>NZ_ACZN01000001.1 GCF_000176135.1 Vibrio coralliilyticus ATCC BAA-450 | reverse complement strand
ATCGTTACTCATGTCAGCATTCGCACTTCTGATACCTCCAGCATGCTTTACAACACACCTTCAACGGCTTACAGAACGCTCCCCTACCCAATACATAAAATGCATTGCCGCAGCTTCGGTTTACAGCTTAGCCCCGTTACATCTTCCGCGCAGGCCGACTCGACTAGTGAGCTATTACGCTTTCTTTAAATGATGGCTGCTTCTAAGCCAACATCCTAGCTGTCTAAGCCTTCCCACATCGTTTCCCACTTAGCTGTAATTTGGGACCTTAGCTGGCGGTCTGGGTTGTTTCCCTCTCCACGACGGACGTTAGCACCCGCCGTGTGTCTCCCGGATAGTACTTACTGGTATTCGGAGTTTGCAAAGGGTTGGTAAGTCGGGATGACCCCCTAGCCTTAACAGTGCTCTACCCCCAGTAGTATTCGTCCGAGGCTCTACCTAAATAGATTTCGGGGAGAACCAGCTATCTCCAGGTTTGATTGGCCTTTCACCCCTAGCCACAAGTCATCCGCTAATTTTTCAACATTAGTCGGTTCGGTCCTCCAGTTGATGTTACTCAACCTTCAACCTGCTCATGGCTAGATCACCTGGTTTCGGGTCTATATCCAGCAACTCGACGCCCAGTTAAGACTCGATTTCTCTACGGCTCCCCTAGATGGTTAACCTTGCTACTGAATATAAGTCGCTGACCCATTATACAAAAGGTACGCAGTCACACCACGAAGGTGCTCCTACTGCTTGTACGTACACGGTTTCAGGTTCTATTTCACTCCCCTCACAGGGGTTCTTTTCGCCTTTCCCTCACGGTACTGGTTCACTATCGGTCAGTCAGTAGTATTTAGCCTTGGAGGATGGTCCCCCCATATTCAGACAGGATATCACGTGTCCCGCCCTACTCGATTTCACCTAAAATGCGCTGTCGGTTACGGGGCTATCACCCTGTATCGCAGAACTTTCCAGAACTTTCACCTGACGCATTAAAGGCTTAAGGGCTAATCCAATTTCGCTCGCCGCTACTTTCGGAATCTCGGTTGATTTCTTTTCCTCGGGGTACTTAGATGTTTCAGTTCCCCCGGTTCGCCTCATTACCCTATGTATTCAGATAATGATACCTGCTTATGCAGGTGGGTTTCCCCATTCGGAAATCCCAGACTCAAATGACTTTTACTGTCTAATCTGGGCTTATCGCAAGTTAATACGTCCTTCATCGCCTCTGACTGCCAAGGCATCCACCGTGTACGCTTAGTCACTTAACCATACAACCCCAAAGGGTCTTCTGTTTAAACAACCAAAGTTGTCTGCAATTATTTAAACATGATGCAGACTCGATTTTGCCGGACTCAAATATCTTTTTACTTTACTTTTTTTATAAAAAGTGAAAACAAAAAGCCAAGAACACTTGAATGTGTGTTGGTACCTAAATCAAAAGATTTAGGATTTGAGAACTTTTCAATGAATAACAACGCATCTCATAGAGATGGGGATTGTTGTTATTCGTCAGCTTTCCAAATTGTTAAAGAGCTAGATTCATAAATGAACCATTTTTAAAGATTCTTTTGCAAGAACACTTAAAAATGGTGGGCGATACCGGGCTCGAACCAGTGACCCCCTGCTTGTAAGGCAGGTGCTCTCCCAACTGAGCTAATCGCCCACATGAGTTTTTCGTCTTGTGGAAGACGTCAAGAATGGTGGAGCTAAGCAGGATCGAACTGCTGACCTCCTGCGTGCAAGGCAGGCGCTCTCCCAGCTGAGCTATAGCCCCATCTTGAGGATCATTTCTAAGGAAGAAATGGTGGGTCGTGCAGGATTCGAACCTGCGACCAATTGATTAAAAGTCAACTGCTCTACCAACTGAGCTAACGACCCAATGGTATCCCGTAGGGGAGTCGAACCCCTGTTACCGCCGTGAAAGGGCGGTGTCCTAGGCCTCTAGACGAACGGGACACTAAGTTGAAGATATTGGGATATCTTCGTTCTCTTAAACTACATAAACCATCAATCTGTGTGGACACTCATCGTGAATAATCATCGTATAAGGAGGTGATCCAGCGCCAGGTTCCCCTAGCGCTACCTTGTTACGACTTCACCCCAGTCATGAACCACAAAGTGGTGAGCGTCCCCCCGAAGGTTAAACTACCCACTTCTTTTGCAGCCCACTCCCATGGTGTGACGGGCGGTGTGTACAAGGCCCGGGAACGTATTCACCGTAGCATTCTGATCTACGATTACTAGCGATTCCGACTTCATGGAGTCGAGTTGCAGACTCCAATCCGGACTACGACGCACTTTTTGGGATTC
>NZ_ACZN01000002.1 GCF_000176135.1 Vibrio coralliilyticus ATCC BAA-450 | reverse complement strand
GGCAACAGTATCGACACCTTGATGGGGCTATAGCTCAGCTGGGAGAGCGCCTGCCTTGCACGCAGGAGGTCAGCAGTTCGATCCTGCTTAGCTCCACCATCTTTAAGTGTTCTTGAAAAAGAATCTTTAAAAATGGTTCATTTATGAATCTAGCTCTTTAACAATTTGGAAAGCTGACGAATAACAACAATCCCCATCTCTTTGAGATGCGTTGTTATTCAATAAAAGTTCTCAAATCCTAATGACTTGTTCATTAGGTACCAACACACATTCAAGTGTTCTTGGAAATTTGAGTCCGGCAAAATCGAGTCTGCATCATGTTTAAATAATGGCAGACAACTTTGGTTGTTTGACGTAAAGACCCTTTGGGGTTGTATGGTTAAGTGACTAAGCGTACACGGTGGATGCCTTGGCAGTCAGAGGCGATGAAGGACGTATTAACTTGCGATAAGCCCAGATTAGACAGTAAAAGTCATTTGAGTCTGGGATTTCCGAATGGGGAAACCCACCTGCATAAGCAGGTATCATTATCTGAATACATAGGGTAATGAGGCGAACCGGGGGAACTGAAACATCTAAGTACCCCGAGGAAAAGAAATCAACCGAGATTCCGAAAGTAGCGGCGAGCGAAATTGGACTAGCCCTTAAGCCTTTAATGCGTCAGGTGAAAGTTCTGGAAAGTTCTGCGATACAGGGTGATAGCCCCGTAACCGACAGCGCATTTTAGGTGAAATCGAGTAGGGCGGGACACGTGATATCCTGTCTGAATATGGGGGGACCATCCTCCAAGGCTAAATACTACTGACTGACCGATAGTGAACCAGTACCGTGAGGGAAAGGCGAAAAGAACCCCTGTGAGGGGAGTGAAATAGAACCTGAAACCGTGTACGTACAAGCAGTAGGAGCACCCTCGTGGTGTGACTGCGTACCTTTTGTATAATGGGTCAGCGACTTATATTCAGTAGCAAGGTTAACCATCTAGGGGAGCCGTAGAGAAATCGAGTCTTAACTGGGCGTCGAGTTGCTGGATATAGACCCGAAACCAGGTGATCTAGCCATGGGCAGGTTGAAGGTTGAGTAACATCAACTGGAGGACCGAACCGACTAATGTTGAAAAATTAGCGGATGACTTGTGGCTAGGGGTGAAAGGCCAATCAAACCTGGAGATAGCTGGTTCTCCCCGAAATCTATTTAGGTAGAGCCTCGGACGAATACTACTGGGGGTAGAGCACTGTTAAGGCTAGGGGGTCATCCCGACTTACCAACCCTTTGCAAACTCCGAATACCAGTAAGTACTATCCGGGAGACACACGGCGGGTGCTAACGTCCGTCGTGGAGAGGGAAACAACCCAGACCGCCAGCTAAGGTCCCAAATTACAGCTAAGTGGGAAACGATGTGGGAAGGCTTAGACAGCTAGGATGTTGGCTTAGAAGCAGCCATCATTTAAAGAAAGCGTAATAGCTCACTAGTCGAGTCGGCCTGCGCGGAAGATGTAACGGGGCTAAGCTGTAAACCGAAGCTGCGGCAATGCATTTTATGTATTGGGTAGGGGAGCGTTCTGTAAGCCGTTGAAGGTGTGTTGTAAAGCATGCTGGAGGTATCAGAAGTGCGAATGCTGACATGAGTAACGATAAAGGGGGTGAAAAACCTCCTCGCCGGAAGACCAAGGGTTCCTGTCCAACGTTAATCGGGGCAGGGTAAGTCGACCCCTAAGGCGAGGCCGAAAGGCGTAGTCGATGGGAAACGGGTTAATATTCCCGTACTTCTTACAATTGCGATGGGGGGACGGAGAAGGCTAGGTGGGCCTGGCGACGGTTGTCCAGGTTCAAGTGCGTAGGCTTGAGAGTTAGGTAAATCCGGCTCTCTCTAAGGCTGAGACACGACGTCGAGCTACTACGGTAGTGAAGTCATTGATGCCATGCTTCCAGGAAAAGCCTCTAAGCTTCAGATTGTAAGGAATCGTACCCCAAACCGACACAGGTGGTCGGGTAGAGAATACCAAGGCGCTTGAGAGAACTCGGGTGAAGGAACTAGGCAAAATGGTACCGTAACTTCGGGAGAAGGTACGCTCCTGTCGGTGAAGTCCCTTGCGGATGGAGCTAACGGGAGTCGCAGATACCAGGTGGCTGCAACTGTTTATTAAAAACACAGCACTGTGCAAAATCGTAAGATGACGTATACGGTGTGACGCCTGCCCGGTGCCGGAAGGTTAATTGATGGGGTTAGACGTAAGTCGAAGCTCTTGATCGAAGCCCCGGTAAACGGCGGCCGTAACTATAACGGTCCTAAGGTAGCGAAATTCCTTGTCGGGTAAGTTCCGACCTGCACGAATGGCGTAATGATGGCCACGCTGTCTCCACCCGAGACTCAGTGAAATTGAAATCGCTGTGAAGATGCAGTGTACCCGCGGCTAGACGGAAAGACCCCGTGAACCTTTACTACAGCTTGGCACTGAACATTGACCCTACATGTGTAGGATAGGTGGGAGGCTTTGAAACCGGTACGCCAGTATCGGTGGAGCCGTCCTTGAAATACCACCCTTGTAGTGTTGATGTTCTAACTTAGACCCATTATCCGGGTTGAGGACAGTGCCTGGTGGGTAGTTTGACTGGGGCGGTCTCCTCCCAAAGAGTAACGGAGGAGCACGAAGGTGGGCTAATCACGGTTGGACATCGTGAGGTTAGTGCAATGGCATAAGCCCGCTTGACTGCGAGAATGACAATTCGAGCAGGTGCGAAAGCAGGTCATAGTGATCCGGTGGTTCTGTATGGAAGGGCCATCGCTCAACGGATAAAAGGTACTCCGGGGATAACAGGCTGATACCGCCCAAGAGTTCATATCGACGGCGGTGTTTGGCACCTCGATGTCGGCTCATCACATCCTGGGGCTGAAGTCGGTCCCAAGGGTATGGCTGTTCGCCATTTAAAGTGGTACGCGAGCTGGGTTTAGAACGTCGTGAGACAGTTCGGTCCCTATCTGCCGTGGGCGTTGGAAGATTGAAGGGGGCTGCTCCTAGTACGAGAGGACCGGAGTGGACGAACCTCTGGTGTTCGGGTTGTCATGCCAATGGCATTGCCCGGTAGCTAAGTTCGGAATCGATAACCGCTGAAAGCATCTAAGCGGGAAGCGAGCCCTGAGATGAGTCTTCCCTGACCCCTTGAGGGTCCTAAAGGGTTGTTCGAGACTAGAACGTTGATAGGCAGGGTGTGTAAGCGTTGTGAGGCGTTGAGCTAACCTGTACTAATTGCCCGTGAGGCTTAACCATACAACACCCAAAGGGTTTTGATGGACTCAAAGCAAGAACAGATTGAATGTGTTGAGAACACATGAACAGCTTTCCGAATTAAAGAATTTGCTTGGCGACCATAGCGTTGTGGACCCACCTGATTCCATGCCGAACTCAGAAGTGAAACGCAATAGCGCCGATGGTAGTGTGGGGCTTCCCCATGTGAGAGTAGGACATCGCCAGGCTTTAAATTCGACTTTGCTTATCTATTAAGCAAGTCACCATAAAGTTCTAATCTTTTTTAGAGTTTTATGTTGACTTCAACAGTCAGTCGCGTAATATACGCGTCCTGCTTAGGTGCTAAGGCACTGAAAGCACAGCTCTTTAACAATATAAACCTATCAATCTGTGTGGGCACTCGTTGATGATAATCCAATTCGATACTTCGGTATCAAATTAGGTTTCAATGATACGAAGTGACCATTGAATCTTCGGATTCAGCACAGTCAATTCAAACATTACTTATGTAATGTTCAGTATTCATTGAGCCGAACAAAATCTTAAATTGAAGAGTTTGATCATGGCTCAGATTGAACGCTGGCGGCAGGCCTAACACATGCAAGTCGAGCGGAAACGAGTTGTCTGAACCTTCGGGGAACGATAACGGCGTCGAGCGGCGGACGGGTGAGTAATGCCTGGGAAATTGCCCTGATGTGGGGGATAACCATTGGAAACGATGGCTAATACCGCATAATAGCTTCGGCTCAAAGAGGGGGACCTTCGGGCCTCTCGCGTCAGGATATGCCCAGGTGGGATTAGCTAGTTGGTGAGGTAATGGCTCACCAAGGCGACGATCCCTAGCTGGTCTGAGAGGATGATCAGCCACACTGGAACTGAGACACGGTCCAGACTCCTACGGGAGGCAGCAGTGGGGAATATTGCACAATGGGCGCAAGCCTGATGCAGCCATGCCGCGTGTATGAAGAAGGCCTTCGGGTTGTAAAGTACTTTCAGCAGTGAGGAAGGTGGATGTGTTAATAGCGCATTCATTTGACGTTAGCTGCAGAAGAAGCACCGGCTAACTCCGTGCCAGCAGCCGCGGTAATACGGAGGGTGCGAGCGTTAATCGGAATTACTGGGCGTAAAGCGCATGCAGGTGGTTTGTTAAGTCAGATGTGAAAGCCCGGGGCTCAACCTCGGAATTGCATTTGAAACTGGCAGACTAGAGTACTGTAGAGGGGGGGTAGAATTTCAGGTGTAGCGGTGAAATGCGTA
>NZ_ACZN01000003.1 GCF_000176135.1 Vibrio coralliilyticus ATCC BAA-450 | reverse complement strand
TAACGTGCGGTTTAGTACGTTCAAATTTTTCTTTAGACACGATCGTGTTCCTTCCTAGTTATGATTCGCCGCGAACATTATTGATCACGACGCGCCAGAATTTGCTATTTTATGCGCCAACGTCCGTCAGCGCAATATTTGGACGTATTGATCTTTAAAAAAGTCTTGCTATTTTTAAAGGTTAATACGATTTATTAGTAACCACGGTCTGCAATGATTTTATCTGCAAAGTTTTTCGGTACTTCAGCGTACTCGTTAAACTCCATAGAATAAGACGCACGGCCTTGAGTTGCAGAACGTAGATCAGTTGCGTAACCAAACATCTCAGATAGTGGTACTTGAGCGCGGATGATCTTAATACCAGCCACACCATCGTCCATACCTTCGATCATACCGCGACGGCGGTTTAGGTCACCAACAACGTCACCCATCCAATCTTCAGGCGTAGTTACTTCAACATTCATCATTGGCTCAAGAAGTACAGGCTGTGCTTCTAATGAACCCTTCTTGAATGCCATCGAGCCAGCGATCTTAAACGCCATCTCGTTAGAGTCAACATCGTGGTAAGAACCATCAAACAGTGTTGCTTTAATGTCTAGAACCGGGTAACCCGCTAGAACACCACTGTTCATTTGCTCTTCGATACCTTTCGCTACCGAACTGATGTATTCCTTAGGAACAACACCACCCACAATTTCGTCAACAAAGACAAAACCTTCACCAGGTTCAGATGGCTCCAGTTTGATCCATACGTGACCATACTGACCACGACCACCAGATTGACGTACAAATTTACCTTCAACTTCCGCGTTACCACGAATCGTTTCTCGGTAAGCAACCTGAGGTTTACCAACATTACAGTCAACGCTGAATTCACGTTTCATACGGTCAACGATGATATCTAGGTGAAGCTCACCCATACCAGAGATCAGTGTCTGACCTGTTTCGTCATCCGTTTCGACGCGGAAAGACGGATCTTCTGCGGCTAGTTTACCTAGCGCAATAGCCATCTTTTCTTGATCGGCAACAGAGCGAGGCTCTACCGCGATCTGAATTACTGGGTCAGGGAACTCCATGCGTTCCAGAATCACCTTGTGGTTCTGGTCACATAGTGTGTCACCTGTCGTCACGTCTTTCAGGCCAATTGCTGCTGCAATATCACCTGCGCGAACTTCTTTAATCTCATCACGCTTGTTTGAGTGCATCTGTACGATGCGACCAAAGCGTTCTTTCTTCTGTTTAACAGAGTTGTAAACAGCATCACCAGAGTTCACTACACCAGAGTAAACACGCATAAAGGTTAGCGTACCTACGAACGGGTCTGTCGCGATTTTAAATGCGAGTGCTGAGAACGGTTCGTTGTCGTCTGCATGACGCTCTACTTCGTTGTCGTTGTCATCCACACCTTTGATCGCTGGAACGTCAATTGGCGATGGTAAAAATTCGACTACTGCATCGAGTACCGCTTGAACACCTTTGTTTTTAAACGCACTACCACAAGTGGCCAGTACGATTTCATTGTTTAGTGTACGAGTACGTAATGCTTGCTTGATTTCAGCTTCCGTTAGTTCGCCTTCTTCAAGATACTTATCCATTAGCTCTTCGCTAGCTTCTGCCGCTGACTCAACAAGGTTGTTGTGCCACTCTTCAGCAAGTTCAAGCATGTCCGCTGGAATGTCTTCGTAAGTGAAAGTTGTACCTTGATCAGCTTCACTCCAGTTGATCATCTTCATCTTGATCAGGTCAATAACACCCTTGAAGTCTTCTTCCGCACCAACATTAAGTTGGATAGGAACAGGGTTCGCACCAAGACGGTTTTTAATTTGATCAACAACACGAAGGAAGTCAGCACCTGCACGGTCCATCTTGTTGACAAACACCATACGCGGAACGTGGTACTTATCTGCTTGACGCCATACCGTTTCAGATTGAGGTTCAACACCTGACGAGCCACAGAATACAACAACTGCACCATCGAGTACGCGCAGTGAGCGCTCTACTTCAATAGTGAAGTCAACGTGTCCAGGAGTATCGATAATATTGATGCGGTGGTCTTGGAATTGCGCTTCCATACCACGCCAGAAAGTTGTCGTAGCCGCAGAGGTGATTGTGATACCACGCTCTTGCTCCTGCTCCATCCAGTCCATGGTAGCAGCACCATCGTGAACTTCACCGATTTTATGAGAAAGACCAGTGTAGAAAAGAATGCGTTCACTTGTGGTTGTTTTACCTGCGTCTACGTGAGCGACGATACCAATATTACGGTAGCGCTCAATAGGTGTTTTACGAGCCACGATTGAATCCTCTTGAATTAGGGACTATTGCTATTTCTAGTTGCATTTTAATCTGTTAGAAGCAGTTTTTGCTTGCCCTAGATATAGCAATAGTTCCTAGGCTTGCGCATAGGAACTAGTGTAGCGCCGCGAGGGTTCCCGCGGCACTGAAAGGTATTACCAGCGGTAATGAGCGAATGCTTTGTTCGCTTCTGCCATACGGTGAACGTCTTCACGTTTCTTAACAGCAGTACCTTTGTTCTCAGACGCGTCTAGCATTTCAGCAGCTAGGCGTTGAGCCATAGATTTTTCACCACGCTTACGCGCAGCTTCAACTACCCAACGCATAGCAAGTGCGTTACGGCGAACCGGACGAACTTCTACAGGTACTTGGTAAGTTGAACCACCCACGCGACGAGATTTAACCTCTACCGCAGGGCGAACATTTTCAAGAGCTTCTTCAAATACAGCTAAGTGATCTTTACCAGATTTCTCAGCCATTGCATCTAGTGCAGTGTAAACAATTTTCTCTGCAGTAGATTTTTTACCGTCAACCATAAGGATGTTAACGAATTTTGCCAGCAGTTCTGATTTGAACTTTGGATCTGGAAGGATCTTACGCTGACCGATGACGCGACGACGTGGCATGGAATTTCTCCGTTGTCTTATTCTTCAGGTTATCCAAAACTTTACAGTTTCTTCAAAAATTAATATTAATTTTAGTGTTTGGCCTTACTTAACGCTTCTCTTTAAAAGAAAAGACGATTAAGACTTAGGACGCTTCACACCGTACTTAGAACGACCTTGTTTACGGTCATTTACGCCAGCACAGTCAAGTGCACCACGTACAGTGTGGTAACGTACACCCGGAAGGTCTTTAACACGACCGCCACGGATTAGAACAACTGAGTGCTCTTGAAGGTTGTGACCTTCACCACCGATGTACGAAGTTACTTCGAAACCGTTTGTTAGACGTACACGACATACTTTACGTAGTGCCGAGTTAGGTTTTTTAGGTGTAGTAGTGTAAACACGAGTACATACACCACGTTTTTGTGGGCACGCTTCTAGTGCTGGCACGTTGCTTTTAACAACTTGCTTTGCACGTGGCTTACGTACCAACTGGTTAATAGTTGCCATTAACTAGCTCCTGATTTACTTAAAAGTAAGCTTTGTGAAAAATCTAACCCTATCTAGACGTCGTACCAAAGCACTTCGTACAAATAGGGACGCAAAATTCTATGCAGCAGTGAGAGGTGTGTCAAGAAATATACGGATCTTTTTTGTTCAACTCGAACACGTGTGCCGTAAATGCTTATTCACAGTCTGCCAAGGAAAAGACTTAATCCCAGGTGAGAGAGTTTTCTTGCTCAGAAGTAAGGTCAACAAAGCCTTCGTAGTCGACCATCTCTATAGATGGGCTCATACGGTTAAGGATACCACGGGCTGCCAGATCACTCTGCAACACAAAGGTATTGAAGCCTTTTATTAGTGGGTACGTCTTATGTTGGGGATTAACCGCGTAAACAGCATCTTCAATCAATAGCAAAGCATCGCCATCAACATACACCTTAACGACGTCTTCCAGAGCCGCCACAGACTTAACAATATGTAACATGATTCCCTTAGAAAGAAAGTACTTTGTCAGCGCGATGGAGCTGCGCCTGCATATCAACAACAGATAGCGATTCAACATCGATGACTAAGTCAGCTTGCGCTAAACCACGTTCAGCCAATGAGTCCGAGCAGACGTATACTTGTTCAATGTCGTAAAGATCAAATAGCTTGAGCATAGGTGAATAGTCTTTGCTAAGGATATTGCCTGTTTGCTGCCCAGCAATCAGCTGGTACACACCATCACCAATAAACAGTACGCTGATGTCTTCGCAATACGCTGATGCCGCCAGCAAAGCATCGACACCTTCTCGGCCGGACGAGCTGCCATGAGGGGCACTGCGGAACACATAGGTTAACTGACTCAAAACTGCACCACTCTATCTTGGGTAAGCATAGCTTCAGCCAAACTGCCTAGCCCTGCCTGATGAAAGCCATCTGCAAGGTTACTTTGCATCAAGCTGTGTTGCTTGGCTTCATCCTGACTGACTACACCACGACGCAATGCCGCGGCAACACAAGTCTCGAGGCGCACTGCGTGTTCTAAAGCCAGAGATTGCCACGCTTTGACCAAATCAAATTCGTCATTCGCCGGTACACTCAGCGCGGTTCCGTTGGTTACGCCATCTTGATAAAAGAACACACTGACCAACTGATGCCCTTTATTAATCAGGCTACGGGCAAACTGATATGCAGTTCTAGCAGACTGACTGCCATACACTGAACCGTTGACGACCAAGGTGTAGCTCAATGCACTCAACTTTCGTCTTCCTCAGTCTTGCGCTGGCGGATATAAAGATAAACGGTGTGCTTAGAGATATTCAAACGATCTGCCACGCGATTAATCGCATCTTTAATGTCAAAAATGCCTTTATCGAATAACTCCATCACAATCTGACGGTTTTTGGTGTTGTTCGATACTGACTTGTCAGCATTGATCTCTTCGATAGTACGTTCAACCGTCTGGTCCACCAGCTCTTCAACATCACTGGCAAAGTTCACTGAGGATGCCGCTTGCTTTGCCTCTTCCGTTGGCATGAAAGATTGCAGTACTTGAGAGAATGGCGCATCGAGATTGACGTTGATACATAGCAAGCCAATAACACGATTCTCGCCATTGCGGATCGCAACGGTAATCGACTTCATCAACACTCCACCCTTGGCACGGGTAAAGTAGGAACGAGAGAAGTTACGTTCGGAACCTTCAATATCACGCAACATTTTTAACGCTAAATCTGTGATAGGTGAACCAACCTGACGGCCGGTATTTTCACCATTGGCAATTTTAATCGCTGACGTATTGAGATCTTCCAGAGAATGCAGAACGATTTCACAAAATGGGCCGATAAGACTGGCGATGCCGTCTACGACTGCTTCATAGGATCTCAGAATAATTTTGTCGTGCTCACTAAATGGCATCACATTGACAGATTCCATTTCGAGCAACATATCCGTGTTTACTGTGTCTGTAGTTGTCACTTTTTAAGCCTTCGAGCGAAAAATCAACAAATTGGTGTAAGTTTATCAGAAATTTTGAATTGAACATCTAGCAATGCCACTATCTAGTGATTTAGAACAAACTATTCACGCGATACAGCACTCAGAAAATGAAAAAAGGCCTGACTTACGTCAGACCTTTCCATCTTTATTCAGAGAGAAGTGGTTTATTGAACCGCTTGCTCGCCTTCGCCATTATCGATTTTCAGCAGTTCAACTTCAAACACCAGGGTAGAGTTTGCCGGGATGCTTGGCGTATCTTGCTCACCGTATGCTAGCTCAGGTGGGATAACGAACTTAAACTTAGAGCCTACAGGCATTAGTTGAACACCTTCAGTCCAACCAGAAATCACACGGTTAAGTGGGAACGTCGCTGGTTCGCCACGATCGTATGAGCTATCGAATTGAGTGCCGTCAATCAATGTGCCTTTGTAATGAACCTGAACCGTATCAGTGTCTTTCGGCTGATCACCTTTAGCTGGAGTCATTACTTGGTAAAGTAGACCTGATTCAGTCTTCTTCACACCTTCCTGCTTTTCGAAGTCAGCACGGAAATCATCACCCGCTTTCTTTGCTTCAGCTGCTTTTTCTGCTGCTTGCTTTTGCATCGTTTCAGCTACACGCTTGTCTAGCGACTCAAGTGCTGCGCGTGTTTCTTCTTCATTTAGCTCAGGATTACCCGCAAACACATGTTCAATGCCTTTCAATACAAGGTCTTTATCTAGATTGATACCAATTTCGTTTGGCTTATCTAGGCTAGTATTCAGGTAGTTAGCGAACGATACGCCAATCGCGTAAGCTGCTTTCTCATCGTCGGTTTTAAAGTGAACCGTTTTACCGGCTTCTGCTTGCACTTGCTCGGCTGCAGGCGCTGCTTCTGTTTTAGCTTCTTCTTCTTTCTGACAGCCAACCGCCAACATTACTGTTGCTGCAAGCAGTGACACCTTAAAAATAGATTTCATTGAATTCTCCAATTAATGGCTAACCATTTGTCTTTGCGCACAAATCTGTAATTTAGACTGGTGCTCATAAGCATGTTGTACCACTATAACCAATATGCGTTTTAATTAAACGTTAACTAAAGCGGATCTTTGTATTTAATGCGAATTATTTTTCACACTCTGATACTTACGTTTGTCATCGCAGCGTTAAATGGCTGCTTTTTCTCCACGCAGGATGATCAACGTTGGGTAATTGAACCTCTAGGAACCACCAGTTTCGCCTTAAGCCGAGATGCCCGCTTTGCCCTGTTGTACTCCAAAGAGCATCAACTGGTACTGTGGGATCTCTACGAAAGCCAGCAGCTTGCCTCATTAGGCGAACAAGATCCTCAAGCCAGTACCGTTTCTCGAATCCGTATCTCAGATAATGGCCGATTTGCCGTCACCGCAACGCAAATTAACTTCGCGGTTTGGGATTTAGCTTGGACACAAGCACAAGGTCTTTGGTCCATCTCCGACGGATTAATTCGCGATGTCGACATTGCCAGCAATGGTGAACAAGTCTTGCTGGGCTTATCGAACGGCAAGGCCATTTACGTCAACTTAGTCACTGGAAGACGATTAGAGTTCCTTGCCCACAATGAAAAAGTGAATTCTGTCGCCCTATCTCCTAATGGTCGCTTCGCCTTATCTGGAGGCAATGACTACACCGCCTACCTATGGGATACCCGCACAGGGCAAATTCTTAAGAGCTTTGAACATGAGCAGCGCATCAATCGTGTCGCCCTACAACGGGATGGTTTGTACGCCTTTACCTCGGACGGGGGCAATCAAGCAATCATCTGGGATCTCAGAACCGGAGAGCAAATTTCCAACCTGCGCAGTTTTTCTCGTCAGTTGATCTTCTCAACGGCCCGCTTCTCGGATGATGGGCAGTTCCTTGTCACTGGTACTCCTTCAAGCCGAATTATGGTCTGGGACGTACAAACAGGTAAAAAGGTCGAGGGATTTGAAGCCGAGCCTTTAAAAGATACTCGCCCTCCACGTGCAGTGGTGTATGATGCAGCTTTTGACAATCAGAACCGAGTGATCTCGGGCACTTCCGCTGGAATTGCTCAAGCTTGGAGCGTGGACTACTAATCATGACAGAAAAGCGTGTTGAAGAATTGGAGAACCGTCTAAACGACATGGAGTGCCAGCTGGCCTTTCAAGAACAGACCATTGAGTCTCTTAATGATGCATTGAGCCAGCAACAGCTGCTGATCACAAAAATGCAGGACCAGATGAAGTACGTGGTGGGCAAGGTCAAAAACATGGACTCATCTAATTTAGCTGATCCAGCTCAAGAAACCCCGCCTCCACACTACTAACTAAACATGTATGTAATCACGACACCGGCGACCACTAAGCAACCGCCGATACGCCTGAGTTGATTGTCGGGTTGTTCACTTAACTGAGCAACCATATTACGCCAGAAATTAGGGGCAATTAAAGGCCCTAGCCCTTCGACGATTAACACTAACCCCAATGCGACCCACAATGAGTTCGACATACGTAGCTCCTCAAAAAAGAAAGGCTCCACAAGGGAGCCTTTATTATCTATCAACTTGAACTTACTTCGCTGGTGCACCAGCAGAGTTATTCATGTACTGGAAGAAGTCACTCTTCGGATCCAGTACTAAGATATCGCTCTTATCGCTGAATGATGTCTCATAAGCTTTTAGAGAACGCATAAAGCCAAAGAATTCTGGATCTTTGTTATAAGCATCCGAGTAGATTTTCGCAGATTTCGCATCCGCTTCACCTCGAGTTACACGTGCAGTTTTGTCCGCTTCTGCTAGAACTGTTGCCACTTCTAGATCAGCTTGTGCACGGATAACTTCTGCCTTCTCACGACCTTGGGAACGGTGCTTACGCGCTACAGATTCACGCTCAGCTCTCATACGGCGGTAGATAGACTCACTGATTTCATCAGGTAGGTTGATTTTCTTCATACGGAAATCAACGATCTCAACACCCAAGTCAGTCATTGCGCTATCTGAAGTACCAACAAGAACGTTCTCCATAATTTGGTCACGCTCACCGTCAACTTCTAGCGCTTCAAGAGCCGCTTCAGTTGTCACTTCTTCGCTGTCTGCACTTTCAGGAAGTACATCTTTGTTACGCGGGCCAGAAACAATCTGCTTGATCTCACGAGCACCAATTTCAGAACGTAGTACGTCGGTAACTTTACGTTCAAGTAGCGCTTCCGCTGTCAACGTATTCCCACCACCAGTGGTTAGGTAGTAACGCCCGAAGTCTGAGATACGCCACTTAACGTAAGTATCGATCAGCACGTCTTTTTTCTCAGACGTTACGAAACGGTCAGAACGGCTATCCATTGTTTGAATACGCGCATCCAGAGTTTTCACTCGATCGAATAGCGGCATCTTAAAATGCAAGCCTGGCTCGTAGATTTTTGATGCGCCGTTATCATCAAGAACACGACCAAATCGAATCACCAATCCACGCTCGCCTTCTTGAATGACAAATACTGACATTAGCAGTAGAACAATGGTAACGACTAATACAGGGATCATTAACTTACGCATTCTTAATATCTCCCTTGACGTGAACCAGTTGAACGAGATTGCGAGTCTGAAGTTGTCTCATTTTTCTGAGTTTCTAGCTCAATTTGATCGTATGCAGAAGAGGACTTCGTGCTACGTTTGGTTTGAGTCTTACCTTCTTGACCCGCCAGTTTATCAATAGGCAGATACAGAAGGTTACCGCTTGATTCCGAATCTATCAGGACTTTAGACGTGCTTGAATAAACGCGTTCCATAGTATCTAGGTACAAACGGTTACGAGTAACTTCAGGCGCTGCTTGGTATTCAGGAAGTAGTTTCTCAAACTGCGCTACTTGACCAAGTGCTTCATTCACTACGCGCTCAGAGTAACCTAATGCTTCTTTCTTCAGACGCTCAGCTCGACCCGTCGCTTTTGGAAGAATATCGTTACGGTAAGCTTCTGCTTCACGTTCAAAACGCTCTTCATCCTCACGTGCTGCGATAGCATCGTCGAATGCGTCTTTAACTTGCTCAGGTGGACGCGCAGACTGGAAGTTGACGTCAACAATGACAACACCCATATCGTAGCTATCTACGATTTCATTTAACGTTTCCTGAGTACTTTGACGGATTTGCTGACGACCAGTCGTCAGGATGCTATCCATCAGAGAGTCACCAATCACTGCGCGAAGCGCAGAGTCGGTCGCTTGGCGTAAGCTATCATCTGCGTTCGTCACGCGGAATAGGTATTTGTATGGGTCAGCAACACGGTACTGAACATCCATCGCTATCGTCACAACGTTTTCATCTTTAGTCAGCATTAGACCAGATGAACGCAGTGAGCGAATTGCCTGTACGTTGACAGGAGTAACTTCATCAATGAAGCGAGGGCGCCAGTTCAGACCAGGATCTACGACGCGATCGTATTTACCCAATCGTAGAACAACACCACGTTCGGCTTCACCGATGGTGTAAAAGCCCGCAAAGAACCAGATTGCTATCGCGATTACTGCAATGACACCAAAACCTAGTGCACCACCGCCGCCACCGATAGAAGACCCTTTGCCTCCTTTTCCACCACCAAACTTTCCACCCAGTTTCTGACTCAGTTTATTAAATACTTCGTCTAAGTCTGGCGGTCCTTGATCACGGCCACCTTTGTTACCACGATTATTACTCCCCCAAGGGTCGTTATCGCGGCCATTGTTGCCGTTGTTATTACCAGGCTCATTCCACGCCATTAGAAAGCTCCATCATTTGATATGACGTTATACTGTAGCAGTCATTTAAGTAACTATAAAGTCACGTAAAACTGCCCCTTCTCTTTTTTCAAGTCTAGACCAATCCACTTGTTGCATGCGAACATCAATCAACAAGTTACCATCCTGATCATATTCTTCTCGTTGAATACATTTCATTTGGAAGAATGTACTACGAATGCGCCCCTGATGTTGTGGCGGTATTCGCAATTGATACTGAACCATTTGACTAGCTAAGCGCTCAGTCAGAGCATCAAACAGCAGTTCAACACCAATGCCTTCCATTGCCGAAACCCAAACGGCACGAGGAATACCTTCTTCGTCCCTTTCAATTCGAGGTTTCTGGTCTTCGAGATTATCAATTTTGTTCATTACGAGAAGAGCAGGTACCTCATGGGCACCAATCTCTTCAAGCACTTCATGAACAGCATGAATATTCTCACGAAAACGCTCATCACTGGCATCGACAACATGTAACAAAATGTCAGCTTCCTGCGTTTCTTGCAGGGTCGCTTTAAAAGCGGCGACTAGGTCATGGGGTAAATGTCGGATAAATCCAACCGTGTCAGCCAAAATGGCTGTTCCCACATCCGCAAGCTCAATTTTTCTCAACGTTGGATCCAAAGTGGCAAACAGCTGGTCTGCTGCATATACGCCCGCTTCGGTAATGCGGTTAAACATGGTGGATTTACCCGCGTTGGTATAACCAACCAGAGAGATAGTTGGGATTTCCGCTCGATTTCTGGATCGGCGACCTTGTTCACGCTGCTTTGCCACTTTTTCCAAGCGGCGCAAGATAGCTTTTATACGGTCACGCAAAAGACGTCGGTCAGTTTCTAACTGGGTTTCACCTGGACCACGTAAACCAATACCACCTTTTTGTCGCTCAAGGTGAGTCCAACCACGAATAAGTCGAGTAGAGATATGGCGAAGCTGAGCGAGCTCAACCTGCAATTTACCTTCGTGTGTTCGGGCACGTTGAGCAAAGATATCGAGGATCAGACCGGTACGATCAAGGACTCGACATTTACACAACGATTCTAGGTTACGTTCTTGGGCAGGAGAGAGGGCGTGATTGAATATCACTATATCCGCAGCAGCAAGTTGCACCGCTTGGGCAATTTCCTGAGCTTTACCCTCTCCGACATAATATTTAGGGTGTGGTGACTGGCGACTACCAGTTACAACTTGTAACGTTGAGACACCAGCTGAAGATACCAGCATTTCAAACTCGCTGAGATCTTCCCACTCCCCTTCTTGCGTGAAGTTGATATGAACAAGTACGGCTCGCTCACCGGCTTCATAACGGTCAAACAAGCAATCAACTCCTTAAAATAATACTAGTTTTCTTGTTCAGAGAATTAATCTTCTGATTTCTCTTGCTGACGCTCGCCACCCTGAGGACGCTCACCACTGTGGTGGCTAACTGGACGAGCAGGAACTACCGTAGAGATAGCGTGCTTGTATACCATTTGGTTTACTGTGTTTTTCAGCAAGATCACAAATTGATCGAAAGACTCAATCTGACCCTGTAGTTTAATTCCGTTTACTAGGTAGATTGATACGGGAATACGTTCACGACGTAATGCATTTAAGAATGGGTCTTGAAGAGATTGCCCCTTAGCCATTTTATTTTCCTTATTTTGTAATTTTGTTCTAGTTATTTAGCTAGTGGTGCGCTGCAAAACTAGGTGCGGCCTTTGCATCTGAGCTAAACGATAAAAAACACCCTGTCGTTACCTGTTATGACGGCTTTACCATCAAATTTCAAGTAACAGATCCTTTACAGGGTACATTCACGCAAAAGCGATCACATTATACACAGCTAAAACCTTCAGACGCTATGGCATTTGATACGGTTTCTAGAGACTGTTCTATGTTTTCGCTATCTAACCAAGTTAAATCATCCCAGCTGCGCAACCAGGTGATTTGTCGCTTGGCCAACTGGCGGGTCGCACAGATGCCTTTAAATATGGCATCATCAAGTGTGCAATTCCCATCCAAATAATCCCACATCTGCCGATAGCCGACGCAACGAATAGAAGGAAGATCTGGGTTAAGATCATCGCGAGCATACAACTCACGCATTTCTTGCTCAAATCCTGCTTCCATCATTTTGTCGAATCTTAATTCGATTCGGCGATGAAGTTCAGCCCTTTCCTTGGGAGCTATAGCAAACTGTTTCACTCTAAACGGCAGGCTTTCACCTTTGGTTTGAGTCAGTTCAGTAAGAGTTTTACCTGAAATTCGATAAACTTCCAATGCCCTCGACAATCTTTGCGGATCATTCGGGTGGATTCGTTCAGCAGAAACCGGATCAATCTCTTTGAGTTGATCGTGCAGTACCTCCCAGCCTAGAGTCAATGCTTCTTGCTCAATTTGCTGACGGATTTCAGGGTTTGCAGCTGGAAGAGGTGACAAACCTTCCAGTAGTGCTTTGTAATAGAGCATGGTGCCACCAACCAAGAGTGGGATCTTGCCTTGCTCTACAATCTTGTGCATTTCATTCAACGCATCGCGACGAAAGTCTGCGGCGGAATAGGCTTCGCTAGGATCGAGAATATCGATCAATCGATGTGGGGCCTGTGCCTGTTCTTCATCATCAGGCTTGGCGGTACCGATATCCATCCCTTTATAAATTAGAGCGGAATCCACAGAAATAATTTCCACTGGAAATTTTTTTCGCAGGCGGATCGCCAGATCGGTTTTCCCCGATGCGGTTGGCCCCATTAAAAAGAGGGCCAAAGGTAATTCATTCTTCATAACTTCATCGCTGCAATGGTTGCAGAAAAATCAACAGGGCGAACAAAAGTACGGTCATCTAACGGCAGGTTCCCCCGCCAAAGTTGTTCTATCTCAGCAATGACCTGTATCGCTTCCGACAAAGTGTAGTCGCTTTTAACCTGTGTGATCTGGTTGGTTAACCAATCAGAGAGCGCCTGTGGTGGCAAGGCTTGATCATTCTCTGATATCAAAGCCGCGTAAGATAACAGATCTGGTATCAATTGTTGTAAATTTTGCTGACGAAGCGGCTGAGGTACCCCCATGATCATCAATGAGGATGAATTTCGACTCTTCAGCTCTATGCCAAACTGCATCAACGTTGCGTGATGCTGTTGAGACGCTTCAATCTGCTGATGGTCGAGTTTCAGTGACAATGGCACCAAGAGAGGCTGACTCTTCAATGCCCCTCCATTGAGTGACAACTGCCCGTTCACACGCAACCATTCTGCTTTAGCCATTGAGACTACCCTCGCTCCCTGCTTATCTCCCATAAGCAAGTACTGGCCTTGAGTCACACAGACAGCTTTACCCAATGCCTCTATTGCCTCAGCAGGCTCTGCGAGAGCTGAAGTTACAGGTTCAAGTTCTGAGGGAATTGGAGGGGCTTCCTGAGACAACACTGGTGTTTCCAGCAACTCTTTGTAAGCACGTACTTCCTGCTTGCTTGGTGCTGGCTCTCCATAGCGCTCTTCAGGTTTCGCTTTTTGCCGAGGTACAGGACGTGATTCTACCCAGTCACTTTTCGCTGCTGCCTCACGTACCTGAGTACGCTCTTTCTCAGCTTGACGCTTTTCTTCATAGCCTTGCTGACCAGGATAAGCAGGCACTTTTTCCACTGCTCGATACACGCTTTCAGACACAGGATTGGTGTCGGCAGTGACGGGGGTAGGTATTTCCGGTGTAACGGGTTCTGTATGAAATGCAGAGGCGTTGATGTCGGGTTTATCAATCTGAGCACTCTGTACTAGAGCATCACTCAAGGCTTGATAAATAAAGTCATGTACCAGACGAGCTTGATGGAAACGCACTTCATGTTTCGCCGGATGGACATTCACATCGACTTGATGGGGGTCAATCTCAATAAACAGCACATAAGTAGCAAACTGTTCAGGACGTAGACTGGTCTCGTAGCTTTGCCTAATGGCATGGTTGATCAGCTTGTCACGCATCATACGGCCATTGACGTAGCAGTATTGCAGATCACTTTGCTGACGAGCTCCTTCGGGCGTCGTGATCCAGCCATGCAGCTTGAGCCCTTGGTGTTCAAGCTCAATTTTCAACATATTGCGCACGAACGGGTTGCCACATACTGCCGCAATGCGTTTTTCTTCTTGAACCTGAGTCTTAGCCGCTCGATATTGCTTGATCATTTTGCCGTTGTGTCGCAAATTGATCGTGACGTCAAATCGGCTTAAAGCGATACGTTTTAACAGCTCGTCAATATGAGTAAATTCGGTCTTCTCTGTGCGGAGGAATTTACGTCTAGCTGGCGTATTAAAAAACAGATCCAGCACTTCGACTGACGTACCAATAGGGTGCGCTGTCGGTTGCAGCTTCACTTGCATCTCGCGCCCTTCACTGTACGCAGACCAAGCCTGATCTTGTGTAGCAGGACGAGAGGTCAGTGTCAGACGAGCAACAGAACTGATACTGGCAAGCGCTTCGCCACGAAACCCTAAGCTCATGATCGCTTCAAGATCATCCAAGCTGTGTATTTTTGACGTCGCATGACGACTCAAAGCTAAACCCAACTCATCCTTGGCAATGCCTTTGCCATTGTCACGCACACGGATAAGCTTAGTGCCGCCTTTTTCGATATCAATATCAATCCGGGTAGCACCAGAGTCTAAACTGTTTTCGACCAGCTCTTTGACAACGGAAGCTGGCCTCTCAACCACTTCCCCTGCGGCAATCTGGTTAGCCAGTCGTGCTGGAAGAATTTTAATCGTCATGCTTATCGCTACTTATTCGGAATGATCAGAACCTGACCAATCGCCAGTTCATCTGAACGCAGATTGTTGGCTTTTCGGATCGCGCTGACACTCACATCGTATTGGCTGGCAATTTTCCCAAGGAACTCACCGCGCTTCACTTTGTGTTTACGTAACGGCTGATCTTTCATGCTGACGGTAATTTTCAGCTTTTGACCGAGCTTCAGCGTGTCAGAACGCAGTTTGTTTTCGCGTTTAATCGTTGCAACCGACACTTTGTATCGCGCAGCAATCTTACCGAGGTATTCCCCACTTTGAACCACATGAGTGATGGTCTTGGTTTCCACCGGATTCGTCACTTTAGGTACTGGTATTGCACCTTTTGAACCTGGGATCGTCAACACCTGACCAATCGCGAGACTAGAACTTTTCAGCTTATTGGCCTGCATGATGGCTTTCGTTGTCGTGCCGTACTTTTTGGCAATCACTGACAGCGATTCACCGCGTTTAACCTTATGTTTTATAGTCTTACCACGATTCGAGAACAGAGTACCTTCAGGTGGATTCGCTTCAAAGTACTGAACAATCGCTTTAGTCAGTGCACGCGCCAATTTATCTTGATGGCTGCGTTGGAAAAGTAATTTTTCTTCTGTCGGGTTAGTAATGAACCCAGTCTCAACCAAGACAGATGGAATATCAGGCGACTTCAATACTGCGAGGCTGGCGTTTACAGGTTGCTTCTTGTGCAGTTTAATTCCGGCACTGCTCATCTGTTTGAGGATCTTAGTAGCAACTTTATAGCCTTCTTTCTGAGAATGACTGAACTGCAGATCCAGCAGCGTCTGGCTGACATTCTTATCGCTGGTGTTCTTAGAAAGAACTTCACCTGCACCACCCAGTAGTTGCGACTGTTCCTCGTGATTCTCTACCCAACGGGCGATTTCTGAATTTGCTCGACGTGTATTAAGCACAAACACTGAACCACCGCGCGGCTGCGGAGTGCGGAAACCATCAGCATGAATTGAAACTAATAAATGTGCCTTGCTGCCACGCGCAATTTCGGAGCGTTTGTTGAGATTCACAAAGTAATCACCACGACGAGTCAACACGGCTTTCATGCCCGGAACGGCATTGATCTGAGCAGCAATTTTCTTGGAGATTGCCAAAGTCGCATGTTTCTCATACTTGCGGCTTGGCCCGATAGAACCCGGGTCTTCACCACCGTGGCCAGCGTCAATCGCAACCACAATATCAGCGGTGCCCAATAACTGAGAGGCATCTCGACTCACTTGAGGTGAACTACTTGAAGAAGAAGGCTTGGCTGCTGAGGTAGATGAAGAGGATGAGCCATGAGGCATGTCGATCACCAAACGATGACCATATTGACCACCCGGAGTAGGCGCCAGCTTAAACAACTGAGGCGTCACTTTCCGTTTGAGTTCAAACACCAGTCGATAGGTACCTTTCTGTGGTGGCGAACTCTTACGAATCCTTTTCAGTACTGGACTTTCCGAGACGTTAATCGGTAATTTGGTATTGATGGAAGTCTGCTTGAGATCCACGACTAAGCGATCAGGGCTGCTGAGTGTGAAATAGCTGTACTCCGCCTCCGATGCCAAATCAATAACCACACGGGTTTCGTCAGGAGACGGCCAAACACGAATACTTTCAAGAGCATTTGCCCACACACGAGTGGGCAAAAGAAACAGAGCTAGGAGAAAAGAGACAGAGACAGCTCGAACGAATTTATTGATTATCATAACTCCAACTGTTCAAGTAATTTAGATCCATAATCATTATTGGCAGTGAGATCAACCATGCGCGCTTCACCGTCATAGCGCAACTCTATATCCAGATCTGCGCGAGGAAGCAAACCCTGACCTTTCTCTGGCCATTCAACCAAACAGATCGCATCAGGAGTAAAGTAATCTCGGATCCCCATGAACTCCAACTCTTCCGGATCGGCTAAGCGGTATAGATCAAAATGATAAACTTGCCATTGGTCTAGCTGGTACGGCTCCACTAAGGTATAGGTTGGGCTTTTCACATTTCCCTGATGACCCAGTGCACGCACAAAACCTCGGCTGAATGTCGTTTTACCAGCGCCCAAATCACCGTGTAAATAGATGGTGGTTTGTTGAGAGCATAGGTTTGCCAAGACTGTCCCTAATTGAATCGTTGCTTGTTCATCTTTAAGGGCAAAATGTTTCGTGGTCATGAAGATCAATCTCTACTGGGTGACTATATAAAAATCAAAAGAACAGGAATAGTAAACTGGGTTGGAATTGAGAGACAAGGTCTGTTGTGTAAGTAAAAGCCAAATTCCTGCTATTTTGGCATGAATTCTCTGATTTCGCTGCTAGATTCAACGAAAAAGATCCGTTAAGATCCGCCCCCCATTTCACCAGAGTCATTAGCATGAACTACCAAGAGCTCGCAAACAAGATCAAAGTTTGGGCACAAGAGCTTGGCTTCCAGAAAGCCGGTATCTGCGATGTCGACCTGAGTGAACACGAAGCAGCACTGCAAAAATGGCTTGATGCCGGCTATCACGGTGAAATGGATTGGATGGCACGTCACGGCATGATGCGAGCACGCCCTGCTGAGCTTCTGCCTGGCACAGTGCGAGTCATTAGCGTCCGCATGGACTACCTCCCCCCTGAAGCGCTATTTGCAGCCAACCTAGCCGATCCTACCCAAGCTTATATAAGCCGCTATGCACTGGGCCGAGATTACCACAAACTGGTACGCAACCAGCTAAAGAAACTTGGCCAGAAAATAGAGCAAGAAGTGGGGCAGTTTGGCTACCGCCCTTTTGTCGATTCCGCGCCTATTCTCGAGCGCCCTTTAGCGCAAAAAGCAGGACTAGGCTGGACCGGAAAGCACTCCCTCATTCTGGATAAAGATTGTGGTTCGTGGTTTTTTCTTGGTGAGCTACTCATCGATTTACCTTTGCCCATCGATGAAGCGCACCAAGGTGACTGCGGAAAATGTACCGCTTGTATCACTTCCTGCCCTACCCAAGCCATTATTGAAGAAGGTGTCGTTGATGCACGACGATGCATTTCTTACCTGACCATTGAATTCGACGGCGTGATTCCTGAAGAATTCCGCAAACCTATGGGTAACCGTATTTATGGGTGCGACGATTGCCAGCTTGTTTGCCCATGGAACCGCTTCTCTGAATTAACTGAACGCGAAGACTTTCATCGTAGGCAGGCGTTAACCTCACCAGATCTTGTTACTCTGTTTGCATGGGATGAAAAAACATTTCTCAAAAATATGGAAGGTTCTGCCATTCGAAGAATAGGTCATATCCAATGGTTAAGAAATTTGTCGATCGCCATGGGCAATGCGCCATATTCAGCTAATATTATTGAGGCACTAGAGCAGCGTATAGGATTGAGTGAAGTACTGGATGAACATATTCGTTGGGCGATAGAGCAACAAATTGCCCAAATACCCCATTCATCGACTAAGCTAAATAGGCTAATCCGTATCGTGCAAAAAGGGCTCCCCAGAGATGCATAAACTTTGCCTGATATAAGACGGCGTAATTTGATTTAGCTCTAAAAACGGGAATGTGGAAAAAAGAAAGGGCGATTGCTTGTTTTCTTTCAGCTAAAGAAGTTAATCACATTAGCCATAAATGACCAGGATCAAAAAACAATCACTTAATGATCGAACGAGATGCTCTTTAGCTAACAACAGCCAATCGATAAATTCTTTTAATACAAAGACTTAGCTCAATATCGGGAATCAGAAAGAAACTTTCATAACACAAAAGATCATTTCTCTTCGACTCAAATCAACATCCATAATCAGGTTACCCACCAACTTATCCACAGAACAATAATTGTGGATAACTCTGTTAGTTTTTACAGCTAGCCCTGACTCACCGAGGCTTGTCATTAAAAAATAAAACGAGCACATCTCGTGCTGATTTGAATTTTAGACATAAAAACGCCCACCGTAATGGAGGACTTATTATGATTTTGATTGGTTTATGCTTCACAGCATTAGATAAAGAGCGGTGACCTTTAAGGTCGATCAGACGTCTGAAGTCTGAGAAGAATTTGGAGCGACACACGAGGTTCGAACTCGTGACCTCAACCTTGGCAAGGTTGCGCTCTACCAACTGAGCTAGTGTCGCAGTTCATTATTCAAAGCATAATGAAGGCTTAGAAAA
>NZ_ACZN01000004.1 GCF_000176135.1 Vibrio coralliilyticus ATCC BAA-450 | reverse complement strand
AGTCAAACACTTTTTCAAACTTATTTTCTCAGAAGCTTTTCACCTCTCTAACACTGCTGAAGCCTTGTGGTGTCTGCCGTGTCAGTGGGTGCGCATTATAGATAGGCGAGGAAAGAAGGCAAGCACAAAAATCGTTTTTTAGATAAAAAAACGCTTGAATGACTATTAATCATTCAAGCGCTTATTTAGTACCAATTTATCATCACCTTATTGGCAATATACCCACAGAAGACTGTGGATAACTAGTCATCAGTATCGAAGAAATAAGAGATCCTTGAGCGAGGATTTAAATACTCACGAACTTTATCTGGCAGTTTATTTGGCAAAATAGCATTGACTATCTTTATCTCTTTCTCTGCCAAATCGATGATGGGGGCTTGCGTTCTCGGAACGGAAGGATCATAAATAAGGACGTTTGGGAAAAGAATGTTACGTGCATTCACCGATATCACTAACCCCACCATATCGTTGGACAGTTGCACCACCGTCCCCGGAGGGTAGATACCCATGAACTTAATTAGGATATTTAGGTTTTCGTTGTTGTATAGGTTCTTACAGTTCTTATATAAATGAGAAAGTGCCACATAGGGTATCTTTTGCTCTGAAGGAACGTTGCTGTGGCACAGATTATCGTAAGCATTAGCTACCGAGATAATTTGCGTCAGCTCATCGATTTGCTCCCCTTTCAAGCCTTCTGGATAACCCGAGCCATCATTCAATTCATGGTGCTGGGCGATGACCGTTCGCGCACTTTCAGGAAAACTCTCCATATTATTCGCGATATCCAAACCATATTTAGTATGCAGTTTAAGATAGTTCTTTTCTGGTTCACTTAAAGGGGTCTGCTTACGTACAATTGCAGAGGGGACTTTGACTTTTCCCATATCGTGGAAAAGAGCAGCAAAAGCGACTTCTTTAATTTTCTGCGCTTCAAGCTTCTTAGCTTGGGCTATCATCATGGCGATGACAGAAACATTGAGGCAATGGAAATAAATATCTTCAAATTCACTTTTACCGTTCATCAAGTGTAAAGTGACATGATCATCACTAAGCAGCTTATCAACGATATCATCAACCAACTGCGCAGCTTCATCCACAGCCTGTTCTGGTCGGTTGCGAATTTTATTCATGACCGCCCGCATTCTCGATAGTGAGCGCTCAAACTCTTTTTCGCAATTAATCACTCTACGCCGATACGCACTGAGCTTTTCAATCCGATCTTGCTTCTCTTTCCATAATTTCTGCGCTTCAAGATCGATCTCCTCTGCAGAGGTATCATCCTTTTTCTCAGTCTCAGTCGAAGGGGGAAGAGGTTGAGTATCACTTTGATTCGGATTCATAAAGACATGCTTAATGCCTAAGTGACGAATCAGACGGATCTGTTCCTCGTCTTTAATCTTAAAGCTATTAAACAAAAACGGGTGCTCATTCCATTTGACCGGGAGTCGGATATGCAACCCTGGCTGAAGTCTGTCTACTGTAATTTTGATACTAGCCACGATCTATATACAACTTAATCTTTATTAACCAATTTATAATTTTAGATGATTCAAAACCTGAATTCATCACTCGTAAGCTTTAGTGAGGTACGCGTGTGATCCGCTTAAACTTTGCATGTCATTTAACCAGATCGCAATGCAGCATCCAACGAATACCAAACTGGTCTTCAACTTTGCCAAAGCGTCCTCCCCAAAAAGTGTCAGCAAGAGGCATCATGATATGACCACCGTGTGATAGCTTATCGAACACTCTGGCCTGTTCATCGAGATCGTCCAATACCAAAGATAATGCCATATGATTCCCAGAGCGCTCTTTTGCCACTAAACCATCTGAAAGCATCAACTTCATCCCAAACGCTTCACATTCTGCATGCATAATCCAATCAGGATCAGCGCCCTCTATTTGTTGCGGTGCGTCCTTAAAATACTGCTTGGTGACAACAACCCCGCCAAAAGCTTTGCAATAAAACTCCAGAGCTTCATCACAACGTCCGGCGAAAAATAAATAGGGGGTGAGTTGATACATTAGTTTGGGTCCTTTCAGATAGTATTCCTCTCTAAAAGATAGACAACAATTGCTTAACTAGCAGAAAAAATTAAAGATTTTTGATATTTATGGGTACAACTGAAAGCACTAACAAAATAAATGGGACGGTAAAAATGCACGAATACAAGAAGGAAACGCTACGAGACGACTGCCTCCTCCGCGTTGTTACTGGAATAGAAACCATAAACACCAGAAACAACAAAGCCCCGACTTTCGTCGAGGCTTTGTTGTTTAAATATGGTACCGGTGGGCGGACTTGAACCGCCACGCCCGAAGGCAACGGATTTTGAATCCGTCGTGTATACCAATTTCACCACACCGGCATCTTTGGGCTCTTGCCCTTTGATGTCTGGCATTATACGTAAGCAAAGTATTCGTGCAAGTGCAAAAGACTGAATTGATTGCCGTTTGCTGATAAAATCGCCACAAATTATTAAGCTGTGCGCAAAGTCTCTTTTCAGACTCACAGTGAAGCTATATTCTGACGCCTTCTAAAATTTGGGTAAGTTATTATTATGTCGACAACAGATACCCTGCCACCAGCAGGATTGATGCGCCGCCTCGGTGCGTTATTTTATGATGCTCTGATCGTGATTGCGATTGAAATGATGGCTGCAGGCATCGTGATTGCAGTTTTGCATGCGCTGGTTGCCATGGGTGGATTTAATGCTGCTCCGTATGCAGATGTCAGCGACTTTCTCACCAATCACCCGATATGGGGACCAGTTTATACTTTGTATCTCGCCGCCGTTTGGATCTACTTCTTTGTATTCTTCTGGACTCGCGCAGGGCAAACGCTGGGCATGAGAGCATGGAAAATACAGGTTCGCGATGCTGATGGTAGCGCAATTTCTGTGACTCAGGCATTAATCCGCATCGCGACATCAGGCTTTGGGCTGGCCAACCTTACTGTCCCCATTGACCCGAAAAAACGTGGCTTCCATGATATTTGGGCCAAGACACAAGTTGTTGTCTTACCTAAAGCTCAATAAAGAAGAGGAAGGCACTGCCTTCCTCTTGTTCTATCTATATCTGATTTAATCGACTTTCAGCTCTTTAAGCATTGACTCAGGTAAAGCTAACTCGTCATTGAGGTTAACTTTGATGCCTGCGTCAATTATAGCTTGAGCAATCTGTTTAGCTTCCTCAAGAGAGTGCATCGCAGCAGTGCCACATTGATATTCGTTTAATTCAGGGATCTTGTTTTGGCTTTCAACTTTTAGCACATCTTGCATCGATGACAACCAAGACTGAGCTACCTGCTCTTCTGTTGGTGTGCCAATCAGGCTCATGTAAAAGCCAGTACGGCAGCCCATTGGCGAAATATCGATAATTTCTACGCTATCACCGTTTAAGTGACTGCGCATGAAACCTGCGTATAAGTGTTCCAGTGTGTGAATGCCTTTCTCAGAAAGAATGTCTTTGTTTGGTGCAGTAAAACGCAGGTCAAACACAGTAATGGTATCACCTTTCGGCGTGGTCATTGTCTTAGCCACTCTCACCGCTGGCGCATTCATACGAGTGTGATCCACAGTAAAGCTATCTAATAATGGCATTGTCCTTTTCTCCTTCATTCCGGGCTAGAACAGCCAGCTCCGGTTGCTTTCCAGTTCTTGTTGGCACTGTTTGAGTTGCCAACCATAATCCTTTGCCTGCTGCTCAACTTTACGAGCAACTTTGATCAATGAAGGTTTGGATTGATAAGATTTACGCTTATAACCACCACGTCCTTCATGATAGGCCAAATATTGATTGTAAGGATCCCATTTGGAGATCCCTAATTGCTTCTGGGTTTCACTGGTGTACCAACCAATAAACATCAATGAATCATCAAAGTTGGTTCTCGAACCACCATGGCCTGTCGCTTTTTGAAAATCTTCCCATGCTGGGTCTTGCGCCTGAGCGTATCCGTAAGCGCTACTGACCCTACCCCAAGGAATGATTCCCAACAAGTAATCTTTCGATGGGCGAGCGTCATGGCGAAAGCTACTTTCTTGCTTTACAAACGCCATCGCAACCTGAATAGGCGTACCCCACTCTTCCTGCATATCTGCCGCATCATCATACCAATCTTGATGCTCACGGAAGATCTCACACAAATTACTTTGATTCTTAGGTGGCGCCGTCGAACAGCCACCTATAACCATGATACTGATTAGCAGCAAAGTCCTTTTCAATATTTTTTCCTATGACTTTAAATAAGCAAAATAGTCATCTAGGAATTCATCAAAACTGAGCGTATCAGCTTGCTCTGTGTCTACTTGTGCAGCACGGGAACGTTCAACTTCTTGCTCCATCACTTGCGCACTGTACACTTGGAACGCATGGTTCAAATGTTTTTCGCGGTACTGTAAGCCGAATTCACAGCCAACTTTGCCCAGTCCACCCAAGCGCTTAGTATCTTCCAAAAGCTGGCCAGAAATTGTCAGCTCTGGGTTATTTATCCAAGTCATCAGCTTATGGCAAACCGACTGATAGGCTTCACCGCCAACTGCGACATCCATCTTCTCTGCAATCAGAGTAATCTCATCGAATACACGTTGTGCCCAATCTTGCAGAGACAAGATTTCGCCTTTACAACCAATCTGCAGCTCTAGCCCCGGCTTACGCCCCGACTCGATCACTTTATTCCAGTTTTCACGCCAACATGCTTGCTCACAGAAGTCCATCGGCTCTGATTCAGTGATCGCCGCCCAAGTCAGAAATAGGTCTAGGAAGCGAATCTGGTCTTCATCAATACCGATCGGACTATATGGGTTAACATCTAATGCTCGCACTTCGATATATTCAACACCACCACGCGATAAAGCTTCCGATGGTTTCTCACCACCTTTCGCAACGCGTTTAGGGCGAATTGGCGCATACAGTTCATTTTCAATCTGCAAGACGTTGCTGTTTAGCTGACGATATTCACCATCTACCTTAACCCCAATTTCAGCAAACTCAGCAGACGGGGTACGAATTGCTGCATTAAGGCCATCCAAGTACTCTTCCAAACTGTTGAAGCCAATTTTCAACACACTCTGAGCACTATTGGTGTAGCCCAAGTCACTCATACGTAATGAAGTCGCATGAGGAAGGTATAAGGTCTCACCGATATTTTCGAAAGGCAGCTTAGTATCTCTTCCTTGGATAAAGGAAGAACATAAAGCTGGCGAAGCACCAAAGAAATAAGGGATCAGCCAGCCAAAGCGGTAGTAGTTACGGATAAGGCCAAAGTATGCTTCAGACTTAGTCGTCTGACGCTCTTGTTCAGATTGCTGGCCGTAAAGCGCATCCCAAAATGACTCTGGAAAAGAGAAATTGAAGTGCACACCAGAGATGATTTGCATCAGGCTACCATAGCGACGCTTCAAGCCTTCTCGATACAAGGTTTTCATCTTGCCAGAGTTAGAGCTTCCATATTGCGCAAGATTGATGTCATCTTCTTGGCTGACATAACACGGCATGGAAAGCGGCCACATTTTCTCTTCACCCAATTTAGTTTGAGTAAAGTGATGAATGTCCTCTAACTGCGCAGTCAGAGTTTTGATGTCACTGGATACAGGCGTGATGAACTCCAGCAACGATTCAGAAAAGTCTGTCGTAATCCAATCATTCGCGTAAGCAGAGCCCAGCTCTTTTGGGTGAGGAGTCGTAGCCAGCCTGCCATCCTTTTTATAACGCAGAGTTTCTCTCTCTACACCACGACCAAAGGATTGAAAAACATCAGGGGTTTGTGCAACTCGCTCCAGTCGCGCAGCAAAATCAGTCAAAATGATGGTTCGCTTATAGTCCTGGCCCAACTACTTCTGGACCGTTTGAATTATCAGAGGGCAGGAACTTCCCAAAACCCTCTCTCATGCTCTAATTTATGTGTACTCTAGCGGACGATTTCAAGCTCTTCTACTGGGATTTGCAAACTTTCTAGCTGAGGCTTTAGCGATTTTGCATCTCCTACCACAATGATCTGATATGCATCAGGTCTAAACCACTTGGCTGCCATCTGATTCAAGGTATCTTTACTCACCGTATCGACAATTTCATTGCGCTGCTTGAGGTAGTCTTCGTCCAGACTGTAAGCCAGAATACTACTTAACAGCTGTGCTTTCTGTGAAGGCGTTTCATACTTCAGAGCATCTTGTTGACCGACTGCTAAGCGTAAAAATTTCATTTCCTCATCTGTCATGCCTTTTTCACTGTACTGACTCAACTCTTTTTCTATCTCTTTGATAGAAGCAATCGTTGAGTCGGCACGAACTTGAGCAGAGAAAACAATGGCGCCAACTTCTCGGTTCGCCGCGAAGTAGCCACTAGCACCGTAGGTATAGCCTTTATCTTCGCGCAAATTCTGATTTATTCGACTATTAAAGTTGCCTGCCAAATTAAAGTTCGCCAATTGCGTTAAATACACTTCGCCCGTCGCATCAAAAGGCAAGCCCTGACGTACAAAACGAACAATGCTTTGTGGTGAGCTTGGCTTGTCAATCAAGTAAATTTTCTGCGGGCCCTTTTCATTCACGAGCTGAGGTCGTAGTAGAGGCGCCTCCTGCCCTTGCCAGTTTTCCAAAAAGGCCAATTCATTCTTCACTTGGCGTTTGGTTATATCGCCGACCACGACAATCTGAGCGCCATAGGGAGTGTAATGTTGGCGATAAAACGCTTTGACGTCATCCAGAGTCAATGCTGAAACAGACTCTTTCGTTCCATCATTTGGGCGTTGGTAGATGGAACCAGAAAACAAAACTTGTCTTGTAGCTTGAGACGCCAACCAGCTTGGTTTCTGATGCTGGTAAACAATACCTTCTAGCATCTGCTGTTTATTACGTTCAAAGTCGGATTCATTAAACGCAGGTTTAAATAACACCTCTTCAACAATAGCCAAGGTTTGAGGTAAATTTTTCTCAAGACTAGAAACGGAAATGCTGGTCGTGTAGTTCGCGGCACTGATAGATACAGTACTACCCAGTTTATCGAGTCTAGCCTGCAGCTGTTCGACCGTTGAATCTAACGTCCCTTCTTCCATCATCGCTGCCGTTAGATTCGCCAGCCCTTCTTTGCCTTGCTGAACATAACGCTCACCGGCTGGGAAGCGAATTTCCAGTTGAACCGTAGGCGTTTCACTACTTTGAGTACCCAATAGCTCAGCGCCATTATCGAAGTATAGTTTGTACAGCTTAGGCATTTGCGCTTTCACGGCTTCAGCCACTTCAGGCATCACTGAACGATCAAAGTTATCGACTGGACGACGATAGGCGAGATCTTGATCTTTGATCTTCTTATGCTCAGGTAGCGTTCTTTCAGGTGTGACGAAAGTCGCGGGTTTAACGACGTAATCGAGCTTACCTTTAGGTACCACACTCAACGTCACTTTGTGATGGCCGTTAACGAAGTCTTCATAAGCTTTCATGACAGATTCTGGCGAAACCGCACGTATTTGCTCTAACTGAGTTTGCAGTCGATCAGGCTGTCCAAAGAAAGTCTGATTAGCAGCGAGCTGAGACACTTTACCTCTCACGCTTTGCAGCGCAAATACGGCACTAGCTTCCGCCATGCCAGTAATTTGATCTAGGCGAGCCTGATCTACCCCTTGGTCTTCAAACTTCTGCAACGTCTGCATCAGCTCTTCATAAAGCGGTTTCAGTTTGCCTTTCTCTCCTGATGGGGCCATCGCATACACATAGAAGTTACATGACAGCTCAGAACATTCCTGGAAAGCACCTGCATCGACGGCTTTTTGAGTTTTGACCAACTCTTGATAAAGCAGGCTATTGGCACCTTTTCCTAGCACGTTGGCTAATGCGTTCAGAGACGCTTCTGTTTTCTCACCGCGGTAAGTTGTTGGCCACCCCAGCAAAACCATAGGTTGCTGAATACGGTCTTCCAAGGTGATGTATTTATCTTCCTTCAGCACCGCTGGCTGTTTTGGTGCCTGCTTAACCTCTGGGCCTTTCGGAATGGAACCAAAGTATTTGTTCACCCACTGCAGCGTTTGTTCGACATCGATATCACCACCAATCGTCAGTACGGCATTGTTTGGCCCATACCAGCGTAAGAAGAACGCTTTGAGGTCGTTGACATCAACACGATCTAAATCTTCCACATAACCAATTGTCTGCCAAGAGTACGGGTGACCTTCTGGGTAGAGCGCTTCACCCATCCTTTCCCACATCAGGCCATATGGTCGGTTATCAAAGTTTTGTGCACGTTCGTTTTTCACCGTATCACGCTGGATCTCAAACTTACGTTGTGAAACGGCATCAAGCAGGAAGCCCATTCGATCCGACTCCAGCCACAGCATTTTTTCCAGCTGATTTGAAGGCACGGTTTCAAAATAGTTGGTTCTGTCGCGGTTCGTAGTCCCGTTAAGGGTTCCCCCAGCTTCAGTAATGATCTTGAAATGCTCCTGATCACCAACGTGTTCGCTGCCTTGGAACATCATATGCTCAAAGAAGTGGGCAAAGCCTGACTTACCAATTTCTTCACGTGCTGAACCCACATGGTAGGTCACATCCACGTGAACCAAAGGATCAGAATCATCGGGAGAAAGAATGACCGTCAGGCCATTATCAAGCTGATACTTAGAGTAAGGGATCATCGCCTTACCCGGTTCAGCTTTCACTTCCTCAATCAAAGAGACACCTTGAGGAAGCGAAGATAAATGAGAATCAGAAGAGAGTGGATTGTTTGCACAACCATAAAGAGCAACGAGAGAAAATGCACCTAGCCAGATTTTTCTCATGACATCTCCTAGAAAAAACCATAATAAAGGGCTGCTAACAGGCTGTATCGCAATGCTTTACCAATCATGATCAGCCACAAACAGGGCCAGAAGCGCATGCGTAACCAACCTGCAGCCAAACAAAGCGTGTCACCAATTACCGGCAACCAACTGAATAAAAGGGACCAATAGCCGTATTTGCTCAACCACTGTAGTGCTTTATGACCATGTTTTTCATTTTGAGTTCGATTTGGCAGCCATAAACCCAGCCAGTAGTTAGTTAAACCACCAAGGGTATTACCCACAGTAGCCACAGCGATGATAGAAAGGGTAGAAAATTGATTGAGGCTCAGAGTAGCGATCAGTCCAGCTTCTGAGCCCCCGGGTAGTAGCGTTGCACTCAGGAAACCAGAAAGAAATAAAACCCAGAGTGCAGAATCAGAAAACCACAGAGCGATACTTTCAAACGCGGCGTTAAACGCCTCTAGCATTGCATATCAAGCAAGATCTTGCCTCGCGTATGCCCTGTTTCAATTTGTTTATGCGCGTCCATCACCTGATCCATTGGGTAGATATGCTGGATCTCTGTCTTAAGCAGCCCAACACTGACCATATAAATCAACGCATCTAACTGCTCAGGGTTCGGATCAACTAGCATGCCGGTCGCTTCAAAACCAAGCAATTTGGCTTTTTCACAGATCAGCTCTGCTGTAATAGTCGGTACAGTAACCACTTTAGCACCATCTTTAAGACACTTGAGCGCATCCAGTGCAGCATCACCACCTACTAAATCAATCAGTACGTCTGCTTCCTCAACACGTTCGGAAACAGGAGAGAATTGGTAGTTCACGGCGTGAGCACCTAACGTCGCCATGTAATCAAGGTTTGCTTCACTACAAGTCGTGAAGACTTCTGCTTTAGCTGCCACCGCGACCTGAATGGCAATATGACCAACACCGCCGGCACCAGCGAGAATTAGCACTCTTTGTCCTTCCTGAACACTGGCTTTGTCCAAAGCCTGAACCGCAGTCTGCCCAGATAAAGGTAGCACTGCCGCGGCTTCTAGAGTGATCGACTCAGGCACTAAGCTAAGTTCGGCTTCCGGCACACATACGTACTGACTGTAACCGCCGCCTTGGAGTGGAAAGCCAATAAAGCCAGCCACTTTGTCACCCGCAACAAATCGCTTTGCTTGCTCTCCACATGTCACCACTTCACCAGAAATATCGTACCCCGGCACCCAAGGTAGATTATCTTTGTTCTGTGAAGCCGCCCAGCCGAGGCCCGCGCGCGTTTTAACATCGATAGGGTTAACGCCTGCAAAGGCCACTTTCACTAACACCTCACCTTGTTGAGGTTCTGGTACCGCATTAGTTTGAACGGCTAAAACGTCAGGATCACCAAATTGAGTTATCGCGATTTGTTTATTTTCCATTTCATCATTTCCCTATCGATACGAAAAAGGGATGCGAAAGCATCCCTTTGAATATATACCATTTATTGCCAGCAAGTTAACTGCCTATTCTCAAATTGACTAATAACTTACGTTAATTCACCAATGCTAAGAGAATACCCGCTGCGACGGCAGAGCCTAAAACGCCAGCAACGTTAGGCCCCATTGCATGCATTAAGAGGAAGTTTTGCGGATTCGCATCCAAGCCAACTTTGTTCACCACACGCGCCGCCATAGGTACCGCAGATACTCCAGCTGCACCGATCAGTGGGTTAATATCTTCTTTGGAGAACTTATTGAGCAGCTTAGCCATTAAGACACCGCCCGCAGTTCCAATACTGAAAGCAACTGCACCTAAGGCAAGAATGCCCAAGGTCTCAACATTGAGGAATTCTTCTGCCTGAAGCTTGGAGCCAACGCCTAAACCAAGGAAGATGGTGACAATATTGATTAACTCGTTCTGCGCTGTTTTCGATAACCTATCCACCACGCCAGCTTCACGCATCAAGTTACCAAGACAAAACATACCAACCAGCGGGGTCGCGGAAGGTAGGAACAAGATCGTCATCAACAGTACAGCAAGTGGGAAGAGAATTTTTTCAGCTTTGCCGACATGGCGCAGCTGAGCCATCTTCACCTTACGTTCCTCAGGTGTTGTCAGCGCTTTCATGATTGGTGGCTGAATGATAGGCACCAGTGCCATATAGCTGTATGCTGCTACCGCAATCGCACCGAGAAGATCCGGTGACAACTTGCTTGCTAAGAAAATAGCGGTTGGGCCATCAGCACCACCAATGATGGCAATCGAAGCCGCATCAGGCATGCTGAATTCCATACCCGGCACGTAGTTGAGCAGAATCGCGCCAAACAACGTCGCGAAGATACCAAATTGCGCAGCGGCTCCTAACCACAAGGTTTTCGGGTTAGCAATCAAAGCGCCAAAGTCGGTCATTGCTCCTACGCCCATGAAAATCAGTAACGGGAAGATCCCCGACTCAATCCCCACATAGTAGACGTAGTAAAGCAAGCCACCCTCATCAGTAAAGCCCGCATTAGGTATATTAGCCAAGATGGCACCAAAGCCAATTGGCAATAAAAGTAAGGGCTCAAAGCCTTTACGAATGGCCAAAAACAACAGGATACAACCAACCAGAATCATACATATCTGGCCAAACTCGAAATTAGCAATCCCTGTTTCTGACCATAAGGTCATTAATCCGTCCATGATACTCCCTTACGCTAGACTCAATAGCGGTGCGCCGACCGTCACTGAATCACCTTCCTTAACGTGAAGGTCTTGAACGATACCGCCACGGGCTGCGCGAACTTCAGTTTCCATCTTCATCGCTTCGAGGATCAGAAGTACTTCACCCTCTTCCACTTGAGCTCCACTTTGAACATTCACTTTGAAAATGTTCCCCGCCAACGGCGCAGGTACCATCTCTGAATTACCCGATTGAGCAGCAGGGGCTGGCGAAGCCTGTTGAGGCGTTGAGTTAGCCGGAGCAACCGATGTCAATTGACCTTGCGGGCCCACTTCTACGTCGTAAACCTGCCCGTCAACTTTAACACTGTAAGTCTCAATCCCACCCTGAGCAGCTTGAGGAGCAGGTGCTGCCACTGGCTCTTCTTTACCTGGAGCGGGCTCGAAAGCATCAGGGTTATGGCGATTCTTAAGGAACTTCAGACCAACCTGAGGGAATAGTGCGTAGGTTAAGACATCATCGACCGTATCTTCAGCCAATGAAATACCATCTTGTTTCGCTTTAGCAAGCAAATCTTCAGTGAGGGTATCCAACTCAGCTTCCAGCAGATCCGCTGGGCGACAAGTAATGGCTTCAGCACCATCCAGTACTTTTGCTTGCAGCTCTGCATTTACCTCTGCCGGAGCTGCGCCGTATTCGCCTTTTAGGACACCCGCCGTCTCTTTGGTGATGCTCTTATAACGCTCACCCGTTAGCACGTTAATCACAGCTTGCGTGCCGACAATCTGCGACGTTGGTGTCACGAGAGGAATGAAGCCCAAATCTTCGCGCACGCGCGGGATCTCGTCCAATACCTCATCAATACGATCTGCCGCACCTTGTTCTTTAAGCTGGCTTTCCATATTAGTCAGCATGCCGCCTGGCACCTGGGCGATAAGAATGCGCGAATCTACCCCTTTCAGCTGACCTTCAAATTTCGCATATTTTTTACGAACTTCGCGGAAGTAAGCAGCTATTGGTTCGATCTGGTCCAACTTAAGGTTGGTATCACGCTCTGTACCTTGGAGCATCGCAACCACAGTTTCCGTCGGAGTGTGGCCGTATGTACAGCTCATTGAGGAGATCGCAGTGTCAAGAATATCGACCCCAGCTTCGACTGCTTTGACTGCTGTTGCAGTAGAAAGGCCAGTCGTTGCGTGACAATGAAGTGCTAAAGGAATATCGGTCGATGATTTGATACGAGAGATCAGCTCTTCCGCTTCATACGGCTTAAGCAAACCTGACATATCTTTAATGCATAAAGAGTGGCAACCAAGATCTTCAAGGCGCTTCGCCAGATCAACCCAAGTGTCGGTATTGTGAACTGGGCTAGTAGTATAAGAAAGCGTACCTTGTGCGTGAGCACCAACATCGACTGCTGCCTTGACCGCTTTCTGGAAATTGCGCACATCGTTCATTGCATCAAAGATGCGGAACACATCCATGCCATTGGCGTGCGCACGTTCGACAAATTTTTCAACCACATCATCTGCGTAGTGGCGGTAACCTAGCAGGTTTTGGCCACGAAGTAGCATTTGCATGGGTGTATTGGGCATCGCTTTTTTAAGCGCGCGTAGACGTTCCCAAGGGTCTTCTCCTAGAAAACGGATACACGCATCAAAGGTGGCACCGCCCCAGGTTTCTAAAGACCAGTACCCCACTTTATCGAGCTCCGCTGCGATAGGTAACATATCTTCAAGACGCATACGAGTAGCAAACAGCGACTGATGGGCGTCACGAAGCACCACGTCGGTTAAAGCTAGTGGTTTAGACATGCTCATTAACTCCTTTTAATCCATTTAAATGCTACTTAGCAGTAGAAGTGCGATGTTGATGCACCGCAGCAGAAATCGCTGCAACTACCTTGGGGCTAATAGCAGAAGAGGTTGGTTGAATTTTATTATTTTGATTCGGTGTAGCGATCGGCTCTGGCACTTCTTCTGGCACCAGCTTAGACATTAGCCGAACGAGATAGACGAGAATAGTTAGGAATATAAATACTACGGCCATCCCTGTAAGCATCAGGGTTGCAGCATCTACTAGCAGGCTTCCAATATTTTCCATTTTAAGCATCCTTTCTTTGTCATCCTGACAAGATATTGGCCATTCAATTATTGGGACTTCGTGTCTTAAATGACCTTTTTGGCGTCAGTTCTGTGCTGACGTTTTCTTTCAGGAAAAGTAGTCAAATATCCTGATAAGAGGTCTAGGATTATCTCGATTGGTTAAACTTTGTCAATTTTGTTTAAAGCAGTCTTGATGATATTGCACATTTCTAGGGATGATTGCGTCATACAAATCACATAAATCTGCAATATGAGACGATATAAGGATAAATAACTGCCGATTTTATGACGTTATTAGATAAATCGGATGATTACTGCGATAGGGATAATGTTTCCCAAAAAAAGTTCTTAGAAAACATTAACTTGTGAAAGTAAAGTTAATAGAATGATAATAAAATGTTAACAAAAAAGCCCTGCTATTTCTAGCAGGGCTTCTATATGATGGCGCGCTCGGAAGGATTCGAACCTTCGACCGCCTGGTTCGTAGCCAGGTACTCTATCCAGCTGAGCTACGAGCGCGCAATGTTTGATATCAATATAATCAATATCAGGTCAGTGACCTTAATGAGTGGCGCGTCCTGGAGGATTCGAACCTCCGACCGCCTGGTTCGTAGCCAGGTACTCTATCCAGCTGAGCTAAGGACGCACGGGGTGTTCAACAAGTTTAAACTTACTAAACGAAGTAGTGGCGCGCTCGGAAGGATTCGAACCTTCGACCGCCTGGTTCGTAGCCAGGTACTCTATCCAGCTGAGCTACGAGCGCGCAATATTTGATATCAATATAAACAATATCAGGTCATTGACCTTAATTAGTGGCGCGTCCTGGAGGATTCGAACCTCCGACCGCCTGGTTCGTAGCCAGGTACTCTATCCAGCTGAGCTAAGGACGCACGGGGTGTTCAACAAGCTTTAAACTTACTAAACGAAATAGTGGCGCGCTCGGAAGGATTCGAACCTTCGACCGCCTGGTTCGTAGCCAGGTACTCTATCCAGCTGAGCTACGAGCGCGCAATGTTCTCTCAAA
>NZ_ACZN01000005.1 GCF_000176135.1 Vibrio coralliilyticus ATCC BAA-450 | reverse complement strand
AGGAATTGCTGAAGACTTCTGAAAAATCTTTGAATAAGATTTGACGAACCAGTAGCAAAAAGGGCATCATTTGATGCCCTTTTTCTGCACTAAATATAATGTTTGCTAATTTCTTATCCAAGCAGATATTAAGCAGGATTTTTTGCCCAAGATGTTGCTTCTTGGTCATTAAGAAAGAGTACGTCAATCGATAAGGTTGTCGTTTCATGGATTTGCCCTGCAACAGCGGGGTTGTTGTCGTCTATATTAAGACTTGTGACAGGTTTGGTTTTATGAAAGCAAATAATGCTGAAACTCCTGAAAGCTCAAATGGCGCAGATATCTTCAAGTGGATTGTCACTTTCGTTCTGCTAGCTGCCGCTGTTGTGGGTAATTACCTGTATGGTGAAATGTCTGTAGTGATTCGCGCTGCAGGTGTTGTTGTACTAATTGCTGCGGCACTTGGTGTTGCAGCTACAACAACAAAAGGTAAAGCTGCGATCGAGTTCGCTAAAGAATCTCGTATGGAAGTTCGCAAAGTAGTTTGGCCAACGCGTCAAGAAACTGTGCAAACGACTTTGATCGTTTTAGCTGTAAGTATTGTAATGGCTCTGGCACTTTGGGGCATCGACGGCATTATGGTTCGTCTTGTCAACTTTGTGACTGGGGTATAGAGGGTTTTAATTCATGAGTGAAGCTCCTAAAAAACGCTGGTATGTGGTTCAAGCCTTCTCTGGATTTGAAGGCCGTGTAGCTCAGTCTCTTCGCGAGCATATCAAAATGCACAGCATGGAAGAGCTATTTGGTGAAGTTCTAGTCCCTACTGAAGAAGTAGTGGAGATGCGCGCAGGCCAACGTCGTAAGTCTGAGCGTAAGTTCTTCCCTGGTTACGTCCTCGTTCAGATGATCATGAACGATGAATCATGGCACCTAGTACGCAGCGTGCCACGTGTCATGGGCTTCATTGGTGGTACCTCTGACCGTCCAGCTCCTATCACTGATAAAGAAGCTGACGCTATCCTTAACCGTCTTGAGAAAGCGAGCGAGTCTCCTCGTCCGCGTACTATGTACGAAGCCGGTGAAGTGGTACGTGTTACTGATGGTCCATTTGCTGACTTCAACGGTACCGTTGAAGAAGTGGATTACGAGAAGAGCCGCCTGAAAGTGTCTGTGTCGATCTTTGGTCGTGCAACACCAGTTGAGCTTGAGTTTGGTCAGGTTGAAAAACTTGATTAAAAAAACACCTTTTTAGGGTTGTTTAAGGCGCGAATTATGACTATAATTTCGCGCCTTTTTGCTTCTGTCGAAGCAAAAAGTTATTTACGTAAACGGGGAGCTGATCGGTCGATTAGCGTTTGTACCCAAAATTAGGAAAAATCATGGCTAAGAAAGTTGAAGCTTACATCAAGCTGCAAGTTGCTGCTGGTATGGCAAACCCAAGTCCACCAGTTGGTCCTGCTCTAGGTCAACACGGTGTTAACATCATGGAATTCTGTAAAGCGTTTAACGCAAAAACAGAATCTATCGAGAAAGGTCTACCGACTCCTGTTGTTATCACTGTATACAACGACCGTTCTTTCACGTTCATCACTAAGACTCCACCTGCTGCAGTTCTTCTTAAGAAAGCGGCTGGCGTTAAGTCTGGTTCAGGTCGTCCAAACACTGAAAAAGTGGGTACTGTAACTGACGCTCAAATCCAAGAAATCGCAGAAACTAAAGCTGCTGATATGACTGGTGCTGACATCGAAGCAATGAAGCGTTCAATCGCGGGTACTGCTCGTTCAATGGGCCTAGTGGTAGAGGGTTAAGATCATGGCAAAACTAACTAAGCGCATGCGCGTAATCCGCGAAAAAGTTGACGTAACTAAAGAATACGAAATCAACGAAGCTGTTGCTCTTCTTCAAGAACTAGCAACTGCTAAATTCGTTGAGTCTGTAGACGTTGCTGTTAACCTAGGCATCGATGCTCGTAAATCTGACCAGAACGTACGTGGTGCAACTGTACTACCTCACGGTACTGGCCGCGAAATCCGCGTTGCAGTTTTCACTCAAGGTGCAAACGCTGAAGCAGCTAAAGAAGCTGGCGCAGACATCGTTGGTATGGAAGATCTTGCTGAGCAAGTGAAGAAAGGCGAAATGAACTTTGACGTAGTTGTTGCTTCTCCAGATGCAATGCGCGTTGTAGGTCAACTAGGTACTATCCTAGGTCCTCGCGGTCTAATGCCAAACCCTAAAGTTGGTACTGTAACTCCTAACGTTGCTGAAGCAGTTAAGAACGCTAAAGCTGGTCAGGTTCGTTACCGTAACGACAAGAACGGCATCATCCACACTACTATCGGTAAAGCAAACTTCTCTGCTGAGCAGATCAAAGAGAACCTAGAAGCACTTCTAGTGGCTCTGAAGAAAGCTAAGCCATCTTCTGCTAAGGGTACATTCCTGCAGAAAGTAAGCATCTCTACTACTATGGGTGCTGGTGTTGCTGTTGATCAGGCTAGCCTGAACACTCTAGCAAACTAATATATTTGCTTAGGCGCGAAATTTGTGTATAATTTCGCGCCTAATATTTGTGGTTGGGGCTGAACTTTGGTTCTGTAAGAATTAAGACCCAGTCTCCGTCCAAGACCGTAGGTGTCTGAATTTATTTGATAAATAAAGACTTAATTACCCTACGTAGATGGTGCCCGAACTGACAGAAAGCTCTATGTAAATAGTTACCTTTCTTCTGGGAAGCACCTCAATAGCTCTCACTGTTGTGATAATAGTGAGTGGTGTAACGACAACCAGGAGTAAATCCAAGATGGCTTTAAACCTTCAAGACAAAAAAGCAATTGTTGCTGAAGTCAACGAAGCTGCCAGTGGTGCACTTTCTGCAGTTGTAGCTGACTCTCGTGGCGTTGAAGTAGGCGCGATGACTTCTCTACGTAAACAAGCTCGTGAAGCGGGCGTTTACCTGAAAGTTGTTCGTAATACTCTAGCGCGTCGTGCGGTTGAAGGTACAGACTACGAGTGTCTAACAGACACTTTCACTGGTCCTACTCTAATCGCATTCTCTAACGAGCACCCAGGTGCCGCAGCGCGTCTTTTCAAAGACTTCGCTAAAGAGAACGACAAGTTCGAGATCAAAGCTGCTGCATTTGAAGGCGCAGTTACTGATGCTGAAGTACTAGCGACACTACCAACTTACGACGAAGCAATTGCACGCCTAATGATGTGCATGAAAGAAGCTTCTGCAGGCAAGCTGGTACGTACTATCGCTGCACTACGCGATCAAAAAGAAGAAGCTGCGGCATAAGCCTTGCTTTTTACTGGTTGCTAATTAAACTTATTGTTGATTTTAAAAGAGAATTGTTATGTCTATTACTAACGAGCAAATCCTAGACGCAGTTGCAGAAATGTCTGTAATGCAAGTTGTTGAACTAATCGAAGCAATGGAAGAGAAATTCGGTGTTTCTGCTGCTGCTGCTGTTGTTGCTGGCGGCGCTGCTGGTGGCGAAGCTGCTGCTGAGCAAACTGAATTCGACGTAATCCTAGAATCTGCTGGCGGTAACAAAGTTGCTGTAATCAAAGCAGTACGTGGCGCAACTGGCCTAGGTCTTAAAGAAGCTAAAGCTCTAGTAGACGGCGCACCTGCACCTCTAAAAGAAGGCATCGAGAAAGATGAAGCTGAAGCTCTTAAAGCTCAGCTAGAAGAAGCTGGTGCAAGTGTTACTGTTAAGTAATTATTGCATAGTTTCTTAGCCTAACGGCTAATGGCTGGTGGTTTTATAACCACCGGCCTTTTTGCGCTGTAGGGGTTGGGTGATTTTTCCGCTGTTTGAGCACCCAGGTTCCTAGCAAAAAACATTTCATTACAGCTTAATGAAATGTCACTACATTCAAACAGGTGTTAGTCACTGTCTCATAACGATTGGAGACAGTTTGGGTCACTTATCAGCGAGCTGAGGAACCCCATGGTTTACTCTTATACCGAGAAAAAGCGCATCCGTAAGGACTTTGGTACTCGTCCACAAGTGTTGGACATTCCATACCTGCTATCGATCCAGCTCGATTCGTTCGAAAAATTCATCGAACAGGATCCTGAAGGTCAATACGGTCTTGAAGCTGCTTTCCGTTCTGTATTTCCAATTCAGAGCTACAACGGCAATTCCGAGCTGCAATACGTTAGCTACCGTCTTGGTGAGCCAGTATTTGATGTTAAAGAATGTCAAATTCGCGGCGTAACTTACTCAAAACCACTTCGCGTAAAACTACGCCTAGTTATCTTTGATAAAGACGCGCCAGCAGGTACTGTAAAAGACATTAAAGAACAAGAAGTCTACATGGGCGAAATTCCGCTTATGACAGACAATGGTACCTTCGTTATCAATGGTACCGAGAGGGTTATCGTATCCCAGCTGCACAGAAGCCCAGGTGTATTCTTCGACAGCGATAAAGGTAAGACCCACTCTTCAGGTAAAGTTCTATATAACGCACGTATCATTCCTTACCGTGGTTCATGGCTTGATTTCGAGTTTGATCCTAAGGACAACCTATACGTACGTATCGACCGCCGTCGTAAGCTACCAGCATCTATCATTCTTCGCGCACTAGGTAAGACGACAGAAGAGATCCTGGACATCTTCTTTGAGAAGGTGAACTTCGAGGTTAAAGATCAAACTCTACTTATGGAGTTGGTTCCTGATCGTCTACGTGGTGAAACTGCGTCATTCGATATCGAAGCAAACGGCAAGACTTACGTTGAAACAGGTCGTCGTGTAACGGCACGCCACATCCGTCAGCTTGAAAAAGATGGCGTTGAGCACATCGAAGTACCAGTAGAGTACATCGTAGGCAAAGTGTCTTCGAAAGACTACATCAACGAAGCGACTGGCGAGATCATCGTTGCGGCTAACCAAGAAATCAGTCTTGAAGCACTAGCGAACCTATCTCAGGCAGGCCATAAAGCTCTAGAAGTTCTATTTACGAACGACCTAGATCACGGTCCATTCATGTCAGACACACTACGTATCGACAGTACTGTTGATCGTATTTCTGCACTGGTAGAAATCTACCGCATGATGCGCCCTGGTGAGCCACCAACGAAAGAAGCTGCTGAAGCCCTATTCGAAAGCCTATTCTTCTCAGAAGAGCGTTACGATCTATCGACTGTTGGTCGTATGAAGTTCAACAGCTCTATCGAACGTGAAGATGCTCAAGAGCAAGGCACACTTGACGAAACTGATATCGTTGAAGTGATGAAGAAGCTTATCGCTATCCGTAACGGCATCGGTGAAGTGGACGATATCGACCACCTAGGTAACCGTCGTATCCGTTCAGTTGGTGAAATGGCTGAAAACCAATTCCGCGTTGGTCTAGTACGTGTTGAACGTGCTGTTAAAGAGCGTCTAAGCCTTGGTGACCTTGATGCAATCATGCCTCAAGATCTAATCAACGCTAAGCCTATCTCTGCTGCGGTTAAAGAATTCTTTGGCTCTTCACAGCTTTCACAGTTCATGGACCAAAACAACCCGCTATCAGAAGTGACGCACAAGCGTCGTATCTCTGCATTGGGTCCTGGTGGTCTTACTCGTGAACGTGCTGGCTTCGAAGTACGTGACGTACACGTAACTCACTACGGTCGTCTGTGTCCTATCGAAACGCCTGAAGGTCCAAACATCGGTCTGATCAACTCACTATCTGCGTTTGCGCGTTGTAACGAGTACGGTTTCCTTGAGACTCCATACCGTCGCGTAGTAGATGGCGTAGTAACAGACGAAGTTGATTACCTATCTGCTATTCAGGAAGGTCAGTACGTTATCGCTCAGGCGAACACGGTACTTTCTGAGCAAGGTACATTTGCTGAAGAGCTAATCACAGCTCGTCAGAAAGGTGAATCTGGCCTACACCCACGCGAACATGTTGACTACATGGACGTTGCAACTAACCAGGTTGTATCTATCGCTGCATCGCTTATCCCGTTCCTAGAACACGATGATGCGAACCGTGCATTGATGGGTGCGAACATGCAACGTCAGGCCGTTCCAACACTTAAGGCTGACAAGCCTCTAGTTGGTACTGGTATCGAGCGTAACATCGCAGTTGACTCTGGTGTTACAGCAGTAGCGAAACGTGGTGGTGTAATCCAGTCTGTAGATGCTTCTCGTATCGTTGTTAAAGTAAACGAAGACGAGCTGATCCCTGGTGAAGCAGGTATCGATATCTACAACCTAACTAAATACACTCGCTCTAACCAAAATACGTGTATCAACCAGCGTCCATGTGTGATGCCGGGTGAGCCAGTTGCACGTGGTGACGTTCTTGCTGATGGTCCTTCAACAGACCTTGGTGAGCTAGCACTTGGTCAGAACATGCGTATCGCATTCATGCCTTGGAACGGCTACAACTTCGAAGACTCGATCTTAGTATCTGAGCGCGTAGTTCAAGAAGACCGTTTCACTACGATCCACATTCAAGAGCTATCTTGTGTGGCGCGTGATACTAAGCTTGGTGCTGAAGAAATCACAGCTGACATTCCAAACGTAGGTGAGTCTGCTCTGTCTAAACTAGACGAGTCAGGTATCGTTTACATCGGTGCGGAAGTGAAAGGCGGTGACATCCTTGTAGGTAAAGTAACGCCTAAAGGTGAAACTCAGCTAACGCCTGAAGAGAAGCTACTACGTGCTATCTTCGGTGAGAAAGCGTCAGACGTTAAAGACACGTCTCTACGCGTACCAAACTCTGTATCAGGTACGATCATCGACGTTCAAGTATTTACTCGTGACGGTGTTGAAAAAGACAAACGTGCACTTGAAATTGAACAGATGCAGCTTAAAGAAGCGAAGAAAGACCTTACTGAAGAATTCCAGATTCTTGAGGGTGGCCTTCTAAACCGTGTTAAAGCTGTACTTCTTGACGGTGGTTACACTGAAGCGAAACTAGACGCTATTGATCGTAAGAAGTGGCTAGAGCTAACGCTTGAAGATGATGCTCAACAGACTCAGCTTGAGCAGCTAGCAGAGCAGTACGACGAGCTACGTGCTGACTTCGATAAGAAGTTTGAAACTAAGCGTCGTAAGATCACACAAGGTGATGATCTAGCACCTGGTGTACTGAAGATCGTTAAGGTTTACCTAGCGGTTAAACGTCGTATCCAGCCTGGTGATAAGATGGCCGGTCGTCACGGTAACAAGGGTGTAATCTCTAAGATCAACCCTGTTGAAGACATGCCTTACGATGAGAAAGGTCAGCCGGTTGACATCGTACTGAACCCACTGGGTGTACCTTCGCGTATGAACATCGGTCAGATCTTAGAAGTTCACTTAGGTCTGGCAGCGAAAGGCATCGGTGACAAGATCAACCAGATGGTGAAAGAGCAGCAAGAGCTGGCTAAGTTCCGTGACTTCCTACAAAAAGTTTACGACCTTGGCGATACTCGTCAGAAAGTAGACGTTGCGTCTCTATCTGATGATGAAGTTCGTACGCTGATCAAGAACCTACGTGGTGGTCTACCGATCGCGACTCCAGTATTTGACGGTGCGTCTGAGCAATCAATCAAAGAGCTATTGAAACTAGGTGACCTACCAGAATCTGGTCAGCTAACGCTGTTTGATGGTCGCACAGGTGATGCGTTTGAGCGTCCTGTAACGGTTGGTTACATGTACATGCTGAAACTGAACCACCTTGTTGATGACAAGATGCACGCTCGTTCTACTGGCTCGTACAGCCTAGTAACTCAGCAACCACTTGGTGGTAAAGCTCAGTTCGGTGGTCAGCGTTTCGGTGAGATGGAAGTATGGGCACTGGAAGCATACGGTGCGGCTTACACCCTACAAGAAATGCTAACCGTTAAGTCGGATGACGTTAACGGCCGTACTAAGATGTATAAGAACATCGTAGACGGTAACCACAGCATGGAACCTGGCATGCCAGAATCGTTCAACGTACTGTTGAAAGAGATTCGCTCGCTAGGTATCAACATCGAGCTAGAAGACGAAGAGTAATCCCCACGGGGTTATTTGGTTGAAGGTGCTCACTTTTGCGGGTGAGCTCCTTTTAACTCCTTACAGGAGCTGATTGTGAAAGACTTATTAAACTTTCTAAAAGCACAGCATAAGACCGAAGAGTTTGATGCAATCAAAATCGGTCTATCTTCACCAGACATGATCCGTTCATGGTCTTTCGGTGAAGTTAAAAAACCTGAAACGATCAACTATCGTACGTTCAAACCTGAGCGTGATGGTCTGTTCTGTGCGCGTATCTTTGGTCCAGTAAAAGACTACGAATGTCTTTGTGGCAAATATAAGCGTCTGAAACACCGTGGTGTTATCTGTGAGAAGTGTGGCGTTGAAGTTACACAAACTAAAGTTCGTCGTGACCGTATGGGCCACATCGAGCTTGCTTCACCAGTTGCTCACATCTGGTTCCTAAAATCACTGCCATCTCGTATCGGTCTACTAATGGATATCCCTCTACGTGATATCGAACGCGTTCTTTACTTCGAAATGTACGTAGTAACTGAACCGGGTATGACTGACCTAGAAAAATCTCAGATGCTGACTGAAGAAGAGTATCTGGATCGTCTAGAAGAGTGGGGTGATGAATTCACGGCTAAGATGGGTGCAGAAGCGATCAAAGACCTACTTGCGTCTATGGATCTGCCTGCTGAAATCGAAGAAATGCGTGAAGAGCTTCAGTCTACTAACTCAGAGACTAAGCGTAAGAAGATCACTAAGCGTTTGAAGCTAGTTGAAGCGTTCGTTCAATCTGGTAACAACCCAGAGTGGATGATCCTAACTGTGCTTCCGGTACTTCCGCCAGATCTACGTCCTCTAGTACCACTAGATGGCGGTCGCTTCGCGACTTCTGATCTGAACGACCTATACCGTCGCGTAATCAACCGTAACAACCGTTTGAAGCGTCTACTAGAGCTAGCTGCTCCGGACATCATCGTACGTAACGAAAAGCGTATGCTGCAAGAGTCTGTTGATGCCCTTCTAGATAACGGTCGTCGCGGTCGTGCGATCACAGGTTCGAACAAGCGTCCTCTGAAATCTCTTGCTGATATGATCAAGGGTAAACAAGGTCGTTTCCGTCAGAACCTTCTAGGTAAGCGTGTAGACTACTCTGGCCGTTCTGTAATCACAGTAGGTCCATACCTTCGTCTGCACCAGTGTGGTCTTCCTAAGAAGATGGCACTTGAGCTATTCAAACCATTTATCTACAGCAAGCTTGAGACTCGTGGCCTAGCAACGACAATCAAAGCCGCTAAGAAGATGGTAGAGCGCGAAGAAGCAGTTGTTTGGGATATCCTAGACGAAGTTATCCGCGAACACCCAGTACTATTGAACCGTGCACCTACACTTCACCGTCTAGGTATCCAGGCGTTCGAACCAGTACTGATCGAAGGTAAAGCGATTCAGCTACACCCACTTGTGTGTGCGGCGTACAACGCGGACTTCGATGGTGACCAAATGGCGGTTCACGTGCCTCTAACTCTAGAAGCACAGCTTGAAGCTCGTACTCTGATGATGTCGACAAACAACATTCTGTCGCCAGCGTCAGGTGATCCGATCATCGTACCTTCTCAGGACGTTGTATTGGGTCTTTACTACATGACTCGTGACAAGATTAACGTGAAAGGCGAAGGTATGTACCTTGCTAGCCCAGCTGAAGCTGAGAAAGCATACCGTACTAAGTCTGCAGAGCTACACGCTCGCGTTAAAGTTCGTATCACTGAGACAGTGAAAGATGAAGATGGCAATAGCACTACAGAGACTAAGCTAGTTGATACAACTATCGGTCGTGCAATGCTATGGCAAATCGTGCCATCTGGTCTTCCGTACAGCATCGTTAACCAGAAGCTAGGTAAGAAGCAAATCTCTCACCTACTTAACGAGGCGTACCGTAAGCTAGGTCTGAAAGATACGGTTATCTTCGCTGACCAAATCATGTACACAGGTTTTGCTTACGCAGCACTTTCTGGTGTATCGGTTGGTATCGACGACATGGTTGTGCCAGATGCGAAATACACTGAGATCGAAGAAGCGGAAGCAGAAGTTCGCGAAATTCAAGAACAGTACCAATCTGGTCTTGTAACTGCGGGTGAGCGCTACAACAAAGTGATCGATATTTGGGCTTCAACCAACGATCGCGTAGCGAAGTTGATGATGGAAAACCTTTCATCTGAAACGGTAGTGAACCGTGAAGGTGAAGACGAGCAACAAGAATCGTTCAACAGCATCTACATGATGGCTGACTCAGGCGCACGTGGTTCTGCAGCTCAGATTCGTCAGCTTGCAGGTATGCGTGGTCTGATGGCACGTCCAGATGGTTCAATCATCGAAACGCCGATCACTGCGAACTTTAAAGAAGGTCTAAACGTACTTCAGTACTTTATCTCAACGCACGGTGCTCGTAAGGGTCTTGCGGATACGGCACTGAAAACAGCGAACTCGGGTTACCTAACTCGTCGTCTAGTAGACGTTGCTCAAGACGTTGTTGTACACGAGCATGACTGTGGCACGCACGAAGGTATCGACATGATGCCTCACATCGAAGGTGGTGACGTTAAAGTTGCACTTTCTGAGCTTGCTCTAGGTCGTGTTGTTGCAGAAGACGTTCTGAAACCAGGTACTGACGAAGTGCTGATCCCACGTAATACTCTGATTGATGAGAAGTGGTGTCAGATCATGGAAGATAACTCAGTAGATAGCATGAAAGTGCGCTCTGTAGTTACCTGTGATGCAGACTTCGGTTGTTGTGCACAGTGTTACGGTCGTGACCTAGCACGTGGTCACCTAGTGAACCAAGGTGAAGCAGTCGGCGTTATCGCTGCTCAGTCTATCGGTGAGCCTGGTACACAGCTTACAATGCGTACGTTCCACATCGGTGGTGCGGCATCTACTGCAGCAGCAGAGAACAGCATCCAAGCGAAGACAACTGGTACGGTTAAGCTACACAACGCTAAGTTCGTAATGAACAAAGATAAGAAGCTTGTTATCACGTCTCGTGCTTCTGAGCTGACTATCATCGACGAATTCGGTCGTACAAAAGAGAAACACAAACTACCTTACGGTTCCCTACTAAGCAAAGGCGACAACGATGCGGTTGAAGCTGGCGAAACAGTAGCGAACTGGGAAGCGCACACTATGCCAATCATCACTGAAGTGGCAGGTCGCATCCAGTTTGTGGACATGATCGATGGCGTAACAGTTTCTCGTCAAACAGATGATCTAACAGGTCTATCTTCAAGTGAAGTAACTGAAGCCGCCGCTCGCCCAGCAGCAGGTAAAGATATGCGTCCAGCTATCAAACTTGTTGATGCTGCGGGTAATGACGTAATGATCCCTGGTACTGAAATGCCAGCTCACTACTTCCTACCTGGTAAAGCGATTGTAAACATCGAAGACGGCGCAGAAGTAGGTGTGGGTGATACGCTATCTCGTATCCCTCAGAAATCTGGCGGTAACAAAGATATCACCGGTGGTCTACCACGCGTAGCTGACCTATTCGAAGCTCGTAAGCCGAAAGAGCCTGCGATTCTTGCTGAGCACACAGGTACTGTGAGCTTCGGTAAAGAAACGAAAGGTAAACGTCGTCTAGTAATCACTCGTGACGGCGGTGACGCTTACGAAGAGATGATTCCTAAGCATCGTCAGCTTAACGTATTCGAAGGCGAGAAAGTTGAACGTGGTGACGTGATCGCAGATGGTCCAGAATCTCCACATGACATTCTACGTCTACGTGGCATCCACGCTGTGACTCAGTACATCGCGAACGAAGTTCAAGAAGTATACCGTCTACAAGGCGTTAAGATTAACGATAAGCACATTGAGACTATCGTTCGTCAGATGCTACGTAAGTGTACAATCACTCACGCTGGTGACTCTACAGAGTTCCTAGTTGGTGAACAGGTTGAATACGCGAACGTTAAGATTGCTAACCGTCAGCTAGAAGCTGAAGGCAAAGAGCTTGTTCGTTTCGAGCGTGAGCTACTTGGTATTACTAAGGCATCTCTAGCGACTGAATCGTTCATCTCTGCGGCATCGTTCCAGGAGACAACTCGCGTACTAACAGAAGCAGCCGTTTCTGGTAAACGTGATGAGCTACGTGGTCTGAAAGAAAACGTAATTGTTGGTCGTCTAATTCCAGCAGGTACAGGTTTCGCTTACCACCAAGATCGCCAAGCTAAGCGCACTGAAGAACAAGAAGGTCCTTCAGCTGAGCAAGCAACTGACAATCTTGCAGCATTGCTAAACGCAGGTTTCTCTGCTGACGAGTAATCGTTAGTCAAGAAATGACAAAAGGCACCTTAGGGTGCCTTTTTTGTTTTTGGAGAGAGGAGGGAACGAACTGCGTCCTATGGGAAGCTGGAACGGGCTTTGGCCTGCGAGAGTGCCCTTATCCCGCATCCACAACGAAACGTTACTAAGCAAAAAGGGCTGACTTTACGCCAACCCTCACTAATCTCTTTTTTAAGCGCCTGGCGGTATCGCTAGACTATCGGCAATAAGCTGGATCAGATTATCTTCAACTTCAAATCGCACTTCGAGTAGTTCGCCAACTTTTGACATATCTACTTCGAAATCAGGAAGCTCATCGTCTGCACTAACGCTGACGTACTTGTCATTAAACTCAAGTAAAGGCTCGGTGGTTAACACGATTTTTGCGTATGTGGTGTCAATCTCGTTATTGGTTTTAAAGCCTGTAGCCTGCCACTTTTCCATCACCATATCGTAAATTTTGAAATGGCCTTCGGAAATATAATCAACGACGTGATTGCAAAAAGAGCTGATTTGTTTCGGGGAAGGGAGTTCAACTACGTTAGCGTGCCCATTCGCTGGCTGAAGAGAGCCTAACTGGCAATATTCGACAATAAGTGACTGGCGAGTTTCTAACCAATGATCGATGACTTCACTTGAGCCACCCCACTGTTCTTGTGTTTGTTTGAATTTATTCAGCATGACCATGCCCTCATGATCGGATCACAGTTCCGGTGATCATTACGCTTTGCTTTGCAAAGCCATTCTAGAGATACAACCTCTTGTCCTTACTAGAATTTATAGCCAGAAAATTGTTCCACTACAAACTCTGGTATGAAATTAGATTGCCAGTAAAATGAATGAACTGCAAGCGAAGAGGAAGGGTAATGTTAAAGAACAGTGACACGAACCGTACGAGCAATGCTTATTGGTGTGTTGTATCAGGCAGTGAGGCTTGGCTGGTGGACCATGCATTACCTTGTGGTGCGGCGAAGGCGTTTAATTTGCCTGAAGAAAATGCGATAAAGATTGGAAATTACAAGGGCTTGCCAGTCATGTGGCTCAATGCTCAGGAGCTAGAGCAAGTATTACCACTGACGTCGTTGAGAGATTGTTTAGATCTACCCGAGCCATTGTTTCTGCTGATTAGCAAAGCCGTTCAGTATGGTCATATGACACAAACACTGCGCTTTTGTCCGATATGTGGTGGCCGAAACCATCTCAATCACAACCAAATCGCCATGCAGTGTGGTGACTGTCGAACGTTACACTATCCGCGTATTTTTCCGTGCATCATTGTTGCCGTGCGCAACGGCGACCAAATTCTTCTAGCGCAGCATCCAAGACACCGTAATGGTATGTACACCGTGATTGCAGGCTTTGTTGAGGTTGGGGAAACACTTGAACAGTGTGTGGCTCGAGAGGTGAAAGAAGAGACCGGTATCGATGTGGCAAACATTCGTTATTTTGGCAGCCAGCCTTGGGCGTTCCCGTCCAGCCTGATGATGGGATTTCTGGCGGACTATCAAGGTGGAGAGTTGAAGCCGGATTACAGCGAATTGAGTGACGCGCAGTGGTTTAGCGCGGACGACTTACCGCCGGTGGCACCAGAAGGAACCATCGCGCGATCCTTGATTCAACAAACTCTGGATGAGATGGATTAATTCACTGATTTATAGACAAAAAAAACCCTCCGATAGGGAGGGGGTAAGTAAGATGTCGTTATGAGATGCTGAGTAGCGAGTACTCAGGTTATAATTGTTGTTTTCGCTAGCAAACAAATTTTTAACACTCTTGATGATTGGGTGCAAATTAAGCACTGATTTAAAAGTTAATAACTTGATCTAGGTTGCAAAGCACACAGCTTTTGCATGGAAAACAGTGTTAGAATAGCGCCCCTAAATAGAAGCCGAATAGTTGGAAAGACGGAATGACTGAATTAAAAAATGATCGTTATCTGCGTGCGCTTTTAAAGCAGCCTGTGGATTACACGCCAGTATGGATGATGCGTCAGGCAGGACGATACCTACCTGAATATAAAGCGACCCGTGCTGAAGCGGGCGATTTCATGTCTTTGTGTAAGAATGCAGAGCTGGCGTCAGAAGTCACGCTGCAGCCACTGCGCCGTTTTCCACTTGATGCTGCCATTTTGTTCTCTGACATCCTAACTATCCCGGATGCAATGGGGTTAGAACTCCGTTTTGCTGCGGGTGAAGGCCCGGTATTTGATAAGCCGATTACCTGCAAAGCGGATGTTGAGAAAATTGGCACTCCTGATCCAGAAGGTGAGCTGAAGTACGTAATGAATGCAGTGCGTCAGATCCGTAAAGATTTAAACGGTGATGTACCTCTGATTGGTTTCTCTGGTAGCCCATGGACTCTGGCAACTTACATGGTTGAAGGTGGCAGCTCAAAAGCCTTCACTAAGATCAAGAAGATGATGTACGCAGAACCACAGACGCTGCATCTGCTACTGGATAAACTCGCAGACAGCGTTATTGAGTACCTAAACGCACAAATCAAAGCGGGTGCCCAGTCGGTAATGGTTTTTGATACTTGGGGCGGTGTCTTAACGCCACGTGATTACAACCTGTTCTCGCTACAGTACATGCATAAAATCGTCGATGGCTTGATTCGTGAGAACGATGGCCGCCGTGTTCCTGTTACTCTGTTCACTAAGAACGGTGGCATGTGGCTAGAGCAAATCGCTGCGACTGGCTGTGATGCTGTTGGTTTGGACTGGACGATCAACATCCAAGATGCGGTTAAGCGTGTGGGTGATAAAGTGGCGCTGCAAGGCAATATGGATCCATCGATGCTTTACGCTTCACCAGAACGTATCCGTGAAGAGGTTGCGACCATCCTAGAAGGCTTTGGTGACGCAGGTACAGGCCATGTATTTAACCTTGGCCATGGTATTCACCTCGATGTACCGCCTGAAAATGCTGGTGTGTTTGTTGAAGCGGTTCATGAGTTATCCAAGCCGTACCACAAATAACTAAGAAACCGATGAAAGCGCCTGGTCTAATCAGGCGCTTTTTTGTTATTGGTTAATATACTCAGTTATACTGATAATATTAATGGAAGAGGGTACGGAAAACGAATGAAGACACGCGACAAAATAGTGCTTGCCGCATTGGATCTATTTAATGAACACGGTGAGCGTAATATCACCACTAACCATATTGCAGCACATATAGACATTAGTCCGGGCAACCTTTACTACCACTTCCGCAACAAACAAGAAATCGTTCGTGAAATTTTTGCGCTTTATTCCAATGAGCTGCTGGAGCGATTTTCACCAATCCATGGTCAACAAGAAAGCCTGGTTTTGCTCAAGCATTATCTAGACTCTATCTTTAATCTGATGTGGAAGTACCGATTTTTCTACGCCAACTTGCCAGAGATTCTCCAGCGTGATGATCAATTGCATGATGATTACATTCAGGTACAGGAAAAGCTGCAAACCAACCTAATCAATATCATGCGTGCCTTTGTTGAGCTGGAACTGTTGAAAGTGGAAGAGCACGAGATGAAATCTCTCGTGACCACTTTGCACCTGATTGCATCCAGCTGGTTGGGTTACCGTGCCGCCATGTCGCCAAAAACTCAGATCACGGAGCAGGTGATTCACCAAGGAATGCTGCAAATGATCGCGGTGGTGAAGCCTAAAGCCACCATACAAGGTCTTGAACAATTACAGTTGTTGGAAGATGGCGTTAAAGCAATTCATGCTTAACCATAACCAAATGCGATTGTTGAAATAAGGCTAACCCCTTAAAGTATCTAAAGATATTTTAAGGGGTTTTTGTTTATGCACTACGATGTGTTCAATGGTGATGCGGATGGCATTATCGCGCTTCTTCAGCTGCGTCTGGCTGAGCCCAAAACGTCAACTCTGATCACCGGCGTGAAACGCGACATTAAACTGCTCGATTCCCTTAATTGCCAGGCGAGTGATTCCGTCACTGTACTGGATATCTCGATGGAGAAAAATAAGGCGAGTTTAGAAGCGATGCTTGCTGCCGGTGCTCAGGTATTCTATGCCGACCACCACAAGTCCGGCGATATTCCGCAGCACATAAACCTCGATGCTCACATTAACTTAGATGCCAATACCTGTACCGCTTTGATTGTGGATGAGTTGCTGCAAGGTCGTTTTCACTTATGGGCGATTACCGCTGCATACGGTGATAACTTGATTGCAAAAGCGGATGAGTTGGCTGGCAGAGCTGGCCTCACCGATGAACAGAAAGATCAGTTGAAAGAGCTGGGGACATTAATTAACTACAATGGCTATGGGGCTGAGCTGGCGGATCTGCATTTTGACCCTGCTCAGTTGTTTAAGCACCTTTTGGCTTATGATGATCCTTTTGCCGTTATTGCTGATCAACGCTCTCCTTATCACACTCTCAAATCAGCGTATCAAAGTGATATGGATAAGGCGCTCGCAATTCAAGCTTCTCATCAAAGTGATGTTCTGGGCGTATTTGAGCTGCCTAACCAGGCTTCTTCACGACGTATCAGTGGTGTTTACGGCAACTGGCTGGCGAATCAAACCCCAGATCGTGCGCATGCTGTACTTTCCGAGAATGCGGATGGGAGCTATACCGTCTCATTGCGTGCGCCGCTGAATAATAAGCAAGGAGCGGGAGATGTATGTGCTCAGTTTACGACGGGTGGCGGTCGTGCAGCAGCGGCGGGAATCAACGCCTTAGCTAAAGAGCAGATTGACGCGTTTATTCAAGCAGTTGAGGCCTACTACGCCTAGTCTTGCGAGAGCAAATGGCGGTTATCTTGTCAGCCAACCCTTAGGGTTTTGAGTTTTGCTGTTGCGGCGGATTTCAAAGTAAAGTGACGCTTGTGGCTGACCACCTGTGTCACCGGCCAATGCGATGGTTTCGCCAGCGGAAACTTTATCACCTTCTTTCTTTAGCAAGCTTTGGTTAAAGCCATACAAGGTCATGTCGCCTTTTCCGTGGTCGAGTAGAATCACCAGACCATATCCTCTGAGGTAGTCTGAAAATACGACAGTACCAGAGTAGACGGCTTTCACTGACTGACCGTAATTGGCGTCGATCACCATTCCTTTCCAGTTTATCTGACCCGTTTGGCGCGAGCCGTAGTTGTGGAGAATCTTGCCTTTAAGCGGCCACGGGAGTCGACCTTTACGCTTTGCTAAACCGTCCATAGGAACCGCATTGAGTTTGGCTGCTTTCGCGGCTTTAGCCGCTTTGGCAATTTCAGCTTTTAAGCGTGTTTCATTGCGCTGCAGCTCTGACAGGTAAACTTTATCACTGGTGATGTTCTTTTTGATGTTACTGACGGTGCCTTTTCGTTTGGACTGTTCTTTCGTTAGTTGCTTGCGCTTTTGATTCTGCTGCGTGATCAGTTTAGTGATTTGCTGCTTCTCTAGCTTGAGCTGCGTTTCACTTTCCGCGAGCTGATTGACGGTTGTTTCCAACTCTTCAATCGTGAGTGCTCGTTGTTTGGCTAAGTGCTGGAAATATTGGCTGATTCTGTCCTCTTCGACGCCTTGGTTAAGAATGCTGGCAGAAGACTTGGCACGCTGGGTGACATAATAGGTTTGTAACAGCTCAGCAAGTTTTTCGCTTTGCTGCTGTCTTTGCGCTTTTAGTGAAGCAATTTTTTTCTCTAACGAAGCAATACTGGCGTTGGTTTTACTCAACGACGATTTGGCTTCTTTGATCTCTTTTTCAAGACGCACGATACCCAGTTCCTGCTTCTTGAGAGACTGTTGTAGGGAGTCGAGTTTTTTCTGTTGTGAAGTTAACGCTTGTCTTTGACGTGAGATTTCACTACTGACGCCTTTTAATTCTGAAGGCGATGAAGACCAACTAGGGAAAGCCAGTGTCGAGGCAACAATCAATACGAATGCAGAGAGCTTTGGAAAAGCTGTTAGTCGTCCTTGTCGTCGTGTTGCCATGTGAAAAGTCTGTCCTAAGTCTTTGAGAGAAAGTCAGTATACCCAAACACATTCCTTTGAAGAAAGAGTAATGTCAAAACTTGTTGGTGGAGAAATAAAAAAGCCCGAGCGCGAGCCCGGGCTTTCGAGATTTGAAGTTTGGCGACTTACTTAACTAGCACTTCACCAGACATTTCTGCAGGGATTTCTAGGCCGGCTAGAGAAAGCATGGTTGGAGCAAGGTCAGACAGTTTACCGCCTTCTTTGAACTCAACCGCTTTGTCACCAACGTAGATTAGCGGTACTGGTAGGTTAGTGTGAGCAGTGTGGATGCCACCCGTTTCTGGGTCGATCATCATTTCTGCGTTACCGTGGTCTGCAGTGATCAGTAGCTGACCGCCCACTTCTTTGATGGCTTCCGCCACTTTACCAACGCTTTCGTCCAGTGCTTCGATCGCTTTTTCGGCTGCTTCATAAACACCTGTGTGGCCAACCATATCTGCGTTCGGGTAGTTACAGATTATAGTGTCGTACTTACCAGACTTGATAGCCGCAACCATCTTCTCAGTTAGTTTTGGAGAGCTCATTTCTGGCTGCATATCGTAAGTTGCTACTTTTGGAGAAGCAACAAGTTGACGCTCTTCGCCTTCGAATTCGTTCTCAATACCACCGTTGAAGAAGAAGGTTACGTGCGCGTATTTCTCTGTTTCAGAGATACGTAGCTGAGTTTGACCTTGCTTAGATAGCCACTCACCGTAAGTGTTTTCTAGAGACGCAGGTGGGAATGCGATTGCTAGAGGGATGTCAGCCGCGTATTGAGTCAGCATCACGAAGTTGATTGCTGGGAATACAGCGCGCTCGAAGCCGTCAAATGCAGGAACGAATGCCCGAGTGATTTGACGTGCACGGTCAGCACGGTAGTTCATGAAGATAACCGCATCGCCATCTTGCATGATTGCGTCTTCTTGACCTTCTGCTTTGATAGCTGTTGCTTTAACGAATTCGTCGTTTTCTTCACGAGCGTAAGCCGCTTCTAGACCTGCAACTGCCGTTTCTGCTGTGAATTCAGCTTTAGCTTGAGTTAGAAGATCGTAAGCAACTTGAACGCGATCCCAGTTGTTGTCACGGTCCATTGCGTAGTAACGACCAACTAGAGAAGCAACACGACCTTTACCTAGTTTCGCAAATAGGTCTTGGAAACGTTGTAGTGAGTTTTCAGCACTACGTGGTGGAGTGTCACGGCCGTCTAGGAAACAGTGTAGGTAGATTTTCTCAGCGCCACGAGCTGCTGCCATTTCAACCGCTGCGTAGATGTGATCTTCGTGAGAGTGAACACCACCAGGAGACATAAGACCCATGATGTGTACAGCTTTCTCAGCTTTTACTGCAGAGTCAATGGCTTCTACTAATGCAGGCGTGTCTGCAAATTCACCATCGGCGATAGATTTAGTGATACGAGTCAGGTCTTGATAGACCACACGGCCAGCGCCGATGTTGGTATGACCGACTTCAGAGTTACCCATCTGACCGTCAGGAAGACCAACGTCTAGGCCAGAAGCTGAGATCAGTGTGTTTGGGTTATTGGCAAGCAGACCGTCGATAACTGGCGTTTTTGCGTTCGCGATTGCGTTGCTTGCAGTATCTTCACGGTGGCCGTAGCCGTCAAGAATGACTAGAGCCAAAGGCTTCTTAGCTGACATAGTGATGTCCTCGTCAAATTTCAAAGTAACTTAGAAAACAAATTAGCGTAATTTTACTACACTTTTTAACCAAAACTGTAGGATAAGATCAAATATTGTTAGTGAAATATCGTTGTTATCTTTCACCTTATTCCTAGCGTGGTGCTCGATTCTGGCCTGTTTTCCTGTCTTGTTAATATTATTTTCACTCATTAAGAGCAAACATAAAGTGGATTATAACTATCGTTCTAATAGCCGCTAGCTGACTAATAACCCCGTGCCAACAACGGCTAGAATGGCGCCAAACCAGGCGAATCGATTTGGGCGCTTCTTGGTGTAAATCCAAAGTATCGGCAACAGCATGATAGGGGTAGTAGAAGAAAGTAGGGCAACCATGCCGACGTTTCCTTCTTGCAATGCGTAAAGGATAAGTGTCATGCCCACAGCCATCGCGAGGAAGCCGTTAACCGCCGTGATGGCAAACAGACGCAGATTCATTGGTAGCGTTGCTTTCGCGAGTTTCGCGCCACTAAGGAAAAAGACACAGTGAGCTGCAAAGGCCGTCATCATCCGCATAGCGGAAGCCGCGACAGGATCAATAGCCGTCTGCATCACCGGTTTTGCTATAATGCCGCCGAGTGCTTGGCACAGCGCAGCAATTAACCCCAGGCCAATCCCCAACCAGATATTGCCTTTTATGGATTCTAAGTGATTATTGCTTTGCCCTTTGCGACCAAAAAAGATAGCGGTTAGTACGCCGGAAAACACCAGAGCGGAGCCGATAAGTTCGGTACTCGTCATGGTTTCGCTAAACAGGAAGTAGCCGAGTATGGCGGAAAATACTGCATGACAGGAAAATAGCAAGCCAGCTTGGCGCGGGCCCATGCGGTTCAAACAGGCGAACAGTGCGGTGTCACCGATAAAAATACCAATCAGCCCCGACAGCGCCATGGCTGAGATGGCACTGGTTTCAACGGTCGCCCAGCCTCCGGTGAGAGCAGCCATTGAGGCGAGAATGACGGAAGTACTGCCCATTCTCCAGCGGCTGTACGCAAAGGTCCCAAGGTGTTGAGCGGGGCCAACAGAAAGCAGGCTGGCAACCGCCCAGAGAAAAGCGGCAGCCAGTGCCAGCCATTCGAATCCCATATGTTGTTCGTCCTGTGAACAAAGAAATCAATAGGCTGACAATATGCATTAAATGGTTTTAGAAACAAAGCCTAAACTTTAAAACGCTCCACTTCAGTTCGGACAGTATTGGCAGAGTTAAACATGTTGGTCGCACTTTCGCTGCTGCGCATAGCCTGTTCTGAGAGAATATCTGACGCGTCCTTAATCCCCTGAGTATTGCGGCTGATGTCTTCACTAACGGCACGTTGCTCTTCTGCGGCGCTGGCAATTTGCAGTGCCATGTCATTGATTTCTGTAATCGCAGAAGTGATGGTATTGAGACTTTCATACGCTTGCTGAGCGTAATCAACACTGGTACCGGCTAAGGCGGTGCTGCTCTCCATACTGTTGACGGCCAGTTTGGTATTGTTTTGCAACGTCTCAATCATGTTGCGAATTTCTTCGGTCGAACCATGTGTGCGTTGGCTCAATACTCTGACTTCGTCCGCTACGACGGCAAAACCACGGCCTTGCTCACCGGCTCGCGCAGCTTCGATTGCAGCGTTGAGTGCCAACAAATTGGTCTGTTCGGCGATTTCTCGAATGGTGGAGAGGATTTGATTGATGCTCTGTGTATTACTCTCCAGCTCAGAAATAATGCCGGATGCCGCTGAAACCTGATCGGCCAGCTCTACAATAGCCTGGCGGTTTTTCTCAATAACTTGTTGACCATCTTCACAAGCAGAAGCGGAGCCTTGAGAGGCGTTAGCAGTCAGTTCCGCATGGCTGGCGACTTCGGCTGCGGTAGCTGACATCTCATGGATGGCGGTGGCGATCTGATTGACGTCGTTTTGCTGTGTTTCCACTTGCTGTGACGATTGTTGTGACAGTTGATTGGCCTGTTCAGCCTGAACGGCTAGTTCTTGGCTGTGATGAATAATGCCACTGAGCATGGATTGCATCTGACTCAGGAATTGGTTGACGTGCTGAGCCAATTCGCCAATCTCGTCCATACGACGAACTTCGATTCTCTGAGTTAAGTCACCTTCACCCTGAGCCAATTGTGACAGGGCTGCTGAGAGCGTTTGCAATGGCTTGAGCAACCGAGTGATAACGTAGGTGCTGATGGATGCGATCAGAATGTAAAGGAAGATTGAAGCAATCGCAGTGAACTGGATTTGCTCGGTCACTGACGCAAACGCCATATCCTTGTCCACGACGATGCCGAGTGACCAATCAGTATGAGGAACATTGGCAACAAATATCAGTTTATCGCCCTGTTCAGGCCAGCTGACGGTGGAAATAGAAGAGGTGTTGACCAACTGCTGGACTTTATCCGCTGACAGTAGTGGGTTGAGTTCGGTCAACGGTTGCTGGCTCAGCTTTTCATCTTGATAAGCAACGATGTTGTTATTGCCATCGACCAAGAATGAGAAGCCATCGTTGTCCAAACTCACATTAAGGACTTCTTCGATGATACTTGTGACGGTTAAATCAGCGGCCAGAACACCATTCTTGCTTCCACTGAAGGCTTTAGCAAAGCTGACAACGATGCTGCCATCAAAGTCCTGATAGGGTTCGGTGACAATCAATCCATTGGTTGCCATAGCATCTTTATACCAAGGGCGGGTGCGGGGGTCGTAATTGACTGGCCAGTCTTCAGTTTTGTCACCATAAGCGATAGAACCGTCCTCAAAGCCAGCATAAACCGATAGGAACCCACCGGCCCGCTTAGTGATCAGCATCTCTCTATCGGCATTGTCCGAGTTGAGAATGCTCGTTTCATTCGCCAGCATCATGTCGCTGCGAATGGAGAGCCAGTCGCTGATATAGCGAGAAGTCGCGTGACTGACGTTTGTCATTTCACTATTCAGTGCAGAAGTAGTTTCTTGTTTTAATTGACTGACGGATATCCAAGCTTGGACACCGGAGACAATCGCAATAATGATCGCGATAGCGATCTGGATCTTTAGCTTGATTGTGTTTCTCATTGCCTTTCCTTAATACTGAGACAACCTATCGAAAATCAGAGTGTGTTGGTATGAATTAGTGATTACACCCTGTTAGTGCGAAAATTCACGTAGGAACTGCTGAAATAGCTATGAATGTTGGTTTAACAGGCTGATGTTATAGAAGTTATTAAAATATAGATTTGATCTATATGGATATTCAGAGAGTGGAATATCAATGAAGTGGTACCTTTTTACCGAATTGTGACTTCTTGCCCATTAATTGAGCAAGAAGTCCGAGGTCACTCTTAAGTCAGCAATAAGGCGGCAATATAGACGATGATTAAACCAATAACACCAATGATCACGCCCGTTTTAGCCATGTCTTTACTCTCAATAAGCCCCGTCGAATAAGCTAGAGAGTTTGGTGGGGTAGAGACAGGTAGAATCATACCGAGTGAGGCTGAGAAGGCGACAACGACCAGCAATCCTTGCAATCCCCCCATAGAAGAGAGGCTTTCCATTGAAGCGCCAATAGCGGCTGCAATCGGCATCAAAAGGTTAGCTGTCGCGGTGTTGGACATAAAGTTGGCCATTAACCAGCACACAATCGACATGGTAATTACTACAGCTACAGGTGAGAGGGCTTCATAATCGATCGCGTGTGCGAGCGCGGCTGCCAATCCGGTTTTGTCCAAACCAATACCGATCGCGATACCCCCTGCAACCAGCCACAACACATCCCAGTTGATCTGTTTCAGTTCGGCTTTGCCCATTATGCCCGTTAAGGTGAAGACCGCGAGTGGAATTATCGAGACCACATAGGTGTTCATCCCGTGCACTTTTGTCGTCATCCATAACAAGATGGTGGCGGCGAATGTGACGTACACTACCATGGCGCGCCAGTTGCGCTGAAATTGTCCGTCAAGTTTGAGCGTCATGGTTTTCTGAGAAGAAGGGAAGAGTTTTTGTAGCAAAAACCAAGCGATCGTCAGCTGAACAATGACAAAGGGGAGCCCCATCATCATCCAGCTTAGAAAGTCGATACTGTTTTCACCGGTTAGATATTGCAGGGCAATCGCGTTGGGTGGCGTACCGATAGGGGTTGCGATGCCCCCAGTATTGGCAGCAATTGGTATACATAAAACGAGTGCTTTGATGCCGATGTCACCTTTGGGAGCTGAAGCGACGATCGGGCCAAGTAGCGCCAGCATCATTACAGTAGTAGCGGTGTTGGACATGAACATGGAAAACACGGCAGTGATCAGCATCAATCCAAGCATGATGAATTTAGGCTGGTGGCCAAAAGGTCGCAGCAAGACTCGTGCGAGGTTGTTGTCCAGCTCATATTTTGATGCGGCGATGGCTAAGGCAAACCCACCCATAAACAGGATGATAATAGGTGAGGAAAACGCACTGAAGATATCGGTGTATTTCATGAGTTCGCCGAGATCGTGCCCCGCTGGTGGTGTACGGAACAAGTGCAGACCTTTATCGGAAATCATGATCAGCTCAAGTGCAATGATCAGAATCGAGGTGGCAAAGACAGGAACAGGTTCAAGCACCCATAGTAGGGCAGCAAGCAGAAATATTGCCAGCAGGCGATGTTGTATTAGGGTTAGATCTGCTATGGGTATGGCATCAATCGGCATCATCAATACCGCGACGGGTAAGCCAAAGCAAATCAGTAATTTGATCACTATCGTTTGATCAATTTTAGGCATAAGGGTTTAACCTCAAAGCGAAACTCTTCGGCTAAGAATAAAGAATAACCAAATTAAGGTCTTAGATTGAGATGGAAGTTTTTGAATGCAATAAAGAAATGTTGCGTAAGGTTTGTTTCTGGTCAAAAAAAGCCCCGAAAAATCGGGGCTGTTGAGGTTATTCTTGCTCTTGCTCTTGCTCTTGCTCTTGCTCTTGCTCTTGCTCTTGCTCTGGAGCGGTAAGGTGAGCGTATGGCGTCCCCATCACAGTTGCGTGGCCGTTAGCCATAGAGTCATCAAACTTGATTGCATCTTTAGCAAATAGATTGATCACCGTTGAGCCAAGCTTAAATCGACCCATCTCTTCACCTTTTTTGAGGATGACCGCTTTGTCGCCTTTGCTTGGGTAATCCCATTTGTAGACAGTATTGCCACGCGGTGGAGTAATGGTACCTGCCCAGATTTGTTCTATGCTACCGACTATGGTCGCGCCGACTAACACTTGAGCCATTGGGCCAAATTCGGTGTCGAAAATACACACTACGCGCTCATTACGCGCGAACAGATTTGGTACATTTTCTGCGGTCAAAGGATTTACCGAGAACAGGTCACCCGGCACATAGATCATCTGACGAAGTGTACCGTCACAAGGCATGTGCACTCGGTGGTAATCACGTGGTGAAAGGTAAAGTGTTGCAAATTCGCCATCGGCAAATTCAGCCGCAAGGTCAGCGTCACCACCCAATAATTCTTGAGCCGTAAAATCATGGCCTTTTGCCTGAATGAGTTTGCCATCCTGAATAGGGCCAAACTGGCTGACACAAGCATCTGCTGGATGAGTAATGATGCTTTCCCCTTCAGTGATTGGGCGCGCACCGTCTTTCAGCTCACGGACAAAAAACTCATTGAAGGTTTTGAAATGTTTAGGATCAGAGTGCTTGGCCTCGTCCATATTGACGTTGTACTGCTTGATGAACCAGCGAATAACGGCAGTGGTTAGGCTACCCGCTTTTGCGGATGCCAATTTACCGACCAAACGGGTCAAACCGTGTTGAGGGATCCAGTACTGCAGTCCAACTTTAATCTTATCCATTGTCATAAATTCCAATGCTAACTGTATGTTTGCTTACTTTTGGGCGCGAGATACTACTTAAATTTGTCGGTAAAGTCAGTATCAAGCGCTGATGATTTGTGCAAGAAGCCGTTACAGATCGGCTTTTTTGTTGCGTGAGTACTGACGGTTGGCTTTGACTTCGGCCATGCTTTCAAGGATGCGATGGTAGTTTTCAAAGCGAACTTCACTGATTTCACCATTTTCTACTGCTTCACGTAATACGCATCCTGGGTCATCGTTGTGTTTACAATCCCGGAACTTACAGCTGCCAAGGTAGCTGCGGAACTCAACGAATGCTTTGGTGACTTCTTCAGCTTCCAAATGCCACAAACCAAACTCACGTACTCCAGGAGAGTCGATTAGGTCGCCGCCCGTGGGGATGTGATAAAGTCGGGAAGCGGTGGTAGTGTGCTGACCTAAACCAGAGTTTTCAGAGACTTCGCCTTCTTCAACGTTAAACTCAGGCATCAATGCATTCACCAAGCTCGATTTACCGACGCCAGACTGACCCACAAAAATGTTAGTTCGATCTTTGAGTTCGGCTTCCAGTGCTGCAATGCCTTCTCCAGTCTGTTTACTGACTAGCAGCACTTTGTAACCGATACGCTCGTACTCACTCAGCCATTCCTGATATAGGTTGCGTTGCTCTTCTTCAAGTAAGTCAATTTTGTTTAGCACCAGAAGAGGGGCAATATTGAGTGTTTCAGAGGCGACTAAGTAGCGGTCAATGATGTTGAGTGACAATTCTGGCAGTACAGAAGATACGATGACCATTTGATCGACGTTTGCTGCCACTGGTTTCAGACCATCATAGTAGTCAGGGCGGGTCAGCACCGAGCTGCGTGGTTCTACGGCTTCAACAACACCGTTTATGCCTTCCATTGATTCCAGACCAGCACGCCAGATCACCTTATCACCAGAGACCAAGGTCTCGATACCACGGCGCAAATTGCAACGGTGGATTTCACCGCTTTCTGCATCTTCAATGTCGGCATGTTGACCAAAACGAGTAATCACCAGACCTTTTTGAGTCGCACCCAGCATGGATTCTTCCCATTGAACGGAATCCTCTTTTGCCAGTTTACGTTTCTGGTTACTTCTAACTCGTCTCACTTGACCTTTGGTTAGCTTTTTCTTCTTTGCCACAATTGTCTACTTAACTTTAATCATCTTGATGGATCCTAGGATAGCTACCCTGAGGATCAGAATTTGGGTATAGTACCTCTTTTAGCATAAAACCAATAGGCAACGATTTATGTCCTTTAGCGATCAAAATTTAATTTGGATTGATCTCGAGATGACAGGTTTAGACCCAGAAACCCATAAAGTCATCGAAATCGCCACTATCGTCACGGATAGTGAGTTGAATATTTTAGCTGAAGGACCGGTACTTGCCATCCACCAACCAGAAGAAGAGCTGGCTAAAATGGATGAGTGGTGTACGACTACTCATACGGGCAGCGGCTTAGTGGATCGCGTTCGCGCCAGTAAAGTAACGGAACAGGACGCAGTTCGTCAGACAATTGAGTTCCTGGAACAGTGGTTACCAAAGGGTGTGTCGCCAATATGCGGTAACAGTGTGGGTCAAGATCGTCGCTTTCTATACAAACATATGCCTGAACTGGAAACGTACTTCCATTACCGCTATATCGACGTCAGTACACTTAAAGAGCTGACCCGTCGTTGGAAACCAGAAGTATTAGACGGCTTTTCTAAGACAGGTAGTCACTTGGCGTTGGATGATATCCGTGAGTCAATTGCTGAGCTAAAGTACTATCGCCAAACAATTTTTAACATCTAAAAAACAGGGCTTTCTATTAAGAGTAATGATGGAAAAGCCTCGCTTAGATGGAAAAAACTTCTATTCTGTGTGCTTTTTCATCAAACAGAAAAAAAACACCTTTTTTTTTTGCAGGAAGGACTTGCATCACAAAAAAATGCTCTTATAATTCGCAGCCCTAAACGACGGAAACGTTGTTAAAGCGACACTAGCTCAGTTGGTAGAGCGCAACCTTGCCAAGGTTGAGGTCACGAGTTCGAACCTCGTGTGTCGCTCCAAATTTATAGCTGTCATCGTGCTTAACGGTGAGACAATACGGACGCGGGGTGGAGCAGCTTGGTAGCTCGTCGGGCTCATAACCCGAAGGTCGTCGGTTCAAATCCGGCCCCCGCAACCAAATGCGACACTAGCTCAGTTGGTAGAGCGCAACCTTGCCAAGGTTGAGGTCACGAGTTCGAACCTCGTGTGTCGCTCCAAATTTAAAGCTGTCATCGTGCTTAACGGTGAACAATATGGACGCGGGGTGGAGCAGCTTGGTAGCTCGTCGGGCTCATAACCCGAAGGTCGTCGGTTCAAATCCGGCCCCCGCAACCAAATTTTAAGGTGTTGTGATTCGCTAGCTCGTCGGGCTCAGCCATTCATAAAACCTAGCGAAGGTTATCGATTCAATTCTAGCCTCCGCAACCAATTCTCCTTACGAGAATATGCGACACTAGCTCAGTTGGTAGAGCGCAACCTTGCCAAGGTTGAGGTCACGAGTTCGAACCTCGTGTGTCGCTCCAAATTTAAAGCTGTCATCGTGCTTAACGGTGAAACAATACGGACGCGGGGTGGAGCAGCTTGGTAGCTCGTCGGGCTCATAACCCGAAGGTCGTCGGTTCAAATCCGGCCCCCGCAACCAATTCTCCTTACGAGAATATGCGACACTAGCTCAGTTGGTAGAGCGCAACCTTGCCAAGGTTGAGGTCACGAGTTCGAACCTCGTGTGTCGCTCCAAATTTATAGCTGTCATCGTGCTTAACGGTGAGACAATACGGACGCGGGGTGGAGCAGCTTGGTAGCTCGTCGGGCTCATAACCCGAAGGTCGTCGGTTCAAATCCGGCCCCCGCAACCAATTCTCCTTATGAGAATATGCGACACTAGCTCA
>NZ_ACZN01000006.1 GCF_000176135.1 Vibrio coralliilyticus ATCC BAA-450 | reverse complement strand
GACACAGGTGGTCGGGTAGAGAATACCAAGGCGCTTGAGAGAACTCGGGTGAAGGAACTAGGCAAAATGGTACCGTAACTTCGGGAGAAGGTACGCTCCTGTCGGTGAAGTCCCTTGCGGATGGAGCTAACGGGAGTCGCAGATACCAGGTGGCTGCAACTGTTTATTAAAAACACAGCACTGTGCAAAATCGTAAGATGACGTATACGGTGTGACGCCTGCCCGGTGCCGGAAGGTTAATTGATGGGGTTAGACGTAAGTCGAAGCTCTTGATCGAAGCCCCGGTAAACGGCGGCCGTAACTATAACGGTCCTAAGGTAGCGAAATTCCTTGTCGGGTAAGTTCCGACCTGCACGAATGGCGTAATGATGGCCACGCTGTCTCCACCCGAGACTCAGTGAAATTGAAATCGCTGTGAAGATGCAGTGTACCCGCGGCTAGACGGAAAGACCCCGTGAACCTTTACTACAGCTTGGCACTGAACATTGACCCTACATGTGTAGGATAGGTGGGAGGCTTTGAAACCGGTACGCCAGTATCGATGGAGCCGTCCTTGAAATACCACCCTTGTAGTGTTGATGTTCTAACTTAGACCCATTATCTGGGTTGAGGACAGTGCCTGGTGGGTAGTTTGACTGGGGCGGTCTCCTCCCAAAGAGTAACGGAGGAGCACGAAGGTGGGCTAATCACGGTTGGACATCGTGAGGTTAGTGCAATGGCATAAGCCCGCTTGACTGCGAGAATGACAATTCGAGCAGGTGCGAAAGCAGGTCATAGTGATCCGGTGGTTCTGTATGGAAGGGCCATCGCTCAACGGATAAAAGGTACTCCGGGGATAACAGGCTGATACCGCCCAAGAGTTCATATCGACGGCGGTGTTTGGCACCTCGATGTCGGCTCATCACATCCTGGGGCTGAAGTCGGTCCCAAGGGTATGGCTGTTCGCCATTTAAAGTGGTACGCGAGCTGGGTTTAGAACGTCGTGAGACAGTTCGGTCCCTATCTGCCGTGGGCGTTGGAAGATTGAAGGGGGCTGCTCCTAGTACGAGAGGACCGGAGTGGACGAACCTCTGGTGTTCGGGTTGTCATGCCAATGGGCATTGCCCGGTAGCTAAGTTCGGAATCGATAACCGCTGAAAGCATCTAAGCGGGAAGCGAGCCCTGAGATGAGTCTTCCCTGACTCCTTGAGAGTCCTAAAGGGTTGTTCGAGACTAGAACGTTGATAGGCAGGGTGTGTAAGCGTTGTGAGGCGTTGAGCTAACCTGTACTAATTGCCCGTGAGGCTTAACCATACAACACCCAAAGGGTTTTGATGGACTCAAAGCAAGAACTTTGAATGTGTAAATACAGAACTTAAAAACAGCTTTCCGAATTATTCGATTTGCAAGCAAATCTCACCCTAAAGGGCCGCACTAAAGTGCGTTTGAATTTGCGAGCAAATTGATAAAGAATTTGCTTGGCGACCATAGCGTTGTGGACCCACCTGATTCCATGCCGAACTCAGAAGTGAAACGCAATAGCGCCGATGGTAGTGTGGGGCTTCCCCATGTGAGAGTAGGACATCGCCAGGCTTTAAATTTAGACTTTAAGTCTAACCAGTGCGGAGCGGTAGTTCAGTTGGTTAGAATACCGGCCTGTCACGCCGGGGGTCGCGGGTTCGAGTCCCGTCCGCTCCGCCACTTATTCAGAGAAAGCCCTAACAGCGATGTTAGGGCTTTTTCGTATCTGCAGTATTGTTTTTTGGTCTGTGGCCAACGAGCCCAGTTTAAGTGCAAATCCGAACTCAGTTATCACTTATACGGTGTCTCCACCTTCTGCTACTTATTGAGAAACCCAGTCTAAGGACTGGGTTTTGTCGTTTAGGAGCAAAGCTATTCCCCTCAAGGGAACAAATCCAACTTGCGTTTGGTTGTAGGAATCTACAAACTCAATCGAACCGATGTTTATATAGAAGCCCAATCTCCAGATCGGGCTTCGTAGTTTCTAGAATATGAAATCTAAAGCCCGCTGCTGGCGCAACGGGCTTGTTTATATCTGGAGATGAGTGCTGAAGTACTCGTCTTAGGTTGGCTAGAAGCAATATTTATATATAGCTTTGGAAAGTATCTCGACAGTAGGGTCGATAAACTCAAACGCCAGAAATTCATCCGGTTGGTGAGCTTGGTCAATAGACCCCGGGCCAAGTACTAGCGTTGGACATAGCTGTTGAAGGAAGGGAGCTTCAGTACAGTAATTGACAGTTTCTGAGTCAGTGCCACATATCTCTTCCACGCCTCCTATAAAAGGATGATCATGCTGACATTCGTAACCAGGAATCGGTTCGTGTAGAGGTGTTATATCAATCCGGCCAGGCCATTTGGTCTCGATTTCTTTTAAGGCGCCACGAAGCATGTTGTCCAAGCCATCAAGGCTTATCCCAGGCAGAGGGCGTACGTCATAATGAAGCTCACAACAACCACAGATGCGGTTAGCGCTGTCTCCACCATGAATGTGGCCAAGGTTAAGTGTTGGGCTTGGAATCGCGAACCCAGGATGGTGATACTCTTTGATGAGCTTGTCACGCAACTGCATCATGGCAAAAAGGATTTCATGCATGATTTCAATGGCGTTGACTCCTAAAGCCGGATCTGACGAATGGCCAGATTTGCCTGTGACTCGAATAGCATTGGCAACATGGCCTTTATGGCCTCGTATCGGAACCAAACTAGTAGGCTCCCCGATAATGCAATAGTCTGGCTTGAATGGTGCGTTATCGGTAAAATGACGCGCACCGAGCATGGTCGTCTCTTCATCACAAGTCGCTAAGACATATAACGGCTTACTTTGTTTACTCCAGTTAACCTTCTTTACAGCTTCAAGAATGAAGGCAAAGAAACCTTTCATATCAGCCGTTCCTAGACCGTAGAAGCGGTTATTCGCTTCCGTGAGGGCATGAGGTTCGTAATTCCAGCGACCTTCATCGAAAGGTACTGTATCGCTGTGACCAGCCAGCAACAGCCCTCCTTCACCGCTTCCTATTTTACCTAGCAGATTAAACTTCCCGGGTTCGACTTCGATAATGTCGACTTCAAAACCTATGTCTTGCATCCAACTGGCAAGCTTTTCAATGACTTTTGCATTCCCTTCATCCCAACTCGGATCGGTTGAACTGATGGAAGAGGTAGAAATCAGGCCTTTGTAGACCTCAAGAAAACTGGGTATTTGCATATTAAGTTCGCTTTGCCTGTTGACATAAATCAATAATGAAGGTAAAACACATAATAAATCAGTTTTAATGAATAAAAAACCATTAAAAGCTAAGTTTATTAAATTTATAGTCACTGGTTGGGTGACGATTTTAAGGTCTTAATGGATGTCTGAGATGCTCAAAACTACAATTATTGGCGCCAGCGGTTATACCGGAGCTGAGTTAGCACTTATGGTGCATAAACACCCACAACTTACGCTATCAGGTTTATATGTCTCCGCCAATAGTGTTGATGCCGGTAAATGTATCTCTGAGCTACATGGAAAACTGGCGGGTATTATCAGTCAGCCTGTAGAGCCTTTGAAAGATATCAATGCTGTAGCGGCGGAATGCGATGTAGTTTTTCTTGCTACTGCCCATGAGGTCAGCCACGACATTGCGCCTACGTTTTTGAAACAAGGTTGTCAGGTATTCGACTTGTCGGGCGCTTTCCGAGTTAAGAAACACGGCTTCTATAACGAATTTTATGGTTTTGAGCATCAACATGAAGATTGGCTAGATAGCGCAGCTTACGGTCTTGTTGAATGGAACCACAGCGCCATTAAACAGAGTCAGCTCATTGCTGTACCAGGCTGTTACCCAACAGCCTCACAGCTTGCGATTAAACCTTTGGTCGAGGCGGGTTTGCTGGATTCTGTTCAGTGGCCAGTAATCAACGCAACCAGTGGTGTCTCAGGAGCTGGTCGAAAAGCATCGATGACCAACAGTTTCTGTGAAGTGAGTTTGCAGCCTTATGGTGTGTTCAGCCACAGGCACCAACCTGAGATCGCGACTCATCTGGGGACTGAGGTAATTTTTACCCCTCACTTAGGTAACTTTAAACGTGGCATCCTTGCGACCATCACTATGAAGTTAGCTAGCGGAGTGAGTGAGCAGCAGATCTCAAAAGCATTTAATACGGCATATGAGAATAAACCTGCGGTGCGCCTGCACCAAGCGACGTTACCCAGTATTCAACATGTTGAAAATACACCTTTCTGCGATATTGGTTGGAAGGTACAAGGCGAGCATATCATTGTCGTTTCTGCGATTGATAACTTGCTTAAAGGTGCATCGAGTCAAGCGATGCAATGTTTAAATATCCACTACGGATTTCCAGAGTTAACTGCCCTTGTATAAGCAAGTTGGTAAAGGGAAAAGTAATGACAGATAACAAACCAACTCCATTAGTGATCAAATTGGGCGGTGCTGCCCTTTCGTGTACTGAGACGTTAAGTCAGGTTTTTAGTGCAATTGCTGACTATCAAAAGCAGGCTCAGCGACGAATCGTGATCGTCCATGGAGGAGGTTATCTAGTGGACGATCTTATGGCTCAGCTTCAGATTGAAACGCTGAAAAAAGACGGGCTTCGTGTGACTCCCTATGAGCAAATTCCCTTGATAGCAGGTGCTTTAGCCGGTACGGCGAACAAGATGCTTCAGGGGCAGGCGATCAAAGACGGTTTGAATGCTGTCGGGTTATCCCTTGCTGATGGTGGCTTGTGTCAGGTTGAAGAGTTGGATCCAGAACTAGGCGCTGTTGGTAAAGCGACACCAGGTAACTCTACCGTGTTACAGGCGATTTTATCCGCTGATACATTACCTATTATTAGCTCAATTGGCCTGACTGCAGAAGGTCAGATGATGAACGTCAATGCTGACCAAGCGGCGGTTGCCGTTGCAGGTGCCTTGGATGCCGAGCTTGTTCTATTGTCAGACGTCAGTGGCGTTTTGGATGGCAAAGGCCATCTGATCAAAAGCTTAGATGAGCAAGAAGCACAAAGTCTGATCAATGCGCAGGTAATCACTGACGGCATGATCGTCAAAGTCAATGCAGCACTGGAAGCGGCTAACGATTTAGGCCGACCAATAGAAGTGGCTACCTGGCGTTATCCAGAAAAGCTCGCAGAGCTGTTTGCTGGGCAAAGCATCGGGACACAATTTTTACCTAAGAATTAGTCGCTTGTGTTAAGGCACGAGCACAACAAAAAGAACGAAAAAGTCACCCGTAGCACTGACCGCCACGCGCAGAGCCGGGATTTTGGAGAAAAGAAAATGAGCAAGTTAAAAGTAAATAAAGTAGTAGTCGCATATTCTGGCGGTCTGGATACTTCAGTGATTATCCCTTGGTTGAAAGAAAACTATGATTGTGAAGTGGTCGCGTTTGTGGCCGATGTTGGTCAAGGTGCAGAAGAATTAGAAGGCATCGAAGCAAAAGCGAAGGCTTCAGGTGCATCTGAGTGTTATGTCGCTGACCTGAAAGAAGAAATGGTCGCAGACTACATCTACCCGACGCTGAAAACAGGTGCTTACTACGAAGGCAAATACTTGTTGGGTACATCGATGGCTCGCCCAATCATTGCGAAAGCTCAGGTTGAGGTTGCGCGTAAAGTAGGCGCCGATGCCCTTTGCCACGGCTGTACAGGTAAAGGTAACGACCAAGTACGTTTTGAAGGCGCTTTTGCCGCTTTGGCCCCTGATCTTCATGTGATTGCCCCTTGGCGCGAATGGGATCTGGTTAGCCGTGAAGAGTGTCTGGACTACCTTGCTGAACGCAACATTCCTTGTACGGCTTCACTAACGAAGATTTATTCACGTGATGCTAATGCATGGCACATCTCAACAGAAGGTGGTGTTCTGGAAAATACGTGGAATGCGCCTAATGAAGACTGCTGGGTTTGGACAGCCGATCCTGAGCAAGCTCCGAATGAAGCTGAATACGTTACGCTGAAAGTCGAAAAAGGCGAAGTGGTTGGCGTGGATGGTGAAAACATGACGCCATACAACGCACTTGTTTACCTGAATGAAAAAGGTGCTAAGCATGGTGTTGGCCGTATCGATATTGTAGAAAACCGTCTGGTTGGTATGAAGTCTCGTGGTTGTTATGAAACTCCGGGTGGCACGATTATGATGGAAGCGCTGCGTGCTGTTGAGCAGCTGGTACTGGATAAGACCGCATTTGAATTCCGTGAAGAACTAGGCGTTAAGGCTTCTCATCTTGTATACGACGGCCGTTGGTTCACACCATTGTGTAAATCCATTCTCGCAGCGTCAGAAGAACTGGCTCAAAATGTAAACGGTGAAGTCGTGATTAAGTTGTATAAAGGTCAAGCTACGGTGACCCAGAAGCGCTCAGTGAACAGCCTTTATTGTGAAGAGTTTGCTACTTTTGGTGAAGATGAAGTTTACGATCAAAGCCATGCAGAAGGCTTCATTCGCCTTTACTCACTGTCTAGCCGTATTCGTGCGCTGAATAGTCAGAAAAAGTAACCCTTAACTTATCTAGCTGACGAGCCCATTTGCTTAGCAAATGGGCTCGTTGTTTTTTGGTAACCAAAACAACAGCGCTTAAAATGCCCATGAATAAATATGTAGAAATAATGAATTAATACTTTATTTTTGGTTTGAATTGCCGTAAGTTTGAACCATCAGAAAAATACTGGGTTTCACCCAGAAATAGCAATAGATCAAAAACTGTTCGCACTGACAGTGAGCACCGGTAATCAGGAGATACGCAATGGCATTATGGGGCGGAAGATTTACCCAAGCAGCAGACACGAGATTCAAAGAATTTAACGATTCATTGCGCTTTGATTACCGATTGGCAGAACAAGATATTGTGGGCTCAATCGCTTGGTCGAAAGCGTTGTTATCAGTGGATGTGCTTAATGAAGAAGAGCAACAGAAGCTAGAACTGGCGTTGAATGAACTTAAGCTAGAAGTGATGGAAGATCCTCATCAGATCCTTCGTTCTGACGCGGAAGATATCCATTCATGGGTTGAGCAACAACTGATTGGCAAAGTGGGTGACTTAGGCAAAAAACTGCACACAGGCCGTTCTAGAAACGATCAGGTCGCGACTGACCTTAAACTCTGGTGTCGTCAGCAAGGTCAACAGCTACTGATGGCATTGGATCGTCTGCAATCTCAAATGGTATCGGTCGCGAAAGAGCATCAGGCAACGGTTCTGCCAGGCTACACACACTTGCAGCGTGCCCAGCCGGTGACGTTTGCCCATTGGTGTTTGGCTTATGTGGAAATGTTCGAGCGGGACTACTCGCGCCTTCATGACGCCATCGAACGTTTAGATACTTGCCCGCTTGGTTCCGGTGCTTTGGCAGGAACGGCTTACCCTATCGACCGGGAGCAGCTGGCGCATAACCTTGGTTTTCGCCGCGCGACACGGAACTCACTGGATTCGGTTTCCGACCGTGATCATGTCATGGAGCTGATGTCGGTAGCCTCTATTTCTATGCTTCACTTGTCGCGTTTGGCAGAAGATATGATTTTCTACAACTCGGGCGAGTCTAACTTTATCGAATTGGCGGATACTGTGACCTCAGGATCGTCGTTGATGCCACAAAAGAAAAACCCAGATGCGCTGGAGCTGATACGTGGTAAGACAGGGCGGGTCTACGGCTCACTGGCTGGCATGATGATGACGGTGAAAGCATTGCCGCTCGCTTACAACAAAGATATGCAGGAAGACAAAGAAGGGCTGTTCGATGCGCTAGACACCTGGAACGACTGTATGGAAATGGCGGCGCTTTGTTTCGATGGCATCAAAGTAAACGGCGAGCGTACATTGGAAGCTGCGAAACAAGGCTATGCGAATGCCACTGAGTTGGCAGATTATCTGGTGGCTAAAGGCATCCCATTCCGTGAGGCACACCACATTGTGGGTGTTGCAGTAGTGGGAGCCATTGCGAAAGGTTGTGCGTTAGAGGAACTGTCGATTGCGGAACTGAAAGAGTTCTCCTCAGTCATAGAAGAAGATGTTTACAGCATACTGACGATAGAATCGTGCCTTGAGAAGCGTAGTGCTCTGGGCGGGGTTTCGCCAAAGCAAGTCGCTCATGCAGTCGAGCAAGCGGAAGGGCGCCTTATCAAACGGGATACCTCTGCGGTGAATGTTCGTCCTGCGCGTTTGACGGATATTGAAGCGCTAGAAGGTATGGTGACTTACTGGGCCAATATGGGGGAGAACTTACCTCGTTCTCGCAGTGAACTGGTGAGAGATATTGGCTCTTTCGCCGTTGCAGAGCACCATGGCGAGGTGACTGGATGTGCGTCGCTCTATGTCTATGACTCTGGGCTGGCCGAGATTCGTTCACTGGGTGTCGAAGCGGGCTGGCAAGGGCAAGGTCAGGGAAGCGCGATTGTACAATACTTGGTGGAAAAAGCGCGCCAGATGGCGATCAAGAAAGTGTTCGTTCTGACTCGTACTCCAGAGTTCTTTATGAAGCAAAGTTTTCTACCGACATCGAAGTCGCTATTACCGGAGAAAGTGCTTAAAGATTGTGATCAGTGCCCTCGCCAGCACGCTTGTGATGAAGTTGCGTTAGAAGTGAATCTGGTTGAGAAATCTATCGCGCGAGCAAATGTTGCTTAACGCATTGATGGTTAAGGTTTTCGAAGAAAGATCAAAAAAGATCGAATGTTTTTGGGAACCTTATTCAAAAGGCAGGGTCTATTAAAGTACCACTGCTTTTTCTTAGAAGAATCTAAGAGAGCCCCAGAATCGACGTTGATTTTGGGGCTTTTTTCTTTTCTCGTACCGAGAATGTTTCCCCAAAACCCATTACCTCTAACCTTTTTTGTTTCTGCGCCGCCAAGGTAAAATGACAAAGCGCATCCAGAGGTGAAGGAATAACAAGCTGTTAAATGCGAACCCTGCGATGATCAAAGCGATAGACTCTATGCTTAGAGGGTTATCTCTGAAGGCAAACCACCAGATAACCCAGCACAATACTGATAGCACAGTAAGCTGATCCATACATCGCTGACAACGGCCTATTTTTTTCCAGAACCAGTTGCTATTTTTACAGTAGTCGCATGTCATGAGCATCGTTTATTGGGTAACATGTGCTTTGATAATATCTCAAGCTAACGTGAAAGTGATAAAAATGATCGAACGTCAACAAACTAAACAACGTATGAGCCGTATCGTGAAGCATAACGGCACGATTTACCTATGTGGGCAAGTGTGTGCGGATGCGACGAAAGGCATTACTGAACAGACGCAAACTATGTTGGATAAAGTTGAAGAGCTGCTGCTTGAAGCGGGCAGTGACAAGGAGCATATGTTGTCTGCGACGATTTATTTGAAGGACATGAAAGACTTCCAGGAAATGAATGCGGTATGGGATGCATGGGTTCCTGAAGGTCACGCTCCAGCTCGAGCATGTGTTACTGCTGATATGGCGCGTGAAGCCTTGTTGGTGGAGATCTCTGTGATTGCAGCTGAGAAATAATGAGTCTATATGATAAAAAACGAGCCAATTGGCTCGTTTTTATTTTTTGTTTAGGGTTAGCAACCCGGTCCACAATCAAGACAGTGTTTAATCATCTCTGGGCCTAAGTGCAGTTTCGCATTCAGGTCCCGCAGAGCAGTGCGAACTCCTTCTTCAATCACTGGGTGATAGAAAGGCATATCGAGCATTTCTGAAACGGTCATCTTATTTTGATGTGCCCACGCCAGTAAGTGTGCAAGATGCTCAGCATTAGGTCCTATCATTTCAGCCCCTAGGAAACGCCCGGTACCTTGTTCACCATAGACATGCAAGATGCCTTTGTTGCGTAGCATAACGCGTGAACGACCTTGACCTTCAAATGACACCTCTCCTGTCGCAAAGCAGCCACAGTTACCTAGACGGGTTTCAAGTTGTTTAAAGGATTCACCTACCATTGCAATCTGAGGGTCAGAGAATACCGCTGAGATTGACGAACGACGTAATCCTGCTCGGATATCTGGATAGCGACCTGCATTGTCACCGGCAATTCGGCCTTGATCTGCCGCCTCATGGAGCAACGGAATCTGGTTACTGGCATCGCCGGCGATAAAAATATTGTCTACTGATGTTTGCAGTGTGTAATGGTCGGCTGTTGGTACGCCGCGTTCATCAAGGGCAACTTGGGTATTTTCAATTGCCAACTGATCGACATTTGGACGGCGACCCGTCGCAGCAAGTACATAGTCAACAATGAAGGTTTCCAGCTCGCCATCGTGATTGATGAATTGGATCTCGACTTTATCTTCACCTTCTACGCGTCGCATGCTTTCGACTTTCACGTCAGCATCAAGATAGAACTCTTCTTTAAACGCTTTGTCGGCATAGGCCATCACTTCAGGATCTGTTATCGGCCCTACTTGACCGCCGAGGCCAAACAGTTTGACCTTAACGCCGAGCCGATGCAGTGCCTGCCCCAGTTCAAGGCCGATCACCCCCGGGCCAAAGACGGCTACCGATTCAGGCAGATCATCCCAATCAAACACATCATCATTAATGACCAAACGATCCCCTAGCTCATTCCAGACACCCGGATAAGCCGGGCGAGAGCCTGTTGCAATCACAATACGTTTGGCCGTGATCTGGGTATGGTCATCCACCATCAATGTGTTGTTGTCGACAAATTTAGCGTAGCCCGCGATTTTGTCTTCAGCTGGGATCTCATCCACGCCTTCAAGTACAAAGCCAACGAAGCGATCACGCTCTCTCTTGACGCGATCCATGACTTCACGGCCATTGATGACAACCTCACCTTGCGGATGGATACCAAAGCCCGGTGCTTTTTCTATCTGATGCACGCTTTCTGCAGCCGCGATCAGCAGCTTAGATGGCATGCAGCCCACTCGAGCACAGGTTGTTCCGTATGGCCCACCTTCAATCATAACGACACTAGAGGTATGCGCTTTGGCTGAGCGATATGCGCCTAGACCGGCTGTACCACCACCAATAATAGCAACATCGACATTGAGCTGTTTCATTGTGAGTTCTCGCTTTGTCTTTCCAGGCTTCCTAGCCAACCTGGGGGATGAATTTGATTCCGCTGCCAGAGTAAAATTAAGATAGCGGCTTGGTTCTGCAATAGATTCTCCGACCTTAGGGAAAGCCGGAGAATCGAGGTAGCGATACAATTAGCCTAGGTAAGATTCAAGCTCTTCGCTGCCACCAATGTGCTTACCACCGATGAAGACCTGAGGTACCGTTGTACGGCCTGAAATAGCACGCAAACTTACTGTTGTTGCATCTTTACCCAGAATCACTTCCTCATACTGAAGACCGTGGTCGATAAGATTTTGTTTCGCCTTGGCACAGAAAGGACAGCCTGGTTTAGTGAATACAGTGATCGATTCCTGTGTTTTGTAGTTAGGTGCGATGTAATTCAGCATAGTATCTGCATCAGACACTTTGAACGGGTCGCCTGGCTCGTTTGGTTCAATGAACATTTTCTCAACCACGCCATCTTTAACCAGCATGCTGTAGCGCCATGAGCGTTTGCCAAAGCCAAGATCGTTCTTGTCAACCAGTAGCCCCATACCATCCGTGAATTCACCGTTACCATCTGGTAGGAAAGTGATGTTGTCTGCTTCCTGGTCATTTTTCCAAGCGTTCATCACAAAAGTGTCATTCACAGAGACACAGATAATTTCGTCGACGCCGTGGTCTTGAAAGACAGGGAACAACTCGTTGTAGCGAGGTAGGTGACTCGATGAACAGGTTGGTGTAAATGCACCTGGTAGACTGAAAAGGATCACTGTCTTGCCTTTAAACAGCTCATCGCTGGTGACACTAACCCAAGCATCACCTTGACGAGTTGGGAATGTAACTTGTGGAACGTTTTGACCTTCTTTTGACGCAAACATAGTAGTGTCCTTTGGTAGATTCTGATTAATTCGTATTAGAGCTTAGCGTGTTTTTGCTAAGTGACTTTGTTTCGATGAGGTTATTATTCTAAATTTCCTTTGATAGCTCTAATCGTTTAATGCTATGGTTTTGATAGATGTTTTCTATCGTATCGAGATAGGTAAATTAGCAAGATGAATATCCGTGATTTTGAGTATCTGGTAGCGCTCGCTGAGCACAACCACTTCCGTAAGGCCGCTGAAGCCTGCTTTGTCAGCCAGCCGACACTGAGCGGACAGATCCGTAAATTGGAAGATGAATTGGGTACTGCCTTACTGGAACGTAGCAGCCGAAGAGTATTGTTTACCGATGCTGGTCTACAGCTGGTGGATCAGGCCAAACGTATTCTGTCAGAAGTAAAAACCTTTCGTGATATGGCGAATGGTCAAGGTGAAGCCATGACAGGGCCAATGCACATAGGTTTTATTCCAACAGTTGGTCCTTATCTATTGCCGAAAATCGTACCGACGTTGAAGGAACAGTTCCCAGAGCTAGAACTGTTCTTGCATGAAGCACAGACTCACCAGTTGGTACGTCAGTTGGAAGATGGCAAGCTCGATTGTCTGGTTTTAGCATCGGTAGCAGAAACGGCCCCATTCAAAGAGATTGCAGTATATGAAGAGCCATTGAGCGTGGCCGTACCGTGTGATCATGAATGGTCTGCTCTTGAAGAGATCGACATGCTGGAGCTGAATGGCAAAACCGTGCTTGCACTGGGTGATGGGCACTGCCTGCGTGATCAGGCGCTGGGTTTTTGTTTTGCCGCTGGGGCAAAAGATGATGAGCGTTTTAAAGCGACGAGTCTTGAAACTCTGCGTAACATGGTTGCTGCAGGGGCAGGTATCACTCTGTTACCCGAGTTATCGTTACCGAAAGAAAAGCAAAAAGATGGTGTGTGTTATGTCCGAGCGACTAACCCAGTGCCTTCTCGTAGCATTGTACTGGCGTACCGCCCTGGTTCGCCGCTGCGTGCTCGTTTCGAACAGCTGGCTGAAGCAATAAAGCATCAGCTTGAAGCTAAGTAAATCTTAGCTAATAAAAAAGGGCGGATGTCATGACATCCGCCCTTTTTGTTTTGATGCTGGTTAAAACAACTCTTCACTTTCAGCAGAGGTATAGATGCTGTCAGTAATTTCATCAGTGACGTATTCAGTCGGCTCCGTCCCTTCAAGGAAGTACTCAAACATCGAGCTTGAGTCGAACTTGTTGGTCAATAGCCCTGAATCACGGTCAATTCTTACGCGAACAATATTCGGCGGTATGACTTTCTGCTGAGCAGGTACACCCGCTAGGGCGGTGTGCATGAAGTCAACCCAAGCTGGCTGAGCGGTTTTCGCGCCGGCTTCGGCGCCGGAAATTTGCCCTTTGCCCAAATTGCTGTTTGGCTTGGTGCGGCCGAGCTTACGGTTGTGGTCATCAAAACCGACCCAGGATACGGCAACCATGCCTGGTCCATAGCCGTTGTACCACGCATCTTTCGAGTCATTAGTGGTACCCGTCTTGCCGCCCACATCGCGACGCTTCAGTGCTTGTGCTCGCCAGCCGGTACCGTTCCAGCCAGTACCATCGCGCCAGTTACCACCACCCCAAATGTTGCTGTACATCATTTCACGCACGAGGAAGGCGGTCTGCTCAGAGATCACCTGTGGCGCGTATTGAGGTGTTTGACCATCTTGAGGATCAACGTCTTGTTCCTGGAACTCGTTAGTGACGGTTTCTGTCGCCGTTTGTTCACAGTCTTGACGACAGATGGATTTCGGTGTCGCTTCAAACTCTACATCACCAAATGGGCCTTCCACTTTACTGATGTAATGTGGTTCAACGTAGTAGCCTCCATTGGCAAACACTGAGTAGCCTTGTGCCATCTTCATTGGTGTCAGACTGCCAGCACCAAGAGCAATTGTCTCAGAGCGTGGTACCTGATCAATATTGAAGCCAAATCGAGTCAGATACTGGCGCGTTTCATCTAAGCCCACTTCACGCAGCACGCGCACTGCCATGACGTTTTTAGATTGCGCTAAGCCGATTCTTAATCGAGTTGGGCCGATATAAGTTGGAGGCGAGTTTTTCGGGCGCCATGCTGTCCCTTGACTCTTATCCCACTGGTTAATCGGTGCATCATTGACCAATGTTGCCAGAGTCAGACCTTTATCGATAGCCGCCGAGTAAATAAACGGTTTGATACTGGAGCCAACCTGACGCACGGATTGCGTCGCGCGGTTGAACTTATTGTGAACGAAGTTGAAACCGCCAACCAGAGACAAGACTGCGCCATTTTCTGGGTCCATGGCAACAAACGCTGTATTGGCATTTGGCACCTGGCTTAAGTGCCAAGCAGTTTGTGTTTCGCCATCTTCAACAGGTGTCTCTACCTGACGGACCCAAATTTGCTCACCTTCTTCCAGTACATCCGTGGCCGCTTTTGGTGCTGGGCCTTGGCGGTCATCGGTGAGGAATTTACGCGCCCACTTGATGCCATCCCATTCGAGCGTTTTGACGCCTTGGTTTTTCACCCAGACAGTCGCTTGTCGGGCTGTGACTTGTGTGACGACCGCAGGGAGAAGGGAGCCGTAAGTTGGCACTCGGTCCAAAGTGTCGTCAATTTTTTCTTCATCGAATGCTGTCTGACCTGCTTTCCACAGGACTTTTTCAGCGCCGCGGTAACCGTGACGTTCATCGTACGCTAGCAGGTTATTGATGGCAGCTTCATTGGCAGCAGACTGCAGCTTAGAATCCACGGTGGTGTAGACATTCATTCCTGAGCTGTAAGCTTCTTCACCGTAACGCGCGACCATCCATGCACGAGCCAGCTCTGCTACATAAGGTGCACTCAGTTCAATCTCTGCGCCATGGTAGCGCGACATGATCTCTTCAGCACGGGCCTGTTGATACTCATCTTCAGTGATGTACTTTTCATCCAGCATACGCTTAAGGACAACGTTGCGACGGCTGGTGGCACGCTGAAGCGAGTAGATAGGGTTCATGGTTGACGGGGCTTTTGGCATGCCTGCCAAGGTGGCAATTTCACTCAACGTTAGGTTCTGTAGATCTTTGCCAAAATAAGTCTGTGCTGCTGCGCCAAAGCCATACGAACGGTAACCTAAGAAAATTTTATTCACGTACAGCTCAAGGATCTCTTCTTTACTCAGCAGTTGTTCAATGTGAATAGCGATAAAGATCTCTTTGATTTTTCGCATGATCTTTTTGTCATTGGACAAGAAGAAGTTACGTGCCAGCTGCTGAGTGATCGTACTCGCACCTTGCTTGGCCGAGCCTGAAAGAGCAACGACAACAGCAGCACGTGCGATACCAATAGGGTCGATACCGGGGTGATCGTAGAAACGGCTGTCTTCTGTCGCGATCAGCGCTTCAATCAGGTGTGGGGGAATTTCATCATAGGTGACCGGAATACGTCGCTTCTCACCAAACTGTGAGATCAGCTTGCCGTCTTGAGTGAATATCTGCATTGGTGTCTGCAGTTTGACATCTTTTAAAGTCGCCACATCGGGCAACTCTGGTTTTACGTAGAAGTAGAAACCAACAATGGTCCCGACCCCAAGTACCGTGCAAACCAATACGAAAATAAACAATCGCTTTATGAACTTCACCGGAGAATCCCTGATTAATTAAGCTTACGTTATGCAAACCTAGGTAGTTTAAGCTAAAACGTAGCTCAAATCTGTTTATGTGCTTACTAAATCAACGATTTAAGCCTAAGCGCTAAGCAAGTTTATGGAGCTGAGCTATATGGGTAAATCACTAATTACAGGCATAGATATCAGCCACCAGAGTATCAAAGCGGTGGTCTTAAAACCTGAAAAAGACACTTTTGCACTTGTTGGTTATCACCAAATGCCAGTCGAAGCGGACATTTTCACTGATAACTACAGGTTAAATTATCAGAAAATTGTAAAGAAACTCAAAGAACTAAGAAAGGCTTTGCCACTATTTAGTCGCAAAGTGTGTCTGAGTGTTCCTGATAGTTCAGTAATAAGTAAGCAATTACAAATAGATAGCAATTTGAGTGACGCCGAATGCCAGTTCGCGATTACTCAAGCTTTTGCGAGGCAGTCGTCTGTGGATGTGGAAGCGCTGTATTTGGATTTTACCTCACTGTCCCACGATAAGGCGCAAGACTATCAAGTCTACGCGGTGAGAAAAGGGTGTGTGGATAGTCGGGTTGCGCCATGCCTTAAAGCGGGTATGGAGCCTGTTCTGATCAACCCCTATTCACATAACCTTGCTCAGTTATGGCGACGTGCTGCAAAACAATATCAACAGTCAAATTGGTTACTGATTGACTTCAACTGGCACAGTATCGCGTTGTATTGTGAAGCTGAGCCATTACGCCTGATAGACAAAACGTTCAGCTTGGAAAGTCTGGAACATGACGTTATTTGCAAAACGTTAGAAAAGTTAGTTCTCCATATTCGGCTACTGGATATCAAACCTGACGGGATTTGGTTAAGTGGTGAAATCCATTTTTTCTCTTCGTTTATCCAAACAATGCAGTCCGATGCGGGACTGGCGTGTATTCCGCTTAAGCTGGGTGATTTGTTCTGCTGCAAGCAAGAAACGAGAGCAGACTTCGGTCCTCAATTCTCCCAAGCACTTGGGCTAGCGTTAAGTGGTGCTTCTTGGTTGGAGAAGCATAATGCAGCTTAATATTAATCTGCTGCCTTGGCGTGAAAGACAACGTCAGATGCAAATCCGTCGATTCCTGCTGAGTCTTTTTGCAGTAAGTGTTGTTGCTGTGCTTAGCATCGCGAGCGTGAGCCGATATTTGCAGTTACAACTGGATATTCAACAGGGGAGAGTCGAGCAACTGACAAGGTGGGATAGCAAGCTCGGGCAGCAACAAGCTCAGTTAAGTGCCATCGAAAAAGAGATAGAAGAATTGAACAGTGAGTTTGCTGCTTTGCGCAATCTGGATGCTAGACGCTATCTAATCGCCCAGCTAGAGAGCCTATTGCCTAGCGTACTTCCAAACCACGTCTATCTAGAGCAGATGCACACCACAGGAAAACAGGTCAGGCTTCATGGCATTGCATCCACAACAGAGCAGTTGTCTACGCTGTTAGCGCAACTTGATCGGACGCCTATAGCTGAGTCGGTTGCCATGCAATCGGTGTTACACCATCAGTCACAGAGTCAGCAAAACTATCAGGTTTTCACATTGACCTTTGAGCTAGTGGAACCAAAACATGATTGATCTACGTGATATTGACCTGGTGACGCTAGCTCAGTTACCTAAGCTCCAGAAGCGTATCATGTTAGGTGCTTATCTATTGGTATTGTTGTTATTGGGCTACGCCCTTTTTCTGTCCTCACAACTCGCGCGATTGGATTCGCAACTGGCCAAGGAGAAACAGCAACTAAGTGCTATTCAGTCTAAAAGTCACAATGTGTCGTCTCTAGAACAACGTAAAAGTGAGCTAGACTCTCTGCGGAAAAGAAATAACTTGCTGGAAAAACAAGTACTGCAGCCGATGGAATTACCCCAAGTTTTGAGTGATCTTCATCGGATTGCGGAGCAACATGATTTGGTGTTTCCACGCATAGTTCAGGGAAGTCAAACACATGCAGATTCCTACCTACAACGCTCGCTGCAATTTGAGCTCACAGGGCGTTACCGTCAAATTACGGCCTTCTTTCGATCAATCTTAACGTTATCTTATCCGGTTCACTTTGATGCCTTGCACTGGCGACGAGTACAGGCTGGCAGTAATAGACTGCATGTCAAAGGCCGCATCTATCTCTTTCAATCTAACCATGAGGTGAGTGATGCCAACTAAGTTCGCCATGCTATTCATTATATTGGTATTGCTAGGATGTAGAGCCAATCAACAGCCTATTGAACTGCTTGTGCCTAAAGCTGCTCAGCACCAACAGGACGAGAGCTCGGACTTTATCTCTACTATTGATAAACCTCATCTACTAGTGGTTTCTGATTTTCAATCAGAGCGAGATCCTTTTGCATTACCTGAGAGCATTTCACACGTTCGTACCGAGAAGCCACTTTGTCAGTCGAACCCTAACGTCGCTTCAAAGGGTGAGCTGGTAGGTTATCCTCTTCAGCAACTGCGACTGGCCGGTACGATGGGCAAAGAGCGTGAGCAAACTGCACTGATCGAGCTTCCTTCTGGGAACATTATAAAATCTAAGCTCGGGCACTCAATCGGTGTCAATAAAGGCACCATCACCAGCATTTCCTCAGATGTGATTCAAATTCGTGAGATGGTGAAAGATCATCAAGGGTGCTGGACTGCCAGAAATGTCAGGTTAGCGATGAACTAGGTGATATCGAAAATGGTTTTTAAGAAAGCAAGGTTGCTCGGTGTGCTGCTGTTTAGTTTGGTGATTACGCTTAATGCTGCAAGCAGTGAGGAGATGAAGCATGAACTTGAGATAGAGGGAAAGGTGTCAGACAAGCTTTCCGTCAATTTTCAGGATATTCCGGTGCGCCAGGTATTGCAGCAGATTGCGGATTACAACGATTTTAATCTGGTTGTGTCAGATGCCGTGTCTGGCAATCTGACCCTAAGAGTGAAGGAGGTTCCGTGGCCACAGTTACTCGATATCATTTTGCGTATGAAGGGATTAGAGAAGCGCATGGATGGCAGTGTGTTGCTGGTGGCAACGGCGGCTGAAATTGCTCAGTTCAGACAACAAAAGTTGGAACAGGAGAAAGTCACGGCTGAGCTTCAACCGTTAGAATCTGAGATTATCGCTATGAGGTTTGCCAAAGCGGCAGATATTGCGGCATTACTGAGCGATAGCGCTGCGACGCGGATGTTGTCTGAACGAGGGGCGATTTCAATCGATACTCGAACCAATAGCCTGTTAATTCGCGATGTTGCTATCAATATTCAAGCGATGAAGGCGATCATTACGGCATTAGATGTGCCGGTGAAACAAGTACAAATTGAGGCGCGCATAGTCAGCTTGAATGAAGGTGATTTACAGGAGTTGGGTGTGCGTTGGGGGTTCAGTTCGACCAACGGCAGTCACAGTGTGGGAGGCTCGATAGAAAATAACTTAGCCAATCTCAATCTGTATGGGGATTCGGACTCGTCACTGGACGATTTTCTCAACGTCAACTTAGCGGCGACGTCCGTGAACGCTTCGACGATTGCTTTTCAGGTCGCTAAGCTGGGCAGTGACACTTTACTGGATTTAGAATTGTCAGCGTTGCAAAGGGAATCGAGAGCAGAAGTTATATCCAGTCCGCGTCTGATTACCACCAACAAGCAACCTGCTTACATTGAGCAGGGGACTGAAATTCCTTATTTAGAGGCGGCCTCAAGCGGTGCAACCAGCGTGAATTTTAAAAAAGCAGTGTTAAGTTTAAAAGTCACCCCGCAAATCACATCGGATAACCGTTTGATTCTGGATCTGAATGTCACCCAAGATAGGCCGGGTCAAGTGGTCAAAACCGGCACTGGGGAAGCTGTTGCGATAGACACGCAACGTATCGGTACTCAGGTACTGGTCAATAATGGCGAAACCATTGTTCTGGGAGGCATTTATCAGCACAGTGTTTCGGATACGGTCGATCAGGTTCCGTTGTTAGGCGACATTCCTTTGCTAGGTGGGCTTTTTCGACGAACTTATCAGCAAATGGGTAAGAGCGAGTTGTTGATTTTTGTAACGCCAACAGTGGTTGCGCCTTAATCAATCAACAAACAGGCAAAAATAAATTTGCATTAGTGTCACCTTATCTAGATAATTTCGGGTCTTATCACGAATTATCTGTGAGGAATAGGTGCCACAAGCATATCTTTGACCAGAGAAATCTTGGTTTTCTTGTGGCGATGTCATTGAATTAACGTTGTAAATTACTGCTGAACATGGCTGAAAAACGCAATATTTTTCTTGTTGGCCCAATGGGTGCCGGCAAAAGTACAATTGGTAGACACTTGGCTCAACAACTTCATATGGAGTTTGTTGACTCGGACACTGTGATTGAAGAGCGCACTGGCGCAGATATCGCTTGGGTATTTGACGTTGAAGGCGAAGAAGGCTTCCGTGTCCGTGAAGAAAGGGTGATCAACGACCTGACAGAAGAACATGGTATTGTTCTGGCAACAGGCGGTGGCTCTATCAAGAGTAAAGAAAACCGCAACCGTTTATCGGCTCGCGGTATCGTCGTTTATTTAGAAACAACGATTGAAAAGCAACTTGCACGTACCAACCGTGACAAGAAACGTCCTCTGCTACAGACGGATAACCCTCGTGATGTGTTGGAGTCACTGGCTGGTGAACGCAACCCTCTTTACGAAGAAATCGCGGATTACACAGTACGTACTGACGATCAAAGTGCAAAAGTGGTAGCCAACCAGATCGTAAAAATGCTAGAAGAACGTTAATACGTTAAATTTTAGCAACTGGAGAATACCCATGGAACGGATTACGGTCAGTTTAGGTGAGCGTAGCTATCCAATCTCAATTGGTGCCGGATTATTCAATGATCCGGCCCACCTTTCATTTTTATCAGCGAAACAAAAAGTTGTCGTGATTACCAATGTCACGGTAGCGCCTTTGTATGCCGATAAAATCTTATCTCTTCTTGAGCAAGTGGGCTGTGAAGCCTCAGTTCTTGAGCTACCAGATGGCGAACAGTACAAATCGCTGGATACTTTCAATACCGTGATGAGCTACCTTCTCGAAGGTAATTTCGCTCGCGATGTTGTTGTCATTGCCCTTGGTGGAGGTGTGATTGGTGATTTGGTTGGCTTCTCTGCAGCGTGCTATCAGCGTGGCGTCGACTTTATCCAAATTCCGACCACTTTGCTGTCTCAGGTGGATTCGTCGGTTGGCGGTAAAACAGCGGTGAACCACAAGCTGGGTAAGAACATGATTGGTGCCTTCTACCAACCAAAGTCAGTGATCATTGATACCGACTGCCTAGCGACGTTGCCTGAGCGCGAGTTTGCTGCTGGCATTGCTGAGGTAATCAAGTACGGCATCATCTACGATCAGGACTTTTTTGTCTGGTTAGAAGAGAACCTTAACAAGCTGTACGAACTCGACGAGCAGGCATTGACTTATGCCATTGCACGCTGCTGCCAAATTAAGGCGGAAGTGGTGGCTCAGGATGAAAAAGAGTCCGGCATTCGTGCATTACTGAACCTAGGTCATACATTTGGTCATGCGATCGAAGCTGAGTTAGGTTATGGTAAATGGCTACATGGCGAAGCGGTTTCTTCCGGCACTGTGATGGCAGCAAAAACTGCGCAGCTTCAAGGGCTTATCACAGAGCAGCAAGTAGAGAGAATTCTCTCTATACTGAAGAGAGCACATTTGCCTGTGCATACACCAGACACTATGACTTTTGACGACTTCATGAAACACATGATGCGCGATAAAAAAGTGCTCTCTGGTGAACTGCGTTTAGTGTTGCCAACCAGCATCGGCAGCGCAGAAGTAGTTAAAGGTGTGCCTGAATCGGTCATCAAGCAAGCGATCGATTTTTGTCGCGATATCTAAGTTCTTTTCTTTAGACAGTGGACTGTCATTAGGATGGTTGAATGAGTTTGACGCATGAATCCCGTGTGTTGGAGTTAGATTCTCAAGTAGAATTGCTTGAGCGAATGCAATTGCTGACTAACTTCGGGTCAAACTTAGTCACTGTTGGCGGTGCATCAGGAGCCGGTAAATCTTGGCTCGCCCAACGATACCTTGAAGCGTGGGCGTCAGATAAAAACCAATCGCTCCTGATGTGTCATCCAAGTCAGGATGACCAACAACGCCGCACCATGATTCTGACTCAGCTCTTTTCTGAGCCGATGTTCAATCCTGCCGACCCATTAGCCGAAAGTTTTGCCCGCCAGATGGAAGGGGAAAGCTGCGATGCTGTTATCGTCGTTGATGATGCCGATTTACTGCAGGAATCCTTTGTCTCTGAATTGTGGATGTTGATTCTCGAAGCGCAGGAAAATCCGGCTTGGACAATCAACGTGGTTTTGTTCGCTCAGTCCAATAGTCTTGATGTGTTGTTGACCCGCCTTAGCTATGGTCAGGATCACAAGCCGATTGATTTAGAGATTGAAGCGCTGACCCAGGCTGAAGCGGATCGATTCTTTGAACACCTGGTGATTCGCTTTGTCGAAGATGAGAGAGAGAAGCGTGTACGTAACGCATACCGAACTGTTGCCCGTCGTCCGGGTGAGATTATGGCTTTAGGGGATCATAAAGTGGAAAAAAGGATCATTATCCGCTCAATCATTGGTTCACCAATCAATATTGCATTGGTGGTGATTACGTTGCTGGTGCTGATAGGTGGTGGTTATTGGTGGATGATGGGCCAACCTTCGCCAGATGACAAAGCGCAACAGATGACAGACTCTATCGAGCAGACTGTGATTCCAACGTTACCGGTTGATGCTCAATCTGATACTGAACAGCAAGGCTCAATAAGTGAAGAGCCGATTTCTGATCCTATGTTGTCTTCGGCAGAAGATGATTCGGAATCCCTTCCTCCGGCAGTGACCGAGCAAACTTCGAGTGTAGGTAATGCTTCGGATGATCATCAGCGCGTTGTGATTACCTCAGAAGTCGTAGATGCACTGTTGGAAGGTAAGCCTGAGAAAGTCGACACGACAACGATACAAGAAGTGGTTGAGCAATCAGTCCCTAAAGTGGATGTACCTGACACAACAGCGAGTGCGGTGGCTGAGCCTGCCGCACAAACTGAGGTTGCCACTCAGGTAGAAAAGCCGATTGTGAAGTTTTCTTTCACGAAAGATGAGCTGAAGAGCTTCTCCCCTCGCAGTTATACCCTTCAATTAGCCGCTGTGCGTTCTCTGGAGGATGTACAAGTCTTCTTAGATAAGCATAATTTGGCTGACAATGTGTATATATACCCGACTGTTCGCAACGAAGTAGAGTGGTTTATCATCACTTATCAAAACTATCCAACCATTCAGGTGGCGAGAGATGCCGTTGAAGCGCTTCCAGCTGATATACAGCAGCTGGATCCTTGGGCTAAATCTCTCAGTCAGGTCCACCGTGAAATTGATCGAGTGAAATAACGCTGAGCTTAGCGGGAAAATATGTTACATTCCGCAGCCTTAATTTGTGGTTGATAGATAGAGCAGTAGATGAAGAAGCAGCGTGCCTTCCTGAAATGGGCAGGTGGAAAATACGGACTTGTCGAAGATATCCAGCGATACTTGCCTGAAGGGCGTAAGCTGGTTGAACCGTTCGTTGGCGCTGGTTCGGTTTTCCTGAATACTGACTATGAGCAGTACCTACTTGCAGACATCAACCCAGATTTGATTAATCTCTACAACTTACTCAAAGAGAGCCCGGAAGCGTATATTTCCGAAGCAAAGCGTTGGTTTGTGCCTGAGAATAATCGCAAAGAAGCTTATTTGTCGATCCGAGCGCAGTTTAATGCGACGGACGACGTGATGTACCGTTCTTTGGCTTTTCTGTATATGAACCGTTTCGGTTTTAACGGCCTCTGTCGCTACAACAAGAAAGGTGGTTTTAACGTTCCTTTTGGCTCGTATAAAAAGCCATACTTCCCTGAAGCTGAGCTGGAATTCTTTGCCAAAAAAGCCAAGAAAGCGACGTTTGTATGTGAAAGCTATACCGATACCTTTAAACGTGCTCGTAAAGGCAGTGTAGTGTATTGCGACCCGCCGTATGCGCCACTGTCTAATACCGCCAACTTTACCTCCTATGCCGGTAACGGTTTTACGTTAGATGATCAGGCAGCCTTGGCGGATGTAGCTGAAAGAGCGGCGAAAGAGCGCCATATTCCGGTGTTGATTTCTAATCACGATACCACGCTCACCCGCCGCTTGTACCACGGTGCGGAACTCAATGTTGTTAAAGTGAAGCGCACCATCAGCCGCAATGGCGCTGGGCGTAATAAAGTGGATGAACTACTGGCATTGTTTAAGCCAGACGATCAGCACTAACGACATTTCTCTTATCTCATCTATCTTCTGGCCTTTAGCTTCGGTAGAATTGCGCTCAACTTGTATTCAATGGTTTTGCCCAATAAATTCTAGAGGTCAGGTATGAAAGATTTCCTTATCGCTCCATCCATTTTGTCTGCAGACATGGCTCGTCTTGGTGAAGATGTTGAAAAAGTGCTCGCAGCGGGTGCAGATGTGGTTCACTTCGACGTTATGGATAACCATTACGTTCCTAACCTGACTTTTGGAGCTCCTATCTGTCAGGCTCTGCGTGATTACGGTATTACTGCACCGATTGATGTGCATCTGATGGTGAAGCCAGTCGATCGTATTATTCCGGATTTTGCCAAAGCCGGTGCGTCTATGATTACCTTCCACATTGAAGCGTCTGAACACGTTGATCGCACACTGCAACTGATCAAAGAACATGGTTGTAAAGCGGGTGTGGTACTAAACCCAGCAACACCACTTTCTCACCTTGAATACATCATGGATAAGATCGATATGATTCTTTTGATGTCAGTGAACCCAGGTTTTGGTGGTCAATCTTTCATCCCTAAAACATTGGATAAGCTACGCGCAGTGCGCAAGATGATCGATGAGTCTGGCCGCGATATCCGTCTGGAAATTGATGGTGGTGTCAAAGTGGACAACATTCGAGAAATCGCTGAAGCGGGTGCGGATATGTTTGTGGCGGGTTCCGCGATCTTCAACCAACCTGACTACAAAGAAGTCATAGACCAGATGCGTGCTGAATTAGCAAAGGCAGAGTAATTGAATGAGCAATATTAAACTTATCGCGTTTGACTTGGATGGAACGTTATTGGATAGCGTGCCTGACCTAGCCGTGGCTGCTGACCAGGCTGTACAAGCACTAGGTTACCCAGCAGTAACGGAAGAGCAAGTTCGTGACTACGTAGGGAACGGCGCTGATGTTCTTATTGGGCGCTCGCTGAGTCGCAGTCTAACGGTATCGCCTGATTTGGATCCAGAACTGCATGCCAAAGCTCGTGTTCTTTCGATGATTATTATGAGCAAAGCGGGCACAAGCTAAGCCACCTTTACCCTGCGGTTAAAGAAACCTTGGCCGAGCTGCACAAAGCGGGTTTTACAATGGCGCTGGTGACCAACAAGCCTTCGAAGTTCGTACCTGATGTGTTGGCAAAGCACGGCATTGATAAGTACTTTGTTGATGTGATTGGTGGTGATACTTTCCCAGAGAAAAAACCGAACCCAATGGCATTGACCTGGTTGCTTGAGAAACATGGTTGTCAGCCACAAGAAATGTTGATGGTGGGCGATTCCAAGAATGACATTCTGGCAGCGAAAAATGCGGGTTGCGCTTCGTTCGGTTTGACTTACGGATACAATCACGGCGAGCCAATTTCGCAGTCTCAACCGGATTTTGTTGCAGACACAATCGCAGATCTAGTGGATGTGGTAGCGGTTTCCGCTTAGTGGCAACAAAAGATCTTCCAAAATACTCGTTAATGAGTACACTGAGTGAACCGTGTGGCTAGAATCCACACGGTTTTTTTCATTTTTTAGATAAGAAGTCAAAGGAACTATTCCCATGAGCAAACCCATTGTATTGAGTGGTGTTCAACCATCAGGTGAACTAAGTATCGGTAACTACTTGGGTGCTCTACGTCAATGGCAACAGATGCAAGACGATTACGATTGCCAATATTGTGTTGTAGACCTTCATGCGATCACGGTTCGTCAGGAGCCGAAAGCACTGCATGAAGCGACTCTAGACGCATTAGCGATCTGTCTGGCAGTTGGTGTTGATCCACAAAAGAGCACGCTATTTGTTCAGTCACACGTACCAGAGCATGCTCAACTTGGTTGGCTTCTTAACTGTTACACCCAGATGGGCGAGCTGAGCCGTATGACTCAGTTTAAAGATAAGTCTGCCCGCTATTCGAAAGACAGCTCAAGCCAGTTTGGCGACGTGAACGTTGGCCTGTTCGATTACCCTGTACTAATGGCAGCGGACATCCTGCTATACGGTGCACACCAAGTACCTGTGGGTAGTGACCAGAAACAGCACCTTGAGCTAGCTCGTGATATCGCTAACCGATTCAACAATATCTACTCGCCTGAGCAGCCAATCTTCCAAGTGCCAGAACCGTACATTCCGACTGTGAATGCACGTGTTATGAGTCTTCAGGATGCGACGAAGAAGATGTCGAAATCAGACGATAACCGTAAGAACGTGATTACTCTGCTCGAAGAGCCTAAATCGATCATCAAGAAGATCAACAAAGCTCAGACAGATGCAGAAACGCCACCACGTATTGCCCATGATTGGGATAACAAAGCGGGTATCTCTAACTTAATGGGTCTTTACTCGGCAGCAACAGGTAAGAGCTTTGAAGAGATCGAAGCGCAATACCAAGGTGTTGAGATGTACGGTCCATTTAAGAAAGATGTGGGTGAAGCGATTGTAGCGATGCTCGAGCCTATTCAAGCTGAATATCATCGTATTCGTGCAGATCGCGCATACATGGATCAAGTGATGAAGCAGGGTGCTGAAAAAGCCTCAGCTCGCGCAGCTGAGACACTAAAGAAAGCATACGAAGCGGTTGGTTTTGTGGCTCGCCCATAGACCTGTCTGAATTTCGGTAAATATAAAAAACGGACTCATTTGAGTCCGTTTTTTATATCCAATTTTTGATGCTATTGAGCACCTTCAAAGCCCATCTGACGCCAAGCTTCAAAAGCGATAATGGCGACTGCGTTAGATAAATTGAGGCTGCGAGCATCGGGCATCATTGGGATGCGAATGCGCTGTTCCATTGGCATACTCTCAATCAACTCTGCTGGCAGGCCACGGGTTTCTGGGCCAAACAATAGAACATCGCCTTGTTGAAAATTTGCGTCGACGTGATGACCAGTTGTTTTTGTCGTACAGGCAAAAATGCGGAAGGTTTGACGCTCTTTTTCTAGGTACTCAACAAACGCTTGATAGTTTTTATGGCGAGTGACACGTGCTAAGTCATGGTAGTCTAGCCCAGCGCGGCGGACTTTTTTCTCTTCTAAATCAAACCCTAATGGCTCAATTAAATGCAGGTTTGCACCACAGTTAGCACACAGGCGAATGATGTTTCCTGTATTTGGGGCAATTTCAGGCTCATAAAGGGCGATATCGAACATAGTGTTAATTTCTTATCATCTGCTGGGAAGCTAAGCAGTATAAGGCGGCTTTAAAATGCCGCCAAGCCTGAAATGGTGAGTTTTTGCTATGCGTTTTGCGCTAGTGCTACTGCATAGTTCTCGCTAACCACATCCCAGTTAACCACATTCCACCAAGCGTCAATGTATTCAGGGCGACGGTTTTGATAGCTGATGTAGTAAGCGTGTTCCCATACATCCAGCGCTAAAATAGGCTCACCTTGAACGCTCGCAACATCCATTAAAGGGTTGTCCTGATTGCTGGTGGATGCAATGTGCAGCTTGCCATCTTTGACAACTAGCCAGGCAAAGCCGGAGCCAAATGTATTGATGGCTGCTTCGGCAAACAGAGATTTAAACTGCTCGAAGCCACCGAAAGTAGCGTCAATTTCCTTGGCTAATTCACCTTCAGGTTCACCACCTGCACCGGGTGCCATGCAATTCCAGTAAAGGATATGGTTGTAGTAGCCACCACCATTGTTGCGTACAGCAGGAGAGTGCTGAGATATATTGGCGAAGATGTCGCTTAGTGAGGCATCTTCCAGCTCCGTCCCTTTGACCGCAGCAACGAATTTGTCGAAGTAAGTGCGGTGATGCTTGCTGTAATGGACTTCCATGGTTTTAGCATCAATGTAAGGTTCGAGTGAGTCGTATGCGTAAGGTAATTCTGGGAAAGTGTGAGACATAGTAAATCCTCCGTAATTGAAGGATTTACTTTAAGTGATAATGAGATCCATTATCAACTGTGTTTTTATAAGGTTATTGCATGGGTACGAGTGGTAGACGAATTTCTACTCTCAAGCCTCCGAGCTCACTGCGCAGTGCTTGTATGGAGCCACTGTGCTGTCGAATCGCGTTTTCGGTGATCGCTAATCCTAAACCTGTACCGCCGCTGTGGCGATCTCGTGCGGTCGAGACCCGATAGAAAGGTCGGAAAATGGCTTCCAGTTCTTGCTCGGGAACACCTTCGCCATTGTCATCGACAGCAATTGTGAGCTGATCAGAATGGATGCTCAGTGACACCTGAATGACGTCTTTACCGTAATAAATGGCGTTACGCACAATATTGTCAACAGCACTCATCAGTAATTTAGGATTGCCCGAAATGGTACGCTCTGGAATAGCATCGTAGCGGAGTGTTTTGTGCATCTGTTCGGCTTCAAATTGCGCATCAGAGAGTATCGCTTCCCACAGGCTACCAATAGGTTGTTGTTCACGCTCAACATGGCTGTCGACTTGCATTCGAGACAGCTCGAGAAGTTCGCCGATCATCTGTTCTAATCGCTGTGCCTCGGTATCAATTCGATTGAGTTCAGGGCTCTCTCCTTGCTTGCGTGACGCTAAGGCCGTGGCCATTCTCAATCGAGTCAGTGGAGAGCGTAACTCATGTGAAATGTCGGATAACAAGCGCTGTTGACCAGAGATCATCTGATTTACTGCTTCAACCATCTGGTTAAAGCTTTTACCAGCCTGACGGAATTCAGACGTGCCTTTTTCCAGTTGTGGGTCGACAAAAAATTCGCCTTTCGCGACCCGTTTAGCAGCGCGCTCCAACTTACGAGCGGGTTGACTTAACGCCCATGCTAACCAAAGCAGTAGAGGAGTGCTGACCAGCATCACTGCGAACAGCAGCTGAAATGGTTTATCAAACAGGCGAATCAAAAATGGTGATGGTTGATTCCACTTCATGCCGACGTAGAGCAGAAGATCTCTCTTAGCCAGAGTAATGGGAAGTGGGCCTGCCACCATATAGTGGCCATACAATCTTTGCTTAGGATGTTCAGGGTTTTCGATACTGGTGATAAAGTTCTGTACGGCTTTGAGTTTGAAATCTTTGCGGTCACGCGTGGTCAGAATATTGCCTTCCAGATCTGTCAGAACAAAGCGAGGGTGGGGATCGCGTGGTGAACGCTTTGGACCTTCAAGCTGGAATATAATCCGGCGAAGATCCTGTTCGCGCGCAAAGTTCTTCTCTATCTTCTGTTTGATCCCGATGAGTTTTTTATAATGATCGGTCGGAATATCCCTCGATTTTCTTGGATCCAAATGAGGTAACGACAGCACGGCGATCAGCACCAAAAACATGGTAAACCAGAAGATGGCAAAGATACGCCCGTATAGGCTGGTGATCTTAGGCAGACGCATCAACTTTCCTCAACCAGCAAATAGCCGCGTCCGCGCAGCGTTTTAATACGAGACTTGCCATCTTCGCGCTCAGGCAGTTTTTTGCGTAGGTTGGATACGTGCATATCAATGGCGCGGTCAAATGCTGCTAAGCGTTTGCCCAGAACATCTAAGCTGAGCGTTTCTTTGGTCAGCGTTTCGCCTGGATGCTGGACAAAGTGGCTCAGGAGTGCGAACTCCGTGGTGGTCAGATCTAGGTACTGCTCTTGGCAGTAGGCTTCCTGCTGCCCGGATAGATTTTGATGTCCTGATACTGAATACAATCACTGTTTTTGTTGCCGCCTTTCGATTGAGTGCGACGTAAAATAGCACGGATTCGGGCCAGCAATTCACGGTCACTGAAAGGTTTTGGTAGATAATCGTCAGCGCCTAGTTCCAAGCCAATGACACGGTCAATTTCTTCGCCTTTCGCAGTCAGCATCAAGACAGGGGTTTCCCAGTGTTCACGCAAGCGCTTAAGGGTTTCCATTCCATTCAGCTTAGGCATCATGACATCGAGCAGCACTAAATCTATGCTGTCGTTAATGGCTTCAAGCCCTGCTTCTCCGTCGTTGGCTTCAGATACGCGATAACCTTCAAATGTCAGTACTTCTTTGAGCAGGCTGGTCAGTTCGGTGTCATCGTCAATCAATAGGATGTTGGCCATGGAATACGTCTCTCAATCATATCGGTTACACTAATATTACTGATTATTCGTCGAGAGCTTTAGTTTAATTTTTGCTCTTTACGATTCTTTACGCTCTCTAGACGTCACTTTACGTTGCAGTTCGTAATCTACACTCAAGCGCTGTCGAGACAGCTTGATTCCATCCCTCTGGATATGAAAGGTACGATTATGAAAACTGCAAAGAAACTGGTATTGGCTGCCGTTGTTCTTCCCCTCACATTAGGTACCGCGAGTGCATTTGCTTACGGTGGTAAAGACCACAAGAAAGGCCCACATGGTGAATTTGGCTTTGACCGCGGCATTATGCGCCAGCTGGACTTGACCGATGCGCAAAAAGATCAACTGAAAGAAATGCGCCAAGCCAACAAAACGGAAATGAAAGCGAAGTTCAAAGATAACTTTGAAAGCCATCATGCAGAGATGCAGGCTAATAAAGAAAAGGTTCAGGCGTTGCTACTCGCTGATACATTCGATGAAGCAGCAGCCAACGAGCTGGCTAAGCAAATGGTTGAGAAGCAGACTGAGCGCAGAGTGAAGATGCTTGAAAAGCAACATCAGATGCTGAGCATTCTGACACCGGAGCAGAAAACCAAATATGTTGAGCTGCAGAAAGAGCGCTCTGAAAAGCGTTTAGAGAAGATGCAGGAGCGTTTTAGCGACAGCTGATATTTGTATGCAGATTCAGGCGGCCAATTGGCCGCCTTTTTTTGTATCATTTTTATTCAATAATTTGCGGGTTATACTTAAGGTAATGTTTTTCAAACGCTTTACTTTATGAAACACGAATATGCGCGCTTGGTGACACTGGCTGCTTGGACAGCTACGATTGTCGCGACGTTACTGCTGGTGGTAAAACTGGCGGCGTGGTGGGTAACGGGCTCGGTCAGCTTACTCGCCTCATTGATTGACTCTATGCTTGATATTGCCGCTTCTCTGGTCAACCTTTTTGTCGTCAGGTATTCACTGCAACCTGCCGACAGGGAACACACCTTTGGCCACGGCAAAGCGGAGTCTCTGGCTGCATTGGCTCAGGCGATGTTTATCTCTGGCTCTGCGGTATTTCTTATTCTCAATGGTGTTGAGCGCTTCTTCAGGCCTCATGAATTGCAATCTCCCGAGTACGGGGTGTACGTCAGTATGTTTGCCATTGCGGTCACTTTCGCTCTGGTGCAGTTCCAGAAACATGTTGTGAGGAAAACGGGCAGCCAGGCCATTGCTGCGGACTCTTTGCATTATCAGTCCGATTTGTACATGAACGCTGCGATTATGTTGGCGCTTGGTTTGAGTTGGTTCGGTGTAACTCAGGCAGATGCCGTGTTTGCAGTGGGCATTGGTCTGTACATTCTTTATAGCGCTGTGCAGATGGTACGGGAAGCGATTCAGACCTTACTGGACCGTAAGTTGCCAGATGAAGAGCTGGAAGCGATCAAAGCATGCTGCCTGTCTGTCGATGGAGTCTTAGGAGTTCATCAATTGAGGACCCGTATGTCAGGTCCAACACGTTTCATTCAGCTGCACTTGGAGCTTGAGGATCAGATTCCTTTGATTGAAGCACATCGCATTTCCGATCAGGTTGAGAATCAGCTACTTGAGCTATTCCCCCATGCCGATGTATTGATCCACCAGGATCCTTATTCAGTAGTTTTCGGGCCAGAGAAAGAGCAAAAAATCCAAGATTGGTAAACCAGGATTAGGAAGGGGTAGCCCGCAGCGACAAAACCGCGCTTATTGACTATCTTTTCATCGGGACGACAATTCACTGTGATCCTGATATGTATCAAATCAGTGAAAGCGCAAAGCTGTAATACTCTTACATAAGTAGAAAAGTTACATAATTTCGTGCAAATAAAAGTAGTATTCCTTGCCCGTCAAGGTAACATATTGCGCAGCTATAAGAATCTTGTCAGTAATTTGGCTGAAAATTGCTGACGTAAAAATTGAAATAAGATTCCCAAAAATCGAGGGTGAGCATGATTAAGAAGATCGGTGTTTTGACAAGTGGCGGTGACGCACCAGGCATGAACGCGGCAGTACGCGGCGTGGTTCGCACAGCTCTATCGGAAGGTTTAGAAGTTTTCGGCGTTTATGATGGATACTTGGGCCTGTACGAAGACCGTATCAAGAAGCTTGATCGTTCAAGCGTATCTGATGTGATCAACAAAGGTGGTACTTTCCTAGGCTCTGCACGTTTCCCTGAATTCAAAGACGTTGCTGTGCGTGAAAAAGCGATCGAAAACCTTAAAAAACATGGTATTGAAGCGTTAGTTGTTGTTGGCGGTGACGGTTCATACATGGGTGCGAAGAAACTAACAGAAATGGGTTACCCATGTGTTGGTCTACCAGGCACCATCGATAACGATATTGCTGGTACTGATTACACTATCGGTTACCTGACGGCGCTCAACACTGTTATTGATGCGATTGACCGCCTGCGTGATACCTCTTCATCTCACCAGCGTATCTCTATTGTAGAGATCATGGGTCGTCATTGTGGCGATCTGACTTTGATGTCTGCGATTGCTGGCGGTTGTGAGTACATCATCACACCAGAAACGGGACTGGATAAGCAGAAGCTGATCAACAATATCCAAGACGGCATCAAGAAAGGTAAGAAGCACGCGATCATTGCTCTGACTGAGCTGATGATGGACGCCAATGAGTTGGCTAAAGAGATTGAAACGGCAACAGGCCGTGAAACTCGTGCGACAGTATTGGGTCACATCCAACGTGGTGGTCGTCCAACCGCATTTGACCGTGTATTAGCTTCTCGTATGGGTAACTATGCTGTCCACCTACTGATGGATGGTAAAGGCGGCCGTTGTGTCGGTATCCAGAAAGAACAACTGGTTCATCACGATATTATCGACGCGATTGAAAACATGAAACGTCCAGTACGTGAAGACCTTTACAAAGTTGCGGAAGAGTTATTCTAAGCAGCAATGAATAAAAGAAAACCACCCAATTGGGTGGTTTTTTTATGTCTCGCGCGAGGGGGAATTCTCTTTGATGTTTGAGCTCCTGCGCCGCTGAATTTTCTGATGCACGCCACGACGTAGGGCCTGAATTCGATTCTCGGCTTTATCGACCCCGAGCAAAACAATCAGTGCCAATACTGTAATGACAACAGATTGCTGCAAATAGCCAAGACCAATCATAAGTCCCAAGGCTGCCAGCAACCAAATCACGGCAGCTGACGTTACGCCATGGATTTTACCGTCCAATGTCATCATCACTCCAGCGCCTAAGAATCCAACACCAGTAATGATCTGACCCAGCACTCGCGCTTGATCTAAGGTGTTAGGCGAAAGAGAGGCTGCCATTGACATAAACAGATAAGTACCAGCGATGATCAGAATGGAAGTTCTTATACCGACTGGTTTGCCCCTTGTTTGACGTTCGACACCAATGAGAAGGCCATTTATCGCGCAGCACAGGAGGGCATGCCAATCAAAGGGGCCTAAGTCGAGCAAGGAATCTTGCAAAATGTACATAGTGTTCTCCTAAACCGCGAAGTATGCAGAGTGGTCTCGGTTTAGGCGAACAAAAGATATTTGTCTTAAGGATAAATAGCGGTTAACAGCCGGAAGTGGTCAGGCTAAAGCTCGGTTCTGAGGAGGAGGTGGCTTCACTGTATTGCAGGTAGCAATTTTGTGCTGTCTGACGGCGGTCGGCTGGGAGGTAAAGAATCACACCATCATTGGGATCGGTATTGCTGAAATACCAATCGGCACCGTCTGACCCAAATGTGGCGTCTTCAATGGTGGTTTCCAGTAATTGTGACCAAGCGTTAGCATTGTCTGCTTTCGGGTAACCGTAAACGATCGCGACGTCATCGCCTTCAATGGTTAGTGTTGCGCTGGAAAGCGCATTTAGATTCTCTACTGATGCCAGACCAATCACCTGCTCGTTGGCACCCTGCATGGCTCCTTTCAAACCTTGCAAAGCCGAAGTGCGGGCATTGGACTGCAAATTGAGCAATCGAGGCAGGGCCGTCACGGCCAAAATGCCGAGCACCACAATCACGATCACCAGTTCAATCAGAGTAAAACCTTGTTTGTTTTTCATCATTATTCTAAATGTAAATCCAGTGGCGTTTTACTGGCTCGGCCGCCGATTTCACGGGTGAGTTTCGGTACCAGATAACCAGAAACCCGCTCAATGACGCCCGCCATGATCTGTTTGGCTTGCTGATCAGAGATAAAAAAGTGCGCCGCGCCCTGTACCTTATCTAATACATGAATGTAGTAGGGCAGCACGCCCGCATCAAATAACGACTCGCTGAGTGCCACTTGAGCTTCAACACTGTCATTGACACCTTTAAGCATGACGCCTTGATTGAGAAGAGTAACACCCTCACGGCGGAGTGAACTTAACGCATCTCTCAGTTCCTGATTGATCTCATTGGCATGATTAATGTGCGTGACGAGAATGACCTGCAGGCGAGTACCGGCGAGCAGCTTGGTGAAGGTGGTGGTGATGCGAGCTGGAATCACAACAGGTAGGCGAGAGTGAATTCTCAAGCGTTTAATGTGCTGAATATCTGCAATTTGCCCGATGAGCCATTGAAGTTCTTCATCTTTGGCCATTAGAGGATCCCCTCCTGAAAGAATGATTTCGTTCAGCTCTGGGTGCTGTCGTACATAATCTAGGCTCTGCGACCATACAGATTTATTGCCTTTGTTTTCGTTATATGGGAAATGACGACGGAAGCAATAGCGACAGTTGATCGCACACCCTCCTTTCACGATCATCAATGCTCGGTTACGATATTTATGCAGTAGCCCCGGTACCTGATTGTCTTGTTCATCGAGAGGATCGGTTGAATACCCAGAATGCACATCGAATTCTTCTGAGAGTGGTAAAACCTGACGCAGCAAGGGATCAAACGGATTGCCTTTCTCCATTCGATCAACAAAACTTTGCGGAACTCGTTGGGCGAATAGCTTGCGCGCTTCAAACCCGCTCTGCCACGGAGAAGGATCAATTTCCAGTTGCAGCAGAAGTTTTTCAGGATCAGAGATCCCATTCGCTAGCTGTTTGAGCCAGTTTTGCTCAACAGATTCGACTTTTCGGGTTATGATGTGCGGCATTAAATTTAACTCGAAGAATGGTAAGAGGAAAAAATGGCTACTGTTAGCACGAATGAATTCAAAGGCGGTCTTAAAATTATGCTTGATAATGAGCCTTGTGTCATTCTCGAAAACGAGTATGTAAAACCAGGCAAAGGTCAGGCATTTAACCGCGTTAAAATCCGTAAACTGCTTTCAGGCAAAGTTCTAGAGAAAACATTTAAGTCAGGCGACACTGTAGAAGTTGCGGACGTAATGGATATCGATCTGGACTACCTGTACAACGACGGTGAATTCTACCATTTCATGAACAACGAAACATTCGAACAAATTGCAGCGGATGTAAAAGCAGTTGGCGAAAATGCGAAGTGGTTGGTTGAAAACGACTCTTGTATGCTAACTCTTTGGAACGGTAACCCAATCGTTGTAACGCCACCAAACTTCGTTGAGCTGGAAGTAACGGATACCGACCCAGGCCTTAAAGGTGATACTCAAGGTACAGGCGGTAAGCCAGCAACACTAACAACGGGTGCTGTTGTACGAGTGCCTCTGTTCATCTCTATTGGTGAAGTGATTAAAGTGGACACTCGCTCTGGTGAATACGTAGGTCGCGTTAAGTAAGCGTAAACTTACTCAAGATTTAGAAAAGGTCACTTCGGTGGCCTTTTTTTGTTTCTACGCTAACTTTGATGTGCCACAATTCTAGCACTCGATTATGAGACTACACTAGTCAGTATGAAACAGTCCTTACGTATCTGGCTCGACGCTGCTCGACCAAAAACACTGCCATTGGCACTGGTATCGATCTTAACCGGTAGTGTGCTGGCATATTCTACTCATCAGTTTTCTTGGATGATTGCTATCTTAGCGTTTCTCACTGCGACGTTATTGCAGATCCTGTCCAACTTAGCCAACGATTATGGTGATGCGGTAAAAGGCACAGATAACGACAAACGTCTCGGGCCAATGCGCGCGATCCAGTCGGGCGCTGTGACTCAGGCTGACATGAAACAGGCGATCGTGATTAATATCATTTTGACCATGCTTGTTGGTTTAGCCCTCGTTTTTTATGCACTCGACAGTCTACAAAGTATTTTGGCTTTCATCGGCTTAGGTGTGCTGGCAATTGTTGCCGCCATCGCCTACACCGTGGGTAATAAGCCTTATGGTTATGTCGGGCTGGGTGATGTGTCCGTCTTTATCTTTTTTGGTTTGCTTGGCGTCGCCGGCACTTTCTTCCTCCATACTGGTATCGTCGCGCCTTTGTTGGTTTTACCCGCTATAGGTTGTGGTTTACTCGCCGTCGCTGTGTTGAACATTAATAATATGCGAGATATTGAAAACGACGAAGAATGCGGAAAGCGCACAGTTGCGGTGCGCCTTGGGCAGAAGAATGCGAAGCACTACCACACGATGCTATTGGCAGGGGCTGTCGTTGCGTTTATTGTCTATCTGCTGCTTCAGCCGGTACCTGTTTGGCTGAGCTTACCGTTCTTATTGAGCGTGCTGGTGATTTACAAGCATGGTAAAGCCGTGTGGCAGGCAGAGCAGCCTGCGCAAATCGCCCCTATGATGCCAGTCATTGTGAAGTGCTCGCTGGTGACTAACTTATTGTTTGCTGGTGTGGTTATAGCTCAAACTCTGGCCAGTTAATTGAGTCTTGTCATTGCAATGACTTAATGTCCCTATATACTCGATGGAGATGACGAACCGTATGGGAAGGAACACTATGGAATACAATACGTCGGCTTTATGTGACATTTACTCAGAACAAGTAGATGTAGTAGAACCTATGTTTAGCAATTTTGGTGGCAGCGCCTCATTTGCTGGACAGATCACGACGGTGAAGTGTTTTGAAGACAACGGTCTGATTCGAGAAGTACTCGAACAGGATGGTTTAGGTCGGGTACTGCTGATTGATGGTGGAGGTTCATTACGTCGTGCTTTGATTGATGCAGAATTGGCGTCACTGGCTGAAGAAAACGAATGGGAAGGCCTAGTCGTTTATGGCTGTGTTCGTGAGGTCGATGAACTGGAAGACATGAGTATTGGCATTCAAGCTCTCGCTTCAATTCCGGTTGGGGCGGTATCGCAGAGTGTGGGTGAGGTGGATGTGCCAGTGAATTTCGGAGGCGTCACCTTCATTCCCGAAGATTACCTCTACGCTGATAATACTGGGGTCATCTTGTCTCAAGAACCGTTGGATGTTGAGCTCGACACCGAAGAAGATGAGCTTATCGCCGACTAAGCGGTAAAGAATCAAAAAAACACCGACCTTGAAGGTCGGTGTTTTGCTATGTGGCTTCTGCTAAGAATTGGCGTCGGACTCTCAACGCGTAAAGATAGCCCAGGACGCCACCCAATATATTGCCGAGCGCAATGCCTATAAATAGCCCTTCAATATCGTACAGGTAGCTACCAATCCATGCACAAGGCAAGGTAAAGATGAACAAGCGCATAAAGCTCCATTGGAATGCTTTGAGCGGCTCATGCAGTGCATTCAGGCCAGACACCAACATCATGATGATTCCCTGAAAACCGTAACTAAATGGCACTACAAGCAAATAGTGCCAAAGCAGATCTTTCACCGCTTGTTCTTGAGAGAAAAGCGCCGCGAGTGGAATGCTCAGCGGAACCATCATGATAAAAATCCCAAACTGGAAAAGCAGCGAAAAGCGCATGCTGAGGAATAGCCCAGCGAAGCTACGTTGAGGGTTATTCGCCCCAACATTCTGAGCAATAAATGGTGTCAAAGTTGAAGTTAGCGACATCAATACAATGATGAGGATGGATTCAACCCGCTGGGCAGCACCATAAGCGGCCACTGCCGCGGTGCCGTGGCTGGAGAGTAGCATCATCAGAATGGCACCGGACAACGGGTTCATCGCGTTGGAGAGAGCTGCCGGAGTGCCAATTTTTAGGATTTGTCGCCAGTCAGCCCATAGTGTTTTGAAGTGGGGTAAGGCGAGAAGTTTTTCTCTTTTCACCAACACATACAGTGAGCCGATTAAGGCGCCAAACCAGCTTAGGGCACTGGCGATGGCGGCACCCTGGATCCCAAGTTCAGGAAATGGCCCATAACCAAAAATCAGTAATGGATCGAGCACGCCATTGATTAAGCCCGCAAGCATCATGATTTTGGCGGGTGTTTTGGTATCCCCGGTCGCACGAATTGCGCTATTGCCTGCCATGGGGACAACAAGTAATGGAATCGTCAGGTACCAGATGTGCATGTACTGGTTTATCAGGGGCAGCAGTTCTTGTTCTGCACCAAGAGCAAGGAACAATGGGTCAATGGTGAAGTAGCCTAAGCCAGATGCAAGCGCGACTAACGTCACCGCTAGAACCAATCCATGACTTGAGAAGCGTGCTGCATCTTCGGATTGTCCTTGCCCGAGTAAGCGGCCGATATTGGCTGATAGCCCGACGCCAATCCCCATCGTGATGCAGTTGACCGCGAAGGTCACCGGAAAAGTGTAGCTGATGGCAGCAAGGGCTTCAGTTCCGAGCAGAGAGATAAAAAAGGTATCCACTAAGTTGAACATCAGAATAGCCACCATGCCGAAAGTCATCGGAATGGTCATCTGACGGAGCACGAGAGGGATGGGGCCAGTCAAAAGGCCGTGCTTATCCTGCATTCGGTACAACTACTTTTGGGGCGGAAAAGCGTAGGATACTTGATTGATGTGTGAGACACAAAAAAGGCCAGCTTGCGCTGACCTTAATAAGAATTTTCCTAAAGGAAAAATTACGCTTTAGCTGCTGCCGCTGCTTTAGCAATTGCTGCAAAGCTCTTCGCATCAAGAGAAGCACCACCCACTAGAGCACCGTCGATGTCTGGTTGTGAGAAGTAAGCTTCAGCGTTTTCTGGCTTAACAGAGCCACCGTATTGGATGACAACTTGAGCTGCAACTGCTTCGTCTTTCGCTGCGATTAGTGCACGGATAGAAGCGTGGATGCGCTGTGCATCTTCAGCAGTTGCTGCTTTACCAGTACCGATAGCCCAGATTGGTTCGTATGCGATGATCGCATCGTTAAGTGCTTCAACACCGTATGCATCGATAACTGCGTTGATTTGACGAGCACATACTGCTTCAGTTTCACCAGCTTCGTTTTGAGCTTCTGATTCACCGATACAGAAAACAGGCTTCAGGCCGTTCTCTTTTAGGAAAGCAAATTTCTTCGCGATGAACTCGTCAGATTCGTTGTGGTATTCACGACGCTCAGAGTGGCCGATGATGATGTGAGAAGCACCGAAGTCTTTCAGCATTTCTGGAGACATGTCGCCAGTGAATGCACCGCTGTTGTTCAGGTCAGTGTTCTGAGCACCTAGGATGATCTTGTTACCGCCTTCTTCGATAACGCGCTCAGCAAGATCAATGTAAAGCGCTGGTGGAGCTACTGCTACGTCAACACCTTCAACACCTTCAAGTTCCGCGTTAAGGCCAGTTAGCAACTCTTTTACCATTGCTTTGCTGCCGTTAAGTTTCCAGTTACCCATCACTACAGGACGACGCATAGGAATATCTCCCTTTGTATTTAATGTAGAAAGTTCATTAATGTAAAAAATCTTCGTAGGAATATAACAGATTAAAGCGACCAAATCATGACTAGTGTCATGTCTTGTTCGGTTCTGACTTAATGGTTACCGCTATAGCCGCGCATAATTGGTATAAGCTCTGCTCTCAGCAGTGATCCATAATGCATTATGCTGGTTTTTCGCTCGGAAATAGCAGCTGAAATTGGTAATAGTGATGGAGTATTTTTAGTGATTTTTTGAAACTCTCTTACATTTGAGGACTACAATGCCAAATTTAGTAATGGAATACTCTAACTCCGTCGATGAACGCGTGAATGTGCAAGGTCTATTGGAGGACCTGCATCAAGTGGCGCTTCAATGCGGGCTTTTTGACGCGCCTTCCGTGAAATCCCGAGCGCTACGCTGCCATAATTGGCTGATTGGAGAAGATGGCGATAACGTTGACTTTATCCATATTAGTTTTGAACTGCTTGACGGGAGAACAGCGGAGCAAAAGCGAGACCTCTCACGCCAGTTGATGGATGTGTTGCAGGAGCAAGCCAGTCACGTCCATAGCTTGACGGTGAATATTCGAGATATGGATAAAGAGTGTTTTCAAAAAGTGCTAAATTAACATTTTGATTTTTAGGTAAGGAATCATGTCGATGAAAGAGCTGTTGTTTTCATTTCAGGGGCGAGTAGGGCGAAAGATCTACTGGATATGGAATGTGGTCTATTACACAATAATTGTGGGCTTTGCCGCTGGCATGAATGTGTTGTTTCCCAGTCAGGCGCATTTGCTTTTGCCCGTGTTTTTGATTGTTGTTCTGATCCCAGATTTAGCAATAACGGCCAAGCGATGGCATGACAGAGGTAAATCGAGCTGGTGGCTACTATTGAATGTTCCCTTGGTGATAGGGCGCATGACAGTACCAGCTGGCGATCCCACGCAGATGGCACAATCAACCACGTTGCAAGCCTTCAGTTCATTGGCTGCATTGATATGTGGTGTTTGGATTCTAGTTGAGTGCGGTTTCCTCAAAGGAACAGAAGGTGAAAACCAGTACGGCGCTGAGTTGAAATAGAACGTCGAGAAGGGTTGAGGCTATGTCATCAACCCTTGATAGATTCTCGCTATTTTCGCAACAGTACTTCTTCGACTCTGTGGTCGCGAGCTTTCTTCAAGATAAGGTGAGCACGACCCTTGGTCGGCAAAATATTAGCCGTGAGGTTGATGCCGTTGATTGATTGCCAGATTGAGTGCGCTTTCTCTATCGCCGCTTTCTCAGTCAGTTCGGTATAGTGACTAAAGTAAGAGCCGGGTTTGGTGAAGGCACCTAAGCGGAATTTCAGGAAGCGTTCCACGTACCATTGTTCAATAACATCACATTCTGCATCGACATATAAAGAGAAGTCGAGGAAATCAGAGACAAACACACGATGGGGATCGTGTGGATAGTCCATACCACTTTGCAGAACATTGAGTCCTTCAATGATCAACACATCTGGGCGGTCTACTACTTTGACATTGTCGGTAATGTCATAAGTGATATGTGAGTAGACGGGAACTTCAAGATTGGGCTTGCCAGCTTTCACATCCGAAACAAATTCGACCAAACGCTTGATATCATAAGATTCAGGAAAGCCTTTACGATGCATGATCCCGCGATCGTTCAATACCTTTTTAGGGTAAAGAAAACCGTCTGTCGTCACCAGTTCAACCTTTGGGTGATTTTCCCAGCGCGAAAGTAGCGCTTTAAGTAGACGAGCCGTTGTGCTTTTCCCCACCGCGACACTGCCTGCAATGCCAATAATAAAAGGCGGCGCACTTTCCTGATTGTCCAGAAAGTTGTTGAGAACAGAGTTACGACTTTGTCTGGCGGCAACATACAAGTTGAGTAGACGCGCAAGTGGCAGGTAGATCTCAACCGCTTCTTCCATGGTTAGGCTTTCATTGACGCCCTGTAGCTCAATGAGATCCTCTTCGGATAGCGTCATCGGGACGGAATTACGCAATTCGGCCCATTGCTGACGATTAAAAGAGAGATATGGCGTCATAGTCTTCCTAACTGAGATTCGCGATAGAGAGCTGCGAAAATACAACAACCCGCGCAAATTGCCAAATAACTCGGCGGAGATAAAACGCTTTTATCGAGTAAATTGTGCGATTTTTCAGCAAATAAGCAGAAACTGGTTAAAATCGCATTTTTTTTTAATTTAGCTATTGCAAGGTAGAGATTCCTTCAATAGAATGCGCACCACTTATGCCGACTTAGCTCAGTAGGTAGAGCAACTGACTTGTAATCAGTAGGTCACCAGTTCGATTCCGGTAGTCGGCACCATTTCTCCTTTATGAGTGAAATGGATTAAAAATTTGGAGGGGTTCCCGAGTGGCCAAAGGGATCAGACTGTAAATCTGCTGGCACTGCCTTCGATGGTTCGAATCCGTCCCCCTCCACCATATTCTTAAGGAAATAGCTCACAGAGTTACGTGTTGCGGGCATCGTATAATGGCTATTACCTCAGCCTTCCAAGCTGATGATGCGGGTTCGATTCCCGCTGCCCGCTCCACTCTAATTTGAGTGCTGATATAGCTCAGGTGGTAGAGCGCATCCTTGGTAAGGATGAGG
>NZ_ACZN01000007.1 GCF_000176135.1 Vibrio coralliilyticus ATCC BAA-450 | reverse complement strand
CATAGTGATCCGGTGGTTCTGTATGGAAGGGCCATCGCTCAACGGATAAAAGGTACTCCGGGGATAACAGGCTGATACCGCCCAAGAGTTCATATCGACGGCGGTGTTTGGCACCTCGATGTCGGCTCATCACATCCTGGGGCTGAAGTCGGTCCCAAGGGTATGGCTGTTCGCCATTTAAAGTGGTACGCGAGCTGGGTTTAGAACGTCGTGAGACAGTTCGGTCCCTATCTGCCGTGGGCGTTGGAAGATTGAAGGGGGCTGCTCCTAGTACGAGAGGACCGGAGTGGACGAACCTCTGGTGTTCGGGTTGTCATGCCAATGGCATTGCCCGGTAGCTAAGTTCGGAATCGATAACCGCTGAAAGCATCTAAGCGGGAAGCGAGCCCTGAGATGAGTCTTCCCTGACCCCTTGAGGGTCCTAAAGGGTTGTTCGAGACTAGAACGTTGATAGGCAGGGTGTGTAAGCGTTGTGAGGCGTTGAGCTAACCTGTACTAATTGCCCGTGAGGCTTAACCATACAACACCCAAAGGGTTTTGATGGACTCAAAGCAAGAACAAATTGAATGTGTTGAGAACACAATAACAGCTTTCCAGATTAAAGAATTTGCTTGGCGACCATAGCGTTGTGGACCCACCTGATCCCATGCCGAACTCAGAAGTGAAACGCAAATAGCGCCGATGGTAGTGTGGGGCTTCCCCATGTGAGAGTAGGACATCGCCAGGCTTCAAATATCGTTACTCGTAATACGTGTAACAACATCATCAGTGCACCAATCTGACGATGACAATTTGTGGAGAGATGGCTGAGTGGTTGAAAGCACCGGTCTTGAAAACCGGCATACGTTAATAGCGTATCTAGGGTTCAAATCCCTATCTCTCCGCCACTATTAAAAAAGCCCGTTGCTAACGCAACGGGCTTTTTGCATTTCTGGTATTAGAAAACTACTACCTAATAAATACTACCTCTATATCTAGTTGCTGAAGATACAAAAAAGCCGACACATAATGTCGGCCAAATAAAAAGCTAGTAAATAGATTAAGCGCGGTTGGCAACTTTATCCTTTAGTTCTTGCTTCTCTGCATCCGAAATGAATGCCAGTTCTAAGCCGTTGATCTGTGTCTGACGAATTTCATCTTGTGATAGGCCCGCTTGCGGCGCGGCTACTTCATATTCGTATGGCAGTTCAATGCCTTCCACTGCTGGGTCGTCGGTGTTCAGACAGGCTAGCACACCGTGATCAAGGAACTGTTTGATCGGGTGGTTGGCGAGCGATTCTACTGTACTGGTCTGGAAGTTAGAGGTTAGACACGACTCAATACCAATACGGTTTTCTGCAAGGTAATCCATCAGTTTAGGATCGTGAATAGCTTTGACACCATGACCAATACGAGTAGCACCTAGCTCTTGAATTGCTTGCCACATGCTTTCGGCACCAGCCGCTTCACCTGCATGAACCGTTACATTCAGACCAGCATTTTTGACTTGAGTGAAATGTTTAACAAAGCGATCACCTGGTTGGCCCAGTTCGTCACCGGCCAGATCAACGGCTACGATTTTGTCTTTTTGTGTCAGGATGGCATCCAGTTCTTGCTGACATGCATCTGTACCGAATGTACGACTCATAATGCCAATTAGGTTAGCTTTGATACCAAAATCACGAACACCAGCCTCTACGCCATCGACAACCGCTTCAACTACACCTTCTACAGGCAGTTTGTGTTTCATCGCCATGTAGTAAGGTGAGAAGCGCAGCTCAGCGTAATCAATTTGCGCATTCAGTGCATCTTCAACATTTTCGTAAGCAACGCGACGACAAGCGTCCAGATCACCAAGAACAGACACTCCCCAATCTAACTTAGACAGGAATGCGACAAGAGATGGCTCTGCCTCAACGATTTGTACATGCGGTGTCAATGATTCCACATCGTAAGCTGGCAGGGCAACACCAAACTTCTGGCCAAGTTCTAAAATGGTTTTGGTGCGGATGTTTCCGTCAAGATGACGGTGCAAATCTGTAAGTGGTATGTTCTTGGTTATCATTATAGTAATTCCGATTGTCTGAATTGAGCTAAGTATAAGAATCAATACCAGAAGTGTCAGTAGCAAATGCTCGCAAAACCGGCCAAGAGTGGTGTTATTTACTTCATGTTAACCAGATCTGTTGGCCACTCTTCGAACGGAACTGGACGACTAAATAAGAACCCTTGTCCCTGAGGGCAATTGAGAGAAGTCAGCATTTGCGCTTGCTCCGATGTTTCTATGCCTTCAGCGACCAAGTCGACTTTCATACCACGAGTCATGTTGATGATGGCGGCGACAATGGATGTGTCGAGATTCTCTTTTTCCATTTTCTGCACGAAAGTGCGATCGATTTTCAGGCAGTCAAAAGGCAGCTTATGCAGATATGCCAGAGAGCTGTAGCCAGTACCAAAATCGTCAATGGCGATATGAATACCCAGATCTCGGATAGCCTGCATATTTTTAACGATGACAGGATCATTATCGACAATCCTCGACTCGGTAATTTCTAAAGTCAGGTTGCCAGCGTTTAGACCTGATGAAGAAAGTACTGAGCGCAGTGAATTGATGAGATCTGGCTGAGAAAGCTGATTAACTGACAGATTGACATGCAGATGGAAGCGCTCGTCCCACTTGCCTTCTTTCATGCCTTTCACCGTGTCATTGCAGGCCTGAGTGAGTATTTGCTCACCGATAGAGCCAATTAGTCCGCTTTCTTCAGCGATAGGGATAAAATCGAGTGGTGAGATGAGACCCGAGGAGGGGGATAGCCAACGCGCAAGCGCCTCAGCACCGATGACTGCTCCGGTGTTAAGATCAACAATCGGTTGGTAGAAAGGAACGAACTCTTGATGCTCCAAAGCATCTTTGATTTTGGCCTGCATTAACGTGCGTTTACGTGAAACATCGGCCATTTCAGGTTTGTAGTAGCTGACTTGAGTCAGTTCCTGCTTCGCATTACTCAGCGCGATGCTGCCGTTGCGAAGCCAAAGCGTCATATTATCGTGCTCACTTTCGGTAACCACACCAATTGACACATTTACCACCACACTCTCTTGCTCCATGACAAAAGGTGATGCAAACATTTGCTGGATTCGATGGATCGCCAGGGTAACTTGCTCATCACTTGGTAGTTGAGAAAAATAAAACGCAAACTCGTCACCAGCAATTCTTGCGAGGTACCAATCATCGTCAAACAAGGTTCGTAGGCGCTCGGCGATGATCACCAGCAATTGATCACCTTTATAGTGGCCAAGACTATCGTTGATATCACGGAATTTGTTGATCCCGATCAGCAGCAGGCAACCATTCATCTTCGGCAACGCATCGCAGGTCTCGATCAGCCCTTCTCGGCTGTAAAGCTTGGTCAATGAATCGTAGAGTAACTGCGAACGTAAGGCGCGGAATGAGGCTTTGAGGTTATTGGCCATCTCATTGAAGGCAAAGACCAGCATACTGGTTTCGTAGATGTAACCCGGTTTAGGCATGGTGCTGTCCCAGTCACCTTTTGCCAAATGTTTTGCAGCTGCAGCCGTTGAAGTGATGGGCGCGACGACGCGATTAAACGCCAATAAACCAATCAATATGCCAATAAAGCTGGCAATGACGCCGATGATCCAACTATCGCGCTGGCTTTCAGGTAGCTGGCCAAGTAAGTCGGATTCAGAAATGGCTACCCCGATATACCATTTAAGGCCGAATTGATCGGTGTAAGGCGTGATGTGATTGAAGTATCTTGCACCGTTGATATTGATACTAAAGCGATTGGTTTCCTGCGAGGCGTGATAGCCTTGTTCAAAGGCGTATTGAGCACTGGTTTGCACTATCGGATTGGAGCTCTCGGTCGCCAATAAGCGCTGGCCTTTGTCGCTAAGGGGTGTGCCCCACGAGACCACACTTCCACCAGTAGAGTGAGCAACCAGCCTTTGCTTCGCATCAAATAGGTAAATTGCCGCGTTGGTTCTTTCCTGTTGATGCTTTAAGAACGTATTAAAGGTGTCGATTTTGACGTCGGTGACGACCACTCCCTGAAATGCTTGTTGTTGGTATACGGGTGTTAACGCTGACAAGGTGATTTCCTGACGTTCATCAGCATTGGCATAAATGGATGACCACATTGGCGATCGACTTTCAGCGACAGGGGCATACCAAGGACGGATCCTAGGGTCATAGCCCTCAAAAACAGAGCGTATATCCTTGCTCATCACCTGACCGCGATAAATAACCAGTTTCTGTGCTGTGCGGTCATCTTGAATCATTAAGGTGTAACCCTGATTCGATTCTTTACGAAAGCCGACATACTCAGCGCCCTCGCCACCAAAGCCGATTACGTCTAGTTGCGGTATGGAGCGATACAAATCTTGGAAGCTGGCTAGGAGAAACTGTTCTATCTCACTGGTGTCGCCTTTCTCATAGAGCTGATTGAAGCCGATGTTATGGCTGAGAGACAGGCTGGCTTCGAATGGTTTACTGAGAAAGGCATTAAGCTCAAGAGTGACATTGTCTGTGAGCGCCGTGAGTTGTTTGTCGCTGATATCGAGAACCATCTCTTCGTAGCTGCGCTTTTGCACAGCGACGATGACCCCTATTGTAAAGATAAAGATCATGACAAAAGGGAGAACGACTGCGGTTCTTAATGTGATTTGCGTAGTTGCCGACATGCTGTCCTTAAATACCTGAAACTAAAATCCGTGTTGGCGGGTTTGAGTCTGCAAGCAAACAGCCATAGTGCACTGGTGCTGACCCATAAAGCCCTAAAATGCTTATCAATTGTACAATGCGACAGGCTTTATGGAATAAATTAATGAGCTAGATGTTAATAAAGCTCTTTTAGTTTTCTGGTTAAGGTGTTTCTGCCCCAACCAAGCACTTTGGCTGCATCTTGCTTATGGCCGTTAGTATGCTCTAAGGCCGCTTCCAAAAGTATACGTTCAAATTCAGGAAGTGCGTAGGTCAGCAATTCGGTATCCCCTTGAGAGAGAGACTGTCTTGCCCAGCTAGAAAGCTGCTGCTGCCAACTGACATTGGTATCAAAGCTGGTGCTGGATTTCTCCTCTAGCAGTTCAGCGGGTAGATCGGCGGGGAGAATTTCGCTTCCGCTGGCCATGACGGTTAGCCAGCGACAGATGTTCTCTAGCTGTCTGACATTGCCCGGCCAGCTAAGTTTATTCAACGCTTCAATCGCCGAAGGATGGAGGGTTTTGACATCTACACCAAGTTCTTCTGCGGCTAAGGAAAGAAAGTGCAGAGTGAGTTTTTCGATATCCTGTTTACGTTCACGAAGGGCTGGAATTTGAACGCGGATAACATTAAGACGATGGAATAAATCCTCACGAAAATCACCTTGATGGACCAGCTTTTCCAGATTCTGGTGAGTCGCAGCAACAATACGCACATCCACTTTTATTGGAGAGTGTCCCCCGACTCGATAGAACTGGCCATCAGCTAGGACACGTAGCAGCCGAGTCTGAATGTCGAGTGGCATGTCACCAATTTCATCCAGAAACAAAGTCCCTCCGTTTGCTTGCTCAAAACGGCCTTGTCGAACGCTATTAGCACCGGTAAAGGCGCCTTTTTCATGCCCAAACAATTCAGACTCAATCAGGTCTTTGGGAATTGCTGCCATGTTAAGCGCAATAAATGGTTTACTGGCTCGCGGGCTGTGGCGGTGCAGAGCGTGAGCGACGAGCTCTTTACCTGTACCAGATTCACCATTTATCAATACTGAAATTGAAGAACGAGATAGGCGGCCGATAGCGCGAAACACTTCTTGCATTGCGGGCGCTTCACCAATAATTTCTGGCGCATTGTAGTCGTTGGGATCTGAATTCGCTTGGTCGCGTTTTTGCTCCTGACTGTGGGTGATGGCACGTTCAACTAACGTTAGTGTTTCATCCACATCAAATGGCTTAGGTAGGTATTCGAAAGCCCCTTTTTGATAGGCATTGACTGCGGCATCCAGATCAGAGTGCGCCGTCATGATGATCACAGGTAAGTCTGGTGAGCGTTCGTTAACTTGTTTGAGAAGCTCTATGCCGTCGATACCCGGCATACGAATGTCGGAGACCAGTACATCTGGTGTTTCGCGTTCCAGTGCCAGCAAAACGCTTTCTGCATCAGAAAATGTATCGCACTTAATATTTGCTGATGAAAGGGTTTTCTCCATGACCCAGCGGATAGAGCTGTCATCATCTACTACCCAAACGTATCCTTTACTCATAACAAACTTATCCTTTCAGCAATGCCACTAACGTAAAATTTAAATTGGCAGATATATGGTGAATATGGTTCTGCCTGGCCAGCTTTCGACATCAATTTTGCCCTGATGCTGGTCTATCAGGTTCTGAGCAATGGATAAGCCCAGCCCTGTACCGCCTTCTCTTCCGCTGACCATGGGATAGAAAAGGGTGTCTTGTAATTCTGCGGGGATGCCCGGCCCGTTGTCGATGATCTCCACCCGCGCCGCTAATTTGCAGCGCTGACCGTGAATATTGGTTTGATGCACCGTTCTGGTGCGAATGATGATATTGCCATTGTTCTGCTTTTGCAGAATTTGCCCAGCATTACTGACAATATTCAAAAGCGCTTGCTCAATCTGATCCGAATCCATTAAAAACTCAGGCAAGCTCGGGTCGTAATCGCGCTCAATCGTCACGGACTGAGCAACTTCGAGCTCAACTAACTGGCGTACCTTCTCCAGAATCAGATGAAGGTTTTCCTGTTGTTTCTTGCCAGGCTTTTGTGGGCCAAGCAGGCGATCGACTAAGGAGCGTAATCGGTCTGCCTGTTCGATGATGATCTGGGTGTATTCCGTCAAAGATTGGTCGGGCAGCATGCGTTCAAGTAACTGAGCCGCGCCGCGCAGCCCGCCCAGCGGGTTTTTTATCTCATGAGCGAGTCCCCGTACCAGTAGCTTGGCGGCTTGCTGTTGAGCGTGTTGATTAAGTTCTTGCGACAAACGACGTTGCTGACCAATTTTGCGCATTTCGACCAGCAGCATGAGTTCTTTCTGCCAAGAGATTGGGCTGACGGTGACTTCAAGCATTAAAGGTTTGCCATCGACCACAAAAGTCACATCGCTGTCAGTGATGCTCTGGCCACTTTGTAGCGGTTGAGACAACAAGGCTAAGTCCATAGAAGCGTGTTGAATGAGCTTGGACAATGGCTGGTCAACGATGCGTTTAGCGCTTTGTGAAAACAACTGCTCTGCGGCTGGGTTGGCATAACGAACCTGAAGCGATTCGTTCATGATCAGCACGGAGGTGACCTGATGATTGAGTATTATGTTATCGAGTTCGCTGCTCACTGTCGTCCCTCATCCTTGACCTTAAAATGTGCAATGCACCAATTTGGTGCGGTTACATTCCAAGTATGGCGCAATAACTCATGCAGAAGAAGTGAAAAGTCCATATATCACAGGCTTTTCAGTATCCTTGCCGTTAATTGCACCGTTATGAACTGTAACAATGCAATAAGCTTGCCGTGCATAAGGTATTGAATAGAAAAGATTTGAAGTGAATTTTATTGATATATAAGACATAAAAAAGGCTCACCAAAAAGGTGAGCCTCGAAGGAAGGGTTAATCGATCGAGCGATTACACTGAGTAGTAAAGTTCGAACTCAAGTGGGTGAGTCGTCATGTTTACTTGCTCAACGTCCTGAGACTTAAGGCCGATGTAAGAATCGATGAAGTCGTCAGAGAACACGCCGCCAGCTGTTAGGAACTCACGGTCTGCATCTAGTGAATCTAGTGCATCTTTCAGTGAGTAAGCAACAGTTGGGATTTCAGCTGCTTCTTCCGCTGGTAGGTCGTATAAATCTTTATCCATTGCTTCACCTGGGTGGATCTTGTTCTTAATGCCGTCAAGACCAGCCATTAGCATTGCTGCGAAACATAGGTATGGGTTAGCTGATGGATCACCGAAGCGAACTTCGATACGACGTGCTTTAGGGCTTGGTACCACAGGGATACGAATAGAAGCACTACGGTTACGAGCAGAGTAAGCCAGCATTACAGGCGCTTCGAAGCCAGGAACGAGACGCTTGTATGAGTTAGTCGCTGCGTTCGCGAATGCGTTGATTGCGCGAGCGTGCTTGATGATACCACCGATGTAGTAAAGGGCTGTTTCAGACAGGCCGCCGTACTTGTCACCCGCGAATAGGTTAACGCCGTCTTTAGCTAGAGATTGGTGAACGTGCATACCAGAGCCGTTGTCACCAACTAGTGGTTTAGGCATGAAGGTCGCTGTCTTACCAAATGCGTGAGCAACATTATGAACCACGTATTTGTAGATTTGGATTTCGTCTGCTTTCGAAGTCAGTGTGTTGAAACGAGTCGCGATTTCGTTCTGACCTGCAGTCGCTACTTCGTGGTGGTGCGCTTCTACAACCAGACCCATTTCTTCCATGATTAGACACATAGCAGAACGGATGTCTTGAGATGAATCGACAGGAGCCACTGGGAAGTAACCACCTTTCACGCCTGGACGGTGGCCTTTGTTGCCTTCTTCGTAATCAGAACCTGTGTTCCATGCAGCTTCTACGTCGTCGATCTTAAAGAAAGAGCCTGACATATCAGTCGCGAACTTCACGTCGTCGAATAGGAAGAATTCTGGCTCAGGGCCGATAAGCACGGTATCTGCAACACCTGTTGAGCGCATGTAATCTTCAGCACGCTTGGCGATAGAGCGAGGGTCGCGATCGTAGCCTTGCATAGTTGCAGGCTCAAGGATGTCACAACGGATGTTCAGTGTTGCATCTTCTGTGAATGGGTCAAGTACAGCGGATGATGCGTCTGGCATCATAACCATGTCTGACTCGTTGATGCCTTTCCAGCCAGCAACTGAAGAACCATCGAACATCTTACCTTCTTCGAAGAAGTCTGCATCGATCTGGTGAGCAGGAATTGAGATGTGCTGCTCTTTACCTTTTGTATCGGTAAAGCGTAGGTCAACAAACTTAACTTCGTTTTCTTGGATCAGCGATAGAACGTTTTCAACTGACATCTTGGATAACCTCCAGTGTTATTAAAGCGGTGTTAGCTCGATTGATGAACAAATCCAGCATTGATTAATTTCATTTCAATCGTATTAATCGATGCTGATATCAATAAAGCCAAAACCATGCCAAAAAAATTATTCCATTAATTTCAATGAATTAGTGGTTTGGGTATCAGTTTGGTGCACCAGTTTGCACCAAAATGATCTTTAATTGCACTCTATTGGTGCAAATATCTTGAAGTGCACCAATATGAAACAAAAGCGTATTCCATTCAGCCGCCATTCGCTACCTATGTCAATGCACAATTTTGCATATTCAGAGCGATATTGTGTTCGATCAAAGCATATTCTTCAGAAAACCAACGTATCAGATCACATATTTCTGGGTTTTTCGCTAAAATCTGGTACATTATGGCCGTTTTTTTAATCAAGTAAGCTCGCTTCATTCATCGACCATGTTTGAAGCGAGCTTCTACTATCGAGTGAATCAAATCCATGGCTACTCCACAGATTGATAAATTGAGAAATATCGCGATCATCGCGCACGTTGACCACGGTAAAACAACACTGGTTGATAAACTGCTACAGCAATCAGGCACTTTAGAGTCTCGCGGTGAAGCTGAAGAGCGAGTCATGGACTCGAACGACATCGAAAAAGAGCGTGGCATTACCATCCTTGCTAAAAACACAGCAATTAACTGGAATGACTACCGCATCAACATCGTAGATACCCCAGGACACGCGGACTTCGGTGGTGAAGTTGAGCGTATTATGTCAATGGTAGACTCAGTGCTGCTGATTGTTGACGCTGTTGATGGCCCTATGCCTCAAACACGCTTCGTCACACAGAAAGCATTTGCTCACGGTCTTAAGCCAATTGTTGTTATCAACAAGATTGACCGTCCTGGCGCTCGTCCTGATTGGGTTATGGATCAAGTATTCGACCTATTCGATAACCTAGGTGCAACTGATGAACAGCTAGACTTCAAAGTGGTTTACGCATCAGCGCTTAACGGTTGGGCTTCTCTAGAAGAAGGCGAAACTGGCGAAGATATGGAACCGCTATTCGAAACCATCGTTGAAGAGGTGACAGCACCGCAAGTTGACCTAGACGGTCCACTTCAGATGCAAGTTTCTCAGCTAGATTACAGCTCTTATGTTGGTGTTATCGGTGTTGCTCGCGTAACTCGTGGTAGCGTTAAGCCTAACCAACAGGTTACTGTTATCGGTGCGGATGGTAAGACTCGCAATGGTAAAGTCGGCACTGTAATGGGCTACCTAGGCCTTGAACGTCACGAAGTTGACCAAGCTAACGCAGGTGACATCGTTGCAATCACTGGTCTTGGTGAGCTAAAAATCTCCGATACTATCTGTGCACAAAACCAAGTTGAAGCGTTGCCAGCACTTTCTGTTGATGAGCCAACGGTAACCATGACGTTCCAAGTAAACACGTCTCCGTTTGCTGGTAAAGAAGGTAAATTCGTAACGTCACGTAACATCCTTGAGCGCCTAGAAAAAGAACTAGTACACAACGTTGCACTGCGCGTTGAGCAACTAGATGATCCAGACAAATTCCGCGTATCAGGCCGTGGTGAACTTCACCTATCTATCCTGATCGAAAACATGCGTCGTGAAGGCTTCGAGCTAGCGGTATCTCGTCCTGAAGTTATCATCAAAGAAGAAGATGGTCAGCTAATGGAACCGTACGAAACGGTAACTATCGACGTGATGGAAGAGCACCAAGGCGGCATCATGGAGAACATCGGCCTACGTAAAGGTGAGCTGACTGATATGTCTCCAGATGGTAAAGGCCGTGTACGTATGGACTTCATCATGCCATCTCGTGGTCTGATTGGTTTCCAAACTGAATTCATGACGCTAACGTCGGGTTCTGGTCTTCTTTACCACACATTCGATCACTACGGTCCGCACAAAGGTGGCGAGATCGGTCAACGTATCAACGGCGTACTGATTTCTAACGGTATGGGTAAAGCGCTAACCAACGCACTATTCAACCTTCAAGAGCGTGGCCGTATGTTCATCGGTCACGGTGTTGAAGTATACGAAGGCATGGTTGTTGGTATCCACAGCCGTGACAACGACCTAACAGTAAACGTACTGAAAGGTAAGCAGCTAACCAACGTTCGTGCATCAGGTACTGATGACGCACAGGTTCTTACTCCGCCAATCATCATGACGCTTGAGCAAGCACTTGAGTTCATCGATGACGACGAGCTAGTAGAAGTAACGCCTGAAAGTATCCGTATCCGTAAAAAGTTCCTAACGGAAAGCGATCGTAAGCGTGAAGCACGTAACGCTAAGTAATTTTACTTAATCGTTATTTAAGCTTTAAAGCCCTGAGTTGATATCAACTCAGGGCTTTTTGTTGTTACGCAGTCGTAAAGAATGCGTGGCCTTTGTTCATCAGGTAACAGCTATAGTCGCTGAGGCCACAAACGAAAGCCGCCTCACTTGGAGGCGGCCTTAAAGCACTACTTTTGATTGAGCTTTTGCAGGAACTTATCTGATTCTGCTATCGCGGCATTCATATCCTTGATTGCGTACTGGATATCTTGTTCTAAGTTTGCAAACTCGCCTTGCAGTGAACCAATCGCACTCGCATTGAGGTTGTGCTTCAAGTAAAGCGTATTGTCGCGCAATGTATTGAGTACAGGTGTCATCTTATCTTCTGCACGCTTCATCGCGCTTAACATAGTGTTGTATGAGCGCTGAGTCTCTTTGAGTTTCTGTTCACTTGCCCGTTTGAGCTTAGTGCTGGTATAGAGACCTAACTCGCTTTGCCATTCGGCGAAGAGTGCGTCTGACACATCTTCAATTGCTGCAATTCGGTCACTGACTTCTTGTGCTGCTTTTTCACTGTCTTGGTATTTGTCGTTAATCTGGTTGTAGACGGTTTCCAGTTCGCCACCATCAAACTGAGTGAGTGCTGAGAGCGCTTCCAGTGCACTTGTGAACTCTTGTTGCGCATCTTGCTGAGACTGTTTGGCATCTTCGACACGATCTACCATGATGTCGCGTTTGTGATAGCCTACTTGTTCCATCGCTGAGTAATAAGCAGATTGACAGCCCGTGAGGGTAAAAATGGAGAGCATCAGCGCCAGTAAGTACGGCATGATTGTGTCCTTTCCTTTAAAATGATGATGTTAGGATGGCGGAGTTGATGAGGAGTTACAAGTTGAATATCGAGCAATTGAGCAAGCAAAGTCTGAACTTTGGGCGATATCTGCTCACCCGAATGGGGCATGACAGAGTGAACGTTAATGCGGGCTATCTGGCATACATTACCTTGCTGTCGATCGTACCTATGTTAACCGTGCTGTTATCTGTACTGTCTTCGTTTTCTGTATTCGCTAACGCTGGGGACGTGATCCAAGATTTTGTCATTACCCATTTTGTTCCCGCAGCAGGGGATGCAGTAAAGCAGGCGCTACTCGAGTTTGTCGCCAATACTGGCAAGATGACCGCCGTGGGTGGTTTGTTCTTATTTGTCGCCGCTTTGATGCTGATCTCCAACATTGATAAGAATCTCAATTACATCTGGCGAGTGGAGCACAAACGGCGTGCCGTGTTCTCATTCTCCATGTACTGGATGGTATTGACTCTAGGGCCGATCTTGGTCGGGGCGAGTATCGCCGCAACTTCCTATGTAACGTCATTAAAAATTATCGATAGTGAAGCAATTTCAGGGGCTTACGACTTTCTGTTGCGCTGGCTGCCTTTTTTGTTGTCCTTCTTTGCGTTTATGGGCTTGTATATCTTAGTACCGAATAAGAAGGTCTATGTCTCTCATGCGGTAGTCGGGGCTATTGTTGCGGCCTTGCTGTTTGAGGCAAGTAAAAAAGGTTTTGCGGCGTACATTACTCAATTTCCTTCCTACCAGTTAATTTATGGCGCGCTGGCTGCGATTCCAATTCTGTTTGTCTGGGTTTACCTGTGTTGGCTGATTGTTTTGATTGGCGCTGAGGTTACGGCGGCATTAGGTGAGCGAGAGCAGTGGAGTGATGACCAAGAAATGGTACACTCGACGGAAACGATTAAACAGCAGCAAGAAGGAAAAAGCAGTGATAGCGCTGATCCAAAGAGTAAGTGAAGCCGCAGTGCGCGTTGATGGTGAAGTGGTTGGTGAAATCGACCAAGGTCTACTTGTTCTACTTGGTGTAGAAAAGGACGATGATGAAGCTAAAGCGAAGCGATTGATGGAGCGTGTGACCACTTACCGAGTATTTGGTGACGATGAAGGCAAGATGAACCTCAACGTGAAACAGGTGGAAGGTAAAGTGCTGGTGGTTTCCCAATTTACCTTGCCTGCCGATACCAATAAAGGTACCCGTGCTGGCTTCTCCCGTGGAGCGCATCCAGCGGATGCTGAGCGTTTATACGATTACTTCGCTGACCAGTGCTCGCAAGTGCTGCCGACAGAGCGAGGGCGCTTCGCTGCTGATATGAAAGTATCACTGGTTAATGACGGCCCAGTAACCTTCTGGTTACAGGTATAATTATAAAGATAGGCTAGAGGGGAAGCGCCAAGTGCGTTTCCATTGAAAAGGAATTTTATGTTTAAGCTGATCACGCCAAAAACGGATAACCAACTCAATAAGTATTACCACTTTCGCTGGCAAATGCTGCGCGAACCTTGGCGCATGCCGTTAGGCTCTGAGCGTGATGAATACGATCCGATGAGCCACCACCGCATGATTGTTGATGGTCGTGGTCGACCTATGGCTATAGGCCGACTTTACATCACTCCGGACAGTGAAGCGCAAATTCGTTATATGGCAGTGAAAGGCAATCGTCGTAGCAAAGGTATGGGCTCGCTGGTGCTGGTGGCACTGGAATCGCTTGCCCGTCAGGAAGGGGCCAAACGTCTGGTATGTAATGCGCGTGAGGATGCCATTTCTTTCTACGAAAAGAACGGTTTTGAGCGCCGCGGTGAATTAACCGATGAGCGTGGCCCTGTGCGTCACCAGCAGATGGTCAAAAAGCTCGACCCGATGGCTAACGTACTACGTAAGCCTGAGTGGTGTACCGAGCTGCAAGAGCGCTGGGAGCATCAAATCCCTATCAGCGATAAGATGGGCATCAAGATCAATCAGTACACGGGCTATCAGTTCGAGTGTTGTTCTCAGCTCAACCCTAACCTCAACCCGCACAACACTATGTTTGCAGGTTCTGCTTTTACCCTTGCGACCCTGACAGGGTGGGGAATGACGTGGTTGTTGATGAAAGAACGTGGTTTGAGTGGTGATATCGTTCTGGCTGACAGCCAGATTCGCTACCGTCATCCGGTGACGCAGAATCCAGTAGCTTCAACCTCTTTAGATGGGATCAGTGGAGACTTGGACCGCCTGGCTTCCGGTCGAAAAGCCCGTATTGTCATCCATGTCACTATTCACAGTGGCGATACGGAAGCCGTTGAGTTTGTCGGCACTTATATGCTGCTACCGAATTATAAGTCGATGCTGGATTTGCCTGCCTCTTCATCTTCTGAAGAATGATTTGCTTCGTTGGCGGGTACGATTGGTTCGATCGGCTCGCCACACACATCTTGAATCACATTGGTCAGATTGAATATATCGGACCACAATCTCTGGCAGTTGTGCTCACTGGTAAAAATTAATGTGCCAAACTCAGGTTTGGTCAGATCTAACGTCCCTGCCAGCTGCGCTTTCTCCCCTTTCGATGCAATCTCAATCCGGCCACGATCGGCTTGGAGTGTGATTTTATCTAAGGGCCAGAGCTGCAGATAGCTTTGATCGCCATCGACACTTTTTGCTTCCAGCGCACCGTCATGCAGGTAGCCATTGAGCGTACCGCTCAGGCTATGCGCCAGCATTGAATAATCACCAGATAAACCACTCATTTCCAGTTCGACTTCAGCTAGCCCGGCGAGCTTAAACGGCAATTGGGCCTGCAGTAGCGGTTGATTGACTTGAAAACCATCGGCATGCAGTGACAGTTGCCATGGGGCACTGACAGATTGACGCTGCCATTGTCCGCTTGCTTCGATATAGCCTTGATCTAGCGGGATAAAAGCGCGCTCTAAGGTAATGTTACCCTGCTTGGCCGACGCTTTTAGTACGGCTTGGGTAGTCAGCAGCTGTTCAATACTGGCATTGTTGGCACTGATTTCCAGGCTGCCATCGTAAAGCCCGACTTGATCATCATGAATCAAAGTCAGCTCTTGCCCTTCGATATTGAGGCCAGATAACTGCCAGTAGGGAGGACGTTCGACTTGAATAAGTTGGGCATTTTCGATGTCGAGCTCAGCAATCTTAAGCGAGTGCAGAGGCTGTGACATTTGCGCCAGAGTACTGATGAGCTGATCGGTTTGATCCAGCCATTTTACCCCAGTGACCTTTAGGCGGTTAAGTGCGATGTCTTCTGGTGTCAGTATTCCGCTTAGCTGAACACGGCCTTGCTTGAAATCAGTATCAAACTCATCCACTGAGATGTGATTTGAAGTGAAGCCCAGCTTGGCTGTTGGTGCGATAAACCTTAGCTGGTCGAAATCCACACTCTCAGCATCAAACGAGATATAGCCTTGTTCTTGTTGCCACAGAGGGCGATCGAGCGTGAGATTTTCCAAAGACGCATCGAGATGATTGAATTGCCACCCAGCGTAATGGAGGTTGCTGCTGAGGAGGTCGAGACTATTAATATGATAAATCGGTAGGTCGAGCGATTTGAGTCTTGAGAGTAATTTCTCAGCCGAGCTATTTTGCGGTAAATCGAGTTTATTGACGGTGACGTTGATCAACGACCATCCTTGGCTAAATTGCTCCGCTTGACCGGAAATTTCCGCGCCATACCAGCTGAATGACGCGCCATAGATCGTGCTGTCTTGTGCCTGATATTGCGCGTCGATCAGTAGGTTATCTAATGCTTCCCCTTTGACATACAGCTGCTTGGCTGACAGTTGAATGTCACCATAGGGCAGGTTTTGCTCTTGGTTGAGCCATTGAGGCTTTTTCACCTGCAGATTGACGTCTCTGGCTGACCAACCCGGCGCAGTAATGTCGACATGCTGCAGCGCCAGTTGCTGCAAGTGAATGGCATGCAGCAAAGGTGAATTCAGTTCGTTGATGTCTAGATTGGCGCCTTCAATTAAGACAGAGTCAAACGAGGCTTGGTTGTTTTGCCACAGTGTTGGACTTAACCAGACGGTCAGCTTGGGGATGAGTATAGCTTTTGGCTCTGCGTCAATTTCAACATCTTCTAATGTCAGTTGGAAGGGAGGGGAATATGACGCTTGCTGAGCCGTGATGGTATAAGGGGTCAGATTTTTTAGCATCAAGTTGACCACTTGGCTCGCATAGCTGGTGTTGAGCAGAACGAACAGGGCCAGTAGCGGTAAGCTGATCAGGCTGACAATTGCAATGGCAGTCAGCAGCAGTGCTTTCTTCAAAATCTCGACCTTCCCTCGGAGTAGATGTAGCTAGCTTGGAACATTTTTGCTTTTCAGGCAACAAAAAGCCCCTCGAAAGAGGGGCTTAGCTAAGCAATTGGTGACGATATCACTAATCTAGCTGAGGGCCTGCCGCAACCAGAGATTTACCTTCATCGTTATCTGTGTACTTGTCGAAGTTGTTGATGAAGCGCTGAGCCAGATCTTTGGCTTTGCTTTCCCACTGTAGTGGGTCAGTGTAAGTATCACGTGGATCTAGGATTGCTGGGTCAACGTCATGCAGTGCTGTCGGCACTTCCAAGTTAAAGATTGGAATGTGCTTAGTCTCTGCTTTTTCAATCGAACCATCTAAGATCGCATCAATGATGCCGCGAGTATCTTGAATAGAGATACGTTTGCCACTGCCGTTCCAACCTGTGTTAACTAGGTACGCTTCAGCACCCGCTGCTTCCATACGTTTCACCAGTACTTCTGCGTACTTGGTTGGGTGTAGCGTTAGGAACGCCGCGCCGAAACAAGCAGAGAAGGTTGGTGTTGGCTCTGTAATGCCACGCTCAGTACCTGCAAGCTTCGCGGTAAAGCCAGACAGGAAGTGGTACTTGGTTTGCTCTGGAGTCAGCTTAGACACAGGAGGCAGTACGCCGAATGCATCCGCAGACAAGAAGATCACCTTGTTGGCATGACCTGCTTTTGATACTGGCTTAACTATGTTCTCGATGTGCTCAATTGGGTAAGACACACGAGTGTTTTCCGTTTTTGAGCCGTCATCGAAATCAATCGAGCCGTCGCTAAGTACCGTTACGTTTTCAAGCAGCGCGTCACGACGAATCGCATTGTAGATGTCTGGTTCTGCTTCTTTTGAAAGCTTGATGGTTTTCGCGTAACAGCCGCCTTCAAAGTTGAAGATGCCGTCGTCATCCCAACCGTGCTCATCATCGCCGATTAACTCACGTTTAGGGTCGGTGGATAGTGTGGTTTTACCTGTTCCAGATAGGCCGAAGAAGACAGCAACATCGCCGTTTTCTTTACACTTGTTAGCACTACAGTGCATAGAAGCAATGTCTTTAAGAGGAAGGAAGTAGTTCATCATAGCGAACATACCCTTCTTCATCTCACCACCGTACCAAGTACCGCCGATCAACTGCATGCGTTCAGTCAGGTTGAAGACAGTAAAGTTTTCAGAGTTTAGGCCGTGCTCTTTCCATTTTTGGTTGGTGCACTTAGCACCATTCATTACGACGAAGTCTGGTTCGAACGTTGCTAGTTCTTCTTCGCTAGGACGAATGAACATGTTCTTAACGAAGTGCGCTTGCCACGCGACTTCAGTAATAACGCGGATGCTTAGACGAGTATCTGGGTTGGCACCGCAGTATCCGTCAATCACGAATACACGTTTACCTGATAACTGGTCAGTGACCTGATCTTTAAGGTCATTCCAGATCTCTTGAGTGATGGGCTTGTTGTCGTTTTTAACCGCATCAGAAGTCCACCACATGTGTTCTTCTGTAGTTGCGTCTTTAACGATGTACTTATCTTTTGGTGAGCGTCCAGTAAAGATACCAGTATCCACGGCAACCGCACCCAGCTCAGTGACTACACCCTTTTCGTAGCCTTCTAGATCAGCGCGCGTTTCTTCTTCGAACAACATTTCGTAACTTGGGTTGCGGACAACCTCTTTTACGTTGTGAAGCCCGTGTTTGGTAAGATCAATTGTTGCAGCCTTTGCATGTTCCATAACGGTCATAGGTGCTCCTTGTAGGAATATTTTGTAGGGATTTTGTAATAATGTTTTGATTGTTATCTGCTCACCATGCTAGCAACGGGTCTGAGTGAAAACAGGGATATAGCTCAAAAATTATCCATGATTTCTATAGGGTTTTAAGCGACTCATCACATATTGGCTGGGATAGTGTATCCCGCGCGCAAAGGATTGCGCTAGATCAAAAAGGATTATTAATTGATTAAAATTAAGCGGTTGCTTTATTACGTGAAAGGCTAATGTTTACGGGGCTTTGATCACAAAAAGGCCAGCGATGTGCTGGCCTTTTGACTGGTAAATTACGTGCTTCTTAAATTATAAAAATTAATGCAGCGTTTTGTTGCCTGAATCGGTCTGATCGAACAACTCAGATACCTGAGCTTCGTCGAACGTATAGTTCGTGCCGCAGTAATCACAATGTAAAGAAATTGAGCCGACTTCCGCCAAAATGTCATTTACTTCCGCACGATCGATGGTCACGATGGCGGCGCCACTGCGCTCGCGTGAACAGCCACAGTGGAATTCGACAGGTTGTGGGTCAAACAGGCGAACTTTCTCTTGGTTGTATAGACGATAAAGTAGGTCGTTCGCTTCGAGCGTGAATAGCTCTTCGTTTTTGACCGTATCTGTCAGTTGCTCTAGGTGCTCGAAATCTTCAGGTGTACCTGTACCATCTGGCATCACCTGAATCAGCATACCCGCAGCACGCTGCTGGCCTTCGTGTTCTCCGAGGCGCAACCATATACGCGTCTTCAACTGCTCTGAGTTTGCGAAGTAGCTTTCAAGAATGTCCGATAAGTTGTCGCCATCAAGGCCAACAATACCTTGGTAACGTTCGCCCTTTTTAGGATCGATAGTGATCACTAAGTGACCTTTACCCAACATGTCATGAATGCTGGCATCATCGGCGATATCCCCTTCCCAGCGCGCGACGCCACGCACTTTCTGGTCGTGATCGCCATTAATGACAGCCAGAGATACCGGGCCGTCACCTTGTAATTGCATCGTGATAGAGCCTTCGAACTTTAAAGTCGCGGTCAGCAGGGTTGTCGATACCAGTAGCTCACCCAACAGCTTCTGTAGTGGTGCTGGGTATTCCTTGCTAGAAATGATGCGTTGGTAGGCTTCATCCAATTGTACCAACTCGCCACGTACAGACAGGTCTTCAAAAAGGTAGCGGTTTAAAACATTGTTTGCCATGTAAGCATTTCCTCGTACGTATGGTACTACTGATACCAGCCAGATGGTGGCTGATATTATTGATGTTTAAATTTGATGATGTCGCGACGCTGCTTTTTATCAGGGCGACGATCTGGGCTTGGGCTATGCGCATGAAGTTTGCGACGGGCGGCATTTTCTTCACGCTTAGCAAGACTGTCCCCAGTTTCGGTATAGAGGGTTTGTGCTTCGGGAGCGCCACGTCGTTGATCCGAAATCTTTTCGATAACCACGGTTTTCTCCTCGTGCCCCTGTCGAAGAGTAATGATTGCGCCGAGCTCAACCGCCTTACTCGGCTTGCTGCGTTGGCCATTATAGTGAACTTTACCGCCGTCGACCATATTTCGAGCAATGGAACGAGTTTTGTAAAAACGTGCTGCCCATAGCCATTTATCGAGTCGAACTGCTTCAGTTTGGGAACCCATTGTGGATACTAGCCTCTAACTGGTGGTGAATCTTGTGCCAAATTATTGGTGTAACAATGGTGATGAAGCGCGCATTTTTCAAGGTACATGGTAAAATTCCACCGCTTTACATGTTAATCAGGCCGTTAACTATTTAGCCTGTTTCATATTTTGGTAGAATAATTGGTTCAAATAAAAACTCTAATTATAGAGTACTTTGCTTGGTAAACATTACCTTGCATGGCTTCGTCAGCTGGTGATCAAAAGGATTGTGAGTGAACATACGTGGTGTAATTCAACTAGATAGTTTCCTGAAAAATCAGGACCGCTTGAGCTCAATGGCAACGGTAGTGTTGCTGGGCATGAGTGCATGGGTATCTGGTGCATTGATCTGGAAGCCGATGGAGTCGCAATCGGTAACCCCTTGGCAGCCAACGTCAGTGGCAGGTAGTGTCAGCAAGGATTCGGGTTTAAATATCGCTGAGCTGCAAAACAGTAACTTGTTTGGTCGCTATCAAGCGCAGGCGCCGGTTGAGAAAAAGCCTGTAGTAACCGAAGCGCCGAAAAGTCGCTTGAACGTCATCTTGGTCGGTGTTGTAACTAGCACTGAAGCGAATAAAAACCTTGCGGTGGTGGCGAGTCGAGGTCAGCAGGCGACTTATGGTATCGGCGAAACCTTGGAAGGTACCAGGGCGACGGTAGTTCAAGTCTTGTATGATCGTATTATCGTCGATAACTCCGGCCGTAATGAAACTGTCATGCTAGAAGGGCTTAAATACACCAAGAATCTACAGCAACAGCCTAAAACCAAATCGATTAAGGCAGACGTCTCCGCCGATAAGCTGGATGAAATACGCTCTGTCATTCGCAAAGACGCGAAACAAATTTTCCAATACGTTCGTATGTCTCAGATAAAAAGAGATGGCGAAGTTATTGGTTATCGCTTAACCCCTGGAAAAGAGAAAGAACTATTCGAATCAGTTGGCTTACAGTCAGGGGATATAGCAACACAAATCAATGGCCAGGATCTGAGTAACCCCGCGACGATGGGGGAGATCTTCAAAAATATGTCTCAACTTACCGAGCTGAATTTAACGGTAGAACGAGATGGCCAGCCTTATGAAATTTATATTGAATTATAAGAATGATGCAGATGCGTGAATCATTCCGAGGAGTAGAGAGTGAACCATTGGCTTAAAAAAAGCGCTTGGCTTTTAGCAGGAAGCTTGTTGACGTCACCTGCCGCTGTATTCGCTAACGAATACAGTGCGAGCTTTAAAGGCACAGATATTCAAGAGTTCATCAACATTGTTGGTCGGAATCTGGAAAAAACCATCATTGTTGATCCATCCGTACGTGGCAAGATCGATGTACGCAGCTACGACATGCTGTCGGAAGAACAATATTACAGCTTCTTTTTAAACGTTCTGGAAGTCTATGGCTACGCTGTGGTGGAAATGGACAACGGTGTCATCAAGGTCATCAAATCTAAAGATGCGAAAACCTCCGCGATTCCCGTGGTTGGCGATGGATCAATCCAAGGCGATGAAGTCGTAACTCGTGTTGTTGCAGTTCGTAATGTCTCGGTGCGTGAGCTTTCACCTCTGCTTCGTCAGCTAAATGACAATGCGGGTGCAGGTAACGTTGTGCACTACGACCCAGCTAATATCATTCTTATTACAGGCCGCGCAGCGGTGGTTAACCGATTGGCAGACATCATCAAACGTGTCGACCAAGCGGGTGACAAAGAAATCGAAGTAGTTGAATTGGATAATGCTTCTGCTGCTGAGATGGTTCGTATTGTTGAAGCTCTGAACAAGACGACTGATGCGAAAAGCACACCTGCTTTCTTACAGCCAAAACTGGTTGCCGATGATCGCACGAACTCTATTCTCATTTCCGGTGATCCTCAGGTACGTCAGCGCCTGCGTAAGCTGATTAAGCAGCTTGATATTGAGATGGCTACCAAAGGCAATAACCGCGTGGTGTATCTAAAGTACGCCAAAGCGGAAGACTTGGTTGATGTGTTGAAAGGTGTCTCTGACAATCTTCAGGCAGAAAAATCATCAGGTTCTAAACAGTCGTCCAGCGCCAAACGTGGCGAGGTGATGATCTCAGCTCACCCAGGTACCAATGCGCTCGTACTGACTGCGCCGCCAGATATTATGAATGCGCTTCAGGATGTAATTTCTCAACTGGATATTCGCCGCGCGCAGGTGCTGATTGAAGCCTTGATTGTCGAAATGACAGAAGGTGACGGTATTAACTTAGGTGTCCAGTGGGGCTCGCTCGAAACTGGTGCAGTAATCCAGTACGGCAATGCCGGAACCAAGATCGGTAACGTAATGGTGGGCCTTGAAGAGGCTGAAGATCAAAAGAGTACAGAGTATTACACCAATAGTGCAGGTGAACGAGTACCTTATGATGTTACGGAACCAGGAGACTACTCCACATTGGCTTCAGCGCTCTCTGGCGTTAATGGTGCGGCACTTAGTGTAGTAATGGGAGACTGGACGGCACTGATCAGCGCAGTATCAAGCGACACCAACTCTAACATCCTGTCTTCTCCGAGCATTACTGTAATGGACAACGGTGAAGCATCTTTCATTGTCGGTGAAGAAGTACCCGTCATCACTGGGTCTGCGGCAGGGTCAAACAACGACAACCCATTCCAGACTGTTGATCGTAAAGAAGTTGGTATCAAGCTCAAAGTCGTTCCTCAAATCAACGAAGGTAACTCGGTACAGCTTACCATTGAGCAAGAGGTGTCTAACGTTCTGCCTGCGACCAGTAACGCAGCGGTGGATGTCAGCTTTGCTAAACGCCAGCTCAATACGTCAGTTATGGTAGAAGATGGCCAGATGATTGTACTGGGTGGTTTGATTGACGAGCGCGCACAAGAAAGTGAATCTAAAGTTCCGCTTCTGGGCGATATTCCTTACTTAGGCCGTCTATTTAAATCGACCAGCTCTCAGCTACAAAAATCCAATCTAATGGTATTCATTAAGCCAACCATCATTCGCGATGGTGTGACCGCAGATGGTATTACTCAGCGTAAATACAACTTTATTCGTGCCGAGCAGCTTTACAAGGCGGACCAAGGTCTGAGATTGATGGAAGACGTGCAAACGCCTGTGCTGCCTAAGTTTGGTGAAGATATTAGTCACCCTGCTGAGATTCAGGCTTTCCTAGACCAAATGGAAACTAAGTGATGGATGAGTTAGTCACATTCCGTCGTTTGCCATTTAGTTTTGCCAACCGCTTCCAACTGGTACTTGAGCCTTCAGAGCAAGGTCTCACGCTGTATTATGTTGCGCCGTTGGCATTTGAAGCCTTGATCGAAGTAAAACGTGTGGTAGGCGAACATTTTGAGCTGCGCGAAGTGTCCAAAGATGAGTTCGATTCCAAATTGACGGAAGCGTATCAGCGCGACTCGTCGGAAGCTCGTCAGCTAATGGAAGACTTAGGCGCAGATAGTGATGACTTCTTCTCGTTGGCTGAGGATTTGCCGCAAGATGAAGACCTGCTTGAGTCAGATGACGATGCGCCTATCATCAAGTTGATCAACGCTATGCTCGGTGAAGCGATTAAGGAGGGGGCATCGGATATCCACATCGAGACCTTCGAAAAAGCACTTTCAATCCGTTTCCGCATTGATGGCGTATTGCGTGATGTGTTGTCGCCGAGTCGTAAGCTAGCACCGTTATTGGTCTCTCGCGTTAAGGTTATGGCTAAGCTGGATATCGCTGAGAAGCGTGTGCCTCAAGATGGCCGTATTTCTCTGCGTATTGGTGGTCGAGCGGTTGATGTGCGTGTTTCCACCATGCCTTCGTCGCACGGAGAGCGCGTGGTGATGCGTCTTCTGGATAAGAATGCCACTCGACTTGATCTGCATAGCTTAGGCATGACGCCAGCCAACCATGAAAATTTCCGCAGCATGATTGAGCGCCCGCACGGCATCATTTTGGTTACCGGCCCAACTGGCTCGGGTAAATCGACTACCTTGTATGCTGGCCTCCAGGAACTCAACAGCAACGAACGCAATATCCTTACCGTTGAAGATCCGATTGAATTTGATATCGATGGGATCGGTCAGACGCAAGTTAACCCTAAGGTAGATATGACCTTCGCTCGTGGCTTGCGTGCAATTTTGCGTCAGGACCCTGATGTGGTGATGGTCGGTGAGATCCGTGACTTGGAAACGGCGCAGATAGCTGTTCAAGCTTCTTTAACCGGTCACTTAGTAATGTCGACCCTACACACCAATACGGCAGTGGGTGCGATTACCCGTCTGCGGGATATGGGTATTGAGCCGTTCCTTATCTCGTCCTCACTATTAGGAGTATTGGCACAACGCCTAGTTCGTACTCTTTGCCCTGATTGTAAAGTACCTTACGAAGCAGACAAAGAAACCAAAAAGCTGTTTGATCTGAAGAAGAAAGAAGAGCTAATTCTTTATCGAGCTAATGGCTGTGAAAACTGTAATCACAAAGGTTATCGTGGTCGTACTGGTATTCACGAGTTGCTGGTGGTTAACGAGCAGGTACAAGAGAAAATTCACAGCGAAGCTGGCGAGCAGGCAATTGAAAAAGCCATTCGTGAGCATACGCCAAGTATTCGTGATGATGGCCTGAGTAAAGTCCGTCAAGGTATCACTTCTCTTGAAGAAGTCATGCGGGTGACTAAGGAAGGCTAATGGCAGCGTTTGAATATAAAGCCCTCAATAAAAAAGGCAAAACCCAGAAAGGGGTGATTGAAGGCGATAACGCACGTCAGGTTCGAGCCCGGCTCAAAGAGCAGGGGTTAATGCCGGTTGAGGTGAATGAAACACGTCAGAAAGCCAAGAAGCAGACCGAGCAAGCTGGGTTAACCTTTAAGCGTGGCATCAGCACACCTGATTTAGCTTTGATTACTCGCCAGCTAGCGACACTGGTTCAGTCGGGAATGCCTCTAGAAGAGTGTCTTAAGGCGGTTTCAGAGCAGTCTGAAAAGCCGCGCATTCGAACCATGCTGCTCGCCGTGCGCTCAAAAGTCACCGAAGGCTACACGCTGGCTGACAGTTTGGCGGACTTTCCGCACATCTTTGATGATTTGTTCCGCTCTATGGTGTCGGCGGGTGAAAAGTCTGGTCATCTAGATGCGGTTTTGGAGCGTTTGGCGGACTATGCAGAAAATCGTCAAAAAATGCGCTCGAAGCTGCAGCAGGCGATGATCTACCCTGTGGTGCTGGTGGTGTTTGCTGTCGGTATTGTAGCGTTTTTGCTCGCGGCAGTGGTACCCAAAATTGTCGGCCAGTTTGTTCAGATGGGACAAGAACTGCCTCAATCGACTCAGTTCCTTCTTGCTTCCAGTGATTTTATTCAAAACTGGGGCATTCAAATTTTAGTCGCTCTGACCGTGTTGGTGTATCTGTTTAAGTTTGCTCTCAGTAAGCCTAATCTGCGCCTGAGTTGGGATCGCAAAATTGTTCATATGCCGATGATTGGAAAAATCTCTCGTGGCCTGAATACCTCTCGCTTTGCGCGTACGCTATCCATCTGTACTTCCAGTGCAATTCCAATATTGGAAGGGATGAAAGTGGCGGTAGACGTAATGTCGAACCATTACGTTAAGCAGCAAGTTCTCAGCGCGACCGATAACGTCCGTGAAGGGGCAAGCCTGCGTAAGTCACTTGAGCAGACCAAGCTTTTCCCACCAATGATGCTGCACATGATCGCCAGTGGTGAACAGAGTGGTGAGCTGGAAAGTATGCTGACTCGTGCGGCCGATAATCAGGATGCCAACTTTGAATCCACAGTCAATATCGCATTAGGTATCTTCACCCCGGCATTGATTGCACTGATGGCTGGATTAGTACTGTTTATCGTAATGGCGACCCTGATGCCAATTTTAGAAATGAACAACTTAATGAGTGGATAGTCATACTGAGAGCAGTTTAACCTCTCGCTATGAATTTTTATTTGGAGAATATAATGAAAAGAAAAATGAACAAGCAGTCTGGCTTTACGCTTTTAGAGGTGATGGTTGTTGTCGTCATCTTAGGTATTTTAGCAAGCTTTGTTGTTCCTAACTTGTTGGGTAATAAAGAAAAGGCTGACCAACAAAAAGCTATTACTGATATTGTTGCGCTAGAAAATGCACTGGATATGTACAAGCTGGACAACAGCGTTTATCCAACCACAGACCAAGGTTTGGAAGCGCTAGTTAACAAGCCATCAAGCCCTGAACCGCGTAACTACCGCGATGGTGGTTACATCAAGCGCCTGCCAACCGACCCTTGGGGTAACGACTACCAATACCTGAGCCCAGGTGACAACGGTAACATCGATATTTTCACTCTAGGTGCTGATGGCCAAGAAGGTGGTGAAGGTGTCAATGCCGATATCGGCAACTGGAACATTCAGGACTTTCAATAAGGCAGAGGCGGCATAAGCCGCCCTCTTTTTCCTATGCGTCAAGGTTACCCAACTCTCTCTCGTACTGGCTTTACTCTGCTGGAAATCTTACTGGTTCTGGTACTGGTGTCCCTTGCTTCTGTGGCAGTGATCTCCACGTTACCGACCAGCTCAAAAGATGTAGCAAAGAAGCAGGCCGAGTCTCTTTTTCAGCGAATAATGCTACTCAATGAAGAAGCGATGCTCAGTGGCCGAGATTTCGGTCTGCGCGTCGATGAGAAGAAATCGGTCTACTACTTGATGTCGCTGGAAAGTGAAGGCTGGCAGAAACTCAATATCGACCAGATTCCTTACGAAACGAAGTTGAATGAATCGGTAGCCGTGACGCTGACTATGGGTGGTGGCGCGTGGGGCGATGATGATCGTCTGTTTAAGCCGGGAAGCCTGTTTGATGAAGATATGTTTGCTGAGTACAAAGAAGAGAAAAAGCTGCGTCCGCCACAAGTATTTATTGTGTCCAGTGGTGAAGTGACGCCATTTTCTGTTGCCATTTATCCTGAGCAAGGTGATGAAGAGCAGGATGCGTGGAAAGTAGTGGCAAAAGAAAATGGACAGATAGTGTTGTTGGCTCCGGGAGAAAGCGAAGATGAAAGCTAAACGGGGTATGACGTTACTGGAAGTGTTGGTTGCGTTGGCAATATTCGCTACTGCCGCGATCGCGACCATTCGTTCCGTCAGTCAACATATCAACACCTTAAATTACCTGGAAGAAAAAACCTTCGCTGCGTTAGTCGCGGATAACCAGATGGCTAAAGTGATGCTGGCAGGCAGCAAGCCGAGCAAGAAAAAAGGCAAAGACGAATTGGCTGGGCGCGATTGGTTCTGGTCTATAGAACCTGTTGAAACGGCCGGTGATATTTTGCAGGCGTTTGATGTCAAGGTGGCCACCAGTGAAAAAAGTTCGCCAGTAGTTACGGTAAGAAGTTATGTGGCGAAGTAAAACATCGGCCTCTCAGGGCGGTTTCACTCTGATTGAAGTTCTGGTGGCGATTGCCATCTTTGCCAGCTTAAGCGTGGGCGCTTATCAGGTGCTGAATCAAGTACAGCGCAGCAACGAGCTGTCCATGGAACGCAGTGAGCGACTGAAAACGCTGCAACGTGCCTTAGTGTTTATGGATGGCGACTTTCGTCAGATGGCTCTACGCCAGACTAGAACTAATGGTGAGGAGTCCAATGGCCTGTTGGTGCAGTGGAAAGAGTATTTGCTGGATTCCGATGCCAACGGGATCATGTTTACCCGTTTAGGCTGGCATAACCCGCAGCAGCAGTTTCCGCGTGGTGAAGTGAGTAAAGTAGGCTACCGAATAAAGGATGACGTGCTTGAACGTGTCTGGTGGCGCTATGCTGATACGCCCGCAGGGCAAGCGGGAATAGCGATGCCGCTGATCGACAAAGTGGAAAAGTTTAATGTGAAGTTCTTTGACGGCTCCGACTGGAAAAAAGAGTGGGATAAGAAAGCCATGTTGCCTCAGGCAGTAGCGGTTGAACTTGAACTGGAAGATTACGGCAAGATTGAACGCATTTATATGACAGCGGGTGGTGAGATTGGCGGTTCTGAGGAGAAAAGCGATGGCAGCTAAACGTCCTCAGCGCGGTGTCGCCCTGATTGTAATTTTGCTGCTCTTAGCGGTTATGGTCAGTATCGCCGCCAGTATGGCCGATCGTTTGTTCAGTCAGTTCAAGCGTGCTGGCAGCCAAATCAATTATCAGCAAGCGTACTGGTACAGCTTGGGTGTTGAAGCGCTGGCTAAGTACGGTATTGAACAAAGCTATAAAGACAACGATGACAGCATCAATCTATCCCAGCCTTGGGCTCAAGAGTTGGATAGCATGCCATTGGACTATGGCACAGTTAGTGGCAAGTTGCATGATGCTCAGGCGTGCTTCAATATCAATGCGTTGTCTGATGTGGAACAAACCGCTGGGTCTGCACAGTTACCCTTCTTGGTAGAAAAGTTTCAGAATCTGCTTGAAGAGCTGCAGGTGGACAACTACGAAGCAGAAACCATCGCCCAGTCGCTGTGGGAATTTGTGGATAGCAATGATTCAGTTAACTCATCATCGGGTGTCGAAGACAGCCATTACGAAGGTTTATCGCCTGCATATTTGAGTGCCAATACCTTGTTGGCCGACAGCAGTGAGTTACGATCAGTAAATCAGGTTAGCGGCGAAGTGATGGAAAAAGTCAGCCCGATGATTTGCGCGCTGCCAACTTCTGACTTTCGTCTTAATGTGAATACCATTGCGCCCGAGCATGCAGCGCTGCTGGCGGCAATGTTCTATCCGAATCTGAGTTCGTCTCAGGCAAAACAGATTTTGGAAAACCGTGGCCCCGATGGATGGGCGTCAACGGATGACTTTCTCGCTGAATCGGACCTGAGTGGTTTGAGCGAGGATGTTAAAAAGCAGGTCAAAGGTTACCTGAGTGTCGACAGCGTGTATTTTGAGCTCGATGCTGAGGTGCTGGTGGATAAATCCAGGGTGCGAATCCGCAGCCTGTTGTTTAGTAATAATAGAGAAACTGCAACGGTAATACGCCGTCGCTTTGGAGGGATCGGTGAACGAGTTTCTAATCGTTCGGCTGAGCAAAAGTAAAACAGCAGCGATTCAATGGCTGGTTTGGTCAGAAAGCCAAAAGGAAGTGATAGCGAGCGGTGAACTGCAAGATCACCAGGATTTGGCCGAGCTTGCCAATTACGCAGAAGGGCGCCAAGTTATTGTACTGGTGTCTGCAGCCAATCTGGTTCTGACTCAGTTGGAAGTCCCAGCAGGCGCGAATCGTCAGTTTGATTCTATGCTGCCATTCATGTTGGAAGACGATGTGGCGCAGGATGTCGACGAGCTGCACTTTACTGTCTTGGCAAAGGAAGCCAATCAGGCGTATGTCTGTGGTATTGACTACAGCTGGCTGGAATCAATATTGGCTGACATGCGACAGCTTGGCTTCGCGGTGCGTAAGGTATTACCTGACGCATTGGCTTTGCCTGTCGCTGAAGAGTCAGGTTTGAGTGCAGTAGAGCTGGATGGCCAGTGGTTAGTGAAAAAAGGTCAGTTCAGTGCGGTAAGTATTGAACTAGCTTGGTTGCCGCTTTTGGCTCAGTCTGACTGGGTGAAGCAAGAGGAGGAGTACCTGCCACTTCAGGCATACTCACACTTACCAGAGCTGACATTGGCGGATGAGCAAAAATGGCACAATGAACAACCACAGTTGGTCATGCAGCTGCTTTCTGAACAAGCTGTCAAAAGTAAGCTCAACCTGTTGTCTGGTGAGTTTAAGCCGAAATCGTCTTTTGGTCGTCATCTCAAAGTGTGGCGTAAAGCAGCGATTGCAGCAGGAGTTTTGGTTGCCATTCTCAGTGTCGACAACTGGCTGCAAATCCAAAGTGCTGAAACGCAAGCCAATGCCTATCGTCAGGAAAGTGAACGTATTTTCCGCCAAGTGACCAGCAAGAACAAAATTCCGACCGTCACCTATCTAAAACGGGAAATGGAACGAGAGGAGAGCCGACTGTCCGGTGGCGGTAGTGGTGACTCAGTTCTGGAATGGATGGTGAAAATGCCTCAAGTGATGAAGCAGGTACCGGGCCTAAGGCTCACTAGCTTCAAGTACGACAGTACTCGTGGCGAAGTCAGGCTTCAGGCGCAAAGTAATGATTTCCAAACGTTTGAAAAAGCGCGTGAGCTGATGTCGGGTCAATTTACAGTTGAGCAGGGACAACTGAGTAAATCAGGGACTCTAGTTAACGGCACCTTTGTGCTTAAGCGTTTATAGGGAGCCGCTGATGAAACAATTATTATCTTCACTTCAGACGTGGTGGGTTGGCACTAGCCAGCGTGAGCAGCGCTTATTAATCGCTTGTTCGGTACTGCTGTTTTTGGGTGTGATCTACTGGGGCATATTGCAACCAGTCAGTCAGCGTGCCGAAATGGCAACGAATCGTATCCAGAGTGAGAAACAACTGCTCAACTGGGTGAAAGACAAAGCAGACAATATCAGCCAACTGCGTGCTCAGGGTGGAGTAGCGTCGTCGAGCTTGCCACTTAACCAGTCCATTTCTTCAACGGCTTCACGTTTTGGTGCAGAGCTTGTCAGGGTCCAGCCGCGTGGCGAGGAACTGCAGGTTTGGGTTCAGCCGATGCCATTTAACCGCCTGATTGATTGGATGACGTTCCTGCAGGAAAAGCATGGTGTCTCAGCAACCTTTATGGATATTGATAAAGGTGAGCAAGATGGGACGGTTGAAGTCAAGCGCCTACAGTTTGTTAAAGGATAACGCGAAGTGAAAAGAGTCATTCTGCTCAGTTTGGCGCTGGTGATGGTCTTTCTAGTCAGTGCTGTGGCGCATGTTCCCGCTCAGGTTGTGCTGAACTATTTACCATTGCCACCGCAGTTAGTGATTAGTGGTGTTTCAGGTACCATCTGGGATGGCAGCGCCACAGGTGTTAGTTGGCAAAGACAGAAGTTAGGGGCTTTGCATTGGCAATTGGCGCCACTGAAACTTCTAACGGGCAAAGCCGAAGCACAGGTCCGTTTTGGTCGAGGTAGTGACATGCAAGTCACTGGACGCGGTGTTGTAGGCTACAGTATGTCGGGCCCTTATGCCGAGAATCTGATCGCTTCATTACCGGTTGAAAAAATCCTCGAACTGACACCTCCGATGCCAGTGCCTGTTGAACTGACAGGGCAGGTTGAGTTGAGTATTAAGTCGATGGTGTATGCCGTGCCTTATTGCCAGACTGGTGAAGGGTCAGTGGTATGGAGTACTGATAAAGTGATTACGCCATTGGATGAGCTGAGCGTTGGCCCAGTTGTGGTCGACTTTAGTTGTCAGGATAGCCAGATCACACTGAAAGGTGATCAAAACAGTCAACAGGTGAGCAGTGCGGCGGAAGTTGTGATGCAAGCCAATCGCAGTTATCAGGCTTCGGCTTGGTTTAAACCGGGCAACGAGTTTCCAGGCTCATTGGCAGAACAACTGAAATGGTTACCAACGCCAGACTCTGAAGGTCGTTATCAGTTTACTTATCAAGGGCGCCTCTAAGGCTGTTGAAATTCATTAAAAAAAGGGGCTTCGGCCCCTTTTTGTTTTAGTAATTATTTGCCGGCAGTCGGAAAACTGATCTGCGCCCGTAAGCCACCACCGCTACGATTATTGATGATTACATTGCCGTTATGCTGGCTGGCGATACGTTTCACAATCGCTAGCCCAAGGCCTGTGCCTTCGCTACCACGTGCGGTATCGCCTCGGGTGAAAGGTTCAAATAACTTACCGATCTGACTTTGTTCAATACCCGGGCCATTGTCTTCTATGCACACCCAGACCAACTTGTTGTCCGCGGTTACGCCAGTGCTGACTTTGACCCAGCCATTGCCGTAGCGTATTGCGTTAACTACTAAGTTACTCACCGCTCGCTTAATCGCTATCGGGCTACCATTAGTGACCTTAAGTGGTTGCTGCAACTCCGTTTCAATTTGAATTTCGTAGCCACCCTCTGAAGTCGCAATATCATTGGCGATTTCATTGAGATCAACCTCGATGAATGACTCTTTATTGACCGGTTTTAGGTAGTCCATGAACTGGCTGATGATCTCATTACACTCTTCGGTATCACTGATGATACCTTCAGCCAGATAGCTGTCTTCCGGTGACATCATTTCAGTGGCAAGACGGATGCGTGTCAGAGGCGTTCTTAAATCATGACTGATGCCCGCCATCAGCAGTGCGCGGTCTTCTTCCAGAGCCTGAATGCCTTTTGACATCTGATTAAATGCTCGCGTTACCGAACGGATTTCTGTCGCGCCTTTCTCTGGTAAAGGCGGAGGAATATCCCCTCGACCAACACCTTTAGCGGCTTTTTCCAGAGCAATCAAAGGTCGGTTTTGTAAACGGATGAAAAGCCAGCCGCCAGCGACAATCAGTAACGCCATAATCAAGCTATTGCGAAATAGTGGCGCAAAGTCTTCTTCCTGCAATTCAGACAGCGGAATACGCAGCAGAGAGCCGGGCAAAGAATCGATTTTCATCCACAGAATGTAACTTTCGGATCCCAGCATCATGCGCACATCGGTAGGTGAACCGAGCTCTTTACTCATCTCTTCGCTCATGAGATCAATACTGACCGCATGATAATACTCATCCGCTATTGGACTATCGTCGGCATGAATGGTGACACCTAACTGCTCCAGAACTCTGCGTCTCAAGGGGGCATCCATCTGCAAGCCGCCTTCTATGGCAGCAGAATCATCGAGCATCAGATTGATTTCGTGGCCGAGGATCTTATTGAACTGCTGCAAACTCGGCATCAACGCATAGTTAAATACGGCGTAGTAGGAGTAAACCTGACTGGCAATCAATAAGGTCAGAAAGATAAAAATCGATTGAGTAAAGGAACTGCGAATACGCATATTGGCGGCCTTGATAGAGGTGAAAACAAAAAGTGCGAGACATAGTCTCGCACTCTCATCAGGTGAGCAATTATGCTTCTTTACCGTCTGGCACGAACACGTAACCTAAGCCCCACACAGTTTGAATATAGCGAGGTTTACTCGGGTCGACTTCCAACATACGGCGCAGACGTGAAATCTGTACGTCAATGGAGCGTTCCATCGCGGAATACTCACGGCCACGGGCCATGTTCATCAATTTGTCACGTGACATCGGCTCGCGGGCATTGGTCACTAGTGCTTTAAGTACTGCAAATTCGCCCGAGGTTAGAGGCATCGCCTCATCGCCGCGGAACATTTCACGTGTACCTAGGTTTAGGCTGAACTCACCGAACTCGACCACTGACTCTTCTGAGCTCGGTGCGCCCGGCAGCTCAGTTGTCTGACGGCGCAGTACTGCTTTGATGCGAGCCAGTAGCTCACGTGGATTAAATGGTTTTGGTAGGTAGTCGTCTGCGCCCACTTCCAGGCCGACGATTCGGTCAATTTCGTCCCCTTTTGCGGTGAGCATAAGGATCGGTAAGGTGCTGTTGGCATTACGCAGGCGACGACAAATCGACAGGCCATCTTCGCCTGGCAGCATTAAATCCAATACCATCAGGTGAAAATTTTCACGGGTTAACAGGCGGTCCATCTGCTCACTGTTAGCAACACTACGTACTTGGAATCCCTGTTCAGACAAGTAACGCTCCAGCAATGCACGCAAACGTGCATCGTCATCAACGACTAAGATCTTGTGATTTTCTTGCATGTAATGATTCCACCTATTAAATAAGCTAGCGCTTTGACAGAGCTGCTGTGCAGCCCTTTTTCACGAATCAGAATGTAACATTGTTCTGATGAAAGTGGCGCAAAGAATTGTTAACGATTATTACCTTTTTAAGTCCTTTTTAGCTAATGTATACGCCATATTCAATTCACTAGCGTCAGAAATATGAAAACAAACCTAATCACACGCGAAGGCTTTGACCGACTTAAAAAAGAACTCGATTTTCTATGGAAAGAAGAGCGCCCGGAAGTGACCAAAAAAGTGACGTGGGCGGCGAGCTTGGGGGATCGCTCAGAGAATGCGGATTACCAATACAATAAGAAACGTCTGCGTGAAATTGATCGTCGAGTACGTTATCTACGCAAGCGTCTTGAGCAGGTTAAAGTGGTCGATTACGCTCCGCAGCAGGAAGGGAAAGTGTTTTTTGGTGCATGGGTCGAAGTGGAAAATGAAGCCGGAGAAGTGAAAAAGTTTCGCATTGTTGGCCCCGATGAGATTTATGGTGGCGCCAAAGATTACATCTCGATTGACTCGCCAATGGCGCGAGCTCTGCTAAAGAAAGAAGTGGATGACGAATTCAGTGTCAAAACGCCGGAAGGCGAGAAAGAGTGGTTTGTGAACAGTATTTGTTATACCGGTTGAAATGGTGCCGCGCAGAGCAGCGCGGCACTTGTCTTTTATTTTTCGTAGTCCGGTTTTTCAGTAATGATGTAGTCCTTATCACTGCTGACAATTGCCCCGTATTTGAGGAAGTTCTTGCCCAGAATCATGCTGTAGTGGAATCGCCCTCTGTCTTGCAGGTTAACGCGAATGATCTTATCCAACTCTCCCAGCCTGACTCGCATTTCAACCACAGGGCGCACGTTGGCTTTTTCCCCTTTCTTGGCTGTAATGCGCATCACATCGACTACTTCTCGAGTGAATTCCTGTTTCATCCCGACATCATTTTCGTAGGTGAACGTCACCATATCTTTGCCATCTTTCTGATATTGCTTGATGTTTGTGGCATTGATTGAGCTGACATCCGCTCCCGTGTCGAGCTTGACCGGAAAAGCCAGATCTTCCACCTGAACAACTTCAATGTGACCAGCTTTGAACAGTGGGCTTGGGCTGAGTAGATCCTCTGTGCGGGTGTTGAGTAGTACACTGCTTTTCGCCATGCTGTGGCCCATGACGAAGAAAGGCTTAGTGTCATTTTTGCCAAGATTATCGATAGCAAATTCGAGTTCTCGTTTCTTGTCTCCTAATTCGAATACGCCCTCGACAACCGGACGAACGGATTTACCGACTTTGAGTTTACGAAGAACAGGCTTCGTCACCGTTTTCATTTCACCTTGGCTGTTTTCAAGCGTGAAACTGACCTGTTCCTTACCGCTTTTCTTACTGAGCTCAAACTCTTTGACTCTCAGCAGTGGAGTTTTAACGATAAAACTAGGTTGCGCAGGAATGCTGAACTCTTGGTCTATGGTGATAGTCTCTTTGGGAGAGATCACCAATGGGTCAGACTTGAGGGCAGTCTTGAAGCTGGTATCGGCCTTTTTGAGCAGGTTTTCGCTATCGGTATCGATAACGAAATGTTCGCTGGCGACATCTCGTCCAAGGCTGATCTGACTGCTTAAATGGCTGCGGTCACGTAAATAAACCAGCCAATGCTGAGTGCGATTCTGATTGAGCTTGACTGGTAGGTAAACCAGTGGACGCTCACCATTGCTGGTGTTCAAAATACGGATTAATGGCAGAGTCATGGCTTTACGCTCGCCCTTTTCATCTTCCAACTTGAACGATACTGATTGAGCCTTTTTGTCGATTTTTACATCCACAGCATGGGCGTTGGAGTAACGACTGGTGGTTGCGACACTCACCTTATAGGGCATGCCGTCAACTTCTACGGTTTCTTTTTTACCGATAACTTGAGCACGAGGTTGCTCTTGCAGGTAATCATAACCTGCCATCACCCAAGCGTTATCTTCAAGAAAGGTTTTACCAATCAGGATGGGCGACGAAAACTGGCTGCGCTTGGTGAGGTTAATCATGGCTTCCACGGTACGGCCGCCGATTGTTAGTGGCATTCTTACCGCTGGACGAAGAATAGGTTTTTTACTGGTGCGGCTGCGGATGATGCTGATGCGTTCAAGATCGTCTTTGATATTGATATCTTCACCGGTATACGGGTGGCGAATAGTAAAGGCAATAGTGACCTGATAAGACAAGTAGGTTTCTGTATTTCTCTTCAGCTTGTTTTCACGTCGGTCGTTAACCACCGCCCATAGCAGGTCATTATCGGTCAAATCTTTAAAGTCTGGATGCGTGCTGGTGAGGTGAATGTTTTCAGCATGAATCGAGGTGGTATCAGCGCCGGTGTCAATCTTGCCCATAAAGGGTACGCCTTTGAGTTCTGGAATATCGTTGTAGTAGACGTTCTCGATGCGGCCCAGAATCAGTTCGTTGTCCACCTGATAGGCTGGGTTTTGTGTGGTGGCGGAAAGGGTCTCAGACCAAGCTTGTGGGGCGGTCATTAGGGCGCCTGTCAAAGTCAGAATCAAAGAGAGCTTCTTCATGCAATAATTTCCCAAACTAAATCAAAGTATCGATACTTATTAAGTAACTCGAAAAGGTATAACTTACTTAAATATAATGAATATATTTCAATTGCGACTGCAGTTTTGACACAAATGTGCACCGCGTCTATCAGGAGGCGGTGATTTTTTCCGGTCAAGATTTAAAACATTGCAAAATCCATGATTTGCCCCAATCTCTAGAACAGACAAACTCCTTCACATTATAGAATTAAGAGAATCAACGGATGAGCCAAGCTATCTGTCAAATGATTGCTCAAGAACTGAATGTTCGCACTGAGCAAGTTACCGCTGCTGTTAATCTGATCGATGATGGCAACACGGTGCCATTCATCGCCCGCTATCGAAAAGAAGTGACAGGTGGTCTGGACGATACCCAATTGCGTAATCTCGACAGCCGCCTCTCTTACCTGCGTGAACTGGATGATCGTCGTCAGACGATTCTGAAATCCATTCAGGAGCAGGGCAAACTGACGACTGAGCTTGAAACTGAAATCCATCAGGCGGACAGTAAAACTCGCCTTGAAGACTTGTATCTTCCGTACAAGCCTAAGCGCCGCACCAAAGGCCAGATTGCGATTGAAGCTGGTTTGGAACCGCTGGCAGACAAATTGTGGAACGAACCGCAGACGGAGCCGGAGCAAGAAGCGGCTCAATACATTGACGTAGACAAAGGTGTTGCAGACACGAAAGCGGCGCTTGATGGCGCGCGTGCCATTGTGATGGAACGCATTGCTGAAGATGCCAATCTGCTGGAAAAAATTCGTGCGCACCTTAACCGTAACGCAGAGCTGGTGGCTCGCGTTGTGGAAGGTAAAGAGCACGAAGGCGAAAAATTCAAAGATTACTTTGAGCACAATGAAGCCTTAAGCAAGGTGCCATCACACCGTGCACTAGCCATGTTGCGCGGCCGTAATGAAGGCTTCTTAACATTGGCGATGAATGCTGACCCAGAACAAGAAGAGGGGGCTCGCCAGTCGTATTGCGAAACCATTATTGCAGATCACTACGGTATTTCACTTAGCCAAGCCCCAGCGGATGTGTGGCGTAAGCAAGTGATCAGTTGGGCGTGGCGCATCAAGGTGTCGATGCACATGGAAACTGAGCTGATGGGAGCGATGAAAGAGCGTGCTGAAATCGAAGCGATTGAAGTGTTTGCCACAAACCTGAAAGATTTGTTAATGGCGGCTCCTGCAGGTCCACGAGCCACATTAGGCCTCGATCCAGGCTTGAGAACGGGGTCGAAAATCGCGGTGGTGGACTCAACTGGTAAAGTGTTAGCCACGGAAACCATCTACCCTCATCCGCCGCAAAAACAGTATGACAAATCGGCACAGGTGGTGGCGAAGCTGGTACAGCAGTTCAATGTCGACCTAATCGCTATTGGTAACGGCACGGCTTCGCGTGAAACTGACAGCTTTGTCGCTGATCTGATTAAGCGAAATAACCTCAAAGTGCAGAAGATTATGGTCAGTGAAGCGGGCGCGTCCGTCTATTCGGCGTCTGAGCTGGCGGCCAAAGAGTTCCCGGGTTTGGACGTGTCACTGCGTGGCGCCGTGTCGATTGCTCGTCGTCTGCAAGACCCACTGGCAGAGCTGGTGAAAATCGACCCTAAATCGATTGGTGTTGGCCAGTATCAACACGATGTCAGCCAATCGATGCTGGCTAAGCGTCTGGATGCGGTTGTTGAGGACTGTGTAAACGCTGTTGGTGTTGATGTGAATACGGCGTCTCCTGCTTTGTTAACGCGAGTGGCGGGGCTGTCGAGCACTATTGCGCAGAACATTGTTGATTACCGTGATGAGAATGGCCGGTTTGAAGCACGTACCACACTGAAGAAAGTTGCCCGCCTTGGGCCAAAAGCGTTTGAACAGTGTGCTGGTTTCCTCCGTATTATGGATGGTAAGAACCCGCTGGATGCGTCATCGGTTCACCCAGAGGCTTACCCTGTGGTGAAAGCAATCGCGGAGAAAAACAGTAAAGACGTTCGCGCCTTGATTGGCGATACTCAGTTCCTGCGTGGCTTACATGCTGTGGACTACACCGATGACAATTTTGGTGTTCCGACGGTCAGCGATATTATCAAAGAGTTGGACAAGCCGGGACGTGACCCTCGTCCTGAATTCAAAACCGCAACGTTCGCCGATGGCGTAAATGAAGTGTCGGATCTCGAACCGGGTATGGTGCTGGAAGGCGTGGTATCCAACGTGGCGAACTTTGGTGCTTTCGTTGATATTGGCGTTCATCAGGATGGTTTAGTGCATATTTCGGCTTTAACCGATCGATTTGTCTCTGATCCAAGAGAAGTCGTGAAGGCGGGGGATATCGTTAAAGTCAAAGTGATGGAAGTGGATATTCAGCGTAAGCGTATTGGTCTGTCTATGCGTCTTAATGATGAGCCGGGCCAAGATAACCGCTCTCAGCGTTCTTCTGCGCCACGTGGTCAACAACGTCAGAGCCAAGGCAACAAAGGTGGCCAACGTCGTCGTGAAGAGCCAGCAAATGGTGCAATGGGCGGGGCATTTGCCGCTGCTTTTGCTAAAGCCAAGAAATAGTCTCGGTTAGAAATACAAATCCCCGCAATTGCGGGGATTTTTTTCGGTATTTCCTAATCATTATGCTTAGGTACTACAACACCGCAATTACATCTGAAGGTGTATTGGGTGCAACCGCATCACCGTAGTGAAACTTGATTACGGTTCTGCGCTTGGCCATCTTGCCTTCAGTTATCGCCGCATCGATTATGTGCCTTGGTAACCGAAAGCGCATTGCGTAGCCCTTGCCCTGATCTTCGCTGTAGCTGTCCAGAGCAATCAGCTGGAAAATCCGTTCGAGCGTATCTTTTGGATCTTCCTGATAAGTGGCTTTAACTTCTTCCTGTTCACTGGCTTCATAGCTCGGGTGCTCAGCTGGATCCCAAGAGGATTGTCGTCGCCTTTTATCATCGGCTTTGACTTTACGTTCAGCGTTACTTTTGGTTAACGCTACAGTGGGAGTGACGGGCTCGCGGACTTTATTGTCTCTGGCTGCCTGCTCCGTTTGCACATTAACCGATGGGGCGATCAGCGGTACACTTACGTTCGTAGGTGATACGAGCATTTTAACCTCCTCACGCCCAGCCAGAAAATGCAATAAAACAGCGTTTTCTTGGCTCGATTATTTATCGGCCTTTATAGTCAAAATTTTAGCGTATCGGATAAAATAATTTTTATCTACCAGCCGAAAATCGGGTAACTTGCTGACAAAACTCATTAAGTTCGGTCATAAATGGTGCGTGTGATGAAGCGCCAAACATATAACTCTCACTGGTCGGCATCAGTGTGTCGACATCAGTCGCAACTTTGGCTGGCACTAGCCCGTCCAAGCGTCCGTATAAACGCAAGGTAGGCACTGAGACATCGAGTAGCGCTTGGCGATAATCCACATCGGCAAGCAGCTGTAGGCCTGCGAGCAGGGACTGAGGGTTCGGTTCAGGGCGAGATAGGACCGCTTGCTTGAGGGTTTTGACATCTTGGCGAGCAGAAGGGCTGCCCATTGCTTGCAACGCCATAAATCGCTCAATGGTGACGCGAAAATCATCTACTAGTTGCTCGGTGAACGCACTCAGAACTTGGGGTTGGATTCCACGCCAGCGCTTTTCTGCTGAAAACTTAGGTGAGCTAGCAACGGTGATTAGCTTGGTTATGCGCTCTGGGTGATGAATCGCGATGTGTGTTGCCACCAAGCCACCCAAAGACCAGCCGAGCCAAATCGCATTGTCAGGTGCGCTGTGCAGAACCTGTTGCGCGAGCTCTTCCATCGTTTCGAAGTGTAATTGATGGCTGTGGCCAAACCCCGGTAGGTCAACGACGTGCACGCGAAAATGCTGGCTTAACTGCTCAACGGCCTGATGCCAGACAGCACCATTCATCCCCCACCCATGAACTAAGACCAAATCGTCACCTTGACCTGTTGACTGCCAATATGGCGTTGTTGGTTTGATCTCATTCTGTGCCACGTTTTCCATCCTTTACACCTGATTTAAAGCGGTAAGTTAATTATCTAGTTGTCAGATATTGAGCGCCATGTTAACCGATTGGATTAAGAAACACACAGCCTACCTGTTACCCAGTCATTGCGATTTGTGCCAGATGGCGATCGGATCGCAAGCGGCGCACCCCTTATTCTGCTGTTTCTGTCTGCGACGTTTTGCGCCAGTTCCTCGCTGCAGACGATGTGGCTTGGTGACCTCTGAGTACGTCGAAATGTGTGGGGAATGTTTAGTTGCCCCGCCATTGTGGACGCACTTGTATTGTGTCGGAGACTATCAACCGCCGCTATCGAGTTACGTTCACCGACTTAAGTACGAAGGTCAGTACTGGCAGGCTAAAACCTTGTCTTTGCTGTTGGTGTCACGCATCGACACTCGACCAGACCTGATTACTTTTGTCCCCTTGCACTGGCGTCGTTACTGTTATCGTGGCTACAACCAAAGTCAGCATCTGGCATGGCAAATTGGTCGAGAGCTGGATGTGCCTTGTGAGGCTCTATTTAAGAAAAAGCGTGCAACGGAAAGGCAACAAGGAATGGATAAAAAGCAGCGTAAGGAGAATGTGCGTCAGGCTTTTCATCTAAGAAAGTCGATAAATGCCGAGCATGTCGCTATTGTCGATGATGTGTTAACTACGGGCAGTACAGTACATCAATTATGTGAATTATTGCTTGATGCTGGAGTGAAAACCATTGATATTTATTGCATTTGTCGCACTCCTGAACCTTCTAGCCGCTAAAGTGTCTCTGATTTGATCTAAAAGGCTAGATCTTGCGAAAATCAGGAGTAAAATGGTGCTCAAATAGCCTACAAATTTACTCAGGTATTCGTCGTGTCAAATCCTATTACTATTACTGAAAATGCCCAGAAACACTTTGCCAACCTTTTGAGCCAACAGCCAGAAGGGACGAACATCCGCGTATTCGTTGTGAATCCGGGGACGCAAAATGCAGAATGTGGCGTTTCTTACTGCCCAACTGAAGCGATTGAAGCTACAGATACTGAGATCAAGTATGAAGGTTTCTCTGCTTACGTTGACGAGCTGAGCCTGCCATTCCTTGAAGACGCGGAAATCGACTTCGTGACAGACAAAATGGGTTCTCAGCTGACGCTGAAAGCGCCAAACGCGAAAATGCGTAAAGTGTCTGACGATGCACCATTGGTTGAGCGTGTTGAATACGTGATTCAAACTCAGGTAAACCCTCAACTAGCAGGGCACGGCGGTCACGTCAATCTGGTAGAAATCACTGAAGACGGTATCGCGATTGTTGCCTTTGGCGGTGGTTGTAACGGTTGTTCTATGGTTGATGTGACACTAAAAGAAGGTATCGAGAAAGAACTGCTGCAACAGTTTGAGGGCGAGTTGAGCGCAGTTCGCGATGCGACTGAGCATGACCGTGGTGAGCACTCTTACTACTGATAACTGGATAAATAACAGATTTAACCATATGCAATACAAAGGGTTGACGAAAAAGTCAGCCCTTTTTTGTTTTCAAACATGACAGTTTTCTCATATATTAAAGACTTCCTCTACGGCTAAGGAGTAAGCAAGTGGCTAAACGGAACCCACCAGAAATTCTGGCAAAACAAACTGTAGCTCAATCCAAATTGTTTGCCGTTGAAGCGCTTGATTTACGCTTTAGCAATGGTGTTGAACGCACCTACGAACGCATGAAACCGAGTGGTCGTAACGCGGTGATGATGGTGCCAGTAACCGCAGAGGGAGATATATTGCTGGTTCGCGAATATGCCGCAGGTACCGAACGTTATGAACTCGGCTTTCCTAAAGGGTTGATTGATGCTGGAGAGTCGCCAGCAGAAGCTGCCGACAGAGAGTTGAAAGAAGAAATCGGCTTCGGGACCAACAAGCTGACACCATTGAAAGATGTGGTGCTCGCGCCTTCTTATTTCTCGAGCAAAATGACCCTGTTTATCGCAGAGGATCTATACTCAGAACAATTAGAAGGGGATGAACCTGAACCTTTGGAAGTAATTCGCTGGCCACTTGCCCAGGCAGAAGAGCTTCTGACTCACCTCGATTTTTGTGAGGCGCGCAGTATTACCGCGCTGATGCTTGCTCTACGTATCTTAAAACCATAATCAATGTAGAGCGTGAAGGATTGACTATGCCAATGACAGAAGACCTTTCCCACCATTTGCCTGCCGTGATTGATATTGCCCGCTCGGCAGGTCAGCTAATTCTTGATATTTACGAGAAAAAAGAATACCAAGCCTACACCAAGAGTGATGAAACACCGGTGACCAGTGCGGATATCGCAGCACATAAACTGATCATGGAAAAGCTCTCCGATCTGACGCCGGATATTCCCGTGTTATCGGAAGAAGCCGCTGATATCAGCCTCGATAAGCGCTCGCAATGGAGCCGTTATTGGTTGGTGGACCCGTTAGACGGGACACAGGAGTTTATTGCTCGTAGCGGCGATTTCGCGACTATTATTGCATTGGTTGAGAATCATCAGCCGATAATGGGAGTGGTGTATGGCCCAGTGTCTGGCGTGACGTATTATGCCTACAAAGATAAAGGGGCATGGAAAATCCCAGACATGGACGAAAGTGTGCGGATTAAGACCCACAATCACGATGGTCAGGCGCACCCAATTGCGATTGCGATCAGCCGTCGCCAAGACATCAATCGTATTACTAGTCGCATGAGCAGTGGTTGGAATTATGACTTGGTACCATTGGGCTCTGCGGCGCTTAAAGCGTGCTTAGTGGCGGAAGGCGCGGTGGATTGCTATCTGCGTCTTGGACCTACTGGGGAATGGGATACCGCGGCGACTCAGTGTATTGTTGAAGAGGCGGGTGGCCGGATTCTAAGTACTCAGCTTGAACCTCTGTCCTACAATGAGCGTGAGACGCTGGAAAACCCTAACTTCATCGTTCTTGGCGATGAACGCCTACCTTGGGACGAAATCCTCCAAGTGAAAGACTAGCTAAACTAAAGCGCTTGTCGCACTGTTTATTACTCTCACTCTTCAAATAAAAAGGGTTGGTCATTGTGTACCAACCCTTTCTACTTTTCTTACTATGCCTTCGAATACATGTCTCGGTCTCCCAGCCAGCGGTCGATAATCGCTGCTGCATTGTCTGGGAAGTTATCATGAATATGACGCGCGACACGTTGCACTTCAGGGATTAAATGCTGATCCCGGATTAAATCGGCAATCTTAAAGTCAGCCATTCCGGTCTGCTTGGTCCCCAGTAGTTCTCCGGGGCCGCGAATTTCCAAATCGCGCTGCGCAATGACAAAGCCATCGTTGCTCTCACGAAGCACACCTAAACGCTTTTGTGCGGTTTTAGACAGTGGAGAATGGTAGAGCAGCACACAATGGCTGGCGACGCTGCCTCGACCCACTCGACCGCGTAGCTGGTGCAGCTGAGCCAGTCCCAATCGCTCTGGGTTTTCAATGATCATTAAGCTTGAGTTAGGGACGTCCACACCCACTTCAATCACGGTGGTCGCGACCAAGAGGTGCAGCTTGTTGTCTTTAAAGTCCTGCATGACCGACTGTTTTTCCGCCGGTTTCATCCGGCCATGCACTAAGCCAATTTTAACGTCAGGCAGCTTTCTTTGTAGCTCTTCAGCGGTATCAGCAGCAGCCTGAGCTTCTAAAACTTCTGACTCATCAATCAGGGTGCATACCCAATAGGCCTGCTTGCCTTCATTGAGGCAGGCGTTGCGAACACGTTCGACAATATCATCTCGTTTGGTATCTGGGATGGCGACGGTCTGAATTGGCGTTCGGCCCGGTGGCAGTTCATCAATGACGGAGGTTTCAAGATCGGCATAGGCGGTCATCGCCAGTGTGCGCGGAATCGGTGTCGCCGTCATGATCAATTGATGAGGAAAAGCGCCTTGCTTTTCGCCTTTCTCTCTCAGTTCAAGGCGCTGGTGGACGCCGAATCTATGTTGCTCGTCAATGATGACTAACGCAAGGTGATGAAAGATGACGTGCTCCTGAAACAGAGCATGGGTACCGACCACCATTTGTGCTTCGCCACTGGCAATTTTCGCCAGCTCGATTTCTTTGGCTTTGCCTTTTAATTTACCTGCAAGCCAGCCAACGTTTATGCCCATTGGTTCCAGCCACTGAGCAAAGTTGAGCGCGTGCTGCTCGGCCAGCAGTTCAGTCGGCGCCATTAGCGCTACTTGATAACCATGCTCCAGGGCCCGTAGCGCTGCTAATGCCGCGACTAAGGTTTTACCTGAACCGACATCCCCCTGAACCAGGCGCATCATCGGGTGAGGCTTCTCAAGGTCTTGCTCAATTTCGGCGACAACGCGTGATTGTGCTTTGGTTGGTGAGAAAGGTAATTGATCGAGTAATTGCTGTTTAAGTTGGTTCCGCTCAGCCAGCGGCAGAGCAACATCTTGTTGGCCTTTGCTACGGACGGAAAGCATGGAGAGATTCTGAGCCAGTAGCTCTTCCATAATCAGGCGTATTTGCGCCGGGTGCTTACCCTCATCAAATGCCTGCAAATCAATATCCGGTGTCGGGCGGTGAATGGTGTGCAGCGCCTGAGCGAGCGAAACTTGCTGGTTATACAAGCCAGAAGGCAGTAGTTCTTGGACCGCGGCTTTGTCAATTAAGGCTAATGCTTGATCGGTCAGATTGCGCAAGGTGATTTGGCGCAAGCCGTCTGTGGTCGGGTAAACCGGCGTCAGGTTCTGCTCCACTTCGGCTGGCTGATTAGGGGCATAAAACTTGTAATCCGGATGGACGATTTCCAACCCGAAACTGCCGCGTTTGATTTCACCATAGGCGTGAACGGTTTTACCTTCGGCAAAATTATTCTTCATTGCAGCGGTGAAATTGAAAAAGCGCAGTGTAATGGTGCCATTGCCATCACTGATTTTTACCGTCAGCATTTTTCGCTTGCCAAACAAGGTATCGGCGCTCATCACTTTCCCTTGTACTGCGGCCCACAACCCAGCATGCAGCTTGACGATAGGGTAAATGCGTGTGCGGTCTTCGTAACGAAGCGGTAAGTGGAAAAGCAGATCTTGTACTGAATTGAGCCCGACTTTTGCCAGCTTTTCCGCGACTTTGGCGCCAACGCCAGTCAGAGAAGTGAGAGGAACAGCAGATAGCAATTGGGACATAACAAAGCTCGGTAAGTTATTCAGTAAGTTACATAGGCGATTACCCTAATAGTTAACCACCGAGCTGTGTTTTTGTACAGGAGAAAATAGCGCGCCTTGCCTGACGCTGAGCAGCGGGATTATTTCTTCTGCATTTCCTGCCACCATGCTTCGTCCGCGACAATCTGACCTTGTTCGTCGAGTGGTGGGTACGCTAAGCCTTTACGCTTGGCAACTTTTGCTAAAACAGGGTGGCCACGCTCAAACAGAATGCGATGGATGGTTTCTTGCGGTAAGTTGCTGACCTGATTGTCGTACATACCGGCTGCTTGGCGCTGGCGCTGAGCTTCGTACATGATAACCGCGCTGGCAACCGAGACATTGAGTGACTGCACCATGCCAATCATCGGTATGATGATGTCTTGATCCGCCAGTTGCTTAGCCTCTTCGGAAGCGCCAATTTTCTCGCTACCAAGAATAATGGCTGTCGGTTTGGTGTAGTCGATCTCACGAAAATCGACTGCAGTGTCAGACAGGTTGGTGACCAATATCTGCATGCCCTGATCTTTCAGCTCGGCAACTGCCTTACCGATAGAGTCGTGGGTTTCCACTTCAACCCAGTTACGGGCACCGGCAGAAGTATGGCTAAGAGTGCGCATATCATTCGGCCAAACAGCATGGATCTTATGGATACCTGTCGCATCGGCAGTTCTTATCACCGCAGATACGTTGTTTGGCTTGTGGACTTCCTCAAGACAGAAAGTCAGGTCAGCCTGACGGGACTTGAGGACTTGTTGGATTCGGTTGTAGCGTTCTAAATTCATAATGGCAGTAAAACAAAAGCCCTTGAAACGGTCATTTCAAGGGCATTTTTCTTCGAAAAAAGAGATTAGTTTTTACGACGTCGCACTTTCAATGTGTGTGGCATCGCTTTGATTTTCCGCATGATTCCAGCTAGGTGGACACGATCTTTAGTTGTCAGAAGTACGGTCACTGTGTACAGGCGGCCATCTTTTTCTTCTGTGGAAAGACCATGAATGTTTGACCCCGTTTGGGAGATCACATTGGTCAACTCAGCCAGAGCACCCTGACGGTTTTGTACATCGACATTCAGTTCAGTAATGAACTCTTGATCGTAGTCTTCAGACCATTCCACTGCCATGTACTTATCTGGTTCTTTCTGATAACCGCGTACGTTTGGACAGGTTTCACGGTGCACCACTAAGCCGCGACCCGGTGAGACGTGAGCAATAATGTGATCGTCTGGAATCGGGTGACAACAGTTGGCGAATGTTAGAAGCAGCCCTTCCGCTCCACGGATTGGCAGCTTCTTCTTCGGTTTATTGCTATCGCTGCTTGCTACTTCGGTCAGCTCATCGACATCACCCAGTAAGCGACGAGCAATAACAATACTCATCAGCTCACCCAAGCCGATATCCGCCAGCAGGTCTTCCACGCTGTCGACTTTCAGCTCAGAAAGGACATGATTGATATTCTCTTCGTCTATGTCAGACAGAGAGAGATCACCAAGTGCATGGTTAAGCAAGCGACGACCTAGCGTCACCGACTCTTCACGGCGCATAGTCTTCAGAACCTGACGAATCTTCGTACGCGCACGAGAAGTCACTACATAGTTCAGCCAAGCTGCATTTGGACGTGCGCCAGGCGCACTGATGATTTCGATCGTCTGTCCGTTCTTAAGCGCTTTGCTGAGTGGATACGGGTTACGGTCAACACGTGCACCAACACAGGTATTACCTACATCAGTGTGTACCGCATAAGCAAAATCAACCGCAGTGGCGCCAACAGGCAGTTCAACAATGCGTCCTTTCGGTGTGAAGACGTAAATCTCATCCGGGAATAGGTCAGACTTAACATTTTCGATAAATTCGAAAGAGTTACCCGCACTTTGCTGTAGCTCAAGCAGGCTTTGCATCCAGCGCTGGGCTTTGACCTGTGCTGTGGTACCGGTGCGATCACCACTGCCTTTATAAGACCAGTGTGCTGCGACACCTTTGTCTGCCATTTGATCCATATCTTCGGTACGGATCTGCACTTCAACCGGCACACCATGTGGGCCAACCATTGAAGTGTGGATAGACTGGTAGCCGTTCGCTTTTGGTACCGCAATGTAATCTTTCATACGGCCCGGGCGCGGCTTGTACAGGCTGTGGACCTGACCCAATACGCGATAACAGGTATCGGCATCTTCAACCACAACACGGAAAGCGTAGATATCCATGATGGTGTGGAATCGCTGTTCTTTAGTCTTCATCTTGTTGTAGATGGAGAACAGGTTCTTCTCACGACCAAATACACGAGCTTTCAGGCCAACGTCTTCAAGACGGCCTTCAATTTCATCATGAATACGCTGAATCATCTCTTTACGGTTACCACGCGCCGATCTCACCACTTCTTTAAGAACGCGATAGCGGTTCGGGTACAAGGCTTCAAAACCTAATTCTTCAAGTTCGGTTTTGATGTTGTGGATACCAAGACGGTGAGCGAGTGGAGAATAGATTTCCAGCGTTTCACGGGCGATGCGACGCTTTTTGTCAGCACGTAGAGCACCCAAAGTGCGCATGTTGTGCGTACGGTCAGCCAGTTTGATCAGAATAACGCGAATGTCTTGCACCATGGCAAGGACCATTTTGCGGAAGTTCTCAGCCTGAGCTTCTTTGCGATCTCGAAATTTAAGCTTATCCAGCTTAGACACACCATCGACCAGTTCGGCCACTGTAGTACCAAATTGAGTTTCTAACTCTTCTTTGGTGACTTCAGTATCTTCAATCACATCGTGAAGAAGGGCGGCTTGTAGCGTTTCAATATCAAGGCGCATTTCCGCCAAGATACGAGCTACAGCAACAGGGTGGATGATATAAGGTTCACCGCTTGAGCGGGTCTGCCCTTCATGGGCATCTTTCGCTACCACATAAGATTGACGCAGAGCCTCAACTTGAGGCTCTGATAGGTATTCTTGGGCAACGTCTTTTAGGCTATCGAATAGATACAAACTTTAGGCCTGGAAGATAGTTGATGAGAAGGAAGTCAGATTAACGACTGTGAGCAATGCTGCTTACGGCTGCTAGTTCTGCTGCTTCTTGTTCCTGCTGTTCCTGACGCTCACGAGCATCTAGGATTTCTTTAGTGATCAGGCCTTCTTCGATTTCGCGTAGAGCGATAACCGTTGCCTTATCATTCTCTTCTGGCACTAGTGAATCTTTACCGCCAGTTTGCATTTGACGAGCGCGGCGAGCCGCAATGAGAACTAGGTCGAAACGGTTGCCAACTTTTTCAACAGCGTCTTGAACAGTTACGCGTGCCATGAGGACTCCAAATTAGTTAACTAAAATTTTGTATGACGAGAAATTATACAGTCTCAGTGTTCCCAGTGTCTAGATCAGAGTAGGCAGAGACAGTATTTCTTGATAAACAGCTTGTTAACAAGCCAGTTTATTCTGCTAAAAGCGCGTCAAGCATGCCTTTATATTTAGCAGCTTGCTTATCTTGCTTCAATCTTTCTGCACGGATGATGGCTTTAAAGTCCATCAGTGCGCTATCGAAATCGTCATTGACGATCACATAGTCGTATTCGTTGTAGTGTGAAATTTCTGATTTTGCTTCGGCCATGCGCTTAGCAATTACGGCTTCGCTATCTTGACCGCGAGCATTGAGGCGTCGCTCTAGCTCACCATTTGATGGTGGCAGAATAAAGATGCTTTGTGCCTGAGGCATCTGTTCGCGGATCTGACGAGCGCCTTGCCAGTCGATATCAAGAAAGACATCGATACCTTTATCGAGATTCTCTTCAATCCACGGACGTGAAGTGCCGTAATAGTTACCAAACACTTCGGCGTACTCAAGGAAAGCACCTTGGTCGATCAGCTCTTCAAAATACTCTTTCTGGACAAAATGGTAGTGGACGCCATCTTGTTCACCCGGGCGCATGCCGCGTGTCGTGTGCGATACAGACACTTTCATTGCGTAAGTCGGATTGGTTTCCAGCATGGCTGAAATCAAGCTCGATTTACCCGCGCCGCTTGGTGCAGATACGATATAAAGAGTGCCTTTGCCCATAGGTACAATTCCACGTTTGGTTTGATCTTGCCGACTTGGAAAGCCGACATGTTAAAGATAGCACCGACCATGAAGGATCACCGAAGTGGTGAAAATTAGGTCAGAAAAATGGAGGCGAAGAGTAGCATGATCCTAAGGATCTTCACAAGCATTTGAGTGGAGAGTAGCTGCTTTTTAAATGCAGATGATCGGCGCTTTTTCCTCCTCCGAAATGCTTAGTTGAATGACCCTGATTGATTTCAATTTCTCCTTACCAATCAGTCTTTTAAATAAGTTGATGTGCGGTTAAATTCTTTTTTTGTCTAGTTTTTGAACATAATTAACTGATTTATTTATGATTTAGACAATAGATTGAATTTCTATAGCACACTTTTTTTCGATAATCGTTGCTTATGAATAAATTTTAATGATAATTATTTTCATTTGTGATCTTATGCAACTGAAAGAAAGGAGTGGCAAATTATGACGGCCATCAGCCCTGTGGATATCAACGAAGTAGACAGCATGTATCGAGAGCATCATGGCTGGCTTTCGTTGTTTATTCAGCGGAGATTGAGTTGCCCTCAAGTCAGTGCCGATCTGGTCCAGGATACGTATTTGCGCCTTCTTGTCAGCGGTAAATTGCCCGAGCGTAAAGATTCACGTCGCTACCTTACGCACATTGCCAAAGGCTTGGTGATTGACCTCTATCGCCGCCGCCGGATTGAAACCGCCTATTTAGAGCTGCTTGAACAACAGCCTGAAGACGTGGCGTCATCGCCGGAAACTCAAACCATGATGGTTGAAGTGCTGGTGGAGATTGATGCCATGTTGCACAAATTGCCATTTAAGGTTCGTCAGGCTTTGATCCTCAGGCAGATGGAAGGCTTGAGTTACAAGGAAATTGCTCAGCGTCTTGAGGTGTCGGTCTCTTCAGTGGAGAAATACGTCGCCAAAGCGTTGCAAGGTTGTATGTTGGCTGCCATGGAAGGTTATTACTGAACATGGAGCGCGTATCTCGCAAATCAATTGAACAGGCGTCATTGTGGATGGCACGGATGTGGTCGGACGATGTGACCGAGCAGGATAAGCGTGCATTCCATCTCTGGCGCACTCGTCACCCAGACAATGACTACGCTTGGCGACAGATGGAGTCGCTACAGCAAAAATTTACCTCCCTGCCGGATCCGCAGTCGGGTAGTAAGGTGCTAGGAACCTATCGTCAACGCGTGTCACGCAGGCAAGTGTTGATTTGGGGCGGCGTTTCTCTAGCCACCATGAGTTTGGTGCTTTCCAGTGATGCAGCCATGCCACAAGGTGAAACGGAATACGCCTCTGCCACTGGAGAAGTGAAGCCGATAAAGCTGTCGGATGGCACCGTGGTTGTGCTCAATACCGCCAGTCGCATGCGTGTCGATTTCAATCAGCATCAAAGAGTTATCCGCCTGATGGAAGGTGAAATTATGGTCACCACTGGCCATCACCTGACGCCTTTCCATGTCATCACTCCACAGGGCAGTGTGACGCCGATCGGGACTAAGTTCAGTGTTCGCCTCGAACCTGAACAGACGCGGGTCAGTGTGTTCGAAGGCGAAGTCATCGCGAAGTCTCAGCGACAGGCACAAGGCCAACACTTGCTCGCTGGGGAGAAAAGCGAGTTTAGCGCTTACCATCAAGGCCGAAAACAGAGCTTGCTCGCCACGGATGCGTTGTGGTTAGAAGAAAAAATCCTCGCCCACGATACGCCGTTACCGGAATTTATTGCTGAGCTGTCCCGTTATCGCCGCGGCGTGATCAAGGTGTCCCCTGAGCTATCAGCGTTGCGTATCTCCGGTGTGTACTCGATTCGCGATACCGACCAAACACTGGAAAATCTGCGCCAGATCTTGCCCATTGAAGTGCACTTCCGTACTCGCTTCTGGGTCAGTATTGCTAGCAAAAGAGCATGAATTACTGACAACTTGGATAATTTTTCTCTCATCGATTGAGGCTTTGACTCATTCGCTCGGTGTAGTCACTAGTTAACCCAGCGAATAAGGACATAAACGTGCAGTCTCCTTTCACCTCTAACCTTTTGTCGACGGCGATCCGTACCCAGCTTGGTTTGGCTGGTCTGGTACTGCCCATTGTGGCGCTATCTGCTCAGGCGCAGAATTTCAATATTCCCGCAGGCGACTTAGATAGCGTGCTCAATCAGTTTGCGCTTCAGGCAGGTATTGAATATTCGATTGATGCCAGCCTGAGTCAGGGCCAGTACAGCTTAGGTTTACAAGGAGATTACCAACCAGACGATGCGTTTAATGTTTTACTCGCGGATGCCGGGCTCAGTGCGCAAAAGCAGCTTGATGGTTCGTATGTGGTTGACGGTGGTGATGAATGGTCGCTGGATGCGATTCAGGTTGGGACCAGCCTTGACGGTGGCATTAGCCGCGATGAAGCGGGTGAAGCCAATGTCTATGACAAAGACGCCGCAACGGAATACCGTGGCAAGGAAGAACTTGAGCGCTTCAAAGGGGCGGACGCTTCGGACATCTTTAAAGGGATGGCCAACGTACACAGTGGCGATGCGCGCAATGGCGGTGGTATTGACCCGAATATTCGCGGCATTCAGGGACCGGGCCGGGTCCCTGTGATTATTGACGGTACTGAGCAGGCGATTACGGTGAACAACGGTTATCGCGGGGCGTCTAATCGAAGTTTTCTCGACCCGAACTTGATTGGTGGCATGACAGTTCATAAGGGTGCGCAAATCAATCCAGACGTGAACACCTCAGTGGGCGGAGCGGTGGAAATCACGACGTTATCTCCACGAGATATTGTGCAACCCGGCGAAACTTTTGGTATGGAATTCATTGCCGAAAGCAGCAGTAACTCAACTGCACCAGAAGAGCCGAGGTTGTATACAGGACAAGATGTTAGCACCATTCCGGAATATGCTAACCTCGATAATCCTGCAAGTGATCTGTTGTACAACGACCCTGCTTTGGTTATTAATCCTGATCAGCGTCAGGATGATAATCCGTTAAATGGTGAAGATACGGCTTACCGATTGGCTGTTTCGGGTATTGGGCCAAAAGTGGAGTGGTTGGCGGCTTATGCTTATCGCAGTCGAGGTAACTACTTTTCAGGCAAGAATGACGCTGGATTTTACCGACAGCCTTTGGCGGAAGGAGAAGAATTAGGAGGGCGCCAGACAGTGATTCGTCCAGAGCACTTAGCCTTGGTCTATCGCCCCGGTGAAGAGGTACCGAATACTTCTTCTAAAATGGAATCGTTTTTGGGTAAATTTGCCTTTAACCTAAACTACGATACTAAGGTCGAGGTGGGGGCTCGCTACACCAAGAGTACCCACGGTGAAATCCTTGCAAGCCGTGCTGAAGCAAGGTACTTATCAGGTGTGGCTCAATGGCCGTTAAATGAGACCAGACTGCAAGCCTACAATCTTAAACTAAGTTCCAAGCCAGATAATCCCTATATCGATTTTAAATCCAACCTGTGGATGACTTTGTCCGATGTTAGTTCAAATTCGGGATCCGGTTCCCCCAACAGCCTGACAGATGGCTCGACAATTATTAAAAACACAGCACGCATAAACTCTGAAGAAGATCGCTATGGCTTGAGTGTCAGCAACAAAATGCTGCTTGGTAACGATGTTGATTTCACTCTCTCTGGTAACTACCAATTCCATGAGCTGGCGCCTAAAGGCGACTTGAACGCTGTGATTGAGGAGTTTGAGCAAGCGCGAGCGGGGGAGCGAACGGAATACAATGGCAGTGCCAATATTGAGTGGCGGGCGACGGAGTCATTGATTTTCAACGCTGGTATTCGTTATGGCTACTACAAAACCGTCGATAACTATGTCAAAAATCGCTTGGCAGCGGGCGACACTCAAGCGTTATCTCAGTATGGCAGTGAAGGCTATAAGCTTTCTTATCAGATGAATGTGCCGATTACTGATGCGAATCGTGCGGAGTATTTGTCTGGTATTGAAAGTGGCATCCGAAATGCGGATACCAGTTTAAACGAAGAAATTGCAAATTTGAGGCAGGCGTTAAACGATGTCCCTCCTTTTCTTATTCCCATTGTGCAGACACAGTTAGATGCCAAAATAGTTGAGCAGGATGCGCTAGTAGCTCAGGGAGTCGCTGACGCTGCCACACACACATCCTATGTGGAAGATATTGAGTCAGAATGGCGTCATGATGGCCAGAATAACTACAGTGCATCAGATAATGGCTGTATTGCTGCTGCGAATGACCCCAACTACGTTGCGGGCAGCTGCTCAGCACAATCCATCAGTGCCTCTTCAACCAGTACCTACACCAATACCGAATCAAGTGACAGCGGTTGGATGCCATCGGCCTCTTTGACCTGGTTAATGACCGAAGACAGCCGCAGTTATATTCGCTACGCCGAATCATTGCGCTTTCCTAGTATGTTTGAAAGTACGGTTGGCTTTTCGGCAGTGCCATCGGTGTCATCGCCATTGGCGCCTGAACGTTCCAAACTCTGGGAGCTGGGCTATGTCTATTACTTCGATCACGCCAATATCAAACTGACCTATTTTGATCAGGTGATTGAAGACGTGATGGACAGGAATACGTCACTAAATACAACCAGCTTTACTAACTTAGAGAAATTGAGTACCAGTGGCTTAGAATTGCAGCTGGATTATGACGATGGCGATTACTTTGGTGATTTATCCGTTGCCTACAATCTTGAATATGAAGTATGTGATGAAAGTGCAGCCACGCAGCGTTTTATGGCGGACATTGCCAGCACTGGCTCTGCGGAGTATAAGCAATGCCGACGTGGTGGCTTTAGCAATACCAGCTATCTCGCCAATAAAGCCCCCCCTGAAATCAGTGGTAGTGTTCATTTTGGGGCACGATTCTTTAACAAGAAGCTGATTGCCGGAACTCGCACCTATTATGCGTCAGACAGTCATTCAGAAGACTATGTTAAACGCGATCATGTGACTACTGTGGATGCGTATATTGGTTACGCCTATAACGAACATCTTCAGTTTGAAGTACGTGGCAGTAACCTAACCGACATGTACTACCTCGAACCTGGAGCCGTAACTGGGATTCCTGCACCGGGTCGCACCATCAGCGTCAAACTGACCAGCCGATTCTAACTTCAATCAAAAATCCGCAGCTAAGACTGCGGTTTTTTTCATGCTTATTTACGGGTTCCTCTGTTTCATCCGGTGTATTGAATGAAGCTGCTAAAGACAGCGGATAAAAACGTCTGGGCAGCAGATGACAACATATAGCCTATTAAGGATTGAATAATGAAAATCGTACAACTTTCATGGATTTCAGCGGCCATGCTTGGCCTAAGCTCACTGGCACATGCTGGTTTTGATGGTGCCATCAGTGACGGTTCGCAGCGTCAGGTGGGTGAATCTGAAGTCTGGGTTCCGTTTATCCACTCTAAAGGTAAAGCAGGTATCGGTAGTACAGGTGGTAAAAAAGTCGACTTTGACGGCCTAACCGTCTTTGCCAGCCAAAATGGGGATGTGTATACCTCTGGCAGTGACCACAACAACTCTAAATACGTTTTCTCTCAGGTTGCTGGTCAAGATATCTGGTTTGGTGAATGGTCTTCAGGCACTGAAAACGGTCAGGCTGTGGATCGCGCAGTTTACTACGTGGGCGATGACACAGGCACAACCGTACCTACATCTGGCTCAGCCACCTATACAGTCGCTGGTATCAATAACGGTGCAACTCTAAGCGGTCAGTTCACGGCGGATTTTGGTGCGCAAACACTTAACGGTGCTCTTTCAAATAGCAATCTGTCGATCAATCTATACAACAACGCGATTAATGCGTCTACCGCGGAATTCTCTGGAACCGCAGTGGCGAATGGCATGTCTATCGGTCACTCTCAAGGCCACTTCTTTGGCGCCGATGCCGCTTTCCTAGCTGGCTTTGCTAAGTTTGCTGGCGACAGCACGCTAGATACTGCCTTTGGCGGTAGCAAAAACTAATTTTCGTTTTTGTCTTTCTCTTTTGGGGAGCAAGTGACTTGCTCCCATTTTTTCTCCGATTGAAATACATCAATGAAAATCGACCGTAACTTTATTCTTGGCTCACTGTTAATGGTGAGCGTTAGCTATTCCTTTTTCTCTTACGCGGATCAGGATACCGATTTACGTATCCAGCAACGCGACGCGCTATCTTCCCGTCAAAACGAAAATGCTCTTATTGAAGAAGAGCTGGAAAAAGAACGCCTAGCTGAACAGTCGGCGTCAGGCTCAGAATCGAGTGTAGCGAACACCGCAGATGAGCTTGGACCGGCATTGCATGTCGCGGTTCGGCAGCGTCAATGGGCACTGGCAGAGAGTCTGCTGGAAAGGTATATGGCGTTGGCGGATTTTGATCCTATGTTGGTGCACTACGCATCGGGGGCATTGGCACGCAATGCGCGTGATTATAATCAGGCAGAAACGCACTACTCGGCATTGCTTGAGATGCAGGAAAACTTTTTGCCCGCAGAGCTGGAGTTAGCTCGCGTCTGGTTTGAAGACAGAGAAAACAGCGCTTCTTTGTCGTTGTTTAATGACATCCTCACCCGCTTACCTGCTGATAACCCGAGATCGGCGGGAGTCCGGAATACGGTAGAAAGTTTTGTTAGTGCACTGGAGTATCGTGATGATTGGCAAGGCGCGTTTTCCTTTGGGCCGACCTACAATGACAACCTCAATTTGTCCTCGAAACATTATGAATGTCTGGTCTATTTCACCAATGGTCAGTGTTTTTTAGAGCGCAGCGCGCCCAAGGTTAAATCTGCCTATGGTATTGACTACGACGCCAGTTTAAATCGACGTTTTTCGCTTAGTGGTCATCATGGCTTGCAGCTACGCAGCTTTGCCTATGGCACCAATTATCAGAACCACAAAGAACATAACGAGCAGACGTTAAACGTGACCTTTGGTTACAGCTATCAGACTGCCAAACATCAGATCAGTATTGCACCGCAGTTTGAATATCGCGCCTTAGCGAATCAGGCGTTGTTTGCTTCGGGCGGCTTCAAGGCGGATTGGTTCACCAATCTTAGCCAGACTTCTGCTATGAAACTCGAAGTGGAAGGGGAATACCTCGATTATCGTAATCAGGCCTTTCGTTACCAATCCGACTGGCAATGGTCTGTCTTTGGCACTTACTGGCATCAGTTACCCGACAAATGGTTAGTGTTTGGTGGTGTAGACTGGACACTGAAACAAAACCGACAGGCGGTGCATGAGTACGATTTGTGGGGAGGTCGATTGGGCGTGAATAAAACCTTCACATCGCTGAATACTGACGTGGCCTTATTCGCTTCGTTGCGGCAACGTATTTATGGTGACTTCAATGCGGTGCTCGGTGAGCGGCGTGACGATACTGAGCAAAATTATACCTTAGTGGTGACCTTGCCAGAGCTGTTTGCCGGGTTTAAACCGCTCATCGAAGTCAAAGCCAATCAGACCAAGAGTAATGTTGATTGGGCATACAGCTACAAGCAGCATCAATACAGTATAAAACTAGAAAAAAGATTCTGAAAATAATCAATGGTTTACTGGTCATTTGAAAAATAAATGAAAAAACTTTTACGGATTTTCATTGTTGTTCGGTGTTACTGATAGAGGTGCACGTGTTTGGCTAGGCATAGTGCGCACAGATAAACCGAATGTGAGTAAAACAATGGAATGCTTATCCAGAACACTACTGATAATTTACTTTTTTTTAGCGGCCCCATTCAGCTGGGCTGAAACAACGTCAGAAATCGGGTCACAACCCGTTATGCAGGAAAGGGCGACCATCGCAGAGAAGGCTGAAATCTCTGCGCTTCCTGCACCGGTGAGCGACAACATGTCGCCACCGGATTTGGTCGCCGCAACTCCTCAACACGACATGTCTCCCTATGGCATGTATCAATCGGCTGACTGGGTGGTTAAAGCGGTGATGATTTTACTGCTGGTGGCCTCAGGCGTGACTTGGGCGATTGGTATCGCAAAGCAAATCCAGTTAAACCTAGCGCGTCGCCGTGCGCGTCATATTCTTAATGAATTGCTTGATTCGGAAACCTTGGTCGAAGGCAAGCTGCGCTGCGACAGTGCAGAAGGCGCTGGGCTGGCGTTGATTGAAGCTACAGAAAAAGAGCTTGCGTTATCTGCTCGAGCAGACAATGAAGATGGCATTAAAGAGCGCTTACAGCTCAGACTCGAACGTGTTCAGGCTGGTTTAAGCAGTGCGATGGTGGGAGGTACCGGAGTGCTGGCGACGGTTGGTTCTGTTGGCCCTTTTGTCGGCCTATTTGGCACTGTTTGGGGGATCATGAATGCCTTTATCGGCATCGCTAAATCTCAAAACACCACATTAGCCGTCGTGGCGCCGGGGATTGCAGAAGCCTTGCTGGCAACAGCGATTGGTTTGGTAGCTGCGATTCCTGCTGTTGTGCTTTATAACCACTTTACTCGTGGCGTCAGTCAGTATCGCGCGCTCATGGCGGATATCTCTGCAGCGCTGATGGTACTGGTGAGCCGAGATCTCGATAGAGAGCCCGTTTCTATCGACGGAAAAAAGTTAGCAGCCTGAGCGGAGAATAGATATGGGATTTAAAGTTGCTTCGCAGCAGGATGAGTTGGCGGTCAATCATGAGATCAACATAACGCCATTTGTTGATGTCATGCTGGTGTTGCTGATCATAGTAATGGTTGCGGCACCACTGGCGACGGTCAATATACCGGTCGATTTACCAACGTCTTCGGCGGCACCGACACCTCAACCTAAGGCTCCGTTTTACTTGACCGTCAGCACCGATCTGGCACTGACATTGGGCGAGGAGAAAACAGTGACTCTCGAACAACTGCCTCAAGCGTTAGCCCAAGCTTTGCCCGATAAAGAGCAACGTATCTATTTGCGTGCTGACAAAGCACTGGATTATCAAAGCTTGATGAAAGTGATGAATGCGTTGGTCGCGGAAGGTTATGCGCAGATCGCTTTGGTCGGGTTGGAACAACCAGAGACAGCAGGGGCATGATGGGCAGTCAGTTAGGCAGAGCCACATCGCATGATAGCTTTGGCCCTTGGTTGTTCCCCGGTATAGCCGTTAGTGTCGGCCTGCATCTGGCTGTCGCGGCCTATTATTTTTACCAACCTAAAGCTGAATTTATTCAGCCGCCGGCAGCGATTCCGGTCAGTGTTGCTTTGGTTGCGCCCGTCGCGGCGCCACATGTTGAAAAGCCTGCATTAAACACTGGCCCAGAGCAAAATGAGTCGATGGACTCTATGGCGTCAATGGCTCGCCCAGAGCCGCTTGAGCTACAAAAGGAGATCCAACAAGAGGTCGAGAGTGCACCAGAGCCGACTCCGATTGTGGTCAAAGAAACACAGCGTCCTTCAGAGATTGCGACTACTGTGCCCAAGCCGGCAAAACCAAAAGAAACGAAGCCAAAAAAGAAAGCAGAAAGCACACCTGTAGCTCAGGTTCAAAAACAGATGGAAACGCCGAAAGTCGAGACGCCTTCAGTCAGTCAGCAAGCTTCGGTCGCCCAGATTAAAAAGAGTGCTCCCAAGCTTGAAGTCGAAAAAGAGCGTAAGCAGGTTCAAGGCGTATCGGGGGCATTCAGCCAGCACCTCAAACAAGTCAAGGTGAGTTGGAAGCAGCAACTGGTGCTACATCTTGAGCAGCATAAGCAGTATCCGCGCCGCGCTAAGCGAATGCGTAAACAAGGTGTGCCCTTGATAACTTTTACTATGGATAGAGCAGGGCAGGTGTTGGGCGTCAAACTGGTGCGCAGTAGCGGAACAGAATCGCTCGATAAAGAAGCGGTGGATCTTGTTTACCGCGCTATGCCATTGCCATTACCACCCGACGAAGTTAGTGGTGCGACCTTAACTTGGACGGTTCCGGTTCGGTTTTACGTTCAGTAGTGAATGAATCTAGCATTTGATTGACCAATACATACTCGAAGCAAACGTTTGCTAAATTTACACAAAAGCATTGAGATTTCACTCAAGATCCTTACAATCCGCGCAAACGATTAAATGCTGTATATGTCTGATGAAATGGATTGGACGTTTCTACCGCTGAGCCTATCTCGGTGACTACAGTTGCTTTGCCCCTTTTCTCTTCATACAGCATTGAACCCGTTTACTGTTTACCCCACTTGTAAAGGTTTCATTGTGAGTCTCGAATCAACCCTGAAAAGCCAGAATCAGTCCGGTGTACTGGAATCGGTATTTAAAATCACTCAACGTAATACCACCCTAGGTACTGAGCTGTACGCAGGCTTTATTACGTTTTTGGCGATGAGCTATATTCTGGCTGTTAACCCAGCCATTCTGGGCAGTATTCCCGGTATGGATAAAGGCGCGGTGTTTACGGCGACGGCGATCGCAGCGGCGGTAGCCACCTTGATTATGGGCATTTGGGGCAATTACCCAGTGATGCTAGCGCCAGGCATGAGCATGAATGGCTTCTTCAAGGGGATGTTGCTGAGTAGCTCGGTTGCATTGGTGTGGCATGAAGCACTGTTTGGTATCTTTCTCTCCGGTGTGTTGTACCTGATTCTGTCGATGACCAATATCCGCAAGGCGATGATTGAGTCGATACCAGAAGATCTTAAGCTGGCGATCACTGTTTCACTTGGACTGTTCATTGCCTTTCTTGGCCTGAAAAACGCCGGCATTATTGTTTCTAACCCGATCATTCTGGTCAGCATGGGCAAGGTGACAGACCCACAGGTCATCATTGCTTACATCAGTATCTTTGTCGCTTTGGGATGCATGGTGCGCGATATCAAGCTGGCGACCTTTATTTCTTTTGTCACTGCTATTGTGTTAACCGTCTTTGCTGACATGGTGATGGGGACCAACAACGCGCCGATTCCAGAGCAATTGGTCTCCGCGCCGCCAAGCTTAGCGGGCAGTTTTGGTGCAGTGTTCGATTTTTCAGGATTAACGGCGGACAAAATGTTTGATCTGCTGCTTATTGTGATTATTTTCCTAATTGTCGATTTCTTTGATGGCCTGAGCACGATTGTTGGCGTTGGCCGTGATGCAGGGATCATCGATAAAGATGGCAAGGTACCCAATGCACGTTCTGCATTGGTTGCAGATGCTGGTGGTACAGTGATTGGTTCAGTTCTGGGAACCACCTCCATCACTGCATTCTCAGAGTCCGGCATCGCTTCTTCTCAGGGCGCCAAAACCGGATTAGCTGCCGTGATGGTCGCAGGCCTGTTCTTAGTGTCTCTGTTCCTATATCCGCTGTTTTCGATTTTCTCAGCCGCCATGGTAGCGCCAGCGATGGTCGTAGTGGGCATTTATATGATCGGGCGCTTAGGGCAAATTAGCTGGGAGCAAAAAGAATCCCGCATTGCGGCATTCTTTACCATCATGTTCACTGTTCTAAGTTTTTCACCAGCCAACGGTATGGCGATGGGCTTTATTAGCTACGCATTTACCATGGTTGTGGCAGGTAAAGGTAAACAGGTTCATCCGGTGATTTACGCTCTATCGGCTATCTTCCTGACTTACTTGATACTGCTGTAATAAGATTCTGAAACTAAAAAGCCCCGCTCTCAGAGCGGGGCTTTTTTAATTATCCTGATTTTAATCATACCTTTTGCACAAATATGCAATATATTTACTTGATGTATTTTTAGTCAATTTCATCTTGTCAAATTATAATCAAGTGTTATTGTACCTGACTCATAAATAATAAATTAATTATTCGTTTTACAAAAAAATAACGTTTGATTGGCAGGTAAAATATGTTGTCTTTCCAGTGTGGAGTTAAAGCGACCGCACTCGGTGTTTTTGTTGTTATGTCAATTAAATTGAGCATGGCTTCAACCCTCATAAATGTAGTGTCTCCTTCTACTCTTGCTGAGCAAGAAAGAGAGCAAGCAATCAGATTAGAGCAGTTAGAAAAAGCAAAAGATTCGGTTAGTCAGTTACACAATTTCCCTACTTTACCAAAAAGTGACAGCGTAGAATCGGCTGAATGCTTTGAAGTGCATAGTTTGAGCTTCGAAGGTAACGAGATTTACTCTGACGAAGAGCTGGTGCATTGGTTGAATTTTTCCCCATCATGCATTGGCTTAAATGAAATAAATGAATATTTAAGGGTAATTACAAACCACTATGTCAAGAGTGGTTACGTTACCTCACGCGCTTTCCTAATCCCTCAGGATCTTAGTTCTGGAGTGCTTAAGATAGTAATTCTGGAAGGAAAAATAGAGCAGATACTATTAAATGGTGCTCCTTCGTCTAGTTTGAATATGGTACTTCCAAGGGCCATGAGAGGAGTGCTTAACTTAAGAGATATTGAGCAAGGTTTAGAACAGATAAATCGATTGTCTCGTTATAATGCTCAAATTCAGTTTCTGCCAGGTAAAAAACAAGGCTACTCGATTGTTGATATAAAAACTGAATTAGGTCGAATAGTTTCAGCTAGTGCCGGTTTAAGCAATGGTGGTCAAAAATCGACGGGCGAAGAGCAATTATCGCTCAGTGTCTCGGCGGAAGATATGCTGAATTTATTTGACAAATGGACAATTTCAGCCACTAAGAGTGCCGCTTTTATCGATTCTAGAGATTCCGAGAGCCTATACTTGAGCCTCGACTTCCCAGTCGGTTATTGGAATATTGGCTACAGGTCAGCGTTCAGTAAATACAGCACCAATTTCACAAGTAATGACTTTGTCTTTGATGCGTCTGGAAAAACAAATAGTCATGATGCAGATATAAAATGGTTATTTTATCGAGATGATAGGAGTAAGTCTTCTTTTAGACTTGGAATTAATCATCGACGGGAAAAAAACTACCTACTTGATCAATTGCTTGAATCTAGCTCACGAGATTTGTCTTCTGCTTCATTTTCATGGGAACACAGCACGCGCTTGGGTGATGGTTTCTTAACGGTCTCTCCTAAATATTCTTTAGGGACTGATTGGTTTGGTGGTGAAGAGAATCAGTCTTCAGACCCTACTATTCCAAGAGCTCAGTTCTCAAAAGGAACTATATCTGGAAGCTATACCCATTTTCTGGCGAATGAACTTATTTTTTCTAGTACATTTTTTGGTCAGTGGAGCAATGACACCCTGTATGGCGCAGAGCGAATTAGTATTGGTGGCGAATACTCGGTTCGAGGCTTTAAAGGTAAATCCTTATCTGGAGATGAAGGTTATTACTGGCGTAATGACCTAACAAAAAATGTAAGCCAATACCCTTACCTAGGGCAAATCTCGCTTAATGCTGCCTTAGATATGGGAAGCATAGCTAAAGATCCAACTGATGAATCAGAACGCGGTTCGCTTGCCGGTGCTAGCTTTGGGGTTAAAACAAGATCGAAGCATGCATCTAGCTCCCTTTCTTTAGGCCTCCCCTTGGCTTTTCCGTCTCAGCTTAAAGCTGATGATTACGTTGTCTATTACCGACTTGAACTGTCGATTTGAGTATAAGGCTTTCTTCTATGGATAAACGTTTGACTTTTAGTCAGGTGACTCTGACCTATACACTATGCTGTTTGATGACACTTCAGCCAGCGATGGCTAATGTGGTAATCGATACCTCAGTAGTAAACACATCGAAAGTTGCGGCTGGCAATGGTGTAGAAGTGGTTAATATCGCGACACCAGACAGCAACGGTTTGTCTCATAACAAGTATAAACAGTTTAACGTAGATTCGAAGGGACTTATCCTCAATAACTCGACTGCGCAATTAGCGCAATCACAGCTTGGTGGCTTGTTACAGAACAACCCCAACTTAAACGGAAAATCCGCCAGTGTCATCTTGAATGAAGTGACAGGAGCTAACAGAAGTAAGCTTGAGGGGTATACCGAGGTTTTTGGTCAAAGTGCCAATGTTATTCTTGCAAACCCATACGGGATTACTTGTAACGGATGTGGTTTTATCAATACACCTCGGGTGACCTTCTCAACAGGTACGCCTGAGTTTGAGAAGGGCGCTTTAAGCGGATTTAATGTAGCCGAAGGTTCGGTAAGTATCGAAGGGCTTGGGCTGGATGCCTCAAATCAAACTTATTTTGACATTATAAGTCGCACAGCAGAAATAAATGCGGCTATTCATGCTAATGATTTATCCATCATTACGGGAAGTAATCAAGTTGAATATTTGACGAACAAAACCATCAAACAAGAGAATAGCCCCTCAAACAAACCTCAATTGGCGATAGATACTTCATCTATTGGAGGGATGTATGCGGGTCGTATCGCTTTAATTGCAACAGAAGATGGTGTTGGGGTTAATGTTGGTGAACTGTCAACTTCCCAGGGAAACATCACAATTAGTGCTGACGGTGAGGTTCGCCTAGGAAGAGTGGATAGCGCTAAATCACTAGAGATTAGCAGCCAAGACAATGTGGTTATTGAAGGCGAACAACGTATCAAAACTGAATTGTCAATTGAAGGGGCAGAAGTAGCTATCCAGGATGCAAAAGTTGCGGCAGGACAGAATGTAGACTTGGATGCTGATGGTTTGACGTTGTTGGGAAGTCAGATCGATACCATCGATCTGGAGGCAAAAGTTAGTCGTAGCCAGTTGAATGCTAGCAGCTCGTTAAATACTCAAAATGCTCAATGGAGTAATGTGAGCCGTCTTGAAAACCAAGGATCTATTTCGGTAGCCGAGACATTGGATGTGTCAGGAAAGACGTTGAGTGTAACGGGCTCAGGAACAATACAAACAAAGCAATTGAGTATTTCTTCGGATACTTTGACATTTGGTAGCACAGCAAGAACAGAGCAAGCGGTGCTGAGATCAAATGAGCACTTGAAATTAACAGAAGAAACGGATCTCAGTGCAGTAGATAATCTAACTTTAAGTAGTTCTCATATAGATGCTAGCGGCCATCTTAAGTCAGGTTCTAGCCTACTAGTTAGCGGTGAAAAAGTAGTTCACCGAGGACAAGCGCAAGGTAAGACTGTAGTTATTGATGCGGCAGCCTCTTCTATAACAGGTGTGTTGGAGAGTGTTGGAGACCTGACGGTACAGGGTGAGCATCTGGACATTTCTGGGACGGTGCAGTCGACGGGTGAGGCTTTGCTGGCCGGTGGTACTCAAGTGAGCAGCGGGCGTGACAGTCAGTTGCTGGCGGGTCAGCGTTTGAGAGTGACGGGTCCTCAAGTTTCTTTGACAGGTAAGACAGGTACGGGTGCAGAGTTAGTCATAGAAGGTGATTCGGTGACACTGGGCGGTACAGTGACGTCGCAGGATGCTGTGACGGTGCGAGGTCAGTCGTTATCACAAAGTGGTGTGTTAGCCAGTGTTGGGGATATGACGTTATCGCAGCGTGATTCGGTATCGTTGACGGGTGATGTTGAGTCAGGTGGTGCGTTATCTGTCGAGACGGGTGTGCTGTCGAGCAGCCAGAAGTTGTTATCGAGCAAAGTCATGAGTCTGACTGCTGACACGACAACGTTGCAAGGTGAAGTGAGTAGCGGAGAGCAGCTCACACTGAAGAGTGATTTGCTGACTCAGTCTGGTCAGATGGTGGCCAAACAAGCGTTGTCATTGTTGGCGGGTGAGGCTCATCTTAATGGTCGTGTCCAGAGTGATGATACCTTATCCGTCACGCTTCAACGTGACCTAAATGTGGGGAGCCAAGGGCAGCTGGTTAGCCAGTTGCCATTGACGATAACCAGTCAAACCTTAGTGAATCAGGGTCAATTTTCCAGTGGTGGTGATATTGACGTGTCGGCGGAGCATCTGACCCATCAAGGGACAATCTCATCGGCAGGTGCAGTTTCACTCAATGGTGGCACGTTAGTTCAAAATGGTGACATTGAAGCCAATCAGGGTATTCAGTTAATCACAGAATCCGATTTAGTGTCGGATGGTGATGTCGTCAGTGGTGGCGAGATATCGGTCACCGCGAAAAGTCTGGATAACCGAGGGGAGTTATCGACATCGGATGCGTTGGTTGTGCGCGTGACAGAAGGTGTGGTGAACCGTGCGTCTGGCGTCTTAGCGGGCGAACAATTGACGTTATCGTCACGCAGTATAACGAATGCGGGGACGTTGCAGGCTTTAGATACGCTGAACTTAACCGCAGATTCTCTGCTGAATACCGGACGTGTAATTGCCTTGGGTCAGGCGCTGATAAACGCCAATCAAAGTATTAATAACAGTGGTGTGGTGTCGGTTGACCATACTCATGCGCTGTCATCGGGCTCAGGAGTGGGTAGCGTATTGCTGCGTACAGCGTCTCTTACGCAGTCTGGAACCGTGGTGAGTAGTGGTGATGCGCAGTTATTGTCAGACAGCCAGACCCTTTCAGGGACCACTGTCAGTGGGGGAGACCTGACGGTGCAGGGTGAGCGTCTGGACATCACTGGGACGGTGCAGTCGACGGGTGAGGTTTTGCTGGCCGGTGGTACTCAAGTGAGCAGCGGGCGTGACAGTCAGTTACTGGCGGGTCAGCGCTTGAGAGTGACGGGTCCTCAAGTTTCTTTGACAGGTAAGACAGGTACGGGTGCAGAGTTAGTCATAGAAGGTGATTCGGTGACACTGGGTGGAACGGTGACGTCGCAGGATGCTGTGACGGTGCGAGGTCAGTCGTTATCACAAAGTGGTGTCTTAGCCAGTGTTGGGGATATGACGTTATCGCAGCGTGATTCGGTGTCGTTGACGGGTGATGTTGAGTCAGGTGGTGCGTTATCTGTCGAGACGGGTGTGCTGTCGAGCAGCCAGAAGTTGTTATCGAGCAAAGTCATGAGTCTGACTGCTGACACGACAACGTTGCAAGGTGAAGTGAGTAGCGGAGAGCAGCTCACACTGAAGAGTGATTTGCTGACTCAGTCTGGTCAGATGGTGGCCAAACAAGCGTTGTCATTGTTGGCGGGTGAGGCTCATCTTAATGGTCGTGTCCAGAGTGATGATACCTTATCCGTCACGCTTCAACGTGACCTAAATGTGGGGAGCCAAGGGCAGCTGGTTAGCCAGTTGCCATTGACGATAACCAGTCAAACCTTAGTGAATCAGGGTCAATTTTCCAGTGGTGGTGATATTGACGTGTCGGCGGAGCATCTGACCCATCAAGGGACAATCTCATCGGCAGGTGCAGTTTCACTCAATGGTGGCACGTTAGTTCAAAATGGTGACATTGAAGCCAATCAGGGTATTCAGTTAATCACAGAATCCGATTTAGTGTCGGATGGTGATGTCGTCAGTGGTGGCGAGATATCGGTCACCGCGAAAAGTCTGGATAACCGAGGGGAGTTATCGACATCGGATGCGTTGGTTGTGCGCGTGACAGAAGGTGTGGTGAACCGTGCGTCTGGCGTCTTAGCGGGCGAACAATTGACGTTATCGTCACGCAGTATAACGAATGCGGGGACGTTGCAGGCTTTAGATACGCTGAACTTAACCGCAGATTCTCTGCTGAATACCGGACGTGTAATTGCCTTGGGTCAGGCGCTGATAAACGCCAATCAAAGTATTAATAACAGTGGTGTGGTGTCGGTTGACCATACTCATGCGCTGTCATCGGGCTCAGGAGTGGGTAGCGTATTGCTGCGTACAGCGTCTCTTACGCAGTCTGGAACCGTGGTGAGTAGTGGTGATGCGCAGTTATTGTCAGACAGCCAGACCCTTTCAGGGACCACTGTCAGTGGGGGAGACCTGACGGTGCAGGGTGAGCGTCTGGACATCACTGGGACGGTGCAGTCGACGGGTGAGGTTTTGCTGGCCGGTGGTACTCAAGTGAGCAGCGGGCGTGACAGTCAGTTAC
>NZ_ACZN01000008.1 GCF_000176135.1 Vibrio coralliilyticus ATCC BAA-450 | reverse complement strand
TGCCCGTGAGGCTTAACCATACAACACCCAAAGGGTTTTGATGGACTCAAAGCAAGAACTTTGAATGTGTAAATACAGAACTTAAAAACAGCTTTCCGAATTATTCGATTTGCAAGCAAATCTCACCCTAAAGGGCCGCACTAAAGTGCGTTTGAATTTGCGAGCAAATTGATAAAGAATTTGCTTGGCGACCATAGCGTTGTGGACCCACCTGATTCCATGCCGAACTCAGAAGTGAAACGCAATAGCGCCGATGGTAGTGTGGGGCTTCCCCATGTGAGAGTAGGACATCGCCAGGCTTTAAATTTAGACTTAGAGTCTAACCAGTGCGGAGCGGTAGTTCAGTTGGTTAGAATACCGGCCTGTCACGCCGGGGGTCGCGGGTTCGAGTCCCGTCCGCTCCGCCACTTATTCAGAGAAAGCCCTAACAGAGATGTTAGGGCTTTTTCGTATCTGCAGTATTATTGCTGGTCTGCGACCAACAAGTCCCGGTTGTCCACAACTCTGAGCTAGGCCTCTCCACCACCATTAGCCATTTATTTAGAAACCCAGTCCAAGGACTGGGTTTTGTCGTTTAGGGGCAATGATATTTAGGGGACGCATCCCGCTTGAGTACAGACTCAGCGACCCGCACTTATTCTAGACCCGATCAGTTTATGATAGGGCCTCTTTGTTTGTGCAAAGTTGTCGCTTGCAACTAATAAGTCCCGAACGTATTCGAGTCCAACTACCCACAAAACTGAGCTACTACTTATATAGAGATACTATTCTCAAGCTGGGCTTTGTTGTTGGTGTATGCATCGTTTCTTTAGAGTACAAATCACATAAAGATTGGCCTGTCTTATCGGGTGCGGAATACTTAGGAAGTTTAGGAGTTGGTAGTCCTGACGACGATTTCTAAGGTATTAAACTGGCAACTTGGTAGGCTTAGACATTCAAATCTTAACGGTTTTTCATTCCACTACGGATAAGAATGAGCGTTGTGAGGTTTAAGTAATAAAAAGCCGACCTAGCGGTCGGCTTAGTTAGTAGAGATTAAACCTTTACGCTTGGACTAAAGTGAGTGCTTTCTTCGACACCTCATGAGCGGCTTTAGTCATATTCTGTTTCTCTAGTGCATCGGCTAAATAAGAGTAATCAGATACGCTGGAACGGACTGACAACGCTTTTTCTAAGTGCTGTTGTGCCTCAGACCAGTTTTCATTTCTTAAGTGGAACTGAGCAAGTGCACTGTGCGCTGAGGCATTGTTACCGTCTTTTTTTAACACGTCTTCTAGGAACACAACGACAGGATGATCGTCCGCTAGGTTCATATCAGGCAGCAATGCATAGAGCTCTGAATCTGGGTGCTTTTTGAGATTTTCTTTGACTAGCGTAAAAGCCTCACTGTCTGCTTTACGAGCCATAAGCTGCTTGGCAAAGCATTCGACTAAGTGAGTGTCGCTTTTTAATTTGCGGGTAAGGCTATTCCAGTGGGCGATCAGTCCTTCACTGCCTTTTTGCTCTGCAACTTCCTCTAACAAACCGCATTGAGCACGTTGGGTTAGCTGAGCCTGCTCATCTTTAGTGATGATTTTGCTTTTCACCAGTGTAGATAAGGTATTCAGCAGTGGTTGCCACATCTTAAGCTCAATGTAGACATTTTTTAGCAGATTAAGAACGATGCGATTATTTGGGTAGCTGGATTTCAACTGAGATAACGTCTCAAATGCCGCAGTGTAATTTGCTTCTCTGACTTGCTGCTTGGCTCTCGTAAGCTCAACCGCTAATAGAGCATTTTCCTGCTCAGATGCCAGTTTAAGATAGTGGTCACGCTTTTCATTGTCTCCCAGTCCTTGCGCTGCTTCTGAAGCGACTAGGTAACACAGTAGCGGCATATCATGATGATTTGCCCAGCGAGTGACTTTTTTTTCTGCCAGTTTGAAGTCACCTTCGAGCAACTTGATGATACCTTCATTGGTATAGCGGCGAGAGCGACGCATCTTACGCACACTGAAGTAATTCCAGGTCGCTGAGCTGGCATAGAGGGTTTTCTTGATCAGAAACTCGAGGCCAAACAGCGCGGCCAATGTTGCAATAACAAATATCACCAAAGTCGTGACACTCATTTCAATGGTCTTATCTGCAACTGAGATAAGTACGTAGCCCTGCTGGCCAGCATATTGGGTTCCGGCAAACAGCCCAGCCCCTAAGACGACGAAGAGAAAAATGATTCTGAACATTATTTCTCCTCCGTAACCAGAGTGGTGACTTCACGGCGCAGGCGGTCACGAATAACGTCGGACAGAATTTGCTGTGTTTCAAGTTTCACCGGGTAGTCGACTTGTACATTTTGCTTGCTTAGCATCTCCAGAGTTTTATTGAACTCGATAACGGTGTTAGCGTCTTGGTTAAAGAATGAACTCGACCATTTGTCGGCAGTTGTTAATGCTGTCTGATAAATATCTTGCTGCTCAACGTACACCGCTTTAATCGCCGTTTCTAACTTGGCCTTAATGTTTTCTTTAAGATAGAAATGTTGTTCTGGCGATAACAAAGGAATGACATTGCCATCTCGAGTGCGGAAGGTAATGAAATTTTCCGAGAAGTCTTTGAGTGAAGTCATCAGGTTATCTTTCCAATCATAGATGTCTTCGGAGACCTGTTGCTCTTTCTGCTCTGGTGCCTCAGGAAGAATGGCATTGGCTAACGGAAGGCTGTCGACTTGCTGTTGCAGCGCCGTTAATCTGAGCACTAGGCCTTCGCGATCGATAATTGGCACAGACTTAAGCTTCGTAATGTCATTGGCCATTGATTTACGTAACGGCACCAAGCTTGGGTCGTTTAACGCCGCGATGCGCTGATCGGCGCTTTCCATCAGTTTAGTGGCGCTGACGGCATCATGTTCGAGAAACAGCTTTCGGCCCGCCAACTTCACTAGATAATCTGCTTCTGCTAATAGCCAGTCGTTCGGGCGACGACCTTTTACGTCAGCAATCGCAAGCTGCAGGCTTTCAATGCTTTTTTGCTGCTGTGATAAAACAGTTTCTGTATTGTGAGTGATCTCGGTGGCTTTGGCTAACGTTGCCTGCTGAGTTGCGGTTAAATCCTGCTGAACAGAAGCGGTAGTTTGTTCCAGTTGCTTTTTCAGTGCTTCAATTTGAGATTGGTACTGAGCATTTTGTTGCTGCATCTGGAATGTTAAACCGCCACCAACTATCAGTGAAATCACGATCGCGACAGCACCGAGCTTAACCCCGCGCTTGGCATTTTTTTCTTGTTTGGCAGTGTCTGTTGACGCTGTAGGTTCAGACTTTTTATCGGAAGACGTAGAGGGAGATTCAGACGCATTAGAAGTATTGTTGGAAGACTCGTGAGTCTCAGCAGATGACGCTGTTTCTTGGTCTTTCTCAGGTTCAATGTGGTCGTTTTTATTTTTACTTGTCATTGCTATTGTCCTGTTTCACTTTGGCCGGAGAGTAGCCAGTAAATCCTTATTGGAAGCGCTTCCTGTGTTGATTATATGAAGAAACCCCATTTGTTGCGCTTCATTTGCGATACGTGCACTCGGTACATAAAGTTGAAGCCCGAATGCCCAGTTCAATTGCGCTTGTGTAAGCTGTGATACAAAGTAACTCAGCTGACCTGAACTGGTGATGACTAACTGTTGAATATGTTTATCCTGCCAGAAAGGTACGAATAAATCTGAGTCGAAAGCAAGGTTTTCTCGTTTGTATACTTCAAGATAACTGGTATGCGCGCCTCGAGATCTAAGTGTCTCGTAGATCAGCTCTCGGCCACCGTTGCCTCGTAGGATAACGACCTTTTTGCCTTTGACTTTTTTTAGTATGTCCAGCTCGAGCAAATGCTCGCTGTCACCAACGTCGGGGTAGTGTACTTTTTGCTGGCTGAGTTTGCTTAAAACATGTGCAGTTTTTTGACCGACGGCAATGTAGGTCGCTGTTTGCGGCCATTCTTGCTGAGACGTAAAGGCTTGTTGTGTGAGCGTTACCGCATGTTGGCTGACGGCAAGAATACAGTCGAACTGATTAAGTTGAGTGGCAATGCCGGAGAGATCTTTCCCCGGCAGGATTTCGATAAGAGGCTGATGAAGCGCGCAGATACCTGCGCTGTTGAGCTGTTGGCAGAGTGAGCGGCCTTGTTCACCTGGCCGGGTAACCAACACCGCCATGGAGTTACTCGTGATCCGCGTACAGTCTAGTCAAAATATCGCGAGCACCGTCATCCAGCAGTTGGTTGGCCAATGTCACCCCAAGTTTCTCAGCGTCGGCGCGCGAGCCTTTGATTTCGCCACGCACAATCTTTGAGCCGTCAGGCTCGCCGACAAGCGCGCGCAACCAGATGTCATCACCATCCAGCAGGGAGTAACTGCCAATAGGCACCTGACACCCCCCTTCCAAGGTTAAGTTCATTGCGCGCTCACACAGTACGCGGTCAGCGGTATCTTTGTGGTTAAGTGGTTCAAGTAGCTTGATAAGGCGCTCATCATCTAGGCGACATTCAATGCCGACTGCACCTTGCCCGACAGCAGGAAGAGACTGCTCAGGCTCAATAAAACTGCGAATGCGCTCTTCTAGCTCTAGGCGTTTCAAGCCTGCTGCTGCAAGGATGATGGCATCATATTCGCCAGCATCGAGCTTACCTAAACGCGTACCTACGTTGCCGCGTAGCTCCTTAATGACTAGATCTGGGCGGTATTCCTTGATCTGACATTGACGGCGCAGACTGCAAGTGCCGACAACCGCACCTTGCGGCAGTTCGTCAATGTTAGCGTAGGTATTAGAAACGAAAGCGTCACGAGGATCTTCACGCTCACAAATCGTAACCAGCCCTAGGCCTTCTGGAAAATCAACAGGCACATCTTTCATTGAGTGAACTGCCAAATCTGCGCGTCCTTCCAGCATGGCGACTTCGAGCTCTTTTACGAACAGACCTTTACCGCCGACTTTTGCTAATGGAGTATCGAGAATGACATCGCCTTTCGTCACCATAGTTACAAGCTCCACTTCTAAACCAGGGTGTGCTGCTTGAAGGGCATCTCGTACGTAGTAGGCTTGCCAAAGAGCAAGAGGGCTTTTGCGTGTTGCAATTCGAATAGGAGTCGATTGTGTCATGATGGTCTTTGAATAACAGTTCAGATGGGCTAATCCTACCATTCTCCAAGAAAAAGTCTTACTGCTAGATCATTTCGATGAATGTCAGACGTCGGGCTAGCAGAAAATATTCAAAATAGTGTGATGAGCATCTCGTTTGTAAAATGGGCTATTATTACAAAAGGCGGATACGTACCACACTATGTCGCGAGCATATTGATTAACAAAACAATGTCGATTCGATCGTACATTTCTTTACCAATCGAAATAAAAGTGTTAAATTGATCACGTTTTGTTAGTGCTTTAGAACAATTTGTCGTCAGGGCACAGTTAGGAATCAACCAAGGAATCACCCTTGCAGGCTTATACAAAGACGCTTATTCAGAGACTTGATAACCTAAACCAGCAGCGTATTGAGCGCGCGCTGGCTCTTATGGATATGCAAAGTCAGCGTGTTTTCCATCTGATTCCTACCCTTCTTCACTTCAACCACCCAGTCATCCCCGGCTATTACGATTCTCAAGTTCCTTTTGGTGTATACGGTCTCGAATTCAATGAGGTGCAACAGCAGTTTGTTGAAGATACTGAACTGACGATAGGTCAGTCGCTTCGGACCAGTGCAGAGCCCGCTATTCTCGGCTTGTATACCATGGGTAGTACTTCGTCGATTGGACAGAGTACCTCAAGCGATCTTGATATCTGGGTGTGTGTCTCACCATCAATGAGCTGTGAAGAAAGAGAGTGCCTGACCAATAAGTGTTTGTTGATTACCGATTGGGCTCAGACTCAAGGTGTTGAGGCGAATTTCTTCCTTATGGATGAAGAGCGTTTTCGTACCAATCGCTCAGAAGAAATGACCGGCGACAACTGTGGCTCGTCCCAACACTTACTACTATTAGATGAATTCTATCGCTCTGCTGTTCGTCTTGCTGGTCAGCGGTTGCTGTGGCAAATCGTGCCGCCTGAGATGGAAGAGTGCTACGACGAATACGTTCGCGATTTATGCAGCCAAGGTTACATTGATTGCTCGCAGTGGATTGACTTTGGTCAGCTGAACCGTATTCCAGCCGAAGAGTATTTTGGCTCGAACTTGTGGCAGTTGTATAAGAGTATCGATTCACCTTACAAGTCGGTGCTAAAAGCTATCCTACTTGAAGCGTATTCGTGGGAGTACCCACATACCCAACTGCTTAGCATTGATACTAAGCGTCGATTTTTTGCCCATGAGCCTGATCTCTATGGCATGGATGCATACTACTTGATGCTAGAAAAGGTAACACGTTACCTTGAGCGTATTGGCGATTATACCCGTCTTGATCTGGTGCGCCGTTGTTTCTATCTCAAAACACACGAGAAGTTATCACGTGAGCCTGGTATTGGCTCTGTTGCTTGGCGCCGTGAGGCGATGAGTGACATGATCCAGAAATGGAACTGGGACCACTCAGTGCTGGTTGAGCTAGACGACCGCCGTAACTGGAAGGTTGAGCAGGTTAAAGTGGTTCACCATGCTTTGCTTGATGCGTTGATGCTGAGCTATCGTAATCTGATTCAGTTTGCTCGTCGTAACGACATTACTTCTGCAATCAGTCCGCAGGACATCAGTATCTTGGCGCGTAAGCTCTACGCGGCGTTTGAGGTGTTGCCGGGTAAGGTGACTTTGCTTAATCCGCAGATTTCCCCAGACTTGCATGAATCCGACTTGAGCTTTATTGAAGTGAGACCAGGTCGTACAAACCGAGCCGGCTGGTACCTCTATAAGCAACCTCTTCAGCCAGATCGCATTCTTGGTCAGCCATTCTTAGAGCACAATGAATACCTCAGTAAGTTGGTCGCTTGGTCATTCTTCAATGGTCTAATTACAGAATCGACGCGTCTGCACTCGGTAGTTCGTGATGCTCATCTGGATATCGATAAGTTCTATCAGATGGTCAGCGATTTGCGTAATACCTTCTCATTACGCAAGCGCCGCCCAACCATGCAGGCATTAGCGAGCCCTTGTGAAATCAGCCAACTGGCGATGTTCATCAACTTTGAAGATGATCCAACGGCTGAGCTGAGTGGCCGCGCGCTGAAAGTGGATCTGAAAACTACCGATATTTTTAGTTTTGGCTCAAAGCAGACTTGTCTGGTTGGCAGTGTGGATTTGGTTTATCGCAATTCTTGGCATGAAGTCCGTACGCTGCATTTCCGAGGCGAAACGGCGATGCTGGATGCACTGAAAACCATTCTGGGTAAGATGCACCAAGATGCGTTGCCGCCTGAGTCGGTAGATGTGTTCTGCTACAGTAAAAACCTGCGTGGTGTGATGCGTAATATGGTGTATCAGCTTTTAGCGGAATGCATTGATTTGCGCCTTAAGCCTATTGAGCAAGAGAAACGTCGCCGCTTTAAAGCGCTGCGTATTGCTCAACAAACGTATGGCTTGTTCTTTGAGCGCCGCGGTGTGTCTGTGCAGATGCTGGAAAACTCGGTCGATTTCTACCGCAGCATCTCGACCAGTAAACTCAAAGGTTCACCATTGCTGATGCTGGACAAGGAGCAAGATTACCAGCTGCCAGAAATAGTCGACAGCTTTGCCAGTGAAGGTCTGATCCAGTTCTTTTTTGAAGATTCAGATCAAGGCTTCAATATCTATGTATTGGATGAAGCAAACCGTGTTGAGGTGTACCACCAGTTCAGTGGCATGAAAGATGAGATGATTGCCAGCGTGAATAGCTTCTACACGTCGGTAAAAGATGATAATCAAATGTCGACTCAGTTTATTAACTTCAATTTGCCTCAGTACTATCAAATCGTTCACCCAGCAGAAGGTGACTCTTACATCGTGCCATATCGTAATGATGGCGCTAACTATTCCAAGCCAAGTCGGGCCGTGAATGCGTAAGTCGAAGCAATAAAAAAGAGCACTTAAGGTGCTCTTTTTTGTATCCGAGTTTTACGGGGCACTACACCCATTCAATCTCTTCATCCGAATGCTTTTCGCACTCCTGTTTAACCATCGCAATCAGCTCAATACCCGTTTTTGAACAGGTCCACTGATCCTCAACCATAGCGAAGTGGAAACCGCCAGACTTAGATGCCAGCCAGATTTCCTTCATTGGCTCCTGACGGTTAATAATGATTTGGCTACGGTCTTCAAACTCTAGGGTCATGACATTACCGGAAGTTTCGTAATCAATGTCCGCGCCTGAATCATCAATCATTTCTTCGATGATTTGCATTTGAACATCTGCCAGCTGATGAAATTCAGTCTCGTTCATCCTGTTATCCTATTGCTTTTCCTGAGTGTGGTGCGATTATAGGGGGCATTGAAAGATTAATCACGACACAACCCATGAAAAAATCACTAATCGCTCTGTTTCTTTTATCCGTTCTTGGTTTGGCTGGCTGCGGTCAGACAGGTCCTCTCTACATGCCTGAAGATGCATCTCAGAATGAGCAGCCTTCACAACAATAAATAATGACATAAGGGATAGCACTTTGGATTACTTCAACTATCAGGATGATGGCCAACTTTGGGCCGAAGATGTTCCACTGACAGACTTAGCAGAGCAATTTGGAACGCCACTTTACGTATATTCCCGCGCGACGTTTGAGCGCCATTGGAATGCTTTCGATAAATCCGTTGGTGAGCACCCACACTTGGTGTGTTATGCCGTAAAAGCGAACTCGAATCTGGGTGTGCTTAATACACTGGCTCGCCTTGGGTCTGGCTTCGACATTGTTTCTGGTGGTGAACTGGAGCGTGTTATTGCAGCAGGCGGTGAAGCGAGCAAAGTCGTTTTCTCGGGTGTTGGCAAAACGGCGCCTGAAATGAAACGTGCCCTTGAACTGGGTATCAAGTGTTTCAATGTGGAATCTGAGCCAGAGCTAGAGCGCCTTAATAAGGTCGCGGGTGAGTTAGGAGTGAAAGCACCAATTTCACTGCGTATCAATCCAGACGTTGATGCCAATACGCACCCTTATATCTCAACAGGTCTGCGTGATAACAAGTTTGGTATTGCGTTTGATCGTGCACCTGCGGTGTACCAGTTTGCACAAGGTCTTAAAAACTTAACGATCAAAGGCATCGACTGTCACATTGGTTCTCAGCTGACGGACATCGAACCGTTTATTGATGCCACTGACCGCTTGCTGGCACTGATTGATGACTTGAAAGCGCAAGGTATCAATATTGAACACCTTGATGTGGGTGGTGGTCTGGGTGTTGTTTACCGTGACGAACTGCCGCCTGAGCCATCTGAATATGCTAAGGCACTGCTTGGTAGACTGGAAAATCACCAAGATCTGGAACTGATTTTTGAACCAGGCCGCGCAATCGCTGCTAACGCCGGTGTATTGCTTACCAAGGTTGAGTTCCTAAAACATACCGAGCACAAAAACTTTGCCATTATCGATGCTGCAATGAATGATCTGATGCGCCCAGCACTGTATCAAGCGTGGCAAGACATCGTGCCGGTCAACCCTCGTGAAGGTGAGCCAGTGACATACGATCTGGTTGGCCCAATTTGTGAAACGGGCGATTTCCTTGGTAAGGACCGCGCTTTGGTATTGCAGGAAAATGACCTGCTTGCGGTTCGCTCAGCAGGTGCGTATGGCTTTGTGATGTCGTCGAACTACAATACTCGTACTCGTGTCGCTGAAGTGATGGTCGATGGCAATAAAGCGCATTTGGTACGCCAGCGTGAAGAGCTGTCGAGCCTGTGGGCCCTAGAAAACATTCTTCCGGAGTAATTGGAGTCTTATGCATTTCCATTTTTCTAAAATGCATGGTTTGGGTAATGACTTCATGGTCGTCGACTGCATTACTCAGAACATTTTCTTTTCTCCTGACTTGATCCGCCGTCTGGCGGATCGTCATACAGGAGTTGGTTTTGACCAACTGTTGGTGGTTGAAGCCCCTTACGATCCCGAAACCGATTTCCACTATCGCATTTTCAATGCCGATGGCAGCGAAGTGGAGCAGTGCGGTAATGGTGCCCGTTGTTTTGCCCGTTTTGTGCGCATGAAAGGCCTGACTAATAAATACAGCATCAGTGTCAGCACCAAGAAAGGCAAAATGATTCTCAGTATTGAAGAAGACGATCAGGTTACCGTCAATATGGGGGTACCGGAATTTGAACCGAATAAGATCCCATTCAAAGCCAAGCAAACAGAGAAGACTTACATCTTACGTGCCGAAGAAAAGACCTTGTTCTGCGGTGCGGTGAGCATGGGTAATCCGCATGTTGTGACGGTCGTAGACGATACACAAACTGCCGACGTTGATACGTTAGGCCCGCTGCTGGAATCTCATGAGCGTTTCCCTGAGCGAGTGAACGCTGGCTTCATGCAGGTATTAAGCCGCAACGAAGTGAACCTGAGAGTCTACGAGCGTGGTGCCGGTGAAACTCAGGCATGCGGCAGTGGTGCTTGTGGCGCGGTTGCAGTGGGTATCGTGCAAGAACTGTTGGATGAGAAAGTCACAGTGAACCTGCCTGGTGGCTCGCTAAAAATCAGCTGGCAAGGACCGGGTAAACCGCTTTACATGACTGGCCCCGCCACTCATGTGTTCGATGGTCAGCTAAGCTGTTAAGAAGAAAATAAATAAAGGAACGAACGTGTCGCAGATTGAAGCTGATGCGCTGACAGCTGAGGTTGTCGCGGAATACTTGCGTGACAACCCAGATTTTTTTAGTACCCGAAGTGATTTAGTCGATCGCCTTGCATTACCTCATAAAGAGCAGGGCGCGGTGTCGCTGGTTCATGTTCAAATGACCAGACAACGCCAGCGTATTGAAGAGCTGGAAGAAGAGATAACCACTCTGATGTCGTTGGCGAAAAACAACGATCGTACTTTTCATGAGTTTATGAGTTTGCAGGAACATGTCCTGACTTGTGATGCCTTGCTGCCTGCGGTCAAAGCCGTCGAAGAGATGGCTAAGTCTCTCGGGTTGGTGGCGTATGTACGTTTGCTCGACAGTGAGTCAGCGTATTACTCACTCGATAAAGATAATTACCAACGTTTTGCGACCAATCACCTCAATGGTAAGAGTGCTTATTTAGGGCGAATGCGTAAAGCAGATCGAGAACTGCTGTTTGGTGACAATACCCGCGCACCTGAGATGGGGTCTTATGTGGTGTTACCGCTGCACAAGCAGTCCCTGCAAGGCATTCTGGCTTTTTCCAGCAGTGATGGTGGGCACTTTCAGCCGCATATGGACACCTTATTCTTGCGCCATCTTGCACTGGTGCTTTCCCACTTGATTGAAACCCTTCCATGGCAAAGTGACGACCATGAGCGAATCAGTAATACCTCTGCCTAACGGACTACAAAGCCCTCTCAATCGTTTCTATGAGTACTTGAGAAGCGAGAAAGGGCTTAGCCTGCACACTCAACGTAATTACAAACAACAACTGGAAACCATGGCTCAACACTTGGTGACTATGGGCTTGAAAGATTGGTCTCAGGTTGACGCAGCTTGGGTTCGCCAACTGGCGAGTAAAGGTATGCGTGATGGCATGAAAGCCAGCAGCCTTGCGACTCGATTATCCGCATTACGGAGTTTCTTTGATTTCCTGATCTTGAGAGGAGAGTTAACCGCAAATCCTGCCAAGGGTGTGTCTGCTCCGCGGAAGAAAAGGCCTTTACCCAAAAACCTCGATGTGGATGAAGTTGGTCAGTTACTCGAAGTTAATGAAGATGATCCGTTGGCGATACGCGACCGAGCCATGATGGAACTGATGTATGGCGCGGGGCTGCGACTGGCGGAAATGGTCAGTGTTGATGTTCGTGATGTGAGCCTGTCTTCCGGAGAGATCCGAGTGGTGGGTAAAGGTGACAAAGAGCGTAAGGTGCCTTTTGCTGGCATGGCGGAGGAATGGGTCGCCAAATGGCTCAAAGTTCGTGGTGCGCTAGCCAATACCGATGAGCCAGCGTTGTTTGTGTCCAAACTGGGAGTACGGATTTCGCACCGTAACGTACAAAAGCGTATGGCCGAATGGGGACAAAAACAGTCGGTTGCCAGTCACATCAGTCCGCACAAGCTACGTCATTCGTTTGCGACCCACATGCTGGAGTCGAGTAATAACCTCAGAGCCGTTCAAGAGTTGCTGGGTCATGAGAACATCTCCACCACTCAAATCTATACACACTTGGACTTTCAGCATCTTGCTGACGTCTACGACCAAGCTCACCCCAGAGCTAAAAAGAAAGAGAGTGACTGATGCATTTCTATCGCCAGCTACCAGTCATTGAAGCAATGACGTTCGATCTTGATGATACCTTGTACGACAACCGCCCAGTGATCCGCAGGGTTGAGGCGCAGGTGGTGGCTTGGCTACACAAACACCACCCAATGTCTGCGAGTAAACCACTGAGCTGGTGGCATGAGTTAAAGATGGAATTGGCAGCCGCTGACCGCTGGCTGACCAATGACATGACGCTATGGCGGCGAACTCAGATAGAGCAAGGTCTTTATCGCCTTGGCTATGAGCAAGTGGACGCCAAATACGCCGCTGAGCAGGCGATTCAGGAAGTGTTGCGGCTACGCAGTGATTTTACTGTACCTGATCAAACGCATCAGGTTATGCAGAAGCTTGCTGAGCAAATGCCATTAGTAGCGATTACCAATGGCAATGTGGATGCCGAAAGAATCGGCCTAGCAAAATATTTTTCCTTGATCCTTCAATCGGGTCCAGATGGCTATGCTAAACCACACCCACAGATGTTCGATAAAGCCATCAGCCATCTGCAGTGCTCAGCTCACAACATCTTGCACGTTGGTGATCATCTGATTAGTGATGTTAAAGGCGCCAAGAATCGTGGTTTGTCGGCATGTTGGTTTAACGATCAGGGTGCGAGCTTAATCCAGCACCGCAGAGCCCGAACACTGCCTGACATTGAAGTGTCCTGTTTACAGGAATTGCTGTTACTGATTGAGAACTAAGTTACGCCTTGATAGACAAGGACTTTTCATTTGCACAGTCATCAATTAGGTTAGAGTGAGTACACAAAAAATAACGTCTTAGGCCGATTGCATGCATACCTATTCTGCTCTTATCAGAGATGAACAACAGCTCACCCGCTTTCTTGGTTCCTTGTCTGATGACGCATCGCAATCGGTTTTGATTCAATTATTGTCATCGCAAGATGAACGCCAGATCCGCAGTTACGCTCAGTTGATTGAAGAGCGTTTACCTGAGGCCAAAATCATTGGTCACAGTACCCGTCATGTTATCCATCAGGGAGATATTCACCATCACAGTACGTTGATTGCGGTATCGGTCTTCTGTTGCACTCAATTGAGTGCTGCCTATGTCCCTCTGCAAGGTCACCCAGATAACGAAGCGGCTTCTCTAATCGAGCAACTAGAACTCAATGAGCAGAGTAAGCTCATTATCAGCTTTTCCCAGTTGACGAACGGCCGTGACTACAACCTGTACTTGGCACTTAATCCCATTGCTGATGTGCCAGTGTGTGGTGGCCTGGCTGCCAGCGTTGACGGCCAGCCTGCTTGGTTACTGCTTGGCACTGATATTCATCATGATTCTTCAATAGCCGTCGCCTTACATGGTGAATCACTCTCAGTATGGCGCAGTGCGTTTGCTGAATGGAACCCGATTGGCAGCCCAATGCGCGTGACCGCTGTGAGTGGCAATAAGCTGATATCGCTCAATCATGAACCTGCTTATGATGTGTTTCGCCAGCGTTTAGCTGATGGCAAAGCACTGACGCTGGAACAAATGCTGAGCTTTCCACTGCAACGCGATAATCGTCAGCAGATCTGCGTGCCGAGTGAGCTGCATCCCGGCGGCGTGGTGGAGTTGGACAGTCCCTTAGAGGTGGGAGATGAAGTACGAATTTGCTACAACCACCCGTCAGTGACTCTAGAGCAAGTCAGGCACAATACCGCTCAACTGGCGCAGTACAATCCAGAAGCGGTGTTTATCTACAATTGCGAATCTCGCCTTGAGTTCATTGAAGGTACCAGTGAAATAAAGCCGTTTGATCGTTTCGAATCTTGTATCGGTTCCTACTGCATGGGGGAGTTGTATCGCAATGAGCAGCAGGAAGTTTTGCATCACAGCATGACTTACGTGGCGTTGAGTGAAAATGATCGCCAGCCTTTGCAACATCAGTTGCAGGAAGAGTACCCGATTTCACCTTTGTTTCATCTGATCCGTCATTCAATCGAAGAGTTGGATGAGACACGTAAACAGATTGAAGAAAAGCTTGCCCCGCCAAACGGAAAAACTGATAGAGAGCTATCGTTACGATAAGCATACGGGGCTGAAGAATCGGGCGGCATTGCAGGAGGAGGTGAGAGGAGCTGATGCCAATACGCACCTGATCACCTTGAAGCTGTCTAACTTCCATCAGGTTAACGAGAAATATGGCTATCAGGTGGCGGACGAGCTAATCCGCGATCTGACGGACCTGTTTGTCGTTCAGCTTGAAACACATCGTGGTGAGGCAGCGCTTCGTCAGTTGTACTACATCGGTATTGCCGAATGGGCCTTGGTTTTCAGTTCGCAAGAGAGCAGTGAGCGTATTCGCCAAGAATTTCTACTGTTTGCCGATCAGATTGAACACATTAATTTTGAGCCTTATGGCCTACCGGAGGTGGATTACCTGTCGGTGTCGGTCACGGGCGGGCTAGCCAGCATGAAGGACTTTCCCAATATTGAAGGGGAAGAACTATTACTGCGTGCGATTGATGCGAGACGTAAAGGCAAGGCGCATAACACCCATTTATACAATGCCAAAGACTGCGCGACAGGGATTGAAGCCCAACAAGAGCGCTTGGCTTTGATGGGGTCAGTGAGCCGCGCGATATTAAATCAACGTATTCTGACCTTCAGCCAGCCGATTTTCGCGGCTCACTCTCATGAAATGGTGTCACAGGAGTGTCTGGTTCGCATTGAAGATGAAGGCGAAATTATCGCTCCGGGGCGTTTTCTGCCCATCATTGAATACACGCACCTGTATACCCGATTAAGTCGTTTTATGTTGAGTTCGACGTTGGAATATATGGCGGACAAGGCTATGCCTTTTTCGATTAACCTGTCGCCGCAAGATATGCTCAGTGATAAAACGCTTTATTTGCTTGAAGAGTCGATTGCGCGCCTTAATGATCCAAGTCGCTTAGGTCTGGAAGTGCTGGAGTCTGAGCAGATCAAAGACTTTTCTAGGATGACGGAGATCTGCGGACACTTTAAGGCGATGGGGGTTCGTCTGCTGGTGGATGATTTTGGTAGCGGTTATTCCAATATCGATCAGATTATTCGCCTTGAGCCAGACATCATCAAGCTCGATGGCAGTTTGATCAAAACCATACACACGGACCCGAAACAGCGCCAGATCACCGGGCAATTAGTCAAACTTTGCCAAGTGCTCAACGCGAAGACGGTCGCGGAATTTGTTCACAACCAAGCGGTGTGTGAGATTGCGGAAGATTTAGGGGTTGACTATTTACAAGGTTTCTATCTGGGGGAGCCAACACGGCTATTTTAGCGCGTGCCCGCTTTTATCTGCCTGAAATGCTCTCATGTAGTGACTGAGAAACTGCCGTAAATGCTCTGCTTGTGATTCTTGGCCTAAAGAACCGATGATTTCTGCCCCCACCTCTAGTGTGCATAAATGGCCCTCATCTTGATTGCGCCTCAGCTGATAGTTGGATGTAGAAGCTGGCGCTAAGTGCACTTTGGTAAGTGCCTGCAGCCAAGGGCTTTTACGCAGCATTTTCCTCGCTTCTTGCCAAGTCCCGTCAAGAATGATGAATAAAGGCTTGTGTGCTTTCTGCTCCGCGTATTGAGTCATCTGGTTGATGGGCTGGCTATCTTCACCAGGAAACAGCAGCAGCGGTTGATAACCATCATGGTTGACTAGTCGAGCCAGTTCGGAGCAGGGTTGTTTGCGTTGCCAGATATGTCGACTGCTAGGATGGACCGTTTTCAGTAGCCACTGCCCAGTGTTGGTTTCCCGCTGATACTCATTTTCGTGCATCAAGATAGCCAGATGTGCAGGCACGTTGATGTTAGGTAAGTACTCACAAACACAGTTGTGTTTCAGCAGGCAGTTTGGGCAAGGGCTTGAAGTTGGCATCTTACAGCGTGACGCCTCCCTGATGAGGAGTCAGGCCATCAGAAAACAGTTGAACTGGGCTGATTTCATCGTAGTTTGCCACGGGCGCGACACTTGGGTTGAGGGGGTAGTGCGTACCGTTAAATTGCAAAGTGTGCTGGTTGGGTACTGCGCCGCCACCGCTGACAAACATCACCAGATCGCGCCAATTTTGATGAAATTGGGTCCCCAAGTTTAAAGGCGTTTGCACCAATGTAATCCGGCTATTGAATTGCCATTTCTGCTCCACATTGTCGAAAATCAGCAAGGTGCAACCACCAGAACCGCACCAGTCGAGCTGAGCCAGCAATTCTTTGTTGCCATCGCCATTAAGGTCGTACGTCAGCCAGCGATAGCGCGTCCCAGTAGGATCCTGCTTCTCTCCCTTGAAGTAATCACGCAGAGCTTGATCAACCTGTGGGTTGAACTCAGCACTCGACGGGACTTTGTTGCTGTCTGCCATGGTTTGTTGAGAAGAGAGAGTATTCCCCGCTTTGTAAAGCGTGAGTCCGCCTTCAGCAATGTCGTACACCACGCTACCGACTTTTTCCTGCTTGGCCGTCAGGGTATGGTCTTTTTCGGTATACAGTCGCTCGGAGGTGAGAGGCTGGCCTTGTAAGTGTGTGCCAACCACTTGTACCTGACTTGGATTCAGTTGCTGCCAGAAACCTTTTTCAACCGTATCCGATCCTCCATTCTGATAGCTGTAAGTGGTGCTGGCTGTATGATCTGGTTTCATTACTAGAGAAACACTAAAGGGAGCATTTTTTCTTGCTTGAGCCTGATAAGTCGCCGCCCAGCGTTGGGTCGTGTCCTGGTTTGATAGCGTCGCACAGCCACGATAGGTTTTATCGCCGATTGTAAGTGTTGAGCTCCAACCATAAAGGCTATCACTCATACCATCACTGCAACTGCGCAGGTTAAGCTCTAGTTGACCATTGCTGAATGTGTAGCGGCGACGGTCTGCTTCAATCTTTGTCGTGGTCAGTTCAAGTTGTTGTGCTTCTTGGCCCATTTGGCTGAACTTAAGGGCGTTATCGGCAAATTGAACTGACCAGAATGGTTCATTACCAAAGGCTTTCGTCGGTTGAGCAGGCTGTGCGCAGCGTTGGGTATTTTCCGCTGTTAGTAGGTTGATCTTGTCGACCACGAAGCGCGCGGCGTAATCGGCAGCGAATCCTTCCTTGCCCGATGGCTCAAGGTGGCCAATTACCTCACCGTATAGCGGCGCATAAGGGGAACGTACCAACTTCATCCCTTGCTGGAATCTATCTTCAGGTAGATCCAACCAATATTGCTGCTGGCTGCCACATGGCACAATTGAGCGTACCTCGTGACCAAGGATGACTTCACCGCGCATGACAAAAGTTTGAGGTTTGACTGAGGAAGGATCATTCAGCGTTGCCTGTGGAGTGTGTGCTGGCTCCGAACCGGATTGAAAACCGGAACAGGCCTGAAGGGCCAGTAAGGTCGTCACTGCTACTGGGTTTCTTAACGCCTTCATGCTATATCTTCCTCATACTTAATCATTCGGACGTCATTATGGCATATTGGTTATTCAAAACAGAACCGGACACTTTCTCTATTGACACACTTCGTACACAAAATACTTCCTGCTGGGAAGGCGTACGTAATTATCAGGCGCGCAATATGATGCGAGATGAGGTCAAAGAGGGCGATTTGGTGCTGATTTACCACTCTTCATGCAAGAAGGTTGGAGTCGCTGGTATTGCGAAAGTAACCAAAGAGGCTTATCCCGATCATTTCGCCTTTGATCCTGAAAGTGACTATTTTGACCCGAAATCTTCACCGGACAACCCTCGCTGGGTGATGGTGGATATTGAATTCGTCAGAAAGACGGAGCGGCTGATTCCACTAACAGTCATGAAAGCAATGCCTGAGCTGGAAAACATGCCTTTGGTGAAACGTGGCAATCGCCTGTCAATTATGCCGGTGAGTGAGCAGGAATGGCAGGCGATACTGGATAAAGAGAAATTACCGTCGCAAAGATAATGCGTCTCTCTTAAAGAGTGAAGATTAGAACAAATGAGTATGTAGGTAGTGTGCCACCGCATCGTCAGCGTTGCTGCCTATCACTTCATTATCTGGCAAGGCTTGTTTCACTTTGATATGTGAAGTCTCCATCACCAAGCCTTTGCCCGCCATGGACAGCATTTCGACATCGTTCATCCCATCACCGAAAGCAATACAGTTTTCCAGTGTCAGATTGAGAGACTCAGCCACCACCTTCAGAGCTTCTCCTTTCGATACGTCCGCCGCCATCACTTCGAGACACCAAGGGGTGGAGAAAGCCACATTGAGCTGGTCACCAAACTTGTCATTCAATTGTTGTTCAAACTTCACCAGATGGTCGTGATCTTTAGCTGGATGGGTAAAGAAGATTTTTGCTATTCCATCGGTTGGCGCTGCATTGCCATCAAAGCGTTGATAGGCGAAACCGGATTCACTGTGGAACTTCGCTAGCATGTCGTCGTCTCTGTCCAGCAGCCAACTATCATTCTGATACATATGGATGAAAATCTCAGGATCTTGTCTGATCACATCGATCACCGGCTGAACCAGATTTTGCGGTACATTGTTGCTGTACATCAGGTTGTCATCTTGATCGTGAACACGGGCACCGTTTGAGGTGATCATGTAAGCTGGGATGCCTGACAGTTGACGAATACCTGAAACATCAACGTGGTGACGACCAGTCGCAAAGATAAAGGTATAGCCCTTCTGGTGTAGCTCGTTCAGCGTTTGCTTAGAGAAGTCACTCAGCTGGTGGTTAGGCGCCAGTAAAGTACCATCGAGATCGGAAGCAACCAGTTGGAAAGGAGTCTCTTTGCGTGTGTCTGTCATATCACCCTCGTGCGTAATGCGTTGAACAGCCCAGGAAGGGCAGAGTGACTATTCTACTGGAACAGAAAGGGGAAAAAGAGGGTAAAAGTTACCCTCCAGTATTTCCTATTTTTATCAATACTGATTGAAGAAAGACAGTGTGGCATCCAGTGCTTGATCGCGATATTCGTCTTTTTCAAACAACACTTCATGGCGCGAGCTATAAATGATCTTTAACGCGCACTGATAGTTGGTTTTCGCCAGTTTTTTGATGAATTTGAGCTGATCCTGATTGGAAACGATCTGGTCACTGCTGGCCTGAAGGAGTAACAATGGGACTTTTATCTGGCGCGTCATCAGGTGACATTTTCTGGCTGCCATTAATCCCTGCCACACCCAGCGTGTGCTGGCTCCGCCAATTTTCAGCTCTGGTCTCTGCTCATAGAGGTCACGAAACCAGTGATAGCGGATCTGGCTTTGAGTAAGGAAATTACCTTCAAATGGTTTTGGGTAATAGGGGGCCTGACCGGGGGCAAAAGTTGGCTTAGGCGCAAGCGCAGTCATGATGTGGCCAAGGGGTATTGCGATTGGTTTGAGATGCCAGGGCAGATTGACGCCAAACATCGGTGCACTGAGTGACACGGCTGAAAATGAATGATCTGGATAGCTTTGTAGGTAACGAGTGGCGATATTGCCCCCCATTGAATGGCCGAGCAGGTAACGTTTATCGTAACCACTTAAGTCAAAATGTTGGATCAGACCATGTAAATCTTGCACATAGTCTTCGAAGTCTTCGACATAACCCATTTGCTGGTCTTCAATCAGCCGATCTGACAGGCCCTGACCTCGATGGTCGAAGGAGTAGATGTCATAGCCTTGCTGGAACAGATCATAGAACAGTTCCTGATACTTCCAGGTGCACTCTATACGGCCATTGACCACCACGATCGCTTTAGTGTGCTCAGGAGAGGTAAGTTTCACCCAGAACAGCCGAGTTTTATCAAATGACTTAAAGAAGCCTTCCTCACGTGAGCGCCACAATTGAGCAATATTGTTATTGATTGCTTGCTCAAAATTCGACTCTTGAGTATAAGGTGGATTAATGCTGGTGCTCGATTCATTCATGATATCGGGGCCTAGTATCAACACTGACAAGTAAACAAGTCTAAATTATGTGTGGCTAAGGAAGTTTAGTCGAGAGGAAAACACTATGGATATGCATGTTTGGTTAGCCTACGTAGTTACAGCTGTTGTATTCAGCCTCGCTCCAGGTTCAGGAACCGTGAACTCAATCAGTAATGGTCTGAGCTATGGTACACGTAAATCTCTCTCAGCGATCGCAGGGCTGCAAATTGGGCTGACGTTACACATTATCTTAGTCGGTGCCGGCATTGGCGCCTTGGTTGCTCAGTCAGCAACTGCATTTACCGTGATTAAATGGGTCGGTGCGGCTTACTTAGTGTGGTTAGGTATTCAGAAATGGCGCGATAAGTCTGGTTTGGCGACTCACACTCAAGGTGAAGCGTTATCCGGTACTAAACTGATGAGCAATGCTGTGCTGATCAATCTGACCAACCCAAAATCCATCGTATTTTTGGTCGCGCTGTTTCCGCAATTCATTGACCCTGCCAAAGATCAGCTGACGCAATTGGCGGTATTAGGGGTGACAACCGTCGTGATCGACTCGATTGTTATGCTGGGTTACACCTCTTTGGCGGCACAAATGGGGCGTTTTATCCGTTCTGATAAGATTATGAGTAAGATCAACAAGGTATTTGGTTCCATGTTTGTCGGTTGTGGGGCATTATTAGCGGCTGCCAAAGCTTAAGTAATTTCAAGGTGTAGCAGTCAATGCGCGATACCTATGTGGCTCGCCAGCCCATTTTTAACGCCAAAAGACAAACGCTCGGGTATGAATTATTGTTCCGTGACGGAGAAAACAATGCATACCCAGCTCATGTCGATTCCAACCGTGCAACGTATCGTTTAATTGTCGAGAACTTCCTGTCTCTGGGCACTAATCCTGCTTTTGCACAATCGCGCAGCTTCATTAACTTTCCGTATAAAAGCCTTATTCGTCGCTTACCTCTGTCGCTGCCCAGAGAGCAGATAGTCATTGAAGTACTGGAAACTTGTCCACCGACGGACGAGCTATATGAAGCGATAAAAGAGCTCAATGCAGCAGGTTACCTGATTGCACTAGATGACTTTGTTTATAGCCCTGAGTGGGAACGCTTCTTACCATTTGTTCAGATCATCAAGCTCGATATTATGGCTATGGGGCTCGACGCGGCGTGCGAGTTTGTTCAAGAGCGGAAGTCACGTGGGATCCGACGTAAGTTTCTTGCTGAACGAGTTGAAACCGAAGAAGAATTCTTAACTGCGCGTTCGGCGGGTTTTTCGTTCTTCCAAGGCTTCTTTTTCAGTAAGCCCGAAGTGATTCGTCAGCAGTACATTAGCCCTGAACAGGTGATTGCGATGGAGTTGCTTCGTGAAGTATGTCAGACCAATGTCGACTTCGAGAAGGTTGAAGCCATAGTGGCCAAAGACGTTGCGCTGTCATACAAATTGCTCCGCTTTGTAAACACCATGTCGGAGAGGCTCGAAGTTACCATATCCTCGTTTAGGCAGGCGTTGGTTTATCTTGGTGAAGACAAACTGCGTATCTTCGTTTCACTGGCCGTGGCGTCTTTTATTTCTGCTAAGAAGCCCAAAGAGCTGTACAACCTTTCGTTGCAACGCGCTCAGTTTTGTCAGTTGATGGCGAACGAAAATCCATTCAGCCAGTTCCGTGAACAGGCCTTTCTTATCGGCTTGTTCTCAACTTTGGATGCGTTACTGGATCTCTCGCTTGAAGAGCTGGTAAAGCAGTTGCCACTCAATCAGGCGATTAAGGTCGCATTACTTGAGCGCCAGGGCCCTTATGGCATCTTGCTTGGATTGGAAGAGTGCTATGAACGGGCCGACTGGCAGGGCATGCAGGACGCGTGTCGTCAGTTGAACCTATCCGTAGATGACGTTATGCCGCGCATTTCTGAAGCGCAGCGCTGGAGTCAGGACATCAACCGCCTGGTGTAAGGCGGCTTTCCTCATTTGTGAATCTTTTATGACAGTACCGATAGGGTATTGATCTTCAGTTCGGTTTAAATAAATATATACGCATATCCATATATGAGTATATTTAAATGTTGCCACATCAGTTTTTTAAATTGCTATCTGACGAAACAAGAGTTCGTTGCCTGATGCTGATTGAACGTGAAGAGTGTTTGTCAGTGGGTGAATTGACTGAAGCGCTGCAGGAAAGCCAGCCGAAAATTTCGCGTCATCTGGCTCAGCTGCGCTCGAGTGGTGTGCTGGTTGACGTCCGCCAAGGGCAATGGGTGTTTTATCGTTTGTCGGCGGAATTGCCGGGTTGGATGAAAAAACTGATTGATGATCTTGTCGCGTCAAACTGCCTGAAAACAGAGTACCAACAAGATATAGAAAGACTTCATGCCATTCAGGCTCGTCCTGTTTGCTGCCAGTAATTTGAAATAAGAGAGATAGAAAGATGACAATTAAAGTCGGAATTAACGGTTTTGGTCGTATTGGACGTTTGGCTCTGCGTACGGCGTTTGATTGGGAAGAACTGGAGTTTGTGCAGATCAATGATGTGGCGGGCGATGCAGCAACACTCGCACACCTGCTGGAGTTTGATTCAGTTCAAGGACGCTGGGATCACGAAGTCAAAGCGGAAGGCGATCAAATTCTGATTAACGGTCAGGTTATCAAAACGACGCAAGAGAAAGACATTGATGCCATCGACTGGTCTGGCTGTGATGTTGTGATCGAAGCGACGGGTAAGCACCGTAAAACCTCGATTCTTAACAAGTACCTAGCTCAAGGTGTGAAACGAGTCGTGGTTTCTGCGCCAGTTAAAGAGGAAGGCGTGGCGAACATAGTGGTGGGTGTGAATGATCATATCTTTGACCCAGCAGCACATCAGATTGTTACTGCAGCGTCTTGTACGACTAACTGTATTGCGCCAGTGGTTAAAGTGATTCATGAGAAGTTAGGTATCGCACAGTCTTCTTTTACCACTATCCATGACCTGACCAACACGCAAACTATTCTTGATGCGCCACATAAAGATTTGCGCCGTGCCCGTGCTTGCGGCATGAGCCTTATCCCGACAACGACCGGCAGCGCAACAGCGATTGTCGAAATCTTCCCGGATCTGAAAGGCAAGATTAACGGCCACGCGGTGCGCGTTCCTCTGGCCAACGCGTCACTCACAGACATCATCTTTGATGTGAAACGTGATACTACGGTGGAAGAAGTGAATGCGTTGCTAAAAGAAGCATCACAAGGTGAGCTGAACGGTATCCTTGGTTTTGAAGAGCGTCCGCTGGTATCGATTGATTACAAAGGCGACCAACGTTCAACCATCGTTGATGCTCAATCGACTATGGTGGTAGGTAGCCGCATGGTGAAGATCTACGCTTGGTACGACAACGAAATGGGCTACGCGACGCGTACTGCTGAGTTGGTACGTAAAGTGGGTTTGGCATAAGGAGTAATTGTGATGACACATCCGACTTGGCAATTGGACCTTGAGCAAGGTGCGTTAGTACTTACTCCTTGCCCGGGTACTAAAGGTGTTGATCTGGAAGCTTCGCTTGTGCAGCTAAAAGAGCAAGGTGTTGAAGCGATAGTGACGGCGCTGGATAACATAGAATTAGAGAACAAAGGCGTTGCTCAGCTTGGTGAAGTGACAGAGAAACTAGGCATGCAGTGGTTTCAGATTGAAATTGAAGATGACTGCGCACCGGGTGATGACTTTGGCGTGAAATGGCAGCAAGCCAGCTCTGCTCTGCATCAGGTTGTCGATAATGGCGGTAAAGTGGCGATGCATTGCATGGGCGGGTCAGGTCGTACGGGCCTGTTGGCCGCACATCTGCTGTTAGAAAAACAGTGGCCGTTGAGCGACATTGTCAAAGAGGTGCAGGCGCTACGTCCGGGTGCCTTTACCAAACCTGTTCAGGTCGATTACATCAACGCAGTCGCGGCGAAATAATCCCTTGAGGAGCTTTTGGATCATAGGTGTCCAAAAGCTCTCATCGCTGTACATAAGAGAAAATTGGGTACTCTATGATCGCAAATCTGAGTAAGAGTGTACGTCAATATATGCTGGTGACGTTCAATTACTGGAACTTCACCATTACTGACGGCGCATTGAGAATGCTGGTGGTGCTGTATTTCCATGATCTGGGCTACAGCACGTTAGAAATCGCATCCTTGTTCTTGTTCTACGAGTTCTTTGGCGTGGTAACCAACCTGATTGGTGGTTGGCTTGGAGCTAGGCTTGGCTTAAACAAAACCATGAACCTAGGGCTGGCGATGCAGATAGTGGCACTGGCGATGCTCGCAGTTCCCAATATCTGGCTGACCATACCTTGGGTGATGCTGGCTCAGGCGTTGTCTGGTATTGCCAAAGACCTCAACAAGATGAGTGCCAAAAGTTCCATTAAGGCACTGGTGCCTGATGAGCAGCAAGGTGCCTTGTATAAGTGGGTCGCGATTCTGACGGGGTCGAAAAATGCCCTAAAAGGTGTTGGTTTCTTCATTGGGGGGTTATTGCTGTCTCTGATTGGCTTTAAGTACGCGGTGTTGCTGATGGCGGGTGTGTTAACACTGGTTCTTATCGGCAGCTTAATCGGTCTTGAAAGTGATTTGGGTAAAGCTAAAAACAAGCCTAAATTCAGCCAAATCTTTTCTAAGTCGAGTTCAATCAATATCTTGTCTGCAGCACGTATGTTCCTGTTTGGGGCACGAGATGTTTGGTTTGTTGTCGCTCTACCTATCTATCTGGGCAGTGTGTTTGGCTGGGATCATCTTTGGGTTGGCGGTTTCTTAGCAACTTGGGTGATTGCTTATGGTTTTGTCCAAGGCTTTGCCCCTAAGATCACTGGTAAAGCACAAGGTAAAGTCCCTGACGGCAGTGCAGCACTGATGTGGGCTGGCTTGTTGGCAGTGATCACTGCGGGAATTGCTTACGCAGTGCAAATTGGCTGGCAACCTCAGTTGGTTATCGTAGTTGGACTCTTGATTTTTGGCGCGGTGTTTGCGGTGAATTCGTCCCTGCATTCCTATTTAATCGTCAGCTATGCCAAAGGGGATGGCGTATCACTGGATGTCGGCTTCTACTATATGGCGAATGCCATGGGGCGCTTAATTGGTACAGTGTTGTCAGGTTGGATATTTCAGGTTGCAGGTTTGGCTGCGTGTCTATGGGTTTCCTTTGCATTTCTTGCGCTGACTACCCTGATTTCCATCAAGCTGCCTAAGGTGAGTAATCCCGCAACTGCTTAAATTAAGAACAATTCTATGACTAAAAGTTGACCAAGGTTACACCTTGGTCAACTTTTTTATTGCTACCTTTGCTCAACCAGTGTTGAACAAAGGTAGCGGTATGAGAGATAGAGTGCTGTTTTTTGACTTGTTGCGATGCGTCGCTGCTGTGGCAGTTATTGCGATTCATGTTCTTGCCCCTTATCGTCAGGAACTCGGTAGCATCCCCTTCTCAGAGTGGTCTACCGCGATTGGTTTAAACAGTGCGATACGTTGGGCGGTGCCCGTGTTCACTCTTATTACTGGTGCGCTATTGCTCAGTGATACCCGGCCATTTGATGCCAAATACTATGTCAAACGTCGATTAGGCAAAGTCTTGGTGCCGTTTATTGTTTGGTCGCTGTTCTATGCGTATCTTTCGGGGTGGAGCTTGAACGGTTTTAATCCTGAAGAAACCAAGCAAGTGCTTGCCAATAGTGCTTCTCACGCCACTTATTATCATCTCGGCTTCTTCTACTACTTCATTCCTTTGTATTTCGTCATTCCGTTTTTTCAATATGTGATCAGGCAGTATGGTGATAGCTCGTTGTATTCCTATGTAGTGATTTGGTTGGTGACGACCTTACTGTTTTTAATCGGAATTGATGGGCCTTGGAGTCATCAAATGTGGCTTTACAGCGGCTATTTACCTCTAGGGTACTTGCTGTATAAAAGAGTGCCTCTGACTTCGCCTTATGTCGCCATGTTCACGGTCTTGGGTGTGGCGGCACTTGTCATGACGGGATACGCGGTCATCATCAACAGTGTTGAAGCACAAGAATATACCGTAGGGCGATGGCTGTCGTATAAGACACTCAATGTGGTACTGGCTGCGAGCATGATTTTCATGTTATGTCGTTATGTTGGTGAAAACTTGCCTGATAAGGCCAACAAAGTGATCGGCTTCATTAGCCAACACAGTCTTGGCATTTACATTCTCCATCCGATCTTTCTCTGGCCAATGAAAGAGTATGGCTGGTACCAAGGCCACCCCGCTTGGGTGATTCCTGTGTGGATTGTCTTGAGCGGTTCTGGTGCGCTAGTGATGAGTTGGATGGTGTCTAAATCCCGACGTACTCGCTGGTTGTTGCCTTAGTATTGCTGTCAGCTAGTTGCCATTGATTGGTGCTTGTCTGTGTTTCCAAACCGTAACCGATTAAATTAAAAAGGTTTATGTCTAAAACATGGCATGAATCTGCCTGAATCATCAGGTTAATTGTTATATTGAATACTTAATCGCAGTGAGGTGAGCGGTAATACTCGTTCAGGAAGGGAATATGAACAGAAAATGGTTAGCGAGCTTAATGTTGTCAGTAGCCCCATTTGCCTACGGGTATGACGGCGGTTTTAATGATGCCGAGATCCATTATGTTGATTTTTTTCAGCGCACCGATGGCATCAAATATCTGGTGCATAAGATGGATCAAAGCAACATTGAACATGCGTTTGTTATGGGGCTGCCGATTATGAAAAAGTGGAACGCCCACGATCCTGTCGCACCACGTTATGAATTTGGCGATGACTCACCCGTCTATTACTACTCACGTACTGATGAGATTCTCTACCGAGCGTTGAAAGACTCGCCGCATCAAGATCGACTGTTTCCTTTTATTACTGGCTTTAACCCCACAGATATGTTCGCAGCGGAACAAGTCGAACAGATGATTGAAAGCGACCCCGGTTTCTGGAAAGGAATTGGTGAGATTCTGACGCGTCATGATGGCTTGTCTGCGCTGACGTTAGGCGAACAAGCCAGAGCCAATCATCCTGCTTTGATGAAGGTGTATCAGGTGGCTGCGAAGCACAAAATGCCGGTGATTCTGCATACCAACATCACATCTGAGCGAGAAACGCACCCGTTGTACAAGCATGAACTGGTGGAGGCGCTAGAAGAAAACAGCAAAACCAACTTTATTTGGGCGCATGCGGGGACGAGTTCGACACTGCTACGACGTCAGAATCTGTCGTTTCTCATCGATGAAGTCAGCGAGCTACTGGATGATTACGATAATCTCTATATTTTGGCATCTTGGAGCTTGCGCGATGTGATACTGGCGAGCCCTGAATCAAAGAAAGAGTGGGTGGCGTTGATCAAAGAGTATCCCGATCGTTTCATGATTGGCTCTGATGTTGTAGGTCGCTTTAAAATTACGGGTGAAGTGTTATCTCGTTGGGATGAAGTCTTGGATGCTCTGCCGGATGACGAGGCCGAAAACATGGCGAAAAACAATATGCTCAAGATGGTGAAGCGCTAGATTAGCGCTTCATCGCGAAGTGAAGAAACTTATCACCTTGATAAGTCAGCATGCCTTTGTCTCCAGGATTTAAGGCATGGAAATAATGCACTCCAACCTGAAACTCTCGCTTAGGGCCTAGACGACCTTTCTGCACGTAAATCCAGTATTCCTGCTCATCTTGTCCTGGTTGGGCGTCATGAACATCAATGGCCTGTTTATCAAGAACAGTGACGTCCGCTGTTTGTTCAGGCGCATTTTCTCCCTGAATGTGTCTGCGATAAAGTCGGCTAAATACCCAGCCACTGGCGAGTACAAACACAATAATGACGATGAATAACGTTAATGGCATTGTTGCTCTCCCCAAAAAGCCGATGGGTTATTTTAGTGCTAATTTGGACTCAGGTTGGGGCTTTGAACACAACTGTGAGCCTCTGTTGTTGTCCTTTGTATCATTCTTCGAGACATATCACACGTTAGTGGTGATTTTGTCAGTATGCTGATAAAGCTAGTCATTGATTCCTTTACATTAATTTACTTGCAAAGGACCGTAAAAATGGGGCTAGATAGTAGATAATAAGACGGAATATTATTTACTTATAGTGCTGGCTGGAAGAGGTCAGTCTCTGCCCCTAAACTTACTAGCGATGGAGGGAAGCCATGTCTGATATCGAAAAAGTAGTGACACGGACACGAACAATTGAAAAGCTGCTTCGCACGCAATATCACGCTGAAGGTAAGGGATTACATCAGTTGATCACCAGCTGCGAGGAGCGACTACCGCATGATGTGATTGGTAAGCTGCGCTATATCGCGACCATTCGCAATAAGATAGTTCATGAAGAAGATTACAAGCTGGAAAGTCGTAGTGACTTTCTTTCTGTGTGTGATGAATGTGAAAAAGAGCTCACGCCACGTAGTAGCCGCTTTATCTGGCGAGCGGCGATTACTTTGATGACGCTGATTACATTAGCGGCATTGCTTTTCTATTATGCCCATTGGGATGTTTTGTCTAAGCATTTGTAATAAAAGGCCTAAAACAGACTGTTTTTAAAAAATAGTCAAACTTAGAAATCCGTTGGATTTGTAGACGGGTTTTGTGTGAAAAATCTGCGACATAACAAAAAGGGACGCGAATGCGTCCCTTTTTGCTTTTGTAACTATGGCTTAGTACATCATCGGCAGTGTCATTAGGCCAACAACAACTGCGATCATTACAAGTCCTTGTTTTTGTGAAGAAGTAATCATAACCCTGCTCCTATTCAGTGATGCTTAACTCTATGTAATTTAGAATAGCAGTGTTTTTGTGCTTTGATCAAGTTTTTATTTTCCTAAGCTTTAAAAGTAACGCTGTGTAAGTGCGAAAATGCAGTGTTTAGGATGGTTTTTTGATTGTCTTTCTATGATTTTTGAGTTGATTGGAAACTGTTCTTTTTGTTTGATTTGGTGCTTAACTTATTGTTTTTTAGTGCTTTTAATGGTGTTTGATTGTTGTTAAATTATAGAGATTGTCATTTTGTTTGATTGATTGCTCTCTTGGTGTCAGTGTTGGGCTAAATTGATGGTTATTGGGTTTTGTTTTGGTTTGTTTTACCTAGTTTTTGATTAAAATGGCTGCCGGCTTACCTGACTAAGATTGCATTCTATTGGTTTTGGGAGCTAATGATGAGCTTGACTCGGATTTAACTTGTTGATTTTAATGGTTTTGATGTGACTGTGTGTTCTTGTTTTTATGCTTTTTTGGATCTTGGTTAGCTGGGTCTGGTGAATTTGGATAAAGTCGGCGTTTACGCCAAATTTAGTTGGTGTAAAAGCCTGTGATGAAAGAGAAGGTGCTTTAGCTAGCGCTTTACCGACGCCTTTGTGACTCTGTCAGAAGCCAATCAAGATCCAAGTTTTGCTTTCCATTTCTGGACATCTTTAGCGTCCTGCCTACACTGGCGACTCAGTTTAAAAGAGGTGGACCCATGTGGAGCTGGCTTTCAGTCGCGCTGTCAGGATTTATTAGTATTTCTGCTAACGAAAGCAACCAGAACAAACAAGCGGTCGTGTTTAAAACATTGTCGTTAGGCATGCTTGTCGTCATGCTGTGGAGCCAGAATGGTCTGGTTGGCCTATCGGCCTGGTGGGTCACATTGGGTTTATCGATCTCCATGCTGGCAGACGGTCTTTATATCTATAAACGACAACAAAAGTTGTGCTTTGCCGCATTTGTCGGAGCCCAACTTTGTTACAGCACCTCCTTTTGGCTTCAGCTTTCGGGTGAGATTGTCTGGTGGCTACCTGCAATGCTGTTGGCGATTGGCGTTGTGGTGTTCTTCCTAATGCTGCCCAAAATTGATCGTCTTATCTTCCCAGTGGTGATAATGGGCATGATGTTACTGCAGCTGAACTGGGCGGCGGGTGAAGTGTGGCTTTTGACCGGGACAGTGGAAAGTGTGCTGGGCTTTTTAGGAACGCTGACTCTGACTTTATCGGCAGGCTTGCTTGCGGTGCATGACTACAAACACCCTATTAGCTATGGCCGTTATCTAATTTCTGGCAGTTACCTGCTGGCGCATTCCTTGATTACTGCCTCTTTGATTATCTGAAATCAAAATCTATTCAATAACATCAGGCTATTCTCTCTTCACTGAATTATTCGTGGAGGAAATCATGTCTAACGAAATACACGCACATAACGTTATAAACTTATTGCATGATCGACCAATGACAATGCAGGAGCTGCGAGAGGTTGCCTGCGCTGAGTTTGGCGATGATGCTAAGTTCCATACCTGTAAACTGGATGGGCTGGATTTGGATGCCTTGATGGCGTTTTTTATTGAACGAGAAAAGATCGTTGATGTGAAAGGAAAATGGGCGCTGAACTTAGAACGCGTCTGTAGCCATTAAAAACTCTGCTTTTTGCCTCCAAATTGTCAAACGGTGTTGATATACTTCGCCGACTTTTCGCTCTGTTCATTGAGAACTTTTTGGCTTTGGAGGCTCATTCATGGAAATTCTTTCTGCCGCAACCATGTTGTTTCTTATCATGGATCCGCTTGGCAATCTTCCAATCGTCCTATCGATTCTCAAGCACCTTGACCCGAAACGCAGACGCAAAGTTCTGGTGCGCGAGTTGTGCTTCGCACTGATTATCCTGATGCTGTTCCTGTTTGCAGGTCAGGCGATTCTGAGTTTCCTCCATGTTGAACCTGAAACGTTAAGTATTTCTGGCGGTATTATTCTATTTATTATCGCAATCAAGATGATTTTCCCAAGCGCAGGCAGCATTACTGGACTGGCTGCCGGTGAAGAGCCGTTTATTGTGCCTATGGCCATTCCTATGATTGCCGGACCATCGGTGATTGCGGCTCTATTGCTACTGTCTACACAGCACCCTGATAAGTTACTGGAATTGTCCGGCGCAGTGCTCTTGGCGTGGGGGGCGACCTTCTTTATCCTGATGTTCTATAACTTCTTCCACCGCATCTTAGGTGAACGAGGCTTAAAAGCCATTGAGCGCCTGATGGGGCTGCTGCTAGTGATGATTTCGACTCAGATGTTCCTCAACGGAGTGAAGAGTTATCTAAGCTAAGAAGCAAAAAAACGCCGCTCAAGATGAGCGGCGTTTTACATTGGATAGTGTGGGTTTTACATCATGTACTTGCGACGAATATCGAGCAGGGCGAAGATGCCGAAAATCAGAATCGACCATTTTTCCCAACTGGTCATCTTAATCTTGTCACCAAACGCGCCGATAAAGATGGCTGATTGCAGGCCATGCATGATGAACAGGAAGGCCGTCATGATGTAAAGCGCAATCGCCGCTTTGCCCGGAAAGGGCATAAAGAAGTTCAGGATCAGGATGAACCACACAAAGCCAATCGCGGCTTTGGCAAGAAAAAGTAGAGCTTTCATGAGACTTCCTTTTTAGTCTTGTTGTCTTTCAAATAATCGGTAACTGACTTGGCCTGCCGTTTTTTCTCGGTGTAGGTGCCAGTTGGTTGGAATGCCTTCCAACGCAAGTTCTTTCTCTGTTTCAATGTAAATCATGGCATCTTTGGCCAACCAGCCATTACTTTCCAGCAAAGTGACGGTTTGTTCCAGCAAGCCTTTGCGAAATGGTGGATCGATAAATACCACATGATGCGGTGTTCCTGCCTGTTGAAGAAAGCTCAACGCATCGCTGTTAATCGCGGTAAGGTTATCCGAATTAAGAGCCGCAATGTTTTTTTCTAACTGATTGAATGCATTCGGGTTGAGCTCAATCATGGTGACATTATCAGCCTGACGCGAAGCCGCTTCAAAGCCCAATCCGCCAGAACCGGCAAACAAGTCGAGGCATTTTGCCTGAGGCACATCCTGAGCCAGCCAGTTGAAAAGGGTTTCTTTGACGCGATCCGTTGTCGGGCGTAGCCCTTCTGCATCATGAACAGGCAGTTTTCTTCCTCTCCATAAGCCGCTAATAATTCGAACAAAGCCCGTTGAAGGCTTTTTTTGTGATGTGTTTTGCTGGCGACGCCGTACCATAGATTTTTTGACCGCTAATAAAGTGATACTATACCCAGTCCCTCAGTGAGTTCGTCCTGAGTACAGCCCAAATTTTGTTGATGACAAAGTGTATACCATCGTTATTACGCTGGAAACTTTTCACTCTGTTGTCATTTTTCTTTTCTTTACCGGGACAATGCCCGGCGAAAAGTGTCAGAGTAAATTAAGACAATCTAGGATATCCCCAGATGACGGAAAAAAAGAAGCGCGGATTACTTTCTTGGCTTGGCTTCGGTGATGAGGAGCAACAAGCCAAGCAAGCTGCTGAAGAAACCCAATCGGAAATAGTTGAAGAAGTTGCAGAACAAGCGCAAACCGTTGACGACGTTCAGCCAGAGTCTCAGGCTGACTTAGCAGAAGCAGAAGCAGAAGCAGAAGCAGAAGCAGAAGCAGAAGCAGAAGCAGAAGCAGAAGCAGAAGCAGAAGCAGAAGCAGAAGCAGAAGCAGAAGCAGAAGCAGAACAGCCACAAGAACCTCGTGTGATTGAGCAAGAGAAGCCAACTGAAAGCTTTTTTGCCCGCTTAAAGCATAGCTTAGCGCGTACCAAAGCAAACATAGGCGCTGGCTTCTTTGGCTTGTTTAAAGACAAACAAATTGATGATGAGCTGTTTGAAGAGCTGGAAGAGCAGCTACTGATCGCTGATGTTGGTATGGATACCACGGTGAAAATCATCGACAACCTGACAGAAAAAGCTTCACGTCAGGAATTGAAAGATGGCGAAGCACTGTATGGTCTGTTGAAAGAAGAGATGGCAGGCATTCTCTCGACCGTTGAAAAGCCGCTTGAAATTGATACCAATAAAACCCCTTACGTTATCCTGATGGTTGGCGTGAATGGTGTCGGTAAAACGACAACAATCGGTAAGCTGGCTAAGCAATTCCAATCTCAGGGTAAAAAAGTCATGCTGGCTGCAGGCGATACCTTCCGCGCTGCGGCTGTTGAGCAACTTCAAGTATGGGGTGAGCGCAACCAGGTACCTGTAGTGGCTCAGCATACTGGCGCAGACAGTGCATCGGTTATTTATGACGCCATTGAGTCTGCAAAAGCCAAAGGTGTTGATGTGGTGATTGCCGATACTGCGGGTCGTCTACAAAATAAAGCCAATCTGATGGAAGAGCTACGTAAGATCGTCCGAGTGATGAAGAAGGTCGATGACTCTGCACCGCATGAAATCATGCTGACATTGGACGCGGGTACGGGCCAGAATGCTATTAGTCAGGCAAAGCTGTTCAGTGATGTTGCACCGCTAACCGGCATTACCCTCACTAAATTAGATGGTACCGCGAAAGGTGGGGTTATCTTTGCGTTGGCCGATCAGTTCCAGATTCCTATCCGCTATATTGGTGTGGGTGAAGGCATTGATGATCTACGCCCATTTGAAACTCAGGAATTTATTGACGCATTATTCAGCCGCGAAGACTAATCAGTAGCTCAGTAAGAGGAACGACGAGTGATAAAGTTTCAGCAAGTAAGTAAAGCGTATCGCGGAGGCAGACAAGCGCTGCAAAAGGTGGATTTCCACCTACGCCGCGGAGAAATGGCTTTTCTCGGTGGCCACTCCGGCGCTGGAAAAAGCACTTTGCTCAAGTTGATTTGTGCCATTGAGCGCCCAACGGACGGAAAAATCAGCTTTAATGATCACGATATCACTCGTATTCCCAATAAAGACATCCCGTTCTTGCGTCGAAACATCGGCATTGTCTTTCAGGACCACCGCTTACTGATGGATCGCTCGGTGTTTGATAACGTCGCATTGCCGATGCGTATCGAATCTATCTCTGAGAGTGAGATTAAACGTCGTGTGTCCGCAGCACTGGATAAAACGGATTTACTGGATAAGGCCAAATGCTTACCCAGTCAGCTGTCTGGCGGTGAACAGCAGCGCGTCGGTATTGCTCGTGCAGTGGTTAATCGCCCAACCTTGCTGTTGGCGGACGAACCGACGGGCAACTTAGATCCCGAACTATCCAACCGAGTCGTTAAGCTTTTTGAAGAGTTTAACCGCGCTGGAGTGACCATTCTGCTGGCGACGCACGATATTGGTCTGGTCAACACACGACCACAATATCGCCATCTTGAACTGAACCAAGGTTTCCTGAGTGAGGTAGAAGATTATGGCTGCTAATGTGCGCAACAAAAAATCGGCTAAAGGACGCCCGAAAAACCGTGTAAAGCGTGACAGCTTCTTTACCGTTCATTTCAAGCAGGCCAGAGCGTCTTTTGCTGTGATGTGGTCTCGACCTCTGGGTAACATTCTTACGTTGGCGGTGATTTCGATGGCATTAGCCATGCCCGCGGCGTTGTACCTTTTGGGTAAAAATCTTGCAGCGGCTTCAAGCGATGTAACCAGTCCATCGAAAGTGAGTGGCTACATACAAGAACAAACGCCAGAAGCTCGCATTATGGTGTTGAAAGACCAACTGGAAAGTATGGAAGAAGTGGCCAAGGTTGAGTATATCTCGCCACAACAAGGTCTTGATGATCTGAGCCAGTACTCTGGATTTGACCATGCGATTTCTTTGCTGGATGACTACGCGCTACCCGGTGTGCTTATCGTCACGCCAAGCGTTGAAGATAAAACAAAGATCAAACAGTTGGCGGCAACATTAGCGGCTGAAGAAGAAGTGACGGATGTTCGCCTTGACGAAGATTGGCTGACGCGTCTTGATGCGATCAAGAATCTGGTCGGGGGCATAGTGATCACCTTGTCTGTTTTGATGCTAGGTTCGGTATTTTTGATTGTCGGTAATACCCTGCGTTTCAATGTCCTTGCCAATAAAGAAGAAATTCAGACTATGAAGCTGATAGGGGCAACCAACAGCTTTATTCTCCGACCGTACTTGTACTCAGGGATGTGGTTTGGTCTGTTGGGAGCACTTACTGCCTGGATCATGACGGCGATTATCACTGTGGTACTGAACAGCAGCGTAGAGCAGTGGCTCTGCTGTACGATAGTCGTTTCCGCCTGATTGGACTAAGCTGGGATGAAAGCTTGTTATTATTGATGCTTGGCACCTTCTTAGGATGCTTGGCAGCGAAAGTTTCAGCACAGCGTCATTTGAAAGAAATTGAACCTGTATAAATAGTTGTTGTCCTAATTATTTGAAAAAGTACACGCTACCGTGTACTTTTTTACTTGTATAGACGAAAGGTTTATGCATAATAACTTTCCCCCGCTTGAATCTTGTTCATTTTAGGTTCAAGATTGATGGGCTAAAACCTACTCCAGATCAGAAATTGATGAGGAATTGAATGACTAACCAAGCGTATCCAATGGCTGTAGTTACACAAGATAGCTTAGATAGCTATATCCGCACAGTGAACGGCTATCCAATGCTGACCGCTGAAGAGGAGCGTGGACTGGCTGAGCGACTACACTACAACGGCGAAATTGAAGCGGCAAAAGGCCTGATTCTTTCGCACCTGCGTTTTGTGGTGCACGTAGCTCGTGGTTACTCTGGCTATGGCTTGCCAATGGCAGACTTAGTACAGGAAGGCAACATCGGCCTGATGAAAGCAGTAAAACGCTTTAATCCGGAAGTCGGTGTGCGTTTGGTGTCGTTTGCTGTGCACTGGATTAAGGCTGAAATTCACGAATACGTATTACGCAACTGGCGTATTGTGAAAATTGCGACCACTAAGGCTCAGCGCAAATTGTTCTTCAATCTGCGTAAATCGAAGAAGCGCCTTGGCTGGTTTAACAACGGTGAAGTTGAAACTGTTGCGAGAGAGTTGGGTGTTGAGCCATCTGAAGTGCGTGAGATGGAATCTCGTCTTGCAGCTCAGGATGCGGCATTTGAAATGCAGAACGATGATGACGATTCAGGTGTTTCTTACACAGCGCCAATGCTGTACTTAGAAGATAAAGCCTCGGATGTTGCCGACAATGTCGAAGCGGCCAACTGGGAAGCGCACACGAACAACCGCTTAAGCTTAGCCTTGTCGAGTCTAGATGAGCGTAGTCAGCATATTGTCCGTTCACGATGGCTTGAAGACAATAAGTCGACGTTACAGGAATTGGCGGAAACCTACAGTGTGTCTGCTGAACGTATTCGTCAGCTTGAAAAAAATGCCATGAAGAAGTTAAAGGCTGCCGTCGGCGACTTCTAATTCTCATCGCGATCGAATTTAAAAACCGAGATCATTTGATCTCGGTTTTTTCGTTTTATCGATCCAATAATACCTTGAGGCCTAGACTTTTGTGGATCGAATTTTGCCAAGCAGCCTGTGGGTAACTCTGTGGTAAATTTCTTCGCTATATGTCAGAAAGGCGGGTGAATAAAGGTATCAGAGGCATTTTTCTCATGGGGATACTTTTACTCTTACACACAAAAAAATAAGAATCATCACTACATATTGTGGATCCAACTTCCTTTGGATACTTTATCAACGTAATCCACAAATTTATCCACAGATGGTGAAGAATTGATCGCAAGTGGATAACCTTACTGCGCAGGTGTACTTGTTGACCACTGGATAGGTTACAATGACGCCCAACTCCCTATTCCTATTTAAGAGACAGTAAATGGACCAGTTTCAACACATTGATGTAGCAGGTGCACAGGCCTTACTTGAACAAGGTGACGCTCGTTTAGTCGACATTCGTGATCCACAATCTTTCGCCGTTGCTCATCCAGAAGCCGCCTTTCATCTGACGAACGACACTATTACTAAGTTTATGGATGAGGTGGAATTTGAACAGCCGGTACTGGTGATGTGTTACCACGGTATTAGTAGCCAAGGGGCGGCACAATATTTGGTTAACCAAGGCTTTGAGCAGGTGTATAGTGTTGATGGGGGCTTTGAAGCCTGGCAACGTGCTCAGTTGCCTGTTGAATCCAACCTGCCATAGGAACCGCTATGATAAGACTGATCTCGATTTCCAATCCGCGCATGGCGCAAGCGTTTATCGACTATATGGCATCACGTCGTATTGATATAAAGATGATGCCGGAAGGAAGTGGTCAGTTTGCATTGTGGCTTGCCGATTCTCAGCATCAGATTGAAGCAGAAGCAGAGCTGCAACATTTTCTCGACAATCCCAGCGACGCTAAATACCAAGCTGCGTCATGGGACATGGCTGAAAGTCGAACCAGCCAGTTTAGTTATCAGTCTCCCAGTATGTTAGCAATGGTGAAGGCCAAAGCTGGTCCTGTGACGTTAGCTGTGATGTTGGTGTGCATCGTCATCTTTGCCTTGCAGCAGTTTGGTGCAGGCCAGGCGGTTTTCTCAGCCTTGCACTTTCCCGCGCTCGCCGGACAAGAGTGGCAGTTGTGGCGCTGGGTCAGTCATGCGGTTCTGCACTTCTCGGTCGTGCACATTGCGTTTAACTTGTTGTGGTGGTGGCAACTAGGGGGAGACATTGAGCAGCGATTGGGTGCGAAAAAACTCCTTCAGTTGTTTGTTGTGTCAGCGGCATTGTCAGGTGCAGGCCAATACTGGGTAGAAGGGGCCAACTTCGGTGGCTTATCTGGTGTGGTGTATGCGTTGGTCGGCTACTTATGGATGCTGGGATACAAAGCACCACAGCTCGGGCTCAATATGCCAAAGCCTATCATAGGTTTTATGTTGGTCTGGCTGGTATTAGGATTTGTCCAACCCTTTATGGCGATCGCCAACACGGCCCATCTGGTTGGTTTGATTTCCGGTGTCGTATTTGGCTTAGTGGATGCCAGCCGGGCAAAGAAATAAAAAAAGCGGCTGAAGCCGCTTTTTTGCAAAATGTGGTTACTGGTAGAGGTATTTGGTAAACAGCAAATCGGCAATGATCGTTCGGCCTGTTTCTGGCAGCAAAATCGAGTTCAATTGCTCAACGAGGTTTTTGCGCAAATCTTCGCGGCCTGCTAAGGACGTGATCGTATCCGAGGATTGTTTACCCAGCAGCTCAATCACTGCATCGCGGATGAGTGGTTGATGCAACTCGATGATCGCCAGATCAGTCTCATTCGCCACCATAATATCAATACGTACCTGAATGTAACCGAGCTGTTTGCCTTTGGTATAAAAATTTGTTGTCAGATCCGGCTCTAGGGTAAAGTAGGCCAACTTAGGCTCGCCGCCTTCTTCGGCGATAGATGAGAGACTAACCAAGACGCTCAAAGCGACAAATATTTGGACTAAGTAACGTTTAATCATATTTCTGTCTTTTCTTTCTTCTAATCACGATACTCGAATCGTCTGAGTCTTGTTACAATAGAGCATCTATTTGTAATAATTATGCGTTAAGCACTCGATGGGGTGGTTAACAACTAAGATCGAAGCTTTATTGTACGACGATAAAGCTACTTATTGAATACTAGTATGAATCAATTTACTTCGCTTTATTTATCTGCTCTTCGCCAAGTCGAATGGCAAGATCCTGATAAGTTTAGCTTTCCTACACAAAATGCGAAAAATTGGTTGTTGGAACAGGGCTCATTGTCACGTTTATTAGAAGCCTACTGCCAGACATTAAGTGTAGATTTGTTGCATAACAAAGTAGTTAAAGCAGAGAAGCTCAATCCGCAGGAAATTGAGCTTCTTGCACAAGAAGAATGCTTGCTGCGCAAAGTCGTCTTGAAAGGGGATGGTAATGCTTGGGTTCTGGGCAGAACCTTAATCCCGCAATCCTCTATGGATGGTCAGCAATTCGATTTGACGCGCCAAGGCGAAATTCCGCTTGGTTTGACGGTGTTTAATGCTGAGAACGTTAAACGCGATGCGCTGCAAGTGGGTTGGGCTGAAACGCCAGACGGTCAGTTCCTTGCTCGCCGTTCTCGTTTATGGATGAATCACAAACCTATGCTGGTGGCAGAGCTGTTTTTGCCAACCGCACCGATGTACTCGAAGGAGAGCGTTTAGATGACTGCGGCAAAAGCTCAGGCTTATTGGCAATTAATGCGCATGGATAAGCCGATTGGTACCTTGCTTTTGTTATGGCCGACTCTGTGGGCTCTGATTATTGCAGCGCAAGGCGTGCCTGATCTGACGGTTTTAGTAGTGTTTATTCTAGGTGTGGTGTTTATGCGCTCTGCGGGTTGCGTGATCAATGATTTCGCAGACCGCAAAGTCGATGGTCATGTCAAGCGCACCAGTCAGCGTCCTTTGCCTTCAGGAAGAGCGACGCCAAAAGAAGCGATTGGGCTTTTTATTGTCTTATCTGTCGCGTCTTTCCTGCTGGTACTGACCATGAACCCACTGACCATCAAACTCTCTTTTGCCGGCCTGTTTCTCGCTTTTATCTACCCATTCATGAAGCGCTACACCCATTTACCGCAACTATTCCTTGGGTTAGCGTTCAGTTGGTCGATTCCAATGGCTTGGGCCGCTCAGGCTAATGAGTTGCCTGCGATGGTGTGGTTTATCTTTGCCATCAACGCACTTTGGACGATTGCTTACGATACTCAGTATGCCATGGTGGATCGCGATGACGACCTCAAAATTGGCATCAAGTCGACAGCCATTCTGTTTGGCCGCTTTGACAAGATGATTATTGGGGCGTTGCAGTTAGTGACGATGGCGATGCTTATTGCTGTTGGGAATTGGTATGAGTTAGGCGCCAGCTATTATTGGAGCCTGCTAATCGCGGGTGCGCTGTTTGTTTTTCAGCATCACCTGATTCGTCATCGAGAACGAGATTTGTGTTTCCGCGCTTTTCTGAATAACAACTATGTCGGGATGGTGATCGCCGCTGGATTGTTGATTGCGTTCTGGTAAGAATTTGAAAAAATAAAAAGGGCATCCAATCGGATGCCCTTTTTGTATCTTGGCTGTCGATTACGCTTCGCCGACCTGACAGATACTTTCTTTAATCGTTAGGCGAACTTCTGGGTAAAGCATAGAGTAAAGCAGCTCGGCCAGAATCTGACTTTTCTCTTTATCGCAGTTACCGTCTTTGTCCAGATACGCTTGTTGCTGCAGCGTGGTAAACATAGCGGAGAAAACCCCTTTGTCGAAGAACTCAGGCGCATTAATGCCGTGCAGTCGACCCAAACGCTGAGCGATGTCTTGGCTCTTTTGCTCAAGATCGGCTTTGCCCAATTCTGGGTTGGCAGTTAGCAGGTTAAGTGCAATCGAGTAACGTTGCAGGGTTTCCGTAATGGTGCGACCAAGCAGCATCAAGACCTGGGTGTTAGCCTGCTTGAGTGCCACATTCTGCTCTGTGTCGATAGCAACCAGACCAAGACGAGCGATCTCCTCGATGTAGGCTTCCGTGACATCACCGAGCTGTTCTTCTTCAATGCTCAGGAACAATTCCTGTTTCAGGAATGGATACACCAAAGCCACATTGGCTTTGATTTGCTCCAGGCTAAGCTGCTGATGACGGATCAGCATCTGAGCTATCAAAGATGGAATCGCGAACAGGTGAATAATGTTATTGCGGTAGTAGGTCATTAGGATCGACTGATTGCGATCCAGTGACACGATCTCGCCCATGGTGTCAGACTCGATGACAAACTTATCCAGCGACTCTGCGTGTTTGACTAAGGCTTCCGCATCTTCATCCGGAACCGTGAAAGTAGACGAATAAGGTACGTTCTTAAGTAGAGACAGATAACATTCGATTTGTTTGACTAGGCTGTCACGAGACAGTGCACGTTGACGTGAAGCGAGCAGCGCAGTAGCACACAATGTCAGTGCGTTGGTCGCAGCCGCATCGTTTATGTGCGTCATCATTTTAGTCGCCAAGTCGTTAACCACTGGGTTGAGCCACTGCGGTTTGGTGCTTCCCATAGGGTCAATATCTTGTGTCCACTCTGGCGCATTCTCATTCAGGTATTGGTTGAGTGGAATCGGTTCGCCAAAGTTCACGTAGCCTTGACCAAAATTGCGCAGTTTGCGAATCGTACGCAGCACTAGGCCAGCGTTTTCTTTCTCTTTACGTTTGCCGCGAAGCTCTTTGGCATACGTGCTGACTTCCATGACGTGTTCATAGCCAATGTAGACAGGCACAAGAGTGACTGGTCGGTTGAGGCCGCGCAGCATCGCTTGAATAGTCATCGCCAACATACCAGTTTTAGCCTGAAGCAGTCGGCCCGTGCGCGAACGTCCACCTTCACTGAAGTATTCAACTGAATAGCCTTTGGTGAACAGTTCTGCCAGATATTCGCGGAAAATAGTGGAATAAAGTTTATTCCCCTTAAAGCTACGACGAATAAAGAACGCGCCTCCGCGACGGAATAGAGGCCCCGCCGGGAAAAAGTTGAGGTTAATACCCGCAGCGATATGTGGCGGTACCATGCCTTCGTGGAACAATACATAAGACAGAAGTAGGTAGTCCATGTGGCTACGGTGACAAGGCACATAGACGATTTCATGACCATCTTGCGCCAATTTACGTACCGTGGATGCATTGTTGATATTCAGGCCCTGATAAATGCGGTTCCACAGCCAGCTCAGCAGTCGGTCGCCGTTTTTCACCAAGGAGTATGAAAAGTCGGCCGCAATCTCATCCATGATATCTTGCGCTTCTTTACGCGCTTTCTCGAGTGAGATATTTTTGGCTTTTGCTTCGTCTGCAATCGCTTTTTCAATCGCTTTGGACTTCATCAAGCGATTAAACAGCGCCTGACGGTTAGGCAAGTTTGGTCCAGATGCCGCCAGTTTCTGACGAGAGAAATGGATTCGAGCAACCCGAGCCAGCTTGTGGGCGATAGAAGCATCGGTGCCGTGTGAATCGGCCATGTAACGCAGAGATACGACTGGGCTGATCCGCACCAGACAATCACGGCCCGATTTAAGTACCGCCATCGCTTTTTCAGGGCCATTGAGCGCTTGAAGATAAGGCGTTTGCTGGGATTCTTTACCCGGTTTACGGCCCCAAAGGACCGTAGCTGGAATCACTTGGACATCCAGTTCGCTGTCAAATTTATGCAGTTCAAGCAGCTCAGAAAATAGAGCGACGGACTCGCTTGGGACATCCTGATCATTGCTCATCACGGTTTGACGTGAAGAGATAAAGACATAGCGTTTGAATGACTTGCCGTTGATCTCGACTGGTTCAAACGGATCAGGCAAACCAAGGCGCACGACCTGTGTTTGTAGTGTGACTAAATCAACACTCGAACGATAAGGCAGGGCATAAATGATGGGTTTGGCTGCATCAATGTTATGATCTTCAATAGGATTTGAAGGAATCGCGGTTCCTTTTACCATCACTGACAAGGGCAGTTTTAGTAATGAACTCGATAATGATTGTCCGGAAGACATAAGGTTCTTGGCCTCAAAAAACAGATAAATCGCATAAGCATTTTCCATTTCCTTTATTGTAGGAATGGAAAAGCGCTCAAGCTGATATTTTTAAGGCTGCAAGGATATCAGAAACTGGTCGAACCTTTTACTGGTAATTGGGCGTAAAAGCATCAATTTAGCCAAAATCAAATCATCTATTTAATTATTCAAGAGAAAAGTCTGTGCCGCAAAAATCACTTCATGGATTCAAACGTATAAGAAATGCAACCCGTTACTCATGCCAAGGCCTCAAAGCTGCGTTTAAAAATGAACCTGCATTCAGAGAAGAAATTTTTCTTGCAGCGATCATGATTCCAACCGCACTATTGCTTGATGTTAGCCAGCTAGAACGCATCTTGCTGATTGCCACTGTAGTGCTGGTATTGATTGCTGAACTGTTTAATAGTGCTATTGAAGCCGTTGTTGATCGTATTGGTGAAGAGCAGCATGAGTTGGCCGGCAGGGCGAAAGATATTGGATCAGCGGCTGTCATGATCACCATGCTACTGACAGGTTACGTGTGGTTAGAAGTATTGTTTTTGTAGTCAAAAGTTTAACTCTATCAAAAAACCAGCAATTGGCTTTTCATTTAAACAATTACTGGATATACTCACAGTTAACTGTATAAAAAGACAGGTGACTTATGAAGCCGTTAACGCCACGCCAGCAACAAGTATTTGATCTGATCAAGAGTAAAATTGATGACACAGGCATGCCTCCTACGCGTGCTGAAATCGCCCGCGAACTGGGCTTTCGTTCTGCCAATGCCGCAGAGGAGCATTTAAAAGCTCTAGCGCGTAAGCAAGCGATTGAAATTATTCCAGGCGCATCGCGTGGAATCCGCATCTTGCTAGAAGATGCTGCCAATGATGATGGCCTGCCTTTGATTGGTCAGGTTGCGGCAGGTGAACCGATTCTGGCTCAGGAACACGTTGAAGCGCATTATCAGGTGGATCCGGCCATGTTCAAGCCTCAGGCTGATTTCTTATTGCGCGTCAACGGCGAAAGTATGAAAGACATCGGTATCATGGATGGCGATCTGCTTGCGGTGCATAAAACCCAAGACGTTCATGATGGTCAGGTGGTTGTGGCTCGTGTCGATGACGATGTCACCGTTAAGCGTTTGGAGCGCAAAGGATCAACCGTTTTACTCCATGCAGAAAACGAAGAGTTTGAACCTATTAAAGTTGACCTGTCATGTCAGCACCTAGCGATTGAAGGTTTAGCAGTCGGAATTATCCGCAATACCGACTGGATGTAATCACTGCACTGCTCGCAGAAGTGGTATTGAATGGCTTGTAACGTCAGCGAGAATGTTCGCTGACGTTGTTTTGTCACTTCAGTCTGTGAGTTGTGGCTCGATATCTCATATTTTGTTGAGCTCTATTCTCAATTACTTGTTTTTGTAATTGATATTCATTATCATCTTATTTCTGGTATGGAAGGAAGATGATCATGGCCGCTAAGCAAAAAGCTTCAACACATCGCTATCAAATCCCGGCCAATTTGTTGCAACCTCTCTGGCTTCGCAGCCGAGAAAGCTTGGTCGACAACGGCTTGGTTTATGACCCAATCGCGGCTAACGCGTGTCAGCGTTGCCAACTCGCACCAGAGTGCCTCTCTGGTGATATCGATCAGAAACAACTTCTTCATGCCACCCTGACTCAAATCTGTGACGATCAGGTCAATCACTTCATTTCGCGCAATCCCGACGGTTGGATAATCAATGTTGGCGCTGGCCTCGATACACGTTTCTACCGAGTTGACAATGGTCGTTGTCACTGGCTTGAACTTGATGTGACGGAAAACCTCCTTTGGCGTCAGAAACTGTTCCATAAAAGCGAACGTTACCAACATATGTGTGGCAACGTTGATGACTTGTCATGGCTGGATAATTTGCCTGTACCGGAAAAGGCGCCGGTATTGATTGTCTGTGAGCACGCTTTACTGGATTGCAGTGAAAAGCAAGTTGGTAAGTTTATTCAGGCCCTTGGTTGCCACTTTGATTCAGCACGAGCATGTGTGGTGCTGGCGGGGGATCTCGCGGCAAGCAAACTTGGTCAGAAAATGGGCGCAGGCAGTTATAATCATGGCTATGCGTCACCCGGGGATGCAACACTTAATTACCTGCCATGGGCGCGCTGGGCCAAGACCTTTTCTCCTTTAGATAAACACTGCGGGCGTTGGAAGTTATGGCAACGCTGGCTCACCAAATTCAATTCCCTTAAGCATAGGCTTACTCCGGTAGTGGTTCAGCTTCGCTGGTAATCCGGTTACACTTTGCACTCTTCTTTTATGATGAGTGCAAACGTGCAATTACTTCAGACCCTTTCCAATAAAGCGCTACATAAGCAGGTTCTACTGCTGGCGATCCCCATGGTTCTATCGAACATAACCGTACCTTTACTCGGCTTAGTTGATGCGGCGGTTATTGGCCACCTTGAACATGCTTGGTATCTGGGCGGAGTTGCGCTTGGCAGTACCATGATCAGTGTGACTTTCTGGCTACTGGGTTTTTTGCGAATGTCGACCACTGGGCTGGCGGCGCAATCGTATGGTGCTCAATGTGGTAAACAACTCGGTTTAGTGTTCACTCAGGGTGTCGCGATGGCCTTGGGTTTTGCATTGCTGTTTCTCCTATTTCACCAACCGATTGCCAATCTGGTATTTTCGCTGAGCAGTGCGAGTGATGAAGTTAAATTTTATGGTGAGCAGTATTTTGCCATTCGTGCTTGGAGCGCTCCTGCTGCCTTAGTTAACTTTGTCTTATTGGGCTGGTTGCTAGGGACGCAGAACGCACGTGCACCGATGTGGATGGTGATCATTGCAAACGTCACCAACATCGTTCTTGATGTGTTGTTTGTGATTGGCTTTGGCTGGAAAGTGGAAGGGGCTGCACTGGCATCGGGAATTGCTGATTACAGTGGTATGAGCTTTGGCTTATGGTGTGTTTGGCGTACGTGGCATAAAAGCCATTTACCCTCGATTGTTTCGTTGCTGAAAGACACCACCCATGGATTAAGCCGTTTCGTAAAGCTTAACCGTGATATTTTTCTACGTTCTCTGTGCCTGCAAGCGACCTTTACGTTTATGACGTTCCAAGGCGCGAGCTTTGGCGATGATATTGTGGCTGCCAATGCGGTACTAATGAGTTTTCTGATGATCATTTCCTACGGCATGGATGGATTTGCCTATGCGATGGAGGCGATGGTTGGTAAAGCGATAGGCGCTAAGGATAAACAACAACTCAGCGCGTCATTGGTGGGGACTTTCTTCTGGAGCCTGATCATCTGTTTGGGATTGACTGCGGTGTTTGTTTTCGCCGGATCGTCCTTGATCAGTCTGATCACCGACATCCCGAAAGTGCATGATACTGCACTGATATACCTTCCTTGGTTGATGGCGATGCCTTTAGTCTCAATGTGGTGCTTCTTGTTAGATGGCATATTCATTGGGGCAACGAAAGGGAGAGAAATGCGCAACAGCATGTTTTTCGCAATGTGTGCTTTCTTTGGGGTGTTTTTCGCCTTGGCCAGTTTTGGTAACCATGCGTTGTGGTTGGCTATGTTGAGTTTTATGGGGATGCGTGGTGTGACACTGGCGATGATTTTTTATCAGCAGTGGCGCAAACAGCAGTTTTTGAACGCTTAACAAAAAGCCGCAGCGTTGACTGCGGCTTTTTTATTGCTCGACTTAGAATAAGCGATTGAGGCCATTCAGCGCCGCTACGCGGTACGCTTCGGCCATGGTCGGGTAGTTGAATGTGGTATTGACGAAGTATTCAATCGTATTGGCTTCGCCTTTTTGCTCCATAATGGCCTGTCCGATATGGATGATTTCCGCGGCACGCTCACCAAAGCAGTGAATACCAAGGATCTCTTTGGTTTCGCGGTGGAAGAGAATCTTCAAGCTGCCGATGTCTTTACCTGCAATCTGAGCGCGAGCTAAGTGCTTAAACGACGAACGGCCGACTTCATAAGGGACTTTTGCCGCTGTTAGTTCTTGCTCAGTCTTACCTACAGAACTGATTTCCGGAATGGTATAAATACCGGTCGGGATATCTTCAATCAGATTGCCATCGGCCTGGCCTTTATTGATCGCCTGTGCCACGTATCGGCCTTGGTCATAAGCCGCACTGGCTAGGCTAGGGTAGCCAATAACATCGCCGACTGCGTAAATATGCTCGACTTCCGTCTGGTAGTTACTGTCAACGGACAACTGGCCACGAGAATCGGCGTTTAAACCCACAGCCGATAGGTTGAGTTTGTCGGTGTTACCCGTGCGGCCGTTGGCGTAAAGAATACAATCGGCACGCATTTTCTTGCCTGATTCGAGATGGATAATCACGCCATCTTCGGTGCCTTCAATTTTCTCGTAAGTTTCGTCGTTGCGGATCACAACACCACTGTTCCAGAAGTGATAAGACAAAGCGTCTGATACTTCATTATCGAGGAAAGACAGCAGTCGGTCTCGAGTGTTGATTAAGTCCGTTTTTACGCCCAAACCCCGGAAGATAGACGCATACTCACAACCGATCACGCCGGCACCATAAATAATGATATGACGAGGGTCGTGTTTCAGGCTGAGAATAGAATCGCTGTCATAGATACGCTCATGCAGAAAGTCGACATCAGCTGGCTGGTATGGGCGTGAGCCTGTTGCAATCACAAATCGATCAGCGCTGTACAGCTCCTCTGTGCCGTCTGCTTGAGTGACGGCAATGGTGTACTTGTCCGTAAAGCGTGCAGTACCGAAAATCAAAGAACATTGATTACGATCGTAAAAGCCTTGTCTCAGGCGAGTCTGTTTATCAATCACAGACTTAGCGTGGCCCAAGATATTGGAGAACGTAGAGTGCAAGCTGGTGTTGTTATGGCAAAACAGCGGGTTATTGTTGAATTCAATGATGCGGCTGACCGCATGACGCAGCGCTTTAGAAGGGATGGTTCCCCAGTGGGTACAACCGCCACCGACGCTGCTCTCTTTTTCCACTATGGCGACATTGAGTCCCGCTTTGGTTAGCCCCATCGCTGCCCCTTCACCACCAGGGCCACTACCAATAACGATCACGTCAAAGTGGTTACTTTCCGCCATAACTTTTCCTTTGTTATATTGTCTTAACATTGCTTTAGCGAGATTTTAACTGATTTCACGATAGAGCACACGGTCAGCGCACTAGAGAGTGGAAGTGATCACGCAGAATGTTTCATATCTGGTATTTGCGCGGTGATAGGTCTCTAAACCAGCGTTAAGTGATTGAAAAAGAAATCAGGCTGAGTTTAATTGTCACGCGGTAGTCAAAGGTTACGATTTTGGCTTATGTCCTTAAGGTAATCGTTGTATATTAACTGCTACTAAACCAATAAATAGAAAACAGATGAAATCCATGGGAATCCGTGCACAGCAAAAAGAAAAAACGCGTCGCTCATTAATTGATGCTGCGTTTAGCCAGCTTAGCGCTGACCGAAGCTTTTCGAACCTGAGTTTACGAGAAGTTGCCCGGGAAGCAGGGATTGCTCCAACCTCATTTTATCGCCATTTCAAAGATATGGATGAGCTGGGGTTGACCATGGTTGACGAAGGCGGCTTGCTGCTTCGTCAGTTGATGCGCCAGGCGCGACAGCGAATCGTCAAAGAGGGGAGTGTGATTCGCACTTCTATCGAGACGTTTATGGAGTTCATTGAAAGCAACCCCAATGTGTTTCGACTATTATTGCGAGAACGTTCGGGAACATCATTTGACTTTCGTACCGCTGTGGCGAGAGAGATTCAGCACTTTGCTGCTGAACTGACCGAGTACTTGATCAGCACAGGAATGACGCGTGATGAGGCCTATACCCAGGCTGAAGCTTCCGTCACCTTAGTGTTTAGCTCAGGCGCAGAAGCACTGGATTTGAATCGACGCGAGCGAGATGAGCTTGCGGAACGATTGATTATGCAATTGCGAATGATAGCCAAAGGGGCTTTATGGTATCGCAAAGAACGTGAACGTAACCGTAACCGATTAAAAGGTGGGATTGATTAATGTCGAATGAAGTAAACCAAGTTAATCGTGGTTCTGAGAAGAAGACGCTCGTACTTGCATTGATTGCTGGTATGTGTGGAGACGCATTGTTGTCATGGCTGACAATGAGCGAAGTTTCTTTCTCTATTTTTCCACTGATTGCGCTTGTACTGTCTGTGCAGGCGCTGTACCAAGAATATCTACGTAACCCTGTCTCTGAAGACATTCCGCTGGTTGGTCTAGCGTGTTTCTTCGTTGGCGCCTTTGGCCACTCTGCTTTTGTCAAAGCGCAGCACCCAGATGCGGGGTCTAACTTCTTTGCCATCATAGTGTCGCTGTTGCTATTGCTATGGATTGGTAAGAAACTGGGTTTTATGAACCGCTCCGCTAGCGCTGAGTAGTCTGACTCCAAATATAAAAAACGAGCCAAATGGCTCGTTTTTTTGTGTTCTCTTATCAAGCTATGCTTTGCGTTCCAGTAGGACACCCGCTTCCATATGGTGGGTAAATGGAGCCTTTAGTCCGCCAAAGTCTACAGAGTTATATTTTTTAATCTTAAGGTCATGATTTATATTATTTTTGTGATCTTGTTGTCCGTTGAAGTCTAAAACCGTACAATAGAAACTCGATGTTTCCCGCACCCCACGCCGTACCCAGAGCCGTCCCCCAAAATGCAGAGGTTTTCCAACGATGACGAAACGAATCAGTACCAATACCACGTTGCAAGCATTGAAGCCACAGGATAAGGAATACTCGATCCCTGATAAGAAGGTCGAAGGATTGAACATTCGAGTTCGTCCAACAGGCACAATGACTTGGATCTTTCGTTTTCAAGTAGGTAAGAAACACGAAAAAATCTCTATGGGTCGATACATTAAGATCAAACCAGAGCGTGGGATGACATTGGATCAGGCGCGAAAGGAAGCTGGCCGTTATCGAAGTTGGCTGGAGAATGGTAAGAACCCAAAGGTTGAATTGGATATAGAGAAACGAGCGCAAGATGAAGCGAAGACCTTTGATGATGCGTTTATTAGCTTCGATGAGAAACGGCTTTCAAAACAGCTAAGGGGTGACCAGTCGAGGACTATTTACAATCGAGATATCAAGCCAATTCTCGGTAACATCAAATTGGCAGATTTAAGCATATATGATCTCAATAGAGTCTTTGATGCGAAGGTTGATAAAGATGGTAAGCGTATGGCGGGGGCTATTGGGGTTTGCCATAAAATCATTAATCAAGTGATTAACCATGCCCTAGCACTAAATATGCTTGATACTCATCCTGCACCACAACTGAAAGCAAAAGACGTTGGCGGTGGCTCTAAAGTCACAAAACGTAATTTAAGCTTTTCAGAGTTAAAGATTCTGTTAACGATTATGCCGTCATGGCGTACAGATCCCTCGAACATCCGTTTAATGCAGTTCTTACTTGGTTGTGGACAGCGTATAAGTGCCGTACTTGAAATGCGTTGGAGTGAGTTAGATTTTGATGAGGGAATTTGGCTATTACCAGCCAGCTCAGAAGAGCGACACACTAAAAGCCAAGATGCACGCAAAGTGCCTTTAAGTGGCTACTTGCTTGCACTTCTAAAAGAGCAGCGAGACAGTGTGCCAAGTAAGTGGAAGTTGGTATGGCCTCAGCTAACGGTCGATAAAGTACAAGAACCTGCGGCAGTACGAGCCTTGATCAAACGTAATATACCTGCCGATTTTGAGCGCTTTTCACCTCATGACTTGCGCCGTACCTTTATCAGCCGTTGTAGTGAAATGGGGTTAGATATCGTAGCGATTGAAAAGACAGTCGGTCACCAGCTGCCAGGTATGCTCAGAGTCTATAACCATCATGATTATATCGATGAGCAGTTGAAGGTATTGGATACATGGGGTAATAAGCTGCAATCGTTGATGCAAGCCAACGTGCATCCATTGCCCTCTGCAAAGATGGCTTAACTTACATACCATAGAGTAAGTGTTGTGTTTCAGTAATAGTGCGTACCCTTTTAATTCGTTGGCATGGATAACCGTTTGCGTAGATTAGCAGTAGTGGTTGCTATTACTATCAGATAGGGAGGATCTTAACCCCTCATGTGCAGGTAGTGTTATACTTGTGGCTGTTCCTTGTCTTGGCTAGCTAAGTTCTGTCCAGTATTTTCACAGTGACTTCGTAACTCAAAAGTGCCCCAAAGTAATTCACTGTAAATACTCATGCACTGTCTATTATTACGACTTTTCCCTACCAGAAGTAATACGAAGATTACCAATCTAGGGGGTATTAAAGGTTACTATGAACAAGTGGGGGCGATTCGTTCGGTCTTGAAGTACCACGGTGGTGGGAATCATCAGTAGTTACAACTCTGATAACAAAATAGTTCTAGGCATTAACTACTAGCTACGCTCGTCTTTTACTTCACCATATATACTTGATTCGAGAGAGTAGTGCTCTTTGTGAATAGCAAATCAAAGTCAGCCATTTTCATTGCTTTCATTGCTTTCATTGTTTTTATGATGAAGATCTTGTATTTAGCTCAACAAAATTGACTTAGCCATTTTGCCTAAAGATCAAGTAATTTTTTTTTGTTTATGGTTACGAATAGACCGATCTAAAAACGGCAATTTATTGCAATCTTAGTAGCTCTAAGCTCATCGGTTAGCAGATACTTACAGTTTTTTTTAATTTTGTTAGTTATCCACAAGTCATCCAAGAACTGAAACTTGCAATGAATTTTCGATAGCACTATCTTGAACATGGCTCAACGCTAAACACAACATGTAGTATTCTTGTTGTGGGTAACTTTATTCACAGAGGAGAAATTATTGGTGGTACATTTATAAGCAAAACCCCTAAACCAAGCTAAGGCTTAGATTAGGGGAAAGAGTATTAATTTGGTTTCGGAGGAAACTAATAAGTATACAACTTTTTTGGGTAGTGTCTTAAAAGAGTATACACAGTTAGTCACCTCTGCAACCTGCGAATTCGTACAGTGTGATACAAGGAAACAGCTATGAACACTAAACAAACTACGAAACAGGTTGCCTCTCTAGCGGCAGCAACGTTGCAGAATCCATCTGCATCTAAAACGGCTAAATCACTGGCAGGTTCGGTGTTAGCTCAGTCTTCTTCACAGAAACAGACTGGTGGAGATCTTGAAGAAAAGGCTTCAAAAGTCTTGAGAAGCAGTAAGTATAGTGAAGACACCAAATCACTTGCTGGCTCAGTTCTATCACAGTCCAATAGAAAGAGATGAGGAATAACTTTATGTCAAGATGCACAGCACCAGTTAGAGGACATAGCTCAGCAGCAGCCGCTGCAAACTGTCCTGCATGTCGTTACAAAAGTCGTGGATACAGTAGCTATTACAGTAGTTATAGCTCTCCATACTCATCTCATAGTTCTTTAAGTAGCAGCGGTAGTTATTCCAGCAAATCTAAACCTCGTTGGTCTAAATCTAGTTCTTCAGTGTCATATACTTCCGCGCAAATCGTAAATTTAACACCTATACGTGAAGCGGTTGAGTCTCGTGTAGCCATTCAACCAGACTTACGTGATGTTTTTTTATGTCATGCATGGGCTGATCGTAAAGAGTCAGCGAAAGAGTTACATGATTTGCTCGAAACGGCGGGTGTTAAAGTTTGGTTTAGTGAAAAAGATCTTGGCTTGGGTGTGCCTATGATGCGCGCAATAGATAAAGGTTTAGCAAACTCTAAAGTTGGGCTTGTTTTGGTTACTCCTGCAATGTTAGAGCGTCTGCCAAAAGAGAGCGTTGCTGATAAAGAGCTGTCTGCATTACTAGCAGGCAATCAGATCGTACCTATCGTACACAATACAACTTATGAAGCTCTACGCAATGTGAGTCCTCTGCTTGCATCTAGATCTGGTTTAGACACTTCGGAAGACTCGATGTCAGTGATTGCAGAGAAGATAGCAGAGTTAGTTGACGTATAACTCTCTATGCATATGTTGATAATTGGCGGCTTTTGTCGCCTTTTATTTAAGTTGATCCAGCAACTTCTGACACTGAATTTTCTATACTTAAAGTTATCCGTACTCTACTAATTTAGTTAAGTCGGTAACTCACTTCTGTCCAACAGTGAGCTAGCTGCCGTGGCTGGCTCAGATCCGCTCTGAAGTTACCTTTATTTCCAACTTGCTGATATTTAATGATAAACTAAATTTTATTATTTTGGTGTTCGGAGTGTCGTTGCAGTTAGGTAAACCGCTTTTCCGCATACCTGTGGCCAAATCGTATGATTACTTCTAGTTGGAGAAAACGCTCTACGGTGTTTCTGATGTTCTTAGCAATATCTACGCACCTCGATAATTTCGACGCCCCGCATCGTAATATTTGGGTGACAGTCTTCGTCCTGAAGAACTAATCTTCATTGATTTTTAGGTAGGTATTTACAGCAACGTAGAAGAATATTAGGAACGTGCTAAAGAAAGTATTGATGATTGAACCGCCAATGATCAATGAATCTTCAATGGTGAATATAGGGTCTAGTAATCCAACATTGATTAGCCATGAATACGAAATTTGTACAACAACAAGTACAAAAGATAGTTTGTACAACAGCACTGCAATGCAAACCGTCATTTCATTGTTTATGTTTCCTAGCACAAATAGTACAGCTAAAGGGATGAGTAGTAGCACCAAATCCATTATCACCAAAACAGACCTCAATTTATTCTTATATGTTATAAATTAGTATACGCAAACGCGCACTTATGTCCTTTTAATTTTACTCGACGCTCTTGTGAGCTTAACCATTTATAATTCTAAAATAGAGCATCACACGCGGATGATTTTAATTATTCCACTAGAAGCATCCAGTTCGATCAAATCCCATCCTTGGTAGTTTTAGTTGCGTTGTGAACACTATGATGAGTACTCTTCTTGCAGCTCTAGATGACATTCACTCTAAAACCTTAAAAATCTGCTGTAAAACGATAGGAGGTATTGGTTCCTCGCTATTCACGATGAAGTTCTTTAAGTCCAGTCGTAGATTGCTCAAACTTTGCAAAAATTGGAAATAGCGCTTCTCAGGAGGCTCTTGCGATTGATGCTCAGAACTCTGTTTTTGCTTTTTCTCTGACTTTTCCTCGAGCTTTTTAGGGGGCAAAAATTGTGACGAAAAAGCCTCTGTTACCTGTATAAAAGTGCCAAGACTTAACTTCCCTCGTTTGGCTTTTTCTGTGTGTCGTACCACATAACCGAGTTGCTCAAGTCGTTTTAAAGTATCTGATACTCGGCGAACACTCATTCCCAATACGATCGCAATCTTGGTTTGGCTTATCCCTAAACCATGGGTATTGCGATCAATATTTTTGGCTAAAAACGAGCAAACCAGAATCAATGCTTCCGCAGCATCATAATGCAGTTCGAGTTCGCTTTTCCAAAAGGTGTTGATAATGTTTGTTCGATTAATCTCTCTTTCAGAATAGGTTTCTGTCGGCACATGGCTTCTTGAAATTGAAGAATACGGTAGCAGAATAATCCGCTTTTGGTTTTTTAGAAATGGGTGCTCTTTGAATAGGCGAGTCTCATTGAGTTGCTTCATGGTTTGAGCTTCTTCTAGCTCTTTCATGAGATTGACTCTCTTTCTATCATCTGGCCGAAGAAGTGTCGAAACCAGTTTTTCTTCTCCTTCATGGTAAAGATAACAGTTCCCTTTAACATCGAAAGAGTTAATAAAATTGATGATTTCCACTTTAGCGTTCGGGTCGAGTGTTGGTTTTTCCTTCATGGTTGCTACTTCTGATGAATTGACTTCATCTTTGTCAGTATGTGTCATGTTTTCACTTACCTCTAGTTTTAAATAGTCGTAATCCGATGATATATGGTTGTTTTATTAAAGTTTAATTTTCACTTTTTATGTGAGTAAACTCCAGAAGAAAAAATGCATGAACCATGATTTTTGATAAAAAATGAAGGTTGCTGGATGGATTTTGCCGATGTGAAGGTTTAGTAATCACCTAAAAACAGTGGGGGAGTAAATCGAGGTGGATCGGTAATTAATAATATATATACCTACCCATCTACTAACCTAATCCCACACCTCATCCAACTACCTCATCACTCGATATCTTGGTAGGGGAACCCATCCCCTACCCGAAAAATAACGTCACTCTCAGTACCTATGTCATTAACAATACATAGGTCACCATCATGTCTAAGAATCTAACCATCACACACGAATCCACTTTCAACGGAAACAAGATATACATCGACAAGGAGGGTTTGGTCGTTGAATACCTAGAAGGGATCGGATCAGTCCTTGAGAAAGCTCTAGAGCAATATGCGAGACTTTTTATCGTTCGAGTGGACCTCAACTTACCAACAGACTTTAGAGGGGATGATTCAGCAGTGATGACTCGTTTCTTTCGATCTCTGAAATCTCAGATAGCGGCATATCGAAGACGTAGTGCTCGGTTAAATGACAAACCCTATCGTGAAACCACCATTCGGTATGTATGGGCTAAAGAGTGTGATACCTCATCAAGTAGCCACTACCACGTTGCGCTTATCTTTGACAGAAACGTCTTTCGTTCTCTGGGGGACTTTGGTGAATATCAGCAAAGTTTGGCTAACCGTATCCGTAATGCTTGGAAGCGCTCTGTGGATGCTATCTACTCAGGCAAAAAGAAACCAGCTATCCATTTCTCCAAACAAGGCCAGTATCACTTGCTACGTAACTCTGAGGAGTTTGAGGCGGTGTTTCAGTCCGTCTTTTATCGACTAAGCTACCTAGCGAAGAGAAGAACGAAGCATTTTGGAAAACGTATGAACAACTTCGACCATAGCCGTAAGTAGCTAAAAAATACGTTGGAAGCAGTTCCTGTGGGATTAATAACAAACCATAGGAACTCATCATGCCAAATCAATTCAAGATGGCTCTTCAAAGAGCTCACACGTCTAAATACCTCACCATCACCCATGACCGAACGTTTAATGGAAAACCACTCTACTACCACAAGGGTGGTCTTGTCCTTGAGTACTTGGAGGGAATCGACCGAGTGCTGACTGAAGCGCTATGCCAATACCCTAAACTTTGTGTCGCTCATTTTAATGTACGTCTACCAAGTGACTTTGATGGAAACCATTCTGAGGTATTCAGTCGATTCTTTCGTACCTTGAAGTTGGAAACCAATGAGTTGTGCCTAATGAAGTACCGACGTAGGCCTCACCAATATCACCAAACGGTCATTCGCCATGTTTGGTTCAAGGCGTGTGAGTCCACCAGCCAGTATCACCTTGTCTTACTCTTTGATAAACGGCTGTATCTTTGTTTAGGCAAAAGTGGGGATGGGAGGAGTCGCTACCTGTCTAGAGTCCGAAAGGTATGGGATAGAGCCGTTGAAGAAGACTACGGTAGAAGATGTTCAGGACTGGCGTATTCCGCTACTGATGACGTGTACGAACTTCTGAAAGGGGATGAAGCGTTCCCATTGCAGTTAAATGAACTCTTCTATCGGATCAGTCGTCTCGCGAAGCCCGTCTCCCCAAACAACGAGAACCGCAGCATGAGTTTTGGTTGCAGTCACGACGCACCTTAAAAAATACAGCGCGAGTAATACCTATGTCATTCACACACTCAGAGGTATTACTCATGCCTAACAATACTTACCTTCCCAACATTACTCATTCAAAAACGTTTAACGACTACCCCGTATTTTTCAGTGATAAGGGGCTATACGAATCGGCCTTAACCAGAATGACGGAAGTCTTTGAACAGGCAACGGAGGCGTTTGACGCGGCTTTGGCAACGCGTTTGGATTTGTTTCTACCAGAAGATCATCAAGATACCGACCTCAGCATCATTAACGATTACTTTAAGCTGCTTAAAGAAAAGCTCGATACGGAGTCTGTGTTCTACGTATGGCGCAAGCGAGAGGACAAGGTGCCATCCCACAACTATCGCGTGATGCTGTTTACTGACTACAGCCAGCATTTTGGCCCCGCCATTTGCTGGGAAAAACGCAACGAATTGGTTGAGCACCTTAAAGAGGCTTGGCAAGAAGCGATAGAGAAGCACTACAGCGGCAAAGCGCGCTCATTAGTGTTTCTCAATGACCGAGGCAACTATGGCTTAGGGACACGCTGTAGGGAGCAGGACAAGAACATCAAGCGTTGTGTCTTTCATCGCATGAGCAGTCTTGCTGAAGCATGGAATGAGCAGCGTTACTTCTTTGGCTCTAGTTCAGAGTAGAGCGACTGCACTTTTTTACAGTGGCGGCTTATCACATGGGTATATACAAAGCAGGAGACGATTCCCAGTGAAAATGAGATTTCTACGAATCCAAGACGTGATGTCACTAACAGGGCTAGGCCGTTCCACTATTTATAAGTTCATGGCCGATGAAACCGACTTCCCAAAGAGTGTGCCACTCGGTGGACGAGCAGTGGCTTGGGTAGAAAGTGAAATCGAGGAATGGATGGAGCAACGTCTAGCACTGCGAGACAACCAACAACCCATTCAGTAATACAAACATCAACGGGGCGCTGGCTAAGTAAAGTCATGCGCCCTTTTTCAATGAGAGAGAGAGATAAAAAATGAGTTATTCAATTTACGTAGACGGCGCAGCACCAAACAACCAACACGGATGTACACGAGGGGGCATTGGGCTGGTGGTTATGGATGAAGACAATGAGATTGTTCATGAAGAGAGCTTCACCATCAATCGAAAAACTGACAGTGCTGAGCTTGAGCTACTGGCCTTAATCGAAGCCTTGGAATACGCAGAGGATGAGGATGTCATCTATTCGGACAGTGATTATTGTGTAAAAGGTTTCAACATCTGGATGGACGATTGGAAAGACCGAGGTTGGCGACGCTCGGATAAGAAACCCGTCAAAAACCGCCAACTCTGGCAGCAAGTGGACGAGTTGAGTTCTAGGAAGTATGTCGAGGTATTTAAGGTTAAAGCACACTCTGGTATCGAAGGGAATGAGAGAGCTGATTTGTTAGCGGTTGAAGCCGCTACCCTATAACAACCAATGAAACGCAGCTTGTGGGATGTACTCCACAAGCTGCTATTCTCATTTGTCTTTAGGATTGATGGTGTCGATGGTTTCTCTTAACGTGCGGGTATTTCCTGACGACCTAATGACTCCTAATGCCCAATGAAAAGATTAAAGTACCCATCATCAAACTGGGTAACCCGTTTCTGCCTTCACCTGATGAAGTCTCAGAATTTCTGGGGCTCCCCGTTTCTCCAAGAGAAAAAATAAAGTGGTTAAACGCGTCAGTGGTAAAGAGTAACCTACCGACAGACCGCACATTGGATAACATCAGTAAGGGGGGAATTCGCTGGGCATCGATACGTCAGTTTGCTTGGCAATTGGCGAAGGTGTTTATTCGAAAGGGATTGGCTTTCAAAGTTTCTCTCCCAGAGGGAAGGGTCCACACAGCAGATTTGTCCGTTTGGTGGTCTCACATTCTTAAAGGGTTTCAACAAGGACTGTCTTCGGCTTCTAGTGAATTGAATATAAGGCCTTTAGTTAGCTATATCGATAGGCGCTGCGCCGCGTATCAAGGACAGTTGGCCTTTATACTGGGTGCTCCCGATATTAATGAGTGCAACCAAAGTGAGTTAATCTCAGGCTATTACCTGCCCGTTCTTGATTTTACGTTGCTCAGTGAGCAAGAAAAGGTTCTTGTGAAAAGCTGGCTCAAATCACCAAGTGAATCTGCCTCACAAGAAACTGAGCAGGCCATGCTTTGTTTCAAGCATGATTTCTGGTTGTCTTTAATGTCGGTCATTGATGCGATGTTTATTGAAAGCTGGGCCAAACACAATACAGACTACACGCCTAGCGCCTCTGCAAGGCAATACGGAGTCTTCGGGCAGGTCTTTAAAAGAGAAGAGAGCACATTTCTTGGCAAGTTTTTTGGTCTATTAAAAGAGGTGACTAATCAAAAAAACGCACAGTTGTGTGAGTGTGTTGTCTTGCCTTTTAGTGAGCATGAGCGAAATGGAGAGCTCAAGAACAAGGTTCAAAAAGAGCGTTTTAAAGAGTGGCGTAGCGGAAAAAGCCTTCCTTCTGTAAAAGCCTTGGGTGCATTTTTTGACAACATGGAAGCTGGGCGACAAGGTGCGGACTTGTTGATATACGCACTGTTTATGAGAGCGCTTGATAAGGAGGGTTGCTGTGCGTTACCGGATATCTATACGACAAATCGTTACCAGCGTTACTACCAACATCATGCATACTAGGCTGCACTAAAGCAGCCTAGGTCCGCTTTTACTTTTTGCTTGGTGGGTTATTGGTGCGACCTCCACCTGATGGATTTGAGGTGCCGTTTTTAGTCGGCCATAGCGGGGCGTTGTTTCCTGATTGTTGTTTATTTCCCATGGATTGATCCTTTTCGTTGAGGTTGCTGACGGATATTCGTCGACAACCATCATGCATGAATATGGAGAGTCATAGGGAGGGGGGAAAGAGCGAAAGTTACTGGGAGTGACTAAGTGCTTTTTCGTTGATCTCTAATGTAGATGTGTACCGCCCCCGCTTGAGTCTGCCTTCTGTCTATTTCAAACAGCTCGGTCGCCTCAATGAGCTGGCTCAGAGTGTTGAAGCCGTAGTTTTTTGAACTGAAGTCCGGGTATTGTCTTTTGATTAGGCCACCACATTGGCCCAGAAAAGACCAGCCGTCCTCGTCTTGGTATTCACTGGCAGCGCCTCGTAGGATATTCAACAGCTTCGTATCACCTCGTAGTTTATTGCGAGTCTCGCGAGGCTCTACTTTCTTGGGTTTTTCTGAAATGACGGCAGTGACTTCTTCTTTTGGAGCGTATCGCTCTTTAAGGACTTCAGTGTAAATAAAGTCATCACAAGCATTACGAAAGGCGAGTGGTGTTTTCTTCTCACCGACACCAAAGACATAAATTTGAGACTCTTTGAGGCGTGAAGCCAACTTGGTGAAATCACTGTCGCTACTGATGAGAGCAAAAGCGTCATACTTATTTGAGTAGAGTAAATCCATGGCATCAATGATCATGGCAGCATCAGAGGAGTTTTTGCCTTGCGTGTACGAAAATTGCTGAATTGGATTAATTGCCAACTCATTGAGTGGTTGTTTCCAGTTCTTTAAACATTCAGAACTCCAGTCTCCATACGCTTTTTTAACCAGAATATGCCCGTGTTTGGAGAGCTCTTTGAGCACAAAATCTAAAACTGCATATTGTGCGTTTTCTGCGTCGATTAAAACGGCAATTTTCTTTTCAGAGTCTATATCAATCAAATCCATGTCCTTATGAGCAATCGGTGCATTAAAGATGAGAACACTTAGGTGTGATTCAATGATGCGGCGTGTAAGGCTGGGAAGCAACAAGTGCAGATACAGAGTTACCTATTTGAGTATCGATACACGTAAAGAGATAAAACCTATTGATGAGTGAGTTACTAACGTAAGGGGCTGAAGGAACAACGGTCACACTCTAGCGCATTGCTGAGAACAAATAGAGGTTATCAGCCCAGCTCCCTCTATGGATTGAGTAGAATATGTCTCATTAAAAAGTGGCGGTGGAATTAACAGTGAGTTATAGAGTGGTACGGCTAACGGAGCTGATGACGCATGAGCTCGGTCAAGTCGAAGGGGATATAGAAAGGTTAACGGAAAGGGCACTGAGCTCTGCAATCCCTCATGGGATGAGTTTCTCTCGCTTTATGGACAAACTCAAAAGTGGTGAATTGGCCTTGTTGACGGACACTCCATCTAAGCCAGTGATGCTTAGAAATGGAATGGGTAAATCGTGGAGTTTGTCTACTGAAGGGCAAGAGGCCTTATCGCCAGAGGCAAAAAATGCCTTTCTCTCTAGAGCGAAGATATCTCGTGGAGCGGTAACTAGAGCAGCGTCAAGTCAAAGTCGTGCGGCATACGCTCCAAGCATCGAAGATACCTATGTCCCTGAGCCCATCAAGCCTGATACTTCTGATGCTCCACCCCAGCTCAATTATGAATATTGCTTTGAAATTGCGTGCTCTGAGGACACATTCAAAAAAAGCGTGGGCTGTGCGTTTCAACTGGGCAAGACCAAACAAGAAGCTATGATTGGTCGCTGGCAAACTGAGCCCACGGAACACGGTACTAAGTACATTGCTCACACGGCCTTTGATGAGCCGAAAAAATTGTTTGCGAAAGTGGCGGACAGTTCAATGGGCATCAACGTACCTGACAGCGTGCAAGTGAAACCAATAGGCTCCGGTGTCGTGGAAGAAGCGTTTATCCCAGTCGTCCCATCGGTGCAGCTAGGAGAGCGATTAGGACTGCCAACAGAAGGTTACTATTACCACTTTCATAACGACCGATTAGTGCAAGAGTACAAGCTGCTGGGTGAAGGCAAGTGGGCGTTTTACGCTACATGTTCCACGCATGAGCAACTGAATGATGAGCAAGGCTACAACCGACTGCAAAGTGCTATCTTAGTGTACTGGAAACTCGCAGGACAAGACGTTGAAAACCAGAGCCTTGTTTACCTTGAACAGCAAATCACCCGAGAAGAGATCGATAACCTCAATGACGACTGGGTGGCTCAGCACGGTATCAAGCTTGATATCAGTGAGCTTCTTGCAGCACCAAAACAATCTATCGTTAAACGGCCAGTAGCAAACTCTGCGGAGACGATAAAGTCAGACAAAGAAACCGCATTGCCGCCGCTGCCACCTTGTACCTATAGCTGTATTGCGAACACCCATTACGACTATTCAGATATATTCATTGCAGAAACCCAGTTCAAAACGATCAATAGTGATCGTTTATTTGGGAAAGAACTTCCTGTCACGAACTTAGCCACAATCACAACGGCTTCAAGAGCCACTGATTATGGTAAAGCAGCACTACTTGCTATTCCCGCGAAATCTGCGGTGACGAACCTTGGGATTCTGAGTACCAATACGGCCAATACAATTGGGACATGGTCGATTTCAGGAGAAGCGCTAGCGGGCTTTGCTCGAATGGGCGGTTTTCTAGTTGCCGCCTTATGGCCTTCTCAGCTTGGTGATGGAACCTTAGAAGGTAATTCTGACGTCTCTACGAATGATACCACTACGATGCGCGTACGTTTCAATATGTACACGGACGAAAATGGCAAACAACAAGTGGTTGGTATCAAAACGGGTGAAGGCAGTCCATATGGTGATCTAGTGGCTAAGCGTCAGGCAGTGCAACAAGGACAAAACTTTGTTGCGGAGTTAGACAGTGGTATTACTATAACGTGGACGCCCGATGGTTCAACAGATGTGCTGACACCCGATACAGTATTACCCGAAAATGATCAGCTTGATGTTCACAATACCTGGGTACGCCCGATTGAAGAACACGAACAAGAGATAGGCACGGTTCTCTATCCAGAGGAAGATCTTGCTGAGTATATAGTGACTTTCCCTGCTGATGCGGGACTGTCGCCCTTGTACTTAGTATTTAATAAGCGTAGTGCCGGAATTACTAAGGTAAAACCATTGGAAGTGGGCACTTACGGAGACTTAGCGCCAAGAAGCAAAAAGGATGGAATGGATATAGATCACATTCCATCTCAAGCTGCGTTAAGAAGAGCACTAGAAAGTGCATTAGGTCAAACTCTTACTAAAGAGCAAGAGCGTGAGTTAATTAATAGTGCTGCTGGTATTGCTATACCTCAGGAAGTGCATCGAAAATGTAGTGAAACATATGGCGGTAGAAATCAAGCCTATAAGCAGCAAGTTGATGCTGGTGATTTAGAGGCGGCAGTAAATTCGAATTTTGATGCTATCAAAGGGTGTTTGAAAAACGAAGGTTATACTGAGCAAGAGCTAGAGAATGCTAGAGCTCAACTGCATGAAATTAACACAAAAAATGGTTGGTACTAAATGATGACTTACAGGGATTTTCTGGGGAAGAAGTACGATGCTTTACTAAAGCAGTCAGCCTTCTTATCTCTGATTGGAGGCAATGTGCCTGAAGTGTTGAACTCTAAAAGTGATGCCTTCTATATATGTGTTGACTCTTCTGGCGTAGAGCTCAGGTTTGATCGTCAAACTTCTGAGTTAACCACTATTGTAGTGACTAAGCCCGCTTTTTATGAGGGATCGCTTAATTTATTAACTAAACGTATTCAGGTTAGGAATGCCCTTGGTCTTCCATCAAATGAACGCCCTGAGAAAAGCATTCCTGTTCTTGGAAAAGTTGGGGCGATGGATGAGTATATTGATGAGCGAGGGTTCTCTACACAGGTAGTGTATAGAGTCGGAACTGATGATGTGGAGAGAGTGCATTATCAAAGAAAGTAGACTGGAGGCTAGAGGGCGGAGAGGGTTACTTTGAACAGTGAGTTGCCGATTTTGTACGGGCTCAACAGTGATTACATGATCTTATCAACAATGCTGGAGATAGAAGATTCATCAGAAGCAAGTATTGAAGAGTTAAGTCGCTTTTTAACAGATAACATATACTTTCAATCTGATGCATTGAGACAAAAAAGAATGGGGAGCGTAATTGCTCCCCATTGTCATCTTTTGGCACTACTTTTCTGTGATAGCTTCACAGCCTTCAGGGACGGTAATAGTCGATGTATCTTCATTTGCCTGTTGTGCTGCTTTTACATCCATCTTGTACTGAGTGCATTTCCCAACACTGACGTTGACTGCACCTGTTTCTACAGATGGGTTACCTCCTAATGCTCCGCCTCCCTGAGCGAAAACAAAAGGTGTAATTAAGGTTGCGAGTAGAACGAGAATATTCGTTGTAGTGTGACTCATAGTGTTTCCTTATTGGGTAAAGTTGGGTTTGTTGAGAGTTAGAAGGTGTAAACAAAGGTGCCAGCACTGGAAGTGACTTCGATTTCTTTCACGCTGTCTACGGTGCAGCTGTTACTGTATCCGGTGTAGGTTTCACCGAATTTCAATTGAACGTTTCTAGAGAGCTCTGAGGCTGTACCAGCGGGTAGACGGCAGTTGCCTCGATTGATAATGACATTGCTTATTACGGTGCTGTCAGCGATAGATTGAATATCAAAGGTCAGTGTTCCCCAGTGTGGGTTGGTGGACATCGACACTTCAATATCGGCGGTGACGGTTTTCGCTTCTTCCTGTTCGCCGCAAGCGGTGACTCCGAAAATCAGCACGCTCATCATGATGGTTCGAATTAAGGTATTCATGGGTATCTCTCCGTAGTGGTGAGTTAAATTTGGGATGCACGGATTTCAGCGTGTTCACGCATGAACTGCTCTAGGTTGAAATCAGTGGGATAGGTAAAAGAAAACGTTGATACACTGGCCTCATCAATCAGAGGCAAGGCTAAGGTGCGTATCGTCGGATGACCGGATAAACGAAAAAGCAGCAAGAGCGCGTCACATTGAACCGAGAGTCCCAGTGGTTCGATGAGCGCTTTCTCTTGCTGCAAAATTTGACTCGATATCTTGAGCATACGGTTGTTGAGTAATGCCGTGTGTACCGCATTCAGTACTTGCCGCTGCTCATTACTCCACTCACGAATATTGGGCAGTGCTACATGGACTTTGGCTAACCATGCTTGCTCTTTTGAATGCGATGAACCCTTGTGGGGTAAGGGTTTGTCTCCCTCCGAGGAGCGACCTTGCCCATAATTCAGTGCATCAGGAACAAGCGGCAGTAAGTACTTATTCGTCAGTTGCCAATAAAGCATTTCCTGCTTGTTGAGCTTCAGTAATTGCTCTGAGGTTTTCCGATAAACATGGGGCATGCTCATCGAATCACACTCCACGTTAAACACCTCCACAATGACTTCATCGAGGTAGCGTTTAATGCTGCGCGTGGTGCGGTGGATATCGAGTAGGGCTAACTGCTGCTGCAACTCCCTAACGGTAATCCAACGATGTTGAGGAATAAGCATCAGCGTGTGCAGCAAAGCGGATAACCCTTCAATGCTGGTTTTATTGCTCATGACTACACTCTCAATACATCAAAGCTCCAAGACCGGAGGTGGACATTTAATGTCGGGAGAGTAGAGGTGAGTCAGACACATAATGTCCAACGGTGAAAACAGCATCAATCGGCAACACGAAAGCGTGAGCCGACTAACATTAACGAGGCTTATGCTTGTCACTGAGCTCGGCAATCGCTACCAATACACCAATCAACAGCACCACCAGAAAACCTAACGTCGTCAGAGTTCCGATAGCGCCAAAGAAAGGAGAGAGGGTAAGTAAAGTAATAAGAGCGGTGACAAGCTTAATGGTGTTAAGGAGAAGGGAAGTCATGAGCTATTGTGGGGTGACGGTTATCTCGTTGTAGGAGTCCATATCGACATAGGCAAGAAAGTTATTCTCCCACAACTGATAGAGCGCTTTGGCATCACGGCTACCCTGCATTGGTAGCCAGCCTTGATAGGCGACAAAGAACTGTCCAACCCGAAAATCAAAATCCAAGTTGCGCTCTAGCTCTGGGTAGTAATTCCCCATATAGGCAAAGTCAGTGATGTACTCAATGCTCCATTCTCCTGTTGAGGTTTGGCAAATTGCTATCTCAACCGGATGGAAGCCGCCTTCATCCACGCTGTAACTTTTATCGCGAAAGTTAAACACCAGATAACGGCTGGTGGCGAGAGTTTCATTGCCCAGTAAATGAGTGGTGAACAGTTTACTAAGCAGTGTATGCAGAGTACTAGAGACAGGCAGTGTGGACGCAGTAAAGGTTAATTGAGACATAGTGAGTCCTCCTTGTTTTCAGGATTCAAATAAGAAATAACGGAGTGAGAATTATTGGAACGTGCCAACCATCGTCAGTTGCACGTCATCAAAGACATTTCGAGAAAGGTGGCGAGCAAAGGCTTTCATCCATACCGAGAGCAGCTCTTGTACCTCTGGGTGGGATAAATCCGTGCTCCCTGCATCGGGTTGATAGCACCAGCGATTAGCTAGGTGAAAGTACAGCTCAGGCTCAACGGTTGTACTGTTGTCGTCGGGGTAAGAGAAGCTCGCAAAGAAGACTACCAGCCAAGGGCTAGTATCTGACTCACGTTTAAACTGTACCTCGATCGGATGCAAACCTTGTCGATGTCGGTAGTAACTCATCTGACGGCAGTTCAACACGAGCCGCTCAGCGTTCTCAGGGAGAGTGTATCGATTCAAAAGTGCTTCCAGTGACGTATGTAAAGCGTCATCAATAGAAAGCTCACCGTAGTGTTGCTCAATCATAACCACCCCCTTTCGGCAAACGAGGTGCAGCTATCGCCTGTCACGATATGGTCCAATACGCGAACTTCTACCAGCGCGAGCGCGTCTTTGAGTCTTTCGGTTATGCGTCTATCGGCTTGAGACGGTGTTGAGTCACCGGATGGATGGTTATGGGCAAATATCACCGCTGCGGCATTCACTTCTAATACCGCTTTCACCACTTCACGTGGATAGACGCTGGCCGCATCTACGGTGCCATGAAACAGCTCTTTAAATTCAATCAGTCGGTTTTGGTTATCCAGCAGCAATAAGGCAAACACTTCACGCTCATAGTTGCCTAGCTTACAGCGAACGTACTCTTTAGTGGCTTCAGGTTTAGTTAGGGCATCACCGCGCACATAGCGGTTAGCTAGTATCTCAGCGGCGTGCTCTAGGATTTCATTTTCTTGATAGCGTTGCTGCTTTTGGTAATCGGAAGTTATGGGATTCATTTCTGGCTCCTGTCGGAATCAATGATGGGATTTCACATTGATGACATATGCCTGAAAATTTTTGGATTGAGGGGATTATGCATGAACAGGCTCACATAAGTAATTAACTCGCTGAGGTTCCTTATTAGCCGAAGTTTGCTCATAGTGTGATATGGCATAATAAAATTGGTTAGGATATGTGATTTTATTTGTTTTATAATCGGTCCAACTTGATACACGTACTCTGAATAGGTTTTGGATGTTGAAGGTTTCATGACGAAGATAAAAAACGAAGTAATGAGCGATAAGGCCCAGCAACTTTTAGAAAAGTTACCACAGGCAAGCCGTGATCGTATTGCCCATATCGACTTCACCTTATTGTTCAAGGGAGAAGCTGTGCGTGCTGATTTGGTAGAGCGTTTTGGCATAGCTCCAACACAAGCGACGAAAGACTTCACCCTTTACCGAGAGCTTGCTCCAGGCAATATTGAATATGACCAAAAGCTAAAGTTGCACAAGCGTGGTGGAGCATTTGAATCTTTGTTCGACTATGACGTTGTGAGAACACTGGCGACGATTAGCCAAGGCTACGGAGATGGCTTTACTGGAAAGGTAAAACCACCTCTTGCGTGTGAAGCGCCTTATCACCTTAACAAGCCGAGTCTATCGATAGTGGCGAAGGTCACCGAGGCCATTCACAAAGGCAAAGCCTTGGGCATTACCTATGTGTCGTTATCGAGTGGTGAAACCACGCGTGAAATTGTGCCGCATACTCTGGTGGACAATGGCCTACGTTGGCATGTTCGTGGTTTTGACCGCAAGCATGGTGAGTTCCGTGACTTTGTACTGACCCGAATTAAAGCAGCGGTTGTGCTTGAAGGTTCAACGTTGTCTGAGGCTGAGCTCGAAACACAGGATCGGCAATGGAACCGCTTTGTAGAACTGGAGTTAGTACCCCACCCACGCATTGAACACAGCGAAGCGATAGAGCTGGACTATGGCATGACGGGGGGCGTGATGAGGGTTGAGATTAGAGCTGCAACTGCTGGCTATTTGCTCAGGCTTTGGAACGTGGATTGTTCCAAAGAGGCTCAGCTAAAAACACCCGAATTTCATTTATGGTTAAAAAATTATCAAACTTTATACGGTGTCGGTAACCTTGCGGTTGCGCCAGGGCATATTCAACCAGCTTAAAAGTGACAGAATTAAATTAGTATGTCTTAGACGAATGTGTTTACCGATTTAAAACGAGATTATTAATAATGTTTATCAATAACAATAACAGGGAGGCCTAAACATGCCGACACTTAATTGGATTGGCAAAGCAGCCGTCGAAAAGCATCATAAAGAAGTGCCTTTTCGTCTGTTAGAGCCTGTATCTGAATTATCCTGCGGAGATCCTGATAGTGGTAATCTTATTGTGCAAGGAGATAATTTACACGCCCTCAAAGCTTTGCTGCCTCGTTACGCGGGCCAAGTAAAGTGTATCTATATCGACCCACCATACAATACAGGAAATGAAGGTTGGGTATACAACGATAATGTTAATAGCCCGGAAATCAGAAAATGGCTGGGTGAAGTGGTTGGTAAAGAAGGTGAAACGCTCGACCGTCATGATCGTTGGCTGTGTATGATGTATCCGCGTTTGGTTTTGTTGAAGCAATTTTTAGCAGATGATGGTGTATTGTTAGTTAGTTTGGATGATAACGAGTCTGCAAATGCAAAACTAATACTAAATGAAATATTTGGTGAAGGTAATTTCATAGCTCAATTGGTTTGGGAAAAAGGTAGGAAAAATGATGCAAAGTTTTTTTCTGTTGGTCATGAATACATATTTGTCTATGCCAAATCGAAGAAGTACTTGAAAGATAAAAATGTAATTTGGAGAAAAGAAAAAGAAGGCGCATCAGAAATATATGACGAATATATAAGACTGAAAGGGCTCTTTGGTGATGACTTTGGTTTGATAGAGGAAAATCTAAAACTATTTTATAAAGGGCTAGACAAAAATCACCCGTCAAAAAAACACTCTCGTTATAACAAGGCAGATGCTAATGGAGTTTGGAGGGATGATAATATGTCATGGCCTGGCGGGAATGGTCCAAAATATGATGTCATTCACCCTGTAACCAAAAAGCCATGCGCTGTACCTGAAGGTGGTTGGAGATATTCAAAAAAAGAAAAAATGGATTTAATGATAGCTGAAGGAAAAGTTGTATTTAGAGAGGATCATACACAACCTCCAATAAGGAAAACATATTTAGTAAGAGACAAGCGGCTGCAAGAAAATAACGATGAAGATATTGGTAGAGAAGTTATGGGTTCGTATTTCTATCGTAGTGGTCTTCAAGCGGTCAATGAATTAATGAATATCTTTGGAGAAAAACCTTTTCCAAACCCTAAAGATAAAGATGTCATCTCATCATTAATAAAATATGTAACAGGTTATGATAAAAATTGTTTGATTTTAGACTCTTTCGCTGGCTCAGGCACAACGGCACATGCTGTTCTTAAATTAAATCATCAAGATAATGGAAATAGAAATTTCATAACTATAGAAATGGATGATTCGGTTGCTAATCACGTTACAATTAAAAGAATTAAAAGTGTAGTTGAAGGTTATTACAACAAGAGTGGTGAGTATGTTAGTGGACTTGGTGGAGGCTTTCAATTTTTAACCCTCTCGCAAGAGCCGTTATTCAATAGCGATGGCCCTATCCGTTCCGATGTTAATTTTGAACAACTAGCTGAATTTGTCTGGTTTATGGAGACAGGGACAGGGTTAAGTTCATCCAATATGAACATCAAAGAAAAGCATACTACGCCTTACTTAGGTAAATACAAAGATAAAGCCATTTTTCTTCTCTATAACGGAATTCTAAAAGATAAAACGGATATCGGTGGCAATGTCCTGAATAATCGCAGCCTTGAAGAATTAGAAGCAGCATTACCAAAATTTTCCGGACCTAAAGTGGTCTATGGAGCCCGTTCACGCTTCGATAAAACAAAACTTGCCAAGCTAGGCATTACTTTCCATCAGCTTCCTTATGAATTGGCGGTGAAAACATGGTTCTGAATAATAAATTACTAAAAAACTATCAAGAGAATCTGCTAGATGTATATTCAAGTTACTTATCCCGCTGCCGGGAATTAAAAGATTCTGCCGCAGCTTTTGCAGAATCGACCAAAAAGTCAGCCTTGGGTATTGCCCAGCCCTATTATCCTCTACCTGAGCTGGATCATGTCCCTTATGTCTGTCTACGAGTGCCAACGGGAGGGGGAAAAACCCGTATAGCTGGTCAATCAATAAAATGTGTGAATGAAGCATTTTTGGCTACTGAGCATTCATTAGTGCTTTGGCTAGTACCCTCAGACCCTATTCGAGAGCAAACTTTATACGCACTTAAAACGCAAGGTGAATTACTTTACCAAGATATGCGCGATCTTTTTGGTGCCGTTAATGTTTTGGATATCAATGAAGCTTTGTATATGCAGCCTGCAACACTAAATACTGGCAATACAATTATTGTTGCCACTATGCAGAGTTTTAAGCGAGATACCGCAGATGGATTAAGAGTGTACCGTCAAAATGGTGCTTTGATGTCACACTTTGAAGATGTAAGCACCGAGCAAAAAGGCGATCACTCATTAGTTGATGTTATTCGTTTAAGACGCCCCTATGTAATTGTTGATGAAGCCCACAATCAGGGGACGCAGCTAGCGGTTGACACGTTAAAACGTTTTAACCCGAGCTGTATTCTAGAGCTTACGGCAACGCCAGACAGAGCTTGCCAACCGTCGAATGTTTTACGTAGTGTATCGGCTGCAACTTTACAAGCCGAGGATATGCTCAAGCTGCCATTAGAACTGGCGATACATCCCGAATGGCGGGTTTCGCTTACTGAGGCGATAGCCCGATTACGCCAATTGGAAAAAGAGGCTGAGCAAGAAAAGCAACTGACAGGGGAAATGATTCAGCCTGTCGTTATGTTGATTCAAGCTGAAAGAATTGCGAAAGAGAAAGAGACCTTTACACCTGAGAAAGTAAAACAGCATCTCATTGACGATTTCAATATCCAGCCAGAAACCATCTCGATTGCAACGGGGGCGGTTGATGAGTTAAGTGGTAAAAAATTAGGTGATCCTGATTATCCGCAATTTATTATTACTGTAGACAAGCTACGAGAGGGTTGGGATTGCCCAAATGCTTACATTTTGTTTTCGTTCCGTAACACAACATCTGCGACCGCGGTTGAACAAGTTCTTGGGCGTGTATTGCGTATGCCCCATGTTACGCGTAAGCAGTGCGAAGCGCTTAATCGCAGCTATGCATACGTAGTTTCGAATGAGCTTGCTTCAACAGTACAAAATTTAAAAGATGGCTTGGTTCAAAGTGGTTTTGAGCGGCTGGAAGCGAAAGATTTAATTGTTACTCCTGATAATGATAAACCACAGCAAGATTTGTTTGCACCAACAACTGACCTAACTATTCCATTGCCAGAATATGATGATGTGATGTCGCTTCCAGATGAAGAAGCCGTAGCCTCATTGCCAAAAGCTATTCGAGAAAGAATAGAAATCTCTCCTGAAACTGGTACTTTGACAGTTAGAAATGGTGCAACAAATAAACAACTTCAACAAATTTCAGAGACTTTCAAGCAGCCTGAAGTGGCTAAGGCTGTAAAAGAAAAGCTTGATACTGCACTAGCTATTCAAGCCGCCCCGCCTGCCCGAGAATTAACACCTGCGGAAAAAGGTGTGTCATTTAATATTCCATTGCTTGGCTACAAACAGAGAAGTTTTTTTGACGTTTTTGATGAGACCCCCTTACTAGATGCTGAATGGGAAATCTCAGATTTTGATTACAAACTTAAAGATTCTGAGTTTTCACCAGATGTGGAAACCATGCGCCGCGCTTCGTTAAGTATTTCCCAATTAGAAAAAGTTGAATGTGATGTTTATGACCGACTAGATAGCCAACTCGCATTGTTTGGGAAAGAACAAGGGTGGCATGTTACAGATCTCATCTATTGGTTAGATAGAAATTTATATTTCCCTTATTCCGAGCGAGATATCAAAGTGGCGTGGTTAAATGCGGCACTAAGCTACTTGATCGATGACAAAGGGTTTTCACTTGATGAACTTGCTTATCGTAAGTTCCGTTTACGCGGTACGCTACAAAGAAAAATGGCCGCAGGGCTGGTTGAGGCTAAGCAACGGGTGTTCGATGATTTATTTTCTGATGAAAATAAATTTGAAGTTCGTGATGAACACTCGATCACTTTTGAGCAAGGAAGATATGGCTACGACAGTATTTATACCGGTCTTATTCACTTGAAAAAACATTTTTTCCCCGTCATTGGCAACTTGAAAAGTACTGGTGAAGAATTCGAGTGTGCGGAGTTTATCGCTCATCAAATGGAAGGTGTTGAGTGGTGGGTTCGTAATGTTGAGAAAAAGCCAACATCATTTTGGTTACAAACAGCTTCAGATAAGTTCTATCCTGATTTTGTCGTAAAACTTACCAGCGGCATAGTGCTTGCTATTGAGTATAAAGGTCAGCATTTATCTGCTGAGAAAGGTAATAGGGATAGTATAGAGAAACAACGAATTGGTGAACTATGGGCAAAAAGAAGCAATGGAACATGCGGTTTTGTGTGGGTAGAAAATAGAAATTGGCAGGTTTTAAATGAAGCATCTAAAAAGTTTGGTTGTAGTTGATTTAATAGTGATTTAAGACACAGTGTGTGGAATCAGTCATTGATGATGTTCTTGGTGGTATGTCGTTCAGAATGCTGATGGAAGATAGTTGGTCACAAGAGATCGTGCCTGAGTTGAATTAATGGGTCATTTGTTGGTGTTGTGTTGTCTCCAACCTTGTCGCCCCTTCTAAAAAAGGGGCGATACTCAAAAGGAATATCAAGTTAACGAGGATTTAGATGAGTCAGCCAATACCGACCTCTTATAATCAAATCATTGCGCATACGATAGAGCAGGCGCTTGCCCTATCGGTTAATGCAAAGAACGAAAATGCTATTGCTGGCTTTTGCCAGTTACAAGGTCCAACAGGCGGTGGCAAAAGTAGTTCTCTTTATCGTAGCCCAGACGGGAAAATTCCGGCGAGCCTTGAATTTATAAAATCCAAAGGGTTGCAGGCCATCTTAGTTACCCATCGCTGGAATATCCTGCATGACATTTATGAAAGTGCAACGAGTGCAAAAGACAGCTCAGGTAACCCACTGCTCGTTAGTATTCTTTATGCACAGGATGAAACTGTTGTTAGTGCGGTTTCTCAACGGGCACTGCCACATGAACAAGGTGTTCAAAAATCTGACTTGCCCGATCCTTATAAGGCCATTGAGGATATCCATGGTTTAGGCGCGTTTCGTTCTAATGCTGATAAAGAGGCTCTCGTTCGTGCTTGCCACAACGTTTCAGCCATTGCCCGTAATGTTGAGTACAAAAAGAAAAATCCTGATTCGATGGGCGTCTTACTCGAACGAGAAGAGCAGGAACTAAGAAAACTGTGTGGCTTTGTCGAGCGCACGCTACTTGGGTGTATGTCGTCCTTAGAGAAGGCTGCGAGGTATGCCAGTAAGCACTATGGCAAGACGCATGAGCTCACGGAGCAAGCAAAAGAAAAGCTTCGTTTATTCAGAGAAAATAAATGGGTGCGTCGAATTTTCCCCGCTATTGCCTGGCACGATGATAAGCAACATTTGCTGGTGTTAACGACGCAGAAGCTGTTTGCTTCATTTTACGACGGTAAACAGAAAGTCAGGATGTCGAGCGGACAACTGACCGGAAAGGTAGTATTTGTTGATGAGTTTGATTACCAAGCGGACATTCTACAAACATTACTTGCCCAGTCTCAAATGGTACAAGAGCCGCCTGAGTGTATTGGTCAATTACTTGAAGGGGGTAAGCGCCTATTGGCGCGAATGCAGTTTGTTACTGCTGAACCTATACCTGAGCTTTACAGTGAGCTTAAACAGCTTATTGCTGAGCTAGAGGAGGATTTGACCAGCAAAGGTGTCGATCTCAATCAGTCTAGGGCGCTGGTAATGCCTTTAAAGCAGTATGAATCCGGTGTCCCGTTCGAAAAGAAATATCTGTTTCGCTCAGATCACTTAGTAACCAGTGAGCCTTTGCAGTTACAGCAAAAACCTCATGGCTTTGAAGTGAAAAGTCATGCTGAAAGCGATGAAGAAGCAATTGATGTCGGTGATTTTTTGCGTGTGATGGAGAAATATATCAGACGCTTCAGTTTGCTGTTGTCGCAGTTCGCAACCGATGAGTCCGAAGCCTATGAATATCTCGTTCGGCTAAACCGATTGCTGTTTGATCCTGCGAATGACTATCGACCATCCTACTACAGCACGGCGTTACCAAGCTTATCGCTGTTCTCCTTGCCTCGCACTCGCTTACCTGAGTTAGAAGCGCTCAGTAAATCAAACCGATTACCTAATACTCAGACGAATATGTTTGGCCTAACAACCTGGCTATTAACCACTGATGAAGCTGAAGCGGATATTGACCCGTTGAGGATCAAGATTAAACGTGCACTATTGCCGACAACACCTGAAGGGTTAATGGTTTCGTTATCGAGTCGAAACCTCGTTTTTGCACTATCCGCAACTTCTTATATCGAAAGGGGGATTGGTCATTTCGATATACGCTGGATTGAAAGTGCTTTGCGTTACGTGGCTCAGGCCCGCAATCCACAATGTACCGAGAGTTTTTTGGGCGATAGCTTTGAGCAGCGCCCCGAAGATTGGTTTAAGAAGCCGATTCCATATTTACAAACTGACGAGGATAAGCAGTTACAAATGGCGGTGATCCGCTCGTTGGTTAAAGACAAATCTGAAAAGCGTCGCTCGTCACTGAAAACCACGATTCACGACTTTGATGATGCTATCAATGCCCCAGTTTTTCAGGAGGTAAAACTGCATTTGAACGCTGCATTTTTTGAGGCTGAGCAGTCAGATTACAAGTATGAATACCGGCAGTCTGTGTTGTTTAAATTACTGTACGTTCTGCATTTAGCAGCGAATGAGCCACAACATAAAGGACACCTAGCCTTTGTTAACTCAGTCAAATATCTCCGGAAGTGGTTGATATGTGATACCGCAGAAAACAGCAGAATGAGCGCTGATTGGCTTGAAATGGACCGATCAACCACTGGCGTATTGTCTTCTTTTGACGATGTGTTTATTCCTTTGACTGCCAACGGTAAGCCCATGATGATTTGCTTACTCAATGCAGAGGCACAAAAGCGAGAAGGATTTGAGTACGCATATCAAGCGGCGTTCGACTCTGGCCGAACCGTGGTGGTAATGACACAAACCGCATCCGCTACAAATGGCATTAATTTGGATTACTCCTTGCCTAACTCTCAAGGGCAGATGGATCTGACGTCGCTGTTTATTATTGAAAGTAAGCACTTTTACTTTTCACCATGGGATAGCAATGACGCTGATGATGAAATGTCTCATGCTGGCTTTCAGCTCAGAAACTTAGAAAAATTAGTCAGGCGTTCAGAGTTTTCACGTAAGCAGCAGCGGCAATTTATTATGCCGTTGATGAATAACTCAGTCTCTAAAATCCAGGAGCTAAACAAGCTTTATAAAGGGACTAATGACTATGTTAAGAATCTTGCCGCTGACGTGCAGCAGCAAGTTGGACGTATTGAACGTGCTTGGACGTATGTGCCGCATGTAGCCATTCATTTAAGCGATGATGTAGCAGGCCATCTTCGCAACTACGGCCAACTAACTGTTTGTACTAACAACCGAAATTGGGTTTCAAACCTTAATAACCAGCTTATTGATGATCTTACTCATTCCGAAGATGCATTGGTTTCCAACTTTCTTGCTCTGTTGAAAACGCGATCCCAAGATGGCTCTGGTGCAGTTGATATTATTGATAACAAGTTAGTTTCCGCAATCCGAGATGCAAGACAAGGTAAGGGTTGTATTGAAGAAATTTCAGGGCTTTGGCATGAACTAGGCCGGGCAGTATTGCAGCATGATCTCCAATGGATGCCGCATAACAATACGTTTGGCATTACTGAGCCTTTGTGTCGTTGGGCGTGCTTTGATCGGCCCGAAGAAACAAAGGTTACTGGTGAAATATGGTACGACCCAAAAAGTTGGCAGTTCTTTGCTAAGCGAGCAGCCGGATTGATTAAATATAACCCACAGACGCTTTATGAGGTTGTTAATCGACAACCTGCTATTTCGGAATGGTTTAATCGTAAAGGTTTTCGAACGTCGTTTCAGCCGTTTGCCAACGACATTGAAGAGCAATTTGCATTTCATCCCGTTGTGATTCAGCGAATTTTACAAGGGCGCATTGGTGAGGAAGGTATTCGCGCATTGCTGAGTGACAAACAGCTAGTCACTAAACAAGACGTCTACAATCATGAGTTGTTTGAATTATATGATTTTGAGATAGCAAACTCGGATGTTTTTGTTGATGCTAAATTTTGGTCTATAGCTGCTCTGGAACAGTCAGATGAAGGCTTTGAGCAATGGTTTACTTCTGGTAAACATCCTGAATTTGCGCCTTTGGGATTAATTAAGAAGCTGGAAAAGATCCGACAAATCCGTGGTGAGAATGCCATTTTGGTAATCGCGAACCTATTGACTGGTGAAGATTGCTCCTTATCGGGCTTTTCTGAAATGTTGGAGCCAGTAAAAGTTGAGAATGCTTCAATCCTGTTTTTACCAGGTTGTTTGATGAGCGATGGATATCAAATGACGTCTGGCTTTAAGTGGTTTTCGAAAATAGTTTGGCAGCACAGGGGGGAGCAAGGTTAATGGATAAAAGTAAAGATTTGAGGAAGTTGCCGCTGTCTCATTTGGTTTATCAAAATAGCGAGGTTGATGCAGAGAAAGCCAACAAATTTGTGGTTTATCACTATCCACTCATCAATAACAACTATCAGTGGAAAGAGAAGAAAGCCTGGGAAGAACGTATTGATGCCGAGCTAGACAGTAGGCAGTTTGCCTATTTGATGAAAAAAAATGGTAATCAGTTTGGGCTCTATGTTGCTTTACAGAATTCAAATGATGTTCCGCCGTGTATTTTAGATGCGGAGTCGCAACCTATAACTCCGGTTAGAGTTGAGTATTCACCGGTGTTAAATCCCGTATGGATTCGCTTGATGATGCGCTCATTGCGGGCTTTTGGTGGTCACTGTAAAGGAGCTTACAGCTTAGGCTGTCCGTTATTGAAAGTAGATAGCTGGTCTGGCGGTGTAAATGCGATCAGCCTAGATTGTAGAACTCAGCAGCTAAAAGATGGCAATACTACTGAGATTGCTCTTTTTTATACCAATGTTCCATTGAGACCACTATCCAACGACGAAGATATAGATCGTATTAAGAAGCCTGTGTGGGTCTATGACAAAAATAAGGTACTCGTCAGGTGGTATCCAGGCAATGAAAGAAAACCGAAAGGAACCTTGTTTAAAGAGATCGGCAAGAGTAAAAACTCGCGTAAACAGCGTCCGTTTCTGGATCTTTCTACACCAAAGAGATTTGAGCAAAGTTGGCCTATGGTGTTAAAACCTGTGCAAGAGGAGTTTATCCGTTTTGCGCGTGATTATGGTTTTGAACTTGCGGCTAAAACTTTAAATCTTCAACCGTTGACGTTGAAAACAAAACACAAGGCAAATAAGGCTAAGTCAACATTCCCAAGTATTGAGATATCCGGCGAAATAAAGGTCATAGACCTAAGAATTAATACTGTAGTTTCTTCTAAAGAAATCTTGGACTTGTTTAAATTCCTTATTTCACAGAAAGGGGTCTGTGTTTCATGGGATTTACTAGATGGAGTTGCACCAAATGACTTTGAACGGATAGAGCTTGAGCGTTCGGATCGTGTTTTGATTCTGTTAGACCAAGAGAAGGGTATCGAAGATGATCGTTACCCACTAACCAAGTATCTAGTTGGGCGGTGCGCAGTTCAACATATCAACGTAAATCCTCATGATGTAACTGGAGACCCTGTTGAAAAAGGGCTGTTAATCGAGTCAAAAAGTGATGAAGACCCAATCAAGCTATATGCTGCACCTGAAGGTGGTTATTACAGCTACAGATACGACCTTTTGGATAGTAAGACCTACAAAGAAGCGATTATTAGGAAGCTTGAAGTGGTTCTTAAAGAGTTAGAGATTAAACGTTTGCTCATTGACGTGGACAGACCCGTCTCGCAGGTTTTGCCATTGCAACGTACTTGCTTAAACGAATCAACCATAGTTATTACTGATGGCTACTTGTTTACAGTTTCAAACGATAGACCAGTACTAATTCCTTTTGATCCAACAGACGCTGATATGATTTCGAAAGCGAATGACTACTTATCCAATTTCGAAACATCTGTAGATGACTTGCTAAACTTGATGAATGAGAACTGGCCCTATAGTTACCGGCAGAATGTAGTAATGGATTATTATGGCTCGGAAGTTGATAAACAACGTCGCTTTGCGGCAAGGATTACTCTTGTTTTGAGTAAGGACGAAGGCGCTCAAGTGTCAATCATGATGCAAGATCCATCATATGACCAAACGAATATACTGCCATTAGGTATGGAAGATGCGTTTTCGGACCTAACAAAGAAGCAGAAACCTTATCCATTGTTGGATTGGGTGCTTCCTGATATCGAAGTACTACTCAATATTGTTAAAGAGTTGAGTGATGATGGCGTGTTATCTAGCCAAAAGACAACAATGCGATTTGAACGTGAGTTACCCGAATTGGTTGAATTGTGGCAAGAGCAATTAGTCATGCTCCATCAGAAAAATGAAACGAAGGTAACGTATTATCAGGTGAAGAAAGATGTGGTTCAACGTTGGTTAGATAAACGAGACAAGAAAAGAGATACAACAATAAGTGGTAGTTTAGATACTTTGTTATCTCGTTACTTCGATAAGCCTTTAAACGACATTAAACGTTGGATGATTAACATACCTGGCATTCAACGCATATGGTACGACAAAGAAAAGGGATATTTCGTTGTTGGTGGATTAGCTTCTCCAAAAGCTCAGTTAATGAAGCAGCCGAGCATCCGGCAATGGCACACTTTAAAAGGTGAGTTGAATATTGACCTACTGGTAGGTTTACTCGATGTTGATTGGGTTCGCATGAATCAGCTTGCCGGTAATCCATGTGCGGCAACATTAGTTAAACGATGGAAAGAGATTAACCGCAATTCAAGAGATGCTATCTTGTTTTGATAGGTATAGTCGCTAGTTGAATATAGTTAAACAAAAACATCTACTCCTCTCTATATGTTCTTCATATACCCCACTAAGCACTAATGCTTAGTGGGGTATATTTTTTGTGTGGGGGATTCGAGTATACATCCAACTCCGTACCCCGAGCCGTACCCAGAGCGATTTTTACTAAAGTAAAAAGCCTTTTAAACCCTTATTTAATGAGCTCTAGTAGTATTCCTGCTTCCATATGGTGGGTATAAGGGAACTGATCAAACAGAGCAAAACGCGTGATGTTGTGTGTTTCGCTTAATACATCAAGATTGTCCTTGAGCGTCTCTGGGTTGCAGGAGATGTAAAGGATGCGCTCATAGCCTTGCACCATCTTACACGTATCGATATCCATGCCTGAGCGAGGAGGATCGACAAAAATCGTGTTGCAGTTGTAGCTCTTCAAATCGACGCCCGCGTCTTTTAGGCGGCGGAATTCGCGTTTGCCTTCAATAGCCTGAGTAAACTCTTCCGCGGATAGGCGTAGGATCTGAACGTTATCAATGTTATTGGCTGCAATATTGTACTGCGCAGACTCGACGGAAGGTTTTGCCAGTTCGGTTGCCAGTACTCGGTTAAAGTTTTGCGCGAGTGCCAGAGAGAAGTTACCGTTACCACAGTAAAGCTCCAGCAAATCGCCTTGGCTTTCGTTGGTACAGTCGATTGCCCACTCCAGCATTTTTTCAGCTACTTTGCCGTTAGGCTGCGTAAAGCTATTCTCGACTTGTTGGTAAACGTACGGTTGGCCATTGACGTCGAGCTTTTCAATCACGTAGTCGCGATCGAGAACAATCTTCATTTTACGTGCACGACCGATCAGGTTCAGGTTGAATCCTTCATCGTTCAGACGTTGCTTGAGCGCTTTTGCATTCTTCGTCCACTCATCGTCCAATTGACGGTGGTATAGCAGAGACACCAGAATCTCACCGCTCAGTGTCGATAGAAAATCCACTTGGAACAGTTTACGACGTAGAGAGTCGTTGTCTTTCATTGCATCAATCAGCAATGGCATTAGATCGTTGATCAAACGGCTCGCCGCAGGGAACTGGTCAACACGGTATTTTTCACGCGTTTCCTGATTGAACATGATGTAGTAAAGGTCATCCCCTTCATGCCAAACACGGAACTCAGCGCGCATACGATAATGTTGCTCTGGGGACTCAAACACTTCCAGTTCTGGAACGTGGTAGGGAGCAAACATCTCATTAAGACGTTCGACCTTTTCCGCCAGTTGTTCTTGGTAGCGCTGTGGATTTACTTCAAGAGTCGCCATGTTTATTACCTTCAAGTGCTGAGTGCGTTTGTTTTAGGAGCGCAGATTTTATTCAATATCTGCGACATGTCCAGCTTTGTCACTCTCCAGTGATCAATATAGTGTGTAAACCCGTTATCAGGCATTAGAGATAAAGCGGTTGGTTATATAAAAGCACAATATTGGCTGGACAAAGGAATGATAGCTGAATAACATTTGCGCCTAGCTGGTGCTATCTAGCAGTATAGATGGCTGAAAAGGGAATCTGGTGTGAATCCAGAACTGACGCGCAGCGGTAAAAGAGAACGAACACTCAACAGACACTGCATAGAGGACTATGTGGGAAGTCGAGTTAGTAGGTGGTGCAAACTGAGCTCTTGAGTCCGAATACCTGCCAGCAGCTGAGCCAATCACTGGAAGCAAGTGCTCCAAGCTCGGTAGGATTTACGCGATTTAGGATTATAAAAATGAACCGTTCTATTCTGGCGATAGCAGTGGCATCGCTACTTCCTCACGCCTCCCTTTCATACGCCCAAGAAGCCTCAGCTGATGAGACTATGGTGGTCACGGCAAGTCGATTTGAGCAGTCTGAAGCAAGTGTCTTAGCTTCGGTTACTACGATTACACGAGAAGAAATAGACACTCTTCAAGCTAAATCTTTAACAGAAGTTTTTAAGTACGTTCCTGGCGTTCAGCTTGGGGAGAGTGGAGACTCCTTTCATTCGACGTCTATTTTCATTCGGGGCTCTGAAAGTAAACATTCGCTCATTCTTTTGAATGGAGTAAAAGTAAATAGCGCATCTCAAGGTGGCTTTGACCTTTCTTTATTGCCTGTTGAGATCATCGAGAGAATTGAAATTATTCGTGGACCTCGTGCTGCAGTATACGGTGCCGACGCTATTGGTGGTGTTATCAACTTCATCACCCATCAGGCTGGTGACTCACTACATCAAATTAAAACGAGTATGGGGAGTGATAGTTATTATCAGACTTCATGGCAATCCCGTGGACAAATAAATGAAAAAACTTATGGGACGTTTTTTGTAAATTACAAAGAGACGGACGGCTATAACATTAAGGAAGGTACATCAAAAGACATTGGTGGTGAATACGGAGGAGAGTCGAAAGATTTTACTGCTTCACTTTTTCATGAACTTTCTTCTAAGGTTCAGTTGAATCTAGATGTGTTCTACAGTGATAGTTTATCTGAATTCAATGGTAGCAATAGTTCATTTGCAACAACTCTAAATGAACGAGATGCAGAGTTCTTCCAAGTAAGCGGTGGTGCATTATATAGTAATGATGCTATGTCTAGCCGCCTTAGCTTTTCGAAATCTATCCAAGAAAGTACTTCCTATCCTGTAAGTGAACGTGAGCACGTATCAACCTATAAGACGAATCGTACATCTCTAAATTGGCTGAATTCGTTTTTCGTTGAAGATGGCTTCAAAGTTAATGCCGGTTTAGATGTGGTAAATGAAGATGTTTCTAGTGGTACCGTTGACTATGTAAAAAAAGACAGAACGAATACGGGCGTATTCATCACCTCAACTAAAGAGTTTGGCCAGTTTACGTTAGATGGTAGTGTAAGATTCGACGATGATACTAGCTTTGATAACTTCACAACTTGGTCTGCTGCTATTGCATATGATTTCAATGAAAAACTGAGGGTATATGGCAGCTATGGGACAGCGTTTAAAGCTCCTTCTTTTTATGATTTATACGATCCAACTTCAGGCAATCCAAATCTGAAAGTTGAAGAGTCTGCTTCATCTGAGATTGGCTTAATTGGTCAGTTTGAACTGATTGATTGGAGACTGAGTGCTTATGTTTCTAAATTGGAAGATATGATCATTTACTATGAGCACTTAAACTGGGCACCAACAAATACTGATGCTGACATTTCCGGGATTGAATTTGAAGGTAGCTTTGATACTGGTCCTATTTACCATACTGTTGGCCTTGCTTATATGAACCCTGAAGACTCTGAAGGAAAGCAGCTGGCTCGAAGAGCAAAAGAAACCGCATCTTGGATTGGTACATTTACCCAAGACTCGTGGGATCTATCTTTAAGCATGGTGTACCAAGGTGATCGTTATGATGATTATAGTAACAATAACAAGTTAGAAGCTTACTCATTATGGAATCTATCCACAAACTACTATGTGACGCCGAATATCACCTTGTCAGGAAAAGTTAACAATCTGTTCGATGAAGATTACCAAACAGCGAAAGAATACTTAACACCGGAACGTAGTTACTATCTAAGTGCGTCATACCAATTCTAATTAACTAAACCGCCTTCGGGCGGTTTTTTCTTATCTATAGGCATTAACAATGAAAAAGAACGTCATTATCAGTTGGTCGAGCGGAAAGGATTCGACCCTCACTCTAGAAAGGCTAGTCGATAGTGAACACTACAATGTTGTTGGTCTTTACACCACTTACGTAAAAGATGAAGTCCCATTCCAAGCCACTCCTGTTGAAGTGCTGGACATGCAAGCAGCCTTACTTGGGTTACCTCTAATAAAAATTGAAATGCCGGAAACATTTCCACCAAATGACGTCTATCAGTCGACCATCATTGATGCACTAAAGAGCAGCGATCTCGATATTCAGGCCGTGGCTTTTGGTGATATGTTCTGCAATGGTATCGAAGCTTATCGCCGCAGTTATATTGAACCCGCTGGTTGGGAGTGTGTTTTTCCACTCATTGGACAAAATAGCCAAGACCTTGCGGATGAGATCTTAGAGCGAGGGATTAAAACCCTGGTTGTGACAACGGATGGTCAAGCACTTGACCCTGAGTATTGCGGGCGATGGTATGACCGAGCATTCATTGATTCTCTACCGAGTGGTGTGGACCCATGCGGTGAAGACGGCGAGTTTCATACGCTGGTCACGCAAACCCGTAGCTATCAAGGCAAGATTGAGTTGAGTTTTACGACTCGTGACGTTGGAGACCGTTTCTCTCATCAACGTTACCAAGCGAAGATATTGCCAAACTGATTTGTGTGAGTATGATTGCCACATCGAAATGTGTGGGTATATCAAGTGTCACTACAATCAAAAGTACTAATTTTTGACTCTGGGGTCGGTGGGCTTTCTGTTTTCCAAGAAATAGAGAAAAAGCTCCCTCAACTTGACTATGTATACCTGTTTGATAACGCAGCTTATCCCTACGGTGAGTTGGATCATGAAACGTTAGTTTCTCGAGTGGAAGCATTGGTTTCGCAGTATGTCGCTGATCACCAAGTGGATTTGGTTGTGATTGCATGTAATACCGCAAGCACCATTGTATTACCTTCATTGAGAACTTTGCTCTCGATTCCGGTTGTCGGCGTCGTACCTGCGATTAAACCAGCATCTAATTTAGCGAATAAAGCGGTCGGACTGATAGCAACCCCCGCGACGGTGACACGTCAGTACACGCAGGAATTGATTCGCGACTTCTCGCAAAGCAAACCCGTTGAGCTTTTAGGCTCTACTCGACTGGTCGACATGGCAGAAGAAAAGCTTCGCGGTACCCCTGTCTCGAATCAAGAACTAAAGGCAGTACTGTCACCCATGATAGGTAAAGTCGATGTTGCCGTATTAGGGTGCACACACTTTCCTCTCATTAAAGAAGAAATACAGTCGGTGCTGAGTGAACAGGTTGTGCTGGTGGACTCTGGTGAGGCGATTGCGCGTCGAGTACAAGAATTGTTGAACCTTGAGGACAAGAAAGAAGGAAAAGGTCTGAGGGAAATTTTTTCAACGGCTCCCCCTTATGCAGAAGGAGCGTTGAATAGAGCATTACAAAACTTAGGCTTTAGTCCTGTTCAGCTTGAGATTTTGGATCATTAGCGATACGTACCTTTAATGTACGCTGCATATAATCCTTTTCATTTAGTCCTTCTATAGCACCAGCAGCATCCGTTGCTGCCATGACAACAAAACCAAATCCTCGTCTTTTACCTGTGCGTTTATCTTTCATCAGGCGGACGGCAAAGACTTCACCATGCTTAGCAAACAATTCCTTCACATGGGATTCATTTGCTTTGTAAGGAAGGTTGCCGACATAGAGGGTCTTGGTCGCGGGTTCATTAACGGTTGCTGGCTCAGTTGTGGTGTTTGAAAATTTAAAAACAAAAGCAGAAGCAAAAACACCGATAACAAAGCTGAGCGCAGGAGAAATAGCAACCTGCGAAAAGATGATTCCACCTAAAACCGCTAAGGCGAGAATCATTAAGGTCGATTTATTAGAACTCATATTTGAATACAACTTCGTAGTTTAAGAAAAAAGTGCCTAGGTATTAACAAAATAGACACACGGATCTTACGTATATGGTTGTTGTTTTTCCAACCTATTGATGTGACGTGACTCAAATGTTGAAATTTTATTCTATTTCTGGCGTTTTGATTTGTTTTTAACCGAATGAAAAATAAATTCAAAAAAACACTTGTCATCCTTTCTAAGCTCCCTATAATGCCGCCTCACCGACAAGGAGTGAGACGAAAGTCACAAACCGAAATCGGAATTGAAAGAGGAAAGAAAGTTAAATAAAACGCTTGACTCTTAAAATGGGAAGCGTAAGATACGCACCCCTAACGACGAGGCGCTAAAGCGCAACGGAAGTTAGAAAAGCTCTTTAACAATATAAACCTATCAATCTGTGTGGGCACTCGTTGATGATAATCCAATTCGATACTTTGGTATCAAATTAGGTTTCAATGATACGAAGTGACCATTGAATCTTCGGATTCAGCACAGTCAATTCAAACATTACTTATGTAATGTTCAGTATTCATTGAGCCGACAAAATCTTAAATTGAAGAGTTTGATCATGGCTCAGATTGAACGCTGGCGGCAGGCCTAACACATGCAAGTCGAGCGGAAACGAGTTGTCTGAACCTTCGGGGAACGACAACGGCGTCGAGCGGCGGACGGGTGAGTAATGCCTGGGAAATTGCCCTGATGTGGGGGATAACCATTGGAAACGATGGCTAATACCGCATAATAGCTTCGGCTCAAAGAGGGGGACCTTCGGGCCTCTCGCGTCAGGATATGCCCAGGTGGGATTAGCTAGTTGGTGAGGTAATGGCTCACCAAGGCGACGATCCCTAGCTGGTCTGAGAGGATGATCAGCCACACTGGAACTGAGACACGGTCCAGACTCCTACGGGAGGCAGCAGTGGGGAATATTG
>NZ_ACZN01000009.1 GCF_000176135.1 Vibrio coralliilyticus ATCC BAA-450 | reverse complement strand
TTGCGGAAGTGGCGGAATTGGTAGACGCACCAGATTTAGGTTCTGGCGCCGCAAGGTGTGAGAGTTCAAGTCTCTCCTTCCGCACCATTATCTAGATAGCTTTTGCTATCACCCCGTAGGTCTATCGCCAAGCGGTAAGGCAGCGGCTTTTGATGCCGCCATTCCCTGGTTCGAATCCAGGTAGACCTGCCATATTCAACGTTATTGAGATTTTACCAATTGTCTTGATAACTACGATTAAGTTGCGGAAGTGGCGGAATTGGTAGACGCACCAGATTTAGGTTCTGGCGCCGCAAGGTGTGAGAGTTCAAGTCTCTCCTTCCGCACCATACTTAATCACTTGGCTACGTAGCTCAGCTGGTTAGAGCACATCACTCATAATGATGGGGTCACAGGTTCGAATCCCGTCGTAGCCACCATTAATTTAGATTGCTAGCTAAGGCTAACAGTCCTGTAGATTCAAGACGCGGAAGTGGCGGAATTGGTAGACGCACCAGATTTAGGTTCTGGCGCCGCAAGGTGTGAGAGTTCAAGTCTCTCCTTCCGCACCATCTTGATATAATCTACGTAAACAATTTATGCGGAAGTGGCGGAATTGGTAGACGCACCAGATTTAGGTTCTGGCGCCGCAAGGTGTGAGAGTTCAAGTCTCTCCTTCCGCACCATAAATTGAATAGTCTTTTGACTATGCCCTGCAGGTCTATCGCCAAGCGGTAAGGCAGCGGCTTTTGATGCCGCCATTCCCTGGTTCGAATCCAGGTAGACCTGCCATATTCAACGTTATTGAGGCTTTACCAATTGTCTTAGTAACTACAAATTAAGTTGCGGAAGTGGCGGAATTGGTAGACGCACCAGATTTAGGTTCTGGCGCCGCAAGGTGTGAGAGTTCAAGTCTCTCCTTCCGCACCATTATATAGATAGCTTTTGCTATCACCCCGTAGGTCTATCGCCAAGCGGTAAGGCAGCGGCTTTTGATGCCGCCATTCCCTGGTTCGAATCCAGGTAGACCTGCCATATTCAATGTTATTGAGACTTTACCAATTGTCTTGATAACTACGATTAAGTTGCGGAAGTGGCGGAATTGGTAGACGCACCAGATTTAGGTTCTGGCGCCGCAAGGTGTGAGAGTTCAAGTCTCTCCTTCCGCACCATACTTAATCACTTGGCTACGTAGCTCAGCTGGTTAGAGCACATCACTCATAATGATGGGGTCACAGGTTCGAATCCCGTCGTAGCCACCATTATTTTAGATTGCTAGTTCCGACTAACAATCCTGCAGGTTAAAACGCGGAAGTGGCGGAATTGGTAGACGCACCAGATTTAGGTTCTGGCGCCGCAAGGTGTGAGAGTTCAAGTCTCTCCTTCCGCACCATATCTATTGTAAAACCCAGCTTTATGCTGGGTTTTCTTTTATCTGAATAAAGCGTTTTACTCATTCTTTCCCCAGATATAAAAAATCCAGCCGAAGCTGGATTTTACTTAAAGTCATGACTTTCTAATATGCTACGAAATTACTTTCTTAGCCTAGAAGCCCCAACGCTGAGTTGGGCGCCTGCTTTGCTTGAGCAAGAACGGAGCTAGATGCTTGAGACAAGATCTGAGCTTTTGTTAGTGCTGTAGTTTCTTTGGCGAAATCAGTATCTTTGATTCGGCTCTTAGACGCATTTACGTTTTCGTTAATGTTATCTAAATTGTTAATCGCATGGCTGAATCGATTCTGGAAAGCACCAAGTTCTGCACGGTGGCTATCCACAAATTTCAACGCTGAATCGACAATCGCAACCGCTTCTTGAGAGCCTGCAACCGTAGTGACATCGATAGTATCAACCGTTACCGCTTGGGCTGGGCCCATGCTCAATTCACCAGCCAGTGCCCCACCGAATGTCACATCACCGGTGACACGGTTATTATCAGTAAAGACTTGTAAGTTACCGTCATCTCCAACAGATGCTTTGACCATATCAGTCTGACCATTGATGTACGTAGCCAGCTCTTCAATATCATCACCTTCTTTCGCATTTATAGTGATGTTTTGTTGCTCACCAAATACATCTGTCAGTGCAATAGTCAAGTCATTGGAACCTGCTTGCACAGCCCAGTCTTTGTCTTTGGCATTGGCCGCAGAATAGCTATTACCACCCATCATGCTGTTGTCACTACGCATGTTGTTCAGTGTCAGCATAACTGCTTCACCATTGTCAGCACCAATCTGGAATGACTTAGTTGAGAATGTACCGTTCAGTAGCTTGTTACCACCGAATGATGTGGTTTCAGCAATACGGTTCAGCTCGTCGTTCAGTGCAGTGATCTCTTCCTGAATCGCAACACGTTCAGACTTAGAGTTCGAGCCGTTTGCAGATTGTAGTGACAGATCACGCATACGTTGCAGAATGTTAGTCGTTTCATTCATAGCACCTTCAGCTGTCTGCGCCATGGAAATACCATCATTCGCGTTACGTACAGCAACGTCTAGACCTCGGCTTTGTACATTCAAACGGTTAGAGATCTGCAAGCCTGCTGCATCATCTTTAGCACTATTGATTTTAAAACCAGAAGATAAACGTTCCATTGAGGATTGCTGTGCATTAGATGCGCTATTTAGGTAGCGCTGCGCAGTCATTGCCGCAACATTCGTGTTTACATTAACCGCCATAGTGGTTACTCCTATTGATTTTCCGTAGATCGGAAGTTTCGAAAGGTTTCCGACGTCTCGGTAAACCAAGTTCTCTCAAAGTAACCTTATTAGCGACGATAAAATGATTATCTTTAGAGCAATTTTAAAAATTCCTACGAAAACTAGGGAGAAGAGTAAATATGTTGATCAAATCAGCAGATATGAAATCTATTGCTAAAGTTTTTGCTAAAACAGCCGGGGGAGTGAGAGGGTAAAAGGGTGTTTGTTTAAGAATAGCAGAGGTAGGCTAGCCTGTGTGACAGGCAAAAGAAAAGCCCCTTTTCCTTTGAGAGAACCGGGGCTAGTGTGGTAGCCATTGTGGAGATCGAGAGAAATGATCACAGCCTGGCTGCCGTGTGCATAAGTCACTTGGTTAATTAGAGCAGGTGTGAGAGAGAACTCTAATTACCTTATCACCTATGCTTGCCGAAACATCTTCGCTAGCCCCACGTCTAGGTTAATGCTAGTGAAGATATCTACTGCTACTGCAATAATGACATTGCAGAATTTGGCAACTGTTTTGCTTGGGCTAGAATCGAAGTACCAGCCTGTTGCAGGATTTGTGCTTTGGTCATCGCGGTCGTTTCTTTCGCAAAATCTGTATCGCGGATTCGACTGTTTGATGCCTCTACGTTTTCTTGGATGTTGGCCAAGTTATTGATACTGTGGCTTAGTCGGTTTTGCTTCGCACCTAAGTCTGCACGTTGGGAATCAACGTATCGCAGAGCTGCATCCACAATGCCAACCGCATTCTGCGCGCCACCAACAGTATTTACATCAATATTCTGAACAGTTGTGTTCAGGCCTGGCCCACCATTTAAACCCAGTTCTGAAGCAAGACCGCCGGAAATATTTAGGTTACCTTCCAAGTTCGGCTCTGCGGCAAAGATCTGCAGCTTACCTTCTTCATCCACAGACGCTTTCAATTTATCAGTCTGACCATTGATGTACGTCGCCAACTCCTCGATGTCATCACCATCTTTTGCAATGATGTCTAACGTGATTGCTTCACCATCTTTAGTCGTGAACTCAAACTTGAGATCTTTCGCAGTAGGAGGAACGCCCCAATCTTTATTCTTAGGTTGTTCAGCAATAAATGACTGTCCACCCATACGGAAATCATCCGCACGAATACTGGTTAGGCCCATGATAATTGCTTCACCTGAACTCGCACCTATCTGAAACGATGCCTCACCAAATGAGCCGTTAAGCAGTTTTCGGCCACCAAAAGATGTTGTTTCCGCAATACGGTTTAGCTCATCTTGCAGTGCTTCGACTTCTTCGTTAAGAGCCTGACGCTCAGACGCAGAGTTTGTTCCGTTCGCTGATTGCAATGACAAGTCACGTATACGCTGTAGGATAGATGTCGACTCGTTCATCGCACCTTCCGCTGTCTGGGCAATGGAAATACCATCATTAGCATTTCGCATGGCAACATCCAGACCACGAGACTGTGCTGTCAAGCGGTTAGAGATCTGAAGACCCGCAGCATCGTCTTTTGCACTGTTGATTTTCTGACCTGAAGACAATCTTTCCATCGAGGTGTTTAAATCACCTGTGGCCTTATTCAGATAACGCTGAGCAGTCATTGCCGATACGTTAGTATTTACAGTAATGGTCATAGTTTGCTCTCCTAATGAGTTCGCAAGTGCTTTGCGAAGCGGCCAGCTTAATCTCAGTTGGAAGCACTGACCGTAAATGACTTGCTAAGCAGGAAACGCCTGCTTAAAACCTGTTCGTTAAACTCTTGGTTTTATCAATACAAGTAGTGTGCCAACTTTAGAAAACGAATAATAAAATAATTTTATTCTTTATTTTCAATCCCTTAATGACAACCATACTTTATCGTATAGATGTTCATTTTATCGCCACACAGTAGCGGCAATGACCTTGCCGCCTATTTGCCACTTAGTTGCCATTGCCATACAGGCGATGTTTCTGACCAAAGGGCAATACCTGACTTCGCACATACGGCTTAGCACGTATGGCATTGAAGTTAGATGTAATTAAATAATGTTAAATCTTTGGTTTTACCGAATGCTTGTTGAGAAGCTTGAAGCGCCCGTGAGTTTTCATTGAACTCAATAATGGCATCGGCATAGTCGAGGTCTTCAAAGTTACTCTTGGATTTTGCCAAGGTCATTTTAAAGTCATCGTGTTGTTCTTCTTGAATATCCAGCGTATTCAGGCGAGCGCCGACATCAGTCCTTGCCTTGTTCAGATGAATAAATGCCGCATGGAACTCTTGAGTAATCTGATGAAGCTCCGCAGTATTTGACGTATCTGATACTGAGCCTTCTGCTAATTTCATCGCTTGCTTAAACGTATCAAAGATGCTGTACGTTTTTCGCGGCTCTAAGGTAATCGCATCACCTTTGGTTATTTGGCCCTTGACCTGAATCGTGACATCTTCAAACTTAATCCCAATTGCAGGGTCAAAGTTATCTGCTTTAACTACCGCCCCATCACGCTCAAGCTGATAGCCATAATTTCCATCAGGCATGTCAACAAACGTGACTTTGTACGTCGATTGGTCATCTGGATTGGTATTTATCGCTCGCTCAAGCAGCAACTCTGAGACACCTTTGAGATCATATTGAGGCTCAAAGTCTCCATAAGGATTGTCGATTTCCATAAACAGTTTGCTGCCCGGATCGTTGATTGGCATTTCCAAGCTGTTAGAGATCTTCATCTTACGTTGGTAATCATCACCGGCGTAAACCACATCACCATCTTTATCACGGAAAAACGGCTGGTTTTTCGGCTTAGTTCCAGCAAAGATATAGTTGCCTGATTCATCTTGCACATTAGAGAGGTTGAGGAAATTATTCGAAATTTCCAACAACTCACGACGCTTCGCGATTCGATCTTCAGGTGATAAAGAACCATTAATCATCTCCATGACAGTACGCTTAGCTTCATCAGCATACTGTTCCGCATTGGAAATAATTACTTCATGGTGCTCTAGACGGTTGCGACTAAGTACAATCGCATCGGTAAACTGGCGTAACTGCTCTTTCTGTTGACCGATGTTTTGGATGTAATGCGTCGCTAGCGGATCATCACTGGCTCGCATTAACTTCTTACCCGAAGCTAGCTGAGCTTGGTTGTGGTGAACTTTGGCTTCCTGGCGGCGTAAATCATTCTGTACCGATTGATAGTTATGGAAGCTGGAAATACGATTCATCATTTATCTGCCCCCCTATCTCAACGCCAATATGGTGTTAAAGGTATCGTTCGCCGCTTGCATAATGCGCGATGATGCCATGTAAGCCTGTTGAAACTTCATCATGTTGGCAGCTTCTTCATCGAGGTTCACCCCGGAGATAGAAGCGACCCTTTCTTGCGCGGCTTCTTTCTCCAGACGTGATACGTCGGTTAAGCGAGACGCCGTGGACATTTGCAGGCCTACGTCAGTATTCAGGTTGTGGTAGATATCCAATACCGTTGATTCACCATCATTGAGGTGTTTGTTGGTCTGGATATTCTGCATTTTAAGTAAGTTGCCGTTATCACCTTCGGATGGGACAAGGTTTGCGGTGAACTTGTCATTAGCAATCGCCCCTGCAGACAACTCAAACGTGGTGCCCTGTACAGTCACTGGTCCTGTTGGCGGGTAAGCCTGAGGCTGAAGTAGAATCTTGCCTTTGGTGTCTGTGACGGCAAACTGCTTCCCGTCCGGCGAGATGATCACTTCGAATTCGCGTAAATCGCCCGCAGTATCAATAGAGAAAGTCGCGCTACCTTGGGCAAACGTCGTTGAAGCTTCGTAACTCTGAGCGGCAATAGCAGATGGGTCATTAGTTGCCATCTTCATCTGCGCCGCACCGTTTCGTGTCGGTCTGATCAACACTCGTTCACCCGCTTGCAGGCCGTTGTTGATATCAATACGAATGCCGTCAAGTGATATTGAGTTTCCAACTACAGGAACAATCGACATATCTCCATTAGGGCGAGTTATATAGTAATCACCACCGTTAAACTGAAGCGAGTACTGACCACCTACCAATTTATTCGTATCTTCAATGTACACTTCCAGATCGGCAGTTGAATTAGATGATGTCACCACACGGGACTTGGCCACTACTTCAGAGTTCACATCAGTAAAAACTAACCCACCGATATTACCCCTAAGATCCAGACCTTGAGATTGAAGTGCATTCACATCATAAGAAAACGCGGTCGCCATCTTACCTAATTCGTCCATCAGGTACGGAATTTTCTCGTCACGCATCGTCAGCATCGCACCAAGCTTACCGTCGATATCTTTGGTAGTGATGGCTTTGATGCCTTTACCTTCGATCATCGCCAAACGACGCTGATGAACATCAGGGTAGCCATCAATCATTTTTAGCTGGCTAGCCTCAGTACCCGAGACTAGGGTGTGTCCGTTACCAATATGAACGTTAAAACCTTCAGCGTTTTTGCGCGGCGTTACCGTTACCTTTGTGTACTCAGACAGCTCCGCTATCAGCTTTTCATGCTGATCCATTAAATCATTATGCGGGCCAGGTGTACGCATCATTAAGCGATGCAGGTCCCTGATTTCAAGGGCAAGCTGGTTTACTCGCTCAATGCCGAGATCGAGTTTTTTGTTCGTGACATCAGACTGTCTGCGTATAGTTTCGTGGAAGTCATTGAGGTTCTGCGTAATCAGATCTGCTTTTTCCAGCACTACTTTTCGTGCGCCAACATCATTAGGGCTATCCGCTAGTGACTTGACCGCATCAAACCATTCATTGAGATTTTCAGGAATTTTTTTCGACGCGACGGATGACAACATGTTGGATAGCATTTCCAAGTTAGCCTCATCATCGACCTTGTGAGCGTAGTTAGTCGTTGAGATGTTCATCTCATTGACGGCAAACTGATCCCAAGAGCGGCGAACTTTTTCCACATGCACGCCCATGCCATAGGTTTCCCCGCCGTATTGGCGTGGCATATTCGCACCTTGGATCACCGACTGACGGCTATAACCCTCTGTATTTACATTAGAGATGTTATGACCCGTGGTGTTAAGTTGTCTCTGAGCCGTCAGTACGCTTTGCGAACCAAGATTCAGAAGATCAGACGCCATATAGCCCCCAGGAAACCCAATAAAATCAGTAGAACTGAATAACTTAGTTAACTAATAGCAATATATGTGCCAAATGCGGGATGCGGGATGCGGGATGCGGGATGCGGGATGCGGGATTATTTTGCTTTTCTGAAAGCTATTCCTGTCAATATTTTTGCGACAAAACAAAATTGTAGTCAGCACTCTCTGTAAAGCACCTGTGCTTAAAAAACAAACTCACCCGAAGGTGAGTCTGCTTACATCTGATCGATTTGCGCTTTAACTCTCAGTACCTTGCTAGCATACTGCGGGTCTGTCGCATAGCCTGCCTGATGAATACCATGAATAAACTGCTCGCTGTTGCCTTGGTGGCGAAGTGCCATGGTGTAGCGAGGGTTATCATTCAAGAAACGCACATAATCATTAAAGCTTTCTTCAAAGTTAGAGTACGAGCGGAATGCCGCTTTTTCTTTTACCGGCACACCTTGATGATATTCTAGGGTCTGCGTCGCAACCTTATCTCCAACCCAGCTCTTATCAGCTTTGATGTTAAACAAGTTGTTGCTGCTACCACGGCTATTACTGACCACTTTTTGCCCCCACCCCGTTTCCAACGCGGCCTGAGCCAATAGCAATGAAGAGTCCACACCCAATGCTCGTGCTGCTTTTTCAGCATACGGCTTCATGGATGTCACGAAAGACTCTGGAGACTCGAATGAAGTGGGTGTTGAAGCAGCCGCAGTAACAGGAGCAAGCTCTGCATTCTCTCGGCGAGACTGGCGGACATTATCAATTTTGTTCATCAAAGCTTCGAAGTCGGCTTCGCGACTGGCAGCATTAGGGTTTTCCACTGACCCAGAAGTAAGCTGAGCTACGATCATATCAGCCAGTCCAAGAGAGCCTGAGGAGCTAAGTTCACTCGCCATTTGTTCATCCATCATCTGGCGATAAAACTGCTGATTTTGGCTGTCCATCAACCCTGATTCAAACGTTGAGTTAGCATCACGCATCGATTTAAACAGCATGGAAGTAAAGATGGATTCGAACTGCTTGGCTGCCGCAGTCAGTGCTTCTCTTTCACTGTTTTCATCCCCATCCACCGCTTTCTGACGTAATTTGTCGAGATTAGCGATGTCGTGGATGAAACCGATGTCTTTTCCATTGTTAATCATAACGCTTCTCCTTAGATTACGATCAACTGACCTTCAATCGCACCCGCCTGTTTGAGCGCTTGGAGGATAGCCATAAGATCTGACGGTGCTGCACCAACCTCGTTTACGGCGCGGACCAAATCATCTAAGGTCAAGCCAGGTTCGAATTTGAACATCTTGCCCTGTTCTTCAGTAACTTCGATATCCGTATCGGGTGTCACCACCGTTTCACCACCACCAAATGCATTTGGTTGGCTTACATTAAGGTTTTCCTTGATTGCGACCGTCATGCCGCCATGGGTAATCGCAGCTGGTTTAAGGCGCACATGTTTACCAACCACAATCGTTCCGGTGCGAGAGTTAACAATAATTTTCGCTGAACCCTCGGCCGGATTAAACTCAAGGTTCTCGATGGCAGAGAGGAAAGAAACGCGTTGAGAGATATCACGTGGAGCACGGACTTTGACAGAAGTAGCATCAATCGCTTGAGCCATTTGTGGGCCAAGGAAATTATTCACTGCATCAGCCATACGCTGCGCTGTTGTAAAATCAGACTCAAGTAGATTAAAGGTAATGTAGTCGCCACGACCAAATGGTGACGGGATTTCACGCTCGACAATCGCACCATTAGAAATCATACCCGCTGTTGGGTTGTTACCAACGATTTTAGATCCATCCGCGCCAGTAGCACTAAATCCACTCACGACTAAGTTGCCTTGTGCAACGGCATAAATTTGCCCATCAAGACCTTTCAACATGGTCTGCATTAAGGTGCCACCACGTAAGCTTTTTGCTGAGCCGATAGAGGAGACTGTGACGTCGATAGTTTGGCCTTGCTTAGAAAAAGCCGCTAAGTCAGCCGTAACAATCACAGCCGCAACATTCTTAGATTTCGGCTTGGTACCAGGTGGAAGCTGAATACCGAAATTTTCGAGCATAGCGTTAAAGCTTTGATCGGTAAAAGGTGTTGATTCACCTGTACCCGGTAAACCCGTGACCAAGCCGTAGCCGACCAATTGGTTGCTTCGTACACCTGCCACCTGTGACACATCTTTGATACGTGCGGCATAAGCCGGTGTGGATGCAATGATCAAACTCGTCAATAACAGAATCAGCTTCTTCATCGGGATACCTTTCTTAAATACTCTGTGCCAAAACTTCGACTTCAGATGGCTTTATAAAGCCACATTAAAGAATCGTGCCAAGAATCCCGGCTCTTGCATATCTTGTTGAGTACCTGTGCCTGAGTAGCGAATTCTTGCGTTTGATATGCGGTTTGACGCAATTGTATTCTCATAAGAGATATCATCTGGACGGATCGTGCCGCTTAAGCGGATATACTCATCCCCCGTATTGAGCGTTAACCATTTCTCACCTCGAATCACAAGATTGCCATTGGCCAGTACTTCAACCACTTCAACAGTAATCGAGCCAGAAATGCTGTTACTCTGGTTGGCCGCTGCGCTACCACTGAATTTGTTATCGTTACTTAAATTGTATGAGAAGTTGTAATCGCCAATGTTAAGCTGTTGACCACCAACTTCAAGCGGGTCCATTGATGCGTCGTTGTTTTTCGACAGATCCGCATCCGAGCTTTTGGCTGCCTTAGTATTTTCATCCAAAGTTACGGTGATGATGTCACCTACACCACGCGGCTTGGAATCATCGTAAAGACTGCTTGCTTGAACCGTATTGAATAGAGACCCTGTCTCTGCCGCATAGTGCTCTGGCTGATGCTTGGGGTGAATTGGCGCCCAAGCGGGATCACCTGCAACCGGATCGGTTCTGCCGCGAAGCGTATCAACGATGCCTGAACTTTCGTCTTGAGACTTATCCCCTTCAACAGCATCTACCGTAGTCGTACCCTGAACAACATCGGATGTTTCAATTGGCGCTTCAAGCATCGAACAGCCCGATAACAGGGCAATAGCCAAAATGGTCAGTAAGCGATTCATTAGCAATTCCTCAATATTCCAGGCTTATAGTTGCTGGTTAACGAAGCTCATCATCTTGTCGACGGCAGAGATGACTTTAGAATTCATTTCGTATACACGCTGCGCTTCGATCATGTTGACTAGCTCTTCCGTCACATTCACGTTAGAGGTTTCCAACATGGATTGACGAATGTCACCAAACCCATCAAAGCCAGGAACACCTTCTTGAGGATCGCCACTAGCACCAGTTGGTAAGTACAAGTTTTGCCCGATTGGCTCAAGGCCACCTGGGTTAACAAAATCCACGGTCGCAATTTGCCCTACGACCTGATTATCTTGTTGGCCACGAACACGCACTGACACTTCACCGTCCGTACCAATCGTAATGCTGATTGCATCTTCAGGGATGGCGATTTCTGGCTCTAGTGGATAACCAGCACCTGAAGTCACCACGACACCTTCATCGTTAACAGTAAATTGGCCGTTGCGGCTGTAACCAATGTTGCCGTCTGGCATTAGGATCTGGAAGAAGCCATCACCTTCAATCATCATGTCAAGACTGTTATTGGTCGTTTGAGTATTACCTTGAGTGTGAACCTTTTGAGTTGCGACCACTTTAGAACCCGCACCCAACATCAAACCACTTGGTAACTCGGTGTTTTGTGAAGACTGACCACCCGGCTGATTAATGTTCTGATAAAACAGATCTTCAAATACCGCACGGCTCTTTTTATAACCAACCGTTGACGCGTTCGCCAGGTTATTTGAAATCGTAGAAATATTGGTTTGTTGGGCATCCAAACCCGTTTTACTTACCCATAATGCAGGATGCATATCTCTCTCCTAATAATCTGGTTAGCTCATACGAAGCAAAGAGTCAGACGCTTTGTCCATTTCTTCTGCCGTGCTCATCATCTTGACCTGCATCTCGAACTGACGCTGAAGGTCAATCAGATTGGTCATTTCGCCAATTGCATTGACGTTACTGCCCTCCAGCGCACCGGTCAGCAGTTTGACGCCGGCATCCATCTCGTATGCGGCATTAGGATCTTTGGAACGGAATAACCCGTTAACATCTTTGTATAGTGATTGATTATTAGTGCTAGTGAGCTTGATTCGATCGACGATTTCTATCGCATCGGCTGGCGCGCCCTGAGGGACTACAGAAATCGTACCGTCAGTGCCAACTTCAATTTTGCTGATTGGGATAGGTATCGTAATTGGCGCCCCAGTCTCTCCTAAGACTAAGTTGCCATTCCCCGTGGTAAGCATGCCATTGACATCAACTTTCATGTTGCCGTTGCGAGTAAGGCCTTCTTTGCCTGTGTTATCAAGAACAGAGATCCAACCTTGATCTTGAATGGTGACGTCTAAGTCCCGCCCAGTAGTAATCACACTACCCTGCTGGAAATTATGGCCCGGACGCTCTGTCATGCTGAATACGCGGCTTGGCATGCCATCACCGTATGCTTGCATAGAACGGGCTTGCGCCAAATCAGCACGGAAACCCGTGGTACTGACGTTTGCTAGGTTGTTCGCTCTAAGCTGCATAGCCTGCATATTCTGCTTTGCGCCACTCATAGCGAGAAACAGTGCACGATCCATAATTTGCTCCAATAATCACAATTCAGATCAATTAAAGCAAATGGTGTGCCAGTTTTATATACCGTTAATTATCAACAAGTTAACTAGTGATTTTGTATCATGAAGAGTAATAGATGAAAAGAATTGCCATAGGTGGCAATAATAGCAAGCTGGTTGTTGCCACTAGCCTGCTATTCAGATGATTGCGGAATGTCTTTAAACTCTCAGAACCGTGATTAACGAATCTGCAGGATGTTCTGTTGAGTTTGGTTGTGCACTTCCAGAGAACGTGAGTTCGCTTGGAAGTTACGTTGAGCAGAGATAAGATCCACCAGCTCCTGTGTCATATCGATGTTGGCTTGCTCAAGCACACCACTCGAAATCGTACCAAAGGAGCCCTTGTTTGATTCGCCCCAAATCTTGTTGCCAGAGAACTGAGTTGAATCCCACTGAGTACCACCTTTCTTATCCAGACCTTGCTCATTAGGCACTCGGACTAATGCAACTCGACCTAAGATAATGTTCTCACCATTCGAATAAGTGCCAAGCACGCTACCGTTCTCATCGAAATCAACTTTGGTCAGGAAGCCAGTCGTTGCACCATCTTCATCAAACTTGGTTAATTCAAATGGAGCGGCAAACTGTGTCGCATCCTGCAGGCCGAATGATAGCGCTTGGTTGACATCCGCACCATTTAGCTCTACTGGGGTTGCACCTGTACCAAGTGGCTCAGAAACAATATTCTGACCGTTGTTCAGGCTTGCTAACGTACCATCATTATTGAATCGCATAGTGTGACCAACATGACCCGTAGGCGCCGTTGCATCACCACCAACTATGTTGATTGGCTTCTCACCAGCGCTATCAGTAACGGTGTAATACGTTTGCCAAGTATTGGCTTGGTTCTGATCTTTCAAGTAGTAAGTCGTCAACTTGTACGACTGACCCATGGAGTCATAGATAGTCGAAGACGTTGAACGGTTGTAGGTTTCCGGATCAGAAAAATCAAACAATGCAGGGTCTTTCAACTCCCCACCAGCAGGCAAGTTAACGCCTACATCAATATTCGAAGTCTGCTTAGGTTTACCAAACTCTTTCGGGATATTAATTGGTGAAGGCTCGTAAGACAGTACATCGCCCGTGTCTTTGTTGACCTGATAACCTAACAGGAACTCATCATTCGCTGTTGTCATGTAGTTATCTTTGTTCAGGTGAAACGCGCCATTACGTGTCAACTCGTTGGTCGTTGGTGCCAGACGATCTTTAGCAACAGCAAAGAAGCCAGTACCAGAGACACGCAAATCCATTGGGTTATTGGTATAAATACTTGAACCTTCATGGAATTGCTGTGCAACCTTAGCGGCTTGTACACCCTGACCAGGCGTGGTCTTAGCATGGGTGAACAGTGAATTAGAGTAAACATCACCAAACTCGGCACGGGACTCTTTAAAGCCATATGTGTTCGCGTTCGCAATGTTGTTACTGGTTGTGTTCAGATCTAACTGAGCTGCGGACAAGCCGCTTAATGCAACATAAGACATTCCAAAATCTCCTATCTAGCCAGCGTGATTACGCTTTGCCAACTTCTAGTACTTCAGCAAGTCGAACTGGCGACTCAAAGCCAGCCAGATTGAGTAGTACGTTACCATCACCTTTACCAAGCAATACGCTATTTACGTTAGCGTAAGTCGAAACTTCAAAATCTTTCGCCTGCCCGTCCAACAAACCTGATGCTTTCACATTGTATTTGCCAGCCGGCAATGGATTACCGTTTTGATCTTTACCATCCCACTCAACGCGGTTGTCACCTGCAGGTTTAGAACCGACATCGAAGGTACGGATCAGCTGCCCCATTTGATCTTCTACTCGCACCATCAGGTTATCAACAGATTGAGGTAGTTTGACCATAGCAGCCATGGAGCCATCATCAGCCTTCACCCCTGCTGCACCCGGGACTAATACGTCTCGACCAACAAGTGATGATGCCTGAAGTGCTTGGTTAGAAGTCATCGACGCATTCAGTGTTTCAAACTGATTGTTCATTTTGCCGATGCCATCTACCGTCGCAAACGACGCCATCTGAGCAATCATCTGGTCATTGCTAACCGGCTTAAACGGGTCTTGCTGGGCAAGCTGCTTGGTGAGCAACGATAAGAAGTCTTCTTGTTTAAGATCCTGCTTACCTGTTGTTTCATCAGGCTTATTCTTGTCCTGAAGTTGTTTAAGCTGGTCAACATAGGACAAGCCACTCTGACCAACATTATTATTAATGCCCCCGGCCATATGTTACCTCCTATCCTTATTGACCCATCTGCAGCGTACGCAGCAGCATTTGTTTGCTTGCATCTGCTACTTGAACATTCGTTTGGTATGAACGAGAAGCAGAAATCATATTAGCCATTTCTTCCATCACATTAACGTTTGGCTTGTAGATATAGCCATCGTCATTTGCGAGTGGGTGCTCTGGGTTGTACTCCGCATCAAGCGGTTTATCACTTTCAACTATCCCTAACACTTGTACCGGCACCGTATGGTCTCGACCGTACTTAGCCTTACTTAACTCAGCACCAAACACAGCATGGCGAGCTTTATAAGTATCTTTCGCAGAGCTAGAGACACTGTCGGCATTTGCCAAGTTGCTTGAGGTGGTATTTAGACGAACAGATTCAGCGCTCATGGCAGAACCAGTTACATTGAAAACGTTAAACAAGCTCATCTAGTTACTCCCCTTTAATGCTTTAGTTAAGTTCTTGAATTTACTTCCTAAGAAGTCAAGTGATGCCTGGTGTCTGATTTGATTTTGCATAAACAAGTTACGCTCTAAATCTACATCCACCGTGTTGCCATCACCGGTGTCAGGTTGAGTCGGAAGTCGATAAAGCACTTCCCCTGTCACTTGCGTAGAGGCAGGAATATGCCGACTGTCGGTACGACTAAGCCCAATGCTTGCCCCCGATGTTGCCGCCTGCAATGCCTTTTGGAAGTCCATGCCTTTCGATTTGTAGCCAGGAGTGTTCGCTTGAGCAATGTTGGTGGAAATCACCTCAGCATTGCGCTCACGTACGCCCACCGTGTATTGGTGGATACCTAATGCATTGTCGAAAGATATAGCCATGTTAACCTCTACATAAAGAACTGACCGTTACTACTGAATAACAAAGCAATTAGCGTACCAACTTTAATTGAATCGTAATTTCTTTGTTATAAGCTCATCAGCAATTACCACGCCAAAATGTGAAATTGTGGAGCAATGGAATGTCATTGTAAGTATAGAGAAATAATCCAAATACGAAAAAGCCCAGCGAGTAGCTGGGCTTGAGTTAAATGGATTCGGCTTATTTAAGTTTATAAATAATACCTGGGTTACATCGGACCATCTCGAAACGGTCAGTTAGCCCAGTTAAAGACTCAGACGCCCCAAGTAGTAGGTATCCACCAGGGTTTAAACTGTTAGCCATCTGATTTAAAACCTGTGATTTCATGTCCGGAGAGAAATAAATCAATACGTTACGACAGAAAATGATGTCAAACTTGCCGAGCAAAGCGTAGCTGTCCATTAGATTTTGAGGGCGGAAATTAACTAGACGCTTAACATTGTCTTTAACTTTCATCCGGCCATCGCCAGCATCTTCAAAGAAATTGCGACGACGTTCAGGAGACAAACCACGCCCTAAGGCAAGATTATCGTAAACACCTGCACGGCACATATCCAACATACTTGCGGAAATATCCGTTGCCGTTACAGATACGCTCGGCAACATTCCTGGTTTACGCTGTTGGGTTTCGAGAATGGTCATTGCCATAGAATACGGCTCCTGACCAGAAGAACTTGCCGCTGACCAAATTTTTATTGGTCGTTTGTTTGCCGCCGCTTCCGGCAATAATTTATTAGCAAGGACTTCAAACGGGTAAGTATCACGAAACCACAGTGTTTCGTTGGTTGTCATAGCATCAACAGCGGCAACACGTAACTCTCGGTTACGGCCAGTGACAACATCTCGTAGCAGATCGGACAAAGAGCTGAGCTTAAACTTTGTCACAAGAGGGCTTAACCGGCTCCTCACTAAGTACTGTTTACTGTCACCTAGTACGATGCCACATTGAGATTCTAAGAAACGGCTGAAATCACGATACTCTTGATCGCTTATAGTTATCGCTGTCATTTACTTCTCTTTATTCAGTAAGCGCAGTCTTCACTGCATTACCAAGTTCATCAGGGTTGAATTTCGCAATAAAGGAGTTGGCTCCCACACGTTCGACCATCGCTTGGTTAAATACACCACTGAGTGATGAATGGAGAATAACATAAAGATCTTTAAGATCAGGGTTACGCCTTATTTCTGCTGTTAAGGTATAGCCATCCATTTCAGGCATCTCGATATCTGAGATAACCAAAGAAATCTGGTCATAGATACTACCTTCTGCTGCCATTTCTACCAGCTTCTCATAAGCTTGCTTACCATCAATAACAGCAATCGCTTCAAAACCCAGTGATGTAATTGCACGTTCAACCTGCTTACGCGCTACCGTTGAATCGTCAGCTATCAAAATACGGCGAACTATCTCTTTCTCTGATTCAACCTGGGCTATCTCCTCACCGATTGAAGCGTCCATTGTTTCATCCACTGGCGCGATTTCTGCAAGGATCTTTTCTACATCAAGAATTTCGACGAGCTCATTATCAATGTTGGTGACAGCAGTCAAATAGTTGGATTTACCAGCACCTTCAGGTGGTGGCAGGATCGCTTCCCAATGCATGTTGATGATACGCTCTACGGACGTTACAAGGAAAGCCTGAATCGTACGGTTAAATTCAGCGATCACAACAAAAGCTTTTTCAACGTCAGTAGTCGGACGGCCGCCAACAGCTAAACTTAAATCAATAACTGAAACAGTGTGGCCACGGATATGAGCCACCCCTTTGACTAGGTGGTGCAAGTTTGGCATTGAAGTAAGCTTAGGGCACTGAAGTACCTCTTTTACTTTAAATACGTTAATTCCATAACGTTGTCGCCCCATCAGACGAAACGTTAGGAGTTCCAATCGGTTTTGACCGACGAGTTGCGTACGCTGATTCACCGAATCAAGAATACCCGACATAAGCTCATCTCCATCTCAAACTTTCATGCTAAAAAAAATGGTAGTCTACTAACGGCCATGTAAAACTATTAGAGAAATAGAATGACATACTCAAAATCACACTTATGCTCATTTTCCATAACTAATTGTAGAGCTTTCTATAAAAACTTTTATAAGTCTATCGTCTTTTTATGCTTTTTCTTTAGTTTTTCAGCAACATCAGCCACGCCTGAGCAAATTATCAGTATTCAACAAGCAGCAGAAGAGTACGTCTTATCGACCATCGAATGGCCTACAGGCGGTACGTTAGAGGCAAGAGCGGCAAATATTGATAGCCGTGTCTTTGCCACCGATTGCCCAAGCAATTTAGACGCCTCTTCCTCCTCTACCAACCCCAACGCCAGTAACATCACTGTGTTAGTAGAGTGTAGCGAAGATAACTGGAAATTATATGTTCCTGTCAGACTGACGCGCTCTGGCCCTCAAGTTACGCTCGTTGGGCCGCTTAGCCGAGGCCAGATTATCTCACGACAAGATGTCACTATTAATATGGTAGACTTGCAACGCTTCAGGCGGCAAGGCTTTTCCAACATTGATGCCGTAATTGGCGCAAAAACAAAGAAAAACCTGCGTGCTGGCGAAGTTATTGAAAGCAATGATATATGCGTAGTTTGCCGCAATGAAACGGTCACAATCAAAGCCGTAAAGTCTGGTATGACCATCACAACTAAGGGCACAGCCCTCACAGATGGGTCACATGGTGAACAGATAAGAGTGAAAAATACAAAATCCAACCGTATAATTGAAGGGAGAGTCACAGGGATCTCGGAAGTGACGGTTATTTTCTGATCAATTTAAAAAAAGCCTAAAGTAATCCCTACTCTAGTCGATATTGACAACATAAGATTCTAAACACGAAAGGCTCACACATATGGCAGGCATTGATAACATACGCTCTGGGCAGACGGTAACAACGTCGACAAGAAGCACAGCGCGTAATGAAAATAGCCCTTCTGCAACTGATTCAGCAAAGAAGTCAGAAGTTGCACAAGACTCTGTATCCTTAAGTAAACAAGGTAAGGCAGTCGGTGAAATGCATACCCAACTTGCTAGCCAGCCAAGCTTTGACCAAGCAAAAGTTGCCGCTATCAAAGAAGCTATTGCAAATGGCTCTTACAGCGTTGACCCGCAAAAGCTGGCTGATAATATGATCAAGTTCGAGAAAGAACTTGGTGGTTTCGAGTAACGAGTTTCTGTCATGGCAGCCCTAAGCAGTTTAGTTGAGTTCCAACTCAAAAGCGCAACAGATCTTTCATTGCTGTTAGAGAAAGAGAAAGCTGCGATCGCTAGCAGGGTCGCTAAAGAAATCGAACAGCTTGCCAAAGAAAAACTCACTTTAATTAACCAGCTTCAACAGACTGACCAACGTATTAGCCAGCATCCCGATGTGGCGACTTTGACCAATGATCCAGAGTTGAGCCCTCTAGTCGATCAAATTCGTTCTATCGTCCATGATTGCCAACAAGCGAATGCAGTAAACGGTGAAGCTTTGCAACGCGCACAATTAAGCTTCAATAAGCTGAATAACCTAATGCAACAAACTCAGGGCAAACTGGGTATGACATACACAGCAGAGGGTCAAACCAAGAATGTCACTACCTTAGGCACTAATATCAAAGCCTAACCAACCTGAAAACAAAAAAGCGGCAATGATTGCCGCTTTTTTTGATCGAAGATTTAGAGAGAAATTTAGAAAAGAGTTTGTTGGCGTTTTTCCGGAACGACCTGCACTTCACCATAATCACGGAGCTTGTTCATCTTCTTGATGTCCAAACGCAATTCAGTAACGTAACTGTCGCCCACTTTGTAACTGCGCACCACTTCAGCACCACGAATGACACCATCTACAGCACCTGAGGTTAGTTCAGTCCCTAAACGTTGATCCTGTAAATCTGCACGTCCGCTCACTCGCATACCATATACTTGCTCAGCCAGTTCTCGATAGGCATCAATCTTAGAGGCGCGCATCGCTCGCACCTGACGCTCTTCATCTGTGCGGCCTTTCTGCTCACTGATATTGGCATAGCCAACCGCTGTTAACCAATCATCTGGGCGCATATTCTGCAAAGGTTGGCAGCCAACCATAATCAACGCAACCGCCAGTAAAAATAACTTCTTCATCTCAACTCCCTATGGACGCAGAATAACCGTGTAAGGTTGTCTTATTGTAGGGTCTGAGCGAATCAAAACGCCATCTTCAGTTCGGATACTGTTAAGTGTGTCTAGGTCACGGCCAATTCGATCCGCAGGTAAGAAACCTTGAGCAGTGGCAACGACCACACGTGACTGCATACCGACGACACGAGCGTTAACCAAAACACCGCCTTCTTGACGAAGCATGGTCCCTGTCAGGACATATTGGATATCTTGCTCCTGAGATAAATCTTTCCAGTCACGACTGAAGGCGAAGTCTCCTTGCTGCGTCACTTGGATAGATCCCGTCGTTTTGTAATCAACCACTTTAAAGCCACGGCGTTGGAATTGGTGAATGAACCCTTCTGATACCGAATTACCCAACCAGTTCGTCGCGTCCATATTTTGTAGATCAACAAAAGAGGTGACGGCAATTGGTGTCCGCGCAGACACACTGGTGTTCGAGATCATCAGATCTTCAGTCATACTCTCAATAAAGAAGTCAAGAGTATGACGCGGACTCTCCATCAGCATAAACTGGGAGCCTGGGTACGGTTCTTTACCGTTGTATATTGGGGCATAGGCACAAGCGGTGAGAAACACCACTGGCACTAGCGTTAGCCATCTTTTCATTCTCTAATCTCCGATACATATTAGGCACTGATTGGTTCCATTTCCTATCTCTCATAAAAAGTGGAACAGTCTTTGCTTTTCTAAATCTGCAACCATTCAGAACGGCAATGCCTAAATCAGCTAAGATAGAACAAGCAAAAAATGAACCAACTTGGAAGATGAATATGAAAAAATCGCTTCTTGTCCTGATTTCAACCATTTACGCCTCGCTGTACGCGAGTATAGCGTCTGCCGGATGGTATGAAGTGACCGGAACCGCCACTGTGGTTTCCTCTGAAGAAGTCGCTCGTATTCATGCATTGGAAGATGCTATTTATAAAGCCGTCAGCTTTTCTGGCGCCGATATCGGCAGCATTTCCAACTTGAGGCCGCTACTCGAAAGTGAGCGTAAAGAGTACCAATTCAGCAATACCGAAGTTCGCTATATCTTGGTCGATGAGCAGAAAGTCCGCAGTGGCGTCATGTTTGTCAAAGCGCGTATTGATATCTACCCATCGGCAACGGGTTGCCATGTCAGCCAGTACAAGAAAACGTTTTTGGTCGGCAATATCGATGTAGAGTCACCTCAACAAGCAGTAATGGGCCAGATTTATAGTGTGGGGGACGATTTTGCTATGGTAATTAATCGCCAACTTGACCAGCAATCAGCCAACTTTGTCTCTGTTGGCACCACAGACTATGAGATCAGCCAACGTTACCCTGAACGCCTCAAAATGATCGCGCAAGACACCGGCGCTCAATATATCATTGGTGGCGTCATCACCGACTTAACTGCCACTATTGAACAGAAGCTGTTAAGAGATGACATCATCAACCGTCAGTTTGCACTAGAGATGACCGTATTTGATGGAAAAACAGGTAATGAAGTTTATAACCGCAATTATCGTGAAGTTGCGCGTTGGCCATTCCCCAAAACCAGCCAAGTGGATACGAAAAGTGCCCGCTTCTGGGCGTCAACATACGGTGACATGATGCTCCGTGTCAGCCGTAACATCATGTTAGATCTGGAGTCAGAAGTGTCATGTAAGATCACACTCCCAGAGATCATTTCAAAGTGGAACAATGTCCTTACCATGGATTTAGGCCGTATCCACGGCGTTCAGCAAGGCGATAAACTCAAACTTTGGCACACAGGTTCCTTTATCGATCAACGTGGTTTGCCGCGTAATAAGGTGACAGAATCAGACATTACTCTCACCGTGTCTCGAGTGTATGAAAACGAAGCGGAGCTTACCGTTGATCAGCCTGAGCTTGCAGGCAGCATTCAAATTGGCGATGTTATGCACAAGATGCTTTAAATCAGTGAGTTAAGGTTTAACATCCTGTTTTAATTCAGTATGATGAACCCAAGCTCCCGTGGCACAGCTGGATAGCGCGATCCCCTCCTAAGGGATAGGTCACAGGTTCGAATCCTGTCGGGAGCGCCACATCATATACAAGCCAGATCTAACGTAAGTAGGTCTGGCTTTTTTGTATCTATAATTTTATCTCTCGCCTGTCTATTCCATCCATTACGACAACTTCTCTGTAAAGCAATAAAAAACCTCTTCCCAATCAGGGAAGAGGTCCAACAAGAAGAGTGTTGAAACAAGGATAATTAACATTGGTTCCATACCAAGGTGTTCATTAGGCGGATTCCAATAATGCCACCTGGCTAAAGTGGCAAGTTCGAACAATCGTCAGAGCACATAACCCATACCTAAAACCAGTTTAGCCATGAGAAATGAGTGCTTAGATCTCAATCTAAGCATTGTCCTACAAGAAGTGCTCACTGACACTTGAGCTTCTCGATGGAAAAAAGTGTAATATATGCATCAATTTGTTGTCAAACGTGAAACTTTTTTCAACAAAAAATAATCTCATACTGTGTAACAGTTCATAAAAAACGACTCGGAGAAGCATATTGAAAGATGTCACCACTATTGGCGGGCGGTTAAAAGAAATTCTTTTTGTTAAAGGCGTTTCTGCAGCTGAGCTATCTAGGAAAGTGGGTATTGAAAGAGGCTATATGAGCAAGCTTCTTAATAACAAAATTAAAAACCCACATAAGAACATGACCCAAATAGCGAAGACACTTAATGTATCCTACGAATGGCTGATGACCGGTGTTGAGCGCACTGGTACCTACGAACGTGATTATGATGTCGAAGGAATTGTTAACTCAAAGCTTCAAAAGATTGGTTTTTTTGAAACTGGTATGCCAATATCCAAGTTCCACAAACTCATTTACAATGATGAATCTATAAATATAGTCAGCACTAAGAAGCTTGGTGCTGGAAATTATTTATTTCAGAACGGTGAAGATATTATAGAGCTGTTTAGAGTTGACAATTTTATCAACTTAGCTTGGTATCCTCATGAACCTGAAAAAGACTATATTCCAATTGGCAAGGTTATAACAAAAATAAGTAAGGAACATATCAATGACAAGAAGCTTAAACTTGTTGAAGGTTGAAAATGGCTTAATATATTACACAAACGAAGACAATGACTATGTTTTAAGCTCACCAGCTAGAGGGCTTATCAACAAAGGACTGGTTGTATTTTTCAAAAAAGAGCATCGAGATTTGATCCACGCGATGGATCCTATTACCAAATTTGATATTAAATGGTATGGGTTCCTTACCGCGCTTTATCTCGCCTCTCTCTTAGTTGCGATTCCTATGTCGCCGCATAGTGTTGAAATATTCGGCACCTGGCAGCCTGCTGGTATTTTAATATTCCCATTAACCTTCCTAGTCCTCGATACGATCAACGCAACACTTAGATACGAGTATGCTAAATCGACAACCTATTTTGGCGCAGGAATGTGTGCACTCGCCTCTGGATTAATCGCGGTTACCTTTTTTACCTTTGATATTAAATCTCCTTATAAAGAGGTATTCGAGCCACTTATATATTTATACCTGATTAATAGCCTGTGTATTCTTGCTGCTGACCAAGCTAACAACTTTATTTTCAGAAAACTCAGTATGAAGTTGCATAAAGCGCCAATTTGGGCACGTTCTATTATTTCAAGTACTATTGGCCAAGCATTATATACTGTTATTTGGATCGGATTATTCTTTAATTCATCAACATCATTAACACTATTACAAAAGATTGCTGATAATTATTTATTTAAAGTCGGCTATGCTGTGGCACTAATTCCTGTACTTTATGCTTTAGTGTTTACTTACAACATTCTAAAAGCAAAGAAACAAAATGACTCTTCTGAGTTAGATGAAAACTCCAACTATGCTTAATTAGCCTTCTTCAAAACCAAAAAGCTCGGACTGTTGTCCGAGCTTTTTATTGTTCATGACTTACCTATGCTATCTGATCTAGTCATCACGACCAAAGCAAGCCAATATCCTAGAAATACTCACCTCGATACATTGCTGACTGCGTACCGTCTTATCGATAAAATTTTCTAGATCAGCAGCAAACGCTGGCGGTATCGGTAGAGAGTAGCTTTTCTCCGAGGTATACACTTTATATGCCCCTGACATGAAGAACTGTCTGAATTCCTCCCCACTAAAAGAATATTCAAACTCTTTTGGCATCATTGAAATCACACTAAAACCTCTCGACTCAAACATTTCACGGTATTCCCTCTCATGCTCTAAGTGCATACAGACCATGCGAAAGTCTCGCCCAAGTTGAGGGTAAAAGTCTCGAAAAAACTCACTCATTAGGTTTGAGACCTGTGGACACCAGTCTTGTTTATAAGGAGTCTGAAGCACAAACATACCATCTGGTTTCAGGGCCGTTCTAATTGCCGACAATGCGGCATCATAGTCTTGATACCACTGAAAAGAGGAATTCGATGTGATGACATCAAACCCTTCCTCAGAGGCATAATCAACAATGTCTGCATGCACGAAGTCAATCGGGCTGTCAGGGTAAAGGTGTAGTGCCTGTTCGAGCATTTCCGACGACACATCTATCGCCACCATGGTTTGAGGTGATGAGTGATCGTGTATCAAGTGAGCGACTTTACCTGAGCCACATCCGACATCAAGCAAACGCCCAACCTTAGTGGGTAAAAGTCGAATCAACTCTTTAGCGGCATCAAACTGTACGATTCCATTGCGATGGTATTCTTTGTTGTAATTCATAACGCACTCATCTCTGTTTCAGGCGCAAGATGATAATTCAAAAGCCACTGAGTAACTGTAAGATACACGTCAAATACCACGCTTCTTATCTGGCATTTACACAATAAAATAGGTGAGAACGTAAAGCCTTAATAAAAGCGCTTCCAACACTCAGCGTCTGATGAATCTCAACTACCAAAGATCGGGATGATTGAACACTTCGACACAAACAGGCTTACCTAAAACAGTGTCAAAAGCATTACCATTGAGTGAATTTGCAAGCCAGCCTTGCGGTTGAGTAAATGGGTACGGCGATGCAATGATGGATGTCTCCACCTGTTGAAAGCCCACTTTAGAATAAAAGTTTGGATCACCATAAGTCATTACCAATTCGACGCCTTTCTCTTTAAGCTCTTTCAAGGCGTAACCTATTAATGCCTGACCAATGCCCTTGCCCTGATACTGGGTAGCAATAGCGACCGGAGACAATAAATACGCACTCGCCTTAGAGTCAAAGTTCATTGTTGACAGCAAGATACACCCAACAATGCGGCTTTCTTCTGTAGCGACATAGACCTCAACCTTGGAGGCTTCGGTATTTTTCATCAAGTCAAACGCTAGATTCGATACAAGCAGCCCCTCACTTTCCCCCTCCGAATCGCTGAAAGTGTTTAAAAATAGTTGCTTGATCTCTTCAGCCTGACTCGGGTGATACAACGAATAATGCATAGATCTTTTTCCTTCTTCTCTTTCAAGATGAACGCATCATAAAGTGTGAAGCTTTAGACAGGTCAAGAATTACTCACGAACTTTTTTCCCGCGTGGGATTAATTATTCTCAACCCGACACGCACTGAAAATATCAAGTTTGCTCTGATACTCTTGTGTCGCTACGTCCATCATCCCAAGCAGCGAATGAAAGACATTGTCGTGAGAGTAGATACCCGTTTGTTGAGCCTCTTGCTGAAGGCAACGCGTATTAATGTGTTTCACTTGCTTGAAACCTGGCGACATCCACAACAAGAAAGGCACTCGTTTTTGAAAGTTTGGGGCAAGGCTATAAGGTAAGCCATGTAAGTAGATGCCTTCTTCACCCAGCGACTCTCCGTGGTCGGAAACATAGATGAGCGCCGTGTTGAATTGTTCCTGCAGTGCTTCCAGTTTGCCTATCGTCTGACTCACGACGTAATCGGTATAAAGGATGCTGTTGTCGTAGGAGTTGATGATTTGCTCTGGTGTGCAGTTTTCGATGTCGGAGCGTTCACAATCAGGAAAATACATTGCTCTGTCTTTCGGATAACGTTGAAAGTAAGTCGGGCCATGACTGCCAATCAAATGCATCACCATCATTCGGTTACCTTTAAGGGAATCGACATGTTGTTCAAAATTCTCAAGCAACGCCATGTCATAGCACGTAGTTCCATTGCATTGCGGATCGGTCGGTGCATGCGCTATCTCTTCCTTAGCAACATTTTTGGCTACCTGCTTATCACCACCATCATTATCACGCCAAAGCACATCGACTCCCGCCCGCTTTAGAATGTCTAAGACGTTATCTTGATTATCAGCGAGTTGGCGATCAAAGTGATATCGATCCATATTAGAAAACATACAGGGGACCGATACTGCAGTCGCGGTGCCACATGAACTCACATCTTGGAACGAAATCACGCCCATATCCCGAGTGTAAGGATTGGTTTCCCGGTTATAGCCGTTCAATTGGTAGTTTTGTGCTCGCGCTGTTTCACCGACCATAAATACCACTAACGTTGGTTTAGACTTGGCAGCTTCTAAAGCCTCGGCAGATTGTTGTGCGTCCAACCCCAACTGGTGGTATTTCACTGGAACGACAAAGTAATGCCTTTTAATATAACGAGAGAGGCTGGAAAAAAACTCGGTCGGAATCAACACTCGATTCAACGTATGATGATTGCGACCAACGGAAACATAATTCTGATAGTACAACCCAACAACACCCGTCACCACAACAATAGAGATCACCATCGAAAGCAACTTGCTTTGGATCAAACCCAATGGGTGAGGCGATTTAAATCTAATTTTAGCGACGGCCAGTGCTGGAAGCCCGCCCATCACAGCGACCCACCCAACAGAGTAAACGCTGATATAAGAAAGTGCTTCACTTTGATTGGTCTCAAACAGGTTAGCCATCATCGACAGGTCGAATAACACCCCATAATTGTATCCGGCATAGCTGACAATACTTGAGCAAATCAGCAGTACAATGAAGAAAGGCTTAGTCAGATACGGCCAACTAAAAAGACTAAACAGAAAGTTCAGAGATGCCCACAGAAACAGAGGAATAGACAGCAAGAAGCCAATATTTACAGTATCTGAGTGGCTGTATATCGTGTGCAACTCTTTGTAAAACGGTAAATTAACGACAACGGTAAAGTACAGTGCAAGTAAGGCGGTAAAAATGGCATAGCTGATGCCTTTCGACCTATCAGTATTCAATCCGTTCATAGCATTACATCATTTGTGTTAACCGGACAGGGAGCAACGCGTCGCTGCGCTACTCGCACAGAACTTGCATTGCTTAGCGTCATACTCTTGTGATGCCTTTAAAAGCAATCACTCAAGGTCATACACGGTATAACCTTTGTTGGCTAAGCACTTACGTAAGACCAAAGACTGAGTTTTCGTCGAGTCATTAGCGCCACCCAAAGCCCCAGCACTCGCGCCGACAGCGCCACCAGCCGCAGCACCAACAACCGCGCCTCCGACACCATCCTGAATAACGCCAGCCACGGCTCCAATGACAGCGCCTGATACTGCACCGTTTGTTGCTTCGGTTTTCGCCGCTTCTCCTTTGTCGACTTGCTCAGCGTACCCTTGGCAATACGTAAAATCGGCATCGTATTGCTGCTGATCGACACCAGCCATATCCACTACGGGTTTTTGGTTGTAAGCACATGCTGTCAAGCCGGCAGACAGCGCTATCACAGAAAATGTTCTCAACATTTCAAATACTCCCTCATAAATCTGAGATCAAATGTACAGTGTTTTATTATCGAATTCTGTCGTACTTGAGTAATGGAATGTCAGCCTATGTCATGCGCATATCAATGAAACGAGAAGGGACTACTCGAGCTAGTTCGTGAGAGAAAAATCGGGGCTTCAACAATTGCTGACATTCAACTAAAATAGTTATTAATAAAATTATTCATAAGAATTTAATGAAGAAAAGTAACTTGACCACCAACACTGGTCATCGCTTTATATCTAAAGCCAAAACCGCTTTTAAAATCCACATCCATACACCTGATGACACGGTGCTGCACCGTTCTGTGGGTTATGTTCGTATCGGTGAGAAGAAAGGGCTGCAGAAGGCAATTAAACTTCGTAACGAGCTTGGAAGTGAAATGTGGGGGAAATTTTGGCGTAAGTTGCTCAAAGACCCTTACTTAATGACCCGTTTGCCTCACTCTGTAGAACCTAAGATCATCTTTAAACCACGCCCAACCAAAACCAATCCTGACGCGAAAGATGAATGCTATATTGCTGCTTGGCGAACTTACGACAAAAGCGGCAAGCTAATCTATCAAAGCGTCGTATGTTCAATCAAAAAGCACGGTAGATTGGCTGCATACACCAAAACTAAGAAAGCGTTACTGGAAGCCAATAAAGACAACCTAGAAATTCTCGAATTCATGGGAAGACTAAACAGTATTGACCTCAAATAAAAACACCCCGAATTTTCATTCGAGGCGTTGTCATTAATAAGAACATCAATTAGTTATTGAGCTTGATACTCAAACGCTGGCACCATGATTTCTACACGACGATTCTGTTCACGCCCTTGCTGTGTTTCATTAGAAGCGATTGGGTTATTTTCCCCTTCACCACGAGCACTGATTCGAGAAGCATCAATTCCCTGCTCTTCTAGCGCATCAGCCACTGATTGAGCACGTCGCTCGGACAGTTTCTGGTTGTATGACGCAGCACCACTAGAGTCAGTGTAACCAACAACTTCAACCGTAGATTGCGGGAATTCCGTCATAAACGCGACCAACTCAGCTAGCATCGCTTTGCTTTCTGGTTTCAACTCTGCGCTATTTAAAGCGAAGCTGCTAGAGTCAACAACTTTGGTCTCAAACGTTTTCACGATAGGTTCAACAACCACTTCTTCTTCAACTACTTCCTCAACCATTAACTCTTCTTGTACAGGTTGTGCCGCAGGCTCATCACTGCCACCAAACTTAGCAATAAAACCTAGTGTTAAAGCGTTGCCTTTAAAGCGATGTGTATCAATGTTGATGTCAGTTAAACGCTGATACTCAAGTTGGAAATCGATGGTAGGCATAAAGGCATAGGTGACACCTAAAGCACCAAGAAGAGAGCTATCATCTTTGTTTCCGTATTCCACATAGGCACCACCAACTTTAGCAAACGCATCAAACTTTTGTGAAAGCGGCATGGTGAATCGCGGTGCAAGAGAGTAAGAACTCAAACCTGCATCTGTGTAACCATAACCAGTGGTTTCCCCCAGTGTATCAAGGCCCAGCTCAAGACTAATCATGTCATTGAACTCGTAACCTGCAAATGAACCTAGCGCCCAGGAGTTATCATCACAAGGGCCAGTCGAGCATGAATCATTGAGCCAAGATGCACCCGCTTTAGCACCAAGATAAAACTGAGCATTTGCAGATGTGGAAGCAAGAAGAAGTGTGGTGGAAATTACCGCTGCTAATTTTTTCATTGTTTTTTCCTTATATACCGACAACGCACGCGCGTTATAACTGACAACCAACACGATAACAATCATCTAGTTACAGTATGGCCACATTAACAGTACACCCTGACCCATAGAATGTACAAATCGGTTTATGGATTAATTTCACCTTTTGCATACTAGCAAGTAACTTTCTCATAAATATGACAAAGCCCTGTCAAAACAGGGCTTTGGTTCAAGAATGATTGATTCAGTCCAAACTATGGCTGAACTTCATATTCAAACTCATTCACGGTAACTTCTGCACGGCGGTTCTCAATGCGTCCGTCACGTGTTTCGTTGGTCGCGATTGGATTACTCTCGCCTGCGCCTTCAACATGAATACGTGATTGGTTCACACCGTATTCTGCAATCACATCGGCTACTGACTGAGCGCGCTGCTCAGATAACTTCTGGTTGTATACTGCCGGACCGCTGGTATCTGTGTAACCAACAACGTCAACCGTTGCCTGTGGGTATTCACCCATGAAAGAAGCCACTTCTTTAAGAGCCATTTCACTTTCAGGTGTTAGCTCCGCACTATCAAATTTGAAGCTCACTGAGTAAACCACTTCTGACTCAAACGTTTGGAATACTGGCTTAACAACAACCGTCTCTTCGACAGTTTCCTCTACCAGCATTTCTTCTTGTGCCGGTGCTTCAGCTTGCTCATCACTTCCGCCGAACTTAGTTGTAAAGCCCAGAGTAACGGCGTTACCAGAAATACCATGCGTATCAATATCGATGTCCGTCAGACGTTGGTACTCAACTTGAATATCAATGTTTGGCAACACGGTGTAGCTCAAACCAACGCCACCAACAAAAGAGCTGTCACTCTTGTTTCCATACTCAACGTAAGCACCACCAGCTTTGGCAAATGCATCAATATTTTCAGTCAGAGGCAAACTAAAACGTGGCGCCAATGAATACGAGACTAAACCCGCATCTTGATAGCCTGAACCTGTCGTTTCACCTAGCGTATCTAGGCCAGCTTCGAGCGCCAGGTAATCGTTAAATTCGTAACCAACAAATGAGCCAAGTGCCCAAGAGTTATCATCACACTCGCCCGTTGTACATAAATCATCTACCCAACTCGCCCCTGCTTTTGCACCTAGATAAAACTGCGCATTCGCTGACGCTGATGCAAGAAGGAGTGTGCCAGAAACTACCGCTGCTAATTTTTTCATTTTTCATACCTTATTAATACGCGCTAGATTTGCGACGCTATAGACAATCCGTACAAAAACAAATACATAGAGAGTTACCGTACAGATGTGCGGACACTACACCTTAACGAGATAAATAACAAATAACTTTGTGAGTTTTTATTTAATTTCATCTAATTAGATAACTTTGCGTCGTCCCGGCGCATTGTGAATAAGAAACTGGAACCATAATCACAGGCCGATTAAGGTGTTATCTAAGGTTTAAATTGTCTCATTAAAGTTGAGACACAAAAAAACCGCAGCCTGAAGCTGCGGTTTATATGCTGTATATTTGATTTTTTATGCGTTAGCTTCACGCTCTTCAATAAACGCAATCGCCATCTTGATACGAGCAATAACGCGCTCTTTACCTACAAGCTCCATGACAGCATCAACAGAAGGAGACTGGCCGCCACCTGTGACTGCAACACGCAGTGGCATGCCAATTTTACCCATGCCGATTTCTAGCTCTTCACAAACGGCTGCAATCACACCATCTTTGATGTTTGCTGTTGTCCACTCTTCTAGCGCTTCAACTTTTGCTAAAGCCAATTCTAGCGGGCCTTTAGCAACACCACGCAGGTGCTTCTTAGCGGCGCCAGCTTCAAACTCAGAGAAATCTTCGTAGAAGTAGCGGATTTGCTCTGCAAGCTCTACTAGAGTGTTACAACGCTCGCCCACAAGCTTGATCACTTCGGTGATTGCAGGGCCGTTTTCAATGTTTAGATTCTGGTTGTCTAGGTGCCATTGTAGGTGCTCAGCCACGTACTCAGGAGCCGAAGTTTTGATGTAGTGGTTATTCAACCAAAGTAGCTTTTCAGTGTTAAACGCTGACGCTGACTTCGAAATGGCATCTAGAGAGAATAGGTTGATCATCTCTTCTTGAGAGAAGATTTCTTGATCACCGTGAGACCAGCCAAGGCGCACTAGGTAGTTGTTTAGAGCATTTGGAAGATAACCTTCATCGCGGTATTGCATCACAGATACAGCACCGTGACGCTTAGACAGTTTCGCGCCGTCATCACCTAAGATCATTGCACAGTGAGCAAATGTTGGTACGGGTGCACCTAGCGCTTCGTAAATGTTGATTTGACGAGGCGTATTGTTGATGTGGTCTTCACCGCGAACAACGTGAGTGATACCCATATCCCAATCATCTACAACAACAACGAAGTTGTAAGTTGGAGCGCCATCAGTACGGCGGATGATTAGATCATCTAGCTGTTCGTTAGCGATCTCAATACGGCCACGGATTTGGTCTTCAAAGACTACGCTGCCTTCTTTCGGGTTACGGAAACGGATAACAAACGCATCACCTTCTTTCGCTTCTGCATTTGCAGCAACAATTTTCGGGTGGTTCGCATCGTAACGAGGCATCTCTTTTGCTGCTTCTTGCTCGGCACGGATTTCGTCTAGCAGCTCTTTAGACGCGTAACATTTGTAGGCTTTGTCTTCTGCTAGTAGCTTATCAACCATTTCGTTGTAACGGTCAAAACGCTTTGACTGGAAATAAGGCCCTTCATTCCACTCAAGACCCATCCACTGCATCCCTTCAAGAATTGCATCAACTGCTTCCTGAGAGTTACGCTCTAAATCCGTATCTTCGATACGTAGAACGAATTCACCGCCTTGGTTTTTAGCAAAAAGCCAAGAGTAAAGTGCAGTACGTGCACCACCAACGTGAAGGTAGCCTGTTGGGCTAGGAGCAAAACGAGTTTTAACCGTCATGTAAAATACCTTGATTGTCTAAATGACTGCACCATTCAATAGAGGCCATGAATGGTGCCAAAATTGCGCGTATTTTAGCACTGATGTACAAATCTACAATCCGTCTTGCGCAGAATTCATCATTCATTGAGGTGTTTTACTGCCCACGAGATAAACTCTTGGCGCTGTTGCGGTGTCATCTTAAGAAACTCGCTTTGTAAATCTGCACTCGCCGTCGTTTTTACCTCTGAAGTCGAGGCTGAGTCGATGGTAGACGCAGCGACCGCTTGCGTAGTGTGATTATCGCTACCATGAGCTTGAGACGAGAGCGATGCTATAGCGCCAGTTTGATTGTATTCTTCTATCGCAGCTTCATAGTTTTTGAACGAAGAGAAACCTTTCACCTGAATCAAATCCACTTGGTAATCAACAGGGCTACCATTTTTATCAACCAATGAGAAATCCAAAGTTTGGCGGAACTTCTTCGCCTGATCTATTTGACGAAATACCGGGTAGCTTAAAGTGAGTGGTTCTTGAGAAGATTCAAAGCGCATCACAACAGAAGGAAATACCAGCTTATTTCTTCGGCCGTCTTCAACCACAATCTGGTCTAACCCAAACAGCAACTGATTCTCGCCCTCTTTGAGATTGATAACTTGTCGACTTTGGAAATCGCTCGCTGACATTTCTTTGCCATTAAGTGCTAACGGTTCAATCTCATCAATAATCTTGAGTTCATTTGCGCTGACAGGCAAAGCGACAGCACCCAGTAAGATTGCAGGTAACCAATTTTTCATACTTTTCTCACACTAAATTTTTAAAACCGCGAAAGGCGGCATATCGCCGCCTTATCATAAAATGAAGCTAATTTAGAACCAGTATTCAATACCGACAGACGCTTCATCAAAGCTGTCTGATTTCCAGCGACCTTGGTAGCCTTCCCCTGTTTTACCCGTGTTTTCAAGATCATTGATAGCGTAACGCGCGTAAACCACCGCATTGGTATCAACCGCATACATTAGTTGCATAGAGGTTACGTTATCTTTCGTCCCCTCAATGTCTTGACCATCGACTTCTAGGCCAAGGTTTTCCGCTCGAGCAATCTTAGCTTGCCACTTATCACCTTCACCAAAGTTGTAAGTCAATCCAACAGAGTAAGAGTTTTCAGTCTCGTCACTGCCCAACGTATCTTGCGCTTCAGCAATACGGTAGTAAGCGAAATAACCAATGCCATTGTTGAAACCACCTTGAGCGCCCATTAGGTAGGTTTGGTTGTCCCAGTACTTCTCATTGTCACCTTGCATGGTGTCGTAGTTCATTTCATAAGCGAGATCTAACTGAACCCAACCCCAGTCACCATCAAATTTCTGGTGTGCGGCCATACCATGCCAATAGTTGCTCCCAGCTTCAGTACTCGTTGTGGATCCAGCACGGTCTGCACCAGCACCTACGGCGATATCCATGGTGAAGCCACTCCACAGCTCCTTGGTATCCCAACGAATGGTGTCAGACTGGCGATCGTTAAAGTTGTTACCACCAATGTTTCCGCCCCAGTCCCAGACGTTACCCATTCCAGGGTTAGTCGCAGGCCAGTCAATCAATTCATACATAGGAGTTAATACACGGCCCAGCCTAATCTGACCGATAGAGTCATGTTCAAAACCGACAAAAGTATCACGTCGACCGAGGTAGCCATTGCCCCCATCTTCGCCAGCAAAAGACTCATCGACGTAACCCGACTCGATTTGCCACAAAAAGGTCCAATCTTCTAAGCTGTCAAACTTGGCAGTACCACGCCAACCTAAACGGGATTCGTTGTTGAACTGAACACCATCATTTGCTGGTGAGTTGTCGTAGTCGCGGTTGGCCACCTGCATCGCAATCAAACCGTAAATGCCTTGTTCATACTTTGCTTCTAAATTTGTATCCGCTACTGCTGCACCTGAAAATGCCAGAATCGCACTGGAAACTGCCGCACCAACAAGTGTCTTTTTATAGTTAGACATACATTAACCCCTAGTCATTATGTTTTTCGTCGTTCCCCTCAGGCACTTTTAAGTTCATGTTTTGAAGGGAACTATTTATGGACAGGGATATGTTGGCAAACTTTTTTTTTGCCAAAAAATTGCGAGGAACAATATCTGATTAGCGTCAAAGTCTAAAAAAGAAAAAAACAATAAATCTATTAAAATCAGAATATTGAAATCAAAGGCAAAGAAATAAAAACGTCAAAACTGAACTATTAATCTTTTTAACAACCTTGCCCTCACTATATTTGCCTATCGGATCACGCCCAATTTTGAGTGATTTACCTCAATTGATATATTCCCTATAAAAAATTTGAAATGTCTCGCAAGATAAGACAAAGAAAACACTGTTCTATCGGGGGTTTTGACGTTTTGGTATTTGTTCATTGACAGTGCTTGACCTTCCCCTTGAGGTAAGGTTTATTCTCAGCAACAGTTCATCGTTGAGGGTTATGTTATGCGTCAGTTCGATATTCCACTATCAGGTTTAAGCTGTATGGGTTGCGCTCGGAAAGTTGAGCGAGAACTTACCTCTCAGCATCGGGTTAACATCCATGATTTAACGCCACAACATATCACTCTGGATAGCGACAGCCCCTTTGTAGATTTAGAACAATCAATTCAATCTCTGGGGTATAAGGCAGGTCATCAGTATCAGTTCCACCTATCAGGACTAAGCTGCGGTAAATGTGTGGCCAAGCTTGAGTCTGCTTTAGAAGAAAGTGACGATATTGGACAATTTGATGTATCGAAAACCACGCTTTCTCTTTCGACGTTACTAACACAGCAACAAGTGAAAGATCTTGTCGCCTCTCTCGGCTACCAGGCCAGCGAGTCTGAATCAGAAATAGAAGAGCCGGAGACTCAACCACAAGCCACTCAGCCAAGCTCGCACCTTCACTCTTCCAATAACAAAGAAACCCTTCATTTTTTGATATCAGGAATGACATGCGCCAGTTGTGTGGCGTCTGTAGAGCGAGCACTGACTCAGGTAGAAGGCGTAGACAAAGCTCAGGTTAACCTTGCGGAGCAAAGTGCCTTAGTTTTCAGTACCTCTAAAGACAACAAAACCATAAACACTATAGCCAATGCAGTAGAAGAAGCTGGCTATCAGGCTGAAATTGTTGACGATCCAGCAACACAACAAGAGAAGCAGCAGGCCCAACAAATGGCCGTGCAAGCTCATCATAAGAAAAGTGCGTGGGCTGGTATTGTGATCGGCGTACCACTCATGCTTTGGGGTGTGTTGGGTGGCAATATGATGATCCGTACCAGTCAGGATCAGTTAATTTGGGGCGTCGTTGGGATTATTTGCTTCTGGCTTCTTGCTACCGCGGGAAAAAGCTTCTTCTCCAACGCTTGGCAAGCTCTTACTCACAAGCGTGCAACCATGGATACCCTCGTTGCGTTGGGTACGGGGGCCGCTTGGCTGTTCTCAATGTTAGTAGTGGCTTTCCCAGATTGGTTTCCACCAGCATCACGTCATGTTTACTTTGAAGCCAGCGCGATGATTGTCGGTCTGATTTCTTTAGGCCACTACATTGAGGCAAAAGCGAAGGCCAAAACCACTCGTTCTTTGCAGGCTTTGATCAACCTTCAGCCCAATGAAGCTGTGTTGATTACCCAATCTGGCGACCAAGTGATTGCAATTGACCAGATAACAGAAGGCATGCAACTGCGAATCAAACCCGGTGAAAAAGCTCCTATCGACGGGCACGTCGTTTCAGGTGAGTCTTACCTCGATGAGTCTATGCTTACTGGCGAACCTGTCCCCGTCTACAAACAATCTGGCGATACGATTTCTGCAGGCACGTTAAATCAGGATGGCAGCTTAGTCATTGAAGCAACGGGAGTCGGTAGCAATACCATGCTGTCGCGCATTATTACCATGGTACGGGAAGCGCAAAGCAGCAAACCAGCCATCGCCAAACTGGCAGATCAAATTTCGGCTATCTTTGTCCCTGTCGTTGTCGCAATTGCTCTGTTCTCTGCCCTAGTGTGGTTTATGGTTGGCCCTGACCCGAAAGCGAGCTACATGTTGGTCGTTACCACCACCGTACTGATCATTGCTTGTCCTTGTGCGCTAGGCTTAGCGACCCCGCTGTCGGTGACTGTTGGTATTGGTAAAGCCGCTGAAATGGGGATCTTAATCAAAGATGCGGATGTGCTTCAATCTGCAAGCAATATCGATACGGTTGTATTTGATAAGACAGGTACATTAACTCAGGGAAAACCTGACGTTCAGCATATCTTTGCTCTTAATCAGGACGATAAACAACTGCTAACCGCAGCGGCTAGCTTAGAGCAATATTCAGAGCATCCACTAGCAAAAGCCATCGTAAAACACGCTCAAGAGCATCAGCTAAGTTTGGGTGAAGTTCGCGATTTCAATAACATGCGCGGCATGGGAGTGACTGGCGTATTAGAAAATGAAAGTATTGCGGTGGTTTCTTTGCCTTATGCTCAGAAACAAGAACTCAAGCTTGAAGGAATTGAACAAGAACTGCAGCGCTGTGCAGACAATGCCTGGACTCCAGTGATCGTCGTTCAGCAAAATCAGGTATCAGGTTTAATCGCCATTGCCGACCCAATTAAACAAGACGCGAAACAAGCTGTGGATGCCCTGTTCGCAATGCAAATTACTCCTGTCATGTTAACCGGTGACAACCAGCATGTGGCTAAAGCGATAGCCCAACAACTGGGTATCGAACAGGTGATATCTCAAGTACTGCCTGATGAAAAAGCAGGTCATGTGGCTCAAATTCAGGCAAGTGGAAAGCGAGTTGCTATGATTGGTGATGGTGTCAACGATGCACCGGCTCTCGCGCTCGCAGACATCGGTATCGCAATGGGTAGCGGTAGCGACGTCGCAATCGAAAGTGCACAAATGACCTTGCTTAACTCATCACCGCTGGCCGTTGTTAAAGCCATCGAACTTTCCAAAGCAACGATTAAAAACATGAAGCAGAATTTATTCGGTGCGTTCATTTATAACTCTTTAGGTATTCCGGTCGCAGCTGGCGTACTGTATCCAGCATTCGGATTTTTGCTCAGTCCAGTAGTCGCTGGTGCAGCAATGGCGCTCTCATCAATCACAGTCGTGAGCAATGCCAACCGATTAAGACTCTTTAAATCTTCGATTCGTTCATAGAGGTGTGTATGAAAACTCAAGTTATTTCCTTTGCGTCCCTTCTTTTACTGTCCGGTCACGTACTGGCGGCAGACGTGCTCAACCACAAGTCACCATATTGTGGATGCTGCACAGAATGGACCAAACACATGCAGGAAGCCGGATTCACGGTTGAAGAAAAATTGCACGATGATATGAACCCAATCAAACAAAAGCTGGGGATAAAGCCACAATTGGCCTCTTGCCATACAGCTGAAATTAACGGTTTTGTATTTGAGGGGCACGTTCCGGCACAGGACATTAAAGCTTTTTTAGAGAACCCACCTAAAAATGCTAAAGGTTTAGCCGTTCCTGGCATGCCGATGGGTTCGCCTGGTATGGAATATGGTAATGAAAAAGACGCCTATTCTGTTTATGCGTTTAACGAACAAGGTCAGGTATTTGAATACCGCTCTTACCCTGGAAATTAGTAATAACCATTTCTGTTGATGCTTTTATATTTTTAAACGCCTGACTTTGTCAGGCGTTTCTACTTTACACAGGCCAAAAAAAAACCAGCATTAGCAATTAGTTAGATGAAAAATGTAATTCTATTCAACTATTTGTAAATTTATTTTTCGCCTCTTTCAACATCCTCAGTTAACTTCCCTCCGGCGAAAAAGCGAGCATACGTGACGCATTTCTAATATTGCTGCTAATTGATGGCAACCACTGTTTCTCATCAAATCAGTCCAGGCAATCACAACTAAATACAACCAATTATTTGAGCGTAATACTATGAAAAAAACTCTACTTTTAGCGGCAACAGCTGCACTGGTTTCAATGCCTTCACTTGCTAATGAAAACTACATTGCAGTTGAACTAGGCGCTGGCTCTTACACCACGTCTGGCCAAGATGCCAACTCAGATGTTATCAATGACGATACGGGTTTTTTAAGCCTTAAAGCTGGCCATTATTTTAGCGATAACATCCGTGCTTATGGATACCTTCAAGCTGGTGCAGAATCTACCATCGAGTACCAAAACATCTTTGGCTATACCTATGCTAAGTCTAGTATTACCACTCATGAGTTTGGTGCAGGTGCTGATTATCTTCACAACCTAACAGACAAGTTCTACCTTCTAGCTGGTGGTAACCTAGGTATTTATAACAGTACCTATGAAGTCTCTGAGTTTGGTCTTTCAAAAGACAGTACCAACACGGGTTTAGCAGCTGGCGTAAACTTAGGTATGGGTTACAACTTTACGGATAACTTTAGTATGGAACTCGGCTACCGACACAGCCGTTTCTTCGGAAACGATCACGAGGTTGGTGTAATTAAGCTGAGTGTGGATGCTTCAAACACTGGCTACCTAAACGCTAGCTACTCTTTCTAAGCTAACGTCCATCAGGTGTGGTTGGACTCTCCACACCTGAATTTCCCATCTCTATCATTTAAAATTAAACAATCTCGGTTCAAGTTCTCATTTTTAAGACATCTAATGTCACATTCAGGACTTATAAGCAACATTGATATTGCGGTAGAATTCGCGTCCTCTGTTCAATCACGACGTACTTCGATAGCACTGCATGAATCTACTTGAAAAAGCTAAATCAGAACAATGCAATATTGCTATTGCAGATCTTACCTATAATCCAATGGATAAAACTCTCCATTCCAAACAAGGAGAAATATCTCTTGAACCAAGAAACTTGGCGTTACTGGAAATTTTACTCACAAACGTTGGGAACCCAACGTCAATTGAAGAATTTATAGAGTCGGTCTGGGAAAGTCAGTACATCTCCAAAAATGTGGTCACCAACAGAATTAGCCTATTGCGGAACCTCTTCCGTGAACACTCTGAAGAAGCCGATCCATCGAAGATCATCATCACTTACCCAAAACGGGGCTATTACATTCCAGAAAGCGGTGTTCAGCTTGTAGCAAAAACATCAGACTCAAACAAAGCTCCGCAAGCAGTTAACAAGAAAGTTGAAAAAAAGCAAACAGCGCTGCGCTATTTTTCCTGGAGTTTAAATTTGATTTTGAGTGCGATCGCTGTAGTGTTCGCGATCCACACTTGGTCTCATTTTGAAGAAGATAAAAAAAGGAATACTCTGCATATCCCTCAGGTTAGGCTGCTTCTCGATAGTATCAACCATGAAGAACAGAGCTTGAACCAAACCGTACTCAAATTAAAAGCACTGATCCTGCACTCACAAAGCTGTTCTCCGTATATCCATCTATCAAATATGAGTTCGCCAACCTACTACCTACAAAGCCTAAGCGAACATGAAAACTTCCCCGGCTCAGAAGCCTTTTATGACTCAGATTACACTCTGAGCTTTAATCTGTGGGAAGATACAAACGGAGTGTTGAACTTGGAGAGCCTTCTTCACCACTCTGCTTCTGGCCGAGTCGCTTGGCGCAAAATATATCATCTTCAGCCTCCCTACTTAGCTGCGACGATTAACCAGCTTAATGTGGATTTAAGTGAGTACTTCAAGCTCCCACAGCCGATAAAGCCGTTATCTTCGAAGTTGTCTAGCCAAATTGTACCTTTATCAGAGCTGACTCTTGAACAACTGCTCTCCCGCCAGCTATCTGGGATTGAAGTACTGTTTTATACTCGAGAGTTACTTTTCACTCAGCAATCTAGCGATGGATTAAAGAGTTGGATAAAAAAGGTGAGGAAGCAAACTCCAGTGCCTCCACCAGATCTGCATATGCTGCTGGCACTCCTTACTTATCGTTCGGGTGAAGTTGAACGCAGTTTACGAATGTTGCAAAGAGAGTATGTAACCGAGATACCAGAAAATGCGCTGATCTTGTTACTGCAAGCCAACATCAACCGAAAAATAGGCAACAAGCAAATGTATGTTGCCCACTATCTCAAAGCTATTTCAGCACTCACCAGTACCATTGAGGCTGAGCGGGTACTCGATCACTACTCTAGCCCCGACAGACAGCAGTCATGCCTCGATCTTTGGCGTGAGGTACTAAAAGACGTTAAGTACATTCAGGAACCGCAGTCGGTTCTATGGCAAGGTATTGAGCAATTCTGCCAACCTTACGATTAATTATTGAGGCACAAAAAATCCACCTCGTGAGGTGGATTTTCTAATCAAACTGAGCTGCCTAGCGACCAATAAGTTCAACCATCATCTGAATATGGAGATCATCATCGTTTAAACATGGAATGAAGTTAAAGACTTCTCCTCCTTGCTCAAGAAATACGTCTCTGCATTCTTCCGAAATCTCTTCCAAAGTCTCAAGGCAGTCCGAAGAAAAGGCGGGCGTCATGATATCCAGCTTCTTGATACCTTTTTCAGGCAACTTTTCCAGGGTTTTATCCGTGTAGGGTTGCAGCCATTCTTCACGACCGAAGCGGGATTGATAGGTCATTCCAATCTGCTCTTTGTTCAAGCCTAATTCCAATCTTAATAACTCTGTGGTTGCCTCACAATGCTTGGGATATATATCCCCGTTATCTGCGTAACGCTGAGGAATACCATGGTACGAACACAGTAAATAGTCACCACGTCCTTTTTCTGCCCAAGAACGCCTTACACTCTCTGCCAACGCTTTAATGTAAGTTGGATGGTCATGATAATCGCGGAGCATTTTATACCCTGGCATCACCGGAATATTTTTAAATGCTTTGGTTAAACCATCAGAAACTGCGGCAGTGGTTGTTCCCGAGTATTGTGGGTAAAGTGGCAATACAATCACCTCTTCCACACCCTTTTCTATCAAGGATTCCATCCCAGACTGAAGACTCGGATTACCATAAGTCATGCCAAGTTCGACTGGGATATCGATCGATTTAGCCAGTTTCTCAGCTTGGCGCTTAGAGTAAACCATAAGAGGAGAGCCTTCTTCCATCCAAACACTCTCATACAACTTGGCAACTTTGGGTGAGCGAATAGGCAAAATGACGCCATGTAGGATCGGACACCATAACCAACGTGTCATATCCACAACACGTTGGTCATGCAAGAACTGGCTGAGAAAACGCTTTACTTCAGGAGCTGTAGGTGCATCTGGTGTACCTAGGTTAACCAGTAGCACACCCTGTTTTTTATTGTTTTGCATAGGACCCTGTCGACACTTTAAAAGAGGCTTTACGTTGGAAACTTCTTTATCGATCAATATGTAGCGATAAAAAAAGCGACCCATCTGGGTCGCTTCAACTATATCAAACTTTTAAATTCTGCCGTTAGCAAAATTAAGCCAGTGCTTTCTCAATATCAGCGCTAACTTCGGCAACTTGTTTAGTACCATCGAACTTAAGGTACTTGGTGTTACCTGCTGCCGCTTCTTTACCGTAGTAGTCGATAAGCGGTGCAGTTTGCTCATGATAAACACCTAGACGAGCACGAACAGTTTCTTCTTTGTCGTCATCACGCACAACCAGGTCTTCACCTGTTACGTCGTCTTTGCCTTCAACTTTCGGCGGGTTGTACACTACGTGGTAAGTACGGCCAGAAGGTAGGTGAGCACGACGACCAGCCATGCGTTCAACGATAACGTCATCAGCAACGTCAAATTCAATAACGTAATCGACATCAACGCCCATTTCTTTCAGACCATCAGCCTGAGGAATCGTGCGCGGGAAACCATCTAGTAGGAAACCTTTTTCACAGTCATCTTGAGCAATGCGCTCTTTGATTAGACCTAGGATAATTTCATCAGAAACTAGCTGACCAGCATCGATAACAGCTTTAGCTTGTTTACCAAGCTCTGTACCTGCCTTGATAGCAGCACGTAGCATGTCACCAGTAGAGATTTGCGGAACACCGTATTTTTCCATGATGAAATTTGCTTGTGTGCCTTTACCTGCACCTGGAGCACCTAGAAGAATGATGCGCATGTTGAATCCTCTTAAGATAATGATGATTTATACCGAAGCTCACTATGGTGTTCATAACAAACAACAGCCTTAGCTCACGGTAAGTTTCGGTATAACTGTTCTTTCAATTGACAATAAAACAGGCGTGCACATTACACGCCTGCTCACTTTGTTTCAAGATTGCATTCTATCACACAATCTGTTCGCGTAGCGCAGCTTACGACTAAAGAATGCTTAAACACTCACATTAAGCTGTAAACTTACGTTGTTTTATTCACGATAAGCGCAAATAAATCAAAAAGCCCGCATAATGCGAGCTTTTTGTTACCGTTTGACTATTAGCCCTTAGTCAAAAGCGAGTTGATGGCGCCTACAAATTGAGACGGGTCTTCCATCGAACCACGCTCAGCTAGCATTGCCTGACCAAGAAGCACTTCGACCCAACGACCAAACGCTTCTTCATCGGCTTCGTCTGCCATGCGTTTGACAAGCTGGTGTTCTGGGTTGATTTCGAAGATGTACTTCACTTCAGGTGCAGCCTGACCAGCGGCTTCAAGCAGCTTCGCCATTTGTGTACCCATTTCAAAATCATCGGTCACAACAACCGCTGGAGTTGAAGCTAGCTTGAACGTAGTACGTACTTCTTTTACGCGTTCGCCTAAGTAGTCCTTCGTACGTTCAACAACAGACTTAAACTCTTCTTCCGTTTCTTTCTGCTTTTCTTTTTCTTCTTCGTTCTCAAACTTGCTGAGGTCAAGGCCTGCTTTAGTGATCGACTGGAACTGCTTACCATCAAACTCTGTTAGGTAGTTCATCAACCACTCATCGATACGATCAAACATCAGAATGACTTCGATGCCTTTTGCTTTGAACTGCTCCAAGTGGGGGCTGTTCTTCGCAGCAGCGTAGCTATCTGCTGTCAGGTAGTAAATCTTGTCCTGACCTTCCTTCATACGCTCAACGTAAGAGGCTAAACCGACCGTTTGCTCCGAGGAATCCACTTCTGTAGAAGCAAAACGCAGCAAACCAGCAACTTTTTCTTTGTTGCTCATGTCTTCTGCAGGGCCCTCTTTTAGAACCAGACCAAACTCTTTCCAGAATGACTGATACTTCTCTTCGTCATTTTTCGCCATGCGCTCAAGCATCGTAAGAACACGCTTAGTACAAGCGTTGCGCAGAGATTGCGTCACTTTGTTGTCTTGTAGAATTTCACGTGACACGTTCAATGGCAGATCGTTTGAATCAATTAAGCCACGAACGAAACGCAGGTAAGAAGGCATGAATTGCTCAGCGTCGTCCATGATAAATACACGCTGAACGTACAGTTTGAGACCCGATTTGTGGTCACGGTTCATCATGTCCCAAGGCGCTTTTGCTGGGATATACAGTAAGCTGGTGTAATCGTTCTTACCTTCAACACGGTTGTGGCTCCACACCAGTGGATCAGCGAAGTCGTGAGAAACGTGTTTGTAGAACTCTTGATACTCTTCTTCAGAGATATCAGATTTGTTGCGTGTCCAAAGTGCTTGAGCTTTGTTGATTTGCTCCCACTTCTTCTCACCTGTTTCTTTACCTTCTTCGTCGCGCTCGGCAGTCTGAATGGCAACAGGGATGCCAATGTGATCCGAGTACTTGCTGATCACTTCACGCAAGCGCCACTCGTTTAGGAACTCTTTACCTTCATCGCGCATGTGAAGAACGATATCAGTACCACGAGATTCTTTTGAGATTGTCTCGATGGTGTATTCACCTTCACCAGCAGAATGCCACTGAACTGCTTCATCAGCTGACAGGCCAGCAGCACGAGTACGAACTGTTACTGCATCGGCAACTATAAATGCAGAGTAGAAACCAACACCAAACTGACCAATCAGTTGAGAGTCTTTAGATTGGTCTTCCGACAGCTTTGAGAAAAATTCGGCTGTACCTGATTTTGCAATCGTACCCAAATGCTCGATCACATCATCACGGCTCATACCAATGCCGTTATCAGAAATAGTTAGGGTATTTGACGCTTCATCAAATGAAAGTTTTACACCTAATTCAGCATCGCCTTGATATAAATTAGGATTAGATAGCGCCTGAAAACGTAACTTATCTGAAGCATCAGATGCGTTCGAAATCAGTTCACGCAAAAAGATCTCTTTATTGGAATAAAGAGAATGAATCATTAAGTGAAGTAGCTGTTTTACTTCAGATTGAAAGCCACGAGTTTCTTTGTTTTGTGTTGCTGTATCGCTCATGATAGCTCCGTAACATCTATATTTATCAAGCCTCCGCATTGTCAACGGGGGCGATACTGAGATAATCTGCAAGTTAACATGAGGGTGACAATTGTAAATTCAAGGTCAAAAATCATAAAAACAGTGTTTTTTTGATCTTATTTTGACTATTCTTGCACCTCAAAAAATCAAAAAAACTAAACGTCACCTCCCTGATATAGGGATTTTTGCGCGCATCTGATGAAATCTATACAACAATAATGGTCATATCCAATGAGTAACATAGGCACTAAGTTCAATCTTGCTAACAGATTCACTTTTGACCCCAATACGAACTCTCTGGTGGACAAATCAAACGACAATGAAGTCATTCGTCTGGGAAGCAATGAAAGTCGCATCCTTCTTTTACTGTCAGAAAAACCCAATGACATCGTATCCCGCAACGAACTGCATGACTTCGTCTGGCGAGAACAAGGCTTTGAAGTCGATGACTCCAGCCTAACTCAGGCGATTTCGACATTACGCAAGCAGCTTCAAGACTCAACCAAGTCTCCTCAATATGTCAAAACAGTACCTAAGCGCGGCTATCAACTTATTTGTAATGTAGAACGTGCAACCCCATTTATGAGTGGAGACACTTCAGTAGCGGAAGAGGAAGCACTTGAAGCAGAAGATGTTTCGGTTGAACTACCTACAGACTCTCATGTAGACGAAGTCAGCCCACTTAAGTCGACCGTTACGGAAACAAAATCAGCACCAAGCGTCGCAAAGCAAGTTAAGCCTCAATCAAGATGGGCTATGCGTATTATGTTGGTTTTGGCACTGCTTATCCCTTTGTGCGTTGTACTATTTACCAACCCTGCAGAATCAAAATTCCGCCAGGTTGCGGTTTACGATAATACTCCGGTGAAAACGCCGATTAATCATCCTGATCTCAGTGAGTGGTACCCATCAATTGAGCAATGTGTGAAACGTTACAATGCCGCTCATGCAACCGTCGCTCCCGTCGAAGTAATCGCGACTGGTGGCCAGAACAATCAGTTAGTACTGAACTACATTCATTCACTAGACAACTCTGGTGAAAACATCACCGTTCGTATTTTTGCTGAACAACAAGACCTCAGTAAAGTTTGCCAATAGGAATAACGACATGAATCAGAAAATCGCAGCTGGGTTACTTGTTCTGTCAGCTCTGTTCAGTGGCTGGCTATACTGGGGCAGTGATCTAAAAGTTGAGCAAGTGCTGACCGCGAAGGAATGGCAGTCAAAAATGGTGACAGTAATTACAGACAGCCTTCAAGAAGAGTCAGTTGGCCCGCTTCGCAAAGTAGATGTCACCTCTAACGTGAAGTACCTACCTAACGGTAGCTACATTCGAGTTGCTACTGTTCGTCTGTATGCTAACAATGCAGAAAGTGAAAACGTCATCAACATCTCTGAAACGGGCGAATGGGATATCAGTGATAACTACCTGCTGGTCTCACCTATCGAGTTCAAAGACGTTTCTTCAGCACAAAGCAAAGACTTCACTGCCGATCAGCTAAAACTCATCACTCAGATCTTTAAGATGGATGCTCAACAGAGCCGCCGAATAGACATTGTGAATGAGAAAACATTACTTCTAACGAGCTTAAGTCACGGCTCTACGGTACTTTTCTCTAACTAATTTCTACCTAAGGGGAGCATGATGCTCCCCTAATTTTATCTTACTCATCATGGATTGGATTCACTCAATTGGGCTATTGATCGGCTCATTTATCTCAAATACGCTTGCTTCCTTGTCTGGCGGGGGTGCTGGACTTTTGCAATTCCCGTTGCTCATTTTCTTCGGCCTACCATTTTCCGTTGCGCTTGCAACTCACAAGGTCGCCAGCGTCGCGCTTGGTATTGGTGCAGCTTTCACGCACATTAAGCAAAAAACGATAGACTTCAAAGTCGCTCTGTATGTGATTACGGTAGGCAGTATCGGCGTCATCATCGGCGCCAATATCGTGTTGATGATTCCCGAGAAGCTGGCCGAAACGTTATTGGGGCTGATGATTCTAGCTATCGGTATCTACTCTCGCTTCAAACGACAATTGGGCCAGCAAGAACTTCCAACCAATCGTCATACGCTAGGTTGGATATTCGGCGGGCTGGGCCTGATTCTAATTGGGATAATGAATGGCTCTCTCACGGCGGGCTCTGGGCTATTAGTGACTATCTTCTTAGTTCGCTGGTTTGGTTATAGCTATAAGCAGGCTGTCGCGTTAACAATGATTTGCGTCGGGCTATTTTGGAACGGTATTGGCGGTGCTGCGGTGGCACAAGCAGGCGCCCCAATTTACTGGCCATGGCTACCTATTTTATTGCTCGGTTCCTTCCTTGGCGGAGGACTAGGAGCTTACCTGAGCACTCGTTATAGTAATCAGGTTATTAAGGTTTGTTTTGAATTGCTGACCTTTGCGGTCGGCATCAAGTTATTACTGTGAGTGTTTATGGACAAAGCAAAAATCGATATTTATTACTGTCGCCAATGCAATTGGATGTTGCGATCTACATGGTTATCTCAGGAGCTGCTACATACTTTCAGTGAAGAGCTCGAAACCGTCTCCTTGCATCCCGATACAGGCGGTCGTTTTGAGATTCATTGCAATGGTCTTCTTATTTGGGAAAGAAAGCGTGATGGTGGCTTCCCAGAAGCGAAAGTACTGAAACAGAAAGTCCGAGATATCATAGATCCAGAAAGGGACCTTGGCCATTCTGATACTAAGTAAAAAATGCCCGTTTTAGCGGGCATTTTTTATAGTTGAATCGAGGCTAGCACCTGATTATCGAAGGTCACCACTTTTAGCTCTCCTTCTTCATAGACACCGAAACTAGGTTCAAAACCATTACGTGGGAACGTCACTGAGCCTGGGTTAAAGATGACTTGTTCCCCTTGCCACTGCGCAGCAGGCACATGGGTATGACCATGTGTAATCACGTCCCCACGCTTTAAAGGAGGACGTTTGTCCGTGTTATACAGATGACCATGAGTAACAAACAAGCGATGGCCGCTCTCGAGCAACACCCATGCGTAATCCATCATCATAGGAAAAGAGAGCAGCATCTGATCAACTTCGCTGTCACAATTACCTCTAACAGCAATAATCTTCTGCGCATATTGATTGAGTCGTTCCGCGACTGCTGGAGGGTTGTAACCTTCTGGTACCGGATTGCGCGGCCCGTGATTAAGAATATCGCCCAATAAAACTATAGTCTCAGCGCCAGATTGGTCGAACTGCGCAAGTACTTTCTCGGTTGCAGGCAAACTGCCATGCAAGTCTGAGGCAAAAAACAATTTCATGACATCATTTCCTCAAAATAACTGAGGCTATTTTACGGACTCAACGATGTTTAGTCATCTCTCGCCATGCCATTAATCACAATATTGTTGTAGCTTACCATCCCTATAACCTGACCATCTTCAATCACAGGAGCTCGACTGATACCAAAGCGTTCGAATAAACGAGCGCAGTATTTCACATTCATATCAGGATCCACCGATAATGCTGGTTTTGTCATAATCTCATAAATATTGATCCGATCAGGCGAGCGATTCTTTGCCAGCACTTTTTTCGCAATGTCATTCATTAGCACCAGACCGAACTCATCGTCTTCATTCCGTTTGTTCACAACCAAAGCTTTCACTTCATGGCTGCGAGCTAGCTGAATACCTTCTCTGACGGTTGTCAGGCCATCAATCATGACGTAAGTACTCGCCATCACATCACGTACACGGATTTTTTCATGACTGCTCATAATTCGTCCTCTACTACTTTGGTTAGTTTTTCCACCTGATGAGCAACGCCGACTGCATCTTCAATGTCGATCTGTACCGCTATTCCCTGCCCAGACTCCTGATCAAATTCTCCAACCTCACTGATGGTTTCAAGAATATGACGAGAAAGGTGCTCTTCGACAACGAACAGCAATACGTCTTTTTGCACTTCTAGGGTCAGACCAAAAAAGGTGCGCTTCTTATTTAGGCCTTCCCCTCTGGCGTGATTGATCACGGTAGCGCCTGTTGCACCTGCACTCCTGGCCGCATCCAGTACCGTTTCAGTTTTACTGTCTTCGACAAAAGCCAGTATCAATTTAAAGCGCATTTTCACTATCCTCCTTCGTCGACTCTTTGTTGAGCCAACGAGTGATTTGGGCATAACCCATAACAGAAATCATCGGGAACAAACTGGCAAAGGCAATCAGGCCAAAACCATCAATCATTGGGTTTCTTCCTGGAACGGTAGAAGCAAGCCCTAACCCTAAGGCGGCGACCAAAGGCACGGTGACTGTGGATGTCGTGACGCCGCCAGAATCGTAGGCCAGCGGGACAATTAACTTGGGAGCGTAAAAGGTCTGTATAACGACCACAATGTAACCAGCGATAATGTAGTAATGGATTGGATCGCCAACAACGATCCGATAACTCCCCAAAGAGATGCCAATTGCTACTCCCAACGCCACGGCGATGCGTAGGCCGTTCACACTGATAGAGCCACCCGACACTTGGTTAGCCTTAATAGCGACAGCAATCAGAGAAGGCTCAGCAATTGTCGTACTAAAGCCAATACAGAAGGCGAATAAATACACCCAGTAGTAATCCTGCCACCCAATAGCGCCCGATACGCTGGTTCTGAATTCTTGTAAAAAGGCAGGGGCCGTCAATTGGGTCGCCATCGTTTCCCCGAGTGGGAACAACGCCAGCTCTAAACCGATAAGGAACAAAGATAAACCAAGAATCACGTACCCGAACCCAAGCAATACTTTGGGTAGATTCGTTACTGGGCGGCGTAATACTGTAAACTGAAAGCCGAAAATAATAGATGCGATAGGGATGACATCGCTAATAGTGCCAAGGAAAGTGTCAACAAAGTGCGACCATTCAATCATGCCACCACCATTCCATAAACCATCACAAACATCATAGGTAACAAGGACGCAAAGGCGATTAACCCGAAACCATCTATCATCGGATTGCGACCTTTAATGGCCGATGCAAGACCAACGCCGAGAGCTGTCACCAAAGGGACTGTGATGGTTGATGTGGTCACGCCGCCAGAATCGTATGCCACACCAATAATGGCATCTGGTGCAAACATGGTCAGTACGACAACCCCGATGTATCCGCCGATAATCATGTACTGAATCGACCACCCTTTAAGAATACGGAGTACCCCAAGCATGATGGCTATCCCTACCGATAAGGCGACGGTGTAGCGCAAACCATTAGCATAGTCGTCCTTCGCCACTTCTCCAGAAGCAATCATCCCCCCTTCAGCCGCAACTTCTGCTGCTTCATCGGCTACAGCAGTGAGGGCGGGTTCAGCTACCGTGGTACCAAACCCCAAACAAAACGCGAAGATCATCAACCAGAAAACGCTGCCCTTTCTAGCAAACGCCTGTGCCATGGACTCACCAATCGGAAACAGCCCCATCTCCAACCCGAAGATAAAAAACGTCAACCCCATGACAACCAACATTAGACCGAACAATATCGATAACATATTGGGCAGCGGCTCTTGCAGCACCACCAGCTGAAAAAAAGCAATTACGGCAACAATTGGCAACAGATCCCGCATGCTGCCCAAGAACGCTTTTAGCAGCGCAGTAATTGCCTGCATAGAAACCTCTTTATCCGTGAAGTACTTGTTTATGATGACAAATGGATTGCACAGTTGATGTGACTCGCATAGCGGGATGGCCAACAAAAGTAACAAAATGTTAATTTTGTGATAATCATTAGTTTTGCATAATCAATGATCCTAATAGCTGCTAACTCGCTATAATTACTAGAATTACCATAAATACCACCTGAGTAATCTGGCATTTATGGAGGAGCAAAGGAGAGCGAAATGAAAGTACTACTCACTGGTGGCACAGGTTTTATTGGCAGGGAATTGCTGAAGCACTTCACAACGTACGAAGTCGTTCTGCTCACCCGCTCTCCCGCCAAAGCAAAAGCGGCCGTCAACCATGCTGATTTAGGTAACATCACCTACCTATCAGACTTAGAGCAGTACCATGACCTCAATGAATTCGATGCCATCGTTAATCTAGCGGGCGAGCCCATCGCTGACAAACGCTGGAATAAGAAACAAAAAGAAGCCATTTGTAAAAGCCGTTGGGCTACCACAGAAAAAATCGTTGATTTGATCCATGCGAGCACATCTCCTCCCTCTGTGTTTATAAGCGGTTCTGCAGTTGGGTACTATGGCGACCAGCAGGATCACCCCTTCGACGAAGGACTGCACGTTCATAATGAAGGGTTTCCTCATCATGTTTGCGCAAAGTGGGAGCAGATCGCTAATCGAGCTCGTTCCGAATCCACTCGAGTATGCATACTCAGAACGGGAGTCGTGCTAGGGCAAGACGGTGGAGCACTGGATAAGATGCTGCTGCCTTACAAGCTTGGCCTAGGTGGGCCAATCGGCAATGGCCGACAATACATGCCGTGGATACACATGCTGGACATGGTTCGCGGTATTGTCTATTTACTCGAGACCGAGCATGCCCATGGAGAATTCAACTTATGTGCACCTCACCCTGTGACCAACAAGCAGTTTAGCCAAACATTGGCGAAGTCACTCAAACGTCCTCACCTCTTGTTTACCCCAAAATGGGCTCTGCGTTTAGCTATGGGGGAAAGTTCAGTATTGCTGTTTGATAGTATTCGAGCTAAACCCAAAAAGCTTACGGAGCTCGGGTTTCGTTTCAGTTACTCCCGATTAGAGCCCGCTCTGAAAAATCTATTACAACATCATGAATAATCTTTTACTCTAAGCTATCTCCGTTGCGCTAGAAGAAAGGATCTCATGTCTAAATCTATACTCATCACTGGTTGCTCGACTGGTATTGGTTACGTTTGTGCGCACGCACTCAACCAAAAAGGCTATCAAGTCATTGCGTCATGTCGACATACTGATGATGTTGAACGTCTGCGCAACGAAGGGCTAACGTGTATACAGCTAGATCTGGCTGATAGCGATAGCATTTCAAGCGGCGTTAAACAGACACTAAAACTGACGAACGGCAAGCTTGATGCTCTATTTAACAATGGGGCTTATGGTCAGCCGGGTGCTTTGGAGGACCTTCCCACTCAAGCTTTAAGAGAACAATTTGAAACCAATTTCTTTGGCTGGCATCAGCTAGTATGCGAAATTTTGCCGGTTATGCGCCAGAATGGGCACGGCAGAATTGTTCAGAACAGTTCCGTTCTTGGCTTTGCAGCGATGAATATAGAGGTGCGTATAACGCTTCCAAGTTTGCGCTTGAAGGCTGGACAGACACACTTAGATTAGAACTGCATAGCAGCGACATTCACATCAGCCTAATAGAGCCGGGGCCAATTGAGACTGAATTCAGAAAAAATGCACTCCAAGCTTTTCTAAAGTGGATTGATATCAAAGACAGCGTCCATCATCAGCAATACCAAAATCAATTACAGCGATTAGAAAAGGAGTCTTCTAACAACTCCTTCGTTTTACCAGCTGAATCTTGTATTGCGCCTCTTCTACACGCATTAGAATCAGACAAACCTAAAATTCGCTACAGAGTCACCACACCAACCAAAGTGTTTGCCGTGTTAAAACGGTTACTGCCTAGCCGATTATTGGATGGTATTTTGCGACGCGCTGCTTAAAAATAAATCACCGAGTGTAATTTTTTCGTAACAATAAGACGCTAACTTACACCCTGAAGTTGTTCACTTCATGACCTCATTTAAGCGTTGCATTCGGTAAAAGACATGACATTAAACCAGTTAAACTGGCTAAGTGTGGGTGTTGCGCTAACTTTGTTTATCGTTTTATAAACACCTTCGCTTGCATTAGGCAGCAATCACACCGCTTTCACAAGCGGTGTTTTTGTATCTGCTATTCCCTTGATATCTATAGCAACCGCCCATATGTTTGTTGTATCCAACTCTTTGCAAGGAATCACCAGATGCAATCTCCTTTTATTGTGGAACTGAGCGAACAGAACTTCCGTCAAGTACTGGAAGGCTCAATGCAAACGCCCGTACTTATTCATTTCTGGGCCCCAATGAGCCAAGAAAGCACTCAAATTATTCCCGAGCTGCAAAATCTTGCTCAACAATATAATGGAGCGTTCACACTGGCATTGCTCAACTGCGAACAGGAGCAGATGATCGCAAGCCAGTTTGGTGTACAAGCTCTGCCCACCATTGCATTGTTTGTGAATGGTCAACCTGTCGATGGCTTAGGCGGTCCTCAAGAGCTCCCTGCAATTCAAGCTATGCTTGCCAAACATCTACCGAGCCAAGATGAGCTTAATCTAAAACAAGCTGTAGAATTTCTTCAATCAGGCCAGCATGCTCAGGCTTTAGCACTTCTTCAGGCATTGCCAGATGAGCTAAAACAGAAAGGCGACGTAAAGCTCGCTTTAGCAGATTGCTTACTAGAAACTCAAAGCTTTGATCAGGCTAAAGCCTTGTTAGATACCATCCCTATGGAATATCAGGACAACTACTACAAAGGCTTAGTGGCAAAACTGGAGCTACACGATCAAGCGGCGAACAGCCCTGAAATCCAGTCTCTTGAGAATACGTTGAAAGAAAATCCAGCGGATGCCAAGAACGCCGCAGAACTCGCACTGAGCTACCATCAAGTTAATCGTGACGAAGAAGCACTCGAATTACTATGGACCTTCTTACGCAGTGATTTAAATGCTCTTGATGGCGACATGAAAAAGCACTTTATGGATATTCTCGCAGCACTAGGTCAGGGAAACCCAATTGCCGCGAAGTATCGTCGACAGCTCTACTCTGTACTCTATTAACCTTCCCTCAAATCACCTTTAAAGCCGGCATGTCCGGCTTTAATTTTGCGCGAATTTAGCACTGGTTCTCATTTATGTCATTGTGCTGCCACATGAATTAAGCAACAATCGACATAATAACTTATACAAGGACTCAGATATGGCTATCGACTCTCTCATTACCATCGGCATTTTTCTCATTGTCGCTATCGCGTTCATCATGGCAGGGGTCAAGACTGTACCTCAGGGTAACCACTGGACCGTCGAACGTTTTGGCCGCTACACCCTGACTCTGAAACCAGGTTTGAACATCATCATTCCTTTTATTGACGGTATAGGTCATAAAATCAATATGATGGAGCGCGTGTTAGACATCCCCGCTCAGGAAGTCATTTCTAAAGACAATGCTAACGTCACTATTGATGCCGTCTGTTTTGTTCAAGTCGTCGATGCAGCCAAAGCCGCGTACGAAGTTAACGACCTAGAGCACGCCATTCGCAACCTGACACTGACTAATATCCGTACCGTCTTAGGCTCTATGGAGCTTGATGAGATGCTGAGTCAACGTGATATGATCAACAGCAAGTTGCTGTCTATTGTCGATGAAGCAACCAACCCTTGGGGTGTGAAAGTAACACGTATTGAAATCAAAGATGTGCAACCACCAACGGATCTAACCGCTGCCATGAATGCTCAAATGAAAGCAGAACGTAACAAGCGTGCTGAGATCTTAGAAGCTGAAGGTATCCGTCAGGCAGAAATCTTAAGAGCAGAAGGTCAGAAGCAATCTGAAATTTTGAAAGCGGAAGGTGATAAGCAAGCCGCGATACTTCAAGCAGAAGCTCGTGAACGAGCAGCTGAAGCCGAAGCGAGAGCAACAACTATGGTATCGGAAGCAATTGCCCAAGGTGACATGCAAGCTGTGAATTACTTCATTGCCCAAGGCTATACGGACGCATTACGAGCGATTGGCCAAGCCGAAAATGGCAAGATTATCATGCTACCACTTGAGGCATCAGGACTGATGGGTTCCGTGGCTGGTATCGCAGAAATGTTCAAGCATAAATCCGATCAGAATAAATAGAGGTGCTCTTGTTCGAACTACTAGATTCTCTCAATTATTGGCACTGGCTTGCCTTCGGGCTAGCTTTACTGGCTGTGGAACTGCTTGGTACTGCTGGTTACTTTCTTTGGCTGGGTTTGTCGGCTTTAATCGTAGGCCTACTACTTACTTTACTTCCGATGAGCTGGCAACTGCAGTGGATTGCTTTTAGTGTATTTTCACTCATGACAACCTGGCTATGGTGGAGACGACAATTTAAGAAGGACTCCTCCGACGACCTAAACCGAGACTTAAACCAGAAGCAGAAACAACTCATTGGCCAGACAGTTCTGGTTGAAGAAAACCTAGCGCCAGGAAAGCATCGCATAAAAGTGGGGGATACCACTTGGTCAGCGCAAACTGAACACGCGATACCCGCAGGTACACTCGTAGAAATAACTCAAGTGAACGGTATTATTCTCACTATAGAAGAAAAAAAATAATCTCTATCTCAGGCTCTTTGCTTAACAAAGAGCCTTTTTTCTTCTAGAAACACTTCCCTTGAAGTAACAAGTGATAGTATTCAAATACTTAACGCATTATTGTCTTGAATTAAGTTGCTATTTATACCGACAAATAGCATTAATCAAAATCAATCTTCTCATTTCAAACAAAATAACATTCTAACCATATCATTTAGTTATTAATTAGTTTCTCACAAAAAGTAAGAGTTATTTATTAAAGAAAATTTTAAATAACTAAACTTTTTTTTGATCTTTTATCGTTAAGCGACATACTGATAAATATCTCTTTAATGGGATCTTTAGTGAGGTGTTTATTATGAAATATTTCGTTGCGTTAGCATGTAGTCTTATTTTTAGTTTTTCGGTAGCAGCACAATCACCCGTAGGAAGCACTGCTTCGGGCCCAATAGTGAAATGTGAATTAAGCTCAGGGGTAGTTGAACGTATGCCAATAGTTATATGTGAAAATAGCGATGGTACGGTAATGAGATGAAAAAAGGAGCCTTTTCGGCTCCTTCTCTTTTTATAATTCTAGCAGTTGTTTAATGACTGCTTTTCTTTCTTCTTTCGTTGCTTTTCCATACCAGTAACCAAACATTTCTTGTTGCTTGGAATCAGTTGTAAGCGTCAGTTTGGTTGAGTTGCGATTTTCAACCGCCCAGCTCAATAGATCATCACGTTGTTCTTTTGGCGTTTGCTCAAACCAATATTGTGTCATCTCTATCGCTTTTGAAGACGAGCTGTGAGCTACAGGAGTCGCGGCAGCAACAGGAGCAGCTACCACAGCCGGATCTACATTAGAATTGGCACTGTTCACAATCGCTTCAATGTAACCTGAAGGGATAGAGAAAGTAATGTTATTAGCATTTGAAGCGGTTACATCAAATTTAAGATCTTGATACGGCTGCTGTGCGAGAAGCTGGCTAGACACTGGAAATCTGACATACTGAGTTTGAGTACATACATCACTACAGGTTTCCGCTGATGCAGCGTAAGGCTTTAGAGCAACCTCTTTATTGCTACCTTCAACCTTTACTGTTTTAAATTCGTTATAGTTTTTAAAGTACTGCAATTCCATTTTAATAAAGGAATCTGGTACATTTTTTTTCTGTGTTGGAGTTACATAATTCAACTCTAGTGATGACTTCACCAACTGACTACCATTCACTTCAAGTGCATTCGGCGTTAGTGATTTACCAACAATAATTTGATAGTTCTGTTTAGATTCAACTCGTTTTACAACATCAGTAAAATCGCTCGTTGAATCTAGTGTGGTACAACCTACCATCAATAAAGGAAGTGACGCTAAAATAATTTTCTTCATATAAACCACCCTGGAAATTACTCCGTTATATACTATTCGAATTACCCTTTATCTTCAGGCTCTACCTCTCAATACAACAAACGCTGGCCAACAAGGGCCAGCGCATTTTATTAAGAACAAATTGGAAAACTCTTAGAAACCGTACTCTAGACCAACACGAACAACAAATGTTTCTGTGTTTGTTAAACCATCTGAAGAAAGGATATCACGCTGTGCAATACGCACGTATGGTACGAAACCATTGTGAACATACATTAACTGACCAGATACAACACTATCTTCGTTGTTTGTTTTAACACCTGCAGTTTCTGAATCCATATTGGCTGCGTAACCTAGCTTGAAGCCCCATGGTCCAGTCCAGTATTGACCGATAACAGAGTATGAAGCCTGTTCCGATTTTGCACCACCTTGCTCATCAGACTCACCAGCTTTATATGCTCCAGAAATACCAAAGCCTGCAGGAAGAGACGCTTCAAAGCCGACTAGGTAACCAAACGTATCAGCCAGAGTACCAGCATCTGCATCAGTTTGACGATCCGTTTCAGTTTCCAGCGCAGCATGGAAAGTTAGGCTGTCATTCAGACGATAGTGCGCGGCTGCACCGTAGAAGTAGTTGTCTTTTACGCTTGCATCACCACGACCAGTTGCCAGATTGAAAGTGAAACCGTTGTAATCAACCGAATCGTAGCGAGCCATATCACCATGACGGTCACGGTTGTATTTAACATCACCGCCCCAGTCCCATACAGCACCTAAACCAGGGTTCGCGTAAGGCCAGTCAATTACTTCATACATAGGTGTCAGCATACGACCAAAGCGCACTTTACCCCAATCGCCTTTTAGGCCAAGGAAAGTATCACGGTTACCCAGTGATGCGCCATCGCCATTTTCACCAACGTAGCCAGATTCAATCTGCATGAAAACATTTACGTTCTCGTACATATCTTTGCTAGCACGGAAACCAATACGTGATTCGTTTTCGTAGTCATAGCCGGTACCAGTATCTTTAGTAACACCTGCTTTCGTCTCTTCAGAGTCGTAGTTTACGATCGAGATCGCTGCCACACCGTAAGCTTGGACATTGAAGTCAGAGATAATACCAACCTGAGATGATTCAGCTGCTAATGCACCTGTAGAAACCATCGCCACTGCTGCACCAAGAAGAGTGCGTTTGAACATTTTTTCCATGGAAAAACTCCTAAAAATGGATATAGCTGTTTTTGTTGTTCTCACCTTAAGTTGGCCGCCGAAGGGAGAATCATTTCCTATGACGAAAGCAAAAGATTAATCATTAATTCCTCACTTTCTAATTCTGCATACACCCGGTGTATCCATGGCTTTAAGACTAACTTCGCGACAAAAAACATCAATCAGAACTTAATTTCTAAATAAAAAAATATGACCAGCTACAAATTTTTCTAAACATAGTGATCAAGATCCACCTACCCTAATAACAATTAAGATAAAAACAAAATAATCATTAGAAATCAAAAACTTAAACATAAAAACAGATAAATTAACTTTGAAGTGACTCGCATAAAAATAATGAAAAAGGGAACTTTCTCAGTTATAAGATCTTGATCACTGCATTAATTTTGGCCTCTACAACCGTTAAAAACATCAGTATTTTTACCACAAAAAAAAACCACCCATATGGGTGGCCTTTCTACTATTGTAACTAGATTTAGATCAGATCGACTAAGTCCTGCTCTGTTTTGATTTCTATACCTAACTCTTGTGCTTTTGCTAGTTTAGAGCCTGCATTTTCACCAGCAAATAAAATGTCTGTTTTTTTGCTCACACTACCCGTTACTTTCGCACCTAGCGCCTGCAGTGCAGATTTCGCATCATTTCTAGATAACTGTGACAAGGAGCCCGTAAGAACCACCGTTTTTCCAGCTAACGGCTGGGGAGTGTCTTCACTCTGCTCTTCAATCTCAGGCCATTCTATCCCTTGGTCGAGAAGATCTTGGATGACTTGTTGGTTTTTATCCTGTGCAAAGAAAGCAATAACATGGCTCGCAACAATGTCACCAATATCAGAGACCTCAATGAGCTGTTCGTGATTAGCAGCTTTTACTGCATCCAGAGTTTTAAAGTACTGAGCGAGATTCGCTGCTGTGGCTTCGCCAACTTCCCGAATGCCAAGGGAGTAGAGGAATCGAGGCAGTGTTGTCAACTTAGCCTGGTTTAATGCATCAACAACATTCTGCGCCGATTTCGGGCCCATACGATCTAGGACAGTTATTACCCCTGCAGATAGTTTGAATAAGTCTGCTGGTGTTTCGACCATCTCACGATCCACTAGCTGTTCAATCACCTTTTCTCCGAGTCCATCAACATCAAGAGCTTTGCGCGACACGAAGTGTTTAAGAGCTTCCTTACGTTGCGCCTGACACACTAAACCGCCAGAGCAACGAGCAACCGCTTCACCTTCAATACGTTCCACTTCTGAGCTACACACAGGGCACCGCTCAGGGAATACGATGTCGCGAGCATTACCTGGTCGACGCTCTTCAATCACAGAAACAATTTGTGGAATCACATCTCCTGCACGACGAATGATCACGCTATCACCAACTTTCACGCCAAGGCGTTCAATTTCATCCGCATTGTGTAAAGTTGCGTTACTTACTGTCACACCGCCAACAAACACGGGTTCCAGTTTGGCAACAGGTGTAATCGCTCCAGTCCGTCCGACTTGGAACTCAACATCATTAAGCAAGGTGATCTCTTCTTGCGCAGGAAACTTGTAAGCAATCGCCCATCGTGGTGCTCTAGCAACAAAGCCTAATTGTTCTTGTAATGCAATATCGTCGACTTTAATCACAACCCCATCGATTTCATACGGTAAAGCTTCTCGGCGCTCTAGTATATCTTGATAGTAGGCTTTTACTTCGGTCAAATTAGCAACTCGACGAGTTTCAGGACACATTGGCAGCCCCCAGCCTTTCAGTTGCAGAAAGCGCTCATAGTGGCTTTCAGACAATGCAATTCCTTCCACAACACCAACGCTGTATGCGTAGAAGCTAAGAGGACGTGTGGCCGTAATACGGGAATCCAACTGACGCAGACTTCCTGCTGCTGCGTTACGTGGGTTGACAAAGACTTTCTCACCCTTTTTCTGGGCTTGTTGGTTCAATTTGTCGAAGCCTTCTTTTGGCATAAAGACTTCACCACGTACCTCAATACGTTGCGGCCAACCTTGACCACTCAACTTCAGCGGGATCGATTTGATAGTACGAACATTCTCAGTAATGTTCTCACCAGTAGTACCGTCGCCACGAGTAGCAGCCTGAACTAAGATGCCATTTTCATACAATAAGCTTACGGCTAAGCCATCTAGCTTAGGTTCACAACAAAAGACATTGAATTCTGCTGTTGGAATACGATCAGACATGCGCTTGTGAAAACTTTCTAACTCTTCGTCATCGAAAGCGTTGTCCAGAGACAGCATCGGAATTTCGTGCGTCACTGACTGAAATCCGTCAAGCGGTTGCCCGCCGACTCGCTGACTTGGAGAATCAATACTCACCAAATCTGGATGCTCTGCCTCAAGTTCCAATAACTCACGCATCAGACGATCATATTCCGCATCAGGAACCTCTGGATTGTCTTCTACATAGTACTTGACTCCGTGGTAATGGAGCGTTTCGCGTAATTGATTGAGTCTTTCTTGAATCTCTTGTGACATAAATAACTCTGTACTTAATCGTTTTAACGACCGATATCATATCGATGTCGGGATATAATTTGCAGGAGTATGAACAGGCTTTGTCTGGTTCGCAACTATACTTTGTTCAAAAAAGAAAGGCTCCGGATTCGGAGCCTTGAATGAATTATGGGTAGCTTACGCAGATTCTGCTGTTTTAAAACTCTGAATTTGCGCTCGGTAAGCATCCAGACGATTTGGCGTCATTAAGTTACGAGCGTCATCGAGTACGTTTGCGCCTAAATCATCTGCAATCTGCTGAGCTGTTTTTAGCATCAACTTAAAGTTCTGCTCTGGGTCACCATAACAAGGTAGCGTCATAAAGAATGAAATACCTTTGGTTGTAAACTCTGCTGGGTCTGCATGCTCAAGCGTACCAGGTTGCATCATATTAGCAACGCTAAACAGCACCTTGCCTGTTCCGGATAGATCTGAATGACGATGGAATATGTCCATTTCTCCATAAAGCAGGCCATTTTGCTGCATGCTATCAAACAACTTAGTTCCAACAAACGGCTCGCTTCCAGCACAATGGACGTTAAGCACAATCACTTGCATTTCCGGCTCAGCAACGGTGGCTTCAGGCTCAACTGGCTCGTTGATTCCCGGCAAAGGTTCTGTGTCTTCTGGCTCTGAGGCTACAACTGTTTCCACGCTCGCTTCAATCTCATCCAGCGCTTTGGTAGAAATTGATGGCACGTCTAGATCAGGCTCTTCGATTACCTTTTGCTCAACTTTCTCAGAAGGCAACTCAGGCTGAGATTGAGGCTCAAGAGCAACGTCTGGCTCAACATAACCATCGATCAATGGATCGGCTGTGAGTTTCTCTTCAGCGAAATCGGGTTCTTTGCGCTCTTTACGAATGATTTCAAAATCGTCTTCAGGTGCAAATGCACGTTCTGGCATCGCCTCAGGATCATCCTCTTTATCGGCATCCAATTTACGAAGAGGCTTACTGCCAAACTTGGCCTTTCCTTCTTTTTTGCTTGTCCATAAACCGTGGAACAATAGCGCTGCTATTGCTAAAGCTCCGACAATTATGAGTACAAATCGCAATTCCTGCATTTTTCGCTCTCAAATTACTCGATATACCTAGTCCGTAAACCAACTTATCGAATTTGGTTAAACCTTTCTATAAGTAACTCTACCAAAACTCTCCCCTGTTTTAGAACAACTTAATGTGAGAAGTTCACGCAATGTTGTGATTTTGAACACGCTTTTTTCTTGTTAAGATAAAAAGCGTTCGATTTTACACCACCAACAGTCAGGGCTTATGAATTCAAACATACAACAACGATCCGGTTTTGGTTACTTCTTCTACGGACTTGAACTCGCAGTCAAGCCCGGTATCCGTCAATTTGTTCTGCTTCCTTTATTAGCAAATGTCTTGCTTGTGGGTGGTGCGCTGTTTTATCTGTTTTCACACTTAGATGTTTGGATAGAGCAGTTAATGGGGCAACTACCCGGATTTCTTTCCTGGTTAAGTTACATATTGTGGCCTTTGCTGGTCCTGACCATACTTGCCACCTTCTCCTACTTCTTTAGTACGCTGGCTAATTTCGTTGCCGCACCATTTAACGGTCTATTGGCCGAAAAAGTAGAAGAGCATCTGACAGGTAAAGCCGTTAACGACGATGGGATGTTAGCCGTAGTCAAAGACACTCCTCGTATTCTTGCTCGCGAATGGAAAAAGCTACTTTATGTTTTGCCAAAAGCTATCGGCCTGTTCATTTTGCTTTTGATTCCCGCTTTGGGTCAGACGCTTGGGCCAATTCTTTGGTTTGGGTTCACCGCTTGGATGCTGGCCGTTCAGTATTGCGATTACCCTTTTGACAATCACAAAGTGCCATTTAACGAAATGCGTAACAGTTTGAAACAAAAACAAGGCAAGGCTTACAGCTTTGGAGCGTTGGTGGCCATCTTTACTACCATCCCGATCTTAAACCTTATCGTGATGCCCGTTGCAGTCTGTGGTGCGACAGCCATTTGGGTTGCTGAGTTCAAACGTTGAGTAACAAATAGTGCATGTTAGATGAATAACATGCACTTCATCCCATTCTAATAAGTTATAACTTTTTAATCCTTCTCTAGAATTTTTAGCTAGCCTACTCTTCTATCCACGAACTCTATAATGAGCACACATATTACCAGCTAATCGCTCTCGTTTTTTCAGAGACAAATTAGCTTTTAACAGATGAAGGATCACGACATGAGCAAAATCTACGAAGATAACTCTCTTACCATCGGCAACACACCACTGGTACGCCTGAACAAGGTCAGTAAAGGTAAAGTATTGGCGAAAATTGAAGCTCGTAACCCAAGCTTCAGTGTTAAATGCCGTATCGGTGCCAACATGATTTGGGAAGCTGAAAAAGCTGGTACGTTGAAACCAGGCGTAGAGCTTGTTGAACCAACCAGTGGTAATACAGGTATTGCTCTTGCATTCGTTGCAGCTGCTCGTGGTTACAAACTTACATTAACGATGCCCGAGTCTATGAGCCTAGAACGCCGTAAACTGCTAAAAGCGCTAGGTGCAAACCTTGAGCTGACAGAAGCAGCAAAAGGCATGAAGGGCGCAATCGCTAAAGCAGAAGAAATTGTTGCGGCTAACCCAGACAAATATCTACTTCTTCAGCAATTCAACAACCCAGCCAACCCTCAGATTCACGAAAAAACCACAGGTCCTGAGATCTGGGAAGCAACTGATGGCGAAGTTGACGTATTCGTTGCTGGTGTGGGTACAGGCGGTACTATTACAGGTACAAGCCGATACATTAAGGGTGAGAAAGGTAAGAACATTGTTTCTGTTGCCGTGGAGCCAGCAGAATCACCTGTCATTGCACAGGCACTTGCAGGCGAAGAAATCCAACCTGCACCACACAAAATTCAAGGTATCGGCGCTGGCTTCATCCCTGGTAACTTAGATTTAGAGCTTTTGGACCGTGTTGAGTCAGTCACTTCTGAAGAAGCTATCGAAATGGCACGTAGACTGATGGAAGAGGAAGGTATTCTAGCAGGTATCTCTTCTGGCGCGGCTGTTGTCGCTGCTAATAGACTGGCAGAACTACCTGAATTTGAAGGAAAAACTATCGTAACCGTACTTCCTAGTTCAGGTGAGCGTTACTTAAGTACAGCGCTGTTTGCGGGCATCTTTACAGAGAAAGAGAACCAACAGTAATTCGTTGCCAAATCAATTTTTAGTCTAAAAAAGCCCCTTTATGGGGCTTTTTTGTTGATCCCTGCCTCACCTTTGGTAATATCAGGGCAGTTTTATTTTTAGCTTCAAAATAAAAGCTAAATAAGAATTTATCCCAGTGATGATATCCAGCACAGATTGGAATCATGACTGGAAAATTTGCAATCAGTATCGACTATGACACTAAATGAATATTGTGTATTTGGCACAAAGCGACATTCGGGGTTAAGCTGAATCTGATTTAGAAACTATCAAAATATAAATCAATTGGGGTATATAACATGTACGAGAAGCAAGTAGAAATCACTGCAGAAAACGGTCTTCACACTCGTCCAGCTGCACAGTTTGTTAAAGAAGCAAAAGGCTTTGATGCAGACATCACTGTGACTTCTAACGGTAAAAGCGCTAGCGCGAAAAGCCTGTTCAAACTTCAAACTCTTGGCCTAGTAAAAGGTACGCAGGTTACTATCTCAGCTGAGGGCCCTCAAGCTCAACAAGCTGTTGACCACCTAGTTGCTCTAATGGATCAACTACACTAATCCGGTCTCCTATTTTCAAAGCCATTTTGTGAAAGCAAAATGGCTTTGTTGGAAATAGGCCAAGATTTAAGCTACACATTATCGTTAGCGCACTCATATTTTCTCCCGTTTAAAGTTGACCAATTTAAGGTAAGGCTATGATTTCAGGCATCCTAGCATCTCCAGGTATTGCTATTGGTAAAGCACTACTACTTCAAGAAGATGAAATTGTCCTAAACACTCACTCAATTGCTGATGCTCAAGTTGAAGCAGAAGTAGCTCGCTTTTTTGACGCACGTAACAAATCAGCAGCTCAGCTTGAAACTATCAAGCAGAAAGCCCTTGAAACATTCGGTGAAGAGAAAGAAGCGATCTTCGAAGGTCACATCATGCTTCTTGAAGATGAAGAGCTAGAAGAAGAAATCCTAGCACTGATCAAAAACGACAAGATGCACGCCGATAACGCGATTCACACGGTTATCGAAGAACAAGCGACTGCTCTTGAATCTCTAGACGACGAATACCTAAAGGAACGTGCAACGGATATCCGTGATATCGGTACACGTTTTGTTAAAAATGCTCTTGGCATCAATATCGTTTCACTTAGCGATATCAATGAAGAAGTAATCCTAGTTGCTTACGACCTAACGCCATCTGAAACTGCACAAATCAACCTAGATTACGTTCTTGGTTTTGCTTGTGACATCGGCGGTCGTACTTCTCACACTTCAATCATGGCGCGCTCTCTTGAGCTTCCAGCTATCGTTGGTACTAACGACATCACTAAGCAAGTGAAGAACGGCGACATGCTGATTCTTGATGCGATGAACAACAAAATCGTTATCAACCCATCGGAAGCTGAACTAGAAGAAGCGAAGGCGGTGAAATCGGCATTCCTTGCTGAAAAAGAAGAGTTAGCGAAGCTAAAAGATCTCCACGCAGAGACTACTGACGGTCACCGTGTAGAAGTGTGCGGTAACATCGGTACGGTTAAAGACTGTGATGGCATTATCCGTAATGGCGGTGAAGGTGTCGGTCTGTACCGTACTGAATTCCTATTCATGGACCGTGACGCTCTGCCAACTGAAGAAGAGCAGTACCAAGCGTACAAAGAAGTTGCGGAAGCAATGAACGGTGAATCAGTGATCATCCGTACAATGGACATTGGCGGTGACAAAGATCTTCCATACATGGATCTACCACAAGAGATGAACCCATTCCTAGGCTGGCGCGCAGTTCGTATCAGCTTAGACCGTCGTGAAATCCTTCGTGACCAGCTACGCGGCATCCTACGTGCATCTGCACACGGTAAACTTCGCATCATGTTCCCAATGATCATCTCTGTTGAAGAGATCCGTGAACTGAAGAAAGCTATCGAAGAATACAAAGCAGAACTTCGCGCTGAAGGCCATGCATTTGACGAAAACATCGAAATCGGTGTAATGGTTGAGACTCCAGCAGCCGCTGCTATCGCACACCACCTAGCGAAAGAAGTCGCATTCTTCTCTATCGGTACTAACGATCTTACTCAGTACACACTAGCAGTAGACCGTGGTAACGAGATGATCTCACACCTATACAACCCGCTGTCTCCAGCTGTACTTACAGTAATCAAGCAAGTGATTGACGCTTCTCACGCTGAAGGTAAGTGGACTGGTATGTGTGGTGAGCTAGCAGGTGATGAGCGTGCGACACTTCTACTTCTAGGTATGGGGCTAGACGAGTTCTCTATGAGCGGCATCTCTATTCCTAAAGTGAAGAAAGTGATTCGTAACTCGAACTTTGCAGAAGTAAAAGCAATGGCAGAAGAAGCGCTTTCTCTACCAACAGCGGCAGAAATTGAAGCCGTTGTAGAAAAATTCATCGCAGAGAAAACTCAATAATTGACTGATACCATTAAGATAGACGGCTAAAAATAGTCGTCTATCTTGTGAGATTGGTATACTATAATTCGACAGAATTAAATAAAACGTTAGGAGCATGACACAATGGGTCTGTTTGACAAACTTAAGAAGCTAGTATCTGACGACAGTGCTGACGCAGGTGCAATTGAAATCATCGCGCCTCTGTCTGGTGAAATCGTAAACATCGAAGATGTGCCAGATGTCGTTTTCGCTGAGAAAATCGTTGGTGACGGTATTGCTATCAAACCTGCTGGCAGCAAAATGGTAGCTCCTGTAAACGGTACAATCGGTAAGATCTTTGAAACTAACCACGCATTCTCAATCGAGTCTGATGACGGCGTAGAGCTATTCGTTCACTTCGGTATCGATACTGTTGAACTAAAAGGCGAAGGCTTCAAGCGTATTGCAGAAGAAGGTCAAACAGTTAAAGCTGGCGACACTATCATCGAGTTCGATCTAGCGCTTCTAGAAGAGAAAGCAAAATCAACTCTAACGCCTGTCGTTATCTCTAACATGGACGAAATCAAAGAGCTGAACAAACTATCTGGTTCAGTATCCGTAGGTGAAACACCAGTCCTACGCGTAACTAAGTAATTTTTACTTAGCCAAATACAAAAAAACGCAGCGACTCAGCTGCGTTTTTTATTGCCTTTATCTTAGATTATTTTAGCCCCAACGCATACTTCAACACCTGACTTTTTAACGGCCCAGCATTCTCAGCCACTTTCAATGCCGCGTTGCGGACAAATTTCAGTGGAGCCAGATCGTTACTAAAACTCTTGTAGAAAAAGTCCATGCCCGATTGCATAAGCAGGTTATCAGGGCGACGTTTACGTTCGTAGAGCCTGAGCACTTCCTGCGAAAAATGTATTTTTCCTTCTGTCACTTCAAGTAACGCTTCAACATCTTTAAAGCCAATATTCACCCCCTGCCCTGCCAGCGGGTTTATTGTATGCGCCGAATCGCCGGCAAGCACACAACCAAGCGCTGAATAGGACTGTGCGTGTCGTCTGGTTAGAGGGAATGAACCAGCTTGGAGCACTTTAATATCGCCTAATTCGGCAGGAAAATGACTCAGAACCTCTTGCCTTAGCTGCTCATTGGTCATAGAGCACAGCTGTTTGATTCGCTGAGGAGAATCATACCAGACCAATGACCCCTGATTACCGCATAACGGAAGAAACGAATGCGGTCCTGATGGCGTAAATTGCTGCCAGGTAATGTCTTGCTGTGGAAGTTCTGTCTCAACATTGATCAACATACAATGTTGACGATAGTCCCATGCCGTCACGCCAATCCCAGCCAGAGTTCTGACCTGAGAATTTGCTCCATCAGCCCCCACAACTAAGTCAGCCTGAAAGGACTGACCGGAATTTAAGCTAACAGAGCAAGGTTGACCAAACTCAATATGCTCTAATCGGTCTGGGCAGCAAAGCGTAATATTAGAGTAACGCTCAAATTCCCCCCACAGCCCCAACTGAATCAAGCGGTTTTCGACAATGTAGCCAAGCCGCTCCATATTCAGTGCATCAGCATGGAAGCGGGTTCTGCATTCTGGATGTTCCCAAGTTTCCAGCCTACGATAAGGACATACTCGCATCTGTGATATTGCCTGCCATGCACCCAGCTCTTCCAATATCGATACAGAATGCTCTGAGATCGCCGAAACTCGAATATCCATCGACTGCTCTGCTGAAAACGCCTGAGGAGCCGTGCCTTCTACGACAACAACGGTTCTGCCTTGCTTGGCGAAACCGATCGCAATCGCCGCACCAACCATACCGCCACCGATAACGGCAACATCATATCTGGTCATAATTTGTACTTTATTTGTTGATTATCTGGCTGATTTTCATTGTACTTTTTCATTACTAAAATGTAACTAAAAACCTCAACACAAATAAGGGCAAATCCCTTGCACTACATAGGATTTAACTGAATGTGTGACAGCACTAGTCAGTAGGTTTTTAAAGCAGTACAATACGCCGCTTACCGCCGAGAGGGCGGCTAAAATATAGTCAACCACATGAAATATGCAGCGTTGACACTGTTCCACACTGGGCGATTTGCTCCCTTAATTTAAACTAACGATCGAGCGAACAACATGAGTAAAAAACTGCTAATTAAAACCTGGGGCTGCCAGATGAACGAATACGATTCATCTAAGATGGCCGATCTACTGAATGCTGCTAACGGCTATGAGCTGACGGAAGAACCAGAAGAAGCAGACGTACTACTACTGAATACCTGTTCTATCCGCGAAAAAGCACAAGAAAAGGTATTCCACCAGCTAGGTCGTTGGAAAACCCTTAAAGATAAAAAAGAAGGTGTTGTTATTGGCGTGGGGGGCTGTGTAGCTACTCAGGAAGGTGACCACATTCGCGAGCGTGCGCCGTTCGTTGACGTTATCTTTGGCCCTCAAACATTGCACCGTCTGCCTGAAATGATCAAGCAGTCACAAAGTAATGAAGCGCCTGTTATGGACATCTCTTTCCCTGAGATTGAGAAGTTTGACCGTCTACCAGAACCTCGTGCAGAAGGCGCAACCGCGTTTGTTTCCATCATGGAAGGTTGTTCGAAGTACTGCACCTACTGTGTTGTTCCATACACGCGTGGTGAAGAAGTCAGCCGCCCAATGGATGATGTCTTGTTCGAAATCGCGCAGCTAGCAGAACAAGGCGTTCGTGAAGTAAACCTTCTCGGCCAGAACGTTAACGCATACCGTGGCCCAACGCACGAAGGTGATATCTGTAGCTTTGCCGAGCTACTTCGCCTTGTCGCTTCGATTGATGGTATCGACCGAATTCGTTTCACCACCAGTCACCCACTTGAGTTCACAGATGACATTATTGCTGTTTACGAAGACACACCTGAGCTTGTGAGCTTCCTGCACCTGCCAGTGCAAAGTGGTAGCGACCGCATCCTAACAATGATGAAGCGTCCGCACACAGGTATCGAATACAAGTCGATTATCCGTAAACTGCGTAAAGCACGTCCTGATATCCAAATCAGCTCTGACTTTATCGTCGGTTTCCCAGGTGAATCCGATATGGACCACCAAGCAACAATGAAGCTGATCAAAGATGTCGATTTCGACATGAGCTTCAGCTTTATCTTCTCTCCGCGTCCAGGGACGCCAGCTGCCGACTATCCATGTGATCTGTCAGAGCAGACCAAGAAAGAGCGTTTGTACGAACTTCAGCAAACCGTGAATGCGCAAGCAATGCGTTTCTCTCGTCTGATGCTTGGTACAGAGCAACGCGTTTTGGTTGAAGGCCCTTCGAAAAAGAATCTAATGGAGCTTCGCGCACGTACTGAGAACAACCGCGTAGTGAACTTCGAAGGCAATGCTGAACTCATCGGTCAGTTTGTCGATGTGAAAATTACTGATGTCTTCGCTAATTCATTACGTGGTGAAATTGTGCGTACAGAGAAAGACATGGATCTGCGTACTGTGATTTCGCCAACTCAGATGATGGCAAAAACAAAACGCGAAGATGAGCTAGGTGTAGCAACCTTTACGCCTTAAGCTTGAAAATACCTATCTGAGTGACCATCTTAGATATAGGTATATAAAGCCATTGGAAGCCCGGTCTAAATCGGGCTTCTAGGAAATGGCCAATAATGAGAGGCAACTTTGAGCAATAAAATTGTGACTCTAGAGATTGATCTAGAACCTTCTGACAACCGCCGTCTAGCGAGTCTGTGCGGTCCTTTCGATGATAACATCAAACACTTAGAACGCCGTTTAGGTGTCGAAATCAGCTACCGAGGCAACTTCTTTACCATCGTGGGTAAACCTCATACCTCAGCGGCTGCACTGGAAATCATCAAAACCCTTTACGTCAATACTGCGCCTGTCCGCGGCAATATTCCGGATATTGAACCAGAAGAAATTCATTTGGCTATCAAAGAGACGGGTGTACTTGAACAAGACACTGAGTCCAACCTTGAGCATGGTAAAGAAGTCTTTATCAAGACCAAGAAGGGCGTGATTAAACCGCGTACACCGAATCAAGCTCAGTATCTGGTCAATATGGTCACACATGACATCTCTTTCGGTATTGGCCCTGCCGGTACAGGTAAGACGTACCTTGCCGTTGCTGCCGCCGTAGATGCTCTAGAGCGTCAAGAGATTCGTCGTATTCTACTAACACGTCCTGCTGTCGAAGCGGGCGAAAAGCTGGGCTTTCTCCCAGGTGACCTAAGCCAAAAAGTCGACCCGTATCTACGTCCACTCTATGACGCGCTTTTCGAGATGCTTGGCTTTGAAAAAGTCGAAAAGTTGATTGAACGTAACGTCATTGAAGTTGCACCGTTGGCTTATATGCGTGGTCGTACACTAAATGACGCTTTTATCATTCTCGATGAAAGTCAAAACACCACTGTAGAACAGATGAAGATGTTCCTGACTCGTATCGGTTTTAACTCCCGTGCAGTCATCACTGGTGACGTCACTCAGATCGATTTACCACGCGGCGCAAAATCAGGCCTTCGCCATGCGATTGAAGTGCTGAATGAAGTGGATGAAATCAGCTTTAACTTCTTCCAGTCTGACGACGTCGTTCGACACCCAGTGGTTGCACGTATCGTCAATGCCTATGAAAAGTGGGAAGCGCAAGATCAAAAAGAGCGTAAAGAATACGAAAAGCGTCGTCGTGAAGAGCGCGAAGCAAAACTTCAGGAAGCGCCAGCGGCTCAGTCTTCTGTGACTCCGGAGACGAAACCGTCATGAGCATCGAACTAGATCTTCAATTAGCAGTCGAAGATGAAAAAGGCTTACCGAGCTCTGAAGATGTTCATCTCTGGTTAACTTCGGCTGTGGCAAAGTTTCAGCCTCAAGCCGAAGTTACTGTCCGTATTGTCGATGAGCAAGAAAGCCACCAGCTTAACCATGACTATCGCGGCAAGGACAAACCAACCAATGTGCTGTCTTTTCCTTTCGAAGCACCTCCGGGTATTGAAATGGATTTGCTGGGTGATCTGATCATTTGTAGACAGGTGGTTGAGCAAGAAGCCGATCAGCAATCTAAGCCATTAATGGCACACTGGGCGCATATGGTTGTACATGGTAGCCTGCATCTGCTAGGTTATGATCATATCGAGGATGACGAAGCCGAAGAGATGGAGTCCCTCGAAACAGAAATCATGCTGGGTATGGGGTTTGAAGACCCATATATAGCTGAAAAAGAGTCACCTTAGGGTCACTCGCATGTGAGGGTTTGAGAGTTCATTATTTACCTCTCTCATACCCTCAACGTGAGCTATCACACTTCTGATAGCGTTACTTAATTGAGAAACAATGAACGAAGACAATTCGCCCTCTTCTCTAGAAGGTAAAAAAGAAAAATCTGAAGGTCCGAGTAGAAAGTCCTTCTTCGGACGCCTAGGTCAACTATTTCAAGGCGAACCTAAAGATCGCCAGGAGCTTGTGGAGGTATTCCGCGACTCAGAAGAAAATGACCTGATTGACCATGACACCCGAGACATGCTTGAAGGCGTTATGGAAATCGCAGAAATGCGCGTGCGCGATATTATGATCCCACGTTCACAAATGGTTACCGTTGACCGTAGCGACGATTTAGACGCATTGGTTAACCTTATCACTGACGCTCAGCACTCTCGCTACCCAGTCATCAGTGAAGATAAAGACCATGTTGAAGGCATCCTGTTAGCGAAGGACTTACTTAAATATTTAGGCTCAGGCAGTGCGCCATTTGATATCGAACAGGTGATCCGCCCTGCGGTCGTTGTTCCTGAAAGTAAGCGAGTAGATCGCCTATTAAAAGAGTTCCGTGAGGAACGTTATCACATGTCCATTGTCGTAGATGAGTTCGGTGGAGTTTCTGGTCTTGTGACTATCGAGGATATTCTCGAAGAAATCGTTGGAGAAATCGAAGATGAATTCGACGATGAAGAAGAACTGGATATTCGTAAACTCAGCAAACACACCTATGCAGTAAAAGCCCTAACGACAATTGAAGAATTCAATGACACTTTCAACACTTCATTCAGTGATGAAGAAGTCGACACAGTTGGTGGCATGGTAATGACAGCTTTCGGTCATCTTCCTTCACGCGGTGAAGTGGTTGAATTGGAAAATTATAGCTTTAAGGTTACCTCTGCGGACAATCGTCGCGTGTTACAGCTTCAAGTAACCATCCCCGACGAAGAGCCTCTTCCGGAACCAGCCGAAGAGTAACGCTAATTTCCCGAACTGGGATACTCAGAAGTATAACGATGATAAAAACACTTTTTCATCGCCTAAAACGGCCGCTTGCGGCCGTTTTTGTTGGCGCCCTCACTACATTCGCATTTGCTCCGTTTCAGCTCTGGCCTTTGGCGATCCTTAGCCCACTGCTATTGTTGGCCTTAATTCATCAACAAAGTGCAAAGCGTGCTTTATGGATTGGCTACGCGTGGGGAATTGGTCAATTTGCAACTGGGATCAGTTGGGTACACATCAGCATTGACAATTTTGGTGGTATGCCGAAAATCGCCAGCGTTTTTCTCATGGCGCTACTGGTCGGCTATCTTGCAATTTATTCTGCGCTGTTTGCTTGGAGCCTTAATCGTTACTTTCCACACAGTAACCGCACACGCTTTCTGCTTGCCGCTCCAGCTATTTGGCTGATTTGTGACTGGCTGCGCGGTTGGGTCATGACAGGGTTCCCATGGTTATGGCTTGGCTACAGCCAAATCGACAGCCCCCTCGCGAATTTTGCTCCGATTGGTGGCGTTGAGTTACTGACTCTACTGCTGATAATCAGTGCTGGCAGTATCATCTATGCCTTTAGCCAACGACAGTGGCTTCATCTTCTCATCCCTGCTGTTATTTTTTCCACCGGCTATGGACTTAAGTCAGCCAATTGGGTAACAGTTGACCCAAATAGCACCACCAAAATAGCCCTCATTCAGGGCAACGTCGATCAAGCAAAGAAATGGTTACCACAAGAACGCTGGCCGACCATCATGAAATACACTGATCTGACGCGCGAAAACTGGGATGCTGATATCATCATATGGCCAGAAGCCGCCATTCCAGCGTTTGAGTTTGAAATCTCTTCCTATCTGAGTAACTTAGACTCGGCCGCTAAAATGAACAATAGTGCTGTCATAACAGGTGTGGTTAATCAAGGAGAAGACCGTCAGTTTTACAACAGCATACTTACTGTCGGTAAAACACCTTATGGCGATTACAGCTTTGATATGAGCGAGCGCTACCACAAGCATCACCTGTTACCATTCGGTGAGTTTGTGCCTTTTGAGGAGATTTTGAGGCCGTTGGCGCCATTTTTTAACCTGCCGATGTCCTCGTTTAGTCGTGGCGACTTTATACAGCCTAATATTGAGGCTAATGGCAAGCAGATGGCACCGGCACTGTGTTATGAGATTATTTTCAACGAGCAAGTGCGTGAAAATGTCACAGATGACACTGACTTTATCCTCACTCTATCCAACGATGCATGGTTTGGTAAATCAATCGGCCCATTGCAACATATGGAAATTGCTCGAATGCGAGCGCTTGAGCTAGGTAAACCTGTCATTCGCTCTACCAATAATGGCGTCACCGCAGTGACCGATTACAAAGGCAACATCACCACACAGATCCCTCAGTTCGAGACGGAGGTATTGCGCGCAGAGGTCACCTCTACCCAAGGGCAGACTCCCTATCGAGAGTTCGGTACTTGGCCACTCTACATCTGGGTAATACTAAGTTTGGTTACCGGTTGGCGTTTGAGAAAGTAATAGTAGATTAATCGCAAGGGTGACGTGCAAACGTCACCCTTTTTGTCAGTAGTAGGAACACTTCATTTAGGGTTTCAGAAGCTGGCGGCTAAAGCCCTTCCCACCACATTTCGTGCATGGAATGATCACGGTTGGATGGTTGTATTGCGTTTTATGACCACATTCGTCACACACTAAAATACCTAACCCAATCACTTCACCGGCTTGATACAACCCTTGGTGTTCTAAGTCAGCAAACAATTCAACCCATTCGACCTTTGTTCGGTCTGTGATATCCAATAGCCCCTGCCAGATAGAGTCTGCCACCATAAGATAAAAAGGCCCCCCTTTCGATTCCTCGTAGCTATCAGCAAACTCTTTCAAATCTGACTTCACATACGCTGACACCAAAGCCAGTTCATCTTTAGTCAAATCGTTGGCCGCCTCAACGACCTTTTCTGAGGTTTCAAAAACGTGGTTGACTTCATCTGGGCTATGTTTGAGCGCTTCCACAACATCCTCAAACATCTCCTCATAACCTGCTTTACGTTTTGGCATAGTGACCTCCTTCTAGCGACTCGGGAGAATTGCGCCCGTAGGCTATTGTTGTGCTCCTCTCCTTTAGGTATTCTATGACGATCTATTTATGTCTGTTCTAACTGAACTCACAATTTCCAAGATAACCGGATATCATCGATGCAAGAGCAATACAACCCGCAAGATATTGAACAGAAAGTTCAAAAGCACTGGGATGACAACAAGACCTTTGTTGTAAGTGAAGACCCAAATAAAGAAAAATTCTACTGTCTCTCTATGTTCCCTTACCCAAGTGGTCGACTGCACATGGGTCACGTGCGTAACTACACCATCGGTGATGTGGTATCTCGTTTTCAACGCCTGCAAGGTAAAAACGTAATGCAACCAATTGGTTGGGATGCATTTGGTCTACCAGCAGAAAACGCAGCGGTTAAGAACAACACGGCACCTGCACCATGGACTTACGAAAACATTGAGTACATGAAGAACCAGCTTAAAATGCTTGGTTTGGGTTACGACTGGAACCGTGAATTCGCAACTTGTACGCCAGAGTACTACCGTTGGGAGCAAGAGTTCTTCACTAAGCTTTACGAAAAAGGCCTAGTTTACAAGAAGATGTCTACAGTTAACTGGGATCCAGTTGACCAAACAGTTCTTGCGAACGAGCAGGTTGTTGACGGCCGCGGCTGGCGTTCAGGCGCAATCGTTGAGCAGAAAGAAATTCCTCAATGGTTCATCAAAATTACTGAATACGCTCAAGAACTGATCGATGACCTAGACAAGCTAGATGGCTGGCCGGAAATGGTTAAAACCATGCAGCGTAACTGGATTGGTCGCTCTGAAGGTGTTGAACTCAAGTTCGAAGTAAAAGGTCAAGCTGACCTAGAAGTTTATACAACACGCCCAGACACACTAATGGGTGTGACTTACGTAGGCATCGCAGCAGGTCACCCTCTAGCAGCAGAAGCCGCTAAAACTAACCCTGAGCTAGCTGCTTTCGTAGAAGAGTGTAAGAACAACAAAGTAGCAGAAGCTGAAATGGCGACAATGGAGAAGAAAGGTATGGCGACTGGCCTTACTGCTATTCACCCATTGAACGGCCGTGAGGTTCCTGTTTACGTGGCTAACTTCGTACTGATGGACTACGGTACAGGCGCTGTAATGGCAGTACCTGCACACGACCAACGTGACTACGAGTTCGCGACTAAGTACGGTTTAGACATCATCCCTGTGATCAAGCCTACTGACGGCAGTGAACTGAACATCTCTGAAGAAGCGTACACAGAGAAAGGTGTACTGTTCGATTCAGGTGAGTTCGACGGTCTTGAATTCCAAGCAGCATTCGATGCAATCGCAGCGAAGTTAGAAGCTGAAGGCAAAGGCACTAAGACAGTTAACTTCCGTCTACGTGACTGGGGTGTATCTCGTCAACGTTACTGGGGCGCACCAATCCCAATGGTAACCACTGAAGATGGTGAAGTTCACCCAGTACCCGCTGACCAACTGCCAGTAGTCCTTCCAGAAGACGTGGTAATGGACGGCGTAACCAGCCCAATCAAATCTGATAAAGAGTGGGCGAAGACGACATTTAACGGCGAACCAGCTCTACGTGAAACTGACACGTTCGATACCTTCATGGAGTCTTCTTGGTACTACGCACGTTACTGCTCACCACAAGCTGACGACATCCTAGATCCAGAAAAAGCAAACTACTGGCTACCAGTAGACCAGTACATCGGTGGTATCGAGCACGCTTGTATGCACCTACTGTACTCTCGCTTCTTCCACAAATTGCTACGTGATGCGGGTTACGTAACCTCTGATGAACCATTCAAGCGCCTACTATGTCAAGGCATGGTACTGGCTGATGCATTCTCTTACGAGAACGAGAAAGGCGGTACTGAGTGGGTTGCACCTACTGACGTGACTGTTGAACGTGACGGTAAAGGCCGCATCACTTCAGCGAAAGACAACACTGGCCGTGACGTTGAACACTCAGGCATGATCAAGATGTCTAAGTCGAAGAACAACGGTATAGACCCACAAGAAATGGTAGACAAATACGGTGCTGACACAGTACGTCTATTTATGATGTTTGCATCTCCAGCAGACATGACACTTGAGTGGCAAGAGTCTGGCGTAGAAGGGGCTAACCGCTTCCTGAAACGTGTTTGGAAACTCGTAAACGAGCACGCATCGAAAGGCGCGGCAGAAGCAGTGGATACCTCGGCACTGTCTAGCGACCAAAAAGCACTTCGTCGTGACGTTCACAAGACTATCGCGAAAGTGACGGATGATGTTGCTCGTCGTCAAACGTTCAACACAGCAATCGCAGCGATCATGGAACTAATGAACAAGCTAGCGAAAGCACCACAAGAATCTGCACAAGATCGTGCAATCCTTGATGAAGCGCTAAAAGCAGTTGTTGCAATGCTTTACCCAATCACTCCTCATATTTCTAGCGAAATGTGGGTAGGTCTTGGTGAAACTGACATCGACAACGCAACATGGCCAACTCACGATGAAAAAGCCCTTGTTGAAGACGAGAAGCTAATCATCGTTCAAGTTAACGGTAAGCTACGTGCGAAACTGACTGTTCCGGCCGATATTTCTAAAGACGATATTGAAGCTCTAGGTCTAAACGATGAGAACGTAACTAAGTTCACTGACGGCAAGACTGTGCGTAAAGTAATTTACGTACCAGGTAAGCTTCTGAATATCGTTGCAAACTAAGCATTTGCAAAGTAAAGAAAGTGTTGCGAACTAATTCGTTAAACTAAAGTCTTAAGCAGGGTATATTTACCCTGCTTTACTTATCTCAGCCTATTCACTGAGTAGCCTTAGATAAGTATTCAAATAATCGAGAAACATCAACTAATGCGCCTATTTTCAATCTCAACTATTAAGCTCACCAGCGTTGTACTTGCAGCGAGCCTGCTGTCTGCCTGTGGTTTCCATCTCCGTGGTGATTACTCTATCCCGGAAGATCTCGACACGATGTCTCTTACCAGTTATGACCAGTACAGTACGTTTACCCGAATGATGAAAGCCCAACTGCGTATGAGTGAGATTGAAGTTGTTCCGCCTTCTGACAATATCCCGAATCTTCATTTAGCAAGTGAAGGTGTTGGTGAACGTACACTTTCTCTTTATCAAAATACTCGTGCAGCAGAGAAGGAACTTACCTTCCGAGCGTCTTACCGTGTAACTATCCCTGAACTAGGTTCGAAGACTTTTTCAACCAGTGTTACTCGCAGCTACTTAGATAACCCGCTAACAGCACTGGCGAAGTCAGTGGAACGCGATATGATCGAAGATGAAATGCGTAAACTGGCTGCAACTCAGATCATTCGTCAAATGGCACGTTTAAAGGCAGATATCGAAGCTAACGAGCTTGATATGGAAGAGCAAGAGATCCAACTAAAAACAGACGAAGAGCAGTACCGAATCAAAACCTATTCGTCAGATGAGCCTCAAGGAGCGTCTGACAGTAACTCAGCGGTTCAATAGAATCCTATGCGAATCTTCGCAGATCGGCTGGTGGAGCAGCTCAATAAGCAGCTCCACCCTACTTACCTGATTTTTGGCAATGAGCCATTACTACTACAAGAATCTCGTCAGTCCATTCAAAAAGCCGCTTACACTCAGGGCTTTGAAGAACGACACCGTTTCGCAGTAGACAACAGCTTTGATTGGAACTTGGTGTATGACAGTTGCCAAGCATTAAGCCTGTTTTCATCGCGCCAATTGATTGAGTTAGAGCTCCCAGAATCAGGAGTAAACGCGGCGATTGCAAAAGAGCTAGTAGGCATTTCAGAAGTGTTGCACAGTGACATCATTTTAGTCGTGATTGGCACTAAGCTCACCAAAGCCCAAGAAAATGCTAAGTGGTTTAAAGCCTTATCTTCCCGTGGCTGCTGGGTAAATTGTCTTACGCCAGACCTCAGCCGCCTGCCTCAGTTTGTCCAGTCACGCTGTAGAGCACTGAACCTGAATCCGGATGCGGAAGCGATTCAAATGTTAGCTCAGTGGCATGAAGGCAACTTGTTTGCATTGACACAAAGCTTGGAAAAACTCGCCCTTTTGTACCCCGATGGGCAGTTAAATCTTATCAGACTCGAAGAATCATTGAGCCGACACAATCATTTTACTGCATTCCACTGGTCAGATGCTCTGCTAGCAGGTAAAGCTAACCGAGCTCAGCGAGTATTAAGACAACTAGAAGCGGAAGGCGTTGAAGCGGTAATTTTGCTTCGAACCATTCAGAAAGAGTTGACTCAGTTACTCTCGATGCAGCAACAAATGCAATCGCAAGCTATAGGACAAGTATTTGAACGCTACCGGATATGGCAATCAAAGCGGCCACTGTACTCTGCGGCGTTAAACCGTCTTTCACAGACAAAGATCACTCAGCTAATCCAGTTAATTGCTAAAGCCGAAGTTATCTCTAAAACTCAATATGAGATTTCCAGTTGGCCACTATTGCATCAGTTAAGTACTGAGATGTGCTTGCCACAAGTGAAGCTTTAAAAAGCGTGATATACTGCGCCGCTTTGATTTTAAACCGAATAAACAAACGAGGAACTGACTTTGCAACTTGAAGAACTGAATGATTTTCTAGTAGATAAAGCCGACGACATGAAAGCACAGGACATTAAAACACTTGATGTTCAAGGCAAATCCAGCATCACAGACTACATGATTATCTGCACAGGCACTTCAAAACGCCACGTTGCCTCTATTGCTGAACACGTAGCAAAAGAATCAAAAATGGCTGGACTTGAACCACTAGGCATAGACGGTGAAAGTGAAGGTGAGTGGGTCGTCCTTGATATGGGCACGACCATTGTTCATGTTATGCAGGAAGAACAACGCGAGCTATATCAACTGGAAAAACTCTGGGGCTAAGCGATGAAACTGCAATTGATCGCCGTTGGCACTAAAATGCCTAAATGGGTTGAAGAAGGCTTTCAAGAATATAAGCGCCGGTTTCCTCACGATATGCCACTGGAACTTGTTGAAATTCCAGCCGGAAAACGGGGGAAAAACGCCGATATTGCAAGGATTCTGCAAAAAGAAGGCGAAGCCATGCTGGCTGCGGTGCCAAAAGGCAATCGAATTGTTACCCTAGATATTCCCGGCAAAAAGTGGGATACCCCTCAGCTGGCGCAGCAACTAGACAGTTGGAAGTTAGATGGCCGCGATGTCTCCATTCTTATTGGCGGCCCGGAAGGGTTAGCTCCAGCTTGTAAAGCGGCGGCCGATCAAAGCTGGTCGCTGTCTGCACTCACCTTGCCCCACCCTCTGGTTCGCATCGTGATGGCAGAAAGCCTGTATCGAGCCTGGAGTATCACTGCTAATCATCCATATCACCGAGAATAAGCGTTAATGTTAAGGAAGCGTACCCGAATCAGGGATTATCAAGAAGAAGCACGGCTGTTTAAAAGCCGGGCTATTGTCGCTTTCATTGGTATTGTCACTATGGTTGGCTTGTTAGTGGCCAACCTCTACAACATCCAGATCAATCAATACCAAGATTACAAAACTCGCTCAAACGATAACCGTATCAAAGTCGTTCCTATCGCACCAAACCGCGGGTTGATCTATGACCGCAATGGCCAATTACTTGCTGAAAATCGACCTGTCTTTAATTTGGAAATTACTCCAGAAAAAATTAAAGATATGGAAGCCACTATCGCTGGTCTTCAAGAGTTCATTGAAATAACTCCAGAGCAAGTCGAACGCTTCGAGAGGGAAAGACGCCAGACCCGACGTTTCAAATCAGTGCCAATACTGACTCAGCTCACGCAAGAACAGGTCGCCAAGTTTTCGGTCAATCAGCATAAGTTTCCCGGTGTCGCTGTCAACGCGAGCTTAAAACGTCATTACCCATACGGCGATGTTTTGACCCATGTGATTGGTTATGTGTCGCGCATCAATGACCGCGATATGCAGCGGTTGATCCGCGAGGAAAAAGACGCTAACTATCAAGCAACACGTGATATCGGTAAGCTTGGTATCGAGCGTTATTACGAAGATCTGCTTCACGGAACAGCTGGTTATCAGGAAGTCGAAGTCAATAGCCGTGGTCGTATTATCCGCACCTTGAAGTACATTCCGCCAGTTCCTGGAAAAGACATCGTTCTCAATCTCGATATAAATTTGCAGCTCTACATTCACGAATTACTCGCTGGACGCCGTGGTAGTGCCGTAGTGCTCGATCCCAAAGACAACGGTGTGTTGGCTATGGTCTCGAGCCCAAGCTATGACCCCAATGCTTTCGTACATGGCATTTCTGGCAAAGCCTACAGTGCTCTTCTCAACGATAAGAACCGTCCATTGGTTAACCGAGCCACTCTCGGCATTTATCCACCAGCATCGACAATTAAACCATTTTTAGCGGTAGCGGCTCTGGAAGAAGGCGTCATCACTCCATACACCACGCGTAATGACCCTGGTTACTGGAAGATTCCTAACTCTAAAACAAGGCCTTTCCGAGATTGGCTACGTTGGGGACACGGTAAAGTTAATATCGTCAAATCGATAGAAGAGTCCGTGGATACCTTCTTTTATCAGATAGCCTACGACATGGGCATCGACCGAATCTCTCGCTGGATGATGATGTTTGGTTTTGGTGAAAAAACCGGCATCGATATCTATGAAGAGAGCAAAGCAAACATGCCAACTCGTGAATGGAAAATGGCTCGTCACCGTGTACCTTGGTATCAGGGAGACACCATTCCTGTCGGCGTAGGCCAAGGGTATTGGACAGCAACACCTATGCAAATTGCGAAAGCGACCTCTGTGTTGGTTAACCGAGGCGAAGTGATCGCACCTCACCTATTGAGAGCAACCATCGACAATGGCCAGCAATTCGATAAGCAAGTGATGTCTGAGATCGAGACTTACCCGCCAATTACTGACGTTAAAGAAAAATTCTGGGATTTGTCGATAGAAGGGATGCGACTGGTTAACCACGGTAAAAAAGGCACAGCAAGACGCTCCTTCTACAATACGCCTTACGTCAGTGGCGGTAAATCTGGTACTGCGCAGGTATTCGGTCTAGCAGAGGATGAAGAATACAACGCAGATGAAATTGCTGAGCACTTAAGAGATCACGCTCTATTTACCGGCTTTGCTCCATTGGAAGAACCTGAAGTGGTAGTGACGGTCGTACTTGAAAATGCGGGCGGAGGCTCTTCACAAGGTGGCCCTGTGGTCAGGCAGGTCTTTGACCGCGTGTTAGTAGAAGATAAAGAGGCGAAAGAATAATGGATTTTGATCCTGCTACAGGCCAAAACCGAGCGCTGTTCGAGCGCTTCCATATCGACTTGCCTTTACTGCTAGGTATTTTGGTATTAATGGGCTTCGGTCTGGTCGTAATGTACAGCGCCAGTGGCCAAAGCTTAGCGATGATGGATCGACAAGCGATGCGTATGGGGCTATCACTCGGTGTGATGGTAATTCTCGCTCAGATACCTCCCAGAACCTATGAATCTCTAGCTCCTCTAATGTTCATTGTCGGCGTTCTGCTGCTGTTCGGGGTTCTGTTTTTTGGTGAGGCTTCAAAAGGCGCGCAGCGTTGGTTAAACCTAGGCTTTGTTCGTTTCCAGCCTTCAGAGCTACTCAAACTTGCTGTTCCATTAATGGTTGCGCGCTTCATTGGTAAGCGTTCACTACCCCCAACGTTTCAGACTCTTGTGATGTCGTTGGTGATGGTCTTTGTACCAACCATTTTGATCGCGAAACAGCCCGATTTAGGCACTTCGATTCTAATTGCCGCCTCAGGAATTTTCGTTATCTTCCTTGCCGGCATCAGCTGGAAAATCATCTTCGCAGCAGCCTGTGGCCTCGGCGCATTTTTGCCAATCTTGTGGTTCTTCTTGATGAGGGAATACCAGAAAGTCCGAGTTCGTACTCTGTTCAACCCAGAGTCTGATCCTCTTGGCGCTGGTTATCACATTATCCAGAGCAAGATTGCCATTGGTTCTGGCGGCATCGCTGGTAAAGGTTGGCTACAAGGGACTCAGTCTCAACTTGAGTTCTTACCAGAACGTCACACCGACTTTATTTTTGCGGTGATAGCCGAAGAATGGGGCCTGATTGGTATTCTGATTCTGCTTAGCTTGTACCTGTTTATCATCGGACGCGGCCTAGTGCTAGCAAGTAAAGCGCAAACAGCTTTTGGCCGTATGATGGCCGGCAGTATCGTGCTCAGTTTCTTTGTTTATGTTTTCGTAAACATTGGTATGGTGAGTGGCATCTTGCCAGTCGTAGGTGTTCCGCTGCCTCTGATTAGCTATGGCGGTACGTCCATGGTGACCTTAATGGCAGGCTTTGGCATATTAATGTCGATCCACACTCACAGAAAAGCATTTTCGAAGGCAACTTAAATGACAATAAATAAAGCTCTGCTAGGCACGCTATGCGCCGTAACCATTCTAGCAGGTTGTTCCTCTGCGCCTTCAAAGCGTTACACGATAGACGACGATATTGCACCGGATGCCCCGATCTCTGTCGATCATATCGAAGATGCAAACCCTCAGTACGAACCGTACAGTTTGGGCGGCAATAGCGACTATACGCTTCGTGGACAACGCTACCAGATCATAAGAGAGCCCAAAGGATTTACTCAGGAAGGACAGGCATCTTGGTACGGGAAGAAGTTCCACGGTCACCTAACTTCCAACGGCGAAGTGTACGATATGTATTCCATGACGGCGGCGCATAAGACCTTACCGATACCGAGTTATGTCAAAGTAACCAATCAAGATAATGGTAAAACAGCCATTGTACGCGTTAACGATCGTGGTCCCTTTCATGAAGGTCGGATTATCGACCTCAGCTTTGCAGCCGCCACCAAATTAGATGTGGTCCGTACAGGCACTGCCAATGTGTCAATAGAGGTCATCTCTGTCGACAAGCCAACGGAAGTACATAAACAAAAAGCACTACCAAAGTTCGTTGTTCAGGTTGCGTCTTCACAACATGAAGACAGAGTACGAACTTTAGCGCAAGATCTGAGTCAAACACTTTCGGTAAAGAGCTATATCAGCTCGGATAAAAACCTTCACCGCGTGTTTTTGGGCCCGTTTGATGACTATATGCTGACGCAAAAGGCCTTAGAACAAGTTAAGCTGATGGGCTATTCGAGTGCTTTTATAAAATCCCAGTAGTCCTCAATCCAGTGTGAGGTACGCCGCACACTGGTTTGAGCGATTGTTTCTGTTAATATATGGACAGTTAATAAAAACCTGTAGTCAATATGAAAAAAACAACGCTAATTAAATCCGTTTTTGCGTCTTCTATTGCGCTTTCTGCAACTTTCGCATCATCTTCGTTTGCCACCCCAATTGTTGTACCAGACGCTCCTCAAATCGCTGCGAAAGGCTACGTTTTGATGGACTATAACTCAGGTAAGATCCTCGCAGAGAAAGAGATGAACACTAAGTTGTCTCCTGCAAGTCTGACCAAAATGATGACCAGTTACGTGATCGGCCAAGAACTAGAGCGTGGTAATATTTCGCTTCAGGACGACGTAACCATCAGCAAGAATGCGTGGGCTAAAAACTTCCCAGATTCTTCAAAGATGTTTATCGAAGTCGGCACGACAGTTAAAGTCGAAGAACTTAACCGCGGCATCATTGTTCAATCGGGTAACGATGCATGTGTTGCTATGGCAGAGCATATTGCAGGGTCAGAAGATGCCTTCGTTGATCTGATGAATGCTTGGGCGGATACGTTAGGCATGAAAGACACTCACTTTGCTAACGTTCACGGCTTAGACAACCCTAACCTGTACTCGACGCCTTACGATATGGCTCTACTTGGCCAAGCGTTAATTCGTGACGTGCCAGACGAGTACCGTATTTATTCAGAGAAGAAATTCACCTACAACGGCATTACCCAATACAACCGCAACGGCTTGCTTTGGGACAAGAGCATGAACGTTGACGGTATCAAAACCGGTCACACAAGCAATGCTGGTTATAGCCTAGTGAGCTCGGCGACTGAAGGTAAAATGCGCCTTGTTGCCGTCGTCATGGGCACTAAGAACGCAAACGCACGTAAATCAGAAAGCAAAAAGCTACTGAGTTACGGCTTCCGCTTCTTTGAAACCGTTGCTCCACATAAAGCTGGTGAAACCTTCGTTGAAGAAAAAATCTGGATGGGCGACAAAGATACTGTTGCACTGGGTCTAGATCAGGATACTTACGTTACCCTTCCTCGTGGGCAGGCCAAAAACCTCCAGGCGAGCTTCGTACTTGAAAAAGAGCTGGAAGCCCCAATTAAGAAAGGTGACGTAGTTGGTAAGCTATACTATCAACTAGAAGGCGAAGATGTTGCTGAGTACCCACTTCTGGCATTAGAAGATGTCAATAAAGGTAGTCTGTTCAGCCGTCTGTGGGATTACATCGTGATGCTGTTTAAGAGCTTCCTGTAATTCAAACCACACATTCATCGAAAGCCGCATAATGCGGCTTTTTTTGTTCCTGCCAAACACAAGTCGGCAGGATCTTGAGATTTAAAATTAATGGCAGTACTATTCCGCGCTGCTAAAACGACTTTCCAACTTGGAGTTTCAACATGTTGACTATCAACTCAGATGCAAAACTGAAAGACCTGCTTGAGTTCCCTTGCTCATTTACTTACAAGGTGATGGGCTATGCGAAACCTGAACTGCCAGAGAAGGTTCTAGAGGTGATCCAACGCCACGCTCCAGGTGATTACAGCCCTAGTGTAAAACCTAGTGCGAAAGGCAACTACCACTCAGTGTCTGTGACGATCACAGCGACTTCCATTGAACAGGTAGAAACGTTATACAAAGAATTGGGCGAGATTGATATCGTGCGCATGGTTCTATAATTTTATTTGATAAAGTAAAATTATTTTGAAAGCAGCGTAAGCTGCTTTCTTTTTAGATATCAAACAGATAATAATCCTGTATTTTATCAAGGGTTAAAAATGTGTTACTGGTATATAGTTCATTGACCAGAACCAGTTTATAATCCACAAACTTTATTTACGGGCAATAGGATTAGGGATGCACAACCAGCTTGTTGTTAAACACTTAGGTAGGCAAGATTATGAGCCTATCTGGCAAGCCATGCATGACTTCACAGACACTCGTACAGAGGACACCTGTGACGAAGTTTGGCTGGTTGAACACAACCCAGTGTTTACACAGGGACAAGCAGGTAAAGAAGAACACTTGATCAATACGGGCGACATCCCAGTTGTTCAAAGCGACCGAGGCGGTCAGGTTACCTACCACGGTCCAGGTCAACTTGTGGCTTATTTCCTGATAAATTTACGTCGTAAAAAACTCGGTGTTAGAGATCTCGTCACTCATATTGAGAATCTCGTGATCAACACACTTAAAAATTACAATATTGAGTCAGCGGCACGACCGGATGCACCAGGCGTCTATGTTGATGGTAAAAAGATCTGCTCACTAGGATTGAGAATTCGTAAGGGATGCTCTTTCCACGGTTTAGCACTCAACGTAAATATGGACTTGTCACCATTTCTACGTATCAATCCATGCGGCTATGCTGGCATGGAAATGGTTCAGGTTAGCCAGCTTGGCGGCCCGGATGATCTTACCCAGGTTGAGAAGACACTAGTCGAAGAACTTGTCACTTTGCTTAACTACGAGCAAGTGGAATTCAGCAAAGAGGCCTCTCCTACGCGATGAGAAGCAAAGAGAAGTAAAGAAAGCATGAGTAAACCAATCCAAATGGAAAAAGGCGTTAAATACCGTGACGCCGACAAGATGGCACTGATTCCAGTCAAGAACATGCCAACTGAGCAAAAAGAAATTCTGCGCAAACCAGACTGGATGAAGATCAAGCTGCCTGCTGACAGCCAACGTATTCAAGATATCAAATCGGCAATGCGTAAAAACAACCTTCACTCGGTATGTGAAGAAGCCTCTTGTCCAAACTTGGCTGAGTGTTTTAACCACGGCACGGCGACCTTTATGATTCTTGGCGCAATCTGTACTCGCCGCTGTCCATTCTGTGATGTCGCACATGGCCGCCCGGTTGCTCCAGAAGAGAATGAACCACAAAAGCTGGCTCAGACTATCTCCGACATGAAGCTAAAATACGTGGTTATCACTTCCGTAGACCGCGACGACCTTCGTGACGGTGGTGCCAAGCACTTCGCCGATTGTAACCGTGAGATTCGTGCCAAAAATCCAAACATCCGCATCGAGACTCTGGTTCCAGATTTCCGCGGCCGTATGGATGTAGCACTTGAATTAATGAAAGACAATCCACCAGATGTCTTCAACCATAATTTGGAAACGGCCCCTCGTCTGTATCGCAAAGCTCGTCCTGGTGCAAACTACAAATGGTCGCTGCAACTGCTTAAGAAATTCAAAGAGCAGCATCCAGATGTACCGACTAAATCAGGCTTGATGATGGGCCTAGGTGAAACCAAAGAAGAGATCGTCGAAGTCTTGAAAGACCTGCGTGCGCACGGTGTGACGATGCTGACTCTAGGCCAGTATTTGGCACCAAGTCGCCACCATCTTCCAGTGGAGCGTTACGTACCACCTTCAGAATTTGATGAGCTCAAAGAGATTGCTTTGGAGCTCGGCTTTACCCATGCTGCGTGTGGACCATTTGTCCGTTCTTCTTACCACGCTGATCTTCAGGCACAAGGTGTGGAAGTAAGCTAAGTGTTCTTTTAGTTAATAGAAAGGGCTGACTGCATAAGTCAGCCCTTTTTAATTTCGTTTCTTGAATGAGACACAACTCTTCTATAGGCTTACCCCTAACAACACTAAAAAGTACATCTTCCAAGGAATTATTATGAAAAAATTAGGTTTTGTTGCTGTCGCTCTTGCCGCACTGACAGCAGGTTGCGCTTCTAATACACAGCAAGACAATTTCCGTGAAGCTTCTTTTGAGCTGTGTAATACAGAGGTTGAGCTTTACTCTGTAAGCGATGATGGTCGCGTACGTATCGTTTGTGCTGACGGTTCTAAATTTGCTCTAACTAGTGAAGCTACTCTAGAAACCATGCGTGACATCAACATCGATTACTGTGATGGTGAAGGCCTAGGTAAGTTCAGCGAAAGCCGCAAGTACTACTCTTTCAATGTAAGTCAGGCACTCTGCTGAGCATTTCAAAATAAGCTCAAGCTAGAATCAAAAAAAGGTTGATATGATATCAACCTTTTTTATTGCATCTCATCCGTGGATTAAGCTACTTAAACGTCCTTACCGACAACACCTTACCGTTGCTGCCCCCCATGCTGGTCACTTCAACTTCTAGCGAGTTCATCGAGATAATGCCATCCGTTGAACAGATCACGAAGACATAGGCGCACGAAAATTTGTCTTCAAAAGGCATAGGAATACGGTTCCAGTAGAACTCGCTTGCTTTCGCATCAGTCCGAAATTTGCGGTAATCGGCTGGAGCCGTAGAACCACTCTGCTTAGCAATATGCGCAGCAAAGACACGATTCTGGTCCTTATCCACACCAATAGCCATTTCACAGCCGCTGAAAGGGCCAGATGCCAACCAACCAACACCGCTGCCCGTGTAACGCCCTACTACCGCTTTCGTTTCAGCATAAGGCACCCATACGCCGGCATCGACTGATGAATCATCACGAGTCAAAACAACTTTACCATCGCGCTCCAGCAAAGTGACGCCATATTGCTTCTCCAAATAGCCATTTTCGCTGTTCTCTGGCCGGCATGATAGGCGTATATCCATTTCAATGTTTTTGCCTACTAAAGCGGTCAGGTTTTCTTTCGTTGGACGCATTCAACTCTCCCTTATGAATTACCAATTAAGACTAAGTATATAGATTTAAACTCAATGCCAATCAATTATAGATATGAAACATTGTGATTATGTTTTAGTTTTTAATCGTTAATGAATGAGCAATATGTATGATAGGGGAAGTTAGAGGAATACTGGTTTATCCAGTTGATCTTTATGAAGTAAACTCGCAAAAAGTAAAAATCCACCTGCATAGCAGGTGGCTTTGGTTGGCCCCCTATAAGGGGGCTCACTGCTATTTATCTAACCCTAGAAGCATTTGTCGCTCCTCTTCTTCTTTCCCCACACGATCTTGGTGCCTGACATATCTACGTATAATTTCCTCGTTCATCCCTACCGAATCAACAAAGTAACCTCGTTGCCAGAACTTATTACCCCAGAGCTTTTTCTTTCTCAAATACGGAAATTTGTTAAACAACCTAATCGCTGTACGACCTTTAACAAACCCCATGTAATTTGAGATACTCATGCTCGGCGGAAGCCTCACGACTAAATGGACATGATCAATTTGGACGTTAAGCTCGACAACCTTGCATTTCTTCATATTGCTGTAAACGTAGATACTTCGATACAGCTCTTTGCCTAAATTTCCTTTCAGAATCTTTAGTCGATATTTAGGTGTCCAAACAATATGATATTGGCACCGATGATAAACGTGTGAAGCGGATTCATATCTGCTCATGTTCGTTATTTCCTTCATTTGTTGGTTGCAAACGAGGACATCTTGAACATGAGCGTTCTTCGGGCAAAGCCCAAAAGAACGATCACCACCTTCTAAAGAAGGTGGTTTAGGGCCAGAAAATAAAAAGCCTCCCGAAGGAGGCTATTGCAGCATACAGTTAGTGAAACCAAAAACTGGAAGTTTTATGGTTCTATGCTGAGTGCTATTTAAGCGTAAACAGGTAGACGCTTACAGATCTCTAGAACCTTGGCTTTAGTTGCCGAGATAACATCATCATTTCCGATGTTATCTAGAACGTCACACATCCAGTTCGCTAGCTCTTTGGCATCTTCTTCAGTGAAACCACGACGAGTGATTGCTGGAGAACCTACACGGATGCCAGAAGTCACAAACGGGCTACGTGGATCGTTTGGTACTGAGTTCTTGTTTACCGTGATGTTTGCAGCGCCAAGTGCTGCATCTGCATCTTTACCTGTGATGTCTTTGTCGATGAGGTCAACTAGGAACAGGTGGTTCTCTGTACCGTTAGAAACGATCTTGTAACCACGCTCTTGGAACTGGGCAACCATCGCTTTAGCGTTCTTCACTACGCGCGCTTGGTATGCTTTGAATTCCGGCTCCATTGCTTCTTTGAACGCTACCGCTTTACCTGCGATAACATGCATCAGAGGACCACCCTGACCACCAGGGAATACCGCTGAGTTCAACTTCTTGTACATATCTTCGCCAGCGTTAGACAGGATTAGACCACCACGTGGACCTGCTAATGTCTTGTGCGTAGTCGTCGTCACTACGTGAGCGTGAGGGACTGGCGTTGGGTATTCGCCTGCTGCGATTAGACCCGCAACGTGCGCCATGTCTACGAACAGGTACGCGCCGGCTTTGTCTGCGATTTCACGCATGCGAGCCCAGTCAACGATTTGAGAGTAAGCCGAGAAGCCGCCGATAATCATCTTAGGCTTGTGCTCTAGAGCAAGTTGCTCCATTTCGTCGTAGTTGATTTGACCCGCTTCGTCGATACCGTAAGGAATCACGTTGTAGTGTTTACCAGAGAAGTTTACTGGTGAGCCATGAGTCAAGTGACCACCATGCGCTAGGCTCATGCCTAGAACAGTATCACCTGGATTTAGCAATGCCATGTACACAGCGCTGTTTGCTTGTGAGCCCGAGTGAGGTTGAACGTTAGCGTACTCACAGCCGAATAGCTGACATGCACGATCAATTGCCAAAGCTTCCGCTTTATCAACGTATTCACAACCGCCATAGTAACGCTTGCCAGGGTAGCCTTCAGCGTATTTGTTTGTTAGCTGAGAACCTTGAGCTTCCATTACACGTGGGCTCGTGTAGTTTTCAGAAGCGATTAGTTCAATGTGTTCTTCCTGGCGAAGAGTTTCTTCTTGGATTGCTGCGAACAGTTCCGCATCGTAATCTGCGATGTTCATATCACGCTTTAGCATCTGTATCTCCTGACTCAGATTTAAACTGAAATTTGCAAAAAACCTACCAATGACCCTATTAATCTACGTAAATTGATTCACGCAAACGTTTGCATCACGTTAATAGCGCGCATTCTACATAATTTGATCTTGGCCATAAAGAGAAAGTTTTACTTTTTCTCATGCAGATTCTTCATGTGGTTCTACAAGGATTGTCATATTGTCACCTTTCTAAATCGTATAAATATGAAAAGTGTCAATTTTTCCCTTTACACCCCGTAAAACGATAATTACATAGGTTTACCTTAAATTTGCTTCTCAAGCTACCGAAAACCTCATTTTTTAAATAGTATGCGCGCCATTATCTACTGTAAAAGTTTCAAATTGATGGAAAAACACTCACGCAAAGAAGATTGGATTGCTATTTTAACTGGAACATTTCTGGTCGCTCAGGGCGTTTTCTTCCTCCAATCTGCAAATCTGTTAACCGGAGGCACCACAGGTTTGGCCCTGCTTATGAGCCAGTTTGTGTCACTTTCCTTCGGTACGCTTTACTTTTTGGCCAACAGTCCTTTTTATTTACTCGCGTGGAAGCGTTTTGGCTCAAGATTTGCCTTCAACAGTGCTATTTCTGGTGCCTTGGTTTCTGTGTTTGCAGACCACCTATCTCTGGTCGTCAGCCTTGAAACGGTCAACGTTGTGTATTGCGCGGTTGCCGGTGGGTTACTGATGGGTTTGGGTATGCTTATACTGTTCCGTCATCGCTCAAGTCTCGGCGGTTTCAACGTACTTTGCCTGTTTATTCAGGATAAGTTCGGCATTTCAGTGGGCAAATCTCAGCTAGCCATCGATTGTTGCATCTTGTTCGCTTCATTCTTTTTTGTCTCTCCTGAAGTCATCGGGTTATCCATTCTGGGCGCTATCCTGCTCAATGTTGTGTTAGCTATGAATCACAAACCAACCCGTTATTCCGTCAATTACGGTTGAGAACCACTAGATAAAAAAAGCCCGCGAATTGCGGGCTTTTTTGCGTTATTAGTTGCTGCGATTAGTGTGAGGTTCTGGCCTTCACATCGTGACTTAGCTCTTTGTTCAGTTCAGCTTCCACATGTCCCGGTGATTGCGTACTTGCTGAAATCAATCGGTACATCGCAGGAATAACAAACAAAGTCACCAGCGTTGCGAAGCCCATACCGAAGAAGATCACCGTACCTACCGCCACTCGGCTTTCATAACCTGCCCCTGTCGATAAGAGCAACGGAATTGCACCAGCAAGCGTAGTAAATGCCGTCATCATGATTGGGCGCAGACGACGTGCCGCAGCATCGACTATTGCTTTCTCAAATTCGAAGCCGCGATCACGAAGCTGGTTCGCAAACTCAACGATCAGGATACCGTTCTTGGTCACCATACCAATCAACATGATCATGCCAATCTGGCTGTAGATATTCAGCCCCTGACTCATAAAGAACAAGCCCAAGAAGCCGCCAAATACCCCCATAGGGACAGTGAACATCACCACCAGTGGGTTAATGAAACTTTCAAACTGCGCTGCCAAGACTAGGTACGCGACCAGCAGTGCTAAGCCAAACACCACCAGAATACTGGATTGGTTCTCTTTATAATCTTTCGATTCACCAGAGTAGCTGACTGAGATATCGCCCGGCAGAATTTCCACCGCTTGTTGATCTAGGAAGTCCAGTGCCTGACCTAAGGTATACCCGTCAGACAAGTTAGCCGTTACGGTAATCGATTTCTGTTTGTTGTAGTGTGACAAACGAATCGACGAAGCCACTTCTTCAATCTTGGTGACCGCATCCAGTGTCACCAACTCGCCAGAGCTGGTTCGCAGATAAATCTGGCTTAGATCCGTCGCGTTATTGAAGCTGTTCTCATCACCGCGTAAATAAACATCATATTCTTCACCACGCTCGACAAAAGTCGTTTCACTCTTACCGCCAAGCATAATTTCTAAGGTCTCAGAAATCTCTGATACGCTGATACCCAACTCTGCCGCACGTTGTTTATCAACCGTCACCACCAGCTCAGGGGTTCGCTCAGAATAGTTAATGTCCGCCCCTTCCATGATCGGAGACTCTTCCGCTAACTGCTCAAGCTTTTCGGCCCACTGTTTCAGCTCAGGGTAATCAGAACCACCTAACACGAACTGGACGGGCTCACTAGAACCACCTCTGAAGCCTGGCATAAATGGGAAGACACGAACATCAGGAATACCAACCAGCGCCTTTCTTACCTCTCCTAGCGCCTGCTGAGCCGTTACATCACGATCATTCCAGTCATCCAGAATCATGATGACAAAACCCGTCTGGTCACCGGCGTTACCGCCAAAGGCTGGCGATTGAATACTGAAGGACTTAAGGAAACCTTCGCCCAGTAGCGGCAACAAGCGCTCCTCGACGATATCCATGTTCGCAGCCATGCGGTTGTAACTGGTAGCATCAGCGCCACGAACAAAGGCAAAGATCACCCCGCGGTCTTCAGATGGCGTGAGCTGAGAAGGCACTTGCTTCATCAAGCCCCAACTTCCGCCGATACAGGTCAAAATGATCAGAGGCGCTGCCCATTTCCATTTCAAGGCTCCACGCAATACTTTACGGTAACCGCTTTCCAAACGACCAAACATGCGATCGATGAAACGGTTAAAGCGGTTTGGTTTCACGTTAGCCTTTAATAGTTGGCTGCCCAGTACTGGAGTCAGTGTCAATGCAATCAGTGATGAGAAAATCACCGACATCGCCAACAGTACCGAAAACTCGGTAAACAGCAGGCCGACCATACCATCCATAAACGAGATGGGCAGGAAAACCATGACCAGTACCAGAGTTGTCGCCACAACGGCAAAGCCAACTTCACGTGTCCCTTTGTATGCCGCTAATAGTGGTTTTTCACCCCGCTCGATATGGTGGAAGATGTTCTCCACCACCACGATGGCGTCATCGACCACCAATCCAATCGACAATATCAGCGCCATCAGCGTGATAAGGTTGATGGAAAAACCGAAGTAGTAAGCGGCCATGAAGGATGAAATCAAAGAAACAGGCACCGTTACTGCTGGGATCAGCGTGGCTCGTGCCTGACCAATGAATATGTACAGCACGAGAATGACCAGACCACCGGTAATAAACAGAGTGCTATACACTTCTGCTATCGAACGCTCAATAAAAACGGTTGAATCATAGTCGATGGCAAGACGAGTTCCCGATGGAAGGAATTGCTGGATTTTCTCCACTTCATCATGCACTAAGTCTGCCACTTCAAGCGGGTTAGCGTCCGATTGAGGCACAATACCCATGCTGACATTTACAACACCATCACTCTTAAAGGTCGAATTTTCGTTCTCCGCGCCAATATAGACATCAGCCACATCTTTCAGATAGATGGGGGTATTGTCACTGGCACGCTTAACCACCAAATATTCAAAATCTTCAGCCACGTTGTAGCTGCGAGCAGTACGAACCGACATTACGATCTGATCGTTACGTACCTCGCCGCCCGGGCTTTCAATATTTTCATTATTCAGTGCCGCAGTAATGTCAGAAGTCGTAACTCCACGCCCCGCCATCTGGGCTGGTTTCAGCTTAACGTACATGACTTTGTACAAGCCGCCAGACACGTCCACCGAGCTTACACCCGAGATCAAACTGAATCTGTCGAGCAGAACTCGGTCGACATAGTCCGTCAACTGGGTCCGATCCATTTCTGAAGAACTCAGATTGATGTAGAGAGACGCTTCACCGGAGCCATTATTCTTATAAACAATGGGATCATCCGCCTCATCAGGCAAGGAACGCTGCGCACGTGCAACCGCATCCCGAACGTCACTGACACCAGTATTGAGATCATAACCAAGTTCAAAAGTAATCGTGATTCGTGAGCTGCCATTACGCGTGGTCGATTCAATTTCATCAATACCGCTGATACCAGAAAGCTGGTCTTCCAGTGCAGTCGTAATTTGGCTTTCAATAATGGTCGCTGAAGCGCCTTCATAACGGGTACTGATTGAGACAACCGGACTTTCAATATCCGGCATTTCGCGTACCGCCAGTTTACTGAAAGAGACAATACCAAATACACACAGCAGCAAGCTGAGAACGACCGCCGCAACGGGTCGTTTTACTGAAGCATCAGATAACCACATTAGCTGTTACCTTCTTGCTCATTATTCAGTGGTTTGCCATCTTCACCCAGTTCACTCACGGCAACGCCATCGCGCATGTTCACAATGCCTTGAACAACGATTTTCTGGCCAATATCCAGGCCTTTTTCAATCACGACCTGGTTGCCGATACGAGCGCCTAAGAAGACTTCAGTGCGAACCGCTTTGTTGTCGTCACCAACCACGTAGACGTAACGTTTGGTGCCAGAATATTCGAGTGCCTGAACAGGAATAATCGGCGCTTCCATTGGAGGAAAATCCATATCCGCAGCCACTAACATGCCCGGTTTGAGGCTTTGTTTCGGATTGTCAAAGTGGATACGAACCCTTAAGTTAAGGGTTTCTTCATTGATTCGTGAATCGATACCCACGACTTCGCCACTGAACACAGCATCATTCCATGCTGCCGTCTTTGATGTTACTTTCATGCCTTTAGAGATCTGAGATAGATAGCGCTCCGGCACTTGTAAATCTAACTGCATTACTGAAAGATCATCCAGTGCCACTAATTCATCACCCGCACTGACCATTTTGCCTAAGCTGAAATCCACAAAGCCAACCGTGCCGGAAAACGGTGCAGTAATATGTAGGTCACTCAAGTTAGCATTCGCGGCATCAAGACGTGCTTTAGCGATTTCTACGCTGGTTTTCTGCGCGTCTATTTCTGTCTGAGTAATCGCATTGCGCGTCACCAAACGTTCAAATTCTCTCAATTTGCGTTCTTCATCTTTCAGGTACGCTTGAGCCTCCGCCACGCTGGCTCTGGCCTTATCATCGTTAAGCTGAATCAGCATCTGGCCTTGTTTGACCTCCTGATTCGCCTTAACAGCAATGACATCCACCTTTCCAGTCACTTCCGAAGAGACCACAACAGATTGCTCGGCTTCCAGCTTTCCAACTAAAGACAGTGACTGAGAAACCTGATGAACCTGGACCTGTTCAGTCACCACAGTAACTGTCTGTGGACCTTGTCGTTTAGCCTGCACACCAGGTGCTGCGGCCAGAATAGACAACGACAAAATGCTCAGAATAATTTTATTTTTCATGTTTAAATTCTGCCTCAAAAAACTCCGTACATTGTACTCGTTAAACCGCGCTGGAAACGTCAAGTAATGTAAAGAGAGAGCAATAAACTGTAAGTTTAGACGTTGATTACGTGAGCTTTTAGGTTAATTACTGGCATCTTTGCCCAAAAAGCCAGCATTCAATTCAAAATCATAAGAAAAGGCTTTACAGGTTTAGCGAGTTTGCT
>NZ_ACZN01000010.1 GCF_000176135.1 Vibrio coralliilyticus ATCC BAA-450 | reverse complement strand
CAAAGTATCGAATTGGATTATCATCAACGAGTGCCCACACAGATTGATAGGTTTATATTGTTAAAGAGCGTTCTTCTTTGTGACTCACATCACTTCGGAAGAGGCGGTCATTTTAGCGAGATAAAGTTTAGTGTCAACCACTTTTTTCAAACTTATTTTCAAGCGTTTCCGCTTGGCTAATCGACCTTGCTAACTGGGCTTCATCGTTTCAAAACAGAAGCTTCGAAGCGTTCCCGTGTCAGCGAGGGGGCATTATAGAGATCGACGTCACGTTGGCAACCCCTTTTTGCAGTTTTTTTTGATTTTTTTGCCGTTTGAGTATTTTCTATTCAAAGATAGCTATTTTCCTTACTCTTCTACCTCTGTTTATCCAGAATTCCTCTATATAAGGAGAAAAAATGAGCGCCTTGCGTAGTTATAAAGATACACGCCCCGTCATTGGTGAGCGTGTCTATATTGATCAAAGCTCAGTGTTGGTGGGCGATATTAGAATTGGCGATGATTCGAGCATCTGGCCTTTGGTTGCGGCTCGCGGTGATGTCAACCATATTCACATTGGCAAACGAACCAATGTCCAAGACGGCAGCGTATTGCATGTTACGCACAAAAATCAGGAAAACCCTGATGGTTACCCGCTTATTATTGGCAACGATGTCACTGTCGGTCATAAAGTGATGCTGCATGGATGCATTATAAAAGACAGGGTGCTGGTAGGTATGGGCGCGATTGTATTGGATGGTGCGGTAATAGAAGAAGACGTCATGATTGGCGCTGGCAGTTTGGTCCCACCGGGAAAAACTCTCGAAAGCGGTTACTTGTATGTAGGCAGCCCAGTCAAACAGGCACGTCCTCTTAATGATAAAGAACGCGCCTTCCTACAAAAGTCAGCCGACAATTATGTGCAGAACAAAGAAGATTACCTGCATCATGTCGATGTGATTAGCAAATAACTTCGACTTGCCCTGACTGATTGAAGGCTTCGTCTTCAATCAGCTCTTCGGCTAACTCTTCCAGGTCAAACCGGTGCTGACTAAAGCAAACAAGAGCTTGCTCAGCTCCTTGAAGTTTTTGCCCAGCCAAGACTTCCAGCTGATTCAAGGTAACCACGCACTCTATCAACGCACCTGACTGCTGAGCGGGAAACACGATTGCTTGCAGGTGGTCATCCCAATGCTGCATATCGGGAAACAGAATCGACTGATTCATACATACCCTCTAGATTCTTTCTTAATTCGCGTAGAATTTGTTTTGTCCCTGGGCGGATGCCTCGCCATAACATGAAGCTTTCCGCAGCCTGCCCCACCAGCATGCCCAATCCGTCGTATACCACCGCCGCATTATGCTCAATTGCCCACTGATTGAATGTCGTGTGACCAGAGCCATACATCATGTCATAAACGGTAGAGTTAGGTGAGAAGATTGCCGATGAAATCGCAGGCAGCTCGCCACTGAGACTGGAAGACGTCGAGTTGATGATAATGTCGTAGCTCTGTTCGATGTGTGCCATCTCAACCGCTTTAATCGGACCAAAGCTGGAAAACATCTCTTGTAGTGTCTGCGCTTTGGATAAGGTCCGGTTGGTAATCACAATTTCAGCAGGGCTTTGGTCAAGTAAAGGCTTGATTACACCACGAGCCGCACCTCCTGCACCGATCAAGAGAATTCTTGCACCTTCAATCACGACCTGATTCTGCAGTAGGTCCTGTACCAGCCCTTCACCATCGGTGTTATCACCCAAGATCTCACCATCATCGAGCTTTTTCAGTGTATTGACGGCACCCGCCAACTGAGCCCGCTCTGTTAAACGTGTAGCCAGTCGGTAAGCATCTTCCTTGAATGGCACAGTGACGTTGCATCCTTTTCCGTTTTGAGCAAAAAAAGTTTCAGCCGCCGCAACAAATCCATCCACAGGAGCCAGTTCAGCGGTATACGTCAGTGACTGATTGGTTTGACGAGCAAACAGCGTATGAATAAAGGGAGACTTACTTTGGCTTATCGGGTTTCCAAAAACGGCATAACGATCTATCTGCTGGGTCATATCCTTACCTACTCAAAACAAAAAGGGCCATTGCAAACCAATGACCCTATCATTAACCCTATAAGGAAGAAAGTGTTACCAATCGCGAGGCTTCAAGTAGTCCTGATATAGCTCTGCTTCATGGGTTCCCGGCTCAATTTGGTAACTGTATTCCCATCGCGCCAGTGGTGGCATCGACATCAGAATCGACTCCGTACGCCCACCACTTTGCAGGCCAAACAGCGTTCCGCGGTCATAAACCAAGTTAAACTCAACATAGCGACCACGACGATAGAGCTGGAACTGACGCTCTCGCTCACCGTATTCGGTTGCTTTGCGACGCTCGACAATTGGCAGGTAGGCTTGGCAATACCCTTCACCAACGGCTTTGATGTAATCAAAACACTTATCAAACTCCCAATGATTCAAATCGTCAAAGAACAAACCGCCAACACCACGTGTTTCATCACGATGAGGTAGGTAGAAATATTTGTCACACCACGCTTTATGCTCTGGATACACTTCACTGCCGAACGGTGCACACACCTCTTTAGCAGTGTTATGCCAATATTGGGCGTCTTCTTCAAACGGATAGAAAGGTGTCAGGTCAAAGCCACCACCAAACCACCAGATAGGCGCTTCACCATCTTTCTCTGCAATAAAGAAACGCACATTGGCGTGGGATGTGGGGATATAAGGGTTTTTCGGGTGCATGACCAAGGACACGCCCATCGCTTCAAATCGACGGCCTGCAAGTTCAGGGCGATGTGCCGTAGCCGACGCTGGCATTTCTTTTCCCTGTACGTGCGAAAAGTTCACACCACCTTGCTCAAATACAGCCCCCTCTTTCATCACTCGAGTGCGGCCACCACCACCTAAACGTTCACCAGGCTCACGACTCCACGCATCTTCTATAAACTCAGCATGGCCGTCGGCCTGTTCAAGTTGCTGACAAATGGAATCCTGTAGCTCCATCAGGAACTGTTTCACTGCTTGCTTGTCGATGGCTGACATGTTTCTACTTCCTTTGCAGGGTTAACCCTGTCTTAATACCTTGGATGTTTTTGCGTCGCGAATTTCACTTGGCTTGTCTCGCCCACCCGTGTCTCCCGCCAGAATTGCGACTAAGCGATCACCGAGTTGCTGTTCAACTTCTGCGGTCGTCATACAAGGGGGTTCACCGGTCAAATTTGCGCTGGTAGAGGTTAACGGCTTTCCAAGCGCATTACACATCTTTTGTACCAAAGGATGATCAGTCACACGCACCGCAATCGAGTCAAACTGGCCTGAAACCCAATCCGACACTTTGTCGCTGCACGGCATAATCCAAGTAACGGGGCCAGGCCAAGTCTGATGGACTTTCTGTAGCTGCTCATCCGTCAGCTGAGACTCATCAATGTACGGCAGCAATTGTTCATAGCTAGCAGCGATCAGGATCAGACCTTTTTCCACTGGCCTTTGTTTCAGTTCTAATAGTTTCTGAATCGCTTCAGGGTTGTCAGGATCGCAACCGACACCAAATACACCCTCCGTCGGGTACGCAATCACTTCACCGTTTTTCAGAGCCAACAGAGCCTGCTCAAAATTATCCACTGATTCTTTCCTGTCTGATGTACTGTCTAATCACTAAGTTTACAAATAATCATTGGTAGTGACTAAAGCTATTTATTTATAAATTGTGTCAATCTGGATTTAAACTTCGCGCAAACGTTTGCTTGATAGTAAAATCCCCGTATAATGCGCTCAAATTTATCTGCTCATCAATAGAGTTGCATTAAAGGAGTTTAAGATGAAAGTCGGTATCATCATGGGTTCTAAATCTGACTGGCCAACCATGAAACTAGCAGCAGAAATGCTGGATCAGTTTGGCGTCGAATATGAAACAAAAGTGGTGTCAGCTCACCGTACTCCGCAGCTTCTTGCTGATTATGCCAACAGCGCTAAAGAGCGCGGCCTGAAAGTCATCATTGCCGGTGCTGGTGGCGCTGCTCATTTACCAGGCATGGCGGCCGCTTTCACTAGCTTACCTGTTCTCGGTGTCCCTGTTCAATCGCGTGCACTAAAAGGGATGGACTCTCTACTATCAATTGTTCAAATGCCAAAAGGTATCGCGGTAGGCACATTGGCCATTGGCGAAGCAGGTGCGGCGAATGCGGGCATTCTCGCGGCTCAGATCATCGGCACACATGATGACGCCGTGATGGAGAAAGTCGAAGCATTTCGCAACCAGCAAACTGAAACCGTGTTAGCGAATCCAAACCCGGCAGAGGACTAATCCCATGCAAGTGTTAGTGCTTGGAGCGGGACAGCTGGCACGCATGATGTCACTGGCTGGAGCTCCTCTGAACATCGATATTATCGCGTATGATGTTGCGAGCGAGAATATCGTCCATCCATTGACTCAGTCGCTACTGGGAAAAGGGTTGGACAATGCGATTGAGCAAGCAGATGTGATTACCGCCGAGTTCGAGCATATCCCACATGATATTCTTGATGTTTGCCAAGCAAGCGGAAAGCTCTTCCCCTCTGCCAACGCCATCAAAGCTGGCGGTGACCGACGAATCGAAAAAGCATTGCTGGACAGGGCTAAGGTCCACAACGCCAAATACCATGTAATCCAAACACGCGAAGACTTTGCTCACGCTATAGAGTATGTCGGTATCCCAATGGTACTAAAGAGTGCCTTAGGTGGTTATGACGGCAAAGGCCAGTGGCGACTCAAAGACCCAATGCAAATAGACGCAGTATGGGCTGAGATGGAAGCGTGTATTGGCGCCACCGAAACACAAGCGATTGTTGCGGAGGAGTTTGTTCCTTTTCAACGTGAAGTGTCACTTGTCGGTGCACGCGGTAAAAATGGCGAAGTCGCGGTCTACCCACTTGCAGAAAACGTCCACACCAACGGGGTACTGAGCGTCTCAACAGCCATAGCCGATACTGAGTTGCAACAACAGGCACAAGAGATGTTCACTGCGGTAGCTAACGAGCTCAACTATGTAGGCGTTCTGGCCCTCGAGTTCTTTGATTTGAATGGCACCTTATTGGTCAACGAAATCGCACCTCGTGTCCATAATTCTGGCCACTGGACACAACAAGGCGCAGAAACCTGTCAGTTTGAGAATCACTTACGAGCAGTGTGTGGCATGCCACTGGGTAGCACCAAGCTGATCCGCGAAACGTCGATGATCAATATCCTCGGTGAAGATACCCTGCCAGAAAGCGTACTCGCTATGCCGGGATGTCACGTTCACTGGTATGGGAAAGACAAACGCGCAGGACGTAAGATGGGCCACATTAACGTGTGTGGTGATTACAGTGGTGAACTGCAACGTCAATTATCTGCTCTGGCAGAAGTCTTAGACGCGGATGCTTTCGCGGCGGTTCATGAGATCGCGCGTCACATTAAGCACTAGTCATCGCAAACTTAATAAAAACAAAAACGGCGCTGAAACAGCGCCGTTTTTATTGTTCATTCTGGGTGTGATGGCATTTTCGATCGGCACACTGATGTTTAATCCCACTAGCGAGCTTCTTCTCGATCAATAAAGGAAAACCACATTTTTCGCACTTACCCTTAACTGGCTGCTGATTGACCGCAAACTTGCATTTAGGGTAGTTATCGCAGGCAAAGAAGGCTTTGCCAAAACGGTTCTTCCTCTCGACCAAATGACCTTTGCCACACTCCGGGCACGCATGTTCTGCTTGAACCTCTTGTTCAGTCGGTTGCTCAAGCGACTCGATATGGTCACAGTGCGGATAATGACTGCAACCAATAAACATACCGTAACGCCCTTGGCGGAGCACCAATTCATTAGAGCACTCCGGACAAGGTACGCCCAGCTCTTTAATGATATGGCCGTCATTCTGATGTAAAGGTTGGATAAAGTCGCAGGTTGGATACTGATTACAGCCCAAAAACGGGCCATGCTTGCCGTGACGAAGTTGTAGCTCGCCCTCGCGCTGCTCAGACTGGCATTTAGGGCACGCTTTATGTTCTAAAGCGTGCTCATGGGCCGAAAACAACTGATGATCTATTTTACCGCTCATAGCCACTCATGGAGTTTAGTGAAGAATACCTTGCTCTTTGGTATACAACAGCTCTTCCATAAGCGTGTAGGCGTTTTCATTACCTGGAACATTGAACAGAACCATCAGCACAATCCATTTCAGATCATCCAGTTCAAACTCGTCTGTTTCAAGCCCCATGATACGGTCAATCACCATTTCACGCGTCTCAGTCGTCAGCACATTGACCTGCTCAAGGAAAGTCAGAAAACCTCGCGATTCAAGGTTTAAGCGCTCACACTCTTTCGCGGTATAGATACGCGTTGAGGTAGATGTGCTGCAAATGGAAATCGCGGAATGCGTTTCGCTTTGCTGCAATGCAGCCAACTCTTCCAGCCAGACAAGGGCTTTATAGATGTCTTTTTGATGAAAGCCAGCACGAAGTAATTCTTCTTCTAGCTCATCTTGATTGACCTGTAACTCCGCATCGCTATGGATGTAAGTTTCAAACAGATACATAAGGATATCCATCATCATAGCTAGCCCCTCCCCTTTCGAATATAGCCACCGGAAACCGCAACAACATGCCCTGAGAGCTCAAGCTCCAAGAGCTGCATCATGACTTCATGCACAGGTATATTGGTCCTGCTTGCAAGAATATCAACTGGTGTAGCCTTACTTCCTACGTTAGCTAACAGCTGAGGAAATGGCAATTCTTCTTTGCAATCAATTTGTTCAAATAGATCGCTTTGCACTGGCGGCTTATTAACATCAGACCAGCGAATCAGACTGTCAATTTCATCGGTTATGTCAGAAACCTGCTGAACCAGACACGCACCCTGTTTTATCAACAGGTTACAACCTCTCGCATGGGGATGATGAATCGAGCCGGGAATCGCAAACACTTCGCGGCCTTGCTCCATCGCATAGCGAGCGGTGATCAGAGAGCCACTTTTCTCTGCCGCTTCTATGACTAAAACGCCCAATGACAAACCACTAATGATTCGATTTCGGCGTGGAAAATTATCGGCTTTTGGCTTCACATTAGGATGGAACTCAGACACCAACGCCCCTTGTTGAACGATTCGTTGAGCTAACTTCTTATGCCGTGCCGGATACACAGAATTTAAGCCACAACCGAGCACGGCGATGGTTTGGCCATTACCATTGAGTGCCCCATCATGAGCATAACCATCAACGCCTAGCGCCAAGCCGCTGGTCACGACCATGTCTTGATTCACCAACTGGGTTGCAAAGCTGCGTGCGGTGTTAAGCCCATCAATACTGGCATTGCGACTGCCCACAATCGCCATTTGTGGCCGAGATAGACTCTCTAGCTGACCTTCAACAAACAGTATTGCTGGCGCAGCGTCAGCCTGTTTCAGTAGTGCCGGATAACGCTGATCACTCAAAGGTAGAATGGTTCTGGCACTTGATTCTGCTTGCCACTCGAAACACGCCTCAATATCCTCGGCAGCTCGGTGTTGGAGATAATTCAGTTGCGAGTCGGAAAAGCCTAAACGGCGTAATGTCTCGGGTGAAGAGTCAATGATGTTAACTGGAGAGTCTACCGCTACCAGACGCTGAAACGTTTTGGGCCCAATCCGCGGCGTAAAGTACAAGCTCAGCCAAGCCGTCAGTTCTTCTTTCGTCATAGGAAAATTTAATCCGGCCTAACACCTTGTTACACGACACTGATGAGCTAGAGAGAGTCAGCCTAAACCTCTTATTCCAAACAAAGCTTGGCTACTCAGTGTTCGCCAAATTTGACATGATTCACAGTGCAATTTAACTCGGGGAAAATACGCAAAAGTGTAATGAGGCTGTCATTTGAGTGGCAAAATGTCTAGAATTGAGCCAACAAGGTTTATCCTGATTCGGCTCAGTTCAACATTTCGAGTGTATATGTCTGTATTACAAGTATTAACATTCCCAGATGAGCGCCTTCGCACTGTTGCAAAACCAGTAGAGAAGGTGACCCCTGAGATTCAAAAGTTCGTCGACGACATGATTGAAACCATGTATGACGAAGAAGGTATTGGTCTGGCAGCAACCCAGGTTGATTTCCACCAACGTATCGTCGTTATCGATATTTCAGAAACTCGCGATCAGCCAATGGTTTTGATCAACCCTGAAATTCTTGATAAGCGTGGCGAAGATGGCATTGAGGAAGGCTGTTTGTCTGTTCCTGGTGCACGAGCACTGGTTTCGCGTGCTGCGGAAGTCACGGTGAAAGCGCTTGACCGTGATGGCAAAGAATACACATTTGAAGCAGATGACCTGCTTGCAATCTGTGTTCAGCATGAGCTTGACCATTTAGAAGGCAAACTTTTTGTCGATTATCTTTCGCCTCTAAAACGCAAGCGCATTCAGGACAAACTGGCAAAAATCAAACGCTTTAACGAAAAGCAAGCCAGCCAAGCCTAATGGCTCACTAAAGGAACGTACTTTGAGCAAACCTTTGAAAATTGTTTTTGCCGGTACTCCGGACTTCGCCGCCCGTCACTTGGCGGCGTTGTTGTCTTCGGAGCACGAGGTTATTGCGGTCTACACCCAGCCAGATCGTCCAGCGGGCCGAGGCAAGAAGCTGACTGCCAGCCCAGTCAAGAATATCGCGCTTGAGCATGATATCCCGGTTTACCAACCAGAAAACTTTAAGTCAGATGACGCCAAGCAAGAACTGGCTGATTTGAATGCGGATCTGATGGTCGTGGTCGCTTACGGTTTATTGCTGCCACAAGCCGTACTTGATACACCGAAGCTGGGTTGTATCAATGTCCATGGTTCGATTCTGCCACGTTGGCGCGGTGCCGCCCCTATCCAGCGCTCTATTTGGGCCGGCGATCAGGAAACAGGCGTCACCATTATGCAGATGGATATCGGCTTAGATACTGGCGATATGCTGAAAATTGCAACTTTGCCGATCGAAGCCACAGATACCAGCGCTTCTATGTATGAAAAGCTGGCTGGACTTGGCCCGCAAGCTCTGGTCGAGTGTCTGGCTGACATTGCTGACGGCAAAGCGTCACCTGAAAAGCAAGATGACGAGCTGGCGAATTACGCCAAAAAGCTCAGCAAAGAAGAAGCACGCATTAACTGGAATGATGACGCTGAGCATATTGAACGTTGTGTGCGCGCCTTCAACCCTTGGCCGATGAGCCATTTTGAAGCAGCCGACAACAGCATCAAAGTCTGGCAAAGCCGCGTTGACGTTCAAACGACAACTGAGGCACCCGGCACCATACTTCAAGCAGATAAAACGGGGATCTACATTGCCACTGGCAAGCATGTTCTGGTTCTCGAACAGCTTCAGGTACCCGGTAAAAAAGCCATGCCGGTTCAGGATATCCTCAACTCGCGTGCCAGCTGGTTTGAAGTCGGCACACAGCTGACCTAATTTATACGTACTTTTTGAGGGTGGAGACACCCTCCCTTACTGTTAAGGTATTCAACATGAATGTTCGCGCTGCTGCGGCTAATGTCCTTTTCCAAGTGGTCGATAAAGGCCAGTCTCTGTCTAACGCACTTCCCGCGGCTCAACAACAAGTCAAACCTCGCGATCAAGCGTTGTTACAGGAAATCTGTTACGGATCATTGCGTTATTTACCTCGCCTTGAATCGATCGCGAATGAGCTGATGGATAAGCCTCTTAAAGGCAAACAACGCGTTTTCCACCACCTGATTCTGGTCGGTATTTACCAACTGAGCTTTATGCGTATTCCAGCGCACGCAGCCGTCGGTGAAACCGTCGAAGGCACCAAAACGCTCAAAGGCCCACGCCTACGCGGCTTAATCAATGCAGTGTTACGTAACTATCAACGTAACCAAGAAGAGTTAGATGCTCATGCCATGAGCCACAATGCTGGTAAATACGGTCACCCGAGCTGGTTACTTAAACTGCTTCAGGACGCCTACCCACAGCAATGGCAAGACATTATTGAAGCCAACAACAGCAAAGCACCAATGTGGTTGCGTGTGAATCAACAACATCACAGCCGTGACGAATACCAGCAACTGCTCAAAAATGAAAACATAGATAGCAGCATTCACAGTGAAGCGAGCGACGCCCTAAAATTGGCCGCCCCGTGCGACGTGACAAAATTGCCAGGCTTTGAGAAAGGTTGGGTTTCTGTTCAGGATGCTGCTGCTCAGTTGTCGATTAACTACCTAACGCCAAAAGATGGCGAGTTAATTCTAGATTGTTGTGCTGCACCAGGAGGCAAAACCGCCCATATTCTTGAGCGTACTCAAGATGCCCAGATAGTGGCTATTGACTGTGATGACAGCCGCCTCAAACGCGTACACGACAACCTGCAACGCCTTCAACTGAAAGCGCAAGTTATTTGCGGTGACGCACGTAAGCCAAAAGATTGGTGGCAAGGCGAGCAATTTGATCGCATCCTGCTCGATGCACCTTGTTCGGCCACGGGTGTTATTCGCCGCCACCCAGACATCAAATGGCTGCGTCGTGGTGATGACATTGCAGCCTTAGCAAAACTACAAAGCGAGATTCTGGATGCGATGTGGCAACAGCTGAAGCCGGGCGGTACGCTGGTTTATGCGACCTGCTCTATCACACCACAGGAAAACAGCGAACAGGTGAAAGCGTTTCTGGCGCGCACCGCGAATGCTCAGTTAGAAGGTTCGCCGGTAGACAACCCAGGACGCCAAGTGCTTCCAGGCGAAGAGGACATGGATGGCTTTTATTACGCCATCCTGACAAAAATCGCGTAGTAATTCGGGGATCATCGATCCCCTAAATTTTGGTTAGACGAGAAACGGTATGAAAATCATCATTCTTGGCGCTGGTCAGGTAGGCGGTACACTGGCAGAGAATCTGGTCGGTGAAAACAATGACATCACCATAGTCGACAGAAATAGCGACCGACTGCGTGAGCTGCAAGATAAATATGATTTACGGGTAGTGAACGGCTACGCCAGTCACCCTGATGTGCTGCGTGAAGCCGGCGCACAAGATGCCGACATGTTGGTCGCCGTGACCAATATGGATGAAACCAATATGGCCGCCTGTCAGGTTGCCTTTTCTCTGTTTAATACTCCCAACCGTATCGCTCGTATCCGCTCGCCACAATACTTGGCCGAGAAAGAAGCGCTATTCCAATCCGGTGCCGTTCCGGTTGACCACCTGATCGCACCTGAAGAATTGGTAACCAGCTACATCGAGCGCCTGATCCAATATCCAGGCGCACTGCAAGTGGTGAGCTTCGCCGAACAGAAAGTCAGCTTAGTGGCGGTGAAAGCATATTACGGTGGCCCGCTGGTTGGTAATGCCCTATCGGCCTTGCGTGAGCACATGCCACACATAGATACTCGCGTTGCCGCTATTTTCCGTCAGGGGCGTCCTATCCGTCCTCAGGGCACCACCATTATCGAAGCCGATGATGAAGTGTTCTTCGTCGCTGCCAGTAACCACATCCGTTCGGTCATGAGTGAACTGCAGAGACTGGAAAAGCCGTATCGCCGCATTATGATTGTCGGGGGTGGTAACATCGGCGCCAGCTTAGCTAAGCGCCTTGAGCAGTCTTACAGCGTCAAGTTGATTGAGCGCAGTTACCAGCGCGCTGAAAAGCTGTCTGAAGAGCTGGAAAACACCATTGTCTTCTGTGGTGACGCTGCGGATCAGGAATTACTTACCGAAGAAAATATCGATCAGGTCGACGTGTTCATCGCCCTGACCAATGAAGACGAAACGAATATCATGTCCGCCATGCTGGCGAAACGCATGGGAGCCAAGAAAGTGATGGTGCTTATCCAGCGCGGTGCCTATGTGGATCTGGTTCAGGGTGGCGTCATTGACGTCGCTATCTCACCTCAGCAAGCAACGATTTCCGCCTTGCTAACGCACGTCCGTCGGGCTGATATTGTTAACGTCTCTTCACTACGTCGCGGTGCAGCAGAAGCTATCGAAGCCATCGCTCACGGTGATGAAACCACATCTAAAGTCGTTGGCCGCGCGATTGGCGACATCAAACTACCACCGGGCACAACAATCGGTGCGATTGTTCGTGGTGAAGAAGTCCTAATAGCTCATGACCGAACTGTGATTGAGCAAGACGACCACGTAGTGATGTTCCTGGTGGATAAGAAGTACGTCCCAGACGTCGAAGCGCTATTCCAACCGAGTCCTTTCTTCCTCTAGGATTGACACTATGGTCAACTTCCGTCCTGTACTGTTTGTTATCGGGCTGGTTCTGTCTAAACTGGCCCTATTCATGTACGTCCCCACTCTGGTGGCTTTCTTTACAGGCACTGCAGGGTTTCTTGAGTTTGGCCAATCAGTGGTCATCACCCACCTTGCTGCCTTCGTCTGTCTGACAATCGGTCGTACTAAGCATTTCAAACTCAGCGCGCGCGATATGTTCCTAATCACCAGTCTGGTGTGGATGGTCGCCAGTGCTTTTGCTGCTCTGCCGTTTGTGTTTATCAACCACATCAGCTTTACCGATGCGTACTTTGAAACCATGTCTGGCATTACGACAACCGGCTCAACCGTACTCAGTGGGCTGGATGACATGGCTCCGAGCATCTTGTTGTGGCGTTCTATCTTGCAGTGGCTTGGCGGAATCGGCTTCATTGTCATGGCGGTCGCGGTGTTGCCGATGCTCAACGTCGGTGGTATGAAGCTTTTCCATACCGAATCTTCTGATTGGTCAGATAAAAGCAGCCCCCGCGCCAAGACCGTGGCCAAAAACATCGTGTTGGTCTACCTGATTCTGACTGGCTTGTGCATGGTCGGCTATCTTCTGACTGGCATGAATTTGTTCGAGGCGATTAACCACTCGTTCACCACTCTCTCGACAGGCGGCTATTCCACTTCAGATGGCTCAATGAACCACTTTTCTAAAGGGTCTCATTGGGTAGCGACTCTGTTTATGTTCCTAGGTGGATTGCCCTTCCTGCTGTTTGTGGCAGCGATGCGCAAGCGCCGGGTAGATGAGTTAATCAATGACGCGCAAGTACGCGGTTTCACCTACCTGTTTCTTATCACCAGCCTGATCATTTCAGCTTGGTTAGTGATACGAGATGGCTACAGCGTTATGGATGCGCTACGGGTGTCGATGTTCAATATCGTCTCTGTCGTGACAACCACAGGGTTTGGTCTAGAAGACTTCACCGCATGGGGCGCACTGCCAACCACCTTGTTTGCCTTCTTAATGATGGCGGGGGCCTGTTCAGGATCAACCTCCGGCGGAATCAAAGTCTTCCGCTTTCAGATTGCGATGACGCTACTCAACAAACAGATGATGAAGCTTATTCATCCTTCTGGGGTATTTGTTCAGCGTTACAATCATAGGCCGGTGAACGATGACATCGTGCGCTCTGTAGTCGCTTTCGCACTGATGTTCTTTATCACGATTATTTTTATTGCTGGATGCTTAAGCGCATTGGGATTGGATCCTATTACCAGCATTTCTGGGTCTATCACCGCCGTGGCCAACGTTGGTCCTGGCATGGGTGCAGTGATTGGGCCGACAGGTAACTTTGCCCCATTACCAGATGCCGCTAAGTGGCTGCTCAGCTTTGGAATGCTGATGGGGCGACTGGAGATACTCACTTTATTGGTGCTGTTTTTCCCGGCTTTCTGGCGACGTTAAGGACACAACAATGAAAAAACTAATCGGACTCTTTACCTTGCTAACCAGTTCATTGGTGTTTGCCAGCCAAACTGTCACTCTCGAAGATGGTCGCCAAGTCCAGCTTAATGACGACTTCACTTGGCAATATGTAGTGCCAGTGGAAGCAAACAAAACCGATGAAATGGCAGCAGTTGAAGAGACCACTCAGCCAGCCGCTACTATTCCGGTCAAAAAAGCCAAAGTGGCAGCCATTCCGCTGATCGAAAAAGCGGTAGGAACCATTGTCACTGTCGGTAGCGATCGTGCCACCATGCAGCTGTCTGACTCAGGCGTGGAAGTGTTATTAGGTGCGGTGAGTTATCAAGATGGTCAGTTAATGATTCCAACCTCAGTAACCAACCAAAGTAGCCAGTCAGTGATTTTAGTTGAAATCGAAATTCAGGTCTCGACGACCTCGGGAGACGTGCTGAGCAAAGAATCGGTCAAAGTATGGCAATCTATCAAACGCATGGCCGACACGTATCTACGCCCTCAACAAGCAGAGCAGGGTAAAACGATTGAACTGGCGATCGATCAAGCTGAGCAGTACTTAGTGACCGCCAAAGTCATTAATCTCGAAACACGTTAGATCGGCTCGACATAGAGGTAAATCGCCAGAAAATGACAAGCGCATCCTGCTAAAACGAACCCGTGCCAAATGGCATGATTAAATGGGATGCGCTTAGCGACATAGAAAATCACGCCCAGTGAATAGATCACTCCACCCGCGGCCAGCAAAGTGAGTCCACCGACATCCAGATTCAACGCCAGTTGATAAATGACCACCAGCGATAGCCAACCCATCAATAAATACGTCACAAGCGAAAGCTTTTTAAAACGATAAACAAACGCCAATTTCATGATGATGCCGACCAGCGCGATGGTCCAGATGACGATCATCAAACCAATCGCCAAAGGCGTTCTGAGACTGACGAGCAGAAATGGTGTATAGCTGCCAGCAATCAGCAAATAAATCGCACAGTGATCAAACGTCTTCAGCGCCCGCTTGGCTTTCTGATAAGGAATCGCGTGATACAGAGTAGAAGCCAGAAACAGCACGATCATGCTGCCACCGTAGATGCTCATACTGGTAATAGTCAGAGCATCCGCATTGTGATCAACGGCTTTGATCAGCAGCAACACCAAGCCCACTATGCCAAGTACCATACCGATACCGTGGGTCAGTGTATTGGCGATTTCTTCTTTGACGCTGTAAGGTGCAGTGTGATTGGTCGACATAACAAGCCATACTCTGGTGGAATATTTACTCCAAAGTATGGCACATTCAGCTTACACTTGTAAGCCCAAACTGTTAACTTTACGTTAAGAGTGACTGTCGAGATACTCTAAAACTTGCTGACCTGCCTGATCTGCTGGGGTATGAACGGAGAGCGTCAGCTGACGTTTTAACTGCCCACCGCCTAACAAGCTCGCTAGCATTCCCCTTGCACCTTCACGATGACGATCAATTTCAAACCACATCTGTAATTCATCATCACTGCGATACGCCACCATTTCCAATTCACGCCAGCGACCGTGGAAAGGCCCCGTGGTCGGCACAAATTCAAACTCCTGAACAAAAGGCAGCTCAAATCCCTCTACCGCTTCACACTCAACCTGACGGATACGCAGCCCCTGCTCTTCCAAAGCCGTAAAGATGCCATCTAACAAAGGATCAGGACGTACTGTGAGAATATCAGTGTCACTGGGATCTTTAGCTAAGGCAATATTCAGCCCGGTTTCCAACCACACTTTGGAGTCGCCAATGGTGACGGGCGCATTCCATGGCACGTCCAGCTCGACTTCAAAATCACGCGTTTCTCCCGGCTCAATGGTAAATGCATACGGCAACGTCCAGTGAGCCAAGGTATAGCTGGTCGGCATACGACGCATATGGCCGCTGTTATGCTCGTCTCTGTCTTGATTGGCTGGTACTTCTTTGATGTAGCGGCAATAAAGCTTCATCTCAATGTTATCAATTTCCTGCGCCGTCGAGCCGCCGTAGACATGAATCGTCACATTGACCTTTTCACCCGGGTACAGCACTTCTTGCTGTAGAACGGAATCGACTTTTGCAGAACCGATACCAAAACTCGCGAGGGTTTTCTTAAAAAACGACATGCACACCTCCTTGGTAAAGCGCAGCCATCAACATAATCACACGGTATCATACTAATCCGCACACTTGTCTCACTACTACTACGCCTCTCACATAATTGTAGTGAGAGGAAACAAACAAGATCGATTAGATATCGATCAATTGATCAGATGATGCTAATCTGATCCCTGATATGCATATTTCATATCATTATTCCTGATTAGCTACTTGGATTGGCGTGAGCCAGAAGAGCCATTCTTCAGTAATGAAGCGCAACTCATAGCTAATCAGGCCATAAGTTCGGCAATGGATGTGCCTGGCAGTTAGGTTAATCAATGCGCCCAACAGCAGTCAGGTGTACGTCGCACACAAACCGTGCGATGCGTCGTCGTGGTGGCTTTGTCACTACTCCAGCGGCACAAAAACTCGCGCCCGGAATGACTTTAGTAGAAAAGACAGCGTTAATGTCCTCTTCTTCAGCCAAAGTCACTAAGGCGGCATAGGCATAAAGCGCAGTCTCCACTGCGCTTTTTCTTTTCTCATTCTCCCATCCCTGAATCCATGGTATTGGCCTGTCTGATTTGGTACCTTAACCGCATACCAACATAGAAAGTGTGGAGAAAGCCGATGAAGTGTCATCGCATTGAAGAACTACTCGAGCTACTCGAGCCTGAATGGCAAAAAGATCAGCAAATGAACCTGCTGCAGTTTATTGTCCAGCTCGCGCAGGAAGCAGGTTACGAAGGTAAACTGGAAGATCTCACCGACGATGTACTGATCTACCACCTCAAAATGCGCAACAGCAGCAAAGATGAAATGATTCCGGGGCTGAAAAAAGATCAGGAAGACGATTTTAAAACCGCGATTCTGCGGGCGCGTGGCATCATCAAATAATCAGGCTTAGGCCAGAGCGACCTTAGGGTCGCTTTTTTTATATCCAAATCATTTAGACGGGCAAAACTGTTAGGCAATTTATTTATAAAACTGTACTGATCTTTGTTGTTAAAGGTTGATAGCCTTAAAGAAATAAAAAAATGATTGCGTATATAATCGCCGTCCATAAGAAAATACTAAAATATTAAAGAGCAAAGTCGCAGAGCGGGATCGCTAAGAAATCTCGCCTTTAGCCCAAGAAGGAAGCGTAATGAGTCAGGACAAAATTGAGATAAAAGACGTGACTCCCAAGACCTTTAACCCCAAGACGCACAAAAACACTGGGGACAGGTTTAACCCGAGCAACCGCATCTACGTGCGTGAAAGTAAGGGCACATTTCAACAGTTACGTCGCTACGGAGGCTGGTTGCTACTGGTTCTCTTCGCTATGGTGCCATGGATTCCGTACGGGGAACGTCAGGCAGTTCTATTAGACCTTGGTCATCAGCAGTTTAACTTCTTTGGTACCACACTTTACCCGCAAGATCTGACCTTGCTGGCATTGCTGTTCATGATTTCCGCGTTCGGTCTGTTCTTCCTCACCACCTTCTTAGGCCGAGTATGGTGTGGCTATTTGTGTCCTCAAACCGTCTGGACCTTCATGTACATCTGGTTTGAAGAGAAGCTAGAAGGCAGCGCCAACAAACGCCGCAAACAAGACTCAGGCAAGCTGACCGCTAATCTTGCAATGCGTAAAGGACTTAAGCACCTAGCATGGTGGGCCATTGCACTGGCAACAGGTTTCACCTTTACCGGCTACTTTGTTCCGATCAAAGATCTTGTTCTCGGGTTCTTCACCTTTAACGCTGATTTCTGGCCAGTGTTCTGGGTGCTATTCTTTGCAGGCTGTACCTACGCTAATGCAGGTTGGATGCGCTCGATCATGTGTGTCCACATGTGTCCGTATGCGCGCTTCCAGTCAGCCATGTTTGATAAAGATACCTTCATCGTTGGCTACGATACAAAACGAGGCGAATCTCGTGGTGCTCGCTCACGTAAAGCCGATCCAAAAGCTCTGGGTTTAGGCGACTGTATCGACTGTAACCTGTGTGTGCAGGTCTGTCCGACCGGTATCGATATTCGCGATGGCCTGCAATATGAGTGCATCAACTGTGGCGCTTGTATTGATGCCTGTGACAATACGATGGATCGTATGGGCTATGAAAAAGGCCTGATCAGCTACACCACAGAGCATCGTTTGTCAGGAAAAAATACCAAAGTCATGCGCCCTAAATTACTTGGCTATGGCGCGGTACTGTTAGTCATGATCGGTCTCTTCTTTGCCCAAGTGGCAGCCGTTGACCCAGCAGGCCTTAGCGTGCTGCGTGACCGTAATCAGTTATTCCGCGTCAACAGCTCCGGCGAAGTAGAAAACACCTACACACTGAAGATCATCAACAAAACTCAGCAAACTCAAGAGTATAAGTTGGATGTGTTAGGGCTCACTGATGTTTCTTGGTATGGCAAACAAACTGTCCACGTTTCACCGGGTGAAGTGTACAACCTGCCAATGAGCTTAGGCGTCAATCCGGACAATCTCAGCTCTCCTGTTGCGACAATTCAGTTTATACTGTCCGATAGCGAAGACTTTACGATTGAAGTAGAAAGCCGCTTTATAAAAAAACTTTAGCGGCTACCTCTACCTAAAACATGGAAAAGGGCTCAGCAATGAGCCCTTTTTATTTATGACACAACTAGCCTTTAACTTTGATGCTCTGACACCCGACTTTATGTGGTACGCCTTGGAAAGCATCGGCATTCGCGCCGAATCCGGCTTTCTGCCACTCAACAGCTATGAAAACCGTGTTTATCAGTTTACTGATGAAGAGCGTCAACGTTATGTGGTGAAGTTTTATCGCCCCGAGCGCTGGAGTTCAGAACAGATACAAGAAGAGCACGACTTTACTCTGGAGCTGATTGAATCCGATATCCCGGTTGCCCCACCGATAAAAATTCAGGGGCAAACTCTGCATCAATATCAGGGGTATCTGTTTGCACTGTTTGCCAGTGTTGGCGGACGCCAGTTTGAAGTGGATAACCTCGAACAATTGGAAGGCGTAGGTCGTTTCCTTGGTCGAATCCATAAAGTCGGCGCTCGAATGCCCTTTAAGCACAGACCCACCATCAGCCTCGAAGAATACCTGCATCAACCACGTAAGATTCTGGAGCAATCACAGTTTATTCCATTTCATCTGGAGAATGCCTTCTTCAATGACTTAGACTTGTTGATTCAATCGCTGCAACAACAATGGGATGACTCAGCCAACATCATTCGCCTTCACGGTGATTGCCATCCGGGGAACATTCTCTGGCGCGACGGCCCAATGTTTGTCGATCTTGATGACTCTCGTAATGGACCGGCAGTACAAGACTTGTGGATGATGCTTAATGGCGAGCGTGCCGATAAACTGATGCAATTAGATATTCTGCTTGAGGCGTATCAGGAGTTTAACGACTTTAATACCAACGAATTGAAACTAATTGAACCTTTACGCGGTCTACGTATGGTGCACTATATGGCATGGTTGGCAAAAAGATGGCAGGATCCTGCTTTTCCTATCGCCTTCCCGTGGTTTGATGATCCAAAATACTGGGAAAGCCAGGTATTAGCTTTCAAAGAACAAATTTCGGCATTGAGTGAGCCACCACTCTCACTGATGCCTCAGTGGTAAGAAGCCAAAATGACAAACATGGAGTCAATAATGAAAAAGCTGTTTGCACTTGTCGCAACTGTTATGTTGAGCCTTTCTGCTCACGCCGCTCAATTCAAAGAAGGTGAACATTATCAAGTTCTTGATATTCCTTCAGCTTCTCTCAGCAAGGCTTCACAAAAGCCAACCGTGACCGAGTTCTTCTCTTTCTACTGCCCTCACTGTAATACGTTTGAGCCAATCATCGAACAGCTAAAAGCTCAACTTCCAGAAGGGGCTAAATTCCAGAAAAATCACGTTTCCTTCATGGGTGGTAGCATGGGTGAGTCGATGAGCAAAGCCTACGCGACCATGGTAGCGCTGAAAGTGGAAGACAAAATGGTACCAGTCATGTTTAACCGCATTCACAACATGCGTAAGCCACCAAAAAATGATGAAGAATTGCGTCAAATCTTCCTAGACGAAGGCATTGATGCGAAGAAATTTGATGCAGCATTCAAAGGCTTTGCCGTTGACTCTATGGTGCGCCGCTTCGACAAGCAGTTTAAAGACAGCGGCCTATCTGGCGTACCGGCAGTGGTCGTAAACAATAAGTACCTTGTTCAGGCACAGAGCATCAAAACAATTAACGAATACTTCGAGTTGGTTAACTTCCTACTGACTAAAAAGTAATAAGTTGATTACGTAAAAAAGGGAGCCTTGGCTCCCTTTTTAGTATTCGATTGATCTACTTATCCTGATGAATCTCTTTTAGCAGTTCATCTTTATCCTGCCATATATCACCCAACCATTGCTGAAACTGGCGCTTGTAAGGTTTATCGTTGAAGTAATCCCCACGAACGCTGTCATCGACAGGCAACACTTTAATGCGTACGACTATCTTGGTCATTCGTCCCATCAGCATATCGCGAAACGGTTTATCGGTGTTTTCTGGGTACGCTAGCGTGACATCAATAATGTTTTCAAACTGATCGCCCATGGCCGCCAACGTATAAGCAATTCCCCCCGTTTTGGGCTGCAACAAATACTGATAGCCTGCTTTGCTCTTTTTCTGCTTCTGCTCAGTAAAACGTGTGCCTTCCACATAATTCACCACCGTCGTTGGGGTGTGCTTGAACTTGGCACAAGATCGACGAGTTGTTGCCAAATCTTGACCACGCTTTTCCGGGTGGCGAATCAAATACTCTCGGGAATAGCGACGCATAAACGGCATATCTAGCGCCCAGCACGCCATTCCTATAAACGGAACGTAAAATAATTGTTGCTTAAGAAAGAACTTCGGCATAGGAATGCGGTCTTTAAACACACAGCACAATACAACAATGTCGGTCCAGCTTAGGTGGTTACTGATCAGTAAATACCAGCCGTCTTTCCTTAAACTTTGACCGCCTTCGATGTCCCATTCGACACGATTGAACAAGGAAAGAATGCCGGAGTTAATGGTCGCCCACAGCCACATCACCCGATTAGCCATTGCAGTACCTTTTGCCTGCAATTTACCTTTTGGTAACACGGCTTTAATCAAAGCAATGATACAAATGACGATCGAGCAAAAAGCTGAGTTAAGGATGACCAGAGCCACATTCAGAACAAGGAGTAGGTATGCAAACATAACGCTTATTAATGAGATCCCAGATAGAATTTATAACGTTTCATTTATGAATAATAAAACAGCGTGTAATTATACAAGTCCGTAACCACATTGGAATCACTCTGACGATGGTCAGATTAGTTCGACAAAACTTCGACAACCACTTATCTAATGTCAAAAGGTTCATAACAAGGAGAACCCTCAATGAAAGCCAAACTCTCTCTAATAGCCCTGTCGCTGGTTGCCCTTCCAACGATGGCTCAGCTATCAGAACAAGCAGGATTTAGTGGTGAAGTGTCACTCAGCGCTGGATTTGCCTCTACCACTTCAAACTTCAATACCGATGGCGATAAAACCATCAATGATGTCAATCAAACGGCCTCTTCAGACAGCGGTGCGCTAGTACTGCCACTTGGTAGCTTGGCCTATACCTTCGGTACAAATTTAGACAAACAGTTTTACGTAGGTATGGCTCGTGAAGATATCGCTGTCGGTACATTAGCGCTGGAGCTAGGATATAAGCAACAACTTGCGTCAGGTATGGTGATTGATGCCTCTTTCCTACCGACAGTGATGTCGGGCGAAACTTGGTCTGACCCATTCCTGACGGGCCAAGAGCGTCAAACCACAGACGAAACAGGCAATGCATTCCGTCTGAAGTTCAACAATATTATGGGCTCTAACTTCAGCCTAGACACCGCGTATGCAACCCGCGATATTGACGATGAAAAATCTGGTGTCAGTGATACATCATTAACAACCGCAGAGCGAAATGCTCTTCAGCGTGACTCTTCATCGATCTATCTAAAAGGTGACTATCGTCTACCGTTGACTCGCACTTCGTTCTTGCAGCCTTCACTCACCTACATCAAAACTGATGCCGACGGAGATGCCAACTCACTCGATTCAGTTGGCGGTGAGCTAAGTTACTTTAAGATCATGAACCGCCACCAGTTCGCACTGACCGCTGGGTATACTAACCGTTCTTACGACGCCATCAATGCAATTTATGGTAAGGCACGTGACGAAGATGAACTGAGCTTCTTTGCCGCGTATGAATATCAAGAGTTTATGGGTTGGCAAGACTGGTCGCTGGTTTCATTTGCTGGCTACTCCAAAACCGACTCCAACATCGACTTCTACGATGAAGACCAGTATTTGCTCTCGGTCGGTATGAACTACCAATTCTAAGTTGAAGTACAGCCCGCCCAGTGCGGGCTTTTTTACACCGCCTGAGCGGTCAATTGCTTAAGCAATCGGTCCATTGCCCGATATCCCAACGCTTCAGCCAGGTGATTGCGAGCAATCTGCGACTGACCATCTAAATCAGCAATAGTGCGCGCGACCTTAATGATTCGGTGATAAGCCCGAATTGACAACCCAAGTCGGTGCAGCGCACTCTCCAAAAACTGCGCATCTTCTTTTTTCAATGGGCAGTACTCCTCTATTTCGCGACTGCCCAACAGTGCATTAACCTTATTGGAGCGCTCCAGCATACAGACTCTGGCATTGAGAACCCTTTGCTTAACTACTTCTGTAGGTTCACCACGATCGCCCCCTTCGGCCAAAGTACCTTTAGGTAACGCTGGGATCTCAAGTGACATATCAAAACGATCCAGTAGAGGGCCAGATAACCGACTCAGATAACGTAAAATGGTTTGTGGATTAACTCTCGACTGATTACCTTCGTAATACCCCGTCGGACTCGGGTTAAGGGCGCCCACCAGCTGAAAGCGTGCAGGGAAACGAGTTTTGCCCTGAGCACGCGAGATAATAATCTCCCCGGATTCCAGTGGCTCACGCAATGAGTCAAGCACCTTACGTTCAAACTCTGGCATTTCATCAAGAAACAGCAACCCATTGTGCGCCAAAGAAATTTCACCCGGCCTTGGGATTGTGCCTCCGCCGACGAGCGCTGCCATTGAACTTGAATGGTGCGGTGCACGAAAGGGGCGCCGCTTCCAGTTAAGCGCATTAATCTCCTGCTGAGTCAGCGACGCAACAGATGCAGTTTCCATTGCTTCGTCGTCACTCATTTCCGGCAGCAAATCGCACAAACGCGAGGCGAGCATGGTTTTCCCCGTCCCAGGCGGGCCTAAAAATAACAAGTTGTGGTTACCTGCCGCGGCAATCTCCAAAGCACGTTTACCTTGCTGCTGACCAATGATGTCTTGCAAGTCGCGGCCATTATCCACCGCTCGGTGCAGATTTTGTGTTTGATGCAGGCTAAGCTTTTGTTGGCCGCAAAGATCGGCGCACACTTCCAGTAAGCTTTGGGCAGATTTATGCTGTTCTTCGCCCACTAACGCGGCTTGATCTCCGTTGTAATGAGGCACAACCAAGCTTCGCTGTGCTTTGTTGGCTGCCAGCGCTGCAGGCAATACCCCTTTCACTCCTCGCAGTTCCCCCGACAAAGCCAGCTCACCAACGAATTCTTTTTCCGCCAAACCGCTGACTGGAATCTGCTCTGAAGCAGCGAGAATGCCAAGTGCAATCGGCAAATCAAAGCGCCCTCCCTCCTTGGGCAGATCGGCAGGTGCAAGATTGACTGTGATTCGCTTGGCTGGGAACTCAAATCGAGAGTTGATGATCGCGCTGCGCACTCGGTCACGTGACTCTTTGACCGTGGTTTCCGGTAATCCCACCAGAGTGAACCCCGGCATTCCATTACTGATATGCACCTCTACCGTCACAGGTGGCGCTTCAACCCCCACCGATGCCCGACTGTAAATAATGGCTAAACCCATAATTTTTCCTACACTCTCTGCTATCTATTTATCTGTTTGATAACTTGCGCACTTTTCTAACAATCTTGTTATATAGCGTGGTGAGATGATGAGAGAATGTGAAAAAAGAATGACTTTTTGCTTGTCACGTAACGGAATTCTATGTTACCACTAGTGACGCAAACAATTTCGTACCATATTACGTAAGCACAACATTAGAAAAGAATATGAATTTCGACGCCCGCATTAACGCACTGATTGTCCTGATTATCGTGGTCATTATTGATTCCGCGCGGGGGCTGGTGGGCGAAAAATAAAACACCAAATTCAAAAAAACCCCCGCACTGATAAAGTCCGGGGGTTTTTTTCAACTTAAACGCTGAAAATCAGCGAAAAATAAACACTGACTTAGTCAGGCAGACAGAAAAATAAAGAGCTCAGCCGCGAGCTGGCAGGAAGAATGGGAGCGCACATGACGTGCACAACAACACAACATTACTACTTAGGTAGTCAAGGAGGCTTACGATGACAGGTGCTGAATTAGTCGTAGCCGCATTAAAACAACAGGGCATCAAAACCGTATTCGGCTATCCAGGCGGTGCCATCATGCCAATTTATGACGCGCTGTATGACGGTGGCGTCGAGCACATCCTCTGCCGTCACGAACAAGGTGCAGCGATGGCCGCTATCGGTATGGCACGCGCGACTCAAGATGTCGCAGTCTGTATGGCAACATCTGGTCCCGGTGCCACTAACCTAGTAACCGGTTTGGCCGATGCGTTTATGGATTCGATCCCAATGGTGGCAATCACGGGTCAGGTCGCCAGTTCCCACATCGGGACAGACGCTTTCCAGGAAATGGATGTGATAGGAATGTCGCTATCCTGTACCAAGCACAGCTACCTCGTGACTGAGATTGAAGAGCTTGCACCAACTTTAGCCGAAGCGTTTGAAGTCGCTAAAGCAGGCCGACCAGGACCAGTGATTGTCGACATCGCTAAAGATGTTCAGCTGGCTCAGGCACCGGTTGACGTTTTACCTCCATTCACACCACCAGCGCTTCCCGTTCCTAAAGCAGAAGCCATTTCTGCCGCTCAGGAGCTTCTTTCACAAAGTACCCGACCAGTATTTTATGTTGGTGGTGGTGTACAACTGGGTAAAGCCACAAAAGCCGTTCGCGAATTCTTACGTTTAAACCCAATGCCTTCGGTCAGCACCCTGAAAGGCTTAGGTACTATCGAACGTCACGACCCACATTACCTTGGCATGCTGGGTATGCACGGCACCAAAGCCGCGAACCTAGTCGTTCAAGAATGTGACCTGTTGATTGCTGTTGGCGCGCGATTCGATGACCGAGTCACAGGTAAATTGGAAACGTTCGCCCCTCACGCTCGCGTTATCCATATCGACATCGATGCCGCTGAGATCAACAAGCTGCGTCACGCCCATGCGCCACTGCGCGGTGATATCAATTCCCTTCTTCCTCAACTCGAGCTGACTCAAGACATCACGCCATGGGTCAAGCACAGTGAAAGTCTGCGTAGTGGCTTTAAGTGGCGTTACGACCACCCGGGTGATCTAATTTTTGCTCCGGGTATGCTCAAACAGTTGTCCGACATGATGCCTGATAGTTCAATGGTCTCAACCGATGTAGGTCAGCACCAGATGTGGGCAGCGCAGCATATTCAGCCACGTGACCCACAAAACTTCATCACATCCGCAGGCTTAGGCACCATGGGCTTTGGCCTTCCTGCCGCTATGGGTGCCGCGGTCGCACGTCCGGATGATCAGTCTATCCTTATTACAGGTGACGGCTCTTTCATGATGAACGTTCAGGAACTGGGTACGCTAAAACGTCGCCAGATTCCAGTCAAAATCGTTCTATTGAACAACCAACGCTTAGGCATGGTACGTCAATGGCAGTCGCTGTTCTTTGATGGTCGCCACAGTGAAACCATTCTGGATGACAACCCAGATTTCATCACCTTAGCGAAAGCGTTTGATATTCCTGGAAAAACGATCACGAGAAAAGAAGAAGTTGAGCCGGCGATTCAGGAAATGCTGGAAAGTAAAACCTCGTACTTGCTACACGTTTTGATCGACGAAGAAGAAAACGTGTGGCCACTGGTGCCACCAGGTGCTTCTAACAATGACATGCTGGAGAACACATAAGATGGAAAGATATCTAATCGACATTAAAGCAGACGACAAACCGGTACTGCTGGAGCGTGTTCTTCGTGTGGTTCGCCATCGTGGTTTCATTGTTAGACAAGTTGCAGGCACACAGAACCATGAGAGCAAGATTGCCAGTGTCGAGATCATCGTCGACAGCGATCGTCCGATCTCCTTTCTGACCAATCAGATTGAAAAGCTCTGGGATGTGCGCACGGTTGAGGTAACACAAATCGCCAGTGACGAGCTACCGAATAACAACCTACAACAAAAAATTTGTGCATAAAGGAAGGCAATAATGGCTACTACAACAGCGGATTACATTTGGTTTAATGGCAAGCTGGTACCGTGGAAAGAAGCGAATGTTCACGTATTGACTCATGCGATGCACTACGGTACTTCAGTATTTGAAGGTGTGCGCTGCTACAACACGCCTAAAGGACCAATTATATTCCGCCATCGTGAGCATGCGAAGCGACTGAAGGATTCAGCCAAAATCTACCGTTTCCCTATCCCTTACTCTGTGGATGAAATCATGGAAGCGACGCGCGAAACACTGCGCGAGAACAAACTCGATAGCGCTTATATTCGTCCGCTAGGTTTTGTTGGCAATGTTGGCCTCGGTGTGTGTCCACCGCAGGGCACCGAAATGGACCTGATCATAGCCGCTTTCCCATGGGGCTCTTACCTAGGTGAAGAAGCCTTGGAGAAAGGGGTCGATGCGATGATTTCCAGCTGGAACCGTGCGGCGCCAAACACCATTCCAACCGCAGCGAAAGCTGGCGGTAACTACCTGTCTTCATTGCTGGTTGGCGGTGAAGCACGTCGTCATGGCTACGATGAGGGTATTGCATTAAGTGTTGATGGTTATTTATCTGAAGGCGCAGGTGAGAACATCTTTGTGATTAAAGATGGTGTGATCACCACGCCACCAGCAACCAGCGCCATCCTACCGGGCATTACTCGTGATTCGATCATGACCATCGCTCGTGACAAAGGTTACCAAGTACGCGAAGCAAACATTGCTCGCGAAGCACTTTATCTAGCAGACGAAGTGTTTATGACAGGTACTGCAGCAGAGGTCGTTCCTGTTGCAACCATAGATAAAATTGACGTAGGCAGCGGTAAACGCGGCCCTATCACCAAAGAGCTGCAAGAAGCTTACTTTGGACTATTCAACGGCACCACTGAAGATAAGTGGGGCTGGTTAGATTACGTTTACCCAGCAGACGCGGCAAAATAAAGGAAGTAGTAAGATGCCTAAATACAGATCAGCAACCACCACTCACGGTCGTAACATGGCGGGTGCTCGTGCACTGTGGCGTGCAACTGGCGTAAAAGATGAAGATTTTGGTAAGCCAATCATCGCAGTCGTGAACTCATTCACTCAGTTTGTACCGGGCCACGTTCACCTTAAAGATATGGGCCAACTGGTCGCCGGTGAAATCGAGAAAGCAGGCGGTATAGCCAAAGAATTCAACACCATCGCAGTCGACGATGGTATCGCAATGGGCCACGGTGGCATGCTTTATTCACTGCCATCGCGTGAGCTTATCGCTGACTCGGTAGAGTACATGGTGAATGCTCACTGTGCCGATGCCATGGTATGTATCTCCAACTGTGACAAAATCACTCCGGGAATGCTAATGGCGTCAATGCGCCTTAACATCCCAGTAATCTTTGTTTCTGGCGGTCCAATGGAAGCGGGTAAAACTAAGCTTTCTGACCAAATCATCAAGCTAGACTTGGTTGATGCGATGATCCAAGGTGCAGACCCGAAAGTTTCAGACGAGCAAAGTGAACAGATCGAACGCAGCGCATGTCCGACATGTGGTTCATGTTCAGGTATGTTCACAGCGAACTCAATGAACTGCCTGACTGAAGCGCTTGGTCTTTCTCAGCCAGGTAACGGTTCAATGCTAGCGACACACGCAGACCGCGAAGAACTATTTATCAACGCTGGTAAACGTATCGTTGAACTGACACGCCGTTACTACGAGCAAGATGATGAATCTGCACTGCCGCGCAATATCGCCACTTTTGATGCATTCGAAAACGCAATGGCGCTTGATATCGCCATGGGCGGCTCAACTAATACCATTCTTCACCTGCTCGCTGCTGCGCAAGAAGGTGAGATTGACTTCGATATGGAAGATATCGATCGCTTATCTCGCAAAGTACCTCACCTATGTAAAGTGGCGCCATCAACTCAGAAATATCACATGGAAGACGTACACCGCGCGGGTGGTGTTATGGCTATCCTCGGTGAGCTAGACCGCGCAGGTTTGCTTCACAATGATGCGCGCACCGTGCTCGGCCTTTCAATGAAAGAGCAGCTAGCACAATACGACATCATCCAAACGGAAGATGAAGATGTATTGAAGTTCTTCCGCGCAGGCCCTGCAGGCATTCGTACTACCAAAGCTTTCTCACAAGATTGTCGTTGGGATCGTCTTGATGATGATCGCGCTGATGGTTGTATCCGTTCAATCGATCACGCGTTCTCTCAAGAAGGAGGCCTAGCCGTTCTGTCAGGCAACATCGCTCTTGATGGTTGTATTGTGAAAACAGCTGGCGTTGATGAGAGCATTCATAAATTCACTGGTCCTGCTGTAGTGTTTGAAAGCCAAGAAGACGCCGTTGAAGGCATCTTAGGCGGTAAAGTCAAAGCAGGCGATGTGGTTGTCATCCGCTATGAAGGCCCTAAAGGGGGCCCAGGTATGCAGGAAATGCTTTATCCAACCACTTACCTGAAATCAATGGGGCTTGGTAAAGAGTGTGCACTGCTGACAGATGGTCGCTTCTCTGGCGGTACGTCTGGCCTGTCCATTGGTCATGCTTCACCTGAAGCGGCGAATGGTGGTGCGATTGGTCTGGTGAAACAAGGCGATATGATCGCAATTGATATTCCAAACCGTTCTATTTCTCTAGAAGTCTCAGAGCAGGAACTTGCTGAGCGCCGTGCAAAACAAGACGAACTGGGCTGGAAACCAGTCGATCGTCAACGTGAAGTTTCTTTTGCACTCAAAGCGTACGCAAGTATGGCAACCAGTGCTGACAAAGGGGCAGTGCGAGATAAATCTAAGCTAGAGGACTAGCTTATGTCTGATTCTCTCTTTTCAGGGAAAGCTCATCAGACTGGCGCAGACTATCTGCGCCATATCTTAAGAGCTCCGGTTTATGAAGCAGCAACGGTAACGCCTTTGCAGGAAATGCCACGCCTGAGTGAACGAATTGGCAACAAAGTGCAAATCAAGCGCGAAGACCGCCAGCCAGTTCATTCGTTCAAACTACGTGGCGCCTACAATATGGTTGCCAGTTTGTCTGAAGCGCAGAAGGCCGCTGGCGTGATTGCCGCCTCAGCGGGTAACCATGCACAAGGTATGGCGCTTTCCGGCACTAAGCTTGGTATCAAAACCACAATTGTGATGCCAAAGACCACACCTGACATTAAAGTCGAAGCGGTACGTGGTTTTGGCGGTCACGTGGTACTGCACGGCAATAACTTTGATGAAGCCAAAGCTGAAGCCGAGCGTTTGTCAGAACAATATGGCTATACATTTGTGCCTCCTTTTGATCACCCATTAGTGATCGCGGGCCAAGGCACCATTGGCATTGAGATGCTGCAACAAAATGGTCATCTCGATCATATCTTTGTGCCAGTTGGTGGCGGTGGTTTAGCAGCTGGTGTGGCGGTGTTGGTCAAACAGCTGATGCCAGAAATCAAAGTCATCGCGGTTGAGCCTGAAGATTCAGCGTGTCTTAAGGCAGCTTTAGATGCGGGTGAGCCCGTCGTTCTCGATCAGGTCAGCATGTTTGCTGATGGCGTCGCGGTAAAACGCATCGGTGAAGAGACGTTCCGCTTATGTCAAAAGTACCTCGATGGACACATTACCGTTTCCAGCGATGAGATTTGCGCCGCAGTCAAAGACATCTTTGAAGATACGCGCGCTATCGCAGAGCCTTCTGGTGCGCTAGCTTTAGCTGGGTTGAAGAAATACGCCGAGCAAAACGAGCTTAAGAACAGCAACCTAGGTACTGTTCTGTCAGGTGCGAACACGAACTTCCACGGTCTGCGCTACGTCTCTGAGCGTTGTGAACTGGGTGAAAAACGTGAAGGCCTGCTGGCAGTCACGATTCCAGAACGCCAAGGCGCATTCTTTGAGTTCTGTAACTTAATTGGCGGCCGAGCGGTCACTGAGTTCAACTACCGCTACAACGATGACGATCTGGCCAACATTTTTGTTGGTGTCCGTCTACAAGGTGGGCAGGAAGAGCTGGAACACATCATTCACGATCTGCGTGAAGGTGGTTACCCTGTGGTCGACTTGTCAGACGACGAAATGGCAAAACTGCACATTCGTTACATGATTGGTGGTAAGCCGTCGAAGCAGCTGAAAGAACGTCTATACAGCTTTGAGTTCCCAGAGTACCCAGGTGCATTGCTGAAATTCCTCAGCACATTAGGCACACATTGGAACATCAGTCTGTTCAACTATCGCAACCATGGTGCCGACTATGGTCGAGTATTGTGTGGCTTTGAACTGGATGAAGCCGATTTATCACGATTTTCCGCCCATTTGCGAGAGCTGGGTTATCAATGCAAAGACGAAACCGACAACCCGTCGTATAAGTTTTTCCTTTCTTAATCATCAAAAAGCCAGTCACATGACTGGCTTTTTCTTTACTGCCCAATACGACTTTCCACAATGCACTGTATGCATGTATATAATGCTAAAGTTTCATTTTAGTCATAGTGACTTTCAGTCTACACTCAATATCAGTTTTTAAATGTTTGCTACCGCGTAGTGGAGACCATCTATGTTTAACGCACTGATTCTAAACCAAGAAGAAAAACGCACCATCGCCTCTGTAGAACAAATCGACGAAGCACAGTTGCCACAAGGCGACGTACTGATCGATGTCGATTACTCATCACTCAACTACAAAGATGGTCTGGCGATCACTGGCAAAGGTAAGATCATCCGCAACTTCCCTATGGTACCGGGCATCGATATGGCAGGCACCGTTGCTCACTCAGATGATGAACGTTACCAAGTCGGCGATAAAGTCGTATTAACTGGCTGGGGTGTGGGTGAGAATCACTGGGGTGGTATGGCTCAACGTGCGCGCCTAAAAGCAGACTGGTTGGTGCCACTGCCAAAAGGGATCGACAGCAAAAAGGCCATGATGGTTGGCACCGCTGGCTTTACTGCCATGCTGTGTGTTCAAGCGCTTATCGACGCTGATGTCAAACCTGAGTCAGGTGAAATTCTGGTCACAGGCGCCAGTGGTGGTGTGGGTTCAGTAGCGGTAACGCTATTGGCAACGCTCGGCTACAAAGTGGCGGCGGTGACTGGCCGTATTGAACAAAATGGTCCTCTCCTAGAAAAGCTGGGCGCAAGTCGCATCATTGATCGTGTCGAGTTTGAAGAACCCGCACGCCCACTGGAAAAACAAGTTTGGGCTGGCGCCGTTGATACCGTGGGCAGCAAAGTCCTAGCGAAAGTACTGGCGCAAATGGATTACAACAGCGCAGTAGCCGCTTGTGGTCTGGCGGGTGGCTTTGACCTACCGACCACAGTGATGCCTTTTATTCTGCGTAATGTTCGCTTGCAAGGCGTAGACTCAGTGATGTGCCCAACAGAGAAGCGTATCGCCGCTTGGGAAAAACTGGTTGAACTACTACCTGACAGCTACTTTGAGCAAGCCTGTACTGAAGTGGCTCTTGCCGATGCACCAAAGTACGCAGAAGACATCACTAACGGTCAAGTAACAGGTCGCGTTGTGATTAAGCTGTAATTCTAAGATTCAAAGTAAAAGAGCCAGCATTGCTGGCTCTTTTTGTATCGATCGAAATCGTGTTAATCCAATCCCATATCTGCGATACGTTTGGCAATCAAACGGCTACACTCTTCTCTCACCACAGATCGCAGCCATTCCTGTGCTGGTGAGTGCTCGCAACGTGCATGCCAGATCATAGAATAATCAAACGGCGTGAACTGGAACGGCAAAGGTTTAACCGCCAAATCGTAACGCTCTGCAACCAGATAAGCTAAATCCGCTGGCACCGTAATGATCAGCGGCATGGTATCCACAATCGCCAATGCCGCTTCCAGATGATAAGCCCGCAGCACCATTTTTCGTTTTGGCTGATCGACCAGAGCCTGCTCAATTAACGCTTTGACGCCATCACTGATAGCAATCATCGCATGTGGATAGGTTAGGTAGTCCTTCAGACTGAGTGACGTGTTGGCCAACGGGTGCTGTTTAGATAAGAGACATAAAACCCCTACACGCCCAAGAATTTCACTGCGCAGTGGCTCTACTGGGCCAATAGGTCGGCATATGGCTAAATCCGCCCCCTCATACGTCAACTGATCAGCTAATCGGTCATGTTGCAGAGGTAGAAAGTTAATCGACACATTGGGCGCTTCCTGATAAATACGCGGCAAAGCAAAGGGCAGAATAGTCTGCATCGCATAGTCAGTGGTGGCGATATTGAAGGTGTTCTCAAAGCTTTGCGGTTCAGTTTGAATCGGAGACAACACCTGACGCAGAGACTCCAGCGGCTCTCCCAGTGCTTTGTCGACTTCAAGCGCTTTTTCGGTTGGAATCAGGTGTTGCCCCTGGCGTGTAAACAAAGGGTCATCCAGCATATCACGCAACCGACCTAACACTCGGCTCATCGCAGACTGGCTAAGATTAAGTCGATGTGCTGCCTTACTGACACTGCACTCTTCGATTAAAACCCGCAACGCCACCAGCAAATTCAGATCACGGCGATAGATGTCTTCTAATTCCACAAATAGCCACTTAAAATGAAGGGTGTATTTATTGAATTGTACTCTTTAGATAAAAAAAATCCCGCCTTTCAGCGGGGAAGCCCAAGAAAAATGGGGATAGTGTCGGAATGTAATTGAGCGTAGTTACAATTGAGAATGGTTGTTGGAAGTTCAACCATCAATTTTCTTGCTCTTCAGATGCGCTCGGCCAGCGATGCATCTCGAGCCAAATCCCTACAACCGTCGCAACCATGCCGAGCAAAGGCATAAACGACGATTCTGCTGGTGTACGTAAAACAAGTGCGCAAAAAGAAATAAAGCACAGCACGGAATAGATTGTTAGACGATCTAAAGCTGTCAACATAAGCGCTCCTTGTTTTAAATGTTACCAACTTGTTAACTAAGTTAAAACAATTTGATCGATTTGCCAAGGGGTTATTGAATATTTTTTCTTCACCAGTATTATCTACCCCCTATTGAGGTAACCAAAGATATGACCATGACAATCAATTCAGAACAGGCGACCCAGACTTTAGAGGCAGAAGGACTGCGCTGCCCAGAGCCCGTGATGATGGTCAGGAAGACAATCCGTAACATGCAAGAGGGCGAGATTCTGCTGGTAAAAGCCGATGACCCATCCACCACACGTGACATTCCGAGCTTCTGCCGCTTTATGGATCACCAGCTGATTGCGGCTCAAACTGAAGAGCTGCCTTATCAGTATCTGATCAAGAAAGGAATGGATTAGCGTTAACGCTAAACTAATTGAAGTGAAAAATGGCTGCCTGGGGCAGCCGTTTGTTTATTCGTCATATTCAATGGTGTGGACTTCAGATTGCAATTTTCTCAGCTGTTTTTGCATTGCCCGCATTTCTTCGTGCATTGGGATAATGTGCGCGACTCGAATCCAGGCTTCAACCGTCAACGCGGTCAACACAAATGAACCTGCAACAATCGGTAGCCACATGTCGGTCAGTACCATTGCCAGTAAACACAGTACCAAGCCGAAAGTGAATAGATAACTCTGACTTTTTGGGGTCATCCCCATATAACGTGTAAGCATAATGTTGCCCTCTCGCTATACTCTAGGTGTTTGAAGAATAAACAGAATCTTTCTCACCTTGAGTAACATCATTCACACCGTTAAGTTAGCATGACAAGTATGACACGAATATGTCAGCGATCACGCCCTTACACGAATTTAGCATAGAGTTTGATCTATCGCATTTCTCCACCAGATATCCGCTTTTTATCGCACGTTAGCGACCGTTTTAGAAAAACGCAGCGCCAACCGCCAGAGCGATAAATAGCAGAGCCGTCACCTTACGGATCAGGTTGAGCGGCATTTTATCGGCTGACAATTTACCAATCAGAACTACAGGGACATTAGCTGCCAGCATGCCCAGCGTGGTACCGATTATCACTAACGTCAACGCATCAGCAAACTGAGCTCCTAAGATAGACGTGGCAATCTGAGTTTTATCACCAATTTCAGCGATAAAGAACGCAATAAAACTGGCGACAAACGGCCCTCGGTTAGAAATTTCATCGTCATCATCCAGCTTATCTGGGATCAGTACCCAACCCGCCATAGCGAGAAAACTTGCCACCACGACCCACTTAAGCACCTCAGGTGATAAATAGTCGGCCACAACCACACCTAACCAAGCCGCAAGGGCGTGATTGGCAATAGTAGCGAAGAAAATAGCGGCGATAATCGGTATCGGTTTTCGATAACGACTGGCCAACAGCAAAGACAATAGCTGGGTTTTGTCACCAATTTCGGCTAAAGCGACAGTGGTAATTGAAATAGCTAAAACGCTCACGACATGCTCATTGAGGCAGGGATAATTATTTTAAACCTAAGACAAACCTCGTGCCCCACCCCGGTTCACGATGTTTATCTAAGGTCTTGCTAAACCCATCAGGCGATGAGTCTCGAGCGCCATGGTGATTGTGCACCAATTATGTTGACGAACGAACCAAACAATCAGGCTGATTGTGTTGGTAAGCTACTCCCCAAAGATGGGCGCAATTCTATCCAGCTCTATGTCATTTCTCAAGTAACAAAGTGGTCAAAAACTTCCTTTTAGGAAAATTTGGACGAATAAGCCATTAAAAATCCATTAAAGGAGAATTCTGACTAGGAATTAATCAAGATTAGCCCTACTCCCCTACGCAATATCTGGGTATACTTGATTGTTATTTTCATTATATTAATGTGCTGAAAGTGATAGAAATCGCCATGACTACGGCGAACATTTGATCAATAACAGCAACAGAAGAATCGCGCGAACCTGACTTATGCAAAAATACGATATCAAAACCTTCCAGGGAATGATCCTCGCGCTGCAGGATTATTGGGCTCAAAATGGTTGTACCATTGTTCAACCGCTAGATATGGAAGTGGGTGCGGGTACCTCTCACCCAATGACTTGTCTACGAGCGCTTGGCCCAGAGCCAATGTCTACAGCTTACGTACAACCTTCACGTCGTCCGACCGATGGCCGTTACGGTGAAAACCCTAACCGTCTTCAGCACTACTACCAATTCCAAGTAGCGCTAAAACCATCGCCAGACAATATTCAGGAGCTGTACCTAGGTTCTCTAGAAGTACTTGGTGTCGATCCTCTGGTTCACGACATTCGTTTCGTCGAAGATAACTGGGAAAACCCAACATTAGGCGCATGGGGCCTAGGCTGGGAAGTGTGGCTAAACGGCATGGAAGTGACTCAGTTTACTTACTTCCAGCAGGTTGGTGGCCTTGAGTGTAAACCAGTAACCGGTGAAATCACTTACGGTATCGAACGTCTCGCTATGTACATTCAAGAAGTAGACTCGGTTTACGATCTCGTATGGAACATCGCACCTGACGGCAGCAAAGTCACTTACGGCGACATTTTCCACCAAAACGAAGTGGAGCAGTCAACGTACAACTTTGAACACGCGGACGTCGATTTCCTATTCACTTTCTTCGACCAATGTGAAAAAGAAACCAAAGAACTGCTTGAGCTTGAGAAGCCACTTCCGCTTCCAGCTTACGAGCGCATTCTTAAAGCGGGTCATGCATTCAACATTCTTGATGCACGCAAAGCTATCTCAGTAACAGAACGCCAGCGTTACATCCTTCGTATCCGCAACCTGACTAAGTCGGTTGCAGAAGCGTACTACGCATCACGTGAAGCTCTTGGCTTCCCAATGTGTAAGAAAGAAGGCGAGGAGAAGTAATCATGGCAAAAGAATTTCTAATTGAACTGGGTACAGAAGAGCTACCACCAACGCAACTTCGCACCCTAGCGGAAGCGTTCGCGGCTAACTTCGAAGCGGAACTTAAAGGTGCAGACCTAGCACACGAAGGCGTGAAATGGTACGCCGCTCCTCGTCGTCTAGCACTTAAAGTTACTGCATTGGCTGAAGGCCAAGCGGACAAAGTGGTTGAGAAACGTGGACCAGCAGTTTCTGTCGCATTCGATGCGGACGGTAACGCGACGAAAGCCGCTCAAGGTTGGGCGCGTGGTAACGGCATCACTGTTGAGCAAGCTGACCGTCTAGTAACAGACAAAGGCGAATGGCTTCTTTTCAAACAAGAAGTGAAAGGCCAAGCAACGTCTGAAATCGTTGTCGACCTAGCAGCTAAAGCACTGGGTAACCTACCTATTGCGAAGCCAATGCGTTGGGGTAACAAGACTACTCAGTTTATCCGCCCAGTTAAAACACTGACTATGCTAATGGGCTCTGACCTGATTGAAGGTGAAATCCTTGGCGTAGCATCAGATCGCACTATCCGTGGTCACCGCTTCATGGGTGAGCAAGAATTCACGATTGAATCTGCAGAGCAATACCCAGCGATCCTAGAAGAGCGCGGTAAAGTGATGGCAGATTACGAAGCACGTAAAGCGATCATCCTTGCAGATTCACAAAAAGCCGCTGCAGCAGTGGGCGGTGTTGCTGATCTAGAAGATGACCTAGTTGAAGAAGTGACTTCTCTGGTTGAATGGCCAGTGGTACTGACTGCGAAGTTCGAAGAAGAGTTCCTAAAGGTTCCTTCTGAAGCGCTGGTTTACACCATGAAAGGTGACCAGAAGTACTTCCCAGTGTATGACGAAAACAAGAAGCTACTACCAAACTTCATCTTTGTTTCTAACATCGAATCGAAAGAGCCTCGTTACGTTATCGAAGGTAACGAGAAGGTAGTACGTCCACGTCTAGCGGATGCTGAGTTCTTCTTTAACACTGACCGTAAGCGTCCTCTTATCGACCGCTTGCCTGAACTAGAGCAAGCGATCTTCCAGAAGCAGCTTGGTACTATCAAAGACAAGACTGACCGCATCACAGAACTTGCTGGCTACATTGCTGAGCAAATCGATGCTGACGTTGAGAAATCTAAGCGCGCAGGCCTACTGGCTAAGTGTGACCTAATGACATCTATGGTATTCGAATTTACCGATACTCAAGGTGTAATGGGCATGCACTATGCGACTCACGATGGTGAAGACGAGCAAGTTGCACTGGCACTTTACGAGCAGTACATGCCTCGTTTCGCCGGTGACGAGCTGCCTAGCACAGGCATTTCTTCTGCGGTAGCAATGGCTGACAAGCTAGATACGATCGTTGGTATCTTCGGTATTGGCCAAGCACCTAAGGGTTCTGACCCATTCGCACTTCGTCGTGCATCACTAGGTGTGCTACGTATTATCGTTGAAAACGGCTACAACCTAGACCTAACAGATTTGATTGCTAAGGCAAAATCTCTGTTTGGTGACCATTTGACCAACGACAACGTAGAAGCTGACGTTATCGACTTTATGCTAGGTCGTTTCCGTGCATGGTACCAAGATGCAGGTTTCAGCGTGGATATCATCCAAGCGGTACTGGCGAATCGTCCAACTAAGCCATCTGACTTTGACCAACGTGTTAAAGCGGTTTCTCACTTCCGTGAACTGGAAGCGGCAGAAGCACTTGCTGCAGCCAACAAACGTGTAGGCAACATCCTAGCCAAGTTCGATGGTGAGCTAGCAGCAGACATCGATCTATCACTTCTACAAGAAGACGCAGAGAAAGCACTGGCAGAAAGCGTTGAAGTAATGACAGAAGCGCTAGAGCCAGCGTTCGCAACAGGTAACTACCAACAAGCGCTAAGCAAGCTAGCTGACCTGCGTGAGCCAGTCGATTCATTCTTCGACAACGTCATGGTAATGGCAGATGACGAAGCATTGAAGAAGAACCGTCTAACGCTACTGAACAACCTGCGTAACTTATTCCTACAGATCGCGGATGTTTCACTTCTACAGAAGTAATATCTCGAACAATATAGGTTCTACGAAGCCCAACTCCTCGGAGTTGGGCTTTGTTTTTATCAGTGACGGAATTTTGTGCTTTGCCTCGTAATCACATTAAGGTATGTTCAGGGATTACCCGATTATCCATAGACCACAACGCTCAAGGTGAGTCTTGGAATTACTAGCTTCGACTAGTAACTATTACACTTAAAGCAATCACAATGAATTAGGTATAACTACAAATGCAATTCTCTAAGTTTGGTGAAAAATTCAATCAGTATTCCGGTATTACGCGTTTAATGGATGACTTAAACGACGGCCTACGCACGCCAGGTGCGATCATGCTCGGAGGTGGTAACCCAGCCGCTATTCCAGCCATGCTCGAATACTTTCGCCAAGCCAGTGAGGAGATGCTCGCCAACGGGGAGCTCGTGGCCGCCATGGCCAACTATGATGGCCCGCAAGGCAAAGACGCGTTTGTCAAAGCTCTGGCTAAGCTATTAAAAGACACTTATGGCTGGAACATATCAGAAAAGAACATCAGCCTGACTAACGGCAGTCAGAGCGGCTTCTTTTATCTGTTTAATCTGCTGGCGGGTAAACAACCAGATGGCTCGCATAAGAAAATTCTGCTGCCTTTAGCGCCTGAATACATTGGCTACGGCGATGCAGGCGTAGATGAAGATATCTTTGTCTCTTACCACCCAGAGATCGAGATGCTCGACAATGGTCTGTTTAAATACCATGTCGACTTCGAACAACTCAAAGTCGATGACTCGGTTGCCGCCATTTGTGCCTCACGTCCAACCAACCCCACTGGCAACGTACTCACTGATGAAGAAATACACAAGCTGGATAAACTGGCGCGCGAAAATAACATTCCGCTCATCATCGACAATGCCTATGGCCTGCCATTCCCGAACATCATCTTTGAAGATGTTCAGCCGTTCTGGAACGAAAACACCATCCTATGTATGAGCCTGTCTAAACTCGGCCTACCGGGAGTACGTTGCGGGATTGTGATTGCCAACGAAGAAGTGACTCAGGCTATGACCAATATGAACGGCATCATCAGCTTGGCTCCGGGAAGCCTTGGTCCTGCGTTAGGTCACCATATGATTAAGAATGATGACCTGTTGAATCTCAGCACCAATGTTATCAAGCCGTTTTATAAGCAAAAATCTCAGCGAGCTGTCGAACTGCTGCAAACCGCCATCACTGACTCACGTTTTCGCATTCACAAACCAGAAGGGGCGATCTTCCTATGGCTTTGGTTTGATGAACTGCCAATCACCACTATGGAGCTGTACCAAAGACTGAAAGCTCGCGGCGTATTGATTGTACCGGGGGAATACTTCTTCATTGGTCAGGAAGATGGCTGGGAACACGCCCACCAATGTCTGCGCATGAACTACGTTCAAGATGATGAAATGATGCAGAAAGGCATCAAGATTATTGCTGAAGAAGTCGAGAAAGCGTATCAAGAAGCCTAAGTAAACACTGCTTCGGTTAGATCAAAAAAGAGCACCTAGATGGTGCTCTTTCACTCTTATTCCCGATCTATTTGGCTAGTTAAAGCCAGTGGTTTCAAATATGACGGGTTAACCTTCGATTAGGTTGTTACCACCAATCGCAATCTTACGTGGTTGCATCGCTTCAGGGATTTCGCGCTCTAGGTCAATGTGCAGTAGACCATTTTCCATGCTTGCACCCACCACTTTTACATAGTCTGCTAGCTGGAATTTACGCTCAAAATCGCGCTCTGCGATGCCTTGATATACGTATTGCTTCTCTTCTTCTGATTTACGCTCCCCCTTAACAATCAGCATGTTTTCTTTTTGAGTAAGGTCTAGCTGCTCTTCAGCAAAGCCTGCAACTGCCATAGTAATACGGTAGTTGTTTTCATCTTTTTGCTCGATATTGTATGGAGGGTAACCGCCAGAAGTGTTCTTCGAAGTGTTCGCTTCCATCATGTTGAATAGACGATCGAAGCCGATTGCGTTGCGGTAAAGTGGAGTGAAATCTACAGTTCTCATAATGCTATCCTCATAGTAAGCAATAGTCTTAGTCGTGAGTTTGCGCGGATCGATTCTGTATTCGAGCCTTGCCGACTAAGGGATTTATTCACTACTCCTCGGGTTCTGTTGACTCTGGGACGTAGCTATAAATCAGTTCAATTGTGTGCCTCTAAAGTCATCCTCTCCTGAGCGATACCCTATTGGCGGTTAGTGAGGTTCTGTTTCTTCTCTCGTGAGCAAGACAGCCTCCCTCTTCACAACTAGATATGTGGATTGAGCAAAATAGTTTCAAGGGATTATTTTCAATTATTTTGCCAAACCAATAATTTTCAATGCCTTACAGGCACAAAAAGCACCGCCAATAGGCAGTGCTTTAAGTGCAATGAAGCTATCAAATTAATTGCTTCGAGGCTAAGTTAGTTCGCATTAGTTCAAGTGAGGCGCACGCAGCATACAAGTGTATGTGAGTACGCCGAACGCAGAAATTATTCGAAATAACGACGCATCGTAGTGATTAAACGTCTAGGTTCGCTACTTTCAGTGCATTCTCTTCGATAAAGTTACGACGAGGTTCTACTTGGTCACCCATCAGTGTCGTAAACAGTTGATCTGCACCAACAGCATCTTCAATCGTTACCTGCATCATACGGCGCGTCTCTGGGTCCATTGTGGTCTCCCATAGCTGCTCTGGGTTCATCTCACCCAGACCTTTGTAGCGCTGTAGGCTTAGGCCACGACGTGACTCTTTGACTAACCAGTTCAGTGCCTCAACGAAGCTTGAAACAGGCTGAGTACGTTCACCACGCTTGATGTAAGCACCTTCTTCAATCAGACCATTAAGCGCTTCCGACAGATCGGCCAGCTTGCCGTATTCTTTTGAGTTAATCAGGTCAATACTCAGCGCATGCTCATGTGTCACACCATGAGTACGTACAACAATCTTAGGCAGGTTTAAACCAAGCTCTGCGTGCTGCTCTACTTCGAAGCTGTACTGGCTTGCGCCCACTTCTTTAGCATTAAGCTGCTCCACCAACTGTTTGGTCCATGCTTCAACAGCTGCTGCATCATGGCACTGCTCTGCCGTTAAACGCGGTGTGTAGATCAGCTCATGCATCAGCGCGTGTGGGTAACGGCGACTCATGCGCTCCACCAGCTTAATACCAGAATTGTACTGCTGAACCAGTTTCTCTAGCGCTTCACCTGCTAATGCTGGTGCTTCTGCGTTGACATGCAAAGACGCATTGTCTAACGCCAATGCCACTTGGTACTGGTTCATCGCATCTTCATCTTTGATGTACTGCTCTTGCTTACCTTTCTTCACTTTGTAAAGTGGTGGCTGAGCGATGTACACATAGCCACGCTCGATAAGCTCTGGCATTTGACGGTAGAAGAAGGTCAACAGCAGCGTACGAATGTGCGAACCATCGACATCCGCATCGGTCATGATAATAATGTTGTGGTAACGCAGTTTATCTGGGTTGTATTCGTCACGACCGATACCACAGCCAAGTGCGGTGATAAGCGTCGCGACTTCTTGCGAAGAGAGCATCTTGTCGAAGCGTGCTTTCTCAACGTTAAGGATTTTACCTTTCAGTGGAAGAATGGCTTGGTTCTTACGGTTACGGCCTTGTTTTGCGGAGCCGCCTGCCGAGTCACCCTCCACTATGTACAGTTCAGAAAGTGCTGGGTCTTTTTCCTGACAGTCTGCCAGCTTACCTGGTAGGCCTGCTAGGTCTAACGCGCCTTTGCGGCGAGTCATTTCACGTGCTTTGCGCGCCGCTTCACGAGCACGCGCTGCATCAATGATCTTGCTACAAACTGCCTTGGCTTCCGTTGGGTGTTCCACTAGGAATTCAGACAGCTTTTCACCCATCACAGATTCAACGGCTGACTTCACTTCCGAAGACACCAACTTATCTTTGGTTTGGCTTGAGAACTTAGGATCCGGAACCTTAACAGAGATGACTGCGGTGAGACCTTCACGTGCATCATCACCTGAAGTGGCAGTTTTCGCTTTCTTCGAGAAGCCTTCTTTATCCATGAACGAGTTCAGTGTACGTGTTAACGCAGCACGGAAGCCCGCAAGGTGCGTACCACCATCACGTTGAGGGATGTTGTTAGTAAAACAGTAGATGTTTTCCTGGAAGCCATCGTTCCACTGCATCGCGACTTCAACGGCAATACCATCTTCACGCTCAGCGTTGAAGTGGAAGACTTTCTCGATGATCGGCGTCTTGTTGGTGTTCAGGTGTTCGACGAATGCCTGAATACCACCCTCATACATGAAGTGGTCGCTCTTATCTTCTTCACGCTCATCAACCAGCTTGATCGAAACACCTGAGTTGAGGAACGAAAGCTCGCGCAGACGTTTAGCCAGAATATCGTAATGGAATTCAGTATTAGAGAAGGTTTCTTCACTAGGCCAGAAACGGATTTCCGTACCTGTTTTGTCCGTTTCACCAATCACAGAAAGTGGCGCTTGCGGCTCACCATGGTGATAGGTTTGAGTATGGATTTGGCCACCACGATGAATGGTCAGAGTCACTTGCTTAGACAGTGCGTTTACTACCGAAACACCTACGCCGTGCAGACCACCCGATACCTTGTACGAGTTGTCATCGAACTTACCACCTGCGTGCAGAACCGTCATGATAACTTCTGCTGCCGAAACATTCTCTTCCGGGTGCATTTCGGTCGGGATACCACGACCGTCATCGCGTACCGATACAGAGCAATCCTCATGAATCGTCACGATGATGTCTTTACAGTGACCCGCTAACGCTTCATCAATTGAGTTATCCACCACCTCGAAAACCATGTGGTGTAGACCGGTACCATCGTCCGTGTCGCCGATGTACATCCCCGGACGCTTACGTACTGCATCCAGGCCCTTTAGTACTTTAATACTCGATGAATCGTAATTTTCAGACATGAGTTATCTTCCACTATATATTTTGTTCTATTGTGCCATGTTCCACATGGAACATCCTGCCATTTTCGTCCAACATGTCGGCGATTTGGCTTTCTGTAATAGAACTGACAAAAACTTGCGCCCCCGTCTCCTTCAAGCAGTCTGCTAGACGCTTACGACGTTGACTATCTAATTCAGAGGCAAAGTCATCAATTAAGTAGACACATTGCTTGCCGGTCATCTCAGTGAGGTGTTGACCTTGCGCCACGCGCAATGCACATACCATGAGTTTGAGCTGACCTCGTGACAGAACATCCTCAACCGGAGTCCCGTTCACTTTAATTTTTAAATCGGCTTTATTCGGACCACTAAAGGTGTAACCCAGTGCCTGATCCCGTTCAAAGTTGTTCTCAAGAATTGCCTGATAAGGTGTGTCCTTATCCCATCCTCGGTAATACTTCAGCTGGATCTCAAATTCGGGGAGAAATGTCTGACAGATTTCCGTGGCTTTCTCGGTCATCTGCTCAACATATGTGGCTCGCCACTGGCTGATGTTTTCAGCCAACCTTGCCATCTCCTGATCCCAATACGACAGCTCACGATAGCTGGTGGCCGTTTTTAACAACGCGTTGCGCTGTTTATTCAGACGTTTAAACCGCCCCCAAGCATCATAAAAAGCCGACTCAGTGTGAAACACACCCCAATCGATAAATGCTCGGCGATGTTTTGGTCCGTCCGTCAGTAAATCAAACCCTTCCGGATGGATCAATTGCAGCGGCAGAACCTGCGCCAATTGAGCCAGTTTTTGTCCGGATTGACCGCCTATTTTAACCTCTGTTGAGCCATCACGCTGCTTATTAATGCCAATTGGTAGCTCAAATTGATCCGAGTTCAAAAAACGACCGTGCACAAACAGCTCATCGCAGTCATTTTGGATGACTCTGCCCGTTAGAGAGCTTTTAAAAGAGCGGCCGTGGCCGAGCAAGTAGACGGCTTCCAGAACACTGGTTTTGCCACTGCCGTTCGGACCTATAAGAAAGTTAAAGCCTGCTGATAGTTCAATATCACAGGCTTTAATGTTGCGAAACTGCTGAATAATAAGACGTGAAAGCGGCATGCTAGAGTCGAATCGGCATTACCACGTACATAGCGCCGTCGTCATCCACGTTTTCAATCATGGCACTGGCGTTAGCGTCCGACATCGACACGCGTACTTTTTCACAACGCAGAGTATTTAATACATCCAAGACGTAGCTGACGTTAAAGCCAATCTCAATCGGATCACCTTCGAAGCTGACATCCAGCATCTCTTCCGCTTCTTCTTGCTCTGGGTTATTGGCGGTAATGCGCATTTCCGTATCCGCTAAGTTGACGCGCACCCCACGGAATTTTTCATTCGACAGTATAGCGGCACGCGAGAACGCCTGACGCAGCTCATCACATTCCGCTTCAAGCGTTTTGGTCGTCGTTTGTGGCATCACGCGGCGGTAATCCGGGAAACGGCCATCCACCAGCTTAGAGGTAAAGACAAAGTTGTTCACTTCGGCACGCACATTGGAGCTACCAATTTGTAGTGTCACAGGCTGTTCAGGCGCATCCAACAACTTAACCAGTTCCAGTACACCTTTACGTGGCACAATGATTTGCTGCTGAGCAAAATCAGCACCTAGCTGAACCTGAGACACCGCCATACGGTGACCATCAGTGGCCACACTGCGGAGTGTCGTGCCATCAATTTCGAACAACATACCGTTGAGGTAGTAACGCACGTCCTGGTTTGCCATCGAGAATTGGGTTTTCTCAATCAATCCGCGTAGCTCACCTTGGGTCAGCGAGACTTCAACTTCACTCTGCCAATCTTCAATATTCGGGAAATCGTTAGCAGGTAAGGTAGATAGAGAGAATCGGCTACGTCCAGAACGCACCTGAACACGATCACCTTCTAAAACAAAGGTGATGACAGAGTCGTCAGGCAAGCCACGACAGATATCTAAAAATTTACGCGAGGGAACCGTCACACTGCCCGCTTCAAAGTCGCCTTCTAGAGCAACGCGGCTGATAAGCTCGACTTCCAGATCCGTTGCCGTCATCGACAACATATTGTCTTCAACTTTCAGTAACAGGTTACCCAGAATAGGAAGAGTTGGACGACCACCTAACGCGCCAGACACTTGCTGCAGCGGTTTAAGTAAGTGGTTACGTTCAATGGAAAATTTCATAGTACGCTCTTATCAGAATTCGTTTAGCTTAATACGGTATTATTCTATTTAGTGCTTAGAATACTGTGATTTAAGAAGAAAGGGTACGAATCAGGTTAGAATAATCTTCCTTGATGTCGTGACTCTCTTCGCGCAGTTGTTCAATTTTACGGCAGGCGTGAAGAACAGTGGTATGGTCTCGGCCACCAAAAGCATCACCAATTTCAGGCAAGCTATGGTTAGTCAGCTCTTTTGCAAGCGCCATCGCTAGCTGGCGCGGACGCGCAACCGAGCGCGAACGACGCTTAGACAGCAGATCAGCGACTTTAATTTTGTAGTATTCCGCCACCGTCTTTTGAATATTATCGATCGTCACCAGCTTTTCTTGTAGAGCCAGTAAGTCACGCAGTGCTTCACGGACAAAATCGATGGTGATTGGGCGACCGGTAAAGTTGGCATTAGCAATCACGCGGTTTAACGCGCCTTCCAGTTCACGTACGTTGGAGCGCAGTCGTTTAGCAATAAAGAACGCTACTTCATCAGCAAGGTGTATTTGGTGATCTTCGGCTTTTTTCATCAAGATCGCGACACGGGTTTCCAATTCAGGCGGCTCGATCGCTACCGTCAATCCCCAACCAAAGCGGGATTTTAAGCGATCTTCTACGCCACTGATCTCTTTTGGATAGCGGTCAGAAGTCAAAATGATCTGTTGATTACCTTCTAAAAGCGCATTGAAGGTATGGAAGAACTCTTCCTGAGAGCGCTCTTTATTGGCAAAGAATTGGATGTCATCGATCAGCAGGGCGTCAACACTGCGGTAGTAGCGTTTAAACTCTTCAATCGCGTTGTTTTGCAGCGCTTTTACCATGTCCTGAACAAATCGCTCAGAGTGCATGTAAACCACTTTGGCGTTCGGCTTGTTATCCACAATCGCATTGCCCACCGCGTGCAACAGGTGAGTCTTACCTAAACCTGTGCCGCCGTAGAGGAATAACGGGTTGTACGCTGCACCTGGATTATCAGCCACCTGACGAGCGGCCGCTAAACCGAGTTGGTTTGATTTACCTTCAACGAAGTTGTTGAACTTGTGCTTGATGTTTACATTTGAGCGGTGGTTGATCTCTGCCACCTGTTGCTCGTCGTCATCCCAGGTTTTGTGTACTGGCTTACGCGCTTGGAGCTGAGCGGGTGCTGAAGATTCTGCCGCCACATCAGCTGGCGTACGTTTCGGCGCTGGCTTAGGTGCAGAAACAGGGCGACTCCCCACTTCAAAGCGTAAACTTGGGATGTCATTGCCACAGTATTCCTGCAACAAACGATTAATGCTGTTGAGGTAACGATCGCGAACCCAATCCATTACAAAACGGTTAGGCGCAAATAAAGTGAGAGTATTGTCATTGAGCTCCGCTTGTAACGGACGTACCCACATACTGAATTCTGTAGCTGGTAGCTCTTCTTGAAGCTGCTGCATACATTGCAACCAAAGCGAAGATGACACGGTGCCCCCACTCAAAGTTAATGATCGAAAAAGATTGGCAATTTTACCTGTTGATAACCAAGATCGCCAGCAAATGATCGACGATCCAGTGAATAAGATCTAAGTTATTCACAATATTTACGTCATTATCCGCTAGATCAACACAAGCTGCCCTATTCTTACTCACATAAGGATCCACATTTGCGCTTTTTCTCACAGATCCGCCATCTGGTGATAAGTCTGTGAATCAAGCTTTCGCAAGGTGTGATTTTATTCCAATCTCGTCTTTTTATTTTTTGCTACGTCTTTACTCACACGACTGGCCACCTTTAGTAAGCTATCTTATTCCACAGGCGTCTAGGTTATTGCTCTTGGTTATTTATCTAATTAACTAAAGTGACAGTAGTATTTGTGCCCATAAAACTATGGAGTTGTACTATGAAAAACTGGATTAAAGCTGCTGTAGCAGCAATTGCGCTTTCTGCTGCGACGGTTCAAGCCGCGACTGAAGTTAAAGTCGGTATGTCTGGCCGCTACTTCCCATTCACTTTCGTTCAGCAAGACAAGCTGCAAGGCTTCGAAGTGGACCTATGGGATGAGATTGGTAAGCGTAACGATTACAAAGTGGAATACGTTACGGCAAACTTTTCTGGTTTGTTTGGTCTGCTAGAGACAGGTCGTATTGATACGATTTCAAACCAGATCACGATGACGGATGCTCGTAAAGCCAAATACCTTTTTGCTGACCCATACGTTGTTGATGGTGCGCAGATCACTGTTCGTAAAGGCAACGACAGCATCCAAGGTATTAAAGATCTTGAAGGCAAAACGGTGGCGGTTAACCTAGGTTCAAACTTTGAGCAGTTGCTACGCAACTACGACAAAGACGGCAAGATCAACATCAAGACTTACGATACAGGTATCGAACACGATGTAGCACTTGGTCGTGCAGACGCGTTTGTAATGGACCGTCTATCGGCTCTTGAGCTGATCAAAAAAACTGGTCTACCTCTGCAACTTGCTGGCGAACCGTTTGAGACGATTCAAAACGCTTGGCCTTTCGTTGACAATGACAACGGCAAAAAGCTTCAGGCTGAAGTGAATAAAGCACTGGCTGAAATGCGTGCTGACGGTACACTAGAGAAAATTTCTCAGAAGTGGTTTGGTGCTGATATCACTAAATAACCACTGTTGAGTATTGCTCGTCTGGTTGAGGTACTCAACCGGATTTGCTCTTAACCCACTGCTTTCCTTCCTTTGCAGTGGGTTTTGCTTTTTGTATAGAAGCTTATTTTTAACTGGGATACGTTATGGGATTCGATTTTAACTACATGCTGAACCTGATGCCGATACTACTCAAGTATCTGGGCACCACCATGGAAATGGCGACATGGGGTTTAGTATTTTCACTGATTTTGGCCGTCATTTTAGCGAATATCCGTGTATTTCGCGTTCCCGTTCTTGATCAGTTAAGCCAGCTGTACATCAGCTTCTTCCGTGGTACACCACTGTTGGTTCAACTGTTTCTGCTTTACTACGGCTTACCGCAGATTTTTCCGTTCCTAGTCGGTCTGGATGCATTCAGCGCCGCGGTGATTGGTTTGACTCTGCACTTTGCCGCATACATGGCGGAGAGTATCCGCGCCGCGATCATTGGTATCGATCGTAGCCAGATGGAAGCCAGCCTGTCTGTGGGCATGACAACGACTCAAGCGATGCGCCGAGTGATCTTGCCGCAGGCAACGCGTGTGGCGCTGCCGTCATTGATGAACTACTTCATTGATATGATCAAATCGACCTCATTGGCCTTTACGCTAGGTGTGGCGGAGATCATGGCAAAAGCGCAAATGGAAGCGTCATCCAGCTTCCGCTTTTTCGAAGCTTTCCTTGCCGTTGCGCTGATTTACTGGGGCGTTGTAGTAATACTGACTCGCGTGCAAATCTGGGCAGAAGCTAAGTTGAATAAGGCATACGTAAGATGATCAAGTTAGATAACATTCACAAACGCTTTGGTGAGACAGAAGTCCTTAAAGGCATCGATCTCGATATCAAACAGGGCGAGATTATTGTCATTATCGGCTCTAGCGGTACGGGCAAATCCACCCTGCTGCGCACGGTGAATTTTCTAGAAAATGCCGACAAAGGCGTCATCACCATTGATGACGTAAGCGTGGATACTGAAAAGCACACCAAAGCGGAAGTATTAGCTCTGCGCCGTAAGACAGGGTTTGTTTTCCAGAACTATGCCTTGTTTGCCCATATGACCGCCCGTCAGAATATTGCTGAAGGCCTCATCACCGTTCGCGGCTGGAAGAAAGACCAAGCATTGGCACGCGCTCAGCAGATTCTTGACGACATCGGCCTTGGCGATAAAGGAGACAGTTATCCAGCGGCGCTGTCTGGTGGCCAGCAGCAACGTGTGGGTATCGGACGTGCGATGGCACTGCAACCCGAATTATTGCTGTTTGACGAACCGACCTCAGCACTAGATCCTGAGTGGGTCGGCGAAGTTCTTCAGTTAATGAAGGAGTTAGCGACTAAACACCAAACCATGCTGGTGGTCACACACGAAATGCAGTTCGCCCGAGAAGTGGCGGATCGCGTGATCTTTATGGCGGAAGGCAATATCGTTGAGCAAGGCTCTCCACAGGATATCTTTAATAATCCACAGGATCCTCGTTTACAGAGATTCCTTCGCCAAGTAGGCGCTGAGTAAAGATCACCAAAGAAGATCGCTTGATCCTTGAGATTTTGCTCACACTACGTATAATCGCCCGGCCGGAATTTAGCAGTTGCTCAATGATTGACACTTTGTGTGACTGTGATTACAATTCCGCCTCTTTGTTGAGAGGCGTCGGTTTGTCCTCTTTATATATAAAGAAGACCAAATGGCCCACGCCGGGTTAACTAAGAACCTAAAACTACTGATCAGTAAAGGTAATTATCATGAAACGCACTTTTCAACCTTCAGTTCTAAAGCGCAAGCGTACTCACGGTTTCCGTGCACGTATGGCTACTAAGAACGGTCGTGCAACAATCAATGCACGTCGTGCAAAAGGCCGTAAGCGTCTTTCTAAGTAATCTTCGATTATTTTGAAAACGTACGCGTTCGATCGGGAGTTACGTTTGTTAACTCCCGAGCATTATCAAAATGTCTTCCAGCAAGCTCATCGAGCTGGCTCACCACATTTCACCATCATTGCTCGCAATAACAACCTATCTCACCCTCGATTAGGTTTAGCCGTTCCCAAAAAACAGATTAAAACCGCTGTTGGTCGTAATCGTTTTAAACGCCTTGCTCGTGAAAGCTTTCGTAACAATCAACACCAGCTTGCTCACAAAGATTTTGTTGTGATTGCCAAGAAAAGCGCCCAAGATCTGAGCAATGAAGAAATGTTCAAACTGTTTGATAAATTATGGCAGCGCCTGTCTCGCCCTTCGCGTGGGTAGCAATCGGATTCGTCCGTCTTTATCAAGGTCTCATTAGTCCGCTTATCGGACCACGCTGTCGTTTTACTCCAACCTGCTCTACTTACGCCATAGAAGCACTAAAAGCTCACGGTTTTGTAAAAGGGTGTTGGTTATCAAGCAAACGTCTATTAAAATGCCACCCTTTGAATGAGGGCGGTTTTGATCCCGTTCCACCAGTCCAGAAACAAGACAGAGATAAATAACGATGGATTCTCAACGTAATATCCTGTTAATCGCGCTAGCACTGGTTTCTTTCTTGTTGTTTCAACAATGGCAAGTCGCAAAGAACCCAGCACCACAGCCGGTTGAACAGGCACAATCAAGCAGTACTCTACCTGCCCCTACTCTTGCGGATGATTTAGATCCCGCGCCTGCGCAGCAAGCGTCTGCTAAAACGATTACCGTGACAACTGACGTCTTGACTCTGTCGATTGATACGGTTGGTGGTGATGTTATCACTGCAGACCTCAATCAATACTCTGCAGAACTGGATTCATCAGACCCATTCGTTCTACTGAAGAACGAGCCAGGTCACCAATTCATTGCGCAAAGTGGTCTAGTGGGTCCTCAAGGTATCGATCTGAGTAGCTCAAATCGTCCGGCTTACTCAGTGAATGCAGATAGCTTCACTCTGGAAGACGGTCAGGATGAACTTCGCATCCCAATGACATACCAAGCAAATGGCCTTGAGTACACCAAAACATTTATTGTTAAGCGTGGCAGCTACGCGGTTGACGTTGAATACGATGTAGTCAACAACTCAGGTAGCAACGCGACATTTGGTATGTACGCTCACCTGCGCCAAAACTTGATGGACGCGGGCGGCAGCATCACTATGCCAACTTACCGTGGCGGTGCGTACTCAACAGAAGAAACGCGTTACAAGAAATACAGCTTTGACGATATGCAGGATCGTAACCTGTCAATCACCCTACCAGACGGTCAGGGTTGGGCAGCAATGATCCAACACTACTTCGCGTCTGCATGGATCCCTCGCAACGAGCCAGGTACTAACCTGTACACTCGCGTGATTGGTAACCTGGGTGACATTGGTGTTCGTATGCCGAACAAAACCATCGCAACGGGTGACTCAGCAAAATTCAACGCGACACTTTGGGTAGGTCCGAAACTTCAGCAAGAAATGGCAGAAACTGCGCCGAATCTAGACTTGGTTGTGGATTATGGCTGGCTATGGTTTATCGCTAAACCACTGCACACGCTACTGTCGTTCATTCAAAGCTTCGTGTCTAACTGGGGTCTAGCGATCATCGTTCTGACCTTCATTGTGCGTGGTGCTATGTACCCACTGACTAAGGCACAGTACACTTCAATGGCAAAAATGCGCATGCTACAGCCTAAGCTGCAAGCGATGCGTGAGCGTATCGGCGATGACCGTCAGCGTATGAGCCAAGAAATGATGGAACTGTACAAGAAAGAGAAAGTAAACCCACTGGGTGGCTGTCTGCCTCTACTTCTACAGATGCCTATTTTCATTGCACTTTACTGGGCACTAATGGAATCGGTGGAACTGCGTCACTCACCATTCTTTGGTTGGATTACTGACTTGTCAGCGCAAGACCCTTACTACATCTTGCCGCTACTGATGGGTGCATCCATGTTCCTGATCCAGAAGATGAGCCCAACCACAGTGACAGATCCAATGCAGCAGAAGATCATGACGTTCATGCCTGTTCTGTTCACAGGTTTCTTCCTGTTCTTCCCATCAGGTCTGGTTCTTTACTGGTTAGTGTCGAACATCGTTACTCTGATCCAACAGACGCTGATTTATAAGGCGCTGGAGAAGAAAGGCTTGCACTCAAAATAACGAGTCGGCGTAAATAATCGAGAAAGGCGACCAAAAGGTCGCCTTTTTGTTTTTGGCTGATTACAATTCATCTCATTCACTATTTACCCTCACAGGGTATGCATCGCAAAGGCTACCACTATGACTACAGAGACCATTGTCGCTCAAGCGACTGCGCCCGGACGAGGCGGTGTCGGCATTATTCGCGTATCCGGTCCCCTTGCGGCCAAAGTCGCTTCTGAGGTAACAGGCAAAGAATTACGTCCAAGATACGCAGAGTATCTGTCATTTACGGCTCAGGATGGCACTCAGCTCGATCAGGGGATCGCGCTCTATTTCCCTAATCCGAACTCCTTTACTGGCGAAGATGTCCTAGAACTGCAAGGCCATGGCGGCCCAGTCGTAATGGATATGCTGATCAAACGCATCCTGCAAATTCCCGGCATCCGCACCGCTCGCCCAGGTGAGTTTTCAGAGCGCGCCTTCCTCAACGATAAGCTCGATTTAGCTCAAGCCGAAGCCATTGCGGACTTAATTGATGCCAGCTCAGAACAAGCGGCAAAATCGGCCCTTAAATCGCTTCAAGGCGCGTTTTCAAACCGAATTCAAACCTTGGTAGAATCTCTGATACACCTACGTATCTACGTCGAAGCCGCAATTGATTTCCCCGAAGAAGAAATCGATTTTCTTGCCGATGGTAAAGTCTCTGCCGACCTACAGACGATTATTGATAACCTCACCGCCGTGCGCAAAGAAGCGACACAAGGCGCTATCATGCGCGAAGGGATGAAAGTAGTCATCGCCGGTCGTCCAAATGCGGGCAAGTCCAGCCTTCTAAACGCTCTATCGGGTAAAGAGTCTGCCATTGTGACCGATATTGCTGGCACCACCCGAGATGTATTGAGAGAGCATATCCATATTGATGGCATGCCACTGCACATCATTGATACCGCAGGTCTACGCGATGCGTCAGATGAAGTCGAAAAGATAGGTATCGAACGTGCGTGGGAAGAAATCGAGCAAGCCGACCGCGTCTTGTTTATGGTCGATGGCACCACCACAGATGCCACTGACCCGAAAGAGATTTGGCCTGACTTCGTCGATCGATTGCCGAGCAATATCGGCATGACAGTGATCCGCAATAAAGTCGATCAAACCGATGAAACACTTGGTATCTGTCATGTTAACGATCCAACGTTGATTCGTCTGTCGGCCAGAACGGGTCAGGGCGTCGAATCACTGCGTACGCACCTTAAAGAGTGCATGGGCTTTGCGGGTGGGCACGAAGGTGGCTTTATGGCTCGTCGTCGTCACCTAGAAGCGCTGGAAAAAGCTGCTGAACACCTTGATATAGGTCAGCAGCAACTGGAAGGTTACATGGCGGGCGAAATCCTCGCAGAAGAACTGAGAATTGCGCAGCAGCACCTGAATGAAATCACCGGAGAGTTCAGCTCAGATGACTTGCTCGGGCGTATCTTCTCCTCCTTCTGTATTGGCAAATAATCCCCATACACGCGACCTTTGAGTCGCGTGTTTTTTAGGTAAAAGGAAACCATATGATCCAAATAATTACCGGCAGCACATTAGGTGGTGCTGAATACGTTGGAGATCATCTTAGTGATCTCTTGATTGAAAAAGGCTTTGAGACCTGCATTCACAACCAACCTGAGCTGAGTGAGATCCCGGCTGAAGGTACTTGGCTACTGATCACTTCGACCCATGGTGCTGGTGAATACCCAGATAACATTCAGCCATTTATCCAGGCCCTGCAAGACACCCCACCTAGAATGTCTGGGGTTAAGTATGCCGTGATTGCGATTGGCGACTCCAGCTACGATACATTCTGTGCTGCGGGCCAGCATGCTCATGCGCTACTCGCGGACATCGGTGGTACAGCGGTTGCAGATTGCCTGACAATCGATGTGCTCAATCACGATGTCCCTGAAGATGCCGCTGAAGCTTGGCTATCCGATCATATTGATAGCCTATAATCCCCCAATAAGGAAGTGATTGCTCATTGTCACTTCCTCTCTTCTTTCTCAATCTGGTGAAATTTTAATCGCTCTAGCTGTGGATAAAATGCAAACTATCCGGTGATTAACCTATAGTTATCCAAAGAACAACTCTTGATCTATTTTTCGCCTGTGAATAACTAGCCATTTTGATCTCAGGTAATCCTCGATCTGATCAAGGCAAGATCACATCATTTGATCTGTTTAAGATCCATGATCTTGTTGATCATTTTTTACTTATCCACAGAGATCGTCGATCCTTATAATAGATCTAATAAAAGATCATATATAGAGATCCTATATTAGTAAGCTTTGTCAGAGGCTTAGATTAAAAACGCGAAAAGCGATTTTCTATCAATGTGAAAGCAGGTAGAATAGCGCTCCTTTTTATCTGCCCATCTCTCTATTGAATACCAGAGGTCAGTTCATGCTTTATCACGAAAAATTTGACGTCATTGTTGTCGGTGGCGGACACGCAGGAACGGAAGCCGCACTCGCATCAGCTCGCACAGGACAAAAGACGCTGTTACTGACACATAACATCGACACTTTAGGTCAGATGTCATGTAATCCAGCCATCGGTGGCATCGGTAAAGGTCACCTAGTCAAAGAAGTGGATGCGATGGGAGGGTTAATGGCCCAAGCCATCGATCATGCTGGTATTCAATTCAGAACGCTGAATGCATCTAAAGGTCCAGCAGTAAGAGCAACTCGTGCTCAAGCTGATCGTGCTCTGTACAAAGCCTATGTTCGTGAAGCATTAGAAAATGCCCCTAACCTGACCTTATTTCAACAATCCGTTGATGATCTGATTGTTGAACAGGACAGAGCTGTAGGTGTTGTGACACAGATGGGACTACGTTTTCATGCCAAAGCAGTCGTATTAACGGTTGGGACTTTCCTTGGCGGTAAGATCCATATTGGTATGGAAAGCTCTTCAGGTGGCCGCGCGGGCGATCCTCCTTCCATAGCTCTGGCGGATCGTTTACGTGAATTACCATTCCGTGTTGATCGCCTTAAGACAGGAACTCCACCACGAATTGATGCGCGAAGTGTTGATTTCTCCCAGCTTGAAGCACAACATGGTGATAATCCAACACCTGTGTTCTCCTTTATGGGTCAAAGAACACAGCACCCACGCCAGATCCCGTGCTTTATCACCCACACCAACGATCAAACACACGAAGTGATCCGCAATAACTTAGATCGTAGCCCGATGTATGCGGGTGTGATCGAGGGGATTGGTCCACGTTACTGTCCGTCGATTGAAGACAAAGTGATGCGTTTTGCTGACAAGAACAGCCATCAGATCTTTATCGAGCCTGAAGGACTGAATACACATGAGCTCTATCCAAATGGCATCTCCACCAGCTTGCCGTTTGATGTTCAAGTTCAGATTGTTCGTTCAATGAAAGGGTTTGAAAATGCCCACATTGTGCGACCAGGCTACGCGATAGAATACGATTTCTTCGATCCACGTGATTTAAAACAGACCTACGAAACCAAATTTATTAATGGTTTGTTCTTTGCTGGCCAGATCAACGGCACCACTGGCTATGAAGAAGCGGCTGCGCAAGGTTTAATGGCGGGCTTGAACGCGAGTTTGTACAGTCAGGACAAAGACGGTTGGAGCCCACGCCGTGATCAGGCTTACGTCGGTGTTTTGATTGATGACCTTTCAACAATGGGCACCAAAGAACCGTATCGCATGTTCACTTCACGCGCCGAGTATCGCTTGCTACTGCGCGAAGATAACGCGGATTTGCGTTTAACAGAGCAGGCGCGAGAACTTGGTTTGATCGATGATCTTCGTTGGGCGCGTTTCAACGAAAAGATCGACAATATGACCAAAGAGCGCCAGCGTCTGAAAGACACTTGGATGAACCCTAAGTCACAAGGCATTGATGCACTTAACCAACTGCTAAAAACACCAATGGTGCGTGAAGCCAGTGGTGAAGATCTGCTGCGTCGCCCTGAGATGACCTATCAGCAGCTGACAGAGCTAGAAGCCTTTGCACCTGCGCTGGCGGATCAACAGGCTGCAGAGCAAGTGGAAATCCAAGTTAAATACGAAGGTTACATTAAGCGTCAGCAAGACGAGATTGAAAAATCCTTACGCCATGAACATACACACCTGCCACTTGATATGGATTACGCCAACGTAAAAGGCCTGTCGAATGAAGTGGTGGCGAAATTGAATGAATCGAAGCCAGAATCTATCGGTATTGCTTCACGCATCTCTGGAATTACGCCTGCGGCCATCTCCATCTTGCTTGTTCATCTCAAAAAGCAAGGCATGCTGAAGAAAGGTGAGGAAGCATAATGAGCGCATTACGTACTGAACTGGACGCATTGATCGCACAAACTAAGCTTGAGGTGTCAGATAATCAACGAGATCAACTTGTTGGTTATGTTGAAATGCTCAACAAATGGAACAAAGCTTATAATCTGACCTCGGTACGCGATCCTAGTGACATGCTGGTGAAACACATTCTGGATAGTATTGTTGTCAGCTCTCACTTACAAGGGCAGCGTTTTATTGACGTTGGCACCGGGCCGGGCCTGCCGGGGATCCCTTTGTCTATCATGAATCCAGACAAAGAATTTTATTTGCTCGACAGCCTTGGTAAGCGCATTCGTTTTATTAAACAAGTGCTGCATGAACTAAAGATCGAAAATGTCACGCCGATTCAAAGCCGTGTTGAAGAGTTTCAGCCGCAAGACAAATTTGACGGCGTTTTAAGCCGAGCATTTGCCTCTATGGTTGATATGGTGGAGTGGTGTCATCACTTACCCAAAGCCCAAACCGGCTGTTTTATGGCTCTTAAGGGCCAACTGCCTCAGGATGAGATTGACCAGCTTCCGGACTGGTGTTCTGTGACCGACATCAAAGCTTTGCAAGTTCCTGAATTGGAAGGTAAGCGTCATCTAGTAATCTTATCCCGCAAGGAATAAAAGCGAGGTTCACCGTGGGAAAAATCGTAGCAATCGCCAACCAGAAAGGTGGAGTTGGTAAAACAACAACGTGCATCAACTTAGCCGCGTCTATGGCTGCGACCAAGCGTAAGGTATTGGTGATTGATCTCGATCCGCAAGGTAACGCTACTATGGCCAGTGGCGTCGATAAGTATCAGGTCGATGCCACCGCTTATGAGCTGCTGGTTGAAGATGTCGCATTTGATGATGTCGTGTGTCGCAAGACCTCTGGCAACTATGATTTGATTGCTGCCAACGGCGATGTCACTGCGGCTGAAATCAAACTGATGGAAGTGTTTGCGCGCGAAGTTCGTCTCAAACATGCACTTGCGTCAGTTCGCGATAACTATGATTTCATCTTTATCGATTGTCCTCCATCGCTAAACCTTCTTACAATCAATGCCATGGCCGCAGCAGATTCGGTCTTGGTTCCTATGCAGTGTGAGTATTTTGCACTGGAAGGTTTAACAGCATTAATGGATACCATCAGTAAGCTGGCAGCGGTGGTAAATGAAAATCTTAAAATCGAAGGTCTGCTTCGCACCATGTATGACCCTCGTAACCGCTTATCAAACGAAGTATCCGATCAGTTGAAAAAGCACTTTGGTAACAAGGTGTACCGCACTGTTATTCCGCGTAATGTTCGTCTGGCCGAAGCGCCAAGTCATGGTAAACCTGCCATGTACTACGACAAATACTCCGCAGGCGCAAAAGCGTATCTGGCTCTAGCTGGAGAAATGCTGCGCCGCGATGAAGTCCCTGCATAACCCAACCAAAGGAATTTGTCTCATGTCTAAACGTGGTTTAGGTAAAGGGCTTGATGCTCTGCTTTCAACGAGCTCGCTCGCGCGTGAAAAACAGCAAAGTGCCTTGCACAGCCAAGAGCTTTCTTCTGATGGGGAGCTGACAGATTTAAGCATCAATAGCCTTAAGCCTGGTGTTTATCAGCCGCGTAAAGATATGGAGCCCGAAGCGCTAGAAGAGTTAGCGGCTTCGATAGAGTCTCAGGGGATTATTCAGCCGATCGTGGTTCGTCAGGTTGAAAATGACAAGTTTGAAATCATTGCGGGTGAACGCCGTTGGCGTGCGGCACGCAAAGCGGGGCTCAAACAAGTACCGTGTGTGATCAAAAACGTTGACGATCGCGCAGCGATCGCTATGGCGTTGATCGAGAACATTCAACGTGAAGATCTTAATGTGATCGAAGAGGCTGTCGCCCTCGATCGTCTTCAGGAAGAGTTTTCTCTCACCCACCAGCAAGTGGCTGAGGTGATTGGTAAATCGCGTGCTACCGTGAGTAACTTGCTGCGACTGAATCAGCTGGAAATGGACGTCAAGTATCTCCTTTCAGAAAAAATGCTCGAAATGGGCCACGCACGTGCGCTGTTGGCGTTGGAAGGGGAAGAGCAGGTTGAGGTTGCTGAACTGGTCGCGAAGAAGCGTATGACAGTTCGTCAGACAGAACAGTTAGTGAAAAAGTGTCTCCAGCCGCAATCTGAAGAGAAAAATGAGCTTCAAGACACTGAGGCACAACAAATGTCACAGAAATTGAGTGAAATGCTCAGTGCTAAAGTGGCAATCGTGCGTGCCAAGAACGGCGCGTCGAAAGTCACGATTAGTCTTGATGAGCCTCACAAATTAGAGCAACTGATTGCCAAGCTTGAAGGCTAAATGAGATAATTGATCTCGGTCAATTATGTAAAAAAACGAATTTTTGTGCGGAAGTTGTCGGTTTGTAAACAAAATTGTAACTTTTTGCGGTGTTTTAATTGCATTCAATAGGACTCACCGTATAATTTTCGCCAATTTCCCAGCATGAGGTAGTAACGCTGTGGATTTTACTCGAGGTACGAATACATGGTAGCTGCGTTAGCTAGACCAGGACGAGAGCTTGCAAAGCGATTGTTAATGATCCAGTTTGGCGCGGTTACACTAATGGCGGCAGGAATGGCAGTGGCTGTGAATGCTGAATGGGGGCTTTCAGCACTGATTGGTGGCGGCATTTTTGTTGTCGCGAATGCGGTGTTCGCATTGTTTGCTTTCATGTATGGTGGGGCTCGCGCTGCAAAGCGTATCGCGAACTCTTTCTATGCCGGTGAAGCACTGAAAATCCTTATCACAGTGGCGCTTTTTTCCGTTGCTTACATGTATATACAGGTGGAACTTGTTCCCCTTAAGCTAACCTATTTGCTGGCTCTAGGTATTAATATCTGTGCGCCAGTGCTATTCATTAACAACAAAAAATAGGATGAGTTATGGCTGCGCCAGGTGAAGCGCTAACTGCGTCCGGATACATTTCCCACCACCTTACAAACCTTTCTACTTATAAGTTAGGTCTTGTAGCGGAGGAGGCAAGTTTCTGGAACGTACATATCGATAGCCTGTTTTTTTCTTGGTTTACTGGTTTAATTTTCCTAGGAATCTTTTACAAGGTAGCAAAGAGAACAACAGCGGGTGTACCAGGTAAGCTTCAGTGTGCTGTAGAAATGATCGTTGAATTTGTCGCGGAAAACGTCAAAGACACGTTCCATGGACGCAACCCACTGATCGCGCCTTTAGCACTGACTATCTTTTGTTGGGTATTCTTAATGAACTTGATGGACTTAGTGCCAATCGACTTCTTACCTTACCCAGCAGAGCATTGGCTTGGTATTCCTTACCTTAAGGTTGTACCGTCTGCTGATGTGAATATCACCATGGCTATGGCTCTAGGCGTTTTCGCTCTGATGATTTACTACAGCATCAAAGTGAAAGGTCTAGGTGGATTCGCTAAAGAATTAGCACTACATCCATTCAATCACCCACTGATGATTCCGTTTAACCTACTGATTGAAGTTGTCTCGCTACTGGCGAAACCTCTGTCTCTTGGTATGCGTCTATTCGGTAACATGTTCGCGGGTGAGGTTGTATTCATTCTTTGTGCGGCAATGCTACCATGGTACTTGCAATGGATGGGTTCACTACCGTGGGCAATCTTCCATGTCTTGGTTATCACGATTCAAGCCTTTGTGTTTATGATGTTGACAATTGTTTACCTGTCAATGGCACACGAAGACAGTGATCATTAATTTTTTTAAAGCTTTTTATTTGGGCAACTAGCCAACAACTATAAATTGGAGATAGTAATGGAAACTTTACTGAGCTTTTCTGCAATCGCCGTAGGTCTTATCGTCGGTCTTGCTTCTCTTGGTACTGCGATTGGTTTCGCACTTCTAGGTGGTAAATTCCTTGAAGGTGCAGCACGTCAACCAGAAATGGCTCCTATGCTACAAGTTAAGATGTTCATCATCGCGGGTCTACTTGATGCGGTTCCAATGATCGGTATCGTAATCGCACTTCTATTCACATTCGCGAACCCATTCGTTGGTCAACTAGGTTAATCACTCTTAACTTTCGACGAGCTTTGGCTTGTTATTGATTAATACTAAGTCCGAATAGAAGGGGTAGCTGTTGTGAATATAAACGCAACTCTGCTAGGTCAAGCAATCTCGTTTGCACTGTTTGTGTGGTTCTGCATGAAGTATGTATGGCCGCCATTGATGCAAGCGATCGAAGAGCGTCAGAAAAAAATTGCTGACGGTCTACAAGCAGCTGAACGTGCTGCAAAAGACTTGGATCTAGCGCAAGCAAACGCTTCTGAACAGATGAAAGAAGCGAAGCGCACAGCAACAGAGGTCATCGAGCAAGCGAACAAGCGCAAAGCTCAAATTCTAGATGAAGCTCGTGAAGAAGCTCAGGCAGAACGCCAGAAGATTCTTTCACAGGCGGAAGCTGAACTTGAAGCTGAACGCAACCGTGCACGCGATGAGCTGCGCAAACAAGTTGCAACTCTGGCTGTAGCTGGTGCTGAGAAAATCATTGAGCGTTCTATCGATAAAGATGCGCACAAAGATATTCTCGACAACATTACTGCAAAACTTTAAGTCTGGGGGCGCCTATGTCTGATTTGACTACTATCGCACGCCCCTATGCTAAAGCAGCATTCGACTTTGCAGTGGAAAAAGGCGCGTTGGACCAATGGGGTCAGATGCTTTCTTTTGCTGCTGAAGTAGCTAAAAACGAACAGATGCACGAACTCCTAACGGGTTCGGTTTCTGCCGATAAACTGGCAGAAGTATTTGTAGCAGTTTGCGGCGATCAAGTTGATGCTCATGGCCAAAACCTATTGAAGGTAATGGCACAGAATGGCCGATTAGCGGCCCTTCCTGATGTTTGTGAACAGTTCTTTGCTCTGAAAAAAGAGCATGAGAAAGAAGTGGATGTTGAAGTGATTTCAGCATCAGACCTTTCTGATGAGCAGCTTGCAGGTATCAGCAGCAAACTTGAGCAGCGTCTTGAACGCAAAGTTAAGCTGAATTGCAGTGTAGATGAGGCCCTACTTGGTGGGGTGATTATTCGAGCCGGAGACTTAGTCATCGATGACTCAGCGCGTGGTCGTTTGAACCGCCTGAGCGATGCATTGCAGTCTTAATGGGGATTGGAGCATGCAACTTAATTCCACGGAAATCAGCGATCTAATCAAGCAGCGTATCGAATCTTTCGACGTTGTTAGTGAAGCTCGCAATGAAGGTACTATCGTTTCGGTAAGCGATGGTATCATCCGCATTCACGGCCTAGCGGACGTGATGCAAGGTGAAATGATTGAATTACCGGGTGGCCGTTATGCACTGGCACTTAACCTTGAGCGTGACTCGGTTGGTGCAGTTGTAATGGGCCCATATGCTGACCTTAAGGAAGGCATGAAAGTTACAGGTACTGGTCGTATTCTTGAAGTACCAGTTGGTCCAGAACTACTAGGTCGCGTAGTAAACACGCTAGGTGAGCCTATCGATGGTAAAGGTCCAATCGAAGCGAAACTGTCTTCACCTGTAGAAGTGATTGCACCAGGTGTAATCGACCGTCAATCGGTTGATCAGCCTGTTCAAACTGGTTACAAATCTGTTGACTCAATGATCCCAATCGGTCGTGGTCAGCGTGAGCTTGTTATCGGTGACCGTCAGACTGGTAAAACAGCAATGGCGATCGATGCAATCATCAACCAGAAAGACTCTGGTATTTTCTCAATCTACGTAGCAATCGGTCAGAAAGCATCGACTATCGCTAACGTAGTTCGCAAACTAGAAGAGCACGGCGCGCTAGCGAACACTATCGTTGTTGTTGCATCGGCTTCTGAATCTGCAGCGCTACAATACCTAGCGCCATACGCAGGTTGTGCGATGGGTGAATACTTCCGTGATCGCGGCGAAGACGCACTGATTGTTTATGATGATCTATCTAAGCAAGCTGTCGCTTACCGTCAGATCTCTCTACTACTAAAACGTCCACCGGGTCGTGAAGCCTTCCCTGGTGATGTTTTCTACCTTCACTCTCGTCTACTAGAGCGTGCTGCTCGTGTAAGCGCAGAATACGTAGAAAAGTTCACTAACGGTGAAGTGAAAGGTAAGACTGGTTCTTTGACTGCTCTTCCTATCATCGAAACTCAAGCTGGTGACGTTTCAGCATTCGTACCGACTAACGTAATCTCGATTACCGATGGTCAGATCTTCCTACAGACTGAGCTATTCAACGCAGGTGTTCGCCCAGCGGTTGACCCAGGTATCTCAGTATCTCGTGTAGGTGGTTCAGCTCAGACGAAAATCATCAAGAAACTATCAGGTGGTATCCGTACAGCACTTGCTGCATACCGTGAACTAGCGGCTTTCGCACAGTTCTCTTCTGATCTTGATGAAGCAACGAAGAAACAGCTAGACCATGGTCAGAAAGTAACAGAACTAATGAAGCAGAAGCAGTACGCTCCAATGTCTGTATTTGACCAAGCGCTAACTATCTTCGCGGCAGAGCGTGGTTACCTAGATGATGTAGAACTGAACAAAGTTCTAGATTTCGAGGCGGCTCTACTATCGTATGCTCGCGGTCAATACGCTGAACTAGCGTCTGAGATCGACAAGACGGGTGCTTACACGATGAAGTTGAAGCTCAGCTTAAGAAACTGACTGACGACTTCAAAGCAACCCAAACTTGGTAATAGGTCGGTGGCAGTCTCTGCCACCAACTAATGGAGAGTAACGATGGCCGGCGCAAAAGAGATACGTAATAAAATCGGTAGTGTGAAAAGCACTCAGAAAATTACGAAAGCGATGGAAATGGTAGCAGCTTCAAAAATGCGTCGTTCTCAAGATGCAATGGAAGCTTCTCGTCCATACGCTGAAACAATGCGTAAAGTGATCGGTCACGTGGCAAACGCAAATCTAGAGTACCGTCATCCGTACCTAGAAGAGCGTGAAGCGAAGCGAGTTGGTTACATCATCGTTTCTACAGACCGCGGCTTGTGTGGTGGTTTGAACATTAACGTGTTCAAGAAAGCTGTTATAGACATGCAAGCTTGGAAAGAGAAAGGTGCTGAAGTGGAACTAGCAGTCGTTGGTTCTAAAGCAACAGCATTTTTCAACAACAGTGGCGCTAAAGTCGCTGCGCAGGTTTCTGGTCTGGGCGATAGCCCAAGCTTAGAAGACCTAATCGGTTCTGTAAGCGTAATGCTGAAGAAATACGATGAAGGTGAACTGGACCGTCTGTATGTAGTGTTCAACAAATTTGTGAACACCATGGTTCAAGAACCAACGATCGATCAATTGCTACCTTTGCCTAAATCAGATAGCGAAGAAATGCAGCGTGAGCACTCATGGGACTACATCTATGAACCTGAGCCACAACCTCTGCTAGATGCACTATTAGTGCGTTACGTAGAGTCTCAGGTATACCAAGGTGTGGTTGAGAACCTTGCTTGTGAGCAAGCGGCTCGAATGATTGCGATGAAAGCTGCAACAGACAACGCCAGCAACCTGATTGAAGACTTAGAACTTGTGTACAACAAAGCCCGTCAGGCTGCGATTACACAAGAACTGTCTGAAATCGTTTCAGGTGCTGCAGCGGTTTAAGCTTAGGTAAAACGAAATAGTTTAGAGGATTAACGATGGCTACAGGTAAGATCGTACAGATCATCGGTGCGGTAGTCGACGTAGAGTTCCCACAGAGCGAAGTACCTAGTGTATATGACGCTCTAAACGTAACGGACTCAAAAGAGCGTCTAGTTCTTGAAGTTCAACAACAGCTAGGCGGTGGCGTAGTTCGTTGTATCGTAATGGGTAGCTCTGATGGTTTACGTCGTGGAGTTGAAGTGGTTAACACTGGCGCTCCAATTTCGGTACCAGTAGGTACTAAGACCCTAGGTCGTATCATGAACGTTCTAGGTGACGCGATTGACGAGTGTGGTGAGATCGGTGCAGAAGAGACTTACTCTATTCACCGTGAAGCACCAAGCTACGAAGAGCAATCAAACGAAACAGCTCTACTAGAAACTGGCGTGAAAGTAATCGACCTAGTTTGTCCATTCGCTAAGGGTGGTAAAATCGGTCTATTCGGTGGTGCAGGTGTAGGTAAGACCGTTAACATGATGGAACTTATCAACAACATCGCACTACAACACTCTGGTCTATCTGTATTTGCAGGTGTTGGTGAGCGTACTCGTGAAGGTAACGATTTCTACTTTGAAATGCAGGAAGCGGGCGTTGTAAACGTTGAGAAGCCTGAAGAATCAAAAGTAGCGATGGTTTACGGTCAGATGAACGAGCCACCAGGTAACCGTCTACGTGTTGCACTGACTGGTCTAACAATGGCTGAGCGTTTCCGTGACGAAGGTCGTGACGTTCTACTGTTCGTTGATAACATCTACCGTTACACACTAGCGGGTACAGAAGTATCAGCACTTCTAGGTCGTATGCCATCTGCGGTAGGTTACCAGCCTACTCTAGCAGAGGAAATGGGTGTACTTCAGGAGCGTATCACGTCAACTAAGCAAGGTTCTATCACGTCTGTACAGGCGGTATACGTACCTGCGGATGACTTGACTGACCCGTCTCCTGCAACAACGTTCGCGCACTTGGATGCAACGGTTGTACTTAACCGTAACATCGCTGCGATGGGTCTATACCCAGCGATCGACCCACTAGATTCAACGTCTCGTCAGCTTGACCCTCTAGTTGTAGGTCAAGAGCATTACGACATCGCTCGTAACGTTCAGCAGACACTTCAGCGCTATAAAGAGCTGAAAGACATCATCGCGATCCTAGGTATGGACGAGCTATCTGAAGAAGATAAGCAAGTTGTATCTCGTGCACGTAAGATTGAGCGTTTCCTAACTCAGCCTTACCACGTAGCGGAAGTATTCACTGGTGACCCAGGTATCTACGTACCTCTTAAAGAGACTCTACGTGGCTTCAAAGGTCTACTAGCTGGTGATTACGACGACATTCCAGAGCAAGCGTTCATGTACTGTGGTGCAATTGACGATGCTATCGAGAATGCGAAGAAGCTATAAGGCTAACTAGGAGGCGATATGGCACCAATAACCTTTCACCTAGACGTGGTAAGCGCTGAGAAGAAAATCTTCTCTGGTCGTGTTGAAACGTTTCAGGTGACCGGTAGCGAAGGTGAGCTGGGTATTTTCCACGGCCACACTCCGCTACTGACCGCTATCAAGCCTGGTATGGTGCGTATTGTGAAACAGCACGGCCACGAAGAAATCATTTATGTTTCTGGTGGTATGGTGGAAGTTCAGCCAGGTACAGCGACTGTACTGGCTGATACGGCTATCCGTGGTGAAGAACTAGACGCAGCGAAGGCAGAAGAAGCCAAGCGTCGCGCTGAGGAGAGTATCCAGAATCAGCACGGCGATATGGACTTCGCTCAAGCGGCCAGTGAGCTGGCGAAAGCCATTGCTCAGCTACGTGTTATCGAGCTGACAAAAAAACGCCGTTAATTTAATTACGGTGTTTTAAAAATGATAAAGGCGGTCATATGACCGCCTTTTTGCTTAATTTTTAACAGAAATTTTTCCAGATCAATTAACTAATTCTTGATTAGTGTCTAGAATACCCCTCAGTTTTACAACAAGCACATATAGGTTACTGAATGAAATTTAGCGCGGTGATCCTCGCAGCGGGTAAAGGAACTCGCATGTACTCGAACAAGCCAAAAGTACTGCATACCTTGGCGGGTAAACCCATGGCCAAACACGTGATTGATACCTGTTCTGGTTTAGGCGCGCAGAATATTCATTTGGTTTACGGCCACGGCGGTGATCAGATGCAGGCTGAGCTGGCAGAGGAGTCCGTGAACTGGGTTCTGCAAGCTGATCAGCTAGGGACAGGACACGCGGTGGATCAGGCTTCTCCTCAGTTTGAAGATGACGAGAAGATCCTTGTTCTTTATGGTGATGTACCGTTGATCTCAGAAGAGACAATCGAAAGCCTATTGGATGCACAGCCTACAGGTGGTATTGCGCTGCTGACGGTCGTACTGGATAACCCGATGGGATATGGACGTATCGTACGCAAGAATGGCCCTGTTGTTGCCATCGTTGAGCAGAAAGATGCGACTGAAGAGCAGAAGCTGATCAAAGAGATTAATACTGGTGTAATGGTTGCTACTGGCGGTGATCTTAAGCGTTGGTTATCTGGCCTGAACAACAATAACGCTCAGGGTGAATATTACTTAACAGATGTGATTGCCGCGGCTCATGATGAAGGCCGTGCAGTGGAAGCTGTTCATCCAGTAAACCCAATTGAAGTAGAAGGCGTTAACGACCGTGCTCAGTTAGCTCGTTTAGAGCGTGCTTTTCAGTCTATGCAAGCTCAAAAACTGCTAGAACAGGGAGTGATGTTACGCGATCCGGCACGTTTTGATCTGCGCGGTGAGTTGCAGTGTGGTATGGATTGTGAAATCGATACCAACGTCATCATTGAAGGCAAAGTAACCTTGGGCGACAACGTGATCATTGGTACTGGAAGTGTACTGAAAGATTGTGAAATCGATGACAATAGTGTCATTCGCCCTTACAGTGTGATTGAAGGCGCGACGGTTGGTGAAGAGTGTACAGTTGGCCCGTTTACACGTTTACGTCCTGGTGCTGAGATGCGCAACGACTCTCATGTAGGCAACTTTGTTGAAGTGAAGAATGCACGCATTGGCGAGGGTTCTAAAGCTAACCATCTGACCTATTTGGGTGATGCGGAAATTGGTCAACGCACAAACATCGGTGCGGGCACAATCACCTGTAACTATGACGGTGCGAATAAGTTTAAGACCATCATCGGTAACGATGTGTTTATTGGCTCTGACAGTCAGCTGGTGGCTCCTGTTACTATCGCGGATGGTTCAACCGTCGGCGCTGGCACGACATTAACTAAAGACGTTGCAGAAGGAGAGTTAGTGATTACTCGCGCGAAAGAGCGCAAAATCACAGGCTGGCAGCGCCCAGTGAAACAAAAGTAAACCTCAATTATTAAAAAACGCCGCTTATTGCGGCGTTTTTTATAGCTAGTTACTTGGAATAGCAATACGTTGCTCTAGCCATCTTACTGCCTGCGATACCAACAGAATTAAAATCAGATACTCCAGGACCAGAAAGGTATAAATCTCAAGAGGCAAATACTCATTGACCACCAGCTCATTTGCCCGCCGCGTTAAATCACTCAGTCCAATCACGCTGACCAACGAGCTCATTTTCAATATGTAGACGAACTGGTTACCTAGTGGTGGCAGGATTTGTCTAAATGCTTGTGGAAGTATGACCAGGCGCATTTTTTGCCAGTAATTCAGTCCGAGTGACTCTGCAGCCTCGTGCTGCCCCTTGGCAATGGATTGGATCCCACCGCGAAAAACTTCCGCCATGAAAGCACTTTCTGCAACTGTCAGGGCGATGACACCTGCCCAAAAATGATCGAGTGAGATATCCAGCAGTGTCGGTAGGCCATAATAGACCCACAATAGCAGTACCAGCACAGGAATCGATCGGATGACCTCAACATAAACTCTATTGAGACCATTGAGCCACCTTGCGTTTGATAATGAAGGTAGGGCGACCAATAAACCTATCAGCATTGCCAAAGTCATGCTCAGAAGAGAAATTGTGATGGTGTCGTAAAAGCCGGCACTCAGAAACTTCAGGTTTGTCTGGCCTTGCTCCGTTGAAGGATCGAGTACATACCAGCCCCATTGATAGTCACTACAGCCGGTGAGAAGGAGAATGGTTGCCAGCCAGAAATAACGATAGGTCACATTACATCCTGTATTGTCTAAAAAAACTGCTTTGTTGCTGCTATGTTAGCAGTGAACTATCACAGAGCGTAATAACTTTAAGGAAGATTAAATGAACAAGTTCATCCTAGCACTCGGACTGTGTATTTTATCAATCGGTCAGGCGGCCGCCGAGACCAGCCGACTCCATGAGATTCTTGATAGCGGGGTGTTACGAGTAGGGACGACCGGGGACTGGAATCCGATGACGATGAAAGATCCAGCTACCAATAGCTATAAAGGCTTTGATATCGACGTGACCACTGAGCTAGCCAAAGATTTAGGCGTCAAGGTTGAATATGTTGCAACGGATTGGAAAACACTGGTCAACGGCATTACCGCCAATAAGTACGACATTACGGGCAGTGCCTCTCTGAATATGTCTCGCGCTAAGGTAGCAGGCTATAGCCAACCTTATTTCTACTTGGCTTTCGTTCCTGTGGTACAGAAAAAAGATCTGCAAAAGTTCTCAGACTGGAGCGATTTTGACAAGGCAGAGGTAAAAGTTGCAGCTACGTTGGGTACGGTGCAAGAAAAGATGGTGAAAGAATTCTTTCCTTCGGCAAAACACATTGTGATTGAAGCGCCAGCACGAGATTTCCAAGAGTTATTAGCTCGCCGTGCAGATGTATCCGTGACATCGAACGTTGAAGCGGCTACGTTAGTCGAGAAGTTTAAACAACTGGCTATTGTGCCTGTAAAAGAGCCGCGCAAACCTACCCCAATTGCGATGCTGCTACCGCAGGACGACCAAGTATGGATTAACTACATTAACCACTGGGTAGAACTGAAAAAGACCCAAGGCTTTTTCAAACAAACTGCTGAGAAGTGGGGATTGAAGAGCAAGTAATTGCTTTGTAGAAAAAGAGCCGCACAACGCGGCTCTTTTTAATTGGTTACTCGTCACTGACGACACGAGAATTGTCGGGGGCGGTAAACTGTTCTGACAATTGACGGTTAGAAACAATGTAACCAAGCCATAGACCACTCATACAAATCACGATAGCGATACCCGTGACTACTTGAGCTTGGCTCGCCATCGCCGCGACTAACGCACTGGCGAGACTGCTGACGCAGATCTGCAAGCTATTTTGCAGCCCTGCTGCAGTGGCTGGGCTCTGCTTAGCGCTGGCCAATGCACGGTTGACGACAATCGGATAAAGCGCACCGTTAGCAACGGCAATCAAGCAGAAGGGTGCAAGAATCGGCCAGATGGATGTTAGCTGCCATTGTGAGGCGATAAACACGAGCAGTGAAGCGACACTGAATAAACCAATCAACTGACGCAGTACTTTTTCATCCCCATATTTGGCCACCCCTTTTTTACCTAAGTAACCACCAGCCATAAAGGCGATCGTCTGCGGAATAAAACTTAGACCGATATCTTTGGCTTCGTAGCCAAGCTGAGCCATTATTTCCGGCATACCGGTCAGGTACGCGAAGAATGCAGCTGACGCCGTCGCAAACATCATAACGTTGCCCAAATAAGTCTTTGAGCCTACTAGCGCTTTGATGTCTGAACTCATGCTAGTCTGCTTAGCTGGCTCCTTTTCATTGCTTTGTGCCATCGTCGTGGCTACCAGCAATAACCCCATTAGCGTCAGGGCAACAAAAATACTGTGCCAGCCGAAGTTATCTGCCAGAACAACACCCAACTGCGGTGCTAAAGCGGGAGACAGTGCCACTAACGGCATAATGGTGGCGAAGATTTGTTGGCTGCTGCCGGAGTAACGTTTGATGACCATGGCTTGCCAGATAACTGCAGGAGCGCAGACGCCGATGGCCTGAATGAAGCGCAGTGTCAGTAATTGCCAGACTTGATCACTGAAAGCAAGACCAAAAGAGGCCACGGTAAACAAACCTAAACCTGCGGCTAGCGTATTTCGATGGCCAAATTTGTCCGATGCCAGTCCCCATAAAAGCTGGCCAATCGCCATACCGACCAGAAATACAGTTAATGAGAGTGCAATTTGTTCTGGACCAGTAGCAAAGTCACCTTCCATTGCTTTGAAAGCGGGTAAGTACATATCTGTAGCAATAAAACCTAGCATTGATAACGAGGCTAAATAGAAAAGTTGTAATTTAGAAATTTTCATCATCTTTCCATTCAAAAAAATTCACTGATTGTTATAAGTTGTCACCAACCTTTTTATTAACTTTGCTATTCTATTTTTCGTGATAGTGAAATTGAAACGCTAAAATTTGCGGTTATTCATCAAAAAATTTGAAAGGTTGTTATGAGTGTATTTTCTCAAACTTCGTTAGAGCTGGTGGATACGGTGGCTCGCCTAGGCAGTTTTACAGCGGCAGCGGAGGTCTTGCACAAAGTACCATCTGCCATCAGCTACAGTATTCGCCAAATGGAACAGGAATTGGATGTGGTGCTGTTTCGTCGTTTACCCAGAAAGGTGGAACTGACGCCCGCGGGTGAAGTGTTTCTTGAACAAGCAAGGGCAATGCTTCGACAGATGGAAGAAGTGAAAGCGCAAACCAAGCGTGCGGCGCATGGCTGGCAAAAAACACTCAAACTGACTTTAGATAATGTCGTTAAACTGGAGCGCCTCAAGCCATTAATAGAGGATTTTTATCAGACCTTTCCTTATGCTGAGCTGCAGATCAATATGGAAGTGTTCAACGGTTCTTGGGAAGCCATCTCTCAGGGCAGAGCCGATATTGTTATTGGTGCGACGTCGGCGATTCCCGTTGGTGGAGATTTTGAAGTCCGGGATATGGGAATCCTAGATTGGGCATTTGTCGCTTCACCTAGCCACGCTTGTGTACGCCAGCAAAATCTGACTGAAGAGTTTGTCAGTCAGTTTCCGGCGATCTGCCTTGATGATACCTCTAATGTGCTGCCCAAACGTCACACTGGTCATTATCCTCACCAGCGCCGTTTGCTGCTGCCTAACTGGTATAGTGCCATTGAGTGCTTAAAAAATGGTGTTGGGGTGGGCTATATGCCGCGTCATATCGCGATGCCATTGATCCATGAAGGTCAGTTGGTTGAGAAGTTATTACCAGATGACAAGCCGATCAGCCGTTGTTGCCTAGTTTGGCGCAAAGATGACAATCACAAATTAATTCAGTGGATGGTGGACTACCTTGGTAGCGGGGATAAGTTACACAACGACTGGCTGCGTTATGCATCAAATTGAACCAGATTCAAATTGTTAATGTTAGCAGATTGTTATTTACAAGCGGCTTGATACTATCCAATACATGATTCTGTAAATTGTTAAGGTACTGCAGTTTGAGGATAGTAGACAAAAAATGGCAGGTACTGCCTATTTTGACCTTGTCGGTTTCTATGCTGGTTGGGTTGTACGGTTTTTACATCACCTTGGAACGTTTAGTCATAGAGCGCGAACGTTCTCACCTCATTTCGCTGATGTCGGATGTCATTTATGTCATTCGTGAAGACAGCGCCAAGTTCACTCCTGAGTTAGATGTTGATGACTACATTGGCGATCTGACCCAAGCAAATACGCAAATGCGCATTCAGGTGATTGATCCTTCTGGTTTGGTTATCGCCGATACTGACTTATCCGATCACGCGTTAGCGCGAGTAGAAAATCATGCTAACCGTCCTGATTTCCAGCAAGCGCTGGAAACCGGTGAAGGCAGTGATGTTCGCTTCAGTACGGTGACATCAACGGATCGCATCTACTACTCGAAAAAAGAAAGCATCAATGGCAATGACTTTGTGATTGTTTTGTCTTCGCCTATGTACCACTTAAAGCAGATGACTTTTGAGCTGATGACCATTCTGACGATTATGGTCATACTCAGTATCGGCTTTTTGGTCGGTACCTCCTATCTCAGCAATCGACGAATCAACCTACGGGTTGAAGAAGAACAAACTAAGCAAGATGAGCGAATTCGCCAGCGTACCAATGAGATTGAATTGATGCATCGGCTCGCCAATATGCTTGCCGCCTGCAACAACATGGTTGAAGCGCAGAAAATAGTCTCCGATGTCCTACCGAGAATTCTTGGCAATGTGAATGGTAGCGTGTCGCTGATGCGTGCGTCGCGTAATCAGCTTGTGACTCAGCTAGACTGGGGGGAAGAGTGGCCAGGTAGTCGCAGCTTTGCTCCCGATGAGTGCTGGTCATTACGCAAAGGGCGGGTGTATCAATCTAATGATGAATTCCACACTTTATCTTGTGAACATATGGAAAACGTGGGAGACAATCAAACCCTATGTATCCCACTTACGGCACACGGAAATACCATAGGTATCATGCATCTCTATTTTGGTTCGAGTGAGGTTGAGATCGATGAGATTACTGAACAGCTGGCATTCAGCGTGGCTGAACATTTAGGCTTAGCATTAGCGAATTTGAGTCTCCAAGAGAAATTGCGCTCTCAGGCATTGAGCGATCCATTAACGGGTCTGTTTAATCGTCGATTCTTCGAGCAAAAACTGACTGAGCATGCGATGAACTCGGCAACGTCAGAGCAGCCGCTGTCATTGTTGATGCTTGATTTAGACCACTTTAAACGCTTTAACGATAACTTTGGTCATGATGCTGGAGACTTTGTTCTCAAAGAAATCAGCGCCTTGCTGAAGCGTAGTGTCGGGGATGATGAAATTGCCTGCCGTTTAGGCGGTGAAGAGCTGGCGGTGTTGTTACCGCAATCGAATATGAAGCAGGCGACTGAGTTTGCCAATACTCTTTGTGAAGCAGTGCGCTCACTGCACCTGGAACATAAAGGCTTATCTTTGGGTCAGCTTGGTGTGTCGATTGGTGTCTCAACGTATCCAAAGCCGTCCTCAGATATGGAGTCTCTAGTCAAGATGGCTGATCAGGCTCTGTATATGGCAAAAGATTTAGGTCGAAGCCGAGTCGTAAACTATGACGAATACCGGACACATAAGAAGCCCGGCCTAGAAGTGGTAGAGCTGGAAGAAAACCCAGCTTAGAATTTAGGTAAATAAATTCAGGTAAATAAAAAGGCCAGCATTTGCTGGCCTTTGTTATGTTAAGCAACGCGCCTATGGGCGTTCAAATACAGTCGCAATGCCTTGACCCAGACCGATACACATGGTCGCTAAACCATACTTGGCGTCTTTTGACTCCATCAAGTTGATCAGTGTGGTTGAGATGCGTGAACCAGAACAACCTAATGGGTGACCTAGTGCAATGGCACCGCCATTGAGGTTAACCTTCTCATCCATCACATCTAGCAGACCTAGATCTTTCGCACATGGTAGCGATTGTGCTGCAAAAGCTTCGTTAAGCTCAACCACATCCATATCTTCAATTGACAGGCCTGCGCGTTTTAGAGCTTTTTGCGTTGCAGGTACTGGGCCATAGCCCATGATAGAAGGATCGCAGCCCGCAATCGCCATCCCTTTGATACGAGCTCGAATTGTAAGTCCGAGTTCATTGGCTTTGTCTTCGCTCATGATCAGCATTGCAGACGCACCATCTGAAAGTGCGGATGACGTACCTGCTGTGACTGTACCATTCGCAGGGTCAAATACAGGACGAAGCTGAGAAAGCCCTTCTACCGATGTTTCTGGACGAATCACCTCATCGTGGTCTAGCGTGAACAAGGTTCCGTCTGCAGCGTGACCTTCTGTTGGCAAGATTTCGCTTTTAAAACGACCCTCAACCGTAGCAGCGTGAGCGCGAGCATGAGAGCGTGCCGCGAATTCGTCTTGCTGCTCACGACTAATGCCGTGCAGCTTACCTAGCATTTCGGCTGTCAGACCCATCATGCCGGCTGCTTTCGCGACGTTTTTAGACATACCAGGATGGAAGTCGACACCGTGATTCATCGGTACGTGGCCCATGTGCTCAACACCGCCAATCAGGCAGATTTCTGCATCACCTGTCATGATAGCGCGAGTCCCGTCATGCAATGCTTGCATGGAAGAACCACATAGGCGGTTGACGGTCACTGCACCAATCTCAATCGGTAGTCCCGCTAGCAAGGCGGCATTGCGGGCGACGTTGAAGCCTTGTTCTAGTGTCTGCTGAACACAGCCCCAGTAGATGTCTTCAATTTCGCTCGGATTAACCTGAGGATTACGAGCCAGAATGCCTTTCATCAAATGGGCTGATAAATCTTCAGCTCGTGTGTGTCGGAAAGCGCCACCTTTAGAGCGCCCCATTGGTGTACGCAGACAATCTACGACAACGACGTTTCTTGTTTGTAAAGCCATGTGGGAATCTCCTTAGATAGAACCGTGTTGCTGAGTGCCATAGAAGGTTTCGCCTTTGGCAGCCATATCAATCAGCATTTGTGGAACCTGATACATAGCACCAAGATCTTGGTGCTGCTCTGCCATCGCAACAAATTCAGCGATGCCCACACTATCTAGGTAGCGGAACACACCGCCACGGAATGGAGGGAAGCCCAGACCGTATACCAATGCCATGTCAGCTTCCTGTGGAGAAGCTATAATGCCTTCCTGCAAACACAGCACGACTTCGTTGATCATTGGAATCATCATACGTTGAATGATGGTCTGATCATCGAACTCTTGAGCTTGGCTGCATACCTCAGACAAAATCGGTAAAATCTTGTCACTAAAGGCTTTTTTCGGTTTACCGCGTTTATCTACGCTGTAGCTATAGAACCCGCTGCCATTCTTCTGGCCGTATTTGTTGACGTCGAACAGAGCATCAATCGCATCGCGAGATGACTTACCCATGCGCTCAGGGAAACCTTGCGCCATGACTTCCTGGGCGTGGTGTGCGGTATCAATACCCACCACGTCCAGTAGGTAAGCAGGGCCCATTGGCCAGCCAAACTGGCGCTCCATGATTTTGTCGACTTTAGTAAAGTCCGCGCCATCACGAAGTAGCATGCTGAAACCGCCAAAGTACGGGAAGAGTACGCGGTTAACGAAGAAGCCTGGGCAGTCATTGACGACGATTGGCGATTTACCCATCTTAGCGGCGTAAGCAACAACGCGATTGATGGTTTCATCGGAGGTGTGCTCACCACGGATGATCTCAACGAGAGGCATACGATGCACGGGGTTGAAGAAGTGCATACCACAGAAATTTTCTGGGCGCTGAAGCGACTTAGCCAGCAAGTTAATTGGGATCGTTGAAGTATTGGAAGTGATAACAGTATCTTCGCTGACCTGTTGTTCTACTTCACTCAATACCGCGGCTTTTACTTTCGGGTTTTCTACCACGGCTTCAACAATCACATCCGAATTTTCAATCCCCGCGTAATGCAGGCTAGGAGTAATTGATGCCAGAATACCTGCCATCTTAAATCCATCGATACGGCCGCGTGACAAGCGCTTATTAAGCAGCTTGGATGCCTCTGTCATACCGAGGTCTAAAGATGCCTGAGCGATGTCTTTCATCATAACCGGCACGCCTTTCAGGGCTGACTGGTAAGCAATACCGCCACCCATAATGCCAGCGCCGAGCACGGCAGCGCGTGCAGTCTGTTTGTTGGCGTGTTTTGCCGCTTTCTTGGCAATACCTTTGATGTACTGGTCGTTAAGGAAAAGGCCAACCAATGCTTTCGCTTCTTCGGACTTAGCCAGTTTGATGAAGTACTTACGTTCAATATCTAGGGCTTCGTTACGTGCAAAGCGTGAACCTTCCTCGATGGCGATGACCGCTTTCATTGGCGCAGGGTAATGTGGGCCTGCTTTTTGTGCCACTAGGCCTTTCGCCATCGTGAAGCTCATCATCGCTTCTAACTTACTCAGGGTAAGTGCAGAGGTTTTTTGTTTACGGCGCTGCTGCCAATCAAGCTTCTCATTAATCGCTTGTGTGAGCGTTGCTAGCGCTGATTCATACAGTGATTCACTGTCGACAACAGCGTCTAGCAAGCCAATTTTTAGTGCTTCGTCTGCGCGGCAAGCTTTACCTTGTGTGATGATTTCCATTGCACTGTCAGCACCAATGACGCGAGGTAGGCGTACACAGCCGCCAAAGCCTGGCATGATACCGAGCTTAGTTTCTGGTAAGCCAATGCTGGTGGTTTTGTCACCAATGCGCATGTCAGTAGCAAGTACACACTCACATCCGCCGCCAAGAGTATGGCCTTTCAGCACAGAAATGGTTGGTACTGGCAAATCTTCAAGCTTATTGAAGATGCTGTTAGCAAACTGCAGCCACTTATCGAGTTCGGCTTCTTCTTTGGCAAATAGGCCTAAGAATTCGGTGATGTCTGCGCCGACAATGAAAGCATCTTTATCTGAAGTCAGTAATAGACCTTTTAGACCCTGATGTGCATTCAGTGCATCGAGAGCTTTATCGAGTGATTCCAGTGTGGCTAGATCGAGCTTGTTGACAGAATTTGGTGAGCAGAAACTTAGCTCAGCGATACCGTCGTGTAATTCCTTTACCTGTAGGGTTTCGGCTTGGTAAATCATTATCTATCTCCATGACATACAATCTTGGGATTGCGCGTATACCGGCCTCAAGCGCACGGCTTGCGGGCCAGCATATAGAAATGTCGCTTTATTTTTATTCTGGTTAGACCAGTTATTTTAGTGTGGACTCAGCCAGAATTAAATTCAATACATTTTTTAAACAAGTGTTTAACATTGTGCGCTGTGGCCGATCTTTTAAGGGCTCTTATTAGGCGAGCATGATAAACTGACATGATAGTAAAAAGTGACCCTATAGTATGAACGACCAGCCCTACCTTATTCCTGCTCAACTTGCTCTATTTGAAGAAGAAATTAAGAAAAGTGTATTTATTACTCAGCTAGCGCATACCCCTTCGATAGAGGCTGCCAAGGCGTTTGTCGAGCAGGTAAAAGCTCAGCACTCAGATGCGAGGCATAACTGCTGGGGATTCGTAGCAGGTCGGCCAGAAGACTCTATGAAATGGGGATTCAGTGACGATGGCGAACCTTCAGGGACGGCAGGCAAACCCATTTTGGCTCAACTGTCTGGTTCTGGAGTGGGCGAGATTACTGCAGTGGTGACCCGATACTCTGGTGGAATCAAACTTGGTACGGGTGGCTTAGTAAAAGCGTATGGCGGCGGTGTCCAGCAGGCGCTCAAGTCTCTTCAAACAATTGAGAAAAAAATAACCACAAAGCTATTAGTGGAGTTAGACTATGGCTTTATTGCTATTGTTCAGGCCTTACTGCCGCAATTTAGCGCGCAAGAAGTGGAGACTGACTATAGTGAACAAGTAAAGATGGTCGTGGAAATCGAGCTTCGCTATGTGAGTGACTTTACCCAAACCATAATCAATAAAAGTGGTGCCAAAGCCTTGGTGACCCCTTTAGACGGAAAATAAAGATAATCAGGAAGTCGGAAGCTCAGCTTCAGTAATCATCAATTCATGCAGTTTCGTTCAATTATTCGGATTGTCGGGCTATTGCTCGCCCTTTTTAGTGTCTCAATGCTAGCTCCAGCGCTGGTCGCGTTAATCTATCGTGACGGTGCGGGTGTGCCATTTGTCACGACTTTCTTTGTCCTGTTTATCTGTGGTGCCATTTGCTGGTGGCCCAATCGTCGCCACAAGCATGAACTTAAAGCACGCGATGGTTTTCTGATCGTAGTTCTGTTCTGGACGGTTATTGGCAGCGCCGGATCGATCCCATTTTTACTATCTGATAACCCGAATGTGTCGGTGACCGATGCCTTTTTTGAATCGTTCTCCGCTCTAACGACGACGGGAGCTACCGTCATTGTCGGCCTTGATGAGTTGCCTAAAGCCTTGCTCTTCTATCGGCAGTTTCTTCAATGGTTCGGCGGGATGGGAATCATTGTACTTGCTGTGGCAATTCTGCCCGTACTAGGCATTGGTGGTATGCAGCTTTATCGCGCTGAGATTCCTGGGCCAGTTAAAGACAGTAAAATGACGCCTCGAATTGCTGAAACCGCGAAAGCGCTGTGGTACATCTATCTGAGCTTAACGATCGCGTGTGCCTTGGCATTCTGGTTGGCGGGTATGACGCCGTTTGACGCCATTGGCCATAGCTTTTCGACCATCGCGATTGGTGGCTTCTCAACCCATGACGCTAGTATGGGCTACTTTGATAGCTATGCGATTAACATGATTACCGTGGTGTTCTTGTTAATCTCGGCATGTAACTATTCTTTGCACTTTGCCGCGTTTGCATCCGGTGGTGTCCATCCTAAATACTACTGGAAGGACCCTGAGTTTCGCGCTTTCATCTTTATACAAGCACTACTCTTTGTCGTGTGCTTCCTTATCCTGCTGAATCACCATTCCTACGATTCCGTCTATGATGCGTTCGATCAGGCGCTGTTCCAGACGGTGTCTATCTCAACCACAGCCGGCTTTACGACAACTGGCTTTTCAGAGTGGCCTCTATTTCTACCTGTATTGTTACTGTTTTCTTCCTTTATAGGAGGTTGTGCGGGTTCAACGGGTGGCGGTATGAAAGTCATACGTATCTTGTTGCTCACCCTGCAAGGGGCGCGTGAGTTAAAGCGTTTAGTACACCCGAGAGCCGTCTATACCATCAAAGTTGGCGGGACCGCCTTGTCTCAACGTGTGGTCGATGCGGTATGGGGTTTTTTCTCCGCTTACGCGCTGGTTTTTGTAGTATGTATGCTGGGTTTGATTGCAACAGGCATGGATGAGCTAAGCGCTTTCTCTGCTGTGGCAGCAACACTCAACAACCTTGGGCCAGGTTTAGGAGAGGTGGCGTTGCATTTCGGCGATGTGAATGACAAGGCCAAATGGGTACTCATTGTCTCTATGCTATTTGGGCGCCTTGAGATCTTTACTTTATTGATTCTACTAACTCCGACTTTTTGGCGAAGCTAAGGAGCTTTCGTGACTAAAGCACTATTTCTCTATTCTTCTCGTGAAGGCCAGACAAAAAAGATTCTTCGATATATTGAGCAAGAGCTTTCACACCTGACTGTGGAAACACTCGATTTGCACAGCGCAGAGCACATCGACTTCGAGCAATACGACAAAGTGTTGATCGGTGCTTCAATACGGTACGGGCATTTGAACAAGCGCTTATATCAATTTATTGAGCGACACAAAGAGAAACTGGAGTCCGGTAAGGTCGGTTTTTTCTGCGTGAATTTAACCGCCAGAAAAGAAGACCAAGGTAAAGATACGCCGGAAGGCAGTGCTTACATCCGCAAGTTCTTAGTCAAATCGCCTTGGAAGCCGGAACTGATAGGTGTGTTTGCTGGTGCGCTTTATTACCCTCGCTATAACTGGTTCGATAAAGTGATGATTAAGTTCATCATGAGTATGACTGGCGGCGAGACCGACACCAGTAAAGAAGTTGAATATACCAACTGGAAAAAAGTCGCCTTATTTGCCCAAAAGTTTAGCAATTTGTGAAAATAAGGTTGGAATTTGGCTGCTTGGGCTTAAATATTAACCGAAAGGCAAAAAAACGTAAAAAAATGCATAAAAGGGGTTGCCAAGATTATTTCGATCTCTATAATGCCCCCTCGCTGACACGGGAACGCTTCGAAGCTTATGTTTCGAAACAATAAAACTCAGTTAGCAAGGTCGATTAGCCAAGTGGAAACGCTTGAAAATAAGTTTGAAAAAAGTGGTTGACACTAAACTTTATCTCGCTAAAATGGCCGTCCGTTTTGAGTAAGGCTTAAAACGAAAGCTCTTTAACAATATAAACCTATCAATCTGTGTGGGCACTCGTTGATGATAATCCAATTCGATACTTCGGTATCAAATTAGGTTTCAATGATACGAAGTGACCATTGAATCTTCGGATTCAGCACAGTCAATTCAAACATTACTTTATGTAATGTTCAGTATTCATTGAGCCGAACAAAATCTTAAATTGAAGAGTTTGATCATGGCTCAGATTGAACGCTGGCGGCAGGCCTAACACATGCAAGTCGAGCGGAAACGAGTTATCTGAACCTTCGGGGAACGATAACGGCGTCGAGCGGCGGACGGGTGAGTAATGCCTGGGAAATTGCCCTGATGTGGGGGATAACCATTGGAAACGATGGCTAATACCGCATAATAGCTTCGGCTCAAAGAGGGGGACCTTCGGGCCTCTCGCGTCAGGATATGCCCAGGTGGGATTAGCTAGTTGGTGAGGTAATGGCTCACCAAGGCGACGATCCCTAGCTGGTCTGAGAGGATGATCAGCCACACTGGAACTGAGACACGGTCCAGACTCCTACGGGAGGCAGCAGTGGGGAATATTGCACAATGGGCGCAAGCCTGATGCAGCCATGCCGCGTGTATGAAGAAGGCCTTCGGGTTGTAAAGTACTTTCAGCAGTGAGGAAGGTGGATGTGTTAATAGCGCATTCATTTGACGTTAGCTGCAGAAGAAGCACCGGCTAACTCCGTGCCAGCAGCCGCGGTAATACGGAGGGTGCGAGCGTTAATCGGAATTACTGGGCGTAAAGCGCATGCAGGTGGTTTGTTAAGTCAGATGTGAAAGCCCGGGGCTCAACCTCGGAATAGCATTTGAAACTGGCAGACTAGAGTACTGTAGAGGGGGGTAGAATTTCAGGTGTAGCGGTGAAATGCGTAGAGATCTGAAGGAATACCGGTGGCGAAGGCGGCCCCCTGGACAGATACTGACACTCAGATGCGAAAGCGTGGGGAGCAAACAGGATTAGATACCCTGGTAGTCCACGCCGTAAACGATGTCTACTTGGAGGTTGTGGCCTTGAGCCGTGGCTTTCGGAGCTAACGCGTTAAGTAGACCGCCTGGGGAGTACGGTCGCAAGATTAAAACTCAAATGAATTGACGGGGGCCCGCACAAGCGGTGGAGCATGTGGTTTAATTCGATGCAACGCGAAGAACCTTACCTACTCTTGACATCCTCAGAAGAGACTGGAGACAGTCTTGTGCCTTCGGGAACTGAGAGACAGGTGCTGCATGGCTGTCGTCAGCTCGTGTTGTGAAATGTTGGGTTAAGTCCCGCAACGAGCGCAACCCTTATCCTTGTTTGCCAGCGAGTCATGTCGGGAACTCCAGGGAGACTGCCGGTGATAAACCGGAGGAAGGTGGGGACGACGTCAAGTCATCATGGCCCTTACGAGTAGGGCTACACACGTGCTACAATGGCGCATACAGAGGGCGGCCAACTTGCGAAAGTGAGCGAATCCCAAAAAGTGCGTCGTAGTCCGGATTGGAGTCTGCAACTCGACTCCATGAAGTCGGAATCGCTAGTAATCGTAGATCAGAATGCTACGGTGAATACGTTCCCGGGCCTTGTACACACCGCCCGTCACACCATGGGAGTGGGCTGCAAAAGAAGTGGGTAGTTTAACCTTCGGGGGGACGCTCACCACTTTGTGGTTCATGACTGGGGTGAAGTCGTAACAAGGTAGCGCTAGGGGAACCTGGCGCTGGATCACCTCCTTATACGATGATTACTCACGGTGAGTGTCCACACAGATTGATGGTTTATGTAGTTTAAGAGAACGAAGATATCCCAATATCTTCAACTTAGTGTCCCGTTCGTCTAGAGGCCTAGGACACCGCCCTTTCACGGCGGTAACAGGGGTTCGACTCCCCTACGGGATACCATTGGGTCGTTAGCTCAGTTGGTAGAGCAGTTGACTTTTAATCAATTGGTCGCAGGTTCGAATCCTGCACGACCCACCATTCTTCTCCACGAAGAATTAAAACTTATGTGGGCGATTAGCTCAGTTGGGAGAGCACCTGCCTTACAAGCAGGGGGTCACTGGTTCGAGCCCGGTATCGCCCACCATTCTCTAAGTATTTTTGGATTCAAATTTCCAAACCACTTCAGTAATACGTACGTGGTTGGATTTTTGCCGCTGAAAGTCTTTAGAAAATGTAACTTCCTTGTGAAGAAACATGCTCTTTAACAATTTGGAAAGCTGACGAATAACAACAATCCCCATCTCTTTGAGATGCGTTGTTATTCAATAAAAGTTCTCAAATCCTAATTCTTTGAATTAGGTACCAACACACATTCAAGTGTTCTTGGCTTTTTGTTTTCACTTTTTATAAAAAAGTAAAGTAAAAAGATATTTGAGTCCGGCAAAATCGAGTCTGCATCATGTTTAAATAATGGCAGACAACTTTGGTTGTTTGACTAGAAGACCCTTTGGGGTTGTATGGTTAAGTGACTAAGCGTACACGGTGGATGCCTTGGCAGTCAGAGGCGATGAAGGACGTATTAACTTGCGATAAGCCCAGATTAGACAGTAAAAGTCATTTGAGTCTGGGATTTCCGAATGGGGAAACCCACCTGCATAAGCAGGTATCATTACCTGAATACATAGGGTAATGAGGCGAACCGGGGGAACTGAAACATCTAAGTACCCCGAGGAAAAGAAATCAACCGAGATTCCGAAAGTAGCGGCGAGCGAAATTGGATTAGCCCTTAAGCCTATAATGCGTCAGGTGAAAGTTCTGGAAAGTTCTGCGATACAGGGTGATAGCCCCGTAACCGACAGCGCATTTTAGGTGAAATCGAGTAGGGCGGGACACGTGATATCCTGTCTGAATATGGGGGGACCATCCTCCAAGGCTAAATACTACTGACTGACCGATAGTGAACCAGTACCGTGAGGGAAAGGCGAAAAGAACCCCTGTGAGGGGAGTGAAATAGAACCTGAAACCGTGTACGTACAAGCAGTAGGAGCACCTTCGTGGTGTGACTGCGTACCTTTTGTATAATGGGTCAGCGACTTATATTCAGTAGCAAGGTTAACCATCTAGGGGAGCCGTAGAGAAATCGAGTCTTAACTGGGCGTCGAGTTGCTGGATATAGACCCGAAACCAGGTGATCTAGCCATGGGCAGGTTGAAAGGTTGAGTAACATCAACTGGAGGA
>NZ_ACZN01000011.1 GCF_000176135.1 Vibrio coralliilyticus ATCC BAA-450 | reverse complement strand
AACACTGCTGAAGCCTTGTGGCGTCTGCCGTGTCAGTGGAAGCGCATTATAGGGAGTCCTTCTGATAGCGCAAGCCCTTTTTCAAAAAAAATTGAAAAAACTCATCGTTCGTTGAAAATGTGTTCAAAACAACAAAAAAGAGGGCAAAAAGCCCTCTTTTATCTATCTATTTCATTCAGTTTTAAATGAATGCGTACGCGTCAGCAAACATACGATCGCTGTTAGCGCCTTTGTTCTGGGTAAATTGTTCACGAGCCGCACCCGCCATTTCAAAACGTCCAGCAATGTAGATGTCATATTCTGCAAGAGAATCAAAATCGTCACTAACGGCTTGAAGCACGTTTCCGACTTTGCCTTGCCATTCAGAAGTAGCTTCTTCTACCACTGGAATAAAATGCACGTTGCTGAACTGTGCTGCGATACCATCCAGTTCGTCCTTAGCATATAGTTGGCGTTCATCCCGGCCACCCCAATAAAGGTGGATTTCATTGGTCTTATTTTGAGCTACGCAGTGGTCCAATATCGAACGTACGTAACTAAAGCCTGTACCACCAGCAATCAAAAGTAGAGGGCGTTCGCTCTCTTCTTTAACCCAGGCATCGCCATGAGGCGCATCAATACTGATGTCACCATCATTTTCTAATGCGTTTTGCATCGCTTCGACAACTTCAAGAGCATACGCGTTATGCTCTGCTGCACCAATGTGAAGCTCTAGCTCGCCTTCATGACGGCAAGGGCTGCTTGCAATAGAGAATGGACGTTTATCTTTTTCTCCCATCACAACCATTAGATACTGGCCGGCTTTAAAGCTGACTGGTGTCTCTGGATGCAACAGAATTCGATAGGTATTACAAGCTAACGGCTCAATAGACTTTACTTTACATTGGATGGTCATGTTATTCCTCTTACTTACTCCTCAAAAGTAAGTACCAAATTACTTTCTGCGAAGGCCTGACAAGCAAACACCCAGCCTTGTTGCTGCTCTTTCTCTGTGAGCATTGGCTCAAGCTGATAAGTGACTCGACCTTCTATTTTCCGACACAGACACGCTGCGCACGCTCCCACTTGGCAACGGTTTGGGAAGCTGATGTTATGGTTGAGCGCAGCTTCCAATACCGTTTCCCCTTCCTGCACATCGAATTGTATATTCTGCGGCTGCAAGGTCACCAAATGGCTCATAATATTCCCAGCTTACTCCATTTTGCATCGACCTGCGCAACTAACTGAGAATCTTTCTTGATTGGGATGCCCCACTCTCGCTGGACTTCTCCCTCAAACTTGTTGGTCGCATCCAAACCTAACTTAGAACTGCGACCTTCTTTTGCTTCTATTTTAACGGTGTCACGATTAGGGTCCATTCTAGTGGTGATCGCCCAGATAATGTCATTCCAATCGTGCACATCGACGTCATCATCGCAGAGAATAACAAACTTGGCATCCGTATACTGCTTGAGAAACTCCCACACACCATTAAGCACCGCTTTCGATTGCATAGCGTGTGTTTTCTTCATCGAGACCACCATGAAGCGATCAGCGCCAGCAGATTCTGGTAAAGCAATATCAACAATTTCTGGGAATGCCTGACGAAGTTGTTGTAACTGCTCATCCGTAATCGCTGTTTGGCTTGCGGATGTTAACTCTGGGTCAGAGGCCTTTTCGGCATCCCATTTAATCGTTGCATCCAAGCCCATCTTAGAGCCAAGCCCTACAACCGGTGAGGCGAAGTCGAGAGAATCAATAGGCGTGTTGTCAATCATTAAGGTATCGCGAACAGGTTCCATATGCTCACACATGGCCTTCACGACATCATCCCAACTTCGCGCATTGACACTTTCATCGCACACTACAACAAACTTGGTGTACATAAACTGGCGAAGGAAAGACCATACCCCCATCATGACTCGCTTAGCATGCCCTGGGTATTGCTTTTTCATCGTCACCACCGCCATGCGGTACGAACAGCCTTCAGGCGGTAGGTAGAAATCTTCAATCTCGGGAAACTGCTTTTGCAGGATAGGAACAAACACTTCGTTTAACGCTACACCCAATACAGCAGGTTCATCTGGCGGACGTCCTGTGTAAGTGCTGTGATATATCGGGTCCTTACGCATGGTGATATGCGTAATGGTAAAAACATGGTGTTTTTCTTTTTCGTTGTAATAACCAGTGTGGTCACCATAAGGCCCTTCGTCCGCATACTCATTCGGGTCAATGTAACCCTCAAGCACGATCTCTGCACTGGCAGGCACTTCAATGTTATTACTCACAGATTTAACCACTTCAGTTTTACTGCCTCGAAGCAAGCCCGCAAACGCATACTCAGATAAGGTATCTGGTACTGGTGTTACCGCGCCTAATATAGTGGCTGGGTCAGCACCAAATGCGACTGAAACAGGGAAAGGCTCTCCCGGGTTGGTTTTCATCCAGTCACGCAGATCAAGGGCGCCACCACGGTGTGCTAGCCAGCGCATGATGATTTTGTTCTTACCAATTTTCTGCTGACGGTAAATTCCAAGATTCTGGCGCTTTTTATGTGGCCCTCGAGTCACGGTTAACCCCCACGTAAGCAGAGGCGCGACATCATCTTGCCAACAACTCATCACAGGGATTTTATCGAGATCAACTTCGTCACCTTGCCAGACAATCTCCTGACAGGCAGCTTTACGTAACCTTTTGGCTGGCATGTTTAAGACTTGTCTAAAAACAGGCAGTTTCTCTAACGCGTCTTTAAAGCCACGTGGTGGCTCGGGCTCCTTAAGATAAGCCAACAATTTGCCCACTTCACGCAAATCTTTGACGTCTTCACGACCCATACCTATCGCAACCCGTTCAGGAGTGCCAAACAAGTTGGTCAGCACAGGCACATCGTAGCCAATGGGATTTTCAAACAACAATGCCGGGCCACCTGCACGTAAAGTACGGTCGCTAATCTCTGTCATTTCATAATGTGGATCGACAGGCTCGGAAATGCGTTTAAGCTTCCCTCCCTGCTCAAGGTGGGCGATGAAGTCGCGTAAATCCTTAAAACTCATAGGTCTTCTGTGACTGATTAAAGTGCAAGCAGTATAACAAAAAGAGGGATCTTCCGATCCCTCTTTTCTATAAGGTTATTTTTATTGTGATAACACGTTCAAAATCGCGCTGCTGCGTACTTTTTGATTATGGCTGGCGAGCTCTTCTAGCCATGAGGTGTAACCTTGATTTGCCAGCTCTGTCGCTACCATTGAAGCTTCATCACGAATTGCCATTCTGTCGATCAAAAACGCTTTGACCTCATCCGTCATGGGTTTGATACGAGTTAGCTCTTTAATGGCTTGTTCTTTAAGGCTCGGGTTATGAGAAGCGAGCATGATCTGATTCACCGAGAATTCATCGCCGACCTTTGCCAAACGACTCAGCTCGGACTGGCTTTGAAAATCGGCACGCATCAACCAAAGCAGTTTGTAAACATCAGGGTTTTCACTCACCTGAGCTAAACGCACCATCACCTGTGAGGATGGCAGCCAACTGGTCACAGCCTCTCCGGTAAGTTGAACCACTAAACCTTGTACTGCTTCTGGCGATAAGCTGTCTAACTCACGAATCAGTAACGCTTCACGCGCTTGGATTTGGTAATCACTACCCGACAACCACTGCTTTAGATCCAGCTCGCCACGTTCTGCACTCAACACAAACTCAAGTGTCGACTGATCTTGCTGCCACTGTTTCAGTAAACGGCTGGCGATGGCTGGATAGTTAAAGGCAGGAATGGAAAACTCATAGCCATCACCTCTTTCCAACACTTGATAGGTTGGAACCATAGCTTTTTGGTGCTCGACGAACAAAGCCATTTTTGGCGTCAAGATGACGTTTTGATCTTCAATTTTTTTGAGCAGTAGGAAACGCGCCACTTCTTGTTGAGGAAGCGACAGTCTTTCGAGGGCGAAGTTGAGTGAGTCGATATTATCTTCGACAGCATATTGGAGCAGTTCTGCAACTTTCAGATGAATCTGCTTATCCTGAAGTAACAGCTCAGCTTTTTCGGGCTGCATTTCCTTCGCAGCAACCGTTGGCGCTCCAATCAATAAAGATGTGCATAGGAGAACCGACGACAACATTCCTTGTTGCATGTTAACCTCCTCTTAACATTCTCGCTCATTGTGAGGCCAATCAAATGAGAATGCAAACAAAAACGCCACCGACAAGGTCGATGGCGTTTGGAGTCACAAATTCTTACTGGCGACGCATGGCATCAAAGAACTCATCGTTGGTCTTCGTCATGGCTAACTTATCGATTAAGAACTCCATCGCGTCGATCTCACCCATTGGATGAACAATCTTACGCAGAATCCACATCTTCTGAAGCTCTTCATTCTTAGTCAGAAGTTCTTCACGACGAGTGCCTGAACGGTTGAAGTCGATGGCAGGGAAAACACGTTTCTCAGCAATCTTACGGTTCAGGTGGATCTCCATGTTACCTGTACCTTTAAACTCTTCGTAGATAACTTCGTCCATCTTAGAACCAGTATCAACTAGAGCTGTTGCTAGAATCGTCAGGCTACCGCCTTCTTCTACATTACGTGCCGCACCGAAGAAGCGCTTAGGACGGTGCAGTGCGTTTGCATCCACACCACCAGTAAGAACTTTACCTGATGAAGGAACAACTGTGTTGTATGCACGTGCTAGACGAGTGATAGAGTCAAGCAGGATAACCACGTCTTTCTTGTGTTCAACAAGACGTTTTGCTTTCTCAATAACCATCTCAGCAACTTGTACGTGGCGAGACGCTGGCTCATCAAACGTTGACGCAACCACTTCACCTTTAACCAGGCGTTGCATCTCGGTAACTTCTTCAGGACGTTCGTCGATAAGAAGTACCATTAGCTCACATTCAGGGTGGTTGTAAGCAATGCTTTGAGCAATGTTCTGCAGCAGCATTGTTTTACCCGCTTTTGGCGGAGCAACAATCAGACCACGCTGACCTTTACCAATTGGTGAAGCCAGGTCAAGAACACGTGCAGTAATATCTTCAGTCGAACCGTTACCACGCTCCATCACCATACGCTCGTTTGCGTGCAGTGGCGTCAAGTTTTCAAATAGAATCTTGTTACGCGCGTTGTCTGGCTTGTCATCGTTAACTGTATTGACTTTTAACAGAGCAAAGTAACGTTCGCCATCTTTCGGTGGACGAATCTTACCTGCAATGGAATCACCCGTACGTAGGTTGAAACGACGGATCTGACTTGGAGAGACATAGATGTCATCTGGGCCTGCCAAGTAAGAACTGTCTGCACTGCGCAAGAAGCCAAAGCCGTCTTGAAGTATTTCCAGAACCCCGTCGCCAAAAATATCTTCACCACTTTTCGCGTGTGCTTTAAGGATGGCGAAGATAATGTCTTGCTTTCTTAGACGCGCCAGGTTTTCAAGGCCTAAGCTTTCGCCAAGTTTGACAAGATCAGACACAGGTCTGTTCTTCAGTTCTGTTAGATTCATTGTGGTGGATACTTTTTTAGTCAAAATAGGATCTGTTATTTTAGTTAAGATGAATTTTGGTCACAGGATCGACCAAGAAGAGAAACTTGTTTATTTAACGTGCGATAAATTAGCACTAAATACTAGCCTAGTCTAGATTTTGTTAGGCTTCAAAAACAAAACCGTGCATTGAAGTGAATGCACGGTCTTATCAGAACAACCCAATTATAGGTTAGCGTCCAAAAACTCTTTTAATTGAGTCTTAGACAGCGCGCCTACTTTGGTTGCTGCCACGCCACCATCTTTGAAAAGTAGTAGCGTTGGGATACCACGAATACCAAATTTAGGTGGAGTACCTGCGTTTTGGTCGATATTCAGTTTACCGATAGTGAGTTTGCCTTCGTACTCTTCGGCGATTTCGTCCAGGATAGGAGCAATCATCTTACAAGGACCACACCATTCTGCCCAAAAATCAACAAGAACCGGGCCTGCAGCGTTTAGTACGTCGGCTTCAAAACCGTCATCAGTTAGCTGCAAAATCTTATCACTCATCTTCCACTCCAATGTGTTTTTTCGGAACTGGTTGGATGATAACCAGTATTTAGATGCCCTATTGGAATGTATTTACTTTCGTATTGCAAGCTTAAGCTGATATTCTATAGCCATGAAAAAGACGCATATCACAGAGCAAAAGTTCGCCGATTTGGGTTTACACCCCCAAGTTGTTGAAGGTTTGAAGAAAAAAGGGTTCGAGTTTTGTACCCCAATTCAAGCCTTGGCGTTGCCGGTACTGCTCACCGGCCAAGACATTGCAGGTCAGGCTCAAACAGGGACAGGAAAAACCCTGGCTTTCTTGACTGCTACTTTTAACCATCTTCTGAACACACCAGAGCACGAAGGTCGCAAGCCGACTCAACCACGTGCGATTATCATGGCACCGACCCGTGAGCTGGCAATTCAGATTTACAATGATGCTGAACCTCTGGTTGCAGAAACCGGCATTAAAGCTGCGTTAGCTTACGGTGGCGAGAGCTACGACAAGCAACTTGCTAAGTTAGAGCAAGGTGTGGACGTGCTAATCGGTACCACAGGTCGCATCATCGACTTTTACAAGCAGCGTGTCTTCAACCTGAACAATATTCAGGCTGTTGTGCTTGATGAAGCGGATCGCATGTTCGATCTTGGTTTCATCAAAGACATTCGTTTCCTATTCCGTCGTATGCCAGAACCAAAAGAGCGCTTGAACATGTTGTTCTCTGCGACTCTGTCATACCGTGTTCAAGAGCTGGCTTTCGAACATATGCACAACCCAGAACACGTTGTGGTGGAGCCAGAAGTCAAAACAGGTCACCGCATTCAGGAAGAGCTGTTTTACCCGTCTAACGAACACAAAATGTCTCTGCTACAGACTCTTATCGAAGAAGAGTGGCCAGAGCGTGCGATCATCTTTGCCAATACCAAACACAAGTGTGAATCCGTATGGGGTCACCTAGCGGCTGATGGCCACCGTGTTGGTCTATTGACGGGTGACGTACCTCAGAAAAAGCGCGAACGCATCTTAGAGCAGTTCACTAAAGGTGAAGTTGACCTGCTAGTAGCAACAGACGTGGCAGCTCGTGGCCTTCACATCCCTCAAGTGACCCACGTGTTTAACTTCGACCTACCAGACGATTGCGAAGATTACGTACACCGTATCGGCCGTACGGGTCGTGCAGGCGCAAGTGGCCATTCAATCAGCTTTGCTTGTGAAGACTACGCCATCAACCTACCGCCAATTGAAGAGTACATTGAGCACACCATTCCTGTTTCAGATTACGACCCAAGTGCACTGATCGAAGATCTACCAGCACCGCTACGTATGCGTTCTAACCGTCCGCAACAACGTCGCACCAATACTGGTGGCTCACGCTCAGGCAACCGTCGTAACAACAACCGCTCTCGTCAACGTCACCAAAAGGATTCTTAAGTCGTCTATGAGCCAAGCAGTTTCTTCCCCGCTCTACGCAGCCATCGACCTCGGGTCGAACAGTTTTCACATGCTCGTTGTGCGTCACATTGATGGCAGCGTTCAGACTATGGCAAAAATTAAACGTAAGGTTCGTCTTGCCGCTGGGTTAGACGACAACAACGCTTTAAGCCAGGAAGCCATGCAACGCGGATGGGACTGCTTGAGTCTATTTGCAGAGCGACTTCAAGATATTCCAACCCAAAATATCCGCATTGTGGGCACCGCAACACTGCGCACCGCCACCAATGTGGATATCTTTCTTGAGAAAGCAAACCAGATTCTTGGTCACAAAATTGAAGTGATCTGTGGCGAAGAAGAAGCAGCCACTATCTATAAAGGGGTTGCCCACACATCTGGCGGCAGCGGTCGTCGTTTGGTGGTCGATATTGGCGGTGCCAGTACCGAACTTATTATCGGTGAAGGTTTCGAAGCCAAAGCACTGACCAGCCTGAAAATGGGTTGTGTTACTTGGCTGGAACGTCACTTTAAAGACCGCCAGCTCACCGTAACCAACTTTAATAATGCAATTGAAGCGGCTAAAGAAACGCTGAAACCTATCCTTGAGCAATACACTCAAATTGGTTGGGACGTGTGTGTCGGTGCTTCTGGTACGGTTCAGGCTTTGCAGGAAATTATGCTGGCACAAGGTATGGACGAGGTCATTACTCACGCCAAACTCAAGCGTCTGCAAAAACAAGCCATGCTAGCGGATCATTTGGAAGAACTTGAGATTGAAGGGCTAACGCTAGAACGCGCATTGGTCTTCCCAAGCGGTCTTTCGATTCTCATCGCTATCTTTGAACTGCTTGAAATTGATTCGATGACACTGGCTGGCGGCGCACTGCGCGAAGGCCTAGTGTATGAAATGGTCGATGAACTCAAGCAAGACGACATTCGTGCTCGTACAATTGCCAGTGTTCAAACCCGCTACCAAATTGATACGGCTTACGGTCAGCAGGTGGCCACCTTAGCCAGTAAATTGCTTGAGCAATGTGAAGCTGAGTGGATTGCTGAAGCTCAGGGCAGCGTATTGCTAGAGACAGCGGCTAAGCTGCATGAAATCGGTCTGACGATTGATTTCAAGAAAGGCGGCGAGCACAGTGCCTACTTGCTACAAAACCTGGATCTACCGGGTTATACCCGAGCACAAAAGCACTTTCTTGGTGAAGTATCACGTCGTTATCGCGAGCAACTGACTTCTCTACCAGAGCAACATGCGCTGTCAGGTAACAGCGCCAAACGCGTATTACGTTTGCTACGTCTCGCGGTTTTGCTGACCCATCGTCGCAATCCGGATTTAGAGCCGAACATCGCGCTTCAATCACAAGGCGATAAGCTCACCCTGACGGTTGCTGACCAGTGGCTGAAAGCCAATCCTCTGACTGCGGCCGAGTTAGAGATTGAAGCCAACCGTCAGAGTGACATTGGCTGGCCTTTGAGCATCATTGCCAACTAACTAAAGAACAAATAAAAAGCCCGACAAGATAACTTGTCGGGCTTTTTTGTTTTCGAGGAGCGAACCTTACTTAGCGCCAATCACTTTAAAGTCAGGATTAACGGCTGTGAGCTTCTTAACCAAGTAATTCAGCAGCACACCATACATAGGCACAAACAGACCTAAGCTGATCACTAGTTTGAATCCATAATCCACCAGCGCGATTTCGGTCCAGTGCTCCGCCATAAATGGATCTGGGCTTTGGTAAAACGCAATGGCAAAGAAAGCAATAGTATCCAGCGCGTTACCAAACAAAGTGGAACACGTTGGGGCAATCCACCACTGCTTCATCTGGCGCAGGCGATTAAACACATGCACGTCTAGGATTTGCCCTAGCAAATACGCCATAAAGCTCGCAATCGCGATACGCGCGACAAACAGATTAAATTCACCTAAATGTGAGAAACCTTGAAATTGCCCTTCAAAAAACAACACTGATAAGCCATAGGACACTGCGAGCGCTGGTAGCATCACCAAGAAAATAATCTTACGCGCAAGTTGGGCACCAAAAATTCGTACTGTCAGATCGGTCGCTAAAAAGATAAACGGAAAAGTGAAAGCGCCCCACGTGGTGTGAAAACCAAAGATGGTAAAGGGAAGCTGAACCAGATAATTACTCGACGCAATAATGATCAGGTGAAACAGAACTAACAAGAAAAGGGCTTTGCGCTGCTGCGCAGGGGTAAAGTTACTCATGCGATACCTTTTTAGTTTGGTTTGGGGGTGAGGGAACCCAAAGCGAATCTCTTCCAAGCCACGGAAAGACTCTTACCAATAATGTTAAATGAATTTAGATTCGATATTCAGCACAGTCAAAGTCCCAATAACAGAGGCTCAAGCCATCTAAACAAGTGAAACTTCAAATATGATAAATACCGCGGCGGGCGATTATACATTAACCAACATGAGTCGCAACAACTAGACTTTATGCAATCGTTGACTTAGTTAAAAACCACGTTGGAACAAGCCCGCAAGGTAGTCTAGCTCTTCTTTGCTGTCTTCGATGGCTAACGCTTCTAACCAGATGCTTTCACTGTAATGTTCGGACTTGAGAAACAGCTGACACCCCTCAAAATCAATCAACCACGAATGAATGTCGGCGTCCCATTGCTTTTCAATCACAGACGCAGAGAGGAGTTTTATCAGCTTATCGGCCAGTTGAGGAAAACTATCAAAATCAAAACGCGGAGCTCGAATGATGATACGCCCTTCTTGCGCTTGATACTCAAGTAAACCAAATTCCGTTTGCTGCACTGAATCAACCATGATGAGTAATGTGCTCCTGAATTAAATCTAAGAATGGATCCGCGTATTTCTCTAACTTACGTTGCCCTACTCCATTGACCGCTAGCATTTCACCATAAGAGGTTGGCAAAATTTCCGCCATATCAATCAAGGTGGCATCACTGAATACCACGTACGGTGGTAAACCATCTTCATCGGCAATCGCTTTGCGTAACTTACGCAACTTGGCAAACAGCTTTTTGTCGTAGTTTTTACTGGTGAGTTTGTCGGACTTAGCCGCTCTTGCGGCGGTATCCAGACGAGGCACGGCTAATTCAAGAGCGGTATCGCCACGCAATAGTGGGCGCGCTTCCTCAGTAAGCTGTAAGGTCGAGTTGCGAGTAATGTTCTGGAACAACATCCCTTTATGGATCAACTGACGAAAAATACTCACCCAGTAATCGTGACTGTTTTCACGCCCAATACCATAGGTAGTGAGCTTGTCGTGGCCATTTTCACGGATGCGGATATTCTGCATTCCGCGCAGGACTTCAACCACATACCCCATACCAAAGCTCTGATTAACTCGGTAAACACAAGACAACGCTTTACGTGCCTGCTCGGTGGCATCAAAATGCTTGGGCGGGTCCAAACAGATATCGCAGTTGCCACAAGGCTGCTCACGGTACTCACCAAAATAATTCAACAGCACCTGACGACGACACGTCTGCGCTTCAGCAAAAGCACTCATCGCATTGAGCTTATGCGCTTCAACCTGCTTTTGTGGCCCATCGTCTTTTTCATCCAACATCCGCCTTAGCCAGCTGATGTCCGCTGGGTCATACAGCATCATCGCTTCCGCAGGCAAGCCGTCCCGACCTGCGCGACCAGTTTCCTGATAGTAGGATTCAATGTTGCGCGGAATATCAAAGTGAACCACAAAGCGCACGTTAGGTTTGTTGATCCCCATACCAAACGCCACCGTCGCGACCACAATTTGGATATCATCACGCTGAAATGCTTCTTGCACATAAGCGCGCTCGTCTGCCTCTAAGCCAGCATGGTAACTGGCGGCACGAATATGGTTGTTGCACAGTTTTTCCGTCACCATTTCAACTTTCTTACGGCTACCGCAATAGATGATGCCGCAGTTGCCTTTCTGCGTGTCGAGAAAACGGATCACCTGAGAAATTGGTTTGTGTTTCTCAACCAAGGTGTAACGGATGTTGGGGCGATCGAAACTGCTTAGGTGGATATGCGGCTCGTTCAATTGCAGACGATGCATGATGTCATTGCGCGTCGCATCATCGGCCGTCGCCGTCAGCGCCATAAAAGGCACATGAGGAAAGTGCTGTTTGATCTGGCCGAGCGACGCATATTCAGGTCTGAAATCATGTCCCCACTGAGAAATACAGTGTGCTTCGTCAACGGCGATCATGGACAGCGATAGGCTTTCAAGACGCTCAATAAAGTCACGCATCAGCACACGCTCAGGTGACACATACACTAGCTTCAACTGGCCTGACTGCATTCGATTGTAGACCGAAATCAACTCATCGCGGGGCATGGAAGAGTTGACACACTCTGCCGAAACACCATTTGCTTTAAGCTGATCGACCTGATCTTTCATCAGTGATATCAGAGGAGAAATCACCAGTGTTAAACCGCCACGAACTAAGGCCGGAACCTGATAGCAGAGTGATTTACCGCCACCCGTCGGCATGATGACCAAACTATCCTGACCGTTTACGGCTGCTTCAATGACTTCTTGCTGACCATCTCGAAACGACTGATAACCAAACACATCCTCCAGTATGCTTTGTGGAGTCGGTGAAGGATCAGATTGTTCGGCAAGCAGTGTCGCGGTCATTGATATCTCGATTGAGCAAAGAGTGGGGAAATGCAAAGGGCACATTGTAGTAGTGTTCGGATGTGAATAAAACCGCAAATTGCTAGGTGATTAACTGACTCATTCGTATACTGGATGCTTCCTTTTGCAAAAATCATCCTTTGAGTAAACGTCAATGACACCAGAAGAACAGCAAAGAGCACGGCAAGGCGTCCTTCTCGCCATAGGTGCCTACACCATGTGGGGCATTGCACCGATCTATTTTAAAGCCATTAGTGAGGTTTCACCGTTTGAAATCCTCAGCCATCGAGTGGTGTGGTCTTTTGTTCTATTAGCGGTATTGCTACATGTAGGTCGTCGCTGGCGTGGTGTACGAGATGTGATTCGCTCCAAAACCAAAATGCTGTTTCTGGTTTCTACCTCACTACTCGTGGGAGTGAACTGGCTGATTTTTATCTGGGCGGTAAATGCCAATCACATGCTAGATGCCAGTCTCGGTTACTACATCAACCCTCTGATTAATGTGCTGCTCGGCATGTTGTTCTTAGGCGAGCGGCTACGTAAATTGCAGTGGTTTGCTGTGGCACTGGCAGCTTGTGGTGTGATGGTTCAGCTGATCGCTTTTGGCTCTGTGCCTACCGTCGCCATTGCTCTGGCACTGACATTTGGTTTTTACGGACTATTGCGTAAGAAAGTCAGCTTAGATGCTCAAACGGGCCTATTCATTGAAACACTGGTAATGCTGCCTGCCGCAGCGGTGTATTTATTGTGGATTGCCGATTCTCCGACTTCCGATTTTTCAGCGAACCCGATGAACCTAAACCTACTGCTGATCTCCGCTGGTGTTATCACCACTTTGCCGCTGTTGTGTTTCACTGGCGCTGCCACACGCCTTAAGCTCTCAACTCTGGGCTTTTTCCAGTACATTGGCCCAAGCCTGATGTTCTTGCTGGCGGTACTGGTGTACGGCGAGGCCTTTACCACAGACAAGGCCATCACCTTCGCCTTTATCTGGGGCGCGCTAGTGGTCTTTAGCTTCGACGGCCTTAAAACCAGCAAGCAATCACGCAAAGTTGCAACGGCAAAGTGATCGTTTTTTACAAGACAATGTGACACAGCCGATATAAGCTTGGTGAAAGTTTCACCAATCTTTTTTGTTTTATGGACCAGGTCAACTATCACACGACACAGAATAAAGAGATTAGCCTGATTGAAGCCAACTATCAGAAGTTTGCCTTTCAGCGCCACTATCATCTTGATTTTCATATCGGGTTGATCACACACGGCCAGCAAAAATTCCATTATCAAGGTCAGAGCCACAATGTTGGCGCCGGGCAAATTGTCATCATGCCACCGGATGAACTGCATGACGGGCGCTCTATGCTCGACAGTGGCTATCAAGTGCGCGTGTTCTCCGTCGAGCCGGAATGGTTCAGTGAATTAGCCGAGCTGAAACAAAACAGCGCTCAGATCCAATTCAATCAGTTGATTGTCTCCGATTCGCGCATCTTCAATCCTCTCGCTCAGTTGCACAGTGCGTTAGCCGATAACCAACTCAGTCAGCTGGCGAAAGACTGCCTGCCTTACGAAGGCTTCGAACAGCTTTTCACCCATTATGGTGCTCTGGAGCAAAAGCCTGTTGTCCCGCTAGGTAATCAGTCAGTCTCAACGTTAAAAGACTATCTGATGGAGAATCTGGCGCAGCCAGTCAGACTTGAACAACTCTCCCAGCTGTGTGACCTCAGTCCAACGCAGTTCCAGCGTCACTTCAAAGCCAAAGTTGGTCTGACACCTTACGCCTGGCTGAGCCGCCTGCGCTTAGAGCAAGGTTTTAAATTGCTCAAAAGCGGTGTCTGCGGTACCGAAGTGGCACACCAGATTGGTTTCTACGACCAAGCCCATTTCAGCAAAGCGTTTAAAGCCACTTATGGTGTTCCCCCTTCTAAGGTTCAGTGCCAATAATTTACAATCATTACTCTTTCGAACAGGGCACAATCCGGTCATCAATTATCAAAGAGCCTTACCATGAACGAACTGACCATTCTTGCCACGTTAGCCACTGTCCACTTTATCGCTTTGATGAGCCCTGGGCCGGATTTCGCGCTAGTGGTACAAAACGCAACACGTTATGGTCGCCAGACGGGCTTATACATTGCGCTTGGCTTGTCGTTTGGCATTCTGCTTCACTCTGTACTGAGCCTAACGGGCGTCAGCTACCTTGTTCACCAGCAGCCGACTTTATTTGCGGTGCTGCAACTCGCTGGCGGTAGTTACTTATTCTACCTAGGCTACGGCGCACTCAAGGCCAGTTGGTTAACACTACGTAATAACAAGCAAAACGACGAGCCGCCCGCTCAAACCAGCTTATTACTGAACAACAAGCGTCAGGCTTTTTCGCGCGGCTTTGCCACTAACATCCTCAACCCAAAGGCGTTGGTATTCTTTGTCAGCCTGATGTCGAGCTTAGTGCCAGCCAGTATGTCATTAACCGGCAAAGGAATGGCGTTGGTCATTCTTTGGGGGCTGTCTTTGCTATGGTTCTCGTTTCTTGCTTGGGCCTTATCAACTCAACGTATGCAGAGAAAAATTCATTCTCTGGCCGTATATATCGATAGCCTTTGTGGCGTGCTATTCACACTTATCGGCCTAAGCATTTTGTGGCAATCCCTGTCCGCCCTGCTTTCAAGTGTCTAAAATTTGATTCGAGATTACATTTTCATAACAAATCCTTAGACTCAAAGTTACTCCACTGTCACTCTTGTCGCTGCATAAATAACAAGGAGAACAAGATGCAGTGGAAACATACTTTCCTAACGACGTGCCTATTATTAACGTCCGTTGGTGCTGCCGCGAATCAGGCTGCCGATTCAGTTGCCCCAGAACACAGTAGTGGCTTAGAACAAAAGCAACTGGTTAAGGCCAAAGACTGGATGGTCACCGCCGCCAACCCGCTCGCGACACAAGCGGGCGCTGATATCCTCAAGCAAGGCGGCAACGCTATCGATGCTATGGTTACCACTCAGCTCATGCTGGGTCTGGTTGAACCGCAATCCTCAGGGATTGGTGGCGGCGCCTTCTTGGTTTACTGGGATGCCAAAAAGCAGCAGTTAACGACTTATGATGGCCGTGAAACTGCGCCTTTAGCCGCAACCCCTCGCCTTTTCCAAGATGAGAAGGGCGAACCGATGCAGTTTTACGATGCCGTCGTAGGTGGCCGTTCTGTCGGTACGCCAGGTACCGTAAAACTGATGTGGGATACTCATCAGAAATACGGCAAGCTTGAATGGAAAAAGCTGATTGAGCCTGTGGTCGAAGTCGCTAAGAACGGTTTTACCATCAGCCCTCGTCTAGCAACCTTAATTGAGAAAGATGCAGAGCGCCTGTCGCGTTTCCCTGCCACAAAAGCCTATTTCTTTAATAGTGATGGCTCTGCCAAGCAGCAAGGCACATTACTAAAGAATCCTGAATACGCGGCGACTCTCGAAGCCATCGCCAAAGGTGGTGCAGATGCCTTTTATCAGGGCAAGATTGCAAGCGATATTGTCAGTACCGTTCAGTCAGCCGCTGGCAACCCGGGCGTACTGGCACAAGCCGATTTCGATGCTTACCAAATAAAACAGCGCCAACCTGTCTGTTCCGCTTATCTGAGCTACGACATCTGCGGAATGGGTCCACCAAGTTCTGGCGCCCTTACCGTGGGTCAGATTCTGGCGATGACAGAGCAGTTTGATCTCAAAAACTGGGGCCCTGATAACGCCAAATCTTGGCAAGTTATCGCCGATGCTTCACGCTTAGCCTTTGCAGACCGTGGCATGTACATGGCCGATGAAGATTTTGTCCCTATGCCAACTCAAGGTTTGATCAACTCAGACTACCTTAAACAGCGCGCGAAACTGATCACGCCAGGGAAAGCACTCGAGTCAGCACCAGCGGGCACACCACCTTGGGACTACGCTCAGCGCCAAAGCCGTGATGAATCCATCGAACTGCCATCTACCAGCCACTTCAATGTGGTTGATAAAGAGGGCAACGTAGTGTCGATCACCACCACGATTGAGAACGCGTTTGGTTCACGCTTGATGACCAATGGGTTCCTGCTCAACAACGAGCTGACCGACTTCTCGTTTCGTACCCACAAAGATGGCTACCCTATCGCCAACCGCTTAGAGCCGGGCAAACGCCCTCGCTCCTCAATGGCACCGACCATCATCATGCAAGACGACAAACCTTACATGGCGATCGGCTCTCCAGGTGGCAGCCGCATCATCGGTTATGTTGCCCAAGCGATCATTGCTCACACGCAATGGGATATGGATATTCAACAAGCCATCAACCAGCCACACTTACTGAATCGCTTCGGTACATTAGATATTGAGCAAGGTACAGAGGCAGAAAAGTTCAAATCGGAGCTGGAGAAAATGGGTTTCGAAGTGAATATTCGTGACTTAAATTCTGGCCTACACGCAATTCTATTCAAAAATAATGAATTAGAAGGCGCTGCAGACCCAAGACGCGAAGGTGCCGCTATCGGCCAATAGCGTCGATCTGCTCACCGGCTTGTGCGAGATCTCTTACAGGCTGGTGAGCAAAAATAGCTTTTTTAGTGAGAGTATTACAACTTATCGTACATATCCTATTGTAATAAAAGGAAATGTTCTAATTTTGACCAAACTTTTATTCAATAAGTCAAATTCTGTGCTATTGCTGAAAACCGTCAAAAACGTAATATTAAACCTGTCGGAAGGATGCTGACACGGAACAGGAATTACCACGGATTTGGTAATCTTCAGGAAGAAGATACGGTTGCTCAGGATGAACAATCGGCAAGGATAGCGAATAGGACATTGAACGGACTCAATAGTAACTAGGATGGTTGCTACTAGGGATGGGAAATGGACACCTCTGGACGAGGAAAGGACTTATCATCAGGATGATGAAAAGGACACCGCTCAAGGAACAAGCGAAGTGAGCTAACGAGGATTGTTAGCAGACCAGGATAGGGTCAAGGACACCGCTAGGATGGCGATGAATGGACTAAGCTGAAGGACATCAGCATACTATCAAGGATTTGATGCATGGAGCACTTCTAGTAGCCGGATTGCTGCGAGTAAGACTATAACCCCGATGGGCGCAAGCCCTCGGGGTTTTTCTTTATCTGCGTCTCTAAAAATTCATCAAGATTTACTCGCATCTAACTTTTGACATTTTTTTTGTTCCCCACCAACCACGTGCTAGGTTAACGTCGTGATGTAAGTTCAATCACGATAAACACTATCAATAAGGAAGAAAAAATGAACAAGGTAACATTTCAGGGCAACCCAGTTCCGGTATCAGGCGAATTTCCACAAAAAGGCACTCAGGCAGCAGACTTTGCTCTGACAGCCGGCGATTTGTCTGAGCTGACGCTATCGTCGCTGCAAGGCAAAAAAGTCATCCTGAATATTTTCCCAAGTATAGATACGCCAGTATGTGCTCAGAGTGTTCGTCACTTTAATGAGCAGGCAGCAGGAAAAGACAATGCAGTGGTAGTTTGTATCTCAGCAGATTTGCCATTTGCCGCGGGCCGCTTCTGCGAGGTTGAAGGCATTGAAGGGGTTCAGCATGCCTCAACGTTCCGTTCACCACAGTTCGCTCAAGACTACGGTGTCGCAATCTCAGAAGGTCCATTAGCAGGCCTGACAGCACGAGCGGTAGTTTGCCTAAATGAAGAAGGTTTGATCACTCATTCACAGCTTGTCAGCGAAATCACTGAAGAACCGGATTACCAGTCAGCACTTGCTGCGATCTAAGTCCCTCAAGATCCAAAAGAGCGGCTCATCGCCGCTCTTTTCATTCTATAACAACTGCTCAATTCGAAGCTTAAGCTGATTTAAGCGCTCAATAGCACTAGGCTCTCCCTCAGCGAAATCGAACGCTTTATCATTCAGTGCACACACCGTACCAATCGCTTCTCCGCGATGCATGATAGGCAATCCGTAATAGACGCCTAAACCAAACTTCACCAGATCTTCGTTGCCTCGCCACTCTTCATCTGCCGCCGCATCTGCGACAAGTAAAGGCGATTGAGTATCCACAACCCGCTCGCAGTAAAGCTCATGACAACCGGGCTGGACGCTCTTAGGCCCTGCATCTCCGGCGTTATAAATGGGTTGTTGGTTGGCAGCAAAAACAATCATGGTTTCTGGTGTCGACTCCATGATCAATAGAGAGTGAAGACCAAACTGCTGAGCAATGGCATTAAGTTCAGCAGTTAGATCTTGTTGGTGGTTCGCCAACTGTTTGAACGGCATAGCGATTTCCTCTTATCAGACGTTGCCTACCTATTATTTAAACAAGCTCGACATAAGAGCAAAATTTAACCGCCAGAGTGTGAGCAAGATAAAATTAGAGCTTTTCCAACTTAGCGTAAGCCGTCACCAACCATTTGATGCCTTCACCATTGAATGCGACTTGAACTCGGCTCTGTGGACCACTGCCTTCAAAATTGATGATCGTCCCTTCACCAAATTTTGGATGCATCACCCTTGCACCTAGGCTAAAGCCAGTTTCATTGAAACTCTCTTTGACCACAGTCTGACTGAAACGCCCCGAGCTTGCTGGGCGACTGACCTGCGCTTTCATACGCACTTCATCTAAGCAGCCTTCTGGCAATTCACGAATAAAGCGCGACGGTTTATGGTATTTGTCCTGACCGTACAAGCGACGCATCTCAGCATAAGTGATGTAGAGTTTCTCCATCGCACGTGTCATCCCCACGTAGCAAAGTCGGCGCTCTTCTTCTAAGCGCCCAGCTTCTTCAGCGGACATCTGACTTGGGAACATCCCCTCTTCGACGCCGACCATAAACACCAGTGGGAATTCCAGACCTTTTGCACTGTGCAAGGTCATCAGTTGCACCGCATCTTCGAACTCATCGGCCTGACCTTCACCCGCCTCAAGCGCGGCGTGGGTCAGGAATGCCGTAAGCAAGGTCATTTCTTCTGCTTCTTCCGGCTTTTCGAACTGACGCGTTGCCGTTACCAACTCTTCCAAGTTCTCAATGCGTGCTTTGGACTTTTCACCTTTTTCCTGCTCGTACATAGCGAACAAGCCGGAGTATTTGATCACGTGGTCGGTCTGCTCATGCAGAGACATTTCACAAGTATCATCCTCCAGCGCGCTGACCAGCTCAACGAAACGGCTTAACGCCCCCGCCGCTCGACCAGCCAGAACTTGCTCATCGAGCAAAGCAACACTCGCTTGCCACATGGTGCAACCACGATCCCGCGCTGCAAAACGAATCGTCTCTAAGGTTTTGTCCCCGAGCCCACGTGTTGGTGTATTAACCACGCGCTCAAACGCCGCGTCGTCATTGCGGTTTGCCATCAATCTTAGATAGCTCAGCGCATCTTTGATTTCCTGACGCTCGAAGAATCGCATGCCACCGTAGATACGATATGGCAAGCCAGCCTGAATTAACGCTTCTTCCAATACACGAGACTGGGCGTTGTTACGGTAGAGCATGGCGGCATCATTCAGTGCACCACCTTTTTCCTGCCATTCTTTAATCTTGTTGACCGCGAAACGGGCTTCATCCAACTCGTTGTAAGCAGAGTAAACCGAGATAGGCTCACCTTCGACGCCATCAGTCCATAGCTCTTTACCCATACGCTCGGTGTTATTGGCAATCAGAGTGTTGGACGCTTCAAGGATGGTTTTGGTCGAGCGGTAGTTTTGTTCCAGACGAATGGTGTTTACGCTTGGGAATTCGCGGGTGAACTTCTCAATGTTTTCAATCTTAGCACCGCGCCAACCATATATAGACTGATCATCGTCCCCTACAATCATCACGTGTGACTCTGGACCAGCCATCATTCGCAGCCAAGCGTATTGAATGTTGTTGGTATCTTGGAACTCATCCACCAAGATATGTTTAAAGCGTGCCTGATAGTGCTCGCGGACAAATTTGTTATCACGCAACAACTCATGAGCACGCAGAAGAATTTCGGCGAAGTCGACCAAACCCGCACGGTCACACGCTTCCTGATAAGCCGTGTAGAGCTGCAGATAGGTTTTAGTCACAGGATCGTGGTAAGCGTCAATATGATTTGGACGCAGACCTTCGTCTTTCTTGCCGTTGATCCACCAGCTCACTTGACGTGCTGGCCACTGCTTTTCATCCAGATTTTGCGCTTTGATGAGACGACGCAGCAGTCTTTGCTGGTCATCCGTATCGATGATCTGAAAATCTTCCGGCAATTTAGCATCAAGGTAATGCGCGCGCAGAATACGATGACAGATACCATGGAAGGTGCCGTTCCACATCCCAGAAGCACTGCCCATCATCAGCTCTTCAATACGGCCTCGCATTTCCGCTGCGGCTTTATTAGTAAACGTCACCGACATAATGGAAAAAGGAGACGCCTGCTCCACCGACATCAGCCACGCGATACGGTGCACCAGCACCCGGGTTTTACCACTCCCCGCGCCCGCTAGGACAAGTAAATTTTCAAGTGGAGCGGCAACGGCTTCACGCTGCTTATCGTTGAGGCCGTCAAGAAGTAATGAAGGATCCATTATGAGTTCAGCTACTGGTTATCTATACATGAAAATCGATTATAACCTAAACACCCTGCCTATTTCAGAAGAAAAAACACAAATTTTTTATGTTGCATTTTCTTTATAAAACATAGCCTTAAATAAACAAAACCAATAATAATGCGTTTTTTTATATTTTTTCTGAAAGTTTATTTGCGCTTTTTCTATCCTTTTAATTAAGCAAGTTGATGAATTAGCTTGTGAAAAATACCCAAGTGACCTCTAAAGAACCGTTTTGACGGAGATTACTTGGGTATTCACTAAGAAAGGAAAAGTCTGAGGAAATTACTATGAAAAAGTCTAATCTTGCTGTTACTGCTGCTGTTACTGGTCTACTAGCTCTAGGTGGCACAATGCTCACTGCAGCACCTGCTGTTGCTGCAGAGAAAGAGAAATGCTACGGCGTTTCAAAAGCAGGTAAAAATGATTGTGCAACCAAAACCAGTTCTTGTGCAGGTACTGCAAAAGAAGATAACCAGAAAGATGCCTTCGTAGTCGTTCCTAAAGGACTATGTGGCAAGCTAGCTGGCGGTAGCACTCAGTCTTCTTAATAGATTGGATAAGGCGACCTAGGCTCAACCCGGTCGCCTTTATTTTTGTTTTACTCGCATAGGAAGAGTTCGTGAATAAGGACAACTACCACGACCAGGTGGGTGTAGGACTGCGCTCTCCTCATATCGATTATTTCACTGACAATAAGCCCGCCTTATCTTGGTTGGAGATCCACAGTGAAAACTACTTTCAGCCCTACTCACCAGCCAGACAAAGCCTGCGCAAACTGATGGATGACTACCAGATCAGCTGTCACGGTATTGGTTTATCACTGGGCAGCGTTGAAAGAGTCAACCCTAATCACCTTAAACAACTCAAATCGCTCATTGATGAGGTCAACCCATTTTTGGTCTCCGATCATCTCAGCTGGAGTGAAAATGGCGGCCACTATTTCAATGATCTTCTGCCACTGCCTTATACAGAAGAAGCCTTGGAAGTGTTTTGTCGCAATGTCATCGAAGTTCAGGATTATATTCAGCGCCCAATGCTGATAGAAAACCCATCGAGCTACGTGAAGTTTGCTCACTCTACGATTGACGAGTGGGAATTTCTGGCTGAAGTACAGAAGCGCACCGATTGCCGACTACTGCTTGATCTCAACAATATTCACGTTTCCGCCTTTAACCACGGTTTCGATAGCCAGACCTATATCAACGCGATTCCCGCCGATAAAGTCGATGAAATTCATTTGGCAGGCTTTACGATTAAGCAGTTGGAAAAAGGTGAAATCTGGATTGATACCCACAGCCAACCTGTTTCTGATGAAGTGTGGACACTATACGAACAATGGCTGGCGACTCACGGTCCGCGCCATACACTGATTGAATGGGATCTGGATATTCCTCAGCCTGACGTGTTACTGGCAGAATGCCATAAAGCCAGTGAGAGGCTGATTCAGTTTGACGCTCTGCAGGGGAGAAAGGCGTCATGACTCAATCTCTAGCAGAACTGCAAAAAAACTTCGCCAGCGCTCTGCACTATCAGGCGACGGGTGATGCCTGTGATATCTGCTCTGATACCTTCAGTGCCGACGAACGAATGCAGATTTACCGCAACAATTTCATCATCAGCTTAAGCGAAGTACTTCAGGCTACTTACCCTATGGTACTGGCGCTGGTGGGTGAAGAGTGCTTTGAACAATTAGCTCGTCAGCATGTGCTCAACCACCCTCTTCGTTCTGGTGACGTGACTTACTATGGTGAACATTTCGTGACTACCATAGAAGCCTTCCCTGCAGTGGTTGAGGCTGCGCCTTATGCTGCGGATGTGGCACGTTTTGAATGGCAAATCGACCTATCTCAACAGCTTCAAGGTGGTGTCAAAACACCAGAAGCTATTTTGCCAATTGCTCGCCTAGCGGAAGTCGCAGAGCAGCAGCAGCCTTACATCCATTTTCATCTTTCGCCCGGCACTTTGCCTTTTCATTCGCCCTACGCGGTGTACTCGCTGCGTCTGGCCATTGAGAATAATGATTTCGAACAGCTGACGCTCAATCAGGCCGAATATGGCGTGATCATCAGTCAACCCGACGGTCAATGTTGGACTATGTCGCTCGATCAGCTGCCTTTTGAACTGCTTCAGTATCTCAGCTCAGGTTGCACGCTAGGGGAAATCCCTGAAACGCACCTACCTTATCTGGGAGTACTACTGGAGAACCAGTTAATTTCTGGGTTTTCTCTCGCCCAATAAGAATAAGGATTGTTACTATGTCTAACGCAATAAAAAACATGATCGAGAGCTACGACGCCTTAGTCGATAAAGCCCAATGCGTCTTTGTGCCACTGCTGCTACTGTTTTGTCGACTCTGGGTTGCCTGGGTCTTCTTCAATTCTGGCCTAACTAAAATTGCTTCTTGGGACAGTACTCTGTACCTATTTGAGTACGAATATCAGGTGCCAATTTTACCTTGGGAGCTGGCCGCTTACATCGGTACCGCCGCCGAGCTTATTCTGCCTGCTTTCTTAGCATTCGGCCTGTTGACCCGCCCAATGGCGGCCATCTTGTTCGTATTCAATATCATTGCCGTCGTTTCCTACCCGCTGCTGTGGGAGAAAGGCTTCTACGACCATCAGCTCTGGGGCCTGATGATTCTCAACGTCGTAGTCTGGGGACCGGGCTTGGTTTCTCTGGATAAGCTGCTTAAGAGTAAGCTACAAGGTTAAACCCAATACAAAAACGCCCTCCTAATTGGAGGGCGTTTTTAGTTTCAAAGCTCAGTGCTTAAGCACGAATCCCTGAATGACGCAGCAAGGCATCGATTTGCGGCTCACGACCACGGAATCGCTTGAACAACTCCATTGGCTCTTCACTGCCACCCATTTCGAGAATGTTATTTAGGAAGCTCTTACCGGTATCGGTATTAAAAATGCCTTCTTCTTCAAAGCGTGAGAAAGCATCTGAAGAAAGTACTTCCGCCCACAGGTAGCTGTAATAGCCTGCACTGTAACCACCAGCAAAGATATGGCTAAAGCTGTGCGAGAATCGGTTCCACTCCAGACTTGGCAAGACAGCGACCTTAGATTTCACATCCGCCAGTGTTTCCAGCACGCGAGGACCGATTTCAGGGTCAAATTCAGTGTGCAGCGTGAAATCAAACAAACCAAACTCGAGTTGACGAAGAATAAACATCGCCGACTGGAAGTTCTTTGCGGCCAGCATCTTATCCAGCATTTCTTTTGGCAGTGGTTCGCCCGTTTCGAAGTGACCAGAGATAAACGCCAGCGCCTCTTCTTCCCAACACCAGTTCTCTAGGAACTGACTTGGCAACTCTACCGCATCCCACGGTACACCGTTGATGCCCGAAACTGCGCCAGTATCGACCTGAGTCAGCATGTGGTGAATACCGTGGCCAAACTCGTGGAATAAAGTCACGACTTCATCGTGAGTAAACAGCGCAGGCTTGTCACCAACCGGTTTGTTAAAGTTACAGGTCAGATACGCCACTGGTGATTGCAGCTCACCTTTCGCATTGATACGACGTACACGGCATTCGTCCATCCAGGCACCGCCGCGCTTGTGTTCACGCGCATACAGGTCAAGGTAGAAGCTGCCTCGAAGCTGATCGTTGGCATCAAAAATATCAAAGAATCGCACTGACTCATGCCAAACATCAACGCCCTCTCGCTCTTTGACATTCATACCAAACACACGCTTCAGAACTTCAAACAAGCCACTTACCGCTCTTTGTTCTGGGAAGTAAGGACGTAGCTCTTCGTCAGAAATCTGGAACAAGTGCTGCTTCTGCTTTTCGCTGTAGTAAGCAATGTCCCAAAGGTTGAGTTCTTCAACACCAAACTCGCTCTTAGCAAACTGGCGCAACTCTTCAACTTCACGCTCGCCTTGCGGCTTGGCTTTGCTGGCAAGATCATTGAGGAAGCCCAACACTTGCGATGGGTTTTCTGCCATTTTAGTCGCCAGAGACTTCTCACTGAAGGTATTGAAACCTAACATACGGGCGATTTCATAACGCAGCTTCAACTGCTCGTTAATGATTTCACTGTTGTCCCACTCGCCCGCTTTCGGGCCACGATCCGAGGCACGAGTGACGTAAGCTTCATAGAGCTCTTTACGTAATTCCTGATTGTCACAGTAAGTCATCACCGGAAGGTAAGATGGGATATCCAGCGTTAGCAGGTAACCATCCAGCTCTTTGGACTCTGCCGCTGCTTTGGCTGCCGCCAGTGCAGACTCCGGCATACCTGCCAATTGTTTTTCATCTTCAATGTGTTTGGCCCACCCCATGGTCGCGTCCAACACATTGTTAGAGAACTTAGAACCCAACTCAGACATGCGCTTACTGATTTCACCGTAGCGGTGCTGTTCGTCGGCTGGCAGACCAATGCCTGACAACTCAAAATCACGCAGGGAGTCTGTGATGGTTTTCTGCTGTGCCTGAGTCAGCCCAGCGAATGCCTCACTCGCTTTAATTGCCTTATATGCCTCAAACAACCCTTTGTGCTGCCCTACCCAAGTGCCGTATTCGGACAAAAGAGGTAAGCAGCTTTCATACGCTTCACGCAATTCATCACTGTTCATCACCGAGTTCATATGGCTCACAGGTGACCAAAGGCGGCTTAGGTGATCATCCACTTCTTCAATCGGCGCAACGACATTTTCCCAACTTGGGTCGCTGTTTCCTTCCAGTACCAGATCGATTTTCGCCCGGCAGTCTGCAATCGCCTGTTCAACGGCTGGTTTCACATGTTCAGGTTTGATTTCAGAAAACGGGGGCAAATCGGTAAAGCTCAGAAGAGGATTAGACATAAAGCATTCCTTTTATTGGCAAAAAGCGAACTGACGGGTTCGTCTTTGTTATTTCTCGTTCGTCTTAAATAGTAAATATAGGTAGGTTCAGCAATTTTCAATAGTGACGTATACTACAGCTATTAAATTACCCGGTGTTGTCACCAGTTAGAGAGTGTCATTTTGTTAAGTTATCGCCACAGTTTCCACGCAGGCAACCATGCTGACGTGGTTAAGCATATTGTTCAAAGCCTTATCCTCAACGCGCTCAAGCAAAAAGATAAGCCATTTGTTTACCATGATACCCACTCAGGAGTGGGTCGCTATGACTTAACCCACGAATGGTCAGAAAAGACAGGTGAATACAAACACGGTATCGCGCGTGTCTGGCAACAAACTGAGATTCCAGAAGAAATCCAAAGCTACCTTGAATCGATTCAGACACTGAACAACGGTGACAAACTGCGTTACTACCCAGGCTCGCCGCGTGTCGCTCGCGCGCATCTGCGTCCACAGGACCGCATGGTATTAACGGAACTTCACCCAAGTGACTACCCGTTATTAGAACAAGAGTTCCATCGCGACCGTCAGGTCAGCATCTATAAGGAAGATGGCTTCAAGCGTTTGAAGGCGAGCTTACCGCCGCAGGAGCGTCGTGGTCTGGTACTGATTGACCCACCTTACGAGCTGGCGAAGGAATACCGTGATGTCGTCCAAGCGATTTATCAGAGCTATAAACGCTGGGCCACGGGGATCTATGCTATCTGGTATCCGGTCGTTAATCGCTGCGACATTGAAGACATGATTGAAGGTCTTGAAGGCCTTGGCATCCGTAAGATCTTACAAATTGAATTAGGTGTTGCGGCGGACAGCAATGAACACGGGATGACCGCCTCAGGCATGATTGTGATTAATCCTCCATGGAAGCTGGAAAGCCAGATGAACGCCATTCTGCCTTTCCTCAAAGAAGCAATTGCGCCTGCAACCGGTCATTTCAAAGTAGACTGGATTGTACCGGAATAACGGACACTCGCGCTCAATGTACAGCGCAGGCCGAAGAAAAATTAAACAGGGTAGATTGAGTTCAACCGATCTATCCTCCATATCAAAGACAATGAATTAAAACTCGCAGGGAGCTTGCGACTGGGCAACACATGTCGCACAGCGCCTTAATCCCGCAATAATTGGAGAAAGTAATGGCGACTCATTTTGACTATATCTGTATCGGTGGCGGTAGTGGTGGTATTGCTTCAGCAAACCGAGCAGCGATGTATGGTGCTAAAGTTGCGCTGATTGAAGCTCAGGATCTAGGCGGCACGTGTGTAAACGTAGGTTGTGTACCGAAGAAAGTCATGTGGCATGGTGCTCAGGTGGCTGAAGCGATGAACCTATACGCTGAAGACTATGGTTTTGACGTTGACGTGAAAGGCTTTGACTGGAGCAAACTGGTTGAAAGTCGTCAAGCTTACATCGGTCGTATTCACCAATCTTACGATCGCGTACTTGGCAACAACAAAGTCAATGTTATTAAAGGCTTCGCTAAGTTTGTTGACGAGAAAACCGTTGAAGTGAACGGCGAGCACTACACCGCCGATCACATCCTAATCGCTGTAGGTGGTCGTCCAACGATTCCTAACATCCCAGGTGCAGAGCACGGCATCGATTCAAACGGTTTCTTCGAACTAAGCGAGCAACCAAAACGCGTAGCGGTTATTGGTGCTGGTTACATCGCCGTTGAAATTGCTGGCGTACTTAGCGCTCTTGGCACAGACACTCACCTTTTCTGCCGTAAAGAATCACCACTGCGTAGCTTTGATCCAATGATCATCGAGACGCTGGTTGAAGTGATGGAAGCGGAAGGCCCAACACTACACACCCACTCAGTGCCAAAAGAAGTGGTTAAGGAAGCCGATGGCAGCCTGACGCTTCACCTAGAGAACGGCAACACGCAAAACGTCGATACACTGATCTGGGCTATTGGTCGTCATCCAGCAACCGATGCGATTAACCTAGCATCAACGGGTGTTGAAACTAATGACCGTGGTTACATCAAAGTTGATGAATACCAAGCGACCAACGTGCCTGGTATCTACTGTGTCGGCGACATCATGGAAGGCGGTATCGAGCTAACGCCAGTGGCCGTTAAAGCAGGTCGTCAGCTATCTGAGCGCCTGTTTAACAACAAGCCAGAAGCCAAGATGGACTACAACCTAGTACCAACGGTGGTATTTAGCCACCCGCCAATCGGCACTATCGGCCTGACAACCCAAGAAGCTGAAGAGAAGTACGGCAAAGACAACATCAAAGTCTATACGTCTGGCTTTACCGCAATGTACACAGCGGTCACTAAGCATCGCCAACCATGTAAGATGAAACTGGTCTGTGCCGGTGAAGAAGAAACCGTAGTAGGCCTACACGGTATCGGCTTCACGGTAGATGAAATGATCCAAGGCTTCGGCGTTGCAATGAAGATGGGCGCAACCAAAGCAGACTTTGACTCTGTGGTGGCTATCCACCCAACGGGCTCAGAAGAGTTTGTTACCATGCGTTAATCAAACCAAACGACAAAGCAGGCCAATGGCCTGCTTTTTATTGCATCCATTTATTAATCGAGCGTCAATACAAAGTCTCATGGTTGTTTCGAAATTGAATAGGAGTCATGCCAAACCTAGCTTTAAACGCTTTTATAAAGGAAGAATCATTTTGATACCCCACTTTATGAGATATAGATTGAATGGGTAGTCCTTCCTCCAGCAATGGCAAAGAACAAACTAATCTCAAATGCTGCCTCCACAAGGAAAATGAAGTACTAAATTCTTTGCTAAACAGTCTAGTCAATGTCCTTTGAGTAGCGCCTACAGCATTACTCCACTCGCTCAACGTGTAGTTTAGAGATGGCTCTTCAGTAAGTTTCTCAAAAATTAACTTAATGCGTCTATCACGAGGTATCAACAAGCTAAAGTCTCCCGTCTGACTTTCCTTCATTTGGTCGTAAAGGACTTCAATCAAGCGAGCCGTTCTTATTTCACTATCCAGTGACTCAGATTCGCACTCTTTCTTTAAGGTCAACATCAGCTCGCGCATAAACGCAGAGACTGAAACCGACATAATTCGATGTTCAAACTCAGGGCATATATTAGGATTAATGTATATGCCCAAGAATACTGTGTCAGTCAATGCACTAGAGGCATGAACGACACCTGCCGGAACAAGGACGGCTGTCGTCCTCGGTACCAAAAACTTACTTTGTTTAGCTTGAGTCTGTAACAGACCTGTAACCGGATAAACCAACTGATGCCATGTATGCACATGAAAGTCCTCCTCCATTCCTTTTGCCATATGGATAATTTTGCCTACAGCAGATGATGTAATCCTAAGATCAATCATTTTATTTGCAGGAATATTTTGTCCACTTAAGTCCATTAGCCGTCCTTACAGCCTTAATTGATCGTTATATTCATAATGTATCATAACACTAACAAATAAGTCATAAGAATCATTAGGTTAAATGTTATGCATAGATTATTGAGGAACGCCCAATGGCACTGCCGATAGTTATAATTGGGACGGGAGCTAGCGGCATCGCTGCAGCTAAAGCCATCAGGAAGATTAACTCAGAAGTAGAACTAATTCTCATCACTAATGGGGATGGCTATACGTACACAAAGCCCAAGCTATCACTAATATGCAAGAATGACTTTGACGAGCAATCACTGAATATAAAAAACAAAAAAGAAATAGAGACCACTTTATCATGTTCTGTATTATCAAATGTTCAGGTAATTTCGATCAACACTGAAGAAAGCTACATTGCACTAGATAATAACCAAAAAATCGCATTCCACTCTCTAGTCATAGCATCAGGAGCTACACCTAAAAAGTCCACTGCATCTTTGACATCAACGTTTTTTATCCATAGCTACAACTGTATTGAAGGCTATAGGAAACTATTGAAAAGAATAAAAAATGCTAAATCGGTAGCGATAGTAGGCGCTGGGGTTGTTGGATGCGAGATAGCGTATGATCTTTCTTGTAAGCTTGAGCAGGTTTACCTTCTTTGCAATAAAGAACTTATTTTAAAAAACACTGCACCAAAAAGCATTAGCAATGAAATTGAACATCGTCTATCACAAAGGAACGTTAAAGTACTAAAGAATTGTGAAGATATCTCATACAAGAAAGAGAAATCAACAAACGAAATACATTTCAGTTCTAATCAAGAAAAAAAAATCTTACCTGTTGATTTAGTTATAGAAACTATTGGGATAAAACCTAATGTTGGATTTATTGAGGGTAGCCATATAAATATAAATAATGGAGTCATTGTCAATAACCAGCTTAAAACTAATATAGACAATATTTACGCATTAGGTGATTGTGCAAGTTACAAAGGAAAAACAATAAGCAACCTTCAATTTATAAATAAATGCGCACTTATTATATCTGAAAATATTTTTGATAAAAAATCAAAATTAGAAGAAAACAATTACAACTTATTCATTAAGGTTGGACTTCCAATAATAAACCAAACATTCACTATATAAAAAAGGAGAAAATAGTGAAAAAGTATGTATGCGTTGTATGTGGGTACATATATGACGAAAAAAGTGAAGAAAATGAACATTTATTTCATAATCTGCCAGATGATTACATTTGTCCAGAATGTGATGAAGGAAAAGATGCTTTCCAACTAATTAATAACTAATAATAAAGGAATAATAATGAATTCATATCCAAACTATCTGACTTTTTCTGAGCTCAGCAAAAATCCCACTTTCACAGATCAATTTTTTCAAACCGAAGTAAAAATTGAAAAAAATAAAGTTTTTTATCCTAAAAATAGAAGCCTAGAACCTTACTTTTCTAATGAATTTGATAGCCAAAAATTTGGGGCTGCACAGTTTCTAGGTTTCTTACACGATACAATCGCTGTGGAGCACAATATTGTGATCCCCGCTATCAGAGATTTACATCTTCTACCAATTGAAGTTCCACAAACCCCGCTGGAAGATTTATATAAACTTGTGACAGATGAAGGTCATCACGCAGCCCAAGCTCTTACATTTATAAATGCAATAAAAGATTTATTTCATCTGGAAGTGTATGAGAAAGACAAGGAAATGCCATTATTTTTGAGAAAGCTATTTGACAAGAAAGAGTTTTTGGAGACTGAAAGAGATATCGCTATATTTAATATGATAATTGGTGTAGTTACTGAGACGAGGATCTCTAAAGAATTAGGGTTATTCACAAATGATGAGCTAATTAATTCAGCAGTAGTTGATAACTGTCGTTCCCACCAAGAAGATGAAGTAGTCCATGCATCTCAGTTCAGAGCACTAGGAAAGTGGTCCTGGGAAAATTTTAATGATAGGCAAAGAGAAATTGTTGCAAAAATATATGCTGAAACCACTATTGCTAGGAGTTATCCGGATATTGATAGACTAGGATTCTACTTTTCTCAAGCTTCTGGGATAAATCGTAATGAATCCAGAAAGATTATATCTGAAGTGTACACTCAAGATGTTTTGATGGAAGAAATGCTCCTTGCTGCAAGGCCGACCATCGCTTTTCTAAAAAACCTCGGAATACTCGACTACTCATCAGCAACGCAGACACTAAAAAGTGCAGGTATAGAGGTATAGGGATCTTATGACTGAATTTATTAAATCAAGCATTAGAAGCTCATTTCTATTGTGGATAAGTGTAATAAAGCTAATGATACCAATTGCAATAAGTGTCAAGCTATTGGATGAAGTAGGAGGAATACACTTTATCGGTACTTTATTAGAGCCAATCATGATATCAGTTGGCCTCCCAGGAATTATGGGGCTGGTATGGGCTGTAACCATGTTTACTAATTTATGGACAGGTGCATTACTCTTCGTAACGTTAATTGGTAACGTTGAAGTAACATCAGCTCAAGTAACAATTCTTGGGATTATGATGTTAATATCACATGGCCTTCCTCTTGAGATTCGCATGGTTCAAAAGTGTGGCGTGAGTGCTATTTTCTCACTTATTTTAAGACTAAGTGGATCATTAATTCTTGCCTATTTATTTAACTTTGCGTTCAATACTTTCAACCTATTAAATGAGCCTGCACTTGTGATGATAGGTGAGGCAAGTTCACTACAAGAATCATTTTCTTCATGGTGTGTATCTCAATTAAAGAGCTATATTTTGGTATATTTCATGCTAGTTGGACTAGTCCTAACTCTTGATTTACTGAAAAAATTTAACCTAGTTCATAAGTTAGGAAAAATACTATCTCCATATTTTAGCTTAATAGGAGTCTCAAAAAACTGTGCTCCTATAACATTTGTTGGTATGACACTTGGACTCGTGTATGGGGGAGCTCTACTCCTTGAAGAAGTAGAGAAAGGAGAGTTAGATGAGGATGATGTTCTGCTTTCCGTTACCTCGATGAACTTATTCCACTCAATAATAGAAGATACTATAATTATATTCATGATGGGTGGAGCATTGTTTTGGATTTTAGTCGTTAGATTTATTTATACTGCTATCGTTATGAAGTTGATCTCAATATTGATTAAATTAAACGAACAAGCAGTATGGAAAATAATAAAAAATTAAAGGTAAGCTTATGTGTGGGTTTATATTTATACACTCAAAATATAAAAATAAAAACCTAAAAGAGACAGCTCTGAAAATGTCTAAAAAAATTAGACATAGAGGTCCAGATGACTCGTCATCCATATCCAATGACACATTTTCAATGACCCATGAAAGGTTATCTATTATTGGTATTGAAAATGGTAAGCAACCAATTCATAGCAACGAACTAGATTTATATCTTGCTGCAAATGGTGAGATATACAACCATATTGAACTCAAAAATAATTATTCTAATTCATATTATTTTGAAACTAATTCAGACTGTGAAGTAATAATTCCATTATTCAATAAATATGGTGTTGAACTGTTTAATTATTTAAGTGGTATGTATGCCTTCGCAATCTATGACTCCAAAACGGACAACTACTTAATAGGGAGAGATCCTATAGGAATAATACCGCTCTACTACGGATTTGATAAAAATAATAATCTTTATGTAGCTTCTGAGATGAAGGCACTTATCGATATATGTGATGTCGTTATGGATTTTCCACCTGGTCACTATATTTGGAGCAAAGATGGTGATACTCCACAACAATACAATCATTACTCTTGGAAAGAGTATGACTCAGTCAAAAATAACGTTTCCAACTTGAAAGTTATTCACGACTCATTATGTACATCTATCGAAAAGCACATGATGTGTGATGTTCCATTCGGCCTACTATTATCTGGAGGGCTAGATTCTTCAATCATTGCATCTGTCGCTCAGAAAATAAGGCGTTCGAAGGGTCTTAATCCTTTGCATTCATTCGCTGTTGGTCTAAAAAACTCTCCTGACTTAAAAGCAGCTAGAGAGGTGGCAAATAGTATTGGAACCATTCACCATGAAGTGATTTACAATATTGAAGATGGCATTAATGCAATTAAAGATGTTATTTACCATCTAGAAACTTACGATATAACTACTATTCGAGCTGCAACACCCATGTACTTAATGGCTAGGCAGATTAAGGCTATGGGATTGAAGATGGTTTTATCTGGAGAAGGAAGTGATGAGCTCTTCGGTGGTTACTTGTACTTCCACAAGGCTCCAAATGCTAAAGAATTTCATGATGAAACCGTTCTTAAACTAGAACAACTTCATAAATACGATTGCCTTAGATCAAACAAAGCTATGGCAGCCTGGGGAGTTGAGAGCCGCGTTCCTTTCTTAGATAAAGAGTTTGTGGAATGTGCGATGACTCTAAACCCCAATTCAAAGATGTGTGGTAACGGTGTGATTGAAAAGAAAGTTCTTCGTGAAGCCTTCATCGACTACTTGCCTGATGAGATTCTATGGCGACAAAAAGAACAATTTTCTGATGGGGTTGGATATTCTTGGATTGATAAAATCCATTCTTATGCTGAAACTAAAGTCTCCACACCAGAGATGGAAAGAGCTAGTTTAAAGTACCCAACAAACACACCGTTAACGAAAGAAGGTTATTTATACCGGAGTATCTTTGAAAGCTTTTTCGGAGGCAGCTCAGCAGTTCTTTGTGTTCCTCATGGCAAAACAATAGCTTGTTCGACTCCTAATGCTATCGCTTGGGATGAATCCTTCCAGTCTTGTGCAGATCCGTCAGGCCGTGCAGTGAAGAATATTCATCGCAATAGTGAATCAGCCTAAGTAATCTGATTTGGGCATCTGAACTTGATGCCCAAATTATCACTTCTGTGCCTTACTGATAGCTTAACTGGTTACCTTTCTCGAAGCGATACAGCACTGCTAGCCCCGGTAATGTCGCGATCGCAACATAAACACCCACATAGGCGGAGCTAAGCAGCATGGCTTCTGTCACGATCAGTGGTGTTAGGCCACCAAAGATAGACAATGCAATGTTATAACCAATACCTAAGCTGGTGGTTTGGTTAGCAGATTGCTGCCATAACAGCGCGGCCAAGTTACCTAAAATAATCGCTGCCAACGTACTGATACCCAACACTGCTAACGCTTGCCAGATGAATTCGCTGGAACCAAGTAGCGCAAACAAGGGGACCGCTGCAAACAGCATAAACAGCGCTCCGACTTTAAATGCTTGTTGTGGTGAGGAACTTTTGTCGACGACAAACGAAAATACGAACAGCAATACCACCAGTACTGACGAGTTGATCAGTGCGAGGTTCTCAATCCCCATCGCTTTGCCCAAGATACCGCTCGCTAGGTTCTGAACATAGAACACCACCGCACCAAGAATGGAGATACAAAACACTTTGGCAATGATCTGACGGCTCGACTTACTTGCTACCGCTTCTGCTTTCGGCAATTCAGGTAGAGAAAGACGCAAATATAAGCTTACGATAATGTTCGCGACACCCACTAGCAGCGGCACTCGCCAGCCCCAAGCACTCATTTCTTCTGCCGTTAAGTAATGCTCTAAGCCTGCAACGATAAGGAGAGAAATGATGACACCGACAATAGAACTCGCAACAATCAAGCTGCTCACACGTGAGCGTTCTGATTTCTTCGCATCGTAGAGAAGGTAATTGATTAGGGTTGGGTATTCGCCCCCAAAGCTAAACGCTTGAATCATTTGGAAGAACAAGAACACAACCACCACGTACTGTCCGACCGTGTCGACTGGTACAAATGCCATCGATACCGTAGCTAAGCCAGTCAGAAGGTTACAAAAAACCAGTGCTCGTTTACGCCCGTATTTGTCGGCGTAGCGGCCAATCACAACGCCGCCAAAAGGTCGGATCAAAAATCTCAGGGCAAATACGCCCCACACCACCAGCTCTGAGTGCTCAATGCCTTGGGTGGCAAATAGCTGGGAAATGTACATAGATATCGATGCGAATACAGCGATATCATAAAACTCCATGGCATTACCAAGGACAGCACTGGTGCGCTGTTTCCAGGTGAGTGACATTCTGTTTTACTCCTCTATAAGTTCTAATTGATTTCCATCGGGGTCTGAACAGAAAAAGTAACGGAAACTACCTAGCCTAGCGTTGTAAATAGTAGTGATGTTGGTGACTTCCGATAATTTTCTATGAAAGGCTTCAAGATCATTCACACGTAAAGCGAAATGGGTGATGCCCACTCTTTTTAACGCGATCAATGATTCAGAAACTGGGGCTGAAACGTCCCCATAAAAATGAAAAAGCTCGATTCTCGAGCCTTGGTTTTCCAACATATGAATGGTGACCTGCTCATCCCGATAACTTCGTTCAAGCTGGTAACCAAACAATGCATAGAAATTTTGGCTGGCGACTAAATCGCTGACCGTTAGCGATACGTGATGAAACTGTCCAGACATGCGACTGTCACTCCATGTTCCACCAGTTTTCTAAAGAAGACCGAATCAGGCTGAGGTTCACAGCCCAGTTTGCATTTGATGATATAGAGTCGCCGCGCTTCTTCCGCCTCTTGGCAACCTCGAAGCAGAGCCACCTCTTGAAAGGTTTTCATCTCAAGAAAGTAACGCACACTGGTGAGCTCATCGTGTGTCAGCGTCAGATTGCCGAACACATAAGGTTTCTCTTCGTCATAATTCGACTGAACTGAATTGGCGGCTGACAAGCTATCAATAGAGATTTGTATCTCTTTATCACTCCAGCATTCAAGCGCAAGGTGATTGACCTTAGGACGGAACGCAATCGCCTGACTGACCACATCGCAAGGTAACGGCGTGATTGGCAAAGAGATGGAGAGGATGTCGTACTGTGAGCCCTGATTGGTCACGATATCGACGCGGTTATGGCTCGCTTTCGCTGACTCACGGAAATTGTGGGCCCCTTGACTGTTCCACAGGTTAATGCCCGGCTTGAGACGCGAATGGAGGTTTTTATACAGCTCGTCGCCCCAATAAGCCAGATGCCATGAATAGTTAGTCGACACGGTTTTTACTTGCTCAAGTTGTGTATCCACTCGAGAGAAAGACACCGTCTGATCGACTCCCATGTACTCAACATAGCGTTTGAATACATGGCACATCGCTTCCATGTCAGCGTTACGTACATCCATGACTTGTTAGTATTATCAGCAAAAAACAATATGCGTATCATACCTTATGCATTTTGTTTTACTACAAAAAGTAAGGCCGAATTAAACGGGTTATCAATAATTGAGGTAAAAGCAGAAAAATCACATTGAGATGCACAAAAGCTTCCAAGGATAATATTAAAAACATTTTATTTAACAAATAGATAAAAATGTTTACATCAAATAAAACATCACCATTAAAAAAACCACTTCGTCACACCATAACCCGCACCAATAATTAATTACTGTACATCCACCCTATCCTATCGTTGGGCAGTACGCTGTTTAGGATGATTCATAATGAGTCTGAGCGTTGAAATGTATTCGCAACCTAACTTTCATATTCAGACAATAGACTCTGCGGCTTTTGACGATCTGCTAGCAATTTCTTCCTATGAAAATCAACAAACACAACACAGCCCTCCTTTTGCTCTTGGCCCTACTTTCCGGCTGTGAAGATGAAACAGCTAAGACTGAAACGACACCAACTGGACGCTGGGTGACGGGTGACATGCACATTCACTCGACGGCATCAGATGGCCATAACTTGATTACCTCCGTGCTGGACATCGGCTATAACAAATACGGTATGGACTACCTGATTTCCACCGATCACGGAGGCTTTAAGAGCTTTGAAATCTCATCAGATAATATGTGGCGAATGGCGCGGCAAGGTTCGTTTATCGTAGATTGGAACAATCAACAAGAGCCACACAACCACGACTATGCCAAAGACAACTTTGAACACGCCAAACACGAACGCGAGTACGCCTTTAACTCCAATATAATGCTGGAGCATCTGAACAATTATCGTCAACAAGAGCTGGCTAGCGATAAACTGCTATTAAAAGGGATGGAATGGACTGCACCGTACGTAGATGAGCACACCACGCTGTTTATCGATGAAGGCTATCATACCTCCGCTGAGCTCAATAGTTTCCATAACCAATACTTCAAGGGCAACCCAAGCGACCAATCAGAGGGAGGAGCAGACAAGCAAAACATGCTGGATGGCGTGGCTTACCTACAACAAAACCATCCAACCAATAGCTTCTTTACCCTAAACCACCCATCGCGCAAGCACGAGTATCGTATTGAGATTATCCGCGAGATGTTGGCAACCGGACCGAATGTGTTTGCAGGCATGGAAGGCGCGCCTGGACATCAGCGTAATCCAGCTGCTCGCGGCTCTTATGAAATGACCCTACCAATCATGATGACCGATATCCAAGGCAAGGAATATAAAGCCTACCATGGAACAACCTATGGAGGCTTCGATTATATGACAGCAAAAGTTGGCGGCGTCTGGGATGCTTTGTTGTCAGAAGGTCATAAGTTTTCGATTTTCGTCGGAAGTGACTTTCACAGCATGCTGAAAGATTTTTGGCCTGGTGAGTACAGCAAAACGCACTTGTACCTGACTGAAGAGTCACCTCAAGGCATTATCAATGCAATAAAAAGCGGCAAATCTTTTGCGACACATGGTGATCTGATTACACAACTCGATTTCCATGTAACCCAAAACGGCCGCAAAGCTGAGATGGGCGAAGTTCAAGCGATCGATCACACTCAGCCAGCCACAGTAAATATTCAATTTACTATGCCAGAAACGAATAATAATGGTGACGCGGTTAACGTCGAGTTCGTCGATGTCATTGTAGGCACCATTACCAATCAGGTATTACTACCCGGTGATGAAATGTATAACCAGCCATACACAGATCTGGCCAAAGTCATTCAGAGCTTCGAAAGCGGAACCGAAAGCTGGTCAAGAGAAGGAAACACAGTATCACTGAGCTTTACCGTTCCAGCACAAGAGAAACCTTATTACCTGCGCTTACGTGGCTCAAATACTCCGAAAGGCACCGATAAATACGTGGATGCTCAAGGTAATCCAATCTCTGATCTTCAAAAAGACCAATCAGACATTGCTACCATGGCGTGGAAGGACTTGTGGTTCTACTCCAACCCAGTTTATATCAACCACCCAACTCAACACTGACTCATAAACTAAAAGCCAATCAGGGTCACTTTACCCTGCGCCATATCTTCCAGCTGACAGGAGAAGTCGACCCTCTTGTCAGCTTCTTTACTGTACAAAGCTTCGAGCTTTTCAAACGCGGATGGGATAAAACTGACATTTTTCAGTCGCAGGCTTTTGCGTGAATTACTGTCGAGAAACGCAAGAGAAGACTTATCGAGCACTCGCTGGCAGGTATCGAGAATGTCTTTGCTCACCAGCTTGCTATGAATTGCTCTTTGCAGGTCTTGCTTACTGATTGCGGAATTGCTGCGCGAGAATACACAAATCGCATAGATGTCGAGAATAGCCACTGCGCGCGGCCTTTGCGTTTCGCCATCCTCGTACACTGCAAGCAGGCACGGAATTTTACTCTCATCAAAGGATTGCTGGCGGATATTGTTCAGCACTAGGCGATCGCTGATTTCACGTTTCATCAGCTTTTCCAGCTGAGATAACTTAGGCAGAGCGAGCTCTTTCTGCACATCGTTGATGTTTTCCAGCGCCCTTTCGCTCTCTTCAGCTCCTTGCACTAATGGTAAGAGTTTGCGGTGCAGCTCTTTGTCATCAAAGGGCTTGGACAAAACAAAACTCGCGCCAGCCGCTTTGGCTTGATTAATCTGCAGTTGATCGTCAACCGTAGTAATCATGCCCATCTTGACGCCCAGTTCGAGCTTTTTGATTTCCTCAATTAAGGTCAGCCCCGTCATGTCTGGCATGTACCAGTCGGTGAGGACGATTTCTGGCTGCCATTGTTTAACCTGTTCAAGAGCATCAAGTGCACTGTCGGTTTTCTGAATAGACAAGCGGCGGTAGCCGAAATTTTCTAAGGCTCGCCTGACGATTTCTAATGTGGCTTTACTGTCATCGACAATCAGAATCTTCACAAATCGCATTCTACTCTTGCTGGGGGCTGTCTAAATTATAGGCACAATTTGTTATGACAACTAAACTTACACTCTATTAGGATTCAAAAAACATGGAATGAGTTCATGGATTTAGCGCCTCTTCTCACCACAGAAAATCTCATTGCCCTGGCGGTCGACATGGGGTTATTCATTTTGTTGGTATGGTTTGTGATTCTATTGTTGATACTTCGCGAGTTTCGCCACTTCGCTCGAGAGGTCGTTCATGGCAAAAATATGGACCGCAATACCTACGAACTGTGCCAGCAATCCGTCGATAGTGCGCTGAATTACACCGCTGAGAACAGCGACACTCTCAATGACCTCATTATTATCCAGCAGGCGTTGGAAGCGCAGGTATCACAAATAAAATCCGCTAATGACGGGGGGTTAAGCGCTCAAGATCAGGAATCGATTGAAGAGCTCAACCAGAAGTTGAGCAAATCGCATCAGTTGATCAAAAAGCTCAAAGGCGACCTCAGCCGCAGCATCAAGGGATTAAGAACCGCTAAAAATAAACTTCTTAAACAATCAGATACCGTCGAAAGCCTGCAACAGGAGAAAGAGCAGCTAGAGAAACAGTTTGAACAGTTGGAGCAGGAATATGTCCAGATCAGTGAGGCTGGCGGTTTTAATAAGCTAGAGAAAGAATACCAGCATGAACGGCAACAACTGCTTGGCATCATAGACACCTACAAGAAAAAAGCCGCAGAGAAAGGTGACGTCGGAGAAGTCAAAGCTCAGCTGGAAGCGGTGCAACAGCAGCTGCACCACATTACCAAAGAGAAAGACTTTGTTGAGAAAAAGTACCTCGACTTACTCAAAGAAGCTGAAGAAAAAAACCAGTAGCAGAGCCACTGGTTTTTCGATTACTTCACGCACATGACATTCAACAGCGATGTGCCTTTCAACTGATTGACCTTACCGCTATAAAACAGTCCAGTACGCTCTGCGCCCCAGTACGGTAAGTGCATTGGCCACTTGTCTCGTGACATCACCTTCGCATCCAACAAAGATTGCCACTCTTTTGCTGTTGCCAGACGCATTCCCATTCGGTAACAGGTCTTATAGGCCATTTCATAGTCCATGCGATTCCATGGCAATTCATGTTCCATATAGAACTGGTCGTTGCCAAACAGAGCGTATGGCACCTTGTACTCGACCCCATTGATGGTGGTGTGTTGACGAATCGACACGCTTTTATCCTGCTTTTGCTTAGGCTCTGCTTTTGGCACCACCTTAGGTTCAGGTCGGCTTGGTGCCGGTATCACCGTTGTCTGCTGTTGTGCCACTCTAGGCGCTGGCTGAGGTTTAGGCTTGGTTGTAGGCTTAGTCATTGGTGCGGCTTTTGCCGTCGGCGCTCCTTTCACCACTTCGCGGACGAAGGCCTCTTTATACTCTGGCAGCTTCTTCACTTTAGCCAGGTCTTGTTTTGCTTCAGCAAAGTCTGTGTATGGACCAATCAGACAGCGGTAGGCTTTGCCTTCCGGTTTCGCCCATACATCCGAATTGATGTGTTGATAGATTTTCTTCGCTTCAGGCAAAGCCAGCGGTTTGCCGTACACACCACACTGGATCCAGAAATAAGACGCCTGACCTTTTGGCTTCTGTTTTCCCCACATCCCTTTGCCTATCGGGCAAGCAGCATCCAGCACAGGTAAGGTGTCGCTAGACGCCTGAGTTGCATCACACAAAAATTCTTCAGCATATGTCGGAGCTGACAACATCGGCAAAGCCAATATTGCGAGGCTCATGAGTGTTACTAAAGGTCGCTTAGATTTAACGGCCATTCTCATTCCCATACTCTTAATTCAAACCTTTAATTCGATGTCCATATCGTGATCGATATAGTGACATTATTGACGGCTTACTGTTGAGAAAATGTCGATGCAAAAAAAGAGCCGTAACATGTTACGGCTCTTAGTGTAGTGAGATATTTATAATCAAATCTTAGGCTTGGATCACCCTTTGTAAATTTTCGGGTTAAATACATCTCGCAACCAGTCACCCAAAAGATTGATAACCAGTACTAATGTCACCAAAACCACACCTGGGAAAGCAGTAATCCACCATGCACCGGAGAAGATGTAGTTAAAGCCAATGCTGATCAGAGCACCCAATGATGGCTGGTCGACCGGAAGACCTAAGCCAAGGAAAGAAAGTGCCGCTTCAGACATGATGGCATTTGCCACCTGAACCGTCGAGATCACCAAGATAGGCGACAAACAGTTCGGCAGAATGTGGCGGAACATGATGCGTGGTGCTTTAAAGCCCATCACACGTGCCGCTTCCACGTATTCTTTTTTCTTCTCAGCCAGTACCGAGGCACGAATTGTCCGCGCGTATTGCGGCCATTCTGCGACACCAATGATCACCACTAGCATCACAACGGCATATTGACTGTAAAAGTCACTGCCAAAGCTGGCTTTGAAGATGGCCGATACGATGATGGCAACCATCATGGTAGAGAACGAAAGCTGTACATCGGCAAAACGCATTAGGAAGCTATCTACACGACCACCAAAGTAGCCCGCAGACAAGCCGATGACGATACCCAACACTAACTGTAGTCCAACCGCCAGAAAACCGATGGTCAGTGACAGACGTGAGCCGTACAGAATGGTCGATAGAATATCACGCCCCTGTTCGTCAGTACCCAAAACAAAACGCTCGTCGCCGTCTTCCATCCAAGATGGTGGCAACTCTGAGTCCATGATATCAATAGACGCCAGATCATACGGGTCTGTCGGTGACAGTATTGGTGCGGCAATCGCCATCACTAGGAATAACATGAACACGGTAAAGCTGGCCATTGCCACTTTGTCGCGTTTGAAATAGTAGAGGAAATCCGATTGTTTAAAACGCTCCAAATGAGACGGAGCAGTTGCTGTTTGACTCATGGTTATGCTCCTTTGCCTGTCAGGTTAACGGTCGGGTTGATAATGCCGTATAGCAAGTCGACGATGGTATTGGTCACAACGAAAATCAGGCCAACGAAAATAACGTAAGCGGTGATCAGCGGTGTATCCACACGGTTGATTGCTTCAAGGAAAAGGAAACCAGTACCTGGCCATTGGAAAACCGTTTCAGTCAGGATGGTGTAGGCCACCATAGTACCAATTTGCACACCACCAACAGTTAGAACAGGCAGCATGGTGTTTTTCAGTGCGTGCTGGTAGTAGATCTTGTTCAGCGCTAGGCCTTTCGCCTTACCAAATTTGATGTACTCAGAGCTCAGCACTTCCAGCATTTCTGAACGCACCAGACGGATGAAAAGCGGCAGCATGATAGACGCCAGTGCAATACACGGCAGAATCAAATGCGCTAAGCCATCAAGAGTAAAGTAGCCGGATTCCCAGCCGAGCACATTGGCGGTTTCTCCCCGCCCATAGGACGGCAACCAGCCAAGCTCAATTGAGAAGACATACATCAGCATAATCGCGGTCAAAAAGACCGGTATGGAAATCCCGACACTACTGAACGCCATCACCACTTTGGTAAATATACTTTTCGGGTGAATCGCGGAGTAAACGCCGAGGGGTATCGAACAAACGATGATGATAACTGTGGCGCCAAACACTAGCTCTAGTGTCGCAACCAGCTTATCAAGAATCACTTCAACCGCAGGGCGCTTGAAGAAATAAGAAGTACCTAAATCACCTTGCAGCGCAGCGCCAACAAAGCGAGTGTATTTAGTAATGAAGGGATCGTTAAGGCCGAGCTCATCACGCAGAGCTTGACGCTCCGCTTCAGAAACCGACTGACCAACAAGCTCACGCAATGGGTCACCCAGATTGTCCTGAATGGCAAACGCCACCAAACTGATCACAAACATCACTATCAGTGCCTGAAACAGGCGCTTGACCAGAAACGAAAACATTCCTTGCCCCTTTAACTTTCCGTAGATTTCAGTCTGCTAAACCAGAAGTACTCCGGTCGCATTTTCAGTCTTAAAAATGGCACCTAACCCGACTGAAACAAAGCTAAGCACCAAAAAATTAAGTTTTGGCACCCGAAAAGGGTGCCAATATTCCTACTTAATTCTGTGAGGGGTTATTTCACCACCAAGTCACCGAAGTAAGGGAAGTTCATCGCGTTCACGATTGGCGCGATATCAACGTTAGATTTTGCACCCCAAGCAAGGTTCTGCCAGTGTAGAGGAACAAACGCCGCTTCGTTGTACAGCGTTGCTTCTACTTTCTGTAGCATTTCTGCACGCTTCGCTGGATCCGTCTCTACGTTAGATGCGTTAACCAGCTTATCAACTTCAGCGTTAGAGTAATGACCACAGTTGTACTGGCCTTTACCTGTTGTTTCGTCACGCGTCATCGTTAGGAACTCAGAGAAGTTCGCAGAATCTTCTGTATCTGAGTGCCAACCGATCATCAGCATGTCAGCCGCACACTTATCGAACTCTGGCCAGTATTGCGCTTTAGGCATAGTCTTCAGATCTACTTTGATACCGATCTTAGACAGCATTGCCGCCGCAGCCTGAGCAATTTTCGCGTCGTTTACATAACGGTTGTTTGGCGCCATCATTGTTAGCGTGAAGCCGTTTTCGTAACCCGCTTCCTTCATTAGCTCTTTCGCTTTCTTCAGGTCGTAACGTGGCACGAGATCCGCTTCGTAGCCAGCGTAGCCTTCAGGACCTTGCTGACCCGCAACCGTTGCGAAGCCTTTCATGATCTTCTTCACGATGCCTTCGTTGTTGATCGCGTGAACAATCGCCTGACGAACACGAACGTCTTTCAGTGCTTCGTTGCTGCTTTGGTTCATTTGGAATGTGATGATACGAGTACCAGGTAGTGTTACTAGGTCTACGTTCTTCGCACCTTTCACACGTTTGTGATCGTTTGGTGCAACCGGTGCAATCATATCGACGTCACCAGAAAGAAGTGCTGCAACACGTGTTGCGTCTTCTTTGATTGGCACTAACGTTAGCTTGTCTACGTTACCCGTGTCTTTGTCCCAGTAATCGCCAAAGCGCTCGAACGTCACTTTTACGCCTTGCTCACGCTGAGTGACGATAAATGGACCAGTACCAGATACGTTAGTTGAAGCGAACGAGTTACCGTGCTTCACCACTTCCGCTTTGTCTTTACCATCTTCGGTCTTACCAGAGTAGAACTTGCTGTCCATTGGGAAGATGTACGTTGCGGTCTGTAGAACCAGCGGGTAAGCACCTTTCGATACTAGCTCAACTGTGTAGTCGTCTACTTTTACCATCTTCTCGTATGGTTCGAAGATCGCTTTAAAGTCAGGAGAGTCTTTCAGACGGTCAAACGTCCAAACTACATCATCAGCCGTTAGTTCGTTACCAGAGTGGAACTTCACGCCTTTACGAAGCTGGAAGCGGAAAGTTGTGTCATCTACACGTTCCCATTTCTCTGCTAGGCGAGGTTCAAAATCTAACTTTTGTGTGTAACGAACTAGTGGATCAAACACCATGTGAGACATTTGCAGTGTACCGCCAGATAGCTGCTCATGTGGATCCAGAGACACTGGGTCAGCATCATAAGCCACTGTGATATCTGCCGCTGCTGCGCTAAAGCTTAAGCCAGCTGCCATTAAAGCCACTGCTAGTTTGCTTTTCATGGTTTTCATTGCATAACTCCTTATGCGGGATTCATCCCTAGTTGTTGTATTTGCTTCTGTTTTTGTCACCCAAATATCGGGTAATGTCTACGACTTACGCCGTTTTTACTTCTTCTCTTAAGCCTGTAAATTCAGGCATTAATGAAATCAGTTGTTGACTGTATTCGTGCTGAGGTGATCTAAAGAGCTGTTCGGTCGGCGCCACTTCCAGTAGCGAGCCCATTTGCATCACACCCACTCGATCACACATTTGGCGAATAACGGGTAAATCGTGACTGATAAACAGCATGGTTAGATTTAACTCATCTTGTAAATCTTTTAATAAGTTCAGAATCTGTGCCTGTACCGATACATCGAGCGCTGATGTCGGTTCATCACAAATCAGAAGACGTGGACGGGTTGCCAGTGCACGCGCAATCGAAATACGCTGACGCTGACCACCTGAGAATTCGTGTGGGTACTTCACACCCGCCATCTTGCCCAGACCAACGTGATCAAGAAGATCGTGCACGATCTGGCGCGTTTCGTTTTCATTGCTAGTAAGCTTGTGGAAACGAATTGGCTCAGCGATGATATCGAAGATCTTCATCCGCGGGTTCATTGAGGTGTATGGGTTCTGAAACACCATCTGCATTTGACGGCGTAGAGGGCGACGCTCTTTCTCTGACTTCAAAGACGTGAGGTCAATGCCCTCGAATGTCACCTTGCCCGAGTTTGGCTGATACAAACCCGCAATCACACGTGCAATGGTTGACTTACCCGAACCCGATTCGCCTACCAAGCCAAAGGTTTCCCCTTCGAAGACTTCAAAGCTGACATTATTCGATGCCTGCACATACTCACGGCGGCTTTCAAACAATGAATCCTTGGTGGTAAAGCGAAGATTGACGTTCTCAACGGTCAATAATGAGCCGGTGTAATCACGGTGATCCTGACTTTGACCTAACCAGTGATTCTTCACATCCAATGGTTCCATTTCGTGCGCTTCTTCTATATAGCTCACGAGTGGGAAGCGATCGAGTTTTACATCGGAACGCGGTACCGCAGAAATCAGACTGCGAGTATATGGATGATCCGGATCCCCAAGAACTTTGGCAGTGTTACCAAATTCAACCAAGTCGCCTCGGTACATTACCGCTACACGATCTGTTACGTTAGAAACCACGCCCATATCGTGCGTTACCAACATACAACCCACGTTGTTCTTAATACACAATTCTCGAATCAAACTCAGGATTTGATCCTGAATGGATACATCCAGTGCCGTCGTCGGTTCATCGGCAATGATCAGATCCGGCTCACCAGCCAGTGCAATCGCAATCACCACGCGTTGACGCATACCGCCAGAGAATTGGTGTGGGAACTGCTTGAGACGGTTTTCCGGTTGAGGGATACCCACTTGCTGCATCAGAGATAGAGCGCGCTGATACGCTTCTTCATCCGTCACCTTCATGTTGGCATGAATGGTTTCTTTCAACTGCTGTTCGACAGTAAAAAGCGGGTTAAGTGAGGTCATTGGATCCTGAAAGATAAATCCAATTTTTGAGCCTCGAACCTGGCGCATTTCTTCTGCCGATAAGCCTGAGATCAGCTCACCGTCCAAGTAAACATCACCACTCGCGATGCGACCAGGTGGGCTCAGCAAATCAATGACGGCATTACCGACTGTCGATTTACCAGCACCAGACTCACCCACAACGCCCACAATTTCTCCTCGTTCGATGTTGAACGATAGAGATTTAACTGCTGCATGCACACCGTGGCGTGATGGGTATTCGATTCGAAGATTTTTAACTTCTAAAAGTGACATTACCAGACCTCTACTGCTTTGGCAGTTTTCTGCCCTGTCTGAAAAGTGAATCCATTCAAGCCAGCCTGTCCACCCAATCAATTTAGATAAAATTGGGTACACCGTTCTGGCAATTTATAAGGTCATCAATTTGGCAAAAAATTCACAGAAAAGCAACAAACATAGTATAAAAAGTCGATTTCGAACAAATATCAAGCAGCTTATGAAAATAAATATGCAATTAGGTTATATCATCGGTTGGTCAAACCTGTTGCCAATACCCTCTAAAACCCCTTGTTTATAAGCACTACCAGTTATGACTTAGGCCTTGACGTTATAAATAATCAAGAATAAAAATTCACAAAAAACACAATGGAGTCATTTAACAAAATAAAAACATACCACTATAATTAACTAAATAGTTAGTAATTTAAACCATACAAATCGACAATAATAAAACTTTAGTCCAGATAAATAGTAAATCAATAGCAAAAATTGCCATGATTAATGATCAATAATCAGATCGAGCATAGGTGGAATTTCTGCTTAACTATTTAGTGCATACGTAGAATATATGACTGTTGGTAGAAAGAGTGTCACGACCAAGAAACTGAGTGTTCAAGGTGACACAGTAAGCATAAAGAGAACCATAACTGCACTTATTCAAACGCTTGTATCCGGATGCAAGAAACCAATATTTTCTTTATGTCCGCCGGATAGCAAACGCCACCCGCTCAATATGGAATGATGATGCTCTCAGAAGCGAGAGCCCCGCTTTTAATCTAAGAACGCAATCTCCATATTTGCCCTTCAATAAATAAGAAAGCATTAGTGGTTGTCGATGTTTTGAGGAATTACAGAATTGGAGAGGCGAGAGGACTTCTCAATCAAAGAGATTAGACGTGAAAATATGGATAGAACAGAAACGAAAAAACCCCAGTCTTTCGACTGGGGTTCTATCTAATAGTGGTCGGTGAAGAGGGATTCGAACCCCCGACCCTCTGGTCCCAAACCAGATGCGCTACCAAGCTGCGCTATTCACCGACTGTGTTTCATCTTGAATGTATCAAGATTGGAAGCAAAGCTACCAGAATAAATGGGGTGGCTAACGGGACTTGAACCCGCGACAACTGGAATCACAATCCAGGGCTCTACCAACTGAGCTATAGCCACCATCAATTTTTGTGTCTATCGCTCTAAAGCCATAAACGAAAGAGTGGTCGGTGAAGAGGGATTCGAACCCCCGACCCTCTGGTCCCAAACCAGATGCGCTACCAAGCTGCGCTATTCACCGACTTAAGTTTTATCTCGATAATGAATCAAGAAAGGAGACTATGCCACCAGAATAATGGGGTGGCTAACGGGACTTGAACCCGCGACAACTGGAATCACAATCCAGGGCTCTACCAACTGAGCTATAGCCACCATTATATTTGCCAATTTAACTTACCTTAGTAAGCGTCCGGATGGCGCGCCCGAAAGGATTCGAACCTTCGACCTTTGGCTCCGGAGGCCAACGCTCTATCCAGCTGAGCTACGGGCGCATGCCCTATCGGCGGAGTGGAATAATACGTATATCACACTAGGCCGTCTAGTACTTTTTAAACTTTTTTTATCGTTTGGTGCCTTTTTCGGCAATTAAAGTGTGATAAACCCCTATTTCCCATTAGATAACCCCATGGAAGCGGGTAACTTGTTGTTTATTGCAACAAGTTATCAGGATATAATCACCCAATATTTACATTGATTTAACAGCAAAACGCTGTGGATCAAACCACACTCTAATAATAGGTAAGCACGAACTTACCTTCAGGAATGTAAAGTGAGTTTAATGGATATGTCTCGAAAAATCTTAACCGCTTTGGTCGCTGCGATCACTTTTTCTAGCGCCTCTTTTGCAGCTAATGTAAGCCAAGAAGAATACGATGCGATTGCAGAACGCATTAAACCTGTTGGTGGTGTTTATCTAGCAGGCGCAGAGCCAGTAAAAGCAGAGCCAACTGGCCCACGTGATGGTGCGACAGTATACGGTACATTCTGTATCGCTTGTCACGCATCAGGTGTAAGCGGCGCCCCAAAAACTGGTGATGCTGGTGACTGGGGTCCTCGTATCGCACAAGGTAAAGACGTGCTGAAAGACCACGCAATTAACGGCTTCAACGCGATGCCAGCGAAAGGGTCTTGTATGGATTGTTCAGATGACGAAATCGTTGCTGCGATTGAGCACATGATTGCTGGTCTGTAATCCCACCTTATATAGAAGAAGGGCTTGGTTTTTACCAAGCCCTTCTTTTTTGTCTGTGCGCCTTATAAGTGGCAACTACTTCTTATTGAACATCGCACGAATATTAGCGATGTGAGCCTGCCCTTTGGCCATGCGCTCTTCTTGCGTCTGGGGCTTTTTATTCACTTCCCACTCCACATCATCAAATGGAAGCTCATCAAGGAAGCGACTCTGGGTCGGCTTTATCAACTCACCAAACTGGCGGCGCTCTTTACACATGGTAAAGGTTAACTCGCGCTGGGCTCGTGTGATCCCTACGTACATCAGACGGCGTTCTTCCTCGACATTATCTTCATCAATGCTGGTCTGGTGAGGTAAAATGCCCTCTTCCGAACCAATCAAGTAGACATAAGGAAACTCCAAACCTTTTGACGCATGTAAGGTCATCAGTTGCACCGCATCACTGTCATCATCTTCTTCACCCCGCTCCATCATGTCTCGCAGTGTCAGACGTTGAACTACCTCTTTAATGGTCTTTTCTTCCTGATCATAATTGTCCCCTTCTAGGTCAGCCACAATCCAAGAATACAGGTCCGAGACGTTTTTCATCCGCATTTCTGCTGCTTTTGGGCTCGCAGAGGTTTCATATAGCCAGTCTTCGTAGTTGATGTCCCGCACCAATGAACGCACCGCTTCTACAGTGTCTCCTCGCTCAGCCTGATCGGCAATCTTGACTAACCACTGACTAAAGCGGCGCAAATTTTCTAACCCACGGCCAGACAAGTGCTGCTCCAGTCCGATCTCAAAACTGCACTCAAACAGGCTCTTGCCGCGCATATTGGCGTAACTGCCCAGTTTTTCCAAGGTTACTGGGCCAATCTCACGCCGTGGCGTGTTCACAATACGCAAAAATGCATTGTCATCATCCGGGTTCACCAACACACGTAAATACGCCATGATGTCTTTGATTTCAGCACGAGCAAAAAATGAGGTACCGCCAGAGAGCTTGTAAGGCACTCGGTTTTGCATCAGCGATTTTTCAATCAGACGAGACTGATGGTTACCACGATATAAGATAGCGTAATCACGGTAATCAGTACGATTGAGGAACTTATGGGCGATCAGCTCACCCGTCACTCGCTCCGCTTCATGTTCTTCATCTTTCGCCAGCAACACTTTGAGCTTTTCGCCATCGGGGATTTCAGAAAACAGCGACTTCTCATACACGTGCGGGTTGTTGGCAATTAAAATATTGGCAGCGCGCAGAATTCGGCTAGTAGAACGATAGTTCTGTTCCAGCTTGATCAAACGAAGGCTTGGATAATCTTCTCCTAATAACACTAAGTTCTGCGGCTTCGCACCACGCCAAGAATAGATTGACTGGTCATCATCTCCTACCACCGTCAGGCGACCCCGCTCGCCAACAATCAGTTTGACCAACTCGTACTGACTGGTGTTGGTATCCTGATACTCATCGACCAATAAATAGCGAATACGATTCTGCCAACGCTGCCGGACTTCTTCATTGGTACGCAGCAGCAGAACCGGTAAAGCGATCAAGTCATCAAAGTCGAGCGCATTGTAGGCTTTCATCTGTTTCTGATACATATCGAAACAGAAGGCAAACAGTTGCTGCTGTTCCCCTTGAGCATATGCTTTCGCCTGCTCCGGAGTCAGCATGTCATTTTTCCAGTTGGAAATGGTACTGAGTAGCTGGCGTAGTAAATCCTTATCGCCATCGAGCTGTTTCTCAGTCAGCTCTTTCAATAGTGCAAGCTGGTCTTGGTCGTCAAACAGAGAAAAACCTGACTTTAACCCCAACGCCTTGTATTCACGTTTAATAATGTTGAGACCTAAGGTGTGGAACGTCGATACCATCAAGCCTTTCGATTCGTTCTTACCTAACGTCTGGCCGACACGCTCTTTCATTTCACGTGCTGCTTTGTTGGTGAATGTTACCGCAGCAATATTGCGAGCTTTGTAACCGCACTGCTGAACCAAATACGCAATCTTATTGGTAATAACACGTGTTTTACCCGATCCCGCCCCCGCCAAGACCAGACATGGTCCCGATACGTACTTTACGGCTTCATCTTGATTGGGGTTCAGCTTCATAGGAGTCTCTGAGGTCAAAATCTTTGGCGCCTATAATAATGGTGCAATAGTTCGATTGCTATGTTTAATCGTAGTGCACCAATTCCAGCTAAAATGATCTCATTGACTGTAAATTTACATAATTAACGAAATGTTTTATTGCACTAGTGTGCAGTTATTGGGCTATAATGAATGAACGTTCATTCATTGATAGTGAGACTATGTCTAGTAACACGGCAATAGATAAACACGAGCAGATCCTCACAGCTGCCGAAAAGCTGATTGCAGAGTCGGGTTTTCAAGGCCTGTCGATGCAAAAGCTAGCTAAAGAAGCTGGGGTGGCTGCAGGTACTATCTATCGTTATTTCTCAGATAAAGAGCATCTCCTGGATGAAGTGCGTTTAAATGTCGCCGAACGGATTGCAACTGCAGTCCAAGCTGGCGTCAATGACGATATGCCCTTGAAAACACGCTATCGCACTATGTGGTTAAACATCTGGAACCTTGCAGGTTCCAATATGGAAACCCTGAGTAATCGCGTTCAATATGAATCTCTTCCCTGTGCAAATAAGCGAAAAACTCGGGAACTTGAGCGACAAATGTTTGCCCAAGTGGATCGGTTGTTTAATCAAGGAAAAGAGCAAGGGATTTTTAAACCTCTCGACAATGAGATTCTTTCAGGGCTGAGCTTTGAAGCCAGTGTTGCACTGGCCCGAAAACATGCTTTGGGATACTACCAGCTGGATGAAGCAGCCTTAGAAGCCGCAATCGAAGCTAGCTGGGATGCAATAATTCAACACTAACTTGGAGTTCTGATCAGAATGAAAAAGTGGACTTTCTTTATGTTGCTTATCGCAATACTGCTATTTGGTAGCGTGATAGGCTTCAATCTATTCAAGCAACAGAAGATAGCCGAATATTTGGCTAATCGCCCAGAGCCTGAGTTTCCGGTGACCGTAACGGAAGTGAAGCCTGTTGATTGGGTACCTGTGATCGAAGCGATCGGTTTCATCGAACCGAACCAAGGTGTCACAGTTGCCAATGAAACAGCGGGTGTGATTGATAAAATTACTTTCGACTCAGGTACTGCCGTTGAAGAAGGTCAGCCTCTTGTTCTACTTGACTCTGAAGTGGAAAAAGCAGACCTGAAGAGCTCTCAGGCGAAGCTGCCGGCAGCTCAGGCTAAATATAAGCGTTACCAAGGCCTGTACAAAAAAGGGTCTGTATCGAAAGAAGCGTTTGATGACGCCGAAGCAAGCTACTTCTCGCTTAAAGCGGATATCGAAAGCTTAAAAGCGACCATCGACCGCCGTGAAATCAAAGCTCCTTTCGCAGGCGTAGTTGGTATTCGTAATGTTTACCTAGGTCAATACTTGCAAGCAGGTACGGACATTGTTCGCCTAGAAGATACTAGTGTTATGCGCTTGCGCTTCACTGTGCCTCAGACTGACATCTCACGCATCAAGCTAGGTCAGCAAGTTGATATCTTCGTTGACGCTTACCCTGAAACACCATTTGAAGGCTCAATCACCGCGATTGAACCAGCAGTTAACATCCAAAGTGGTCTGATTCAGGTTCAAGCTGATATTCCAAACAGCGATGGCAAGCTACGTAGCGGTATGTTTGCTCGTGCCAATATCATTCTGCCAACGCTAGACAATCAGGTGACTCTGCCACAAACCGCTATAACCTTCACGCTCTACGGTGACAATGTTTACATCATCTCTGAAGAGAATGGTGAAAAGCGTGTTAAGCAGCACGTGGTTAAAGTTGGTGAACGCGTGAAAGACATTGCTCACATCCTAGATGGCGTTAAACCTGGTGATGTTGTAGTGACATCTGGTCAAGTTCGTCTGAGCAATGACGCGAAAGTTCGTGTAGTAGAAAGCGATGCAACTACTCCACCAGCTGAAACACCAATGCTGTAATTGGAGGCCTCATGCGCTTTACTGATGTTTTTATTAAACGTCCAGTTTTAGCGGTATCGATCAGCTTTTTGATCGCCCTGCTTGGTTTGCAAGCGGTGTTCAAGATGCAGGTTCGAGAATACCCTGAAATGACAAACACGGTAGTAACGGTAACCACCAGTTACTACGGCGCCAGTGCCGACCTTATCCAGGGCTTTATTACCCAACCTCTGGAACAGGCTGTGGCTCAGGCCGACAATATCGATTACATGACATCATCGTCGGTACTCGGTACATCGACCATTACCGTTAACATGAAGTTGAACACTGACCCGAATGCAGCCCTGTCTGATATTCTGGCTAAGACCAACTCAGTTCGATCTCAGCTTCCAAAAGAAGCCGAAGACCCAACCGTGACCATGTCAACGGGTTCTACAACCGCGGTTCTCTACATCGGCTTTACCAGTGATGAACTTTCATCAAGCCAGATCACAGACTACCTAGAGCGTGTAATCAACCCGCAGCTGTTCACTGTTAATGGTGTCTCTAAGGTTGACCTCTACGGTGGTATGAAATACGCACTGCGTATTTGGCTAGACCCTGCCAAAATGGCAGCACTGGGCAAAACCGCTACTGATGTCATGAACGTGCTAAATGCCAACAACTACCAGTCAGCGGCTGGTCAGGCTGTGGGCGAATTCGTTCTGTATAACGGTAGCGCTGATACTCAGGTATCTAACGTCGAAGAGCTGAAGAACCTTGTTGTAAGCTCTGATGAAGGTGATGTCACTCGTCTGAGCGATATCGCGAAAGTGACGCTTGAGAAGAGCCACGATGTTTACCGTGCAAGTGCCAATGGTAAAGAAGCGGTTGTAGTTGCGATCAACGCGGCGCCAAGTGCGAACCCAATCAACATCGCAGCCGATGTCCTTGACCTGTTACCTCAGCTAGAGCGTAACCTGCCAAGTAACATCGACATGAACGTGATGTATGACTCGACCATCGCCATCAATGAGTCGATCAACGAGGTTATTAAGACCATCGCTGAAGCGGCATTGATTGTACTGATCGTAATTACGCTGTTCCTCGGTTCTTTCCGTGCGGTTATGATTCCTATCGTTACCATTCCGCTATCTCTGATTGGTGTGGCAATGGTGATGCAGGCAATGGGCTTCTCATGGAACCTGATGACGCTACTGGCGATGGTATTGGCCATCGGTCTGGTGGTGGATGATGCGATCGTTGTTCTTGAGAACGTCGACCGACACATCAAACTGGGAGAATCACCTTTCCGTGCTGCAATTATCGGTACACGTGAAATCGCGGTTCCGGTTATCGCTATGACCCTGACACTGGGTGCGGTATACGCGCCGATTGCCTTGATGGGTGGTATCACGGGCTCGTTATTTAAAGAGTTTGCCCTCACCCTCGCAGGTTCGGTATTCGTATCCGGTATCGTCGCTCTGACACTGTCGCCTATGATGTGTTCGAAAATGCTTAAGGCAAATGAAACGCCAAGTAAGTTCGAACAGAAGGTACATAGTGTATTGGATGGCATGACCAACCGTTACGAGCGAATGCTGGGTGCGGTCATGAAACACCGCCCTGTGGTGATTGGTTTCGCTATCATAGTGTTTGCCAGCTTGCCGATGCTGTTCAAGTTCATCCCAAGTGAACTGGCGCCGTCAGAAGATAAAGGCGTGGTCATGCTGATGGGTACGGCTCCATCGAATGCCAACCTCGACTTCATGCAAAACACCATGAACGACGTGAACCGAATTCTGTCTGACCAGCCAGAAGTAGCGTACGCACAGGTGTTTACTGGTGTACCTAACTCGAACCAGGCATTTGGTATCGCATCTATGGTGCCTTGGAGTGAGCGTGAAGCGAGCCAGTCTGAAGTTGCTAACCGCGTGACAGGTTTAGTCGGTCACGTACCAGGCATGGCGGTAACGGCATTCCAGATGCCAGAACTACCAGGTGCAGGTTCAGGCCTTCCGGTTCAATTCGTGATTACCACACCAAACGCGTTCGAAAGCTTGTTCACTATCGCGACCGATATTCTTGGCGAAGTGAAGTCTAACCCGATGTTTGTTTATTCTGAGCTGGACCTGAACTACGACTCAGCGACAATGAAGATCAATATCGATAAGGACAAAGCGGGCGCGTATGGCGTAACAATGCAGGACATTGGTACCACGCTGAGCACTATGATGTCTGATGGCTACGTGAACCGAATTGACCTCAATGGTCGTTCGTACGAAGTGATCCCTCAGGTCGAGCGTAAATGGCGTCTTAACCCTGAATCGATGAACAACTACTACGTGCGTGCTGCAGACAACCGCGCGGTTCCACTAGGTAGCCTGATCACTATTGATGTTGTCGCTGAGCCACGCTCACTGCCGCACTTCAACCAGCTGAATTCAGCCACCATTGGTGCTGTAAATGCACCAGGCACAGCCATGGGTGATGCTGTAAACTGGCTCGAAAGTATTGCGACTGAGAAACTGCCAAACGGTTACAACCATGATTACATGGGTGAAGCTCGTCAGTATGTGACAGAAGGTAGCGCACTGTACGCCACATTTGGTCTGGCACTGGCGATCATCTTCTTGGTTCTGGCGATTCAGTTTGAATCTCTCAAAGATCCAATTGTTATCATGGTTTCCGTACCGCTGGCGATCTGTGGTGCTTTGATAGCTTTGGCATGGGGCGCAGCCTCAATGAACATCTACTCGCAGGTCGGTCTGATCACCTTGGTTGGTCTGATTACCAAGCACGGTATCTTGATCTGTGAAGTTGCCAAAGAAGAGCAGTTACATAACAAACTTGGTAAGACAGAAGCGGTCATGGAAGCGGCGAAAGTTCGTCTACGTCCTATCCTAATGACGACTGCGGCGATGATTGCAGGTCTGATCCCACTGATGTACGCAACGGGCGCAGGTGCCGCTCAGCGTTTCAGTATCGGTATCGTTATCGTTGCTGGTCTGGCGATTGGTACTCTGTTTACCCTGTTCGTACTGCCGGTTATCTACAGCTACCTAGCTGAGAAACACAAGCCACTACCAGTGTTTGTTGAAGACAAAGACTTGGAAAAGCTGGCCCGTGTTGACGAAGCAAAAGCGGCGCAACGTCAGTTATCTGACAACAGCTAAACTCAACGTTTGCCAAAAGGCCACTTCGGTGGCCTTTTTTATTGGTTACGATCTGCCACTAGCCACTTCGAATTTTTACTATCGAAGTAGCGACTTTCCGGTACCAATTACATAGAATACAAACAATAGAGACAGGAGTTTTCGTCACATGTTTGACCCAAAGAAACTAGAGCAAATTGCTAAACAGATACATGATTCAATGCCAGCACCAGTTAAAGAGCTTGGCGCAGACGTTGATCAGAAAGTTCGCCAAGTCATCCAAGGCCAGCTGAATAAGCTGGATGTCGTTAGCCGTGAAGAGTTTGATGTGCAGACTCAAGTACTGCTACGTACTCGCCAAAAGCTGACCGAAATGGAGCAGAAGCTGGCTGAGCTGGAAGAGAAGCTGGCAGACAAATAAACGCTTTATACAAGCGATAAGATTCAAGGGTTGGCGCACTGCGTCAGCCCTTTTCTTTTGCTGGCTCAATAACCACAGCAGACGCTAAGCTATACCTTCGGCTATTCCCAAACACAAAAAAGGCTTGGTCAACGGCGACCAAGCCTTTTCATTTAGATGTTGTGCTTTCTTTTGTATTTATTACTCCAGTCTGTCTGGAGTTTTTACTAATCTATTATATAGATTAGTGAATTACGTGAAATTAGGGCTTCATTTTTAGGAGAAGGCGCAAAATTTACGATAGCAAAATGAGCACCTTCGACACCAAAATGGAACCTTAAGACAAGTAATTAGCCGCCTACTGCGATACGCTTCATATCTGTCATGTAGCCACGTAGCTCTTCACCAATGTACTCTACTGGGTGGTTACGGATAGTTTCGTTCACAGCGATTAGCGTCGCGTTGTCAACTTGGTTAGATTCTTCACCTAGGCCTTTACCGATAACGTCAGTACCAATTGAAGGCATGAACTTCTCACGCAGTAGCGGAGTTGCTACGTTAGCGAATAGGTAGTTACCGTATTCAGCTGTATCAGAGATAACAACGTTCATTTCGTACAGACGCTTACGTGCTACTGTGTTTGCGATTAGTGGTAGCTCGTGTAGTGACTCGTAGTACGCAGACTCATCAATGATGCCTGATGCCGTCATTGCTTCAAATGCTAGCTCAACACCTGCGCGAACCATTGCAACCATTAGGATACCGTTGTCGAAGTACTCTTGCTCTGAGATCTCAACATCACCTGCTGGGTAGTTTTCAAATGCTGTTTCACCTGTCTCTGCACGCCAGCCTAGTAGGTTCGCATCGTCGTTTGCCCAGTCAGCCATCATGGTGCTAGAGAAGTGGCCTGTGATTACGTCATCCATGTGCTTGTTGTACAGTGGACGCATCAGCTCTTTCAGCTCTTCAGAAAGCTCGAACGCTTTGATTTTCGCCGGGTTTGATAGGCGATCCATCATGTGTGTGATGCCACCAAACTTCAGTGCTTCCGTGATGGTTTCCCAACCGTACTGAATCAGTTTACCTGCGTAGCTTGGGTCAATACCTTCGGCAACCATCTTCTCGTAAGAAACGATTGAACCTGCTTGTAGCATGCCACATAGGATAGTTTGCTCACCCACTAGGTCAGATTTCACTTCAGCAACGAATGAAGACTCTAGACAACCCGCGCGGTGACCACCAGTACCAGCAGCCCAAGCTTTCGCGATATCCCAACCTTCACCTTTTGGATCGTTCTCTGGGTGAACCGCGATTAGTGTAGGAACACCGAAGCCACGCTTGTACTCTTCACGTACTTCTGTACCTGGACACTTAGGTGCAACCATCACGACTGTTAGGTCTTTACGAATCTGCATACCTTCTTCAACAATGTTGAAGCCGTGTGAGTAACCTAGTGCTGCGCCTTCTTTCATTAGAGGCATTACCGTCTCAACCACGTTCGTGTGCTGCTTGTCTGGCGTTAGGTTAACCACTAGGTCTGCTTGAGGAATAAGCGTCTCGTAGCTACCTACTTCAAAACCATTTTCTTTTGCGTTTTTGAACGACTGACGCTGCTCATCAATCGCTGCCTGACGCAGTGCGTACGCCACATCAAGACCTGAATCACGCATGTTCAGACCTTGGTTAAGACCTTGTGCACCACAACCAACGATAACCACTTTCTTACCTTTTAGGTAATCCGCTTCTGTAGCGAATTCACTGCGGTCCATAAAGCGACAACGGCCAAGCTGATCTAGCTGCTCACGTAGGTTTAATGTATTGAAATAGTTAGCCATGTTAGGGCTCTCCTTTGAGAATTTATCCGTTTGGGTCGGTGTTTCATTACCGAATGCCTCGATACTAAATCAGACATCGGGTTGCTTAAAGTGATATATTCACAATTAGTTATTGCAAAAAATGCAACAAGGAAGCACTTATTTCATGAACATTAAAAGTCTGCAATTGTTCATTCACCTGTGTGATAGCAAAAGCTTCGCAAAAACAGCTTCTGCCATGCACATCAGCCCTTCTGCACTCAGCCGTCAGGTACAAAAGTTGGAAGCAGAAACCGGGCAAGAGTTGTTCGTACGGGATAACCGCAGCGTTGAGCTGACCCCAGCGGCAAAAAAACTTTTGCCAGTGGCTTTAAAGATTCTTGGAGAATGGCAGAACTTCAATGCGCAGCTTCAAGGGCACGAAGAAGAGTTAAAAGGTGAGATTCGCCTGTTTTGCTCGGTGACTGCCAGCTACAGCCACCTGCCTGAGCTGTTGTCAGAGTTTCGCCTTCAGCATCCGTTTATCGAGTTTAAGCTGTCTACTGGCGATCCGGCTCAAGCAATAAACAAAGTCCTTAATGATGAAGTGGATGTCGCAATCTCTGCTCAACCAGAAGCACTACCCGCCAAGCTCAAATTTGAAACCATTAGTGAAATTCCTCTTTCAGTAATCGCCCCTGTCGGCGTGAGCAACTTTGCAGAAGCACTGCAAAAGGACAAACCTGACTGGTCTTCCATTCCTTTCATCGTGCCCGAATCAGGTACCGCGCGAGACCGCGCCAATACTTGGTTTAAGGCGATGAGAATCAAACCAAACATCTATGCGCAAGTTTCAGGGCATGAGGCTATTGTCAGTATGGTTGCACTTGGTTGTGGTGTTGGGATTGCACCAGATGTGGTGATCAACAACAGCCCTGTCAAAGAGAAGATTCAACGGCTCAAAGTAGCGTCGATTAAACCCTTTAAGCTCGGAGTATGCTGCAAGCGTTCGCAACTGGATAATCCGCTGGTTAAAGCTTTATGGGAAGTCGCACAGGACGCTTACATCGCGCCCTAACTGGTTACCCGCAGAAACAATAAAGCCACCGTTCTCGGTGGCTTTATTGTTCATGGCCGGCTGCGATTAAATCACTCGCGAGAATTGCTGCTGACGCGCCTTCGCTCGGAGGTACTTATCAAAACACATACAGATATTGCGAATCAGTAGACGACCGCGCAATGTCACTCGGATCTCTTTGTTGTCGACTTCCACTAGCTCATCATCAATAAAGGTTTGCAGCAGCTCGAGATCTTCTTTGAAGTAGTGATTAAACTCGACATCAAACTCCGTCTCGACTGATACTTTATCAAGTTTGAAGTTACAGATTAGCTGCTTGATGACTTCACGGCGCAGAAGGTCATCACCATCTAAGGCGACCCCTTTCCACAATGCATGGCGCTGCTCATTAACCTGAGCATAGTACTTTTTCAGTTCTTTCTGATTCTGTGCGTACGCATCGCCAATCATAGAGATAGCGGAAACACCAAAGCCAACCAAGTCACATTCACCTTGTGTGGTATAGCCTTGGAAATTGCGGTGCAGGATGCCATTGCGCTGAGCCACGGCCAATTCATCATCCGGCTGAGCAAAGTGGTCCATACCGATAAACTGATAACCAGCATTGGTCAGCGTCGCGATCGTATCCTGAAGGATCGCCATTTTTTCTTCGGCTTGCGGCAGGTCTTCGTCTTTAATCTTACGCTGTGCAGCAAACAGTTGCGGCATGTGAGCATAGTTAAAGATAGATAGTCGACCCGGTTGCATCTCAAGCACCTGAGCCAGCGTTTCAGCGAAACGTGCTTGAGTTTGTTTCGGTAGCCCGTAAATCAGGTCAAGATTGGTCGAACGGAAACCAAGCTTTTTCGCACGTTCAACCATAGCAAAAATGAACTCTTCGTCCTGTTCACGATTGACTAGCTTCTGCACTTCTTTATTGAAGTCCTGAACGCCAATACTTAAACGGTTAAAACCCTCTTCTCGCAAGTGATCAAGCATATCTAGCTCAATCTCACGCGGATCGACTTCAATACTGATTTCCGATTCAGCTTCAAAGCTAAATTCAGCACGCAGAATGTTCATCAAACGGCTGATTTGGGCTTTGGTCAGAAATGTGGGTGTACCACCACCAAAATGCAACTGAGTCACCTTGCGCCCTTGCAGTAAAGACGCTCGCGTCAGGATTTCCTGCTCCAGAACATCGAGATACTCATCGGCTTTATGTGCGTGACGGGTGATGACCTTATTACAGCCACAGTAGTAGCAAAGCTTGTGGCAGAACGGAATATGGATGTAGAGCGACAGCGGACGCTCCGGGTATTCCGTACAAGCCATGTCGTAGTCGGCAATGGTAAACGCTTCGTGAAATTCCAACGCGGTAGGGTAAGACGTATAACGCGGACCAGAATAGTTGTACTTATCGAGAATGGCTTGATCCCATACTATTTGTTGGCTTGCGACGACTTGCTGAGACATGGTGTTCTTCCGTTAGTGCTATATTGCGTATCCGGTGTGATTAACCGTTATATTTTTGCGGGCTATTTTGCCACACGCTGAGGCTGGTCGCCGGGTGGCATAGCGCTTTTTGAGTAACAATAGTCAGAATTGATAACTCGATCACTCCCCATAAGTGTAAGTGATCGAGTGACTAAAGTATCAATCTAGATCATCTGAATGTTGATCTGGTTGTTTAAAGGTTGAACTTTTTTCTGCAGCAGTTTGAGCTCTTCGACAATCGCATCCTGAAGGCGCGACTCGGCTTTGTGGCGTTCCAGATTTTGCTTCATGCGCTCTTTCTTCGCCATTTGTTGGCGATCTTCACCGCGAGGCATATCTTTTACAATGTGGAAAAGCTCGGCGGTCGCCGGGAATTCCTTATCAAAATCAACACGGTCTTCACCCTGAACGTAGTCCATGATGTTGTAGACACGAATACTGATTTCCGATAAATCACACTGGCCCTGAATACCGGCCATACACAATATATGGACGTTTTCAAAGATGTTGGCGTTACGCTTTTCGATGGCAAGCTTCTTATGCTGTTCCTGCAATTCCTTTTGCTTCTTCAACTGGAGCAGAAGGTAACCTGCATAGGACGCTAAGCCGAGAACAATGACTCCACCAGCAATGGCTAACAAGGTTACGTTCATGAATCGCTTTACCCTTTAAACTGGTCCAAATCCAGATCTTCAAACTGCGACAGCAGTTCATCTTCTGATGAGGCTTTCTTACTCACCTTTTTCGCCACAGGAGCGCTTGGCTCTTCAACGACTTCTGGCTCTTCTTCCTCTTCATAGAGGCCAAGTTGCTTCATCAGAATTTCAATACGCGCTAATTTCTCATCGACGTATTTCTGTAGACCTGCGCCTAGGCTTTCACCATTATCAAGGCGATCAAGCAAGACATTCAGCTGAGCATCATTTTCCAGCATCTCTAGCTCTTGTTCTGCGTTGACTCGACGTTCTGCTTTGGTTGGCTTCTTCACCGCTTCAACCACAAGAGGAATTTTCTTCTTGCTTCCTAAACGTGGGTCGCGCTTTTGTCCCGCTGTCTGCTGTTTATTTTGCTTCGCTTCAGAGTTACGACCGCCCGTCTTTAGACCTTTGCGTTTTTTCTCTTTCTTGCGCAGACGCCCTTCAACGTCTGATTCTGTGCGATTACGAACGACGATAACGTCGCCATTACCGCCCGATCTTACTTTCTTACTACGGCTCATTACTGGGCTTTCCTCAGTAAAATTACATCATTACCAATAAATTCAAGCTTGAGCTGATCCCGCTCTGCCAAGTACCTAAACGTATTGCGGCTAAAAAAGACCACATGCGTTGGGTCATTTTTATAGTGCCATTTGGCAAACGCTTCGACATCAATGACCATCTTGGTCATCAGACCAATCCAGCCACCTGGCTTAACTAAATTCAACCATTGCTGCCATATCTGATCCGGATGATACAAGTGCTCGATCACCTCAGTGGCAGTCATAAAGTCATACGTACAATCTAGCACCTCAGTATTAGGGTGATAATAGAGGTCGTACAACGACATGTTGTGTCCCTGCTCCTGCAACATCAAAGAGAGTGTTGGCCCGGGGCCACAACCAAAATCTATTCCTGTTGAGCCTGGCTCAATACGTTCCAATATGGGGTCTGCAACCCGCGATAAAAAGGTACGATAGCCAGCATCATTTGGATCGTTCTCATGCAGATCGTAGTGGGCTTTTTCAGCCTTTGCATCCAATCTTTGCTCTGGATTAACAAACACCAGCTCACATTGCGCACATTGAAGATACTCGCGACGCTTATCTTCGAAGTAATGCAGTGATTCCGGGTTATGGCAAAGTGGACAGTGGTGCATGATGACATCCTCAAACAGGGATGCGAAACATACCAGAAAGTGGCAAGAGAGTGGAGCACTATTGTGCAAATAATCATCGATTCAGTGAAATATTCCCTCTCCGACCAATAATCTTATCGATGGAATAAAGGAACCGTGCTGGCAGAAGATGGAGGTCGGTGGATTTCAGATATAAAAAAAGCGATAGATAATTCTATCGCTTTCTAAAAATGCCTTTCGGCGAAACTGTGTTGCACGGATTATCGTGCATCAAATTTCCATTTGTTTTTGGCGCTTTCCCTGCAAAAGGTGTTGTTTTTCACCGTCCTGGTGAATTTTGGCTTTCCGTTTACATCCAGTATCTGGGCTAGTCCTTAGCCTGATCCTTTTCGCTGTCTAAACCATTAGACGAGTCGACCATCCCTATCCAGTAAGCTTCCTGCTTACCTAAATTCCTTTGAGACCTCCAAGCATCCATCGCCTGCATCCTTGGAGACCATCATGGTCTAAATTCCGTATCAGCGCCCTGCCGATGAGTACACTTTAACGATTGACCAATTTTGAACAATCCACCTGAAGAAAAAAATCGGCTTTTTTTTACCCACCAAACTTCTTTTATTACTTTTCAAATAGTTACAAAAAACACAAAGAAATGAGCACAAGCGAAGATAGCCGATCTCTTACAAAAGCTCGGGAAAGATGGAGCCACACAAGCAAAAAGGTGATGTGACCTGTGTCATACGAAAAAGCCCAGACTTTCGTCTGGGCTCATTCAATACAACATTGCTCGGGCAGTATTTAATAGGGCTTAGTGTAGGCCGCCAACATATTTAGACAAAGTATCGATGTCTTCGTCTGTCAGTTTCTTTGCGATATCTTGCATCATGCCGTTCATGTCGTTAGCACGAGAGCCATCGCGGAATTTAACTAGCTGAGCTTTAATGTAGTCAGCGTGCTGACCAGAAATTTTAGGGAAACCTGAAAGCTCAGTGCCGTTACCACGAGGACCATGACAAGCAATACATGCTGTCAGACCACGTGAAGCATCACCCGCCGTATAAAGAGTTTTGCCTTGTTCCACTACATTTTCAGGCGTAGTGTTGTGCGAAATTGGTAGTGATGCATAGTAAGCTGCAAGATCTTTCATATCCTGCTCAGACAGTGGCATTGCCATACCGCCCATTACTGGATCAACACGACCCTGCTTACCACCACTGGTCATACCCAGCTTGAGGTCTTTCAGCTGCTTCTCAATATATTTAGCATGCTGACCTGCTAGCTTAGGGTACATTGCGAGTTGACTGTTGCCATCAGCACCGTGGCAGGCAACACAAGTTTGGGATTTTGCTTTACCAGCTTCAATACTGCCTTGGGCCCATACAGAGCAGCTGGCTAAAAGACTCAAGATTAGCGCTAATTTCTTCATGACATTCCATTATAATTATCAAGCTTCCAGTACCACTCAGAGTTGCCACTCATGGTACAATAGGCGACCTTATGCCGAGCACGGTTATTTTACACAATTTCACAAAAAAGTAATCAATCGACTACACAAAGTCGAGATGGAGTTAACAGTGAGCGTAAAAATTCATTATCAAAACACCCATTTCATCACCAGTGCACCTGATATTCGTCACATGCCTGAAGATGAAGGTATCGAAGTTGCGTTCGCAGGACGCTCCAACGCGGGCAAATCGAGTTCTCTTAACCGACTGACGAATCAGAGAAGTTTAGCAAAAACCAGTAAAACACCAGGTCGAACTCAGTTAATCAACCTGTTTAAAGTGACCGATGGCTGCCACATCGTCGATTTGCCGGGATATGGCTTTGCTCAAGTACCGCTGGAAATGAAAAAGAAGTGGCAAAAATCACTCGGTGAATACCTACAAAAGCGTCAAAGTCTCAAAGGTTTAGTCGTATTGATGGACATTCGCCACCCAATGAAGGACCTCGATCAGCAGCTAATCTTCTGGGCAGTTGACAGCGGCATCCCTGTACAGGTCCTACTGACCAAAGCAGATAAACTGAAAAGTGGCGCGCGCAAAGCTCAGGTGCTTAAGATCAAGAAGGATTCTGCTGGGTTCGGTGGTGACGTGAGTGTTGCCGCGTTTTCTTCTCTGAAAGGCATTGGCGTTGACGTACTGCGTAATAAACTTGATGAGTGGTTTGCCCCTGCTATCGCAGCGCAGCTGACTGACGAGATTATCGAAGATCAGCAAAGCGACGATCAAGAATAAGCACAGAACAAAATCGAAATCAGCCTCACTCATGTGGGGCTTTTTTGTGTCTGAAGAGTAACATTGAAAAAGAAAAGGCTTAGAAATAAAAATCCCCACCATCCTGGTGGGGCAACGGGAGAGAAATAGGAGGTAGTTATTATTATGCGAATAGGATTGTTCAAAGCCGCAAACAATGCAACGTCTGATTTTTCCTCTTCCACTTCCCTCTCCAACAACCCCTTCTACCGATAAAACGCTAAAAAATATGAAAAAATTCATTATTAACACCCAACAAGGCGCGCGAGTTCGGGTTTGGTTTTCTGTTTAAAAAAATAAAAGTGTGACTGAAGTTTTCTTACAAAATTGGTCTGAGTTACCAAATGCTGTGAATAGTGAATATTAGGAACAAGTGATGTGGTAGTGAGAAGCCGTTAAAGCTGTATTATCTATGAGAATGGCAATAAAGATTTGAAATGTATTGAAATTTTCTTTAGCACAATAAAAAACGCCCCAGTCAAATACTGACTGGGGCGGCTGAATCAGCCTAATCCAATAACGTGAAACAAAAGGTCTGAAAGATAGAACATCTTACCTCTGTACCCTACGCCGTTTAATGTACAACAATTGGTCAGAAATGAAAACTCTTTTTGTAATTTTTTTTCATTAAAATTTTATTAAACTACAATACTCACTTTTGAATGGTTGCTTTTTTAGGAACAAAAAAAAGCCAGCGATTGGGCGCTGGCTCATATTATTCAATCAATTTTGGCTATTTTTTGTCTAGTGCGCCTGATCCCAGTTGTCACCATGACCCGCTTCCGCAATCAAAGGTACATCCAGCTGAGCGGCGGATTCCATCAATTCTTGTACTTTACTTTCAATTTCGGCTAATGCTGACTCCTGAACTTCGAAGACCAGTTCATCGTGCACCTGCATCAGCAATTTCACTCGACCCTGGCCTTGGCTCTCAATCCATTCATCCACCAATAGCATGGCTTTCTTGATGATGTCCGCTGCTGTGCCCTGCATTGGAGCGTTGATCGCAGCACGTTCTGCCGCTTTACGACGCATGCCGTTGCGTGATTTTATTTCTGGCAGATGCAGACGACGGCCAAAGATGGTTTCGACATAACCTTGTTCAGCTGCGGCACTACGTGTGTCTTCCATGTATTGCATCACACCTGGGTAGCGCTCAAAGTAGGTATCCATGTATTGCTGTGCTTCGCCACGTGGAATACCCAACTGTTTTGCCAGACCAAAAGCACTCATACCATAAATAAGGCCAAAGTTGACCGCTTTCGCACGACGACGCTGTTCAGCTGACACCTGCTCGATGTCCACACCAATGATTTCAGCCGCTGTCGCTGCATGAATGTCTTTTCCTTGCTGGAAGGCATCTAGTAGCGCTTTGTCTCCTGAAAGGTGCGCCATAATACGCAATTCAATCTGGGAGTAATCGACCGCCATGATCTTGTAACCATGTGGTGCAATAAACGCCTGGCGAATACGTCTACCTTCATCATTACGGATTGGGATATTCTGCAGGTTAGGATCGGTCGAAGATAGACGGCCAGTCGCGGTTACAGCCTGATGATAAGACGTATGGACACGGCCTGTTTCAGGATTAATCATTTTCGGCAGCTTATCAGTATAAGTTGATTTGAGCTTCGCTAAGCCACGATATTCGAGGATCAATTTTGGCAACGGGTAATCCAGCGCCAACTCCTGCAGAACCTCTTCATTAGTTGAAGGCGTACCCGATGGCGTTTTCTTCACAACCGGCAGACCCATTTTCTCAAACAGAATCGCTTGCAGCTGCTTTGGCGAATTCATGTTGAACTCTTGCTCCGCGATTTCAAACGCTTGCTGCTCCAACTCATCAAGGCGCAACGCAATTTCCTGCGACTGAGCGGCCAGCTTCATGTCATCAATCAACACGCCTGTGCGTTCAATACGTGATAAAACGGGAACCAGCGGCACTTCGACCTCTTCATAGATGGTCTTCAGCTTTTCATCCTGCTCAATGTTGGCGAGCAAGCGATTGTGTAAACGGAGGGTCACATCAGCATCTTCTGCGGCGTATGGTGAAGCTTGTTCCAGTTCAATCTGATTGAACGTCAGCTGCTTCTTGCCTTTACCCGCAATCTGCTCAAAAGAAATGCAGCTGTGCTGAAGGAATCGCAGTGCCAGGCTGTCCATATCATGCTTGCCACCCACGCTGTTGTAAACGTATGACGCGAGCATGGTGTCATGCTTAATGCCTTTCATCTCAATGCCGTAGCGAGCCAATACCGACGCATCGTATTTTAGATTCTGCCCCACTTTCGCCTGAGCATCATCTTCAAGAATCGGCTTCAATTGCTCTAGTACCCAATCGCGATCAAGCTGCTCTGGCGCATCAAGATAATCATGCGCCACAGGCACGTATGCAGCGACGCCTTCTTCTGTCGCAAACGACACACCAACCAGATTCGCCACCATGTAATCGAGGCTGTCGGTTTCGGTATCAAACGCGAAGACATCCGCCGCTTTGAGTTTATCTAACCAAGTATTGAATGCCTGTTGGTCAAGAATGGTTTCGTACTGGCTGCGATCAATCGTCACTGCAGAGGTATCGATCTCGCTGGCTGTGGCAGAGGCTCCAGCCCCCGACGCTGCGCCGGACTTTTCATCTGCCACGACAACACCCGTACCACCTTCCAGTAATTCATTGAGCCAAGATTTGAAGACTAGCTGGCCATACAGTTTGATCAGCTCATCGGTATTCGGTTCAGCCTTGAGCAGTGAGTCTGGCGTTTCTTCCAGCTCAACATCCAACTTAATCGTGGCAAGCTCGTAAGAAAGAAACGCTTCTTCTTTGTTATCGACCAGCTTTTTCGCCATGGTCTTCGATCCACGGAACCCAAGTGATGCAATATCATCAAGATTGTCGTACAGCTTTTCCAAACTGCCGATACCCTGCAGTAGTGCAGTTGCGGTCTTATCACCGACACCCGGTACACCTGGGATGTTATCGACTTTGTCGCCCATCAAAGCGAGATAATCGATAATCAGCTCTGGTGGGATACCAAATTTTTCAATCACGCCTTCTCGATCCATCACCACATTGGTCATGGTGTTGATCAGAGTCACGTTGTCATCCACCAACTGCGCCATATCTTTATCGCCGGTACTGATCAATACTGGCATCCCCGCTTGTGAAGCCTGATACGCGAGCGTACCAATCACATCATCCGCTTCCACACCCGGAACACAGATCAGAGGCAAACCCATTGCGCGAATCACATTGTGCAGAGGTTCAATCTGACAACGGAGATCATCAGGCATCGGAGGACGGTTGGCTTTGTATTCCGGATACATCTCATCACGGAAGGTTTTTCCCTTAGCATCAAAGACCACTGCGATACGCTCAGAGGCAAACTGACGCATCATACTGCGTAGCATGTTTACAACACCATAAACAGCGTTCGTCGGGATATCACCGTTGCTCATAGTGCCCGGATAAGCATGAAATGCGCGGTAAAGATAAGAAGAACCGTCAATCAAAATCAACGGGTTGTCAGGAATACGAGCCATAGTCTTTAAGCATCCAAAGAAAAAAGATCTGCCTAGAATGCCATGACTCTGACAGTGGATCCATTTTAACTCTGCATGCACTACTCACACATTTGGCGAATAATCTTTCACACCACAGCCTCAACTGTGGATAACTCTGTTTATATTATTTATCCACTAACGCTTTGCATCGTCACAAAACTGTAATCAAACAATTTAAGATACTGAAAAATATAACAAATGAATTAGATCGATCGTAAATAGATCGATCTTAAAACGATCCTCAACTGTGGAAAAGACTACTGGTGTCCTTTTATCCAACCACAGATTTCAGGCATAAAAAAAGCGACATCGTATCGATGTCGCCTAGCAAAAAGGGGTCAAAGCGTATTCAATTGAATCGTTAGCTTTGCCATAAAGCTATAAATTACACTGGAAGCAATGTGAGCAATGTCGTGTCAAAAAGAACTAGTGCAAGTTCAATTAAGTTCAGTGTCATCACCGTCTCCAAGTTGAATCTGGTAACTCGACGTCCTTGTGAACTTCTCTTATTCCCTAAGACGAGATAAATAATAATTATTCTCATTTATCCCGTCAACCCCTAAATGAGAAAAAATCTCATTTAATTTTTATGACAGTGCTACAACTGCTTCACGAAATGAATTCTTGATTCGACTAGGGGATCTTTTACTTCAAACTTTTCAATTAGATAACCATTCCTCAGCAAGAGTCTTAACATGGAAGGAAATTGATTACGGGATTTCACCTTAAGTTGAGAATAAGCGTGTTTTTTGACCCAGATCTCCTGATAATCGAGTAACTTCTGTGCCACCCCTTTATTTCTAGCTAGTGGTGATACCCCACCGAACCAGCTATAAAATGTGTTTTCGTCGATTTCATATCCAATTTTAAACCCAAGTAGCTGGCCATTTTCTTCAGCCACCTGAATGAGGTGTCGCTTACCGTCTAATCGTTCGGACAAGCTTTCTACGCTTTCTTTGTGTATGAACTCTTTGATAGTCGCGACGATTTCAACACACTCTTCTAGTGTTCCAAGTCGATACTCAATACTCATCGGCTCTCCTTAAGTAAAAATCCACCTGCATAGCAGGTGGCTTTGGTTGGCCCCCTATAAGGGGGCTCACTGCTATTTATCTAACCCTAGAAGCATTTGTCGCTCCTCTTCTTCTTTCCCCACACGATCTTGGTGCCTGACATATCTACGTATAATTTCCTCGTTCATCCCTACCGAATCAACAAAGTAACCTCGTTGCCAGAACTTATTACCCCAGAGCTTTTTCTTTCTCAAATACGGAAATTTGTTAAACAACCTAATCGCTGTACGACCTTTAACAAACCCCATGTAATTTGAGATACTCATGCTCGGCGGAAGCCTCACGACTAAATGGACATGATCAATTTGGACGTTAAGCTCGACAACCTTGCATTTCTTCATATTGCTGTAAACGTAGATACTTCGATACAGCTCTTTGCCTAAATTTCCTTTCAGAATCTTTAGTCGATATTTAGGTGTCCAAACAATATGATATTGGCACCGATGATAAACGTGTGAAGCGGATTCATATCTGCTCATGTTCGTTATTTCCTTCATTTGTTGGTTGCAAACGAGGACATCTTGAACATGAGCGTTCTTCGGGCAAAGCCCAAAAGAACGATCACCACCTTCTAAAGAAGGTGGTTTAGGGCCAGAAAACAACAAAGGCTGGCAAAAGCCAGCCTTTTAATATTTGTAAACTGAGTTATTCAGCGTCTTTTAGAAACTGAGCAGGCTGAGCATTTTCTTCTGCCAACCACTCAGCGACATCTTTAGCAAAGTAAGTCAGGATACCGTCTGCACCTGCACGCTTAAAGCAAAGCAGTGATTCCATCACAGTCTCACGCTCTTTAAGCCAACCGTTTTGGAATGCCGCCTTGTGCATCGCGTATTCACCCGAGACTTGATAAGCAAACGTCGGGACTTGCAGTTCCGATTTAACACGGCGCACCACGTCAAGATATGGCATACCCGGCTTGACCATCACCATGTCCGCGCCTTCGTTGACATCCATTGCGACCTCATGCACTGCTTCATCACTGTTGGCCGGATCCATCTGGTAGTTTTTCTTGTTACCACCTTTAAGGTTACCCGCTGAGCCGACTGCATCACGGAAAGGCCCATAGTAATAAGACGCGTATTTAGCAGAGTAAGCCATGATCTGAGTATTGATGTGGCCTGCTTCTTCCAGCGCTTCACGAATCGCGCCAATACGACCATCCATCATGTCTGACGGTGCAACAACATCAGCGCCCGCTTCTGCATGAGACAAAGCCTGTTTGACCAAAACTTCTGTCGTCGCGTCATTCAGGACGTAACCTTCTTCATCGATGATGCCGTCTTGGCCGTGCGTTGTGAATGGGTCAAGTGCCACATCAGTAATTACGCCAATTTCTGGCACATGCTCTTTCAAAGAACGGACCGCACGCTGAACCAAACCCTCTGGGTTGTACGCTTCAGCCGCACACAAGCTTTTTGCGTCCTGATTCACCACAGGGAACAATGCAATCGCCGGCACACCGAGTCTGGCTAAGTATTGTGCTTCTTCCAACATAAGGTCGATAGACAGGCGCTCAATCCCAGGCATAGAGTCAACGGTTTCGCGGCGGTCTTTTCCCATCAAAATAAACATTGGGTAAATCAGATCACTTGCCGTTAGTTGATTTTCAGCCATTAGGCGACGACTAAAGTCATGTTTACGTATACGACGCATGCGACGGCCAGGGAACTGACCTTGAATGGAAACTGACACTCTGTTCTCCTTGTGTGGTGAAAGTGCTTGATTTGCATGATATCACTCTTGAGTAATGACGCTAGCAGCAAGCGATAAAAATGCAAAAAATGACCAAATGCTCACACTGCCGTATACTCTGGCCAATCCAGCTTTACAGAGACAAACCATGATCGATACTCACGCCCATATTTATGCCAGCGAATTTGATAATGACCGCGACCAGGTGGTAGAGAGAGCCTTGGCTCAGGGGATAGACAAAATCCTGCTGCCAAACATCGATCTGGATTCAATTGAGCCGATGCTAAAAACTGAGGCGGCCTATCCGCAGGTATGTCGTTCTATGATGGGGCTTCACCCATGTTATGTCGATGGCAATGTTGAACAGACACTGCAGGTGATTCGCCATTGGTTTGAGAAACACAACTTCATTGCTGTGGGCGAAATCGGCATCGATCTCTACTGGGATAAAACCTATAAAGCCGAGCAGGAAATGGCGTTTGTCAGCCAGCTCAACTGGGCTAAAGAGATGAAGCTACCTGTCGTCATCCACACCCGTGACTCCATTGAAGAAACGCTGCAGCTACTTGAACAGGAACAAGATGGCTCGTTGTCTGGCGTATTCCACTGTTTTGGCGGCAGTGTTGAAGAAGCAAAAGCGATCAATGGATTAGGTTTTCACCTCGGTCTGGGAGGTGTGTCGACATTTAAAAATGGCGGGATGGACAAAGTCATTCCGTCTCTGGATATGGACTATGTCATTCTTGAAACGGACTGCCCTTACCTAGCTCCAGTACCACACCGTGGCAAACGCAATGAACCTGCATACACATCTTTGGTTGCACAGCGAGTCGCTGATTTACGTGACATCAGTGTCGACCAAGTCGATGCCATCACCACGTCCAACGCAACTAAGCTATTCCAACTGTAATACAAAAAAGGCTTGCCACTTGGCAAGCCTTTCTCTTATGTCAGGACCTAATATCAGACCTCTTCTTGTTCTTCTTCATCGTCACTCTTGCGCACATAGAAGCGCGCAAAGAACAAGCCGACCTCAAACAATAAGCACATTGGGATTGCCAGCAAGGTCTGCGAAATCATATCCGGCGGCGTCAGCATCATGCCAACGATAAACGCACCAACGATAATGTATGGGCGCTTTTCACTTAAGCTTTTCGGATCCGTCGCCCCCGTCCAGCACAGCAATATGATTGCCACCGGCACTTCAAACGCAATACCAAAGGCTAAGAACAACGCCAGCACAAAGTCGAGGTAGCTGGAAATATCCGTGGCGAACTCTACGCCGCCCAGTGATATCGCCGTAAAGAAGCCAAATACCAGTGGGAATACCACGAAATACGCGAAAGCCACGCCACAATAGAACAATAGCGAACTGGAAAACATCAATGGCATGATCAGACGTCGTTCATGCTTGTACAGACCGGGAGCAACAAACGCCCAAACCTGATAAAGAATGTACGGCACAGCCACAAAAATTGACGCGATTAACGTCAGCTTTAGCGGAGTGAAAAATGGCGATGCAACATCAGTCGCAATCATTGTCGCCCCTTCAGGCAGGCGTTCAACGAGAGGCGACGAGACAAACTCATAGATGTCATTCGCGAAATAGATCAGGCCAACAAACACCACCAGTACAGCGACAATCGCACGTAGCAGGCGATTACGTAGTTCCAGCAGATGGCTGATCAAAGGTTGTGTCTGCTCAACAGAAGACATGAAAACCTCTACTCTAAAAGATCGAAAAGGAGCTGCTCACAGCAGCTCCCCTAATGCGAGACTATTCGGCTTTTTTATCTGCCTGAGGTACCGGCTGGGCATCCAGTGACTCGACCGCATCTGCGGAGTGATTAGCTTCTGCAACGGACGGTTTGTCCACTTCAGCTTCAACGTTGGTAGACGCTGAATCGCTTTTACTCGCATATGGGCGTTGCACATCTTGCGCGGCTTGCTTGAGTTCTTCAACAGAAGACTTCAGCTCTGGCGACAGATCTTCCATCCCCATTTTCTCAGCTTTGCGCAAGTTTTCTTGCAGTTCCTGAACCTTTAGTTCATGTGAAAGCTCATCTTTCACACTATTTGCCATGTTTTTCGCCGCCCCAACAAATCGTGACACGCTGCGAATCGCATGAGGCAAACGCTCAGGACCAAGAACCACCAGCCCGACGACAGATATTAATACCAGTTCCCAGAAACCGATATCAAACACGTGTTACGCCTGCTCTTTATCTTTCTTTGTTTCAGCAGAAGCATCTGTCTTCTGCTGCTCAATGTTTTTTGGCTCAAAGTCCGCGTCTTTTTTCGCCGGCTCTTCGTCGTTCATGGCTTTCTTGAAGCCCTTCACTGCGCCACCTAGATCACCACCGATACCACGTAGTTTCTTAGTACCGAATAGAAGAATAACAATGACAGCAATAATCAGAAGTTGCCAAATACTAATACCACCCATTTTCTATACCTCGGGTTTTACTAAACAAATCATTTCAATAGCTTAACGTCTATTGACGATAAGCTCGCCAACTGAGCAGCCAAAATGTGACACCACCGATAGCGCTTGCCATGGATAGCTGCTCATACGCACTGTTGACCAATATTGCCGAGCATACGACTAATGTGGCCCCAATACCAAATAAAAATTTCCCCGTTGCCTGCTGACGTTTCGTAGTGCGGTAGCCTTGATAGAGCTGATCCATACGCTGATTCATCATCTTGCCCTGACGTAAACTGTCATACAGTAGCTCTGGCAATTCAGGCAGCTTCTCGGCCCAAAACGGCGCGCGATCCTTGACCGCATTAATCACTGCCTGCGGCCCTACTTGATTCATCATCCACTCTTCAAGGAATGGCTTTGCAGTTTCCCATAAATCAAGCTGTGGGTAGAGCTGACGCCCCAAGCCTTCCACATACAATAGGGTTTTCTGCAGCAGCACCAGCTGTGGCTGTACTTCCATATTGAAGCGGCGTGCGGTGTTAAATAGGTTCAGTAACACATGTCCGAACGAGATCTCACACAGCGGCTTAGCAAAAATCGGTTCACACACAATGCGAATGGCGAATTCAAACTCATCAACGTTCGTTTCACGTGGAACCCAACCTGATTCAACGTGTAACTCAGCCACACGGCGATAATCACGGTTAAAGAAGGCGAGGAAGTTTTCCGCCAGATAGCGTTTGTCTTCACTATTCAACGTTCCAACGATGCCACAGTCCAAACCAATCCACTGTGGATTGTCCGGATGCTCAGGGTTAACAAAAACGTTGCCCGGATGCATATCGGCATGGAAAAAGCTGTCGCGGAACACCTGAGTGAAAAAGACACTCACACCGCGCTCGGCCAATAGCTTCATATTGGTGCCATTGGCCTTCAAGCCTTCTATGTCAGAAACTTGGATGCCGTATATTCGCTCAGAAACCATTACAGTTTCATTACTAAAGTCCGTAATTACTTCAGGAACATACAATTCATCGCTGCCTTCAAAGTTTCTTCTCAGCTGAATCGCATTTGCCGCTTCTCGTCGTAAGTCCAACTCATCGAGGAGCGTTTTTTCATACTCACGCACCACTTCAACCGGTTTCAAACGACGTGCTTCAGGAAGTGCTTTGGCGACTATACGCGCCATTCGGTACATCAGTTTTAGATCTGCATCAATGACCGGACGAATATCTGGCCGGATAACCTTTAATACCACTTCTTGGTTAGTCGATTTGAGCTTGGCGGTATGGACTTGAGCGATCGATGCGGAGGCCAGTGGTTTGATATCAAAGTCGGTAAACCAATTTTCCAAAGGGCCACCTAACACCAGCTCAATCTGCTCTTTGGCTAGCTGACCATCAAAGGGAGAAACTTGGTCTTGAAGCAGCGCCAACGGATCGGCAATGTGCGCAGGGAAGAGATCACGTCGGGTCGACATCATCTGGCCAAACTTGATCCATACCGGACCAAGCTCCTGCAGAGCAAGGCGCAACCTTTCACCTAACTCTTTGTCAGCGTGTTGGTTTTTAATCCAAAATAGCGCTTTACGAGCAAGCAGAGGGGCTTTGGTTAACTGGTGATTAGGCAGTAGTTCATCGAGCCCGTATTCGAGCTGAACTTTGATTATACGATAGAGTCGTTTCAGTTCAGCCGGAGTCATGCGCGCTCCAGCAGCTGATTCAACTTAGCTTCAATGCGAGCAGCCTGACTTCTGACATCGTCAACCTGATCGCAGAAATGGGCAATTTCTAATGGCGCTGGCGCCAGTTTCCACTCTTCGGTAATGACCTGAGCAAGGTGGTTTTGATGCTTGTCCGCTTTTGCTTTAACAAACTGTCCTAAATTGGACACGCCTTGAACTAAGCTATGCGCCACCACATCCCCCGTGACGCGCGACAACCACTCTTCAATGTCAGGTTTGCAATCCGTCATGAGCTGAGAGAATTTCTGCGCCAGTTGAATATCGCCTTCCAGTATCACTTTGTCTTGCTTGATCAGCTTGGTGATATTGGATTGCTCACGCAGCTCTGGCAGCACCGATAGGTTTAATGATAGGTAGCAGTCTGGTTGACCTTCGTAATTCGCCAGAACATCAATTTGCTGGCTGAAAACAAAAGTCAGTGTCTTATTGAGCTCTTTGAGGTGAACTTGAATCACCTGGCCTTTAAGACGGGCAAGACGACGCCCCAGCTCTGGGTCGTCGTTAATAAGTGTATTGAGTGTTGATTCAATCGCAGCAGTAACAAGAGGTTCAAATGGCATAGCGATCCTTTAACCTCAGAATTTGTAGCCACGGTGCAGCGCAACGATGCCGCCGGTCAGGTTGTAGTAGCTGGCTTTCTCAAATCCAGCATTTTCCATCATCCCTTTCAAGGTTTCCTGATCCGGGTGCATACGAATAGACTCTGCCAGATAACGGTAGCTCTCAGAATCATTTGCTACCAGCTCACCCATTTTCGGCAATAGGTGGAATGAGTACGCATCGTAGATTTTTGACAAAGGCTCAAGCACAGGCTTAGAGAATTCGAGCACAAGAAGACGACCGCCAGGCTTCAAAACACGGAACATTGAGCGCAGGGCTTTGTCTTTGTCTGTCACGTTACGTAGACAGAAGCTGATGGTAATAGCATCAAAGTAATCATCTGGGAACGGCAGCTCTTCAGCGTTTGCCTGAACATAATGCACGTTGCCTACAATGCCGTTGTCACGCAGTTTGTCGCGGCCAACATTCAGCATTGAGTTGTTGATGTCAGCCAGAACCACATGGCCTTTTTCACCGACAATGCGAGAGAATTTCGCCGTCAGATCGCCCGTACCACCACCGAGGTCCAGCACACGCTGACCCGGACGCACACCACTGCAATCGATCGTGAATCGTTTCCAAAGACGATGCACACCACCCGACATAAAGTCGTTCATGATGTCGTATTTGGCCGCTACAGAGTGGAATACCTCTGCTACCTTGGCGACTTTCTCTTCTTTGGCGACTGTGGTGAAACCAAAATGCGTGGTTTCATTTGATTCTAAAGCTGTATTCGACTGCACGCTTGTATCCGTCATGATGATTCCTCTTCAAGCAACGCTATGAATAAATACGACCTGAGCGCTGCGGGCGATTAGTTTACTTTATCCTCAGCCGGATGTCTTTCAGCGATAGAATCATTTTCACTCATCGAGTTATTTTCTGTGAGCCCATCATATTGAGCCAGTTCTGTCAGGCTCGACGAGATTGGCTTTTTCACCTCAACACCAAGCTGCTTAAAGCTTTCCGCCTGACGAATCACGTTACCTCGACCAGTAGCGAGCTTGTTCATCGCGCCTTGATAATTCTGGTTCGCTTTATCCAGCGCACCGCCTAGGCTTTCCATGTCATCGACAAACAAACGCAACTTGTCGTACAGCTTACTGGCTCGCTCCGCAATGATTTGCGCATTTTGATTCTGTCGTTCGTTGCGCCACAAGTTATCGATCGTACGCAATGCCACCAGCAAGGTCGTCGGGCTGACCAGAATAATGTTTTGCTCCATCGCATCCTTGACCAGATCTGGGTCGGCCTGAATCGCAACCTGAAACGCTGGCTCAACTGGGATAAACATCAGCACGTAATCAAGGCTCTGAATGCCTTTAAGCTGATGATAGTCTTTCTGTGACAAACCTTTAATATGGCTTCTGACCGATAGTAAGTGGTCACTTAGTGCTTGTTCTTGATCTAACTCTGATTCGGCATTGAAGTAACGCTCATAGGCGACCAGCGTCATTTTAGAGTCGACCACCACCTGCTTATCTTGCGGCAAGTGGACAATCACATCCGGCTGATAGCGCTTACCTGCTTCATTCTGTAGGCTCACCTGAGTCTGGTACTCGTGCCCTTCACGCAATCCGGACTCCGCCAACACGCGCGCAAGGACGACCTCTCCCCAGTTGCCTTGCTGCTTGTTGTCACCTTTTAGTGCCTGAGTCAGGTTGACCGCTTCGCGCGTCATCTGTTCATTGAGGCGTTGCAGGTTCTTCAGCTCATGCACTAAGGTGTGTCGCTCTTTCGCTTCAACCGTAAAACTGTCATTGACCTGTTTCTTAAACCCTTCCAACTGTTCTTTCAGTGGCGATAGCAACCCTTCCAGACTTTGGCGGTTTTGTTGGTCGACTTTGGCGGTCTTAGCCTCAAATAGCTGATTGGCCAGATGTTCGAATTGCTGCTTGAGACGAGACTCCGCCTGTTCCAACAATTGCAATTTATCGTGGTTGGCTTTGTTCTCTTCTTGATGGCGAGCTTCTTGCTCTCTGAGCTGGGCTTCAAGCTGAGCTTTCTGATCGCGGCTTTGAGTCAGCTCCTCAGCGTATTGTTGTCTTTCTTGCTTAACCGCCTCGAAGTAACGCAATTTTTCTAGAACCGCCATCAATTTACCGTGGGACTGTTTGAGCTCATACGCGGCTTTATCTCGCTCGCTATCTAGCTCATCCAGTTCCTGTTGTGCTTGCTCTAGCTCTTTCTGTAACTGGCCGATTTTCGTTGTTGCCAGTTGCTGATTGGATTCAAGTTGTTGTTTTAAAAGCTGTTGATCAAAGCGTGTTTTCTGCCTGATCCACCAGCCCACTCCGACTCCGCTGATCGCCGCACTGCTAATAGCGCTGATAAGTAGGGCTTGGTTGTCCAGAATCCATTGCATAATAAAGGGTTAACTCTTATTTCAGGTACTGATTCAATGGTATTTTACCACTGGATAAATGTCCAGTTTGTCGGCTAGATATCGAACAGCTAGACTAAGCGCTCTCTAATCTGCCCTACCGCCAATCGCCAACGAATTTAACTTGTTGGTTTTAATAAAGGAACATCATGAACGAGCGTCGTGCTTTAGGTTTTGGTCTGTCTGCCGTCCTATTGTGGTCTACTGTAGCCACCGCCTTTAAATTAACTCTTGCCGAACTGACCCCGATTCAAATGCTGACCGTTGCCAGCCTGGTCTCAGCGCTGGCTCTGACCGCTGTATGTGCCATTCAGGGCAAACTGTCTTCGCTGGCTAGTACCTTCTTCGCGAATCCTTGGTATTACTTATTGCTTGGATTGATCAATCCACTGGCGTACTACGTCATCTTATTCAAAGCCTATGACTTACTTCCCGCCTCACAAGCGCAAGCGATCAACTATAGCTGGGCGATTACTTTGACTCTGATGGCTGCAGTCTTCCTCGGCCAGAAAATCCGCAAGCAGGACTGGATAGCCTGCACGCTGAGTTACTTTGGTGTAATTGTAATTGCTACTAAAGGTGATGTACTGGGCCTGAGTTTCGAGAGCCCGTTAGGGGTGGGACTGGCTCTGCTATCAACTCTGCTTTGGGCCAGCTACTGGATACTCAATACTAAAAACAAAGCCGACCCTATCGTCGGCGTGTTACTCGGTTTTTTGGTTGCAATACCATTTGCAATTGGCCTGAGCCTCTACGAAGGTGTCAGCTGGAACGGTATTTCTCTGCAAGGTTGGCTCGCGGTCAGTTACGTTGGTTTGTTCGAAATGGGCGTGACCTTTGTCCTGTGGCTTAGCGCCCTCAAACTGACGCAAAACACCGCGCGTATCAGCAACCTGATATTCGCGTCACCGTTTATTTCTCTGGCGTTGCTGGCGACCATCATTGGTGAAGAAATACATTCCACAACCTTGATCGGCTTAGTGTTGATCATTGCTGGACTGGTGATCCAGCAGATCAAATTTGGCAAAAAAGATCTCACGCAATCCGTGAGTTAACATTTTTAAAACAACTCGTAAGCCATCTCACTGCCTTGACCTCGCACCTGGTCGATTTGCTCAGCGAGATCTGGGGAGACACTTAACGCAACTGCTGCTTTATGTTGGCTGAGATAACTTTGCTTATCGTCCAGACTCAACATTGAATCCCACTGATGGTCTATATCACGAGCGAGGAACATCAGACATGCCAACTTTTTCGATTCAACCGCTTTCGCAGGATGATTGACGTTGGCAATCGCATCCACCAGCTGAGCAGGGAACTTCCACGTCTCAGCCAGTGCCGCGCCTAACTGCTGGGCATCAGTACCTAACACTTCGCGCTGTACATCGACAGGATTTTCGCCATTTTCCACCCGACGGCTGATTTCTAATGCCTGTTCTGGCTCTAAAGAGTGAATCATCAGCTCACCAATGTTGTGCAGAATACCGGCAATAAAAGCTTCATTAGGGTCAACTTTGACGTCTTTAGCAACTGTACTGGCAATGGTTGCCACTTCAAAAGTACTTGCCCAGTAATCTTTGATATTGAGGGTTTCCAGTTTAGGAAATGTTGAGGCGAGAATAGAAGAAGAAATCAAATTGCGAATCGCGCCAACACCAATTCGCACAATCGCGTCATTAATGTTGGAAACCCCTTTAACACCGCCGAATTGCGCTGAGTTTGCCATCCTTAACACACGTGCTAACAACACCTGATCCATGGCCATTTTCTTTGCCAGCTCACCAAAATCGATTTGTTCCCTGTTAACCATCTCCAGCAATTCCTGAAGTACGCTTTCGATTCTGGGTAATTCATTAATTCTTGAGATCAGCACTTGATAGCTCATATACCACTCCTTCAGCAAGTTCTGTCCATTTAATATAGGACAGAAATTGAGCAAAAGATCGATAACGCTTGTGCTAAGAGTTTGTGATCAACACTGTTTGTCCCGTAACCACTGGCGTGGCGACATTCCGGAAATATTATGAAAGGCGCGCGAAAACCCCGAATAACTACTGTAACCCACTTCATCCGCGACCCAGTTCAACGGTTTACGCTGCAACAATAACGATTGTGCGACTGAGATGCGCCATTTCTGCACATAATCTCCGGGCGTTTCTCCAACCACCGCTTTAAACGTATCGATGAACTGAGTGCGTGACATTGCCGCCACCGAGGCAAGCTCCACCAAGCTGAAGTGCCTTGCAGGTAACTGGTGCACAACAGAGGCCACAGCGGCGAGCCGAGGGTGGGCCAGCGCCGCAAATAGCCCCTGCTCTATTTTTTTCTCTTCCACCAAATGGCGAAAAATCAGAGCCATCAGAGCATCACTCAATTTGTCCATCAGAAACTGTTGCCCAGCTAAATCGCCGCCAGACTCACAAAATAAGGCATCAATGACAGGTGTCAGGCTTGGCGCAGCGCTAAATGGGATAACAATTACCTCAGGAAGTGCGGACAACAAAGGGTTCATCTGTCCAACGCGATATTCCACATTTGCGCACACCAGCTCCGCTCCGGACTCAACACCTTCAATGACGTGATTGGTCCCATGTGGCAGATAGAGAATAGATGGCTCAACAATATGGCGTGATTCACTGTGTGTTTTATCGAGTGTCAGCTCGCCAGACTGCAAAACGTGTAAATGGCCACTGTTTTGCAGATTTGCATTGAATGAAGACACACCACACAGGTGGCCGGAATAAAACACACCAGTACGTATTGAGCAGTGTTCCATGAGTTGTGAGAGTAAATCCATTTCATCTCCGGACTTTTCGCATAGTTTTTTGGCTTTTAGTCCCTCTATAGACCGGACAAGTCGACTAAATTCTTTCAGGCAAGGTAATCAAAACAGACAAGGAGCTTGCTATGTCACGCATCAAATCCACTGGTCAAAAACTCACTCTTCTGGCTGCAATGCTCGGTACCAGCTTTTCATTGATGGCAGCCGATATTGATATGAGCGTCGACCAAAACGACTTAGCGATCAAGGGATATGACCCTGTCGCTTACTTTACTGACAAAGGCGCTGTCCAAGGCAACTCACAGTTTACGGCAACGTATAAGAATGCCATTTATCACTTTGCCAACAGCGAAAATCGCGATCAGTTTCGTGCAGACCCTCAGGCATACGCGCCTCAATACGGTGGCTATTGCGCCTTTGGGGTTGCCATGGGTAAAAAGTTTGAGACTGATCCACAAGCTTGGAAGATAGAAGACGGCAAGTTGTACCTAAATTTAGATAAGACCGTGCAAAAGCGTTGGTTGGAAGACACTCAAGGCTTTATTCAGGATGCCAACGGCAATTGGCCAACAATTAAAACCGTTGCGGCAGATCAACTGTAACACGGCTGCGCCTCAATTCAGGGGCGCATCTTTTCCTTCCTGCCCAGCCAAAGGATTCCCACTTTCAATCGCTTGGCTCTCATTACATCAACATCGACTGTCGATTCAATGAGACAGAGCCAATAATTGATTAAAAAATATTCATGCGGTTGCATTGTCATAATAGTATATTGATCCTCTCAATAAGATTTGAGATGACAACAATAACTATAAAAAGCTGGCTGTATGATTATATTTCACTCTGTTCAGAATAAGCTTTCTAACACACAACGCGTCATTAAGATTGGTTACCGTGAAGCACAGGTTCTTGACCTGCTGCTCAAGCACTCCCCTGAAGTCGTCAAAAAGCATGACATCGTTCAGCACGCTTGGGGCAGTGAATATATTGGCGAAACGTCACTCGCGAAAAGCATCAGTACGCTGAGGCAGGCACTACTTAAATTGGGGGCCAAGGAGTCCCCGATAGTGACTGTACCTAAAGTCGGATATCGACTGGTCAGCCACAGTATTGAATATGCGCCCGCTGAACCGCCACCACAAATAGACAAATCCAACCCAGCGCCTAACCTCCCTACTTCGGCTGCATCATCGAGCCAGCGTGTTACATCCAACTTGTCTTTAAAGGAGTGCAAATCACCGCTGTGTTATGTCGCCGCGATTGCACTGTTATTTGCTTCCAGCATCCTGGCATTAAGTAAGGTGCATGGTTGGCGCTGGGAAGACATTCCGAGCGATCAACATCTGGCAAGACACACGGTTGGGCAACTTCAAGTCTTCACGGAATCGGAAACTCGCCTGAGTTTACCGCTACGCCAGTTGCTCTCACAGAATCAGTGCGATTGCGTGGTATACATAGAAAAAAACGAACGCTTTTCTGAGCTGTCGTGGCTAGACAGGCAGCGTCGCCAGTCGATTAATGTCTTTTATGCACCGGGACAGTTAAAACAAGTCTCGGCTCAGGTAGAACGTTTTATTCAGGAGGGACAACAATGATCCCATACCTCACCTTAGTAATCGCCACAGTTATCTTTTCTATTGTCCTCAACCTGCCTTGGTCGAATCGTATTGAGGATAACCGTTACCAGCACAGCGAAATCCATATCCAACCCGACAACCAAATTTTTCGCTCTGATGGACTGACTCGGATTGAAAACAACGAAGTCGTTCACCTTGCTTCACTTCAGGATGACAAAATGGAGCAACCGATAGTGATTCGTTTTCAGGGCCAAGCGGAATCATTCAGCCAGTTCGGCTTTTCGCTCTCTGGAATCATTAACTTACTCTCAGTACAGAAGTTAAGGCCTGTGATGAATGACGCGACCATTTCGCCATATCTACTGCTCAATGATGATCCTTACACGCTGGATATCGATATCCTCTATTCTGCCAACTGCTTTGTGATAGTCCGCGATAGACAGACCGGCCGAGCTCAACTGCTCGCCAAACGCTAAGCCTATCACTAGATTCTCACCTAACATTTGTTCTTTCCCTTCGCACGGGCTTCGCCTGTGCAAGTACCTCTGCTTTTCCGCTATCTAAACGCACCACAATTTTTCTAAATCTCATCGAAGCAAGATCACAAGCTGTAAACAGTCCATGTTTGCGTTGCATGAAATAAATAGTCAAAACAATACAAAACACTGAATTTTAAAGGAAATAAAATTCAACTATTTTCAGTACTGTAAATTATATGACTATGGAAAGGTAAACCTGTTGCTTTTGACAAGCAGCCAACAATGACAACACAACATCATAAAACTAAGAAAAATCACGAAAGGAAACGTCTATGTCTACGGTGAAAAAACATGTGTTATCAGCAGCTGTTCTTTCCGTTCTGTCTGCAGGCGCGCAAGCTAAGATTTATCCTGACCAGTTAGTGCTTGATCAACTGGGTGAAGATGTCTGCCGTTCTGGCTACCGCCCGATTGACCGCTTCGAAGCATCCGAACAGAAGGACTATATTGTTTCTCGCATGGGTCAGTGGCAAATCGCTGGCTTAAAAGACAATTGGGTGATCATGGGACCTGGCTACCATGGTCAAATTAAGCAGGATAATCCCAATGGCAGTACTTGGTGTTACCCTGACGATGCATTGTCTGAAATTCCAAACTACTCCTCAAAATCCATTCCAGAAGGTGACGAGCTGGATATTCAGTATGAACTGGTAACAAACCACTCTAATTTCGTGCGTCCGTTGAGCTACCTCGCCCATTACCTCGGTTATGCTTGGGTTGGTGGCAACCATAGCCAATATGTCGGCGAGGATATTGATGTCAGACGTGAAGGCAACGGTTGGGTGATTCAAGGCAATAATGACGGTTCATGCGATGGCTATCGCTGCGATGAGAAAACCAAAATCACTGTCGATAACTTTGCCTATACCCTTAACGATAGCGATTTCTGGCACGGTACTGTGACCGAATCGGATCGCCAGCTGGTGAAAACCGTAACGGCGGTTGCTCGCAACAACAGTGACATCCCACAGCAAGTGGTAGTGGACCTAAAAGTGGATGAATCAACCAACTGGTCAAAAACCAACAGCTATGGCTTTGCTCAGAAGGTATCGACAGAAAACACCTTTAAGTGGCCTTTGGTCGGCGACACTAAGCTGACGATTACGCTCGAAGCCAATCAGAGCTTCGCCAGCACGAATGGCGGATCCACCAGCGAGCAGGTGACGCTTCAGGCAAGGCCTACGGTGCCCGCTCACTCTGAAATCCCGATTCGTGTCGAGCTTTACCGTTCCAGCATCTCTTATCCATATCGCTTTGGCGCAGATATCAGCTACGACGTCGAATTTAATGGCTTCCTGCGCTGGGGTGGCAACGCTTGGCATTCTCACCCAGACAACCGCCCTTACAAAGCACACACCTTTACAATGGGACGCGGTAGTGAAAACTCAGCAGATATCCGTTATCAATGGGATCACCGCTATATTCCAGGTGAAGTCAAATGGTGGGATTGGAGCTGGGCGATCAATGAAAATGGTTTAGGTAACATGCAGTACGCAACAGGAGCAAGCCTACGTCCGTTTTACTCTCATGTTTCCGGCGATTTCTACGCGGAATCGCAATTTGCTGGCACGATCGAAATCGGTCAAGCCACACCAATTGGCAACGCTGCACAAAGCAGCCGCGTCAAACGCTCTGCGGAAGCTCTGGTTAGTGAACATATCGGTGATATAGAAGTCACAACCAACTTTGACGCACAAGAACTTGAGGCACTTGGCTTTGGTGATGCTCAGCTGACCATCACACCAGCCAAATAACTTTGCCTGTAGCCCGAAACGCAAAACGGAAGAGCTCCCCACTCTTCCGTTTTTTTCTTGATAAGACTTATACCCACTGGCCGGCAACAAACCCTGAGCTCCAGCACCACTGGAAGTTGTACCCTCCAAGCCAACCCGTCACGTCCATCACTTCACCAATGAAATACAGTCCTTTGACGTCCTTGCACTCCATCGTTTTTGAAGACAGGTGATCGGTATCAACGCCACCTAACGTTACTTCCGCAGTGCGGTACCCTTCCGTTCCGTTAGGCGCTATGGTCCAATTTTCTAGTTGCTGAGCAATCTGCTTCAGCTGATTCATACCAAACTGCTTGAGTGGTAGATCGGTCAACACTTTACGCTCAATCAGCACTTCTACTAAGCGCTTCGGTAAGACTTTGGCTAGGGTGTTTTTCAGGCTTTGGTTGGGGTGCTTTTCCAAAGAACGGGTCAGCAAGGTATCAATGTCAGCTTCCGGTACCAGATTCACGGTCACTGCCTCGCCGGGCTTCCAGTAGGACGAAACCTGCAGGACAGAAGGGCCAGATAACCCTCGGTGAGTAAACAACAGGGCTTCTTTGAAGGTTGTATTGTTTTGCGTGGTGATTTCGACAGGAATCGCGATACCGGACAGCTCAGCGAAATCCTCTTTATCTTCTTTGTGTAAGGTAAATGGCACCAAGCCCGCCGTCGTCGGCAACACGGGCAAACCAAATTGTTCTGCGACTTTGTAGCCAAAGGGTGTGGCACCCAGCTTTGGCATCGACAATCCACCAGTCGCCACCACCAAGGAGTGGCATTCAATCACATTGGTATTAGCGTGCAGCTCAAAGCCCGTGTCGGTTTTTTCGATATGGTGAATGTCCTGACGATAACGTTGCTCAACCGTCGGCAAATCACACTCTGCCAACAACATTTTGACGATGTCTTTCGAGTCGCAATCACCAACACAAAACAGCTGACCATGATCGCGCTCTTCAAACTGGATTTCATGTTTGTAGATCATCGAGATAAAGTCCCAGTTGGTGTACTGGGCCAGTGCCGATTTTACGAAATGCGGATTACTGCACAGGTAGTTTTTGGCTGAGACATCGTAGTTAGTGAAATTACAACGCCCACCACCCGAAATAAGAATCTTGCGGCCCGGTTTTTTAGCGTGATCCAGCACAAGCACTTTTCGCCCACGCTTACCCGCTTCTGCAGCACACATTAATCCTGCCGCACCTGCACCGATGACGACCACATCAAACTTTTCCGCCATGACCTTTTCTCAACCAAAATCCAATAAAAAAGGATGTGCATTTAGCACATCCTTAGCCAGTTTCGGCGCTATTCTAACCACAAATGGAACGCTTGCCAAATCACCTGTTATAAGATGAATGCCGCAAGTAAAGTTACCCCGAGTAGTGACGTAGATAGAATAAAGAGTTCTCTGACCCGTTCGCATTTGCCGGTAAACACTTCATCATGGTGATGGTGGTACTCTTTGCTCTTCAGATAATGAAACAGACGCACTTGTTTAGTGACATTACCATGAGTGGTAAAGAAGCCGTTTCCATCGACTTGCTGATAGAGCAGCGGGTGCGCTTCACGCATGATGTAGATGAGAGAACGCAGTGCAGTCAAGTATCTGGCCATGTTCACCAGAGTTACCAACATAAGCGTGAATAGAATGGTATCAGCATTGATCATCTTTTCCTCCCTACACCTTCTACCTGAAGCCCAGAAGAAAAAGACGATCTGCTTAGAGAGTCTTTCGCTGAAGTTTATTCAGCAGGGGCATCCATGATAGAAGATGAACCTTCTTTCGCTAGAGCCGCTAGGTCTTTGTCAATAAAGAACAGCGCCTTGCCGTCTTCACCAACCAACTCTAGCTTGTCTAAAATCCCTTTAAACAACTTCTCTTCCTCGTGCTGCTCAGCGACGTACCACTGCAAGAAGTTGAAAGTAGAGTAATCTTGGGATGTAAACGCTACGTGAGCCAGCGTGTTGATTTTCTGAGTAATCATCTGCTCATGCTCGTAGGTTTCACGGAAAACATCGCCTAGGCTGCCAAACTCATGTTTTGGTGCATCGATCGCACCCAGAATTGGCATCGCGCCAGTCTCGCTCACATAAGTGAATAGTCGCTGCATATGCTCCATTTCTTCTACGGCGTGTGTACGTAAAAACTCAGCAGCACCTTCGAAACCATTGTCTTCACACCAAGCACTCATTTGTAAGTATAGATTGGATGAGAAAAATTCGAGATTAATTTGCTCATTCAATTGATCAACCATTGCCTGTGAAAGCATTTATCACTCCTAATTAACTCGATGAACTTCAATGAACTATATCATTAGCCAACCATAACACTTTGACGAATGAATGTGGATCTGAGATCACTGCGGCAAAAATATTCTAACCTTAATGCTAACCTGTAATTAGACACCTAAAGGAGATAGCACTATGAGTTATCAGCATATTTTGGTTGCCGTTGACCTATCTGAAGACAGTAAGGTTTTGGTCGACAAAGCGGTGGCTCTCGCCAAACCTCTTCAGGCCGATGTCTCTTTCATTCACATCGATGTCAATTACGCCGAACTGTATACCGGGCTGATTGATATCAATCTGGCCGAGACTCAACACCAGGCGATTGAAGCCTCACAACAGCAACTACAGAGCTTTGCAGAGCATGCAAATTATCCGATCAAACATACGCTCGTAGGTAGCGGTGATTTGGGTAATGAGCTGTGCGATACCATCAAAGAGTTCAATATCGATATGGTGGTCTGTGGTCACCATCAGGATTTCTGGAGCAAACTGCTGTCTTCCACCCGACAGCTGATCAATTGCTCTCCGGTCGACATGTTGGTCGTGCCACTTAAAGACTGATCACGGCAGAGTTTTCGTATAGACTGCAGAACAGTTGTTGATAATGAGTATTAATTATGGGTTATCTATCTGCAGTCACCCTATTGTGGGCGTTCTCGTTTAGCCTGATTGGCGTTTACCTCGCTGGTCAGGTCGATTCTTGGTTCTCTGTGCTGATGCGCGTTGCGCTCGCCAGTTTGGTGTTTATTCCATTCCTTAAATTCAAAGGGATCGATAAATCGCTAATCATTAAGCTGATGACCGTAGGCGGTTTCCAGCTTGGTTTAATGTATTGCTTCTACTACCAGTCTTTTCTTTTACTCTCTGTACCGGAAGTTCTACTGTTCACCGTATTCACACCTATCTACGTCACCTTGATTTACGATTTACTCAAAGGTCGATTCTCACCTTGGTACCTAGTAACTGCCGCTATAGCGGTGGCGGGCGCAGCCTTTATTAAATTTGCAGGTATCAATGAGAACTTCCTGATCGGTTTCCTTGTTGTGCAAGGTGCTAACGTATGTTTTGCCATCGGTCAGGTGGGTTACAAATACCTGATGGAGAAGCAACCGGTTGATTTACCCCAGCATACAATCTTTGGTTATTTCTACTTAGGTGCTCTGTGTGTTGCCTTAGTGGCGTTTGCGTTGATGGGCAATATCGATAAGATGCCAACCACCAGCACGCAATGGGGCATTCTGATTTATCTAGGTCTGATCGCTTCAGGTTTCGGCTACTTTGCCTGGAACAAAGGGGCGACCATGGTGAACGCTGGCGCGCTAGCGGTGATGAACAACGCGCTGGTTCCTGCTGGGCTTATCGTCAACATAGTGATTTGGAATCGAGACGTTGACCTAACCCGCCTAGCGATTGGCGGTGCGATCATCATGCTGTCGTTGTGGATTAACGAAACCTGGGTCAAACGTAAAGTCGCCCAAGGTTATCAAGCCGCAAGCTAACAAAAAAACGCTCTCCAGTTGGAGAGCGTTTTTTTATCAATGCATATTGGGTGTCGATGCCGGTTCGAACATTTCTGGTGGCAGGTTCAAGGCAGGGTTTTGACTGAGACGTGCCTTAATTTTAGCCTCGTGCTTTTGCAGTTTGTGTTGCTTCTTAGCCAGCTTCAATAGCTTCTTCTGCTGCTTGTAATGTTTCTTAAGTGCTTTCTTAGCCTTCTTAATCGCTTTCTTATCGGACAAGTCCAACGTCAGCTCGTCAGCAGTGGTTTTGGCTTCTGTAGGCACCTTAGGCTGTGCTTTCTCTTTAACCCGCTCCACCACGCGGCGCACTGCTTGAGACTTCTCTTCAGAAAGACGAGGCACTTGAGTCTCTTGAGGTGGTAAAGCTTCCGCTAACAAACCACAGGCACGTTGTTGCTCTATAGGTTTGTTCTGGCACTGCTGAGGAGGAATGGCGGCAGGTTTGCACAAAGAGGTTTTCTCTGCTGAAGAGCGAGCACAAGAACGACAGACAAACTTAGGTGCGACCACCAAACGATGGATTTCATTTAATCCATCGGCAATTTGCTTGCGATTCATCTTACAAAGTCGTTTAGCCATGCTACCACTCCAGCTAAGAATACGAATAATTCTTAGTATGATATACCTGCATGGTGACGATTAAGCAAGCACTAAATAACGCTGTAAAACGCAATTGAGTGCTAAGTCATTGATGCATTCACATAAACGTCAAAACGATTTTTTTTCGTCTCAATAGCCATCGCGGGCTTTTGCCCATCCAGCCATTCGGCATAGTCAGGTCTCTTAACCACCACCCTTTTGCTCGCAAGGGCTAACGCAGGTTCTAACAGCTTATCAGCATCCAGATCAGCCCCGACCAGAGACTGAAACACTCGCATTTCTTTTTTGACTAATGCGCTCTTCTTTTTGCCTTCTGGGTGCGGGTACATAGGGTCTAAGTAAACCACATCAGGCTTAGTAAACTCCGCGTCGCTGGCGAGAGATTCTAGGGCGTTATGGCTAGAAGCATGCAGCAGAGACATCCGCTCGCTGACCCAGTCTCCGATTTCTGGGTCCTGCTTCGCACGTTCAAGGCCATCATCTAACAGCGCAGCCACAACAGGGTGACGTTCCACCATCTGCACTTTACACCCAAGTGAGGCTAGTACAAACGCATCACGCCCCAACCCCGCCGTACCGTCGAGCACAGTGGGAGTCACGCCTTTGTTCAAACCAGCGGCTTTTGCAATCGCCTGCCCTTTTCCGCCACCAAATTTGCGCCTGTGAGCCACTGCACCACCCGCTAGGTCGACGAAGATAGCGCCCAACTTAGGCTCATCGACTTTACGCAGCTCTAAGCGTTCCGCAGTCAGAACCAAAGCAAAAGCGCTTTGTTCATCGTGTGAGAGCCCCCAGCGTTGAGCCAACTGATTCAGTTGCTCATTTCGGTTCGGATCTTCACTAATGAGTTGTAGCTGCACGATAGGCTCCATAGGGGTGGTCAAATTTCTCGGGCGCCAGTGTAATGGATTTTGCTATCCGACACTACGCTTGTCAGTCAGCAGCTCATCGACCAGCTCTTCAAGTGGTTTGGGTTTGCCAATCACATAACCTTGGGCGTAATCCACACCCAGCTCCACCAGAAGATCAATGATGCGGGTATTCTCAACGAATTCGGCAACGGTTTGTTTGCCCATCTGCTTAGCTAAATCATTGATCGAACGCACCATTAGGTGGTCGACTTCATTAACGTCGATATCGCGAACAAACAAGCCATCGATTTTCACGATGTCTACTGGCAGTTTCTTCAGGTAACCAAACGAAGAGAGGCCTGAACCAAAGTCATCCAATGCAATTTTGCAGCCCAACCGCTTAAACTGAGAGAACAGCTCTATCGCTTGATTCATGTTACTCATCGCGGCTGTTTCAGTAATTTCAAGACAGATTTTTTCACACGGTACAGGGCTGTGCTGAAGCGTATCCAGTAGGAAAGCAATAAACTCCTTATTACCCATCGAGTGGCCGGAGAGGTTAATCGAACACATACCAAGATTCGCCAACGCCTCAGGATTGGCAGCCAGCCAATCTAGGGTTTGAGTCACCACCTGCTTATCCAGCAACTGTGCGATATTGTAGCGTTCTGACGCTGGCATAAAGATACCCGGAGAAATGTATTCCCCTTCGGCATTGCGAATACGGATGAGGATCTCGAAATGCATCGGCGCATCGTCTTGGCTCAAAGCCAGAATCTGCTGGGCAAACAATTCAATCCGATCATTCGCCAACGCATTGTGCACTAAGCTGACACATTCCATTTCCTGCTCACGTCGTTGCAGATCAGCATCATCCTGACAGTAAAGGTTGTAGCGGTTACGCCCTTCCTCTTTGGCGGCATGACAAGCCGTATCCGCCTGAGCATGAACCATTTGTGGAGAGTCAGCGGTATGGTCAATCAAACGGATACCAATCGAGCACGTCATATTGAGACGGATGTCATCCCAGACAAAAGGTTGCTCACTGAGTGTCATGACAATCGTATTGGCAACGTTTTTAGCATCACGCTCAGTGCAGTCTTTGAGTAGTACTGCAAACTCATCACCACCCATACGCGCCAAAATAGCGTTATAAGGCAGCACCTCTTCCAGCATGCTGGCACAGAACTGGATAGCGGTATCTCCTGCCTCATGGCCCGCAGTATCATTGAGCACTTTAAGCTGGTCGAGGTCCAAGTACAGCATAGCGTGAGTCCGGGTGTAGCTTTCTACTTCCAGTAACGATTTTGCCAGCTCCATTTCAAAATGATTTCGGTTAAACGTTCCTGTCAGCAAATCGTGACGAGCCTGATATTCCAACTGCTCTGCCAGCTTCTTAGTCTCGGTAATATCCTCACCAACAATCAGCAAATGCCCAGACTCAACCAACGGGCGAATGTTCTCGCGAACCCAGACTGCTCTTCCGTCCGCGTGACGATATTCAATTTCACGTCGCCACACGCCGCGCATCGCTTGCTTAGGTTGCAACAGAACTTGCCTTGGGGTGACTGCATCTTGATGAAAATAGAATTCACCCAACGAGTGGCCCAGTACTTGGTTCGAGGTATAGCCGAGCAGCTGTTCAGCAAAGTGATTAACCTGCTGAATACAGTTGTGGTCATCTAAGGTGATCATCATTACAGGTTGCTGGTCGTAGTAATGGCTTAGATTCGCTTCCCTTTGGTACAGCCGCGCTTCGGTAATTTTCCTTGAGGTAATATCTCGTGCTTCGAGCAGAAAATCAGCCCCCTGCCCAGTCTTAGGTAAAGGCTTAAGCGAGATTTCCAGTACAATTGAACCTTGTTCTGAGTGCCAGATTTCGGCTTCAAACTGAGTGTTTTGCTCTGATTTATCGGTGTTAAAGTAGCTTTTCAACTGCTGGGCTGCTTGATCTTCCCAATGCTGATGCTGCCAGATAGGCCGATCAACACTGAAGTCCTGATGGTAAAACAATTCCTGGAGCTTACTGTTGCTTGAAACAGTCCGTCCCTGAGCGTCTAGCAAGCCGATAAAGTGATAGCTCTGATCAAAGACCATTTCGATTAATGTCTGGCTTTCCTTGGCTAGGGTCTCGCTTTTTTTCATTCGGCTCAGGTAGTAAACCAAAACCACAATGATGACGGATAAGAGCACGACCAGACTGGCAACCGCTCGAAGTTCCTTTTGAAACCGCACTGTGAAAGGTTGAGGCTTGTTAAATAAAGTGGATATTGCTTCGCCTTCAATGCCTAATCCCCATCTCACTACTGCCTGATAATCAAGTTTAATTTCCGGAATGCCCGCCTCCACTTTAGGTAGAGTTTTCGAGGTGGAATTCAGCACTTTCAATAATTGCTGGGCGGCTTGCTGGCCTTGTGTTCTGCCACTCAAAATTACCCCGCCAACCGCTCCATGACCTAGTCCTAGATCATGTACCATATAAATCGGCGATTTAGACTCTTGATTGAGCTGCTCCCATTCATCTTCTGTCGCAACGCGCCCGTTCTTGTCTCGGTAATAAACCCAAAACAAAACAGCACTGGATTTGTCTAATGAAGAAGTAAATTCGATCAGTTGTTGGTACGTTTCCGGAACCAATTGTTCAACCATAGTTTGATACTCGGTATTGAGCGTCAGAAATTGCTCGACCTGGCGCCTGACAGCCTCACCTGTCACCGAGTGATCGCTTAAAATGTATATTGTCTCCACCTCTGGTTGAACACGTTCAATGAGCGTGACATTACTGTAGATATCAATATCTTCTACCACGCCTGTCGCTCTGAGCTGAGAATGCATCTGCGGGTTGTAGTTATTGATACCGCCAAATATCACTGGTGTCTCACCAATTTCCGGCGCTAAACGCTGCATCAGGTTAAGTGCATTATTGTCACTGACAACAATGGCAGAGAAGGTTTCCTGAGATAATTTGGTTTGGTAGAGCTTGTAGAGTTGCTCTAGGTAGGCAGGGTTCTGTAGTCGCTTTGAATCAAGGTACACCACTCGTGTCGTGATGCTTTCTCCACGTAAAATATCTTCCAGACCATATTGGAAGGCGTCGGTCCAGAAAAAGCCCGGATGGTAGGAGTGAACAATCAATACATCTTTATCTTTAGCGTGTGCATGAGAAAGGCTTGTTAAAAATACAGCTAGAAGAATCAGACAAAAGCGCACTAAAATAGCTCTCAGATAAAGTTAGCGATTAGTTTAATAGTATCACTGTTGTTGATATTTTGAACTAAAGACATAGCGTTAAGTAGAGATGAAGATGCAAGCTCACAACACCAAGCTCGACGACCTCGACCGTGCCATTTTAAAAACTCTGATGGAAGATGCCCGAACGCCTTATGCTGAAATGGCTAAGCAGTTTGAAGTCAGCCCGGCCACGATTCATGTGCGAATTGAAAAGATGAAAGCCGCGGACATTATTCAGGGAACAGAAGTGATCGTCGATACTAAAAAGCTGGGCTATGACGTGTGCTGCTTTATCGGTATTAACCTCAATGCCGCGCGTGACTATCACTCCGCTCTAGAAAAGCTCAACGCATTAGAAGAAGTGGTTGAGGCCTATTACACCACAGGTGCATACAATATTTTCGTTAAGCTGATGTGCCGCTCGATTGAAGAACTACAGTTTGTGCTAATTGATAAGCTTCAGGCGATTGATGAAGTGCAATCGACTGAGACTCTTATCTCCTTACAAAACCCAATCAATCGAAACGTTAATCCGTAATAAATTATCCAATAAAAAGGCCCGCATGATGTGGGCCTTTCTATTATTTTGATTCCAGGTACTTCTTAAGCTCTTCAGCTGAGATGCCCTGCTCGGCAATGGTTTTAGCAATCGAGGCAATTTCTTCCCCTTTGCGATCTTCAACGACTTGCTGAAACTGGTAAACGATGTCACGCAACATATGAAGTGGGACTTGTTTCGCCGCACTACGAATGCGCTCACCACTTTGGTTACCCAGCTCGTTTAATAGTTTTCCAAACATAACTTTTTCCGGAGCATCTTCCAGTTGCTCCAGTACACGAGCCATTTCGTAAGTTGTCATCGACATCGAGGTTTAGCATCCACAATAGTTATTAGAAGTGAAGGTCAAATATACAATGTTTTTTTAGTCGTTCAAAGCAATTAGACAAAACTTACGCAATTGCCGCATGCCATTTTTTACCAGCTTTACTCATCAGTACAAAAATACCCGGTACGATGATAAACATTTGCACAGCGATCATCACCTGAGGCTCCATACCTAAACGCTGCACTGTACCTACGACCAGCCCTGAGCCGCTCATCTGGAAAAGACCCAATAACGCCGCAGCCGTGCCCGCTTTGTCACCAAACGGAGCCAATGCCTTACCAGCAGCTGCACCTAGCACCCATGCGAAACCGACTGAAGACAAAAAGATTGGCAACATGAAGGCCAGTGCCGATTGCTGCTGTGCCATCACCAACATCACAACGCCACCTAGGCCAAGGGTCATGATTCCTACAACTAGTGTTTTATGCGTACCATACTTATCCATAAATTTAGGCGCGGTCATACAAGCCGCAATGTTAATCACGGCGTTGATACCAAACCACAGAGTAAACTCGTTCATGCTCAGACCCAGGTTCTCCATCAACACCACTGGCGCTGATGTTACGTAAGCAAGAATCACGGCCATCGCGAGCATACACAGCGAAGCATGAAAGATGAACGAAGGTGTTTTGAGCACCGTCATATAACGACTAGGACGAAAAACTGGTTCTTTGCTCGGTGCAGGATTGGTTTCTTTCATTCCGATGAACATCGCAACCAAAGCCACCATGGCAAAGCCTGCCATAAACGAGAAGTTTGAGCGCCAACCGAATTGCTGTGTAAGCCAGCTGCCCAAGATAGGCGCCAGTGCAGGAATAAAGCAAATTGCACCATTCAGATAGCTGATCATCTTGCCACTTTTCTGCGGCCCAAAAATATCGCGAACTGTTGCAAAGGCTGCTACCGATGTCGCGCACGCACCTAAGCCTTGCAGCAGCCTAGCAGCTAGCATCCATTCAATGTTTTGAGCACCCCACGCCAATAAGGCACTCAATGCGTAGATACTAATACCACCCAATGCAACAGTTCGACGTCCTACTTTGTCTGCCAATGGACCGGCAAATAGTTGACCGACACCCATAGCGAACAAAAACCATGTAATCGTATCTTGTGCAAGTGCGTGTTCCACGTGAAACGCCTGAGAAATCTGAGGTAAAGCAGGCAGATAGATATCAATTGCCAAGGGGCTGAATAGCACCAACAAGGTGAGCAACACCATTTGCATTTTACCGTGATTTTGTTGATAAGCAGTTTGCACGAAGAAGACTCCCGCCAAGAATTGATGAAATTGTTTGCAGTGTAAGCTAGTCTAGATATGACATCCAATGACACTTTATCATTAAAGATATTCCCCTAAGGAATTTCATGTGCATATAGAAAAACTCGCCCGTCTCGACCTCAATCTTTTAGTTTGCCTCAAAGTGCTTGCTGAAGAACTTAATGTTACTCGCGCCGCACATCGATTGTGTTTAAGCCAGTCGGCGGTCAGTAAAAGCCTCGCCAAGTTACGCATACAGTTTGAAGACCCGCTGTTTATTCGCCACGCTCATGGGCTAAAACCGACACCGAAAACACTGTTCCTAAAACCCAAACTGGATAGCCTAATTAACCATTTGGAACAAATCACTCAGCCCGAGCAATTCGCACCAGACTCGAGTGATCACAAGTTCCAAATTGCCGCTGTAGAAAGTGTTTATCCGTTAATCCTGCCCCATTTCTTGCCGGAGATTTTTAAGCGGGCCCCGGGCGTCACCATCAGCACACATTCGTGGGCAGACCAAACCTTTAAGCAGATTCAACGTGGCGAAATTGACCTTGGTATCACGGGGAAGGACATTGATATCAATGATGCTAAATTGACTATGTTACCGCCCAACGACATCTGTGAGCAGGAAATCTATCGCGACAATCAAATGTGCCTGTTACGCCACAACCACCCGATTCTCTCGGGTAGCTGGAATCTTGATACTTATCTTGAGCAAAGGCATGTTCAGGTTCGCTGTGATGGTAATGATCGCTGGTTATTGGATTACAGGCTGGCTGACATAGGTAAAGAGCGTGATATTGCCATCACAGTACCAGACTTTAATAGCGCAGCCAGCCTCTGTTCCTATACCGATTTCATCTTCACAGCGCCTAGTCATTTCGTGAAATTATCGTCCAAACAACTAGGCCTCACCGTATTGCCTCTACCACTGGAATTCCCTCCGATGGCCTACACCTTGTTCTGGCATAGAGACAGAGAAAATGATCCTGCGTTGTCTTGGTTACGTCGAATAATTAAAGACAAAACCACAGCATTGAGATGATTTGCAGGCTGACGGTAAAAGGAGTAGCTTATTGCCACATCGTCCGCTTTTTAGAAAGGACGCGTGAATAAATGATAAAGGATTAATAGATGCTTACCAATACTGAACAACGTTTGGCGGCCATTCGTGAATGGCTGGTTCAGCACAATATTGATGCGTTGCTCATCCCACATGAAGATGAGTACTTAGGCGAATATGTGCCCGCTCATAACGAACGCTTGCACTGGTTGACGGGCTTTACTGGTTCTGCGGGTGCAGCAGTAATTACACAAGACAAAGCAGCGATGTTTGTCGATGGCCGCTACACCGTTCAGGTGACTAAAGAAGTGCCAGCCGATCTATTCGAGTATCGTCACTTGATCGAAGAACCTGCTTTGGATTGGTTGAGAGGCCAGCTTTCTCAGGGCCAAACGGTCGCGATAGACCCAAGAATGCACAATTCCGCTTGGCTAACGATGGCACAATCAAAGCTTTCAGGTTCACTGGAACTAAAAGTACTTGCTAGTAACCCTATCGACGAACTATGGCATGACCGCCCTGCTCCCGTCGTTTCAGACGTACGTCTGATGGCGACAGAAGCCGTGGGGCAATCATGCGAGTCTAAGCGAAAAGAGATTGCCCAGTTAGTTGCTCAGGCAGGCGCCGATAGTGCGGTAATAACCGCTTTGGATTCCGTCTGTTGGCTACTTAACATGCGCGGTTTAGATGTATCTCGTCTTCCTGTTTTGTTATCACATGTCATTCTCCATGCCGATTCAACTTTGGAATATTTCCTAGACCCTACTCGCTTACCTGAAGGTTTCGCTCAGCACGTAGGTGAAGGCGTAAGTGTGCATCACCCAGAAGCCCTACAAACGCGCCTCGAAGCTTTGTCAGGAAAAAGTGTCTTAGTCGATCCAACAACAAGCAACGCATGGTTTAAGTTAGTACTTCAGAACAGTGGTGCTAGCGTTGTAAGTGCTGCCGATCCATGTCTTATGCCAAAAGCAGCGAAAAACGCTGTTGAAATTGCTGGTATGAAAGCATGTCATATTCGTGATGGCGTAGCGATGAGTCAGTTTTTGTGTTGGCTAGATGATGAAGTAGCAAATGAAAGACTGCATGATGAAGCTACTTTGTCAGACAAGCTGGAATCATTCCGCAGGCAAGATCCAACCTTGATGGATCTTAGCTTTGATACTATTTCCGCAGCAGGCGGTAACGCAGCCATGTGTCACTATAATCATGAGAATCAACCTGAGCCTGGTAAGCTAGAACTCAATACACTTTATCTAGTCGACTCTGGCGGTCAGTATCTCGATGGCACTACCGATATCACCCGAACTATTGCTATCGGTCAACCAAGCGACGAAATGATTAAGCAGTTCACGCTTGCACTGAAAGGCCATATTGGTGTTGCTCGCGCCCGTTTCCCGAAAGGTACACGTGGTTATCAGATTGATACACTAGCGCGCCAACATTTGTGGGCCGAGGGATTTGATTATGACCACGGCACTGGCCACGGTGTTGGCCACTTCCTAAACGTCCATGAAGGCCCCGCCAGTATATCGAAACGACAGATCGATGTTCCTTTAGTAGAAGGCATGGTGCTTTCAAACGAGCCGGGCTATTACCGCGCTGATGCTTTTGGTATTCGTATCGAAAACCTTGAGCTGGTCGTAGAAACAAAAACTAATGGTGACTTCCCAGTCCTTTGCTTCGAGTCCCTGACTCGTTGTCCTATTGATACTAGAAACATCAATGTCGACATGTTGACTAAGCCAGAGTTGAATTGGGTAAATGAATATCACCAGAAAGTTTGGAACGATATCAGCCCATTAGTAGAAGGCGATGTCAAAGCCTGGTTGGAAACAGCCACTCAGCCAATAGCGCATAGCTGATCGCTATTTTTCTAGAAATAAAAAAGCTCTCCTATGGAGAGCTTTCTTTGATGTTTCACGTGAAACATATCAGCCTGAGTATGCTGAATGCCAGTCTTTCCAAACCGGGTCAAACCCTTTTGCTCGAATCATCGCCTCTACCGAGCTCGCACTTCTTTCATCACTTATCTCAAACTGTTCTAATTCAGCTTCATCATTTGCATAACCACCGGGTTGAGTCTTCGACGCGGCAGACATTGATGTCACACCAAGGGGTAATACATTGTCTCTAAATTCAGGTGACTCGCGAGTAGACAACGAAAGTTCCACTTCAGGGTTTAGTAAGCGAAACGCACAAATCAACTGGACTAGTTGCTTGTCTGTCATCACCGACTTAGGTTGAAGCGCTCCCTCACAAGGTCTTAGACGAGGGAAAGAGATCGAGTAACGTGTTTGCCAATAGGTACGTTCAAGATAATCGAGATGGGTTGCAACATAAAAGCAGTCAGTCCTCCACTCTTCTAGCCCTATAAGTGCACCAATTCCAATCTTATCAATACCTGCTTTTGCTAATCGATCCGGTGTTTCTAAGCGATACTCAAAATCCGTTTTGTTGCCACGCAGATGATGTTCCGCATACGTCGAAGGGTGATAAGTTTCCTGATACACCATGACAGCATCGAGACCTAATGTTTTGAGCTCTGCATACTGGTCTTGATCGAGCGGCTGCACTTCCATCGCTAAGTAATTAAATTTTTCTTTAATGATGGGCAACATCTCGCGGAAATATTTCATCCCGACTTTAGTTTCATGCTCACCAGTGACTAGAAGCACGCTATCAAACTTCATGCGTTTAATTGCTTCAACCTCGGCTTCTATTTCATCCTTATTCAATGTTCGGCGTTTAATACGATTCTCCATTGAAAAACCACAATAGGTACAAGCATTCGCACACAGGTTTGATAAGTACAGAGGAATGTACAATGAAAGCGTATTGCCAAATCGCTTTCTAGTTAACGCGTATGATAGCTGCGCCATTTGTTCCAAGTAAGGTTCAGCTGCTGGTGAAAGTAGCGCCTTGAAATCTTCTAGATCTCGTTTGGGTTTCGCTAGCGCTCGCTCAACATCCTTAGCTGTCTTGGCATAAATTGACATCGAAATGTCATCCCAATTCAGCTTTTTGAATTGATCAACGAAAGTCATTCTCAATACCTACTTTAACTACAGTTCATCGAGAAAAGACGTCAACGGACTTGATGCTACCGCGTGAGATACCTGGCCAGCTAAACCGGCCTCATACGCCATTCGCCCAGATTCAACGGCCATTTTAAATGCAGTCGCCATCGCAACCGGGTCGGCAGCTGCTGCAATCGCAGTATTGACCAATACGGCGTCTGCACCCATTTCCATCGCACGCGCAGCATGAGAAGGCGCGCCAATACCAGCATCGACGACAACGGGAACGTTAGCTTGGTCAATAATGATCTCAAGAAAATCATGCGATGCTATGCCCTTATTTGAGCCAATTGGAGCTCCTAAAGGCATTACTGCTGCACATCCCACCTCTTCCAATCGCTTACACAAAACAGGATCTGCATGACAGTAAGGCAGTACCGTAAATCCATCTTTGACCAGTTGCTCTGCTGCCGCTAAAGTTTCTATCGGATCAGGCATTAGATACTTAGGGTCTGGATGAATCTCGAGTTTGAGCCAATTGGTACCCAGAGCCTCTCTTGCTAAATGCGCAGCAAATACTGCGTCTTTGGCATTTTTCGCCCCTGAAGTGTTAGGCAATAAATGCACTCCTGCTTCAATTAAAGGCTGAAGAATGTCATCTTGTTGATCGTATATATCAACACGCTTCAACGCCATGGTGGCCAATTGTGAGCCCGACGCCTTAATCGCCTGTTCCATTAGAAATTTGTTGGCAAACTTTCCAGTGCCCGTAAACAGTCGTGACTTGAATTCTCTGTCTGCAATCTTAAGCATCGTTGTTACCCTCCAGCAATGGCTTGAAAAAGTGAAATCGCATCGCCTTCATTCAGGCAAGTGGTTGGCCAATCACTACGTGGCACAACGGTATTGTTAATAGCAAACACGCATCCGACTTCAGGCAGTGAAAACTGCTGAATGATGTTTTCTAGGCTCGCGCCTGCGCTGATACGCTGAGACTGTTCGTTGATGATTATGTGTATCTCGCTCATTGCTTCACTTCTTGATTATGTAATTTGGTTGTCATTGACTGCACACCGAACACTGCTGGTCGCGCGCAATCGTCATCACTTGCCAGTTAAGTTTTAGTCCGTTGAATAAGTGCAATTGGCCAACAGGAAAATCAAAATGCCCTAATGCCAATTTCTGTAATGTCGCTAATGCTTGATAGTTGCCTAAGGTGCCTACGACAGGACCTAAGATCCCATTTTCACTGCATTTGCTCGGCTGACTTAGCTCATCAAAGGGGTAGAGACAGCGATAACATCCTGACTCTTTGCTCGATGAATAATCGAATACAGCAAATTGTCCTTGCCAACCAATAGCGGCAGCAGAAACAAGCGGCTTACTCTGTTGGTAGCAGACTAAGTTGATCAACTGACGCGTTTGAATATTGTCGGTACAATCCAACACCACATCCGCTAACATCACTTCTAGCGCTAATTGAGATGCTGATAGCCGCTTTCCGATGGTGCGTATTTGCACACCAGAGTTAAGCTGGTTTAACTGTTGGCGCATAGCCTCAGTTTTTGCTTTATCGAGATTGTTCTCGCGATAGACAATTTGACGTTGCAGATTACTAGTATCAACATCATCATCGTCGACCAGCACCATTCGGCCCACTCCAGCTGCAGCTAAATACAGACTCGCTGCACTACCTAATCCACCGCAGCCAATAATCAAAACATGCGATTGAGTAATCTTTTCCTGCCCGCATTCGCCAATTTCCGGCAGTGAAATCTGCCTTTGATAACGTAAGAAATCTCGGTCGCTTAGCATGCCGATACCTCATTCGAAACATCATTACTAATATTTTGCCGCTCATCGGTAGTTAACCGAGTAAAGAATTCAACAGCTTGTTCCAGCAAAGGTGCTTGAGTGATAGCGCTCACCAACGCCAAACTAGTAACGCCACAGTTCCAAACTAGATGCGCATTGGATTGCGTGATACCACCAATCGCAACAGTAGGTACGCCTGTTGAATTTAGATAAGGCATGGTATTGACCAGCTTTTGATAGAGAGCAAGTTTCACTAGCCCTTGAGGGTTGGTTGCGATTTGTTTCGTCTGGGTAGGAAATATGTGCCCCAAAGCGAGATAGCTTGGATTGGTCTGTGCCACTCGAAGCAACTCATAATAACCATGGGTCGATAACCCTAAACGCAAACTGGATTTAGCTAATTCAGCTAAGTTGCTTTCCTCAATATCCTCTTGGCCTAGATGAACACCATAAGCTTGATGCTTAATTGCTAGACGCCAATGATCGTTGATAAAGACCTGAGCGTCATATCTGCGACCAAGTACAACTGCATCTTCAATTTGTTGCTCCAAATCATCTGACAGTGGATCCTTAATTCTTAACTGAACGGTTTTGACACCACTCTCTAAAAGCGTCTTGACCCATTCAACGTTATCAACAACTGGGTACAACCCTAAATCACATTTAGATACGGTGGGAAATGCCAATTGGTTACCTGATTTAATCCAGCCAGCGCTAATCCCTAGTCGGTGATCTTCGAGAACAGGGGATGGAAAATCGATAATGTTCTCTGCCCATGTTTCACGTGAAACATTCGCCATGGCTCGTGCAAGTGTAAGAGCATCTTCAAACGTAAACGCCAAGCTGATTAGGGTGACAACCCATGCAAAGTGACGTTTACGATCAAGCTCTGATTGATTGACTGAACTCGCTAACGCACATATTTGCTCACGACTAGGGTCTAGCCAAATATCTAGAACCTGATTTACATCCAAGACATTAATGTAAACGTGAGATGAAGCTATTATGGGCCTAGATGGCTCGATAGTGATACCAGAGTAATACTCGATAAAGAACGTACGTTCATCGCCCACCACGCCGGACTCAACTAAATCTGTAGCCAGCTTTGTCCATTCTGAGCCATGAGATATATGAACTGTTTGAGCTGGGCTGACGCCCAGCTCAATGTTTTCTATCTCGAAGCCTTTTTCCTTGGCCAGCTGTAAGCATTGCTCAATTTCAGGTTTGACGTCAGCCAACGCTGTAGGAATAAGGATCGTTGCCATTACTCCTCCGTTACAGCCGTAGCAGCGGGATGGTAGAGCTCTGAGCCTGTGTCACGAAACTCCTTCGATTTCTGACGCATTCCTTCAAGTGGATCATCCAACATTTTGACACTGATCGCTTGGTCCGCTGCTACTTGCTCGGTATCTTTGGCGTATTCACGCACTTCTTGTGAGATCTTCATTGAGCAGAATTTTGGACCACACATAGAGCAGAAATGGGCAACCTTACCGGATTCTTGGGGCAGGGTTTCATCATGGAAAGCACGGGCGGTATCAGGATCGAGCGCAAGGTTAAACTGGTCTTCCCAACGGAACTCAAATCGTGCTTTTGACAGTGCATTGTCGCGCACTTGTGCCCCAGGGTGCCCTTTAGCTAAGTCGGCAGCGTGCGCGGCAAGTTTATAGGTAATCAGTCCAGTTTTTACATCTTCTTTATTAGGCAAACCTAAGTGTTCTTTTGGGGTCACATAACACAGCATCGCACACCCGTACCAACCGATCATCGCCGCACCAATACCTGAGGTAATGTGGTCATAGCCAGGAGCAATATCTGTGGTTAGAGGGCCGAGCGTATAGAAAGGGGCTTCATGGCAATGCTCTAGCTGCTCTTCCATGTTCTCTTTAATCATATGCATTGGCACATGCCCTGGGCCTTCAATGATCACCTGAACATCATACTCCCACGCGATCTTTGTAAGTTCTCCAAGGGTGCGTAATTCTGCAAACTGGGCTTCATCATTTGCATCAGCTACAGAGCCAGGACGCAGGCCATCACCAAGCGATAACGCCACATCGTATTTAGCACAGATTTCACAAATCTCGCGGAAGTTGGTATAGAGGAAGCTTTCCTGATGATGAGCAAGACACCATTTAGCAATGATAGAGCCACCGCGTGAGACAATGCCTGTCACACGTTTGGCTGTCATAGGTACATAGCGAAGGAGTAAGCCTGCATGGATGGTAAAGTAATCCACGCCCTGCTCCGCTTGCTCAATTAAGGTGTCACGCATTACCTCCCAATTGAGATTTTCGGCAATGCCGTTCACTTTCTCCAATGCCTGATACATAGGTACTGTACCAATTGGGACAGGGCTATTACGCAGAATCCATTCGCGAGTCTCGTGAATGTTACGACCAGTAGACAGGTCCATCACTGTATCGCCACCCCAACGTGTCGACCAAACCAGCTTTTCAACTTCTTCCTCAATGGATGAGGTCACAGAGGAATTACCAATGTTGGCATTTACCTTCACAAGAAAGTTACGGCCAATGATCATAGGCTCAGATTCTGGGTGATTGATGTTTGAGGGGATAATGGCGCGACCTTCGGCGACTTCTTTTCGCACGAATTCGGCGCTGATTTCATCGGGAAGATTGGCACCAAAACTTTGCCCTGGATGCTGCTGATTAAGAACCTGATCGCGATACTTTGCGCGGCCCATATTTTCGCGTAACGCAATATACTCCATCTCAGGTGTTATAATGCCTTTGCGTGCATAGTGCAGCTGAGTAACACATTGGCCATCTTTCGCACGACGGATGCGTGGCAGATTGCCATATCGAAGCTCATCGAGCGTTTCATCTTCCAGTCTCTGTTTGGTGTACACAGAGCTGACATCATCGAGTACTTCTGTATCGCTGCGCTCTTCTATCCACTCCTCTCTCAGCTTAGGTAAACCGCTGTACAGGTCTATTGTATGAGTAGGGTCGGTATAGACGCCTGAAGTATCATAGACGCGTACTGGCTCATTTGGCTCGAAAACTGGAGAGTCTTTGGTACCCCCAATTAAGCTATCTGCGAGAGATATTTCGCGCATCGGGACACGAATATCGGGGCGTGAACCCTCTACATATACTTTGTGCGAATTTGGGTACGGTTGTACCGAAAGAGAATCAATGAACTGTTTTGCTTCCAGTCTCGCTTGCTTGCGACTCGACATAGCATTTTTCCTTGCTTTGTTATTCTAGATAAAAAGATTTTGGATAAAAATGCTTGGCGGATAGATGCGACAAGAGGAGTCAAAATACAGGTGATGCGACTAGAGTGTTAACTAATGATCACCGAAACAACTTCGACTATTTGATAGATGCACCCAGAGAGAATTCTGGTGTAGGTATCGTCTCTTGTTCCCTTCGCAGGTGTTAGCCTGATCAGGTTCAACGGATCCCGAATTAACGGTCTCAGCCTTATGGCACTCCGACAAGTAAAATCAGTATATAAAAACGGCCTGGTGAAACCAAGCCGAGTTGTCTATTTTTAGAACAATTTTATCAAGTATTAGCTTTTGATCAGAATTTGAAACCCTATCCAAGCCGCCGATATGCTCAAGACAACATTGAGCAGTACATTTAGCCCCATCTTGAAAAATGCACCTTGCTGCATAAGAAGTACATTATCCATTGAAAAGGTTGAGAAGGTAGTCAGCGCGCCAAGGAAGCCTAGGCCGATGATCTGACGCCATGGTTCGGTGGCCAACATTTCATTTTCAAATGCGGCAATCAACAAGCCCATAATAAATGAACCCACAACGTTGACCGTCAGCGTACCATAGGGGAAACCTCGCCCGAGCAATACCACACACAATTCTGAAACCAAGTATCGCGAGCATGCACCAAAAGCACCACCTAATGCGATAAATCCAAGTATAGAAAGTTGTCCCATGGTTCCTCCTGTCAAATTCTGCCGTATTGTATCTGGAATAAGGCTATTTTCGAATCAAAATCGCAACACATTGTCTCAAATTAATTTTGAGATTTAAAAAGTTACAGGAGTCACTTTACTTCGATGTAACCCATTAGTCCGGTTTTCATGTGTTCAATCACGTGGCAGTGATACATCCAGCGTCCTGGGTTATCTGCAACAAACGCCGCTTTGGCTCTACCGTTTTTACCTAGCAGTACGGTATCGGTATGGAACGGTTCTGCAATCTTTTTACCGTCCATTTCTAGAACTGTGAATGTATGACCGTGAATATGAATCGGGTGGTGATATTGGGTAACGTTCTTTAAATCAAATATATAAGTTTTACCGTACTCGAGCGTCGCCAACGGAGCCGGGATATTATCTTTACTCATTCCTTCCCACGCTCGCTTGTTGGTTAGCCAGAATTTAGGCATAGCTTTGCCATCTTTACTCGTTGGAGTAACAGCTCCTTCCCACTCAAAAACAAAGTCAATTTCCTCAGCATTAGCCAAATCAAGCTGCGGCACTGGGTTCAATGGTAATTCGGGCAACGCTTGAGACTCAGGTAAAGAAGATTCGACAACTTCGAATTCACACAGAGGAAATGGGAAACGCCCCTTCATTTGACGAACATAGACACGCTCACCAGCTTGAGGAGCGATAAGACCTATATCAACCCTCATTCCTGGGCCAATTTTATGCTGAGATAGCTTATAGGGCGTTTTAACAGGGTTACCATCGATAGCGATGACCCATGCCTCAGCACCTTCCACTGCAATCGGGTAAGTAATGGTATTGTCGACGTTCGCGATTCGCAACCGTGTGGTCGCTCTGGCCTTCAATTGGTAAATCGGCTCATGCACACCGTTCACACTACTCCACTCCCCTGGAGTACCCATTCGCGCACTCATACGCGGGATCATTAAGTCTTTCCACTGGCCTTGCTTGTCTAGGTGCCAGTGTTTAAGCATCAACTCATGTTCCTCTTCGAAGATAACGGGCTGGCTTTCTTCAACAATGATCAGCCCAACTAACCCCATTCCAAGCTGCTTAACACTGTTCATATGTGGGTGGTACCAGAATGTGCCGGCATCAGGTGGTGTAAATTCATAGCTGAAGGTCTCACCTGGCATGATAGGAGGCTGGCTAAGGAATGGGACGCCATCCATTTCAATCGGAATTCTCAGGCCATGCCAATGGATAGTAGTCGGCTCTGATAGCATATTAGTGAATCTTATGATGACGGGCTCACCCTGACGACAACGAATCGTAGGGGCGGGAATCTGCCCATTGAATCCAAGCACTTGGGTTTCATAGCCAGGCACCAATTCTGCCGTAGCAGGTTCAGCCGTAATATCGTAGATATAACGGCCCTGAGGATCGGTTGAACGATTGACTGAGCAAGCAGGTAAAACACTGAGTGCCGAAATGGCGAGTGAGGATTGCAGGAAGCGACGACGAGAAATTTCCATATTCTGATAACTTTTAGTGATGCATCAGCAAAATGTAACAAACTATTAGTAATAATTCTCAACAAGAGAGCAAGTTTTGGTAAAACCAGTGAATTGGGAATGATAATTTCGAGTTGGCTTAAGAAATATATCCTTCATTGCTACTCAGTCTAAGAAAATACTAGCCTATCCTACCTAAGCAATTAGCTGGAATATAGGGACAGAGGTTCCGCTCTTGCAGCTGGGACTCGCAGTCGATATGAGGTGACCGTTCATATGCTCTAGAAAATAGACGCCACTAACATGTATTGCTTTAGTAATGAGGGAAGTAAGTAAACAGTGAAATTAAAAAGGCTCTAGTCTTTCGACTAGAGCCTTGAAGATGGCAGGGGTGGAGAGATTCGAACTCCCAACACGCGGATTTGGAATCCGCTGCTCTGCCAATTGGAGCTACACCCCTGTAGAATCTTTCAAATTGTAGATTCGAAAAAACCTCGCCATAGCGAGGTTTCTAAATAAGTGGCGGAGCGGACGGGACTCGAACCCGCGACCCCCGGCGTGACAGGCCGGTATTCTAACCAACTGAACTACCGCTCCGCACTGGTTAGACTTAAAGTCTAAATTTAAAGCCTGGCGATGTCCTACTCTCACATGGGGAAGCCCCACACTACCATCGGCGCTATTGCGTTTCACTTCTGAGTTCGGCATGGAATCAGGTGGGTCCACAACGCTATGGTCGCCAAGCAAATTCTTTAATTCGGAAAGCTGTTTTTAAGTTCTGTATTTACACATTCAAAGTTCTTGCTTTGAGTCTATCAAAACCCTTTGGGTGTTGTATGGTTAAGCCTCACGGGCAATTAGTACAGGTTAGCTCAACGCCTCACAACGCTTACACACCCTGCCTATCAACGTTCTAGTCTCGAACAACCCTTTAGGACTCTCAAGGAGTCAGGGAAGACTCATCTCAGGGCTCGCTTCCCGCTTAGATGCTTTCAGCGGTTATCGATTCCGAACTTAGCTACCGGGCAATGCCATTGGCATGACAACCCGAACACCAGAGGTTCGTCCACTCCGGTCCTCTCGTACTAGGAGCAGCCCCCTTCAATCTTCCAACGCCCACGGCAGAGTAGGGACCGAACTGTCTCACGACGTTCTAAACCCAGC
>NZ_ACZN01000012.1 GCF_000176135.1 Vibrio coralliilyticus ATCC BAA-450 | reverse complement strand
AGACCCCGTGAACCTTTACTACAGCTTGGCACTGAACATTGACCCTACATGTGTAGGATAGGTGGGAGGCTTTGAAACCGGTACGCCAGTATCGGTGGAGCCGTCCTTGAAATACCACCCTTGTAGTGTTGATGTTCTAACTTAGACCCATTATCTGGGTTGAGGACAGTGCCTGGTGGGTAGTTTGACTGGGGCGGTCTCCTCCCAAAGAGTAACGGAGGAGCACGAAGGTGGGCTAATCACGGTTGGACATCGTGAGGTTAGTGCAATGGCATAAGCCCGCTTGACTGCGAGAATGACAATTCGAGCAGGTGCGAAAGCAGGTCATAGTGATCCGGTGGTTCTGAATGGAAGGGCCATCGCTCAACGGATAAAAGGTACTCCGGGGATAACAGGCTGATACCGCCCAAGAGTTCATATCGACGGCGGTGTTTGGCACCTCGATGTCGGCTCATCACATCCTGGGGCTGAAGTCGGTCCCAAGGGTATGGCTGTTCGCCATTTAAAGTGGTACGCGAGCTGGGTTTAGAACGTCGTGAGACAGTTCGGTCCCTATCTGCCGTGGGCGTTGGAAGATTGAAGGGGGCTGCTCCTAGTACGAGAGGACCGGAGTGGACGAACCTCTGGTGTTCGGGTTGTCATGCCAATGGCATTGCCCGGTAGCTAAGTTCGGAATCGATAACCGCTGAAAGCATCTAAGCGGGAAGCGAGCCCTGAGATGAGTCTTCCCTGACCCCTTGAGGGTCCTAAAGGGTTGTTCGAGACTAGAACGTTGATAGGCAGGGTGTGTAAGCGTTGTGAGGCGTTGAGCTAACCTGTACTAATTGCCCGTGAGGCTTAACCATACAACACCCAAAGGGTTTTGATGGACTCAAAGCAAGAACTTTGAATGTGTAAATACAGAACTTAAAAACAGCTTTCCGAATTATTCGATTTGCAAGCAAATCTCACCCTAAAGGGCCGCACTAAAGTGCGTTTGAATTTGCGAGCAAATTGATAAAGAATTTGCTTGGCGACCATAGCGTTGTGGACCCACCTGATTCCATGCCGAACTCAGAAGTGAAACGCAATAGCGCCGATGGTAGTGTGGGGCTTCCCCATGTGAGAGTAGGACATCGCCAGGCTTTAAATACCTTGTTTGAGATAAATATCTTGAGCAAAATTATGCTGATATAGCTCAGGTGGTAGAGCGCATCCTTGGTAAGGATGAGGTCCCCAGTTCGAGTCTGGGTATCAGCACCAGCAAAGAATTTTGCTTGGCAACCATAGCGCTTTGGACCCACCTGATTCCATGCCGAACTCAGAAGTGAAACGAAGTAGCGCCGATGGTAGTGTGGGGCTTCCCCATGTGAGAGTAGGACATTGCCAGGTTCTTATTTAGACTCCAGAGTCTAACCATTGCGGAGCGGTAGTTCAGTTGGTTAGAATACCGGCCTGTCACGCCGGGGGTCGCGGGTTCGAGTCCCGTCCGCTCCGCCACTTATTTAGATAAAGCCCTAGCAGTTATGTTAGGGCTTTTTCGCATCTGCAGTATGATTTTAGGCCTGTAACTAACAAGTTCCGTTTGAGCGCAAACTAGGACTAGGCATTCCCACTGTCAGCCACTTATTGAGAAACCCAGTCTAAGGACTGGGTTTTGTGTTTTATGGTATATATGATTTTCTATCGAGTTCCAAAAGGACTTGCTTGCTAAACGCTACTTCGTTCAGTTTTCACTTATTCTGGAGCTGGGTAGTAACACCATTCGTATTGGGTTATCACTATTTCTTTTCGTTTAAGTCCCAATCGTATTCATAACTAAACTTACCACTTAAATCCGATAACTCTGGACGGTATTTTGCCAGATGCTGGATCAACTGTTGGTTATTACCAAAGTCATCCGCAAACCAATCATAAATGGAAGATAGTTGAGTTTTACCATTTTTGATGAGCACGCCTTTTTCACTGTTAATGAAGGTGGTCGCAGCTTGCTCAAGTAAGGCTTCTGTATTATCTGCAGTAAATGCCTGAGATTGTAGGTTTGGGCAGCCTAAGCTAGCACAGTTGACCGCATAATGAGTTCTTGGGTCATTCCATATCGGGCGTAAAATTCGATGCTCAATATCATTCAGCGTGAGCTCTTTTCCATTGATGGTAACCACTTCATCTCCCCATGGGCCAAAGCTGAATAACCCACCTAGTTTTGTGATCGATTTGATTGGGTAAGCGTCTAGAATCAAATCGACTGTAATCGCGTTATACAAATTTACCCAGTAAGGGTACTGCTCAGCTTTGCTTAACTGAAGTGGATTGATATGACTCAGTTGCGTTATGTAGTGATTGAGTTGTTGTTTATCTTGGGTACTGACTGATGAGTATTTAAAAAGCGTGTATTCGCCTTCCGTGACTAGGTATTTATCGAGTATTTGTTGCCAAGGCTGATGGTCGACTTTGGTGGTATTGGATTCATTACTCGTATTCCAATAAGGCCAAAGTTCAGATTTGGGAGCAGAGAAAGCGTGGAAAGATATCAAAGTGGCGACAAAAGCAAGAAAGAATCTCATGGTCAGTCCTATTCATAACAGCATTATGATTTTAGACCGAGCCTACAATTGATAACTTTCAAAAATAAAAAAAAGGTTGGCATGAGCCAACCTTTTTATATCGGTTTTAATTACTTGAGAAATGAAGGAATCTTACTTTCGTAATCGGCAATTTTATCTTCGTGCTGGAGTGTCAAACCGATGTTATCTAGTCCGTTTAATAGGCAGTGGCGACGGAACTCATCAATTTCAAATGAGTACTCTTTGCCATTTGCTCGAACCACATTCGCTTCTAGGTCTACTTCAACTTGTGCGCCTTCGTTTGCTTCAACGAATTGGAAGATCTCATCCACTTCTTGCTCTGTGAGACGAACAGGAACCATTTGGTTGTTGATTGAGTTGCCATAGAAAATATCGGCAAAGCTTGGTGCAATCATTGCCTTGATGCCATAGTCTGCCAGTGCCCACGGGGCGTGCTCACGTGAGGAGCCGCAGCCGAAGTTTTCACGAGCAAGTAGGATTGAAGCACCTTGATAGCGAGGTGCGTTCATTACAAACTCTGGGTTTGGCTGCTCACCTGCATCATCTAGGAAGCGCCAATCATGGAATAGGTGTTTACCAAAGCCCAAACGAGAAACTTTTTGTAGGAACTGTTTAGGGATAATAGCATCAGTATCGACGTTCGCGGCATCTAGAGGAACGACTAAGCCTGTGTGTTGTTTAAAACCTGACATTTGTTCTCTCCTTAGTCCAACTCACGAATATCTATAAAGTGACCAGCAATTGCTGCCGCTGCTGCCATCGCAGGACTTACCAAATGGGTACGGCCATCACGACCTTGGCGGCCTTCAAAGTTACGGTTTGAAGTTGATGCGCAACGTTCGTGTGGACCTAGGCGATCGTTGTTCATGGCCAGACACATTGAACAGCCAGGAAGGCGCCATTCAAAGCCCGATTCTTTAAAGATGACATCTAAGCCTTCTGCTTCTGCTTGCGCTTTTACTTGCTCAGAGCCCGGTACGATAAGAGCTTGCACGTTATCTGCAACTTTACGGCCTTTTGCTACTTCTGCAGCGGCGCGCATGTCTTCGATACGAGAGTTAGTACAAGAGCCAACAAATACCTTATCGACTTTGTAATCTGATAGTGCTTTGCCAGCTTCTAGCCCCATATACGCCAATGCTTTTTCTGCCGATGCTTTCTCGACAGGGTCTGCGAAGCTTTCTGGTGCTGGGATAGGTTGATCAACGGCGATTACCTGACCAGGGTTTGTACCCCAAGTCACCTGAGGTTTGATTTCCGCGGCATTTAGAGTAACGACTGCATCAAACTCCGCATCATCGTCCGTTTTGAGTGAAGACCAGTATTCAATAGCCGCTTCCAAATCATTGCCTTGTGGCGCGAATTTACGGCCTTTAATGTATTCGAACGTGGTTTCATCTGGTGCGATTAGACCTGCCTTGGCGCCAAGCTCGATAGCCATGTTACACACTGTCATACGACCTTCCATCGTAAGATCAGTAATGGCTTCACCACAGAACTCAACCACATAGCCCGTACCGCCTGCTGCTGTTGTCTCACCAATGATGGCTAAAACGATATCTTTCGCTGTGATGCCAGGATTAACCTTACCTTTCACCTCAATCTTCATCGTTTTAGCACGCGCCTGTTTCAGGGTTTGAGTTGCTAAAACATGCTCAACTTCAGAAGTACCGATACCAAAAGCTAGCGAGCCAAATGCGCCGTGAGTGGCTGTGTGAGAGTCACCACAAACAATCGTCATGCCAGGTAACGTAATACCAAGCTCAGGGCCCATTACATGCACGATACCTTGGTATTTGTGGTTAATGTCGTAAAGGGTTACCCCAAACTCTTCACAGTTCTTTGACAGCGTTTCCATCTGAATGCGTGCCATCTCACCAGACGCATTGATGTCTTTAGTGGTAGTGGAAACGTTGTGGTCCATGGTGGCAAAGGTCTTGCTGACCTGACGCACCTGACGACCTTTTTCACGCAGGCCATCAAAGGCCTGAGGTGAAGTCACTTCGTGTACCAAGTGGCGATCGATATACAAAATTGGGTTCTCACCCTCGGCGGCTACGGCAACGTGTGCGTCGTAGACTTTTTCATACAGTGTTTTGCCCATTATTACTATCCCGTGTATAGCTCCTGACAACGGCTTATCAGGAGCGAATAATTATTATGAATTTAGAATGTACTCAGCGATTTTATCGCCCATTTCTGAAGTTGAAAGAGCTGGGTTATCACCCGCTAGGTCGGCGGTCAGCTCTCCAGCAGACAGTGCTTTAGATACTGCTGCTTCAATATCTTGTGCAGCAGCTTCTTCACCTAGGCTGTAACGCAGCATTAGTGCAGCAGAAAGAATCTGTGCAACAGGGTTTGCGATGTTTTTACCTGCGATGTCTGGTGCACTGCCGCCTGCTGGTTCATACAAGCCAAATTGGCTTTCGTTCAAGCTGGCAGAAGGTAGCATGCCCATAGAACCAGTGATCATTGCACATTCGTCAGAGATGATGTCGCCGAAGATGTTTGAACACAGCATGACGTCAAACTGAGATGGGTCTTTGATTAGCTGCATGGTTGCGTTGTCGATGTACATGTGTGACAGCTCGACATCTGGGTAGCTTTTGGCCACTTCTTCGACCACTTCACGCCACAGGATAGAGCTCTGCAGAACGTTCGCTTTGTCGATTGAGCAAACTTTCTTATCACGCAGGCGAGCTGATTCAAACGCAATTTTCGCGATACGCTCAATTTCAAAACGGTGATAAACCTCGGTATCAAATGCTTTTTCATTTGCACCTTCGCCTTCACGACCTTTTGGTTGACCGAAGTAGATACCACCTGTCAGTTCACGTACCACGACGATATCGAAGCCATTGCCAGAAATATCTGCACGTAAAGGTGAGAAAGCTTCTAGGCCTTTGTGAATTTGTGCTGGGCGCAAGTTACAGAACAACTGAAAGTGCTTACGCAGAGGTAAAAGAGCACCGCGTTCAGGCTGATCATTTGGCGGTAAATGTTCCCACTTAGGGCCACCGACTGAGCCGAATAGTACTGCATCTGCTTCTTCACAGGCTTTTACTGTGCTGTCTGGTAGTGGGCAACCATGATTGTCGATAGCAATACCACCCACATCGTGCTGGTTGCGAGAGAAGGTAATACCGTGTTTCTTTTCGATTGCGTCTAGCACTTTGTGTGCTTGCTGCATTACTTCTGGGCCAATGCCGTCTCCTGGTAGAACGGCAATATTGTAAGATTTGTCTGTCATGGTAATCCTTTAATTTTTATATCTTTTGTTCCAGAGATGACTCGCATCCCTAGAGTCTACTTATACTGTTGCGATTTTTTTCTGCTTGATTTCAGCAATCTTATCTGCACGGTGAATGCTGTTGATTACGTGCAATAATGCTTGACCAGAAGCTTCTACGATGTCGGTCGACACACCAGTACCATGGTATTTACGACCTTTGTAGTTGGCGATAATATCTGCCTGACCAAGCCCGTCTTCACCTTCGCCTTTCGCGGTTAAATCAAACTTGTCTAGCACGATATCATATCCGGTGACGCGATAGATACATTGGTAAAGCGCGTCAACAGGGCCGTTACCTACCGCAGCTTCAGACGTCTCTTTATCACCACATTGCAGCTTGATGCTTGTAGTTGCCATGACGCTACCTGACTGAACGCTTAGGTAGTTCAATTTGTAGAAATCATCTTCTTCGCGAAGATTTGAGAAATGCATCAAGGCTTCCAAATCGTAATCGAAAACTTGGCCTTTACGGTCAGCTAGCTTTAAGAAGTCTTCATATAATGCATCTAGATTGTACTCATCTTCTTTGTAGCCCATGGTATCCATGTGACTTTTCACTGCTGCGCGACCACTACGACTTGTTAGGTTTAGTGCTTGGTTCTTAAGGCCGATAGACTCAGGCGTCATGATTTCGTAGGTGTTCTTGTTCTTTAGCATGCCATCTTGGTGGATACCTGAAGAGTGACTGAATGCGTTGGCACCAACAATTGCCTTATTGCTCTGGATTGGCATATTACATAGCTGGCTGACCAATTTACTGGTGCGGTGAATTTCGTCGTGTTTAAGGCCTGTGTGGACACCCAAGAATTCCTGACGTGTCTTGATGATCATGGCAATTTCTTCTAGAGAACAGTTACCGGCGCGTTCGCCGATGCCGTTGATGGTGCCTTCGATTTGACGAGCACCTGCTTGAACGGCTGCGATAGAGTTCGCAACCGACATGCCTAAGTCATCGTGACAGTGAACCGAAATAATGGCTTTATCGATATTCGGAACGCGATCAAACAGAGTTTGGATAATTCCGCCAAACTCGTTTGGCACTGTGTAACCTACGGTATCAGGAATGTTGATCGTGTTGGCGCCAGCGTTGATAGCGGCTTCAACCATACGGCACAAGTTATCAATTGGCGTACGGCCAGCGTCTTCACAGGAAAATTCAACATCGTCAGTGTATTTACGAGCGTGTTTGACCGCTTTGACCGCCATCTCGACAACGTCATCATAACTGCGGCGTAGTTTATCTTGAACGTGAACGGTGGAAGTGGAAATGAAGGTATGAATACGGAATTGATCTGCAACTTTTAACGCTTCACCTGCTGCGTCAATGTCTTTTGCAACGGCACGTGCAAGCGCACAGACTCGACTATCTTTCACGTGTTTGGCGATGGTCTGTACTGATTCAAAATCACCAGGAGATGAAACTGGGAAGCCCGCTTCAATTACATCAACGCCCAGCCTTTCTAGCGCATAGGCAATCTGCAGTTTCTCTTTAACTGTCAAGCTTGCTGACAACGCTTGTTCGCCATCACGTAACGTGGTGTCGAAAATAATGACTTGATCGTTCATGTTTGCTTCCTTCCTGACTCGTGTGTTTGCCACACAGTTAATCGTTTTCTTCCGGTATTTAGGTATAAAAAAACCCGCATCTGCGTGCGGGTTTCTGATATCTCGTTGTGGTTATTTTTCTTCCACAGCCTACCCGCGCGATCGTGTCACGATAAGGAGGAGGCTCAGCAGGATAGAAAAACGCTTCATCATTGTTAACGGTTCCTATTAGGGCGTTAAATAAACCACAAAATTAAGTTAACAAATTAGTACCGCACTCCACCGAGTACGTCAACCCTAAAGTTGTTTTTTTATTCATCAATAGTCAAATGAACTGATTTGTGGAGTTAAACCATATTAGGGATGCTGAAGATATTGTTCTGCTATTCGAGCAGTGAATGGCAAGATGAACGAGATGATTAATCTCTGGTTCATCTCACTATACCTATGATGTGACTTCGCATGTGATTACAGGAGAAAAGTACCGTGCGTGCCGTTGAGCCCATCATCAAATTTGACTTGGCATTGTCCTCATTTTGCTTAGGTCATCGCTTTAACCTGCCGCTGGCTAAGCTGAGTCGCCTGATTTCTCATACTGGAGATGGGCATCTGTATTTGCTGATTGGTCTGATTGCGTGGGCACTGGATACGACCACAGGTGTCGCTTTTCTTAAAGTCGGCATTCTGGCATTTATCATCGAATTACCCATTTACTGGGCTTTGAAGAATGGCTTCCGGCGCCGTCGTCCCTATGACCGTTCCGAATCACTCACTTCGTTTATTCAACCGGCGGATCAGTATAGCTTGCCATCCGGTCATACTGCGGCTGGATTTTTGATGGCTACATTAATCGCGAGCTTTTACCCTCAATATGCGATTGCAGCGTATGGCTGGGCAGCAGCAGTGAGCGCCTCACGGATTTTTCTAGGTGTGCACTTTTTTACTGATATCGTTATAGGGGCGGGTTTGGGCATTGCGTGTGCCAAGCTGGCGTTGATGTTGACGATGTAACTGAATCAACCTGAAAGCTTCACTGATTTGTCACTTACTTCTCTTAATTTGAACGCAGAACCGTCGTTGCAAGGAGTCGGTAATGCGTTCAATCGAACCAATCGCCAAGTTTGATTTGGCATTCTCACTGTTTTGTCTACAACATAAATTCTCATACCCGCTCTCTCGATGGAGCAAAGCCATCTCTCACACGGGGGATGGGCATTTGTATGCCGTGATCGGCCTTGTTGCTTGGTGGTTTGGTGGAGAAGTCGGTACACTCTTTTTACTGGCCGGTTTACTTGCATTTGTTGTAGAGCTACCTATTTACTGGACAGCTAAAAACCTCTTTAAACGTCGTCGCCCAGAAGAGCTGTCAGAGCTGGTGACGTCATTCATTACGCCTTCAGACCGTTACAGCTTGCCTTCAGGGCATACGGCAGCCGCGTTTTTGATGGCGACGTTAATCAGTTATTTCTATGTCGAACTCGAATTGTTTGCATTCGTTTGGGCTGCGTTGATAGCGACTTCAAGAATCTTACTTGGAGTGCATTTTCTGACAGATGTCATTCTGGGCGCTTTTCTTGGAATCGGTTGCGCTCAGATGGCATTGGCGATTGTGATAGGAGGTTAGGCTAATGAAAATATTGTATGGCGTGCAAGGGACGGGTAACGGACACATCGCCAGAGCTAGAGCAATGAGTCATGCTTTGAACCAGCGCGGTATTGACGTTGAATTCCTTTTCTCAGGCCGAGCAGAAGACAAGTATTTTTCAATGGAAGCGTTCGGTAATTATCACACTCGCCGTGGCCTCACTTTTGTGACCGAAAATGGTCAGGTTAATTATAAAAAAACCTGCTTGAACAACAATCTGTTTGCTTTTTATAAAGAGGTCAAACAACTGGATTTAAGTCGATTTGACTTAGTACTCAACGATTTTGAGCCAGTCTCTGCGTGGGCGGCCAGAAGACAGGGCAAGGCATCCATTAGTATCAGCCATCAGAATGCATTTCGTTATTCTGTACCACTCAAAGGGGCTAGTTGGTTAGATAAGAAAATCATTCACTATTTTGCCCCAGCTCAGCACCACATCGGCTTACACTGGTATCACTTTGATCAACCTATTTTACCGCCTATTGTTCACACACAAAAAGAGCAGGTTGCTGGTGAAGATTTTGTCCTCGTTTATTTGCCATTTGAGAGTATCCATGAGATCGCAGATCTGTTACTGCGTTTTTCCAAGCAACGATTTGTGTGTTATCACCCTGATATCATCGAAGAGCAGATTGTCGACAATGTGCACTATTTGCCATTGAGCTTTCATGGCTTCCAGTATCACCTCAATCGCTGCAATGGCGTGATAGCGAACGGCGGTTTTGAGCTGCCCTCAGAAGCATTGACGCTAGGTAAAAAGCTATTGCTTAAACCTCTGTCTGGTCAGTTTGAGCAGATGAGCAATGTCGCCACATTGGAAGATCTTGGCTTGGCAAGTTGTATGGATATGTTGGATGCCTCGATTGTTCGCCAGTGGCTTGACGAAGAGCAGGCCGAAAGTGTCAGTTACCCTGATGTTGCAGAGGCGATCGCAGACTGGCTGGTGAAAGGTGACTGGGAAAACAAAATGGAGCTGACACATCGCTTGTGGGAGAAAGTCGATTTTCCTAGCTACGTGACTAACATCTAGCCCACCACTCAATCATTAGAATCTTGACAGCATCAATCTATTGATGCTGTTTTTGTATCTACCCTAGGACTTATTTTTCCTACCAATAGTTCCCGTCAAGCTCTTAGCATTCATTCTTAAACTTAATTCATTGGCTAAATCTTTACAGTATGAGTGATTTATACTTTTTTATATGTTGCTTAAGGTTATGATTATTAAGCTTAATTTTATGACTTAAGTAAAAAATACTGATTAATTATCAATCTTGTTGCTAATGATTGATTGATTCGTTGATAGTAGAAATCCGCCAGGAGTCATCTGACGGATAAATATAACAAAATACGGGTTATCTATTCCCAACCAATATTCATTTTAAGAACCATTTATACATTGACGAATACAAGAGGCTTGCCTGATGATTGATAAAAAAGAGTCTATGAGTGCGATTGCTAGCTACCGAATGGAAAGCACTCTACGTGGAGTAGATCTAAACCTTCTGACTGTGTTTGATGCAGTAATGCAAGAGCAAAATATTACCCGTGCTGCTCATAACCTTGGCATGTCTCAGCCAGCGGTAAGTAACGCAGTAGCTCGTTTGAAAGTAATGTTTAACGACGAGCTGTTTATGCGCCAGGGTCGTGGTATCCAACCGACTCAACGCGCTCGTCAGCTATTTGGCCCTGTACGCCAAGCATTGCAACTTATCCGTAACGAGCTACCAAGCTCAATTTTCTCGCCTGAAACATCAACGCGTTTGTTCAAACTGGCGATCTGCAGCCCATGCGATATGCGCTTCGCTCCTAAGATCATGTCGACAATTCATGATCAAGCGCCAAATGTACAGCTTCACCTTGATGCGGAATTTGATCGCCAGCTGGCTGAAAGAATGCGCTACCAGGAAATCGACTTCGTGATTGATTACGCTCGCTTTGATGAGCAAGGTTTCTCAAGCACTGAAATCTTCCAAGATGAGCTAGTGGTAGTGGCGTCTAAGTCTCACCCACGCATCCAAGAAGCAGTAACGGCGGACCTTCTGAAAGGTGAGCGTCATGCGAAACTTTCTCGCGTACATGGTCAGCGTAGTTTCTCTGAGCAGGCGTATCGTGATTTAGATGTGCAGGCATACTACGAAGGTACGAGCCTGAGCAACGTACTTTACGTTGTTGGTCAATCTGAGCTCGTGACGATTGCACCACGTTGGATGGTAGAAAATGCAGCGAACAAAGATCAGCTACAAGTTCTGGACTTCCCATTTGAAAACGGCAAGATCAGCGGCTTCCTGAGCTGGCATGAATCAAGTGAGAAAGATAAAGGTCACATCTGGCTACGTGACCAGTTAATGATGATCTGTGGTGAAGTAGTTGCTCTAGACTAATTTACTGTTATTTAAGAGATCAATAAAACCTTGAGTGGCTATTCGCCATTCAAGGTTTTTTACTATTTAGTTGGTAACTTTGATGCCTGTCAGTTGCCTTTTGTGACCTGAAATGTACACTTGTGCGCTCAAAAAAGCTTACAGGTGTAAGCTTAAAGGTAGTTAGAGATGGCCAACTTAGATTTTCATATTGTAAAAAAAATTCGCGAACAAATTGCCAAAAGCGGTGACCGTATTGCTCTTAAACATAAAGTGGGTGAGATGTGGAACGGCATTAGTTGGAAGCAGTTTGGCCAGCAGATAGATGCATTATCGCTTGCGTTATTGACGCACGGCATAAAAGTCCAAGACAAAATCGGCATCTTTGCCAACAATATGCCTCAGTGGACCATCACGGATTTCGCGGCACTTCAAACCCGTGCGGTGACAGTGCCTATTTACCCTACCAATACCGCAGCGCAATCTTCCTACATTCTGCAAGACGCTGATGTGCGTATCTTATTTGTCGGCGAACAGGCCCAGTTTGATGCGGCTGTGTCGATTTTTGAACAATCCCCGCAATTGGAATTGGTTGTGGCGATGTCGGACGATGTTGATGTAGGCGATTATGATTTTTCTCGCTCTTGGCAGCAGTTTGTCTTTGCTGCTGATAAAGCCATGCAGAGCGAATTAGATACTCGCCTCAATGATGCCAATATTGAAGACTTGCTGACCTTGATTTACACCTCAGGTACGACGGGTCAGCCAAAAGGGGTAATGCTGGACTATGGCAATGTCGCCGCTCAACTCGAAGGTCATGACGCCCGATTAAGTTTGTCTCAAGATGATGTTTCGCTCTGTTTCCTACCTTTATCACACGTGTTTGAGCGAGCATGGACATTCTACGTATTGTATCGTGGTGCTACCAACTGTTACCTGCAGGATACGATGCAGGTTCGTGAAGCGTTGAGTGAAGTTCAACCGACAGTGATGTGTGCGGTTCCACGTTTTTACGAGAAAATCTTCTCAGCTATTCATGAAAAAGTCTCCAAGGCTCCGATGATTCGCAAGGTGCTGTTCACCTGGGCTGTGAATATGGGCGCTAAAATGGCCGCCTGTGATCAGGAAGGGCGTCAACCCTCTTTAATATTGAAAAAGTCCCATCAGCTGGCTGACAAGTTGGTGCTGTCCAAGCTACGCGCTCTACTGGGTGGTCGAATTAACTTTATGCCATGTGGTGGTGCGAAGTTGGATGAGACGATTGGTCGCTTTTTCCATGCGATGGGAATCAACGTCAAGCTTGGCTATGGCATGACAGAAACGACAGCGACGGTGTCGTGTTGGTCAGACAATAGCTTCAACCCAGATTCCATAGGTATGGCGATGCCTGGTGCACAGGTAAAGATTGGCGAAAACAACGAAATTCTCGTCCGTGGCCCTATGGTGATGCGTGGTTACTACAAGATGCCGGAAGAAACGGCAAAAACGTTTGATGAGCATGGCTTCCTCAAAACTGGGGATGCGGGTCATATTGATGAAGACGGCAACCTGTTTATTACCGATCGCATTAAAGAGTTAATGAAAACGTCTGGTGGTAAGTACATTGCACCGCAGATGATCGAAGGAGCAATCGGTAAAGACCACTTTATCGAGCAGATCGCCGTGATTGCGGATACGCGTAAGTTTGTTTCTGCGCTTATTGTGCCGTGCTACGACAGTTTGGAAGAGTACGCGAAAGAGTTGAACATCAAATACCATGATCGTGTTGAGCTGATTAAGCATCATCAAGTGGTAGAAATGCTCGAAAAACGAGTGAATGACCTGCAGCAAGAGCTGGCGAAGTTTGAGCAGGTTAAGAAGTTCAAATTGTTACCAAAAGCCTTCTCGATGGATGAAGGTGAATTAACCCCGACTCAGAAACTGCGCCGTAAGGTTATTAACGACAAATATCAGGACGAAATCGAAGAAATGTACAGTGATACAGCAATGAAAAAGTAAATCTCTGACAAGTTAAATTTCGAAGTGTTTAAAAATCCCTCAATCGGTTCAAACTTGCCGGTGAGGGATTTTTTATACCTGAATTTTACGACCTTTTACGGTGAAAATATCGTGGAGATACAGTGTTGAATAATATTTTACTCTGAATTTTTTGGGTTAATTTGTCATATTTTCTGATTTTTATGCTTCGGCTGGTGTTCTTTCCTTATATTAGTTTGATAAATAGCATCTTGTTTAAAATGAGAGTTAAGTCGCATTAGATCCTTTGATAAGAAAACGTTACATTTGTTGCGTGAACTTGTTTTCTGTTACGACAGAACAAGACATAGCCGAAAAAGTGGAAGTATTTCGATTTAGGCTACGAATAAGCCCTAGACTATGTAAAACCAGCCCAATTAGTTGACCTTATTAATTGGTAAACTGGTGAGGAGAATAATATGGCAGCAATGTTGTCCGGTGCGGAGATGGTTGTTCAATCTCTGATCGAAGAAGGTGTTGAACAAATTTTTGGGTATCCAGGCGGTTCTGTTTTGGATATCTACGATGCTCTTCATGCTAAGACAGATCAAATCAAGCACGTCCTAGTTCGTCATGAACAAGCCGCTACCCATATGGCAGATGGCTATACTCGTGCAACTGGCAAACCAGGCGTGGTTCTGGTGTGCTCAGGTCCAGGCGCGACCAATACTGTGACAGGTATTGCGACCGCGTATATGGATTCTATTCCTATGATCGTGATTTCAGGTAACGTGCCTAACAACCTGATTGGCAATGACGCTTTCCAAGAGTGTGATATTGTCGGCGTCTCGCGTCCGATTGTTAAACACAGCTTCTTGGTAAAGAAAGCAGAAGATATTCCTGAAATCATGAAGAAAGCTTTCTATATTTCGACAACAGGGCGTCCTGGCCCGGTTGTTATCGATCTGCCCAAAGATGTGATGAATCCGCAGATCAAACTGCCATACGAATATCCTGCCAGTATTTCAATGCGTTCATATAAGCCAACCACGACGGGTCACAAAGGCCAGATCAAAAAGGCCTTGAAAGCACTACTTGCGGCGAAAAAGCCGGTGCTTTACGTCGGTGGCGGCGCCGTAATTTCTGAAGCGGATGAGCAGATTTTGAAGCTGTCAGAGGCATTAAACTTACCTGTCGTTAGTACCTTGATGGGGCTAGGTGCCTTCCCGGGTACGCATAAAAACTCTCTTGGTATGCTGGGGATGCATGGTGTGTATGAGGCCAATATGGCCATGCACAATGCAGACTTAATCTTTGGTATCGGTGTGCGATTTGATGATCGAACCACCAACAATCTGGAAAAGTATTGTCCGAATGCCAAAGTAATGCATATTGATATTGACCCGTCATCTATCTCGAAGAACGTCAAAGCAGACTTGCCTATTGTTGGCTCTGCAGAGAAAGTACTGGCGAGTATGGTGTCACTGCTGGAAGAGCAAGGTGCTACCAATGATGGCGAAGCACTTCAAAGCTGGTGGGATGATATCCAGACTTGGCGTGACCGTGAGTGCCTGTCTTATGAATCCACGCCTGAGCGAATTAAACCGCAACAGGTGATTGAAGTACTACACAAGCTGACGAATGGCGATGCGTACGTTGCTTCTGACGTTGGTCAGCACCAGATGTTTGCAGCACTTTACTATCCGTTTAATAAACCACGTCGCTGGATTAATTCTGGTGGTCTCGGCACGATGGGCTTCGGGCTGCCAGCTGGCCTTGGGGTTAAATTTGCTAAGCCTGATGAAGAGGTGGTAGTGGTGACCGGTGATGGTAGTATCCAGATGAACATTCAGGAACTGTCGACGGCGCTGCAATATGACATTCCAGTCAAGATCATTAACCTGAATAACCGTTTCCTAGGTATGGTGAAACAGTGGCAAGACATTGTTTACCAAGGAAGACATTCTAACTCATATATGAGCTCCGTTCCGGACTTCGTTGCGATTGCAGAAGCGTACGGACATGCGGGGATTCGCATTGAAACTCCAGACCAGCTTGAGTCTGGTTTGAAACAAGCATTAGAAATGAAAGATCGTTTAGTGTTTGTTGATATCAATGTTGATGAAACTGAGCATGTGTACCCAATGCAAATCAAAGGCGAAGGTATGGACAAGATGTGGCTAAGCAAAACGGAGAGAACATAATATGAGACACATTATTTCACTGCTAATGGAAAACCAACCGGGCGCATTATCCCGAGTGGTAGGTCTGTTCTCACAACGTGGTTACAACATTGAGTCGTTAACCGTATCACCGACAGATGATGAAACGCTGTCGCGTTTGAACATCACAACGATTTCGGATGACATGCAGCTTGAACAGATTCAGAAGCAGCTTAATAAGTTGATTGATGTACTGAAAGTTCAGGAAGTCACCGAGCTTGATCATATTGAGCGTGAGCTGATGATGGTTAAAGTGAAAGCCAGTGGTTTTGCTCGTGCAGAAGTAAAGCGTACAGCGGATATCTTCCGTGGACAGATTGTTGATGTCACCGCTTCTCAATACACGGTTCAACTGGCGGGTACCAGTGAAAAGCTGGATGCGTTCATTCAAGCTATTTCAGAAGTAACTGATGTCATTGAAGTTGCGCGAAGCGGTGTGGTGGGGATTGCACGCGGTGAGCGTTCACTGAAGCCTTAACTTGATATTAGTTGTTAAAGAAAAGCCTTAGTCATGGACTAAGGCTTTTTTGTTTATGGGCTATTTGTTGAGAAAGCTAACTGCTTTGTCTGGGAAATCGGTAAACAGGCCATCTACTTTGACCTGATTGTAGAAGATATCCATCATGCCCTCGAAGTTATCCGTATAACTTGGAATACGGCCTGGATCTGCTCGGAAAGTGTATGGATGAACATCTAGGCCTGCTGCTTTTGCCTCTTTCATCAACGGTTTGATAATAATGTTGTCTTTGGTTGATTCATCATCGACCAACATAGGTTTCCAAGGACCAATGCCTTCGGCGTACTTGGCAACTTCCTTCATTGCGCCTGATTCGAACATCCAATCATAGCTGTACGGGGTTGCCGTATCGCCTTTGTAGACCATGGTTTCGTTCCAGTCAGTGTAAGCCATCAGCTGCACTAACTTGAGATCCATATCCATACTAGGCATGAGTTCATCGTTAATGCGTTTGAGCTCATTGGCGTCAAAGCATTGCAGGTATACTTTGTCATCCTGACTGTCATAGCCGTACTGCTTTAATAGCTTAAGCACTGCGGAAGAGATGTCTTTGCCTTCATGACGGTGGAACCAAGGGGCTTTGATTTCAGGGTAGATACCAATATCGTAACCAAGCGTTTTGTTGAGCCCTTGAATCAGCTCAATTTCTTCAGCCAGAGTAGGGACGCTGAAATCGGATTTCCACATCGGAAAACGAGTCGGATAACCCGCAACTTTATTGCCATTGTCGTCAATATTGAACCCTTCTGTCACCTTTAGGGTTTTGATTTCTGCAAGCGTAAAGTCAATTGCATAATAGCGGCCATCGGCGCGAGCACGATCAGGGTAGCGCTCAGCGACATCGGTGACTCGATCTAAATAATGATCGTGGAGAACAACCAACTGATCGTCTTTAGTCATGACAACATCTTGCTCGATGTAATCCGGTTTCATTGCGTAAGCCAAAGCTTTTGCTTCTAGAGTATGTTCTGGTAGATAGCCTGATGCGCCGCGGTGAGCGATAACCAGAGGCTTAGCCAATGTTCCAGCAGATAGGCTAAGAGCCAGAAATGTAGCGCAAACTGACGTTGTTTTCATTCTTCATTCCTTGATTGAAATGAGGCAGCGATGCTGCCTCTTTGATGAGTATTAAGCGAGTGCTGCCTTTTCGGCTTCTTTCTGTTTATGGTGAGCACGTTCGCCAACAAATGCATAAATTAGACAAATAATCGACGCGATACAAGATGCTACGAGAATGATAAATCCACCATCCCAGCCAAAGTGATCCACGGTGTAACCCAGAATCGCGTTCGCAGCCACTGCACCGCCAAGATAACCAAATAGTCCGGTTAGACCAGCAGCGGTACCTGCGGCTTTTTTCGGTGCAAGTTCAAGAGCATACAAACCGATCAACATAACCGGACCGTAAATCAGGAAGCCAATGGCAACCAGCGCCATCATGTCTACGGCAGGGTTACCGGCTGGGTTGAACCAGTAAACCAAGACCGCAACTGTCACTAAGGCCATAAACAGGATACCGGCTGGGGCGCGACGACCTTTGAACAGCTTGTCGGAAATCCAACCACACAATAAGGTGCCTGGAATACCCGCCCATTCGTAAAGGAAGTAAGCCCATGAAGATTTATCAACCGTGAAGTCTTTCGCTTCTTTGAGGTAAACCGGCGCCCAGTCAAGCACACCGTAGCGAATGAGATAGACAAACGCGTTCGCAATGGCGATTGACCAGAGTAGCTTGTTAGAAAATACGTACTTAAAGAAGATTTCTTTGGCGGTCATTTCCTTTTCATGCGATTTATCGTAGTCGTCTGGGTAGTCGTTTTTGTATTCTTCAATGGGTGGTAAACCGCAGGATTGTGGTGTGTCGCGAACTGTCATCCAGATAAATATGGCAACCAGCGTGGCGAAAAAAGCAGGAACATAAAAAGCGGTACGCCAGTCGTCATTAAATGCCCATAGCCCAAGGATGAAGAGAGGACCAATCAGGCCTCCGCCTACGTTGTGGGCGACATTCCATACTGAAACGACTTCCCCACGTTCTTTACGCGACCACCAGTGAACCATGGTTCTACCACAGGCAGGCCAACCCATCCCTTGGAACCAACCATTTAGGAAAAGCAGGATGAACATTGCAGTGATGCTGCCCGTTGCCCAAGGCATGAAGCCGAAGCAAAACATGATCAGCGCGGACATCAGCAAGCCACCACTGAGGAAATAGCGCGGGTTTGAGCGATCGGAGACGCTACCCATTAAAAACTTAGATAAGCCGTAAGCAATCGAAACTGCCGCTAAAGCAACACCAAGATCGCCACGGCTAAAGCCTTGTTCGATCAGGTAAGGCATTGCCAAGCTGAAGTTCTTTCGAACTAAGTAGTAGCCAGCATAGCCGACAAAGATACCGATAAAGAGCTGCCAACGTAATCGGGAATAAGTGCTGTCGAGCTTATCGGAAGATAAGCGGTCGATGTGCGCCTTAGGTTTGAAGATTCCAAACATAGGGACCTCATTGTTATTGTGCGATGGTAAGTAAAGGAAAAGCGAACGAGCAAAATGTATTTCGTTCGAAAGTGTTGGGCATTGTATGAATAATGAGAGTTATTTCTGTGATAAATGTTGCATAAGTATTAAATTTTACGAAAATACAGAAAGTTAGTCTGAAAAACTTCGACTTTGATTCCGTAATTGCTAGTTTTCGTGATAACTAAGAAGCTCATTAATGAACAGTTTTTGTTCACAAGAGAACATTATGGTGTGATGTTTGGTAAGGGCAGAAATGTGGAGTATTAAAAAAGCCACTGCAACGGCAGTGGCTTTGAAAGCGTTGAGGTTTTATTTAGTGAAGGATACGCGCGCGTAGCGTGCCTTCAATACCTTTGAGTTTCTTAAGTGCTTCTTCAGAGCGGCTGGTTTCAACATCGATAACGACATAACCGATATCGGCGCTAGTCTGTAGATACTGACCCGCGATGTTGATGCCTTCTTCTGCGAAGATAGTGTTTATCTGAGTCAGGATACCTGGGCGGTTTTTGTGAATGTGCAATAGACGAGAACAGTCACGGTGCTCAGGTAGAGACACTTCAGGGAAGTTAACACTTGAAAGCGTCGAACCGTTGTCAGAGTATTTCGCCAGTTTACCTGCCACTTCGACACCAATGTTTTCTTGGGCTTCCTGTGTTGAGCCACCCACGTGTGGTGTCAGGATGACATTGTCGAACTTCTGCAGTGGTGATTCAAATGGGTCTGCGTTAGTTTTAGGCTCGGTTGGGAAAACGTCAATCGCAGCACCAGCAAGATGACCAGATTCCATCGCATGACAAAGCGCTTCGATATCAACCACAGTGCCGCGCGCTGCGTTGATGAAAATCGCCCCTGGTTTCATACGAGCAAATTCTTCTGCACCCATCATGTTTTTGGTGCCCGCGGTTTCTGGAACGTGCAGAGAAATCACATCACACTTGTTCAGCAGTTCACTCATGGTATGTACTTGAGTTGCATTACCAAGTGATAGCTTGTTCTCAATATCGTAGAAGTAAACACGCATCCCGAGGTTTTCCGCGATGATACCTAGCTGCGTGCCAATGTGACCATAGCCGATAATACCTAAGCGTTTGCCTCGTGCTTCGTACGAGTTGTCGGCGCTTTTCTTCCAGATGCCACGGTGTGCTAGGGCGTTCTTTTCTGGAATCCCGCGCAGTAGAAGCAGGACCTGACCGAGAACCAATTCCGCCACACTGCGTGTGTTCGAGAATGGGGCATTAAACACTGGAATACCACGAACGGCGGCTGCATTAAGATCGACTTGGTTGGTACCAATACAGAAACAACCAATCGCCACTAGCTTTTCCGCTGCGTTGATCACTTCCTGCGACAGGTTAGTGCGGGAGCGAATACCGATGAAATGAACATCCTTTACCGCTTCTAGCAATTCGTCTTCCGGTAACGAGCCTTTGTGATATTCAATATTGGTGTAACCAGCAGCCTGCAGTACTTCTACCGAAGATGGGTGAAGACCTTCAAGCAGGAGGATCTTAATTTTGTCTTTTTCCAGTGAAACTTTGGCCATTGTCTTCGTCCTTAAAATGGAAATTTGGGGCTTAACTGGCGCACAAGCGGTGTAATGTTATTAAAGCAAACGTTTTGTTAGCAAAAAGCCTGACGCAAACGTTTTCCTTGTGCGTCTTCTGCTCACTAAGTTAACAAAAAAAATACACTTTGGGTAAGAAAATTACGGAATAAGGAATAATTTTTATAGGATAAAAGACGAAAACGGCACCTAATGGTGCCGTTTGTAATGAAATAACCGAAACTAGCTTCAATTAATCTTCGATTTTTGCCCCTTGAGGCGTGCCAGTGATCACCACATCCGCACCACGGTGAGCAAATAAGCCAACCGTCACAACACCTGCGATAGCATTGATTTTATCTTCCATTTCTTTCGGGTGGGTGATCTGCATGCCATGCACATCCAGGATAACGTTGCCGTTATCAGTCACCACGCCTTCACGGTACACAGGGTCGCCACCAAGTTTCACCATTTCACGAGCGACGTAAGAACGCGCCATTGGGATGACCTCTACAGGTAAAGGGAACTCACCCAGAACGTCAACAGCTTTGGTGCCATCTACGATACAGACAAATTTATCCGAAATAGCCGCAACAATTTTCTCGCGTGTTAGCGCCGCGCCACCACCTTTGATCATGTCGCGTGCTGCGTTGATTTCGTCAGCACCGTCAACGTAGACATCTAAGTTCGATACTTCATTACAGTCAAAGACTTCAATGCCTAAACCTTTCAGCTTTTCAGTCGATGCTTCTGAGCTAGAAACTGCACCTTTGATATCGTCTTTGATTGTACCGAGTGCATCGATGAAGTGATTTACCGTAGAGCCTGTACCAACACCGACAATGCTGTCTTTTTCAACATACTTAAGTGCTGCCCAACCAGCTTCTTTCTTCATTTCATCTTGAGTCATGCCCATCTCCTGAATGAGGTTTGAATTTAACGTTTGCGGCGCGATTATATAACCAATCTAAGGCTATTCCCAATCCCAGATCTGCTTTGGTGTCACTATTTTTGGTAAAGGCACATCCCAAGATTCAGTGGGCAGTTGCTCGACCTGTTGGCAGTCATGCGCGAGGCCTATGGGTTTAGGCCCAGATTGATGATGGAACCAAGGCTCCAACGTTCGGTCGTAGTACCCTCCACCCATGCCGAGACGATGTCCATGGTGATCAAACGCTACTAGTGGCGTACAGATAAGCTCGAGCTGACGGGCGGGAATGATTTGGGTTTGATCCAGTTTAGGTTCTTGAATCTTGTAGCGATTAAGTACCATAGGTGTTTCAAGATCGTAGCGTAGAAACAACAAATGTCCGGCTGAAAATGGATGGATAACAGGGAGGTAAATCGTTTTTCCTCGCTGTCTTAACCAGTCAATCAGTGGGGCGGTATTGATTTCACCGTCAGCAGACAGGTAAAGGGCAATGTGTTGAGCTGAAGAGACTTCCGGCAATTGAGCAAATTGGGCAATTAAATCCAACCCCGCTTTTTGCTGGGTTTCATCATTGAGTTGATTGCGCTTGGTGCGGATTAGTTTTCTGAAATCTTGTCGAGAAAGAATCATAAGAGTACCCATGGTTATTGGGTACCGAGGAGGATACCCCAGAGTGCCGTTGGAGATTTTGACCCTTGAACCAGCTGGTTCAAGGCGGATCAGCAATGATAACCGTAGGCTTCTCGGTTCAAGCCGAGCTTGCTCAATAGCTATCAAGTACTAACCCTTAGGGATTGCTTATCGGCTCAGGGACTTAATCCCCTCACGAACACTCCAGGGTAAATTCTTGCTTGCGGTAAAGGCTATTGCTGTCCTGGCTTTACTTTACTTAGTGCATCACTGAGTGATGCCGTGAGCTTTTCCAATTGCTCATTTAACGCATTTTGCTGTTGTTCATCTACTGTATCACGGCTTTCGAGCTCATGACAGACGTTCAAAGCGACAAAGGTGAGCAGTTGAACTTCGTTGGTAATCTTTGTCTTGGCAGCCATGTCTTGTAAACGCTCATCAAGGTGCTGAGCGGCGTTACGTAAAGACTCTTCTTGTCCAGACGGGCAGTTAACCCGGGTTAGTTTGCCTAAAATTTCGACTTCAACTGCTTGATTACTCATACCGACTCTAAATGCGTTAGTAGGGGTGATATGCAGACAATCACCGAGGAGGAAACTATAGGAAAAGGCTTGTTAAGATTCAAGCTTTTCCCAATCAAGGTGCACAAATCATGACGCAATAACACAGTAATTGGGCAAATTGTGTAAAAGCTATCCACAATTGCGCAATCGCTCGTTTTCGCTGGCCTTGGTAAATGGTAGGATTGGCTTTATTTAGCAAATTTAGGTCTCTTTCATGAGCGAACGCAATCTTCCAGAATACCTGACATTAGCAAGTGAACTTCAGTCTGCTGGTCTGGCGGTGAACCCTGCGGAACTGCATGGCCTTTTAGCGGGAATGCTAAGCGGTGGTTTAAGTCTGACAGACAAAAGCTGGCAACCGCTAATCTTTGATTACACCAATGATGGTATGGGCTGGCCTGCTAAGTCACTGCAATTAGCTCAGGCGACATTGGACGCAACCATCGTAGAATTTACCGGTTCAGGCATGGATATCTCGATGTTGATCCCTGATGAAGATGCCAGTGCAAGCCTGTTTGATACCGCTGACGGTGTTGCTGAATGGGTGAATCACTACATTTCTGGCTTAGGCCTTGTGAATGCTGATCTGAAAAAAGCTTCAACGGATGTTAAAGAAGCGTTGGCAGATTTAGAAGAGATTGCCAAGCTGGGCATCGATGAAGATGACGATATGCAAGAGCAAGCTCAACTGCTAGAGCAGGTGATTGAACATGTTAAAGCGTGTGCGCTGACGATTCACGCTGAATTTGGCCAAAAGCCGGTAGAGCAAAAGGCTCCGACCATCCACTAATCAGGACTCCCCATGAAGCAGTTTGATGTTGTAATTGCTGGTGGCGCAATGGCGGGCATGACGCTGGCACTGGCGATCAATAAACTCTCTCAGCAGCCGCTGTCTATCGCGGTTGTCGAGCCTTACCAAGTCGACCATCAGGCTCATCCTGGCTTTGACTCTCGTTCTATTGCTCTGTCGTACGGTACTGTGAATATTCTTAAGCAATTCGGGCTGTGGGAAGACATTTCAACCTTCGCGACTGCTATCCGCCATATTCATGTTTCTGACCGCTCTCATGCAGGTATGACTGAGATTGATAACCTCGAAGTTGGCGTTGAAGCTCTGGGCTATGTTGTCGAACTAGCAGATGTTGGCCGTCTCTATCATGAAAAGGTCGCTCAGGACTCTAATATCACTTTACTGTGCCCAGCCTCGGTTAATCAGATCGAACGACAGCAGCAATGCGTTCACATCGAACTAGATAATGGCCAAACCATCAGTGGGAAACTGCTGGTGGCGGCGGACGGTGCGATTTCGACCTGCTGTCAGCAAATCGGGCTCGATTTCAACGAGCACGACTTCGAGCAAGTCGCGGTCATTGCTAACATTAAGACGGCAGAGCATCACCAAGGTCGCGCTTTCGAACGTTTTACCTCTTCTGGACCAGTGGCTCTATTGCCAATGAGCGAACATCGCATGTCTCTGGTTTGGTGTTTAAGACCAGATGATGCACAGCGCGTTATGTCGCTCGATGATGATGCCTTTCTAAAAGAGCTCCAGCACGCATTTGGCTGGCGATTGGGGAAATTGGAAAAAGTCGGCCAGCGGGCTGCGTATCCATTGTTGTTACGTTATCGAGAGCAGAACACCTCACATCGATTTGCCATTGTTGGTAATGCAGCGCAAACATTGCACCCGATTGCTGGCCAAGGGTTTAACCTTGGGATTCGTGACGTAGCGACATTGGCTGAGGCGATAGCCAGTCATAGCGGCGATCCCGGAGATTATTCGGTATTGAGCCAATTTAAACGCCGCCGCGAAAATGATCGCAGTGCGACGATTTCACTGACATCGTCTCTGGTTCATATTTTTTCTAATGATTATCTCACACTACGTATTGGTCGAAATCTCAGCTTGGCCGCGATGGACAATATTCCGGTGTTGAAAGCGCCTTTATTAGCAAGAACTTTAGGCTTAGTTGCTCGATAGCAGCTTGAATGAGGATTGAATTCAGATGATGCAAAGCGTTGATATTGCAATTGTCGGTGGTGGCATGGTTGGCCTGGCTTTGGCCGCAGCATTTAAAGATACCGATTTGCGTATTGCGGTGATAGAAAGCCGAGTACCTGATAGCGAATTAGCGGACTTACCGGATGTTCGCGTGTCAGCCTTGAGTCGTTCAAGTGAAAACATATTGCGTAATTTAGGGGCTTGGAATGGCATTGTAGAGCGCCGTGCTGCGCCATACTCGGCGATGGAAGTCTGGGAACAAGACAGCTTTGCTCGAATTGAATTTGATGCGCAAAAGCTAGCTCAACCCGATCTCGGACACATTGTTGAAAATCGTGTGATTCAGTTATCACTACTTGAGCAGGTGAAGAAGCAGTCAAATGTCAGTTTGTTTATGCCTGCACAGTGTAGCTCAATGGCGGTTGGTGAAAGTGAAGCTTGGCTCACTTTGGACAATGGTCACGCATTGACAGCTAAACTGGTGGTCGGCGCGGATGGTGCCAACTCTTGGGTTCGCAAACAACAGGATATTCCGTTAACGCACTGGGACTATGGACATAGCGCTGTGGTTGCAAATATCTGGACAGCAGAAACGCATGACAAAGTGGCTCGTCAGATCTTTACCCCACAAGGACCTCTGGCTTTCTTACCTATGGGAGAAAGTAATATGAGTTCGATTGTTTGGTCTACAGAACCGAATCGAGCAGAGAGTTTAGTCTCGATGTCCGATGAAGAGTTCAACAAGTCACTGACGGCAGAATTTGACGCTCGACTGGGCTTGTGTGAAGTCGTTGGTCAACGTTTCGCTTTCCCGCTCAAAATGCGTTATGCGCGTGACTTTGCCGTTGAACGGGTCGCTCTAGTAGGGGATGCCGCGCACACTATCCACCCATTAGCCGGGCAAGGCGTTAACCTTGGTTTGCTTGATGCTGCGAGTCTAGCGCAAGAAGTGATGACCTTATGGCGTAAAGGTGAGGATATCGGCACTAAGCGTAACTTGCGCAGTTATGAACGCTGGCGTAAATCTGAAGCTGCGAAGATGATTGCTGCGATGCAAGGCTTTAAAGATCTGTTTGCTGGTGATAACCCTGCGAAAAAGCTAGCGCGAGGCATTGGCATGGCTTTGGTAGGACAATTGCCAGGAGCGAAAGATGAAATCATGAAGCGCGCCCTTGGCCTAAAAGGGAATCTTCCAGTATTAGCGCAATATCATGAAGCGACCTTACCTTGATGGAATCTTAAATGACAAAGGGTTGGCGATTGCCAACCCTTTTTAATTCTTGCCTACGCGTATGCACAGCGTAGTCTCATAATTTCCTGATTCACTTCCTTGACCGTTTGGAAGTGTCGCCGTTCGGCTTTTTCCGGTAAGACAAGCTTACCGTTATCAAATTCAAACTTACCAATACCGTAGATATAAATTCTTCCCTTAAATAGCCGACTTACGTGTTTAGCAATCATACCTGGTGTATAGCGCTTAAACAGTCTCATAGAGTAATCCTTATGTTTAGCAAGCACTGCAAAGTATACGATTTTCCGCCTGTTATTTATGTGATTATGGTGGAGGAATATGCAGTAAAATGAGTTTGTTTGGATATTTGTGTTGTTGTAGGCAAAACGCCCGATAAATATCCATTTTATTGTGACAATTACCTCACTTATGTTCTGTGATGGGAACTCGTCTTGGTTAATCATTCAGCGCAATAGTTAACCCGAGATTTATGACATTTCTAAGAATAGTTTAACTTTTTTATAATATGCCAGCTTACGGTAAATTTTTTGCATAAAAAAAGCCCGCATAATTGCGGGCGAATAGTCACAGATGCATTACACAAAAAGTGGATGTCCTGAAACAATCAGTGGATTCACTTTTTCGTTGGAGAAGGATTTGTGTGTTTATTACTATTCAAACGCTCAGCAGCTAAACACACCAAGCAATACATCATAATTCGCTCGCACTTTAACCAACGAAAATAAGCATAAACTAAAATATTATTTTTGACTATATATGCTTTCGATTTGAATAATAATTTAAATTGAATATGTTTCTTATTGAGATCTTTGTCACATTGAAGTGCAAGTTGTATGACGTGATATAAGAGGATTTGAAAGGCTTATCAACGGCAGATGTCTGCGAGTACTGGATTGCAGAGACGAATGAGATCATCTCGTGTCAATGCTATCCCTGCCATGTTGGAGCCACTGCTTATGGTAACCGTCTCCTCATTCAGGAGCTGGCGATCAAAGACAATCGGCATCTCTGTCGGCAACAGCAGAGGCGTTACTGTGCCAATCTGGTAGCCAGTCAGTTCTTCAACCATGGAGAGATCAACGCAGGTCATTCGGCGGCAACCGAGTAATGCTCGCACTTTTTTGGGATCAACAGATTGGTCACCCGGCGCGCAAGCCAGCGCATACAAATCGCCCATATCGCGTAATAGCATGGATTTGACCATCTGAGCTGGTCTAACCCCTCGCTGCTGAGCCGCGTCTTCAATGGTGATGGCTGGGGACTGATGGGGCAAGATACGGAAAGAAACCCGCTGCTCGGTCAAGTAGCGGGTTAGTTTTGTCTCAAACTTATTCGTCATCTTCAAGAGAATACGGCAGTGCTTGCATAGTCCAGACCGAATCTGGCGTATCTTTCAAACGGAATTGGGTATCAGAATCAAGGTTATTGGGTAGTACGATAAGGCCGATGCTTACGCCATCATTGAAGCGGTAGCTACTCATCAACTGGCCAGCGCTGCGCCAATTATCACCCACAGAGCGTTCTATCTCCGCACCGGCTTTGATCTCGGATGCAGAGTGGCCTTTGACGATTTGTAATGCGCGCTTATTCATACCACGGTACTTGGCACGAGCGACGGTCTCTTGGCCTGTGTAACAACCTTTGCTGAAGCTAATTCCACCCAGAGCTTGGACGTTAAGCGCTTGAGGAATATGCTCGCTTTGCTGCTCTTGTGTGACTGCAGGTATAGCGGCTTCAATATCCAGACGAGTCCAGATGTCTTCACAAGCTTTGGTCGCATTTATTGATTGGCATAGTTGTTCCGCAGTAGTGGCATCAATGGCCAGCAACCAGCGTTGCTGATCAATTTTAATCGCGGTACCACCTTCGATAGTTCGCACATCACCGCGTTGTTGCGAGAGCTCTTCAACGACATGGTTCGCTTTATCGCCAATTAAGCCCAGCAATACATCGGTACTTTGTGCAAATTCTATTTTGGAGAAAATAGCGTATTTTTTGAGTTCAGCGAGTTCAGTCTCAATCGCGGAGCTTGGCTGTAGCATCGCGTAACCGCCTCGGTGGTGGAACAAGCGGAATACGCTCCACACTTTTCCTTTTGCATCACAATGCGCGCCAAAAGTAGCGCTATCTTCGGCTAGTTGAACAACATCACAGGTCACCTGACCTTGTAGGTAAGACTTTTTATCATCGCCTTGTGCGGTGATCATTCCCCACGACGTGAGGTGGGTGAGTACAAGTTCGGGAAGAGAGTCATTGCTAGAAAAAGAAAGTGGAGCAAAGTCGTGTTGCCATTCCATGATGTTTACCTGAATGCTATCGAATAGCACTATGTTAGCGCTTAAGCACTAACGGAAACAACCTTTCAGCTGTATGGATTTATGCCGTAAATGTGTTAGCTAGCTCGGGAGTGTGACTGAGTTAGTAGTTGTCGGCAATTTTGATTGTTAAACTCGGCGCAAACAACCGAACAGGTGAGGAATTAGAATGTACACCACCGAAGAAAAAGCGCGAATTAAATGGGCGTGTCGCCGCGGAATGCTGGAACTGGATGTTGTCATTATGCCTTTCTTTGAAGAGTGCTTTGAAGAACTGAAAGACAATGAGCAGCGTGACTTTGTGTCTCTGCTTGAATGTGATGACCCAGACTTGTTTACTTGGATTATGGGCCACGGTCGCAGTGAAAACTTAGGTCACGCTTCTATGGTCGACAAGATTGTTGCCCACAACCTCAGTAAAGTGCGTTAGGCTCTTCGCCTCCACGTCATTCGTTTCACAACAGGCCAACATCAGTTTCCTGATGTTGGCCTGTTGTTTTTTGATTACTTCCGAACTCCCGCTGACGGCTACCGTCTTTACGGTGGCGTTACTCCTTAAATATCATAGTCAAACAAACTGGTTTGCTGAGCCGATGCAAGGGGGCTTAGTTTTCTCTTCTACGGATTCCTGCGAAATGGATGGTGAGCCCATCGAGATACAAAGAAGTATTTTGAGCTTAGCCTGGTTCGGAATATTGATCTGGCCTAAAGTTGGCCGCAAGAGAATAATTTGGCGAGACAGTGTTAAGGAAGAGCACTATCGGCAGTTATTAGTGATATTAAAAAGGGAGCATTAAGCTCCCTTTATTATTAAGAATCGATTTTCTCTGGTTCAAGGATGGTTGGGCCGCTGTCTGGGGCCAGTTCCGGATAGTCGAGCGTGTAGTGTAAACCGCGGCTTTCCTTGCGCTCCATTGCACAGCGCACCATCAGTTCCGCGACTTGAAGTAGGTTACGTAGCTCAAGTAAGTTATTAGATACCTTGAAGTTACTGTAGTACTCGTGCGTTTCTTGCTGCAGCAACTGAATACGACGTAGCGCGCGTTCTAGGCGCTTATCGGTACGAACGATTCCCATATAGTCCCACATGAACAGACGCAATTCGTGCCAGTTGTGCTGAATCACAACCTCTTCATCAGAACAGCTAACCTGACTTTCATCCCATGCTGGAAGAGAAGGAGGAAGTTCGGCAGTATCCATTCGGCGGATAATATCGTTGGCCGCTGACCACGCATAAACAACACACTCTAGCAGTGAGTTTGATGCCATTCGATTGGCGCCATGTAATCCGGTATAACTCACTTCGCCAATGGCATAGAGTTGAGACAGATCCGTTTCACCTTGTTTATTGACCATTACGCCACCACAGGTGTAGTGGGCCGCAGGTACAACCGGAATCGGTTCTTTGGTCATGTCGATGCCAAGGTCCATCAGGCGTGTGTAGATGGTCGGGAAGTGCTTCTCGATGAAATCTGCTGGCTTGTGGCTGATGTCCAAATACATGCAGTCAGCCCCAAGGCGTTTCATTTCAAAGTCAATCGCACGCGCGACGACATCACGAGGAGCTAACTCTTCTCTCTCATCAAAGTCTGGCATAAAGCGAGTGCCGTCCGGACGACGCAGGTAAGCGCCTTCACCACGCAGAGCCTCGGTGAGCAGGAAGTTTCGTGCTTCAGGGTGATACAGGCAAGTTGGATGGAATTGGTTGAACTCCATATTCGCAACCCGGCAGCCTGCTCGCCACGCAATCGCAATACCATCACCAGAGGAAACGTCAGGGTTAGAGGTGTACTGATAAACCTTAGACGCGCCACCTGTTGCCAGTACTACAAACTTGGCTCGAACCGTTTCAACGTGTTCTTGGTTTCGGTTCCAGATATAAGCGCCGACAATTTTCTTGCTGTCGCCACCGACTTTATCTTCGCAGATTAGATCGAGTGCGTTGTGTCGCTCTAGGACCGTGATATTTGGGTGGTTGTGAGCGTTATCTTGCAAGGACGTTTGCATGGCCATACCGGTAGCATCCGCGGCATGCAAAATTCGACGGTGGCTATGACCCCCTTCACGCGTCAGGTGGTAACGAGGTTTTTCGTCACTGTCACCATCTTCACGATCAAATGGGACCCCACCATCGATCAGCCACTGGACACACTCTTTGGCATTTTCAGCGATAAACTCAACGGTTTCTTGCTCACAAAGGCCAGCGCCAGCTATTAGTGTGTCTTCTACATGCGATTCAATACTGTCTGACTCGTCAAAAACAGCGGCAATACCACCTTGAGCGTAATATGTAGCGCCTTCACTTCTTGGCCCCTTACTCAATACAATGACTTTGCCATATTCCGCGACACGTAACGCTAACGACAGACCGGCTGCGCCACTACCCACCACTAACACATCACATTGATGTTCACGGTTTGCGTTCATAAAACTTTTAAATTCCCGAGTTAAGTTGTACTGGCGCCAATCCAACTTTTTAGCGTCAGCTACAGAGCGTTCCCGCTCTTAAATCAATTTAAAATTGCAATATGGACTCTGAAAATACCAGAGTTAGCTCACTATAGTAGCACTGGAGTGAATGCAATTCTTCGTAAATAACATTGCTTTTGAACTCTTTCGTCCCCACAATCTGGAACAGAAGTTACTGGTCCATCACTTCTCAAATAAAATTCGAAGAAAGTTTGAACTTTATATTCATTACTGAGTCACAATAGTGCTCAAGTAAGCAGTGGTGTCAATACTACATTTTGCATAATTAATGCTCATATCTGACAAGATAGGGGTTAATAACAATAGGAGTACCCGCTCGAATGAACGAGCAGCTGACCGATCAAGTGTTAATTGAGCGAGTTCAGAATGGAGATAAGCAAGCATTTAATTTGTTGGTCACTAAATACCAAAACAAAGTATGTAATCTTATTTCTCGCTACGTCAATAATCCGGGGGATGTACCTGACGTAGCACAAGAAGCATTTATTAAAGCGTATCGCGCTATACCAAGTTTTCGTGGCGAAAGTGCCTTCTATACTTGGTTATATCGAATCGCTGTTAATACTGCGAAAAACCACATCGTCGCTCAGGGTCGTAGACCGCCTGCGCAAGATGTGGATACTGAAGAAGCTGAATATTACGAAACTGGTAGTGCATTAAAAGAAATTTCGAACCCTGAGAACTTAACGTTGTCCAAGGAATTGAAGCAAGTAGTTTTTAGTGCGATCGAAGCACTACCTGATGACTTAAAAACCGCAATGACGTTGCGCGAGCTTGATGGCTTGAGTTACGAAGAAATCGCTGCGGTGATGGATTGTCCTGTTGGAACGGTGCGCTCGCGTATCTTCCGAGCTCGTGAAGCGGTTGAGAAAAAGATTCAACCCCTTTTGCAACGCTAGTACCAGTAACGTTAATGGTGAAAAGAATGGCTGACAAAGAGAAACTTTCAGCACTCATGGATGGAGAGTTGGTCGATAAGGCTTTAATCGGTGAATTAGAGCAAGACCAAGCTAGCCTACAAACCTGGAAAAATTACCATTTAATTGGTGATGTGATGCGAGGTGAAGCACCGGAGAAACCGGAGTGGAACATTGCAGACAGCGTTGCACTTGCGCTAGAAGATGAGCCCGCGCATTCAACGTTCACCTCTGGCAAGATTGCCGACATTAATGAACAACGCATAGAAGCGCAGCCGACGCCTTCTCAAGCGCGTCGTCAGTTGCCAGCTTGGCTCAGCCAATTTGGTCAGGTGGCGGTTGCCGCGTGTGTGTCACTTGCTGTGATCTTAGGCGTACAACAATATGGTGGTAGCGACCCTAGCCAACCGGAAGCGGAGCAATTGCCTGTTCTGCAGACGATTCCATTTGCAGGCAGTGCTGAACCAGTGAGCTTGACACGTTCTTCGGTGGAACAGCCAACAGCGTCAAGTGAAACTAACGTGCAAGAGCAGCGCCGTCGAATTAACGCCATGCTTCAAGACTATGAATTACAGCTTCGCCTCAATAGCGATAACGCTGTAGAGCATAATGACAACCCAGAAACGGTAGTTGAATGAGAAAATTTCTGATCAGTGCGCTGACACTGTTCAGTTTGAGTTCGCCACTAGCCTTTGCAGAAGAAAAACCTGCAGAGGCTTTGTTGCATCAAATGAACGAAGCCAGTCAGCATCTCAATTATGAACTGTCTTATATCCTGATTAAGAAAAACAGCATCGAACCTTTGCTGTATCGCCACGCTCGCAGCGAAGGTCAGCAACTCGCTCACCTTGTTTATCTAAGTGGACCTGTACGTGAAGTGATTCGCCGAGGTGATGAGGTCAGTTACATTGAGCCTGGTGTTGAGCCGTTTACCATTGAGTCCGGTAACATGGTTGCCCCGACTATCCCGCTTCTAAATTCTAATGTTGATGAGCTGAGTGAGATTTACGACTTTATTCAAGTCGGTCGAGCGCGTGAAGCGGGTGCGGCTTGCCAAGTATTGAGAATTGCTCCGAAAGACGGGTTACGCTATTCCTATATCCTGTGGATCGATGAGCAAACTAAGCTTCCACTAAGAGCTGATCTGGTTGATCGTGATGGCGAAGTGCTGGAACAGTTCCGCACCATTTCCTATAGCGTCAATGATCAGATTTCTGACATTCTTAGCGGTTTGAATACCGTTAAATTGCCCGACGTATTGTCCCTGCCAAAAGGCGAGCTAGAGAAAAGCTTTTGGACGGTCGGTTGGATTCCGAAAGGGTTTGAATCCAAAGAGTTGAACCGTTATCGAATGGCGAATACTAACCGCATGGTCGAAACTCAGATGTACACTGATGGTCTGTTCAGTTTTTCCATCTATGTGTCTGAGAGTGACAATTACTCACTTAAAGGCCAACTGGTTCGTCAAGGGCGTCGCACACTTCATAGCTTCGTAAAAGGTGACAAAGAGATCTCTGTGATCGGAGATATTCCGCCAGCAACCGCTAAGCGAATTGCTCAATCGGTCACCATCAATAAACAAGCGAGTGCCACGCAATGATGACCGCTTTAGCGACAGTATCTGCAGTGAAATCAGGGCCTAAGGGCTATGATGTGGAGCTGAGTTGTGAACAGCAAACCAGCTGCAGCAGCTGCTCGTCGCAAAAAAGCTGTGGTACCGGTATTGTCTCAAAAGCGGTGGGAAACAAGTCTCTGCACTGGCACCTAGTGACCAGCAAACGGGTTAAAGAAGGTCAGGTGGTGGAAATCGGCTTGCCGGAAAAAAGCCTGCTGCAATCGGCCGCAGTGGTTTATCTAGTGCCGTTGTTTGCCATGATTCTAGGCGCTGCGGTTGGACAGTGGCTATTAGCGCCTGCGTTTGGTCTTGGCGAAGGTATTGCTATCCTGACATCTGCTATCTTTACTGTGGCAGGCATTTATGGCGCAAAAAGTCTGGCCGTTAATTTTGAACGCCAGTCGCTGCGAGAAGTCATATTACTTCGGGTTTTGGGAGATCCAATTAGCTAGTGCGAAGTGCACAGAAATTGGGTAGAATCTGCCAACTTGATTGAAACGCCGTCACAAGACGGCTTTCTTATGTCCCTATTTTAAAGAGTTTAGTCACACCAAATCATGAAGCACATTCGTAACTTTTCGATTATCGCCCACATCGACCATGGTAAGTCGACCCTATCAGACCGTTTGATCCAAGACTGTGGTGGATTGAGTGACCGTGAAATGGCAGCTCAGGTTCTGGACTCCATGGACCTTGAACGTGAGCGTGGCATCACTATTAAATCTCAAAGTGTGACACTCAACTATACCGCTAAAGACGGTGAAACCTACCAATTGAACTTCATCGATACTCCAGGGCACGTTGACTTCGCCTACGAAGTTTCTCGCTCTCTAGCGGCATGTGAAGGTGCGTTGCTGGTGGTTGATGCTGGTCAGGGTGTTGAAGCTCAGACGTTGGCTAACTGCTATACCGCGATCGAAATGGATCTGGAAGTGGTACCAATTCTGAACAAGATCGATCTACCTGCTGCGGATCCTGAGCGAGTAGCAGAAGAGATCGAAGAAATTGTTGGCATCGATGCGATGGAAGCCACGCGCTGTTCGGCTAAGACGGGCCTAGGTATTGAAGACGTACTAGAAAACATCGTCTCTGCGATTCCGGCACCAGAAGGTGATCCAGAAGCGCCACTGCAAGCTTTGATCATTGACTCTTGGTTTGATAACTACCTAGGTGTTGTCTCTCTGGTCCGTATTAAAAATGGTGTCCTGAAGAAGAACGATAAGATCAAGGTGATGAGCACTGGCCAAGTTTGGGGTGTGGATCGTCTTGGTATCTTCACACCTAAGCAGGAAGACACGACGGAACTGCAAACGGGTGAAGTAGGTTGGGTTGTCTGTGGTATCAAAGATATCCTAGGTGCGCCTGTTGGTGATACGCTAACGCTAGCTAAGCACGGTTGTGAAGATCCGCTACCAGGGTTTAAGAAAGTGAAGCCTCAGGTATACGCCGGATTATTCCCAGTCTCTTCGGATGACTATGAAAACTTCCGTGATGCACTAGGTAAACTGAGTCTAAACGATGCGTCTCTGTTCTATGAACCAGAAAACTCAGCTGCTCTAGGCTTTGGTTTCCGCTGTGGTTTCCTCGGCATGCTGCATATGGAAATCATCCAAGAGCGTCTGGAGCGTGAGTACGATCTCGACCTGATTACCACTGCGCCAACGGTAGTGTACGAAGTAGAGCAAACGGATGGCGAAATTCTTTACGTTGATAGCCCAGCTAAGCTACCAGCAGTGAATGATATCGAAGAAATTCGTGAGCCGATTGCGCGTTGTAACATCCTTGTACCTTCAGATTACTTAGGTAATGTGATTACTCTATGTGTTGAGAAGCGTGGTGTTCAGGTTGATATGGTTTATCACGGTAACCAAGTAGCTGTGACTTACGATATTCCGATGGCGGAAGTGGTACTCGATTTCTTTGATCGTCTGAAGTCAACGTCTCGTGGTTATGCGTCTCTGGATTATAACTTCCAGCGTTTTGAAGCGTCTAACATGGTTCGTGTTGATGTACTTCTTAACGGCGATAAAGTGGACGCACTGGCATTGATTACGCACAAAGATCAATCTCAGACTCGTGGCCGTCAGCTCGTAGAGAAGATGAAAGAATTCATTCCACGTCAGATGTTTGATATTGCGATTCAGGCTGCGATTGGTAACCATATTATTGCGCGTTCAACGGTTAAACAGCTACGTAAGAACGTAATCGCAAAATGTTATGGCGGTGACGTGAGCCGTAAAAAGAAGCTACTGAAGAAGCAGAAAGAAGGTAAGAAACGTATGAAGCAGATCGGTAACGTAGAGCTGCCTCAAGAAGCCTTCTTAGCGATCTTACACGTAGGTAAAGATTAATTTGTTGGGTAACGACTCAATATAAGAACTTGTTAAGTGAAAGGGTTTCGGCTCTTTCACTTTCGTATTTTTGAGGTAAGGGAAGTCAATGGCAAATACATTTTCACTGATCTTGGTTATTGTCACTCTGGTCACTGGTATTGTTTGGGTGTTGGAAAAGCTGGTGTTTGCGAAGAAACGTCAGACTAAACTCGCTGCAGTTGAAGCTCAGACAAACGGACTGGATACTGCAACTGCTGAACAAGTGGAAAAGCAGCCATGGTGGATTGAAAACAGTGTTTCAATTTTCCCTGTCATTGCGGCTGTTTTGGTATTGCGCTCGTTTATCTACGAACCGTTCCAAATTCCTTCAGGCTCAATGATGCCGACCTTACTGGTTGGGGATTTTATTCTGGTTGAGAAATACGCATACGGTCTAAAGGACCCAGTGTGGCGTACACAACTGGTTGAAACGGGTAAGCCAGAGCGTGGTGACATCGTAGTATTCAAATACCCACCTCAGCCAAACATTGACTACATCAAGCGCGTTGTTGGCCTACCGGGTGATACGGTGCGTTACAGCAGCAAGAAAGAAGTGTGTGTTCAACCTAAAGGCGAAAGCCAATGTACTCAGGTGCCGTTGTCGAATGTGGAAGAAAGCCCATTTATCCAAGATGGTGTGCCACTGATTCAACTGAATGAAAAACTGGGTGAAGTTGAACACCAAATTTTGGTGAACCCATTACGCCGCGATCGCGTGTCGGCTTATCAGCCACGTGGTGGTGTTAATGAGTGGGTTGTGCCAGAAGGTCAGTACTTTGTGATGGGTGATAACCGTGACAACAGTGCAGACAGCCGCTACTGGGGCTTTGTTCCAGAGGCGAATCTGGTTGGTAAAGCGGTTGGTATCTGGATCAGCTTCGAGTTCGAACGCAGTGCAGATAGCTTCTTACCATCATGGATCCCAACTGGTGTTAGGTTTAACCGCATCGGTGGTATTAACTAATTTCTCGTTATATTTGATGTCGCAGCCGTCTTGGCTGCGTCAACTCAACTATAGAGAATGAAAAACAATTTAATGAGAGAGCATGAATTCTCCTATTGCCAAACTAGAGAAAAAGCTCGGCTATCAGTTCAATGATGCAGAGCTTATTAACTTAGCGCTGACTCACCGCAGTGCTCATGGAAAACATAATGAGCGTCTTGAGTTTCTGGGCGATTCAATTTTAAGTTTTGTCATTGCTGACGATCTTTATCACCGTTTCCCGAAAGTGAATGAAGGGGACATGAGCCGTATGCGTGCGACACTTGTTCGTGGTAATACGCTGGCGGAGCTAGGTCGAGAATTCGAACTAGGAGATCACTTAAAATTAGGTCCAGGTGAATTGAAGAGTGGCGGCTTCCGTCGTGACTCAATTCTGGCTGACGCTGTTGAAGCTATCATAGGTGCAATCTACCTAGACAGTGATATTGAAGTGGTGCGTGGCATTATCCTTAGCTGGTATAAGCAACGCCTTGAAGCGATTCAACCGGGTGTTTCTCAGAAAGACCCTAAAACGCGTCTTCAAGAGTTCCTACAAGGGCGAAGAAAACCACTGCCTGTCTACACAGTGACTAATATTAAAGGTGAAGCACACAACCAGCAGTTTACTGTGTCGTGTGAAGTCGCAGGTGTCGGATCGCCTGTAATAGGTAAAGGCACCAGCCGCCGCAAGGCAGAACAAGCGGCTGCGGAACTAGCACTAGAGCAACTGAGCAATGACTGATTCAACAGATAACAACGAATTCGATATCGATGCGTTTTTCTCATCGAGTGGTGAAGTGAGTTCACCGGAAAACCAACATTGTGGCTTTGTTGCTATTGTTGGTCGTCCAAACGTGGGTAAATCAACGCTACTGAACCGAATTCTTGGGCAAAAAATTTCGATCACTTCTCGTAAGCCCCAAACAACACGCCACCGCATTATGGGTGTCGATACTGAAGGCGATTATCAGGCGATTTATGTCGATACTCCAGGTCTTCACATTGAAGAAAAGCGTGCGATCAACCGCTTAATGAACCGCGCTGCCAACTCATCATTGAGTGATGTGAACCTAGTGTTTTTCCTTGTTGATGGTACTCACTGGACCAAAGACGACGAAATGGTGCTGACTAAGCTGCAGAAGTCGAACTTCCCAGTGGTATTGTGTGTCAACAAAGTCGATAACGTACAAGACCGTAACGACGTTATGCTGCACATGATGGACATGTCGAAGAAGATGGAATTCGTTGATGTGGTGCCTATCTCCGCGAAGCAAGGCAAAAATATCGATGTTCTACGTAAGCATGTACGTGAGCATCTGCCAAAAGCGGCCCATCACTTCCCAGAAGAGTATGTTACTGACCGTTCTCAGCGCTTTATGGCGTCGGAAATTGTACGTGAGAAACTCATGCGCTTCACAGGTGAAGAGTTACCTTATTCGGTGACGGTAGAAATTGAACGTTTCGATTACAACCCTGAAACTGATGGCTTCCATATCAATGCACTGATTCTGGTTGAACGTAATGGCCAGAAAAAAATGGTGATTGGTAAAGGCGGTGAGAAAATTAAGACCATAGGCCGTGAAGCTCGTCTGGACATGGAAGAACTGTTCGGCCGTAAAGTGTATCTAGAAACGTGGGTTAAAGTGAAATCTGGCTGGGCTGATGATGAACGTGCATTGCGTTCATTGGGCTACATCGACGATTTATAAGCTTGGCAGCGAATTCACTTCGCTCCAACATGAGTTAGAATAAGGAGCCATCAGGCTCCTTATTTTTTATGTAACATTCATCTGGCAATCTCTATGACCTCAGAAGGCTTACAGCGCTGCTTTGTTCTTCACCGTCGCCCTTACAGTGAGTCGAGTTTAATTCTCGATGTTTTTAGTGAGGAGTTCGGTCGTGTCACTTTAATGTCTAAAGGTGCGCGCAGTAAACGCTCAAACCTCAAAGGAGCGTTGCAGCCTTTTACGCCTCTATTACTTAAGTGGTCGGGTAAAGGATCGATGAAGACACTGCGTCAAGCGGAGCCGATCAGTCTGGGCTTGCCACTGACGGGGATCAACCTTTATTCCGCCATGTATGTCAACGAGTTGATTGGCCGAGTGCTGATGGCGGAAGTGTCAATGCCAGCCCTGTTTCATGATTACCTGCATGCTCTTACTGAACTGGCTCAGTGTGAGAATCCGGAACCGGCATTGCGTCGTTTTGAACTGGCACTGCTGTCTGCAATGGGGTATGGCGTCGACTTTCTGCATTGCGCGGGTACTGGAGAGCCGATTGAACCTGAGATGACCTATCGATATCGAGAGCAGAAGGGATTTATCGCTTCAGTTCGACGTGACAATCTGACTTTCGTCGGGAATGAACTGATTGCGATTAGTGAACGAAGGTTCACCACAAAAGAACAACTTAAAGCGGCAAAACGCTTTACACGTATAGCATTAAAGCCGTATCTTGGCGGCAAACCATTAAAGAGTCGGGAGCTATTTATGCAAATCTTAGCGCCCAAATCACGGAGTATTGGAAAATGAGCTCAATCTATCTGGGTGTTAACATCGATCACATTGCCACATTACGTAACGCGCGCGGTACTAAGTACCCAGATCCTGTTCATGCAGCGGAAGTCGCCGAGCGTGCTGGAGCAGATGGCATTACCATTCACCTTAGAGAAGACCGCCGCCATATTGTCGATCGTGATGTACGTATCCTAAGGGAAACGATCCAAACTCGTATGAATCTTGAAATGGCTGTGACGGATGAGATGGTTGAAATTGCTCTGCAAACCCAACCTGAATACGTGTGTTTGGTTCCAGAAAAGCGTGAAGAGCTGACCACCGAAGGTGGTTTGGACGTGGCGGGCCACGTAGAAAAAATTAAAGCGGCAACCAAAATACTGACGGAAGCAGGCATTAAAGTTTCTTTGTTTATTGATGCTGATCGTGAACAGATTGATGCAGCAAAAGCGTGTGGCGCGCCTTACATCGAGCTGCACACTGGTCATTATGCGGATGCTGAGAATGATGAAGATCAGCAAGATGAACTGAAGAAAATTGCAGCTGGCGCAAGCTATGCGGCTGACTTAGGTATCACCGTGAATGCAGGCCATGGTCTGACTTACCATAACGTAGCTCCGATTGCTGCTATCCCTGAAATCTATGAACTAAACATCGGTCATTCTATCATCGGTCGTGCAGCATTTGATGGCTTGCATAAAGCGGTGGCAGATATGAAAGCACTGATGGTAGAAGCGCGTAAGTAATCACAATGGCAATCGTTGGTTTAGGAACAGATATTGCGGAAATTGAACGTGTTGAAAAAGCGCTGTCCCGCAGTGGTGAAGCGTTCGCCCGACGTATTTTGACTGATATCGAGTTACAACGCTTCCAATCGCTGAAGCAGCAGGGGCGTTTTTTAGCCAAGCGCTTTGCTGCCAAAGAAGCGGCGTCAAAGGCATTGGGAACTGGCATTGCATTGGGGGTGACGTTCCATGACTTCACCATTACCAATGATGAGCACGGTGCGCCACTTTTGTCGTTGTCTGGTAAAGCTCTAGAATTTGCCCAAAAAAAACAGGTGGAGAATATCCACCTGTCTATTTCTGATGAACGTCATTACGCCGTTGCTACCGTTATCTACGAATCTAAATAAGGTGCCGCACTCGCGGTGACCTTCTCCATTTCATCTTGCAGTTCAAACAACTCTGGCTCAATATCTTCTAGGCTTGCACCTGAACGCAGAGCTTTCTCTATTGTGGCACAGACTTTTTTCAGCCTTGGGACACCGCAATATGAGCTGCTGCCGTGGAGCTTATGTACGTGATGAACCAGCGTTTCGCTGTCAAAGTCATCTTCTTCCAGCGCTGCTTCAACCACACTACTAACTTCCGGAATAAAGTCGACCAGCATTTGCAACATATCACGGGCAAGATCTTCTTTATTGGCGGATTGTTTTAGCGCCGCTTGCCAGTCGATGATGATGTTGTCATGTTCGATCACTGCTGACGAAGAGTGTTCTGAAGGCTCAACATCGGACGGCAAGTCGAGCTTCTCCATTTCAGATTCCGTGGTATTTGGGTTCCAGTGCATTAACACTTGTTGCAGCACATGTTCTTCAATTGGCTTGGTGAGATAATCATCCATGCCCGCTCCGAGTAGTCTGTCACGTTCGCCACTCATCGCGTGCGCGGTGACGGCGATCACAGGAGTGTTGGCATTAAGTTCAGTTTGCTTGATTTTGCCACAAGCGGTTACGCCATCCATGTGTGGCATCTGAATGTCCATCAGGATGATATCGAAATGCTGGGTTTCCGCTTGAGCTACTGCATCGAGGCCGTTGGTGCAAGTCACCACTTTTTCGACCCGCTCCTGGAGGAGGGCGCTGATCAGTTTCAGGTTTGCTGGGTTGTCATCGACGGCCATAACCGTTAACGGTAGCGTCTCGTTGTATGCCGGTTCAATCTCAACCATTGGCAAGCTTTCTTGATTGGCGGCTAACGTTTGTAGTAGTTTTCGTCGAGATAATGGCTTGGTGATGCAATGAACATGGTGTGTCTGGATAAGGTGATCCGACAGAGCCAGAGCAGTACTAGGGATACCCACTACCACTTGAGGCGCACATTGCTGGGCTTGCTTCACCCACTGTTCAACCAGCTCAGCTTCGTTGGTTTTGTTCGGTGCGAGATTAAGTAGCACATAATCGAACTGACTGGCTTCTTCCGGGATTGATGAGCGGTAGGTGACAATTAGCCCTTCTTGTACCAGGGTTTGCTGCGTCACCGAGGCTGCTTGCATGTTCGGCTCGACGAGTAGCAGGGTGCGTTGTCGCAGTACTTGAGTTTCCAGCAAATCGCTCACTGGCATGTCTGTTGAGTTGAGTCTGAGCGTAAACCAGAAAGTTGAGCCTTGGTGCAGGCGGCTGGTTAAGCTGATTTCTCCCCCCATCTGACTCACGAGTTTTTGGGTGATGACCAGACCAAGCCCTGTCCCGCCGTAGCGGCGAGAAATGCTGGCGTCTGCTTGACTGAATGCTTGGAACAGTTGAGCTTGCTGGCGCTCGGAAATACCAATACCGGTATCGCGCACCATAAACTGTAATTCAACCGCATCTTCTTTTTGAGAACGCAGCTCGACACTGATGTCGATGTTGCCTCGCTCGGTAAATTTGATCGAGTTACCTACTAGGTTAGTGAGTACTTGCTGGATTCGCAGCGGGTCACCAACTAAGCCTGCCGGGATCTTAGGATCGACTTTAAGGGTTAGTTCTAGGCCTTTTTCATGGGCGCTGGTAGCTTGCAAGCTCACTACTTCCTCGAGGGTTTCCTGGAACTCAAACGGAATATTCTCCAGTGCCAACTTGCCTGCTTCCAGTTTAGAGAAGTCCAAAATGTCATTGATGATATTGAGCAGGTTATTGGCTGACTTTTCGATGGTCTGCAAATAGTCCGCTTGGCTGTTGGTCAATTTGGTTTTGAGCATCTGACGAGTAAAGCCAATCACGCCATTCAACGGTGTGCGAAGCTCATGAGACATATTGGCAAGGAACTCGGATTTCACGCGTGCTGCTTCCTGCGCGCGTTTCTTCGCAATATCCAATTCAACGTTCTGAATTTCAAGCTGTTCGAGTGTTTCCCGTAAGTCCGAAGTCGCCTGATCGATACTGTGTTGCATCTCCACATGGTATTCCGACAGCGAAACCGCCATGGCGTTGATACCATTTTTGAGAGAATCAAGCTCACCATGCATCTTACCTTCAATTCGAACATCGAGGTGACCGCGACGAATTCTGTCGACCATGTTCTTCATATGAGAAATCGGTCGGGTGACGTCATGCATCAGGCGATAAGCAAACACCGCTGATAGTCCTAACCCGGAGAGCAGTACTAAAAACGCAGAGAAAATCTCTTGATACTGTTGCAGGCGCAGGGAAGAGAGGTCGAGCTCTACGGCAATGTAGCCAAGGGCTGGATTGGTATCTTGCCCTTTAGGCGTCGATATCAAACCGGACTCGGCAATGATCGGCGCGCGCAAAATCAGTGTGTTCTCCTGAAGATCAGACGTCACCAGCAGAGGAATAGGTTCATTGCGTGGAAAGGTGAGGGACTCAAAGTTCGGATGAAAGTTGGAAGTAACGAATAAATCGTGGTTGTAATCGAAGACGGCGATACTGCGAACAAACTTTGAGTTTTTCCGGTGCGCATAACTGATAATTCGACGGACAGATTCGCGGCTGTTGTTTTTTAGTCCCTCTTCGCTGGCAATCGCCAGAGGTTCAATAATACTTAAGCCTGAATTGATGACCTGCTTTTCCAAGTCGTGATAGCGATTAAAGGAGAAAAACGCACTCAGTAACAGGCCAATGATCAACGTCGGCGCGAGTGTGAGGGTAATAACGCGGGCGCGTAAGCCATATCTTGTCATTATTGTCTAAACATCGTGGTGTGGATATGGGAAAATAACTTCCACAAATAAAAGAAGCCGTCGAATCCTTAAGCATAATAAACTCGTTCGGCTCAGACAATGATTCAGGCCTGAAAAGGTGACGCCTGGACAGCAATACAGAGCAATAGTTAAAAGGCACAGAGCAAAGCATGGCGCGTTTCTTCCAACCGAAAAAGAAAACTCAACTCAACACTAAGCATCAATCGTTGAAAATCGAAAAACTCGATCATCACGGTGCAGGCATAGCCTATCAAAATAAGAAGCCAATTTTTATTGAAGGGGCACTGCCGGGAGAGCAAGTGTTAGCTCAGTTGACCGAAAGTAAGAGTAAGTTCTCACGAGCGACGCTGATTAAGGTGCAAACGCCGAGTGAACAACGAGTTGAGCCTTTCTGCCCACATTATCAGCAATGTGGGGGCTGTAATATGCAGCACCTGAGTAGTGAGCACCAGCAGATGCACAAACAGCAAACGCTGAGCCAATTGATGAGCAAGTTTGCTGGGCAGAGCCTCAACTTAGAGGCCCCGATAGTGGGCGAATCGGAAGGCTACCGTCGCCGCGCTCGCATCAGTGTCATGGTGGATAAAAAAACGCGTCAACTGAAATTTGGTTTCCGTAAAAAGCAGAGTAAAGACATCGTCACTCTGACTCACTGCCCTGTTTTGGCGCCGGAATTGGATGAGTTATTGCCTGATTTATATGCGCTGCTATCACGCTTTTCTCAACAAGAGAACATTGGCCATGTCGAGTTAGTGAAAGCAGATAACACGCGCATTCTGGTTTTGCGCCACCTCAAGCCACTGAACAATAAAGATCATGATGCACTGCTTGAATTTGCCAAGCTCAATCAGATTACGCTTTATCTGATGCCAAACAATGAACAGTTGATGCTTGAAACAGGTGAAGCGGGTGTTTATCAGGAAACTGGCGTCAACATCCCGTTTGAGCCAAATAATTTCATTCAAGTTAATCAACAAGTGAATGCGCAGATGGTTACTCAGGCGTTGGATTGGCTGGCGTTATCTGAGCAAGATCGAGTGTTAGATTTGTTTTGTGGGTTAGGGAACTTCAGCCTCCCTATCGCTAAGCAGGTAAAAAGCGTTATCGGTGTTGAAGGGGTCGATGAGATGGTGAGTAAAGCTACTCATAATGCTCAAGTTAACCAGATTGATAATGCTCAGTTTTATCAGGCAAATTTGGAACAAGATATGTCTGGTCAGCTCTGGGCGAGAGAAAAGTTTGATAAAATACTGCTCGATCCAGCACGAGCTGGCGCTAGTGGAATTGTCGAGCAAGTTTCTGCGCTAGGTGCGACAAGAGTCGTTTATGTTTCTTGCAATCCTGCTACTCTAGCCCGAGATTCTCAGAGCTTGCTAAGTCAGGGATTCGAGTTAAAGAAACTGGGTATGTTAGATATGTTCCCCCATACCAGTCACTTAGAATCAATGGCGCTTTTTGTGAAGGATTAATGCGAACTTAGCCCGTGGTGAGCAGTCTCAACACGGGGTAGGTCGAAGATAAAAAGTATTACAGGACGAAGACGATGGTTGCGGTAAGAAGCGCACATTTGAATCAAGACGAACAGTTTGAACTAGATAATTGGATTGCGAGCCTAGAGCAAGACAATAAAGTGTCGAAACGCCTTAAAGAGGTATATCGACATTGTGAAACCATTCTACAAGACAACGATCAAGGCCCACTGCTGTTATGGCGTGGGCGTGAAATGATCGAAATTCTCATTACTCTCTCCATGGACAAAGCCACCTTAGTGGCTGCTTTGTTGTTTCCAGTGGTGTCCAGTGGGGCTTATGAACGTGAAGCACTGGAAGAGGATTTCGGCAAAGAAACGATCAAATTGATTGATGGCGTTGAGGAAATGGCGGCACTGGGACAGCTCAATGTCACTATGGAAGGCAGCGCTGCCTCGGCTCAAGTAGATAATGTTCGCCGTATGCTATTAGCGATGGTCGATGACTTCCGCTGCGTGGTCATCAAGCTTGCTGAACGCATCTGTAATCTGATCGAGGTAAAGAAAGCCCCGGACGAAGTGCGCCAAGCTGCGGCGAAAGAGTGTTCAAACATCTACGCGCCTCTGGCAAACCGTCTTGGCATTGGTCAGTTGAAATGGGAAATTGAAGATTACGCTTTCCGTTATCAACAGCCTGATACCTATAAACAGATCGCGAAACAGCTTTCTGAGCGTCGCATCGTTCGTGAGCAGTACATTACGGATTTTGTGGATGACCTCTCGAATGAAATTACCTCTTCAGGCATCAATGCAGAAGTAAGTGGGCGTCCTAAGCACATTTACAGTATCTGGCGCAAAATGCAGAAGAAGAGTCTGGCATTTGACGAACTGTTTGATGTTCGCGCTGTTCGTATTATCGCCGACAAACTTCAGGATTGTTATGCAGCACTAGGCGCTGTTCATACCAAATACAAACACCTACCAAGTGAATTTGATGATTACGTTGCGAACCCAAAACCGAACGGGTATCAGTCAATCCACACTGTGATTCTTGGCCCTGAAGGGAAAACCATCGAGATCCAGATTCGTACTAAAGACATGCACGAAGACTCGGAGCTTGGCGTTGCAGCGCACTGGAAATACAAAGAAGGTGGCGGTGGCCGAAGTGGCTACGACGAGAAAATTACTTGGCTGCGTAAACTGCTTGATTGGCAGGAAGAAATGTCAGATTCCGGCGAAATGCTTGATGAAGTACGTAGTCAGGTATTTGATGATCGCGTTTACGCGTTTACGCCTCGTGGCGATGTGGTCGACCTGCCTATGGGCGCGACGCCACTTGATTTTGCTTACCACATTCACTCAGAAGTCGGGCACCGTTGTATCGGCGCCAAAGTTGCAGGGCGTATAGTACCGTTTACCCATAAACTGACGATGGGCGATCAGGTCGAAATCATCACGGCTAAAGAGCCGAATCCATCTCGTGACTGGCTGAATCCATCAATGGGATTTGTCACATCTGGTCGAGCGCGCGCTAAGATCAATGCTTGGTTCCGTAAACAATCACGTGAAAAGAACCTAGAAGCGGGCCGAGAGATTCTTGAAGCCGAGCTGGCCAAAATCAACGCGACACTGAAAGACGCCGAGCAGTATGCGTTGAAGCGCTTTAACGTCAACAGTGCCGACGAATTGTATGTTGGTGTCGGCAGTGGTGACTTGCGTATCAACCAGATCATTAACCACATTAATGCCTTGGTGAATAAGCCCACTGCCGAGGAAGAAGATCAGCAAGCGCTAGAGAAGTTACAGGAAGCTGAAACCAAAGCGCCTGCGCAAAGCCGTCCTAAGAAAGACGCAGTGGTTGTGGAAGGGGTTGATAACCTGATGACGCACCTTGCGCGTTGCTGTCAGCCGATTCCAGGGGATGAAATCGCAGGTTATATCACTCAAGGTCGAGGTATTTCGGTTCACCGCGCCGACTGTGAACAGCTTGAAGAGCTGCGTCATCACGCTCCAGAGCGTATCATCGATACCGTTTGGGGCAGTGGTTTTGTTGGTTCTTACATCCTGACCGTCCGTGTGGAAGCGATGGAGCGTAGTGGACTACTCAAAGACATCACCACCTTGTTTGCCAACGAGAAAATCAAAGTCACCAGCATGAAGAGCCGTGTTGATTACCGTAAGCAGCTATCGATTATGGACTTTGATCTAGAGGTCACTAACATTGAGATTCTGCAGCGTGTGTCGAAGCGAGTTGAACAGATTAAAGATGTTATGTCGGTAAAACGCCTCGGCTAGTTTTTACGTCGTATTTGGCTTTCTAACAGCGTTAACTTCACTATACTCGCTCCATCACATAGGCAAGCTATGTTCAGGAGTCTCGTAAGTTTGTTGCCTTGTTAGAAGAGCCAACTACTTAGTAAAAAAGAGTAGTCATTCCCTAGAGTGAAACGAGCGATTGGGGATGACAATAAATTTTTAAAGGTGAGTGGTTGTACCGCTCACCTTTTTCTTTAGATAGGTTTAAAGGAACAAAGATTATGAATCACCCGATTGAACGACTAGAAGCGATAATGTCGCAGCTTCGTGACCCTGAGAATGGTTGCCCTTGGGACCTAAAACAAAGCTTTGACACAATTGTTCCTCATACCATTGAGGAAACCTACGAAGTGGTGGATGCGATTCATAATCGTGACTGGCCGAATTTGCAGGAAGAGCTAGGGGATTTGTTGTTTCAGGTGATTTTTTACAGCCAACTGGCGAAAGAGCAGGGGCTGTTTGAATTCTCAGATGTTGTTGACACAGTGAATGAGAAGCTGACTCGCCGTCACCCCCATGTTTTTTCTGATGTTGAATTTGAATCGGACGAAGAAATCAACGCCAACTGGGAAGCGGAAAAAGCCAAAGAAAAAGCCGAAGTCGGCAAAAAAGAGCAAAGTATCCTAGACTCAATACCGAGTTCGCTCCCGGCCCTTTCACGAGCGACCAAAATTCAGACAAAGTGCGCTAAATTTGGTTTTGATTGGGACTCACTAGGTCCGGTTGTGGGCAAGGTGCGCGAAGAGGTCGATGAAGTCATGGATGAGGCGCTGCAAGTTGCCCCCGATGATGAAAAAGTAGAGCTTGAGCTTGGGGATTTGTTGTTTGCGGTCGTCAACTTAAGCCGTCATCTTGGACAAAATCCTGAATCGGCATTAAGCAAAGCAAACCTCAAATTCTCTCGTCGATTTAAAAGTGTTGAGAAGATGGTGGCTGAGCAAAGTAAGCAGTTGACGGACTTCGATTTACAGCAACTTGATAGCATGTGGGATGAGGTGAAACGGCGAGAGTCGCAACAATAAACCCAGTGTATCGAGCTGCTCGAATTTGATTTGAAGCAAAAAATAAAAAATTACAGTGTGATAGATTTCACGTTGTGGCGATAAGGGTCTTCTGGTATATTTATCTCCCGTCCAGAAGAAATCCATTTCCCTCATTCAACCAATTTCAGGTTAAACATGACGACAAATTACATTTTTGTTACTGGCGGGGTTGTATCCTCTCTAGGTAAAGGTATTGCAGCAGCATCTCTTGCCGCTATTCTTGAAGCTCGTGGTCTTAAAGTGACTATGATGAAGCTTGACCCTTACATCAACGTTGATCCGGGCACAATGAGCCCAACTCAGCACGGTGAAGTGTTCGTTACGGAAGATGGCGCAGAAACTGACCTAGACCTTGGTCACTACGAGCGTTTCATTCGCACCAAGATGACTAAGCGCAACAACTTCACTGCCGGTCGTGTTTACGCAGATGTTCTACGCAAAGAGCGTCGCGGTGATTACCTAGGCGCAACGATTCAGGTTATCCCTCATATCACTAACGCCATCAAAGACCGCGTAATCGCAGGTTCTGAAGGTCATGACGTTGCTATCGTTGAAGTGGGTGGTACGGTTGGTGATATTGAATCACTACCATTTATGGAAGCAATTCGTCAGCTGGCTGTAGAGCTAGGCCGTGAGCGTGCTATGTTCATGCACCTGACACTGGTTCCTTACCTTGCCGCAGCAGGTGAAGTGAAAACTAAGCCGACTCAGCACTCAGTTAAAGAGCTGCTGTCTATCGGTATCCAACCAGATATTCTTGTTTGTCGCTCTGATCGCATGATCCCAGCGAACGAGCGTAAGAAGATCGCTCTTTTCTGTAACGTGCAAGAAAAAGCGGTTATCTCTATGAAGGACGTAGATTCAATCTACAAGATCCCTCAATTGATCAAATCTCAAGGTCTTGACGACCTAGTTTGTTCTCGTTTCGGTATTTCTGCTCCTGAAGCTGATCTGACTGAGTGGGAACAGGTTATCTATGAAGAAGCAAACCCAACGGCAGAAGTGACCATTGGTATGGTCGGTAAGTACATCGAACTGCCGGATGCTTACAAGTCAGTCAACGAAGCGCTGAAACACGCAGGTCTGAAGAACCGTTTGAGCGTTAAGATTAAGTACGTTGACTCACAAGACGTAGAAACCAAAGGTGAAGAAGCGCTGGAAGGTCTAGATGCTATCTTGGTACCTGGTGGTTTCGGTGATCGTGGGGTGGAAGGCAAGATCCGTGCTGCGCAATACGCTCGTGAAAACAAGCTTCCTTACCTAGGTATTTGTCTGGGTATGCAAGTGGCACTGATTGAATACGCGCGTAACGTTGCGGGTATGGAAGGTGCACATTCAACAGAATTTAACAAAGAGACGAAGTACCCTGTGGTAGGTTTGATCACAGAGTGGGTAGACGGCGAAGGTAAAGTTGAAGAACGTACCGAAAAGTCTGACCTAGGCGGTACGATGCGTCTTGGTTCGCAGCTATGTCACCTAGAGAAAGGGACTAAAGCTCGTGAACTCTACGGTAGCGCGACGATTCATGAACGTCACCGCCACCGTTACGAAGTGAACAACAATCTGCGTCCAAAAATTGAAAAAGCGGGCCTAAAAGTGTCAGGCCTGTCAGCAGATAAGAAACTTGTGGAAGTTATTGAGAATCCAGCTCACCCATGGTTTGTAGCGGCTCAATTCCACCCAGAGTTCACTTCGACACCTCGCGATGGTCACCCACTATTCGCAGGGTTCGTAAAAGCGGCTGGTGAATTCCAACGCGGCGAATTAGAGAAGTAAAAAGGATACGGGCAGTGGCGAAGGTTGTGCTGCTGCCTTTTAAATTTGACATTTATATTTGAACGAGAGGAAACATTAATGTCTAAGATCGTTAAAGTTCTAGGTCGTGAAATCATCGACTCACGTGGTAACCCAACTGTAGAAGCTGAAGTACACCTAGAAGGCGGTTTCGTAGGTATGGCTGCTGCTCCATCTGGCGCATCAACTGGTTCACGTGAAGCTCTTGAGCTACGTGATGGCGATAAAGCTCGTTTCCTAGGTAAAGGTGTTCTTAAAGCTGTTGAAGCGGTAAACGGTGAAATCGCTGAAGCTCTAGTTGGTAAAGACGCTAAAGACCAAGCTGCAATCGACGCAGTAATGATCGAGCTAGACGGTACTGAGAACAAATCTAAGTTCGGTGCTAACGCAATCCTAGCTGTTTCTCTAGCTAACGCTAAAGCTGCTGCTGCGGCTAAAGGCATGCCTCTATACGAGCACATCGCTGAACTAAACGGTACTGCTGGTCAGTTCTCTATGCCTCTACCAATGATGAACATCATCAACGGTGGTGAGCACGCAGACAACAACGTTGACATCCAAGAGTTCATGATCCAACCAGTTGGCGCTAAGACTCTTAAAGAAGGTCTACGTATCGGTGCAGAAGTATTCCACAACCTAGCTAAAGTTCTTAAGTCTAAAGGCTACAGCACTGCAGTTGGTGACGAAGGTGGTTTCGCTCCTAATCTTAAGTCTAACGCTGAAGCTCTAGAAGTTATCGCAGAAGCTGTTGCAGCTGCTGGTTACGAACTAGGTAAAGACGTTACTCTAGCGATGGACTGTGCGGCATCTGAGTTCTTCGACAAAGAAGCTGGCATCTACAACATGAAAGGCGAAGGTAAGACTTTCTCTTCTGAAGAGTTCAACCACTACCTAGCTGAGCTAGCTAACCAATTCCCAATCGTTTCTATCGAAGATGGTCTAGACGAATCTGACTGGGATGGCTTCAAGCACCAAACTGAACTACTAGGTAGCAAGCTTCAACTAGTTGGTGACGACCTATTCGTTACTAACACTAAGATCCTTGCTGAAGGTATCGAGAAAGGCGTAGCTAACTCTATCCTAATCAAGTTCAACCAAATCGGTTCTCTAACTGAGACTCTAGCTGCAATCAAGATGGCTAAAGACGCAGGTTACACAGCAGTAATCTCTCACCGTTCTGGCGAAACTGAAGATGCAACTATCGCTGACCTAGCGGTAGGTACAGCTGCAGGTCAAATCAAGACTGGTTCTATGAGCCGTTCTGACCGTGTTGCTAAGTACAACCAACTAATCCGTATCGAAGAAGCTCTAGGCGCTAAAGCTCCTTTCAACGGTCTTAAAGAAGTTAAAGGTCAGTAATTCATAGTTTGCATTATTAGCTTTAAAGCTTTAATGAATGCCTCACTTTTTAGTGAGGCATTTTGCGTTTTAGAGCTTAGGAACTATGAGACGTTCTGACCGTGTTGCTGCTACACCTAAAAGAAAGCAACCAACTAATCCGTATCGAAGAAGCTCTAGGTGCTAAAGCTCCTTACAACGGTCTAAAAGAAGTTAAAGGTCAGTAATTCATAGCTTGAATTATTAGCTTAAAGCTTTAAAAACGCCTCCGGTTTCGGGGGCGTTTTTGTTTTTAGGGAAGAGACTAGGCAGGGGTAAGTCAAGCAGGCACTAACGCTAGGTTTTTCGGGTTTTGCCTTTCTTTGAATGCAATGTTTAACCTCTTGTTACCCGAACGGCTTCTATTCGGCGTTTCTCCATTTCTCCTCGTATTGCGGAACCTTTGAATCCATCTTGTATGATGTCTTGAACGTTAACCGCCAGTGCTGCTTGGTATGCCTGCTCAAAAATAGTTTTTTGAGGGTACTCAATATCTTCGAAGCCGGTACGACCGCGGCTGTCAGCCATGCAAGACAGCAAGATTTCTTCTAAACGTTCGGGCTTACGCCATACATCAAAGCCATTGAGGATCTTGATAATGGTATCGGCTCTAAGCTCTGCTGCTCGGTGGATATTGGAGTGTTGCTCACACACCATTAACGCAAGATCGCGATATTCATTCGGAATACGGACACGCTCACACAGTTTTTTGATGATGCTAAGGCCCGTGTGACAGTGCTTCTTGTGGCTCGGCCACTCATTTTTTGGGGTCACTCCCTTGCCTAAATCGTGCATCTGCGCGGCAAAGCGCACTCTGTTAGAGGGGCTGAGTAGGGCAGCCTGTTTCGCCACTAAAAGGTTGTGAATACCGGTATCAATTTCTGGGTGCCACTTTTCTGGTTGAGGTACACCAAACAAGCGATCCAATTCAGGAAGTATCACTTTGAGGGCACCGCAGTCACGCAGGACCGATAGAAAAATCTGTGGATCTTGGGTTGATAGCGATTTGTGCCATTCCTGCCACACACGTTCAGCCGTTAAATGAATTAGCTCTCCAGACTGGACAATCTGAGCCATTAGCTGTTGAGTTTCTGGGGCGATGGTAAAACCAAGGTGATGCAATTTCGCCGCGAAGCGCGCGACTCTAAGTACGCGAAGAGGATCTTCTGTAAAAGCATCTGAAACGTGGCGAAGAACGCGATCATTGAGATCTTTTTGGCCGCCGTAAGGGTCGATAATCCGACCTTGCTCATCTTCTGCCATTGCATTGATAGTCAGGTCTCGGCGAATCAGGTCCTCTTCAAGGGTGACATCAGGAGCAAAATAACAATCAAAGCCTTTGTAGCCTGAGCCAGTTTTGCGTTCGGTTCTTGCTAGGGCATGCTCTTGCTTGGTTTTAGGGTGTAGGAACACAGGGAAGTCCTTTCCAACAGCAACAAACCCCTGGTCCAGTAATACCTGAGGCGATGCGCCAACCACGACCCAGTCTTGGTCGTAAACGTCGATTTTCAGCAGTTTATCGCGGACTGCACCACCAACCAGAAATATTTGCACAGATGTCTCTCTTAAATTCGGATTTTAGAATTGGCTATTCATGCCAGCAATGGTACTTTTCTTATCGGTAAATTCCCAGAGACGAGAAGTATGTATAAACAACATTTTGGATTCACAGAGCTGCCGTTTTCGATTGTGCCGAATTCTCGTTTCCTGTTCCAAAGCCAAAGGCACAAAGAAGCGCTGTTTCGCTTACAAGTAGGCCTTGGCGAGGGTGGGGGCTTTGCGATGTTGTCTGGTGAAGTTGGTACCGGGAAGACAACCGTTGCACGCGCATTGCTGAAATCACTCGGTACGGATACTCAGCCTGGTCTAATCCTCAACCCTACCTTTTCAAGCATAGAGTTGCTTGAAGCAATCTGCGATGAATTTTCGATTGAGTATCAATCTGGCGCAACGCTCAAACAACTGAATCAGAAGATTCATGAATTTCTGCTAAGTACATATGCGAATGGTATTCAGACTTTGCTGGTGATCGACGAAGCACAGCATTTGTCCGCTGAAGTGCTAGAGCAGTTGCGCTTATTGACTAATCTTGAAACGGACAACCAGAAGCTACTCAAAGTGCTACTTGTTGGCCAACCAGAGTTACAACAGAAATTGCAGATGCCTCAATTGCGCCAGCTAGCGCAGCGTATTACGGGGCGATACCACCTGTTGCCATTGGATAGCAAAGAAACCGCCAGTTATATTCAGTATCGTCTTGAATTGGCGGGTGGCGAAGCGAGTTTGCTTTCTGCTAAGTCGCTCAAGCATATTGCTCAGCAGTCGCTGGGTATTCCACGCCTGATTAATCTGATTTGTGATGCGGCTTTAAAACGAGCTTACAGCATCGGAGAAGCGGTACCGAGCCATTCAAGTGTTGAAGCGGCTTGTGAAGAGGTGATGAGTTTTCAAACCTCGTATCATCAGCCCGCTCAACCAGTGCCTTCATTGCCACAGCGTTCTCCAATTGGTATTGCCGCTGCCGTAGGAGCTGTACTGGCTGTCGGTAGTTATTGGTTAGCTCCAATGCTTTTCAGTGCGTCGATTGAAGCGCACCTAAGTGAAGCGTACCCAGCGTCAAATGTGGAAGCGATAGAAAAGGAAGTTTTTCCTGTTGAATTACAATCCACTCTTGCTCGTGCAACGGATTTCCAGCAGGGTATTGCGGAGCTTTATCATGTGTGGGGGCTGAATGCGTCTGTGGCTGAGCGTCTTTGCCAGCAAAGTGACCAAAGTGCGTTCCGTTGTACTCAATCACGCGGCACGCTGAATACGCTCAGACAAGCTAATGTTCCCGTGCTTTTGTCTCTCAGCAAAGACAGCCTGCAAAGTTATGCTGTGCTATATAAGCTCACACAGAATTCTGCTCAGCTCTTGTTAGGAACGGAGCGAATTGAACTGCCTATCTCCAAGCTCAAGGAATTATGGCAGGGGCAATATCACCAGATCTGGCAAGGTTACTGGCATCAGACTTTGAAACCTAATATGTCAGGACGTGCGATCGCTGAATTGGATGATCGTTTGTCTAAAGTTCTGGGTGAGCCCGAAAGAGAGTCCGATGTTTATGATCAGGAACTGATGCGTAAGGTTGAGCTTTTCCAGCAATGGCAGGGACTCCATGTGGATGGCATTGCCGGACGAAGAACCTTGCAGCGTCTTGAAAAGTTATCTCAAGAGCATGCCCCTTCGTTAACTGCCTCAGAGGAGAAAGCATAATGTCAAAAGTACTGCAGGCTTTAGACCACTCTGAGCAAAACCATCAGACATTTAACGGCGTGAATCATTACCAATCAGTCAATGATGTGCGACCTCGACGGACGGTATCAGGCTGGTTGTTAGCTACGGTTATTGTTGCCCCTGCGTTGGTGACGGGAGCTCTAAGTACATATCAGAGTTACCTCGAGCAACGAGGGCAATGGCAGGCGAGCCATCAAGCGAAACCTCAAGTGCTAGAAGTCCCGTTTGCGTATCAGACTTTGCCTTACCCATCATTTAGCGAGCTTCGTGAAACTTACGAATATGCTAAGGCTGACACTGGTCATATAGAAGTGGCAAGCGAAGAAACTCAACCACCAGTGGTTCAACCTCAAGAACCTGTTCTACCGCGCGTTCAGCCGCCTGCTCAGTCACAAAACAGTACACTATTGGATGGTTTAGATTTATCTGGCTTATCACCTGAACTGGCTATGCGGGTTGAATCTGCACTGGAGTCGAGTGCAAACCCAGAGCCGAAATATGATGACAGTGAGGCGTCCGATCTAGCGATACACAGCCGCCAGTGGCAAGGAAAGCTGCCACCGCTGAATTTCCAGACACACGTTTACTCAAGCAACCCAGACAAACGTTGGGTGAAAGTCAATGGGACCGAATATCGCGAAGGTGACTGGATTAGCAATGACATTCAGTTGCAGCACATTGAACCGCAACGCAGTGCGATTTCATTTAAAGGCTCGGTGATTGAAGTGCCAGCTTTATATGACTGGAAAGGATAATAAAAAAGGTCGCCAAGGCGACCTTTTTTGATGTTCTGTATTTAAGCCCAGCCAGATGGAGAGCGTTTTTTGCGTGGAATAATGTGTGGCAAGAGCAGGCCAAATAGTAATCCAATACCCGCTACACCACCACCGTACATAAAGTACTTCAGTAGTAGGTCATCTTTCTGCGTATCCAGCTTAGCACGTAGATTACGGACTTCTTCTTGTGAGGCTGTCAGTTGTTGACTGATTTCACCGTAGCTCTTCTCAAGGTCGGCAATCTGGCGATTACGGTTTTCTAGTGAATCCGCTAGACCTGCTTTTTCTTGGTCAGCGCTAGATCGAGCATTGGCAAGCTTTCCTTTAACATCTGCCAGTTCTTTCTCTAGTTTAGGAAGACGAAGCGCCATGCTTTCTTGTCTTGTGACGAAACGGCTTTCTACCCAGCCTTTGCGACCTTTGGCGTCTTCAATCTGGGTGTAGCCAGTATCTCGGTTGGTCGAAAGTTGCTTCACTTTGTCACCGGCATCGACACTGCCGATAATGCGGAATTGGTTGCTAGGACCAGAGTGCATGTAGGTAAATAGCTTATCAGAAATGTATCGGTCTTGAGCCATTGCTGCTGGAACAGCGAGCAGTGATGCTAGAACGAAGCAAACCAGTTTTTTCACGGTAAATCCTTTAACAGTCTTTTGTCTATAACTTGCTAGTGCCAAATAGTAAGTAGTTTCCCCAGTCACTGCAACAAAGAAGGGAGGCTGAGCCTCCCTTTCTGTGGATTTGAGTCAATAATGACAGTGTGTTAACACATCATTGACTTGCTCATCAGATGAACATTGCCTGAATTGCGTAGAAGAACACAACCGCAAGTAGTGCACCTGCTGGCAGGGTCACAATCCAAGATGCAACGATGTTACGTACAACACCTAGGTTCAATGCTGCGATACCGCGAGCAAAACCAACACCTAATACCGCACCAACTAGTGTTTGTGTGGTCGAGATAGGAAGACCAGTACCTGATGCCAGAACAACAGTACACGCTGTTGCTAGCTGAGCTGCGAAACCGCGGCTTGGTGTCAGTTCAGTGATGCCTGTACCAACAGTTGCCATTACTTTGTGACCAAGCGTCGCCAGACCAACAACGATACCGAAACCGCCAAGAGGTAGAATCCACCAAGCGATGGTGCTCTTAGTTGTGATTTCGCCCATGTGTTCAATGGTAGATACAACTGCAGACAGAGGGCCAATCGCGTTAGCAACGTCGTTTGAACCGTGAGCGAATGCCATTGCACATGCTGTGATAACCATAAGTACGCTGAAGATACCTTCTACGCCAGCGAAACCGTGATCATCTTCGCGGCTTGAGAATTTCTTCTGAATGTAGAAGTAACCGCCCGCCATAACCAGTGCAGATACCGCAGCTGCCCACATCCATGCTTCGCCGTCAGAAAGGTGCAGACCAACGTGCTTAAGGCCTTTTTTGATCGTTACCAGCGCAATCACCATGGTAGTGATGAACATGTAGACTGGGACGAAACGTTTAGCGTTGAAGAGTGGTTTCTCGGTATCAAAGATTAAGCGCTGGGCGCTGACGAAAATCACGTACGCAAAGAAACCTGAGATGACTGGAGTAATGATCCAGCTACCTACGATGCCTTGAACTGAGCCCCAATCGACCGCTTCGGTACCCACAGACACACAGGCAAAGCCGATGATGGCACCAATGATCGAGTGAGTAGTTGATACAGGCCAACCCATATAAGAAGCAAGAAGAAGCCATGTACCTGCCGCAAGAAGGGCTGACATCATACCGAAGACAAGAACGTCCGGCTGGCTAGCAAAGAGTGACGTTTCGATTACGCCTTTACGGATAGTGTCGGTTACTTCACCGCCTGCAAGGTATGCCCCCGCAAATTCAAAGATCATCGCGATAATGATCGCTTGTTTTACGGTTAGCGCTTTAGAGCCTACCGATGTACCCATCGCATTGGCTACGTCATTCGCGCCAATACCAATAGCCATCATAAAGCCAAAAACTGCTGCAATAATAATCAGGACAGTGCCGTAGTTCGCAAGGATATCCATCGTAATACCTAGTTGTTGATAACAAGCGGAGCAAATTCGGCACGAAAAAACCCCTTCGGCGTCTCATTATTTAACGCCTATCAGGGGAGTGCTATTAAAATGCTCTTCGTTATTTGGTTAACTTATTTGTTTATGAGCGAGACAACATTAGCTCTAGACGCGCACCAACACGTTGCGCCTGATCAGCTATGCCACCTACCCATTCAAGAATCTTATAAAGGAACATTACATCGATCGGATTCAGATCGTTTTCAACCGCCATCAGTTGTTGGCGAAGTTGAATCTGCATCGCGTCAGTATCGTCCTCAATCACATCCAGTTGATGGATCATTTCAGCCACAAGCGTTACTTCGCGGCCTTTAAATCCAGTTTCCAATAACTCATCGAGCTCATTGATGACTTTTTGCGCCTGATTCGCTGCATCGAGACAACGTTTAACATACGCAATGAAGTTTTCTTGGAGAGGCTCTGGGAAAGTCAATTGACGACCGTATACACGGCCAGCAATATCTTTTGCTAGGTTTGCCAGTTTGTCTTGCTGAGTCAGTAGTTCAAGCATGTCGCTACGATCTACTGGCATAAACAAACCGCGAGGAAGTTTAAGGCGAATTTCGCGCTTAAGTACGTCAGCTTCTTTCTCAAGGTGAGAAATCTGTGCACGAATTTCTGATGCTTTTTCCCAGTCACCCTTTGAACTGACTTCAAAGAAATTCACTAGGTGAGAACAACATTCGTTGACACACACTACGTGGCGCTGCAAAGGCTTAATTGGGGACTTTGCAAATAACCCCATAATTGTATTTACTGGCATGGTCATTCAACCTAATTAATATAACCTAAAAATAACATACACCATTCGTGGTGAAATGTTGAACGATGGCTATAAAGGCGCGCATGTTAACGCATTAAATCCATCATTAAAACTGTTTTAGATCATCATTGCTGCGATATTTCTTTCTTGCCCAGTACGAAAATTGGCAATATCCTGTTTGTATCTGCTTTAAAAGGTATAACTATGGAAACCGAGATAGAACTGAAGTTTTTTGTTTCTCCTGATTTTTCAAATGCTTTACGAGATAAAATCTCCCAAACCAAAGTACTTCAGCACAGTTGTCGTGAGCTAGGAAATACCTACTTTGATACTCCCGACAATTGGTTACGCCAGCATGACATTGGCTTAAGAATTCGCCGTTTTGACGATGTGTATGTCCAGACGGTCAAGACGTCCGGACGTGTGGTGGCAGGTTTACACCAGCGACCTGAATTCAACGCCGAGCATGACAGCAATGATCCGCTTCTTTCTCTTCACCCATCAGATATCTGGCCGACTGGCAAAGACACTGAAACGCTGCAATCCGAACTTACCCCGCTTTTCTCGACAAACTTCACTCGTGAGCAATGGTTGATTGCCATGCCAGACGGCAGCCAAATCGAAGTCGCTTTCGATCAGGGCAAAGTAGAAGCAGGTGATAAAGAAGACCCGATTTGTGAAGTAGAGCTAGAGCTGAAATCAGGCCAAACAGACGCTCTATTTACGCTTGCGCGTAGCTTCTCTGAAGAAGGGGGCATGCGCCTTGGTAATCTCAGCAAGGCGGCTAAAGGTTATCGTTTAGCAAGTGGTTACACTGGCGATGACGTCAAACCGCTGGCTTTAGTCAGTACGGACAAACACGACACGGTTGAGTCTTGCTTTATCAACTCTTTGGAGCATGGTTTGTCACACTGGCATTACCACGAGCAAATTTATGTTGAGCGTGAATCGGTAGAAGCCTTGAATGAAATTAAAAGCTCTATCAGTTTTATTCGTCAACTGCTGACGGTATACGGAGGCGTGGTCCCTCGTCGTGCTAGTGCATTAGTACGTCAGGAACTCAAGTGGCTTGAGCAAGAGCTAGAATGGTTAAATGACTATGACTATTTAGAAGCGTTACTCGACGATAAAGGTCATGCTCTGCGTAAGCTTGATGCGCGTAAGTTTCTGGTCGGTGAGCTGAAATTGGTTCAAGAAGCCTTGCCTGATCGTGAAGAGATGCTGACGTTACTCAATTCCGCCAGATACACGGGTCTTTTGCTTGATCTCAGTCGTTGGATCCTGACCCGGGGCTGGCAGCCATTTCTTGATGACAAAGCGCGCGACAAGATGGCACTAACGGTTGAACCTTTTTCTGTGAAGCAGTTGGATCGCACTTGGGCTGAGTTAATGGAAGCCTTTCCGCCAGAGCGTGCGCTGAACAGTCAGGACTATATTGATCAACAATATCGCCTGATGCGTAACCTTTATACGGGGGTGAGCTTCGCGAGTTTGTTCGATTTTGAAGAGCGCAACAGTTTCCGCCTACCATGGAGCGATTTACTCCACGGTATCGATGATCTCCTTAAACTCCGCACGTTAGACAATATGGTCGATAAGCTGGAAGGTGATGAACAAGAACAGCTTCAGCGCTGGTTGTCTCGCCAAGAGAGCTCCATTCTTCATGCCATGGAACAGACTCGCATTATCTGTATTGAAGCGGAGCCTTACTGGCAAGACTAAGTGGATAATAGTGATTTGTGAAACGGGAGCTTTACGGCTCCCGTTTTTTTTCTTCCTGCTGTTCTAATCGGTCTAGACGGCGCAGAATTTCATCTTGCTTTTGTACCAGCTCTAACAATAGCCGCTCTTTGTTTTCAGAACGTCTTGCTTGAACTTCCGTCGGTGAGGTGATCAGCGAAGTGATCAAACCTGAAATCATACCGAAAATGCCAACGCCACAGATGATCAACCCAGAGGCTAAGATTTTACCTGCGTCCGTGACAGGGAAATGATCCCCATAACCCACCGTTGAAATGGTGACGAGTGCCCACCACATCGCATCGCCGCCAGTTTGAATATTGGCATCAGGTGATTTGCCTTCAACAAACAACATCATACTCGAGCCTATGGTCAGCAAGACCACCATTAACAACAGAATCGATGCAAGGGTTGTTTCTCGGCGATTTACCAGCAACTGCTTGATGAGAAAGTTACTTGAGCGGATGACTAGAATCACGCGCAAGATGTGGAACAGGCGCGCAAAGCGCAACGGCTCAATCATAGGAATACTAGCTAGGAAGTCTATCCAATGCCGTTTCATAAATTGCACACGATCTGTTGCGCGGATCAAATCTATGCTCAGTTGAAGGAGAAAGACGCTACAGATAATAAAGTCTAAGCCGATAAGAACCTGACGCGTTTGGCTGCTTAGAGGGAAAAACAGCAGGCCAGAGATCACAAATAACGCCATGAAAGACAGGATTAGTGACAGTAAGCTCATTGGTTTTGTATCAGATTTGATATCATTTCTATTCATACGAGGCTCAAAATAAATACATATTCGCTATCTAGATGATGGTAACGAGCGATAGTTAATAGTGTCCTGACAGTTATCAGGAATAAAAACAATATATAAGACTTAGCGGAGAACTAACAATGACCAAAATGGCATTTAAGCCATGGGAGCGAGTGATCACGGATATTCGTCTGGTTCCCAAGATGGTGATGTTGATGGTGTTCAGTACCATTCTGATCATCGGCAAGCAATTATGGGATGCGAGCACCTTCTATGATTCTCTTCTCGCCGCTACTCAAAACGCTCAGGTTGCTCAGGAACATTACGAAGCTTACATGGTACAGGTGGCCTGGCAGACGGCAGCCATGATCGTGGTATTTGTCGTTTTACTCTTGTTTGCAGCACGTATCATGCTGCGTCAGACACAGTATCTTAGTGACTCTATCAAGTTAATGGCGGACCGCAATCTATCGGTACCGATTGAGATGGACTGTAAAGACGAATACGGTGATGTGGCACGTGAACTGGAAAAGACACGGATGCAACTGCAGGAAATGATCAAGCTACAAATTGACGCATCACAAGAGCTTGCAGGGCTGACTGAAGTCATGACTATGAGCATGTCAGAAACCAAAGAGTCAGCACAAGAAGAGTTTAACGAGATTGATCAACTGGCAACGGCGATGAGTGAAATGTCGTCCACAGTACAGACTGTTGCTGATCATGCACAAAATGCTTCCTCGCTAACGGAGAATGCGTCTGGTCAGGCGGAAAGTGGTCAGCGCTTTGTGCAAGGGACAGTGCAGAAAATCAGTGATTTATCGAAAGACATTTCCGCCTCTGCTCAAGCTGTTAATCAGGTTGAAGAGAGCGTCGAATCGATTGGCAGTGTGGTTGGTACGATTCAGGGAATCTCAGAGCAGACCAACTTACTGGCACTGAATGCGGCTATCGAAGCGGCACGAGCGGGCGAAGCCGGTCGAGGTTTTGCAGTCGTGGCTGATGAAGTGAGAAACCTTGCGCAGCGTACTCAAGGAGCGACGGTCGAAATTCAGGAAATGATCACTCAACTACAATCCAGCGCGAGCTCTGCAGTGGAATTGATGGAGAAGAGTGTTGTTGAGGCGGCTGAGGGCGTTGATTTGGTTACTAATGCTGGGAGCGAGCTAGACGGGATTGTTGCTCAGGTCAATCAAATCAACGACATGAACTTCCAGATTGCGACGGCAGCGGGTCAGCAAAGCAGCGTCGCAGAAGAGATGAATCAGAACTTGACGAACGTACGTGAGCTGGTGGAAGCATCGGTGACTGTGGTATCTGAATTGCTCGAAACCTCGGAAATCATGCAGAAAAATGCTGAAGCTCTGGATGCCAAGATCACATCCTTTAAAGTCTGATCGCCAGAATAGTACGAATAAGCGCCCACTCATTGTTAGTGGGCGTTTTTTATTGGTATAAAATCCCTATCAACGAATTTATCGACCCAAGGAAGAACCATGCAATTGCCCGCGAGTCTTGCTTCTGTTTCCCAGACTGCTCTGGAGTCCTTACTGCAACATCAGGCTATTCAAGAGTGGCCTGACTCTTATCGTGAGGAGCTCAATTATGTGGCCGGATTGAGTCAGTTTATTGTCGATACCCTGCAGCAAGATGAGTATTTGCATCAACACTTGCCAAAGATGTTAGAGGTAGAGTCTCGACACGAAACATATCGACAGCGTTTGGCCGAGTTATTGGCTGGATGCAGTGATGAAATGCAAGGTCACCGAGTACTCAGACAGTTTCGTAATCGAGAGATGACATACATTGCATGGCGTGACTTCATAGGTAATTGGAAGCTTGAGCAAAGCCTAGAGCATCTGTCTCAGTTGGCAGAAGCAATGATTTTCGAAACCTATCAGTGGCAGTACAAAGCGTGTTGTGAGCTGTGGGGCACGCCATGCAATGATGCAGGTGAGGCGCAGCCTATGCTGGTTATTGGTATGGGTAAACTGGGTGGTGGTGAGCTGAACTTCTCTTCAGATATCGATCTGATCTTTACTTATCCGGAGAACGGTGAGACTCAAGGTGCTCGTCGTAGCATTGCCAATGCTCAGTTTTTTACTCGTCTAGGACAACGCATAATCAAAGCGCTCGACCAGCAGACCTTTGATGGCTTCTGTTATCGCGTGGACATGCGCTTGCGTCCTTTTGGCGACAGCGGTCCATTGGTGATGAGCTACGCAGCGCTCGAAGATTACTATCAGGAGCAGGGGCGCGACTGGGAACGCTACGCAATGATTAAAGCGCGAGTGATGGGGCGTGAAATGTACCCACAGTATCAAGAGTTGCGTCAGATGCTGCGTCCGTTTGTGTTCCGTCGCTACATCGACTTCAGTGCGATTCAGTCCCTGAGGCGTATGAAGTCGATGATCAGCAGCGAAGTGCGTCGACGGGGGTTAAGCAACAATATTAAACTCGGCGCGGGCGGCATTCGTGAAATTGAGTTTATCGCTCAGGTATTTCAGTTGATTCGTGGTGGCCGTGAGCCGAATCTGCGCCAACGCGGGTTGTTAGTGACCCTCGATGCGATTGAAGAGTTGGAGCAGCTGACCAGTGAAGAGGTTAATAACCTTAAGCTGTCGTATAAATTCCTGCGCCGGTTAGAGAACCTGTTGCAGGCAATGGCCGACAAGCAAACGCAAACACTGCCTGAATGTGAGAATGAACAATTGCAACTCGCTGTTGCAATGGGGTATCCAGATTGGACCTCGTTAATCGAACAAGTGCGTCAACATATGCACAACGTCCATCAAGTATTCAATAATCTTATCGGCGATGAGGAAGAAGAGTGTTCAGAAGTCGCCAAGCACTTCCATGAACTATGGGACATGGCGGAAAAGCCCGACGTAATTGAAGCGGTTCTAGAACAGGACATTGGCACTACTGAGGCCGCTGAGATGGCGTCGACCATCATTCAGTTTAAGAAAGACTTAGCCAAGAAAACGCTGGGCCCAAGAGGCAGGGAAGTGCTCAACCGCTTAATGCCGAAGATATTCGCGGCCATATATTCTCATCAGGATGCCAAATTTGGTTTACCTCGCGTCCTGCATTTACTACATAAGATAGTGACCCGAACAACTTATCTGGAATTGCTGGATGAGCACCCAGCGGCACTGACACAACTGGTTCGCCTTTGCACGGCCAGTCCAATGATTTCAGAGCAACTTGGGCGTTATCCGATTCTGCTTGATGAGTTGATTGACCCTCAGCAGTTATACAATCCCGTACCATTGGAAAGCTACCGCACTGAACTGCGTGATTTCCTTGCTCGTATCCCGGAAGACGATATGGAGCAACAGATGGAAGCACTGCGTCAGTTCAAGCAGATCTGTATTTTACGCATTGCTGCTGCAGACATTGCAGGAGTGCTGCCTGTCATGAAAGTCAGTGACCACTTAACTTACCTCGCCGAAGCGATTGTTGAGTCTGTGGTGAATCAAGCGTGGCTGCAAATGGCGGAGAAATATGGTGAGCCGACGCACTTAAAAGACAGAGAGGGTCGAGGCTTTGCTGTGATTGGTTACGGCAAAGTGGGCGGCTGGGAGCTGGGGTACAACTCGGATCTGGATATCGTCTTTATGCATGACTGCCCAGTTCATGCCTATACCGATGGCAAAAAAGAGATTGATGGCCGTCAATTTTACTTACGTTTGGCGCAGCGCATCATCCATATATTCTCAACAAGAACGGCATCAGGCATCTTGTACGAGGCGGATACTCGCTTACGCCCTTCAGGGGCTTCGGGCTTGCTAGTAAGTCCGGCAGATGCATTTGATGAATACCAGCATAATGAAGCCTGGACATGGGAACACCAAGCGTTAGTGAGGGCTCGGATGATCTACGGCGATCAACCTCTACAACAGGCATTTTCTCAAACAAGGCACGACATCTTGAGTTTGGCGCGAGAGGAATCAAAGCTCAAAACGGATGTGGCTGAGATGCGGGTGAAAATGCGTGAACACCTTGGTGGGAAAAAGTCAGGCCGTTTTATGCTCAAACAAGACCCTGGTGGTATTACCGATGTGGAATTTCTTGCTCAGTATCTGGTCTTAAGATTTAGTCATGAAAAGCCTAAGCTGACTCGATGGAGTGATAACGTCCGAATCTTTGAATCCATGATGGCACAAAGCATTCTGGATGAAGCCCCTGCGATGGCATTGACTCAGGCATACACAACGATGCGCGATCAAATTCACCATCGCAATTTGCTCAATCTCGATGCGGATGTGGCTGAAGAAAAACTGACCAAAGAGCGAGAGCTGGTTAAAGCGCTTTGGCATGAGTGGCTAGAATAGGTTTAGGGTCCTTATCCCCTGTGTTAAACTCTTGCCCGAATTAGAATTTGGAGACCCATAATGAAACCAATCCTACCGAACTATAGTGATTCTGGTGTATTGATCATCGGTGACGTCATGCTTGATCGTTACTGGTATGGCCCTACTGGACGCATTTCCCCAGAAGCCCCAGTTCCTGTAGTAAAAGTAGAAAATAACGAGGAGCGTCCAGGCGGTGCAGCTAACGTAGCAATGAACATTGCTTCTTTGGGCGGCCATGCGCATATCGTAGGTTTAACTGGGATTGATGAGCCTGCCAAAGTGCTCAATGAGACGCTGTCTGCACTGAAAGTAAAGTGTGACTTTGTGGCTCTGCCAAACTATCCAACTATTACTAAACTTCGTGTTTTGAGCCGTGGTCAGCAGCTGATTCGCCTAGATTTCGAAGACAAATTTGAAAATACCGATGCCGAGCTGATTTTAGACCGTATGGAACAGGCATTGCCAAAAGTGAAGTCGGTTGTTCTGTCTGATTATGCGAAAGGTGCATTGGAGCACGTTCAGCAGTTTATTCAGAAAGCACGTGCTGCCAAGGTTCCTGTGTTTATTGACCCTAAAGGCGCAGACTTTGAACGCTACCGTGGTGCGACATTACTGACTCCAAACATGGCAGAATTTGAGCTGGTTGTGGGTAAGGTAAAATCTGAAGAAGAACTGGTCGAGAAAGGCTTAGCGCTGATTGAAGAGTTCGACTTTGAGGCACTGTTGGTGACGCGCAGTGAACACGGTATGACATTACTACGCCGCGGTCAGGAGCCGTTCCACCTGCCAACTCTTGCCAAAGAGGTCTATGACGTTACAGGTGCCGGTGATACTGTGATTTCTGTCCTTGCTGCGTCAGTTGCTGCGGGTAAACCGCTTGATGAAGCTTGTGCATTGGCAAATGCAGCCGCAGGTGTCGTGGTTGGTAAGCTGGGTACATCAACGGTATCAACCATTGAATTGGCGGAAGCGGTTCATGGTAGTCAAGACACTGATTTTGGTGTCATCACTGAACAGGCTCTGATTGAAGCGGTCAAGAACGCACAATCGAAGGGCGAGAAGGTAGTGATGACCAATGGTTGCTTCGACATTCTGCACGCTGGACACGTTTCTTACCTGAACCATGCTGCTGAATTGGGTGACCGCCTGATTGTCGCTGTGAACACGGATGAATCTGTTAAGCGTTTGAAAGGCCCTGGTCGTCCGGTTAACCCAACAGATCGCCGTATGGCGGTTCTGGCTGGTCTTGGTGCGGTTGATTGGGTTGTCCCGTTTGGCGAAGAAACGCCTCAACGCCTGATTTCAGAAGTATTGCCAGACATGCTTGTGAAAGGCGGTGATTACAAGCCTGAAGAGATTGCGGGTGGTAAAGAAGTGATTGCCAATGGAGGTGAAGTTAAAGTACTTAACTTTGAAGATGGTTGCTCAACGACTGAGATCATTGATGCCATCAAAGGTGGCAAAGGCTAAAGGCACATTCGGCAGAGTGTTATTAAGCTCTGCCTGAATCAAAGTTTGCTCATAAGTTGTTACCATTTTAGTCACAGCTGACAAAGAAAAAACAAAAAATGGAGCCAATTGGCTCCATTTTTCTTTCTTCATCTCGGTGATTACTCTTCTAAATCACCACAGAATCGGTAACCTTCACCATGAATTGTCGCGATGATTTCTGGCGTACCAGAGACTGACTCAAAGTGCTTACGGATACGACGGATAGTCACATCGACAGTACGGTCATGTGGCTTAAGCTCACGACCAGTCATCTTCTTAAGCAGGTCAGCACGTGTCTGGATCTTGCCAGGGTTTTCACAGAAGTGAAGCAGGGCACGGAACTCAGAACGTGGTAGCTTGTAGCCATCGCCACTTGGGCTAACCAGTGAGCGACTATTGATATCCAATACCCAGCCGTTGAATTCGTATTTCTCAACGCTACGTTTCTCTTCCGTTACTACACTGGTGCTCATCGAGCGGTTTAGCAGGTTACGAGCACGGATAGTGAGTTCGCGTGGGTTGAACGGCTTAGTAATGTAGTCGTCTGCACCGATCTCAAGACCAAGGATCTTGTCGACTTCGTTGTCACGACCAGTCAGGAACATTAATGCCACATTTGCTTGCTCACGCAGTTCACGTGCAAGCAGAAGGCCATTTTTACCTGGAAGGTTGATGTCCATAATAACCAGATTTACCTGGTTGTCAGACAACACCTGGTGCATCTCTTCACCGTCACTGGCCTCGAAAACAGCGTATCCCTCTGCTTCAAAAATACTCTTTAGAGTGTTACGAGTTACTTGCTCATCTTCAACAATAAGAATGTGCGGGGTTTGCATTGGCGGTACCTAAACTTGTGAAAAAATTGTGCTAATAGAATAAATTCTAGGCAAAAACCTAACATACAGGTAATGTGATGTTGATAATAAACCAAAGACTGTAAAAATACATTGTTTCTTTGGTTGCCCGCCTTCCTTGGTCCCAATTCGCTTCTTGAGGTCCCTTTTCCTCACACGTTCTATTAGTCTTTGAGGCGGATTCTATAATGTTAACAGCATGCTAACAACGTCAGAATGTTAATTCCATGCACTTTGTTGATTTATATCAAGAGTTCGAATGTAACAAATATTAATAGTCTAAAACAAATGTAAAACTGTGGTTTATATGATGGTTGATGCACAACTTTGGCAAGAATATTCAGACCCTTACTTCAAATTCATTCGCTCGCCGAGCTGTCATCAGTTTGCCATTATCACGGCGTGGAACCCCGCCAGTCAGTGGCAGTCCAAACAACAAAATCAGCGAAATAATCGCTACTTAGTTCAAGAATTTAGCCATACTTACTTTGTTGAAGTGTTAGTGGGAGATGAAAGTTTCGGTTGGGCTGAAGAGAGTTTCGCCGTCGATATTGATGAGCTACAGGCACTAGAGCTAGGGCGTAAATATCAGCAGAACGCGATTTACTATGTTGATGGTAATGAGCTGTTTTTACTCTCCTGTCTGGCTGACAAAGCGAAAGTCAGTTTAGGTGAGTGGAAGTATCGATGCAGATAAGAAATTAAAGCCATATTCATGGAGGAAAAATGAAAGATATAACACCGGATATATGTGATAAACATGAAGATAAAGTAACGTCGTTGGATTTGCCCCTACACACTTTTGGTAACAAAAGTGCATTCTGGGGAGAAATTGTCACGGTGCGCTGCTATCACGATAACTCCAAAGTGAGAGAAACCTTAAGCCAGGACGGTAAAGGCAAAGTGCTGATCGTCGATGGGCATGGTTCCTGCCAAAAAGCCTTGCTTGGTGATCAATTGGTGATCCTAGCGATTGATAACAATTGGGAAGGCGTAATTGTTTATGGTGCGATCCGTGATGCAGCTGCAATGGCGGAAATGGAACTGGGAGTCAAGGCGCTCGGAACCAGCCCATTTAAAACGGAAAAGCGTGGGGCGGGTGATACGAATGTGACTTTGACGATACACAACCAAATGATCCAGCCTGGCGACTACGTCTACGCCGACTGGAATGGAGTGTTAACCTCTACAGAATTGTTGGATTGGAGTTAGAAGCGAAAGCCGATACCGACTTCCAGCTCTTGTTGCCACTCTTGATGTTCGAGAGTGGCATGGAGATCGAGATTTTCAGTCAATCTCATGCGACTTGAAACTTCTGCGGCAATGACTTTATCCGTCCCCTCTGCCGTGTTTTCTTCGTTGTAAGAATGCAGGGTACTTTTTACCGAGACTCTTGGCGTTATCTGATAGCTTACACCACTTAAAAATCCACTTTCGTTGGTATTACTCCCTTGATTAACACGGGCTCCTACATACAAATCAATGTTATCAAACACATTATAAGAGTAACCGCCATCAATCTTCCAAGTATCAAAGTCGTGTTGATCGGTCTCACTGGAGAGGAATAGCTTATGTGGGGATGCTTTTTGCTGTGATGGTAAAGCAGGGAGCTCTGTAGCCACTGACGAGCACGCAACAAGAGTAAGCAAAAGGCTTAGTGTTTTTTTCATTTGCCACTCCTTGGTCGTTATTTATCCACTGCAAGATCAATTAAAGCATAAAACAAAAGCACTGGGAGAATCTTTTTCAGCTAAAACTGGATCTAATTAATATGCACTCTGACTCATTTTGTTTTCTGATGAGATAACTTATTGAACTGGCTCACAGAAGCCAATTAGGCCGAAGTGTAAACAAAAAATAAAAACTTTTCGTTGACTCATGCTAAACAAATAGGTTAAACGTATGGGTAAGCAAACACACAATCGCAACAAAATTAAACTATGCAAAACCACAGCCACCTAGTAATGACCACAACCATTATTATTACCGACATTACACATGTTGGGGCAGGCTGCTAAGCGAAAGAAATTCAAAAAAAAGGCCTGTATCCCACAAGATACAGGCCTTTTTTTATAACTAAATTTACAGATATTTGGAGGAAGGGATGCGTGTTTTAAAGTTTGGAGGCTCATCATTAGCAGATGCTGATCGTTTTTTACGAGCAGCAGATATTATTGCTAATAATGCTCAGCAGGAAGAGGTTGCTGTTGTTCTCTCTGCACCAGGTAAAACAACCAATAAACTGGTTGCCGTTATTGATGGAGCGTTGAAAAATGGTGAGGCCGAGCTGCAAATCGCTGAGTTGGAAGACTCTTTCCGCGATCTGTATCAGGATATCAAACAAGTCCTGCCTAACATTGATGGTTCAGGCTATGACAACCAAGTAAAAACATCTCTGACTCAACTGCGTCAGTTTGTGCACGGTATTAACCTGCTGGGTATGTGTCCAGATAACGTCAATGCTCGTATCATTAGTAAAGGTGAGCGTGTATCCATTCAGCTTATGAAAGCGGTATTGGAAGCAAAAGGCCAACCCGCTAGCCTGATTGATCCAGTTAAATACCTTTATGCGAACGGTGAACACTTAGAGGCTATGGTTGATGTTGAGGTCTCTACTCAGAATTTCCGTCAAAATCCACTGCCTAAAGGCCACGTCAATATCATGCCTGGCTTTACTGCAGGTAATGAAGAGGGCGAACTTGTCACTCTAGGTCGCAACGGCTCTGACTACTCGGCTGCAGTATTAGCAGCGTGTCTGCGTGCTGATTGCTGCGAAATTTGGACAGATGTCGATGGCGTCTACAACTGTGACCCACGCCTGGTTGATGATGCGCGTCTACTGAAATCACTTAGCTATCAGGAAGCGATGGAGCTGTCTTACTTTGGCGCTTCCGTACTTCATCCTAAAACTATTGCTCCGATTGCCCAATTCCATATCCCATGTCTGATCAAAAACAGCTTTAACCCACAAGGAGCGGGCACGTTAATCGGCCAAGATACTGGGGAAGACAAGCTTTCCATTAAGGGTATTACCACGCTGAGCGACCTGACTATGGTCAATGTTTCAGGTCCTGGTATGAAAGGCATGGTAGGAATGGCGAGCCGCGTCTTCGGTGCCATGTCTTCAGCGGGTGTCTCAATTGTGTTGATCACTCAGTCTTCTTCCGAGTACAGCATCAGTTTCTGTATTGAAGCGGAAGATAAAGCCATCGCTCAGCAAGCTCTCAGCGACTCGTTCGAGTTGGAGCTCAAAGATGGTCTTCTTGAGCCAGTTGAGTTTATGGACGATGTAGCCATTGTTACTCTGGTTGGTGATGGTATGCGCACTTCTCGCGGCGTCGCATCTCAGTTCTTCTCATCTTTGGCAGAAGTGAACGTTAACATCGTGGCTATCGCCCAAGGCTCATCGGAACGTGCGATTTCTGCTGTGATCCCCGAAGATAAGATTTCTGAAGCGATCAAAGCGTGTCATGAGAACCTGTTTAACTCTAAACACTTCTTGGATGTATTTGTGGTTGGTGTAGGCGGCGTTGGTGGTGAGCTGGTGGATCAAATTCAGCGTCAGCAAGCGAAACTGGCGGAAAAAGGCATCATTCTAAGAGTTTGTGGTTTGGCGAATAGCAAGGGGCTACTGCTCGATAGTGAAGGTCTGCCTTTAGAGCACTGGCGTGACCGCATGAACGACGCAACTGAAGAGTTTAGCCTCGCGCGATTGATTTCTCTCGTCCAGCGCAACCACATTATCAACCCAGTGCTGGTGGATTGTACCTCTTCGGAATCTATCGCTAACCAATATGCGGATTTCTTGGCAGCGGGCTTCCACGTTGTCACACCAAACAAAAAAGCCAACACGGCGAGCATGGCCTATTACCATCAGCTGCGCGATATTGCCCGTAGTTCACGTCGCAAGTTAATGTATGAAACAACAGTTGGCGCTGGCCTACCAGTGATCGAAAACCTGCAAAATCTTATCTCCGCAGGGGATGAACTTGAGCGCTTTAGCGGAATTCTTTCTGGTTCGCTGTCCTACATCTTCGGTAAGCTTGATGAAGGTATGACGCTAAGTCAGGCAACCAATATTGCTAAAGATAATGGCTTTACCGAGCCAGATCCACGTGATGATCTGTCTGGTATGGATGTCGCTCGTAAGCTACTAATTCTTGCACGTGAAGCCGGCATGAATTTAGAACTGGAAGATGTGATTGTTGATCAAGCATTACCACCAGGTTTTGATGATTCAGGCAGCGTAGATGAGTTCATGGAACGATTGCCTGAGGCGGATGCGTACTTTCAAGAGTGGTCTGCCAAGGCTGCGGAAGATGGCAAAGTGCTACGTTATGTTGGAGAAATCAATGATGGCCAATGTCGTGTTAGCATTGCTGCCGTTGATGAAAATGATCCTATGTTCAAGATCAAGGATGGTGAGAACGCATTGGCCTTCTACAGCCGTTACTATCAGCCAATTCCACTGGTATTGCGTGGTTATGGTGCGGGTACAGAAGTAACTGCTGCTGGGGTATTCTCAGATGTGATGCGTACTTTAGGATGGAAACTAGGGGTTTAAAACGAATGAGTAGTGGTATGGATGTGGTGGTTTACGCCCCAGCGTCAATAGGTAACGTGAGTGTTGGTTTTGATGTGCTCGGTGCTGCGGTATCGCCTATTGATGGCACCTTGCTTGGTGACCGAGTGATGGTGAAAGCTGGAAACGAGTCTTTTAGCCTCAAAACAGCGGGCGATTTTGTTTCCAAGCTACCGGAAAACCCTAAAGAAAATATCGTTTATGATTGTTGGCAAGTGTTCGCCAGAGAGCTAGATAAGAAAGGCGTGACTCTGTTACCTCTTGAAATGACGCTTGAGAAGAACATGCCGATCGGTTCTGGGTTAGGCTCCAGTGCCTGCTCTATTGTCGCGGCTCTGGATGCGTTAAACCAGTTCCATGGTAATCCGTTGGATAAAACTGAGCTATTGGCATTAATGGGTGAGATGGAAGGGCAGATATCTGGTGGCGTACATTACGACAATGTCGCACCATGCTATCTGGGTGGTGTTCAACTAATGCTTGAAGAGCTCGGCATCATCAGTCAGGAAGTGCCATGTTTTGATGACTGGTACTGGGTAATGGCGTACCCGGGTATTAAGGTATCAACGGCGGAAGCTCGTGAGATCCTACCATCTCAATATCGTCGTCAGGATATCATTGCTCATGGTCGACACTTGGCCGGCTTTATCCATGCTTGCCACTCGAACCAGCCAGAGCTGGCGGCTAAGATGATCAAAGACGTGATCGCTGAACCGTATCGTGAGAAACTGCTACCGGGCTTTGCTGATGCACGTAAATATGCGGCAACAGCAGGCGCTCTGGCGACGGGCATTTCAGGAAGTGGCCCGACGCTGTTTAGTATTTGCAAAGATAAAGATGTCGCTGAGCGAGTTGCTCGCTGGTTAGAACAAAATTACGTACAAAACCAAGAAGGATTCGTCCATGTTTGCCGATTAGACAAGCAGGGCTCGAAAGTAACAGGAAGTGAGCTATGAAGCTTTACAATATAAAAGAAAATGATGAACAAGTTTCCTTTGGCCAAGCCGTTCGCCAAGGGTTAGGCCGTAATCAAGGTCTGTTTTTTCCATCGGAATTGCCGAAATTTGATGATGTTGATGCGCTGCTAGCAGAAGACTTCGTCTCTCGTAGCACTAAAATTTTGTCAGTGTTGATTGGTGATGAGCTGAGTGAAGATCAAGTTAACTCTATGGTTGACGCGGCGTTTCAGTTCCCTGCACCAATCAATCAGGTTAAAGATGGTGTCTATGCCTTAGAGTTGTTCCATGGTCCAACTCTAGCCTTTAAAGACTTCGGTGGTCGCTTTATGGCGCAATCTCTTGCGGCGGTATCAGACGGCGGCAAGATTACTATTCTGACCGCAACCTCTGGCGACACTGGTGCAGCCGTGGCACACGCTTTCTACGGTATGGAAGACATCAATGTTGTGATTCTTTACCCGAAAGGCAAGATCAGCCCACTGCAAGAGAAGCTATTCTGTACGCTTGGTAACAATATTCACACCGTAGCGATCGATGGTGACTTCGATGCTTGTCAGGCACTTGTTAAGCAAGCTTTCGATGACGCGGCATTGCGTGAAGAAATTGGTCTAAACTCTGCAAACTCAATCAACATCAGTCGTTTGATGGCGCAAATCTGTTATTACTTTGAAGCTGCAGCGCAAATGAGTAAAGAGCAGCGTGAGAATCTTGTTGTGTCAGTGCCAAGTGGTAACTTCGGTAACTTAACCGCTGGTCTATTGGCGAAAGCGCTGGGTCTGCCAATTAAACGCTTTATTGCTGCAACGAACGCCAACGATACTGTGCCACGTTACCTAGAGACAGGTAATTGGGAGCCAAAACCAACAGTTGCGACGACATCGAATGCGATGGATGTAAGCCAGCCAAACAACTGGCCGCGCATCGAAGAGCTATGCCGCGTGAAAGAGTGGGGACTGGAGACATTAGGTAAAGGTGCGGTTTCTGATGAGCAAAGTGCGCAGTCAGTGAAAGATTTGCACTCGCTCGGTTACCTATGTGAGCCACACGGTGCCATTGCATACCGCGTCCTGGAAGAGCAATTACAAGAAGGCGAAACGGGTCTATTCCTTTGTACGGCTCACCCTGCGAAATTCAAAGAAGTCGTGGATGAGATTTTGGACTCCGACATTGATTTGCCAGGTCCGCTGGCAAAACATGCCGCGATGGAACTGCTTTCTGAAGATCTTGCCAATGACTTTGACTTGCTGAAAGACGTTCTGCGTCGAGTTCAAAAGTAATTTGTCACTGAAAGCAAAAAGGTCACCTCGGTGACCTTTTTTTGTGTGCCTTGAGCGTTTTAATTAACGATTGAGCGCAAATGTTGGTAGAGACAAGTGCCAGCGAATCGCGCCTAGGCGAATCAACAAAGTAGAAAAGACACCGGCTAAGAATGCAGTGTCAGGATCATGTCCCATCGCCAGCGCTGTGGTGTGGAATACCCCGCCAATAATACACGCCGTGGCATAGACTTCACTTCTTAGTACCATTGGGACTTCCCGAGCGAGTACATCACGGATGATACCGCCGCCACACCCGGTAATCACACCCATGATGATCGCAACCAGTGCTGAATCCTGATAGGCCATGGTTTTATCAACACCAATACCAACAAACACCGCAAGACCTATTGCATCACATACTGGCAAAATCCACCAAGCTAAGCGTTTAGGGCGGCGAACAATGATCATCGTTAGCAGACAGGTGATCAAGATGGTCCACAAATAGTTTGTGTCAGTAATCCAGAATACTGGGGTGGCACCTAATGCCATGTCACGAATTGTACCGCCTCCAATAGCGGTTACGCTGCCAAGTACGGCAACACCAAAAGGGTCCATTTTGAGTCGGCCGGCAAGCAGCACTCCTGAGACAGCGAAAATGGCGGTGCCGAATAAATCGACACTGTATAGCAGCATGGAATCCACGGGATTAATATCTCTTACAAATGCTCAGTGATCCTGAGGAATAAAAACGACGGCGGATTGTATGGTATCAGAGCTAAGCAGTGTTAGCGATTTTGCCTGACGGTTTCGAAGTGCTCACAAACTTCTTCGATTGCATTCAGCGTTCTGGGGGTCGGTCGGTTGAGCCAGTCTGAATTCAGTGACCAGACGTATCCGTTTTCAACCGCAGACAACTGTTTTTTCCAGTCCAGCCAAGGGTTCCCTTTTGCGATGGCATGCTCTGAGGTAAAGATGACTTCTGGGTTACTTAATACCACTTGTTCAGTGCCAACTTGTGGGTAGGGTGCGGCACTTTGTTCAAACACATTCTCACCACCACAAAACGAAAATACTTCGCTTGGCCAATTCCCTTTTGCAACGGTAATTATCGGCTGTTCGCTAAGCTGATAGAAATACCTTACTGGGATGTCCGTTTGATAGCGCTGCTTAAATTTCGCAAGCTGATTTCTGTATTGTTTCGCTGCACTGAGTCCGACAGAAGGATCTTGCGAATATTGACTTAATTGTTCGATGTTGTTGGCAATGTCATCCAGTGAGCTGGTGGTCGAGTAGTAAATGTTGATACCAAATTGCTTCAGCTTTTCCAATTCTCTAGCAGGGTTACCGGCAGGCCAAGCGATCACAAGATCAGGCTGGAGCGCAATAATACGTTCGAGCTTTATACCTTGGTAGTTGGAGACTTTTTCAAGCTTTGTTGCCTGTTCAGGGTAATCGCTGTGTTCACTGACTGCGATCAGTTTGTCACCCAACCCCGCAGCAAATGCCATTTCGGTCGCGTGAGGGGCCAAGCTAATAACGCGTTCCACGGGAGCTGCGTTAACCAGCGCGGAAACCAGTAATGTAATGAAGGTAAGCAGCCGTATCTGCATTTAGATTCCTTGATAAATGAGGCCCATGATAGCGCTTTGTACCATGATCCAGGCGAACATTCGCCATGCCAGCAGGCGCTGTACTTGAGCTATATGTATGGCAGACGGCGCAATTCGGCCTCCCAGCTTGCTGCGAACCGATTTTTTGCCGTCATAAATAGCAGGTCCACCGAGAGAAAGCTCTTGTTTCGCACCGACGGCGATGATCAACCATGATGGGCCCGGTAGCGGCCAAGTCGCTGCTTGTTGCTTAAGCAGAGCCCACACTTCGCTGGTTCTGTTTCCCAATGCAATCATAACGGCGAATAAGCGTAATGGGATGTAATCCAAAACGGCGACAGCTCGAATGACAGGGAGGCCAAAAGGTGAAAACTTCTCGCGTGAGGGTGACCAGGCTCGAGCTAGTTCTACCGTCATACGATAAATGAAGGCGCCAATCCCGCCTGTAATGGCGTACCAAAATAGCACTGCGACCACATTGCGACCGTATGACATGATGAGGGTTTCTGTGCCCGCTTTGCCTAAGCCGAGAAGAGACAACGACTCGGTGGAGCGATTCACCATGGGCTTGAGTAGCATTTTAGCGTGCTCTTTATCTTCTCTGGCCAGTGCTTCGACAAAATGGGCGGTGAATTTATCGGTATTGCGCCAGTCTATAGCGAGTAATAACAACGCAAGCTCAAACAGCTGGGCTTGCCACACCAACGGCTTTAACGCGATTAAAACAGCGAGCATAGGGACGATCATCAGCAACCAAGCCAGAGTGCCTGAGATCATGCTTTGTGAATAACTGGAATTGGTATTGACCTTGTCGGCCAGTTGCTCAGCAAATTTGTGCCATAAAATTGCAGGGTGTGCTTCACGGGGAAAAGGGAGGATAAGATGAAACAACAAAGCGCCCCATAACACTAGGAGCGCTCCGTTTGAGTATAACTGATTAAAAAGTTCTTCCATGAGTATCAGCCACTCGCTATTGATTATGCTTTAAGCAACTCAACCATTTTGAAGACCATTTCAGAAGAGCTCTTCGCTGCAAGAGGCAAGAACTCTTCGAAACTCATTGGTGACTCTTTGTCAGCTACGTCTGAAATAGCACGCACAACAACAAACGGTACTTTAAATTGGTGACAGGCTTGAGCAATTGCAGAAGCTTCCATTTCAACGGCAATCACCGATGGAAAATGTTGGCGGATAAACGCTTGACGCTCAGCGGTGCAGACAAACGTATCACCAGTACAAATCAGACCTCGTACAGCGTGCTTGTCTTCCATTTGTGACAGTGCTTTTTCCGCTACGTCCATCAGCTTCGCATCCGCAGTGAAAGCTGCAGGTTGCCCTGCCATTTGACCAATTTCATAGCCAAATGCCGTTACATCCGCATCGTGGTGACGAACTTCTGTGGAAATAACCACATCACCTAAATTCAATGTAGAATCAAAGCCACCTGCGGAACCTGTATTGATGACAACATCTGGTTGGTATTCATCAAGCAATACTGTGGTGCCTACTGCTGCTGCCACTTTACCGATACCAGATTGAAGTAGGACTACGTCTACACCGTTCAGTTGACCAGAGAAGAAAGTGCAACCCGCTTTTGATACTTCTTTGCAGTTTTCAATAGCTTGCTTAAGAATAGAGACTTCTTGCTCCATTGCACCGATGATGCCGATTTTCATAAGGAATCCTGTTATTTCAGATAGGTAGCTTTTAATCCGCTAAGTGTAACAGAAAAGGGCAATAACGGAATGGACTTCGTCTCCGCCTCTCGTGCGAAGTGCGCAAATACCTATTGCTTAAGCAACGAGCATCCCCTATAATTCGCGCTCCTCGTGTCGGCTGAATCAGAGATTGGCTGGCACAACGTTTAACCTACTCTTATTAGGAGAGAATTATGTCTCTGAATGCAGAAACTAAAGCAGCAATCGTTGCAGATTACGCACGTGGCGAAGGCGACACTGGTTCACCAGAAGTACAAGTAGCTCTACTTACAGCTTCTATCAACCACCTACAAGGTCACTTCAAAGCGCATAAAGGCGATCACCACAGCCGTCGTGGTCTTCTACGTATGGTTTCTCGTCGTCGTAAACTTCTAGATTACCTAAAAGGTAAAGATCTAGATCGTTACCACGACCTAATCAAGCGTCTAGGCCTACGTCGCTAATTAGCGACTGCATAGAGCAGTTTGTCAGAAAAGGGGCTTTTTGCCCCTTTTTTGTTGCCTAAATTTAGCCAAATCTGTTTTATCCCGTTATAATACGCACGCCCATACTCATGTTGTTTGAGTATTAAAAGCAAAAACTCATTGCATTACAGTCAACCTCGTCGACCAAAAGGTCGCGACTATTAAAAATGACATTGCCTCTCCTTAAGTTTCGGATAGCAACAGTGCGTTTTTACTAGTCGCGATTTGTAGTGCCTTGAGTGTCAATTAACACTATCTGAGCCCCATTTGGATGCCTCAGAAACAAGGAATAACAATGTTCGAAAAACCAGTTGTTAAAACGTTCCAGTACGGTAACCACACGGTTACTCTAGAAACTGGCGTTATTGCACGTCAAGCTACAGCAGCAGTTATGGTGACAATGGACGATACTGCGGTATTCGTATCTGTTGTAGGTAAAAAAGAAGCGGTAGAAGGTCAAGACTTCTTCCCTCTAACGGTTAACTACCAAGAGCGTACTTACGCTGCGGGTAAAATCCCTGGTGGTTTCTTCAAACGTGAAGGTCGCCCTTCTGAAGGTGAAACGCTAACGGCTCGTCTAATCGACCGCCCAATCCGTCCACTTTTCCCGGATGCATTCAAAAACGAAGTTCAAGTTATCGCGACAGTTGTATCTGTAAACCCAGACGTTCAACCTGACATCGTAACTATGATCGGTACATCAGCGGCACTGGCTATTTCTGGTATCCCGTTCAATGGTCCTATCGGTGCAGCACGTGTTGGTCACATCGACGGTCAACTTGTTCTTAACCCAAGCAACACTGAACTAGAAACGTCTAAGCTAGACCTAGTTGTTGCGGGTACTGAAGGCGCTGTTCTTATGGTTGAGTCAGAAGCTGACAACCTAACTGAAGAAGAGATGCTATCTGCTGTTGTTTACGGTCACGATCAACAGCAAGTTGTGATCAATGCGATCAACGAATTCAAAGCTGAAGTTGCTACTCCTGCTTGGGATTGGGTTGCTCCAGAAGAGAACACAACGCTTGTAAACAAGATCGCTGAACTTGCTGAAGCTAAGCTAGTTGAAGCTTACCAAATCACTGAGAAGATGGCTCGTTACGACCGCATCCACGAGATTGCTGGTGAAGTAAACGAAGTTCTTCTTGCTGAAGATCCAGAAGCAAACACAAAAGAAATCCACACTATCTTCCACGATCTAGAGAAGACAGTGGTACGTCGCAGCATCATCGCTGGTAACCCACGTATCGACGGTCGTGAAAAAGATATGGTTCGTGCGCTAGACGTACGTACTGGTGTTCTTCCACGTACTCATGGTTCATCACTATTCACTCGTGGTGAAACTCAGGCGCTTGTAACTGCGACTCTAGGTACGCAGCGCGATGCTCAGATCATCGACGAGCTAACTGGTGAGCGTAAAGATCACTTCCTACTACACTACAACTTCCCTCCATACTGTGTAGGTGAGACTGGTTTTGTAGGTTCTCCTAAGCGTCGTGAAATCGGCCACGGTAAACTAGCTAAGCGCGGTATTGCTGCAGTAATGCCATCTGTAGACGAATTCCCATACACAGTACGTGTAGTATCAGAAATCACAGAATCTAACGGTTCTTCTTCAATGGCTTCTGTATGTGGTACGTCTCTAGCGCTTATGGATGCCGGTGTTCCAATCAAGTCTTCTGTTGCGGGTATCGCAATGGGTCTTGTTAAAGAAGGCGACGATTTCGTTGTTCTTTCTGACATCCTTGGTGACGAAGACCACCTAGGTGACATGGACTTTAAAGTAGCAGGTACTAACACTGGTATTACTGCACTTCAGATGGATATCAAGATCGAAGGTATCACTAAAGAGATCATGCAAATTGCTCTTAACCAAGCGCAAGGTGCACGTAAGCACATCCTATCTGTAATGGATGAAGCTATCTCTGGTGCTCGTGAAGATATCTCTGAGTTCGCTCCGCGTATTCACACAATGAAGATCAGCGCAGAGAAGATCAAAGACGTTATCGGTAAAGGTGGTGCAGTTATCCGTGCTCTAACTGAAGAGACAGGTACAACTATCGAAATCGAAGACGACGGTACAATCAAGATTGCTGCAACTGAAGGTACAGCTGCGAAAGAAGCAATCCGTCGTATTGAAGAGATTACTGCAGAAGTTGAAGTTGGCCGCATCTACACAGGTAAAGTTGCTCGTCTAGCTGACTTCGGTGCATTCGTAACAATCCTTCCTGGCAAAGATGGTCTAGTACACATATCTCAAATCGCTGACAAGCGCGTTGAGAAAGTGTCTGACTACCTAGCTGAAGGTCAAGAAGTTCAAGTTAAAGTTCTTGAAATCGACCGTCAAGGCCGTGTTCGTCTAAGCATGAAAGAAGCAGTTGAAAAGACTGAAGAAGCATCTGCTGAAGAGAAACCAGCAACAGACGCATAATGCGATATCGCTAAGTGGGCTGGTTTGGTGAATTAGCCTATTTTGCTAAAAGCATGTTATAAAGGGAGCACTACGCTCCCTTTTTTAATGCGGCCGATACTGAGCAGCGGGCTCAGCAACAGGAGTACTTATTTGTGAAATGGTTTCAAACCGCAACACTTAGTTTAGCGTTATTGGTGACGGCAGGTTGTGCCACTACATCAAATAACAGTGCTGAGTGGCTTTACCCACCAATGGCTGTGCCGTTGCAAGCAAGCGTTCAGCAAGAAGTGCAGATCGCTCGTTTGAGTCAGTTACTTCAACGTCAGGATCTTCCTAAAGAAGTCCGAGCTAAAATGCTTTATGAGCGTGGCAACTACTACGACAGTGTAGGCCTGCGTGACTTGGCCAGATTAGACTACAATCAGTCACTGTCGCTTAACCCTACGCAGCCAGATCTGTTTAACTTACTGGGCGTTTACTTCACTCAGGTCGGAGAGTATGACGCTGCCTATGATGCGTTTGACTCTACTTTGGAACTTGACCCTGCAAACTCCTATGCTGCCCGTAATCGTGCGATCGCATTGTATTACGGTGGTCGTATCGATCTTGCATTAGAAGATATGACAGAGCATTACCAAGAAGATACGGCAGACCCTTTCCGAGCGCTTTGGTTATATATTGTTAAATCGGAAAAAGATCCTCAGGCAGCCGCTGCAGAGCTAATGTCCCGTTATGAGCAACGTGACGAACAGTGGGGCTGGGTGCTAGTGGCAATCACTTTAGGTGAAATCTCGGAAGATGAAGCCTTCAAAGCGATCTTAGTCGGTACACGCGACAATACCTTGTTAGCGCAACGTCTAACAGAAGCCTATTTCTACCTAGGCAAGCGTTACCAGAGCCAAGGTGACTACGCGAGCGCGATCTCCCTCTACAAACTCGCTATTTCGTTTAATGTGTATGAGTACGTTGAGCATCGTTATTCGTTCTTGGAATTGACCCGAATTTACAATGAGGTCAAAGAAGAACAGTTAGCCAAAAAGGCTCAGGATCAACAACAAGCCTCCAACTGAACCAATATTGAATGATAAAGCCGCTGCCTCGCAGCGGTTTTTTATTGCCATCTATTTCTACTGACACTAAAATAGTTAGCCTTGCTAACTAATTAGACTGAGATTTTATGGCTCTGGAAAATTGTCTGATTGAATTGGAACGTTTTTGTGCCAAAGCGTGGCGAGTGCATGCTAAAGAAGACCCTTTATCTCTATTGAGTTTTAACGAGTATGACTACTTGAGGGTTATCGAAGAATTTCCTGAGGGAATTCGCATCACTGACCTAGCCAATGAGATGAAAGTAACCAAACCGTCCGCGTCGAATATGGTCGCGCGGTTGCAAAAGAAAGGATTGGTTTCACGTATCTCTTGTCTGCAGGATGCACGTTCAAAGCGAGTCATACTGAGTGAGCAGGTGTTAAAGGATTTATCGAAAGAACAGTTAGTTTATCAGCATATTGCGCAAGCAATGAGCAACAAACTGACGGAACAAGAAGCAGGGCAGCTTGTATCTCTGTTGGAAAAGTCACTAAAAGGCTAACGGATTCAACAATTTTCAATTTAACTATTTAGTTAGCCTGGCTAACTTATGGTGAGAGAAATGCAAACTTCCATATATAAACAGTTTTGGAAATACACAATTCCAACCGTCGCTGCCATGCTGGTCAATGGCTTTTATCAGGTGGTCGATGGTGTATTTATTGGTCGCTATGTTGGCGCTGATGGGCTCGCAGGAATCAATGTTGCTTGGCCTGTGATTGGCTCAATTCTAGGAATTGGTATGCTGGTGGGCGTGGGTACCGGGGCGATGGTGTCGATTCGTCAAGGTGAAAAAGACGCACTAGGCGCGAAACAAACTCTGGCGACAGGTTTGGTGCTCTTACTGGCGTTAACTCCTGTGGTGTCTGGGTTACTGTTTTTCTTCGCTGATGATTTCTTGCGTTGGCAAGGGGCTGAAGGACGTGTGTTTGAGTTGGGATTACAGTATCTGCATATCCTGATAGGTGCCAGCGTATTCACCCTTGGCTCGATTGCCATGCCATTTTTGCTACGCAATGATGACAGCCCAAATTTGGCGACTATGTTGATGGTTGTAGGAGCGCTAATCAACATTGTGCTCGACTACCTATTTATTGCTTGGCTAGGTTGGGAGCTGACTGGTGCGGCGATTGCGACTGGAATTGCTCAGATGGTTGTGACCTTATTGGGAGTGGGGTACTTCTTCTCACAAAGAGCCAAACTTCGCCTACGAATTCATGAGCTTAAACTTAAGTTAGCGCTAGTGCCTCAGATATTTTCCATCGGTACATCCAGCTTTTTTATGTACGCCTATGGTTCGATGATGGTGGCGTTGCACAATAGCTTGTTTGCTCAATACGGCGATCAGCTCTTGATTGGTGCTTATGCTATTTTGGGCTATATCGTCACAGTGTATTACTTGACTGCTGAGGGTATCGCTAACGGTATGCAACCGCTGGTAAGTTATAATCATGGCGCACGTCATCAGGCCAATATTCGCAAATTACTCAAAGTGGCGATGGTCAGCTCGGTGGTCATCGGTATGGCGTTTGTTCTTTTGCTGAATATCTTCCCACGCGAATTTGTCTCTGTATTTAACTCAACGGATACTCAATTGGTCGATAATACGATTCTTGGTATTCGATTACACATGTTTGCACTTGCGTTGGATGGATTCCTTGTGGTTGCCGGAGCCTACTATCAGGCGATCAATAAAGGCAGCAAAGCCATGTTTGTCACCATAGGTAATATGCTGATTCAGCTACCTTTCTTGTTCATAATGCCTAAGCTGATGGGTGTGCCGGGCATTTGGATTGCTTACCCGCTGTCAAACATCGCGTTGAGTATTGTTGTGGCGATGATGCTATTAAAAGACATTCGACGTTATAACGTACAACCACCAGAGCAAGCTTTGGCATAACATGTAAACATTACTTTAAATGGAATCCGGTATAGGTAAGGCTTGTACCGGATTTTTCTTATCTGGCATAGGTGCAATGTCTGAAATTGTTGCAGTAGAGCTTTAGCACTATGTCTCGTTTTGTGTCGAGAGATGCATACTCGTGCCGAATGTTGATCGCATTGTTGTTTGGTATTTATATAATTCACTGGCTAGTCTTAGTAATGAGACAGATTATCTTGTCGAGTCTCTATAATGTAACGGCTAAGTTTTGGTGCCTCTGGAGGCACAGCATTAAAATTTGAATCAATAGGGATACATTTCATGGCTAGTCAGTTCCGAATGGACTCCATTCCTGGTTCACTTATCGTTGTCGGTGGTACGTATGAGCCCTGGCTGTCGGTGTTAGAGCAAGTAGGATGGCGTTGTACTCAGTGTGCAGATTTACGCAAAGCGGACGCTTTGTTCAGCGAAACAGGGCCTTGCATTGGCATCGTCGACCTTAGTCATGACGAGTTCAGTCTCAATGGTATTGCGAATTTGGTGAGTAACCATAAGCAAGTCCGTTGGCTCGCATTTATCCGTGAATCGCAATTAAGTTCAGATACCATTTGCCAGTTTATCGTTAACTTTTGTATCGACTTTTTCACTGCGCCAATCCCGGATGCTCAGCTTCTCAGCACTATTGGCCACCAACTTGGTATGCTCAAGTTAGAGAAAAAAGTCTGGCCACACTATGGCAGTAATAATGACATGGGGCTGATCGGAGAGTCGATCCCAATGAAGCGTCTGCGCGATCAGATCAAACGTATCGGTCCAACTGACGTCAGCATTCTGATTTATGGTGAGAGTGGTACCGGTAAAGAAACCGTGGCTCGCGCCGTGCATAAAACCTCTTCTCGTGCGCAGAAAGAGTTCATTTCCGTCAATTGTCGAGCTATGTCGGAAAGGCGCCTTGAGAGCGATTTATTTGGTATTAACCGCGACGATGCCTCTGAGCCTTCGATTCTAGAAAAGGCGGATGGCGGCACCATACTGCTTAACGATATTCTTACTCTTCCCAAGTCTCAGCAGTTGAATTTACTGCGATTCCTTCAGGAAGGTACTATTGAGACAGTGAATGGTCGTCAGGAAATCGATGTGCGTATTCTGGCAGCCAACTCGGCGGATATCGAAAAAGCCCTGATTGATGGTGATTTTAATGAAGAGCTTTATCACTACATCAATGTCTTGCGTATAAACGTGCCAAGTTTAAAAGAGCGTGCGGGGGATATCGCGATACTCGCGCGTCATTTCCTTCAGGAATATTCTAAGGAATACAACGCTCAGGCTCGCAGTTACACAGAAGAAGCTACACGTGCTCTGACGCGTTATCACTGGCCGGGCAATGTCCGTGAGTTGATGAATCAGATCAAGCGTATTGTTCTGATGTCTGAGACAGTGATGTTGGATGAGGAACACCTCGATTTGCCTAAACGTAGCGATGGCAAACGCAGCTTGAAGAGTATCCGTGAGCGTAGTGAACGTGACGCACTTCTATTGGTGCTTGAATCTCATTCTGGTCAGGTGTCAATGGCAGCGAAAGAGTTGGGTGTATCGCGTGCCACTATGTACCGATTACTTAACAAACATAACTTAATCAGTGATACGACAGTGTAATTAGCTGTTTTATTTACATAAAGCCACACTCTCAGCAGTGTGGCTTTTTTATTTTCATAGAGCATTAATTGTTGAAGCTTATATCACCTAGTGGAATATCTTATATTCATGAGTTTGATGTGGTTATTTTTAGGTTAAAAAATTGTATTTTAATTTTATGCAACAAAGTGGTTGAAATATCACCGTCTATGCATAGAATTTAACCGTGAGCACAAGCTCACATATCGAAACACTTTTCTATTTGGATTAATACATTGCTAGGAGGCGCACAATGAAACATTTCAACGTCAATTCATTGATTACTGCGTCTTGCGATCAAGTATCGATCATGGCGGCTAAACAAAATAAGCCCGCTTCATTTGATCGCCGATCTACCCAAGTAATGTAATTAGTCCGTATCCATTTATTTTTAATTGGCTGCGGGAAAGCAGCGAATTAAAAATGTCCTCATTTTATCAGTCTATTCGTTGATCTTTTCCCAGCTGTCTATCATCCAACTGGAGAACTATCATGAGTCATTCTGTATATCTAAAACTTGCTACGCTACTAGTAAAAGCTGATCTACGTCGCGAAGAGCGTGAATGGAAACGTCGGGTTCGCCGCAGCGCGTTTCAGATTCCATGGGAAAATGCCCATCTGCTACGCGATATTGGTTTAGAACAAGATGGTCGTCCTGTAGGTCAAACTGAACCAGATAGCGTCAAAGCCGAACGTCGTATTCGTCATCTTCGTCGAGTACTCAGTGCGCGAATACCTACGTAATAAAAAGGGCCAGTTTGCTTCACTGGCCCGAACCTTATCACCAGCTACTGATACAGTAGCTGGTTTTTCACTAAGGACAAGGATTGGAATAAGTCGTGCCAATTGCCTGAAGTCCTTGAAGCAACTCTTCATTTAATACGACATCAAGACTGTCAATGTTCGATTTAAGCTGCTCTAGATTCGTTGCTCCTATGATGTTGGAGCCAACGAAAGGGCGCTGATTGACAAACGCCAATGCCATTTCTGCCGGATCAAGCCCGTGTTCTCGAGCTAAATTGACGTAGGCTTCAGTCGCTTGGATACCTTGCGGTGTAAAGTAACGGACAAAGCGTTCGAATAGGGAACAGCGAGCGCCATCTGGTCGAGCATTGTTTAGGTATTTACCACTCAGGCAACCAAATGCCAATGGTGAATAGGCAAGCAACTGAACACCTTCATAGTGACTGATTTCAGACAAACCGATTTCAAAACTACGATTGAGTAGGTTATACGGGTTCTGAATTGAAACAATACGCGGCAGTTCATGTTTCTCTGCCAGGCGCAGTAGCGTCATTACTCCCCAAGGTGTTTCATTGGAGACGCCGATGTAGCGCACTTTGCCCGCTTTTATCAGGTCTGCCATGCTTTCGAGCGTTTCAATCAGAGTGACTTCTTCATGCTCATCAGGGTAGGGGTAGTTGAGTTGACCAAAGCAATTGGTCCGGCGCTGTGGCCAATGTAGCTGATAAAGGTCGACATAGTCGGTTTGCAGACGTTGTAAACTGTCATCAATCGCCTGATGAATATTACGCCGATCCAGACTCATGTTATCTCGAATGTAAGGGACGTTTCTTGGCCCTGCAATCTTCGTCGCCAGTACGACTTTCTCTCTCTTACCTGATTTTTTCAGCCAGTTGCCAATATATTGCTCAGTGGAACCTTGGGTATTCGCTTTAGGGGGGACGGGGTACATTTCGGCGGTATCGATGAAGTTCACACCACGTTCGAGTGCATAATCCAGCTGACTGAAAGCGTCTTGTTCCGTGTTTTGTTCACCAAAGGTCATGGTGCCCAGACAGATTTTACTAATTTCAAGAGTGGAATGAGGTAACTTGTTGTATTGCATTGAACTTCCTTACTCAATTTCTCTTTGTTATCCCAATATAGGGCATCGTCACATTAGAAGAAACGGTAATCGATAACAATTTCGCAAAATTTGTATAGTTAACTAGAATTTAAAAGTGGAGGTGAGCTATGCAAAAAAGCCAATTAGATAAATGGATTCATGGACATCACAAAGACAGTTATCAGCCACCTAAGGTGTTTGTTATTGGTTGTTCGGATCTCTCACATTACCTTCTTGCAGTGGAATACAAGCATAAACTGGAACCGATTAAACAAGATGATGAGCCGATTCACTTTGAGTCTCTCGACTCTGTCAAAGAAGAGCTATTACGTTTGGGAGTTGAAAGGGCTTATCTAAGGTTACATAACGCTTATGATGAATGTGGTGCTGGAGATGGCCCGCTTTATCATGATGTTGAACTGTCATTGACCACGCATTAGATCAAACAAAGTTTTGTTCAAGGATCTGAGCCGTAAATTGAGTTCGAAGATAGAACCCTCGCGGCAAAGTCATTATAGGCTTGCCGCTCGATCCATACGCTTCGGTCAATACTCTGCTATTCGCGGCTTTTGGTCGCAGTTGCAGGACTTCACCATGTCGAGCGGTAATTTGTTCTACATGTCCCAGTACGATCAGTTCCATTAATTCTTCCCAATCCGTTTTGAGCTGTAACTCTTCGCTTTCACTTGGTGACCATATTAAAGGTGACCCTACCCGGCGCTCAGCAAGTGGGATCTCTCGCTCCCCTTCGACAGGAACCCAAAGCACTCGTGATAGCTTGTTACGTACGTGACTGGTTTCCCAAGTCAGTCCTTGTACTCCCATCAATGGTGCGACACAGACAAAGGTGGTTTCCAAAGGTTTGCCCGTATAGCTGATCGGGATCGTTTTCAGCTCGATCCCGAGCTGTTCAAAATCTTGTTGGGGTTTGCTTCCCGCAATTGCGCCCAGATGCCATTCCAATAGTTGACCCACCCAGCCTTTATCTCTTCTGAGATCTGGTGGAACTGTTAGGTTCGCCTCATCCGCCAGTTCCTTAAAACTCACGCCAGCAATATCTCTCGCTCGATCGAGCAGTTCGGTTTCTGATTTAGGTTCGGGCTTCATGTGGATCATCGGGGTGGTCAAACGTGGCCGTTATTGTAACGGAAATCGATCCAAATGTGGCTGATTGAAAGTTGATCTTAGTGTCTAAAAGATCATCAGTTAAGGGGTTATCCACAGGTGTTGTTGAGATTGGAGGGGTTTTTATCAGGAGTGTATGAATTAACAGTGTTTTAGGGGCAATAATTTGCTTGAGTTTTTGGTCATAAGTTGCCTTGCTGAGTTGGTGGTGTGGATAAAAGTCTCGGTGGTGGATCTTTGACCGATCTGAGTGAGTGTTGTTTTATCGATCGGTATCTTGGTGATTACTTTGATTGTTTTTATTTATCTTTATGATTTATATGTATTTTATTTTTGATGTTTGAAAACTTGTATTAAACCTGATGTGATCATGGATAAAGAATGATCACTTTCTCTAAGATTCTTCACATGGTTATGCACAGAAAAGGTGAATAAATGTGGACTATGTCTCACCTTTATGTGAATAACCGTGTTTCGGGTTAAAAGTTATCCATAAAGACTAAGTTACGCCATATTTTACGTATCAGTCACACTAGTAAGTTTGCTACATCTGGGGATATGTGGAAAAATCACTGTAATTAAGAATTTATTAGAGGTTGGCCAGTGATAGATGGCGATGGTTACCGCTTAAATGTGGGAATTGTAATCTGTAACAACCATGGTCAGGTCTTCTGGGCTAAACGATACGGGCAACATTCTTGGCAATTTCCTCAAGGGGGAATTGATGACGGCGAAACACCTGAACAGGCAATGTTTCGCGAGCTATATGAAGAGGTTGGTCTTACTAAAAAAGACGTAAAAATTGTGGCAACTAGCCGTCATTGGTTAAGGTACAAACTACCAAAGCGATTAGTGCGCTGGGATTCAAAACCTGTCTGTATCGGACAAAAACAGAAATGGTTCCTTCTTCGTCTGGATTGTGATGAATCACGAATTAATATGCAGCGAGGAAATTCCCCTGAATTTGATGGTTGGCGTTGGGTAAGTTATTGGTATCCAGTCAGGCAAGTGGTGTCTTTTAAGCGCGATGTATACCGTCGAGCAATGAAAGAATTCGCCTCTGTAGCGATGCCGTTTAAAGAGCGCAGAGCTAAGGGTAAGCGTAAACACAGAAGAGGATAGGCATGCTTTCTCAACTAAGGGACATAGTTGAACAGGTATCTAAAATCGAAGATGTGCATCAGGCATTGAAGGTTTTAGTTAAGCAAACTTGCAGCGCGATGAATACAGAGTGTTGCACTGTCTATCTCGCTAACGAAGAGATGCAGCGCCTTGAGTTGATGGCGACTCAAGGCTTGCGTTTCAAAGGCAATAAAATCCACATCAACTTCAGCGAAGGTTTGGTCGGCTTGGTCAAACGCAGCGCTGAACCTCTCAATCTTGCTGAAGCTTCTCGGCATCCTAATTTCAAATACTTCTCTCAACTTGGCGAAGAGGTCTACCAAAGCTTTTTGGGCACCCCGATCATCTATCGCAAGCAGGTGCTTGGTGTACTGGTGGTCCAACAAAAGCAACCGCGCCAGTTTGATGAGATGGAAGAGTCTTTTCTGGTCACATTAGCTGCTCAGCTAGCGGTGATCATTGCTCATGCTCAAACTCAGGGGCATTGGCGTCTCGAGAAGAAACTTCATACCATCAAAGGTATTCCCGCATCCTCCGGTGTGGCTATCGGCGAGTTTTGGTGGGATGACACACAACCAGATTTAGCGGATGTGTATCCGGCTTCGACCTTGGACATTGACCGTGAGCAAGAGTGGTTACTGCTGGCGATTGAAGATGCGTTGAGTGATTTTCGTCGTATGCGTAAAAAGCTCGATAGCGAAATTAACAAAGATACCTTAGCGATATTCGATCTGTTTACGCACTTGTTGAATGATCCAATGTTGCGAAAGGACCTCAAAACGCAGATTCAAAAGGGGGATCGCGCTGATTGGGCGTTGAGGCAAGTGGTTGAGAGCTACTCTAACCGTTTTGCTCGTATGTCAGATGTGTATCTCAGAGAGCGTGCACAGGACATAAAAGAGCTAGGTCAACGTTTACTTTTCTTCCTCCACAATACCGAGAAAGATCAGCCTTCTATTGAAAAGCCCGTTATATTGGTTGTACGCGAGTTAACAGCAACCTTGCTGGCTTCGATTCCTAAGGAAAAGCTCCTTGCGGTAGTCTCCCTCGAAGGGGCGGCAAACTCTCACGCGGCAATTCTATCTCGTGCGCTGGGTATTCCTGCAGTGATGGGGGTGACACTTAATCCTAAGCCGATTAATGGCAAGCGTGGCATCGTCGATGGTTACAGCGGTAAGATTTTTGTCTCTCCAGGTAAGCAGCTACTCAAAGAGTATCGCGAGCTGGCTCATGAAGAGAGCGAGCTGGCGACCATGGTCAACCAGCGAATTCTTGAACCGGCATGCACCAGCGATGATGTGCGTATTGAAGTCATGCTCAACGCTGGTTTGAGCGCAGATGCGAACATTGCCGTGAACCAAGGGGTCGATGGGGTCGGCCTATATCGAACCGAAATTTCTTTTTTGCTTCAACATCGTTTTCCTTCTGAAGACGAACAAACTCTTCAGTATCAGTCAGTCCTGAATACATACCCCGACAAGCGCGTGGTCATGCGTACGCTAGATGTTGGTGGAGATAAAGCGCTACCTTACCTGCCAATTGAAGAAGATAACCCTTTCCTTGGTTGGCGTGGCATTCGTTTTACGCTTGATCATCCAGATATCTTCCTGATGCAAATTCGCGCCATGATGCGAGCCAGTGCGGAGCACGATAATTTGAGCATCTTGTTGCCAATGGTATCAGGGGCTCAAGAATTGGATGATGCGATTGATTTGATAGAGCGTGCTCATCAAGAAGTCGCTGAATTGGATGAACGAGTTAAAATGCCAGCTATTGGTGTGATGATCGAAGTACCATCAATGATTTATCTGTTGCCGCTGATTGCGGAAAAAGTGGATTTTGTTTCTATTGGTACGAACGATCTGACGCAATACTTACTTGCCGTGGATCGCAACAATGCGCGAGTCTCGGATGTGTATGAGTCGATGCATCCTGCTGTGATCATGGCACTGAATCATATCCAACAGACTTGTCAGCAACTTCAACTGCCGGTGTGTATTTGTGGTGAATTAGCGGGTGACCCTATCGGCGCGCTTCTCATGGTGGGGCTGGGTTACCGTAGCTTGAGTATGAACACGTCGAATGTTGCTAAGGTGAAGTACTTACTGCGTCATATCGATAGTACGGAATTACGCGAACTTGCTGACAAAGCTCTGATGCAGCCTTATGGCAATGACATTTATACTATGATGCAAACTTTCTTTGAGGAGAAAGGCTTTGCAGGCTTTATCCGTGCTGGTAAACGATAAGGAAAAACGTGAATATTGAATTTTTAGTCTTGCTGCTCCTTCTTGGTGGTATTGTTGGAGTGATGGCAGGACTGCTTGGCATCGGTGGTGGTTTGATTGTGGTGCCAGCGTTGCTCTTCTTGCTTCCTATGGCTGGGATTGATCCCGCGATTAGTATGCAAATCGCTTTGGCGACCTCTCTGGCTTCCATTATTGTCACTTCAGGTTCTTCGGCATTTAATCACTTCAAACTCGGTAATGTGGATATGTATGTGGTGAAATGGCTGATGCCCGGCGTGGTCGTGGGCGGTTTTCTCGGCGCGAATGTTGCGGAGTGGATTCCTTCCCAGTACCTACCGAAAGTGTTTGGCGTGATAGTGCTGTGCTTAGCGGTGCAAATGCTGTTTTCGATAAAGCGCAAGAGCCAGAAAATCATGCCTGGCAACAGTGCCACTGTAGCGATTGGCACTGGGATTGGGATGGTGTCGAGCTTAGCAGGTATCGGGGGCGGGTCGTTGTCTGTGCCATTTCTTAATCGACACGGTATTGAAATGCGTAAAGCGGTCGGCTCTTCTTCTGTGTGCGGTTGCTTTATCGCCATCTCAGGTATGATAGGTTTCATCTTGCATGGTTATCAGGCACAATCATTACCAGCTTACAGTTTGGGATATGTTTATGTGCCAGCACTGATTGCCATTGCTTCGACATCCATGTTGACGACTCGCATCGGCGCTAAATTGGCGACATCCTTACCGACGGCAACATTGAAAAAAATCTTTGCGGTCTTTTTAGTCTTTGTTGCCGGAACTATGTTGCTGTAACGGACTCTCATCTAATTATCTGAATACCAAAAGAGTAATTATTCTATGTCTCAGGGATACCTTGAATTTCCTAATATCGATCCTGTTCTGGTTTCGATCGGTCCACTGTCAATTCGCTGGTATGGGCTGATGTATCTGGTCGGTTTTGCGTTTGCTTTATGGCTAGCCAATCGACGAGCAGATAAGCCAGACAGTGGATGGACGAGAGAGCAAGTCTCCGATCTGCTGTTTGCTGGTTTCCTTGGGGTGGTGATCGGCGGACGAGTCGGTTACGTTATTTTCTACAACTTTGATTTGTTCCTCCAAGACCCTCTGTACCTGTTCAAAGTGTGGACCGGAGGCATGTCATTCCACGGTGGACTGCTTGGGGTCATCACGGCAATGTTCTGGTATGCCAAGAAGAATGGTCGTACTTTCTTCGGTGTTGCTGACTTTATCGCGCCATTAGTACCTTTTGGCCTCGGAATGGGGCGCTTAGGTAACTTCATGAACAGCGAATTATGGGGCCGAGTGACGGATGTGCCATGGGCGATTGTCTTCCCTAATGGCGGCCCTTTACCTCGCCACCCATCTCAGTTGTATGAAATGCTTCTTGAAGGCATTGTGTTGTTCTTCATCCTTAATTGGTTCATCAAAAAGCCACGCCCTCTCGGTGCGGTCTCAGGGCTATTTTTAGCAGGATATGGTACATTCCGTTTCCTTGTTGAATACGTTCGTGAGCCTGATGCCCATCTTGGTTTGTTCGGTGGATTTATCTCTATGGGACAGATCCTATCTCTACCTATGGTTATCGTTGGTATCCTGATGATGGTATGGGCTTACAAGCGTGGTCATTATAAAGATGAAATTCCACAACAAACGAAGTAAGGAACGGGTGTGAAACAGTATTTAGATCTCTGTCAGCGAATTGTTGAGCAAGGTGAGTGGATTGAAAACGAACGTACAGGCAAACGCTGCCTGACGGTTATCAACGCTGATCTGACTTATGATGTTGGCCACAACCAGTTCCCATTAGTGACAACGCGTAAAAGCTTTTGGAAAGCCGCGGTGGCTGAGCTACTCGGTTATATTCGTGGTTACGACAGTGCGGAAGATTTTCGCAAGCTCGGTACCAAAACTTGGGACGCTAATGCAAACCTAAACCAAGCTTGGCTCAATAACCCTTATCGAAAAGGTGAGGATGACATGGGCCGCGTTTATGGTGTTCAGGGGCGTGCTTGGGCTAAGCCTGACGGTGGTCATATCGACCAGCTACGTAAGATTGTTGATGATTTAACGCGTGGGGTTGATGACCGCGGCGAAATCCTCAACTTCTACAACCCAGGTGAGTTCCATATGGGGTGTTTACGCCCTTGCATGTATAGCCATCACTTCTCGTTGTTAGGTGATACGCTTTACCTCAATAGTACTCAGCGCTCATGTGATGTGCCTCTTGGCCTGAATTTCAACATGGTTCAGGTGTACGTGTTCTTGGCTATTATGGCTCAGATTACAGGTAAAAAACCGGGGCTGGCTTACCACAAGATAGTGAATGCTCACATCTATGAAGATCAGCTTGAGTTGATGCGTGACGTTCAGTTGAAGCGAGAGCCTTTGGCATCACCTAGGTTCCATATCAACCCGGATATCAAGTCTCTAGAAGATTTGGAAACTTGGGTCACGCTGGATGATTTCTGGGTTGAGGGCTACGAGTACCATGATCCGATCCAATACCCATTCTCAGTGTAATCAGCACGAGTTGTTAAAGAGCCGCCTATCGCAGGGCGGCTTTTTTAAGCGAGAAAGAACGGGCGGCACCTTATGGAGCGTTTTGTTACTGGAAAGTGGGATCGAGCGTCGCCTCGTTGAAAACTAGTATTGTTCACTTAACCACAACTTAGCTCTTTAGCTCATCCGCAGGATGAAACCCCGTTCCCTTCTTCATCAGCTAAGCGTAGACAAACAAAAAAGCCCGCAACCTAGGTTGCGGGCTTTGAATAAGCGATGGTGCTTTGAATTAAGCAGTCAGTGCTAGGATGCTACCTGGCAGTACAAGGAATACCGCAATAAGGTAACCAGCCACTACAGCCTTGTTCTTCACTGCCATATCAGAGATGATGTCAGCGGCTTTAACTGGTAGTTCACGTAGGAACGGAATACCAAAGATAAAGACTGTGGCTAGGATGTTGAACGCTAGGTGTACCAAAGCAATTTGTAGAGCGAATACTGCGAACTCACCTGATGCTGCTGTTGCCGCCAATAGTGCGGTAATACATGTACCGATGTTGGCACCTAGAGTGAATGGGTATACGTCACGAACTTTCAATACACCTGAGCCAACCAGTGGAACCATTAGGCTGGTTGTTGTTGATGAAGACTGAACCAGTACAGTAACCACAGAGCCAGAGAAAATACCGTGAATCGGGCCACGACCAATAGCGCTCTTTAGAATTTCACGAGCACGGCCAACCATTAGGCTCTTCATCAGTTTACCCATCACAGTGATAGCAACGAAGATGGTTGCGATACCAATAACGATAAGTAGTACGCCACCAACAGTATCACCAAATGTAGCAAGAGGCTCTTTCACTGCGCTTACAACAGGCTTAGTGATTGGCTTGATGAAGTTCAGGCCTTTCATACTCATGTCGCCAGTCGCTAGGAATGGTGACACTAACCAGTGAGAAATTTTCTCCAGAATGCCAAACATCATTTCCAATGGTAGGAAAATAGCAACGGCCAGAAGGTTAAAGAAGTCGTGAATTGTTGCACTTGCAAAAGCACGTTTGAACTCTTCTTTATCACGAATGTGACCAAGGGAAACTAATGTGTTGGTTACTGTAGTACCAATGTTTGCACCCATAATCATTGGGATTGCGGTTTCTACTGGAAGGCCGCCAGCCACTAGACCAACGATAATCGATGTCACTGTGCTAGAAGATTGAATAAGAGCTGTTGCGACAAGACCGATCATCAGGCCTGCTACTGGGTGAGATGCGAATTCGAACAAGACTTTAGCTTGATCGCCTGTTGCCCATTTAAAGCCACTGCCTACCATAGATACTGCTAGAAGCAGTAGATATAACATGAATGCCAAGTTAGCCCAGCGTAACCAGCGAGTAGTGCTCGATATAGGCGCCGCTGTAGTAGTAGCTTGGTTCATAATTTTTCTCCGTGGACCGTATTAAGTTTGTATTGGTCGGTTGTTGAAACTGTGGGCGATACTAGATGGGAAATATTTCATTAATATTACAGTTGTGTGTAATAGAAAATTATTTATCTGGACACGGGTTTAGTGCATGTATTTTTAAATTTACATGCACTTTAAGGCTTTGATAAATAATGAAATTTTTGTTTGTTTTTGAAGTCTTAAGATTTGTGTTTAAAGAGGGCTTATTTCACAAAATCGCAATTTTTAGCCAGCGATTCTGACACAAGGCTGTCATATAACTTTTTTGTGTTTTCGGTAAAACTATCTACTTTTAAATAAAAGAAAGGTTTTTTCGAGTTATTGTTGTCATCTGAAGGTTCTGCTATAACCATAGCCATATGTAATACAGAGAGATTTTTCATGTCGCACTTAAATTACAACCATCTCTATTACTTTTGGATGGTATGTAAACAGGGTTCAGTGACCAAGGCGGCCGATGCTTTGTTCCTTACTCCTCAAACGGTAACAGGGCAAATTAAAGCTCTAGAAGAGCGCATGGATGGCAAACTGACCAAAAGAAATGGCAGAAGTATTGAGCCCACGGAGCTGGGACAGCTAGTGTTTAAATACGCTGATCGTATGTTCGGTCTGAGTTACGAGATGCTGGATATCGTCAACTATAGCCAACGCTCTAATATTCTGTTTGATGTGGGGGTGGCGGATGCCTTATCTAAACGATTGGTCAGTAAGATTTTAATGACTACAGTGCCACCCGATAACAGCATTCATCTGCGTTGTTTTGAATCAACGCATGAAATGCTGCTTGAGCAGCTTGCTCAACACAAATTGGATATGATTTTGTCTGATTGCCCGGTCGACTCTAGTCAAAGCCCTGGTTTGTACAGTAAAAAACTGGGGGAGTGCAATATGAGCTTTTTTTCTAGTAGCACTGTGGATCAGGCGCGTTTCCCGGCAGTATTGGAGCAAAGAAAGCTGTTGATACCGGGTAGCCGCACGGCAATGGGACGTAAGGTCTTACAATGGTTTGATCGACAAGGTCTTCAGCCGAATATTCTGGGAGAGTTTGATGACGTTGCATTAATGAAGTCATTCGCTCGTTACCATCATGATGTCATCTTTCTTGCACCTTCTTTATATGTATCAGAGGTAGAAAGTGATTTACCTTTGCAGTTGATTGGACACATCGATGAACTCAAAGAGGAATATTACGTTATTTTTGCTGAGCGAATGATTCAACACCCAGCGGTGAAGAATGTCTGTGATGCAGACTTCACGAATCTCTTCCAGTGAGGTTCTTTTTCATTTCTACAAATAGATTACTGGATGTAAATAGATTAGTATCAGCTATAAATGTATCAATTTATAAATTGCAGGCTGAGATTTGTTGATGTTTTGTTGTTTCAAGGGGTACTAGCCGATGAATTTACAAGAAATGGAAAAGAATTCTGCCAAAGCGGTGGTACTACTGAAAGCGATGGCGAATGAGAGGCGCTTGCAGATTTTATGCTTATTGCATAACCAAGAATTGTCAGTTGGGGAATTGTGTAGCAAGCTTGAGCTGAGTCAGTCTGCGTTGTCGCAACATTTAGCCTGGCTGCGCCGTGATGGCTTAGTGAATACACGTAAAGAAGCACAAACTGTGTTTTATACATTGAGTAGTGAAGAAGTGAAGTCGATGATCCATCTATTGCACAGTTTATACTGCAGCGAAGCTATGGATTAGGTGTGACATGAGAGCTGGGCGGCTCAGTACTGAATTTGAGATATAAAAAAACCGGCGCTAGCCGGTTTTTTCTTCACTGGGGAATCAGAGTTCTATTAAAGAGCTTTGATTGCAGCAGCGAAACGAGACTTATGACGAGCTGCTTTATTCTTGTGAATAAGGCCTTTTGTTGCCATACGGTCTAGGATAGGTGTAACTACAGCGAATGCAGCAGTTGCAGCTTCTTTGTCGCCTGCTTCAATAGCAGCAACAGTTTTCTTCATGTAAGTGCGCATCATAGAACGACGGCTAGCGTTGTGCTGGCGACGTTTCTCAGCTTGGATAGCGCGCTTCTTAGCAGATTTACTATTTGCCAAGGGTCTAACTCCCAAAAACTTAAGTTCGGTGACAATTTAAGGGCGAGGAATATCCCTCATTTGCGCTTAAATGTCAAATGATTTGTGTAAAAACCAATCGGAGCCAAACAAATTTTGGATTAGATAGGTCTTCACGGTTAAGATGGCGGGGATTCTATCAGTATTTTTTTTTCATTGCTAATACTAATCTGCTCTAGCCCCGACATTCCTGTCATAGAGTGGAGCCTTATTGAAAGTATTGCAGGATTCCCGAGGTAGCTGTGAGTAAACGTCTGCTCAAGTCAGGCATGATTGTTAGTGCTATGACTTTGATTTCTCGTGTGCTTGGTTTAGTGCGCGATGTAGTAGTGGCGAATTTGATGGGGGCGGGCGCCAGCGCTGACGTCTTCTTCTTTGCCAATAAAATTCCGAATTTCTTACGTCGCCTGTTTGCTGAAGGGGCGTTTTCTCAGGCATTTGTACCAGTATTGACGGAGTACCATGCCGCAGGTGATATGGATAAAACCCGTCAGTTGATTGCCAGAGCTGCGGGTACTTTAGGTGTACTTGTCTCTATCGTTACAGTGCTGGGAGTTTTAGGCTCTGGTGTGGTCACGGCACTATTTGGCTTTGGCTGGTTCCTGGACTGGATGAACGGCGGGCCATCGGCTGAAAAGTTTGAGTTAGCGAGCTTCATCCTCAAGATCACCTTTCCTTATTTATGGTTCATTACTTTTGTCGCGTTATCTGGTGCGATTCTTAATACCATGGGTAAGTTTGCGGTATCGTCTTTTACGCCAGTGTTTCTCAATGTCATGATCATCCTCTCGGCGTGGTTTATTTCGCCGAATATGGCGCAGCCTGAAATCGGTCTTGCTATTGGGGTATTCCTTGGTGGCTTGGTTCAGTTTTTGTTCCAGATCCCTTTCCTTATTAAAGCAGGCGTCATGGTTAAGCCTCAATGGGGATGGCGTGATCCTGGAGTAGTGAAAATCCGCACTCTAATGATCCCTGCTTTATTTGGTGTATCGGTCAGTCAGATCAATTTGCTGTTTGATACCTTTATTGCCAGTTTCCTTCAGACAGGCTCTATCAGCTGGCTCTACTATTCTGATCGCCTGTTAGAATTCCCGCTTGGATTGTTTGGCATTGCCATCGCAACGGTCATTTTGCCGGCACTATCACGCAAGCATGTCGATTCCCACAGTGACGGTTTCTCACATACGATGGATTGGGGAGTCCGCATGGTGACACTGCTTGGTATTCCAGCGATGCTAGGTTTGATGGTATTAGCGAAACCTATGCTGATGGTGCTGTTTATGCGTGGTGAGTTCAGCCCTCAGGATGTTCAGTTTGCTTCGATGTCTCTGGTGGCCTATGCCTCTGGCTTGCTCAACTTTATGCTGATCAAAGTGCTAGCGCCGGGGTATTACTCTCGCCAAGACACTAAAACACCGGTCAAATATGGCATCATTGCTATGGTGACCAATATGGTCTTTAACGCCATTTTTGCTTGGTTCTATGGCTATGTTGGTTTGGCAATCGCAACGGCATTGTCTGCGTTTGTTAACATGTCTCTATTGTATAGAGGCTTACACGTGGCAGGTGTTTACAAGCTGACGAGCCGCACGGTCGCTTTTGTTGCTAAGCTGGCTTTGGCTGGAGGGCTGATGGTTGCAGCGATTCTCTGGCAATTAGAAGACATGTCAGTGTGGCTGACGTGGAGCCTGTTTGAGCGAGTGATGTCACTGACCATTTTGATTGGATTAGGTGCGGGTGTTTACCTGGTATCGCTCCTCATAATGGGTGTGCGTTTAAAAGATTTAAAAGCAGCGACAGAATAAGTAGGATTAGTATATAATCCGTCAGTTTCACGCTTTGCTAATAATAAAAGAGACAGGAATTAGAAGCTTCCAATGGAATTGATCCGAGGTATTCACAATATCAAAGCACACCATTCTGGGTGTGTCCTGACGATAGGAAACTTCGACGGTGTGCATTTGGGTCACCAAGCAGTACTGCGTCAAGTATCTGAACAGGCAGCCAAATTAGGTTTACCTGCTACGGTCATGACTTTTGAACCTCAACCTTTGGAATTGTTTGCAAAAGAGAAAGCACCAGCACGATTAACTCGGCTGAGAGACAAATTTGTTCAACTGAGCAAATTGAACATACAACGCTTACTTTGTGTGAATTTCAACAAGCGCTTTGCTAATCAGACTCCGGACGAGTTTATTAGCGACTTGTTGGTGAAGCGATTGGGTGTTAAGTTTCTCGTCGTTGGTGATGATTTCTGCTTTGGCAAAGGCCGAAAAGGCAACTTCAAGATGCTCAAAGAAGCCGGTGAAAAACATGGTTTTGAAGTGGTGAGCACACAAAGTTTCTGTCTTGAGCAATTGCGTGTCAGCAGTACTGCGATACGCGAAGCATTGGCAAGCGATGAGTTGAACTCAGCAGCAGAAATGCTGGGTCGAGATTACAGCATCAGTGGTCGAGTATCACACGGTCGCAAGTTAGGAAGAACCATTGGTTTTCCAACCGCGAATATCCCACTGAAGCGTTGCGTGTCACCTGTATCGGGCGTTTATGTCGTTGAGGCCTTAGGCCTTGGAGGCAAACCAATTGGGGGCGTAGCAAATATTGGCAACCGACCAACCGTGAACGGGGTTCGCCAGCAACTAGAAGTGCATTTATTTGACTTTCAAGCCAATTTATATGGCAAGCAGCTAGAAATTGTACTTTTACATAAGCTTCGCGATGAGCATAAATTTGACTCATTTGAAGCATTGAAACAACAAATTGAATTGGATGCTGAAGCAGCAAGGGTGTGGCTGCGTCAGCGTAATCGCTAAACGGTCTAGTCCACCGCTTGGCATAATGTCTAACATTCGCCCAACACAACGGAATTAAGAATCGATGAGTGAGTATAAAGATACCCTGAACCTTCCTGAAACAGGGTTTCCGATGCGCGGCAATCTGGCGAACCGCGAGCCAGAAATGCTTAAGCGTTGGTATAAAGAAGACCTTTACGGCGAAATCCGTAAAGCGAAGAAAGGCAAAAAATCTTTCGTTCTACACGATGGCCCTCCATACGCCAACGGTGACATTCATATTGGTCACGCACTAAACAAGATTCTTAAAGACATTATTATTAAATCCAAAACACTTTCAGGTTTTGACGCTCCTTACATTCCTGGCTGGGACTGCCACGGTCTACCTATTGAATTAATGGTAGAGAAAAAGGTTGGTAAGCCAGGTCAAAAAGTGACAGCGGCTGAGTTCCGTCAGAAATGTCGTGACTATGCTGCGGGTCAGGTAGAAGGTCAAAAAGAGAGCTTCAAACGCCTAGGTATCATGGGTGAGTGGGATAAGCCATACCGCACTATGGATTTCGCAACAGAAGCGAACATCATCCGTGCGCTAGGTAAAATCGCAGATAACGGCCACCTACTAAAAGGCTTCAAGCCAGTTCACTGGTGTACTGACTGTGGTTCTGCTCTTGCAGAAGCGGAAGTAGAGTACAAAGACAAAGTATCTCCATCTATCGACGTACGCTTTAAAGCGGCAGATGAAGCTGCGCTTCTCTCTAAGTTCTCATTGAACGAAGGTCACGAAGGTGAAGGCGAGATCTCGATCGTTATCTGGACAACTACACCATGGACACTGCCAGCAAACCGCGCAGTCTGTCTACGTGATGATCTAGAGTACGTATTGATTCAAGTCGAAGGCGATTCTAAAGAGCGAATCATCGTTGCTTCTGAGCTAGCGAAAGACGTGATGGATCGTGCGGGTATCGAGCACTTCCATAACCTTGGTTTTGCCAAAGGTAGCGATCTTGAACTATCTCAGTTTAACCACCCGTTCTACGATTTCACCGTTCCTGCGATCCTTGGCGATCACGTAACAACGGATTCTGGTACTGGTGTGGTTCACACAGCACCTGGCCACGGCCAAGAAGACTTTGCAGTCGGTAACAAGTACAACCTAGAAGTCGCTAACCCAGTAGGTTCAAACGGCGTTTACCTGCCGGATACTGAGCTGTTTGCTGGTCAACACGTGTTCAAAGCGAACGATGCAGTTGTTGAGACGCTAAAAGAGAAAGGCGCGCTTCTACATCACCACGCTTACGAGCACAGCTACCCGCATTGTTGGAGACACAAAACGCCAATCATCTTCCGTGCAACGCCACAATGGTTCGTCTCTATGGACCAAGCTGGCCTACGTGCAAAAGCACTAGAGTCAATCAAAGGTGTTGAGTGGATGCCAGAGTGGGGCCAAAGCCGCATCGAAGGTATGATTGAAGGTCGCCCAGAGTGGTGTATCTCTCGTCAACGTACTTGGGGTGTACCAATCGCTCTATTCGTTCATAAAGAAACGGCAGAGCTTCATCCAAATACGATCGAATTAGTAGAGAAAGTCGCTCTGCTGGTTGAAGAAAAAGGCATCCAAGCTTGGTGGGATCTAGAGATCTCTGACCTACTAGGTGAAGAAGCGGATAAGTACGAGAAAGTACTGGATACGCTAGACGTATGGTTCGATTCAGGTGTGACTCACTACTCAGTGGTTGATGCTCGTGAAGAGTACAACGGCGCGTCGGCAGACCTATATTTAGAAGGCTCTGACCAACACCGTGGTTGGTTCCAGTCTTCGCTCATTTCATCTATCGCGATGAAAGACGAAGCGCCATACAAGCAAGTGCTTACTCATGGTTTCGTGGTTGACGGTCAAGGCCGTAAGATGTCGAAATCTATCGGTAACGTGGTTGCGCCAAAAGATGTAACTAACAAGCTAGGTGCTGACATTCTGCGTCTATGGGTTGCTTCAACGGACTACACGGGTGAAGTGGCGGTTTCTGATGAAATCCTAAAACGCTCTGCAGATGCGTATCGTCGTATCCGTAACACTGCGCGTTTCTTCCTTGCCAACCTAAGCGGCTTTAACCCAGCCACGGACCTTGTTCCTGCTGAAGAAATGGTGGCGCTAGACCGTTGGGCTGTAGGTCGTGCACTGGCTGCTCAAGAAGAGATCGTGAAAGCGTACGGTGAGTACAACACTCACGCAGTAACACAGCGTTTAATGCAGTTCTGTTCTATCGAAATGGGCTCATTCTACCTAGACGTAATTAAAGATCGTCAGTACACAGCGAAACTTGGCGGCCACGCTCAACGTAGCTGTCAGACTGCGCTTTACTACATCGTAGAAGCGCTTGTTCGTTGGATGGCGCCAATCATGTCGTTCACTGCAGACGAGATCTGGAACGAGATGCCGGGCGAACGCGATAAGTTTGTATTCACAGGCGAGTGGTACGAAGGTCTGTTTGGTCTAGTTAAAGGTGAAGAGCTTAACAACGAATTCTGGGCTGAAATCCAAGCGGTTCGTGGCGGTGTGAACAAACTGCTAGAAGATGCTCGTAAAGAGAAGACCATTGGTGGTTCTCTGCAAGCAGAAGTGACCCTTTATGCTGATGATGCACTAGCGGCGAAACTAAACAAGCTTGAAGATGAACTGCGTTTTGCGTTACTGACATCAGCGGCGGTTGTGAAACCTCTAAGCGAGAAGTCAGAGGCTGCACAAGCAACTGATGTTGAAGGTCTGTTTGTTGAAGTGAAAGCAACGGAAAACGAGAAGTGTGACCGTTGTTGGCACCACACTCCAGACGTAGGCACAATCGAAGGTCATGAGAAGATTTGTGGTCGTTGTGTGTCTAACGTTGATGGTGAAGGTGAAACACGTCGCTTCGCGTAATTTATAGCAACTAGAAGTTGAACTTTATTGAGATAATATAGCCCCAGTACTGACTGGGGCTACTTTTAGGAATTGTATGAGCGAACAAGCACTCACTTTGAAGCAATCAGGCGTGCGCTGGTTGTGGCTAGCATTGGTTATCTTTCTAGCAGATATCGGTATTAAGCTGTTTGTGATGGATAACATGGGTTATGGCTGGGCGAATCGTATTGAGGTACTGCCTTTCTTTAATCTGCTTTACGTACATAACTACGGTGCTGCATTTAGCTTCCTTAGCGATCAGGCTGGCTGGCAACGTTGGTTGTTTACGGGTATCGCTTTTGCGGTAACCGCTATGCTGACTTACTGGATGAGTAAACTGCCAGCAAAAGAGAAATGGAATAATGTAGCTTATGCCATGATCATCGGTGGTGCGGTGGGTAACGTGTTTGATCGTGTGGTACACGGTTATGTTGTCGATTACCTAGACTTTTTCTGGGGTGACTACCACTGGCCAGCGTTTAATTTGGCAGACAGTACGATTTGTATTGGTGCTGCAATGATTATCCTTGATGGATTTCGTAAAAAAGACGCTGAAAAAAAAGCGTAAGCTGATAATGTTCGAATAACCCTAAGCGCTGTCTGTTGATTCAGAGAGCGCTTTTTACTATAACGAAGCCTCTATTGAATAGAAGCCAATATCTCCAATAACAAGGAAACAGTATTGTGACCACTATTGTCCAGGAATCCGCAGTAACGCTGCATTTTACAATCAAACTTAAAGATGGCTCGGTTGCGGATAGCACGCACAACATGGGTAAGCCTGCCAAGCTCGTTATCGGTGATGGCAGCCTAAGTGAAAACTTTGAGCAATGCTTGCTAGGACTTGAAGTGGGTGAGCAAAAGGCGATTGAGCTGAAAGCGGAAGATGCCTTTGGTGCGCCGAACCCAGACAATGTACATCATATGGATCGTGCAAGATTTGTTGGTGATGCAGAAGTTGAAGTGGGCACAATCATGGCTTTCTCTGGCCCTGATGGTATGGAAATCCCTGGAATCATTACCGAAATTGCGGGTGACTCAGTGACGGTTGATTTCAACCACCCGCTAGCAGGGCAAGATGTGACTTTTGAAGTTGAAATTTTGTCAGTAGAATAGCGGCCTGAAGCGATAAAATAATCACTATGAGCAATGAAATGAAAATTCTTTTAGCCAACCCACGTGGCTTTTGTGCAGGTGTTGATCGCGCGATCAGCATTGTTGAGCGTGCATTAGAAATGTATCAACCGCCGATTTATGTTCGTCATGAAGTTGTGCACAATCGATTTGTGGTCGAAGGTCTTAAGCAAAGAGGCGCTATCTTTGTGGAAGAGCTTCATGAAGTGCCAGATGACAATATTGTGATTTTCTCTGCTCATGGTGTGTCTCAGGCTGTTCGTAAAGAAGCGAAAGAGCGTGATCTGACCGTCTTTGATGCGACTTGCCCACTGGTAACCAAAGTTCATATGGAAGTGGCTCGTGCAAGCCGTCGTCATATGGAAGTGGTCTTGATCGGTCATGCTGGACACCCAGAAGTCGAAGGTACAATGGGCCAGTATGCCAGTGAACAAGGTGGTATGTACTTAGTTGAGACGCCAGCGGATGTGGCCGCTCTCAAAGCAAAAGTCAAAGACCAGAGTAATCTGCATTACGTAAGTCAGACGACATTGTCTGTAGATGAAACCGCTGATGTTATAACTGAGCTGCGTCGCGTCTTCCCAGAGATTCAGGGGCCACGCAAAGACGATATCTGTTACGCCACACAGAATCGTCAGGATGCAGTACGAGAAATGGCAACAGACGTTGATGTAGTGATTGTTGTCGGTTCTAAAAACTCATCTAACTCGACTCGTCTGAAAGAGCTGGCTGAAAAGCTGGGTACTCCAGGGTATCTGACAGACTGCCCGGAAGATATCGAGCCCGAATGGTTTAACGATAAAGTGAAAGTAGGTGTAACGGCGGGGGCGTCAGCGCCAGAAGAGTTGGTTAATCAGATTCTGGAACGCATCAAAGAGCTTGTTGGCACACGTTCGGTAGAAGAAGTACTCGGCCGTGAAGAAAACATGTTCTTTGAAGTACCAAAAGAGCTACAGATTAAACAGGTCGACTAGAGACTTGAAAGGATAACAAGGCGACACTAAGTCGCCTTTTTTACATCTGATTTAAATGCAGAAAACTGGCTTTAATCTGATTTTTCGCTATCGTGAGCATTTTGCTCATCGACGCTTGTTTAGCAGTTTCAGACAAAAGAAAAGGCTCCCTAAGGAGCCTTAATCAATATGCCAATCTATAGACTTAAGCGGTTTCAGTCGCTACTTTTGGCTTGTCTTCATCCGCTAGGTCAGTTTCCCCTTTGCCTTTAGACTTTTTGATGACGTAGGCCGTTGTCGCAAGTGAGAACAAGATACCAGCGATGGTAGAAACGTTCATTGGTAGACCAAACCCTAGCGTGCTGTTGTTTAGGATAAAGGTCACCACGACAGTCGTCATAAAGATTGCTGGAATCGTAGTGATCCAGTGCAGCTTGTTGTGACGAAGTAGGTAAGCTGAAGCCGTCCACAGCATCATAACTGCTGTTGTCTGGTTAGCGAAGCCGAAGTAACGCCAGATAACACCGAAGTCTACCTGAGTTAGGATGCCACCAATCACGAAAAGAGGGACAGCCATCAGTAGGCGGTTACGTAGCGTTTTCTGTTCCATGTTGAAGTATTCAGCCAAGATCAAACGGCTAGAGCGGAACGCAGTATCACCGGATGTAATTGGTAGAATCACGACACCTAAGAAGGCAATCACACCACCAAATACACCAAGCAGGCCAAATGAAGAACTGTATACTACGTTACCTGGGCCGCCGTTTTTCACAGCTTCAGAAAGCGCATCAAGGTTACCGAAGAAAGATAGAGCAATCGCACACCAGATAAGCGCAATCACACCTTCACCAATCATGGCACCGTAGAAAACGAATCGACCATTTTTCTCATTCTCCATACAACGAGCCATCAAAGGTGACTGAGTAGCGTGGAAACCAGAGATAGCACCACATGCGATGGTGATAAATAGCGCTGGCCACAGTGGCATGTCGTTCGGGTTGAGGTTAGTGAACATATCCGTTACTTGGAAATCGCCCATTACGGTGTGCTCGCTAGATATCGCCACTGCTGTCATCAAGCCAACCGACATAAAGATCAAAAGAGCGCCAAACAGTGGGTAAAAGCGACCGATGATTTTGTCGACAGGAACGATAGTGGCGATGATGTAGTAAGCAAAAATGGCAATGACCATGGTCGTCATGCTGACAGACAGGCTTGTCTGATCGTTGATCAGGTTAGTGATCATCCCTGCTGGTGCTGAAACGAATACCACACCGACCAGAAGCAATAGGACAATGGCAAAGATATTCATAAAGTGTTTTGCACCATTGCCTAGATAGCGGCCTGTGATTGTTGGTACAGAAGCGCCACCGTTACGTACCGACAGCATGCCGGAGAAGTAGTCGTGCACGGCACCTGCGAAAATACAGCCAATGACAATCCACAGCATAGCAGCTGGGCCGTAAAGCGCGCCCATGATAGGACCGAAGATAGGGCCAACACCAGCGATGTTCAGAAGCTGAACCAGATAGACTTTCTTAGTCGACATTGGAACATAGTCGACGCCATCAGCTTGTGTGTGGGCTGGAGTTTGGCGTTTTTCATTGATGCCGAAAACTTTCTCAACAAATGCCCCATAAATGAAGTATCCACCTATCAAGGCTGCAACACAGGTTAAAAACCACAACATAGCACTCGTTCCTTAGTGATAATTTAATAAGTTCAGCCTGGATATTACGCTGACTCGAAACAATCCACATTCGGATCTCAATTGAGTGGTCGTATACCCAATTGAGTGGTATTTGGCACCATTAAGTGGTTTTTCCTCTTTGTGAGTGGCAATGTTGAGGATTTAGTGGTTTCATTAATAGAGTTTCTATAAAAACAAGGAAAAACAATGAGAAAACTCATTTTTCTGATGTTGGTATCGACCTTGATGGCTTGCGCCGCCAGTACTGAACAACTGGCCAAGGAAGGGGACTGGTATGAGATTGGGTACCAAGACGGCGTACGTGGTCAAGCTCAGCGTCCGTTTAAAGAGCTGGCCAGCTTGGGCAGTGTCAAACAGGGCGACTATGATCAGGGTTACCTGAGCGGAATTAAAGAGTACTGCAACCCGAATGTTGCCTATCAGATTGGCTTAACGGGGCAATATTATGAGGGCGTGTGTGAAGGCACGGCAGATGCGCAGAAGTTTCGTATGGAATGGAAGCGTGGTTGGGATGAGCACGCTAACGAGTATTACTAAATAAAAAGGCTTGGTGTTTACCAAGCCTTTTTACGTTAATGATTGTGATTTTCTACTGCTCGTCTCAGGAAGCCTTCCTGATGTTGGAGCTGGTTTCTGGCACTGTCGACGTCCATTCCGGTCAGGATCATTAAGATGGCAAGCTTTACGTCATATTCCGTTTGCTCTAAAACCGTGACTGCTTGCTGCTTATCACACTCAGTCGCCTGCATGACGATACGAGCGGCACGTGCGACCAGCTTCTTGTTGGTCGCTTTCACATCAACCATCAAGTTTTGATAGCTTTTGCCCAGTCGAATCATACTGGCTGTAGTCAGCATGTTGAGAACCAGCTTCTGCGCCGTTCCCGACTTTAATCGTGTTGAGCCTGTTAAAGCTTCAGGGCCTACTACTGGGCTAATCGCGATTTGTGCGACTTCTGCAATGATGGAATCCGGGTTACATGATAGTGCCACTGTAGTCGCTCCAAGGTCGTTGGCGTATTCCAGCGCACCAATGACGTAAGGCGTTCGGCCGCTGGCGGCAATTCCTACCACGACGTCTTTGTCGCTGAACTCAATCGACTTCAAATCAGCAACGCCAAGCTCCGGCGAATCTTCCGCGCCTTCTTTGGCTTTGAGGATAGCATCTGGGCCTCCTGCAATCAGGCCGATGACCATTTGATCGGAGACGCCAAACGTAGGTGGGCACTCCGAGGCATCAAGGATCCCCAAACGTCCGCTGGTACCAGCGCCCATATACACTAAGCGACCACCCGATTTGAATGCTTGAGTGATTTTGTCCACCGCCTGAGCAATTTCAGGTAGCACTTTTTCTACCGCGAGTGGAACGAGTTTATCCTGCTGGTTAATTCTTTTAACGATTTCCAGAGAAGGCAGCAGGTCAATATCCATCGTTTCTGGGTTACGACCTTCAGAAACCAAATGGGAAAGCGCTGCGATTAGTGCATCGTTGGTCATAATCGTCCTTATTTAATCGGCAAAGTACATCACACCAAGAGAAGCAGGATGGCTCGCTCCGGTGACTTCTGGCAAATTGCTTGGCAGGTTGTGAATGCGGCGATAGGCAAGCCAAGCAAATGCCATCGCTTCCATATTCTGACTGTCGACACCTTGTGAGTCTGTAGAATCGACAGACCAAGCAGGTAGTAGTGCTTTCAGGCGATTCATCAACAGTGGATTACAGGCGCCACCGCCACAAACCAATAGTTGTGGCTGCTCTCCCAGCGAGTATTTCTCTACCTCGGAGCTAATGGTTCGCGCGGTGTATTCACACAATGTTCGCTGAACATCTTCAGCGGAGCAGTTATGGTTGCTCAGAATAGCCTCTAACCAAGGTAAATTAAACAGCTCTCGCCCCGTGCTCTTTGGTGCTTTTTGCGAAAGATACGGCTCCTGAAGTAGGGTGTTGAGCAGTGCTGTATCGACATGACCTTTCTGTGCAAATAAGGCGTCTTTGTCGTAAGGCTGGCCTTGGTGCTGGTGACACCAAGCGTCCATCAACATGTTGCCCGGCCCGGTATCATAACCAATGACAGGGTGATCAGGGCGAAGCACGGAGATGTTGGCAATTCCGCCAATATTGAGCACGACTGTGCTCGATGTATTTGATTGAAACAGCGACTGATGGAAGGCTGGAACCAGTGGTGCGCCTTGCCCACCCAGAGCTATGTCTTTACGTCTGAAATCGGCAATTGTTGTAATGCCGGTTCGTGTTGCAATGATATTGGCATCACCGATCTGAGTCGTGAACGGCGCGTCACCTGTTGGCTGGTGGAAAACCGTCTGACCGTGGTTACCGATCGCGGTAATTTGCTCTTTACTGTGACCTGTTTTTTCAAGTAAAGCTAACACTGCATCGGCATACAAATGGCCCAGTTGGTGATCCAGGGTGCCTACCTGTTTTAAATTGGTTTGTTGGCCGAGACAGATATCGAGCACTTGCTCTTTGACCGCCAAAGGTATTGGGTAATCGGCATGGTCGATTAACTGAATGTGTCCGTCACTTACTTCTACTAGTGCGACATCAATACCGTCCAGACTGGTGCCGGACATGATGCCAATATAAAGCTCTTTATCCATTACGAATTTCCACCTGTTGTCTGGCTAACAGAGTTGCACCATCAAGTGCATCTCCTTTTGAAGTGATGAGGCGTGAGCGCCATTTATCACTGATATGTTGCTGATAGTATGCGCCCAAACTTCCTAAAAAAGCGATATCTAACTCATTATTTTCACAGCACTTTGTCACAAGCTCATCAATATGATTCTGCCCACGTCTAAGAATCACATGGCTTACTGGGCAGCCTTGATGCGCGTGGTCCAAAAGGGCAGGGACCAATTGCGCAAAGCGTGAAGCATTCGCTGTGGTCAGCCATTGCAAAATATCACCGCGCTGGCTTCCCAGATGCTGAGATAGATAGTCGGTCAACGGGCTAGTAGTTTGCTGTTCAATGGCTTCAATTAATGCCTGTACGGCCTGTTGCCCTAGCCAAGCGCCACCACCTTGATCGCCAATTGGAAAGCCCCAACCGCCATACATGTGAGTTGAGCCATCGGTCTCTAGCCGGGTAGCTACACTGCCTGTACCAATGGCGAGGCAGTTCACGGCTTGACCTTGATTGACACCCAATAAAGAAATATGAGCATCGGTTGTAACTAAGCGGTTAGGGTATTTGAGTAGCGACTGCTCAAGTGCTTGTCTTGCATTGACGTTGCCAGCGCCGGCAACGCCAATGACAATGAATACCTGCTGAGGCGTCAGTTTTACTTGTGCTAGGCAAGTTTCAATTGCCTCCCGTATTTGATGATGCGCTTGCTCTTTTTGTTGAGTTAGAGAAGACGGGCCCACAGTCAAGATGAAAGCCGGGTTAGTCGCTAGCGAGTCTAAAGCTGTCAGACGTAAGGCGGTTTTGGTTCCGCCTCCGTCGATTGCAAGTAAATGCGTAATCATAGTCGAGCCGTTTGCAACTGCTCTTGTGGCTGTGTTTTACCACACAAGCAGACACCAAATGAAACTAAGGTACCGATACAAAGCTGATAAGGGAACGCTAAGCTCAGCCCTGCCCAATCTGGATTGATGAGCCCGAGCGTGTTGTCCCAAACGTAAGCCTGCAGCAACAGTGTGGTCAGGAAGCCAGCGACCAGTGCCATCGCAACCGAACGCTCACTGCCTCGGTCCGTAAACAGAGCGGTGAAATAGACACCAAGGAGACCCGTGTAGGCAAATACCATCACACTGAGTGCGAACGCGAGCAGTGGCATGTCCGTGTATTGCTGCCAGTAGAAACACAAGATTCCCATGCTACCCAGTGCAACTGCCGCAATTGCCATTCCAAATCGACCGACTTTGACATAGTGGACGTCATCTTGCTGGCCATCACGAGCTTCTTTCCATGGCTTGTACAAGTCTTGAGTGGCCACGGAAGACATTGAGTTAAGACCAGAGTTCAGCGTCGATAGCGCCGCAGCGACAACTCCCACCGTCACGAGGCCACGTAAGCCTGCTGGCATTTCGTTCAGCACGTAGTACATAAAGATAGTGACATTTTCGCCATTGAAGCTTTGTACGACATCTTGCCCTTCGACTCCCATCAGATCAGGACGCTGGTAGAACACATACAATAGCAAGCCAATGGTCATAAAAATCAGAACAATCGGCAGTGAAAAGATAATTGAATTAACCATTGCCTGTGAGCCTTGTTTGGCGGTCTTACAGGTTAAAACGCGTTGAGTCATATCTTGATCGAGGCCAAACGCACCGATATTCAGTAGCACGAAGCCAGTAATACAAGCCCAGAAGCTAAAGGTTCCTGCTGGTGAGAAATCAAGGCTAAAGTCGAGCAAGGTAAGCTTTGAGTCTTGTTCTGGCCCTGGGTTCTCTAACACGTGCATGATTTGGCTAAAGTCTGCTGGAAATTGACCCAGCAGGTAAATAATTACAGCCAGCGCCGCGCCGACGTAAACAATTAACTGGATCAGGTCACTCCAGATTACAGAGCGAATCCCACCCATGTAAGTGTAAGCAAGGCCAACAACGACCAAAATAACAACCGAAGCGATAACGCTGGTTGGGTTGATGTTGGTAAACAGAATCATCGAGACCGCAATCGCTGCCATATACAGTCGTGAGCCAGAAGCAAAAACGCGTCCAACCAGATACATCAGCCCGGCACGCTGTTTGGTTTTCTCGCCAAAACGTACTTTGAGTAATTCATAAACAGTCGACACTTTATTCTGGTAGAAGCGTGGGATCAGAATCCAAGCAACGAACAGAGCGCCGAGAATACCGCCTATATTGGTGGCTAGGTAAGTTAAGTCACCACGGTAACTGGAATCTGGGCCGCCCAGAAATGTTGCCGCTGACTGAGATGTTGCCAGAACGGAAACGGCCACTACCCACATTGGCATACTATTCCCACCAAGGAAGTAATCCTTAGTGGAAGTAATTTTGACTCGGCTGAAATGCCAGCCAGTATAGGCAATGATCGCAAAGTATAAGGCGAACACAGCCCAGTCGAGAGAGGTAAATAAAGAATTCATCGCAGCTCCATAGCCTGAATCATGTAGGGAATCTATTTATCGTTTTTTAGCAGTATGCTGATATGAATAGTTCATTCCTAAGTCTATTCTTTGATGGAATAATGACCGCTTTGATTCTATGATCCTGTTCTCAGTTCACGCGTTAGTTTATTCCAAATTTCTGTTTGGACTGGAATAACTATTCCCCAGTTTAACGCGGCTGAGTACACTGAAAATCAAATAGAGGAGGGGAAGATGAAAGGTTTAGCTCGAATTCGTGCACTGTTACCTCAGCTTTCACCAGCAGATAACAAGATAGCTCGATATTTACTCGAATACCCTCAACAGGTAAAACAGTTCTCTTCTCCTGAGCTGGCAAAAGCCATCGGTGTCAGCCAATCGACAATCGTGAAATTTAGTCAGAAGATCGGCTACAGTGGCTTCTCCGATTTGAAAATTCGCTTATATGAGAGTGAATTGGCGTATCAACCCAGTTCAAAGAAAGCGATTCACGGCACCATCTCACGCAGCGATAACATGGCTCTGGTGATGGCTAAGTTATTATCGAGTAAACAGCAGTCACTTGACCGAACTGTAGCACTCAATGATGCAGACACGATTCAGCAAGCGGCAGGCTACCTGCACTTAGCCGGAAAAATTCAGATTGCGGGCGTTGGCGCTTCTTCGCTGGTCGCCAAAGATTTGAGCTACAAGCTGACCAAAATTGGCCATGCGGTGCACTGCGAGTACGATGCACATATTCAGATAGCCAATGCCGCAGCGCTGAGTGAGAACGATGTGCTGGTTGCGTTGTCGTATTCCGGGCGAAGTCGAGAGGTGCTGAGCATTGCTCAACTGGCACGCAGTAAAGGCGCTAAGGTGATCATCATCAGTCAGCTGGCTCCGACACCATTGGATAGATACGCCGACATCAAACTGATGACGGCGGCAGATGAGGAGCAGATAAGAAGCTCTTCCATTACAGCACGAGACAGTCAGCTGCTGATGACAGACTTGCTCTTCATTGCGTTAACTCAGCAGGAAGAGAGCGCTGACCAATTAATTGAACAAAGTAAATCCGCTGTTGCGGTTTTAAAACAGTAAGGAATGATTATGGGACCTTTATGGGTTGATGTAGAAGGTTGCGAACTGACCGCAGAAGACAGAGAAATTCTTGAGCACCCAACCGTCGGTGGCGTCATTCTGTTTGCCCGCAACTATCACGATAATGAGCAGTTGCTGGCCCTGAACAAGTCGATTCGTCAGGCTGCGAAACGTCCGATTCTTATTGGCGTCGATCAGGAAGGCGGCCGAGTTCAACGTTTCAAGGAAGGCTTTTCCCTTATCCCTGCGGCGGAATCCTATGCCAAGCAAGCGAATGGCGAAAAGCTGGCTGAACAAGGCGGTTGGTTAATGGCGGCAGAACTGATTGCTCATGACATCGATCTAAGCTTTGCTCCGGTACTGGATAAAGGTCATGAGTGTAAGGCGATTGGTAGCCGCTCATTTGGTGAAGATGTCGATACCATCATCCGCCACAGCAATGCTTACATGCGCGGCATGAAAGCGGTGGGTATGGCAACGACAGGCAAACACTTTCCCGGCCACGGCGGTGTGATTGCGGACTCGCATCTGGAAACCCCTTATGATCAGCGAGATACCATTCTCGAACAGGATATGGCGATTTTTAAAGCTCAGATTGAGGCGGGGCTATTGGATGCGATGATGCCTGCGCATGTGGTGTTCCCTCATTATGACGACCAGCCTGCCAGTGGCTCTGAGTTCTGGCTCAAGAATGTGCTGAGAAAACAATTGGGCTTCAATGGCATTATTTTCTCTGATGATCTGACGATGGAAGGCGCATCTGTAATGGGTGGCCCAGCTGAGCGTGCTCATCAGTCTCTGGCATCGGGCTGCGACATGGTGTTGGTGTGCAATAAGCGTGATGCGCAGATTGAAGTGTTGGACAATCTGCCTGTGATGGAAACGCCACAAGCAACTGAGCTATTGAAGAAACAATCTTTCACTTTGTCTGAGCTGCGTAGCAGTAATGAGTGGAAGCAGGCTTCCGAAGCCATGAAACGCGTTATTGGATAAGTTAAAAGTAACGAGAGAACTAGAGCCGCAATAGCGGCTCTTTTTAGTGGAAGCCGAGCATTTCTTTTAACGTTTTCAGGTAGCGACGGCTGACGGGAATCGGGTGATCACTGACAGTGATGATCTCTGCCAATCCGTTCTCTAACAATTTGATTTCTTTGATCGCTTTGATGTTAACCAGAAACTGCCGATGACAGCGTACCAGAGGCGTTTTTTCTTCGAGCACTTTGAGCGTCAGCTGTGAAGTGGCTTTTTGTTCTTCTGTCTGGACATGAACGCCGCTGATATCACTGTAAGCAAACTCCACATCTTGAGTCGGAATGATGACAATCCGATTCAGGCCAATACAAGGCACCTGATCTAGGCTAGATGGGGTGATCGCTGAGACTTGTTCCTGAGTATTACTGCTGACTGACCTAAGAAGGCGTTTAATGGTTTTGTCCAACCGACAGGTATCTACCGGTTTCAATAAGTAATCGAACGCATTGTCTTCAAACGCCTGAATAGCGAACTCATCGTAGGCGGTGACAAACACAACTTTTGGCATGGTTTCAGGATCAAGCATCCCAAGTAGCTCAATGCCTGTGATTTGCGGCATCTGAATATCGAGAAAGACCACATCGGGTTTAAGCTGGTTAATCTTTTTCAGACCTTCAATCGCATTACTGGCCTGATCTATGACAGTGATTTGGCCCGACTCTTCAAGCAGCTCAGTCAGCTCTTCACGCGCAAACAGTTCGTCATCTATGACTAAAGCAGAAAGCATATCCGTGTCCTAATTCATTTTCTTTTCGGGAATGAGGAAGCTCATTCTCGTCAGTTGGTCTGGCGTCACATCAATATTGAGTGATGCCGCCTGACCAAACTTGTTGGTCAAACGCTTATCGACGATTTGCATCCCCAGCCCCTGATGATTGTCGGCTGGTGGTGTGTAACTGCCTGCATTGTCTTCCACACATAGCTGATAACCCTGCGCAAGTTTTTGGCTGTAAATGCGGATCTTTCCTCCTTCCAGTAGGTTTGATATGCCGTGCTTAATGGCGTTCTCGACTAAAGGTTGTAGGGTAAAGGTCGGCAGTTTGCGCTCCAGCAATGCGGAATCAATATCAATATCCACTTCTAATCGGTCGGTAAAACGCGCTTTTTCGACGGTGAGATAAGCGTTAACGTGCGCCAATTCTTCTTTAAGAGTAACCGTTTCTACATCTTGTTTGAGGTTACTCCGGAAGAAATGTGACAAGTGCTGAATCAACTCACGAGCTTTAGGAGGGTCGCGACGAATGACGGCACTGATGGTGTTTAGAGCGTTAAACAGAAAGTGTGGGTTTACTTGCGCATGGAGCAATTTTATCTCTGCTTGAGAGAGTAAAGTGCGTTTCTGTTGGTAGTCACCAAATAGGATCTGACTGGAAAGCAACTGTGCTATCCCTTCGGCCATCGACATATTGATGGTCGAAAACAGCTTACGTTTCGGCTCGTACAGCTTAATGGTGCCAATTACTTTATCTCCTGAGTGCAGAGGAATAATCAGCGCAGAGCCCAGTTTGCAACTTTTAGAGATTGAACACTGATATGGCTTGTCTTTGCCATCGAGGTAGATGATGTCGTTACGTGAGATTGCATCGAGTGTACTTTGCGAAGAGATCGGCGTTTCTGGTTTATGGTGATCGTCACCAATGCCCACAAACGCGAGGATCTTCTCATTGTCAGTGATCGACACGGCGCCCACATTGGTTTCTTCGTAAACGATTCGAGCAATCTTTTCCGCATTTTTCGTGTTGAAACCAGAAGCGAGAATACCAACCGACCGTTCGGCGATATTCAATGCCCGGCGCGAGAAGGTGGCGGAGTACTCTTCAAAGATAGTTTTTCGATCCTGCAGTATGCTCATAAATAGCGCTGCGCCGACTGAGTTTGCGATGATCATTGGGGCGGCAATCGCAGAGACTAATGAATATGCCTGATCAAATGGTTTAGCGACGATCAAAATGATCGCCATTTGGGCGATCTCTGCCACTAAGGTGACCGCAAACACCACGCTTGGGTTAAACAGTTGGGCACCTTTGCCCCGCCTGAGCAGGTAGGTGTGTAACAAGCCACCAATCAAACCTTCCGCGGTGGTCGAGATAGCACAAGCAAGGTCGGTAAACCCGCCAAGCGAGTAACGATGCAAACCGCCAGTTAACCCGACAAAGAAGCCAACCACAGGCCCACCAAATAAACCACCCATCACGGCTCCGATCGCACGCGTGTTGGCAATCGCATCATTGATCTGCAAACCAAAGTACGTCCCCATGACACAAAACAGAGAGAACAGTACATAGACGCTGAGTTTGTGTGTCAGGCGGTTAGAGATACTCAGCAATGGCAGGAAAATCGGGGTCTTACTTAGCATATAAGCAAGGACTAAGTAGACACACATCTGCTGAAGTAAGGAAAGAATGAGATCCATGAGTGAAGTAATATGCTGGGCTATAGGCTTATTTTAGAAAAGATAAGTTGAAGAAAACATGCATGAGTCGAAGTTTTTCAACTAACTAGCTCAAATTACAGTTGTGTAAATAAATAATTACACTGTGTTTTTTTATATGTACACCTTGAAATTTGTTTCTAGGCTGTTACTTTATGCTTAATCCAGCCCAATAGAGATGCTTTAAATTGGGTGTAAAAAAATATATACAGGTTTGAGTTATGCAAAAAAGTGAATTGAGCAACATTAATATTAGTGAAGAACAAGTTCTGATTACACCTGAAGAGCTGAAAGCCAAGATACCACTGAGTGATAACGCTCGTCGCTTTATTCAGGAGTCTCGTCAGACTATCGCTAACATTATTCATAAGAAAGATCATCGACTACTAGTGGTTTGTGGTCCTTGTTCAATTCACGATCTGGACGCTGCGAAAGAATACGCTAAGCGTCTTAAAGCATTGTCTGAGCAGCTCAGCGACCAGCTTTACATTGTTATGCGCGTCTACTTCGAGAAACCACGTACCACAGTGGGTTGGAAAGGTTTGATCAACGACCCGCATCTAGACGGTTCTTTCGATATCGAGCACGGCCTGCACGTAGGGCGCAAACTGCTGGTTGAACTAGCAGAGATGGAGATTCCACTGGCGACCGAAGCGCTGGATCCGATCAGTCCTCAATACCTAGCTGACACATTCAGCTGGGCAGCAATTGGTGCACGTACGACTGAATCTCAGACTCACCGTGAGATGGCAAGTGGTCTATCTATGCCAATCGGCTTCAAGAACGGTACTGATGGTAGCTTGGCAACAGCCATTAATGCGATGCAGGCTGCGTCTTCAAGCCACCGCTTCATGGGGATTAGCCGTGAAGGTCAGGTTGCGTTACTGACAACTCAAGGTAACCCAAATGGTCATGTGATTCTGCGTGGTGGTAAACAAACCAATTACGATTCAGTGTCTGTTACCGAGTGTGAGCAGGATATGGCGAAAGCGGGTCTGGATGCTTCTCTGATGGTGGATTGTAGCCACGCTAACTCGCGTAAAGATTTCCGTCGCCAGCCTTTGGTTGCTGAAGATGTGATTCACCAAATTCGTGAAGGTAACAAATCGATTATTGGCCTGATGATTGAGAGTCATATTAATGAAGGTAATCAGTCATCCGATATTCCTCTCAACGAAATGCAATATGGCGTTTCAATTACCGATGCCTGTATCAATTGGGATACAACTGAGGCACTATTGCGTCATGCACACACAGAACTGGTCCCATTCTTGGAAGATCGTCTGAAAGGTTAAGAGAAGAATAACAAGGAACATCATGGCCGTTGAATTGAATGAATTGCGTGATCAAATTGACGCAGTAGACAAACAAATTCTGGATTTATTGGCACAGCGACTGTCTCTGGTGGAGAAAGTCGGTGAAGTGAAAAGTGAACACGGTCTGCCGATTTATGCGCCAGATCGCGAAGCGGCCATGTTAGCTTCACGTCGCGAAGAAGCGGAAAAGAAAGGCGTACCGCCTCAGCTGATTGAAGACATTCTTCGCCGTACTATGCGTGAGTCTTACGCGAGTGAGAAAGATTCTGGCTTTAAGTGTTTGAATCCAGAATTGCGCTCCGTGGTGATTGTCGGTGGTAACGGCCAACTGGGTGGTCTGTTTGGTCGTATGTTCAAGCTGTCTGGTTATGATGTCAAAGTACTTGGCAGCAAAGACTGGGATAAAGCGGATGAAATGCTGGTGGACGCAGGCCTAGTGGTCGTTACTGTTCCGATTCATCTGACCCAGGGCGTGATTGAGAAGCTAGGCAAACTGCCAAAAGATTGCATCTTGTGTGACTTAACCTCGATCAAGTCTAAACCGTTGCAAGGTATGCTCAATGTGCATCAAGGTCCTGTTGTTGGATTACATCCAATGTTTGGCCCTGATGTACCGAGTTTAGCTAAGCAGGTGATTGTTTACTGTGATGGTCGTGGTGAAGAACACTACCAATGGCTACTGAAACAGTTCTCTATTTGGGGGGCGAGTTTATGTCAGATTGATGCCTCAGAGCACGATCATGGTATGACTTTGATTCAGGCGTTGCGTCACTTTACGTCTTTTGCCTACGGCCTACACTTGAGCCGTGAAAACCCGAACATTGATAAGCTGTTGAAGCTAAGCTCACCAATCTACCGCTTGGAGCTGGCGATGGTTGGGCGTCTTTTCGGTCAGGATCCAAACCTATACGGCGATATTATCCTTTCTTCAGACGAAAACATCGAGATGATCAAACGTTTCCATCAATGCTTTGGCGAAGCACTGAAAGTGCTGGATGGCAAAGATAAGCAGGCGTTTGTCACAAGCTTCAATAAAGTAAGCGAGTGGTTTGGTGATTACTCTCAGCAGTTTATGCATGAAAGCCAGAATCTACTGAAGCAAGCGAATGATTCCATTCATCGTGGCTAATCTATAACTCCTAACCAGATATCGTAAGAGCTGCCCTCGGCAGCTCTTTTTTATTGTATGGTAAGAGTATCGGCTAGGTTCTCGTCACGCTTTACCGTACTTACCGGGGCATCCTGATAAGGATGGTTGGTGAGGTTGACTTGTAATCTGACCGTATTGTCTATCAACTCAACCAGCGGTGCCCATTTCACTTTCTTTTCTTTTTCAAACAGATAGTTAAAGTTCTCTGGCGTCCAATCCATGGTGTATTGAGGGTTCAGCGCTCGGCCAAGAAAACGGATCTCATAATGCAGGTGAGGGCCGGTCGAGTTTCCTGAGTTACCACACGTCGCAATTAACTCTCCCTTACTCACAAATTGACCACTGCGTACTTTAAATTTCGCAAGGTGGGCGTATGAGCTCATAAAGCCAAACGAATGCCTCAGCGTCAGGAAGTTTCCAAAGCCTTTTGAGCTTGGGCGAACTGTCTCCACCACACCATCGGCTGGAGCGTAAATCGCCTCGCCACGCTTACAGGTCAGATCGATTCCCGTATGGGTATGACGTTTACCAGTGATTGGATTAATGCGTCGACCATAAGATGAAGAGATGCGCAGATAGTCCATCGGTGTATCGTTCGGGATCATGCGGAACATGGTGGCGCGTACGGCAGAATCGATTGCTGCAGCGTCAATACGATTCGCCAAGTTGTACTCTTCAGCCTGCGTATCGTCAGCAAGGCCAAGCACTGACTCCACATCATAAACTCGCTTGCCTAGGGTATGGATTTGATCGCGCTTTTCTTCCAGCTCTTGAGACAAAGTATGAGTTTCATTGACCTGCTGTTGGTATTGTTGCTCGGCTTGCTCAAGTTGGTTGCGCAGTTGAACGACTTGAGATTGAGAAGAGTTCTGCTGCTGCCAGCTGTAATAGACGACAGTCGCGCTGGAGGCAATCGCACTGATTGAACCAGCAATAGTCAGAAGAAGGGCTTTTCTTGAAACGTGAAAGTGTTGCTCCCCAGATGAAGAGGGGATAGAAATTATTATCTTTTTGGACATACTGCTTAGTTAGGTGTATTCACCTAAGTCTGACAGGTGCTCAATGTCTCTGTGTAGGAGTTCATCGTCACCGACATTCAATTCAATTAACCGCTTCAGATGTCCGATACTTTCAATGTCAATATGATCAATACTCAGACGGATCACATTGTTATTGAGGCCCACAATTTTGCCGACCAGCTCAATCGTGATATCGCTGTCTTGAAGCGAAAACTCTACATCTACCATACTGTCGACATCAAGCGAGTCTGCGTCATCTGACGTCAGCAGCAGTCCATGCAGGGATAAATCACACAAAGAGGATTTCACCACTTTGTTTTCTTGAGATAGCAACGCTTGTGTCTGGTAAACAATGCGCGAAAAGCGACGGCGTTCAATCATAGTTGTCTCTCTTAATGGTATCCAGTAAGGCTATCAAATCAGAAGTGACTGCTATACGCGTCGGTTCGCATTATTGATTCAAAACACGGTAACAGCCGTAAGTATTGTGAACCAATATACAATAAAGGCCGCTAATATTAGCGGCCTTTGCACAAATTTCAAGCAAGATTACTTAGTAATGCGCTTGTATTTGATTCGGTGCGGTTCCGCTGCTTCCGGACCTAAGGTCTTCTTCAGCCACTCCATATACTCAGTATAGTTACCTTCGTAGAAGTTCACCTGACCTTCATCACGGTAGTCGATGATGTGCGTTGCGATACGGTCTAGGAACCAACGGTCGTGCGAGATAACCATGGCACAACCTGGGAACTCCAGTAGTGCTTCTTCTAGTGCACGCAACGTTTCAACATCAAGGTCGTTGGTTGGTTCATCGAGTAGCAGTACGTTGCCGCCAGCTTTAAGCAGTTTAGCAAGGTGCACACGGTTGCGCTCACCACCTGATAGTTCACCGATGATCTTTTGCTGGTCTGAGCCTTTGAAGTTAAAGCGAGAACAGTATGCACGCGCAGGAATTTCAAAGTTGTTGATCTTGATGATATCTGCGCCTTCAGAGATTTCCTGGAAGACAGTCTTGCTGTCATCCATGCTGTCACGGAACTGGTCGACAGACGCCAGCTTGACCGTATCACCCATATCAATGGAGCCTGAATCTGGCTGTTCTGTGCCACTCAGCATCTTGAAGAGGGTAGATTTACCTGCACCGTTGGCACCAATGATACCGACGATGGCACCTTTTGGCATACTGAATGAAAGATCATCAATAAGAACACGGCCGTCGAACGATTTAGTCAGGTTATTCACTTCAATAACCTTATCACCTAGGCGCTCACCTGGCGGGATGAACAGCTCGTTAGTCTCATTACGTTTCTGGTGATCACCGCTTTGAAGCTCTTCAAAACGTGCCATACGTGCTTTGGATTTCGCCTGACGACCTTTTGGATTCTGGCGAACCCATTCCAGTTCTTTCTCAATGGTTTTCTGACGAGCTTTTTCCTGAGACGCTTCTTGTTGTAGACGCGCGTCTTTTTGCTCTAGCCATGAGGTGTAGTTACCTTGCCATGGGATACCTTCACCACGGTCAAGCTCTAGAATCCAACCTGCAGCATTGTCTAGGAAGTAACGGTCGTGCGTGATAGCAACGACAGTACCAGTATAGTCAACCAGGAATCGCTCAAGCCAAGCGACTGATTCCGCATCCAAGTGGTTGGTTGGCTCGTCGAGAAGCAACATATCTGGCTTCTCAAGTAGCAGACGACAGATAGCCACACGGCGACGCTCACCACCAGACAGGTGCTCGATCTTTTGATCCCACTCAGGAAGACGCAGTGCATCTGCCGCACGCTCAAGCGCGTTATCTAGGTTGTGGCCATCTTTAGCTTGAATCAGTGCTTCCAGCTCGCCTTGCTCTTTTGCAAGCACATCGAAATCAGCATCTGGTTCTGCGTACGCAGCGTATACTTCGTCAAGACGCTTCATTGCACCCGCAACATCGGATACCGCTTCTTCAACGATTTCACGTACGGTCTTAGACTCGTCTAATACAGGCTCCTGCGGTAGGTAACCGACATTCAGACCTGGTTGTGGACGAGCTTCACCATCGATATCAGTGTCAATACCCGCCATGATACGCAGTAGGGTCGATTTACCCGCACCGTTCAGACCAAGAACACCGATCTTGGCACCAGGGAAAAAGCTTAGCGAGATGTCTTTCAGAATTTGACGCTTAGGTGGCACGATTTTGCTCACCCGCGACATGGTATATACGTATTCAGCCATTGCCGATCGTTCCTAAAATTTCAATTCACGTAGAGAGGCATTTTATACCAAGATGGGGGGCTTTGTTACCTTCGAAATGAGGATGATGAGGAACTAATCGGCCTTATTGATGGATAAGTGAACAATTCATTTATAGCGATGCCACTTATGTCACAGTTGTGTGAATTTATTATTATTTACATCTATACGCTTTACATGGCTGCTTACAATAAGCATAAATTAATAAACACACTAATTATTCTCAACAGGACGAGAATTTATGATGCTGACGTTTTCAAAGTCGCTGCATCGCATTCCTTCATCGATTCTGACCTGGGTCTCGATGGTTTGCAGCGCAAGCTTAGCCACTTCAGCAATGGCAAGTGATCTCCAGCAACAACGGAAAATTTATGACCAGGCGCAAGAATACCTCGACAATAATCAGGTAACTCAATATCAAGAAATCCGTAATAAAATCAAAGATTACCCTCTAACACCTTATACGGATTACCGTGCTTTTTTAGTTGATATCGGGCAACACTCACCGGCGGAAGTAGAAGCGTTTATTGATACTTATAGTACGTTGCCATTTTCAGCTCGCATTCGAGCTCCATACATCGACAGTCTTGCCAGACAAAAACAATGGCAAAAGCTGGCAGAATTTCAGACCGTAGAACCACGCGGTGAAACGTATCAATGTCACTACTATCATGCGCTTTATCGAACAGGTCATAAGGACCAAGCTTTTGAAGGTGCAGAGAAACTTTGGCACTCCGGGCAGAGTATTGCTGATGCTTGTGACCCGCTGTTTGAGGTTTGGGACAAAGCGGGGTTAAGAACCGATCAGCAAATTCTTGAGCGTATGCTGCTAGCGTTTGAAGCACGTAATGGCTCGCTAATGAACTACCTCAAAAAGCAGCTCAACTCTGACAAAGCACGTAAGCAAGCCTCTGATATGAAGGCGTTGTTTAATCGACCAGAAAATGTCGTTAACTTTGCTCGCCAGCACAGCGATAGTGATTTCAACCGTTTTCAGACAGGGCTTGCGTTGAAAAAGCTGGCGCGAAAAGACGTTAGAATGGCGCAGCAAGCGTTTGATCAAGCCACCTCTGCGCAGAAAATGCCTTTAGACGAGGCGCAGAAGCTGGCTGATTATATTGCCTTCCGATTGATTAACACCGATTCCGAGTCTTTGGCGCAATGGCGCGATAAAAAGATAGAAACGTCCAGTAATAATGATTTGATTGAGCGCAGGGTTCGCTTAGCGATTCAAGAAGCAGACTGGCATGGTGTGGAAGATTGGATAGGACACCTGCCAGATAAAAAGCAGCAAAGCCTGCGCTGGCAATATTGGTTAGGACGCAGTGAAGTCGCGTTGGGGGATATCACCAAAGGCAGCCAGCGTCTTGAAAATCTGGTGGGTCAGCGAAACTTCTATAGCGTTGCGGCCGCGAAAGAGATCAAGCGATCGATCAATTACCCAGTTTCCACCATCTCTTTTGAGCAGCAAGCGGTCAAACCGTTTATGACAGCCTTAGTGCGCATCGAAGAGCTGATTGAACGGGATAAAATTGCCGCAGCGAAAAGCGAATGGCGTTGGTTGCTCAATCGAGCTAATGCTGAGCAAAAAGAGATGCTAGCGGCGTACGCCTCCTATAAAGACTGGTCTCATTTGACCGTTACGGCGAGTATCAAAGCCAAAATGTGGGACAACCTAGAGCTGCGTTTCCCGGTGGCTCATCGCTGGTGGTTTAACTTCTATGGCGAAAAGCACAGCATTGATCCAATCACTCTGATGTCATTGGCGAGACAAGAGAGTGGTTTGGATGTTGAAGCGCGTTCTCCTGTTGGTGCGCGCGGTATCATGCAAATTATGCCATCAACGGCTAAGTACACTGCGCGTAAATATCAGCTGTCGTATCGCAGTAGCAATGACTTATATGAGGTTGGCAAAAACATAGAGATAGGCAGCCACTACCTGAAAGGCTTACTCGAGCGATACGATAATAATCGAATTTTCGCGCTTGCTGCGTATAATGCTGGACCACACCGAGTGAAAACCTGGCGTGAACGTACCCAAGGCAAACTGGATGCTTACGCATTTATTGAAGCCATTCCATTTAAGGAAACCCGTGGTTATGTGCAGAACATTCTGATGTTTGAAACATACTACCGTAACCTGTTGGGGGTCGATGGGGCGTTTCTCAATCAGAATGAGATTGATACCAGATACTAGTTTTATGACGTCCTAGGCAGCGAGAGCAAATGGCAACACAACCTGAGTACACCGACTGGCAACAGATCTTAGATTTGATTAAAACGAGCAGCGAATCCGACCAACACGAGATGTTGCTGACCATGCTGCTCACACCCGATGAGCGCGAATCTTTAATCGCAAGGGTCAATATATGTCGCGAATTGCTTAAAGGTGAATTGTCTCAGCGCCAAATCAGTCAGATGCTAGGGGTAGGTGTCGCCACCATTACTCGCGGCTCCAATGAGCTGAAGTCGAAGAGCGAAGCAGAAAAGGCTGAAATCTCAGCCTTACTTGAACCCAAATAAAGGTGCCATCGGCACCTTTGTTTTTATTAGGGTCTGTTGACCTTTTGAGCTGATTTTTGCAGCAGTTTGTGGGTTCTTTATACAAGGCAGAGGATTTGAAACGTAGTTGCCCTACCTGATAAGCCGATAACGCAGTAGAAAGGAACCACAAACGCTGCCCAGAGGGTTCGGCTAAAAGCGTTTTACTCTTTGTTGAGAGGTGTTTTGCTTAGGTCACTAGGCGACAAACCTCTCGCCGCGACTAAAACGCTTTTATCTCGAACAAAATTTAACCGCAAAAGGTCAACAGACCCTAGAGATTAGCGGGGAAGTGCTCTGGATTGGTAAATGGAATTAATGCCAATATCAACGCCTGATGATACACACTGCTACGCGTCAACTGGTCTTGCGTCAGTAGGCTAATGGCGCCACCTTTCTGTTTAATGTTGTCAGTGCCAAACACTTCGTCCATTACATCACCTAGCTCATTAGCCTTAGCCAGTTTTTCAATCACAACCGGTGGTAGCATCAAGCTAGCAGAGCGAGACTCACCACGATGTGTTTCTGACTCAATCACCATCCAAGCAAAGGTCACATTACCTTCAATACCAGCCTCGAGGCCAACATAATAGTCGCCATTGGGTTGAGACATTTTAGCGTTGCGGACTCGGTTGAGCGCACCTGTGTGCGTTTCTTCATTGCTCATTGGTTGATCGGCCACTTCACTAGCGACACTCACACCGACAAACTCGAACGTTTGTGAGTCAAAAGCTGCCTGAAATGCGCTTTTGACCGCGTTAATTTTGGCTGGGTTAAGCGAAGCGACAATAACTTTCTTCACCGACATGCTGGTTTCCTTGTGTGGATGAGTCGAGGAATTTCAGCTCAGACAATGAAACCGGAGGGGAAAGGAAATAACCTTGCATGTAGTCACACTGATTCTCCGCCAGCCATTGATGCATTTCCTGTGATTCAATGCCTTCAGCAGTCACTATCATTGACTGTGAATGACACAAATCCACCAGTGGCTTCACCACCTTCTGATTATTGGTTTTGATCAGAGCGGTAAGAAATTCACGGTCGAGCTTAATTTTCTGTACCGGGTATTCTACAAGCTGAGTGATAGATGTATAGCCGGAACCAAAATCATCAATCGCTAACTTAAAGCCCATCAATGACAGTTCATGTAGCAGAGAGTAGCTCTGGGAGTCTGTGGCAAAAGTTTCTGTGATTTCAAAATCCACCAAGCCGGGAATTACGTGATATTGATTGGCGGCGTGCTGTATGTCTCGCGCCAGTTGCAAGGAGTCCAGTTCTGCAGAAGAGAGATTGATTGACAGTTGAATCGGATGATCAAAACAGTTTTGCAGGGCGACAAAGTCTTTAAACGCCTGAAGTATGACCCAGCGATCAATCTTACCAAATAACCCCGTTTTCTCTGAGATAGGGATAAACTCGCCCGGATTGACCTTGCCCATTTTGGGTGACTCCCAACGCAACAGAGCTTCCACGCCGACAATGGTCTTACCCGAGCGATCAAAGTAAGGCTGATACATCAAATGGAACTCATCGTCGAACTCGCCATTTCTCAAGGCGCGCTCAATCTGAGTTCGGCGACGAACAATCTGATCCAGCTCTTCTGAATAACGTGCGACCTGGTTTTTCCCTGCACGTTTGGCCTGATACATCGCAGTGTCCGCATTAGACAGCAGTTTGGCTAAATCCTGCCCGTCTTGAGGGTAGCTCGCCACGCCGATACTGGCGGTAATCGGAAAGCTGCCTAGCGGTGAACTCTGAGGGTTTTGAATCGGTTCTAAAACCGCTTGGGCCACCTTGTCTGGGTAATTGTTGTCGTGTGCGGAAGCTATGAAAATAGCAAACTCGTCACCAGACAACCTTGAAGCGATGCACTTCACGCCATAAGACAGTTCATACTGATGACAGATTTCACGAATATGGTCGGCAAAGTTCACCAGCAACGAATCCCCCAAATGATGCCCGTATTTGTCATTGACGTACTTAAAGTTGTCCAAGTCGATATACAGAATCCAAGCGTGGGTGTGGAGCAGTTTGTTGGCAATTGTACGCTCGACATAGACTTGAAACTGGTAGCGATTGGCCAGTTGTGTCAGGTGGTCGTTCTCCGCCATTGCTTTGGTTTTCTGGTAACTTGAATTGAGCTCTTTGTACATATCATAAAAACGAACCGACAAACGGCCGATTTCATCGTCGCTGCTGAGCCGTTCAATGTTATGGCGCTTACGTTGTTCGACTTCTTGAAGTTGGTGTTCAAGACGGGTAATTGGACTGATGACGCGGCGATGGAGCAGAAACAGTAGGATCAGGATCGTTGCCGCAGTGGAGGCGCCAAAGAACAACAGCAGCCTTTGTTCGATCTTATGGAGCTTTTCAGCCAGTAGGTATTGCGCAGGATCTAACACCGCATAAAGGTTGGGCTTAAGCTCGACCGACTGAGTCAACCCTGATTTTATGACTGGTTGGTCAGCGAAGAATATGCTGCTGTCATTATCAAATTCGATGATGTGTTTTAGTTGGTCAAACTTATCCAATGACAGATAAACAACGATAAAAAATACCTGCTCGGTATTGTAACTAAGCGGAGAAATTAGCGTATTGGTATCGAGGACGTCGTAGCGCACTAAAATGCTCTGCCCTTGGTGGTTTTGCGTGAAACCTGTGTAGGATGTGTTACCCGTGCGGCGGTATGTTCGATCCACAAAGCGGAACACATTCTGATCGAGCTTAGAAAAAGGGTCGGACTGATTATCCGCATAGAACTGCGGGGCGCGATTATGATTCAGAATCGCGACGGCAATATCGTTCTGCTTATTGGCCTGCAGATTCTCTATCGTCGTCTGCAGGTTATCGATCAGCTCCATCTCCCGATACGGATTATCCTGTTGACCGAAGTAATGACGGATAATGTCACTCTTGGTTAAGGTCAGGGAATAGCTGTTCAGCAGTGCCACTGATTGGCGAAAGTGACCTGCGAGCTTTTCCATCGTTAACTGGAGATAACTGTTTTCGCGTTTAATTAACGCATCTTTTTGGTTGTTGTATATGCCGTAGCTAGAAAACGCAGCACTGATTAGGATGACTGGGGAAACTAGCAACAGAACTCTAGTACTGAGCTTCATGACGTTTCAGAATGCGATTTATTATTTTTGCTCGTAAGCTGATATTTGATGCCGAGAGTTCGCTATCTACGCGCCCTTGCTCGACTCGCTGTTGTTCTGGAAACAATGATGCATCATCTAGATACCAATCCGGCATCTGTTTTAACGCCGTTAAGTTTGGCGTTGCAGCTTTGATGTCTGTTGCATTTGTTGCAGCAATAGTGGGATCCATAAGGTACTCAAGGAAGGCTTTAGCCTTCTCCTTATTGGTTGAATGGCTACTGACGGCCAAACAGTCAACCCACAAAAATAACTCACCTTCAGGAACGATGAAATCCCACTGATTACCAGTGTAGTAGCGATTTAATGAGTATTGGTCACCACTGTAAGCCAGAGCCATTGCCAGCTTCGCAGCATTTCTGTTACTACGGATGTAGCTGAGAATGTATTCGTAGGTGAGGACTTTATCGCTGAAAGATTGCAATTCAGGGTAGGCTTGCTGGAAGAGCGATTCTTGTTCTTCTGTTGGAGAGATCCCCAAGCTGTAAAATACTGGTAGAAAGCTTTCGACGCTGTCATTGATCATACCAATTCGCCCTTCCAGAGCTTTCGGTGGATGGACAAATTCTTGCCAGCTGGTTGGAGGCTTTTTCACTATGTCTTTTCGATAAGCTATTCCCACTGTTCCCCAAAAGTAAGGAACAGCGTATTTTCCACAGGCTTGAAGCCATTTGTCGTCGTTATGGTGACGATTTTTCAGTTGGGTAAGATCTTCAAACGATCCCAAACGCCCATATATTTGAGCCGAAACATTATCCAAAACCACGAGATCAAAAGGTAGCTGAATACCTTTCATCATCAACAGGCTACGTTCATCATCATTATCAAAATGGGACAGCTTCAGCGGTGTGCCTGTGCTCGATTGCCAGCTTTCGATGACATTCGGTGAGAGCGTATCTTCCCACATGTAGACGTTGAGTGGAGAGTTTGCGTGAGTAGAAAAACTGGGCACGGAAAGTGCGACGGTAAGTAGAAATAGTGATCTCATATCAGCTAGGAAGTGGCCTTCTGACCCATGAATGGATAACGCCTATCAGAGTGATATGTTGAAAGGACTGACACACACCTAATATGCAACTAAGAAGCGGAATATTAGGTTCATTTATGAATAGTGTCAGTCCTTGTAAGTAATTTATTTGATCTGCATTGTTTAATTACTGAAGTTTCACTGTCGTTGGCTTGACATTCTCACTTGGGTAACAACCCAAAACTTTTAAATGTTTAGTCAGCTGCGTTAGCTCATTCAGGGCTTGCTGCATCTCTTCGGATTCAAGGTGAGATTCGAGATCAACATAAAACATCTCTTCCCAAGGGTTCCCCATAATTGGACGTGACTCCAATTTGTTCATGTTGATTCCGTACTTTTGTAGTACCAGCAAGGTCGCGACCAATGAACCGGCGTCTTGGGAGGTTGACATGATGAGTGTCGTTTTTGCTGGTATCTGGCTGGACACTTCGACAGGTTTACGTGCCACTATAATGAAACGGGTGTGATTCTCTGTTTGGTTGGCAATGTTGCCTTGGATCGGTTGTAGGCCGTAGAGCTTGCCACTCGAAGCATTACCAATAGCGGCAACATCGCTGCGGCCCATTTCTTTAACCTTCTGCATCGCATCAGCTGTGCTAGCACAAGACTCCAACGTGACACCTTTCATTCGGCTCAGGAACTCACTGCATTGTTGATGAGGCTGTGGGTGTGAGTAGAGTGTTTTTATCTCTTCTAAACGAATGTCCGATGTTGCTACTAGGCAATGTTCAATCGGCAGGGTCATTTCACCAACGATATACAGCGTTGTATGTTGCAGCAGGTCGTAAACTTCATTAATGGAACCAGAACTGGTGTTTTCAATCGGCAGTACGCCATAATCGGCATGACCAGATTCAACCGTCTGTGTCACTTCTTTGAAGTGCTCACAATTGAGCTCGATTAGTTCTGTATTTTTACGGCTGAAATACTCACGGCTAGCAAGATGGGAGTATGAGCCTTTAGAGCCAAGAAACGCTACACGAGCCAGCGGTTTACGGCTCAATTCAGGGTTGGCTAGATTCTGCAGGTAAGATTGTTGCAGTAAAACGGAGTCTTCAATGATGGTGTGGAACAGCTTAGTAATGTACTGAGCATCAAGTTCGTACTTGTCACGACCTGCGTTGATCAGTTTCACCAACAGCTGCTGTTCTCGGCTTGCGTCACGAACCGGTTTGGATGTCTGAACTTTACTCTTAGCCACCTCAATGCTCATCTTTCTTCGTTCAGATAAGAGCTTCAACAGTTCGTCATCCAGCTCATTTAAACGTAAGCGAATTTCATCGAGTGAGTATTTTTGTTCGGTCATCCTGCATTCCTTCATAAAAAAAGCCTCCCGATTGGGAGGCTTCCTGTTCGTTTTTGACTTTTCTTTCGAAAACGAGAGAGCCTCCAAGCTTAGTGGAGAAAAAAGAAGTCAAAAAAGAACAGGGTGTTGTGAGTCATAAATCATTACTTTTGTTGTGATGCTGCCAACACAATAAGCAACCGCTTAGTGAGCGTCAAGCAAAAAAATAGCGCCTTTCGGCGCTATTTTTTAAATCCTCTGTAACTCATCAATATGAGTTAACAATTATTCGCTTTCTATCTCTTCAAGCTCTGGTTTCTCTGCGCGTCGCGCTTCAGGCTTGTGACGAAGTTTGTTGAGCTGACGTTCCAGTTTTTGTTCTACCTCATTGATAGCAACGTACAGATCTTCGTTGGTGGCAGATGCAACAAGTTGGCCTTTAGGGACAGTAATGACAGCTTCAAATTTCTTCTGTTTATTCGGCTCCTCACTGAAGCTTGCCTGACATCCGATGATGTCTACTTGCCATTTTTCCAACTTTTTAAATTTGCTCTCGATATGAGCTCGGATTGCAGAGGTGGTTTCGATATTTTTACCAGTGATGTTTACTTTCATAGATGTTTTCCTCTGTAGCATCCCTTATGGGTTAACTTCAGATTACTCGCCTAAGCTTAAAATAATGTGACTCAAGTCACCTTTTTGTTGGTGTGTTTTTAGATTGAAATTAAACGTGATCTATCTCAAATACTTGGTTTGTTTGACGCTGAAAAAGCTTGTGCCCCAAAAAAATATCGCTAGATTGGAGAAGGTAACATACTAAAAATCATCCGCTTTTTAGGGCTCTAATTCGACCTGATAAAAATGGCTGGTTAATTGTTGCTCAACTACCAATGTGACTCTCTTCGCATTCTCTTCTGTAGTTTCCTTTCCCTCTTTTTGATGTACTTTCCCCGGCGTTACTGATCGATATTAGGAACGAAGAGATCTGGTGTGCCTGCACTGCTAGATTGGTGCTGACGCTGCTCTTTCAGGGCATTGAGCTGCTTGTAAATGACAAAATAGCGATTGATGTTGGATACATAGTGAACCGGTTCACGGCCAATATTCCGTCTCGCCATGATCTCAACATTCCGGAACCATCGATTGGGATCATATCCATTCTGCTTGGCCAAACTGCGCATCTTACGAATATTGGCAGGCCCAGCGTTGTATGCTGCCAAGGAAAAATAAACCTGATTATCGGGCGTGATGTCATCATCACTAAAATAGCGATCTTTGAGAAAGCGCATGTATTTCACGCCAGCATGGATATTGTTATCAACTTGATAGATGTCAGGAATGGCGACATTGGGATCTCTAGCAGTGCTGGGTAATACCTGCATGACGCCTACTGCGCCTTTGTGTGACACCTTGCTCTGATCTAAACCGGACTCCTGAAACCCTTGGGCTGAGATCATCAATGGGTCAAAGTCATATTGTTCGGAGTAGTTGGCGAAGATGCCTGATAACGAGTCTAGGCGAGTAATATGATCAGGGTTTAGAATACGTTTCAGCCAGCCTGTTTTATCAAGATATTTGCCGTAAATGACGTTACCTAACAAGGTGCCTGAACGGGTTTTCTTTAGACATTGGTTAACGAACGACTGTAAATCGGGGCTATTTTTGCGCATCGCCCAAGCAATCTTGCCATCAACTCTGAGAGGAGCTTGGTCGTGCACCTCAATGTTTTCCATTACCTTCAGCCAAAGCTCAGTTTTGTGGCTGTCCAAAACTGTGGCATCGATGTGGCCTTGATTAACCAATTCAATAATTTCAATATCTTGTAGCGTTTCTTCTACAAAGCGAATTGTGACGGGTTGCAAGTCATGCTCATCGAGCAATTGATTCACTTTTTGTAAGCTTTCGAAGTAGCTGGAGCTGGCTCGAACCCAAATCTCTTTACCACTGAGTTGCGTCAAGTTAGTAATTGGTGGGGTGGTACTACGAGTGACGAGCAGCTCACTGACGCCTTGTAAAACTGGAATGCTAAAATCGATATGTTTTGAGCGATAGGAAGTGATAGTCAGGTTTGCAACGATCAGATCGCCATAACCTTTTTCTAATGAAGGTAGTAACTCGTCTCTTTGTACCGGAATAATCTGCAGATTGAAGTAAGAGGAACGTTGTCTGAGTTCTTTCTCAAAGTGATACAGCAGCTCAGCAAGAATGCCTTTAGGTTTGCCCCCTTCAATATAATAAAAGCCGAGATCGGCTGAAACCAATACCCGTATAGCCCCTTTCTTTTCGAGCTCAGTCAGGTCTCCAAAGTAAGGATCTTTTTGTAATGGTGACAAAGAAAGCGCTGCCGCTTGATGGGAGATGGCGGCGAATAAAACCAGAATTAAGACAACTCGACTCATGAAGTACCCTCGATAGATCATCTATTAAAGGTAGTTCTTAACAAGTCACTCAGCAAAATAGGCAATAAAAAACCGCCTCAGTGTGGAGGCGGTTTTCTTTAACTTCTAAGTAGTTACTGAGGGTTTAGCTCGATAAGTTGCCTGGTGCGCTTAGCGGCATCTTCTAGCCCAAGTTTTTCATAGGCTTCTAGTTGGATCTCGAGTGACTTACGAGCCGCTTCTGTATCCGGGTAAGTCTTTTGCAACTCTTGTGTTCGGTTTATGGCGGCGATCCAAGCTTCACGACGCAGGTAGAAGTCTGCCGTTGCCAGATCGTATTCCGCTAAACGATTTTTCAGGGCAAACATACGTTTTTGAGCGTCTTCTGCATAAGGGCTATTTGGATAACGTTCTAGCAGCTTTTTGAAATCAGCAAAGGCTTTTTTCACTGGTTCAGGGTCTCGATCACTACGGTCAACATTAAATAGATCGTGCATAAAGTTACGATCCTGTGCCATGTGAGTTAGACCACGCATGTACAAAACCCAATCAAGTTTTTCGTGAGTTGGATTGAGACGAGAGAAACGCTCAATCGTCGCAAGACCAAGCGCTAAATCGTCGTTTTTGTAGTAGGCATAAATTAGATCCAGCTGAACCTGCTCGGAGTATGCGCCAAACGGGTAGCGAGAATCCAGCGCTTCCAGTTTGTCGATGGCGGTTAACCAGTTGCCACTTTGCAGCGATATCTGTGCTTCTGAGTAGAGTTCCGATGGCGGTATATCCGGGACGATTTCTTCGCTGCTAGAACAGCCAACCAAAACGGATAATGCCAATAAGCCAGATAAAGTATGCTTTTTCATGTCAGGATTCGATTCCTTGAGATAAATATTTCTTGCGCTTCCGTTACTTTCTTGCCGGTAGCAGATACAATGGAGCGATATTCTTCCACACTAGTGACAATTAGTCTCACAGTTTTTAAAAAAGTTCGATATGGCTCAGCAGATTGAATTAACGCATACAGTAAAAGATAGTCAATTAGGTCAACGTCTTGACCAGGCGATCGCAGAACTATTCGCCGACTTTTCCCGCTCCCGTCTGAAAGAATGGTTGGTCGACGGCAAAGTTCAGGTCAATGGTGAGGTGATTACCAAACCCCGCACGAAAGTGATGGGCGGTGAAATCATTACGCTACAGGCCGAACTGGAAGACGAAGAGCGCTGGGAAGCGCAAGATATCCCATTGGATATCGTTTATGAAGATGACGATATTATGGTCATCAATAAACCAAGAGATTTTGTTGTTCACCCAGGTGCCGGTACTCCTGATGGGACGGTATTAAATGCTCTGCTGCATCATTACCCTGATATTGCCGAAGTGCCTCGAGCGGGTATTGTTCATCGTCTTGATAAGGACACTACAGGTTTGATGGTGGTAGCGAAAACAGTACCAGCACAGACTCGTCTCGTTCGAGCACTGCAAAAGCGTAACATTACTCGTGAGTATGAAGCGATTGCGATTGGCCGTATGACTGCGGGCGGACGAGTAGAGCAGCCGATTGGTCGTCACTCAACGAAGCGTACTTTGATGGCGGTTAGCCCAATGGGTAAGCCAGCGGTTACGCACTATCGAGTCGCAGAACATTTCCGTGAACACACCCGTATTCGCTTACGCCTTGAAACTGGTCGAACTCACCAGATCCGTGTGCACATGTCTTACCTTCAGCACCCATTGCTGGGTGATTCTGCTTATGGTGGCCGAGCGCGAATTCCTTCGGGGGCTTCAGAGGAACTGGCGGAAATGATCCGTAAGTTTGATCGTCAAGCGCTCCATGCTGTGATGCTAAAGTTTGATCATCCAGTGACTGGAGAAGAGCTGGAGTTCCACGCTCCAGTACCAGACGACATGGTCGAAATGGCCGAAGCGCTTCGCCAAGATACGCAGCACCACGGATTAGAAGACGAATTCTAAGATGGACATGATCATCCCTAACTGGCCTGCGCCGAGCAATGTTAAAGCTTTTGCCTCGACTCGACAGCAAGGCTTTTCTTCTGGTGTTTATCAGGGGTTAAACCTTGGCGATCATGTTGGGGATGAACTTGCGATTGTTGAAAAGAACCGCCAATGGTTAACACAGCAATCTCAGATGCCGACATCACCTATCTGGCTTAATCAGACACACTCTACGGTTGTTTTGGAAGCTGACAAACCAACACAAAATGTGCTGGATGCTGACGGCCTCTTTACCCAACAGGCAGGCGTAGTGTGTTCTGCTATGACCGCTGATTGCTTACCCGTTTTGTTGACGAATACTGCTGGTACGCAAGTGGCTGCGGTTCATGCAGGCTGGCGTGGTTTGGCTGATGGGATTGTTGAAAATGCTGTTTCGAAATTTGACGGACAGGTGATGGCCTGGATTGGTCCGGCAATCGGCGCTTCGGCGTTTGAGGTCGGTCAAGACGTACTGGATTCATTTGTCTCATTCGACTCTGCGGCTAAAAAGGCATTTGTACCACGCGAGAAGCCGGGAAAATGGCTGGCAGATATGAACATGCTTGTTACTCAACGCTTGAATAAAGTGGGTGTGACTGACGTTTATTACAGCGAACTGTGTACTTATCTCGATCAGGAGCGCTTCTTTTCCTATCGCCGAGATGGTTCCACTGGAAGGCAAGCAACATTTATCTGGCTGGAAAAGTAACTCTCAGAATTGCTAAGGAAACTTAGCTCTCTCCCCTTGAAAATCGATTCTTGCGTATCCATCTTTCATACTGTCTATAAGAGTATTCTCCGTTAAGGTTAGGAAGGTAGGTATGCGTCTCGACAGATTCACAAGCAAATTTCAAATCGCGATATCTGACGCACAATCGCTCGCGCTGGGGCGCGATCACCAGTACATAGAACCAGTGCACTTAATGGTTGCGCTGATGGATCAGAATGGCAGCCCTATTCGCCCATTACTGACTATGCTCGATGTCGATGTAACCCATTTACGCTCTAAGCTGAGTGAGATCCTTGATCGTTTACCTAAAGTAAGTGGTATAGGTGGGGATGTTCAGTTATCCAGTGCGATGGGCACGCTTTTCAATTTGTGTGACAAAGTCGCGCAAAAGCGTCAGGACGCCTACATTTCCTCAGAAGTTTTCCTCCTTGCTGCTATTGAAGATCGCGGACCACTCGGTGAGCTTTTAAAAGAGTTAGGTTTAACCGAAGCTAAGTTGAGTGATGCTATTGATAAGGTACGCGGTGGGCAAAAAGTTAATGATCAGAATGCTGAAGACCTACGCCAAGCCTTAGAAAAGTTCACCATCGATCTAACCGAACGAGCTGAGCAAGGTAAATTGGACCCGGTCATTGGTCGTGATGACGAGATTCGTCGTACGATTCAAGTACTGCAGCGTCGAACCAAAAATAACCCAGTGATTATCGGTGAACCGGGTGTCGGTAAAACCGCGATTGTTGAAGGGTTAGCACAGCGCATCATCAATAATGAAGTTCCAGAAGGGCTACGTAACAAGCGAGTCCTGTCGCTTGATATGGGCACTTTAGTTGCTGGCGCGAAATACCGTGGTGAATTTGAAGAGCGTTTGAAGTCGGTTCTTAATGAGCTGTCTAAAGAAGAGGGCAATGTCATCCTCTTTATCGACGAGATTCATACCATGGTTGGAGCTGGTAAAGGTGAAGGCTCTATGGATGCCGGCAACATGCTCAAACCTGCTTTAGCACGTGGAGAACTTCACTGTGTTGGTGCCACTACATTAGATGAATATCGCCAATATATTGAAAAAGATCCGGCATTAGAGCGCCGTTTCCAAAAAGTGCTGGTGGATGAGCCTTCGGTTGAAGATACGGTGGCTATTTTACGTGGACTGAAAGAGCGCTACGAGCTGCATCACCATGTAGAGATTACCGATCCTGCGATTGTTGCTGCGGCGAGTTTATCTCATCGCTACGTTTCCGATCGTCAATTGCCTGATAAAGCGATTGACTTGATTGATGAGGCTGCATCAAGCATCCGCATGCAGATCGACTCCAAGCCTGAATCACTCGATAAGCTGGAGCGTAAAATTATCCAGCTTAAAATTGAACAGCAGGCGTTGACCAATGAACATGACGAAGCAAGTGAAAAGCGCTTAAGTAACCTCAACGAAGAATTGGAAGACAAAGAGCGTGCATTTGCTGAGCTTGAAGAAGTGTGGAATGCAGAGAAAGCGGCATTATCAGGGACGCAACATATCAAGAGCGAATTAGAGCAGGCTCGAATGGATATGGAATTTGCTCGTAGAGCGGGTGATCTCAATCGAATGTCTGAACTTCAATATGGTCGTATTCCTGAATTAGAGAAGCAACTGGATCTTGCGACTCAAGCAGAGATGCAGGAAATGACCTTGTTACGTAACAAAGTCACAGACAACGAGATTGCTGACGTATTGTCGAAGCAGACTGGTATTCCTGTCTCCAAAATGTTGGAAGCAGAAAAAGAAAAGCTTCTGCGTATGGAAGAGGTATTACACGCTCGTGTCATTGGCCAAAGCGAAGCCGTAGAAGTGGTTTCAAATGCAATTCGCCGTAGCAGAGCAGGGTTGTCGGATCCAAATAAACCGATAGGCTCCTTCTTATTCTTAGGTCCGACAGGTGTTGGTAAAACAGAATTATGCAAAACGCTGGCAAGCTTTATGTTCGACAGTGAAGATGCCATGGTTCGAATTGATATGTCGGAGTTTATGGAGAAACACTCGGTTGCTCGCCTAGTGGGTGCACCTCCTGGATATGTTGGCTATGAAGAAGGTGGTTACCTGACGGAAGCCGTACGTAGAAAACCTTATTCAGTGATTCTGTTAGATGAAGTTGAAAAAGCGCATCCAGATGTGTTCAACATTTTATTGCAAGTGCTTGACGATGGCCGTTTAACTGATGGACAAGGTCGCACCGTCGATTTCCGCAATACGGTTGTCATCATGACATCCAACTTAGGTTCGGCGAGAATCCAGGAAAACTTTGGTTCTTTGGATTATCAAGGAATGAAAGAACAGGTGATGGAAGTCGTCAACAAACATTTCCGTCCAGAATTTCTCAACCGTGTCGATGAGAGTGTTGTTTTCCATCCACTTGGTCAGGAGCATATTAAGTCGATTGCGTCTATTCAATTGCAGAGACTGTCCAAACGTATGGAAGAAAGAGGTTATGCGTTAGAGGTTTCAGATAAAGCGTTGGATCTTATTGCCCAAGTTGGTTTTGATCCGGTATATGGTGCTCGACCTCTGAAAAGGGCAATTCAGCAAAGTGTTGAAAACCCACTGGCTAAAGCAATACTGGCTGGAAAAGTCGTGCCAGATAAACCAGTTAAGCTACTGGTCAGTAAAGATCAGATTATTGCCCATCAATGATGAGGTGTATAGAAAAGGGCTCTTGGGAGCCCTTTTTGCTTTCATTTACGCCGCTTTGATTAAATTGCGAGCGAACGAAGTAAAAACTACAAGTTTTTTCAATTTCCCTCTTGTACTGTCGAGTGAACTCCCTATAATGCGCCCTCGTTGTCACGGGATGCTAAACAAATCTCGCCGATGATAAGACGGCTTGAAGTTAATCATTTAACTTTAAGAGAAATAACAAAAAAGTGTTTGACACTATGAGTTATCTCGCTAAAATGGCCGTCCGTTTTGAGCAAAGCTTAAAACAAAGTTCTTTAACAATATAAACCTATCAATCTGTGTGGGCACTCGTTGATGATAATCCAATTAGAAGCTTCGGTTTCAAATTAGGTTTCAATGATACGAAGTGACCATTGAATCTTCGGATTCAGCACAGTCAATTCAAACATTACTTATGTAATGTTCAGTATTCATTGAGCCGACAAAATCTTAAATTGAAGAGTTTGATCATGGCTCAGATTGAACGCTGGCGGCAGGCCTAACACATGCAAGTCGAGCGGAAACGAGTTGTCTGAACCTTCGGGGAACGACAACGGCGTCGAGCGGCGGACGGGTGAGTAATGCCTGGGAAATTGCCCTGATGTGGGGGATAACCATTGGAAACGATGGCTAATACCGCATAATAGCTTCGGCTCAAAGAGGGGGACCTTCGGGCCTCTCGCGTCAGGATATGCCCAGGTGGGATTAGCTAGTTGGTGAGGTAATGGCTCACCAAGGCGACGATCCCTAGCTGGTCTGAGAGGATGATCAGCCACACTGGAACTGAGACACGGTCCAGACTCCTACGGGAGGCAGCAGTGGGGAATATTGCACAATGGGCGCAAGCCTGATGCAGCCATGCCGCGTGTATGAAGAAGGCCTTCGGGTTGTAAAGTACTTTCAGCAGTGAGGAAGGTGGTAGTGTTAATAGCACTATCATTTGACGTTAGCTGCAGAAGAAGCACCGGCTAACTCCGTGCCAGCAGCCGCGGTAATACGGAGGGTGCGAGCGTTAATCGGAATTACTGGGCGTAAAGCGCATGCAGGTGGTTTGTTAAGTCAGATGTGAAAGCCCGGGGCTCAACCTCGGAATTGCATTTGAAACTGGCAGACTAGAGTACTGTAGAGGGGGGTAGAATTTCAGGTGTAGCGGTGAAATGCGTAGAGATCTGAAGGAATACCGGTGGCGAAGGCGGCCCCCTGGACAGATACTGACACTCAGATGCGAAAGCGTGGGGAGCAAACAGGATTAGATACCCTGGTAGTCCACGCCGTAAACGATGTCTACTTGGAGGTTGTGGCCTTGAGCCGTGGCTTTCGGAGCTAACGCGTTAAGTAGACCGCCTGGGGAGTACGGTCGCAAGATTAAAACTCAAATGAATTGACGGGGGCCCGCACAAGCGGTGGAGCATGTGGTTTAATTCGATGCAACGCGAAGAACCTTACCTACTCTTGACATCCATAGAACTTTCCAGAGATGGATTGGTGCCTTCGGGAACTATGAGACAGGTGCTGCATGGCTGTCGTCAGCTCGTGTTGTGAAATGTTGGGTTAAGTCCCGCAACGAGCGCAACCCTTATCCTTGTTTGCCAGCGAGTCATGTCGGGAACTCCAGGGAGACTGCCGGTGATAAACCGGAGGAAGGTGGGGACGACGTCAAGTCATCATGGCCCTTACGAGTAGGGCTACACACGTGCTACAATGGCGCATACAGAGGGCGGCCAACTTGCGAAAGTGAGCGAATCCCAAAAAGTGCGTCGTAGTCCGGATTGGAGTCTGCAACTCGACTCCATGAAGTCGGAATCGCTAGTAATCGTAGATCAGAATGCTACGGTGAATACGTTCCCGGGCCTTGTACACACCGCCCGTCACACCATGGGAGTGGGCTGCAAAAGAAGTGGGTAGTTTAACCTTCGGGGGGACGCTCACCACTTTGTGGTTCATGACTGGGGTGAAGTCGTAACAAGGTAGCGCTAGGGGAACCTGGCGCTGGATCACCTCCTTATACGATGATTACTCACGATGAGTGTCCACACAGATTGATGGTTTATGTAGTTTAAGAGACGATACTGGGTCTGTAGCTCAGGTGGTTAGAGCGTTCGCCTGATAAGCGAGAGGTCGGTGGTTCAAGTCCACTCAGACCCACCAATCTTCCTCCCAGGAGATTGGCAACAGTATCGACACCTTGATGGGGCTATAGCTCAGCTGGGAGAGCGCCTGCCTTGCACGCAGGAGGTCAGCAGTTCGATCCTGCTTAGCTCCACCATCTTTAAGTGTTCTTGAAAAAGAATCTTTAAAAATGGTTCATTTATGAATCTAGCTCTTTAACAATTTGGAAAGCTGACGAATAACAACAATCCCCATCTCTATGAGATGCGTTGTTATTCATTGAAAAGTTCTCAAATCCTAATGACTTGTTCATTAGGTACCAACACACATTCAAGTGTTCTTGGAAACATCCTTGTGATGTTTAATATTTGAGTCCGGCAAAATCGAGTCTGCATCATGTTTAAATAATTGCAGACAACTTTGGTTGTTTGATTGTAAGACCCTTTGGGGTTGTATGGTTAAGTGACTAAGCGTACACGGTGGATGCCTTGGCAGTCAGAGGCGATGAAGGACGTATTAACTTGCGATAAGCCCAGATTAGACAGTAAAAGTCATTTGAGTCTGGGATTTCCGAATGGGGAAACCCACCTGCATAAGCAGGTATCATTATCTGAATACATAGGGTAATGAGGCGAACCGGGGGAACTGAAACATCTAAGTACCCCGAGGAAAAGAAATCAACCGAGATTCCGAAAGTAGCGGCGAGCGAAATTGGACTAGCCCTTAAGCCTTTAATGCGTCAGGTGAAAGTTCTGGAAAGTTCTGCGATACAGGGTGATAGCCCCGTAACCGACAGCGCATTTTAGGTGAAATCGAGTAGGGCGGGACACGTGATATCCTGTCTGAATATGGGGGGACCATCCTCCAAGGCTAAATACTACTGACTGACCGATAGTGAACCAGTACCGTGAGGGAAAGGCGAAAAGAACCCCTGTGAGGGGAGTGAAATAGAACCTGAAACCGTGTACGTACAAGCAGTAGGAGCACCTTCGTGGTGTGACTGCGTACCTTTTGTATAATGGGTCAGCGACTTATATTCAGTAGCAAGGTTAACCATCTAGGGGAGCCGTAGAGAAATCGAGTCTTAACTGGGCGTCGAGTTGCTGGATATAGACCCGAAACCAGGTGATCTAGCCATGGGCAGGTTGAAGGTTGAGTAACATCAACTGGAGGACCGAACCGACTAATGTTGAAAAATTAGCGGATGACTTGTGGCTAGGGGTGAAAGGCCAATCAAACCTGGAGATAGCTGGTTCTCCCCGAAATCTATTTAGGTAGAGCCTCGGACGAATACTACTGGGGGTAGAGCACTGTTAAGGCTAGGGGGTCATCCCGACTTACCAACCCTTTGCAAACTCCGAATACCAGTAAGTACTATCCGGGAGACACACGGCGGGTGCTAACGTCCGTCGTGGAGAGGGAAACAACCCAGACCGCCAGCTAAGGTCCCAAATTACAGCTAAGTGGGAAACGATGTGGGAAGGCTTAGACAGCTAGGATGTTGGCTTAGAAGCAGCCATCATTTAAAGAAAGCGTAATAGCTCACTAGTCGAGTCGGCCTGCGCGGAAGATGTAACGGGGCTAAGCTGTAAACCGAAGCTGCGGCAATGCATTTTATGTATTGGGTAGGGGAGCGTTCTGTAAGCCGTTGAAGGTGAGTTGTAAAGCTTGCTGGAGGTATCAGAAGTGCGAATGCTGACATGAGTAACGATAAAGGGGGTGAAAAACCTCCTCGCCGGAAGACCAAGGGTTCCTGTCCAACGTTAATCGGGGCAGGGTAAGTCGACCCCTAAGGCGAGGCCGAAAGGCGTAGTCGATGGGAAACGGGTTAATATTCCCGTACTTCTTACAATTGCGATGGGGGGACGGAGAAGGCTAGGTGGGCCTGGCGACGGTTGTCCAGGTTCAAGTGCGTAGGCTTGAGAGTTAGGTAAATCCGGCTCTCTTTAAGGCTGAGACACGACGTCGAGCACCTACGGGTGTGAAGTCATTGATGCCATGCTTCCAGGAAAAGCCTCTAAGCTTCAGATTGTAAGGAATCGTACCCCAAACCGACACAGGTGGTCGGGTAGAGAATACCAAGGCGCTTGAGAGAACTCGGGTGAAGGAACTAGGCAAAATGGTACCGTAACTTCGGGAGAAGGTACGCTCCTGTCGGTGAAGTCCCTTGCGGATGGAGCTAACGGGAGTCGCAGATACCAGGTGGCTGCAACTGTTTATTAAAAACACAGCACTGTGCAAAATCGTAAGATGACGTATACGGTGTGACGCCTGCCCGGTGCCGGAAGGTTAATTGATGGGGTTAGACGTAAGTCGAAGCTCTTGATCGAAGCCCCGGTAAACGGCGGCCGTAACTATAACGGTCCTAAGGTAGCGAAATTCCTTGTCGGGTAAGTTCCGACCTGCACGAATGGCGTAATGATGGCCACGCTGTCTCCACCCGAGACTCAGTGAAATTGAAATCGCTGTGAAGATGCAGTGTACCCGCGGCTAGACGGAAAGACCCCGTGAACCTTTACTACAGCTTGGCACTGAACATTGACCCTACATGTGTAGGATAGGTGGGAGGCTTTGAAACCGGTACGCCAGTATCGGTGGAGCCGTCCTTGAAATACCACCCTTGTAGTGTTGATGTTCTAACTTAGACCCGTCATCCGGGTTGAGGACAGTGCCTGGTGGGTAGTTTGACTGGGGCGGTCTCCTCCCAAAGAGTAACGGAGGAGCACGAAGGTGGGCTAATCACGGTTGGACATCGTGAGGTTAGTGCAATGGCATAAGCCCGCTTGACTGCGAGAATGACAATTCGAGCAGGTGCGAAAGCAGGTCATAGTGATCCGGTGGTTCTGTATGGAAGGGCCATCGCTCAACGGATAAAAGGTACTCCGGGGATAACAGGCTGATACCGCCCAAGAGTTCATATCGACGGCGGTGTTTGGCACCTCGATGTCGGCTCATCACATCCTGGGGCTGAAGTCGGTCCCAAGGGTATGGCTGTTCGCCATTTAAAGTGGTACGCGAGCTGGGTTTAGAACGTCGTGAGACAGTTCGGTCCCTATCTGCCGTGGGCGTTGGAAGATTGAAGGGGGCTGCTCCTAGTACGAGAGGACCGGAGTGGACGAACCTCTGGTGTTCGGGTTGTCATGCCAATGGCATTGCCCGGTAGCTAAGTTCGGAATCGATAACCGCTGAAAGCATCTAAGCGGGAAGCGAGCCCTGAGATGAGTCTTCCCTGACCCCTTGAGGGTCCTAAAGGGTTGTTCGAGACTAGAACGTTGATAGGCAGGGTGTGTAAGCGTTGTGAGGCGTTGAGCTAACCTGTACTAATTGCCCGTGAGGCTTAACCATACAACACCCAAAGGGTTTTGATGGACTCAAAGTAAGAACAGATTGAATGTGTAGAGAACACAATAACAGCTTTCCGAATTATTCGATTTGCAAGCAAATCTCACCCTAAAGGGCCGCACTAAAGTGCGTTTGAATTTGCGAGCAAATTGATAAAGAATTTGCTTGGCGACCATAGCGTTGTGGACCCACCTGATCCCATGCCGAACTCAGAAGTGAAACGCAATAGCGCCGATGGTAGTGTGGGGCTTCCCCATGTGAGAGTAGGACATCGCCAGGCTTTAATTTCGACTTTGCTTATCTATTAAGCAAGTCACCATAAAGTTCTAATCTTTTTTAGAGTTTTATGTTGACTTCAACAGTCAGTCGCGTAATATACGCGTCCTGCTTAGGTGCTAAGACACTGAAAGCACAGCTCTTTAACAATATAAACCTATCAATCTGTGTGGGCACTCGTTGATGATAATCCAATTCGATACTTCGGTATCAAATTAGGTTTCAATGATACGAAGTGACCATTGAATCTTCGGATTCAGCACAGTCAATTCAAACATTACTTATGTAATGTTCAGTATTCATTGA
>NZ_ACZN01000013.1 GCF_000176135.1 Vibrio coralliilyticus ATCC BAA-450 | reverse complement strand
AAGAATTAATTGAAATCTTGCACTTTTCTTCATTTATGAAGAAAGCGCATCTAGAAAAAGAGAAGCTTCGGCTTCTCTTTTTTGATTTTTGGTTATAAAAAAAATTGTCCGATAACTTCACTCACTCACCAATTCCTCTTTTCTTTATCCTTTAAAACAAACAGTTATCAAGGCTTATTTCATTACCATTTTTATGGTTAAGTGCGTAAGTGTTTTGTGCAGGCTTTTTCCTATTTTTGATATAACAAATCAGTCTTAATACCTCCAAAAATGCAACTGGTAATAAGAACAATTATTGTTTATATTTTTCTCCTAGGTTGTATTACGGGTTTCATTTATGTACGTTTGTTTGTGTCACGGAGTTTCTGACAAGAAAATCAAAAAGTTAGCTTTAGAAGAAGGCATAACTGATATCAGAGGCATAAAGAAATGTACCGCGCTTGGCAGCCAATGTGGCAAATGTGTCAAGATGGCGAAGGAAATCCTTAATGAAACAGGCGTAGTACAGTACCAAAAAGCGAGCTAAAACAGTCTCGTGGCTTTTTGACACCTTCTCAATTGGTTCTACAGTTTAATTGGAGCCAAAGAGGAGGTTTTTGTCATGAAAGGCGATCCAATCATTATTCAACATCTCAATAAAATCCTTGGCAATGAGTTAGTTGCCATTAATCAATATTTCCTTCATGCACGAATGTATAAAGACTGGGGCTTAAAGCATCTAGCCGATAAGGAGTATCACGAATCCATCGATGAAATGAATCATGCGGATCATTTGATTGAACGTATTCTGTTTCTTGAAGGCGTCCCTAACTTGCAAGATCTTGGTAAGTTAATGATAGGCGAAGATACCAAAGAGATGCTGGAGTGCGACCTTAAGTTAGAAATGGCCGCGATACCTGATCTAAAAGCTGCCATTGCTTACGCAGAAGACACACACGATTATGTATCCAGAGATCTGTTTCAGGATATATTGGAAGATGAAGAAGAACACGTAGACTGGCTTGAAACGCAACTTGGTTTGATCGACATGACAGGTATTCAAAATTACTTGCAGGCTCAATATGTTGATGAAGATGATGACTAGTCAGAATTAGAACAATCCCGGGCAGCGTGCGATACGCTGCTCTATTCCTACCAGCTTACCTCCACTTGTATCACATTTTTCTTGCTTAAATTGCATTCATTCTGTACTATTCGTGCTCCTTAAAACTCGGTCAATTATCTTTAGTTCCTTGCTTCCTCTGGACGACCGGGCCAATTGTGGAAGCTGAATAATCCGTAAGGAGCAACCAATGCGTCATTACGAAATCGTATTCATGGTGCACCCTGATCAAAGCGAGCAAGTTGCTGGCATGATCGAGCGTTACACTGGTTCTATCACTGAAGCTGGCGGTACTATCCACCGTCTAGAAGACTGGGGTCGTCGTCAACTGGCTTACCCAATCAACAAGCTTCACAAAGCTCACTACGTTCTAATGAACGTTGAAGCTGACCAAGCTGTAATCGATGAGCTAGAAACTGCTTTCCGTTTCAACGATGCAGTTCTACGTAACATGATCATGCGTACTAAAGCGGCTATCACTGAGCAATCTATCATGCTTAAGCAGAAAGAAGAGCGTGCTCCTCGTCGCGAAGAGCGTACTGAAGCTAAGCCAGAAGCAGCTGCTGAGTAATTACTACTCAGAATTAGTACTCAGTCTAGATAACTCACGAGTTTACTCGGATGTGTTTATTTAGGCAGACAACTTTTTTAAATTTAAGATCAGGAGATAGCCCATGGCTCGTTTCTTCCGTCGTCGTAAATTCTGCCGTTTCACTGCAGAAGGCGTACAAGAGATTGATTACAAAGACGTAGCAACTCTTAAAAACTACATCACTGAAGCTGGTAAAATTGTACCTAGCCGTATCACTGGTACAAGCGCTAAGTATCAACGTCAACTAGCTCGCGCTATCAAGCGTTCTCGCTACCTAGCTCTACTACCGTACACTGACAAGCATCAGTAATCGGTCGTTTTATTAAGAAAGAGGATTAAGCAATGCAAGTTATTCTACTTGATAAAATCGGTAACCTAGGTGGTCTTGGTGACACTGTAAACGTTAAATCTGGCTACGCTCGTAACTTCCTTATCCCTCAAGCTAAGGCAGTTATGGCAACTAAAGCTAACGTTGAAATGTTCGAAGCTCGTCGTGCTGAACTAGAAGCTAAAGTTGCTGAGCAACTAGCTGCTTCAGAAGCTCGCGCTGAGAAAGTTAACGCTCTAGAAGCTGTTGTTATCGCTTCTAAAGCTGGTGACGAAGGTAAACTGTTCGGTTCTATCGGTACTCGTGACATCGCTGAAGCAATCACTGCTGCTGGCGTTGAAGTTGCGAAAAGCGAAGTTCGTCTTCCAGAAGGCGCACTACGTAACACTGGTGAGTTCGAGATCAGCGTTCAACTTCACTCTGAAGTTTTCGCGACAGTTAACCTACAAGTTGTTGCTGCTGAGTAATTCAGTATCAAGACGTATTTTAAAAGCACCTCTTAGAGGTGCTTTTTTTATGTCTGGTGTTTGGAGAGTAAGACTAGAATAAGAACAGCAAGTTGACAGAAAAAATGCTGTCTGCTTTTTTCAGCCCTTCTGGCACTCGGTCGTGATATTGACGAGTGTAGGCGAGTTTAAGGGCGATATCTTCTGTGATGTTGTTGGTCACGTTGATATCGGTATCCGCCCTTAGGTTACTGTCACCGGCGACGAGAGTGACGCCTGCTGCTACGCTGAGGTTTTTCAGTACCTGCCAGCTTGAATTGACGTTGCCTCGGAAAATCGCTTCTCTCACCGTTTCTTCGAACACGATATCACTGTCGCCAATCTCATCGGTATTTGGTTCCTGATAGCGAAAACCTGGACCCAGTTCTAACTCCAGTACAAACACCTCGGTATTGGAAAACTGATAACCCAAACCGCCTGAAAGTGTGTAGTCCTTAAAGTAGGCACTGTAGCGAGAATCTACGCCTTTGAAACTGCCATAAAGATAAGTCTTAGGGCTGAGTTTGTAGTCGCTTTGCGCAGTGTAGGTTGACTGACGTTTATCTTCTTCCCCATCTTTATAGAGTAGGTAGTACTTCCACTCACCGCTGGTTCTGTAGCGGCCAGAGAGGTATTCAGCACTGAGTCTAGAGTTGAGAGAGCGCGAGTCTGAGTTTCCGGTGTGCGACTGATAACCGAATTCGACTTCGGTGTCCCAGGGGGAGGGTATCTCAATATCGGTTTGACTTTGTACCGCCTCATCCGCATAGACCACGGAACTGCACAGCAGGCCTGCACTCATGAGCCAAAGTTTCGCCACTCATTACCTCTTATTTGATGGGAAAATTGGGGGGAATAGTAGAGGGTATTCACTCTAATTCCGTCAGTTCTAAGTTAATTCTACACGAGAAGCTTTCAAACTCCTTGTTTATTACAGACATCCGTCTCATTCTGGCTATAATGAGCGGCACAAGTAAGTTGTTGAGCAAGAGCATGGCAGATTCCAGAACAGACAATCGTAATCAAAAACCAGCAGACGCCCAAGTGGATGCAATCAAGGTTCCTCCGCATTCGTTGGAAGCTGAGCAGTCCGTTATTGGTGGTTTGTTGCTTGATAATGAGCGCTGGGATACGGTCGCCGAACGCGTGGTAGCAAAAGACTTCTACAGTCGTCCGCATCGTTTGATGTTTGAAGCGTCGCAGGCGATTTTAGAAGAAAGCCAGCCTCTTGATCTTATTACGCTTTCCGAATTCTTAGAGCAGCGTGAGCAACTTGATGATGTCGGTGGTTTCGCCTATTTAGCAGACTTGGTCAAAAACACCCCAAGTGCAGCGAACATTAACGCTTATGCGGACATTGTCGCAGAACGTGCTCTGACGCGTGAACTGATTGGGGTCGCGAACGAGATTGCTGATGCGGGTTACGATCCTCAGGGACGTACATCGGAAGATTTGCTCGACATGGCAGAAAGTAAGGTTTTCGCTATCGCCGAATCACGCACTACTGAAAGCGAAGGCCCACAGAACGTTGACAACATTCTGGAAAAGACGCTTGAGCGTATCGAAATCCTGTATAAGTCACCGCAAGATGGTGTCACAGGGGTGACGACTGGCTTCACTGACCTGAATAAGAAAACCGCAGGCTTGCAAGGCTCGGATCTGGTGATTGTTGCCGCGCGTCCGTCGATGGGTAAAACGACCTTTGCGATGAACTTGGTAGAAAATGCGGCCATGGCACATGATAAACCTGTTCTAGTATTCTCTCTTGAGATGCCGTCTGAACAGCTGATGATGCGTTCCTTAGCATCGCTTTCCCGTGTTGACCAAACCAAGATTCGTACCGGTCAGCTGGATGATGAGGATTGGGCGCGTATTTCTTCTACTATGGGACTGTTGATGGAGAAAAAGAATATCTTCATTGATGATAGCTCTGGCCTGACGCCAACCGAAGTCCGCTCACGAGCACGACGCATTGCGCGTGACCATGGTGGCTTGTCGATGATCATGGTCGACTACCTTCAGTTGATGCGTGTCCCTTCCCTTGCTGACAATCGTACTTTGGAAATCGCTGAAATTTCCCGTTCACTGAAAGCGCTGGCTAAAGAGCTCAACGTGCCAGTGGTCGCACTGTCGCAGCTCAACCGTTCCTTGGAGCAACGTGCCGATAAACGCCCAGTTAACTCTGACTTGCGTGAATCAGGCTCGATTGAGCAGGATGCCGACTTGATTATGTTCATCTACCGTGACGAAGTGTATCACCCGGACAGCCCGATGAAAGGCACGGCGGAAATCATCCTAGGTAAGCAGCGTAATGGCCCGATTGGTTCGGTACGTTTGACCTTCCAAGGTCAGTGGTCTCGATTTGATAATTATGCTGGTCCAGCGTTTGATGTGGATGAAGAGTAACGCATGAGTTATATGAAAGCGGCAACCGCCTTTATCGATTTAGATGCGTTGCAACACAACCTGAAACAGATTAAATCTCAGGCACCAAACAGCAAAATCATGGCGGTGGTGAAAGCCAACAGTTATGGTCATGGTTTGAGACATGTTGCTAAGCATGCTACGGATGCGGATGCGTTTGGCGTTGCGCGGATTGAAGAGGCGTTGCAACTTCGTGCTTGTGGCGTGGTGACTCCGATTTTATTGCTCGAAGGTTTTTATTCTCCGGGCGATTTACCTGTCTTAGTGACCAACAACATTCAAACCGTTGTGCATTGTGAAGAGCAGCTTGAAGCTCTTGAGCAAGCCGAGCTGGATACCCCTGTTGTGGTCTGGCTTAAAATCGATAGTGGCATGCACCGTCTCGGGGTCAGACCGGAGCAATACACGGACTTTGTCTCTCGCCTCAAGGCGTGTCGTAATGTCGCTAAGCCACTGCGTTATATGAGTCATTTTGGTTGTGCTGATGAGTTGGATAAGTCCACTACGACAGAACAAACTGAATTGTTCTTGGCCCTTACCGATGGTTGTGAAGGAGAGCGTTCACTGGCGGCTTCTGCGGGCTTGCTGGCTTGGCAGAACAGTCAACTCGATTGGGTTAGGCCTGGAATTATCATGTATGGTGTGTCGCCTTTTAACGATAAAACGGCACAGCAGATGGGCTATCAACCAGTCATGACGCTAAAGTCGCATCTCATTGCGGTGCGTGACGTAAAAGCTGGTGAGAGCGTCGGCTATGGCGGGATGTGGACCAGCCAGCGTGACACCAAAGTCGGTGTTATTGCTATTGGCTACGGTGATGGTTACCCGAGAACCGCGCCTAATGGCACCCCAGTGTTAGTCAATGGTCGCAAAGTACCGATTGCGGGAAGAGTGTCGATGGACATGTTGACGGTTGATCTCGGTCCAGATGCCAATGATAAGGTAGGGGATGAGGCAATCCTTTGGGGACAAAGTCTTCCTGCTGAAGAGGTGGCCTGCCATATTGGCACCATTGCTTACGAATTGGTGACTAAACTGACATCGCGAGTTGAAATGGAATATTCCAAATAGCTCACATCGAACCTTTCGTTTTAGGCTGGCTTATTAAGCCAGCCTTTTTATTATTCGCCCTGAATCGTCGCAACTAGGGTGCGGCTTCCGCCATAATCACGATGCTCTCCAAGGTATATTCCTTGCCATGTCCCTAAAGCTAATCGTCCGTTGCTAATGGGTATCATCACGCTGCACCCTAAGGTCGACGCTTTTATGTGGGCGGGCATGTCATCATCACCTTCATAGGTATGCTTGTAGTAAGGGGCACGCTCCGGTACAAATTGGTTAAAGTGCTTTTCCATATCATGACGCACCGTTGGGTCGGCGTTTTCGTTAATGGTCAGGCTTGCAGAAGTATGTTGGATAAATAACTGTAATATTCCGACAGGAAAATCCGCTATTTCTGGAATTTGTTGTTCTATTTCATCGGTGATGAGATGAAATCCGCGTTTTCTCGCGCTCAATTGAATACTCTTCTGAGCCCACATATGGCATCCTCTATAATCTATTTGGCAAATTCAACCTAAGGCGGTAAGGTGAGTGCCAATAGCTAGTCATGGGTTTGAGTGTAACTAAATCACTTAACGTGACTTAACTCAATGATGGTGCAGCCACACTGGTTCATAATTGCACCTTGAAAATTTATTACAAAGTTCTGGCTGCTTGTTGCAATGCGAGAACCGAACTATTTTTGCTTAATCGGGGATTCTACTGGCTGTCGTTTATCTTATTATCCAGCCAACCAATGTAGAATAAAACCTACTGTAACATCGGGATAGTAACCATGTTGAAAAATATCAATCCAACGCAAACATCAGCTTGGAACGCGCTGACTGCGCACTTCGAATCGGCTCAAGATATGGATCTTAAAGAGCTGTTTGCTCAAGACGCTGCGCGTTTTGACAAATTCTCTACGCGTTTCGGTAGCGACATTCTTGTTGATTACTCTAAGAACCTAATCAACGAAGAAACTATGAAGCACCTATTCGCATTAGCTGGCGAAACTGAGCTTAAAGCAGCAATCGAAGCGATGTTCAGTGGTGAAGCAATCAACCAAACTGAAGGCCGCGCCGTACTCCACACAGCACTGCGTAACCGTAGTAACACTCCTGTTATGGTTGATGGCGAAGATGTCATGCCTGCTGTAAATGCCGTGCTAGAAAAAATGAAGTCTTTCACTGAACGTGTTATCGGCGGCGAGTGGAAAGGTTACACTGGTAAAGCGATTACTGATGTCGTGAATATTGGTATCGGCGGTTCTGATCTTGGTCCTTACATGGTGACTGAAGCTCTAGCTCCGTACACAAACCACCTAAATCTACATTTCGTTTCGAACGTTGATGGTACACACATCGTTGAGACGCTTAAGAAAGTAAACCCAGAAACGACACTATTCTTAGTCGCGTCTAAGACGTTTACTACACAAGAGACTATGACCAATGCACACAGTGCTCGTGATTGGTTCCTCGAGTCAGCAGGTGATGAAGCACACGTAGCGAAGCACTTCGCAGCGCTTTCTACCAACGCACCAGCAGTGTCTGAGTTTGGTATCGACACCGACAACATGTTCGAGTTCTGGGACTGGGTTGGCGGTCGTTACTCGCTATGGTCAGCTATCGGTCTTTCAATTGCCCTTGCGGTAGGTTACGACAACTTTGTTGAGTTGCTAGATGGCGCTCATGAAATGGATAACCACTTTGCATCTACTGAGCTAGAAAGCAATATCCCTGTGATCCTAGCGCTGGTGGGCCTGTGGTACAACAACTTCCATGGTGCTGAGTCTGAAGCGATTCTTCCATACGATCAGTACATGCATCGTTTTGCAGCTTACTTCCAACAGGGCAACATGGAGTCTAACGGTAAGTACGTTGACCGTGACGGCAATGCAGTGACTTACCAAACAGGCCCAATTATCTGGGGTGAGCCTGGTACTAACGGTCAGCACGCTTTCTACCAGCTGATTCACCAAGGCACTAAGCTGATCCCTTGTGACTTTATTGCACCTGCTATCAGTCATAACCCTGCAGGCGATCACCACCAGAAGCTTATGTCTAACTTCTTTGCCCAAACTGAAGCGCTTGCTTTTGGTAAGTCGGAAGAGACAGTTAAAGCGGAATTTGCCAAAGCAGGTAAGAGTGAAGAAGAAGCAGCGACGCTAGCACCATTCAAAGTGTTTGAAGGTAACCGACCAACTAACTCGATCCTAGTCAAGCAAATCACACCACGTACGCTAGGTAATCTGATTGCAATGTACGAGCACAAGATCTTCGTCCAAGGTGTTATCTGGAATATCTTCAGCTTCGATCAGTGGGGTGTTGAGTTAGGTAAACAATTGGCTAACCAAATCCTACCTGAGTTAGCTGATGAGTCGGAAATCAGTTCTCACGACAGCTCAACGAATGGTCTGATTAACGCATTCAAAGCTTACAAAGCATAAGCTGATCCGAACTAAGTAAAAACGCCAACCTGTCGGGTTGGCGTTTTTGTTTTGGAGGGATGTCAGATCACATTCGATCTTATTGGTCTACTAATCTGAATTCTTATACTGTGGTATCGATACTAGATTTAGTATCCGTACTCGCGGTGAATTTCTGGCTGAGCAAAGCGACCATCTGATCGTAATACTGCATGTTTGGCTTGTTTCCAAGTAGCTTACACAATTCATTGCCAGTTGGGCTAAAGCGGTAGTAGAGAAGTCGAACCCCTTTGCTGTGCGCTTGAAGTGACAACTGCTTGCCCTGATAGTTAAGCGGTAAAGGGGAATCGAGCTCAATTTCACCTGACTCCAACTCAGTACCATGCATCAGGCCAAGTTCAAATAAGACCAACAGGCTGGAGTAGGGAAGCTGAAAATTACCAACGTTGATATTGCCAGTAATATTACGCTTACCGAAGCTGAAAATCCCTCCTTGTGCCCGATAACCAATCAACAGCTTACGACTGGTATCGCCACCAAAACTGCACGCTAAAGAGGCGGCACGCTGCAACGTCTGCGCTTCTTTTGGAGACATATCCTGTAGCACCTTTAACGCTTTCATTGAGGTTGAGCCTGGGTTAGTGACTTCGCGCTTTAACACTTGTGCCCATAGTCGCTGCATTGAGGAGTTGTGTACTTCCTGAGCCATATTGAAGAAGCGGTGTAGCCAATCCTGATCGGGGTCGCCCGCGGTTTCATCTTTACAGGACAGATGAGCGAGCTTAAGGATTTGTTCGAGGTTTTTCTGTTTCTGCTCTTTGTAACGGCGCTCGCGAATGAGAGCGCGTTCTAATGCGGTTTTTTCTGGTGAGTCTTTTTGTAATAAGGCATCCAAACCATGGGTTTGCGCAATGTTCATCACCCGGCTGGCACTATCTTTGATATAGGTTTGCTTTTTCTCATGCCGTGATTCAGCGCTGGACTCGTGCTCTATAACCACTGGCTTTTGCTTTTCCGACATGTGAATTCCTTGCCCATCAAAGTGTTAAACGTATTTATTAAATTTACCTCTTAACCTGATTGGCTGCCAGAGGAACTATGTGAGCAAGCTTTGAAAATTGGCGCTATGCCAAATGATAATAAGTTGTTAAAATTGTTATCGATGTTTTTGAGGGGCTTATGAAGTTTTTAAATGAGAATAAACTGAAAAAGCACCTGTCAATTGCCCTACTATTTCTGGTTTATCTAGCCGTCTTGGTATATCTCTCTAGATACATATAAAGAAAAGCGGATAATTAACAGGTTGCTTTTATGTTAATCAATATTAGTAGTCATCGTACTCTTCGATAGCGGTGCCTTCTAAAACGTAACCTGTTTCAGCCAGATCATGGTTGATGGTTTCCGTTTTCAGCGTACCGACCACGTAAATAACATCCCACAGCTCTTGCACTGGCGCCCCTTTAGGGAACTTCACGTAGATGATCTGGTTCGGCGGTGGTGGTGGCACGTGAATACATGCACCAAAGTATGGCACCAATAAGAATTCGGTGACTTTGTCCTCATCCCCTTCTAACGGAATGACAAAGCCAGGTATTTTAACCTTACTGCCGTTGAGTTCCTGGCGAACCTTACCCACCAAGGATTGCTTGGCTGCCTGACCAGAGTGATCAGTCACTGGCATACCGTACGAATCGAACTGTTTTCGTTCACTCTCCGGGATCAGATCGATCCAGTCCAGTTTGAGAATATCTTCTTTAGCACTAACCAGAGAGGGCGTCATGAAGCTCATGGCTAGCATGACGACTAAGATTATCTTTTTCATGTTTAAACCCGAATTGTCATCCCATCACTAAGGGATTGTCTGTATGCACGGAACGCTGGAATAAAGCCGATTACAGTACCTGCTAACTGCACAGCTGCAAGCAATATCCACTCATAATGGGATATGGCTACCATCTCAATATTAATTCCATACTGTTGTTGAATTACTGGTGCAACGGTGGCCAATAGCGCATATAAACCTACTACACCCACAGCTAAGCCAACTAAGGTTAAGGCACTGGCTTCGAGAATTAACAGCGACAATACATGCCGTGGCCTCGCTCCCATCGCCCTTAGAATAGCCATCTCTCGACGTCGTTCCTGCAAACTAGTCAGCAAACTCGACAACATTCCCAGAAGTCCGGCGATAACGACGAATACTGAAACCGCCATCAGGGCTTGTTCTGCTACTGACATCATGCCCCACAATTCGTGCAGCGCAACACCCGGCATAATGGCACTCAGTGGCTCTTTAGGGTAGGTGTTGATCTGGCGCTGTAGAGCAAAAGTCTGAATTTTAGAATTCAGGCCAAGAAGCATGGCAGTGATTTGTTTTGGCTGGAAGTTCTGTTTTTCAAGATGCTCAGCACTTGGTGTATTACCTAAGTGGGCGCCAGACTCCCAGCCAACGTGAATCGCCTCAATCGCCTCGAGTGATACATGTACGGTTTTATCTACCGGGGTGCCTGTCGGGGCTAGGATACCAACAACTTTAAATGGCAGGTTGTCATGGCGACTGAATCCAACGTCACTGATGCCGTGGGCAATAATGATTTCTGTGCCTATCTTGTACCCCAGAGAGCGGGCGACATCAGAGCCAATGACGGTCTCAAATAAACCTTCAAATTCGCGTCCCTCAGCGATGGCAATGTTTTGTTTTTTGCCATATCGATAGTGCTCAAAATAGCTGTGGTTGGTGCCCATCACGCGGAAACCTTTGTGTGAGTCTCCGAGTGAAATAGGGATCGCCCACTTCACAGAACGATGATGGCTGAATTCCTGATAACTCTTCCAGTCAATGTTATTGGTGGCGTTGCCGATGCGAAACACTGAGTAGAGCAGCAAGTTTACTTGACCAGAGCGTCCACCGACGATCAGGTCAGTCCCTGAGATAGTATTGGCAAAGCTGCTTTTGGATTGGGTACGGATTCTTTCTACCCCCAGCAGTAAGATGACCGAAATAGCGACGGTTAATATGGTCAGAATGGCAGTGACACGGCGGTTACGGACACTCTTCCAGGCAAGCATAAATGTTGGGGTCATTGTTGAGCTCCTGCCTGATTGATTTGATTAAGGTTTAAGGTACGGTCGAACAGGCTTTCCAGTGTCGGATCATGGCTGACAAACAACAGGGTTGATTGAGCCTGATTGACCTGCTCAAGGAGCAACTCGATAAATGCGGTGCGGTTGTCGTAGTCGAGCGAAGATGTGGGTTCATCGGCAATGATCAGAGCCGGTTTGCCAATCAGAGCACGAGCGGCTGCGACACGCTGTTGCTGACCAATACTCAGTTCTACGACAGGTTTATCCATCAGATGTGCAGGCAGATGAAGTTTTTCCAGAAGTTGAGTGGCGTCTTCAACCAGCGATGTATCGACCTGTGATTTGCGCTGTGCGGAAAACTGGCAGGGCAGGATGACATTTTCAATCACGTTGAGATAGGGCAATAAATTAAATTGCTGAAATATATAGCCAATATGATCGGCACGGAACTTGTCGCGCTGGCTACCTTTCATTTGATTGAGATCTTGACCTAAAACACGTAACTGACCGCTGCTGGTGGTGTTAATACCAGTAAGCAGTCCGAGTAAGGTGGATTTGCCACAGCCACTGGGGCCTTTAATAAAGAGGTGCTCGCCTTTAGTGATATGCAGTTGTTTGATATCGAGTGTCGGAGTTTGATTCCCGGGCCAAGTAAAGGTTACCTGCTCCAGCTCAACAACGCTGTTACTTCTGTTTTCTACCATCGGATCAACCTGAACGAATAGACCTGATAGCCACAAGCTATCAGGTCTTTTTAGACTTAAAGCGAAATCTTAGTGTTGTCTGCAGACAGTTCAAGTGCTGTTTGCACTTTATCTGTCAGTAGGTTAACGCTGATAGATTCTGTCGTTGGGAAAGCCTTGAACCATTGTGTATCGATAGAAGAAAGGGCGTTGATGTCGTCACACTTGAAGTGATATTCGACAGTAAACTCGCCATGGCCACCTTGATGTTCATCATGGTGTTCGTGACCTTCGTGACCTTCGTGACCTTCGTGACCTTCGTGATCATCATGGTCATCGTGGTGTTTGTGCTCATCATGATGCTCGTTATGCTTTTCGTGGTCGTGGTCGTGGTCGTGGTCGTGGTCGTGGTCGTGGTCGTCAGCACCTAATGTGTGGGTTACTGACTGATGCTCAACCTTACAACCTGCTGCTGATGCAAGAGTGAAAATAGAATCTGCATTTTCTAGTTTAGTGACTGCGTCTTTTAGGGCTTTTTCTTGTTCTGCTGTTTTTGGAGCATGTTCAAAGCCCACAACATCAGCACCAGGAGCTGTAATTTCCATTAGAAGCTCTTTACCATCTTGAGCGATGTTTAGCTCAACGTGGCCGTGCACGTGAGCTTCGTGTTGACGGAATCCTTCTTCAGCGAAAGCGGTAGTACTTAGGGCAAGACCAACCAGTGTTGCAATTTTTGTCATTGAGTTCATTGTGAATCCTAATAAAGTGTTTTGATAAAATATATGGCTATTGATATGAAACAGCACGTAAAAAATCTGGGTTAACTGATCAATCTCATCGGGGGAGATCGTGCTTGATAGGCAAAGGCTGGCTGCTGGTAGAAGTGGTAATCATCCCGCACGACGAATACATCTGGTAATGAGGTATCGATGAGTGCCAGAGATAAATAGCTCATGCCGTGTTGTGCGCAAGAGAATAGCTGGCAGTGATGATCACTGTGATGTGCAGACGAGATATCGTATTGGTGGTCGATGTAGGCGAAACCCATCCATAGCATCAGCACAATGCCACACAAGGCAAGCGCGGCTGAGCGTCTGGTTAGATTAGGATGAGTTGGAATCACAGCGTTTCATTCAATACGAAAAAAGAGCTGTTATGTTATAACAACTCTTCGGGAAACGCTAAGATCAAATGAGATTAGATATTATCTTTAATCAGGGTCAGAACCTGTTGAATTTCGTCACTATTTAGTGCGCCTTCTTTAACAAACAGGACGTTACCTTGCTTGTCTTGCACTACGATAGCAGACGATTCTTCCTGAAGTTCCCAAGCACCGGCAACCACACCCTCTTCATCAAGTACCATTGAAGACCATGGGAATTCTTTTTTGCTGTCTTCTGCTGAGGATTTTACAAACGAGCCTGTTCCCCAGATAGCATCATCTTGGTTAATGATGGACGTGGTCTGGTAGCTTTCCGCTGGGAATTTAGCCGCTGTAATGGCTGACATGAGTGGTGCATTCAGCTCTTTCGAACTGCTGCGTCCGGCGATGGCTTGGATCACACGTACCTTGCCTAACATGTCCTGAGAAGACCATTGTTGATAAGTCGTATCATTGTCCTTGACCATAATTTCACCATAGCTGGCCACTTCAACGGTCGGAACTGCCTGGCCGACAGTGATGTTATGCGCCAGTGCAAACATGGGAGAGCATGCTACTGCCAAAGCTATTAGAGTCTTGTTTTTCATTATTTTGTTCCTTCTTAGTAAGCGGAAAAAGTATATACCGAAAAATTCTCAGTCGCTGAAGAAAACCAATTGTGTTAATGATTTGTTGTTTATTTGTGATCTTGCTTCTTGTTGGTCTTGGATTAATGTGTATGATGTATTGTAAGCCTATCAGGAAGAGAGGCTGAACCAAGGAAAGGTTCATATCGCAAATGGATATTGAGGTAGTTATGCTGCGCGAATTTACGAAATATCGACCACGTCAGGTGGCACGCTTTGTTAAGACGTTATTCAAGGGACAGTTTGTCATTTCAGGAATTGGTGAGTTTAGATTTGATAACGGTAAAGTCCTGATGCCGGACATAAAAGATAAAAAGAAAATGAATACCTTCAAGGAAATCAATCAGGCCATTACGGTGTTACCTGTGTAGGAAAATAAAAAGTCGCCCAATTGGGCGACTTTTTGCTTTATAGCGTTTAGTTTTCTGGCGGGAAGCACACGCCAGTGCCGCCTAACCCACAATAGCCATTTGGATTCTTGGCTAAATACTGCTGATGGTAGCTTTCCGCATAATAGTAGCGACCAGCAGGCAGGATTTCGGTGGTAATAGACGAGGTTTCTTGTCCGAGCAACGCTTGATATTCGTCTCTTGATTGTATTGCTGCCTGATATTGTTCGTCGCTATGCACGTAAATAGCAGAACGGTACTGGGTGCCTAAGTCGTTGCCCTGACGCATTCCTTGAGTTGGGTTATGACGCTCCCAAAATTTTTGCAGCAGTTGGTTAAGGCTAATGACTGCAGGGTCAAAAACAATCCGCACCACTTCAGTATGACCTGTCTGACCTGAGCAGACTTCTTCGTAGGTTGGGTTAGGTGTAAAGCCACCAGCGTATCCCACCGAAGTACTGATCACGCCCTCAAGTTGCCAAAACAGACGCTCTGCGCCCCAAAAACATCCCATGCCGAACACGATTTCTTCGCAGCCTTCAGCAGGTGGTGCGGTTAAACTGGATTGATTGACAAAGTGTGTGTCGTCAATAGCTAGTGGCTGCTCACGCCCCGGCAAAGCCTGCTGAGCAGTGATCATGGTTTGTTTGTCGAGCATAGTGAATATCCTTAAATTAACAATCTTGAGAGTAGACCGCCTAATTGACTGTTTTCGTACAGACTTATTTTATGAGTGGCGTTATTATTCCGTTACGATTTTGAGGTAGTAAATAGAACATGATAAGAAAGTCATTACCAGCCCTTCTCCTTCTCAGCAGTTTTCCTGTTTTTGCACAGGAGATCGATGTGTCCGTCGAGGGCTTGTCAGGTGAACTGGAAAAGAATGTTGACGCTTATCTTTCGTCTATACCTGCCGAAGAGTATAACACCAGCCTTCGTTTTCAAGCCCGATTAGAAAAGAGCCTGACCGAAGCGCTCAACGCGCTGGGCTACTACCATCCTGATTTTTCTTTTCAGATCGTTGATGAAGACAGTGAGCTGATTGTTACAGTCACTCCGGGTGAACCCGTCACGATCAAAGAAGTCGATATCCAAATCACTGGTGAGGCCAGCGACGATCGATCATTTAAGGCCTTGATTCGCAAAAGTGGCCTTAAGGAAGGCCAAATCCTCAACCATAGTCAGTATGATGGCCTGAAGTCTGGGATTCGCAATCTGGCTTTGCAGAAAGGCTACTTTGAGGGCGATTTCACCGCCAGTCGTCTTGAGGTTGCACCTGATCTCAATCAAGCCTTTATACGTCTTCATTTTGATAGTGGCATACGTTACTCGTTTGGCGAGAACCTGATCACGGGCAGTCAAATCGAACAAGATCGGGTTAACTCTTTATCGCCTTATCAGCAAGGCGACCCTTATCAGGTTTCTGAGGTCGGCGCTTACAACCAGAACCTGTCAAACACAGACTGGTTCTCATCGGTATTTGTGGAACCAGACTTGTCTATGCTGGGCAAGAGCAGAGAGCTACCAATGAAAGTGTCTTTGGCACCACAGGCAAAAAATAAGTTGGAAACCGGCCTTGGTTACTCTACCGATGTGGGCGTTCGAGGCTCTCTGAAATGGAAGAAGCCTTGGGTCAACTCTCGTGGTCATAGTTTTGACAGCAGTTTTTCTCTCTCTAACCCAGAACAGACCATTACGGCCGGCTATCGGATTCCGCTTGAAGATGCATTAAATGAGTACTACCGCATTCGCTATGGTATGAAAAACGTCGACAATCGAGATACGAAAAGTCTCGAGTCCAATCTTGCGCTGGAGCGGCATTGGGCCTTGGACAATGGTTGGCATAGAACCGTGTTTGTTCGTTACCTATTGGAAAACTATGAGCAAGGTCTGCAAGATGACTCTGGGCAATTCCTTTTACCCGGGATCACATACAGTCGTAGTCGTATTCGTGGTGGCGCGATGCCACGCTGGGGGGATCGCCAAAGCCTGACTATCGAATATGGTGATGATAGCTTGATATCAGAAACACGTGTACTGCGCCTCCAGGCGGGCACGTCATGGATCCGTAGTGCAGGGCGCAACCATCGCGGTATTTTGCGTCTAGATGGAGGCGCTAACTTAGCAGATGATTTTGATAAATTGTCTCCGTCACTGCGCTTCTTCGCTGGTGGTGACAACAATTTGCGTGGTTATGGATATGAGTCTATTTCCCCGAAAGACAGCAGCGGCGCATTGACGGGTGCCAAATACATCGCCACCTCATCTTTAGAGTATCAATACCGAGTGTATGGTAACTGGTGGGGGGCGGTGTTTTATGATTACGGTGACGCTTTTAATGATAACCCCGACTTTAAACGTGGCACTGGTTTTGGTGTCCGCTGGGCCTCGCCTGTGGGTCCAATCCGTCTTGATTTTGCCTGGGGCCTTGATGCCACTCCGGGTGACGAATTTAAAATCCATTTCACGTTAGGGCCTGAACTATGACCAAGGTTGTTTTTAAATGGTCTAAGTGGCTGTCTATCTCATTGATCAGCTTATTGGTGGCGATTGCCATTGCCTTAGCGGCAGTACTGTTTACAACTCCGGGGCTTAAACTGGTGCTGTGGGGAGCAGAAAAGTTTGTGCCTCAGTTGAAAGTCGAGTCCTATTCAGGGGCGATTTTTCCGCGCTTTACACTTAATGGTGTTGTGTTTAAAGATGACTCATTTAACGTCGATGTGCAGGCTCGCTCAATCACGTTGGCGGTTAATGCTGCTTGCCTGACAGAGCCTAGCGTTTGTGTCGATGAACTCGCGGTAGATGGCCTTAAATTTGATATGCCGGAATTGCCGCAGAGCACCGCAACGCCGGGTGAACCTGTGGCTGAAGAAAATGGTCCAGTGACAGCGCCTGTACCCATTAAAGTCAAACGCGTTGCCTTGACCGACATATCTCTGGATATTCTAGGTAATCAGGTCAACTGGCAGTCTTTCACCACTGGATTAGCGTTTCAGGGCAATCGTCTACGAATCAACAAAACGGCGCTCGACTCCATTCGCGTCGCACTGGCACCAAGTGATACCAGTGAAGCAGCCCCTGCTGCAAGTCCTTCTACGGATGCTAACGCACCGATAGCCTTACCAAACATTACCTTACCGCTGCAAATTGAAGTAGTGCGATTGGATGTGAATGATTTTGAGCTGCAACAACCCACTCCTGTAGTCGTGAACCATCTGGGGTTGGAGGCGAGTGCGGCCCGCTCCCAAGTTAAGGTTGATACTCTTGAGTTGGATATGCCTGAAGTCGAAGGTCATCTGAGTACAACGGTGACCCTAGCAGACGACTATCCGTTGGTTCTGGAGCTGAATGCCAAAGTGAAGCAGGAGATAGCGGATGGACAGACAGTCAAACTGCATGCGACCGGAAGTGTTGCTGACTTGGCGCTAAAGGCAGACTTCGGTGGTTTAGCGAAGGCACATCTTGAAGCGGCACTGCAGCCACTAAATGCTGAACTTCCTTTTGAACTGACTTTGCGTGATGGTGATCTTCAATGGCCGTTGAAAGGGCAAGGTGATTATTTTGCCACAATACGCAACTTGCATACTCAAGGTTCGCTAAACGGCTACAGTGTTGAGCTCGATTCGGCTCTGAAAGGCAAGCAAATACCTGATGTTGACCTGACTCTACAGGGCAAAGGGGATTTAAACCAAATCGATCTTCAGTCCCTCTCTATACAAACTTTAGGTGGGGAGGTGAGTGGTACGGTGATGGCCAATTGGCAAGCGCCGATTAACTGGGCAGCAAACCTTTCACTGAAGGACATTCAACCGGGCCTACAGTGGCAGCAGGCGGAAGGTAATATTAGCGGCAAATTAGCCACTACAGGTTCACTGACAGAGCAAGGTGGTTGGCAGGTTGAGTTACCAACATTAGATATTGACGGCATTTTGCGAGATTACCCGCTGAACATAGAAGGTGCGCTGTCTGCTTCCGATAAAGCGGGCACTGGTGAGCTCAAGATTGATACGCCACGCTTAGTCCTATCTCATGGACCGAATAACCTGACGGCTAAAGGTGATGTTGAACAAAACCTAAACATGCAGCTAGCCGTTGATTTTCCGGATATCGCTAAGTCCGTCCCTGATGTAAAAGGCAGTGCACAAGGTCAGATTAAGCTTACTGGTAAGCTGGATAAACCTCTGGTTGGTGTTGATCTCAATGTGAAAGCTATTAAGTGGCAGCAAGATGTGCAGGTAGAGGGTGTTTCGCTGCAAGGGCAGATCTCTCCAATGCCTTTACCTTCCGGCGAATTGCAGCTCAACGTTGCCAACGCCAAGTACCAAGATTATCTGATTGATAAAGTGTTATTAAATTTTGATGGCGAGCAACAGCAGCACGCATTGACTCTGGATCTTGAGTCAAACATCGCCTCAACGAAATTGGCGATTAAAGGTGCGTTGCAAGATAAGCCTGAGTTGATGTGGAAAGGTGCGTTAGAGCGCATGTCATTGACCTCAGAGCAAGGTACGTGGAATTTGAATCAACCGACTCAGTTAGAGTTTCTCATCGACTCACAACAAGCTTTCGTTGCGGCCCATTGTTGGTTACAAGCTGATGCTTCGATTTGTCTCGATCAGGATGTGAACGCGGGTCAAAGTGGCGAAGCGCATCTTTCCATCAAACAATTCGATTTTGAGCAGGTTAAAGCGTTTGTGCCTCAAGCGATTAAATTAGAGGGTGGTGTTAATGCCACAGCGATGGCGAAATGGGCACCAGAGCAAGCGCCGCAAGTCGTGATGAAGTTAGAAATGCCAAAAGGGTCGGTCACGCAAAATAATGAGCAACCTGTGCACCTTGGCTGGGAGTCACTTAAGCTCAATGCTTCTCTGGCAGAAAATTCCTTACACGCTGATTGGCTGCTCGATGTGGCTGACAATGGAGACATTTCAGGTGAGCTGAATATTCCGGATGTGCTAGCGAAAGATAAGCAAATCGACGGGCGGCTTGGGTTAACCACATTTAACCTCGACTTTCTTGCGCCTATTCTTGGTGATTACAGCAAGCTTAAATCAAACATTGCCACTGAACTGACTTTCTCAGGACCAGTCATGCAGCCTAAGGTGCAAGGTCAGTTTGTAGTGGATGATATTTTGCTCAAAGGTGAAATTACTCCCGTTGAGATTGATTCGGGTAAATTGACCGTTAATTTCTCGGGTTACGATGCCACGCTGGCCGCTGCGATCGATACACCTGATGGCAAACTAGAAGTTGCGGGCGATGCCGACTGGCGAGACCTGAAAGATTGGCAAACCAATGTGCGCGTGTTTGCCGAAGAGCTATTGGTTGATGTACCACCTATGGCAAAAATAAAGGTGGTGCCTGACATGACCATATCCGCTTCGCCTAAGCAGGCTCGCATTGACGGTAACATCTCTCTGCCTTGGGGACGGATAGTGGTAGAAGAATTGCCACCAAGTGCGATTGGGGTGTCTAAAGATCAGGTGATTCTTAACGATCAGTTAGAGCCAGAGCAAGAAACTGCCAGTGTTCCATTCAGTGTCCAGACCAACATCAATATCAAAATTGGGGATGATTTTAAGCTGTCTGCGTTTGGTCTTGAGGGGGGACTGTCAGGTAACCTCAATGTTGCTCAGCGTGATAAAGGGCCATTTGTAACCGGAGAAGTGAACATTGTTGACGGTTCGTACCGTTCCTTCGGTCAGGACCTTTTGATTAAGCAAGGTAAGATCCTGATGAACGGCCCGGTTGACCAACCTTATGTCCAGATCACCGCGATCCGAAATCCGGACAATACTCAGGATGAAGTGACGGCTGGTGTCAGGGTGACGGGGCCTGCTGATGAGCCAAGTGTGACCATTTTCTCTGAACCTGCGATGCCGCAGGCTAATGCACTGTCTTACTTACTACGTGGGCAGAATATTGATGGTGAATCTGGTGGCAACTCAATGACGACCACGCTGATAGGATTGAGTCTGGCACAAAGTGGTCGTGTCGTGGGTCAAATTGGTGAAGCGTTTGGTGTTCAGGACTTGCAAGTTGACACCGCGGGCTCTGGTGATGACTCGCAAGTGACGGTCAGTGGTTATGTTCTACCGGGTTTGCAGGTTAAATATGGTGTTGGCATCTTTGACTCAGTGGGTGAGTTCACGGTGCGTTATCGTCTGATGCAGGATCTGTACGTGGAGGCGATGTCAGGTCTGGACAGTGCTGTCGATCTGCTGTATCAGTTTGAGTTCAATTAATCATTAAGTTAGGTGGCAGGATGCAACATTTACTCTTTGTGTATGGAACCCTACGTCAGGGCGAAAGTAACCATAATTTTTTGGCTGATAGCCAATGCTTGGGGCATTTTGAAACACCGCCGCACTACGCTTTGTATGATTTGGGCACCTATCCAGCAGTAATCGAAGGTCATGATACGATTCTAGGTGAAGTGTACCTGATTGATGATGAGACTCTGGCTAGGGTGGATAAACTCGAAGACGTGCCCGTCGAATATCGACGCGAGCAGATTGAGACACCTTTTGGTGAAGCTTGGATATACTTGTATCAAGACGGTAGCATGCTCGATACCATCATTTCATCAGGGGATTGGTGTCAGAGGGTTTAGCTGCTATAGCCATGGAAAAAGAGCCAGCATTGCTGGCTCTTTTTATTATTTCTGTGCGCGTTCGTAAGACTCTAGAATCTCTTTGCGAGCTGACTCTACGTCTTCCCAACCGTCGACTTTTACCCACTTGCCAGACTCAAGCTCTTTGTAACGCTCAAAGAAGTGCGTGATCTGTGCTTTTAGCAGCTCAGGCAGGTCGTTTACGTCTTTGATGTGATCGTATTCTTTTGACAGCTTAGTGTGTGGTACCGCCACTACTTTCGCATCTTCACCAGACTCATCCGTCATTTTTAGAACACCGACTGGACGGCAGCGGATTACTGAACCAGGCATCAGAGGGTGTGGTGTTGGAACCAAAACGTCTACCGGATCACCGTCTAGAGACAGAGTGTGGTTTACGTAACCATAGTTACATGGGTAGAACATAGGTGCAGACATAAAGCGGTCGACGAACACAGCACCTGAATCTTTGTCTACTTCATATTTGATTGGATCAGCGTTAGCTGGGATTTCAATCACTACATAGAGGTCATCAGGAAGAGACTTACCTGCTGGTACGTTGTTTAAACTCATTAAGAAAGTTCCTTTTTTAGTTTGTACCTCAATGAGGCACACGGGCTGAATATAAGACCGGAATACCTTACTGCTAAACTCGGTTTTATGTAAACCAACTAAGGCGAGATTTTGCTCAAGAAAATGTGAAAAAGGCGCTCGAAAGCGCCTTTATATTTAATCTTCTGGATGGCGTTCTAAGAACTCTTCCACTTTTTTGACCATGTTTTTTGAGCCAACAAAGAAAGGCACACGTTGGTGCAGTTCGGTTGGTTTGAGGTCCATGATACGAGTTTTACCATCAGACGCTACACCGCCAGCTTGCTCAATGATATAAGCCATTGGATTGCATTCGTATAGCAAACGCAGCTTACCGTTTGGATGGCTTTGCGTACTTGGGTAGAGGTAGATACCACCCTTAAGCAGGTTGCGGTGGAAATCGGCAACCAGTGAACCGATATAGCGCGATGTATATGGGCGATGCTCACTTGGCTCGTTTTCCTGACAGTATTTGATGTACTTCTTCACACCCATCGGGAAGCGAATGTAGTTACCTTCGTTGATCGAGTAGATGGTACCGTCTTCAGGAATCATCATGTTTTCATGAGACAGGCAGAATGTGCCCAGAGATGGATCGTAGGTAAAGCCATTGACGCCTTTACCAGTTGTGTACACCAACATCGTTGAAGAGCCGTAGATTACGTAACCGGCAGCGACCTGCTTGTGGCCTGGCTGAAGGAAATCTTCTTCTGTCGGTGGGGTGCCAATAGGTGACACACGACGGTAAATCGAGAAGATGGTACCGACTGACACGTTGACATCGATGTTTGAAGACCCATCTAGCGGATCCATCAGGACCACGTATTTCGCGTTTTTGTTCAGCTCTTTATTGAACGCAACGGCTTCGTCTTCTTCTTCACTGGCAACACCACAAACTTGATCACGGGCTTCTAGCGCTGCTTTAAACTTTTCATTCGCGTAAACATCCAGCTTCTGCTGGTCTTCACCCTGTACGTTCTCAGTACCGACTGCACCGGTAATGTCACCAAGACCAGCTGCGTTGATTTCGCGGTTAACGATTTTTGCAGCAAGTCGGATAGAAGAAAGTAGGGATGATAGATCACCGCTAGCGTGGGGGAAGTCCGCTTGTTTCTCAACAATGAACTCGCCAAGGGTGCGCATTCCAGACATGATTTTTCCTTTAAGTCGCTTCAATATAGGGGGATTGGCGTTGGTGATCTCTGACGGATCTTAGATTTCGCCTAAGCCTAGTCTAAGAGTTAGATCTTTTTATTGGTAATGAACTAACTGACTGAGATCTCGTTTTATTTGTCGACTTGATAACGCTTTTCATCTGCTTGTTTGAAGCCATACGAATTGAATAACGCGTATAACACGCAATCATTTGCGTTCGTGTGACGTAAAAACAGTGAGTAAAGTAGTTCGCTTTTCTGCGTATAATCGCCATAATGTCAGCTCAGTTTTCGCCTTGGAGAAGGTCGTTTATGCATATTCATATCTTGGGAATTTGTGGCACATTTATGGGAGGTGCGGCAATTTTAGCTCGTCAATTAGGTCATAAAGTGACGGGCAGTGACGCCAACGTTTATCCACCAATGAGCACATTGTTGGAGTCTCAAGGTATTGAAATCATTGAAGGCTTTGACCCTTCTCAGCTTAACCCAGCACCTGATCTGGTTGTGATCGGAAATGCGATGAGTCGAGGCAACCCATGTGTCGAGCACGTACTCAACAGTAACCTGAGATACACCTCAGGCCCACAGTGGCTGCAGGAGTTTCTTCTCCATGACCGCTGGGTGCTGGCTGTCTCAGGAACCCATGGTAAAACCACTACTTCCAGCATGCTGGCGTGGATTTTGGAAGACTGTGGCTACCAACCTGGCTTCCTTGTTGGTGGGGTGCTGGGCAACTTTGGGGTTTCAGCGCGTTTGGGCGAAAGTATGTTTTTTGTCGTTGAAGCTGATGAATACGACAGTGCTTTTTTCGATAAGCGTTCTAAGTTCGTGCATTACCATCCTCGCACGTTAGTTATGAACAATTTGGAGTTTGATCATGCGGATATCTTCGATGATCTGGAAGCGATCAAGCGCCAATTCCATCACTTAGTCAGAACCGTGCCGGGTAATGGTAGAATCCTTGCTCCGCAAGGCGATTCAGCAATTGCCGATGTATTACAGCGTGGTTGCTGGAGCGAAACGGAGTTCAGCGGCGAACAAGGTGACTGGCGAGCGGAGAAACAAGTCGCCGATGGTTCAATATTCACAGTTTTCTTCCAAGGGGAAGCCGTTGGGACTGTGAAGTGGGATCTGGTGGGCGATCATAACGTCGATAACGCCTTGATGGCCATCGCAGCGGCTCGTCACGTGGGTGTTACTCCGGATTTAGCCTGTCAGTCGCTGGCGAAATTCATCAATACCAAACGTCGACTTGAGCTAAAAGGTGAAGTGAATCAGATTACGGTTTACGATGACTTCGCTCATCACCCTACGGCGATTGAACTTACTGTGGGTGGATTGCGTAATAAGGTTGGCAAACAACGTATCTTAGCTGTACTTGAACCTCGTAGTGCGACGATGAAACGTGGCGTGCACAAAGAAACATTGGCGGCGTCCCTTGCTCAGGCCGACGTCGTCTTCCTTTATCAACCAGATAATATCGAATGGTCTGTCGAGGACATTGCCCAGCAATGTCAGCAGTCGGCTTATGCGTCAGACAGTGTTGATGCGTTAGTCCAGATGGTGACAGAACAGGCTCAACCGGGCGATCAAATTCTGGTGATGAGCAATGGTGGGTTTGAAGGCATCCACGACAAGCTGCTGGCTAAACTCGCCGAATCGATTAATGTAGTAGTATGAACAATGAGAAAAACAAAGCAATTACACTCGCTTTTACGGGGGCTTCTGGCGCACCGTACGGGCTTAGATTGCTTGAGTGTCTGCTAGCCGCCGGCTATCAGGTACATTTGCTGATATCGTCAGCAGCTCGAGTTGTGTTAGCAACTGAGCATGATATGAAATTGCCGGCGAACCCAGAGTCTGCTCAAAAAACGTTGGTCGCCCACTTAAACTGTGATGCCGAAAAGCTGATAGTCTACGGTAAAGACGACTGGTTCTCTCCTGTGGCTTCTGGGTCTGCGGCGCCAAAACAGATGGTTGTGTGTCCTTGCTCTGCAGGCAGTGTCGCTGCCATCGCACATGGTATGTCCGACAATCTCATCGAGCGCGCGGCTGATGTGGTGATGAAAGAGCGCGGGCAGTTGTTGCTGGTTGTGCGTGAAACACCATTCTCTACGTTGCATCTAGAGAATATGCATAAGTTGTCGCAGATGGGCGTCACCATTATGCCTGCGGCACCGGGCTTCTATCATCAGCCTAAGTCTATTGACGATCTGGTCGACTTTATGGTGGCGAGAATTCTCGATCATCTTGATGTTGAACAGGGGCTTGTCCCACGTTGGGGATATGACCAGCGTGCTTAATTCTGGCTAATTGATAACATTACGATTACAATTCAGCCGACACTCATCGGGGAGCTATTCATCGCACAGATGAAGCTGAGATTGGGCAAAGCCCAGGACCCGTGTACCTGAACCAGATAATGCTGGCGTAGGAATTGAGTCTGAACATTTGCCCTGCCAATGTTTCCTCAAGCCTGTGCCGCTCAACCAAGGAGAGAGCGAGCAGTGAAAACCACTTTAAGCACCATCGCCGTTGCCACACTGACATCTTTTTCTGCATTGGCAGCAGATAACACCCTTACCGTTTATACCTACGATTCTTTTGCTGCGGACTGGGGCCCGGGCCCGAAAGTGGAAAAAGCGTTTGAAGCACAATGTGGCTGTGATGTGAACTTTGTCGCTCTTGATGATGGCGTTTCTATTCTTAACCGCCTGCGCCTCGAAGGGGACAACAGCAAAGCTGATATTGTGTTAGGTTTGGACAATAACCTGATGGCAGAAGCGCAGAAAACTGGCCTATTAGCCGAGCACAAGGTTGATACCAAATCGGTCAATCTGCCTAACGGTTGGGAAGACAGTACTTTTGTGCCGTATGACTTCGGTTACTTTGCGTTTGTCTACAACAAAGAAAAGCTCACCAATCCACCAAAGAGCCTTAAAGAGCTGGTGGAATCTCGCGATGATCTGAAAGTGATTTATCAGGATCCCCGTACGTCAACGCCGGGCCAAGGCCTGATGCTGTGGATGAAATCTGTCTATGGCGATGACGTTACCCCGGCATGGCAACAACTGGCTAAGAAAACCGTCACTGTGACCAAAGGTTGGTCTGAGGCTTACTCTATGTTCCTTGAAGGTGAGTCAGACATGGTGTTGTCTTACACGACTTCACCGGCTTATCACCTGATCGCGGAAAGCGACAGCAAATACGCTGCCGCTGATTTTACAGAAGGCCATTACACTCAAGTTGAGGTTGCGGCTAAAGTAAAAGCATCGAAAAATGAAAAGTTAGCCGATGAATTTATGACGTTTATCCTTAGCGACGACTTCCAGTCTTTGATGCCAACAGGTAACTGGATGTACCCAGTAACTGAAGTCGCACTGCCTGAAGGCTTTGAGACACTGACGGTACCTGAAAAAGCCTTGAGCTTTAGCGCAGCAGAAGTGGCGCAAAACCGAAAATCCTGGATACGTGAGTGGCAAAGCGCCTTAACCTTCTAAGGAGACGCTTTGCGTAGTATTCCAAAATTGGGACTCTGGGTCGCGATTGCTATCGCGGCCTTTGTTGTTTCTGCTCTCGGTGCTTTATTAGTTGCCGCCCCATCTCTGAATATCGCTCAGGTTTGGTCAGACCCTTATTATCGGCATGTCACCAAGTTCAGCTTTTACCAGTCGTTCCTGTCGACTCTGCTCAGTGTTGGCTTAGCCATCCCAGTCGCGCACGCACTATCTCGGCGTACCTTTCCTGGTAAATCTTTGCTGCTTAAGCTGTTTGCTACCACATTAGTACTGCCTGTGCTGGTTGGGGTGTTTGGCTTACTGGCGATTTATGGCAATAGCGGTCTGATATCGTCAGCTTTTGTATGGTTTGATTCTAAACTGCCATTTTCGATTTACGGTCTGAACGGTATTTTACTTGCGCATGTGTTTTTTAACCTGCCTTATGCGACGCGCTTGCTATTGCAATCATTGGAGTCTATTCCGGCTGAACAGCATAAACTGTGTGCTCATCTAGGTATGGACCATTGGCATAAATTTAAGTGGGTCGAATGGCCTCGCTTGCGTCAGCAGTTGCCGCACGTGTGTGGCTTGGTGTTTATGCTGTGTTTTACTAGTTTCGCGACGGTAATGGCGCTCGGTGGTGGGCCGAAATCGACCACGATAGAACTGGCGATTTATCAAGCGATCAAATTCGATTTTGACTTGCAGGCAGGGGCATTACTGGCGATATGGCAGATGCTACTGTGTGGCATTATGGCGTTGGCAGTGCAGCGTTTGACCAAGCCTGTGGCGGTGAGTTCTGGTACACAAGGTCACAACCTTTATATGGCAAAGGATTCGATCTGGTCACGTATCTGGGATTGGAGTTGGATTGGCCTGAGTATACTATTAGTGCTGCCACCTTTACTGATGGTGGTGCTCAGTGGCATCAACTCAGAAGCCCTATCAGTGTTTACGGATCAACGATTTTGGCTGGCGTTATGGTCGTCACTTAAAGTGGCAACATTGGCGAGCGGTATCGCGCTTTCGGCAGGGATTGCAATATTGCTGACCAGCCGTCGATTGCGTTTGAATGCAAAAAACCGTCATGCGGATCAGATTGAGTTACTGGGAACGATCATTCTTGTCACGCCCGGTTTGGTGATATCTACTGGGTTATTCTTGCTACTGCGGTCTTTTACAGATGTGTTTAGTCTGGCGTTTTTTATTGTGGTCGCGGTGAATGCTTTGATGGGCTTGCCTTACGTGATCAAAACCTTGTCACAGCCGATGCTGCATATCGAGCAGCAATACCAATACGTATGCGCAAGTCTAGGTATGAAAGGCTGGCAGCGCTTTCGCGTTGTTGAGTGGCGAGCACTGAAAAAGCCAATGGCTCATGCTTTCGCGATCAGCTTTATGTTTGCGGTGGGAGATTTAAGTGCGATTGCCCTGTTTGGTAGCCAGGAGTTCCGCACGCTGCCGTTGTATCTTTTCCAATTGCTGGGCAGTTATCAGATGGATGCAGCAGCTGTAGTGTCAGTTACTCTGTTACTGCTCAGTGTTGGCTGTTTTGCACTGATTGAAACCCTGTTTAAGGCAAACTCTAAGGTGACTTATGCTGACCCTCAATGATGTTCGTTACTATTACCATCAGGATCTATTCCATTTTGATTTACATATTGAGCAGGGAAGTCTGGTCGCATTGATGGGGCCGAGTGGGGCGGGTAAATCAACGTTACTGGCCTTGGTCGCGGGCTTTATCGAACCTGAAAGTGGTAGCATCAAAGCTGGTGAATTAGAGATTGTGGGCAAAGAGCCTCACCAACGTCCTTTTGCGATGCTATTTCAGGAGCATAACCTGTTTGCCCACCTCTCAGTACGAGAAAACATAGGATTGGGCCTGCACCCTGGGTTGAATCTCAACTCTGAGCAAGCCAGTCAGGTGGAACACGCAGCGATGCAGGTCGGTATTGCGGACTATTTGGATCGTTTACCTGAGCAATTGTCGGGCGGACAGCGTCAGCGTGTCGCATTGGCTCGTTGCTTTGTTCAGCCTCATCCAATCTGGTTGCTTGATGAACCTTTCTCTGCGCTTGATCCGGTGTTGCGTGAAGAGATGCTCGGACTGGTCAAGCAGTTAGCCGCAGAGCGCAATATTACCGTGGTGATGGTGACTCATCATATCAGTGACGCTAAAGCTATAGCTTCGCATTTTGCCTTTGTTGACCAAGGAAAGGTGGCGGTTGCTGATACAATTGAACATTTAACCCAGCAACATAGCCACGTTGCGCTCAGCGGGTTTGTTAAAGCGGGTGAATAGCTACTCCTAAGGGCAAAAAAATGGGCTGATGCGTTTGCATCAGCCCATTTTTATCTAAAGCAGCTTGCTTAAATCTCTTCGTCGTTGAGCTCTTTGAGCACTTGGAAGATTTCACGGAACGCTTTAGCTGGTTTACCCGCTTTTTTCTCTTTTGCCGCCTGACGTGCCAATTGGCGTAAACGCTGGCGATCCGCTTGTGGATATAGCTCCATTACATCAGCAATGGCATCATCGCCTTCTTCAACGACACGATCGCGTAACTGTTCCAGCTTGTGCAGTGCAGCAGTCGCTTGAGAGTGCTTGTTACGTACTTTGTCTAGTGCCGCCTGAAGTGGTTCAGGATCTTCGAAACGCATCAGCTTACCAATGTATTGTAACTGGCGACGACGAGCTTCATTTTTAAAGCGTTGTGCGTCTTTAATTGCTTCTGCAAGGTCTTCACTTAACGGGAATTTTTCTAACACTGAAGGTTTAAGACTGGCGAGTTCTTCACCCAGTTTTTGTAACTCTTCCATGTCACGTTTCATTTCGGTTTTACTGACCCAAATGATTTCCTCTTCCTCTTCCCATGGCGCTTTTTGATTCTTACGGGCCATCTTTCTGCCTTAATTTGAACATCTATTTCTCTATTTTAACAAGAATCATGGGGAGAAAGCGAAATTCTTGTTATTCTAGGGACAACAGACCTTAAGCATGAAGAAGATATGGACGTAAGACAGCAAGTCGCTCAGCAGCGTGTTGAGCTTGAGGCCGCCGTTGCGAAAGCACTGGAAATGGCCGCGGAAAAATCCGATGGCGCTGAAGTCGCGATCACCAAAACCACTGGCCTGAGTGTGTCAACACGCATGTGCGAAGTGGAAAACGTTGAATTTAACAGCGATGGCGCTTTGGGGATTACTGTTTACCGTGGTCAGCGCAAAGGCAGTGCGTCTACCTCCGATCTCAGTGAAAAAGCCATTCAACAGACGGTGATGGCAGCGCTTGATATTGCCAATTACACTTCAGAAGATCCATGCGCTGGCCCAGCTCCTAAAGAGCTGATGGTAAAAGAAATTCCTGATCTTGACTTGTTTCACCCTGACACGCCAGACCCAGATCATGCTGCCGAGATTGCGATTGCTGCTGAGCAACAAGCGTTATCCTTCAGTGACAAAATCAAACAAAGCGATGGTGCGAGTTACGACAGCCACTATGGTTTGAAGGTCTATGGTAACAGCCACGGTTTGCTTGCTAGCTATGCCTCTAGCCGCCACAGTACCAGCTGTTGTGTGATTGGTCAGGGTGAAAGTGGCGTCATGGAGCGAGATTACAGTTATACAGTCGCACGCCATAAAGATGACCTTTGGACGCCTGAGTCAGTCGGCCTGAAAGCGGCAGAGAAAACCATCAGTCGCCTTGATGCGCAAAAGCTCAAGACAGGTAAGTACCCTGTGATGTTTGCAGCTGATGTGGCAACGGGTTTACTTGGACATCTAGTGATGGCAATCAGTGGCGGTAACCTGTATCGCAAGTCGTCATTCTTACTTGATCATTTAGGCCAACAGGTACTGCCAGACTGGTTTAATGTCTCTGAAAAACCTCATGTGCTACGCGGTTTAGCGTCGAGCCCATTTGATAGCGAAGGTGTTAGAACACAAGATCGTGAAATCATTACCGACGGTGTGCTCGCGACATACCTATTAACCAGCTATGCCGCGCGTAAAATGGACATGGCGCCAACTGGTCATGCTGGTGGTATTCATAACTGGTTTGTTCAGTCGACGGGGCAAGACTTTGAGCAGATGCTTAAAGAACTGGGAACGGGCTTCCTTGTCACCGAAGTGATGGGGCAGGGCGTTAATATCGTCACCGGTGATTACTCAAGAGGAGCGGCAGGCTTCTGGGTAGAGAATGGTCAAATCCAATATCCTGTTTCTGAAGTGACAATCGCCAGCAACCTGAGAGATATGTTTAATCAGATTGTCGCGGTTGGGAATGATGTTGAAACCCGATCACAAATCCAGACGGGTTCGATTCTGATTGAATCTATGAAAGTGGCGGGTGAGTAACACACTCGGTTTTACCACTGATACAAATTGAAAGGGTTGGCGTTTTAGAGCCAACCCTTTTTTGTTCTCTGTTCTATTATTACCTCTCAAACAATTCAGTGTGCAGCTTCTGAATCGCTAGCTTTGCGTCTGACTCATCAACTAAGAAACACAGGTTGTGAGGGCTTGCGCCGTAGCAGATCATTCTCAAGTTAAACTCTTCTAGTGTGCCAAATACTTGCTTTGCATAACCTTTGCTCTCACTCATATTGTTGCCGATCAGCGCGACCAGACACAGGTTATGTTCTACTTCCACTGTACATAGTTCTTCCAGTTCAAGACGTGCGGCTTCAGGTAACTGAGGTGCACCACCAGATGTGTCGGTTTGGTCAAGCGTTAGACTGACACTGATCTCTGACGTGGTGATCAAATCTACAGAGATCTTGTGCTTCGCCAGAATTTCAAACACCTTGGCCAGAAAGCCGTAAGCGTGGAACATCTGCGCGCTGCGCAACGTCACCATGGTCTGGTTACATCGTAAAGCCAGAGCACGAAAGAGAGGCGAGCTCTCGACTTGATGGCGAATCCAAGTTCCGCCTTTTTCAGGTTGTTTTGAGGAGCCGACAAACACAGGAATATCATGGCGAAGAGCAGGGATTAGCGTCGAAGGGTGAAGGATCTTGGCGCCAAAATTGGCCATTTCAGAGGCTTCACTGAAGCTGATCTCTGAGATGGGAGAGGCTTTTGGGGCAATACGTGGGTCAGTGGTATAAATGCCCGGTACATCGGTCCAAATCTCGAGTCCCTGAGCTTCAACCGCTTCTGCAATAAGTGCGGCACTGTAATCGCTGCCGCCTCGACCGAGTGTCGTGGTATTGCCATCTGCATCGGCACCGATAAAGCCTTGAGTTACCACAACCTGTTGTTGGCATAACGGGATAAGTGAAGCTTGCGCTTGTTGACGAATAGTGGTCAGTTCAGGTTCTGCTTTACCAAAATTATCATCTGTGCGTAGTACGTCACGAATATCAAAGCGTACCGCATTGATACCACGTTCCCTCATTAACTGGGCCAACAGATGTGTAGACATCAGTTCACCACAGGCGACAAGGTGATCGGTCAGTTTGGTACTTGACTGAATCGAGGCGGCTTCTGCCAAACTTGTGACGGTATCTAGAATGGAATAGACCTCGCTGGCCGCTTGAGTTGCATCTTCTAGTTGATTAAGTACCGCATCATGAATACTGGCGAGTTTGGTTAGAATCGCACTGCGCTCTGTGTGATCTTGAACTCCATTCGCGAGTTCGACTAATAAGTTTGTCACGCCTGAACAGGCACTACTGACGACCAACTTTGTGTTTGGGTTTTGCTCAATGATCGCAGCACAGCGACTCATGGCTTCAAAGTTAGCGACACTGGTTCCACCAAATTTAGCAACGTTAAAATTGCCCACGGCATTTCTCCCACAACTTCCTGAAAGTAAATAAGTAATCCTTGCTTGAAGAGAGAGTGAGCGTATAGAGAGGTTTTATTGTGTAAGGTTTACCTCAGAAGCTCTTCACCAGACTGAGCTGATGACAGTTGATGGGAGTCAACCCAAGTCAACCGACAGATCAAAACCACAACGTTGATCTACCTCGGCACTACTCCCCCTCAGTGATTTGTATCGGAGTTGTGGCTCCACAAAACACCTACCTGGGTAGTGCTCCTCTTCTGCAAAATGCATTCATATGGCGGCATAAAAATTCACCATACAGTCTGCATTGAACGTTTTTATGTGACCTTTGTCAACGGGAAAGTGTCACTTTAATCGGTTTACTAATTAACAAACTTGTGACAGTGGTTTGACCTGAGAACTTTCGGCCAATTGCTGCCTGTGTCGATTTGTTTTAATGTAAAGACAAATAAGTAGAAAGTAGACCCGTTTCAAGGAGCGAACAATGACGATTCAAAGCTTTATCCCCCCTCACCGTATTCTCATGGGCCCTGGTCCTTCGGATATTTCTCCTCAAGTTTTGCAGGCTTTGAGTCGCCCTACTGTAGGCCATCTTGATCCCTTGTTCATCAAAATGATGGATGAACTAAAACAGCTACTCAAATACGCTTTTCAAACCAAAAATGAATTCACTATTGCCGTTTCAGCGCCGGGCAGTGCAGGTATGGAAACCTGTTTTGTTAACCTGATTGAACCGGGTGAGAAGGTGATCGTCTGTCGCAATGGCGTGTTTGGCGAGCGCATGCGCGAAAATGTGGTTCGAGCGGGCGGTGTAGCGGTCGTTGTTGATGATGAATGGGGGACTCCTGTTTCGGTCGATAAAGTTGATCAAGCGCTGAAAGACCATCCTGATGCTAAAATCTTGTCATTCGTTCACGCAGAAACATCGACAGGCGCATGTAGTGATGCAGAAGCATTAGGTAAGCTTGCAAAAGCTCACGGTGTGCTAACGATTGTTGATGCAGTAACCTCTTTAGGTGGTGTACCGCTTAAAGTCGATGAATGGCAGCTGGATGCGGTGTATTCAGGCAGTCAGAAATGTTTATCTTGTGTTCCGGGTTTATCACCAGTGACGTTTTCACCTCTGGCCATTGAGAAGATTCAGGCTCGACAAACACCTGTTCAGAGCTGGTTTTTAGATCAAAGCCTAGTATTAGGCTATTGGAGCGGAGAAGGAAAACGTAGCTACCATCATACTGCGCCTGTAAACAGCCTTTATGCACTGCATGAGTCTCTATTAATCCTTAAAAATGAAGGGCTAGAGAATGCTTGGCAGCGTCATAGTGATATGCATGAAAAGCTGAAGTTGGGGCTCGAAAAGTTGGGTTTTGAATTTGTTGTTGCTGCAGAGTCACGTTTGCCTCAGCTTAATGCGGTCTACATTCCTCAAGGTGTTGATGACGCAGGGGTTCGTAACCATTTATTGGAAAACTACAATCTCGAAATTGGTGCAGGTTTGGGGGCGTTAGCGGGTAAGGCATGGCGTATCGGCATTATGGGTTATGGCGCTCGTGCAGAAAATGTTGCGCTTTGTTTGAGAGCACTAGAAGAGTCACTGAGGCAGTAACTTCCATAAAAAATGAGTTGAAAGGCGACGCATAAAGCGTCGCCTTTTTTACTTGGCTACTTTTTCATTATCTGCTTTTAGCGCATCGATATCTGGAGCTATGTATTGCACCTGTGAGAAATCTCGCTCAGGGAACAAGTATTGCGCTTCACTGCGAATTTGCTCGGCACGCTCACTATCTCCAAGGCCTTGGTAAGCCAGGATCAGGTTGTTGTAAAACGCGGGTCTTGGCTTCTCTTTAATAATTTTCAGTGACCAGTCAATGTATGGCTGGATGAATTTCGCCTCCTGACGATAAAGGCCAATATTGAGATAAGTGCTATAAATATCCCAGTCATACCTGTCTTTCCAAACTATTGGATTGCTGACTTGATTGAGTAAGTCAGGATTTTTAGGGTTCGATGTTTCAAACTGAGTGAGTACGTAGTTAGTGTGCAGCGCTGTCAGCATATAGAAACTGGTTATGATTGGCACGACTAAGCTCATCACTCGGAACAGTGTTTTAGTCACAATGCTGAATGACGCAAAACGATACGAGCGAGCGCGTTGATCAATCCAGAAAAGCAGAACCACAAAGGTTATCCAGTGAATCGCAGAGTGGTAGAACGGATATTCCAGCTGGCTATGAAGCACTATTGGCACAAATAAGGCAAACATCGCGAGGCGAGTGCCTTTTTTAGCATTGTAGATCCTTACTAAAACCATCACCGCAGCGAGCACTATAGCGACAACCGGAAGCAACCCTCCCTCTGCTCCCCAATAAAGCAACTCATTGTGAGGGTGATCCATCGAAGCAAGCCCCGGATGATAGTTGGGGTTCAACTGATGCTGACGGGCGGTATAGACAATGTATTCTGGTTCAAAGCGCCCGTAGCCGTATCCGGTAAAGGGTTTCTCAATCAACATGTCGAGTGTTTGAGGAAAGGTGTATTGTCTCGGACTCTCAAGGTTAGCCCGCTTGGCCGCTAGAGACTCTCCATCAGTTAGCAAGTTGATGCTGCTACCAATCGATAGGCCTAGCAAAATGGCTGTTAACCAGCCCCAAAAACGTTTTTTAGTTGCAAAGCGATACAGATACGACAGCAGCAATACAACGGCGAGAAATGCACCGAGCCAGCCCGTTCGAGAAGCGATGATGATCAAGAGAGGGACGGTGACTACCGGCATCAGATAAAGCAACGAAACTTCGCTGAGGTGGCGGTTGTACTTCTTTGGGTGGCGAGTGAGTAGATAGCCTGACAGAGCCAATCCTGTGGCGAGAAAGCTGGCCATGACATTTGGCTGCTGAAAAATACCGTAAGGGCGATTCTGTACTGTATCGTAGCCAAATAAGTTGTCAGGTTGTAGGACTAGATATTGAAACCAGCCAAACAGTGCCTGCATAAAAGCCGCGATGGTGATAAACCACAATAAACGCTGTTTCTGCTTATTGCTGAAGCGAAATTGTTGAAGAACAAAAAACAGCCCGTATCCGGCCCACAACCCGAGTAGCTTACCTTGGGATAGAGAAAAGTCTGAGTGAGGGAAAAATACCGGTATTGTGAGCAATACACAGCAAAGAAACAGCCCAATTGTCAGTTTGTTGTATCTGACCACACCTTGGGTACCGACCTGATACAATCCTATCGCCAAAGAGAAACTGACTGCTAGCCAAGTCGTCGTATTAAAAGAGAGCGCGAGCCCGGCACCACCCGGATTAGGCGTAAAAATGTGCATTGCGAGCAAAAATACGACTGCTAGAGAAACAAGAAACGGTTTAATGAGCGGTAGTTTAGGTGCTTGTGGCTCTAGACTTGTCCCTGCCAAATGGATGGTTGCCATTGATTATTGCGTCCTTCAAAAGAAAACAGACCATATTATGGTCTGCTTAATTTACTACTTTTCTTTATTTTAACATAGACTTGAGGAATCGCGCGGTGTGTGAACCTTTTACCTTAGCCACTTCTTCCGGTGTTCCTTCAGCAATAATTTCACCGCCACCTTGGCCACCTTCAGGGCCTAAATCGACAATCCAGTCTGAGGTTTTAATCACATCAAGGTTATGTTCGATGACCACCACTGTATTACCGTGATCACGTAGTCGATGCAGTACAGTGAGTAACTGCTGAATATCATGGAAGTGTAGGCCTGTGGTTGGCTCATCTAAAATATAAAGCGTTTTACCAGTATCACGCTTGGATAGTTCTCGGGCAAGTTTGACACGTTGCGCTTCACCACCGGATAAGGTGGTCGCCGCTTGACCAAGACGAATATAAGAAAGCCCGACGTCCATAAGTGTTTGCAGCTTACGGGCTATGACTGGCACAGGGTCGAAGAACTCACGTGCATCTTCAACCGTCATTCCAAGCACTTCATCAATGGTCTTGCCTTTGTAGTGAACTTCGAGTGTTTCACGGTTGTAGCGTTTGCCTTTACACACATCACATGGGACGTAGACATCCGGCAGGAAGTGCATTTCCACTTTAATAACCCCATCACCCTGACAGGCTTCACAGCGGCCACCACGTACGTTGAAACTGAAGCGGCCGGGTTTATAGCCTCGAGAGCGGGCTTCTTGTGTTCCAGCAAACAGCTCTCGAATTGGTGTAAAGATACCAGTGTAAGTCGCTGGGTTAGACCGTGGTGTACGCCCAATTGGGCTCTGGTCAATATCGATGACTTTATCAAAGTGTTCCAACCCTTTAATTTTCTGGTAAGGAGATGGAGTCGCTGTCGTCGCACCGTTTAGCTGAGTGTGTGCAATCTTGAAAAAAGTATCATTGATCAGAGTGGATTTACCTGAGCCTGAAACCCCTGTCACACAGGTGAACAAACCGACAGGTATAGTTAAGCTGACATCTTTAAGGTTGTTGCCAGTTGCCCCAATCAGCTGTACCACTTTTTTCTTGTCGATAGGTGTGCGTTTCTCAGGTATCGCAATTTGTTTAACGCCACTGAGGTACTGGCCTGTTAGGGATTCAGGGGTAGCGACAATGTCTTCCATTGTTCCTTCTGCGACCACACTTCCGCCGTGAACACCAGCTCCCGGACCAATATCGATCACATGATCGGCGATGCGAATCGCATCTTCGTCATGTTCAACGACCAAAACAGTATTGCCCAAGTCACGCAGGTGAGTCAGTGTTTTTAGCAGCCTCTCGTTGTCTCGCTGGTGAAGTCCGATAGATGGCTCATCGAGTACGTACATTACACCGACAAGACCTGCGCCAATCTGGCTTGCCAGTCGAATACGTTGCGCTTCACCACCAGATAGCGTTTCAGCGCTACGGGAAAGGTTGAGGTAATTGAGACCGACGTTGACTAAGAACTGGAGACGATCGTTGATTTCTTTCATTACCTTTTCAGCGATTTGCGCTCTCTGGCCTTCTAGCTCCAATGACGCAAAGAAACTCAACGCATCTGCGATACTGAGCTCAACAATTTCAGGTAAGGTTGTGTCGCCTATGAATACATTACGAGCTTCTAAACGTAAGCGACTGCCTTCGCAGCTAGAGCAAGTTCGAGTTGAAATGTACTTAGCTAGGTCTTCACGTACAGCATTAGATTCGGTATCACGATAGCGTCGCTCAAGGGTGTTGAGTATGCCTTCAAATGGATGACGTTTGACGCGGATATCGCCGCGATCGTTGATGTACTTAAATTCGATCTCTGTGCGTCCGGAGCCTGTGAGTACCACATCTCGCATTTTCTTCGATAAGGACTTAAAAGGCGCTTTTAGATCAAAGTCATAGTGTTCTGCCAAAGATGACAGCATTTGGAAGTAATAGTAGTTTTTCTGATCCCAACCTCGGATCGCACCTTCGGCGAGACTTAAAGAGTCATCGAGAATGACTCTGTCGGGATCAAAATATTGCTGGACGCCAAGGCCGTCACAGGTGTGGCAGGCGCCTGCTGGATTATTGAAGGAAAAGAGTCGAGGCTCTAGCTCTTGCATGCTGTAACCACAATGTGGACAGGCAAAGTTAGCGGAGAAGACGACTTCTGAGCCATCTCCATCCATCGGAGCCACGACCGCGATGCCACCGGACAATTCGAGAGTCGTCTCAAAGGATTCCGCCAGCCTCTGTTGTAAATCATCGCGCACCTTAAAGCGATCGACTACGACTTCAATGGTGTGTTTTTTATGCAATTCTAAGGTTGGTGGATCGGATAGATCGCAAGTTTCACCATCGATACGAGCGCGAATAAAGCCTTGTGCAGCAAGGTTCTCCAATGTTTTAACGTGCTCGCCTTTACGCTCTTTAACAATTGGCGCAAGGAGAATCATTTTGGATCCTTCCGGAAGCTCCAAAACTTTGTCGACCATTTGTGAGATGGTTTGAGCTGTCAATGGCACATGATGTTCAGGACAACGAGGCTCGCCAACACGTGCGTACAATAGACGTAGGTAGTCATACACTTCAGTAATGGTACCAACGGTTGAGCGAGGGTTGTGCGACGTTGATTTTTGTTCAATGGAAATGGCTGGTGATAAGCCCTCAATATGATCGACATCGGGCTTTTCCATCAAAGACAAAAACTGGCGAGCGTAGGCCGATAAGGATTCAACATAGCGACGTTGACCTTCCGCATACAGGGTGTCGAAGGCAAGTGATGATTTACCTGAACCTGATAAACCTGTAATCACGATGAGTTTATCTCGTGGAATGGTTAGGTTCACATTTTTTAAGTTATGGGTGCGTGCGCCGCGAACTTCGATCTGATCCATTGCTCTCGCTCAATGTAAAAACAAGTGGGCTAAGTATTACATAGAGTGATAAATGTTCAAAGAAAATACTGGATAAAAAAACAGTAACAGAAAGGCCGCTCAATTGAGCGGCCTTTGAAGCATGTTTAGCGTAAAGCGATTAAGCTTCTTTTGTCGTCTTTTGTTTATCCAGTTCTGACTTTTTGCTATCCGTTAGGTAAAGGTTCTCAAAGCAGTAGTTGGTTGCTTCGATGTATCCTTCAACGCTACCACAATCAAAGCGTTTCCCTTTGAATTTGTATGCCAGTACGCACCCGGCCTTGGCCTGTTTCAGAAGTGCATCGGTGATCTGGATTTCACCACCTTTACCCGGCTCAGTATTTTCGATCAGCTCGAAAATATCTGGAGTTAAGATGTAGCGGCCAATGATAGCTAGATTGCTTGGCGCAGTGCCAGGTTCTGGCTTTTCAACCATGTCATCGACGCGATAAATGTCGTCTTTGATCATCTCACCAGAAATCACACCGTATTTATGCGTCTCGTCAGCAGGTACTTCTTGTACTGCCACTATAGAGCAGCGGAACTGCTTAAACAAAGCGACCATTTGAGCCAGTACACCTTCTTGTTCGTTGACGCAAAGATCGTCTGCGAGTACCACAGCGAACGGCTCATCACCGACTAGCTCGCGCCCAGTCAAAATTGCATGGCCTAACCCTTTCATTTCACGTTGACGAATGTAAGTGAAGTTAGCGCTTTCGATAATGTCACGAATATCGACCAGCAGTTGTTCTTTATTTGTTCCGCTGATTTGATGCTCCAATTCGTAGTTTTTGTCGAAATGGTCCATGATCGAGTGCTTACCACGGCCAGTGACAATACACATGCCATCCATGCCCGCCTGAATGGCTTCTTCAACACCGTACTCGATAAGCGGTTTGTTGACGACTGGCATCATTTCTTTAGGCATAGATTTAGTTGCAGGAAGAAAGCGAGTTCCGTAGCCAGCAGCCGGGAAAAGGCACTTTTTGATCATGTTTAAACCCTATATCTTTAATTAATCTATTATAGCTGGCGCAACCTTATCACTTTTTGCGTGAATGGATAATGAATGTTAAAGACAAAATGTGAGTTTTTGCGCATCGGATTAGATTTAAGACAGCATATGTTGATTAGCCCAAGCAATGGCTTGGACACGATTTTTAACGGAAAGCTTTTTGAAAATCTGATAAAGGTGGGACTTAACAGTAAACTCACTAATAAACAGATCCTCTGCGATTTGCATATTGGACGCCCCAGTTTTTAAACAGCGTAGAATCTGAATTTCACGTGAGGTTAAATCCACAGTTGCAGGGGCTGTCTGGCTAAGCACAACATGACGATAGTAATGCAGTAGCTGAGCTGCGACTTTACGGGGCAACCAGTTTTGACTGTTGATTATCTCACCACACCCTTTAGCGATGGCTTCAACGGAGTCATCTTGATAAAACAATCCTTTCAAGTTGCCAAAGCACAGTAGCTCTTCTGTAGTAAGTCTTTTTTCTACATTAAAGATTATGGTTTCAAACATTTTATTCGATAGAGGCAAATCTCGAATCTGATTATTGAGCTTTCTGTAGTTTTGGTAATCTATCATTAGAATTTTATGTTTGTGTTGCTGCATGGCAAGCATCAACTCGTTTGGTTCAATGTGCGGAATATCAACACCGAGCTGCTTCTCTATTTGATGAATGAAACGGTTGTTTTGAGAGCTGTCTTCACAGAGAAAGTAGATGGTTCTGGTATAGATGTTTTTAGTCATAAGGTTCTTCATTCGGTTTAATTAGGTGTGTTGGCAGAGTGAATGAGAATTCCGACTGGTGCGAGTTTGGTTTACAGGATTGCGTTTAATTTCATGTTAGCTAGTAACTAATAAATCTATCACTCAATCAATAGATTGAATTTACTCGAAAATAATTTTGCTTTGAGTAGGGTGAATGAGTTTGTGAACTCATTGTGTGGATTGCAATTTGTTCACAGACTAAAGCGTGTTATCCTTATGCGCTATTTTTAGATCAATACAGAATTTGGACGGAGCGAATCATGGCGAGCCGTGGAGTCAACAAAGTTATTTTAGTCGGTAATCTGGGATCAGATCCGGAAGTACGTTATATGCCAAGCGGTGGCGCTGTAGCAAACATCACGATTGCGACGTCTGAAAGCTGGCGTGATAAAGCAACAGGTGAGCAACGCGAAAAAACAGAGTGGCACCGTGTATCTCTGTTTGGCAAGCTGGCTGAAGTTGCAGGTGAGTACTTACGCAAAGGTTCTCAGGTTTATATTGAAGGTCAACTGCAGACACGTAAATGGCAAGACCAGAATGGTCAGGATCGCTATAGCACTGAAGTTGTGGTTCAAGGGTTCAATGGTGTTATGCAGATGCTAGGTGGTCGTGCTCAAGGTGGCGCACCGGGTCAATCAATGGGCCAGCCTCAGCAGCAAGGTGGTTGGGGTCAACCTCAGCAACCAGCAATGCAACAAAGCCAACCTGCTCAGGCTCAGCAACCATACTCTCAGCCTCAACAGCAGAACCAAAATCAGCCTCAGTATAATGAGCCACCAATGGATTTTGATGACGATATCCCATTCTAACTCATTGAATCCTGAAAAAAGCCGCGAATTTCGCGGCTTTTTTATATAGTTAAAAAACAGACTAATCAGTTAGTAGTATCTCGGCCTAGGTACTCTGACTGAGCATGGATGTTGCACAATCTAATTCAAGAAAGGAATTCTTCTTATATGAGGTATACACCCACCTTAAAACTGAGCACTCGCCTAGTTGCGTTTGTCACCGTTATAGTGACCAGTGCGATGTTCATCCTATTTTTAGGTGGGACACTATCTTTCAAGCGCTTAGGGCAAGAGTATCTAGATCATTCTCTACAGGGAATTGTTGAGGTGTTGGATAAAGAGATGGAAGACCCTGATGCCGCATATTCCCTTCAACGTTGGATGCCTAAGATGCTTCAGGCTTCCAATATTGTTGAAATGAAACTGCTGTCTGACAATGGGGTGATCTATCGCTATAAGGACACTTCATCGAAAGTCGACAAAGCGCTTCTTTACGACGTGGAATATCAACTCGAGCGCAATGTCGGTTACCGACTTCAGTTTAAAGCGGTGCCTCCCTATATTGGCTATGGATACTCCCTTGAGGCTTTATGGTCGATCACTTTGGCGGTGGCGTTGATCATCTTTTGCTTGATGCGGGGCGTAAAATGGCTGAGAGAGCAGTTGGCAGGGTCTGAGCTCCTTGAAGAGCGAGGGCGAATGATCTTGGCTGGAAGAGTCGAGGAATACGCCAAAGGCGATGTCAAAGAATGGCCATATACAGCCAGCGAAGCATTGGACTGCCTGATAGAGGAGTTACAGGACGCTCGCCAAGAGCGAAGTCGCTTTGATACCTTCATTCGCACGCAAACCTTTCTCGATCAACTGACTGGTACCGCAAATCGTGTATTGTTTGACAGTAAGCTTGAAGCCGCATTGTCAGAGCACGGTTCGCATGGTGGAGTATTGCTGCTGAGAATAGATGACTGGGACCAATTGCAAGAAGAGTCGGGTAAGTCTGTTGCTGATGATTTCGTGGTCGATATTGGTGAAAACCTAAATAATATTATTCAGCGCTATCCTGACGTTATCCTTTCACGTTATTACGAATCAGACTTTGCCATATTTGCTCCTCACTTAAGCAGTAAAGATATTTCACAAATAGCAGTGAATAGCTTAAAGCAACTGACAAAATTGTCCCCACCTAGTCCACTAGATAAGGAAAACTGGGTGCATATTGGTATTAGTATGTATCGCGAAGGTGAAAGTCAGGGGCGTATTTTAGATGAGGTAGAAACAGCGCTCAAAAGCGCACAGTTACAACGAGTCAATACTTGGAATAAATTTAACAAGCTTGTCACGCATGAGGATGAGCGGGGCAGCGTACGTTGGCGTACTCTATTCGATTTAGTGCTAAAGCCTGAAAAGCTCTATATATACCATCAGCCTTGTTATTTATTAGATTCACACCGAGACCGAATATTTGAACATTCTGAGCTGTTTGTCCGTATTAACGATCCCGATAAAGGTTTAATAAAAGCATCAAGATTTAACTCAGCAATAGAGTCTGTTGGCTATGAGTCGATTCTCGACCGTGCTGTTTTTTCGACGGTCGTCAAATTTTTGAAAGTCTCAAAGAAAAGAATATGTTACTCTGTAAATCTTCACGTTGTGCCGTTTTCTGAGCGAGATTATCTGAAATGGTTTCGTTATGAACTACTACAATTGACAGCAGAGCAGCGAAAGTTATTAATTTTTGAATTCGCAGAAGCAAGGTTAGTAAAACACTTGGATTATATGCGCCCGGTAATAAAGATGATTTCCGGATTAGGCTGTAGAGTTTCGGTAGGTCAAGCTGGACGATCAATTGTCAGTACACATTATTTAAAAGATCTACCGGTCGACTTTTTAAAATTGCATAGGAGCTTGGTAAAGCAAATAGATCAGCGAGATGAGAATCAGTTATTCGTGCGTAGCCTGTTAGGTGCTTGTGAAGGACTTAAAACTCAAGTTATTGCCGTTGGTGTCGACAATAAACAAGAGTATAAAACGATGCTGGCTTTAGGAGTACAAGGCGTTCAAGGACGTTATTTTCAGTCCGAGCAACAGTTATTACCTGAAGTTGAAACTGAGAAAAAAGTCATGGCGACCACTAAAGTTCAGATCGGTCGCCGTAATCGATGGCGAAAAGTTAGTAGTAAATGAACATTCAGTCTTTGATCGGAAAGCTTAAGCACAACAAAAAGGTCGGCCATAAACTGACCGTCGTTGTTCAACCCGGTGAATTGTATTTTTCAGCGTTGGTTGACCATGCGCTGCCGTCTAAGGTGGTGGTGGAGGGGGGCGCTTGGCAAGAGACGCTACTCAAAACGCTGATACAGGCTAAATTACCTGAGATTCATCTCGATATCGTTCTCAATTCTAAGTTTTACCAAACCTATCAAATCGATAAGCCTAACATTCCAGAGGCAGAACTAGCGGGTGCCTTGCCGTTTTTACTTAAAGACCTAATCAGCGAAAAAGTGACGGACATTGTTGCGGATGCGGCCGAGCTTCCCGTTGGTAATAAACTTCAGGTTTATGTTGTGCCTAAGAGTCTGATCTTCGGACTACAGCAACAGCTGTCTGCTCATCATATCCAGCTTGATCGTGTTTTAGTCGAAGATGAAGTTTGGGGTGTGTCGGCTGGTGAAGTTTCGCATTTTTTATTACTGCAGCGCAGCAAACAAAGCAGTTTCCGAGTTAGCGCCTTTGTTGACCATCACTGTGCGTTTCAAAGAACCATTCGAGGGGTTGCATCTCCGCTAACAGGTGTTGCCACCAGCGTCCTGCAACTTGATGGTATTGCATTAGAGCTACAACGTTCGATTGACTATCTATCGTCGCAGCTACGCGGTGCTTCTCTGCATCAGATGAAAGTTTGTTGTGATGAAGAAGATCAACCTGAGCTGGTGGGGGCGTTAAGTGAGCGTTTAAGCGTTAAAGTCGCTGCGCTAAGTGAGGATGACAGAGAGTCAGGCGATATTCTGATTGAATTTTCAGAGCAATTGAGCGAGCAAGCGGTCAATCTCTATCCAGATTCACTTAAGCCGAAGAAGGAAAACTTTACTCTTACTAATGTTGTGTTTGCATGGGGAGCGGTAGCGGCCATTTTGCTTACCTCATTCGCTTACCTCCATTTTCAGCAAAGCACGCTAAATCAAGAGCTAGAAGATTTCCAAATCCAGCAGAGAGAGTTTGAGCAGCAGTTGGCAAGCTTGAATGAACGTTTGGCCAAGCATAAGCCATCTGCTGCTAAAGTTGCCGCAGTGGCGAGATTAAAACTGGATATTCAGGCTAAACGGGCTTCGTTAAAAGCTGTCGATGAATTTGATGACTCTCAACAGATAGGTTACTCAGGTGTAATGCGCGCACTGGCGGAATTGGGTCGGGAAGACATCTCGCTAAACCATATTTTTATTGATGCAAATACCATGGATTTGCAGGGGTTGGCACGAGAAGCAAAAGCTATCCCAAACTGGGTGAATCAATTCCAGTCGGAAGTCAATTTAGTGGGGCGGACATTTGAAAAGCTGCGCATTGGTCGTAACGATGACGACATTGTGACGTTTGAACTTATCACTAAGCAGGAGTCGAAATAATGCAACAGCTATGGCTTCAACTAAACGATAAGTTTCAAACTCTGAGCTTGCGAGAGAAATGGCTGCTTACGCTTTGTGGCTTGGTGGTCCTCAGCGTTATGCTTCTAATTTGGTTGATTGAACCGACGGTGAAAGCAAATCATGCGCTGTCTGGGCAACTGAGTTCGACTAAGCAGACGGTTCAACGCTTAGAAGGCGATATTTTACTTGCCACAGCAAAGCTAAATAAAGACCCCAACCAAAATATTGACCTCGAATTTAAGAAGTTATTGACTGAAAGTCAGCAACTGTCAGAGCAGTTAGCACAGATTATTGAAAACCTGATTTCCCCTAGCCAAATGGCGCGGTTACTGGAAGATGTACTAGCAGGCACTAAAGGCCTTAAGCTAGTTTCATTAGAGTCTATGACAGCGGAACCCATTACAGGGGGAGCAGACAACCAGACACGAACAGGCTATTACTTGCATCCGGTAAGGCTAGAGTTAACTGGGAGCTATTTCTCTATTCTGACTTATCTCAACACACTAGAGTCTCTGCCTGTCAATTATTACTGGAGAAGTTTCAGTTATACCGTCGAAGTATACCCTACCGCACGACTGGTGCTGGAAGTGTACACGTTAGGCACGAGACAGGAGTTCATCGGTGGTTAGATTATTACTTGTGACTGTTGCGTTTTTTTCATCGGTGGTCAGTGCATCTCAGGACCCAACAGCTCCGCTTGGTTGGCAGAAGCCTCGGGAGGCCAAGCCAGCAACCAAGATTGTTCAGCAGCCAGTGCCTATGCTGCAAAGTATTGTTTGCCGAGATGCTGGGCATTGTCGCGCGGTGTTAAACAATCAGGTAGCTTTGGTCGGAGAAACGGTGAATGGATATAAAGTGACAAGCATTGAACCGGAGCTGGTCAGGCTCTCTCGAGCAGGCAAGCAGTGGGAATTAGAGCTTTTTACTCTGGATATAAAACAATAAGGTTATTGGAATCGTATGCGTAAACTCGTTGTAGCAATGACTGTTGCATCATTAGTGGGTTGTTCAATGGGCCATCGGGAGCCTGTTGAAGTTAAAGATGCGCTGAATGAAGCGATAAATCAGTCAGGCAGTCGCAGTCTGGATGAGCTTCCGCCTTCTGTAGAGGCTGATTTAATGCCAGAGCTGGATAGTGGGCTAGCAGCTCTCGAAACAGTAAAGCGTTTTCGAATTCAAGCGAATGATGTCGAAGCCAAAGCCTTTTTTGCCAGTTTGGTGAGAGGAACTGAATTTAGTGTTGCACTGCATCCAGAGGTATCCGGCAATATTACCGTTAATTTAACGGACGTGACTCTAGATGAAGTCTTGTCCGTAGTACGCGATCTATACGGCTACCAAATTGAAAAAACTGGTAAAGTGATTCAGGTTTATCCTGCTGGGCTAAGGACAGTAACCATTCCGGTCGATTACTTACAGTTCAAGCGTAGTGGTCGCTCATTAACCTCGATTACTACTGGGACCATCACCAACAGTAGCTCATCGAGTTCGTCATCTTCTAGCTCAGATTCAGATACCTCCGGTACAGGCAGTTCGAACACCAGTTCAGCTAAGGGCGGCACTGAAATTGAAACGACCAGTGAAAGTGACTTTTGGCCACAGCTGGAACAAGCCGTGAGTCAGTTAATTGGTTCAGGTCAAGGGCAGAGTGTTGTTATTACACCACAGGCTGGTGTGATTACTGTTCGCGCATTCCCCGATGAAATTCGCGAAGTGCGAAGCTTTATTGGTGTCTCTCAGCAACGACTGCATCGCCAAGTGATTTTGGAAGCTAAGATTCTCGAAGTCACTTTGAGTGACGGCTATCAGCAAGGTATCGATTGGTCAAAAGCCTTCACGTCGAACGGGACAAATTACACCATAGGTCAGGGAACTCCGACGACAACCGGTACGCCGGCAACATTGCCAGGTTTGGATACGATTGGCACCCTACTGGGCGGACAGACAAACTTAGTGATTTCCAGTGGCAGTTTTGATGCAGTGATCAGTTTTATGGCCACTCAGGGTGATTTGAACGTACTTTCTAGTCCTCGTGTCACGGCGTCAAACAATCAGAAAGCCGTAATCAAAGTTGGGACTGACAGCTACTTTGTGACAGACTTCTCGACTAATGTTGACACAAGCAGCACGACATCTACCACGAGTACCGATATTGAGTTGACGCCATTCTTCTCGGGCATATCCCTTGATGTCACCCCGCAAATTGATAATGACGGCAGTGTTCTATTACATGTCCACCCAGCGGTGATTGACGTAACGGAAGAAAATAAAGAGATCACTAATGGCACGTCTACAGTCTCTTTGCCACTAGCGACCAGCTCCATTCGTGAATCGGACTCTGTTATTCGTGCACAAGATGGCGATGTGGTGGTTATTGGTGGCTTAATGAAATCCAACACATTGGATAGAACATCCAAAGTCCCGTTTTTAGGTGATGTCCCCGCTCTGGGGCATCTGTTCCGCAACACTACGCAATATACTGAAAAAACAGAATTAGTCATTCTATTGAAGCCGACAGTTGTGGGTGTAAATACTTGGCAGAAAGAGATTGAACGTTCACGAGATTTACTTCAAGAATGGTTTCCTGATGAGCAGTAGCACATGTATTTGGAGCATTTTGGTTTAACTCAATTTCCTTTTCATCTGACCCCAAATACGGAGCTTTTTTTGGGGTTGGAGCCTCACTATGAGGCCATTCAAACCGTTCAGTCGGCAATTGAAATGGGGGAAGGGCTGATAAAGGTGACGGGTGAAGTCGGCACAGGAAAGACCATGGTATGTCGCATTCTAGTCAATCAACTTGAGCAAGATGTGCAGCTGGTTTATCTGCCAAATCCTGCCCTTAATGGTGATGAGTTAAGACGAGCCATCGCGACTGAGTTGGCCGTTGATTCAGTAGACTCGACCAACTTAGTTGAAGAGATTCAAGCTAAACTTATTGAATTAGCTCGGGGTGGATTGCCTGTTGTGCTGTTTGTCGATGAAGCTCAGGCGCTGAGTGATGAAGCTCTAGAAGTACTGCGTTTGTTTGGCAACCTAGAAACCGAATACAACAAGCTAATACAGATCGTTTTGTTTGGCCAACCGGAACTGGATGAGAGATTAGAGCAACATCATCTTCGCCAGTTCCGTCAACGGATAACTTTCAGTGCACGACTAAGAACGCTAACAATTGCTGAGGTGGTCGCCTACATTGACAACCGATTAGAGAAGTCGGGTGGGGAGGATGGAATCTTTACTGTCAGCCAGAAAAAAGCGATTTGGAAAGCCAGCCACGGGATTCCAAGACTGGTGAATCAAATCTGTCACAAGTGCCTAGTATTAGCGTGTAGCCAACGTAGCTTGAGCGTCAATAATGAACAGCTGTTTAGCGCCATTCACGATACGTATGACAGCTGTAAACCGAAATTTAAAAGCCCGTTAATTTGGGGCTGGAGTTTATCATGAGTGCGATTAACAATGCGCTGTCTGAGCTGGCTAGTAACCATTCGCATAAGCCAGAGCAGGTTGTCAAAGCGCAAGTCAAACCTGTTAAACAGCTCAAAGTGTTGCCCTGGGTGATCGGCAGCTTTGGGTTAAGTCTTGCTGTTGGTGGGTGGGCTCTTTCTACGCAGTCCCCAGAATTGCCGCAACAACCAGTCTCTGTCACTGTCGCTGAGCCCACAATCCAAATAGCCTCTCCGACGTCTAAACCTTCTGAGAGCAGTGGCGTTATTTATAACCCTCAATCTCGTACCGTGAATAAGCCTACCAAACCTGCGCCTGTCATCGAGGAAGAAGCTCAGGCTCATCTACCTCAGCCTTTGCCAATAGCCGTTGCCAGTGTTTCACAGAAACCCACTCAAGTTGCACAAGGTGAAGTTGTTATTCAGCAAATTGAACTGTCACCAGCTCAACTGGCAGAAAAAGCGGAAACAAGAGCCAAGAAAGCGCTTGATGACAACAACCTGAAAGAAGCACTTGGCCATTATCAGGAAGCGCTTCGCTACGCGCCCAATAGCGTTAAGATTCGCCAGAAACTATCGGCGTTATATTACGGTAAAGGTGAAGCAAGAAAGGCGGTGGATATTCTGCGTAAAGGTATTCAACTCGACAAAGATAATACTGCGCTACGAATGTCTCTAGCGAAATTGCTGATGAAAGAAAAGCAAAATGAAGCGGCACTAACGGCTTTAGTTCATCTTCCACAGCAAGTACCAGTTGAGTATTTGTCGTTGAGAGCCGCGTTAGCACAGAAATCCAAGCAAGACGAAATTGCGCTCAGTAGTTACCAGAATTTAGTTTCGATGGAGCCAGACAGTGGCCGTTGGTGGCTTGGATTAGGTATCCAGCAAGAGCGTGCTTTAAATTTACCTGAAGCCGAAAAAGCCTATCAGCAGGCACTCACAAAATTGGGTTTATCCAGCCAATCGCAACAATTTATTCGCGATCGTCTATCGCTAATTAGTCGATTAGAGGAGCAACCAGATGCAAATTAAACTGAGAAAGCGTCTCGGTGACTTGCTCGTCGAAGAAGGCATTATTACCGACTCTCAGGTCGAAGAGGCACTAGCCGCGCAAAAAAGCACGGGTCGAAAACTGGGTGCAACTCTGATTGAGTTAGGTTTTTTAACCGAACACCAGATGCTGACCTTCCTATCTCAGCAGCTTGATGTTCCATTGATTGATCTTAGCCGAGCGAACGTTGACGTTGACGCTGTGCAGCTCTTGCCTGAAGTTCATGCTCGTCGTCTGAGAACCTTAGTGATCGGTCGTCAAGGTGACACATTGAGGGTGGCAATGAGCGACCCTGCAGACTTGTTTGCTCAGGAAGCACTGCTTGGACAATTGCCTCAATACGGTATTGAATTTGTCATTGCGCCTGAGAAACAGCTGGTTGATGGCTTTGATCGCTATTATCGACGTACCAAGGAAATCGCCTCATTTGCAGAGCAGTTGCAGGCAGAGCATCAGGTTACTGAAGCATTTGATTTTAATATTGAAGATGAAGACAGCGATGAAGTTACCGTTGTTAAGCTAATTAACTCATTGTTTGAAGATGCTATTCAAGTTGGTGCTTCAGATATCCATATTGAGCCTGATGCCAATGTATTGCGCTTACGTCAACGTATCGATGGTGTCCTGCATGAAACCCTATTAAATGAAGTCAATGTCGCTCCTGCCTTGGTGCTGCGCTTAAAGTTAATGGCGAATCTGGATATTTCGGAAAAACGTTTGCCACAGGACGGTCGTTTTAACATTCGCGCTAAGGGTCAATCAGTCGACATTCGTATGTCGACGATGCCAGTCCAGCATGGCGAATCCGTCGTTATGCGTCTATTGAATCAGTCAACGGGTGTACGAAAATTGGAACATTCCGGGATTCCTGAGCACCTATTGCTTCGCCTTAGGCGTCAACTTCGCCGCCCTCACGGCATGATACTAGTCACCGGTCCTACAGGTTCGGGGAAAACCACCACGCTTTATGGCGCATTGAGTGAACTTAATGAACCCGGTAAGAAAATCATCACTGCAGAAGATCCGGTGGAATACCGTTTACCCCGTGTTAACCAAGTCCAAGTGAATTCGAAAATTGACCTCGATTTCTCAACCATTCTCAGAACCTTTTTGCGTCAAGACCCAGATATTATTCTGGTTGGTGAGATGCGTGACCAAGAAACGGTAGAAATTGGTCTGCGTGCTGCACTCACGGGTCACTTAGTTTTGAGCACATTGCACACTAATGATGCGGTGGATAGCGCTCTGAGGATGATGGATATGGGCGCACCAGGTTACCTAGTGGCTAGTGCAGTACGAGCTGTTGTTGCTCAGCGTTTGGTACGTAAAGTATGTCCAGATTGTAAGACCAAAGATGAGGTGGACGATTCACGCAGGCAGTGGTTGGCTCAACGTTTTCCTAACCAGGGACAGGCGGATTTTGTCAAAGGTCGTGGATGTCAGAACTGCAACCTAACGGGATATCAAGGGCGGATAGGCGTGTTTGAAATGCTCGAATTGGAGCAGGACATGATGGATAAGCTGCGCGCCAACGATGCGGTAGGCTTTTCAATGGTCGCCCGTCAGTCTGAGAGCTATAAGCCTTTGCTTGCTTCTGCCATGGAATTGGCTTTACAAGGTGTGGTGAGTTTAGATGAAGTCATGAACCTTGGTGAAGGCGATGCGTCCGGCTCGGTTGAAGCCATCTACTTATAGGATGAATCATGCCAGTATTTAGTTATCAGGGACGAAATTTAGACGGTACTGCCGCTACTGGGCAGGTTGATGCGCCTAATGAAGAAGCTGCTGCTGAGTCTCTGATCAATAAAGGTATCATTCCTACCTCTATCAATTTAGGCGGTGGTGGGCGCGCCTTTGAGTTGGATATCAGATCATTGCTTACACCTTCAATTCCGCTGGAAGTGCTGGTGATCTTTTGTCGTCAGTTGTATAGCCTGACCAAAGCGGGTGTCCCTTTGCTTCGCTCCATGAAAGGGTTGACCCAAAACAGCGCCAACAAACAGCTGAAACAAGCCTTGGAAGAGGTCACCCAGGAATTGACTAACGGACGCAGTTTATCGGCGTCAATGCAGATGCATTCCAAGGTCTTTAGCCCGCTGTTTGTTTCAATGATCAATGTTGGGGAAAACACTGGTCGATTGGATCAGGCTCTGATGCAACTGGCCAATTATTATGAGCAGGAAGTGGAAACTCGCAAGCGTATCAAGACAGCAATGCGATACCCCACCTTTGTTATTAGTTTTATCGTTGTGGCTTTGTTTGTCCTGAACGTGAAAGTGATTCCGCAGTTTGCGAGTATGTTTGCTCGTTTTGGAGTCGATTTACCATTACCAACGCGCATTCTCATTACGACATCGGAGTTTTTTGTCAACTATTGGGCATTTATGTTGGCGTGTATCGTGGGCTTGATCTTTGCGTTCAAAGCTTGGGTGAGAACGGAAAAAGGCCAAGAAAAGTGGGATAAGTTTCGTTTACGCATGCCAATTATTGGTGATCTTGTTAATCGAGCGCAGCTTTCCCGTTTTTCTCGCACTTTTGCGCTAATGCTTAAGGCTGGTGTGCCTTTGAATCAGTCATTAGCTCTCTCTGCGGAAGCTCTAGAAAATAAGTACCTCGAGAATCGTTTGTTGGAAATGAAATCTTCAATTGAAGCAGGGGGAACCATTTCAACGACGGCGAGTAATAGCCAAGTGTTTACCCCCTTAGTGCTGCAAATGCTGTCCGTGGGTGAGGAAACCGGACGAATTGATGAGTTATTACTTGAAGCGGCTGATTTTTATGATCGTGAAGTTGATTACGATTTGAAGACGCTGACAGCACGAATAGAGCCTATATTATTAGTAGTGGTTGCAGGCATGGTATTAATACTGGCACTAGGTATTTTCCTACCAATGTGGGGTATGTTAGACGCTATTCAAGGTTAATATGGCGAACAATATAGAGCGTTCAAGATTGGTACTCTGGCTGTTGGCTATTATTATTTTGATGATGAGCTTTGTTTTGGTGCTGGAGAAATTAGAAAAGGATGTCGATGATGCGGCCTTTTTACTTGCCAGTAAGAGGATTATAGAAAGAGCAAGTTTTTATAAACAGCAGTGGATGCTTAAAGGCCAGCAAAAAATATTGACTATTGGAGAAGAAAACCTAACGTTTTCAAAGACTGGCTGGGTTTTACCAGAGAAATTAGGAAATAGTAATCAGTGTAAGTCATGGCTTTCGACATTATATCCAGAGCAGCGGATTATGGATTCAATTCCACTCAAGGTAGTTAATCGCTCTGAATTAAATAGTTATCGATGTGACTATATTTACAATCAGGAAAAATCGATTCATATACAACTAGTAGATAATAAATTTACAGTGAGTGTCGGTTTTTCGGCAAGGTGATTTTGTTGACATATTTGTGATGGCTATATCGTGGATATCTCGTATAATACGTTGTACTAAATAGCGAGTTTATAATTATGCATAATAAGCAATTCGGTTTTTCGTTAGTTGAGCTTGTTGTTGTCATTGTCGTCGTCGGTTTACTGGCCGTTGCGGCTTTGCCACGCTTTTTAGATGTGACTGACGAAGCGAAGAAAGCCAGCGTTGAAGGCGTGGCTGGTGGTTTCGCGACTGGAGTGCTATCAGCACGTGCTCAGTGGGAGGCTGAAGCTCGTCCTTCAGTGACCGTGAACGCAGAAACCTATAACACTGTTAATTATGATGGTGTTGATTTTTGGTTAACTCGCTCTAAAAACAGTAGTAATGCTGACACTGGTTTTAGAGATGGCTACCCGTTTGGGTTAAATACAGATAACACGAGTTTTCCGGCAAGTTTGACGGATCAGATTTGTATCGACTTGATGGGAAACCTATTACAAAACCCACCAAGTGTAGACACTGTATCGAATGCCAACGCCAACACAAATATAAAGTATTCAGCTCAGGCTGATGATTCTAATGACACTTGTACTTACATTCAGAAAGAAGGTGGTACGAATCATCAGTTTGTATATGAGATTAAAACCGGTCGCGTGACCGTGACATTGCAGTAGTACTGCGGATTAACATAGAGAGATAGAGACTATGAAAAAACAAGGCGGTTTCACCCTAATCGAATTAGTGGTGGTGATTGTTATTCTAGGTATTCTGGCAGTAACTGCAGCACCTCGTTTTCTTAACCTGCAAGGAGATGCGCGTGAAGCATCTCTACAAGGATTGAAAGGTGCTATTGATGGTGCTGCTGGTATCGTATATGGCAAAGCTGTTATTGATGGTCAAGAGACTGCTAGTGCAGCTGCTGGGACCTCAGTTGAGGGGGTTTTGACAAGATATGGTTACCCGCTTGCGACAACTGGCGGTATAGGGGCAGCAGTTGTTGGTCTAGATTCAGATTGGGATGTAATAGCAAGTGTGGCAAACACAAGTATTACATACAGCTTTAGTGGCTCTACTGATACAACGTGTGCTGTTACTTACACACAGGCTAGTGGGACTTCTACTGCGAGTGCAGCTTCTACAACTGTAGCTACAGGTGGCTGTAACTAATTATTAAAGAAAAGGCCAGCTTTGCTGGCCTTTTCTTTGTCATGCTCTCACACAGAACTAACCTCTTACTTCTTCTCAAAATCTACACAAATCACCTCACTGATAGCTTTTCTAATTTATAATCAAATTAGAAAAATTAGCTACTTAGGTATCTTATGAATGCTAAGCCTTGTCGAGGCTTTACGTTAATTGAACTTATTATGGTCATTGTGTTGCTTGCAGTGGTATCAGTCTATGCTGCTAGTCGCTACGTAGGTAAAAGCAGCTTTGATGCACAATTAATGGAAGAAGCTGTTTTATCGTCTTTGCGGTTAACTCAGCTTAGGGCAATGAATCGTAATGGTTTATGTAGTCGCTGGTTGGTCATTGATAATCAGGCTATTCACGTTTCGCCAGCCGTATCATCTGGCGGCTGTGCAATCGTATTCCCATCTGATACCAGCGACAGTAGCTACGTTGATGCTGCTGGAGACGACGTGTCATTAACGATCAGCACCAATGGTTCAGAAAATTATGTCGATTTTGACAGTCTAGGTCGTCCTTCGCAGTGTTCAACTACTGATTGTACTGTGACTATTCAGGGCCAATCTGGCACCAGCCGATTTATTTGTATCAATTCAGAAGGTGGTATTTTTGCGAACCCGACAAGTTGCTAAATATAACGGTTTTTCGTTATTGGAGATGGTGATTGTTATCGTGATCATTGGTATTGCTATCAGTGGTGTGTCGATTGCGCTATTTCCTAAAGGTAAACAAAGTGCCGATCAAGTATCGTCGGTTAAAGCGGCTGAGTTAGGTCGTGCGGTGTTGGACGAAGTGTTAGGTCGTAATTTTGATCAGAACTCGGGTCCGAATGGCGGTTTACCTGAATGTGTCATCGTTGCTGCCGTCGGCCGAGATTTATGTACAGATGCTACTGCCCTTGGCACAGATCCAGGAGAGACAAATAAAACGCTGTACAACGATGTCGATGACTTTGACGGACTGAATGGGGTGGTTCAAGACGTATTAGGTGAAGACCTTAGTGACGACCTTAGTGATGGCTACCAAGGATACAATGTATCTATAACGGTTTTCTATGAACAAGACGTCAGTGGAACCATGCAAGGCACGGAATCCTCCACCATAACAAACTATAAGCGAATTACCGTCACTATTACTGATCGTCAGGGGAACACTTACCCATTCGCGGCGACAAAAGGGAATTTTTGATGCGTGGCTTTACTCTGATTGAAATGGTTGTTTCCATTACTTTGTTAGGCATTGTTGGTCTGTTTGTCGGCGAAGTGGTGCGTCAATCATTGGTATTGTATTCAGATTCATCAAATCGTGAAGCATTAATTCAGCAAGGCCGCTTTGCCACTGAAAGGATGCGTAGAGAAATTCGCGAAGCGATTCCAAATAGTGTTGTGGTAGCGAATAACTGTATTGAAATTTTGCCAATTACAAATAGTGCCATATATATGGATCTTCCTATGGCTTTATCGGTCTCTTCGTCAATCAGAGTGCTCCCAGTGGTTAAAAGTATTGCCGCGGGCGAGCGTATTGTGGTGTATCCAACCGATAGTGCTGAACTGAGAGAAGATGTGGATGGTTCTGGCCAAACCGCTCAAGTCAGTACCACTGTCGATTTTGCTGCAAGTGGCGCGATGACGTCTATGGTGGATGTTGACCTGACAGTGAGCACCGGTTTTACGACATTGAGCCCAGCAGATCGCCTTTATTTCTATCGTGAACCAGTCGCATTTTGCCTAGTTGGCAATGAGCTACTGCGGTATTCCGGCTATGATCTAGATAGAGCGACTTTAACGCCTGCATTATTAGGTACTGGAGTTAGGGTTGCTGGAAATCTTAATCAGGTCAACTTTGTTGTTGCTGATCCCCAGTTGCAACGTAATGGCCTAGTTAAAATGGAGCTGACCTTCGTCGGTAATGGAGAGCAGGTTAGGTTTGATCATGATGCGCTTATCTACAACACGCCGTAGGCAGCAAGGGAGCGGCTTGCTGCTGGTTATTTTCATCATTGTCGTAGTGGTGGGTTTTATGGCGGCGATCGCAAATCGGAACCAAGAACGCAGTAGTGATCAACTGATTGCCTCAGTAATTGGTACGAGAGCGGAAATGGCAGCGCGTTCTGCAGCGCAGGTAGAAATAAGTCGCTTTTACCAAAATGGCAGCTGTCAGGTTGGTGTTCAACAAACGATTAACTTTAACGGAGTCGGTTTATCTCAATGTTCGGCGTCGGTTACCTGTACCTCTTTGGGTACATTGGATAACAATGTTGAGGTGTTTCAATTGGTTTCCACTGGAAGTTGCGTGGTTGGAGATTGGCAATTGCAAAGAGTGATAGAAGTTGGAGTACGCGATGATGCCTAGAATATTCTTAATTTTAGTCGCGTTATTGGCGACTCCTGTTTTGGCTCAGGAGTATGTGTTATCGCAAACGCCTTCTGAACGCAGCTTGCCACCATGTTCTTCGGGTAATTGGTCTTTATCTTTTGGTTCGGGAACGGATACTTACCGCTGTCAAAACGGTAAGGTAGAACTCTCTTCTAATGACACTATTCGCGCTACCGATAATTCGATATTAGATGCCGATGATGGTTTTAGCTTCGATGGTGGCAATACGGTCGGTAATGCCACTTATACCATTGATCTTGAAGCAAGCTATGGCTCATTCGATTGGTCAGAAAGTAACAATAAGCTATACGGGCGCTTTGATGCCAACAGCAGCTCGGTATCGCTAAAAGATGTTGAGATGACTGGTGGAATTATCACCGGTGGCGATGTAGTCCTTGAAGACAGCAACATCGGTGGTGCAGTTCGTTCTAATAACAACAAAGTTGAGCTGAAAGGGACGGAAGTTACGGGCAGTGTTTTTGCTAATGGTGACATCAATATCGAAGAGTCTTCTAAAGTCACAGGTAGCGTAACGACTCCAAATAATAAAGTGACAGTTAAGGATTCTGAAGTTACTGGTGATATTGATTCTAATGGCGATCTCACCATTGAAGATTCTAATATCATTGGTGATCTAACGTCTTCGAATAATAAAGTCATCGTTAAGGATTCAGATGTTTATGGTGATGTTAGCGCCAATGGTGAAATAACGATAGAAGACTCTGTGGTTATTGGTGACCTGACCAGTACCAACAACCACATTAAGCTTGAAGACGGCTCGGAAATTGTTGGTGATGTGACAGCTGGGCAACCCAACTGGGGAACTGTTTATGTTAACGACGGCAGCACTGTTGAAGGCACTTGTCTGTATCAGCAGTCGCCAGCGAATTCTTGTGGTGTTGATGCATTGCCAGATCCTGTAGCGCTGTATCATCTTGAAGAATCTACTTGGAATGGTACTGCTAATGAAGTCAAAGATGAGTCTGGTAACAATTTACACGGGCGCGCGATTAATGGTGCTTTAACTGCGACATCAACGCCAGCTCTACCTACTATTGATAGCCTAGGTACATGTGGCTATGGATACTTTGAGCACGACAATAATCAGTATGTTGAAGTAGCTGATAACAACAACTTGGATCTGAACAAAACGTTGACGGTTTCTGCGTGGATTTATCCAACTAGCTCGCCTAATTCGGGTGGTTTACACAGCATTTTCTCCAAAGATACCAACTTTGAAGTTCATATGGATTCCAATCGGAGGATATTTTGGTGGTGGCAAGAGAAGAATAGCTCCACCCGCAGCTTAACAAGCAGTTCATCGGTGCCTTTGAATGATTGGACATTCGTTACTATTCGATATGACTTCCAAAAGTCTAAAGCAAGCCTATTTATCAATGGTGTGTTAAGGGCTAGCAGGACGTCTAACCAAAATAAGCAGCTACAAACCAACAGCAATCCTTTTCAAATTGGCCAAGATCAGAACTTCTCTGGTCGAGCTTTCGATGGAGCTATTGATGAAGTCCAGATATTTGATAAAGATTTGACCGATCAACAGATACGCCAGCTCTATCGTCAGCGCCATACCTGTAGCAATACACCAACATTGCAGTGTTTCAGCGATGACTTTAGCTCAGGTTCCCTGTCTAACCTCTGGGTGACGTCGACCAGTAGCGGGTCTTTCCAGCCAGGCATTGTAAGTAGTCGCTTACGCTTTACCCAAGCGGTGCAAAATCAGGCGACTTCGTCAACTTATCAGCGTCTATTCCCCGCCAAAGACAACTTGGTTGAAATAGAGTTTGATCATTTTGCCTATAATGGTTCCGGCGCGGATGGTATTGGTGTCGTGCTTTCAGATGCTCTTGTTACTCCAAGAGCTGGCGCATTTGGTGGGCCTCTAGGTTATGGCTTTAAACCTAACGAGCCCGGATTTGCTGGTGGTTGGCTCGGCGTAGGTATTGATGAATATGGTAACTTTTCCAATGAAGGCGGGCAGGGTAGTGACCCAGGGCGGAGACGCCAGTCGGTAGCATTGCGTGGTTCCGGCGTTGATGAAACGGGTTATCGTTATCTAGCGGGCGCGTGTAACAATGGCCAAACTAACCAGAATGGTAACTGTTTGTCGCCAACAGTCGATAACAATAATTCTGGTGCGGTGCATCGTTATAAGATTGTGGTGGATTCTCGGATCACAAATGAATCGCAGGTGGAAATTTCACGTAAGATCGGTAACGGTAGCTGGCAGTCTATTGTCGGGCCAATCAATGTCTTAGATAGTCAATACAACCAAGCTGCGGTGCCAGATGACTTCTTGCTCTCAATTACGGGCTCTACCGGCAGTGTGACCAATATCCACGAGATTGATAACTTCCAGGTTTGTGCGCTGCAATCACGCCCTATAGAAGATCAAATCGATCATTTTCGAATCACCCACACAGGACAAGAACTCACTTGCAATGCAGAAGAAGTTACCGTTAGAGCCTGTAAGAATTCAAGTTGTAGCGAGCTATATACTGATTCAGTAACTGCAACTCTTTCTCCGGCGACAGTTGATGGGGGAGGAGGATGGATCGGTGGAAATGTGAAAACTTTTTCTGGCGGCTCAGGGACTTTCTCTATCAGAAAGAACCAACCGGGGACTTTAACCTTGGGTGTGACGGGCTCGACTCCTCCAGCTAGGCCTTTCTCGACCAATTTGTGTAATGACGGCAGTGGCTTGGGTGCAGATAATTGTGATGTGGTGTTTTCTGACAGTGGTTTTGTGATTGATGTAGAAGATAAAGTCTCAAATGAATCAGTTACTGCACAAATAAGGGCGGTAAAGAAAAGCGATAACTCTCAGCAATGTGTTCCAAGTTTTGGCAGTGTATCCAAGAACATCAATTTCTGGAGCTCGTATGTTGATCCTGTTAGTAGTGAAATTAAGGGTAGCCCTCAGGTATCGATTGATTCTAATGCTATTGGAACAACAGAGGGTGATGCGACTGCACTTAATCTATCGTTTAACAGTTCAGGCGAAGCCTCATTTACCCTTAACTACCCAGATGCTGGGGAGATTCAGCTAAATGCTAGCTATATTGGAACGGGTGATGAAGACGGTTTGGAAATGACAGGGAGTGAGAATTTTGTTAGATATCCAAAATATCTAGCTGTTGTAGCGGACTATTCAGGTAATGATGGTGAATGCATAGCCGCAGATACCTCATGCGACGTTTTTACAGCAGCAGGAGAAACATTCGACTTAAAGGTCACGGCTTATGGTGAAGATGATGTAGTGTTATATAACTACAAGCATAGTGATATTGAAATTACTCATGAACTTATTGCACCTGTTGGTAAAGAGTTAGGTACGCTAGGGGTACAGGAATATAATCATGTCCCACAAGATTCAGGAACTAACGTTATCGAACAGACGATTTCTGAAGTTGGAGTTTTTGATATAACCGTAACACCAACAACTACTTTTCATGGCTATACGATTTCACCCGTCTCTACAGGTAACTTAGGGCGCTTTATCCCTGCTTATTTCGCAGTCTCAATTCCACTTCCCCCCGTATTGGATGCGTTTTGTGGTGGGTTTAGCTATATTGGGCAATCTTTTAACTACTCAACAGAACCACAGCTCGATTTGTCTCCGCAATCAGCAAGTGGCTCAGACGTTAAAAATTATCTAGATGATGGGTGGTGGCGTTACAGCAATCAGTGGGGTTATCATACGTATAACGCCGCAAGCGGTAACCCTACAATTTCTATTGACACGTCATCAATACCTAGCCCAAGTGTTGAGAGAAATGCTACGAATGATAGTAAAGTAGTGCTCAAAAATGAGCATATTTTATACACCAAAGATACAACGCCAATAAATCCATTTACTGCTGACTTTCAACTCGAGTTAGATGAACGTGATCTTAAAGATTCCGATGGCGTATGCTTTAAATCAGCACATTCTGGGAGTAGTGATGATTGTCAAGGCATTACCTTTGATAATGTAGATGGCACTATGCAACTTCGTTGGGGAAGGCTGGTTATTAACGACACCTATGGCTCTGAGATTGCAACTGTAAGGCAGCGACTGGAATTGCAACACTATCAAAGCAATCGCTTTGAAACCAATACCGATGACTCATGCACCAGCTTTGGGGCTATTGGGAACTTTGTATTCACATCAGGGGAATATACGGTTGTAACTAACGGTAGCCCTACTCAGCCAGAGGTCAATGCGTCACTAGTTTCTTCTACAGCTAGCAGTGGAGAATCTTGGATAGAGTTTACTCCACCTGGATCTGGCATCACCGGAACGATCACAACTTCTCTTAATGTGAATTCATTGTTTCCATGGCTAATGGATGATGAAGATGGTGATGGTAATTTTGAAAATTCCACTTCAGGACTGACACAATTTGGTCTATACCGAGGGAGTGATCGAGTCATTTGGTGGAATGAACAGAATTAGAGACAACGAGATTTTTTCGACTTTCGTTAGGAATCTGTTAGAAATTGCGGGTTTCAGCCCATGTTTATAGTTCAATGCCTTGCTGATACGGCAAGGCATTGGTACATTTAGTGCAATTTTCTATCTTCTAATTCTTTCAGGACGAGCGAAGAATATGTTCAAAAAACTTCGTGGCATATTTTCTAATGATCTATCAATCGATTTAGGTACTGCCAACACTCTTATCTACGTCAAGGGACAGGGTATTGTCCTAGACGAGCCTTCAGTAGTCGCTATCCGTCAGGACCGTAACAGAGCAGGCAAAAGTGTCGCTGCTGTCGGCCATGCCGCAAAACAAATGCTGGGCCGTACTCCAGGTAACATCTCGGCAATTCGTCCTATGAAAGACGGTGTGATTGCAGACTTCTACGTTACCGAAAAAATGCTGCAACACTTTATTAAGCAAGTGCATGACAACAGTGTTCTTAAACCAAGCCCTCGTGTTTTGGTATGTGTACCTTGTGGCTCAACTCAGGTTGAGCGTCGTGCTATTCGTGAGTCTGCACTTGGTGCTGGCGCGCGTGAAGTTTATTTGATCGATGAGCCAATGGCGGCAGCAATCGGTGCTGGCCTACGTGTTTCTGAGCCTACGGGTTCTATGGTCGTTGATATCGGTGGTGGTACTACGGAAGTGGCGGTTATCTCGCTAAACGGTGTGGTTTACTCATCTTCAGTACGTATTGGTGGTGACCGTTTTGATGAAGCGATCATCAACTATGTTCGTCGTAACTACGGAAGCTTGATTGGTGAGGCAACCGCTGAAAAGATCAAACACGAGATTGGTTCTGCATACCCAGGTGATGAAGTTGAAGAAATTGAAGTACGTGGTCGTAACCTTGCTGAAGGTGTGCCGCGTAGCTTTAGCCTAAATTCAAATGAAATTCTTGAAGCGCTACAAGAGCCACTGACTGGTATCGTTTCCGCTGTAATGGTTGCGCTGGAACAATGTCCACCAGAACTTGCGTCTGATATTTCAGAAAATGGTATGGTTCTTACAGGTGGCGGCGCGCTATTGAAAGATCTTGATCGACTTCTAACGGAAGAAACTGGTATTCCAGTGGTTATCGCGGAAGATCCACTGACATGTGTAGCACGTGGTGGCGGTAAAGCTCTAGAAATGATCGACATGCACGGTGGCGATCTATTCAGCGAAGAATAATCGAATTGGCCTAGCAAACCACTAGGCTATTTCGAGCGATTAAGGAACTCATACTCAATGAAGCCGATTTTTGGCCGAGGACCTTCACTTCAATTACGCCTGTTTTTCGCAGTCATTATATCAGCCAGCCTTATGCTGGCTGATAGTCGTTTAGGCGCATTTGCTCAGGTACGTTATTTACTCAACAGCATGGTCGCCCCGATTCAGTATTTAGCTGATGTTCCTCGCACTATGTTTGATGGGGTCTATGAGCGTTTCAATATTCGCAAAGACTTTATGGAGAGTAACCATCAGCTTAAGCGTGAAATTCTGCGTCTTAAGAATGATATGTTGCTGCTGGATCAGTATCGTGAAGAAAACCAGCGCTTGCGTAAACTGCTGGGCTCCTCGTTTGTACGAGACGAGCGTAAAGTAGTCACTGAAGTGATGGCCGTGGATACATCACCATATCGTCAGCAAGTAGTTATTGATAAAGGCCAGATAGATGGCGTTTATGTCGGCCAGCCTGTGGCGAACGAAAAAGGGATTGTTGGTCAGGTAACCTTTGTTTCCGCCCATAACAGCCGCGTATTGTTACTTACAGATAGCCAGAGTGCTATTCCTGTCCAAGTGATTCGTAATGACATCCGTGTTATCGCGTCAGGCAACAGCAAGATAGACAGAATCAACTTAGATCATATTCCGATCAGCCTCGATATTCAGGAAGACGACTTACTGGTTACTTCCGGTTTGGGGGGAGTGTACCCAGAAGGATATCCAGTGGCGCACGTGGTGAATGTTGTCCGTGACACTGCGCGTGAATTCGCAGCGATAGAAGCTGAACCGGTTGTCGATTTTGAACGCCTACGTTATTTGCTTCTCATCTGGCCAAATGATTCTCGTCAGGACAAGATTCAACAGGCATTACCAAGTAATATGCAAGAGGTAAGCGGTAATGGCGAATAGTGTATTTAAAGGCAAAATGGTCATTGCCTTTTCGTTTTTAATAGCCTTAACCCTTCAGACTATTCCATGGCCTGGCGTATTGGATGTGTTAAGACCTTCTTGGCTGTTTCTTGTGGTTTGTTACTGGGTGTTGGCATTGCCACATCGAGTAAATGTCGGTACCGCTTTGATACTTGGCTTGCTGTGGGACTTATTGCTCGGTTCCACCTTGGGTATTCGCGGTATGATGATGTCGATCGTCGTTTATCTGGTGGCGCTTAATTTCTTGGTCTTGAGGAATATGGCCCTTTGGCAGCAAGCGATGCTAATTGGTCTGCTCTCTATTGTTTTGGATGTTCTGATTTTCTCAGGAGAATACCTGATACAGGACATTACATTTAATCTGCTGTCTCTGTGGAGTGGCTTGATAAACTGTATTCTGTGGCCGTGGTTATTCCTGTTGATGCGCAGAGTCAGACGACATTGGCATGTAAGGTAATTGATGATGAAAAAGTTGGTGTTGGCGTCAGGATCACCGAGACGCAAAGAACTGTTATCACAATTAGGTCATTCGTTTACTGTTATTCGAACCGATGTCGAAGAAAGTCAATCGTCAGATGAGAATCCAAAGCAGTACGTCGCACGCCTATCTAAAGATAAAGCGCTCGCGGGGTTAGCGCTCGCAAGTGAAGCTGTTGTCATTGGCTCAGATACCATCGTTGTTTGTGACAACACCGTTCTGGAAAAGCCCGATGATCTGGAACATGCTAAACAGATGCTGATGTCGCTGTCAGATCGTTGTCATCAGGTGATGACAGCAGTGACAGTGGCCAGTAAAGAACAACAAGAAACTGTAGTGGTGACTACAGACGTATGGTTTAAACCTATGTCAGAAAACGAGATAGAACAATATTGGCATACGGGTGAACCATGCGATAAAGCTGGTAGCTATGGAATCCAGGGTATCGGAGGCCGTTTCGTAACGCGTATTGAGGGTAGCTATCATGCTGTGGTAGGCCTCCCATTATTCGAAACGGACCAGCTCTTGCACAAATTCTTATAATTTAAAATTTTGAGGTGCGCCGATGAGTGCAGAGTTGCTAATCAACGTGACCCCGAGTGAAACTCGTGTGGCCATGATTGAAGGGGGAACCCTACAAGAGATCCATGTGGAACGTGAAGCAAAGCGCGGTATTGTCGGCAATATATACAAAGGCAAAGTCAGCCGAGTCCTGCCGGGGATGCAAGCGGCATTTGTTGATATTGGCTTAGACAAAGCGGCATTTCTTCATGCTTCGGACATTGTGCCTCACACTGAGTGTGTGGCAGAGAATGAGAAACAACAGTTTCAAGTCAGAGATATCTCTGAGCTGGTTCGCCAAGGACAAGACATTGTCGTCCAGGTGGTGAAAGACCCGCTTGGCACCAAAGGCGCACGCCTGACCACAGACATCACCTTACCTTCCCGCTACTTGGTCTTTATGCCAGGGGCGAGTCATGTCGGCGTCTCACAACGTATTGAGAGCGAAGAAGAACGCAACCGCCTGAAAAAAGTTGTTGGTCATTACTGTGATGAAGATGGCGGCTTTATTATCCGGACTGCAGCTGAAGGCGCGGATGATACCGAGCTATCTCAAGATGCCGCTTTTCTAAAACGACTCTGGTCAAAGGTCAATGAGCGCCGTTCTAAGTACAAAACACGCTCGACACTTTATGGTGAACTCGGGTTATCACAACGCATTCTACGTGATTTTGTCGGCACTGAACTGACCAAAATACTGGTTGATTCTCGCTTAGAATTTGAGAACCTCAAAGAATTCACCTCAGAATACGTACCAGAGCTGACGAGTAAACTGGAGTTATACGAAGGTGATAAGCCAATCTTCGATATGTACGACACAGAGAACGAAATTCAACGTTCTTTGGAACGTAAAGTGGAACTTAAGTCAGGTGGCTATTTGATCATTGATCAAACTGAAGCCATGACGACAGTCGACATAAATACGGGTGCATTCGTCGGTCGTCGAAATCTTGAAGAAACCATATTCAATACCAATGTTGAAGCAACTCAGGCTATCGCACGCCAACTGCGTCTGCGTAATCTGGGTGGCATCATCATTATTGACTTCATTGACATGCTTTCTGAAGAGCACCGTAAGCGTGTACTTACTTCATTAGAAGCGGCGCTCGACAAAGACAGAGTTAAGACCAATATTAACGGCTTCACCCAGCTGGGTTTGGTCGAAATGACACGTAAGCGAACACGTGAAAGTATTGAACATATCCTATGTTCTACTTGTCCAACTTGTGAGGGGCGTGGAAGTGTCAAAACCGTTGAATCTGTTTGTTATGAGATTCTTCGCGAAATCACCAGAGTTAACCGAGCGTATGAGGCGGATAAATTCGTGGTTTACGCTTCCCCTTCTGTCGCGGATGCCTTGCAAGGCGATGAATCGCACGCATTGGCAGAACTCGAGGTCTTTATTGGCAAGCAGGTCAAAGTTCAGGCAGAGCCTCTTTATATTCAAGAGCAATTTGACGTTGTCATGATGTAGGCTTTTTGTGAACACAACCGCTAGACGCTTAATTCAGGTATTACTGTGGCTATTGGTGACTCTGATGGTCGCCTTAGCTATTGCCATCACAACTCTGCGTATTACGCTGCCACAGCTCAATCGTTTCCAAGATGAAATCCAAACATGGGTAAACAAGGGTTCGACTCTGGATTTTGAAATCGATCAGATCAGTGGTTTTTGGCGTAATACTCACCCCTCCATCTCATTGCAAAATGTACGGGCAAACACCCCGGAAAGCAGTGGGATTCACTTTTCTGCTCAAACCGTTGAAGTTGAATTTGATCTGATTCAATCTGTGATTGATATGCGGCCCGTCATCGCCGACCTGAGTATTCATAACCTTAAGCTGGATATGAGTACTATAGAGTGGGTGCAGTCTGGTGAAAAAACGGCGATGCAACCGCAAGGTGATCAGAAAAGCGTGGTTCAGCAACTAGACCAGCTATTGCTGCGTCAGCTGGATAGTTTCTCACTAATTGGCTCTGAGATCATACTGCAAGGTATTGACGGTTCGATACGAGAGTTGGAAATAGCAAAGCTGTTTTGGCAAAACAAAGGTCAACGTCATATCGCCGATGGTGAAGTCAGCATTGCGCACAGTAATCTGAACTCGGCGCAAGTCAAAGCGAACTTTGTCGATCACGGCTCCTTAGCTGAGGTGAGTGGTGAGTTTTACTTAGCAGTGGATAACGTGCTGGTTACGCCTTGGTTGACTAAGTATCTAAAAACGGAAACCGGTATTGAAAAAGGCAAGGTTAGTTTAAACAGCTGGATCACGTTAGAGCACAGCAAACCAACCAATGCGTATGTTGAATTGGAGCCTTCTGAACTCACCTGGAAAGAAGGCAAAGAGCATGAGCTGCTGATTGAGTCAGGCATATTGCAATTGGAGCCTAAAGTGGAAGGCTGGCAAGTGAATGCTCACTCACTTGTGCTGCAAACGGATGGACAACTGTGGCCTGAGCTTGATATTGCTTTCAATTGGCAACCAGAGCACTGGCTGCTCAATGCCTCGCAGCTTGATTTGAAAGCCATTTCTCCATTGGTTAAGTTGGCGCCGGAATCGAAGCAAACTACTAAGCTGCTAGAAACGTTAGACCTTGGTGGTTTAGTGGAAGATATTCGAGTGTCGATGGAAAAAGATAACCTAGACTCTCTGAAATACTCAGCCCAGCTCAGCGATGGCTCTATGAAGCAATGGGAACTGCTGCCAGGTCTGCATCACCTCTCTGCAAAAGTGTCTGGTAACGCCCATCAAGCTAAGGCCAGCGTGGAGATCATTGATGACGTACTGCCTTACGGTGATGTTTTTCAGGCACCATTGAACATCAAGCAAGGTCAGGTAGACATCGTGTGGCAGAACAGCGCTGATGGTTGGAGTTTATGGGCAGATAAAGCCACAGCGGCAACGCCAGATCTTCAGGTGTTGGGCGCATTTCGCCTAGATTTCCCTAAAGATAAAAGCCCATTCTTATCATTTTACGCAGAAGCCGATTTATATAACGCAGGGGAAACCTGGCGTTATTTGCCCGCCTTGGCTCTTGGGCGAGATTTAACAGATTACCTTTCAACAGCGATTCAGGCGGGTAAGGTCAATACAGCCAAGCTACTCTGGTATGGTGAACTGGGCGACTTCCCATATCGCAAGAACAATGGCATGTTCCAAGCGTGGGTAGGGCTAAAGAAAGCGAAGTTCAGTTTTGATACGGCTTGGCCACCGATCACTGACTTGCAGCTGGATTTGTTGTTCCAGAATGACTCCATGTACCTTAACTCCCGTAGCGCCACTCTAATGGATGTCAAAGCGACGCGAATTAGTGGGGTCATTCCTGAGTTGGCTCCCGGTGGTCATATTGAAATTGAAGCTAGCGCTGTTGCTCAGGGTAATGCGGTGCGTGACTATATGACAGCATCGCCACTCGTCGATTCAGTTGGCGCGGCGTTAACCGCAGTCCAGGTTGACGGTAAAGTGACATCGAGCTTTCAACTTAATATTCCATTCAGTTCCGACGAAGAAGCCCGCGCTTGGGGCTACGCTGATCTAGATGAAAATCAGGTCACGATTGAAACGCCTCCCATGACGCTGGAAACGGTGTCAGGTCGTGTTGAGTTCGATAATGATGTTGTCAGCGCAGCTGGTTTGTCTGCGCATCTATTAAAACAGCCCGTGGCGATAGATTTTGCCGGCGAAAATGCAGGTCAGGGCTACGGTGTTAACATCGATGTGGTTGGCGATTGGGATCTGAAACCGCTGACTCCTTATGTTGGTGGGCAGTGGATGGGGCCTTTGGACGGTCATGCGCCGTGGCGTATGGGGGTCGACATTCAACTTAATGATGTTGGCTTCACCTATCAGCTTGATACCAGTGCCGACCTGAAGATGGTAAGTAGTCACTATCCTTATCCGTTGAATAAAGAACTATACCAATCGGGTAAGGCGAGCATGCAAGCTTCTGGTAATCAGGAAAGTATTACCGCTCGACTGCAACTGCCTGGTCTTAAGTATCAAACCGAAATTGATATTCGCCCGGAGACGCCGGTCTTGAAAGCAACCAATCTAATATTGGGTAAGGGTAGCTTCAAAATTAGCCCAGTAGCAGGACACCAGGCTCAGATACGTACAGATAAGTTTGATATCGACCAGTGGGCTGAGTTGTTATCTCGTTCTACCTCCAATACCAGTAAAGCGGTGCTTGCCGACATGAACACTCCACAAATTCCTACTCCTGATCGAGTTGAATTGGATGTTGGTGAGTTGACTCTCGCGGGTATTGAGTGGAATGACGTCGATTTCACGGCAAAGCGTAAGAACCTTGGCTGGCACATGAGTTTAGATAGTCAGGAGGCGGCTGGTGAAGCGAGCTATATTGAGCCATACGACCTTTCTGCCGCACTCGATAGGCTGCATGTTTATATCCCAGCGTTAGACACTGAATACAAAGACACGACCCTGTTTGAAGCAGGCAAAGATCAGAAAGAACTGATCAGTGATTTTGAACGTTCTTTCCATGAGCAAATTCCAAATATCACTCTCACTATCGATGACTTCTGGCTGCAAGGTTACAAAGTGGGTAAGACACACTTGGATCTGCAGCGTCAAGGGGAGCGTCTAGAGTGGAAGAAGTTGTCTTTCCAAAGCGGTGCTAACAAAGTTGATATGAATGGCTCTTGGCTTCTAACGAAAGACCAGAGTCATACTAAATTTAACATAGTGATGTCAGGTGAGAATAACAGTGACGTGATGGAACGATTTGGTATCACATCGGGTATTCAGAAGGCTCCGTTCGAAATTGATTCTAAAGTGGAGTGGGATGGTTCACCATGGTCGATGAAGGTGAATACTCTGCAAGGCCATGTCTCGACCAAGCTGGGTAAAGGCCAAATCTCAGATGTCAGTGGAGCGGCGCGCCTACTGGGCTTATTCAGTCTCGACTCTATTATTCGCAAAATGCAGCTCGATTTTAGCGATGTGTTTGATAACGGTATGGCCTTTGACTCTATCACCGGCAGTGGTGAGATCAAAAACGGAATCTTCCTGACCAATGACATCAAGATGGATGCCGTTGCAGGGGACATGTCGATCAAAGGTCTGGCAAACCTCAACTCACGCACAGTAGATGCAGAAGTAAATTTTGTTCCAGATATCACATCGGGTATTCCGGTTCTCACCGCCTTTGCCGTTACGCCGCAAACCGCGTTGTATGTTTTGGCTATTACCACGGTAATTTCACCTGTGGTTGAGGTCTTTACTCAGGTTAACTACGAAGTCAAAGGCCCGTTGGATGCGCCAGTGGTTAAAGAGCTGTCGCGAAGCAAAGGTGAGTTTAAACTGCCGGAAAATTTACGCGAATCGATTGAATAAGGAGAATCACTCATGGAGCGAGTGGGACTAATTCAGATGACATCAGGGCCAGATGCGCAAGAGAATCTGGCCTATATCCAGCAACAGGTAGTGACTCTCGCTGAGGCAGGCGCGAAGCTGGTAGTGACACCCGAAAACAGCTTAGTCTTTGGCAATCGAGCCGATTACCACACGCTGGCTGAGCCGCTTAATCAGGGGCCAATTCAAAGTCAGCTTTCACAGATAGCAAAAGATGCGAAGGTATTTCTTGTTGTGGGCAGTATGCCAATTCGCTGTGATGATGGTGTGACGACGACTTCTCTGGTCTTCGATCCGCATGGGGCGTTGATTGCTCACTATGACAAGCTACATATGTTTGATGTTGACGTCGCAGATGCGCACCAGCGCTATCGTGAGTCAGAAACCTTTCGCCCAGGCCAACAAATTGTGTCAGTCGATACGCCCGTCGCTCATTTGGGGCTGACAATCTGCTATGATGTCCGTTTTCCACAGCTATACAGTGAACTGGCGCAGAGAGGTGCTAACGTATTGCTGGTTCCCGCGGCATTTACTGCAGTTACGGGAGAGGCTCATTGGGAGCCTTTACTCAGGGCTCGCGCAATTGAAACTCAAAGCTGGGTTATCGCTGTGAACCAGACAGGCGTCCATCCATGTGGCCGAGAAACTTGGGGGCATTCTATGGTAGTGTCTCCATGGGGAGAGGTTTTGGCCAGCTTGAACAAACAACCTCAAAACCTGCTGGTCGATATTGACCTAGACAGAGTCAAGGAAATCCGCGCTGCGATGCCGACTCTCAACCACACCCGGTTCCAAAACCATTTACATGTTTAAGAGCGAAGTATGACAATAAACCAAGTAGAAGACGCATTGCTAAACTCGGCAGGTCTGACCGAGCAGGACATTGCAGAGACCTTATCGAGCATTGCTAGCCGTCAGATTGACTACGCAGATATCTATTTTCAGTCGAGCTGGCATGAATCTTTGGTTCTGGAAGACAGCATCATCAAAGATGGTTCGTTTAACATTGACCGAGGGGTTGGTGTTCGCGCAATTGCTGGCGAAAAAACAGGTTTCGCATACTCAGATCAAATCCAACTTGAAGGCCTGAAGCAGAGTGCAATCGCTGCGCGTGGTATTGCTCAACAAGGCCAGAATGCTCAGGTTCAAGCATTTAAACGTAGTGACAATCAGCAGGTTTACGCAGCAGTGAATCCGCTCGAAAGCTGGAAGAAAGAACAAAAGACTCAACTGCTTAAAGAGCTGGATGCTTATATTCGTACTAAAGAACCGCTGATCAAAGAAGTATCGGTAAGCCTAAGCGGTGTGCATGAGCAAATGCTTGTCGCGGCAACAGATGGTACTTATGCGGGTGATGTTCGCCCGTTGGTACGTTTGTCTATCAGTGTACTGGCTCAGCGTGGTGAACGTCGTGAGCGAGGTAGTGCTGGTGGTGGCGGCCGATTTGGTTATGACTTCTTTTGACGGAAGAGCAGGGTATCAAAGTAGCCTATCACTACGCTGATGAAGCGATTCGTATGGCGCTAGTTAACCTTGAAGCTGAAGCTGCACCAGCGGGTGCAATGCCGGTTGTATTAGGCTCAGGCTGGCCTGGTGTATTGCTTCATGAGGCCGTAGGCCACGGGCTGGAAGGGGACTTCAACCGTAAGGAATCTTCGGTATTTAGCGGTAAGGTTGGTGAGAAAGTCACCTCTGAGCTTTGTACTATTGTTGATGACGGCACTTTGAAAGACCTACGTGGCTCTCTTAACATCGATGACGAAGGGGTAGCCGGTCAATACAACATCTTGATTGAAAACGGTGTTCTTAAAGGTTACATGCAGGATAAGCACAATGCGCGCTTGATGGGTGTAGCACCGACAGGTAATGGCCGTCGTGAGTCTTATGCGCACCTTCCAATGCCGCGTATGACCAACACCTACATGCTCCCAGGTCAACATACACCGGAAGAGATCATCTCTACGGTGAAGAAGGGCCTTTATGCGCCAAACTTTGGTGGTGGCCAGGTGGATATCACTTCAGGTAAATTCGTGTTCTCTGCTTCAGAAGCGTATCTGATTGAAGATGGTAAGATTACTCGCCCTGTGAAAGGCGCGACTCTGATCGGTTCAGGCATTGAAGCGATGCAGCAAGTCTCTATGGTCGGTAATGACCTTAGCATTGACCGAGGTGTGGGTGTCTGCGGTAAAGCAGGTCAGAGCGTGCCTGTAGGCGTAGGACAACCGACATTGAAGCTGGATTCTCTAACCGTAGGTGGTACTGAGTAATAGCCTTAAGAAATATCACTATTTAGAAAGGGTTGGCGCCAACGTGCCAGCCCTTTTTTAGTATCGTAGTTCTTGTTCTTGGTTGGCGATTTTCAAGTGGGAAGAAAGGCGACATGCAGAGCTGAGACAAAACGAAACAACAGATACGAAAAAGCCTCATCGTGTGATGAGGCTTTCTCTAATATGGCTCCCCCTGCGGGACTCGAACCTGCGACATACGGATTAACAGTCCGCCGTTCTACCAACTGAACTAAGGGGGAATAATGGTGCCGACTACCGGAATCGAACTGGTGACCTACTGATTACAAGTCAGTTGCTCTACCTACTGAGCTAAGTCGGCGCCTTTTTTTAATCAACAAGTTTTCACTCATCGATTGAATATGGCTCCCCCTGCGGGACTCGAACCTGCGACATACGGATTAACAGTCCGCCGTTCTACCAACTGAACTAAGGGGGAATTATTCATTTAAATAAATGGTGCCGACTACCGGAATCGAACTGGTGACCTACTGATTACAAGTCAGTTGCTCTACCTACTGAGCTAAGTCGGCACACTTTATTCTTTAACTATTGTTCGTGCTAAGCACCAACAATTAATAAATTGTGGTGCCCGGAGGCGGAATCGAACCACCGACACGAGGATTTTCAATCCTCTGCTCTACCGACTGAGCTATCCGGGCGACGAGGTGTATTAAAAGGCTTTTCGCCTTGGAGGTCAACATTAAATTGCAAAAAAAATATCGTTTGTTGTTTTTCTATACTTAATGGGCTGTTTTTGCTCATTTCGGATAAGAAATGTATAGCCAGCAACAGAAGTTATACCCGAGAGAGTAGGGAATAATGGATTTAGATAGCAAAAAAACACCCCTTAAAGAGTGCTTTTCAGTTGTTTAAGCGTCGAATCAGTGCCTAATCCCAAACTGGTTCAGCCTGTTTTCCTCAACATTAGCAAATCGAGCTACGCTTTTTGCGCGTTTTTGACGGGTTACAGCTGCCTGAATAAATGCTGTATTTCTACATAAAGAATGAGATTACGGATTTATACTGTTTGCGGATCGATGAGATAAAAATCTAAGTGGGGTAGAAAGTCGATATCTGGATGAGAAAGAGGAAAACTGAGCTCTGTGAGTGATTAGATTACTTGAGAGTAGGATTCTTTGCGGAGGGGCGGCTCTGTGCTGAGACATTTCTTTGGAACAAAGCAGGAGCATTAAATACGAAAAATGCCTCACCGTGTGATGAGGCTTTTTCTAATTATGGCCTCTCTGTCGGGACTCAACGCAGGCGGCCAGCTCTGAGACATTTACTTGGAACAAGCAAGTCGCAGTTAAAAACGAAAAAAGCCAAGTCTTTCGACTTGGCTTCTTGAAAGTGGCTCCCCCTGCGGGACCCAACGCGGCCGGCTAGGTCTGAGACATTGCTTTGGAGCAAAGCAGGAGCATTAGATACGAAAAAGCCTCATCGTGTGATGAGGCTTTTTCTAATATGGCTCCCCCTGCGGGACTCGAACCTGCGACATACGGATTAACAGTCCGCCGTTCTACCAACTGAACTAAGGGGGAATTATTTGTGTCATCTTTTCAGATAAGCACCAAATAATGGTGCCTCGAGGCGGAATCGAACCACCGACACGAGGATTTTCAATCCTCTGCTCTACCGACTGAGCTATCGAGGCAAAAGAATGGTGCCGACTACCGGAATCGAACTGGTGACCTACTGATTACAAGTCAGTTGCTCTACCTACTGAGCTAAGTCGGCACACTTTATTCTTTTACTAACTGTTCGTGCTAAGCACCAACAATAAAGAAATTGTGGTGCCCGGAGGCGGAATCGAACCACCGACACGAGGATTTTCAATCCTCTGCTCTACCGACTGAGCTATCCGGGCAACGGAGCGCTATTAAACGGATTTTCCGTCTTGCCGTCAACTTGTTTTTAGAAAAAAATTCAAAAAAGTGGTTGAGTGCCGATAATTTAGGCGTTTTTAGCGCTTATGATTTACCAGCGTTAAAATCCTTTTTGAATTTTGTTACTTTTTCGAGATAACGGCGCGCTTCTGCGTTTGGATGTTTTTTCGTCAACGCCCAATAAACCTGATTTGGTTGCAGAGAGTTAAGGTCGCGCATTGCTCGTTTTCTGTCATTGCGATTGAAAGTATTGAGCACACCGCCTGTACCACCGTTGTAAGCAGAGATCATGCTGTATTCGAGAGAAGTCGGATGGCGAACATCTTTTAGATAACGATTTTTCAGAATGTAGAAATAAGCGGTACCAGTATCTATGTTGTTTTCTGGATTAAATAGATATTCAGGGGATGGCTGACCAGATTTCTTCTTCACCAACTTAAATACATCACGCCCTGCGGTTTTAGGTACAACCTGCATCAGCCCGTAGGCGTTGGCCCAGCTTACTGCATACGGGTTAAAGCTACTTTCTGTTTTGATAATCGCATAAATCAAGTCTTCGGGAATACCGTAACGACGTGAAGCTCGTTGGACGATATCAGCATACTTATAGCTGCGTATCTCAAATTGTTCCTCAACCATCGGAATTTCAACGTAATAGGCTTTTTTGAAGTCAACGTTTTTGACTTTGAGCTTATTGGCAATCAGGTAATCGGCAAATCGGTTTGCTCGCCACGACCACTGAATAGGCTTGTTATCTTGGTCGACGACCTGACGATAAAGAAACGGCTGGCCTTCAAGCTTGATGTCTTTGGAAGAGAATAAGTCGACGTTTGCTGGATCGTCGGGGGTTAGCAGTGTGGTTACAATCGCGTTTTTCAGATGCCCCTTTGGATCGGTTGGCGAAACGGTTTCGATAATAATGGTGCCTTTATCAAAATTGACTTCTGAACGACTGAGATAGTTGTCGATGTATTTGACGTAGTTGCTCTTGCCAGCGAACTTGATTTCCCCGCGTCCCCAACGCTTTTCGATGTTGCCTGAGAAGCTACTGATCAAGGCATCAAGTGCCGCCGTATCTTTCTGAAACTGGCCGGGTAGTCCGGCTAAGTTTTTGGCAAAGCGGTTGGTTGGCTCGTAGTTCACATCATAGATGTTCTCAATAAACTCACGACTACAACCCGTGAGTGCCATTGCCAGCAAAAAGTAAGCTAACTTCTTCATATCTATCCTAAAAAAATGACATCAAAGCAACGCAGTGATGTCATTCTCTCTATCCTTAACCTAAAGGGCAAATCTTATTCGCTTGGTGGCGTGTAGCCTTCGATATGGACGTCTTTGCCTTCAAACAGGAAGTTGACCATTTCAGTTTCGATCAATTTACGGTGCTCAGGATCCATCATGTTGAGCTTTTTCTCGTTGATCAGCATGGTTTGCTTGTGTTGCCACTCTGCCCAAGCTTGTTTAGAAATGTTGTCAAAAATACGCTTACCTAGTTCACCAGGGTACAGTTGAAAGTCCAGACCTTCTGCGTCTTTTTGTAGTCGAGCACAAAATACAGTGCGGCTCATAACGACTCCTTAGAGTTAATCAATATTGAAGCTCGAAAGGCAGGCTTTCCAGTAGTTGTTTTACTGGAGCGGCCAAACCTATCTCTTCAGGTTGCGATAAGTTATACCAAAGACCTTTGTTTGCTTCCATCACCACATCAGGTTGCTTTGATAGGTCTACCAAAATTGGTGTGATATCGAGGTGGTAATGACTAAAGGTGTGGCGGAAAGCAATCAACTGATCGCGACGTTGAATGTCCTTATCAAGGACACCACGCATTGTCAGTTGATGATCGAGTTGTGCTTCAGAGTGTTCTGGAAAGCAGAATAGTCCGCCCCAGATCCCCGATTGTGGGCGTTGTTCCAGCCATACATGCCCTTGGTGATGCAGCATAATGAACCAGGTCTCTTTGACTGGCTTTTCTTTTTTCGGCTTTTTGCCAGGGTAGTCTAGAGGGTTGCCTTGTTTGTACGCGGCGCAAAAAGAAGACACTGGGCACAGTGTACATTTTGGCTTGCTGCGAGTGCACACCATGGCACCCATATCCATCATTGCCTGATTGTACTTATCGACATCGGTGTCGGGAGTGTGTTCTTCAGCATGCTGCCAAAGCTGATTCTCGACTTTCTTTTGCCCCGGCCAGCCCTCAACAGCAAAGCTACGCGCCAGTGTACGCTTCACATTGCCGTCTAAAATGGCGTGTGGCTGTTTATAGACAGAAGACAATATAGCCGCTGCGGTAGAACGACCTATACCCGGTAGGGCGTTCATCTGCTCAATATTGAGAGGGAATTCGCCCTGATATTGCTCTGCCACAATCTTCGCAGCTTTATGTAAATTACGCGCTCGTGCATAATAGCCGAGCCCTGTCCATAGGTGAAGCACTTCATCTTGCTCTGCATTGGCAAGATCTACGACAGTCGGGAAGCGTTCGAGAAAGCGTTGGTAATAAGGTATCACGGTAGTGACCTGAGTCTGCTGAAGCATAATTTCAGACAGCCAGACACTATACGCAGTTTTATCTTGTTGCCACGGAAGGCTTTTTCTTCCGTAGTCTTCGTACCATTCTAGGATGGCGTTTGCAAAAGGAGTCACGACTTGCTCTGTAATTTTATATTTATTGAGTTAGCTAAAATTGCACCATAGAAACTGTCTAAAGTACAACCGATAAAGAGTAGGGGTTTATTCTGCGAGAAATGACCTAAAATACTTGCACCAGTGTCGATTCTTTGGATAATCACAATCCCTTTAAGTCGAGAGCAATTTTTAGACAGGCAGAATCATGAGTGAAGTGACCACTAACGAATACAATGAAGACGGTAAACTGATACGCAAAGTACGCAGCTTTGTGCGTCGTGAAGGCCGTTTGACCAAAGGTCAGGAAAGCGCAATGAATGAATGCTGGCCGACAATGGGTATTGATTACCAAGAAAAGCTTCTTGATTGGAAAGAAGTGTTTGGTAACGATAACCCTGTGGTACTGGAAATTGGCTTCGGTATGGGTGCATCTCTGGTTGAAATGGCGAAAAATGCGCCTGAGAAAAACTTCCTTGGTATTGAAGTTCACAGCCCAGGTGTGGGCGCGTGTCTTGCTGATGCACGTGAAGCTGGCCTGACCAACTTACGAGTGATGTGTCACGATGCTGTGGAAGTGTTTGCTAACATGATCCCAGACAGCAGCCTAGCAACACTGCAATTATTCTTCCCAGACCCATGGCACAAGAAGCGCCACCACAAGCGCCGTATCGTACAGCTAGATTTTGCTGAAATGGTGCGCCAAAAACTCTCAGTTGGTGAAGGCATCTTCCACATGGCGACAGACTGGGAAAATTACGCAGAACATATGATTGAGGTGATGAATCAAGCGCCTGGATATGAGAACATCGCCGAGGATGGTGACTTTGTTCCACGTCCGGAAGATCGTCCTCTGACCAAGTTTGAAGCACGTGGTCACCGTTTAGGTCACGGAGTGTGGGACATTAAGTTTAAGCGTGTTAGCTAAGTCACCCGCGAAATAAAAGCGAATGAGAAAGCCAACATTTTGATGTTGGCTTTTTTGACCCTACAAGAAAAATAATAAGCCTTTGAAATATAGGTAAGTAATGAAACCGACAAAAGAAATTTTAGCCGACATCCTGCAAGAGGTCAGGCCGCTTATCGGTCAGGGAAAAGTTGCCGATTATATTCCTGCGCTGGCAAAAGTTCCGGCTAACAAACTGGCAATTGCTGTCTTCACCAATAAGGGAGAAGTGATCAAAGCTGGTGACGCCGATGAACCTTTTTCTATTCAGTCCATTTCTAAAGCGTTAAGTTTAACGTTAGCAATGGGTTTATATACTCCTGATGAGATTTGGTCTCGGGTAGGCAAGGAGCCTTCTGGTCAGGCATTTAACTCTCTGATTCAGTTAGAAATGGAACAGGGAATTCCACGTAACCCGTTCATTAATGCCGGGGCAATAGTCGTTGCCGATTTGCTGCAAAGCCGCCTGTCTGCGCCGAGACAACGCTTGCTGGAATTTGTCCGTCAACTGTCGGGCGATACCCATATCTGTTACGACAAGATAGTTGCAGCATCAGAGATGATGCACAGTGATCGCAATGCGGCGATTGCTTATCTGATGCGCTCTTTTGGCAACTTTGACAATGATGTAATCCCTGTTCTGAATAACTACTTCCATGCGTGTGCTTTAAAGATGAGCTGTGTCGATTTAGCGAAAACATTCAGCTATCTGGCTAATAAAGGCACTTCAGTACAAACAGGCAAGCCTGTAGTGACGCCTACTCAAACTAAGCAGCTTAATGCTTTGCTGGCAACATGTGGCTTGTATGATGGCGCTGGGGAGTTCGCCTACCGAGTCGGTATGCCTGGTAAGTCTGGTGTTGGTGGCGGGATCATCGCTATCGTACCGGGGGAGATGACGATTGCGGTTTGGTCTCCAGAGCTGGACCCTTCAGGTAACTCCCTCGCGGGTACCAGAGCACTAGAGCTACTCGCTGAGCGAATTGGCCGCTCGATATTCTAAACTTCGCTCCGAGACCGCGGAGACAAGTTTTGAACGATGAAAACTAAAAGGGTTGACCATATCGTCAACCCTTTATGTTTATTCCAGCCTTTTATTCCTCTTCCGCCATAAACGCTTCGAGCAAGTCGTTAAGGAACAGCTTTCCTTTTTCTGTGATTTGCCAATGCGTATCAGACTCGCTGAGATATTGCATCTCTTTCGCCCAGTCGATGGTTTCCTGAATCGATTCAAAACTCAAGCCAGTTGTATCTAAGAAGTCTTGCTTAGGGCAGGCTTCCATCAGACGGAACCGGTTCATAAAGAATTCGAAAGGGCGATCTTCGCTAGCGACATCGGCTTCACTATCTAGGTAGGGTTTTACCATATTCTGATACGCTGCCAGATAGCCTCTCGGGTGCTTGACCTTAGTTGTGCGGATGATACGTCCATCAGCGAAACTGAGTTTGCCATGCGAGCCACAGCCAATACCGAGATAGTCGCCAAAACGCCAATAATTGAGGTTATGTTGGCATTGATACTCTGGCTTACTGTAGCCGGAAATTTCGTACTGAACATAACCCGCTTCAGCCAGCTTTTGGTGGCCGAGCTCAAAAATGTCCCACAAGTCATCATCGTCGGGTAGAACAGGCGGCTTGTAGTGGAACATGGTATTAGGTTCAATAGTGAGCTGATACCACGAAAGATGTGGCGGGTTAAGCTCAATCGCCTTCTCCAGATCCATTAGGGCTTGCTCTACGGTTTGGTCTGGCAGACCGTGCATTAAATCAAGATTAAAGCTATTTAAGCCAATCTTGTGTGCCAGTTTCGCGGCATTGACGGCTTCATCCTGACCATGGATGCGCCCAAGACGTTCGAGCTTCTGCTGTTCGAAGCTCTGCACACCAATCGAAATTCTCGTCACTCCAGCTTTGCGATACCCCGCGAAGCGCTCCGCTTCAATTGTGCCCGGGTTGGCTTCCATGGTGATTTCAATCTCGTCTTTAAACGCGATTCTTTTTTCTATGCCAGCAAGTAGATCAGAGATTCCTTGCGCTGAGATGAGACTTGGTGTCCCTCCACCGATAAATATGGAGTGGAGTGCCCGTGGGTTGGCTTTAAGCTGATAACGCTCGATATCAGTATCAAGGTCCTCCAGCAGAGCAGCTATGTACTCTTGCTCTGGGATGTCGGCTTTTAACGCGTGCGAGTTAAAATCGCAATAAGGGCATTTTTGTACACACCAAGGGATGTGGACATAAAGACTCAGCGCTGGTGGAATCAATTGGCTCATTATTGCTGCTCAGAAAGTGTCGCAAACAACTGCTTAAGCGCTTTACCACGGTGAGAAAGTTGCTTTTTACGTGTTGGTTCAAGCTCTGCTGAAGCACAGTTATCTTCTGGAACGAAGAAAACCGGATCGTAACCAAAACCATTGTCGCCCTGAGCTTCAGTCAGAATACGGCCTTCCCACTTACCGTGGCAGACGATCGGCGTTGGATCTAATTCGTGACGCATTAGTACTAATACACAATGGAAACGTGCGGTACGTTGCTCCTGCGGAACGCCCTGCATTGCATCAAGCAGCTTCTCTAGATTTTGCTGGTCACTCGCGCCTTCTCCGGCATAACGTGCAGAGTAGATGCCCGGCGCTCCTTTTAGGAAATCGACTTCAAGGCCTGAATCGTCGGCAATGGCCGCCAATCCAGTTTCTTTCGCTGCATGACGCGCCTTGATGATGGCGTTTTCAATAAATGTTGTGCCAGTTTCAGCAACTTCTGAGACATTAAATTCGCTTTGTGCAACGACATCGAAACCGAAATCTGCCAGCAGATCGGCCATCTCACGAACCTTGCCCTGATTACCTGTCGCTAGGACAATTTTTTGTGCATTCATAATCTTGTTTGTGCCTATATTGGGAAGGGCGTTTAGCCGTTACTCTTCCACATAAAATTTCTGGGTGAACTTTAATCTGCCAGTGCCTTTATTACCAGCATTAACATCGATATTGAATGTTAGGTTTTCCTCGTCCGAAATAGGGAATTCAGCGAGGTAATAAATCGCAGAGCCTTCTTTTATTTCGCGGAACTCAAGTGTCTTAGTTTGGCCGATTAAGTTCTTAGCGCTGCCACTAACTTTCGCGGTTATAGGCGGTTTACCAGCCTGGTAGTTGTCTAACACACTGATATTAATGATTGCTGAGTAGCCGTTTCGTTTCAGCTCATAGCTGCGTGCGACTTGCGGAGTTAGGAATGTGGAGTTAAATGCGGAGTAGTGAACTTCGACATCTTTGATCGTTTTAAACTGACCCGCCCATACGGGTAGGGATAAAAGACTGGCCAGCGCTAACGTGATCCATTTTTTCATGATGCTTCCTTAATGGCTTACTACAGAGGAAAAGAGCAGCGTAAATGATACGACTACATGCTTATAATTTTTACGCCTGATCATACGTTTGGATCCTCACTCTGTGAAGGTTTTTAGATTACCAAGGGCGAATTATGCTGTGCTTTTTATGTGAAATATTGAGAGTGCGCCTTTTGTGATTCGAATTAAAAAAGGCCATCACAAGATGGCCTTTATTGTTTCGGGGATATGAGCTGGGGACTGGATTCTGACTTGTTTATGTCGCCCGAGTTCCCCTTTCTCTATGGTGATTAGCCCTTTTGCTACTTTGAACTGTTTGGACAGGTATTTACTTAAGTGAGCGTTGGCTTTTCCGTCCACAGGCGGGGCGGTAATTGCGATTTTGATTTCATCACCATGCAGACCAATCAGCTTATCTCTGCTTGCCTTGGGCTGAATGTAGAGCCTGAGTAGAACGTCATCACCTTCTAACCAAGCAGCTTTTGCCATTATAACTGGAACCAGACAGGGCCAATCATGTCGCCCATCAGGAAGTTTGCAAACTGAAGGGCAATAAACAGGACCAGTACGCTAAGATCGAACCCGCCCATTGCCGGAATCACGCGGCGGATAGGCGCCAACATAGGCTCGGTAAGCTGATGGAAGACATATTCAATCGGGCTACGTCCTTGGCTGACCCAGCTCAGAATGGCGCGGATAAGCAGGACCCAGAACAGTAAGCCACCAGCTGCTTTAATCAGTGATAGCAGGCCAAGGAAGAAGAACTCTGCACTGAATGACACAGAGCCGCCGGAGGCAACCAGAATCAAAGCGACAAACTTCAGCACACACAGCACGTAAGCAAACAGTACTGTCGCCAAATCGATACTGCCTATTGAAGGTACAACCCTGCGCAGCGGTGCAATCACTGGCTGAGTCGCTTTGACAATAAATTGTGAGAATGGGTTGTAGAAGTCTGCACGCGCAGCTTGCAGCCAAATCCGCAAGATCACCACCATGATGTAGAGATCAAACAGGGTGGAAATCAGAAAACTCATTGAATTCATAGGTTACCCTTACTTCGTAGAGCCAAGGCTCAATCTAATTAAAACTGTTTTTCCATTTCTTCAGCACGAGCTACTGCGGCTTGCATCGCTTTCGCTACTATATCTGAAAGTTGGTGTTCGTTGAATGTGCGTAACGCTTCCGCCGTTGTACCGCCTTTTGAGGTGACGTTTTCGCGCAGTGTAGATAGTTCTGTCTCTGGGTTGCCGACGACCATGCTTGCTGCACCTAAGGCTGATTGTTGCACTAAAAGGCGAGCCGTCTCTTTATCAAAACCTTGGGCAATGGCTTCAGCTTGCATCGCTTCCATAAAGCGGAAGAAGTAGGCCGGAGCGCTGCCAGCAGCTGCAATGATGCTGTTGATGCCGGATTCTTGCTCTACCCAACAAACTTTGCCGCATGACTCCATTAGTTCAGCTGCAAAGGCTTTATCTTGCTGTGAAACGTGCGATGGAGCATACAGACCACTCATTCCCAAACCTAGTTGAGAAGGCGTGTTTGGCATAACGCGAACGATTTTTAGGTTGTGATTCAGCATTTCACATAGGCGTTGGCTACTGATACCTGCAGCAATGGAAATGACCAGTTTGCCTGACCAGTCGATGGATTGAAGTGGTTTACATACCTCTTCCATCATTTGCGGTTTCACAGAAAGGACGACCACGTCCGCCTCGCTGGCTGCGGCTATATTGTCGCTGGTGGTCTTAATGGAATAGTCTTGCTCCAACGGCAGGCGTCGAGTCTCAGATGGGGCTGTCGCTGTGATCATGGCAGCAGGATAACCTCCTGATACTAGACCAGAGACGATAGCCTTGACCATGTTACCTGCGCCGATAAAGGCAATTTTCTTGTGTTCCATTGATTGTGTTCTTCCTGTTATTGCTGATTAAGCTTTATTGCTGTAGTCGCGAGCACCGAAAATAGCGGTGCCAATTCGGACCATAGTCGTTCCCGCTTCAATTGCGGCTTCCATATCGCCACTCATGCCCATCGAAAGCGTATCGAGATTGAGCTCTGGGTAACGTTGCGCCAATCGGTTTTTCAGCTCTGCCAAATGGCTAAATGCCGCAAGCTGAGACTGATAGTCTGAAACGTTGGCCGGGATTGACATCAATCCTCTTAACGTGAGGTTTGGCAAAGAAGAAATCAACTCTGCCAAAGCAAAGATTTCGTCATCACTGGCGCCAGATTTAGAGCTTTCACTGCTGGTATTGACCTGAATAAGAACTTGCAGCGGCGCCATTTCTTGCGGCCTTTGATCATTTAATCGCTGGGCAATCTTAGCGCGATCAACGGTATGCACCCAGGCAAAGCTCTCCGCAACATGGCGTGTTTTGTTGGACTGAATTGGACCAATAAAGTGCCATTCTAGGGTTAATTCAGGGTGGTTTTCAGCGAAATACGCAACTTTATCAACGCCTTCCTGCACGTAATTCTCGCCAAAAGCGACTTGACCGGCGCGAGCTGCTTCTAAAATCGCGTCGAACGGTTTGGTCTTACTCACCGCCAGAAGTTGCACTGAGCCTAGAGGGCGTCCACACTTTTGTTGTGCCGCTTCAATCTGTGAGGTGATCTGTTCAATGTTTTGTTGAATACTACTCATAGCTAACTTTATTAAGGATTTTAAATGGATATCGCTGAATTACTGGATTTTAGTGTAAAGCATAATGCTTCAGATCTACATCTTTCTGCTGGTGTATCTCCCATGGTACGCATTGATGGTGAAGTAAGAAAGCTTGGCGTACCAGCGTTCAACCATTCCGAAGTGCATCGTTTGGTGTTTGAAATTATGAACGATGCTCAGCGTAGCGAATTTGAAGAACGTCTTGAAGTTGACTTTTCTTTTGCACTTCCGGACGTTGGCCGTTTTAGGGTCAACGCTTTTAACCAATCTCGTGGTTGTGCGGCCGTATTTCGTACCATTCCAACCGATATCCCGACTTTAGAGCAGCTAGAAGCGCCGTCGATCTTTGAAAATATCGCCAATATGGAGAAAGGATTAATCTTGGTCACTGGGCCAACGGGCTCAGGTAAATCGACTACTTTGGCGGCAATGGTGGATCATATTAATCGTCACCACAATAAGCATATCCTGACTATTGAAGATCCGATTGAGTTTGTGCACACGAATAACAAATGTCTGATCAACCAGCGTGAAGTTCACAATGACACCCATAGTTTTAATAACGCGCTGCGCAGTGCATTGCGTGAAGATCCCGATGTCATTTTAGTTGGTGAGTTACGCGATCAGGAAACGATCAGTCTAGCGCTGACCGCTGCTGAAACTGGCCACTTGGTATTTGGTACTTTGCACACCAGTTCGGCGGCGAAAACGATCGACCGTATCATTGATGTTTTCCCAGGTAGCGATAAAGGCATGGTGCGTTCCATGCTCTCTGAGTCTCTGCGTGCGGTTATTGCGCAGAAATTACTCAAGCGCATTGGCGGCGGGAGAACCGCTTGTCATGAAATCATGATGGCAACGCCTGCTATTCGCAACTTGATCCGCGAAGACAAAGTCGCGCAAATGCAGTCTGTGATTCAGACTGGTGCAGCGCATGGTATGCAAACCATGGAGCAGCATTCGAAACAGTTGATTGCTCAAGGTCTGGTTGATGCAGAAGAAGTGTCGAAAAAAATCGAAGTTGAGCAAGGTCTGTTCTGAGAGAGGTCATGATGGATATCAATCCTTATCTGCAAGGCATGCTGGCTGAGAAAGCGTCAGACTTATACATCACTGTTGGTGCGCCGATACTTTATCGTGTTGATGGTGAGTTGAAGCCGCATGGAGAGAACTTATCGGAAGCCGAAGTGCTGACGCTACTCCACAGCACCATGGATGAAGAGCGCCAGAATGACTATAGCCACAGTCGAGAAGCGAACTTTGCCGTAATGCGGGATTTTGGTCGTTTTCGTGTTTCTGCTTTCTATCAGCGAGAATTACCCGGTGCGGTGATTCGTCGAATCGAAACCACCATACCCACATTTGATGACTTAAAACTGCCTGAAACTCTGAAAGATCTTTCCATCGCCAAGCGCGGCTTGGTGCTAGTGGTGGGTGCCACAGGTTCCGGTAAGTCGACCACTATGGCGGCGATGACCGGCTATCGAAATACTGAGCGTAGCGGTCATATTCTGACAGTCGAAGATCCGATTGAATTTGTCCACGAACATCAGAAATGCATCGTCACGCAACGTGAGGTTGGCTTAGACACAGAAAGTTATGAAGTTGCACTGAAGAACTCTTTGCGTCAGGCTCCTGATATGATTTTGATCGGTGAGATCCGCTCGCGAGAGACCATGGAGTACGCGATGACATTCGCCGAAACGGGGCATCTGTGTATGGCGACGTTGCACGCCAATAATGCTAACCAAGCTTTGGAAAGGATCCTACACCTTGTACCGAAAGAGCAAAAAGAGCAGTTCCTGTTTGATCTCTCCATGAACCTCAAAGGTGTTATCGGCCAGCAGTTGATCCGAGATAAAGACGGCCAAGGTCGTCATGGCGTATTTGAAATTCTACTTAACAGTCCACGTGTATCGGATCTCATTCGACGCGGTGATCTGCATGAACTCAAATCAACCATGGCGAAATCCCAGGAAATTGGTATGCAGACGTTTGATCAGGCGCTTTACCAACTGGTGGTGAATGACAAAATTACTGAAGAAGATGCGCTGCACAGTGCAGATTCAGCCAATGATCTGCGTATCATGCTTAAAACTCAACGAGGTGAAAGCTTCGGTGGTGGTGCGCTGGCAGATGTGAAGATTGATATGGATTAGAGATTGCTCTTCGCCGTTTGGGGCGTGTGAATATTTTCTATCGTGGTCTATTTGTGGCACTGAAATATAAGGGGTTGGCGCAATGTGCCAACCCTTTCTGTTTTTTCGCTTAGCCGTATTGAGCTTCAAACCAGCTTTCAAGGATAACGACCGCTGATTGGCAGTCGACATTCCCTTTGCTGAGCGCCTTGTAGCCGCCCATACTGAACAGCTCTGAGCGAGCTTCTGTAGTGGATAAGCGCTCATCGTGCAGTTCGACAGGAAGGCCGAAACGGCCGTGAAGACGATTAGCAAACTTTTTCGCTCTAGGAGTAATCGTTTCCAAATCTTTGCCGTGAAGGTCCGTTGGCAGGCCGACAACCAGTAGGTTTGGTTGCCATTCTTTGATCTGCTTTTCAATATCGTCCCAGTTGGGAATGCCATCGTTGGCTTTAAAGGCTTTCAGCGGTGATGCCGTGCCTGTAATCTCCTGACCAATGGCACTGCCAATACTTTTAGTGCCGAAGTCAAAAGCCATAATTGTTCTAGACATAAATTTTAATGGGGAGGTTATGCATGACCAATATCACTGGACAGTTGAGACGCGTTGATGCCAAGCATCTGCACGGCTTTTTGCCAACGTTCATTGATCGGTGTGTTAAACATGACATCAGGGTCGGCTTCAATCGTTAGCCAAGAGTTTTCAGAAAGCTCAATCTCTAATTGGCCCGCTTCCCAACCAGAATAACCTAATGCAACAATGTACTCCGGTGGTTCGGCTTCTGTACCGAGAACCGCGAGTATGTCCTTTGACGTCGTAACGGAGATACAGTCAGTCATCTGAATGCTGGATTCATAATGATCTTTCGGCTGGTGAAGAATAAATCCTCGATCTCCTGAAACCGGGCCGCCATTGAGTACCGGTTTCTCAAGGCTACCGACTTTGAGTTGAGGTTGAGTCGCTTCAACGTCGACCTGCTTGAGCATTTTACCTACTGTGATGTCGATTGGAGCATTAATCATTAAACCCATCGCGCCATCATCATTGTGTTCACATACGTAGATAACGCTGCGTTGGAAGTAGGGATCTTTCATCCCCGGCATCGCAACTAAAAAGTGGTTGGTTAAATTCATAGTTACTCCAGCGTAAAGTGGGCGACAAGTTATCGCCCAATGATCATGTGAGTAAATTACTGCTTGTTGAGTCGACGCTCTATCGCATCCATCAATTTACCCGTAATTGAGATATCAAATGCAGCCTCGATTTCGCGAATACAGGTTGGGCTGGTTACATTTATCTCAGTTAACTTGTCACCAATGACGTCTAAGCCTACAAAGATCAAACCTTTTTCCTTAAGTGTAGGCGCTACAGCCGCTGCGATCTGTTTATCTGTTTCGCTCAGTGGTCGGGCTTCACCTGTACCACCTGCCGCAAGGTTGCCGCGAGTTTCACCTTTTGCCGGAATACGTGCCAGGCAGTAAGGCATCGCTTCGCCGTCCACGACCAGAATTCGCTTGTCGCCGTTGCTGATGTCAGGAACGAATGTTTGTGCCATCGCATAGTTTTGGCCGTGGTTAGTCAGGGTTTCGATAATCACAGAAACATTTGGATCGTTGTCTTTGACTCGGAAAATAGATGCACCACCCATGCCATCTAGCGGTTTTAAGATCACATCTCCGTGCTGTTCGCGGAATTGTTTAATCTTCTCTGCTTTGCGGGTCACGATTGTGGTTGGGGTGAGTTCTGGGAACCAGGCTGTGAACAGCTTTTCGTTACAGTCACGCAGGCTCTGAGGTTTGTTGACGATTAACGTGCCTTTCTCTTCTGCTCGTTCAAGAATGTAGGTCGCGTAGATATACTCAGTATCGAACGGAGGATCTTTACGCATCAATACCGCATCAAGCTCTGACAGCTCAATAGTTTGCTCTGACTTAAACTGGAACCAGCCTGTTGGATCTTCTTTGAGTTCCACCACTTTGGTGTCTGCAACAGCGACACCTTGGTCTAAGTGCAGATCATGCATTTCCATGTAGTGGATTTCGTAGCCGCGGCGCTGCGCTTCAAGCATCATGGCAAAGCTAGAGTCTTTCTTGATGTTGATGGACTCGATAGGGTCCATCACGATACCTAATTTGATCATGGTTTTTCTCCGTTTAACCAAGGTCGCCAAAGCGAACTTGAAGGGCAGTAATTGCGGTAAGAGCTGCTGTCTCTGTGCGTAATACGCGTGGGCCTAGCAGAGTCTCTTCAAATTGATATTCTCGGGTTTTCTCGATCTCTTCTGCGGACAAGCCACCTTCGGGGCCGATCAACAGGCGAACTTTCTCGACCGGAGCTGGCAGCGTATTGATTGAGTATTTTGCTCTGGGGTGAAGGTTGAGTTTAAGGCCATCATAATCTTCTGCACACCACTCATCTAACTGCATGATAGGGCGAATCTGCGGAACGATATTGCGTCCACTTTGCTCGCAAGCGCTGATGGCAACTTTCTGCCATTGGGCGAGCTTTTTCTCAAAACGTTTTTGATCTAGCTTGACGCCACAACGCTCAGAAATCAGTGGGGTAATGGTATTAACGCCCAGCTCTACGGACTTCTGAATGGTGAACTCCATCTTTTCCCCGCGAGAAATGACCTGACCTAAATGCAGGTCCAGTGGTGACTCGCTGCTGCGTTCAACACGTTCAGTGATATTCACCGTGACGGACTTTTTGCTGACTTCTTCAATTACGGCTGGAAACTCGGCCCCATAGCCATCAAAAAGCAACACTTCTTGTCCAACCTTCATCCGCAAGACTCTTCCTACATGGCCGGCTGCATCTTCGCTAAGCGCTAAACTGCCAAGTTGGGTTATAGGTTCAGGGTGATAAATTCGAGGAATTCGCATCAGCTTTGTATCCGGCCAGATAATTGAGAATGAACTCCTAACATGGATGCTTTATGCCTAAAAAACAAGGGGCAGGCTGTACATATCGCTACAATTCATAAGGGGCAATTACAGAGCCTGACATGCCTTGAAAACGAAAGGGTTATGATTGCACTGAATCTTGAAGATTCGACGCTCACGTTCACATTCCCATGTGTCGACAGGATAGAGTTTATTCCAAGCTGTCATGAGTTGGCTTTGTTGCTTCGATAGCTTGAATCCATATTCCTGACTCATGTACAGATAGGTTCGGGCAATGGAACCTCTGGCGCGGTCTGGTGGCATGACTCTCCGTTGCTTAAAGTTGACCTGCATTTCGCATTGGCCATACGTCACGCCATCCATCCCATTCCACTGGCTGAAGTTGTAATTCGAGCGATCGCCGTTTACTTCACCGATAGCGGGGGTGAGGTTATGTAGATCGGCTTCCATTGAACGAAATACGGTGTCATTTTTGGTGCAGTTTTTTCGTCCTCCAGACTGCCAACATTGTCGTTGGTGGCCAAACTGCCAAGCGGGAACAACATGCTCCCATTCGATTCTTGAAGCACGTTTTTGCTGTTTTCTCACGGCGTAACCACATGACTTTAAATCGGGAATACCTTTCTTTCCCTGCCAGGTGATATCACATCCACAGTAAAAGCTGGTGGGGTGATCGGAATATATCTTTAGTGCTTCTTTCTTGGCTTTCGAAAATGAAGAGGGAGGCGCAGAGAGCACCTGAAATGAACTAATAAGTACAGTGAAGTAAACAAAAAATGCACGAAGTTTCATGTCGATAAGTATTAGAAAAGTATGACTTATCGCAGTCTAGCATGCATTTGTCAGTGAAACTTATTAATGGCTCACTGAGTTATGAGAGCTGCTTACCCGTAAACACAAGGGTTTGCTGACAGCTCTGGCATCGGTAGCTGCTTTGATGACGCAGGACTTTATTGTGACGTCTGATAGTCAGTGGGTAGAGCTGGCACCCACAGCGGTACTCGAAGGTTTTCCCTTGTACGGAAGTAATTTCAAAACTGTGCGTAGTACGAGCAGGGACGCCAAATACGCTTTCCATGATCGATTGCCATTCTTTACCGTGAGGTCTGACTCGACCATAGACCTGATAAGTGATCAAATGTGCGATTTCATGCGGGATGACTTCATCGAAAAACGCTTGCTGATTTTCGGTAAATAAAACGGGATTGAGGCGAATCTCATTGAGTTGGAGGTAGGCTTTGCCCGCCGCTTTACCTCTCAGTTTGTAGCTGATAGAAGGGAAAGAAAATGAGCGCTGAAAAGCATGTTGAGCCGTTACGATATAGCGAGCGACCACTTGTTGTGCGCGATAGCTAAGCTCTGTATCCAAATTCATCTCCAAAAAATTCGCCCCTTAGACAAGGGGCGAATCATATACCGGATTAGACGTTGGTGCTAATGGTGCTTTTTCTTGATGGTTTCATGATAAGCGTGCCAAGTACCGTAGCCAAGAATTGGCATAGTAAACAACATGCCGATTCCGTAAGTCGCAAAGCCAATTAAGATACCGCCACAGATCACGGCTGCCCATACTATCATCGCTGGAATATTTGATTTGACGGCGTTAAAGCTGGTAAACACAGCGGTCATCATATCAACGCGTCGCTCCATCATAAGTGGGATGGAGAAAGCAGAAATACTAAACACAATTGCAGCCAGTACCATGCCGACCAAAGAGCCGATAACAAGGAATGGAAGGAAATCTGTTATTGGGGCGCCCTGAACCGAAGGGTATAACGCATGAAGTAACGCAGCGATACGCATCCAGAAAATCATACACACGGCGAGCATGACAGCAAACGCCCATTGTGATGAAGAGTTACGCCCAATGGCTTTCATTGAGTGAAGTAAGCTGGCGTGATGGCCCTTTTCCCGCTCCCAACTGGCATCATAAAGCCCTAGCGCTAAGAAGGGACCAATTAGCATATAGACGACTAAACTTGGCATGACGACTAAGTGTGTGCCTTGCCATTGAACTAGCAGCACAATACCAATAGCTGCCGCCATGAAACACAAACCGTAAAAGGCACTGATCAACGGCATACGCACAAAGTCGTGCAAGCCGAGTGACAGCCAATGAAACGGCGCGGATAAGCTGACATGATTGCACGGTATAGTACGTGCGTATTCGTTATCTGGGACTTCCTTTCGTTTGTCGTTGAAGTCTTGTGGATTCACCGTACGAGGCATACATCCTCCTTGATCGACTCTGTAATAAGTCACCCATAGATTCATGGGTGGCGTCTTGGAACTCGATGCCCGGCTTTGCGACTGCCCTAATAAGCTGCGCATCTGACTTGGTCTGTTAAAAAGCAATTTTTGGCGAAGAATTATCCTTTTAACATATTGTTAACTATTGACCCCATGACAAAAAAATACAAATTTGTTGTTTGATTTTTGCGCACAAAAACAAAGGGCTTCTGGTTACCCAGAAGCCCTTGAATAGCAAATTAGTGCGGTAATTTAAATTACTTAAGACCAGCGAAGTCGCGCAGAAGTGCAGCTTTATCAGTCGCTTCCCATGGGAATTCTTCACGACCGAAGTGGCCGTATGCTGCTGTTTTCTTGTAGATTGGCTGAAGTAGGTTCAACATTTCTTGTAGGCCGTATGGACGTAGATCGAAGTGTTGGCGTACCGCTTCAACAATGATGTCTTGAGATACTTTTTCAGTACCAAATGTTTCCACCATGATAGATGTTGGATCTGCAACACCGATTGCGTAAGAAAGCTGAATCTCACAACGGTCAGCAAGGCCAGCCGCAACGATGTTTTTCGCAACGTAACGTGCAGCGTAAGCAGCAGAGCGGTCAACTTTTGAAGGATCTTTACCTGAGAATGCACCACCACCGTGACGAGCAGCACCACCGTATGTATCAACGATGATCTTACGACCTGTCAGACCACAGTCACCCATTGGGCCACCGATAACAAAACGGCCAGTTGGGTTGATGAAGAAGTTAGTGTCTTTGTTTAGCCACTCTGATGGTAGAACTGGCTTGATGATCTCTTCCATAACCGCTTCGCGTAGGTCTGGCGTAGAGATTGAGTCACAATGCTGAGTCGAAAGAACGACAGCGTCGATACCAACGATTTTTCCTTGGTCGTACTGGAACGTTACCTGTGATTTTGCATCAGGACGTAGCCAAGGTAGTGTGCCGTTTTTACGTACTTCTGCTTGTTTTTGAACAAGTAGGTGAGAATACGTAATTGGAGCTGGCATTAGTACGTCTGTCTCGTTAGTCGCGTAGCCGAACATGATGCCTTGGTCACCAGCACCTTGCTCTTTTGGATCCGCTTTATCAACGCCTTGGTTGATATCTGGAGACTGTTTACCAATGGTGTTCAGTACCGCACAAGAATCGGCATCAAAACCCATGTCAGAGTGAACGTAACCGATATCACGAACGGTTTGGCGAGTTAACTCTTCGATATCTACCCATGCTGATGTAGTGATTTCACCACCAACCATCACCATGCCAGTTTTTACGTACGTTTCACACGCAACACGCGCTTTTGGATCTTGCTCGATGATTGCGTCTAGAACTGCATCAGAAATTTGGTCTGCGATTTTATCTGGATGACCTTCTGATACCGACTCAGAAGTAAACAGGTGTTTAGCCATGAGAGCTCCACTTTTAATTCAAGGAAGTGCTCCATTATTAACGGCGGAACACTAAGAAATAATACTGATATCTGTAGGTGTTTCTACATCTAGACGTCTATTCTAATTTTCATAGCTCGAATTACAAGCTCTTTTTTAATTTAATACATATCCAAACGTTTGCTTCTAAAGAGTTAAATATTACTAACTTGGATAGAAATGGCAGAAAATAAGCGAGAATCCCCTGTATTCAGACTGTAAAACGTTTGCACAGCTTAGGCGCCTTTGAGAGAATAATCGCCCATCAAAATTAGTTTTCGCTTAACGCACTCAGGAGCAGACATGTCTTCCCGCAAACATCTAGCTAATGCTATCCGTGCCCTTAGCATGGACGGCGTACAACAAGCCAACTCTGGTCATCCAGGCGCACCTATGGGTATGGCTGACATCGCTGAAGTTCTTTGGCGCTCTCACCTAAACCACAATCCAGCAAACCCAGAATGGGCTGACCGCGACCGTTTCGTGCTATCAAATGGCCACGGCTCAATGCTGATTTACTCTCTGCTTCACCTTGCGGGTTACGAGCTGTCTATTGATGACCTGAAAAACTTCCGTCAACTGCACTCTAAGACACCAGGTCACCCAGAGTACGGTTACGCACCGGGTATCGAAACGACGACTGGCCCACTAGGTCAAGGTATCACTAACGCGGTAGGTATGGCGCTGGCTGAGAAAACTCTAGCAGCACAATTCAACAAAGAAGGCCACGACATCGTTGACCACTTCACTTATGCATTCATGGGTGACGGCTGTCTGATGGAAGGTATCTCTCACGAAGCCTGTTCTCTAGCAGGTACGCTAGGCCTTGGTAAACTAATCGCTTTCTGGGATGACAACGGTATTTCTATTGATGGTGAAGTGGAAGGTTGGTTCTCTGACGATACACCTAAGCGTTTCGAAGCGTACGGCTGGCACGTAATTCCAGCAGTAGACGGTCACGATCCAGAAGCGATCAATGCAGCGATTATCGCTGCGAAAGCGGACTCACGTCCTACGCTAATCTGTACTAAGACCATCATCGGTTTTGGTTCTCCAAATAAATCTGGTTCACACGACTGTCACGGTGCTCCACTAGGCGCTGACGAAATTGCAGCAACTCGTAAAGCGCTAGGTTGGGAACACGGTCCTTTTGAAATCCCAGCTGACGTTTACGCTGAGTGGGATGCAAAAGAAGCAGGCGCAGCGAAAGAAGCAGCGTGGAATGCGAAGTTTGACGCATACGCTGCAGCTTACCCTGCAGAAGCCGCAGAGCTTAAGCGTCGTCTAAACGGTGAATTGCCAGCTGAGTGGGAAGAGAAAGCAACACAAATCATTGCTGACCTTCAAGCAAACCCTGCAAACATCGCATCACGTAAAGCGTCTCAAAACGCACTTGAAGCGTTTGGTCAAATGCTACCTGAATTCCTAGGTGGCTCTGCTGACCTTGCCCCTTCTAACCTAACTATGTGGTCTGGTTCTAAGTCTATTTCAGCTGAAGATGCGTCAGGTAACTACATCCACTACGGTGTTCGTGAGTTCGGTATGACGGCTATCATGAACGGTATCGCACTACACGGTGGTTTCGTACCATACGGTGCAACTTTCCTAATGTTCATGGAGTACGCGCGTAACGCTATGCGTATGGCGGCTCTGATGAAAGTGCAGAACATTCAGGTTTACACGCACGACTCTATCGGCCTTGGCGAAGACGGCCCAACTCACCAACCGGTTGAGCAAATGGCTTCTCTACGCCTGACGCCAAACATGAGCACATGGCGCCCATGTGACCAAGTGGAATCAGCAGTGGCTTGGAAACTGGCTATCGAACGTAAAGATGCACCAACTTCACTTATCTTCTCTCGTCAAAACCTTGCACAGCAAGAGCGTGACGCTGAGCAAGTGGCGAACATTGCTAAGGGTGGTTACATCCTGAAAGATTGCGCAGGCAAGCCAGAGCTAATCCTTATCGCAACAGGCTCTGAAGTTGAGCTAGCAGTGAACGCAGCGGCTGAACTGACTGCTGAAGGCAAGCAAGTACGCGTTGTTTCAATGCCATCAACGGACGCATTCGACAAGCAAGATGCAGCTTACCGTGAAGCGGTTCTGCCATCTGACGTGACAGCTCGTATCGCGGTAGAAGCAGGTATTGCTGACTTCTGGTACAAGTACGTTGGTTTCGACGGCCGTATCATCGGTATGACCACCTTCGGTGAATCTGCACCAGCAGGTGAGCTATTCAAGATGTTTGGTTTCACAACTGAAAACGTTGTGAACACAGCGAAAGAGCTTTTAGCTTAATTGTTAATTGCTTTGAAAGCCGGGTCCTTGTGACTCGGCTTTTTTGTTTTTACCCGATACGATGAACTAGATGCGATTTATAAATCTATCAGGTAGTATTTGTGACACGAAAAAGATGTAGAGCGATGGAATCATGCTAAAAGTTGCGATCAACGGATTTGGACGTATTGGACGTAATGTTTTGCGGGCAGTATATGAAAGTGGCAAAAGCCAAGATATCAAGGTGGTAGCCGTTAATGAGCTGGCGCAGCCCGATGCGATGGCACACTTGCTTCAATACGATACTAGCCACGGTCGATTTGGTAAGAAGATTACTAACGATCAGGAGCATATTTACGTTCACCATGAGAGCGGAGAATTTGATTCCATCCGTATTCTTCATCTGGCAGAAATCGATCTTCTACCATGGCGAGATCTGGAAGTGGATCTGGTGTTGGACTGTACCGGTGTGTTTGGCTCTCAAGCTGATGGCCAAGAACACATCAAAGCGGGAGCGAAGAAAGTCCTGTTTTCTCACCCGGGCGCCAGCGATCTCGACAATACCATTATCTACGGCGTTAACCACGATACACTAACAGCAGATCACAATGTGGTATCCAATGGTTCGTGTACAACCAATTGTATCGTCCCTATTATCAAAGCTCTTGATGAAGCCTTTGGTATCGATTCAGGTACTATCACTACTATCCATTCTTCGATGAATGATCAGCAGGTCATCGACGCCTACCATTCTGATCTCAGACGTACTCGTGCAGCCAGCCAATCGATCATACCCGTAGACACTAAGTTGCATAAAGGTATTGAAAGAATCTTCCCGAAATTTTCTAACAAATTTGAAGCAATTTCAGTACGAGTACCTACTGTAAACGTCACAGCCATGGATTTAAGCGTCACAATTAATACAAATGTGAAAGTTAATGACGTAAATCAAACCATTGTTAACGCTTCTCAGTGTACATTACAGGGCATTGTTGACTATACTGAAGCTCCGCTCGTTTCCATCGATTTTAATCATGATCCTCATAGTGCGATCGTCGATGGCACGCAAACCCGAGTTAGTAATGGCCATTTGGTTAAGATGTTGGTTTGGTGTGATAACGAATGGGGATTTGCGAATCGTATGTTAGATACGGCACTCGCAATGCAAGCCGCTCCCCGTCAAGTTTGACGCTGTAATGCCACTTTTTTAGTGGGTATGCAGATTAGCGGCGATGGAGAAATGTTTATTTCTAGCCTTGAAATAAATAATGATAAACTCCATATCTAAATCAGTTTGAAGAATTATTGGGCTTGGCAGGGTCGCCGGGTCTTAAAAACTTTACTTTTTGAATATTTGAGAGGACACATCATGTCTGTAATCAAGATGACTGACCTGGATCTAGCAGGTAAACGTGTATTTATCCGTGCGGACCTAAACGTACCTGTAAAAGAAGGCAAAGTAACTTCTGATGCACGTATCCTAGCATCTCTACCAACTATCAAGCACTGCCTAGAAGCTGGTGCTAAAGTTATGGTTACTTCTCACCTAGGTCGTCCTACTGAAGGTGAATACGCAGAAGAGTTCTCTCTACAACCTGTTGTTAACTACCTAAACGACGCCCTAGATTGCGAAGTTAAACTAGCTAAAGATTATCTAGATGGCCTAGAGCTAAACACAGGTGAGCTAGTTGTTCTTGAAAACGTTCGCTTTAACAAAGGCGAGAAGAAGAATGAAGAAGAGCTATCTAAGAAATACGCTGCACTTTGTGACATCTTCGTAATGGATGCATTTGGTACGGCTCACCGTGCACAAGCATCTACTCACGGTGTTGGTATGAACGCGCCAGTAGCGTGTGCTGGCCCTCTACTAGCAGCTGAACTGGAAGCACTAGGTAAAGCAATGGACAACCCAGAGCGTCCACTAGTTGCTATCGTTGGTGGTTCTAAAGTTTCTACTAAGCTAACGGTTCTAGAGTCTCTGTCTAAAGTTGCTGACCAACTTGTTGTTGGTGGTGGTATCGCGAACACATTTATCGCTGCAGATGGCCACAACGTAGGTAAGTCTCTATACGAAGCAGACCTAGTTGAAACGGCTCAAAAGCTAATGAAAGAGTGCTCTATCCCAGTTGCGACTGACGTTGCATGTGCCAAAGCATTCGATGAAAACGCAGAAGCTGAAATCAAGCACGTTTCAGAAGTGGCTGACGATGACATGATCTTCGACCTTGGTCCAGAATCAACAGCGGCTCTAGCTGAAATCATCGGCAACGCGAAAACTATCCTATGGAACGGTCCTGTAGGTGTATTTGAGTTCAAGAACTTCGAAGCGGGTACAAAAGGTATCTCTGAAGCAATCGCTGAGTCTGCAGGTTTCTCTGTAGCAGGTGGCGGTGACACGCTAGCAGCTATCGATAAGTTTGGTATTAAAGCTGACGTATCTTACATCTCTACTGGTGGCGGTGCATTCCTTGAATTCGTGGAAGGCAAAGTACTACCAGCAGTTGCGATGCTTGAAGAGCGCGCTAAGTAATTAAACGAAAGCGGGGGAATGATTCTCCCGCTTTGTTGTTTGCTGCAAGTCACATTGTTCTTTGCTAGAATGACGCACGTTGTGAGCAAACGTTTGCAAGAATTTAAACTTAACAAGTTTTATTTTTAAAACGACAGATAAATAGGATTACATCCATGTCTAAGATCTTCGATTTCGTAAAACCAGGTGTTATCTCTGGTGATGACGTACAGAAAGTTTTTGAAGTAGCAAAAGAGAACAACTTTGCTCTTCCGGCAGTAAACGTTGTAGGTACTGACTCAGTAAACGCAGTACTTGAAGCAGCAGCTAAAGTGAAAGCTCCAGTTGTTGTTCAGTTCTCTAACGGTGGCGCAGCTTTCTTCGCTGGTAAAGGCATTAAACTTGAAGGTCAAGGTGCACAAATCCTTGGCGCTGTAGCAGGTGCTAAATACGTTCACGCAGTTGCTGAATCTTACGGTGTTCCAGTAATCCTACACACTGACCACGCAGCTAAGAAACTACTACCATGGATCGACGGTCTTCTAGACGCTGGTGAAGAGTTCTTCGCACAAACTGGTAAGCCACTATTCTCTTCTCACATGATCGACCTTTCAGAAGAGTCTCTAGAAGAAAACATCGAAATCTGTGCTAAGTACCTTGAGCGCATGGCTAAGATGGACATGACTCTAGAAATCGAACTAGGTTGTACTGGTGGTGAAGAAGACGGCGTTGATAACTCTGACATGGACGCTTCTGAGCTTTACACTTCACCTGAAGATGTTGCTTACGCATACGAGAAACTAAACGCTGTTTCACATCGTTTCACTATCGCAGCTTCTTTCGGTAACGTACACGGTGTATATAAGCCAGGTAACGTAGTTCTAACTCCAACAATCCTACGTGATTCTCAAGCATACTGTGCTGAGAAGTTCGGTATTGCTCCTAACGCTCTAAACTTCGTATTCCACGGTGGTTCAGGTTCTACTGAAGCTGAAATCCAAGAGTCTATCGGCTACGGTGTTATCAAGATGAACATCGATACTGATACTCAGTGGGCAACTTGGGATGGTATCCGTAAGTATGAAGCTGAGAACCGTGATTACCTACAAGGTCAAATCGGTAACCCAACTGGTGAAGATGCGCCAAACAAGAAGTACTACGACCCACGTGTATGGCTACGTGCAGGTCAGTCTTCAATGGTAACTCGCCTAGAGAAAGCGTTCGCTGACCTAAACGCAGTAGACGTACTATAATTCTCCTGAATTCAGTACTCTGTTAAGTTTGCAAAACCCGCTCAATGAGCGGGTTTTTTTGTGCCTGGTGTATTTGTTTTATGAATGGGCTATTCCTCACCTAAAAGGGTGGCGAAAATGAAAACCATTGCGTAATCTGTAACGAGCCGATATCAGTTTTTTCTGATAACTCTTTGTTTTTGCGTTCTTTGCATAAACGTCACTTTATGAATCGTCAAAATTGATATATCGTGCCAAAAATCTGACATAGTTTCAGGTTATCTATGGAGACGACATCGTCTATCAATCATAAAAAAGTCGTGTGATTTATAGGATCGCCACACATTTTAGAGGGTATACATTATGGCAGGAGAATCGGTGGAGATTGAAACTCCATTAGTGGATGGTCTAGCGCAGGCTGAATCGTGGATTACCAATAATTCTGATTTGTTGATCCAGTATGGTGTGAATGTCCTTTCAGCCATTCTAATTCTATTCATCGGTAACATCTTCGTTAAGATGGTGGCGAACAGTGTCGCCAAGATGCTGAAAAAGAAAAATATGGATAAAGCGGTTATTGAGTTTATCCATGGTTTAGTACGCTACTTATTGTTTGTGATTGTACTGATTGCGGCATTGAGCCGGATTGGGGTGCAAACCGCGTCTGTTGTGGCTGTTATCGGTGCGGCAGGCTTAGCGGTTGGTTTAGCGTTGCAAGGGTCACTGTCAAACTTTGCAGCGGGCGTGCTGATTGTTGCTTTCCGTCCGTTTAAATCTGGCGATTACGTCGAAATTGGTGGCGTAGCAGGCAGTGTGGAGTCTATCCAAATCTTCCAAACGGTTCTGACGACTCCGGATAACAAGATGGTTGTCGTGCCAAATGGTAGCGTTATCGGCGGTCCTATCACGAATTATTCTCGTCATGAAACTCGTCGCATCGACTTGATGATCGGTGTGTCTTACAGTGCGGATCTGCAGAAAACCAAAGCGCTTTTAACCAAGATCTGTGAATCTGACGAGCGTATCCTTAAAGATCCGGCGGTTCAGGTTGGCGTGCATACGCTGGCGGATTCTTCAGTTAATTTTGTAGTGCGCCCATGGGTTAAGACATCTGATTACTGGGGAGTGTACTTCGATCTAATGCAAGCGATTAAAGAAGGCTTAGATAATGAAGGCATTGAAATTCCATTCCCGCAAATGGATGTTCACCTCAACAAGGTTGAATCCTGATCGGAAAAGCGAGGCCTAGCCTCGCTTTTTTACATCTCAATTACCGAGTTGGGAATAGCTTGCAATAGTTTGGGCAAGGAAGAGCCTGCAATGCCTATGGTCAGTTCAGGGTGACCGGGTGTGTAGAGGATTTCCGAATGCTGGTATAAGGCACGTTCCACGACAATCTCAATATGTTCAGGTATACCGAAAGGACAAACAGCGCCGGGAACACAGCCCAGCAGCGTTATCATTTCTTCATCGCTGCAAATGGAAGGTCGTTTCCCCAGCACTTGCTTCATGGCTTTACTATCAAGGCGTGCATCTTTGTGGGTCAGATACAGCACATGCCCGCCCCCTTTCAGTTTCAGAAACAGACTCTTGCTATGGGTACCCGTCCATCCAAGCTGCTCAGCGACACGCACATCAGTGGCGAAATCGAGAATAGGTTCATGACGCCATTCTTTAAAGCTAACTTCAAGCTGTTGAAGAAGATCTATGTTGTACTGATAGATTTGCTCTAATCGTTCCATGTAATTATCCGTGTTTATTTACCAGTTCGTTTATTAGCATCAAGGCAATCGTGAACATCATTATAGCGACCACAATATCAATCCCTTGTTTTACTCTTGGTCTTGATAAGGTTGGGCCAAGCTTCGCAGCACCGATCGACAAGGTGTAAAACCAAACAAAAGAGGCCATGATCGTACCTAATGCAAACGAAATTCGATCTTGTCCTTCAAACTGTCCGCCAATGGAGCCGAGGATCACCACAGTATCAAGGTAGAGGTGAGGGTTAAGCACGGTAACTGCCAGAGCCCCGAGAATCACAGCTCGACGACCACGTTCTACGACTTGACGCTTGGACTCAGACGCCTTATTCGTTTGCACGGCGCTTTTGAGTGACAGTAAGCCATAGAAGGTCAGAAAGGCAATACCGCCTAAAGTGACAACCGTGAGCAGGGTTTCATTTTGTGACAAGACTGCACCACCACCAAATATGCCTAGCGAGATAAAAATGACATCGAGAACGCTACAGATGGTGGCGGTCGTCAAGTGATGATTTCTCTTAATACCTTGGTTGAGAACATAGGCATTTTGCGCCCCAATCGGAATAATCATGCTGGCACCTAGCCCAAAGCCCTGTAATAACACCCATAGATTCACGTTTTTCTCTCCAGTGAATTGCGAATATGAGCGTTGAGAATAGAGTCAGTATCTTGATAAGTATAATTAATGATTTTAATCTATTATCAGTTTTGCTTATTTGGTGGCGCTATGCGTGGGTTGGATTACAAATGGATAGAGGCTTTGGAGTCAGTAGTGACTCAAGGCAGCTTTGAACGTGCAGCTGAGGCGCTCTACATCTCGCAGTCTGCGGTTTCGCAACGTATAAAGCAGTTGGAAAAGTTTCTCGCCCAGCCCGTGCTTATTCGCGAGCAACCACCTAGAGCGACCATGGTGGGTAAAAAGCTGCTGGGCCTTTACCACAGGGTGCAATTGCTAGAAAGTGAGCTTGTACCTGAATTAACTAATAGTGATTCAGAGCGCCCGCTGGCGATTTCTATCGCCACCAATGCCGATAGCTTGGCGACTTGGCTGTTGCCCTCCTTACAGCAGGTACTGACAACACGGAACATTGAGCTGAGACTGGCGGTACTGAATGAAGTCAGGGCAATAGAAAAGCTCAAAAGTGGCGAGGTAACCGGTGCGATTAGCCTAGAATCTCGGCCTATTCCCGGCTGTCAGGCGGACTATTTAGGAAGAGTTGATTATGTTTGCGTGGCAAACCCGCAATTCGTCGAGCGTTATTTCCCCAATGGCGTGAACTATGAATCTCTACTTCAGGCCCCAGCAGTGGCGTACGATCAGCATGACGATCAACATCAGCTATTTTTGAAAGAGCATTTTAATATCTTGCCAGATAATGTCCGGACTCACCGCGTCGCCAGTTCTGAAGCGTTTGTCAAAATGGCTCTGGCAGGAGTCGCGTACTGTTTGATCCCAAGCTTTCAGATTCAAAAAGAGTTAGCGCAAGGGAGTTTAGTCGACATCTTGCCTGGGTTCTTGAGCTCATACCGCATCTATTGGCATCACTGGCAACTCGAATCGGGCGTATTGGAAGAAGTGACTCAATCTATTGTTAATTATGCGAGAAATGTGCTGTCGAGCTAGCACTTGGTTAAAGTTCTGTCAGAACATCGAACTAGACTCCTCATGCAGCATCTAAACGCTATGATGTATGTGATTAGTTAAATAAGGTGAACAATAATGAAGATAGTTTCTAGCCTGGCAATTGCCGTTTCAGGTCTGGTCAGTATTGGTGCATACGCTGATACGCCTAACTTCCCACACCTAGCTACGACCGGATATGGTGAAGTTGTTGCAAAGCCTGATATGGCGAAGTTTACGGTTCGTGTGGTCGAAACCACCATGACGGCAGAACAAGCCAAGCAGACAGTCGACAAAGTAGTGACAGACTTTCTGACTGAACTGAAAGAGCAGGGAATGAGTGCTGACAACATCACCAGTTCCAACCTTTATATCTCTCCTCAATACCATTACCCGAAAAATGGTAAACCTGAGCTAGTGGGTTACCGTGCTTCTCGCACCGTTAATGTTACTGTCGATGAATTGGCGAACTTGAATCAGTATCTGGATATTGCACTGAATTCGGGCATCAACCAGGTCGAAAACATTCAGCTTAAAGTGAAAGATCAGGCTAAATATCAGGAGCAAGCACGCCAAGCCGCCATCAAGGATGCCAATAGTAAAGCAGAGTCACTGGCCTCTGGTTTTGGTAAAGACATCAATGGTGTCTGGCGAATTGATTACAATATGCCGAGCAGCCAACCGGTACTGATGCGTTCAATGGCGATGGATGCAAAAACGGAATCCAACACCTATCAGGACTCGACAATCGTGATACGTGATCGAGTTGACGTCATTTACCAGTTAGATTAACCATAAAGAGCGCCTTTTTTAGTTGTAACTAAGGCGTTTTTATAAAATTGTCAATTGCCCGTAGGGTTATTCTTAACCACTTTTTTATTCGGTGATATACTGCCCCGCCTTCGATTTGGGAGCCGTGGCAGTGAGACAACGAAAAAACATCTTTTGGCACTTGTGTATTACCACAGTGGTGTTGGTGTCGATCGCGTTTGCTTACTATGCTCAGCAATACCAGAACCTTGAAGAAGAAACAGTAGAGTTAACGGCCAAACAGGCCATGCATCAACTCGCCTACAGTGAACGTGAATACCAGAGTGTTCGCAGCCAGCTTGTTTCTATCATCGAATTACTTTCCCACAGCCGAAGTCTTTACGATTATATTCTTTCTCCCAGCGCTAAAAATCGTGAGGTTGTTGAGGAAGTGTGGTCTTCAATGGCCATCAATCAGAAATGGTATAGCCAGATTCGCTTTATTGATAACGCGGGTAAAGAACAGTTGCGTCTCAACTATCTGCTGAGTGGTAATCGTGTTCAGGTGGCAGAGCAATTGCAGGATAAATCTCATCGCGGCTATTTCCGCTACGCCAAACTGCTTCAAGATGAACAAATCGGTGCGTGGGGTATAGATCTTGAAATGGAAAACGGTGAGCTGGTATTTCCATATAAACCTGCACTGCGCTTAATTACTCCCGTTGAAGTACAAGGCCAGCGTGCCGGTTATTTAATACTCAATATTGATATTTGGTATCTGACCTCCCGTCTTAATTATTCCCCCGACAAATCATTTCGCCCAGAATTGGTTGGTGAAACGGGCTTTTACATGATCAGTGATGATCCGAGTAAATTGTTTGGCCATCTGCTAGCGAGCCGCAGCCAACATAACCTAGCGCGCTACTACCCAGAAACTTGGCAGATGATGCAAGATCAGAAGTCGGGTTACCATTTAGAAAAAGATCATCTGATTGTGTTCAATCAGATCTATATGGAAGGTCGGCAAAAGCTCTATTTGGTCATCGATCTTAGTCAGGAAGAACTGAAAGTACGCTCTGAGCGAGATTATCAAATACTACTTAAAGAAGCTTCAATCGTCTTATTGATGGTGCTGGCTTTCACCGTTCCAGCGACTAGCGGGGTTGTGTACTACCGCAAGCGAAGTTTAGAGAGTCAACTTGCAAGAGCAGCGTTAAGCGGTATGTCCGCGGTGGTCATTTCGGATAAAAAGCATCATGCAGTTTTAGTCAATGATGAGTTTGAGAGACTCACCGGTTATCGCCAGAAAGACATTGCGTCTCAGAACATGATCAAAGCATTGGTGGGCGAAGAACAGTTTGCGACCACCTTACAACTGTTTGAGGCTCTGTCGTCCAATCAGATCTGGGAAGGTGAGATAACCATCCATAATCAGAAAACTCACACTAAGGTCACCGCGATTATGCGTGTGCAATGCGTGTTGGCTAAGGGGCGGAAAGTCAGTTATTACATCACGTCGCTGGTGGATATCTCTGAACGTAAAGAGCTGGAAGAGCGACTGAGAATTTTAAGTGAAAAAGATGAACTGACGCAGTTGTGGAACAGACGTAAGTTTGAACTGGAACTGCGTCACAGTGCCAAATTGAGTGGGCGTTATCCTGAGAGGCATGACACTTGCCTTGCGCTGCTTGATATTGATTTCTTCAAGCGGGTAAATGATGAACTGGGTCATGATGAAGGTGACAGAGTTATCAGCCGAGTAGGTGCCATTATTATTGAAGCGTTGCGCGAGACAGATTTTATCGCCCGTATTGGTGGTGAGGAGTTTGCGATTATTATGCCGCACACCAGTATTGAAGAAGCAGAACAAGCGCTAAATCGAGTACGAATTGCGGTTGAAATGGCAGCGGATGTTCCTATTACGGTGAGTGTGGGGCTGACCGACTTAACTTCGAATAGCACGCGTTGCTACAAGTGTGCGGACATTGCCTTGTACGAGTCCAAAACCTTGGGACGCAACCGAGTCTCGGTTTGCCGGAGTTGTGATGAAATTGCCTAAAAAAATCGAGCCTAAGCTCGATTTTTTTAGGCTATCTATTTATGCGGCCTGCTCAATAGTGATTTGGATTTGTTCCATCGAGCGATGCAGATGACGATCAAACTCTTCGGCTGCTTCGTCGGTGTCTTTCGCCAGGACCAGCTTCATGATCTTCTCATATTCATCAATTTCAAATTGGCGTGGGTCTAAGCCGTTGTGTCTTGCGAAATAGCGATAGCGTTTGATTTGATTGATCAAATCAGTGAAAAATTCAAACATATTCCTAGAGTTAGAACCTTCTAATAGTGCGATGTGGAATTGGTGCTGGCGCTCTTCCCACTCTTTCCAGTCAAAATTGTCGTTAGTCAGGTTGATACGTGACAGTTTGTGGAATGAGGTGAGTACTTCCAACTCCCAATCTTCGCCGCCAGATTTGATCGACTTTTTTAGTAGTACGGCTGCAACAGTACGTAAGCTCTCATAGAGATCTTCCAGTTCTTCGACGCATACTGGGGATACCCAACAGCCTTTTTGTGGTTCTAAACTGACATACTTCGTCCATGAGAGTTGCACTAGTGCTTCTCTGATTGGTGAGGCCCCTACGTGGTATCGGCTTTTTAGATCTGCAACTACTAGCTTTTGACTCGGTTTGAGCTCTCCGCTTAAGATGTCTTGGTAGATCATTTTCGAGACTTTGTCAGTCAACGTTGGGCTAGACACTATCCTTTCCTCATATGCATAAATACAGCGTTATATAAAACGGGCGTGAATTTAATAGTACGCAATACTTTGATTGATAATACAGCGTACCAAATAGTGAGACAAGAGGAAGGGATAAAAAAAGAGGGCCGAAGCCCTCTTTAAAAAGTGAATATTTATTCGGTTCTTATAGAACGTGAACAGAAGCTGTGTTTGTTGTACCAGAAGCGACTAGAGCGCCAGATACCATAACAACGATGTCACCTTTGTTGCCTAGACCAGATTCAAGTGCTAGCTCTTTACCTAGTACGTAGAATGCGTCAGTGCTGTCGATTGAATCAACCAACACAGGGCGAACACCTTTTGTTAGCACAAGCTGAGCTGCTGTTTTTGCATTGTTAGTCAGTGCAAGGATGTTTGCTGTTGGGAAGTACTTACGTACTGAGCGAGCTGATTTACCACCTTCAGTTGCAACAACGATCAGTGGAGCCGCTAGTTTTTCAGCTGTGTCTACAGCACCTTTACATACTGCTTCTGTGATACGTAGACGAGGGCTGTCTAGGCGAGAACCTAGTTCAGCTTTTAGTGCTGCATCTGTGCGGTTTGCGATTTGAGCCATGATAGTTACCGCTTCAACTGGGTACTTACCTTTGGCTGTTTCACCAGAAAGCATTACAGCATCAGTACCGTCCATCACTGCGTTCGCAACGTCACCAGCTTCTGCACGAGTAGGACGTGGGTTGTTGATCATAGAATCAAGCATCTGAGTTGCTGTGATAACCATCTTACGTGCACGGTTACATTTCTCGATCATCATCTTCTGAGCGAAGATCACTTCTTCCGCTGGGATTTCAACACCTAGGTCACCACGAGCAACCATGATACCGTCAGACAGCTCTAGGATCTCATCGAAGTTATCAACACCTTCTTGGTTTTCGATCTTAGAGATGATGTGGATGTTTTCACCGCCGTTAGCCGCAAGTACTTCGCGAATTTCTTTCACGTCAGATGCTTTACGGATGAAAGAGGCTGCAACGAAGTCAACGCCTTGCTCACAACCAAACTTAAGGTCGTTCTTATCTTTTTCGGATAGAGCAGGTAGGTTTACTGAAACGCCAGGTAGGTTAACACCTTTGTTTTCGCCTAGTGCGCCGTTGTTCAGTACCTTACATTTCACTTCAGTTTCTGAAGTAGCAAGTACTTCCATTTCGATCAGACCGTCGTCCACTAGGATAGTGTTACCAACGTTAAGGTCTGCTGCGAAACCTGCGTAAGTTACCGCTACTTTGTCTTTGTCGCCCACAACTGAAGTGTCAGTTGTGAAAGTGAACTCCTGACCAGCAACCAGATCAACATCGTCGCCATTTTCTAGCTTGATAGTACGGATCTCTGGACCTTTAGTATCTAAAAGGATAGCCAGTTGCTTACCAGACTCTTCCATTACTTTACGGAAGTTCGCAATACGAGTGCCGTGCTCTTGGTAGTCACCGTGAGAGAAGTTTAGGCGCATTACGTTCATGCCTGCATTTACGAGTTCAGTTAGCTTCTCTACAGATTCAGTTTTAGGGCCAATCGTACATACGATTTTGGTCTTTTTCATGGAAGATATTCTCCGGTCAATAATAGTTACAATCTGAAAGTCATTTATCTCGCTGAAGTCGAGGGTTCCCGCCTGGCATTTCGTGCCTTCTATATACAAGAGAACATCAATGTTGTCGTCGACTTCAGAACTGAAAGTCTTTCAACAAGTTTAGTCATTTTATGACCAAACTGTCTGGATAATACTCAGCATTTCTGTGACTAACCTAGGATATATGCGGTTAGTTGCAAAAAAATAACGGTCAATTCTGTAATTTTTTTTCTTTTCGGTGGCGAATTCTACCACTGATTCACGCCAATATCACTGTTTAAGAATTGTCTTAGGACAAGGTTTTGCCGCTATTTTTTATTTTTTGGTTCAAAATAAATGGACTTTAAAGTTTCGGTTTGACTATAATTTCTTTCACAACGAAACTTATTAAATGAAATTAAGATGTCGAAACGAAACACGCAACTAAGAAGACACGCAATTTCTAATTTGGTAAATGAAAAAGGTGAGGTCAGTGTTGAGTCTTTGTCTCTCCAATTTGAGACTTCTGAAGTCACAATTCGAAAGGATCTTGCCTCTTTAGAGAAAAATGGCCAATTATTGCGTCGCTATGGTGGTGCTATCGCATTACCAAAAGAAGTCGTCAGCGATGAATTGAGCGAAAATGTTTCGATTCGTAAGAATGAACTCGCCCAAGCAGCCGCCAAGCTGATCCGCGAGCACAATCGCATTGTGATCGACAGTGGCAGCACAACCGCTTCATTGATCAAGCAACTGGATGGTATGCGTGGTTTGGTTGTGATGACTAACTCACTCAATGTGGCGAACGCGCTTAATGAGCTTGAAAGTGAGCCTACGTTATTGATGACGGGCGGGACTTGGGATGCACATTCTGAGTCTTTTCAAGGACAAGTGGCTGAGTCGGTACTACGCTCATATGACTTTGACCAGCTATTTATTGGTGCTGATGGCGTTGACTTAGAGCGAGGTACGACAACATTTAATGAATTGGTCGGCCTAAGTAAAGTGATGGCTGAAGTGTCACGTGAAGTCATTGTGATGGTCGAATCTGAAAAAATTGGTCGTAAGATTCCAAATCTCGAGCTGGCTTGGAGTTCCATCGATATCTTAATTACTAACAAAGACTTGAATCCTGAGTTCAAACAGCAAATTGAATCCCATGATGTGAAAGTTATTTGCGTATAAAGCTATTTAAAACAATTTAATCAATTTAATCCCGTCAATTTGGCTTTTTTGCTTGCTGTCTAGATTGCGTACCTCAGATGGGGAAGGGATACCGAAACGGAGATACAAATATGTGTGGAATCGTCGGTGCAGTAGCACAACGAGATGTGGCTGAAATTCTGGTGGAAGGCTTACGCCGCCTTGAATACCGTGGTTATGACTCTGCAGGTGTTGCTGTAGTTGATGGTGATTCTAATCTGACTCGCCTTCGTCGCCTGGGTAAAGTTCAGGAACTGGCGGACGCTGTGGACGCAGCGGAAGTGGTCGGTGGGACAGGTATCGCACACACGCGTTGGGCAACCCACGGTGAGCCTTCAGAGGCTAACGCGCACCCGCACATGTCAGGTGATATTGCTGTTGTGCATAATGGTATCATTGAAAATCATGAAGAGCTGCGTGAGCTGCTAAAGTCTCGTGGCTATGTATTTGACTCCCAAACGGACACTGAAGTCATTGCTCATATGGTTGAGTGGGAGCTACGCACTGCTGACTCCTTACTTGAGGCGGTTCAGAAAACAGCCAAGCAACTTGAAGGCGCTTACGGTACAGTCGCTGTTGATCGCAAAGATCCTTCACGCATTGTTGTTGCTCGCTCTGGCAGCCCGATCGTTATTGGTTTCGGTGTCGGTGAAAACTTCCTCGCTTCAGATCAGCTTGCATTGCTAAATGTGACCCGTCGCTTTATGTACCTGGAAGAAGGCGACGTGGCTGAAATTACTCGTCGTGAAGTGAACGTGTTTGATCTTTCTGGTGAACGTGTTGAGCGTGAAATCATTGAGTCAAATGCAGAGCACGATGCGGGTGATAAAGGTAAGTACCGTCACTTCATGCAAAAAGAAATCTACGAACAACCAACGGCTTTAATTAACACAATGGAAGGACGCCTAACATCGGATTCAGTCGTCACCGAAGCTATTGGTGTTAATGCGGCAGAAATCTTGAGTAAAGTTGAGCATGTACAGATCGTCGCCTGCGGCACGTCCTATAATGCGGGAATGACTGCGCGCTACTGGTTTGAAGATATTGCAGGCGTGAGTTGTGATGTGGAAATTGCGTCTGAGTTCCGATACCGCAAATTTGTGACTCGTCCAAATAGCCTGCTGATCACTTTATCTCAATCAGGTGAAACGGCTGATACTTTGGCAGCGCTTCGCCTTGCTAAAGAGAAAGGCTACATGGCGGCAATGACGATTTGTAACGTTGCAGGCTCTTCGTTAGTTCGTGAGTCTGATTTTGCTTTCATGACACGTGCTGGCGTCGAAATCGGCGTTGCATCAACTAAAGCCTTCACAACTCAGCTTTCAGCACTGCTAATGCTAGTGACGGCACTTGGTAAGCAGCAAAACCGTGTAAGCAAAGAGAAAGAAAAAGAGATCGTTGAAGCTCTGCATGCATTGCCAAAACAGATCAACTCTGCACTATCGTTTGAGAAAGATATTGAAGCTCTAGCGGAAGATTTTGCTGATAAGCACCACACCTTGTTCCTTGGCCGCGGTGAATTTTACCCGATTGCTATGGAAGCTTCGTTGAAGCTGAAAGAGATCTCTTACATTCACGCAGAAGCTTATGCTGCGGGTGAATTGAAGCATGGTCCTCTTGCGCTGATTGATGCTGATATGCCAGTGGTTGTCGTCGCACCGAGTAATGAACTGCTTGAAAAACTTAAGTCGAACATTGAAGAAGTGCGTGCGCGTGGTGGCTTGCTGTATGTCTTCGCTGATGCAGAGGCGGGCTTTGAAGCTGATGAAACCATGAAGATCATCACGATGCCTCACGTAAGTGACATCACTGCACCTATCTACTATACGATTCCGATGCAGCTACTGTCTTACTATGTTGCACTCATCAAAGGTACGGACGTAGATCAGCCACGTAACTTAGCCAAAGCGGTAACGGTAGAGTAACTTCAGTTAGACAAATGAAAACCGAGGCATTGCCTCGGTTTTTTTAGTTTTAAGCTGTTTACATGTTATCCAGCAATGGAATCACTTCGTCTAGTTGATTTAAGACGGTTATCTTGTTTTTCAACTCATGAAGAGGTGGCAGAAGATCAGGAATCATCACCGCGTGGCACTCTGCTGCTAAGGCAGCTTTGATTCCGTTGTTCGAATCTTCCAATACTAGGCATTGTTTTGCCTCAACCCCTAGCTGGCGATAAGCCATCTTATAACAGTCGGGATTAGGTTTGCTGAGTGTGACATCTTCAGCGCTAATAATGAGATCAAATTGCGCTAAATAGTTACTTGTCCGAAAGTTATGTTCGACATCTGAACGTTTCGAAGAGGTAACGATAGCTGTGAGTAGATCGCGTTGTTTTATAGCAGTAAGGAGCGGTTCAAACCCTGGTTTGAGAGGAATACCGTGAGATCTCAGGTTATGGTAGTGCTGGTCTCGAATGCTTCGATAGCGATGTATATCGATAGCGCTTTGAAAGTAGTCTACAAGCTGTTGTTCGCATTCCGGATCTTGTACACCAATAAACTGCTGATAAAAGTCATCAGATATTGATAGCCCTTGCTCCAGAGCCGCGAATTGCCAGCTTTGTTTGTAAATAGACTCACTATCAAAAATAAGGCCATCCATATCGAAGAGTACAGCTTTGAGCATATGAGGTTCTTTCTATAGTGTGGGTCTCACGGAATGATTAGAATGGGCTCTCTTTACCTAGTTCATTGCATATTTCAACGATTGCGAGAGAGAGCCCAGACTTGATTATTTGTTGCTGGCGTTTCAGTTGTAACTGATAAAACTCGAGATCGATATCATCATCCGGTTCCATGACTTCCATATGTACCATGCCCATTTTTTTGACCAGATTAAGTTTCTTTATAGGGTCTAAGATATTGGGGTCGGTAAACTCATAATCGGTCACATCGCTGTTTAAGATGTTTTTGATTTTGATGATATCTTCGATGTCGTGATAAACATCGTTGGGTAGTACCCCTAAACCAAACAAGAGTTTAAGACGCACTGATAAGTCACCCAGTGGGCCTGAATCATGAAGCAGTGGACCGACAACAGATTGAACCGCAAAGTTATCTTTCTGGAAAATGCGCTGCATCAACGCATCAATAGAGTCATTAAACACATCAACAGCAGCAATAAAAAAGCCGCGAACCGAAGGTGCGTTGTTTAATCGCTCTATAATGTCAGTTTCATTTATTTTGTCTGCCATATACTGAACTAAATATCGTTTAATAAGGGGAGAATAGCTCCCCTACATGTTGTTATAAGTTGTTGAAAATCGACTCAATTTGAGCAACTTCTTCACTGTCTTCACTCAAGCCTGTGTAGCAAGCGAGGGTTTTACTCACACCATGCTCTATTAGTGAGTTTTGTAGCTCGATAGCCTGAGGGTCTTCACTACTGCGGTATTTTAATGCAGCTGCAATTCCTTTTAAAAGTGTTCTGTTTTCAGTGCCATACTCGATTGTACCGAGTAATGGTTTGATTAATCTATCGTTTACTCCCAATTTGCGAATGGGTTGGCGACCAACACGATCGACTTCATCGACAAGATAAGGGTTAGCAAATCGACCGAGGATTTTTTCTATGTATGCTGCGTGTAATTGGCGATCAAAGCCGTAGCGACGAATCAGAACTTCTCCACTTTCTTCCATTGCTTGTCTTACATCGGTTTGTATCTCAGGATCTTCTATCGCCTGACGAATCGTTTGATGACCTTTTAAACAGCCCAGATAGGCGGTAATGCAGTGCCCCGTGTTTAGGGTGAACAGCTTACGTTCTACAAAAGCCATTAAATTATCGGTCTTCTCCATCCCATTAATGTTTGGGATTTCACCTTTGAACTGTTGTTGGTCCACAATCCATTCGCTGAAGCTCTCTACCGTGACTTCCAATGGGTCATCATTCGCGGCTTCTGCTGGCGGGACAATACGATCAACTGCCGAATCGACAAAACCTACAAGTAGGTCGGCTTTAGGATGCAATGAACTCTCTAGATATTTATACACTTCACCTTTCAAGTGAGTGGTGCCACGAACCATATTTTCACAAGCAATAATGTTGAGAGGAGCGTTGTTTCCGGCCGAAAATCTTTTGGCAATACCTGTAGCTATTGTCTTCGCGATAATGTCGAGAACATTTGGACCAACTGCTGTGGTGACCAAATCTGTTTTCACAATTCGGTCAATCACATCTTCGCTGGCGGAGTTTACTGCGGTGACGTGGCTAACTGTATCAATCTGACATTGAGTACCAACGACTTTAACTTTGTATTCCTGTTTGTGGCTAAGTTGATCGACCAGTGGGGCATCAACGTCTGCGAAGGTGACGTTTACTTCCGCGTCCGCTAAGAGTTTTCCTATGAATCCTCTGCCAATATTACCTGCGCCAAAATGAACAGCATTCTTCATAATTTACCTACCAATTTCAATTGAATAAAACTAACGACTTTAGGGTGAGGTCAACCGTATAGGGGGCAGTTGACCTCGTTTGCTCTCAGGAGCAAAGTTGTTAAAGAGGTGATTAAGCGGCTTGCGGGTTACCAAGGATGCTGAGAATTTCCGCAACATCTTTGGTACTCGTTAGCTTATCAATGGCCTCCGGCTCGTCGAGTGCGTTAGTAATGGTGGTAATGACCTGAATGTGTTCGTCATTTTTGGCGGCTATGCCAATGACAAGCTTGGCGACATCGCCTTGATCGTCGGTAAACTGGATGCCAGATGGGTACTGACAAATAACGATGCCGGTCTTCTTAACTTTATCCTTGGCTTCAATGGTGCCGTGTGGAACTGCGATAGATTCACCTAAGTAGGTCGGAACGAGTTTTTCTCGCTCAAACATCGCGTCTACATATTCAGGTTCGGCGTAGCCCATCTCGACCAGTTTATCGCCAGCAAAGCGAATAGCTTCTTCCTTGTTCGTCGCGTTCAGCCCTAAATGAATGTTCTCTGGGGCGATTTGGAAAACGGATTTTGGCTGAGGTTCAAATGTGTCGTCATTGGCTGCCATCAAAGAAACTTTGACTGCTTGCTCGTCATTCGCAGCTTGGCTTTTCTGTGCGGCAAGCAGCTTAGTGACCAGTTGGTTGTACATTTCGCTATCTAAGAAGTTAGTCAGCGAAATATGCTGAGCGTCGGGCGCATGCTTGCGAGCACGATCCGTTAAATCTTTATGAGTAATCACGATATCGGCACTCTCTGTTAAGTTGTTTATCGCAAGATTGTTTACGCTGATACTTAGACCTGCATCTTGTACCTTTTTACGTAGCATACTGGCACCCATTGCGCTGGAACCCATCCCCGCATCACAGGCTACGATAATGCTTTTAACATCCGCTAAGTCTATGTTGCCTTTGTTTTGAGCACTTACTGCACTGTTTGACTTGGTGGCCGACTTCATGTCTTTCATTTGTGATGTTGCTTTTTCAAGTGCAGCTTCATCCCCATCTTCTTCTGAAGTGGATTGGGTTTTCATCAGCAAAGCAGCAACCGTAAACGAAACACCTGTTGCAGCAGCAATAGACGCAAGAACCCCGACAATAGATGCTTTTTGAGTCATGAGTAAGATAGCGAAAATTGAACCTGGTGATGCTGGAGAAACAATACCCGCGTTAAACATGACGAGAACAAATACGCCTGTCATACCACCCGCGATTGCCGCAAGGATCAAGCGTGGATTCATCAGAATATATGGGAAGTAGATTTCGTGAATGCCACCGAAGAAGTGGATGATAGAAGCCCCACCTGCGGTTTGACGAGCCGTTCCTTTACCAAACACCATGTAAGCTAAGAGGATGCCCAGCCCCGGCCCTGGGTTTGCTTCAATAAGAAAGAAGATCGATTGACCCATTTCTGAAGCTTGTTGGATCCCGAGTGGAGAAAATATACCGTGGTTGATCGCGTTGTTTAGGAACAGGATCTTAGCAGGTTCTACAAAAATAGAGGTTAAAGGAAGTAGGTGTGCTGAAACTAGGAAATTAACCCCAGCGGCGAGACCACCAGAAAGTACTTTGACAAATGGTCCAATGAACATGAACGCAAGCATTGCGCCAAGCATACCAATAATGCCTGCTGAGAAGTTGTTGACCAACATCTCAAAGCCACTTTTCACTTTGCCGTCGATGTAGTTATCGAATGTTTTGATTGCCCATCCACCTAGAGGACCGACCATCATGGCACCCATGAACATAGGTATATCGGTACCCACAATCACACCCATAGTGGTGATTGCACCGACAACCGCACCGCGTTCGCCACCGACAAGTTTACCGCCGGTATAACCGATTAACAGTGGTAATAGGTAGGTAATCATTGGGCCGACCATAGACGCTAACGTCTCGTTGGGTAGCCAGCCTGTTGGAATGAATAGAGCAGTAATAAAACCCCACGCGATAAACGCGCCGATATTGGGCATTACCATATTAGACAGAAAACGACCAAAATTTTGTATCTTGATCTTAGCGTCTGGTGATATCATAACAGTTCCCCGTTCGATGTTCTGATGAATATTGTAGTAGTACGGTTCGCCAAAACCGCTTGATTGCTTAGTACCCAATCAATTTACCACACAAATTCATTTTGGAACTGACGACGGGTTTTTTGTGACGTCATGCAAATAATCCTGCCAATAACGCTTTCTTATAGCGATCTCTATCAAGTAATTGGCGTGTAATTTTCATACAAATTGTCAACAACTCATATGTCAATAAAAATCACATGATCATACTCACATTTCCTTGTTTTTAATTGGTTGATATTTTGTGATTTAAATCACTAATTATTGGCGTTGAATTATCGAATATTATAATTTTGTGATCTTTGCCTGATTGATAGGGTGGATGATCTTTACTTTTGGTGTGATAAATATCTCATTTTTGCTTTGGTGAAATAAAGCAACAGTAAGTTCTAGAGGAAAACGGCAGGTTATTGATGTGCTTTCAAATGGGTGGCAAGGACATTTTGCCACCCACAAAAGGCTTAATTGCTATCTAGATAAGCTTTGGAAGAAATATTGGTCCAGGCACGCACCTTAGTCAGGTACTGTTTCTGAGAGCTGATGATCTCCTTTGCTAGTTCATCTTTGTTCGCTAGCTCTTCTAACAGTTCTTGAGTCGCGGTTTGCATTGCGCTGAGCACTTCCGGTGGAAAATCTCGAACTTTAATGTTGGGATATTCAGCGCTCATGCTCGCCCAGCTGTTGGCATTAGCATCGAGTGCCTGTGTGTACATATCAAATGCCGCTACCCTGAATGCTGTTTCTAGGATCGATTGAAGATCTTTAGGTAGTCTGTCCCACGTTTTTTTATTGACTAGGAATTGAGTTTCAGAGCCAGGCTCGTGCCACGCTGTGTAATAGTAGGGGGCGATTTTTTGAAAGCCCATACGCAAATCGAAAGCAGGGCCTACCCATTCAAGCGCATCAATTGTGCCTCGTTCAAGTGAGGTATACAGTTCGCCAGGAGCTATGTTGGTTGGTTTTGCTCCAACCTTGGCCATCACTTCACCGGCAAATCCAGGAATGCGAATTTTTAAACCTTTTAGGTCTTCAACGGAATTGATCTCTTTTTTAAACCAGCCGCCCATCTGAATATCGGAGTTGCCACCAGGGAAGGAAAGTAAGTTATGCGGTGCATAGACTTTTTCCATCAACTCCATACCACCACCACGATAAAACCAAGCGTATTGCTCGGTCGTGATCATCCCGAAGGGCATGGAAGAGAAATACAGTGTGTTAGGTACTTTACCTTTCCAATAATACGAACTGGAGTGCCCAAGGTCGTACTGACCTGACTTGACCATATCGAAAATGCCCAATGGCGCTTTGTGTTTATTGGCAGAGTCTATGCGAATCTTAAGGCGTCCGTTAGACATCTCCTCTGCTAACTGAGCCATGTTCTTCGTGGCATCACCTAGAATTGGAGTATTTGGTCCCCAAGTTTCAGCTAGCTTGAGTCGATAGACTTTTTCTGCGGCGAAACTGGTGACAGACGCTAAACCTAATAGCAACGCGATGGCGCCAGTAACTGTAGAGCGAATGGTTTTATGAGATGGCATCATGATGGAGGTTACTTCCTTGTTATTGTGATTATCGTTACCCCTAGATTTCAGTTAGATGATAGTTCCGTCAATGGATTTTTGATTGGCATAATCTTGGTCAATCGATATAAAAGTCGGCTTTTTAGCAGCTATGAAAGATTGTTGCTTTGTTGCTGAGTTACGGTGTGAAAGATCGCTTTGAAATTTATTTTAAATCAAGTGAATTCTCTGGATAGCAAAAGTGCTGCGTAAGTCACGCAGCATTTTCGTTGTTGTTCAACCAAGTTAAGGGGTGTGATGCGCTAGGTACTGCTGGGCTTGAGAAGTGCCCATGTAACGGGCTAGTGTTTTGACTGGTACTTGCTGAAGATCAACCATGATCAACCCATCTAATGCATTGTTAAAAGAAGGATCGACATTGAACGACACTAATTTACCATTCAGGCCCAAATATTGACGCAACAATACGGGAACCCCTTTGCCGTCATCAATACGAGCAATCACTCGCGACAATAGCTGGAGATCGCCCAACGCGGTCAGCATGCTAGTATTCCAATTTTTAGGTTGAACTGGCAGAGGGTTCGATGGTGTCACATATTCGGCTTTCTCTGAGTCGTAATGATGGAGAGTCATGGTATCGGCAAGCAGTTGTCTTGCTTGCTCACTGTAATCGTTACTGATACTGACAGGGCCAAACAAATGCGTATAGCTTGGGTTGCGGTGGACGAAAGTGGCGATCCCTTTCCAGAGCAATAGCAGAGCGCCCATACTTTTTTGATAACGTTCATCAATCACCGAGCGACCCATTTCAATCGATTTGCCCATGGTGTTGAGAAAGTCTTCGCCATAATGAAAAAGGGTTCTCGAATAAAGGCCGGACAACCCCTTGTTCTGCATAAGCTTATCGATTAACCCAAGACGATAGGCGCCAACTAGGCATTCATTATCTCTGTCCCAGATAAACAAATGCTTGTAGTAACGATCAAATTCGTCGATGTCTAAAGCGAGGCCTGTACCTTCACCCACTTTGCGAAAGTTATTCTCTCTCAGCCTGCCTATTTCATGCAGTAATGAAGGAATATGCTCGGCGTCAGTGCAATAGACGTCAAACTCACCACTGGTCAATAAGTGATGCTCAGCCGGTAGCTTGGCAAGGTCAGTTTTAAGGTCTTGAACAGGTAAAGCGTGCGCGACAGGTAAAGGGTTAGACTCTAACTCTTCGCTGTGCCCACCAGTTAAAGTTTTGTTTTGTAATAAGTAGGTATTCAGGCGAAGGTAGTTAACAATTTGCGCATCTGTTAGGCCGTTGACTTCTTTAAATTTGATTGCCGACCCGATAGATATATTGATCGGCTGTTGGGTTTTATTGAGTAGTTCGCGGCCAAGCATCAAGGTTCTTAGTAGAGGGTGCACTTTGCCAGCCATATAGAAGCGCTTGGAGTTTTGACCATCGATAAACATTGGTATGGTACTCGCTTTGGCCTTACGCACTAAGCTGCTCACCGAACGGCTCCATTCCTTATCCTCGATACGTTGAGTCTTACGATCAACCAGCTGGGAGACTTCCCCTGCAGGGAAAAGGAGCAATAGCCCACCTTGATCTAAATGATGGTGAGCCTGTCGAAGCGCTTTAAGGTTCGCTTTGTGGGCGTTCTTGCCTTCAAATACGTCGACACCTATAAACAGCTTATCCAGCTCAGGGACAGTTTTTAAATACTGGTTTGCCAATATCTGTACATCGTCTCTGACATGCAGCAGTAGCTCTGCCAGTATCACCCCTTCAACGCAGCCAAGAGGATGGTTGGCCACGACCACTGTTGCTCCTTGGGTAGGAATATGCGTCAAAGAGCCTTTAATTACCTGATAATCAATACCGAGAATCTCTAGAGTAAATCGAAGAAATGCTTTGCTATCACAGCCTACTGGCCTTTGCGCGTAATATTGGTCAAGCTTATGTAGACCAGTGGCCCACTCGGCTAAGTTTTCTCCTAAACCAAAAGGTGTCTTACGTGGTAAACGAAAAGGGCTCGAAACTTCCATATTGTCCTCGGTTCTACGATTTTCAAACCGAGATTAGGTCGGTTTGATTGCAGTTTGAGGTCAGTGGAGTGAGAGATTTATGAACGAGCGATGACGCTTTCGTGATCCAATAATAAATGGCAGCGTGTTGCTAATTTCGGGTGTAACAGTGGCAACTTGCTTGAACGAACAATACGATTGGTCGCAAAATGTACGGAATGCTTGCCCGTGTTGGTCATTTACTGCTAGGTTGAAAGAGCGGGGAAGACTTATTACTAACAAAAGTGCGGCATCAGACTTAGCTCGGAGTTAGTAATAGCAGAGTCAATAGACCTTCGATTTGCTGGGCTGGAATCAACGGGAACTTTAGGGTTCCCGTTGTTACATATGAAGTTATTTCGAGCGATGTACTGACATATGTGCCAGTGTTACGAGAGCTTCCTTATAAGGAGACTCGCTGAGGACAGATAATTCTGCAATTGCTTTATCCGCTTCTTGATACGCTTTTTGGCGGGTATATTCTAAAGAACCTGTCTGCTCCATGGCTTCCATAATGGAATCGAGCTTCTCCATACCGTTGGCTTTTTCAATCGCCTCACGAATCATCTGGGTTTGCTCGGGTGTGCCATGTTGCATCGCATAGAGCAGCGGCAGCGTTGGTTTACCTTCTGCAAGATCATCACCAACATTTTTACCCATTTCATCGCCATCAGATGTGTAGTCCATGACATCATCGATCAACTGGAATGCGGTACCCAAATATTTACCATAGTTTTGCAGAGCGGTTTCTACTTCCGATGGAGCATCATTAAGAATAGCGCCAATTTGAGTAGCGGCCTCGAACAGACGTGCAGTCTTAGAGTAGATAACCTGCATGTAGCTTTCTTCTGTGGTATCTGGGTCATTACAGTTCATTAACTGTTGAACTTCACCTTCAGCGATGATGTTGACCGCATCACTCATCAACTTAAGGATCTTCATGGATCCTAGCTCTGTCATCATTTGAAAAGAGCGCGTATAGATAAAGTCACCAACCAATACGCTGGCTGCATTACCGAAAGCGGCATTGGCGGTTGCTTTTCCGCGACGCATATCGGATTCGTCGACAACATCATCGTGTAGCAGTGTAGCTGTGTGAATAAATTCAATAAACGCTGCTGCTGTGGTGTGCGCCTGGCCCTGGTAGCCCAGAGCACGAGCTGACAGCACAGCTAAAAGGGGACGTATGCGCTTACCACCACCACTAATGATGTAAAAACCTAATTGGTTGATTAAAGATACGTCTGAGTTGAGTTGAGCATGAATTGTTTCATTCACTTTTGCCATGTCATCGGCAGTTAGCGCTTGGATAGCTTTAAAATCCATTGTAAATCCGGCTGAAGTTAGAACTAGTAAGGTCTTCTTATCTGATTTAATTACTGAATAATACACTAAAAAACGTTGATTAATACATGGCTAAAGGGCATGATTGCCGCACTTTTATCTGGCGATTAGCTTTTCGCCAATTTTTTCAAAATATGGCTTGTCATAGGGACATCTCTTCTGTAGAATCTGCGCCCTATTGATGATTAGTTTAGCGCACACCCATGATGCTCATTAAATAAGCATAAGGCTGTGCGGAAAAAGCGGAGTAAGATATGTACGCTGTTTTCCAATCTGGTGGTAAACAACACCGTGTAAGCGAAGGTCAAACTCTTCGTTTAGAGAAATTAGACGTAGAAACTGGTGCAACTGTTGAATTTGATAAAGTTCTTCTTGTTGCTAACGGCGAAGACGTTCAAGTTGGCGCTCCTCTAGTAGAGGGCGGCAAAGTAGTTGCTGAAGTTGTACAACACGGTCGTGGCGACAAAGTTAAAGTCGTTAAGTTCCGTCGTCGTAAGCACTCTCGTAAGCAACAGGGTCACCGTCAGTGGTTCACTGAAGTGAAGATCACTGGTATCAACGCTTAATTTATTAGGAGAGTTTAACAATGGCACACAAAAAAGCTGGTGGTTCTACTCGTAACGGCCGCGATTCAGAAAGTAAACGTCTGGGTGTTAAGCGTTTCGGTGGTGAATCTGTTCTTGCAGGTAACATCATCGTTCGTCAACGTGGTACTAAGTTCCATGCTGGTACTAACGTTGGTATCGGTAAAGACCACACTCTATTCGCTCTTACTGAAGGTAAAGTGAAGTTCGAAGTGAAAGGTCCTAAGAACCGTAAATTCGTAAGCATCGAAGCTGAGTAATTCTCGCTGAGATTAAGAATTTAGGCTTCTAGCTGAATTCAAAAGCCCTGCCGATTCGGCGGGGTTTTTTATTTGTAGCGAGATGGAATCGATACTAAGGCACTTTGTAAAAAGTCCCTCATTATATATTCCTGAGTAGCAGAACGATCTGGGATTTTAGGTGATCGATCTGAAATTGGGATCTGCTAGAATTTATATCATTCATTTGCCTAAATACGGTTAGTGAGATGATATTTGCAACGCAGCTACGTGATGTAGCAATTGGGCGGAGTAAGAGATGAAATTCGTTGATGAAGCGGTAGTTAAAGTTCAGGCCGGAGACGGCGGTAACGGTGTAGTGAGTTTCTGGCGAGAGAAATTCGTTGCGAAAGGCGGTCCGGACGGTGGTGACGGTGGTGATGGCGGCGATGTTTACATCCAAGCTGACGAAAACCTTAACACGTTAATTGATTATCGCTTCCAGCGCTTCTATGAAGCAGAACGTGGTGAAAATGGCCGTGGCGGTAACTGTACTGGTAAACGTGGTAAAGACAAAGTTCTACGTGTGCCTGTTGGTACTCGCGCTGTGGATATTCACACCAATGAAATCGTGGCGGAAGTTGCTGAGCATGGCAAAAAGATCATGGTCGCAAAAGGTGGTTGGCACGGTTTAGGTAACACGCGTTTTAAATCGTCAGTCAACCGTGCACCGCGTCAAAAGACGTTAGGTACTAAAGGTGAAATTCGCGAAGTTCGTTTAGAGCTGTTGCTACTTGCTGATGTGGGTATGCTTGGTTTGCCGAATGCAGGTAAATCGACATTTATTCGTTCTGTATCAGCAGCTAAGCCAAAAGTAGCTGACTACCCATTTACGACTTTGATCCCTAGCTTAGGTGTAGTCAGTGTTGTACCTGAGAAGAGCTTTGTTGTCGCGGATATTCCTGGATTGATCGAAGGCGCTGCGGATGGCGCTGGCCTTGGTATTCGCTTCTTGAAACATTTAGAGCGTTGTCGAGTTCTACTGCATATGATCGACATTATGCCAATTGATCAAAGTGATCCTGTACAGAATGCCTTAACCATCATTGATGAGCTTGAGCAGTACAGTGAGAAGTTAGCAGACAAGCCGCGTTGGCTTATCTTCAACAAGGTTGATTTGATGCCTGAAGAAGAAGCGAACGAAGTGATCCAAAATATTCTCGATGCTCTAGGTTGGGAAGAGGACTACTACAAGATCTCCGCGGTGAATAAGCAAGGAACCAAAGAGCTTTGTTACAAGTTGGCTGACTTTATGGAGAATCTACCTCGTGAAGAAGAAGAGATCTCTGAAGAAGAGAAAGTTGACTTCATGTGGGATGATTACCATAAAGACGCAATGTCAGGCAAAGACGTCATTACTGAAGACGACGATGACTGGGATGATTGGGACGATGAAGAAGACGACGGGCATGTCGTTTATGTCCGCGAATAATCCTTAAGTTGATTGAAAGCCGCAATGTTTAAAGCATTGCGGCTTTTTTGTATTTAAATCAAATCAATCGTCGGCGTGATTCGCCACAATAGCAGGATTCTAAAGGAGTAGGATTGATTTATGGTTTCAAAACAACGCAGTGTTTCTCGCCTTATCGCTCAAGCCGGGCAAATGCTGCTTGCGCATGGTGCAGAGAGCACATTGGTAGGGGATATTACTCGACGCATCGGACTTGCGAGTGGCATGGATGAGGTGGAAGTTTCTTTGTCTGCAAGTTCGTTAGTAGTGACGACTGTGTATCAGGAGCACTGTATTACCACTGCACGCCGCAGCCCTGATCGCGGAATCAACATGAGGGTCATCACCCAGATACAACGGATTTGTATCATGCTCGAAAGGGGAATCATAGATCATGCCTTGGCTCAGCATAAACTGGAAAGAATTAGTCCCGAACGTTATAACAGATGGCTAGTTGTAGGTATGATCGGCTTATCTTGCGCTGCATTTAGTCGACTAGCGGGAGGGGATTGGGTGGTCTTTGCTATGACATTCATCGCTTCTTCGATCGGAATGATAGTCAGGCAAGAAATCGGCCATCGCCACTTTAACCCCTTGATGAACTTTGCCGCGACAGCGTTTGTTACAACTGTTGTGTCAGCGCAAGCGGTAATTTATGGGCTAGGTAATTCGCCGTTTTTGGTTATGGCCTCTTCGGTACTTATGCTGGTGCCAGGGTTCCCGCTAATTAATGCTGTCGCTGATATGCTCAAAGGCTGTATCAATATGGGCATTGCTCGCTTTGTTATGGCAAGCCTGCTTACCTTGGCAACCTGCCTTGGTATCGTCGCGGCCATGAGCCTAGTTGGTGTCTGGGGGTGGGTGTTGTGATGTGGTTTGATTTATTGGTTGCTTTGCTCAACGACATGCTGTTTGCCGCGATTCCTGCTGTGGGTTTTGCTTTAGTCTTTAATGTCCCCCAAAAAGCCTTGGTCTATTGTGCTATCGGGGGGGCAATTGGTCATGGTTCACGTTATTTGATGATGCATTTTGGTATCCCTATCGAATGGGCCACCTTTTTTGCTGCGATGTTGGTTAGTATTGTTGGTATCCATTGGTCTCATCGCTTTCTCGCTCATCCGAAAGTGTTCACCGTAGCGGCGTTGATTCCTATGGTTCCAGGTGTATTTGCGTTTAAGGCAATGATTGCCTTAGTGGAGCTTAATCATAGAGGGTACAGCCATGAGTTGGTCGCGATGTTGGCAGAAAACTTCCTTAAAGCAATGTTTATAATTGCGGGATTAGCGGTTGGCTTAGCGATGCCGGGATTGCTATTCTATCGCCGGAAACCGATAATCTGAGACGTTTTAAAGGAGCATCAGCAATGATCATCAGTATGATCGCCGCCATGGCAAAAGATCGAGTAATTGGTAAAGACAATCAAATGCCGTGGCATCTACCCGCAGATTTTGCTTGGTTCAAACGTTGTACTATGGGCAAGCCTGTTGTTATGGGGCGTAAGACGTACGAGTCGATTGGTCGACCACTTCCAGGTCGTCAGAATATTGTGATCAGTCGTGATGCTAACTTAGCCATTGAAGACGTCACGACAGTGACCTCTATTGACGACGCCATAAAAGCTGCTGGTGACGTGGAAGAAGTGATGATCATTGGTGGTGGTGCGATTTATAAAGCCTGCCTTCCTCAAGCGGATAAGCTCTACGTGACTTATATCGATGCCCAAATAGAAGGCGATACCCAATTTCCGTCTTGGGGAGATATGTTTAAAGAAAGCCATTCTGAAAACTACGCAGCGGATGAGAAAAATGCGTACGATATGCGATTTGTTGTTTTAGAGCGACAGGGCTAGCAGATTAGTTAACAGTTTATGATCTGGAGTAGCTGATTGTTGTCGGCTCTCTAGCTCTCTAGCGAATTTTGTGTAAAAAACGTCTTATCTTCCCATCTCAACATCGTCAAGCTGCCACCCCATACGCAGCCGGTATCTAATCCAATGACATCCTTGCCGGTATAACCTTCCAATGCAGCCCAGTGGCCAAACAACACTGTCTTATTCAGCGGAATACGATTGTTAAGTTCAAACCATGGCGTTAAATGACTATCTTGGACGTCTTTTGGTGGACGCTTACAAGCCATGTCTAACCTTCCGTCGGAAAAGCAGAAGCGCATTCGCGTGAAGGCGTTAATGATGTAACGGTAGCGCTCAATGCCTTCGAGCTTGTCAGACCATGAGTCGGGTTGATTATCGTACATGTTTTTGATCAGCCAATGCCATTCTTTGCTCTGTAAAATGGCTTCGACCTCTCTGGCACTGTTTCTAGCGACATCAAGCGACCACTGTGGCGAAATGCCTGCATGGCACATCACGAACTCATCATGTTCAGCGAAAAGGGGTTGCTGCCTAAGCCAATTGAGTAGCTCTTGTTTGTCGTCAGCATTAAAGATAGGAGCCGTCTTATCTTTGCTCTTAACTTTGTGTACACCTATTGATACGGCAAGTAAATGCAGGTCATGATTACCTAAAACCACTTTAGCTGATTGACCTAGACCTTTAATAAAGCGCAGTGTCTCTAGCGATTTTGGCCCTCGAGCAACCAGATCACCAGCGACCCAGAGCGTATCAGATTGAGGATTGAAACTCGCTTGTTTGAGTAGTAGTTTGAGCTCATCAAAGCAGCCTTGAATATCACCGACGATGTAATTAGACACAAAAATTCCTGTGTGGATATTAGTTGAGAATATTCGGTAGAGCGAGTCTGAAGGGTTCTATTTCGGTGCTAAACTCTCGGCCTTTTTCATCAAGGAGAATATATTGTCCTTGCATTACACCGACTGGTGTTTCTAGAGCGGTGCCGCTGCTGTAAGTATACTCATCACTTCCCGGAATGAATGGCTGTTGACCAACCACACCATCACCTTCCACCGTCATCTGTTTGCCATTGGCGTCAGTAATCAGCCAGCGACGACTAATGAGTTGGACGGTTTGATTGCTGAGGTTTTTTATTGTGATGACGTAGGCAAAGACGTAGCGTTTTGAATCAGGCTGAGACTGCTCTGAGATATACTTGGTATGAACTTGAACTTTAATACAAGGGTTAGCTTCCATGTAGACTCCTGCGTACAAGTCAAAAAAATTAGAGTTGTAGACCAATAGGTTACAACTCTAATTATATGAAGATTATTTGTGGTTTGCGTCCAACCAGTTGGCTAAGTCGACAAATTGCTCCAATGTTAAGTTCTCTGGGCGCATTCCTGGGTTGATGCCCAGTTGTTCTAGAATCTCAGCATTGACTAAAGATTTATAACAGTTTCGGACTGTTTTACGTCTTTGGTTGAAGCCGTCACGACATACGCGATCTAACCAGTTAAGGCTTGTCGCTGGATAAGGTAACGTCTCGTAAGGGACCAGACGAACAACAGCAGAATCGACTTTTGGTGGTGGAACGAACGCCGTCGGTGGAACTTCCAGTACTGGTACCACCTTACAATAGTATTGCGCCATGACGGTTAGGCGGCCGTAAGCTTTTGTGCCTGGACCTGCTGCTAAACGGTTAACCACTTCTTTCTGCAGCATAAAGTGCATATCTTGAATATCTTTATGGTACTCAAAGAGGTGGAACATCAACGGAGTAGAGATGTTGTATGGCAGGTTACCAAAAATGCGTAATCTATTGTTAGGCTTCACCAATTGAGTGAAGTCGAAACGCATGGCATCGCCTTCGTGAATGGTTAGCTTTTCGGCTAATTCTGGATGAGTTCTTAAGCGCTCAGCCAAATCACGGTCAAGTTCAATCACTGTGAACTTATCCACTTCTCGACCAACCGGTTCTGTAATTGCACCTAGGCCGGGACCAATCTCAACCAAGTTCTGGCCTGGCTTAGGATTGATTGCAGAGACAATACCATCAATGATGTATGGATCGTTTAAGAAGTTTTGACCAAAGCGTTTACGTGCTTTGTGCCCTAAATGGACATCGTTTCTCATAGTGTTCTCAAGTTAACTGGTTTTCTTATCGACAAGCTCAATTGCGTGAGTCAGTGCCGTTGTAAAACTTCCTGTATCTGCATCACCTGTCCCTGCAAGGTCCAATGCAGTGCCGTGATCCACGGATGTCCTGATAAATGGTAGGCCCAGAGTAATGTTCACTGAACGACCGAAACCTTTATATTTTAGCACTGGGAGAACCTGATCGTGGTACATGCCCAATACGGCATCCGCCTCGTTGAGGTACTTTTCGTTAAAAATCGTATCGGCAGGGAGTGGCCCGACAAGATCAATACCGTCTTCCTGACGCAGCTTCTCCAGTGTTGGCGTGATGGTGTCAATTTCTTCCCGACCCAGACAGCCATCTTCTCCTGCATGTGGATTCAATCCACAGACATATATTTTAGGTGATGAAATAGCAAACTTCTCAACCAAATCCTGATGGAGAATATGCACTATTTTCTTTAGCCTATCTTCGGTTACTGCTTTAGAAACGTAAGCCAATGGAATATGAGTCGTCACCAAAGCAACTCTGAGTCCTTCGGTAGCCAGCATCATCACCACCAGTGGCGTATTTGATTTGTCAGCAAAGAACTCAGTATGACCACTAAACGCGACGCCAGATCGATTAATTACGCCTTTGTGCACAGGGCCGGTGACAATAGCATCAAACTCACCATTCATACAGCCCAAAGCGGCTCTTTCTAGTGTTTCTAATACGTAATGGCCATTTCTCTCATCGAGCTGACCCGCAATCGCGGGGACATTAAGCGCAATATGATCGACAACCAACGAGCCAGATTGCTGAGGTGTAGGAATCTCTGCAGCATCATAATCAATAAGTTGTACGTCGATATTGAGTTGTTTAGCGCGTTGCTCCAGCAAACCTTTATCCGCACTGACCACTATTTGGTGTGGCCAGCTTTGCTTAGAAAGGGCTAGGACCAAATCTGGGCCGATACCTGCGGGTTCGCCCGCGGTTACAACGATGCGCTTAATTGTCATCCTGTTCTTCCTTGACCACTTCAACAAATGCACTGGCGCGGATTTCCTGTAGCCAAGCACTGGCTTCTTCGTTGAATTTACGGTTAAAGATAATTCGATACGCTTTGTTCTTTAGTGCTGAATCAGTGCGATCGACCTCACGTCTATCCATCACTTCAACAATGTGCCAGCCGTGTACGGTTTTGAATGGTTCACTGATTTGACCCACAGGTAGTGTGTCGACCTGATGTTTGAATTCAGGTACGTAAAGATCAGAGGTTTGGTAACCAAGCTCACCTTGCTGGGCCGCTGAACCAGGGTCTTGGCTGTATTGCTGAGCCATTTCCGCAAAGGTTGCTTTGCCTGATTGAATTCGTCGAGTAATATCTAGAAGCTCTTTCTGAACGCCTTCATCGCTAAGAATTACGGTTGGTTTAATCAGAATATGACGGGCATTCACTTCTGTGACTGCAACCGTCTCAAGCCCCTTCACATCTTCAATTTTTAGGATATGAAAGCCAACACCGCTGCGAAATGGACCGATAATACTGCCTTTATTCTGCAAATTGATTTGATCGGCAAAGATGGTTGGCATCTCTTCTTTACGCATCCATCCCCAATCACCGCCTTGTAAAGCTTTAGGACCTTTTGAATAGGTGTAAGCCATGGTACTGAAATCAGAACCTTGGTTGAGCTCTTTAACGATCTGATTGGCTTTTTCTTCGATGGCAGCTTTGTCATCACCATCATTTACGCGTAGCTGGATGTGGCCAATTTTGTATTGCACGGTCGCGTTGGTTTCTTTGGCTAGAATGTTCGCAAGATTATCGACTTCAGCCGGAAGAATATTAATACGACGACGAACTAACGCATTGCGTGCCTCATTTGCGGCAATTTCTTTACGTACCTGTTCGCGAAATTGAGCGTAGCTTAGTCCTTCTTCCGCAATAGAGGTGTTCAGTTGCTGAAGTGTTTGGTTGTTGTTCTTGGCTATCTCGTCAATCGCTTCGTTTAGACGGTTGTCGTCTATACGAACGCCAATTCGTTCCGCTTCTTGCTGCTGGATGGTATCTACAATCAGTTTTTCTGTGACTTGCTCACGTAGAGTCGCTTCATCTGGAAGTGACTGGTTGTTCTTTTTCGCGTTAGCGCGAATGGTTTTAAGCGAAGTTTCAATATCACTCTGTAATACCACGCCGCTATTAACAATCACCGCTACCTTATCTAGTTCGACAGGCTCGGCTTGTACAAAAGAAAGCTGGCTGGCTGCAATCAGTCCAAGCAAGGTTTGCTTCCAAAGTTTCATTAAATTTCCTGTGAGAATATCTAGCCTGTGGTGTTAGACCACAGGCTTTTAAATTAGTTGTTTAAGAAGAACGGACGTCCGTAACCTAAAGAGCTATTTGCCGTATCAGAACCGGTGACACCGGAGTCAGAGCCTATAGCAGTACCGAAGCCAATAATACCAAAATTAAAGCTGAAGTTGTTTTCATACACTGGCTGAACTGGATCAGACAGTAAGCCACTCTGAAGCTGATTACTGTATGAAAAACCTATATACCAGCAGTCTGAGGTATAGCGTAGGTTTGCTAGCCACTCTAAATCTTCTTCTGTTGTTAGATCATAGAAATATTGGGCGCTTGCATTCCAGTTTCGAGTTAGTTGATAGCCTGCAATTAACCCAGCCTGAGAAATTCCATCTTTAGTTAAGCTATCCAAATTAAGACTTTCTCCTACAGTACTTTCAAGATAATTACGTGTTACGTAGCGATAGTTACCTTGAATGAAGCCTCCAGAGAAGCGGTACTCAAGTGTACTGTTACCAAGCTGGACTTCACTAGTATCAATATCATACTGGATACCGCCATGGTAGAAGAGGTAATCGTCGTAATTGAAGTCCATCTCCACTGCCCAAGCCGAATAGTCAGATTTGTTGTCTTGGTTAGCAAGTGAAGAGTTCTTAGTATCTTTATCAAGATAGAAGATTTGACCGAATGAGATATTTAGACGTTCCTTATATTGATCGTCAAAGAAGCGTGTTGATGCGCCATAGCTAAACTGGTTGGCGGCAGCAATTCGATCAACGCCACTATATTTACGACTACGAAATAGCCCGTAATAGTCGGTTTGCAGCAGCGTTGTATCGTAGAGGTAAATCTCACTTTGATCTTCTTCTGGAACATACAGGTATTGGATCTGCGGTTCCAGCGTCTGAGTGTAGTTATCAAACAGAACGGTATCCCTTTCGAGAACCACGCCAGCATGAGTTCTAAACTCTGGAATCACTCGAGAAGTGGACTCCTTTAGGTTGTAACCATCGTTGCTAAAGTCAGTAAGGTTAAGACCATCTAAGTCTTGTTGATAGTAGGTGCCTAGTACTCGAGCCTCTGTTGTCCAAGTCCCCCAAGTGGTACCAACTGGGATTTTTATACCGGGCTCAACATGCACTCGTGTAGCTGATGGCTTATCTGGATCATCAGTGTCAAATTGAGAAACATGACTGATGACATCAAAATCAAGATAGCGCATTAGCTCTGGAGCATAATAGTTAAACTCAACTTGAGGCAAAAGTCGGTATGGAGTATTGCTACTAGTTGTTAATACTTGGAAATCTCGAGTTAAGATTGTGGCATCCCAAGCTGATGAACGATAAGTAGCTTGCGCTTCTTGCAGAAGTTGACCATCTGATTGATTCCCCAAGCTTGAGTCGACATTAGAAAAGTAGCTGATGTCACTGACTTTGGAATAATCTATTTCGAATTTCCAGCTTTCTTGGAAAATACCGTTGTGTTGCCATTGAAATCCCCATCGGTCTCCTTGTTCTGGGTATTTTTTATCATCAGGTAGGTATTCAGATTTCAATGTACTATAGCCGAGATCTGACAGGTAACGAAACTCACTGTTTAGCTGAGTACCTCGTTCTTGCATGTACTTTAGTGTGGTTTCTAAATCATAGTTGGGTGCCAAGTTCCAGTAAATCGGCACTTCCATTTCAAAGCCATCACTGGAGCCATAAGATACCGTTGGGTACAAGAATCCTGTTTTACGTGTATCACCAATCGGAACTGTTAAAAACGGCAGATAAAAAACAGGCACGTTGAGGATTTCAAAGCGTGGATTATAGAAGGTAGCTTCTTCTTCGTTCTGGTCGATATCGATACTTGATGCTTTCATTCGCCAAGACTTATCACCTTCTGGACAAGATGTAATCGTCCCATCTTCTATCTCATAAACAGCCTTGCCCGTTTTAGAGACATAGACGGCTTCACCACGACCAGGCTCACATAAAAACTTATAGTTAGTGTTCTCTAGTGTCACTTCTTCAGTATTGAGTTTGTTGACAGCTTTATCTGATATAGTTTTCAGTTCGCCATCACTGAATGTCACGTTACCTTCTGCCACCACAATGTTATCTTGCTGATGCAAGGTAACATTGTCTGCTTTCATACGTTTCTTGCCTTGAACGACAGTAACATTGCCACTGTAGGTGGCTTTGTCACCATTGATGGCTTCTAAACTGTCGGCTTCAACGTTAATTGGCAGTTGATTTGCGTTTTCAGGCTCCTCTTCATTGACCAGACATTGGTCAATAAGGTCTAATGTTTGGCATTCGCCAATGAAAGGCATTTCTTGTGAAGTATCGAGAGGGATGTCTTCAGCCTGAGCTTGAGGCATAAGAAACGCGGCACTAATAGAAGTGGCTAACAAGGTGCGAGAAAAACGTGGCATCGAGTTTTACTATCCTGTTGAACTTGATATATCCGGTGAATAGATGACCGAATGTAAAATAAAACGGTCCTTATAATAAAGGAATTTGTCGCTTACGGCACTATCAGACCGCTTTACTAGGAAAAAATTCAGAGATTGAGAGCACATAATGCATATTTTCGGCAAAATACTCGGCACTTTTTTTGGCTTTCTGATGGGAGGACCATTTGGTGCGATATTCGGTCTATTTTTAGGTCACCAGTTCGATAAAGCCCGCCGTCTACGCCAAGCTGGATTTAATTCGGGCTTTGGCGGCGGACCTAGTCAAGCTGAGCGGCAAGAAGAGTTTTTCAAAGCTGCGTTTGCGGTAATGGGGCATGTAGCGAAAGCTAAAGGCCAGGTCACTCGTGAAGAAATTCAGCTGGCGACCACCATGATGGAACGAATGAATCTACATGGAGAGTTACGCCGCGCCGCACAGAATGCTTTCCGTGAGGGTAAAGAAGCAGACTTTCCGTTAGACACGGTTTTAGAACGAGTTCGTATTTCGTCCGGTGGCCGATTTGATTTAATGCAGTTCTTTTTAGAACTGCAAATCTCGGCGGCGTTTGCGGATGGTGATATTCATCCGAGCGAGCGCAGTGTATTGCATAAGGTAGCGAAAGGATTAGGCTTTTCTTCTGACCAACTAGAGCAGCGCTTGCGTATGCAGGAAGCGGCGTTTCGCTTTCAGCAAGGGGGCTTCGGAGGACACTCAGGTGGTGGGCATTCCCACCAGTCTGGCGGTTGGCAACAAGCCTCGACTGCGGATCAATTAAGTGATGCATACAAGTTGCTGGGTGTCGACAGTAGTGCCGATACAAAAACAGTTAAACGTGCTTACCGTAAGTTGATGAATGAGCATCACCCCGATAAGCTAATGGCAAAAGGTTTGCCGCCAGAAATGATGAATGTAGCCAAAGAGAAGGCACAAGAGATTCAAAATGCCTACGACTTGATCAAAAAGGCCAAAGGTTTCTGAGGTAATAGAAATCTAGAAAGCAAAAAGCCTGATGAGTTTCCTCATCAGGCTTTTTTGTATTTGGTGGCCCCTCGCAGACTTGAACTGCGGACCAATCGATTATGAGTCGACTGCTCTAACCACTGAGCTAAGGGGCCATATAGGGCAATGATTATAGGGGATGCAGATCTAGCTGTCTAGACGCTATCTAGGGTAAATGCGCTTAGATTTTATCCACTTAAATCGATAAACAATAAAAAAGGCGAGCTAATGCTCGCCTTTTAATCAATTTGCTTGGTTATTCATCCAAGAAGCTGCGCAGAGTTTCTGAGCGGCTAGGGTGGCGAAGCTTACGTAGTGCTTTTGCTTCAATCTGACGAATACGCTCACGTGTTACGTCAAACTGTTTACCAACCTCTTCTAACGTATGGTCAGTATTCATATCGATACCGAAACGCATACGGAGAACTTTCGCCTCACGAGGCGTTAAACCAGCCAAAACGTCTTTCGTTGCAACCTTAAGGCTTGTAGAAGTAGCCGAATCAAGAGGTAGCTCAAGCGTTGTATCTTCAATGAAGTCACCTAGATGCGAATCTTCGTCATCACCGATTGGTGTTTCCATTGAGATTGGCTCTTTAGCAATCTTCAGAACTTTACGGATTTTGTCTTCCGGCATCTGCATGCGTTCTGCAAGTTCTTCCGGTAGCGGCTCGCGACCCATTTCCTGAAGCATTTGACGAGAGATACGGTTAAGTTTGTTGATCGTCTCGATCATATGAACCGGGATACGGATAGTTCGTGCTTGGTCAGCAATCGAACGAGTGATCGCCTGACGAATCCACCAAGTCGCATAAGTCGAGAACTTGTAACCACGGCGGTATTCAAACTTATCTACTGCTTTCATCAGACCGATGTTACCTTCCTGGATCAGATCCAAGAATTGTAGGCCACGGTTGGTGTATTTCTTCGCAATAGAAATTACCAGACGTAAGTTTGCTTCAACCATCTCTTTCTTAGCACGGCGAGCTTTCGCTTCACCGATAGACATGCGGCGACTGATGTCTTTGATGTTTTGAACCGTAAGCGACGTTTCTTCTTCAATCACTTTTAGTTTCATGATTGAACGGCGAATATCATCTTCGCTGCGACGGATTTTTTCCGCGTACGGTTTATCTGAAGAGAGAATCTCGTCTAACCAAGCTTCGCTAGACTCATTGCCCGTGAAGAGGGTAATGAACGATTTCTTTGGCATCTTGCCATACTCAACAGACGCTTTCATGATCAGGCGTTCTTGAGTACGAACACGCTCCATTGAGGTGCGTAGCTCTTCAACTAGGTAGTCAAACTGTTTAGGTGTTAGACGGAACTCTTTGAAGACGTCGATAACCATTTCATGCGCAAGTGTTGCTTTCGGACTCTCGTTGCCATACTCGTTACAAGCAAGCTGATAGTTCTGGAAAGTGTTACGTAAAGCCGTGAACTTCTCTAGAGCAAGCTCAGGATCAATGCCTGTATCTTCCTCTTCTTCATCGTCTTCAGACTCTTCCGCGTCTTCTTCTTCAGCATCTTCATCTTCAAGATCTGATTCTGCAAGTTCAGAACCGATATGCGTAGCTGTTGGTGCCGCCGTTTCATCTGCGTCTGGATCCACGAAGCCCGTGATAAGGTCGGTTAGGCGAAGTTCTTCTGCCTGAACCTTATCAAACTGCTCAAGAATATAAGGGATGGTTCCTGGATACTCAGCAACGGCATTTTGAACTTGGTTGATACCATCTTCAATACGCTTTGCAATATCGATCTCACCTTCGCGAGTCAGCAGTTCTACGGTACCCATTTCGCGCATGTACATGCGCACTGGGTCAGTGGTGCGGCCGATTTCATTCTCTACGCTTGATAGCGCAGCAGCAGCAGCTTCAGCTGCGTCTTCATCGGTGATTGTATCGTCATCATTCAGTGCAAGATCATCAGCATCCGGAGCGGTTTCCACTACTCGAATGCCCATGTCGTTGATCATCTGAATGATATCTTCGACCTGCTCGGAATCTACGATTTCTGCTGGCAGGTGGTCGTTTACTTCTGCGTAGGTCAGATAGCCTTGTTCCTTGCCTTTAATGACAAGTTGTTTTAGCTGTGACTGCGGATTTTGATCCATAGACGGTATCCAACTTAGTATCTGGTGAAGGAATTAGTATGCGAGTGCAAACCACACATATTAACAAATTAATTTGTTGCTGACTATTCGAACAGGGTTACGCTTTTAAATCTAGCATTAGTGCTAGTAGCTCCCTTCTTTCTTCGGTTGATAAACCGACACTTCTTTCTTTGGCCTGCAGATTCTCAATTTGCTTTTCGACGCACTGAGCCAGTATTTTGTCCAGCGAGTCTAAAAATATATCTTGTTCGTTGTCTTCGTCGAGCGGGATTTCCCATCCGGCTAAGCGAGACAGTAGAGCGTCATGGCTCGTATTTCGCCAGTGTTCGGTCAACTGGCCTGTGTTTACATTGGGGTGGTGATGACAATATTCAAGCACCTCAACAAATAAACTTAATCCCGGTACCGATAAGCCTTTCACGCTTGAGAGGTCAGGTACCATTTGAGCATAGCTCGGATTTTGAATAAGCAAAGCGATAACCTCACGCATTGGAGTGCGCTTGAGCTCCTTATGTGGCTGAGGTCTGGTTTCATTTGTCTTTCTGCGCGGTTGGCGCAGTCGGTTATCAAACCCTGTACGTTCATCAAGTAACTTTTCCAGTAACTCTTGGAAATAAGGATCTGGAATTTTGTTAATTAAGCTACTTGCATGGGCTCTTAACGCCGACTTACCTTCATTGCTTCCTAAGTTGAGCTGATGAATCTCGATTAAATTTTCAAATAGGTAGCGTGAAAGCGGAATGGCTTGATGCATTTGCTGCTCAAAGGCATCTTTGCCGTATTTTCGGATATAGCTATCTGGGTCTTCACCATCAGGAAGAAACAAAAACTTCAGAGTATTACCTGTTTTCAGGTATTGCAGCGCATTCTCTAGCGCACGCCAAGCCGCCTCTTTACCCGCGCGGTCGCCATCATAGCAACATACAACGGTATTGGTTTGACGAAACAGCAGTTGAATATGATCACCGGTCGTAGACGTACCAAGTGAGGCCACTGAATAATCGACACCATATTGCGCTAGCGCGACTACATCCATATAGCCTTCGACGACAAGAATCTGAGGAGGCTCGCGGTATGCTTGGGTTACTTCGTATAGCCCGTAAAGCTCTTTACCTTTGTGGAAAATAGGTGTTTCAGGAGAGTTAAGGTATTTTGGTGTACCATCTCCAATAACTCGTCCACCAAAACCAATCACTCGACCTCGACGATCACGGATTGGGAACATTACCCGGCCGCGAAAGCGGTCATAGCGGTTGCCTTTGTCGTTCTCAATCAGCATCCCACCTGATACAAGCATATCTTGCGCTTGTTTCTGCTGACCAAAGTTTTTCCGCACCAGATCCCATTCATCAGCGACATATCCGATGCCAAACTTCTGAACGATTTCACCAGATAAACCACGCTCTTTGAGGTAGTCAATTGCGACCTTACTGGTAGAAAGTTTGAGCTGGTCTCGATAGAACTGCGCAATCCCAGTCATTAAATCGTAGAGATTACGTTTTTGTTCGGTGTTTGCTTGAGGCTGATTGGCAGGAAAGCGGCCACCCTGACGCTGCTCTCTTGGCACATCAATCCCAAGATAAGAGGCGAGTTCTTCAATGGCTTCAGGGAATTCAAGGCGCTCATATTCCATCATGAAGTCGATGGCATTGCCGTGTGCCCCACAGCCGAAACAGTGATAAAACTGCTTTTCTTGGCTAACACTAAAGGAAGGTGTTTTTTCGTTGTGGAAAGGGCAGCAGGCGCCGTAGTTTTTGCCTTTTTTCTTAAGTTTTACCCGAGCGTCAATGATATCGACGATATCCAGTCGAGCCAGTAGGTCATCTATAAAACTGCGGGGGATGTGTCCTGCCATAAAACCTAACAAAGAAAGAAAAGACTAATCTAGATACAAACAAGCCGTGCGTTCCAGAGGATAGCACGGCTTGCTGCAATTTGGGTTGGGCAATTAACCTAGTTTAGCGCGAACTAAACCACTTACTTTACCCATATCTGCACGCCCTTGAATTTGAGGCTTAAGCACGCCCATTACTTTACCCATGTCTTGCATGCCCGCAGCACATGAATCAGCAATAGCACTCTCAATAAGTGCCGCCACTTCTTCATCAGTTAGCGGTTGAGGCATAAAGTCCTCAAGTACAGCAATCTCAGCTTGCTCAGCGTCAGCCAGATCTTGTCGACCTGCTGATTCGAATTGAGCGACAGAGTCGCGACGTTGTTTAACCATTTTCGTCAGCACAGCGAGAATATCGTCGTCGCCCAGAGTAATCTGTTCGTCAACTTCACGTTGCTTAATGGCGGAAAGAGCTAAACGAATAGTGCCAAGGCGAAGTTTGTCCTTGGCTTTCATCGCTAATTTTTGCTCTTCTTTGAGAGTATCAATCAGAGCCATAACTAGAATCCTTTTGGACTTAGCTATTAGTACAGGCGAACGCGACGAGCGTTTTCGCGAGCTAGCTTCTTAGCGTGACGCTTTTGAGCCGCTGCTTTAGCGCGTTTGCGAACTGTAGTTGGCTTTTCGTAGTGCTCACGACGACGCACTTCAGAAAGGATACCTGCTTTTTCGCAAGAGCGTTTGAAACGACGTAGAGCAACGTCGAACGGTTCGTTTTCACGTACTTTAACTACTGGCATATGCCTTTCACCTCAGGGGTTATTCGTTAATGCTGACTTCACAGTACCGAGCTTTAATGCTGGGTCTACAATCAGCTTGATCAAAAATGGTGCGGAATTTTAATCCGATCACATAGGCTTTGTAAAGCCCTTTGTAGTCTATTCAGTATACAAAATTTGTTTGCGAAGCCAAGCCGAGGTAAGATTGCGCCAATTTTGAATCAGAGATTAAGACACCTAGGTTAAACCATGCGCATTATTGGTATTGAAACCTCATGTGATGAAACAGGCATCGCGATTTACGACGATGAGAAAGGGCTGCTTTCTCATAAGCTATATAGTCAGGTTAAGCTCCATGCCGATTATGGTGGTGTGGTACCTGAACTTGCCTCACGAGATCATGTAAAGAAGACGATCCCATTGATCAAAGCCGCAATGGCCGAAGCGAACCTGACGCCAAAGGATATTGATGGAGTGGCGTATACCGCAGGTCCAGGTTTGGTTGGGGCGTTGCTTGTTGGTGCAACTATTGGTCGTAGCTTGGCGTATGCGTGGGGTGTACCTGCAGTGCCTGTCCATCATATGGAAGGCCACCTTCTCGCGCCTATGCTAGAAGATAACCCTCCTCCCTTCCCATTTGTCGCAGTCTTGGTCTCTGGTGGTCACTCAATGATGGTTGAAGTGAACGGCATTGGTGAATATAAGATTCTCGGTGAGTCGATTGATGACGCCGCAGGGGAAGCATTTGATAAAACAGCTAAACTGATGGGTTTGGATTATCCAGGTGGTCCACTGCTTTCCAAGTTAGCTGAAAAAGGCACGCCAGGGCGCTTCAAATTCCCTCGTCCAATGACAGATAGACCTGGCTTAGATATGAGCTTCTCAGGGCTGAAAACGTTCACAGCGAATACCATTGCAGCGAATGGTGATGACGAACAAACTCGTGCAGATATTGCACTGGCGTTTGAAGAAGCTGTGTGTGCTACATTGACGATTAAATGTAAGCGAGCGCTAGAACAAACGGGCTTTAAACGTATCGTAATAGCGGGTGGCGTGAGTGCTAATCGTCGATTACGTGCTGATCTAGAACAACTTGCGCAGAAAATTGGCGGTGAGGTTTATTACCCTCGTACCGAGTTTTGTACCGACAATGGAGCAATGATCGCGTATGCAGGTATGCAACGATTGAAAAATGGTGAGCTGGCGGATTTATCGGTTCAGGCGACGCCACGTTGGCCTATCGATCAGCTTGAACCTATCGCATAGATTGCTTGTTATAAGGCCGCTCTTGAGAGTCGGCCTTTTTTCTTTATTCTCGGATAAAGTGAAAACATCCGAGGTGTTAACTTTGTCATTAATGATACTCTTGGGTTTTATAAATATTATCAATGGAAAAAACTGTGAATAAATTTGCTGTAGATGGCCATCAAATGGCGTATCAAGATGTTGGCCAAGGCCCAGTTATCGTTTTTGGTCACAGCTATCTGTGGGACAGCGAAATGTGGGCGCCTCAAATTGAAGTATTGAGTCAAAACTATCGCTGCGTAGTGCCGGATTTTTGGGCTCATGGTCAGTCTGAGTTTGCTCCGGCTTCAACTACCTCATTGGTGGATTATGCTCAGCAGATTATAGCGTTAATGGACCATCTGGAAGTTGAGCAGTTTTCGATTATCGGGCTTTCTGTTGGTGGTATGTGGGGCAGTGAAGTGGTGAATCTAGCACCTGAGCGTGTCAAATCTCTGGTTATGATGGATACGTTTGTCGGTTTAGAACCAGAAGTGACCCACAAAAAATACTTCACTATGTTGGAAACTATTTCGGCCGCACAAATGGTGCCAGAGCCTATCGTTGATATTGTTACTCCGATGTTTTTTGCGCGAAATGCAGAGCAAAAGTCACCTGATTTAGTGGCTGGATTTCGAGAGAAGTTATCTAATCTGAAGGGTCAGCAAGCTGCGGAAGTCGCACGTATGGGGCGAATGGTGTTTGGTCGTCGAGACCAAATCGAAGATATTGAGAAGTTCGCGTTACCTGTGCTGATCGCTGTAGGGCAAGAAGACATTCCTCGTCCGGTCCTGGAATCGTATTTAATGAACGATTGCATTACGGGCTCAGAACTTATTCAGGTGCCGAAAGCTGGTCACATTGCTAACCTAGAGCAACCGGAATTTGTTACCGCAATGCTTCAGAACTTCCTTTCCAAGGTATATAGCTAAACAATAATAAGGCCTCTTCATGAGGCCTTATTGAGTCCTTTCTTTTTCTCGCCGACTTTGGGTTCCGTTCCCTCAAACAAGCGTCTGATATTTTGGTGGTGTCTGAACACTATCAGGCAACATAGCATAGCGACAGGTAATGTGTATTGAGGTTTGATCATCCACGTATATAAAGGGGCTAACAGTACCGTGATGATGGCAGCCAGAGATGAATAACGAAAAATCAATACAACCAACAACCATGTCGCAATGATCATTGCTGTTAAGTCGAGCCCTATTGGGGCTATGGCGCCTAGGGCAGTCGCAACGCCTTTACCACCTTTAAAATGAAAGAAGATCGGATACATATGGCCTAAACAGGCTGCGATCGCAATTACGCCAAGAATGATCGGATCGATATTCAGGAAGTAACCACCCCAGACGGGAATAGTCCCTTTGAGCATATCGCACAGCAGCACTGCCGCAGCTGCCTTTTTGCCACCAATTCTTAACACGTTGGTCGCCCCTGGGTTATGAGAGCCGACTCCACGAGGGTCAGGAAGCCTGAGTACGCGACAGATCAAAACTGCACTCGAGATCGAGCCCAATAGATAGGCAAAGATGATCATGACAAGTGCTAGTGGCGTCATAGTAAAGTTACTCGTTATAAAGAGATGTTAGCTAGGCAAGTAATTGATATCATATCGCGCTTAGAATACTCAAACTACCAACTGCGTGGCGTTTGAGATAAAAATAGTACGACTTTTTACCTGATTTGGGTATCCGACCTCTAAAGGAAGCAAAGCGCATGGATAAAGTATTTATCGAGCAGTTAGAAGTGATCACCACTATCGGCGTTTACGATTGGGAACAGGAAATCAAACAAAAGCTGGTTTTGGATATTGAAATGGCTCATGACAACCAACCAGCAGGTAAAAGTGATGATGTGGTTGATGCGCTGGACTATGCGCAAGTCAGCTCAGCAGTGTTATCTCATATTGAATCTGGCCGTTTTTTACTTGTCGAGCGTGTGGCTGAAGAAGTGGCTCAATTGATCATGACGCAATTCAGTGTGCCATGGGTCAAGATTCGCCTCACCAAACCTAGTGCGGTACCGCAAGCTTCGGGTGTTGGAGTGATCATTGAACGAGGCGTGGCATGAATACCACATACATTGGAGTAGGATCCAATGTAGAAAGGCGTAAACATATTGAAGCCGCGATAGTTGAGTTGTCTGAGCTAGGTCAGGATCTTCGATTGTCCACGATTTATGAATGTGAAGCGGTTGGGTTCGAGGGGGACACCTTCTATAACCTTGTCGTAGAAATGAAAACGCCATTAAGTTTAACGGAATTTTCACGACAACTGCGTCATATTGAGCTCAAATGGGGGCGCGAAGAACATGCGCAGAAGTTTCAGCCGCGAACTGTTGACCTGGACATCATCTTATTTGGCCATCATGTCTCTGAACAGGCTCCAGAATTGCCTCGTAGCGATATCTACAAATACGGTTTTGTGATTGAGCCACTTAATGAGTTATGCGCTGAACTTTGTGTGCCAGGTGATGGTCGAACCATACGCCAAATCTGGCGCGAATCGTCTTATCCAGAAACCTTAAACAAAGTCGACCTCTGGTTTGATTACCAAACATAATTGAGTATCTAATGAGTTATTTTGAAGCGTTTATTCTGGCCTTAATACAAGGTCTTACCGAGTTTTTGCCTATTTCCAGCTCAGCGCACTTAATCCTGCCTTCAGCAGTATTGGGCTGGGAAGATCAAGGTTTAGCGTTCGATGTGGCAGTGCACGTTGGCACGTTGGCAGCTGTCATGATCTATTTCCGTAGTGAAGTAGTGTCGTTACTGTCGGCCTTTTTCGCGTCTATTTTTAAGGGTGATCGCAGTAAAGAAGCAAAACTGGCGTGGATGATCATTCTAGCAACCATTCCTGCGTGTGTGTTTGGTTTGCTAATGAAAGACTTTATAGAATTGTATCTGCGCAGTGCATGGGTGATTGCGACCACCACCATCGTTTTTGGCCTATTGCTGTGGTATGTCGATAAACATGCCAGCCTCGCGGATGATGAGTATCAGGCAGATTGGAAGAAAGCATTGTTTATCGGTGTTGCTCAGGCACTAGCCATGATTCCTGGCACTTCTCGTTCTGGCGCGACAATCACGGCAGCATTGTACTTAGGCTTTACCCGTGAAGCGGCTGCAAGATTTTCTTTCCTCATGTCTATCCCTATCATTTTATTGGCTGGTGGTTACTTAGGTCTGAAATTGGTGAGCAGTGGCGACCCTATTTATCTAGGCGTTTTGCTGACAGGGATCGTAACCTCGTTTATCAGCGCCTACGTATGTATTCATTTCTTCCTGAAACTGATCTCTAGAATGGGGATGACACCTTTCGTGATTTACCGATTAATCCTCGGCTTCGGCTTGTTTGCATTCTTACTCCTGCAGTAAGCGCAGAAGTTAATCAATATCTTTGTAAAGACCACATGCGTCAATCTCGCTTGAAAAGCGACATTATGATATATATGTGGTCTTTCTATATCTCTCATTCTTAGAATATTTTATGCGAATTTTTGCCCTAACTTTACTCTCGTTATTAGGCTGGCTGCAGTACACCTTGTGGCTGGGCAAAAATGGCATTTCTGAGTTTCAGTCGGTCAATGCTGAAATTGAAGTTCAGCATCAGGTCAATGGCAATCTGCAGAACCGAAACAATGAAATGTTTGCTGAAATTGATGACCTTCGCCAGGGGCTAGACGCTATCGAAGAGCGTGCTCGCCATGAACTGGGAATGGTAAAAGAAGGTGAGACGTTTTACCGCATTGTCGGAGATGGCAACTAAGCATGACGCAAGTGAACCCTTCCATTGTCGCTATAGTCCCTGCTGCTGGTGTTGGCAGTCGCATGCAGGCAGATCGCCCAAAGCAGTACCTATCTATTAACGATAAAGCCGTCCTTGAGCATACCGTCGAGAAACTACTGCAACACCCTAAAATAGACAAAGTCATCGTATCGATTACCGACGGTGATCCATACTTTCCGCTGCTATCTATTGCTCAAAACCCGCAGGTGGTAAAAGTGGATGGAGGAAAGGAGCGAGCAGATTCCGTATTGTCTGGGCTGAAGTTCGTTTGTGACCATCAGTTCGCCGATTGGGTGATGGTGCATGACGCCGCCAGACCATGTGTAAAACAGCAAGATTTAGATAAGCTTATTGAGGTGTCACTACAGCACGAGGTTGGAGGCATTCTTGCTTCGCCTGTTAGAGACACAATGAAAAGAGCAAACAGAGGTCAAAATATTGATCATACTGTAGATAGAGAAGCACTGTGGCACGCACTGACTCCACAAATGTTTAAAACTGAGCAGCTGACCACGGCCCTGAGTGAGGCGCTTTTGAAAGGTATTACGATTACTGACGAAGCGTCTGCAATGGAGTGGTCTGGGCAATCTCCAGCTCTGGTACAGGGTTCGGCGGATAATATAAAAATTACTCAGCCCGAAGATTTAGCGCTCGCAGAGTTTTATCTTAATCGTAATAAAGGATAAATCATGATTCGTATTGGTCACGGCTTCGACGTTCACAAGTTTGGTGGCGAAGGCCCGGTAATTATAAGTGGTGTTTCTGTGCCGTATGAGCAAGGGCTGATCGCTCACTCAGATGGTGATGTTGCTCTACATGCTCTATGTGACGCTTTACTCGGAGCCATTGCAGCGGGTGATATTGGTCGTCACTTTCCTGATACCGATGATGAATGGAAAGGGGCGGACAGCCGAGATTTGCTGCGCGACGTGTACCGCAGAGTTAAAGAACAAGGGTATATACTGGGAAATGCGGACGTCACCATTATGGCTCAAGCACCCAAAATGGCCCCGCATATCACGGCGATGTGTGAAGTAATTGCGCAAGACCTTGAAACGGATATTGGCAATGTGAATGTCAAAGCGACAACGACTGAGCGCCTTGGTTTCACTGGCCGCAAAGAAGGTATTGCGACCGAAGCGGTCGTATTACTTATAAAACAACAATAAAAACTACGCCTTGGTGACTATCGCTTAAAGGGGTAACGGTAACATTATGACTGACATTTTATCTTCACTTGCCTATTTGAATGGAAAACCTCAAGCCACGGGGAAGTTGAAAGCCCAGCCGCAGCATTTTCAGGTTAACGAGGATCTTGGCTTTGCCTTTACTGGCGAAGGGGAGCATCTGATGGTGCGTATCCGTAAGACGGGAGAGAACACCAGCTTTGTTGCAAATGAGCTGGCGAAAGCCTGCGGCGTGAAATCGAAAGATGTCAGCTGGGCTGGTTTAAAAGATCGTCATGCTGTGACTGAGCAGTGGTTAAGTGTTCATCTGCCTAAAGGGGATACTCCTGATTTCAGAGCGTTTCTCAGCCAACATCCAAGTATTGAGATTGTTGAAACCAGCCGCCACAACAAAAAATTACGCCCAGGTGATTTAATCGGAAACGATTTTATCATCACGTTGACAGAAGTAAGTGATGTCGAAGATGTACTTGTGCGACTGGAATCCATCCGCCAACACGGTGTTCCAAATTATTTTGGTAGTCAGCGTTTCGGGAACAACGGTAACAATCTCAATGAAGCAAGACGTTGGGGCCGTGAGAATGTGCGCACTCGAAACCAAAATAAAAGAAGCTTGTATCTTTCGGCAGCACGCTCGTGGATCTTCAACAACATAGTGTCACAACGCATTGAACAAGATGTGTTTAATCAGGTTATTGAAGGTGATTGTATTCAGGCTTCTGAAGGCGTTGTCATTGCTGAATCAGAAGCACTGGCAGAACTTAACGAGACCGTTAAGCAAGGCGATGCCCAGATAACGGCAGCGATGGCGGGTGACAATGCTTTGCCTACTACAGAGAAGGCGCTGGCTTTGGAACAGCCCTATCTGGATGCTGAGCCTGACTTGATGGCTCTGATTCGCGGAAATCGTATGCGCCATGACCGCCGACCTGTAGCGCTAAAACCTCAGGAGCTCTCTTGGAGTGTTGAGCAGGACACAATAACATTGCGATTCTCTTTGGATGCTGGCTGTTTCGCCACCGCAATCATTCGTGAGCTTATTCAGGAACAGGAAGTGGAGCGCAGCTACGAATGAATAAGAAAGCGCTGAAAATATTATTAAGTAACGATGATGGAGTGCATGCTGAGGGGATTCATGCTTTGGCTGAAGCATTGAGCGACCTTGCCGACATTACCATTGTGGCGCCTGATCGAAATCGCTCTGGAGCATCAAACTCACTTACACTTGAACAACCTCTGCGTGTCAAAGAGTTATCGGCAGGTATATATTCTGTTCAGGGAACACCTACCGATTGTGTGCACTTTGCATTAAATGAGCTGATGAAAGATGACCTTCCGGATTTGGTACTGACGGGTATTAATCATGGTGCGAACTTGGGTGATGATGTGCTTTATTCCGGTACGGTGGCTGCTGCAATGGAAGGGCATTTCCTTGGGGTTCAGTCGATAGCTTTTTCTTTGGTAGGTAAAACTCACTTTGCAACGGCTGCTCATATCGCAAGAGACATTGTCGAGCAGCACCTTACGGCTCCGATACCAACCAATAGATTATTAAATATCAATATTCCCGATCTGCCATCTGATGCGCTGAAAGGTATCAGTGTCACTAGGTTAGGTGCGCGCCATCACGCGGAAGCGATGATCAAGCAGCAAGATCCGCGAGGTCATGATATTTATTGGTTAGGGCCTCCGGGTAAGGAACAGGATGCTGGAGAAGGTACTGATTTCTATGCCATCGAGCAGGGTTTTGTTTCACTTACCCCGCTCCAAGTAGACCTGACGGCTCATGAGTCGTTACGCAGTATGGATAACTGGTTGAAGGACAAGTAAGAATGATGAATCCACATGCCGATAGATTGATCGACTTTCTGGTCGCCAGCGGCATTCAGGATCAAAACGTGATCAACGCAATTTATGCTTTGCCGCGAGAACGGTTTGTTTCTCAGGCGATGGTACATCAAGCGTATGACAACAACGCATTACCCATCGGTCAGGGGCAGACCATATCTCAGCCCTATATTGTTGCTAAGATGACCGAAATGCTTGAACTTCGCTCGACAAGCAAAGTCTTAGAAGTGGGGACCGGCTCTGGTTATCAGACGGCTGTACTAGCTCAGTTGGTGGATCATGTTTATTCGATAGAGCGCATCAAGTCTCTCCAGTGGGAGGCAAAGCGTCGCCTTAAGCAACTGGATATTTATAATGTATCGACGAAGCATGGAGATGGTTGGCAAGGCTGGGCCGTGAAAGGACCATTTGACGCAATTATTGTCACCGCAGCGGCAGCTTCCGTGCCTCCTGTACTGCTTGAGCAACTCTCGGAAGGAGGCATTCTGGTGATTCCGGTCGGTGAAGGTGTCCAGCAGTTACTGAAAATTACCCGTCAGGGCGATGAGTTTTTATCTCAAATTATCGAAGATGTACGTTTTGTTCCCCTGATTGCTGGTGAACTTGCTTAACTATGAAGTGTTGGTCTAAGTTTATTCCTGTTGTGGCTTTAAGTAGCATACTGATTGGATGTGCTGCTCATTCCCCTGCGCCAGTTTCAGGTCTCAACAAAGACTACAGTTCTATCTCACGTGGTAGCTACCGAGGCAGTTACTATCAGGTCAAGAAAGGTGATACGCTTTACTTTATTGCGTACGTCACAGATAAAGATGTAAAAGATATCATTCGTTACAATGGCTTAACGGCGCCATACACCATCTTTCCTGGTCAAAAACTAAAACTTTGGCAACCTGCCTATAACCCGCCAGCGTACGGTGGTACAGGCGCTGGTGCGGTATCTGCACCTGTTGTTGTCGCAGCGGTATCAACATCATCTATAAAATCGAGTAAAAACTCGAATCAAGCGGTTAGCTCTAAAGGCACGCAAAGCAAACAAAAAGTGGTTAAAAAAGATCCAGTTAAGAAGGTTGATCAATCAAAATCAAAGGAGTATGTTGGTTCTAAAAGTAAACAAAACGTTAACAAATCGGTCAGTAGCTCTAAACCAAAGAATGAGAAAATCTCTAAATGGTTATGGCCAACCAAAGGGAGGGTAATCAAAAACTTCTCAGCTGGAGACCAAGGGAATAAAGGCATCGACATTGCAGGACAGCGAGGTCAGCCGATAACGTCTACAGCTAATGGCACCGTTGTTTATTCGGGTAACGCGCTGCGCGGTTATGGTAATCTCGTGATTATCAAACATAACGATAACTACCTCAGTGCTTATGCGCATAATGAACGGTTGCTCGTACACGAAGGACAAAGTGTAAAAGCAGGCCAGAAAATCGCAACAATGGGCAGTTCTGGAACCAACAGTGTTCGTCTACACTTTGAAATTCGCTATCAAGGTAAGTCAGTGAATCCAAAACGCTACTTACCCTAATACTTAATAGGTAAATAGCGACATTAGAAGTAGTAATGTCTTGCTAGCTCGCCAGGGGGAGGCGCTATGAGTATCAGCAATACAGCAACGAAAGTCGAAGAGTTCGAGCTTGAACCAACAATGGAATCGATTCAGGCAAACGGGCTTACTACCGCCAACCGCACCCAAGCAGAGGACGCCAAAGAGGAGTTTGACGCTTCCACAAAAAGCTTGGATGCCACTCAACTTTACTTGGGAGAAATTGGTTTCTCTCCACTACTCACCGCAGAAGAAGAAGTTTTGTACGCTCGCCGTGCCCTAAGAGGTGATGAAGCTGCGCGTAAACGAATGATTGAAAGTAATCTTCGCTTAGTGGTGAAAATTTCCCGTCGATACAGCAACCGTGGGCTTGCTCTGCTTGATCTGATTGAAGAAGGCAACTTAGGCTTGATTCGCGCGGTTGAAAAGTTTGACCCAGAGAGAGGATTCCGGTTCTCGACCTATGCTACATGGTGGATCCGTCAAACGATTGAACGTGCTTTGATGAATCAAACTCGCACCATACGTTTGCCTATTCATGTGGTCAAAGAACTGAACATCTATCTGCGTACTGCTCGTGAGTTATCACAGAAGCTGGACCATGAACCAACAGCAGAAGAGATTGCTACACAACTCGACAAGCCAGTCGACGATGTCAGCAAGATGCTACGCCTCAACGAACGAATTAGTTCTGTAGACACCCCTATCGGTGGTGATGGTGAAAAAGCACTGCTAGATATTATTCCTGATGTGAACAACTCTGATCCTGAAGTGTCCACACAAGACGATGATATCAAATCTTCATTGATCCATTGGTTGGATGAACTGAATCCTAAGCAGAAAGAAGTCTTAGCACGTCGTTTTGGATTATTGGGCTACGAGCCGTCAACACTGGAAGAAGTAGGACGTGAAATTAACCTAACTCGTGAACGTGTTCGTCAGATTCAGGTTGAAGGCCTACGTCGTTTAAGAGAGATCCTGATCAAACAAGGTCTGAACATGGAAAGCCTGTTCAGCATGAACGAAGAATAAATGCTTCTTAAGTAAAGAAAAAGCCTTGGCATTGCCAAGGCTTTATTATTTTTCGCTCTGCTATTTATTAACTTTCTTTAGCGTTACTTGGAAACACTTTTACCAGCTTAATACGGTTCTCTTCTAACTCGACGATTTCCATTGGGTGACCCGACACTTGAACGCTCAGGTGGCTTTCAGGAATGTCCTCTAAATGCTCAAGGATCAAACCATTCAATGTACGAGGGCCGTCAGTTGGTAGCTTCCACATTAACCCTTTGTTGATATCGCGAATATTCGCACTGCCTTCAATTAAGAAGCTGCCATCACCCTGTGGGGTGATTTCTTCAGACAGACTTGGTGCAATCGAAGTGGTGAACTCGCCAACAATTTCTTCCAGAATATCTTCTAGTGTAATCAAGCCAATGATGTCACCGTATTCGTTGACGATAAGTCCGATACGTTCTTTATTTCGCTGAAACTTCAACAGCTGAATATTGAGCGGAGTGCCTTCAGGAATAAAGTAAACTTCGTCTGCGGCTCTGAGCAGAGTCTCTTTGTTAAATTCGTTTTTTTCCAGCATCAGGCGGTAAGACTCACGCAAGCGCAGCATACCGACGACTTCGTCAATCTGGTCGCGGTATAGCACGACGCGACCATGAGGAGAATGGGTCAGCTGGCGAACAATAGATTTCCAGTCATCATTAATATCGATGCCTGTGATTTCGTTTCTAGGCACCATGATGTCATTAACAGTGACATGCTCTAGATCGAGGATGGAAATCAACATATCTTGGTGGCGTCTTGGGATCAGGCTTCCTGCTTCGTTAACGACAGTACGCAGTTCTTCTGAGCTTAGATGATCATCACCGCCGTGATTAGCCCGAATACCAAGCAAGCGTATAAAACCATTAGTAATGAAGTTAACCAGCATCACTAGTGGTGACAGTAACTTCATCAAGATGCTGAGAAGGATACTGCTCGCGTAGGAAACACGTTCGGGGTAGAGTGCTGCGAGCGTTTTTGGTGTTACTTCTGCGAAAACGAGGATCACCATAGTTAACGCACCCGTTGCAATGGCAACTCCGATGTCACCGTATAAGCGCATTCCAAGAATAGTCGCGATTGCTGAGGCGAGAATATTGACGAGGTTATTACCAATTAAAATCAAACCAATCAAACGATCTGGGCGATCCAATAGCTTTTCGACGCGTTTAGCGCCTTTATGCCCATTATTCGCAAGGTGTTTGAGACGGTAGCGATTCAGAGCCATCATGCCGGTTTCTGAACCTGAGAAATATCCTGAAATAACAATCAGACACGCGAGTAGCGCAAACAAGAGACCCGTTGATATGTCGTCCAAAACTTATCTTTTCCTTTTGATGTTTGATTAATTTATGACCTAACAAAAGCGCTAAGTCAATCTCAGGTATCGGGCGAAGTATTGTAAAAGAAAGGTGCAGTCTATGCACCTTTGAATATCAATTAGTTAAGAATGATCTCGCGAACAAAGCGGCTGCCAAAATAAGCCAGTGTCAGCAAAGTCGCTCCGGCAACGGCAAACCAAGTCACTTTTCGACCCCGCCATCCTTTCTGATAGTGACCCCAGAGCAGAATGGAGTAGACCACCCAAGCAATAAAGGACAAGATGCCTTTGTGCGCTTTTCCTTGAGCAAACATATCTTGCACAAAAATAAAGCCAGTGAGCAGGGTGCCGGTTAGCAGCAGGTTACCAACCAAGATGATCTTAAAGAGCTGTCGCTCGACCATCAGCAATGGTGGTAGGTTCGGGTTAATCACTAAGGCTTTTTTGGTTTTTAGTTTGTGATCTAACCAAGCTAGTTGCAGAGCATAAAGAGCACCAATGGTGAGCGTTGAGTATGAGAAAAGCGCCAGAGAAATGTGGATCAGCAGTTTTGGATCTTGCTCTAAATGAGTAATAAACGTACTGGGTAAGAAAGCGGCTGCAGATAAGTTTATTGCTGCAAAGCTATATACTACGGGCAAAAGAAACCATAGGCGTGTTCTCAGCATCGCCAGACTTAAAACCAGAGAAATAATAAAACTGATCAAGGAAGCGACATTGAGGATACTCAAATTCTGCCCTGATCCTTCAATAATCAAATCACTTAATAACCAGGCATGAAAAGCGAGCGCTAAGAAAGCACTGATCAAGACAGTTTTGGCTCGGATCCCTGTTTGATGTACAAGCCCCGGTACTATGGTTGCTATTGCTAAGAAATAGAGTATTGCAGCAGCAACGGCGATTAAGTTGTCCATTCTTTTCTAAGATCTGGTGGATTTTTAATAAATTATACCTTGCATCAACAGCTTGGGCTATGACTTATCTCCCTGATTTGTGTCACGGGAGAGATCAAATGTTATCACGGCAGTGCAAAGCAAGGACTGGCTAAGGTATACTCACAGTAATTTGTCGCCATTTTAGGGCGACTACACTGTGAGTCGCTCAGGTAAAGAGACTAAGATGTTTGAGAATTTAACGGATCGATTATCCAAAACGCTGAAGAATATCAGCGGTAAAGGTCGTTTGACCGAAGACAATATAAAAGACACTTTGCGTGAAGTGCGCATGGCGCTGCTTGAAGCCGACGTCGCTCTTCCGGTTGTACGTGATTTTGTCAAACGCGTAAAAGAAGGCGCCGTGGGCGTAGAGGTTTCTAAGTCTCTAACCCCTGGCCAAGAGTTCATTAAGATTGTTCAATCTGAACTTGAAGCCGTGATGGGTGAGTCCAATGAGGCTCTAAACCTTGCTGCACAGCCGCCAGCTGTGATCCTAATGGCAGGTTTGCAAGGTGCAGGTAAAACCACCTCGGTTGGTAAGCTTTCTAAGTTGTTAAAAGAGAGAGACAAGAAGAAAGTCTTGGTTGTTTCTGCGGACGTTTATCGCCCAGCGGCGATCAAACAGCTAGAAACGCTGGCTTCAGACATTGGTGTCGATTTCTTCCCATCTTCGCCTGATCAAAAGCCGATTGATATTGCTAATGCCGCGATAGACCATGCGAAGAAGAAATTCTATGACGTTCTTCTTGTCGATACTGCAGGTCGCCTAGCGATCGATGAGCAGATGATGGGGGAGATCCAAGAGCTTCACTCTGCAATTGATCCTGTTGAAACTCTGTTTGTTGTCGATGCAATGACTGGTCAGGATGCCGCAAACACAGCGAAAGCGTTTGGCGATGCGTTACCACTGACGGGTGTGATTCTAACCAAGGTCGATGGTGATGCGCGTGGTGGTGCGGCACTTTCGGTTCGTCATATCACAGGTAAACCAATTAAATTCTTGGGTGTCGGTGAGAAAACCGATGCACTAGAACCATTCCACCCTGATCGTGTTGCTTCACGTATTCTTGGTATGGGTGACGTACTGTCGCTTATCGAAGATCTACAACGTAATGTTGATACTGAGAAAGCAGAGAAGCTGGCTAAGAAGTTTAAAGAGAAGAAAGGCTTCGACCTTGAAGACTTCCGTGAACAACTTGGTCAGATGCAGAACATGGGCGGCATGATGGGCATGATGGATAAGCTACCGGGCATGAACAACTTACCAGATAACGTCAAAGACAAAGTTGACGATAAGATGTTTAAGCAAATGGAAGCCATCATCAACTCTATGACCATGAAAGAGCGCCAGCGTCCTGAATTGATCAAGGGATCACGTAAGAAGCGTATTGCTGCGGGCTCTGGTACTCAGGTTCAAGACGTCAACCGCCTATTAAAACAGTTCACTCAGATGCAAAAAATGATGAAGAAAATGCAGAAGGGTGGCATGAAAGGCATGATGCGCAACATGCAAGGCATGATGGGTGGTATGGGCGGCATGGGTGGTGGTGGCGGTTTTAACCCATTTGGTCGCTAATTCGCATCCGCAATAAAAATTTCAAGGTGTTAGCTCGGTCACAAACTTAAGTTTCGTTTTATGTTGGTGAAAAAGTAGCTAAAGACCTTGCATTGCTCCGGAATAAGAGTAAAATTCCGGAGCTTTATTTTGGCACGAGACCCCAAACTGTTTTTCATTAAGCGGTTCCTGGGGTTAATTTTATTTTTGAGAAAGCAAAGAGGACGACATGGTAACCATTCGTTTGGCACGTCACGGCGCTAAGAAGCGTCCATTTTATCAAATCGTAGTAGCGGACAGCCGCAACGCTGCAACTGGCCGTTTCATTGAGAAAGTTGGTTTCTTCAACCCAACTGCTAAAGGTCAAGAAGAAGGTCTACGTCTAGACCTAGACCGCGTTAACCACTGGGTTGGTCAAGGCGCATCTCTATCTGACCGCGTAGCTAAGCTAGTTAAAGACGCTCAAAAAGCGGCTTAATTCTTAATTTAAGAAGTAGTAATTAGCTTATGTCGATGAAAGGTAAAGAAACAATGAGCAGCGAGAAAATTGTTGTAGGTAAGTTTGGTGCTACTTACGGCATTCGTGGTTGGCTTAAAGTTTTTTCCTACACAGACAATACCGAAAGCATATTTGATTACGCACCTTGGTTTATTAACCAGAAAGGTGAGTGGGTTGAGCGAAAAGTAGAAAGCTGGAAGCGCCATAACAAAGGTTTGGTGGTAAAGCTGGAAGGTCTGGACGTGCGTGAAGAAGCGCAATTACTGACTAACTTTGAAATCGCAATTGACCCTGCGGTACTGCCAGAATTGCCAGAAGATGAGTTCTACTGGCGTGATTTGATTGGAATGCAGGTTGTAACTGATAAAGGTTATGACTTAGGCACTGTCTCTGACATGCTTGAAACGGGTTCCAACGATGTTTTGGTGGTTAAAGCAAATTTGAAAGATGCTTTTGGGCAAAAGGAACGATTAATTCCGTTCCTTGAAGAGCAAGTGATCAAGTTGATTGATCGTGAAGCTCAACGGATCGAAGTTGACTGGGATCCTGGATTCTAAACTCCAAATTACCAGAGCGAGATAAACATGTGGGTTGGCGTAATTAGCCTATTTCCTGAAATGTTCCGTTCTGTTACTGATTTTGGGGTAACAGGTCAAGCGGTTAAGAAAGGTCTCTTGTCGATTGAGACTTGGAATCCTCGTGATTTCACTCACGACAAGCATCGAACTGTCGATGACAGACCTTACGGTGGTGGCCCAGGTATGCTTATGATGGTTCAGCCTTTGCGTGACGCTATCCATACCGCTAAACAAGCCTCACCGGGTAAGACGAAAGTTATTTACCTATCACCTCAAGGTCGTAAACTCGATCAGCAAGGGGTGGAAGAGCTGGCAACAAATGAGAATTTACTTCTGATTTGCGGCCGCTACGAAGGGGTAGATGAGCGTATCATCCAATCTGAGGTTGACGAAGAATGGTCAATCGGAGATTTCGTGATGACGGGTGGAGAGATTCCAGCCATGACGCTAATCGACTCGGTATCTCGGTTTATACCGGGAGTACTGGGAGATTTTGCGTCAGCAGAAGAAGATTCTTTTGCCAATGGTTTATTGGACTGTCCGCACTATACGCGTCCGGAAGTGTTAGATGGAGAAGAGGTACCTACAGTACTGAAATCCGGTAACCATAAGGACATTCGTCGCTGGCGACTCAAGCAGTCGTTAGGCCGTACCTGGATAAGAAGACCAGAGCTCCTGGAAAACCTAGCTCTGACTGACGAACAGGAATTATTACTCGCTGAGTTCATTAAAGAACATAACGCGAAGTAACCTATTAAATTTAGTATCAGTTTATTCTAGGAATATTGAAAATGAGTAACATCATCAAGGCTCTTGAAGAAGAGCAAATGAAAAAAGACCTACCTAACTTTGCACCTGGTGACACAGTTGTTGTTCAAGTTAAGGTAAAAGAAGGTGACCGTGAGCGTCTACAGGCCTTTGAAGGCGTTGTAATCGGTGTTCGTAACCGTGGTCTACATTCTGCATTCACTGTACGTAAGATTTCTAACGGTGAAGGTGTAGAGCGTACGTTCCAAACTCACTCTCCAATGGTTGATAGCATTGAAGTTAAACGCCGCGGTGCAGTACGTCGTGCCAAACTGTACTACCTACGTGAGCGTTCTGGTAAGTCAGCTCGTATTAAAGAGAAGCTTGCTAAGAAGTAATGCTATAACTAGCGTTCTCATAGTATTAGCGGAGGCCTTAGGCCTCCGCTTTTTTATTCGTTGTATATAACTTCCTATCTACCCTTGTTATTGGTGCTCATGTACTGCCAAACTCAATCGCTCTTTCTAGGTTAGAAAGGAAAATATCTACGTCCTTAGCTAAAACAAAAGTAGCTTTATAAAACAACCTGAGCGTTACGGTTAGATAATAAAAGAGCTGATGTTCTCACACCAGCCCTCTATGCCTGAGTAAATGACACGCCTCAGTTAATATTGCTCCTCAGACCATCCATCAGAATCTGACATATCCGGTGCGCCTGGAATACTGTTCTCTTCATCGGCCCATTCACCAAAGTCGATCATTTGGCATTGTTTACTGCAGAATGGACGGTAAGGGCTTTGTTCTCCCCACTCGACTTCTGTACCGCATTTTGGGCAAGGTACGATGGTAATTTTGGACATGGGATTATCTCTGAAAATGTTGAACTCTGGTCGAGTATAGCGCTATCTCAGTTAGCTACATACTGCCAGACGGAATTGAATGTTATCAACGGAAGCTTGTCCTGAAGCAAAGTTGATAAATTTAATCGCAAAACGGTTTTTATGGCCGGAAATCATAGGGAACACACCGTATTGCATTGGAATTTCGAGGCGTAGAATATTGGCATCCTCTGCATCACTTTGGTAGAAACCAGCTGCGGCTTCTTGTGGTTGGAAGTGGCCTGTTTCACGAGTTAGGCGCAACCAAAGTTTGAGAGCGTCTGTCAGGGGCTGAAGTGTATCCAACCAGAGGTTAGTGTCTCTGGTTTTCTGCTCTACAGGTAAGTGCAGCCAATGGTGCAGAGCTGGTAGGTCAAAGCAGCATGATCCGCCGGGTAAGTTGAACCTTTGGCGTATAGCACTGAGAAAACGATCTTCTTTCAGGCTTTGACCAAAACGTTCTGCCGCCATCAACTTGCTGTGCACATTATCGACTTCAGCCAGGATGTTACTTAGCATGTCCTGATCGACTCCTTCGACATCAAGCCATGAGCGATAGGTTAAGCGCTGTTTTTCAATGTCTTTAGCCAGTTCACTTTTTAACTGTATTTGTTCGAAGATTTCTAATAGATCAAACAAGGAACGAAAGAACAACAAGTGCTGCATGTCATCACTAAATTGAGAAGAAACACTTAACTGATTCAGCAAAGCTTCAACGCGCAGATATATGCGAGTTTTCTCATTTAATGGATGTTCAAAAAAGTGCGTTGTCATTACATGCGGCCTTAGATTCTTCTTCCTTTATTCTCACCGATTTTCCCTACATATTTCTAGGTACTTTTGATGTAATTCTGTGATTTGAGGCAAAAGTTCTTGGTTTGTTGCATTATTTTTAATCACATCATCTGCGATCGCCAGCCGTTGTGTACGACTAGCTTGCGCAGCTAAGATTGACTCCACTTGCTCCAGTGGAACACCGTCTCTTTCCACTGTTCTCCGCATTTGGGTTTGTTTGTCTACATCAACTACCAAGACTCTATCTGCCAAGCTTTGCAGGTTGTTTTCGACCATTAACGGAATCACCAACAAACCGTAGGGTGATGTAACCTTAGCGATATCAGCCAGCATTTTTTCGCGAATCATGGGGTGAAGCAATCCATTGATCCAAGCTTTTTCCTCTTCATTAGCAAAGATGACTTCTCTAAGCTTAGCTCGGTTTAATGTTCCGTCATGTAATAAGATACCTGATCCCCAACGCTCCTCAATGGCTTTTAAGCCTTCACTTCCGGGTTCAACCACTTCCCTAGCCACGACATCAGCGTCAACAATCTCAATGCCAAATTGGCTTTGAAAAAGGTTGGCTACGGTGGTTTTTCCACTGGCAATGCCGCCAGTCAATCCGACAACAAAAGGCATATCAGATCCCCAAGATTTGTGTGAAGTACCAATTTATGATGTTCTCTCCCCACATGGCACTGACCCATCCCGCAATAGCGAGATAAGGGCCGAATGGAAAAGCTTTATCTATACCTTGCTTTTGTAGTCGCAGTTGAATAATGCCAAAGACTAGGCCTACTAATGAGGAAAGTAACACGATAACAGGCAAGTACTGCCAACCTAACCAAGCGCCTAGTGCGGCAAGAAGTTTGAAATCTCCATAGCCCATGCCTTCTTTACCAGTGAGTAACTTGAAGCCCCAGTAGACAGACCATAAACATAAATAACCCGCCATAGCCCCAATAACAGAATCTTGCAGGGAAACCGGGCTGAAGTCTAATAAGGCAAGAGCAATACCTGACCAAATTAGCGGAAAGGTAAGCTGGTCTGGCAGCAGCATGGTATCAAAATCAATGAATGTTGCCGCAATCAGGACGAAGGTAAAAAATAGCAGGGCGATGGCAAAAGCGCTCAGTTCAAACTGATAAGCAATAGCAAAGCTCATTGCACCTGACAGCAACTCAACCAACGGATAGCGAGGGCTAATTTTGGCCTGACAGGCACGACATTTACCACGCAAAAGTAGCCAGCTAATAACTGGGATATTGTCGAGATTACGGATTTGCGTTTTACAGCTTGGGCAGGTGGAGCGAGGAATACTGAGGTTATAGGTACCGTGTGGAGGAGCGATACCGTATTCTGGGAAGCTTTCAGCACACTCGTGTCGCCACTCTCGCTCCATCATTTGTGGTAAACGGTGGATTACTACGTTGAGAAAACTGCCAATGATCAGGCCAAAAATAGTGGCAAGTGTGGGAAACAACCACGGGTAATAGTTAAACAGATCCATAAATGATTCAGCTGGTTGTGCACGTCGTATTTGAGTTATGGCGGATATACTATCCCATAATGTTCATTAAGTTAAAGATAGGCAGATACATAGCGATCACCAAACTTCCCACCAACCCGCCAAGTAGCAGGATGAGCATGGGCTCGATAGCTTTGCCCAGATTCTCGATGACAGACTCAACCTCTGCTTCATATTGATTGGCGATTTGGTTGAGCATCTTGTCAAGTTGACCGGATTCTTCCCCTATCATGATCATTTGCAATAGAAGCTCGGGAATATTGCCTGACCTACGCATTGCCGCATTCAATGCAACTCCAGTGCTTACCTGCTGTGTGACTTGTTCGATGATTCGCTGATAGTGACGGTTATCAGTGGTACGTGCCGCGATATTTAAGCTTGAAATGATGGGTAATCCAGAGTTCAGGCTAATAGCAAGCGTATGACTGAAGCGAGCTAATGAAGCTTTCACTAGCACATTGCCAACAATCGGTAAGTGGGTTTTGATTTCATCAAGCCAAAAGCGAAAGCGACTCGAACAGCGATAACCAAGCGTAATGCTCAGGGCTGCGAGAAGAATGCCTGTCGTGAGATGGATGCTGTGATGTTGCGTTGTCTGAGATAAAGCCAGCACTTGCTGAGTGAACCAAGGCAGCTGTGCCCCGTATCCGCCAAACATGCTCTCAAATTCAGGAATAACTTGGGTGAGCATTAAGAATGCGACAATTAAAGCCGTCATGACCACTATGCTGGGGTATATAGCGGCACGCAGGACTTTGGCCTTGAGCTGCTCTGACTTTTCTCGATAGCTCGCAATCCGTTCCAGGGATTCGGAAAGGCGACCTGTCTGTTCTCCCACTCGAACAATATCTAAGTAAAGACAATCAAAATATCGAGATGATTGCTTGAGCGACTGTGAAACAGATTGACCAGATTGGAGTTGTTGCTGAATAAGCCACAGGACGGATTTCATTTCAGCGCAATGAGTGTTTTTCGCAATCAGTTTAAGCGATGTAGTAATGTTCAAGCCGGACATTAGCATAGTTGACCATTGACGAGTGAATCGGGTGATGTCACTGGCTTTTATGCGGTGCTTCATTCGCTGATAGCTGGAAGGAGAACGATGATGAATGAGACGTACTTGAACGTTGCGCTCATTAAGTTGGTTAATCACCTGCGCTTCACACATTGCCAACATTTTCCCTCTAACCCGAGCACCTGATGTGTTGATACCTTGCCATTTGTACAGTCTCAATTTGACTTTCATGTAGATTACTAGAACAGCATTCGCTGCAGTTCTGCCTGACTAGTGATACCTTGGGCCAATTTTTCTAAGCCCGAGTGCGGTAATGTTTGCATGCCTTGTTGTATCGCTAAGTCCTCAATCTGGTGAGCTGTGGCGTCGTCGTTAATAGCTTGCGCAATTTCAGGTGTCACTGTGAGTACTTCATAAATACCAGTTCGTCCTGAGTAGCCTTGGTTGCAGTCCTGACAACCTTCAGAAGAAGCCTCATATTGACCTGTCTGGACTTTTGTAGGGCGCTTGCATTGAGGGCATAGGCACCTGATCAAACGCTGAGCAATGATGAGGCTAAGAGAAGCAGCAAGGTTGAAAGCTTCTATTCCCATATTCTGGAGGCGAAGAATAGCTTCTGCTGCTGAGTTGGTATGGAGTGTTGAAAGGACTAAATGGCCTGTTTGAGCCGCTTTGGTGGCTATCTCGGCAGTTTCTCGATCGCGAATTTCACCCACCATAACCACATCGGGATCCTGACGTAGAAAGGCTCTGAGTGCCTGAGCGAAATCAAAGCCGATTTGAGGTTGAATTTGCACCTGATTGATTCCTGTTAGGTGAATCTCTACGGGGTCCTCTGCCGTCGCGATGTTGATCTCATTCTGATTGATGATGTTAAGTCCACTGTATAAAGACAGAGTCTTACCGCTTCCCGTGGGGCCAGTGATTAGAATTAGTCCCTGAGGCTTGGTTAGTGCCTGACGATAGCTTTCGCTTTGAATGTGATTGTAGCCAAGGCTGCTTAAGTCAAAGCTGGTCATTCTGTTGTCGAGCAATCTAAGGACAATTTTTTCACCCCATATGGTAGGCAGAGTCGATACACGTATGTCGATAGAATCAGTTTGAGTCACATTGAGAGTGATACGACCATCTTGCGGGAGTCTGCGCTCGGCGATGTCCAGCTTAGCGAGGATTTTTAGTCTGGCGGTTAACCTTTGGCATAGGTGCTGAGGAGGTCGCTGCACTTCAACAAGCAAGCCATCACAACGAAACCGGACGCGAAACCATGATTCATGAGGTTCAAAATGGATATCAGAAGCTTGCTTACGTACGGCATCCAGCAGTATCTGCTGGATATAGCGACTGATTGGCGAGCTATCGTGATTGAGATCCTCACTGTCTATTAATTCATGTTCTTCAGCTTCGACTAATTGTTCAAGGTCTAGGACGCTAACCTCTTTGTAGCCTAAAGAGTCACTGGCGCTTTGAGCTCCATATAGGTTGTTTATCGCACGGGCTAAAGTCGGTAACTCGGCCAATACGAGTTTGATTGCTAGGCCAGTTGCAAAACGAAATTCTTGTTCTATCTCGGAAATGGAAGGATCAGCGAGCGCTAGAGTAAGATGTTGTCGCTCTACTTCTAGTGGCAGTGCCGTGTGGCTGCGAATTAAGTCGCCAATGCCGAGCTGCTCGCAACAAGTTCGATAATCGAAGTCATCTAACGACACGATGGGGAGAGCATAGAGCTCACTGATAGCTGCTGTCAGCTGTTTGGATGTCAGGTCACTAATCTCTAGCAGAGCAGAATACGCCTCAATTTGTCGGGTTTCTGTAGCTGATATTGCTTGCAGGGCTTGTTCTTCACTAATTTTATAGGCTTTTTTTAGCAAGAAGGGCAGTTCACTCATGGCTAGTGACTCGGGCACCAGTTTTGGCTGTCTGTACCGCTACAGCTGACAGTCCATGATAGCCCGTTGTTGGAAGCATCAGGAGTCAGACTTACGCTGGCGTTACTCGGCAGTGATCCTTTCGCTCCAGACAATGCGGCTTTGATGATGCTAATAGCTCCGCTTGCCTGAGCTGAAACGTAGAAACCGTTGAAGTTTTGCTGAGAGGGTATGCCGTTACTGCCCGAAGTGCAGCTAGCGGCTGAAGCATTATTTGACAAGCATATCCCCACAGCGGTCTTCATTGAAGAAGTGGCACTTAGCATATCGCTTGCATGGGCACGCATGGTGTAGTTTTGGTAGGCTGGTACGGCAAAAGCAGACAATATGCCGATGATCGCTACAACGATCATTAGCTCTATCAGGGTAAATCCTCTTGATGTATTGACTCTGGATAAAGTCATGTTGCTCTCCAACGCTGTTCGATTTGAGTCGCTGAAGAGTAATTGTTAGAGAAAGATTGAGAATACTTTGGTGAAGTGGGGAGTCGAGTAGGTAAGTGGTGATTAGTCAGTATTTCACATGCGAGTTTCACGTGAAGTCGATCTGAGACACTTTATGCTTGGGAGAGGGACGGCTTTCAAAACGAAAAAAGAGAGGCATCGCCTCCCTTTTTCTCTAATTCATTGGACTATTTAAAGCGCATCGACAAGTCCATGGCTTTGACGTGCTTGGTGAGAGCGCCAACAGAAATGTAGTCGACCCCCGTTTCAGCGTATTCACGCAGGGTTTCTAGAGTGACATTACCTGAGTTTTCTAGCGCAGCGCGACCAGCATTGATTCTTACCGCTTCACGCATCATGTCGGTAGTGAAGTTATCAAGCATGATGATGTCAGCACCGGCCTTAATGGCCTCAGTCAGTTCTTCTAAGCTTTCTGTTTCAACTTCAACGGGTTTGCCCGGATTCAACTGCTTAGCGTTCTTAATCGTTTGAGCAATGCCGCCGTTGGCAATAATGTGATTTTCTTTAATTAGATAGGCATCGAAAACACCGATACGGTGATTGAAACCACCGCCACACGCAACGGCGTACTTTAGTGCGCTACGTAGGCCTGGGATGGTTTTACGGGTATCCAGCAGTCGACAGTCTGTGCCTTCGAGATGCTTTGCATACTCTGCAGTAATAGTGGCACAACCTGATAGGGTTTGGATAAAGTTCATCGCATTACGTTCGCCGGTTAGTAACGCGCGTGAAGGACCAGAAAGGTGACAAAGTACCTGATCGGGTTCAACTGTATCGCCATCTTGCACGTGCCATTCAATCTTTACTTCCCCACCCAGTTGCTTGAACACCTCATCAGCCCATGCTTGACCACAAAATACGCCGTGTTCACGGGTAATGATGGTGGCTTCGTTGTGAGCATCAGCGGGGATTAGACTTGCGGTGATATCAGCGGCTGGATCTAAAGTACCACCGAGATCTTCTTTTATGGTTTCGGTAACGGAGCGAGAGATTTCCAGAGGTAAATGCTGCTTCAAATATTCAAGACGTTCTTGGCTATTGTGGGTTTCTTTCATTGCAAATCTAATAGGCAGTTGAACATAAGGTGCGCATGATACGATGACTGCGAGGGAAATTCAGCCATTATTCTGGTATTTCACCATTGAAAGTCTAAAATCAAGAGCTTGGTAAGCAAAAGGAGACAAACATGATTGATGAAAGCGGTTGGTATCAAGGTGCCAGACATGTTCCGTCTCCCTTTTTTGATCAACGAACCGATGTAACGGATATCTCCTTGCTGGTGGTACATAACATCAGCTTGCCGCCAGGCCAATTCGGCGGGCCTTACATTGAGCAGTTTTTTACGGGGCAACTGAACGCTGAAGAGCATCCGTTTTTTAAGGTTATTCATCAGATGGGCGTCTCTGCGCATTGTCTGATAAGGCGTAATGGTGAAGTGGTGCAGTTTGTGCCGTTTACAGCAAGAGCGTGGCATGCGGGGGTATCAAGTTTTGCGGGGCGAGAAAAGTGCAACGACTACTCAATTGGTATTGAATTGGAAGGTTGTGATTACATCGCGTATACCGATGAGCAATATCAAGCCCTCAGTGAACTGACCCAATCGATACAACGTCAGTACCCTAAAATCACCTTACCCAGAATCACAGGTCATCAATATATTGCCCCATTGCGCAAAACTGATCCGGGTTTGGTGTTTGATTGGGTGAGGTATCGAAACGCGCTACGTTCTTAGCAATAACAACGAACTTCGTCCTTCGGGAACGAGCTGCAGGAAAACTGGAGTGAGCCCTCAATCAAAGTGGGCAAGTTTAGTTTATCCACTTATCTGAAGAGCGAAGCCCGTTCCCGCATCCCGCTTTTATAGCGTTTCCTGATATTCCACTAAGACTTGTTCAATCCAAGTCGCAATGCGCTCGTCGCTTAACTCATACTGAGAATCTTCGTCTAGAGCGAGGCCGACAAATTGGCTGCCATCTTCCGTCAGCGCCTTTGATGCTTCAAACTCGTAGCTTTCATCGTTTGGCCAGTAACCAATCAGGTTAGCGCCTGTCTTCTTCAGTTCGTCGTGCAACATGCCCATTGCATCCAGATACCATTCGCCATAGCCTTCTTGATCGCCTAAGCCGAACAATGCGACGGTCTTGCCATTTAGTGATACGCCATCGATTTGATCCCATATCTCATTCCAGTCTTCTTGAATTTCGCCGAAATCCCAAGTTGAAATGCCTAAAATCAGAAAGTCATAATCAGCCATCTCTGCCAGAGGCGTTTCTTTGACATTGCGGATATCCACCAGTTCTTCACCTATGATGGCACGCATTTTCTCCGCTGCCATTTCTGTGTAGCAAGTCGTAGAACCGTAAAACAGACCAATTTTCATCACTTTCTTTTTCATTATTTTGAATCAATAGCGAATTCTAAACACAAAATGGCGAGCTTTGCAGCGAATATCCATATCGAATGGCAATTTTTATGGCTTTATTGCTGCGTGGCACTTACATTGAGCGCATATCATAAAGTTGAGGATTACTGTGTCAGAAGTGATGTCGCCCGATCAGGGGATGGTGGAGCAGTTTCTGGATGCGATGTGGTTGGAGCGAGGGTTGTCGGAAAATACGCTGGCATCTTATCGCAATGATCTATCCAAACTACTCCAGTGGATGACTGAAAATAACTACAGGCTCGATTTTATTAGCCTGTCTGGTTTACAGGACTACCAAAGTTGGTTAATGGATCAGGGATACAAGCAGACCTCACGAGCCCGTATGCTGTCTGCAATTCGTCGCTTATTTCAGTATCTGCATCGAGAAAAAGTGCGAGCGGATGATCCTAGTGCTTTATTGGTCAGCCCTAAGTTACCTAAGAGGCTACCCAAAGACCTGAGCGAAGAGCAGGTTGAAGCACTACTGAATGCGCCGGATCCAAACGATGCGATGGAACTGCGTGATAAAGCCATGTTGGAATTACTCTATGCGACAGGCTTGCGTGTGACCGAATTGGTCAGCTTGACGATGGAAAACGTCAGCCTTCGTCAGGGCGTTGTTCGTGTTACAGGTAAGGGCGGTAAAGAGCGTTTGGTACCAATGGGTGAAAATGCAGTCGATTGGATTGAAACTTTTATCCAACAAGGCAGGTCTGAGTTACTTGGGGAAACTACATCTGATGTCGTCTTTCCGAGTAAACGAGCACGCCAGATGACTCGACAGACATTCTGGTACCGTATTAAGCACTATGCGGTTTTGGCTGGTATCGATACCGAAATGTTATCGCCTCACGTATTGCGCCATGCTTTTGCGACGCACTTGCTCAACTACGGCGCCGACCTGCGCGTAGTGCAGATGTTACTCGGGCACAGCGACTTGTCGACGACACAAATTTATACTCATGTAGCGACAGAACGGCTAAAACAGCTACACAGTGAACATCATCCAAGAGCATAAGGGATTATCTCTTATCATATTAAAAATAAGGTGAATTGAATGAGCGTACTACGCCGAATGACTCTACTTACGTTACCACTGCTTGTGGCAGCACAGGCAGTATCTGCAGCGGAAGTAAAATTTGATAAAGCTCAGCTTGAAGAGCGTTTTGGCAAGCTAGGACTAGAAGTGAAACAAGTTGTTCCTGCAGAGATCGATGGCTTAGTCGAAGTGCAGACTAGTGGCGGAATTCTTTTCGCTTCGCCAGACGGTGAGTACTTTTTAGCGGGTACACTTTATAAGCTTGATGGCAATGGTCAGTATGAAGATGTACTGGCGAAACGTCAGGCACCGATCAATGCGGCTAAAATTGAAACCTTCAAAGACAGCATGATCGAGTTTAAGGCCAAAGACGAGAAATACGTTATCACTGTCTTCACGGATATTACTTGTGGTTACTGTGTACGTCTTCATAGCCAAATGAAAGACTACAACGACTTGGGTATTACTATTCGTTACATGGCATACCCACGTCAGGGCGCAACGGGGTCTGTTGCGGATCAAATGGCAACGATTTGGGGTTCAGATGATCCTCAAGCTGCCATGCATAATGGTAAGGTAAAACGTGAATTCCCTGAGAAGAGCAAAGACTTCGCCAAGTATCAGGAAATCATCAAAGAGCATTATGCGCTTGGACGTGAGTTAGGTATCAGCGGTACGCCAGCGATTTTCCTACCAAACGGTGAAATGGTTGGTGGCTACTTACCACCAGAGCAGATGCTGCAACGCCTGCAACAAACACAAAAATCGTAACTCAATCTTCAGAGTTACGTTTTGAGCGCCTGACAAGCGAGCTTGTGATGAGAATCCTATGTCATGAATTAGGTTGATATAAGATTCTCATCTGTTAACTTGTTCGCTAATCAGGCGTCCTGCCCAAGAACAAGGCTCAATCCAATCTATGATCGAAATCCAACGCCGGCCTGAGGTTGATCTCAGTCTGCTTTCCACCGACATTGCTCCACTTCTTAAGCGCATTTATATCTCACGCGGTATCACCAGTGCCCAGCAGTTAGAAACGACGGCGCGGGCATTGCACTCTTATCAAAAACTGCACGGTATTGACGCCGCAGTCGAGCTGCTATTTGAAGCTATTCAGGGTAATAAACGCATTATCGTTGTCGGAGATTTCGACGCCGATGGGGCAACCAGTTCGGCCTTATCGGTGATTGCATTACGAATGCTAGGTTCCAATAACGTCGATTATTTGGTGCCGAATCGTTTTGAAGATGGTTATGGCCTTAGCCCAGAAGTCGTTGATCAGGCGATTGAGATTGGCGCTGAAGTGATTATGACGGTCGATAACGGCGTCTCTTCGATTGATGGCGTGCGTTACGCCAAAGAGCAAGGGCTTAAAGTATTAGTTACTGACCACCACCTGCCGGGACATGAATTACCTAACGTCGATGCGATGGTCAACCCAAATCTCGAAGAGTGTGCTTTTCCTTCGAAAGCGTTGGCTGGCGTGGGAGTAGCGTTTTATCTCATGATGGCGTTGTGCGTTCATATGAGAAAGCAGGGATGGTTTGCCGAGCAGGGCATGGCAGAGCCTAAACTGATGGAGCTGATTGATTTGGTTGCTTTGGGTACTGTTGCTGACGTTGTGCCACTAGATGAAAACAATCGCATTCTGGTTCACCAAGGCCTTCAGCGTATTCGTGCCGGCAAAGCACGACCTGGTATTCAAGCATTGATTGAAGTCGCAAAGCGAGATGCGCGTCGACTAGTCGCTGCCGATTTCGGTTTTGCTCTAGGTCCGCGTATCAACGCCGCTGGCCGTTTGGATGATATGTCGTTTGGCGTTGAGCTTTTGATGGCTAACAACATCCATGCTGCACGTCGTATGGCGAGTGAGCTGGATGGTCTGAATCAAACGCGTAAAGAAATTGAAGAAGGCATGAAGCAGGAAGCGATGGCTTTTTGTGAGCGTCTTCAGTTTGGTGACAAGGATATGCCTCATGGACTGGTGCTTTTTCAGCGTGACTGGCACCAAGGTGTGATTGGCATTTTAGCATCTCGAATCAAAGAGAAGTTTCATCGTCCTGTGATTGCCTTCGCGGATGGTGGAGAAGGGAGCATTAAGGGCTCATGCCGTTCGATTCCAGGCCTGCATATGCGTGACACTCTCGATCGTATTGATACTCAAAATCCCGGCCTGATCCTCAAGTTTGGTGGTCACGCCATGGCTGCAGGCCTGACGATCATGGAAAAAGACTTCGAACGATTTGCTCAGTTGTTTGATGAGGCTGTGAAACAAGAGTTGGACGACGCCGCACTCAAAGGTGTGATTTTGTCTGACGGTGAATTGAAGCCAGAAGAGTTTTCAATGCACATCGCAGAGATGCTTCGTGCTGGTGGACCATGGGGGCAAGCGTTTCCAGAACCCTTGTTTGATGGTGAGTTTAAAGTACTGCATCAGAAGCTGGTGGGAGATAAACACCTTAAGCTGATGCTGGAACCTTTACATAAAGGTCACCCGACCAACATCATGATTGATGGGATTGCTTTTAATGTCGATCTGCGTCGCTGGCCAGATGCGTCAGTGAAAACCGTACGTTTGGCTTACAAGCTTGATATCAACGAGTTTCGAGGTAATCAGTCGTTACAATTGATGATTGACCATATCGAAGCGAAATAAAGGCCTGCGCAGCGCTCCGTGAATAACGGGAGCGCTTTGTTGCTGGAAGCGGGAACAGGTTCGTCTTACCGAATGGGAGTTGAGAACGAATTGCGCCCTAATGCATTCTAATTTGAAGGGAATACAGTGCTTTGTCCTTTTAGAGTAAGGTGCCGTAGGTTTATCGTAAGTGGTTGACGGCACTTTTCACTGAGGGGATAGAATAATCCCGCATCCCGCATCCCGCATCCCGCATCCCGCATCCCGCATCCCGCATCCCGCATCCCGCATCCCGCATCCCGCATCCCGCAACTTCCCATCTTTTCACGACATATTCCGTTCATATTTTTTTAAAACTGACCAATTAAAGTGTGATTGCTAGCACGATTTATTCCCATCTGTTTATATTTTGTAATTGGTCAGACCAATTTGATTGCTGTTTTAATCAGCTAATGTTATCAAAGTGTTGACGTATGGCTTGTTCTATGATGTGGGTCAATTTTTGACTGGAACTTGCGTTTTAATTATGTTAATTTCGTCGCCAACTTAAAATTGGTAATACCAATTGACTGCAAAGAGTAGAAGAACAACAACTATGGCTTATCAAAGGATTCGTCAGCCAAAACTCTCTGATGTAATTGAACAAGAGTTAGAACGGCTGATTGTGGAAGGAACATTGTCTCCGGGGCAGCAGTTGCCACCAGAGCGCGAACTGGCAAAGCAGTTTGATGTGTCTCGTCCTTCAATCCGTGAAGCAATTCAACGCCTCGAAGCTAAACGTCTTCTTACTCGTCGCCAGGGTGGTGGCACATTTGTTAGCGAGAATATCTGGACGAGTTTTTCAGATCCTCTGCTAAATTTATTGTCTAGCCATTCGGAAACACAGCTGGATTTACTGGAAACGCGCCATGCGATGGAAGGTATCTCTGCTTATTTTGCAGCAGTTCGTGGCACCGATGAGGACTTTGCCCGTATTCAGGCTTGCCTGAAAAACATCAGCGAAGAGCAAACGAAGAAAAACGTCGAAGCGGAAGCGGCTGCAGTCATGCAGTTTTTGATCGCTTTGACTGAAGCAGCGCACAACGTTGTCCTGCTTCATATCGTTCGTAGTTTGGCCCCTTTGCTGGAGCAAAACGTCCTTCAGAATCTTAAGCTCTTACATCGCCGCGATGAAGTGGTAGAAAAAGTAAGTAAACACCGAGCTAATATCGTTGATGCGATCGTTTCTGGTCAGCCAGAAAAGGCGCGTGAAATGTCGCACTCACACTTAGCTTATATTGAAGAAACATTGTTGGATTTGAGTCGTGAAGAGTCTCGCCGTGAGCGATCTTTGCGTCGAATTCAGCAGGGTAACGACTCGTAAAGAGCGTTACTTAAATAAGTAGATCCAACCAACAGAAGGATAGATCGCCATGTCTGATATGAAGCATGACGTAGACGCACTGGAAACTCAAGAATGGCTACAAGCCCTTGAGTCAGTTGTACGTGAAGAAGGTGTAGAGCGTGCTCAGTTCCTACTAGAGCAAGTTCTGGACAAAGCACGTCTAGACGGTGTTGACATGCCAACTGGAATCACAACCAACTACATCAACACGATTCCTGCAGATCAAGAACCAGCTTACCCAGGTGACACAACACTTGAGCGCCGTATTCGTTCCATCATCCGCTGGAACGCAATCATGATCGTTCTACGTGCATCTAAGAAAGACCTAGAGCTAGGCGGCCACATGGCGTCTTTCCAGTCTTCTGCTGCATTCTACGAAGTATGTTTCAACCACTTCTTCCGCGCTCCAAACGAGACGGACGGTGGCGATCTAGTGTACTACCAAGGTCATATTTCACCAGGTATCTACTCTCGTGCATTCGTTGAAGGCCGTCTAACTGAAGAGCAGCTAGATAACTTCCGTCAAGAAGTAGACGGTAAAGGTATTCCATCATACCCGCACCCTAAACTGATGCCTGAGTTCTGGCAGTTCCCAACGGTATCTATGGGTCTAGGCCCAATCTCTGCGATCTACCAAGCGCGTTTCCTCAAGTACCTTGACGGTCGTGGTCTGAAAGATACGACAGCTCAACGCGTATACGCGTTCCTAGGTGACGGTGAGATGGATGAGCCAGAATCACGTGGTTCACTGTCTTTCGCAGCGCGTGAAAAGCTAGACAACCTATGTTTCCTAGTTAACTGTAACCTACAGCGTCTAGACGGCCCTGTAATGGGTAACGGTAGCATCATCCAAGAGCTAGAAGGCCTATTCAAAGGTGCTGGCTGGAACGTTGTTAAAGTTATCTGGGGTAGCAACTGGGATGCACTACTTGCTAAAGATACGTCTGGCAAGCTTCTACAGCTAATGAACGAAACTGTAGATGGTGACTACCAAACATTTAAATCTAAAGATGGCGCATACGTACGTGAGCACTTCTTTGGTAAATACCCAGAGACAGCTGCACTAGTTGCAGACATGACAGACGACGAAATCTTCGCACTTAAGCGTGGTGGTCACGAGTCTTCTAAACTGTACGCAGCATACAAAAACGCGGCAGAGACTAAAGGTCGTCCAACAGTAATCCTAGCTAAGACTGTTAAAGGTTACGGTATGGGTGAAGCGGCTGAAGGTAAGAACATCGCGCACCAAGTTAAGAAGATGGACATGACTCACGTATTACACCTACGTGATCGTCTAGGTCTTCAAGACATCCTAACTGACGAAGCGGTTAAAGAACTTCCGTACCTGAAACTTGAAGAAGGTACTGCGGAGTATGAATACCTACACGCTCGTCGTAAAGAGCTAAAAGGTTACACGCCACAGCGTCTGCCTAACTTTACTCAAGAATTCAAAGTGCCTGAGCTAGAAGAGTTCGCGCCGCTACTAAGCGAGCAGAAGCGTGATATCTCAACAACTATGGCTTACGTTCGTACTCTTAACATCCTGCTTAAGAACAAGAACATTGGTAAGAACATCGTTCCTATCATCTGTGACGAAGCACGTACGTTCGGTATGGAAGGTCTATTTCGTCAGATCGGTATCTACAACCCGCACGGTCAGGAATACACACCAGAAGATAAAGGCATTGTTTCTTACTACAAAGAAGCAACATCTGGTCAGGTACTACAAGAAGGTATCAACGAGCTAGGCTCTATGGCATCTTGGGTTGCTGCTGCTACTTCTTACAGCACAAACGATCTGCCAATGATCCCATTCTACATCTACTACTCAATGTTTGGTTTCCAACGTGTCGGCGATATGGCATGGATGGCGGGTGACCAACAAGCTCGTGGTTTCCTACTAGGTGCTACTGCTGGTCGTACAACGCTAAACGGTGAAGGTCTACAGCACGAAGACGGTCACTCACACATCATGGCGAACACAGTTCCTAACTGTATCTCTTACGACCCAACATTCGCGTACGAAGTTGCGGTAATCATGCAAGACGGTATTCGTCGCATGTACGGTGAGAACCAAGAGAACGTGTTCTACTACCTAACGGTAATGAACGAAAACTATGCAATGCCAGCAATGCCAGAAGGCGCTGAAGAAGGCATCCGTAAGGGTATCTACAAGCTTGAGTCTTACGCAGGTGACAAGTCTAAAGTTCAGCTAATGGGCTCTGGTACTATCATGAACGAAGTACGTAAAGCAGCGACTATCCTAAGTGAAGAGTACGGCATCGCGTCTGACGTGTTCTCTGTAACGTCATTCAACGAACTGACTCGCGACGGCCAAGCGGTAGAGCGTGACAACATGCTACACCCAGAAGCTGACGCAAAAGTGCCTTACATCGCAGAAGTGATGGGCAGCGAGCCAGCAATCGCAGCGACTGACTACATGAAGAACTACGCAGAACAAGTTCGTGCGTTCATGCCTTCTGAGTCTTACAAAGTACTTGGTACTGATGGCTTTGGTCGTTCAGACAGCCGCGAGAACCTACGTCGTCACTTCGAAGTGAACGCAGGTTACGTTGTTGTAGCTGCGCTAAGTGAACTGGCTAAGCGTGGTGATGTTGAGAAGTCAGTAGTCGTTGAAGCGATTGCTAAATTCGACATCGACACTGAAAAAACTAACCCGCTATACGCTTAATTGAGAAGGTAAATAAGAAATGGCAATCGAAATTAATGTACCAGACATCGGTGCGGATGAGGTTGAAGTTACTGAAATTCTTGTAAGCGTTGGCGACAAGGTTGAAGAAGAGCAGTCTCTGATCACAGTTGAAGGCGATAAAGCTTCTATGGAAGTTCCTGCATCTCAAGCGGGTATCGTTAAAGAAATCAAAGTTGCTGAAGGCGACTCAGTTTCTACTGGTTCTCTAATCATGATTTTCGAAGCCGAGGGTGCAGCTGACGCTGCACCTGCTACGGCAGAGGCTGCACCAGCAGCGGCTCCAGCTCCAGCAGCTGCGGCCCCTTCAGTTGCAAGTGAACTGAAAGAAGTTCACGTACCAGATATCGGCGGCGATGAAGTTGAAGTCACTGAAATCATGGTTGCAGTTGGCGACAGCATCGAAGAAGAGCAATCTCTTCTAACAGTTGAAGGCGACAAAGCTTCTATGGAAGTACCTGCACCATTCGCTGGTACTCTAAAAGAGATCAAAGTCGCTGCAGGCGATAAAGTAACGACTGGCTCATTAATCATGGTATTCGAAGTAGCAGGCTCTGGTGCTCCAGCGGCCCCTGTTGCAGCAGAAACTCCAGTAGCAGCGGCTCCAGCGGCGTCTGCAGCGAAAGAAGTGAACGTTCCAGATATCGGTGGCGACGAAGTTGAAGTGACTGAAATCATGGTTGCAGTTGGCGATACAGTGGAAGAAGAGCAATCTCTAATCACTGTTGAAGGCGACAAAGCTTCAATGGAAGTACCAGCACCATTTGCGGGCACGGTTAAAGAAATCAAGATTGCAGCTGGCGACAAAGTGTCTACTGGCTCTCTAATCATGGTCTTCGAAGTGGCGGGTGCAGCCCCTGTTCCTGCAGCGGCTCCAGCTCAAGCGGCGGCACCTGCAGCAGCTCCTAAAGCAGAAGCTCCAGCGGCAGCAGCTCCAGCAACGACTGGCGATTTCCAAGAGAACAACGAGTACGCACACGCGTCTCCAGTTGTTCGCCGTCTAGCGCGTGAGTTTGGCGTTAACCTGTCTAAAGTTAAAGGTTCTGGCCGTAAGAGTCGTATCCTGAAAGAAGACGTTCAAGCCTACGTGAAAGACGCACTTAAGCGTCTTGAGTCTGGCGCAGGTGCAGCAGCATCTGGTAAAGGCGACGGCGCAGCGCTTGGTCTACTGCCTTGGCCGAAAGTTGACTTCAGCAAGTTTGGTGAAACTGAAGTTCAGAAGCTTTCTAAGATCAAGAAGATCTCAGGTGCAAACCTACACCGTAACTGGGTGATGATTCCTCACGTTACACAGTGGGACAACGCTGATATCACTGAGCTAGAAGCGTTCCGTAAAGAGCAGAACGCTATCGAAGCGAAGAAAGACACTGGAATGAAGATCACACCACTTGTGTTCATTATGAAAGCGGCTGCTAAAGCGCTTGAAGCGTTCCCAGCGTTCAACTCTTCTCTGTCTGAAGATGGCGAAAGCATCATTCTGAAGAAATACGTGAACATCGGTATCGCAGTAGATACGCCAAACGGTCTGGTTGTTCCTGTCTTTAAAGACGTCAACAAGAAAGGCATCTACGAGCTATCTGAAGAGCTAATGGCTGTTTCTAAGAAAGCACGTGCAGGTAAGCTAACTGCGGCTGACATGCAAGGTGGCTGTTTCACTATCTCAAGCCTAGGTGGCATCGGCGGTACTGCGTTCACGCCAATCGTAAACGCACCAGAAGTCGGCATCCTTGGCGTGTCTAAGTCTGAAATGAAACCTGTATGGAACGGTAAAGAGTTCGAACCTCGCCTACAGCTTCCACTATCTCTATCATACGACCACCGTGTGATCGATGGTGCTGAAGGTGCGCGCTTCATTACCTTCCTAAACGGTGCGCTATCAGACATCCGTCGTCTGGTTCTTTAATTGAATTGAGATGATTGAGAGGCGGCCTTTTTAGCCGCCTCTGTTAATAGAAACATCTGACAATTGGGTGAAGGAGAACGTTTTCCTTACTTAATTGTTGGCTAGCTCACAGGCTAAATGGAATTGCTTTTCACACCATTAACATCTCTGTAAACTGTTGGCGGTCTGAAAATAACTGTTTAAAACCAACCACTCTTAAACAAAAGAATCAATACCCACTCAGCCTGTTAGGGATAATGACTACAAGAGGTCAAAATGAGCAAAGAAATTAAAGCCCAAGTTGTTGTACTTGGTTCTGGTCCTGCTGGTTACTCCGCTGCCTTCCGTTGTGCAGACTTAGGTCTTGAAACTGTACTAATCGAGCGCTATAGCACTCTTGGCGGTGTATGTCTAAACGTGGGTTGTATCCCATCTAAAGCACTTCTTCACGTATCTAAAGTAATTGAAGAAGCAAAAGCTATGGCAGATCACGGCGTTGTGTTCGGTGAGCCGCAAACTGACATCAGCAAAATTCGTATCTGGAAAGAGAAAGTTGTTAATCAACTGACTGGCGGTCTTAGCGGTATGGCTAAGATGCGTAATGTGACGGTTGTTAACGGTTACGGCAAATTTACTGGCCCTAACTCTATCCTTGTTGAAGGCGAAGGTGAGACAACAACAGTAAACTTTGATAACGCTATTGTTGCTGCGGGTTCTCGTCCTATCAAACTGCCATTCATTCCACATGAAGACCCACGTATTTGGGACTCTACTGATGCTCTAGAGCTGAAAGAAGTTCCTGGAAAACTACTTATCATGGGCGGTGGTATCATCGGTCTAGAAATGGGTACAGTTTACCAGTCACTAGGTTCTAAAGTTGACGTTGTTGAGATGTTCGACCAGGTTATCCCTGCGGCAGATAAAGATATCGTTAAAGTTTACACTAAGCGCGTGAAGAACAAGTTCAACCTAATGCTAGAAACGAAAGTGACAGCAGTTGAAGCGAAAGAAGACGGTATCTACGTGTCAATGGAAGGCAAGAAAGCACCTGCTGAAGCAGAGCGTTATGATGCAGTTCTAGTAGCTATCGGTCGTGTACCAAATGGTAAACTTATTGATGGTGAGAAAGCAGGTCTAGAAATTGATGAGCGTGGCTTCATCAATGTAGACAAGCAGCTTCGTACAAACGTACCTCATATCTTTGCTATCGGTGATATCGTTGGTCAACCAATGCTTGCGCACAAAGGTGTGCATGAAGGTCACGTTGCCGCTGAAGTTATTGCTGGTAAGAAGCACTACTTCGATCCTAAAGTTATCCCTTCAATTGCTTACACTGAGCCAGAAGTGGCATGGGTTGGTAAGACTGAGAAAGAAGCGAAAGAAGAAGGCATCAAGTACGAAGTAGCGACTTTCCCTTGGGCAGCATCAGGCCGTGCAATCGCATCTGACTGTGCTGACGGTATGACTAAGCTGATCTTCGACAAAGAGACTCACCGTGTAATTGGTGGTGCGATCGTTGGTACGAACGGTGGCGAACTACTAGGTGAAATCGGTCTAGCTATCGAGATGGGTTGTGACGCTGAAGATATCGCGCTGACTATCCACGCTCACCCAACTCTACACGAGTCTGTTGGCCTAGCTGCTGAAGTATTCGAAGGTTCTATCACTGACCTTCCAAACAAAAAAGCAGTTAAAAAGAAAAAATAATTTCTCTGAAGACTGAATAATAAAAGCCGCTGATTACTCAGCGGCTTTTTTCATTTTAGAGTTTTTGTAGACACAAAAAAGCCGGGTGAACCCCGGCTTTACGATGACACTGGTTAATCTACTTGTAGATGCAAAGCATATCTAGGTAGCTTTGTGTCAGGCGGTTTACAGACTCATCATCTTGAGTACGGTTAGCCTGCACAAACAGTGAGTAGCAGATGCCGTGGAATAGTGTCGCTAGGTCTGCTGGGTCGTGATCATCACATACTTCACCGCGCTCGATTGCTTTGATAAACATGTTCTGAACCAGAAGCTGGTTGGTACGGTTTGTCGTAACAAACAGTGGCCATACTTCATCACGTGTCGATGCACTCCACTCGAACCAAACTTTAAGCCAGTGGCAGTCGTTGACAACAAGGTCAACCATTGCCGAAGTTAGGTTGCGTAGGTTTTCTTTTGCATGAATATCAAGATCGATATTATCTGATAGGAAGTTTGAGAACTGACGAACTACGTAGTTAAGTACATCATCAACCAAGTCTTCGCGGGTTGGGAAGTAGTTAAAAACAGTAGCAACAGAAACCTGAGCGATTTCTGCAATGTCAGCATGACCACCGCGACCAATACCACGACGAGCAAACACCTCTAATGCGATTTCCATCAGTTGTTGTTTACGTTTTTGTGGTGAAAGACGCGTACGCGGTCTCTTAGCTATAGAATCCATAGTTATATTTCCTTGCCAATTGAGTTGTATATGTGGGCTTTTGCCCTAATTAGTATTTTATTATTGCTTTCGCAGTAATGAGTGTAATGGTGCATATGAATTAGGTCAACGATTTCAGTTCATTTAATAATCATTTTTATTAATACCGTGCTAATGATCATGTAGTTGCATATGTTTATTGCAGCCTTTAATCAAGCAAACGTTTCTCCTGCTGCATAGTGGTGTTAAACTACGCGCTTAAAATCATCTGGCGGTATATAAACTAGTATTTAGTGAGTATTCGCTAATGCAGAAAATGAGATTGGTATGAAACATACAGTAGAAGTAATGATTTCTGAGCAAGAAGTTCAGGAACGCGTAAGTGAATTAGGTAAAGAGATTACCGCTCACTACCAAGGCAGCGAAGATTTGGTGCTGGTTGGCCTGCTACGTGGCTCATTTGTCTTTATGGCAGACTTGGCTCGAAAGATTGAATTGACTCACCAAGTTGATTTCATGACTGCTTCTAGTTACGGCAATACGATGGAAAGCTCGCGAGATGTGCGCATTCTGAAAGATCTGGATGATGACATCAAAGGCAAAGATGTACTGATCATTGAAGACATCATTGATACGGGCAACACGTTAAATAAAATCAAAGAGATCCTGACTCTGCGTGAACCTAAGTCAATTGCGATTTGTACTCTGCTTGATAAGCCGTCTCGTCGTGAGGTGGAAGTTCCCGTCGATTGGGTTGGCTTTGCTATCCCAGATGAGTTTGTTGTTGGTGTGGGTATTGATTACGCGCAGAAATACCGTCACCTACCTTACATTGGTAAAGTGGTTCCTCAGGAATAAATGGAAGCCATCTAATACGAATGTAAAAAGACCCGCCTTGTGCGGGTCTTTTGTTATCTAACCTAGTACAGGTGAAGATAGGATTTTATCTAAGGCTTCCTGATGACTGCTTTCTAACGTTTCTCTACTTGAGCAGCGTACACCTAAATCTTGCAGCTTGCCATTGCCGATACCGTAAACAACTCCGTGGATTTGAATCTCCTGGCCGCGTTCCCATGCTCCTTGCAAAATCGTTGAGTTGCCAAGGTTGTATACCTGTTCAGCAACGTTAATTTCGCACAGTTTGTCGCCCCACTGCTCACGTGGCAACGACTCGATTTCTGTTTTGTATTTGAGGTAGTTATCACGAATGTGCAGCAGCCAGTTATTGATCAGCCCTAACTGAGGGTTGTCGATTGCTGCGTTCACTCCTCCACAGCCATAGTGGCCGCAAATGATGATGTGTTTCACTTTCAGTACGTCTACTGCATACTGAACAACAGATAAACAGTTCAGATCCGTATGGACAACTTGGTTTGCGACATTCCGGTGAACGAAGAGCTCGCCTGAATACAGGCCGGTGAGGCGCTCAGCAGGCACTCGGCTGTCAGAGCAACCGATCCAAAGGAATCCAGGGTTCTGGCCTTCTTCAAGTTTTGCAAAGTACTCTGGTCGTTCAGCCTTAATGGATTCAGACCACTTTGAGTTGTTTTCAAAAAGCTGTTTTATTTCCGGCATCTTACAATCAATCCTTAACAATTCTTTCGCTACTATACACAATGTTACAATTTCGTTCCTGTCAAAACTGTGTAAAAAGGTACTCATCTGACGTGTTCTATCGTTAAAAACCATAAACTTAGTAGCGAACCTAACAAAGAGTTATAACGTGTGCCTGTTGGAACTAGAATGGCACTAACCTTGACCTAGGGTATTTGCTAGAATTTAATTTTCGATGGTGTTTCTCAGAAGATGGCGTCAATTTTTGCCCAAATTAACCACTTTTGGTGGGGTTATTCGGAAGGCCGTCTATTTTATGAGTAGCTCTCATTACCGAGTATCAAAGTAGCATTAATTAAGCAGTGGGGCTGAATTGTGTTTGGAAGTCGTTTTGAAGATATCAATATAAAAGGGGATGTCTTTGGTGGTGTCACCACCGCGATCATTTCTCTGCCATTGGCATTGGCGTTTGGTGTTGCCTCTGGTGCTGGCGCTGAAGCTGGCTTATGGGGCGCTATCTTGGTCGGATTGTTTGCCTCTTTATTTGGTGGTTCCAATTCGCTGATTTCCGAGCCTACAGGTCCAATGACGGTGATAATGACAGCCGTCCTTACCAGTATGATGGCCAAATATCCTGAGACAGGGATGGCGATGACGTTCACGGTTGTGATGATGGCCGGTGCGTTTCAGATATTACTTGGAACATTGAAGCTCGGAAAGTATGTTACCTTGATGCCGTATAGCGTGATTTCTGGCTTTATGTCAGGAATCGGCGTCATCCTGATTATCCTACAGCTATCGCCACTACTTGGTCATGCTGCTCCTTCAGGTGGTGTATTAGGAACCTTATCCGCTCTCCCTGACACCCTTGCCAACATGAAGTTTAGCGAGCTATTTCTTGGCCTGCTGACCTTAGGGATCTTGTTCTTCTTCCCGAAAAAATACCGTAAATACGTTCCGGCTCAGCTAGTGGCATTAATTACCGTTACTTTGCTATCCGTTATTATCTTTGATACTGAGGCTATCCGCCGCATTGGCGAGATACCTGCAGGTTTGCCGTCACTAGTGATTCCGCATATCGATGCTTCGATGTTTACCGAGATGGTTATTGATGCGCTAGTGTTGGGAACACTTGGGTGTATTGATACTCTGTTGACCGCCGTTATCGGAGATTCACTGACGCGTAAAGAGCATAACTCGGATAAAGAACTGCGTGGTCAAGGCTTGGCGAATATGATCTCTGGCCTTTTTGGTGCACTGCCGGGTGCTGGTGCAACCATGGGGACTGTAACTAACATTCAGGTCGGCGCTCGTTCCCCTCTGTCTGGTGTGATTCGTGCGCTAATGCTGGCGCTGGTGGTGTTGGTCGCTGGTGGCCTAACAGAGCCTATTCCAATGGCAGTTTTGGCTGGTATCGCCGTTTACGTTGGCTTCAACATCCTAGACTGGAGTTTCATCCAGCGCGCGCACAAAGTCAGCTTTGCCGGTATGGCTATTATGTATGGTGTGATGCTGCTGACGGTGTTTGTCGACCTGATTGTGGCGGTTGGACTTGGGGTCTTCATTTCAAACATCATTATCATTGAGCGTTTGAGCCGTGAGCAAGCGCGTCAGGTCAAAGCCATCAGTGATGCTGACGAAGATGACGTCCCTCTTACGGATAGTGAACGAGGCTTACTGGATAGAGCGAATGATAAAGTGCTGTTCTTCTATTTGTCTGGGCCGATGATTTTTAGCGTTTCAAAAGCGATCTCACGCCAGCATAGCAGTATTTCCGATTATGAAGTGATGATACTCGACCTGACGGATGTGCCTATGATTGATGTAACTGTCGGACTAGCGCTGGAAAATGCGATTAAAGATGCTCTTGAAGCGAATTGCCAAGTTTATCTTCTGTGTCCAAATGAAAGCACTCGTCAGCAATTAGAAAAATTCCATGTTATTGATTTAGTCCCTGAAGAAAACACCTACAGGTTCCGCTACGAGGCTCTCAAAGCGGCGTTGAAACACGTCGAGAGCGATGAGCATCAGTTTCAAGCTGTTTAAACTGATGAATACCTACCCACGCCGCTGACTCTCAGCGGCGTTTTTGCAACAAGGTTACAGCACTTCATATTTCCAAATAAATCGAATCGTGTAATTGTATTCATCGTTATTCAACGATAAACTGAATTACATTCGCGGCACTCTAACGGCATACGCACGTTACCCACATCCGCACAAAACCAACAATTACACTGAAAACTATGTACGCATTAGAAATTGAACAACTCCGCAAAACCTATGCGGGGGGATTTGAGGCGCTGAAGGGTATTAGCCTCAGTGTCGCCAAAGGCGACTTTTATGCCTTATTGGGGCCTAATGGTGCCGGTAAGTCGACGACCATTGGGGTGATCTCCTCTCTGGTCAACAAAACGTCTGGTAAGGTCAAAGTGTTTGGTTATGACATTGATCAGAACTTGGAGCTGGCCAAGCAGAATTTAGGTTTAGTACCTCAGGAGTTCAACTTCAATCAGTTTGAAACGGTTGAACAAATCGTGCTACAGCAGGCAGGGTACTATGGCGTATCCCGCACTTTGGCGAAACAAAGAGCCGAAAAGTATTTAACCAAGCTCGATTTATGGGAAAAGCGTAACGAACGTGCACGAAACTTATCTGGTGGAATGAAGCGTCGCCTGATGATCGCTCGTGCTTTGGTCCACGAGCCGAAGTTACTGATTCTGGATGAGCCTACTGCTGGAGTCGACATTGAACTGCGCCGTTCTATGTGGGAGTTTCTTAAGGAAATTAACCAAGAAGGCATCACGATTATTTTGACGACCCATTACCTTGAAGAAGCTGAAATGCTGTGTCGCAACATAGGTATCATCAGTAAAGGTGAGCTGATAGAAAACACCACAATGAAAGCGTTGTTGAACAAACTTCATGTGGAAACTTTCATTCTTGATTTGGAAGATGGGGTGGAAGTGCCTCTTTTGAAAGGCGTGAATAGCCAGAGTGTCGTCAACGGTTCACTAGAAATTGAAATCGAGAAGAGTGAAGGGCTCAATGCCATTTTTAGTCAATTGACAGAGCAGGGCATCAAAGTGCTGTCGATGCGTAATAAGGCCAATCGATTAGAAGAGCTGTTTGTGAATATTGTCCGCGAAGGAGGCCAGTAAAATGTACCGAATTTATTGGACTGCTTTTTGTAGCCTACTGACCAAAGAGGTTAATCGTTTTACTCGAATTTGGGTTCAGACACTAGTGCCACCGGCGATCACTATGACTCTGTACTTCATTATTTTTGGTAGCCTGATAGGTTCTCGAATTGGTGAAATGAACGGCTTTAGCTATATGGAATACATAGTGCCAGGCTTGATCATGATGTCTGTTATCACCAACTCATATTCCAATGTGGCTTCGTCCTTTTTCAGTGCTAAGTTCCAGAAAAATATCGAAGAGCTTTTGGTGGCTCCCGTCCCTAACTATGTGATCATTTGGGGCTTTGTCATGGGCGGAGTAGTACGTGGTTTACTGGTCGGTACCATTGTGACTTTTGTGTCGCTGTTCTTTGTTGATCTTCAAGTAGATCACTGGGGCATTATCATCGCAACCGTATTTATGACGTCAGTGGTGTTCTCATTGGGTGGCTTGATCAATGCGGTTTACGCGAAGACGTTCGATGATATTTCGATCATACCCACTTTTGTGCTGACTCCGCTCACTTATCTCGGTGGTGTCTTCTATTCAATTAGCCTGTTGCCTGAATTCTGGCAAGGCGTGTCGAAAATCAACCCGATTGTCTATATGGTCAATGCGTTCCGTTATGGTTTCTTGGGTGTTTCGGATGTTGGGATTGTGACCTCATTCGGTGTACTTGGTGTATTTGTCGTTGCCTTATATGCAGTAGCCCACTATTTGGTGACCAAAGGGATTGGCCTGAGAAGCTAATTGCCGCTTCGTTTATTGAGCTTAAAAGAAAAGGGTTGACGCTTTAACGTCAACCCTTTTTTGTGTTCGCTTCTCGTTATTCAGCGCTTTCTGATGAAGCTTCGGTGTTTTCTTCTTCCTTCGCCTCAACTGCCATTTCAACCACTTGATTATCGATCAAACGGGCTTGGCCTAAGAAAGCGGACATTAAGATCACCGCTTGAGTCGTTTCTGCTGTGACGGCTTGGAGAGTTCGTGCATCACGGATAAAAATCTCATCCGGCTGTAACCCAGCAGCGCGAAGCTGATCGCTGGCATCTTCAATCACAGAAGCGTAATCATCACGTCCCCCACGTATAGCGCTGCTGATCCAACGCATTGTACGTGCGAGTACCGGCGCACGTTGTCGTTCATCAATCGTCAGCAGGCCGTTGCGTGAGCTCATCGCTAGACCATCCATTTCACGTACCGTAGTGACGCCAACGATATTAATGTCCATTGCCAAATCTTCAGTCATTTTGCGAATGACAGCCAGCTGTTGGAAGTCTTTCTCACCGAAGCAAGCGGCGTCGGGTTGGACAATATTAAATAGCTTGGTTACCACTGTCGCAACACCACGGAAATGACCGGGGCGCGAGGCACCTTCAAGGATATTCGACAACCCAGTGACTTCGATTGAAGTTTGTTTGTCTAGACCCTCTGGATAAATGACTTCTGGGGTTGGTGTGAAAACAATCTCAACGCCTTCACCACTCAGTTTGCTGAGGTCATCTTCCAGGGTGCGTGGGTAGTTGTTAAGGTCATCACTGCGGTCAAACTGCATCGGGTTGACAAAAATGCTTACCACGACGACGTCAGCGTGCTCACGCGCTTTACGAACTAGAGTGAGGTGACCTTCATGCAGGTTCCCCATTGTCGGAACAAAGGCGATTTTGCGGCCGTCACGCTTATACTGTTTGATTTGCTCGCGAAGAGCGGCAATTTCAGCAAAAGTTTGCATCAGTCAAATCCTTACGCAATTGTGTGGGCTTCACCTGGGAATGCGCCACTTTCAACTTCGTCTTTGTACATAGCTACAGCTTTACGCATGTCGCCCGTTTCAGCAAGGAAGTTCTTTGAGAACTTCGGCATGTAATTGGCTGAAATTCCAAACATATCATGCATGACTAAGATCTGGCCGTCGGTGGCATTGCCAGCACCGATACCGATGACAGGTACGTCACATACTTCAGTAATGCGCGCTGCAAGATCACGTGGTACACACTCAAGCAAGATCACCTGCGCACCCGCTTCTTGAAGTGCCAATGCGTCGCGAACCATACGGTCTGCTTTGTCTTGATCACGCCCTTGAACTTTAAAACCACCAAAGATATTGACCGATTGTGGCGTCAGACCTAAGTGAGCACACACAGGTACGGCACGCTCGGTTAGCATTTTGACTGTATCGACTAGCCAATCGCCGCCTTCAATTTTGACCATGTTTGCACCAGCTCGCATGATCTGAGCGGCACTTTCGCACGCTTGCTCAGGTGTCGCGTAGCTCATGAATGGCATATCAGCCATCAGCAGGCAGTTAGGGCTGCCAGCACGCACACAGCGAGTATGGTAAGCAATCTCTTCCACTGTCACTGGGAGTGTGTCACGTGTGCCTTGCAGAACCATGCCCAGTGAATCGCCAACCAGTAGTACTGGCATTTCTTCACTTTCGAACAGTTGAGCGAAGCTCGCGTCATAAGCTGTAGAAGTAGCAAATTTACGACCTTCCTGCTTCCAGTTCATTAGGTCGTTTATGGTGATTTTTTTCATGATTTTTCCTTTTAAGGAGTTGGCTATGATTGCCAAATACGCAGACCGTTTTGCTCAACGACTTTTAATAGGTCTTCCAGTCTGGTCCCACATGGGAGGGTTAAATTTGGTGCGATTTCCGCGAGCGGGTAGAGCACGAATTCGCGCTCCTTCATTCCATAGTGAGGAACAGTCAGACGCTCGGAATCCATCACCTCATTGCCGTAAAGAACAATATCTAAGTCCAGGGTTCTTGGGCCCCATCGCTCATCTTTACGGACACGCCCTTGCTCTTGCTCGATAGCTTGAGTGCAATTGAGCAGTTCAAGTGGCGTTAATTCAGTTGTGATTTCGACCACCGCATTGATGTAATCCGGTTGGTCTTGCGGCCCCATTGGGGTACTGCTATACAAGTTTGAGCTTTGCTTAAACTGGGATTTTGGCAGTTGCTTAAGCGCTTCGATAGCATCATTCGCCTGTGTAACGGGATCAGCAAGATTACTGCCCACCGCAATAAAAACAGTGATCATGATGTTGAAGCCTTGGTTTTTTTCTTGCGAAATGGTTTACGACGACGCTTTTTGCCCTGCTCAGGAGACTCTGCGTCCAAATCTGCCACCATGGACTGACGCATGTTGCGCCCTGCGTTTTGGAAGGTTTCCCACCATTTGGCTAATTGTTCAGTTTCACCACCTTCAATTTCACCGCGCATTTCAAGAAAATCAAAGCCAGCACGGAACTTGTTAAGTTCCATTAAGCGGAAAGCGCGTTTGCCATTACGACGTGGCATACGCAGTTGCAATTGCCAGATTTCGCGAATCGTTGCGGTATGGCGGCGAGGGATTGCAATAGTACGAACCTGTTCATCAAGGATGTAATTACTGGCTTCCATTATCGCATCATAGGCAGAGAGTTTACGCTTCTCCATCAGCAGTTCGGCACGGGCTTGCAGTGGGTACCACAACATAGCCGCGAACATGAAAGCAGGATTAATTCGTTTGCCTTCTTCAATGCGTTGATCAGTAGAATCTAAAACGAGATCCAGCATCTGCTCGGTTTTTGAGGAGTATTCCTCTGTGAAGTCTTCAGAGATAACAGGGAAGAGTTGCTGGAATAGGTTGTACTCACGCATCAGGTGGTAGGTTTCTAAACCATAACCTGATTGCAGCATCTTGAGTGATTCTTCGTACAGGCGTGCCGATGGAATATCACGTAGCAGTGGTGACATTTCTTCAATAGGTGCTGCTGTATCTTCCTCGATATCGAAGTCTAGCTTTACGGCAAAGCGAATGGCACGCAGCATGCGCACTGGATCTTCGCGATAACGCGTTTCAGGATCGCCAATCAGGCGTACTAATCGGTCTTCTAAATCTTCATTACCGCCAGCATAGTCATGAATCGCATAATCACCGATGTTGTAGTACATCGCATTGATAGTGAAGTCACGGCGTTCCGCGTCTTCGTCAATGGTGCCATAGACGTTATCGCGCAACAGCATGCCTTCTTTCGATTGCTGAGAAATATTTTTGCTGGTTTCTTGATGGTGACCACGGAAAGTTGCTACTTCAATAATATCGCGCCAAACATGATATGCGCCAGACGAAAACGGCGGCCAATCAGGCGGCAATTCTTGAACAACTGGCGAATTTGCTCAGGTGTGGCATTGGTTGCGATATCGAAATCTTTTGGGTTCTGTGCAAGTAGCAGATCGCGCACGCCTCCACCGACAAGGAAGGCATCAAAGCCTGCACCATGAAGTCGGTATAGCACCTTCAATGCATTGTCGCTGATTTGCTTGCGAGAGATATTATGCTCTTGGCGAGTAATAATGTTCAGAGATAACTCTGGATAACTGTCTTTTTCGCTTGGTGTATAGTCGTTTTTAGTCATGTGCATCTGTTACTCATTAGCGAGGCATGTCTTGAAATACCTAGTGTTGAGTATGCCTGTATAGGACTTGCTGATGATTCCGTTTATGCCCTTGGGGCGATTTGCGGCTAATAATAGCTTACAGTGAGCGGTTTGAGAATCTTGCTTTGATTTCAGTCGTGTCAGGTAACTGGTTGATATGCCAGTTTTTGACTCCCCACTCTATGATATCTTCTATATCAGCCTGTTCAATTTCCCTATTAATATCAAAACCTAAGAAGCGCATGGCTTCAATCAAAGCGGGTTTTGGGTTGCCATTATCAATCGCTGGCGCATGGTTCTGCTTGGATAACTTATGACCATGTTCATCGAGTGCTAAAGGCAGGTGCAGATAACGAATGGGTGTTTTTCCCAGTATCTGATAGAGACTGAGCTGTCTCCCCGTTGGCTCGATCAAATCGGCGCCACGGACGACTTCAGTCACCCCTTGCTCAATATCATCCAATACTACTGCAAGGTTATACGCAAATAATCCGTCTCGGCGCTTTATAATAAAATCTTCATCTGCCAGTTGCGAGGGAATGTTGAGTCGGCCGTGTTTGCGATCATCAAAATGGTAGACTGGATGCGTCATCTTGAGGCGAATCGCACACTCAGAATGATTCGTCAGTGTGAGCTGACGGCAGGTTCCGTTGTAAAAGCCACCCATTGCTTTCACCTGCTTACGCGTGCATTGGCAGTAATACGCTTGCTGTGCGTCTAGCCATCGCTCTATCTGTTCTTGATACAAATCGTGTCGCTGGCTTTGATAGACCACCTCACCGTCCCAGTGAAGGTGATAGGCGTCGAGCGTGTTGAGGATTAAGTCGGAAGCTCCGGGCATTTCTCTCGGTGGATCAAGGTCTTCGATTCGAACCAACCATTGTCCTTGTTGAGATTTGGCCTGTAAGTAACTGCCTAGCGCGGCAACCAAAGAGCCGAAATGAAGCGGGCCTGAAGGTGACGGGGCAAAGCGTCCTATATAACTCATACACTTTTTGTCGCAATAAAACTAAAAAGGGAGCATACGCTCCCTTGATTCTTTGGTCAAAAGCAGTGGTTTAGCCTTGCATCTGCTTTTCTTTGATCTCGGCCAGAGTCTTACAATCAATACACAGATCTGCAGTTGGGCGAGCTTCCAGACGACGAATACCAATCTCGATACCACAAGAGTCACAGAAGCCAAACTCATCTTCTTCGATTTTGTTCAGCGTTTTCTCGATCTTCTTGATTAGGCGACGTTCGCGGTCACGGTTGCGCAGCTCTAGGCTGAATTCTTCTTCCTGAGACGCACGGTCAACTGGATCTGGGAAATTTGCCGCTTCGTCCTGCATATGGTGAACGGTGCGATCAACTTCTTCCCTGAGCTGGTTGCGCCATGCTGTCAAAATTTTCGTGAAATGAGCCAGTTGCTCTGGTGACATGTACTCTTCACCAGCTTTCTCTGTGTATGGCTCAACCCCTGCAATGGCTAGGATGCCTAGCGCTTTTTTCTTCGATTCTGGCATGCAGCATCTCCTACTAACACCTAGTCAACTGCGCTCGCAGTTAAATTTTAAGGCGGCTATCTATAGCAAAAAGAACAATTCGAGGCAAACTCTAGAGAGTAAACTTGCTGCCTATGTGAAGGCGACATCATTTTTTCTCTCAATAGGTGAAATTGATACGTTCCACCAGCTTCATCTCGGTGTTTGAAAGCTCCGCTTTGTAGCACAAAACTTCCACCCCTTGTTCCTGTGCGCTTTTCAACAATTGTGAATATTTTGCGTCTATATGGTGTGCTGGAGAGACTTTTTCAATCCCTGAATGTAAAACAGTGAACAAAAGTACTGCTCTGCTTCCATTTTGCGCCATTTCTGTGAGCTCTCTCAGGTGCTTTTGACCACGGGTGGTCACAGCATCGGGAAAGTAGCCTTGTCCTTGTTTTTCCTCATCAAGTAGCGTAACGCTTTTCACCTCTATATAGCACGTTGGTAGGTGTTGTGATTTGAGCAAGATATCAATCCGGCTATTTTCACTACCGTATTTGACCTCTGTTTTGAGCTGCTCATAACCTTGTAATTCTTCAATAACACCCGCTTCAATTGCTTCAACCGCCAATTGATTGGCACGTGCAGTGTTGATGCAAATACGATGCCCATTCGAAGTTTGTGTCAGCTCCCAACTATTGGGGTATTTGCGTTTAGGGTTATCGGATGTGGAGTACCAAACGGTGTTGCCGGCAGTCGCACAACCGGTCATTGCCCCTGTGTTGGCACAGTGAATGGTACGTTCGCTGTCATCTGGCAAGGTAATATCAGCCAGAAAGCGCTTGTAGCGCTTAATTAAGATTGCAGATTCGAGTGGGGGATCAAACTTCATTTAGAACTGGATTTATGTACAATATTCACATCATTACACCATAAGGTTTTTCCATTGTCACAGCTGCCTATCGAGAGCGTGATGCATGAGCTACTCTCAAGCGTGCGAACTCGTTCTCAAGTTATCCTCAAAGCTGCGCCCGGTGCCGGTAAATCCACCTACTTTCCTCTGCAATTGCTTCGTGAGAATGTTGTTGAAGGGAAAATCATCATGCTTGAACCCAGACGTCTTGCTGCGCGTAACATCGCTCGTTATTTGGCTCAGCAACTGGGAGAAAATATCGGTCAGCAGGTGGGTTATAGAGTGCGGGGAGAAACCAAAGTAGGCCCAGATACTAAGTTGGAGATTGTGACTGAGGGCATTATGACCCGAATGATCCAGTCAGATCCTGAACTGGATGGTATCTCACTGCTAATTTTTGATGAATTTCATGAACGTAGCATTCATGCCGATACCGCATTGGCATTCAGCCTCGAGATTCAAGAAGCATTTCGTGAGGATCTAAAGCTGGTGGTGATGTCGGCAACACTTGATCAGCGAGCGCTGAGCCAACTGATGCCGGATGCAACATATATTGAATCTCAAGGTCGCAGTTTTCCTGTTGAATATCGCTATCAACCGCTAAAACCAAATGAGCGATTGGAAGAGGTGATGGCTAAGCAAATTGCTTCGCTGCTCAGCAAAGAATCTGGCTCTGTTTTGGCTTTTTTACCTGGTGTTGCGGCAATAAAGCGTGTGGCTGAGAGAATGGGTGACCTGCCAGATAACGTCGAAGTATGCCCTTTGTACGGACAACTTAGTTTTGCTCAGCAGCAAGCGGCAATTCAGTCTGCACCTAACGGTAAACGTAAGGTGGTGCTGGCGACCAATATTGCTGAAACGTCATTAACGATCGAAGGCATTCGTTTGGTTGTGGATGCAGGGTTAGAGCGAGTGGCGAAGTTTGATTTAAAAAGCGGTGTGACAAAACTGGATCAAAGTAGAATTGCGCAATCTTCAGCCGAGCAACGTGCAGGGCGTGCCGGGCGTATTGAGCCGGGGATTTGCCTGCGTCTGTTCAGTGAAAGCCAGTTGAATCAGCAACCAGACGTGCCTCAGGCTGAAATTCTTCACTCAGATTTGGCAGCATTAACATTAGAGTTAGCGCAATGGGGTGCAGCGGATGCCACTGAGCTGAAATGGCTTGATATCCCTCCTCAGATTAGCCTGAATCAATCTCGCCGTTTACTGAACAAACTGGGGCTTTTAGATGACAAACATCAGTTAACCGAACATGGTCGGCTGGCAAGCGAGCTCGGTGTTGAGCCGCGAATCGCTGCGATGTTGATGTACTCTGAGCAACAGTGCTGGAAAAATACCGCCTCAGCGGTGGCTGCTTTAATAGAAGAGCCTGAGCGCAACGTGCTTGATTTCATGCACAGTATTGATTGCTTTAAGCGCGGCCTTCACAGCAAACAGAAAATCGTGCTGCAGCGCGGACAAGCTTTGGCGCGTAAGTTATCTGTGAACTTTTCGCTTGAAGAAGTTGATGAATCTCTAGTCGCAGTGATTTTGGCGACGGCTTTTCCGGACCGTATTGGTCAACTTAGAAAAGGACAGGCGGGTAAATTCTTATTGGCGAACGGTCATGGTGCTGAAATGGCCGATGACGAACGACTCTCGACCGCTGAGTATTTGGTGGTGGCTGATTTGATGCGCAGCCACTCTGATGCTTCTAGAGTTTTTCTCGCAGCAGAACTGGACATAACTGCAATCGAGAAATGGCTTCCTCACTTGATTGAAGAGAAAGAGAGTGTCGATTGGGATGACAACAAAGGGCGATTGATAGCAGAACATCAACGTAACCTTGGGCGATTGGTGATTGAACGTCGTCCACTCCCTGAGCCAGATAAACAAAAAATTACTCAGGCTTTACTCAACTGTGTCCGTCGAAAAGGCTTGGGCGTATTAAACTGGTCAACAAGCAGTCTAGAAACCTTAGAGCGTATTCGCTGCGCAGCTGAATGGTTACCAGAACATCAATGGCCCGGTGTTTCTGATGCAGAATTGTTGGACAATCTAGAACAATGGTTAGAGCCTTATCTAGTTGGAGTAAGTTCACTTAAAGCGCTAGCTAAAGTGGATTTGGAGCCTGCCCTAATGGCTTATATTGCTTGGCCACTCAGTCAGGAAATCGACCAATGGTTACCGACGCACTATATCGTACCTACAGGTTCGAAGAAGAAGATACGTTATCAATTCGGTCAAGAGCCAGTACTTTCGGTGCGAATGCAGGAAATGTTTGGCGAACAGAGGTCGCCTCACATTGCTGAGGGGCGTAAAACCTTAGTGGTGGAATTACTATCCCCAGCACAGCGACCGCTGCAAGTAACGCAGGATTTAGCTAGCTTTTGGGCGGGAGCATACAAAGAAGTGCAAAAAGAAATGAAAGGGCGTTATCCAAAGCACGTTTGGCCAGACGATCCGGCTAACCATATGGCAACGACCAAAACTAAGCGACAACTGAAATAATGACCAAGAAAAAAACACCTGCGAGCAGCAAAGCCAAAACAACTAAGAAGCCAGGTCGCAAAAGGGCGACAGCGAGACGCAAGCCAACAAAAAAAGGCCAACGTAGCTGGTTGAAAATTGTATGGGGAGTAACCTGGAAGCTCGGTTTAGCTGGGTTTGCCTTGCTACTGTTTGTTGGTATTTACTTAGACAGTGTGGTTAAACAACGTTTTGAAGGTCAGTTGTTTGATCTGCCGACCGTGGTTTACGCTCGCATTCTTAACCTCTCTCCGGGTGATTCGATTTCGATTCAGGAAGTTCGCAATGAACTCGATGTGCTCAACTACCGTAAAGTACGTCAGCCCCATTACCCGGGGGAGTATTCGTCGTCGTCAACCAAAATTGAACTGATTCGCCGTCCTTTTGAGTTTACTGATGGGCCTGAGCCTGATCGTCACGTGATGCTGCACTTTGACGGTTCAGGCTTACTTCGCATTCAGTCGCTCGAATCCTCCGGTGATCTTGGCTATTTGCGGATCGAGCCGAAGATGTTGGGGATGTTGGAGAAAAATCATGATGAGCAGCGTCTGTTCTTGAGGCGTGACCAGTTTCCTGAAGTCATGGTTGATGCATTACTGGCTACTGAAGACAGAGACTTTTATCAGCATGATGGAGTTTCACCGTTTGCGATTGCCCGTGCATTAGTTGCCAATGTCAAAGCGGGTCGTACGGTGCAAGGCGGGAGTACCCTGACTCAGCAGCTCGCGAAGAACATCTTTCTCTCCAGTGATCGAACGCTTTGGCGTAAGATCCGTGAAGCCTACATCGCATTGATCATTGATTATCGCTACAGCAAAGATCGTATTCTGGAAGGCTATCTTAATGAAGTGTATTTAGGACAAAGTCGCGGAGAAGCCATTCACGGTTTTGGGTTAGCTTCCCGCTTATACTTTGGGCAGCCGATTCAAGAACTGCGCATTGACCAGCTCGCATTACTGGTGGGTATGGTAAAGGGGCCATCCTACTACAACCCGGTACGCTTTCCTGAGCGAGCCAAAGAGCGTCGAGATTTAGTGCTTCGTCTGATGATGCAGCAGGGGATCTTGAGTGCTAACCAGTACGACATGGCAGCTAGTCGCCCGCTGGACATTCAGGATAACCCTCGTATTGCTAGCCGTCAGCCGGCTTACTTTCAGCAGTTGAAGATTGAGCTGAAAGAGAAAGTTGGTGATGCGTTTCAGTCGGACATTGGTCTCAGGGTGTTTACATCTCTCGATCCGGTTTCTCAACAAGAGCTGGAACAGGCCATTGCCAAGAAAATACCTCAGCTTAGCAAAGTCGCAGGCAAGTCACTCGAAGGGGCAGCGATCGCTGTTGACCGCCATACCGGTGAAATTCGCGCTATGGTCGGGGGTAAACGAACAGGGTACGACGGATTCAATCGTGCGCTTAACGCCAGTCGTCAAATTGGATCGTTAGCCAAACCAGCAGTCTATCTCACCGCTTTGGAGCAGCCTGACAAATACAATCTGGCTACGACTTTGCACGATAAACCGATCAGCCTTAAGGGTTCAAAAGGCAGTGTTTGGTCGCCGCGCAACTATGACCGTAAGTTTCGAGGGGACGTGCCTTTGTATATTGCATTGGCAAAATCTCTCAACGTACCGACAGTGCAGCTAGGTATGCAGCTCGGCATTCGAAATGTTGTCAATACTTTGGAGAAGTTGGGTGTTGACCGAAATGAAATTCGTCCTGTGCCGTCAATGTTCCTTGGTTCCTTCACATTAACGCCATTCCAGGTCGCGCAGATGTATCAGACGTTGACCAATTCGGGTAAGCGGGCGCCCTTGTCTGCGCTGCGTTCGGTGGTCGATTTAGAAGGTAATGCGCTGTATCAGTCACTGCCGCGAATGTCTCAAACTATCGACCAGCAAGCAGCTTGGCTGACGACCTACGCTATGAAACGCGGCGTCTTAGAAGGCACTGGCCGTTATCTCAACAGCCAGTTTGGCTGGGCGGCGTTAGCTGGAAAAACGGGAACCAGTAACGATACGCGTGACAGCTGGTTTGTTGGTGTCGATGGACGCGAAGTAACAACTATCTGGCTTGGTCGAGATGATAATAAGCCAACAAAACTTACGGGTTCCAGCGGTGCGTTACGAGTCTATGCAGAATATCTCAACCACCGCATACCGGAAAAACTGACGTTACCTTGGCCAACGGGAATCAGTACTCTTGGTTTTTCTCATACTGAACAAGGCAGCCTGCAACTGGACTGCGATAATCAGTTTAAGCTGCCAGTTTGGGACACAAACAATGTGCTCAAGCAGCAGTGTGACAGCAAACCCACTCAATGGATTAAGAAAATATTTAGTTGGTAAACAGTTGGTTGTGTCAATAATATAAAGCTATCGGCTTCTGTACGTTTGCGAATGAGACGGGAACTCTAGAGTGAAAAAACTAGTCTGGCTTCTATTTATATCTGCGGTTGTGTTACCACGCATGGCGTTTTCTGATACAGGAGAGCATGTTGCATCAGAACGGCCAAAAATCGCGGTGGTTCTAGCAGGTGGTGGTGCCAAGGGGGCGGCACACATCGGTGTTTTGAAAGCGCTTGAAGAGCTCAGAATTCCTGTCGACTATATAACGGGTACCAGCATGGGGGCCTATGTGGGCGGCTTGTACGCAACAGGCATGAGTGCGGATGAAATTGAAAGCCTGACTGAGACCATAGATTGGAACAGTGGCTACCGTGATCGGGTTGATCGTAGCCAACGTCGTGTACGCGACAAAGAATACGAAGACCGATTCCAGCTGACGACAGATTTAGGTCTCGGCTGGAGCGGAGTGCGTGCCGCGCGCGGTATTGTGCAAGGGCAGGGGATGCTCAGAATTCTGCGTGAGTCGTCAGGCAACCTTCCACCGTTTGAGTCTTTCGATGAACTCGCCATTCCTTATCGCTCAGTCGCAACCGACATTCTGGAGCTCAAACCTGTTGTTATAAAAAACGGCTACCTTGTTGATGCTATGATGGCCAGTATGTCGGTTCCGGGGGCGTTACCGCCTTACGAACTCAATGGTCAGCTTCTGGTGGATGGCGGTGTAACCAACAACATGCCTGTCAATGTTGCACGAGATCTAGGCGCAGATATCGTTATTGCGGTTGATATTAGTACCGATTACAAAGACGAAGAAGACTTCACAACGTTGTTCACCGTAGCGGATCAACTGTCGAATTATTTAGTGCGTAGCACGACTAATCGTCAAGCCAAAACGCTGACGGAAGACGATGTTTTCCTTAAGCCTCAAGTTGGCGATATGGAAACGACAGAGTTTGACAAGATGCCCGAAGCGTTTAAAAAGGGTTATCAAATTGCCATTCAAAACCAAGAATTACTCAAACGCTACAGCGTGTCTTCATCTGAGTATCAGGATTACGTTGATCACAAAGAGGATGTACGCAGAAAACTGAGGTATGGCGATGAAATTAAGGTCGATAAAGTCGTTATCCATAACCACACTCATTACAGTGATGATGTACTGAAAAAGCACTTGGATCTTGATTCGGGTCATCGCTATAAAACGTCCGAAGTCGAGCAGGGTGTTCAGAACCTTTATGCGCTGGATCGTTTTGAATTGATTACTTATCGCTATGACAAAATTGACGATCTAGATGCCTTGATTGTTAACGTCAAAGAAAAGTCTTGGGGGCCGAATTATGTGAACTTCCGTTTCTTCCTTGAAGATGACTTTGACACTGACAGCCAGTACGCGATAGGGATATCGACCAATTTTACTGATCTGAATGAATACGGTGCAGAGTTTACCCTCAATGTTGAAATGGGCACGGATAAACTCTTAGAAGGTGAGCTTTACAGTCCGTTATTTTCCAGTTCAGATCTCTTTACCACTTTGGGTATTACTTTTAGCAATGAGAAGGTCAATGTGCCACCAGATGGGGGCGATGTACCGTCACTAAAAGCGACTCAAGATTTTATCCCGATATCTTTCACTGAATGGGAGTCTGAGTGGGCTATTGGTTACCAAGATACCTTGTGGCGCCGATTTAAAGTCGGTGTCAGATACACTGATGGTTCTGGAGAACTCGCGTCGCTGCCATCACTAGGCGATGTTTCATTTAAGAGATTAGGCGCATTTGCCAATTATCGCATTGACACCTTAGATAACTACAGTTTGCCCAGTCGGGGTTTGTACCTGAATCTGGATTACTTAGTGTCACATGATGAAAGCGTCGGAAGTCCAGGCAGTGTCTTCGATGGTCATGACGAAGATACTGCTTATGAATATGGCGCTAAGATCATCTATGCCAATAGCTTTTCTCGCCATACTTTGGTCGCAAACCTCGACGTTGGAGTGGTAGAAAGTAAAAACTCCTCTCTTATTATCGACCCCAAAGAGCTCGGCGGCTTTCTCAATTTATCAGGTATTCCACGTAACAGCTTGATTGGTCAGAACAAAGCATTTGGTAGCTTGGTGTACCGTTATCGCTGGTTTGACAATGATTTTGGTCTGTTCTCTTCCCCGTTTTATTTGGGGGCATCGTTTGAATACGGCGGTGTGTGGTCAGATCCAAGCGTCAAGCTTGATACCGCACCACTATATGCCGCGGGCTCAGTGTTTGCGGGGGTTGACTCCCCAGTTGGGCCAGTCATGTTTGGTTATGGTCGAACAGAACAAAACTTCGATTCTATATACCTGATTATAGGGACGAGCTTTAAATAGTTATTCAATAATTGATTTCGTCAATCTCCCATTCTCAAAGCAGGGAATTGACGGAATTAAGCAAGGAAAATCATAGAACTTTAGTCTTAAGTTGCTATGTTGGTCAAAATGATGAGATTTTAATTTATCGTTAAATTTGCTATTCTACCGCCCACAGTTTGGCCTCTCTGGCACTGTTTCTCACTCAAAATGAATGAAAAATATGGCAAAAGGAGAGCCAAGTTTCCAAGGATGTTCACTTCGTTACGTTGAATAATAGTAATAATAACGGAGGAACCGCAATGAGAGGAAAAAGTCGTGCTTGAAGCCTACCGTAAACACGTCGCAGAGCGTGCTGCTGAAGGAGTTGTTCCTAAACCACTAGACGCCGAGCAAGTTGCTGGTCTTGTCGAACTTCTGAAAAATCCCCCTCAAGGTGAAGAAGCTGTAATTCTTGACCTACTAGAGAATCGTATCCCACCTGGCGTAGATGAAGCTGCATATGTCAAAGCAGGTTTTCTGACGGCTATTACCAAAGGCGAAGTGGAATCACCACTGGTAAGTCGTGAAAAAGCAGCTGAGCTGTTGGGTACGATGCAGGGCGGCTACAATATTGCTCCGCTAGTTGACCTTCTTGATGATGACGCTTTGGCATCTATTGCTGCAAAAGCACTGTCTCACACTCTACTTATGTTTGATGCTTTCTACGACGTAGAAGAGAAAGCGAAAGCAGGTAACACTTACGCACAGCAAGTACTGCAATCTTGGGCTGATGCTGAGTGGTTTACCTCTAAAGAAAAAGTAGCAGAAAAAATTACCGTTAAAGTATTCAAAGTCACTGGTGAAACTAACACTGATGACTTGTCTCCGGCGCCTGATGCATGGTCACGTCCAGATATCCCAGTGCACGCGAAAGCGATGCTTAAAATGGAGCGTGACGGTATCAACCCAGATCAACCGGGTAGCGTTGGTCCAATCAATCAAATTGAAGAGCTGCAAAAAGATGGTATTCCATTGGCTTACGTCGGTGATGTCGTGGGTACAGGTTCTTCACGTAAGTCGGCTACGAACTCTGTGCTTTGGTTCATGGGTGAAGATATCCCTTACGTTCCAAATAAGCGCACAGGCGGTATCTGTTTAGGCGGTAAGATTGCACCAATCTTCTACAACACGATGGAAGATTCTGGTGCGCTTCCAATCGAACTTAATGTGCAAGACATGAACATGGGTGATGTGATTGAAATTTACCCGTATGAAGGTGTTGTACGTAAAGATGGCGCAGAAATCTCAAACTTTGAGCTGAGCAAGGTACTTCTTGATGAAGTGCGTGCTGGTGGTCGTATCCCGCTGATCATTGGTCGTGGCCTAACAAGTCGTGCTCGTACTTCACTAGGTCTTGAAGAAACTGATCTGTTTGCTAAGCCTGTAGACCCCGTCCTCTTCTAACAAAGGTTACACACTGGCTCAGAAAGATGGTCGGTAAAGCATGTGGCGTTGAAGGTGTTCGTGCAGGTCAATACTGTGAGCCTAAGATGACCACCGTAGGTTCTCAGGATACAACAGGCCCTATGACGCGTGATGAGCTAAAAGACCTTGCGTGTCTTGGCTTCTCGGCTGATCTAGTGATGCAGTCTTTCTGTCATACTTCTGCGTATCCAAAACCAGTCGACGTAAACACGCACCATACTCTGCCTGATTTCATCATGAACCGTGGTGGTGTTTCTCTTCGTCCAGGCGATGGCGTTATCCACTCATGGCTAAACCGTATGCTTCTTCCTGATACTGTTGGTACAGGTGGTGACTCACATACTCGTTTCCCTCTAGGTATTTCATTCCCAGCTGGTTCTGGTCTAGTTGCGTTTGCTGCAGCGACAGGTGTTATGCCTCTGGATATGCCAGAATCAATCTTGGTTCGCTTTAAAGGTGAAATGCAGCCAGGTATCACACTACGTGACTTGGTTCATGCGATTCCTTACTACGCAATTCAGCAAGGTCTATTGACGGTTGAGAAAGCAGGTAAGATCAACGAATTCTCTGGCCGTGTACTTGAAATCGAAGGTGTTGAACACCTAACCGTAGAGCAGGCATTTGAGCTTTCAGATGCTTCTGCAGAGCGTTCAGCGGCAGGTTGTACAGTTAAGCTGTCTCAAGAGTCGATTGAAGAGTACCTAAGCTCGAACATCACCATGCTTAAATGGATGATTTCTGAAGGTTACGGTGACCGTCGTACTATTGAGCGTCGTATCACGGCGATGGAAGAGTGGTTGGCGAATCCTGAGTTGATGGAAGCAGACGCAGATGCGGAATACGCTCACATCATTGAAATTGACCTAGCAGAAATTGATCAGCCAATTCTATGTGCTCCAAACGATCCGGATGATGCCCGTCTACTCTCTGAAGTTCAGGGTACAAACATCGATGAAGTCTTCATCGGTTCTTGTATGACTAACATCGGTCACTTCCGTGCTGCAGGTAAGCTGCTAGAGCAATTCGGTGGTCAGTTAGATACTCGCCTCTGGGTTGCGCCACCAACGAAGATGGACCGCGATCAGCTAACTGAAGAAGGTTACTACGGTATTTACGGCCGTGCTGGCGTGCGTATTGAAACGCCAGGGTGTTCACTATGTATGGGTAACCAGGCACGTGTGGCAGATAAGGCGACAGTAATGTCGACTTCGACACGTAACTTCCCGAACCGTTTAGGTACTGGTGCTAACGTTTATCTAGCTTCTGCTGAGCTTTCGGCAGTTGGTGCGATTCTAGGTAAGATTCCAACCAAGGAAGAGTATCTAGAGTACGCTAAGCAAATCGATGCGACAGCAGCAGACACATACCGTTACTTGAACTTCCATAAGATGGATCAGTACACCAAGAAAGCGGATTCAGTGATTTTCCAAGAGCCTGCATAAGCGCTTAGAAAGGATGATGAAAGCGTCTGCCTCGGCAGGCGCTTTTTTTGTGCTTTTAGGATTGTCTCTATATACTCTGCGCTCCGTTTTCATGAGGCAGCACGATGGAATTTGAATTTATCCGCAATACATTGATGGGCGAATACTACGTTAAGTCGAGTATGGGTCATGAAATTGTTGGTCGCTGGTTGCAGGAAGAGATCGGTAAGGATTGGCAGAAGATAGAGCAGGTCGAGTCTATGCTAGTCGCTGTACACCAGTCTCCACTTCAGGAACACACTATGCTGGGTACTGAGATTTCCATCTCTATTCATGGTGATGAAGTCACCATTCAGGAGAATGTGTTGGCGCATGGAGAAGCGATGGCAGAAGACAGCGAGTTTGATTTTTATGACAGTGAGAGTACGGCCTGTTGTGGCTTAGATGACTTTGAGCTGTTAATTGATCAATGGAAAGAGTTTCTGACCACCAAATAGATCTGCACTGATATAGTGAAGAATGAAATCATTGCCTCATTATTGTGATAAAGGCGCACCATAACGGTGCGCCTTTTTGCGTTTTTGGCTCCCTGCGACTGATAAATCATTATTTATCAGTATCTTAATAAGTTGGCATGTCACTTGGATTATAAAAATAAAAAGGATGACAGCTTCAGAGAGGATGCGATGAAACTTATTAATGCGATTATCAAACCATTCAAATTAGACGATGTTCGAGAAGCACTTGCTGATGTCGGTATCGAAGGTATGACGGTATCAGAAGTGAAAGGGTTTGGGCGTCAGAAAGGCCACACCGAGCTTTATCGTGGTGCAGAGTACCAAGTGGATTTCTTACCCAAGGTAAAACTAGAAATCGCGACACAAGCTGAAAATGTAGACCGCGTGATTGAAGCTGTATCTAAAGCGGCGCACACCGGAAAAATCGGTGACGGAAAAATCTTTGTCTACGACCTGAGCCAAGCAGTACGTATTCGTACTGGCGAAATGGACGCTGAGGCACTTTAAGAATTCAAAGGACTGGAGACATTAAAATGGAATTAACAACTACAGTAACGGAATTACGTTACGCACTGGACACTTTTTTCTTCCTCATTTCAGGTGCGTTAGTAATGTGGATGGCAGCCGGTTTTGCCATGCTTGAAGCGGGCTTAGTTCGTTCAAAGAACACCACTGAGATCTTAACCAAAAACGTTTGTCTATACGCGATCGCATGTACCATGTACTTGGTGGTTGGTTACAACATCATGTATGTCGACAATGGCGAAGGCGGCTGGCTACCTTCATTTGGTGCACTGATTGGAACACAAGGGGAAGGTGCAGACCATTCATTAGAATCTGACTTCTTCTTCCAGGTGGTGTTTGTTGCAACTGCTATGTCTGTTGTGTCTGGTGCAGTCGCAGAGCGGATGAAACTGTGGTCATTCCTTATTTTCTCAATGGTACTTACGGCATTTATCTACCCAATGGAAGGTTACTGGACTTGGGGTGGAGGCTTCCTGTCAGAAGCGGGCTTCAGTGACTTTGCAGGCTCAGGCATTGTACATATGGCGGGTGCAGCCGCTGCATTAGCAGGCGTATTACTACTAGGTGCTCGTAAAGGAAAATACGGTAAAAATGGTGAGATTTACCCAATTCCGGGTTCGAACATGCCTCTTGCAACACTGGGTACCTTTATCCTTTGGTTCGGTTGGTTTGGTTTCAACGGTGGCTCTCAGTTGATGGTTTCTGACTTTGAGAATGCAACGGCAGTAGGTCAAATCTTCCTCAACACAAATGCAGCAGCAGCGGCTGGCGCAATTGCAGCACTTCTTGTGTGTAAAACTACGTGGGGTAAAGCAGACCTGACGATGATCCTCAACGGTGCACTGGCTGGTCTGGTTGCAATTACTGCGGACCCATTGTCTCCATCTCCTATCTATGCAGTAGCTATTGGTGCAGTATCAGGTGCGCTAGTTGTGTTCAGCATCATTGCTCTTGATAAGCTTAAGATTGACGATCCAGTGGGTGCGATTTCGGTACACGGTGTGTGTGGTTTCTTCGGCTTGATGGTTGTGCCACTGAGTAATGGTGATGCAACGTTTGGTGCTCAGCTATTGGGGGCGGCGGTTATATTTGCTTGGGTATTCGGTGCAAGTCTTGCTGTATGGGCTATTCTGAAAGCAACTATTGGTATCCGAGTGTCTGAAGATGAAGAATTGGAAGGCATGGACATGCACGATTGTGGTGTTGGTGCATATCCTGAATTTGTGACTGTGAAGTAAGTCAGAGCAAGACATAAACTGTTACAAATAAAATACTCAAAAACCTGCTCTACTGGGCAGGTTTTTTTGTTTTGTGTCATTGTTTTCTAAATTATCATGAATATAATAACGCAACTGATAAACGTTATCATTACGAAGTTAAAGGACTGAACCAATGAAAAAACTGCTGACTCTTTCTGCTTTAGCATGTGCAACATTAGCACCGACTGCGATGGCTGCTGAAGAAGTGAACGTCTACTCTTACCGTCAACCTTTCCTAGTTGAACCTATGTTCAACGAGTTCACTAAAGAAACAGGCATCAAAGTAAACGTTAAGTTCGCAAAGAAAGGCCTAGCAGAGAAACTAGCTCAAGAAGGTGAGTACAGCCCAGCTGACGTGATTCTTACCGTAGACATCAGCCGCTTGTCTGAGCTAACTAAGCAAGGTTTGGTTCAGTCTGTAGAAAGCGCTGTTCTTGAAGAGAACATTCCAGCTCAGTACCAAGATGCTGACAATGAGTGGTTTGCTCTAACAACTCGTACTCGTAGCGTTTACTCTTCACGTGACCGTGTTGGTAAGCTAGGTGATGATTTCACGTATGCTGATCTAGCTAAGCCTGAGTTCAAAGGCAAAATCTGTACTCGTAGTGGTAAGCACCCTTACAACGTTTCTCTAGTCTCTTCTATGATTGCTCATAAAGGTGAAGCGGAAACTAAAGAGTGGCTAGAAGGTGTTAAAGCTAACCTAGCGCGTAAACCTCAAGGTAACGACCGAGCACAGGTTAAAGCGATCAAAGAAGGTCTATGTGACGTTTCTCTGGGTAACAGCTACTACCTAGGTAAGATGGTTAACGATAAAGAGCAGAAAGCGTGGGCTGATGCTGTTTACATTAACTTCCCTAACCAGAACACAACTGGTACTCACGTAAACATCTCTGGTATGGCAATGGCTAAGTACTCTCCGAACAAAGAGAACGCACTTAAGCTGATGGAATTCCTAGCGGGTGATAAAGCTCAAAGCATGTACGCTGAAGTGAACTACGAGTACCCAGTGAAAGAAGGCGTTAAGCGTTCTGATCTAGTAGCGTCTTGGGGCGACTTCAAAGCTGATACTATTTCTCTAGATGAAATTGCTGATCACCATGCAGCAGCAATCAAGCTTCTTGATGAAGTGAAGTTCGACCTGTAATCGTTCGACGCTTTATATACACAGCCTCAAGTCGCTCTTTTACAAGGGTAACTTGAGGTTGTTTGTTTATAAGGGTATAACAGACCCTTAAGCGTGTTAAAGGTATATGAGATGTATTAGCAAGTGCATTTGATTGATGTATACCTGTGATTGTTAGGCGATGAAAGAAAATAATTATTTATGGAAAACCAGTAGTGGGACGTTAGCCCTGCTACTGGTTTTGCCGATCTTAGCGATATTCCTTACCTCTATCGGCGAGACGGATGACCTGTTCTCGCATCTGATGTCGACGGTAATGCCAACCTATACCTTTAACACGGTAGTCTTGGCCGCAGGTACAATGGCTCTGTCCCTAGTTTTTGGTATTCCTTCTGCTTGGATTATGGCCATGTGCCGGATACCCAGCGAGCGGATTTTACAATGGGCCTTAGTGTTGCCGCTGGCCATGCCGGGCTACATCGTTGGTTACATCTTTACTGATTGGCTCGACTTTGCCGGACCAGTACAAATCTTGCTGCGTGATTTAACAGGTTGGGGTCCCGGAGATTATTGGTTCCCTGATATCAGAACTTTGACTGGCGCTATCATCGTGCTGGCATTGGTGCTTTACCCTTACGTTTATCTACTGTGTCGTGCTGCATTTATGGAGCAAAATGTCTCTTTGCTGCAATCAGCGCGCTTGCTGAAATGTTCTCCTTGGGAAAGTTTCCGTCGTATCTCGCTTCCACTCGTTCGCCCTTCAATCGCCGTTGGCCTCTCGCTAGTCGCAATGGAAACCATTGGTGACTTTGGTACGGTGAGCTATTTTGCCGTCAACACGCTGACTACTGCGGTTTACGATACCTGGCTAGGTTACTCAAGCTTGACTGCGGCCGCTAAGATTTCCGCCATTATGTTGGTGTTTGTGATTCTCCTGCTTAGCGCAGAGCGTTATAGCCGCCGCAAACAAAAACTATTCCAGAATCAGTTCAGTAGCCGAGAAGATTTTCGCTACGAGTTAACTGGCTGGAAGAAGTGGCTGGCGCTGACCTGGTGCTGGGGACTGGTCGCGATTGCATTCTTGTTCCCGTTGATGCAACTGGTGATCTACGCTTATAAGTATTTTGCACAGAGCTGGACACCGGAATTCAGAGAGTATGCGCTGAATAGCCTCTACGTTTCGCTATCGGCGGCCGTCATTGGTGTGATTGTCGCGGTCATTGTGAATTTTTATAATCGCTTAGCAGCTAACCGTCAGGGGCTGGCGTTTATGCGCTTGTCTTCGATGGGGTACGCGGTACCAGGTACTGTTCTGGCGATCGGGGTAATGGTCCCTGTTTTGTTTATGGACCACTTGGTTAATGACATTGCTAAATTTATGCAATGGGGTAGGCCGGGGTTAATTTTTTCTGGCTCAATGTTTGCACTTATTTTTGCCTTGGTCGTCCGATTCTCTGCAGTCGCAATCGGCAGTATTGAAAGCAGCTTAAATAAGGTTTCGCCCTCTCTGGATATGGCTTCTCGCACTATGGGGTGCAATTCCAATCAGATGTTGTGGCGAGTACATTTCCCGCTGATTCGCCGTGGTGCCTTGATTGCCGGTTTGTTGGTTTTTATTGAATCAATGAAAGAGCTGAATGCTGCGCTGCTGCTTAGGCCGTTCAACTTTGAAACATTGGCAACCTATGTCTACAACTTTGCCTCTGACGAACAACTCGAATTGGCAGCCCTACCTGCGGTGCTGCTGGTATTAGTCGGATTGATTCCCTTAGTTATGGTTAACCGTTCACTGGAGCATACACACTGATGAGCTGTGCATTATCAATCAATAACTTAACCTGTAAGTACGACGAACAGACAACGGTGCTGGAATCTCTGTCGCTAGAGGTGGAACACGGTGAGATTGTTTGCTTACTGGGCGCGAGTGGTTGCGGGAAGACCACTTTACTTAAAGCGATTGCGGGCTTATTACCGCTCAGTTCAGGCTCAATGAGTTTGAATTGTATGACGATTGACGACGGTAAACACTGGCTGCCGCCTGAGCAGCGCAATATAGGCATGATCTTTCAGGATTACGCGCTCTTTCCACACTTAACCGTTGAGGAAAATGTGGCGTTTGGTCTCAAGACGCTGGCTAACGGTGACAGAAAAGCCAAAGTCGCGGAAATGCTTGATCTGGTTCATCTGACAGGTTTTGGAGAGCGTTATCCGCATCAGTTGTCCGGTGGGCAGCAGCAGCGTGTTGCTATTGCTCGCTCATTGGCGTACAAGCCAGACTTACTGCTGTTAGACGAACCCTTTTCTAACATTGATACTCAGGTTCGTCACGAGTTGATTGCGGAAATCCGTAAGATCTTCAAGAAGCATGGCGTCACGGCGATCTTTGTCACTCACAGTCGGGAAGAGGCGTTTGCCTTTGCTGATAAGATGGCGGTGATGAACCACGGTGTGATTGAACAATACGGTACGGCGAGTGAGCTTTACTATCAGCCTTCGAGCAAGTTTGTCGCAGATTTTTTAGGTGGTGGCAGCTACCTGATCGCGAAGCGTGTGTCTGAGTCTGAGTTTGAAACTGAGCTAGGTTTGGTTGAAGCACAAGCTCAGCAAGAAATTCAGCTACAAGCGGAATGTGAGCTGTTGCTGCGTCCACAGCATGTTCAGATCAGTGCGACTGAGGAGAGCAGTGTGACGGTCTTGGAGCAACAGTTTATGGGTGACCATTGCCGTTATGTGATTGATGCCAGTGGTAGCCGATTGTTGGCCAGCTCAGCGGAGCCACTGTCGATAGGTCAACCTGTCTCGGTCAAAGTTGAAACGCAAGGCGTATTGGCTTTTTAAATAACAAAACACCCAGCAAATCGCTGGGTGTTTTGATCTCTAGGCTAGTTACAGTTGTAAGAATGATTTGAACTGCTCAACGATGCCTTCTGCGGTCTCCTTGTCAGCCATCTCGGCAAAGATACGCAGAAGAGGCTCGGTACCAGAGAAGCGGGCAATTACCCAACCGCCATTTTTGAAATAGACTTTAGCGCCATCTTCGTAGCTCACGCGTTCAATTTCAAACTCAAACTGTGGTAGTTGCTTCTCGACATATATCTTGTGATGCAGTGCCTGCTTTTGTCCGGCTTTAAAGCTACAGTCTCCTTCAGCCGTATAGGCGTAGCCGTATTTGGTATAGATTTCATCAAGCAGCTCAGAAAGCTTTTTGCCTGTCACTGAAATCATCTCAACCAGCAGACTGGAGGCAAACACGCCATCTTTACCTTTGATATGGCCGCGAATGGTCAAACCGCCCGAGCTTTCACCACCGATCAACGAATCATCGGCTTCCATTTGCGAGCTGATGTGCTTAAAACCGACGGGTACTTCAAAGCTCTTCTCACCGTGGTCTGCTGCTATTTTGTCGAGGATATGAGTGGTCGCAATGTTACGAACTACGGAGCCAGACCAGCCTTTGTACTCAAGCAAATAGTAGTAAAGCAGGATCAGCACTTCATTAGGGTGAATAAAGTGGCCTTTTTCGTCGATGATACCGAGACGATCAGCGTCACCATCAGTACCAATACCAATATCGTAACCTTGCTCTGCAACAAGATGTTTTAGACGATATAAAGTGGCAGCGCTGGGAGACGGCATCAAGCCACCAAAGTCAGGATTTTTGCCATCGTTAATCACATCAACGTCACAGCGGCCATTGATTAATACTGTTTGCAGCGCGTTTTTAGCCACCCCAAACATAGGATCAATCAATACACGTAAATTGGCTTTTTTGATCGCTTCTATGTCGATAAAGTCGATGATCGAGTCGACGAATTCGTTCATTGGGTTAATGATCGTAATCAGTTTATCTTCAACCGCCTGATCAAACTCTACGCTTTGCACTTTATCGCCAGTTAAAGCTGCAATTTGAGCTTCGATCTTTTCAGTGATTATCTCATCCGCATCACGGCCCCCTTCAATAAAGACTTTAATGCCGTTGTAATCTGCTGGGTTGTGGGACGCAGTAATGCATGCCGAGTAGGCACAGCCCATTGCTTTGGCTTTAAACATCACAATTGGAGTCGGTACAAATTTGTCGATGAAACTGACGGGTATATTGTTAGCGGCAAGCACCTCGGCGAACCAGCGACCCGCTTTGTCGGATAAAAAACGACGGTCGTAACCAATAATGAATCCTTTGTCGGCGACTTTCTCATTGTTGATGATGTTTGCCAGCGCTTGAGCAACCAAGCGAACATTGTCTTTGGTAAACTCTTCACCGATAAATGCGCGCCAGCCGCCAGTACCAAACTTAATCATTGCTTTAATCCTTTATTCAACAAAAGAGCCTCTGTGAGAGGCTCATTGGGTAGTTAACCAAGCACAACGACGACGTCGTTTACGCTACCTTTTGGCTGTACGGGTATCGTGGCGCCAGACACTTTTTCTCCATTGACTAGGATCGATTTGACCCCTTTGCTCACTGAATCTGGATTCTCCACTTTGATGTTGTACGTCGCCTCTAGCCACTGACGGGTCACTTCGAAACCCGGCCAGTTGGTTGGGATACAAGGATCAATCGTCAGTCCGTCAAAACCTGTACGTACGCCAAGAATAAAGTTGGTTACTGCGAAGTAAGCCCAACCCGATGTGCCAGTTAGCCATGGGTGATTCGCACGCCCGTGATCTTGGTGGTCACGACCCATAATGAACTGCACGTAAGAGTAAGGTTCTGCAATCCGTTTTTCGATGATGTCGTTTTGGTTGTATGGGTTGAGTGCATCGTAGAATTTCATTGCACGGTCACCACGCCCCAATTTTGCTTCTGCAACCCAAGCCCATGGGTTTGGATGTGAGAAGATAGCGCCGTTTTCTTTCACGCCTTGATAAACTCGAGTTACGAAGCCGATGTCATCGTTAGGTGTGGCGAAAGACGGTGAGTTGAGGTGTAAGCCGTATTCAGAGAATAGGTTCTCATCTACGGCATCCATTGCTTTCTCGCCGCGTTCTTGAGATACCGCGCCAGAGAGTACGGCTAAGGTGTTTGACTCTAGGTGCACACGACCTTCGGCTTGTTGTGCTGTACCGATTTTGTCACCGCTCTTGGTGAGACCTCGGATATACCAACCGCCTTCATCATCCCAAAGGTGTGCTTCACACGCTTCGCGGACATTTGCTGCCATCTCGGAGTATTTCTCAACATCAGCGTCTTTACCTAGGTACTTGGCTAGGTCGATGAACTCTTGTAAAGCCCAGAAATGGAGGAACGACACCATTGAAGATTCGCCACCGCCTAGGTTTAAACAGTCGTTCCAGTCTGCGCGTAAGCCTTTACAGATGCCGGTTTGACCCACGTACTCAGCAGAGAAGTCTAAGGCTGCTTTCATGTGGTCATACACGCTGGCATCGCCACCATCTGCGTAAGGGATCATTTCATCAAAGAAGCTGTGTTCACCGGTTTCCATCACGTATTTACAGATGGTTGGCACTAACCATAGGTGGTCATCAGAACACGTGTCTTCAATGCCGTGGATTTTGTCTTCGTCGGAAGGGGTAGGAACAACCGTTGGTGACTTAGACGGTTTCACGTCTGCTTTCTCCGGATCGAACCAGTCTGGATCGAATAGGTGCAGACCATAACCCGCTTTCACCTGTCCGCGCAGTAGATCAACGATACGCTTGCGTGTCATTGCTGGGTTGGCATGAGGGACTGAAATCGCGTCCTGTGCGGTATCGCGGTAACCAAGGCCCGTACGCCCCCCCACTTCGATAAAGGATGCAAAACGAGACCACACGACACAGGTTTCAGCTTGGTATAGTGTCCATGCATTAATCATGGTATCCAGACCTTCATTTGGCGATTTCACTTGGAACTTGCCACAACGCTCATCCCAGTGGGCTTTGATACCAGCGAAGGCGTTATCGACTTCTGCTAGGTCTTGGTATTTAGCACGTAGGCGCTCACCATTGCCTTTGCCGATACCTAGAATGTAGGCAAAGCGAACTTCTTCACCCGGTTGGATGGAGAATTGCTTGTGCAGAGAGCCACAGTGGTTATAACAAGTCTGAGCCGTGTTGGAGCATTGGCCTTTTTCCACGGCGATTGGGTTAGCTTCGTCGCGGTAAAGACCTAGGAAGCTGTCACGCTGACCATCGTAAGAATCTGGAGAAAACGTCGAAGTAAGGTAGTAGAAACCTTCGAAGTCGTTGGTGTTGTAGTACAGGTCGTATTCAATTACGCCTTCATTGTAAGTCGTACCTGCGGAGTACAGAGACATCTGATGGTTTTGGTTATCAGATTGGATATGGCTGAATGAGAATTCAACAAAAGAGAACGCGCTGATGGTACGTGGTTTGTCAGAGGTGTTCTTGATCACCACATCCCAAATTTCTGCGTCTTCGCCTTTAGGGACGAAGAGTGTTTTCGTCGCGGTAATGCCGCTGTATTCACACTTGAACTTAGAGTATGACAAGCCATGACGGACTTCGTAGTTTGCTTCATCTAGGCTTTTGGCCACTGGTTGCCAAGAGATTGACCAGTAATCCCCTGTTTCATCATCACGCAGATAAACGTAATGTCCTGGGCGATCGAAGGTCGCATTCGGGCGGAATTTAGTAACACGGTTGTATTCTGGCGAGTTGTAGAACGAATAGCCCCCCGCATTGTGCGAGATAACCGTACAGAACTTCTCAGTGCCTAGGTAGTTTGTCCATGGCGCAGGTACGTCAGGGCGAGTGATGACGTATTCACGATTCTCGTTATCGAAATAGCCGTATTTCATGTTTTATTCCTTTTCCTACAGCCACTGAGACAGCGGCCTAATGTATTTGCTAGAGAAAACTGCTAAGGGCTATGGCCGTCAGCAAAAGTTATTTCCAAGGGTTGCGATAATTGATGCCTTGTTTATCGAGTAAAGATAAGTGGCCTTTCAGCCTTGCTTGATAGTCGTGCCAGTCGCGATGTTGTTTCATTGTCCAGCAAGCTTCTGCTATTGCTGTCAGGCGAGGGAACACCATGTAGTCCAGCCTTTGCTGGTGGGAGACAAGTTCGCACCATAGAGCGCACTGAATACCAAGAATACGTTTACGGATTGGGTCTTCTTCTGGAATATCAGCCAGAGGTTCATAGCGATACGCGCTTTCGAGAGGGATGACATTCGCCCAGTCGACGCCAGGTTCTTCCGGGGAATAATCCTGAGCCATATCCAGATAGGTGGATTGGGCCGGTTGTAGGACAACATCGAAACCTTGTTTGGCGCACTTGAGGGCTGCTTCTTCACTCAACCAAGAATAAATCACGGTATCTTTGCTGACTTTATCTCCGTGCTGAGCTTCTTCCCAGCCGACCATGCGCTTGCCCAAAGAGCGTAATTTCTGCTCGGCATATCGCAGCAGGTGCCCCTGAAGTTCTTTGGTATTCTGGTAACCTTCAGATTCCATCAATGCTTGGCAATTCGCGCTCTGAAGCCAAACGCCATCAGGCACTTCATCAGCACCGATATGCACCCAAGGGGCTGGAAATAGACTGGCGACCTCCTCAAGCACTTTATCGAGAAACTCATAAGTCCCCGGTATTGCAGGAGAGAGAACATTGTCGGTGTAATGTTGAATACTACGGTATTCCGATTTGTCGCTCGGGTCGAGAAGCAATTCAGGAAGGGCTTTAATCGCTGCTCGGCAGTGACCCGGAATATCAATTTCAGGAATCACGGTAACGCCTCGCTCTTGAGCATAAGCAATCACTTCTCTTACCTGATGCTGAGAGTAATACCCGCCATATACTGGCGAAAGATGACTAAACTGCGGCTTGAGTGCCGACTCTCTTCCCCGAAATGCCCCCACTTGTGTGAGTTGAGGAAAGGCGTTGATCTCCAGTCTCCAGCCTTCATCGTCGGTTAAATGCCAGTGAAAAGTATTGAACTTGTAGTGGGCGAGCTGGTTAATTAGCCGTTTGATATCGTCGATTGAATGGAAATGGCGAGCACAGTCGAGCATCATGCCTCGGTATTTAAAGCGAGGCTTATCCACTACTTTGACATAAGGCACTGATAATTGGTCATTATCTTGTGTTATGAGTTGCATTAACGTGGCACTGGCATGTACGAAACCTGCTGCTGATGCCGATTCAATCCTGACACCTGTAGCGGATACGATAAGCTGATACTGACTTTCATCCAGCGTTGGATTATTGCGAAACAGGATTTCGCTTTGACCAATGGCCTTGGCCTGATAGCCGAATAGATTGGTCAGCTCTTCCTCCAGCCAAGTCGCGGCTTTTTCGGCTTGCGCAGTTTGTAGAGTAATCTGGCTGGTAGTCGATAAATGAAAGGTTCCACCCTGATAACTGATCTGGTTGGGTGCTGGGATCAGTGAGTGCTCTGCAGCAGGTGTCGGGTCAAGTTGGGTGCGCTCTTGATAGGGGGAGGCGAGAGCAATAGGCGTCAACGTCACAGCTAACTCACTGGCACCATTGTCACTGACAATCAAAGCATCTTTGAGGCCGTCAGTGTAAAAGCGCAATGGCGCTGTATTGATGCTAAATTCGCAGTAATAATGCTGATTTGCGTCGAGTGTGTGGCTATCCGGAGTAACAACGCAAAAGCTGCCTGTTTGTTTGATCGAACCATGACTAAAGCTATCAGGAAGGATGTAGCGGTCAATGATGAACTGCAAATGCCAACTGTTTAGTGCTTGATCCGACAGATTGTGCAGCGTCAGACCAAATCGACAGTATTGCTTATGCTCTGACAGAACGGTGAGGTCAATACGATAACTCATGGTATCCCCTTTAATACAGGTTATGCTCTGGTTTGCCAGCAAACATTAATGCCCCTTCAATGGCATCGAATTGGGGTTCAACAATCCATTGTTGAACGGGAGGCGAAAGCCAGTCATGCATACGCTCTGCTATGCTGCCCATTAGGCAAATTCGGTTGGCGCCTTTTTTATGTAAGGCGAGAATGAACATTTCAATGTCGGCTGCAGTTTGCTGAAGCAACGAGATAGCTAATGCATCGGCTTGGGCCGCATGGCGAAAAATCATTGGCGAAAACTGGCCATAGTCACGGGGTAAGGCGTTTTTCGACCAACTAACAATTTGGTCGACATCGTTGGAGAAGTGGGTCATAACTTCTTGACATAAAGGTGTTTTTTCACCAATACCATCTTCAGCAAGGAGCACTTTTTGAATCAGTGTCAGTCCCATCACGGCGCCACCGCCTTGATCGGAAATAGGAAACTCTCGCCCTCCTACAACATGCTGCTCATTGCCGGACAAATAAATGCCACAAGATCCTGTCCCAGCAATCATGATGGCTCCACTGTCGCCATTGTGTGCGCCTAAGCAAGCCCCATAAGCATCGGTATTGAGTACAATGGAAGCGAAAGGATGAGCTTGAGCCATAAACTCCTGCCAAGCAGATTTTTGTTCTGCACCAGCCAAGGCTAATCCTAAATGCATGTGTTTTAGTTGAGATGAGTCGAGTCCGGCTTCTTGTGCAGCGATTGTGACCGCGTCAACAATCGACTGAAGTGCCACATCGACCCCTAAAAGAATATTGGCGCTGCCACTTTTACCTTCTCCAAGTCGCTTACCGTGTTGATCCCTGATGCGTGCTCGGCAAGATGTACCTCCGCCATCAATTCCGACAAAATACTGAGTCATGTTACTGCTCCTCTACGCGACTGAAATGAGCTTGCTGAGTCATGATGGCAAGCAAGTACCACGCACTATGAGGAGTCCATTGCTCGCCCCAGCGCCAGTTTTGTAGCATGTCGTCCTTTTGTCCGGCTGGGTTAAATGCAATATCCTCTGAATCCTCGAACCCTGCCGTTATGCCGTTACAAATTCCTCCTTTGGCATTAAAAAATCCAAGGTGTGGTAAATAGTCGGGGTTGTTGCGTCCGTGCCCATCTAACATGCACATGTCATACGGGTTGAGGCCGAGAATCCAATTGAGAGCATTTTGGGAAAACTTGTTGAGCTTGTGTTTTTGCTCGGCGTCGCATAGATGTGGCTGAGCGAGGTACGCCATCACGGACAATGACGCTAAACGGGCATTTTCTCCCTGCCACCAATAGCCACTCTCATTATTCTGAGCGATGAAGAAAGCGTCCTGTTTTGCTTGGTTGACGCCTTTTACATACTGCCGCGGATAGCCAAAAGGGTTGGCGACTTTAGTGGAGATAGACAGCTCAAATTGGCACGCATGTGTGATGGTGTCGACTGTTGATTGGCGTCGTTGTGGATCATCTTCAACCTCTAAATACAGGCACAGAGCAATGACAGGTAAGCCGGCTTCCGCTGCATGATAATAAGGGCGTGAGCCGTCCTTATTCGCTGACCAGAAATTCTGGATAAGTTCATCTGATTGTTGTCGCTGCGTTAAACGTGTCGCCCAGTATCGGCTTTCTTCAAGATAGAGATGATTTTGTGTCGTTTTGTACAGTTCAGCGCAGGCCATCAGTGCGCAATACTCATCAATGATGTTTTCTTCGCCATCATTGAGGTAGTGGCAATTGAGTTCTTTCAGGTGGTGGTAACCGGACTCAGCTGCATCAAGGTATTGCTGAGTGGTAAAGTCGCCATGGATATCCAAACGTGCTGCTGCCGCTAATGCTGCGATGGCTATACCACCGCCTTGACGAAAGCCAGCCTGAAAGTCGTCTGATTTGTGACCGTCTTGCGTTGCGTAAGAGCATATCTCACGCTGCTGTGGGTCTTTCGACCACTTATCAAATACTGTGGTATAGAAAAATCCCGACTCGTGCTGCATCCGGACCAGAAAGTCGGTACCGAATAAAGCTTCGTCTTTGAGACGTAACTGCGTAAATGCTGCCAGCTTTGAGCTGGTCTCACATAGCTCAAGACCTTTGAGTATATTCCACACCACCATTGGAATTTGTTGTGGGTTCAAGTAGTTGGCATAAGAGAGGTGACTTAAATATTTGCTGACATCACCCGAGGCATCGTACCATCCGCCACGGACGTCGACAGTTTGACTGCTGTTTAATAGCGGTATGTTTTGATCCTGACGATCGTAGATGCCGCTGCTGCGTTGGGATTTAAAATAGTGCAGTACGTCGGACAGTGTGGAGGTGAAGAGCAGATCTTGATCGATCAAAAAAATAGAGGACTGACAACTATTGTATTTGAGGTAGTAGCGCCCTAGTGTTTTCACGTTGGAAAAATCAATGCGAAAAAAATATCCCTGGTGCCAATTTGCGACTCGAGTGCCAGTCTCGACATCCAGTGACGCAACAGTCTGATGACTATCTGCACACACCAAAAGGGCAGTGGAAGATGGTAGGTTGGGTACATCTGCCATCAGAATAGCCTGCTTTGGTCCCAGGGATTCATAACCAATGTGGTTAGTAAGTAGCAGCATTAAAATCTCCGAGTGAATCTGATGAGCCAGCTTCTTAGGCTGGCTTCAATATGGTTTTAGCTTTGATATAGGTAACAACGCACAAAGTGGTTATCTGACAGTTGAGTGACTTCTGGCAATTGTTCACGGCATTGGTTAGTTGCATGCTGACAACGTCCAGCAAATGGGCAGCCCAAGGAATTAGGTGTCCAAAGAGGGATCTCACCTTTATTGCCTTTTAGCTGCTCATGGATCGATTTGCTTGGATCCGGTACAGCGGAAACCAGTAATTGAGTGTATGGATGTTGAGGGTTGTGAATGATCTCTTCTGTGTCTCCCCACTCAACCATATGACCGACGTACATTACGGCAAGATCTTCAGCGATGTAGCGCGCAGTTGCGATGTCATGAGTGATGTAGAGCAGTGACATCTGCTTTTCAAATTTCATCTCTTCCATCAGGTTGAGAACGCCAGCTCGAATCGAGACATCCAACATGGATGTCGGCTCATCAGCGAGCACGACCTCAGCACCCACGGCAATATTACGCGCTAGGTTAACCCTTTGGCGCTGGCCGCCGGAAAGTTGATGCGGGAATTTTTGCGCGGTTTCCTTAGGAGGAATAAGCCCCACCTGTTCCAGCAAGTCGTAGACACGCTCTTCCAATTCCTTCTTATTTCCCGGTTTGACCTTTTTATGGATCAGTAATGGGCGGGCAATATGATGGAAAATATTATGGGTTGGGTTAAGAGAGCCAAATGGGTCTTGCCAGACCATTTGCACGCCTTCGCGATAGGCCATCAGATCAGAGCGAGAGCCAATAGTCTGGATATCACGCCCTTTGTATTCAATGGTGCCGCTGGTTGGGGCATACATCTTTGCGATCATCTTGGCAGTGGTCGATTTGCCTGAGCCTGATTCACCAACCACTGACAGGCCACGGCTTTTGTACATTTTAAAAGATACGTCGTTTATCGCGCGCATCATGGGTTGCTGCAGCGCATTACTGTTAATCGGGAAGTCTTTAACTAGATTTTTCCCTTCCACCAGTAGTTCACCAAATTCTTTGCTCATCATTGTCTCCAGTAATCGTTATGTTTTTGTCTTCCAGCGCTAGAGTTTGGCTTGGGCTATTGGCTCACCATATAGGTGGCAGTTTGAGAAACGACTTGGCTCTATTTGTTTCAGTTGAGTTGGTATCTTGGTACAGGCTTCGTGGACACGATCGCATCGTGCTTGGAATCGACAACCTTGTGGAATTTCCAGCAGGTTGAGTGGGTTGCCAGGGATACCAGTCAACTTCGTTTTTGGACCAGTGAGTGGAGGGAAAGAGCTTCCCAGCCCTTTGGTGTACGGGTGGTAAGGGCTTTCTAAAATTTGCTTCGATGGCGCGACTTCGATCAGTTCACCTGAGTACATAATGCCGATGCGATCTGAGAATTCGACCATCAGTGAGAGATCGTGAGTAATGAACAAAATAGAGAAACCAAATTCTTCTTTCAGAGCGTAGATCTTCTGAAGAATCTCGCGTTGTACCACAACATCCAAAGCAGTGGTTGGCTCGTCCATAATGATCATTTTAGGGTTCAGTGCGAGGGCAATGGCGATGACCAAGCGCTGGCGCATACCACCGGAAAACTGGTGAGGGTAGTCAGTCAAACGGCTTGGATGAATGTCTACTATCTCCAGTAACCCTTCTGCGCGTTTACGTGCTTGCTCACGCGTTATGTTGGTATGACGCATAATCACGTCGCAAAATTGCTCTTCCATTGGCAACACTGGGTTCAGCGCATTCATCGCACTCTGAAACACCATTGACATCTCACTCCAGCGAAAGGCTTGCATTCTTTCATCGCTGTAATTGAGGATGTTCTCGCCATTGAAGATGACTTCTCCACCGGTAATAAATGCTGGCGGCTTGTGCAGTCGCATTAACGAGAACGCGACCGTTGATTTTCCGCAGCCAGATTCTCCCGCCAAGCCAAAGACTTCACCGGGAGCGATATCAAAGCTGACATTGTTACAGGCGCGAACGTCGCCTGCTGCTGTGATGTAATCAACACATAAGTTACGGATAGAAATGAGTGGTGCTGTCATGATTATTTATCTCCGCTCCAAAGTGCATTTTGTGGTGCCAGTTCTGGCTCACGTTCTTTTTTGTCTTGCTGGGCTAGCTTTTTCCAACGCTTCATCCCTTTGTGCGAGCGCAGCTGCGGGTTAGCAATTTCGTCTACAGCGAAGTTAAGTAATGCCAATCCAGTAACGAGTAGGATAAGGGCCGCACATGGTGCAAACAGTTCCCACCACGCGCCAATTAGCATTGAGGAGGAGGTCTGAACGTTATAGAGCATGATGCCCCAGCTGACGGTGTTAGGGTCACCTAATCCAAGGAAGGAAATCGTTGCTTCCATCATGATGGCGTACATCACTGAACCAATGAAACTTGCGCCCACAATTGGGATTAGGTTAGGTAGGATCTCGACAAAGATGATGCGCCAAGACGATTCTCCGAGTACTTCTGCGGCTTTAACGAACTCTTTCTCACGTAGAGCTAGAGTTTGTGAACGAATTACCCGAGCGCCCCAAGCCCATGCAGTCAGGCCAATGATCAGCGCGATGGTTAATGGCCCAGCTTCACCAATGAAAGCGGCTAGTACGAATAGTAAAGGGTACTGTGGGATGACCAGCATGATATTCATAGCTGCAGTTAAAAAGTCATCGACCCGACCACCGAAGTAACCTGCGGAAATGCCGATCACAGTCGCAAGGAAACACACGGTAATACCAGCACCAAAACCTACGGCAAGTGATACTCGAGCACCGTGGACAAATTGTGACCAGACATCGCGTCCCATACGGGTGGTGCCAAGTGTGTGATCGGCTTTTTTCGACATCAACAGCGTTCGGCGGTCTGTCGCTAGGTTTTCTGCCACCCAACCGTCTGGGTTGGCTTGTGCTGATTTCACGATGAACGCTGGGTACTCGTGTGGGTTACCTGTACGCTTGTCCGGTGCGTGTTTAGTGAGCAGAGGTGCTGCAAGCGCAATAAACAAGAAGATGCCGATGATGATGCTACCAATCAAAGCGATTGGGTTACCTATGATGAGTTTGATGAATCCCTTCATGATTATTTGCCTCCCTTACGTAGGCGAGGGTCAAGCACGACATAAAGCATGTCAGCCAATAAGTTAAAGAACAGCATGAACAGCGTCATGATCAGTAGCTGGCCCTGAAGAACTTGATAGTCACGAGCTTTAATTGCATTGAAAAGTACTGAGCCTAAACCTGGATAGTTGAAGATGATTTCGATGATCAACTGACCACCAATCGCCATACCTAGCGCCATGGATAAGGCGGTTACACTAGGTAGCAAGGCATTTCGTGCTGCGTAATTGAAGACCACACGGTTTTCACTCAAGCCCTTGCCCTTAGCCATTGTGATGTAGTCTTCTGCGAGTAGGTTGATCATGTTGTTACGCATGTTGACAAGGAAACCGCCGATTTGAACTACAGACGCACAGAAAAGAGGTAGGACGGCGTGATAAGCCACATCTTTAATGAATGCCCAGCTCGTCCAATCTGGAGATGTGCCTGCTGTATAAGCGTAGCCAGTCGGGAACCACTTCAAGCCAATCGCGAAAATAAACATCGCAATCATGGCAATGACGACTTGCGGCACGGCTTGGATGATGAGCATGCCCGGTGTGATGAATGCGTCGTATTTGCTACCGCGCTTCCAAGCTGCGTAGATACCCAGAATAGAGCCGATCGAGAAAGATAGGATGACCGCTGTACCCGCAAGGAACAGTGACCAACCAAAGGCACTGCCTAGCAAGTCATTAACAGCGAGTGGGTAAAACTGGATTGAGGTGCCCAGTTCCCAACTGAGTATATTCTTCATGTAGGCGATGTACTGGACAAAGAGTCCACCATCGACAAAGCCCAGTAGTTCTTTCATGGCGGCAATGCGCTCAGGCGTCACCTGGACAGATGCGTTAGCAAACATCATGGTGACCGGATCACCCGGCATTGCACGCGGAATAATAAAATTAAGTGTCGCGGCAACTAAAAGTGCGACAAAGTAAAATGACAAACGTCTTAAAAAATAACCCATAACTTACACCTTACTCACCCAGATTTTCCCTGTTTCTGGTTTCAGGTCGCTCCTAGCGAAAGTCAAAATTGAGAGCGAACAATCCCCTGACGACTGGCGCCACACTTTAATAGGTCAAAGCTTTTGGGGATAAAGCGGCGTACGGAATGTACGCCGCATAGATAGAACGCTTACTTAACTGGTTTTAGGTCCAGAACGTGAAGTAGACGCTCAGGGATACCAGCCCAAATGTTTGGACGGCCCTTCGGATTTTCTTCATTCCACCAACCAGTGAAGCGAGTTGTGTTGTATTGATACATGTAAGCACCAGACATCACAGGTACAGTCACTTGATCTGCGGCAATGATTTGCTGGATGCCGTGAGCAATTTCTAGCTGCTCGTTTTTATCAGCTGTTTTGTAGAAGCTGTTCAGTAGGCCATCTAGCTGGTCATTTTTGTAGAAGTGCATGGCAAAGCGAGGCATGCCATCACCAGATTGCAATGCTGAGTTGTAAGCACTGTTCCAGTAAGTGTATGGATCCGCGCCGTGGAAGTAGTTGGTGTACGAGACATCGTAGCTACCTTCCAGCATTGCTTGGTTATACACAGAGAAATCTGGTGTACGAGCTTTGGCTTTGATGCCGACTTCAGCGAGCTGTTCTACCGCTAGCTGAACAGTATTGTTGAAGTCTGTCCAACCGTTTGGTGATTGAATCAGAAGCTCAAATGATTTACCTGATGGCGTGTCTACAAAGCCATCTTTATTGACATCTTTGAAGCCCGCTTTGTTTAGCAGCTCTTTTGCACCTTCAACATTGTAGGTGTTGTACGCTTTGTATTTGTTGTGAACATCTTCGTCAGACCAAGCTTCAAATGCGTAGCCAAGACCTGAAGCAAAGTCGTTCACTGTACCGCCACCGTAGTAAGCAATATCAATGATGGTTTGACGATCCAGTGCCATAGAGAACGCGCGACGGAAATCAACATTGTTCAACGCTTCATGCTTAGCTGCATCTGGGTTCTTGAAGTTGATGACGAAGGCCTGAGTACCCGCTGGTGGATACCAGTATTGGTGGCTAGGACTTGAAGCTGCATACGTACGGTCGATATCTGGAATGAAAGATGACGTCCAATCCATTTCGCCGTTAACCACTTTACCTAGGAACTGATCGTTGTTCGCGATTTGAGGCACACGAAGACAATCTACTTCTAAGTTGTCTGCATCCCAGTAGTTCGGGTTACGACACTGAATGTACAGTTGCGCTGTAAAGGTATCGATTTCAGTGAACGGGCCGGAACCTACAGGGTTTTCGTTAGTGAAGGTCGCTGGGTTTTTAACATCCTTCCAAATATGCTCAGGAACAACTGGCACCTTAGCAATCTCGTAAGGAACGTTAGAGTTCGCTTCCGTTAGGCGGAATTTGACTTGGTAGTCATTTAGTTTTTCAACACCAGCCACCCAAGAGTTGATACCACTTTGGTCCAGTTCTGGCTTCTCTTTTACTAGGTTAAAAGAGTAAACAACGTCGTTTGCATCAAAGGTTTCGCCATCTGACCATTTCACGCCTTTACGAATATCGAAAGTAACGCTCATTAGGTCATCAGACATTTTGAAGCTTTCAGCCAAACGGAATACAGGAGTATTACCATGCATTTCGTTAAACACAACAAGAGGTTCGTATAAGAAGTCTGTTGTTGTGTGAAGGTTAGTGGCACCTAAATACGGGTTAAAGTTACGTACAAAAGTGGTGAATTCTTTAGGGTGTACTGTTAGTTCACTGCGTTCAGCGGCGGTAGCGACAGAAGTAAATCCTGTTGTCGCTGCAGCAATAATTGCTGTTGCTAGTGTTGTTCTTTTAATGTTGGCAAGCATAGCTGTTCCTTACTATTTGCTTTCATTTCACTTATGGAATTGAATGCCATCAACTGATGGACACTCCCTAAAACCTACCTCAAGTATTATTTCACCATGCCGGAGGAGCAGGAAAATTGAGTGGCCTGTAGGCCTTAGGCAAGTTAAGAAAACACCTTTACGTTAAATTTGGCAATTGCCTATCTCGTCAAAAACGTTAAAAAGTACCTTATTGACGTCAATAACGTTAATTAGCCCCTTTTTTAATCAACAATCGAGCTATTCCTAAATTTGAACTCACTCGCACTACCATAGCTATGACTTATTGTTTGTTAGTGTTTACTTACATTGCTGCTCAGTTATGTTAGTGGTATGTAGAAGCTTCTAGCTATATGAGATCATTATCACTAGTCTTTATCAAGGTTATTTTCTTGCGGAAAATTAATTCTGCCGTCTTGTTGTGATTGTGTTCGCAAACTGAGTTCTTTTCTTCTAGATAGCGCTAAATAGACGGTTTTTAAGTGGCTCTCCCGATGTAATTAGAGTGTCTTAGCGGAGCCTAAATCAGGTTGTTTTCTATTGTGTAAAAACTTTATAAGGCTAAAAAGTGCATCGGGCTATTGATGAGACAGAGCCATTTATAGAAAGGTAGCGAGAGACAAAATAAAACCCGCTTAAAGCGGGTTTATATGGAATATGGGGGCTACTTAGCTGGTTAGGAGGTGTTGCAGCTTATCGCGAAGGCTCTCAATATGAGTACGCTCAGGGCTCATCTCTTTACAGTGTTCAAGGATGTACTCAAGAGAACTCAGTACCGTTCGCCAGCGCGGTGTTTTTGGTAACGTTTCGACTCGCAGGTATTTGTCCAGAGTCCGAGTCTGTAAGGTGCTACGGTCGAGGTACACACGCCATAACCCGCTTTGCTCTGCGAAAGCAAACTTGCTTTGACCAGTAACGCTTTCCCAATAAGTTAGCGCACTTGTCATTGCATCAACTAAAACTTCACGCATGACTTCTTGCTTGGACTTGTTATCAGTGGTGGCTCGATCAGCTAACCGCGTAAACTCTCCACCTAACTCTTTTAACTCTTGCAGTTTGGCCTTATCCCCTTCAAACGCGTAGCTGGAAAGGGCTTCAACCGCGGTTTCTAGGTTATTGATCCGCGCGGCATTGACACTGCCCCCCACGTTAAAGATGTACATGGATTTGAGTCCAGAGCCTTCTGGAAGTTTGAGAATGTCTGCGGACAAGTGCTGGCGGACATCTTCGACATAAACATCAATGACGCCACAGTAGTGCGGTTGCTCTACGTTAAGGAATTTTGGTGCAATCAACTCATCTGCATTGGAACGGCGTAATTGTTCTGTGGTGCGTTTAAATAGGCGAGACGCAGCATCATTGGTGAAGCGGATTTTATTGTCGTCACGTACGCAGATAATCGCTTCTGGTGCGGATTCCAATTGTTCCAATAAACGCCCCTGAGTTTCCAGTAAACTAGCTTCAACCATGGCGCGCTGCTTAAGCTCAGTTTGTAGTTGCTGGTTTTCAATCCGACGCTGTTCAGCTTTGCTCGCGGTCAAATGTGCTGTAATCCGTGCGGCGAGCTCTTGTTTGTTAAAAGGTTTTGATAAGTAGTCATTGGCTCCGGCTTCGAAACCTCGAACTCTGTCATCGGGCTGATTCAATGCTGTGAGCATGATGACGGGGAGCTGAGCATGATCATAGTCTTTACGCAACACTTCACACACCTGATAGCCGCTCATTCCCGGCATCATGATATCGAGTAGCATCAGTTCTGGTTTTTCATGAACAACGGATTCAACGGCTTCTTCGCCATTTTTAGCGGTGCGTACTCGGTAGCCTTCGAGGCGAAGGAAGCTGTCTAAGACACGCAGATTGACCGGTTCATCATCGACCACTAACAGCAATGGCCCGTCAGGATTTTCCGGTAAATTTGAGCCTTCGATTATTTCTAGGTCATTGTTTTCTGGAGCAATGAAATGCGCGCCTTCGATATGGCTTGCGAGGCCTATTTGCTCGGTTGAGGCGATTGGCAAAGTGAAACTAAAGGTCGTACCAACCATAGGTTGGCTGCTTACGTAGAGCGTGCCTTGCATCAAATCAATCAACTGACGGCTGATAGATAGACCAAGGCCGGCCCCTTGGCGATAACGGCTACTATCACTGCCAGCCTGAATCAGGGGTTCAAAAATGTGCTCAAGTTGCTCAGCAGGGATCCCCTGACCAGTATCTACTACTTGAACGCGGATGTTGTCGTCGACCTGAGTGGCGGAAATGACGATTTTACCTTCACTGGTGTATTTGATGGCGTTACCAACGAGATTGTATAGAACTTGCTCTAAGCGTTGAGGGTCGGCGCATACCCATAGCGGATCGTTAGGAACCTGATTAATGATGCGAATGGGTTTGTTGCCCACTAAGTGAGTCGACAGTTCGAGCACCAAGCGCGTTGCTCCGGAGATATCCACAGCTCGGGTTTCAATATCGAGATTACCGTAACGCATTTTGTGGTAATCAAGCAGGTCATCAACCAATGTGGCCAAGCGCTGGCCGCTACTAATGATGATGTCGAGCTGGTACTTGTGATCCGCGGTAATTGGCCCATTAGCGCCGGAGATCAGCGCTTCTGCGATACCTACCATGCCATGGAGTGGAGTTCGCAATTCATGAGAGGTGGTGGCGAGGAACTCATCTTTGAGTTTGTTCGCCAATTGCAGCTCGTCATTTTGCTTTTGGATCAGCTTTAGGTTGCTCTCCAGCTCTTCATTTTGCTGTTTTATGAGCAGTATTTTGTCGCGAATGGAGCGTTGCATGCGCTCAAAGCTGATGGCCAGTCGGCCTATCTCATCTTTTCGCTCTGTATTGATGATGTCTGTATCGAGATCGCCAGCCGAGACTTTTTCTGCCGCCCACGTCAGCTTCAACAAAGGCGCGGTAATAAAATTAGACAAGTAATGGGACGCTGCAACCACCAGTACAATTGCACATAGCATGGCAAATACGAAAAGAGTTTCGAGTTGGTGGACGCGTGCAAAAGCTTCTTTTTCTGGCACTTCTACCACAATGGCCCAGTCGACACCTTTAAACGAAATCGGACTGTAAGCCGCGATGGTCGCCTCTCCTAGCGTGTTTGTGTATGTTCCAACATCGGTTTTTCCTTCCAATGCTAAATCAACAACTTCGCGGCTCTTATCGATGTCTTTTTGCTCATACGCCATGGTTCTTGATTTATGGTCAGCACCTACCAGTAAAGTTTTCATTGCTGAAGCGTTGTTGGTATCAGCTATTAGCTTAGTGATGCCATTGTTTGGTAAACGGAACATGGCGTAGCTGTGGAGATAACCTTGCTGAACGATGGGAGCGCCGAGCCACGCGACAGGTTTACCTCTGTCCATCTCAAAGTCTGAGATGATCACCGGTGTGTAATCTTCATTGGATTTACGCTTTTCAGTAACCTGAGTTTTCAGCTTGTGGAAGGTTCTGCCTAGATTGGTATCACGAAAGCGGCCAGTAAGCAGATTGGTGCCGTAGTTGTCGTGTTTAAAGATGGAGTAGGTGACGTTACCTTCTAAATCAACCAGCAAAGCGTCGTCAAAGTCTGAGCGTTTGAGCAGTTCCAGATAGGCTCTGTGATAGCGCTTATGCAGCAGTCGATAGCGCTCAGTGCCGGTATAAACATTGGACTGAGGAAGTATTGAGGTTTTGATCTGATCGCCTGAGCCAGGAATGTAACGCCGCTGAGCGTACTCGCGTGCCTGAGCCATATCCAGTCCTAAGCTGCGAAATGCATTGACCAAGCCGTAGAAACGCCCGCCACTGGCATAAGCCAGTTCAGAGCGGACAAAGCCCATGACTTCCGATTCTTTGGCATACATGTAGTCAGTGACTTGTTGCTGCTTACTGTCTCGTACGGAGATTAAGTGCGAAGTACTTTGCTCCTGCAAATCTTTGGTATGAGATTGGAGGAAAAAAATCGCGATGATCGTGAGCGGTGTAATACTCAATACAAGAAATGCCAGCATTAAAGTATGTTGCAGGCGCTTAAATCTTTGTTTTCGGTACAACTTAAACATGAGCTAACTAGACTTTCCGTAATGAAGGCAGGCAATAAAATGCCCAGTAAAAAACGTAACTATCCTAGAATGACAAAATTAACGAGTTTTTTTACTTTGACAAGTAAGTCTGAGTTAAAGCGTGGATGAATGCGCAATTTTTGCGAATGGAGAGAAGGTGAGCCCGATATAAAGCGTTATATCGGGCTAAATGTCTATTTTTTTGCGTAATAGATTGTGAACTTATTGGTCTTATTTAGCGTCTCACAATTACCAAATGCTTGCTGAATGATAGGTGGATACTTGAGAAAGCTATTGGCAACGATAAGTAGCTGACCACCCGAGCGTTGGTGTTTTGGTGCTTCGGCTAATAAAGTTTCGGTCGCACTGTAGCTGGTATCTAAACCCGCATGAAAAGGAGGGTTACTAATAATAAATTGATAGTCTTGGCTGGTATCAGAATAAATGTCTGAAGCAAATACTCGTCCTTTTAGACCGTTGGCTTCTAATGTTGCTTTGCTGGATTCGACCGCCAGTGCGCTGATGTCGCACATTTCGAGTTTAATCTCAGCATTGAGCGTCGCCATGACAGAGCCAATCACTCCGGCACCACAGCCAAAATCCAATACTTTCCCTGACAGCGCTGGCAAAGTATCTAACAGCAGTTGACTGCCGATATCGAACTGGCCGTGACTGAATACCCCAGGTAAGCTTTTGATCGTCAGTTCATGCCCTTGGTAGCTGACCCGATACTGCTTAAACCAATCATTAAGATTAAACTCAGCAGGTTGCTCAAGACATTGCCCCCAGTAAAAAGAACAACGTCTTGCGGAGTCGAACTTATTGATTGGCCCGTAGGGTTTAAACATCTTTTCAATGCTTTTTACACCTGAGCGATTTTCACCGACAACGACAACTTCAGTCTCTGGGCCTAGTTTAGCCAACAACATAGCCAGCAAAAACTCGGCTTCGGCTTTTGCTTTTGGCCAGTACAGTAGGATCATGTCGGCTTGAGTCTGGTCAGTAAACTCAGCGCCAAACACAGTTGTTACTTGGGGGGTAGACTCTAATTGACGGTAGTAACCATAGTTGGTGGTAAACACGGTGACAGATTCACAGTGTTTGCTGAGCTCTACTGGGAACAGGTCTTCTGACTCCCCAGCGACAAGAACATGTTTACCTTTAAAGTAGGCGAGTTGTCGTTGTGCAATTTGGCTCGGTGCAATATAGGCAGACATAATGGACTCTGGCTGAAAAAAGACGGGGGATTTTCGCATAATCCCCCGCATTCTTGAAGTTTTCCTGTTTCCTAGATCTTAGTTTTGATCTTGTTCATCGAGGAAATCCTGAAATTCTTCTTCATAAATATTAAACAGCACCATGGTAATGGCGAAGATCAAAGGGCCGTAGATCAATCCAATCAAGCCAAACAAGTGAAGACCGCCTAATAGAGAGAAGAAGATCATTAGAGTGTTCATTCCTGCACTGCCTTGCATTAACAATGGTCTGAGCAGGTTATCAATTGAACCAACGACAGCGACACTCCAAATAGTAAGGAAAATCGCCCACGTTGTATCTCCAGTCAAGAACAGGTAGGCCGCTGCAGGTATCCAAATCAATGCGGTGCCGACTACAGGAATAAAGGAGGCGAAGCCCATCATCGTACCCCAGAACAGCCCTGGGAAACCAGCGAGCCACATACCGATACCGCCAGCAAGACCTTGCGCGATTGCGGTTAGAAATGAGCCCATTACGGCAGATTTGGACACTTGCTCAACTTCATCCAGCAATTTGTCTTCTTGGCTGCGAGACAGTGGCAGGATATGACGAATCGCGGCAATGATTTTGTCGTGATCACGAAGTAAGAAGAACAAAACAAACAACATCAGGAAGAAGTTGAGTAGGAAGTTCGTCGCATCGCCAAGAATTTTTGCACTGATACCGACTAAGTTCGAGCCAAATGAGGTGGCGAACTGAGCCACTTTCTGACCGATTTCCTGAGGTTGAATCTCATCAAAAGGTAAGTAGGTATTAATGATAGACAAGCCTTTTACTACCCATGGATGTTCGAACAGGGCTTGGATGCCACCGTGGGTCACCCACTGGTAGACGTTTTGTGAGAATGCTGAACCTTGTTGAACAATGGCGGCGAAAACAAAAAGAAGAGGCAGCACTATGATGACGGTGAGTAAGGTACAAGACAGCAACGACGCGATGTTTCTATGATTCGGCATTCGGTTTTCGATCCACTCATGGATAGGAAACATCAGCAGAGAAATGATAAACGCCATCACAATTGAGTTTATGTAAGGCTCAACTAATAAAAAGCAGGCAAAGCCAGCAGCAAGTAGCGCAACAATCAATACCCAATGGCTGGAAGTTATTTTGAGTTTTTCTGACACGTTTGTTGTCCAATTATTCATCGTGATAGAAGTATAATGGCTGTAAATTACTGAGTCTTCAACGCAAAATCAAAATGTTATCAGCGGAGGGAAAAACTATGGGATGCTGCAATGATGATAAGTCCTGTTGTGGAAGCGCAAAACCTAAGCGGAAAATTCCTTGGTTTTCCCTGATTCTTGTTCTGCTGGTCGTTTTAGTCGTATTTAACTGGCAATAAAAAAGGCTGCATGCGCAGCCTTTTGTCATTTATTACAACGATGAATTATGCTTCTTTGGCTAGAATTGCAAAGCAGCGGTCAGCCGCTTCTAATGTTGCTTCAATTTCTTTACTGCCGTGTGCTAGCGAAGTGAAACTCGCTTCAAACGCAGAAGGTGCTAAGTACACACCATGTTCTAGCATTAGGTGGAAGAAGCGTTTAAAGCGTTCGATATCGCATTTAGTGACGTCTTCGTAACACGTGATTTCTTCTTGTTCCGTAAAAAAGAAGCCAAACATGCCACCCACTTGATTGACGACCATTGGAATACCGTGTTGCTCAGCAAGAGATTTAAAGCCATCAGCCAATTGTTTGGTTTTTGAAGCGAGGCGTTTTTCGTTACCTTCTTCTTTCAGTAGGCTTAAACAAGCGTAACCTGCAGCCATCGCTACTGGGTTGCCAGACAGCGTACCTGCCTGATAAACCGGACCTGTTGGCGCGATGTATTGCATCACGTCTTTACGACCGCCAAAGGCCCCCACTGGCATACCACCACCGATGACTTTACCTAGTGTCGTGATATCTGGCTTGATATTGTAATGACCTTGAGCACCGCCTAAAGCGACACGGAAACCTGTCATGACTTCATCAAAGATCAGCAGTGCGCCTTCTTCATCACAGATTTGACGTAGGCCTTCGTGGAAACCAGCAACTGGTGGGATACAGTTCATATTACCCGCGACGGGTTCAACGATGATACAAGCGATTTCGCCTTTATTCGCAGCAAACAGCTCGCGAACAGAATCCAAGTCATTAAACGTGGCTGTTAGCGTGTGCTTAGCAAAGTCTGCAGGAACACCTGGAGAGCTCGGCTGACCAAGCGTAAGTGCACCGGAACCTGCTTTTACCAGTAAGCTGTCTGCATGACCGTGGTAGCAGCCTTCAAACTTGATGATTTTGTCTCTGTTGGTAAAACCACGTGCGAGACGAATGGCACTCATAGTAGCTTCTGTACCTGAGCTGACCATTCTGACTTGTTCCATTGATGGCACGAGTTCAGAGACCAGCTCAGCCATTTGGATTTCCATTTCAGTTGGTGCACCAAAGCTTAGACCACGCTGCGCAGCTTCAATCACCGCTTCGCGAATGACTGCGTGGTTATGGCCAAGGATCATCGGGCCCCAAGAGCCAACATAATCAATGTAAGCTTTACCATCAGCATCGAAAATCAACGGGCCATCTGCGCGTTCTACAAAGATAGGTGCACCGCCAACGCCGTTGAAAGCACGTACTGGAGAGTTAACGCCACCAGGAATAGTCTGTTGTGCTTTTTCGTAAAGCTCTGCTGATTTGGTCATGGATATATCCTCTTTTGATTGCTCGGACCAATTTGGCTGGCATTGTACCTGTCGATTCCCGTTCAAGAAAACGCTTTGCGCCACATTATGGGCAGTTTTCCATCAAGAAAGCGGAGTTTTTATGAAAAAAATCCACGAAAGGTGGTGAATACTTGAACGGATAACTCAGGTATTAGATAATGGAGCGATTATAGAAAGATGATTTATCCAACACTGTACACAGTGATTGGATTTACATGAGTGAGAGAGGTCATCGTGAGCGAACTAAATATCCCACTAACATTTTCAGATGCAGCGGCACAACGTGTTGGCGCACTAATCGCTGAAGAAGAAAATCCAAACCTGAAGTTGCGTGTTTACATTACGGGTGGGGGCTGTAGCGGCTTTCAGTATGGCTTCACATTCGATGAGAGTGTCAATGACGGCGATACGACGATTGTAAATAGTGGCGTAACGCTTGTAGTTGACCCAATGAGCCTACAATATCTTGTTGGTGGTCAGGTGGATTACACCGAGGGTTTGGAAGGTTCACGTTTCTTCGTAAATAACCCTAATGCGACAACAACTTGTGGCTGTGGCGCTTCATTTAGTGTCTAAATTAAAAGTCTAATTTGCAGAGCCGCGCTAAGTCGCGGCTTTTTCTTTTCTGCCAAATATCTATGCAACCAGGTCAGAACTGAGACCTCGGCTAAATTACTGTCCAACTGTATTTTATTTTTTATTGGTTAATTTATATCCTGAGCTTATAAAAGTTGGTGCTTTTACTCAGCAAGGGATTGTTATGGGCAAATTTTCACTATTCCGTTTTCTCGCGGTCAGACCCTACATTGTTTCACTCGTTATTATTCTCATTTTATCGATTTGGCTCGGTCTTGGCACACTTAAAGCGGACGATGGTCAGCCTGAGCATCAACAAGAGGTTGTGCCATTGGCTAAAGTGGCCTTTCAGACCTTTACTGCTCAAAGTACCCATAAATCCATCGACTTATACGGCAGAACCGCACCAGAAAAACAGGCCAAGCTCGGCGCAGAGATCGCGGGAAAAATTGTTGAGTTAAAAGTACGTAAGGGATATAGCGTTAAGCAGGGACAAGTTATTGCTTTGATTGATAAAGGGGATTTGGAGATCCAGCTTGAGCGTGCCAAGGCCATGCTTAAAGTGCGTGAGAAAGAATACAAGGCAGCTCAGTCACTTAAAGATAAAGGATTACAAGGTGAGGTGGCTTTCAGTAATGCGCAGGCGGCCTTAGTTGAAGCCAAAGCAATGGTGAGCAATGCCAAGATTGCTCTGAGAAACACCGCGGTTACGGCACCATTTAGCGGTATTGTCGACAGTTTAGATATCGAACTCGGTGATTTTGTTGGCGTTGGTGATCCGGTCGCTAGTTTGATTGACCTCAGTCAGATAGTGATTGAAGCCGATGTGAGCGAGCGGCATATCCAAGACCTCACGCTAAACCAGCCTGCGTCAGTCAGTTTTATTGGTGGCGAAAAAGTCGAGGGTAAGGTTCGTTACATTTCTCGGATTTCTTCAGCTTCAACCAATACTTTTCCGATAGAAATTATTCTGCCTAATCCACAGCAAAAAATTCCTGCAGGGATCAGTGCCGAAGTGGAGCTCAATCTTAAGCAGCAACTGGCGGTGAAAGTGACTCCAGCAATGTTGGCCTTAGACGAATCTGGCAACTTAGGGGTTAAAACGCTTGTCGATGAACGAGTGCACTTTATTCCGATTCAGCTAGTAAAAGCAGAGCAGGACGGCGTGTGGCTGACAGGTTTGGGTGAGCAGGTCAGTATTATCACCACCGGGCAAGGTTTTGTACGAGACGGCGACCAAGTGATCGCTGTCGAGCAGCAATAGTAAGGAGTCATTATGTACGCCTTAATAGATGCGGCCTTATCCCGTACCCGTACCATGCTGGTGCTATTGGTCTTCGTCCTGATAGCTGGTGTTATGACTTATCTGACGGTACCGAAAGAATCCAGCCCGGATATTACCATTCCAATTATCTATGTATCCGTGGGGCATCAGGGGATTTCACCTGCCGATGCTGAACGCCTCTTGGTTCGCCCAATCGAGCAAGAGTTGCGCTCGATTGAAGGGGTTAAGGAAATGACCTCAACCGCTTCTGAAGGACATGCTTCTGTACAGTTGGAATTCAGTGTCGGTGTGGATCTGAATAAAGCCATGGCGGATGTGCGAGAAGCGGTTGACTTAGCGAAGCCCAAATTACCGGAAGAGAGTGATGAACCGACGGTCAATGAGGTAACGTTCGCTTCAGAAGAGCCGGCTTTGACGGTGGTTTTGTATGGTACGGTGCCCGAGCGCACCATAGTGCAAATAGCCCGTCAACTCCGAGATAAGCTGGAGAGTTTTCGTCAGATCTTAGAAGTCGATATCGCTGGAGATAGGGAAGACATTGTCGAGATCATTGTTGACCCTTTATTGATGGAAAGCTACGGATTAGACCAAGCGGATATCTATAATCTGATTGCCCTCAATAACCGAGTCGTGGCTGCAGGCTTTGTTGACACTGGTTATGGCCGCTTCTCGGTAAAAGTCCCATCGGTATTTGATTCGTTGAAAGATGTTCTTGAGTTGCCAGTTAAGGTTGACGGAAAACAAGTGATCACTTTTGGTGATGTGGCAACGGTGCGCAGGGCGTTTCGCGACCCTGAAAGCTATGCACGCCTTGATGGCAAATCTGCGATTGTTTTGGATGTGAAAAAGCGCGCGGGTGAAAACATTATTGAGACTGTCGCTTTGATCAAGCAGGTGATGGAGGAAGGTCAAAAGCGCGCCGACTGGCCGAATAATTTGCAAGTGAAATACACTTGGGATCAGTCTAAAGACGTCAAAATGATGCTCAATGATCTACAAAACAATATTCTGTCAGCGATCATTCTGGTTGTTGTGGTGATCATCGCTATCTTGGGTGTCCGAACGGCATTATTGGTGGGCATTTCCATTCCCGGATCATTCCTCACGGGACTATTGGTTCTTTCTGTGTTCGGCCTGACAGTTAATATCGTGGTGTTGTTCTCGTTGATCATGGCGGTCGGTATGCTGGTGGATGGGGCGATTGTTGTGACGGAATTTGCTGATCGCCGCATGCAAGAAGGAACACCGCGCCGAGACGCATACCGGGATGCCGCTAAACGTATGGCATGGCCGATTACCGCATCTACCGCGACAACCTTAGCGGCATTTGCTCCGTTGTTATTTTGGCCAGATATTACTGGCGAGTTTATGAAATACCTGCCTTTGACTCTGATTGCGACATTGGCAGCGTCACTGGCGATGGCATTGTTGTTTGTCCCTGTACTCGGCGGTTTGATTGGTAAGCCGCAGCATGTCACCAAACAACAACGTGAGAAAATGGTCGCTCTGCACGATGGTGACTTTTCCAAGGCCACCGGGCTGACCAAACTCTATCTTGAAACGCTTAACATCGCTTTACGCCATCCACTAAAAATTCTGTTAAGCGCGATTTTACTTGCTGTGGGAGTCGGCCTCACCTACGCCAAAGCGGGCTTAGGTGCAGAGTTTTTCCCTGAGGTAGATCCGCCATTCTTTACTGTCAAAGTACGTTCTTATGGCGATCTGTCGATAAATGAAAAAGACGTCATCATGCGTGATATCGAGTCTGTCATGCTTGGTCATGATGAGTTTGAAAGCGTTTATACCAAAACGGGTGGGGATGATGAAATCGGACAGATTCAGATCACGCCTGTGGATTGGCAGTATCGGCGTAAAGTAAAAACTATCATTGATGAACTAAAGCAGACGACCGACCAATATGCTGGAGTAGAAATCGAGTACAAGTTCCCAGATGCTGGACCGCCTGTGGAGCATGATCTGGTTATTGAAATGTCGACGCGTATTCCAGGAGAACTAGATCGCGCGGCGAAAATGGTTCGTCACTGGGCAGATGCGTACCCTGCTTTCACCAATATTAGTGATACATCAAGCAAAGAAGGCATCGACTGGCAGATAGACATTCGTCGTGATGATGCCTCACGCTTTCTTGCTGATGCGACATTGGTGGGCAATACGGTTCAATTTGTCACCAATGGCCTCAAACTTGGGGACTATTTACCAGATGATGCCACTGAAGAGGTCGATATTCTGGTGCGTTACCCAGAAGATAAGCGTGATATTGGCCGTTTTGATCAGCTTAAAGTCAAAACCGCCGCGGGTATGGTCCCTATCACCAACTTTGCCAGCATTATTCCCGATCATAAGCAGGACACGATTCGGCGTATAGACGGGCATCGAGTGATCAATATTTTTGCCGACATGAAAGAAGGCTATAACTTAGCGCTGGAGCTGCCTAACGTTGAACAAGCACTTGCCGATCTGAACTTGCCAGATGGGGTCGAGTTTAAGATCCGGGGGCAAAATGAAGAGCAGGAAAACTCCTCCGCTTTCTTACAGAAGGCATTTTTGATCGCTTTAGTGGTGATGGCGTTAATCTTGATCACTCAGTTTAATAGCTTCTATCAGGCGTTTTTGATCCTCAGTGCGGTGTTGTTCTCCACCGTGGGCGTTTTTGTCGGTTTGTTGATTTTCCAAAAGCCATTTGGCGTCATTATGTCAGGTATTGGCGTGATTGCTTTGGCGGGCATTGTGGTGAATAACAACATCGTTTTGATTGATACCTACAATCAGCTTCTCAAGCGCGGTATGGATAAGCGAGATGCGATTTTAAGGACGGGGATGCAGCGTTTACGTCCAGTTCTGTTGACTACTGTGACGACAATCCTAGGTCTGCTGCCTATGGTACTGGAAATGAACATCGACTTAATTAACCAGAAGGTTGAATTCGGCGCTCCAAGTACCCAGTGGTGGTCGCAATTGGCAACCGCTGTTGCTGGGGGGCTAGCGTTTGCAACGGTGTTAACTTTGGTGTTGACACCATGCTTGCTGATGCTGGGTCGACAGCACAAGGTTGAAGAAAACGCGAATATCATAGTAGAAGATTAAAAAAGCCCGCAGTTGCGGGCTTTTTCTTAACACAATTTAGCGAGTCGCGAGCAATTCACCGTAGCGATCGAGTTTTTCGAGCCTTAACTTGGCATTGGCGATAAAGGTAGCCTTATCTTTACCAGTTAATGACTTAGATTGCGGAAGCTTAACGGTTCTTGGGTTCTTGTGAACACCATTGACTAGAAACTCATAATGTAGGTGCGGACCAGTCACTCGTCCTGTTCCGCCCAAAGTACCAATAGTTTGGCCTTGTTTGACACGTTGACCGGTTTTTACCGTTCGCTTGGTTAAGTGCAAGTACTTGGTGATGTAAGTATTGCTGTGTTTGATGAACACGTAATTACCGTTGAACTGGTTGTAGCTGGATTTTTGCACGATACCATCACCAGCGGCCCAAATTGGTGTTCCTACTGGGGCTGCGTAATCTGTTCCTCTGTGTGCACGTACTTTTCCTGTCACTGGGTGGCGACGGCGAGGATTAAAGTTCGAAGAGACACGGCGGAAATCCAGTGGCGAACGCAAGAAGGCTTTCTTCATCGCACGACCATTTTCATCGTAGTAGTTGCCATTCTTGTCATTGATAATCGCTTTGAAGGTATCGCCTTGGTTGGTAAAAATTGCCGCGATAATCTTACCACGTCCAACCACTTCTCCCTCTACCACGCGCTCCTGATACAGGATCTCAAAATGATCGCCTTTACGGATGTCGAGCGCGAAATCTATGTCCCAACCAAAAATACCAGCCAGCTCCATAATCTGATTGGCAGTGAGACCTGCGCCAACCCCCGCGTTCCAGAAATTAGATGTGATGTCTGCTTCTGCGTAGTTGTATTGGTAATGGACTTCTTTTTTATCGAGTTGAGACGTAAAGCCAGTCTCAGAACGAGTAATTAAAAAGGTTTCGTAAGCATTGAGCTGACGTTTTATCTGAACCAGTTGATCATCGGTATCGAAACCGAACTGAAATGAGTCACCAGGGCGGACACGTGTTAGCTGTTGTTTAATTTCTTTGCTGGTCGTGGTCAGATCATAAAGTAGACGGGAGGAGAGACCTGCGCGTTGAAAAAGCAGAGCCATGCTGTCACCAGAACCTATGGTGTGTTTCTCCCAGCGCAGCGACGCCGCCGTGTTTTCTGAGTCTGAAGAGATCAACGCCTCAGCATTGATAGCAATAGGGTAATGTTCACCAACCTCATAAAGCTTCTCATCCGGTCTGAGATCTTGAGGTGATGGCAGAAACAGTGCGATGACAATCAGTGCACTAAATAAGGCGATACAGGCTCGGTGCATCCATGGAAGTCGAGCGAAAATAGACAACATTTATGTTCGTTCTAAAAAATTCAGTAAAAATAGCTAGCTGTTTAGTCTAACTGGTTTCAAAAAGCATCGCTATTCAAGTAAGATGGGAAATTACCAAATTTTTGCCAAATCTGTGGGAGTGAACAAGAATGGCGAGCATTGAAGCTGCACTGGCCGAGATTAAACGCGGCGTTGAAGAGCTAATTCCAGAAGAAGAGCTGATTGAAAAGCTGAAAGAGAATCGTCCTCTACGTATTAAGTTGGGTGCCGATCCAACCGCTCCAGACATTCACCTGGGTCACACGGTTATTTTCAATAAGCTACGCTTGTTCCAAGAGCTTGGCCATGAAGTGACGTTCCTTATCGGTGATTTCACCGCTATGGTCGGTGACCCAACGGGTAAGAACAGTACTCGTCCACCACTGAGCCGTGAAGATGTACTTCGAAATGCTGAAACTTACAAGGAACAGGTGTTTAAGATCCTTGATCCTGCGAAAACTAAGATTCAGTTCAACTCGGAATGGCTATCTGAATTAGGCGCAGAAGGTATGATCCGTCTTGCAGCGAACCAAACCGTTGCTCGCATGCTTGAACGTGATGACTTTAAAAAGCGTTACGCAGGCGGTCAGCCAATCGCTATCCATGAGTTTATGTACCCATTGCTGCAAGGTTGGGACTCTGTCGCGATGGAAACTGACGTTGAGCTAGGTGGTACCGATCAGAAGTTTAACCTACTGATGGGCCGCGAGTTGCAAAAAGCCAATGGTCAGAAGCCACAGGCGGTACTAATGATGCCACTTCTTGTTGGTCTGGACGGCGAGAAGAAAATGTCGAAGTCTGCTAACAACTACATCGGTATCAGTGAAGCGCCAAGTGAAATGTTTGGCAAGATCATGTCAATCTCAGATGATTTGATGTGGAGTTACTACGAGCTGCTGTCGTTCCGTCCTTTGGAAGAAATCGAACAGTTCAAAGCAAGTATTGCTGAAGGTAAGAACCCACGTGACATTAAAGTCTTGCTGGCAAAAGAGATCATTGCTCGCTTCCATAGCGAAGCGGATGCAGATGCTGCAGAGCAAGAGTTCGTTAATCGTTTCGCTAAGAATCAAATTCCAGATGAAATGCCAGAGTTTGAATTTGATGCAGGCCTTCCGGTTAGCAACCTTTTGAAAGAAGCAGGCCTATGTGCGTCGACCTCTGAAGCGATGCGTATGGTCAAGCAAGGTGCTGCGAAGATTGATAGTGAAAAAGTCGCCGATTCTAAGTTTGCGCCACAAGCAGGTAAGTACGTATTCCAAGTTGGTAAACGTAAATTTGCTCGTATTACGATTAAGTAAGCGTCTGCTGAACATCGATAACAAAAAGCGCCTCAATGGCGCTTTTTTAATACGAGAAATTTGGCGAATAATCAGAGATTTTTTCATTAAATTGACTGTAAAAAAGCCTGCGCTTTGTTATCATGCCCGCGCTGCCAAACTGGCAGTTCATTCGGAGATTTTTATGAACAATACCGACCATCCTCCTAGTATGAAGGGAGAAAAATAAACCGCTTCGGTATTGGCGATCTTCGTCTCTGCCTAAGTGGCAGAGTGACTCTTTTCTAAAGTAATCTCAGATTTTTCTCCTTCCTATCTAGTATTCAGTTACAGACTCATACTCAGTATGCGTTCGTTTTGTTGTGCGTGCTGTAGCTGGATGGTCGTTACCTACTGCCAATCGGGAGATTCGCCATGACGGTAATGAGCAATACATACATTGAAAACACCCTAAATTTTTCTTCGGAAGAGATTGGGGCAGCTCGCAATGCATTTCTGCAATACGAGCAACAACATCAGGTTCATCTTTTGACAGTGATGCCTATTGAAGAAGCGGTGGCTATCTTGCACCACTGTTCAGTTGGTTATGTCCAGCAGTTGATTTCTGTGCTGGAAAATGAAGGCCATGACAAACTCGCGCGCCATTACGCGCATCAGTTAGGCCTGATTCATTCAGAGGTGGAAACATCTAACAGTTATCTTAGTACATCAGTATTGGGGCATGTGAAACAGCGCATTGGCTGGATCATTGCCTTGGCGTTGCTGGGTATCGTTTCTGGGCTGATCATTGCCCAGTATGAGGACACCTTGAGTCAGCTAGTATTGTTGGCGGTTTATATGCCCGTCATTGCTGCAGCTGGTGGCAACACTGGGTCTCAAGCTGCGACTTTGGTGATACGAGCCTTAGCGACAGGGGAGCTGAAAAAACGCCAGTGGTTGGCGGTATTCTGGAAAGAAAGTCGTGTTGCACTGTGTTTGGCTTTGGCTATCGCTTTGGTCATCGTTGGCAGAGTCATGTTGTTCAGTGATGGGACATCAACGGGCGGCTTTGATCTGAGCAATATCGCACTGGCGATTGCTGTCGCACTGTTTATTCAGGTGACGATGTCGACAACCTTAGGTGGTTTGCTACCGATACTCGCTCGAGCATTCAAACTGGACCCAGCCGTATTGGTGAGCCCAGTGTTAGCTTCGATTGTCGATATATCCGGTATGTGGATTTATTTCACCGTTGTGAATTATTTCTTAGGTATCGCCTGACTGAACTTTACGATGTCCTGATAGAACAAGGTTTCAAATTGTGTGATAGGAGCGATGGTAGGTTTATCATCGCTCTTTTTCTTTGGCGGCAAATAATCCGCCACGTACTGTACGAACAAGGTGGTAGGCTTCCCTGAGCTATCGAGCCCAAATCCAGCCATATTGTAGCTGCCGTAAAGTGAGCCACTTTTAGCGATGAATGCACCTTTTATCGGTTCTTTACGCATACTTCGGCGATATTTTAGCGTGCCAGATTCACCCGACTTGGGCATCAAATCAATCATCTTCAATGTGCTGTCGTTGAGCCAGATATAGCGCAAGATTTTCGACATCGCCTGGCTGGTAAAACGGTTGTTGCGTGACAAACCGGAACCATCGGCCATTGGAGTGGCTTCTAAGTTTATCCCGGTGTTAGAAAAAATGATCTGCTTAATGGCTTCAGTACCATTGCTGAAGCTACCGGGCTGGATATAAAACTTGGCCCCCAGAGTTTTAGTTAGATTGTCGGCGATCAGGTTATCCGATTTTTTCAGCATGGTCTCAAGTAGCTCTGTGAGTGGTAAGGAGCTGTGAGTGGCTAGAAGGGCCTTGTTGGTTGAATGAGCAGGCTGTCCAATTCGTACCGTTCCTGAGAAAGGCAGATTTAATTGGTTCAACACGCTGTTTAACATTCGTTGAGTGTAAAGCTCAGGATCTTGTACCGCGAATTTGAGTGGCAGTGGTTTGCTGCGCTCGGTTAAACAACCTTGAAGCTGATAATGGTTATCTGGAGAGGAGATAAGTTCTAAATCACACTGAGTACTTTCTTGCTGGTCTTTGCTGACACTTGATGCCTGAGTGGTTACGTAGACAGGGAAGTGCTCCGGTACGTACACGCGTGTGTTGCCATCCTCTTGAGTATAAATAGAAGCTTGGACACAGTTACCATCAAGCGAAATGGCAGTTGCCGGCGCGCTATAGCAAACGCCTAGTATATCCCACGGCCAGCCGACAGCGCGGTCGTATCCAGTAAACGCACTGTTATCTAACCAGATGTCTCCATCAATTCGGCTAAGTCCATTTCTTTTGGCGACGACAAATAGTTGCTTCAAATCCTCAGTTGCCAAAGTCGGGTCGCCAGAAAAATGGATGACAACATCTTTACCGATTTGCTCAAGTTGGGTTTCAAAGCGAAAGTTATCACCGAGCTCGAGCTTTGCAGCCAAGGCAGTGACGAGTTTGAGTGTACTCGCCGGAGGAAAGTACTGATCACTATTGTGAGTATCAAGTAAGGAGTTTTGCTGGTCGAGTGATTCGACAAGTAGGGCAGCTCGACTGCCATCGGGCAGTTGACCCACGGGCGCATAGGCAAAAGCTGATAGAGAAAATAAAGAGATAAAAAACAACAGAAACAGTTTGGAAAGCTGCATAGCAAAGCGCCGTGAGATCTAAAGACAAGAAAGCAGTATAGCCAGTAAAAAAAACGCCCGCTAGAAGCGGGCGTTTAGAGTTCATGACATTAAGTCACAAATTAGAAGTCGTAACGTAGACCTAGAGCTAGCTCGTCTTCTGCATCTGCTTTAGAGATGTAAGATTTGTCGTCGTCTAGCAGGTTAAAGTTGTACGATACGTAGCCACGGAAGTTAGGCTTAAAGTAGTATGTTGCGTCGATAGCGATGTTATCTGCAGCATCTTCTTTAGTTGAACCTGTTTTGTTTTCTAGGTAGTTGTAAGACGTTGTGAATACAGTCTGGCCCATAGTGTAAGCTGCTGCTAGTTCGTAACCTGTCTTATCAGTTGTTGAGCTAGAACCTTTCACTTGGTCTTCGCCGTCAACAAATGTACCAGCGAAGTATAGGTCGTTGATTGCGTAAGAAGCTGCTAGCATGTACTGGTTGCGTTCAACAACATCTGTCGCAGTGAAGCCGTCAACACCTGTTTGGTTTCCATCAGCATAACCCGCGCCTAGCTTAACGCCAGTTTCGCCGATTGCGTAGATTGCAGATAGAGAGTAGCCATCTGCATCGTTGTCTGTGTAACCGTTGTTGCCATCAGCAGAACCATCCGCAAAGCGGTAGCTTGCTTTTACGCCAAGGTCAGCAAATTGGCCTTTGTAAGAGATCATGTTGTCTGAACGGTCAGCAATTGCGATTTTGTATGCTGCAGAGTTACCGTGATAAGCCATGATATCAGTGAAATCAGTGATAACACCTAGCGCACCGTCGTTCTTACCGTAAGTTACTTCACCGAAAGCACCGCCGATACCACCGTATAGGTAACGGTTAGTTAGATCAGATGAGCTGTTGTTGCCATCTGTAGCGCCGCCATTGTCATTAGTAGTGAACTCACCTTCGTAGAAACCCACACCGTATAGGCTGTCAGTGATCTGAGCTGTACCTAGGAAGTTTAGACGTACGCGAGAGTTGTCTTCTGCCTTGCCATCTTTAAGAGCTAGACGTGCTTCCGCGCGACCACCCATTTCGATAGTGTTACCGTCTTGGTTGTAGATTTCCGCCGCGTTTGCGCCAGTTGCCACTGCTGCTGCAGAAACTGCTAGAGCGATCAGAGTTTTGTTCATCTTATAAGTCCTAATTTACTGTCCATAAATAGTTTTTTGAGAAAACGCTCCGCCATGGCTTCGCCTTTCTCTTTCTTCCGTTCTATGGTTTCAAGTGCATAATCAATAAGAAACGTCACACACATTGAGTGTCATAGAGCATTTGGTGAGCATTGTTGTACCGCCAAAGTTCCTCGATGAGTTAGTAAAATGATATAAATTGGACTAATGAACAGTGTTTTATTTAATGTAAAAAATACTCAACTGTTTGTTTTTAAAGGGGGCGTGTTGCGTTTTTATCGTTTGTTTATGTTTCTATTATTTAGATCTTTTTATTCAATGGGTTAACTATAAAAAGACTTGAGAAGGCAATTTAGTTGATTGAACTATCATATATAAGACGCAAAAATATCGAATATTGAATTCAGATGATTTACTCGCTAACTTTGTTTACACTAAAGGAAATTGATTAGTTAACTCACTACCTAATCCACCGGATTGGGTAGTTTTGTTTTGTCCAAAGATAGCTTTGGCAATGAGGTAAACAATGGAAAAAGTCCCAATGACAGTGCGTGGCGAACAAAAGCTGCGTGAAGAATTAGACCGACTACTAAAGCTTCGCCCACAGATTTCTGAAGCTATTGCGGAAGCGCGTGAATTAGGCGATCTGAAAGAAAATGCTGAATATCATGCCGCACGTGAAGAACAGGGTATTTGCGAAGCTCAGATCCGTGATATTGAGTACAAGCTGTCTGTAGCTCAGGTTATTGACGTTACTAAGATGGATAATTCAGGCAAGGTCATCTTTGGTTCAACCGTCACTTTGATTGACTGTGATACTGAAGAAGAGAAAACCTACCAAATCGTCGGTGACGACGAAGCGGACATCAAAGCTGGTCGTATTTCTGTTAGCTCACCAATCGCTCGCGGCTTGGTTGGCAAGATGGAAGGCGATGAAGTGGTGATTTCTACACCAGGTGGCGATCGTGACTTTGAAATTGACAGTGTGGAATACGTTTAATCGTAGATTGGCTGTTTGAGAAACCAAAAAGGTCGCATAGTGCGACCTTTTTTATAGCATTGAAACCGAGGTGTATTTATTTACGTGGCAACTCGATTTTACGCTCTTCAGTCTGACGGTACATAACCAGTGTTTTACCGATCACTTGTACTTTCTCTGCGCCAGTTTCGCGTACGATAGCTTCAATGATCAGGTTTTTCGTTTCGCGATCTTCAGAGGCAACTTTCACTTTAATCAGTTCATGGTGATTAAGAGCGATTTCTATTTCCGCTAGAACAGCCTCAGTTAGTCCATTTGCGCCCATAAGCACAACAGGTTTTAGACTGTGCGCTAGGCCTTTTAGATGCTGCTTTTGTTTGGTGCTTAGGTTCATTACGCGGCCAATTTTCTTTACTATAAGGGTTGAAAAATACCATTTTAACGCCATCTACCCTTGAAGACTATAATTTATTGGGCAAGTTGGTCCCTCTATTAGTTAGGAATCGAATGAGTAAACAAAAACATTCGGCGAGCTCAGGTCGTTGGTTGAAAGAACATTTTGACGACAAGTTCGCCAATGAAGCGCGTAAAAAGGGCTATCGTTCTCGTGCTTACTTCAAGATGGAAGAGATTCAAACCAAAGACAAACTATTGAAACCTGGGATGACTGTCGTCGATTTAGGTGCGGCTCCCGGTGGTTGGTCTCAATATGCTGCTAAGATAGTAGGAGACGAAGGTAAAATCATCGCGTGTGATTTACTTCCGATGGATCCTATTGCTGGCGTGAGCTTTCTACAAGGTGACTTCCGTGAAGACGCTGTACTAGAAGCTTTGCTGGATCGAATTCAACCTTCTATGGTGAATGTGGTGATGTCTGATATGGCGCCTAATATAGCAGGCAACAATTCGGTCGATCAGCCACGTGCAATGTATTTGGTTGAATTAGCTTTAGATATGTGTCGACAAGTTCTTGCGCCCAATGGTAGTTTTGTTGTGAAAGTATTTCAGGGCGAAGGCTTCGATCAATACGTAAAAGACGTTCGTGACATGTTCAAAGTCGTGAAAATCCGTAAACCTGACTCTTCAAGGGCTCGTTCCCGAGAAGTTTTTATTGTAGCCACTGGTTACAAAGGTTAACTATTTGCTCAATCGAGCAGCAGTTAACACTGTAGCTACAGTCAAAAAACTGTAGTACCCTACCTTTAATTACAATTAGTTATCGCGAGGCTGACACCTTGAGTGACATGGCAAAAAATTTAATTCTGTGGCTTGTAATCGCTGTAGTCTTGATGTCGGTTTTCCAGAGCTTCGGCCCTGGAGAAAGTAACGGCAGAGCGGTTGATTACACCACGTTTGTACAGGAAGTTGGCCAAGGCCAGATTCAGGAAGCAACATTTAAGGGCGAGGAAATTACTTTCACTCGTCGTGGCGGTGGCTCGCGTTATGTTACTTACATGCCGGTCTATGACCAGAAATTACTGGATGACATGATCAACCAGAATGTGAAAGTGCAAGGTACTCCGCCAGAAGAGCAGAGCTTACTAGGTACTATCTTCATTTCTTGGTTCCCAATGATCTTACTGATTGGTGTATGGATTTTCTTCATGCGTCAAATGCAAGGCGGCGGCGGTAAAGGCGCTATGTCTTTCGGTAAGAGCAAAGCTCGTATGATGAGCGAAGAACAAATCAAAACCACATTCGGTGATGTTGCTGGGTGTGATGAAGCAAAAGAAGACGTAAAAGAACTGGTTGATTACCTGCGTGATCCAAGCCGCTTCCAGAAACTGGGCGGTAAAATCCCGACTGGTGTTCTGATGGTTGGTCCTCCTGGTACTGGTAAAACACTGCTTGCTAAAGCGATAGCTGGTGAAGCGAAGGTACCCTTCTTTACTATTTCAGGTTCTGACTTCGTTGAAATGTTCGTTGGTGTGGGGGCATCTCGTGTCCGTGACATGTTCGAGCAAGCAAAGAAAGCCGCACCATGTATTATCTTTATCGATGAAATTGATGCAGTAGGTCGTCAACGTGGTGCAGGTGTAGGTGGTGGTCACGATGAGCGTGAGCAAACACTGAACCAAATGCTCGTTGAGATGGATGGCTTCGAAGGTAACGAAGGCATCATCGTGATTGCGGCAACTAACCGCCCAGACGTTCTTGATCCAGCGCTACTTCGTCCTGGTCGTTTTGACCGTCAGGTTGTGGTTGGTCTACCAGACGTTCGTGGTCGTGAGCAGATTCTTAAAGTTCATATGCGTAAAGTGCCACTAGCCGGTGATGTAGAACCATCTCTAATTGCTCGTGGTACACCAGGCTTCTCTGGTGCTGACCTAGCTAACCTAGTAAACGAGGCGGCATTGTTTGCTGCACGTGGTAACAAGCGCAACGTTTCTATGGTTGAGTTTGAATTGGCCAAAGACAAGATCATGATGGGTGCAGAGCGTCGTTCTATGGTGATGTCTGAAGAGACTAAAGAGTCAACGGCTTACCATGAAGCGGGTCACGCGATTGTTGGTCGTCTGGTTCCTGAGCATGATCCGGTTTACAAAGTTTCTATCATTCCACGCGGTCGTGCGTTGGGTGTGACGATGTACTTGCCAGAGCAAGACCGTGTGAGCATGTCGCGTCAGCATCTCGAGTCTATGGTCTCGAGCCTGTACGGCGGCCGTCTTGCTGAAGAGCTTATCTACGGCGCAGACAAAGTATCAACTGGTGCATCTAACGATATTGAGCGAGCAACTGATATTGCGCGTAAGATGGTGACTCAATGGGGCTTCTCAGAGAAACTAGGGCCACTTCTTTATGCAGAAGAAGAAGGTGAAGTATTCTTGGGCCGTAGCGTAACTCAGACTAAACACATGTCTGACGATACCGCCAAGCTGATTGATGACGAAGTACGTAAGATCATTGACCGCAACTACGCGCGTGCAAAACAGATCCTTGAAGATAACATGGATATCATGCACGCAATGAAAGATGCGTTGATGAAGTATGAGACCATCGATGCAGGTCAAATTGATGACCTGATGGATCGCAAGTCGGATATTCGTGAGCCAGCGGGTTGGGGTGATAACTCCGACAGCAAGCCGGAAGCTAAGGCAGAGCAACCAGAAGCGAAAGCTGAGCCTGTGAAAGAAGAATCCGCTTCTTCTTCTGAGTCTACAGAAGAGCAGACGACAGAAAAGAAAGATTCTGAATAACGTAAACCAATAAAATAAACCCCGAGGAAACTCGGGGTTTTTGTATTTTTTATGATTATTACAGCAAATAATAAATCCCTCGACTTATCAACGCCTCAAGTTATGGGTATTCTCAACGTCACGCCTGACTCGTTCTCTGATGGTGGAAAATACAATTCACTAGAGAATGCGATGATTCAGGCAGAAAAGATGATTAACGCAGGCGTTAGTATTATCGACATCGGCGGCGAGTCGACTCGCCCTGGTGCACCTGATGTGGCTTTGGAAGAAGAACTTAGTCGGGTGATCCCGGTGATCAAAGCCATTCGTGAACGCTTTGACGTATGGATTTCAATTGATACCAGCAAAGCAGAAGTCATGCGTCAGGCTGTTAAAGCAGGGGCGGACATTATTAATGATGTTCGGGCACTGCAAGAGCCAGGTGCGCTTGAGGTTGCTGCAGAATCGGGGTTACCGGTGTGTCTGATGCACATGCAAGGACAGCCAAGAACCATGCAGGCAAATCCTCATTACGACGATTTACTTAAAGAAGTTGGTGAATTCCTGCAAGAAAGAGTACAAGCATGTGAAGCCAAAGGGATGAAAAAAAGTCAATTGATCCTTGATCCGGGTTTTGGTTTTGGAAAAACGCTTGAACACAACTATCACATGTTGGCTCACCTTGAGCAATTTCATCAATTTGGCTTACCGCTTCTGGCTGGTATGTCTCGTAAATCGATGTTGTTTAAGTTGCTGGATAAAGCGCCTGCCGAGTGTGTTGCTGCCAGTGTCAGCTGCGCGACAATTGCTGCAATGAAAGGTGCTCAGATCATCCGAGTTCATGACTTTGAACAAACGCTTGATGCTGTAAAGATTGTCTCTATGGTGCAAAGTAACCACTGAGAAATAGATTATAAAAAGGAATAATTATGTCTGATAAAAGACGTTATTTTGGTACCGACGGTGTACGAGGAAAAGTGGGTCAATACCCAATTACACCTGATTTTGTACTTAAGCTTGGTTGGGCAGCAGGACGTGTTCTGGCAAAGCAGGGCACCAAAAAAGTAATTATCGGTAAAGATACCCGTATTTCTGGCTACATGCTGGAATCTGCACTTGAGGCAGGCCTTGCTGCCGCAGGCTTGAAAGCTACCTTTACTGGTCCAATGCCAACGCCAGCAGTGGCTTATCTGACCCAAACATTCCGCGCAGAAGCTGGTATCGTAATTTCGGCGTCTCATAACCCTTACTACGACAACGGCATTAAATTCTTTTCTTCGGAAGGTACTAAACTTCCTGACGATATCGAGCTAGCGATCGAAGCGGAACTTGATAAAGACATTGAATGTGTCGAGTCTTCATTGTTGGGTAAAGCCAGTCGTCTTGATGATGCTGCTGGTCGTTACATTGAGTTTTGTAAAAGCACATACCCTTCTGAGTTGAGCCTTGCTGGAATGAAAATTGTGGTCGACTGTGCGCATGGTGCGACTTACCACATTGCTCCAGCTGTCTTTAGCGAGCTAGGCGCGGATGTCATTGCTATGGGTATTGAACCTAATGGCACGAATATTAACCATGAAGTAGGTGCAACGGACGTTAAAGTGCTACAACAACGAGTAGTGGAAGAGCAAGCTCATCTTGGTCTGGCATTCGATGGTGATGGTGACCGCATCATTATGGTTGATCACCTTGGTAATAAAGTCGATGGCGATCAGATTGCTTACATCATCGCTCGTGATGCCTTGCGTCGCGGTGAACTGAAAGGTGGTGTTGTTGGAACTCTGATGACGAACCTAGGTATGGAAAATGGCCTCAAACAATTAGGTATTCCATTTGTTCGTGCAGCGGTAGGTGATCGTTATGTGATGGAGCAGCTGCTTGAAAAAGGCTGGAAGATCGGTGCGGAAAATTCAGGCCATGTGATCTTACTTGATAAGGTGACTACCGGAGATGCCATTGTGGCAGCGCTGCAAGTACTGGCTTCAGTGGTTGGCAGTGACATGTCCCTGAATGAACTTTCTCAAGGTATGACGTTATACCCTCAAGTTCTTGAGAATGTCCGTTTTTCTGGTGATTCTAATCCACTAGAAGCTGAAGCGGTAAAAGCCTCTGTTGTTGCGGTTGAAGCTGAACTTGGTGATAAAGGTCGAGTGCTGTTACGTAAATCAGGCACTGAACCGCTTATCCGTGTCATGGTGGAAGGTGAAGACGCTGAGCTAGTAAAATCATCAGCATTAAAAATTGCAGACGCAGTGAAAGCTAGCTTCTAAGGCTTTTCATTTCGTTTAGTCATATAATAGCTGTGCCTGCTTGTGATAGCATGGCACCGTTTTTTTCTTCTAGCAATTTGCCAATTATGTCGACTCGAGAGCTTACATACTTACACGAAATGGGGATTCAAGCCTATGAGCTGACTCACCCAGAGAGATTGCAAGGCTACCGTGCTGAAGGTATTCGTTTGCCTGATGACTGCAAAATGCTCTTGGTTTCGCCTCAAAAGCCGGTAGGTGTGACTGCGACTTTGTTTGTGAACATCTTAAAAACGATCAATTTGACGTTAGATCAAACTCGCTATTTAGCCCCTGAACATCTGGTTTTACTCAGTGCTACTAAGGTTGACTGGATCTGGTTCGCAGGCAGTGAAGTACAGATGGATCTTGGTATCAAAACGCTTCAATCTCCAAGCCTAAGTGAAATTGATGGCAACCAGCAACTCAAACGAGCGCTTTGGCAGCAAATCCAAGCTTTAAAATAGTATGACATTACTTCCTCTAATAAATGCTCACCTAGATTCGGTATATTCAATAGAAACTCAGGCTCATACCCACCCCTGGTCAGAAACGATGATTCGCGACGTGACAAGCAGAGGGGCGTGTCATCATGTGTTGATGGATGGCGATAAGGTGGTTGGTTACTTTTATGCTCAGAATATAATGGGTGAGGTGACTCTTCTGAACATCGCCGTTGATCCTGCCCAGCAAGGCAAAGGATATGGCAAACAACTTATTGAGTCATTTTTGACTATATGCGAGCAAGTAAAAGCGGAAAGCGCGTGGTTAGAAGTGAGGGAAAGTAATACTCGCGCGGCTAACTTGTATGAGGCGGCAGGCTTTAATGAGGTTGATCGCCGCGTTAACTACTACCCAACGGCGACTGGAAAAGAAGATGCCATTATTATGAGCTACATATTCTTCTAGATTATTTCTGTACCGCTTTGATGGTAGGAGACCCTTCTACCGGATAGAAATTCGCTTCAAAACGTGAAATCAATTCGGAAGCAGGCAAAGGTTTGTCGAACAGATAGCCTTGGAACTGATCACAACCGAGTTGTTTGAGCGTATTCAATTCGTTGGCATCTTCCACACCCTCCGCGATTACTTCCAGATTGAGCCGTTGTGCGGTCATGATAATAGTATCGACGATCGCTTGGTCACTCTCATCCAAATGAAGTTGGGTGACAAATGAGCGGTCAATTTTAAGCACATCGACTGCCAGGTGTTTTAGATACCTAAGTGAAGAGTACCCAGTACCAAAGTCATCGATCGATATTTTGAGGTTGTGCTGCTTAAGCTCACTCATTCTCTGAATTGCACTTTCTACGTTTTCTAAAAGTAAATTCTCAGTGATCTCCAGTTCAATGTGTTCTCCATCAATGTCTGCCTGAGCGAGGACATCATGAATGTGTTCAACGAAGCTGTTCTGCGAGAATTGCAGCGGGCTGATGTTGATGGCCAAACGGCGGAAGGTATCAGGAAGCACGCCTTGTTTGCGCCAGCGTGAATATTGGTAGCAGGCCTGTTCGATGATCCAGTTACCAATTTGTAAGATCTGTCCGGTTTCTTCAGCAATTGGCATAAACACGCCGGGAGGCAAAACGCCTTTCTCTGGATGGTTCCAGCGGATCAACGCTTCAACGCCAACGATTTGTTGTGCGCCATTAACCTGAGGCTGGTAATAGAGCTCCAATTGACCTTTATTGAGTGCTTCATGTAAGCCTTTCTCTATTTCTAGGAAAGACTCAACCTGCGCCTGCATTTCAGGTTCATAAAACATGTATTTGTTTCTGCCTGCCACCTTGGCGCGATACAACGCCGTATCCGCCTGACGCAGTACATCAATGTTGGTGCTGTTCACGGATGGGAATATCGAGATACCAACACTGGTTGTGCAGTACAGTAAGTGATCATCAATGGAGTAAGGGTTAGAAATCAAAGCAAGAAGCTGCTGAGCGGTCTCATGAGCTTTATCCGCAGAGATCGAAGGCATCAAGATGGCAAACTCATCGCCGCCGATGCGAGCGGCTGTGTAGTCATCAATGAGCCACGCCTCAATGCGTTTAGAAATCGCTTTTATCAGGTGGTCGCCAATCGTGTGACCCAACGAATCGTTAATCGTTTTGAAACGGTCTAAATCGAGGTAGAAAAGCACACCAGATGTATTGGTCTTGTTGGCATTATCGATCGCTTCTTCGAGCATTTGCAGCAGTAAACTACGGTTGGCTAAGCCTGTGAGCGAATCGTAATAAGCCAATTGATTCAGTTTTGCTTCTGCCGCTTCTCTGTCTTTCCATAAATTATGGAATGTTTTCGCCAAGTGTCCGAGTTCATCATCTCGATACAGATTCGGCATTGGAACTTCGGCTTTTTTATCTTGCAGTGAACGAACCCAGTCGATCAACGTCACCAGTGGCTTCGAGAGCTTCTGGTAGAAGAACAACAATAAGATCGTCGTCAGCAAGATATTCCGGAACAGATCAAACAGCAGTATCTGACTGGTCTTGGCGATAAAGTCCTTGGCGATATTGGCGCCATTGACCGAGAAACTCAGTGTCCCGACGACAACATGCGAATTGGGTTGATGTAATTCGGTTTTATAGACAGGAGTGGTTGGAGTCAGGTAGCGCGACAGAGCCTCCGTAAACGAACTTTCAAGCGACACACCTCTCTCCCGTTCGGTTAGGGTGTCTCCAAAGTCATCAACGATCGAAACCTGATAGATAGCCCCATCCATCATCAGGCTCGATGCGACCTGCTCAGCGAGTAGCTGATTCAGGTGATAGGCTGCCTGACTGGCATTGGAATAATTTTGTAGCAACTTAAATTGGTAGTGTTCTTCAATCCGCTTTTGCTCCTGATGAAGATCCACCAAAATTTGATACAAGCTGAAAATTATTCCTAGTATCACGGATACTAAAAAAACGGTTTTCGCTTGTCGGAATGCTAATGAATTTATTTTCTTGCTCGCAGGCATAATTTTATATGGTTCCTTCTACTCCTTTAGTTATAGCCCAAATTTATTGATATTTTAATTTGTATCTTGTTTGGATGTGAATTGTTGAGGTTTTATTTGCCTTTGTTGCTCCAAAGAGCAATATAAGGGAGAATACCGCGCAAAACCGAATCAATCTGCCAGCTTATATGTCATGACCAATTTTGGCTACAATCTGGCGTTCATACCGAAGAAGATCCTTTGATGTCAAATACAGCATTTATGGGCGAAGTTTCTAAGCGCAGAACGTTCGCTATCATCTCGCACCCGGATGCGGGTAAGACCACCATTACTGAAAAAGTATTACTTTTTGGACGCGCTATTCAAACCGCAGGTACAGTAAAAGGTCGTGGCTCTGCGCAGCACGCAAAATCTGACTGGATGGAAATGGAAAAAGAGCGTGGTATCTCGGTAACGACCTCGGTGATGCAGTTTCCATACAACGAGTGCCTAGTTAACCTGTTGGATACACCAGGACACGAAGACTTCTCGGAAGATACTTATCGTACCCTAACCGCGGTTGACTCTTGCCTTATGGTCATTGATGCCGCGAAAGGTGTTGAGGATCGTACACGTAAGCTGATGGAAGTTACCCGTCTGCGTGATACGCCAATTGTCACTTTCATGAACAAACTTGACCGTGATATCCGTGATCCAATGGAGCTATTGGACGAGGTTGAAAGTGAGCTAAACATTTCGTGCGCGCCGATTACTTGGCCTATCGGTTGTGGTAAAGAGTTTAAAGGTGTGTACCACATCCATCGCGATGAAACGATTCTTTACTCGACAGGTCAAGGCCACACCATTCAGGATAAGCTGGTAGTTAAGGGGCTAGATAACCCTGAGCTTGATGAGGCTGTTGGCGCTGAGCTAGCGGAGCAGCTACGCGAAGAGTTAGAGCTTGTGATTGGTGCATGCCCTGAGTTTGATCAGGAGTTGTTCCTTGCTGGTGAACTGACGCCAGTATACTTTGGTACCGCACTGGGTAACTTTGGTGTTGACCATATGCTGGATGGTTTAACGGAATGGGCGCCTGCGCCAATGCCGCGTCAAGCGAATGAGCGTGAAGTGGAAGCGAACGAAGAGAAATTCTCTGGCTTCGTATTTAAGATTCAGGCCAACATGGATCCAAAACACCGTGACCGTATTGCTTTCATGCGTATTGTATCTGGTACCTACACACAGGGTATGAAGATGAACCACGTGCGCCTTGGTAAGCAGATCAATATCTCTGATGCGGTAACCTTTATGGCTGGTGACCGCTCTCGTGCTGAAAATGCCTACGCGGGCGATATTATTGGCTTGCACAACCACGGTACCATCCAGATTGGTGACACCTTTACTCAAGGTGAAGCGCTGAAATTCGCAGGTATTCCAAACTTTGCGCCTGAGCTATTCCGTCGTATCCGTCTCAGAGATCCATTGAAGCAAAAGCAGTTGCTTAAAGGTCTGGTGCAGCTGTCTGAGGAAGGGGCTGTACAGGTATTCCGTCCACTACAAAACAATGACCTGATTGTTGGTGCGGTCGGTGTGCTTCAGTTTGACGTCGTTGTTGCGCGTTTAAAAGCTGAGTACAACGTGGAAGCGATTTATGAGAGCGTTAACGTTGCAACCGCACGTTGGGTTGAGTGTGAAGATGGTAAGAAACTGGATGAGTTCCAGCGTAAGAACCAAACCAACCTCGCCCTAGATGGTGGTGATAACCTGACGTACATTGCGCCAACTATGGTGAACTTAAATTTGGCGAAAGAGCGTTTCCCAGATGTTGAGTTCCGAGCGACTCGCGAACACTAATTTTCGTCGTCTTGTTCTAACGCCAAAGGACTTCACAGCTCTGATTACTCAATACCGCCTTTATCTAAGGCGGTATTTTTGCTTTTAGCAATGAAGATGCTCTTTTAGCCGATTGAAACTAAAAAGGGTTGATGCTCTCACATCAACCCTTTCAAATTGCTAGCTTGTTACTACTTTTTCTTCTTCGCGACTTTCTTTTTGCCTTTAGAAGTAGTTTTTTTCTTGTCGTCTTTTTTCTTCTTCTTAAACACTGGCTTTTTGTGTTTCGGACGAAGCTCTTTAATAAAGCGCTCTTTGATCTCTTCTTTTACATAGCGAGCTACGCGATCCATCATGGTTTGGTCATGGGCTTCAACTAAAGAGATCGCATTACCTTTTTTACCTGCGCGAGCGGTACGGCCGATACGGTGGAGGTACACGTCTGCACTGCGTGGCATGTCGTAGTTAATGACATGGCTGACATCTGGCAAGTCGATACCACGGGCTGCGACGTCTGTTGCCAGAAGTACGTTTACGGTACCGTCACGAAAACGCGCAATGGCATTATTACGACGATCTTGCGGCATTTCGCCCTGAATCCAAGCACACGGAATTTGCGCTTTTTCCAGTTCAACGCGCAGCTCAGCTAATCGTTCACGAGTTTTCAGGAATACAATAGAACGTTCAGCTTGGTCGTTGATGATCGTTTTCAATAGCGCCAGCTTATGCGCCATATCATCGGCACGGTGATACCACTGGGCAATTTTCTTGCGCTCGCGGCGAGATGGCTCAGCGTCGATCTCCGCAGGTTCTTTAAGCAGATCTGCGGTAAATCCTTCCACGCCTTTGCCTTCTAGCGTTGCAGAGAAGAGCAAGGTTTGTTTACGCCAGCGGCATTCAGAAGAAAGGCGATCAACTGTCGGGCCAAAGCCCATGTCGAGCATGCGATCCGCTTCATCAAGGATCAGCCATTCAATGGCACGGCAGTCAAAACGTTCCGCTTCGATGTATTCCATCAAACGACCAGGCGTTGCAACAACGATATCTTGTGTCTTAGCGAGAATATCGGCGTGTTCTTGATACTGCACACCACCAGTGATGGTGAAGATGTTCAGATTAGTGTTTTTTGCGAGAGCACGAGCTTGATCGGCGACTTGCATTGCCAACTCGCGAGTAGGAGTCAGGATCAGTACACGAGCAGGTCCCGGCTTACGACGCGGGAAGTCCTGCAAGTATTGTAGAGCTGGCAGAACAAAAGCAGCGGTTTTGCCTGTACCAGTTGGCGCAGAAGCGAGAATGTCCCTGCCGTCCAAAGCTTGTGGAATTGCTTCGGCCTGGATCTGGGTTGGGCGGGTATAACCCATTTCTTCGATTGCAACGAGCAGGTTTTCATCTAGCTCTAGTTCAGCAAAATTTTTGATCACTCTGGTGTCTCCACAAGCTGGTAAGTGAGAACGATAAATTTAAGGGGACGTATTATAGAGGGTTCGGTGATAAGGATCACACCTTAATTTCTACATCTTTAAATAAAACGCTTTAGTTAATGCGACGAACTCATCGCTGTAGCCATTATCCTTTTGAATTATCAACTTTTCTATCTTGGTGTTTGATGCGTGTTGGCTAAGCTGAATCAGCAAGCGGCTAACGGGTTTCTTGTCTGTTGGCTGTACTTCACATAAACCAGCTAGGTGCCAACCAAGTGTTTCTGCCAAGGAAATAAACATACGCCCTTCTGCTTCAGGAAGAACAAACCAAGCTTGGCCGTCAGTGCTCAGTAACTTAAAACAGCGTTCAAGCAAAGCTTCATGGCTCAAGGTTAAGGTATGCCTTGCGGTAGCTCGTTGCTGATTTTGAGCGTGCTCCCCTGAATTGAAATAAGGTGGATTACACACAATAGCGTCATAGCTTGTTTCGAATGGAAAGCTGAGTACGTCGCCTTCCAGTAGTGACAGCCGGGAAGACCAAGGAGAAGAGGTGAAGTTTTCTTTCGAGGCCTGCAACGCGTGCTGATCAATGTCGATCGCGTCGATGACACAGTCAGGGTTTCGCTGTGCACACATTAGAGCTAACAACCCCGTGCCTGTTCCAATATCTAAAAGAGTATTCGCTTGTTTAATGTCGCACCACGCACCGAGTAAGACGCCATCGGTGCTGACAGGCATACCCGAGTAACCACCAGCAATTTTAAACTGCTTGAATGAAAAGTCTTTTGTCTTGGATTGGATGTTTTTCATTTTATTCTGTACGTGGTTATTAATTGAGTGATTAAGTCTGTTGTTTGATCTTTGTATGGTCTTTTGTTCTATTTATGTTGCATTTGTTTGATTTATTGATCCGGATATTAAACTGATTAATTCTATTGTTATAGTTGATATCACTGGTTTTTGATTGAAAATATAAATTTATATGGTGTTTTTTGCCCTAGGGTTGCGGTTGGGTGTGTGTTTCGTCATTATTCGCCTCCAAATTTATAGATTGGGTAGCCAACTCGGACTGCTCAGCATGCACAACATCAATCAAAATAATTAAAGGGTCTCTTGTGAATCAGACTTTAAAATTAACAGATATTATCGCGGTAGGCTTTATGCTTTTCGCTTTCTTCTTAGGTGCGGGTAACATTATTTTCCCACCACTAGCAGGACAGCTTGCAGGTGAGAATCTTGTACCTGCGATGACAGGTTTTCTTCTAACGGCGGTAGGCCTCCCTCTTATTACTATCGTTGCTATCGCCGTTGCCGGTGGTTCTTGGGATCATCTCACCAAAGATTTGCCTAAACGTGTGGCGATGACCATAGCGGTACTGATCTTTATCATTATCGGTCCTGCATTTGCCGCGCCGCGCACAGGTTTAGTGGCTTACGAAATGGCGGTGAAGCCGTTTTTTGTTGATGCGGCTCAATCGCACCTGACGATTTTTTCAATCTTGTTCTTTGCTGTGGCCATGTCTTTTGCTTGGTCACAAGGCAAGCTGATTGATGTGATCGGTAAAGTACTGACTCCAGTACTTTTCTTAGGCTTGATTGTGCTTGCTGTCGCTGTATTTATCGACCCTCAAGGTGAAATGATCGCAGCACAAGGTGAATACCTGACACACCCACTGCAAAAAGGTTTCCTTGAAGGTTATAACACCATGGATACCTTTGCCTCGCTGATGTTCGGTGGGCTTATCGTCGATGCACTTCGTCAAAAAGGCATTTCTGATCAAAAAGCGACCGCAAAATACCTGATCAGAGCCGCATGTGTTGCTGCTGCTGGTTTGGCTTTCGTTTACGTCTCTCTATTCTACCTAGGTGCAACTAGTGCGGCAGTGGCTGCTGGCGCAGACAATGGTGGTGTGATTCTTAGCGTGTACGTTCAATCTCTGTTCGGCCCGTATGGTCAAATTGTATTGTCAGTGATTGTGCTTCTTGCGTGTTTAACGACGGCTATCGGTATTATCTCAGCGTGTTCTGATTACTTTAGCTCACTGACTCCAGTGTCTTACAAAACTTGGGTTGTTGTTAACGGTGTGGCGTGTGCCGTGGTCGCGAATGTTGGTCTTTCTCAACTGATTGCTTTGTCTGTTCCTGTGCTATTCGCGCTATACCCAGTGGCTATCGCTTTGGTTGCACTGACATTTATTCGCAAGATGCTACCAAACCCACAAGTGGCTTACCGTGTTGTTATCCTTGTGTCACTGCTGTTTGCTCTGATTGATGCAGCAAAAGTAGCGGGTGTGGATGTGTCTGCGCTGAATATGCTACCGCTGTTCGATATTGGCATGGGTTGGTTGCTACCAACAATTGCTGCCATGATCTGCATGTTTTTCATTGGAAAATCAGCTCAATCGGAGCTAGCAGAAGAAGCGGCTTAAGCTGAAACGCTCAATAGATAAAAATCCCCTGTCATGCCTCGTGTGACAGGGGATTTTTCGTTGAATCGTCGGCAGGTTGCAGTGCAAAAAATTCCTGTATCTTCGTCACACTTTTCAGTACAATTCTTCGGTTAAATTCTACTCATAAATGTTGAGCAAACATGTTTGAAATCAATCCTATTAAAAACCGCCTTAAGGACGTGTCTGAGCGCACTAATGTCCTGAGGGGGTACCTTTGACTATGACGATAAGCAAGAGCGTCTAGAAGAAGTCAACGCAGAACTAGAACAACCGGATGTGTGGAACGAACCTGAGCGTGCGCAAGCGCTAGGCAAAGAGCGTTCTGCCCTAGAAGCGGTTGTGGAAACGATTGACCAACTTGAGCAAGGTGTGGAAGACGTTGATGGTCTTCTAGAGCTTGCGGTTGAAGAAGAAGATCAAGAAACCTTCGATGAAATTGAGCCAGAGCTTGCTGAGCTTGAAGCTAAGCTAGAAAAGCTCGAATTCCGTCGTATGTTCTCTGGCGACCATGATGCATCTGACTGCTACATTGATCTGCAGTCAGGCTCTGGTGGTACAGAAGCACAAGACTGGACATCGATGATGCTACGCATGTACTTACGTTGGGCTGAAGCAAAAGGCTTTAAGACGGAAGTGATCGAAGTCTCTGAAGGTGAAGTTGCTGGTCTTAAAGGTGCAACGGTTAAGATCTCCGGTGAGTACGCTTATGGTTGGCTACGTACGGAAACAGGTGTTCATCGCTTGGTTCGTAAATCGCCATTCGATTCAAGTGGCCGTCGTCATACATCGTTTGCTTCTGCGTTTATCTACCCAGAGATTGATGACAACATCGACATCGACATTAATCCTTCTGATCTGCGTATTGACGTATACCGTGCATCTGGTGCGGGTGGTCAGCACGTTAACACCACGGAATCGGCGGTACGTATTACGCACGTTCCAACCAACACTGTGGTTCAGTGTCAGAATGATCGTTCTCAGCATAAGAACAAAGATCAGGCGATGAAACAGCTTCGTGCGAAGCTATTTGAATTAGAGATTCAAAAGCAAAATGCAGAGAAGCAAGCCAATGAAGACGCTAAGTCGGACATCGGGTGGGGTAGCCAGATTCGTTCATATGTACTGGATGACTCACGCATCAAAGATCTGCGTACTAGCGTTGAAAACCGCAACACTCAAGCGGTTCTTGACGGCGACCTAGACAAATTTATCGAAGCTAGCCTGAAATCAGGCCTGTAAGCTTTTCACCGAAAAACTATTTTCATAAAGAAAGACAGGATACATCAAAAATGACTGATGCTGTTCAAAACGACAATGTACAAGAAGAGAATAAGCTGATTGCTGAGCGCCGCGCTAAACTGGATCATATCCGTCAGAGTTGCAAAGCAAATGGCCACCCAAATGACTTCCGTCGTGAGCACCTAGCTGGCGATCTTCAAGCGGAATTCGGTGAAAAGACGAAAGAAGAGCTAGAAGAGCTAAACCATGTTGTGGCTATCGCGGGCCGTGTTATGGCTAAGCGTGGTCCTTTCCTAGCGATTCAAGAAACCTCTGGCCGTATCCAAGCATACGCTGCAAAAGATGTTCAAAAAGAGCTGAAAGAGAAGTACCAAGGCCTAGATATCGGTGACATCATCGGTGTGAAAGGTGCGCTTCACAAGTCAGGTAAAGGCGACCTTTACGTGAATATGGAGTCTTACGAGCTGCTAACGAAAGCACTTCGTCCACTTCCAGAGAAATTCCACGGTCTAACTGACCAAGAGATGCGTTACCGTCAGCGTTACGTTGACCTGATTGTCAACCAAGACTCGCGTGAAGCGTTCATCATCCGTTCTAAGCTGGTATCGGCAATCCGTAACTTCATGAGCTCAAAAGGCTACCTAGAAGTGGAAACGCCAATGATGCACGTGATCCCAGGTGGTGCAACGGCTCGCCCATTCATCACTCACCATAACGCACTAGACATCGATATGTACCTACGTGTTGCTCCAGAGCTTTATCTGAAGCGTCTAGTAGTCGGTGGTTTTGATCGCGTATTCGAGATCAACCGTAACTTCCGTAACGAAGGTCTTTCTCCTCGTCACAACCCAGAATTCACTATGATGGAATTCTACCAAGCGTACTCTGACTACAAAGACCTAATGGATCTGACTGAAGAGATGCTAAGCACAGTTGCGATGGACGTTCTTGGTTCAACGTCTATGCCTTACGGTGACGAGACGGTTGAATTTGGTGGTAAGTACGCTCGCATGAGCATGTTTGAAGCAATCAAGCACTACAACCCAGAGCACGCTGAGATCCAAGCGCTAACAGAACAAGACCTTACTAACCGTGACAAGATGGTTGCTATCGCAAAATCGGTACACGTGGAAGTAGAAACGTTCTGGACATGCGGTCAGCTTCTAGAAGAGATCTTTGGTGAGACTGCTGAACCTCAACTAATCCAACCAACGTTCATCACTGGTTACCCAGCGGATATTTCTCCTCTTGCTCGTCGCAGCGATGACAACCCATTCTTCACAGACCGCTTCGAGTTCTTCATCGGTGGCCGTGAAGTGGCGAATGGCTTCTCAGAGCTTAACGACGCAGAAGACCAAGACGCGCGCTTTAAAGCTCAGGTTGATGCGAAAGACGCTGGTGATGACGAAGCTATGTACTACGATGCGGACTATATCACAGCACTTGAGCACGGCTTACCGCCAACGGCAGGTCAAGGTATCGGTATCGATCGTCTAGCGATGCTGTTTACTAACACGCACACAATCCGTGACGTGATTCTGTTCCCAGCGATGCGTCCACAAGCTTAATTGCTAGTGTAAAAACAGCGAAAAGGCCGATATCACTGAGGTGATATCGACCTTTTTTATGACGTAAAGATCAGAGGTTTTTTACTTCCAGCCCTGCGAGTTGATGCCAGTAACCGTTACATTGATGGCTATCAATTTTCATCGGGCTTTGCCCAGATTCGTTAGCCCGAAAATGGTTTAACTCTGAGAGGGTCTCGATGCCAAGTGGGCTGAGGCGAACGACATCGACCAGTTCTTTCATATTTGGTAAATCATTGATCAGGTTGTAGCAATATCCTGATTGAGTCTGAATGCCGTTGAGGTTAAACACTTGCTGACCTTCCTGACTGCTGACCTTTATGCCTGTTGGGTATTTGATACAGCAAGTTTCGCAATCGTCTTTAGCTCGATTTTCTGCACGTGCGGTGAAGCAGCGAGCAGAGTAGGCCAGTGGCAAATAGCCGTGACTGAATACCTCGACTTCAAATTTACCTTTAATACCAATTTCATCACATTGGTTAAGTACATTACCTAACCATTCTCTAGATAGCTCGACTGGCATACACCAACGCGTCATACCCTGTTTAAGAAATAATTTCAGCGTGTGTGCGTTGTAGGTATTCACCGCAGGGCCGACGACAAACGGAACCTTGTGTTCAGAGGCTAGCTGAATGGCAGAGACATCGTTGGCTTCGATAGCGAATTCGCCATTATCAATGTACTTCTTCATGATGTTGACTTCACTAGGCGCTTCAAGCAGCGCCATGGTAGACAGAACCACTTGCTTGCCAGATCGGTTGAGCGATCTAGCAATATCCATCCAATGTGCAGGTTTCATTTCTCGGCGTTTGGAACAAACGCTCTCGCCAAGATAAATGATGTCGGCGGAGCTGGATGCAGCCTGCAGATAAAACTCTTCAACATCTTGCTTAGGCCAGAAGTAAAGCAGGGGACCAAGGGCATATTTCATCGTGTTTTCCTTTCTATACTTTACTGCCATTTACGGTGGTAAGCACCTAGGGTTGTCTGAGTACCTTCTGAGACGTTAGCCAGCGCAGCATCCCAGGCCGCTTCAACTTGATAAGCTTCAGGATTGGCTAAATAGCGGTCGATAGCTGCACGCCAGGTACGGGTCACTTGCTCGACATAGGCGGGGCTTCGTTGACGGCCTTCGATTTTTACAGAAGCTACATTCGCAGCAAACAAGTCTGGCAACATAGAGAGTGTGTTGAGGCTGGTGGGCTCTTCCAATGCATGGTAAGCCTGAGTATGCTGGTCTAACTCTGCCGTGAATCGGCCCTTACATAAAGTGGGGTAGCCGGCGTTTTCTCCGTCACTGTAGCGATCAATCAGAATGTTATTGAGCCGAGATTCCAGCCCTTTGTCTGTCTCCTGCCAACGAACAAATTTTGCAGGCGAGCAGGCGCCAACGGTATTGGGAGACTCGCCCGTCATATATGAAGAAAGGTAACAGCGGCCCTCAGACATAATGCACAAGCTGCCGAAGGCGAACACTTCCAGGTCAACATCTTGCGGGATGTTGCGTGACAGTTGTTTGACCTGATGGATAGACAGCACACGCGGCAGCACCACACGCTTAACATTGAAATTTCGTTTATAGAAGTCGATCGCTGCGACATTGGTCGCCGATGCTTGAACCGACAAATGCAGTTCGAGCTCAGGGTATTTGTTGGCGGCGTAATCCAGTACGGCGATATCAGCGATAATTAACGCATCAATGCCACTTTGGGCGGCGCGATCGACGGCGTCAGTCCAGCGTTCAAACCCATCCGGATGAGCGAAGGTATTCAACGCGACGTGAATTTTTTTCTTATGGTCATGGACGTACTGAACCGCTTTGTCCAGTTTTTTACCAGTGAAGTTAAGACCTGCGAAATGGCGCGCATTGGTATCGTCTTTGAAGCCGATATACACAGCGTCAGCACCGCAGTCGATGGCTGTTTTGAGGGCAGGTAAGTTACCTGCAGGGCAGAGGAGTTCCATTGCGCCTTCCAATCTGTCTTTGCGAAAAATTGCTCCGCATTTTATGAAGGAATATGAACGGCAAGTTTGATGTAAGGCAGGTTTAGGTAAGTTTCTGAGTCAAATACTCATTTAGAGTGAGTTGAGATCAGTTTTTATGGCGACGATGCTGAGCGAAGAGCTCTTCGACTTCTTGCTTTGGTTGCGGACGATAGAAATGGAAACCCTGAATCGAATTACAATTGAGGTTAGAGAGCAGAGTAGCTTGTTGCTGGGTTTCGACCCCTTCTGCAACAACCGTTAGGTTAAGCGATTTCCCCAGATTAATGATGTTTTCGATTACCGTTACCTGTTTTGGTAGCGTATCGATGTCATTGATAAACGCGCGGTCAATTTTAAGCTCATCTATTGGGAAGCGGGCAAGATACGAAAGTGATGAGTAACCGGTACCAAAGTCGTCAATCGATAAAGCAAAGCCAAGCTTTTTAATGGCGTTGAGCATTTGTAAGGTGTGCTCACTGTCGCTCATCACGGCGCTTTCGGTCAGCTCAAACGTGATGCAGTTAGGATCAAGCTCTGTAGTACGCAGTAGCTTCTCCATATAATCGATCAGTTTTGGATTGCCAAATTGTTCTGGCGAAAGGTTGATCGCGACGCGTCCCGGCAGAATACCTTGAAGTTTCCAGCGTTTAACCGTGCTGAATACTTCTCGCATAACGACTCGACCCAGATGTTCAATTAAACCTGCTCGTTCGGCGACAGGGATAAAAGCGCCCGGGCTAATGTAACCTTCCACAGGGTGCTTCCAGCGGATAAGGGCTTCGGCGCCATTAATGCTGAAATCACGAGCGTTGACCTTAGGCTGGTACCAGACTTCCAAGCCATTCTGTTGTAAGGCTTTTTGCAGCTCAATTTCCAGCCATAAACGCATACGCGCTTCTTTGTTCATCTGATCATTGAACTTAATCAGGCGATTACGACCTCGGTCTTTGGCTTCGTACATCGCGGTGTCGGCATTTTGCAGCAGAATCCGTGCGTCGTTGCCATCTCCCGGATACGTCACACTGCCGATAGAGCACGCTAAGCGTTTGCTGAAATGGTGCAGATCAAATGGCTGGTTAATGAGTGAGATGATGCGCTCAGCAAGAATCTCCGCCATTCGATTGTTTTCTGGTTCCGGCAATATCAGGCCAAATTCATCGCCTCCTAAATGCCCTACTACCGCATGTTGCGGTAAAAGACGCTTAAGACGAGATGACACTTCTTTAATCACTTTATCACCAATATGGTGACCTAAAGAGTCGTTGATGTTCTTGAAATTATCGATATCGAGGTAGAGCAGTAACAGTGGTGTTTCATTGTGAATGAACTGCTCTAGACGTTTGGTAAAACCAAAACGATTGTAGAGGCCAGTTAAAGAATCAATGTGTGCATCTTCTAACGGCTTGTTACTCAAGTGTTTTGGAGTTTCATCGGCATCTTGAATCAGCACCAATTGAGTATTGCAGCCCAGTACCATCGCGTCATCAGCGTGGAGCTGAACACGGCGCTCGAAGCCACATCTTGGGCCAGTCAGACAGGTCAAAGGTGCTTTCGCCAGTGAACTGCTGAGCGATTTACTGAAAACTGTCTTGGTTTTCTCATCGACAAATAGGCGGGAAAGTTCTTCACCTAACAAATCACTGTTATCTTCAAAACCGAGCAAACGCACTGCCGCAGGGTTGGCAGATATGATGCAATCCTCTTCGACCAGTAGCAGGCCATCAGGCAACAAAGTGGTGAGTGTTGAGAACTTACCTTCTGATTCTTCTAAAGAACGAACCAGAATATGTTTTTCTGATGTGTCGACCGCATGAAAGGCAACGTATTCAATTTTTTTGTCGATTTCGATGGGGGCTAAGCTGAAATGCAGACTGGTTTCGAGGTCAATTTCGTTCAGCGTGATTTCTGCTTCGAGGGATTCTCCGTTGAAGGCACGCTCATAGTAGGGCTTGAGTTGGTTATAGAAATGCTTACCTAAGGTTTGCGTATCGCTCATACCGATCAGTTCTTGGTTGGATAGGCCTGCGATATCGCAATAGCGACCATTAACCATGGCATAGTTATGCTGGCTATCCAAAATGGCGAAAAAAAACGGGCTGTTCGCCGTTATCTTCGTGAACCAATGCTGTAGTTGTTGCGAAAGCATCAAGGGTATTACCGACTCTCCAAAGAGCAATACGAGTCACAGAGCTGTGAATAGAAGCGATACCAATAACTATAACTGTGATTGCCGCTAGATTAAAGGGCTAGCGGTATCAGACTAATTTTTTGATACACAACAGGAATCGCTCCATCATCATCCATTATGATGAGTATCCTATTTACAAAGTAACGGATAACGCTCGTGATTAACAAGATTCGCACCCAGCTAGTTGAAAATGCCGCATCAATTTTGCGATCTCCAGTCCACTTATTACCTAAAAGTGTACAAAAAAAAGTCTTATTAGAGGGGCTAAAAAGCGTTTTTAGAGAGTCTCTTGAGGATGGTGATTTTGAATTTCTAGAAGGTAAGTGGCTGAAAATTGAGATAAAAGATATGCAGCTAAGTTGGTATGTTAGTTACCAAGATAGCCAGTTGATGGTTGCGGATTCAGCCGTTAAAGAAGACGTTGCTTTTCGAGGCAATCTCAATGATCTGGTTTTGATTGCTGGGCGAAAAGAAGATCCTGATACTTTGTTCTTCCAGCGCCGCTTGTCTATAGAAGGAGATACGGAGCTGGGGTTAGAGATAAAGAACCTGATGGACAGTGTCGATTTAGAGCAGCTGCCGAAACCGTTGCAAACACTATTAAATGAACTAGCCGATTTTGTGCAGAAAGGGTTACAATCGCCACTCGCACAAAGTGAGGTTATCAATGCTTATTCGAACTGAAGCTCCGGCTGACATTCTTGCCGTCGACAGGCTACTGAAGTCTGCTTTTGAAACAGAAACTGAAGCAGATTTAGTGATGAGGCTAAGAGAGAACGGACGTAGAACCTTATCATTGGTTGCCTGTAATGATGAAGGAGAATTGGTTGGGCACGTCATGTTCAGTCCGGTTACATTAAATGGTGAAGACTTAAACTGGCAGTGCTTGGCTCCACTCGCCATAAAAGCAGACTACCGCCGACAAGGTTTGGCGGCAGAGTTAGTTAAAGAGGGGCTGGAATCGCTAAAAGAGTTTGGCTACCCAGCTTGTGTGGTACTGGGTGAACCTGAGTATTATTCTCGCTTTGGCTTTGAAGCGAGTGAAAAGTACAGCTTTTGTTGTCAGTGGGAAGCGTCTGCTGGTGCATTTCAAGTGTTAGCACTGGCAGAGAATGAGTTTACCGATCGCAGTGGCCGAATTGAATTCAGCCCTGAGTTTTCAGCGTTTTAGACAAAATGTACTGGCAAGTAAAAAGAAAAGTATGACTTTTGTCCTTTTTTTGACCGCTTAGCCATCAAGTCGTCTTTTTTTGAAAAATTCTACTTGTCAGCGTAATAACCTTTCGCTAGTATTGCTCGGCCTTCGATAAGGAGGTCGCTAGCCTTGTTCAAAAACATCAAGAATGAGTTTTCGAGCGGCGCTGGCTCAACAATTTGGAACATAGGTGGAAATCATGTTTACAGTTCTACTTGTGATTTACCTGTTGGCAGCGGTTGGTGTAATCGGCCTAGTGCTGATTCAACAAGGTAAAGGCGCAGATATGGGAGCCTCATTCGGTGCAGGCGCATCAAACACAGTGTTTGGCGCAAGCGGCTCAGGTAATTTCCTAACCCGAATGACTGCAATTTTTGCAACAGTATTTTTCATCCTTAGCTTAGTGCTAGGTAACATGTCGACTCATAAAACTGAATCTCAGTGGGTTGACCCGACTCAAGGTCAAGTTATCCAGCAAGCTGATGATGCTGCGAGTGAAGTTCCAGCCCCAACAGGCGACGAAATTCCTCAATAAGCTAAAGATTTAGCTGCCGAGATGGTGAAATTGGTAGACACGCTAGCATGAGGTGCTAGTGCCTTAGGTGTGAGGGTTCGAGTCCCTCTCTCGGCACCATTGTTTACAAACTTGTAAAACACCTTGGAGAGCGTATAATGCTCGACAAGTCGGACGCGGGGTGGAGCAGCTTGGTAGCTCGTCGGGCTCATAACCCGAAGGTCGTCGGTTCAAATCCGGCCCCCGCAACCAATCCTTTACTGGATGTGGACAAGTTTGCACAGTCGCAATAGCAACTGTGAGTTAAGCAAACTTTGATTGCTTAACACATCAGGGTCCAGCATCAAAAAACCCCGACTTTCGGGGTTTTTTGTTATCTGAATTTCTGCATTGCAGAAGTTCGGACATTGCTTGGAATTTAAATTGGGCTCTGAGCCCTTTTTTTGTTTCTGGAGTGGTTTAAATGACTGGTTTAGAAAGACAACTTACTGAAATGCTTGAAGCGCCAGTAGCAGCATCAGGTTATGAGTTAGTTGGATTAGAATTTATTCGCGCAGGCGAACATTCAACGCTACGTATCTTTATTGACCATGAAAATGGCATCTCTGTGGATGACTGTGCAGAAGTTAGCCGTCAGGTTAGTGCAGTAATGGACGTTGAAGATCCAATCACCGTGGCTTACAACCTAGAAGTGTCTTCTCCAGGTTTAGAAAGACCACTTTTCAAAGCAGCACACTATGAACAATTTATTGGTCACGAGGTAAGCATCGTTTTGAAAATGGCTGTTGGTAACCGTCGTAAGTGGAAAGGTGTTATCCACGCAATCGAAGGTGAAACAGTAACAGTTACTGTGGACGGCAACGCAGAAGAGTTTGCTCTAAGCAACATTTCAAAAGCTAACCTGATCCCTAAATTTTAATTAAGGTCTTAGAGGCTATTTAAAATGAGTAAAGAAATTTTAGCGGTAGCAGAAGCGGTATCGAACGAAAAAGGGGTACCTCGTGAGCGCATCTTTGAAGCCCTAGAGATTGCTCTAGCTACATCTACAAAGAAGAAACACGAAATCGAAATCGATGTTCGTGTTGAAATTGACCGTAAAACGGGTGAGTTCGATACTTTCCGTCGTTGGTTAGTAGTTGAAGAAGTAGAAAGCCCAACAAAAGAAATCTCTCTTGAAGCTGCACAGTTTGATGATGAGACGATTGAGATTGGTGACTACGTAGAAGATGAAATCGAATCAGTAACGTTTGACCGTATTACTACGCAAACAGCGAAGCAGGTTATCGTACAGAAAGTTCGTGAAGCTGAACGTGCACAGATCGTTGAGCAGTTCATCGACAATGAAGGTGAGCTAGTTACTGGTGTGGTTAAGAAAGTTAACCGCGAAACTATAGTACTTGATCTAGGTAACAACGCTGAAGCGGTAATCCTACGTGATGACCAGCTTCCTCGTGAAAACCACCGCCCGGGTGACCGTGTTCGTGGCCTTCTGTACCGCGTAGCACCAGAAGCGCGTGGTTTCCAACTATTCATCACACGTTCTAAGCCAGAAATGCTGGCGGAGCTATTCCGTGTTGAAGTACCGGAAATTGCAGAAGAGATCATAGAACTGAAAGGTGCGGCTCGTGATCCTGGTTCTCGTGCGAAGATTGCTGTGAAGACTAACGACAAGCGTATCGACCCAGTGGGTGCGTGTGTTGGTATGCGTGGTGCACGTGTACAGGCAGTCTCTGGCGAGCTTGGCGGTGAGCGTATTGATATCGTGCTTTGGGATGATAACCCAGCTCAGTTTGTTATCAATGCAATGGCGCCAGCAGATGTGGCTTCTATCATCGTTGATGAAGATGCTCACGCAATGGATATCGCGGTTGAAGCCGATAACCTAGCGCAAGCTATTGGCCGTAACGGTCAAAACGTACGTCTAGCTTCTCAACTAACAGGTTGGGAACTGAACGTAATGACGGTTGAAGATCTGCAGAAGAAACACGCAGAAGAGTCTCAAGCGTCAATTGAAAACTTCATGAAGTACCTAGATATCGAAGAAGATTTTGCTCAGCTGTTAGTTGAAGAAGGTTTCTCTTCTCTTGAAGAGGTAGCTTACGTACCAGTAAACGAACTGCTTGAAGTCGATGGTCTGGACGAAGATCTTGTCGAAGAACTACGTAATCGTGCAAAAGATGCCCTAACTACACTGGCTCTGGCTCAGGAAGAATCTTTTGAAGGCTTAGAGCCTGCAGAAGACCTACTTGCTCTAGAAGGCCTAGAGCGTGAAATGGCATTTAAACTGGCAGCGAAAGGTGTAGCAACACTGGAAGATTTAGCTGACCAGGGTATCGATGATCTCGAAGGTATTGAAGGTCTAACCGAAGAGTATGCGGGTGAGCTAATCATGGCAGCACGTAACATCTGTTGGTTCGGCGAAGACGCATAAATTTCAGCAAGGAGAAAGCGGCATGACAAAAATTACTGTTAAGGCACTGAGTGAAGAAATTGGTACACCAGTGGACCGCTTATTAGAGCAACTTGCTGATGCCGGTATGACGAAAGCGGGTACAGATCAGGTTTCTGAAGAAGAGAAGCAGAAGCTTCTGACTCACCTTAAGAAAGAGCACGGCGACACTTCTGGTGAAGCTGAGCCTACTCGCTTAACTCTACAGCGTAAAACTCGCAGCACACTTAGCGTAAACGCAGGTGGCGGCAAGAGTAAGGATGTTCAAGTAGAAGTTCGCAAGAAGCGAACTTATGTGAAGCGCAGCATTATCGAAGACGACGCAAACCGCGAGGCTGAGGAAGCAGCAAAGCGTGAAGCTGAAGAGCTTGCGAAGCGTGAGGCTGAAGAGCTAGCAAAACGTGAAGCTGCAGAGAAAGCACAACGCGAGGCCGAAGAAAAAGCGAAGCGAGAAGCGGACGCAAAACGTGACGCTGAAGAAAAAGCCAAACGCGTACAAGCTGATAAGGCTAAGAAAGACATGAATGCAAAAAATGCGGAAGTGAACACGCAAGCGAAAAAAGAAGCTGACGAACTTAAACGTCGTCAGGAAGAAGAAGCCCAACGTAAAGCGGAACAAGAAGCGGCTAAGCTTGTTGAAGAAGCGCGTAAACTAGCGGAAGAAAATGAAGCTCGTTGGACTGAAGCGGAACAGAAGAAGAAAGAGTTGGAAAACTCTGACTACCATGTAACGACTTCATCATACGCACGTGAAGCGGAAGACGCTGCAGACCGCAAAGAAGAAGGTGGTCGTCGTAAGAAGAAGAAGAAAACTTCTGGTAACGATGATCAAAATCGTGGCGGCCGTAACCAGCGTGGCGGTAAAGGTCGCAACAAAGGTAAACTGGCGAAACCTGCATCAATGCAACAAGGTTTCGATAAGACAGCTACCGTTGCGAAAGCTGACGTTGTTATCGGTGAAACCATCGTTGTATCAGAACTTGCTAACAAGATGTCTGTAAAAGGCACAGAAGTTATCAAAGTAATGATGAAGATGGGCGCAATGGCGACGATCAACCAGGTTATCGACCAAGAAACAGCACAACTTGTTGCTGAAGAAATGGGTCACAAGGTAATTTTGCGTAAAGAGAATGAGCTAGAAGAAGCAGTACTGTCAGATCGTGACAGCAATGCAGAAGCAGTTCCTCGTGCTCCGGTTGTTACCATCATGGGTCACGTTGACCATGGTAAGACATCGACACTTGACTACATCCGTAAAGCACACGTTGCTTCAGGTGAAGCTGGTGGTATTACACAGCACATCGGTGCATACCACGTTGAAACTGAAAACGGCATGATTACCTTCCTGGATACTCCTGGACACGCGGCGTTTACTGCAATGCGTGCTCGTGGTGCTCAGGCAACAGATATCGTTGTTCTTGTTGTAGCAGCAGACGATGGCGTAATGCCACAGACAATCGAAGCAATCCAGCACGCGAAAGCAGCGGGTGTACCTCTGATTGTTGCAGTGAACAAGATCGATAAAGAAGACGCGAACCCAGATAACGTTAAGAATGAGCTAGCTCAGTACGATGTTATTCCTGAGGAGTGGGGCGGTGAGAACATGTTCGTTCACATCTCTGCGAAACAGGGTACAAACATTGAAGGCCTGCTAGAAACTATCCTTCTACAATCTGAAGTTCTTGAGCTGACAGCGGTAGAAGAAGGCATGGCGTCTGGTGTGGTTGTTGAATCTCGCCTAGATAAAGGTCGCGGTCCTGTTGCCACTGTACTGGTTCAGTCTGGTACTCTAAACAAAGGTGATATCCTTCTTTGTGGTCAAGAGTACGGCCGTGTTCGTGCAATGCGTGACGAGAATGGTCAAGAAATTTTCACTGCGGGTCCTTCTATCCCAGTAGAAATCATCGGTCTGTCTGGTGTGCCTGCATCTGGTGACGAAGCGACTGTTGTTCGTGATGAGCGTAAAGCACGTGAAGTTGCTAACTACCGTCAAGGTAAATTCCGTGATGTTAAACTAGCACGTCAGCAAAAAGCGAAACTAGAGAACATGTTCTCTAACATGGCTGCTGGTGAAGTGGCTGAGCTTAACGTAGTACTTAAAGCAGACGTTCAAGGTTCTGTGGAAGCTATCGCAGACTCGCTACGTAAACTTTCTACTGAAGAAGTGAAAGTGAACATCGTTGGTTCTGGTGTTGGTGGTATAACGGAAACAGACGCCGTTCTAGCAGCTGCTTCTAACGCTATCATCCTAGGTTTCAACGTTCGTGCTGATGCAACAGCTCGCCGTGCAGTCGAAACAGAAAACCTAGACCTGCGCTACTACTCAATCATTTACCAATTGATTGACGAAGTGAAACAAGCAATGGGCGGTATGCTTGCTCCAGAGTTCAAGCAAGAAATCATCGGCCTTGCAGAAGTACGTGATGTATTTAAGTCACCTAAACTTGGCGCTATCGCGGGTTGTATGGTTACTGAAGGTACTATTAAGCGTAATAACCCTATTCGTGTACTACGTGAGAACGTGGTTATCTACGAAGGTGAACTAGAGTCACTACGTCGCTTTAAAGACGACGTTCAAGAAGTTAAGAACGGCTACGAATGTGGTATCGGCGTTAAGAACTACAATGATGTTCGCGTTGGTGACCAAATCGAAGTCTTCGAAGTTGTTGAAGTTAAACGTACTCTAGACTAATTGACTAACTTTACCGGCAGTGAGTGTCGGTAACAGGTTGTTGAATACGCCATGGGGGGCTGGAATTTATCCATCCCCCCATTCTTTCTAATAAGAGAAAAGATATGTCAAAAGAATTTAGCCGCACGCAGCGAGTATCGCAGCAGTTGCAAAAAGAACTGGCCATGATCCTACAACGTGAAGTTCGTGATTCACGTTTGGGTATGGTTACTATCTCAGACGTAGAAGTGTCTCGTGACCTTGCGTATGCAAAGGTGTTCGTGACCTTCTTATGTGTGGGTGAACAAACACCTGAGTCATGCTTAAAAGCACTTCGTGAACACGAAGTTCACATTCGCATGATGCTGGGTAAACGCATTCGTCTGCGTCTGACACCTGAAATTCGTTTCGAATACGACAACACTTTGGTTGAAGGCATGCGTATGTCTAACCTTGTCAGCGAAGTGGTAAGTGAAGACAAACGTAAGCAGCAAGACGCTGGCCGTGATGGCGAAAACTCGGAAGAGGACAACGCATAATGGCTCGCCGTCGTAAAGGTCGTCCAATTGATGGAGTCATCCTGTTAGATAAACCGACAGGTATTTCATCCAATGATGCGTTACAGAAAGTCAAACGCATCTATTTTGCAGAGAAAGCCGGGCATACTGGCGCTCTGGATCCGCTTGCGACTGGCATGCTGCCAATTTGTCTTGGAGAAGCCACGAAGTTTTCGCAGTTCCTCCTCGATTCAGATAAGCGTTATCGTGTTATCGCCAAGCTAGGTGAGCGCACCAATACGTCGGACTCGGACGGTGAAGTTATCGAAACTCGCCCTGTTGATGTCGATATGACGAAACTGGAAGCGTGTATCGACAAGTTCCGCGGTGAATCGGATCAGGTGCCATCGATGTTTTCCGCGCTCAAGTATCAAGGTAAGCCTTTATACGAGTACGCTCGTCAAGGTATCGAAGTCCCGCGTGAAGCTCGCAAGATCACGGTTTATGAAATCATCTTACATCGTTTTGAAGGTGACGAAATTGAGATGGAAGTGCATTGTTCAAAAGGCACTTATATCCGCACGATAGTTGATGATCTTGGTGAAATGCTTGGTTGTGGTGCACACGTGACTATGCTTCGTCGTACGGCAGTCGCTAACTATCCATACGAAAAAATGGTGACGCTTGAGCAACTTAATGAGTTGTTGGAGCAAGCACACCGTGATGAAGTGGCACCACGTGAGGTACTCGACCCATTGTTACTGCCAATGGACACTGCGGTGGAAGATTTACCGGAAGTGAACCTCAATGCGGAGCAGACTGACTTAGTTCAGCACGGACAGCCAGTGTATGTTCTTGGTGTACCAGAAGGAACGCTGCGCATGACCTCGGGTGATGAGCGTACCTTTATTGGTGTTGCGGAATTGAACGATGACGGAAAGGTCGCGCCTAAGCGTCTGGTTGTTTTTCGCGATTAAATAGCGCAGCACAGTAAAAACCGAAGCGTTCGCTTCGGTTTTTTTATATCTGGTTACTGAACCTGCTCCGCGCTACGCAATAATGCTCTCAGTTGTTCGGCGCGTTTTCGATTGACGCCGAAATCTGAGTATCCCGTGCGGGATTCAGAACGAACCAACAAGTTGTTTCCTTCTATGCGTAACTCAAGATCATCAACAAAGCGCATGATTTTTGATGTGCATTCTATCCTCAAATAGCCTTCTTCTTTTACCGCTGTTTTTGCACCGGGTAATTGAAGTGCCGCATTTTCAATTGCGTCGATACTAGCATGGCTGGTGAGAGTGAACGGGGCGAGTTGGTGTTTTTCTCTCTCGTCTTGCGTGGAAACACAGTTCGGTTTATCACCACATGGTGATGAGGTGCGATCAGTCATAGTTTGGACTCCTTGGCTGCAAGCGGATAGTAGCATCACGGAAGTGATTAAGAGCGCGGGCCTTTTCATTCACAATGTCCTTATTGTTATAAACTAAGTGTATTAGTTAAAGAACTTCTATAAAAAAGGGTTGACGCACAAACGTCAACCCAAATTTCATATCAATGATCGTTTATCAGACTTCAAGGTAATCAAGGATTCCTTCTGCAGCTTTGCGTCCTTCATCAATGGCGGTCACGACTAAGTCCGAGCCTCGCACAGCATCACCACCCGCGAAGATTTTCTCATTGCTGGTCTGATACTGAAACTCTTGTTCAGAAGGGGCTTTGATTCTTCCCCACTGATCGAGCTCCACATCATAAGGCGCTAGCCATTCCATCTTATGCGGCTGGAATCCAAACGCCATAATTACAGCGTCTGCTGGCAGAACATGTTCACTCCCTTCCACAGGTTCTGGGCGACGACGTCCGGCTTCATCGGGTTCTCCGAGGGCCGTTTTAACCACTTTCACACCCGATACTTTGCCAGAGACATCCACTTCGACACCCAAAGGTTGAAGGTTAAACTTAAAGTCGACGCCTTCTTCCTTGGCATTTTTTACTTCTCGACGAGAGCCCGGCATATTGGCTTCATCACGTCGATAGGCACAAATGACGTTAGAGGCGCCTTGTCGGATTGACGTGCGAACACAGTCCATTGCGGTATCGCCACCCCCGAGTACGACCACTTTTTTACCCGCCATATCTACGAAGGGTTGTGTGTCTTCTAAGTTCATGACTTTGTAAGTGTTGGAAATCAAAAACGGCAGTGCATCGTATACGCCCGGCGCGTCTTCGTTTTCTAATCCAGCTCGCATAGACTTGTATGTTCCGACCCCTAGAAAAACAGCATCATAATCGTCGAGCAGTTGCTGCATCGTTATATCCTGGCCGACTTCAACGTTGAGGCGAAATTCAACGCCCATATCTGTGAAGACGCGGCGACGATTTTCCATCACGCCTTTTTCCAGTTTGAACGATGGGATGCCAAAAGTGAGTAGGCCTCCGATTTCAGGGTAGCGATCAAAAACGACAGGTTTGACGCCATTGCGCACTAAAATATCTGCGGCAGCAAGTCCTGCAGGGCCTGCGCCGATAATGGCCACCTTTTTGTCTGTCCATTCGACTTGTGACATGTCGGGCTTCCAACCCATTTCAAACGCTTTGTCGGTAATGTACTTCTCTATGTTACCAATCGTGACGGCACCAAAATCGTTATTGAGGGTACAAGAACCCTCACACAATCGATCCTGTGGACAGACTCGGCCACACACTTCAGGCAGGCTGTTTGTCTGATGAGATAGCTCTACTGCTTCAAGAATACGCCCCTCATTGGCAAGTTTCAGCCACTGCGGAATGTAGTTATGAACAGGACACTTCCACTCGCAGTATGGGTTACCACAATCGAGGCAGCGATCAGCTTGGGCAGTGGCTTGCTGTTTAGTAAAGGGTTCGTAAATCTCGACGAATTCAATCTTGCGAACTTTAATCGGTTTCTTCGCAGGATCGACACGTTGTACGTCAATAAATTGGTATACGTTCTGGCTCATGATTCAAACATCCTCCATGATTACTGCGCTTGAACGCGAAGTTCTGCGGCACTACGACTTTGGTGACCAAGCAGGGTACGAAGATCCGCGGCTTTAGGTTTCACCAGATAGAACTTTGGAATCCATTCATCAAAGTTCGCCAGAATATCTTCAGCGTGAACTGAGTTTGTCTCTTCAAGATGCTCTGCAATCAGGCCACGTAAATGTTCCTGATGGATATAGAGATCAGACAGCGCCAGTGCCTCGACTGATTCATTGTTCACTCGGCCTTGGAAGTCTTCGTTCTTATCAAGAACGTAGGCAAACCCGCCTGTCATACCTGCGCCAAAATTGACTCCGGTTGCGCCAAGAATTGCCACAATTCCACCAGTCATATATTCACAAGCATTGTCGCCTGCGCCTTCAATAACCGCGATGGTTCCTGAGTTGCGTACGCCAAAGCGCTCGCCAGCCGTACCTGCTGCAAAGAGTTTGCCCCCGGTTGCACCGTACAAGCAGGTGTTACCAATGATGGTGGCTTCATTACAGCGGAATGCTGTCCCTAAGTGTGGTTTGATGACCAACTTGCCCCCAGCCATGCCTTTACCAACATAGTCATTGGCATCGCCAGTGAGATACTGTTCTACGCCACCGGCATTCCAGACACCAAATGATTGTCCAGCGGTGCCATCAAGGTGGAGCTTAATGGGTGTTGCCGCCATGCCTTGGTTTCCATAGCGCTTAGCAATTTCACCTGATAGACGTGCACCAATCGAGCGATCGGTATTGATGACGTTATAGAAGAAGCTAGCGGACTCGCGTGCCTCTACGGCTGAAAGGGCATCATCGATGATCTTCTGGTTCAACTCAGCCTTATCAAACGGTGTGTTAGGTTCTGTCCAAAATAGTGGATGACCTTCCGGTGATACAGGCGCTTCAAGAATATTGCTTAAGTCGAGCTTGGTTTGCTTGGCGGTCATGCCCTCTACTGTCTCAAGCAGTTCAGTACGACCGATGAGATCGGTGAGTTTTTCCACTTCCAGCTCTGCTAGCAAGGCGCGTACTTCATCAGCCAAACCGACAAAGTAATTCATCACTTGCTCAGGTAGACCTTTAAAGAATTCTTTGCGTAGCATTTCGTCTTGAGTGGCGACGCCAGTTGCGCAGTTATTGAGGTGACAAATACGCAGGAACTTACAGCCCATCGCTACCATAGGAGCTGTTCCAAAGCCGAAGCTTTCAGCGCCGAGTATCGCGGCTTTTACAACGTCTAAACCTGTTTTTAGACCGCCATCCACTTGAAGGCGAATCTTGTGACGAAGCCCGTTAGCCACCAGTGCTTGTTGAGTTTCGGCAAGGCCTAGCTCCCAAGGGCAACCTGCGTATTTTACCGATGTCAGTGGGCTGGCAGCTGTTCCCCCGTCATAGCCTGAGATGGTGATCAAGTCTGCATACGCTTTTGCCACACCAGTGGCAATAGTGCCAACACCAGGTTCAGAAACCAGTTTGACTGATACTAAGGCGTTTGGGTTGACCTGTTTTAGGTCGAAGATCAGCTGAGCTAAATCTTCAATCGAATAGATATCGTGGTGCGGCGGCGGAGAGATCAGCGTGACGCCTTGTACCGAATAACGTAGCTTAGCGATTTCCGCTGTAACCTTATGCCCTGGAAGCTGACCACCTTCACCCGGTTTTGCACCCTGCGCGACCTTGATTTGCAGTACGTCGGCATTGGTTAGGTAATGCGGGGTCACACCAAATCGACCTGAGGCAATCTGTTTAATACGAGAGTTACGCTCTGTACCGAAGCGACGTGGATCTTCGCCACCTTCACCTGAATTTGAATAGCCACCGAGGCGGTTCATTGCAGTTGCCAAAGCTTCATGAGCTTCTGGGCTCAGAGCGCCAATGGACATTGCGGCAGAGTCAAAGCGTTTAAACAGTTCAGTGCTTGGTTCGACCTGTTCTAGTGGTAGCGGCTTCGCAGATTTTTTCAGCGTCATCAAGTCTCGCAACATCGCAACCGGACGTTGGTTTACTTGTTTGGCAAAACTCTGATAATCACCACTCTCACCAGATTTGACGGCCTGTTGCAATGTGCCAACGACATCCGGGTTATAGGCATGATACTCGCCGCCATGGACATATTTCAGTAAACCACCATGTTCAATGGCTTTACGTTTAGCCCAGGCTTTGCGTGAAAGGTTAAACAAGTCTTGCTGGAAGTCGTCGAAGCTGGCGCCTTGTATACGAGTCGTGACCCCTCGGAAGCAAAGTTCGACGACATCTTCACTCAGACCCACCGCTTCAAACAGTTGTGAACAACGGTAAGAGGCAACAGTGGATATGCCCATTTTGGACATGATCTTGTAGAGGCCTTTGTTGATGCCATATTGATAGTTTTGCATCACATCGCGGTAGCTTTTTTCAAGCGCACCATCATCAATCAGTTTACCTAAGGCTTCATAAGCCAAATATGGGTAAACCGCTGTTGCACCAAATCCAAGTAGAACAGCAAACTGATGTGGATCGCGAGCAGTGGCTGTCTCGACAATAATGTTGGCATCACAACGAAGATTCTCTTCAATCAAACGTGTTTGCACCGCGCCTACTGCCATCGCCGCAGGAATCGGCAGCTTGCCTTTCACTAACGCGCGATCAGATAAAACCACCAATACAGTCCCTTCACGCACAACATCGACTGCTTGGTCACATAAGTCGTTGATCGCTTGTTTTAGGTCTTTTCTCTCAGGATCGTAATTGATATCTAAGATGGTGTTACGGTAGTGCGCATCAGCCAGTTCGAGCAGTTGCTGCATGTCTGAATAAAGCAGTACCGGCGAATCAAAAGTTACGCGATGAGCGTGCCCATCGGTTTCGCAGAACACGTTCATTTCTTGGCCAACACTGGTCGCCAATGACATGACGTGTTTTTCACGCAACGGGTCAATCGGCGGGTTGGTGACCTGAGCAAATTTCTGACGGAAGTAGTCGGTAACTAGGCGCTCTTTAGAAGAAAGAACGGCCATCGGGGTATCATCTCCCATAGAGCCAACGGCTTCTTGACCCATATCACCAAGCACTCTAAGGACTTGATCGACTTCTTCGTTGGTCATAGCGAATTGCTTCTGATAGGTCTTGAGCAAATCGCTGTCAAAATTGCGCTCACCTACCTGATCTTCAGGCAATTGAGCAAATGGTGTGAGCTTATGGACGTTGTTGTCCATCCACTCTTTATATGGGTGGCGACCTTTTAGATCGTTATCAATTTCACTTGATTGCCACAATTTCCCGCGGCGTGTGTCAACGACCAACAATTCGCCTGGTCCAACACGGCCTTTTTCTGCCACTTCGTCGGGGGCGTAATCCCAGATACCCACTTCTGACGCCAGCGTGATGAGTTGATCTTTGGTGATCACATAACGAGCTGGGCGCAGGCCATTACGATCTAGGTTACACGCGGCATAACGACCATCGGATAATACGATGCCAGCAGGGCCATCCCATGGCTCCATGTGTTTAGAGTTGAAGTCATAGAACGCACGCAAGTCCGGATCCATATCCGGGTGGTTCTGCCATGCAGGCGGCACCAGCATTCTCATTGCGCGGAAGACGTCCATGCCCCCCGCGAGGAAAAGGTCAAGCATGTTGTCCAGGCTGGATGAATCAGAGCCCGTTTCGTTAACAAATGGAGCTGCCGTTTGCAGATCAGGCAGTAGTGGCGAAGCGAATTTGTATGCACGAGCGCGTGCCCATTGGCGGTTGCCTTCAATGGTGTTGATTTCACCATTGTGTGCCAGGTAGCGGAACGGTTGAGCCAGCGGCCAACGTGGTTGGGTATTTGTTGAAAAACGCTGGTGGAACAAGCAAATAGCTGATTCCATGCGTAAATCTGCAAGATCCAGGTAAAAGCGTGGTAAGTCTGCTGGCATACACAGACCTTTATATACAATCACCTGTGTGGACAAGCTGCAGATATAAAAATCACTGTCTTGTGTGATTTGCTTTTCTATGCGGCGGCGTGCGATATACAAACGACGCTCAATGTCGCGCTCACGCCAGCCTGCTGGAGCTGAAATGAACACTTGTTGAATGTTAGGTAACGAATCCAGTGCGATCGGGCCTAAAACATCTGAGTTGGTAGGCACGTCACGCCAACCCGAAACGGTTAGTGTTTCCTGAGCTAACTCTTTATTGATGATGTCTTTAGCGGATTGTGCCTTGACTGGGTCTTGGCTGAAAAACATCATACCTACAGCGTATTGCTTACCGAGGTTGAAGCCGTTTTCTTCAGCGATGAGGCGTAAATATGAGTCGGGCTTTTGTAATAGAAGACCACAACCATCACCGGTTTTACCATCAGCGGCGATACCGCCTCGGTGGGTCATGCGATCCAATGCCGAAATTGCTGTACGAACCAGTTTGTGACTTGGTTGTCCTTCCATGTGGGCGATTAAACCAAATCCACAGTTGTCTTTTTCAAGACTAGGATCATATAAAGCCATTGCAATTCTCCCTTTGCTTCTCTGTCTTCCAGACAGAACTACCAACATTTAAAGGGTTGGTATTTATGACTAACTATGCTTTCAAGTTGTTAAATCTTGCATAAATATACACAAAATCTTTTGTTATTATTTTACAAAATAAGACGAAATCATTTTCATCGACTTCACAACGTATAGCTTATGATAGAAAAGGTCAAGTTTTTGGTGAAATATCACGTCAATGTTCGATTTACCAAGCAATAACCTAGAAAAGTACTTATATATCATATGTATAGATTTTTGATTGTTACATTTTTGCAACAATTGAGTTCGGTGGATATAAAAAAGACCAGCATAATGTGCTGGTCAAGTTGGGAAGTTTGGAAGGATTGATTAGTTATTCGCTTTAGACCCAGAATCATTCATTGCTACCTGATTCTGGGTTTCATCCGGTTTACGCTGATAACATCAGTGAATCGGATTTAGCTTCAAGATGAGTTCCACCCATTAGGAAATCATCGATAGCACGGGCACATTCGCGACCTTCGTTGATACAACGAACCACCAAAGATTGGCCTGTTCGCATATCACCAGCAGCAAATACACCTTCTTGGTTAGTAGCAAAACCTTGAGTTGCTACGTTACCGCGATCATCTAGTGCGATATCCAGTTGAGCAAGTACGCCTGTTGGTTCTGGGTGCAGGAACCCCATCGCTAGGAATGCCATATCGCATGGGATCACACGCTCGCTGCCTTCTACTTCTTTGAAGTTTGGACGCTCGCCTAGTTTCGCATCTTGCCATACGATGTCTGCAATACGTAGACCTGTTACCTGACCTTGGTCGTTGCCGATGAATTCTTTGGTCAAGATATTCCAATGGCGATCGACACCTTCTTCGTGTGATGTTGAGGTGCGCATAATCATTGGGTATTGTGGCCAAGGCATGTTTGCTGGGCGTTTCTCAGGTGGAATCGGCATGATTTCAACTTGAGTAATGCTCGCTGCGCCATGACGGTTAGAGGTACCCACGCAGTCAGAACCAGTATCACCACCACCAATGACGACAACGTGTTTGTCTTTCGCGTGGATCTCTTCGGTTTTAAGATCCATGTTGTTGGCGCGGCGGTTGTTTTGACCTAGGAATTCCATTGCGAAGTGAACACCATTTAGTTTACGGCCTGGAACTGGTAAATCACGTGGAACGGTTGAGCCACCAGTCAGTAGAACCACATCGAACTCTTGACGCAGCTGCTGGGCATTCACATCAACACCAACATGTTGGTTAACTTTGAATTCAATCCCCGCTTCTGCCATCAGGTTGATCTTACGATCAATCACGTCCATACCCAGTTTGAAATCTGGGATACCAAAACGCAGCAGACCCCCCACTTTCTCGTCTCGTTCGAATACCGTCACAGTATGACCAGCGCTGTTCAGCTGCTCAGCCGCCGCAAGACCAGCAGGGCCCGAACCGATGATCGCAACGGTTTTGCCTGTGCGAGAACGTGGTGTTTTTGGTTTGGCGTAGCCTTCACGATACGCCGTTTCCACGATGGTTTTCTCGATATTACAAATAGTGATTGGATCTTGGTTGATGCCAAGTACACAAGCGCTTTCACACGGAGCTGGGCAAACACGACCAGTGAACTCTGGGAAGTTATTGGTTGAGCTTAGAATGTTCCATGCTTCTTCCCAGCTATCACGATAAACTGCATCGTTAAACTCTGGGATGATGTTACCGATAGGGCAGCCGTTATGACAAAACGGCACACCACAATCCATACAACGAGAAGCTTGAGTATTGATCTTGTCACCAAACTCCTCGTTTAGAACGAACTCTTTGTTGTTCTTGATGCGCTCAGCTGGGTCGATCTTCTGTGGTAGTTCACGACCATGCTCTAAAAATCCAGTAGGCTTACCCATTATACGGCCTCCGCTTGAGTTTCGTTTCCTTGAGACTGTGCTTCAGTTTTGCGTTTTTGAAGAACCGCTTTATAGTCACGCGGCATTACCTTAACCATAGAGGCTAGGCTAGCTTCAAAGTTGTCTAGGAAAGACTGAGCGACTTCACTTCCTGTGAATTGAACATGCTTAGTTAGCATGTCGAGTAAGAGATCTCTGTCTTCTTGCTCGATTGGATCTAGGTCTACTAGCTCTGGGTTCAGCTTTGACTCAAAGTCACCTGATTTATCCCATACGTAAGCCACGCCGCCACTCATACCTGCGGCAAAGTTACGACCTGTTGAACCAAGGATAATTGCTGCACCGCCAGTCATGTATTCACAACCGTGGTCACCGACGCCTTCTACTACGACTTTCGCGCCTGAGTTACGAACACAGAAACGTTCACCAGCCATACCGCGAATGAAAGACTCACCCGAAGTTGCACCGTAGAAACACACGTTACCAACTACGATGTTGTCTTCCGCGACAATGCTCGATTTCGCGTCTGGGTAGAGCACTAAGGTACCGCCAGACAGACCTTTACCCCAGTAGTCGTTAGCATCACCTTCCACCTCGAACTTCACACCCTTAGCTAGGAATGCGCCGAATGACTGACCCGCAGAACCGTTGAACTTCACGTTCATTGGCTTAGGTAGACCAGCATCTTTGTACACTTTCGAGATTTCGTTCGACAACATGGTACCTGCAGAGCGGTCCGTGTTGACGATAGGGAATTCGGCATTTACCGCTTCGCCTTTCTCGAGAGCAGGAATCGCTGCTTGAATCAGCTTGCGGTCTAGAACTTCTTCTAGATTGTGGTTCTGCTGAGCTTGGTTGAATACGCCATCGGCTTCGCGAGCTTGCTCCACGTGCAGAACAGGAGACAGATCTAGGTTCTTGTATTTCCAGTGAGATACATCTTGGCGAATCTTCAGCTTCTGACCTTGACCGACCATCTCATCGATAGTGCGGAAGCCAAGTTCAGCCATGATTTCACGCAGACCTTGTGCCATGTATTGGAAGAAGGTTACTACGTCTTCTACGCGACCATCAAAGCGCTCACGAAGCGTCTTGTTTTGAGTCGCGATACCGACAGGACAGGTGTTCTTATGACACTTACGCATCATGATACAACCTTCAACCACCAATGCTGCGGTTGCCACGCCCCATTCTTCTGCACCAAGTAGTGTTGCCACTGCAAGGTCGCGAGGTGTCTTCATCTGACCATCCGCTTGAACCACGATACGGTTACGCAGACCGTTCTTCAGTAGCGTTTGGTGTGTTTCTGCCAAACCAAGTTCCCAAGGTAGACCTGTATGACGGATTGAAGACATTGGTGATGCACCAGTACCACCGTCGAAACCTGCGATTAGTACAACGTCCGCTTTCGCTTTCGCTACACCAGAAGCGATCGTACCTACGCCTGCTTCCGATACCAGTTTCACGTTTACGCGGCCCGCGCGGTTCGCGTTCTTCAAGTCGTAGATAAGCTGAGCCAAATCTTCGATTGAGTAGATATCGTGGTGTGGCGGTGGAGAGATAAGACCGACGCCCGGAGTTGAGTGACGCGTTGCACCGATCCAGTCGTCTACTTTATCGCCTGGTAGCTGACCACCTTCACCTGGTTTCGCACCTTGAGCCATCTTGATTTGTAGCTCATCAGCGTTGGTTAGGTAGTAAGAGGTTACGCCGAAACGACCTGAAGCCACCTGCTTGATTGCAGAGCGTTCCCAGTCGCCGTTGTCTTTGCGCTCGAAACGCATTGGGTCTTCACCACCTTCACCAGAGTTCGATTTCGCGCCAAGGCGGTTCATCGCAACAGCCAGTGTGGAGTGTGCTTCGTAAGAAATAGAACCGAATGACATTGCACCCGTCGCGAAGCGTTTCACGATGCTTTCAATTGGCTCGACTTCGTCGATAGAGATAGAACCGGCTGGGTTCTTAATGAACTCAAGTTGGCTACGAAGGGTTACCGCGTTGTCGCCTTGCTTATCTACTGCTGTCGCGTACTGTTTGAACTGATCGTAGTTCTTGTTGCGTGTAGACTCTTGCAGTAGAGAAATGGTTTCTGGGTTGAATAGGTGCTTCTCACCACGCTGTTTCCATTGGTAAACACCACCAACATCCAGCATTTGAATTGGGATTTCACGTTGTGGGTAACCGATGCGGTGACGGATCAGCACTTCTTTGGCGATATCATCAAGGGTGAGACCTTGGATACGAGAAACCGTACCTGTGAAGTATTTGTCTACAACAGACTTATGGATACCCAAGGCTTCGAAGATTTGCGCACCATGGTACGACTGTAGCGTAGAAATACCCATCTTCGAGAAGATCTTCAGAAGACCGCCATTGATCGCTTTACGGTAGTTGTTGAACAGATCGCGAGGGTTCGCTTCTGGATCCAACTTCTTCGTACGTTGAAGTTCAATGATGGTTTCAATCACTAGGTAAGGGTTAACCGCATTCGCACCGTAACCAAGTAGCGTTGCGAAGTGGTGCGTTTCACGCGCGTCACCGGTTTCAACCACGATGTCACACTTCGCACGTAGGCCTTTACGGATCAAGTGGTGGTGCACTGCACCAACTGCCAGCATTGCTGGGATCGCCGCATGGTTTGAGTTCACTGCACGGTCAGTTAGTAGGATGATTGAGTAACCATCGATAACCGCGTCTTCTGCGTATTGGCAGATACGTTTTAGCGCGCGCTCAAGCTTGCCTTGATCTTCATTGGCTTGGAACACGATATCCAGTGTCTTCGCTTGTAGGTGCTCGTTATCGATCGCACGCAATTTCTCAAGCTCAGAGTTCGCCAGAACAGGCGATTCCAATTCAACTTTCTGACAGTGAAGTGGTGTTTCAGTCAGAAGGTTTTGGTCTTTACCCAAGTAAGTGTTCAGCGACATAACCATGCGCTCACGGATCGGGTCGATCGGCGGGTTGGTTACCTGTGCGAACAGTTGCTTGAAGTAGTTTGAAAGGTGCTGAGACTGATGAGATAGAACCGCAAGAGGCCAGTCGGCACCCATTGCTGATAATGGTTCTTTCGCGTCATTCGCCATTGGAACGATGATTTCGTTCACTTCTTCATTGCTCACACCGAAAGCTTGCTGACGATGCAACAAACGCTCTGGAGAAGGTTGGCTGAACTGGTTGCTCGCATCTGGCAGCTTCTTCAAGCTCAGTAGGTTTTCTTCTACCCACTTCTCGTAAGGCTGTGCCGTTGCAATGGTGTCTTTCACTTCTTCATCAGAGATGATGCGACCTTGCTCTAGGTCTGCAACGAAGATACGACCTGGTTGTAGACGACCACGGAACTCTACGTTCTCTGGTTCAATATCTACAACACCAGATTCAGATGCCATCACTAGGAAGTTATCTTTGGTCACTGTGTAGCGAGAAGGGCGCAGACCGTTACGGTCTAGTGTCGCACCAACTTGAACACCATCAGTAAAACATACTGAAGCAGGACCATCCCATGGTTCCATGATGTTCGCGTGGTACTGATAGAACGCGCGACGTTTAGGATCCATGTTTTTGTTTTCTTGCCATGCTTCCGGGATCATCATCATCAATGCGTGTGGCAGGCTACGACCAGAAAGAACTAGGAGCTCAAGTGCCATGTCAAAGTTAGATGAATCCGAGCTGCCTTCCTGACAGATTGGAAGAAGCATGTCGATTTCAGCCTGAGTAAACAGGTCTGATTCTAAGATTGCTTCACGGGCTTTCATCCAGTTCAAGTTACCGCGAACTGTATTGATTTCACCGTTGTGGGCAATGTAACGGAAAGGCTGTGCAAGACGCCATTTCGGGAAGGTGTTGGTAGAGAAACGAGAGTGTACCAGTGCCAGTGCTGTCACCATGGTCGGGTTTTGCAGATCAAGGAAGTACTGAGGTACTTGCTCGGTCGTTAACTGACCTTTGTAGACCAATGTCTTGTAAGACATTGAGTTAATGTAGAAGTCGTCACCAATGTTCGAAACGCTTTCTAGGCAAACACGCACAGTGTAGTTACGAAGTACGTACAGTTTGCGCTCAAGCTCTTCAGGTGTGATGCCAGGACCACCAGAGATAAACACATGCTCAAACTGAGGTTCTGTGCTTAGTGGGTCTGCACCGATCATAGAGTTATCGGTTGGCAATACGCGGTAGCCGATAACTTCAAGATCTAGACGTTGTGCGTTACGTTCTAGAATGTCACGGCATTGCTCTCGTTTGTATTCGTCTTTCGGGAAAAGAACGACACCAACACCATACTTTTCAAACGAAGGCAATTTAATGCCTAACTTAACGGCTTCTTCTAATAGGAATTCATGAGGTTTTTGTAGCAAGATACCCGCACCATCACCGCTGCATGGATCACAACCTTGACCACCGCGGTGTTCCATTCGTGCCAGCATATCCAATGCCTGAGTTACTACTTCGTGCGATTTACGGTTTTTAAGGTGAGCAACAAAACCGATACCACAAGCGTCATGCTCCAGTTCAGGAGTATACAGACCCTGTGAACTTTGCTCTCTATCTACCATAGATACATCCTTCCAGTTCAGTAGACGCAAATGTACTAGCCGATACTAGTTTTGCGTCCAGTCCTTTATTTTTATGATTCGCAGCCTGCCTAGGTTGGCGACTTTGATTCCATTCCGTATCTCGCAGGAAAAATATTGCGAGAAAAACAATCCTTGGTGAAATCCATGTTTTTTGTATCACAATCTAGTGATTTATATAGGTGGGAGCTGGAAAACACCGATGTTTTAGCAACTAAATATGTAATTTATTACACAAATAAAACTAAAATCTGAAATTATCCTACAATTTTGTCAGGATGAATTGCAATCAAAATTCGAGTTAGCAGAGTACTTTTTTAGCCGTTGTTATAGGTATTATGTTTAACTTTTGCTTAACAATTGGGTTTTGTTCTCCATTTTGTGCATGTTTATTGACTTTAAATAACTTCCTTTCTGTTTTAAATCGCTAGATTTCCACCTCCAAATTTTTCATTGCTGTAATTTAATTACACTAATGGAAATGATATTCATTATTGTTTGTGTTGTGAAAAAACTATGCAGTTACATGAGCTGGTTAATACGATTGGACAAGATCTTCAGCGTCGTTATGGCGAGAGAGTCCACAAACTGACGTTACATGGTGGTTTTAGCTGCCCAAATAGAGATGGCACCATAGGTCGAGGGGGATGTACTTTCTGTAATGTTGCATCGTTTGCAGACGAAGAAACTCAGACAAAGAGTATTCTTGAACAACTTAAAGATCGTGCAGGGGAAGTACATAGGGCTAAGAAGTATTTAGCTTACTTTCAAGCATATACCAGTACGTATGCTGAAGTTCAGACTCTGAAGAGTATGTACGAGCAGGCAATAAAAGCGGCCGATATTGTGGGCCTGTGTGTTGGTACACGGCCAGATTGTGTGCCTGATGCTGTATTGGAGTTGCTGTCTGGTTATGTACGAGAAGGTTTCGAGATCTGGCTAGAGCTCGGTCTTCAGACTGCGAACAATGATACCCTGAAGCGTATAAATCGCGGCCATGATTTTAATTGTTATGCTAGCATCGCCAAACGAGCGAGAGCTTTAGGTATTAAAGTCTGTACCCACTTGATAGTTGGCCTACCGAAAGAAACTCACCAAGATAACATTGATACGATGCGTAAAGTTATTGATGTTGGAACTGATGGGATCAAACTTCACAGTTTGCACATTGTTGAAGGTAGTACCATGGCTAAAGCTTGGAAGGCAGGCAAGCTTAATGCTCCCTCTCTGCAGCAATATGTGGATACTGCTAGCGCAATGATCCGCATGACACCACCCGAGATTGTGTTTCATCGGGTTTCATCGGCAGCCCGGCGCCCAACTCTGCTTGCCCCTTTATGGTGTGAAAATCGTTGGTTAGCAATGACGAAAATTGGCGATGCGCTTAAGCATGAAGGTGCACAAGGTTCATCCATCGGTCGTCCTTTTGTGTATGTAAAACCAACAATAAATACAGAAAACTCATCAATAAGCTGATATCTTTTGTAACCTTAGTATTAGGTTAATAGATATAGAGCATTAGAATGGAGCAGGTGTTTTACTGGTTATGGGATACATCCCATGGACATGGTTTTGACCTTGTAGTCATTTTACTCTTTGTCGTGCTGTCTGCGCTTGTTTACTCACAATTGCAAAAACACATAGAGTTGTTGGTTCAAGATGCACCTACAGCTTTGATTCTGGTTGAAGCGCAGTCCGGGAAACTCCTTCTTTCTAACAAGAACGCAATGCAGTTGTTGGCTATCCGACGAGTAGGTAAGTCCTTTCTTTTGCCAGATACGGTTTCGCGAGAGTTTTTGTTGTCCACTATTAGTCAGTTTGCAGGGGAAGGCTTCAATCGTTTCCCGATAGAGTGGAGCATCTCTAAAAATACCCGAATAAAAGTGGATATTAGTGGGCGTAAAACCGTTTATCGAGGGCGCATTTCGTGGCTACTGTATGTTTCTTCTCACCAAGCATCTCACGATGAAATGGTACGTGAAATTCAATCACTTTCTGTAGTGCGCAGTGCTTTGGATAACTTAGCTGAGCTGGTTTTCATCAAAAATAATGAAGGCGAACTGATTTCGACAAACCGAGCCTTCGAACGTTTTTGGGGGGAGCGTGCGCAAGAGGGGAGTGCCGATATCAAAGGTGTTGTGAAAGGACGGGCAAACAAACGCCGTTGGACAACGGACGCCGATGGCCGTAGCTGCTTACTTGAAACCTATCAGAATATATTGATTTCCTCTACCGGGGAAACAATGGGTAGTATCGGCATCAGTCATGATGTGACGGATTGGCACAACATGCAGCAGAACTTGCGTGATGAGATGGAAAAACGTCGTGATACTGAAGTCGCTTTGGCTCAGCGTGATACTATTTTGCAGAATATCCTCGAGTCGAGCCCTGATTCTATAGGCATCTTCAATGAAAACATGGTGTATCAAGCGTGTAACCAGCCTTTTGTCCGAGCGCTCGGTATCTCCGATGTTGATGAGCTTATTGGTAAACGACTGCAAGATGTCATCCCCGATGATGTATATAGCCGTTTGTCGGAAACGGATCAAAAGGTGCTATACGAAGGAAAGTCATTGCGCTATATCGATAAAGCAATTAACAGCAATGGCGAATTTACTTGGTATGACGTTGTTAAATCTCCTTTCCGCGATCCTGCTTCAGGAACTAATGGCGTGTTAATTATGGCGAGGGATGTCTCTGAACGTTATCTTGCCGCACAAAAACTGGAAGAGGCAAACCTAGAGCTAGAGCGCCTGAGCTTTATTGACAGCTTGACACAAATTTCTAATCGGCGCCGTTTTGACGAACAACTCTCTACTCTGTGGCCTTTGCATGTCCGTGAACGTCAGCCTCTGAGTATTATGCTCTGCGATATCGATTATTTTAAAGGTTTCAATGACTTCTATGGTCATCAGGAGGGTGATGAAGCGCTGATGAAAGTCGCAGGTGTCTTTAAAGCGGTCTTATCACGCACCAGTGACTGCGTCGCTCGGTATGGCGGCGAAGAGTTTGGTTTTATTTTGCCGAACACAACGGCAGAAGGCGCACAGCAAGTGGCGGATAAGATTCATGATGAAATCGCTAGTTTGGCTCTGGAGCACAAAGCTTCTGAAGTCTCAACGGTCTTAACCGTGAGTATTGGTCTAGTGACCATGATCCCGCAGCCTTATGACAATAGTGAGAGTCTCATTGCTCTAGCCGACAGTGCGTTGTATCAAGCTAAGGCCAATGGGCGCAATCAGACTTGTGTTCATCACACATCCGAGAATTAACCCGCCAAGACTTTCGGTTCTCTTAGCCGCGCGTATCGAAAACAGGTAATATTTACCTATTCTTATCGCACGGAGCGCCTAATGAAACCTATAAAAAACCTCGCTCAGTATTATGTCGATCTTTTGGTCAAGCTTGGCATTTTGCGTTTCTCTATTCTTCTTGCTTTGGCTCTTGTCGCATTGGCCGTTGTAGTTCAGGTTGGCATTACCTTGGTGCTAAGTGGACATGTCGATGACATAGACATTGTTCGCTCAGTGTTTTTTGGTCTATTGATTACGCCATGGGCTGTGTACTTCCTTTCTGTCGTGGTTGATCAGCTTGAGGAGTCCCGTCAGCGATTATCCAAGTTAGTCTCCAAGCTCAAAGATATGCGCTCACGAGATCAGGAGCTGAACCATAAACTGCAGCAGAACATCTCAAAGCTGAACCAAGAGATTGAAGAACGGATTAAGGCAGAAGAAGCCCGTGAAGAAGCGATGAAAGATCTCGAGAATGAGGTTTATCAGCGTGAGCGAACTCAGCTAGAGTTAGCTGAGCGAACGGCTTTACTACGATCTTTCATTGATGCCTCTCCGGATCTTATCTATTACCGTAATGCAGACGGTGTTTTCTCAGGCTGTAACCGTGCAATGGAAGAATTGACCGGTAAAAAAGAGAACCAGCTTGTCGGTCTGACACCATGGGACGTTTACAGCAAAGAAGTCGCTCAACAGATTGTCGATACGGATGAAAAAGTCTTTGCCGATAATCAAGCATTAACATACGAACAGTGGCTTGAATATCCAGATGGGCACAAAAATTATTTTGAGTTACGCAAAGTGCCTTTCTATAGCAAAGATGGCCGCCACCTTGGGCTGGTTGGCTTCGGCCGCGATATCACTGAGCGCAAACGCCACGAAGAATCGTTGAAAAAAGCCAGTCGCGATAAGACCACCTTTATTTCAACCATTAGCCACGAACTGCGCACACCGCTTAATGGAATTGTCGGATTGAGCCGCATGCTGTTGGATACTCAGATGACGGATGAGCAGCGCAATCACATGCAAACTATTAATGTCAGCGCGATTACCCTAGGTAATATCTTCAACGATATTATTGATATGGATAAGTTTGATCGCCGCAAACTGGAGCTGTTCCCTTCTTCGCTGAATTTTGAAGAGTTTGTAGCGGAAATGGAAAGTATCTCTGCCTTGATGGCTTCTCAGAAGGGGCTGCGATTTGATCTGGAACGATTAAGCGATCTGCCTACTGCAATTGATGTCGATGCCACAAGGCTACGTCAGGTGCTGTGGAATCTGATCAGTAATGCGATGAAATTCACCAAAGAAGGTGGCGTCGTGATGACAGTTGAAGCTGAAGTCGATGAAGAGTATGCCAACATCACGATGGAAATCGAAGACAGTGGTATCGGGATCCCAGAAGCAGAATTGGATAAGATCTTTGCCATGTATTATCAGGTTAAGTCGGGCAAAGATAATCTACATGCCGTTGGTACAGGGATTGGTCTTGCGGTGTCCAAACAGCTGATTAAGATGATGGATGGGGATATTACGGTCAGTAGTGAAGAAGGCTTTGGCAGTACCTTTACGGTGACCATTCATGTCCCACTCTCTGTGGTCGAGGAAGAGCCTGAAGTGTCTCCGGCTGAGCGTAAGGAGCTCAATATCTTTATGGTTGAAGATATTGAGCTGAATATTACAGTCGCTCGCTCGTTACTTGAGAGTATGGGGCATGAAGTTAGCGTGGCAATGACGGGGCAAGATGCTATCGAAATGTTTGATCCAGAGATCTATGATCTGGCTTTCCTCGATATACAGCTTCCAGATATGACAGGTTTTGATGTTGCTGAATTTTATCGTAAAACTTATAAAGATTTGCCGCCTTTGGTCGCCCTTACAGCCAATGTACTGAAGAATAAAAATGAGTATCTTGAAAAAGGCATGGACGATGCGATTAGCAAACCACTATCGGTGACCGCGGTTCAGGAAGTGATTGCCAAGTTTACTTCGGATGAAGATTACCAACAGCCAGAGCCTGTCACTGTGGTGGAAAGTTCAGAAGGCAATGACTTGTTTAGTCGAGTTCTAGATCTGGATATGTTGGAGTCCTACGTAGGGATCGTCGGCTCACAGCCTGTGCTGGATAGCATTGAAATGTTTGAGAATATGATGCCTGAATACGTCGAAGTGCTGAATTCCAACATGACGGCAAAACATCAAGAAGGCATTGTTTCTGAAGCGCACAAGATTAAAGGTGCAGCGGGTTCTATTGGCCTTAAGCACATTCAGAAAGTTGCTCAGAAAGCACAGTCACCGGATTTACCCGCTTGGTGGGAAAACATCGATGACTGGGTTGAAGAAATAAAGAATGAATATCAGAATGATATTCAAACTCTGAAAGAGTGGTTGGCTCAAAGGTGATAACAATGAATAAAATAGCATTAGTAGCGCTGGGCGCAGCGCTTTTAGCAGGGTGTTCAACCGCGCCAGTCGGTTGGGAGCAAGACAACCAGACCAAGGTTGAAGACGCGACGGTTAGTTTAAAGAGTAATCTTTGGCTGAATAAAATGCCGACCTTAGGTGAAGTGCAAGATCAAACGCTCCATGGTGCCCTGTATCTGCAGTCAGACAAAGTGTTGCCAGCGACTCTGGAAGTGGAGAGCATCTCAATTAAGCAGGGAGAAGATAGCTGGATTATTGATGGTGATTTACTCGACTTACGCACTCATAATCAAAGCCATTGGGAAGTTGCCTTTGTGTGGCAATTCGCGGTGGATGCAGACAAGCCAGTCGATGTCGCATTGATGCTTAAGAACGGCGACAAAGTAGAGTGGCTAGTAGAAAAAGATGTGGTGATAGACACCGTATACTAGTTAATGAGTTAGCCAAGAATGAAAAAAGGTTGATGCGAAAGCATCAACCTTTTTACTTTTCAGTGTTAGCTGTTAGCTGTTAGCTGTTAGCTGTTAGCTGTTAGCTGTTAGCTGTTAGCTGTTAGCTGTTAGCTGGGGCTTCTTTGAGGCCTGCGTTGATATCTAGGATATCTTGCTCACTCAACGTGCCGACAGCTTGACGAAGCTGCAACACACTTAGGATGTAATCGTAACGTGCGTTAGATAGGTTCTTGTTTGCATCGTACAAGTTACGAGTTGAGTCAAGAACGTCGACGATAGTACGGGTACCTACATCAAAGCCTGCTTCTGTTGCTTCTAAAGCAGATTTAGCTGAAACCACAGTTTGTTCATAAGCGCGCAGTGCGCCAATCGAAGCACTGATGTTGTTGTTAAAGGCGCGCACGTCTTTAACGACACTACGGTAAGTAGCTTCTAAATCTTGGCTTGCAGCAACGTAATCAAATTGTGCTTGCTTAGTTAGTGAGGTAGTTGCGCCACCTGAGTAGATTGGAACTGAAAGGTTCAAACCAACGTTGAATGTATCTGTTTCTGTAGTGTTTCCAGCATCTGGAGAAGTTTCGCTCATCGTATAACCACCATCTAAAGTTAACGATGGAAGGTGGCCAGAGCTTTGCAGTGAAATTTTGTCACGTGCTATATCTTGTGCAATACGAGAAGAAAGCAAACTTAAGTTTTTCTGTTGTGCTTCTTCCACCAAAGCATCGACTGGTGCATCTGTTTTGCTTGCTGAGAAACGCGCAATATCTAATACGTTCAGATTCGTGTGCTCTAGACCAGTAATTTCACGTAAGCCTTCGTAGCTGTTGATCAAATCATTCTGTGCTAGCACTTCGTCTGCTAACACTGAGTCGTACTGTGCTTGTGCATCATGTACGTCAGTGATTGCTGACAAACCCACTTCAAAACGTTGCTTAGTTTGCTCCAATTGGCGGCCTACCGCGGCTTTTTCTGCCTGAACAAACACTAGGTTATCCTGGGCTTTTAGTACGTCAAAATAGGCTGTTGCTACTCGCAAGATAAGTGCTTGCTGCGCTGCTGCATACGTTGCATCAGCATTACGTGCAGTTTTTTCAGCAGTATCCAACGTGATCCAGCTTGAACGATTGTAAAGCTCTTGAGTGAACCCTAAATTGGCATTCCACGCATCGTTGTCCTTATTAACGTTGTCAGTTTCGGTTTGATTAATATCGTACGCTGCTGTCAGGTTAATTTGAGGTAGTAAGGTGGCACGGCTAGAGTTCACCGCTTCAAATGCAGAGTCACGAGTAGCTGCTGCGCTAAGTAATGTTGGGTCGTTTTCTTTTGCTTGGTTATAAATTTCCGTCAGTGTGTCAGCAAAAGCGTTGGTGCTTAAGCTGCCTAGTGCTGCACTGATAAATAGTGGAAGCAGTTTTTTCATAGGTCCTATTCCTGCCAAAATATGAAAAAGGTGACTCATCGAGAGTTTAACTCATACTGATGCTAATTCACGCAAAACTTTGCAAATTTTTACACTTAACTATCCACTTGTGCAATATATTTAATTCATCAATTTAACTCAGAATACAAAATTTGTATAAAAAGTTGAGCCATGTCCTTGGAAGTTAAGCTTTTGTCTGAGTAAACTATAAGATTCACTCACTGAGGTGCCAAATGCAACTATCTGACAATCAACAAAGTGAATTTACTCCACAAGATGTAGAAATTATCTCAAAAGAAACTCTATTTAAGGGCTTTTTTAGGATGATTAAGTATCGCTTCAGACATAAATTGTTCGAAGGCGGCTGGAGTGAGGTGATTGAGAGGGAGATGTTTGAACGTGGTCATGCTGCTGCGTTGTTACCGTATGATCCAGTGAGTGATCAGGTCGTTCTGATTGAGCAAATTCGTGTCGGTGCTTTGGAGCACGCTCATCCATGGCAGCTTGAAATTGTTGCAGGTATCATTGATACCGATGAATCGCCAGAGCAAGTCGTTCGCCGTGAAGCCTCTGAAGAAGCGGGGATTTCGGTTGAGGAGTTAGCTAAAGTCACATCTTATTACCCGTCCTCAGGCGGGTGTTCTGAAAAGCTGGATGTGTACGTCGGAAAAGTGGATGCTTCAACCGCTCACGGAATTCATGGTTTAGACTATGAAGGTGAGGACATTCGAGTTCATGTGGTGAGCCGTGAGACCGCTTATCAATGGATTGTTGAAGGTAAATTTGAAAATGGCGCTTCGATTATTGCACTGCAATGGTTGCAGCTAAACCACCAATCGTTAAGAGAACAATGGCACAAGTAGCAGTAAAAAAGCCGTATCACGTTGATTTGTCAGATTTGATGCGGACTTATGAAACCAATTACGCCAAGCTCAATGCTTTGCTTCCTCATCGGGCAAAGGTGGGCGATGTGCGCTGCTACCAAGCCGCCAATATGACCTATCAAATTCAAGTGGTCGAAGTCACAAAGTACACAACTTTGGTCGATATTTGTCAAAGTGATGATATCCCGGTATTTCCATTACCAAAAATGTCTGTCAGGCTCTACCACGATGCTCGTGTTGCAGAAGTGTGTGAATGTGAGCACTTAAAAAGAGTCAACGCTCGATACGAGTACCCCAACGATAAGATGGTTCAACAAGATGAAAAAGTACAACTGAACCGCTTTTTAGGGGATTGGTTATCTTTTTGTTTAAGGCATGGTATCAGCCGGACGCCGATCAATATTTAGGTTTTTAGTTTTGAAAGTAACGTCATGCTCATCCGATGGCAGCATTAGACTGCTACAGATTACAGATACGCACCTGTTTGAAGCAACAGATGGCAGCTTGTTGAGTGTAAATACTGCTGACAGCTTTAATGCGGTGGTTGACGCTATTGTCGAAGAGAGTCCCGCTTATGATGCAGTGTTGGCAACGGGGGATATCTCCCAAGATCATAGCGAAGTGTCCTACCAGCGTTTCGAGCAGGGCATCGTACCTCTTAAGAAAAAATGCTTCTGGTTACCAGGTAATCATGATTTTAAACCGAGTATGAATTCGGTGATCCCTTCTCAGCAAATTCAGCAAATTGACCATGTCTTATTGGGTGATACATGGCAAATGATCATGTTGGACTCCCAAGTTGTGGGCGTCCCACATGGCAGGTTAAGTGATAAGCAGCTGAACTTACTGGAAGAAAAATTATCGCAGTACCCTGAGCGATATACCTTGATTTTGTTGCATCACCATCCGTTGCTGGTAGGTAGTGTATGGTTGGATCAGCATACCTTGAAAGATTCAGATGATTTTTGGCAGGTGGTTGACCAGCATAATAATGTTAAAGCGGTGCTGTGTGGTCACGTGCACCAAGACATGAATGTCATGAGAAATGACGTACGTGTGATGGCGACACCTTCTACTTGCGTGCAGTTCAAACCTAACTCTGATGATTTTGCGCTAGATTATCAGTCACCAGGTTGGCGTGAGTTGCTGCTAAGAGATAACGGAGAGGTAGAGACACAGGTAAAACGCTTACCGGCTGGTTGTTTCCAACCAGACTTTAACTCTGCGGGTTATTGATTTCGAATTCACCTACATTAAGGACTGCTATGCGACCTTCTTTGCTTCTTTATATCCATGGCTTTAACAGCTCTCCCTTGTCTCACAAAGCCAATGTTATGAAAGAGTACTGCCAACAGCATAGGCCGGATATCAAAGTTGTAGTCCCACAACTTCCCTGTTTTCCACAGCAAGCCGCTGAATATTTGCTCAACATAATCGAACAACATAAAGATGACTATCAAATTGGCTTGATAGGCAGCTCTTTAGGCGGCTATTTGTCAATGTGGCTCAATAGGCAATTTGGTTTTAAAGCGGTTGTGGTCAACCCTGCAGTTAAGCCATATGAGTTGTTAGCTGATTATCTAGGTGAGCAGGAAAACCCTTATACACACCAGCGCTATGTGCTGGAAAGCGTCCATATTGATGAGCTGAAAGCGTTAGATACGCCCATCATTAAACAAGCTAAAGACTTTTGGCTGTTGCAACAAACTGAAGATGAAGTACTGGACTACCGTCAGGCGGTTGAGAAATTCTTAGGTGCTAAGCAGACTGTTGAAGAGGGAGGCGACCATAGTTTTGTTAACTTCGAACGTTACCCTCAACAAATTATCAAATTCCTTCAGCTCTAGTATTCATTGAGGGAAGAGTCATAATTTTAGCGGTTACTTAGTTATCTCGCTTGACATCATTCCTTCTCTTCCAGACTATGTTTCACCTGTACTGAGCTGGATTCAGAACGACGAGAGTTTGGTCGTTTTTGCTACTTTTTAGACTAATTAATAAAAAGAACAAAATCTTGCCGGCTCAGTAACCCATTTATTCTATATAACGATATTCCGTATTATGACTGAACAATATAATGCTGGGGCCATTGAGGTTCTTAATGGTTTGGAGCCAGTACGTCGCCGACCAGGGATGTATACGGATACAGCGCGTCCTAACCATTTGGGACAAGAAGTCATCGATAACAGTGTCGATGAAGCGCTAGCCGGACACGCTTCAAAAGTTCAAGTAATTCTGCATGCCGATCAATCTCTGGAAGTGATCGATGATGGTCGAGGTATGCCTGTTGATATTCACCCGGAAGAGAAAGTCTCCGGTGTTGAACTTATTCTTTGTAAACTCCACGCCGGTGGTAAGTTTTCCAATAAAAACTACCAATTCTCTGGTGGTCTTCACGGTGTAGGTATTTCGGTTGTCAACGCGTTATCAAAACGTGTTGAAGTAACGGTGCGTCGAGATGGTCAGGTATATGAAATTGCCTTTGAGCATGGCGACAAGGTATCTGACTTAACGGTGACGGGCACTTGTGGGCGTCGTAACAAAGGTACCAGCGTCCATTTTTGGCCTGATGCTAAGTATTTTGATTCGGCCAATTTCTCAGTAACCCGTCTGATTAACAACCTTCGTGCTAAAGCTGTACTTTGTCCGGGATTGGAAATTACCTTCTCCGATAAGGTCAATGGTAACGAGCACAAGTGGCTGTATGAAGATGGTCTTAAAGACTACCTTGCGGAAGGCGTGAAAGGCTATACCGTCTTGCCTGAAGAGCCATTTACTGGCGAGTTTTCTGCTGAAACAGAAGCGGCAAACTGGGCCGTGATTTGGCAGCCGGAAGGTGGTGAGATGATCACCGAAAGCTACGTCAACCTCATTCCTACTGCACAGGGCGGTACGCACGTGAATGGTTTGCGTCAGGGTCTGCTTGATGCAATGCGTGAGTTTTGTGAATTCCGTAACCTGCTGCCTCGTGGTGTTAAGCTGACTGGCGACGATGTTTTCGATCGTTGCTCTTACGTTTTATCAGTTAAGATGCAAGATCCTCAATTTGCCGGTCAGACTAAAGAGCGCCTTTCTTCTCGCCAAACAGCAGCGTTCGTTTCTGGTGTGGTGAAAGACGCATTCAGCCTATGGTTGAATGAGAAACCACAGCTTGCTGAGCTCCTCGCTGAAGTGTGTATTGCCAATGCTCACCGCCGCATGCGCGCGAGCAAAAAAGTGGTACGTAAGAAAGTGGCTTCAGGCCCAGCACTACCAGGTAAGCTGACGGACTGCTCGGTGCAAGATCTGAATCGTACTGAAATCTTCTTCGTCGAGGGTGACTCGGCAGGTGGCTCGGCAAAACAGGCCCGTGATCGCGAGTTTCAGGCGGTAATGCCACTGCGTGGTAAGATCCTTAACACTTGGGAAGTGTCTGCAGATCAGGTGCTTGCGTCCCAAGAAGTTCATGATATTTCCGTTGCTTTGGGTATTGACCCTGACAGCGACAATCTAGAGAGCCTACGCTACGGCAAGATCTGTATCTTAGCCGATGCGGACTCGGATGGTTTGCACATTGCGACGCTCTTGTGCGCGCTCTTTACCCGTCACTTTAAAGCGTTAGTCGAAGCAGGCCATATCTATGTGGCGATGCCGCCTCTGTATCGAATCGATTGTGGTAAAGAAGTTTTTTATGCGCTTGATGACGATGAGAAAGAGGGTGTTCTAGAGCGATTATCCAAGAAGAAAGCCAAGATCAACGTTCAGCGATTTAAAGGTCTGGGTGAAATGAACCCACTTCAACTGCGTGAAACCACGATGGATCCGAATACACGTCGACTGGTTCAGTTAACCATTGACGACTCTCAAGCGACCATGGAAATGATGGATATGCTGCTCGGTAAGAAACGCGCGGATGACCGACGCTCTTGGTTACAGAACAACGGTGATTTGGCAGAGGTTTAACGAATGTCTACGGAAATTACATACGATGGCGTTGAACAGTTGCCAATGCGCAAGTTCACTGAAGACGCTTATCTAAATTACTCAATGTACGTCATTATGGATCGCGCCTTGCCATACATTGGCGATGGCTTAAAACCGGTTCAGCGACGAATCATTTATGCGATGTCGGAGCTTGGTCTTTCGGCAGCAGCAAAGTACAAAAAATCGGCACGTACGGTTGGTGATGTGTTGGGTAAATACCACCCACATGGAGACTCGGCGTGTTACGAGGCTATGGTGTTAATGGCTCAGCCGTTCTCTTATCGTTACCCATTGGTTGACGGTCAGGGTAACTGGGGTGCGCCGGACGACCCTAAGTCTTTCGCAGCGATGCGTTATACCGAAGCGAAACTGTCCAAGTTTGCAGAAGTTCTGCTTGGTGAACTTGGTCAGGGCACGGTTGAATGGCAGCCGAACTTTGATGGCACAATGAAAGAGCCTCAAATGCTGCCTGCTCGCCTTCCTCACATTTTACTTAACGGTGTGACGGGTATTGCGGTTGGTATGGCGACTGATATTCCACCACACAATGTGCGTGAAATTGCTGATGCAACCATTCATCTGATCGACAATCCGAAGTCAGAATTAGCCGATGTGATGAACTTTGTTCAGGGGCCAGATTACCCGACAGAAGCAGAGATTATCTCGCCGAAAGCTGAGCTGGAGAAGATCTATCGCACGGGGCGTGGCAGTATTAAAATGCGCGCGGTCTGGCATAAAGAGGGCGGTGATATTGTTATCACGGCACTGCCACATCAGGTTTCAGGCGCTAAACTGCTCGAGCAGATTGCCAGCCAGATGCGAGCGAAGAAGCTACCAATGGTCGATGACCTGCGTGATGAATCGGATCATGAAAACCCGACGCGTATTGTTGTTGTTCCTCGTTCAAATCGTATCGATTGCGATCAGTTGATGAACCACCTGTTTGCTTCGACAGATCTGGAGAAAAACTTCCGCGTTAACCTCAACATGATCGGTCTCGATAACCGTCCACAGGTGAAAGGTCTGGTTCAGATCTTATCAGAGTGGATTGAGTTCCGTCGCGCAACTGTGCGCCGTCGCTTGCAGCATCGCTTGGATAAAGTCCTTGCACGTCTGCATATTCTTGAAGGTTTGTTGGTTGCTTACCTCAACTTGGATGAAGTGATTGAGATCATCCGCACTGAAGACGATCCAAAAGCCGTACTGATGGCTCGTTTCGGCATTACGGATATTCAGGCTGACGCGATTCTTGACACCAAACTTCGTCATCTTGCCAAGTTGGAAGAGATGAAAATCCGTGGTGAGCAGGAAGAGCTAGAAAAAGAGCGTGAAAAGCTTGAACAGTTACTGGGCTCTGAGCGACGTCTGAATACGCTATTGAAGAAAGAAATCAAAGCGGATGCAGAGAAATACGGTGATGATCGCCGCTCTCCTCTTGTTGAGCGTGCTGAAGCGAAAGCCTTGACTGAACGAGACCTTGTCCCGAGTGAACCAATTACCGTTGTGCTTTCAGACAAAGGCTGGATTCGTCACGCTAAAGGTCATGATGTCGACGCCGAAGGACTTAACTATAAGTCTGGTGATAAATATCTGGCCCATGCTCGTGGTAAGAGTAATCAGCAAGCAGTATTCCTCGGCAGTGATGGTCGAAGTTACTCGCTTGAGTCGCATTCTCTGCCGTCTGCGCGTAGTCAGGGGGAGCCGATCACTGGACGTCTGAACATTAATGCAGGGACTAACATTCGTCATGTGGTAATGGGCGAAGAAGATCAATTATGGCTAGTGGGTTCTGACGCGGGCTATGGTTTCGTTTGTAAAGGCAGTGATCTTTTATCGAAAAACCGCAGTGGTAAAGCATTGGTCACACTCCCACAAAATTCGGAAGTGATGACTCCTGACACCATTAGTAACCTAGATAATGATGAAATCTTAGCGATTACCAACCAAGGCCGAATGCTGCTGTTCCCGATTAAGGATCTTCCTCAATTGGGTAAAGGTAAGGGTAATAAGATTATCAATATCCCAGCAGCCAAAGCGAAAGAACGCGAAGAAATGGTATCACATCTGATGTCGTTGCCTCAGGGGGCTTCAGTAACCCTTTATGCAGGTAAGCGTAAGCTAGGTTTGAAACCGGCAGATCTGGACAATTTCCGTGGTGAGCGTGGCCGTCGAGGCAGTTTACTACCGAGAGGGTTGCAGCGAGTGACGCGTATAGAAATAGAAAGCTCTGCGACAGAGCAAGAAAGCGAATAAAACAAAAAATCCCATGCCAAAGAGCATGGGATTTTTTTATCATTCAGTGGTTAAATTTCTCGGGTATCTTCTGCGATCGTGACGCTAAGGGTTTGTTCTTTGCCCTTACGTAGGATGAGCACATCGACGGTTGTTCCCGGCCTCAATTCAGTTACAATATCCATTACACTTTGACGACCATTGATTTTTTGCCCATCAATTTTAAGAATAATATCCTGGGCCTGAAATCCTGCTTCAGCACCCGGTCCGTTAGGATCAACGCCCAGTACCACAATGCCGCCTAAATGCTCATTACCCAATAAACGAGAAGTTACCGAATTAATATCTTGGCCGTCGATACCTATATAGCCTCGGATAACACGACCGTCGGCAATGATCTTCTGCATGATTTTATTGGCGAGAGTGTAAGGGATCGCGAAAGAAATACCGTAAGTTTCAAGCTCTGTCGCTTGCTGGAAAGACGCAGTGTTGATACCAACCAGTTCACCTCGTGTATTCACCAATGCTCCGCCAGAGTTTCCTTCATTGATGGCAGCATCTGTCTGAATAAAGGCTTGTCGGCCGCCGGCACTGATTGAAGAGCGGCCTGTTGCGGACACGATACCGAAAGTGGTTGTTTGACCTAAGTTGTATGGGTTGCCGATCGCCAGTACTACATCACCGACAGTTGGTGAATAGTTCGGATTGAGTGGGATAACAGGAAGGTTGTTGCCTTCAACACGCAGAATGGCGATATCCGTACGTCTGTCTGTCCCAACTAATTGCGCTGCGGCGACGCGACCATCCTGCAGTGCGACGACAATTTGATCGGCCTGAGCGACAACGTGGTAGTTGGTAATGATATAGCCTTTATCACTGACGATGACACCTGAGCCTAATCCTTGAGTCAGTAGCTTTGAACGGTCATCTTCTTTGTACTTTCGGCTGTAAATGTTCACTACCGCAGGGGCGGCTTTACGGACGGCACTATTAAATGAGATTTCTTGTGCGGAAGTAATGTTGATTTCATCGCGGAAATTCTGAGGAAGAATAGTGGAACGCAGAGAGGGGATAGCTAATAGCAACAACGCAGCTGTCGCCAACCCTAAACCTATTGAACGCAATAAGAATTGCAGCATATCTTCCTAACCACTTCAAAATTCAGACAAGTGGCGAAAGAATAGCATTAGATGAGAAAATAACAAAAGGACGGCAGGAGATCCTACCATCCTTTGACATTGACCTCGCGTTTTTAACGCACGACTAGATAAATGGTACGTTCACCACGTTGAATATTCAGAGCCAGTACGCCAGGTTGTTTTTCTAGCACTTTTCTAAACTCTGCAAGGTTCTTGACTCGCTTGCGGTTCACACCAATGATGATATCGCCTTTCGCCAGTTGATAAGCTTCGGCTTTTGACCCTTTCTCAACGGAAGCGACTTTCACACCTTGCACGGAATCATTTGAGGTGGTATTGGTCAGCTCTGCACCCGATAGACCTTCATGCAGTTTATCTGCTGACGCTTTAACGTTTTGCTGCTCACCCAAAGTGACATCAAAGCTCTCTTTTTTACCATCACGGATAATGCCTAGTGAGACCTTCTTGCCAGCACCGAGTGTCGCAACCTTGGCACGTAGCTCACTGAACGAGTGAATATCTTTGCCGTTGACTGATACAATCACGTCACCAGCTTTAAGACCAGCTTTGTCTGCCGCACTGTCCGGAACTACTTGGCTAACAAAAGCTCCCTTGCTTGACTCATAGCCAAGCGCCTCTGCAAGCTCAGAAGTGATTTCACCGCCTTGCACACCCAGCATGCCGCGTTTAACTTCACCAAACTCTAAGATCTGTGCGGTTAGGTTAGTCATCATATTGGATGGAATCGCGAAACCGATGCCGACGTTGCCGCCATTTGGCCCTAGAATCGCAGTATTAATACCAATCAGTTCACCTTTTAGGTTAACTAAAGCACCGCCCGAGTTACCGCTGTTAATCGCAGCGTCAGTCTGGATAAAGTTCTCGAAGTTTTCGATATTCAAACCACTTCGACCTAATGCAGAGACAATACCTGAAGTGACAGTCTGGCCTAAACCGAATGGGTTACCAATCGCGACAGCAAAATCACCGACACGTAATGCATCAGAATCTGCAATCTTAATTTCCGTTAAGTTTTTGGCTTTCTCCAGCTTCAACAGAGCCACATCCGACATCTGGTCTCCGCCAACTAGCTCAGCATCATACTCTCGGCCATCATGCAGTTTCACGCGAATTTTTTCCGCGCCATTGATGACGTGATAGTTAGTGACTATATAGCCTTTATCAGCATTGACGATGACGCCAGAACCGAGGCCTCTGAATGGACGTTCTTGTAGCTGTTCGGTCGGAAATTCAGGACCGAAGAAGAAACGAAACTGCTCAGGAATACGTTGCTTTGATACCTGAGTGCCTTCTACAGAAATACTCACTACCGCAGGGGTGACTTTTTCTAGCATAGGGGCGAGGCTAGGCAACTGCTCTCCATCTACAGACAGAGGAAGGGCCGCTGTGGCTTGTATGGGGGTGATGATTGAACTTAAGCTTAAAGACAGGATGGTTAAAGCAAGCAAAGGTTTTTTCATCTGATAACTCCTAGTTAAGTTAAGGCCTGAGATTCAATATTTGTTTGAAAAATAAGAAATCAATCGACGCTTATGGGAGTTATGACTCAAAAACCTTTGCAAAGTTCACCAAGAGGTAAAATAGAGTTACGACGCTTTAGCGGTCACCGCTTGTGCTGAGTTGAGTACTTCTTTTTTTTCTTCGACTAACATGCCTGTTGCACCTGACGCGTAATCTTTAGGCGCTTCGCTTAGCACCGCTGATGGTTGTTCAGCCTCAGCAGGCTCTTCTGTTTGAGATTGCTCAGCGACTTTTTTATTGAACGGATTGTCTTGTTCAGGAATGTTTGGCAACAATTCTGCAGACGTTTTCGTCATGTGTTGGTAAAGCTTAGTGTATTCCTTACCCAGTGAATCTAACATTTCTGCTGTCTGAGCAAAATGATCAGCAAGATCTTGTTTTTGTTGCTCAAGCTCGAATTTGGCGGTTTCTAAGTCTTTCTGGATGGTCTTCTGTTTTTTGTATCCCGGAGTAGTAATGCGCGAGATGATGATTCCTAAAACAGCGCCAACAAGCAAACCTACGAGGGCATAAATCCAAGGCATATTCGCTCCTTATCATTGTTATTTAACATGTTTTTTACCGGTCGGTTACACATGCTCATCGGACATGTTACTATGAGAATTCGAGACGATAAAGAAAAATGCGTGTGCTCTGCATAGCAGTTTCAATCCTTCTATAGCACGTGAGTGAAGTGATGACACCCTTAGAGATCTATACAAAAGATGTAAAAGAACATGGCTTTCAACAAGATGAAGCGCAGCTTCAAGCGGTGGAAGCCTTGGATAATCTCTACCATGAATTTATTCAATACATAAACACCTCGGTCGAGCCTGTCACCGGATGGAAGAGTTGGTTTGGTAAAAAAGCCTCGTTGCCCGCTGCGCCCAAAGGGCTGTACTTTTGGGGCGGGGTAGGGCGTGGAAAAACGTATTTAATGGATACCTTTTTTGAAGCCTTGCCTAGCGACAAAAAGATGCGCGTACACTTCCACCGATTTATGTATCGGGTGCATGATGAATTGAATGCGCTGGGGGATGTGAATGATCCTCTCGAGTTAGTGGCGGATAAATTTAAATCGGAAGCGGAAATTATCTGCTTTGATGAGTTTTTTGTATCAGATATCACTGATGCGATGATTTTAGGCACCTTGTTCCAAGCGTTGTTCAAGCGTGGCGTGGTGTTGGTTGCGACGTCTAATATCCCACCTCAAGATCTTTACCGAAATGGTTTACAAAGAGCGCGCTTCTTGCCTGCGATTGATTTGATTAACGCTAATTGCCTGATATTGAATGTTGATAGCGGAATCGATTACCGACTCAGAACGTTGGAACAAGCAGAAATTTACCATTTCCCTCTGGATAAGCAGGCTAATACCAATTTGTGTCACTACTTCGAACAACTGGTCGGTGAAAACAAACAAGGTGAAAAAAGCATTGAAATTAATCATCGCCAGGTAGAGGTCGTCAATTCTTACGAAGGGGTATTACACGCCACCTTTGCTCAGTTATGTCAATCGGCCAGAAGTCAGAATGACTATATAGAGCTATCACGGATCTACAATACAGTGTTGCTTGCAGACGTCCAGCAAATGGGGCGGACAATCGATGATGCGGCTCGTCGTTTTATTGCGCTGGTGGATGAATTCTATGAGCGAAACGTCAAATTAATTATCTCAGCGGAAGTAGCGCTAGAAGAGTTGTACACACAAGGACAGCTTGAGTTTGAATTTAAACGTTGCCAGTCTCGATTGATAGAAATGCAAAGCCATGATTATCTGGCGAAAGAGCATTTGGCATAAGGGTTTGGGTGTTTCTATGAGGAGTGAAAAAAAATTAAACTTTTTACCCAAAAAGAGGTGATTTTTTCAACTGACTTCTCTATAATCCTGCGACCCACCGTTACTGCAGACCAAATCCATAGCGGATCTAGGGTCGAGAGTGCCAACCACTCGAAGGGGTGATGACTGGGCTCTTAGTCAGTGGGAGCAATGCTCCTGAAGTGTAAATTTAAATTAACGGGTTATTATTAGCATGAAAACTTTCGTTGCTAAACCAGAAACTGTAAAACGCGACTGGTACGTTGTAGACGCTGAAGGTAAAACTCTTGGTCGTCTAGCAAGTGAAATTGCATCTCGCCTACGTGGCAAACATAAAGCTGAGTACACTCCACACGTTGACACTGGTGATTACATCATCGTTGTAAACGCGGAGAAAGTTACTGTAACTGGTAACAAAGCTAAAGGTAAGATTTACTACCGTCACACTGAATTCCCTGGCGGCCTAAAATCAATCAGCTTCGAGAAGCTAATTGATCGTAAGCCAGAGATGGCGCTTGAGCTAGCAGTTAAAGGTATGCTACCACGTGGTCCTCTAGGCCGTGCTATGTACCGTAAGCTGAAAGTTTACGCTGGTGCTGAGCACAACCATGTTGCTCAACAACCACAAGTACTAGACATCTAATCGGGGATTTCGAAAATGGCAGAGAATCAATACTACGGCACTGGCCGTCGCAAAAGCTCAGCTGCACGTGTTTTCATCAAACCAGGCAGCGGCAACATCGTAATCAACAAGCGTAGCCTTGATGAGTACTTCGGTCGTCCAACTTCTCGCATGGTTGTTAAACAGCCTCTAGAGCTAGTTGAACTAACTGAGAAACTAGACCTATACGTTACTGTTAAAGGTGGCGGTATTTCTGGTCAAGCTGGTGCTATCCGTCACGGTATCACTCGCGCTCTAATGGAATACGATGAGTCTCTACGTCCTACTCTACGTGCAGCTGGTTACGTTACACGTGACGCTCGTTGCGTTGAACGTAAGAAAGTTGGTCTACGTAAAGCACGTCGTCGTCCACAGTTCTCTAAGCGTTAATCTTTTTTCGAAAAGATTGGCCTTCGGTGTTTTCACCGGAATGTGGTCTCAAAAGCCTGGCTTCATGCCAGGCTTTTTGTTTTTCTAAGCAAAAAAATCCCTTCTCCCAGACCAGTTTCGCGAACTTTTATATTACTTATTCCCCTTTTGTGACCTCATAGGCGATTTACTTCACGATTGTTACAAAAAGGTAGCTTTATCTTGTCAAAAAGTAGGGTTTTATTTATCATTTGCCATCAAATAAATACAACTAAATTCGTATTTTGTTAGCCATGCTCTTTAAGCGGAATAACAATAATCCAAAAGGAGCAAATGGGAGAATGTTTGGATGAGCAATGCGCCTTTAAATAACGGTCGCAGACGTTTCTTGACAGCTACAACTGCGGTTGTGGGTGGTCTCGGAGCAGCTGCTGTCGCCGTTCCTTTTATTAAATCTTGGAACCCAAGTGAGAAAGCAAAAGCTGCGGGTGCCCCTGTTGAAGTTGACATCGGTAAACTTGAAGAAGGGCAAATGGTTCGTGTTGAATGGCGTGGTAAACCTGTATGGGTTGTCCGTCGTGCACAATCGATCGTAGACGCGCTGAAAAATATCGACGGTCAGCTTCGTGACCCAGCATCAGGCGAAGAGCAGCAACCAGCATATGCTCAAAATGCCTACCGTTCCATCAAGCCTGAGTACTTTGTTGCTGTAGGTATCTGTACCCACCTTGGTTGTTCACCAACTTATTTACCAGACAGTTTTAGTGAGCAGGTTCAGGGTGTTAAATCAGGTTTCTTCTGTCCTTGTCACGGCTCTAAGTTTGATATGGCTGGTCGTGTTTTCCAAGGTGTACCTGCTCCACTAAACCTGGTTGTTCCAAAGCACATGTATCTCAGTGATACTAAGATTATCATCGGTGTTGACGAAGAAGGGGAGGCATAATGCAAGCTCTACTTGATTGGGTAGAAAAACGCATACCCGCAATGAATGCGTACAAGAAGCACCTTTCTGAATATCCGATGCCGAAGAACTTTAACTTTTGGTATCTGTTTGGCTCACTAGCAATGCTTGTGTTGGTTAACCAGATTCTGACAGGTATCTGGCTGACAATGAACTACGTCCCATCTGGCGATGGCGCGTTTGCTTCAATCGAATACATCATGCGTGACGTAGAGTACGGCTGGCTACTCCGTTATATGCACTCAACGGGCGCGTCTGCGTTCTTCGTTGTAGTTTACCTGCACATGTTCCGTGGCTTGATCTACGGCTCTTATCAGAAGCCTCGTGAGCTGCTGTGGATCTTCGGTATGCTTATCTTCCTTGTGTTGATGGCTGAAGCTTTCATGGGCTACCTACTTCCATGGGGTCAGATGTCTTACTGGGGTGCACAGGTAATCATTTCATTGTTTGGTGCAATTCCTGTTATTGGTGATGACCTAACGCTATGGATTCGTGGTGACTACGTGATCTCAGGCGCTACCCTGAACCGTTTCTTTGCACTGCACGTTATCGCACTTCCTATCGTACTTCTGCTGCTTATCGTTTTGCACGTCTTGGCACTGCATGAAGTAGGTTCTAACAACCCAGACGGTATCGAAACTAAGCTACCTAAAGGTTCGATGGGCGACGACTACAAAACTCAGTTCCCATTCCATAAGGATTACACGAAGAAATACGACATCATTGACTCTATTCCTTTCCATCCTTACGGTACGGTGAAGGATATGGTTGGTGTAGCAGGTTTCCTATTCCTGTTCTGTTACGTGTTGTTCTTTAACCCAGAAATGGGTGGATACTTCCTTGAGCCGCCTAACTTTGAAGCCGCTAACCCACTGAAAACACCAGAGCACATTGCTCCAGTATGGTACTTCACACCGTTCTACGCGATTCTACGTGCCGTTCCTGATAAGTTACTAGGTGTTATCGCGATGGGCGCGTCTATTGTCGTGTTGTTTGTTCTACCATGGCTAGACCGTTGTAAGGTTCGTTCTTACCGCTACCGCAGTAAGTTCCATTTATTCAATATCATCCAGTTTACGATCAGCTTTATTGCGCTAGGTGTTCTTGGTGCGCTACCAGCAACACCAACATATACGCTATTAGCTCAGATCTTCAGCTTAGCTTACTTCATGTTCTTCGTACTGCTGTACTTCTACAGCAAGAACGAAGCGACTAAGCCACTACCAGAAAGGGTGACATTCAAATGAAAAAATGGATTGTAATTTTGTTTGCAATGCTGCCTTCTCTGGCAATGGCAGCGGGCGCAAATGTACCGCTTGATAAAGCAAACAACGACCTAAGTGACCAAGCTTCACTGCAAAATGGTGCCAAGCTGTTCATGAACTACTGTTTCGGCTGTCACTCAGCGCAGTATCAACGTTACGAGCGTGTTGCTCGTGATATCGGTATTCCAGTTGAGTTGCTAAAAGAAAACCTGATTTTCGATCCTAATGCGAAAGTTGGTGATCTGATGGAAAATGCCATCCCGGACAAATCAGCAGCGAAATGGTTTGGTGCAACACCACCAGATCTAACACTAGTTGCCCGTGTTCGTGGTTCTGACTGGCTATACACATACTTGCGTTCTTTCTATGAGGACCCATCTCGTCCGTTTGGAGTGAACAATGTTGTTTTCCCAAGTGTTGGTATGCCGCACGTATTGGAAGAGCTTCAGGGCATTCCTAAGCCGGTTTACGAGACTCAAGTCGTAGAAGGCGAAGAGCATAAAGTTGTGGTTGGTGTTGAAAGTGATGGCACTGGTGAGTTGAACCAAGAAGAGTACGACGATGCAGTTCGTGATTTGGTGAACTTCCTAGAATACTCGGGTGACCCTGTGAAACTAGAGCGTCATGCACTAGGTTGGTGGGTAATGGCATTCCTCGTTATCTTCACTATCGTGGTTGTTCTGCTCAAGAAAGAGTATTGGCGTGATGTGCACTAATTGTGCTATCATGCTGTGCTAATTCCCAATTTTATTGTTGATAATGGAGGCTTAGCCTCCATTATTTTTTATATCTGTAAGTGTGCTGGAGGGCTCCATGGCTGTAGCTGCCAATAAACGTTCTGTGATGACTCTATTTTCAAGTGCATCTGATATGTATAGCCATCAGGTACGTATTGTTCTGGCTGAGAAAGGCGTAAGTGTTGAAGTTGAATTGGTCGACGAAGCAAATCTTCCTGCTGAACTGATTGAACTGAACCCATATAAATCAGTACCTACTTTGGTAGATCGTGAGCTTGCCCTTTACGACTCAAAAATCATCATGGAATACTTGGATGAGCGTTTCCCACATCCACCTTTGATGCCTGTATACCCAGTTGCTCGTGGTAACAGCCGTCTGATGATTTACCGTATTGAGAAAAACTGGTATTCACTGGCAGAGAAAGTTGTCAAAGGCAATGCTGAAGAAGCAGAAGCTGCACGCAACAAGTTACGCAACGACCTTCTTACTCTAGGTCCGGTTTTTGCTGAATTTGAATACTTCATGAGCGAAGAATTCAGTCTGATCGACTGTTATTTAGCTCCGCTATTGTGGCGTTTGCCTCAGCTAGGTATCGAGCTTGTCGGTCCGGGTTCTAAAGAGCTGAAGGTTTACATGAACCGCGTATTTGAGCGTGATTCTTTCCTAGCCTCTTTGACAGAAGCTGAACGTGAAATGCGTCTGAGTCGCTAATTGGAAGCGAAATGGACATAGAAAAAATGACGCCACGCCGACCATATATGCTTCGTGCATTTTATGATTGGCTGGTGGATAACGACTTGACCCCGCATTTAGTCGTGGCTGCTACTCTTCCAGGCGTTCGTGTGCCGGTTGAGTTTGTTCAGGATGGCCAGATCATTCTGAATATTGCTCCTCGAGCGGTGGGGAATTTAGAGTTGGGCAATGAAGCGATTACATTTAGTGCTCGCTTCTCAGGTCGTCCTCACTCTGTCATTGTTCCATTGTATGCCGTGCAAGCCATCTACGCCCGTGAGAACGGTGCAGGTACGATGTTTGAACCAGAAGATGCTTACATGGATGACTTCGAAGAAGAAGACATGGCGGATGTCGAAGAGTTGGTAGAAGAAGAATCAAGCCTGTCCTTAGCGACAGAGTCCGATGACGACGAACCGACTCCAGATGATGAGCCGCCAAGGCCGAAAGGTCGCCCAAGTTTGCGAGTAGTCAAATAAACAAAAAGCAGCAAATTCGCTGCTTTTTTTGTGCCTTGAGAAGTGACTAGCTTCCAGTTTGGAATGCTTTGATGACTTGTTTGACTCCGGATATGTTACGTGCAACATCCACGGCAATATCCGCTTGTTCGGGAGATACATAGCCCAGCAAGAAGACTTCTTTGTCTTCTGTAATCACTTTCACTTTAATGCCATTAAGCTCACTATTTGTCAGTAAGGCGGATTTCACTTTGGTTGTGATCCAGCTGTCATGACTGATTTGGCCAACAGAAAGTGGAGCTTTAATACGGACTTGGTTATGAATTTTCTCTACGCCTTTCAGCTCTTTGGTTTTAGCGACAAACTGGTTGAGCAGATCCTGATTACTTGCTTGGCCCATTAGTACCACTGTGCCGTCGTAGGAACTGGCGGTAATTCTGACCTCCCGCTGAAAAGGTGGCTTATTCGCTAAGCCTGCCACTTCAAACTCGATATTGTTGTCATCCCACATCTCTTGTGTTGTGCGGGTGTCGGTGACAACATTGACGGTCGTTGCTGCGCCAGCAACAAACAAACCTGCACAGCCAGTTGTGCTGAGTAGCATACAGGTTATGACAAAAGCTTTAAGGTGTTTCATAACTTACTCTTCGTGAGCTGGGAACAGTACTTGATCGATAAGATCGCATAAGCAGTGCAGTGTCACCATATGCACTTCATGAATTCTTGCCGTTCTGTGAGATGGTATCCGAATTTCCACATCGTTTTCTCCCAGTAAACCTGCCATCTCGCCGCCATCTTTACCTGTGAAGGCAATGATCGTCATATCACGCGTCACGGCTGCTTCCATGGCTTTGATGATGTTTTTACTGTTACCACTGGTCGATATAGCCAGCAAGATATCTCCTGTTTGGCCAAAAGCTCTGACCTGTTTTGAGAAGATTTCCTCATAATGGTAATCATTGGCTACCGCAGTCAGGGTGGTATTGTCGGCCGTTAACGCCATTGCAGGTAGGCTTGGACGTTCGGTTTCAAAGCGGTTGAGCAGACACGAGACAAACTGTTGTGCATTAGAGGAAGAGCCACCGTTACCGCAGCATAAGATCTTATTCCCATTGAGTAGGCTGGCGACCATGGCCTGTGCGGCGTGGGTAATCGCATCTGGCAGAGCTTCTGCGGCGGCAATTTGAATCTGAATACTTTCTGTAAAGCTGTCTTTAATGCTGTCTAGCATTGATTATCCTTGAGTTATTGCGTTTTTTATCCACTCGATTTGCTTACCTTGCTGATGCAAGGCCACCAAGTCAAATCGAAAATCGGTTGTGTGTGCGGACTTACCCTGTTTCATCAACCAGACGTTGGCTGTTTTGATGAGCTTGTGCATTTTGCTTTGGGTAACCGTTTCTGCAGCGTGGCCATAGTGTTGGTTTGAGCGGTAACGTACTTCAACAAACACTATGGTAGTGCCTTCCTGCATTATAAGATCGAGTTCACCACCTTTGGAATGGAAGTTTCGCTCAATCGATGACAGGCCTTGGCGGATGAGGTATTGCTCCGCCAAGGTTTCGTAGTGTTCACCACTTTGGCGTTTACTTAGCCACACCATGTTCAGCCCAGCTGATTTCTCGTTGTACTACGCAGTCTTCGTTGATGCTCAGTACACCGGTATTGCCCTGCAAAGTATGGCCTTGAACAACTTTCATTTGTGGCAATTGTTCCATTAGCAGGTATGCATCCATACCAAGCGCTTGAAGGCGTTTCTCTGCATTAGAATCTTTCGGCCACAATTGCTCCATTTGCGCTTCCAATGCTGCATTTGGCTGTATTAATAGCGGGATGTCACTGTACATCACGCCTGTGAGGTCTTCATATTGCTGGCGGCCACTGTTACTGCGTGAGTTTGAGAACAGTTTAGGTGGTGCGGTATCTGGGTTCACTGCTACTTCTATAAATGGCTTGATCAGTGTTAGCTCTGAACTACCTGCCACTATGTATACTGCATCAATATCGCGACGGCTGCGCGGTTGGCTTTCGAGAGGTATATCAAGTAGTGATTCCATTTGGGCGATATGCTGCTGGCTTTCTTGTAAGCCAAAGACTTTATTGATATCACGTTGAAGCTGGCGTTTGTCGCCAATAGATTCACCGCGACTTTATCTTTACTGTATTTCTTCCATTCCCCTTCGAAGGCTTCAACAACACGGGTGCCAAGCCTGCCTTGTGGAGCGAGAATTAGCGGGTAGCGATATCCTTGAGCAATAGGTGTTTTGCCGCCTGAGCAACTTCTTGCTCTGGTGAGAGTGCCAAATAGCAAGTGTTATTGCCCGCTTCTAGGTCATCTGGAATGTTTAACGCTAAGGTAGGTAGTGGGCGCGAAAAGCTGGCTTGTGCTTGCTGTAGCTTTTCAATGTTGCTTTTAATCAGTGGACCAACAACAAAGTCGATGTTTTTCTCTACTAAAGTCTGCTCTAACTGCTCTGGTGTCACAGTGTTGGTATCGATCACAGTCAGGTTGGCATTCTCATCACGCTGCGTGTCGTTCATCATTTCTAGGATGAAGCCGTCACGAATCAACTGAGCTTGTTTGGCGAACTTACCAGATAAAGGCAGGAGCAAAGCCGTACTGACGGGTTTGACAATTTCGAGGTCGAGAATATCGCTAATCGCTTGAGGAGTATAAGCCGCTGCCGGGTGATCCGGATTTTCTTCTAGCCACTTTTCTAGGGTGTTTTTAAGCTGAGGAATGTTGCTGGATAAGGTTTTAGTGTATATCGCTAGTTGCAACCAACCGTCTAGGATGGCTTCATTCGGCTCAGCTGAAAATTGGGTAATCTGGTACTGACTGTATTGATTGAGGTTGGTCCACACGCCCTGAGCGATAGCTTCTTGTTCCGCTTGGTCAACATACTCTGATGACTTAGTCAGTTCGCGAGCTGCTTCGAAATACTGGCCTTGTTGAGTCAGGAGTTTTGCTCGTGTCTGGTGGTAGGCTTTCCACTGTTCATCGGCCAAATTCCAAGATGGCTTGAAGTTAAGTTTGCTGAGCGCCTCTTCGTATTTCTCTTGCTTCATCAACACATCAGCACGCGCCAGTTGCCATTCTGCTTGCTGCAGTTGGGTTAAGTTTTGTCGGCCGAGGCGCTTTATTAACAATTCAGCCTGAGTGATATCGTTTGATTCAATGGCGGCTTTTAAAGCCATGATTAACCAATCACTCTGAATATTGCCTTCACTGCTGTCTGCACGCATTAGGTAAGTCTGCATGGACTGGTTAGGGGCAAGCGTTATATCAACATAAGTCGGTGTTGAAGGTGCAGTAGAACAGGCCGCCAGTGTGACAGCAAGGGCTACAGGAGTCAGTAAGCGTGTTACACTGAGTCGCTTTTGGTTTTTCATGGCCATGAGTTATTAACTAATTCCGTATAAAATTGTGTCTATATTAATCGTTGAAGTGATGGTAAACAAATGACAGATAACAAAACCTTACCAACTGAGGTCCCAACTCTCTATATTGTCCCAACTCCAATTGGCAATTTAGGTGATATCACTCAACGAGCGCTCGACGTTTTAACAAATGTTGATCTGATAGCTGCCGAAGATACGCGTCATACTGGCAAATTGCTGTCTCATTTTGGCATTCCGACCAAAACTTTTGCATTACATGATCATAATGAGCAGCAAAAAGCGCAAGTTTTGGTTGAGAAACTGTTAGCTGGGCACTTAATTGCCCTAGTTTCGGATGCAGGAACGCCATTAATCAGTGACCCAGGGTATCATCTGGTCACAAAATGTCGTCAGGCTGGGGTTAAAGTTGTGCCACTTCCTGGCGCGTGTGCTGTGATTACTGCGTTAAGTGCGTCTGGTTTGCCTTCTGACCGATTTAGCTTTGAAGGGTTTCTGCCAGCGAAAAGTAAGGGGCGAAAAGATAAATTTCTTGAGATTGCAAAGGCAGAACGTACTTGTATTTTTTATGAATCTCCGCATCGTATCGTCGACTCTCTCGAGGATATGCTGGATATTCTCGGCCCAGAGCGTGAGGTTGTACTCGCTCGTGAGCTGACGAAAACCTTTGAAACCATTCAGGGCTTACCGCTTGGCGAATTGATTGAGTGGGTAAAAGCAGACGAAAATCAGCAAAGAGGTGAAATGGCACTGCTGATTCATGGTTACCGCGCGGCAGCAATGGACTCTCTACCTGAAGAAGCGACTCGCACGCTGGCTATTTTGACGAAAGAGTTACCATTAAAGAAAGCCGCTGCCATGGCTGCTGAAATCTACAACCTCAAAAAAAATGCGCTGTATAAGTGGGGATTAGATAACCTCGATTAAGAAGGTGAATCTAGATGACAGAGTCGGGAGAGAGTAACCTCGACTCTGTGTTTTGTTGCTCTTCTGTGTATTTCTTCACCACTCAGTCTCTCGTTTACAGCAAATCTGTGATCTCGCTAGACACTTTGATTCAATCTCTATACAATCCGCCTCGGAGTTGACTGGGTAGTCGCTGCTTCATTGATGTCCCTTAGCCTTGTGCTGGGGAGACTGATGAAGGGGAGGAAAGTCCGGGCTCCATAGAGCAGGGTGCCAGGTAACGCCTGGGGGGCGCAAGCCTACGACAAGTGCAGCAGAGAGAAGACCGCCGATGGCTCGTAAGAGCACAGGTAAGGGTGAAAGGGTGCGGTAAGAGCGCACCGGACGACTGGCAACAGTTCGTTGCAGGGTAAACTCCACCCGGAGCAAGACCAAATAGGCTTCCACATTGCGTTGCTCGCGTAAGGAGGCGGGTAGGTTGCTCGAGCCAGTGAGCGATTGCTGGCCTAGACGAATGGCTACCACCGCGCAAGCGGAACAGAACCCGGCTTACATGTCGGCTCCACCTATTCGAGACCCATCGTAACCTCAGCGTTATGATGGGTTTTTTGCTTTTTATTGACGAAATTAATTCTGCAAGCACTAAACTTAGCGCAATATCACGTGTTCCAGTTCGCTATGGGTGGCGATCACCTTCTAAATCAGTACACTGGAGAGTTTGAGCGCGTCGGTGCGAGAGCGAGATAAAAAATCATGACCGAAGAATTTAAGCACATTTCTGTATTACTGCATGAGTCTATCGATGGCTTAGCGATTAAGCCTGATGGTACCTACATTGACGGAACCTTTGGTCGTGGTGGTCACAGTCGCCAAATTCTTTCCCAACTGGGTGAACAGGGTCGCCTTTTCAGTATTGATCGCGATCCGCAAGCTATTGCTGAAGCTCAAACGATTGATGACCCTAGATTTACCATTATTCATGGTCCTTTCTCAGGTATGGCTAAGTATGCAGAAGAGCGAGGTTTAGTCGGCCAAGTAGATGGTGTCTTGCTTGATCTTGGTGTTTCATCACCTCAGCTTGATGATGCCGAGCGTGGCTTCAGTTTTATGAAAGATGGCCCACTGGATATGCGTATGGATCCGACATCGGGTATTCCTGTCTCGCAGTGGTTGATGGAAGCCGATCTTGATGACATCACTTGGGTTATTCGTGAGTTCGGTGAAGATAAACATGCTCGTCGCATTGCTAAAGCGATTGTTGCTTACCGTGAGAATGAAGAAAACGAACCTCTGACGCGTACAGGTCAGCTTGCTAAACTTATTTCTGACGCGGCGCCAAAGAGTTTTAAAGAGAAAAAGCACCCAGCCACGCGTTCATTCCAGGCGTTCCGTATTTACATCAACAGTGAGTTGGAAGAAATTGACACCGCGTTAAAAGGCGCAGCCAGTATTTTGGCTCCGGAAGGTCGTTTGTCCGTGATCAGTTTCCACTCCCTTGAAGATCGCATGGTGAAGCGATTTATTCGCAAGGAGAGCAAAGGTCCTGAAGTGCCTCATGGTATTCCAATGACGGAAGCGCAAATTAAAGCACTGGGCAGCGCTAACTTAAAACCGATCGGTAAAGCAATTAAGCCTTCCAAGCAAGAAGTTGATATTAATACTCGCTCTCGAAGCTCTGTGCTACGTATTGCGGAAAAACTTTAATAGTAATGAGTAAACCCACTCCTAATCTCGCCAAATTGATCGCTCTCGACCTACTTACTGTGGGGCGAGTGCCTTTGCTGGTGCTGATTTTGATCTTTGCATCAGCCATGGGAGTGGTTTTCACCACACACCACACACGACAGGCCATTACCGAAAAAGATCAAGCCTTGCAGGAACGTGAACGGCTGGACAACGAGTGGCGCAACTTGTTGATTGAGGAGACGGCATTGGCTGAACACAGCCGAGTGCAAGAAATTGCCAAAGACGAACTGCAAATGAAACGCCCGGACTCAGATAAAGAAGTGGTGATTGATCTCCCATGAGTAAAAACAAAGCCTCCTCTGCGCCTAAGAAAGAAGCGGTTGTTGAGCCGCCGAGCTTGATCCGATGGCGTTTTTATCTGGTTTTATTTTTTGTCTTCAGTGCCTTCGCTGCGCTGGTCACCCGCATTGCTTACATCCAGATTGTTGAGCCCGATAATCTAATCCAGCAGGGGGATTTGCGCTCAGTTCGTGCCAAAACCATTCACTCTGCACGAGGTATTGTTTCCGATCGCAATGGTGAGCCATTGGCGGTCAGTGTACCTGTTGAAGCGGTGTGGGCAGATCCTGCGACCATCTTTAAACGCAACGGCTTTGCCAATATGGATCGCTGGTATGCGCTGGCGGATGTGCTTGGCCTCGACCGTAAAGAAATGGTCGATAAAATCCGCAGCAATAAATCCCGCCGTTTTGTCTATCTTCAGCGCCAAGTTAGCCCTGCAATGGCCAACTATATCCGTGAGCTTAAGCTCGCAGGTGTGGGGCTGAAAGCGGAATCTCGCCGCTATTATCCGACAGGTGAGGTTAGTGCTCACTTAGTCGGTGTAACAGGAATTGATGGACACGGATTAGAAGGTGTTGAGCGTAGCTATGATAAATGGCTGACAGGTGAAGCGGGTAAACGCATCATTCGTAAAGACAGATATGGCAGGGTAGTTGAAAACATTTCATTGGAAGAGCGAGAAGAAGGCAAACCACTAGAACTGACAATTGATCAGCGTATTCAGGCCATTGCCTATCGTTCTATCAAGCAAGCCGTGGCGGATTACCGAGCCACCTCGGGCACTGCTGTAATATTGGATGTAAAAACCGGCGCCGTGCTAGCTATGGTTAACGCACCGTCTTACAACCCAAATAACCGTTCTGACCTTCAATCGGCAAAAATGAGAAACCGAGCCATCACCGATGCGTTTGAACCTGGCTCAACGGTGAAACCTTTTGTTGTCTTAGCTGCACTGGATAATGGTGTCGCTGATAAAGACACCGTCATTGATACTGGCAACGGCATTATGCCAATCGGTGGTCAGAGAGTGCGTGATACATCCAAAGTAGGGAAAGCGGATCTGACTACGATTTTGAAGAAATCGAGTAACATCGGTGTCGCTAAGCTGGCGCTCGACATGCCTTTAGAAGCCCTGCTTGGTATGTATAGTTCGGTCGGGTTCGGTGAAATGTCTGGGCTTAACCTAGTGGGTGAAACCCCAGGGATATTCCCCAACCGACGTCGCTGGTCTAAGTTTGAGATTGCGACCTTAGCGTTCGGTTATGGTCTGACTATTACGCCTCTTCAACTGGCACATGCTTATGCGACGCTAGGCAACTACGGTAAATACCAACCGATTCACATTATCGAAAACAATCAGCAAGACTTGTCACGTCAGGTGATTGACGAAAATAATGCACATATGGTGCTGAACATGTTGGAAACCGTGACCCAGCCCGGAGGCACCGCGACCAAGGCCGCCGTTCCCGGTTATCGCGTGGCGGCAAAAACCGGTACATCTCGTAAAGCAATTGCGGGTGGCTATGGCGACGAATACTTCGCTTATACAGCAGGTGTTGCCCCTGTGAGTAATCCACGAGTTGCTGTAGTGGTGGTAGTCAACGAACCACAAGGGGATAACTATTACGGTGGTTCGGTTGCTGGCCCTGTGTTTTCCGAGATTTTAAAAGGCACACTACAGATATTGAATGTAGCGCCTGATGAAAACCGATTTAAAGAAGAATAAGTGAGACGTTAAATGTCCAAAGAACTCACACTGACTCATCTGCTTGCACCTTGGGTATCTCTTTCACACCAAGTTTGCAATGATGTTGCTATTCAAAGGCTAGAGCTCGATAGCCGTAAAATAAAGACGGGCTCGACGTTTGTTGCGATTAAAGGTCATACGGTAGATGGTCGACAGTTTATTCATGCAGCAATCCAGCAAGGTGCGAACGCAATTATCGCTGAAGCAGGTGAACAAAACGTGCATGGCAAAGTAGAGCAGTTAGGCAGCGTTTCTGTGGTTTATATTGCGGATTTGAGCCAGAAGCTATCTCAACTAGCGAGTCGTTTGCAACCACTCAGTTATAACCAGTTGATCGCAGTGACTGGAACCAATGGTAAAACCACCATCACACAATTGATTGCTCAGTGGCTGGAACTGTCCGGCCAGCGCGCAGCTGTATTAGGAACAACAGGCAATGGTTTTCTTGAGTCGTTGACGCCTGCATTGAACACCACAGGTAATGCGCTTGAAATTCAGCAAACCTTGTCTGAATTGGAAGACCAAGGCGCGCAATACACGGCGATGGAAATTTCTTCTCATGGCCTTGTGCAAAATAGAGTTAAGGCTCTCAGCTTTTCGGTAGGAGTGTTCTCAAACTTGAGTCGTGATCATCTTGATTATCACGGCACGATGGAAGAATACGCCCGAGCGAAACTATCACTGTTTACCGTGCATGATTGCGCTAAAGCGGTGATCAATATTGATGATACGGTCGGTGCATCGTGGGTCGAACTGCTTGATAACTGTATTCCTGTTTCTTTGTCTCCGATTCAAACGGGCAAAGGGGTCTTCGCTACACAAGTTCAATATTCTGAAGCGGGTATTACTCTGAGTTTTTCTGGTCAGTATGGTGAGGGTCGTTTTACCGTTCCTTTGATCGGAGAGTTCAACGCTAGTAATGTGATGGTGGCTTTTGCTACCTTGTTGTCACTGGGTATCGATAAGCAAATATTGGTTGAAAGTGCCAGCCAACTTAAACCAGTCTTGGGACGTATGGAGCTGTTTCATGCACAAGGCAAAGCCAAGGTCGTGGTGGATTATGCTCATACACCAGATGCATTGGAAAAAGCGCTATTAGCTCTGAAAGTGCATTGTAATGGACGACTTTGGGCCATATTTGGTTGTGGTGGGGACAGAGATACAGGTAAGCGCCCGATGATGGCTTCTATCGGCGAAAAGTTAGCTGACGTGGTGATCCTGACCGATGATAACCCTCGTAGCGAGTCGCCGTCTGCGATAGTAAAAGATATGTTGGCGGGTATGGCTTCACCTGAAAATGCCATTGTTGAACATGACCGCTATAACGCTTTGGTACATGCACTAAAGCACAGTAGTGGCGATGATATTATTTTGATCGCCGGTAAAGGCCATGAAGACTACCAAGTGCTGGCTAATGAAACGGTTCATTACTCTGATCGAGAATCAGCCCAACGACTTCTGGAGCTAACATTATGATTACTCTGATGCTGTCTCAGCTTGTTGATGTACTTGATGCCCAACTCATCGGTGATGATACCGCTATTGAATCTGTCTCAACGGATACGAGAACGATTGAGTCGGGGTCTCTGTTTGTTGCATTGGTGGGTGAGCGATTTGATGCCCATGACTTTGCAGGACAGGCTGCCTCGGCTGGAGCGAGCGCTTTGTTGGTCAGCAAAGCGGTTGACGTTCAGGTGCCTCAGCTACTGGTCGAAGATACCAAAGTCGCACTGGGTAAGTTGGGCCAGTTTGTTCATCAAGTGTGTCAAACTCCAACCGTTGCGATTACGGGGAGCTGTGGCAAAACCACAGTCAAAGAGATGGTCGCTAGTATTATGACTCAGAAAGGCCAAGTGCTGTATACCGCTGGCAACTTTAACAATGATATCGGTGTTCCACTGACTTTGTTACGTTCCCAACCGGAAGATGACTTTGCAGTCATTGAGCTCGGAGCCAACCATGTTGGAGAAATCGCTTATACGACACAACTGGTTAACCCGGATGTCGCAATGGTTAATAACGTTGCAGCAGCGCACTTGGAAGGCTTCGGCTCAATGGATGGAGTAAAACGTGCTAAAGGTGAAATTTATCAGGGGCTTAAACCTGGTTCTGTCGCGATTGTAAACCTAGATAGCAATGGTGGAGAACACTGGCGAGAAGTACTGTCTGACAAAACGGTGAAGACATTTTCACTATCTGATAACAGTGCGGAATATAAAGCGCGTAATGTAACAATGAACGTGAATGGTGAAGCTTCTTTTACCATTCAGACACCAGAGACGTCTTTCGATGTCAAACTTGGCATTATTGGTCAACATAATGTATCGAATGCATTGGCAGCGACGGCGTTGTCACTGGAATTGGGTGCAACAACAGAAATGATCGCCTCTGGCCTTGCCAACTTATCAAAAGTGAAAGGTCGAGTTGAAACTGTCGATCTAACCGATAGCATTAGACTGATTGATGACAGTTATAATGCCAGTGTCCCTGCTATGAAAGCGGCTGCAGATCTGCTGAATAGTTTTGATGGAGTGCGCTGGCTTGTTTTAGGCAATATGGCTGAGTTGGGGGAAGAAAGTCTTGCACTTCATCGCCAAGTCGGTGAACATGCTGCCCCATTTAAATTTGAACATGTGCTTACCTTTGGCGCTGATACCAAAGCGATCAGCGACGTTTGTCAGGGAATGCACTTTGATACTCATGACCATATGATTGAGTTTATTGAGCAGCAGCTCAGCCAGCAAACTGGCCCTCATACATTACTTGTAAAAGGGGCGAACAGTGCAGGAATGAGCAAGATCGCCGCTGCTTTGAAGGAGATGTATACATGATCATTTGGCTTGCAGAGCTTCTACAGCCATACTTTTCATTCTTCCGTTTGTTCGAGTACCTATCGTTTCGTGCCATCGTAAGTGTTTTGACCGCATTAGGCATATCTTTGTGGATGGGACCGCGCATGATCCGCCGTTTGCAGATGTTGCAAATTGGTCAGGTCGTACGTAACGAAGGTCCAGAGTCACACTTTAGTAAACGTGGTACCCCGACAATGGGGGGGATCATGATCCTGACTGCAATTGTGACGACCGTTTTACTTTGGACCGATCTTTCCAATCCTTACGTTTGGGCGGTGCTGGCTGTCCTGATTGGCTATGGTGCTGTGGGCTTTGTTGATGATTATCGGAAAGTCGTGCGCAAAAATACCGATGGCCTGATCGCGCGCTGGAAGTACTTCTGGCAATCGGCGATCGCTCTGGTTGTGGCTTTTGCTTTGTATGCACATGGTAAAGACACCTCGGCGACTCAACTGGTTGTGCCTTTCTTTAAAGACATCATGCCTCAGCTTGGCCTGATGTACATCGTATTGACTTACTTTGTTATTGTCGGTACCAGTAATGCGGTTAACTTGACCGATGGTCTTGATGGCTTGGCCATTATGCCAACAGTCTTGGTGGCGGCAGGCTTCGCAGCGATTGCTTGGGCAACCGGTAATGTTAACTTCGCCAACTACCTGCACATTCCTTATGTTCCTCATGCTTCCGAGCTGGTGGTCGTCTGTACGGCAATAGTCGGTGCGGGTTTAGGATTCTTATGGTTTAACACCTATCCAGCCCAAGTCTTTATGGGCGATGTTGGTTCACTTGCATTAGGCGGCGCACTGGGCACCATTGCAGTTCTTGTTCGTCAAGAGTTTGTGTTGGTGATCATGGGCGGTGTATTTGTGATGGAAACCCTGTCGGTGATTCTTCAGGTTGGTTCCTACAAGCTACGTGGTCAACGTATTTTCCGTATGGCGCCTATTCATCACCACTACGAGCTAAAAGGTTGGCCTGAGCCTCGTGTGATTGTGCGTTTTTGGATCATTTCCATTGTTCTGGTTTTAGTTGGTTTAGCAACACTGAAAGTACGTTAAGGAAAACGGAATTTGACTATGGATCGTTGGCAGAACATAGAGAGTGTTGTCGTTGTAGGGCTCGGTATTACCGGGCTCTCAGTCGTTAAATACTTAGCAAAATTGCCTTACAACCTCACCATTCGCGTCATCGATACCCGTGAAAATCCACCGGGAAGCGAAGCTCTACCTCAAAGTGTTGAGTTACATGCTGGCGGCTGGAACAGCGACTGGTTGCTAAATGCGGATTTAGTGGTGGCAAACCCAGGTATCGCGCTTGCTACTACTGAAATTCAACAGGCGCTCAACGCAGGTGTACAAGTGGTTGGAGACATCGAGCTGTTTGCTTGGCAGGTGGATAAGCCAGTTGTGGCCATTACTGGTTCGAATGGGAAAAGCACGGTTACGGACTTGACGGGTGTCGTCGCCAATGCTGCTGGCGTGAAGACAGCGATTGGCGGCAATATCGGAGTGCCTGCGCTGGAACTGTTGGATCAAGATGCTGAGTTATATGTGCTCGAACTCTCCAGCTTCCAACTAGAAACTACTTCTAGCCTTTCTCTAAAAGCCGCGGCATTCCTGAATTTATCGGAAGATCATATGGATCGTTATGACGATATGGAAGGATACCGTCAGGCAAAGCTTCGCATTTTTGAGCAAGCACAGACGTGCATTGTCAATGCAGATGATCCTGCGACCTACCCAGATAAGAAAGATGCCCCTCTAGTCGAATTTAGCCTTGAAAAAAGTTGCGAGTTCCATGTCAAAGTAGTGGAAGGAAGAGAGTATTTGTGTCACCAAGATGCAAAAATACTGGCGTCTGACGAGCTAAGCCTAGTAGGAAGACACAATGTTGCTAACGCGCTGGTCGTACTTGCCCTACTCGAACAAGCAGGTGTTGATATTTCTCTTGGAATAGATGCACTTAAGTCTTACAACGGTCTGACACATCGATGTCAGGTCGTTGCGGATAATAACGGCGTTAAATGGGTCAATGATTCGAAAGCTACCAATGTCGCGAGCACTTTAGCTGCGCTGTCAGGCTTATCACTCTCCGGTAAACTCTACTTGTTGGTTGGCGGAGATGGTAAAGGCGCTGATTTTTCAGAGTTACAGCCTGCTTTGGACCAATTGGATGTCCAGCTATGCTGCTTTGGCGCTGATGGTGACAAGTTTCTTCCTTTGCATCGCAATGCAAAACGTTTCGAGACTATGGAAGATATAGTGAAATGGGCCAGCCCAAGAGTGGAAGCCGGTGATATGATTATGTTATCTCCAGCTTGTGCCAGCTTTGACCAATTTAAGAACTTTATGGCGCGCGGCGATGCTTTCACTGCTCTAGCCAAACATTATGCGTAGATAAGCCAACGGGAATGCAGATACGACACTTGCTAGCGAATACTAAACACTGGATGACCACTTCGTCACCAGAGGCTTTATTCGACCGTCAACTGGTGTGGATCTCTTTAGGATTGATGTTGACGGGCTTAGTCATGGTGACATCCGCTTCGTTTCCAATCAGTTCGCGCTTAACTGATCAACCTTTCCACTTTATGTTCCGCCACGCGATATTTTTAGTGTTAGCGTTATCGACGGCAAGTGTGATCCTCCAGGTGCCACTGAAGAAATGGTCGCAGTACAGCACTTTATTGCTTGGGTTGTCGTTTTTCCTGCTTGTCGTGGTACTTGTTGCGGGTAAATCGGTGAACGGTGCTTCGCGCTGGATACCTCTCGGTCTGTTTAACCTTCAGCCTGCTGAAGTCGCAAAACTGTCACTATTCATTTTCATGTCGGGCTATTTAGTACGTAAGCATGAAGAAGTGCGCTCTAGCTTCTTTGGCGGTTTTATTAAACCCATTATTGTATTTGGAACCTTAGCAAGTTTGCTACTGCTTCAACCCGATCTAGGTACTGTCATCGTTATGTTGGTGACCTTGTTCGGTATGTTGTTTATTGCTGGGGCCAAGCTCACTCAATTCTTGGCATTGATGGTGGTCGGGATTGCCTCAGTTGTAGGCCTTATCTTGGTCGAACCTTACCGAATGCGCCGTGTGACGTCATTTCTTGATCCTTGGGAAGACCCGTTTGGTAGCGGCTACCAGTTGACTCAGTCACTGATGGCTTTTGGTCGCGGAGAGTGGTTTGGTCAGGGGCTAGGTAACTCTATTCAAAAATTAGAATACTTGCCGGAAGCACATACAGACTTCGTTTTTGCCGTATTAGCTGAAGAGCTTGGTTTTGTCGGCGTGGTATTGGTGTTAATACTGATATTTAGTCTGGTGGTCAAAGCGATTTTGATCGGACGAAAAGCGTTTGATCATGACTTATTGTTCGGCGGGTACCTCGCATTCGGCATTGGTATTTGGTTTGCTTTTCAGACCTTGGTCAACGTAGGCGCGGCGGCTGGTATGGTGCCGACGAAAGGCCTAACGTTACCTTTGATTAGCTACGGTGGTTCGAGTCTGATTATAATGTCGACTGCCGTTGCGATATTGCTCCGGATCGATCATGAATGTCGATTGATCGCATCGCATAGCGAGCTGCAACAGAAAGATGAAGATGAAAAAGAATAAGAGATTAATGGTGATGGCCGGAGGTACCGGTGGTCACGTATTTCCGGGTTTGGCGGTTGCCAAGAAGCTTCAGCAACAAGGATGGGAAATCCGTTGGCTAGGCACTGCTGATCGTATGGAAGCGGAACTGGTGCCTAAGCATGGTATCGAGATTGACTTTATTAAAGTCAAAGGATTACGTGGTCAAGGGCTGAGTCGCCTTATCAAAGCACCGTTTCAAATTGCGAATGCTATACTGCAAGCAAAGAAACATATGCAGCAATGGCAACCTGATGCCGTACTCGGTATGGGCGGGTACGTCAGCGGCCCTGGCGGTATCGCGGCTAAGATGCTGGGGGTTCCAGTTGTTCTGCATGAGCAAAATGCGGTGGCAGGATTAACCAACCAGTGGCTATCCCGTATCGCATCGAAGGTTTTTCAAGCGTTTCCCGGTGCTTTTCCCAACGCAGAGGTGGTCGGAAACCCTGTTCGTGAAGATGTCGTCGCTTTGCCTGAACCAGAACTAAGAATGACCGAGCGCAAAGATACAATCCGCATCCTAGTGATGGGGGGGAGTCAAGGCGCGCAAATTCTCAACCGCACTATGCCAGAAGCAATGTCGAAACTTGGTGAAGGTTATCAAGTGCGCCATCAGGCAGGCAAAAACAATCAGATTGACGTGTCAGCGGCATATCAAACGGCTGGTGTAGATAAGGCTGACACAACAGAGTTTATCGATAATGTCGCAGAGGCTTACGCTTGGGCAGATCTCATCGTTTGTCGTTCCGGTGCTTTAACCGTCTCTGAAGTGTCTGCGGCAGGTATCGGTGCGGTATTTATTCCCTTTATGCACAAAGACAGGCAGCAAGCGTTGAACGCTGATCATTTAGTGGAGTGCGGAGCAGCGAAAATGATCGAGCAGCCAGACTTGACCGTCGATAAGTTGGTGGATCAGATTCAGCAATTAGATCGAACTAAGCTGCTCGAAATGGCGAACAAAGCAAGAGCAGCAGCAAAATTAGACGCAGATACTAAAGTGGCTGATGCCATCATAGCGCTAACGAATTAACGAGATAGATTCATGACAATTCAACATACTCAAGACTTAGCGCAAATTCGCGCCATGGTGCCAGAAATGCGCCGTGTTAAATGTATCCATTTCATCGGTATCGGTGGCGCAGGAATGAGTGGGATTGCCGAGGTCCTACTTAATGAAGGTTACCAAATTACCGGTTCTGACTTAGCTGAAAACCCTGTCACAGATCGGTTAGCTAAAAAAGGCGCGACCATCTTTATTGGCCATGCCGAAAGCAATGTACATCAAGCCAGTGTTGTGGTTGTCTCGACGGCCATCAATGAAGAAAACCCTGAGATTAAAGCGGCAAGAGCGGCGCGAGTTCCTGTTGTCCGCCGAGCAGAAATGTTGGCGGAGCTGATGCGTTTCAGGCATGGGATTGCTGTAGCGGGAACACATGGCAAAACCACTACTACGGCCCTTGTGACACAGATATACTCAGAAGCGGAGCTTGACCCAACGTTTGTCAATGGTGGTCTAGTTAAAAGCGCAGGAACTAATGCTCGCTTAGGCTCTAGCCGTATTCTGATTGCTGAAGCAGATGAAAGTGATGCTTCTTTCCTTCACTTGCAGCCTATGGTCAGCATTGTGACCAACATTGAAGCGGATCATATGGATACCTATGGTGGTGACTTTGAAACGCTGAAGCAAACCTTTATCGATTTTCTGCATAACTTGCCGTTCTATGGACAGGCGATTGTGTGTATTGACGACCCGGTGGTTCGTGAGCTCATTCCTCGTATCAGCCGCCAAGTGATTACTTATGGCTTTGCTGAAGATGCTGATGTGCGAATTGAAAATTATTGCCAAGAGGGGCAGCAAGGCAAATTTACTGTGGTACGTCAGGGGCGTGCGAATCTCGATATCACCTTGAATATTCCTGGCCGACACAACGCGCTGAATGCAGCTGCAGCCATTGCGGTAGCGACAGAAGACGATATTGACGATGAGTCTATCTTACGTGCGATGGCAGGCACGCAAGGCACAGGACGTCGTTTTGAGCACCTAGGCGAGTTTGATACCGGTAATGGCAGTGCCATGTTGGTCGATGACTACGGTCATCATCCTACCGAAGTGGATGTGACCATTCATGCTGCTCGCAACGGATGGCAAGACAAACGACTCGTTATGATCTTTCAGCCACACCGCTACAGCCGAACTCGTGATTTATACGATGATTTTGCCAATGTACTAGAGCAAGTGGATGTGTTGTTAATGCTCGATGTCTACTCCGCGGGTGAAAAGCCAATAGCTGGTGCTGATGGACGGGCACTATGCCGAACCATTCGTAGTCGAGGCAAAATTGATCCTATTTTTGTTTCAGATAGCACGACCTTACCCTCTGTTTTAGCGAATGTTTTGCAAGATGGTGACTTAGTTCTAACTCAAGGTGCTGGTGATATTGGCAAAGTAGCAAAACAATTGGCGGCTTTTGAGTTAAATGTCGATAAGATGCATAAGGCGTGACTGAAAACGTGAGATTTCGATTATTTGAACGAATTAATGCAATTAAAGTGCGATTTCTCAATTTCAGTGTTTGATACTTTCAATGACGCCAGTATAATCCGAAGGTTAAAGTAATTGCTTTTGCCTTTTTTACGAAAAATGAGATAGGGATTAGAGTTGCGAGCGACTAGCAGGGACAACGGACTTGATTGAAAGCGCATTAAATGAAAGCCGTCGTTTTACTGATTCACCACTAGTTAAAAAGCATACCTTGGGTGGTGTATTTTTGCTGGTGGTTTTGCTGTTAATAGGCTCAATCCTTCACTCTACTTTGTCTTGGATGTGGGATGATCAGCGTTTACCGCTTTCTAAAATCGTCCTTGAAGGAGAGTTGAAGTACGTTTCAGCTCTGGATGTGCAACGTGCCTTTGCTACATTGCAGCATGTTGGGACCTTTATGTCTCAGGATGTAAAGGTGCTCCAAGATACAGTCGAAGCGATCCCTTGGGTTTCTCATGCTTCAATTCGCAAGCAATGGCCCGATACCGTGAAAGTATTCCTGACTGAATATAAAGCTGTTGCTATCTGGAATGGAAACGAGCTGCTTAATAGTCAGGGACAAGTGTTTAACGGTGATATTGGCAAGTTGGCAGAAGAGCGCGTAAAGCTCTATGGCCCTGCAGAAACAAGTCAGGAAGTTCTGGCGGTTTGGCGAAAAATTAGCCCGGAGTTTGCGGCGCTGAATCTGAAGATTTCCTCGCTGCTGCTGAATGATCGCCGAGCTTGGCAAATCATTCTTGATAACGGTATCCGACTTGAGCTGGGCAAAGAATCTTTAGAAGAGAGGGTGGAAAGATTCCTCTCTTTATACAAAAACTTAGGTAGTGACTCGCAAAGAGTCAGCTATATTGACCTCAGGTATGATACGGGAGCCTCAGTTGGTTGGTTCCCTGAGCAAGAGTTAGAACAAGAGAGTACAGATGACTAAGACCGCTGATGACAACATTATTGTTGGTCTTGATATAGGCACTGCAACCGTATCGGCTCTGGTTGGAGAAGTATTGCCTGATGGTCAGATAAATATTATTGGCGCTGGAAGTAGTCCTTCTCGTGGCATGGACAAAGGTGGTGTTAACGACCTTGAGTCGGTAGTGAAATCGGTCCAACGAGCCGTTGACCAAGCCGAACTGATGGCAGAGTGTCAAATCAGTAATGTATTTATTTCTATCTCTGGTAGACATATTGCTAGCCGTATAGAAAAAGGCATGGGAACTATTTCTGACGAAGAAGTTTCTCAAGAAGATATGGACCGTGCGATTCATACTGCTAAATCTATCAAAATAGGTGACGAACAGCGCATTCTGCATGTAATTCCACAAGAATTTACGATTGATTACCAAGAAGGGATTAAAAATCCGCTAGGTTTATCAGGAGTAAGAATGGAAGTTAGCGTTCACTTGATCTCTTGCCACAATGATATGGCAAGAAACATCATCAAAGCTGTTGAACGTTGCGGTTTGAAGGTTGAGCATCTGGTTTATTCTGGTTTAGCGGCGAGTAATGCTGTGATCACTGAAGATGAACGTGAACTGGGTGTTTGCGTTGTTGATATCGGTGCTGGCACTATGGATGTATCGATTTGGACTGGTGGTGCACTGAGGCATACGGAAGTCTTTTCCTATGCAGGCAATGCTGTAACAAGCGATATTGCCTTTGCTTTTGGTACGCCAGTAAGTGATGCTGAAGAAATAAAAGTTAAATATGGCTGTGCTCTCAGTGAGCTGGTCAGCAAGGATGACACGGTTAACGTTCCTAGTGTGGGAGGTCGACCATCGCGCAGTTTACAAAGACAAACTTTGTCTGAGGTGATTGAACCTCGTTATACTGAGTTGATGGGACTGGTTAACCAAACTATCGATACCGTTCAGGGAAAGTTGCGTGAAGAAGGGATTAAACATCACCTTGCAGCTGGTGTGGTACTGACTGGTGGTGCTGCACAGATTGAAGGATTGGTAGAGTGTGCGGAACGCGTATTCCGCAATCAAGTGCGAGTCGGCAAGCCTCTTGAGGTTAGTGGGCTAACAGATTATGTAAAAGAGCCGTATCACTCGACGGCGGTGGGTTTACTTCATTATGCAAGAGACAGCCAAATCAATGACGATGCAGAATACAATGAGCCGAAACGCCAATCTGTAACGACATTATTTGGACGCTTGCGTAACTGGATACAAAAAGAATTTTAACCTGAGCAGCAGGATAAACGGAGATAACACATGTTTGAACCGATGATGGAAATGTCTGACGACGCAGTAATTAAAGTCGTTGGGGTTGGTGGCGGTGGTGGTAATGCCGTTGAACACATGGTACGTGAATCCATCGAAGGCGTGGAGTTCATTAGCATCAACACTGATGCGCAAGCGCTTCGTAAAACAAGCGTTAATAGCGTAATCCAGATTGGTGGTGACATGACCAAAGGTCTGGGTGCAGGCGCTAACCCTCAGGTTGGGCGTGACGCTGCTCTCGAAGATCGAGATAGAATTAAAGAAGAGCTCGATGGTGCCGATATGGTATTTATCGCAGCTGGCATGGGTGGCGGTACAGGTACAGGAGCTGCTCCAGTTATTGCAGAAGTCGCAAAAGAGCTGGGCATTCTTACTGTCGCTGTTGTCACTAAGCCATTTAGCTTTGAAGGCAAAAAGCGTTTGGCTTTTGCTGAGCAAGGAATTGAAGAGCTGTCTAAACATGTAGACTCATTAATTACGATTCCTAACGAGAAGCTACTGAAAGTACTGGGTCGTGGTATCACTCTACTTGAAGCTTTTGCTAGCGCGAATGACGTACTTAAGAATGCAGTACAAGGTATTGCAGAGCTTATTACTCGTCCTGGCATGATTAACGTCGACTTTGCGGATGTTCGTACCGTGATGTCGGAAATGGGTCATGCAATGATGGGTAGCGGCGTTGCCAAAGGCGAAGACCGTGCTGAAGAAGCAGCTGAGATGGCTATCTCAAGCCCACTTCTAGAAGATATCGATCTCGCTGGTGCTCGTGGTGTTCTGGTTAACATTACAGCTGGTCTTGATATGCGTCTGGATGAGTTTGAAACAGTCGGCAACACAGTGAAAGCATTTGCTTCAGATAATGCTACAGTTGTTATTGGTACTTCGTTAGACCCTGATATGGCAGATGAAATTCGTGTCACTGTTGTTGCTACTGGTATTGGTACAGAGAAGAAACCTGACATCACATTGGTGGCTGGTGGAAAAACGAAAGTTGCCTCTGTTGCTCAGCCACAAACTCAGCCAGCAGCACCTACTCAGCAGCCAGCTGTCAATAAAGTGGAAGAAAAACCGGCACCAAGTTTGCAAGAGAAACCTCAGGTGACTCCTCAGCCGACAAGTTCTGCTCCTTCGAGCTCCGGTGCTGGTCAACAAAGTGCTGCACCGAAAGCTGATAAGGACACTGGGTATCTGGATATTCCAGCATTCTTACGTCGTCAGGCTGACTAAAATTAAATCATAATTTGACACTGTTCAAAATTATGGTACGATTCGCGGTCAATATTGCTTATTGACCGTGTTTTGTAGCAATTAGTACTGAGGCAAGCAGATGATCAGACAACGTACTCTGAAAGAAATGGTGAAAACAACTGGTGTGGGTCTCCACTCTGGTCGTAAAGTTACACTTACTCTTCGCCCAGCGGCTGCAAACACAGGTATTATTTACCGCCGTACGGATGTAAATCCACCTGTCGACTTTCCAGCAGATCCTGAATCCGTTCGTGACACTATGCTTTGTACCGCATTGGTTAACGACGAAGGTGTGCGTATTTCAACGGTTGAACACTTAAATGCCGCACTTGCTGGTATGGGTGTGGACAACATTATTGTTGAAGTAGACGCCCCTGAAATTCCAATCATGGATGGTAGTGCTAGCCCTTTTGTGTTCCTTCTGCAACAAGCAGGAATTGAAGAGCAAAACGCGCCGAAGCGATTTATTCGTATCAAAAAGCCTGTACGTTTTGAAGACGACGATAAGTGGGCGGAGTTTGTTCCATTCAACGGCTTCCGTATGGACTTTGAAATCGAATTCAATCACCCAGCGATTGATTCTGATGAGCAGCATTTATTGTTTGACTTCTCTTCGCAAGGCTTTGTGAAGGAAATATCCCGAGCTCGTACCTTTGGCTTTATGCGTGATATCGAATATCTACAATCGCAGAATTTGGTGTTAGGCGGTAGTTTTGATAACGCTATCGTGTTGGATGAATACCGTATTCTTAATGAAGAAGGTTTGAGATTCGAAAACGAATTTGTGACTCATAAAGTATTGGATGCTATTGGTGACCTTTACATGTGTGGGCACCCAATAATTGGTGAGTTCCGTGCGTTTAAATCTGGCCATGGTTTAAACAACCAATTGTTGCGTTCTGTTCTAGCAGATCAAGAAGCGTGGGAGTGGGTTACGTTTGAAGAAGAAGCGGTTTCACCGGTCGCTTTCGCAGAACCAAGTATGGTTGTAGCGTAAAAAGCATAAAATTTGAAAAGCCAGGCTAAAGCCTGGTTTTTTTGTTTTCGGCGTTTGCCGCGTGGCAAAGATCTGCCCAGAGCGCTTCAAAAGATCTTGCCGATCAAAGTGAGTTTTTAGGTCCAGTCGACAAATATACTCGGTTTGGCGGGTATATTTTTATTCTCAGCGGATAAACATCCATCATATAACGAACAAAAATAAAGAATGCTTCAAACAAATCACCTTGTTATTGGTCGTTAGAGGTAAAATTCCTTAAACTAACCGCCACTTAAGCCTTGAAATCTATAGTTCTCATCGCAATATCTGAGTAAAGTGATTTATCTCAGTATTCTTAGTTCAAAACTGTTAGAGACTGAAGGCATAGAATGTAGATCGGGCCCGATCTAAGTAAAGAGAGATGCATAGCAAATGATAACTAAGCTACTGACAAAGGTAATTGGCAGTCGCAACGACCGCACGTTACGTCGCCTTAGAAAAATTGTAAAAGAAATTAATAATTATGAGCCAACCTTCGAAGCGCTTTCTGATGAAGAATTGAAAGCCAAAACGGTTGAGTTCCGCCAGCGTCTTGAACAGGGTGAAACCTTAGATAAACTGTTACCAGAAGCGTTTGCGACAGTACGTGAAGCATCAAAGCGTGTTTATGGTATGCGTCACTTCGATGTCCAGCTTATTGGTGGTATGGTGCTCAACGCAGGTCAGATTGCTGAAATGCGTACTGGTGAAGGTAAGACTCTGACAGCGACGCTGCCCGCTTACCTTAATGCTCTAGCAGGAAAGGGCGTACATGTTGTTACCGTGAACGACTACCTAGCAAAGCGTGACGCTGAGACAAACCGTCCTCTTTTCGAATTTCTTGGCATGACAGTTGGCGTAAACGTGCCAAATATGCCGCCACCAGAAAAGAAACAAGCTTACCTAGCGGATATTCTATACGGAACCAACAATGAGTTTGGTTTTGATTACCTTCGCGACAACATGGCCTTCCGTGCTGAGGATCGTGTACAGCGTTCTCGCTTCTTTGCGGTAGTGGATGAAGTTGACTCGATTCTTATCGATGAAGCACGTACACCTTTGATTATCTCAGGTCCAGCAGAAGACAGTTCCGAACTATACACGCGTATCAATACCCTTATTCCACATCTTCAGAAACAAGATCAGGAAGACTCAGAAGAGTATCGTGGTGATGGTCATTACACGGTTGATGAGAAGTCGAAGCAGGTCCATCTGACAGAGACTGGTCAAGAATTTGTTGAAGAGCTGATGATCAAGAATGGTCTAATGGAAGAAGGGGATACGCTATACTCTCCGGCAAACATTAGCCTCTTACATCACGTAAATGCAGCTCTACGTGCGCATGTTCTGTTTGAAAAGAACGTTGACTATATCGTCAATGAAGATGGCGAAGTGGTGATCGTTGACGAACATACTGGGCGTACTATGCCTGGTCGTCGTTGGTCAGAAGGTCTTCACCAAGCTGTTGAAGCTAAAGAAGGCGTGAAGATTCAGAACGAAAACCAAACGCTCGCATCTATTACCTTCCAGAATTTCTTCCGTTTATACGAAAAACTATCAGGTATGACGGGTACTGCGGATACGGAAGCGTTTGAATTCCAATCTATTTATGGTCTTGAAACGGTTGTTATCCCAACCAACAAACCAATGATTCGTAACGATATGCCAGATGTGGTTTATCGTACTGAAGCAGATAAATTCAATGCGATCATTGAAGATATCAAAGAGCGTGTAGCCAGAGGTCAACCTTCTCTAGTGGGTACGGTCTCGATCGAAAAGTCTGAATTGCTATCCAACGCACTGAAAAAAGCGAAGATCAAACACAACGTCTTGAACGCGAAATTCCACGAACGTGAAGCGGAAATTGTTGCTGAAGCGGGTACACCGGGTGCGGTGACAATCGCTACGAACATGGCAGGTCGTGGTACTGATATTGTGCTAGGCGGAAGCTGGCAGGCGAAAGTGGATTCAATGCAGAATCCAACGCAAGAGCAGATCGAAGCTATTAAAGCAGATTGGAAAGAAGTACACGACAAAGTTCTTGAGGCCGGTGGTCTGCACATCATAGGTACCGAACGTCACGAATCTCGCCGTATTGATAACCAGCTACGAGGCCGTTCTGGTCGTCAGGGTGATGCAGGTTCTTCGCGTTTCTATCTATCAATGGAAGATTCACTATTGCGCATCTTTACGTCTGATCGCATGGCTAGCCTTATCCAGAGTGGTATGGAAGAAGGGGAAGCGATTGAATCTAAGATGCTATCTCGCTCCATCGAAAAAGCACAACGTAAGGTGGAAGGCCGTAACTTCGATATCCGTAAACAACTGCTTGAATACGATGATGTAGCGAACGATCAACGTAAAGTCGTGTATGAGCTTCGCGATGAGCTGATGAGTGTAGAAGATATCAGCGAAATGATTGAGCAAAACCGTGCTGATGTAATCAGCGCTGTGATTGATGAGTACATTCCGCCACAATCTCTGGAAGATATGTGGGATGTAGAAGGCCTTCAAGAGCGGCTGAAAAACGATTTTGATTTGGATGCGCCAGTTAAACAGTGGCTTGAAGAAGACGATAAGTTATACGAAGAAGCGCTGCGTGAGAAGATCCTTGATACGTCTGTTGCTGTTTACAAAGAGAAAGAAGCAGTGGTGGGTGAGCAGGTTCTGCGTAACTTTGAAAAATCCGTCATGCTACAAACGCTGGATACGCTGTGGAAAGAGCACTTGGCGGCGATGGATCATTTGCGCCAAGGCATCCACCTACGTGGCTACGCGCAGAAGAACCCGAAACAAGAGTACAAGCGCGAGTCGTTTGAGCTGTTTGAAGGTCTTCTAGATGCGCTTAAGTCAGATGTCATTACTATTCTGTCGAAAGTACGAGTTCAACAGCAAGAAGAAGTTGAACGTATGGAAGCGCAGCGCCGTGCCCAAGCGGAAGAAGCGGCTCGTCGTGCTCAAGCTCAACATGCATCAGCTGAGAATCAACTTTCTGATGAAGAGAGCAATGAAAGTGCACATCAGCCAATGGTTCGTGAAGAACGCAAAGTTGGCCGAAACGAGCCATGCCCTTGTGGTAGCGGTAAGAAATACAAACAGTGTCACGGTCAAATTAATAGCTAATTTGAAATCGTCAATGAAAAGTAAAGAGTCGCTTAGGCGGCTCTTTTTTTAAGGAAAATTACTATGAAACGTATTCATATTGTTGCCGCCATCATTTTTAATTCCGACCAATCGGAAGTGTTCATTACCAAGAGGCCAGACGACAAGCATAAAGGAGGCTTTTGGGAGTTTCCTGGTGGCAAAGTGGAGTCGGGCGAAACCATAGAGCAAGCGATTGTTCGTGAGCTGGATGAAGAAGTCGGAATTCAGGTGACAGAGCAGAGTTTGTTTGAGCACCTTGAGTATGACTACCCAGAAAAATCACTCAAGTTTGATTTCATCAGTGTGACCCGATTTGAAAACGCCCCTTATGGTAAAGAAGGGCAACAAGGGGTTTGGGTCCCAGTACCTGAGCTTGCTGACTATGCATTCCCAGAAGCTAACATGCCTATTTTACGTCGCGTGATGAACGAGTTTTCATAGAGAGAGCTGAGGGTTGATCTTTTTGAGAAAAATTTAGTCATGAAAGATCATCCGACCCTAGCCAGCAGTGCTTAATGTTGGTAGTTTTAATCCACTAAGCACAAGTAATGATAATAATGGAGAGATGCAATGGTACGTATTGCAATTGCAGGAGCTGCGGGCCGTATGGGCCGAAACTTAGTTAAAGCCACTTATTTGAACCAGCAGGCTCAGGTAGGTGCAGGCTCCGAGAGACCAGAGTCATCTTTAGTCGGTGTGGATATTGGTGAACTGTGTGGTGAAGGGAAGTTTGACATCGTACTTACTGATGATCTAGCAAAAGACATCGAGAACTTTGATGTGATCGTAGACTTTACTGCACCCTCAAGCACGCTTGCCAACCTAGAGCTCTGCAAGCAGCACGCAAAGGGCATTATTATTGGTACGACAGGCTTTACCGAGCAAGAACGTGAACAAATTGATGCGTTTGCTCAGCATGTGCCTGTGGTTATGGCCCCGAACTACTCTGTGGGTGTAAACCTAGTCTTTAAGCTTCTCGAAAAAGCTGCCAAGGTGATGGGCGATTACTGCGATATTGAAATTGTTGAAGCACACCATCGTCATAAAGTAGATGCCCCATCAGGCACTGCAATTGGTATGGGAGAAGCAATTGCCGATGCTATGGGCAATAAGCTAAGTGATGTGGCGGTCTACGCGCGTGAAGGCATCACAGGTGAGCGTACTAAAGATGAAATTGGCTTCGCGACCATCCGCGCCGGTGACATCATTGGTGAGCATACTGCAATGTTTGCTGATATTGGCGAACGTGTAGAAGTGACCCATAAAGCCACAGATCGTATGACTTTTGCTAATGGTGCAATTAAGGCAGCGGTTTGGCTTAATGAGAAGCCGGCGGGCTTTTACACTATGACAGATGTGCTGGGTCTAAACGAGCTTTAGTTTGAAGGGATTTGTCCGGCTTCTTAGTATTAAAGTGAAGCTAGAAACTAAAAATAGATAATTATGCGCTGGGCTTGCCCGGCGCTTTTTGTATCGGGCTCAAATTGGTAATCCAATAAACTAGTTGAAGTACGATATCTGCACTTGAGTTTATTGCTTATTTTGGTTGTTTCCGTGTGGATTTTTGTTTAGTTGCTTAAAAGTAGTGGCAACTGCGTGTTGTTCAACGTTTGCGCGAAAATGATAATAAAAACTGTGATCTAAGATATGTTGAAAATACCCCATTTCATAAATTGTTCACCTTATCTCCTTGTTAGTGGGACTAAACTGTATATTTTAGCCATCTAAAAACATTTTTGGTTTTAACTGCTCTAAATGTTAAATTTATTTTCGCGTCTCTGTTGACACTTCTTTATCACCTCATTAGAATACCGCCAATTTGTCTAAATAACCTGAAAGCGCTTTTTTATTGCGTGAAGGAAGGCAAGTTTGCAGTTTAATTTATTATTTTTGCATTTTTATTCTGGAGGTTGTCTTGAGTAAATCAGCACTGTTAGTCCTAGAAGATGGGACAGTGTTCCGCGGAGTTTCCATTGGAGCAGATGGGGCGTCCGTTGGTGAAGTTGTTTTTAATACCTCGATGACGGGGTACCAAGAAATCCTCACTGATCCTTCCTATTCCCAGCAAATCGTCACACTTACTTATCCTCACATAGGCAATACCGGAACCAATTCCGAAGACGAAGAATCCTCTTCCATTCATGCACAAGGCCTTGTGATTCGCGATCTCCCTCTAATCGCTTCTAACTTCCGTAACGAACAATCCCTTTCTGATTACCTCAAATCGCAAAACATCGTTGGCATCGCTGATATTGATACGCGCAAGCTAACTCGCATTCTGCGTGAAAAAGGTGCACAGAACGGTTGTATCGTTGCGGGTAACAACTTAGACGAGGCTCTAGCGCTAGCTAAAGCGAAAGAATTCCCTGGCCTAAAAGGTATGGACCTTGCGAAAGAAGTTACAACAAAAGAAGCGTATCAATGGAAACAAGGTTCGTGGACGCTCGAGGGTGGACTTCCTGAGGCGCAAGACGACAGCGAATTGCCATATCATGTTGTTGCCTATGACTTCGGTGCAAAACGAAACATTCTGCGTATGCTTGTTGACCGAGGCTGCCGCTTAACAGTAGTTCCTGCTGAAACCAGTGCAGAAGAAGTTTTGGCGCTTAACCCTGACGGCGTGTTCTTGTCAAACGGCCCTGGTGACCCTGAACCATGTACTTACGCTATCGAAGCGACCAAAGTGTTCTTGGATAAAGGTTTGCCAATCTTTGGTATCTGTTTAGGTCACCAAATCCTTGCGTTAGCGTCTGGTGCGCAAACCGTTAAGATGAAATTTGGTCACCACGGTGCTAACCACCCAGTTAAAGACCTAGATCGTAATGTTGTGATGATTACTTCTCAGAACCACGGTTTTGCTGCAGATGAAGCAACATTGCCTGAGAATCTGCGCGCAACGCACGTATCACTATTTGATGGCTCTCTACAAGGAATTCACCGTACAGACAAGCCAGCATTCAGCTTCCAAGGTCACCCTGAAGCGAGCCCTGGTCCGCACGACGCAGCGCCGCTATTTGACCACTTTATCGAACTAATCAAACAACACAGCGCTTAATTCGGAGTAGTAGAGAATGCCAAAACGTACTGATTTAAAAAGTATTCTAATTCTAGGTGCAGGCCCGATTGTTATCGGTCAGGCATGTGAGTTTGACTACTCTGGTGCTCAAGCTTGTAAAGCACTGCGTGAAGAAGGTTATCGAGTCATTCTGGTTAACTCGAACCCTGCGACGATCATGACAGACCCAGAAATGGCGGATGCCACTTACATCGAGCCAATTCAATGGGAAGTTGTGCGTAAGATCATTGAGAAAGAGCGTCCTGATGCTGTCCTGCCTACTATGGGTGGCCAGACTGCACTTAACTGTGCTTTGGATCTTGAGAAGCATGGTGTCCTCGAAGAGTTTGGCGTAGAGATGATCGGTGCAACGGCCGATGCTATCGATAAAGCCGAAGACCGTTCTCGCTTTGATAAAGCAATGAAGTCGATTGGTCTAGAGTGTCCGCGTGCGGATACGGCTAAGACGATGGAAGAAGCTTACAAAGTTCTCGATATGGTTGGCTTCCCATGTATCATTCGTCCTTCATTCACTATGGGTGGTACTGGTGGTGGCATCGCTTACAACAAAGAAGAGTTCGAAGAGATCTGTCGTCGTGGTTTGGACCTTTCTCCAACCAACGAGCTTCTAATCGATGAATCACTAATCGGTTGGAAAGAGTATGAGATGGAAGTGGTTCGTGACAAAGCGGACAACTGTATCATCGTATGTTCTATCGAAAACTTCGACCCAATGGGTATCCACACTGGTGACTCAATTACAGTGGCACCAGCCCAAACGTTGACTGACAAAGAGTACCAGTTGATGCGTAATGCATCCCTAGCAGTACTGCGCGAAATCGGTGTTGAGACAGGTGGTTCAAACGTACAGTTTGGTATTAATCCGAAAGATGGCCGCATGGTTATCATCGAGATGAACCCACGTGTATCTCGCTCTTCTGCTCTTGCTTCTAAAGCAACAGGTTTCCCAATCGCTAAGATTGCAGCGAAACTGGCTGTTGGATTCACTCTTGATGAGCTACAGAACGACATCACAGGTGGCGCGACTCCTGCGTCATTCGAACCAACAATCGATTACGTAGTAACTAAGATTCCTCGTTTTAACTTCGAGAAATTTGCAGGTGCTAACGACCGCCTGACAACTCAGATGAAGTCCGTTGGTGAGGTTATGGCTATCGGCCGTAACCAACAAGAATCTCTACAAAAAGCGCTTCGTGGCCTTGAAGTTGGTGCCAACGGTTTTGACGAAATGGTTGATCTGGATGCGCCTGACGCACTAACAACAATTCGTCATGAACTAAAAGAAGCTGGCGCAGAGCGTATCTGGTACATCGCAGATGCATTCCGTGCTGGTATGTCAGTAGATGGCGTATTCAATCTAACGGCAATTGACCGTTGGTTCCTAGTTCAGATTGAAGAACTGGTTAACCTGGAAAACCAAGTTAAGGCAGGCGGTTTTGCTGGCTTGACTGAAGATGTGCTACGTAAGATGAAGCGTAAAGGTTTCTCTGATGCTCGTCTATCTTCAATTCTTGGTGTATCTGAGAACGAAATTCGTCGCCTGCGTGACCAGTACGATATCCACCCAGTATACAAACGCGTTGATACTTGTGCGGCTGAGTTCTCTTCTGACACCGCTTACATGTACTCATCTTACGATGAAGAGTGTGAAGCGCAGCCGACAGACAAAGACAAGATCATGGTTCTTGGTGGTGGTCCAAACCGTATCGGCCAAGGTATCGAATTTGATTACTGTTGTGTACACGCTTCACTAGCTCTGCGTGAAGATGGTTATGAAACTATCATGGTTAACTGTAACCCAGAGACAGTTTCTACTGACTACGACACGTCAGACCGTCTGTACTTCGAACCAGTTACGCTTGAAGATGTGCTTTCAATCGTACGTGTTGAGAAGCCAAAAGGAGTTATCGTTCAGTACGGTGGTCAGACTCCACTTAAATTGGCTCGTGCTTTAGAAGCGGCAGGTGTGCCAATCATCGGTACTAGCCCTGATGCCATAGACCGCGCAGAAGACCGTGAACGCTTCCAGGCTGCCGTTGACCGTCTGGGTCTTCTACAGCCAGAAAACGCGACAGTAACGACAATTGAGCAAGCGGTAGAGAAATCGAAAGAAATTGGTTTCCCACTGGTTGTACGTCCTTCATACGTACTAGGTGGTCGCGCAATGGAAATCGTTTACGACGAGCAAGACTTGCGCCGCTACTTCAACGAAGCGGTGAGCGTATCGAACGAGTCACCAGTGCTTCTGGACCGTTTCCTAGACGACGCAACTGAAGTTGATATCGATGCTATCTGTGACGGTGAGCGCGTCGTTATCGGCGGTATCATGGAGCACATTGAGCAAGCGGGTGTTCACTCTGGTGACTCGGCATGTTCACTACCTGCTTACACACTAAGTCAGGAAATCCAGGATAAGATGCGTGAGCAAGTAGAGAAGCTAGCTTTCGAGCTTGGTGTACGCGGTCTGATGAACACTCAGTTTGCTGTTAAAGATAACGAAGTTTACCTAATCGAAGTAAACCCTCGTGCTGCTCGTACAGTACCATTCGTATCTAAAGCAACGGGTGCTCCACTAGCGAAAATCGCTGCACGTGTTATGGCGGGTCAATCTCTAGAGTCTCAGGGCTTTACTAAAGAAATTATCCCACCTTACTACTCAGTGAAAGAAGTGGTACTTCCGTTCAACAAGTTCCCTGGTGTTGATCCGCTGTTAGGTCCAGAGATGCGCTCTACTGGTGAGGTAATGGGTGTAGGTGCAACGTTCGCAGAAGCTTACGCGAAAGCAGAACTTGGTTGTGGCGCAGTTTACCCAGAAGGTGGTCGTGCACTGCTGTCAGTTCGTGAAGGCGATAAGCAGCGTGTGGTAGACCTGGCGTCTAAGCTAACTAAGCTTGGTTACCAACTGGATGCAACGCACGGAACAGCAGTTATCCTAGGCGAAGCAGGTATCAACCCACGTCTGGTGAACAAGGTACACGAAGGTCGTCCACATATTCTTGACCGTATCAAGAACAACGAGTACACCTACATCGTCAACACCGCGGCAGGTCGTCAAGCGATTGAGGATTCAAAAGTACTACGTCGTGGCGCATTGGCTGAGAAAGTGAACTACACAACGACACTGAATGCAGCGTTTGCAGTGTGTATGGCACATACGGCTGACGCTAAAACGTCAGTGACTTCAGTTCAAGAGCTGCACGCTAAAGTGGCACAGAACGAAGCGTAATAAAAAACAGTAGGCTCGCAACAGAGCCTATATGACAACCTCATTGCCCGCTCTTTTGAGCGGGCTTTTTTATGCGGTGTATTAGAATGATGAAAAAATGGAATAGGTCAATTTCGATGCTTTCCTTATCCGACTGGAAAGCTCAGTGTTATGGTTATGGCCATTGTTTCGCCGTTTAGACATACGTCATGGAAATCTCCCTCGAAATACTGACCATACTTTTCTTTGTTGCTACTGCTGCAGGCTTTATCGATGCCATGGCTGGTGGCGGTGGTTTATTAACGCTACCTGCGCTACTAGCGGCCGGTGTTCCCCCGACTCAAGCCTTAGCGACAAACAAGTTGCAAAGCTCATTTGGGAGTTTTTCTGCTAGCTGGTATTTCGTGCGTAACGGTATTGTTAGCATTAAAGAGATGCGCTTAGCCATCCTGTGTACTTTCATCGGCTCGGCGATTGGCGCAGAAGCAGTGCAGTATATTGACGCAAGTACCCTGACCAGTCTTATTCCCATTCTTCTTGTCGCTATCTCGCTTTACTTTTTGCTGATGCCAAAAACGAAACAACACTCGGGGCAAGCCAAGCTGTCAGAAGCGATGTTTGCTTTGTCCGTAGGCGGTGGGGTTGGGTTTTATGATGGCTTCTTCGGCCCAGGAACAGGCTCCATTTTTACTGTGTGTTTTGTTGCCATTGGGCATTTTTCGTTGGTCGATGCGACCGCTCGCACCAAGGTGTTGAACTTTACTTCTAACATCGCTGCATTACTGTTTTTTGTGCTGGCAGGATTACCGATCTGGGAATTAGGATTGGTGATGGCGGTCGGTGGGTTCTTTGGGGCTCGTATGGGAGCAAAAGTGGTCGTGAACAAAGGCCAAAAATTGATCCGTCCCCTAGTGATCGTGATGTCGATGGCGATGGCATTTAAACTGCTTTGGGAACAGCATCAACAATGGTTTCTATCAGCTTTTTAACCCGAGGCGACTGATACACACTCTGTCTGACGCAAATATGGATAGGTCGGATTAGGTGTTGTAATTGTTTGAAATGAAAACAATGTTTATCGGGAATATTGAGCGCTTTAATGATTGAGTGAGGGATCAACGCTGGCGCTGTTCCGCCTAACGCCAGCTGGGCTGCAGCGGTGTAAGCATCCATTTCCATGATTGGCTTGATACCGAGCTTTTCTAGTGTGATGAGTTGATAGCTGTTGGCGGGATTGGTCAAATCGTTGGTGATGATCTTATCGGGTAATTGCTTTAAAGGTGCATCGTTTACGACAGCGAAAGGTTCATCAAATAAGTGAAAGGTCATCAAGCCATGGTGGGCTGGTAGTAAACCCGCGCAGAGGCCCAGCGTTGCTTTACCTGATTGAACATGTTCTACAATACGAGGTGTGTGGTTGGTCGTGATAGTAATGTACTGATCGCTTTTAATGTAGTTGCCAATGGTCTTGCCTAGGTACCCTGCAATCAAAGACTTTGAGCTATCGAGTTTGATGAGGGAGGTATCTTCCAACTCTTGTTGTTCATAGATTAGACCTCGCAGCTCATTAAAAGAAGGACCTATGTTGTCAATCAGAGCCTGCCCATCGGGTGTTAGTTTGATTGAACGGCCAGAAGGTTCGATCAATTTCTTACCGAGTTTTTTTTCCAGATTGGCGATTCGTTTACTGACTGCTGATTGACTGATATACAGTAAGCTGCCAGTTCGGCTCATGGTTTTCGCTTTACTAAGAACTAATAAAGTTTCGATGCCTTCAAGTAACATAGCTACTGATGAAAACTAGGAATGGGTCAATTAATGTAACGGAAAAAAAGCTTGCTTGCACTGCTTCTTTCTAAAGTCATAAAAAACGACGCCATTAAGGCGCCGTCATCATGTTCAATGTACCACTCACTGAATTATAGAGACTCAGTAAATGTACGCGCAATTACGTCTCGTTGTTGTTCAGTCGTTAGTGAGTTGAAACGAACAGCGTAGCCAGAAACGCGGATAGTTAGCTGAGGGTATTTCTCAGGGTTTGCAACTGCATCTTCTAGAGTTTCACGCTTAAGAACGTTAACGTTCAGGTGTTGACCACCTTCGATGCGAGGTGCTTTCTCGATCGCAACTTCGCGGCTTTCGTATTCGCCAAGTTCGTTGATTGCTACAACTTGGTCAGTTTCAAAACCTGAGTTTGCAGCCACGCAGCGTGCTTCATTTTTTTCACTATCAAGTAACCAAATAGAGTTCAGTAGTGCATCGTTTGCCGCTTTAGTAATTTGAATGCCTTGAATCATCACAGTCTCCTATCCACATTAGTGGTTTTATTGGTGTTAATTTCCGAATCTCGTCGAGCTGCGTATTATATAACCCGAAATTACTTTGATGGTTTTGATTTAAGTCAAATAACTACTAATATCATTATTAAGTTAGTGGTTAATGTGTTGATTTGAATCAATAATATCATATATAGCAATGATTTGTGGTCTTGGCGATAGATTCGGATTTTTTGTTTTGTTGTAATATTACTACAAAAGAGGTGTGGTTGTTGAGGTGAGTCCAATAACTTGCTGTAATTCGTGCCATATATTGAAAGTAAAAAGTGATAAAGCAACATGTTAGAAAAGTCGTATGGTAACAAGTTTATCGGTGCTCATGTTTCCGCAGCAGGTGGTGTTGATCAGGCACCACTGAGGGCAAAAGAGATAGGAGCAAATGCGTTTGCCCTATTTACTAAAAATCAGCGCCAGTGGAGTGCCAAACCGCTTGATGAAACAACCATCGCCGCATTTAAGTCTAATTGTATAAAGCTAGGCTTCACCGCTGATAAGATACTCCCACACGATTCGTATTTGATTAATCTTGGCGCTCCAGAAGAAGAAAAGCTTGAGAAATCCCGCGCTGCATTTATAGATGAAATGCATCGTTGCCATCAACTTGGACTAACCTTGCTCAATTTTCATCCTGGGAGTCATTTAAAGAAAATTTCTGAGAAGGAGTGCTTAGCTCGAATTGCGGAATCGATCAATATTGCCCACCAAGCGGTACCAAACGTGATAGCGGTGATCGAAAATACGGCGGGTCAGGGTACCAACCTAGGTTGGCGATTTGAACATTTAGCTGAAATCATTCAACTAGTTAATGATAAATCCCGAGTTGGTGTGTGCATTGATACCTGCCATACCTTCGCAGCAGGGTATGACTTGAGCAGCTTTGATGCTTGTGAGGCTACTTTTGCTGAATTTGAGCGTGTTGTGGGTATGCCTTACTTAAGGGCAATGCACATTAATGATTCAAAGATCGCCCTAGGTGGGAAGGTCGATCGTCACCACGCATTAGGCAAAGGAGAAATTGGTTGGTCGTGTTTTGAGTATATCGCCAAAGATCCTCGATTTGACCATATCCCATTGATTCTAGAAACAATAGAACCGGAAAGTTGGCCTGACGAAATTGAGTTTATACGTCAGCATCATGTTACTCGGCTCAAGGAAATGGCCTAACTATTTAAAAGTGGCATTAATTTTTCATAGTGAGTGTAGGTACTCAGACAAATAAGGATGCCATTATGCCTTACACTTCTTTTTATACTACCGCACGTTCGACACGTCTTCCTGTTCCTAATCGCCATGTGACGGGGCAGGGGCATTATCGGATCCCACAAAAAAGCTAGTTCACTTTATCGCTTTGTTCCTTCATGACTTTTTGCGACAATTGCTTGAGCGTAAATAGCAGAAGGAACAAAACATGAACCTGTCACTGACATGGCAAGACGTCATTGGGGCTGAAAAGCAGCAGGACTATTTTCAGCAGACGTTGAATTTTGTTGAATCGGAAAGGGCATCAGGTAAAGCGATCTTTCCTCCGGCAAAAGATGTGTTTAATGCCTTTCGGGCGACTGAGTTCAATGATGTGAAAGTCGTTATTCTGGGACAGGATCCTTATCACGGCCCTCGACAGGCTCATGGTCTTTGTTTCTCTGTTTTACCAGGTATCAAGACTCCTCCCTCTTTAGTCAATATGTATAAAGAGCTAGCACAGGACATTGATGGTTTTCAGATTCCGGCGCATGGTTACCTTCAAAGCTGGGCTGAGCAAGGTGTTCTGTTACTAAACACTGTTCTTACGGTCGAACAGGGAAAAGCCCATTCGCATTCTAAAACCGGTTGGGAAACCTTTACCGACAAAGTCATTGAAGCGGTTAATCAGCATCAGTCTGGCGTGGTGTTTTTGCTTTGGGGCTCTCACGCGCAAAAAAAGGGGCGCTTCATCGATCGCAATAAGCACCATGTATTAGCTGCGCCACACCCTTCTCCGTTGTCAGCGCATCGTGGGTTTTTCGGTTGCCGACACTTTTCGCAAGCAAATCAAATTCTTAACGCCCAAGGTAAACCAACGATCGATTGGCATCTTCCAGCTCAGGTTAGTGTTTAGCTCCTGCCAAGGCTAATTGCCCAATTTTCGAGCAACATCAAGACTTGAATGGCACTTCTTTTATACACTTACTAAAAGTAGGTGTTAAGGAGAAGCGCTATGATGATTGAAAGGATAAGGCGAGAGCATGGTTACATGGTTCGTTTGCTGGCAGTATTGAGGCAAAAGATTGCCCTACTAAAGGAAGAACAGACCATCAATTACAGTTTAGTGAGAGAAATCGTGGACTATCTGGCTCACCACTCTGAGCGTGTCCATCACCCTAAAGAGGATATTCTCTACCACTATTACCTAGAGCATTATGGCCATCACACGGATATCGAGAATCTTGAACTAGAGCATGAGACATTATCACAAAGGACTCATGCTTTTCTCGATACTGTTGATATGATCCTCCAAGATGCAGTGGTTCCTCAAGACCTGTTTGTGCAGCAACTCGAAGATTTTATCCTGACGCAAAAACGCCACTTGGATCTTGAAGAGCAGTCTATATTACCTCTCATTAATAAGAGATTTACCTTGCACGATTGGCAAGCCGTCGAAAAACGTTGGAACGTCACTGAAGACGACCCTGTTTTTGGTGACACCATTGCAGAGCAGTATCAGCAATTAGCGCAACGCGTTAGGCAAGTCGATCAAGAGTGTGTCTGACACCCTAGATATCAGCAAACAAAAAGAGGCGCATAAGCGCCTCTTTTTTAATGTCAGTAATCTAGGTTGTCGATATCGTCGAATCCGATGTCCATATCTTTTAATTCGCGTTGAAGTCTCTGCCTGTCCTTTATTGCTTCGATTTCACGCCATTTACGCTTTGCAGGTTTTGAGCGTGTTGCCCGAGTTTTTGGAAAATCCATTTCCATGATTTCTTCAAAGTTTAAGCCTTCCATAAGCTACCTCTTTTAATTATTACTCTTTGAAGGGGTACTGTTTAAATACCATTCCGTTTGGAGAGTAACTTTGATTCGTTTCTCATTTGTTACGATTTAATGAAGTTTTCACGCTGTTTTAGACTTTGCTTCACAGAAAAATGGGCGTTGATTGATGTTTTTTTGTTCGAACGACTTACCGAAAACGATTAAATTCTTAAGAAATGAATGTTAACGCAGTGTGTGAAAAAACAGCGGTTCGTTTTGCTATGCAATTAGATTTATTTAGAGCAGTTGAGTAACAGATTTTGTGAATTGATTGTCTGGGCAAACTCTTCTCTCAGTCCTTGGTGATAAAGGAGTGTCAAATATTTGAGGCTATGTGATTTCATATGGAGTTGCCTGTTCTGTATTGTTGTTAAATTTTAATGTTAATGTTCTGTATTTGTGGTTTTTATGTTCTTTTTTGTGTTAACTAATGGTGATTTTATAGTGAAAAATAACAATGTTATTTGTTAGGTTGCATATTGATTTTTGATATTCTTGATTGCATTATCCGCCCGTCAAAAAATACGCTGGTACGTAAAATGGAAGCATGAGGCGCGTTTTACATATCTGAGTTGCACAATAATTACACAATAATACTGAGCAGAATTGACACTTGGTTTGCAACTGGATGGAAGGCTGGGAAGCAGAGATCAGCGAAAACTCACTACGAGGATCTTATGACAGATTTAATTAATTTGATGAATGACCTACTTTGGGGCTCTATTCTTGTTTATCTCCTAGTCGGTGTCGGTGTGTATTTCACATTCAGACTGGGCTTTATCCAGTTCCGCCATTTTGGCCACATGTTTTCGGTACTTAAGAACAGCCGTAAAGCGGATAAAGCGGGTATCTCATCATTCCAAGCTTTGTGTACTAGCCTAGCTGCCCGTGTGGGTACAGGTAACATGGCGGGTGTTGCTGTTGCTCTGACGGCTGGTGGCCCAGGTGCAATTTTCTGGATGTGGCTAATTGCCATGCTGGGTATGGCAACGTCGTTTGCCGAGAGTACATTGGCGCAGTTGTACAAAACCAAAGATGATGACGGTAACTACCGTGGTGGTCCTGCGTACTACATGGAGAAAGGTTTGGGTATGCGCTGGATGGGCGTATTGTTCTCTATCTTCCTGATCATCGCTTTTGGTTTGGTATTTAACGCGGTTCAAGCTAACTCAATTGCTGGTGCAATGAATACGGCATTTGGTTGGGATGAAACCTATGTTGGTATTGCCGTTGTTTTGTTATCTGCTGTGGTTATCTTTGGTGGTATCAAGCGTATCGCTCGCGTAGCAGAAATGATTGTTCCTGCCATGGCGCTGCTTTACCTATTATTGGCACTGTTCGTTATGTTTATGAACATCGACAAGTTGCCGGCTGTACTGAGCTTGATCTTCAAGAGTGCCTTTGGCCTACAAGAAGCAGCGGCGGGTGGTTTAGGTTACGCGATTGCACAAGCAATGATTAACGGAATCAAACGTGGTCTGTTCTCAAACGAAGCCGGTATGGGTTCTGCGCCAAACGCAGCGGCATCAGCAACACCTTATCCGCCACACCCTGCGTCTCAGGGCTATGTTCAGATGTTAGGTGTGTTTATGGATACTATCGTGATCTGTTCAGCAACGGTGGCAATTATCCTGATGTCCGGTGAGTACGTACCACATGGTGAGATCACGGGCATTGAACTGACTCAGGCAGCGTTGAGCTCTCAGGTGGGTTCGTGGGGTGGTATCTTTGTAGCCGTAGCGATTTTCTTCTTCGCCTTTACGTCTATTATTGCTAACTACTCATACGCGGAAACAAACCTTATTTTCCTTGAGCATAACCATAAAGCAGGCCTGGGCGTGTTCCGTCTGGTTGTACTGGCGATGGTGATGTTTGGTGCTGTTGCATCACTACCTATCGTTTGGGCATTAGCAGATGTTTCTATGGGTATGATGGCGATTGTCAACCTGGTGGCGATTCTGCTTCTTTCTGGCATCGTGATTAAGCTGGCGAAAGATTACAACCGTCAGTTAAAAGAAGGCAAAGTGCCAACATTTGATTCGAACGATTTTCCTGAGCTGAAATCTCAGCTTGAGGATGGTATCTGGGATCAGAGCAAAAAAGATTAATAGCCAATCTCTATTAAAACGATTCAAAAAGCCATGCAGACATTGCATGGCTTTTTTTGTAATCTATAGCCAACAAAAACAGAACGAATAGAGTAAAGCTATGCTAATCGTCGTTTCACCAGCGAAAACCTTAGATTACGAATCTCCACTGGCTACAGAGAAATTTACTCAGCCAGAACTGATCGAGTATTCAAAACAACTGATTGATGTCTGTCGTAAGCTGACGCCTGCCGATGTCGCTAGCTTGATGAAAGTCAGTGATAAGATCGCTGACCTGAACGTTGGCCGCTTTCAGGAGTGGAGTGAGACGTTTACGACGGAGAACTCACGCCAAGCGATTCTGGCTTTTAAAGGCGATGTATACACTGGCTTAGACGCCCAAAGCTTGTCAGGCGATGACTTTGATTATGCTCAACAGCACTTACGTATGTTGTCTGGTTTATATGGTTTACTTAAACCGCTTGATTTGATGCAGCCTTACCGTCTGGAAATGGGGACGAAACTTGCCAATGAAAAAGGCAGTAACCTGTATCAGTTCTGGGGTAATGTGATTACTGACAAGATTAATCAAGCCATTGCAGAACAGGGTGATAATGTTCTGATTAACCTTGCTTCAAACGAGTACTTTAAAGCTGTAAAACCAAAATCACTGGATGCTCAGGTGATTACGCCAATTTTCAAAGACTGCAAAAATGGTCAGTACAAAGTGATCAGCTTCTATGCGAAGAAAGCGCGTGGCATGATGGCACGATACATCATTGAGAATCGTATCGAGAGCGTTGCGGACCTGACTAAGTTTGATACAGCAGACTACTATTTTGTTGAGGATGAGTCTTCGCCGACCGAATTGGTTTTTAAACGCGAAGAGCAATAAAGGAATCAACAGATGCTAGCTTGGTTTAAACAGTGGATTACGCGATACGATGAGTGGTGTCAGTCGATGGGGCTGACACCGGAGAATAAACGCAGCTGTGTTCCTTATCGCACAGATCCCGTTCACCAAGCTTCTCAATCCAATAAAAAGGCGCAGCGATAATGCGCCTTTTTGATACCCACTGTCATTTCGATTTCGCCCCTTTTTCAGATGATTTCTCGGCTCAACTGCAACTGGCAATGCGAGCAGGCGTTGAGCGGTTCATGATTCCGGCAATTGGCCCCTCCAATTGGCAGCAATTAATCTCACTGTCTTCTTCATATTCATCTCTTTACATTGCGCTGGGTATGCACCCCTATTTTTTAACGAAAGATAGTCAGCAACAGTTACCTGAGTTACGCACTTTGTTTGAAACAAAGTTTGAAGGTTGTAAAGCCATTGGTGAGTGTGGCTTAGATGCGATGGTCGATGTTGACGAAGAAATACAACGACAGGTGTTCATTGCTCAGATTGAACTGGCGAAAACACTCAAGTTGCCGCTGATCCTCCACGCGAGGAAAACCCACAATTTGGTTCTTCAGTTGCTGAAGCGCCATAAATTTCCTTACGGTGGAGTTTTACACGGTTTTTCGGGTAGCTATCAGCAGGCAATGCAATTTGTCGAGTTGGGTTTTTATATTGGTATCGGTGGCGTTATCACTTATCCAAGAGCACGGAAAACGCGCCAAGCGGTGATGAACTTACCCATCGAATGTATCGTACTGGAAACGGACGCACCGGACATGCCTCTTTACGGGCACCAAGGCAAACCTAATCATCCGGAAATGTTAGCTCAAACCTTGTCCTGTCTCGCAAAGCTGAAGGATATTAATGAGCAAACGATTGCTGAAAACGTTTGGAAAAATAGCAATTCGGCGTTCGGTATTTGTGAATAGTTTCTAAAGAAAATGTTCTTTTTATGATTTACAGAATAGAGAAGGGTGATCTTCTTCACGTAAATGAGTGAACGCATGATGAATCTTATTAGAAACTGTGAAGGCAGCATTACTTTATCATTGGACGGATGAGTATAATTGCCTCCGCTTTAGAGCTCCATTTTGTAACACGCCAACAAATAACATATAAGGAAATCATAAACTATGAGCCTGTTTATGAGCCTAGTCGGTATGGCAGTATTGCTAGGAATTGCATTACTACTGTCTGATAACCGCAAAGCTATCAATCTAAGAACTGTGGGTGGCGCATTTGCTATCCAATTCATCATCGGTGGTTTCGTTCTTTACGTACCATGGGGTCGTGACCTTCTAGCTGGCTTCTCTGCTGGCGTACAGAATGTAATCGACTACGGTAAAGACGGTACTGGTTTTCTATTTGGCAGCCTAGTTAACTTCTCAGTTGACGGTATTGGCTTCATTTTCGCGTTCCAAGTACTTCCAACGCTAATCTTCTTCTCTGCACTTATCTCTGTACTTTACTACGTAGGTATTATGCAGTGGGTAATTAAGATTCTTGGTGGCGGTCTACAAAAAGCGCTTGGCACTTCACGTGCGGAATCTATGTCTGCAGCAGCGAACATTTTCGTAGGTCAAACTGAAGCACCTCTAGTGGTTCGTCCGTTTGTTCCTAAGATGACGCAATCTGAACTATTCGCTGTAATGTGTGGTGGTCTAGCTTCTGTTGCTGGTGGTGTACTAGCTGGTTACGCTTCTATGGGTGTTCCTCTAGAGTACCTAGTTGCTGCATCATTCATGGCTGCACCTGGTGGTCTACTATTCGCTAAGATCATCAAGCCAGAAACTGACGCTCCAGACGAAGAGCTAGGCGCTGACATCGACGGTGGTGACGACAAGCCTGCTAACGTTATCGACGCAGCGGCTGGTGGTGCTTCTGTAGGTCTACAGCTTGCTCTAAACGTTGGTGCAATGCTACTAGCGTTCATCGGTCTAATCGCACTTATCAACGGTATCCTAGGTGGCGTTGGCGGTTGGTTCGGTATGCCTGAGCTAACACTTGAAATTTTACTAGGTTACATCTTCTCGCCTCTAGCATTCCTAATCGGTGTGCCATGGGAAGAAGCAACGCTTGCTGGCTCGTTCATCGGTCAGAAACTGGTTGTTAACGAATTCGTAGCTTACCTAAACTTCGTACCTTACGTTGGTGACGCAGCACAAGTTGTTCCAGCAACAGGTGAAGTAATGTCTACTAAGACAGCTGCTATTATCTCGTTCGCTCTATGTGGTTTCGCAAACCTTTCTTCAATTGCGATTCTACTAGGTGGTCTAGGTGGCCTAGCACCAAACCGTCGTCACGACATCGCTCGTATGGGTGTTAAAGCGGTTTGTGCTGGTACGTTATCTAACCTAATGGCGGCGACAATCGCTGGCTTCTTCCTATCTTTCTAATTAAGTAAGCGAAAGATTATATAGACGCCGTTTTAAAAAGCCCCGTAGACACACATTGTGTGCTACGGGGCTTTTTTGTTTTTCTTTCCCTGATTATTGCTTCTTAAGTTTGTTAGTAGGGAAAGACTCGAATACAAGCTTTATTGAATATTTGGCTTGATTCGAGATGAGTCTGGAGTGGATTCAGACAACTGGATTCATAGCGTTTGTCGGTCATGAAGATTGAACAAACGTTGCACGGAATCTTTTTTGAGATACAAACCGTTTGCGCTCTATGAGCCACTACAGTTCTGCGACGAATATCTATAATGTATGTAAATATAGAGAGTAGGGTAAAACTCATGAATGAAGTTTTCCTCGCAGCCCTTGCGGGCTTTGTCGTTGGAGTCCTGTTTTCTGCCATTAAGTTGCCCATTCCTGCACCGCCTGCACTAGCTGGCGTTATGGGAATCGTTGGGGTTTATCTTGGTGGTGTGACTTATCAATGGATTATTGAAAAGTTTTTTAGCTAGCGCCCGTTAATACAAGGAGTATGATTGGTGCTAGTTGTAGCGATGTCAGAACATTGGGCAATCGGCTACAGATACCGTTAGACACCGCAATCGCAGATTGTTGTGCCATAGACCAAACTGGTACTGTGCGGTGACAAGGATAGCAATTGGGGGCAAATTCGCTGTTTGTTCCTAAGTCTTCAGGGAACCAAGTCCGTTCATTAATGACTGTACAACCTACATTGGGTTGAGCAGATAATTTTATGAATATTGATCGGAGATAGAAATGAGCGATTTAAAAGCAGCAGCACTACGTGCACTTAAACTTATGGATCTTACTACGCTAAATGATGATGACACTGATGCAAAAGTGATCTCACTATGTCATGACGCAAAATCAGCTGTCGGAAACACAGCTGCGATCTGTATTTATCCTCGCTTTATTCCTATTGCTAAGAAGACACTTCGCGAGCAAGGTACACCAGACGTTCGTATTGCGACAGTAACGAACTTCCCACACGGTAATGACGATATTGATATCGCTGTTGCTGAAACTAAAGCGGCCGTTGCTTACGGTGCGGATGAAGTGGACGTTGTATTCCCATACCGTGCTCTAATGGCAGGTAACGAGGAAGTAGGCTTCGAGCTCGTTAAGCAATGTAAAGCAGCGTGTGGTGACATTCTTCTGAAAGTTATCATCGAAACCGGTGAGCTGAAAGAAGAAGCACTAATTAAGAAAGCCTCTGAAATTTCAATCAAAGCAGGCGCTGACTTCATTAAGACTTCAACGGGTAAAGTGCCAGTCAATGCAACACCTGAATATGCACGCATGATGCTAGAAGTTATTCGTGATATGAATGTTGCAGAATCTGTTGGTTTCAAACCAGCAGGTGGTGTACGCACGGCTGAAGATGCAGCAGCGTATCTAGCAATGGCTGATGAGATTTTGGGCGACAACTGGGTTGATGCTCGTCATTACCGTTTCGGTGCGTCAAGCCTGCTAACTAACCTACTAAATACATTAGAAGTAACAGACGAAACTGCAGACCCTGCAGCGTACTAATTAAAAGTCTGAATGTGGTGAGCGAAAGCTCACCACATTACCTTTTACTCTACTAACCACCTTGTTTGTGTGGGAGGAACTAATGTATTTACCTCAAGAAATCATTCGTAAAAAACGCGACGGCGAAGTCCTGACTGCCGACGAAATCAATTTCTTTATCCAAGGTGTGGCTAAAAACACCGTTTCTGAAGGTCAAATCGCAGCCTTTGCGATGGCTATCTTTTTCAATGAAATGACAATGCCAGAGCGTATTGCGCTGACGTGTGCGATGCGTGATTCCGGTATGGTTATCGACTGGAGCCATAAAGAATTTGGCGGTCCAATTGTAGATAAGCATTCAACAGGTGGTGTTGGTGACGTGACGTCATTGATGCTTGGCCCAATGGTCGCGGCATGTGGCGGTTTTGTTCCAATGATCTCTGGCCGAGGTCTTGGCCATACTGGCGGTACGCTAGATAAATTGGAGTCGATTCCCGGCTACAACATCACGCCAACCAATGAAGTGTTCGGTGATGTCACGAAAGACGCAGGTGTTGCCATCATTGGTCAAACAGGCGACTTAGCGCCAGCCGATAAGCGTGTTTACGCAACCCGCGACATTACCGCGACGGTTGACAACATTTCACTGATCACGGCTTCAATCCTGTCTAAGAAACTCGCTGCTGGTCTTGAGTCATTGGTTATGGATGTGAAAGTGGGTTCTGGCGCATTCATGCCAACCTATGAAGCATCTGAAGAGCTCGCTAAATCTATCGTAGCAGTAGCAAACGGCGCAGGTACCAAGACAACAGCTATCCTAACTGACATGAACCAAGTTCTGGCTTCTTCCGCGGGTAACGCAGTCGAAGTACGTGAAGCAGTTCAGTTTCTGACGGGTGAATACCGCAACCCTCGTTTACTTGAAGTTACGATGGCGTCATGTGCAGAAATGTTGGTGTTGGCTAAACTGGCTGACGACACAGAAGATGCACGCGCCAAACTGATGGAAGTTTTGGATAACGGTAAAGCTGCTCAGTGCTTTGGCAAGATGGTCGCAGGCCTAGGTGGCCCGGCCGATTTTGTTGAAAACTACGAAAACTATCTGGAAAAAGCAGAAATCATTAAACCAGTCTTCGCTGATGAGGACGGTGTGGTATCGGCAATGGACACTCGTGCAATCGGTATGGCGGTTGTCTCCATGGGTGGCGGTCGCCGTGTTGCAACAGACGAAATTGACTATGCTGTGGGTTTTGACGGGTTTATCCGCCTTGGTGAAAAAGCATCGAGTGACAAACCACTGGCCGTGATTCATGCACGTAGTGAAGAGCAATGGCTTGAAGCGGCTGAAGCGCTGAAGCAGGCTATTACTATCGGCGGTGAGTATACTCCAACGCCTGAGGTTTATCGTCAGATCCGCGCAGAAGACGTTTAATCAAAAATTACACTAAGGCCCGCCATATAAAAATGATTACCGGTGGGCCTGAGGAAGAGCAATGAAAAGAGCATTTATATTAGTACTGGATTCTTTTGGAATCGGTGAGACAGCAGACGCTGAGAAATTTGGTGATGTTGGTTCAGACACTCTGGGCCATATCGCAGACCAATGTGATAAAGGTCTAGCGGACAACGCTGATCGTAAAGGGCCACTGACGTTGCCTAATCTGTCAAAGCTTGGTTTAGCAATGGCCCACAAAGAATCAACGGGTCGCTTTGCGCCAGGTTTGGATACTGAGGCGGAGATCATTGGTGCTTACGGCCATGCTGCCGAGCTATCTTCAGGTAAAGACACGCCGTCAGGCCACTGGGAAATTGCTGGTGTTCCGGTTCTGTTTGACTGGGGCTACTTCACCGATAAAGCCAACAGCTTCCCGAAAGAGCTGACAGATCGCATTCTTGAGCGTGCTGGTCTAGACGGTTTCCTTGGTAACTGCCATGCGTCGGGCACTCAGGTACTGGATGATCTTGGTGAAGAGCATATGAAGACAGGGCAACCTATCTTCTATACGTCGGCGGATTCGGTATTCCAGATCGCTTGCCATGAAGAAACCTTCGGCCTAGATCGTTTGCTTGAGCTTTGTCAGATCGCACGCGAAGAGCTTGAAGACTACAACATCGGCCGTGTTATCGCTCGCCCATTCATTGGCCCGGGTAAAGGCCAGTTTGAGCGTACAGGTAATCGCCGCGATCTGTCTGTTGAGCCACCTTCAGCGACGATTCTACAGAAGCTTGTTGAGGAGAAGGGCGGTGAAGTTCACTCGATCGGTAAGATCTCTGACATTTACGCTGGCTGTGGTATCACCAAGAAGACTAAAGCAACAGGTATTCCAGCGCTCTTTGAAGCTACAAAAGAGGCAATAAAAGAAGCGGGCGACAATACTATCGTCTTCACAAACTTTGTTGATTTTGATTCTGCCTATGGTCACCGCCGTGACGTAGCTGGCTATGCTGCTGCGCTTGAGTACTTCGATGGTCGTATCCATGAAGTGATGGAGCTGATGGAGGAGGACGATGTTCTAATCCTGACGGCCGACCACGGTTGTGACCCAACTTGGCCAGGTACTGACCACACACGTGAACACATCCCTGTGATCGTTTATGGTCAGAAAGTGCCAGCTGGTTCTCTAGGCCTGCGTGAGTCTTTTGCGGATATTGGTCAATCATTAGCGACGTACTTTGGTACTTCACCAATGGATTACGGTAAAAACTTTTTGTAATGAGAGAGTTAGAGAGGTAAACCACCTCTCTGACAACATTTAACTTAGTTAAGGAATTAACAGACATGGCAACTCCACATATTAATGCTGAAACGGGTGCATTCGCAGATGTCGTTCTTATGCCAGGTGACCCGCTACGCGCGAAGTACATTGCAGAAACCTTCCTAGAAGATGTCGTTCAGGTCTGTGATGTACGTAATATGTTCGGTTTCACAGGAACTTACAAAGGTCGTAAAGTGTCTGTGATGGGCCACGGTATGGGTATCCCATCTTGTTCAATCTATGCTACTGAGCTGATTAAAGACTACGGTGTGAAGAAAATCATCCGTGTAGGTAGCTGTGGTGCAGTTAGCGAAGACATCAAAGTACGTGATGTTGTGATTGGTATGGGCGCTTGTACTGACTCTAAAGTAAATCGCATTCGCTTTAAAGGCCATGACTTTGCTGCTATTGCTGACTACAAGATGGTTCGAGCAGCAGAAGAGGCGGCTAAAGCACGTGGTATCGAAGTGAAAGTCGGTAACCTGTTTTCCGCGGAACTGTTCTATACGCCAGATCCAGAAATGTTCGATGTAATGGACAAGTACGGTATTGTTGGTGTTGAAATGGAAGCGGCTGGTATCTACGGCGTTTGTGCTGAGTACGGTGCGAAAGCTCTGACTATCTGTACTGTATCTGATCACATCAAAACGGGCGAGCAGACTACGTCGGACGAGCGTCAGACGACTTTCAATGACATGATGATCGTTGCCCTAGACTCGGTTCTACTTGGTGATGAAGCGTAAGATGCTGTTGGCTATCTGAGCTAGTGCAACCGTACGAACAAGAAAGGGTTGACCTAATGGGTCAACCCTTTCTTTATCGCTCTACATATCTTTTAACAGCAGGTTTTCGCCTTTTTTCTTTGGCTTTCGACGAATGACGACCGCAAGCAATAAACCCGCAATAAAGCTCATCCCAACCATGGTATACATATAGCGATCACTTTTGCGGTAATAATGATCGGAGAACGCGGTTACTTTACCTGTTTCAAAAGTAATGCGTACAAAACCAAGAACAGAGTTATCGTGCATAATTGGCTCGACAAGTTGCTGTTTACCGATCCGAGCGGTTTCAAGCGGCGTATCTAAACCAAGAATTTCGCGCACACTTTTGCCTTTATCGCTGGATGCTAAACGAATACCTTCCGCATCGTAAATGGTGGCATCAAACACCAAATTATCTTGAGCTAACTGGTTCGTCAGCTTCAATAATCGCTCTTGGTCTTGATTGACGATCATATCGCCTGCAGATAATGAGGCTTGCGATACCAGAACTTTAATCAGCGTTTCCAGCTGATTTTTCTGAATCTGCTCATTACCTTTTGTAATTTTAACGCTGTTGACGCCGATAACTGCCACCATGGCAATCAGGGAAAGAATGGCGAGTGCTCTTACGGCCATACGAAATGAAAACAGAGAGGATTCCATACACACCCAAACCGAGGTTAATTTTGCTATAGAGCATATTGATACTTGCGCTGCTAAATTGCAATAGGTTAACGTGTGAGGAGATTTTTTAGGAATGATTTACATGGAAACGTTTAAGACTCTTTCTATTCAAAGGCATACATCACTTTATAACCGACTGCCAGAAACGCGCTTAGCGAACAATTTCGACAAAGCCAAAGCAAATTGGATTGTGTTTGCGAAATATTTGTCGCCAAAACTGTTTGAAGATATCGACTTTTTTACTGGCTGCTATAACGCAGTCGTTGATGTGTGGAAGGTTGGTCAATATGAAGTAGCCCTGATGCAAGGTGAGTTGACAGCGGAACACGAGAAAATCCTTCAAGGTATTGAGCTTGATTATGCGCCGCTGAACGATCTGCCAGATCTATCGAAACCTGGCTTGATTGTCATGGATATGGACTCGACCGCTATTCAGATTGAATGCATTGATGAAATCGCCAAACTGGCGGGAGTTGGTGAAGAAGTCTCCGAAGTGACCGAGCGAGCCATGCAGGGTGAGCTCGACTTTGAACAAAGCCTACGCCAGCGAGTTGCGGCGCTGACTGGAGCGGATGAAAGCATTTTATCCAGTGTCCGCAATGAACTTCCCCTGATGCCAGATTTGCCTGAGCTTGTACATACCTTGCATCAGTTTGGCTGGAAAACGGCGATTGCTTCTGGTGGATTTACTTATTTCTCCGACTACCTCAAGGAGACGTTGAAGCTCGACCATGCTCAATCCAATCAGCTGGAAATCATTGACGGTAAGCTGACTGGTAAGGTGCTGGGTGATGTGGTTTCTGCACAAACCAAAGCGGATATTCTTGAAGAACTGGCGGAGAAATATGAGATTGAACCACACAATACCATAGCAGTTGGAGATGGCGCGAACGATCTCGTTATGATGTCAGCTGCTGGTTTGGGCATTGCTTATCACGCCAAACCTAAGGTCGAGCAGCAGGCACAAACCGCGGTGCGATATTCTGGACTGGGTGGTGTCTTGTGTATCCTTTCAGCGGCATTGGTGAAACAGAAGAAGATAAGCTTCAAGCCTGCACCATAACAAACACAAAAAAAGCGAGGGTGTACCCTCGCTTTTCTATTTTGTCAGCTCAAGGCGAATCAACACTTCTTCTGTAATATCGGTAATTTCGCCGTAGCCCATTATGCCGTTGATCTCTTTTTCCAAACTTCTTGCCTGATGCATACTGATTGGTGCCAGCTCTTTAATATCTTCTTGCAGTAGGGCACTCATAGGATCAAATACTGGGGCACTGCATACCCGTAAGGCATAAAACTCACCCATAGACTGGGCATTCTTAATAAAGGCCACACGCTCTTTAAGAGAGTCAAACTCACTCACCAATTTAGACTCGTATGACTGAATCCGTGTGCCAAATTGAGAAATCGACAAATAGACTTCCTGAAATTTTGGCTGTGTACCGTCTATGCGACGCATCGGTTGTGCCAGTAAGGTATTAGTGTGACCTTTATAAATAGGTTCCAGAGAAAAATTCTCGTCCTGTCCAAGCTTTGCCAGTACGACCAAGTGTGGAGCTAGAGGGAAATTGACTCCAATAACTCGAGGCTTGAGGTTTTTTCCGCGTTTTTCGACGAAAATTGGAGAACTGACAATTTTATCCAAGAGGATGTCATGCAGCCCTTCGAGCAAAAGGTTACTTGGCAATAACTCTTTCTTGGCAATAAGCTTGTCTTGATTATGCTCGATCAGTTTGCCGAAAAAGGCGATGGTACGCATTGTGTTGCTGTCTTCTTGCATCACCAACTGAAGACGTTTTCCTCCAGGGGAAATTCTAACTACCGAGTAAGGCACACAATCGAGAGGGAGCTTTTTGTCATAAAGGCTGAGTTCTTTAAAGTTAACCGAACACATCTCCCCTGCTTTTAGTGAACTCGGAGAAGTCAGCGCAACACTAATACCACGCTTTGATATATCAAGCGTCACACCAGCATGGGCAATATTTTGATTACAAGTCATCTCTATTGGCGAACGGAATTGAAAGCGAGGTTCTTTGCGGCGAGACTTTGCATCGAAATAGAGGCAAACCGGATTGCTTTCCGGGTTACGTGCATGGCGGAAGCGATTTAACTCGCTGCTCGGTAAGCGAGGTTTTTCTGTTAACAGATAATCTTGATTGGTAGCCTCTGTTGAAAGCTCCTGCAAGATACCGCAATGAGTCAAGGTTTTGGTGTCAAAATCCAGCTCAGTGGAGTGATTGGCTAACTCGCTTCGTTCGCTGTCTGACAACTCAAAAACATGCAGGCGGAATGCGCGCCAGCTTTCTTTTTTCGCCCCAACATGCCAGAAAAGTTGGCGCACTTGGCGGGTGGCTTCTGGCATCATCATCGAGAAGAACAAGGTTTTTCCCTGATGTTCATGAGTGAATGAATAAAACACGTTGTTGCTGCCGCGCATGCCCGGCTTCGTTAGGTGCTCGATTCTTTCCTTGTTAAATAAGGTCGTCAGGGCTTGTTGATTGCGTTCATCCTGCCAGTACTGCCAGATAGGTTGGTTGTTTTCAGTCATCAACGCCAATTTGAGTTCACTGCCACTGAAGAATACAGGTAAATTGCAGGTGTGTTTCAGGAAGGTATGCTCGTATCCCCTAGAACGTGCTCGGATGACCTTGTCTTGATTGTCGTGACGGGAACGTTGGGTGTCATTTTTTAGTTGGTCTTCGATGACCTCTTCGACCACTGTTGTTTCATCTAGCTTGAGCAGACGTAGGTATTTTACTGCATCGTTTTCATAGGACTCATCGATACCGACAATTCGGTAGTTGATGGGAGTGTTCAATCCTTCTACTTCACTGTTTTTCGCGAGCTCAACAAAGCGAACAGCAATGATTTCTCCAAGTTTGTAGTTAAAGGCAGAAGGTACTTTAAATTTGGCGCCAGAGGGAGATATATCCACGGTTGTGGCGTGGACTAATTGGTCTTTATTGACCTGAAATTCAATTTGGGAGGAAAGTTTTAGACGGTTTTCACGTCGCTTAAGGTCGTAACCCAAGTTAATCGCTTCAACATCGTAGGCTGTGCTTTTTTCTGAAAACTCAATGCCTTGTGGTTTGCCACGTTTTTGCATGACGCGAAAGTTATTATGGGTGTTGCACAGTGCTTCCCAAACGCCTTCGGTATAGCCACCAAACTTACGGGTATTTTTGTGGTAAGCATTAAAAGCTACGTCGTCTAGCCAATGTTTGACACCATCGAGTTCATACTCACGGCATTCGCCCTTGACGCGTCCGCGCAGGTCAACACTTTTAGTACAGGGAGCCATCACACGGTTAAGTTCCATCTTAACCAGAATTTTGACCGATGGAGCCTCTCCTTCGGTCATTTGGGCGAGAAGGTATTCAAAATCATCGGAGTTGTAAGCAGGAATCAGTCGTTCTGCTAAAGATAAAATCTCTGGCTGCTGCATATATTTTTGTTAGCTTGTCCCTTACTCTGAATATCGGCCTTGATATAAAGATCTTTAATGATATGTTACACCGAATCAAGGTGAATAGGTGACGAATGATAACGGCATTGTCACAAATACAGGTCCGAGGTGATATGGCAAAGGCAAAAAGAGCATACGTATGTAATGACTGTGGCGCGGATTTTCCACGTTGGCAGGGACAATGTAATGCTTGTGGCGCATGGAATACGATTAGTGAGGTCAGGCTAGCTGCATCCCCTGCGGCAGCAAGAAACGAGCGACTGACTGGCTACGCAGGAAATTCAGGTGAAACTCAGGTTCAGACGTTATCTGACATCGATCTGCAGGAAGTTCCGCGCTTTACCAGTGGTTTTAAGGAGCTGGACCGAGTACTTGGTGGGGGCGTTGTTCCTGGAGCTGCGATTTTGATCGGTGGTAACCCTGGTGCAGGTAAATCAACGCTGTTGTTACAGACCATGTGCTATTTAGCATCTCAGATGCCGACTTTGTATGTCACCGGTGAAGAGTCGCTTCAGCAGGTTGCGATGAGAGCTTCCCGCCTGGGGTTGCCTAAAGACAATCTAAAAATGCTATCAGAAACCAATGTTGATCGAATTTGCCAGATTGCAGAAAAAGAACAACCAAAGATTTTAGTGATTGACTCGATTCAGGTGATGCATGTGGCGGATGTTCAATCTTCGCCGGGCAGTGTGGCGCAAGTAAGGGAGTCAGCGACCGCGTTAACCCGTTACGCTAAACAAAATAATGTCGCAGTGTTCATTGTTGGCCACGTGACTAAAGATGGCACCTTGGCTGGGCCTAAAGTGCTTGAGCACATCATCGATTGCTCTGTGCTGCTTGATGGCGGTACAGATAGTAGGTTCAGAACGCTTCGCAGTCACAAGAACCGTTTTGGTGCTGTGAATGAGTTGGGCGTGTTCGCCATGACAGGGCAGGGGTTGAAAGAAGTCAGTAACCCTTCAGCTATTTTTCTTTCTCGTGGTGAGGAAGAGACCTCAGGCAGCTCCGTTATGGTGGTATGGGAAGGCACTCGTCCACTGCTGGTGGAAATTCAGGCACTGGTGGATTACTCCCAGTTGGCCAACCCACGACGTGTTGCCGTTGGTCTTGAACAAAATAGATTGTCGCTGTTGTTGGCCGTTTTACATAAACATGGTGGTCTGCAGATGGCGGATCAGGATGTGTTTGTGAATGTGGTTGGTGGGGTTAAAGTAACGGAAACCAGTGCCGATTTGGCTTTGGTGATGGCACTTCTTTCTAGCTTCAGAGATAGAGCACTACCAAAAGATGTGGTGATTTTTGGTGAAGTGGGTCTTGCTGGAGAGATTCGTCCGGTGCCTAGCGGGCAGGAAAGGCTGAATGAAGCATTTAAACATGGCTTTAAAAAGGCCATCGTTCCGGCTGCAAATATGCCTAAAGGCGGTATTCCGGGAATGCAGATTCACGGCGTGAAGAAGTTATCAGAAGCGATCGAGGCCTTTGACGAACTTTAAGATCGAACTACTTTCTCGCTTTTAAAAAGGGTTGTCGTTTTGCGTCAACCCTTTTCTATTTCTCGCTAAAGCATATCTGCGGCTTTCTCTACAGCGGCGACCAGTTTGTCAACATCTTGCTGTGTATTGTAGATGGCAAAGGAAGCGCGCACGGTGCCTTTAACACCTAGTGCGTCCATTAGAGGGTGAGCACAGTGGTGGCCAGCACGAACGGCAACGCCTTGTTGGTCAAGTAATGTTGCGAGATCTTGGTGGTGCGCACCCTCAATGATAAACGATAGCACAGAAGCGTTGGCTTGATAGCCTAACACCCTAATGTCATCGATTTGAGATAGCCTTTGATTAGCATCCTGAACCAGGCTATGAATATGACTCTCTACATCGGTATGCTCAAAACTCTGATACCAGTTTATCGCTGTGGCTAACGCAATCGCACCTGCCACATTGGGGGTGCCTGCTTCGAATTTTCCTGGCAATTCGCTGAAAGTGGTTCCAGAAAACGACACCTTTTCGACCATTTTCCCCCCGCCGTGCCATGGAGGCATAGCATCAAGCAGCGACAATTTTCCGTATAAAACGCCAATACCCGCAGGTGCGTAGAGTTTATGCCCAGAAAAAACATAAAAGTCCGCTTCTAACGTTTTTACGTTAACAGCTTCATGAACAATACCCTGAGCACCATCGACAACCACTTTCGCTCCCACTTGATGCGCTTGAGCTATCACTGATTCAATCGGTAAACGCGTTCCCGTCACGTTGGTGATATGAGCCAGCGCCACCAGTTTGGTTTTATCGGAAAGCAAAGCTGAAAACGCCGCCATATCCCATTGGCAATCTGCGGTCATTGGCACTTTAATGACTTTTGCTCCAGTCTGCTCTGCGACAATTTGCCAAGGTACGATATTGGCATGGTGTTCCATTTCACTAACCAGAATCTCATCATCGGGCTGTAGTGTGTTACGAGCATATGTTTGTGCGATTAGGTTAAGCGCTTCTGTCGCTCCGCGTGTCCAGATGATTTCTTTGCTGCTCTCCGCACCGATGAAGGTTGCGACGGTTTGACGAGCGGTTTCAAAGTGGCTGGTTGCTTGCGCGGTCAGGCTGTGGCTACCACGGTGAACATTGGCATTTTGAGAGCGATAGTAGTCTGAAATTGCATTGATAACACAATCAGGTTTTTGTGTAGTTGCAGCACTATCGAGATACACCAGTTGTTCCCCATTAACGTTTTGAGTTAATGCAGGAAATTGTGAACGGATGGCATGAACGTCTAGCATGACTCAAGGCCACCTAGCTTGTGATATTGCAGAGTTGGAATCGTCACCATAGGTTCGGCAACCGTCCAAGCGTGTTCTTTTCCTGAAAGGTTAATGATGATTTCCATCGCAAATTCTAGTGCAGTACCGGGGCCTTGGCTGGTCAACAAGTTGTGATTAATATCGTAAGTGACGCGTTTAACTCGCCAATTTTCCTTACTGATATGAGATTCAAAACTAGGATGGCAGGTCATTAAAGCGTCAGGGTAAAGCTTATGGTGAGCCAGTACTAACGCTGGTGCGGCGCATATTGCGGCGACCAGCTTTCCTTCGTACATTTGTTGGCGAACTATCTCAACTAATACTGTACTGTCGCGAAACGTTTCTGCTCCTTCAACACCACCAGGCAAGATCACCGCATCGAATTCGTCATCGGCGATATCGACGAGTTTACAATCAGCAGTGAGCGTAACGCCTCTGGAAGCTTTCATTGTAAGCTGGCCAGCAAAATCAGCACTGGCCACAGTAACGTCGTAGCCAGCTCGTACCATCATGTCGATGATGGTGACGGCTTCCATTTCTTCTGTGCCCGGTGCAATCGGGACCAGTACTTTTTTATTCATTGTGATTTCCAGCTTTGTTCGATGTGATGGATCTGAGTGTATAGAGCTTGATTTTCAGGGACTTGAATATTATGAATTTTAGCCTGCTTCAGTAAGTAACCGGTAATAAAATCAATTTCAGATTTGCGTTGATAGTAAATATCTTGCTTCATAGAAGAGAAGTTTTCGGCAGTGGCACGGATCACTTGGTGAACCGTCGATTCCAACATAGACTTCTCGATAGGGATGGAGCAGGCGTTCATTACTTGAAAGACTTCTTCGATGACATTGGTAAGTTGGTTTTTATATTGCTCGGAAGCCAACTCACCGTTCTTAACTTGGAAAATAGCCGTTAACGGGTTGATTGCGCAGTTGACGGCCAGCTTAGACCACAAAGCATGCTCAATATTGTCACACCAAGTGACTTCTGGAAGCGCATGCTGCAAAACTGGTTGGAGAAAGTGGCATTGTTTCCCCGAACGATTGACACCACCTATTTGGGTTAAGCCTAAGCCAGTGTGCATGACTTGGTGTTTGGTGGGCTTATAGGCGCCATGAGTGGTTGTCGCAAGGAGCAAAGGGTTGCCAGGAAAAGTATCGTAAACCCAGTCTGCGGTCCCCATGCCATTGTGCATCAGAGTAATTATAGTTTCTGGAGCAATATGCGCTTTTAATGGCTCAAGTGCGCTCTTAACCTGCCACGCTTTTACTGTGACTAGTAACAAGTCAGCTTGCTTAATCGAAACGATATCTCGGTTATCAAATTGAATTGGCGGTAATTCATCAAGTTGTAGACTCATATGATGGTCTATTGAAGTAGACCACACAGCGACATTGTGCCCTGAAGTGGAGAGTTTAGTTGCCCATAGCGTACCAATAGCACCAGGGCCAAGAATTACGATATTCACACTGATTTGCCGAACAGATAATTTCCCACAAGGATAATCACCGTTTAAGCGAAAGCCAATAAAAAATGGCACCCGAAGGTACCATTTTTAAGGCAATGAAGTTCTTTTAGTGGCTTAGAACTTGTAAGTAACCGCTAGGTAGTTAGTTGCACCTGATGAACGGAAGCCCGGAGTATCTTCGATACCATAAACATCTTGGTAAAGTTTTAGGCCGTAACCAACAGCAAAGCGATCTGAGTGCCAGTAGATACCGTTAAACATTGCACCACCAGTTTTTGACGTAGAGTACTCGCTCTTCATGCCAAATTGGTAATCAATATAACCTTGGTAAGAAATGAATGAACCATTTTCAAAGAAGTAGAAAGGCTTAAACCAGTTGGTAGAAACCTGAAAACCGTTCCAGTCTTTCTTGTTCGAATCGTATGTGCTGTATAGGTTTAAGCCTACTTTACCAAACCATGGAACGTTTACGTCAGAACCAATACCTACTTTCTGAGTGTTTACACCTGAGTTACCACCCCATTCCATAAGTGTAGAAACATATAACTCTTGAACAGGACCGAAAGATAAGTCTTTACCAGTAAGTGCATCTAGAGACATACGCGGCGCAAACTTCATAAAGATCTTTTCTTTACCAGCTTTGTCGCTGCCTGGATCTGAGGTTAGGTTGAAAACATCCACGTAGCCGTATAGGTCGAATAGACCAGAGCGACCGCCAAATTCCATTTCTAGGTAATCATGCGTTGAGTTACCTGGTTTTTCGTTGAATGCACCCATTAGGTTGAACTGCATCCATTTGTAGTCATTCTTGTGGATATCGCCGTCGGAGTAATCAGCTGCCATTGCAGGTGCAGACATTGCTGCTACAACACCAAGAGCTAAAAGTGATTTGCGCATAGTGGGACTCTCTATGTTTATTCAATACCAAAGCTTATTCATATAGCCGTTGTTGCACAATCTGCGTTGTGCTTTTACTGGAGCGCATAATAACGATAAAAATCTCAATTAATAGTGATACGGAGTGTAAAAATACATAAAACTAGTGACTGAGATCTCATTAACGATCATTTTTTGGGAATGTAACGGAACTATAATTTTTTTGCACAGAAAGTGATATGGGTATCGTTTACGCAAGCGCTTGCGCTGATTTTTATGCTTGTCAAATAATCAACACGTTTAGTGATTGATCGAACTCTCACTTTTTACGTAATTAATTTTAAACTGATTAAGGGTGATTAATAGTGTCTGAGATTATGCTGTTTCCTCTAGGTTCAATTCTTCTCCCTGAAGGGAAAATGAAGCTCCGAATTTTTGAACCTAGGTACAAAAGACTAATAAAAGAAGCGAGTCAGTCCGATGGTACGTTCGGTATTTGCTTAGTTGAGCAGGATGAGTTGTCTTCCATTCCTCGACTGTCGTCGGTTGGATCTCTAGCGAAGATAGTCGACTTTGAATTGCTGGATGACGGGCTTTTAGGGGTGACAGTTGTTGGACTTAAATGCTTTGAAATAAAGAGAGTTAGAACGGAATTCGATGGGTTGAGAAAAGCGCGTGTCGAATGGCGTACAAGCTGGGAATTTTCTCAGTTGTCTGAGCAGCACAAATACTTGAGCGATCAATTGCGCACCGTGTACAAGCAGTTCCCTCAACTTGGAGAATTGTATGATCAACGATTCTTTGACGATGCAAGCTGGGTGAGCCAGCGTTGGCTTGAGCTACTTCCCGTCCCTCAGCATCAGTTTGATTTTCTCCTGAGACAAAAAGATTGCAATGAAGCAATAGAATTTCTCTCCCGATCGATTGAAAGCTAAACTTACAGAGTGATCCAATCACTTCTTTCGTACGTAAAACCCCAAAAGTGCTGACAAGGACCTGAACATGGCTTCTACGGACACGGAATCTTTTGCAAAACAAGACTGGCTCCTCTGTATGGAGAAAGTTAAAGATAAAGACAAAGCATCTTACGCGTTAGTCTTCAGGCATTTTGCACCACGTTTGAAACAGTTTACCTACAAGCACATGGGTAACGAGCAAGTGGCGTTAGAGCTAGTGCAAGAAACAATGACGACGGTATGGCAAAAAAGTCATTTGTTTGATGGGTCGAAAAGTTCGCTGTCTACTTGGATCTATACAATTGCTCGTAACCTATGTTTCGATACTCTTCGAAAGCAGCGTGGTAAAGATTTACACATCCATTCTGAAGACATATGGCCGAACGATTACTGTCCGCCAGACTTAGTTGAGCACTATGCGCCTGAACAAGAAATGCTTAAGGAGCAGGTCGTAAAATTTTTAGATGTCCTTCCTGACGCCCAGAAAAAAGTTGTTCAAGCAGTATATCTGGAGGAACTACCACATCAGCAGGTAGCTGATATGTACGATATTCCAGTCGGAACAGTGAAATCTAGGCTGAGACTTGCAGTTGAGAAGTTACGTCATTCAATAGAGGTAGAAAGATTATGAGCTATCATCCAAACCAGCATATGTTGCAGGCTTATGTTGAAGGCAGTCTGGATGCAGTCGATGGTTTTACTGTTGCCACTCATTTGGAGAGCTGCCCTACTTGTAAAAAACAGGTCCAGGAGCTGGAGAGTCGTTATGGTGAAGCGTTAATGTCGCTTGATGCTTTCGATGATAACAACTTCGACGATATGCTGAACGATATCTTGCAGACTGAACCTGCTCCAGAAAGCGCCCGACCAATCAGAAAACCAACAAGCATTGAAGTCAATGGTAAAACTTTTCAGCTGCCACTTTCTCTATCTCGATTCCGAGATAAGTTAGGAGAATGGAAAAGCTATGGTGGCAAGGTATATAGTGCACCAATCGACATTGGCGATAGCGTTAGAGTGAATCTAATGTACATTTCAGAAGATGTGAAGATACCTCAACATACGCACAAGGGAGTCGAGTCTACTTTGATACTGCATGGCGGGTTTAGTGATGAAGACGGTCATTATGAAGCAGGGGATTACCTCGTTAAAGATGCTTCAATTAAACACAGTCCTTACACGCAAAAAGGAGAGGACTGTTTGTGTCTTACCGTGTTGACGGAACCAATGATTTTCACCCAAGGGGTTGCGCGTATCTTTAACCTATTTGGTAAAGGCATGTACCCATAGAAATAACTTTAAAGTAAAAAGGCTTGGCATTTGCCAAGCCTTTCTTTTTATGAGGATGTTACTTCTTTAGCTTCTTCTTCATCTCGCTCTTTGGCTTTATTCAAAAGGTTCGTGAAGTAATGACGCAGTGAATAGAGCATAATTAAGCTCGGAATGACCATTAGTGAAGTGATGATAAAGAACAGTGACCAATCATCAAGGAAGTCAACCAACTCTCCACTGAATGAAGCTAATGTTGTTCGTCCAAAGTTCCCTAAGGAGGCCAACAACGCATATTGCGTCGCGGAGAATGCCTGGCCCGTGAGTACAGTGAGGAAAGAAACAAACGCAACGGTTGAGAATGCCGTTGTAAAGTTATCGACGATAATTGTGGCTAGGAACAAGTGCTCATTTGGTCCAACAGAGGCAATCCAAGCAAACATTAAGTTGCTGCCTGCCATGGCGATACCGCCAATCATCAAACCGCGTACGATGCCAAAACGAACGTTGAACATGCTGCCGACTAAGGTGAAGAGTATAGTTGCTCCCCAACCAATCAACTTAGAGTAATAGCCGATTTGTTCGTTGCTAAAGCCCACTTCTTTATAGAAGGCGATGGACATTCGACCCAAGAAGGCTTCGCCGATCTTAAACAGGAACACAAACAGCAATAGAGTTATTGCTACCTTGACACCATTGCGTTTAAAGAAATCGAGGAAAGGCTCAACCACAGTAACGCTTATCCAAGATGCAGTTTTAGAACCGACGATTTTGTTATGGCGAGCTTCCGCTTGTTGTTGGAGGGCTTCACGATTGGTTGTTGGTTCACCAACTAGCAGAGTAAACAGCATCAAGATGCCGACGATAGCTGCCATGCCATAGTACACACCATTCCAACCGATTGAGTCAGCATTGATGAAGGCTACGTAACCTGGTAGTGAATAGCCGGTCCACCAACCAATCACCGCCATCGCTGAGGCTTGAGGCAGCTTGGATGAATCGGATTTAGGGAAAGTATCGATACGGAATGCATCGATGGCGATATCCTGAGTTGCAGACGCAATTGCGATACCCAGCGCCAGCATAGATGTGAACATCAAGTTTTGTGAAGGGTCGACACCTGCAATAAACAAAGTGCTGACTAGCACCAATGACTGACAGAAAAAAATCCAACTACGGCGTTGGCCTAGTACTGCATGTAGAACCGGAAGCTTGACCCGATCCACGAGCGGAGCCCACAGAAAGTTAATTGCGTAAACCGCGAATACACTGCCGAAGTAGCCAATCGCTGCACGTGTTAAGCCAGCGTCTTTTAACCAACCCGACATGTTAGAGCCGATCAAAACCCATGGAAAGCCACTTGAGCAACCGAGCATAAACACCCATAGCAGGCGTTTATCATAATAACTACGAATCGTTTCTAGCCAAGACATTGAGGGAGAGTTGGCAGACATAAAGTCTTCCTTGTTCGTTTTATAGTGAGTGTTAAGTTAGGGAAAATAGGGTGAATTGAAAAGGCTCCAACTGGATAAGTAGGAGCCTTTTTAGATTATGGGAGTAAAGTCACTTTCGTTACGACAATAGGTGTTGCTGGAACATCACGGTAGCGGCCGACTGTTTTTGTGCGCTTTTTCGCCATTTGCTGTACTACGTCGAAACCCTTGGTTACTTTACCGAACACAGCGTAACCCGGTGGGCGCTGGTCGTAATCAAGAAAATTGTTATCAACATAGTTTATAAAGAATTGACGCGTTGCAGAATTAGGGTTGTTAGTCCTCGCCATAGCAACGGTGGCTGTTTCATTCTTTAGGCCATTAGACGCTTCATTTTTAATAGGCGCGTAAGTTGGTTTTTGCTTCATGTCTTGATCAAAACCACCACCTTGTGCCATAAAGCCCGGAATCACTCGGTGAAATTGGGTGCCTACATAGCTGCCGTCTTTGACATACTTAAGGAAGTTTTCCACTGTAACAGGGGCTTTTTCCTGATTGAGCTCAATCGTAAAAGCACCTAATGTGGTTTCAAATTCAACTTTAGGACCTGCAAACACCAGATTGCTGACTAACGCCAGTGAGGCAATAGCAACTTTCCACATTAGAAGCGCTCCTGCATGTAATTCTTCAACTCACGGTCGCTGGCGACTTCTTTCAGAACCAGGTTAATTACATCGTTAAGTACGATTTCGATTTCTTCGTTTGAAGCACTTAAAGCGCCTGTACGTTTAGCCGTGCCCGTGTAAGTCTTAACTAGCTTACCCTGAGGCGTCTCTGCTGTGACTTCAAGAACGACTTTTCCATCCATCTCGTTTTCCATCACTGAGTGTTTGACGGAAACCAATGCTTCTTGCACTTCAATCTTTACTGAGTTTTCACTGTTAACAGTGCTGCGGAAACCTTGAGATTGGAACTGTTCCAGTAACGCGTTTTCGATCGCGATACGCACATTTTGCTTAGAGTGAATTGGCTCAATGTTTGAGCGGCCACTATCTATTAGGGCTACATATTGAGCTGAACGTACGTCTTTACTTGTCAGAGTGAAACTTGCGTCTTTTACGATGTCGCTATTGCTCAGAACTGGCTGAGGCATAAAGTTGATCTGTTCTTGTTGCGGTGCGGCACACGCAGTAAGTAAGGCCATTGACGCGGCTAGAACCAATTTTCTCATTGTAATTTCCTTTAATCGTAACTCTATACGTATAAGAGACATGATAGTGAACTATTTAGTTGCTTGTAAAATAACAAATTTCTTATTTGAAGCGACAAGTTTTACGTTCGATTTTCCAAATAGCTTAGATAACTTCACATCGTAGCCGAGGTGACGGTTACCGATAACTAATAATTGCCCACCATTGCTGAGAACATGCTTTGCATCACAGAACATCTGCCATGCGATATGATCGGTAATGGCTTGTTGCTGATGGAAGGGGGGATTACAGACCACAACATTAGCGCTGGCGTTTTCAAATCCGTCCAAGCAGTTGTTGGGAAGGCATTCTATTTTTCTGTCTTCGCCAAGTGTGCGGGTTAAGTTTCTCTTGGCCGATTCGACGGCCATAAAACTTTCATCGACGCAAGTGAGCTGTATATTGGGGTTCAACATTCCCATCTTTACGGACAACACACCGTTGCCACATCCAAGGTCCACAACCTTTTCATCGCTGAGATTCTTAGGTAAGTGATCAAGCATAAATCGTGCACCCTGATCCAGCTTTTCGCCCGAATAGACATTAGGTAAGTTGTCGAGCGTGAAATGATGCTCGTCGATATTCCAGCGAGTTATAGGGTCTACAGAAACACTCGTCGAGATATCGGCCTGAGAGAAAACCAGACGATGCTTTTTCCATGCTAGAGATGTGGTTGTCGTACCTAGGTACTTTTCAAACAGATTTAATGTAGAAGTATGAATCTCTTTAGCTTTGTTTACCGCGATCACTGGTACCGAAGCATCGAGCCTTTGTCTTAGCTGACTCAACTGCCATATTAAGTGGCGGTTGTTTCGTGGGATTTGTATCAAAACGAAATCCACACCTTGAGGAATCTCTTCCATGGTGTGGAGCAAGGTGATATCACGGCAGTGGTTACGCTTGAGGTTGGAGAGTGTTCCTTGATGAGCAATGTAGGAATCGCTCATCATGGTGATCTGATGTTTCTCCGACAACCAACAGCTCAGCGCGCCAAAACTGTCATTCAGAATCAAAATGTGTTTGCCAGCGAGGCCAAGTTCTTCTATATGATTGATAAGGTATTCATCGCCAGCATCCCAGGCCTGAAGAGTTTCATTGTTGCGTTGAGGGAATCGATGCAAAGTTAAGGTGCGCTCATGGAGCACAAGTTCAGTTTTCATATTTGGAACGCTTGGGCAAATTCATGACGTAAATTGTCGCAGAAGGTAGGGCGTGTGAAAACTAAAACCTTTTGCTTTGCGTACAAGACGATTATTATCTGTTCTTTCATGTTGTTCATATTTAGATGGTGACACACAATGCTACAAGAAGTGATTGAAACTAAACTCCAAGAGCACTTCGAACCTGAATTTCTTAACGTGCTAAACGAAAGTTACATGCACAATGTTCCAGCAGGTTCGGAAAGTCATTTTAAAGTGGTGGTGGTCAGTGGCAAATTTGAAGGTCAACGTCTGATTGGGCGCCATCGTCAGGTTAATCACGTGCTGGCTGATGAACTCGCTAACCATATTCATGCTTTGTCGATGCACACATACACGCCATCGGAGTGGAAAGAGCAGAACGAGTTGGCTCCAGATAGCCCTATGTGTTTAGGCGGCTCTAAATAGTTGAAAGAAAAGAGGTGGCGTTTGCTGCCTTTTTTATTGGCTGTGATTTAAGTAAGCGTTAACAATGTAGAAACAAATAAACAGCTGAATTAGTTTTAACCAGAAATGTTTCACAATGTGAATAATTAAAAACAGCAAAGCCCGTGTGGTTATTGGCGATTGTGCGATGGTTCAAACTTATGACCAATACTTAGCCTTTTAAACTCAAATCCTTCGAAATATCTATCTGATTCCCTTCATTGGTCATGGCATAGACTTCTAAAAAGATGATAGACTATCGCACCTGATAAATCTCGACTAAATTTGTAGCGAGGTTTTTAATAGGATGTTGCGATTTTGGTGTTTTAAACTGCGCCAAAACCGGACACTAGTGTCGTGTCTAAAAGTTACGCAATCAAAGAATCTTTTTCCCGATAAAAGTAGTGCAAGTGCGTATGATTACAATAAAGAAGGGTCTGGACCTTCCTATCGCAGGAACTCCTACCCAGGTGATTAATGATGGTAAGACCATCAAGAAAGTCGCCTTGCTTGGCGAAGAGTACGTTGGCATGCGTCCTACTATGCATGTTCGCGTAGGCGATGAGGTAAAGAAAGCCCAAGTTCTTTTTGAAGACAAAAAGAACCCAGGTGTGAAATTTACTTCACCAGCAAGCGGTAAAGTGATCGAGGTTAACCGTGGCGCTAAACGTGTCCTTCAATCTGTAGTGATTGAAGTGGCAGGTGAAGAGCAGGTAACGTTCGATAAGTTTGAAGCCGGCCAACTAGCAGGTCTTGACCGTACCGCGGTTAAAACTCAGCTTGTTGATGCAGGTCTTTGGACAGCTTTACGTACTCGTCCGTTTAGCAAGGTTCCAGCAATTGAGTCTTCTACACAGGCTATTTTTGTAACTGCAATGGATACTAATCCGTTGGCAGCTCAGCCTGAGTTGGTCATCAATGAACAGCAAGATGCGTTCGTTGCTGGTTTGGATGTGCTTTCAACTCTGACAGACGGTAAGGTTTACGTGTGTAAATCTGGTACCAGTCTACCTCGTTCTTCTCAGTCAAATGTTGAAGAGCATGTTTTTGATGGCCCTCACCCAGCAGGTCTAGCTGGCACCCACATGCATTTCCTATACCCAGTAAATGCAAAAAACGTGGCGTGGAGCATCAACTACCAAGACGTTATTGCGTTCGGTAAGTTGTTCCTAACTGGTGAACTTTACACGGATCGTGTTGTATCTCTGGCTGGCCCAGTAGTGAACAACCCTCGTCTAGTTCGTACAACTCTAGGTGCAAACCTAGAAGATTTGACTGACAGCGAGTTAATGCCAGGTGAAGTTCGTGTGATTTCTGGTTCAGTACTGACAGGTACTCATGCAACTGGTCCTCACGCTTACCTAGGTCGTTACCACGTACAGGTTTCTGTATTACGTGAAGGTCGTGACAAAGAACTGTTTGGCTGGGCGATGCCTGGTAAGAACAAGTTCTCGGTAACCCGTGCTTTCCTTGGTCATATCTTCAAAGGTCAGTTGTTCAACATGACAACAACCACGAATGGTAGTGATCGTTCAATGGTGCCAATTGGCAACTATGAACGCGTATTGCCATTGGATATGGAACCAACTCTGCTACTTCGTGATCTATGTGCAGGCGACGTTGACAGTGCTCAAGCACTGGGTGCGCTAGAACTGGATGAAGAAGACCTAGCATTGTGTACCTTTGTATGTCCGGGCAAATACGAGTACGGTGCGTTACTTCGTGAATGCCTAGATAAGATCGAGAAGGAAGGGTAATTTTCATGGCTCTTAAAAAGTTTCTTGAAGACATCGAGCATCATTTTGAGCCTGGCGGTAAACATGAAAAATGGTTTGCCCTGTACGAAGCTGTAGCAACAGTTTTCTACACGCCAGGTCTTATCACAAAGAAAAGCTCGCACGTTCGTGATAGCGTTGACTTAAAACGTATCATGATCATGGTTTGGTTCGCCGTATTCCCAGCAATGTTCTGGGGTATGTACAACGCAGGTGGCCAAGCTATTGCAGCACTTAACCACATGTATGCTGGCGAGCAGCTAGCAGCAGTTATCGCAGGTAACTGGCATTACTGGCTAACCGAAATGCTTGGCGGCACTATTGCGGCTGATGCAGGAGTTGGCACTAAGATGCTACTGGGTGCGACCTACTTCCTACCGATTTACGCCACAGTGTTTATTGTTGGTGGTTTCTGGGAAGTGTTGTTCTGTATGGTGCGTAAGCACGAAGTTAACGAAGGCTTCTTTGTTACTTCTATCTTGTTCGCGCTAATCGTTCCGCCAACGCTGCCTCTATGGCAAGCGGCTCTAGGTATCACATTCGGTGTTGTGGTAGCGAAAGAGATCTTTGGTGGTACAGGTCGTAATTTCCTAAACCCCGCACTGGCTGGTCGTGCTTTCCTATTCTTCGCTTACCCAGCTCAAATCTCGGGTGACGTAGTCTGGACTGCTGCTGACGGTTTCTCAGGTGCTACTGCGCTTAGCCAATGGGCTCAAGGTGGTAACGGTGCTCTTGTTAACACAGTAACAGGTGCTCCTATCACTTGGATGGACGCGTTTATCGGTAACATCCCAGGTTCAATCGGTGAAGTATCGACTCTTGCCCTGATGATTGGTGCAGCGATGATCGTTTACATGCGAATCGCTTCGTGGCGAATCATTGCTGGTGTGATGATCGGTATGATTGCAACCGCAACGCTGTTCAACGTTATCGGTTCTGATACCAACCCAATGTTCAACATGCCATGGCATTGGCACCTAGTTCTAGGTGGTTTTGCATTCGGTATGTTCTTTATGGCGACAGACCCTGTATCCGCTTCATTTACCAATGGTGGTAAATGGTGGTACGGCGCGCTAATCGGCGTGATGTGTGTACTGATTCGTGTGGTTAACCCAGCTTACCCAGAGGGTATGATGCTGGCGATTCTATTCGCGAACCTGTTTGCACCTCTGTTCGACCATGTAGTTATCGAGAAGAACATCAAGCGGAGACAAGCACGCTATGGCAAGTAATAACGACAGCATTAAAAAGACGCTGGGTGTTGTTATCGGGTTGAGCCTTGTTTGTTCAATCATCGTTTCAACAGCCGCTGTTGGTCTGCGCGATCAGCAAAAAGCTAACGCTGTACTAGACAAGCAAACTAAGATTATCGAAGTTGCTGGTATTGAAACAGCGGGTAAGAAAGTACCTGAGCTATTCGCTGAGTACATTGAACCTCGTTTGGTTGACTTCAACACTGGTGACTTTGTTGAAGAAGCTGCAGATGGTTCTACAGCTGCAAACTATGATCAGCGCAAAGCAGCAAAAGACCCTTCAGAGTCAGTTAAACTAACTGGTGAAGAAGACAAGGCGAAAATCATCCGTCGTGCTAATACAGGTGTTGTATACCTAGTGAAAGACGGCAATGACGTGTCTAAAGTTATCCTGCCAGTTCATGGTAACGGTCTATGGTCTATGATGTACGCATTTGTTGCTGTTGAAACTGACGGTAACACTGTGTCTGGTATCACTTACTACGAGCAGGGTGAAACCCCTGGACTTGGTGGTGAAGTTGAGAACCCATCATGGCGTGCTCAGTGGGTCGGTAAGAAATTGTTTGACGACAACCACAAGCCAGCAATCAAGATCGTTAAAGGTGGCGCTCCAGAAGGTTCAGAGCATGGTATCGACGGCCTTTCAGGTGCAACACTAACTGGTAACGGTGTTCAAGGTACATTCGACTTCTGGTTAGGCGATATGGGCTTTGGTCCGTTCCTAGCAAAAGTTCGTGACGGAGGTCTGAACTAATGTCTAGCGCACAAAACATTAAAAAGAGCATTCTGGCGCCGGTGTTGGATAACAACCCAATCGCGCTACAGGTTCTTGGTGTATGTTCTGCTCTTGCAGTAACAACTAAACTAGAGACAGCATTTGTAATGACACTAGCGGTAACGTTTGTAACTGCGTTGTCAAACTTCTCTGTATCTCTAATCCGTAACCACATTCCTAACAGCGTTCGTATCATCGTTCAGATGGCGATCATTGCATCTTTAGTAATCGTGGTAGACCAAGTGCTAAAAGCATACCTATACGATATCTCTAAGCAGCTGTCGGTATTCGTAGGTTTGATCATTACGAACTGTATCGTAATGGGTCGTGCTGAAGCATTCGCTATGAAATCTGCACCTGTACCGTCACTTATTGATGGTATTGGTAACGGTCTTGGTTACGGCTTCGTTCTTATCACTGTAGGCTTCTTCCGTGAGTTGTTTGGCTCTGGCAAACTATTTGGTATGGAAGTTCTACCTCTAGTGAGCAATGGTGGTTGGTACCAGCCAAACGGTCTGATGCTTCTAGCACCATCTGCATTCTTCCTAATCGGCTTCCTTATCTGGGCAATCCGTATTCTGAAACCAGAACAAGTAGAAGCGAAGGAGTAAGGGCGTCATGGAACATTACATTAGTCTATTAGTTAAATCGATTTTCATCGAAAACATGGCTCTGTCTTTCTTCTTGGGTATGTGTACATTCCTTGCTGTATCTAAGAAAGTTAAGACGTCTTTCGGTCTTGGTGTTGCTGTTGTTGTGGTACTGACTATCGCAGTTCCGGTTAACAACCTAGTTTACAACCTTGTACTGAAAGAAAACGCTTTAGTGGAAGGTGTGGATCTTAGCTTCCTAAACTTCATCACCTTTATCGGTGTAATTGCTGCACTTGTACAGATTCTAGAGATGGTTCTTGACCGTTTCTTCCCACCTCTGTACAACGCGCTAGGCATCTTCCTACCGCTGATCACAGTAAACTGTGCGATCTTCGGTGGTGTATCTTTCATGGTACAACGTGACTACAACTTTGCTGAATCTGTTGTTTACGGCTTCGGTTCAGGTGTGGGTTGGATGCTAGCTATCGTTGCTCTTGCAGGTATCCGTGAGAAGATGAAGTACTCTGACGTGCCCCCTGGTCTGCGTGGTCTTGGTATCACTTTTATCAGTGTAGGTCTTATGGCGTTAGGCTTTATGTCTTTCTCTGGTGTTCAACTGTAAGTCGGGTAAACCGCAACAATTAAGGAATAGTCAATGGACATTATTCTTGGTGTAGTGATGTTTACTCTGATCGTACTTGCGCTAGTACTAGTGATTCTTTTCGCTAAGTCTAAGCTTGTACCAACAGGTGACATTACAATTTCTGTAAACGATGACCCTTCACTGGCGATCGTTACACAGCCAGGCAGTAAGCTTCTGGGTGCTCTAGCTGGTGCTGGTGTATTCGTATCTTCTGCTTGTGGTGGCGGTGGCTCATGTGGTCAGTGTCGCGTAAAAGTTAAATCAGGTGGTGGCGATATCCTACCTACCGAGCTTGACCATATTACTAAAGGTGAAGCACGAGAAGGTGAGCGTCTAGCGTGTCAGGTTGCAATGAAAACTGACATGGACATCGAACTCCCTGAAGAAATCTTCGGTGTTAAGAAGTGGGAATGTTCTGTTATCTCTAACGATAACAAAGCAACATTCATCAAAGAACTTAAGCTACAAATCCCGGATGGCGAATCAGTACCTTTCCGTGCTGGTGGTTACATCCAGATTGAAGCACCAGTTCACCACGTGAAATACGCTGACTACGATATCCCTGAGGAATACCGTGAAGACTGGGACAAGTTCAACCTGTTCCGTTACGAGTCTAAGGTAAACGAAGAGACTATCCGTGCTTATTCAATGGCGAATTATCCGGAAGAAGAAGGCATCATCATGCTGAACGTCCGTATCGCTACACCGCCGCCAAACAACCCAGACGTACCACCAGGCATTATGTCTTCGTACATCTGGTCTCTGAAAGAAGGCGATAAGTGTACGATTTCGGGTCCATTTGGTGAGTTCTTCGCGAAAGATACTGACAATGAAATGGTATTCGTTGGTGGTGGTGCAGGTATGGCGCCGATGCGTTCACATATCTTTGACCAGCTTAAGCGTCTGAAGTCTTCTCGTAAGATGTCATTCTGGTACGGTGCTCGTTCTAAGCGCGAAATGTTCTATGTAGAAGATTTCGACGGCCTGCAAGCAGAAAACGACAACTTCGTATGGCACTGTGCTCTATCCGATCCAATGCCTGAAGATAACTGGGATGGCTACACTGGCTTCATCCACAACGTACTGTACGAAAACTACCTGAAGGACCACGAAGCGCCTGAAGATTGTGAGTACTACATGTGTGGTCCACCAATGATGAACGCAGCTGTTATCGGCATGCTAAAAGATCTTGGTGTTGAGGATGAGAACATCCTACTCGATGACTTTGGTGGTTAATTTCCCTAAGTGATTGAAATATATGGCTGACTCGTAAGAGTCAGCCATTGTTTTTTCCTGCTATTCATTTTTTAAATGGCCATAGTCGATGCGCTCTTAAACAGAGTCATGTGCTATTTCCGTTTCTCTTATAAGGAGTCTAACAAGTGAAAAAGTGGCTTGTTGCATTTGCTTCTCTATTGGTTCTTGCCGGCTGTGAAAAGCCCGTAGAACAGATTCACCTAAGTGGCCCGACAATGGGTACCACTTACAATATCAAATACATAGAGTCTGAGGGTATCCCATCGCCAGAGGCCCTACAAAAAGAAGTTGACCGCTTGCTGGAAGAAGTGAATGACCAGATGTCGACTTACCGAAAAGATTCCGAATTGAGCCGCTTCAATCAAAACCAAACATCAACGCCATTCGAAGTGTCACCACAAACTGCCACCGTTGTGAAAGAAGCCATTCGTTTGAACGGTCTTACTTTAGGCGCCTTAGATGTTACTGTCGGCCCACTAGTTAATTTATGGGGCTTTGGACCTGAAGCACGTCCTGAAGTGGTGCCAACGGATGAAGAGCTGGCAGCACGTAAGGCCAATACAGGCATTCAACATTTGACGGTAGAAGGTAATCTGCTGACTAAGGACATCCCAAACCTGTATGTTGATCTTTCAACAATTGCAAAAGGCTGGGGGGTAGACGTTGTTGCGGACTATATTCAATCACAAGGCATCCAAAATTACATGGTCGAAGTCGGTGGTGAGATGCGCCTTAAAGGTGTCAATCGTGAAGGCGTTAAATGGCGTATCGCGATTGAAAAACCTTCTGCTGACGAACGTGCTGTGCAGGAGATTATCGAGCCGGGCGATATGGCAGTTGCCACTTCTGGTGATTATCGTATCTATTTTGAGCGTGATGGTGTACGTTACTCGCACATCATTAATCCTCAGACTGGGAAACCAATCCGTCATAAAGTTGTGTCTGTGACGGTACTAGACAAGTCGTCGATGACTGCTGACGGTCTAGCAACAGGGTTGATGGTGCTTGGCGAAGAGCAGGGAATGAAGATAGCCAACGAGAATAATATCCCTGTGTTTATGATCGTTAAGACCGAAGATGGATTTAAAGAAATGGCATCGGAAGCGTATAAGCCATTTATGAATAAATAATACCAAGTGAGCATGTCATTATGAGTACATTTCTGATTACTTTCGGCATTTTTATTGCCGTTATCGCAGCCATGTCTGTCGGCTACATTTTCCAGAAGAAGGTGGTGAAAGGCAGTTGTGGTGGTCTTGGTGCTGTGGGCGTTGACAAGGTGTGTAATTGCCCTGAACCGTGTGATGCTCGTAAAAAACGAGAAGCTCGCGAAGCTTTGAGAGCAGAAAAGCTTGCTGCTCGTGAAGAAAAACTGGCAGCGTGGGAAAAAGACCGTATTGCTTAATCGAACACAAAGCCCGGAGTCCAATCCGGGCTTTGTTTATTCTGTCGCGATAATTTGATTGCGGCCGTGTTCTTTGGCGGTATAAAGACAATCGTCTGCCAATTTAATTTGCTGTTCCAAAGTACCTTCTAAACTGCATACACCGATACTGATCGTTAGCGTGATGTCTTGACCATTATGTTTAATGATCGAATTCTCTATTCTCTGGCGCATTTTCTCTAGGCGAGTGATAAATTCATCCAGTGTTGAGTATGACTGCACGCAAAACTCTTCCCCTCCAAAGCGCACAACCACATCTTCCGGAAAGTAGATTTTCAATATATTGGCGATGGTTTTTAGTGCAGCGTCTCCGCCATCATGGCCGAAAGTATCATTGACGGATTTAAAGTGGTCGATATCCAGCATAGCGATGTATCTGGCACTGCCTTCGGTACAAGATTGATTGAAGAGAAAACGACGGTTCCAAAGACCAGTCAGGGTATCCTGATTAGCAAGTTTGTAGAGCTCGTCGGTAGCTTCTTTCATATCAAGGAGTTGATTGACTCGGCAAAAAAATTCTTCTTGGTTAAACGGTTTGTGTAAAAAGTCATTGGCGCCAGCTTTAAGAAACCTAGCGGTTAGCGTTCTGTCGCCACTACCCGATAGCCCTAATATAGCGAGGCTATTCTTATCGTACATTTGCCTAATCTCTCGCGTCATTACAATACCGTCTTTGCTGGGCATATCATGGTCGGTAATGATGAAGGTAATATCTGGAGTTTCCGCGAGTTTATGTAGTGCGTCCGAGCCGTTTTGCGCTTGAGTCGTTCGAATGTACTGATGTTCAAGCAATTGCGCAACATGCTTTCGAACAGTTGGAGAGTCATCAACTACCAGAGCATGATGATTAACATTGTTCATCAATCGAGTTGCCAACGGCAGTAAGTACGACACGGAAGCCATACTGTCTTTAAGTAGATAATCCATCACGCCTTTGGCAATAAAACGTTCACGAATCTGATCGCTAAAGGTCGCAGTGAGTACGATAACCTTTTGTTTATTATCTAAAACAAGATCAATGACTTCGCCATCCTGTGCGTCAGGCAAGCAGTAATCCAGCACAGCAAAATGGAAGTTGTGATGCTCATCTAGCGCTTTTTGAGTCTCTGCGTATGATTCACACCCAACGACGTCACAGCCAATAGTCGTCAACTGCTGTGTCAAATAGTTGCGATAGGCACGGCTGTCTTCGACCACCAACACTTTATGGTTCACCTGAGTCCTCCTTATCGCAACTTATAAATTAATAATAACTGCATATTTTGATACTTCTATTAGAAATGCGGAAAAAGTTTCGCTCTTCTTACGACTGTTGGCGAGTAGAGAGAGAAAAGTTATACTGTATTTATGTACAGTTTTTTATGTGTGGTTATGTCCGACGAAAAAGTAAGAAAGATCATTCATGTTGATATGGACTGCTTTTATGCTGCGGTGGAGATGCGTGATAACCCGAGCTATCGCGGAAGGCCATTAGCCGTTGGTGGGCATGAAAAACAACGTGGCGTTCTGAGTACTTGCAACTATGAAGCGAGAAAGTTTGGCATCCGAAGTGCGATGCCTACTGGGCAGGCGTTAAAATTGTGTCCTCACCTTCTGGTTGTTCCAGGGCGTATGCAAGTGTACAAACAAGCTTCTCAGCATATTCGTGAGATTTTCTCTCGCTACACGACATTGATTGAGCCTTTGTCCTTGGATGAAGCCTTTTTGGACGTGACGGATTCTGAGCAGTGTCAGGGCTCAGCAACGTTAATTGCAGAAGCAATCCGGCGAGATATTTTTAATGAACTTCAGCTAACGGCGTCGGCTGGTGTTGCTCCGGTAAAGTTTCTAGCAAAGGTCGCTTCGGATATGAATAAGCCCAATGGGCAGTACGTGATACCGCCGGAAAAAGTCCAGCAGGTTGTTGATAAACTACCACTAGAAAAAATTCCCGGTGTGGGAAAGGTGAGCTTAGAAAAATTGCATCAGGCAGGTTTTTATCTCTGTGAGGATGTAAAAAACAGTGATTACCGTGAGCTGTTATTACGCTTTGGTCGATTAGGTGCCTCTCTGTGGAAGAAGAGCCATGGTATTGACCGGCGAGAGGTAGTGGTAGAACGTGAACGAAAATCGGTCGGTGTTGAGCGCACTTTCAGCGAAAATATCAGTACTTATGACGAGTGTTGGCAGGTGATTGAACATAAGCTCTTTCCTGAGTTGGAAACACGACTGATCAAAGCCTCTCCTGAGAAAGCCATTATCAAGCAGGGTATCAAACTCAAGTTTGCGGATTTTCAGCTCACCACGATTGAACACATACACCCTGAACTTGAGCTGGATTACTTCAAAGATTTATTGCGTGATATTCTTAAACGCCAGCAAGGGCGCGAGATTCGGCTATTAGGCTTAAACGTGATGCTTAAGCCTGAAGAGCAAACCAAACAGCTGAGCTTTTTCTGACGCCAACTAAAGTGACTCAATTTCGCTCAGCACTTGCTGATATGGATGTTCACTGAGTTTGCCAAACCCAGCTAAGCTGCGCGCTTTAACTTTGGTAAACCAAGGGGTAGCTATGCCGCACAGGAACTTCGTTTTAAGATTGTTGGATAATGGCGAGGCGGATTTACCTTGAAGAGGAGCCAACCAGTCAGCAATCTGTTCGCGATCTAATTGTGGGTTTAGCGCATCTGGCCAAGCATGTTGTTCTCCACGACATACGCTACAGTGGCCACACTGCTCAGGGGCTTGGCTGTCTGAAAAGTAGTTTGCTAACGCCTTACTCAAACAGTGTTTGGATTTGAACAACGCTAACAGGTTGTGAATACGTTCCACGTCACTGCGCTCTTTGTTGTTAAACAGTTGCCAAAGCTGCTCACTGAGGTCTTCGATAGATTGTTGAGGTGGGCTGACCCGATACACTTCGGTCATTAACTTGCTTTCCAGTTCAATCCATCCGTTTTGGTGGAAATAATCTAGTGCGGCGACAGCACGCGAGCGCTCGCCTTGGTAGCTTTGCCACAGAGCGTCAAAATCAACCTGGCACCAGAGTCTGGCTTGCGGTGAACAGTGGAACAACGCTTCACTAAATTGGCGCCTCTCGCCATCGAAGTGTTCAATAATATCCTGCTTAGGCCTAATGAATTTGAAGCGATAATCGGCGAAGTAACTGTATTGGGCGGTGATGACCTTAGCCATCTCCATGTACACGAGCAATGTTTTCAGTGGCAACTGACGAATATTACTGTCAGAGGAAAGACGAGAGATCACCACTTCCCAGTTTTGCTCTGATGCAACGGCTTGCTGAATGACGTTATGGATTTCATCGTATTCAGGTGTATCGCCGTAGACAAAATTTTCCAACGTACATACACCGTCCTCATTGGCGAGCAAAATGCATTGTGAAGTTTGTCCGTCTCGACCTGCTCGGCCAATTTCTTGCGCGTAGTTTTCAATTGATTTAGGTAAATCAAAATGAATCACACGGCGGATATCCGATTTATCCACTCCCATACCAAAAGCGATGGTAGCGGCAATGCAATCTGTCTGACCAGACATAAAGTTCTGCTGAATTCGTTCTCGGGTTTCACTGTCTAGTCCCGCGTGATAAGCCGTGGCTTTAACGCCTTGTTCGGCAAGTAACTTGGCAATACGCTCGGCACTGTTCTGCTGAGTTACGTAAACAATGGTAGGTAACTTTGGATTTTGGCTGATGACCGATAACAAGGCGTCATCTTTTTCTGCTTGCGAACAGGGCATGACTGAAATGTCCAGATTAGGTCGATAAAACCCAGTGACCGTAATGTCATGCGGCGCTATGTTGAATTTCTTACTCATGTCATCCAATACTGCTTGCGTTGCCGTTGCGGTCAAAAGGAGAACTTGAGGAATCGCGAGTTCTTGTTGAAACTGAGGAAGCTTTAGGTAGTCAGGGCGAAAATTGTGCCCCCATTCTGAGATACAGTGCGCTTCATCGACAACCAATTGCGAGATACTGAGCTGAGATAAAAAGTGACGAAAACGCTCATTTTTCAGTCGTTCGACAGACACCATTAGGATCTTCACATCGCCATTACGCACTTGCGCCATGATCCGTTGGACTTCTTCCTTGCTTTGGCTGGAGTTGAGAGAGGCTGCCGCGATCCCTTTGCTGTGCAGGAATTCGAGCTGATCTTTCATCAATGCTAGTAGAGGAGAAATGACTAAGGTCAGGTGTGGTAAACATAAAGCAGATAGCTGATAACAAAGAGATTTTCCTGAACCTGTCGGGAAAATAGCCGCACAGGACTTGCCATCCAAAACCTTATCTATTACTTGATATTGCCCGTCTCTGAGTTGCTCAAAGCCGAAAGCGGTGCGTAATGTAGCGTGGATTTTATCTTGGTTGCCTGATGTTTGCATTTGCCTGTTACCAGTATGACGAGAGTGCCTGACGTAGTATTCTAGAGGGATTAGACGGGAAGGAACATGATTTTAGTATGAATAAATCGGAGTTACTGCAAACCATATTGACTGCGATGCAACACTCTCTTGAAGTGGCCAACAATGCTACTCAACGTGCGATTGAATCTGCCACTGATGAAGAAACTGTTCCAGAGCACAAATATGATACTTTGGCGCTGGAGGCATCCTACCTTGCTCATGGACAGGCCATGCGTGTACAGGAATGCGAACGAGATCTGGATGTCATGGCTCATCTTCAACTACCACAGCAATCAGAGCGAATCACTCTTGGTAGTCTGGTTTCTTTAATTGATCTTGAGGATAACCGTCGATGGTTTTTTGTTGCGCCTTGCACGGGTGGTTTGAAAGTCCAGCATCAGCAACAAGAAGTCATGTTAGTCACGTTCGATTCACCACTTGGCTTTGCTATGAAAGGTAAGTCTATGGGGGATGAAGTAGAGTATCAGGTCGCGACAACCACCTTTAGCTATGAGGTAGATACGATAATTTGACGCAAGTGCGTTGAGTTTTTGTTAGGGTAGCGAAGAGTCAATACGGTGAGATTAAAATGAAACGAGTACTAATGACCATCCCGTTGCTGATGGCGAGTCAGGTATACGCAGCTCAATGTCAGGTCGATTTGAAAAATGATATCCGCATTAATGGTGAGACGTTAGAGATCCATCAAGTCAGTGGTGACAGTGCGATTGTGAATGCTGATAACACCTTGACTATTCATGGAGAGGTCATCCCTTTAGATGCGTCACAGCAGCAAGCGATCGCTGACTATCGCAGCAATTTAAATGATTACTTGCCACGAGCAAAGCAGATTGCTCAAGATGGTCTGGCTTTGACGAACGACATTATTGATGATGTTGGCCAAAGTTTCGATGCGCCGGAAGCTTTCGACAGTGTGAAAGCCTCCATGCAGCAGTTTTACGCCGACATCGAAGCTCGTTATTACCAAAATGGCGATTTGGTTTTACCAGCGGACAGCTTTGGCTCACTGCGCGAAACGTGGGCGGAAGATTTTGAAAGCGCGAAGAAGTTGTTCAATGAAGAGTTCATCACCAGTGCATTCAATGCGATGTCGGAAAAAATGAAAGCGGAAGGTGGTCTGAATCTGACAGAGATGGCGGATACTATGAGTGAGCTGAAAGAGCGAATTGCAAAAAGACTTGAAGAACACTCCGTCGACGTGGAGAAACAGAGTCAGGAATTCTGTGACTCACTTGATAATATGGCTGAGCAAGAGCAGGAATTACATAAGAAAATTCCACAGCTAAAAGATTATCAGATTTTCACTATTTAAATCCCGGTAAGAGAAGAGCGCCAAACGGCGCTCTTCTCTTTTATTGGCTGTTATTCATCTGGGTCAGCTTGTCGCCGACAGGACCTGAGAAGATGAACCCATCGTGCTCATCCCAGTTAATCGACCAGGTCATCACACCCGCATAATTAGGATAGTTAAAGGCAGGAGCAACTGAGCCACAGCTGGTGCCTTTAGTCAGACAATCTAATGCATCAAGAATGTTTTGAGTCGGTGCTTGCCCTGAGTTCGCTGAGCTAGGACCTGATGGCAAGCCGATAGCGACTTGATCATCTCGAAGCGGCGCAAACTGAGAGCCATCTGCCAGCTTAAAGCCTTCAATCAGCATCTTAGATTGGGCAACCATCATATCGACTGAACCTTCAGCAGCACTACCTTGCGTGTAAGGGTTCGGCAGGCCACCATTGTTGTATAGCTGTACGTGGAGAAGATCTAGTGTACTGCGTGTGTCATTAATGACCGGAATGTACGCCCCCCAAATGCCACTGTAAGCCACGAATCCGCCTTGAACATAAGGGTGTTCTGGCGCCATAGTCAGGTACATATCCCCACCCATGTTTTGCTCGATTTGCAGTAGTGCTCGGCCTAAGCGTGCCTGAATTTGCGAGCCATGAACCAGATTAGATCCACTCTCTAAGTCGACATCAAGACCATCGAAACCCCATTCCTTGATGATGTCAGTCAAGCTGGAGACAAAGTTGGCTTCATCCTGATCAGTATTGAGTGTAATCGTGCCTTCTGCACCACCAAGAGAAAGGACAAACTTTTTACCTTTAGCTTGTAGCGCTGCCATGTCTTGTTTGAACTGCGTTGGGTCAAGTGCAGCACAACTGCTATGGATATCACCAGAGTAAAGGTTAAAGTGGACAGTACCATCGCTGTTGCGATCATTCTCGGCAAATGCAATGTCGATAACATCCCAAGCGTCCGACATATCCGCCAATCGCATTGGGCACCCTGCACCGTTGACGAAGTTATGCCAGTATCCGATCAACTTGTGCGTTTTTTCTGTCTGTTCAACTACAGAAATTGTCGCAGCATCGGACGTCACTTCACTGTTGGCTGAGTCTGTGGCTTTGGCCGCAACGGTATAGCTACCTACCGCACCTGCGGTCCAGTTATAGCTGTATGGTGCAGTGGTATCTGTGCCGACAATCGCTCCGTTCACTAAGAAATCGACCTGCGCCACGCTGGCAGACAGCGATGTTGCATCGGCGGCAAACTGGACCGATTTACCTAACCCGACGGTTTGGCCCGGTGCTGGCGATGTCAGTGCAACCACTAAGTCTTGGTCACTGACTGTTACCGAAACCGTCGCTTCGCCCGTGTTGTTTTCATTGTCTGTCGCGACGGCTTTGAGGCTATTTAGGCCAACCTGAGTCGCTGTCCAACTCACCGCGTAAGGTGGCTGTGTCACCACACCTAGGCTGTTACTGCCTGCGAAGAATTCGACTTGGCTTACTGTCCCATCGGAGTCAGACGCGTCAGCAGCGAAACTGACCGTACTGCCAGCAAGCAATATTTGATTGTCACTAGGGCTAGTGATGGTTACCGCCGGTGGAGCGGCACAAGCGCCTAACCCCGTCCATGCTTCATCCCAATAGTCTCCTTGTCCTGGCTCATAGGCCCAAGCTGAGGCTGAAGAACACCAACCAGCAATGTCACAACGGTATTTTTGATTGTGGTTCTGTACCAACTGACCCGCACTGTAGCTGGTACCTGCGGTATAAGTCGGTAGCCCTGCGCAGCCACCTGCTGCGTTGCTGGCGACAACCAGCGATACTTCTTGTGTTGAGGTCGTCTGGTTGTCGTTGTCTGTGGCTTTGGCCTTGAAGGTATGAGTGCCACTGACTGAGGTCCACGTGGTTTCGTAAGGTGCAGATGTATCGCTAGCAATCAATTGTCCATCGACAAAAAATTCAACTTTATCAACGCTACCATCTGTGTCGGAGGCATTTGCGCTCAATGTGAGAAGGTCGCCTTCCGTCAATTGCTCGCTGCCTGAAGGGCTGGTTAAAGTGACAGAAGGAGGAATAGGTTCGCCAGCTAAGGTGACACTGATTGCAATCTGCGTTTCTGATGTTGCGTTTTCATTGTCAGTGGCAATAACGGAAATGGTGGTCGCACCTGCGACCGCGGTCCAATCTGTTTGATAGGGCGCTTGTGTGACCGTCGCAATGTTCTGACCATCAACTTGGAAGGCCACTTGAGCGATGCTGCCATCGCTATCACTGGCGGAAGCCTGTATCGTGGTGACTGTGCCTTCAGGGATCTCGGCATTATTGACAGGAGAAGATATGGATACCTCTGGAGCTGCGTTGCCACCGCCAGTGTCACATTGCCCAAGATCTTTCCATGCTTCCCAGTCACCGGAGTTGCTGACGGGGTCATTGCCCTGTGTCCAATGACTGGCTTGATAAGCATGGTTGGATGTCTGAACTAGATCTCCGGATGTGTAGACCGCAGTGCTATCCCAAACCACCAAGCCAGCACAATCATAGGCGTGCGCTTGGTAGCTTAGCCCTAGCGCCGCGATGATGGCGCCTCTGAGCAGATTTGAACCCATTTTTCTCTCCTTAATGGATTTAGTAAACCAACTCATAACCAATAGCGAAAATGCTGAGCTTTGCTCGCTAACTTAATGATTATTTGGGTTTTATTCGTCGGATATCACGGTGAAAATTAGTTCGAATCTTTCATTACATTGGTTGTTCGGCGCACTTCACGCTTCAATTTTTGCTTACTGGTTGGTTAAAAATTCTTTGTATGAATTAATTTACAGCTTAATTTCCTATTTATTTGCCTTGTTCTGGTTACTTAATAACCTCATAGCTGGAGTGAATAAGAGCTTTGTAATATTGTACTAGTCAACTAGTTTACGGGTGCGAGTTAAGCGGTATGGCACAAGCAGACAATTTTCAAACACGTGAGCACTTTGGCTCTCGTTTAGGCTTTATTCTGGCGGCAGCTGGAGCTGCGGTTGGTTTAGGTAACATTTGGGGCTTCCCAACTCAAGCTGCCAGTAATGGTGGCGGGGCATTTTTGCTGGTTTATCTGGTGATGATTTTGGTGGTGGCGTTTCCAATGCTGGTGGTCGAAATGGCGATAGGTCGTCATGGTCAGGCTAACCCCGTGGATAGCATGCGCTCTCTCACCGCTAATCCTCTGGCGAAAAAAGTCGGTGGGCTTGTAGGATGGATAGGTTTAAGTGTGCCCAGCGCTGTGTTGGCGTTTTACAGCATTGTAGGCGGCTGGCTGATCTGCTTTTTGCTTGGTGCTGTGGCTGATGTGATAGGTATGCAAGCCGCAAGTGCCTGGTTTAAGGGGTTCAGTGTTGAGCGTAACCTGTTTGGTACTGTTGTTTTCTACGTGCTGACGATTCTCATCGTGCAGGGCGGGGTGAAACAAGGCATCGAAAAATGGTCAACGCGCCTGATGCCTGCTTTGTTCGTTCTGTTTGGTTTGTTGTTCATCTATATCATGACTCAATCCGGTGCGATGGAAGGACTTAAGCATTATCTTGTCCCTGATTTTGACAAGGTGATGGATCGCAAATTGATTCTCGCTGCTATGGGGCAGGGCTTCTTTTCTCTGACCATTGGTGGCTGTTCTATGCTGATCTACGGTTCTTACCTCAGCAAGAAAGAGAACTTACCGAAAATGGCGATGAACGTCACTTTGGTCGATACCGCGGTTGCTTTTATCGCTGGTTTGGTGGTTATGCCAGCGATGTTTGTAGCGATGCAAAAAGGTGTGCAGATCTACGCTGAGGATGGTTCTCTGCTTAGCTCAGATACTTTGGTTTTCACCGTATTGCCTTTGATGTTTGATAGCCTTGGTTTATTAGGCCAGCTGTTTGCGATTGTGTTCTTCCTACTGCTGACGATTGCGGCACTGACTTCTTCCATCTCTATGCTGGAGTGTCCGGTCGCGCTGGTGGGGGAGCGCTTTAACACTAAACGCAGTACCACAAGCTGGGTGCTTGGTGGTTTAATTGCGCTGGTGAGTATCGTGATCGTGTTTAATTTTGGTGCTTTATTTGGCTTGGTTGCAACCGTCGCAACCCAGTACCTTCAACCTGCTGCAGCGTTACTCTTCTGTTTGTTTGGTGGTTGGGTGTGGAATCGTCACTCGAAAATCAAAGAACTTGAGCATGGCTACCCAGAATTTACGCAAGGCTGGTTTGGAAAGCTCTGGCCTGCTTACGTGAAATTTGTCTGCCCTGTATTGGTTGCCACGGTTATTTGGGCGTCTTTCGGTTAAGCAACTTAACAGGCGATATTTAAAGAGAAAACCGCTTACATCATAAAAGGTGTAAGCGGTTTTCTTGCTTAGATTGAAGATTGAATTTGACCTGTTGTTAGCGGTTCCAGATCGGAGTCGATCACCTCTTCAATGAACTCTTCTACAACCTGTTCCACTTGTTGGTCATCTTCGACAAAATAGGCCAAATGAAACACGGCATCCCCTTCATTGACTAAGGGAAGAGTTTGTTGGCCAATCACAATGCCGCCTTTATGAGCTTTTAGCTCAATTTCACTGTGTCCCAGTGGGGCGCTTATGAAGGCTAATGTTTGGCCTTTCGTTACCTTTTCACCTAATGTCACTACGGTACGCAGAATCCCATCGCTTTCCGCTCGTATCCAACTGGTGGATTTGGCGATAACGGGCTCTGGAAGCTTTTTACGGCTTGGTCGTAACATGCCAATTGCTTGCATTACACGTTTCACGCCGATATAACCGGCATTGATGCAAATAGGCTCAAATCGCAGTGCTTCTCCTGCTTCGTAAGTCAGCACTGGGATCCCCAGACGCTCGGCCTCGCTGCGCAGTGAGCCATCTCTTAAAGGGGCATCCACAATGACTGGGGTGGCAAAGGCCTGTGCAATTCGCAGCGTTTCAGGATTGCTTAGGTCTGCCCGAATCTGCGGTAAGTTAGTACGATGAATCGCACCAGTATGTAAGTCGAGAATATAGTCACAACGTTTTGCCACCTGATTGAAGAAAGCGCTTGCCATGCGAGAAGCCAGCGAACCTTTCTCACTGCCGGGAAAACAGCGGTTCAGGTCACGCCTATCGGGCAAATAACGTGATTTATGAATAAAGCCAAACACGTTAACGATAGGCACTGCGATCACAGTGCCTTTTAGTTTTTGTGCATCAATGGTGTTGATTAACTGACGGACTATCTCTACGCCATTGAGTTCATCACCATGGATGGCGGCATTAACCATCAGAGTTGGCCCTGCAAATTTCCCATTGGTGACTTCGATTGGGATCGACAAAGGAGAGTGGGTATAGAGTTTTGCTGACTCTAGCTCTACCACCTTTCTTTGTCCCGGCGAGATTTGCTCGCCGAGAATGTCAAACACGCGATTGATCTTAGCCTTTGCCACGAGTTCTAGTCCTTTTGGTTGAGGCATTTTTCTCGATAAACTCGACGATCATGCCTGCAATGTCTTTGCCTGTTGCTGCTTCAATACCTTCTAAACCTGGTGAAGAGTTGACTTCCATCACCAAAGGGCCCCGTTCCGATCTTAGTAGATCCACTCCAGCAACGTTGAGCCCCATGACTTTTGCCGCAGCAATCGCAGTACGACGCTCTTCTGGGGTTATTTTGATGAGTGACGCGCTGCCACCGCGGTGCAGATTAGAACGGAACTCACCTTCTGCGCCCTGACGCTTCATTGCCGCGATCACTTTATCACCAATCACAAAGCATCGAATGTCAGCACCACCAGCTTCCTTAATGTACTCCTGAACCATGATGTTGGCTTTCAGTCCCATGAAAGCCTCGACAACACTTTCTGCTGCTTTACGTGTTTCAGCTAACACCACGCCAATGCCTTGAGTGCCTTCAAGCAATTTGATCACGACTGGAGCTCCGCCGACCATGTCTAGTAAGTCTTTGACATCATCGGGTTTGCTAGCAAATCCGGTAACCGGCATACCTATGCCTTTACGAGACAGTAACTGCATAGAACGCAGTTTGTCGCGCGAGCGCGTAATAGCCACTGACTCGTTGACTGGGTAAACCCCCATCATTTCAAATTGTCGCAGTACAGCTGTGCCGTAAAAAGTCACGGATGCACCAATACGTGGAATAATGGCATCGAACCCCGATAACTCTTCGCCTTTAAAGTGAATCTCAGGTTTATCCGAGTTAATGTTCATGTAGCAGCGTAGCGCGTCGATCACTTTTACGTCGTGGCCACGTTTCTGACACGCTTCGATCAAACGCTTGGTTGAGTACAGATTGGCGTTGCGAGACAGAATACCGATTTTCATTGTTGGTTTTCCTCGAAGGGGACTAAAAACGATTTAACAGGGTCGACAAGCATGCGATGGTGCATTGCAGTACGGCCTAACAACATGCGAAATGCCATGTTTTCACGATTGGTTAACGTCAACTCCGCTTTCCAACTTTGCTGACCGAGTCGTATTGTCGATTCAATTACATAACGTGTTTCCTCATGGCCTCCAGAATCGCGTACAACACGTTGGTCGATGACTTTGGCTTCGCACACTACCTCTTGTGAGTTATCACGCTGCAAAGGATGAATCCAGAATCTGACCCATAGCTCAGCACCCTTATGGAAACTCTCGACTTTGAATGTGTGCAGACACGAAGTTCTGGCTCCGGTATCAATTTTTGCCTTGATCTTTTCTATACCTAACTCAGGAAGGCTCAGGGTTTCTCGCCAGCCCACTAGCAGTTTTTCGTTCATTGCATTTCATTTACATTGAGAAAGTAATCAAGATGCTCTGAGAACCGAGCATCCCCCGATACAACGGATAGCGTGTATCTGTTATAGGGGTTGAAGTGGGCAAGATGGATTGCCTATGGCGCTTCAACGGCGGCGACTGTATCAGCGAGAGGTGAGGGTGACTAACGAATTAATTTCACCGTGACGACAAAAATTGATTATTAAAGTCGATAACAAAAAAGCCAGCGGTTTCCCACTGGCTTTTGACTAGTTTTTCTATAGGACGAGCGGGTTAGGCTTTCTCTGGAATCGCTTCCAATAGCGCGACCATTTGATCCCAGAATAGAGCAACCGTGTCGATTTTCACTTTCTCGTCTGGCGAGTGTGGGAATTTGATCGTTGGACCAAAAGAAACCATGTCCATGTTCGGGTACGGTTCTTTAAACAGGCCACACTCTAGACCAGCATGAATGACCATGATGTTTGGCTTATGGCCGTAAATGCCTTCGTACATATCACGGAAGATAGCCATGATTTCAGAGTCTGCATCTGGTTTCCAGCCAGGGTATGCGCCAGAGAAAACAATCTTAGCTCCTGCCAGCTCCGCTACGGATGTCAGCATGCTTTCAACTTGATGACGACCTGAGTCAATCAATGAACGAACTAGGCAAAGTACGTTGATCTTATCGCGTTCTGTGGTCACAACGCCCACGTTCAGAGATGTTTCTACAACGCCTTCGATCTCGTCACTCATGCGGATCACGCCGTTAGGACAAGCATTCAGTGCAGCGATAAAACGTTGCTGATCAGCAATCGCCAGTACTTGCTCGCTGGTTTCGATGGCTTCGTTGAATGAAACGATGTCTGTTTCTACTTTTCCTAACTCCTGCTTCAGTAAGTCAGTGTAGAAGTTGAATAGTTCAGCAAGCTTAGCTTCATTTTCAGCAGGGATAGCGACAGTCACGAACGCTTCACGCGGAATCGCATTACGCAGGCTACCGCCACGGAATTCAACCATACGTAGATCCAGCTCTTGTGCGTGACCGGCTAGGAAACGAGCGACAAGTTTGTTCGCATTACCTCGACCAGTATGGATATCACAACCAGAGTGACCGCCTTTCAGACCTTTCAATACCAACTGACGAGTTACGTAGCCCGCAGGGATCGCTTCGCGCTTGATGTCAAACGTCATTTCGCCATCAATGCCGCCTGCACAGCCCATGTAGACTTCGCCTTCTTGCTCAGAGTCGGTGTTCAGCAGAATCTCACCTTCTAACCAGCCTGCTTCCAGGCCAAAGGCACCTGTCATACCTGCTTCTTCATCAATAGTCAGAAGTACTTCAATCGGGCCGTGTTTAATATCGGTAGATGCCAGTACTGCTAGGCAAGACGCCATACCCATACCGTTGTCTGCACCTAGAGTGGTCCCTTTTGCGGTTACCCATTCACCGTCTATATAAGGTTGGATAGGATCTTTAGTGAAGTCATGATCCGTGTCTTCATTCTTTTGCGGCACCATATCGATGTGTGCTTGAAGAACTACGCCCTTCTTGTTTTCCATGCCAGGTGTTGCTGGCTTTTTAATGAAAACATTGCCCGTCGGATCGCGACGGACATCTAGGCCTTGCTCAGTCGCCCAGCCCACAATGTATTGAGCGAGCGCTTCTTCATGTTTAGAAGGGTGAGGGATAGAGCAGATCTTATCGAAAAACTGCCATAATGGTGCAGGTGATAAGTTGCTGATTTCAGAATGGAATTCAGACACGGATGACTCCTTAATCATAATAATGCCAGATCTTGTTAGGTAATTGCGTTAATTAAACGAACAAAAAACCAAATCTGACCTATTGGGTAGAGAGGCACAGAATAGCACTACCTAAGGTTAGGTAGTAGTAAAAGCAGAAACGAAATGTTTCGCTGTCATCACAGAACCTAGATTCAATGATTTTTCCATGTGAGACTGTATTCTTATTGAGTGTAATAAAAGTAATATCTAAATTAATATTTCTGTAATTTAATTACTAAAATCATTTGATCTGAGTCATTTTTTGAAATTTATGTGACTTTTGTCACTTTTGTTGTTGTAATTAATTTTCTTTGGGGTATATTAGTAACCAACTTCGAAAGCGAAGAGAAAATGCTCAAAGGATGAGTCCGATTTGTCGCCTCCAAGGAACTGAGAAATCAATATTTGTTATCTGTTTTCATTGATTTAGAAGGTGATAGTTATGAAAGGTTTACCAAGTGCAACATTCTGGATAAACAACTCTGTTTACACTGGCAATTTTGCATATCCAACGAGCTTCGGTTACTAATTCCGAGCTTGTGACTCTCGAACAAGTTTGTTCACCCCTATAATTGGAATTTTATTACAGCTCCTAATTTGCTGACATGATTCAACCGCCACTCAATTTGAGTGGCGTTTTTTTATCTGCTGAAAATGTCTGCCGCAATGGCATGATTTCTCTATTCTCATCAGCTTTGCTTCATTTTATTCGCATAAACACATATCCAATCTCGTTTCAGGGCTTTTTCTTCAATGTAAGTTTACGACATGGTTGAAAAAATCACCTTTCAAAGGCTCGTAGGTACATCACTGTTATGTATTGAACTAATAGGATTTTTTACTAATGTTCACTTAGGTGGGGCGTTTGAGAGCAAGTTTTACAGATAGAAATATTGATTAGAGTCCTAATTCTATCTGGAATTTGCCATTTGTAGACTTTATAATCCCGCCAATCGATTACGCAACCGTTTACTTTTACCCTTTGGAATTCGATTATGTTCGAAAAAATATTCAAGCTCAGTGAACACGGAACGAATGTAAAAACTGAGATCATAGCCGGTATGACAACCTTCCTTACCATGGCTTACATCATCTTTGTAAACCCGGCTATTTTAGCTGATGCCGGTATGGATCGTGGTGCTGTCTTCGTCGCGACCTGTTTAGCGGCGGCTATCGGCTGTTTCATCATGGGCTTTGTCGCTAACTACCCAATCGCCCAGGCTCCGGGAATGGGGCTGAACGCCTTTTTCACCTACGCCGTTGTTCTTGGTATGGGATATACATGGCAAGTTGCATTAGCAGCAGTATTTGTATCCGGTGTGCTATTCATTCTATTGAGTGTGTTTAAGATCCGAGAGTGGATCATAAACTCCATCCCACTTTCTTTGCGCACGGGTATTTCGGCGGGTATTGGCTTGTTCTTGGCATTTATCGCGTTAAAGAATGCAGGTATCGTGGTTGATAACCCGGCGACACTTGTTTCTCTTGGCTCGATTACTTCGTTACCTGCAGTACTAGCTTCAATTGGCTTCTTCCTGACTATTGCACTGGTTCACCGTGGCGTAAAAGGCGCGGTGATGATCGCTATTTTGGCGGTTACTGGCTTAGGTTTAGCGTTTGGTGATGTGCAATGGGGTGGCATCATGTCAACGCCACCAAGCATTGCACCGACCTTCATGCAGTTGGATTTTTCTGCAGTATTTGAGATCGGTATGATTTCAGTGGTTTTTGCTTTCCTTTTCGTCGACTTATTTGATACTGCTGGCACGCTGGTTGGTGTGTCTCAAAAAGCAGGTCTGATGGATAAAGATGGTAAAATTCCTCGTCTGAATAAAGCACTTCTTGCTGACTCAACTGCTACTTCGGTAGGTGCTCTGTTGGGCACGTCAAACACGACTTCTTACATTGAGAGTGTATCTGGTGTTGCCGCTGGTGGTCGCACAGGTCTAACCGCTGTTGTAGTTGGTATTTTGTTCCTACTTGCTCTATTCTTCTCGCCATTGGCTGGTATGATCCCTGCGTATGCGACGGCTGGTGCGCTATTTTATGTGGCGATCCTCATGCTTTCTGGTTTGGTGAGCATTGATTGGCGAGACCTGACAGAAGCGGCACCAGTTGTTGTGACGTGTTTGCTGATGCCTCTGACTTTCTCTATTGCGGAAGGTATTTCTCTTGGCTTCATCGCTTACGCGGCAATCAAATTATTCAGTGGTAAAGGTCGTGACGTTTCCCTTAGTGTGTGGGTGATGTCGGCAATCTTTATCTTCAAATACATTGTTGCTTAAAGAGCTTCATCAAGGGGCTGTGCGTTCTACGTTGAGTTGAATGGACAGGCCCTCAACTTTTTATTATTAGGTTTAGAACAATGAGTAAGAAATTCATTATTACTTGGGATCAAATGCACAGTTATTGTCGTGAGCTTGCTGAGCAACAAATGCCAGCAGAGCAGTGGAAAGGTATCTGGGCGGTAAGTCGTGGTGGTCTTGTTCCAGGTGCAATTCTGGCTCGTGAACTGGGTATTCGTTACGTTGATACCATTTGTATCTCTAGCTACGACCACGATCATCAACGTGATATGAGTGTATTGAAAGCACCAGAAGGTGACGGTGAAGGTTACCTAATCGTTGAAGATTTAGTGGACAGCGGTGATACCGCTCGTAAGCTGCGTGAGCTATACCCGAAAGCAAAACTGATTGCGGTATGTGCTAAACCATCTGGTGCAGCTCTTCTTGATGACTACGTGGTTGATATCGCGCAGGAAACTTGGATCGAGCAGCCTTGGGATATGTCGATTCAGTACGCTGAGCCGATCAATCGCAAGCAAAAATAATCCTCACCGGATTGTTCAGTAAAAGAGAAATGGCCCTTAATGGGTCATTTTTTGTTGGGTTGCCATTTGCCTCTCGTGGTTTTCCCAATGTTGCCTCTCCTTTCCTATCATAACTTTTCGTGAACTAATGCAGTGAACCTTGACTCTGGCCTGCCTTTTACATCGTGACAGGTATACAATGTAGAAAATTATTCTAACTAGGCCTCCTTATGTCTGAAGAAGTGAGCAAAAACCTCTCCGAAACCCTGTTCACCAATCATAAACAAGCCAAAGAAACCTCCGCACTGACGCAATACATGCCCAGCAGCCAATCGATGTTGGATGAAAAGCGTGAACAAGATGGCTTTAAATGGTATCGAAACCTGCGTCGAATGCAGTGGGCATGGCAAGGTTTGGATCCTATTGAAGTCGAAGCGGTATTGGCAAAGATTGCGTCCTCAAAACATTCACGTACTCACGACGAGTGGCTAGATACCGTAATGGGCTACCACAGTGGGAACTGGACTTACGAGTGGACCAAGCTGGGTATGCTGCATCACAAACGTTCTAATGAATTAAAGGGTGAAGAAGCCGCCGATGAACTGTTCAATGCTTCTTTATGTTTTAGTATTGCCGGTTACCCGCATCTTAAGAATGATAATCTGGCAACTCAGGCTCAGGTTCTTGCCAGCAATGCGTATACGGAAGCCTCCAAGAAAACAAAATATATCGTTAAGCAGATAGAAATTCCCTACCAGAATAAACGCATAATCGCCCATCTTCATTTGACCAAAACCGATAAGCCGCAACCTGTGGTGATGGTCAGTGCGGGGCTGGATAGCTTACAAACCGACATGTGGAAGTTGTTCCGTGACCATTTAGCGAAAAAAGACATCGCAATGTTGACTGTCGATATGCCTTCAGTTGGGCATAGCAGTCATTGGACGCTAACAGAAGATACCTCTTGCATCCACCAAGCGGTATTGAACGAACTGTTTAATATTCCTTGGGTTGATCATCATAGGGTAGGGTTGATTGGGTTTCGGTTTGGCGGCAATGCTCTAGTCAGACTGTCTTTTATGGAGCCAGATAAGATTAAAGCGTGTGTCAGCTTAGGAGCTCCGATTCACGATGTACTTTCTTCACCGGAAAAGTTGAAGAAAATGCCGAAAATGTACCTTGATGTTTTAGCATCGCGCTTAGGGAAGAACGCGGTAGACGTCAACAGTTTGGCGGGTCAGTTGATGGCTTGGTCGCTTAAGGTGCAGGGCATTTTATCTAACCGTAAAACTAAGGTGCCTATTCTGGCAATGAGCCTCGAAAGCGATCCGGTTTCACCCTACAGTGATAACCAGCTGGTTGCCTTGTTTAGTGATTACGGAAAAGCGAAGAAAATCAGTGCAAAAACAATTACACAAGGATATGAGCAATCCCTCGATTTGGCGATTAAGTGGTTGGAGGACGAGCTAATTAGATGACAAATCTAATAAATTAGGCAAGACTCATATAAGGGCAATACCCAAACTAAGCAGTCCTGTTTATTTGCTCGTCATAATTACAACGAATAATCATTACAGATATTGAATATGGAGATTCATTATGTCTGAACAGCCAAAAAGTCCAACTCATTACCGCTTGATGTCTACGTTAAAGGCCATTGGCCCATATCTGAGAGAGTCACAAAGTGAAGAAGGCCGTTACTTGTTTGATTGTCTTTCTGTCTGTGTGAATGACAAAAAATCGCCGGAAGAAAGAGAGTTCTGGGGATGGTGGTTAGAGCTGGAACAAGAAGGGCAGACATTCGCTGCTCGTTATAGCACTGGCCTCTATGATGTTAAAGGGGACTGGGTGGACGAGAAGTTACCAAAAAAAGCCATTGAAGAAGTTAACCGCACCCAAGAAGCTTTCCATCAAAAGCTGGTTGAAACCCTACAGACTCAATTTGATATGACGTTAGATTTACACAAAGAATCTGTTGAGTTCGTCTAAATTTATTCCTCTATCTATTTTATCTATCAAAAAGGCGCCTCACGGCGCCTTTTCTACTTGTGAATTTATGCTTTGATTGTTAAAACATCAGGTCTGATAACCATTTTGCTGATACTGCGTGTTGCTATGCAAACCAGAGCAATGGGTGACTATTTTTAATTTCATAGCAGAGAGACAATGAATCAAGAATGCGGAAACACAACACAGCGCCAAACTGTGGTTGTGAAACTGGGTACCAGTGTATTAACTGGTGGGACATTGGCGTTAGATCGCGCTCACATGGTTGAGTTGGCGCGCCAGTGTGCTGAGCTGAAGAAACTGGGCCACTCTGTGGTCATGGTATCGTCTGGCGCAATTGCGGCAGGCCGAGAGCACCTAGGTTACCCCGCACTGCCCAACTCGATGGCAAATAAGCAGTTATTGGCTGCGGTGGGGCAGAGCCAATTGATTCAAACTTGGGAAGCCTTGTTCGGCATCTACGGAATTAAAATTGGTCAGATGCTGCTGACTCGTGCAGACATGGAAGACCGAGAGCGCTTTCTTAATGCCCGCGATACCATCAATGCTTTAGTCGACAATGACATCATTCCTATCGTGAATGAAAATGACGCGGTAGCGACCAGTGAAATCAAAGTGGGTGATAACGATAACTTGTCAGCTTTAGTCGGTATTCTTTGTGGGGCAGACAAATTGCTCCTACTGACAGATCAGAAAGGGCTATTTACCGCTGATCCGCGCAAAGACCCAAATGCTGAATTGATCAAAGAAGTGAAAACCATTGATGACACTCTGCGCAAAATCGCCGGAGGCAGTGGCACAACGCTAGGTACTGGCGGGATGGCAACCAAACTTCAGGCGGCGGATATTGCTCGACGAGCTGGAATTGAAGTGATCATCGCAGCGGGTAGCGCACCTAGTGTGGTATTCGACTCATTGGGTGAAGAACCGCAAGGTACCCGCTTTCTGCCAATTGAAGAAGCGCTCGAAAGTCGCAAACGCTGGATTCTGGCTGGGCCAGCCGCGTCAGGTGATATTGTCATTGATGACGGAGCGGTGAAAGCAGTCATCGAAAAAGGCAGTAGTCTGCTGGCTAAGGGAGTGACTCACGTGAGTGGCGAATTTGCCCGCGGTGAGGTAGTGCGTGTGACTGATCAGAGCGGTGCTTTGGTTGCGCGCGGGATTTCCAGCTACTCCAGCCAAGACATGACCAAGATAATTGGCAAGCACAGTAAAGATATTTTAGGAATTTTGGGTTACGACTATGGCAGCGAAGTGCTGCACCGTGACGATATGGTCGTAATTCAGGAATAATTGAGGGAAAGATAGTGGAACTGATTTCTATGGGTCAAGCTGCCAAAGACGCAGCTTTCCAACTGGCAACAGCATCAACGGCGCAAAAAAACCAAGCACTAGCGATCATTGCAGATGAACTTGAAGCCAACGCAGACACGATTTTGGCTGCAAATGCCAAAGATATTGAACTGGGTCGAGAAGCTGGCCTGACAGACGCGTTACTTGATCGCCTGCTGCTTAACGAAGATCGTTTAGCGGGGATCGCTAATGACGTACGTAACGTGATTAGCCTTAATGATCCCGTCGGTAGCGAAATTGATAGCAAAGTCCTAGAAAACGGCATGTCTTTATCTCGCCGTCGAGTGCCATTAGGGGTTGTTGGCGTCATCTACGAAGCGCGCCCGAACGTGACTATTGATATTGCTGCCCTGTGTTTAAAAACGGGTAACGCAAGCATCCTTCGTGGTGGTAAAGAGACGTTTTTCTCCAATATGGAGCTAGTCAAGGTTATTCAGTCGGCGCTTGCTAAAGCCGAGCTGCCTGCGGCATCGGTTCAGTATATTGAGAAGCCGGATCGAGAGTTGGTTTCTCAGCTGCTTAAGCTCGATGATTACGTTGACATGATCATTCCACGTGGTGGCGCTGGTCTTCACAAAATGTGTAAAGAAAACAGCACGATCCCTGTCATTATTGGCGGCTTTGGTATCAGTCATGTATTTGTTGATGAGAGTGCTGATCTCCAGAAATCTCTAGAAGTCGTCGAGAATGCGAAAGTGCAGCGTCCTTCGGCTTGTAATGCACTGGATACTTTATTGGTTCACGAAGCTATCGCAGCCGAGTTTCTGCCAATGTTGAAAGCTCGCATGGAAGATAAAGTCACATTTGTTGCTGAGCCTCAAGCAAAGGCTTTGATGGCGACTGCTAAACAGATACGTGATAGTGGCGAAGGGGACTTTGATACGGAATGGCTCAGCTTCACTCTTGGTGTCAAAGTGATTAAGGATGTCAAACAAGCTATCGATCATATGCGAGTCCATAATGCCAGCCACTCTGATGCAATCATGACGAACAGCTTGGAAAACTCGGAGTTGTTCATCAACTCAGTGGGTTCTGCTGCTGTGTATGTTAACGCTTCTACTCGATTTACCGATGGCGCGCAGTTTGGCTTGGGGGCTGAGGTTGCGGTGTCGACACAGAAGCTGCATGCTCGTGGGCCAATGGGGTTAGAAGAGCTTACCAGCTATAAATGGGTAGGAAAGGCTAACTACCTACCGCGTAGTTAACAAAACTCAGTATTCCGATATGAAAAAGGGGCGATTTCGCCCCTTTTGCTTTTCTTCACTTTACCAAATCCGCTACACTAGCTGCGATATACTCAAGTGACTTCGTTTGCGCGTTAACAACTTATCCTAAAAGGGATTCTCGTTGATATTTGCATAGAACAAAATCTCTTTATTGGTTCTATCAATATGGCGTTAAGCGCAGAGGTTATTTGAGTATATTATGGAGGTGATATGCATTGTCCTTTTTGCTCTGAGAATGATACGAAAGTGATCGATTCTCGTCTGGTGGCTGACGGTCATCAGGTTCGCCGTCGCAGGCAGTGTCTAGCTTGTAGCGAACGCTTTACCACATTCGAAACTGCTGAACTGGTGATGCCTCGCGTGATTAAATCAAATGGAAACCGCGAACCATTTAATGAAGATAAAATGGTCGGTGGTTTGCAGCGAGCGTTGGAAAAACGCCCAGTGAGTGCGGACTCTGTTGAGCTGGCGATCAGCATGATCAAGTCTCAGCTACGGGCGACCGGAGAGCGTGAAGTACCTAGTGAAATGATCGGTAATTTGGTTATGGATCAGCTTAAAGAGCTGGATAAAGTCGCTTACATTCGCTTTGCGTCCGTTTACCGTAGCTTTGAAGATATTCGTGAGTTTGGCGAAGAAATTGCCCGATTAGAAGATTAACGTAAACATGTCTGAATTCACCCCTCAAGATTATCAAATGATGTCGCGTGCGATTGAATTGGCTAAAGGCGGCATCTACACCACGGCACCAAACCCGAATGTTGGTTGTGTTATTACCCTTGATGACGACATCGTCGGTGAAGGCTTTCACTACCGCGCTGGCGAACCCCATGCGGAAGTGCATGCATTAAGAATGGCAGGCGATAAGTCTGTGGGGGCGACCGCTTATGTCACCCTTGAGCCTTGTTCTCATTACGGCCGCACCCCTCCATGCGCTGAAGGTTTGATCAAAGCTAAAGTGGCGAAAGTGATTTGTGCCATGGAAGACCCAAACCCACAGGTGGCGGGGCGTGGCATTAAAATGCTGTGTGATGCGGGTATTGAAGTTCAGGTTGGATTGCTAGAAAGCGATGCGATGGCTCTGAACTCTGCTTTCATCAAGCGTATGAAAACCGGAATGCCTTTTGTGCAGTTGAAAATGGCCGCAAGCTTTGATGGCCAAACCGCGCTGAGTAATGGTCAAAGTCAGTGGATCACGTCTCCTCAGGCAAGGCAAGATGTACAAAACTACCGTGCTCAAGCCGGCGCTATCTTATCGACAAGCAAAACGGTGATTGAGGACAATGCATCGCTGAATGTTCGTTGGTATGAGCTACCTGAGTCTGTGCAGGCTAAACTGCCTGAAAGTGAAGTGCGCCAACCTGTCAGAGTGGTGTTGGATCGTCAGCAGCAGCTATCTTCTGAACTCAAATTCTATTCGACTGACGGCGAGCGTATTGTTGTCTCTGCACAAGGTGATGTAGCTCCCTTACTTAATGACTCAGAGCAAATTGATTTGAAATCAACATTTGCAAATTTGGTCTCCCATCACAATATTAATCATCTCTGGGTTGAAGCGGGCGCCACTCTGGCAAGCAGTCTGATTAAAGAAGGCTTGGTGGATGAGTTAATATTGTATCTAGCGCCTAAAATTATGGGCAGTGATGGCCGAGGCTTGTTTGGTGCACTTGGACTAGAGTCGATGGCAGAAGTCATTGAACTCGATATTCAAGATATCAGACAAGTTGGCCAAGACATTCGCCTTGTAGCCCGACTAAAGAACAAAGAAGCGTAAATATGTTTACAGGAATTATTGAAGCTGTTGGGACGCTAACAGCAATTACTCCGAAAGGTGAAGACATTAGTGTCACCGTTGAAGTGGGTAAGCTGGATATGTCAGACGTCAAACTCGGCGACAGCATAGCAACGAATGGCGTGTGTTTGACGGTTGTGGATTTTAATTCAACCAGCTATAGCGCCGATTTGTCGTTAGAAACTTTGAACAAAACTGGGTTTACGGATTACCAAGTGGGTGGCAAGGTCAACCTCGAAAAAGCCATGCTGCCAACCACGCGCTTTGGTGGTCATATTGTTTCTGGTCACGTGGATGGCGTTGGTGAAATTACTGAACGTAATCAGGTGGGGAGAGCGATTGAGTTTTGGGTTTCCATGCCTGAAGAACTATCTAAATATGTTGCTGAGAAAGGCTCTGTTACTGTGGATGGTATCAGCCTGACGGTGAATGCTCTGCGCAAAAATGCCTTCAAACTTACGATAGTGCCACACACTGGCGAAGAGACGACCATTGCAGATTTCCATGTTGGACGAAAAGTGAATTTGGAAGTGGACGTGTTAGCGCGCTACATGGAACGTTTACTAACCAGCCAAAAAGAGCAGCCAGAATCGCGTTTGACCATGGAGTTTCTCCAGCAAAACGGTTTTGCATAAATTAACGGACGCCCAGCCTAGAACGCTGGGCGTTGACACAGAATAAAGTCGCCAAGTGCCCAGATAACAGGAACAGAGAAATGCCAATTAGTACGCCTCAAGAAATCATCGAAGACATTCGCTTAGGTAAAATGGTCATCCTGATGGATGACGAAGATCGTGAAAATGAAGGCGATCTGATCATGGCGGCCGAACATGTGACTCCAGAAGCGATCAACTTCATGGCAACTCACGGCCGCGGCCTGATCTGCTTGACGATGACTAAAGAGCGTTGTGAGCGTTTAGGCTTGCCACCTATGGTTCAGGACAACAACGCGCAGTACACGACTAACTTCACTGTTTCTATTGAAGCGGCGGAAGGCGTGACAACAGGTATTTCAGCAGCAGATCGTGCGCGCACCGTGCAAGCTGCGGTTGCAAAAGACGCCAAAGCGGCGGACTTGGTTCAACCAGGGCATATCTTCCCACTTGCCGCACAAGACGGTGGTGTTCTGACTCGTGCTGGCCACACTGAAGCAGGTTGTGACTTGGCGCGTTTGGCTGGTTTTGAGCCTTCCGGTGTGATTGTTGAAATCCTCAATGACGACGGCACAATGGCTCGTCGCCCAGATCTAGAAATCTTCGCGGAGAAACATGGTATCAAGTTAGGTACGATTGCTGATTTGATCGAATACCGCAACAACACAGAAACGACTATCGAGCGTGTTGCAGAGTGCAAATTGCCGACAGAATACGGTGAGTTTGAACTGGTGACCTTCCGCGATACTATCGACAATCAGGTTCACTACGCGCTATGCAAAGGCAACGTGCAAGAGAACGCACCATTGGTTCGAGTTCACCTTCAGGATACGTTTACCGACCTACTGCGTAGCGATCGCAATGCTGAACGAAGCTGGACGCTAGATAAAGCAATGAAGCGCATTGGTGAAGAAGGTGGCGTCTTGGTTATTCTTGGTAATGAAGAGTCAACTGACTTGCTTATCCACCGCGTGAAAATGTTTGAAGCCCAAGATAAAGGCGAAGCGCCAACCTTGGCGAAGAAGCAAGGGACATCACGACGTGTTGGTGTCGGTTCGCAGATTTTGGCGGATTTGGGTGTACATGACATGCGTCTACTTTCTTCAACTAACAAGAAATACCACGCCTTGGGTGGGTTCGGTCTTAATGTGGTTGAATATGTTTGCGAATAAGCAGATAGAAAACGACTAGATTGTATAAGAAGGCAAAGGGTGATGAACCAATTGCCTTCTTTGTTTTTAACGCCGTTCTGCTAATTGAATAATGCTAAATTTCCATTAGATATTGCTCACAGATTTGTGCTAGAATCCGGCGATTCTCACTTGATGAACATAGTTAAAGGAAGGCTTATGAAAGTGATCGAGGGTGGCTTCCCAGCGCCAAACGCAAAAATTGCTATCGTTATTTCTCGTTTCAACAGTTTTATTAACGAAAGTCTATTGTCTGGTGCAATCGATACTTTAAAGCGTCATGGACAAATCAGCGAAGATAACATCACCGTTGTTCGTTGTCCGGGTGCGGTTGAACTTCCATTGGTAGCTCAGCGCGTAGCAAAAACAGGCAAGTTTGATGCGATCGTATCACTAGGTACTGTTATTCGTGGCGGCACACCTCACTTTGACTATGTTTGTAGTGAATGTAACAAAGGCCTTGCGCAGGTGTCTCTGGAGTACAGTCTTCCAGTGGCGTTTGGTGTATTGACCGTTGATACAATTGACCAAGCTATCGAGCGCGCAGGAACCAAGGCTGGTAATAAAGGTGCAGAGGCTGCACTAAGCGCACTTGAAATGATTAACGTTCTATCTGAAATCGATTCCTAATGGGGGCCAGTGTGAAACCAGCCGCACGTCGTAATGCACGTCGATTCGCTCTACAAGCGATCTACTCATGGCAAATTACTAAAGAGAATGTTGCCACTATTGAAGAGCAGTTCTTATCTGGTGGTAAGTATGATGAAGAAGAGCATCATGCTGCTGAGCCAGCGCTTGTTGCACCAGATACTGACGTTGCATACTTCCGTGACCTGCTAACAGGTGTTGTGCTAAGTCACACAGAGCTAGACAGCAAGATTCGTCCTTACACTGCTCGCCCAATGCAAGATTTGGACATGATGGAGCTGGCTTTGCTTCGTCTTGCTATGTATGAAATGACGCGTCGTGAAGATGTGCCTTACAAAGTGGTAATCAATGAAGCAATCGAACTGGCTAAAGTGTTCGCTGCTGAAGAGAGCCACAAGTTTGTCAATGGTGTGCTAGATAAAGCCGCACCACACGTTCGCAAAAAATAAGCCGAATTGATAGAAAAAGGTCAGCAAATGCTGGCCTTTTTTATGCCTAACGTTACATTGAGTACTATGTCTGGTGAATTTAATTTAATCGAAAAGTATTTCGTTGGCCGACAGGCGTCACGTAAAGATGTCCTGCTGGCGGCCGGTGATGATTGCGCCTTAGTCAAAGTACCTGAGGGGTTATCTGTCGCGATCAGCACAGATACTCTGGTGTCAGGGACTCATTTTCTTGAATATGCTAACCCTGCTTGGGTTGCACATAAAGCATTAGCATCCAACATCAGCGACCTCGCCGCCATGGGCGCAACGCCAGCATGGGTGTCATTTGCCTTGACGATGCCTGAACCCGATGAGGCGTGGCTTGAGCCTTTCTGTGAAGCATTTTTTGAGCTTGCGGATTATTATGGGGTGCAGTTGATTGGTGGTGATACCACTAAAGGCCCGTTAAGTCTAACGCTCACTGTACAAGGATTGGTTGACCCAGATAAAGCACTGCGTCGTGATGGGGCTCAAGTCGGCGATTGGGTTTATGTAACGGGTGATTTAGGGGACAGCAAAGCTGGTCTGGATGTCATCCTCAATCCGGAACTGAAGTCTCAACCTTTTGCTCAGGAGTTAGAACAACGCCACTACCTCTCGACGCCTCGCGTTTTAGTTGGTCAAGCACTCCTTAATCTAGCCAGCTCAGCTATCGATATTTCAGATGGTTTGATTTCAGATCTGCAACACATTCTGAAACGTTCTTCTGTTGGAGCAAGCCTTGACGTCTCGCTATTACCTGTCTCTAATGCTCTTATCCAATTTACGGGCACTTTAGCTAAAGCCCAGCAATATGCGTTGTCCAGCGGGGAAGAGTACGAACTGTGCTTTACGGTACCTGAGCAGAATAAAGGCTCCATCGAGAGTGCTCTTGCGCATTGTGGCGCTAAGATTACCTGCATTGGTCAAATACGACCACAAGGAACGTTTGAGTTGCACCAGCAAGGGCAAGCGTTAGATTGGATGCTGCAAGGCTATGATCACTTTAAATAATTCTAAGTAGTATAATGACAAATCCACTTTCACTTATCTCATTGAAAAACCCTTGGCACTTACTCGCTACTGGTTTTGGCAGTGGCCTTTCTCCTGTTGTTCCTGGAACGATAGGCACATTGGCTGCAGTCCCTTTCTATTTCCTTTTGGTCCAGTTGCCTTTACCTGTATACATCGTGGTTGTAGTTGCTTCTTGCTTAATTGGAATCAAAATATGCCAGGTTACCTCCGATGATATGGGAGTACACGATCATGGTTCCATCGTATGGGATGAATTTGCCGGTTTCTGGATAACCATGCTGGTGGTGCCATTGTTTCAACTTTCAGCGACGGACTGGAAATGGGTACTGACCGGGTTCGTGCTGTTTCGTTTCTTTGATATGGTTAAGCCATGGCCGATTGGCTGGTTAGATAAGCGTGTCCACGGTGGCTTGGGTATTATGCTGGATGATATCGTCGCGGGTATCATGGCTGGTGTTGCGCTTTACTTTGTGGGCAAATACGCAGGCTGGCTCGTCTAGTTTGATGAAGTGGTGAGCAGGTTTCTGGTCTCTCACACGTCTAAAAGAAAAGGGCTGATGCTCTCACATCTGCCCTTCAAATTGTTTTCTATTCTTGAAGCGATTTATTTCAGTTTTTCTAGATCAGCTTCGATCTCTGTGATCTTACTTGAAACGACTTTCTCTAAGTGGCGAAGATCGGAAAGAATCTTCTGCTTCACATCCACTTCAACGAGCTTTTCTGGCTTAGTGAGTTTGTTCAACTCATCGATCACTAGTGTCAGATTGCGGTTGATCTCAGTTACTTCTTTGTACTTATGGCTTCCGCTGTCCACAAGAACGTTTTTAACCTGACGGGGATATTTGAACTTTACGCTTTTAGCGAATAACTCGCCTTTCTGCTTGTGGAAATAGATCTTTAACACATCCTTGTGCGCTTCTTGGCGTAGTGAATAGCGCTCAATCTGTTTAGGATCGTGAATACCTAAACCAGTGAGGTGTGGGAACATAGGCTACCTCTTTGTGTTGATTCAAAATCACCCTGCGCGCTTATGAGCAGGGTGTACAAATATTGTTAACATCAATAATGTAGCAGCCTAATCACGTTGTAGATAGCTGATTTTTAGTACACCTTTACAACTTGTGGACAAGATCGCTTACGGTGCCAGCTCGGCCACATTAGCGGTCAGACTTTCTCTAAGTTGTGCTTCTTGCTCTTCAGTTAACTTGCCACCTTGCTCACTGGTGATGATGAACAAATCTTCTGCTCGCTCACCAATGGTGGTGATTTTTGCTGCATGAAGGTGAAGGTCTAAATCCGCAAAAGTCGCCCCGACGGTTGCCAGTAACCCTGGTGTGTCTAAGGCAACAAACTCCATTAAAGTACGCTTTTTGCTCTTTGTTGGTAGGAAATCGACCCGTGTTTTAACTTTAAAGTGCTGAAGATTGCGTGGTACACGACGGGTTTTGATTTTTGTTGGCCTGCCATCTTTCAATACGTGGGCTAGGTGTTTAATCACGGCCTTGTGACGGCTTTCATGAACCGCCTGACCGTGTTGGTCCAAGACCATAAAAGTATCGAGTACATAACCATCTTTACTAGTCATAACCTGAGCGTCGTGAACGTTAAAATTACGCCTATCCAGCTCGGCCACCACTGTTGCGAATAAGGCGTGTTGGTCACGGCTATAGACAAACACTTCCGTGCCCCCTCGGGTCGCTTTCTTCGAGATTAAGATTAGTGGTTTTGCATGATCTTCATGGCGGAGCAAGTGCATACAGTGCCAAGCGATCTGCTTGTGGGTGTGACGGAGAAAATAATCCGCTTTGAACCGCTGCCATAGCACTTCAATTTCTCGTGCACTAAATCCTTCTTTGCGTAATAGGGCAGAGGCGAGCTGCTGGTTGTGGCGGATTCGCTCTCTCACATCGACAGGGTTCTCCAACCCGCGGCGTAATGCTCTTTGCGTGGAGTAGAAGAGCTCTGCCAATAGGGTCCGTTTCCAGCTGTTCCATAGTTCGGGGTTAGTCGCGCAAATATCGGCCACGGTTAAACACACTAGGTACTCAAGGTATTCTTCGTCACGTACCTGTTTGGCAAATTCAGTGATCACCTCTGGATCATAAATATCACGGCGTTGTGCAGTGACTGACATAAGTAGGTGATGCCTTACTAGCCAGGCGACCAATTTGGCTTCAGGTTTTGAGAGACCGTGCTCGATACAAAAGCTGTAAGCTTCCCCTTCACCAATCACTGAGTGGTCACCGCCGCGCCCTTTACCGATGTCGTGGAAAATAGCCGCAATGATCAACAACTCTTTCTTTTGAATACGTGGGTACACTTCGCAGCAGATAGGGTGCTTGTCGTAATTCTGTGAGTTACCGAAGGTGTTGATGTGTTTGAGCAACCTAACGCTGTGCTCGTCGACGGTGTACACATGGAACAGATCAAACTGCATCTGACCCACAATCTGGCTCCATTGTGGTAAGTAAGCGGCGAGAACACCAAGCTTGTGCATCAAACTGAAAGCCTTGTGCAGAGCGTTCGGATGGCGACAAAGCTCAATAAATTTTTCTCGCGCCTCTGGAATGGTATGAAGGAACTTGTTCAGACGGCGACGAGCGGTGCGGAGTTGACGTAGCGTCGGTGGTGCAACCCCTTCAATGCTCGAGTCATTGGCGATATGAAGGAACATATCGAGAATGGTTTCTGGACGAGCTTGGAATAAAGCTGGCTTGCGAGCTTCGATTAAGTGGCCGCGACGCTGAAAGTCTTCACTGAGGATCTCAGGTTGACACTCAACTCCATTGTTTAAAATGGCTTGGTCAAACAGTTTTAGCAGCATTTTGTTGAGCTCAGCGACACGACGCAGGGTTCGATAGAACTCCTTCATCATCATTTCAACGCCGCGATTCCCTTCGCCTTCGAAGCCTAGACAATCTGCGACTTGAGCCTGATGAGCAAAGGTAAGGCGATTGTCGTACCTTTTCAGATGTAAGTGCAGTGCAAAGCGCACTCGCCAGAGATAATCCTGACACTCAACCAGCTCACGATATTCAGCGTCGGTTAGAAAGCCATACTTGCTCATTTCAAGCAAAGACGTCGCGCCAAAATGGCGTCTGGCAACCCAGCTCAAGGTATGGATATCTCGTAGACCCCCTGGTGTCGATTTGATATCAGGTTCAAGATTGTATGTGGTGTCATGATATCTGGCGTGACGACTTCGCTGCTCTTGAATTTTCGCTTTGTAAAAGGTTTCACTTGGCCAAAACGATTCGGAATGAATTTCTAACTTTAATTTTTGGAAAGTCTCTTCACAGCCGCACAGTAATCTGGCTTCCTGCAAGTTGGTGGCAACAGTGAGATCGTCGCGACCTATAGCAGCACATTCTTCCACCGTTCGTACCGCATGACCTATTTCGAGTCTAAGATCCCAGAGTAAGGTAATGAACTCGCTGACTTTGCTCGCTAGGTTATCAGGCAAGCTATGGCGAGAAACGATCAAAATATCGATATCCGACAGTGGGTGAAGTTCACCCCGTCCATAGCCACCGACCGCCACTAAGCTGATATTCGGCAGGTCGGAAAAGCCAAAGTGTTGCCACATGCGGTTGAGAAGTAAGTCAATATAATCAGAACGACCCAAAACGAGGTCGGTCACAGGGTGATGTTCGAGAAATTGCTGCTTCTGATAGAGAGCAAATTGTTCCAGTTGAGATTTGAGTTCATTGACTGAGATCTGATCATCTTCGAATGTCAGAGGAGACTGAAAGGGCATACCGCGAGTCCGTGCTAAATATCCATTAGATACCAATCTATCAAAATGGCGCTGATAAAAAAATATCCCCGTGAAACGGGGATATTAAATCAATAAATCAGATTAGACGTTGTTCATTATACGAGGGATAGTGTCGTCGCTGCGTAAAGTCATGACTTCACAGCCAGTTTTGGTGACCAGCAACGTGTGCTCGTATTGCGCTGACTTCTTGCCGTCACCGGTATAGACAGTCCAGTCATCTTCAGCGTCAACTGTGACGCCGAACTTGCCCGCGTTAATCATCGGTTCGATAGTAAAGCACATGCCTTCTTGAAGAACACGGCGATCGTTGTTCTTGTAATGAACAATCTGTGGCTCTTCGTGGAACTCATTACCGATACCATGGCCACAGAAGTCTTTTACAATAGAGAACTTATTACGTGGGTTCTTTTTGTTGTTTTCTTTAATGTACTTTTCAATCGCAGTACCGATGTCACCGACAGTTGCTCCTGGTTTTACCTTGCGCATTCCCACATACAATGCTTCTTGCGTGACCATACAGAGGCGCTTGTCAGCCGGAGACACATCGCCGACGAAAAACATCTTAGATGTGTCGCCGTGATAACCCTGCGGGCGCACGCTGAGGTCGGCATTTTCATCATTAGGAACAATGACAGTAATATCAACGTTGATGATGTCTCCGTTTTTCAAAACGGCAGGTTTCGGCTGACCGTTGCTACCCACTTCGTCTTCTGACGCTGGGATACCGTGACACACAATGTGGTTGATTGAAGTACAAATGGATTTAGGGAATCCATGGTAATCAAGAGGGGCAGAGTAAGCGCCTTTTTCGATCCCGTAGTCGTGACAAATCTGATTCAATTCATCTGTCGTTACCCCTTCTTTGATGTGAGGTTCGATCATTTCTAGGATTTCAGCGGCCAGTGCGCCTGCGATTCGCATGCGCTCGATTTCTTCAGCGGTTTTGATCTTGATTGACATCGGCTTTCTCTATTTCATTCAGTGGCACTCTATGGTGCGAATGGGCGCATTCTAGCAGGAACCGTACATAATGAGAATGATTCTTCATGTAGCTCTATACGCAAGTAGGCACTGAGAGAGCCAGTCTGTGCAATGAATAATCGTTTTTTACTAGCCATGAAGGGCAAAAATATGGTATAAAGCGCGCCGGAAATGTGGTCTGTTCTCTCTGCTTGGTGAAACCTCGCGGCGAAGCTGACGACTTCCAATTAACTTATATCTTTAAATCACACACATTCCGTCACATATTCCGGGGTGCTGGGCAGAAGCCTAGTCGGAGTTATGGGGGATGTGGAGGCCTAACCCCATAGAGGATTTTAAAATGGCAACTGTATCAATGCGCGATATGCTTAAAGCTGGTGTTCACTTCGGTCACCAGACTCGTTACTGGAACCCAAAAATGAAGCCATTCATCTTTGGTGCTCGTAACAAGGTTCATATCATCAACCTAGAAAAAACTGTACCAATGTTCAACGATGCTCTAGCTGAGCTAGCTAAAGTTGGCGAAAAGAAAGGTAAAGTTCTATTTGTAGGTACTAAGCGCGCTGCATCTGAAGCTGTTAAAGAAGCTGCTGTTGCAAGCAACCAGTTCTACGTTAACAACCGCTGGTTAGGCGGTATGCTAACAAACTACAAAACTGTTCGTCAGTCTATCAAGCGTCTAAAAGACCTAGAAGCACAGTCTCAAGACGGTACTTTTGACAAGCTAACTAAGAAAGAAGCTCTAATGCGTACTCGCGAAATGGAGAAGCTAGAGAAATCTCTTGGTGGTATCAAAGATATGGGCGGCCTACCAGACGCTCTATTCGTAATCGACGCTGATCACGAGCACATCGCAGTTAAAGAAGCAAACAACCTAGGTATCCCAGTTTACGCTGTAGTTGATACTAACTCTAACCCAGATGGCGTTGACTTCGTTATCCCTGGTAACGATGACGCAATCCGTGCGGTACAGCTATACCTAAACGCTGCTGCTTCTGCAGTAACTGAAGGTCGTAACAAAGATGTTGCTGCAGCTGCTGAAAAAGACGGTTTCGTAGAAGCTGAATAATAGCGGCTCCGCGTCACACTTGGTCTATGTGAAATCTAGTTGTCGCATAAACTAAGTTATAGTTATCAGCAGGGGCCGAAAATGTAGGCCCCTGTTTTTTACCAAATCCAGATTTAAACTGAGGAATAGAGAATGGCTGTTACTGCTGCTCTAGTTAAAGAACTGCGCGACCGTACTGGCGCAGGCATGATGGAATGTAAGAAAGCGCTAGTTGAAACTAACGGCGACGTTGAACTAGCAATCGAAAACATGCGTAAATCAGGCGCTGCGAAAGCTGCTAAGAAAGCAGGTAACGTTGCGGCTGAAGGTGCAATCATCATCAAAGAAGACAACGGTGTATCAGTTCTTCTTGAAGTTAACTGCCAAACTGACTTCGTTGCTAAAGATGCTAACTTCACTGCATTCGCAGAGAAAGTTGCAGCAGACGCTCTAGCATCTAAAGCTTCTGTTGAAGAGCTAGTTGCTAAATTCGAAGAAGAGCGTGTAGCTCTTGTTGCTAAGATCGGCGAAAACATCAACATCCGTCGCGTTCAGTACGTTGAAGGTGCTGCAATCGCTTCTTACCGTCACGGTGAGAAAATCGGTGTAGTTGTTGCTGGTGAAGGCGACGCTGAAACTCTTAAGCACGTTGCAATGCACGTAGCTGCTTCTCGTCCAGAGTACGTAAACCCAGAAGACGTACCTGCTGACGTAGTAGAGAAAGAGAAAGCTGTTCAAGTAGAAATCGCTATGAACGAAGGTAAACCAGCTGAAATCGCAGAGAAAATGGTTGTTGGCCGCATGAAGAAATTCACAGGCGAAATCTCTCTGACTGGTCAAGCTTTCGTTATGGAACCTAAGAAGTCTGTAGGCGAAATCCTGAAAGAGCGCGGTGCTTCAGTAGCTACATTCGTTCGCCTAGAAGTAGGTGAAGGTATCGATAAAGGCGAAGAAATGAGCTTCGCTGACGAAGTAGCAGCTGCTCAAAAAGGTTAATCCTTAGAGAAGCGCATAAAGTTTAGACCGTAGCCAAGGCTGCGGTCTTTTTACGACTGGCGTCTAAACGATTAACCGTGATGAATGGGCAAGAATTCAGCGCTTTTCAGAATAGAAAATGCATCTCTTGTCCATCCATGACTGTTAATCAACAACAACTCTCTTTTGGAAGGTAAACTCCATGACTACGAACCCTAAACCAGCGTATCAACGTATTCTGTTAAAACTGAGTGGTGAAGCACTTCAAGGCGAAGAAGGTTTTGGTATTGATCCTGCGATCTTGGATCGTATGGCTCAAGAAGTAAAAGAACTGGTTGAACTGGGTGTTCAGGTCGGTGTGGTTATCGGTGGTGGTAACTTGTTCCGTGGTGCAGGTCTTGCTGAAGCGGGTATGAACCGTGTTGTTGGTGACCACATGGGTATGTTAGCAACAGTAATGAATGGTTTGGCGATGCGTGATGCTTTGCACCGTGCATACGTCAATGCTCGTGTTATGTCTGCAATCCCACTAAAAGGTGTGTGTGACGATTACAACTGGGCAGACGCAATCCGTGAGTTGCGCCAAGGTCGTGTTGTTATCTTCTCAGCAGGTACAGGTAACCCATTCTTCACAACAGATTCTGCTGCATGTCTACGCGGAATTGAAATTGAAGCTGACGTAGTTCTAAAAGCGACAAAAGTTGATGGCGTATTTACGGCTGACCCGGTAGCCAACCCTGACGCAGAGCTGTATGATAACCTGAGCTACGCAGAAGTTCTTGATAAAGAACTAAAAGTGATGGATTTAGCAGCATTTACACTGGCTCGTGACCATAAAATGCCAATCCGCGTATTCAATATGAACAAACCAGGCGCACTACGTCGCGTGGTAATGGGTGAAGCAGAAGGCACTCTGATTAGTACTGCTGAATAATTCATTCAACCGTAGCGTGACTAATTCATGCTGCGGCATTGCCTTTTGAAGAATCCTGATTAGGCTTTCTTCTGAAAAGAATTACACATTAAGGTGATATTGTGATTAACGAAATCAAACAAGACGCTCAAGAGCGCATGGAAAAAAGCGTAGAAGCGCTAAAGAACAACCTTTCTAAAGTACGTACAGGTCGTGCTCATCCAAGCCTACTTTCTGGTATCTCGGTAGAGTACTACGGTGCGCCAACACCTCTAAACCAGGTCGCGAACGTAGTAGCAGAAGATGCTCGTACACTAGCAATCACAGTATTCGATAAAGAGCTAACGCCAAAAGTTGAGAAAGCGATCATGACGTCTGACCTAGGCCTAAACCCTATGTCTGCAGGTACTATCATTCGCGTTCCACTTCCACCTTTAACGGAAGAGCGTCGTAAAGATCTCGTGAAAATCGTTCGTGGCGAAGCTGAAGGTGGCCGTGTGGCTATCCGTAATATCCGTCGCGATGCGAACGGTGAACTAAAAGCGCTACTGAAAGACAAGGAAATCTCTGAAGACGAAGATCGTAAAGGTCAGGATGAGATCCAGAAAATCACTGACGCAGCTGTTAAGCAAGTCGATGAAGTATTAGCGGCAAAAGAAAAAGAGTTGATGGAAGTTTAATTCCATCTAGACTCTGGATACAGAGAACGCTGTGCTCGCAGCACAGCGTTTTTTTATGCTACTCTTTGTCCCCTGCTGGTAATCATAAATCCTTGTATGCAAAACTCTCAACTCTCACCAGAATCACTTCCTAAACATATTGCAATCATCATGGACGGCAATGGCCGCTGGGCGAAAGCACAAGGCAAACCGCGTGTATTTGGCCATAAAAATGGTGTTGCAGCCGTCAGAAAGGCGATCTCTACCTCTGCCAAGCTAGGCATTAAAGCCATTACTTTGTTTGCTTTCAGTAGTGAAAATTGGCGTCGCCCAGAAGAAGAAGTGGGTGTCTTGATGGAGCTGTTTATTACAGTTTTGTCGACAGAAGTAAAAAAACTGCACAAAAACAACCTACGTTTGCGTGTGATTGGTGACACAAGTCGATTCAATGAGCGTTTGCAAAAGAAAATTGCCCAGGCTGAAGCACTAACGGCGGATAACAGTGGGATGGTCATCAATATTGCGGCCAACTACGGTGGCAAGTGGGATATTGTTGAAGCAACTAAAGTCATCGCAGAAAAGGTATCAAAAGGTGAGCTCAGTGCTGGTGAGATTGATGAAGCGCTAATCACACAACACCTGACGATGTCAGATTTACCTGAAGTTGATTTGCTGATTCGAACGAGTGGTGAATGCCGAATCAGTAACTTTATGCTGTGGCAAATGGCTTACGCTGAGATGTATTTTACGCCAATTTACTGGCCAGAGTTCGATGAAAACAGCTTGATTGAAGCAGTGACTTGGTTTGTTAATCGAGAGAGACGATTCGGTTGTACCGGTGAACAAATCAAGGCATTGATGGAAAGCGATTAAAGGAATCAAGTTTGAAACAAAGAATTATAACCGCGCTTATCCTTGCTCCATTGGTGATACTCGGCATTTTTGAGTTATCGCTCCCCTTGTTCATGCTAGCGATTGCAGCCGTGACAGTGATTGGGTATTGGGAATGGACTCAGTTTGTTGATTATAAAACACGTCTTACCGCATTAATCCCTGGTCTTTTAGTCAGTGTTGCGACACTGACCCTGCTACCTTTTGATGCTTTGAGCCTAAATGCGGTGACTGAAGGCCACTTAGCAGTACTGCTGGCGGGTGGTGTCTGGTGGCTGGCTTCCAGCAGTTTAGCCATCACTTACCCTAACTCAGCCAAATTCTGGCAACACTCCAACGTGCTTCGTCACCTGTTTGGTATTTTGACCTTGCTCCCCTTTTTCTGGAGTGTTTTATTGCTTAGAGCGGAAGGTATCAACCAAGATACTTATCACGGAGCAAAACTCGTCCTGTTTGTATGTTTTATTGTCTGGGCAGCTGACAGTGGTGCGTACTTTGCAGGAAAGAGCTTTGGTAAGCGAAAAATGGCTCCCCATGTTAGCCCGAACAAGACCATTGAAGGTTTGATTGGTGGCATTGTTACTGCGATTGCTGTTGGTTGGGCAACGGCGAATTGGTTTGAAATTGAGTTCAGCAGCCCGGTTGCAATGGTGATGATTACGCTAGTAACCGTAGTGATATCCGTATTGGGAGATTTAGTTGAAAGCATGTTCAAGCGTGTGTCTGGTATCAAAGATAGCAGCAACATCATTCCAGGTCACGGCGGTGTACTGGACCGAATTGACAGCCTGACAGCTGCGTTTCCGGTCTTTGCTCTTCTATACTTCATATTCTAATTTATAAGGCAGGTTAGAGCCTGCCGTTATACTCTCATTGGTTTCTAGCTATGCGTAAGCTGACAATTTTAGGTGCAACCGGTTCGATAGGTGACAGCACGTTTAAAGTTATTGAACAGAACCCTCAGCACTTCTCGATTGTGGCCCTGGCTGCAGGTAATAATGTCGATAAAATGCGCCAACTTTGTCAGAAATGGCAGCCTAAATATGCAGTGATGGCCAGCGATAGTGCCGCGATGACGCTGAAAACACAGTTGCAAGAACTCAAAATTTCAACGCAAGTGTTAGCGGGTCAGGAAGCCATGTGTCATGTTTCTTCATTTGACGAAGTTGATACCGTGATGGCAGCGATTGTTGGCGCGGCAGGTTTGCTACCGACAATGGCGGCAGTCAAAGCAGGCAAGCGCATCTTACTGGCTAACAAAGAAGCTTTGGTCATGTCAGGGCAGCTATTTATCGATGCGGTGAAAGCCCACGGTGCTGAACTCATGCCTGTAGATAGTGAACACAATGCGATATTCCAATGTTTGCCAGAGTCGATTCAGACCAATCTTGGTGGTTGTGATTTAAGTGAGCATGGCATCCAACATATTTTGTTGACTGGTTCCGGCGGCCCTTTCCGTTATAGCGATATCAGCACGTTGCCAGCTGTCACACCTGAGCAAGCCATTGCCCATCCAAACTGGTCGATGGGGCCAAAAATTTCGGTTGACTCTGCCACCATGATGAACAAAGGTCTGGAGTACATTGAAGCTAAATGGTTGTTTAACACATGCCGCGAGCAGCTCAAAGTTTTGATTCATCCTCAATCCGTCATCCATTCTATGGTTCAATACAAAGATGGTTCGGTACTGGCACAAATGGGTGAACCCGATATGGCGACGCCGATTGCGCTCACACTGTCCTATCCAGAACGTGTGTCTGCAGGTGTAAAGCCTTTGGACTTCACCACTGTGGGTGAATTGACTTTCTTAGAACCCGACTTTAAACGTTACCCTTGTCTGAAACTGGCCATTGAGGCTTGTTATGAAGGGCAGCATGCAACTACTGCATTGAATGCGGCAAACGAAGTGGCGGTCGAGCATTTCCTGTCACGCCAGCTCAAATTCACTGATATTGCTGTTGTCAACGAGCGAGTGGTGGAGCAAGTTTGCTCTAACAATAATCATTCAGTTTGTGATAGCTTGGAAAGCATCTTAGAGCTGGATAAAATGGCGCGAGCGTTGGCCGTCGAAATCATTGAAGAGCGTGCATTATGACTGGGATATTGTGGAATTTCGCATCATTTATCATTGCGTTAGGTATTTTAGTTGCCGTGCATGAATATGGCCATTTCTGGGTTGCGCGCCGCTGTGGTGTCAAAGTCGAGAAGTTCTCGATTGGTTTTGGTAAATCAATCTGGAGCAAAATAGGTAAAGATGGTACTGAATACAGTATTTCAATCATCCCATTAGGTGGCTACGTTAAGATGCTCGACGGACGTGTAGATGACGTACCTGAAGAGCAGAAAAAGCACGCGTTTGATACGCAACCTTTATGGAAGCGAACTTCGATAGTAGCGGCAGGGCCTGCATTTAACTTTTTCTTTGCTGTATTTGCTTACTGGTTGGTATTCATGATTGGTGTTCCAGCGGTTAAGCCTGTGGTTGGTCAGGTTGAGCCTCATTCTATCGCTGCTGAAGCAGGTTTAGAATCTGGAATGGAACTAAAAGCCGTCTCTGGCGTCCAAACTCCGGACTGGGAATCCGTCAATATGGGATTGATTGGCCATATTGGTGATAAGCGATTAACGATGACAGTGGCACCCGCTGATGGTGTGGGTGTTGAAGAAGTTAGAACGTTTGACTTAACCAATTGGAACTTTGACCCAGAACACGAGTCTGCTATGTCAGCATTGGGTTTTAAACCTTTTACTCCTGAAATCTCAACCACACTGGTGACGATTTCTGAAGGAGGTGCTGGTGAGGCGGCAGGCTTACAAGCTGGAGATACATTGCTCGCGGCTAATGGTCAACCGATCATCAATTGGCAGCAAGTAGTTGAGCTGATTCAAGGGCACCCGAATCAAGCCATTGACTTGCAGATTGAGCGTGCTGGTGAGGTACAAAACCTCATCCTAACTCCTGATAGTCGTGAACTTGCGGATAAGCGAACGATTGGATTTGCCGGAATCGCTCCTGAAGTCGCAGAATGGCCGGAAAATTATCGCTTCGAGCTCCAATTTGGTGTATTTGAATCAGTCGGAAAAGCGGTTGAGAAAACCGGACAAATTATCGATCTAACGATCAGCATGCTTAAAAAGCTGATCGTTGGTGACGTTGGATTAAATAACCTAAGTGGACCTATTTCAATTGCGAAAGGAGCAGGGACGACCGCCGACTACGGGCTGGTATATTTCCTAGGTTTCTTAGCGTTAATTAGTGTCAACTTAGGCATCATTAACCTTGTACCATTACCTATGTTGGATGGTGGACACTTATTGTTTTTTGCTATTGAAGCAGTGATCAGACGACCAGTTCCTGAGCGCATTCAGGAAATGGGGTACCGCATTGGTGGGGCAATTATTTTCTCTCTGATGGCAGTGGCGATATTTAATGATTTTGCTCGTCTGTAACAGGGCAAAGGTTGTAGTAAGGAATAACTAAAACAAATATGGCGATGAAAAAAATTCTATTTGCAACGCTATTGGCAACGAGCGTAACTGCAAATGGTGCCGAGAACTTTGTTGTTGAAGACATACAGATTGACGGTTTACAGCGTGTCGCACTGGGTGCGGCATTGTTAAAAATGCCGGTACGCATCGGTGATACTGTCGACAACCAAGACGTGTCTGAGATCATTAAAGCGTTGTACGCGTCAGGCAATTTTGAAGACATCAAAGTGCTGCGAGATGGTAACCAGTTATTGGTTCAGGTCAAAGAGCGGCCTACGATTGCTAACATCTCCTTTTCTGGTAACAAGGCTATCAAAGAAGAGCAATTACAACAGAATCTAGACGCATCTGGTGTGCGTGTGGGTGAAGCTCTGGATCGCACAACGCTATCGAACATTGAAAAAGGTCTCGAAGACTTTTACTACAGTGTTGGTAAGTACAATGCAACGGTGAAAGCGGTCGTCACTCCTTTGCCTCGTAACCGCTCGGATCTGAAATTTGTTTTCTCTGAGGGTGTGTCGGCAAAAATCCAGCAGATTAACTTTATTGGTAATGAGGTCTTTACTGATGAAGAGTTACTAAGTCGCTTCAACCTGAATGTAGATGTCGCTTGGTGGAACTTCCTGTCTGATGATAAGTATCAGAAGCAGGTATTAGCGGGTGACATCGAAGCTCTTAAGTCTTATTACCTAGACCGTGGTTATCTCAAATTCAAAGTCGATTCAACGCAGGTAGCGATCTCCCCAGATAAGAAAGGGGTCTACATTACCCTTGCGGTGAATGAAGGCTTACCTTACACGGTTAAAGACGTGAAGTTCCGTGGCGAGCTGATTGGCAAAGAAGCGGAGTTTGAAGCTCTGGTTCCGTTTGAAAGCGGTGACGTCTATAACGGTTCCCAGGTAACAAGCTTAGAAGAAAACGTGAAACGTGTTCTTGGTGAAGCTGGTTACGCGTACCCTCAGGTTCGTACTATTCCAGAATTTGATGATGAGACTCAACAGGTCTCTCTCGTGGTTAACGTTGAAGCTGGTAAGCGTATCTATGTGCGTGATATCCGCTTTGTCGGTAACAACGCTACTAAAGACGAAGTCTTACGTCGTGAAATGCGTCAGATGGAAGGCAGCTGGCTTAACTCAAAATCGATTGAAACCGGTAAGAACCGCCTTAATCGTCTAGGGTACTTTGAAACAGTAGACGTCCAAACTGTTCGTGTGCCGGGTAGCGAAGATCAAGTTGATCTCGTCTATAACGTTAAAGAAGCGAACTCAGGCAGCGTAAACTTTGGTATCGGCTACGGTACAGAGTCTGGTGTGAGTTTCCAGGTTGGTTTACAGCAAGATAACTTCTTAGGTTCAGGTAATCGCGTGGGCGTCAGCGCAATGATGAACGACTACCAGAAAAACGTGAGCCTTGATTACCGTGACCCATACTGGAACCTTGATGGTGTCAGTTTGGGCGGTAAGATTTTCTACAACACTTTTGAAGCTTCTGAAGCGGGTATCGTTGACTATACCAATGAAAGTTACGGAACCAGTTTGACATGGGGTTTCCCAGTTAACGAGCTGAACAGTCTAGAGTTTGGTATCGGATATACGCACAATAAGATTGGTAACGTCCCTACTTACGATCAGGCTCAATTATTTGCTCAGAGTATTGGTCAACCTGAAGGCGATATCATTACCAACGATTTTGATTTGAATATCTCTTGGACACGCAACAATCTGAACCGTGGTTTCTTCCCAACTGCCGGTAACTATCAGCGTGCATTTGCCAAAGCAACCATTCCAAGCTCGGACGCACAGTACTTCAAAGTTCAGTATGATGTACGTCAATACGTGCCAATTACTAAGAAGCACGAGTTTACTCTCTTGATGCGTGGTCGTTTAGGTTACGGTAACGGCTATGGTCAAACAGATGGTAACGATAACCTGTTCCCATTCTATGAAAACTACTATGCGGGTGGCTTTACTTCATTACGCGGCTTCCGCTCTAACTCAGCCGGTCCTAAAGCGGTGTATACCACCAATAATGGCAGCTGTGGTAACAACGGCTGTGTGAATGCTACCGATGATTCTGTGGGTGGTAACGCGATTGCGCTGGCGAGCATGGAGCTTATTGTACCGACGCCATTTGCTTCGGATGAAGCGCGTAGTCAGATTCGCACCAGTTTATTTGTCGATGCGGCTAGTGTCTGGGATACAGAGTTTGCTTATAACTCAGCCTATCAAGGTACGCAGTACTACGAAGATTACTCTGATCCAACCAATTACCGTGCATCTTATGGTGCCGCACTGCAATGGATGTCTCCAATGGGGCCATTGGTCTTCTCTATTGCGAAACCAATTAAAATTTACGAAGGTGATGACGAAGAATTCTTCACTTTCACTATCGGCAGAACCTTCTAAATACAGAGGAATATACAGTGAACAAAATGATTAAAGCGGCTGGTCTTAGCCTTGTTGTAATGTCGTCTTCATTCTTTGCTAATGCAGCAGAAGCCGCGCAGAAAATTGGCTATATCAATACAGCTCAAGTTTTCCAAGCACTTCCTCAACGTGAAGTCGTACTGCAAAAAATGCAGGAAGAGTTCAAAGATAAAGCCGATGAACTGAAATCTATTCAGGCTGAAGCTAAAACAAAAATTGAAAAATTGCAGCGTGATGGCGAGTTGTTAGGCCAAGAAGAAGTTGAAAAGCTGCGCGTTGAAGTTGCTCAGCTTGACAGCAAATACAAAATCAAAGCTCAAGCCCTAGAAAAAGCTTCAGCTCGCCGTGAAGCGCAAGAAAAACAGAAACTGTTCAAAGTAATTCAGGAAGCTGTTAAGAAAGTGGCAGAGAAAGAAGGCTACGACATCGTTGTCGATATTCAGACAATGCAATACGGTAAGCCAGAATACAATATCTCTGAACAAGTTATTAACTCACTGAAATAATTGGCTATGACAGCAATTACACTAGCCGAATTGGCTTCAATTACTGGCGGGAAACTACATGGTGATGCCGATGCAGTCGTGACCATGGTAGCCCCTATGGATAGAGCGATGGAAGGCCATGTTACTTTCCTATCTAATCCTAAATACGCTAAGCACCTTGGTGAATGTCAGGCGACTGTCGTAATGGTTAAGGATGCGCAGCGTGAGTTGTGCACTGGTAATGTTTTGGTGGTTGACGATCCTTACATCGCTTTTGCTAAAGTGACACAAGCTTTGGATACCACGCCACTACCGGCCAATGAGATAGCACCTTCCGCGGTTATCGCCGATGATGTTCAGCTTGGTAACAATGTTTCCATTGGTGCAAACGCTGTGATTGAGTCGGGTGTTCAACTAGCTGACAACGTCGTGATTGGCGCTGGCTGTTTTATTGGTAAAAAGGCTCAAATTGGTGCAAATACCAAATTGTGGTCGAATATCAGTATCTATCACGATGTTGTGATTGGTTCTGATTGTCTTATCCAAGCGAACACAGTTATTGGCGCAGATGGGTTTGGGTATGCGAATGACAAAGGTGAGTGGGTTAAAATCCCTCAACTGGGTACTGTGCGCATTGGCAATCGTGTTGAAATTGGCTCTTGTACAACGATAGACCCGTGGTGCTTTAGATGATACTGTGATTGAAGACAATGTGATCATTGACAACCAAATGCAGATCGCTCACAACGTACACATCGGATATGGTTCAGCTTTAGCTGGTGGTACGATTGTCGCTGGTAGTACTACAATCGGCAAATACTGCATTATCGGTGGTGGTACTGTTATCAATGGCCATATCGAAATTGTCGATGGCGTTACTATTACCGGTATGGGAATGGTCATGCGCGGCATTAAAGAAAAGGGCATGTACTCTTCCGGTATCCCACTGCAGCCAAATAAAGAGTGGCGTAAAACTGCAACTCGGGTTCATCGAATTGATGAGATGAACAAGCGTCTTAAGGCGGTTGAAAAACAGCTGGATCAGGGTGAAGACACTTAATCTGATTCTGAATAAAAAGACTCGCGATGTGCGGGTCTTTTTTTCTGACTGATTATGTGGACTCAATACAACAACATCGCAGTGCGTACTTAGCATATTGGGATGACTTGGGTATAATGCCTGCCAGTTAATTTAGCATTCAAGATAGGAATATGACTTTGACTACTGAAAACAAAACGATGAACATCACTGAAATCCAGGAACTGTTACCACATCGCTACCCATTCTTGCTGATCGATCGTGTTATCGATTTCCAAGAAGAAAAATACCTTAAGGCGATCAAAAACGTTTCAGTGAATGAGCCTCAGTTTACAGGTCATTTCCCTCAACTGCCGGTTTTTCCAGGTGTTCTAATCTTGGAAGCGATGGCTCAGGCTACGGGTCTTCTAGCATTTAAATCGTTTGGTGCGCCTTCTGAAAACGAGCTGTACTACTTTGCAAGTGTTGACGGAGCAAAGTTCCGCAAACCAGTAACGCCAGGCGATCAACTGGTTATTGAAGTAGAATTCATTAAAGAGCGTCGTGGTATTGCAGCATTTAACGGTGTTGCGAAAGTAGACGGCGAAGTTGTGTGTTCTGCAGAGCTTAAGTGTGCTCGTCGAGAGTTTTAATATGATTCATGAAACAGCTCAGGTGCATCCTTCTTCAGTGATTGAAGGAGATGTGAAAATTGCCGCTAACGTGACTGTCGGCCCTTTTACCTATATTTCAGGCAACGTTGAAATTGGTGAAGGTACAGAAATCATGTCGCACGTGGTTATTAAAGGCCATACCACGATTGGTAAAGATAACCGTATTTTCCCGCATGCCGTGATTGGTGAAGAAAACCAAGATAAGAAATACGGTGGTGAAGATACAACAGTTGTTATTGGCGACCGAAATGTGATTCGTGAAGCAGTGCAGATCCACCGTGGTACCGTGCAAGACAAAGCGACAACGGTCATTGGTGATGACAATTTACTGTGTGTTAATGCACACATTGCTCACGATGTAATTGTTGGTAACCACACTCACGTTGGCAACAACGCTATCTTAGGTGGCCATGTGACAGTTGAAGATCATGCCGGTGTGATGGCATTGTCTGCAATTCATCCTTTCTGTAAAGTGGGGGCATTCAGCTATATCGGTGGCTGTTCAGCGGTAGTGAAAGATGTCCCGCCATATGTGCTTGCTCAAGGTAACCATGCGACACCATTTGGGTTGAATTTAGTGGGCTTGCAGCGTAATGGCTTTGAAAAGAGTGAACTGCGCGCATTACGCAACGCTTATAAAGAATTCTACCGAGCGGGTAAAACACAGGCTGAGGCCAAAGAAGTTTTGCTGGAAATGGCACAACAGTGGCCGTCCATTAAGCACTTTATTGATTTCGTAGAAAGTTCAGAGCGTGGCGTTATTCGCTAACTGTTACTGAATCTAAATTGAAAAGATCGCGGCCTTAGGTTGCGGTCTTTTTGTGTTTTTGAGGTTAGGGATTATGGATAACAAAAAGCCACTTCGCGTTGGTATCATTGCTGGGGAGTTATCTGGCGATACTTTAGGTGAAGGTTTTATCAAAGCCGTTAAGCAACAGTATCCAGACGCAGAGTTCGTGGGTATTGGTGGCCCGAAAATGATCGCTCAGGGCTGTGAATCTCTGTTTGATATGGAAGAACTTGCGGTTATGGGGCTTATTGAAGTGCTAGGCAGGCTCCCTCGCTTACTGAAAGTCAAAGCTGAGTTAGTTCGCTATTTCACCGAAAATCCACCGGATGTCTTTGTCGGAATTGATGCACCAGACTTTAATCTGCGCCTTGAACTTGACCTTAAAAAAGCGGGAATCAAAACCGTGCATTATGTCAGCCCTTCCGTATGGGCATGGCGTCAAAAACGGATTTTTAAAATTGAAGCAGCCACTAATTTGGTGTTGGCTTTTCTGCCATTTGAAAAAGCGTTTTATGATAAATACCAGGTGCCATGCGAATTTATTGGCCATACCTTAGCCGATGCGATTCCTCTAGAGTCTCCAAAAGCGCCGGCCCGTGAGCTGCTAGGTCTCGAGCAGGAGAAAAAGTGGCTCGCTGTTTTACCGGGGAGTCGTGGTAGTGAACTAAAAATGCTGGCTGCCCCTTTTATTGAAACGTGTCGTCGTTTGCATCATAAATATCCGGATCTAGGCTTTGTCGTCGCCTTGGTCAATCAAAAACGCCGTGAGCAATTTGAACAAGTTTGGCAGGAACTGGCTCCAGAATTGGATTTCAAATTGGTCAATGATACTGCCCGAAATGTGATCACTGCTTCTGATGCGGTAATGCTGGCATCGGGTACTGTAGCATTGGAGTGTATGCTGATTAAGCGACCAATGGTGGTAGGTTACCGGGTGAATGCTGTGACTGCGTTTATTGCTCGCAAAATGCTCAAAACTGAATACGTTTCTCTCCCTAATATTCTTGCTGAACAAGAGCTGGTCAAAGAGTTGTTGCAAGAAGACTGCACGCCTGAAAACTTAGAGATCGAAGTTGAAAAGCTGCTTGGTGAACAAGGGCAGTGCATGATTGAGAAGTTCACAGAAATGCATCACTGGATTCGAAAAGATGCAGATAAACAAGCCGCCAAAGCCGTATTGAACCTGATAGGTAAATAGCCATCATGACAAAAGAAAAAAAAGAACTGCCACCATTTGAATACCCACAAGGGTACCGCTTGATTGCCGGTGTTGATGAAGTGGGGCGTGGCCCGTTGGTCGGTGATGTGGTGACTGCGGCCGTGATTTTGGATCCGAATAACCCTATCGAAGGTCTCAATGATTCAAAAAAATTGACTGAGAAGAAGAGACTCGCATTACTGCCAGAGATTAAAGAGAAAGCACTCGCTTGGTCTGTCGGGCGCTGCTCTCCGGAGGAAATTGATCAGCTCAATATTCTCCAAGCGACCATGGTCGCGATGCAACGAGCGATAGAAGGGCTGGAGGTGGCGCCTGACTTTGCACTCATCGACGGAAACCGCGTACCTCAACTCAATATGGATGCTCAGGCGGTGGTCAAAGGTGATATGCGCGTCGCAGAGATCAGTGCAGCTTCGATTATTGCTAAGGTTGTGCGCGATCAAGAGATGGAAGAGCTCGACAAGCTTCATCCTCAATTTGGTTTTGCAAAGCATAAAGGCTATCCAACCAAAGCCCATTTTGAGGCCATTGAGCAACATGGTGTGATTGATCAGCATCGTAAGAGCTTCAAGCCAGTCAAAAAAGCCTTGGGTTTAGATTAGAAACCCTTACTGACTGGGGTATATCTAAGATTTTATATCACGTAAAATACCCCAGTAATCTCTCCGAATAAGCAAAACTGCGGAATCATTGATGTCAGATCCTAAATTTATTCACCTAAAAGTTCACAGTGACTTTTCCATGGTCGATGGCCTATCGAAAGTGCCTCCTTTGGTTAAGAAAGTGGCTGAAATGGGAATGCCAGCCATGGCATTAACTGATTTCACCAACTTATGTGGTTTGGTGAAGTTTTATGGAACGGCTCATGGGTGTGGCGTGAAGCCAATTATTGGCGCTGATTTTGCGATGCAGTCAGAAGAGTTTGGTGAAGAGTTGACTAAACTCACCGTGCTGGCAGCAGACAATGAAGGGTATAAAAACCTAACTTTGTTGATATCTAAAGCGTATCTGCGCGGCCATGTTCAGCATCAACCCGTCATCGATAAACAATGGCTAGCTGAGTTGTCGGCAGGGCTGATTGTTCTATCAGGAGCAAAAAGTGGAGAGATTGGTAAAGCGTTACTGAAGGGGAACCATAAAGTTGCTCAAAACTGCGCGGATTTTTATCATCAACACTTTGCAGACCGATTTTTCCTTGAGCTGACGCGTACAGGACGAGCAGATGAAGAAACTTATCTTCATTTCGCCTTGGAGTTTGCAGAGAAAGAGCAACTGCCTGTTGTCGCTACTAACGATGTGGTGATTCTAGATGAAACGACGTTTGAGGCACATGAGATTCGAGTAGCGATTCATGATGGTTACACGTTAGAAGATCCTCGCCGCCCTAAAAACTACAGTGCTCAGCAATATTTACGTAGCGAAGAAGAGATGTGCGAGTTGTTCGCCGATATCCCTGAAGCGCTGGAAAATAGTGTTGAAATTGCTAAGCGTTGTAATGTGACGGTACGTTTGGGCGAGTACTTCCTGCCTGCATTTCCGACAGAAGGGATGGAGGAAACCGAATTTCTGGTCAAAAAGTCAGAGGAAGGTCTTGAAGAACGCTTGGAATTTCTGTTTCCCGACGAAGAAGAGCGAGCGAAGCGACGTCCTGAATATGATGAACGCCTAAAAGTCGAATTGGAAGTTATCAATAATATGGGTTTCCCCGGTTACTTCCTGATCGTAATGGAGTTCATTCAGTGGTCGAAGGATAATGATATCCCTGTTGGACCTGGACGTGGTTCGGGGGCTGGTTCGTTGGTGGCTTATGCGTTGAAAATTACCGACCTTGACCCGCTGGAATACGATCTGCTCTTCGAGCGATTCCTCAACCCAGAACGTGTCTCCATGCCCGACTTCGATGTCGACTTCTGTATGGATAAGCGTGACCAAGTGATTGACCACGTAGCAGAAATGTACGGCCGTGATGCGGTATCTCAGATCATCACCTTCGGAACCATGGCCGCTAAAGCGGTAATTCGCGATGTAGGCCGTGTACTAGGCCACCCATTTGGCTTTGTTGACCGCATTTCAAAACTGGTGCCGCCTGATCCTGGTATGACACTGGAGAAAGCGTTTAAAGCCGAGCCTGCGTTACCTGAACTGTACGAAGCTGACGAAGAAGTGAAAGAGCTTATCGATATGTGCCGCATCCTTGAAGGGTGTACACGTAACGCCGGTAAGCACGCGGGTGGTGTTGTAATCTCGCCAACCACCATTACTGACTTCGCGCCAATTTATGCCGATGCAGAAGGTCACTTCCCGGTTACTCAGTTCGATAAGAACGACGTAGAAACTGCTGGTCTGGTCAAGTTTGACTTCTTAGGTCTACGTACCTTAACCATCATCGACTGGGCTCTTGGCCTGATTAACCCACGCCTTGAGCGTGAAGGCAAAGATCCCGTTCGCATCGAATCGATTCCATTGGATGATGCGGCATCATTCCGATTGTTACAAAACTCGGAAACGACCGCGGTATTCCAGCTCGAATCGCGCGGTATGAAAGAACTGATCAAACGCCTGCAACCGGACTGTTTTGAAGACATCATCGCATTGGTGGCGCTGTTCCGCCCGGGTCCTCTACAGTCGGGCATGGTAGATAACTTTATCGACCGTAAGCATGGTCGAGAAGCGATCTCGTACCCAGATGAAAAGTGGCAACATGAATCGCTAAAAGAAATCCTCGATCCGACTTACGGCATTATCCTCTATCAGGAGCAGGTAATGCAGATCGCACAGGTATTGTCTGGCTACACCCTTGGTGGCGCGGACATGCTTCGTCGTGCGATGGGTAAGAAAAAACCGGAAGAAATGGCGAAGCAGCGTGCGACCTTCGAAGATGGTGCGGTAAAGAACGGCGTCGACGGCGAGTTGGCGATGAAAATCTTCGACTTGGTAGAAAAGTTTGCTGGCTACGGTTTCAATAAGTCACACTCAGCCGCTTATGCATTGGTGTCTTACCAAACGCTGTGGCTGAAGATGCATTACCCAGCTGAGTTTATGGCTGCCGTAATGACCGCCGATATGGACAACACCGAAAAAGTGGTCGGCCTGGTAGACGAGTGTTTCCGTATGAAGCTCAAGGTGCTTCCGCCGGATATCAACGCTGGCTTGTACCGTTTTAACGTCGATGAAAATGGTGCGATCGTCTACGGTATTGGGGCGATTAAAGGGGTTGGTGAAGGTCCAATTGAAGCCATTCTAGAAGCGCGCAATAAAGGTGGTCACTTTAAAGACTTGTTCGATTTCTGTGCTCGTATTGATCTTAAGAAAGTGAACAAGCGCGTGATAGAGAAGCTCATTTATGCAGGAGCGCTTGACCGACTTGGCCCGCACCGTGCGGCGATGATGGCATCGCTTAATGATGCGGTAAAAGCTGCCAGCCAATACCACCAAGCGGAAGCGTTTGGTCAAAGCGACTTGTTTGGTGTTCTGACCGAAGCGCCTGAAGAAGTTGAACATAAATATACCAAGGTACCCGCGTGGCCAGAAAAAGTTTGGCTGGAAGGAGAACGTGATACACTTGGCTTATATTTGACCGGGCACCCAATAAATGCCTACATAAAGGAACTTGGTAAGTACACCAGTTGTCGACTAAAAGATGCGACACCAACGAGACGTGATCAGAGTGTCACGGTTGCCGGTCTGGTGATTGCGGCTCGAGTAATGACAACCAAGCGCGGTACTCGTATTGGTATCATGACCTTGGATGACCGTAGCGGTCGTATGGAAGTCATGTTGTTCTCCGATGCGCTTGATCGCTACGCTGAATTGCTCGAACAAGACAAAATTTTGGTCGTTTCTGGACAGGTCAGCTTTGATGATTTCAATGGTGGTCTTAAAATGTCCGCGCGCGAGGTTATGGATCTCGGCACGGCGCGTGAAAAATATGCCCGTGGCTTATCGGTATCCATTGAACAATCTCAAATTGATGATCAATTTTTTGAGCGCTTTAGTAAGATACTAGAGCCTTACAAGGCAGGAACGGTTCCTGTTCATATATACTACCAACGCAGTGACGCGCGAGCGCGCTTAACGTTAGGTACCGAATGGCGTGTGACGCCTAGTGACGAATTAATAGACAATTTGAAACAACTGCTTGGTAAGAGCCAGGTAGAACTCGAATTTAACTAAGTTCGGCAGTCGAATGCCGAATCAGAAAGGATCTATAGATGAGCCTGAACTTTTTAGAATTTGAAAAGCCTATCGCAGAACTTGAAGCTAAGATTGAAGCACTTCGTGGTGTTTCTCGTCACGGTGGTGACTCTGGCGTTGATCTAGACAAAGAGATCGAACAGCTAGAAAAGAAAAGCTTAGAACTGAAGAAGAAAACGTTCAGCGACCTTGGCGCGTGGGAAACAGCTCAGATGGCTCGTCACCCGCTACGCCCATACACGCTTGATTACATTGAGCACGTTTTTACTGAATTCGAAGAACTAGCCGGTGATCGTGCTTACGCTGACGACAAAGCGATTGTTGGCGGTATGGCTCGTCTTGATGGCCGCCCTGTTATGATCATTGGCCACCAGAAAGGTCGTGAGACGAAAGAGAAAGTGAAACGTAACTTTGGTATGCCAAAGCCAGAAGGTTACCGTAAAGCGCTTCGCTTGATGGAAATGGCTGAGCGTTTCAACATGCCAATCATCACTTTCATCGATACTGCAGGTGCATACCCAGGTGTTGGTGCTGAAGAACGTGGTCAGTCGGAAGCGATTGCGAAAAACCTTAAAGTAATGGCTGGTCTAAAAGTGCCTGTTATTTGTAACGTGGTAGGCGAAGGTGGCTCTGGTGGTGCACTAGCTATTGGCGTAGGCGACTACGTGAACATGCTGCAATACTCGACTTATTCTGTTATCTCACCTGAAGGTTGTGCTTCAATCCTTTGGCGCGATTCAGATAAAGCGCCACAAGCAGCGGAAGCGATGGGACTAATTGCTCCACGTTTGAAAGAGCTAGAACTGATCGATGAAATCATCGAAGAGCCTTTAGGCGGTGCGCATCGTGATCACATCCAAATGGCTTCTAATATGAAAGCGACTTTGGTCAAGCAGCTTGATGAGCTACAACATTTTGACAATGATGCTCTGCTTGAACGCCGTTACCAGCGCTTAATGAGCTACGGTTATTGTTGATCGCTCAAGATTAAAAATCAAAGGCTGAACTTAGGTTCAGCCTTTTTTGTTATGGGTGGTAAACTAGCAGCATTGAAAACTCTCTTCTTTGTGTATGAATTTATATCAGACATTTTCTTCTGTCATTGACCAACACAGGCTGCCTGACGGTAAGTTAGTGCTTGCTTTGAGTGGTGGTCTGGATTCCAGAGTCCTGCTGTCACTAATGGCGAGGTACTGCCGCGAGCATCAGCAAGAGGGGCTAGCAGTACACGTCCATCATGGTTTAAGTAGTAATGCTGACGATTGGGCTGAGCAGTGTAAGCAGTGGTGCTCAGAAGACGGTATTCCTTTTAATCTTGAGAGAGTGACGCTGGAAAAAAGCGGAAAAAGCATTGAAGAAAGCGCACGAGAGGCTCGCTATCAGGCTCTAAGTAAGTATGTTTCCAAGGAAGATTTACTGCTTACGGGTCAGCATAGTGACGATCAGTTTGAGACATTCTTGCTGGCATTGAAACGCGGCAGTGGACCCAAAGGACTATCCGCTATGGCTCAGGCTATGTCTTTTGGTGAAGCACTGCTTGTTAGGCCATTGCTAGCAGTAAGCCGATCAGATGTAAAAGCCTATGCAGTAGCTGAACAGTTGCAGTGGGTTGAAGATGAAAGTAACCAAGACACGCGATTTGATCGCAACTTCATTCGCCATCAGGTAGCGCCTGTCATCACACGACGTTGGCCGCATTTCTCTCAGGCCGTGCAGCGCAGTGCCGAGCTGTGTGCTGAGCAAGAGCAACTTCTTGATCAATTATTGACTGAGCGCTTAGTAGAGGTGCTGCATCAAGATGGCAGCTTATGGATTGAGCCTTTGCAGAATATGACGCCCTTGATGCGAGCTCGCTTACTCAGGATGTGGCTCTCTCATCATCAGGCACGCATGCCCAGCCGTGAGCAACTGAACAAGGTGTGGCAGGAAGTAGCGCTCAGTCGTCAAGATGCCAACCCTGCACTCTCCATATCGGGTGGACAAGTTCGCCGCTTTGAACAGCGCTTGTATCTGGTTGAGCAGTGGCAAGAACTGTCTGGCTGGCAGCGGGATATTACCATTGGTACAGCGTTGAACTTGCCTGACTCATTAGGCTCTTTATTACTCCAACCTAGTAATAATGGGCAGCTTTCAAAAGCTGCACTTGAAGCCGCGCCATTATCCGTTACGTTTGAGCCTCAAGGCTTGAGCGCGAAGCCTACTGATCGCAACCATAGCCGAAAATTGAAAAAATTGTTTCAGGAATATGGAGTGCCGAGTTGGTTGAGGCGCCGCGTGCCGACTTTAATGTGTGGGGAGCGGGTTGCCGCTGTAGCCGATTTATTTGTTGATCATCACTTTGCAGGCCAAGACTGTGAACTTGTCTGGGACAAGCCAGTACCAGTTGTGTCAAAATTGTATACATAAAGACATATAAATAAAATGGAATTATAAGGAAGAGCAATGAAAAAAATCGCTATTGGACTAGTAGTCGGAATGAGTCTGTTTGCTGGACAAGCTATGGCTGCAGGTGATGTCGCAGCCGGAAAAGCAAAAGCGGCGGTATGTGCCGCGTGTCACGGCGCAGATGGTGTCGCTGTTATTCCAGGTTACCCTAACCTGAAAGGCCAAAACGAACAGTACATTGTGACGTCAATTAATGCCTACAAAAACAAAGAACGTAACGGTGGATTAGCTGCTGTTATGCAGGCACAAGCTGCAGCGTTAAGTGATGCGGATGTGGCCAATTTAGCGGCGTACTACGCGAGTCTAAAGTAAGTCATTAACAATAGTATTTGGCCCGAGCATAAAAAGCTCGGGCTTTTTATTGCCTGTTTATCATGGGATAATGAGACAAATTGCTGAAGTTTAAGGGATGAACATGAAAAAAATCGAAGCCATTATTAAGCCATTTAAATTGGATGACGTTCGTGAAGCGTTGGCGGAAGTTGGTATTACGGGCATGACGGTTTCTGAAGTGAAAGGCTTTGGTCGTCAAAAAGGGCATACAGAGCTGTACCGTGGTGCAGAATACATGGTGGATTTCTTACCTAAGGTTAAGCTTGAGATTGTTGTGACGGACGATGTTGCAGAGCAATGTGTCGATACCATTGTTGAGACGGCTCAAACCGGTAAGATTGGTGACGGCAAAATCTTTATCACTGATATTGAGCGCATTGTCCGTATTCGTACTGGTGAAGAAGACGAAGACGCAATCTAATTCGATATTCTTAAAAGAGCCGCAAGGCTCTTTTTTCTTAATGGTCGTTTCAAGTGAAAAAAAAGCGTCTGCTGATCTTACCTATTGTTGTTCTTGCCGCTGTAGTTGGAGGTTTCCAGCTGACATTTTCTCTTCCTAAGCAGCCTCAACTATTGACTATTTCTCCGTCAGGGGAAGATATTTCAATGCGTTGTACGCATGCATCTAACGTGGAGCCCATTGACAACAATGGCAACATAAATCTGCTCGTTTGGAATATTTATAAGCAAAATCGTGGCAACTGGTCACAAGAACTGACCAAGTACTCTAGCGAAAAACAGCTGGTTTTACTTCAAGAAGCTAGCATGACCGCTGAACTAAAGGAGTGGATGAAACAGCAACTTTGGTTTGGTAACCAAGTGGACGCGTTTAAAGCGTTTGAACGCAGCGCTGGGGTGCTTAATTTATCTAAGTCTCTGCCTAAACTCGCTTGCGCTTACACTGAGCTGGAACCTTGGCTGCGCTTACCTAAATCTGCTATTTATGCCACGTACCCTTTATCTGATGGTCAGGTGCTGTCGGTTGTCAATATCCATGCGGTGAACTTTACCTATGGTACGGATGAGTATCAGAGGCAGCTTGGTACACTGGTTGATGAGCTGAGCAAGCATCAAGGGCCGATTATCGTCGCCGGTGATTTTAATAGTTGGAGTGCAGATAGGATGGCGGTAATGAGAAGCGCACTGGACACGCTTGGAGTGAAAGAGGTGAGCTATCGCCCTGATCACCGTACTCAATTTATAACCGGATTGCCACTCGATCATGTTTTTTATCGAGGATTAACCCTGATAAAAGCAGAGGCGCCGGAATCCGACGCCTCTGACCATAATCCTCTTGAGGTTACGTTTAGCTTAGCTGATGACGATATATAGCGCCCAGATAATGTAATACGCCACCCATGGTAGCGCTGAAATTACCAACGCTTGACCACGTTCGAATTCCGTCCAAGTTCCGACAGCAGCATAGCCTAAAGCGATATACCAAGGTAAGAGCAGCGGGAATGAACTGGCAAATTGTGACCACTCATTGGTCAACGGCAGTTTCAACAGGCCATTGAGGCTATTGAGATCCGCCGCATACACCATTACCTGACCATGCTTGAGAAGCAGGCTGACGTAACTCGCCAGATCGCCAATGATCGCTGGAAACACGACGACAGTGCTTGCGGCAAACCAGCGCCAGAAGCCATGTTGGTGCTGACTGGGTTTGGTGGCTAAATTGAACCAGAACGCCAACATCACAATAGTTAACGTTCGGCCTGCTACGTCGCTGATGATCTCACTGGCCATCAGAGTGTTCGCATCAAGCAGCTCCAATTGTGTCGGGTTGGTTTGTGCGAGCTGAGCAGACAAGCCCTGTCGCAGCCACTCAAAATCGACAATATCAAAGTAGGCGCCCCAAAAGAGAAATGGGGACAACATCAACACGATATAGGTTTGCCAGCCCCAAGCACCACGTTGGTAAAGTGCGAGGAAACAAGCGCTGGGTGAGCGAAATACGTCAACCAGCATCACGAGAGGGTTTGAAGAAGGCGTCATACACTCACCTTAGTTACATCGACATAGAGTTTTAGCTTTTGACCAGGCTGTAGATATTTCTTTTTGCTTAGCCCGTTCCACTTCACGATGTCATTAGATTTCACTTTAAATTTGTTGGCGATGCCGCTGATGGTATCGCCAGATTTCACGTTGTAGAAAACGGTACGGATGATTGCGCCGTCAGAACTGTTTTTCCAGATAACCAGCTTTTGTCCAACACGTAGCGTGTCTCTTGGTCCCATGCCATTCCATTTTGCTAGAGACTGATGGGAGACTTTATTGGCACGCGCGATGCTCCATAAGCTATCGCCTGAGCGTACAGTGTGGGTGAGCTTATACTGACCACGCGATTTGGCTTGAGTTTTTGCCAATCGGTTGGTTGCACTCAGTGTATAGGCTTGATCATCCTTGGTTGATGTCGGGATCATCAAATGCTGGCCGACACGGATGTTGTATCCGTTAAGGTTGTTTGCACTCTGAATGACTTTCGTTGTGGTGTTGTATCGGGTGGCTAATACACTCAAGCTATCACCGGACTTGACCTTGTAACGAACCACTTTCATGCCTTTGCCACGGTTTTCCGCCACTTTGGCTTTGAACGTGTTGATCTTTCCAACTGGCAGCAACAGTTGATGTGGGCCATCAGGGGCAGTTGCCCACTGGTTGTATGCGGGGTTTAGGCTTTGTAGCTGTTTGACACTGATGCCTGCGTAGTTAGCGGCTATCGCTAAATCCAGTTGTTCCTTAGGATCAACCAGTTCTACTACTGGTCGGTTGGCAATGGCAGGTATATCGATGCCGTATTTATCTTGGTTTGCGATGATATCTGCCAGTGCGAGTAGTTTTGGCACATATCCACTGGTTTCCTTAGGCAGGTCCAGAGAGAAGAAATCAGTTGGCTTACCTAAACGCTTATTCTTGCGAATGGCGCTGGAAACACGGCCACCGCCGCTGTTGTATGCCGCGATTGCGTGACTCCAGTTTCCTTCAAAACGCTTATTCAATACTTCTAAATAATCAAGAGCCGCATCTGTAGAGGCGGCAACATCACGACGCCCGTCGTACCAGAAGTTTTGCTTTAATCCGTAATATTTTCCTGTACCTGGAACAAACTGCCATAGACCAGCGGCGCTGCCGTGAGAGTATGCAAAGGCATCAAATGAGCTTTCAACGATAGGTAGAAGAGCAAGCTCTAGGGGGAGGTCACGTTGTTCAATTTTTTCCGTGATTAGGTAAAGAAACGGCTGGGCACGTTCGGAAACGGTTTTAAGGTGATTGGGGTGTTTGAGATACCAGGTACGGTAGTAATCCACCATTTTGTCATCAGGAATCGGGAAATCCAATTGCATGGCAATGCGATGCCAAACATCTTCCTGAGATTGAGGTGTTACAACAGTTTTAGATGACTCTACCGACTCTGAAGTTTTGGTGGTCGGTTCTGAAGAAGTTACCGGTGGTGGATTATTGGTCTCCGGAGAAGCAGTTTTATCGCTCTCTGTCTGCTGGGTAAGCTGACATCCTGTTAGTAGCAGTGCTAATACCCAGCTGTGTTTAACTCGCATTTCACAGCCCTTTTTTTATTTGGCTGCTGATAATACTTGTCTAAATATGGAAGTGACAAGTTGCAAAACGTTAAAATTCGTTCTTCCACTCACGTAACGCCGAAAAAATGGCGAGTGAGTCCGTTTGTTGGGTCCGGTTAGCGACGGAACGTATGACGCTTTGCTGGTCTGTACGCAGAAAAGGGTTAATCCATTTTTCCTTACGAATGGTGGTCGGCAGAGTCGGTTTGTTTTGCGCTCGCAGGCGATTCACTTCGTCACGGTATTGCTGCAGTAGTTCGTTGTCTGGCTCCACCGCAAGGGCAAAAGCGACATTGCTGGCTGTGTATTCATGCGCACAGTAAACTTCGGTTTCCTCGGGTAGGGCAACCAGTTTATTGAGCGAAGTGTGCATTTGTTCCATCGTGCCTTCAAATACGCGGCCGCATCCGGCGGAGAACAGAACATCGCCGCAGAACAGTTTTCCATCACCGACATAACCAATATGTCCGCGTGTATGCCCTTCTAAGCCTAAAACGAAAAAGATCTCGCCAAACAGCTCGATTTGCTCACCGGCCTCAACGGCGTGGGTCAGCGTTGGCACTGGCTCATTGGCAGGGCCTACCACATCGACGCCCGGAAATTGTCTGACCAACTCTGGAACGCCGCCGATGTGATCATTATGGTGGTGGGTAATTAAGATCGCCTCTAAGCTTAACTCGTGCTGTTTAAGGTATTCCAATACTGGGGCCGCGTCTCCCGGATCGACAACAGCACAACGCTGATCGCTATTTTTAATCAGCCAGATGTAATTGTCGTTAAATGCAGGTATGCTTTTGATATCTAACATAGTTGTCTCTCCGGTTACCAAGAGTGAAGCAGGTTAAGTATGAAGCCAGCACGCAGTACTAAGAAGCTCGAAAAGCCTCATTCATGGTCTCAGCTTAAGAATGGCCAATGGGTCAGTGAATCAATACAAACCCGTGTTGATGAATGGTGCCCAAAACTATTTGGCTATCATATGCTTAAGCTGGGTGGGCTGAGCTGCGAGTTAACCAGCTTTAATTGTAATATTCAACACCAAGTTAACCTCGATATCCAGAACCCTTTGCACAATGTGATTGCAGATGGTTATGACCTTCCGTTTCTTGAAAAAAGTTTCGATGCTGTTGTGATGGCGCACCAGCTGGATTATTGCAATGACCCCCATCGAATGTTGAGAGAAGTCGATCGGGTGATGATCGACGATGGGTATTTGATCATCACTGGGTTTAATCCTATCAGCCTCACTGGTTTGGCGAGTCTGATGCCGTGGCGTAAGAATAACTTGCCTTGGAGTGGGCGTATGTTTACCCCGAATCGTATCCGCGACTGGTTGAGTGTCTTGAACTATCAAGTGATTGAGTGTGACAGCTACGCACTGTTTCCAATGCAGAAATACCGCACAATGTGGACTTGGCTGGAAAACAGCTTAGGGGATTGGGCATCTCCTATGGGCAGTTTGTACTTTATTGTTGCCCGCAAACGTACTTACCCACTAAAGCCTATCAAGCCACATTGGAAGCTAAAACGAAAATTGACGCCGATTGGCGTCAATTACAAAATCTCGAGCAAGCGAAGCAGCTCTAACTAGGCTGATAGCCTGTGTCTTCGTCGGTCGGATTTTCAGCAGCAGCACGGGCGAGCTCATCGCACATCTCATTCTCTCGATGACCCGCGTGGCCTTTGACCCAGCGCCAGTCTATTTTATGACGTCCGGTTTCAGCGTCGAGCGCTTTCCATAAATCGGCGTTCTTAACTGGCTTCTTATCGGACGTTTTCCAATCCCGTTTTTTCCAGTTATGGATCCATTGAGTAATGCCTTGTCGAACGTACTGGCTGTCAGTGGTGAGTATGACGTCACAAGGTTCTTTTAATGCTTGCAGTGCGACTATAGTAGCCATCATTTCCATGCGATTGTTCGTGGTTAGGGTATAACCTTTAGCAAGGGTCTTTTCTACTTGTTTGTAGCGTAAAACAATGCCGTATCCGCCAGGACCCGGATTGCCTAAACAAGAACCATCTGTGAAAATTTCCACCTGTTTCGTCATGATTTGATACTATTGGGTTAAGCACATTATTGGCATAGTCTGACACACAATTTGTTATGAATACCAGCAACAATTCCAACCACAATCGTATCGTGGTACTCGATACCGAAACTACAGGTATGAACCGTGAAGGCGGGCCTCATTATCAAGGGCACCGTATTATCGAAATCGGTGCGGTGGAAATCATCAACCGTAAACTGACCGGACGTCATTTTCATGTTTACATCAAACCCGATCGCGAAATTCAGCCTGACGCGGTCGAAGTTCACGGTATCACTGACGAGTTTCTGGTCGACAAACCAGAGTATCAGGATGTCCATAAGGAATTTCTCGAGTTTATTAAAGGCGCTGAATTAGTCGCTCACAACGCGCCCTTCGATACCGGCTTTATGGATTACGAGTTCAATATGCTCGATCCCGGCATTGGTAAGACGGATGACTACTGTAAGGTGACCGATACCCTTGCCATGGCGAAGAAAATCTTCCCAGGTAAGCGAAACAACCTTGATGTGCTATGTGACCGCTATGGTATAGATAACTCGCACCGTACCCTCCACGGGGCATTGCTCGATGCGGAGATTCTGGCTGACGTCTATCTGTTGATGACAGGTGGCCAGACATCACTGCAATTTAATTCTGGCAACGCAGACGGCAATGTGGGAGGCGAGTCAATAAAACGTGCAGCTGGTGGTCGAAAATCACTAAAGGTTATCCGTGCAACGGCCGATGAACTAGAAGCACATCAAAATAGATTGGATCTGGTGGAGAAGAGCGGAAGCTGCCTCTGGCGTCAATAGGAGAAGGAATGTTGAGGATTTGGTTTGCCCTGCTGGGCTTGTTGGTCAGTACCTTTGGTTATGCTGAGGAATCCTCAATGTCGCTGCTCGACAACCGTTTTCGAGTAGACCCAACCATTAAACAAATTACCTTTGTTATCTATCGTGCGGAGCGCTCACGTCCGGTCGTTCTGGTACGCCCGGATGGTAAAAAGTACTACGCCTGGCGCAGCCCAGACAATGTCCGTTGGTATCAAGAATCGTCCATGGACATCATCTCGATTGACAATCCCATGCCCGGTCCTTGGCAGGCAATAGGCAAAATCACACCTAAGAATAAAATCATTCTTATCTCCCACCTTGAATTGTCGACGGATACCATGCCGACACGGCTATTTCAAAATGAAGAAATTAAATTTACCGCTCGCTTGACGGCGGATGGCAAACCTTTGGTGCTCAGAGACTTCCTTGAACGAGTCAAGCTGATGGTCACTTTTACCAAGTATGTAGAAAACGAAGAGGAACTGATCAAGGAAGCAAGACCAATTCCCTACACGATTGGTGAGTTTGCTGATGATGGCCGTGGATTGGATGAAGTGGCAGGGGATGGTGTATTTACGGTTTCTTTGAACATATCCCCAGAACCGGGCAAATATCGTGTACGCATTACATCAGGCAATGGTGTGTTCCTCCGTGCTCAGGAGCAGGAAGTGCTGATTTATCCAACACCGATTGAAACCACTTTTATTCAAAGCCGAGAAGAAGGGAAAGATCACCAAGTGGTTTTCTCTGGGGAGCAGGGGATGATTCAGCCGGGCAGTTTGGCAGCCCAGATTGAGCACAAGTCTCCAGATAATAGCGAAATCTCGGCGGCGGAAAGCGCCTCAGAAGAATCAGAAAAAGTGGTACTGACCATCCCTTATAACGGCGAAATCGGCAATTATTCTTGGATGGGGCAGGTGTTTGCGACTGAAATGGGCTCCGGCCGCCCACTGGTGTTTCCAATCAAAGAACATACTTATAGTGTGCTTGAAGAAATTGATTTTGCAGAAACGCGTCGACTGCAGGAAGAAGAACGCATGATGCAACAGAAGCTGATGGAAGAAATGCGTTTGATTCAAATGCGAGAAGAAAAACGCACTCGAACCTTCATTATGATTGGGGTCGGAAATGTTGTGATGATTATTCTTGGTTTAGCGGTTTGGTTTGTGATGCGTAAGTTAAGAGCTAAGAAAGAAATGATGCCTGAAATGCAATTAGAGATGCCGAAGAAATAAGATTCGTGGTTACCTCAAAAAAGGGTTGCCAACTTGGCAGCCCTTTTTAGTCAGTGTGAACGTTATGCCACTTCATCCATCTGAGGTGTTATCTCTAGCGGCTTGGCAGCTAAGTCCTTTGAGTCAAAATCATCCACGTTAATGGCATATAAGCGATGCTCTTCTGCTTTGCGCAGTAGTTGTGCATCCGCAGAATCGATAATGCCTTTTTCTAAGCCAATGTCTGCGATTAAGTCGAGACGTAGGAATGGACGTCGTTCGTTGATGGCTTTACAGACTTTCTTAAATACCGGCTCAGCCTCAAGAATGATGTGCAGTGCCTCTTCAATCTTACCTGCGGCATTGAACTCGCTCGCCTGGAAGTATTGGTTGCGACCCAATCGATCACGTGTCGCTGACGGTGTTTGAAGAATCTGAGCAACTTGGCTATCAATCTTATCGCTTGGCGCTTTACGCACTCGACCAAATGGCAAGATCATCACGCGTAGCACTTTGCCCAGCCATTTGTTCGGAAAGTTAGCTAGGAATTCATCAATCGCTTCTTCTGTCTGCTTCAGGCTATCTTGTAGTCCCCAGTGAACCAGTGGAAGATCGTCGGCGATACGGCCATCGCTCTCATAACGTTTGAGTGTTGCTGAGCTGAGGTAAAGCTGGCTGAGAATATCACCCAGACGTGCTGATAAACGCTCTTTACGTTTCAGCGAACCACCTAACACGGCCATTGAAATATCTGACAGGAATGCAATGTTCGCACTGTAGCGGTTAAGCTGCTGGTAGTAGCGAGTAGTAGTGTCTTTGACTGGTGCGGATGAGAAACGGCCATCAGTGAGACCTAGCCAGAAGCTGCGTACCAGATTGCTCATTGTGAAGCTGATGTGGCCTGCAAGTGCAGCATCAAACTTATCTAGTGCATCAGAAGCGTCTGAATAAGCCGCATTCATCTCTTCAAGAACGTAAGGATGGCAACGGATAGCACCTTGACCATAGATGATCATTGAGCGGGTTAAGATGTTTGCCCCTTCAACGGTTACAGCAATAGGTGCGCCTTGGTAGCCACGTGCTAGGAAGTTCGAAGGCCCCATACAGATACCTTTACCGCCCACAATGTCCATGGCATCGATGATGCTCTGCTGACCTCGGTGGGTACAGTGGTATTTTACAATCGCGGAGATAACGGAAGGTTTTTCGCCCAAATCAATACCTGCGACAGTTAGGTTACTGGCTGCATCCATCACGTAGGCGTTGCCACCCAGACGCGCTAATGGCTCTTCCACACCTTCCATCTGACCGATTGGCTGTTTGAACTGGCGGCGAATACGAGCATAAGCCCCTGTAGCAAGCGCTGCCGTTTTAATACCACCTGTAGAGTTTGAAGGCAGTGTGATACCACGGCCAACTGACAGACATTCAACCAGCATACGCCAGCCTTGGCCAGCCATCTTAGGGCCACCGATGATGAAGTCGAGTGGAACAAACAAGTCCTCACCACGAGTTGGTCCGTTTTGGAAAGGAACGTTCAGTGGAAAATGGCGGTTACCAATCTCAACACCTTTAAGGTGGGTAGGGATCAGAGCACAGGTGATGCCCAGTTCTTCCTGTTCACCAAGTAAGCCTTCAGGGTCACGCAGTTTAAAGGCAAGGCCCAGAACCGTAGCTACAGGCGCTAAGGTAATGTAGCGCTTGTTCCAGGTTAAGCGCATACCTAGGACTTCTTTGCCTTCCCACTTGCCTTTACACACCACGCCGAAGTCAGGAATGGAACCCGCATCAGAACCAGCTTCAGGGCTGGTTAGGGCGAAACAAGGGATTTCTTTACCTTCTGCAAGGCGAGGTAGGTAGTAATCTTTTTGATCTGTCGTACCGTAATGTTGAAGTAATTCACCTGGGCCTAAAGAGTTAGGTACACCAACGGTAGAAGAAAGAACGCCAGACACGCCGGTCAATTTCTGTAGTACTAAGGACTGGGCATAAGCAGAAAACTCTAAACCACCGTATTTCTTTTTGATGATCATGGCGAAGAATTTGTTGTCTTTGAGGTACTGCCAGACTTCAGGGGGTAAATCTGCCAGTTCGTGCGTCACTTGGTAATCATTCACCATTGCGCAAACCTCGTTTACTGGACCGTCAAGAAACGCTTGTTCCTCGGCAGTGAGTTGAGGGTTTTGAATTGCATGCAGTTTGTTCCAGTCTGGCTTGCCTTTGAACAGCTCGGCTTCCCACCAAACGGTACCAGCATCGAGAGCTTCTTTTTCCGTTTGCGACATCGCTGGTAAGACTTTTTTAAATAAAGTCAGCGCTTTTTGACTGATCAGAGATTGGCGAACGGAAGGAATCGCGATTACCGCAGTAGCTGCGATGAAAAGAATCCAGCTGAGTGAGCCTGCGGTGCCAAGTATAGAAAGCACTGCCAGAGTGGCGGTAAGAGCAGCAATCGACTTCACCAGCGAAGTGCGATGGTAGAGACAGATCGCCAGAACTGCAGCAAATCCAAGTATAGAGAGCAAGATGTCCATAGTTAATGTTCCTTGTTCGGCGCTTGATATTCAGGTTACGCCGTTATCTAGTAAGAGGTCATACCAGTTAAAGTGTAATCAAAATATTAAAGAAATGTAAAACCCAAATGTGTTCAAAAAGTGATCTTGGTAGAGTGAAAGTTCTAAAAATGAAGAGGCAAGCGCTTTTTGATAGTGCAGAAACGGAATAAAGACGCAATTGTTTGCGGGCAGCTATCGACAGTGAGAATTGTTTGAGTAAACTCTGACTATAACCTTGGCGACGATAAGCGTCGGCCTTTTTAATACAAAATAATTAGAGAAAAACCTATGTACCAGGATCTGATTAAAAACGAACTTACCGAAGCTGCTGACGTACTGAATAAATTCCTTAGCGATGAAAGTAACATTGCGCAAATCGAAGCGGCGGCGAAGATGCTCGCTGACTCATTTAAGCAGGGTGGCAAGGTGCTTTCTTGTGGTAACGGCGGCTCACACTGTGACGCTATGCACTTCGCTGAAGAGCTGACAGGTCGTTACCGTGAAAATCGCCCGGGTTTACCAGGTATCGCTATCTCAGATCCAAGCCACCTATCTTGTGTAAGTAACGACTTTGGTTACGAGTATGTGTTCTCTCGTTACGTAGAAGCAGTTGGTGCGAAAGGCGATGTTTTGTTTGGTCTGTCGACATCGGGCAACTCTGGTAACATTCTTAAAGCGATTGAAGCCGCTCAGGCCAAAGGCATGAAGACGATTGCTCTGACTGGCAAAGATGGCGGTAAGATGGCGGGCTTGGCGGATATCGAAATTCGTGTTCCTCATTTTGGTTACGCTGACCGTATTCAAGAGATCCACATTAAGATCATCCACATTGTGATTCAGTTGATCGAAAAGGAAATGGAAAAGTAATTTTCAAACTGGTTTAGCAAGTGCCAGTGTTGTTTAAGCTGGCACTTAGGTAGTGCAAGGGAGTTTTATAAACCATGTGTGAATTGCTCGGAATGAGCGCCAATGTACCGACAGACATTTGTTTCAGTTTTACTGGCTTGATGCAGCGTGGTGGCAATACCGGCCCTCATCGCGATGGCTGGGGGATCACTTTCTATGAAGGTAAAGGTTTTCGGACGTTTAAAGATCCGAACCCAAGCTGCAAGTCTAAAATTGCTGAATTGGTTCAGAATTATCCGATCAAAAGCTGCGCAATAGTCAGCCATATTCGTCAGGCGAATCGTGGAGGTGTCAATCTAGAGAACACGCATCCATTTACCCGAGAATTGTGGGGACGCTATTGGACTTTTGCTCACAATGGTCAGCTGTCTGGTTATCAGGATCTGCATACGGGGCGTCATCGACCTGTGGGTCAGACAGACAGTGAATTAGCTTTCTGTTGGTTGCTTAAGCAGATGGAAGACCGATTTCCAGAGCCGCCTCAGGATATGATTGGTGTGTTCCGCTTTGTGGCGAAATGTTGTGAAACCCTGAAAAGTAAAGGGGTGTTCAACATGCTGTTGTCAGATGGTGAATATGTCATGACGTATTGTACCAACCATCTCTACTGGATTACTCGTCGTGCTCCATTTGGTAAAGCTTCTTTAATTGATGAAGACGTCGAGATTAATTTTCAGGAAGAAACGACACCCAATGACGTGGTTTCAGTTATCGCGACGCAGCCGCTAACTGATAATGAAGAGTGGCATCGAATGAAGCCTGGGGAATTTGGCATTTTACATTTTGGTGAAATTATCGATGGCAATGCCGATGAGCTCATTGACGTGCCATTTGCTCCGAAAAAGGTCGAAAGTCAGGCGCCAACTGAGCCGTTGGAGTGAGACAACAGATTGGGCTTGATGGAAACTCCAAGTAAAAAAGGCTGATGCAATGCATCAGCCTTTCTGTTTTTAAGCGTTAATCAACTTAAGCCAGTTGAGCTTTAATGTGTTCAACGATGTCAGCCATCGCAACAGGTGTCTTGTCACCAGTGCGGCGGTTCTTGTACTCAAAGTTTCCTTCTTTCATCGAACGATCGCCGATCACGATAGTGTGAGGGATACCGATAAGTTCCATATCAGAGAACATAACACCCGGGCGCTCTTTACGGTCATCGAATAGTACTTCGATGCCCATCGCCGTCAGTTCAGCATACAGCTTCTCAGCCGCTTCTTTTACTTCTTCTGACTTGTGCATGTTCATAGGAACGATAGCCACTTGGAAAGGTGCTAGTGCGTCTGGCCATATGATGCCGTACTTGTCATGATTTTGCTCAATCGCAGAAGCAACAACACGGGAAACACCAATGCCGTAACAACCCATCTCTAGAATAACGTTCTTACCGTCTGGACCAAGAACTCCACAGTTCATGGCTTGTGAGTAAACGTTACCTAGCTGGAAGATGTGACCCACTTCGATACCACGTTTTAGTGCGATAGTACCTTTACCACAAGGGCTTGGATCGCCTTCAACTACGTTACGCAAATCTTCAACTTGGCTTAGCTCAACATCACGACCCCAGTTGATACCGAAGTAGTGTTTGCCGTCAATGTTAGCGCCCGCGCCAAAGTCACTCATGACTGCTACAGAGCGATCAACGATGAATGGCAGTTCAAGACCCACAGGGCCTAGTGAGCCAGGGCCAGCACCGATTAGACCACGGATCTCTTCTTCTGTTGCCATCTCTAGAGGAGCTGCAACTTGAGGAAGGTTTTCCGCTTTCACTTCGTTCAGTTCGTGGTCGCCACGGATGATAAGCGCAATTAGGTCAGCTTCAACTTCATCAGACGCCTTAACAAATAGAGTCTTAACGGTTTTCTCAATTGCTAGACCGTGTTGCTCGACTAACTCTGCGATGGTTTTCGCGTTTGGTGTATCAACAAGTTCCATCTCTTGAGTTGGAGCAGCAGCTTCGTCAGCCAGAGCTAGCGCTTCAGCTTTTTCGATGTTCGCTGCGTAATCCGATTCAGTAGAGAATGCGATCAGATCTTCACCGCTTTCTGCTAGTACGTGGAACTCTTGAGAACCGCTGCCGCCGATTGCGCCAGAGTCAGCCAGTACCGGACGGTACTCAAGACCCATGCGGTCAAACGCTTTACAGTAAGCATCGTGCATTGCATCGTAAGACTTCTGCAGACCTTCTTTATCGATATCAAAGCTGTACGCATCCATCATGCAGAATTCACGTGCACGCATTACGCCGAAACGTGGGCGGCGCTCATCACGGAACTTAGTTTGAATTTGGTACAGGTTTAGCGGTAACTGCTTGTAAGAGCTTACTTCATTGCGCACAAGGCTAGTGATGACTTCTTCAGCGGTAGGGCTAAGAACAAACGGACGAGTATGACGGTCAGTAAAGCGAAGTAGCTCAGGACCCATCTTTTCGCTGCGGCCTGTCTCTTCCCATAGTTCAAACGGCTGAACAACGGGCATCAAAGTTTCGACTGCACCTGCATTGTCGATTTCCTGACGAACGATGTTTTCGACTTTACGCAGTACACGTAGACCGGTAGGTAGCCAGGTGTATAGACCTGAAGCCAGCTTACGGATCATACCTGCACGTAGCATGAGCTGGTGGCTCACTACTTCTGCGTCGTTTGGAGTCTCCTTCAGAGTAGAAAGAAGATAATTACTGGTACGCATTAAATTTATCCGTTTATTTAAGTTAGATACTCTAGCCAGAACGAGCTCGAGTAAAGAGATCCCATCAAGGGAAAATAGTTAGCCGCCTATAATATCAGCCAATTGGCTTTGTCAAAAGCGTTCAATGGTCGTAACCGTCACTAAGTTGCCTTCAACACGAAATTTCACGTTCAGATCGAATAGATTTACCGCGTATTCCTTATTGTCGGGCTTATTCTTCTTATAAGCGGGACGAGGATCTTGAGCCAGCACTTGTTCAATAACCAAAGTGACGTGTTGGCTGTCAGGAAGGAGGCTGAGTGTCGCTAACGCGCTATCGGTGAATACGACTTCTGAGGTGGACGGCGCTTCGTCGGCATAGCCGTTACTGCTATCAGTAATAGCATCTGAGTATTCGATGTAAGGTTTGACGTCGATAACAGGGGTACCATCAACTAAGTCAACACTTCCAAGCTCGATATAAAATTGGTCACCACACTGTGACATGCCTTTGAGTTCCACCGCAGACATGCCAATCCCGTTTGGTCTGAATGTCGAGCGTGATGCGAACACACCAATGCGTTCGTTTCCGCCTAATCTTGGTGGGCGTACTGTCGGCTTCCATCCGGCCTGCAAATTCTGATCGAACATAAACAGCAGCCATAGGTGGCTAAACTGCTCGATGCCTCTGATCGCTTCTGCACAATTTGCATCGCCCACTAAACGAAGTCTCGCTTTTGCCTCAGGCACCAGTCTAGGCTGCCTTGGTACGGCAAACTTCTCTTTATAAGGACTTTCAATAAAACCAATCGGCTCTACAGAATACATTTGTTTTCTCTCAAATACAGTGATTCGCAAAAAGTATCACAAAAAGGGTAGTAAAACCTTTTGATAATGATTATCATTTATTATGTTATAACATAACAGTTTATAGTGAGGTAACTATGCAACCTAATATTCACCCTGAATACAGAACCGTCGTTTTTCATGACACAAGTATTGATGAGTACTTCTTGATTGGCTCAACGCTGCAAACACAACGCACGATCGAGTGGAAAGATGGCAAGACGTATCCGTACTTTACGATTGAAGTTTCATCAAAATCCCATCCTTTCTATACCGGCAAACAGCGTGTTATTCATCAGGAAGGTCGAGTAGCTAACTTCAAGCGTCGATTTGGCCAATTCTCGAAAGGAGATAAGTAAATGAAAGTCGTGAAGTCTCTGAAAAGTGCCAAGAGCCGCCACCCTGATTGTCAGATTGTAAAAAGAAGAGGACGGTTATACGTAATATGTAAAACTAATCCCAGATTCAAAGCTGTCCAAAAATAGTGAATACATTATAAATTTCGATGATTCTATGTAATTTATAATTCTAATGATTGTTATATATGTGGATGAAACTGCTGGTTTTTTGTTTTTTTAGCGTTAAATATAATGATCTGGATAACACTTTATTACATTTCCGATTTCTAATTGACCTCTTTGTCGAGTAACCTGCGCGAGTTTTGTGGCAGCTCGTCACAATGACGCGCAGGAATAACTACAAGGAGGGAACAGATGAGTTCATCTGCTTCGATTAAACAAAACTCGCCTAAGAGGCCGATATTTACGCGCTTCTTAGATACAGTCGAATATTTGGGGAACCTGTTACCCCACCCGATCACACTTTTCGCCATCTTCTGTGTTGCTATATTAGTAGCTTCCGGTATTGCTGGTTACTTTGAAGTGGCGGTGGCAGACCCTCGTCCGGAAGGCGCACCTGGTCGTGCGGCTGACGGTATGATTCAGGTTGTTAGCTTATTAAATGCTGACGGTCTTGAGTTAATTGTTACCAATCTGGTTAAAAACTTTGTCGGCTTCGCGCCATTGGGCACTGTATTAGTTGCACTACTAGGTGTCGCGGTTGCTGAATATTCAGGTCTACTGTCTGCTGCAATGCGTGGTTTGGTGATGGGTGCTTCGAAAAGCATGGTCACTGTCACGGTAGTATTTGCTGGTATCATTTCTAATACGGCATCTGAGCTAGGCTATGTGGTACTTATCCCACTAGCGGCTATGCTGTTCCACTCTTTAGGTCGTCACCCTCTTGCGGGTCTGGCAGCTGCATTTGCAGGTGTATCGGGCGGCTATTCAGCAAACTTACTAATCGGTACCGTTGATCCACTGCTTTCTGGTATTACAGAAACTGCAGCACAAATGATCGACCCGACTTACACTGTTGGCCCAGAAGTTAACTGGTACTTCATGTTTGTTTCTACTTTCTTCATCGCTGGTATGGGTGCCTTCGTAACGGAGAAAATCGTTGAGCCTAAATTAGGTAAATACAACGAAGAAGAAGCGTCAGAAGATTTGTCCAACGATTCAATGGGCAAGCTGACAGACGTTGAGAAGAAAGGTCTGAAAATGGCTGGCCTAGCGGTACTTGCGGTTTCTGCTCTACTTGCTTGGACAATCGTTCCAGCAGATGGAATTCTTCGTTCAGACGCAGGCACGGTTGCGGGGTCTCCATTCCTGAAAAGTATCGTTGCTTTCATCTTTGTCTTCTTTGCTATCCCTGGCCTTGTTTACGGTAAGGTAGTTGGCACAATGAAGAACGATCGCGACGTGATTGATGCGATGTCTAAGTCAATGTCTTCAATGGGTATGTACATTGTACTGGTGTTCTTCGCGGCTCAATTTGTTGCGTTCTTCAAGTGGACTAACTTTGGTCAGGTGTTCGCGGTAGCAGGTGCAGACTTCCTACAGAGCATTGGTTTGACAGGCCCTATGTTGTTCTTCGCCTTCATTCTGATGTGTGGCTTCATCAACCTGATGATCGGCTCAGCTTCTGCACAATGGGCTGTGACTGCACCAATCTTCGTACCTATGCTGATGCTAGTCGGTTACGCGCCTGAAACGATTCAAGCGGCATACCGTATCGGTGACTCTACGACCAACATCATTACACCAATGATGAGCTACTTTGGTCTGATTCTGGCTGTTGCATCGCGCTACATGAAGAACCTAGGTATCGGTACGCTGATTGCGACCATGTTGCCTTACTCAATCTGCTTTATTGTGGGTTGGAGTCTACTGTTCTATCTATGGGTATTCGTATTTGGCTTGCCAGTTGGTCCTGGCGCAGCAACTTACTACACACCATAACGTATTATCGAACGACAAAACCGGAGCCAAGTGCTCCGGTTTTTTGTTTTTGGTATTGTGAGTAGACCTAACATTGCACAACTTGCGATTTCTAGTGGATAAGGGTGATGAGAGTGCCAATGGAAGTAACAATTAGAGAAGTCAAAATCGAGGATGCTGATGGTGTTCGTGGTGTATTAAATCCAATTATTGAGCAAGGCAAATTTACCGTGATTGATACCCCGTTTTCACTTGCCGAAGAGCAGGCTTTTATACGCCAGTTTCCTGAGCGAGGTGTCTTCAATGTTGCCATATCAGAGAATCAACAGGTTCTAGGGTTTCAGAATGTAGAGCCGTTCGCGTCCTATACTCAGGCCTTTGCCCATGTTGGAATTATCGGGACCTATGTGGATGAGCAGTTTCGAGGGATGAAGATCGCCAGCCGTCTATTTGCTGAGACGTTTGCAGCGGCAAAAAATAAGGGATACGAAAAGCTGTTTGCTTACGTTAGAGAAGATAATCTAACGGCGTTAGCGGCGTATCTTAATCAGGGCTTTGAAGTGATAGGGACGGCAAAGAAGCACGCTTATGTGCAAGGTCAGTACATAGATGAAGTGCTGATTGAGAAGTTCCTTTGAACAATAATCAAAAAGAGGAAAGAAAAAGGGCTGACGCAGTAACGTCAGCCCTTGTTTAATTCGGCGAGTAAGTGATTACCAACCCTTAACTACGCCACCTTTAAAGATGTCTGAAGCGGCTGTGTATACTTCGTCTGTCTGGTAAGACTTAACGAAGTTTTGTACGTTTTCAGCTTCGACGTTATCTTCACGCGCAACAATCAGGTTTACGTATGGAGACTCTTTGTCTTCAACAAATACGCCATCTTTTTGTGGTGTCAGGTTAATTGAGCTTGCGTAAGTCGTGTTGATGATAGACAGAGCTACATCGTCAAGAGAACGAGGAAGCTGAGCGGCATCTAGCTCAACAATGGTGATGTTTTTTGGGTTCTCTGCGATATCACGCACAGTTGCTAGGAGGCCAACACCGTCGCGTAGTTTAAGCAGGCCTTGCTGTTCAAGAAGCAGTAGAGATCGACCTAAGTTAGTTGGATCGTTTGGCACTGCGATACGTGCACCGTCTTGAATTTCATCAACCGATTTCACTTGCTTAGAGTAACCCGCGATAGGGTAAACAAACGTATTACCAGCAATCGTTAGCTTGTAGCCACGGTCAGTCACTTGCTGATCTAGGTATGGTTTGTGCTGGAACGCGTTGATGTCGATAGAACCATCATCCAAAGCTGCGTTTGGCGTTACGTAATCTGTGAAAGTCACTAGCTCTACATCCAGACCGTATTTTTCTTTTGCAACTTTAGCTGCGACTTCTGCTACTTGAGCTTCAGCTCCCGCCATAACACCAACTTTAATCTTGCTAGTATCTGCTTGCTTTTCACCACATCCTGATAGGACAAGTGCAGAAGCAACTGCTGCGATGGCGAGTAGACCTTTTAATCCAAATTTCATGACTTTCTCCTTATTCGTATCTGTAAATTTATTATCTGTGATCGACGCGGCGCACAATTGCATCACCGATAGACTGAATGATTTGTACCAAAACAATAAGCATCACCACGGTTACTGCCATGATAACTACATCATAGCGATGGAAGCCGTAACGAATGGCGACATCACCTAAGCCGCCGCCACCAACCGTTCCGGCCATGGCTGAATAGCTGACTAAAGTGACCAACGTGATGGTGACTGAGTTCACTATCGTTGGCATTGCTTCAGGAAGCAGAACCTTGTTGATGATTTGCATCGGAGTAGCGCCCATCGATTGAGCCGCTTCCACTAAGCCTGTTGGTACTTCCAACAAAGCACCTTCAATAAGGCGAGCAACAAATGGGATCGCGCCGATAGTCAACGGTACGATAGCTGCTGTAGTACCAATAAAAGTGCCGACCAGAATTTTAGTGACTGGAATGATGGCAACCATTAATACTAGGAATGGCACTGAGCGGCCAACGTTGACGACAGCGCCTAGAATGCTATTAAGTTTGGTGTTCTCAAGTAGGCCACCTTTCTTCGTTGTATGAAGAATAACGCCCAGTGGAATACCAACGGCAAAGCCAACAATACCTGCCACTGCGACCATGTAGATGGTTTCCCAAGTCGCACCGATTAAAAGGTTACTGTTAAGGCTCAGCCACTCAGAAATTGTGTTAAAGGACATAACCCAGTACCTCTACTTTTACATTGTGTTCACGGAGGAATTCGATTGCCGCGTTGTCATCTTGCTCGTTACCAAACAGCTCAGCGACCATCATGCCGAATTTAACGCCACCGGCGTAATCAAGATCAGAACTTAGAATGCTGACATCAATATTGAATTTACGCGCGATCTGGCTGACGAGTGGCGCGTCTACAGTTGCACCAGTAAACTCAAGTCGAACTAATGGGTAGCTACCTTCAACACGAGTCTCTTGCAGGCGTGCCTGATAATCATCAGGGATAGATAGATCAAGCGTAGAACGGATGAACTCATGAGCCAGCTCTGTTTTCGGGTGGGCAAAGATTTCACCTACCGTGCCTTTCTCAACCAGTTCTCCGCCACCAATGATCGCCACTTCATGGCAGATACTCTTTACCACGTCCATTTCGTGGGTGATGAGCAGCATAGTGATATTCAGCTTACGGTTAATCTCTTTAAGCAGTTCGAGAATAGACTGCGTTGTCGCAGGGTCCAAAGCGCTGGTTGCCTCGTCACACAGCAATACTTTTGGATCAGAAGCCAGAGCTCGTGCGATAGCCACACGCTGCTTTTGGCCACCACTCAGGTTAGAAGGGTAGCTTTCTTGTTTATCAGAGAGGCCTACCAATTTGAGCAGTTCGGTGACTTTCTCATCGATTTGAGCCTTATCTTTGCCTGCAAGCTCTAGGGGTAGAGCAACATTATCGAACACAGTACGTGAAGATAGCAGGTTAAAATGCTGGAAGATCATGCCGATGTTACGGCGCGTTTCACTCAGTTCTGATTTGGACTGCTTAGTAAGATCAATACCGTCAACAATGATAGAGCCCGACGTTGGCGCTTCCAGCATATTGACACATCGAATAAGCGTACTTTTCCCTGCTCCTGATGAGCCAATTACACCGAATATCGTCCCCTGTGGGATATGAAGGTTGATGTCCTTCAGGGCATGTATTTCTTTGCTTCCTTGAAGAAATACCTTGTTTACTTGATTAATTTCTATCATCGAGAAATCCGCTATCAGACTGCTTTGGGAAAAAGTAGATAATTTTGAACTACCTCTCATTTAGTAGAGGATGCTATGGCTTTGCATTAATTGTGTCAATAGATATTTTTACGGCTAGACGTCTAAACGTTCATTTCAATCAAACAGATTAGTAATTAGATAGTGATGAAAGAAATAAAGCGTGTAATAATTCTGGTAATAAATAGTAGACAGAGAAGCAAATTTTGGCGAAACCAGCAGTCTTTTTGGATCGTGATGGCGTAATCAACGTCGACCACGGATATGTTCATGACGAGCACGACTTTGAATTTATTGATGGCGTGTTTGAAGCGACGAAAAAGCTCAAAGAGATGGGCTATATGCTTGTATTGGTGACCAACCAGTCAGGGATTGCTCGTGATAAATTCAGTGAAGATCGTTTCCTTTCACTAACGCAGTGGATGGATTGGAACTTTGTTGATCATGGCGTTGAATTTGATGGCTTCTACTATTGTCCACACCATGCAGAACATGGTCAGGGTAAGTACAAAGAAGATTGCAATTGCCGTAAACCTAAGCCAGGCATGTTCATTTCTGCTCGTGACTTTCTCAAAATCGATATGGCGAATTCTGTTATGGTCGGCGACAAGGCTGAGGATATGATGGCCGCAGAAGCCGCTGAAGTGGGTACGCGTATTTTAGTACGTACTGGCAAGCCTGTTACGGAAAAAGGTGAGGCGATTGCCTCTGTTGTACTGGACAGTATCAAAGAAGTCCCTGCCTACTTAGCGAAGTAAATTATCGAGAAAAGAGGTCGCTTGAGGCGGCCTTTTTTCTATTGGAGAGTTTGGATGAAAATGAATGCTTTGTTAGCGTTTCTGGCTGGAACGACACTATTTGGTTGCAGCCACTCAGCGATTGAGCGCGAAGCAGATGACACTTATCAATTCGTGACCTACCAGTGTGAATCAAACAAGCAGTTTGAGGTCGCCTATCTGATTGAAGAGCAAGCAGCGCTTTTACGTTTGCCTAAACATGACTACCGCCTCACTCAGGTCCCATCTGGTTCTGGTGCAAAATACATCCTAGATAATGGAACAAAGCCGATTCTTAATCCGGTAACTTTACACACCAAAGGTGATGATGCGCGGTTAGAATTAGGCAGAGTCGTTTACAAAAACTGTAAAACCCAATAGCGTTAATCTTCTGTACACTCTGCTTTGTCAATTGAGCGAATCCACAGCATTATGAATAAAAAACTGACAATCCTTGATATTGCGAAACTTTCTGGCGTTGGTAAATCTACGGTTTCCCGTGTGTTAACTAATGATCCTAAAGTCAAACCGGAAACTCGTGCCAAAGTTGAGCGTGTGATTGAAGAGTCTGGCTATGTGCCTTCTAAGTCGGCGCAAGCGATGCGTGGCGGTAGTCAGAAAGTGGTTGGGGTTATCATTTCGCGTCTTGATTCGCCATCGGAAAACAAAGCCGTCAGCAGCATGCTGCAAGTTCTCTACAGTAACGGCTATGACGCGGTGATCATGGAAAGCCAATTCGACCGCAAGATGACCAATGAACATCTCGACGTCCTGCGTAGGCGTAATGTTGACGGCGTGATTGTGTTTGGCTTTAGTGATTTTGACATTGAACGTCTCTCTAGTTGGCAACATCGTTCACTGGTGATTGCCATGGATACCGACGCAACCTCATCAATAAACTACGACAATACAGGCGTCATTCGCTGTGCGCTGGAACACCTTCAGCGCCAATCGGTGAGTGAGATTGCTTTTATTGGTGTTGATCCTTCAGACCGAACTACTGGGCAGATTCGTCTCAATGCATACTTAGATTGGTGTTCAGAGCGGCGATTATCCCCTAACTACCAAACAGGTCATCTTCATCACGAAAGTGCTTATCAGCTGGTGGATAAAGTGTTGAATCCAACCACACAGGCAATTGTGTGCGCCAGTGATACTTTGGCACTTGGTGTAATTAAGCGTCTTCAGGAGTTGGATAGGGAAGACGTGATGGTGACTGGTGTCGGTGGTAATGAGCTGCTGTCTTTTCTATTTCCGAGAGTATTCAGTATTGACCCGGGTTATGCTCAGGCTGGAGAAAGAGCTGCCAAGTTATTGATTTCTCAGCTTAATGGAGAGTCTGAACTGGTGCACCTCACTCAGGAACCAATCCTGAGTTAAGCCTCTCTTTTCTCTATGGTTTAAAATTATACTGTGATCTCATTCAATTAATGGGATTGTTCCCATTTATCTGTTTCGATAGATTTGACAATATAATAAATACAAATGGGAATGTTCCCAAATTAATTATAACTAACCTTTTGATCAGAGAGTTCTGATCTGAACGAGAAACCAATTTAGGGTGGACAAGGATATGAGTAAGATTGCGAAACAAGAGGTTGAGCGTCTGATAGAACTGGTTGGCGGTCGCGATAACATCGCCAGTGTAAGCCACTGTCTGACGCGCCTTCGCTTTGTGTTAAATGACACGAGTAAAGCCGATACTAAAGCACTGGAAGCATTGTCGCTGGTGAAAGGCTGTTTCACTAATGCGGGTCAGTTTCAAGTTGTTGTCGGTACTGAAGTTGATGAAGTGTATAAAGTTCTGATTGAACTGTCGGGTAAGTCTGAAGCGTCGAAAGATGAATCCAAACAGGCTGCACGTCAGAATATGAACATTTTGGAACGTGGTATCTCCCATCTTGCTGAAATCTTTGTACCACTGTTGCCAGCAATCATTACAGGTGGTTTGATCTTGGGCTTCCGCAACGTGATTGGCGACATCAAGATGTTTGATGGTCAATCATTGACGGAAATCAGCCAATTCTGGGCGACTGTTCACAGCTTCCTATGGTTAATTGGTGAAGCTATTTTCTTCTTCCTGCCTGTTGGCGTGTGTTGGTCAACAGTGAAGAAACTCGGTGGTACACCGATTCTCGGCATTACGCTTGGTGTCACTTTGGTCTCTCCTCAGCTGATGAATGCGTACCTGATTGGTAAGCAAGTGCCAGAAGTGTGGGACTTTGGCTTATTTGCTATCGAGAAGGTGGGCTATCAGGCTCAGGTTATTCCAGCCATGTTAGCGGGTATCGCGTTGGCGTTCATCGAAACGAACCTTAAGCGTATTGTTCCTTCTTACCTATATCTGGTTGTTGTTCCTTTTGTTTCTATCATTGTCTCTGTTGTATTGGCGCATTCTCTGATTGGCCCGTTCGGTCGCGTATTGGGTGATGGTGTGGCGTTTGCCGCGAAAGCAGCAATGACGGGTGATTTCGCTGTGATTGGCTCAATGGTGTTTGGCTTCCTGTATGCACCTTTAGTGATTACCGGTATTCACCATACAACCAACGCTGTTGATCTGCAGTTGATGCAAGACCTAGGTGGTACTCCAATCTGGCCTCTGATTGCGCTGTCTAACATTGCTCAGGCATCAGCGGTTGTCGGTATCATCATCATCAGTAAGAAACACGGTGAGCGTGATATCTCAGTACCTGCGGCTATCTCTGCTTATCTAGGTGTCACCGAGCCAGCGATGTACGGTATTAACCTTAAATACAAATTCCCAATGCTGAGTGCGATGATCGGTAGTGCTATTGCAGCAGCGATCTGTGGTAGTGCCGGTGTTATGGCTAATGGTATCGGGGTGGGCGGCCTGCCGGGCATTTTGTCTATCCAACCACAATTCTGGGGCATCTACGCGATTGCAATGCTGGTGGCGATTGCACTGCCAGCAGTATTGACCCTGTTCTTCTACAAGCGTGCACAAATGAAAGGTGAGCTAGAGCCTGCAAACGCTTAAGCGCAAACAAAAAGGAGCGATCGCAATTCGGCGATCGCTTCTGCTATTTTTTCGATTTTTATTTTTTGGTAAGTGAGTTTAGCAATGACAACAATCACAAATGATGCGAACTGGTGGAAAACGGCTTCGATATATCAGATTTACCCGAAGAGCTTCTGTGATAGCGGTAGTAAAGGAACAGGGGATATTAAGGGCATCATTTCTAAGCTCGATTACTTAAAATTGCTCGGTATTGATGCCATTTGGCTAACACCAGTCTATCAGTCTCCGATGATTGATAATGGTTATGACATCTCAGACTACTACGCTATTAACCCTCAGTTTGGCAGTATGGACGATTTTGAATGTCTGCTTGATGAAGCACACCAGCGTGGTATTCGTATCATCATGGACATTGTCGTTAACCACACTTCTACCGAGCACGCTTGGTTCCAATCTGCGCTGGGGGATAAGAGTAGCCCATACCGTGATTACTACATTTGGAAAGATCCGGTTGCAGGTGACGTTCCAAACAACTGGCAGTCCAAGTTTGGCGGAAGCGCTTGGGAAATGGATGAGCAAACAGGCCAGTATTTTCTGCACCTCTTTGCCAAAGAGCAAGCGGATCTTAATTGGGAGAACCCGACAGTTCGTGAGGAAGTGAAAAAGGTCATCAGCTTCTGGGCTGAGAAAGGAGTGGATGGCTTCCGTCTTGATGTGATTAACCTAATTTCTAAGCAGCAAGATTTCCCGAATGATGATATTGGTGACGGTCGCCGCTTTTACACAGATGGCCCTCGTGTACATGAATACTTGCAGGAAATCAGCGAAGCTGTGTTCCAAAAATATGGCAGCGTTACGGTTGGCGAAATGTCATCTACCACATTGGAACACTGCCAGCAGTATTCCTCTCTGGATAACAAAGAACTGTCGATGGTGTTTAACTTCCACCATCTCAAAGTGGATTACCCAAATGGCGAGAAATGGACCAAAGCGCCTTTTGATTTCTCACAACTAAAGCAGATCTTTAACCATTGGCAAACTGGATTGAACGGCAAAGGTTGGGGAGCACTGTTCTGGTGTAATCATGATCAGCCACGTGTCGTTAGCCGTTTAGGTGATGACAAAAACTATCGAGTGGAATCCGCTAAAATGTTGGGAGCCTCTGTCCATATGATGCAAGGTACACCATACATTTATCAAGGGGAAGAGATTGGGATGACCAATCCCGGCTATAGCTCGATAGAGCAATACCGTGATGTGGAAAGCACCAATATGTATGACATCATGGTCAACCAGCAAGGTGTCAGTAACGAAGAGATGATAGATATTCTGGCTCAGAAGTCCCGTGATAACTCACGTACACCAATGCAATGGAATGACGAGCAGTATGCTGGTTTCTCTCAGGCTCAACCTTGGTTGGCGGTGGCAGAAAATTATCCTCAAGTGAACGCAGCTAAAGCCGTTGATGACAGTGATTCGGTTTTTTACTTCTATCAGAAGTTAATTCAATTGCGCAAAGAAATTGAAGTTATCACGACAGGGGACTATCAAGATCTGTATCCGAATCACGACCAGATCTTTGGCTATCAACGTAAGAGCGCCAAACAGACGCTGATTTGTCTCAACAACTATTATGGCGTGGAAGCACAATGTGCACTACCAGAGTCCTTCAAGGTGGACTGTGCTAAATATGTATTAGGCAACTACGCTTTGCCTGAATCCGTTGCTCAAACTCAAACTCTACGTCCTTACGAGACACGCATTATTTTAATTGAAGAGTAAACACACCCCCTATAGTGTTTTCTTCATTGCCTCGCTTGTGCGGGGCATTTTTTATGCGTAACTGGAAAGTAGAAACGAAAAAAGCCAGCTCAATGAGCTGGCTTTTTGCTGA
>NZ_ACZN01000014.1 GCF_000176135.1 Vibrio coralliilyticus ATCC BAA-450 | reverse complement strand
TTTTGATCAACCAGAGGCCCCAGGAATTGATGGGATTAAAGGAGACTCTGGATTGGCATCAATTGCACAAGGCAAGAGTTCAAGCTGAGTTGGAAGAACAATTGGCGCAGCTTAAATGCACTTGCCAAACAATAGATGACGAGATCAAAAAGTTGTCTCCGCTCTTGGGGCGTCAAACTGAAACAGTTCGTCATGAGGGAGCGGCAGCTTATTTAAATGTCACTTACACTCTGTTAAAGGAAGCAACCTGCTGTTTAAAAAGTGGTATGGAAACCTTACAGCAACAATTGGAAAAACTGCAAGATATACAGCGCTCAAGAGGAGAGATCCATGCCACTTGGAGTCCTCCTTTGACAAAATCAACGGTGCATCCTTCGATCACTGAATGGTTCACCCAAAAAGTTGCTCTGTCTAAGCAAGAAACGTCCAGCATCAAAAGCAAAGCAAATATTATCGCTCAGAAAGCGTTGACGTTAGGTCAGAGCGGGTTGCAAGCGATTGATGAGTTTCACCAGCCCAAAACAGATACTCAACTTCTGAGTGACTCGATTGTTCGTAGCATCTTGTGGCGTTTACAACAGCATCCAGTGGCGTTAATCCAAGTGGCTATCCCCTTGATGTACTGTCTATCTGAGTTGGATAAAATGAAAGGAGGAAAGTCGATTGAACCTGCAGGAGTTCCGACTCTGCCATCTAACGCGTCACCTAACGACCGACTGCAACATATGCTATTGCTTGAATCTCCAGAAATGAAGCATCGAACGAAACTTATGACATTGAGTACTTTGCTCAACGCACGCCTGGATGAAGTCGAACGTGTCTGTGATACGGTCAAGCTCAATGGCACAATCTCGGCACTGAAGTCGCAAGCGGAAGCGTTTTATGAGTTAACGGACGATGAGGCAATCAGTTTAGGTAAAACTGATAGACATCAACTGGTGGATAGGTGTGATCGTGTGTGCTTCAAGGGACATAACGCTGAGATTCGTGTTCTAGCAGAAGATCTTCGCCAGTCAACCGATCTGCTCAGACAGGCTATTACTGCAGGTAAAAGACGTACCCGAAATCTGTCTGAGGTTAAAAGGTTAGTTGAGCAGGCAGTAACGAAAGCCGTATTTGCAAAAGGGCGTTTGTCTAAACTCTCGGTGAGTGAAACGGGTCGTGATTTGAATGCACTATCGAGGGGAGCCCATCTCGCCAAATACTGGGCGATGATGTTGTCTGAACACATCAACGCCCAAGATGGAGTACCTAGTATTAGACAAATATTAACCTTGATTCACCAACATGATCTCCAAGAGCAAACACTCTCGAAGGGAGACCCAAAAGGTATCTTGCTCGCCACTCGCGTTACCATTGAGCTAAATAAGGCACAAATTGGCGAATTACAGCTGAGTATGACACCACAACAATACGCAGATCATGAAAAGGATATGTTGGAGTTTATGGTTTCATGGGGCCAACGACGCTTTACTCGTGGTTTATTGCAACATCCGATCGGGGCCTTTGAATTGGCATTCAGTATCTCGTCCCTAATGACGTTCAACATCTTAAGCCCACTTTATCGACTACCAGTGGCCTCGCTTCAAATTCCGTACAAAATTCACAAAACGAAAGAGTTTATTGCACCTGGTCACGACAAACCCTACAAAGCGATCGAAACCGTAATCAAAAAACGATTAACGCAGCTGGGTCTTCACATGGTGACGTCGCCTTTACCTAGCCCCATCAAAACTGGTCTGGGGTTCGCGATAGCCAGTGCAGGCTATGTTTATAACAATAAAATGGAAGAAAAAGATCGTACGGTGGACGCTACGTTTGAACGTTTAATAGAAGGTAAGTCAAGCCAAAAAATTAGGATGGAAACCATCAAGACTTTAACACTCCAGTCCATCACCGCGTTGCCGCATTCCGGTATAGAGGCGGCATCGCGCACCATTCTCTCGTCGGGGATACCGAAAACGCGACAGGAGGATCGTTTGGTAATGGAGTTGAAAAGTAGAGCTGACCAAGATTTCGATCACTTGGTTGAAACGGTCGATGAAGATTCGTCTAGCTCATCGCACCACACTAAACGAACTCGTCGATCGATTGACAGCATTGAGGGGCGTCGCTTATCGGTGAACTCTCTAGAGAAATCTTATTTTGAGAGGTTTGGGGGGGACATTCAGCAGTTCAGTGAGAAAATGTACAATCAACTGGAGCGCATTAACCAGCCTGAAGCGTTTATGGATTACCTAGATAAACAGGTGGGAAAAATGCAGAGAATGATCAACCGAGCTGAACGGCCAGCTCATCAAGAGTTCTTCCAGTCGGCACTAGAGTTACTAGAAGCCGCGAAAGATGCTGGGAATAAATTTCAGAGTCTCAAGGTTTTTCAGCCACCTCTGAGCCAGATCGATGAGCTGCTGTTCGAAACAATGAGTTTTAAAGTAGGGCTTAAGTACGCCGAGATTCAGCCCTTAATTGAGTTTCAGAAATCGCTTTGGTCGTTGTATCTGGTGCTGAGTGAAAAGGATTTTGAAGCTCATCTAGCTCGTTATTTGGAGCAATGTCAGCAATTCACCCATGGGTTGGATATACAGGACCCCAATCTCACAGATACAGAACGGTCTAATTTTAATACAGAGATGGTGATCAATAGCTTTCGTTTTGCGGATGATCGGGACTCAATGTTTAAAGAGTACATCGAGACTTTGGTTGAAAACATCAAAGCAAATGCGAGCCGCGAGGAGCTCTCGTCCTCGATACGTGAAGTGCAGTACAGAAAACAGTCGAGTGATCATCCGCTAGATAAGATTGTGTATACCTTTTGCGAGCAACTTCTTCTCAATGAATTTATTGAACTCACCGACTACAGAATCCGAGTTGCCAATGTGACGGAGTATATCTTTAAGGATCCACGCTTTGAATATCTGAGGGTTAGCTTATTGCCTAGCGAATTAATGTACATTCAAGATAATCTGTCGCTAAGCTCTCAAAAGATAGTTGATGAACTTCTTCTCTACCGTATGGGGGAAAAATTGTCGCTACATGACGATATCGAAAACGCTGAAGCACGGTACCTAAGCGCAATCAAAGACCACCGCCTACCGAATGGGTCTAGTTATACTCGTCAACAACAGATCGAGGAAATCAATCATCAAGGTGGACTCATCACTTATGAACGAGCGACTTTACGAACCAATCGCATTCTGCAAGCCAGACGCGACATCGAGCTTCAGAACTTATCGCGTCAATTTTGGCAGGAGCAGGGCATTGATCACCCAGATAAGGTCTCCTACATATATCGCTACCCTTCACTTCCTGCTGCCGCCCTTTATACGATGCCGGACGAAAATAGTCCTCGCTCAGAACAAATTGAGCGTTTAGAACACATTAAACGTTTCGAACCAAGCTACAACCGAGTCATCGAGTCTAAGATGGGGCCGAAATATTTACATAGTGTGAACCGTACCGAGCTAAGCCAAGATGAGATCAACTGGGATGTCGATAAGTATCATGAACATCTCAAGCTACGCTTGACCCACTTATGGGCTGCACAACCAGATGACAAGAAGGAGTACCTTAACAACGTGCTCCCCAGCGCACTAACGCCTCCAAAATATACTGAGTCCGTCGCAAAGGCACCGTATTTTATAAAACCTAGCATCAACGACTGGCCATTGGAGAACATGTTGCTGCTCAAAGATGGACTGACATATACCGTCATCAGCCTGCTTCCACCGTCCGGCAAAATTGAGGTCTTTGAGGGACGAGATGATCTAATATCCTTTTTTGTCGCGCCTGGGAATCATGAATGGGTGCTGTCGCATGCGAGTCTCTATCATCAAATGGATGGCAGGGAGCGCTACGGTATTGAATCGGCATTGGAATCGATACGGGCAGGTACACCGGCGTCAGATTGGAAATTCATACCAGAGACATCGAACTTTCGCATGGTCGAACCCGGTGTGCTTCGCACAATTGCACAGACTTCGATGGGAAATCAAGGTACAGGGCATTATGTGAGAACTAGCTTGGTCGAGGCGACATCACGCAGTTATTGGCAGGGAATATCTGGAAACCATAGTATTGAAGTGAGCGGAGAGTACTCACTGCCAGAGAAGTGGAAGGGTGCCAATGGTCAAGCGTCGTTTGACAAGCTATATGCTCTGCAAAAAACTATCGATATGCAGAGATTGGCAGAAACGGCCATCAGCCAATTCAAAAACAAACACTTTGAGGCGTACTCAGATCACCTCAAGGATAATTTTTATCGTCTGATTAACACTGCGAGGCATCGCTATGACCGTCTTCCTTGGAAAAACGAGCTACTTGAGAAGATATGCTTTGAGCCGGACAAAGTCGAGGCCTCTATACCGGGCTTGTTAGGGAAAAGCGGTGAGCATCTGCCCTTAGAGGGTATGATCATGTTTCATGACTCTAGCCCAGACAAGGCAAAGTACGTGATGGTGAGTCTCCTCGGAGAGGGGGCGCTGGTGGAGTTTGACACGATTGAGGACGTGCATCATTTTTTTGCCAACCCGGGTAATCGATATTTCCTATTGTCACATATCAGCGAACATAACAAGCAACCTGAGCCGCTTGGCGTATCGACCCCCGCGGATACATTGGATGTAATGGAAGAACAAGCCACACAATATCCTCGAAAAGTCGGAATATCACCTTTCTGGTCGAGCACTCGAAGTACTTTCAGTGTACATAAAGGTAAGATTCCGGTAAGTCCTTTAGACCCGATCGGTTCAGCCATACGTATCGCAGCCGTTACAGCGACAGACGTGACCACCGATGCACTCAACATTTCCTGTGTCTCCTTGACCAGGGATTGGCATGTGAGCATGTTTGATACTTTAGCTACTCGAAACCTTCAAAGGTTAGAGTCTGATGCAGATACGTTGTTTAAGTCCCATGATGAGTGGCGAACAGAAAAGGCATTGGAGATCACTAGTGCGGTCTTAGCTATACCCGCAATTGCTTTGAGCATGTCGGCGATTGCTGCTTCTGGGGGAGCTGCAGCGGCGCCATTAGCTGCGGCGGCTTTGACCATCGATGGCCTTAGCTTTGCTACAACTATGGCCGAGGGCATCTACATGCTTACTCAAGCAGACAGTTCTGAAGAGCGCATCATGGGATTGGTTCCGATCGCATTAGCACCATTGGATCTTCTGGGAGCAGCCGCCAGTACTAGTGATTTTATGAAAGCTATCAATGTGATGAAAAGAGCGAAAGTGATGAAGGTCGCGGGCTCTGTCAGTGATGCTGCGTTTACTGGCACACGTAACAATGATGCAATAGGCTTACTCAACGTGTTTAGTCGAGAGTCGGGAGTTGATTCAAAAAGTGTGTTTGAGGAACCTCTCAACCGAATCACAAACAGTCTGGATGAAAACTTTTTACTGAAAAGAGATTTGTCAGAGTTGGTGGAAAGTTATCCTAAAGGAACATTACCTTCTGCGGACTTAGAGGATTTCAGTTTGGATGAGAATCATCAGGTTGCAGTTCAACGTTTGGGGTCGCCCAAGCTGGCCAAAGGCAAGTGGGGTGGAATCATACAGGATGATAGCGAGGTTATACCGGCAGTACGCTCAAGTCGGGGGGAGTACATGTTTTCAGACACCCCGACGGGAGCCAAGTCAATAGGCCTTTCTGCAAACAACAGGATCACACTGATGCGATATTTGGAGGCATACCCCGACCGACAAGTAGTCAGTGACATTGAAGAAATGCCTTCAATTTACGTACGAATAGGCTCACGGCCGGGTGCTGCACGTATCAAAGGCCTCTTCCCTTTAGAAGACGCTGTAAAAAGTCTCCTCAACGGCTTAAACAACTTGGCTATAAGAACTGGAGGGATCCCCGGGCCCACTTCCTCAGCGATTCCTACTCCAGGAAGCGTTGCGAAGCCGCTGTCTAGTGTGACCGCACGCTATAGAAAAATTGTGGGGTGGGAAAAGTCACTCTCTGCTGAAGCTGGGCATGGTGTCATGCTAGAGATATCGCCATATCCGGGTGCGGGGATGATCAAAGTGGGAGAAGGTAAGGTATCATTTCGAGACATTGCAGCAGCGGCGTTTCGTGAGCCTACTAGTAACCAGATGCCACAAGTGGCGAGTCAATCTACAGAGATTGGGCTTGAGGGACGTTCCATAAACTGGAACCAGATGTCATTGCGTGCCCCTTTGATAAATGGTTCGGCTTGGCAGGGCCTTCCTGGAGTGCTCCCTGGCAGCGATCTCGATTTTTACCTTTACAAAGCACTTGGCGGACAGCCTGATGTCTACTTTTCCATACTAAAAGAAGCCAAGCCTAATATACCAGCTAAAGGGTTTAAATTCGACAATCAACGGTTGCTAGGTAAAGTGGAAGAAGGCCAATTTAGAGTCTCAGTTGATAAAGGGCTGAGATGGGAAACTGGGTCATGGCAACAAGAGTGGCAATGGCGCTTTCGTTATCGAAAAGGCGTAGTGGATTCAACAGAGGAGCTAGACAAACGCCTTATGAGGGCTAAGGAGCTAAGGACTACTGGTGGAGAGATAACTGCCTTTGAAGACGCAAAATATGCGGGTGAGCTGGACCAAAAAGTAGTGACTTGGTTAGCGAAAGGGAATAGTCCATTAGATATAAAACGGCGTGACCAGTTGTTTAATCTTGTAGGCAAGGAACCTAAAGCTTTACTGGAGAGTGGCGAGCTTCGTCAATCTGGTTTTCTTGTATTAATGGACCAAAACAGCATACCGACAGGTCAAACCTTGTATGTACATGTGTCCCCCGAAGGGGCTCACCTTTACCTATCAGAAAACCCCACCCTACAAGACGCTATGGGCAAAGGTGTTAGTCTGAGAAAGCCAGCTCCGCAAAGTTCTGTATTACGCACTAAGTATCGTATGGATGAACAGGGGATGACGAACTTCAATAAGTATATCCAGTCTCAGAATCAGGCCGTCGTTTTTACTAGCGTAGATGAAGTACACCAAAACTATATTGGGGTAAGAATGCACATAGAACGACAAAATGAGGAGATGGTCGTTAAAATCGATGGGCACACGGAGCACATGCAAATTTTATCGCCCAGGACTGTAGTCGGACGCTTGCCTTTAAATGATTCATCGGCGCAGTCGCTGTCCGACCCGCTCGTCCAATACACTGATCAATTCAAAGGTCAAAGAGGGGTCCAAGCTATCTCTGTTCATGCTGATGCTAAAGGGGGCTTTTACTACAAGGATGAAGGGGAAGTGGCGACAGCGCATAGCGCTTCAGAGTTAATGGCCTACTTGAAAGAGCACGGTGTCGACTTGAGGCAAGGCCATGGGCCAATTCATTTACTGTCTTGTTACGCCAAAAACGAAAAAAGTGGTGCCGCGAAAGCCTTAGCAAATGTGACTCAACGTCCAGTAGTCGCTTATTCAAATCGTAAACTCCGAATGAACTCACCTCAGTTAATTGGCAATAAGGAACTTAAATTGGAGACTCAAACGGGTCGACTTCGTCGTTTGCTCAGTCGAGAGGACTTTAAGCCAGCGTCCGAGAAAGTGTTTTATCCAAAAACTAGTGGCGATGCGCTCACCGAAAAAAATAACACCTTGCCCCTACGAACCAACGATTGGCATCAAACCATGACGCTTCAACCGCATAATATTTCTGACAAATACGCGGTTGAGCAAACCTCTCAATTCACAAAACCAGTATTTGATAAATATGCAAATGAACCATTGGAAAATTGTGAAAATGCATCGCGTGAGTTAAGTGATATCCTGAAAGTAAACCCCGATTATAGTAACGTTCGCCTTGGCAACTTGGCGTTTTGGGACAGCGCCTATGGTCGTGAAGCTGATGTGTATACAAACCACTGGGTGGTGATGGCCAAATTTAAGGGAGTAGAATTAGTTTTAGACCCAACTGCTCATCAGTTTTCCAATAAATTGGGTATTGAAAAACCTATATTGGATACATACTCCAATTGGGTCGCTCGATACCAAAAGGGGCTTAACCAAAAACGCATGACGCTTGCGAAAATAGTGGAGGTAAAGAGTTTCACTCAAGGTCCTTTTGCGTCGAACAATGAATTTTCTGGGTTTCGCTTTATACCAAATGCTAAAGTCTTGTCGGTTTCCCGCTGGTATCACCAGTCTGGCTATGATCAATACATCCAATCACTGCGAAGCAACGTACGAGCCCAATTTTTCATAAACGAGCCGAGCACATCATTTTCAATAGGTAGAGAGCAGGGCCTCCATACTGAAATGTCCCCAAAACAGTATTTTTCAAAATTTAAGCAAGGAAAAGTTCAAGACGGGATTTTTTTTGTGTCGATGGATTTGGGTAATACATGGCGACGAGGTAATTGGCGCGAAGAGTTTGCTTTTCGTATAGGAGGACGCCTACAGACGTTAAATGATCACCAAGTAGATGCAGCGATCAACGAGGCCAGTCGAAGAGATCCTAGTTACAGCCGCATTTGCTACACGGGGGCGTTTAATGATGCCGAGCAAGCCGGGGGAATAAGCCCTGAGTTGGCGTATCAATTGCACCATAAAATTGCGAAAAAAGACGCTAGAAACGAAATCATTAATAGTGAAGTCTATGGTAAAACCTTCGGCCTGTTTGGGCGCGGCAATGCCCCTCTCAATCGTTATGATCCCGATGTTTTCAGTGAGCCTGGCTTTATACACCTTGGAGAAGAAGTGGATTACCAAGCTTTGCCATGGGGTAAAATTGTGTATGATCATGTTGTGTATGTGCACGTTCATAATAACCAAGTTTTCTTCTATCAAGTAAATGGTTCTGATTTTCAGGACGCTCTTGGGCCTTTCGAACAAATTGGCTCAAACGTATCAAAAAATCACAGTAAACATTTGATGGATAAAGAAAGAATATCTAGTTTTAATAATTATTTTGAAGCGAACCCAAGAGCAGTTTATCACTTTACACCCACGAAGAATGTTGCCAAAGCAACAAACCAGCACGCCGCAGTCAAGGGACTGTTACAAGCATGGAGTCTAGACATTGAGTCTTTGCGGAACTTCTCTCGTATCGAAGGCAAAGTATACCTCTATTTTCCTGAACTTAATGCTGAACACATAAATACCCGACTAATTCCTCTGCTACGTTTTCTTCACGAGGAAGGGGAAAAGCCTGTCGAAATCGTATTTCGTGACTCAGAACAGGTAAGGTTGTTCAAACAAGTGCTAGTGGATACGTATGGGCCGGAACGATCCTCTGTACTCGAACCAGAGCACAGATATCTCTACTCCGTGGGAAGAACGAAGCTGCATGATTTGAGCGAAGATGACTCGGTGCGCGTTATAAATGAGGTCGATGGGGCGTCGGACAATGAAGTTTGGGAAATGGTCGAAAAGGCGATGAAGGAGATGCGCTTACCACGTTATGTAGTTGTCGACTTTACCAAAAAAGCTATCTGACGTGTAACTAGGGATTTTGTGTCCATTTCAGCAGAAAGTCCAATGTGATCCTGCTGTTCTTTTTCTATATGACCTCCCGAGAACAGGGAGTATTTAGTTTATTGCGGCTTAACAGTGCATTAGTTTTTTTCCCAAAGAGCGTTGTTTGACTGAACATGAATCTTCGCTGTTTGTTGAGATAGTAGTCTGATGGAGCGCATCTTCAATCTTCACAAGCTTAAAATTGGAGTGAAATCTCAAACGGCAAAAAACAAATTTTAGGAATGCTAAAAGTGTAGCAACATCAATGATTCAATCTAAGACCCTTGATTAAGGCTTTTTACCTTAGTGAATAGGCGGCGCTACGGGAACTTTTTACGCACGATAACCACTTACAAAACACATACATTATTATTTATCCGCCATAGAGAAAAGCCATGGACCAATTAAGAAGCCAACTCAATAAACTCTCGCTCAAACATACGCACACACCGCTTGAAAAAACGATGAGAGCTGAAGCTGAGCAATTAATCAAGTCACTCAAAAAGCCCAGTATGACAGCAGACGCCGCCAAGCAGAAAATCGATGATGCTTTATATCGACAAGTTATTCATCATAACGATAATTACCATACCAAAGCCAAACAGTTGCTCGACAAACTCACTCACTCCGAACAGTTCCAATCTCCCGGTTCACTTTACGCACCTCGCTTGGCTAACTTTACAAGTCCACTCTCAGGCATAGGCTTTGACTCTAACTCATCCGTTGAGCCTTTTGTGCATTGGCTGTCCGCGAAATTTTACGAGGGGCACCACGGTGAAAAAAAACTTGGCAAAGCTATGGAGCAAGCCCAGATGATCTTCGACAATTTGAATTCACATCGGTTCGACATCCCACAATTCATTTACCGTGCGGACAAAACTGCCCCTTCAATTACACAAACACAGGGATTGGTAGCTAATAGTCATACTAACGACAGGAACCAGAATTTGATTGACGCGGTTCGACATACAGGTTCGAGCAATGGATTGGGTGCCATCAAGTCATTCTCGGCAAGCTCCGGGGTGGCGAGCAGCTATGCTGGAAAACAATCAGGCTCTGTATACAACCACAAATTCGATACATCTAGATACAACCCAGATGACTTCATTACCACACCCGATTTACTGCTAGATCTTGCCCCTGAATTGATTAAAAAAGGCGACATGGAGTGGAAACCCTTTTTGGTTGCGATCAGAAGAGCGACAGACTCTATGTCATTAGTAGAGAAAGAAGTATTCTATATCGGACCAGAGCCCCTAAGAGCAGAACAGCAGGACCATTACTAATCACAAAGTGTTATTTTGAATATCCTTGAGATGTCGCAGAAGCTTGATGACGCCCTTCTTTGGACAATCTGAAGACAAAGCCTAATATTTTCTGTTAAACCCACTCGCCGAAATGTCCAGGAAGTGGGATATCCATACGATCAAATACATACTCGTGCACATAGGATATATCTAAACTACACCTACAAACTATGTCAATCCCAGTTAAAAATATCCTATTGTCTACGGAGCTAAAATTATAAGCATTTAGTTTTACACAGGTGTTTGAACAAAGCGATGTAGAGCATCAATTCAAAGTCTTGGCCTTAGTTCACTTACTAAAAGATGAGGAAGTCCAAGCAAATGTAGCTTGCGATAAAACTGAAGAAGAGTTGAGGCTTGGGAGTTCCTCAAAAGCGACAAGCATACGAGAATATGTTTAGAGATCGTAAGTTCTCTTGAGGATGAAACGAATTATGGCGTCTTTTTATCCGTATCGTCGATCAGATAAAGCACTTCGTTCTATTGGAATGTCAACGACTTGGAAAGTTTAAGTGCGGTCTGCCAAACAAAAATATCATCCAACTCGTCCTGGCGTTCTCACCTCCAAGATGAATCGATCTTTTAACATCTTATTCGCTTGTTCAATACGTATCATAGCCTGAGAGCTGGTCTTAAGTCACTCGAAATATCGTGCGTTTCTTTGCTGTAAAAAGCCACAGGCTTGCGATGTTAATCCAGATATTCCCGTGTAATCAAAGGCCGACTCGGTATCACTGAAGCGTAAGTTCATCAAACGTCCCGTTGCACCATCGATGTAAACCGGTAGACAGCACTTAGGACTACGTCCTTCAAACCAATCGTGGTGTGAGCAACCAGTTCGCCCAAACTAACATCCGCAAGCTGTTTATTGTTGTGCTGCTCGTTTAAGTCGAGGTAATCCGCTTCTATAAGAAGAAGCGCACCAATCATCATCCAACTGGTTTTATAGGTGTAACTTTAACAGCCCTTGGCTCACTAATACCTCCACTAAAACAACTCCTTTGCGGAAAAATCAATTGACATACCTTCCTCAAGCACACAATGAAGCCCTATATTGGTCAGCTTATCAGCCAGAAGTTGGGCTTTTTCTTCACAATATCCCACCTCATGTTGTGCAACCCATAGCGTCTCGGTTTTGGATCCTTTCGTATACCTTACCTCACATGGCACCAAGGCCTCGACGTCATCGCGTACTACCTCAATAACGCGTTCAGTATTTTCATTTTTACAAAGGTAACGCGGTTGTGCGCAAATTTGATTAGAGATAAAGATTAGTAGAACAAATAAACCATATTTCATGACACATTCCTTTTAAGTGGCAACCTATTGATAGTCAGCGTCAGGAACTAAAAAAACATACAACTTATAGCCCACTCACTAACTGTCCATCATTAGTATCATTTGAATCATTTGAGTTCCCTTTATGCATGAATACATGGAGGAGAAGAATAAACTGAACACATCATTGGTCCCACGTAGTACAGAGATACTTTACTTGCTTAAGTCACTTTGTCGGAACTCAATAAATGTCAATACCACAGAATGACTAATCATAGAACTATGGAGAGTAGTGATGCCTTGGTACGGTTTATTGAGTGTGATTGCTTATTGCCTGATCAGCAGTGTATGGCTTATCAATTTGGGAAACATTTTTGGTTAACAAGGACAGCTCCGCAGAACCATTCTCGGAACCCCTATATCTCAAGATCCACTCATAGAAAAGATATCCCCACAAAGGAGGCCAACCATGATGCCTACAACTTCATTTTCGACAACTCTCAACCACCAAAACGCTGCATGTTCCTATCAAGCGACTGATCGTATGGCAAACACCGAGCCACGCGTTCAAGAAAAACCAGCCAACCTCTTACTTTATAATTCACTAACATTTCGAGATGTTCAGAACGGACGAATTGGCGAAGAAGCCCAAAAAAAATTTACTCCTCCGTTAAAGATACAACATTGTTGGGACGACATTTATTCTCAGTTTGGCATCAAGCAAGAACGCGCGAGTGAGCTCATAATTGCCATAAACCATGAACTGGATAAGACGACAGATGATCCACTTCAGGTCGATCGAACGCTGGATTCCTATCTTAGAAAGCAAAAAACCGAACTCTTGGACCTCAAGTCTAAGAACAAAACGATCGAAGCTTGCTTTGATTTCGTTTCCGTTGTCTGTACTGGTTCTTTAGGGCTAATGGCAGCTTCATATTGGAAAGCCTATAATGACTGGGATAACGATAGCGCGAAAAGTGCGGCGCGAAATATAACTATTGCATCGAGTGCCGTCACCACAGCCCTAGCAGCCAAAACGTTTGTACCTAAATACAACGAAGGCTGGCGTCAAACACCAGCTGAAAAAGAGTTAGCGTTTACCGAAGAGATGGTCAAAGCTGCAAAAGACATCAACAAAGACGCAGACAACAAAGTGTATTTTCTGCCGTTGCCCCCAGGAGAAGCTCAGTTCAAGCCGATCGCAGAGCTCAACCTTCCAAACGTACGACTACAGCCTGCAGAGCAAGGTAAGCCAGAACACACCGTAGTTGATATTGAGACTCACCTTTAAACCAAAACTGAGAAAAGTCCTCTGAGTTACTCTAAGCTCAGGGGACATAACAAAATATTGCCCTTTCTCTATTTGTCCACCTTTCCTAGTCCCTTAGAAGCAGCCTTGATAGCAATCATAGTGACGGTTCGAGAAATATAGACTGACGGACATCAGCCAAATTACCGTCACACCCTGCAGAGAGAAGCTCGTACGTCGTTCTCTTACTTTAGTTAAAGATAAGACACAGGCTAAATACGTTGAATAGTAAACCTTGTCGATTGGTTTAAGCTTATCACCGACACTAGCGCCATAAAATAAAAAAACTTGCGCTTGATTTCGTGGCATCAAGCGCAAGGCAAAACGATAGTAAACGAAAACACACCACTTGCGTAACACCTTGACGTTTTAGGTCACATTGGAGTCGGTGGCAAGCAACTCAGTTCACTATCAAATGAGACACACTATACGGCGTTATCAGTGGTATAGTGACCTTGGTTTGAGTCGGGTTTAACTATATACAGAGTACCATTGCACCAAATACTGCAGGAAAACATTATTTTCCTCTTAGCCCTATCAATGAGTAAAGGGAGATGTTGTGTTGAGTCCACGTCGCGAAAGGTACAATGAATATGAAAACCTTCTAACGAGGCCATCACCTCACTGGATAGTGTATCCATGAGAGAATCTAATGTACTCGCAATGTGTACAGGCGCTTTATGCTTACGTGGGCTCACTATAGCGATCTCATTGTTATTACATTTCCGTGTAACCAAGGGTAATGAACTTACCACGACCATGTCTAGATGCAGAGGGGTTAATAACCTAAAATTTACTCAAACCTCTGAAAAATAGTTATAATTTTCCAAATCAACCGATAATAATGCAGTATTCTAAAATAATGTGAAGTGCAATCCCATAGTTTGCCCAGGACACAAGCAAGACGTCATGACAAACGCATTTTATCGATAGCTTTAAATAGCCATCCGTAAAACAGACTCACCGCCCTATCATATTGAGCAACCCCGGTTAGCGAGGAAATGCGTTTAATGCTGGCTGTATCGCTTTAAAATAATGCGATAACGTTCGGTCTGTTTAAAACGGAACAGAGATTGTTGCCAAGAGGCAACGATCGCCTCATCAGTCTGTTTCGAAAAAGCTATGTACAAGTCCACATGAAACAGCCGCACGTCACTACGAAAAAAACTCAGTGACGAGAGGCCCAAAGAATCAAGCAATGGCAGAAACGCATACTCACCTGACACGATCGCATCAACGCGATTTTTGACTAGCAGTCTTACATTTTGTAAGGGCATAGACGTTGCCAATAAGTTGGTGAAGTTATGACTTTGAAGAAAGTTGTATTCTGGGTAATCTTGGGTCACAGCAATAGCTGTCAATACTCTCGCTGCCGCCAAATTTTCCAGAGCTCGGACATTATTCTTATACTGATAGAAATACACCCCATCTGACAGTAATGGACCCACCCACCAATAGTGTTCCTCCCTTTCTGGGGTTCTCGCCATGCAAAATAATGCGTGATTGGGCTGCGTATCGAGTTGCTTCAAGGCACGAGACCATGGCAAGACAGTGATCGATATGGGTAGCTCCATTTCAGCTAAGAGGCCCTTAACAAGTTCGACTCCGACCCCAGTTAACTGCCCTTGGTCATCATAAAAGCCAAACGGCGGAAACTCTTCCGTCATGAGTTGAACACGGGGCATCGCAACTGACATCGGTATACTGGACATATACCATATCAAAATAAACCAGCGTTTCATAAAATTCCCCCTGTTCTTCTATGACCTCATGCTGATGGAGTGCTCTCTGAAAGTCGTTGGGATGGACTGTGGCAAAGCATTGAACATGATCCATCTTTTGCTCTGCTTGTTCTTCCATTGTTGCGTCTTCTGCATAACAGTAGCACATTTCATACGGTGTCGACTCTTGGTACTGATCGAAGGCAAGCTCATGGCCTGAAATTCTTCAGGTGCAAAGGGACACGGTGAAATAAATGTAAAAGCCCTGAAACAGAAGGGGGATTGAGCCGTGTGATCCATCATAGCGCTGATAACCATCATTTTCAGTTCCTCACCAAATAGAATACTTCAGACTGATTGAGCGACGGTTCGCTTGAGCTCAATGGGTTTCAAACAGGTGTTATCATCAGCATGATCAGCGATGAGGAACTTTTATTTCGCCCTGACCACTGATCTAAGATACATAACCAGCAGCGAGGTCATCATGAATCTAGATAAAATTCCGCAAGATCTGTATCACGGCTTAAGGGAAGCCTTCACCCTCCGACCCGATACTCCAACCTCCGTTCAACCCGAACGCCAGCAACTCAAAGAACATCTCCAGAAAGAAGAACAATTTTACTCCTCAAGTAAAGCGCGAAGCAGCAGAGTTTTTGCCCACTGCCTAAATCAAGTGAACGATAACCTTATCTCTCACCAACATACTGGCTTACCTGCTCAGAAAACAGAAGGATACAAACAGCTCGCATCAGAGGTATATCGTGGCGAACGCTCGAATACCTCTGCGTTTATGGCTTCTGCTGGTCAGTGGCTCGACGCGTTCAACGGCGCGTCAACACAAAGAGACAAAGTTGACTGTTTGATCGGACTAGTGGCGAACACCGCCGGAGGCTCTATGTCGGGCGCTTTGGATGATAATAACTACAAAACAGGTAAAGCCTTGCATCCAGCAAAAGAGTGAGCATCATACTAGGCTGAGTCAGACGAAATTACTATAGTTTAGCGGTTTACAAAAACGCACTCCCCCATAAAGGGGGTCTCCTAGCGCTGAATTTTACCGCTTATTAAAATTTAGGCTAACCATGACCTTTGGGCACGATTTTCCCACACTTTTGTCCTTTTTTGGTAGTCGCAATCTGCTGAAACGCGTTTTACCAACACAAGCTGACTCAAGAACATACATCTTTCTGTTCTTGAGTCAGCCTGAACAATTCGAAGTAAGTGCTACAACACCTTGAATCTAGAGTTAAAAACTAAGACGTTGTCAGGCCGATTAAGGATTCATATTCGAGTATCCAAATACACACCACTGGTCAACTCATGGTTTGGAAGTTTACATCGTGCATAGCGCGTTGCTCACCGTCAATCACAATACCCTCCCCAATCTCTGAATGTACATTTCCGTTCTCATCCGTAAAACTCTGATCTGTTGTATAACCGAGGTTCACAGAATTGACTGTATTATCCGCTACTGTGCCATCGGCATTCATAAGCACAAGTCCCGTATTTTCGTGGATTTCTTTTAGTTCCGATTGATCAAGTACACCATCGGCAGTCGAGCCAGGGGATCCCTCCTCAGCTAACGCTTCCAAAGCTTCAAACCCATTACCATAGCCATCTGGTTTGCCATCACCATCCACATCTGAGTAATTTCCTAGTAATTCTTTCCCATCTTCACCTGCAACCCCATTTCCATTAGCATCAAATGCAGGTATTGCATCGCCCTCACCAACACCCGCCACAGTTTCTAATTTACCATCACCATTAGCATCGAATTTTTTGTCCATTTTGGTGGTAGTGATTTCTCTATCCCCGTCCTTATCGACAACTAAAGGATCGACCATAGCCACAGCCGATGCCCCAGCAACAGCGACAGGGGCTAGTTTAATGCATGCTTGAATGGCAAAACTAACCATTTTCATCAGACCTTGCGCCATGTTTTTAAAGAACCCAGGGCCAGAAGAGCCCGAAGCACTCTCTGATGAGCTCCCCTCCGAATTCGCGGTAATGCTAGTATCCGAAGTGATTGAGCTATCTGAAATGTTCCCATAGCTGACTTGATTGCTTGAATTGACGTTGCGATCATGGTCAGATTGCTCGGATACATTTTGCTGGGGAGGCTCCTGACGTAGCGCAGGGATTGTATTGCTGATTGTGTTCATGTTGTCTGTTCCTTTAGTTATCAACTTCTCCAATAATATGTGTCGCTGATTCGAAACAAATTCCAAATTTCTGCCTCAATCATCCTCTTTGATCGCCAACAGTCCCTCATCGAGTTCTTTATACAGACATGGTAATTCCGTCAGCATACGTGAGCTATGACCACAATAGTTTCATCCTGGCACGAAACTTAGCATATTTGGTTAAGTAGGCGTTTTCGGCAACGCTCGCCATCGAACACCACTGGGATGTCGTACTTCTTAGTTACCAGGTTAGGGGAGGAGGGAGAAACGCCCGTTCAGGAATGGGGCAGCTCAAGCACTATCTTCAAAAGCTGAGTGAACGCGGAGTTGATGTCATGAGCGAAGCCAGTTCTGATGTGCTGCCCATGCAAGTGGCGAAAACGATTATCCGCCGGGGTGAGGCATTAGATGAGCAGTTGCTCGTGATGGTCAAGCACAGTCATGCTTCCTTCATCCTACGCGCGTTATCATTTTCAGTGACTCAAGAGGTGACCGAGCAGGCTCGCTGCCCGGTATTGGTGATCCCGAAAGGCGATCAGTCTTCGTGATACGCGTCTAGGACCTGGCACACCGCATCATCGAGCGCTTGCTGCACGGATTTGGGTAATCGCCCAAATTCGTAACTGAAGTTACGCCCTTTCACTCGCTTTCGGGCGAACTGCGCACTCGATGAGAACGCTTTTAACTGGGTGACTGACACGCTGGCATCGACCTGCTTCGCTGTCACTATTTTCAGTTCCGCTCCAATTCGCTGGATCAACCACTCCTTGACGGTCAATTCTGCTTCATCTCGCTCGCTGCCAGACAACTGTTCCGCCAAACGCTCAATGAAGGCCACTAAGCCGGCCTCGTCGCGTTGGAACGTCTTCATCACTTTATCCAAAACCGCGTAGTCGGTATGGGATAAATCATTGACCACAGGGAACAGGGCAATCAGCCGCGCGTCCACGTTTGCGGCTTTGAGTGCTCGGCCGACGGCCTGACGGCTAATCCCTAGCACCTGCGCCGCGTCTTCTTGGGTACAGTCTTCACTTTGCATAATGGTCAAGCACTGCAAACCAATTTCACGCTGGTTGTGCTCTTTCGCCGATTGAAGCTGTTTCGCCAACGCTTTGGCTTCCGACGTGGTAATCGACTCTTTGGTTACCAACACCCGAAATGTCACCACCTCACCTTGCTGGAGTAGGAACCAAGCACGGCGACGAGAGCCGTCGAGGATATCAATCTTACCGTCCACTTCACGACCCACCGCCGGATAAAACTGCTGAAACGCCAGTGAATTGAGATCCGTCAGCGACGCTTCGGTCAATTGCGTCTGATCGCGACCGTTAACATCAAAGGTGACCACCGTTTCGTCACGAACCTGTTCGTACGTCAGCGTCAGCTCATTGAACGACACCGTACGACCGGTGTTCAATCGCCATTCGACGCTTTGCCCGACCGATTCAACACCAAAGTGGCGCTGTAAGAACTTCTGAGCGCTTTCTCCTGAATTCTCTAACTCCACATCAAGTTGGCGCGTTAAAGACTCCAGAGTGGCCTTAGCGGCGCTTTTCTGGGCTTGTTCGGATCCGACTGCATTCCCTAATGGACTGATTGCTCCGCGTTTCTTCGCCATTATGCTTGCTCCTGCTCACGCCAAACGTTGATGATGTCGCGTAAGATCTGGCTGGTCACTTCGTACGCGTTCTGCTGTGCACTCTGGAATGTGGCTTTGCTCTTAGGGTATTCACTTTTCGACATGTCAAAGACCGTCGACAGCAAGGAAGAAGACTGTCGAATCGCTTCGCTGTGCTTGAATTCCTTGGAATAAAGGTAAGACGCGAAATGATCGTACAGGCTGTTCATCAGCTCAGTCGTCGTCGAGCTATCACGATGGTTGGTCAGCAAGATCTTCATGAAATCGTAGCCTTGATGGTCTGCATTGGCGAGCAGGGCCCAGACTTGGGGTATGTAGCTGAAATACGAACAGGTCGCGTCGATGTCGTTTTCGGTGATCGACAGCGGGAAGACCACACTGGTGGCGGCAAAGTAGGCGTTGTAGGTCGCATACCCCAATGACGGAGGCGTATCAATGATCAAGATATCGAACTCGTCTTCTACCGCCGCAATGATGTCTCGCAGTAATGAGTACGGCGAGGCCAACTTCTGGCTAAAGACCTGCTCATGAAACCAACCTTCAATCGCGCGATCGGTTTGAGAGGCAGGCAGTATACGTAGGTTAGGGATGGTCGTTTCTAAAAAGGCCTCTGATACCGCCTGTTCATACGTTTCGCCTTCGTCCAACTCGAAATTGCGCATCATTAAGTCGCCAATCGACAAGCACCCTTCCATTTCAGACTCTGGGGCATAGTACATGGACAGCGTTGCCTGGCCGTCCATGTCGATCAGACCAACACGGTATTCTTGGTGAAATTCGGTTGCCAGACCAGACGCTAGGGTGGCCGCAGAGACGGTTTTGCCAACCCCACCTTTTTGGTTTTGGATCACCACCACTTGCATCGACTGCTTCTCGCTGCGAGCGAACTTCGGTTCTTTACGCAGTGCGTCCGGCAGCAGATCGCGGACTCGATACATTTCCGCCATGTCGATGGACCATTGCGACTCCTCGTGGCGGCGCGGGTCGATTTCAGCCGTCGCTACGTATTTATCTAAGGTTTTGGCGTCGATGTCCAAGTAAGTCGACGCTTCCGCACGCGTGAAGTTACGCAATTCTTTACGATGATTGGCCAGTAAACGTAGATTGCGTCGCTTAATGTAGCGATCGGCGCCTTCTTTTAGATTTTGAAAGGTTGCCGTTGTTTGCAGGGTATCCATTTCTATCTCCACCAAGATTCTGGATTTAGTATATCCTTCACTTTTTGGTTTACACAACAAAAATTAATGGAAACTGAGAAAATAAATCCCGAAAGACGACAGGAAACGAAGAGGGGAGGACGATACACAACAAAAAAGTTTGCTTTGTGCGGCTAAGCAAACTTTTCTGTGTGGTAAAAATCCAGACTCAGTAGCCCTTACTGCCGTTCATGCGTTCCAGCTCGGCCAATTTGTCCAAAAAGGACTTATCTTCGAGCACTTCTTCCACTACATCGTCGGCAGGCGCATCGTGGCTTCCGCTGCTCTGACGGCTAGCCAGTGCTTCTTCGACGAACTGAGCTTTCTCTTCCTCATCGATGGAGCGATAGGAGCTTGCCAGCAATTCAAGTTCATCGACGGTCAAGGGTTCTTCGGTGGTCAGTCGCTTGGTTTCAAGCCGAGTGATGTTGCGCTTGGCGTCTTCAAAATTGAGTTTATCCACGGGTGTGGTGGTGTTGATCCAGCGATACAAGAACTCCACAGCGTGAATATTGCGCCCGTGTTTATGGAGTTTCAGTCCCAGGCCGTCCTCGGACTCAAGAAACAAGATCTCCTTGCGCGTTTTGGGATCCTCACTGAGCTCCTCGATGCTTTCCTTGATGCAACGCGAGATAAATACGCTGTTGTTTTTGAATGACGTCTTATTGGCTTTGAGAGACCCATCCTCGTTGAGCAGGCCCATAAAAGCGCGCAGATCGTCGACCTCAATGGGTTTGAGGCTGGTGCCGTCGGTTTTAAAACGCGACAGGATTTCGTAGAGTCGCTTCGTGTACTCTCGCTTGAGTCCCAGAAAGCTTTTGGTATTGATAAGCGAAAACCCTTGGTTGTACTCAATGTACTCTTTAGACAAAGCATCGTTGGGGATCAACGTCAACACGCGATCTTTATAGGTGGCTTTCTTAAACAGGGGAGTGAACTCGAACTCGGTATCGCCTTGCTTCTCAATGATGATCCCGATCTTTCGAGAGGCTAATCGACCCACCACTTGCTTCAATTGTGATCCTATCGCTCGGTTGCTAAGTCCCAGCCATTCGGAGAGTTGGGCGGCCGTGAATCGATACTCTGGGGTTTGATTATCCCAGTCTTCTTGTTTCATGTTTGCGATCATAAGCCCGAATAGGTTCGCTTCGCGTGCGGTCAGATCTTGTTGCGAGAAGACCAGCTCGTGGCCTTTTTTGATGTGCTTGGGTAAATTCTTCGGGCTTGTGCTCATACCATACAGTTTTGTTTGCTTAAGCAAACTTTTTTGGTCTACATGGCGTTTAGAATGACACATTTTAACCAATAAGCAAACATTTATGTAGTATTAGGGCCTTTACCGCACAAATTTGTTTGCATACATCACATTTTTTGTACCGTGAGCAAAATAAGCAAACTTTTCTGTGTGGTAAATGACATCAAAATGATCATAGTGCAAACTTTTTTGTTGTGTAAAGCAAACAAAAATGATCGCAAAGCAAACTTATATGATCACAAAGCAAACAAAAATGATCACAAAGCAAACTTATATGATCACAAAGCAAACTTTTTTGTAGTGTATTTCCTGAATTCTCTTTTTAAATCAATGAGTTGGAAGCGCTATAGTTTTATAGTTTAATAGTTATATAGTTTAAATAGATCTTTATAGATAAATAGATCTTTATAGGAACTGTGGATAACTTTTCAGGTTAAAAACACGTATGAGCACGACCAAATAGCCACAGCGACGACACTCTACATCATTCATTTAATATGGTAGAAAGATAAAAAACTATATATTACAATAAGTTAATAGTAAGCAGCGTCATACAACACAATTTTATGCACCTTAAAGCAAACTTTTTTGTACTGTTTAGTCAATACCACACAAATTTATGTCACCTCAGATGAACCACTCTCAAAACGCTCTGTCAATACCACACATTTTCGTGTCATTGTGCGGCTACTCAGCGCGGAAATACGATGCAAACATATAAGTTAGTACTTACCAACAAAAAGAGTTCATTGTTGACACACGTAGAGTCACAAAACCAACAAGCCGTTTTTCATCCTGTAGACTTGCTCCACAATGGTGTCTGTATCTAAAACGCTTGGTGTACCTATTGTTCAGCCTCTAGTTCAATTTGAATATGTGCGTCCAATTGATCGTGAAAATTAGCGAAACACGCTAATTGCAAGGGCTGCCCAGCAGTTAAACAACGCTCAACACCAAGTGTCATAGTCACTCTACGGGTGTCTCGTCGAGGAAGTTGCATGGTACCGACACAATGACAGGTGATCATTTTGAATTGATTGAGCGTGGCTGGGGTGCATTCTCTTTGCAGCCACTTTTTACCCCAACGAGCACACAAAATTAGGGTGATCCCATGTAGCAGCATCACAGTGTCGGTTGGGGAAAGGCACCGTTCTACTGGGCTAGATTGACCAACAAATCGGCGCAACTCGAGCTGACTGTGTAGGTGCATGCTGCGTTGTTTAGGTTTTTGCAGGTATTCTGGGTGGATCAATACTTGGCTGATTGGATAGGCACAACGTGTGTTGATGCACTCATAAATGGGTTCCATACGCATAATCAGGATCACTCTTGGTTAAATATGAGAGTGATTGTATATAGGCACTTGGAGTAACGGCAGTTTTGTTAATCATTAATAATCCCCAAGCTGGACCGAAAAGTCTGTAACAACAATTAATAATTTTTAAGCAGTGGAAATGTTGATTCGGTTTGTTAGTCTGAATGAAGTCGTTCAGCGCAGTAGTAGACATGAGGCTGCAAAAAATACAATCGTTCGACGTCAGTTCCTGCATTCCCCCCCAGGGTGTTGGTATTGGCTGGCCTCTGTACTCCTCAAGGCCAGCCTTTTTTAAACGTTACGATGTCACGTGATGTACGCGTACGGAGTGCTCAGATACTAATCCACGTAAGAGACTTAAGCACATGAATAACAGGACAAATGTAAATGGTAACGCAGTTGCAACGACGCCTGATTGGAGTGCTTGTAATGCTTGTTTGCCCCCGATCCAGAGCATGACGGCAGCGACTGCGCCTTCGATGCAAGCCCAAAACACACGTTGGGGGATAGGTGCGTCAAGTTTACCACCTGCGGTAATGCTATCGATCACTAAGGAACCGGAGTCTGAAGACGTGATGAAGAACACTAAAATCAGACCAATTGAGAGAACCGATAAGATATTGCCATACGGCAGAGCTTCATACACGTAGAACAGAGTTAACGAAATGTCAGTGAGGCCATGCTGACCCAATTGTCCAATTTGGTTGGCAACCTGATCTAAGGCCAGTTGACCAAACACCGCCATCCAAACCAATGTTACGAACGTTGGAATAACGATCACAGCGACCAAGAAAGCGCGCACGGTTCGTCCACGAGATATTCGAGCGATGAACATCCCAACGAACGGTGACCAAGAGATCCACCATGCCCAATAGAACACGGTCCACCCGTGCATCCACTGAGTATCGTTTCGACCGAAAGGAAGACTCAATGACATCATGTGGGTACCGTAGTCAACCATACTTTGACTGATCGCGTGCCATGTGTCAGCGCCACTTAGTAGCATCATGGTAGCTAGGAGGGCAACGGCTACGATAAGGTTGAAGCTACTCAATTGTTTCACTCCTCCTTCGATGCCCCGAATCACAGAGGCAATCGCAATCAAAGTGACCACGGCGATGATGGTCAGCTGTAGCGATAACCCGCCTTCTAAACCGAACACATAATTGATCCCACTTGACGCTTGTTGTGCCCCTAATCCTAACGAGGTTGCGAGGCCGAATAAGGTCGACAATACGGCCAATATATCAATAATGTGGCCGAACCAACCCCATGCTCGATCACCGATTAGAGGGTAAAAGGTAGAGCGCAGTGATAACGGCAATCCTTTATTGAAGGTGAAAAATGCCAATGCGAGTGCGACAATGGCGTAGATCCCCCAGCCATGTAGACCCCAATGAAAGAGGGTGGCGCCCATGGCGAGTGAACGGGCGGCGTCGGTTTCCGGTTGAACATTAAACGGTGTGCCCCACCAATCGGTGTAGTAGGCGACGGGCTCAGCGACACTCCAAAACAACAGCCCAATTCCCATACCGGCGGCAAACAACATGGCCAGCCAAGACCACAAGGCGTGATCGGGTTCGGCGTCTGCGCCGCCTAATCGAATACGTCCCAGTGGTGATAAGGCCAATGCACCAGCAAACAAGAGGAACACGTTGGCGGACCACATAAACAATTGGTCGAAATTGGCTATGATGCCATTTTTTACCTGGTCTAAGACTTGGCGTGCGGACTCTGATGGGATCAACAGCAAGATGAGCAAAATACACAGAATAAGACCTGCGCTGATGCCAAAGACGGGATTATGGACATCAAATCCCCATTTCTGGACATTGTCTTGGCCAATCTGATAGTCGGTGGTGTCAATACTGAATTGATTGATGGGTTTTTCCATAGTGATGACGATGTTTAATTCGGTGGCTCCGTGACAAGTGCCGTCCCGTAAACTGCCCCTCCCTTTTGTTTTGAGTTGAAACTATTTTTAACGGTTTTATTAGGGTAACAAAGACCTTATTTGAGAGCAAATTCATACTATAAAGCAATTTTCGATTAGAAACTCGAATGGTATTTGTTATGTACTCTAAGTATTTTTCGAGGGTTAATGATGGGTGAGTGGCACCATGCTCACCCTGAGCAATGACAACGTTCGACCTCAAATAAAGCTTAATAACAAGGCGATGTGATGTGATTGTCGTTAAATCGAGGGGTTGAAACCGATCATAAGAGGCCCAGCTATGACGCCCATCCATATCAAGCAATGGACATCCCTTTCATTTTGTCTTCTTCTCAGCACGCCCATGGCGGTGCTCGCCAACGACACCGAGCCGTGGCAGGTTCAAGGGGAGTACTATGTCTTTGGAGCCGTGGCGGACACTGTTCAGCCTACAGGCGATCGAGATTCGGCCGCTGGATTGGCGAGATTGAGCGCGCAATGGGTTTCCAGTCCGACTGGCCAATTGCACATGACCATTGACCACCGACATGGATTAACGTCACTGCCTCCCAGTCAATGGCTTCCGGCCGCGTTAGGCGCGAGGAGTGTCATTGGCGCCCCTTTCAGTGATCAGGGGTGGCGGTTAACACATGCCTATTGGGATCAAACGGGGTGGTCGGGAAAGGTACATGCCATGGCGGGTTATCTCGATTCGACAGATTTCATCGATTTATATCCATATGGCAGCCCCTATTCCGGGTTCACAAACCTTCACTTCAGTACGGGATCTGGCACCATTGTTTTGCCTGACGAAGCCTCGATAGGGGGAATGATCCGCGACACGCTTTCGCCGCATTATTACCTTCAGTTAAGTGTGTCGGATGCGAGTGCTGATTCGAGCCATCCGTGGCAAAGAGCGGGTGACGTGTTTCATGATGGCCGGACATTTGAGGCGGTCGAATTGGGTTGGGTCGCAGATCCCGATCAGGCGCTGATGAACCAGTTTCATGTGACGGGATGGCAAAGTGATGGTGATGAGAGAGAGCGTGAACCTCAGGCGGGGATGAGTTTCTCCTGGACCGCGGCTCTGGGTGCTTGGACTCCGTTTCTCCGTGGGGGGATCGCGCACGGATCTCAAGTGTTGTATTCCACTTCAGTGGTGGCGGGTACTGGCTATGAGGGCATTGGATCTGGCGCTTTAGGTATGGCTGTGGGTTGGGGGCAAGCTAACGAGGATAAGGAGGTGGTTCGAAATGCGGAACTGTTTTATCGATTGCCGTTGGGGGCGTTGACGTTAACGCCTACGATCCAATACGTTGCCCCGTTGCGTGGCGAGGCTCTTGCCGGTCATTCTTGGATCATGGGGTTGCGTGCCCGTTTAGCGACGCCCTAAAAGAGCTGTGTTGGTGTCGAGAAGAAATGAGTGTTCACAAAATTGATTGAAAAATATGCAATCAGTTGTCTATATATCTCTACCCTGCAATATTGATAAAACAAATAGATGATGAGTTGCACATACTTGGTGTTACTGCCCGCCCGAGTGTGAAAAGGTGAACATTGTGGAATCAAGCAAAGGTCAGAGTGCAGGGAAGGTGCAGTTATGCCGTCAGAAGATCAAATCGCTGCGACAGTTGAACGGGTTTAGTCAAGAAGGGTTATCGCACGCGTTGTATGATGCCAATTGCCAAGTCTCGATCGCGACGGTTAAGCGTATCGAGACGGGAAAACCGGTCAGTTTTCGAATTGCAGGTCAAATGGCCAAATTCTTCGGGGCCAGTGTCGATGAGCTTATTGCCCGTCCCTCGGAGGAGGAGCTGGTACCGAAGGCACGCCCTAAGTCGGTCTGGTTGTACGTCATTTTTGCGTCCCCGAGGGGGCATGACCTAAGCGAACAGGATATCGGTGCGTGGCTCAAGGTGACGGGTCTGACGGTGATGGACAAGGTCGGTGGTTACTACATTGGTTACGACGCTGATAGCCAGACGTTGGAACGTCTACAACAATTGAGTCGGCATCAACGGCTCCCCCCTGGGGGAGGGCCGGTTAAGGTTGCGATCAAGAAAAGTGACCTGGTGATGGGACCTGATCATGGTGATCCGATCAAGAAACGCGATCTGGATGAATTGGTGTCGCTGGTACAGCTGTTGGGGCCGTGGAGTTGGGTTGTCGATGACGCCAGTATGGTGGCGTTGTCTCAGTGCTACGTTATTGAACGTATGTCGGTCCAGATCGCAACGGGTTATTGGTTGCTCCATTTAGGGGCCGACCTGACCACTCAATTGGTTGGCCGCCAAGCGGAGTGGCAACAGATGACACAAGTGTTGAGGGGAGAGAACCCAACTCGTCAACCGGTACAGTGTGTGCACATTCAAGGCGATCGAGGTGTGGGGAAGTCACATTTGATGCACGCTGTGGGTGAACACGTCATTGCGGCACTATCGGGACGTCGGATCACGGTGATGGCTCGTGAGCAGGTGGATTCACTGAGCGTGTTGGCCAAGCTGTTATTGTCGGCGCTGGCTTTGCCTGGCTGGGCGTCGACGTCAGAGCGTTCGGATGCAGCGCAACGCATAGGGTTGTCGATCAACGAGACTGAGCGACTACTGGTATTACTTGACGCCAAAGCGATGCCGAGAACTGAGCGTTTGGCGCTGCGCGTTGCCACAACGGATGCGAAATTGGTGCGACAGGTACTGAGTCAAACGCAGGTGAGGGTACTCGTGCTTGACGATGCGGAATGTGTGGATGGAGACAGTTGGCAAGTGATCCAACGTGCAATGGAACAAATGTCGGTGCCACCCAGATGCCTGATAGCCAGCGATCGGCCTCTGCCATGGGGGTTTTCTGATCGCTGGCACATCCAAGTGCACACCTTGTCACCGTTAACTCGAGAGGACACGACGAGTCTGGCTCAGCGCTGGGCGCCGAGTGCGGTGTCGGACGTCGTATTAGCGCAGTGTGTTGACATCTGTGGTGGCAATCCGGCGTTTCTGCGCCAACTCATCTTAGAAGCTCCCTTTGAGGCAGAACCGCTCGCTCCGTCGTATTCGTTTGTCGATCAGCAGCTGGAGCGTTTGACTGTCGAGCAAAAACGGGTGCTTTGGGCGGCTGTCGCCTGTGGCCCTTCCGTGGACAGTGACGTGATCCGTGCCACGTTTAGCTATGGGGACGCCGCGCTCGCGATCTTATGTCAAAGCTCGCTTCTTCGACGAGTGGAGTCAAACAGATACACGTTTCTGCATTCGACAGTGCATGCCTACCTCAAAGATCGTATCACGTCGCCTGTGTGGATTGATATCAACACACACTTGACTCAAGCGCTAGCGCCACGGCTGGATCAAGGAGGCACTCCTGCTGAGTGGCCGCTGCTGTACGCCCACTGTCTTGCACAGCAAGGGCAGCCGGCAAAGGCCTTCGAGCGTTATATGGAGATCGCACGAGGGCACAAAGATCAGGGGGAACTGCACCAAGCCATCACGACTTTGCAATGGGCGGAGTCGTCGTTGCAACTAGCGTACAGTTTGCGTCGGGAAATCAATTGGTTGCTGCTACTGGGGACGGTGTACAAGTCCCACTATGGTTGGTCGTCCCCACAGCAAAAGCGCGTGTTCGATCAACTGCAACGGGTGTGCGTGAAAAGCGCGCAGCAAGGTGGTTTGGGCAGTGTGTTTTTTCATCAATGGTTGGAAAAACTCATGGCGCTCGAGCTGGATGAAGCGTTGCGTCTGGCGAGCGTTATCCAACAACACGGTGTGACGATGGCGGATAGCTGCATTCAAGTGCATGGTTGGGCAGCGCAAGCCAATACGCACTTTTGGGCGGGCGATCTCGATGCGGCCATTGTTTGTGCGCAGCAAGCCCTTGATCTGCACCAAGTCCAGGACCATTCGCGAGATCTGCGTGAGTTTGGTCAAGATCCCCGAGTGGTAGCCACCTTGTTTTTGGTGCTGAGCTATTCCTTGAGGGGAGAGGCGCCGATAGCGCGGCGTCATTTGGTGGCGATGACGGATCTGGTGGCCTCCAGTGACAATGTGTTCAGTGAAGCGATCGGGGCGCAAGCCGCGTTGTTTTACTACTTCCATGCTGAGCAAGCGGAGGAGGTCGAATCGCGAGCAGAAGCCCTGTTGGCGCTCGCACAAAGATTTGAAATGCCGTTCTTTATTGGCATTGCGAAAGTCTTTTTAGGTTGGTCTCTGGGTCGACAAGGACAAGGTGAGTTGGGGCTAGCTCTACTGGCTGACGGATATCATCACTGGTTGGCCAAGTCCGGGCACCGTATGGGGCATTCATTGTACTGCTGCATGAGTGCAGAATTGAGGCTCAGCTCTAAGCAGCCGCATCGTGCTCGAGCGGTGTTGCAATCGGGTTTGCATTTTATGCGCAGTCACGGGGAGCTGACGTATCTTGATCGGGCGGAACGGCTCATGGTGTGGGTGAGAGGGGCACTGAACATCGATTAATTTTGTTAGAAATCAGGAGTGAGCAAGATGGAATTAGCACGAGAGGATTTGTTTGACATCGCCAGTGGCGCCACGCTGTTGGCCAGTGGAGGGGGCGGTTCGATTCAAACCGCGTATGCATTCATCCAGCAGATCCTAATGGCGGACCATGGTGTGCAATTGGTCGACATGCAGGCGCTTGAAGCGCAGGATCGAGGTGCGGTGGTGGCGGCGATGGGATCGCCCGAGAGTTTTGAAAAAATTGGGCTCAATGGGGCAGAAACTCGGGCACTATCGGTTTTGCAGCGCCGGCTGACGGAGCCTCTGACGTTTGTGGTGTCGGTAGAAACGGGGTCAAACTTGTTTGTTGCCATGTTGGCGGCGATTTCCAAGCGAGACGGGCCACTCAAGGTGCTGAATGCCGATGGGGCCAACCGCTCTGTGCCAACGTTGAGTTTATTAACGTTCAGCGAGTCGATTGCAGCGACCCCATTGGTGATCTTGAATGCCGCGGATGGGCCATTTAAGGGGGGACAATATCCGGGGGCGTTGACGTTGGACCTGACCCCAAACAGTACGCCTGTCGAGCAGGCGCAAATCGCTGAAATGACCTTGCGTCCCTTGTTGAGTAGCGTGGGTACGTTTGATGGCATTGCCGCGATTGCGGGTTGGGCGATGACAGCGTCAGAGGCACGTCAGGGGTTGATCGCAGACACGGTAACGCACTCTCGGGCTATCGGTAAGATGTTACGGCAAATTGCGCCGGACTGCCCTGATCCACTCGGGGCGTTTCGCGATGAATACACCCAAACTTTCGATCAGCCACTGACGCCATTGTTTGACAACACGCAACCTTGCCGGTTGGCTAAGATCTCCTCGCGATCGCAGGGGGGATTTGATTTCACTGTGCTCACCCTCGTCCAGCAGGATGACACTGGCGCCGAACGCACTCTCGTGGTCGTCAATCAGAATGAAAATTTGATTGTATGGGATACGCAATGCAGTCATCCATTAGGAATGGCGCCCGATCTGCTGTGTTTGATGGGGCGTCTTGAACCGCCGGTCATTAAGCGGATTGTGCAGCCTTTGTCCCCCGATGAGCGCGAGGCTGCGCAGGCGAATTTGCAGGGCTTCCATGGCCTATCTGTCGAAGATGTGGTGGAAGGGCAAGAGGTGTTTCTGTTCAGGTTGCCTGCCGCCCCAGCCTTGACGACGGGGGCTGAATTGGCGCGTTTCAACACCTTATTGCAATCTCTGGGCTACTTTGGCCCGAACCTAGCGACACATGCTCAACAAGGAGACTGACATGACTGAGCAACGACTATTGGTGATCATCCCCATTTCTGAAGCGGGGGCTCGCCCGTTCATCGAGGCATTCAAACGCGAGATCGAACCCATCCGTGCCCCTAACGTTCACGTCGACTATCAAGCGCTGGGGGATCGGGCTACCCCCTTCATTCAAAGTCGAGCGGCCGAATTGTGGGATGGCCGTGATATCGCTCGGGTGGCACTCGAAGCGGAACGCGATGGGTATGATGGATTGTTCATCAATTGCTTTGGGGAGCCAGCGGTGGAGGCGGTGAAGGAAATTGTCGACATTCCAGTGGTGGGGGGCTTTGCCCCTGCAATGATGAACGCCGCTATGGTCTCGAGCCGGTTTTCCATCGTGACCGTGGTCAGCTCTGTGGTGCCTATGTTGTGGGACTTGGCACGCCAGTGGGGCATGGCCAATCATTTGGCCTCTGTGCGCCAAGCGGGGATCCCAGTAGAGAAATTGGACAATAAAATCGAACTCCAACAGGCGTTGTTGGCACAAAGCCTTAGCGCGATCAGAGACGACCAAGCTGAGGCAATTGTGCTTGGGTGCACTGGGATGTTGGAAGTCAATCAGTGGCTCACGGACGCGTTGGAAGACGAACTGGGGCGTTATGTACCTGTCGTGGCCCCTGTCGGAGCGGCTATTGGTATGTTGCAGAGTTTGATGAGTAACCGACTGCGGGCGAGTCGTATTACTTACGAGCCCCCGACGGAATTCCCTCAATAAATGGGGAGAACTGAGGCGCCTAAGGGCGCCTCTTTTGTCACTTCATGGTGTAACTCCAGCACAGATCGCGTTCGGCATCAAACTTGGTCGCGAGTGACAGTTCGGCTTGTGTGGTGGTGAGATTGTGCAAGATGAGGTTGGCTTGTGTCATATCAAGCGCACACGAAGGGCATTGCTGATCCCACCACCTGACGAACTCTTGAGTGGTGAGGACACTGGCTGGGGTGGGATGGGCCTTGGCGTGTTGCTGAAGAAAAACGAGGGGATCAATACTCATGCGCAACCTCACATTCTGCGATAAAAAGATTGGGTGTACCTGTTATAAAGATAGTCCAGGATGGGTGGTTTGCTGGCGTCGAGTGGGAAACTGATACTGTATTGATACGGAGCGGCTACGTTACACAGTGCATAGTATAGGAACCCGGTGGGCAGTGTGACTAGTTAGGAGGCAGAATATGACCACTTATTCCGTTACGATTCGGTTAGATGCGGCCAGTATCGCCGCGCTTCAAGGGCATCAGTTACAGGTATTCAAAGGGGTGAAAGCGTGCGATCCCGATCAGGGGGTCTCGACGGTCTGGGCGACAGTCGATCGATTTTATCACCTGATCCATCTTTCCTGGCGCTCAGAATGCCACGGTTTTTTTCACGTCGGTTCCCTGCATGATGACGATGCCGTCGTGCCTACGTGGACAGAGCCTGTGCAACCGGGCGAGCTCCTGACCCTTGAAAAGGGGGCGCAGTTAACACGAACCGTCACGGGAGCACGTGATGCGTACACCTTGCTCAATCGCGTTGGGCGACCAGTGTGGTCGGGATTAATGAGTGCTATGAGAACATATCAACAGGGAGCTCGGCCAAGTCCGTTGTGTGTGTTTCCGCATCGAGATGGCGACACGCGTGTATTGGAATCGTACGAGAAGATTGTGCTGGTGTTCTCTCCCCAAAAACGCGCGGTGGGCACAGCGGTGAAGCAGTGCATTGCGCGGTCCGTGTCGTTGCACTTCTTTTCGTCGATCACTCACATATCGGTCGACTACTCTCATCAACGCGGCTGGGATACTTTGGGCAATCCGGTGGCCAAGCGTAACGGGATGAATCTATTGCTGGCACCGGAGTTGATTGTTCCCTCTTTTACGCAAGGGGTGTTCCCGGGGGATCTGGAATCCTTGACGTTACATTGAGGGAGCGTTGGGTCAGTGGCTTAATAAACCCTGTTAATGATAATTAAGTTTGCAGCCTAAGGGGGCGTTTCTAGGATGAAACGCCGCTCCAGCCCGAATCCTTCGTCTGAGCGCGAAGCGGACGGTCCCCCAGACTGAGGGGTACGGAGCCGTGATTAAGTTGACCACATCCTCAAGAGGGCTCGCTATGTTTACACTGGTCGTATTGATGCTTGGGGCCTTGCTGTGCCTAGCGAGTGTGTCTGATGTGCCAAGCGGTGTGTGCGCTGACAACCGCGACTGAGCCATGGTGTTGGTTGACCATCCCCGAGTCTTTGAGTGAACGAATTGTAACCAAGGAAACTGACCATGAAACTGACCTCGTCAAAACGGGCCCCGAAAGCGGTGGGCCCATACTCTCATGCCGCGATCCTCAGCAAGACCTTATGTGTCTCTGGGCAATTACCGCTCGATCCGAAAACGATGCACATGGTCTCAGAAGATGCCGCGGAGCAAGCCAAGCAGTGTTTAAAAAATGGTTTAGCGATTGTCGAAGACGCGGGGGGCACCAAAGCCCGTATCGCGAGGGTAGGCGTGTACGTGACCGACATGACAGACTTCGATCGCATTAATGGGGTGTATGAGGCTTTTTTCGGCTCTCATAAACCTGCCCGCCTGTGCGTTGCGGTTGCCGCGTTACCTTTGGCCGCTAAGGTCGAGATGGAGTTCATCGCCGACCTGTCCTAGGGCAGTGATACGGCCAGATCTCGTGGACTATCGAGGTCTGAGCAGCCGTGTTGTCATCCGTTGAACATATGGCCCTAGGCTGATGGCAATGGCCGCCGCGGCAGGCCAAGCACAGACGAAGGCTTTGCCCCATGCGGCGAAAAACGCTGGGGTCATGCCGAGATTGAGCCAAGTTACCCATAGGGTCATTAAGCTAGAGAGTAACAAAGACATCAAGACGCCAAAGACGATACGTTGTTTCATTAAGCCTCCGGCGACGTCAACGAGTAGTGTTTGTGTAGAGACTCGATCCGGGTCCAGCCTTGGGATAGGTATGCGCGGGTGTGCGCTTTGTGATAATGGGCGTCGAGGGCTGCCTCGCTATCCCAGCGCTCCCAGAGGGTGAAACGCGAGGGATCGGCGTGGTGGGCCAAGAATTCAAACGACACACAGCCCGGTTCCGTTAGGGTGGCTTGTGTCAGTTGACGCATGGCGGCTAACACCTCTTGACGGGGCCTCTCACTCGACAATACCAGTCCTGCCGTGACGTATAATGTGGTCATGCTGTTCTCCTGTTTCCTTGTGACGAAAAAAGCATAGTGAATTTCATAAATGATGAATATAATCCATTTATGAATTACTAATTCCATAAATGAAATCATGTTCGATGATATGGCGCTTTTTGTCCACATTGCTCAGTTGCGCGGGTTGAAATCGGCGTCCGCGGCCCTGGCGTTGCCCGCGGCGACAGTGACGCGGCGGCTGAAAAAGCTGGAGTCGGAGTTAGGGTGTCAGTTGATCCATCGTAGCGCCCGTCAATTTCGGCTCACGGCGGAAGGCCATGCGTATTACGCGGCTTTTGCTCCGTTGGTGGCCGACCTTGAGAAGACTCGCGATCGGATGAGCCAGCAGGTGGCGTCGTTAGCTGGCCCGCTGACGGTGCTGGCCCCGACCAACATTGCTTTGGGCTTTCTTCAGCCTCTATGGAGTGAGTTCCTGTCGGCGTATCCTGATGTGGTATTGGATCTCAAGCTCAACAACGACAACAAAGATGTGGTGCAGGAGCAAGCTGACATCGCGCTGCGTATTGGTCCCCAGCCCGACTCTGGGTTGTACCAAGTCGGGTTGGGGGCGATCCCCACATTACTGGTGGCGTCGCCTGCCTATTTGGCGAAAGCGCCTCCCTTGACCGCTTTGACGGATCTGAATCAACATCGCTGCATTACGGTGTCGCATTTGCCCGTTTGGCCGATGCAGCGCGTAGGGTTGGATCAGACAGAGGTGATCCGACTGCCGCGCGGCCTGCAAGTGGACGATATTCGTATGGCCTGTCTGTGGGCCCAAGACGGTTTGGGGATCGCGTTGCTGCCCGCAACAGAAGTGCTGAGCAGTTTGGAGTCAGAGACATTGGTGACACCTTTAAGTGAATGGGTTGGGCCGTCTCGCGACGTGTACTTGATTTGGCCAAGTGGCCAGCTTATGGGAGCGAAAGCCCAAGCCTTTAAACGATTCACGCAGCACTACATTCACAACGCCTTAGAGCCGATCCACCGGTGGGTGGCGAGTCACGGGTCACGGTAAGGGGCCTGGCCTGTGTGCCACGTAAGCGGGTGTGACCGTGGCACTTGCCGTCTGGAGGTATTCTCGGCATGATGGGGGCTTGTCCTTTTTCAAGAACTGGCGATCATCAAGGAGACGTGTATGCCTGTCGTGACGATTCAACAATCCCCTGGTCGGAGCAAAGCGCAAAAACAATTGCTGCTTCAGCGTATTACTGAAGCGTTCGAGGAAGCGTATGGCACTGCGCCAGAAGCAGTGACGGTCTTTTTTCAGAATTTCGACGAGGAGCATTGGGGGAAAGGTGGCCAGTTGCACGCGGATCGCGCGACGTCTCCCCAGAGCAACGTAAAGACGTAATGCATCATTACCGTGGTTAAAGAGTGTGTCGGCGCTCGAGAAACCGAACAAAGCCGAGGTTGGGTTATCACTGAGGGTCGCCCTCGGCCCCCGAACGTGATACCGTTCTGTAGCCGGAAAAAAACGGCACGTCTTATTGTTAACTGTGTGACTTACGCTGGCCATCGACTCCAAGGGCCAGCTTTTTTATTGGTCGAAGGCCTTGGACTGCCATCACACGGCGGTTTGGGCTTTGGAAAGGTCGTACAGCAATACCGCGGCTTGTTTGACCGTGAGTGCGGTCGGATCAAAGCTGTCCATGTTGAGTGTTTGCATGTGGCTTTGCAACGTTTCGCTGCTGCCTGCGTAACCCATATCCCACTGACCAAAGGCACGTTTCTCGATCGACTGCACACCCATGATGGTGACATCATGGTGGCGCTCATCTCGACCTATGGTCAAGAACAAGTCGGTGACCTCGGTGGGCTCGCCTTCTAAAATTTGCAAGAAATACTCGTTGTCGTAGCACAGCATGCCGGTCACATCCCGGCGGCCGTTGTTCTTGCGAGCCACGTCTAAAATGCCTTTCAGATCCATCATGGTCATCTCACTGGAAGCCACACTGTAATAAAGTAATCGAATCATAGTTGTCCTTATGCATAGATGTGCACTACCGTTATAGTAGTCTCAAATTCGCCAGAAGGACAAGTCGTGACCGAACTCTTAGTGGTTTCCCAACGTGATGAAAAGCCAGCGTATTTCAGCCAGTTGAACGGGGAAGATACCGCAGACCTCAAGCAGGTTAAAGCTTGGCTTAGATCGCGTAATGTAGGTGTAGTGGTGGTGGACATGGAGGCGCAGACCGAGCGTTATGTGGCGGATCTGGTGCCATTTGTGCGTAAGAATCTCAAGAACCACTTTGTTGCTCTGTGGGTGGTCGCTGAATCGGGAGCGGCGTTTTCTGATGTTGATCGCATTGTGGAGCCTGCGTTGTTTTTTCAGCCTGATCTGCAGAACGACATCGAGCGAGAGCTGCGTAAGCAACGGGCGATCAGTAAAGCTTTGGGACAGCAGAAGGGGTATTTGAAGCTGCTGGCGAAAATCAATAAGTTCAACCGGAGCAATGTATCGCCTAATCAGGTGTTGGCTGAGTTTGTCAATGAGTTGAACGCGTTTTGTGGAGCCCGACAGACCTACGTGTTGCGTCAGTCCAAAGATCCCGACGATACTCTGATGGCTTACAAAGCCCTGCCTGAGGGCAAACTACAACGCAGCGAACTGGCGGCAGAGGTGACGACCCTATGGCAGTCTTACCTGACGTTGACGAAGCCGGACATTAAGTTTGCTGAGCAGGAGGCACAGCCCCATGCGTTGGTATTTCCTGTTTGGGTGCTCGATAAGCACTCCTGTACAGTGATTTGTCAGGTGGATCAGGCGGAAGCGGCGAAGTTTACCTTTTCAAAAATCAAAGTGTTAGAGGAGGCTGCGGCGCAACTGAAGATCATCTTGGAGAACATGGAGTCTCAGCGTCGCATGAAACAGCACTACCAGCGACTCAAATCCTCGCTGGCGGAACTCAGTATGGCCAAAGAGCAGTTGGTGCATTCTGAGAAAATGGCCAGCTTAGGCCGTTTGACGGCGGGGATCGCCCATGAGATCAACAATCCGCTCGGGATTGCATTGGGGAACTTTACCCCCCTTAGCGATTACGCGGAGGCGATGATGAAGCTCATCGCCATGCACGATGAGTTCATTGGCAATCTGGCGGCATCGGGCCAAGCGGACGTCCCGGACCAAATTGCGGACTACAAAAAGGAAAAAGACGTCTCCTTTATTCTTGAGGACTTGTCATCGGTGATCGCCGACTCGCGCGCGAGTTTGCTGCGTGTCAAAAGCATTGTATCCGATTTGAGCAGTTTATCCCAAGGGGTGCAATCGGAGCGTGAAACGTGCAAGCTCAAGCTGATTTGCGACGAAGTCATTAAACTCCATTTCTATGAAAACGAACGTCAGCCTCGGATTGACAATTTGGTGCCTGAAGACGTGGTGATCCACACCAACCCTGCGCTATTGACTCAGGCGCTTGGGAACCTTCACGCCAATGCATTGGAGGCTCTGCAAGGTGGTGATGAGGAGGCGGTGATCACGTATCGATGTGATGGAGAGCCGGGCCGAGTCATATTGACGGTCGCCGACACTGGAGTGGGGATCGCCCCGGACGATTTGCACCGAGTCCTCGATCCCTTTTTTACGACTAAACCGTTGGGGGATGGTCGGGGTATGGGGTTGACGGTGGCATTCAATGTGATCCACGGTCTCGGAGGGGAGTTGACCCTGGCCAGTCAGGTCGGGGAAGGCACGCAAGTCATGTTGTCTCTCCCGACTGACCACACCTAAGTTGGTGTTACATCGGGTCGGCATTGACAACGGGCATCGGGCGGTGCATTGCTCGATTGATGAGCGACATCAGCGTCTGACTGTAGGAGGTGTCTTCTTCGGCGAATGAGGCGGCAAGCACCCCGTCTGGATGCAACGACGGCAGAGTCCGTATCTGCAAGACCTGGCAGCGGTGATGAGGACTTAACGCGACGTGAAACAAGGCGGCGCCTTCAAGGAGCAACTGGCGATAATACTGGACGACCGTTTGTTCAATCAGGCTCAGCTCGGCTTGACTTAACCCATTGACCAAGGTCAAGGGTGTGACGGATTCACGAAGGGTGGAAGACGCGTTATACAGGGTCATTGCCGTGGGGTCGAGGCGCAAGTCATGCACCACCACCTGATACTGATTGAGGTAAGTGCGATGGGGTTGCACCATGACAGCGCGTTGCCCGTCTAAGTGCTGCGAGAGGTAACGATGAAATTGCCGCGCATTCTTGATGTTGGTTTTATTGCCGAGCGGGTCGGGCGATGAGATCGGCACCAAATCGAGCGTTTTGCTGCGTAAATACTCGGTGAGTTGTTGATAATCCGGAGTGTCGTCTTGCGGTTTGAGCAGCATGTGTTCGGAGTAGGTGGCGTGGCAGCCGTAATGCACCAGATCCAACAATGCAGGATGGTAGCAAATCGTACTGGCACATCGCCCACTGCCAACATAAGGCAGTTGCAGCCAGTCACACAATCCCTGGAGCTGACCGTCTTCAAAAAACTGGCCCTGAGCGGCAATGACCAGCACGGATAGGGCGTCCATCGACAGTCGCTGAATCAATTGGTGATTGTCTCCGTCAATAAGTACCGTGTCGTATTTCAAGTCGTCGAGGGTACGCTGAATATGAAGGTGAGCCGGGGGATCGCCGGCCGACTCATTGTGACGCTGACGAGAAGAATACAGAATGCCAATGTGCATGAAGGTCTCCTGAAGAGTGGGAAGCCAAGCTGGTGACCAGTTGCTTTCCTGGTAAGGTTGATGATAACGGGATGTGATCATAGATGCTGCTTGAATTAGGGATCGTTCGAGGCGCCTGATACCCACTGGAGGCGGAACAAATTCTGGCTCGACATCGGGCCTGCTTGTCGGGGCAGCAGGCCTTGGATTTCCGGTGAGACTAAGTGGGCGCGAACGGGGAAAAATAGCGGGGCGATGGGCATAGCGTCCAGGAGATAGTGTTCCGCTTGGCGGTACCCTTCGCGACGTTCTTCGTCGTTGTGACTGTGGTTGGCGGCTACCACTAACGCGTCATAGTGGGGATCGGCAAACTGATGGCCGCCTAAGTTGCCGCTTTCTAGGTAGCTGAGCATGGCACTGGCATCGTTGTAGTCCGCGCACCACGCGGACCGAGCAACGTCGTAGTCCCCCTGGGACATTGTGGACAGGTACGCTTTCCACTCTTGATTTTGAAGGTGTACCTTGATCCCAAGAACGTGATGCCACATTGAGGCCACGGCGATCATCACTTTTTTGTTGGTGTCAGAGGTGTTGTAGAGCACGGTGAACTCTAACGGATGTCGCTGGTCAACCCCGGCTTCCTTGAGCCATTGCCGGGCTTGGGTCTCCCTTTGCGCTTGGCTCAGGGTCGCGTACTCAGGAACCCAAGGCGTGTACCCGGCGATGTGATCAGGCACGAAGGTGTAAGCAGGTGTCTGGCCTTGGCGAAGCAGTCGTTCGGTGATGACATGGCGATCGATCGCCCAAGATAAGGCTCGCCGTACGCGGCGGTCATTGAAAGGCGCTCGCTGGGGGTTAAATTGTAGAAATTCCGTACAAAGTGCGGGTTGGACCCATAGTTGTTTGGGGCGTTCGTGCAAAAGACGGGTGAAGTGTTCGATGGGCACGGTGGAGGTCACATCGATTTCCCCGGTCAAGAAACGAAATAATTCGGAGGTGGGATCCTCTAAAGAGAGGTAGCGGACGCGATCGATGGCGGTATGGATATTGTCCCAGTAGTAGGGATTACGCGTGAGATCAATCGCTTCATTGACCGTCCAGTGGTGTAATTGGTACGCGCCGTTGGAGACCAAGTGTTCGGGCTGTGTCCAACGGTCGCCATACTGTGTCACTGTGGCCATATGAACAGGCAGTAGGGTTGTATGGGCGAGGGTCGCCAAGAAATAGGGGGTCGGGGCATCGAGTGTGATCACGAGCGTGAAGGGGTCGGGGGCACTGACGCCCAGTGTGTCTGGATTGGCTTTGCCTTGTGCGATGGCGTGGGCATTGCGGATATGGGCAAGCGAGAGATACCAAGCGTAGGAAGACGCAGTCTGAGGGTCGACAGCGCGGCGAAAGCTGTACACGAAGTCGGTGGCAGTCACGGGATCTCCATTGGACCAACGCGCATTGTGTCTAAGAGAGAACCGGTATCGTTGATGGGCCTCGTGGGACCAGCTTTGTGCGACACCGGGCACGATTTCCCCTGAGGGGCTGAGCCGGACTAAGCCTTCAAACAGGTCTCGTAAGATACGACTTTCTGGGACACCTTGAGCCTTATGTGGATCCAGAGTCGCGACTTCGGTCCCGTTACCGAGTGTGAGGGTTTGTGGGGTGTCAGCCAAGGAGGGCAGCGGTGAGGCTGTGGCCGTTACGCTGACCCACCCACTGACGCATAATAGCAGCAAAGCGAGCTGTGTCATGGGATCTCCTGGCATCGATGGCAACCCAAATAGGCAGTGGGTGTGTCAACCCACCGCCTAGGGTTTTGGCAATACTATGGTTCATACTGCGAACAACCTTACTCATCTGGTGGGGGCCAGGAGTAAGGAGAGGAAGTGTTCGCGAGACACAAGCTAACCCGAGGAAGACGAAAGCGGGAGTTATTAGCGTTTATTAATCGCACCAAGGTCAGTTTTTAACGCACTATAACTAAATGGTTTGACAGTCACGAAGAAATCTTGCTTACCGGGCGAGAAGGGCGAATAACCTATAATAATGTTTAATAACTCCATCCTTTGAGTGGAAAGGGCAGGCTGGTGACAACGCATGGTTGGGAACAGTAAGGAGCATGGATGTCGAATCAGTTGGCGACATTACGGCACGTACGTCGTTTGCGAGCGTGTCTTCGCTCGCTATCACTTGAAGAATTGGAGGTGGCATTGAGCAATCTTCAGACGGTGGTGCAAGAGCACCGCACGCGCGAGCGAGAAGCGGCGCTGGCGTCGATTGTTGAACGCATCAGGTGCAGCGGATTGAGTGTTGATGAGATCCTCACGGGGCTGAAAGCGTTGACGTCCCGCTCGGCTGAGTAGCACGCAGGGCTACTGTTTTTGGCAAGACTGTCGGTTGAGTAATGCACGATAGCAACCACTGGTGATAAGGCGTTGAAGGCCTTGCTCAAACACGTGGCTCAACTCTTGCCCGAAAGCATTGTGGTGAAATAGGACGTGCATGGGTTCTTCCAGAACGGGGTGAGGATCACGTTGCACGCTGGGGGCGTGCTCACGAAAGACCTTCGCCACCCAATAAGCCCCCACCCGCTCTTCGGCGGCGATGAGATCCACTCGGCCATGGTAGAGCTTTTGAAAATTCTCGCGCTGATCCATGGAGGGCAGAGTGGTGACGTCGTGGCGATGCAGCCGCTTCGTCACCGTGTAGCCGCCCACAGACCCAATTCGATAGGCGGCGAGATCGGCGAAGGTTTGCCAGTGCAACGGTGTGCTTTGACGATGAAAGAACACGGTTCGAGTGTGGTTGATTGGGCTTGGTGAAACGAGCAGATCGGATGAGTGGATTTCAGAACGGTACCACGGAAACGTGGCGTGATACTTACCTCGATCGACGAGTTTTAAGCTTCGCCCCCACGGGAAGTAATGAAAGTGGACCTGATAACCGGCGTGTTCAAAAATGTCTTGGATGATCGGTTCAAGCAACCCTCCCTGCCCGTGCGTCGAGGTGTAAGGGGGCCACTCTCCTATAGCGAAATAAAGGGGGCGATGCGGGTACTGTGCGTGACTGGGAAGTGCGCACAACAGCAACCACAGCGGACGCCAATAAACGAGTTGCCAGAGGCGATACAGCGCAAGGTAAAGGGAACGAGGGGACACCGGCTATTCCTTCAAAGTTGGGCAAGAGGATAATGGTTATCTATAATACTATCAATATAGCTTAGGGGATATAAATAGGGTGTGCAAAACCAGACTTGGTGAGTGGCGATGATGCTCGAACACCAAGCAGGCGTCCGTGGGCAGCATGTTGACGCAAACACACTATACTTTAGTGATACTTGCTATGGAGTGCACCATGAATGCAACGTCCCCGACAGCGCGCTCGACCGAAGCGTGCCACCCTGCTGCCTGTTCCATGGTGGCGAGACAACCTATTCTTGACATCGAACGCCAGCTGGTGGCCTATGAACTGCTGTACCGCGGAGGTAGTGACAACCAGTTTCCGGTAGGGGTTCGCTCAGAACATGCCACCTTGCAGATTTTAGCGGAGCAGTTTTTGACCTATCAAAGCCGGACTTTGGAGGGGCAAAAGGGGTTTGTCAATTTTGACTACAACAGTCTGTTGGCGGGTGTTCCGCTGGACTTTCCTAACGAAGAAATCGTGATTGAAGTTCTGGAAACCTGCCCGCCCGATGATGCGTTGTTTGCGGCACTGACAGAGCTCCACGCTCAAGGTTATACGCTGGCATTGGATGATTTTCATCCTAGCCAGGCTTGGGAGCGCTTTTACCCGTTGGTTGACATCATCAAAATTGATGTCCAGATGATGCCATTTGAGGAGTGTGCTCGATGGATTGCGACGCTCAAGAGTACGGCGATCGTCTTCTTAGCGGAAAAAGTGGAGACTTACGAGGAGTTTGCGCGCGCTCAGCAGTGTGGTTTTGAGTTATTTCAGGGATATTTCTTTCAAAAACCCGAAGTGATTTCGCGCAAGAAGGTGTCGGCGTCAACCATTGACCTGTTCAAACTGTCCAACTTAGTGGCGAAGCGGGAAATCGATCATGCGGCGATCAATGACGTGATTTCGCGCAACCCAGTGTTTTCGGTGCAATTACTGAATTTTGTCAACAACAGTGCGTTGCTGCGCACCCCGATCCGCTGCATTGAGCAGTCGCTCCATTATCTGGGGGACGATCGTATCCGCAAGTTTGTGTCCTATACCATAGTGTCGGCTTTGGCGCCGGGCAAACCGGATATCTTGTGCAAGCAGTCGTTGGAGCGTGCCAAATGTTTAGAAAGTCTGGTGCATGAAGTGGGTGAAACGAGTGTTTCGGAATCGGCGTATTTGTGTGGGTTGCTGTCATTGATTGACGGCATGCTCGACATGGCGATTGAGGACGTGCTGTCGCACTTGCCGGTGGCGCCCGTGATTGAAGAGGCGTTGGTGGCCAGATCGGGCCAATTGGGCATGTGTTTGCAGATCATCGAAGCCATTGAACGTTCTGACTGGCGTTCTTTAGAGCGTGTGCGGTTGGCGATGAGCTTAGAATATGCGCAGATCCTGAGTTGCAGCCAGTCATCTAAAGAATGGGTGAACGACGTACGCAGTGCCTAGAGGGATACTATGAAATCAGTTTGACATTCGAACATTTTCTGTTAACACTTAACCTATGGACGTCACAGGAGCATCCTCTTGCTATCGGCGTCTTGCACGGGAGACACTGGCTAGATCTCAGCGACACCTACTCACAGAAGTAGCGGCTGACTTTGAGCGCCAGATCCACTGACAATGCGCCACAAGAGCGTGAAGGGTGGGTCCATTTGGCGTGTATCACTCACGGTAGAGTGTGGCCACGTGTATACGATGGCCCCGCAAAGGGGAAAATGATGCTAACAAAACTCAATATTGGTCAAAAAGTCTTTCTGATGGGGGCGGCGCAGCTGCTGATCATGGTGGTGATGGGCTGGTATGCACTCAGTCAAATGAATAAGATCGGCAACGAGCTGGTCGAGATCGCCGAAGAAGACATTCCTTTGATGAAAAAACTCACAGTGATCACTGAGCACCAGCTCGAACAAGCCATCTATTTTGAACGCGCGATGGTCAAAGCGATTCGGTTAGAGCAAGGTTTGGGCTCCAAAGACGCGTTTATCCAATACAAAAACAAGGTGCACGATTTGACGCTCAAAACCGAAGCGGAAATTATCGATGCAGAGCAGTTCATCAAAGATGTGATGCCACTGCTGCACTCCCCGGCAGCGAAAGCCGCGTTTCAAGATATTCTGATGAAACTCGAACAGGTTGAGAGCGCGTACGATACCTTGCTGTCACAAGTCGACGCGGTGCTCTTGTTGGGTGAGCAGGGCCGCATCGATGAGATGCTGACCCAATCGGTGCAGGTTGAGGCATTAGAAGACCAGCTGGATCGGCAGTTGATTGCTATTCTAGAGCAGATCCAAGATTTCACGCTTGCCAGCGCACGGCAAGCGGAAGCCGATGAAAAGCACGCCATCCAAGGCATGACGGTGTTGCTTGTCGCCTCAGTGGTCTTGAGTATTTTATTGCCATTGATGGTCACTCGCGCGATACGCAACCCAATCTTGACGTTGATCGAGCGCCTTCAACAAGTGGCAGACGGTGACGGTGATTTAAGAGTACGCCTTGATGCGACGCATCGCGATGAGACTGGGAAAGTGGCGGGCGCGTTCAACCAATTCTTGTCGGTACTGACAGGAACGCTGGAAAGCATCCATACGCAAACCCATCAATTGGGCCAGTCGTCGCAGTCGGCTAAAGACTCGATGCAGCGTATGCTGTCGAACGTAGAGCAGCAGCGCAGTGACATTGAACAAGTGGCGACGGCGATCACACAGATGCACTACACGACGCAGGAAGTGGCCACCAGTACGGCCAATGCCTCGTCGGTCACTGATCAAGTCAAACAGCGGGTGATGGATGGTCAACGTGACGCGGTCGCGACACAGTCGGTCATCCAGTCGTTGGCCGACGAAGTCTCCACCTCCTCGACGGTGATAGAAAACTTGGTGGCTGAGACCAACAACATTGGGCAGGTATTAGAGTCTATCCAAGGCATTGCTGAGCAAACTAACTTGTTGGCATTGAACGCGGCTATTGAAGCTGCGAGGGCGGGGGACACGGGTCGCGGGTTTGCGGTGGTGGCAGACGAAGTCCGTGTGCTTGCGCAGCGCACTCAGGTGGCTACCGTGGATATCCAAGAATTGGTGGAGCGCCTGAAAACCGAAGCGCAAAACGCCATCACCAGCATGCAGCGCGGTAACGATACCGCGAGAGTGTGCTTAGAGAAGAGCTCAGAGGCGGCGGCAACCTTTTCTGATGCGGCAGAAGCGGTCGGACAAATCGCCAGTTTGAATCTGCAGATCGCGACGGCTGCCGAAGAGCAATCCTCTGTTGCGAATGAAATCAACAGCAACCTCGAGAGCATTCGCATGATGGCCGAGCAGACGGCCACGGAAACCCACAATACCGCTGACGAGAGTGAAGCGATCGCTGGAGGGGTGGACGACTTGTATATGAATATCCGCAAGTTCCAGATCTGACAAGGGTTATTTATCCTTATTAATGCTGTCTAGCGCTAGGCACCGGGTGGATAGCAGATACAATGTCAGAGCGTATCGGCCACGGTCAACAGGGAGCGTCATGGACAGCAATGAGGAACATAGGGCGACGCTTTCGGGTAAGGAGGCAGTGTCGAGAGTGATCGCGGCGGCGGCACAAGGGAGCGGATTCATGGTGTACGATGACCGTGGTGGAAGAGGGACGCTGCTCAACTACCCGGCATCCACGATCAAGCGAGCGCACGTGTCGCAGTTGATGAGCCTAGGCTCTGGGCACGTTTCTGTGGCGGTTGATCAGTCGACGGCGGCGCGGTGCGGATTGCCTCTGATGATGGGCTCGCACCAGAGCACAGCGGGGCCGGCGTTCACGGTGTCAGTCAATGCCAGGTGGGGGCGACATTATGGTGTGAGTGAAGCCGAACGTTGGCAGACGATTCGTGTTCTCGCTAACCCATTATCGAGCAGTTTCGACTTAGTTAAGCCAGGGCATGTCTTTCCCATTTTGGTGGATCCGAATGGTTTGTTGGGTCGCCAAGGCTTGGCAGAGGCGAGCGCCGATTTGGTCCGGTGGGCCAAGCTGCCTCCAATCGTCGCGATGTCGTTGATGACCGATGGGGGTGGGGAGATCATGGCGTTGAAAGAAGTGTGGCAGGTGAGTCAGGCACTGTCGACTCCAGTCGTTGCACTCAGTTCGGTGATTGATTATCGATTGTGGACGGTTATGTCAAGGTAGGTACTCACTTACCTCGCTGTGTTGATTTTTGTGTGGTTAGGGCGTCGCGATCTCCACGTCTGAGTGACGACGTTGTCGTATTATCTGTTGAGTCCGTTAACTGATTTTGTCTCTTGACGGCTTAGGTATACGTTAATCGATTTAAGTTCTTACCTCGACAACGGATTTGTAGCATTTTATCGTTTCTCTTAATGCTTCTTTAAGCTGTAATATTTCACTGTGCAAGTGGCCACTGTCGAGGTGCGTATGGACTTGAGTGGCGGCCGCGTGGAGGCGATACGCTCCGAAACTGTCGGCGCTGCCCTTGAGTATCAGGCAGAGCGCGCGCAATTCCGTTGTGGTGTAGTGTGTGTTTTCGAAGAACGGTTGGTATGAGGTGAGTTCGGCGATAAACAATGTTAACGCTTGCTGTGTGCTGACTGGATCCATCGACGCGCTATGTTGCGCGAGCCAATGTGGATCCATAATGGAGAATTGTCGAGTCGGTGCCGCGTGCTCGAGGGTGGGTGACGAGACTGACTTGGGTGCGTGTTTGTCCATGTGTGTTGGCTTCAATCCTGTTGAATGTATGCGGGTAAACCATGAGCCTGAGATTTGGCAAGTTGGCGCGCTAGGGATTGATACCGTTCAAACGCCTCGTGTCCTAGGACGAGGATATCACGAAAGATCGCGCGCACTTGCTCGGGACTGAGATTGACCTCATGTTTGATTTCTGGCCATCGCTGCTCAAGGAGACTCATGGCTTGTTGGTGTTCCTCTGACGATAAATTCAATGACGTTAAGTAATGTGACCACAACCATTGCAATACGACTTCGCGGTACACGTCGATTGAGGGGGGCATTATGAGGGAGGTCTCAGTCGTCATGGATCATTCCAGGTTAAAAAATATTCACCGAGTCTATCATAATTGATAATAATATTAATATAGTGGAACTCCCTTTTACGTCGGGATCAGCGCTGACGGCGTTTTTGTGCCATGGCGCTGGTATGGGCATGCAGGTGTCGACCGTACCTTAGGACCATTTTTTCTGAGCTCCACCCTCCAGCTTGCATCACTTGGAGGGTCGAATACCCTTCTTGCAACAAATCTTGTGCGGCGCCAACACGTGCGCTATGGCCCGTGTAGCGTGGGCCTGTCTCGTGGTTGAGGGCTCTCCAAGCGCGTTCAAACACCCGGCTGATCAGCTTTTCGGACACCGGGTGATGACCATTGAGTGTGTTATGTGACTCTGGGTTAAGCGCCTTTCCTGAGCGCTTGACCCGTTGAAGTAAGAAACACTGCGGATCGGCATCAATGTTGGGCAATTGCAAATACGCGTGCACTTGGTTGGCGACTTGGGGGGAGATCCAGCGCACATCATCGCGGCCCGAGTGATTGGTCTTGCTGAAAGGAATGGTGATCAGTGCGCTGCCGTCTTGGCAAAATTCGATGTCACCGACTTTCATTTGCTCGAGGTTGTTTTTTCGGAGCAGAGTTTCGTACGCGAGGCTGACGATCATGAGGTCGCGTTGTTGGGTCACGGAACGAGTCGCAGACCAAAGTTCGGTTAGGCGATCCAGATCCGACTCACGAAAGGCAGGGGCTTGCTCAATGCGCTCGCGTTCGCGCACTTTCTGATGAGTGATTTGTGCCATTTGCGCTTTGACATAACGATGAGCACACGGGTTCGGTAGTCCGGAAATAACATGCGTCTTACCAATGGCCCAAAGGTGTACTTTTAAAGTGTTACGGTGTAACTCGTTGCGGCGCTCAATCAAATAACGCTCGACGTCCTGATGACGCGCCGGCAACGCGGGGATACCTTGGTGAGTGCACCATCGGACAAATACATTCCAGGCATTACGCAAGCGTTGCAGTGTCGCGGGTTGCCACTCTCCCTGGCGACGGACAAATTCGTCTTGAAAGTGGCTGATGGCGGATTGGATCGCAGGGTGAGCGCCCGCTTGAGGATCACGTTTGATCGCCTTGCGCACCAGATCGGCAAACTCGTCGGGCTCGAGATGTTCGAGCGGTGGGAAGGGGGTCAAATCCGTCATGCAGTCCTCGCCAATGATCCAATACGTCTGAGAATGGGCGTTCTCAGACCTATTTGATCTATTATATACTGTTGATTAACACAGTATCAAGGCCGCTCTCTGTTCTGTGTGGGGAACACCAGAGGGTTGCTCTCCCACTGGGCCATGCCTGTTTGGGATCGTTCAGGACGAGAGGGCGATCCTATCGCGTGCCCTATGGCATTCGTATCAGACAAAGACCATTAAAATCAGGCGATTAGTGTTCGTTGAGCAGTAGGAAGACCGCTTAATCTCTATATTGACCATACGATTTCTTATTTGACCACTCATTTATTAAGGGTATGAAACAGAGTCAGTTTCTCGCTAAGGTACCGCTTTTGGTTTCGCCGACGTTGGCAGGCCCTTTTCCATACCAGACCCCACATTTTGTGATCCCTATGGTCAGCGTCGCAGAAGAGGCTACCTCCAACCCCAGCCACGACGGCAACCGTCCCCGAGCGTACAAGAAGATGGAGAGATGTATGAGTTTTACGCTGAGCACCCGGACCAAACTTCAATTGTTGACGGTGATCCCTTTACTGTTGATGACCACACTGATCACCCTCGTGTATTACTGGAACGGCAGTCAGGCCCTCAACCAGGAATTGGTGGAGTATCGCCATCAGTTGTTAGACAGTCGCAAAAAAGAGCTTAAAGCGTATTTGATGATGGGCGTGACCGCGGTCAAAGCGTTGCATGATCAGGATGTTTCAGGTGAGCATCAAGCGGAAGCGAAAGCGATTTTGAAGGCGATGCGCTTTGAAAAAGACGGCTATTTTTTTGCGTACGATTCGGCAGGGGTCAATACTCTGCACGCCATTAAGCCATCTCTCGAGGGGAAAAACCTCTATGGGCTGACCGATGACAATGGCGTCGCGGTGATCGCTGGCTTGATCGACGCCGCGAAACAGGGCGATGGGTTTCTGAACTTTTCGTGGCACAAACCGTCGCTGAATACGCAGGCACCAAAGTTGGGTTACGCTGAGTACCTGCCGAATTGGGACTGGGTACTGGGCACGGGGATCTATATTGACGATATTGATCGCCAGGTGGCGGCGTATCAGGTCGAACGTGAGCATCAACTGACGAAAGATACGCAGTGGGCGTTGTGGTTGTCTCTTGGGGGACTGCTCCTGACCATCGCGTTGGTCAGCGTTTTTGTCAATAAAGGGGTGGCGCCTTTGCAGCATGTGGTGACTTCATTGAAAGCGGTCGCGGCTGGGGATGGGGATCTGACGGCCAGGCTGAGTGTGCAAAGCCGCGATGACATAGGTGAGGTGGCTTTGGCGTTTAACGCGTTCATGGACAAACTTCAGCCGATGGTAAGCGCGCTACAGGCGTCGTCCAATGAAGTGATGGCGGCCGGCAGTGAGTTGGAAACGCAGACGGCGCAATCGGCGAAATCCATGCAGGATCACAGTTTGGAAACCGAGAAAATCGTCACCGCAGTGACAGAAATGAGCGCCACGTCGCGTGAAGTGGCCAACAACACGCACGCGACGTCTCAAGCGATCGAGGCGGCGAACACCCAGATCACCGACGCTCAGCAGGAGGTCGCGCAGGCCATCGATGGGATTGGCCGTTTGGTGGCGGACGTCAATACCACCTCCGAAGCGATCGCCGCGCTGAGTGAGCAAACCGAGCGCATCACCCAAGTGCTGCAAGTGATTGGTGAGATCGCTGAACAGACCAATTTGCTGGCGCTCAATGCGGCCATTGAAGCGGCGCGAGCGGGAGAACAAGGTCGTGGCTTCGCAGTGGTGGCGGATGAAGTCCGGTCGCTGGCGAGTCGCACGCAGAACAGTACACAGGAAATTGGTGACATGTTGACGTCACTGCACAATCGAGTTCGCCAAGCGGTGGAGGCGATGGCTTCCAGTCAGCACCGAGGCGAGCAGACCGCGACTGAGTCGGCGCACATCCAAACCAGTTTAACCGCCATTCAGGCGGCGATTGTCACCATCCATGATATGGGGATCCAGACGGCGACAGCGGCGGAGGAACAAAGTGCCGTGGCGGAAGACATCAATCAAAACCTCGTCCGCATTCAGCACATTGTTCACGATCTGAGTGGTTCGGCTCGCGAGTGTGCGGGGGTGAGTGCGCAGTTGGTCAAGTCTGGGCAAAAAATGACCGGTTTTGTTGGCCGCTTTAGCGTCTGACAATGAGGTAGGGCACGTGATGAACGTGCCTTTATAATAAACGCTAATAACTGCCTTTTTGGCGGGCGAGTGCGTAGGGTATGCCCTGTGTCGTCAATGAAGGGGAAGATCCGTGAGCAGAACCACAGCCTCAGCGCCTCATGCGTTGATCATTGGTGCCGGGATCAGCGGCCTGACCACGACCTACTGTCTCCAAGAGCAAGGGTTTCAGTGTACGATCTTGGCCAGTCACATCGTCCCCAATGTCGTCTCCTCGGTCGCCGGTGCGCTATGGGAATGGCCTCCGGCCATCGGTGGTTATCGTGATAACGCGTTGTCACTGACGCGCACGAAACGATGGAGCCTGCGGTCATTACATCGCTTCTTAACGTTACCCGATCCCCGTGCTAGAGGCGTCTTCTTGCGTCCAATGAACGTGTATTTTCGTTGTCCTGTTCACGAACACCATCAGAATGCTGAAAGAATGCGTGACATTCAGCGCCATGTTCCTGGGTTTGTGCACGATCCGACGTTGGCCAAGCAATACGGCGTCTCTCCCTCGTTTGACATCGTGGACGCGTATCAGCATCTGGCCCCGATGATCCAGACGGACGTTTACCTCCACTGGTCGCTCTCTAGCGTTCTCGCTAATGGTGCACGCCTGCGCAAAATGTGGTTGTCGGGTGCTTTGTCGGATGAGCAGGAAAAACTGCGTCAGGTGCATCAAGCGCAAGTGATCGTCAATTGTACGGGGTTGGGCGCGCAAGACGTTGAGGAAGCGGGCATGTATTCGCTTCGAGGGGCGATGGTGAGACTTCGGTGCCGAGGCCGGTCTTCCCGGCGTATGCAGGTGGGTCATTGCCTGGCTCACGACCACATCACGTCAGAGCAAGACAGTGTGTTCATCTACCCTAGGGGCGTGCGGCATGTGGTATTAGGTACCTTAGTGGAGAAAGGCCCTACTGACACGACGTTGCGCCTCGATGAGTACCCGCCTTTACAAGCCATGTATGAACGTTGCATGGCTTTTCTGCCTGCGCTCGCCAACCTGCCGGTTGATCCGGTGGAGCCCCTCCAGATCGGGCTGCGTGCATTTCGACCTTGCAACGTGCGTGTGGAACGGGAGTTGGGTTTCCCGGTTGTCCACAATTACGGGCATGGCGGCATCGGATTTAGTTTATCGTGGGGGTGTGCAGAAGAGGCGGCGGCACACGCGAAAGCGGTGGTCGAATAACCGAAGAACGTCATTATTTAGTGAATACACACTGACCAAGATAAACCATGAATAAAATAGCGAAAATTGTTCATGTTTTCTTTATCAATAGTAATTAATTTTCTCCTTGTTATTGATGTAAAATACCGAGTGAAAAATAGAGTCCTTCTATTTTAATTCTTTCCAAATGTCTTTCTATATTTATTGATTTTAGTTTTCCTGCCTTTTTTATTCAAGAAATTGGAACGTTTGGATTGGTGATAATACGTATTTATTCAAGAATAAAGAGGTTGTAAATAATGAATAAGATGACTCGGTTAGTGATGCCTTTGCTTTGTTTTTCGTTGCCAGTGAGTGCTCAAGATTGGTCTGATGGCTGGTATGTCGGGGTCGATTTTGCGCAATCGACGGTTGATTGGCAATCCGATTACGATCAAGTGAAAGGGGTATTGATTGATACCCGCTTGGACGATGAGATGAGTGGTTTTTCACTGAACGTTGGCAAACGCATGACGTCGTGGTTGTCACTGGAAGCCAACTACGGGCGGGTGACGTCGGATGTGATGTCAGAGATCCGTTCACTCGGCGTCTTAGGTCTGGAATCGTATGTGGCTTTGTATGAGCAAGACACGCTGTCAATTGGCGCCAAGTTCATCTATGAAGCGCCTTACCAGTTTACCTTCTATGCCAAACCATCACTCGACTACACCAAAACGAGAACCGACTTTAATGCGAGCCAGACACTGGGGCTGGCGTCTGGGAAAATCGAGATCAACGAGTCAAAAACCGCAACGGCGCTCGGCTTGGAATTCGGGAGCGAATGGTTTGTGACCGACCAGTATGCGATTCATGTCGCGTACAAGCGTCAGTTTGATGGGATGACCGCCGTGACTGCTCTGCGTGAAGAGATTGAGTTTGATCTCGACACAATAAAGCTAGGGTTGAACTACTACTTCTAGTCTGGGTGTTCCAGCCGTGAGTCCATCACGGCCCTGCGTAGCCGATGCCCTCTTTGTTACCGTCAAGTTTCCTTCATCATAGACGTTCCACCTTGGGGCATGAACAATGACACGCGTAATCGTGCCCCGAGTGTGATTTTTGAATGAGCGGTAAACTGGCTAAGCGCATTAGTGGGTGCCTGTGTGGCTTGGGCAAGATAGTGGCAAGTTCGAATGGTAAATCGGTGATTGATGATCCACCGCAGATTGAGTGTCATTACATTGAGGCACAGGGCCTTTGGAAAATCATCAAGTGGGATTACTTAGAAAGATGATGAAATTGAAAAGTGACTTTGTATTTCCAATATTCATTTTGTTAAATATAGAAGATCACGATTGTGCAAAATATTTTACTAATCGAATGATCATGAATTATTGCTTTTAAGAACCCTGCTCGAACATTAAGCATAATCATTTTTAGCCGTATTATTGCGGTCTCGAACGTGGCGATGGTATTTGTAGCGATTGGCGATGGCTATGATGACTGGAAGAGCGGGAATACGGGCTCCTTAGCGGGTAATATCTCGATTGGGTTAGGGTCGGCTATCTTTGCTTATGGCGCGGTATACTACGCAATTACAGGTGTAGCGATTGCTCTAACGTGGGGAATTGCCGCGTTCGTGCTCATTGTTGCAGGCGGTGTATTATCATGGATTTACGGTAAAGGGGCTTTTGAGAACTTGCTATTCCGATGCTTTTGGGGAAAAAGCGATGATTATTCGTTTTGGTATTTTACTAAATCGAATAAATCCGACATCGAAAAACGACTAAAACTGGCAAAGCTTACTGTAGACGATCCACTGTATCAAAAAGCCTTAGAAATTGAAGTGCAGGAGTTTATGAACTTCCTCATGCAACCTTCAGTCTCAATTTCAAACACTGGTGATTTTTTTAGCAAAAAAGAGACACGTACCTACAAGTTTGTCTTGCCAAATTTTGTCTGGAAAGTATCTGAGCTCGCGGGATCAATTCAGAAAACCAAGCTAGATATGCTGCAATCTATTCAAAATATAAAAGAAGTTTCGACTCTTGATGAGTCTGAAACTAAAGTGTTCACAAAAGCTCTAGAAGCTGCGTTAAGCGATACTGCAAATCTGGACTTTAAAAATGGGGCTTTGCACCTAAGCGTTGAAGTCGAACTGGACGAAGATTCAGAATTACACTGGTGCTATCAACCCACGCCAGATGTGGTAGTGCCAAAACGTATGTTAACCTCCGATGGAAAAATCAAAAAAACCTATATTGGTATGAGAAATGATGAGCCTATGGGCGATTTATAAGGACTTATGATGCAAAGAACAGATTCCAAGAGCCCTTGGTGGAAAAGACGTCATGCTCAGCGATTGGTTAATTGGCGCGAGCAATTTGAAAGCACAATAGAGTTGGATGCTTATCCAGACCCAGGAGAACCTATAATGTCAGTCAATGACAACGTCCTCTCCATTCGAAATGCATCACACAATATACGCTCTGTGTATTTTTTACCCTGGGTTATAGGTTTATGGTTATGCTCATTCTGGCTTTACAACGACATTAAGCCTGGTGAGATAGAGACTAACTATGCTCTACATCGAATGGAAATCATTGATGCTGGAGGTCGAAGTGCTGGACCGAACGAATATAAACTTCACTCAACAATGCTGGGTACAAACGGTAAAGTTCAGTGGCCAAGTTACATCAAAGCCATAATGATGTACGGAGACAAGAGTGATAAAAAGCATTTGATACAGACGCTAACGATTGTGAGTGTAGTCGCCATTATCACCGTCTTGTTTACTTTACTACTCATCCGCTTTCCCCGTCTAGCTGAAATCTATTTTGATCGACAACGTAGGATTGTTTACACATGGCGGTTTGGCAAAATGGCCGCGTGTCGATTTGAAAACTTAGGTTTTCGTGAAGACAAAATCGGTCTCACACTCTTTCTCTATGGTGAAAGTAAAAAGCATGAAAGTGGCTATTGGCCTGCGCTATATGGGCTTCAGCCCACAGGCAAAGCACATATGAACAGTGAAGATGATAACACTTTTCTGATGGCACAATTATTCGCATTTATGGATCAAGGCAAGCAGGCGGTAATTACAGAAGAGCAGTTTCAGCGTGCTCAGCCAAAAACCTATTTATTTCAGGACAACAAGCCTAAAAACTTTGAAAAAAGGCTAGAGGCCATCCTAGAACGTGAACATCAACTGCCAGAGATTTATGCTGAGCAGACATTTTAAGGGTAGAAAAGTGGGTAACTGTCAGCTTTTTCTATGTCACTTAGTTCGAACTTGATTGCAAAGGTGACGGGAAAGTGAAGAAGTATGGTGTGGGTGGCAAACACACGAGATGGCGGTCACTGCCGCTTGCCTTATAGGTTGCCGAGTTTGCTCATTATGAAGCAAACCCGATCCTCGGCTTATTCCCTACCATAGCGAACGAAATGTTGGTGATTATATGGTTTTACAGGCTTCAGGTTGTTTACCCCAGTGCAACAAAATCACGCATCATCGATCGTCTAGAGCATCAAAACTGTAAGGCTGGCACCGTGAGAAACGGTTGTGATGCCAACCGCTCTTAGTCAGGATGGACTGTCTGAGGCGAAACATCTTACTGTTTGGGCCAAACCATCGTCGTGGACGCCGAGAAAATAGAGTGGACAGCGCAAGGCATGAGGTGGGCTCTTGGCTCTAGCGATGATTACTGTTGAGATAAGTTACAGCAAAGGTTACCTCGATACATTGGCATCAGGAAGGCGTGGTGACCGCCAATCCCCCCATATGGTTGGGTAAAGGTGTCTAATCTCTGGCGATGCATGGCGATGTTAAATAGGTTAGCGAAACGAAAACGGCAGTGAAACAACGCCAATGCTTGCTCGACATCATCCGTGGCGCAAGTGTTCCTATGAGCCTTCTCGCCGTTCGGTCACTGACTGCCCTTGATCATGCTTTCGTACTCTATCAATAACGGAGTCGTCGAAGGAGTGGGCACGAAACGTACGCGATCGGATCCATTGTGGGCGACGTATGCGCAGCTAACCATTGATTCTCGATTAATGGACGGGATGATTAGCATGTGGTCCTCCAAATCTTCAATGGACCCCCTCTGCCCAGCAAGGAGCGCAAGGGGGAGGGACTGCTAACCATCGAGCGACGGGGTGGTGATCTCCTGCTGTTGCGCTTTGAGCAGCGTCACGGCACGCTGGATGTCATTCAGCCACTGTGTGTCTTCAGTGTCGCCTTGCTCGAGTGGTAACACCAGATAGTGGATGCCACCCTGAGGGTGTGCCACTCCAGTGGCGAGGATCACATCCCCCGCCGCTGCGGTACCGAAAAACTCCGACACCACTTGGCTTTCAGTCAGTCCATAGCTGTCGAGGTAGGTCGAGTCGCTGTTGTCAAACATCAACACCTGCCCACTTTGCGCCAATTCAAGGATCGCTTGTCGCTGACTGTCGTCGAATGGCACATCTTCTGTACTGACGTATCGAATGTCTTCGTTTTCAATAAAGTCATAGAGCGAGTTGCTCAGCTCATTGAGGGGAGGCGAGATCCAAGTCTCGGGCTCAGAGGTAGCCGCTTGGCTGATCTGAGCGGTTGGGGCTGCACTCATAGGCTCTGCCGGTGGAATAGGCAGTGCATGCGCCGCTGTCGTGTCAGAGCGCGAGACCATCTCATATTGAGCCACCTCGAGTGAGATCGCGGGAGAGGGCGGCGGGGAGGTTAGGGGGCGCCACAGTATCATCGCAGCAGTGATCAGCGCCGACAGGCCGAGCAGAGAAAGGGTTTGGCGTAGGTTAAGCATAGTGGGCACCTAAAGGAGTTAGGCTCGTACCGGGTGGCCCCGGTACGAGCAGTCAGATCAATGATACAGGGCATCATTCCATGCAATGGTTACGGTGCGGTCTGCTTGCGTCCAACTGTGACGGTCACGTTGGTTCTTCCACGTAAAGTTGGTGTAGTACGTACACCAATCTTTACCGAAGTAGTAGTCCGTTTTACGCCAGGCCGCCGTGAGCTTGATGTCGGTGGTATTTTGGCCGTCGTCGATGTTGCGTTTGCTGTAGACGGCCCCGACTTGCGGCTTAAAGTCAGATCGCATCACGACGGGGAGTTCGTTGTAGTCGATCAGGTTGTTGCCACAATTGGTCCAACGATAGAGTAGCCAGTCTTTGGCGGGGGAGTTATGTCGGATGGTTTGGTTCTCTATCATCCACGTGACGCTTTCATTGTTTTGATCAAAATCCGCGACCGTTTGAAACTCGGGTTGATCGTAGGTGACACGATTACTCCATGATACCCCCGCGTTAATGGACGGTGAGCTTGAGCCAGTCACGCCTAAATTGTATTCCAACGATTCGCTGACCGAGGCGCTGGCGATAGTGTTTTCAGGGGCATGATTGATATGGCGAAGCGGCGAGCCGCTGGCGTAACTCAACGCCAACTTAAACGCGGTGGGGACGGTGTAGCGGAAGTCGCCCCCTGTGGCGAAGCCGTAGGTTTGGGTCTTATTGGGGACATGGGTCATGTCAAATCCCGAGCCACCTTTTAAGATCAGCCGAGCTTCTTTGTGTTGCTGAGGGATGGACGATTGATTCCAGACGTTTTCAAGCGAATAGATCAGTCGAATTTTTTTGTTGCGTGCGTCACTGTCGTCGAGTTGGTACAAAGACGAGGTGTAGGCTTTGAGCGTATCAGCGGCTTGAGCTGGGGCCATGGAGGCAGCGATGGCCAGCGTCAGCGTGCTGAGGAAAGCGATTTTTCTTTTCATTATGTCTTCCTATCAAAAAGCACATTCAAACGTTTATTAAGAATGTCTAATTAAGCTTTATTGAACATTAAGCCGAGTTAAATATATCGATAAACTTTGCGTGTTTACCGGATGAAAATAGTGATTGCCATGAACGACGATGAAAAACACTATCATTTCGGATAGTGCGAAATAGAATTTATAAAATAAATGCAATATCGCTCACTCTGTGACCTTAATTACAAAAATAGTGATTATTTTTTATTCTGATCCGTCACCTTAAAAATGTGTTTTAAATATGATTCATCCGATGTTGTAAAAATGAGAAAATAAAATAATTATAAAAAACAATATCTTAATAAGTGTTTTGATGGGTTTTAACTCTTATTCTCATTTATTGGATTATCCTAGTATCGCGTGATGTCATAATTTACGGCATGGTGTAAAAATAATAGAGTTGGTGCCTATTTGTGATATTAGTTCAAAAATAAAATCATTGGGCCACTCCTTATACGGCCCTATTTATTGCTTACTGTTTGATTATATTTTTATTTCTAGTGGCATCTTTAGCGGTCATTTTTGATGGGATGACACTGTCTTCTTGTATTTTATCTGCATGTATAGAGAGTGATCTCGTTGAGTGTCAAGCGATGAAACCGGTTGCCTAGTGGGCGAACAGGGGGCTGAAACATGATATAGGAAGTCGAGCGATGAAAATATGCATGGTTTATTCGTCTCATTTTTGATAATGCCATCAAATAATCAAGAGTAGCGCTTCAATAAGAGAAAAAAGACTATTTAGCGTTGGTTTTTATACTTTCCTGGTCGTGTTCATGGGTAGACCTGTGCCGAGTCAATATTATTCCCAATAATTAGGCCTAAAACACTACCTAATAAGGGGTAGGGTCGATACGTTTCGATGACCATAATACGGATTTGAGTCATTCGATTACATGAGGTTATCATCTATTACTTATTGTTATTTAACGTGTTAATTACAATTTTATCCTTGTTAAAGACAGTGAGATTAAAAGAGGTTGTCGCCTTGATTATCTTTATTTTTCCAGCAGTTTAAAGGGCCGGATAAGCGCTGATTGTCTTATTTCTCTTCGTAAAATAGGACAAAGTTTTTGCAAATATGATCTTATTTTATGAAGAAAAATAGAAAGCATGCAAAATTTTAAAATTTTATTTCATGTTTTCTTTTTGTTTTATTTTTAACACTGGTCGGAGTGGATGTAATTTAATATCTCACTATTATTTCACACCCCGAAAATAATGATTTTCACCATTCAGGTGACAACGCCTTGCGATCGCGTTGTGATGACGCGACCAAGAGCATCTCATGGCCCCGATACACCGAGGCCGTGAATCGATTGAGAGCGGGCGCATTTGCCTGCTTATGGGCACACCGCAACCGGACACCCTGGAGGTGAAGAGCGCAGGCTATACTCAATGCAGTAGGCCCAACTCATTGGTGAACAAGGACGCAGCGACACTTTCGGCAAAGGGATCATGCTGTCTTGAAAGTAGAGAGAGGGGTTATGGCGGAAGGTACAATCCGACGACTAGACCAACTATTAAAAACGTATGATTGTCATCAAACCTATCAAGTCCGAGTGGAAGACTTAGAAACGGTACTGGCGACGTCACGCCGTAACGTGGCGCTGATCGTGAATCGCCTCGTCGAATGTGACTGGATCGTGTGGCAACCTGCCGTTGGGCGAGGTCAATGCAGCACACTCAAGATCCGTGTCTCCTTGTACGACGCCGTGTATCAGACCATTTTTGATGAATTAAAGGACGAGCGGTTCGAGCTGATTTCAAAGCTGATTGCTCAGTATCGGGATGTGGCCGTTAAAGCCTTGGCCCAAGCCATGGAAGTGGCGTCGATGCAGTATCAATCGGAAGACAAGATCTTGATCACTCAATACCCTTGGGTCGACCAACTGTGTCCAAGGACCACATTTCGTCAATCGGAGCTGCAAATCATCCGCAGTGTCTACGACACCTTGTTTAAAATCGATGCCCAGGGTCAACTGCGTACTCATCTATTAAGAGACTATCGCTTTGAAGGGGGCAAGCTCACCATGTGGCTCAGACCGGATGTCTATCGCCACGATGGTCAATTGTTGACGGTCGAAGATGTCATCTACAGTTTGCGTCAGCTGAAAACCGTGTGTGGCCCAGTGCGTCACTTGTATTCAGACATCCGGTATATTGAAGCGGGGCCAGAGCCCTTTTGTATTGAGTTGGGGTTAGCCACAAACAACCCGTTATTTTTGTATACGTTGTGTACACCGAGTGCTGCCATCACGTGCCGAGATGTGATGGAGTTTGGTCCAAGGCGTGTGGCACCCATCGGGACAGGGCCGTTTTTCATTCACCACTGGGACCGTTCTGGTCTGCAGTTATCCAAACATTTGAGTTATTTTGGCAAGAGCGCGTTGGTGGAATCGGTCGTGCTGCGCCACGATGGCGATATTTTGACGGAAGGCATGAGTTATAACATCGTCGATTCGGACTGTGAAATCCATCAGCTTCAATCCATGTCTTACCTGACCGTACACGAACGTTGTCATGATCGTTTGTCGGGCGAGGAGTGGGAAGCATTGCTGACGTATATCGAGGCTGAACGCCAACGTTTGGCTGAATGGCCGATGAATCCCATGAGGTTACCGGGCGCTGAACGATTGTCAGCGCACTCAGCCCCATGCCCGTCGCTTTCAGGGACGTTCACGTTGGCCCACCCAAAATGGACGTTGCCGTATCTGTCGGCGACATGTCGCTGGTTGTGTGAGGTGCTGACGCAGGCTGGGCTTACGGTCAAGACGATTGAGTTGACCGACGTCAGCAGCCCGGAGTCGGTGAGTGACCGGGCAGATTTTCTGTTTTTGGAAGAGGTATTTGAATCCCCGTACCATTATGGGGTCTATGAATGGCTGTTGACCGCCTCAGGGCTGAGGTTTGCGTGGGACGATACGCGTCTGTCTCAGCATGTTGCTGCGGTGCATCAGCGACTCGGCAGTGCCTCGTCTGAGACGATACAGATGTCGTTGCTCGACACTTTGGCGACGCTGCGTAAGCAACGGTCGATTGTACCGTTGTTTTATGGCATTGAAACGGTCAGTGCCGCTCGGCACATTAAGGGCATTCAGGTGAATGCGTCGGGGTACAGTGATTTCTACAAATTGTGGGTGAGCCACGCTCGCTGATGTCAAACCACAAAAAAAGAGGCCGATTGGCCTCTTTTTTTGTGGTTAAAACCAGCGTTTCGCGTAGTCACCATTGAGCTGCATGATGGTATCAAATTCCGGCGTTTGTCGGAGAAACTGGCTATATAACTCGTCTCGATAGCGTCGCTGCTTGTCCTCATCCATATGATGATAGTGAGTGAGTGCTTCGGCTGCCTGGATTGGGTCGGTGGAATAATTGCGGCTTAAGGCTGCAATCACCGTTTTGGCTTGGTTGGTCTCCAAGCTCAGGTTAAGGCCTTTCGCTTGCTGGACCAGGGTCTTGGCGACCGTTTCTCGCTCTAGCTTATCGATTTTCTCTTGTAGTTCGGCTTTGTCGTAGGTGACGCCCAGTTTGTCGAGCGTTGAAAATAAATCGTGATACATGGGGTGTCCTTCTGGCATGGCTCCTCCACGGCGACGTCGCCTCAGATGAGCGGGGTAGGTTAGGGGGAAGTGACGCAATGTCATCAAGGGCAGTGGCGCTCACTGCATCACTTCCAAGGTGGGCATTACGCTTGGGTTAAGGAGTCCAGCAACGCGTCTGAAATCTGTATGTGTAACGCTTGGTATTCTTGTGTCGTTCTCAGAGCCTGAATCAGTCCCCAAGACTGGTTGATAAAGATGGAGGCAAGCAAGGTGCCAAGGTTGTTTTCATGCGCCTTGCACATGACAGCGGCCGCCATACAAGTGATGACGTTGTCGTCTGTGGTGTTGAGTTCAAGCAGTTTGGCACAGCGTATGACTTCGTGGATACGTTCATTCATCGCTCAGTGTCGCACTCCGGATTTAGGATTATCGGTTGTCGTCAGGCAGATCGGCATCGGGTGTCTCCTCATGAGTGGGTCAGGGTGTCGTCATCCCAGAAGAGGACGACAATTTTGTGATCGAGATCGTATATGAAATGCCGTATTTAAATAATGTAAAAAATTGCTACAACTCTTCATATTTATACTTATTTATTCATGTTGGTGATGGTTGATAGCGAGGTGCGGATGGCATGAGGCCAGCCGTATCGACAAGTCAAGCCAGAAACCATGCACAAAGACGGGTCCCCTTCTGCCTGTTTTACGCCGGATTTTCTCTCTACACTGACGGGTTTGCGCGCACACGGCGTCGGTCGACGCTCATGACGTCTTTCATCCTGCGTTCTTCCGAGCGTTAAGGTGCGCCTCGAAGTGGTCGCCTTGATGGGTGTTGTGCGGTATTTCCAATTGAATTGAGAGCATCATGCCAAATCTATTAAAAGAAAAATGGTCCCCGGAAGGAAAAGTCTTTTACCAAGCCCATTCTGCCCATGCCCACCCTCGCGCCGGTTTAATGGTTCAGCAACCCGTGCCGTTGAGTTTTATCAAGATGTCGCGTTACGATGTCTCCGTATCCGACATTGTGATGACCGGACCTTTGGCCAAGATTGTTGAGGCGCTTCACGCCATTTCACTGAGAAGTCAGTCGATATACACCACTGAGCGGCATCAAACGATCAAAGTCTGGTTTAACCGCCATGACAAAAAAATCGAGAAAGCGGCGCTGCATCCAATGGCGGAAGCCATGCTTCACAACGTGTCTTTTTTGGCGTTAAAGGGGATAGGCGTCGGTCTCGGCACGACGGTGACTGATCTGTTGAGAGGGGTTGGGGTCGACAATGTGCCGATCCGGATCGGCATTGACAGCGTGCTGGGTGACCATGGCCTTGGGGAGCCGTTTAAGCAAACACTGCTTGAGACATCGGTGTTTGAACTCATGAGTCAGCCGATCGATCTGCTGTTTAAGAAGGTGTGGCAGAAGCACCTGAAGTCACAGCACTCCTCTCCGCTCAAGTCGGAGCTGCAAGGTAAAGCGGCCTTACTGAAGCTCAAGGCCGTGCTAGATAAACACATTAAACCCTTACTTAAGCCGCATGCGCTGGACGTTGGGGTCGACGTGAACATCAGCAGCCAACCCTATTGCATGCCGAAAGGCTGGAAAAATACGGCGTTGGCACCGTTGTTTACTCGAGTCAAAGCGCGGGCGTCGTTGCTGACGGCCGATGACTACATTGTGCGGGTGGGCAGCAGTTTCAATGCCCATCATGCTGGATTTGTGGTGGATCTGGATACACACACCATTGATATTGATGAATTGGTGTATTTTCTCTCGTATTACGAAGAGAACAAAGCGTTGGTGAACTGCTTCTTAATGTCGGGACTTGACGAGTTATAACGGTTCGCTGGTGAACGGGTATTTGACAGTGTTGAATTGAGGCTTTAGGTTTTCGTGCAGTGCTGAGCGAGAAACAAGGAGAAGGTTTGTCATGGATTCAGTGACTCAAGCGGCGCTAGGTGCCACGGTCGCAGGGGCTATCGCTGGTAAGCGATGTCGCCCGTCGGTGTTGTTGGTGGGGGCCTTGTTAGGCACCTTACCCGATTTGGATGTGTTACTCGATTATGGTGACGCGGTTCATAATACCATCAAACACCGAGGGTTTAGCCATTCTTTGTTACTGTTGCCTCCGTTGGCACTGATGCTTGCCTGGTGCTACTGTCGCTGGCGACCGGACCGTTACTGGTCGTTATCACGTGTGTTCTTTCTGACGCTGGCTGTCTTGGTGACGCATCCGCTGTTGGATGCAATGACGACGTACGGTACCCAATTGTTCTGGCCATTTGACGGTTACTATGAGTTGCGCAATGTCTTCATCATCGATCCTCTGTACACCCTGCCCTTATTGATAGCGGTGGGCGTGGCACTGTGTTTACCGAGCCACGGCGGACGGTGGTCCCAGCGTATGCTTTTGCTCTCGACGTTGTATCTAGGGTGGGGTTACCTCTCTCAGCAGTGGGTCGCGACCCGTGTATCGGACAATTTAGCCCGTCAAGGGTTGCCGAATGAGCACGTTTTGATCACCCCGACGCCGTTCAACACATTGTTGTGGCGTGTGGTGGTGATGGACGAAGATCGATATTGGGAGGGATTTGCGTCTGTGCTGGATCAGGAGGCGCGGGTCGACTTTGTGGCGCGTCCTTTGGGGAAATGGCCGTTGGATGTGAAGCCAGAGACATTGCTGGGTTTGGAGGCCTTTTCCCACCGCTTTCTCAATTATCGTCAGGAGGCTCACCACTTGATTGTGTCCGACTTGCGCTTGGGGATCGCGGATCAATTGTCGTTCGAATTTGTCTTCGCAGAGCGGAGCCCGCAAGGGGATTGGCAATTGCTTGACACCACGTGGCGTTACCCATCATCCCGCGATTACGCCTTATTGGGCCCTTTGTGGCAACGGTTGCAAGGGGATCAATCCATCCATGTCGACTTGCCATCGTCGACCAATGAAGCGGCGTCGCGATGGCCACGGCTGAGTGAAGATCGAGGCGTCAACTTGTGAATGACGAGTTGGCGGGATCGCTAAGTGGGATGACATTGTTGTGATACCGCTGCGCGAGCTTGGGGGGATATGGCAAGGTTTTGAGCGCACCATCGAATAAGACCACGTAGTATTCATCCCATTTTCTGATACCGACCACGCAGGTGTGGGGACCCCATTGGGTCCATGTGCGTCCATCATCGGCACTAAAACAGGTAAAACCCAACAGTTTAACGCGTTGCATGAAATCGCATTCCCGAGCGTCGATGAAGCCCATGAACGTCGCGAAGTGTTCATTGCCATTGCGCAGCAATGCCGGGATCGCAATCCTTTTTCCTATCTGGTTGAGGCCATAGTGGTTGAGTGTGACACCGACGTGACTGCGGACAAAGCGGATTTTTTTCATCACGGGCATCTCTGTTAACTGTATATAAAAACAGTATATCAGATCGGTCGCTTATGGAAAAAGTCAGCGGGTGCATGACTGAAAACGCAGCGTTTCAGGGTACTGATCCATCCACAAGACTCGGTCAGCGTCACAGGCTAAGGCTTCTAGGCGGGTTTCAACCTGATGTTTGTACTCGCAGCACATTGCGCTGACCACCGAGGTGTCGGTCAATTGGTCGTTATCGAGAAGCACATAAGGGGTATGAAAATAGCTTTGGAGCGCTGTCAATGGCGAAGAGGCGGTGACTAGGGCGTAGTGGGTCCAGTTGCTCACGCAGTATAAATGTTTGGACATGGGACGATTTGAGTACGTTGAGGTCGGTGGGAAGACTTTAGGGGAGGGCCTGGGATCTTCAATCGAGTGGCACGGTTTTTTCGGGTGGACTCGCCACATTTGATGAAAAAAGGGTTGTTGTCGTATGGGGTGATGCGGCGCAGGTGGTGTTTTACGGAGCAAGGGCAGATCGACGGTGTACGTCAAGGTACACCGTTTTGGATAGACAGACCCTCTATGGGGTGCGGCATGGGTGTAACAGCTTCCACAATACTGTGACGCCAGCGCCAGTGGCGACGATAGAGAAGAGGCTCGTCGACACCTCAAAGCCCGGCAACACGCCCTCATGTTGAAGGGGGACGTCGGTGAGTTGCCACACTATCCATACGCTGAGATTGTACACCGCGTGAGCGAAAATGGATGGCCACAAGGAATGTGTTCTGACGTACAGCCAGCCTAACAAAGCGCCAACGAGGTAGGTGGTGGGCAGTTGGATCAAGGTTAGGTGGGCCGCGGCAAACAAGGAGGTGGACAGCAAAATGGCGGTGGACACGGAGTAATGGCGGAGTAAGCCTCTCAGGATGATCCCTCGAAACAAGAGTTCTTCAATAAGAGGGGCCACGATACACACCGCTAACAACGATGGCCACCCACCTGTCAATAAGCGTTGCATCCAGTGCCATTCGTCGGGCGAGATCGGAAACCAGCTCGACATCCACTGCGTTAACTCTGACAGCCACACCACACTGCTGATGGCGATGACCATCAGTGGTAAGGCCACAAGCAGTAACGTGGCTTTGCGGCTGTTTGGGCTGTGATGCAACAGAGAAGACAGCGAGCATTGGCACCCGCGACAGTATAAAGCAATGATCACGGCGCCAGACACAAAGGTCACCAGCCCGGTGAACAAGGGATCGCCTATGTCGACCCGCCAGCCAGCATCATACAGGGCGGCGGAGAGCAGGAACTGGAGAGCGGCATTGCTGAGCAGGATGAAGATGGCGCCCAGTACGCCGGTGATAGGGAGCTGGGGGATCATACAGGCTTTGTCCTCGTTACGGTGGATTGGGGGATTGGAGAGTCCCACCCTAGAGACCACAGTCCGTGGCGAAAAGTGATGTGAAGTATCATTGTGGTCTATCTATGTGATTGGTTTTATTTGTTTTTGTGATTCTTATTCAATCGCTCAATAAATGCAATAAGCCTGAGCGCGTTGAGGCCCTCGGTTCCCCTGAGTGCCGGTTCGGGTTATACCAGGTATTGTCCTGAATCCCTCTGTTTATTATTAATAAAACTATGATTTGCAATGATTTTTTAGACCTTCATGCAATGATTGAATCTAGAAAACAATGCAATTCTTTTTCAATACTTTACCTATATTCCTGAAATTCTCTCCTTACACTTCTCGTTGCCCTCTGACGGCGAGAGAATCGTCCTAAGCGAGGTGGCCAGGCTGTCTTGATTGGCCGCGTCGTCGCATTCTCGTCAGGTTTAAATAACCACTGTCCAGATAAAGGGAAAGGAGAGCTTTAGCGGGGCACAAGTGCCACTCTGTCACCTTTTCCTGATTATTTAAACCCTCGACTCTGTCATGTCGTGCTGTCTCCGTCAGTGGGCGTCTTATACCGATAACAATAACCTTTACGTCATTAGAGGCACATTGATGAATAAAACGTTAATCGCGATAGCGATTTCATCCTTTTTAGTCAACCCGCCCGTCTTCGCGGGCCACAACGACATTCTCAAACCTTCACCGAGTACGAAAGCTGGCCGGGACAAGCCTGGGCAAAGCGCGGACCAGTCCCCGTCGGCATTGCAGACCAACACCGCGGCTGAGATGGCAGCGTTCACGCACGATCCGCGGGCGTTTTTGACCGAACACACGGTGGATGTGATTGAAATCATCAAACATGGGATTTTGCCCAGCGGTCTGAGCCAAGCCCGCCTGGAACCGAGCTTTGGGGGCTTCCAGGTTCGCCTGGCCGAGGTGGCAGGAGCGGATACGGCGCCGGCGTACTTCCTCGGTTTTAATGGACGAACTAACCCGACTCCCGCCTACATTGATATCCCCAAAAATGCGCCGAACGGAACTTTTTTGTTTACCGGTTCGCTCACTGGCTGCTCGGTGATTGTGACCGACTGGAGTGAGACCCACTACCGGGTTTATCACGATGGTCGGGTGGGCAGTTCGGTTTTGTATGACAATGTGGTCATGAAAGTCGATTATGACGATTATCAGGCGTCTGGCGATCAGGGGGGCGTGGCAGGCGCATATCTGCTGGTCAAGGACGGACAATGGCAAATGATGCTTCAGCCCCAGCAGCAAAAGTTGGTGGCGGCGGTCTCCAGCGGCATTAAGTGGCTGAAACGTGAGGGTGCGGCGGGAGACCCGGTGATTTTGCATCCCGAGCCGGTGAGTACTGCACAGCGGGAAACGTCGTTTGCAACCGAACGTCAAGCCAGTCAGCAGCGTCTCATCGAGGCCGCGACCAGTCTGGGGGTCCCGCGGACACACGCTCCGAAGGATGGGCCTATCGATGCCTCCGAGCCGCTGACCGTGACCGACAATTCTGCCTTGGCGCAATGGCAGCAGGTGCGAGAAGCGATGACGGAGGCGATGAACCGAGAGTTGGCCCCGATGCGAGCGCGACGTTCTGCGCTTCACGATCTGATCAGAACCGCTTCTGGCACCAAGAAAGCGCGGTATGAAGCAGAGCAGCAGGCGGTGAGTATCACTGAGCAGTTCTACCGTGAGCGTTATGGAGCTGTGATTGAACGGACGCGCGATCTGGATCGTATGTGGTTGTGGCTGAACAAAAAACACCGCGATGGCTTCGAGAGTGTGATCATGGATGAACCACGCTTACAAGGGGGCGCTGACGTCACGCTCCGAGAGAGTTACAACAAGCGTAAGACAGAACTGGATAAGTCAACGGGCCCTCAAGGCAGGCGATATCGTGAAGGGCTCGCGGCTTGGTCGACCGAAACGGTTCCGGGGCTGACACCGGATATGGATGCCTACCAAATGATGAGGTTGTTGCTTGATCCGCACTCGTCGTTGAACGCGAGACAAAATGGCGCGCTGGTGGGCTTGATTGAAGATCATTACCAGCAGGACGCCTACCGACGGTCGCTGGACAACACGCAGACGATGGTGACGTACATGAACCGTGAAGGGGGCAATACGGTGCAGTTGATGCCTCAGCGTTTCATACTGCTCTCGGCGAACATAGGGCAAGGGCGCTGCTTACCCCTATCTCGACTCATGGCCACCGCCCTGGCGAGCAAAGATGGCGTGAGGGCGTTGGCGGAAGCTATGTACGATGCCGCGGCTCAGCCTGAGCAAGCGACGTCTAAAGCGTTCTTCGCAAACTTGGGCGTCTTCCATGCTGAGCAAAAGCCCATTCCTGGTGTGGAGATCTCGGTGCCAACGTCGTCGAATTCAGAGAAGAAAACGCTGTCGATCCGCGAACTGACGGCGCACCTTATGCAGGTCGATGTGGGTCAAGCAGGATCGGAAATGCTGCGGATTGACACTAACAACCATACGATGCTGGTGGGCAAGAAGGCCGAACAAGGCCGCAGTACCTACTATTTCTACGATCCCAATTTTGGTTTGTTCTCATTTGACAGTGAGCAAGCCATGAACCGCGGGCTGGAAACCCATTTTGTGAAGCATCACTATGGTGACTTGTACAAAGCGTTTGGTCAACGTCGCAGTGAACCGCGCTTTCAGACGTATCATATCGACATTGAGAAGATGGCAAGCTATCGCCTGAGCACGGGGCGAACGGTGAAAGGGGTGTATCGTCCAGCGAGCGACGCGGACGCCTTGGTGGTGGACACCGCCGCCAGTGCCATCTCGGACACCGGCGCGAGCTTACAGCGGGATTTGCAGCTGCAATCGGCACTCACCTTTTTGGAAGGGGCGAATGTAGCGGACGATTTCTACCTGGCTTCCGAACAGCTTTTTGCGCAAGAGCAGGTTGACCCAGATGCGGTGATCGTGTTTGACAATATTGAAGAGGTGGGCGCGGGGACGTATCGGGTCCCCGTGATTGAACACGGTGAGGGAGCCAATGTGCGTTATCTTATCACGGAAGATCCGCGTATCTGGACATTCGCCACCCATTACAACGACGCACTGGAGAGCATTAAACGCCGTTATCAATATCACGAAGGGGCCTTAGTGGCGCGGCATGGCGTGACAGACGTGGAACACGTCGACGGCCTGAACTCCGCGTTTGCGGTGCAGAGTATTCTTTCCTGGTTCAACAACAAAAGTCGCACGCAGGTAGCTGGCCACCGCTTAGCGAAAGGATTGCACACGGCGCTCGAAGTGCACACGTATGTGAATCTGGCGCAGATCGGCCATGGAACGATCATGGACGCGGCGAAAATCGTGCAATTGTACCGAACCGCCATGCGTGAGGGGCAAGTCGCGACCCGTTCGGCGGTGTCGGCGATCGGTCATACGGTCAACGAAGGCGTCGGGGTGGGTTTTAACCTTGCGAGCGTCATTTTAGACAGCTATGAACTGGCTCATGCGCAAAATGAAGCGCAAAAAGCGGTGTTTGGTACGCAGTTGGCGTTTGACTCGACCAGCTTAGTCACCAGTGCCGCTGGGATAGGGGCTGGCGTGGCGGGCGCGTCGACGGCGGGTGCTGTGCTCGGCGGTGTTGGCGTGATCGCGGGTGGCTTGGCGGTCGGGTTTACCGCATTAGCAGAAGCGTTTGGTAAGGTGACCGAAGATGCCAAGGCCGTGGGTCGTTATTTTGATGCTGTCGATCAGGCGTATCGCCGAGGGGGGTATCAAGCGATTGACAAAACGCTCGACAGTGGTGTGCCTTATCATGCGCTGGAACCGCAAGATGGCGCGGTGATCACCGAAGTGGATCTGCGTCAGGGCCGTGTCCATTTTGATAGCCAGTACCTCTATCGAACGCGCCATGGTAAAACAGGCTCTGGTCGCATCAATTACTTTTTCTGGGCCGGCGACATGCCTCGTATGGTCGAGGACAAGTCGAAGGCGATCAATGTTCGCGAAGGGATTGGGTATGGCGATGACTACGCCGACTTGGCTCCTGGAAACCGGATGTTGATATTGCCAGCGACGCCAAAGTCGTACATCAGTTACCGCTATCAGAACTGGCCTGGCTCGACGACCCGACACGATACGGGATTTGATGTGATCCGAAGACTGGAACAGGATGAGCGTTTTGACTACGACTTCTACACGTTCCCGTCCGAGTATGTGGTGCGAAACATCACCCAGGAATACGTTCATACGACGATTGACGTGGTGTTGGATGAAACCGAACGACAAATCTTAATGCGCGATTTGGGTGACATGCGCGGCGTACTCAGCGGTAAACTGGATTACCAGCTGCATGGTGGCGGGGCCACGTCTCACATCGGACTGCAAACCGGCGCTTCACTGACGCTGCGCGCTGCGCCAGAGGACGGCCAGTGGATCCTTGATGCCTCAGCCTTGGCGTCGAAGTCCATTGCGGTTCGCCGCGATCACTTGTCGGTTGGTGGGGTTCGCATTGGGTTACCAGACAGCACGTACGGTGAGCTGATTGTGGTCGATAACCAGGGAGACATTTTCCGGATTGACCGCGTCGCGGGTGCGGCGACGTTGATAGAAGTGAATGGTGAAGTCTGGCAGGGCTTACCTGCTCAGACCAAATCAGGTCAGTCATTGCGAGAGCATTTACAGTCGCTGGTCGCCAGCCGACCTGACACACATTTCATTGCGGTGGAAGCGTATCAGCCCGACGAGGCGTCTGTCGGACGGGCGTTCTACCAAGTGGATCAGGACCGATTTATCTATACGAACGTGCCGCAAGCTCAGGCCTTTTTGGCCAAAGCCGTTTTGGTGGCGGTCGGTGATGACACGGCGTGGTTTAAGCATGCGGACTCCCCTGAGCTTTGGCAAGTGTCGATTGCAACGGGAGCGGTCCTCAAGCAATACCGGCCGATCCATTTCAGTGAAGAAGCTCAAGGCATTGAAAGCAGTCGAGCCTGGCAAGAAGACCAGCACGTGTATCTTGAGGTCAAACAAACGCTCACTTCAGGGGGCACGACCACGTGGACTTATCGAGTTGAGTCAGATCGCATGAGCCTGATCGCCGTCCAAGGGGATGCGCAGTTGATGGCAGCCATTGAATCTAGCCAACACGGCAATGCGTCTGACACACGAGATTGGTTCCCAGATCGCCGACATTATGCGGCCCCTGCGTATGATCTCAACCCTCAAGATTGGGTCGATGCGGATCTGGCTGAGGTGGTGACTGTGAAGCGCGATGATGGGGAGCAAAACACACGCTACTGGTTGCAAACCGGTTTGTCCGGCGCGTTGGGTGTGGTCAAAGCGAATTTGGACGAAGCGATCCCTAGGGATTTGCTGCTGGCGTCGATCACTCATCAAAGTACGCCATCCAAGCGAGGGTTTTACTTCTACAGTCACGACAAACATCGTCTCTATTTCCAAGCGGATAGGGGGCAAAGTGGAACCATGGCCACTCCGGTGTCGATACCGGATCTGAAAACGGTCTTCTCAGATCAAGGGGGGCTCTACGCGATACAAAACAATGGCGTGTTGTGGGTCATGAACGATGATGGGCAGGCCTCGATGGCAGGTGTGACCCAAGATTGGCTTAAGGGGCAGGGCAGTGACCTCACCCAAGCGCTGACGGCCTTGGTGGACAGCACTGAGCGCTCCGTGCCAGCACTGAGTGTATTGGGGCTGACATCGGAAGCGGGGCAGGCGAGCAGTGTGTGGTTTGATGTTGAACACAAGCGGGTGATTGTTGCCGGGCCTAATTTAGCGGGTCGATTCCTGTCTTATTTGGGACTCAGTGATGATGGTCAGTATGCATGGGTGTTTGATGCCCAAGCTCAGGCCCTGTTCCGTCAGCCGGTGTATACGCAAACTATGGCTCCTGAGTTGGCGCCGGGGCTGGTGATAATTCAACAGGTTGCCGATGCCGAACCTTATATGGGTCGCACAGCAGGCGTGACGCAAGTGACGAGAGAGGGCGCCCAATTGTGGTTGGAAACCGATGCGGGCGTGCGATTGGTATTGCCAGTGAGCGCGGCGACGTCAGTTGAGCCGACGGTGGTGGCGGTGGATGGCGCGTGGCGTCGACGTCATGCTGAGAACCTAGATGAGGCGCTGGCGTCACTGGGCAGGCAGTATCCTCTGGCGGATAAAGTGGCATTGCGCAGTGATGGCGTTACGTCGGGTTGGTATCTGACACGAGAACAAGAGGTCGTGGTGTCGGCGGCGCTGAATGGGCAACACGAATTGGCGTACTTGGGTAAGGACGCTGGCTCGGGCCAACCTATCGTCTATGATGCGACGGCGGGTGAAGTGATGAGAGTCGACGGCGGTCGCTCTGTCACACTCGGCGCGTTCGGTGTCGCTGTGGTTGAAGAGGCGAGTGTGCTGGTGTTGCAGCAACGCCGCGACGGGGGAGACGGTGTAGTGACGTTACCTCAGTTGGGCGGTGTGCCTCGTGTGATGGTATCGGGGTTCGCAGCGGGAGCAACGTATCGGATTGACGCGCAGGCATTGGCGCATTATCAGCAAATCGTGATTGATGATCACGCGCACACGGCGACGATCGAACTGGCGGTCAGCGATCCAACGGCACTGTTGGTGCAAAAAGACGGTGACCAACTGGTATTGTGGGACCCGGCGAGTGACACGGGGATCATCATCCGAAACCTTGACCGAGTCGAGCTTTCAAAACTGCGATTGTCGGTGGGGGGCCGTGAGATCAAAGTTCACACATTGATTAAGCAGGAAACGCGCACGGACAAGCAAGTGCGGTTATGGGAGTCATTGAGGTAAGGCTTTCCCACCTTACCGCGCTGAGGTGGTGATACGATGGGCTTCAACCTGCGGGTTGCGGCCCATTTTTTTATGGGCCGACCGAGTGCTTGCGCCGGCAGATTTCAGACATGACCAACACGTAGAGCACGAAGGCCACAGGTCCGGTGGCAAGGTGCCACCAGGCGTTGCCCACAAACAATGACGGTGAAGGCCAGTCAAGCTTGACCACGCCCAGTGCGCACAACCAGCCAGCAATCAAGCCAGACACAAATACGAGAAAACTGGGCAGGATAATCGCACAGGCCAGTGGAGGGGGGAGCCTTTGTAACTGAACCCCGGAGTAAACCAACCAAGGGATGAGAAACATCAGTAGTTCTAACACCGCGATCATACGCATACTCCTAGCCCGTTCACATGATCAGTGTAGTGATACAGAAGTACTAGGTGGTCAGAATTGAGGGCGTTCTTGAAAGTGAGACGGCCAATGAGGTGTGTGACGATATTTTTCACAGTGAGATTTTTTGACTAGACTCTCAAGTGTGCATTGTTGCATATGCAGATCGAGGGTGAATGATTATCTGATCAGATAAGGACACATTGACTATGCCGCTATCAAGACTGATATACGCCAGTACCATGTCAACAGAATGTAATATCGACGAAATTGACCGCATTTTGGCCAGCGCCAGAACGCATAATGAGCGCAATCACGTGAGTGGGGTTTTGCATTACTCGAATCGCTATTTCTTTCAGTATCTAGAAGGAGAGATGGCACAAGTTGAAGACACGTATGAGCGGATCATGGTCGACCCTCGCCATGCCGCTCTTCGACTGATTGACCTGTCGGTGGTCAGAGAGAGGGCGTTTGGCGACTGGACCATGGCCTATGTTCCTGAGTCTGAGTCGCTGGCGGCGCTGCACCAGCAGTTCTGTGGGGGAGAGGTCTTTGATCCTCGCAGTTTGTCATTGGCTGAGGCCTTGCAGGTGTTTGAGGCGTTCAAGCACTGCCTCCCAACGGCACATTGTGAACGCTTACGAGAGCGGCATGTTCTTAGCACCACACGTTTGGGACTAGGGGAATAACGAATGGGGATGCGGAGGGTTTCGTTAGTTCGAGCCATCAATATTGACTTCTTGGTCACGTGGGTAGATAGGGCTCGCCAACAAAAGACGGTGAACGCGATCCTATTGGAAGCGTGTGGTCGGTATTTGTGGATCCGTCTGTTGCCCGCGTCGGCCCTATGCGAAGCCTCTGTGCTGGAGAGGGTCCAGATACTCGGTCTGGATGTGGGGCATCAGCGTCTTGTTACTGCGGTGTGTGAGATTGACACCCCTGGCGTCATTTCCAGATTGGTGGACGACTTGTGTCATCAATATGCCCAGCGTCGGTGAGGCGCGATGCTTGCTCCGCGTTCATGACTTATTACAGAGGGGGCTCTGGCAGTGGCCATACAGAGACAGGCTGTGGTTGGTGAGCGTGATGTTGTGCTGCCGCGCAATGGCGTGTTGCCTGTCTTCAATGATGGGGTCGAGAAATTCAATGACTTTGCCACAGGTTAAGCAAATTAGGTGATCATGGTGCTCGACGTGAGACAATTCAAATACCGATTTGCCGTTGTCAACGTGGTGGCGAGACACGATGCCAGCATCGTGGAACTGGCTGAGGATGTGATAAATGGTGGCCAGTCCAACATCCTCGCCGAAATCGGTCAGCCTTTTATAAATGTCTTCAGCGGCCACATGCTTGGTATTAGGGGACTGAAGTAATTCCAGGACTTTCAGCCGAGGCAGGGTCACCCTAAGACCAGCATCTTTAATAAGCGCAGAGTGAGATTTGTCCATAGGGTTTTCGCCTTGGGTTGGTGATAGTGATATCAGGGAATCGATCACTTGACGTTGGAGCCTTAGTGGGGCAAAGCCGAGACGCGTTTCGCAGTGGTTTCAGCAAGCCCTTATCCCTTCTTCATCACGAGTTAAGTCCCAAGTATAGTCGATAACGTGAGTCTTAGGTGTTGGATCGGTTGTGGCGCGTCTGGCTTGCCGCTGCCCGATCATCGGTCCAAGGCTGAGGTCATGATCCCGGCCCCGACTAAGAGCCCGCCGCTGGCTTTGTTGAAGCGCGCTTTCATCGTTGGGGAGGAAAGGCGTCCTTTCATCCATCCGGCAAAAGACGCGTACACACTCACACTGCACAAAGATGCCCCGATGAAGGTGGCGATCAGGATCGCCATTTGTTCCAGCAGGTTGTCGGCGTTGGGCGTAATAAAGAGTGGCAAAAAGGCCATAAAAAACACCAAGCCTTTGGGGTTGAGTGCTGTGACGATTAGGGAATCTTTGTATACTCGCCATGGGTTGCCGACGGTGGGAATGTCAGTGTCATCGTCCGTCTCTGTCACAGGTCGACGCCAAGCTTTGATGCCAAGGTAGATGAGATACAGCGCGCCTGCCCATTTCATGAGCGTAAACACGGCGGCCGAGGTAGCCAGAATTGCCCCGATACCGATGAGAGAGAACGACAGTGCAATCAGATCGCCGGACAGGACGCCGAGGATGGTGGGTAAGACGGAGCGTTTGCCATACGCCATGCTTTGGCCTACGACCAGCAAGGTGGTTGGCCCGGGGGTCAAGCACAACGCAAATGACGCCGCGACAAAGGACAGCCAGATCTCGACACTCATGATTTCCTCCCTAAAGGTCACATGCCTTCATTGTTCCTTATTGTGCACGGTGACGCAACCGGGCGCTTCGCATTCACGACAAGCCTTATCGCCTCTTAAGGTAGGGCGCATGCCGATGTTGTTAAATCCATGGTGAGCGAAGCGCAGGGCCCCGTGCGGGTCGCGCGATTGTGTCGTAGGCCTGAGTCTCAGTGCGGTGCGCGGTGGTGCTCACAACGAGGAGCATTAGCGAAGGGGATGTTAATGAAGATACATCATTGAAACTTGATGGTTAGTGTTAAAAATGTCATCTAATATTATGGTGTTGGCTAAGTAAAGAGTGACATTCGTTGAATGCGACAAGATCGCGGCGTCATTCTCTTGTGTTTCTGCAACAGAAATGGTGCAAGGGTTTGTCTGCGTTGAACGTCATCTTATGAACTGGCTGGCTCACATTCATAGTGACGCTCATACGGTGAAGATCTCATGTTTAAAAAAGTCCTCGATGCCTTGTTCCACACTTCGTCTGATCTTGAAAGCGTTGTCCCTGCGGTGGGCGAAGACAAGCCTGCGCCATCACACAAGGAAAAAGGCAGAGTTTCTCTTCTGGATGGGGTGGTGATGAGCCCCCATGATGTGGCGTTTCTTGACCACTTGTTTGGCGATTCATCTCTTCTCACAGAGACGGATCCGTTTAGTGAACATGTGGCAGGACAGCTCGAACGTGTGTTGCTCTCACCTCAAGTCATGTTGAACGAATTGCCCATCATGCCGGCGTCGGTGTCGACGTTGATCGCAGAGCTTGAGAATGAGGAATTTCATGTTGACGCGCTCATCGAGGTCATCGAGTCGGAGCCCAGTATGGCCGCGGATGTGATCAAGTTGGCCAACAGTCCTCGCTATAAGCGCAGTGAACGGTCGATCACCGATCTGAGGGCGGCCTTCATGAACATCGGATCGCAGGGATTGATAGAAGGGGTCATTGAGTCGTATGTGCGTCAGATGACTCCTTCATTCAATGTCTACTGGCGACAATTTGGCCAAAATATCTGGACGCACAGCGTTCAGACGGCGGATTTCTCCAAAGCCTTGGTCAAAGGCACTGAGCTGGAGCAAGAGAGTGCGACGGCATACTTTGTGGGGTTGATACGCAATTTGGGGCGGATGCTGACGTTTCAGATCATGATTGAAGCGTTCCGGCATGTCGATCCGGAGGCCAGTCCCAATTCCAGTGCATTTAAAAAGCTGGTGCATGGGTATGAGGCGCGATTGACCTTCACGGTGGCACATTACTGGCAATTGCCGGACACGGTGCAGGTGGCCCTGGCGTATCAAGTGTCTCGACAGCTGAAGAGGACACCGCTTGGGGTGGCGATTTATGAGGCGAACTATCTCAGTGAAATGCAGTGTTTACTGGCAAGTAGTGCCGTCAATGTTGACATGCTAAACCAAGAGAACGACCACCATTTGAGCACGCCCAATGCACGGCAACAGGCGCTGGACATGATGAGCAAACATCAGGCGTCAACACCAAGCTAGAGTGGACGTTAAGTTCTCCTTTCATTAGGAGAACTTACGTGTTGATAGTGCGATGAACACCGTTTGTGAACGTGTTGTTCGTCGCTCTACGCTCGTTGAACACTCGCTTTTTCTGAGCGGCTTAGCTTCTTTCTGATGCGGGCAACGATACCGAAGAGGAGCACAAGGCCACAGAGGGCGTAAGTCACCATAAATGACGTGTCTCCCGACACGAGCCCAAGATCAGAGAACGTAATGTATGCGCCTAGAACCATGTAAAGGATGACGGCCGACGCTTCAAAACGGAACGCCCATGGTGTGATGTCCATGGCTTGGTTTACGGGAAGGACGTAGTCGCTGTCGCGAGGACGAACCTGACCGATTGCCAACATGATGAGGCAACACACGACAAACAGGACGGCTAACTGATGGAAAAAGTGCAGTTCGGCCAAGGGTTGAAGTGGGCCTAAGGCCGCGTGGAGTGATGTTGGGGTGAACTGGACAAGCCCGTAAGCGGTGACGAAGACGGTAAGGGAGATTTTCGCGGCGAGCGCTGGAACGCGCTTTGTCACGTAACCCATCAATACAATGGTAAAGATAGGGACACTGAACAGACCGGCTAAGCGTTGCAACAAATCGAACAGACCATTTGGCGCGAACATAATGAACGGCGCTATGCCCACAGAGAGCAGGGCAATGAACAGACCAAACACGCGTCCTTTGTTGACCAGTTGCTCGTCCGAGAGCCGACTCTCTTTATCAAAAAGCGGCTTGTAAACATTGAGCGTAAAGAGGGTTGTGGATGAGTTCAGTACGCCGTTAAACGTGGACAAAATAGCGCCAAACATGGCGGCTAAAAAGAAACCGACCAGTGGTTGGGGTAGGACTTCGTTCACTAAACGGGTGTACATGGTATCCGCCTCATAGCGTTGACCTGTCGCGTCGACGGTGCCAAACATATGATAAGCGATGATGCCGGGAATGATGAGGAACAGCGGCGTTAACACTTTGATGGCGCCCGCGAGAATGACGCCTTTCTGCCCTTCTTTAAGGTTTTTCGCTCCCAATGCGCGTTGGATAATGGCTTGATCAGTGCCCCAGTAGTACAAATTGACCAAGAGTAAGCCAGTGAACATGGTCGAGAAGGGCACATTGGGATCGTCGGCGGCACCGACGGCTTGAAGCTTGTTCGTCGCGTTGGTCGAGATGATGTGCATGCCCTCTGTGAAGCTGCCATCCCCTAACGCAATTAGACCAAAGATCGGGATCATCAGTCCCCCGACAATCAACCCTACGCCATTGAGCGTATCCGCGATCACGACCGCCTTTAGTCCTCCGTAAATGGCATAGAACAACCCAAGAAAGCCGATCACGGCGGCGATGAGTAGGATGGCTTGAAACCGACTGATCCCCAGCATGGTTTCAATATCGAAGATCCCTCCAATCACCATCGCGCCAGCGTACAGTGTGTTGGGCAGTAGATTAACAATGTAGCTCAATAGGAAGAGTACGGTCACAAACTGCTTTACCGATAGGTCATAGCGAGACTCTAAGAAATCAGGAATGGTGGTGATACCTTGCTTGAGGTATCGCGGCACCAAAAATAGCGCGATCATGATCAGCGTGATGCCCGAGGCGACTTCATAGCCCATCACCGACATGTTGCCTTTGAACGACAGTGCGCTCATTCCCACAAAGCTGGTTGCAGACAGGTTGGTGAGGATGAGCGAGCTCGCGATGAGGCCACCCGTCAAGCTTCGGCCACCGAGGAAGAAACCCTCTTTGGAGTCATTGTTCTGATCTTTCACGCGAGCCCAGGTGAAATACACCACGAACCCGGTAAAGAAGAAGAATGACAGTAGGATAGTTATTGGCATTGTTCTTGTCCTTTCATGTTATCAATCAATTTTTGTTCGTCATTGTTGGATGGCACCAGTGAGGGCGCCAGATGGGCCCTTACGGGTGCTGTGATATGGCTTACCCTCCGCCCTACTGTTTTCTGAGATGGACGATAAGCGCAGATTCTGGATCGAGGATCGGTAACGTTAAGCCAATCTCTTTGAGGTTATCCCCGCTGAGTGTCAGGGTCTTATCCAGCCACTTGGGGCGCTGTTTCATCAGTTGGAAGCTCGTTTGTGGCATGTCCACCACCGTCACCCGGTATTGGGCGTTGATGTCCGCGCAGCGAATACGAAGTGGCGAAGGTAACGCATGTTCAGGCATGGTGAGCTGACACACGGTAATGAGCATTTCGTCATCGTTTGTGACCCCATAGATCGTTTGGTTGTGGTCGGCAGGATCGATGCGGAAGCTTCGGCCATGGTGCAATAGGTGGCGATACTGCTTATGAAGCGCAATGTAGTGAGAGAAGGTTGCTTTCTGCTCGCGTGATTCTTTCACTGGATCGAGCTCCACCCCCATGTGTCCCCCAAGTGCCGTTACCCCTCGCATGTTGATGCTGTGGCGACGGTTCGTAGAGTGACACTCGGCGGGGCCAATGTGAGCGCCCATCACTTCGGGAGGAAAAAAGTAGCTCATGCCTTTTTGAATCGATTGACGTTCAAGGGCGTCATTACAGTCGGATGCCCAGAAACGTTGTGTGCGTTTGAGGATTTCAAAATCGATACGGCCCCCTCCGGATGCGCATGATTCGATTTCAACGGCTGGATGCGTTTGGTGGAGTCTATCAATCAGGCGATACAGCGCGTGGGTTTGGCCATGGACCGCCGCGCGTCCCTGGTGGCCTGGCTGGACTAGCTCACGATTCATATCCCATTTTAAGTAGGTAATATTGAAGCGGGTCAACAGCGCATTCAGTCGGTCAAAAAGGTAGCGAAAGCAGTCGTCATTTTGCAGATCCAATACGTATTGCCAGCGACCCGATGGCTGATGATAGCCTTGCAGACCGAGTACCCAATCAGGGTGATGCCGATACAGGTTTGAGTCTTGGCTCACCATTTCTGGTTCCACCCAAAGGCCAAACTCCATGCCGTGTTGGTTGACATGTTCAATCACGGGTTCGAGACCGTTGGGGTATTTCACCTCGTCTAAGTACCAATCTCCGAGTGCTGAGCGTTCACCGTTGCGACCCACAAACCAACCGTCATCGATGATAAAGCGCTCCACTCCCATCTCAGCGGCTTCCGTCGCCATCTGCATGATGTATTCAGGCTGATGATCAAAGTAGATGCCTTCCCAAGTGTTTAAGTGAACGGGGCGCGGCTTATCGTTGGGAAACATCACAATGTTGTCACGGACAAACTGATGGAAACGCTGTGTGATGCCGTTTAACCCTTGGTGGCTGTAGCAGCCGTACAACCAAGGACTTTGGTAGGACTCTCCTTTTTGTAGGATGATCTCACCCGCGAGCAGTAGTTCACCGGCTTGAACAAAGCGTCGCCCATCACTGCGAACATCGGCTCGCATTTGGTGGTTACCACTCCAACCAAGATGGAACCCCCAGACTTGGCCGAGTTCTTCACTGAAGCCGTGGGTACCGGCGAAGACACCTGGGAAATTTTCATGGGAGGTTCGCCCCCGGCGGTTTTCTTGCATGAAGCCACCATGTTCAAAGCGTTGACGTTGCGTGTGGAATTCGTGACACCAACGGCCATGGAAAGTCATTAACTCGTTCGCATGGTTGGGCAGGGGCAAGGTGGCAGAGAGCTTACTGAGGCAGTATTGACTCTCTCCAAGGTTGGTGACCGACACGCGCTTTTGTAGGACATCGGTTTCTGGGTTCAACCTGAGTTCAATAATGAGCTCAAGTGCTGCGGTCTCATCGACCAATCTAAAGGTGACGCCGCCAGCTTGTTCATCCGTGGCAATACAATGGAACACGGGCGCCCAATCAAAGCCGTGGCGGTGGCCTTCAATCCCAGGCGCGTTAAAGTGACCACTGCCCAATTCGGGGCACAGTGACAGTGGCACGTCCACATCCAGACGGGCTTGAGAGATCGGCCGCTCTGTGGAGAGCAGCAGGTCTTCGTCAATGTGAGCAATCTTCGCGCCCCAGTGGAGAATTTCCGGCACGCGATCGGTTTTAATGATCACACTGTGGTGTTTACTTTGTAAATGTATCAACTTAATCATATCCATTCTCAATAATTGTTTTCGTAAACATTTTCTTGAACTCAATATCTCGTTGAATTCGGCGATCACGTAGCGAAGTAGCGATAAAATGTGATCTTATGACGGGTAAATAAGGTCAAAGTTTGGCTTGGATCGACTGTTTTCGAGAACATAAAAATGATGTTTTCGCCAACATTTTTTGGCTGTCTCACAGTAATGGACTGCGAGATGCGTTACCTTTCCCTCAAGACAGAGTGGAAGACGGAAACGCGTGTGAGTGTCACGTTTAAAGATGTAGCAAAATTGGCCGGAGTGTCGACCCAAACGGTGTCACGTGTCACGAATGGGTCTCAGAAGGTGGCGGAGTCGACTCGGATCAAAGTCAACCGTGCGATTAAGCAACTGGGTTACGTGCCTAACAAGGGGGCACAAATGCTGAGTCGAGCCAAATCGACGCATGTTGGTTTAATCACCTTAGATATGGCCTTGCATGGCGCCGCTTTAATTGCCAATGGTGTGAGAAGTAAAGCGCATCAATTGAACGTTGGAACGGTCTTTTCTGTGGTGTCAGAGCCTGGCTTAGCCAATATTCAAGCCTCAATGCGAGAGTTGATTGCTCAGCAAGTGGATTGTGTGATCCTCAACGTCCCTCTCACTGCGGAAGAGGCGGTGGCGCTGGTGGCACAGTTTCCGAGCCGCCATCTCATTTTTATTGATGTCCCTAGTGGAACTTCGGTGAACATGGTGCATGGTGAGCATGCCCAAGGTGCTGCGGAAGTCATGAAGCATCTGCTTGAGACAGGGCGAGAGAAATTCCTGTTGGTGAGTGGTCCTGAAGAGTCGAGCGCGTCTCGGATCCGGTTAAACACTTGGTTAGAAGAGATCGCCAAGGCAAACAAGCAGGTATCTTGGCAGTATCAAGGGGACTGGCAGGCGAGCAGTGGCTATCTGGCGGTTCGTGAAGCCGTAGCGCAACAACGAGAATTCGATGCTGTCGTGGTGGCGAGCGATCAGATGGCGCTTGGCGCGTTGCGGGCATTGGATGAGCTGCAAAGGCCAGTGCCAGAAGACATTGCCGTTGTCGGCTTTGATGGTATCGCTGATAGTGCGTACTTTACGCCCCCGCTGACGACAGTAAAGCAAGACTTCACACAGATCGGTGAGCAAGCCGTGATTCAGGCTATGGCACTTAAGGATCGTGAACCTCAAGAAACCGCTGGTGTCGAACATACTCGCATTCCGGTGGAATTGATCGTGCGCAAAAGTAGCGAGCGTAGACCTGAAGTGCGCTACCAGAAGCAAGAAATCCAGACGTTGCTGAAGAAAGTTGCGTCACTGCTGCCTTAGACGTTATCGATTCGACGAGGGGCACCACGAGATGTTGTCCCCTCCGAGTACAGGACTGCTGGCGTATCAGACAAGGAACCGTAACGCCCCATACACTCGCGACACGATTTATGCGTCACACTGAACCGTCCTCCCTAGTGATGTCGCGCGGTTTTGTAATTTAAACGCACTGCTAAGCCGCTATCGATTGCCACTACCCTGTTGTTCTTCCGGTTATTACTCACGTTGAACTGACCTCGTAGCGACGCCTTGCCACGCTTGGTAGAAGTGGCATGAGTGGGGGGCGAAAGTGTACTTCTATCCATCGTACACCTCGCCAGTGCCAAGGGGCATGGTGTAAAAAGAACAAAGTGGCCATTTGTTCAATCCCGTCAACCCCCTTAATTTGAAGGACGTCCTTTAAAACAGAAGGTGACAAGACTGCTCACGTTGAATGGACAACAGCTGAGAAGCCAACGAGGCCAACATGGCTTCATGCACGACATTCCCCATGCTGATGCGTTTCACCCCTAGCGCTTTGAGCTGTGAGAAAGTCGGCAATTCTGGCACGCACATGACGTTGATTGGGAGTGGAGTGCTGGCCACGACGGCCTCAATGTCGTCGGGTGTTCGAATGCAGGGCAGAAAAATCCCGTCTGCGCCGGCTTGTTGATAGCGATGGATCCGCTCGAGGCTGACACTGAGCGCTTCTCTGGCATTTAACAAGAAGGCGTCAGTCCGCACGTTAATAAATACCTCTACATTGGCATCGCGAAGCTGTTTTCTCACGCCAGTCAGCAAATTTGCAAACCAAACGCTGTCGCGCAGTGTTCGTTTCCCTTTTGCTACGATGCTGTCTTCGATATTGACGCCAACCACACCAATCTTAACCAGTTCAATGATGTTGTGTGCGATGACATCCGGCGTGTCGCCATAACCCGACTCGATGTCGACCGTTAAAGGGAGAGGGGTCGACCCAACGATGGCGTTGACGATGAACAACACGTCCTCGAAGTGAAGGTTTTCGCCATCCTCTTTTCCAAGGGTGTTGGCGATGGCTGCGCTGGACGTTCCGAGAGCGAGAAAGCCCGATTTCTCGGCCAGCTTCGCACTGGGCACATCCCACACATTGCAAATGACCAGTGGATTATTCGCCTGATGCAGACTCTTAAACATGTTTACTACTCCTCTATCGTTTTAGACTTAACGGGGCCGATACAGGCTAACAACAAAGAGGTTTAGGGATGCGCCATTTTCGGAGCTGAACGCTGGTGGGCGAGCAAAGTGCTCCTGTGACTTATACCCAACGCCGGACCTGACGACAGTATTGGTCATAGTCTTGGCCGAAGGTGTCTCGCAGTATTTGTTCTTCAAACCGAATGTACCACCTGTCGGTGATGAGGATGAACAGTAATGTCAGGAAGAGAGCGGGCAGTGAGGCGCCGGACAGTATGGCCACGCCCAATAATGCGACAGCAAACCCGAGATACATGGGGTTGCGGGTGTACTGATAGACGCCTTGTGTCACCAACAGAGTGGGTTGACCAAACGTCATGATGTTGGTGCTTAGCTGGGCAAACAGGCGCTTACCCGCCGCCGATAACCACAAACCCAGGACAATCAATGGCAGTCCCAACAGGGAGCAAGGGAAAGCCATGTGTGGAGGGAATGACGTCTTCCAATGGAGGAGCCCTATTCCAACCACAAAAATCAAAAAGAGCGCAGGGGGCAACAGTTTTTTCATGTCGAGTTTCCTTGGTAAAGAAAACACGATATTAGGGCAGCGGTGCTCTGTTGACCTTAACCTATGTTAAGCCCATCTCTCGGCGGATCCGAGACAGCGTCACATCCGTCACTCCGATATACATTGCAACGTGGCGAAGGGGGATACGGTCGCTATCATGGCCAAATTCGTGCAAAAATTGCTGATAGCGTTGTTTGGCGTTCAGCAGAAGAAAGCCCGCCTCTCGTCTCTCTTTTTTCAGCACCAGGCGCTCTAAGAGCGTGCGCAGAAACTCCGCCCAATTGGGGTGAATTCTTGAGAGGGCCACGAGGCGTTCGTAGCGGATAGAGGCCGTCGTGCACGGCGTCAATGTCTGAGCGAAAAATGGGCTTGGGCTGGCTTCAACCAAGGAACTCAAACTCGCGAAGGCCCCGCCTGTGGTGACCAGAGACTTATTTCGTTCATTGCCCTGCTCATCGAGGTAGAAATAGCGGCCGATGCCGTCGAGTACGAAGTGCACATCGAGCACGACATCACCGCTGCAAAAGAGGTTCTCGAGCGGTTGATGGGCATGAATGGTGACATCGTCTAGGGCGTGAACGAGGTCGGTTTGACTCAGCGGAGCCCATCGCGAGAGGGCGGAGAGCAACAAGCTCTGGCTACGAGTATCCATACTTTCTATCCAAAAGTCTTAGGGTGCTGACGGCAGTCAATGAGGCTGATTGTGGTTTGGGCAGCAGCCAGTGTCCACACGGCCTCTTTGTTTTCCCGGATCACCTATTCCAAATTTTTCTCTGTATCGCTTGTCATTATGCATAGTCAGTTCTCCAACGCCTTGCAAGGTGTGAGCAACGCAATACCTAATCCTCCGCATAATACCTTAAAAACAGAAACCGACGCATAGTAAAAATGCCCCGCACTTTGAATCACTCTTAAGCAACTTGTGATACCGCTTGGTTGAGGCTAATATGACCAATATAAAGACCACTTAAGAGACCGATTATATGACCACTAGAATTTTAGCCGATGTTGCTGCAAGCATTACCGAGTTGAAAGCTAACCCGATGAAAGTTGCAACTAGTGCTAACGGTGAACCTGTTGCTGTTTTAAACCGCAATGAACCCGCATTCTATTGCGTACCTGCCGAAGCGTACGAGATGATGATGGATAGGCTCGAAGATCTTGAATTGCTCGCTATCGCTAAAGAGCGTGAATCCGAAGAGAGCATTTCGGTCAATATTGATGACCTATAAACTCGACTTTAAAAAGAGTGCACTCAAAGAGTGGAAAAAGCTTGGTGCTACTCTGCAACAACAATTTAAGAAAAAGCTAATCGAGCGCTTAGATAACCCACATGTTCCGGCTTCAAAGCTTTCTGGAGCTGACAATATGTATAAAATTAAGTTGCGTCAATCGGGCTACCGTCTCGTCTACAAAGTTGAAGACGATGTTATCATTGTCACCGTCTTAGCCGTCGGAAAACGCGAACGTAGCGATGTTTACCGTAAAGCCATGAACAGGTTAGATGATTGATTGTGGTATAACGCCCTGCTAGGGGGAGTGACGCAATACCAATGTCGCCTCAAATCACTTTAACCACTAAATTCCACGCGTTGCGAAACCCTCTTGAGCAGTTTGTTGTTTGGTGAGGCCATCGATACAAACCTTTTCGGTCAACGTCGCTATTTGAACCTATTGACCATTGCTTCCGTGATAAGTTTCTGCTTTCAAATGGAGTAGTTGAGCCCACGACTTACAAGCAAAATAATCATTTACGATGCTTCGCCAATACTTACCACTGGAAAATATTGAAAAGGGCTCACCCAAAAGCACGATACCCTAAGTTCTTAAGCTTTTTTAACTTAATTTGTTTGCAATTGTCACAACTCACAATCCATCGCGTTCAGCCACATAACGCCCTGCTAAGCAACTTGTTAGGTTTTACTTTACACGTAAGGTAGATGCCATATGGCTTTAGCTTGTTTTGCTAAATATTTTTGTCTAGCTTTAAGGTTATCTTGGTGCCATTTTTGATAACCAAACCTTTTCGTTATTTCATATCTACTTGTTTTATAAACTTCAGATTTTTGTTCAAAGTTTTTGTTGCCAATGACACGATTCTTATCCGACTCTAATAATGTGAAATTGCCAAGCCTGTAAATAAAGCTTTCTTCAATGTCTTTCGGAAAGTTTTCATTCCATTCATATGACGGATTTTCTGGCAATATATGCTCAAGTGAGCCATTGTCATGCTCAAAATCAAACGAATGTTCAGATAGATGGTTTTCAATGCTATAAACTATATACCTAGCCAATTTTGATGATCTTTTAGTTCTGATTGATTTGGATTCAAAGTTACGTTCAAAATCTTCATCGCTGACGTAAAGTGGTTGTAGTATAAAGAATATATCTCTTGCCGTTTTGGCAGTACCTGCATTAATGGCTTTACATGCCTCGTTATACTTTGACTCTAACGCATTTGGGTTTAACCCTGAAATGACCATATATCTAAATGAAATTACTGAGCAAATCCTTAAAGTAGCAACCCAATCATCATGATCTAAGTACAAATAAGCATTAATCAACAATGGGTAACATTGGGTAACGTTAAATAGACTTAACTCTCTAATATGCTTTTTAACTTTCTCCTCACCTTCCCATAATTGATGGGTTGAATCACTAAGAGCAGCATAAACCTCAGAAACTTCACTCATACTATTTAACAGTTCAAATGCTGTGCTAGGAGTATTTATATGCCTTTTGACAGTCTTAAACAGTTCTTTCTCTTGAATCAAACCATTTTGCATCATCCAATAATGGCGGAGAAATTTCGGGAATCCTGAGTAGGAAACGTGGTTAATAGTTATATCCCAGATGTTTTTAACATGACTTTTATCTGCCTCGTCAACTATTGAAAATAGATAGTTTTTCAATAAATCAGTGACAGATAAGTCTAAACCTCGATCATTTAGCGTTTCAAAAATAAGATAAGCACTCAAATCATCTGTTGCTGTAATTTGGATAAATAACAAGCTATCAGAAATATACTCAACAAAGGAAATTAACGAAGTAACATCTTCACCCGTGAATATCTCTTCTTTAATTAATTCTTTATAATAATTGAAACATTCAAAGAGTAGTTTGTTACTTTTGATGGTTGATTTTATATTTACAGGCTTTCGAAAGTTGGTTAAGTAGGTTGAAAAGAAAGGGTTGTTACTTTCATTTAATTCAATTTTATTCTCGTAATTCAATGAAGATAAAGATTTTTTCCCAATAAAGTCGGTAATTAGTAGTTCTATTCTTTTTTGATTGTTCTCAACATCAATATCGCGTTTGACTAGGTCATTTAAAGTGTCAACTACAGCTAGAACTAATATTGTAAGGGTTGTCAATCGTTGCTGACCATCGATAATGTCGTATTGTTTTTTGTGTTTAGATACCAAAACAATAGAACCCATATAATGTTTAGAATCATTTTGCCTGTTAGTCTCTATATCTAACCACAAATCATTCCAATGAGTTTTGTTCCAAGAATAGTCTCTTTGATATAGAGGAACTTTAAATTTATTGTCACCTTTGATTATGCCACCAAAAGTATCAGTCTCTGCATTTAAAAAATTTTCAGCTGACATTGCCAATTCTCCTTGTAAAAACTAACGCCTAACATAAGACGCGCTATGATCAACTTTCCAAGCGCACCAAACTCTATACAAAAACTACCGAGTGTAAAGCGTCACCATAATGTTTTTGTTATGCCTTTGTATCACGATCAATCGCATACTCAATAGCTTCAACAACAGTATCAGCTTTATAAACAACACCTAAATCAATCATTTCTTGGTTTACAACAACATCCTTTGAACTAGTAGGGATAGGCAAACTTACAATTTCGTTTACTGAACGCTTAAAGAACACCGCAGCTACAACGCCCAAGAAGAAAAACCGAGAACCGACAACTGTCCGTCCATCTTTTCTAGTATATGTACCTGAGTTATGGAGAAATAATGGGCTACCACTTGACCCCCCGAAAACAGAAGCATCAATAATAAATTTCTTTGTGCCTTCGAAATCAAGAGCGTAAGGTGTAGCAGTTGTGCCTTTACGAATTATTGGAGTGTAATTTTTGCTATCCCAAATTCCATTTGGATATCCGACAAAAACTACCTCTTCAAGAGCATCAATTTCAGCGACATTAGCAGCGCTAGGAATATCTTCTGACGAAATATGCTTAAAAAACACATCAACATTATGACTTACTTTCATAAACTCAAGCAAAGGAACAAGCGGCGTAACTGCAATATCGATATCTTTTTCAGGGTGGCCAGACCAAACACTTTCAAAATTGTCGAAATCAATACGAAAAGAGTCACCTAGTTTAGGGTTACCACCTTCTCGCTTGATAAATGTAATACCGCCTTTTACAGCCCCCTCTATAACATGCTTATTGGTTACGACAGATAATACATCGTTGCCATTATAGTTATGTAAAAAGATAAATCCCGTTCCTGACCCGCCATTCCCATTCGCATCAACTGTATCAATACGTACAGTTACAAATAACATGCTTTCCGATAAAGACTTAACTTCCATACAATCTCCAAATTATTTCTAAGGCATAACACTTGTTTCATGCGCATACGCACTTTTCTTGATAACTTTATATGCTCATTTACATGCCATAAATTAATCTTAACTAACTGGTAGAGAGCAATGAATTATCAAAATCACAGAACAAGTGAGAATGCGCACTTTAATTATTGCTAGGCCCGTCGCGAAGCGACATAAACGGCCAAAATACAAGACGAGTGTGTTGAAGCTGAGCGACTGTATTAGGGTACACCAACTTAAAGGCTCCAGCTAAGGGGCATTTAAACAGCTTGTTACACAGCTCTATATGTAGTGAAACTTTTGGAAAATATCTCTGCCATTATCAATGTCATCCGCAGTAAAGCTGTACATCTCTTCAGTAGGAATTGATTGAGGAAATTTAACTCTGAAGAATTCACCTATGGCTGATTCAAACCCGTCAACTTCGATACCAGAGATGGTAATGAGGTTGTCCGAAGAAGTGAAACTGTATGTCCAGAACTGAGCTGATATCAACGCGCATAAACCGCATGCAGCATCAATAAGAGTATCAAGCGTTGCTTGATGGAAATTACCATGACGGTCATGTTTGGTTTTATTGTAAGCTTGATACCAATCTAACCCACCACCTGAAGCCCATTTGGAAAATGGTTTTCTTATACCTTTTACACCATGCCAATTAGGAACCATCACTTCATATTTAGATAAAAAATGGCTTTGTTCTATTTTCTTATAATCACCCATATTCAAGTTAGCACCAGAGCTAGCATACTCATTTTCTTTCAGAATAGCTGTACAGTTTGCCTCGATCTCTACACAAAACCTCATCAGCAACTCATGAATACGGAAAGAATGAGTGTTTAAGTTCTGATCTGATGGTTCAACATAATCGAACAGCTCAATTAAGTCTTTTTGCAAAAGCAAATAAGCGCGGATGTACTGAGCAGGAGCATCTGCGTATAGAGGATGCTTTATGTATTCTCCTTTGCCAGAGCGGCCATATGAATTGTCAGAAAATACTCTACATGTTCTCTTGTATGGCTTATCTATCACCAACATTTTCCTTGCTGTATAACGCACTGTTAAGGTGTGAGCAACGCAATGCCGAAGCCTCCGTATGCACCTTAATCACTTGAGCCAACGCATAATAAAAATACCACGTGTTGCGAATCACTCTCAAATGCTTTGTTAGGCGATATCCGCTTGCGACACGGTACTCGTTTTTATCCACGGCTCAATGTCAAATTTTTTACGAGGGTCCAACACTTCAATTTTGCTATTATTCCATAGGCTCTTAGCACGTTCTATCTGTGGATAAGGGTCAATTAGAAGAACGTTTTTGATGTTTGAACCAAACTTTTTAAGATACTCCAATAGTGCTTGGTCATAAGGATTAAACGCAAAACCAAAAATAATAATGGTTTGTGATTTAGATAATATATTTGCCCCTAGATCCCAAATTTCTTTTAGTTCTAGTGGCGGCTCTTTTTCAGGAGCCGGAGGGACAATTAGTGCGTTACCTGCCTTTCCTGGCTTACCACTTGTATATTTTGTGTCTTTATCCCACGAAAGTGAGCCATGGAGCTTAACCAATGGTGTGTTACCAGTAACTCTTAAATGCGCATTTTGCCATGGAAATTGTGGGTTGATTCCTCGACCTCTTAATTGCTCTCCAACCACCCCATAATTAAAGCCCGATGTTCCGAGTGCACATTCAACAATCGTGTCATAGTTACATGTAATAATGCCGTTTAAACCCAAATATTTCAGCTTTTTAAAGAATTGTTTCAAAGAAACAATTCTTTCATTTTCTCTAACAACACGTTCGTCAAACATTGCTGCTGAATATGAACCACGAATTCTGGTCATAAATGGTTCGGTTAGGCGTCGATTCACATACCAGATGACTCGGCTTTTCCTGTGGCTAGACTTTTCAATGCACCAATGAACAAACTTTTCTGGAGTGCAATCAGGGTTGCTTTCCCTCCACAGAGTCCAGTCCTTTTTGATAAGCTCAAGTCTTCTTTCTTCAGCTTCAGAGGTGGTGCTAATATCAAAATCAAACAGATTATTCACTAACGGCAAGTCAAACGCCCATTTCGAAAAGCCTGCACCCAGAAATAAAGTTACCAATGAATTCTCCTCATATTCGCCTAACGCCAAATTAAGGTGTGAGTAACGCAATACCGATGCGCCCGCATACCAACTTAAAAACTAAACGCAACGCATAAGTAAAAATTCCACGCATTGCGAATCACTCTTAAATGCTTTGTTGTACGAACATTTCTTCGAAACCCAAAGTAAAGTGAGTTTTACTTAACCGAGCTTTAAAAATAGGTATATTTTTACTACCGATGAGACTGTGAATTAATCTAGCATCCTCATGAGACGCACGACATCCAACAAAAACCGCAGATATACAATCGGGTGGCAACTTAAACAAGAAAACAGATGTGGGTAAGACTGCTAAAGAGCCATAGATTTCATTCAAAATCACATCACTATGGCTATACTTCATTTCTTCTCGATCATCAGTAGAATTACCGTCCCAGTCTTGATTATTGAACTGTTCGTATTCGACAAGATCAACTTCAAAAGTGACCGACTGTTCGTCCTCTGCAACGATATTAAACAAGTCTACATACAAGTTATCGTAAAACTCATGAAGCTGTTCGAACAGCTCTCGCTCTACACGAACATAATCAGCTAGTTTCAACTTTGGTAAGATACGATGCTCTTTTTCGTATATCCAATCATCGCTTTTAGTTAGAAGTAAGTCTTTAACACATACTTCAGTCTGTAAGGGTGAAAAGCGTTCTCTATTGTATAGTACTCGTTCAATCGTATCTCTCATGGAAAGTTTGTGATTGAAAAAGTAATCTAATTTTTCATAGTCAAACTCTACAACAATCCCTTTATGTTCATTAGCGTAGTGAGACCACATCAAAAGGTTATTGTAGTTTTCAGTAAATGAAATAACACCAACTTCATTGAAATTACCATCAGTCGCAAATTGTTCAGCTTGTTCAAAGAAGTCGTCACCGAGCCCCTCGCGAAGAACTTTATCCACTAAATCTTGTGCCGGACTCAATTCAAATGGATCATTCAACACTCCACGTTGGCTTGCTCGTAGGCAATAGTTGGTAAAAAACTCCTCTCGGAAAGGCATATATTTATAGATTTTCTTCATACTTCCCCGTTTGATAAGCGTGCATGCTCAGTTATATGCCAGAATTAATATTAACTTACTGACAAAGAACAATAAATTATCAAAGTCACAGAACAAGTGAGAATGCGCACTTTCACTCTTGCTAGGCCTGTCGCAAAGCGACATAAACGGCCAATATACTTGCAGAGTGTGTTGAAGCTGATCGACTGTGTTGGGGAATTTCAGCTAAAAGGTTTCAGGTCGCTTGTGACCAAGTAGAGCCGCTTCCTTTCACGTAACCTAATATCATGATTCACCGCCTTCAACTTGAGCACGGAGTTCATCAATTTGTTTCTGCAGGTTCTCGAGCGCTTCGACTTTTTTATCGAATATCGAGCTGGCTGCTTTGAAGTTGTCGATCGCGTATTGCTTCAAAGTTGAAGCAAGTTTAAGGGTAGGGACGTTAGCCCAATTGGGGGATTGGTCTTCAAGTGTTTGACGGGTGCGCTTGATGTCATCCACCAAGCGCGAGAATTGTGTTCTTAGAGACATAGCTCGTTACCTTAACTGACGTTAAAAGAAACAAGCGGGGAGTTATGTATTCATCAGGGTTATTATAAAGAAAATGCCAAGCGTTGGGAATCACTCTTAAATTCTTTGTTATACATTTTTATTCCGATATCACTACCCTTGAACTAGAACTACCGTCAATTTTCATGCCTACACCGCTTTCCCATTCTGCGTAAAATCGCTCAAAGTCTGGTGAATCTGGCTTGTAATTCTTGACTAAAGTTAAGAGTTCATGTGGTTTAATATTTAAATTTCTTTGAGTTGAAGACAATTCTGCTTCAAATATCATAAAGTTAAACAACACTCGTTTGTCTTGCTTATATAATTCTCTTTTATTCAATACTTCTATGATTACTTCTCGAATTCTACTTTTGTTTTCAGCACTCATTTTCGACCCAAAGACAATGCCTACAAGTTGACAAGGATCATAATGAAACAACCTTTCATGTTTACTTAAAAACATTTTTTGTCCGTATAGGTATCCAGATATTGGGGTAAATGATAAACGAACTTCTTGCTCATACTCCCAAGATTGATGTTTTTGAACATACTGGTTAGATTGTTTAGTTACTAAGCTTAGTCTCTCATTTTCTTCAAGGTTAATTTTAGTAACACCAGCAGGTAACCGACAAAAAGCACAAAGGTGTTCAACTTTCTCTTGGTATTCTACGGGTTGAAAAAAGAAAGATTCAGGCAGTCCCATTCCCATTGAAGGAGCTAAACCTTTGGGAGTTTCTCGTCGAATGCTAGTACGACGATAAAGCGGGTGCTGATTAAGTTGTCCATTAATCGGTTGGAATATTAGACAGAACCCTTGATGATTTCCTGCATAGTGCGACCACATTAACGGGTCATCTTTTACTTTGGAAAAACACGTAAAATAACTTTCTTCTGGTGCATAAAGCTCGATTAATTCCTTAAAATGAGCTGCAAAAATAGTTGATATTGGGAGGTTTTGATTCTCAATGCTTTCAAAAACTATATTTGTGATATCAAGGCTAGAAACTTGTTCGTAGGTCATCGGACTCAGAGCAGCAAGCTTTTGAGCAATAGCGGTTATGTCAGATTCTTTGAACCCTGTAAATTTTGAAGCTACGATTTCGATTAAATTATACCAGTAGTCTTTATTAGCAGAGAACTCATAAAATGTTTTACTATCAAAAGGATCGTTACTTTCTTGTCGAGTAGCGAAGTAAAGCTCTTGATATAGTAGCTCTTTAATACTGAACTCTGAAAAAGAACGATATTTATAATACATTGTCATCGCAAGATTTCCTCAAAATGTATAACGCCTAACATAAGTTGCGCCCCATTTAACCCACCAAGCGCACCGGACTCCACACCAAAAATGCGCAGTAAAAAGCGTCAACTTGATGTTCTTGTTATGTTTACAAGCACCCAAAGGTTCTCCGAATATCTTTCGCTACACCGTCTAAATCTGGAAACATTGACACATCAGTAATACCTAGCCTTGTTAATTGACCTCGGATTTTACTTTTCGATTCTTTAGGCACGATAATTTTAACCATACTGATAATGTCATTTTGAGGGCAAAAGCCGTCTTTCATTGGAGCAAATGTATCTTCTGATTTTTTCCTTGAAAATGGGAACAGGGTAAAACAACCGTCCTGAGCTGCGACACGTTCATTTATAAAATGTGGATGGAAAGCTGTTATAACCTGCTCAGCTTCGCCGTCGACGTCATGCGATGATGTTCTCCAAGAACCAGGAGAGAATAAATAAACCACACCATCAACATCATCATGACTTGGATTTTCAACAGCAAAGTATAGAGCCTTTAACGGATTCGTTGACCAATCGAGAAGCCTTGTTGGAACACCGTGATGTTGAGCTTGTATCATCCACTCAATTTGTGTTTTTGGCTCTTTATCTATAAACCTTACTGCATGTTTTTTAAAACGGTTTAAAAGATCTCTTTCTACGCCACGCCAACCATCTGCGTAATTAGACGGTAAATTATCAGTAGAAATACGAGCAATAGACGGAAGAAGCTCCCACTCATCTCTAGCCTGCCCACGGAACATTTGGACAGCTTGATGCTGTTCAACTTCTTCTAGAAATTGCAATACTGAATCAATTTTCAAACTCTACCCTTAAAGTTGTAAACATAACGCCCTGTTAAGGTGTGAGTAAAGCAATACCGAAGCTCACGCATACCACCTTAAACCCTAAACGAAACGCATAGTAAAAATGCCAAGCGTTGCGAATCACTCTTAAATGCTTTGTTATGCCTGTGCTACCACGCCCCAATTGCCACTGAAATGATAACAAAGCCTATCAAGACAACGCCTATATATTGGAAAATTGACTTAACATAAGCTAGAGCATTGTAGTTTTTGCTACCAAGCTCTTGCTCAGATTTTTGGAGGTCGCCTCTTTTCCATGCGAAAAATGCAATGACTACAAAGTTAGTTAGTACAAATGGCCAAGCTAGTATATGACGGACTGCTGTTAGCAGAACCTCTCCCCAACTTGGCTGTTTACTATATGGGTGAAGCATTTTTAACAGAACTAACGCAAATTTGAACAGAAAGCCCGTTGCAATATAGGCTGTAAACCAATTAGGTAACTCTGCTAGCTTAGGAATCCAGACATACAATAGATCCCTAATAATCGAGTACCCAGAAAGGTAGTCTTCGTATTTATCATGTAATCCTCTGATATTAGATGCTATATCAATTAGAGCATATATGGTCAAAGGTACCGTCGCCCATACGACTAATTTATTAATAGGCTTCTTCATACTCTCACTTTTCGATAAAAGGCATAACATTTGTATCATGCGCATACGCACTTTGCTTGATAAGTGTGCATGCTCATTTACATGCCATAAATGAATCTTAACTCACTGGTACTAAACAATAAATTATCGAAATCACAGAACAAGTGAGAATGCTCACTTTAACTCTTGCTAAGCCCGTCGCGAAGCGACATTAATGTCCTATACATATGAAGGGTTTGCTGAAGCTGATCGACTGTGTTGGAATGCTTCAGCTTAAAGGCTCCAGGTCGCTTGCGACCAAAAAGAGCCGCTTCCTTTTCGAAACACCCGCAGGGTGTATCCCTAATACCCTTATAAATCTCTACTATCCGTTCTAGTCGAAGACTATGAAAAGTAACCATTAGGACTTAGAGCTAGGACTATTAAGCAGGAGTAAATCTAGGAGCAGTAAAATGTACAAATGATGTGCATGATCCGTTTCTTCGCACCGGCAACGATTCAAAGGCACAGGTTTGATGGGAAGTAAGGCTTTAGAATTGTGGCATATAGCATTGGTATTTAGCGTGAAGCAACGAAAAAATCCCCAGCTAAGGGGCATAAAAGAAAAGGTCGCTTATATAGGAATTGGCGGAGATTTTGGTAGTTGTGTAACTTGGCTAGATGCAAGCAGTCGCTCTTTACGACGGCGAGCGAGTAGGGTGATTGGAGTGAGAATGTACTTAATAGGGCGCTGCCATTGAGTTGCACGTTTCTTTAAGTACTTACGTGCCTTTTGTTTCGCTTCTAGACGCTCTTTAAGCATGCCTAAGTCAGCAAAGTATTTGTCGGTGATCTTCTTAATCGACGCCAAGCCGCGCCATTTCTCGAGGTTATCCTTACCAGTATAACGTTCTCGAGGCTGAACAGAGGTGATCCAACCTTTGCGAATCGCATAATCTTTGCACTGTTTGACACGCCACTCAGGCATATTGAGTTCTTTACCGATGTAACCCCAGGTTCTTAAAAGAAAGCCGTGTTGCGTATCAACGCCAATTTTGCCTGTAGTTAGGCACATTTCATTGACAAGAACATACATAAAGCGGGCGACATCGTTTACCATGCTTTGCTGACTGGCACGGCCGTTCTCTGTAAGAAACGCGGCTGACGATGAAGGATTGTTAAGGATTCGCATCATTACAGAATAATGCAGACGACATAAAGGACGCTCTTGGCGTTTCTTTTTCTGCTGTTCGTTATGCTGTAATGGATCGTAATTCATGCGGGGCTAAAGCCTAATTTTTGCTTGTATCTGACAGTGAGTTGATTCAATTCTTATCTATCCGGTCAATACTTAAGAGGTTGCAATTCATCGTTCGGATTCCCCCCATAAGCGCTTCGAATCACTATGGGGGGATAAGTTTTGGATCTAATGCCAAATATTGATGAATCGCAAAGCCTCCCGGCTTGACGTGTCCAAGCATCTCCAACGTTTCTCAAATGCTGCTTCAACTTAGACGGTTCAATTAAAGATCATTTGCATATGTGTGTAAACAGGGTATTTACTGCATCCTTTTATCATATACTCCGACTTGGAGGTAAAAAACATGTTAACCACCTTAGATTTACTGAACCAGCTATGTGAGGAAAAACAAATACATAGCACACGTGAAGTTGCTAATTTCCTAGGAATTAGCCATATGACAGTACAAAACTGGCGTAATGGCCGCTCTATGAGTGATGATCTAGCGTGTGAGGTGGCAGTAATTTTGGGACTAGACCCAGACTTAACATTGCTCGCAATCATGGCTGAACGCTCCAAAAATGAGCGTGTAATTGAAGCAGTCGAGCGTGTAACGAATCAGAAAAAAACCGCATAGTTTTATGAGGCCAAAGTAAAGGTAACTTATTGAAAATATTATTAAAGTTGCCTTTATTTTTTCCTCAAGCCAGTGCGCATTACGCGGCCTTATGTTAAAACTTGTTGCATATCAGTCACTAAGTATTAACCAACCTTATCTTATTAAAGCTCGATTGGAGGTGTGTAATGCACAAAAATCAGCTTTTTAGAGAACTAGAGTGCGGTTTTAGCGTCGAAACTACAGCGAAACTCTGTTTCAAAAGTGTGAGTACGGTCAAACGGTGGGATATGGGGAATCCAATCCCACCGGAGTGTAAACGCCTAATGAGACTCGTATCAGGTAGAGAATTAGCTCCAAGTAGTTGTTGGGAAGGCTTTCGTATGAACAACTACAGGCTGGAACTCCCTAATGGCCAGTTAGTCTCACCGCAGCAAATTATGGTGGGTATCGCATTATTAGAAATAAACTCTGAGCTAGAAATTAAAACTTCAACTAAGCTATTGAATATCGCAAGGATTTTGACCAACCTAAAATCTAGTTGAAAGAACAAACACAAAGAGGAGTAAGCAATGATGTATTTTGAAAGTGCACTAATTGCGTTACCCCTCATTCTTTTCTTTCTCGCTAGCTCATTTCAAAGAACTAAGGCAGCAGTAAAGCTCATTTACCGAGTAGCTTTCCTGATCTTATTTGGTTTCATAAGTTACACACTTCTATTAAATCTAGGATTCCTTCAACTGACTTTAAGTGAAGAAAGAACACTGTTAATCGGTAGCGATGTTTTAAACCTTGCTTCTTGTTTAGTGGTACTTTGTCTATATATAGCTGTTCACAAATTTACGCTAGCAGTGTACGAAGAATTTGAAGCAAACGACATAGACTGACTCGTCTTTAACATCTGATGTTAAGACTATCAATTCGTATTACGACTGTTTATGTTCAATGATATTCATATCATTAAGATAAATACCTTAATAAACTCTTTCGCTTTTGAGAGAGTGAATCATGAAGTATCACGAAATGACCAAGAACTACATTTTTCGTGAATTTGAATGCGGATTATCCGTTGAAGAGACAGCAAAGCTTTGTTTTAAAAGTGTGAGAACAGTCAAAGATTGGGATTCGGGAAGAGATATCCCTAAGGAATGTCGCAGGCTGATGAGACTTTCAAAAGGCAGGGTTCTTTCTGATCGAGAAGAGTGGAAACAGTTCAGAATGCACGCTGATAAATTGGAGTTACCAACTGGTCAAATGGTTTCCGCGCAAGAAATACTATCCGGAATAGCTTTACTAGAAATACAGTCAGAGTTAGAGCTAAAAACAACTACGAAGTTACTGAAATATGCGAGGATAATAGCGGCGCTGATGTAGAGATAAGGCTCGCAGAGAGCCTTATATATTTGTTACCTGATACGAATCGAAAAGCTTAAATTGGAAGTTGACCCATTGCCTTCTCTGCATCTAAGAGGCATTTCTTCAATTCATCAATTTCGCTTTCGTCTCTACCAATCTCGTTCGCTTGTTTAAGACGTTTCTCGTAAAACTTAATTTTTTTCTCGAGTTTCACACGAGCTTTCAAACTCTCCATATCATCCAAACCGAGATATACGAACGAATAATTAGCGAACTTAAAAAATCCAGTTACAACGATAGGAACGGCCGTGGTAACGATGCCCTGTACTTCTGGTTTGCCTAGAAATACTAGGTTTGTAACACCGATCAAAACGGCTGACACACCACCTATAGTCGTGTTCTGGGACGATTTAGAGTTCTTTTTATCTTCGACTTGATTTGCAGACATGCTAGCTTGTTTTCTTTGCTTTCAACAGTTTTTGAACAAGAACATCTGTATCAGAGAGCACTACTCGTTCTCGAGAATAGCTACCGTCAGGTTGTTCTACTGTTAATTCGATAGTGGTATTTGGATTAAAGTACTTAACTATTGATCTACCAAAATTTCGACACGCACGAAACAGTCCAGGGGCTGCCATAAAGCAACCCACAAAGATCAATAGATGCATTACTGTTTCGAATTCAATCATTCTAGCTGTTCAACTGTCTTATTACTTCTTCTATATAGTAGCTCGTAGTTACAGTGCTATCTGCCTTTGTTCTCACAGTTTCTGTGAGTCTTACGACACAAGCCTTAGTCTTAGCGAATTCTTCATAACCATTGTTAATCCGATCCCTAAAAGCTTGGTCTCTCATACGAACACTTACCACTTCTCCATCCGGTAATTTACACTTCCAACCTGATGGGCCGTCGAAGTTTACCTGAGAAAAATAGATTGTCACTTGTTTTGTTTCGTCAGTTTGTTCTTCTAAAGTCTTAGCCGAGATAGACTTGTAATACCTTGCCTTGTTGCTGTCGATTTCTACGATTTCATTATCTTGTTCATCTTTAATTATGAACTTAGCATTATCTTTTCCAGCAACCGGAGTTTTTATTACTTGGTCCAGTTCTTTTCTTATATGGTGGTCTGTCACGATATCAGCGATTTGAGGGTCACACTCAACAATCTCACCATTTTCCAGCTCTAAATCTACTCTTTTACTCGAGTGATGAACTTTCGCAACAATCTTTTTATCCTTTATCTCTTCAAGTATGCCAAAAACTGTGTTTCCAGCTGCGCCTATGCCTAGACCAGTTAGGCCAATTGTACTCAATACGTTAGCACCGCCGCTATTAAGCCAAGTAACAAACTCAACTACAAAAGAACCTTCTTCGTGAGCTTTTACCTCAACTTGTATATTGGACTCTTCACCATTGAGCAACTTATCTGAGTACCTAAGTGCTCTACTCATACTAAGGATTGCTGTGCCTAATAGTTCCGCATCTATTGTGTGATCAGATGTTTCTGGCATGTCATAAGATATTTTAAATACTTCTTTTCTTGGATTTTGTACGTTAAAAGGCATTGCTTAAACCTAACTTATTGAATTTCTGGCTATGTTAAGAATAACGTAACATTTGGACAACTAATAAATGGGTTTCTTAGTCACAAAATTGAATATAAATCTGCATGCGTATAGGTAAATTTAATAAGACTTTCACCCCGTATTACTATACGGGGCGTATCAAATCGCCGACCTACAGTGCATCACCAAGAGTGCTCTGAGTCCTTTCCCAGCGCTGGCGAACAGATGTATATTTTTTGGTTGAGAATGTATATGTCTTGCTGTCGAAGCTAATAGTAACGTCGGAATTTCCAGAGAAGCTCTGTTTAACAAACTCAATACCGCGTTGGGATTGGGGAAGCCAAAACGCAGTACTAGAAGAGCATTTCTGGATGAATTTCACCCATTGATACTTAACTTTGACGGTCTTAAGCTTGTTTTTATCACTGGCGTAACAAAAACCGTTAGCATCAACAAAAGCCACAACTGAAGAGTTGTTTCCCCAAGAAACGATATTCGCAGAGAAATACTTATCTTCCTTTGATCTAACGTAGTGTGCTAATCCGCTAACAGTCCAATTTTGGGTGTCATCTGGTTTTATTAAGTCCGCATGAGCCAAATTTGACGCCAACAACAAAAGCATTAATGCATACTTAAACATCTATTTTCCTTAATGGATGTGGGTTAATTATTGGTTTTGGCAATGTTCTACATGAAAGAGGATTAAATATCAAACCAATTGCATTAATCGTTGACGCACCTAGCTCTAAGCTTCTCCTCCTCAGTTTTCGTCGTCGTCGCTTATTCGCTGTTGCTGTTTGTAAGGGCAATCATTTTCGGCACTCAAATGATAGTGTGCTGAGAGTTTGTCGAGTTGCAGTGGCATTGAACGCCACTAGTGTTGATAGTCTCTGGAAGGCCGATCTTGGCAGGAAGGAGGTGTGATTTTGTGGTTTCAGGTAGGGGAGTGGCGCTTCGCGCGTTTTCGCTCAGTGAAGTGAATCACTCCCTTAACCTATATCGAGTGAGCTTTTCCCTGCGGGGCTAGAGCGTCACAAGTGACAGGGGCTATCTGCGCACTAAGGGCGCCTAACATTAAAGAGATAGTCATGAGCACAGTTGATCATCGCACTTCTAACATGAGCCTTATATTTATCTCTGCAAGACTTACAAGCAGAAAGCAAGCGAAACGTATCATCAGTAGTCAAAGGACCTAAACAACGAGAACAAGAAACAGAGCGACTATTTTTAGCTAGAGATGAATTAACTATTTTAACCATGTGTTGAAACTCCTGTGTGAACGCACTTCTAATAAACAATGAGGATTTTTGCTTCCTCAGTCTCGGACGCTTCGCTTACTCGACATTGCGGCGAGCAGTATCAGTAGAAATGTTCTTGATACGAGATTTGACTAATCTGGCCGACTCTCCAAGTAGCCACATTACGCCATCATAGAAAAGCAATGCAGCGGTTACGCCAGCAAAGCTATAAAGGAAGAACGATTCAATGATGAACTCAATTTCTGCTTCAGTAAAAGTGATGGTTTCCATAGGAGATCCTTAAAAGAGTTTAATTTCAGGTGAACCAGAATCAGGGAGGCGTTCTAGAGTCTCTCTCTGAACTGGTTTGCAAAAGACGTTGAGGTTAACGGCCTGTTTGGTCAGTTTCAGGAAGCAATCATCATAGTGAACGTACTTGATATCGTTAGCGGCCAGAAACGAATCGGTGATGTGATAAGTTCCAAGCGGTGTTACGGCCTCCAGTGTGACAAAGAAGTCAAAGCCCTTATCAGAGCGTTTTGTGGAATGCCCCGTGTAGTACAAAGATTGGACGTCATACATACCCAACATATTCCGAAGAACTGCTAAACGAGCATCTGGATTAGAGGGACCAGTGTTAGACGAATCCCGATTCCCACCATCAGATAAAGAAGCATTGCTTTGAGCACCCTTTTCACCAGATTGATTAGCTTTTGAGGAATCGGAAGACGAAACTTCCGTCGCTTCCGGTTGCGAATCTTCCTCAGAGTAACGATCAACCAAATCGGATATTCCATATACCATGTACCCCACACAAAAAATAAAAAGTAAGCACACCGCTATAAACTTAGGGCTGCGAAAAACGATGTTCATCTGACCGGATGATTGTGCTTTACCAGTCGTTGTCGACTTGTAGAGAAGGAACGCATCCAAAGGAATTTTTTGGTCGGTCAAATTAGGATGAGAGCCTTTTGGAATGGAAGGTGTCGTAACGCTCTTATCATGCCGGAAAATGTAAGGTTTACGCTTAGTCCAAAAGAAACCATCACGACCTTTATGGAAGAAGCACTCTTCTGCACACGCCTTGATGCCCGAGTCTATCTGCTTCCAATCGGGTGACAAGAGTTCAATATCCCAGTTGTAATGTCGATGACGCATGAACCCCTCATTGAAGGTGAACGGATAAATAATTCGTCCGTCCTGGTCGTACTCTGCATGACCACAATCATCGATATCGCAAGGGTCTAACTCTTCCATATTGACAGGCACATAACGAGAGTTGAAAAAGTCTTCATAACCATCAGGAAGGTTTGGAAGGAATTCTTGTAGCGGCCTGTAACGAATCTTTTTGATATCAAAGCCAACCTTCGGCGAATAGATATCCTGACATTCATCAATGACTATCAAAGCCCCCAAAGGCGCCCAACAAAAGAAGTATTGCCAAAGCTCCAAACCACGCTCATTTTTGCTCGATATACGAATCAATTTAGAGGTTGATGGAAACTTAATATCTAAGCGCTCTTCCATGATGTGAAGTGGTGCCATGCCTTGGATGTTTGTCACCACTACGCGACCCGCTTTCAGAGCCTCAAGCACCGTAAAATAGGAGACATAAGAAGATTTGTATGAACCGTTAGCGCCAGTTCTAATACGTATGGCCATAGCGTTATAACCTCGACATTTTCATAACAAAGCCAGTCGCTAGAAAGTTGAAATAAACGTTAATTGCTTGAGGTATCTTGAACAGAAAAGCGTAGTAACGAATTTCACTAGGTAAGGCATTGAAGGCGGAAATAATGAACTCAGCAAAGCCGATTTCGTTTAGCAAAAATTCAGCAGTGCGATAAGACATTTCAACGTACTTAATGAGCATGTAGAGACGAATCTTTACGTACCAAGCATTGAGATAGATGAACAATTGCTCGAACCAGTTAGGTACGTTGGAAAAGAAATCAACCACCGTTTGACCAGCATCGCCTAGACCTTGAAGAAGAGATAAAATGAATTCCATATCAGTTCCCTAGCTGACGAACGCCAGCAAGAATAGCAACAAAGAGAATCGCGGCGGCAATCCAAGGAGCGACATCGACCAGAGCTGGAAAGACCGCAGACTTACCTGTTACTGTTTGGCCGTTCGCAATGGTGAACTGCATAGCATGGTCGTTAAACTCACCAACCTTAAGGCGAGACTCATCAAGACTAAACACGTTCTTAAATTCTTTGACCTTCTCATCGTATTGAGCCCCAAGTTCCTTTGCTTCAGCCTCTAGTTCCTCAATAGCACTAGGCTGATACAAAGGCATATCCACGAAGTCAATTTCACCCTCTGGTGCACGATGTGAATAGTCACCAGTAGACAGGCCGTCTTTGATATCTCCGACCCCCTTAGCAATATCGCTAATGCCAGAACCTAGACCCTCGACCGCAGCCTTAACATCGTTATTGGAACCAAACATGGTTGCACTGTTATAAATCGCACTGGTGAGGTTATTCCCCATACCTGTAATGGTGTTGTTTAAAGAGCTGGTCTGATTGTTAATGACGTTCTGAGTGTTGGTTGCAGCTCCATAGATAGAGCTGTTAAGGGAACCAATTTGATTATTGATGCTACTTAGAACGCTTGAATAGTCCGTAGAACCTAAACCATCGAGCTTTTGATTGATTTGCTGGAGATTAGTAGCGGCACTACTTGTGCTAGTCGCAATTGTATTGACCTTGGTATTGATGCTGTCCATCTTGCTTTCAATGGAATTGGTCTTAACCTTGATGGTATTCAAGGCAGCATCCATATCAGCAAAATGTTCTGTGCGAACTTGATCTAACTTATCGAGCAATCTTTTGGTGTAATTAGCACCGACAATCCCAGCACGGACAGAAAGAATTTGAGTCCTTTTGAGACCAGTAGCTGCCTCACCTGCAACGTTAAAACTTGATTCCTCAGCGTAATTAATCGCATCGTGCAAAGAACGAATATCAGCAGGGTAAGCACAAACACCACCGAGACAATCATCATCGCCACCGCCATTGTCACCACCACCGTTATCACCGCCGCCGTTATCGGGTTCAGGGAAGTCACCCCCTGCGACCATGCCATCACTATCAGGACATGCATTACCGTCTGTTATGAAATCACCAGTGCATCGTTCAGCATCAGGAAAGCAGACGGATACATCTTTAAGGACAGACTTACACGAGTTACCGCAAACGTACGGAGCATTACCGTACTTACTCCAATCCCAAGACACTCCTTCACGCTCGATACCGATAGCACACGAAGCCTTAGCAGAAACAGAAACGAGCACGGCAACCATAAGAGAGAAGATAACTAGAAGAGTGTTGATTGCGCTACGCATAGAAGAACCTAGAAGAAAAAACGCCCCCGAATTAGGAGGCGTTAACACCAGTATAAAAGCCGTAGAGGAACGCCATAAAAACAGATACAGCCAAAATAATCGTTACAACGTCCGACACTAGGCTAACCATGAGAACCCCTTAGCGCATACCGCCAGTAATACGTCCTAGACCAAAGGCAAGAGCAGCAAGACCAATCAAGCCGACAACAACAAGTGAGTAGTTGGACGTACCCGCAGCAATGGCATCATTAATTGCCTTAGTTATAGGGTTTTCATTCGCAAATGCAGAAGCAGAAGCGAAAAGCGCACCGCCTGCGATTGCTACTTTTGATGCGTATTTCTTAGCTGTATTTAGATATTTCATAGTGATATTTCCGTTGTTAGTGAGTTGTTTAGGGCTATCTACGCCCCATAGTTTTTACGATTCTTCCCAGTACGTGACCCGATACAAACGAAAGCAATAGATACCCCGAAACAAGTTGATAAAGGTCAGAATCGATAGTGAGTGACCCTGAGACAGTCTGCGTTAGCTGGTTGACTTCCTCAGCGGTCAAAATCATGTAATCGCACAGATTCGGTGAGCTGATGAAATACCCGCTATGTTCGATTACACACTTAGCCATGCGTTAAGCCTTGCCACTAAATGGCTTGATATCGACAACAATGTTTCGTGCCGGATTCTGAGGGTCAGCATCAAGATGAAGCTCACACGTCATTGGAAATTGCGTTTCCAGCTCCTTAAACGCAGCGACCAGAGACGGGTTAGGGTTCATGGCAATTTGCTTTTGAACCAGACCCACAGGCTTACATTCGCCTTTTTCTGATTTCCAGCCTTCATTAGGAGCGAGGTAGTTCACCTGTGCAAAGTTGTAAGGACGGTCATCCTTTTTGGATAGACCTTGAGAGTGTTCACAACCGATGACAACAACTGTTAATGGCATAATATTTCTCCAGTTTTTTCTAGATGGAAGTCCCGACCGACTGGAAAGTTAATGCGGTCGGGGATGTCTGTTAATTCGAGCCCCTTAGTGAGGGTTTCGAGTATGTGTGCATCGTCGTCGTACAGTTGGCGCATGGCATTGACCAGCTTCCCGTACTGAACGCGAGCGTGTTTAACCGCATTTTCAAATGAGGTCATAAATTGAATCTTGGTGGTCGAAATCCGGATGGGTTCGACGTCATCAATCAGAGAGGCAAGGGCAGGGTATGCACCTGCAAAATACGGATCAGGTTCGATTAGAATATCGAGTGGAATTACCCTGTAACGGTTTCCTATCTGGACTTCAAAGCGGTTCCAGTTGGGATACTCTTCACATTTCATTTGAGCCGCCTTGTCATAGGCGCGGAATACCTTTCCGTTTTCACGAGCACCGACATAGAACGTATGCCCAGAATCAGGCACTAAACCACATTTCTTACGGTCTTCTTTACTCATGCCTTTACCGCCCCAGAACTCGCCCCAACTAGGAGGCGTACCGCGAGTGATAAACTCACCATCGATGTATTTCTGTTTGATATCTTCAATCGATACGTTGCCTTGAAGATCATCCAGAGCTAGGTCTACACGAGTGAGCTTTGTGCCGACCATTTGTTTTAATGCCTTATGTAGCGCTTCCATGTTGATGGCCTCACAGCCTTTACCGGAAAACGACACGTAATAGCCAAAGTTCGCGGCACCCCAAGCGACTAAGCCAGCTTGAGTACCATTGCAAAGAAGCTTTGCAGAATAGCGGTATCCTGAAAAACCACCTCGACGTTCCATAGTCCAGACATTGTTTTTCTCATAGCTGATTTCGTTTTCGAGCAATTCAAGAAACGATTCGACTTCACCGTGACAAAGGGTATCGAGCATATCGATACCGATGTTTGAGATCAGGTGCTGGTAACATTCGTTAAAAGATACGTCTGTGTTGACCACCAAATCAGCGTTAACCAACTCCTTATCAATGGCCGCAAAATACAGGTCGCGATTGGCGAAGTTTTCAGACTCGACACAGCCTAAGACCTGAGCCAAGTTTTCGGCAAAGTGCATGATTTTGGTTTGCTCTCGATGCTTGATAGCCACCGCATTTTGAGATTCAAACTCGTTGATTTGCTCAAGGCAGAAACGTTGCTTCGCCATTTCCTTGCAGCGTTCCAAAAGAAGCGGGGAACCTGAAAAGCTCACATAGTCGATTACAGTTCTATTCATCACGGAACACTCGATCAAAAGCACCATTGGCACGAAGTTCAGGCTCATTTTCGTGCGTGATTTCAATCAGTTCTCGGTCTGATTCACACGCATAGAGATACATTTCATGTTTGGATTTGAAGTATTCCGGCATCCCATCAATCGAACACCAGAAGCCATCCGAGTGATGCTCGAAGTAGACAGGATTCTTACGAGTGGGTTTAGCAGCGAAGCTCATGGAGTTCTCCAAACAGGCTCTGTGAATTACGATTTTTCGTAAGTCTAATTACGGAAAATCGTAACTGCAAGATACGAAAATCCGTAATTAATAAGCTAAAATCGAGGTAAAGGAGAAATTGCTATGTATCAAAGTCAGCTGTTAGATGCCTATAAAAAGGCTCAAAACTACGTACAAGACAAACAAATAGCGCACGACCTTAATGTAAAGGCGTCTAGAATCAGTGAAATGCGCAAAGGACGTCGGTATATCTCTGATTCAGAAGCAGTTTTTCTTGCGGAGAATTCAGGAATTGACCCAGAGTTAGCTTTATTAGGTTGTCACGCTGATCGCAACGACAATCCGGACATCAAAGCGATGTGGGAAAGCATCGCAAAAAAGTTTAACGGGCGCGGTTTACAAGGAATATCAATGGCTTGCGGAGGCTTGGCTATGTGGATTAGCAGCCCGAATGGAGTAATTACTCAGTGCGTATTACGTACATTATGTTAAATAATGAATGTAATGCCATAACTTCACACTAAACAAGTCAATGAGCTAGCTGTTTGGTACCCTTTTTTTAGCATCGTATTTTTTCGGCTTTTTTGCTCGGTTAACTCAGGCTGAATTTTTCAGCATAGTGGGCAATAAGCGCAGCGTCTAAACGGTCGTTCTTAGCTCTTTGTCCGATAGCCCCAGCGAACATTTTTTATCCTCAAAAGATTAGCGATGACATAGGGTAGATTTGCTTGGACACAAGCAAGGATGAAGGGCATTTCTAATCGTCCAGTAGCTTCAATTACGACACGCGTGACATTTTTCATTACATCGTTGGTTTTCGTGTTTACGGTTGTCTAGTCTCTTCACCTCCGTAGATCCTCCGTACAAATTGTGTAAGTCCAAACTTTGCACTACAATAATCATCATTACGGAATGTATCCGTACGAAGGAGATTTTATGGCAACAGCACGTTTAGATATTCGCCTTGACGAAGAGATCAAGGCAAAAGCGGAGAAAGCATCGGCTTTACTGGGTCTTAAAAGCCTTACTGAGTATGTAGTCAGACTCATGGATGAAGACGCAACTCAGGTAATTGAACAGCACGAAAGTATCGTAGTCAAAGAGAATGTCTTCGATGAATTCATGATGGCATGTGACAAAGCAAAAGCTCCCAATCAAGCTTTGCTTGATGCAGCGAAGTTGACTAATGAGAGTGGCATCAAGTGAGTTGGGGAAAAGAGTTTGTTGAACTTAGTAAATCCAAGCATGATCGCAGCTCATTTGATTGTGGTGAATCAGAGTTAAATACATTTATAAAAACGCAAGCAGCAAAACACATGCAAGCAGGCATCAGCCGAACGATGGTTTTACCAAGCTCTCAACCACTGCTTAATCAGAAGTATGCTATTTGCGCATTTTACAGTGTTGCTCCTAGTTCAATCAGTCGTGAAACTTTACCTGCTAAGTTAGCGAAAAAGTTACCTAGATATCCCATTCCGGTTTTTTTATTAGCTCAGCTAGCGGTGCATAAAGAACTTCATGGCTCAGGATTAGGGAAAATCAGTTTAATTCGAGCGTTAAAGTATCTCTGGGAAGTGAATCACCACATGAGAGCTTATGCCATTGTTGTGGACTGCCTTACCGACTCCGCACAGGCATTCTATACTAAGTTTGGCTTTGAGGCTTTGTGTGAGCATAATGGGCGTATTCGTATGTTTTTACCAATGAAAACGGTAGAACAGCTTTTTAGTCCATAGGCTAAAAATATCACAAAAGATGATGTCTAGCCGCCTCACCTACTCCGCTTTAGCGCCTCAATAAGCTGTAGACGTTCATGGTTCGACAGTGAAAACCACTTCTCCCCTCGTGTGGCAATGTGCACCAAGGTCTGACTGAGCGGATCGGCCACTCTCCCCGACACAGAGTCAAGGCGTCTACCCTGCGACTCTTTTGGCCTAAAGCTCGCTAGAAAGTTTCCAATATGAGTAATTCTTCCTTGATTGATCCCTGGCTAATTTAGTGATTCAGAGCTGCGGCGATCAGTTTATGTCTTTGAGCAAGTGTAAAATACTTTCTACTGCCAAACCCTTTAACCAGTTGTGGGGAGAGTTTGCCGATGATTTTTTTGATACGTCGTCGTCTTAGGAAGTTAAGCATAGTCTGGGCTCCTTTATGACTGCGAAGAAAACCCCCTATTGTTCTGTACGCATGACTTAAGCCAAGCTCTACATCAAAGTATAAAACCTTTATACGTCATTTTTTGTCAGGACATCAATCCCTCGACTCTTTGGGTGGCGAGGAAACGGCCAACAATGTTTAATATGTGTTAATACAATGACAAATTAGATGAACTTTTGTCTGATGCTTTTGCAACCTTATTGGATAGGAGTCAGGTGATGAAGGTGTTTGCCAAGGCATTAGAACGCATTTTGGAAAAAGCAGACATTAAGGTCAATGGCAATCGACCTTGGGACATACGCTTACGAGACCTTAATTATTTTAACCGGTTAGAGTCTTACGACACGTTAAAGATTGGGAACGGTTACTTGAGAGGCGATTGGGAGTGCGATGCGCTTGATGTCATGGTCAGCAAATTACTTCAAAGTGGTGAGCTGGACGCGTACCGCTCGAATAAGCAGAACCTGTGGTACTGGTGTTTGTCTCGGCTGTTTTCGCCTTATAGCGAGCAAGGCAGTAAGCGCGATATCGGCTTCCATTACGACATTGGCAACAGTTTCTACCAACAGATGCTCGATCCCTTAATGATCTACTCCTGCGGATACTGGCATCAAGCTGCGGACTTAGCTGATGCACAAAGAAAAAAACTGGATCTCATTTGTCGAAAGTTGAACCTGAAACATGGTCAAATGTTGTTAGACATAGGGTGTGGCTGGGGAGGCTTGTTATCTTACGCGGCTGAACATTATGGTGTGCATGGAACCGGGGTAACGCTTTCAAAAGAACAGTATGAATATGCAAGACACCGTTACGCTCATTTACCCATTAACTTCGTCCAGGCTGACTACCGTCATATCGTAGGTAATACAACCTACGATCGCATTGTGTCGGTTGGTATGCTTGAGCATGTCGGGGCGAATAATTACGAGCTGTATTTTTCCATTGCTAACCAATTATTGGCGAAAAATGGCATTGCTCTTATTCACACGATTGGCCGGAACGAGCGCGGTAGTGTCGATCCTTGGATCCATAATTATGTCTTTCCAAATGGCTACGTCCCTGCCTTGTCAGAACTGTCTCAAGCCATCGAAAAAACGGATTTTGTTCTTGAAGATCTGCACAATATCGGTCCTCACTATGACCGTACTCTCATGGAATGGTGGAGCAACATACGTCCCTTGTGGGATCGGGAAGACATGCGGGGTCGTGCTCAGCAGAAACGGCAATGGCAATTTTATTTGCAGACCTGCGCGGGAACCTTTCGTGCGCGTGATTTACAGGTTTGGCAATTGCTGCTGACTCACAAAGGACGGACTCAACCTGAACAAGCACGCAGCATCTAATTTAACCGCAATTTTATTAAAGATGTTTAATCATTATTCGATATTGAGTGTCATTGTGTTTTAGTCGTAGCATTGAACTTGCACAGATTAGGGCGCAGTCGACTAACTCAGAAGGGGTTCTTGAGGTGGTGCTCGGTGGACTGCTTCCCTATTCCACGTTCTGTGCCTTACTTTGATAAGAAAACATGTTGTGTTTTGGCAGCCAATTATTGGCTGCCTTTTTTATATTCATCGCCTGGAGAATTCTTATTCGGGGGTTGAGGACGTTCCAGTTATGAGGCTAAGAAAAATATAATGGTCTCAATCTATTTAGTTATAGTGCGTTAAAAATAATATGACCTAAAAAAGGACTCACTTCCTACTGCTTGGGTCTCCGCTGTAGGAAGAAGTTTACGTTCACCCAAATCCAACATATTGTTATACTTAACCAAAACAAAGTTCAGGGTGTATCGACAACCTGACGTGACCAAGACTAGCAGCAGAGTTATGACCCAACATTCCATCGACGCCATGAAGACCCCACCTCATTCAATTGAAGCAGAACAATCTGTCATTGGTGGCCTGTTTATAGACAATTCTCGTTGGGAAGCGGTTGTAGAGAGATTATCTGCCAAGGATTTTTATGCTCGCCAACACCGCTTAATCTTTCAGGCGATCTCGTCTTTGATGGACACATCAACCCCTGTCGATCTGATCACCGTCAGTGAGAAACTCGAGCAACAACACGAGCTCGCCGACATCGGAGGGTTGGCGTATCTGGCTGATCTGATGAAGAACACTCCCAGCGCTGCGAACATCATGGCTTATGTGGACATAGTGGTCGAACGGGCATTGCTTCGTCATTTGGTCAAAACAGCGAATGATATCGCCGATTCCGCCTATGACGCCCAAGGGCGTACACCTGAAGAATTGATAGAAGAGGCGGAGCAGCGTGTGTTCTCGATTTCCGAGAAACGACTGAATACCGATACGGTGCTCGACGCAAAACGCTTGGCCTTGGAGACCTCACTCAGGCTGCGTAGTGGCGCGGGACAAGCAATCACTGGCGTCAAAACGGGCTTTGATGCGCTAGATACCATGACGCTTGGATTACAGCGGTCCGACTTTATTGTGATAGCGGCGCGTCCATCGCACGGCAAAACCACACTGGCGCTCAATGTATGTGAAAGCGTCTCTATGGATGCCGATAAACCAGCCTTGGTTTTTTCATTGGAGATGCCACGCAATCAATTGATGGATAAGCTCGTAGCCTCGTTAGCACACGTCAATTTAACCGATCTCAAAACCGGTAATTTAACGCAAGAACAATGGCAAGCTGTCGACTCATCATTAGAGATGCTGCAGTGGAAAAACAATTTGCTGATTGATGATAGTGCGGGCCTAACACCGACTGAGCTCCGTGCAAAAGCTCGTCGTTTAGCGCGCGAACACGGCGGCTTATCGCTCATTGTCGTCGACTATTTGCAGCTAATGCGTATTCCGGAATTGGCAAACAATCGAACCCTAGAAATCGCCGAAATTTCGAGGGCGCTTAAAGCGTTAGCCAAAGAGTTAAATGTGCCGGTTGTGGCATTATCGCAGCTTAACCGAGCCCTCGAGCAACGCCCAGACAAACGCCCAATCAATTCTGATTTACGTGATTCAGGCGCCATTGAGCAAGATGCCGACCTGATCATGTTTATCTATCGTGACGAGTTGTATGACACGAACAGCAAACAGAAAGGGGTCGCAGAAATCATCATAGGTAAGCAGCGGAATGGCCCCGTTGGTGCGGTACGTTTAGCATTTCAAGGGGAGATGTCACGCTTCAGTAACCTTCCCTCGCCCCCTAAGTAGCCTCAACATTTGGGCTCATGCTTGCTTGAGGGTGCAGCACAATATGGATTTGGTGGCTATCTGCATTCCACTCTTTGATCTCAGCGCTAAAGTGATGCTGGTCGTCAATCCAAGACGCCAGTTCTTGGGCGTCAGGCGCTTGGTAGAGTAGCGAAATGGGGGCGACTTGGTCGTTGGAGTGGTCGAAACCATGTTCAATGTGCTCTTCCAACATGTAAACCACTCCTGGTTGGGTCTTCTCTCCCTCTTCAAAGAGACTGGAAGCAATTCCTTTTTCTTCCTGCAATGCGCTCAACAATTGGTAGAGACGCTCAACACCCCCAACTTTGGTTCGACTGGCTCTATCGTGCAAGTCGTACAATTTGTGCTCCAGATTCGCGTGTTTGTCCCGTCCGACGCGGATCATCAATTTGATGTCTTTTTTGACGTTTGCGTAGCGTTTCTTCTTAAGTTTCTGTTTGAGAAACCTCACTAATATCTCATTGCGCTTATTCGCGGGCACGTGACGGGGTGACGCTGCAACGTGGCAAAGCAAGTGGAGCAACGCGTCGGTCACTAAGCTGCTCAGACTGTAAAAATACTCGAAATCTTTGTGAATTTTCATGAAGCATGGATCGTTTGAAGACAAAATGAAAGTGAGTGCCAATGGACTTCCGTGTGACCGACTGGTCTCCTACAACACGAGTCAGTATAAGGGTTTAGTGCAATGCCCACCATGGTTGAGTTCATATTTATCAATGTCGGTAAGTACTGCGGGCTTAACAGTCAGTGTAAACGATGTGTGCAAAGACACTGCAAACAACAAACACTAATAATTTCCAATAATCTCTAATAATTTTCAATCGTCGTCTTTTTTATTGATATTCAACCTGTAGCACACCAGCGCATTAGCTGGTCCACAAGTCAATAGGATGCAGACGGGTGTCAGACAAACTGCGAACCCCAACCACGTACATACCGCGTTCGATAACCACCCGAGCACGTCAGCGTTGGTCGATATGGGCACTCGTTTGGATGGTCGGCGTGCTCCTACTTACCTACCTGTTGGGCGCTGACGCTTTGGCCACGGATTTATTCAGTGCTGGCAAGCAAACGATTAAGGACACCGCAGGTACCGGCTCCGCTGTTGAGAATGCGATCCTCGCCTCCGGTGCCATTGGTGCGCTGTCAGCGGGTTTTATGACCCGGAACTGGATGGGCGCGGTCGGTGGGTTCATAGGGGGCATGATTTTCTGGGAAGTCGTAAAGCCGCTTGTGGGGCTGTCTTAAAGGAGGGCAATCATGACGACCGAATCTGGGTTTTATTCGATTCCTTTGCACCTTAACCATGGGCCACGTCTTGTCGGGCTACCACGTGATGAAGTGGCGCCAGCTTTTGCTCTCTTTGTTGTGTGCTTTGCAACTCAACACCATTTGCTGGGAGGCGCGCTTGGGCTTATTTGGTTTCTTGGTTTGCGTTATTTGAAGGTCCAATACGGCAACACCGTGTTGGTGCGATGTGGGTATTGGTGGTCGATTGCCCCTCTCTCTCGTCGGTTGTTCTGCGTGACGCCTCCGGCTGAATATCGCTATTGGCTGTCTTAGGGGGCCCCATGGAACGCGTGATTCGTCACCAGTTGTTGGAACTCAGTCGTTTGCTTAACGTCTTTCTTGCCATTGGTTTTTTATCCCTCAGCGTCGCCTGCCTAGCTCTGACCGGATCGTTAGTGTATGCCCTGACCCATCAGCGCTACACCTTGGTGCCACCCACTATCTCAGGCGCCTTTACAATCAGCCAAGTCAAAGTCGACGACGCTTATCTGAGCATGATGAGTGATTATTTTCTTCACCTAAAGTTCGATGTCACCCCCAGCAATGTCCATCGTCAATATGGACGTTTATTGGATTACGTCCCAGAACACATGTGGTCAGCGGTGCAACCGGAACTGCTCGAGGATGCACAGCGGATACGCCAACAGCATGTCTCCAGTCACCTCGACGTCCTGCCCGACCAAACCCAGATCGATGTTGATTCACTCGTGGTTCGAGTATCTGGCACACTCGCCAAGGCGGTTGGCGAACGTCAGTTACCCCCTCGCGCTGTGGATGTCCTCATCCAAATGGCCTATCAACAGGGCACGTTGAGTTTACTGTCCATTCATCAGGAGGAGAGCCAATGATCCCGCATGCGATCAGCTTCGTCTTACTCAGCATGAGTCTGAATACCGCGCTTGCTTCTAGTGCATCACCGGCTCAGCCGCACTTGTTCGTATCAGGCGATACTGTAACGCTTGAGCTTAATCAAAGGTCTCTTAATCGCCTCTATGTTGATAACGACAAGATCCTTAACCTTACGTGTCCGACACATCAATGCGAGGTGGTGCAGAACCCAAGTGATCAAGCAGGGTCAATTCTGTTAGGACTGAGCGAACCACATCCTTTTACGGCGCATCTCTTCACTGAGCAAGGACGTTTGCTGGCGCTCGAAGTACAACCGAGTGACACCACCACACGCGTGCATCGGTTCATTCCTGGCGACGCTTCACATCCCCAGACGCTCAACACGCGAATTCTAGGTTTTGTCAAAGACTTGATGCATTGGTCGAGCGGTGAAGAACCGTCCGTTTCGATGACGATTGCACGTGTCACTCACGCATCGGTTATGGCTCATCGTGGCGATCTTGAGCTGACGCCCGTTGCTGTAGCGCGTCAAGGCCCACTGTCAGGGATCATCTATGAGGTGCTCAACACAAGCGAAGGCCCGACGTCGATTTCGAATCGGGACTTTTATTCGCCCTCTGCATTGGCAGCGTCGCTCGACCGCAATGAACTGCCGGCTGGCGAACGTACTCGTCTGTATCTGATCACCTTGAGAGCGAAGTCTCATGACTAAACCCAATCCGGACGATCATAACGCAGAGTCCTTCTCAGACGGTGAACAACTCAATGAGCGGATCGCCAAACGCAATACTTGGGTTAGTGCAAGCGTCATCGGCGTGCTCGCCATCGCGGGGATCATCGTCGCGTGGGTGTTCCGCACGGAGTCGGACCATCCGGCCACGCTCTCTCCTCCCCTTCATTTTGAACACATCATTGATCCAGGGTTTACCGACCTCGATCAACAAAGTGCGCTGGCGCATCAAGATCTCGCGCTACAAGCACTGACGCAACAACTCACAGGGATCCAAGAGCAGCTAAAACAGGTGCAGAAGCAGTCCGAACGACAATCGAAAGAACTCGAGCGCAAGCTGCAACATTTAGAGGCTCTGGGGGTCCCTTCGGACACTCACGAACTAACACTAGGGACACCAAGCTCTCAGCCAGCGCTCCCTTCACCGGCAGTGACCCCCTCTCTGTCCCTAGAACCGTCTTCACCGACCCAAGCGACTTTGGAGGCCGACACACCTTGGCTCGAAGAACCGACCAACATGAACATGCCCCGTTACCACAGTGTCGACTTTATCTGGTCCGCCCCACCGGTAAAAAAGCACGTATCGCTTAAAACCTACGTCCCTTCGGGCAGCTTTGTGACCGCCATGGTAACAGGAGGCGCCGACACCAATGCCGGCGTGTTGGCCCAGGGAGACACCGTTCCCCTAGTGTTTCAAACGCTCAACCGCGGGATATTGCCCAATGGCCAGCCTTCACGACTGGATCAGTGCACCATCACGGCTTCAGCTTATGGCGAGGTGTCATCCAGCCGTGGTGTGGTCCGTACCGACAAGATCAGTTGCGTACTCGACGATGGCACTCTCATCGATCAGGCGGTGAAAGGCACGGCCTTCAATTTTGGCCGCAACGGCATTCGCGGAACCACGCTGCTCAAAAATGGCGATATCGTACAGATGGCGGGCCTGGCGGGGATCTTAACCGGGCTGGGAGAAACGGGCAAAGCGTTGTCTGAGCACACGACCCTCCACCCACTTGGTGCTACCCAAACCCTAAAATCAGACCAAGCGCCATTGAATCTACTCGGTCATGCGGGGGCCACTGTCGGGGCCAAGTTGTCAGATTACTACATCAAACTGGCCGAAACCTATCACCCGATTGTCGAGATCAATCCCGGCACTGTGGTCAACATCGTGTTTCTGGAGGGGTTCACTTTGACGCCGCTCAACCAGTCTGGCGCGCAGGAGGTGGCGCCTCAAACATCACGACCTCCGCATACCCTAGGCCAGCCCCCCATCAACCCACTGGCCGATGAACTGCGTCAAGAAGGGTTGAATTTCCCATTTGACTCATCTTTACCACAGGAGCGACGGTATGACGACTAACCCCCTTTATCTCGCCTGCTTGGTCACTGCGTGCCTCTCCGGGTGCGCGGCCGGCCTGGGCGACGATTACACCTGTGATGCCGTGGGCGGGTTTCCTGGCTGTGGCTCCATGCTGGCCATCCGACAAGCCATGGTTGATGACACCGCGTTGACTATCGAGTCGCTTGCCCCGCTGGCTGAATCGGCGCCGGCCACATCCGTTTCGCCTCGGTATCACGCGCCCCAACCTCGGCAATTGACCATCTTCCCCCATTCCACGCCACAGGGGCATTTCGTAAGCGGCGTCGACCTCTATTTTACCCTCTCTTCGGGCGATTGGCAGATGGGTTCGCCCCAAGTTTGGTGGACTTCTACTGATGAGTGATTCTGCATTTTGGCGTTCAGGCTGGCGAGCCTTTGGCAACTTGCGCAACGAAGCGCGCAAGCATCGACCGCGTTGGCATCAATGGTTGCCGTATCGAGATTTCGACAGTGAATCCATGCTATTTATCAATACTCGAAGCCGAGGCTTTGGACTGGCATTGGTGCCGCTGAGTGGCGCCAACGATGAGTTGGTCGAGTCTCTAAACAAATGGGTCAGTGATTTGCCGCAAGGCAGAGGATGGGATTACCAATTTATCCTTCATGGGCACAACCGGGTAGCCCATTGGTTGGATGCCAATGCGCGAGAGATGGCCCAGCGCGGTGGCGTTTGCGCTGATTTGGCAGAGCAAGAGCGTCGCTACGCGCATTACGCCGCTCAGCATGGCTACATGCATCACCAACGGGCTCATTATGATTTGCGGGACTATGACGCGTATTTCTTTATGTCCACCTCAACCGCTTCCCCCTCTGCCCTTGTTCAGGCCCGTGCCCAAGCGGAAACCGTTTTTCATCAGTTGGGTTTGGCCGTTGAGCGAGTCGAACCTGCTAAGCTGTTGACCTTACTGCGTGATCTGATCCATTTTGACCCAGCACAGGATCGGCCTGAGACGGCGAACTACAATCCCCTTGAGCCCCTCAATGACCAAGTGCTCGCACCGGATGCGGAGCTGTACATTCATCGCGACCGCATTGACACGCAATGGCACACCCGCCAGGGCGAAAACGCGCGTTGCCGTCAAGTGCACCTAGGCCTGACGGCATTGCCTCATGATTTTCGCCTATACGCGCTGCCGGAATGCCTTTCATCGGTTCGCAATGCGGCGCGGCAAGTCCCCTGTCCTCACTTGATTTGCGTCAGTTTTCGTCAAGAACCAACCGGGCAAGCGGAGTACGCCAACAACCGAAAAATCGCCGATTTAACCAAGACAGTGCAGTCAAAACTCGCGCTATTTCTGCCCTCAGCATCGGACGAGTTGGATGAACGACGCGAACTACAGAAAGGGCTGAGCAGTCGACAGTACACGTTAAGTTCGATGTGTGTTGGCGTGGCGTTGTTTTGCCGTCAAGATGACCATCAAGCTGCGGTTCAGGCCACTAAGGAGGCGTTTGGCGCCAATGGGCTTGAACTGCGCGTCTTGCCGATGATCCAAGCGCAGTGCTTGATGGCCACTCTGCCGTTTATGATGAGCGAAGGGCTATGGGACGACTGTCAAAAAACCGGGCGTATTCGTACCATCAAAAGCAGCAATGTCGTCAACTTCTTCCCTTTTGTGATGGATCGACGCCGCTTGACTGGTGGGGTCCTACTGCCCACATTGCGTGGCCAAATTTCATTTTTTGATCCTTTCCGCTGCGGCAGCGACAACCATAACATTGCCCTTAACGGGGGGTCCGGTGCAGGCAAAAGCTTTTTCGTTGAGCAGTTAGCCAAAACGGTGTTTGCACAGGGCGGCAAAGTCTGGGTGCTGGACAAAGGCGCAAGTTACAAGAAGCTCACGTTGTTGCTAGATGGCGTGCACCTTGATCACCGCCATATTTTTCTTAACCCTTTTACGCACTTAGAAGCGATGAAATCGAGGGGAACCGAGCAGCCAGAGACCGATTCTTCCGCCGATGGTTTTGGCCCTATCAAGGAAGCATTGAGTAACATTACCGCACTGTTCGCAACGATGGCCGCCCCCTATCAACCGTTGGACAGTTTTCAACTGGCAATCTTAGGTGATGCCATCGTACAAGCATGGCAACGCGCGGGCGCTCAAACCTGTGTCGACGATGTTCAGCATGCATTGCGGTCCCTGGCTCAAGAGCAACAGCAAGACCGGCGCATTGAAGACATCGCGGTACAGTTGAACAAATATGCGACGCAGGGGGTATATGGTGACACTTTTAACCGTCCCTCACTGCTCGATCCGGCTATCGATATGACCACCTTAGAACTGGATGGTTTTAACGAAGACGTGCTTCGACCCGTGATTTTCGCGTTGATGGTGTCCATCAACCAGCAAATGTACTTATCAGGGGAACGGGCACGCCGAAAACTGTGCATCATTGAGGAAGCCTGGAATCTGTTAAGTGGGAACAACGCTCAAGCCCGTCTGTTCATCAACACAGGCTATCGCACTGCGCGAAAATTCGGTGGCGCATTCTGCACCGTCACTCAGGGCATTGACGATGCGTTTGCCAGTGCCGAGGCGAAAGCCTGCTACGACAATTCCGACATTCACATCATGCTGCGACAGGGAGAAGGGTTTGAGGCTTATTTGCGTGACAACCCGACCGCTTTCAGTCCCCTCGACCAACACATTCTCAAGCACTTCCCTCGCGCGCAGGAAGCGGGCTACAGTGCCGTGCGCATCAAAGCGGGTGGGCACGTGAGCTATCACCGCATTTTTGCCGATCCACTCACACGGGCTTACCTAAGTACAGAGCCACACGAATACGCCTGGTGTGAACAGCAGATGGCGGCTGGCGTGCCGCTCAAAACGGCCATAGCGGCTACAGCAAAACACTTTTACGGCGACGAATTAGACCGATTTGAGCACGCGATGGCATCGGATACCAATCACCCAAGGAGAACACCATGAATGCGGTCAAAATCTGGGCGCTCGCGTTCGTTGTGCAGGGGCTGGGAGTGGCGATGTTCTGGCGCGTCAGCGAGTCCCCTTGCGCTGTAACAACGCTCAACCTCGGCCCCATTTATGCCGAGTACCAACGCACCTTAGTGGACGAGTCGCTGACGGTCGACCAGCAGCACCAGCGCTGGACACACTTTCATACCATACTGAACCGGGTCGTCGGTGACTATCAACGAGATCATCACACACTGATCCTCAGACCATCGGCCGTCATGGCCGGCGCGGAAGACATCACGCTCCCAGTTCAACGTGCCGTTGAGCAGGCCCTCGACACGGAGACCGCGCCATGAGCCGATGGTGTGTACTTGTGCTGGTTGGGGCGGTGTGTTCACTGACCGCGGCAGAGCCAAAGAGACTGGGCGCCACATTCTCTATCGGTGAAGTGGATTTGTGGGAGTGGATAGGCCAGCGCCTACGTGTGCTTGAACACGACGGCACGTTAGCCAAGTGGCAACAAACCCAACGAGACCGGATCCGTGATCAATTTGAACAACCAATGCCCGTCTCCCTGAGCGCTACGCAATCGCCAACAACGTTTCTTGTCGATCCGAGCGTGCGTTTGCCCGCCACCTATGATGGCCAGCCCCCAGGACGATGGGTCAACCCATTTGACGCGTCGACTTGGCCGAGCCCCCCACTCGGCATGACGTATCATTACCCCCGGGCGTTGGTCTTTTTCGATGGACGGGATCGCAAACAACGACGCTGGGCAACGCAATTTACCGCTGATCGGCCCATTACCTGGATTTTAACAGGAGGACGACCGCAAACCTTAGCCCGTACACTCAATGCTCCAGTGTACTTTGACCAAGGCGGATACCTGTCTCGAAAGTTACGCCTTCGTTCGGTGCCAAGTGTGGTCGTTCAGGCGCATCGCTATTGGGAAGTGACTGAGCACGACGTTTCGTTCTGGGAGAATCAGCCATGATCCCCACTCGACGCTTACAACGCTTAGCCCTGCTATTAACCGTGCTCATGGTGCCAATCACCGTTGACGCGGGGGCCGTGTGCAGCGGTCATTTTATCAATCCGCTACGCGATGTCTGCTGGCGGTGTTTACTGCCGATCACATTAGGCTCGGTACCTGTGTTCACGGGTCCGCTGCCCGATACCCCAAATCCGTCGTCGCCTCTATCGTTATGCCCAGCTCCGCCTCCTGTGATGGTTCGGTTAGGGCTAAATATCGGATATTGGGAGCCTTACGCCCTAACGGACGTGACCCGAGTGCCCTTTTGTATGGTCAACTTGGGCGTTCGTCTACACGGGGCGCATGCACAGCGGATTGGAGGGCGCTCCACATCCCGAGAAGGGGACAGCAGCGATGGCGGTTTTTATCACGCTCACTGGTATCGATACCCACTCATCGCTTGGCTTCACTTGCTAGAGTCAGGATTGTGTATGGAGACACGCCCATTCGACATCGGGTATTTCTCCGAACTCGACCCTCTTTGGCACGATGATGCTCTTGCGTTTGCGCTCAACCCAGAGGCCGTATTGTTTGGGCACCCAGCCGCTCAGTTGGCGTGCGCCTCTGAAGCCATCGCGACGCACAGCCGTCGTCAATTACCGATGGATAGACTGTTCTGGTGTTTAGGGGCACAGGGGAGCGCGTACCCACTAACGGGGAACACCAATTATCGCGATTCGCCGATCCAAGCCGCCACTTTGATCATGGAACGCCTCAACTACAAATTGCACCGCCAAGGAATGGTGTTTGATAGCCAAGGTCGAGATGGCGCAGTCTGCCAACCCAAAATTTCCCCATTTCTCCCCAAATCCCGTTACCGCTATCAAATGAGTGCCCCCATCGCGGATGCGGCTTGGTGCCACCCTTATACCACCAGTACCACGGTGTGGGAGATGGGTCATGACAACCCCACGACGGGGGACAATTTTGGCTTTGTGCAATGGCGAAAGCGCAATTGTGTGCTGTTATAGGAGACAAGACATGAAGTATCGCAAAAGCGTTTGGATACTGGTCATTTTATGTACCCAGATCAATGCTGCGATGGCGAACTCGGACCCGTGGCCAGCCTTTGATCCCGTGACCGCCTACCTCAACGAAAAGCGACGCTCCCCTTGGCCTGCCACACCTGTTACCGACCCGACATCGAAGCCCGGCCTATTGCTGGTGTTTATTTCATTGACCATGCCAGATGCTTCGCTGCGCAGCCTACTCAAGCAAAGTACACAATGGCAGGCGCCATTGCTGATACGCGGGCCCTTACCAGCAGGCTTTACCGCCACAGCACAACGCCTAATGGAGTTGCTCAATGCCAAGGGCGCGTTACCCATCAGGGCCGGGGTCGCCATCGATCCTGACGCGTTTCATCGATTTCACGTTCGCGACGTACCAACGTTTGTACTCATCAAGTCCAACCGTTGCCAAGCACGATGGCCGTGTGGACCCGATGATCATGCCAAGATAAAAGGAAACGTCTCGATACGGACGGCTTTGGAGGCGCTGTCAACCAGCCCGTTGGCCGACGTCGCCGAAACCCTGCTTGAGGCACAACGCGATGACCACTAAGGCGTGGCTGTTCGGGATGTTCGTGATCTCCGCGACGTGCGGAGCGACCAGTACGAAGCAAAATTACGACGCGGCAGTCCCCTCTGCACAGCGAGCGCAGCACAACATCCACACCCGTTTGCCCAAAACGTGGACACCGTATCAATATTGTGAGAGTGCCGAATGCCAACGTGCTCGCCAAACCTTGCCGAAAGCGGACGAAGACCAACTGCGCCGCTCTAGTGAAGCGCGGGTCAAACAGGATCCGCAATCTCGGTCGGTGTTGAACACAGCACGCAAAACCACACCAGATCCCGCTCGTGATCCCGCCTATCAATACGCGACCGTAGGCCAGGAACACGCCAATGCGATCGTACATGGGACCAAGGATGCGCAGATCGATTGTCGCCAACAAACGCAGTGCACGACCCGTTATCAATCGCGAGTGTGTCGGCAACCGACTCTTCAATCGGTGGCCTGTCGGCAAAAACCGATCGCGACCATCGAACGGGGTCCGGTCCACTACACCTGCCCTACCGGATGGCAACGGAATGGTTCCGTGTGTCATCGAACAAAAACACAGTGTTTGTACAGTGGCGCGGATTATGTACTAGAAAAAGGCGGTACGGGCTGGTGTGCCAGTCGTGGACAATGGTTTCGATGGCACGGTCAAGCCGTCTCGCCCGAGCAAGGGTATGCCAAAGGGTCGCTCAAGCGACAAACGAGTGGGGCCAGCTGCCACGGCTCACGTTGGCGTCGCCGATTTGAGATATGCGGGCCGTTAAAAGAAACACGCCCTGCCGATCCTTTTTGCGAGCCTGGGGACACGCTGGTCGCGGGTGATTGTGTTCACAATCGGATCCAATGGCGCTCGACGTGCGATGACTTGGGTGATTGCCAGTTGACGTCAAAGACATGCAGTGAAGGGCCAGGCACACGTACCGTCAATGGGATCCCCACGCACCTGTCATGCTGGGCATACCGTCATACTTACCAATGCCGATCGGAGGATGAATGCCGCGCTTACGGCCATTGCCAAATCGGGGGTAGCCGTTGCGCTGAGCGCCGTCATGGCATTTGCACTCGGCGGGAAAGGGATCTGCGCTGCCCATTCAAACAATGCAGTCCAACTCGCTTGGTTTGCGGTAGCCCTTCATTTTGTCTTGATGGCGAGTGCTATCGTGCCACCCCGTCACAATCGGCGTCCTTCGCCAAAACGGCCTCAGCGCTGTCTGCGCTGGCGCGGGCGGGTCGCCGGTTGGGTCAACCTCCGCGGATCTTTGCTGGTCAGGCAGCGCACTGTTCTGAAAAACCGATCGGCTTTGCCAATTGTTGCCAAGACGGCGGATGGGGAACAAAGATCGGTTTGACGCAGTGCAGTCGTGAGGCACAGGCCATTGGACGGGCGAAGCAATTAGGAACGTCGGTGTATTTGGGACGCTACTGCGCGCACTCGGTCTTGGGGGTATGCACGCGCTATAAACAGGGATATTGCCTGTATGACAGCGTGCTGGCCAAAATCATCCAACAGCAGGGGGCCGCACAACAACTCGGGATAACCTTAGGTACCGCCGCCCATCCCGTGTGTCCGCCCCTCACGGCTCAGCAGCTGCAGCGTATCAACTTCAATCGGATTGATTTCTCATCCTATTACCGTACGCTCAAGGCGCGGATGCGGTTACCGAAGCCTGAACACCTCGTGCCCAGAAGTCCCTGATCATGCGTATTCTGGTTTGTCTTATCTTACTCTGTTCCCCACGACTCGGCGCCGAGCCCCTAGGTTGGCGCTGGTATAATGGCCCTCGTGCCACTTCCGAACTCCCTGCGCCAAAGCCCGTGCCTAGTTTAAGCCCACGAGCACAGTTGCGCTGGTTTCACCAGTACTATAAGACGGCGTTGGCGCAAGCGACGTTAGCCCCAGACAACCTAGAACACGCCCTGACGTTGATGCGTCTGCACCATTTCATCTTGACCAAAACTGAACACACCGCCGCCACCTTCCTGCGAGTCCTGACTCACCATCCTGAGCTGTCGACTATGATCGCCCACCCCATGGCCCACACCGCACGTAAGATATACTACGAACGCCAAGTACAGACGCACACCCAGGCGTTGACGACGCTCTCACAGCAAGGTTGGGGTTTGTTCTGGCTTTATCGTGGTGCGGATCCCTACACGCAAGCCCTGGCGCCCAGTCTGCAAACGCTAGCCGATAGGTACGAATTGGCGTTATTAGGCATCAGCGAAGATGGCATTCTGGCCCCGGCCGTGCGCCGCAATCGTCGTCATCGAGGGCAACTCAACGTGAACACTACGCCCGCACTCATGTTGGTCCAGCCAGCGACGGGTCGCATAGAGCCAGTGGCGTATGGCTTTCTGTCGACGTCTGAGTTGACGCGGCGTTTGTATCATGTCGCCACGGAGTTTCGTCATGTTACGCGCTAACGGTCGAGCTCTTGCCCTGTTGCTGACGTTGGCTGCGAGCTCGGCGGACGCCGCCGGTTTACAAGACGCGTTAGAGGCGTTTTATGACGGATTAGACTACCAAGAAAACGTGTCCACTGCGCATGCGTATCAGGGTCAAGCGGCGCATTACTACACCGGCGGGTCAGTCTATGTCCGTGCCCCTTCGCGCTCTCTCTCGTTGGGCGCGGTGACGCTCCCATCCATTAAAGCAGGCTGTGGGGGCATCGATGCCTTCATGGGTGGCTTCTCTCACATCAATTCTGAAGAGTTGGTGCATTTTGGTAAAGCCGTGGTGGCCAACGCCCTGCCCTTTGCGGTGGATCTGGCCTTGCAAACATGGGCGCCGCAAATCAAGCAGATCCGTGATCACTTACAAAGCGTTGCGGACCGATGGCTCAACCAGTCCATCAGCTCATGCCAAGCCGCAGAAGCGGGGATCAGTGGATTGGCCGCTTTTGCGGTGCCTCAGAGTCAAAAGCACGTCTGCGCAACCATGGGAGTGCGCAATAACGCCTTTTCCGACTGGGTGGCCGCTCAACAAGGCTGTGGCGTCGGCGGGCAGGCTCGAACACAACTCAAGCAGGCACGTCAGAGTGAGGACCTGAGCGCGCTAACCAAGTTTCACCATAATTTAGTTTGGTCAGCGCTGATGGCGGTGCCACAACTAGCCAGCGATCCGTCGTTGGCTGAGTTTCTGATGAGCACGACAGGGACTGTGATCTACGACACCACTCAACATCGTCACCAGTACCCCAGCTTAGTAACGGAGTCCAATCGACTCGTCGAAACCTTGCTCACCGGAGGACGTGTCGAGTTGTATCACTGTCAGGATCGCAGTGCCAAAGGGTGCTTGGCCCCGCAGCGAGCATGGCGGACCGTATCACCAGCTCAAAGCCTTCAACAACGGGTTCAACGTACCTTAATCTCACTGGATCTCGCGCTACGAGAGGACACCCCCTTAACCACCCACCAGCGAGCCCTGCTGGAAGCGACACGCAGCCCGATCTTGGCAGTGTTTAACAGCGTACATCGTGCCGGCTCGACTCCGAACTTTGCGGCGCATGCGCGGGTGATCGCGGTGGACTTGCTGGAAACGTTTATGCAAGCGATGTTGTCCAATGTTCGCCAGGCTGTCGTGCGCCAACCGCTTGATCGCGATGAACTCACCGAGATTGAGCAGTCCATTATTCGAGTTCAAGCCTTTAGCGCGCGCTTTACCCAACAGGCGCGCGAGCAGTTGCAATGGCAAAACGCATTCATCGCGCACTATCAGTATCAGGACGCCCATCAACGTCAGCGTTTGCGGCGCCTCTTGAGTACGCCAAGCCGTGTGGGAGGATCTCAGTGATCGATCTCGACTACTATACCTATACGCAAGGGGCGACACTGGCGCGTGTGCTCAACGCGGTAGCGGCGTTCTTCGACAGTTCGCCGTTTGCGGATTTACTGGCCATTGCTCTGATGTTCGGAACGGTCATGACCCTGCAACGGTTTATGGTATCGCGCCATCCACAACACCTCTGGCGCTGGGGGATCATGTTTGCCCTGGTGCCGACCTTGCTTATCAAACAAACGGCGCGGGTATGGGTGCACGATTTGACCGCGGCCCATCCCCCTTACGCGGTTGACAATGTGCCCTATTTGATTGCCCTGCCAACGTGGGCGTTCTCCACCCTCATGGTGGGGGTTGCAGACGGCGTTGAAACCGCCTTCAACACCACCGATGACCGACGTTACGGACGCACAGGCATGCTGTTTGGCTCGATGCTGTATCGTTTGTCTCAACACAGTACACTGCCCACGATTGAGGCCCGATCTCAGTGGCAGGCTTTTTTCAACAACTGTGTGGTCGATGACATTGAGGTCAGCCGCAAGTATACCTGGGACGCGCTGTACCGTTCGGTGGATATTCTCGGCTTGCTGGATGCAACAGCCCTCAGTCCTATCCGAGGTCAGTTTGACCAACAGGGGCATTTTCACACCTGTGCGGAGATCTACCCCACCATTCGCGACGAGTTTGACCGTTCTGCCAAAACCGCACTTCGCAGCCTGTCCTTGCAGCTCTACGGGCCGGAGGCCAACGCCAAGCAGGCGCATTTAGCACAGGCGCTGTCCAACAGCTATCGAGCGTTTTTGGGGATCAGTGATCATGCCGTTAGTTTGCTGCGACAGAACCTCGCCATCAATGCTGTCCGTCTTGGGATCGACCGGCTCGATTCCACGGCTGGCGGTCTGGCCTACGCTTACACGCAAAATCAATTACATCAAACCACCATGGGTTGGTCAATCGGCTTGCAGGCCCAGGAGTACTTGCCGATGCTGCATGCGTTGATGTTCTTCGTCTTCAGTGGCTGTGGGTTCTTTGTCGCCGCCGCCGCTTTGATCCCCACCTTAACGCACAGTGTCCTGAGCCAATATTGCCGCGTGTACCTCTATCTGGCCATGTGGCCGACATTGTTTGCATTGATCAACGCGCTGATGTTGTGGACGCTAGAAACCTATTCACCGCTCGCGACGCAAGGTCTGCTTGGCCTATCGCTGAGCAACGCCGATGGGTTGTCGGCGTTGCATACCCGTTTTGGTGCCGCGACAGGCGTCTTGATGCTGTCCGTCCCTGTCCTGGCGAGCAAGCTACTGCGAGGAGGGGTCAGCGCAATCGAAGCCGTCCATCATCAATTTGCCTCCATGATCCATGCGACCAATACACGGGCATCCGCGGCCTCAGCGACCGGGAATTTGGATTTCGGTCAAGTGCACATGCAAACACACCAATACAACACGACCCACGCCAATAAATGGGACGACAATGTGCTGCTGCGCTCTGGAGTTGCCTCCACGCAAGATGCCCAAGGGGCTATGACTCAGACCTTCTTACACGATGACTTGCGACACACCTATGACGCGCGTGAAACGGAGTCCAAGCCTTTGTGGCAATCGCAAGCACAGCGGACGCTACAACGCAGCGTGCAATCGCAATTCCAAGAGGCCAAACACCAACAGGCTCAATGGCAAGAACAACTCAGTGCCGCGTACCAGCAAAGTGCGCAATGGCACGATCGGTGGTCCGATCAAGCGGCGCTAACACGCAGCTATGGTCACAGTGAACACAGTGCCAGCGAAGGGCAAGTGTTACGCAGCAGTAACACAATGGCGACAGCGATTTCAGGTGTCGCTGACACCATGGGTTGGACGCGTCAACAAGCCACGGCCTTCGCCACCGCCGTGACCGCCCACGCGGGGATGTCTGTTCCCTCTTCGTTGGGAGCCTTAACAGGGGTCTCTGCGGGCGTCAACGCGCAATGGAACGCCGAACAGCGCCATCAGTATCAAACCATGACTGGCAGCCAACGCCAGGCACTGACACAAGCACTGACACAGTACCAACAAGGTGCCAGTGAGATGGCCAAAGCGGGCCTTCAGCTCAACAGCCAGACCCAACACAGCGCCCTCGAACAATACGCACGCGATTTTTCACTTCACTACCAACGTTTGCAAGGGTTGACGCAATTGGCAACCCAGACAGACACACAAGTCGAGAGCCTCAGCAAGATGGACCAATGGCTGAACAGCGACGGGAACACGTTAACATCAAGCACCATTTCAGGATTCCAACGCTACTTGGAGCGCCAACCAAACCGTCCCGAAGGCTGGGTGCAACGCTTAATGACCGCTCGCTTACCGGAAGCCTTACGCGAGGTAGAGCATCACTTTGATGCCTATTTACGCAGCGAAGACTTTCGTCAGACGCTGGCGGCGGCGCCGCTCAATGAGCAAGCCTCCGTCCCTTCGTTCACCGAGCAGCAGCGCGCTCGCCTTACCGCTCAATCCGAGCAAGCTCAACAACGCGTCGACGAGGTGCGGGCTGAGGCATTTACCCTACTTGAGGGCCAATCGCTGTTCAGTGAACACACCCACCATCAGGTGGAGGTAAACGCCACAGTATGGGGCGGTGAGCTGCAACGACAAAGTGGCCTCAAGCGACAAGGGGATCCACCCGATGACTCGTCTGATTAATCTGTTCTATGCACTACGCACGGTGCAATTCAACGGGCAATTGGGCGCCACTTTAACTATCGCCCTCGGGGTGGAAATGATGATGGTGGTTGCATTCCATGCCTTGACGTCAGTGTCGGGCGATTTGTGGAGGCTGGAAGGGTGGTATTGGCGTGTGCATGCTCTCTACTGGCTGGGCGCATCAACGCAGCAAATCGTCGCCGTAAGCGACGCGTCTCAAGCTCACACATGGACTTTGGGGACCCTGATGCGCTCCCCGTTCATCGAACTAGGCCACGCCCGCTTTTGGCGCCAATTTGTACCCGCACTCGAGTTAGCAGTGGGAGTCGGTCTGCTAACAATGATGTCGTTTGTCATCATCATGATCCGTCTCGGCGTAACAGCATCACGTGACCGCCTGATCCGCGGGGGGAAACAAGTACCACCAGCCCAGTTGGAGCGCGAGATGCACCGTGGTACCAGTTCGCCTTCCCGCGCACCACTTTGCTTGGGAGGATTTGATGTACTGCATCCCCATTTCGAGCGCCAGCATGTGCGCATTGAAGGCACAACAGGCAGCGGAAAATCGGTATTGATCCGGGAATTTCTCGCCTGGATCCGCGCACGCGGTGATCGGGCTGTGGTCTATGATAAGGGGTGCAGTTTTGTCGGAACTTTTTACCGCCCTGAAACTGATGTGCTGCTCAACCCCTATGATGCGCGCAGTGTCAACTGGGATCTGTGGGCAGACGCGACCGACGCCGCCGATTTTGAACATCAGGCGAGCGCCCTCATTCCCGCGTCACCACAGGGCGACCCTTTTTGGAATGAATCAGCGCGAAGTGTCTTTGCTTCGGTCGCCCGCCAGCTTAGGAATGAATCTCGCCCACCCACGACCGAACGCCTATTGGCGCTATTGACCACCTCCGATCTCACGACGCTATCAAATTTTCTCGCGAACACGGAAGCGGCCACGTACGTTTCGAAGGACATCAAAAAAACCGCGCTGTCGATCCAAACGGTCCTCACCACCTATGCCCGATCGCTGCGCTGTTTGCAGGGGTTAGATCGTCAAGATCGGCCGGCGCATCTGAGGCAACGTTTTTCCATCACCGATTGGGTACGCGATGACAGCGCCACCGGCTTCATGTTTTTGACCAGTCACGCCCGTCATCATGTCGCGTTGAGGCCATTGATTTCCTTGTGGCTCGCCATTGCCTCGAATGCGATCTTAGGATTATCGGAGAGTCATGAACGCCGTTTATGGGTGATTTTGGACGAACTCCCCAGTTTGCAACAATTACCCGAGCTAGCCAGTACCTTGGCCGAAGTGCGTAAGTTTGGGGGCTGCTTTGTGATCAGTTTGCAATCCCATGCGCAACTGATCAAAAACTATGGAGCCCATGATGCTCAGGCGATCTGCGATTTGCTCAACAGCCGATTTTTCTTCCGCTCTCCGTCGCATGCGATGGCGAAGGTCGCCTCACAGGAGCTCGGGGAGCAGGACATAGACGTCGTGCGTCATGGTCAAACGCTGACGCCGAGGGCGCGCCGCGATGCTCGCTCACGAAATCTGCAGCGGTTGACCCGCCCGATCATCACGCCCACACAAATCCAAGCGCTGCCCGACTTACACTGCTTTGTTCGTTCCCCTGGGACGGACTGGGTCGCCAAACTGGTTTTGCCGTATGTGACCGTGGAGAAGGCGGAACCCGATTTTGTGCCGCGTCCACCCTCCCCAAAAATCCCGCCCTCCCCCGCGCAAACGCGAGAGGAGGCCTCCTCCACCCACTCAAATTTAGGAGCCTTATATGACTGAACGCAAGCGCCAAACCAAACGCCGTCACCAAAAAGTAGTGCTGGATATCCTCGTGGGTAATGATTGGCGTCACCAGACATTAACCCTGAAGGCCGCGCAGCACTGCATTGATCACTGGCCACACCGAGGGTATACCCTGACGTATTTGGATCACCGCGCTCCGGATTCGACGTCGAACGAACCATGTTGACCCTTATCCCCTTAAGTAGCGCCGCTCGGGCGGCGCAGTATTACTTGGTTGATGAACAGGAAAAGACGGGACAGGCGCGCGCAGGCTATTGGTTGGGCAAGTTAGCTAAAGAAGCAGGACTGTGGCGTCAAAAGGTTGAACCCAAGTGCTTTCTTGAAGCGCTAAGGGGACACGTTCAAGGAGAGGCAACGGTGGGGCGACGCAGCCAACATGCCCCGGGTCTGGATGTGACATTCTCCGCCCCAAAGTCGTTGAGTCTGCTCGCCTTGTTGGGCGGTGATCAACGTTTGAGACAGGCTCATGAGCATGCAGTACATTACGCCTTGACAGCCCTAGAGCGCGAAGCAGCCCAGGCGCGCGTTCAGAGTCAGGGTCAACTGGCGTACGTGGAGACCGGCTCTCTGCTGGTCGCCGTGTTTGAGCACACCACCAGTCGGGCGCATGATCCTCAGTTACACTCCCACGCGGTGATCACCAATCTCACCCGCGTTGCGCAAGGTCCACTACGCGCGTTGGCCAGTTGCACCCGTCAGCGCTCTTCCGTGCTCAATGGCACGTTCGAGCGGCTGTTTGCTCATCAGAAATACTACTCTGCGCTGTATCACGGTCACTTAGCCAAATCGGTGACGGCCTTAGGTTACCGATTGGAGCCTCAGGCCAACGGTGCCTTCGATATCGTCGGCGTACCGCGCAGCGTCATTGAGGCCTTTTCGGTGCGTCGTGCTCAGATCCAGCAATGGCAGCGAGCACGCGGGTGGGATTCACCTTCTGCACGCGACATAGCCGCCTTATGCACGCGGGTCGAGAAAGCGACGGAGCACAGTGTCAATCCTCTCCCTGAATGGCAGTCGCGTCTGGTTGCGTTGGGGTATACACCGGAGCAATTGCTGGATGCGGCGCGTCGTGGCCCGCCCCGCGTGCCACTTCCGATGATCAATGAAGCCAATCGAGCCGTCACATTGGCCATTGACCACTTAACCCGCTATCAAACCGCCATGTCGATGGAACACATAGTTCAGGTAGCCTTCGATCGATTTAACGACCAGCCATCGCTCACCGTTCAGGCCGTCAAGAACGCCGTTGAGCAGCGTATCAAAGACAAGCAGTTGATCGCCTTACCGACCCAAGGACACTACACCACCGCAGAATTACTGCATCGGGAGTTGTCGTTATTGGCCTGCGCTCGCCGTCGTCACAAAGTGCCCGGGCAACGGCCTCATCCCCACCTACTCGAGAGCCGACATTTGAGCGCCGCTCAGAGGATGTGCCTTACCACACTGATCCGCTCGACTCGCCCTTTCCACGTGATTGACGTGCAGGGTGAGCCAGGCGCTTTAAATGACCATGTATTGGACGCCTTAAGGATCAGCGGCTTGGGCAGCCACGTGGTATTCTCTCGCCGACGTGACATTCGCCAATGGTGGACGCGCCATTCTGCGGCGCCCCGGAGTCGCCAATGGCTCCAGAGGCTTTCGTCGATAACACCGACCATCCTGCATCAGTTTTTGGCGGCGCCTCCCCCATTACGTAGAGGCGAGGTGGTGGTCGTCGACGACGCTCGTCAGTTGAATGCGGAACAACTCAGGCAGTTATGTGACATTGTCACACAATCCCAAAACAAGCTGATATTGCTGAACCGACACACACGACAGCCCAGCGCTTGGGCGCGTAATGCCCTCGCCCTGTTTCGTTGTGGCCATGTGTCGACGTATGTTTGGCAAAGTCAAGAACAACGTCCATCCAAAGTCGTTCTGACTGGGGAAGAAGATCGGTCGTTGACATCAAGATTGCTCGACGCGGCATTGGATCCGCGGTGGGAAATCCGCACCGCCTCTCGCCGTACCCACGCGGATTTAACACACCGTGTGCGCGAGTTGTTAAGAGTGCACGGCCACCTATCCGGACCCAGTGTCAGTTTGCTGGCGGACGTTTGCCAATGGCTCTCACCCAGTGAGCAGCGCTTAACCAAGTACTATCAACCGGGCATGCGCCTGCGCTATCGATACCGTGATCGCTGGGTACAGGGGCATGTCCACACCGTCGATCGTCAACGCAATTGCATAGAGCTGATGACGGACAAAGGCAAGGTGCCCGTGCGCCTGGATCTGACCTCCGAAGCGGCGTCCCTCTCAGCTCAGGTATGGGTATCCCACCCCTTAAACATCGCCAAGGGCGAGCGATTAATCGCAACCCAAAACGAGCCAAACATTGGCCTAGAGGAGGGCTTAGCGTACCGAGTCGTGAAGTGTTCGCCGACCGTTTGTGTGCTCAAAGGACCAGATGGTGGTGTGCATCGATTGTCAGATCTCACGCGTTCATCTTGGCCATTGGCTTACCATTACCTTGCGGGGCCATCGGATCGTCACCCTAAGCCTTACCTTCTGTTCGTTGCGCCTGCCTATACGCTGTCCAAGACCCTGCTCGAGCCCCTGTGTGCGCGTTATCGCCGGATTGACCTACACACCGATGATCGGCCCCTCGCGCACCAGCGTCTTGAGCATGCCGATGTTCGTCCATGCGCCATCGAACGGCTCCTATCTCCACACCCGACCATCGATCGTTACCTAGACAGAACTGCGGCTACAGACATCGAACGCGATGTGAAGCAAGCACTGCACTTGGTCGCTCCTCTTGCCAACGCAAGTGTTGCAAAACAGGCGGTCGCTTTTGCCCTGCATCATTGTGCCACTACGCAGGCTGCATTTCGTCAGCGCACTTTGGTTATCGAGTCGATCCGTTTTGCCCTCGCGGAGTCCCGTGAAGGACTAACGTTAAACGATATCCTGGCGGAACTTGACGGCCAGCGCACGCTATTGAGCCGTGCGTTTCAAGACGGAACTCGCTGGACGACAGACCGTGCATTGGCACAAGAGCGGGCCATTCTCAGCCATCTGCACACCCAGAGGGACACACAACCGCCGTTAACGCCACCTTCGGCGCTGGAGACACTACTGTCAACCCGGCCTCAGTTAACGCCAGGCCAACGACAGGCGCTAAGCCTCATCACAACCAGCCGAGATCGCTTTGTCGCCGTACAAGGCTTGGCAGGCACTGGCAAGTCGACCTTGCTGAAAGAAGTCCTTCAGTTAGTGCGGGAGGCGCAGTCGGATATCGCCCGGCCGCCCAAGCAGTTGTTAGGTTTAGCGCCAACACGCTCAGCAGTCCGCGAGCTTAAGCGTCAGGGCCTCCCCGCGACGACGTTAGCGCAATGCCTCGCTCGTTATCAAGATCGGCGAACCTCTTCCGCCACGTTTTGTCGAAGCCTGTTTTTTCTTGATGAATGTGCAATGCTTGGCAACCCCCAGTTGTTGAGGTTCCTGCGCTTGGTCATAGACAGTAACTCTCGAGCCGTCCTGTTGGGTGATCGGCACCAATTGTTGGCATTGGAAGCCGGTAAGCCGTTTGCGCTGGCGATTGAACGCGGTTGGATCAAGACTGCCTATCTGCATGATATTGTTCGCCAGCGGACCCCCAATCTGAGACGGGCAGTTCAGCACTTCGTCGATGGGCAACCAGGCAGTGCGATTCACTGCCTCAGTAAACAAGCGCCCGATCACGCGACGAGAGCCCCAACCATAGTGTCGACACACGATCTAATGCCCTCTGAAGACAAGGCAAATCCGTCGTTATACCAACAATTAGTCGATGACTTTCTGTCGCGTACTCCAGACACGCGCCGTCAGACGCTCATTATTGCTCATACCCATGTTGAGCGTGATGCCATCGCTACCGTCATGCGCGCTGCACGCCGTGAGCGGGGTGAGCTGCCCGATCGATCCGTTCCTACCCCTCGCCTGCGCGCCATCAACACCACACCCGCGGAAAGAGGTACCATGATGCCTTACCAACCTGGGCGAGTGCTCAGCCTCCACCCTAATCATTACGAGACCATCGCCGAGGTCGACCCAACGACAGGCATTGTGACCTTGGCGTCTTCAACACCAGACGCCCCGCGGGTGGTTTTGCCTCTAGAGCGAGACCATACTCACACCCAGTTGTACACGCTGTCCCATCCGTCCTTGTCGGTCAATGATTGGATCGTCTTTCGCCAGGCAACGCGTGGCGATCCCTGGTGCTCCAACGAACGCTACGTCGTGGAGCGAATCTCAACAACGGGAATACAGCTTCGCTCGGAGAGAGGCCAACGTGTAGCGTTTAACCCCTTTGAGCTGGCCCAGGCACATTGGGATTACGATTACACTCGCACGGCAGACATGGCTCAAGGCATGACCGTCGACTGCGTCCTGTCTGTTGTACGATCGCAAGGTGCGTTGACAAGTTTACGCCGTGCGTACGTTGACGTAAGCCGAGCGCGGGATCGAGTCTGTCTGTATACTGACGCCCCCGAGGCCTTGGTCAACACTTGGCTTAGCCGGCCTTGTGAGGCGTTCAGTGCGCTCGATACCATAGACGGCACTATCCCCGCTCGAACCGTCTACTTTAACGAGCAGCCTAACTTGGCAGACGATCCCCGATTTCACACGGCACTTGGTGAGTACGATGTCCGACGCTTGGAAGCCCATCTTAACCACGCGCTGCCACGTTATACCGAAAGCTTAGCCACGCAGCTATTTGGTTGCCCCGACCCGGAACGTTCCACACCGCAATGGCTGGTGTTTGGCCCCCGTGATCGACCCACACTTGTCTGCGTTTCTGGCCCCAAACGTGGCCACATCACCGATACCCAAACAGGTCGTACACACAGTCTGCTGTCGACGCTCGCGCAGCGGGCAAGGTTGCCTCACGATGCGTTTTTAGCCCACATGCATGACACCTTCTGTCGTGGCCTGCCTCCGACCATCACTGCCCACCCGAATCATGACGCTTACATTAAGCAACCTGCCCCAGCTTGGCCCCGCTGGACACCGAGCTTACCAGCACAAACATCGGAAGCTGTTGAGCCACACGATCCCTGGTGGGAGTGCTGGGCACCAGTGCCTACTGTGGATCGCGATCTGCTGCACGACATTGACCGCGACACGCTGCAGCGCACGTTAAGCCACCCAGCCCTTGAAGTCTTGCCCACAGAACCTACGCGAAACAACCATTAGCTTTCGACCGAGCGCCCAGCTAAGAACGCCTGCACTTGACGCTCGATATCGGCTTTGACTGTCTGTCTCAATGCACTTGAAGCCGCCTGTTGCGCCATCAAGTGGGTGTCATTAAACGTTTGTCCAAACACCACATCGACCATGGCTGATGTCAAGCGTTGCGTTCGGTAAACCTCTTCAAGCAACGCACGGTGACTGACGGCTGGTTCCGTGGCGTCGCTCAGTTCAATCCGCAGCGCAAGCGTGAGCAATTGCCGCGCCGACTCAGCATCACTGAGACGTTCTCGTTGCTTGTACGTTAAAAAATCGCGTTTCAGTGTCGCTTGAAGGGTGGTTTGCAATGGGTATCGTTCCGACATGGGCCTCTCCTTAGACATCGGGGTTGGACACAAGATTGACGCCTCAATGGTGTACGCCTGTTTCCCCCGCAGGTCAAGGGCGCAATGCGAACGCAGTGATATTTCAATGGCCTTTCAATGAGGCGCTTGCTCAAGGCAGCAACACGAGGCTGAACGCTTGGCTATCAAAGGAAAAAAACGGCGACGCTTGAACGACTTAGCTGATCTCAAATGTTCTCAAAAAGTGTCAATCATTTAGCGAGGGGTGTGTCTTCGGTCAGTGGTTCACCGTTGAACAATCCTATCTGGGCGTCGCGACGCCGATAATCATGGCGTCGGCACTTGCCGAAAAAGCGCCCAGTTTGGGCGCTGATTGCATTAACACCAACCGCGCTCTGCGAACGAGACGACACCGGACAGAGACACCACCATGTGATCGAGAACCCGGATCTCAATTTGCCCAAGCACGTCTTTCAAGTGATTGGTCAATTGTCGGTCGGCTTGACTGGGCGATGGATCGCCGGACGGATGATTGTGGTAAAAAATGACCGCCGCAGCATTGAGACGCAGCCCCGAACGGAGCACCTCACGCGTATGAACAGCGGCGTGGTTAAGGCTACCCGCAAACAAGTCGACGGTGCCCAGTGCGCGCAAACCATTGTCGAGCCACAACGCGCCAAACACTTCTCGGTCAACATGGGCCAAATGGCATTGGCAATACATTTTGACCAAATTCGGGGCATTGAGCACATTGGGCGAACGGGCTGCCCAGTAGCGAGCAATGATGTCTTTGGCTTCCTGTAACACCGCTTGGTCATGGGCGCTAAAAGACGAGCTCTGCGTCCAAGGCATGGCCTTAATCATCATGATGGCCTCCACGTTGACGGCGGACCGGAAAGCAGCCTTGGGCGGTACAACGATACCACATCGGGCGAGCACGGCGGGCTGTAGAACGAGCGCGACGCCAGCCGAAACGGCGGCGCAAGCGATCAATCCAGTTGAGTTGGTATAAGCGCTGCACGTAGCGAATGTTGGCCAGATTTTGCGCATCATTTTTGGAGGAGCCTGAGCGGTCCAGCGACGATACGCTGGTCGGACTGTGGCGGTTAAGCTGGCTTGGAGGGGGTAAAGGACGGGTCATCATGGTTCTCCTATGTCGGGGGGACATCACTTCCGTTTTCGCCTAGCGGATGGGGATCGAAAACGGGGGCAGAGACCAGGGCGCTGCGCGTGCACTTTACCCTGTTCTCTGCCCCCGTTTTTGAAACACTCCCCACCGATGGCGAACACGGAGAGTTGCTCCCCCCCATAACCATGGGACCGTCTCGCCCCCGACTTAGCCAGCGTTACCGCCTCAGTACGAAACGGCCCCCTCAAGCAGCGTTAGGTAGTCAAGGGGAATCAGTCCACTTTAAACTGACCGACCACCGCCCGCAGTTGTTGATTGGTGCGGTCTAGGTTGCCAGTGCGCGTCAACGTCTCTTGGCTGCTTTGCGTAAGGGTTTGGATAATGTCGTGGATCGTCACCATGTTGTGACTGACTTCTTCGGTCACCACATGTTGCTGCTCAGCAGCAGTTGAGATTTCCGCACTTAAATCGTTGATTTGATCAATCGACAGAGACACGGAGTCTAAGCGCTGATTCACATTCGCAGTATTGGCCGCCGTGGCCTGACAGCGTTGTTTGGTTTGTGTCATCGCCTCGACCGTGATCCGCGAACCGTCATTGAGCTTGTCCAGCATCACTCGGATCTCCGACGTACTTTGCTGCGTTCGCGCGGCGAGTGCGCGGACTTCGTCCGCCACGACGGCAAAGCCTCGCCCTTGCTCCCCAGCTCGAGCCGCTTCAATCGCCGCATTGAGGGCCAAGAGGTTAGTTTGCTCGGCAATTTCACCGATCACCGACAACACCGACGCGATCATAACAGAGTCTTCACTCATGGCCTGAATGTGCGCTTCCATTGAGGCAACATCGGCAACCAGAGCTTCGACGCTGACCACGGCCTCAGCCACTACGTCTCGCGATTGCTCCGCCTGCTCTTGCGTAGTGCGGGTAAACGCCGCGGTTTGTGACGCGCTACTCGCGACACTATTGGCGGTGGAACTGAGCTCGTTGATCGCGGTGACCACCTGGCTGGTCTCATGAGCGTGTGATGCCAACATGCGATCGCTGTGCTGGGTTTGATTTTTGAGGGTATCTATCTCATGAGAAATGCTGTCGGTTGAACGCGCCACTTCTTTCATCAAGGTTTGCAGACGGGTGATGAACGCATTGACGGCTTCGGCGATCTGCCCCAGGTCATCTTGGCTGTCGACGCGTAACCGACGGGTAAGGTCCGCCTCGCCCTGCGAGAGATCTTGAATCGTTGCTTTTAAGGCTAGGATCGGCCGATAGGACAGATTCAACACCACGAGTAAGATTACCAACATGGTGATCTGCAAACCGCCCGCGGTCCACAGCGCCTGGTGGGTGGCCTGATCTAAGTCGGCGTACGCCAGCGATTTATTGACCCCCACTAACAGGTGCAGTTTGAGTTCAGAACTGAGTGGCAAAGCCCGATAAAACGCCACTTTTTCAATGCCACCCAATTGGTAATCCAACTGGCCTGAGGGTTGTGACAGCATGGCATGAGTTAACGGCACCAACTCGGCAAAATCGGACAGACGCGTTTGGCCCGGGACATCCACTTCCCCGTTTGAGGCGATGGTCAGCGCTTCGTCGGTATAGATCCCCATCATCGCGCCCTCGAATGGAGGTGACTCCACGAACTCATTCAACGACGTCAAATCGATATTGGCCAGTATCGCGCCCTTGACCAGCCCTTGAGTGTGGAACGGCACCACAAGACTCAACTCGGGCGCCCCATTTTGGTCGATGTGGATCGGACGTATAAACGCTTGACCTGTCTGTCGAACCTGAGCAAACCAAGCCTCGGAGGCATAGTCTGAGTTATGCTGCAAACCGTGTTCACTAAAAGTACGACCGTCGGCAAACACCACATACAAACTGCTGACTTGTAGCGAGTGGGCCACCTGCTCGACCATCAGTGTCACTTGCTCGTCCGTGTGAGGGATGGCGAAGTCCGGGGCCGAATTTTCGATCCCGCGCTGAACACCATGGACCCACCTTTCAATTGAATTGGACGCCAACTCCAACTCAAGCATGGATTGTTGATAGATGTGCCCGCTGATGGCGCGAGACAATTGACTGTATGACAAATAGGTTGCCACGGAAAGTGCGCTGAACAGCAGCACAACCACGACCGTTATGATCCGATTCTTGAATCCGGAAAGTGTGTTCATTATGACCTCATTATTGTTATCTTGAACGGTAATCGTTGACAGCCATACCGTGCGCGAGGAACGGGAACCCGCGGTCAGCACTGAGCGATCGAGACAGGGAGTTCTGCCGAACGCGTGAGCATTAGGATCGAATGGCATGTCATTGAAACAGGTGTCCGATCAGAGACGACGCGTCGAGCGATTGTCGGCCTTCAAGGGGGGCGGCGGCGGGTTTGTCTGATCGAAACAAGGCGCTTTTTACCGCAGGATTCTCATTTTTGAGATTCGACCACTGACAAATTGTAACAAAACCTTACCAAAAGCGCGTGTTTTGTGATACCCATCACGTATGTGTCTAAGCAAATCCATCACCACAATCAATTAAAAACGACCAATTGAACGAGCTGAACCTTCACAGACACCCGCGACCCGGTGTGCGGATCGCGGAAGCAGGCTCATAAGATCTGGACGCCCTGGATGGGAACCCACATAGGGGGACGGAATTCGTCAGTCACCATCATGTCGTCGCCGTCGTCGAGACGCAGAAGGTCAACACCCAAGATCGCAGCGATCCGTGCGCTCGGTAGAGAGGGTCAGCATTTTCATCGGGGAGTCTCATGAAAACGTTGCAGTGGTTGGTTACGGGGATTGCCATTGACTTGGAAGCGGCATTCAGGCTGACTTTTGTCTAAGGAGAACAGCGCGGTGGCTTGGGTGAAAAACTCGCTGCCGATGAAGTCGGTCTCTCGGCAAATGGACAATTCAGTACTGCCGTAATATTGATCCGACAGCAACTGTTCAACCCCTGCTCGATTCGGCGTCTGTTGCAAGAGTGTCTCGGCCCGATGTAGGCGCAAGTACGTGCTGTGATTGGCAGGATAATGCACCGAGTCCGGCTGCATTCTGAAGTGGTTGGTCGAGACAAAATGGCCGTCGTCACGACAGATGGTTCGCACAGGACGCTGATTGTAGGGGTTGGGCATATACTCAATGAAAATCGCCACCTTGCGGCTGCGCGTATCGTCCGCCCAGCCGGACACGAGGGCGATGTCCGGCGCGGGAAAAGGCGTCGCACTGCCCATTGACAAGTAAAACTGCGTCAAATGCATCGCCGCTTGGGTGGCGTTGGTATGTCCACGCACCGTGGCCTCGTATGCCTCAAACAAGGCGTGCATTTCGCCCGCGCTGGGCGAGTAATTTGCGGCGGTGGTGGTACAGGAATCGGCAGCCACGAAGCTAACGCCCGCGTCATTGGTTCCAGCCCAGATCCCCTCGCTGCCTTCACGCGTCATGGCGATGTAAGACTCGACGCCGTTTTGACCCCTACGAACTTGGGGTGGGTGGAAGTGCGTGACCGGGATAAGGTCGCACTGTTTGAACGTATGCAATTGATTACCGTCGAAAACGGCGCCAATGGTACACATAATCAGACTCCTTTCGTAAACGGGCTCAGTATAGCCCTACCCTGAGGACTCAGGGCGTAACGTCAGAAGTCTAGTGAACAACTGCGACCTTTATTATACATATGATCACATATTGAATTGCACGTCCTGTAACGAGTAATTTACGGCAGAAAGGCCAAGGCGTCGAGCTGCGAGCGATCGTACCGACACATTCCGTCTGCACCACAGTGTGGGCGGGGCCAAGCCGAGATGAACCCCTCAGGCATCGGTATGGCGGGCGGGCACCACTCGACTGTGTTTCCACCTCGCTGACAAACTGCATTCGCCGCGGCATGCACCAGTTGGCGTGCGATGCCCTGTTGCCGGACATGAGGCGCGACAAACAGGCTCTTGACACGCCAAGTCGCCGCCTGGCGTCGGAGCTTGATGAACCCGAGTACAGCACCGTTTGCCTGGTAGTGCGCCCAGATGTGCGTGCCTGGAGTGTAGACGTCGTGCGCCAAATAGGCGTCGAGGGTGGTAAGAGATTGGGGATGCTGGGTTTCGGTAGCGCGCAATGCCATGATCTCCAGCAAATCACGTCGATGGTGACGAAGGACGGGACGAATAGTCACCGGTTACCTCCACGATAAGGTCAAAGGGGTTAAGGTTGATACTATGCGGGATGGATACCGGCGTGCAAGCCAAGCGACATCAGGGTCTCAGTTGTAAGACGTTGACGTGGATCTGTAGGATCGAAGGCGCCAGAAATGAGACGTTGGTTCAGTCTCCTCTTTCGCCCCTCTTGTGGCTAGAAACGGATTTTTATACTCTCGCGACGCATAGCCATTCGGTTTGCATGGACGGGCTCAGCCAATAGGCGCGGTCCTTTCCATCGTCTCCTATACTAGGAGAAACCTCAATCACAAGGTGTGACGAGGACTCACTGTACTGCCGGGGACCGGGACGGCCCACCATGAAAAGCAAGTGTCGCTATGAAAAATGATCTGCCGTTACGACGCCTCGACCAGATGCTAAGCCATTATCAGCTCGGACAGTCTTACGAGGTGACGTTGGGCGAGTTGGAGGAGGTGTTTTTTACCATTCGTCGCAATGCGTCGTCGATCCTCAAAACGCTGCAGCAAAAAGGCTGGATTGACTGGACGCCGGGGGTGGGCCGAGGCAAAGCCAGTCAATTGGTGGTGCGGGTCTCTCTGGAAACGGCCTTATCCGAGGCCATTCGTGGCGATCTGGCCACTGGTCGCTTCGATCGCTTAGCCAAGTACGTACAAAGTTACCAGTCGCTGGCCCCTCAGCTGCTGCGGGCCGCGATGCAGGAAACGGATGAGTGGCAACGGGCACACAATGCGCTGACCGTGACTCATTACCCGTACGTTCGAGTCCTGACACCCAGTGACACGTATTGGTCAGCCGAGTTGCAAGTGTCGAGCGCACTGTATGACACCTTATTGCGCATCGATGAACATGGTTTTCTGGTCGACCATCTGGCGTTCGATCACGCCATTAATGACGATGGCACCATCTACCGATTTTGGCTGCGACCCAACGTTAAATGCCACGATGGTCTGCCGCTCACACCAGAAGATGTGGTGTCGAGCTTGCGTCGGCTTCGCGACACGAACGGGCCATTTCAATGGTTGTTCCGGCAAGTGGTGTCGGTACGATGGGAGTCCGCCTGCCAAGCCGTGGTGATCACACTCGAGGGCCCCAACCCCCTGTTTATCTACGCTTTGACCACCGCCAATGCCAGCATCACCAGTCAGCGTCCGCGCACCTATGCGCAGGGGACCTGCTTCATTGGCACAGGCCCACTGCAGCTTGAGGCGTGGGAACCTCATCAATTGACGCTTAAACGCAATCCGCATTACTTTGCCGACAGCGCATTGCTCAGCGACATCACGCTGTTCCATCAAGGCAGTGAACTGGATCGCGTCATGAGTCTGCACCACGAGGGGGAGACCAGCGAGCAGATCGACATTCACGCTTACTCCATTCTTGCGGCCAACCCAACCGCGTCGTGCCCGCTGGATCCGGACGACATCCAGGCGTTGATGGCGTACGTGGCCGCCCAACGTCCCGAACACACCGAGCGAACACAGCTGCGCACGGTCCACCATTTCGATCGCTGCTGGCCTGAGACTGCCAACCGGCCGTCGCTGAGGGGTCGGGTCGTGTTAGGCCACCCTGCGTGGCGCCTGCACTACAAGCAGGCCTTGGTCGATTGGGTGGTGGCAACGCTTGAGCGTACAGGGCTGGAAGTAACGTGCCTGACATTGGACAACCTGGACGATTTGAGCACCTATCGCCCTCACGTGGATTTTTTGCTCAGTGAAGAGATCTTAGAGCCCCCGTTGGAATATGGTTTGTACGACTGGTTGCTTACTTCGGGCGTATTGCGTTATTGCCTCGCTGAGCCAGCGTTGGAGCGCCATCGTCAGCAGGTACAGGGTGTGATGGCGCAGTACTCGGGTCGCGACGATTTGCTTGCCTTGATTGCCCCTTTTGTTTCTGAGCGGCGCATTTTACCCCTGTTTTATGGCCGAAAAATCATCAACCGACACCCACAAATCGCAGGCCTACACATGAAATCCAATGGCTACTTGGATTTGCATCGTTTGTGGATCCAGACGCCTGACACTGATTAGGGCGGGAAACTCGCAAAACCCGGCCATCGCGTCTAGGCTTGTAGCTCCCGCTTACCTAGGAGGCTGACGTATGCACGCCCCATTCGAACTGACCGTCTCGGCCACTGCTCTGTTGGTGTGGCTGCTGCATCGAGCAGGGTATCTCTCAACCCACATCGCAGCGGGCTTGATGGGGATGGCGCTGATGGTGTCATTGGCTGGCGTGGCTATCGTAACGGTGCCGTGGCCCGACGCCCTGACACCTGACGTGCGGGCGCTGTGGTCGCAACACGGCCTTGCTCTGTGGGATCTCAAACTGATGCCCAGTGTGGTGATGTGGTTGGTGTTTGTCCTACTACAGGTGCTTGTCGCGCGACGGTCATGATCCCATCTCACGCCAGCCTCCGCTCAGCGAGCTGGATCGTCAACCGGATCGGATTCGGTCCGGTCCCGGCCATTGGCTTTGGCTCGATACAGTAGCGCGTCCGCGCGCTTGAGCACGCTCGACGCGTTATCCTGCTCATGAACCGCCGTGACCCCTACACTGACACTCAAAGCGATGGGTGCGCCGTTGTACTCAAGTGGCTGGGCTTTGACGCTATGCGTGATGCGCTCAATCAGCGTCAGCGCCCCGGCTAGTGACGTATTAGGCAACAGGGCCAAAAACTCTTCGCCCCCCCAACGCGCGTAGACGTCTTCTTTTCGCGTCAGTGTGGCCACAATGGCCCCAAACCGTTGCAAAGCCTCGTCGCCCATCTGGTGACCAAACTGGTCGTTGACGCGCTTAAAGTGGTCAAAATCGAACAGCGCCACCACGAGGGGGAGGCCATAGCGGTGATGCAAATCAAGTTGTTTGTCTAACGTGGATTCAATGTAACGGCGGTTGGCGAGTCCGGTCAGCGGATCGGTACTGGCGAGGACTTCGAGTTGATTGCGCGCGTGTTTGAGGGCATCGAGATCTTGTTGACGTGCCAATTCGTGCCCGATCCACTCGGCAAACAGGCGTACTAACTCTTTGTCCTGAGGACGAAACGGGCGTGTAGAGGTTGGGCTGGAGAAGTTCAGGGTCCCATAACGCTCGCCGTCGACAAAGATCGGTGCCCCCAAATAGGCTTCCAGTCCAAAGGCCGCGAAACAAGGATGCGTCGCAATGTGGCTTTGAGACACGCAGTGAAAGCCTTGTACATCATTCGCTTGATAAACTTGGCAGCAGTAGGTCTCTCCCAGTTCGTACGTCATGCCTGGGACGAGCGAATTCTCAGGGTGGATCGCTTGACGGATCTCATAATGGCGACCTTCAATGTGGCTAAAGATACCAATCGGCAGGCCAAACTGCTCACACCCCAATTCAAGAATGGCTTGCACGCGCTGGGTAAAATCGAAACGTCGTGACGAGGTGATGGAGTGTAATTTGTTGAGTGTGCGCTCGGCTTTGAGACGTTCAGACTCATCTTGGATGAAGGCGATGAAACACTGCACCTCGCCGCTCGGGCCCTTGATGACCCCACTGCTCGTCTTGCCCAGAAATCGGTGCCCATCTTGGGTTTGGTATTCGATCACCACCGATTCCGCCGAGCTGGCAGCATCGGGATTGCATCGAACGTGCCCTTGCAAGATGTGCTCATCTAACTGGGCATACAGCACCTCAGTACCTAGCCCAATCACACGCTCATCGTAGCCAAACAGACGCTGGGCTGCGGCGTTCATACTCAAGATCTTCCGATCCGTAGACGCAAGTACGCAGGCGAGCTGGATGTGCGCAAACACGTCACTGAGCTCGCGGCTGCTCAACGGCACATCGGGGAAAATCTTGTCGTTGTCCATGGGTGGCCCTCTTTCGTTTCGTATATGGGGGTCGCCAACCGGAGCGCTGACGACACCGCCTCCTAACGCACTGACCTAGGCATCGACGATGTGATGGGTTTTCTTTGAGTATAGCTCACGCGGTTTGGCTGGGGACACCGCTGCCCGATTTGGTCATTTGGATCAGCCATTCTAAGCTATAGAGAAAGCCTAAGGCCCCCACACCATGTCTGGACCGATGAATTTGACACCAAGCGGGTTTGGGATCCGTCAAAAAATCACCATCATCTTGCTGGGCATCATCATGATTTCGTTGGTGTTCACTGGCTCGTTGTACCACTACAAGAACCAAGAATCGATAGAAAAGGTGGTCGTCAATCACCTGCGTACGGTGGCCAACAACAAAAAAATGTTGGTTTATCAGGTGCTGCGCAAGTACCACGACCGGGTGTCTCTGATCGGCTCACGCACTCAATTGCGTCTATCGGTGCAAACGTTAGCCAAGATCCAAGCACCCGAGGAGCGTGATCAACTGATCGCTCGCATCGACACCATCATTACCGATGCACAAGCGCCGATGAAAAACATCCGCGATGTGGTGATCTTGGACGCCCAAGGGCGCGTGATCAGTTCGACGTCCGCTCAGTATACCCGCGGCATTGTGCTAGACATCGCGTTGCCAACTGGCCAAAAAGCCTATCACATCGAATTTGGTCAGGACGACAACGCGAACACCTCGTTATTCATTGCCCAACGTCTGATGCGTGATGGGGTGGCGATCGGGTACGTGGTGTTGGAAATGAATTTGAACGACTTTGCGGTGATCACCAACACCCAATTCGGTCTCGGCAGCACGGAGGAAACGACACTGGTGTACAAAAGCCCCTCTACGGGCTCGATTTCGCCTATTTATCCCGAATCGTTGACGCTGGGCTACGATCGCAACACTTGGGTCAACCCGTTTGTTTTGGTCAGAGACAAAGACGACGACATCAGCACTTATCGTGACCATCGAGGCAAAGAGGTACTGGCGGTGGCCTACACGTTCAAAGATCTGAACTTGGGGCTGGTGTACAAAATCGACTACGCCGACGCGTTAGGTATTATCGGTGAACAAAAACAATTTTTGGCCGTCGCCTCGTTGGTGACCGCTTTGCTGGGTGGAATAGCGGTGCTGCTCCTTTCACGCACCATCACCAAACCCATCATCGACTTGACCTATGTGGCGGCAATGATCGCCAATGGGGACTTGACTCAGCGCATCCGTCATTTTACTAAGGATGAACTCGGTATGCTGGCCAAAGCCTTCAATCGGATGGCGGACAAGCTCATCGACGCCAATCAAGTGCTCGAGCAGCGCGTTAACGAAAAAACCTTAGAATTGTTTCAAGCCAATGAAACCTTGGCCAAGCTGAATCGAGACTTGGAGCTGTTGTCACTGAAAGATGCCCTGACCAACATCGCTAATCGCCGTGCGTTTGACCATCGTCTCGATTCGGAATGGAAGCGATGCCATCGAGATCAGACGCCACTGGCGCTGATCATGATGGACATTGATTACTTCAAGCGATTCAACGACACCCTAGGGCATGGCGCCGGCGATACGTGCCTCAAACAAGTCGCTGCTGTTCTTGAACGGTCTGCGCAGCGTGGCAGCGATTTGGTGGCGCGCTATGGGGGTGAGGAGTTTGCCGTGTTGTTGCCGAACACCGCGCTTGAGGAGGCGTGTGCCGTGGCGGAAAAGATCCGTACGGCGATGACTCTTGAGCACATTGACCACCCCGACTCCCCAATTGCCTCGCATGTGACTCTGAGCATGGGCGTGGGGGCGATGGTGCCAGAGAGCAATCGTCTGCCCCCTGACTACCTCCAAGCAGTAGACGCTGCCCTCTATGTGTCAAAAGACAAAGGCAGAAATGCCATTTCGACGACGCAAGAGCCGCGTTCATCCGTCCTCTGACGATCACGGCGTCAGCGCTGACTTAACGCGCCGTGCAAGGCGCACACCGCCGCTTGGTATTGACTGCACCGGATGCTGAATTGAGCGCTGTTGGCGCGATGGTGACGTCTCAACACTTCTATGCCTTGGGCCTTGAGTGCACGTAGGCCCGACGCTAGAAGCGCCGAACCCGTGACGCTGTCACCCAGCACCGTCACCAGCGACACGCGAGCGTGCGTGATACGCGCTTGCGGAGCGCGACGCAGCAATTCAGCAAAACACCGACTGGAAACCGATGAGGGTCCTGCCAGGTATAGACTGAGCCCTTTGGCATCCTGCGCTTGGTGAACGATGGTCGTATCACTATCCAAACCGGCCTGCAGGTTAGCCAGTCGCGCCTGGTTGACAGGGGGGGCAACCCAGATGGCGTACACCCCTTCTTGCCCAGTTACGGCAACGGGCGATCGATGCGCCTCGTCAATATCATGGGTAAACACAGTGCTCGGGGCCTCCGGCGCAAAGGTACATTTCACATGCAAATCAATGTCGTGTTCCCGACACCGTTTAACGGCGTCAGGGTGCAGGGCCTCTTGTGTCCAGGAGGACCACTGTTCGGCCGTCTGGTGAGACACACGTCCAAGGGGGCGCGTGCCCTCCACTACGTTCGGATCAGCGGTGCTCAGGGGGTGCGCTTTGTACACCACGGCGTGATCGGCGCGGGTGATCGCGGCGACCCGACTTAAGGTTACGTCCGCGTATCGGCGATCCGCGTGAGCAGGCCCGGCGGGTGGCAAGGACGGATCGCCGGTTACAATGGGCAGTTCTCGCTGCAAGTCCCACTCCTGCATCGCCGCGGTGATTTGATGTGTGAGACATGGGCGCTCGCTGGTCGGCTCACCGGCGATCTCCACCAGTCGGGTTCGAACACCCTGTCGCTGCACTTTAAGTGCCGTATTGAAGGCACTGTGAGCCTCACCAATCGCGGCCAGGCGCGCCCGAATCGCTCGCCATCCTCGGTGCTCAGCGTGAGGACGATGCGGTAACACTGAGAGCTGGGTACGAACCCAGGCTCGGGTCCGGCTGACTCGCTGCTCAATGAACTGATCCGCACGCCGGCGCAGCATGGGATCGGCGAACACGTTATCGTTGATCAACAACAAACGCTCAAGTACCGTGTCTAAGGCGCGCTCCCACGTTTTACTGAATGCCAAGAGGTGATGGAAAACCCCTGGGGTGTGAGTATGAGGACATTCGAGCAGCGCATCGGTGATCCCCTGGCACGCCGAGACCACCACGATACGATTGTAGCGTTGTGAGACAGGGGGACGCAGGACGATGTTGTCTAACACCGCGTCCATATCCAGCATAGAGGCGCCGCCAATTTTTTCCACCCGATGGCGCATTGCGTGTGTAGACATATCGATGTGCTCTCCATTACGCCGGTGACGTCTGCGCGCCTAGCTCTGCATGCCGGGCAGCGTAGGCGGCGGCTCGCAGTCGAGCGATCAACTGCTCGCGTTCCAGCGAGTTAAGGGTCAGCGGGCAACACAGTGCCAACACGGTGCCGGCGTCATCCACGGTGTTCAGCAGCACGCCTTCACGAAAACCGGCCTCGATAACTCGACGAGCCACGTCGGGGGTCCGACATTGCATGCCTTGCACCATCCCACTTCCTGTTCGGCGGAGAAACACTTCAGGGCACATACGCACCAAGTCACGGAGTCCCGCGGTCAGTTGCGCGCTTTGTTTCTGTACGTGCGACTCAAACTGACCGTCTGACCAGTAGATGTCGAGCGCCGTCGCCGCGGTGATCAGCGCATGGTCGGGGGTCGGTGCGTTAGCAGGCGATGGAGGCGCGCAGGCCAGGTCGGGGGCGTACAACACGAGTCCCAATGGCAATCCGTATCCGCCAAGCGCTTGGGACAGCACGATCAGATCGGGCTGGACTCCGGAGGCCTCAAAACTGAAGAAGCGTCCGGTGCGTCCACAACCGGCCAGGGTCTCATTGAACACCAACAAGACGCCGTGGGCGTGGCACAATTGCTGAGCGGCGCGCAGCCATCGGTCGGACAGCACACGCATGCCGGCATGGCGCTGCACGGTTTCAATGATCACGGCGGCAGGCGGGGTTGACGCCGAACTGCCGAGCCAACGGCGAAGATCAGCCAACCCGGAGACGACGATACGATCGTCCTTGTGATGGCGTGGACCTTGATCCTGCCAGCCCGAGGGCCGCCTAGAGATGTTAGGCTGGAGCGTCACCACGGTGTTACGGCCTGTATCGGCTTTGGCCCAAGGCCACCGCTTGTTTGAGGGCTTGCGCCTCGCCGGGTGCCGTCAATGCCACGCGATACGTCAGTTGTCGGCGGGCGAGAATGCGTCGCGTTAGGGTACGAATGAACCTTGCTTCGGCTTCAGACTGCCCCGCCACACCGATTGATAAACCGTCGCGTTCGATGTAGTTCAACAGGGCGTGTTTTAACTGGGGGTTATTGTGACCGTAAATCAGGTCGTTGAGACCGGCTTGGGTATCCAAGTATCGCTCTCCGTGTGGCGTTTCAAGCCAGCAGCCTTTGGCTCGCGTGAACGATTGTGAGAATAGGGGGAGGTTTCCCCTCATTGGTGTACTGACATGGGGCGTCGACATCATGGTATGACTCCGTCTGGAATGGGTTAAGATATTGTTTCGTCCTCTAATGATTTTTTCAGACTACCATTGTGACAAAATCTCAGATTTAATCAACTCAACCATAATATTTAGGAAGCGTACCACCTCAACGTTTAATGATTTTTATTATGTGCTCTAATCATTTTATGCCCCTTTAGTCGATAGAAAGCCAGGTTCACGAGCGAAATGGTTTGACAGCCTGGCCAAAGTCGCCTACATGACAGTTACGCGTGCGCCACATGGGGTCACCGCACAGAGGAGGATCAGCATGGGGGATGGTTTAATTTCAGGATGGCGGTTTGATCAGGGCACCCCACAGCCACTGACGTCATTGGGCGAGACGCTCGCCCCAGCACATTGGTACCACTGCCAACGGGATACCCCAACACTGCGTGTGTGGTTGCAATCCCAATCGTTACCGGAGTCATTGATCGCGTCGTTATTGGCGGACGACACGCGTCCGCGATTTGAAACGTATGGCGAGGATTGTTTTCTGTTCATCCTGCGGGACATCAATCTCAATGAAGGGGCGGATCCGGACGACATGCTCAGCGTGCGTCTCTTGTGGTATCGCGTGCCTTGATTTCGACCCGCAAATTGCCGTCACGGGCCGTCGCAACGGTGATCGAGGCATTGCAACGCCATCAGGGACCGAGCTCGGTCGCTGAACTTTTAGTGTGGATGGTGAACCGCATCAACGACGCGATTGCCCACTTTCTGACTCCAGTGGAAGAGCAAATCGCGACGTTTGACGTCCCACAAGTTTCGGACCTGGAGCCGTTGAACCTACTGCATACGCGTCTTTTGCGACTGCGCCGCTACCTGAAGCCACAGCGGTACGCGCTGGAAGACTTGTTGCAAGCGCAGGTCCCCGCGCTCTCTCAACAGGTTCACCATTTTAACAACGCGCAGGACACGGTGGCTCGGCTCAACGAATCGATCGATTTTTATCTCGATCAAATTGCGCACGCCTTGGCGCTTGTCCATCAAGGCCAAACCCAACTCATGAACCGCAACACGTATTTATTTTCAGTCATCGCAGGGATTTTCCTTCCCGCCAGTTTTGTGACCGGATTACTGGGGGTGAATGTGGGTGGTTTGCCGGACAGCGCGGAGCCGTTGGCGTTTTGGGTGTTGTGTGCCCTGCTGATCGGGGTGATCGGGCTCGAAATTGTGATTTTAAAAATACTGAGGTTTATTTGATGGTAAGTTGGATGCAAGCGCACCCGTTGTTTGAGCAGATCGCTTTGGGCATACTGCTGGTGTTGGTCTATGTCCTGCTGCGCCGGGTTGGTCGGCGCGCGGTGCTGGCGGTCGCAGAGAAAAAACAGGTCACAATGGCACGCACTCAGTTTGTGGTTAAGGCGTTTCATGTCGCCACGTTCAGTGTGTTTGCAGCGCTGTTCGTGCTGTTACTGGGCATTGGCTATGGCGACATTTCGTTGTTTCTTTCCTCGTTGTTCGCCGTGTTGGGGGTGGCCTTGTTCGCCCAGTGGTCGATACTCAGCAATATTTCGGCCAGCGTCTTGATTTTTTTCGTCTTTCCCTATCGAATTGGCGATCGAGTCAAGGTGTGCGAAAAGGACGAGGACATCAGTGGCGTCATCATCGACATCACCATGTTTCACGTTCTGCTCCGCCATGAAAGTGGCAACATCATCACATACCCCAATACCTTACTTCTGCAAAAAGGGGTGATCAAGGTGACCGCGCCTTTGACGCCACCGCCGACCGACACGTGATCACTCCTTGTCGAAACTGTCGACAACGATCGCTCCCATCGAGGCGGGCATGGTGATGACGATGACCCGTTTGAAGGCCACCCAGGGCTGTTCAAGCACGGGCAACTTATCGAGGCAATACAACACTAAGGCGACAACACACGCCGCCATGACGTAGGCGGTGATAATGCGAAACACGAACACCGCGCGGCGCTGAGCGATGTCTCGTTGGAACACACTTTCGTAGGTGTAGAGCGCCAAAAACACCATAGACAAGGCGAACAGCCACCACAGTTTGGCGCTTGGCAGGGTTTCGCCCAGGCGCCAGGCTTCTTCAGAAAACGCGATCGGAACAGCAAGGGCAAAGGCCCCGACAAAGATTTGGCTCGCGTCTTGCGCATTAAAATTGAGGCTCACACTAGGCTCCTATCGGGCGGCCACACACTCAGTGATCATAGCGCCGAGTGATGTCGGCGCCAACCTTATCCTAGCCAATCCCCTTGGCGCAATGGCGCTGGAACGCGTGCCAAAGGTGGGCCAGCAGCACAATCACGATGGCACCGGTCAACACGGGCGTCAAGACAAAGCCCCAACCCTGCCCTGTCAACATGATCAGCAGCGGGTTGGCCCCAGCAGGGGGATGCGTCGTGCGGGTTAGCAACATCGCGGAGACGGCGGTGCCAGTGGCCAGCGCTAGGCCGAGCGCAGAGGGTCCGATGGATTGGAGAAACGCCACGCCAATGAGGGCGGTGATGAGATGGCCGAGGACGACGTTCTTGGCGTTGGCGAGCGGGCTGTCTGGGACCCAGAAAACGAGGACAGCGGTCGCGCCAAGCGGCGCCATCAACCAGGCCATACCGGGCGAAAAGCGATCGAGCTGCGCCAGCATCCCAATGGCTAACGAGGCCCCCACTCCGGCCATTAGGGCGGATTGTGTTTGTGTCATGGGTATTCCTTTTTAATAAGTAGACAGAATTGTCTCCCACCTAAAGTAGACAAATTGGTCTACTTTTGTCAACATGCTCGAAAAGGGGGAAAAGATGAGTCAAAAACGTCAACATTTGATCGACACGGCCTTGGCCTTATTCTATCGCCATGGCATTCACGCCATCGGCATCAATGAGGTGATCGCCAGTTCCGGAGTCGCCAAACGCACGCTGTACACGCATTTTGACAGCAAAGAGGCATTGGTACTGGCCACATTGGCCCAGCGTCACGAGGCCTTCATCGACTGGCTACGCCAATGCCTGTCGGGGTCAACCAATGATACCGAGACCGTCGAGCGCGTGTTTGACGCCTTACACCGCTGGTTCACAGGCGGCGCTGCCCCACTTGGGCCATTTCGCGGTTGTTTCTTTATCCATACGGCGGGCGAATTTGGCGATCCCAACAGTGCCATTGCCCAGTATTGCCAGTATCACAAGCAGGCGGTCCGAGCGTTGATTGCCGAGTCGCTCAGTGAGGCTCATCCCGGGCTACTCGAGGCGCTGTCGGTGATGATGGAAGGCGCGATTGTCTCGGTCTCGATGGGCGAAAGCAGTGAGCAGGTCACGCAGCGATGTGTGATGACGCTACAGGCGGTGATAGCGGCCACCACCGATCAGGCCACCTGAGTCCCTTCCTATGCTTACTGTCGAGTAGGTCAGCTTGTGTACACCTGCTTCGCGGTGCTCCAGCTTAGGATTGAGCTCCTATTTTAAGCGCACGACACTGATGCTTTTCGCCACGCCGTTGACGGTCATCCGATACTGACCGTTCACGCGTTCAATGCGGACCGATGGCGTGTACGCATAGTGGTACCAGTAGGCGTATTCTCGTTGCTTCCAGACTTGTCCGTTGGCGAGTTTAAACAAGGTATCGCCTTCAAAGCCATTAAACTGGCCGGCGATCGCCGAGTGGAGGATCTCGTCCGGCCCTAGGGGATCGCGATGAAGCGCCACCCGGCCGAGGGCGGTGATCGGCAGGGTCTTCCCTGCCACCGTCAAGGTGCCTAGGTTCGGGCACACTTCCACACGCGGGGCATAGTGATACAGGTACTCGTAGGCTTGACGGATCTCCCACAGCGTCCCGTCTGCGAGTTGGAACACCTCACCACTGTGCCCCATAAATGGGGTCGGGCTTTGCACGGTGGACGGATAGCACTGCGCGCCCGCGTGCCACGCCACGCTCATCAGTATGCCAGCGAACCAAGCTTTCATCGTTGTACTCTCTCGACTTTAAGGGGCGATAAGGGTAGTGATTGCGGGCGGAAAAAACCATGCAGAAATGGGCCGTTTTTCGCCCTGTTTTTGTGATTTTGTCTTAGTCAGACCATTTAGGGCCCCACCCTCAGCACTCGTGTTCGAGATCGCGTAGCCACTCGAGCATCACGCGGTTGGTTTCGTCAGGTTGCTCCTGCTGGATCCAGTGGCCACAGTCTAGGTGCACGGTCGTCACGTTCGGGACATAGTCGGAGAGCGATGCCAACACGGGTATGCTGTCCTGAGTCCCGTAGATCATCAGGGTGGGCTGGTGGACCAAGGCGGGCACATCGGCGAGTTGGTGCCAGTTTCGGTTCAGATTGCGATACCAATTGATGCTGGGCGTAAAACCGGTGTGGGCGAAGGCCGCATCATAAACGCGCCATTCGTCGTCACTCATGAGTGGCTGGCCTTGTGGGGTCGACTGCTGGGCCAGCGCGATCATCGCCATGCCCGGCTCTGGCGAGGCCGGCGGCAGTTGGCTGCGGTACACATTGCGCAAAAATTGTGACCGATACTCGTCGAGGACAGCGTCTGCGACGCCGGGCTGACGGCAAAAGTGCACCATATAATGTTCAGCGCCCATCCCCTGTTCCATCGCGTCAATCCAGGGCAGGTCTGTGCGCACCTGATATGGGAGGCTGAGGTTGATCAGGGCGCGAACCCGGTGTGGGTGAAGCAAGGCCATCCCCCAAACGACCATGGCGCCCCAGTCGTGGCCGACAAAGATGGCGTCCTCATACCCGTAGTGATTCAGCAACGCAGCCAAGTCGCCCGTCAAGTGGGTGATGTCGTAGCTCGAGACAGCATCGGGACAAGACGAGCCCCCGTAACCACGTTGATTGGGGACGATAACGTGGTATCCAGCCTTGACCAGCGCTGGGATCTGATGGCGCCAGGAAAAGGCAAGCTCGGGCCAGCCGTGGCAAAGTACGATGGGCATACGACCCGGCGATTGGCCGGCGTCAAAGACTTCGAGGGTGATCCCGTTGCACGATAGCATCTTGGCACGAGGAAAGGGCGATTTGAACATACTGTGTCTCCTGGTTGTCGACGTCCGCTTGACGTCCGGGACACAATATCGCTAAATAGTGCCATAATTTGTCATCTTTATCAGCCTGCCCATGACCGTTCGACTTCGACAAGACGCCATCGTGCGTCACCTGCGCCGCAATGGCACCGCCACCCTGGCCACCTTGGCGCAGACGGTAGGGGCATCTCGTCGGACGGTGCTGCGAGATCTCAACGCTCTGCGCGATGAAGGTTGGATTATCCATGCGGAACCTGGGCGTGGGGGCGGCATCCAACTGGATCCGCGTTCGATGCGAGCCACCGTAACGCTGTCTGTCGAAGCGGTGTTTGCGCTGGTGATCAGCACCGCCACCCTCTCAGCAATTGGTGGGCTGCCGTTTACCGATGCCGCGGACCGTGCGCTGGCTCAACTCGAAGCCGCCCTGCCAAGCGACAAACTGAACGATTTGCGCCGCTTATTGGCCGGCTTGTTTGTCGGACAGCTTGCACCTGAGGTGGACATCACCGGACACACCGAGCAAGATCCCGACTTATTGCCCGCGTTTGAGCAGGCGTTTTTGCAATGCCGTCCGCTGCGTTTTGACTACGTGGATGCGCAAGGCCAAGGCACGCATCGCTGTGTGGAGCCGCATGCCCTGCTCATTTTACCGCCGTTGTGGTATCTGGTGGCCTGGGATCCACAGCGTGGCGACTTTCGCCATTTTCGCATGGACCGGATCCGCGCCCCGCGGTGCACTGACGAGCCGCGGTTTTTACGTCGTGACGTTGCGTTCGATGCACATGTCTCCCCGCTGAGAAACCTCGCCTCCCCTCATTCCCAGCGCGACCCGTCCTCGCGTTGAGGGGCTATGTGGGCGTCCATGAAATCATGCGAAGGTGAGCATCGACAAGCCCCCAGTTCAGGGTATACTGCCCTGCTAAGACACCAGGCGGCCGATCATCGGTTCGTGGAGCATCGACCAGATACCCTACAGTGAAGCTGACGCATTTCAAACACCAAACGCGCCGCGGTCCGGACTACCGGCATGGCGAGCCTGCGACGTTCCAGGACATCCAACGCACCTTTGGCATGGGTAACCTGCGGGTGGGTCGTTGGGTAACACAAGAAGAAAAAGCGCTTGCGGCCAACCTGATTTACGACTCGTTAGCGGATCTGGCTTATCTGCTCGCCCTTCCGCCCCATGCAATGGGCCTGCGCGGCACGCTCAACTTCGCTTTTGGCACCGGGGGACGTCAGGGCGTGCAAGCGCATTACGATCCCCGCCGGCGAGAACTGGCCTTAGCCAAGAATGCCGGTGCGGGCGCGCTGGCGCATGAATTCTGGCACGCCTTCGATCATTACATTGCGGATAAAGCCTTTGACCTCGACACGTCTGGGCCGTCGAGCTTGCGCCCCCGATTTGCCAGTGACTGCTGGCTTGAAGACTGCCCGCCGATCGCGCACCCGCTGAACGAGCGACTGATGGCGCTCTTTGCCGTCACCTTATTGAGCGGCGACACCCTCGACAAGCACGATTATGTGGCTCGCAGTGTGCGAGCCGATCAGGCCTTGGCGCAGCGGTATTTTTCGTCGCCCACGGAGATGATGGCACGGGCATTTGAGGCGGCGATCGAGTCGTGCGCGGAGATTGACAATGCGTATCTGGTAAAGGGAACCACGCGCCAGGATGTGCAGCCAGTGTATCCTGACATCGCGCATCGCCAGGCGATTTATCGGGCGTTACACGCCTATTTTGGCCCCTTGGGTCAGGCGCTCAGTTAACGGCATTTCTCGTCTTATCGCCCTCCGATCCAAACGACCCCGACGATGACGCTCCAAATCCACACGAAGTTGAGCCCCATTAGTAGCCAAAAACTGCCCCGACGGGTCGTCGCTCGCCAGCACAGAGCGGGAAACAGTAAGCAGTAGCACTGGAATCGAAGGCCAATGGTCAAGAAGGTGTATGGCAGGTCGGGCAGCCGGTCAGGTGTCGACAAAATGGGGCGCGCCGATCGCGCCAATTGGTGATCCAAAAACGCGATGTGCTTGAACGGTCCGATGCACACACCAGCGGATTGCACCAGATAGGGCAATGCCCACAGCATCACCCACCCCATCCATATCATGTGTTCTGCTTCCATGGTGCGTGCTCCCTAGGCTTAACTGACCTGGCTAAAGCAAAAGCCAGGGGGATAGTGGTGAAACCCGTCGAAGTCGCCTTTGCTGAGCGCCACGCCTTGCGTTTTACCGATCGCGTATACCATGCCCATATGAAACAACAGGTTAGGCAAAATGAACCGTTCGATGAACTCGGACTCACACAGAGTCACGTCAATCAATCCAGCGGTGTCGGTGATCTGCCTTTGGTCCTGATAGCCTTCTATCTCGGGTGCGGCCGCCAAATACGCGAGGGTCGCCTCAATCTGACTCAATACGGCCTGTGTCCCTGTCTTGTCGTTGTAGAACGACACGGTCGCCACGCCGAGCAACGGGCAATACCCGCGCAAGGCAAAGTTGGCCGCCACTTTGGCGTGTTTTTCCAGAGAAAACATGTCAGGTGCTAACGAGCAAGGCAGCACCGAGGCTGGCATACGGGCCATCATCGTTTTGAGCTGGGTGAGATGGTGGATCAGAGTGTGTTTTAAGCAGGCCATAGCAGCGCCGTTCCTTCGATGAAATCCTGTGTGCCCATCCTAGCACAGAAATCCCAACGGTCACGCGTCCAACTGGACCAAGCTTGACAGCGCCTTGTGGCACGACTCATGCCCCATTTGAAAAGCTGCTGATGTCCAGGTCACATCCGTAGCAGATATGCTGTCGCTGTATTGGGCACCGTTGAACTAAATATACTGACTAAACTGCATGCGTACTGGTCACCATTTGGGACGACTCTTTATAGTACTCGCCTGACGTCTATTCAATCGGTGGCTAATCAGTATAAAATATCGCTCGCACCTTTAGGTGAGAGGAGGAGGCCATTATAACTCCACCTCTCCATTGACAATCGAGTTGAGACAGAGGACATTCCGCTCGGGTGAGCGTTCGGCTCAGCGAAAATTGATGTAAAAAGAGACGTTCATCCTCTGTTCTTGTCGTCCTGCATTACGCTTACTGGTTACTTTGCTTCCCAGGTCGGAATGTAGTCCTTCAGATCCTGCATGGCAGCAGCACCCACGTAAGGAACGGCGGCGAGCTGATCCATATCCGCGATAGTTCTCGCCGCGATGATGTTGTTGGCTGCCGTGGCATTCATCGCTGCTTCAACATCCAGCTCCGAAAGTGTTGCCTGGTTGACGATGTCCAGCACGGTTGCGACGTCGGCACCGATGAAGCTAACGCCTTCCCATGTACCACCTTCAGGCAACGACTCCGAGCCGCAGTTTTCAGATCCCCCCGCTTCGCAGTAGCGGCGGCTGAATTCACCTTCAAACTGGGCAGCCACCTCTGCGCTGTGGATGACCAGAACATTCTCATCGTTACCAAAGGCTGCAGAGCCGGATACGTTGTGCGAGCCGGTGATGACCAGATCGTCAATAATCCAGTATTTGTGGTGGAACTTGTCACCACCGTTCAGGTTCGCAATCCGGACGTCAGCTGGGTTACTCCAAGGGTTGTCAGGCGCGCCGGTATAGCTGTCGGTTTCATAGGCGCCATTCGGGTTCAGCTTAGGGGTGTTGGCCATATCCATAAACTCGCTGTAGTAGCGGCTGAAGAAGCTCGGATCCCCCACCCCTTGAACTTCAACACCAGCGTCATGGCGAAGTTTCATTTTATCCGCAACATCCTGAGCACTGAAGACAAACTGGGCAGTATGAATACGCGTGTTGGCCGCAGTAACATAATTTTCCAAGTTTTCCAGAGTTGAACCGGTGTACAGGCTGGGTGACTGCGGCGTGAATTGCACATCCAGTCGAATGTTCTCGTTGTCGGTGTAAGCGGTCTCAATTTGGTGGTCTACTTTGCCCAAGCCGAACAGAGAGTCTTTTGCACCTCCAGGCCCGTCCCCCCACATTTGCAGAAATTGGGTGGTGTAAATATTCGCGAGCTGTGAGGATTCAACAGTAACTAGGTGGTTAGCGTTACCGTCACTGATCAGGTTCCCTTCTCCATCCAGATCGCCGTGGATACCACTCTGGGTGAAGTTAGCTGACGCAACCAAGACTCTTGCATTATCGACAACAATAAATTTATTGTGCTGGATTTTAGAGCCTGCACTTCCGTTTTCAGTATCATCGATCCAAGGAACATTGCCTGCATTTAAGATATTAATGGCTTCCTCATTTTCCCCAGCGATATTGTCTTCATCGGTAATAAAGCGTACCGTTAAACCCTGAGTTTTTTTCGCCACTAGGACGTTTGCAATACCCGGAAGATCGAGATCATAGACAGCGAGATCAACCGATGTCTGAGCGCTATTAATGAAGTCAATGATTTTTGTTTCCAGGTTCGCTTGTTGCGCTGGCGCATTGACTGGGTGGTTAAAATAAACGTCAATATCACCAGCATACGCAGCCGATAGAGAGGCAGAAGCAAGAATTGATGTTGCAATCAGTTTTCTTATAAACATGTATTATCCATTATTTTTGGTCAATTTTACGAAATATTATTAAAATATAATTATATTGTTGATGATTAAATTAATAGCGAGATCAATTCAACTATTGTGCTCGTTATTAATAAGTCTACATTTGACTTTGATTTGAATGGATGTAAAGCACTGATTTTATTCTAGCTAAAGATTTGTGACTATTCCGAACATTTCAACAGAAACATTTTCGCACGTGTTAGCGCGGAATAAAACTCTATTTCATTGCCAACACACACTGAATAATCAGTGCTTTAGTCGAAATCGGTAGTATAAGTCTCTTTTGCATACAGAAGTACGACAACAAAAATATGATAAAAGATAGAAATAAATAGATGGGTTGCTTTTTATTCTAATGATTTTTTAAATGTTAATTAATGAAAGAAAAATATGGAACTTATTCAATAATTATAAGCTTATGTAGCAAGGAAATACGCAAGCTTAAATAAATACATGGAATGGCATCCCCATACTGGAACAGGTATTAATGTTGTAAGGTTATTTGCACTTAGTGATGAAATTTACGTTTACGCTATATGTGTAAGCTGTAGAATAAGCCCCCCAGTTTCCACGTCCCTGAGCAAGTAATACACCACCAAATTCGCAGTGTCGCTGATGAATTCTGTCCATTTCCATGCCAAAAAGCCTCAGTACAAGGAAGCACTCTTTTGGAAAAGCTTGAGTGCCTATTCTGCAATAAAAATTCAGGGGCTGGGTAGCGTGGCTAAACCTTTAAGTGAATGTGACCAGTCACAGCAACTTCAGCCTTTCGCTCGATATTAGTTACTGTCATTCTAAAGAGTCAAATTATCATGTTGACTCTTTTTATGTCCCTAGTTGCGAAAGCAGCCTCACGTTCACTCTTATATTATTGCGAAAAATCAGTGCTGGCATTGCTACGTTCTTTCTTCTATAAACTCAATCCAGTCAACAGAAAGGCCTAAACTTTCACGCTCACTAGCAGAGATATGCAGCCAGTAGGGAAGCCAGAGCCACTGAAACCAAAAGTCTACATTTCCTTGAAGTGCTCCATATTCCATAGGGTTTAAGTCGGGAAACGATATCTTAGGAAGTGGAGGTGCGTAATTTGACTGTAAAATACCGCTAATCAGTTGATCTTCATTAGTAATGATATGGACAATATAGCCTCCAAAGTCAGGAAAGATATTGACTTTTAGTATCAAGTCCTTGTTGGATTGATCCTGTGGCTCTTGTGTCCCATTTAATGTAAATTCGTCATCAGAGTATGCTTGTATCGAGCGAGTTATGGCATCAACACTCTCTGGTCCAATTAAGAAAAATAGGTTGTAGGCACATCCATTCATTTCTTCAGATAGAGAAACTTTAGGGTATGTATCCTCATATTTTTCCAAACTGAGTGAACCTTGACTTTCAGTCTGTGTTTTTTTTCTTAAAAGTCTACTCAGCCAATTAGTTTTCATAAATAAAATCCGCTACCCAATCGGCACCATAATATCCAGCGGCACCAAAGACTATTCCACCAATTGCCCCTGTAATAATGGCACCTGGTCCCGTTTCAATACCCAATGCAACTCCCAGTGCTGTCCCTGCTTTTAGTCCTGCAACTCCAGCACCCCAGCCGCCAGCTTGACGTATAACTTCAGCACTAATCGGAGCCATGCTTTCAGTTCTAATTGACTCTTTACTGGCAACACTTAGATCATAGGCCGTGAAAGCGAACCCAAAAACTTGAACCACTCTTCCCACTCTTCCGATAGCCTTGGCATGCTTTAATGATTCATTCGTAAAAATAGCACGTGCTGGAACAGGATCTGCAACTAAGACTTCGTGATCAATATTTCGTACGTAGCCCATAATCTGTTCTATCCGCTTTACTTTTTTAGGGGCGATAGACTTATATTCTTCGAGCGCTGCAAGGATCTCTTCAGTTGTAACTAACTTAGCCCCACTTTTCAATGTCTTACTTATATCAATATATATCGATTTGCCTTGGAATCTAGGCGAACCTTGAGGAAAGGTTGAGCTCGTCGAAACGAACCGAGATTTAGTGTTAATCCCCATGACATGCTCAGCAACACTTGCTTTTGAAGTTAAGTCTTTACCAGACAACCCGTAGTTCTCGGGGAAAACTTCGCTCCACATTCTCTGATCTGGTAAGTTCATGGCTTTTAAGTATGGGTCACTTAATGAACCGTATACTTTTCTAACTAGAAAACCATCTTTACCAACCTCATCCACTACAGCAAAGAAGAACCCTCTCGCTGGCATATTTTCTGACGTGTGATCAATCACCGAGCCGTTTTGATTGTCGGTAACCATAGTTGTATTGAATAGCGTATCAGTCATGCCACCTCTCCAATGCTAAAACACCGATATAGACCTCTAACTCCTCGGGGTGAGTCGTCGAAACCCGGGGTAGAAAACCCTCTGAATCAGAAACACCTTGGTAGGTTTTGTCAGGAGAGACTATAAAATAAGGTGAATTGGCAATCGGTACTCCACGACTACTTACTAGCCTCATTTGTTGATCCACCATTCTAGATGCCAATACTCGCGCTCGATTGGCAGCCCACCGCTGCTCATCTTCTTGTGTATAGGCTAACTCTTGCTTTCTATCTTGGCGCTGCTTGACCAGTCGCTGCTTTGCTGTCTGATCATGTGCTTTTGGTAACGCGACCTCTTCATCATGCAAAGGTTTATACCCTGCGCCAATTTGCCGCTTGTTTTTATTGTAAATCGTCACTTCTGCCTCAATGAAATACGAAACAAATTGCTCATTGTACCTACCCTGTCCCATTGGCACTAATATTGATACAGAAAATAGTTATAATGACTAATACAAAGCTCGATTAGTATTTAAGAGCCCCTTATGATGCCAATATTTTAACCACTCTCGCTCAACGACAAGATACAGAAAGGACAAGAAGAAAGGGGGACTCCGTCAGTTCTATAGTGGTAGGTTCTGCTGACCTGACCTCATGTCTTTTCGCGGTTCATGCTTAGCACTCTACTAAGGCACGGTTGTGCTCATTATTTCGCCACATTAAGTGAGCCGGATCTAACCGCACTCTCACATACCCACACCATTAGTGATGGGTCTTAAAGATATAACCAAGACAAATTCATGTTGGTTATTATTTGTGCGACATTAAGTGCGCTGTTGAATAAGGAGGCATCTCCTCTGTGTCTGACGTTCCTTACCTCTGCAACGCTAACAAACCAAGCGCACACCGACCCCCGATGGAGTGGCCATATTACAAAGTGCAGTGTATTCAACAGCCTGTGTCTAACTTTATGAATGAGAGATCGATGAAAAGAACAACGTTAATTGCGCTCGCTGTAAGCTCTGGTCTAGCTGTCAGCACTGTCGCACACGCGGCCACCCCGAAAACGGCTTTTGTACACCTATTTGAATGGGGGTGGGAAGATATTGCGACTGAATGTGAAACCTTTCTCGGGCCGAAAGGCTTCGCGGCAGTACAAGTTTCGCCACCGAATAAAACCATCTCTGGCAACCAGTGGTGGACACGCTATCAACCTGTCAGTTATACGTTTGACAGTCGAAGTGGTGATAGAGCCCAGTTTCAAAGCATGGTTCAGCGATGTAAAGCAGCCGGTGTCGACATCTACCTTGATGCGGTCATCAACCACATGGCGGCGTGGAACCGTTCGTTTCCTGACGTGCCTTATGGCAGTAATGACTTCCACACGTGCACCAGTAAAGAGATTGATTATGGAAACCGCTGGCAGGTGCAAAACTGTGACCTAGTTGGGCTCAATGATCTAAAAACTGAGTCTGAGTATGTGCGCCAAAAGATCGCTGACTACATGAATGATGCGATCAGCATGGGGGTCGCTGGTTTCCGTATTGATGCCGCCAAACATATCCCTGCTGGCGATATTGAGGCGATCAAAAATAAACTTAACGGCAATCCTTATATCTTCCAAGAAGTCATTGGGGCTTATTCAGAGCCGGTCAAGCCTTCCGAATACAAGCATATCGGTGATGTCACTGAGTTTGATTACGCTCGACGTGTGGGGCCTGCATTTAGAAACAGTGATATTGCGAGCCTTCGCAACATCGGCCACGAGCTCGAACTTTCGAGTAGCGATGCCGTAACGTTCGTGACCAATCATGACGAAGAGAGACACAACCCTAATGGACCCATCTGGCATGGTGTCTCAGGGAATGGTTATAATCTCGCCAATATCTTTACCCTAGCGTACCCATATGGATATCCAAAAATCATGTCGGGTTATTTCTTTGGTGGTGACTTCGATGCAGGGCCACCGAGCAACGGTGTTCACACAGGTGATGCGTGTGGTTTTGACGGCGGCAGTTGGGTGTGTGAGCACCAATGGCGCGGCATCGCCAACATGGTCTCATTCAGAAACCATACCGCCTCAGAGTGGACAGTCACCGATTGGTGGCAAAACGGAAACGATCAAATCGCGTTCGGCCGCGGTGGTCTCGGTTATGTGGTGATCAACAAACGCTATGGTAGCGCTCTATCTCAACGTTTGTACACTGGCCTGCCAGATAATGTCTACTGCAACATCATTGAGGCAAACTATGATGAGCAGACGGGGCAGTGTATTGGCGCGCCGGGAGCTCAAGGCCCATCGACGATCACCGTCAGCGGTGGCTACGCGGATTTCTCTGTTGCCGGTGATCATGCTGCTGCCATTCATGTTGGCGCGGTGGTGGGTGATGCTTGTACAGACTGTGGCCCAGATCCAAAACCAGCGACCGAGCAAGAGATCTGTTTTGATAATCAGCATAACTTCCATTCTCCAACCCTGTACTATTGGAACGTCGCCAGCGAATCGAATATCGATAATGCCACTTGGCCAGGTGTTCAAATGGAGCTTAAGAACGGCGTGTACTGCCATGACTTCGGGAGTAAGATAAGTAGTGCCCAAGTTATCTTTAGCGACAATGGTAGTCATCAGACAGCTGATCTTATCGCCTCTCAAGGGGCATTTTGTTACCTCGCTGATGTTTGGGCTCCGCTCAGCCAGTGTAATAATGAAGGTAACGAAGTATGGTATTTCCGAGGCACACCTAACCAATGGGGTCTCACTCAGCTAAGCTATGACGCTGCAACCAAACAATACTTTACGATCCAGTCATTTAATGGTGAAGAGAGTCCCGCACGCTTTAAGATTGACAATGGCAGTTGGACGGATGCTTATCCAAGCTCAGACTATGTAGTCAGTGACTACAAGACTTATCGGGTGTCTTTCGACAGCGCCAGTAAAACTATCACCGTTGTCGAACAGAACTAACTCACTGTAAGGCTTCTATCTAGCGTCTGATGGAAGCCTTTGCTGTCGCACTAAGAAGTCAGGATTGGTTGTACTTCGTCTACTGTTTTGAGCAAGCTGATGCAAAACAAAATCCCCCTCCTTCCTCATCAGTGATGGTGTGCACCAAAGCCCGACTTATCAAAAGGTTACGTGTGGCCGTTGGCCCCTTGGAGCTTGAGTTGGCGGGCCTTGGTGATCAACTGAAACTCCAGCCCCGACCGTTTGATGTGACGGGTTTTATAGCGTGTGGGGTATTGGTCAAAGAAGTCCGACAGTTTCTTTAATCCGTAATTACGAGGGTCAAAGTCTGGCTTGATCCGTTTCAGGTACTGACCCGCTTCCCCTAGTTTCACCCAACCGTTTTCATCTCGATAGTTTTGCCACGTTTGGTGCATGAGGCGCCACAGCTCCCGTTCCGCGTTTTGGTTGGGCCTGCGCTGAGCGTCATCCACCTCCGTCGCCCCCTGCAAATTTTCGATGGCCACGAAATCATCACAAGCGTTTTTAAACGAGCTCGGTGTCATGGCCTTGCCGACCCCGATGACGTGTATCTCGGACTCGCGTAGCCGAGTGGCCAGGCTGGTAAAGTCGCTGTCACTGGAGATGAGCGCGAACGCATCAAAACGTTGGCTATAGAGCAGGTCCATCGCATCAATGATCATCAGCGAGTCGGTGGCGTTCTTGCCTGACGTGTAGGCAAACTGCTGTTTGGCTTGGATCGCCAATTCATTCAAGGGTTGCTTCCAGTTTTTCAAACGCTCAGACGAAAAGTCACCATAGGCGCGTTTGACGACGATGTGGCCGAAACTGGAAAGCTCTTCAATGATCGCCGCCAGTTTTGAGTGGGGCGTATTGTCGGAATCAATCAGAACCGCTATTTTTTTGTTACCCATGCGCTCTTTTTCACCGGTTGATATGGATAAAGTTGCACTATAAAAGCAAGTACCGCCCCGTTTCAATCTTAGCTCCTCAGAAGTGTTACGCGGCCCCTCCTCACGTCCCGAATTGTTGCGCCACAAAATCAATAAAGACCCTGACCCGTTCGGGTTGATACTCGCCGCCGCGGTACAGGGCCGCCAGCGGAAACGTCATGGCTGAGAAATCCTCGTCGAGTTTTTGTAGTTCTCCTCGCTGAACATAAGGCGCCGCCAGAACATCCGGTTGATAGCTGGCCCCCATACCAGCCAGGGTCAACTGCCGAATGAGCCGAGGGCTATTGCTTTTGAACACTGTCTTGACGGCACGGCTGCGCTGCGATGTGTTCGACACGGGCCAGCGCGCGGTGGGATGTAGGTTGCTGTCAATCAGGCATGGCAGCGCCTCTGGCCTGTCGACGTACTGCTCGGCGAGCTCGGGCGCGGCGTAGGCGGCGCTGCTGAGCGACATCAGTGGGCGGTAATGCAAACCGGAATCATCAAGCGTACTGGCGCGAAAGGCAATGTCGATCCCGTGCTCCACCAAGTCGAGCTTTTGATTGGTCACCAGCAAGTCAATCTGGATCTCTGGGTATTGGGCGTGAAACGCGGGAATTAGCGGACTGAGCAGCTCTTCGGCGAAACCTTGTGACGCCGTCACGCGAAGTGGCCCCGATGCGGTTTGGTTGTGAGCATCAAGCTGGCTGTATAGCTTGTCAAACTGCGCCAAGACCTGCTGCGCTTGGCGATAGTAGTGCCAACCGGGTGGACTGACGGACAATTTACGGGTGGTGCGATGAAACAGTGTCACACCGAGCTGCGCCTCCACCTGATTAACGTATTTGGACGTCAGGGATTTGGACAGGCCCAGACGTTCGGCGGCAGCCGTAAAAGAGCCAGTTTCAATCACCGCCACCACTGTTCTCATGCCATCAATAGTATCCATAGATTATCAACGTAGTAGAAAATATCATTCCATGGTAGTGCGGTTTTTCTTCGGTGCAAAGTGTTCTTTAATGGCGTCGATTTGATGATTAAGGAACCGTACTATGTTGACACTCTATTGGCATCCTCTGTCTGGACACGCTCACCGCGCCCATCTGCTGCTAAGCTTCCTCGATGTGGAGTTCACCCTCGTCCCCGTGGATTTGCCGGCAGGCGAACATCGGCAACCGGCCTTTTTGGCCCTCAATCCCTTTGGTCAAATTCCGGTGCTGGTGGACGGGGAGACCGTAATTGCAGATTCCAACGCGATTTTGGTGTACTTGGCCAGTGTCTACGATACGCAGCAGCAATGGCTGCCGCCCTGCCCGATCAAGCGCGCCCACATTGAGCAGTTCCTGTCTCTGGCGGCGCATCGATTGGCCGGCTCTCTGGCCAAGCTGCGCGCCGCCAATGTGTTTCATCGCCCCATTAAGGATGACAGCCTCAGGCAAGATGCGCTCACGGTGCTGACACAACTTGAGGGATACCTCGCTGGCCGGCAGTGGCTGGTGGGGCCGACACCCACGCTGGCCGATCTGGCCTTGTACACCTACACCAAGCTCGCGCCTGAAGCCGGCATGGATTTGCAAGACTACCCGGCCCTCACCGGTTGGCTTGCGCGAATCGAAGCCTTACCCGGCTTTGTCCCCATGACCTTATCCGACGTGGGACTTCGCCAGCCCAAGCCGCCCACGCTGCGACAGGCAAAGGTCGACAGCTAACGAAGGTCGACCTTGCTCGTGGTGTCTCAGGCTTAGGTCTCCCCTGCCTAGTCTTCACTTAGCCTGATCGGGGTAGGCTGATTTTGCCCCAGAGACGCTTCAATAAGATCGGTGGGCCGGTTGCCCACAATATCCTCCAGGTTCTACAAGCACCAAATAAGACTCGCTCGCTTGCCAAGAGTTAAAGCATTTTTACTCATTATGGGGCAATCTCATCACTCGACAAAGTTCCTCAGCGCACACTGAAAAAAGTTTATATGCAAGGGGTAATAACTAACCTGCTGAATCCCAAAGCTATCATTTTCACTCTGTCTTTCTTCCCTCAGTTTATCTCTAGAGACTCAGGGCAGATTAGCGAACAAATGCTGTTACTAGGGGTGATACTAGTCATCATTATGATTCTGGTTGAGTCGCCACTGGTATTCTTTGCTAGCGCCACTGGAAAGCGATTAAATGAAAGTGATCAGCTATCCAAGCGTGTCTATCAATGTGCGGGAGGCATTCTTATTTCCCTAGCCTTATACATAACATTGACAAGACTGGCTATCTCTTAAGAGTCATTCTGATGCGCAGATAAGTGGATATGCAATTGGTCATCCCAAAGGACATCCTATCAGCGACTCATTCGTTTTATCATCAAGAACTAAGCTGTAAAACTTGGATTGAATGCGGACAATCACGGTACGCATAGCGTGCGTAGAGCTAAAGCTATTCAGATCTTTGCTAGAACGAAAAACGTAAGGGCGGTACCGATCGCGAGAAGGACGGATAGCGGCTTTTCATACCCGTGATCAGCGTATGCCCTTTCTGAGTTAGAACATCTTTAATCACATTCCGAAGTTGAGCATTCATTCTACTTCTCTGAACATCATGGTGAACTAACGCCTTGCCATTTTCCCTTAGGTACTCTCTGGCTTCTCGACACGTACCACGAGGAAAATCTGACGTTTCCGAACCCAACCCGCCCTTTTGTTATAGCGCTTTTCTACTACAATTTTGGAATAAAGATAACGAAAGTAGTATATGGCTAGGAAATTGGGTATGAAAATCACAGACAAGTCTCTTGTTGAGCAACAAAAGATATCCGAAACATCACTAAAGCAGCGTTTAGCTCTTTTTCGACTGACAGAGCCTGACCTACATGAGATAAGGAGCCTCAATACCATTATTAGCCGTGAGTTAGATGGCTTAGTCGACACCTTTTACTATCATCAGACTAAAATACCTGAAGTTGAGTCTTTAATCGGTGACGCTGGGACACTGCAACGATTGATGAAGGCTCAAAGAAAGTACGTTATGGATTTGTTTGTCAAAGAAATAAACCTGGACTACGTTGAACACCGATTACGAATAGGCTTGGTCCACAAACGAATCGGCGTTGATCCCCAACTCTACATCTCAGCAGTCAACTATTTAAAAGAAACTATATTCGAGACTATTTGTAGAAATATCGAAGACAAGCAAAATGCGGACAGGCTATGTACGATAGTGAATAGATTAATGGACTTTGATGTGTCTTATGTGTTTGATACCTATATTCGAAGCATGATGCATGAAATTGAATTCGAAAAAAGTAAATACTTTGACTACGTTGAAGACTTAGAAACCTTGGTGGCAAAACGGACGCAAAGCCTGGAAGATATGGTGCGATTGGATCCTTTAACCAACCTCTACAATAAACGGGCGTTTGTGGAGTTAGTTGAACCTGTATTCCTAGAAGTTAAAAGTCGAAATGAGCCATTGACCATCGTCTACATTGATATCGATGATTTTAAACATTTTAATGATGTTAATGGCCATGAAGATGGTGATAGCGTTCTTGTTGCTGTAGCAGATAGTATTCGTGGAATATCTCGTAACATTGATTTGTGCTTCCGTGTGGGAGGTGATGAGTTCGCCGTTGTAATGCCGAGCTGCAGTGAAAAGGATGCGCATTTCAACTATGCTCCCAGACTATGGAAACAGCTGCATTCCATTAGAAATGATATATCTTTAAGTATAGGTGTATGCCAAACAGGACCTAATGATTACATCTCCATTGATTCCGCTCTATCTAAAGCCGACAAGAATATGTATCTTGATAAAAGGAAGGACAAAACTTCAGCGGATACAAAGCTGGTGTCAGTCAATGCGAACAAGTCTGCGAATGAATAAAGTGAATTGGCTAGATACGATGTTGGCGACGTATTTAGCTTGATGAACATCAAAGACCTCGGTATTTGCCTTTAAACCAGCTCACTCATTTCTGGCACACTGTCGGCTTGCGCTAACAAATGATCACATTCTGTTCGGATGAGTGAGGCACAGAGTTCTATGTGTTCCCGCTCTCCCTTATCGATTCCTTGAGCTTCGGTAAGTCTAATCGTTTCCTTCACAGCATTCTTTATCGCCCAACGGTTTCTACCAGTATGGAAGCCATTTTGGGGCCGGAAAAGCCCAGCAGTGTGCCAAACTCAGCTAAGCCATAGCTGGTGATAGGGCATTGGAAGTTCCCTTTCGGCGGGTTTTGAAAGTCTTCGCTTTCCCAATCGACAATCGACATAGCAAAATACTGGGGAAGACTGATCATCGAAAGGGATATGTGGCGAAATCGGGAAACCAGTGTGTTTCCAATCCTCTTCATAGATGAATGAGAACTCAGTTTTAGTTCCAACAGGAAGAATCAAACGACCAATTTTGGTATTCGTACCGATAAACACGTCTAACTGTCGTAACTTACTCATACCAACCGTCCTCATTGCTTGTCACGCTGTTGTCATCTTGAGCGATGAGTTGACTATGTGGACGAAGCCATACGTGTAAGTCGATGAGGCGTAATGACAGCCCTAAGAGAGCCATGAGGACGAGTACATTGGCAAAGGTGACGCTGGTGTCACCTTTTTCTACCTTCATGATTGTCCGACGAGATAGATGGGCTTTTGAAGCGAGATCATCAATACGCCAGCCTCTGTCGTTGCGCTTTGAGCGAATGGCGCTCCCCAGCGTTTCCATACTGAACTCGGTATTCAAATCAGGCATAGGTTGAGCCTTTACCCTCTTACCTTTTTTCATAAGTGCCTTTTAATGTACTTTTATCATTGTTAGGTTCGTCACTAGCTATAAGTTCACTATAACTCACTTATGGTTCATTGGGCGTTGTTGATCCAATCAGCATGAGGATCAACAGCGCACCTATGACTACCCGTTATCCTCTAACAAGTCTATCTAGTCCTATGACTTTGTTTATCGCTTCAACACTTCCCTTGATGCCGCCCACGCAGCAACAGGCAAAGGTCGACCTTGCTGGTGGTATCTCGGGCTTAGTTCTCCCCCTGCCTAATCTTCACTTAGCTTGATCGGGATCTGGATAGGCTGATTTTGCCCCAGGGACGCGTCAATGAGAGACGGCTGATCAAAAAGACCGGTGGGCCGGTTGCCCACAATATCCTCCAGGATCGGATCGACAAACACCGAGTAAGACTCGCTCGCTTGCCAAGAGGTTGTGGGGCTAAACAGCCACTGGGATTCACGCACTCGGACATCAATGGCGCCCGAAACCGGTTGGCCCCGACTGTCTTTGATCCTGATTCGAAACGCTAATGAGGTGTGGTCAATCGGCGACGGGAAATCCATGGTGACGGGCATGGTTGTCCCGGTTTGAGGCGAGCTGATGGTCCAATCGGACACCGCAGGCCTGATGAAGTGGGCTTCGCTCACGCTGAAGGTTTTGACGAACGTCGAGGCGCAGCCCGACGCACTCATGTCACCAGCCTCGACCACTAAATGATACGTTTCGCCCGCTTCAAGGGCCCGCCCTAGGGTATTGTGCGCGATCAACCCAGTTTTGACCCGGCCGGGATCAAACAGCAGGGTCAGTCTTGTTCTATCAGGGCTCCAAAGATCGACTTTGTTTTCAATGAAGGCGCCGTCCAGTTGAGTGCCAGAGGCATCGGTCAGGTACACGTGTGACAACGCATTGGCCGTGTTCATTGGCTTTTCAAAGTAGACGTAAAACCTCAATAGGTTTTCAGGTAACACCTCAGCCGTCGGGTAGACGGCTGAGACAAGCTCGGTCGGATGGTTCTCACGGCAATCCTTCGACTGAGCCAGGCCGGACGCCACAGAGAAGATCAGACCTATCGCGACTCGCTGTGCCGGGTTCATTACGTGTCATCCTTTTTGGACAGTTCACGTGTCATATCAGGATAACCCGCGTCGGTTTTGAGCAGATTTTGGAACTGTCGGAACATTTCCTGCTCTGGGTAGTACTGATAGTCGTCAAAGTTATACTCGCTGATGAAATCGTTGAGACGAAAATACGCGCCTTTTCGGAAGGACACTAAGTCAACATCACCGGTGCGCATATTCCGTTTCAGTGTTGCGATGAATTGGCCATCTTGATCCGCGGCTTGCATCACGCCTGACAGTGGAATGGGTCGAGTGGGCACGCCGGCTTTCGCCCACATCTCTGGTGTGGATAAGCCGTCTTTTTTGTTGGCTTCGGTTAAATCGGCCACGCGGATCAGGTCGGCACTGCGCACTTTATTGATCACCAGGACGAAGTCTTCTTGCTGCTGGGTATGGTCGGTGGCGGTAAAATGAATCACATCGAGTGGCGTGTTGCCATAGCCAAGCTCGGCAATCGTTTTGCCTTTGACGTGGGCGCCGTCTGACAGTTGAGCCGTAGGAATAGTGACCAAGGGCGTACAGGTGTAGGCGGCCACGACCGTCTCCACCCCATTGAGGCTCAACACTTCCATGGCCCGGATCGGCGCCCGGGTTTCGGTTTGGTTATGGACGGTGTGATAGATTTCAATCTGCGAGCGTGTGTCTTTGTCGGTGAACGGGTAGTCGACCTTGCGTAAGGTGGAGGCAAACTCTCCGGTCGACAAGCTCGACACATACAAGGTGCCGTTGACATAGTCTAAGTCCGTAATGGCCAGTGTGGTGGCTGGAATATCGCGCCAGAACGTTACCGCCTCTTCTGCGGTGTCGGTCAGGGGTTTCACCGTATGTTTGAACTGATTTAAGTTCACTTTCTCAATGTGCCCCTTTTGATTGGCTTTGATCAGTGCGGCGCGTTTTTGATTACCTTGAAGGTAAGACACCGAAATGAACGCTTCCTTGCTTCGAGGGTGTATGGCGATGTCATGATAATTCACATCGGTTGGCGCCACGTTCAACAGCGCAGCGATGGCCGTGCCCGCGCCTTCAAGATTGTAACTTTCAGAACGGGTGGCGGGGGCGACGTCTGGCAACTGGTAAGCGAAGATTTGGCCCGAATCGGAATCGGCTACAAACAGCGTATTGGACTCGGCAAACTCGAGGACGGTGGCCGACATTGGCAACGCATCGGCGTTCACGGGCGACGACAAGGCACCGATTGACAGCGCCATCACGACGCTTTTCAGTAAGGGGTTAAGGGGTAACATGTTCACCTCCAATGCTAACGGGTCAGTGTGTGGACCACAGCCTAGAGCTGACTGTGGATGTGCGAATTAGTGAGTCGTTGGGTTGACGCATCAAAGTGGTCATAGAAACTTGGGATCGACAAGCTGCCTTTGACGTTTGCGCTAAAAAATGGGGCGGACTGCACCGCCACGTCGAGTACGCTGGCGGCCCCGCCGGGACCGGGCGAGGTGGCTAAAAAAACCACGGGTTTGTGTTGGTATACTTCTCTTGAAACTCGGCTGGCCCAGTCCAAGAGGTTCTTGAAGGCGGCGGTATACGTCCCGTTGTGTTCGGCCAGCGACACGATGATCGCGTCGGCCTCTTTGAGCTTATCAATGAACTGCGTCGCCGCTGCGGGCTGGCCTATTGATTTTTCGCGGTCTTCGCTATAGAGGGGCAGTTCAAAGTCATTGAGATCTAACACCTCAACGCGGCCGCCCTCGACTAAATGAGCGGCGTAAGTGGCCAAGGCTTTGTTGATGGACTGCTGACTGGTTGAGGCCCCTAGGGCGATGATTTTCATTGATTTTCTCCTTTCGTGATTAACACTAGACCCAGTTCACTTACAGCATTGAGCGTCATTTTCTGACCTTCGATAAGCTGGCCTTGTTTGACCTTCTCACCATTGATGATCGCCGTGCCCCGAGTGATGAGGGCAACAAACGGTGTCGCCACCTCTACGGTTTCGTGATCGTCCAAGAACCCAATCTGGCAGTGCATGTGGCTGTCAAACGTACCGTCGTCTGCACCACCGAGCACGGTCGTCAGGCGACCTTCCGGCAGTGGGACATTGTGATAGGCGGGCTCAAGGCCAGGTTCCGGGGGCAAGAACCAAAGTTGAACGATGCCCGCCTTCGCATCATCAACGCTGAATTCGGCGTGCTGCATGCCGGTACCGGCGCGCTGCACTTGTACGCCCGGCCCTTCAATGATGGTCCCATCCCCTAAGGTGCCTTGGTGGCCCACGCGGCCATCGGTGATCAGGCTAACAATGTCGACGTCCTGGTGCGGATGAAGGGGCGCGCCATCATTGGGTTTAAAATGGCCGTAGGCGAGATAGATGAAATCGTCCAACCCGTGGCTGATGTCAGAATTGGACTGGGCGCTGGGCCACACTCTGGGACTCATGGCCATGCGAGTTTCCACAATGCCGGCAAAGCCGCCTTCGGGCAATGTCGCTTTATCAATGATTCGAATGGTGTCGTTGTGCATCGGTCTCCCCTTACTCTTGAAGCCATAAAACCGCCTCACACTCGTGTGCGAGCTAGATTGCTTGGCAGTGTAGTGCATGCTTAAATGTCATAAATATAAGCTAACTGGCATACCCTATATGCCTTTAAGGAATACCTATGGATTCGATTGTGGCCATGCGCTCGTTTATTCGGGTGGTGGAGACAGGCAGCTTTAGCGCGGTCGCGAAGGAGCAAAATACCAACCAGGCGACGATCAGCAAGCGAGTGGCGGGCTTAGAAAAGAAGCTCGGCACCAAGCTGCTGGTGCGCGGCAGTCGGCGTCATACCCTAACCGAAGCCGGCCAGGCTTATTTTGAGCGCGTCTCACACATCGTGGCCGCCATCGACGAAGCGGAAGCGGAGGCTCGGTCATTAACCGCGACGCCGAAAGGCCATCTTAAAATCACGGTGCCTACCATGTTTGGCAGCCTGTACGTGGCGCCGGTCATCTCAGAATTTTTGGCCTCGTACCCGGACATCGATTTGGACATCAAGTTTGATGAAAACCTGGTGGCTCTGGTCAAAGAAGGGATTGATGTGGCGATCCGCCTTGGCGATTTGCAAGACTCATCGATGATGGCCAAGACGCTGGGGTACGATGAGTTAATCATGGTCGCATCCCCAACGTACCTCGAGCGACACCCCGCGCCGACTCGGCTGGAAGAATTGAATGCGCACAACTGCCTCATCTACAGCTTGTCGCCAAAACGCGGCACGGTGTGGACCTTTAACCGCACGCCGGGCGCCTCTGAAATACCGGTATCGGGGAATTTTCAATGTGACAATGGTATCGGGCTCAAGGAGATGTTGCTGGCCCATGCCGGGATTGCTTTGATGCCCCGATGGATGGTGGATAAAGAACTGCGCACGGGCGACTTAGTCCACCTGTTGCCGGACTACGCTAAGCGCTACCCCATCAGTGCTGTCTTCACCAACAACCAATACGTGCCGCTCAAGGTAAGAGTGTTTTTGGCCTTTATGGAAACAACCATCGCCGCCGATCCGGTTTTATCCAAGGTGTAGCGCTCGGGTTTGAACGCGGTGGGGGCTCACCCGCTTCGCTTTAACGCCTCAATAAGCTGCTGACGTTCATGATTCGACAATGAAAACCACTTCTCGCCTCGCGTGGCAATGTGCACCAACGCCTGACTGAGCGGATCGGCCCTTTCTCCTGCCTGTCCGACCGCCACCAGTTCGACCTTCTCGCCGCTGCGGCGGCGAAGCTGAATGATGCGCCGGTCAATATCACGACTCAGACACAACTGGTAGGCCTGGCGCGACAAACCGTGGAGCAATCCCACACGAACCGGGGGACGCTTCGTCGGGGCGCTCGGCAGATCCCTTTGTAACCAACGGGACAACACCCCATACTCCACGGCGGTTTCTAGCCAAGGGCATGGCGTGTTTTCTTGGTGCTTAAGGGTATCAAAGGCGTTGGAAATGTCGCGCAGTTGGCGCGGCTGAGTGGATGTGTGTTGCAGGGCTTGATGACAGACTTGGTCAAGGTGTTCGAGTATCGCATGGGGCATAGCAACCTCCCAGTGGAAGAACCCACACCACCCAGAGGCCTCAACCCCAATAAAGGGTGGTGAACTGAACAAGGTTGACACTACCGACCCACAGGTATCGGCCAGCCCGGAAGCTGCCCTGCCCAGCTCACCGTAATGACTGTCCGTAACGCTCGATTAAAGCGTTCTCGACTTACAGATGCGCCGAAACACCACATAGCATGCAGCATGAGACCGCTGATGGCTATGCACCTGTAGCAAAAACGGGGTGTCAATCCCGGCACTGGATGTTGCCAGTGCTTTACTAGGCTAACCAGCCACCACCTTAGAGTCAACGCGCCCACCTTACGATTCTTTTGAACCTTAGCTCATTTTTGGCTCCAGCTTGCCTACCTGATTCAAATCTCTTTGAACTCATAACTAACACACTTTTGCCCAAAACAACTTAGATTAGGTATTCTTCACTAAACAAGTAAATTCGTATTGACCAATAATATCTAATGTTGGATGCGGATATTAAGGTTAATATAGGCATGATCGTAAAGTTACTTACAAAATTGTTGAGTCATGAGGCCTCTTTTGAAAAGGACACTATGATAAAGATGCGTAGTTATTGATATGTGATTTCATTAGTCGCTTACAAACAAAGAGCAGCCCGTGGCTGCTCTTTGTTTAAAAATAACTCAGGAATAAAATACTTAGCGCCGTTGAGTCGAATGTTAGTTAACGCCAGTTATCTAGAATTTTATTAAGTCGGTCTAACATGATTTTGGACTTAACCACATATTCGGGGCAAATACAATCATGCTGCTCGTTGAACTTAAGTACTGATATTAAGTAAGACCTGTTTCCAGCAATTTTATTATGGAGTTGATCTTTACAATATTGTTCAAAAAACTCTTGGCTGTATCCAAACTTAAAGTCGTATTTCGATATTGAATAGCCATAAAGTTTCTTAGCTACTACTGCTGGTGATCTGTCTCTTACCAATAATTGATGTGTTATCTTATTGATCTTATTTAGTTTTTTATTGGATAATCGTATAGTTCCAGAAGCCCCATCAATGACATAACCATTTAATGAAATATGATCTGATGTTGTTATCGTTTTTCTTTCATTAATTTTTAACGAAATCTGAGAAACTAATGATCTAATCTTATTAATAAATATGCGTTGACCAACTATTTCGTTATTAGAGGAAAATAGCATATCATCTGCATAACGAGTATATATGATATTGTTATCATTACAGTATTTATGTATTTGAATATCAATCTTTCTGAATACAATATTAGATATTATAGGAGACGAAGAAAATCCCATTGGTAGTATGGTTTTTCCTCTAAACTTAACATTTTTCGATTTTTGTGGAACATCATATGTTATGTACTCAATGATTTTATCTATTGACAATAATGTCTTATCGTTATCCAAAAACTTTGGTTTTACATATGGTTCTATTGATAACTTAACATCCTCTATAGAAATGGAATGGAAAAATGAGGATATATCTAGGCGTGTGAACTTTGTTGAAAAACGATGAGGTTCAAGTAAGTCTAGATAAGATTTATTCTTAACAAAACCTACACATGAATTATTCAACGGAATCTTTGAAAAAAAATCTGAGGCTAGCTCTCGATTCAACACGTCCAAGTTACTGCCAGCCATTATGGAGTATGTATAGTCCTTCCCAACTTTGATTTCACTGACTACGTTGCGATCAACGTTTGCAAGCAACTTAGAGTTTAAGGAAGGACTAATCTTAATATCACTATATTTTGACATACAATACGCTTTATTTGATACAAAAACAAAAATTCACTGTGTGACACATTGAACACATTGACACAACTGTAATCAAGCTATGATTTAGAGACGTTGAAGCTAAAGATTACCTATAAATAGATAAAATCGAACTTCTGAAGAGTTACCTCTTTTCACTAACTCTAATGAGATAATGATCTCTGAAGTCTATCAGGATAAAGCCTGTTCAATATAACATAAAGCTCAGGGAAATATCCATTAAAAATACTATAAAAATTTTGATCTTGACTCGATAAAGTCTCTTTTTCTATTTCATCAATAGAAAAATCTAGAAACGACGTGACCCAGCCCGATGTTTTCGATACCGTTGGCCAATATGCTTGCCCAGTAACATAAAAAATAAGGTCTTCTACTTGTTTAAACTTTTTTGTTTTCTTAAATTGTGTGTCTGATTTTCCATCAAACATTAATTTAATACATGCTAGTAAAATTTTATCATCTATATCGACTGAACCTGAAGTCCGTAACTGTACAGTTAATCCAATTAAACGGCTTACATCAACACCATGCTTCGACAACAACCACCTGAAAAATAAGTCTTTTGAACTTTTGCTGATTAAAGCCCCTTCGATAGTATCGTTAAAAACGATGACATTTTTGTTTTTTAGATATTCTCTAGCTTGAATTCTAAATGCATAAAAAGGTGAATTTCGCTTAAAAAATAACCCTGTGCTATCTGTTTCAAATTCGATTCCTTGGAAACCAGACATTTGAACTAATCGCTTATGCATATCTTTATGCTTTTGGCTAAATCCTCTTTTATAATACTGAATGTCCTGAGTTAACTTATCATTTTTGATCCCAACATCTTTGGTAGCATTACAAAACCTGATTTTTAAATTTTTGCTTCGTTGCATATCAAATTCATAAAATTTGTCAGCATCATATAAAAATAAATAGGGAATAGAAGTGTTAGAATATGATGGATTTATAGCTTCGGCAATTTTATTATTTGAGCACTTATATACTTCTATTTCTTTAAGAGACTTAAATTTATTTTGAAGCTTAAAATTTCCAAAAATTTCCTGCTCTGTTTCACCTTCAACAAATAAAATGAACTTGCTAAAGAAAAGTCGCGCTTCATTATCACTGAATATACTCAGGAAATTATTTTCTTTATATGTTGAATTCATGATTTGCAATTTTGTATTGCGGGAATCATCTAAAGAAAAATGAATTACTTGATGATTGTCTTGAAAGTTTTTAATTACTTCCTTAACTATACTGGATGAGTGAGTTGAAAAGACTATCTTTGGGAAAGGAGTAGCTCGACGTTTTCCATCTTTAAAGCCATAATTCTTATATGTATTGTAAATACTATTTACTAACTGTTCGCACTTCTTGGGATGTAATCCAACCTCTGGTTCATCTACGAAGACAAAAGGCGATATATACTCGCTTCTTGTAATTAGCATTAATAGCTTTAAAGTTGATTCGATATAATTAAACGAGTTCGTTCCATCAGATTGATATTTTGTATTCTTCCCTTCACTGTTAAATACGCTACCTTTGACAGCTGATTTTATAAGACTTAAAACCTTCTCTTTATGTGAATATTTTTCAATTGTAATAGAGTCTTCGATCATATCTATATAATCACTAAATATAGATCCGTCGTTACTAAGCTTAGAGTCGATATATTCTTTAAATTCATTCATATCGATCTTATCAACGTTCAAAGATTTAATGCTCGCAATCAAATCCCATATTTTATCCCAGTCATGTAAATCTATATGTCTAGAGTCAATATGAAAAAAAGGAAATAAATATTTAATTATTTCTATTCTCTTTTTGTCTTTCTCTAACCAATATGAAGACCCATTTGAGTTAACAATTAACGTCAAATCAAATATCTTCTCTTCATTTTTAAAACTAGAGCTGAACATAGAGAAAAATGAAACAGACTCATCTTTAATTAGTGAACTATAAATTATATTAAAAAACTTGCTATTCTTTCGCCCTGACATGACGATTTTTTTTATCCTAGAAAGATCATAAGTTACTGTAATCTCTCCAATGGGGCTATAATTTGAATTCAATTCAGGAGCTAAAATTCTATCACTTGCCATCTTGTCGTAGAAAAATTGAACTAAAGATAAAAAGTTAGATTTACCCACATTGTTCATACCAACAATCGCATTTATTTCTTCAATGCTTTTTAGTTCAATAGTACCAAATGACAATAGATTCTTTATCTTTATACTCTGTATTGACATTCATTTGCCTTTAACACTTATAACAAGAATAACCTTAGATACTATCAATATTTATTATAAATAACAATGATTTAGCATGGTTTAATTGCAACAGAGTGACTATCCATAAGATGTTGTACTGAGTAAGTTGTTTGCCAGCCATATGTTAGCAGGTGGTAGTGCTTCAATACTTAAAGTGATCCTAAAAAGTCAGATTGTTCTATGGGGCGTAACTTACAATTGTCCAGAAATCGTTTGAGGCACACTATAAAAGATGTGATCACCAAGTTAGCGGGTGGAGAGTCAGCACAAACATCAAGGCATAATATAGTCTTTGAGGTTTTCATATTGCCAAGTTAACCACGGCAGCAAATCCCATTTCGTGCTTTCTCCCGACACAACTTCACTCAAAGAATCCATTTCAATCGATTCTCCTCTGACTACCTTATTGAGAATGTCGAAACGAGCTTGATCAAAACCGGACTCGTTCTGCACTTGATACTGCGCCATTTCCTCCAGACGTTCTCGCACTGATGCAGGGAGTCCAAACAATTTCCCCCACAGCACGTGTAAGTCAATCACCTCTTTAACTGGCTGATGACAGATGAATTGATACAGTTTTCCCATAATTGCTTTGTCTTCTGGGACGAAATCGGACGATGATAATAATGCACGAAACGCATAAGCGGCATAGAACGCAGCTTCGTTATCTTTCGATATGAGCTCGATGGGGAACCCTCTGCCGAATGCTTGAAGGTAAGCTAGCCTCATCCCCCCATTGACTTCTGGCTTGTGCAGCTCTAACCGCAGCGATTCATAAATCACCAGTTGCTTCTCTTCTCTATAAGTGCTGGCTTTATACAGTGTCGGTATAAAAGTACGGGGGTCCATTAATTAACCTCGTAAAACAGGTTCATCGCATAGCACGCATCCAGTTGGTCAATTTGGTCCCCTGGAATGGCTTTTACAAAATAAGGTGTCGATCTCGGGGTCGCACTGGTTAGGTAGAGTTCATTGCGACTTGAAAACAATGACAGTGGGTTAAATGAATCCCGAAGAGGGATCAACGTTACCTCACCTTTCCACTCTTTTGCAGCAAAAAAGCCTTCTCGCGCTGAGATATACATAATGCCATTCACAAACGAGATACCGTTGTAATGAACTATTGGTGCTTTCATGATTGAGAAATCGCCATTGGTAGGTTTCTTTGCAATAAATCCGTTGCGTGATACGGCATACAGATCACCGGCTGGTCCTATCGCCAACCCACTGATCACAGGGTTGGGCAGCCCTGTATCCGGCATTGGAAGCTCGAGGGCGCCTTCAGCATCCAGCAGCCAAACTTTGCCTCCTTCCGTACCAACGTACACATTTTCCATATCGTCAGAACAATACGACACAGGATCCGCTGATATGACGATCTTTTGCTTGAGTGCAGCATCAGAGTAAACTAATACATGACCGTCTTTGGTACAAAAGAAGACGGTATTACATCGTTCAAAGCCGATGGACAGAGTAATGTCGCTGTCAGCCACTTTTCCCATTGAGAAGCAACTCTGCCCGCTTGGCTCATAGTGGATCAGATCTTCCCTGCTAGGTGCCATAAAATCAAAGCTAGGGCAATTTGTAATAACATGGCCATTGTATCCCGAAAAATATATAAACTTGCCGGCCGCCACACCAATACCAGTGAATACCGCGTTCCCAGTGACTAACAGTAATGGGATTTGGTCTTCGCGCACTTCATATAGATGTGTATGAGGCAATGCCGTATCGTCTGTCGAGTTAACAAGTGCGACTAGTTCACATTTTGGCGAGATCGGCTCCACTGTCGCAATAAATAGAGGCTGTTCTTGCACGTCAAATCTCACCTTTCGACACGGGCTTACTTTCGGGTTTATACTCGCCCTTTTTCCCCACCACGCCGTTGCCTATCTTGGTCTCAAGTTTTGCTCCAAGTCCCTCGAAATGGGCGACTTGCAAATTTCTAAGCGCCATTGCTGTCATAAAAGCTTGTTGCTTTCTCTGTACGGTGAGCCCCGCTCTGTCTCTTACCTGATTTTGATACATAAATCGAGATTCGAATATTTTCGTATTCCATTCTACGGACTTATCAATCCACTCCCTCAACGTTGCTTGTTTACCTTGCGACAGGCATTCCTCTGCAAACGCCTTTTGCCCTTCAGAGGCCATCCGGTGTTCTTCCCCTTTCGTTTGGGAGTCGTTCAAGAAAAGCGTATAAGCGGTATTCACATTGTAGTCCCCAAGATCGGCGATTAACTTAGCGCTTGCTGTCTCTCGCTTTTCCCCTGGCGCAAGCATGTTGGAGATAGGGGTAATATGATCACGTTGATAGCCCGCTTTTAGCAGCCCTGAATACACTTTTTCCAATTCTTTGAAACCGCCTGTGATCGCTTTAGCGTCTTCCAGTATGTTCATACAACCTTCATAGGAGTTCAGCCGGTTGTCGATCCCTCCGCTCACGACGTTCCCATCGATCCAGCCTTGCTGGATGATTCGTTGATCTCGTTCTGTAATACCGACGAGACGATGTTCAATCTCGTGTTCAATACTTTGCCTCGCGACCCGTTTCTCTTCTTGGGTGGCCAGCATTGTTCTCCGCCCGTCAGATTTGTATACAACCTTATCTGCGGTACCATCTTTCCAGCTGGGAATATCATGAGCAAGGAGTCCATGCTTGCGGTCATAAACCAAAGATAACGTTGGATGCGTTACGAACTCATATTGACCAGTAGCGTTTAAATGAATTGCGATATTAGCAGGCGTGTTTTCGGCCAACATCCCAGCTTCAAGGTTAGCATGGTGAACATTAAACTGGTTAAAATCGTCAAGCCAAGCGGGGGAAAAAGGCTCTGCCGTCTCTTCGAACAACTCTTTGGAATACAAGAGCCAATTGATTTCATCGTTCTGTTCATATCGTTGTTTAAATCGGCGACTTTGCACCTCTAAGGCTTGATGGTACTTGTCATCCAACATTGACTGGTAGTTCGCCAGCGCTTGGCGCAACTGACGACGCAGTCTTGGGGGAAGAGAAGAAATATTGATCCCCGCCAATAAGCCGTTGATAGACGCAAGACTGGATAAATCTAACTGCAAAAGGAGCGTCACCACTTCTTTTGCTTTTTGACTATTTCGGTATCGTTCACTGCCCGCTGTTCTCGGGTACGAAATGTGCCCCATGAATCAGTCCACCAATCCATCAAAGCTAATATCATCAAGAGATTCGAACACGTCATTGATGTCTACGCGCTGCTCCCATTGCGTCAACAATTTATAGACGCCTGACTGCAATGACTCCTCACCGCGTCCCAAGCGTTCCATCGTATCTTCAAACGTGGTGCATACGGATAACGCATCGAGCGGAAAGCACCGCTGCAGCTCCTCATACGCTTTAGCACCTAAGTTGGTCATTCGAATGGTGCCTCCGTCCATGTCCATGAGCCCATAGGTCGTCAAGCGGTCAAAAATATTTGCGTATGTCGAAGGGCGACCCACACCAAACGCTTCCAACTGTTCAGCAAAGTGAGAAAATGTCATGTTTTCCTGCTCAGGCAGGCTCACAGAGGATATATCCACAGACTGCTTCTTATCGCTCAACGCATAGCGTTCAAACGCTGTGATAAGGCCTGTTTCAGCAATAGTTCCTCTAGGGTTTAAGTGTTTCGCCCAACCAAGGTACTCTACCGCTTGTGCGTTAAGTGTGAGCACAAGTTGCTCCCCTCCTGCATCTTTACCTTCAAATTGATAAGTTTGATTGGTCACCACGGCCTCACCGGCCTCTCTGGCTAATTGCCATTGCGCTAGGATATCCAAGATCACGTGAAGGTGTTTAGCTTGTTTGGGCTCCTGAGTTGAAATCTCCAGCTTTAAGTCTTCTACATCCTGAGACAGAATACTAATCTCTGCGTGAGCGCTATTATTCCCCATTTTTGACAACCCCCTCATACAATGCGGTAAGCGCTTCGTACGCCTGCTTGATCGGTATATTGTGATTCGAAAACGCGTAGTTCAAAACGCCTAATGTGTTAGCTTCTGGGACAGGTAATTTCGTTTGTTCATCCACGACTTCATGAGTCTGCTTCCATAAGACTTGAGCCACCTCAGAACAGTGCGGCAGTGGCGTATGTGCCTTTTCAGGTCGTGACAAAACGCCATGAATACCCATGCCATTGACCGTGATTTTCACGCCCAAAATGGCATTGTTGTCTAACATTGCTATTTGTCGCTGAGCATAGCGATAAAGAAGTTCTACCGACGCACGTTGAACACGACCAAAGTGAACTTTGCGACGACCTTTGATCGGACTAATAACACTGCGTTTCAAACCTTCTTTCACAAAATCACTGTCTGGCAACGAGGGTTGAGCCTTCATAGCTTTTGTCATCAGATTAGACCCAAAGTTGTCTGCGACTTCTCGTGCGACTTCCGCATGCACTCGATTGGTATCTAATTTCACGGGGAGATCGAATGCATCGTGTATGGACGTACGATCCATCCCACGCAGGCGGACTCGCTTAAACTCAACAGGAATATCTGGGTGTTTCTTGCCATAAAGTTTCGTCAGATGCCACGCGATCGTTTCTCCCACAAAATCGTCATCGGTCGCCAAAAAAACATCATCGAAGGCGGGATCGGCAATCTCATCCAAGATCGATTCAATCTTCGCTTTGGTTTGCCGTTTTTGATCCGCCCCTTCCCCTACCCACTCATAAGAGGGGCGATAGTGGTTCGCTTTATCGACAGAACCCAAGCAGCTACTCAAAAAGGAACCACTCGTCGCCACCACATGATAATCAGGCCCCAACACTTCTGACAGGGTCCTTTTTTTACCATCGGCCTCAATGATCACCAACTTTCTTGGGAACAGTCGCTTTGCTCCGACCTTATTCATGTAGTAACCCAAGTACTTCATCGACGAGTCGACTTTCCCCTCAGAGTCTCGAGATGGCTCATTACTTTGTCCAATACCATAGGTCGCTGGGCATACAAAAGCCACAAAACTCTCTTTCGCACGAGACACCGCAACATTCAGAACATGGGGGGTTTTATCAAAGTGAGTCGTGCCGCCATCCTGCGACCCTTTTGCCGCTGAAAATAAAATGATGGGTCGTTCGGCCCCCTGTAACGAGTCAATTGTACCGCAAGTGAAGTTTTCCACATCCTTGGCACACAACCCTAATGGGTGAACTCGCTCGTTAGGCAAGGCTTTTTTCAGTGCCTCTAAAATCCGACGCGCCTGCAGTTCGAAAGGTGATACCACGGCAATTAAATCCGAAAGCCATGTTTTTTCAACCCTGGCGTTGTAATGGTTTTGTATTTTGGGCCACTGTTTGATGATCCAGTCAACTACCATCGCCACTTCGGTAGTGTTGACTCGCGATTTGTTATCTTCTTGCTCGGTTTTGCCCGAGCTTTCTACAAACGACAGAGGCGGGAGCACTCCCCTTTCTTTGAACAGGTTGTCGTTGATGAAAATTTTGTTGTCATACACCATTTCATTACAAAACTGGCTAATCACTCGCTGACAGCGATAGTGCCCTCTGAGCATCAACCCAGGTGCTCCTATCGAAAAGCGAGAACCGTTTCTTAAGACATGAAGGATACTTCCTCCTGCATTGGGCAGATACTTTTGCGCATACAAATACGCGTAGGCGGCATCTGGGTTTTGGAGTATTTGCCCATCACAGAACCGTTGAAGGTGAATATGTTGGTGTTCTTGTAAGGCGGTGATGTCCTTTTCACCCACCACTGGTGGGATTTGGTCAATATCACCCACTGCGATCACCTTCTTGGCCAGGGCCAACAATGGCAAACAGTCTCGTATATCCGCCTGCCCAGCCTCATCGATGATCATGAGCTCGGCCAGTCCAAGCCAAAATTGACCTGTGTTTACCCCCGGAGGCGGCTGATAACTGAATAAATTAGGCGCGGACTTAGTGGTCGCCACTAAGCACGGTGTGAGCATGCACAGCCGTCGCAAACCACGTTCAATGTTGTTTTTATTCCGCGTGATCAGAATTCTCTTTTCACAAGCGAGCAGGTACCGCCCTTCCCAATAACGAGCGGCTAAATGGAACATACGAAACCGATACTGAGTATCGAGCAAGGCCTCGATAATGATGTGTATGGCTTGGCGATTGAGTGCAGCCTCATTCTGAATGATCACGGCATAAAAACGCTCGATGTCCTCTTCGCTAGCACTAAGTGAGTCCTGACGGACACCAAACTTATCGAGCAAGTGCTCACGGCACACTCTGGCAATCACTTCTTTTCGTTGGCTTCGGTTTCCAACCGCTAATGTTAGAAAGTCTTTGTAGTATTTGACCGCTTGCCCTGAGTTTAATGTCTCATCTAACCCGTTGGTGGAGCTGTCTTGCTCCTTTTGCTCTGCTTGTTCAAGCGTATAGTAATTACATCTGAGTGTTTCGACCTTGTGTAGAAAGGCCTGTTTGGCTTCCGTCATCTTGCTTTCTAACGCTATCAGTTCAGCCTGTAAGGCATCAACAACGTCTTGGACACTTGAGCTCTTAAGGCCCCCTTTCTCAGAAGCATCACTCGCATGCGCGTCAGTGACTTTTTCTTGGCATTGCTTGTCGAAATACGTCCGAGCACTATCAAGATACATCGATTTTTGTTGCGGAAGACTCCGGAAATCGGAGGCTACCGCATTATCTCCCAACCAATGAAAAACACCGGGTGATTGGCCTTGGTTGATTTGAATAACCGCCTTATCGGTAATGTCTTTGGAAGGCATTGGGGGTTTATTCTTTTTACTGTCCCCATTGAGTTCATAGCTAGAAGGAAAAAAGGAGCCGTAATTTTTCGGGCCGCGTATCCATCGCTTCATACTCTGGATAACCGATAAGCTTTCAGACGTAGCGCTCACGTGCATCACGTCGGGAAACGCGCCAATGATATTCTTCACCGATTGGTTTGTCCCACCGACCCCAATGATGATGGGACAATCTCCTCCTTGAAGTGCTGCTTGGACCCATTGACTGGCAACAACAGCCTTGAGCATTGCGGTCTTGCCCGAACCAGGGGGGCCATTAACGGCTAAAATGTCGCCCACATCCGTTTCTGACAGTGCCATGGTCACAGCGCGCTGAGTGTTATCCAGAGCAAAGAGCACCCGACCACTCAGATCCTGCTTGGTGTCATTGGCACATTCATCCATGTGCCCCAGCAAATAACTCGGCGATTTAGATTCGACGTCACTCACATAGTTGTCAGCCTTGTAGTCGGTCTGAAAACGACCGAAAAACACATCATCTATGCGGGATAGTGCTGTTGTTGATAGCTGCGGGTTGGGTGCCGATAACACATTGTCATAGAGGCGGGTCGTAGAACCACTGGCATCGCTGGTCAGCGCATGTAGCGTGACCACCAAACTGCCTTCTGGAATAACGGGTTTGAAAACGTTCACCATATCAGCCAGTTCTACGTTACTGATGGCATTAAACATGTCCATCGCATACGTGAACCAAGCCCCCCAATCATCCGTCGGCGTGATCGGCGTTATATTTAACAATCGTTTGTGGTACTCACTGACTGAACCAATGCAGACATCCGGTTGATGCTCGTCTGAACTGAATAAATCGTGGTTCACTTCAGGTTGCCTTTGCAGATCGGGGGCAAACAAATAATTGCCAACCAACATATGATTAGAATGCAAACGTAAAGGCACCGCAATCAAATCGACCGAATACCCCGTCTTGCCTCTAAGGCTCACGATAGCCACCATGGGACAACCCACCAGGGATGAAAACGCTTCATTGTGTTTCAGATCCACGTTGGTTTGACTATGTTGAGTAAGCTCCCTGAGACGGTATCTTTGTCCGCCGACAGGCGTTTTGTTGGCCAGTTTAAACAGGTTGCCGTCACGAAGGGCTGCCATGAGTAGGAGACTACGCTTCATTCTTTTTCACCATCTCTATGATCTCGACTAATTTACCTGTGGCCGTACAGCGAACTCGGTGATCGTAATCGCCCAGTTCAGCATCCTTTAACGGGTAGGTGTCCAGCTTAAACTTTTTAAAGGTATGCTCCTTCCCTTGGCCATCGAGAAATGTTAGCTGCAAGTATCTTTTCCCGTTTCCGCCATCCTTTTTTTTCGGGACGATGACCTTTTGCTCAATGCAAGTCAGGGATGTCACTTGCGGTGTCCTAGCTGACTCAGCCTGAAGAACCGGCCGCACTGCTTTAACCCATCGCCACTCAGGAAAGCTACCCTTAGCATCCACCGATTCGCTTCCGACCAGTACTTCGATCATGTGCTTCTCCTTTGGGCCGGGTTTAAGACGCTGAAAGCCATTCTTGTGTAACAGAATCGGTGGAATGGACACCAAGGGATAGACCGGGCCCACGCCCATTAATGCGCAGAAGGCATGATTACGACGTTGAGAGCTAAACGCCTCCCAATATTCATGACTCAGACTGTCTAGCTCCTCGTCCCTTCCCCATTCCATCACGCTGTAAGCCTTTAAATAGCCAGTTTTCATCTGCGATGGAAGTAAGGGGAGAGGTGAGATCACTTCTTGAACGCTCCATTCGTTGCGACGACTACCTCTAGAGTGCTTGGCGTAATACGCACGCTGGGTACTTTTGTTATACCGACTATACTTTTCTAGTCGTAACTCTATTGATGCGTTTTTGTCAAAGCCAGCAATACCATACAAGAAAAATTCCGCCGCCAGCACGGGGTAATGTATGTCGACATCCCCACGGCGAAACATGTAATAAAGGTGTCCTTGGATATATTCACTTTTCACGTATGAAAACGTGCCTTTAATGACTTCAGGGACACTGAGCCTGTGCAAGTAAAACTTAACCGGAGGGGACCACGCCGTATGTTTGGTGGTTTTTCTCTGCCCGTAAGTGACCGGTAAAGTCAGTGGCTCATTCAATTCAAAATGAGGGACAGAGACCCCGCTGTACGAGATTTGTCGTTTACTTCTCGTGAACGTCTCCCAGTGTTCTTGGGTCACACTCACGCGAATAACCAGACCAAAGCACATGAATTCAAACTCGCTTGGGTAAGGTTTAAGCGTCTTAGGAAGTACCTTGGCTTCAACCAGCGTACTCATGGCGAGCCTCAAAAACGTGAATTTGAAGTTCTCGCTTGGATGGAATGCCAGCGTCGCCTTGAAGGAGACCGAATCGCTGACGGCGATCACATCCCACTTTCGGTTGGTTATGTTGACACGCGACACCAAACCTTCGAAGTAACAAAACTCACAGACCAAAAGGTTGGCGTCTGCTTTCTCTTTCTCAACTAAGGTTGCACTGATGATCTCCGCATCAAATTCCCCCGGGTAGGTGGGCAAATCCAGCTCGGTGACCATCAGACCCCCTCCGTCTTCATCACACTCGAATTTTACCTTGGCATCCAGGCGAAAACCGGTCGTTAATTGACTGAAGACGCCGCTTTCAGTGAGCGTTGCCAGCATCATCTTACACGGCAAGTGAGCGTGCGTACCGCAATGCGATGTAAAAGCCCCATGCACGATGCGCTTCCCTCCCATGTGGTGGTGCAATTCATCGTAAAAAAATACGCCTTCGAGCGTCTTTGGTATCTGCGGCTCAAATGATGAAATGGAGAACGCTTTATCGCTTTGTCTGAACCGCAAAACAACGGGGATATTTGCCCGAAGAAATTGCCTTAAGTCGCTTTCCATCCGCTCTAGGTTTAGTTCGTATCTGCCGTGTTTATCCACCTCTACAAACATGGCGTCTGGCAAGGACGTCGACTCTGCCGAAGGCACAGGCTTAATCTCGACACAATGATCAGAATCCCACGGGCATATCATGTCAGTAATATGCGAACCGACACTGGTTTGCACCGTGCGCGCAATGAAGAGCTGCTCAGGTGTTGTCGGAAGCATGAGGGCACTATCGAGCACATGAGGAGCGACGTTTTGAGGTTTTTCACTTGGCTCAAACGCGAACAAAGGAGATTGATGCAATCGCCCTTTGTAAGACGCAACAAAGTTACTGTGACTCATCCACGAACCACCAAAATAACGTTTCAAATCATAAGGATAGAACCAGAGTATAATGCACTATGAAAATACACAACTATAGAGTGCAATTATGTGAATATGGTAGAGATATCGATATTATAATGCATTTTTATGGATATCCCGCTACGTTCTCATTCAATGGTAGAAGTCGTGTTGTTATTAAGATAGCGCCACAATCGCTCTGCCTGGTCAATGGCTTCCGGTTGATCGTATATGTAGCGACTTGATTCTAACCAGTTCCAAAAGATCAAGAGTTTACCTAGCTTCCCATGATCGATTTGTGTGCGTGACTTCATCAATGCTTTGCCATAAAACTCACCAATCAATGTTGCTAGCTGTTCTACGAAAGTATTCAGGGCCTCTTCAACCCAATCTTGCTCGTGCCCAATCAATTCCGATGGCGCATCAAGGCAAAGTAGCTCGCCCGCAGCGTCTATCACAGGTTGGTAGTGAAAATCCGGGGGACCAACTTTCCATTAACACTCTCCATTGAGTGTTCAGGTATTGCTGTTTTGTTCGGCGTTTAATCTCGTTCAACCTTTCTTGAAAGACCAGCGATTCTTGAGGAGATTTATTGACCAGGTACGCTGACAACTGCTGCGACATCTCTATCGCCAAAGGACTGTGAGTATCGAAAAGTTGCAAACGCCTTTCCAGCGGATAACTCAGCAGATCATTGGTGATCCTCCACAAAGGTCTCGATTTGGGTAAGTCCCTCGCAAACCGCTCCACATGCTTCTCAATCTGCTCCAGCAGGGCGTTTGAATAGCGCTCCCAATGGTGGGAGGACAACTCGCTGGCGATCACGGCCCTATAGTCACGCATGACATCTGATAAATGATCTCTCAGGTGAGTGAGTTCTTGAATCGTCCTGGCCTCACGGAGTGCTACCCGGACTGTCACCAACTGACGTCTAAAACCACGAAGCTCTTTTGCATGCGCGCGGCGGCGGCCTTTGTGTTGTTGCTCTTGAAGTCGCCGCTTTTCTCGAACAATTGTCTGTTCAGCAAGCGCATGCAATGAGTCTCGTCCAGCATGGTCTGGCAACACGTAGTCAAAACGCTCGGTAATTTCATCCGAAAGGTGTCGAAGGATCGAGCCCGACAGTGTGCCTTGCTCACTACGTTGGCGAATGAGTTTCAATATGTTGTGTATGCGTTCAAGTGCCCGTTGAGAATCCTGTTGAGCTTTACGTGCAATGGCACTGTCCAGTGCTTGCTGTTTTTCAAACAAAGCGCTTTGGGTGTTGACCGCAAAAGGCAGCCTGTCGTGTGACAGAGCTAAGTCGTTCAATGTTACCATTTGATGCCCGTAGCTCATCTTGAGAAACAGCTCATTGAACTTGAAATCAAATTCTGGAAAGTGCGCTTCAAAGCAGAGTTCCCCCTGCGCTTCACTCTTCTCCAATGCTTCTTCCGAGAAAACAAAGGTATTGCATTGCGTGTCTTTCACCAAGTGCTCAAAGTCGGCGAAATCGCCATGATAGCTCTCCAGCGCAGTCCCGTACATCACGTAATAGAAGATGGCGTCACTCCAATGTTCACTGAACAACCAAATCAAGTGAATGCCTTCTGCCATGAAGAATTGTTCTCGAGCATGGATGACCTCAGGTTCCAACCACCCTTGAATCAACTCAATGGCAAATCGATTACCACTGGTGTCCTCAAAGTAAATATCAGGCTTGCGCCATCGGTTGGCTCCTCGCGTTTGTGCAAAGACAAACTTCTCCACTTGAATGGAGTCAGATTTTAATGTCTCAGATTTCTTCAATGTACCTGCAATGAAATGTTTGGTTCGAAAGTGCCATTGCGTTTCGTGCAGCTCACTATCTGAGCAGACCAATCCACCTTTATAGTCACTGTGAAACGGGCAATCGACGTCCTCTAATTCCGGACAATGTTTATGATAAAACGCTGCTCGAGCGGTTGCGCTTCGTGCGCGGTATCTGACGGAAAGGCCACAGTAGCCACATTGAATGAAATCTTCACCTTTCGCATTGTGCACCACAATTTTCTTCTTTATCGAAGCGGTACGAGCTTCATCAGGCGTACGTCCATAGAGGTCGAGGTAATCACTGGCCAATATAGGCCCTTTGATTCCTTTTATATCCAGTTCCCACAAGCCATTTTTGTTTTCGCTATTGATGTAATTCATACCGGGTTCTCGACAATGCACTACGCTAATTGGGTTATGTTCTTGACGGTGTTTCTACTCACTCATATTATGTCGCCAATAGCGACAGGTAAATACTGATTACTTATACACGTAGCATAATTGGACAGGAAATTGATAATGAGTAAGTGGCCAATAAGGTGGGATCTTTTATTCCGGTACCGAATGATAGAAGTGATTGCGTTGTGGGAAGGGCGATTGACAACCAACCATCTAATTCAAAGCTTTGGCATAGGAAGGCAGCAAGCGTCGAAGGACATCAACACCTATCTTGCCGATGTTGCTCCGGGCAACCTAGTTTATGATAAGCAGCTCAAAGGCTATAAACCCAGTAGCCGCTTTGTGCCAAAGCTGACTGGGGGACATGCCGATGAATACCTCCACATTTTGGCACGCCGTGAAGATATGGCCGTCACTTTTCAAGAGCTCAATATGGGATTTGAGAATGTCTCCATGGTGCGCCCTGTAACGCGCAACATATCGCCACAAGTATTACGTCCATTAGTGCAAGCCATCAGAGAAAGAAAACGTGTCGATATAAGCTACACATCCTTGAAAGATGGTTTGGAAGTTGAGCGCTTGATCTCCCCACACACCTTAGTTTGTACCCCTCTTAGATGGCATGTCCGAGCCTATTGTGAGCACGCTCTGGGTTACCGAGATTTTGTTCTCAGTCGCATTAGAGGCATACCAGATATCAATGACAAACTCGTCATGGGCAAGGACAAAGATGAACGATGGAATACGCCGCTCACCATCCAACTGACACCCGATACGCGATTTACCGAAACACAAGCATCCGTCATCGCCCATGATTATGGGATGAAAGACAGCCAATTGGAACTGCACACCAACGCCGCCCTCATCCGTTATGTTTTGGATGCTTACAACATTGGCATCAATACGCTGGATCTAAATCCTCAAGGACAACAAATCGTGGTGAAGAACTTAAATGAGCTGAAAGATTATCTGACCTATTGACCCTATATTTTAGCCATAACCTCACCCGCTTCGCTTTAACACCTCAATAAGCTGTTGACGTTCATGGTTCGACAAAGCAAACCATTTCTCGCCTCGCGTGGCAATGTGCAACAGAGTCTGACTGAGCGGATCGGCCCTTTCTCCTGCCTGTCCGACCGCCACCAGTTCGACCTTCTCGCCGCTGCGGCGGCGAAGCTGAAAGATGCGCCGGTCAATATCACGACTCAGACACAACTGGTAGGCCTGGCGCGACAAACCGTGGAGCAATCCCACACGAACCGGGGGACGCTTCATCGGGGCGCTCGGCAGATCCCTTTGTAACCAACGGGACAACACCCCATACTCCACGGCGGTTTCTAGCCAAGGGCATGGCGTGTTTTCTTGGTGCTTAAGGGTATCAAAGGCGTTGGAAATGTCGCGCAGTTGGCGCGGCTGAGTGGATGTGTGTTGCAAGGCTTGATGACAAACGTGGTCGAGGTGTTCGAGTATCGCATGGGGCATAGCAACCTCCCAGTGGAAGAACCCACACCACCCAGAGGCTTCAACCCCACTAAAGGGTGGTGAACTGAACAAGGTTAGCACTACCGTCCACATAGTAACGGCCAGCTACAATGAGCTGCCCTGCCCAGCTCACCATAAAACGGGCGTGAAGTGATTATCTCGAATGCATTCACGACTTACGGGTGTGCCTAAGCCACACATTGTCAGAGGGTTAGTCTGAATCGATGCGCTATGTGCTATTCAACGGGGTGCTAATCCCGGCACTGGATTTTGCCAGTGCTTTATTAGGCTAACCAGCCACCACTTAGGAGTCAACGAACTCACCCTGCGATTCTTTTGACCCTTCGCTCATTTTTAACACCCATTCTGACTCCATAGCTCTTCTGGCTCGGTAGTCACACGCTAGTGCGATTACGCCGTAGCCAGTGACGCTGTTGTCTTGGTGTTATGTAATCTACTGTATCTATTGATTATGTAAAAAGGTGACTAAGACAAGCTTAGACATCCACCGACGACATTAACGCCGTGTTTGAGGAAATATCCTCCCTCTCAAAACGGTGTAAATTCAGAAACTGCCAGCATCAGGGAGAGGATGGCTGTGCTGGCCAACAGGAACAGAAAATCGGCAACCTAACACCCGAGCGTTATGACTGTTACTTGCATTTGAAGCAAGAGGTTGCCTTCTCAGACAGGAGAAGAAGTGAGAATAATCGCCGTGTTGAGCGCCAGTATGATAAAGCGTTGGGCTAGGATCGCGATGACCGGACACGGACATCTTACATTTTGGTTGTTAGGTCCACGGCGCGTGAGGTGACACCTTGTCTAGAGTGTGATCGATGAACAGTCTGATGGCTTTTGTCATGTACTTGTGGGATTGGTATATCACAAACATGTTCGACTTAGGGGTTTCGTAATCCTGTAACACTTGCACGAGCTGGCCACTTTCAAGATGCGTTTTCACTAGGGCGAAAGGAACATACGCCGCCCCCAGACCATTAAGCGCCGACTCTATGATGAGGTGCATACTGGTCGAGGCATACTTGCCTGATACGTTGATGGGATAGTGCTGTTCTTGCTTGGTGAAATGCCATTGGTTGTTTGATAGTGATTGGCTCATGAGCAGACAGTCGACGTTTGCCAAATCTTCTGGGTGCTTAATGTTTCCGGCCGCCTTCAAAAAGTCAGGACTGGCGCAACAAACACTGTGCTTGGGGCCAATCCTCCTCGCAATTAACGAGGAATCTTGTAATTGCCCTGAACGAAACGCGACATCAATTCGATTTTCGACCATATTGACGTAGCTGTCGGATGTGTCCAATTCAATGCTGATTTCGGGGTAGGCTTTTAAAAACTCCGTGATCCACGGCTGAACATATTGGACAGCAAAATCAAAAGGCGACGAGATACGGATCTTACCTTTCGGCTCTGATTGGGCTTGCCTGACTAAATCATTCGCCTCTTCAAGCGCGACAAGGTGCTGCTGACACAGTTGAAAATAATGCCGCCCTTCTTCAGTTAACGACAGCTTTCTCGTACTTCTGTGCAAGAGCTTAACCCCAAGGTTTTCTTCTAGCTGCACCACTTTCCTGCTCACGGTCGTCGAAGGCATCGCCAAAAACTGACTGGCTCCTGCAAAGCTTCCGGCCTCCACAACACTGATAAAGACCTTGATATCGTTAAGATTCATATCATTACTTCCAAAAACGGGATTAACAAACCCAATTAAACCATCTAATAAAATGATAGGTCCTGCCATAGTCTTTATCAATAGAAATTGAGACAGGATTGACCGTCATGAGCAGACAAATCACAGAAATCAGACATGGCCACAAACATGGTCCAGTGAATCGCTTCGTTGATTCAACGAACGTGACACAACTGAACCCGTTTGTCCTTTGGGACCACTTTTCTCTTACTAATGTCACCACTACCACGGGGTTTGACTTTCATGGTCACTCCGGCGTAGCCACCATTAGCTACCCTCAAATTGGGGACATTGCTCATGAGGATACGGGCGGTCACTCTGGATTGCTTATCGCCGGAGGCATCCAAGTGATGGCAGCGGGTTCTGGGGTGCTGCACAAAGAAACCGTTTACCCCAATCAGCGCGCAGCAGAAGCCTTTCAACTTTGGGTAGCCTTACCTAAAAGCGACTCAGAAATGGGGCCTGTCCGCTATTCCACGCTGCCGCTTCAGGACATCCCCAGTATCAGCACGGCGGGTTCAAAAACCAAAATCCTTATCGGGCAATACCAGCAGCAACAAAGTCCCGCCGAGTCGCCAGTTGATATGTCATACCTGCATGTTCAATTGGACGCGGACAGCCAATGGACTCAGTTAAGCCACGCGTCTCATCGCACGGCATTCATCTACGTTCGAAAAGGCGCCTTACATACTGGCGGGGTTCAACTCTTGGCCGGTGAGCTGGGCATTTTTGAACCGGAAGTGAGCCCCATCGTCGTGAACGCACAGAGCCAAGGCGCCGAGTTTCTACTCATTTCAGGCACCCCTCTCGATCAGGAGATCATTTCCAATGGCGCTTCTGTTCATAGCAATACAACCAATTTAATCGCAGGTGCAAAAAACATTCGGCAGCTGCAAATCAATGGCACTCATCCATTCTCTTAAAAACGAGGTTAATTATGAATACGACAACTTTTACTCCAGAAAACTCAGTAATGTTACTCATCGATCATCAGGTAGGCACCATGGGCTGGGTTGGGTCCTTAGCACTGGATGAGATTAAGAAAAATACGGTCGCTTTGGCGCGAGCGGCGAAGGAAACGGGTATGCCGCTGATTCTCACATCAAGCATGGAAGACCAAGCCCAAGGGCCCCTTTTTGATGAGTTGATCCAAGCCGTTCCCGAGGCATACGAAAAGCGCATCCTTCGAGCTGGTATTGTCGACAGCATGAAAGACGAACCATTTGCCGCCGCCGTCGAAGCAACCGGACGTAAAAACCTCATTATTGCTGGTATCACAACGGATGTGTGCGTGGTCTACCCAGCTATCACAGCGATCGCTCAAGGCTATAACGTACAGGTTGTAGTAGATGGCTCTGGCTCACCGACGACCCTTGCCGATGAAACGGCGTTAAGACGCATGGAAAGCCATGGTGTGACGTTAACATCAACCAACCAGTTAATTGCAGAGCTAGCTCAAGACTGGAGTAGTGAAAACGGTGGCAAGTTAATTCAAGTATTGTTTGAAGAAATTCTGTCTAAACTGCACTAAAGATAGAGGCGCTGTAATCGTTCGCTCGCGAATTATTGCAGCCCTTTCATTATCAACAGGATAAACTCATGAAAGCGAATACTCCGAGCAAACACGTCATGGCCATAGCAACATATTGGTCTTTGCTTCCTATGGTCTATTTCCTACCTAAAGTGCTTCATCCCTATCTACCAGACAATGAATTAATCAGGTTAATGATACTGCTGGCGATCATTGTTCCATTCACCTCTTACATCATTTTGCCGAGTGTCGTCAGGCTAATACAGTTTTGGGGCGCGTAACTATTCGCGCTGCCAACCTCCGTGCCGACACGGATGCGGCGTCAGGTTTCATCGATTTCTGTTGTTGGATCTGTAGGGTCGAATTAAGGCTTAGCATTTACTATTCAACGAAGCGTTGCTTCCATACATCAGCCCAAACCGTCAGAGTCGCCGCCACATGCTTCAATTATGGATAGCTAATTTAGACAATTCACGGACTCCCCTAAATCCAGACTCTTTATAGTTGGCACTTTGTAACTCAGAAATGCCCCAAAATGAGTTTCGAACATATAGTAATAGATAACTAAATCTAATATTAAAAAGCCAATGGGAGTGCCATTGGCTTAAAGTCATAACTGATAATGGTCAGTTATCCGCTACTTAGAAGCTAGAATGATTGTTTATATGGAAACACTATTGCAAGCAATCTTTGCATTTCAATTTATCAACAACCAAACTGGCAATTGCTAAGTCTTGTGCTCCGATACCAGTCAAATCAACAACAGTTATTTTGGCTGATGCAAAGTCTGCTTCTGGATTCTTTCCTGCCAAAAGATGTGGAAGTGAAATATCAGAGTCCTCTTTTACCAATTTTTCCCGTACAGCTACGCCAAAATCACCATGATGAAGACACTGCTGATGGTTATCAGTCACTATATAATCAGCGTCAGCCAAGATTTGAGGGTCAATTTCGTTCTTACCTGGGCTATCAGCTCCCACCGCTATAATATGTAGACTCTCTGGTAAGTCGTCTTTGGTAACAATTGGCTGCGTAGCTGGTGTTATGGTCACTAGGATCTGGCTTACCTCGCATACTTCCTTGGCTGAATGCATAGCTACAGCAGTTACATCGAAGTCACGGTTTAACCTTTCACATAACTCAACACTCGAATCATAGGATCGTCCAGCTACAGCAATGCGCTTTAAGCCCATATGCTGGGTAATAAATGAAGCCTGCCAATATGCCTGAGTTCCTGTTCCAATGATGCCAACGCAAGCTTCTTTATCTACGGTTTTTAAAGATGCAGCCAATGCACCCGCTGCGGCAGTGCGTATCTGAGTTAACCAACCGTCATCATTCAACATTGCTATAGGGCGACCAGTTTCAGACGACATAACCAAGCTAAGCCCACTATTTGCTGGTAAGCTTTTCTCGGTATTCTTATAGAAACCAGACGCAATTTTAATAACATAGTAAGGGTGTTGACCCTTTTGAGCTGCCTTTACATGGCAATCACCAAAGAAGCTACCATCGCTTTCGTTAAACAACATTTGCATTGGTTGTGGTTGGCTGACCAACCCTGCCGAGAATGACACAAATGCATCTCGTACAGACTCAATTGCTTCTGGTAACGAGACTAAGGATTTAATATCTTCTAGCGGGACAATGACCATCATTTACTTCCTAGCGTAGTCAGCGTAGTGCTTTTCAAAATGTTTGCGCATAGCGGCTAAACCATCTTTGAAAATTTTGGCACGACCAAAACCAATTCTAAATCTATCCTTTGAAACATCTGTTAGTTCAGACATATAAATAGAAGATGGCAACAGAAGAACACCACTTTCCTCAACTAAAGAGCGGCAGAATTCCTCGACACCTCCTGGCCCTGTGTAACGTGGAAAAGCGATACAACCACCTAAAGGACGTTGCCACTCTACAAGTCCTGGGAAGTCTTCGAACAGAGCTTCTAACTCAAGGACATTTTCCAGTATCATGGCACGATTACGAGATAGAATAGTATCTCTGTTCTTGAGCGCAATTAGGGATAACACCTCCGACGGAGCAGAGTTACAGATAGACAAGTAATGTTTATAGCGCTCTACTCTTAATAGAACTTCTTTGTCCTTAGATGCCATCCAACCAATTCGAAGGCCTGGTAGCCCGTATGCTTTGGACATAACATTTAGCGAAATACCTTTCTCGTATATATCAGCTATTTGTGGCATTCGAACTTCTGGGTCTAGCTCGACACCTCGATAAACCTCATCAGACAGAATGTAGATCCCGTGGTCTCTACAGACCTGAATAAGATCATCCATCTCTTCTTTTCCCATTATGTATCCAGTTGGATTATGTGGGAAATTGAGACTAATCAGCTTAGTGTTTGGACGAATAGCTGCCTTTATATCTTCGATATAAAGATGCCATCCGCCTTTCTTGCTGCTGTTTTCACGAAGAGGAACGCCAGTAACATCACAAATGGTTAGTGGTATTGTTTCAGCACTCTGATAGTTTGGGGTTGGAACGATAACGTGATCTCTGCTTGTAAGCATACATTTAGCCAGTGCATATAAGCCTTCCCCTGCTCCTGCAAGACACAAAACCTCATCGGGGTTTATGGTCTGATACGTATTAGCAATCTCTTGTCTTAGTTCAGCTGATCCCCAAGTTGGTGTATATCCTAACCAAAGGTTTTCAAAAGCTGCACGATCCTCTTCAGTAGCCATCGAAAGTAGATCATTAACAGTCATACTTTCTAGGTCTGATGCAGTCATGTGGTGCTCAGCCGTAAATTCCCATTCTGAGAAATAGACCTCTAGTTCAAAATCTCTCATTGGCTTTGGTTTAGTAATCATTGTATGTACCTGTTAGTTATCTTCTGGCTGCTTTACTGCTTTCAATAATTGATAAAAGCCAGCTCTTGATATACCTAAAGCTTCTGCTACATATTCAGCAGAGCCTCTATATGAAAAAATGTCAGCGACAAAAAGGTTTCGTATTATTTCTATCCGATCCTCTTTTTTAGTTTGTGCCAGTCGAACGCCTCTTTTTTGGACAGTTTCAGCAATGATTAAATTTGCATTCTCACGCCAATCACTGATCACGAATGCACTGTGTTTTTGTGCATCCACAGTGATCAGTTTTTGCAAGTGATTGAGAGAAAGCTCTAGTCCATCCACTTGCATATTGATGCACAAGAGGCCTACTGGTGAGCCGTTTTTATCAGTCAACAGTGAAGAAACTGACTTCAACTTCGAGCCATCAGGATTAGACTTCCTGTAAGGCCCAATCACGTTATTGTTGTCTAGCTCTTTTTCGTAGTTTTCCGTTTCTAGTTGTGAATTGTCTCCTACCTTTCGAGGGGTAAAAGCATTCTCAATATGGAAAACCGTATTTGTTTTCAGATCATGAATCACGACTTCGACTAGGCCTGGCAACAGGGCACTAAGCGCTTTAGTTATTGGAATATATTGTTCTAAAATACTAGGCATTTATACACTTTGTCCAAAAATAGATAAATTATCTTAAGCGGTTTTTTCGGCTTTTACAAATCTAGTCGATTTTTATTAACATCGAATAAATCAAACCTGCCAATTTGCAGTACGGAACTAAACCAGTGAGAGCTGGAAAATATTTTGCCCACTTGCTATCTGAATGGTTTTAAGTCTCTAATAAACAATGACTTTCACATTCGAGATTGAGAGGCTCATCCTGCAAGCTAAATTACAGTTAGGTGCTTTAAAAGATTGGGCTAGACAGATCGCTATGAACGAATGCTAAGTAAGCTCTATATGATTCAGAAAGGAGGAATAGGATGGCGCTTGTTATTATTACTTTTTCTAACTGATTTGCGTAAAATTAGGCTGATTATTCTAAATCGTTTATTGTCCAGAAATGTGTCTGAAATATTGTAACGCTCAAGTGGGCAAAATCATGGCGAATATCAAAGCGCTCAAAAGGGTCATAGTGCTCTGTATGCCGTCAGAAGCTGATGGCCAGTCTTATATGGCATCGTTGAACCTCAAATTGATTTGATCAACAACGCCCACTCAGAGTGACGGGAAGAAGTAATAGAAGTAGTTTATTTTTGTGTTTTTGATTGTCTCATCTTAAGGGTAAAAAACACCGTCGTAGCAATGGACACAAAGTATCCAATGAATGATATTGCTAGTGTTCTCGTTACAATGTCCGATAAATAGTTCTCAGGGTCACACTCGAGGGACATGTTGTATTTCAAATAAAGAAGTATTTCTGTAAATGACACAAACATCGCTGCAGGGAATAAAATCACAACAAATAAAACAGCAATCCACTTCGTCATACCTTAAAACACCTTATCTATTAATAGATATACCACTTGATTATCCTAGCGTACCCGATGAAGACGTTACAGACTGATATGACCTAACTATTTCATTGGAGCCGCTATTTCATACACTACCCTCGATAAGGCTGTGAAGCTATCACACAAACGTAGTGCTACCAACCAAAGCTAAAAATGACGATGGGGAGCAGCCACGCTCCCCATTTTTGTCTCAGCAAATCTTTTTGAAGAAAGGTGTTCCCTGTAAAAAGCGTATATTCCTACCAAAATGATAGTGATATTAAGCTTTTATACGAAAGCAAAGATGTAAAGTACGGTCATAAAAAACAACCAGTTTAAACACATAAAAATGTCAGAAGACCACTTCTTTTCTCTTCTTCGATGTCTTACAAGAGGATAAACCAAGCAGAAGTATGAGAATAAACCACCCGCCCCCATACTATTCATAGCAATGTAGTTATTACTCTTAAAACTTTCAGGCTCTTTCGCCAAGTTGTCTACTAATTGATTGATATGTTTTTTATCTCCTAAGGAATAGACGACAAGATGATAAAAATAAACTCCCCCCCACGCGAAAAACAACAAGCCCGCTAATGGTTTTATGTCCAACATTTATCCCTTTAAAAACCCACGCCAACACTGAAATCATTGAAAATGTGCTTATTTATATACTCTTCGATTTCATCAGGTATTTCTTTCTCAATGTTGCTTTCAATTTCTTCAAAAAATAGGTCCCATTCGAAAAGTTCAAAAGCCTTTTCAAATACATCCTTACCAGTACCATAGATGCCTATTAATTAAATTGAACACTAACAGAGCAAATACGTTAAATGACAAAGCTTAGCAAAAAAGCAAAATTCGCCCACATAAAAAAATCAAACTTCATAGTTCTCTTTTTGGCCCTATGACGTAACAAAGGGTAGAGAAATGCGTACATTACAAACAACCCTCCGGCACCTAACCCTGATGTATTCAGGTACCACTTTGCCTTGAACGTTTCTGGTTCTTTAGACAAGTTGCCAATCAGTTCATCAATATATCGCTGATCACCGAAGCAGTAGCGATAAGAGTAAAACATAAATGGCAATATCCAGATAAATACCCAAAGGCTAGCCAACTTGTGAATATGGATAAAAACGTCTGTCATCATATACTCTTAAAATGCTTTTGACATGTTAAAATTACTATATCTATTTGAATTAATATAGGTTTCCACTTCTACTGGGATACCTTCTTCCAATTCTTTTTCAACGGAATCAAGGTAACTATCAAGGCCTAACAGGTCATATTTTTCTTCAACAAGCCCTTTGCCAGCGCCAGAACCAATAAACCCACCTGCCAGAGCTCCCCCTGCATAAAGCAACATCACGACTGGTGCAGCACTTATCGATAGACCAACAACAAACAGACCGGCTATACCAGCACCTAACAATCCTCCAGCCCATCCACCAGCTACACCTCCCATTTCAATTGCGGCTTGACGAGTGCATGAAGCTAACGACTTACAGTTTTGAGTAACATTGTATACGCCACTCGCAACTCCAAGTCCTAACGATAGTTTTCCTGCTTTCTCCGCATCAGTTATCCACTTAGCGGTATTCGCTACACGGGCTCCCAGCTCAGGAACCGAGCCTGTCTTTAATATCTCATCGGCGTTGTGAATGAGTGACTTAGTAGAATTTATCCCTAAACTTTCCTTAAACCCTTGGTCGATTGGTATCTTAGATTAAAACATTTCTGAAGGTATTTGAGCTGACTTGAATTACATTTATTTATAATAACATCAAAAACTTACTGTTATTGACTGTCTTTTTTGTTTAGGTTTAAATCATCCCGAAAATTGTTTCTGGCTATACAAGCCAGTATTAAAAAAGGAATTTAGTATGAAAAAAAGCTACTTATTGTTGCCGATAGCTTCATTGTTATCAGCACCAGCACTTTCTAAAGATATTTCATTTTCAAACCCTAAAACTATATTGCCTAATGAGGATGTACAGTCCTTTGAGCTTGCAGATCTAGACGGCAACGGAAAACAAGAAATTGTATATCTAACGTCTAATGGTGAACTTAAGTATGCAGCCTTGGGCCACTATATCACTGAGTCAAGTCGTAATTTACTTCGTAGCACGGATTGGGATGTTAATGATTACGTAGATATATCGTTAAGCTTTAGTCGTACCGGATTTGTTATTACAAAACGAGGCAATGGAACAGGATCAGGTTTATCGCTGAGAGATGGTACATTCGTAGGAGATGCAGGAAGTCGCCAATATTTATTGATCGATTACATTTCTGAAACTGAAATCAGTGGTAAATTTATGGATTATGATTTGGGAATCTACAGTAAGGTTCCTTTCACAGCGGTTCCAAAGTAGAGATCCAATTAAGATATCGAAAAAGGATTGGCGCTATAAACATAACAAAGCGCTTAAGAGTTACTCCATTACGCGGCGTTATGAAGATAGAGGAACGTGTTAAGTGACCGAAACAATAATGGCTTACCTTGATGCTGGAAATTATGGTTATGTTTTTCTGTTTATTGCCATATCAATAGTCATTAACTTTGAAAAGATTCTTTCTACGTATTCAACCCATAGAAAACGTCGCTTGGACTCATTGGAGCGTTCAGTATCAATTGAAAGTTTAGATGAACGGTTAAAGCATCATTTGCATTCGGAGATTGAGATAGAAACTTTTTATCTTACACACGGTGTGAGAGTTAGTCGTGTACTCTTAAACGGTATGTTAGATCTTAACGAAATCATTGGCGATAGGGTTTCGTTTAAGCACATAATTCGTTGTAGTCGACTACTTCCTAATCTCAAAGATGTTCATAAAGAGAACTTTCAGATTGCTATCGATAAATTTGACCAACTATATGCATACTATAATTTGGGGTTAGGTTTTCCGGGTTTTATTGGAGGGATAATTTGGTTTGCTTACAGCATATCTCAAATAGTTACGTCGCCAAATTACCCAAGTTTAATCGTCTCTTGTTTCACGGTATTAGTCAGTTTCGCCATGTTGTTCCAAGGTTCTCCTTATATATCGACAAAAATTATTAATAGAGAGCTACGTGATTTACCTATGCGTGAGAGCGTTTAGTCATCTTTATAACGAAATGCTTAAAAGTGATTCGCAACGCGTGGCTTTTTTTACCGTGCGTTACTTCTAGTGTTTAAGGTGGTATGCAGCAGCTTTTGTATTGCGTTGCTCACACCTTAACAGGGCGTTATATATTTTCATCAATTTAGGAGTTATTTAATGTCTTATTCAGAGGCCTGTTGCCTGTGTGGCTCTGTAAAAATCACAGCAGAAAACGTCAACCCTAACTTCACAGTTTGTCATTGTCAGTCCTGTCGAACTTGGGGTGGTGCGCCATTTTTCGCAGTTAAATGTGGTACTCAGGTGAAAGTAGAAGGTGAAGACAAAGTAAAAATGTACAAGTCATCCTCTTGGGCTTCTCGTGGATTCTGTAAGGAGTGTGGAACCCATCTGTTTTACAAGTTCAAAGAAACAGGTGAATACAATATGCCTGTGGGCTTGTTCCCAAACTTGGAAGGTCTGAAAATGGACATGCAATACTTTAGCGATATGCGTCCAAGTTATTATTGTTTTGCCAATGAGACCCAGGAAATGACGACAGAAGAAATTATGTCTTACTTTGCAGATAAGGTGTAACTAAACCTATAACAAGTGTTCAAAGGGACACTCAACGCTTGGCAGTTTTGGTTCACTGTTTGGCATAAGTATTTATATCATAATAGTTTAAGCTTGTGGTTGCGTTACCTGCCCATTAGTTCGGCGTTAGCCCTTTTCGAGGAAATGATATGGAAATCGTGCAGGAAATAGAGGTTTCAGAATTGCATCATAAAGCAATCGAAGCATTAAGAAACCAAGCTTTTCCAGACAGCCAAGTCAATCGTTCTTACTTTAAGCAGTTACCTCATATGCGGGCCCTTCACTTTCAAGGTGAACAGTTGATTGGTTATCTTGGATTGGACTATCGAGTTGTTAGCGTCGGTGAAGAAATACATAAGGTTCTGGGCGTAATCGACTTCTGTGTTGACGAACGTTATCGAGGGCAAGGTATTGGCTCTTTAATGTTGTCAGAAGTATCGGCATTTGCGGAAACTAAAGATGTCGATTTCATCATCCTTATATCGGAGTTGCATGATTTCTACTCATCCAACGGTTTTGACAAAGTTCAGTGCATGCAGTCATGGTTAAGGCTCCATGAGCACACTAACTTTGGTGTCGCTGTAGAGCATATTGATGAACTGTATGTGAAACCCCTCAGAGGTAAACCGTGGGGCGTTGGACATCTTGATTGGCTAGGTTATATGTACTAGTCAACCACTGAGCTAACAAGCATTTAAGAGTGATCCCCAACGCTTGGCATTTTTCATTCCACCGTTGAGTTTAGTGCTTACGGTGGTAAGGTTACGTTTTGTGGTGGTGTTACTCACACCTTAAAGCGGCGTTATGTTCATCGTCGAATGGGCGAGATTAAGGAGGATATATGTCAAAGGAATTGAAGTCTTCGTCATTGAAAGTACAAGAGTTTTTGTCCCGAAACGGCCAAGATTTTGTCGTGCAGGAAATGCCGAGCTCTACTCGTACCGCATCTGATGCCGCTGAATCTATCGGATGTACGGTTTCTCAGATAGCGAAATCGGTCATCTTTAAGCATGGAGAAACCGGTGAGCCAGTGCTGGTTGTTGCGTCTGGCGCTAATATGGTGTGCGCTGACAAAGTCAAAGAAGCGACAGGAATTGTTCTTACCAAAGCAGACGCTTCTTTTGTCCGTGAAAAAGTGGGTTACGCGATAGGCGGTGTCCCCCCAGTCGCTCACCACTCATCAGTCCACACCATTTTGGACAACGATCTGAATCAGTATTCTGAAATCTGGGCAGCAGCGGGCACACCTAACTCAGTGTTTAAACTGAATCCGCAGAAATTAGGTCAACTAACACAAGGCCAGTGGGTAGATTTGGCAAAATAAACATTACCATCGGTTTGATAGAGATTCGCAACGCGTGGCATTTTCGCCAGGCGCGGCTTTAAGAGGTTAAGGTGGTTTGCAGAGGCGTCGGTGTTGCCGTTGCTCACACCTTAAAGTGGCGTTGTGTTTGGGAGAGAGAATGGAAATACGAGAAATTCATGAGTCAGACTGGGATCAGGTGTATCAACTCATGGAAGATAATATGCTCGAAATGCAGCTTGAACTAGGGCTGAAATGGGATGGAGAAGCCATCCTGAATTTCTACAAACGAAAGTCCGTTATCGTTATAGAACAAGACCATCATATTCTCGGTGTCATTGCTTTCCATCAAAGTGATGATTTCCACTTCATCGACTCCTTACAAGTAGCTAAACAACATCAAAATGGACTTCTGGGTGGTCGTTTACTTAAAGCTTCGCTTCTACACACTCAGTCGCTATCTAAAGTAAAAAATGTTAGATGCTGTGTGTTTGAAAATAACCCTGCTGAAAGTTTGTATTATGCTGCCGGCTTTCAAGAGTTAAGTCGCACTGATGGGGTCTTAACCTTAGAGGCGCCTCTGAGTCAGTTGGCTAAACGCTTAAGGTTAAAATCAGAATACACCATTTAAAAATGATTCGCCGCGCTGGGCATTGTTGATAGGCGCCGGTGGTAGTGGTTAAGGTAAAAGGCCGACGCATCAGTATTGCGCCGCTCACACCTTAATTGGGCGTTATGTTATAGGAGGGAATTCATGATTAGGGAAATCACCAAAGCCGATTTCGAGTCGTTTTGGCCTACCTTTTCAGCAGTAATCCAGGCCCAAGAAACGTATGCTTTTGACCCCAATATGACGCTAGAACAGGCATTCGCTCTGTGGTGTGAATCTCCACTGAAAGCTTTTGTTTTCGTAGAAAATGACGTGGTACTGGGCTCTTACTACATTAAACCCAATGCAATGGGGCCAAGTAGCCATATATGTAATTGTGGATACATAGTGTCAAGCGAAGCTCGAGGTAAGGGAATTGCACGCCTTATGTGTGTACATTCTCAGGAAGCAGCGCTAGCGCTTGGCTTTGAGGCCATGCAATTTAACAGCGTGGTTTCGACCAATGAAGTGGCGGTAAGCTTTGGGAGAAGCTAGGGTTTCAAATCATAGGTACAATTCCGAAAGCATATCAGCACGCTCATCTAGGGTTCGTTGATAGCTACATCATGCACAAGTGGCTACGAACATAACAAACTATTTATAAGCTATTCACAATCGTTTGGCATTTTTACTTTCGGTTTATTTCAATGTTTACGTTACCAAATTGAGTGCAGTGGTGGCTCGGTTCAAACTTTAATTGAGCGATAGTTTTCAGAGGTAGCAATGAATTTCGAACAATTTGTGAAGAATGTAAATCTAAATAAGAATGGTCGCTTTAACGGTGTGAAGCAGATTAGCATTTACTATGTTTACACTGGCCTCAATGCTTGGCATTCAACATACAGCGCTACATATACTAATCGATGTATGCACCCAAACCTACCGTCAGCTAAAGACTATTGCGAAAATAACCGAGTACAAGGGAGCGTTTTTCACATATTAAAGCTGCCAGCCTTGGCTTTTCACACGAAATTTCGAACCTTAATAGTTACTGAAATTAACTCAAATAGCCCGTTATCTAGATTTAGCATTGAAAAATTTTTGTCTAACAAAAATGTTCAAAAAAACGAAGTAGGTAAATTGGCTTGGACTACCGATCTTAATACGTTAGTTGATTACTTTGACGCTTATTTAGGCTCATGGGAAGTTCCTTCGAAGTCGAGGCATTCAGTCTTGATGTTTGATGGTACTTCCGTAAAGCTAGAGGTATCTCGTTCGAATAACTTGAATCATTTCTGTTCTAAATCTGTTGGCGGGGGGTATTATCTGCAGTGGTCAGAATCAGGCTCAGATATTATTCGAGATGGCACACGAAAGGTAGAAAGGTTATTTTTTCCAAAAAAGAGAACTTCCAAGTGTTAGAGAGTGAATCCCAACACATTTTTTACTTTGCGCCAGTGTTAATGATTAATGTGGTATGTAGCGGTAGCTGTATTGTGTGTCTTGCATCCTCGTTGGGAATAATATCATCGTGATGACTAGGTAGAGGAAATGAATACAGAATTAGAAAAAATAGAGCGACTTTTTCTTTCTAAAGATTTTTCAGAAATAACGTCGTACTCAACTAACTTTGACCTTTTCAAGGTGATGGGTGTTCGGAGTAAGGAGCATGTTCATTCAAACATCTTAGCTGCATTACTTCAGCCTACCTATCCACATGGTTTACAGTTTTCGTTCTTGAACAGCTTCATAAAAGGTCTTGCAAAGTTAAACCTTGCACATGGTAAACCTCTACCTTTGTCAGCATTAATTTCAGCGACTGACAATAATGTAAGGGTATTCAGAGAACTCGAGAACATAGATTTAGTTATCGAATTCCCTAGTAGTAGATTGATAATAGCGATTGAAAATAAAGTTTGGGCAAAAGAACAAGAAAAACAAATAGCTAGGTACCAAGAAACACTCTATTCCCGCTACCCAAATCAGAGAGTTGCTTTAGTTTTTTTAACAACGGATGGACACCAACCAGAGACACTCGATTCCAACTCGAGTGTACCCGTTTATTGTATGTCTTATGGTGAAATAGCGAATCAGTTGAGCTTAGTGCAATCTCAAGCCAATGTATCGGCTAGAAGTTTTATTAATCAATTTATTAGCCATATCGAGGGTTACATGTCAGGTAGTAGTGAACTAAAAGAGTTGTGCTGGCAAATCTTTAGCAAGCATGAAGAGGCTTATAAGCATATGGTTGAGGCACATGATTATTGTATCCGCCGTAAAATTGAGGAAAGTTTTTCTGACATTGAAGCTCGCATACAAAGTGATGCAGCCTTCTCTCAATATCGGAGTGATCTCGAAATTAAAACCGTCTATGAAGAAAACAGCAAATACTTAATAGCTTGCGATATCGATGTAAGACTGAATTCATGGCCTACTGGTTTGTGGGTCAAGATATACAAACACTTTTGGCTTGGAGTTTTTCCATATATTACTTCCAAAGACTTAGAGTCTGTGAAAACACTTAGTATGCAATTAGATTGTTACCCCAACCAGAGTGTAAAGTCATGGGAAGATAAATATTATGTCTCTGCTAATCGTAACTTAGACAAAGAACGTATGGTTTTATCTGACGGAAATACGCTCACCTGTGATGACATAAATATCGCACTAAATAAGCTCAGCACTCATATTGAAGAAATAAATTGTGCGCTAGAAATGACCTAACAAGGCCATCAGAGCCATGCGTTTTACTTCGCATTTTGGGTATTGAGCTCAGTGTGCTTTGTGGAATCATAGCGAACCCCTTACTAAAGGCGTTATGTACATGGAGAGTGAAGTGAGAAAGACAGTCTTGATAGATTTTGACGGTGTCATCCGTCACTGGCCCAATATCGAAATGGAAGAGTACGCCGCGACGTTGGGGCTTGTCAGCAATCCTTTATTCGCCTGCGCCTTTTCTGAACAGCACTTGCTTCCCGCCATCACGGGCCAGATTTCTCATGATGAATGGTGTGACAATGTGTGCTTGGATTTATCGCGCGTGTATGGCGACGATGCCGCGGTAAAGTTGGTGAACAAGTGGCGCTCACTCAACGCCGAGATCGACCATGAGTTTCTGAACAACATCCGAAGCCTGCTTTCTCACGGGAGGCTTGTTTTGGTCACCAATGCGACCAGCCGATTACATCGCGACCTTGCTCACGCAGGTTTAGAGCAAGCATTTGATGACATCGTCAATTCTTCAGAAATCGGGGTCGCCAAACCTGATGTGGCGTTTTTTGAACGAGTCATGAAGCGCCTCAACGTCAAAGCGGAGCAGTGCCTCTTTATTGATGATACTCCCCGAAATGTGGAGGCGGCCAGGACGTTGGGGATTGAAAGCCTTCTGCACACCAGTACAAGAGACACCCTGAATGTCATCCAAGCCCAATGCACATCACAAGCGTCGGATTGTTCAAGAAACGCCTCCTGACTTGTCCTCACGGCTCCTCTCTTAGATCGGGCTAGCCTCCGTGGTTAGCCCAATGGCCCTTTGCTGGCATCAATCTCAAGCAACTGCGTTAAGCATTCCTGATCTAACACGGGATGAGGCTCAATTCCGGTAAGCAAGACGATGTCTACGGCTGGCAATGGTGGCATGTTATCGAGGATCTTCAAATCGCTTGTCACACTGAGCCTGCCCATTGCACCAATGGCCATCCCAGAGCGAACAATGGCGCGCTGTGCTGAGGCGGTATTGCAGCAGGCCAGTAATTGATACAACGAGCCTCTTTTGGTTAAGCCATCAATGGCGGCTGCGTGGTATTGGCAGTCGGTTTGAAACAAGGCGAGCGTTACAGGCTGGGAGGCCTCTGCGTTCCCATCTGGATGGCTGATCCACACCCCTTTGTCGCTGGCGAGCCAGTAGCCCTCTTCACTACCCGGCGTACGAGTGACGATGGCCGCGTCCAGCTTGCCTTCATCGAGCTTCTCTCTCAGACTGGTGCTGGGCTCACTAAACACCTGGATAGAGCATGTGGGCTCGGCTTGCTGAAGCACGCGAATGACGCTGGGTAAAATAGTGTCGTTGTAATCTTCTGGGCAGCCTAGGCGCAGCGGGCGTTTGTTCTCGTATCGTTTGACTTGCTTGAGGGCTTGATTGTGTAGGCTGACGAGCTGCTCAGCATGAGACCGCAGTGCCAATCCGGCCTCACTCAATATGAGGTTACGGCCATCCTTTTCAAACAAGCTCACGTTGAGCTCACCTTCCAGCTTGCGCATTTGAGCGCTAAACGCGGACTGGGTGCGGCTGATTTGCTTGGCGGCGCGCGTGAAGCTGCCGGTTTCCACAAAAGCGAGAAAGCTTCGTAGCGCGTCGATATCCATATAAAAACTATCCATCATTTTTATTGAAGCAATCCATCAAAACTATCTGTTAGTCGGCTGAAAAGCAATCGGCTATTGTGATTTCCAACAGGACAGAATCGCAAACACACACGGCATGGAGACTTCGATGGAACTGTTTATTGGCAACCAAAATTACTCAAGCTGGTCACTTCGCGCGTGGCTGATCTTCTCTCAATACAATTTGGACGTGAAAGTGACCAAATTGACCTTGTTTACTCAGGAATTCTACAAAACATTAGAGGGCGTCACCCCAACGGCTAAAGTGCCCGCCTTGATACATCAGGATGTCACCGTGTGGGACTCACTTGCCATTTTGGAATTTGTGAATGAGCAATACCTGCAAGGCAAAGCCTGGCCAAGTGCTGTGGTTGAGCGAGCCAAGGCCCGTGCCATTGCAGCTGAAATGCACTCGGGCTTTTTCGATTTAAGAAGCGAGCTCCCCATGAACATTCGCGCTCGCCGAAAGGTAGCGTTAAGTGAAGGCGCCTTGCAGGATATCGCGCGTATTGACGCAATATGGTCAGAGCAAGCCAAGCAGTACCCAGGTGGCTGGCTGTTTGGTGACTGGTCCATTGCCGATGCCATGTTTGCGCCGGTCGCGCTGCGCTTTCAAACGTACGGCATTGCGTTGTCTGAGGGCGCGAGGGCCTATCAACACAAGGTCTTGGCAAGCGCTTCACTGCAACAATGGTTGGAAGACGCAAGTTTAGAAGAAGACATGGTTGAAGAGGATGAAACTGGCGAAGTGGTTTGATACCGTGACACGATTAAGCCAAGCGGGGGAACATGGTGCCCCACGCTTGGCAATTTGCCTGAATGGAGAACACAGTGATAGAACGCAGTCGAGGCCTGTATCAAGGTCGAAATAAGTCATCAGCGTATAAAGACTTGGTTTGGACGGTCGCCACCTCATCGGACACAAGCTTAGATATCGTTGGCCAAACCCAGCTGACGCTAGACACGATTGAACGAAATCTTGAGGAGTTGAGTTCCAGTAAAACTCACATCGTCAGCGCTCAAGTCTATATTGCCAATATGGGCGATAAACCCAAAATGGACAGCGTATGGTGTGAGTGGTTGGGGGACAACCCGGAGCATTGGCCTCAACGAGCGTGTCTTGGCGTTGCGTTAGAGGGGGATGTGCTGATTGAGGTTACCGTCACGGCAGTAAGACGCTAGGCGCCTACCCACCCGATACAAGGGGGCCGCTCCCCCCCTATTTTTGGTACCAAACCGACGGTTCATCTTGAGCGCCCCTCTCCCTTTATCTGCCCCATCAGCGTTTACGCCGCGCCGGCCCCAGCGAGGAGGCGGACAGAGATTGAGGTCGTCATCACAAAGCCCAGTGCTTCCCTGTCGGCAAATTCAGTCAAAATCACCAACCAAATCTTCGATATCACAGGCCAAACCATCCAAATACCCAAATCAGTCACCCCTTCCCCCTTCACATGCTTGGCAGAACCGTTTTTTTTCGACATTACATCCTTCTGTCCGAGAGAGGTAGAATGCTGCGCTTCATAGTCTTCATCTTACTGACGAGCAACTGGTGTGGTGCCGAGGTTTCCATCACGCTGATTGGTATTGCGCCTTCTATCGTTGGGTTTTGTGTTTAAAATGGTATGGTTAGGTTCAGTCGTAGCGTTGCCCTTAACGCAGCGTTATCCGGTGTTCGTCACAATAGGAAATTCAGTTGCTAGAGTTAAAAACCATCGGGCTTTTCGTTGTAACAGCCGTAGCGGAGATACTCGGTTGTTACTTACCCTACCTTTGGTTAAAGGAAGATAAATCCGCTTGGCTTTTGGTGCCCGCCGCTTTCTGTCTTGCTCTGTTCGCTTGGTTGTTATCTTTACATCCTACCGCAGCAGGGAGAGTTTATGCCGCTTATGGTGGTGTTTACATTTTTGTCGCCATTTTGTGGCTGTGGGTTGTTGACGGCATTCGTCCTAGTTTATGGGATATCGTTGGGGTTTCGGTCGCGATGTTGGGTATGGCAATCATAATGTTTGCGCCCAGAACCACATAGCCGGCATTTAAGCGTGACTGCCCACGTTTGGCCTCTCTCACGCCATCGTTGGGTTTTGCGGTGGTATGGGTTGGGCGTTGTGCCTTTCAGGAGAAAACTATGTCAATTCCAAAACATTCTAAGTTGTTTGCTTATGCCAATGGGGCTTATTTCGCTGATAGCTTTTCACGCGAAATTCCCAACAATAATCAGACCGCACTCGATGTTTATCTTGAAATCGCGAAGCAAACGCCAGCCTGGGTTTCATTCTTAATGGCAACGAGAAATCGCATCGTCTCACGGCTTGGTTTAAAGCACTTAGGCCGACTTCAGGATGCGGTGTCCGAAGAAAAGGCCGCAAACATTCGCGTTGGTGAGAGGATCGGTATTTTCACGTTACACAGCAAGAGTGATACGGAAATTGTCTTAGAAGACTGCGATAAACATCTTGATGTCAGAGTGTCGTTTTTACTGGACGTCAGCGGCGATAGCATCACAGTACACGCCACCACTGTGGTGCATGTCCATAACCTATTTGGCAAAGTGTACATGTTTTTTGTTGCTCCCGTTCATAAGCTCATCGTCCCGATTTCATTGAAAACGTTGGCACAGGCATAGCAAACGTGTTGATGTGAGTTAACGCGATATGCCCGCCATCCTCATCATTACCTTGCTCCTTCTGTGCCTCAATAAACTTACGACATGCGTGAGCCCAGCAACCTACGCGAGTGGCTGCTGTATCATGATAACCTTTGTAACCGTCAACATGCAGATAGCCCTGATATCCAAGCATACTGCCGAGAACGGCCCATTTGGTAGTCGCATAACACAGTATTGTGGGCATTCTCATTATAGATTGGCGGTTCTGGACCATCCGTGCCAGAGCACTACCACCCACATGTAGGTTTTACCCTTATCACTGCTAATCACTTTGACAGGCGTTTCGTCTGCATGGAGAGCAGATGCTTCGAAGGTGGGCCCAAACACACTCTAAAATCTCCGCGCCCTGAACACTCCAGTCAGCCAGTGTTCGACGACTGATATCAATACTCCAATCACCAAATAACGACTCGATGCGAGTTAACGGTAAGCCATATTGAAACTTCATGACTGTGATCTGGGCAACGAGACTTGGTGTGGCAAAGCTTTTTGGCAAAACCGTTGTTGCCATAGAGGCTTGATAGACGGCGGTTAATTCCCCTTGTTGCTCAACTTCAACCTTGGCAGGGCTAAAAATCAACTTTTCGGAGATGCCTTCCCCTATGGTATGTAGTTCATCACCACAATCCGGACAATGTATGCTCTCTTGCTCATGGTGACTAACGACTCTGGGGAGGTTTTCAAGCAAGGGTTGGCGTTTTGGTTTACGACGAGCACGGAACGGTGAGCAGATAAAGAAAACCCTACGAGTAGTGCGTCCAATTCCTGTGAGACTCATGAACGGTGCGCTTTTACTTGTTACTCATGGTTACCTCGCTAGATGATTGTAATTCACTTAGCGAGGTGTCCAAAGCTATTGGACTAGAACACTCTTTACTTCCGTAAATTATCCGTACAAATTGTGTAAATCCAAACTTTGCTCTACAATATTCATCATTACGGAATGTATCCGTACAAAGGAGATTTTATGGCAACAGCACGTTTAGATATTCGCCTTGACGAAGAGATCAAGGCAAAAGCGGAGAAAGCATCGGCTTTACTGGGTCTTAGAAGCCTTACTGAGTATGTAGTCAGACTTATGGATGAAGACGCCACTCAGGTAATTGAACAGCACGAAAGTATCGTAGTCAAAGAGACTGTCTTCGATGAATTCATGATGGCATGTGACAAAGCAAAGGCTCCCAATCAAGCTTTGCTCGATGCAGCGAAATTGGCCAATGAGAGTGGTATCAAGTGAGTTGGGGAAAAGAGTTCGTTGAACTTAGTAAATCCAAGCATGATCGCAGCTCATTTGATTGTGGTGAATCAGAGTTAAATACATTTATAAAAACGCAAGCAGCAAAACACATGCAAGCAGGCATCAGCCGAACGGTGGTTTTACCAAGCTCTCAACCACTGCTTAATCAGAAGTATGCTATTTGCGCATTTTACAGTGTTGCTCCTAGTTCAATCAGTCGTGAAACTTTACCTGCTAAGTTAGCGAAAAAGTTGCCTAGATATCCCATTCCGGTTTTTTTATTAGCTCAGCTAGCGGTGCATAAAGAATTTCATGGCTCAGGATTAGGCAAAATCAGTTTAATTCGAGCGTTAAAGTATCTTTGGGAAGTGAATCACCACATGAGAGCTTATGCCATTATTGTGGACTGCCTTACCGACTCCGCACAAGCATTCTATACTAAGTTTGGCTTTGAGGTTTTGTGTGAGCATAATGGGCGTATACGTATGTTTTTACCAATGAAAACGGTAGAACAGCTTTTTAGTCCAAAGGCTACGAATATCACAAAAGATGATGTCTAGTCGCCTCACCGACTCCGATTTAACGCCTCAATAAGCTGTTGACGTTCGTGGTTCGACAATGAAAACCATTTCTCGCCTCGCGTGGCAATGTGCACTAAGGTTTGACTGAGCGGCTCGGCACTTTCCCCTGCCTGTCCGACTGCCACCAGCTCGACCTTCTCACCGCTGCAGCGGCGAATCTTGATCACCTAACACGCTTTTGTCCAGCGATGTGTCGACTCTAGCAAGGGTTAACTAAATTCAGTTGGCATTTCACTGTTCCTTATCCGATTTTTGCTGTTAAAGACTTCACCTTGGGCACTAAAAAATCTCCAACAGTACGTCCAAAGCTTGCTTAGCCATTGCAGATATGGCGTTTTATTGACCATTTTCAAGTGCAAACGGTCTTTGTTTGGTTATTTGAACATCAATAAACCAGTTGTTAATAATGGTAGAAACTGTGCGGCAAAATAATAGCGCATGCCTGACATATGTAGTGCGTGTTTTATACTGACCAGATGTTAAACAAATGCCTTAACATAGGATATTATGAGAACAGTATCTATTTTTTAAAATGGCCAGAATCAAGCGGTGCGCTTGCCAAAAGATTTTGAGTTTGACGGAGTTAATGAGCTTGAAATTCACAAAGAGGGTGATGTATCACCTTGCGCCCTGCTCATCCAGATTGGTTTTCATTTGGTGAGCAAGAAAAGGCTGATAGTGATTTCATAGCAAACCGTGAAGATGGAATTACTGATGAAGGACGATTCAATTTTGATTAAAAAATCAATTAAATGATTGATATGTGTATTTGGTCATTATCGTTCTTGCAAATACCAAGTATTGGAGTATTAAAATTGACTAATAAAAAGGATATATATGAAAAGCCAATATCGATCACTACCGATACTGGTAAAAAACAGAGTAACCCAAATAAACTGTCAATCAATCAGCACATAGTTCCTCAAAAGCACTTAATGAAATGGTCAAAAAATGGAAAGGTAATCCGGATATTTGATAAAAAGAATAAAGACTTTAAGACATTACCGCCTAAAGCCAACTTATTTGGTGAAATGAGGTTGTGGGATCAGTGGACAGAGGCAGAACTTCTAAAGGTAAATGAAGACAATTTCAATAATTATATCGACCAAATACAAGACTTGGCTCAATCAGAGTTCTCCCAGGAATGTCTGGAATATTATGCAATGCTTGTTGCCCGTACACAGATTTCGTGGATGGGGCGTCCTTCCAACGATCCATCATTATTAACTAATTTAAACTTTGAGTTGAGTAAAGATGAATTGGAGCAAAGTGAACTAGATATGTTGGATGGTGGTATACCGATCATTTATGCTAGTTCAGATAGGTCGAGCCAACACCTCGAAAGGCAAGTAGTTAAAATTGCTTTACAGTCATTGTTTTTCTTTTGGATGAGTAAACTTAAAGGTATGAGTTGGACGTTGCTCGAGAGTAAAAATGGGAATTTTAGCTTATCAGATGGCTTTTACAAGAATGCTCTAAAGGGGATACATATTTTACCTATCAACCCTAATTTTGTTTGGGTTGGAACAAACTACATGAATCAACTTTACTACGAACAAAGCACAATAAACCACAACATCAATGACATAATTAAAGGTGGCGCTGTAAAGTATTATACAGTCGTGACTGAAGGCTAACGGCATTTTCAGTTCAAGGTCGGGTTCAGTGTCTATCCATGCTGAGACTCATGAACGAAACCAGTTAACCTTACATTGTCAAACCGTACCGCTCAGGTAGAATCTTGTGTCTATACTTATCCATTTCAGGATTTCTCTATGAACATATTGATCGTCACGATCGGATCTCGTGGAGATGTTGAGCCCTTTATCGCACTTGGTCAAGCCTTACTTGCTCGTGGGCACGCCGTGCACCTATGTGCCGCGCTGCGCTTCAAATCACTCATTGAAAGATATGGTCTAATCCATCATCCACTATCGGATGATCTGTTTAAGTTGGCTGATGGCGGTGTGATGGAAAAGCTAGGTAATCCAATGAGCGCTGTAAAAACAATTTACCAACTGACTAAATCAGCTAAATCTATCAATCACCAAATGATGGCGGATTCAATTGCAGCAGGGTTTGCAGCCCAGCCAGACCTGGTCATTTTCCATCCCAAATCGCTCGCCGCAGTATCTCTTGCAGATAAGCTTGGTGTACCTGCCATTATGGCCTTGCTCCAGCCAATGATTGTTCCAACAAAGGCGTTTCCCCCTGCTGGGCTGCCTGATCTCGGTGGATGTTTAAATCGAGTCAGCTATAGATTGATCGACATGGGATATCGTCAATACATTCATGAGCTAAACAAACTGCGGGCAACTCTATTGCATCTTGAGCCATTGGAGAAAAACTCGGGTGTATTTCATCGAAGTGATCGTCAAGAGGTCCCTCGACTACATGCATTTAGCCAACATTTAGTATCAAGGCCGACTGATTGGCCAGAGAATGCGGTTCTGACAGGAAACTGGAGCCTAAGTATCGACCAAGATGATTATAAACCACCAAAGGCATTAATTCAGTTTCTTGAGTCCGGCCAAGCTCCGATCTATATCGGCTTTGGAAGTATGGCGGGGCGAGATCCAAAACAATTAACTCAAACAATTATTCACTCTGTATCTAAGGCCAAATTACGTGCGGTTATCGCGACCGGATGGGGAGGGTTAGAAGCGGTACCAGAGAATATGCTCATCATCGACAGTGCTCCTCATAACTGGCTATTCCCACGAGTCGCAGCTGTTGTACATCATGGGGGAGCAGGCACTACTATGGCTGGGTTAAAGGCTGGAAAACCCAGCTTGATCTGCCCTTTCTTTGCAGATCAACCATTTTGGGGAAAAACGATATACAACAATAACCTTGGCCCTAAACCGATAAAACAAAAACACTTAAACGTTGATACACTTACTCCTGCGTTAGTTGACCTAACTACTAATAAAAGTTATCAGAGGTACGCTGCCAAACTGGAAAAGCAGTTAAATATAGAGGATGGATTAGTAAACGCTATCCATTGGCTTGAAACCCATGGATACCTCTCTAGATAAGCCTCACTCACCGACAAATAAAGACTGTATTTGTGGTGGCATAGCGAATGTAATCACCTTTTTAGAGGTGTCTCAATACGTCTCTCATCAAGTTGAACGATGCCAAAGTTCACGAGAGGAGTAATCAGTTCAGAAAGTAAGCTTGAAGAAGCCCAACTTGCTATTGAGCAAAGTTACTAAACGAGCGAAGCCACTGAAGAACGATGCTTTGAATAAGTGGGCAAGGCAGATCAAACAAGAGAGAAAGGGTATCACCAAATAACGTCACCCCTGGCGCCAAAACAAACAGTATGGTCCAGTGCAGATCCTGCAAGGTCTATGATAGGCTAAATGCCAAACACAACAATACTATGCCATTGCTATGATTGAAAAGTCATCCGAACTTGCCAAACACCTATCTCAATCCGAAGCAGAATACTTATGTGTACCCCTGACTGAATACCTTGGTGCAACGACGCTACCGACACCGATATGCAAGCAACAGGATGTGCTTATCTTATTGATCGAAAGAGGAAAACTTAGCGTATCTATTGACCACCAAGACGCGATACTGATAGAAGGTGAACTATTAATAGTCCAGCCGAATAAGCCCCATTCTATAATCTTTGCCAGTGATGACATTTCAGGTATGGCGTATCTTATAAAGGGAGATGGTCTCATAGGAGCAATGGGCGATCATTCTTTAATTTTTAGCCTCGAAATCCTCAGCACATGGAGTGAGTCAAAATATACACTGACAAGAGATTTCGCTGAGTTTATTAAGAATATTTTTACGCGAATTTACTATGAGTACGCTCAACCTCATAGTAACTCAATCCTGGTGAATGCCTATACGATTACGCTACTTCTGGAACTTGAAAGCATCCATGACATGAATAACGATAGGAAAGTTTCGGCTGTGGATATTGTTCGAAGATACAAGAAAGATATCGCAAACACTATCAACCAAAAATACTCGGCTTCCGATTACGCGCTAAGGCTGTCAATGACACCAAACCATCTAAACAAATCTGTTAAATCTGTCACTGGCCTATCCGCTAGCCAGCTCCTCCACAGGATGAAGATAACGGAAGCGAAATATCTTCTCTATCGCGCCGATTTATCGATCGAGACTATCGGCGTCCAGCTCGGTTTTGAAGATCTGTCATATTTCAGTCGATTCTTCAAAAAACAGGAAGGCATGACACCTTCGGAATTTAGGAAAAAGCAATTTTCCAATAAGCCTACTTAGCCCTGATAACTCAAATACACTGCCTAAAGACGATTGAATTGTCCTATTTTTGGATTACGGAATCCTAACATCCTTTATCTCGGTTTTTGTATATTTCTATTTTCAATAAAGCGTTTCGAATAAAGAGTTATTACATATGAAAATCGGATACACACTCACACCTAACTGCAAAATGTCTGATGTGGTCAATTCGGAGACAATTTTTCGGCTTCATCCCTTCAACAAAGTGTACTTTGTTGCCGAGAAAAAAGGCGCAGTTTGCAGCAGATCAGGTTTCAGCCTTGTCGCTGACACGTCTTTTGAATCCTGCCCAAAACTGGATGTTCTCGTCGTGTCTGGTGTAGATAAAGACTCGGAGAACCACGCGAATCTGGTGGCCTTTATCAAGACGCAAGTCCCGCATGTGAAGTACATTATCGGCCTAGCAAGTGGCGTACTTGCATTGCATGATGCCGATGTGATTGCAGACCTGGAAGTCACAGCAGACACAGAGTCGAAAGCCATACTAAAGAGTCTGGCTGTCAACGTGTGTGATGATAAAGGAGTGGTAACGGATGGGCACTTGGTGACCGCAAGTCACTCATCCGGAGCCATTGAAGCGACCAACACTGTATTGAGCCTACTTCACGGAACTTGGTTAAGTAAATTCTCAGAGTTCTATCTTGAATATGAGGCGCATGCTCATTACCCAAAACCGGACGCTACTAGACTCGCCGAACCTAACACCCCTCGCCCTTTGAACGTCGGCGTATTCGCTGCAAGTGATATTTATTTACCTGATATAGTTGGAGCTGCGGAAGTGTTCTCCAGCATTCCTAACAGCCAAATGTTTTACGTCTCTGACAGCGAGGGAGTGTCTAGCTCAATCTTCAACCAGGGACCCGCGTTTTTACCGACCGTAACTTATGACAATTGTCCGGATCTGGATGTGCTAATCGTCGGAATGACACACCCCAAATATCTAAACGATCAACGAACTCTCGATTTCATCTTACGCCAAGAGAAATGCTGGTCTGCCGTCATAACGGTCTGTGGAGGGACGTTTTTAGTTGGTGCCACTGGGTTGTTCAAAGGCAAAAACGTCACCACTAATTACCATCAGTTATCAGTATTACCTAATATCGGAGTCAAAAAGACAGATAAAAAGTTCTTGGCTGACGGAAACATATTTTCTGCAGGGCCAGCGGTCGGTTCTTATGTAGCAGGTTTAAAAGCCGTGGAAAAAGTGGTTGGCCTCGAATGGGCACAGTACATTGAACAAGAAGTCTTGGAGTTTAACCCTCGACCACTGTGGAATGTGTCGACAAAAACAGTAGGGAAAAGAGCTCGATTCATATCAAAGCTGTATTCTCTAATTATCAGCACCGTATTTGCTCGTAACTTGAACAAAAACAAATTGAACGTTTGATATCAAGAATTCGCACTCGCCTTTACAAATAGTGTCAGACGTTTAATTCATAGCAATGTGTTGATGCCGTCAAGTCAAACGAAGTATCAGACTGTATACCATGGCGAACAAGTTATGTCAGCCCTATTATCACCCCCCTAAAATATGCCTTCATGACAGGAATGAAGGCGACCCTGCTCTGCCTAGTCTTAAGTTTAGCGTTTAGCGTTTAGCGTTTAGCGTTTAGCGTTTAGCGTTTAGCGTTTAGCGTTTAGCGTTTAGCGTTTAAGACTAGGCTCGTAAGACGGGGACTAAAAGTAGATTCAGCGCTGTTCCTCATACATGGTTTTAATTACACTAACCTCTGTTAAGTGGCTTTCTTTTTTCCACCATTGCATGCAAAACGCACACAGAAAACGCTGCTGATATTATTAATATTTTCGCGTTACCCTTTATATCTCGGTGCAGTTTACGTGGGCAACGATCATTCCTTATAAGACACCAAATCGATATACACGTATCATATCTCCAGCTCGTAGGTGTGATCTCGGCGATTTTCAGAAAGTCGTACGACCGATTTTTACATACATGACACAGTGGATTGTTTTCCCCATCTATCGAATTATGCCCCCCTGAAACAAGGGGTAGATTGCGGAAAGGAGAGTACAAAGAAATCCGCGAGATACGACTTTGGTTAATTAAGATAGCGTCTAGTCAAACTTGTGATTGTCGTGCGTGGTTTAGCTGACTTTACACGGAGAGAGGGTTGGGTTCCATACCTGTTACGCGAACATGTCGCTGTTCACTGTCTTTACTTATTTTTGCCTATATACATTCCGTGTTTAAACAAAAAATAATAGGCTATGGAGATACTTGTAGGGCAAACAGAGAACCCCTGTCACAATTAGAAACCACATTGCCTATATATAGTTCACATGACTTGCAGACAATCAGTGACATCTATATACCACTAGAAAGGATGACAACTGTGCTAATTCTGCCCCGTACAATCATTCGACGGTGTTTCAGCTTATGTATACTGACTGCATAAATACGTTCATACTCGACCATGTTGCGGAATGCCCTCTTATCCAAGCTAGAGGGCAAACAACATCCCACTCCTTATATCAATGACTCTTCATTACCCGATTTTTGTAGTGCAGTTCGATACTAATTACGCCTCCATCTCACAGCTTAATTAAAACTTGAATCGCTGAATCATTATCATGAGCTGGCTGTTCACTTCATCCACGTCTTTCGCATCCCTCAACGCACTGTGCCCGCTCTCATCCAGTTTCCCGACAATGTCACCGAGCACGGACATATTGCGACTCAGCTCTTGCGTCACACTGCTTTGCTCCTCAGCTGAAGTCGCCATCTGAACACTCAAATCTGCGATGCCTTCAACGAAATCACTCATTTGGTCCAAACTTGCCGCTACTCGGCTAGCTCCATCTTCGGTATCCTGGCAACGACTTTTAGTATCTTCCATTGATTTGACGACAGCACTTGTACCTTTCGACAAGTGCTCTATTGCCATCTCAACTTTGTTAGTGCTGTCCTTGGTCCGACTCGCCAAGCTTCTTACCTCATCGGCAACCACCGCAAATCCGCGTCCTTGCTCACCGGCTCGTGCAGCTTCAATTGCCGCGTTAAGTGCAAGTAGATTCGTTTGCTCAGCGATTTCTCCGATGACCCCTAAGATTGCATTGATACTTTGCGTTTCCTCGCTCATCCTCCGTACATGCCCTGAGGACACGTTTACATCACTGATTAATCCAGACACGGTGTGCTGAGAGGTTTCTACGATCTGCCGCGACTGCGAACTGGCCTCTTTCGCTTGATGGGTTAAGCTCGCTGTGTTTACAGCATCACTGGCCATAGATTCAGCGGTCGCCGCCATCTCTTCAATCGCTGTAACTACCTGTTCTGTTTCAGACACATGCCTTTGCAACATATCTAAGTTCTGTTCAGAATTTCTTCTCATTCTACTGACGTTGGACTTCAACGCTGAAGTCGCACTTTGAATATCAATCATCATCTGCTGTAAGTTTTCGATCAGGCAGTTGACTCCCCTTGCAATATCACCGACATCATCATCTGAATCAATGTGTAACCGCGCGGTCAGATCCGCCTCACCACTTGAGAGATTAATAATCGTCTCTTTCAGTGTTAAAATTGGCTTGTACAATACTTGTATCAGTACATAGCTCAGAGCAACGCATATGAGTATTGAAATAATGGAGAATACGATGGCATCGTTCCTAGCACTTTCAAGCTTCGAAAACACAAGTGATTTATTGACTCCAACAACAAAATACCAGTTTTTATCACCCGCTTTGACCCGGTGAGAAAAGAGCAGATTATCTTTCCCATCTAACTGATAGTCACTTACAGAGCTTGTTTCACCCACGACTCGTTTTACCGCGCTTTTCAGCCAGTCGACGCGATAAGCGCTCTCACCGGCTCGAAGTGTGTCTGACGAAGATGCTAAGACCGTCGCGTCATGATTAAGGATAAATGCTACCGAATCGGGATTAACGTTCGATTTTTCAACAAGATCATTGAGAAAGTCGAGTTTCATATCAACGGAAACAGTGCCTCCTTTAATTTTTTCAATGATCGTCAACCAAAAGACTTCCCCATCTGTCGTATACGGCTCTGTCACCGTAACGGATGGTGCTTGCCGACCATCTTGGTACCAACTGCGTTGAGTCACATCTCCAGCATACTTGTGATCGGGCCAATTGTCTGAAACTTGGTTCCAGTATGCATCCCCCGATTCGAATGCCAATACTGCACTGTTTAAGTTCATCGCATTCGCGAGAAAATGGGTCTGCTCGATGATCTGCTCGGCATTGCCAATGAATTCTTTAGTTTTGTACTGTTGAGCCAGCTTGTTGACCCCATCAACTTTCTCGTTTATCAGAGTTTCAATATTGCGCGCTTGTGCTTCAACATAACTCTCGGTTTCAAGTTTGAGCATCTCCGTTAGCAGTAATTTTTCTTTGTAATAAAGTACGGTACCAACTCCAGAGACCGAGAATCCCACCAATATCATTACTGACAGTAATAAAATCTTTTTTAAACCCAGTTGCTTTACGCCTAACATCGTGGCAGAACTCCTTTCTTCTCTAATTCGGTTCAACCTTCAAATTAAGGTTGATCCCGTCTCAGGCTCAATTACTCCAGTTCATTTCTAAACCTGTACCCCAATGACATGAAGGTTCAAACCACTCACAGCTACAACGCAGTTGAACAATGGCTGACTTCGTTCAGTTACTTCTGTGTAAATATACAAGATGCGTTCATTGGCAACAGAATCAACCTCGACAAATTACGCAACTAACCTGCCATCAATGACTTAAGACGTGTCTGAACTTGAAAGTGATATGGAAATGATGTTCCATCCTAGCTAAGCAATATTCATCGCCAAGAGAAATATTAATTAACCATTCAATGACTGTTATTTATATTTCCCACCTGAGGCCTTACCTCAATGTTAGAGCGCCAATTCACGACGCCACATTTGGAGAATTCTATATGCGCAGTATCCAGATCATTTTTGCACTCATTTCACTGACCCAAACGTCTGCTGCATCGGAACAAACATCTAAGCGTGCCGGACTCAGTGGTGAGCTATCTTTGAATTTCGCGTACGTTTCGTCGGAATCCAATTTAAGTACTCGAGCTCACTCAACGATAGACAACATAGAAAAGGCACCAAAACGCATAAACGATTCGCTTCTTCTTCCGTTAGGTAACATCGCGTTTACCTTTGGGCAGGGTTTAGATAAACAAGTCTATGCAGGTACCTCTCGATCAGACATTGCTATTGGTACGTTAGCGTTAGAAATCGGATACAAACAGATATTGTTGAACGGCATGGAGGTTGATGTCTCTTATCTCCCTACCGTTATGGCAGGAGAGACATGGATGGATCCATTTGTTGTGGGGCAACCTAGGCAGAAAACTGACGAACGAGGTAGTGCGTATCGGATTAGATTGTCCAACATCACTGCGATCGGTTTAACTTTAGATGGGGCGATCGCGCAGAAGAATATTGATGATGAACGATCGGGTCTTGACTCAGGGTATGTAGATAACGCAAGTGCACTCGCTCGTGATGCCGACATAATGAGATTAGAAAGCAGCATTCGTATCCCAATTGGCAGAACGACGCTCATAGTGCCGTCCTACATTTACACCGTTTCTAAGGCGAACGGTTCAGCCCAATCGTTTGATTCTGCTAGTGGTCAGCTTTCGTTGTTTCATAGGTTTGGCCAACATCAGTTCGCATTGACGGGCAGATATGCTAATAGGAACTATGAGGACACTCATCCTATCTACAATATGACGAGAGAAGATAAGGAGCTTAAATTATTCGCAGCCTATGAATATCAAAATCCTATGCGATTGGGTAATATCTCGTTTATCTCTTTTACGGGGTATGAAGGATCCGAATCCAATATTACATTTTATGACAGCAATCAGATGATTGCGTCTTTTGGGGTCAGCTTTAGATTCTGAAATATCTTATATACCGTGATCAAAGGCCTTTCAACAACCCAGTGAACACATAGGATTTATAAAGACTCTATAATCGTAAGCACATATTTATTCAAATTGAAACTATGAGTAATCGTTGTTTTTATTGTCAAAACATTCATATATTTAAGGCAATAAGGAATCAAAACTTCTGAATCGTAAAATTAAAAGCAGTGTAATATCTATAAATACAAAAATTTAATAATCATGTTATTAATTAAATTATAAAGACACAAAAATCACCTTAACGCAAAACAACATAAGATATGTAATGTTTATAATGATTAATCGTAGAAATTTTCATCAAAATACCACGACCATTACTTAATGTGTCGTGTTAGTTTTATTTAAAAAAAGGCTGACACGAATTGTCAGCCTTTTTTATTTTCTTTCATATCACATATACACAGAAACTTAACAATGAGGTCATTATGATTAATGAACATAGAAAAATCGGCAAGCAGTTAAAATTATTTGATATCTCAGAATCGGTATCAGGTATGGTTGATTGGTATCCCAAAGGGCACGAGCTGTACAGAAAAGTTCAAGCATATATCCGTTCAGTACAAAAGAGATACGGTTACCATGAAGTGCGTTCTCCCGTGCTGGCAAACCATTCAGTCTGGACGACTTCAGGGCATAACGAAAAGTATGGAGAGAACATGTTTCACGTACCAGAGCATAATCTCTCCGTCAAACCTATGAGCTGCCCTTTTCACATTTCCATGTTTAACGAACTGGTCAGCTCATACCGAGAATTACCCTACCGCATAGCTGAATTTGGCCTTTGTCACCGAAACGAATCGTCTGGTTCTCTCAATGGACTGTTTAGACTAAGAGCCTTTAATCAGGACGATGGACACATTTTCTGTCAGGAACAGCAAATCAAGGACGAGCTAAAGCACTTTTGCGCTATGCTGTTTGAAATGTACGAACACTTCGGCTTTTCACGAAAAGATATATCAGTGAAAATCTCTCTTAGGCCTAAGAACAAAATTGGTTCGGATGAACTGTGGTCACGATCTGAGTTGTATCTTCAAGAAGGCTTAGATGAACTTGGTATTGGCTATGAACTCCTCCCGGGAGAAGGCGCGTTTTATGGCGCAAAAGTGGAGTTTTCTCTGAAAGATTCATTAGATAGGCATTGGCAATGCGGAACGTTTCAATTGGACTTTTTCTTATCGGAAAAGTTTGATAGTTCATTTATCAACGAGCTTGGGGATAGCGAATACCCAGTCGTTCTCCATAGGGCGGCTCTTGGGTCATTAGAGCGCTTCATCGCCATTTTGCTCGAACACTACAAAGGAAGATTACCCGTTCAGTTCAACCCATATGCAGTGGTTCTTGTGCCTTTAACCGTTGAGCATCAAGCCTATTGTCACGAGCTACAGGAGCAATTAGGCGCCATGGGGATTGCTTGTATCATCGACGACTCTGACAACAGCGTAGGATATCGTGTGCGACAATCGTATAAAATGAAGTGCAACTACTTAATTGTTATAGGAGATGACGAGTTAAAGTCCGACGTCCTCGGCTTAAAGAGTGGGAAAGACGTCAAGGAAGTATCTAGAGAACACCTATCAAGCTTCTTCATAGAACAAAGTGCCTAGTAAAGTTATCATCCTTCTCTCACTGAAAGAGACGATGAACCGTCAAAGTAAACGCTTATAAAAGGTAGCTCACCGATTGGTGAGCTATCAATAAGCACCTAACGTCATCAGTTACGTTTGACGTCTCCTAGTGAGCACTGTCATTTCTTCTTTACGGGGGATGAAGACAGCAGTCACACGGAGTTCGAAGCTCTCTCAGTAACTCGCATCGCCTACGCTGTCAGCGTCTCGGTGCCTCATTGCCTATATCCTTTATAGTGACCACAACTCTATCCGATGGCACTGTAGTCTAATCGCTCCCTGATTTTCTAGATGTACGTCGCGATCCCCCTCAACACTCACCCGACCTAAGAAACCTCTTCACTGGCTAGCTCACCCCCAATAATTCATGACTCCGCTTCTGTCTTTGATCCCTACTCCATTAGTCAGCACGGGTTATGAATGAATAAACTTACTCCCATTAACCAGAGCGTCATAAGGGGATATATGAATGTATCTAATTTTCAGGAGAACATTTGATGCTGTAATGATTTATACGTCAGATAAAGCCATCGCTTTTTCAGATCATGATCTAATCATTCTTGGCCATATATTCCATATAAGACGTTTATCTAAAAATATGTGACGTTGCCAGAGACTTATGCGAAAGAATAGAAAGCAAATACCGTCTCCGTGATATTTTTCATGAGAAATAACGGAAGATATCCTAACGTCAATGCACTTGGGCACTACTATATATTTGACATGGGCAATTATAGCTAGGTGAACAGAAAATTAGGCGTACCACCATTGGATTGCTTGCACTATTCGCTTCATGTGCTTTCGGTCAGTTAGATCAACATAAAAGACGTGTGCCGTTGAGTGGGATCATGTCCCCCGACACTCTCAACTGACTCATTGCTAAACATCACGTTATATTAGAAAAGCGAGCTCATCCATGAGCTCGCAAGCGTAATGTTGCCGAAACAATGTGCAATAACACGCCAAGGGGATCGCATTGAGCGATTTTGCTTCAGGCACATCGTCCGACAACAGAACTCGGTTAAATAGGATGCTGCGCTCTTAATGTTCTGTCTTAACAACGCGCAATCATTTCAATTCAAAGCGTACTTACGCTGCCCATTACTCAATTTTTAACGACTCTTTGATTGGTTCTAAATGTATTTACGGCATTCAACTGTTCAATTACAGAAAGGAGTGATCATTAGCTAGTACCTCTTAAAAGCAGCCTTTTGCGTACTATGTTTATCATTGTGTGCTAATGACCTTTGTAAAATAGTGGTCGTCCTTGATCCCGTAGCCCACCTTTCCAGATCTTCATATTCATCAATAACTACAAACCCAACCTTTCGGAGTATACCTGCGTATGTGGCGTGCTCTTGATGTATCTCGACCAATACGTTCATTACCGATGCATTTTCAGCATGGACCAAACATTGATTGAGTAAGTGGGTAGCTATACCTCGTCCTCCAAATTTCTCATCAACGACCACACCATTGATGAGCGAAAACTCGGAAGCCTTACCGTATTTTGCTAAGTGTAAAGGACTGTACGAACCATCAATCACAGCAGCGAATCCGATGATCTTTGAGTCCCACAACGCAACCTTTGCCGTTGCGCGACAGTTTTGAATAAGAAGCAATTCAGATCTAACACCATTTCTCGTTAAATGGCTCCAGTCATTGTTCCCATGCTTCCATAATAGGTTTTCTAATTCCGACAGATCCTCCATGGTTGCATCTCGATAAACAATCATTCTTCTCTCCATCAGAAATCTTGAACGATACTAGAACCGATACGATTTTAGGGAAACGACTAACCTCGATACGTGGATAATCGAGTCCTCGAACGCATGTATCACTATTCTAAACGAGCCAATTTCGCGATTTGACCTTAAAAAAAGCGCCTCCGACAGAAGGCGCGAAAGCTTGGTATTTCAATACCGCAGAGTCCACTGCGATTAATAAATAACAGTAAGGTACCGTAGGCAGGATAAAAAGCAGATACCTTACTGATGAGGAAGTCTATATGTCGCGTTGGTGATTGAATAGCCTCGCCTGACATATTGTCTAGAATGTATTGATGTATGGCTATAATGCCGCCATTTCCCCTTACTCAGACGGGGATCAGAGCTTACCATCTCAGGTTAACTGAGACTCACTTCGCTTATTACTTCAAAGGTCACCCTGTTTGCTACGCTGGTATAATGACCGAACCCTCACGCTCTCCTTATTTGTCGCGTAAAACATTCGGACTTTTTGCCAAATAAGGCAGTAATCCTGCCAATCTCACCCAGTTCAATGGCGTGTACTAGTTCAGCACTTCATAATTTAATCCCTTAGACAACGACGAGTAGTCACTGGACTTAATGACGACACAGATGAAAGCCAAGTGTGAGCACCCTGAAAACAGAGTCCCTAGCCAGGTGGGGTTTTGGACGTATTCTCATCTCAATGGGCTACAACTTCATAATCATCGGTTTTATCAGCGCTTTTCCCTGTATTTCTTCCCTATACGACTCGAACATTGGCTTGAGTTAATTCACGCCAATGATGTCGATACTGTGACACGCGCCTTGCATTCACACCCTCTTGGTCCGTCAGAAACGTTGACGCTCTGCTATCGTATACGAGATCGATGGGGCGAATATCATTGGATAAAATCTACCAGTATGGCCCTGAATAACGAAGGGGATATCATTACTGGTAATCACCACCTCGCCGATAGTAGTACATGACATCGAAGCTTTGCTCACCGCTTGATCGAGCATGGTTTGACGATGAGTATCCTCAATCGCAGTCAATTCCTGCTAGACCTAAAAAATAAGGCGCCAAGCTATATTACCCCTACCGTTGGACGAATAATGTCAAGCTCAGCACTATTGCCTATTTATCAGCTAATCTAAGCGTATTTTCAAGGACTTAGCGATTACTTGGATATCTGGTTCGCCCCTTGTTTGCACAGTGTCTACCAAATGGATTGTCATTATGTCACTCTCTGTCTTAATTACGTTCTCGAGAACACTTAGCACGCGCTTTATAACATCAGGATTTCAAAATGAGTACCCATTCCATGGTGTAGGTCTGACATTGTTAGAGACATTTTGTCACCCACGCTGTGCCATCTTCATGTGCAAGCATCACAGCAGTTGAGCTCATAGGAAGGCAATTCAACTCCGTTTGAAGCATAAAATTATCGCTAGGCTCAGTCAGCAAGGAATCAAATTTTGGTGGTTCATCAAGAGCGCGCGAGCGACTTGTTATCGCTCTTCAATTTTGTGGGCACTGATCTCACGTCAAGCAAGCATGAGGAGGCTAAAAGAGGCGCGAAGCACCGCGTGGTCAGGTAGTATTTAGAGCCCACAAAGAGCCGGTCTTTTTGCTGATAAGTACAGTATTTTAACGAACAGATGAGCGAACCTATCTATCGATATAGTTCGCTGAAAACTAACTTGAGCTATTGAAAGCCAAGGTCTATTTAACTCTGTCGTCACCGACTTTTTACAGTGTAACTGACGCTATGACTGTAATTTCAACCAGTAAAGCGTCTGTCGCAAGATGCGCTTGTACGCAAGTCCGAGCGGGCGCGTGTCCGTTGGACACCCATTGATCCCAGACAGCATTCATAGCAGCAAAATCCTCCATCGTTTTTAGATAGATATTAGCAGACAAAATTTGCTCTTTATTAGAGCCAACACTGGTTAGTAGTTCGGCTACATTTTCCAACGTGGTTTGAGTCTGGAGTGTGATGTCTTGGGATGTATCTTTAGCGATTTGACCGCTAAGATATACCAAACCACCGTGAACAACCGATTGGCTCATCCGTTGCGTAACATGCTCTCTTTTAATCATAATCCCTTCTTTTTCAGTATTTCTTGAAGCCTAGCTCTAGCGAGTCTAACCGTTTTAGCAACAAGAGGGTCATAGCCAAACTAAAATCCAGTTCCTCGTTTCAAATCGTGCTCGGCCATCGCACAATGCCCCATGAATCCTATTCGAGAGTTGTTGAGTATTCTAACCCTTGTCTAGCCATCTTTGCGTATGGACAAACTAGTTCCGTTTGACGAATAAGTTCAAGGGCTTTCTCTTTATCCATATTGGGGATATGTACCTTTAGTTCTGCAGAGAGATAGAACTGCCCATCGGAGGGATCTCGCCCAAACGTCACCTCAGACGTTATTGACAAGTCTTTGTCGAGACGAATCTTTTGTTTAGCCGCGACCAAACTAAGGGCGCCATGAAAACAGGCAGCAAATCCTGCTGCGAAGAGCTGCTCTGGGTTAGTTGCCTCCCCGGGGCCTCCCAAAGCGGCTGGAAGCCGCAACGGAAGGTCTAGCTCTCCATCATCAGAAACAGCATGTCCTGACGCTCGTCCATGATTGGCTTGCCCCCCAGAGACAACTACATTTGTCTTATACAACGGCAACCGTTCTTCTCCGGTGTAAAGGTCCAGTAGCGATACTGATGGAGCACTAATTTTAGGCATAATAATTCCTCTCTAAATAAACGTTTTGACTCATTTTTATCGCTCGGTAAAGAAACGTAATTTCCTGCCAAAGCAATAGCGGACTAAACCCCAAATTTACATTCTCCGATGTGAGACCTTTCAAAAGGTTACCTCCCTCAGTCACCGTCATTAACAGTGTCTCGTCTACACATCTCACGATACAAAATGAGCTATCAATTTTAACTTTGGTGTAAATCGTAAAGTTAGGATCAGTGCTTGAACGCGTATATCTGCTCAATCGGATTACCTAAAGCCACGTGACTGACTGCCTCCTTAAACTCGGTTATGTCTCTCAGCAACTGCGTTTTTTCTTCTCTTGCGGACATGTCCGGATTCAGAAAAATAGCGTGGGTAAGCACATCAAGTTCTTGGGTCAGTCTCGATACATGCGTTCGATTGGAATGCGTCAGCTCTCCAAGATTGGATAACACATTAAATGTTCGTTTCTTCGCTATGCTCACCACTAGATGGTAGTATGACCAAGGGCTAACTCGGTCAAACAAATCTAAACACTCCCGAATGCAATCGGGACAAGCCTGATAATTGGGATCTAAAACTTTATTCTCAGCCATACACACTCTACAGGTCGAACCCATGATTTTCTCCAAAAGTCTCCAGTTCGATATAAGCCCTAATCTATCCGGTCTCAGAATCAACTCAATCATGTTCAATACAGTTGGCAATATAAATGCGTTATCTGTCCATTAAACGCTCGTTAGGCAGGTTCTGCTTTCGCTTAGGTATATAGAAATTTTAAAAAAGAATATTAGATTTACCCTTGTAAACTGCCTTGTATTCGAGGGGGGACTCCACATACCAAAATGGCGGTAACTGATGCTTCGCACACTCCGAACAAGTCATCCAATCAGTGCCTTTATGCACGACAAACCTTAAATTCGTGTTCCCTAGTGTAGTGCTTAGAAGCTCCACGTTTATGACCCACGCTAAATCCTGCTCCACTATCGTGTAGTCACAATGTTTGGTGTGGTTTCCCGACTTGATTTCTACTAGGTCTTCTCGAAATACCATACTATGCGCTTCATCTTCTCCTTGATAACGGATATTACTCATAGGATGTGAACTTGGATTGACATTGCACGCAGCGAGAAACACAGAGCAAACCAAGATGCAATGACGCATGCGAACTCTCCGAATCATGAAATAAGGACGCATTATGGGTATTCCACAAATTAGAGAACAGGCACAATTAGGACAAATTTCGCAACAGAATAACCAAAATTAACGAGTGACCTATATGTGGTTATATCTGGCAAGATAGTTTGTATATATAAAGATCGCTTGCTGCTAGCCTAAAGAAAAATACTGACCACACGAGGAAGAAATGAAGCTCACAGAGGCCAGCCTTAGTTCAAGTAAAATAGGGATAATGTATGGCATGGCTAAAACCCGAGTAGACATCGCCCTAAAGTCGAGCCTTAACTGGTTAAAGCGACAAACCCCACCTTATGTCCCTCCTTCATCGTATCGAGTCCCTGACACGTTGGCATGTAAGAAGGCTTTAACGATGGCGCGAGAAAACTACCCAGATTTCATACTCAATCACAGCTTAAGAACCTATGCATATGGGTTAGCGCTAGAGCATTTAGTGAAAAATCCAGTGAACAAAGAAGTGTTTTTCGTAGGAACTATCCTACATTACATAGGCTTGGAACTTGGGAATGAATCGAATGATTCCTTTGAACTCGTAGGAGCAAAAACGGCTCGACAATTTGCGATATCAATGAAGCTAGCTCATTATAAAGCAGATCGCATTCATGAGATGATAGCGCAACAAAATTCATTCGGAGTGACCCATCGAAAAGTCTCCGAGGTTACCTTACTGCAGATGGCCTCAAAGCTTGATTTAACTCGGCTTTGGATTAAACACGTCAATCCCAAAACATCGAGAGAGATAAAACACCAATATCCTGACCACGGCTTGCAGAGTAAAATGATCAATTTTCTAGAGAAACAAATCCACGAAACCCCAAGTTCCAATTGGGCTATTATGAAAGAACTGGGTTTTTTAGAAAAAATAAAACACCGAAATTAATAATCTTTTAACTGGTAAATTTTCGCTAAAATTCTAGTTTTAAATTGTTTCTGAAACACTAAAATCGTTAATTTCAAATAATGTCATTAACGTTATTGATATATAAAATTATTACTATGGGGTATTGCCAATTTAATTCTTAAATAACATTAATATAAATTAAAGTAATAAAATCGATTCGACAGTCGTATTTATAAGTCTATTATGGAACGGAAATTGAGCATCCCGAAAGTTTTTCACACCAGTAGTTTTCGGTATTCGGCTTGGAGAAATAGTACCCTTGCATCTGATGAACATTCAAACTTTTCATCAAATTCACTATCAACAAGTCTTCAACCCCTTCAGCGACCACCTCAAATCCTATTTTGTTGCCGAATCGGACTAACGCTTCAATTACTTCACAATAAAAAGTATTGTCGGGTGCCAATTGTATGACCATTTTATCAATCTTCACCTGATTCAACGGCAATCCGACCACGTTGATTAAGGAGCTTTTTCCGGCTCCTAGGTCATCCAATGCAATGCCAACATTTCTTTGTCGCAGCCAGTCCGCATTCGCCATGACAATAGAGTCTTCTTCAAGTCGATGGGATTCGGTGATTTCGAATACTATTCTATTTCTTCTAATATGATAGTGATCAAGCGTGCTAAGCAACCTGTTTAAGTGCTCCCTCGACCTTAATTGAACGACCGATAGATTAACGTTAAACTGAAATGACTGCGTACATACAGCGTCTATACGACCAATAGAGACGCAAAGTTGTTTAAATTGCTCTTCAGAAAAATCTAATATCCAACCCATTTTTTCCAGTATAGGTATATAGCGTTCAGGGGATACCTCACCTAAGACGTCATCATTCCATCTAGACAGGACTTCAAAAGCGTCGATAGTCATAGCGGCACTGTTGATTATCGGCTGAAATACAATGAATATATGATTATTCTTTATAGCTTTATATAATTTATGACAAAGCATAGTATTAAATCCATAACCTTTTGACTTATAAAAATCATTAAAACCAACCATATTAAATAACACCCCATAAATTTGACAACAAGGTAATACCCAGCCAATATTCCATAAAGATAATTCTAACAATAATGGTTTTTATATATTCAAAATGGAGTAATAACTAGTGTGTAATTCGACAAATAGCACCACTATTTTGCCAAGAAAACATAAAGTTGGTGTTGCACTATATGAAAACGTCATCTTTGGAGATGTCTTCATCGCGACTGAATTTTTTTCTCGCGCAAGTGATTTCGAAAACCAATGTTTGTATGAAGTACAGGTATGCAGCACTCGTTCGCAAATCGCGAACAATGGCGTAATGATGAGTATTGATTCACCTATCGAGGACCTTAAGTATTGTGACACCATAGTTCTCCCAGGTTTAGACAATGTTACCGAGCCCATAGATCAACATTTACTAGACACCATTTTAGATTGCCACCGAAGAGGCATCCGCATTGTCAGTACATGTACAGGCAGCTTTGTTCTTGCAGCAACTGGGCTATTAAATGGCATGCAAGCCACAACGCACTGGTCATTCTCTCAATTGCTGCAAGACATGTACCCAAACATAAACGTTGCTCCCGATGCACTCTTCGCAGATAACGGGCAAGTGCTCACCTCTGCGGGATTTATCACTGCCGTCGATCTGTTTATTCACATCGTAAAGCGAGACCACGGTTCAGCAGTTGGTCGCAGAGCCTCTAAGGATGCCATGTATGTCCTAGAAAGAAGCGGGCATAGCAAACAATTTATTGAAACGGTTGGGGAAAGACTAAGCGAAAACAACCTATACAAACTTCTAACATGGATTAAAGAGCACCTTCATCGTCCTTTAACACTTAAGGACCTAGCCCAAAAAGCCACCGTAAGTGAAAGAACGTTGTCTCGAAAGTTTCTTGCAGAAACAGGTGAAAGCCCAAACCAGTGGTTATTAAATGCTCGAATCGATGCAGCTCAAGCCTTACTCGAAAATTCTGACTTAAATGTCGACCAGATTGCGTACAAAACAGGCTTCGGGACACCGTCGAACTTCAGAGCTCGATTTAAGAACAAAACTGGATTAACTCCAAGCCAGTATCGTAAGGGTTTCACTACAGTGCCGCACCAAACTTTATAGTAGTCATAAGGCTTTTGGCTACCTAACACTAAGCCACGAGAAACCCATGTACTCAGAAGGCTGCTCCTTCTTTGGTGAGATGAACGGAGCAGCTCGCTAGAGCCATATGGCCTCATGTAAACTCCTTGTGTCCCAAATGCCATCGCCTGATATCTCTGGGAGCCTGCGACGGGTCTGCTGTGAACGCCTCCCATTTCGCTTGTTAAGCCAAGTTCGTTCAAGGCTTCACAAACGTGAGAACACGCTGGTTGCATGTGTCCATCTGGACAGTTAGCCATGGTGGCGTTGAAGCGATCATCAGTGTAACGATTGACGACCACATCGCGACGCACCACTGCTTCTTATTGATACTAGGCCTACACTATCGAAACATACTGACTACTCGACCCAATAAGTCACTAGGAGTGCTTTGTTTTCCAACTCGCTTCCCTCCTCACTGAGGTCAAGTGTGTAACCCAATATTCCCCATGTAAACGGACGCAAGCCACTTTCGATATCTGCAGTATTAAGTTGAGGCACATTGCCGACAATCGTTGAGCTCTCTCCCGCAGACACCGTCTGACTGCTTGAGAGTGCGCCCCACCCGCCGTAAGACATTGAGGTGCCAAACTCGGCTTCAGCAAACAAAGGCACACCCACCTTACTTCCAAAGCCAGTCTCGACTGAGTTGCCGACCGTCTGGGTGAAGCCTTGGACATTGGCTGAGCCATCCGAGTAGTTAATGCTCATGAAATTGGTCGCCGTTCCTTGTCCTTGGTGCACTTCTGCCAAGTACGTTCCTTCCCCTTGATAGGTGATCACATCGCCCGTCTCTTGCATTTCCTGTATGGTTTGCAGCGCATCGTGTTTATTCATATAGCTGCCCGGCTCGCCACGGGTGTAGCCCAAGGCCGACTCCAATAGCGCACTATTAATGTATTGGTTGGTGAGGTCCTGGCTTTTCAAGTAATCCAGGGTGACCGATGCAAAACGCGACGGTCTTGGCACATCAATGACGAAATCCGCATCGCCAGAGATTGGCTTATCCATCTCGGTCGTTTTCACCACGGAATAGAAATAGTGATCCGCGGCGGCAACCGAAATAATGACAATTTCCTCGCCCAATGAGCCATTAAAACCAATACCAATCTCCTTGGCGCTTTCTTTCAAATACGATTGCGCATTTTCCTGGCCAATGCTTGTGGTGACACTGCTTTCAACGGTTGCCTGTCCGATGAATCCGCCTGCCGCCGAGACATTGAATCCAAAGTCACTGCCCCATCCCTGCACCGAGCCGATTTCCTCTGACGTTCCCGAGCTCTTCCCTAGCTCTAACGTGGTGCCTGACGCCGAGCTCGGATTGGTCTGCTCGGTATAGTACGGCACCGAGGCTAACATGGCGTATACCGTGGGCTCTGAGTAACGCAGTTCATGTCCTTCATACACCGCAAGATCTTCATCCGAATGATAATTCACCGCTTGCAAATCCAGATACGGATAGGCCTCACCCGCCACCAACTCGTCGTCAAAAATGGGGTGTGATGACGAAACGAACTGCGCGTCGTCATTGAACGCCAACGCGCGGTAGCGGTCGCCTAAAATGCGCCCACTGTGTTTATCAACCCAAACATAATAGAGCTCGGGAGCGTCGTTTTCTTTTGCGTTTTCATGCTGAAAGTTCGCCGCTTCCGCTTTTAGGACCGCATTTTGGGGTCTATCCGTGAGGCTTGTTTTGGTGGTGTGCACCGGCACCCCCTCGTCATTCACTTCTCTTTGAAAGACCTGGCCGTCGACCACCACCCATTCGCCTGATTCGGAGGCCTTCCACACCGTCATTTGGGGCCTGTAATCCATCGCATAAATTGGCGAGTCCCAATAATTGCGCGTGTAATGAGAGAGCGTGGCCCCATTTGGGTTCACTAAGTCGATGACCGCGGACTCCAGTACCATGGACTCCCAGCGACTTGCGTACGAATAGTGCCCGGTCACGGCAATTTCGTAAGCGCCACCAGGCCGCAGCTGCGCCAGCTTGACGTCGGTGGGAATAATATGACGATTGTGCTCCGCCGTGGGGTTAAAATAAGGGTCATAGACGTACAGTTCATTGCTGCCGATGATCATCTCGACGTGGTCATTGTCGTATCGATACAGCTCATAACGCCCTCGCACATTTTCATTGGTGTTATTGTAGGATTCTTGAGCACTGTACATGGCTACGATTTCAAGACCAGGCACCCCATCGATGTCTTTTGCATCCATCGATAGATTCCACGATCTCAAATTGTACTCACTGCCATCGGGTGACCACGGATTGTGTTGATTGACCCATGTCCACGTGTGGGTAGACGCGTCATATCGGTAGAGGTCGATGGCGCCATTGTAGGCGACGATGACCTCATCTTTGATATTGTCTCCATTGAAATCCCCTCCGATGGCCTGCACAAACGAGTTGTTCTTATTCCAAGTGCGGCTCGGATTGGCAAACCCACCGAAGCTGTCCAAAGAAGCGCCATGCTCGATGTATCGTGATGACCCCACCTGAGACACAGAGAGCGGCTCTTCGACACCATCGGCGTTCACATCCACCACCGCGGTCGTCGACAGCGCCCCGGAGAAGCGATGTGGCAATCGTGCCGAATTCGGCTCTCCGGACGTAAAGAGGTAAGGTGTGCTACCTTGATTGAACAAGAGCTCGTCAGTATCGGAGGTTCTGAAATATTCTTTCCCATCGACGTTCACCATTTGGTCCATCAACGGATGGTATTCGCTGTTTGCCGGCGCGCCCTTTTGTGAGATATCCAACGGGGTCGGATCGTGATCCAGATGCATGGCCAGCTCTTGAACGATGCGGTCAGATTGAGCGGTACTTTCAGAGCCCGAGTACGCTGCAAATCGCGAGGAGTCCGGCGCGGCGCGATCCCTCGTACGAAGCAGTTTGCCGCTGTTTAACAGCGGGTACTCGACGGTCCCGTCATCATGAACCATGGTATAGATGTCTTTTCGATCGAAGTTGTAGCTGCCATCCGCTTTACGTTCAGACACCAGTTGAGGATCCACCTGGTTTAGAAAGTCCTGCTCCGTTTGGAGTGCATACGCTGACGATGTCACGATGGATGTGACGGCGACCGCTATCAGTGATGTTTTCATGTTAAATTCTTAAGCCTCATTATGTTGTTTGTTCGCTTGCCAACAGACCCATGTCGATTGGATGGCGGGCATCATATTCAACAACATTCATTAGCAACATATCATTGAGAGTAAGAATTTCTTTAAGTGGTATATGCACTCATATTTATATAAACACCACCCCTGCAATAACCCTTCGTTTGAAAGAGCTCGGCTTCACACACTGGGCGGCCTGGGCCCTTGGCAGCGTCCTACGTGCACTCTGGGCCGGCCATATTGATGTGATGGGTCTGCGTGCCCTTGCCAGCGCGACTTTTTGTGGCGGCGCATGCCTTCCCTAAGATGCCCCACATTTTCCATGGCTTTCACCGAGCCTCTGCGCGTGTTACCCCTTACGCTAGTTCCCATATACAGCTCATTGTTTGTGGTATTGAGCCCCCCTTAACGTCGCTGCGTCATGGAGAATACATCGATGAATAGAAACCTCGTTTGGTTCCGCGATCAGGCCATCACTGCAACCAAAATAAAGAAGCTCGCCGCGGATGAATATCTGATCAGCAACAAACCCTTTAGTAAGAAATCCGCAAACCCTGGCTTGTCGCAGGTATTAACGGAGATCCGGCGGCTGCGGCTGCAAACTGAACCTCAGCTCGCCGGAGACCCCACCCGTTTCGATGTCGGTAGTGGCACCTTTGAGGTCACGGAATACGAGGCCAATATTGAAGATTGTCGTCAGGCCGACGAAGGGGAAGACGTGAGCGCTACGGTGCTATCAAAAGCAACCATCGACCAACTCACAGAAGAAGGTGACATCACCCCACAGATCAATCCTCGAAACATCAAACGAGGCTCACTGAGAGTGACCATTAATTTTACGCCCAAGCGCGACAGTATTGTCGATGAAGATCAGGTCCGCATTGCTTTGGTACAAACCAGTCGTCCTATCCGAATAGAAGACAATAAAGTCACCTTCATGTCCTCTGGTGAACGCCAACTCAACCGTATGACGCAAGACACGGCCATGGGCTATTATCTTGACCGACGCTGTACAGCAGAAAACCCTATCTATGGCGCCCTAGATCTGGCTGATGACACCTCCACATTGATGGCCTCACTTTCCACGAATGCGTGTGAGATCGCTTATGGCGAAGCCTTGGCAAGTTTAAACGACATGCCTTGTCGTTATGTGCCGGCTCACGGCACCATCAGCCACGAATTTGAAACGGCCGCGATCGAAATTCGTGAACAAGAAGGCAAAATATCCATGCGCCACCTTGGCTCACTGACCTGGGGATACAAAATTGTCCGAGGGGTTATCTCGCCGCTCAAATTGGGCATCTTTAAACCCGGAAAGGTGACACCGCAATTTCTTGAAGCCATGGAAAAGTGGAATGATCAAGCGGCGTTAAGACGCAATCCACACACCAACATCACGCTGTAATGCGATCGAAGACATGGGTTGTTGACCTCAGATTAACGGGAGGTATTAGGCTAGGTCGGATGACAGTACCTGTATGAGTCAGGGAGGAACCTCGCCTAACCTCGTCATTTCAGGAGGATCCTTAACGCTTGGCATTTTTGCTATGTATTACATTTGGGGGGCGGCGAACGCGTCGAGATTGCTGACCCAAGTGCGACGAGGGCTTTCGCCTTGAGCTTGTATAGATTCGATGACAAAATCGACAAACAGCTTAACCCTGAGGGGCACATGTTCACGGCGGTGATAGAGTATATAGACACCTTCATCTCGCGGACGAAAGCTTGGAAACAGGGGCGTTATCTCCCCCGCTTTTATCCAGTCACGAGCAATGAAATGCGGAATTTGGGTTAAGCCAAGGCCCTGAGCACAAAGCTCTGCCATTGATTCCCCGTCATTGACCACCATGTTTTGGGCTATGTCAGGTAGTTTTGCTTCGTCGCTCGGGGCCAGTTTCAGTCCTAACAATCTTCCTGTTTGTTTAAAGCGAAAGCGTATCCAAGAATGGTGATGAAATTCATGTGGTCCCCTTGGGGCTCCGTGTTGATTGAGGTAGTCGTGACTTGCACAAATCAAATAGTCGATAGGGCTCAGTTGACGCGCGATCAGTTGTGAGTCTTGGACTGACCCTGAACGAATCGAGACATCAATGCCATGCTCGATCATATCTAGGTAAGCGTCATCAAACTGAATCTCTAGGGCGATGTTAGGGTACAACTGACGAAAATTTGCGAGTAAGGGCTGGATGTACCTTCGCCCATAAGACACCGGTAGGTTCACCTTCAATGTCCCTGATGGAAGGCGATTAGATTGTTGCAATGCTTCTTCACAGGCACTGAGTTCATCGAGCACCAATCGCGCCGTCCGAGCGTATTGATGACCTGCTGAGGTTAGATTGAGCTGGCGTGTGGAGCGTTGAAATAGCTGGATCCCTAGCTCTGACTCTAACCGATGCAGCGCCTTACTCACCGTGGATGGATCAGTGCCATACTTTTTCGCGGCGGCCGCAAAGCTTCCTCGCTCTAACGTCGCAACAAAAAAGCGTAAAGTACGTATCTTATCCATTCCTACGCCCTCATTATTCATGAATTTAGTTCACTATAGACGAGCCAGCAAAGCACTTCAATCATGAATCAGGTTCGATAAGATAGAGCGAACTCTTTCAGTCTAATTACGAGGTGAAACAATGTTTAATGGTCAACTGAAGCGCCGCACTATTGCTCTATCAACACTTATTCTCGGGCTTGTTACTCTGACGCCGACCGTCTCCGCTGCCGATAAGACCATTGGTATTCTGGTTTACGATGGTGTGCTTACCTCCGATGTGACCGCTCCCCTCGAGGTGTTTGGCGTCGCCAGTCGATTAACTTGGTTTAGTGATTATGACGTCGTGACGATTTCTGTGACGAACACGCACACCGTCACCACCGAAGAAGGATTAAAAATCGGTGTAGATACCTGGATCGGGGAAGCGCCCCCATTAGATGTCCTGATACTGACATCAAGCTATGACATGGACCCCCTGATCAACAATCGAAGCTTGATTGAATACGTCGCCTCCACAGCAAAACAGGCTGAATGGATGGCAAGCAATTGCTCTGGTGCCTATCTGTTAGCCGAAGCCGGCGTATTGGATGGAAAACAAGCCACAACATGGGCAGGGGGCGAGCGTGATTTCCAAAGTGACTACCCAAAAGTTAACGTGCTGCGCGACAAAAACTACGTCATTGATGATAAGGTACTGACGTCGAACGGCAGTCTAGTGAGCTACCAAGCGGCTCTCAAATTATTAAATTTGATGAGCTCTCCCTCGAAAGCGGAAGAAGTGGCTGATGCATTGCAATACTCTCGTTTTTCAAGCCAAGCTTTCTAATAATAAGAAGTGAGCGGACCTTTAAGAAAAAGGAAACTCGGTAGGTGCGGGATGTTGGGGGTGCCAATGCGGCACTCCCAACGTGCCGATATCTCGACAATGTCTATCGTCGTCTCGGTCAGCAACGCGCGCCCCCGGTTTTTCCCTGAGGTGCGGAAGCTTTCAGAACATGAACTTCTTGAAATGCCTGATTGCCATGCATTTTTGAGATCATCGATAGCCCTCCCCTTTTACGTTTTGCCTTTAAAGTGGTATACAGGAGTTTCGGCAGTGTGCTGTTCGTCCCTTAATGGGGTGGTAAGTGAATGTCACTGGAGATCACAACTTGAAAGAACACGAACTCGAATCCTATTTGCATGCACAAATCCCCGCTTCCAAGGCATTAAAGATGGGGGTTACGAGTTGCAGCCAACAAAAGATAGAACTGTCGGCGCCTCTTGAGCCTAATATCAACCATAAGAATACGGCCTTTGGCGGAAGCCTTTCTGTCATCGCCATCTTAGCCGGTTGGTCATTGGTTTACATGCGCTTAAATGGTGTTCACAATGAAATCGTTATTCAGGAAAGTGCCATGACCTATTTGAAGCCAGCACATGGCCCATTTACGGCCACCAGCTTTTATAAAGACAGCACGGACTGGTCGACGTTTCATCGTGCTTTTGCTCGACGTGGCCGCGGACGCATTAGCGTCAGCAGTGATATTCTTTGTGGAGATGAGGTCGTGGCCACTTTCCAAGGTACCTATGTGGCGTTTAATAAAGAGTTCACCGCACACGGCGCTTAACGCCGATCCTCGGTGTATGGTGTTTATGGTGAAAGGCTTGCCCTTGCTCACCCCTTAATCGGTCGTTCGCCTTCTGAATGGAGAATAAATGGAATTATGCAAAGCTTCAGATGAGGCACATTGGGAATTAGCTTCGAATATGTTACTCGAAGTTGTCGAGCGCTGTAATGCCCGTCAAGTCCCCCTGTGGACGCACGAACAAGTGCAGATCACCGCCTTAAAAGCCGCATACTCGTTAGACAGCTTGTACTTTCTCAAACATGGGGGCGAGTATGTGGGGTGTGTATTTCTCTCCCTTGGCGCCGATGACTTCTGGAAAGAGCTGCCCATCGATTCAAACAGTTTATTTTTTCACAAACTCGCGCTTATCGATGCTTCTAGCGCCCAAGGGTTGGGCTCGTTGGCGTTATCTGAAATCTTGTCACTCGCGGAGCAATGGAACTGCGAATGGTTACGGTGTGATTGTCATGGTGGCCGAGTGCGTCTGCGCCATTTTTATGAGCAATTTGGTTTTGAGTTTGTCGATAGACAAGAAATGTATGGTTTTGACGTCGCTCGATACCAAATCAAGGTGTTGAACACCGCTCCACAATGTTTAGTAAGTCAAGATGCTTAAACAAAAGCTCCGGCATCTGATCCAGCAAGTTCCTGAGTTAATGGAAACCGCCGAAGCGTGTCGTGACGTCGGGTTACCACATTTCTATATCGCGGGCGGTGCCATTACTCAAGTCATCTGGAATAGCCTCATCAATGAGCCGCTTCTCGCTCAAGTGAAAGACGTTGATGTTGTCTACTTTGATCGCTCTGCGCTCACCTCTGAAGCGGCGTTTAAACGTCGTATTCGTTCGCGGTTAACGCATAACATCGACATTGATGTCAAAAACCAAGCCATCATACATGAGCGTTATGCGAAGAAGTTTGGTTGCGCCATCGAGCCATATGAGTGTGTCGAGCAAGGTATCGAATCTTGGCTATCCGCTTTCGCGATTGGCTTTACTCTTGATAAGTCAGGCCACCCTCGCTTCTTTTCGCCCTACGGATTGGAAGACGCCTTTGCTATGTTGATTAAGCCGAACAAGCAAGCTATGACCGAAGCGAACTACGACAAAATGACCGCTGGCTATAAGGCTAGGTGGCAGACAATACAGGTGCTCTCTTGGCGTTGATCGACAACAAACGATGCAAGCGGGTGGCTTTTTTTGTTGTCCGAAGGTTGACCATTGAACTGGGCTTCGGCGGCGTCGACATGCCCGTACTTACCCGTTAACCGGGTGTCAGTATTTGCAATCACACTCGATACATTGAGAGGAATATGATGAGAAAATCCGTTTATGTGGCCGGGAGCTTCAAGAGCCTGGAACAAATGCAGGCGGTACGCGACACGCTACTCGACGCAGGTATTCAAACAACGATGTCAGAGCCTTCGCCACACAATGGTATCGACGGTTGCTTGCAGCGCATCCGTGAAGCTGACGTCACCTACATTCTAAATTTCAACGGTTACCTTGGCAAAAGTGTTGCTATGGACATAGGCTATGCACTTGGGCTGGGAAAGCCAGTCTACGCGCTAGAGCCGATTTCAGACCCTGATATTACGCATTTGTTGGACAAGATCGTCACCCCCGACGACATCATTGCAGAACTGGGCGACACAGACCCACAACACGTGGCATGATGATCAGGCGTTGAGCATATCAAGGTGGCCGGCGGCGGCTTGCCTAACGCGGCTCAGAGAAGATGAGCCATACCACCCTAGTAAGGAGGAGTGATGCCCCATTTTGTTCTCGATTGTTCAGACAGTATTTTAGCTGTTCACGATGAAGCGTATATTCTCGAACAGATGTTTTTGGTGACGCACGCGACTGGGTTGTTTGATGCCAATGACATCAAGATCAGAATCAACCCTTTCCAACAATACTCAGTGGGTAATAAGCGAGAAGCGTTTATTCATGTGTTTGCGTCTATCATGCAAGGGAGAACGACGGAGGAGAAGGCGAGGCTCTCTCAGCAAGTCGTGTCCACACTGGTCACCTTGTTTCCGAAGGTTCCCAACATCGCGATGAACATCAGTGACTTTGAACAAGCGACGTATTGTAATCGTACCATGCTGTAGAACACTACCAATCAAGCCTTCAATTGAGTAAGGCCAGTGCCAGTTTGGGTTTCGTGTCTGCGACGCCCAAGTTCAGGCATGATGGGTGGGTTGCACACACCTTTACACCGTGTGAAGCAAAAAAAAACCGCCATTGACATGGCGGCGAGTTCAAATTTAATAACCTATGGTTGTTATTATAAGTAAATCGGCTAACTAGCCAATAATTGATTTGTAATGGATTTTATCTCTTCCAGTTCATTACGGTTTCTTATTTTTAGCGATGTGTTTATTTTAGATGTAATTCTTGCATTCTGCGCTAATTCGTTTTCAATAATCCTTTTAGAACTTAACCACTCTGAGACTTCAGCCCAATCATATAGCGGAGTCTTGCCCGATACTCTTAAATAAGGACAGGGGAAAGTACCATCTCCTCTTCGACCCGTACTGTATTTTGATAGAGCAGAACGAGTCATATCAGACAATTCTGCAGCATCTGATAGCCCTATATACTGGCCTGCATCTATACTAATAACCACCAATTTTGTGATTTTTTCGATTTGCTTTATGGCTGAAAGAGTAGCTTCCATATAACTGATGGACTCTCTATCAAAATCTAAAAGCACTGCATTGTTCCTCATGACAACGATACAATCATCAACACCGGCATCAATCAAGTCGTCTCCAATCTCTACAATGGGATCTTGGTATTCTTCTATACCCTTTGCTATGAGGGTAAACTCGTAATATTTCATATTGTTACTCCTGCTAGTTTGCAACGGGATAAGCTGAAAAGGTAGCCGCAAATTTATGCGGCTTTCGGTATCTACTCTTAGCAGCTTAGCTTCACAATAGCACGAGCGTACTGTTTAGCTTTTCCTGTTGGGTTTTTCGGTGTCGAATCAATGCGAACTTCGCATAAACAATTCCGGTGGTTGGCTGCCGTTTTAGTGCAACGCAACACGCCTTTACAATGACGCGTTCCTTTTGGTACCCAATCCCAACCATTTTTGACAGCATCAACAATGACATCATTAATGTCTTTATTAGGGTGGTACTTCGCGATCCATTGTCTCCCATAGTTTGTATTGAAAATTGAACTCAAAAACGAGCTGCCAATTAGCAACTCCGTCTACAATTGTAGACAAACTCTCCCCATGCGTCCACAGGTGTGGACAATCTTACTAGGCGAACAGGCAAAACTGACGCCCTACACTTAGCCTTTTCCATTCATGGTTACGCTTAACGGGCACCAGGGATACGTGGTCTTTGAACCGATCCGCCGATTCCCTCGTAGAAGAATGCTTTTCAGCGAGATGGGATTTGACATGGAACTGAGCCCGGAGATAGAGTCCAGAATCATAGAAATGGCCTGGGAAGATCGCACGCCCTTTGAGGCCATCGAATCGCAATTTGGTTTGAATGAATCCAAAGTGATTCTGTTAATGCGTGGACGGCTCAAGCCGAGCAGTTTTAAATTGTGGCGTGCGCGTGTGTCGGGTCGTAAAACCAAGCACAAGAAATTGCGACGTTCAGACGTCATGAGAGGTTATTGTCCTACCCAGTATAAGCCGCGATAATACCCAGCACCCCACAAGACATGGCCGTGTGCTCCACAGCGTTGGGCGCCCTTTGCTTAGCCTGCCTCGTGTGGGTAGCCCAACGGTTTAGATACAGCGTCAGCCATAGGCACACCTTAATTTGACGTGATGCAAAGAGAACAGATGGATAACTACGTAGATATTTGGTTTTTGGTGACCGCAGCGGTTTTTGTTCTTAGCGTGCTATCGGCGCTGGGGATCGGGTGCTGGGGTAAAAGCAATCCCGCCTTATTCGGACTGACTGGGGTGGCATTTTTAAGCGGGATACTGTTTTTCTCCCAGACGGACCAAATCAGAACGATACTGGCCGAAGAGCTTCATCCATCCAGTTTTGTTATTGAGTCCGATGCCGATATTGACGACACTCAATTACTGGATGCGCTCACCCACAAAAGGTATGTCACCACCAATAGAACACGGCCCTTGTCTAAGCGCAAAGTCAGGATCGCGGGTAAGCATGGTGAAATCGAGTTACTCGTTGCCGAAGATTCCGACAATAGGCATATCTTCTGGGTGTATTATCCCAAATACCGGTACAGCCGTATCAATGAAATTGGCAAGGTCCGCCTTCGCTGAAATGTACATGCCAAGCGGTAACACGTTTGGTCTGTTGCAATTCATTGTTAGAATTGACGTCACCTCTCTTGCATCTTAACGTGGCGTTAGACGCAGCTAATGGAAAACGTAAATAGGAAATTATGAAGTTATCTGAGTTACAAAGTCATATCAAAATGTTCGACCATGCTCCGGAATTACCAGACCATTACTTCCTCAAATTAGTCGAAGAAATGGGGGAATTGTCAGAATCGATTCGCCATGGAAAACGGGGTCAACCCAGTTTAGAGGATCTTAAGGGCTCCATTGCCGAAGAGTTATATGATGTCCTGTATTATGTTTGCGCGTTGGCCAATATCTATGAGGTGGATCTTGAGCAAACTCATGAACTCAAGGAAGTACTAAACAAGGTGAAGTACAACCGTTAACCCCTATTCCCGGCACGAGGCGTGTCAGGTCGATACCCAACGACGGGCACTCTGCATTCCACCTTGGGTGTCGTCGTTACAACGCAGAGATGGAGGTGACGTGATAACCTAACCCACACCTTAATGCGTTGTTTTGCCTGAACGCCTGTTTCTCTCCTGTGGTAACATTCTCATTTTGCTTGGGGACCACCACATGAACAATGAGCATTTTCAAGGTCAATACGAGGTCGAGCTTAAGTATCGCCTAGCGTCGAAGGCAGCTTTCCTGGGCATCCTGGAAAACATACCCCATGAGGTTATGGTAGAGGACAATCTGGAATCCGATTGGTATTTTGATACCCCAGACCAAGCCTTGTCCCAGCAGAACAAAAGTGTCTGTATTCGGACCATGCAGCCCTCGGGCATCCAACTTTGGATCGTGAAAGGCCCAGAAGCAGACCGATGCGAGGCCACCAATATCACCGATGCCACCAAGGCAAGAAGTATGCTTGAAACCATAGGGTACGAAATAGTCTTAAAGGCGACCAAAACTCGCAGCATTTATTTCGTCGGTCAGTTTCACATCACGGTCGACACGTTAGACGGCATTGGGGATTTTGCCGAGTTTGCCATCATGACAGACGAGGAATCGATGTTAGTGACTTATAAGTCACAGCTTGAAGCGCTCGCCTGCCAGTTTGGACTGACAGAGTCAGCCTTGCAGACAAAATCCTACAAACAGATGTACGCGGAAAATCAATAAGTATGACGGCCCTTAGCCTTTGGTTTCACGTACTCGGCAGAAACATCGCTCCCCGCGCTGAATCGGCATCAGGGGTGCCTCTACAGTTTGGAGTTCATCACATTGGTTCAAATGTACGGTTGTCGAAATTCCACTTTAAGAGCACTGTCATGAGTTGACGAGAACCAATTGTTAGTCATATCACATCCCTTGAGATTGTGAATGCTGCGTCCAAATCTGTAGAGTAGATCAGAGACCGTTTTAGCTTGAACACGATACTTTCACATTGATGGTGATGAGCCTTTCACCTGATGAATCGCACCTTTTTAGTGAGTCACTTTCCTTTTTATGCGCATAAAAAGAAACAAAATCACACTTTAATGCGCGTAAAAATGTAATAAGTTGTTTTTTATTGCGCATTATAGTGTAATGCAACACTGACGATACATTGCCAAAAGAGTGATTGGATGAAACGTACGCTGCTTGATCACCTGCTCGCTTGGAAGAGCAAGAAGATTAGAAAGCCTTTATTGATTGATGGCGCTAGACAAACAGGGAAAACGTTCTTATTGCAAGAACTGCTCGGAAAAACGTTTGAAAACGTGCTAAGAATTGACTTCTTGGAAAGCCCAGAGTTCATGGACGCTTTCTCTGGATCGCTATCTCCGAATGACATTATCACCAATATTGAACTGCTTACAGGAAACGTCTTCAATCCTTCCACCGATCTGCTCATCCTTGATGAGATCGGAGAGTGTCCAAGAGCAGTGACGGCGCTTAAGTACTTTGCCGAAAAAGCCCCTGAAGCTTATGTTGCAGCGAGTGGCTCCAACATCGGCTTACTCACGTCTTTTCCTGTGGGCAAGGTCGAACAGCACAACTTAAGGCCTTTGACCTTTAAAGAATTTGTCTGGGCATCAGGTGAAAATGCACTGCAGAACGCTTTTGAAAGACAACTGAACTCACCAGCCGCACACACCAAACTGTTCGATCTTCTTACCGATTACTACTTCGTGGGCGGTATGCCTGAAGCCGTTCGCTCCTGGTTCGAACATTCTGAACTTAGCGTCATTGAGCGTCTTGAAGCGGTCTCGGAGGTACATAAAAACTTAATCGAAGGTTACATGCGTGACTTTGGAAAATACTCTGGAAAAGTCGATGCACAGTTAATTGAGTCCGTTTTTCGAAGCATTCCAGCCCAACTTTCATCAGTCTATGACGACTCCGTGAAGCGTTTTAAATTCAAAGGGGTCCATGAACGCAAATCGCGTTATGCTGAATATGAAAGCGCCATCGCCTGGCTTCATAAATGCAGACTCGCTTTAAAAAATCACCCAATAGAAGGGCAACCAAGAACTCCAATGGCGGCCTATCAGAAGGAAAACACGGTCAAACTCTTCCTGTTTGATGTCGGGCTACTTAACCATATGCTGGGCACTGGTTATCGTGAAATCAAGCAACAAGGTTATGAGTATAAAGGCTATGTCGCGGAAAATTATGTTCAACAAGAAATCGCAGCACTCGGCATTGAGCCTAGCTTTTCTTGGGGGGATGCCCGCGCAGAAATCGAGTTCATCGTTACTGATGATCTCGGCCGCGTCATTCCCGTTGAAGTGAAAAGTGGCAAACGCACACGAGCCAAATCATTGCAATCGTATATCGAGAAGTGCCGCCCTCACAAAACGATTAAGCTTACGGGGACTCAAGGCTCGCCAGCTACTGAGACCAAACATATTGTGATGCCTCTGTACTACACCGAATACTTACCTGAGCACCTAAAGGGGAGCAATGAGTAGGATTACGCCCCTTTTTGTATGGTAGGGATCAGGGGAAATCACCGCCGCCACGGCCAATCTGATTCACCAGCGACCAGTCCAGTCTGCTGACGTACAATCCGTTGTCTACCGAGCGCTTTCTTAGCGTTGTTAAAATGCGTAGGCACAAAGCACGCATTGCATGGGTTTTATCGGCTGTAATCTTGGGGCAGAAGAGCATCGCCTGAATGTTCCGCCAGATAGCTGAGTGCGTCAATCACTCGGAGGGGGGTTAACAAGTTGTCTTCATGACATGGGTCGAGTTCGAATGTGGTGGTGCTCAATAAGGAGGATACGGACTACAAGTGGTGCAGTTTCGACGAAGCCTTAACGCTCGCCTCCTTTCCCAATCAGCATGCCGTGTTTCAGCACGTGTGGTCGCACTTTGTTCAATGGCCCGTGAGTGCACTCTATCGGGCCAATGTCTGTCAACTCCTTAAAAAGGAACGTTTTGTTCGTTTTTTCATAGCGTTCAAATAAAATGAACACTTTAAATTAATGAACACATTTCAATCTTAGTAGGGATGGAGCATCTCCCATTCGTGGGAGACTAACGAAAATTACGGTTTTTTCGCGGGCTGACGCTAATGTCATATCAGGAAAAACGCCTAGCCCAATGTCTTTCTCTTCTTTGTTGTTGGGTGTATGTAATTGAATATCCATGACTTAGTTCCATTTGGTTTTACTCGAAGCCGGAGTCCGTTGCCATCACCTAGTGAGTATTCTCGATCTTTAGGTTTACTGACCTGGATAGGGAACAAAGGTTGGGGGATTCTCGCCATTTCTCTCTTCCGTGTATTTGGTGGGGCATTGAGCGTTTGAATCGGCGTCCGTGTTTAAGGCACAATGGTTGCTCTCAACTGCATGCGGCTGTAGCCACATCTAGATTTAGACATTATGGAACCAAAATGTACAAAGGAAGTTGTTTATGTGGCTCAATCCAATTCGAGCTACACGGTGGAATTACCGCCCCCATCTATTGCCACTGCTCTCGATGCCGAAAAGCAAGTGGTAGCGCCTTTGCCACTAATGGGTATGTGAATACGTCGGAACTCCAACTGACTGATGAAAAAGGCACGCTGACCTATTACGAGAGCAGTGTTGGAAAACGGAAGTACTTTTGTTCGACATGCGGTGCGCCAATCTACAGCTCAAATTCGGCCACCCCGGACAAAGTGAGGATCCGTCTCGGCGCTATCGACAGTGACATCACCGAAAGGCCCATTTCACACAACTTCATCACCTCAAAAGGCAACTGGGAAGAGCTCGACACAACGCTGCCAAGGTATGAAGGGCACGAACCCTCAAGAAAATAGTGGCCGCCCTTTGGCCTAACCATCGGCTGAAAAGGACATTCAGCCCTATTATGTTGGGCTTGTGACAGAGGGATGCTCAAGTCTTATGGCTGGCGTTGCTCACCACTTAGCAGTCCGTTATCGAGCAGGAGCCCGAAGATGCACGGTGTCATGAATACGACAAAATGGAATGAGCTATGGGCAGCGATGTGTACCCTGCATCCTCGTCCACGATGGTGAACGCGTGAAGTAGACAGTGGTTATGTTTCCGACTGGGACAGAGACTGGTTTTACCATTTTAGGGCCTCCGGTTTTCACACCATTGAATGGGTAGAAATCACGACAGCCCCCCCCCTCTCAGCACCAGTCCGTCAAAACCGTGTTACGCAAAATCCATGTGCCTGCCGATGAGCTGGACAGTGGCTTTAAAATATACGGGTATATTTCTGATGCTAAGTATGTTGACTATCTTTGAGTGATTCGTCTGCGTTACGGATTGTTGTACAAGACGGGCATGTCCTGTTTCCATCGGCTCCACGTTTGAGGCGAACCAACCAATTCGATCATAAAGTGCGCAACATTGATACGGCTGCTCTTCCTCGGGGCAAACAGCGGGTCACACGTGGGCGATGGATGAACCGAAAACTCGGTCTTGAATGGGTGATCCTCTAAGCTGTCAGGCCTGACGGCGACCCACTCCAAATACGGGGAAGCATCGCCCACCTGGTCTTGCAGGTATCGGGCGGCCTCTTCATTGTCCACATGGGGCGGGAGGAGTTGCCTGACGAGCTGGATCACCATGCGATGTCGCCACGACACGACCTCCCCTCTTCGTCGATTTTGAAAGCCCGTCGTACTCATCAACACCAACTTGATCGGCTGCAATGGTTTGAGTTGGGCCACCGCTTGGCATATCCGTTTGATCGTGTCTGAGACCAGTTTTCTAGGCTGGCCGTAAATGCCGTTCAACGTCAAATTGTGTCCCAAACAGCAAATGACCGCTTCACACTCGCGCAGATGGCCCATGAGTTGTGCCTCTGACAAATCCAATACGTTGGACACCACGATGTCCAACGACTCACAAGCGATCAGGTCCCTGTCCACGCGCTCTAGCGCGCGCACGACGACTTTAACGCGGTCACCCCGCGAGAGTAGCTCTCTAACCACGAGCCGTCCGGTTGCCCCGGTCGCACCTAAAACCAACACTGCCATAACCTGCCTCGAATAAAACCATTGTGCTGACACTATATCCATGCATATAGTTAATAGTAATTACTGAAAAATGCATAAAGGCATACAAATTTGTATGAACTGGACAGCCATTTCGTTCGATTGGAACCGAACCCGCGCCTTTTTGGCGACAGCTGAGCTTGGCAGCTTGTCGGCGGCCGCACACTCTTTGAATGTGACCCAACCGACCCTAAGCCGCCAGGTTTCCGCCCTAGAGCAAGAGCTTGGTGTGGCACTTTTTGAGCGCTCAGCGCAGAAATTAACTCTCACGCGCAGTGGTATAGAATTGCTTCATATCGCGCGCGAAATGGGCGATGTGGCGCACAAGTTTTCGATGGTGGCCAGTGGTCAATCAGAAGATCTGAACGGCGTGGTGGCCCTATCCGTCTGTCAGCTTGATGCGATGTATCGGTTGCCTCCGATCCTGGCTAAGTTGAGACGAGTCGAGCCCAAACTGTCCATTGACCTGGTCGTCACAAACCAGGTCAGTGATCTCAAACGCAGGGATGCCGATATCGCGCTCCGCAGCGTGCAACCCACTCAGCCAAGTCTCATCGCAAAGAAGCTCGGCGAAGAACGGGTGTCTTTGTACGGCACCAGAGCGTACCTGACACCGTTTCTCGAGGCCCAATCCATTGAGGATGTCCCCGAACTGCAAATCATCGGCTTTGGCCACAACGGGCCCATTATGACGCAATTTTCCCATCAAGGCTGGTCGTTGAACGAGAAAAACTTCAAGCTTTCTACCGACTTTCAGCCTGCGCAACTCGCGCTGTGCAAACAACATTTGGGTGTCATGTATCTGCCAGAGGACATTGCAGCACAAGAGCCACAACTGATGCGAGCGCCGGACGGTTTGTTTCCAACCATGCAGCTCCCACTGTGGCTCGTCTGTCATGAGGAACTCAAAACGAACAGACGGGTTCGCCGCGTGTTTGATCTCTTAGCGAAGGAGTTGGCCATCCTCGACGAATGACCGTCCCCTCTCACTGGATGGACAGCACCACACCATTTACAAACAATAACCGCCGTCAACGGTGATGTGGGCCCCTCGCAGCGCGAGTGAACTTGAGCTGGTGAGAAATTCAAGACTCGACAGCATTTCCGTCGGCTCTAGCATTCGGCCTAAAGGCAAATTCGCTAAGCTTGCGTTAAGCTCGTCAATTTGATGTTCGCTCATGCCTGCCTTACTTTGGATCTCGGTGGCCGTCACGCCCGGTCTGAGGTAGTTGATCCGGACGCCTTGGGGAGCCAGTTCCAGATTCAAAACGTTCGCGTACGCTTCGAAGGCCGCTTTACTGGCGCTGTAGCTCGACGCGGTTGGAAAGGCTCGCTCGACGACAATACTTGAAACATAGACCACGCTGCAGGGATCATTGAGGACAGGCAGTAAGGCTTGAAGAAGCATCGCTGGGCCGGTGAAATTCACCGACATCGTTGTCATCAGCTCACTCTGTGTGGTTTCGCTAAAGTGCCCGGGGTGAAATACTCCCGCATTCAAAATCACCGCGTCGAGTGTGCCGACGTTGTGGCGAATGTCAGACACAAGTGTTGGGTAATGCTGGGCGTTCGCATTGTCACACAATAGGCCAAGTATCTGATCCGGCGAATGGGCGTCATCGCGTAGCCTCGCGGTGGCGCTGGCAATTCTCTCTTGATCACGGCCGGTAAACACCACGCGCCAACCTTGTTTGACGTACTGTTTTGCCGCTTCAAAACCAATACCTGAGGTTGCGCCTGTGATTAAAATCGTTTGAAAAGACATGGTATTCCTTACCCTCCATTTATTTGGTTGCTTCAGAATACCAATTCGTATTAAATCTAATTAGATACCAAAAATGAACTTTATATGTTCCCAAAGAGAAACAATCTGTGGCCTTTCATAAACAGTTAGAAAACTTATACCTCTTTCATCTGGTCGCGTTGAGTGGCAGTTTTCAAGGGGCGGCGGACAAAGTCGGACTGCCACGCTCATCGGTCAGCAAACGCATTGCGAAGCTTGAGCAAACGCTGAACCTTCGCTTGCTTGAACGCAGCACGCGAAAGCTATCGTTAACACAAAGTGGCCATGAACTGCTCAAAAGCACCGAGCCGCTTCAACAGGTACTGCACCATACGGAAACGCTCAGCGAACAAGTTCATGCACGGCCACAGGGCAAAGTCCGCATTGGCTGCTCAACGCTGATGGCCCATCGACTCTTGATCCCGCACATTCATGCGCTTAGCGATACCTATCCCGATATTTGCTTTGACTTCAATCTCACAGACGAAGTCGTTGATCTCATCGATAACCACGTTGATATTGCCATTCGTATTGGCCATTTACCGGACTCCTCGCTGCTGGCGCGACAGATTGGTGAAAAAACCTTTGGTTGGTATGCCAGTCCAGCGTATCTGGCTCAAAATGGCGCACCGGAGTCGCCGGAGTCGCTGCTTCACCATCGCTGTCTGGTGTTTAAAAATAAGGCGGTGACGCTGGATAATTGGGTCTTTGTGCATCCCAATGGTGGCGTCAATGCGATCAACGTCACCCCGGCGATGATCAGTGACGACGCGAGAGGCCTCGTGCAACTTGCCACCTTAGGACAAGGGATCATCATGGTCGACCCTGCCTTCATCGACCAAGAACTACGTTCAAACGAGTTAGCCCCTGTTTTAACCGACTACACGCACCCGGATAAACAGCCGATCCATTTGGTGTGTTTAGGCAAGAAAGGGCGTAGCCGCGCAGTCACCTGTGTATGGGAAGCGCTTAGCGAGCACTTACTCATCGCTCCAAAGTAGAAAACGTGACCGTTCTAGCGAGCCATCTAAAGGAATGGAGCGCGTCGGCCTCCCAGCGGCGTAAGTTGTGGTTGTACTCCAATTCTTTTCAGACCGACATATTTGGATGATTATTCGCTAAAACCGTTGTGGTATGAGGAGTGATTAACTAATTTAGAGCACAATCGACACTTGAACGGTTATCGAACGTCAGTAAACCGGTTCATGGCCGACATTTCGCCGCGATCCTCATTCATAAACTTGGAGCGACCAATACAAACATATTCCTAACAGAGAGGGTGTTATGAGAACAGTTTCTATTTTTAGAAATGGTAAGAATCAAACGATACGCTTGCCAAAGGACTTTGAGTTTGACGGAGTTAACGAGCTCGAAATACACAAAGAGGGAGATGTGATTACTTTACGTCCAGTTCGGCCCGATTGGCTTTCATTTGGCAACCAAGAAGAGGCTAATGATGACTTCATGGCAAACCGAGAAGATGGGATAACGGACGAAGGACGATTCAATTTTGATTAAGAAAATCAATAATTTTTAGATACGTATCTTTGCTCATTCATTCTGCGTAAGCAACCTATTACTATACGACATAGGCTTCAAAATGTGGTCGGTAAACAACATCGCGTCCACCTCACTACCAATAAATTCAGACAGAGCAACGACATTCGACCCAATAGCGTTCGCCATAAATCTTCAAAGAATGGTTTTCTGGATTAGATGAAACGGACCAAATAGAGGTTCGCGCCTGTATCGACGTCCTAAGGGAATACGGACCCACTTTACGACGGCCTCGTGTTGGCAAGATAAACGGATCTGCACATCCGAATATGAAAGAATTAGTTGTTCAAAGTCAGGGGAATCCAATAAGGATATTCTTTGCCTTTGACCCGAATCGAACGGGCATCCTTCTCTGTGGAGGGGATAAATCAAATCAGAAGCGGTTTTATAAAGAACAGAGCAAGATCGCAGACAAGGAATACAGCGACCATTTGAAAGGAGAGTAACATGACGAGCAAAACTGGCACTTTAGCAGAATTAGATGCGCTTATGTCACCAGAAGCGCTTGCTAAGGCGAAGCACAGAGCAAAAGACATGCTTCTTGGAATGCAACTGGCTCAACTTCGTGAAAGTCTAGGGCTAACGCAAAGTGATGTCGCGAAGATCATGGGGCTCACCCAACCGACTATTTCAAGCATGGAGTCGAACGGGCTAAACTTGAAGGTGGAAACGGTCGAGCGCTATATTGCTGCGTGTGGAGGGCATCACACTACGATTCAAGCGACTCTACCTGGTGGTGAACGCATCGAAATGGCGTTGTAACTGCCGCCTGATACTTCAATCCTATTTCACTATGGCGATTAAATCACTGAAAGCGCAACGAAAGCAGAAAGAGTTGAATTGGAGTGGATTACAAATCATGGTAACCGCCATTTTGACCTTAGATGTGATTGGTGGCGTTCTCACAAGCTCACTCGGCTCTATGAAGCGGTACCTTTATCTAATCACAACTTAGATGTGAATTGGCTTGGGAGACTGGTCGGAAGCAAATTGCTCTTCCCGGCAACCCATTTTCAATTATTTTTGGTGCCGCTGTGTTTTGACATCGTATGGTCCTATGCTTTCTTTTGGTATAGCATGATGATTGTCTCCATTGTCATCCCCTTTATACCTGCAGCGCCCTGTCGCGTTGTTGATCGTCATGCTATCGATCATTGTTGCTCAGATTATCCCCTCTCCTGCGGGTCTTGAGTGGTTGACGCCCATTTTCATGATTAAGCTCGTGCTCTCTCACGGCGTCAGAGAAGAGCCGTACCGCCTAACACTCACAGAGTCATTCGTCATAAAGATAAGGAAAGTATGATGACAAGACCGAATAGGGTTTTAGTTGTGGGAGCCACAGGCTATTTAGGTCTGCACATCGTGAAGCAATTACAGAGGCGCGGTCAGGGCTTTGTTGCGCTGGCGCGCAACAAACAAAAGTTACTCGCGAACGGTGTCCATGACTCTCAGATTTTTGAGGCGCAAGTGACCGACCCTCAACAGCTTGAGGGGGTTTGCGATGGGATCGATGTGGTGATCTCTTGCTTGGGGATCACTCGTCAGCAAGATGGCTTGAAGTACATGGATATCGATTACCAAGCCAACCTGAATATCTTACTTGAAGCAGAAAAATCAGGCGTCGAGAAATTTATTTATATTTCAGCGTTCAATGCGCCGACCTATTTCAATGTTCGCCTGCTGAGAGCCAAAGAAAGATTTGCTTCCCGCCTGCTCGACTCAGAACAGTTACAACCCTGCGTGATTCGACCCAATGGCTTCTTTTCAGATTTGGAAGCCATCTATCACATGGCCACCAAAGGCCGTGTTTATCAGTTTGGCGCGTCAGCAATGAAATTAAACCCCATTCACGGTGAAGATCTCGCGACATTTTGCCTTGAAGCTATCCCGTCGAATCAAAAAGAACTCGACGTAGGGGGACCTGAAATACTCACCACGACTGAGATTGCACAGTTGGCTTTTGAAGCGCAGTGTAAAAACGTGCGTATTGTCCGGCTGCCCGATTGTCTGAGGCGTGTCATTTTACGTTTAATGAACCATCTACCTGAAAAATGGGGAGGCCCTGCGGAGTTTTTCTTAACGGTGATGGGTAAGGATTCTATCGCTCCCGTGTATGGCGAGCATAAAATTAGGGATCATTATGCCGCTTTGTTTACCGCGGTGAATAAGCCATGACGCAGTGACGAAAAATAGGATTGCCAATTGGCAACCCTTTACACACAACTTATTCAGGTTGATAAGATTTTTTAGTGTTTGATTCACACTTTCTCAACTTAAACCAGATCTTCTTTCTACCGTGATATCTCAAAGAAATTCCTCCAAAACAACACCAATCTGACCATTAGCAATCCTTTGGAGGAAGCTATTCATCTTTGTTTTTTTATTTATTGAATTTTCTTTATTTTGAATAGATTTGTGTTTATTAATTCTATTCTCTGTATTAACTATTTGATTAGACATATTATGCCCCTTTATAAAATTATAACTAAGGTGCACTGAACATAAGTATTATTTTTAGGATAGGGAATTAAGGAGAGTACAGAGAGAAACTTGCTAGGTATGACGCTGGAAAACTATCTTTATATTTTATCTTGATAACAACTCTTTGTCAGAGCAACTGCCTCGCCACACGTCTGACAAGGCAGTGTAAATTCAATTGTAAGACTAAATAGTCGTTACATTTTCTGCTTGAAGGCCTTTAGGACCTTTACCTACGGTAAAAGAGACCTTATCGCCTTCAACAAGCTTCTTAAAGCCATCGCCTAAAATGCTTCTGAAATGCACAAACAAATCATCGCCATTTGCTTGAGAAATAAAACCGAAACCTTTAGTTTCGTTGAACCACTTTACTGTACCAATTACTTGATTAGACATATTATGCCCCTTTATAAAATTAAGGTGCACTGAACATAGGTATTATTTTTAGGATAGAGCATTAAGGAGAGTACAGAGAGAAACTTGCTAGGTATGACGCTGGAAAACTTTCTTTATATTTTATCTTGAAACAACTCTTTGTCAGAGCAAGGGCCACTATACAGACTAATTTAAATAAAGATACTTTTATTTAAATTAATCTTCATATCACCTCTTCACGCTTATGCTATCGCAAAGGTCCATCTTGATTCCGGTGTTTTCTGAAACAGACTTCTGTCGCAAGCCTCCGTTGGTAGCCTGTGATTGAGCCATCAATACAACGTTTTCCTCACGGCTAAAACGCACTTTTGCCCCAATGTATTCGAAAGAAATTACAATCATGCCTTACCCTAAGCCGCGTTGTTGGAGCAGAAGATGGATAGCCTGCCTTTTCTCATATCTAACTCTAATGCCACACGGCTCGTAGATTGACCTGAAGAATGCCAGCTTTTTCTTTTATTTTGCCACTATGATGACAAATAAAGCCAAGGTAATCGATTTTCTGTCACCATAATATCAATTATAACATGCCAGAGTGATGATTTTTGTCATTGGTGCCAAAGAAACTATAATCAACTGCACCCGTATTTGTTACAATAGTAGCAATTTGGGAAGCATGTATGTTATCTCTTTATACCGCTTATGATTTGCAGCTGGAACTCAAAGAGTTCATCAAGTCCGCTCGGAAAAAAGACAAACTCAGTGTTCAGAAAATGGCCGAACTCTCTGGTGTGCCTTACGCGACGATCAGAAAATTTGAGTCTACGGGCAACATCTCATTGCGCCAGTTTCTCACGCTTTATGAGACCGTCTGTGACTTGAAAAAAATGAAAGCCCTGACAAAGCCGTCTGAGCCTGAATTTAAATCCATCGAGGATGTGCTTCGACATGCTTAAATCCCCCCTGAACACTGAGCACTGGTGAAAAGGTCCTAGTCGGCAAGCTCGCTGAAAATAGTCAGCAAAGCTTCTTTCAATTTGATGAGGCGTATTTAGACGCTCACTCGACCTCCTTGGCTCCGTTTAATTTAAAGCCAGATACCAGCTTGCAAGTGGCGCCTAAAAGTCCGCATTACGGTATCCATGGGGTGTTTGCAGACAGTCTCCCTGATGGTTGGGGCCTTTATCTGATGGATCGTGTATTTAGACAAAACGATCATCACCCAAAGGAAGTGACCGCCCTGGAGCGATTGGCTTACCTGGGTGACCGAGGCATGGGCGCCTTGAGCTACGAGCCTGAATTAGATTTCCTTGATGAGACCAAGGAGTCGGTCGATATCATTACCCTTGGTCGAGCAGCGATTGAAGAGTTTGAAGGCACCGAGTCTGCTTTGCTTGAGCACTTGATGAAGACAGGTGGATCGGGTGGTGCCAGACCCAAAATGAACGTGACACGTTTATCGAATGGGCAATATTCAACATCAGATAACGCACTAGGAACCAAGCTTATCGTAAAGCTGACATCTGAAAAGTTTGACTTGAAGCACTCTGAGTCCTTAGTCGAATATTGCTATATGCAGATGGCGCGTCATGTCGGTATAGCGGTGCCTGACTTCAATTTAATTGATGCGGGTCATGGACGATTTTGGCTAGAGCAGGAACGATTTGATTGCACCAAGCAGGGCGGTCGGCTCCATATGATTGCTGCGTGCGGGTTGTTAGATGCCCCGTTTCGAGAGCCTTTTTAGTGAAAGCGACGCGCATCATGTGCAGTATCACAGAGTCTCAGAAGCTCATAAAGCGCGGCCTGTTTAATTATCTAACGATTAACCAAGATGACCACAGTAAGAATTTCAGTTTTCTAGCCAGTGATGCCGATAACTGGACGCTGTCGCCTTTCTACGACATTGTTTACAGCCCTAGCCCTTACAAAGAACACATGACGGCTTTTGGTGGGAATGGTCGAACGCCTAAGCACGTACTAGACCAGTTAGCGGCTCAATCTGGGTTGTCATCAAAGAAAGCGATCATGGTGATGGCTGAGGAAATATTCGACGCAACACGCTCGTTCAGCCATGAGGCCAAACACCTGGGCTTATCACCAAATCTCATCAAAGAGATTAATAAGGGGATGGTGGAAAACTATAAGACTCTGTGAATACACAATCGCCGCTTCTTCGTAGGCCATTTGAGGGTTGACCTCCGCTAAGGTTATCTGAGTAAGCTCTGTCATATGAAGTTCGTGAAAGGATGTTTCTCCAAAATGGAGGGGAAAGAGTTACTATGCACTGAGCTGTTTACTTATAGCGGTGACTTACATCTCGACTCATTAAAAACAAGTATTTATTGGAAACCCAAGTAGGCGCAGAGAACAACTCAATCTTAACTATATGATTTATATTGAAAATAAAAATAATCCAATAAATATATATCTATTTATTTCATACCGTGTATAGTGGCGCCACAGCTCAAACAGTGGGCTATTGATAACTTATTTAGTTCAAGATCTTCTCAGTTCTCTTTCGATTTGATTCGTCATTTCTATCCTGCGATACCTTTTTCTTCATTTCTTATTTAGTAGCTTTCTTTTTTATTCAATCTATCGAGAAATACATGTCAAATAAAACAACTGGCTCAGTAAAATGGTTTAACGAAACTAAAGGCTTTGGATTTATCGCACCAGATAATGGCACTGCTGATGTATTTGTTCATTTCAGATCAATTGCTAGTGATGGTTTCAAAACACTAGCAGAAGGCCAAAAAGTTGCCTTTAACGTAGAGCAAGGTGGCAAAGGCCCACAAGCAGCTGACGTTACTGTACTGTAAGCATTTTGGTGAGATCTTGCTGACTTCCTAGTTACGGTGAGATCTCTCCATTGGAGTACTTATTAAGGAGTGAAATGATTCAAAGAACCACCCCAAAAAAATATTGGTGCTATGTTTTGCGTGAGAAAAAGCACCTTGAGAGCAAAAGCTAATTGTACCAAATCAAATATTATCTTTATCACAGCAATACCTCTTGGTCAGCGACCATCAACCAGCTAAACAGCGATGTTTTGAAACGTCATATCCTTCCCAGAAACAATACTCACTGCGTAAACTTAAATTTTTCGTTTTGTGAGTCTGAAAATACTGGGGAAATACGAGATTCAAAAGATAGGGTCTTGGGCCACTTTTATCTCTTGTAAGACAAGGAAATCAGCTATTGAAAAAAACAGCGAGTCGTAAGTTGAAAGCAAAAATTGTCGAGAGCAATAAACTCAGCGACCGAAAAGAAACCACCCATGAGATAAGAAAAAAGATCGAGAATCTTCTTTTAGAAAGAGAACAGAAAAAGCTATGGGAGCTATAAAATGAAAACGAGAAAGCCTGCAAAGAAATCGAATAAGAAAATTCGCAAAAGTAGCTTTGAAGAGAAATTTGCTCTTATGGTGGCTGAATACCACAAAGCTAAAGAAGTGCTTGATTCTATGGCCGAAGGGACTCCTGAGTATACTAAACAGAAAAAACACTGTGATCGTCTGTTTGCTAGCGCGGAAAGGTTCATAAACGCAAACTGACCTCAGGCCCGTTGATGAACAAACTCCTATTGCGGTCTCTTCCCAAACAGGGGGACAATCCCCTTACCCAAACTCAGTGTTTACTTGTGCGTCCCCACTAGCAATTTCAGCGCTAGGAACACTGATTCGTTTCTTATTAACCTTCATTGACCAAATGCTCTGATTGATCGCCACACTTTATGTTGACCATTGCCCCCAAAGAGGAAGTCAACATGAGAACGTTATTGTTAGAACAATGCCACTAAATAAAAAGGCCATCCAAGCTTGGTAACATCTGGAGAAATAGAATCAGCTTAAGCTTTAAAGCGACCTTATGTCGCTTGCGCCACTCAATCGAGCCATCGATAGTAAGCTGAAAGCCAGTGATTTATTAGCCAACACGTGTACGATAGTGCTTGGCAAAGAAAGAATGAATGATGACAGCGTTCACTACATACAGTAATAAACGGGCACTGGTGTACACACCAAAGCGACTTCGAGCTGTCCCAGCACGAAACACATTGGGAAGGAACATTCCCTAGTCGTTGAGTAGGGAGACGCGTTGAGCCTTTAAGAGCGGGCAGATTGCTGACATGAGTGGGATCAGCATTCTAGATTAATAGCTCGTAAAATCAATAACCTTAGTACTTGAAAGCATGTTTGTTACTGTAAAATTAATGACTGTAATTATTTTTACAGTAACACCTTCACACCCTATTTTATTGCTCATGCGTGAACGCCAAAGTAGAGAGCCATGAAAAAATTGTACGATCGTCAGAGAGAGCTAAACGCTCTACAAACTGTTTCGGAGCAGATAGTCGATACAAAAGGCCAACTTAGCGTGATGGTTGGCAGAATACGCGTCGGTAAAACCCGTCTTTTCAACGAAGCTTTTCCCCAAGGCAATACCCCATTCCTTTGCCTTTTCATTAGTCGAAAGAGTGAAAGCGCCTTAGTGGCTGAATTCAAAGAAATCATCCATAATGAGCTCGTTGTTCAGTTCTTCCAGCCCCAAACAACGCGAGATATCATGGAGTTCTTGTTGGATTATACCAAGCAAAAACCGATGACAATCATTCTAGACGAGTTTCAAGACATCGACATCGTCAACCCTGCTCTCTTTTCCGACATTCAAAATTTATGGGATGCAAACAAGCGAGACTCGATGATGCACCTCGTGTGCTGTGGCTCTCTCTACAGCATGATGACAAAGATTTTCAAAGGCAAAGATGAGCCTCTGTTCAATCGCGATGACCGATTCTTTCACATTCAGCCTTTGCAACCTTCTTATCTTGCCGAGGTCATGAAAGATCACGATCAATTTGATGCTGACAACATGCTTCGATGGTGGTGTCTATCTGGCGGGATACCCAAATACCTTGAGTGGTTAACCCGCTTCTCTGCCAAGAGCGATGATCTCTTTGAGGCGGTCATCTCTGAATTTTCACCACTCATAAAAGAAGGAACGCATCGACTCGTTGAAGATTTTGGTTCAGAACATCGCATTTTCTTCGATATTCTCGGTGCGATATCAAAAGGCAACACCAGCCGTGCGCGAATTGAAAACTTCTTAGATATGAGCGTTGGCGTTCATCTGGAAAAGCTGGATGAAGTGTTTGATGTGATTACCAAACTGCGTCCGATCAGCTCAAAAGAGAACTCGCGAGATATTCGATACGCCATTTCCGATCCCTTTCTAAACTTCTGGTTTCGATTCATCCATGCCAACAAAAGTGCTGTTGAGATGGAGAACTACGAATACATACGAAGATATATTGAACGAGATTTCACCGTTTACTCCGGTCTGGAATTGGAGAACCTATTCAAAGCTATCTTGGTTGAATCCAAGCAATTCGGAAAGATTGGTGGATACTGGGATGCCAAAGGCCACAATGAGATCGACATAGTGGCGATCAATGACTTAGATAAGACAATACTCATTGCCGAAGTAAAGAGGCAACAGAAACGTTACAGTGAGGCCAAATTAATAGAGAAATCTCATCACCTTTTGAAAAAGTTAAATCTAAAGGGGTATGACATTGAATATCGTGGATTTTCATTGGATAACTTAGTTGAGACGATGAACGAATATCAAGCGTAATCAACATCTCTGTCTCCCTGTCACAATGATCCGATACCATCGCCGTGTTGTTGGTGGTTAACTTTCAGCCTTTTCGACAATGAGCCAATTTGCTACACGGGTATCAAGCAAGAAGCCCAGCATACTAGAGGGTGAATTATGGCTTAGTTAGCGCACACAATCGATGTACAATTTAGAGCCGAAAGTTGAACATCGATCCATACTGCAATAGCCCTCAGGTGGTTTGTTTGCCTTGTTCACTCTTCCTTTCATCTCATCAGTACATCAACTGAGCAGGCACTTTAAGGTAACCAGTTACCATAGCGAACCTAGTTACCTTTTAGTCGCTAATTTCTTTCAGTCACTCGATTCAATACCATCACCACAGACCCTGAACATGACGGGAATAGGATCAAAGCGCTGCCGTTGGTGGGACCTAAGAACGCGCTCAGCTCGCAGCCAAAACATGACAAAGGAGAAAGACAGTGAAGACGCTACAAGTCACCAAATTTGGAAATCCGGACGTGCTCGCCGTCAACCACATTGAAAAACCACGGATCAGTAATAATCAGTTGTTAATCAAAGTGATATATAGCGGCGTTAACTTAGCCGATACGTACATTCGCAAGGGCGCCTTCCCTGCGTTGCCCACGCCGCCTTTTACGTTAGGAATGGAAGGCTCAGGCATCATTGAGGAGATAGGGTCCAATGTCAGTGGCTATGAGCAGGGGCAACTCGTCGCCTTTTCAGCCAGTCAATCGTACGCTGAATACGTGGTTGTCGATACGACCAGTTCATTGGAGTGGGAAATTGCGGCCCCAGTCGCCCTGCCTCCTTTGACAGCCAGTAGTATTGGGATGTCAGCGCGAACGGCCATGCTCTTGACGCAGCGTTTGTCCAACACTTCCTGCCGCGTCCTCGTCCATGCCGCGGCAGGCAGTGTGGGCAGCGTTCTTGTTCAACTGCTGAGCGCTCAAAACCATGACGTTATTGCGTTAGTGGGATCTGCGAGAAAGGAAGAGTATGTGCGGTCATTGGGCGTAGCTCAGGTGATAAACTATAAGCAGGACGATGTACAAGAGGTGATTAAAAACGCCTATCCCGATGGTTTAGACGCGATTTTCAATGCCACAGGCGGCCACTCTATTGCAAGAGATATCAACCTTCTCGCCAAAAATGGGCATTTGATTTGGTATGGGTTCGCTGAAAGCGATCACGCCCCCGATATAGAAACAGCGTTACAAAACGCCTTTATGAAGTCGATCAAGCTCGAACTGTTTAACGGAGGCATCCACAGCCAAGCAGAAAATATTTCCGCGATAAAATCCGTAGAGCGTTTGATCATAGACGGTAAGGTGGATATACCGATTCACAAGGTTTACTCACTCGAAGAGGGCATCAAGGCTCATCAAGATCTCGAGAGTGGCGACACCATTGGCAAGCTCATTCTAAAGCTGTAAGAGACAGACACCTCGAACTTCACACTAGCAGCCATCGTTAGTTTCACACGCAGGGGGCGCTCCAGTTTCGCCCCATTTTGGTATTGGGGTAGAGGCTCGCGTTGTTGAACGGACCATGATTCATTTCGCACGATAAAACACGCCAAGACTATCATTCAATTGTGAATCATCCGATATCAATATGCCAATTAGCGCTTATTTGGCACACGCAATCGTGTACTATTGAGAGACGAAAATAAAACAGAATAAACAACTTATGCTTAGAGTTATAATCAATGCGTTTCCACTCTGGGTGGTATTGGGTTCCGTTGTCGCTTACCTGCAACCTGCGATATTTACACCACTCAAACCCCAAATCGTCCCTTTGTTGATGCTCATCATGTTGTCCATGGGCTTAACGCTAACACTCGATGATTTTAAACGTGTCACATCCAGTGTGAAGGCGGTCACGGCCGGGCTCATTCTTCAGTTCTCCGTCATGCCACTGAGTGCTCTGTTTGTTGCTCACGTCTTTGATATGGATATGGCGCTCACCATTGGTATGGTGTTGGTAGGCAGTGTCGCGGGAGGCACCGCCTCAAATGTGATCTGTTATCTGGCTAAGGGCAATGTCGCCTTATCCATCACCATGACCGCTTTTTCCACCTTGATAGGCGTGGTGATGACCCCGTTTTTAGTCGATGCCCTTCTGGGCGTGAACGTCGACGTCCCCGTTGGACCAATGGTACTCAATCTGGTGAAAATCGTCATTATCCCGATCACCATTGGGATCGCCCTCAACCACTTCTTTCGTCGTCCAGTGACGGCAATAGCCCCTGTGTTGCCACTTGTCTCAATGCTCTCGATTGTCATGGCCATCGCCATTATCGTCGCCCTTAACCATGATAAGATTGCCATCGTCGGATTGGGGGTCGCGCTGGCGGTCATCTTGCACAATGCCATGGGGCTTGTTTTGGGTTACTGGGTTTGCAGAGCGCTCAAGTTTGACTATGTGACCTGTAAGACGATTGCCATCGAGGTTGGCTTACAAAATTCTGGATTGGCCACGGCATTGGCGCTCAAATTTTTCTCCCCCATCTCGGCACTGCCTGCGGCGCTCTTTTCTATCTGGCATAACTTGTCAGGTTCAATACTCGCGCATTATTGGTCACGAGATAAACGCAAGCGATCGCGCGATCTCTCCGTGTCATAGACACGCAAAAGGAGGTGAGGTCAATGCGTTGACCGTCACGTCACCAAACTGATCGCCCCACTCTCGCTTTTCGCGGGCGCTCTACCATTCACTTTGCCCGGCACGCCTTTGATCATGAATGTGCGCCACGGGTGTGTTTCAAGGGAAAATACTTTTGTCACAGAATTCGTATGTCCAGGCGTTGGATTGGTTTTTGCGTCACAACATCTTGGCGAATGGCTACACGTTAACCCACCCCATCGTGTTAGACCCTTACCCTCAGAATCGTCAGTATGACGCGCTCGCGTTCTCCATTGATGGCCAACAAATCCTGTATCGAAAGGGCCACGTTACGCCCGATAGGCCGGGGCATTTCCTCACGATCTGGAAGCGCTCTGCTGGGGAAGGTCCCGACTCGAAAAAGACGAGGCCTTTTGAGAAGCCGGATTTGGATTATCTGTTTGTGGAGGTCCATGATCCCCAAACCTCCAAACAAGGGATGTTTATCTTTCCCTTATCGGTGCTGCTAAAGAAAGGGGTGGTCAGATCAGAGAAAGCAAAAGGGAAAATGGCCGTGCGAGTCTTCCCTCCCTGGACTTCGAGTCGGGGTGAGGAGAAGTCTCAAGTGTTTTCTGAGTCGGCCAAGCGAACACAGCGTTGGCAATGTGAGTACTTTGTCTGGATGGAAAACAATGTGATCACCGAGTTCGAGAAATTTGCCCGTCTCTTTGGCGCGCCTGTAAGCTAGCCGTGCCAGTCCCTTTCAATCAGGGTGCTTTGCGAGCGCTGCAGTACTGCAGTACTCGCTCCTAGATCTTGGATTGCCTCACCTCAGGCCGGTACTGACTTCGTGAACGGGGGGAGATTGCCTATCACTAGCGTTGAGATCAGCAGTTGTCCACTCACTCGGTTTAGATCCCCAGAGAAAACCCTATGCTACGTTTTACATTACACCACTTGTCCACCGTCAATAAAGTACCATTAAACGTTTAGCGTTATTAAGACTCACTGACTTGATGCACACATGGACTCGTTCGGCAGGTGTTTTTCATAATGGCTGTACACAAAGAGGGTGATCAGGCACAACATCATGCAAAGCGAGAACAACCACATTGCATCGGTGACATCGAGGATCAAACCACCGACCAACGGCGCGAAAACAAACCCCAGCGTGTGTAACGAGGCAAGGCCAAAGTATGCTCCGCGAAGATGATCAGGGGCGAGCCGGTCGATCTGAACATTGATGGTCGGAAACGCGATCACCTCACCCAAACTTAATAAAAAGCAGCCTCCAAACCAGATGTAGACCGTGTCGATGCTGCTGGCAGCAAACACCAACTGAGACAACCCCATCAAAAACACACCCAGTTTAGCCCTGAGGGTCAAAGAGTAGCGTTGCAGCCACTTCAACAAGGGAAATTGAAAGATGATCACGGTCAACGTGTTAATCAAGACCATACCGGCAATGATCATTTCTTTATCAGTGCTGGCGGATCGTGCGATGACCTGAGGCAGAGTGGAACTGTAATGCGCATAAACAAACATCATTAGCAAGTTAGCGAGCAGCAGTTTCATGAAACGGCCGTCGCGTTTGGCAGTCTGCAATACAGCAAATAATCCAGGATGAACAGCCAGGCGGTGACTGGGTTGATCTCCAGAATAACGAAACGCGATCAGCAGCGCGAGGGCATAACTCAAATAGGTGACCGAGGTGATTTGAAACAGAGCTTCAGGGTGAGAGACCGCCAGCGTCACGCCCAGCAGTGGTCCAACAGCGCCGCCCACATTGATGGCGAAATAACGCAGATTCATCGCCAACTCTCGTGGAAGCGGCGCATCAATACGATCGCTGATCAACGCCTTGCTGGGTTCTTCAATCATGGGGCGCATCAGTCCACAAGCGACGATTAGAAGGTAAAAGTGCAGGAGCTGCTCAGACTCAGACAAACCAAAATAGGCAAGAGAGGAGACGAGGCACCCTGTAATAATGATGCGCTGACGGCCAATAATGTCCGACCAATGGCCCGTGTAAAATCCCGCCAGCACGCCAACCAGCGCAGACATCGCGAGCATGCTTCCCACCTCCGTCGCGCTCGCACCGTAGTCTCGGTATAAAGTCACCACCAAAAACGGCCACGCCATGTAATAACTGATGCGGACAATGAGTGTTCCAATCAAAACACTCCAAACGATAAACGGAATGTGCTTCAAGTGGGATGACTGAAATAGGCTGGAGTTAGGTGATGGCATCCTGTTATCCTATAATAATTGTGGCTTATACGTTCTTCTGGATCTGTGAATCCAAGCATGGTCATGCTAGATGTCAAAATCGAAGACAGCAAAAGCTTTCCAGTGAGATTTTGAGGTATTATGGAGAACGAGTTAGGACCATACGAACGACGTTTTATTACACGTACTATTAGTTGGACTTATGGATAGAAGACTTCAACACCTTAATTGTCTGCGCTATTTTGAAGCGGCTGCACGACTGGGCAGTTACAGCAAAGCAGGACAAGAGCTGTTTGTCACGCAAGCCGCTGTCAGTCAGAAACTCAGGCAATTGGAAAGCGAGCTCGATTGCAAATTGTTTACCCGTAAAGGCCGGGACATGGTGCTGACGACCGAAGGTAAGCGACTGCACGAAAAAGTGTCTCAGGCCTTTGGACTGATTGTTGAGGGGTTGAATTCGACCCAAAATGAACCCGTTGAAGGGGTGCTGTCCGTTATAACAACGCCCTCGTTTGCGTCACGCTGGCTTATGCCTAGACTGTGGAAGTTTTCCAAGGACTATCCGCAAACGCTGATCCGCATTCGCTCTCATGTTGACCCTCAGGCTGCGTTGCTGGATGAAGTCGATGTGGTGATCGGGGAAATCGACGTAGAGCGCCGTGATGAAGCGGTGATCTCTGAGTTCTTGTTCAATGAACCCGTGTTTCCAGTGTGCTCACCCGAACTGGTGAAAAGCATGACATTGACAGACCCCGCCCAGTTGACTCGCTGCTGGCTTATTCGTGGCATTCGTAATCACCGTTTTTCTTGGGAGAAATGGTTCGAAAAAGCCAACGTACCGTTGAATAGCGATGTCTTCCAATGGATGGAAGTGGAAACCTATGACATGGGGTTAAATGCGGTGATCGCTGGCCACGGTGTGTGCCCAGGAACGGACAGTCTAGCCGGTGATTTCATTGAACGGGGGTTATTGGTCAAACCCTTTGATATCAGCCTGCCGCAAGCGTTGGAGTACTCAGCCCTTTATCATGCCAAGTCGATCCGACGCTCACGTATCGCGGTTTTTACCCAATGGTTAAAACAAGAAGCCATGGCGTATCAGAACAAAGAGAGCGTATAGCTTCGCCCTTCAATGGTCGGTTTTGACTAGGTTGCAACGCAAGCTCAGTAAGAGCACATGGGGCGCTTTCTGATCACCATTGAGGTAAAACTCAGCCCATTTTCATTGCTCGATAAGTGTCATCATCGTTCACCAATGACGGGAACCATCGCGGATCGTAAATCGTTTCAACCAGAGACTCCGCCTTGGCATCATGCCTTCATTGAATCGCGTCTAATTAGCGCCTCAACGCACACTCCACGCGTTTATATACGATTCTTGCTTTTCGACTCAGTTTCGGCGCTCCGACGACCATCCAAAGCATCCCCACGAGGATCGCGACCGAATACGTCGTCAGGATCACCACACTGGTGGTCGCAGGGGTCACCAACATCTTAGCGGCCATGGCCACCACAACTAATCCTGCGACGGCGATCAGCACCTGCCGCCAAGGATTCAGACCCTTCACCTCATGGGATGGTTCACCCAAGCATAGCGCGATGACGAGCCCGAGGCAGGCGAACCACGCGAAGAGGTAGAGCGGCTGGAGCAATTGCAGCGTGCCATACAAACACAGTACGAGCAGCAGCGCCCATAACCGCTTGGATTCAATGGCGCGCTTTTGGTTGGCATACCGACAGTGATAAAGGCTCATCGCCACCAGCGCAATCAAACCGCCAAGCCCCATCCCCGCCAGAACATCGGTGGGATAATGCACGCCGAGCCAGACTCGCGCCGCGCCCGCCAAAGCAGACAGGACCAGCCAGCCCAGCAACGCCGCGGTGATGACGAGCGGCGATCGGGTTTGACCCCGACTGACCAGCCATCCGAGCAGCGTTCCCACAAGGGCAGCGGCTTGTGTGGTGTGCCCACTGGGGAAGCTAAAACCACTGGCGGCGGCCTGCTGTAGGGCCGGCAGCAGATAAAAAGGCCTTGGGATCGCCCACGCCATCTTGAGTAAATTCACCGAGTACGCCGTCGCCAGCAGCACAAACGCTAGTGTCAACCCAATGCGCAGCGGAAACAGCAGCAAACAAACGATCAAGACTCCCACGGCTAACGCGCCCTCTCCCAATCCGTTACCAAACGCCAACAATCCTGTCATCGGTGAATGCGACGTCACCCACGATTGAAACGCCGTCATCATCGCCAGCTCAGAGGACTGGCGCGTATCCGCGTGCTCCTGTCGAAGATCACGGTGATAGAACGGGCTGGCTGAGCTGTCACGCCCCCAGACTTTCAGCGCCTCCCAGTCGTCAGGATAACGATACGCCGTCTTCACCGAAGGGGCGAGTGCGGTCAGGTAGACTTGGCGGATCTCTTTGCCGAAATGCGGAGCGTTGAAGGCTGGAATAATGGGCGCGTCAAACGCGTTTGCCCAGGCTGGCACCATGACGCCGACGGGAACCTTGGCTTGGCAGGCAAACACCACTCGATAGGCGTTGATCGCAAGCTGTGGGCCAACATCGACATCAATGCCTGTTTCTTCCCATGTTTCGCGCTTCGCCGCGACGTGAAACGCTTCGTGATCGCCAATGTAGCCCCCAGGTAAAGAGAGCTTTCGCGTTAAATAGTCTTGAACCAACACGATGCGCCCACCCTCATCCCGAATCACGCAGGCAGCGCCTTTGGGTTGGTATGAGGTCGTGACTTCCTCACTCACCTGCGGGTTCGCCAGAAGAGCGCCGCTCCACACGCTTGTCAGTAAAGCCAGTATCATTAAGAGGGTTTGCACGATCGCGCGCTCCATGTCATTCACCGCGACTAATTATGCCCCTCAAGCCAGGGAATGTTAAGCAAAAGCCGCGGTGCGTCTCTGGTTGACATTGACGCCGTGGGATGGCGAGCTGACTCGCGCGTTAAACCCTGATGGGCAGGGCATTTGAAGGGTTAGCGCTCTGAACGCAAGGCTTGGATCTCACCATACAGCGCTTCCGCCTCTTCGGTCAGACGAGAGTAGGTACGGATGTCACCTCGCCGCTGCGCTTGCATCGCTTGTTCGAGCAATATTGAATGGCGTTTCTTGAGTTTTTTCATTGGATTACGTTTAAAAAGCGAAAGCATCGGTCGCGTCCTCAGTAGTTTTTTACTGTATACGCGCCCCCTCTCTGATCAGGTCAATCTTCCTTATTCTGATTCACCAGGTTTACTGATTTTGCACCATTGGCGGTTGCCTGCACTCGCTGTCACCACGTTCTGTCCAAGTCTTCGCTGTACAGCAGAATCGCGCGCTGATAAGCCGCAATGGCATCACTATTGGTGGTCGTGACGAGCAACTCCAATAACAGTGCAATGGCTTCTTTAGGGCGGCCCACATTGTACAGACACATCGCATAAAACGGCTGTACCTCTATCGCATCGGGGTATTCCGTCAGCGTTTGTTCAAAATACGTCAAGGCCTGGTCGTACTCACCTAGGCTTCGGTAGGTACTGGCCAAACCAAACAAGGCGTCCAGTCGCTCACGACTGGACAGTGATCCGGACAGCGACGCCAGGTAATGCGTAATGGCGTCTTGCTCTTTGCCTTCATTGTCGTAGGCCCAGGCGATCTGCAGGTGCGCTTTAGCGGCGTAAGACTCATCGCTTAACAAGGTGCCAAGCAACGCTCTTGATTCCCGATATTTCTCACTTTGACGAAGCTCAATCGCCTGACTGATAATATGTTCCATACACTCCTCTTCGCATTGATGTCGTGTGCTGATCGTGATTCATTGACCCAGTGGCCACTGACAGGTACCGTGTGGGCGCCCTCTTATCTCATGCCATGACGTCGAAACGCCGAAGGTTAGTAGTCCAGACATAACCCCATAATGGCAAATGAACATCCGATGGCGATCGCCCAAGCCACGGAGCGCCACACTCCGATATTGAGCAAATACAGGATATGGTACACCACTCGAAACCCGATGTGCGTCATCGCCAACAGTTGAACCGTGTCGTGAACGGTCGATGTACTAACAGCGAGCAGGATAGCGATGGCAAAGATCAACAGGGATTCGAACGCATTTTGATGAGCCGCCATGGCCCTTGCGCCCCACCCTTTAAGCCGAGCCTGTTGTTCACGGGGATGGTGGTTATCGTAGCCCCCTGCTTGGTGCATGGCGATCGCCACAGGAATTTTGGCGAGATAGGGCAGCAACGCCGCTCCGATCAGGCAAACTATCAGTATCGTCAACGCATCGTCCTTTGGTGTGATGTCCTTACCTACGTGGTATCACGCCCAGCGTCCCATAAAACCCGCATGAGCCCGATGTCATGACCATAGCCTTAGATGGCCGTCGCCGTCATCTCGCCCTAATAGAAATCTCGTCGCCATCACACCTTGCCTCACCGAGCCCGTTCCTGCCGAAGGCTACCATCGGAAATAGCATGACCACGCGTTTTTTTCTGGACACTGCAGCGTTGTCATCAGGGCGTTTGAACTCGCCGTTTCGTTGGTGCCTTGAAGCCTTAGCAAGACGTTAAGCCCGTTATGCCCTTATTTGCGATTCAGAAAACCGATCTCGTCATCTTGCGAGCCTCCTTGCCCTTTAGTCAGGCGGTAAACTGTCCAGCACGTCATCGATCAGGCGTTTTCGACTGGACTGCGCATAGTCGACGGGAGAAAAAGGCATGGCCACCCTATCGTACACCTCGGCCCATTGACGCCACTCACCACATTCTTGCTCGGTGTAGCGGCTTTTCTGACCATGGTTTGTGATGCGTGTTAGCGCCGCCACGGCGACTTGTTTTTCGATAATAGCGGCCACACTCGACGGTTGGCGCACGCATACGCCATACGTACCTTGTCGGTGGTGATGCCAAGTGGTGGTTGCCATCGCTTGCAAGGCGCCGGGCTCACTCATCGCCTCGGCAAAGGCCCACCGAAACGTCTCGCTTGCTTGTGCCGCCTTTACGAACGTCGCCACAAACTGACCACACAGCTGGTCGGTCAGAGGCGGCACGGTCTTGTGATCAGGGAACTGCGCCCGATGGTGGCGGTACCAGTCAAGGACGCTGGGCGAAAAGTACTCATCGTTGTGGCAATCGCGCGCTTCATGCTGGCCAAACACCTGTGTGTACACAGCGCCTTGGTTCACTTTGTATGACCACGACGGGATCATACCAGACGCGATAAGTTGGCTCAGCGTGTCAGAGCGGACACTGAGCCGCTTCGCCAGTTCACTGCGGCGAAGAAAGTGGGTATTTAAGTAGTCTTGCAGGGAGAGAGATTTCAAGGGCGTCATCCTGGTTGTCATCGCTGAGTCATCGTTGAGTCAGTGTACCTATCAAATAAGACGATACTTCGATGCCCATCGAACCATTGGTACACCAATGCCGAGAGTTTCAGGCCAAGTCACGGGCTTGCCGACCGTCTTCGTCTGCAATCCACTCAATATCGAAGGAATTCGACGCCTTGGGAAACGCGATCTTAGGGAAAAAAAGAGCTGGCTTAGGGAGAGCCAGCTAAATCCATACGTGACAGACGTCACTTGCTTTTTGTCATCGGACACTTTAAGCGTAGACCACTTAAATATGCATAATGTTTAATATTATTCTGGTTCTGAATCCGATGCTGACTTTGTGCCGGCTCTCCTCCACACGCGCAACCTGACCAGCGTTCTCAACACGGAACTGTGATCGTCTTCAAGCGCCGAGCCTCAGCATAGTGTGAGCGCCACAGGGTAATGATCACTGACGGCCTTGGTCTGCGCCTCATCCAAGTCAAGATCGTCATCAAATGCCACCACCCGAGCGTGCTCAATGCGAGGAACCAAGCTGTTGGTCACCACCAGCCGATCATAGGCACAATGCGTTTTACCTGTGGTGGTATCCACGTCATCACCAATGAGCATAGTGAACCCATCTCCAAACAACGGAGAAGTCTCGCGCTCATGTTGGTTCATGTAGCCACAGTCGGCATTCAAATCCCCCAATACCAAGACGTCTTGGATCGCGGAGGCTTGGATCGCAGTCGTGACCACGTCACTCAGCGCATCCACTTCTTCATGCGCCTCATCGGGGTCGGTGTGCACGTTGACCACAATTAAGTTTGGTGAGACACAGGCTGGGCACTGAAAATGCGCCACCAAGGGTTCGCGGTGAAACACATCGTCGGGATCATCCGACGTATAGAAACGCAGCGGCGTGAGCACATCAACGCGGTACACATACGCGTATTGCTCTTTGCTGGCACTGCGCCCAAGCCGCTCACCGACAATCATGGTGTAGGTGTGTTGGCTCGCGTTGTTCAGCGCCTCCAGCAGTTGCTGAATCGCGGTTTGGCTTTTGTCACGGATTTCCTGAATGGCTATCAGGTCATAATGTTGAAGGGTCGCCACAATGTGGGCCATCACTTGAGGCTTGCTCGCTTTGCTGCGTCCAAATACTTGGATGTTCCAAGAGATCACGTGAAGGCCATCGGGCGCGAGATCCGCTTCGCCTGATGGTGTGACGCTCTTAGCGGCAGACAACGCAGACCAAGGCTCAGAACTCAAAACAGAGATCAGCCCCACAGTGATCAGTACTCCGACTATCAATCGCATACGCTTTCTCCTTTTTAGCGTTGCAGTGCCTGACATGACCGTCTTCAAAGCACGTCAGATCAACGCCCAATAGGGTCGATGTACACCTTTTTACCGCACTTCCCTTGCTCAAATTGCCCCTGTGTGACCATCTGGAGCAACGCCGCCAGATCGGTCTCCCTTTCCACCTCCAGCGGCAGGGCAATCTGAAGTTCTGTTAAATAGGAGCGTTGGGCGTGAGGTCGACACTGGAGCCTTATCTGCTGATCAGTGTCTTGGCCAAACGCCGCCTGCCACGCTGCTCTGAGATCCACGACGGCCACCTCTTGGCCGATGTGGGTTCGAACAAAGTGAGCAAACGACGATGTGTTAATCTGATCGAGCAGGCGCATGGACTGGTGGTAATAACCGTCCGGCGACCAAACCGTCTGACAGGTACCATGGTTGTGCCATTCATGTCGTTGCAGGCAGGAACCGTACTTTGCGCTTGGCATCGCTTGACCTAGTTGGCGACGAACGTCTTCCGATAACTCAATGGGCGGGTAATCACAAAAGGTCGGCGCATTTGGGTTCTTTGCGGGCTTACCTTTGACTCCGCCACAATAGCCATACCAGGGGCGCTGACCCTGTCCATCGCATTTAGGGTGGTTGGGCCATAGACCATGGATAACAAAATGACGGGCAAAACCAACGCTGTCATCGCGCACTTCGCATTCCGGTTTCTGCTTGGGATCGTACTGGGGCACCGTCTGACAAAACCCCGGCTGCCAAGACACCGCAAACACGTAGGACGTCGCCATCCCGGGCGTGCGGCAAAAGGCGTTAAGAGCGTCACGCTCCTCCGTTCCTCGCACTTGATAGTTCGCTTCTCCACAGGTGGCGGCTACCCAACGTAACGCCGGCTCTGCGCCGGGGACTGTGATCCGAACCCAAGAGAGCGACGGGGATCCAATGATCTCATGGATTGCATACTGACGCTGGGGTTGGGTCAGCCATTGACCAGGATTGGTCTGCTTATTCTTACTCTGGTAAGCCGGGCAAGCTTGGCTGGCGACAAAGGTGCCGTCTGCCGCTTGGGGTGCTCCCTTCGCTATCGGCGCGCCCAGCGTACTGATCAGCAAGACCGTCAGCAGCCAGTGCCATTGGACGCCCCTCAAGTTGAAACGACTCATGCGCTTTCCCTTTGACGTTGAGCATTGATGATAGGTTGACCGCTTAATCGTAGTGCAGGCTCGGGCATAGACCCGACTCCTTTTTCAAACTGTGATCCAGATGGATGACCGTCGCGTCACGGCACGGACAATGGCGGCTCGGCCTTACCCAAACTTTCAAACAAAATGGCGATACGGTAAGTATTGGCGACTTCTAGGGTCTGGATTCGTACATTGACGGCTGATGTCCCCCCTAGCGTGGCACTCGAAAGGGATTGTTGACTCAACGTGACACTTCGAGATTGCGCCGCATTTTGGAATTGAATGAGGTAGCGGACATGATTTTGAATAAACACCACAATGTACCCCTCAACGATACCGTTGCCGCTAACGAAATGGGCTTGGTAAGACCCCCCATTATTCAGCAGTGCATAAGGTAAGGTTACGGGATCCGTTTGCTGGCCACTCAGGAGCGTAACCGTGGCGACGGTCGTACTGCCACTGACTTGAAGGTTATCCAGGTGGACAGTGATCGCCGTTGAGTCGGCGACCCTAGATTTAAGATCGGCCCCGTCGCTTGCCTGGGCTACCGCCCACAAACAGGCCAACAACAGCCACGACTCCATCCGCCAGGAAAACGTACGATGGACCCGTACAATTTGGCGGGTCAGAGAACAGAAATCGCCATGGCCCTTTTTGATAGGGCCATGGCTGACGACGGATGTCACGGCCTAAGCGCGACTTACCGTAACAACAATGTTGTATTCCAAATTATTCGATTGAGTTTGGAAATTCCAGCGGAAGCCACCGAAGGTCACGTTCGATTGACCGTTGTCTTCTAGGTGAAGGGTGGGACCGCCATTACCGATTTGAAACTGACAGCGGCGTGCACTCATGGTGTTGGTGAACTTAACCGAGCTGTCTTCAATGTTCTGAACGACGTACGTCGCATAGCCGATGATGCCCTGACGAGGTGATGTGGCATCCCCCTCAACGGAAGCACTGCCGCCATTGTTTTCTACCGAGACTGGCAAGTTCGATGTAATGATTTCACCTTGCGTAGCAAATGCATTAGTGATCGTCATTGTAGCCGGGTTGTCTTGGGTACTATTGTTGACCATAGTGACGGTGGCAGTTCTTAGATTCGCTTGAGATGGGTTACTCATTTTCTTCTCCTTGATTGATACACTGTCTATGTGTTGATGTCCAAAATGGCAGAGCGCACGCGACTCAACCACATTGAGTTTGCTGCGCATTGAACTCGCTCTGCCCCTTAATCTTATGGACCCAAGGCATAAATTCAGTATCAACTTGGTATCATTTCCACGGCCTCGATACCTAGAGTGTGCCTACTTCGTCACATGGGCACCTCTTGCCTGGCTTGCATGCCGTAGTCTCGAACGACGTGCGCAACCTGTATGCGATAGTCAGCAAACAGAGAGGCTTGGCCAAGTCGCTGGGCATGTTGGTGGGCGAAGTGCGTGCGCCAGGCCGCCACCGCCTGCTCGTCTCGCCAGAATGACAGAGAGAGAAAAGTCTCGGGCCGACTGAGGCTTTGAAACCGCTCTACTGACACAAACCCCTCCATGTGGTGCAGTGCCTCTTTAAGCTGGTTGGCTAAATCAAAATAGTGCGGCGCCGCCCCACTTTTTGGCGTCACCTCAAATATTACGGCAATCATGCACATCCCCCTCTGCTCGGCGCATATAGGTAGCCGGAAGCACACGCAGAAATGTCCGCTTTTCTTGCTTGATGAACTGTTCGGCATGGGCAAACTGAAAATTATCCCGGCCAGCTTCGGATCGAACGAGCCGCTCGCGATAGCGTTCATACGCGGCCAGATTGGGAAAACTGATGAGGCCATAAGCTCTATCGTTCGTGCCTTCATGCGGGAGGAAGTAGCCGAGTAAATCGCCACCGCATTGGGGAATGATGTCACCCCATTGTTCGGCATAATGGGCAAACGCCTCCCGTTGAAACGGGTCGATGCGATACTCAATAAAACAGGTAATGGTCATGGTGGTTGTCTCCTTATGGTTTTTGAGGCAGTCTACTGCCCTCACTCATTGATGCTTCGATGCACATCGAATTGACGACCATGGAACCGAACATTGCCCTGGTGGCTGGCCTCATCGGCGATCAAGCGCGCGCTAGGATGCTGACCGCGCTGATGGGTGGCCAAGCGCTAACCGCTACTGAACTGGCGCTAGAAGCCGACATCACAGCTCAAACCGCCAGTAGCCATCTGAGCAAGTTAGTCTCGGGTGAGCTGCTCGTCGTGCGCAAACAAGGCCGGCACCGATATTTTCAGATAAAAGACGCACAGGTGGCCGAACTGTTAGAGCAGTTGCTGACCGTCACCGCTGCAATACCTCGCTTACGGGGGACGACGGACCCACGCCTGAGGCGCTCGCGCGTGTGTTACGACCATTTGGCGGGGGAACTGGGGGTGCACCTATTCGATGCCTTGATCGCGAACGGATGGCTGACAGAGGACCGCAATCACCACCACCTAACGGATGAAGGGCGCCGTCAGTTCGAACGTTTGGGGGCTGAGGTTGGCACCCTCACCTCAGCCCGACGTCCGCTTTGCAAGGCCTGCTTAGATTGGAGTGAGCGCCGCAGCCACCTTGCGGGCAGCTTGGGGCAATGGATATTGGACGATCTCCTCACACGCGAGTGGGCCATCCGTGATTTGGACTCGCGAGCCATCGCGTTTACCCCCACAGGCTTGAGCGCTTTCTCCCGAGCCTATCAACTTGATGCGACTGCCAAGAAAAGCGGTTAAACATCGTTTGCTTGGCAGCCCTGATTGCAACCCATCATTGGGGTCAATCTTAACGTTTCTATGCCACAGCATTGACATGCCCTGGTTATGATCGCCATCCTATCGATTGACAGCGACGCGACGAGGAGGAGAAATGGAGCGAATGTCCACGAAATCATCAATATGGTTAGGCCTGTGTCTGATTATCGGTTTGGGGGTGCTGGGATTCTTCATCCAGCAAACCGCCATCCAGTATAAAGCGTACGAGCGTGTCGTCACCGTCAAGGGACTCTCAGAACGCGAATACCCCGCAGACACCGTCATTTGGCCGATTCAGTTTACGGTCGCAGGGAATGATATGGCTGTCTTGTTTGACGAGATTGATAAACAGACGGCCCTGGTCCAGCACTTTCTGAGTCGCAAAGGCTTAGCCCCATCCAGCGTCTCTCTCTCATCGCCTGCGGTCACTGATCGCAAAGCCCAGCAATACGGTGGGGAACCGAACATCGAGTACCGGTACTTAGCCACTCGAACCCTCACCGTGTACAGTCAGAATATTGAAGTGGTGAGAGCGGCCATCAACGAAATCGGCGAGTTGGGCAAGCAAGGCGTGCTGCTCAATCAAGATCCCTACACTAACCGGGTTGACTACAGCTTTACTCAATTAAATGACATCAAGCCCGACATGATTGAAGAAGCCACCAAAAATGCGCGTGAAGTGGCAGAGAAATTTGCCAAGGATTCAGACAGCTCGCTGGGGAAAATCAAACGCGCCACCCAAGGGCAATTTTCGATTTATGATCGCGACAGCAACACGCCCTACATAAAGAAAGTACGGGTCGTATCGACCGTGCAGTACTATCTGTCTGATTGAGCCCTCACAGACCCGGCAAAGCCTTTTGACGCAGGCTTTGCCTAGGCTTGCACTGCCCCTTATGAATGCTGCACCAGAACGAGCAGCACAAACCACACCAAAGGCAGACATTGCGCGATCCATTCCACCCGCTTGGCGGCTCTTGTTGCGACCGTCATACTTTCATCCTGTTACCGTTAGAAAGACGGTCACAGTCTAGACGCTTTCGCGAAATTTATATGATAAACAGTGCATATAAACGCACGCAATAATTGTCACTTCTAACAGCGGGGAGGCGGGCGCAAGCGTCTCACCAATTCTCGTCCTTGACAGCGATGGCGACGCCGTTCTCCATTTTCATCCGATGCCTGATTGGTTTGGAGTTCGTCCCCGCGGCGGTTTTTCCTTGCATTGAGCAGCTATAATCCGCCAGCGCATACGATGGTTGTGCAGCGGTCGTCTCATCGACCATGTCGGCACGGCACTGCCTAACCTGGTTCGAGACCGTATGTGTGAGGGTGTAACGATGGTGGCTCTGTGGCGTAAAAATCAAGGTGGTGGCACAAGCACGATTCTCACCAAGTCGTGCGTCTCGGTATGCCAATGTTAAGGCAATGGCTTGACCTACCGGCACTCGCAAGACCGGAAACACATGGCTTTCGTCGTTTCCCCCTTGTGTAGCCATCACAGGGCTGTTCCCAATCAATTGGCACTCCGGACTGAAAATCAGTACATCACTATCGCGCAGCAGCGTCCGTGTTGAGTCATTGGTCGACGTCACCATCACCTCAGCGTACGCCGCTTCCGGGCTTAATTGGTAGTGATTGGCGCAGCCGGCCAATGAGAGCAACACCCCGCTAAGCACAATGCGAGAGCGTACTGAGCCATTCTTGATACGTTGTTGGTCGTCCATGAAAATACATCCACTTATCGTTAAAGCGGCGCATAATACCACCCTCCCGTTTCATTGACGAGGCCTATACCAAACACCGTGGTCTGCCCTTCGCAAAGCCACGAGGCGCTTGCTTTTAAGCCACTTGCGCTTTCAGTTTTTCGTAGGAATCGTTTAACCGTTGCATCATGGTCTTACTGCCTCCTTTATCCGGGTGATGGATCGCTGCGAGATTTTTGTAGCGCTTCCTTAATTCCGGCCCAGAAGGCAGGGACTCATAACCCAAAATATCTTTATCTGACAGGGAACACGCCGCTGACATTAAACGGCCTTGCAACACCTGGTTTTGTTTCTTTAATTCGCTGGCACTGCGCTCGGCCTCATCGCGTTGCTGCTTCAGCTCATGAATACGGGCATTGGCTTTGCGGATCGTCTCATTCGCTTTGTCGAGCAGCTCCGCTTCCCGACTTTTCTCTTGGGCCAAATACCCCAGTTTGGTGAGCACCTCTTTCACTCGTCGGTGTTCTGAGCGCGTGTAATACTCGGTGTCAAGGCGACGCAGCATGATCCTGGCCGTCTTTTCAGACAGCGTTTCACGGCCTGCGTAGAGCACGGCCCTTTGCTCACTGTGAGCAGTAACAAACATATCCAACATAGGTTTACAGACATACCAATTGACGATCGACGTTAACAGCGGTCTGTGACTCTCGTCACCGTCACGCTCTGTCCTTTCTGGTTGGGGGTCGAGCGGGCGACCGAATGGTCCCAGCCACGTTGAGGCCCTCCTCAAGCTGAGCTGACGACAGCGATCCCACGCCAGCTGGCCAGAAATCCTAGCAGGATTGAAATTGTTGACTCAGTGATCCTGTTCTCATGCTCGGAAAAACAGGCATAAACACTGACCGTTTAGTGAAAACGTCCGTGAGCGCGTCCTCTGAGCTTATTTCACTGCATGCATTCGTTGTTCTAGTACGCGGACCCGGAAGGGGTAGTCGAGCGTGGCGATCATTCGGTGGACAAACGTGGCAGTTCCGCCCTCACAATAGTGCGCCCCGCCTTCCAATAGGAGGGTGCCGGTTTCATGACCCACCTTGAGGTTGAGCGCGTAGCACTGCTCACCACCGATGAGCGACTCGTGGGCCGTGGAGAAGTACACAACGTCGAGACCGTATTGATTGACCCACTCCCCATTGTCCCCCGACGTGGTTTGCGCGGACGTGACGTTTTTTACGTACAGCACCTCCAATTGCAAATAAGATTGCATTCCCTCACTGTGGGTTTGGGGACCGTCACGTTGGCCTCCAACGAGGTTACGATCGTTCTCTTTCAGCGCCACACACACCACCTCATGAAACAGGGGGTTACGCTCACGCCAGGAGGCCGGCAACGCAAACATCGTGTCGTAGTCTGAGAGAGGACAAGGTGGGGGGGAGACAAACTGGGTCTCTAATGCTTGCCGACATTGGGCCAGGTTGGTTTGAAGCGCTCGCTCGGCTCGGGGCAAGTGACGTGAAGGCTCACTGACCATCCAAGAGCGATACACCTCATCGCCCAACGACAAACACGCTAAGATCGCGTTGGTCTTTCGGCGATAGAGCATCAAATCGCTGATCAACCACAGTCCTTCATTGAGCACCGCATCCGACGACTGCGCTAAGGTGTAAAAATCGCACGTCTCATCTTAAAACGTGCTGAGCTGGTGGGCTGCATCGCTGACTGCCTTCGCCTGATAGGCGGCAAGCGCACTGGCTCGAACAGCGCGGATCTCTTCGGAATCACAGGCAGCGGCACTGAGCGTCGAGGTCAGCATACCAATGAAAAGGACCATCCACCGTCCCCACGGCCAGTCGTGCAACGCGGTGGCCCCTCTTTGATTCGCCCTCATCGGGTACGATCCTCGACTTCGTCCAACGTCTCGACACCGATCCGCTCACCCAACTGGTGCAAGGGCCGCATGGGCGCCGGGTCGCTTTGCCCCCAGAAGACCTCCCAATCTTTCTGAGTCCGCCATTTGGCTATTGTCAGCACCTTATCTGGGGTTTGCGTGGACCGGAACAAGGCACTGCCGAGCGCACCTGGCACCGTTTTATGTATGGTGTCCGTCACCGCTTGCCAAGCGTGTTGAAAATCGGCCATTTTCTCGGCGGCCACGCGCCATTCGTAGATCACTCTGAACATCTAGCACTCTCCTAATCTCGGTTTATTGAGGTCTTCAATCGGCCCGTTGGATCGCCGTCAGTAGAGCGTCCGCCAGCCCTTGGGGATTTTCCCACGCCATCGAATGTCCGGCGTCAGGGACAATGCCGATATCAATGGACGCGGCGTCCAAAATGGCCTTATCGGGATCGGGCAGCGAATGCTCGCCAAACAGATACGTTTTGCTCACAGAAAGCGCATACAAACGCTCGCGCCAGCTGGGCAGTTGCCCGGCGATCAAAGACTGCGCAACACGATGAATGGCCAGTGGTGCACTGGTGGCAAGACCAGCTGCCCAATTGCCATTGCCCTCAGCACGACTGCTCTGTATGAGTCGCGCATGCCCGACTCTGAGATAGTCGGCCTCTGAATACGCGGCAATCTGTTGGCTAAAGAACCCACCTCCCGCATCCAAGTTCGCTTCACTGAGAATGAGCCCCTGTAAGCCTTGGTCTTCGAGGCGAGTCGCGACGTTGGTCGCCACGGCGCCGCCCATGCTGTGGCCAAAGAGAAAAAAGGCGCCTAGCGCTAAGTCCTGAATCAAACGCGCCAGCAAGGCGGCATGAGCATCTATGGTGTAGCTGAACGTGTCGGGTTGATCGCTAAACCCAGAGCCCAGCATATCGATGAGAATGCGACGATGGCGATCCAAACCAGGGGCCGCCGCCACTTGGGGGTAATCAAGCGAAGAGGCGCACCCTAAGCCGTGAATAAAGACAATCGGGGTCCCGTCGCCCGGGAGATCGTGGTAGCGCAGGATCGCACCGCTCTGTGTATCCTGAAATTCTTTCATTGGTTCCTACTTGTATTATTGGTGCCATGTAAAGTCGTGAGTGACAGCGATTTGTCCATACCTATTTGCTTGCCCAGCCCAATTCATGAAGGCAAAGGGCTTTTCATTGGGTGATACGGTCCCCCATTCGCCTAGCTCTTGACGTCGAACCTGACTCTAAGCCTCTGACAAGACTATCAAACTTCCAAACTCGACGTACAGTAATCCTTCACTCCCCTCCTGCCTTTTGATGACAACTTATGAATGATTGTGACGAATTAAGGTAAAAATTCATCCAAATTCTACATGTTTTAACCGATATCGATTGATTACTATCACTGCGTTTCGAAACCCAATGAAAAGGACAACATTGGCTGCCCAAGGACGTGGACTTTTGATAAATGACAATAAACGATAGGCAGTTAATCACAATGTTAAAGAAAACCATACTTGCAGCAGCACTTTTTGCCGCGTGCACCACAGCCAGCGCCAACGGTTATCTGGGTTTGTCGGCAGGCCAAGCTCGCTTCGACAACATCCAGGGTCACCTATCTTCTCCGATCTACTCGACCAGCCAGTCACTTGAGATCTCCGACGACGACAGCCCGGCCATCAAGCTATTTGGTGGTTACGAGTTCAACCAGTACATCGCTATCGAGGGATCGATTGGCGGATATGATGCGCTCGATGGTCAAACGGTATCGGTGGGCGACATGAAGTTCGCGGCAGTGCAAGCCAAAGGCATGTTGCCAATCGGCGAGCAGTTCAACCTGTTTGCAAAAGGCGGCTTTGCGTACTTTGGGGCGGAATTCAAGTCAAACCTTTACACCGTATCGGATGAAACGGTGACAGGCAAATTTGGCCTCGGTGCTGAATACGCCCTGACGCCGAATGTGCGCGTCATGGCCGAATGGGAGTACATGAAGCCGGAATTGGATCTGCTGAAAGCAGGCAGCGCCACAGCAAGCATTGATGCGGAAATCAACGTGTTATCACTGGGTGTGAGCTACCACTTCTAACCCGGAAGATCCTGGAATTCCCGAGATGAAAAGGCGTCAACCATCGTGTTAACGCCTTTTTGCGCTGCGCACTTATCCGCTGGTTTAGCATTTAAAGTATGTGGCACTCTTACAACGTCGTGTCGAGAGTATGGTAACGTTCAGTCCCCATCACCAAGGCATAGAAACCTTCTGACGATTTAATCTTCGCCATCACGGGGGCATGCAACAAGCGCGCGAGCAGTGTCTCCATGGCACAATAATACTCACTATTCCATCGCATACTTCTGGGTTGCTGGCAGTGATGCTGATAGGCCGCCTCCTCGAACCCATCCAATCCATAAAATGGCAACATGTATTGCGCCTCCCAACTCTCAGGGCAATGGCGAAGATGCTGTTTGAGAGCGAGCTGCTCTACACTTTGAGGCTGGCGCAGCGCCTGTCTCGCAGTGTTGACCGCAGACAACACCGCGGCTTTGTCCGACACCCTCAAATGCGTGGCATTCCCGCTGATTGACGGCAGTAGCGGAAACAGAGCACTCAGAGTTTCTAAATCATTCCATGTGTTGAGCCTACGCCCCTGGCTGTCTTCAAAGCTCGCCCAGTCTTCGAGATGCACATGCTCATCGGCCCACCAACGCTGGTACGCCTTCCACGTCCGTTGCCAACCGGCTTCGGTGTGGATAAATAAAGCGCCTTGGTCAATGACCAAGGCATAGAGAGATTCGTGCTGATGCGCGTGGATCAGTGACGTGAACAGAGGATCAATCGTCCGATACAACACGTCCGCATTTAACGCCTGGCTCATGCTCACTCTCCTCCTTCTGCTCAGAGTTGACTCGCGGGTTATCACAAGTGCTTGGTTATTATTATGAAACCAAGCTTATATCATTTCCACCCTTCGAGCTCTCTTAAGCCAGAATTTAAAATGCGTTATTGGTGTTCAGAATTGAGCGGCGCTGCGCCCCATAGCTTGATTTCTGGACTCTCTCCGTGACGCCCCAACGCCCAATCAGGGTAGAGCAAGACCGGAGGCCCTCCAGCCTCTTGCGCGGCCAAAAATCGCGTTAACTTGGTCTCCTTATTACCCTCCCTGTCCATCCGGACAGGCTTGCCTCCAAGCAGCGCATTGGCCCGGAGTGCATAACATTCAGGCTCAGCGGAGCGACGCCACAGACACACTGACGTGTCTTGATAGGCAAAAAGCTTGAAAAGGGTTAACTCCGTTTGCAGATCGCGGGCAGACGCCGTCAGCCCTGTCAGTACCCATTCCTGAGCATTAGGGTATCGCTGCAGTTCATGGCGGATGGCCTGTTCCAGCTCATGTGGCTGCCCATTCGGAACCCTTATGATACGCAGCGTCACAATACCGTTTGTCATCTGACTCTCTACCCTGGTTCCCGAACTTTGCCATGCCACCGTCTCGGGCTGCACGTGCGCCCGAAGATCGAGCAATAGCTGCTCCCATTGCGTCTCTGATTCTATCGCACTGGCTTTGAGCAAATAGGGCTGATAGATCTGCTGCCATTGATCTTGAATGACCTCGTACTGGCCGTAGTGCTCGGTCACGGACGTCCACATAACGTCAAAGTCGTCTGCATAACCTTGTGTACTTGCGGCCCTCAGTTGCGCCGCCACCTCACGCAAAACGACCGTCACACGGTCGGTGTTCGTTCGGCCCAGGCTATCTTTGGCATACAGTTCAAATTCGTAGGTGCCTGCTGCCGTTGGGTTGAGGGCCATCGCCGTCAGCTCGTCTTCATTCAGCAGCACCAACGGCTGAGGTCCCGAAACCTGCCGCCAATGGGTGGTTTTGATGGAGTATAAGTAATCAGGATACGTTTTGGCGGAGCCGCTCAGGATCAGGCGTTCGACGGGCAGCGTATGCGCTTGATCGCTGCCGGCGTTTACGGTGGGCTTCGTGTACTTTTCACCATCGCTGGCATCGTCCACACAGCCCACCAACAGGGGGAATACCATCAGCAGAGACAACCCTGCCAGGAAGTGGGCCAGTTGGCCCCTTGTTGAGGTCACGGAGCTGCGAGCGAGGGTTATCAGTCGGGCCAAGCGTCCTAGTGTCATGTGAGGTCCTTTTGAGTCACTGAATAAACGGTCTCTCAAAACTACCATTCACAATATTGATAAATCGTTGGCGTTTTATGGACTGATTGTGTCTGATTTGGTCACAATCCTCTCACCTTTACTCGGCGGTGGCGTTTGACAGGGCCAGCGTAACTCAAATTTCGCGCCTCCCAGTGAGGAGGTGTGCACCTGGACACTGCCCTCATGCCACAGCATGATTTGTTTCACGATCGCCAGCCCCAATCCGTGTCCTTTGCCGCTCGTGCGCGTGTGATTATCGAGTTGCACAAAGGGCTCAAATACTCGCTCCACTTCATCGGGTGGAATGCCTACCCCATCGTCTTCCACACCGATCACGTACTCGGTCTCGTGTTGCTCAAAGGTCAGACGAACGGATTGGCGTGCGTACCGCCCCGCGTTCGCGAGCATATTTTTCACGGCTCGCATCAACCCAGAGTGGTCGAGAAATAGCGTGTGTTGGTCGAGGGGATGCGGAGATAACCACTCCACAGTCAGGTGTGGGTGCACCAAGCGATACTCTTCGACTTCCTGACGCAAGGCCGGCACCAGGCGCGCGTGTGAAAACTGGCGCCAGTCAGTCATGCGGCTATAGCGCGCCAAGAGCAGGTTTTGGTTGATCAAGTGGTCCAAATCCTCAATGCTGTTTTGGACCGAGCGTTGATATTTGCTCTTTTGTGCTGCCGAGAGTGTCTCATCCTCAAGCATTTCCAGCGCAAAGCGCAAACGGTACAGGGGCGTACGCAAATCGTGGGCAATGGCGTTGGTCAGTTCTCGCTGGCCCGCGATCAGTGTTTCAATGTTATCGGCCATGGCGTTAAAGGAAACGCTCAACTGGGACACTACAGATAAGCGGCTGGCGCTGGCCCGTTGCGAGAGCTGCCCCTGGCCGAAGGCCGTCGCGGTGATCACCAAACGTTTGAGATCGCGCCACAGCGGATAGACCCAAATCACCAAAGCCAGAGAGACCGATAAAAAGAACAACCCTCCAACGGCGCCGGTGAGTTTGACTTGAGTGGTCTGAGACAAGTGGTCTGCCACCTGCAACCAGGTCCCTTGCCCTACTGGGGCTAGGAGTTCCACCAGCCCCTCTTCGTTGAGATAACTCACCGCCTCGCCCGGAGCAAGCGCAATGGCTGTCCGCGCCTGCGACGATAATTGCTCATCGCTTTTCAGCGTGACCACAAAGGGAATCGAGGCCGTGTGCTCGGCCAGATGCGACACCCATAGCGCAGTGGGCTGTGCCCGCAAAGACTCAGCCATTAGATACAAGGTGCCTTTGGCTTGATTCAGCGCCGCCTGTTGCGTGGATTCATTCAGGGCAAAATAGATCAGTTGATCGCTGTCTCCGACACGCTGCAGCAACGCCATGGGATCGCCATAGAGAAATGTCATCTGTCCCTTAACAAGGGATAGGTACTTGGCGTCGTTCTCTTGGTAATCCGCCAGCGCTTGTAGCCGAAGGGGGTAAGCAAAATGCTGGGCGTATTGATGCACCACCGATGGCCATTCTGCTTGCGGATAAGTCAGCAACGTTTGTGTTAGCGTCGATACGTTGTTGGCATAGATTTGCTGATAGAAGTCTTCGGAAAAGGTTTCGTTGAGACGTTGAATAGGGTTCCACTGAGTCGGGAGGAGGAGCAAGATAATGGGCATAAAGACCGCCAACCACAGCACAGAAAACGCACGGATCATATTAGGCTCCTTGAGTCGCAAGGCACAATTGGTACCCTATGCCCCGTACGGTCTTGATCAGAGCCGGGTCGTGGGGATCGTCATGGAGTGTTCGCCGCAGGCGAGAGATACGCCGGTCAATCGAGCGGTCAAGCCCATCATACTCAAAGCCGCGGAGTCGCTGAGCAATGTCATCGCGCGATACTACTTGGCCGGCGTGTTGGGCAAGCAACAGCAGCAGTTCAAATTCGGACGTCGTCAGTTTCAGTGCCTGTTGGTGGAGTGCCACACTGCGATGGTGCAGATTGATCACCAATGACCCTACTCTGAGTTCGTCTGCCGTTTCTCCCGCGACAGTGCGCTCGTGACGACGGAGTAAGGCGCGAATGCGAGACAGGAGTAGCCTCGGCTTCACCTGTTTAACGATGTAATCATCGGCGCCCAACTCAAGACCCATGACCTGATCCAAATCGTCGTCCAGCGCGGTTTGCATTAAGATCATACCCTGAAAATGCGACCGAACGGCGCGGCATACCTCCATCCCATTTTGTCCGGGTAACATGATGTCCAGCACTACCAAGTCTGGGGAGTCGGTGAGAATACGTTCAACCGCTTCTCGGCCGTCGGTCACAATCGTGACGGTAAATTCGTAGTTCTGGAGAAAGTCTCGGATCAATTCGGCGAGTTCCAGGTCGTCTTCAACGAGCAGGACTCGGTAGGGCGTTGGCACCTTCATAATCACCTTTTAGTGAATGTTTTCACATCGAACTATACCTTTAGAAAATACCAACTCGTGTGACCATTTGTGACCAATCCTCAAACTTGTGACGCGCCTTGGACAAAACTGACGCCGAGGTACCGGTCTTTTTGTGGTGCTTACCCTCAGCCTTCTCTTGTCATCATGGCCAAATCGGCGCTTTGGTATGAGGGGCGCAAAAAGCGCGAAGGACGCCATCGCAACGGCCGCCCTCCGCGAAGGGGGTAATCCATAGTCAGAGGACAGTAGCCCCTTGCTCAGCCCCTCTTTCCATCAACGCGGTGTACGGGGCCATGAGCTCAGGGTTGTGCGAATAGTCCACGGGCAGAGCTACCACCACGGGACCTGATATCGCCATCGCACGTTGCAAGATCGGCATCAGCGCTTCGGCGCACGTGACGGTAAAGGCTGTCGCGCCAAAGGCCTCAGCATAAGCCTGAATATCCAGCGGACCAAACTTGACGCACGAGCTGCGCTGGTATTTTTTCAACGCCTGCATTTCGACCATATTGTAGGCATTATCTACCCACACCAGATGCAACAGGTTACTCTCAAGACGAACAGCCGTTTCCAGTTCCATACTCGATTGCAAAAACCCACCATCGCCTGACACGGACACCACTTTTGCATGGGGGTTGAGCAAACTCGCAGTGATGGCCCAAGGCAACGCGACACCCATGGTTTGCTGACCATTAGACACCAGCATCTGTCGAGCCCGGCAGCAATTCAGGTAGCGAGCGATCCAGATATGAAAACTGCCCATGTCCAAACACAAGGTCGTGTCGGGTGTGATCAGACGTTGTAAGGCTTTCACCAACGTCAAGGGATGAATACCGCCCGCTCCCCAAGTCACGGGACACGTTTGGATCCGCTGGCGCTGCGCGGCGACGATGTCCAACACCTGTCCGGCCCGTTGGGATAAAGGAGTGACTGCGCTCACCTGCTGACTGATTTGCTCAAGACTGTGCGCCAGATCACCGACGATTTCTAAACAGGGCCGATAGTGATTTTGATAGTCAGCGGGATCAATATCGATGTGGATCAGCTCATGATACGCTGGCATCCACAATTCAGGATCGTACTCGATGGGGTTGAAACCAATTGCCACTATCATATCCGCCTCGCGCAGTAACACATCACCAGGTTGGTTGTTAAACAGCCCTACCCGACCGGCAAACCGGTGATAGTAATGCGTACTCACCGCCCCAGCCGCCTGATAAGTGCCGACAACGGGCAGTTGGGTTCGTTGAAGAAAGGAAGTCAGTGCATGGGAGACGCGCGGCACACTCGCATTTAACCCTACCAGTACCACCGCACGCTCCGCCTGGGCGATCCGCTCCGCTACGGCGCAGGCACGGTCCCGATCAAGTGTGGCTTGGGGGCGCAGCGGCGTGGGCACGATAGGCGTACGAGTGGTTCTTGCGTCGAGAACATCTTGAGGCACACTGACAAAACACGCGCCTTGACGGCCGGATTCAGCGATACGAAACGCATTGGCCAGTACTTCATTGGTGGCGTCAACATGGCTGATCTCGGCACTGAACTGTGTGATGGAGCGAAAAATACTGACCGAAGCCATGCTTTGATGCGTTTGTTTATGTTGATCGCACCGTTTGACGGCCCCTCCAATGGCGATCATCGCATCTCCTTCCGAGTTCGCCGTCGCCACACCAGTGACCAAGTTGCCGCACCCGGGACCTGACGTGACTAACGCGACACCTGCACGCCCTGTCAGACGGCCCACACACCCCGCCATAAAGGCGGCGTTGGCCTCATGACGAACGGGGATCACTGTAATGCTGGTGTCGTTTAGGGCATCGAACAATCGGTCAATTTTGGCGCCGGGGAGGCCAAAGACGTATTGAACTCCTGTTGCTTCAAGTTGTTGTGCCATCAGTTGCGCGCCTGTGCGCGCTTCAAGCGGTGTGTTCATCATGACCATTCTCCTCGTGTTAACTCAACGTTCGGCGTGTTCAATGGCCGCGTGTAGGTGTTCTGGTGTCAAATTGGCGTGAAGAAAATCCGTCGTAGTCGGGGTCTCGATCACCACGCGTGACAAGGTCTCAATCTGCACCTGCCCTGACTGCAACACATAGTCCTGAACGTGTCCCCCACCCGTACGATCGTGCGTCACGAAATGTTCATGATACCCCGGTACGTTGATACCTTGCGTATAGGTAGGGTTACGGAACGCGACAATCGACCCATCCTGCCCTTCGAATGTGAACGTGGGTTGGCCTTTGATGGCATCCACCATAGGAGGATAAGGGCTCACCTGCTTGGGCACGGTCCGAGTGCGAACCTGCATAAAGCGGCCCTCGATACGAATGGCACAGTACAGGTTATCACTGGGCACCCGTGCATCGATCTCTTGATGCAGCTTCTGGCGCGACATCGGTTCCCTGACGGCGAGCTGCTGATGAGGGGTAAAACGCGTCATGACCGCAAAGGGGACACGCTGATGAGGAGGCGCCACGCAGGCGGAGCCATCCGCTCGAAGTTGGTAGATCTGCCCATCTAATGCCACCAGTTCCCCATCCAACTCGTGAAACGTGCCTAGGCCAAAATCGCCTTGTTGCAACAAAGTCCCTACCGATGTGCTGCCTTGATAGACACCTGCGATCAGCGCACTCATTAACGACGTCTGGTATATCACGCCTTCACCCCAGGTGTGTGGTGGGGTTATATTTTCCCTGCCTATCTGACTGGCCAGCGGCACCGATGATCCGTGCGTCACCTTCTCCATACCTTTGCTCCAATATGCATCAAAGTGTGTATTTAGATTGACTTTTATCCTTGATGGAATCCAATATAAAAAAGATTTATTTTGATATGAAAATTATATAGGTCTGTGATGGAGTTTCGTTATCTCAAGTATTTTGTCACTGTCGCTGAAACTCGCCATTTTACCCGTGCGGCAGAACAATTAGGGATCGCTCAGCCGCCGCTGAGCCAGCAGATCAAAAAACTGGAGCGCGAACTGGGAGTGACCTTATTTGTCCGACGGTCGCGTGGCGTCACACTCACTGAAGCTGGGCACTTATTGTTGGACGAAGCCCGGGAGATCTTGGCAAAGGTCGAGCAGTTAAGCCATACGTTGCAGCAGCGCGCACGAGGAGAACATCGGTCTCTGCGATTGGGCTTTGCGTCTTCCACTACCTGCAGTCGACGCGTCCTCGATGCTCTGCGACAGCTTCGTGAGCAGCATCCTGACCTGGTCCTACACGCCGAAGAACACAGTATGCCCGAGCTGGCGCAGCGATTGACCACGCACCAATTGGATGTCGCCGTGATGCGGCTGCCGTGCTACGCGAGTGCCACGCTGCAACACCAGAACTTATTTGATGACCCGTTTGTTGCCGTGATCCCAGCTGCACATCCGTTGTCGCTCGTCCCCATCGTCACCTTGTCCGACTTGCACCAAGAACCGGTGTTGATGTTTCCGCGAGAAACCGGCCCGGCGCTGAGTGATCAGCTTGAAGCGGCCTTTGCCGCGGCGCAAGTGGGGATCGATCGTGCCTACACCGCTCCTCAATTGCGGACGGCAATCACCATGGCCCAAGCAGGCCTTGGCATTGCCATTGCGCCCGCTTCTCTGACCGAACGCTTAGACGACTCAGTTTGTATTCGTCCTTTGCAAGGCCACGGCCTACTCAGTCACGTGGCGCTCGTATGGGCACCAGACCATCAACACCCCGGCCTAAGGCGCTATCTCTCGAGCATGGCTCATACGTCCTCCGTTGGGGCTTGATGATCCACCGTGTCACCGCCGCAGACCACACAGTGCACAGCCGCTCGTTATCAATCTTTTTTAAAACTCCAGCGTCTGTTGGAGCCACTCGATGAACACCCGCACGCGTGAAGACGCCTGACGATGGGGCGGGAACAACACCCAAACAGGAGAGGGCTCAGGCGGATACGCCTCGAGTAACGCCACCAGTTCCCCCTGTGATAAGGCGTTCGCCACGTGATAGCGAGGCACTTGAATGATCCCCAGATCGCGCTTGGCCGCCTCCACGAGAGACTCGGCCGAATTGACCCACAGTGACGCGGCTAAGTGCTGTGTGGTCACTTTGCGGTTCACCTGAAACTCAAGGGGCATCGCCACCGACTGACCGGATGCGCAATACCCCACCATCTGGTGATCCTTGAGCGCATTCAACGATCTCGGGGTACCCAACTTTGCCAGGTAGGCTGGCGAAGCAACGGTCACCTCTTCGAGCAGGCCAATCTGGCGCGCCACCACATCATCTTGCTGCAAGTGGCCAATACGCACCACACAGTCAATGCCTTCTCTGAGTGGATCCACTCGTCGGTCTGCTTCGCTCAGAAACAGGTTAATACCGGGATAGCGTTGTAAAAACGCCCCAAGCCTTGGCAAAATAAAATGCCGACTGAAAGAGCCGTGGGCATCGACTCGCAACGCCCCTTTGGGATTTTCATCTTGAAACGCAGACTCAGCGTCATCGATATCACGTAGAATTTGGACGCAGCGCGCATAGAAATTGTCCCCATCTAAGGTCGGGCTCACATGACGGGTGGTGCGTTCAAGCAGCCGTACTCCCAGTCGGGTCTCCCACTTCTTGACGGCGTCCGTGACGGTCGATCGTGGCAACCCCAAATCCGTTGCGGCCAAAGTAAAGCTTCGCCGTTCCAAAACGCGGGTGAACACCCGCATGGCATCAATTCTGTCCATGATTATTCGTATTCTCCGAACACAGATAACAATTTATACCCCATTATCCGATTAATTCTCAATGGTAGAGTGCACGTACTGTTTTCAACAACGGAGCTCAATCATGACTCAGCCCACTTCTCTTGCTCTCATCACTGGTGCCTCTGGTGGCATTGGTACCGCGATTGCTCAGCGCCTGTCCAAGGACGGGGTGGCCGTTATCCTTAACTACGCTACCAATAAGACCGCTGCAGAGGAGGTCGCACAAGAAATCCAATTTAACGGCGGACACGCCTTCCTGCATCAAGCGGATGTCTCCGATCCCCATGCCATGGCCCAGATGTTTGATGACATCGAACAACAACATGGGCCGATCGACATTTTGGTCAACAGCGCAGGGATCATGCACCTCGCTCCGTTAGCGGAAGTCGATGACGAAGCGCTCAGCCGGCAGATCGCCATCAACTTGAACGGAACCGTCTATGGGTTGAGAGAGGCGGCCAAACGCATGCCTTCTGGCGGGCGCATTATCAACCTGTCTACGTCGGTGGTGGGATTAAATCTGGGAGGGTATGGCGTGTATGCCGCGACGAAAGCGGCCGTAGAGAGCCTGACACGCATCGGCGCCAACGAGTTCAGAGGTCGGTCGGTGACCGTCAATGCGATCGCACCTGGGCCTACTGCCACAGAGCTGTTTTTGAAAGGCAAATCCGAGGCGCAGATTGCACGGTTGGCCAACATGGCCCCGATGGAGCGTCTTGGTACCCCAGAAGACATCGCCTCGATCGTGGCTTTCCTCTGTGGCCCTGAAGGCCAATGGGTCAATGGCCAGGTCCTGCGAGTCAACGGCGGTTTAGTTTGACGAAGTTTACGTAGTTGAGCTAATTGACTTTTGGACAATCATATTTATTGGATGACTATTGTATTACCTCCGTCGAGTTAACACTACGCACACGTATTCGTCACTCCAAGCAATAGCCTCCCAAGCATTTGGGGACGTGTATCGTTAGACTCTATGCCGCAGGAGCTTGCTTATATTCGCTGGGTAAGCGTCCTGCGTATTTTATGAAAGCGCGCTTCATGTTTTCAGCTCTTGAGTAACCGCAAGAAGACGCGATATAGCTCAGAGAATGATCTGACTGCTCTACCAAGCTCACCGCCACATTGAAACGCTCTTGGTCGATCAATTTTTTTGGGGATTGACCGAACTTTTGATGACAATGGCGCGTGAAATTCCGGGGACTCATTGCCATATGGTTTGCTAATACATCGACCGTCAAGGCTCGTGAGATATTTTGTCTGATCCAAGGGATCAATTGCTGCCATCGTTCCTCGCTGCTAGAAGTTTGAATCTGCATTTGAAGCGGCAATTGTTGTTCCTTTTCTCGACGAACCCCAGGCATCACCATTTTTTTTGAAACAACATTGAATAGCTTCCGGCTACCAAAAAGATTCAAGAGGTGCAGACTCATATCGATGGCTGTGGAACTGCCTGCACATGACCAAATGGGCCCGGTAGCGTAATAAGAGATATCATGTTTTACATGCACGTTTTCGTATTGGCTTTCTAAGTTTTTGGTAAAACGCCAGTGAGTCGTCGCCGTCAACTGTTCATTGATTAGGGCTGCGGCGACCGAAAAGATGCCCGTATAGGAGGTACAAATCAGTACTCCCTGTCGAAACCTTTGTTGAATGAAAAGCTCCAATTTCGGCTCTACCTGCGCCAGATGGTCCTCACTACCGACGACCCAAACAATGTCGTTCTCGAATACTTCGACCGTATCTAACGCCACGGTATCAAACGCAATTCCCGAGCGTGAAGTTATCTTACCCCCATTTGCACTGCAGATGATCATTCCAAATTGCGACAAGTTTTCTGGCATCACTTGGTTAGCAATGGAAAATACATCGATAGGTCCTGCTAAATCCAATAAATTAAAATTTTCTTCACAAAAAAATATCAGTTTCTTAGCCATACATCACTTTAGTAAATATCAATACCACAGATTCGACGGTGTATGTTATTAACAATAAAATTGATAGTATTAATTAGTGTGGACGTTTTCATTCACAAATATGTTATCATATGTAATATTAGTACGTGATATGTATCACAAGTTATTTATGTCTATATTTAGGTGAGCGTTTATATGAAAACTAATATACTTGTCGTTGAAGACCATATTAAATACGCGCAGCAAATCACTCGTTTTTTAATGACCCACCACTATCATGTCGACGTCATCAATAATGGTAAGGAAGCCTTATCCGTAATTAACCACCAGCAGCCGGATATTGTTTTACTGGATATAGTCTTACCTGGAATGAGTGGTTTCGAAGTCTGTCGCTCCATCCGCCCTACATTCACAGGTAAAATTTTGGTACTAACGGGTTGCGACGAAGACTTTGATCAGATAGCAGGACTCGAATTGGGGGCTGACGGATATCTTGTGAAACCGATCAAGCCGCAGGTTCTTTTGGCTCATATCCGCCTACTCGAACGGCAGCTTGGGGCGCAGAAAACTACCCAGAGCTACTTGTCATTCAAACATCACAATGTACTCACTGTGAATCAACTGACTATCAACCTAGATGCCAAATCGGTCAGTTACCGAAATACCTTGCATAGCCTTCGCCCAGCGGAATACGAGGTCCTTGTTGTTCTGGCAAAACATGCCGATCAGACAGTCACTCGCGAGCATATTATTCAAGCGCTTAGAGGTATTGACTACAATGGACTCGACCGTTCCGTGGACGTCAAAGTAGCAGCTCTACGTAAACAGTTTCGCGACCAAGGAAATGAGCCAGAAAAAATTGTGACACACAGGAATAGAGGCTATCGATTGATCACCAGTGCCTGGACGTAAATAAGACTCTCACCCTACTATGTTTAAATTGTTTTTCCCTATATATTTGTGTATTTTCTCGACTTGGCTCTCCAGTGGGTTATTGCTCAAAGAAGCCGTCATCACGCTATTCCCTGAATCCGTTGCCAGTGACATTCGGCACGATTTTTCCGGGGGCATGGCCATGGCAGAACAGTTGCTGCTTCAAACGCCTGAAGCAGATTGGGGCTCACTTCTGAACACTATTTCCTCGCCGAACATACCAGTAAAGATCGTCACTCCACAGGCACTGACTGCGAGCCAGAAAATGGCCTGGTTAAATGGCGAGCTCGTCGTCACTGATGTCGAACACGCCATCATCATCAAACGACTGCTTTCTGATGGTCGAACTCTTCAATTTGGCCCCGTCAGCACACACCAAACGCTGGTTTTTCATCAGTACATTTCTGCGATCGGGCTGACCGGATTATTCGCTGTGGGAGTTGTAATCTGGACATGGTCACTGCAACGAAAACTACAGCACTTCAAGCAGGCCCTAGAAACTTTCTCAAGTGGAAAGTTAAGTGCTAGAGCATCAACAAGAGATGGATTACGACTCGGAACACTCAATGCCCACTTTAATACCATGGCATCACGTCTAGAAGATGCCATTACAACGAATCAGCGCTTAGCAATAGGCGTATCACACGAACTGAGAGCCCCCCTAGCTCGTATTCAATTTGAGCTAGAACACGCCCGTAAACCAGTCACGGACAGCGATTGTAGCCAGTCACTCATCAGCATTGAAGACGATTTTAAAGAACTCGAGGCCTTAGTGGATGAGTCTCTCCTCTACGCTAAACATATGACTTACGATACTCACGAGCCCACAGAGTTTCTCACTTCCACTTTCCTACACCAGTGGTTGGACAATTTCAAACCTTTGCCTCAAGTCCGGACTATTCCGATTTTTCGCCAGTCATCAGGCTTGGAAACAGAGTTCCTTATTGATGGGCATCTGTTAGCTCGGGCGTTGGATAACTTACTCCACAACGCGCTTAGACATGCCCACAGCTACGTTGAAGTCTCGTGGTCCCTCTCCTCTGCTCATTTATCTATTTCGGTTCGAGATGATGGTCCAGGCATCGCCAAACCGATACGAGAGCAGATTTTTCAACCCTTCTTCCGTGCCCCAAAAAGTGGTCTTCAACCCGGGTATGGGCTTGGACTGTACATCGCTCAAGGGATAATCGAACGGCATGGGTGGCAGATAGAGGCGAACAATCATCAACACGGCGGCGCTGTATTTACCATTGGTTTCACCAACACTTTGTAGATTAAACCGATGATTACAACGGCAGTGTAAAGCGCCTTTCCTGACAACAAACGCGCATTTTCGGCCAGCTATAAGAGGTGAGGTAGCATTGTCGAAGGCGATGTGCTGAAGTGATATCGTCGGCAGAAGGCTCACTCACAATACAATCGTCGACGCAAACTTGGATGACACATGAGCAAAGAATCGCGCGACGTATACAGCAACACTAATCTATGCCAGATTTTCAACACGACCAAAGAAGGCCTGTGGTCCATGTCTGGCGACAACGAACTCTCGTTTTTCAATCATACGTTCTATCAACAATTCTCTCTACCCTTTGGCCGAGTAACGCTGGCACATTGGAAATCACTGATCCACCCTGCCGATCTTCAACACTTCTCTCGTACATTGGACGAACAAATTCAATACGGTTTCGACAAGATCACGGTGCATTATCGCGTTCAAAATCGTCAGCAACGTTTTGTTTGGATTGAGGCCACTAGTTTGGTCGTCTATGAAGCCGACGGGGAACACTATTTAGTCGGTAACCATCGCGATGTCTCCGAAAAAATGTGGGTTGAAGATTACCTGACTCACGCTGCCTACCACGATGAAGAAACTGGAGTATACAATCGGCGTAAGTTATTGGATGACAGTGACTTTGACGTCAACGCCCATACCGTTTTTGCCCTTCGCATACCTAAAATGGGCGAACTTATCCGTCGCTGGGGCCATCATATCGTCTCGGAAATCGCTTACGATCTTATCTCAAGACTCAAGGACACCTTCGGTCATGCACCCTATCGAATCTACCGCTGTACTCTCGATATGTTTGTCGTACGCGCCGCGGGAGACTACTCTCGAAGTAAACTAGAAAATATTACCTCGAAGTTGCTTGCGTCATACTTTGTCAAAGACCATGAACAGAAATGGCTAACTTCTCAGGACATTGCTATCGGCATTATGACTTCGAACATCAAGATGGCACCAGATAGGCTACTCGATACCTTGAGTAAACTCTGTGAGCACGCCCAGTCACTTCCGGTCGACCGTGTCGCACTGTATACCGGAAAAATTCAAACGAATATTGAACGCTATTTTGTCATTCGGGCCACATTGCCTCAAGCCATCCAGACTCAAGCCATATCATTCCAAGTTCAACCAATATTCAGTCTTGAAACGACTCAGGTCACTGGCTATGAAGTCTTCGCCCGTTGGGTTCACCCTGAGCTGGGCTTGCTCGAACCAGACGAATTTGTCATCGTCGCTGAACAATTAGGCCTCATACAGTCATTAGGATACTCTATTTTCCAGCAAGCCTGCCGATACTTTTCTACATTGGAAGTACATCATTTTGAACTATTCTCTGTCCATTTGAACATCTCTATCCTTGAGTTGCTCAACCCACAGTTTGCGCTCCTGCTCAGGCATACAGTAGAGCGGTTTAATCTCCAGCCCCACTATATTGTTCTGGAGTTATCAGAACTTCAGTTGGAGGATTTTGATACTCAAATCCTCCATCAGTTGAGCCAACTGCACCGCCACGGATTCCGCTTAGCAATTGACCAATTTGGCACCAGTTTGCAATCATTAACCCACCTTATTAAACTCCCCGTATCACTCATCAAAATCGCACCAGGGTTGGTGGCAAGTGCCCAGCACGATCCAAGGTGTTATCAGACACTGCAGATTTTGATTGAGTTCAGCGTCGATCGAGACATTGAGGTTATCGCAGTTGGTATTGAAAACGCCGAAGACAAAACATTGATTCAAAAACTTGGAGTGCATCTCTATCAAGGGTTCCTCTCCTATCCGCCAGTGGAACCGAACTCGTTTCTCCCTAAGCCTCCCCACTCAGCAAACCCTCCAGCCTAAAGGTGGTCAAACTGTTCTGTCCTTTTTTGCACGACATTGGGCCAAAACAGGCAACAAAAACAACGTAGCATGAGTCCCCGCATCTTCATGAACCAAGGGAATTAACGATGATGAATTACACTCCAATCATACTAAGCGGTTGCGCTTTGCTGGTGAGTGCATCGAGCCATGCAACTGTGCACATCAAGCATGGCAACGTGTATACGAACGAGAATACGTGGCTCATAGGAGCGGGACTGTCTTTTGGCCAAGAATTGTATCGTGGCACTGAGAATGAATGGATACCTGAGGTAGATATTGGATATCTTGGCAACGATTTCTCTTTAACTTCGTCGGGTTTAGGCTATCGATTCCTCGGTAGCGACACCAGTCCTATTAACCTAAGTGTCAAAGTCAATCTAAGCCACAGTGGTTATGAGGCTGACGACTCTGAATTTCTTAAAGGAATGCAAGAACGAGAAGCTACTTATGATGCGAGCTTGGTGAGCGACTTTTACACACCTTGGGGCGTGTCTTCCGCCTACATTGCTCACGACATTATGGGCCGATATAAATCTTATAATCTAGGACTCACTCAGTTCTTTCCGATCGATATGGGTAAAATTACATTCACTCCATCCATGAGCCTTCATTATTTTTCTAAAAAGTTTACTCAATATTATTTTGGGATAGAGAGTAATGAGGAAAATATTAGTCGCCCCCGTTATTCCACAGACAGTGAAATTGCCGTAGATTTTTCTTATTATTTTTCTTATGAGTTTTCCTCAAAGTGGCAAATAATCAATTCCACCTCTTGGGTATTATATGGCAATGAGATTAAAAACTCCCCCATTATATCAAATGATCACCAATTTTATTCCTCTCTTTCCGCTTATTATTATTTTTAATTTAACCATAATTACTTAAAAATAAAATAGGGTAAAGAAATTACCCTATTTTATCCCCTTTCAGACATTAAAACGGAGGGGCTTAGGCCAACATATTGCTCTTCCATTTCTCTCACTGCGATTTCTACCATACTCGGTCAGTAATTCGCCACCTCAACGACCAACTTTATGCTTGAACAGCTCAGCAACCAACTCAAGCCCCTCTCGTGCCCCTTTCAAGAAGGAAGCCACCCGTTAGATTGCTGTCTAGCCATCGATATGGTCCACGCCACAAGCATCCCCGGCACCTCTCACCGCCAAGATAATGGCCCAGCGAAAGCTAGAAACGTGTCGTAAGCTTATCGTTCATGATGGGTTGCCTAGGACAGGCAAACGCATCCCAACGCGATCCTGCTCAGGAAACACGATAATGCGCATCGCTTGGTTTGAGCAATATGGGATCATGACTCGATAACGGTTCTGACCTAACGGCTCTGCTTTGATCGTGCCAAATCTCTGGTCATCCGAACTCACATACAATGTGCCTGCCTCTGGCCAGCTCGCCGAAGACTTCCAATGAAACAGAGTTTCCCGGAGTGGCGTAAATTGGCCCACTTCTAAAGTCAGAATCACATCCTCGGCGTAACATCGCCCTCCAGAAAGTTGACAGTCTTGGACGTGACTCGGTAGAGCAGCCTCTATAAATGTCTGCTTCTTAGGTAATACGTCTGGCAATCCAAACCCAAGTAAAAATGCGACGGTCGTTGAGAGCAACATTATTGCTTTACTCATTTATCCACCAATTTCTCGCTCATTGACCGAAGCAACTGCATTTGCGCTTGCAGCTCGTCGATTGATTGGCGCTGGGATTCCATGCGAGAGTTCACGCTTTGTGAGGAGGTATTGAGCGAAGCCATATTATTGTTGATTTGGCTTAAGGCGCTATTCTGTTGAGTGATCGCAGATGACACTTGGTACATCTCATCATTCACGGCTGTCACATTTCCTGAAATATCCTGATAGCCCCCAATCAATTCATCCAATGCATGACCCACTTGATCCGCTGATTGCAGCATACTGGCGACGTGACTATTGGACTTCGTCACGCTGTCGGCCAGTTGAGTCAAGGATTTCTGTATGTGATCTAAACTGGTATCAGTTCGGTTAGCAAGTTGGCGAACTTCGTCTGCCACCACTGAAAATCCGCGCCCTGCCTCCCCAGCCCGAGCGGCCTCAATCGTAGCATTCAATGCCAGCAAGTTGGTTTGGTCGGATAACGTGGCAATGGTCTCCAGTACCGCCGAAATCTGACCGGCGTCCTTTGTGACGTTCTCAATAATAACTTGAGTATCACTAGCCAAAGTCATCAGTGCATTTAAACCCAAACGACAATCCTCGGCTTTTGACATACTGTTCTGGCTGAGCTGGTGGGCTTTTCCAGTATTTTCATTACACTGCTCTGTGGACGAAGTAATCGTGTTAAATGAGGTCCCCAACTCTTCGATGGCGGTTGCCACCATTTCAGTGTTCACAGCGTGAGAAGAGAGTTCATCATTAATACTTTGGATATCTTCCCCCAAAGAGCGAGTCACACTAGACACAGAAACGACGGCGTTACTTTGCGCAGCAGCCAACTCTTTAAGACGATGAATCACTTGGTTAAACTTGACTTCAAACTCTCCGTCGTCTTTAAGTAACACATCCAAAAACAGTTTGTCATCTCTAACCATGTGCTCAATTGAAGTTTCGACATAGTCCAGTTTGTCCAAGTTTTGACGAAGAGACAAACTGCCGTAAATGGAGACAAAAGCTTGCAATGCCGCGTACAAGCAGTGTTCGATAGTCATTAAAAATGGGCTATTCGGTGGGAATATGAAAATAGGAAATTGGGCGTTAAATTGAAGGTAGTAGAACAACAAATGATGCACAGCTGCAGCAATGAGGCAATGAAACACCACTTTCCAGTCATTATAAATTGTCGTGCAAGCCAATAATATGAAGACCTCAAAGTGCAACATCGTATCACCGTAGGCTTGATGAATATGCAAGGCGACAAAACCATACAGTAAATACGGGAGTAGCGTCTTGAATCGCTCTTGATTGAGCATCAAGATGGCCGCTACCAATCCAACATTGACGAACAGGTCAAAAGTCGAATACCCATACCTGAACATGTACAGAAAAGTCAGTAGACTCAGTGGTGCGAGAATAACGTATGTCTTATCAGTAAATTTGAGTGTTTTCATTGCCGAAACTATTTGGTTAGGGGGTGGTCTATCCATAACATCAGAAAATGGCCCCCAAGAAACGACAATCACACCGCAAAAAATGACAGAGTTATGAGGATCCTCTAACCAACCGGCGCAACGCAAAGGGCGTCATCCCTTTCCCTTTTAAAAATGCTCGTTTCATGTTTTCCTCGCGACCGTACCCGCACCGATTGGCGATGTAGGACAGGGAATAGGCCGTTTCTTGTAGGAGAGAATTGGCCAATTCTATGCGAATTCTGTCGACCAGCTTCTTCGGCGTGATGTCAAATTCTTGCTTACATCGCCGCGTAAAATTTCGTGGGCTCATAGCCATAAAACTGGCCATCTTTTCGGTGTCCAAAGGCGTGGCGATATTTTCTTGGATCCAATGCAGCAGGTTCTCCCATTTCGTGTCACTGCATTCAAATTGCAACAGAAGATGGAAGCTCAACTGAGCATCGTTTTGACGGCGTCGATTGGGTAAGACCATCGCCATTGTAACTTGCTGAGCGAGACGGCGCCCACAATGTTGCTCTAACAAATGCAGCGACATATCGATGGCCGTCGAGATCCCAGCAGAGGACCAGAGCTTGCCATCATTCACAAAAGGCGCATTGGGATGCAACTCTATATTTGGGAACTTCGATCGCAACACATCAAAATAGCGCCAGTGAGTCGTAGCTTTATAAGGCATGTGCCGCAGAGCCGCGGCAAGGATAAATAATCCTGTACAAATGGTGCATACTGAACTTGCTCGATCATGCGCCTCATCAAGAAAACGCACCACCGCGGGTGACGGTAATCGCTCCACGTCGAGCCCATTGATCACAAATAGCACATCTCGTTCGTCAACGATCACGTCATTGATCGAGGATGTTTCAACTTCAACCCCTGAGTTAGACCGCAAGCGCCCCCCGAATTCACTGACATACTGCATGGTAAAGTGTTCCACTTCAGATAGAATATTGGCGATCGCAAATACATCAGCGGGTCCAGACAAGTCCAGCAGTTGAAAGTTGTCTGCACAATAAAACAGCAGTCTCATAAAAACACTTTTATCAGTAATAAGGTTATTTCAAGCATAGTATAAACTTACCAACGCAATAACAAGCCAACGCCTTGTCCGAAAATGCGTATTCATTGTCTGCACATTATCCGTTTGTAGTATTAAGCTTAATGTGTATTATCTCCTGACGGTGACTGGTCACTGCCTCCTTTGAGCTAATGCTGTGTTTTTTCCCTCAGGATCTTCGGGTCCCTTCACCGATAGGGGTTAGACATGAATACTGTGACACTTTAGTGTGAAAATGGTGGAATGCGGAGGAATAACCCTTTAGGCGATGGAGCACTGCTTTGAACTACAGGCTAATTGGTGAAGTTAAGCTGCCAAATTGGCAGCTTTTTTTTTGACAAGTAAATTACGCTAGAGCCCAGATACATCAGCAAAGATTTTATACTGGTAAATCAGGCCATCTTTTAACGTCAGAATTGTTGCAAATTTTGCGTCATACGCACTGCCATCCAAGCGGATATAATCCACTTGCCCTTCACAAACTAAAGTATCTCCCACCTCGTACATACCCGCAAAGGTATGGTTCATCGTTTGGATAGACGCGAAAAACTGCGCATTGATTGCCGTCACCGCATTCACTCCACTCACCGTCTCGGCATTGGAAAAAGTAAACATCACGTCCGGGTGAAGCAATTCCGCTAATGCGCGAGCATCTTTGTTATCTACGATTTGATAAAGGGTACGAATGAAGTCGCTATAATGAGACATAGTCTTTCTCCTATTAAAAATAACCTAAGATTTATTGAACAAGTACAAGCTAGCGCCCAATAGTAGAGTCGCAGCACACAACTCAACGGTGATCGCTTCACCGTATACAAGCACGCCCAGTAAGACCCCTGTTACCGTGACGACATTGCCTACTTGGCTGAACCCGATCCCATCTGTCACTTGTTGAAATCGAAAGGTCAATAGATAACTAAGCGAGGCGTTTACAGCCATAACGCCTAGCACCCATTCCTCCCCTGATGGAGCAAGTAAAATTGACGGATTCGCCGCTGGTAACCAAAGCCCACTTTGCAGGGCAAGCATCCCAGCCGCCAACGCAACGGGGTTGGCGTTGGCGGGAAATGCACGACTGCGATATACATTGCCAGCGCCTAACAACAAAGGCACTAACAAAGCAATTAACACACTGTATCCATCCACCTCACTCTGCATCGAAGGCGTGATCGTCACCATCATTGCAGCCAGAACTCCCACTGTGATGGCCAAAATTTTAGGCATGGTCAGCGTGCTGCGTTCAAAAGGAATCGCAAACAATAACGTGAATATGGGTGACAAAGTCACTAGGACACTAAATGTACTGGCATTAAGATTTTGAAGCGCGACACTGGACGCTAAATTGGGCAAACTCACGCCCAATAAGCCTGCGAAAAAGTAATAACGAATGTGACGAAACTCCTTGAATCGCCACTGACGCTGACTCACCAGCATCAGCATCAGTAAAGCCGCAGCGCCCACCATAGGAAAAACCGCGACATCGATCGGTTTGATCCCTTGATTAACGGCGTATTTGGATAGGGTAAAGTTAATCGCTACTAACCCACCAATACACACGACATAAAGCAGCTTCTTGAACCAAGCTGGATCATGATGTGTGATTCGCTTCTCCACCCCAGTATCGAGTGTTTTCATAGTTCGCTCTCCCTTATTGATGTGGAAAAACCAGTTTACGCTCACTGTAATGGTTAGAGAACAGAGCATATACTATTCACACTGTATCCAAAAAGGTGACAATCATGACGCATTTAGATGCAATCCCTTTTTTCCTTGAGGTAGTTAAACACGCCAGTTTTGCTCAAGCAGCACGGGAATTAGGCGTGTCTCGATCCGCCGTCAACAAACGTGTGGTTCAGTTAGAAGAGGGACTAGGTGTGCGTTTGCTGCACAGAACCACACGACAAGTGTCTCTCACAGAGGCTGGCATGAACTTCCATCAGCATGTAAATCAGGCTTACTATTGGTTGCAAAAGGCTGAGGATGCCGCCACCAGTCAACAGAGTCAGGCGATTGGAACACTTAAGATCAGTGCCCCGATGTCGTTTGGGCGGTTAGTCGTTGCCCCCATTATTCCCACTTTCCTAGAGCAATTTTCAGGCATTCAAATCGACATGACCATGAGTGACGATTATGTAGATATTGTGGCAGGCGGCTATGACTTGGCCATTCGAGGAGGGGATCTTGATGATTCCAGTTTGATCGCTAGAAAGCTCATCAAGAGTCGCAGCGTCGTATGCGCCTCCCCTCTCTATTTTGAGTCTAACGCACGTTCCGTCCCAAGCCATCCTAGAGAGCTTATTCAGCATAATGCTTTAACGTATCGACACACATCAGAGACGGCAGAATGGGTTTTCGCCCAAGGGCACGAAATTGAGAGCATCTCTGTAACCGGTAATTACCGAGTCAATAACAGCGAAGCCTTATTGTCGGCCACAACTCAAGGGCTTGGTATTGCGAGACTGCCCGATTTCATAGCCAGACCATACCTTCATTCGGGAGAGTTATTGCAATTACTCCCACAGTATGTAATGCCAGAAAAAAGCATCTATGCTCTCTTCCCGGAGCGCGACCATATGCCTATCAAATTGCGAGTATTTCTCGACTTTTTGACTCAGAAGCTAGCTTCAAGCGCCATCTCTTGAGATAAAAAACGGATCAGTTCGGCCACCATTAGGGAATGCTCTTTGTGCTGCGGATAGACAGCATACACATCGTGATTGGGGATTCGCCAATCGGTCAAAATAGGTTGGAGCACACCGCGAGTAAGTTCTTCTTCCACCATTATCTTGGGCGCCAGCATCACACCTAACCCTTCAACGCAAGCTTGCTTAAGCGCTAGGGTGTTATTGGTTTGCATTCGAATCTGATGAATGGCGATCTGACACTCTTCAGCCTCTGAATAAAATAACCAGTTTGTTGGCGAGGTAGACAAGCTGTAAATCAAGCAATCATGATGGCTAAGGTCCGAGGGATGATTAAGAGGAAGATCAATATCGGCCAAATAACAAGGGGCAGCACATAATACTCTTGGGAGAGTATCAAGTTTACGCGCATGCAGCGTCGAATCTTTAAGATGCCCACTGCCACGAATAGCGACATCAATACCTCCAGTGACAAGATCAATTTGCTCATCTGAAAGAAGAACATTGAGCAGTAGGTCTGGATACTGCTTGGCAAACTGACACAATTTGGGTTGAATGGACACCAAACCCAGCGACATCGGAATGCTGACAGTGAGAGTCCCTTGCATTCTGCTTGAAGCGGCCATCGCCTGTTGATCGGCCATCGCCCACATATCCAGCAATTGGCAAACCTGGCGATAGTACTCCTCACCAGTCGGTGTCACGCGCATAGTGCGTGTAGTGCGCGTAATGAGTGCAACCCCAAGAAATCCCTCTAGCTCAGCAATGTTCTTACTCACCGCAGATCGAGACAAGCCAAGGTCGTCTGCCGCGAGGTGAAAACTGTCCAATTCAACCACTCGCTTGAACACGTTGGCCGCCACCAATTTATCCACTGTATTTCCTCCTCCAAAAAATTATTTACTGATAGTGAATTATATAGTCACAAAAAGGAACTTTATCATCCTACAGTAAACATTATAGTGAATCACGGATGATTCATTTAACAGGAGAATATAATGAAAAAGATCCTCGCAATTTCGGGAAGCAACCACCAAGGCTCTATCAACACCAAGTTGTTAAAGCAAACGGTGTCGCATTTTCAATCTCACACCACGACCTTACTGGATTTGATAGAGTACCCTTTACCCATCTACAGTCAGGACATTGAATCCAATGGTATTCCTGACAATGTACAATTACTCTGGGATATTTTCTCTGAGCACGATGCACTGGTGATCGCCGTCCCAGAACATAATGGCTTTATGCCTGCTTTTCTGAAGAATGTTATCGACTGGTTATCTCGTTTATCGACGACAGAAACCGGCTTTTTTGGTACTCACAATATTCCCGTTCTGTTGCTCAGTACGTCACCAGGGGCAAACGGCGGAGCTACTAGCCTGCAGACTTTGCATAGTCTAATGCCGTGGTGGGGAGCTGAAGTCAAAGCTACGTTTAGTCTTGGCTGCTTTGGGACCCATTACATCGAAGGCCAATTCACTTCGGACACGGACCTTACGTTAAAACGTTTGGCGACCGAATTTGAAGGCATGCTTTAAGAGGAGCCGACCATGACCATTCATATCGAGTTCTTTCATGATGTGGTATGTGGTTGGTGCTACATCCAATCATCAGTGCTTCGACAACTAGAGAAAAAATACCCTCTGAAGATAACGCACCGTAGCTACGTGCTTCAGCGAACACCGCAGGACATGGCTGAGCGTTTCGGTTCTTTGGCGCAAGCAAAACAAGAGATCCTAGCGCATTGGGCCTCGTGTGAACGGTTTGAGGGCTCAACTGATCGATTCAATATTGAGGCGATGGCAAAGGCGTCGTTTAGCTATCCGAGCGGTTTGCTCGCAGCGCAGGCAACCCAAGCCGCGGAGCAGTTGGCAGGCGAAAACGGTCATTGGGACATGTTTGATGCTTTACAACGAGCTCACCTCCAACGAGCGGAAAACATCGCTGATATTGATGTGCTACTCAATATCGCTCGAACGCTTGGTTATGATACGGATGCCTTTCTCGAAGTCATGTATGCCCCAACAACCTTTGCCCGTTTGGACACCGATCGTCAGCGCGCACAAGCACTAGATATTCGATCGATTCCTACTTTCATCGTTAACGGGCAAGAGCTGTTTCGTCAAACGACTCGCTATGATGACTTAGATCGCTTTTTCACCTCACTCCTCTAATGTACTCAGCCATGCCGCTGCTTATAACAGCGGCATGTTGACTGCGTCAAAAGCTTCATAAACATCAGACGTCGGATACCCTAATTGACCAGCGGATGACACGATGCACCGTGCCCCGTCAATCAATGTCGACTCAGCTGTCCAGCACCGAGTAGCATCAATATAAACCTGATATGTCGATTCTACCCCCCACTTCTGCGACAGTAGATAAAATGGGTAGGTGATCAATCCTATTCTCAAGTACGGATTGTTGCCCGCAGTGGCGTAATCCAGATAGCTTGACACTGCGGCGGATTCGGTTTGAATTTGGTTCAATTTACGAATTGAGCCGTCGGTTTCTTCACCATGCCACCAAAGGTTGGTAGTCGGATCAAGCCAGTGCTTAGCCATTACGCCTGATAGATCACTGAACGCTTCCGATAGAGTTTGCGCATCTAGACCTAACGGTGTGGTGTAAGACATCGAGGATAGGCGCAGCAGCACCCCATGGGCGACTTCGTGCGCGATAATATCTAGGGACGCCGTCGAGTATTGAAATGGATAGGCATCAGAAAAGTTAGCATAAGCTCCATCCCAAAACGCCCGGACTGACGAACGGGGACCGTAATGTACCCGCAAGCGGATTTGATGATCTAACGGTGGTTCTCCAAGATAATGGACAAACATGTTGTGCACTATCGTTCCATAATACAGAGCATCATTTAACGCCGAGTATGTCCAAATACCCCCACTGTCACTGATACTCTTTTGAGCATGGTATGTCGACGCCGAACAGTCAAAATTATAGGGCTGATAGGTATCATCGTCTATGCGATTTGCCGCCATAGGCGAACTTTGTGGGTCGGTGGTATTCTGCATGTCAATCACTGCAACTATGCCATTGTTAAGGTAACAATGATTGCCCCTGCGAGTAACACGCAACGAAGGACGCTCAATACCATAGAGCCAAGCCTGCTTGGCGTTGCCTCCTGGCCCCTGAACCTCAATCTCGCCGGACGCATCGAAAAATCGAACTGCTTGCTGCACGTTGATAAACTGTTCGCTCTCCAACTTCACTAACAAACGGTCGACAAGAGCTGTATTCAACGAAGACTCTGGAATTGAAATCGTAGTCGGTAAACTCGTGATGGTTTGCTCCACTATGTCTTGACTACCAAGTGATACTGTTAAAGTGGCAGGTCCGTTGAGCAAAAGGGGCTCGCGACGCGTTTGTCGAATTTCCAGATCTCCCGAAATGACTTGTTTATGGTTCTGGGTATCCACAAACGCCATGATTAATGTTGGCAACGTCTGAAGATGCATGTCGGTACTCGAGGAGCCCCCACCACCGCAGGACGTCAGCCCTGCCAATGCTAGGCCCACTGTTGATTTACGCAATTCTATTTACTCAATTGATCGCAAGCAAAACGAGCCTGCCATTGTGTGATAGCTGCCGGGTGCTCGATCGCAAATCCCTGTAGGTGGGAAACATTCAAGGTGGCACATTGATCGATTTGGTGTTGATGCTCGAGTCCTTCAGCGACAATATCTATCCCATTGACCTCACCAAGATCGGTCAGAAAACGGATAAAAGCCTGACATGAGCGATTATGCTGCGCTTCAGAGATGATAAGTTTGTCGATTTTAATTTGGTTGAATGGCAAGTTGAACAGCCCGTAAACGGAGCTGTAACCAGACCCAAAATCGTCCAACGAGAGTTGAAACCCTAACGCTCGCAACCGGTACAATTTCTTAACAATACTCTCATCGGCATCAAGCAATACCGATTCGGTGATCTCTAACGTAATACGTTCAGCGGGCAGTCCCTGTCTTCGGAGCACTTGCATGGCTTTTTTCGCAAAATCGTGTCGCATAATCTGCAACGCAGAAACATTCACGTTGACCTTGATTGCTGGCTGGCCTTGTCGATCGGACATTGACAAAAATTGACATGCTTGTTCCAGCACGCTCAGGCCCAAAGCATGGATCAATCCTTGCTCCTCTGCCAACGGGATAAACTCATCTGGCGTTACGGAACCAATGTCAGGGTGCGTCCATCGAGCCAGCGCTTCGTAGCTGACCGTTCTCATCGATCCAGCCAGACAAATGGGCTGCAAAGCTATTGATATTTGCTGTGACTCGATCGCCGATTTTAACGACTCCTGAATGGTAAAAAACCGTTCAATATGTTGCTGAACCTCTCCATGATAAATGGCCACTCGACCAGCGCATTGTCGTCCCGCGTAATCACACGTCTTATCCAAAATTTCCAGCGTTTTCTCAGCCGAAGTAGTTTGGCAAATGAACACTCCGCCAATCGCTAATTCATCGCCAACAAATATCTTGCTGGACGAACCAAAGTCGGCAAAAAAAACGCGCATTTTCATGGCAAGAGCTCGCAGTGCGTTGACTGACATATTCATCGACATGAGGACTGCGTAGACACCCGATTTCAGTCGATAAAACGTATAGCTTTCGAGGTTTTGTTTGAGCATAAAGGCATGAATAGCCGAGACAAATTCGTCCTCCACCGATTGTCCATACTGACGCGAATAGAGGTGAGAACGTTGGATGGCTAACTGCAAAATTTGCCCCTCTAAATCGACGCGTTCCTCTAGGAGATCTACCCTCAGCTTGTTACGGTTCATCAAGCCAGAAACAGGGTCGAAATACGCCGTTTGGTACAGATAGTCCTGCATCAATTTTCGATCGGAAATATTGCGATGGCAACCGACCATGAATGCACCTTCCTCATCCACCATCATGACTCCAGAGGCCTCTATCCAAAGATACTGACCTTGCCGGTTCTGCACTCTGTACTCGGACACTACCCGTTCCTCTTTGGCCATTGCGTGATGATGCATTTGCGTGCGAAACGTTTCGATATCCAGAGGATGAATAAGCCGGATCCAGTCTTCTACATCAGCATCTTCTTGAACAATATCAAATTGATGATAAAAGTCGTCGTTGTAGTAACGAATCCTCCCATTCATTCGCATCAACCATAATCCCTCGCTTCCCGTATCAAATACGTTCAGCAACTTGACCCTTTGATCGAGCAGTCCTTCGTGGGCTTCCATTCTCACCTCTGCTATTGGTATGGCTTCAGCATGCCTGGATGGCTTTGCTGCAGCTTTGACAAAGCCTCCCCACTCAGGCGTACATTAGCAAACCAATGAGGGGCAAATTTGGTCGGAAAGATCTGATTTTTATCCATGTTATCGAACACTGCGAACGCTCTTCCTTGGCCCAGTGCTACTCCATAGATTGAACGAGTGTCCAGAGGAGCGTCCTCCAAATCTTCCAGCAATGCTCTAGCTAGGGGCATTGCGCTCGGCCCCCAATCTATGTGTGCGATCAAACGCTCAACGATCCCTCTCTCATGCCTTTGTAGGAGCTGTGGCAGCAACACCAAGGGCATTTTTATCTCACTGCAAGCAAAATACTCCGTCATACAGTTACTCTGTCGATAGTCTTGCATCACTTGCAGCAGCGCTTCTTCAAATTGTGTTTGAAAGTGATTAATCACCACTAAGAGCCCAAGATGTCTGATCGTACCAAGTAACATGCCCTGCTCTGGAGAAACAACGCCAGCCTCTTCAAGCCGGTGGTGGGTAGCATTGGCACACACCAGTAAATGCTGCCAGACTTTATTACTGATGGAACTCATGACCCCATCAGTGGGTGTAGCAAGCGGTCGGGCCATCAGCAAGGGAAGGAACCGCCGACAGTTTTCTATTCCCAATTGTGCGAGAGCTACCTTCGGGTCGTCTAGAGCTGTCGTACGGCGAGTGCCTTTCATCGAGAAACGAGGGCTTTTGGCTAAGTGGATAACTTGCTTAGACAACGCTCGGTTGAGCTCACACATCGGATACAAGCGACTGAATGATAACGAGGGCTGGTAGGCCACGCTCACCAAGTAGCTGAAATCGGGTACTGGATTCAGTAGCTTCGAGAGATCGGCTTCCTGGAATAAAGTGGCCAACCTTGCTTTCAGGGTATTTTCAACGTTCTGCATCACGCGAGACTGGACTTTGAGTTTTTCCGCATGCGCGTCTTGACGGCTGGACTGGCTCGCTTGTTCACATTCAAGCAATTCTCGTTTGAAGCGCTGGCTGATGGCCTCATCCTCTTCCGAGAGCCCCCTAGATTTCGTCCATTGCTCGTCCAAAAAAAGGTCATCTGCATGCTGTAACGCGTACTTATGATTGACGAGCCACAAATGGTACCGTGTCATCACTTTTGACGTCAGCTGTTCCATTTTGTGTCGGTCATGAATTGAAAGTCTGCGGCGTCCCATCAAAGTATTAGGTGGGGTTAGGACACTATCTTTTGTCATTGAAATCACCAAAATGGTTTGTAAATAGCTTGGTTAGGTGGCTTTCTAACGATGATAAAACTATCAAGAACTTTAGAGCGGACAAATCCAGAGCAATTTAAGACAAAAACCGATTTATAATCTGATCACGCCTTCAGCGTGTTGTTATTGGGACGGGATATCCTGGACAAACAGATAAGGCATCGATTGTGCCTTAGAGGCGTACATAGCCTTATCACATCGATCGATCAGTACCTCCCATTCTGGGTGGTCCTCCGGGTAAACTCCCAGCCCCATATTCATAACAAGTGAGACGTTCAAGCGCTTATCCGGCAGATAAAACGGCGCAGCCAGGACACTGCACAATGCATCAGCTTTAATCCTCATTTCGTCACGTCCTTGGCCTTTCGATTGCAACTCGAACAACACCAAAAACTCATCTCCCCCCACTCGTATCGCTTTATCTTGTGGTCTAAGCATCTGTTTAAGTCGTACCGAAAATTCCCGCAGCACGGTATCCCCGCACTTGTGGCCATATTGATCGTTGATGTGCTTAAACTTGCCTAAATCACAATAGGCGACCCCCACTGATGTATTGCTTTTCGGTGATCGCGTCAGCCAGTCTTCGAGGTAACGTCCGTTAAACAACCCTGTCAGCTTATCCGTAACCGCGTCCTGGTTAAGCTTCGATATGAGGTCGTAGACACTGGAGTAGTCATGAATGATAGCCATTCCATATCGTGAACCGCCTGCTTCAATACTCGATACGGATACGCGCGCATTGAAGACTTGCCCATTAGCACGCACGCATGGGATCGCCTCTCTCACTAGAATCGGGGAGGAAGAACGCTGAATTGTCCGAGAGGGGTGCTGATTTCGAATATACGTTCGCATTCTGTCGTTGTGGCCTTCTCGAACCCCGTGATTCGCCATTAGTTGTTCTACCTTTAAGGACACAAACTCCTGCTTGGTGTATTGAAACAGCTTTTGGCTAGCACTGTTGGCGAATACGACGTTCGATTCCTCGTCCACCACCACCACCGCATCCCCCAAATAATCCAAAAATACCTCAATATCCTCCAAGCTACGCACTGTCATTCCTCCCGTTTAGCGCTCCTTAAATTCCATCCGTCTACCATATCCTTCCAAAGGCGTTATTTGGGCGTTGGACCAGTGATCAACTTCAGTTCAACCGGGATATAAGCATCAACAGAATGGTTCATCATAAATCGCTGAACGGTCGCAACCGCGGTCGAACCAAGCAGTTTAGGTTGCTGTGCGATTGTGGCATGTATGATCTTCTCACTTACTGCCTTAATTCCCTCATCTGTGCCGTCAAAACCAATAATAATGACAGATTTCTGCGCAGCCATAACGGCTCTGGATGCTCCGAGCGCCATTTCATCGTTTTGGGCAAACACAGCTTGAACCTCGGGATACGAAACCAATAGATTCTCCATCACACTTAGCCCCTTACTGCGATCAAAGTCGGCGGGCTGACTCCCTAAAACCTCAAACTCTAATTGTTCGGCTGCCGAGATAAATCCTTGTCCTCGTTCTCGTGCAGCTGACGTACCTGGCAAGCCTTCCAATTGCACGACGGAGGCACCATGCCCTAACTGTTCTGCTAAAAACTGGCCCGCTAGGTATCCACCACGAACATTGTCGGATGCAATATGAGAGACCACCTCGCCATGACTTACGGTTCTGTCTAAGGTAAACACAGGCACAGACGCTCTGTTGGCAGCGCGAACCGATGCGGAAGAAGCATCACTGTCTGTCGGGTTAAGGAGCAAAGCATCCACTTGGCGTACCAACAAATCTTCGACAATTGCGAGTTCTTTTGCTGGATCGTTATGGGAGTCAAGAACAATCAAACGGTACCCCAATTGATTAGCTCGTTGCTCTGCCCCCTCTTTCATCGTGACAAAAAACGGATTGTTGAGACTCGAAATCACCAACGCTAACGTCTCTTGAGCCTGAGCAAATGACGCAATAAGTCCAGCTAAAACGCCAACGGTTCTAATCACATAATGTTTCATTTAGTTCTCCTTTAGTTAAACGACAAAGCCTGAAACGGCGTCCTTTTGCGCAAGTGTCAATGACATCTGACAGGTCATTCTCTCATGCGTTTGTGAGGCGGACTCCGATACCCCCTGTGACAACACCTTAATATCATTGGTGTTTGAGCTAACTTCCAATGCCACTGTCTTTTGCTGGTCTGCCGCCATTTCTGTGTCGTTGATCAAGTCCGAAATCGTCAGAACAGACATTTCAACTTCCTCGAGCATCTGGTGTGACGCCTCACCCTGTTTGACGGTGGTATCTGCCGTGATCAAACTCTGCTTCATCACATGACTGGCAGCCATCGCACTGTCTCGCAGTTGGATGACGGATTGCTGGATCTGCCGTGTGGAGTCCTGAGTTCGTTTGGCCAAGGAACGGACTTCGTCGGCGACTACCGCAAACCCGCGACCAGATTCGCCTGCTCTAGCAGCTTCAATAGCGGCGTTCAGTGCCAAAAGGTTGGTTTGTTCTGCGATATCCTCGATCACCGACATCACGTGCTCAATGTCGTTTGCATTCGCTTGAACCCGTTCAATAACATTGGCCGCATCTTTGATTTCCCCCGACATCGATGCAATCGCTCGACGTGTTTCATGCACAACGGTACGTCCTTGTGAAACAGATGTTTGCGCTAACTTTGCCGACTCCGCCGCTTGGTATGCGATATCAGCCACCGAGTGAGAAGAGGCGGAGAGCTGTTCCATGGCCACTGACAACTGTTCCAATTTGTCAAGCTGGCGCTTTGCGACATCGGACACACCATTGGCATCACTAGAGGTTTGCTGTGCGCCTTCATGCAATTGCTCATTGAGGCTCTTTACTGTGTTTATTGTGCCGTGCAATTTGTCCGCAAATTGGTTGACATTAAGTGCAATTTCAGCGAATTCGGTCTCCTTAGGTAACGTCAGTCGACGAGTTAAATCACTGCTCCCCGAAGCCAAGTCCGTAATCATGCTGGCCAGACTCTCTAAAGGTCGACATAGGTAGCTCAATAGCCACACCATAAAACCTGTCCCTAAGATCACTATACCCACCGTCAAAGCTCCCATATCACGAGTCATCTGGGTAAGACTCGCGAACGCCACACTGTTAGGAGTAGCTACACTCAGAGTCCACACGTTCGCTTGGGAAATAGCTACCGTTTGTTGGTACACCGAAGTCAAAACGCCTTCAATGACCTGCTCTCTTTTCTGTAGCTCTCCAGATGCGATATGGCTGACGTCACTCGTGAATAGCGGTGTACCCTGCAGAGGTAATGAACTGTAAAGTACGTCACCGTGATTATTCTGCAGATAGATATCTACATCATGTTGCTCCGCTTTTTCGATGAAAGAATGCAACTCATTGAGTGGCTTGGTTGCTTTCAATACACCACGATGCTTGCCTTCATAGTAAAATGGCACCGATACTTGTAACGCGGTCTCGTTGCTGCTCAATGTCATTGCTTTCGCGCGAGATGCACCTTGGTACCACGCTTCTTTGCGTGGGTCGTAAAAATACACATTACCGATCCCAGTGTCAGAGTGATAAGAGCGCCCGTCTTGGAAAGCGACTAGCACTTCGCTGGCTCGGGTCGCTTTTTGTATTTGCTCCACCATCAATTGGATTTGAAGATCACGACGATCGATTGAAAAGTCCGGCGCCACTTGTTCGACAGCGTGTGTGAACGACGACGCCCATTGCGCAATACCATCAGTCAGGATCTGCAGTTTGAGGTCGGAAATTGTCTCTATGTGCTTTTTGGCGTCTGAAGAGACGAGAAAGTAGGAAAGCGATGTCAGGATAATGAGACAAGCAAGCAAGAGCGACGAGGTCGCGACCAAGATTTTCGATTTAAAAGATCGTATGACTACCACTCATCCTTCTTAGCAATAAGATATGCATAACGTTGAATTTATATACTCAGTAAATCAGACTTTCCCTCTTCAAACATGCCAAAGCTTACGCTTTTTGAGACAATCCTTGACCTATCTTGAAATCAGAAGCGTGAAGGGAACAGTCGGAATCCTAATGTAATGCGGGTGTTACGAGTTCGATAATCCAGCAATGAGTCCCCATATCCTGAGCGATACTGGGCAAACACCGCCAGATCATGGGTTAGCGGATGCGTCACTGAAGTCTCAATAAAACCGCGCGATGCAGGTCCTCCATAGGCACCAGTAACAGCCCACTCCCCCCTTCCAATGGGGACGTTCACATCCAACTGCCACGGAGGAATAAAGTGGGAAATATCAGGATTATCACTCAGTGCGAACGCATGCCACCCTTGAAGAGTCATCCCCCAAGAGCCCGTATCGAAGTGCATGGCCAAAAAGTAACGCTCCCAGCTCCGAGAGAGTGCGCCCCCTCGTCCATTCGACTGATGACGATAGCCTTGAGATACGCTTAGCCTGCGGCTCACATGATGCAGGCTAAAGAGTTCTGGACGGTAATTGCTGTCTCTAAAAGGAGAAGATCGGTCAGTGTTGCCTAATTGCCAAAAAGACGTCTGCGTGAATGCCCCCATAATGGCCCTATCTCGCTGTTCAAAGAGAGGGAATTTCAGACTGAACTGAAATTTCGCTTCAGTGTTTTTCATTCCTTGATACTCCCCATGCTCCCCTTCAACTGCGACGCTAGTATTGACCTGGTCAACATAGCCAAAAGTGAAATAATTTGGTTCATGAAGCGTAATTTTACCTTGTGCCCCTGACGCTAACAGAGCACTTGCGACTGCCATTATCACATTTGTAATCCAATTCATCTTTCCTGCTCTTCACATGGACGTAAGCGTCCTACTTTAGACGGAGCGTTTCGCTAAAATCAGACAAAACAGCGCAGTTTTCAGCCAAGCGTTCAGGACGACATAAATTGCCTCCTCTTTGTCCGTTATTGAAGAGAGGTTTTAGCGACACTGGAGGGCAATGACACGCCGCTTGTGACCTTTATTTGGAGACCACATGATGAAAATTCTAGAAATGACCTTTGACGGCTACTGGTTGTATCGCCATCGCCACCGACTGCCAAAAATTGGCGGACTGTATCTTGTTTATACCTGTGAGTTTGCCGTTGACCGTAACACGCTCAGGCTGCTCAACTTAATTTATGTCGGCTGTAGCACTGACATTCATCGGGCTTTTTCTCAACACCCGCTCAGCCTCGACTTTCTCGCTGAACTAGAACCAGGTCAAACACTGTGTATTGCGACGACCCCACTAGCGCCGTTTGAACGTCACCTAGCCAAAGCCGCTCTCGCACAAACCTTCTCCCCTCCATGTAATCAAGAAGTGGAATTTCAGTTAGAGGAACAAGCCATCCAACTGTCACTCTATGGTCGAAGTGGAAATCTTCCAACCCACTTTAGCACTCAGCTATTACGCATTGCGCCGCCACCTCCCACCCACACTCCCAAACCAGAGAAGCCGACCTTGAGTAAGGTATTCCATTGCACATGGTGACGTGACTAAAACCTCAGCCTTGGCTGAGGTTTGAATACGGAACTTAGTCGAGTTCAAAACGAGTAATTTGTTCATCCATTGAGTTTGATAATGCCATCAGTTCTGAAGCAAAACCGCGGTTGCGTTCAGAGCCTTGTTGTGTGGTGGTGGCAATGGTATGGGCGTCATGTACTGACTGATTAATTTGGCTACCCACCACTGACTGCTCTTCGGTGGCCGTCGCCACCAAACCATTTTGGTCTTGGATAATTAGCACAGAGCCTTCAATAGTTTGTAGGGCGACCGAGGCAGACTGAGAACGATTCAATATAGTGTGAACATTCTCAGTGTTACTCGACATGATAGTCACGGATCGAGTAATGGTGCTCTGCAACCCTGTAATCAGTGACTGGATTTCCGCCGTGCTGCTTTGAGTTCGACTGGCCAACTGGCGTACTTCGTCAGCCACAACAGCAAACCCACGCCCCTGCTCCCCAGCCCGAGCCGCTTCAATTGCCGCATTCAAGGCCAGCAAATTAGTCTGTTCGGCGATCGCTTGGATCACATCCAAGATTTTTTCTACTTGTCTCGACTGCTCTTCCACCAACTCGATAGCTTGTTGCGCCTCACTCACACCTTCACCCAGAGAGCGCAAACCCGTATCCACTTCAGCCACCAAGGCAAGCCCTTGGGCGACATCTCCCATTGCCTGTTGTACAGACGACGAGGCTCGATTTGCATTGCTAGCCACGTCGTCTACGGACGAGGCCATCTCAGTCATGGCTGTGGCCGTTTGCTCTAACTGCTGCATTTGGTTGAAGGCGTTGCTATTGACATCAGCAGCACCGCGATCGATAGCGCATGCGATTTCCTCCACTTGCCCCGACAGATAGCGGATCCGCATCAATAAAGATTTGAGCTGTTCAGCCATTACCAGCGTTTCGCGGTAAATACCTGAGGCCGTGTTGGATGGCAAATCAAACGTCAGTTGCCCGTTGGCCACTCGCTGCATGAGCGTGACTATCTTTTCTGGCTCCTCACCAAGCGGTCGAACGACATAAAAATGAACACATCGATACATCAGCCCTAATAATAAGGCGCCAAAAAGCAAAGCCATCCCCCCGAGTTCCAAAAGATTCTTCTCTGAGGCTTCAGTCATACTCTCCCACTCCGTCCACTCCCACACCGTCCATCCTAGTGAAGGAATTTGGTGTGACACGACAAAAAATTGGGTCTCCCCGAGCCAATAAGTATGTTCACTCGCCTTATGATTTTTGAAGGCACGGTAACTGGGTCGGACACCGTAAATGTCTTCCCCAATCAAATCTGGGTATTTTGCTGCCAGTATGTAGCCATCTTCACGAGTCACCCAAAGCTGATTGTCGTGAGACAAGCTAGCGATGTAGCGCGTCAAGAGATCCACTTTCATGTTCGACACTAGGGCGGCGACAACTCTTCCCTCTAGCATGACGGGCACCCCTAACGCCATCACCACCTCACCTTCCGCACTCAGGTATGGTGCGGTAATCACCCGGGTTTCCCCTGAAAAAATACGTTGGTACCATTCTCGTTGTTTATCTCGAGCGTTGAAGTTCGGCACAAACCCTCCCGATGACGTGGAGAACGTTTGGCCATTTTCCAGCGCGACATAGGCGTTCAGCACCTCCAGCGTATCCACGATCGCCTCAAGTGTGCTCAATGTTGACGAGGCATCCAACGAATGCGTTGTCAAATCAAGTTGACGAGCCGCTAAGTTCAATGTATCAAAATTGCGAGACATTCGTTCATCGACCGCTTGCCCAATCAGCCTTGCTTCTTCTGACAAAAGGTGGCGAGATTTTGAAATGGATTCATTGCGAAATTCAACATAGCCAACCCCTGTCGTCGTCATTAAAGTGACAGAGAACAGCACTCCTAGTATCAACATCAGTTTGTTGTTCAGTTTCATAAAACCCCTTACTCAACATATTCCCTCTCTCCGAAAGATGCAGGCATTAGTAAATGTACGATTAGAGAGAGGATTCAATGCTATACGTGTAACAGATCCATATACAGGCGCCTATCGGCAGACTGCTCTTGGGTATCTTTTTGTCTGCTTTTGCGCCGCGGTTGTCTGAACATCACTTCTAAAGGCCTCCAGCTTCAAAGTTGAAACTTGTTCAGCTCACCGCGCAACGTGTGCATTGACCTCTGTATTTCACTGGTGAGATTAGACAGATGATCGGCCGTTTGCGCTGCGGATTGGTTGAGAGTGTCAATGTGGTGCGCTTGATTGGCGAGAGATTGAGAGACTTGAGCCTGCTCTTCGGTGGTGGTGGCAATTCCGGCAGTTTCGGTATTGATGTCGTCAATCAGGTGACCCATTTCTGATACGCTTTCTTCCAGTGCTATCATCGTGCTATGCATTTTTTCGCTTTGCTGAGACGTTTTAACCATACCATTAACTACTTCATGGACACGCTTGCCTAAGGCCTCCGTCATGGTTGATATTTCCCGAATCGCTGCTTGAGTTTTTGCAGCTAGGATACGTACTTCGTCTGACACCACCGCGAATCCTCGTCCCGCTTCACCCGCGCGAGCCGCCTCGATGGCAGCATTTAACGCCAGCAAATTAGTTTGCTCAGCCACCTCGCCTATCAGACCAGTGACCTGCTCGATTTGAGCGGCTTGGACCTCCAGAGCCCGAATTTTGTCTTTCAGCTCAGCCTGATCATTAGCCATCTTATCCAATGAGTCTCTGGTTTGATGAGCGGAGTGTTGACTCGCTTGCCCTTGCATCCTGGCTCTCTCCGCTTTTTCGGATATCTTAATAACTTGTTCAGCTATCGCGCCAGAAGACGCCGAGAGCTCTTCTACCGCACAAACCATCTGACTCAACTGTTCCTGAGCATTGTGTGAGTCCGTCTTCAATCGCGCCGCGCTGCTTTCCAAACTCGAAATCTGGACATCACTTGTGGAAGCTATCTGCTGATTACTGCTCAAGATAGCACGAACTGACCAGACCATATTTCGCGCGGCCTCATTTAATTTACGGACCTCATTCTGCCCTGTCTCTTGAGAGCTTGCTGCCATACTCACATTAAACTGCCCTTGGCCCAATCGATGCAATAGCATTGTAATCTCTAGTAGGGGAGCAAATACTCGAGCCACACACCAGTTGAGACTTAATATCATCAGGAACGAACCAAAACCAAACACCCCTAGGAGTTGCATGATCACCGTTTTACTCTCCTGAGCCAGCTCAGATTCAAACGTTCCCCCCATGATCACCCAGTCCCACCCTTCAACATATTGGTACGCAGTGTATTTCCGTTGAGCGTTTCCAGCTCCAGACGCCAACTCATACGACACAATTCCAGAGGTGCTTTCAAACAACTGTCGAAAAGGGTTAGTGTCTTCTGTCGCGCCGATATCAGTAACTCGGTCATTCGAAGTGTAATGAGGGTGGAGCAAAAACTGTCCTTGCCGCTCCCCCGATTTCCCCTCTACCACCATAGAATACCCCGTCTGCCCCCATACAATCGCTCTTAGGCTTGAGAACAACTCTTTTTGCACCTGTTGCAAAGGAATTCCGACAAAGCTCACACCAATCACTTGGTCGCCCTCAGTGATCGCTTGGTAATACGATAAGTATTCTTGCCCAAACAGCGACACTCGACTGCTGTACTCACCGCCAGCCCGCAGAGTCTCGTAAGCCGGGTGTGATTTACCTAAGGTGGTACCGTAGGCTCTTTGATAATTGGACTTCATCAGCGATGTCGTGATCCGAATGAAATCGCCATCCTGCGTCGCAGCAAAAATTGTGGCCACGACACCGGTATCCTGCAAAAACTGATCGACCTGAGTAAAACGTTCAGTCACCCTTTCACCCTCGGTGGTCAATTCCTGATACTGGACTCCGTTTAGCATCCGAATGGCAGTGGCGGACCGAATACTCGGTAAATACGCTGAGCGTAGTATCTGATTGAATCGTCGCGCTTTTTTTTGATATGTCTGATATTGGTGTTGCAACTGTGTCGACAAAGCAGAAAGCTGAGTGCGAGTACTTTGTATTCCTTTGTTAATCAAAATAGCGGACACTTGGTGGTAAGTCATATTCCCTATGAATGTTATAGCTACGAGCAAGAGGCCACAAAGCGTCAACTTAAGTTGTGTTTTGATACTCTGTTTCTTGATCCAATCTAGCATTGCCTTTTCCTTTAAATGAAAGCACCTGCAGTGATATGCAATCAACCGCAGATAAAAGGTTTGAATCATCGAGAAGAGTGATTTGAAAATGAGGGAAGATCTGGTTCTAAATCGGAAGCGGTTAGCTGGGCAATACTTTCTTTAAACTGGGTGATCTCTCGTAAGAACTGAACTTTATACTGCTCTTCGCCAGAGAATGCGTTAGTAAAAATGGTACGAGAAAGGGCTTCTAGTTCACTGATTAGTTGCGACACCTGCTGCCGCTCAAGAGCCGATAGATGCTCAGTGCGGTGTAGAGAGTTAAACACGCGCTTCTTCGACACTTGAAGCACCATACTGTAATAACTCCACGGTTTGACATTTTGTGCATTGTCCAAGCAAAGTGTGATGCATTCTGTGCAAGCTTGATGTATCGGTTCGATATTGTCATGATTTCCTAGACAAATTCGGCAAACAGATTTTGACATTGTGGTTCCTTTTCCGTCTCGTTGTATGACGTTTTACGCTATCGGATACCCACTATTGCAACAAGGCCATCACCTAACATTGACACTTTTTGCGCGTTGATTGACACTTATGATTATGACTTCATGCCGACAAAATTTCTCTCCTCATACCGCACTAGAGGCGCTACTTCCCCTTTCCCAGATAGATGGCAGAGAGGGGATGCGACACCCAACCTTACGTTGTATTTATTGGCCCTCACGCGCCAGTTCAGTATAATGCGCCCTGAGCGAGTGCGTACCAACTTGCGGGGCAATCATATCCCGTGCCGTTACGGTTAAAAAGAACTCTGCTGGTCCTCCCCATTTTTCGGGCAGCCACCCTACGAACCTCAATCCGATCTTTCTAACCCAATCGGGGACGTGTACGATCGAAGGACGCTTGTGCTGCGCTTCAAAAGCCAATTGTGCGATCTCGGTCATGGAGAGAATATCTGGTCCGCCCACGTCCAGTTCGGTTTCAGAAGCATCGATCGCTTCGACACAGAACTGCGCGAGGTCCGAGCCATGAATAGGGTTCAATCGAGCCTCACCGGAGCCAAACACGTACGCAGTCCCCCTGCTTGCCATGTCGTACACTTCTTTGAGATCGGAGAAGAAACCATTTGGTCGGATGACACAAGGGGTGATGGTCTCCGACGCTAGCAGTCGTTGGGCAAACTGTTCTTTGGCATGTAACAAACGCACCTCTTGATGCAATGGCGCATTTAATGCTGACACATAGATAAACTTCTTCACCCCTGACCTTTCAGCGTCTTGCAAGACGTTAAGGTTTGCTTGGTAGTCCACATCCATGTACCCAAGGCCGTCTTTTTGACGCGTGATACCCAAACACGAGATTACAACATCGACCCCTTGGCAGATCCCTGCTAACGACGCGGACGCCGTCACATCAGCTTGGTGGATCTGTGACTCAGGTACCCCCATAGCAATCAGTTTAGATGAGTTTCTGACCACGGCCGTAAACGTTCGCTGCTGGTCCAGCAATACTTGGACAATATGACGTCCAAGATAGCCAGTTGCGCCAACGACAAGAATCTTTGGTTCACTCTTCATTTCAATCATTCCCCATGGTAACGCTTCGAAGAAAAAAACGGGTACGAGAGGCAACATGCTCGTATAGTTGCGACTCGGTCACCGTCATGTTGCCTTTTACCCGTGCCGCATCGTAGATCCCGCTGCGCCACAGATGAAACAAAATGTCAGCTAGGTCCTCTATGTCTGATTCTATGCCCGCCATGAGCAAAAGCTGGGCTATGCGCTCATGCAGGCGCTTAGGTCCCTGAACATAAAGTTGCTCTCTTAGATCACCGAATAATTGACCACTCCCCAATAAAGCATTGTCAAAAGCGATAACACGAGGATTCCCAATCAGATTCAGAGTATCAATTCCCAGAACAATCAGTTGTTCCTCCAGCGAACGCACGTCAAGCCGGACAGTCGCGTCCAACTGAATGGAATGTGCAGCTTGACTGGTGTAGTACTCAACGTACGCTCTCAGCATGGACTCTAGTGTTCCAAAGCGGCGATAAAGTGTCACTTTTGATACGTTTGCTATCTTGGCAACTTTTTCTATCGATAGCCCGGCGACACCTTCTTCCACCAAAACGGTATCAATAGCATCGAACATCCGACGCGTGCGCTCGTGATCAATTGGTCGACCGGGTTTGACCACTGTTGTGTTGCTCATAGGTTCTCCTTAATGCTTAAAAAGCATACACCAATAATTATGAAACGCAAGCGTAACATAATTATTTTCACTACGGTTGTCCTACTAGTGTTCTGGGATAGAATGGCATACACTTTCTCGCACATATTCATAGATACGCAAGGGATACGCGATGTTTATAGGAGAGGTAGCCAAAAAAACAGGCTCGACCCCCAGAGCAATCCGGCTGTACGAATCACTCGGTTTATTGCACGTAAATCGCCATGGGAAGTATCGTGTCTACACACAGCAAGATGTCGAATTCATTGTCATTATCAAAGAGGCTCAAGCGCTGGGCATCAAATTAGCGGAATTGCAGTCTCTAAAGACTCGACAAGCTGATCTCGATTGGGTCGCTGTCTTATCAGTTCTAGACTCAAAACGGACGGAGGCTTTGGCGGATATAAGAGAGCGCCAACGTTACCTAGAAAAAGTGCAACAATGTAAAGAAGAAATCATAGCGTGCATAAAAGCACTTGACTCTGCCCCTTAGGTCACAGTGTATCTTCTGCTTAACTTCACACTATCTTGTAGAGGATTTACCATGAAGAAGATACTGGTCATCAATGCCAACCCTAAGTCAAGCAGTCTATGCCATGCTTTAGCCGAGCACTACGCTGAGTCCGCGTCTGTTCGACACGAAGTAAAAACAATTCACACCGGGGGCATGAACTTTCAACCTGACTTAAGTGAAGGATATGATAAGCTTATGCCCCTCGAAGCAGACTTGATCCAGTTTCAAGAAAAAATCTCTTGGGCCGACCACATTGTGATTGTTACCCCAGTCTGGTGGGGCACTGTTCCGGCAAAATTTAAAGGCATCATTGATCGCACATTCTTATCGGGATTTGCTTTCAAGTACGAAGCAGGTAAAACTCTTCCTAAAAAGCTGCTCAAGGGAAAAACGTCCGAGCTTATCATCACGCTGGATACGCCCGTTTTTTGGTACAAATGGGTTCAAGGTAATCCAATTTATCATCACCTCAAACGCACAATCTTAGACTTTGCCGGCATCAAGAATCTATCCACACTCTTCTTAGGACCGGTGATTCATTCCAAGCCTGAGAATAGGGAAAAATGGGTGAAGAAAGTGCAGCGCAGAGGCGCCACTTTCGCTTAGACTGGCACTTTTTGCGTAAATGTTGTCAGAAAACACCGTCCTCTTTTGGATACACTGGTTTTCCTTTCCAAGTCCAATATGCAGGTCTGCTAAATGGGACGGACTTGGGGAGTACTAAGCTCGGTTAGTGGGGCTAGTTGAAACATCATATTGAGTATTTCAATATACCACAGCCAACCAGTTCTCCTTCTTGGTTGGCTTTTTTTCAATTCTTCTCTTTTTCCTGTTTGATGGACCGTTTATGCCGAATTCTTTTCAGCACTTTTCCCCTTACAAAGCCATAACGAATTGGTTTGATTGATCATACTTTGTAGCTTGAGCATTATTACGATCACTCTCACTACGTTTATTTCATGGCTAAGTGATGAACCCTCTCACTATTATTGAGGTGAGCCTACCTCTTGATCTTGTACACTGACCTCATCACTGATTGTGGGCTCACCTTGTCGCAGACTGATCTCCACACGCCGACTACTCCCAACTGAATTAGGGTATTGCTCGGAAGACAAAGGCTTGTGTTCAGACCAACCTTGTATCGCCACACGGTGAGAATCAAATCCCGGGACCTTTTCCATTTCCAACACCACTGAAGCAGCTCGCAACGCTGACAGATCCCAGGAAGAACGATAGAGCTCGGAATCAAACGTCATCGACGAGGTGTGGCCCGCGATCCGGATTTGACCAGGCACATCTTTTATTAAATCGGCTAGCTGCCGTATCAATGGCCGAAAAGCAGGCTGGAGGAAAGCCGAGCCTTGAGGAAACATGCCCTTCTCTCGGATCCGTATCACTAACTCCTGCCCCAAGTCTTCCACGTCTACCATCCCTTCATCCACTTCTCGTTTGAATGCGGCTTGAATAATCGCAGCCAAAGCTTTATTGGCCTCATTTGACTCAGCCTCCTCGTGCCCCTTTCCCCCTCCTTGCCGCTCCTCACCGGGCTGGAGATCTAGATGTGGTTTCGTCAGTTCACTGGTGTGCTGCATGATGAAGTTCAGCGGAGTCGGTTCCGGCCTTCCAGGCCGAAATTCGGTGGCGATGACGCTCGTGCCTTTTGGGATGTCGACCACCTTTATCTGATGTTGCACACCAAAAGCATACTCCATTGAGCCGGCGATTTGCTTAAACTTGAGCACGTCCATTTCGGAAAACGACAACAATAGAACGAAAAAACACATCAGCAGCGACATCAAGTCAGCAAACGTCGACAACCACTTCGGTGCCCCCGGTGGTGGGCAAGTTACTTTGTCGTCATCTAGGAGCATTTTTTGTCACCTTTTAGGCGTTCTTTTCAAGACTATACTTATCATCCTAAAGCTTCCCAGATCATGGATATAGCCTCAGTAGAGAAGCTGTCTATTTCTGCGGCTGTATTGTCCTTTTCAATGACGCACGATGCGGTTAATTTCTTACACCTATGTCCCCCTATAAGGTCTTCAGACTATGGTCGAAACCACCCCACCACAGCCTCAAACGCTGCCAAGTCTTCGTGCTTCTTGGACGGTGGAAAACAAAGTCGAATGGCTCCTATCGGAAGGTCCACCGAGGCCGAAAGCAGTCAATGCCACTCAACGACACCAGAATTTATTACTATTCTGTGATTTGCGAGAAAGTTCACACCTGCTAAACCACGTAAACCTACTGGCAGTGTTATACAGCTTACACTGGTTCGCCCTGTTACTGCTCTGTCTTGAGTGGATGTCTTGGCCAGCTTTTCTTGTCAACTTCGGTCTGCTGGCTGGGGGACAAGTTACGCTTATGGGTCGTTTAAGGCGGCGGATCTGCACGGCCAGCTAATTAGAATTTCGGCCCATTAGCCCTCCCTCGCGGAAGAGAGACGCTCATAAGCGGGCAATTGTCATCAACCTTTGGTCGCTTTGATTGAAAACAGCATTGGAACCTGCTGATTTTGATGTAAAAACTGGTACCCTTCATTTGGGACATATTCAAGCCCATCGAAGCAGTTGTATGGGCTAAAAGGATGTTCCGAAAACGCATTGATAATCAACCCAGCATCGAGTAACGCCGCTAGAATTTCTCCGAGTGAGTGCGACCACGTCACCGTCGTAGACTCTGTCCCATCACAGTTTTCAGTGTAGGTCCCTTCTTGCTCAATTTCAGGTTCTTGCATAGGGAAGTAGGAATAACCACCGAGCAAGTCGTTAAACGGGTGAAACTCAACTAAATGGAATTCGCCCCCAGCTTTCAGAGCACCCGCGATCATTTGCGCCCACTGAGTCAAGTCAGGTAACCAGCTGAGCACACCATACGAAGTAAACACGATATCGAACTTTTGATGGTTGTGCTGTCCAAATTGGATCACGTCACTTTCAACAAACGAGGCCTCCAAACCAAGAGCGTGGGCAAGCGATTTCGCTTGGTCTATCGCCTCGCCGGATAAGTCAACTCCTGTAACCTTCGCTCCAAGCCGGGCCCAAGACAGCGTATCTTGACCGAAATGACACTGAAGATGCAGTAACGATTTCCCCTCCACATCCCCGACCTGTTTAAGCTCTACGGCATTGAGTGAACTCTGACCGTTCATGAATGATTCAACATCATAAAAGTTTGAGTCGACGTGGATTTTTGTGCGTTGATTCCACGTCTTTTTATTGATGTCCAAGTAGTCCATAATTTTTGTTCCTATTGATCAGCTTAACTAAATAAAGGTTCCAGTACCCTAGTGTTATTCGCTTGGGCTGGGCGTGTTATGCGCATTTGCATCCTCAGTTTAGTAAAGATAGACACACCAGAGCGGAGTGAGCGTCTCAGCGACCTTCATTTCACAGCTCCCCTATACGCCCCGTACAATACGCTGGTATGGAAACAAAAAATGACAAATTTCAGGAAAAAACAGACAAATCATACTGCGTCAATATAGCCATTACTCACTTAGAGCAGTAATCCAAGACACAACTGTATCAATAGGCGTTGGGTTGGCGCTCAATAAACGCATCAATAACCCCCCCATGAGCAAAGCTAACGCCTGCTGCGCGTTCGATTTACCCACCCACTTCTCCAACTCGATCAGCAACCTTTCATCAGACATTTTCAACAGCACGTCGTCGGCCAATTGTTGTCGGTCTTGATTTTTCACATAATCCAACAAGACCGTCATCTCACCTTTAAACCGGAGATCCAGTGAACTTACCAATTTTCTCAACGCATCCTGCTTGTTCTCTGGGACTGACTCGCCAGAGGATAAACCGTATAGGCTCGAAGGTTCTAACACAGATTCCGTACACGCTGTAAACAATGCCTCTTTGGTCGAAAAATAATAGTAAAGTGCCCCCTTGGACATACCAAGTGCTTGCGCTATTTTTCTCATTCCTAACCCGTGATAGCCATGTTCAGAAAATATCGTTACCGCTTTTGTGACGATCTCTTTTCGGTACGCTTCATGATCAACTATTTTTGGCACTTTGAGCTTCTCTTTCGGTCAACGGATACCATCATAACGTGTTTTCATCAGAGTCAGTACCCTTACCTTCCAAATAAAAGTCCACTTGGACTAAAAAGTTGACATAGTGCTCAATTTCGAATTATATACATTTTAGACCGATTGGACTTTTAAAGTAATCAGCTTTTTCACCCTATTTTTCAAAACGAGGAGCGACTAGTGTCAGAGAACCACATTACTGTAAAAGGTGCCGTTATAGACTGGCGCTGTCAGGGGAGATTCAATTTTACCTCCGGCTATGGCGCCACTCGTGCAGAGCATGCCCTCGCCAATTATGCGGCACTTATTGTCCCTGTGATTTTGTATTTCTTTTCGTGGCGAGAGTTAAACTGGAATCTGTGGCAAGTAGGCATTGCAGCGGTCTTGACCCTCGATATGGTTGGAGGTGTGTTGACCAATTCCTTAAACTCGATGAAGCGTTTTCTGCATACAGAGGGGAACGTAAGCAATGAGAGCTGGCTCGCGCAACTAGTCAGAAGTCGATTTTTGTTTCCTGCGATACATGGCCAGCTGTATCTCGTACCGTTATTCTTTGACATTGGGTGGTCATATGCGTTCATCTGGTACACCATTATGATGCTGTCTGTTTTGCTGTTGCATTTTTTGCCCCTATACCTTCACCGGCCAGTGGCCTTACTAGCAGTCATGCTGTCCATAATCCTGTCTGATCTATTACCTTCCCCGATCGGCTTGACTTGGCTAGCCCCTGTTTTCATCATTAAACTGGTGCTGTCTCATGGCGTTCGTGAAGAACCCTACCGCCCTAAAGTGCTGGTATGAACATTGAGACATCAATGCCATCCGTTTCATAAAAGAGCCCGATTACTATAACCATCAATCATCGTGGTAAACACTCTTTAGCAATGAAACAAGAACAATTCCAACGAAGTACAAAATAAGCCTCAATGCAGGCTTTTTTGTACTTGATACCGAAATGAGACTGCACAGCTGATAAAAACAGGGTTCAATAAAACCACCCCCATCGTTACCGTGGAAAAGATATGTTTTTGTTAACCCATCCTGAACAACCAATGCCTCATCCCTTTATCTCTTCGCCTTTGGCGTTTCAAATCTCTTCTTTAACTTGGTTTCGCACCCAACAAGTGTTTGACGTGAGTGTGCAACCTGAACCAGATACCGCCCCTCTGCGCGCTATTTGGTCTGGGCAATTTGCCTTTTCTCATCAAACATTTCCGGACGCATTGCCTCATGATTTAATGACGCAACAAGGGAAGAACGAAGCTGGCTTACAGCTTGCACTCCGCATAAGCAATGACAAGGTCCGCCCACGCTCAACCTTGACCATCCCCACGAACGCCTTTGTGCTCAGCCAAGCGCACATCGGGACCTTCATTCTCTCAGCATTTGACGACATTGACGCCATGGTGCGCTTTTTTTGCTCATACCCCGTTTATGTAGTTGATGCTCCTTTCCTTGAAGCCAACGGTCAGACAATGGATTGGCAGCTCCATCTGAGCGACGCGCACCATCGCCGCGCCGTTCTCACCAAAACGCAGCAAACGCTGCACATTCATTGCTCAGCCCTGCCCCCTCCTCTTGCCAACGTCACCCACCTCCCTTTTGCTTTCCGTTTCGATGGGTACCAAGTGGTGATTGACACGCTCCCTACCACCAACCGGTTTTTATCCGAGAGCGTCTTCATCGCTCGACACATTGAATGATACCGAATTGATACTGCCTGGACGCCTCATCCTGCCTAGAGTATGGACGTCACGCAAACAATCACATTCACATGCGGGACAAGGCATACGCCTTTTTATTATTCAACGTCAGGAGAAAACCAATGACCACACTCCAACAAAAACACATCAAAAAGGGCAGCACTTTTCAAATCGAACTCAAAGGCAATGCATCCACTGGTATGAATTGGTGTCTAAAAACGTTACCCTCTAGCCTGATGCTAGTAGGCACAGAGGTGTACCCAGATCCGCATCCAAGACACGTCGTCGGCTACGGTAACACCCAGGCATTCACCTTCAAAGCGATCGCCACGACCACTCAGCCGCAATTGCTTGAATTCGTTCTGATGCGCGTTTGGGAGACCGAAGCGGTTGAGACTCAGCAATTTGAGGTGACCGTCAGCGAGCATGACCATGAAGTGTCATACCAGGTCATCAACAATTACTTCAGTGGCAACACGCTACCTGCGGACGAACAACGCTATTTCGTGTTTGATGATCTGAAAGCCTTCCAGTCGGTCTTTTATCCTGCTGCAACCATGGGGCCTCAAACTTGGCTCACCGAGAAGGACTTCAAACACCATTTGGTGGTTGCAGTGGTCGAGCCCGAAGCTCAGGCCATCACTGAGTACGCGTTCAACACCCCACCTTACATTGAAAATGACACCTTAGTAATTAACTACCGCACTGAACAGCGCCCTATTGTCGGTACCACATTCCGATTTAGTAAAATCATCATGGTCGAACGTGAGGATTACCAAACCGTGCGCTTTATTGACAACGAGCACGAGATCACCGAGCCAGTGCCAGCGCTCACCCAGGCGTAACACCTAAGTTTGAATGAGGTAAAACCGATATTAGTAAGGAAAAAAGGCGCGAAAACGCGCCTTTGGTTGCGAGTACCACCCGATCAAGGCGTTGAGAATGTCCAGGCTTTACTGCTCTCATCACTACAATTGATCACCACCGCACGGTACGAATTCCACTGGTTGGCCTGCATGGATTTCAAGCACTTTCCGGTGCTGCGGTTTCGGATCTGGAACTTATCGTTATCATAGGGCCCCAAGAAATCCCAAGTGGCGCTGTCACTGGCCGTACTGACGGTGGCCATCGCCGCAAAGTCATACTCGTTGGCCCCTTCGTCGGCCAGGTAGGTTCGATTGCCCGTGTCCATCAGCAGATACCCATCGTTGTGGCTTTCCAACGACAGGTGCTGTTTCGACAGGCTGCACATGCCCACGGCGTAACCGTCAGGCGAGCCGGCGACGTTGTATTTTTTCGCCAAGCAACGACCGTCGTCCTCAAGTGCGAGGTTTTGTCCCACAGGTGGGGTTTGGTACTCCAGAGCCCAGACTTCAGTCGCAGCACTATCGCCACACGCTTGGGCGCTGGAGCCAGACACCATGCACTGACCTGTCGATTGATTACGCAAGGCGAAATAGCCATCGCCATTGGTATCCAGCACATACCATACGCTGTCACCGTTGATGGAAATCGTCCCTCCTGCGCGAGGCGCATCATTGTAGTAGTAAGTGGTGGTAGAAAAGACGATCCCGCTATTTTGGTGTTTGAGGTACGCCGCATCCGTCCAGCGTTTGATTTCGTAGCCATCGGCCAGTTCAGTCAGCACAAATTCATACGCATTGGCGCTGCACGCTTGGCTGAGACAGGTTTGAGTTTGTACATTTTTGAACCGCACTAAGCGATCGTCGGTGGGTACATGGCTGCCATCGATGTTCCAGGCGTAGGTATCCCAAGAACAGGTGGTGGTCATGACTGCATCGCTGTCATCGGCCTGCAAGCACAATTGGGTGTGCTTGTTGCGGATCTGATAGGCGCCAAGCGTATTGGGTCCGTCGAGATACCACGTTGAGTCGGTGCCGCGCACCGAGCGGATCACAAACCCTGTGTCGTCTTCCCCTTTGTCTTTAAGGTAACGCGCGTCTTCGGCGCGCATGATGGAATACCCATCACTGTAGGGTTCAAAAACAAAGTGGTTGGCGTTGGTTTTGCAGTAGTCCGTCACCTGCCCGGCGGCGTTCATACAACGATTGCGTTCACTGTGCCTGAGGCGCAGCGCGTTATGAAAGTCAATCGCCCCCACGGAGTCAAGGTGCTCGTTGCGCGTCTTAATAAGGTTAGTCAGATCCCACGCATCAAGCACATGAGCCAAATCGTAGAGTGTCGCTTTGACATCCGGGATCTTCGAATCGGGATCCACCAAAGACGCGTTGTACACCTCAGCCACTCGATTGTCTCGCCAGGTGGCACACATCGAGCTTGGGTAGCTGGTGTAACCACTGTATTCATCGGTGTAAGTTTCCCCACTGCACTGACCAATAAACGAGGCTCGGTAATCCATCAGCTTAGAGTTGGCGAAGTCAACATTGACAGAGATAAGGTGGGCGTTGCGGCCATTGGCCACCACCTCCAAACCGATCTGTCGCAGAGTTTCGCCCCACAGGCCTTGTTTGACATTCATGAAATCAAAAAAGGTGCCGTAGCCGAGGCTGCAGTTGTAATCGTAGGTTTTGGCCGTCTCCGGGCGCGTCAGCACCGATTCGATATCGATGTTGTAGTCGTAGACATCAAATAGAGTGGTGTACGCTGGCAACGCATCATTGTCCACCCCATTCCAATACGGCGGCTCTGCTAGGTTTTGGCAATAGTGATCGAACTCGGCGCGATGCAAAAACGCCATTTGCATCGCCGCAACAAACCCAGGAATGGTGGTGTTGGCCAGAGTATCAAACACGGCGACTGAGCCGTGCCCATTCTCCATATCGGCAAAGCGATCTTGGATCTTATACGCCAATTCATTGGCCAAATCCGCGTAACGTTCTGCGGCTTCGAACTGGTAGTAGTCCAACCCAGATGAGACATTGCGCTGCACGTCATGAATGATGGTTTCCAAGGCGTACATGTCGTCAGTCAGTTGGTCCACTTCCAAACTCGACAAACGTGATTCGAACTGGGCAAGACACGCCACCAGCTCTGGATCGGCGCCAGTCACACTTTTTTCGGCGATGCCGCTGGTGATGGTAAAATACAAGATGGGATACAAGGTAGCGAGGGCCGACAGATCGGACGAACTGCCGAGTGCAAGGCCCACCAAGCTACGGACTAGGGTGGTCGATGCGGCTTGGTAGTCAACGGACGTGGAGGTGCTGCTGGTTTTGGAGGCATAGTCATAGCACGCGCCATAAAGGCCGGAGGCTTGCGCCGAAGGCGTCGTGATGGCGGCACCTAACCCAAGCGAAACGGCCAACGCCAGAGTGGGTTTGTTCATGGAGTCTCTCTTATTATTGATTAGTGAGGTGAAATAGTGAATTCCAAATGTTGCCCGTCTCACCGGAGGGGGAGTTCCGCGTCAACTCATCCGCAAACAAAATACTAATGACAACAATTATTACCAAAAGTAAAACCAATTTACAAAATAGCAACATTTGGAGGGCGCGATTATAGGTTGCCATCCGTCGATAATGCAACCGTTCCCACTACGAGCAACAACGCCCTAAAAAACAATTTAACTCCTTGATATTTAATTATTTATAATCTATAAAACCAGGCTCCTCCGACCACGAATTCGTCGCCCTTTCCGAGCACAGAGTTGGATCCCGATCCCTTTCTCAACAGATCCCCTTCCTATCCCTGTGAGTCTCAACCCTCGCTGACAAAAAAGCCGCATCGAGTGCGGCTTAAAGGAGCGTTTGTTCATGATTAGGTCTGCTTTGTCCAGCCTCGTTGCTCAAACAATGGAACATACTCTGGTGGAATGAACAGTCGGTCTTCTGGCCGCGTGTGGATGTAGTTACACGGCGCGCAGATCACGTCGTCGTCCGCCGACAAATCGATAAAGGGGCGGGACGGGGCACAGCGGCGACTGAGGAAGCGCAGCTCAAATGGCTCAAGCAACAAGGGGGCAACGTCGGCCCCTTTTGGATCTTGCGTGTGACCAAACACGCCTTTCTGCGACTCTCGAGCGCGACGAACGGCGGTTCTGGCACGTTGTAACGAGTGATCTCCCCGCAGTTGTTGCCTAAAGGTTTCTGGATCGTCATACACCGCGGCCAGCACACTCTCTGCTCGTCGAAATGGATTGACATTGGGCCAAATGAAGTAAGGCAGTGCGTGGCCCGTTTCTAACAAATGTTGATTGTAGGACATCACATAAGCCGGAGGCACTTCCATCGCGGGGTTGCGTTTGTCCAGTTGCACGTAGCTGAGTAGTCGCCCGTAGCTATCGACGATATCGTAGGCGAAGGGAAGAAAGAACCGAAAGGTCTCGCGCGTCAAACCGTAAATATGCATGTCGGCCTCAATGAGCGCTTCGAGCTGTCGTTCGGCACGCTTAGCGTGCACACTGTGGTTGAACGCCACGGCAGGCTGTGCCAGTCGCTGGCGCAGATCGGCACTCAATGACTCACCGAGCACGACATCCATGTCAGACCAATCCTCGACTAGGGCCTCAAGATAAGCGTGCCAAGCTTGGGTACCCAAGGACTGAAAATCGCCATCCCCTTGGATCTCGAACGACGTTTCAGGGGTATCAATGCCCAGAAAGCGAATGGAAAAATTGCCGTCTACAGCGATGGTCAGCGTGTCTCCGTCATGCACCGCTTGCTTCGCCGAGCCAATGTGATCACCATAGCGCCCAAGTTGACCGCTGGTGTATTTGAGGGTGTTGCCTTGGATCACTTTGCCCATGGGGTCCTCTCCTTGCTGTCGTCTGTCCAACGAAAAATGAAACTATGCGCATAATCATTCACAAGCATAGACGATGAGAAACGGACAGTTGCGCGCGAGCACTGTAAACAGCAAGTTTTGAGCGGACGATCACACCGCGTAAATGATCACGCTGATAATCCCTCTTCACTCGCTCGCTGGCCCAAGGGGGAGAAAAATACCAAAGCAGGTCCCCACCCCCACTTTGCTGTTGACACTGATGTGACCTCCGTGTTTTTCGACCAAATTGTGGGTCACGGACAAGCCCAACCCGGTGCCTTCGCCCACTTTCTTAGTGGTATAAAATGGGTCGAAGATTTTCTCTTTGACCTCGTCGGACATCCCTGCTCCATCGTCTTTGACTTTGATCAGGATACCTTGCACGCCTTTGTAGACCTGCGTCTGCGTGCTGACGGTGAGTGTCCCTTTATCCTCACACGCGTGGGCGGCATTGATGAACATATTAATGAGGATCTGCTGAATGCTTTGCCCATCTGCCTGCACCGAGGGAAGCTCGGGCAGCAAGTGCTTGGCCACCTCCATCTTGTATTTGATTTCATTCCACACCACTTTCAGCGATTCGTCGATGCAGCGATTGATGTCGCACAGCTCCCTCGAATTGCCGCCTGCATGGGTCACTTGCTTGAGGCTCGATACGATGTTGCGAACTCGGTCAAGTCCGCCAAGCGTTTCATCGATCAGCGCCTGCGTGTCGTCTTTGAGTTCGTCCATTGCCAACGCTTGACGCTGCTGCTCGTATTGATGTTTCAGATCATCGGGAAGTGCCGCTTGGGTCATCATCCACTGGTCGAGTTGAAAAATGTGTGACAGGTATTCACTCAGGGTTTGGACGTTGCTCATCGAGAACCCGACGGGGTTATTGATTTCATGAGCCACCCCGGCGGCTAGTTGGCCGATGGACGCCATTTTAGCGGCCTGAATGAGCTGCTTTTGACTCACTTTTAATTCTTCCAACGTCTTTTCCAGCACGATCACGTTGTCGTACAAATCTCGCGTTTTGTCCGCCAGCAAACGCTCGGCTTCGGTTCGCGCTAACCGCTCACGCTCGTAGGCGCGCTGATAATTCACCCCACCGCTCATGGTTATGCTCCATTAATCAAATGAAACGATGATCTTGCAGTGCTGATCGTCCCGATGCAGGCACTCTGGGTGCGCCAAGTGGATGGGTTGGTTGAAATGTTCAGAAGCGCCAACAATCAGTCCTTCCGCTAGTTCACACAGCGCTCTGTCAGAATTATAATAAATCACCAACGACCCATCGTCTTGTTCCTCGTACGCGAATGTGGGCAAATAGGCTTGGGGGTAGAGCCGTTTGACTTCTTTGTGAATGACGCTGTCGATCGCGAGCAGGAAGGTTTTGAGATCGGTGATTTGCGAGATGTCGGTGGGGCAACTGTCATAGAGTTTTTTGAACAGGTAGTGGCCAAATGCACGCACCAGTTCCCCGGCGGGCAGGTTGGTCTTCTCGGCTAACGCACCAACCATGTTGATCAGCTCACTGTCGGCGTAGTTGCCACCTGCGGTGTAGACACCGCCGGATTCTGGTTCGGTCGAGTCGATCAGATCATCGAGCATCTCCATGCCCATTTTTTCGATGATCATATCGGAAAATGCTGTAAAGACGGCTCCTTGCATACCGATCTCCTTCTCTGTTGGCTGATGAGGGGTCAAACGCCAGCGCCTGGAAGCTCACACTGCTTCTTTAAGGTATAGCACCAAATGGTTAAAAAATCGGGGAAAAATCGTCCATTTTGTTACGCTAATGTGCCCAATGTCTTACTGTCCATTCTCACCAGCGCTAGATCGGGAATACCAGCTCGAGGCCTTCAATATCCACTGCCCCTTCGCCGTCTGAGGCTGCCTGCTATCGCCTTCGAAGCCGAGTCGGGACAGAAAGAGGCACGAGCGAGACTGAGGGGCAGGCGCTAGGGCGTACACCGCGTTCAACGCCAGAGAGCCGAACGCATAACGAAGTGCGAACGTCGCGGCCTCTTGAGCCAAGCCAGCCCCCCAATAGGTGGGGGACAGACGCGCATCCAACAGCACCTGCTCTTCGCCCAAAGGGGATAGCTCCAGTTGCAACCCCGCAAAGCCAACGAAGGCGTGGGTGGCTCTCAGCTCCAACGCCCACAGCCCCCAGCCGCGCGCTTCAATGAGCGATTCACACTGCGCTGCGAAGCGGTCACTGGCATCACGCGATTGCTGATCTGCGCAGCAACCCACCATGTTAGGATGTTGGTTGAGCTGGGCGAACGGCGCTCGGTCGCTAGGGAGCCAAGATCGAATGATCAGTCGGTCGGTGTGCATAGTACGCCCTCCTTATTGACGCCCCTCTGCCTGAAGGCCAAGGGTGATTTTCATACGGCGCCCTTTCCGGTCGCGATCACCGTCGCGTCGTCAGAGTCGCTGAACGGGCTTTGGTCCATTGGCAGGGGCGCCCTTCACTGTATGCCAGCAAACGATCATTGACTTCCGATGCACTCCACAGCAGAGTCGATTCAAGAGGCAGGCATTGTTCATAGGTGGCTTCACGGTGGCTCTCACAACTGACGATGGCAAACGTTCGGGTCAACGGATCGTAGCGGTAGAAGTCAAACGAACGCTCAATCCAAGGGTGGTCGATCACCTGACCGATCACCTGCCAATTGTCCGGACACTGGTTCAAGTGTTTCATCCTGAGGACAAACGTTGGCCAGTCAAACACCGAGGTAATGGGCTCAGGGCAGACCGTCAGCGTCATTCTGGAAAACGCCATCAGAGGGGATCTGAGCGCGAGGCCAAAACCTAATCGCCCATTATTCAAGGTAATTTGCACAATACTGCCAGGGAGGGTTTGAGGTTGGGGTATCATCACATGTCTCCTTGTTGCAGATGCCCTGTGGATGGGTCGTGACCTCTGAATCGACCATCAGTGGCCTGGTTGTTTACTGGCTGTCTCCCTCACTTGCGGCCTGCCTTTGGGTGGACTATGGTTACCACAGCGCGGGTGGGGCTGGGCGACTAGGCACACATGCAAATGGCCGCTGGGCGGCCATTTGGTCTTAGCTTAGGAGACAGTTTCTAGCTTGTTGACGTCGTTTCTCTGGTGCGAGAAATCTTCAATCGTCCAAACCCAGCTTCACCCCGGCGCGTGCTGATACGCTTCCTTTCCCCTGCCCCGTGATTATGTGTGTTTTTTCGGAACCGTTCGGGGGTGTCATTGGGTTTTCCGGCCGGTTTGGCGCAAAACGGTCTTCGCCTATCGTTCCGGCCGCAGCATAAGGGACGAAACGTCAGAACGACGGGAAGTGAGTCTGAAAAGGTTCCCGCCCCACCCACTAACGCATTTTCATGCAGGGACAAGTTCGCAGGTGCAGCGAAACGCTGGACAAGATGTGCGTGTTCATAACCGTGAAACATTCTCAAACTCCCGCTTTGACCAAACCTAACCGGAAAAGAATGCCAACTGACCAAAATTCTTGTGTTTCCTTAAACGTGGTGCATGTTGAGCACTCTGTCAAATAATTTTTTTTATTCTCATTATTGAGACAACTGCGTCATCACAATGACACTATCCCGAATAACAAAAATCCAAGTAAAATACTGATTTTAATTATCTTTCTATAACAATGCATAATAGATGCCCAAGTTTTGACGTTGCGTCGATTGCGCCCCCGATGGCGACCAAGTGTTGGACGATCCACAGAGTTCCCCCTCGCCAAGTTAGGGGGCGAGAAATCACTCGACGGTGTCACATTACGTTTCTTCAACGCCATGAAAACTCATAAAAAATTCGAATTTTTCCACCTTTTGTCTACGCTTTAAGTAAGTTGGCTATGGAAAGGGATAACAACATGAAAAAACTGGCATTGGTGGCGTTAATCGTCGGGCTGCCGCTGCAGGCTCAGGAAAACGTCCTGACGTTCGGCATAGTTCCACAACAATCGGCGATCACCCTCGCCAAAAACTGGGGCCCGATCTTGCAGCACCTATCCGAAGAGACCGGCTACAAAATCGTCTTTCGCACCGCCAAGGACATCCCAGAATTTGAGCAGCGCGTGCTCAAAGGCGAGTACGATATCGCCTACATGAACCCTTATCACTATACGGTGTTTCATCAAAAACCGGGGTACGAAGCGTTTGCCAAACAAAAAGACAAGCTGATCCGTGGCATCGTCATCACCAAGAGCGACAGTCCCATCCAAGACTTGAAGGATTTGGATGGTGAGACGTTGGTCTTTCCTTCGCCCGCAGCCTTTGCCGCGAGTGTCGTCCCCCGGTCGTCGTTGCAAGCGATGGGGATCACCTTCACGCCGCAATATGTCTCTTCGCACGATTCGGTGTACATCAACGTCGCCAAAGATTTCTTCCCAGCAGGGGGCGGAATAGAGCGCACCCTTAACAACACCGATCCAGCGGTACGCAGTCAGCTCAAGGTGTTGTGGCGCACCCCCGGCTACACACCGCATGCATTTGCGACCCATCCCGCTCTGCCGCCAGACGTAAGCGCGAAGATCGCCGAGGCGATGTTGGCACTGAATGACGACAGCGAAGGACAAGCGCTGTTAGGGCGGATCAAATTCAAGGGGATCGAGCCGGCGCAGGACAGCGACTGGGACGATGTCCGTGCCCTAAATATCACCTTGCTCGACAAGTATCTAACGCCTTAGGTTCGAACCATGTCACTGAGACTGAAAACCATCCTCGGGGTGGCCCTGATTGAAGCTGTGCTGTTGGCTATTCTATTGACGTTGACGCTCAATTACTTACGCACAACCAACTTTGACGGTTTGGATCAACGCGCTTTTTCCACCTCTGACTTGTTCGCCTCCACGGTCAAAAATGCGGTGCTCTCTTACGATCTGGCGACCGTCGAATCCTTTACCCAAGAGTTGCTACGCAACGAAGACATTGTCTATGTGGCGGTGTTCGGTGAGGGTGGGCAAGTCTTGTCAAGTGTCGGTTCAGTGCCCAGTGATCACGATCCTTCACGCTTGGAGAAGGGCTCGCATCTAGTGACGGATGGTATTTTTGATGTTTCGAGCCCGATCGCCGAAGCTGGAATCGAATTTGGCGCGGTGTGGCTTGGTTTTGACCTGTCGGCCCTTAATGCTGCCATCGATTCGGCCAAGAAATGGAGCACGCTTATCGTGGTCGGTGAAATGACCTTAGTGGCGCTATTCTCCTATGTGCTCGGAGCGTATCTGACTCAACGATTGAGCGAACTGCGACGGGCCGCAGACGACATCGCGGCGGGTGCGAGGGATGTCGACGTTCGCACTGACGGCCGAGACGAGCTGGCCACGGTATCGCGCGCCTTCAGTAACATGGTCGCCCAGATCAAAGTGTCCGAAGACAAAGCTGAACGCTATCATAACGAGTTGGCGGAAGCCAACGCGACATTAGAAACCCGAGTACAAAGGCGCACGCAAGCGCTGACCGAGGCCAATCATCAGTTGACGGCCACGAATGAGCAGCTTAAAAATACCCAAGAGAAGCTGGTCGAGTCGGAGAAACTGGCATCGATTGGTACCATGGCTGCTGGGGTGGCGCATGAAATCAACAACCCCATGGGGGCTGTGAGCAGTAACCTTCAAATGTGCCAGACCTACCTAGGTACTTACCAAACGTGGATTGAGCGCAGTGAAGCGTTGCGCGATGGCAGCGATGCTCAAGCCAATCAAGACCTAGAGCAATGGAAACAAGCCCAGTACGTAGAGTGTCTAGAGGAAGACTTTCGTGACAGCCTGAACGATGCGCTGGTGAGCGTGGACCGGGTCCGAGCGATCGTCACGGCGTTGCAACGTTACGCCACCCAGCTTCACCAAGAGAAAGGCACTCGAGAGCCCATTTTGCTCAAACAGTTAGTGACTCACTGCCTAGAGACGCTGGCGCCGCCGGAGACATTGAGCATCACTGTCAGCGCGTCGCTCACTGACTTACCCCAATGGCGCGTGCACCCAGACGACTTTCGACAATTATTCACTGAACTGCTGAGGAACGCCATTCAAGCGTGCGAGCTCAAGCCTAACCCAGAGGAAGGCCAGATCTCCATCGCCGCCCAACAAGACGGCCAACGTTGGGTGATCCACGTGGTGGATAACGGGGTGGGTATTGAAGCGGCGGATCTCAAGCGGGTGTACGACCCCTTCTTTACCACCTTGCCAGTTGGTCAAGGAATGGGGTTGGGATTGACCTTCGCGTATAATATCGTGCGTCATCATGATGGGGTGATGCGCGTCCAAAACCGCGATGTCGGCGGTGTGGTTGTCACGCTGGCCTTCCCCCTTTCACTCTCAGATCAGGCGATCAACGAGACTGCAGATAGTGCGTGATTTGCGTATTGATGTCTTTTAATTGCAGTTGAAGGTCGGTCGCCATGGTGGTGATGGCCCCGTTGCACACCGCGCCATCCTTACACGCCGTTTCCAAGGCGAGCGCCTCTTCGGCCACTCGCTCAGCCCCGACAAACTGGCTGGCCGCCTTCAGTGAATGCACCGTGCGATAAAACGTGGCATTGACCACTTCCCCTAGAGCCGGAGCGGGCATTGCTAAATATTGATTGGCCAACCCCTGATATTCGGTGAGCAATTCTTCAATGCCCTCCTCTCCCACTAACCCGGCGATGGTATCTGGGGAAAAGCCGTAGGTAGGTTTTGTCATATTTACCTCTCTTTCTATCGGATCAGACGTACACGGCAATAGGCACTTCCACGGACGCTTCAATTTGTTTCAGTTTATTGAGTAACGCCTCGTTGATCTCTTGGCCCGCAGACAGCATCATCTGACCATTCGGGTGATACACGTCCTGCTTAAGCACAGCGCCAATTTTAAGTTCATCAAGGCCGACACATAAGTCGACGTCGGCGTCTTCCACTTCGGTCTTGAGCACTTCCAAGAAATGGCGAACCACCTCAGGATCGTACAGCGTGCCCGCTTGTTGCTCTAAAAAGGCCCTCGCACTGCTCGGCTTGAGACGGGCGGAATTGTGCAGACTCGAGACAAAAAAATCGTAATTTTTGATCACGCGTAAAATTCGGGCACCGACGGGGATGGCATCCCCGGCAAGATGATCAGGGTGGCCAGTCCCGTCAAAGTTTTCGTCCTGATGACGAATGATATCTACCAACGGGCTAAAGCGCTGAATTTGACCAATGATGGTGGCGCCGACTTCCGCATTTGCCGGAGGAGCCAGGCGGATCTGCGCCCCCTCTCCTTGGGTCGTCAGTACTTCGGGCGCGGGGCTGTCACCTATCAAGCCAATTTCATGCAGCAGGGCACTCAAGTAACAATGGGTCACCTGGGCTTCGGGCAGTGCCATACGTGCCGCGACCAACTTAGTGTATTCGGCGACCCGCTCACTTTGGTGGTGTGGTTGACCCGTGGCGTGTTGAATAATGGCGGACAGGGCGGCGAGGATGTCTTTAAACGTTCGGGTCCGACTGGTCAGCAGCGCACTCATCTTCTTATTGGAATCTTGCAATGCGGCAGTGCGCTGTTTGACTTTGTCTTCTAGGGCGTCATTCCAGTCACTCAGTTGAGCGTTCTTTTGTTGCAGTTCATCAGTCAGCGCCTGCTTTTGACGGCGCAATTCGAACAGCTCAGAGGCTTTAGACAGCGTCAGTTTTAAGCCTTCGTTGTCCCAAGGTTTGGCAATGTAGGTGTGGATCCCCCCTTCATTGACCGCTCGAATGGTCGACTCCATGTCGCTGTACCCCGTTAAGAGAAACCGAATGGAGTTAGGACGGATCGCGCGGGCTTTAGTGAGAAATTCCGCACCGTCCATCTCAGGCATGCGCATGTCAGAGATGATGATCGACACGTCATGCTCTTCGAGATGCGCCAAGGCGTCATGACCGTTGTTGAACGACACCACTTGATAATCAAAACGCAACACACGCGTCAAGGACTTGAGAATGTCGGGTTCGTCGTCCAAGAGCAAAAGGTGTAACTTTTCTGCGGGGGCACTGACGTCAGCATCATTCATAATTCGGCTCCTGTCACACGGTTGTCTAAAAAATACAAAAATTCGTCTAGGGGCAGTGGTGGACTGACCAGATACCCTTGAATGCGAGTGCAGCCTTTGCGCTTAAGGTACTCGGCCTGACGGCGCTTCTCGACCCATTCTGCGACCACCTCCATTTTGAGTGATTTGGCACTGTTGGTGATCGAGGACAAAATGACCTCATCGGATAAATTGTTGCCCAGAGCACGAACGAAGCGGCCGTCAATTTTCACCACATCGAACGGCAGTTCGCACAGGGATTCAAAGCCTGAGTACCCGGTACCAAAATCGTCCATGGCAATCGTGACTCCCAGATCATGCAACTGATGAAACTGCGTGAGCGCCCGCGGGTAGTCGAAGATCTGATCACTTTCCACAACTTCGAGTTCGATATCACTAAGGACCACCGCAGGGTGGGGCTCAAGCTCACGCAGCAAGCGCTGGGCATACCCCGTGATCAGTTGCTTGGCCGTGACATTAACACTCACCGTCAACGTCCCTGGTGCGCCTTTGCGTTTCAACATGGCCACAGCATGACGCAGCATGACGACGGTCAGCAAGTCGTCGAGGTCATACTTATGGATCAAATGCAAAAAATCCGCTGGGCTTTGATAGGAACTGTCGGGCAGTCGGCGCCGAACCAAGGCTTCACAGTGCGTAATATCACCAGTCTCGAGTGTCAATTGGGGTTGGAAAAACGCCTCGACTTTGCCCTGCTCCAGATCTTGGATTAGGGTGCCTAATTCGGTGTACTCCTCAGCGATCGCCCGGTTGCCCTCTTGCACCAGCCAGTAGACGTGAGCATTGATGGGCAAAGCGTTGGTTTTACTCGACGACATCTGTTGCTCATTCCAGCCATCCCATTGTTTGGCCTCGCTAACGTAACAGCGCATGTCAACCGCTTGTGGGTGCGCTGAACAGATCGCCTTAATGCGCTGACTGAGGGTGTCAATCGTTTGATGGCCTTCGGCCGAGTATTCGGTGAGCGTGACAAACTTGTCATCAGCTCGATACCAGACTTGGTCCGTACTGCGCTGGATAGCGATGGCCATCTGCTGGATCAGGGTGTTGCCAGAGGCTTTACCGTGCGTGTTGTTGTAGGCGTCCAACTCGGCAATGTCGACAATGACCAGCAGCCAGGGCCGGCCATTCTCCGTGTGCTCAGGCAGCAACGCCAAACGTCGGTCAAGCTCTCGGCGAGTCGCCATTTGAGTTCGCCGATCTCGAACGGGATCGTGGTCATGCAACGTGGTGGCGATGGCTGAGGCCAGTTTATTGGCGTCCCAAGGTTTATCCACGTACTGATTGAGTACGCCAGCATTGATGGCCGCCGTCACCCCACTCAGATCAGCCTGGCCTGACAACATGATCGCGGGGACTTCTGGGTGTCGTTGCTTAACTTCCAGCAGCAGTTCGGTGCCGGTCATCCTCGGCATACGGTAATCGGTGATGATTAAATCGATGTGGTGGGCGTCGAGGACCTCGAGCGCCTGAGCCGCATTTTCCGCAGTGTGTACGGTGGCGACTTTAAAGCGCAACTCTCGTCGTAGCGCATTTCGGATGCTCATTTCATCATCCACTATGAGAATCTCAGCAAAATCCATGACAACCCATCCTGTCGACTGCGTTAACTGATCGGATCGGCGGCGTCCGCCGTGGTTTTGTGCACAGGTAGAGTCAGCGTAAAGGTGGTCCCCTTACCCACTTCGCTATCCACTTCGATGGTTCCCCCGTGTGCATTGACGATCCCATACGACACAGAGAGCCCCAACCCTGTGCCATCGCCGACGGGTTTGGTCGTAAAAAACGGCTCAAAGATCGCCGACAGGTTTTCTTTAGGGATACCCGCGCCGTTGTCTTCGATCTGAATTTGCACCTGGTCGTTCGCGAGTGGTTGCACCCGCACCCGGATCACGCCATTTTCTTGAATGGCGTGACTGGCGTTAACCAACAGATTGAGAAACACCTGATTAAGCTGCATAGGTTGGCAGTAGACACTTGGCACGTCGTCAGCGTATTCGCGCTCGACGGTGGCGGTGTATTTGATTTCGTTGTTGATGATGCGCAGAGTGGAGTCTAATCCTTGTCTGAGATCACTATAAAGCCATTCAGAGTCGTCGGCGTGGGAGAATTCTTTCAGGTTCTTCACAATCGCCATCACTCGGGAGGAGCCCTCCAGCGACTCTGCGATCAGATCGGTGACGTCTTCCAGCACATACGTCAGTTGAGACTGTTCCATCAACTGCCGTTTTTGCTCGACCAGCGGCGCGTCACCCGACCCGTCGATCGCTTCCCCCAGTGTACTCACGACGTCAGAGATCTTGCGAAAGTAGTCGTCCAACGTCTGAATGTTGGAGGTAATAAAGCCGAGAGGGTTATTGATTTCATGGGCGATGCCCGCCGACAATTGACCAATCGACGCCATTTTCTCCGACTGCAGCAGTTGGCTTTGGGCATTTTTAAGGTGGGCTAACGCGTCTTTGAGTTCTTTTTGTTCACGATGCAGGCGGCGAGACAGGCTCTTGAGTTCGGTTTGTTGACAGGCTTGAGCCGTGAGATCGTAGACACAGATGCACACGTGGTCCAGAGCACCGTCTTGGCCATGGATAGGGATAAACTCCAGATCTTGGAACATTTCCTCTTCTTGTCCAGATACTTGGCGAGAAGACTGGAACGGCAGAACGTGGGGAGCTTGTTCCCAAGACGAAAAGCTTGGCGATTCAATGACAAACGCCGTGTCGATTTTGCGTTTCAGTAACGCGGCGCCGTCTGAGAAGACCGACAAGACGTTTTGCCCTAGTAGCGCGTCTTTGGCGAGGCCTGCCCGTGACTGGAAGTACGCGTTGGCCATCACGATGGTGTAGTCTTTACGAACGATGCACATCGCTACCGACAGTTGGTTGAGTAAATCTGAGAGCGCCAGTTTTGCTTTCATATCTCCCCCTTGCTACAACCACTCGTCCAATCGGTTTACGATGACATTAAACCCATCTTCGGCGAAACAAATGATGGTCTTGGTTTCAAAACTTGCAGACTCGATCAAGAAAGAAACATGCAAAATGATCGCTTGTTGCCATTTATTGCTAGGAATGGGTTGGCGCGCCGGGGAATACATGACCGGAGGTTGAGTCCGCGTATCCAGCTCAATTTGCTCACACAGCCCTCTCAAGCTCGCGCCAGACAGGATGTTCGACACCTCGAGCAAACTGTCGTGGAGCGTTTGGCTATCGATCACTTGGTCATCGTCCAGTGCCAACAAATCACTGGCAATGGTGTGGCCCCCTTGCTTGGTCAGTTGGGTAATGACTTCGCCAGACATTTGGCCGAAAAACGGTTGCCTAGTGTAGTAATTGGCTTTGACATCACCGAACATTTCCATCAACTGACCTGGCGAAGCGATGTCAATGCTGGGAATAGTCAAGGTCACTGGATGATTGAGCAAAGTGGCCAGTTTACAGGCCGCCTGTCCCATCGAAATGTTGAGCAACTCTTTGAGCGAGTCTTCATGGTCGGCACTTAAGGTCGGATTCATATTATGCCTACCTCATGCAGCAGTTCTTTCAACATCGACGCATCCAGTGGTTTTTTAAGAAACGACACCGCGCCCAGCTCCATGACTTTTTGCTGAGACGTAGGCTGAATATCGGCGCTGATCACAAACACGAAGTTCCGTGCGGCCTGTTTTTTTAGCTCAGACAAAACTTCAAAGCCGTCCATGATGGGCATGGTCAGATCCAAAAACATGACATCGGCTTTCCCCTCATGGAATTTTTCAAGGGCTTCTACCCCATTGGTGGCTTCATAGACGTTGTCATGCAACTCTGGCGGCAAGGCACGCATCACAGCTTTCCGTGACATTTTAGAATCATCAACAATGGTGATTGAAATGGATGACATAGGCTCCTCCTACTCTTCCGGTGATAGCAACAGGGCCGGCAACACGGCCAATGGCTCAGGCAGGGAGTCCAGCCATTCGTTCAACGTCCCGGCATGCTGCGCTTGCGTATAGTCGTGGCAAAAGTGCACCAGTTGACCCATTTCCCACTGATGAGGTTCAGCGACGTCGGACGTCTGGCCGAGCGTCAGAATCGCTTCCGCCACGGGCAAATGGTAGCCCCACAAGATCAGCACGTAGGCACTGATCACGTCGGTGTCTCGATAGCCCACTTGTAAATCAAGCGGATTGTCGCTGTCCAGCGATTGCGTGTGGCCCATCTCCTTGAGGATCAATTCCCCAATCGCAGACAATAAACACACTAAATAGACGTTGTCTTGCTCTTCCACAGACCAATGTAATTGCTGGGCAAGAGCCCCAGCAAGGTTAGCAAGCGTTTGATGGTGTGCCACGATCGCCTCATGCTCTTCATCGCTAAGTTGGCGAAAAGCGTTGCGATTCATCATGGTCATCGCAATGCCGCAGACCACCTTCATGCCCAATCGAGACACAGCGGTACTCAACGAGTTGGTACGGCTTTCGAACCCCAAATACACGGAATTCGCGGCTTTGATCACCTGACCCACCAAGGGAGGCTCATTGGCAACGATATGGGCAAACTCAGCACTGCCACATTGTTCGTCGTCCATACACCGTTCCAGCTGTCGAACGATGCTGGGCAGCACTGGCAAGTTCTCGATACCGGCTAATTTTTGTCGACAGCGGGTGGAGAACGGTAAAGTCCTGAGCCTCTCAGCACACGTGAGAATTTGCTCAAAGTCTTTTTCGGAGAACGGTTTGGGTAATATAAAATGGGTCCAGTTATTGGTCAACGCTTCGATCTCGACCGTGGTGTCGCCGGTGATCAAGGCTCGGATGCTATTGGGAAAATGTTGGCTGACTTGCGCTAGAAGCTCGTCTCCCTTTAGCTCAGGCATGATGAGATCGCTCAACACCAAATCAGGGGATATGGCCTGAGCGTCAGTCAGATCCCGCCACGTCGCCGGATCTTGGATCAAGGTGATTGACCAGTCGGGTTTCAAACGCCTCAGCAACCGACTGGCGGCTTTCAGCATGAATTCATCATCATCGATGTAGAGAACCTGAAAACTGCTCTTTGCCATACTCTCTCGCTTGTCATTCTTCCTAAGATTCTGGTGATGCCCATCACGACTTCATAGCAAACTCAGTCGCTTAACTAAAGCATAGACAAAAAATTAGGCTTTGCTGGTAATCGCTCAACAAGTGTGAAAAAAATGCGTATAGCGAGGGCGAATCCGACCTCAAACGGTCCAGACAGAGGTTGTTTTTTTGACTTTCAAATCGCCAAGAGTTTGACGTCCATAACGGCAGGTTAATCAATGACGAAACAGACGTTATTGCGGCCTGCCGCATGAACACGACGGAGCTCTAGGCTATTGGTAGCCACCGCCCTTGCGTTAGGGTTTCTAACGCTGAAGGGCTCAGTTGAAGGACGACGTCAAGCTGCACTACGGGTAAGGTTATCCAACGTTGTGTCAACAGTCGACTATCCAATACCACCACCGAGGAGGCAGTCTGCGTCATCGACAGATCGGGATCAAACGCTTGTACCGAGTCTTGATGGTGGATACAGTGACCCAACGTTCGCCCGAGGGCACGCGCGATACGCTGTGCGCAAGGGGGGACCACATCGGCACTGATCACTAAGGTACTCTCCCCTCGTTCGGCTTGCCAGAAGCGGTGTAGGTGTGCATTGGGTTCTCGGGTAGGCGGATGGTGGACACGCACACTGTGGCCTTGTAAGGCGAGGAAGGCATGAACTTGTGCAATACTGAGGGGCAATGCAGTCATCTTGGTATCCATCCGGGAACGTCCCTTTACTTTACTGCACGCGTTATCTGTTGACTATAACAACTTTCTTGCGCACGCGGTTGTCCGATCATGGCCAATGTCGTTCCGAACGAAACCCCGACAGATGAATACTATAGTGGCGACATGGCATGGGGGTAGTTTCCCCCGCGCGAAACCCCATCACAAAACATTCCATGACAATCTGGTAGAGCATGGTGGATATGTATTGAGTGTCACGGTGGGACAATGGGGCGGATGCCAAGCGGTGATCGACGCTCAGCCAAGGCGGTCGTTCCTCCTCACGATGTTCCTCAATGGTCACCCAAAGGGTACCGTCAATGCGTAGACCCAGTATGCATACTGCGTCTTTCGGCCAAGTTACCTGATGAAGACGGGCGCGAAAAGCGGGGATATCCCCATCGGAACATACACAGATCACCAAGGGCCGACCCTGAGCGACCAGCAGATCTCGAGTCAGCCACTCGGCGACCTTCAACGCTCGATCGCTGTGGAGCACGACAGAAGAGAACCACTGCGCGGGTTGGCTTTGCTCCACAACAATACCGTAGCCTCGCGGCCCAAAGAGTTGGTGCTGCTGCGCATTAAGGTTCATTTGCACCACTTTCCCTTTTGAGGCATACAGTTCGCTTAGCACATGTTCGTGACAGGCTCGGTATAAGAACACCCGCTCAGCGACGGTCACGCGCTTGTGTTGAGGGGACAGAACAAAGGGTCGGATAAAGTAAGGGGGCATTTATGACCTCTCCAGGCTCAAGCCGCTCGCGATCCTATGGTGAGAACTGGATCAACCCTGCTGCAGGGGAGTCAGCACGCCTGGTGTTGATCGCTACGAAAACACAGCCGCCACCGCACGTCCTGACGACAGGATTGATCCAGAAGTCACCAGAATACGGCAAGTCGCGTCGATATCGGCATTAAAAATCTTTATATCAATTTATTGCTTAGCTGGCGGATGATTGCAGCATCACAATTGGTCTTCGGTCAATCAAACGCTTGTTTCTTGCGTTATGAAAAACGAAGCCTTTATTACGAAGGGTCACAATTTCGTAGGGACTGGCCGCGATCAGCCGCCGCACTTCATGCATCAAGACAGGCAAACTGCTCATGCCTACGATGCCGCCCTGCCAGACGTAGTCCTCGATTTCCGCTTTGGTAACAAGGCAATCCTGCATCTTGCAAAAGTAGCACATGGCTCGAACGGCATTCAGGCTGCAACCTATGTGTCGATTACCCTGTACCACGGACATTTTCCCATTGGTCGAACGAATTTGAATTCCTAGCACCTGTTCAATCAAACGAATTTCTCGACAAAACGCGCATGAAATTTTCGTGCATTCAACGGCCGACATGTCGCCTCCTTCTTCTCCCTGCTCCGATGTGATCTCTATTTGAAATAAATTATTTTATTATTTCAATCAATATATTAGAGTAATCACTTTGCGTTATTAATTGAAAAACATACACTTTTTTATTTAAATGTAAAAAAATGACTTATTTATCATTAAATTAGTTTTCTGCCATGTCGACCCTTTCCCGAGCGCTCAAAGTTATATTAATGATTATTAACGTGACCGTCGCCATTGAGGTACGTTTTTGGATTACGCTTAAGTGACGTCGTCACATTTAAAAACTGTTAATGAAGTCAGCGCACAGACCATCAAAAATCAAGTTAAAAATTACTAATAAGTTGAGAAACTCATTGCGTATGACAAGGTGGTTTGATGTCAATATGTGGAAAGTGCCGTCATGAAAATCTTGTTGCTGACGCAAACGTCTGTCGATTATAGTCAGGATGTGATCCATCGCCTCACTAACCTTGAGTCATTTGAAGTCCAAGTGTCGTATGCCAACAGCTACGCTTTTACCATTCCGATGTTGAGAGGCTATGACTGTATCGCGATCATGCGTCCTCTCCAAGCGGTGATCGACTTATTGGAGTCCCCTCACCTTCCTTACTTTCCGTCACCTTTACTATGGATAACCGATCGCTTGCCCGAAGAAGAGTCGATCCCCTGTCCGATTACGGGCATGCTCGATTGGATCATGATGCCCGTGACCACGCTCGAGTTGAAAACCCGTTTGACGTTTATCTTGGAGCGCTGGCATCACGGTGTGATGGCCGAGAGTCGCCTGGTTTATGGGCCCTTGCATTTGCATGTTCACGACCACACTCTCCGTTGCCAATCCGTCACCGTACCACTGACAGCGTCTGAGTTTGATTTTATGGCTTATTTGGTGCTGAACGTAAACCGCTATGCATCATTGGACGACATTGCAGTTTCTATTCGTCACAACCAACTTGTAAACCATGATGCAGTCCGGGTTTTGGTTTGTCGGTTAAGGAGGAAAATGCGGACAGAACTCGGGCGGTCATTTATTCATACCAAGCGTAACATTGGCTACCAATTGTGCTTGGCTGACGATGAAAAAACCCCATCCGATCAGGATGGGGGAAGCTTAGACATTACTCAGTAAAACCTACGTTGACTTATTGGTCGACAGGTTTGAGGCGAGCCAAGAAATGGCGTAACACAGGTGGTTCATAGTCAAACTCATAACCGCCTATTTGTGAGGCTCGAGCTTTGATACGACGTAGCACATCGACCACATAGGACAATTGATCATTGGTATAGACACGTCTAGGGATGGCCAATCGTGTCAGCTCAACACCACTTTCTTTTTGTTCTCCGGTGTCAGGATCACGTCCAATCAAAAACGAACCAATTTCCGCGCTTCGTACCCCACCTTCTAAATACAGCTCATTTGCAAGCGCATGGCCTGGGAACTGCGTCTTAGGAATGTGAGGAAGAAGTTGCGCGGCATCAACGAAAATGGCGTGTCCACCCACTGGAGTCTGGATAGGGATCCCAGCCTCAATCAGTTCTTTACCAAATGCTTCCACTTGGCTCACTCGGGCATGCAAGTAATATTCATCCACCGACTCTTTTAGCCCCACCGCCAAACATTGGATATCTCGGCCTGATAACCCCCCGTAACTGATAAAGCCTTCGTTCAAAATACACAGTACTTGCACTTGACGGAAGAGATCGTCGTCGTCCTTGACAGCTAACAGCCCCCCGATATTGACCATAGGGTCTTTTTTAGCGGACACCGTGATCACATCGCCATAAGTGAACATCTCCAATGCGATGTCCGCGATGGTTTCACTTTGGTAGCCGACTTCCCGCTGTTTAATAAAATAGGCATTTTCAGCAAAGCGCGCGGCGTCGATGACTACAGGGATACCGTGTTTTTTCGCCAATGCGTACGTATCTCTCAAGTTCGCCATTGACACGGGTTGTCCACCCATGCTGTTACAAGTGATCGTCATGACCAGACCAGCAACATTTTCAGCACCATACTCTTCGATCTGTTGTTTGGCCTTTTCTAGGTTCAAGTTCCCTTTGAACGGGTAGCTTTTACCAGTGTCAAACGCTTCATCCACCACGCTATTAATGGTTTTAGCGCCTGCTATTTCTGCATGTGCCGCCGTAGTATCAAAGTGGAAATTGGAGATAAAGACTGGTTTAACGTCTTTGCTCGCCTCACTACGACGTTCTTTCACCCGCTTTACCAAGATAGGAAAAAGTATTTTTTCTGATCCACGCCCTTGGTGGGTCGGAACAAAATGCTCATAACCATACACCTGTTTCACCGACTCAGTGAGCGCTTCAAAACTTCGACTCCCAGAGTAAGCTTCGTCGCCCACCATCAGAGCGGCCCACTGATCTTGACTCAAGGCTCCAGTCCCTGAATCGGTATGCAGATCGATGTACACTTCTCGACTTTTTAGACCAAAAGGGTTGTAGCCTGAGTCGATTAGAGCTTGCTTTCGCGCTTCCTTGGACAACAATCGAATGGGCTCAACCGTTTTAATTTTGTAGGCAAAGGCGGGGATTGCGCTGTTTTCCGTTGACATAACAGTACTCCTAACAGTAGTGGAGTGTCATCGTCTCTAGTCAATGACCACTCCGAGTTACGAATTAAACAACCTTTCAGGCATCGTACGCCAGCCTCTTATACAGCACGATTCATTATGATTTATTAGACATTAAAACCCTCATCATCGCTCAATGCTCACCCTGAGCATTGACAACTCATAATCCCATCGGAGTACCACACGGACACTGGCCCAACGTTCATCGGCTGCACTCCATCGTGCCATGCTCACCCTGAGCATTGACAACTCACAATCCCAGCGGAATACCACACGGACACTCGCACAACGTTCATCGGCTGCACTCCATCGTGCCATGCTCACCCTGAGCATTGACAACTCACAATCCCAGCGCAGTGCCACACGGACACTCGCACAACATTCATCGGCTTCACTTCATCGTGCCATGCTCACCCTGAGCATTGACAACTCACAATCCCATCGGAGTACCACACGGACACTCGCACAACGTTCATCCGCTGCACTCCATCGCGCCATGCTCACCCTGAGCATTGACAACTCACAATCCCAGCGCAGTGCCAAACGCCCATTGACCCAACGCTCATCGGCTGCACTCCATCGTGCCATGCTCACCCTGAGCATTGACAACTCACAATCCCATCGGAGTACCACACGGACACTGGCCCAACGTTCATCGGCTGCACTCCATCGTGCCATGCTCACCCTGAGCATTGACAACTCACAATCCCAGCGCAGTGCCAAACGCACACTCGCACAACGTTCATCGGCTGCACTCCATCGTGCCATGCTCACCCTGAGCATTGACAACTCACAATCCCAGCGCAGTGCCAAACGCACACTCGCACAACGTTCATCCGCTGCACTCCATCGTGCCATGCTCACCCTGAGCATTGACAACTCACAATCCCATCGGAGTACCACACGGACACTGGCCCAACGTTCATCCGCTGCACTCCATCGCGCCATGCTCACCCTGAGCATTGACAACTCACAATCCCAGCGCAGTGCCAAACGCCCATTGACCCAACGCTCATCGGCTGCACTCCATCGCGCCATGCTCACCCTGAGCATTGACAACTCATAATCCCATCGGAGTACCACACGGACACTGGCCCAACGTTTATCGGCTGCACTCCATCGTGCCATGCTCACCCTGAGCATTGACAAATTTCATGGGAGTATACAGGGAAGAAGTGTGTACGATGCCCGTCACTAATGTTGCTTAATAAATATCAATAACTGGCATTGCTCCCCATACATCAATCACGATGATTGTCCTCTAGGTCACCCACCACCGACGTTGGGCGATACCCTTAACAATACGCAGAGGAACCTAAGATGCGCCGTTCTCATCGTGTCACTCTCGGTACCAATACTCAAAAAGCCGTTTCTGGCGCCGCCGTGGTATTTGGTTCATGCATTGGATTAGGCTTCATTATCTTACCGGTCTTGAGCGTCACCGCTTGGACCTCCGGCGTCATCATCATTTTACTCGTCACCTTAGCCGTAAGTTATACAGCCAGCGTCAAGTACTTGGAAATTTCAAGCTATCACAGGGTTTCCGATGGAATGCGCCAAATCCTAGAAAAAGAAGTCGGCGCCTACGGTCGAAAGTGGGTCGATGCCATCATCATCCTATCTCTGTTTGTCTTGTTGTACGCGTATTTCTCGGTCATCAGTGAGCTGACTGTGTCTTTGTTGCCATTCCACCTTCCTCATGGCGTGGTTACTATTATCATCGGCGTCATCTGTTTTGTGATGATGGCTCTGGGTATCCGATGCATGTCGGCTGTTGTCCTAATCTGCAACGTGCTATTGCTGATCATTTTTGTCAGCCTAATTGTTACCTTATTCCCGCAATTGCACGTCCAGAACCTATTTGCAGAGGATGCGATGGGCATGCTGGACGATCCGAGAGTCGCTCTTCCTTTGTTGCCCATCTTCTTTGCGAATTGTTTTGGTTTCCAACCCATGATGCCCGCACTGAGAGTCCTGCATGACCAAGGGAGAAAGCGGAAAGGGGTAATCGCATCACTACGTCTTGGCGTCATCTTCATTGTGATTGGTTATGCCATATGGCTAGGCATATTTTTGAGTTTGTTTGACCAACAATCGGTGCTCAGTCAGTTGGCCTTGGACGTCAGTTCTTTCGATGTGCTGTATCAAGTCTTCTCTATGAGTGGGTTAACAAAAGCGTTTTTAATCGTTTGGTTGGTTGCTCTCTTAGTTCCTCCCATCTACGGGGTATCCAAAGGCCTCTACGATTACTTATTGTCTGATCAGATAAACGTGAGTGGGCGAGCATTCCTCCAGTCAGGGCTCATTGCCTTCATCCCTCCCATGGTGTTTTCGTACGTTTTCCCCCACGGGTTTCTGGTTGCCATTGGATTTGTTGCTGTCATTTTTGGCGCGATATGGTGTCTCCTCATCCCTTGGCTACATTGGCAACGACGCCGAGTGGGGTGGATATCGAGTGCCCTCATCGCCCTCTATTGGCTGCTAATGACCGTCTGTTTTTTTGTCTATTCCATTTTCTGAAGTCTTACTTTCCCTGGGAGAGCAATCATGGCCATGACTCAATCTCGCGCCGCCATTAATGCGGTTGTCTTTGCCTCAACGGTAGGTTTTATGGGGATCGGTTTGGTCGATCCCATTTTGGTGGCCATCGCAGATGGTCTGAATGCGACGCCCAGTGAAGTCTCACTCTTATTCACGAGCTATTTTTTGATCACTGCGGTGATGATGTTAATCACCGATATCGCCGCCACGCGCATTGGGTTGAAAAACACCATCATGCTTGGGGCTTTCGTCGTGGCACTCTTCGCACTCGGCTCAGGCAACTCAAACACCGTAGGTCAGTTAGTGGGCTACCGAAGCGGATGGGGCTTAGGTAATGCGTTGTTTGTCGCAACAGCGTTGACCTTAATAGTGACATTGTCACAAAAGAAAGGCAAAGAATCGGTTCGTCTTTATGAAGCCGCGTTGGGGGTGGGCATCGCCATCGGCCCGTTGGTCGGTGCATTACTGGGGCAGGGCTCTTGGCGCTATCCCTTCTGGGGGACGGCCCTCCTGATGTTGATAGGTTTTGTCTCCATCGCGTATTTTGTGCCGGCCACGCCCGTGCAGCGCCAACAGCGTCACTCCTTAGCGGCGCCCTTTCAGGCACTGAAGCAGCCCAAACTTCGTCTGATCAGCCTTAGTGCGTTTTTCTACAACTTCGTCTTTTTCGCCATACTCGCGTATTCCCCGTTTGTTCTTCAGTTAGGGGTACTGGAGATCGGGGCGGTCTTTTTTGGATGGGGATTGGCACTGGCCATCACTTCAACGCTCATTACCCCAAGATGGCAAAGCCGACTGCACCCAGTTTCGATTATCATCCGGTGTCAGTGGGTACTCGTGGTTCTGATGCTCATTATGGGTTACTTTGCCGCGCCCGCCCACTTTGACAAAACCCCGCTGGTGATTGCCATCATCGTGTCTGGCGCATTGTTTGGAGTAGTGAATACGCTGTTTACAGAATTAGCCATCGAAACCCACCCAACTTCCACGTCTATCGCCTCTGCCGCGTACAACTTTGTTCGCTGGTTAGGGGGAGCCATTGCCCCGATCTTAATCACACACATCGGCGAACACTATGGCTCGGCCTACAGCTTCTCGTTGGCGGCCGTCTTTGCCTTGATTGCGTGTGCGATCATTTCCAGGGCTAAACTACCCAAGCCACAAATCAGCCATCCTTTGCCGCCCCTAAGAGCGACAGTTGCAGCGCCTCGCCGTCCGGTAATGATTTTGATGGATGGCAGTCCGTCTGACACACTGGCTGTGGATTATGCGCATCAATTTCTTCAGCCCCAGAATCATCGACTGCTATTGGTGACTGTGAATGTTGTCGAAGGGGTAGAAGGGGAGGGGGTAAGAGAAACGCCCGTTCAGGAGATGGGGCAGCTCAAGCACTATCTTCAAAAGCTGAGTGAACGCGGATTTGATGTCATGAGCGAAGCCATTTCGGATGTGCTGCCCATGCAAGTGGCGAAAACGATTATCCGCCGGGGTGAGGCACTAGATGCGCAGTTGCTCGTAATGGTCAAGCACAGTCATGCTTCCTTCATCCAACGCGCGTTATCATTTTCAGTGACTCAAGAGGTGACCGAGCAGGCTCGCTGCCCGGTATTGGTGATCCCAAAAGGCGATCAGTCTTCGTGATACGCGTCTAGGACCTGGCACACCGCATCATCGAGCGCTTGCTGCACGGATTTGGGTAATCGCCCAAATTCGTAACTGAAGTTACGCCCTTTCACTCGCTTTCGGGCGAACTGCGCACTCGATGAGAACGCTTTTAACTGGGTGACTGACACGCTGGCATCCACCTGCTAAAAGCAGCGAATTGAGATCCGTCAGCGACGCTTCGATTAATTGCCATTCAACACTTTGTCCGCCCGACTCAACACTAAAGTGGGTGCCAATCCCGACGTAAGTAACGTTGGCCTAGAAATACATCAACATACGAGGCCTGAATTTTCACAATCCTCATACATCTTCGCCACTATAGTCTTTGCTAAGTTTCCCTCTTCGCAGACATCCAGTACAGTTGAAAGGATGTCTGCGAATCACACTACCTAGGCATTCTCAGTTAGAAATTGATACCCTTAGCGATTTGAGTCCCTGCATTGTTGAGCTTGTTTCCTGTATCTTGAACACCGTTGAGGATCGCCGCTATGGTATCTGTCGTGTGTTTATTCCTGTCCTGTATGCTCTTTACAATAAAATCGTCAGTCTCTTGCCGTGCCGTAGCCAATGCGTGACTCAGCTTCTCGCCCTGAAACGCACTCATTTGGTGTTCGTAACTATCGATGTCTATAGACGAATTAACATCTTTTGACTGCTCCTTTTCTTTTTTTTCATTTTTTCCATCGGCACTATCGTTGCTCTTTGGAACATCAAATCGATGGTTAAAGTCGCTAGGTAAATTGGTGGTGTTTGGGTTAGTAACTTGCATAATATGTTTTCCTCAAAATAGGGTTAATGTTGTTTAAAAGTGAATGGGGGAGTGCATATAGCCGCCATAGTGCTTGACGACATCACCTGTGCCTGTGTGGACAGCGTTTTCGGTGCTGTAAGAATCATTCAGAGTTTGAGAGAGTGCTTTGAGTTCTTCCTTATAACCATCTAGGCGCTCTTGAATTACCTGAATATTTTGCTGTTGTGCGTCCATTTCAGAGGCTTTGATATCGCTACTGTAGGGTCGAAATGCCTTTGTGATAGACCCTACAAAGCCTTCACCAGTCGCTAACTCCTCATTCGTAGCTAATCCATACCCGCTTGAATCGTTCTTCCAACTAGTAAAGGCCTGTGTGTGGTCAGTGAGCAATTTTGTGTCTTTCTTGATCAAATCATTTAGCTCCCCCTGTCGTTTGTGCAATTCTGCTTGGTTGTCGTTGATGGCATCGACTTGATTGCTCAGTGTGCCCCACAATGTCGTTGTTTCGGAAGGATGGATACCATTGTTCATGTCTTTGTGCCCCATTGTTCATGTCTTTCCATAGAATCTGTCGCTAGTAGGGACATATGGTTCCCAAATCACGAAAAATTGTTCTTGCGCGGAGAGTCATAAATGTTTGGAACTATCTTGAACAAAGCCCCACTCACTCTATACACATAATGCAGAGGTAGAGAATAATGCATATACAGAATAACCACTTGCTAACCAATATCTTTGACAAATCTTTTCAGTCGGGTACCACGGGTATCAAAAGCACATCGGGTATGCATAAAGCGGCGATGGCCGCTGACATGGTCGAAGCGGCAGAAGATTTATCTTCGGGAGACACAAAGTCTGCGGCGACCAAAACGGGCTCTGTGATCGGCACAGCGGGAGGTATCGCTTTGGGATCAGCGATTGGTTCGTTTCTGTTCCCTGGTGCAGGTACAGCAATGGGTGGCTTTATCGGCGGTTTACTCGGAGACCTTTCTGGTAAAGCGATTGCTAACACTATATACGACCATACGGCATCCGCTTAACCTAAGAACTCACTTAGCTTATCAGTGTTTAGATGAGATAAACTCTAGGAGAAATTAAAAAATGACATTACAGCTCAATCGGCTGCAGGAGATGCCATATGCACGAGTGTATGGGGCATCGCCGGATATAAAAGCGATGCAGGAGAATTTTGAAACCTTAATGGGGTTTAATCAAAAGAAAATATTAGTGGACACAAAGGTAGCAATGCTAGACAGCGCTAGCGATTCGCTCTCGAAAGCGTTAAACGCCAATATAAAGCAATCTGATAATATCAGTTTTTAGGGTGGAACGATGAAAATTCAACCTACAGAGCAGTGGTCGACCAATGCAGTTTCACATACAGATGAGCCAAATTCAACGGATGTCGACTGGTTTTCTGCACGAATTGAGCATGGGAATACTGAGTTGTTGCCTAATGCAACTGCCCTAGAAACGACGATGGTGCGCGAAGTTCTGGCGGCAGGGCGAAATCGACAGCGTTTCGACGATTCCATTCAAAAGGTCGTGAACACTAGAGATCCACTGGACTTATTGAATGTTTCTAGGTCGATGTCCGAATTTTACACACACACCATGTTAGCAACGAAAATCATCGCAAAAGGTGTACAGAGTGTTGAAAAGCTTACGAGCCTTCAGTGAGCTCACTCGCGTGTTTATGGGGATCTTACTAGTTTTGCTTACTGGCTGCAGTGAGCAAGTTGAGTTGAACTCCGGCCTTTTGGAGAGAGATGCTAACGCAGTATTGAGTGCGCTCTCTGATAAAAACATTTCAGCTGAGAAACGGATGGACAAAAATGGCGTGACTATATTGGTGAATTCAAATCAGATGGGGAAGGCATTGAGGGTCCTGAGTATTGCTGGACTGCCAAAAGCCCCGCATGATTCACTCGGCTCAATGTTTCCAAACGACGGAGTTATTTCAACACCATTGGAAGAGCAAGCTCGATACATCCACGCGTTATCACAGGAGTTAGAATACACGTTATCCGAGATAGATGGTGTGGTATTAGCACGTGTTCATGTTGTTTTACCAGAAAAAATTGCGCCGGGCGAACCGATTTCACCAGCGTCTGCATCAGTGTTTATCAAACATCAAACAACGCTAGACCCGGACGTTATCAAAAATCGTATTCAACGTCTTGTGGCAGGGAGTATCCCTGGCTTAATTGATAACAAAAACAAGCTGTCCGTCGTTTTTGTCCCTGTCCAGAAAACAGAACCCCCTGTTGAAATGCAAAAGTTTGGACCGTTTTGGTTATCACCTCAAAACTATTATTTGAGGGATGTTGTGACCGTTACGCTGATTTTTATCATATTGCTTACAGTCTCAGCCTTGCTTTTTGTAATGTACCAGAAAGGGGTATTTACGCCCAAAAAGCTGAACCTTAGAGAATTTAAGTTTCCAGTGAAAAAGAAGTAGTATCTGAAGGGAGATATGCCTAGTGCGTCAGTTGTGTCAATGAATAAAAGATAAAGCCACTGAGACTAATGGGAAGAGTAAAAGGCAATCCGCGATTCCTTTTCGATCCAGGATGAAACCACATATACAGAGCTTGTATACCACCTAAGAGTCCAATAACGATTAAGTAAAGCAGAACGAATTCAGGTTTGATACCTAAGGCCAAGGCTGTGATCAGTTTGACGTCGCCCGCCCCCATGACTTGAATAGCCCAAAGAGAAAAGAAGGTCATAAATATTACTACAGTCAATATGATCTGGTTGGTGAGCTCGTCTGAGGAATTTAAGCTAATTATTGAAAAAATAAATACTAGAACAATATAATTGTTTCGAGCTTTCCTTTTTTTAAAATCTTCTTTCACTATCAATATTAGACATAATGATAGTGGTATGGACCACCATAATTCCATTTTTATAACTAGGTTGTTTTTGTATCATTATACCTAAGGCTTTTTTTTTGTAAATATGAATTTTTAAGTGTTTTAAGATATATAAATTGGAACTTTTTTATTGGTGAGTAACTTATATTTTAAGTACTAAAATATAAGTTACCTTTACTCTTATATATCCTCATTTATTGGGAAATAGATCGGCTGTGAGAGTGCTGGGTGGGGAGGCACCATGCTGGGAGAGGATCGACCGATGATTGGCATACCAATTAACAGTAATCACGACTCAGCTGAACCTAACCTCGATAAGTTATCCATAGGTCCAAACTTTGAGTCGGAGCGGGCAGTAAATTATCTCTCAAAGCTGCCGATTGACATCGTATTGGAAGGTGAAACTGGGACCGGAAAAGACACGCTGGCCATGCTTATTCATCGCAAGTCGGGTCGGTCAGGGCGATTCGTCGCTATTCATTGTGCTGCGTTACCTGAAACGATTGCGGAGAGTGAGTTGTTTGGAGTGAATGCCGGGGCGTTTACTGGTGCACGCGTGTCACGATCAGGGTTGATAGAGTCATCGCACAATGGCACGCTCTATCTGGATGAGATTGACAGTATGCCTCTGTCTTTGCAAGTAAAGTTGCTTAGGGTCTTGGAGCAACGAGCAGTCGTGAGGCTGGGATCCACTGTGGAAAAAACACTGAATTTGCGGGTCATAACATCTACGAAAACGCCTTTAAGCCAGCTTGTGGGGCAAGGAACGTTTCGTCAGGACTTGTTTTATCGGTTGAGCACGGTGGAACTGCACGTTACTCCGCTCCGAGAGCATCGTTCGTGCATTCTACCGATGTTTTCCAAATTTATGACCCAATTTTCTCAAAAAATATCCTCTGATGTTCCCGAAATCTCGGGGGCTCTGCGCTGCCAATTGCTGCACTATTCTTGGCCGGGAAATGTTCGAGAGCTCCGGTTCTGTGCAGAGCGTATTGTAATTGGCCTACCGATTTTCACTCAGCGAAGAAAGCAAGGACTTCGAACATTAAAACAACAAATGATTGAACATGAAAAAAACATTATTCAGGAGTCAGTGGATTTCAATCAAGGAGAAATAGATATTGTTGCTAGGGATTTAGGGCTACCCAAAAGAACACTATATTACAAAATCAGCAAGCTTAATATTTCCCCTAAACAATGTTCTCAAAAATAAAATGTAGATGACTAATTACTTTGGAACCAATTTTTTCTATTTACGACTTAATTATTGGATGCAAAGTCGAGCATCTAAATAATTTGTTTTCAGTTAGGAGAATATTTATGAATGGTATGAATGGCGTTGGTGGTGGCAGTCAATCAGTACAAGCAAGTTATGCCGCGATGCAAAAAATGGATCAGACCATGGCGCAGACGACGGCAATCAAAGCGGAAGCCGACTCTACGAAATTGATCAACGATACGATGAACTCAATTATGGATGGTGCAATGGATTCGGCGACGAAATCCGGAAATGCAGCTACAAAGGCTGCAAAATCCATTCAGTATTAATTATGGCAGGGGGAATGCTCCCCCTGTCAGCTTTTATCTATAAAGGAGCGGCGATGATTATGGCAGAAATCAACTCATTTCAGATCAGCTGGTCGGTTAACACACAATCGCATCAACATCAGTCAAACAATACAGAAATGCACAGAAATCAAGTGAGTCGGGGTGGTCCTAATACTCAGACAAATAGCTCAAATGATACAACCAGCAGCAATGGGAGTAGTTGGGGAGGACCTGTTGAGCCAGATGATGGGTCCTCTTATGACCTGAAGTCTTATGAGCCTAGCTCCGGAAAGGCGACCTTAGAAAACGATCGCTACACCATTAATATAGACGAGTCTTCCTCTGAAATTGAAGTGATCGACAAGCAGAATCCAGAAGATTCGTTTCGTATTTACGGTGATCCGCACTTTGATATAGGAAATGATGGAGATACAGATTTCGATTTCAAAAAAGACATGTCGATTGAGCTAGATGATGGTACGAAGCTTCATATTCATACAACACCGACCAGTAATGGTGAAACGTTAGCTACATCGCTCGCAATTGAGGAACCAGATGGCAGCGGTTGGTACATTGAAGGGATAGATAGCGATCAAAAAGGCGATCTCGAAGTGAAGGAGTACAATAATATTAATTATTCCGGTGGAACAGTCAATGATGACGCAGCCTTAGAGCTCCAGGTACGAGATGGTAACTATTTCTTGAATTCCGATAATGGCTGGGAGACGCTTGAGGAAGACAAGAAAGCATCGAATGATGCCATTGTGAATGATATAGAAACAGCTATCAAAAACCAACCGTGGGGAATCTCGAATCAGGAAGACTTTCTCAACGATATGTATGCCAATAATCCCAACAGCCGAACTTTCGAAGACTACTTGAGTAGTGTGAAAGAGATGTTTGAGCAAATGGGAATAACATCAAATAACGTAAACGCGACGGAGCCGGATGAAAAGAGCGACAGAGAGAAAGTCCTTGACGCGCTATCTTTGCTTTCCCAGCTCTACAATACGCTGAACAATATGAATGATCGGATTAACAATCCGAACCAAACGAATCTAGGTGACTCAATCAAAAATGTCCATTCGTTCAACAATGATCAGCTATTTGGTCAAGGCCAAAACAATAACAGAGGCGTTGTTGTTATCACGATTAGGGCAGCATAAAAAATTCTATGGCATCTAGGGAACTAACTGCTCCGGCATACCACTTAATGGTCGTAACTTTAGTATGAGATCCCAATGCTTGAAATCAGAGTACTTACAGGGTTGTATCAAGGAGCAGTTTTCCCCCTTCTCGACGAAACGCTGGTGATAGGAGCGAGTGACGACTGTGACCTTACTGTATCAGATACTGGTGTATGCGACTTTCACCTGACACTGTTATTTAATGGTGCTGAGTGTATTGTCGACAAAAAAGAAGGGGATGTATTGGGTTTAGCAAATGAGCGACTAGCGGTTGGTCATTCGCTGTTACTTAAATCTCCTTTTCGTATTGGCTCAGTCTGGCTGATATATACTGACTCGAACGACGAATGGCTCGAGAATCCCTTTGAAGACGTTAAAGGTCGGGATGATCAGGCAGAGGCTCATCCGTCATCAGATGATAGTGAAAACTCCCAACGTGACTTCAGTATTCTGTCCCACTGGAAAGTGGGGGCTGCCATAGTGATTTCGTTGCCAGCGGTGCTATTTTTGCTGGTCGCATTTACAACGGATAATTCTAGTCCGAGTGTTTTGGAGCTTCAACCTCCCACCCCGACCCTGAACGTTGAAGATTCGCTGGCTAAACTAACCAGCATGCTTGACGAACGTGGATTGAACTTAGCTGTAGATACTCAGATCGTTGATGAGAAAAAGATAATCATGAGCGGGGAGTTGACGACGCATCAGTATGGTGTTTTTAAACGTATGTTGAGGCGTTTTCAGCACGATTATACCAGTTTGGTGTCCGTCATTGATGATACGCAACTGCTATCGACAACCCTACCTTTTGGTATCGTGACCGTAGTGGGAGGCCCGCATTCTCATGTTGTTACTGATGGCGGTGATTTCTTGTTCATCGGTGACGAAAAAGAGGGGTTTCGGTTGTCTGAAATTCGTCACGATACCGTGTTTTTTGTTGGTCCTTCAGAGGTTACGCTTCCATGGTAATAGACACCATCTTGACGGAATATCATAACCAGACAGATCGGATTTTGGCTGAGATGAAACAGGCTGCTTTGATCCGAGTTGAAGGTCAAGTAACCAGCATTCAAGGCACATTGATCGTCAGTCGATTTCCTGCACCCCGTATAGGTGACCTGTGCGAAGTGTGGCCGAATAAGTCAGCGACACTGCTCGCGGAGGTAGTGGCCTTTGATGATGAAAAGGTATGGTTATCTGCATTGAATCCTCTTGATGGTGTGGAAGCGGGGGCAAAACTAGTCCCTCTATATCTACCCCATAGAGTTCGAGTAGGAGATTTTGCATTAGGTCGTGTCTTGGATGGTTTTGGTCGAGATATGAAAGGCGAAGGCGGGGTGTTTTCTTTGCTAGATGTGACCCAATCCGGCTCGGCCAAGGTGCTTATTGATGATATTGATCCAACCGATAAGCCGAGGATATCTCATCCGATGCCTACTGGTGTCAGGGCGATCGATGCCTTGCTAACCCTAGGAGAGGGACAACGCGTCGGACTTTTTGCGGGGGCAGGGTGTGGGAAAACAACCCTCATAGCAGAAATTGCCCGAGGCATGCCCTGCGATGTGATTGTGTTTGGGCTGATAGGTGAACGAGGACGTGAGCTTAACGAATTCATCGAATATGAGTTGGATGAGGAGCTACAGGCCCGCACGGTCCTGGTTTGCGCTACTTCCGATAGAAGCAGTACAGAACGAGCTCGAGCGGCATTCACGGCAACGGCTATTGCCGAGGCGTTTCGTGATCAAGGGAAAAAAGTTCTTTTGATGATCGATTCATTGACGCGTTTTGCACGTGCACAACGGGAAATTGGCTTGGCAGCGGGCGAACCGCCAGGAAGAGGAGGTTTTCCCCCTTCAGTTGCGGCGTTAATGCCTAGGTTGCTTGAGCGCGCAGGTCCCTCATCAAAGGGGTCGATCACAGCTATCTACACAGTGTTAATTGAGCAGGACTCAATGGCAGACCCCGTGGCGGACGAAGCCCGATCGTTGCTTGATGGTCACATTATTCTTTCACGTAAGTTGGCCGATAGAGGACATTATCCAGCCATTGATGTTCTCCCAAGTTTAAGCCGAACCATGTCAAACGTGACAACGCAAGAGCATCAAATAGCAGCGCGCCGCTTTCGTGAACTCCTGGCGGCTTACCGAGACGTTGAGTTATTAATAAAACTTGGCGAGTATCAACCTGGAAGCGATCCACTTACGGATGTGGCGGTCGACCAACACGCGGCAATGATGACCTTCCTGCAACAGTCTCTGCATGAACCTCAACCCTTTGAAAACTGTCTTGAACAGTTCAAGCAGGTTATATGTTAATCACTCGCCAAACTGGGGCTAGTGAGCCTCCTATAGCTGAGGGGAGTGAATATGATGATGCGTTATGTGACCTATTAGCGGTGAAAGCTATCAAAAAACGTATTTTAGCCTCTCAAGTTTTGGCCTATCGACGCCGATGCACTGCAGCTCAAACTGAGCTCGACTCCCTCTCCATGAAATTTGCACGCAATTGCCGAGCGCGAGCATCTCTTGAAAAAGAGATCCTCTTAGCAGTCGCAGGTCAACGTACAGGGCTGGATGATATTATGCAGGTGAATCGTAAGGTTATGGCTCTCAAAACTCAAAACACCACGGAGCAAATGACGATTCAAGCGAAAGAAAGTGAACTAGACATGCTTTTGTCTGAAAAACGCAGTTTGGAACAAACGTTAAATGACTTAGAGCACCAGGAAGAGAAAATTCAAGCCTTGTTAGGGAAGGAGGCTTAGCATGGCTCGAGTGGCTAAAACATCAATCAGCCGTGTTGTTAGAGAAGATAAACTTCACCGCCTTTCATTTAGGAGTCAATTGCAGCGTCGACTGGCGGGAGTTTGGGCGGTCGCATTGAACCGCCCTCTTTCCAACGATACGTTATGTGAAGAAAGTATCGAAGAAATCGCTAGAGATATTCAGTATGGTCTTGAACAGCTGCCTCAGTACGCTCTGTCTGTGACCATCGTTACACCGAATTTCGGTCTGCTGGAGTTTCGGATCCGGCAACTGTCCGAATGCTGCACGTCCATTCAACTTTCACATGGCCAAGAAGCATCTGCCGCCTTTTTACATCGACATCGCTCGACATTATCTGCCGCATTGTCTCGTCAGATGAAATCTGACGTACAGGTCGATGTCTGTAGTTATTTAATACAGGGATGAATATGTGGACAGTTAAATCACTCACGTACAAGCAGGCAGAGGCGACACAGCTATTGTCAGCGGGTGTTATCCTAAATGAACCTGAGAACATACCTACCGTGATTCTAAAGAATGCAGACCATGCATTTTGCTCTTGTAGCTACGATTGGTATTTCAGTCGTTGGGGGCCTATTGCAATCGAGCATTACTCGATTTTTATGAGCCTAATGAATCCATATCCTGCTGAAGAATGGTCTCAATCAAAGGAGTTCGAAGCTCTTAGTTACGCGGTGCGTAGTCATGTAAGTTTGCAATCATCCTCACCACTCGTGTATGAAGCGTTTCATTGTATGAGGCCTGCGACGACCACACGCCCACCTTGGTTAGATAAAGCGATACCTGTTGTGATACAGCTGGGTTTTGACCGACAAGATTATGAATTCCGAGCACTAGTGACTGAAGAATTCATTCCCCTCTTAAAACGCGCTCGAAGTGGTTCTGTCGATCTTTCGAACTCTGCAATCATACAAGAGTACTCTGCTAGGATCGCGGAACTTGCGCTGTCATCTGACGAAATCTCACAGCTTTCTGTTGGCGATGTATTACTGTTTCATGATGTCCAGTTGAAGGGGGATATTGGAGGCACTGTGCGTTTTGGCAGTTTAAAACTGTCACCCTGTCGAGTTAGTGCGTGCAATGAACAATATCGAATCACAGTGTTGAACCTAAAGGAGGAATAATGGACGGACAGGATGACGTTAAGAGTGAAGACAGCGCCTTGCTACTGGGTGGTTCAGATGAACATTTAAGTTCGGAATCGGATATGCCTAACGATCAGACAGGCCGTATAACAGTAAATTTGGGGTTGGAGATTGGACGTGTTCGCTTGCCACTTTCGGAATGGGCACAGGTGGGACCGGGTAGTGTGTTGATGCTCAGTGGCGTTGGTGTGGGTGAAGCGTACTTAACCGATGCTGAAGGCGTAGTTGCTTATGGAGAGTTGGTCGATGTGGCTGGAGTGATGGGGTTTAAAATCAAGCGTTGGCGAGGTATATCGTAATGTCGTTGGACGGCAACCCTGTAACTTTGGCCCTATTTCTCGGAGCGATGTCTCTAATTCCTCTTATGTTCATCACTACAACGGCATTTTTAAAAATAGCCATGGTGTTGATGATCGTACGAAATGCGTTGGGCGTGCAGCAAGTCCCTCCTTCGATGGCGGTTTACAGTATTGCACTAGCAGCGACTTTCTTCGTGATGGCGCCCGTATTTTCCGAGATCCAAAATTCAGTTAAAGGTACAGAATCCGGCGCTTTAAACGAAGATCAGATTGTGGAGACTATAGATAGAATCAAGACGCCACTAATGGGCTTTATGGCATCAAACGTAGATACGCAAATCAGTGAGCGGCTGAAAAGCACAGCGCGTGAGATGTGGCCAGCACGCATGTCTCAGTCGATGACCAACGAGAGCTTCTTTATTCTTTTGCCTTCCTTTGTTATCTCAGAGCTTCAAGCAGGGTTCAAGATTGGCTTTCTCATATATATTCCGTTTGTGGTGATAGACCTTATTGTATCTAACATCCTATTGGCACTCGGTATGCAAATGGTCGCACCCATTACAGTCACTGTCCCAATTAAAATACTGTTGTTTGTTCTTGTGGACGGTTGGGCAAAACTGTTGGAATCGCTTATCTATACGTACCTGTAGGAAACCTTATGGATATTTTGACCGTTTTTGCTCAATCCTTGTGGTTGGTTGTTGTGCTCTCCTTACCTTGCCTTATCGTCGCCTCTGGGGTTGGTGTATTGGTGTCCCTGATCCAAGCATTGATGCAGCTCCAAGATCAAACTCTGCCATTCGTTATTAAGTTGATCTCAGTGGGGTTGACATTGGTGATGACGGGGCGATGGATGTCTGTTGAAGTGATTGAACTGACCGAGCACATTTTTCGGGCGGTCTCATTGGGATGGTAGAAGATGTCTATGAATGAGATGATGGATGGGCTGCTATGGCTGAAAACCTTGTCGGTCGCATTAGCACGGGTTTTGCCCATCGTAATAATGGTTCCTCTCTTTTCTTCGCGAGAGCTGAAAGGCGTGATACGTTATGGAGTAGCGTTTGCCTTGTGCATGTTTATCGCACCATTAATTTACGGTGATGACGCCTTGCATACGATGGCATCAAATCAGCTGAGTTTTCTGCTGTTGAAAGAGCTGGTGCTGGGTATTGTGATTGGGGCACTCATGGCGATGCCTTTTTGGTTGTTTGACTCGGTAGGCGCTCTCTTTGACAACCAACGAGGGGCATTGATTGGTGGGCAATTTAACCCGTTGCTATCCGGTGTCAGCTCGCCTTTATCACATATGTTGCAGCAATGCGCGATCATCGTGTTGATTGAGGTTGTTGGGGTCAATGTATTGCTCGATACCATCTGGAACAGTTATAGGGCATGGCCTCCTCTTAGATGGACTCCCGCCTTTTCTCCTGACATGAACCAGCAGTGGCTGGCAAATATCAGTATTACGTTCACAAAAATGATTCTATATGCAGCTCCGCTTATTGTGGTGATGTTGTTCATTGAGTTTGCTATGGCCCTTTTGGGTCTTTATTCCCCACAAATGCAAGTATTTGTGTTGTCTATCCCCATAAAGTGCTTGGTGGGCATGGCGATGTTAACCATTTATCTTAGCGTGTTACTTCGCTTCATGGAGCAGGATATGGAATACTTCGGCGACTTATTGCGTTTATTTGTTTAGGCGCGTATCTGATGGCCGAGAAAACCGAAAAACCCACACAAAAAAAAATCCAAGACTCTCGCAAAAGAGGGCAGGTTGCGCAAACTCCTGACATCCCTAAGTTACTCGCTTGTGTGTTGACATTTGAAGTTCTAGTTGCCTGCTCTGAGTGGTTAATGGCCGAACTGAAAACATTAGTGTACATGCCTATTACGCTTTTCAATCAACCGTTTGAACATGGATTTCTATCAGTCCTTGAGGTGGCCAAGCATGTGCTGTTTCTGTTCATTTTAATCGTCATTCCAGTGAGCTTCTTCGCTGCTTTGATTGGCCGCTGGGGACAATTTGGTTTTCTGTTCGCTCCGGAAGCTTTGAAGCTAGATTTCAATAAACTCAACCCTTTTTCCCAGCTAAAGCAGCTGTTTTCAGGGCAAAAACTAACGGAAGTTCTGAATAACATCTTCAAATCAATCCTGATATTTGTAGTGTTCTACATATTGTTAAATGATCTAGCCCATGCCGTATTTAAGCTTCCGAACTTGCCCTTAGACCGGATGTGGCTGGCTGCCATCGACCTATTTATTTACGTGGCTCGGGTCTGTTTACTGTTACTGCTTGCTCCAGCCATATTGGATTTTGCGCTCAAGAAATTTTTTCACTTAAAACAATTAAAAATGGATAAACAGGAGGTTAAGCAAGAATTTAAAGACAGTGAAGGAGATCCTTTTGTTAAATCTCAGCGCCGTCAATTGGGCATGGAATTGGTGGAAGGCTCACCACAAACGACCAATGCATCGATGGATGAGATGGACATGTTAGTGGTGAATCCTACCCACTTTGCGGTTGGGTTGCATTATAACCCAGGTGTCACACCATTACCTGTCGTTGGGGCCAAGGGTAAGGATAGGGAGGCTCTTGAACTTATTCAACAAGCAGATCATTCAGGAGTTCCTGTGATTCGTTACGTTTGGCTTGCTCGCACGCTCTACCAGCAAGAACTAGGCAGTTACATTAATCGAGATACCCTCGACGCCGTCGCGTCACTTTATACTTTGCTCAATGATATGGATTCTTCTACAGAGGATCGATAAGAGTGGTGTGATAGTCAACACGGCTTGACGTGTGACCTTTTCGAAAAGTACTTAAAGAGTTTGGAACCGTATTTCGTTCTGTGACACTAAAGCCTCGGGAAAAACAAAATAGAGAGAAGGTATGACAAAGATTAATCATGTATCACGCTCACCGAATGATATGAACAATGCGCCTCAAACGATGGAGCAAAAGGTGGCTGGGTTGATGTCTGATCAAACCTACACCGATACACAAAAATTGACCATGTTGAGTCGATTATTGTCACACTCTACTACTGTTGAAGAGCGAGGGATCGTTCTCCTGGCTCTGACGCAGTCCATGATGGAAGTGAGTAGAGAAGTAAAACGCGTGAACCGAACGTTTTCTTCAATTAAGCAACTGGTCGATACCCATTCAGAATTGATTCAAGATATGTCAGCGGAAAATTGGGAAGTACTGGGTGGATTTCTGGAAGCATTTCTTCGGTGTTCTAACCTGGCAAAGGCAGACAAATCCTTCAACGATAAGTCTCGCTCTTTTAAGAGTTGATAAAGTCGTTGCCTAACATTGATCTTATCTTGGGAATAGCACTGAGGAGATTATCCCTTCCTTATATAAAAGAGGATTTCGCTGTTTTAAAGACCTGACTCTGAAGCTCCCTCCATACCCAACAGAGGTAACCGTTTGTTGCGGATTACCTCAACCTTCGTCGTTGATTTTCTTAGACTTGTTTAAGCCCAATCTTCAACCAACTTCTTGCCCTCGATAATCGTGAACGTACCGTGCCCACGGCGACGTTTAGCTTTAGCGCCGCTTCTTCATAACTGAGACCATCAATGATCACGAGATTGAATACACACCGCATGTCATTAGGCATACCAGCTAACTCATCTGGACACTTATTCAGCAGTCGTTGGGAATGAACTCTCTCATGAACATCAATGACATCAATCGCGAATTGAAGTGGGATCTGATCCAGATCTAGGCTATTTGGCTGCTTGTAAGTAGCCCGGTTGTGATTGCGTACAAGATTAAATGCGATACCAAATAGCCAAGTTTTTAGTTGAGATTGTCCCCGAAATTGGTGCCAGTTTTTGAGTGCCTCCAGATAGGTGAATTGAGCTAGGTCCTCAACGGCGTCTTTATCGTGTAGGTGCTTTCGGATGAAACGTTTTAACTGTTCGTTGTGATGAAGGGCAAGCTGTTCGATTTCGGCTTCGCGTTTGCCAAGGTAGTTTTCTTTTCTCGTGATTTTCATAGCAACTCCTTTAAATGGTGTTGCTGTTAGAGCATGATATGTACCACAAACCTTACTTAAAATAAGTCATTGAAATTAATAACAAATATAACCACATCATTAACGGTATTTTTGCCATTCTTTGCACGGGGCCCATGAAGGCATGCAGGTTCCTACACTAGGGCTAGAATGGAACAGAAATGGGTGGAGAACCACACAGAACAATACAGTCTTTGGGTTACATGAGGACACCAATGAAAATACCAAGCGAGCCGATCACCTCCTATAGAACACTTGATGTTAGTCATTCCACTCTCTCGGATGACAAGTTCAATAAAAACGGCTTAGAAGAAGTGGGCATTACCTTTCGTGGTGATGTGAAAGGAACCAAGAAAAAGAAGAAAGCACCAAAACGTGGGATGTCACTCTCTGTTCAAGATGTACTCTTCCATGTCCAGAAGAAAGAGCAGGCGGCTTTAATTACTCAGCATTACTCGGCATTGGGCAAGCGAGAGGGGAAGACTCTTACACAACATGCCTCTAGATTGCGACACCATCTCACAAAAGGTGGTACCGTCGAAGAGTTCTTGAAAGATCATGAACCAGTGATGACCTATCTCATCGCGGCCCACGGACTTGTCTTGGGTGACAAGCGCGATCGGCCACTTTTCACTGGGGTGACGGAACTCTTACACCAGCAGCACGAGCAAGAGATTACCTCTGGGCTTAATACCGCGTTTGCATTTGCAGAATTCAGCTCTGACCCAGATATTAAGAAAAAAATTCGTTCGATTTACTTTGACAGTATGATCATGAAATCGTCATTGCATGAGCTCTTTGAACAACTTTTGTCTTTGTCGGAGTTGGGACAACTCAGCTTTGAGCTAGGGATAAAAAGCGTCCAAAGAGGATTGGCGGATGACTTGCACTCCGAGGTTTCCTCCACCAACAAAAGTGTGCTTGGCACCCTGTTGTCACACTTAAAGCAAACGTCCACGATTATGGGGTTGGTGAATAACGTTACGCAGTTTCGAAATCGCCTCTTGGCTGCGGGCGTGGCAGTGCATCCAAAGTCGGTGGATATTTGTAAAGACCTCATTAGAGTTACACTAAATCCGATGTATTCCAGAGACATACATCGGATTGTTGAACGCTCCATTACGATGAAAGAAGGTGGTGTTGCGTTATTTCTAGATGGATATCTGAAGCTTATCAAAGAGCTACCCATTAGCCTTTGGAAAGAGCAGCGCATTAGGGCTACCACATTGATGATGATGACGAGCATGTTAGAGAGCCAGTATGCTGACGAGCTCAAGCTTCCTCACAATGAGGGCCGAGTAAGAAGAATTTAGCCATGACCCACTTTATTTCATTATTGAATAAATTCGCTCATCATGCGATGAAGCAGAACGAGATGGTGATCGCCGTCGTAGTAGTCGCGGTCATTTTTATGTTGATCTTGCCTATGCCCACGCAACTGGTTGACAGCTTGATCGCGGTAAACATTTGTATATCCACATTGCTGATCGTGTTAGTCACGTACATGCCAGGACCTTTGGCCTTTTCAACATTCCCCGGTATGCTTTTGATCACAACGCTTTTTCGGCTAGCGTTATCGATATCGACGACTCGCCTTATTTTACTTGAGCAAGACGCCGGAGACATAGTTGAAACGTTTGGCAATTTTGTTGCAGGAGGCAATCTCGCGGTTGGGCTGGTGATTTTTTTAATCATCACAGTGGCGCAGTTTTTGGTGATTGCGAAGGGCTCTGAGCGTGTGGCTGAAGTCGCGGCACGCTTTACTTTAGACGCAATGCCGGGAAAACAAATGTCCATAGACAGTGATTTGAGAGCGGGGCTGATCGATGCTCGTGAAGCACGGCAAATGCGGATGGATTTATCGAAAGAGAGCAGCTTATTTGGAGCACTTGATGGAGCGATGAAGTTTGTCAAAGGAGATGCGATTGCAGGTTTGGTGATCGTAGCAGTCAACCTCATTGGAGGATTGTGTGTCGGCGTTCTTCAATATGACATGTCAGCGGGCGAAGCGATGCAATTGTACTCGATTTTAACCATCGGTGATGGATTAATTGCACAGATCCCAGCGCTCCTCATCTCACTAACAGCAGGTATTATCATCACTCGCGTGTCATCGGGTGGTGGAGAGGCAGGTGAAAACAATATCGGTGTTGAGATGGCCACACAGCTGCTCGATCAGCCAAGAGCGTGGCTTATTGCATCGGTGTGTATGACTGGGTTTGCGTTGGTTCCAGGAATGCCAACACTGACGTTTCTTATGATCGCCTTAGTTACTGGCTGCATCGGGGGATATCGAATATTTACAATCAACTATCAGGCACTCCAAGCTGCTCAATCAATTGAGGGAGACCACGATGGTGATATTGATGGTAAACAGGATCTACGGAGATTTACACCCTCGAAAGCATACTTGATTCAATTACATCGTATTTGGGAAGAAGATCATCTTTCCCTCACGCTGATCGAATCTATTAGGAAACGCCGCAATCATATCGTCCACAGCTATGGTATTACTCTACCGTCGTTAGATATCGAGTACACAGAAAACATTGCTGAAGATGAAATCGTATTTAGCATCTATGAAGTGCCAAGGGTGCGAGCGACGTTGAACCGAGAGCGCGCCGCAATAATGAAAAGTAAGCTGACTATCATGTCAGACGATTTTAGGTTAGGAGAACGAATCAGAGAAGAGGAACACTTGGTATGGGTGACAGCAGAGCAGTGTCAAGACATGGGATTGTCAGAGAGCTCTGTATGGCTATCAACGAGCATGATCGTGAGCCGTTTGGAGCATATTTTTTTCATGACCGGTGCAGAATTTATTGGCCTTCAAGAGACACGGGCTATCATGAGTTTTATTGAGCAGGACCAACCAGAACTGGGGCAAGAGTTGCAAAGAACCATCCCATTGGCTCAATTTGCGGCCATTCTTCGAAAGCTCGCAAGTGAGCGCATGTCACTGAGGTCAATCCGCCAGATCTCGGAAACATTGATTGAGTATGCCCAGTACGAAAAAGACATCGATGTCCTGTCTGATTATGTGAGAGTAGCGTTAAAGGCACAACTGTGTTTTCAGTATGCGCCAGAGGGAGTAATGAAAGCGAGGCTACTCAGTCCCAAACTGGAAGAGATCCTGCGGGACTCTGTACGCCATTCCAACAACAGTAGTTTCTTCGTACTGGCGCCGGAGGTTGCTAATGCCTTGAGAACAGAGCTTAAATGCCTGTATCCAATGCACGCGTCCAATGATGCGGTGTTGTTGGTTGCACAGGATCTGAGACGAATGTTTCGTACCTTAATCGAAGAGCACTTTCACCATGTTCCCGTTCTATCTTTTGCAGAGCTCACACCAGCTACTGAACTGGAGGTAATTGAGTATATAGATATTGAAGTCAACACAAGCATAGAAAATGAAACTCTGAACGAAGAGGGGATAGAAGGCCAGAGTAATTAATCACAATCTAACTCGGATAGGGTGTGCGAATACCTTCGGAACTTCATTGTGCGGACAGCAGAATATCAAAGTAGAGAGGATAGTTAAGGAACGACTATGTCTACAATGTCAATTTCGGCTCAGAAGTCTGAGTTACCTGTAATATCTTTGGAGTCATTAACAGCAATGCAACCAAACCCTATCAGAAGACGCTAACAACCAGAGTGCTCAACTCATTACCCTTCATATAGATATCGTTTCAATAGATGGGGCTAATCAAACCGTCGATGCTATACCACAGTTTCAGCCGCACCTGAAAGTCGGGAGCAAAGCTCTCTAAATCCACAGGGTTGAAAGGAGGAATCACCATCAACAGTCAAGAGTTCGCTGTGCTTTATAATATGTAGTTCAAAATGGTAGAGCGCTAACCACTATTCCTCCTGACCCGTGCCATTTTTTGTCAGGTCCATGTTTAGTGGTGTTGAGCAGAGAGGCGAGAGGCAGAGAGAGGCTATTTAAGGGGAAGACGTACAGCGAGAGGTGTTCCGTATTTTTTGGCTTCCTGTTTGGCTCTTTTTCCGTTAGGAGCACAAATACGAATCCATGTTTTTGGGCGTAATGGCCTTTGGATAAACACTTCAAATGTACATAGGTCGTCGCGCACCATTTCCTCAACACAGTCCGCTATCGACTGTTCGTCGTTGCAGGAACAATAACTCACAACACCTTTTATTTGTATTGCGGTGAGTACATTAATTCCGTCTAATTTGATTCCTTTCGCCCTAAGTAGTGTTTCAATCTTTTTTGTGTCTGGTATGTTTCGGAACCACAAGTGCCGGTTGGGCACAAAGCTGTTGCAGACCTCGTGTGGACTAGCGTGGGATACCATTCGTCTTGCAACCAAAGGCTGACCATATTTCAGCGCTTTCTGTTTGGCAGTATGATGATCATTCGCCATCACATTCACCCATTTCTTAGGGCGATGTGGGCGAGTGATCAACACTTCGTACTTAAACAGATGGCGCTTGATGGTGTTCTCAAAAAAACTGGCAATGACTTCTTCTGACGCCTCTTGGTTACCAAGGAAGCAATGCGCTTGGCCACCAATCTCTAATGCAGGAAGAATCATGGGTTCACTTGGGATATGCCTTTCCTTAAGTAATGCATGGACCTTTTTAATACTTGCCAAAGTGATAACCTACTGCGCTTTTGATCTCGATGATGTTAACTAAGTGTCCAATAAACAAAAAAGTTCCATCGGCGCTAAAAAAGAGGAGCTCATATAGAAGTTAGATTGCCCTCTCGCGCAGGTGATGCACTGAAAGGACAACTGATAGATAGTGGTTAGTGAACAGAGTTAGGGGGATGATAATTGCGATATCGTTTGGCAGGCTTCGCCCCGACATTGCAAGTATGATTCTATATCGCGATGGGCAAACACGGAATAATAATACAGCCGCGTCCCCTTTAATGTCACAGGTACCAATCCTTTCATCCAATAATCACGAATCCATACATGTTTCTCGATATTATGGCGGCCAATCACAGGTCGGAAACTTGTCGTGTATACTAAAACTCTGTGAGGGAAAAATCGGAGTAAAAAGCCTTTCATTCTGAATACCCCCACTAGGTTCTCAGCGCTGTTTTTTACGCGATAAACTAACTCAAAACTACCATTGTTTACGATGACCTCTCCTTGGTATTCATTTTTGGCAATGGTATGGCTATAAACTAAGTGGTCGTTATAAGACACACTGTACAGAATTGGCCATAATAGAAGAATAAATAAAACCGACAAAATAATATTTCTAATGTTTTTCATAGTAAACCTACCATAGAATAAAATTTCAATATTACAATAACTAAAATTAAAGAAATAATGGTAATTAAAATATCTGAAACTTTTGAAAATAAAGACGAAATCTTTTTAAAACCTTGACATCGGTCTATATTGGATCTTATTTCTAATTCTTCTTTAGATATGTCATTTACCACTAAAGCTATTGATTCTGAAAGTAGATAACCTATTCCTCTTATGTAGATAATTTGTATTTTTAATCCAAGTTCATCGTTTAATACTCTCCTAAGCTTGTGAATGGACACTTTTAGTGATGACTCTGTAACAATTTTCTCTGGCCAAGCTAGCGCTGTTAATGTTTCTTTATCAAGACCTGAGGGAAAAGCCAATGTTAAGTTTTTTAAAACCGAGTAATCACTTTCGGCCAACTTAGTCAGACTGTTAGTATTACCTGTGCTTAACCTTCTTGTACTCGTCGAGTATATTAGTTTTTTTACCATATTATTTTATCTATTTCTTATACTATTTTTATAAAAGGATTCTAGTCCAATTGTGGAATACAATGCCCTTTTTATATTTAATTTTATTTACATTTATGATTTTAATGGTTAATAACTTAAAATTATTATAAGAAACTTGTTGTAATGCCTTCCTTATCATACACGAAGAGAAAGATGGTTTTTACGATGAGGTATAGGCTACCTTATTCATTACTTGATGTAGCTATAAATACTAAGTTTTCATGAAGGTGAATTATTCAAAAAAAAACATTTATACCTATCATCAGGCAGTTTATTTCTACTATATATTTTTTACTTTTATTTTTATTTACGATTAGAAATATTATATATATGAAAATTATAACACTGGTTACTAACCATGGTGTTTTTATGATAACTAAATTTATTGAAAATTTATTTATTTTTTAATCGCTTAGTTGATATCATTTTGTTTTGTAACGTGTATTTATTATCGTTTCTTGGAGTGAAATATGAATGGTTTTTCTAATTTTATCTGTCAATATAGAGAAAATAATGAGGTTAGTAGAGAAGAAGTTGTTGATATTATAAAGTCAAAATTCCATAGAATATCTGGTATTGATTCCAAAAGTATATCCATGTGGGAACGAAATACTTCATGTCCATCAATAAAAAAAATGTGTCAAGTTATCAGTGCATTAGAAAAGAACGTCAGTGTAATAGAAATCCTAAAAACATTTACATTACCGAAGAATGCTAGGTTAAGAAACACTCTCGACCGTGTTGTTACTAGAAAGGTAGGCAGCATTCCTTTTAACCATAAAATCGGGCCTGCACATTGGTTTAATGATGAAGGGCAGGGAGGGTATTTAGAAGCGTTTATAGGTATAGATCCATGTCACTCTTCAAAAAAAAAGAAAGCCTTCAAAATAATGAGGCTGTCTGTCAATAATATGGATGCTGGGATTATTATTTACTCGGCAGTCCAAGATGGTATCTACATACATTACATCAATTATATTGATATCAATGCCCTTCGGCATTGTTTGATGAAATTGTGTGACCTCCTTGAATTTTCGAATTGCGACTATTTAATGGCTCACAATCTCGACCAAACCATGATGGATTTTATGATGTTACTCCGAGGGACGATAACACAACGTAAAATTGTTATGGATAAATTTTTCGTGATCTCTCGAGTCGCATTGATCCTCAATGAACTAGATCCTTCTCCACAGCGTAAGGCTTTGTCATGAGCGTACTGACTATCCACGCGAGAAATCAAGCGATCGAGCAATTAGCTCGAGAGCACGATGTAAAGTTGAGACGTTTTGTAATGAAGCATTCCTATAATAAGGAATGCGTGGATGACATAGTCCAGTCTACGTACATCGAAGCCATTAAAAACCTCCACCAGTTTAGAGGGCAGTCATTGTTGAAAACTTGGTTTTTTGGCATCGCATACAACCTTGTTCGAAACCACAATCGCTCGAATTATAAGGAAACAAGCTATGTCACATTAGACGCTAACCTTCAGCTCTCGTTCGATGGTCAGAGGGCTCTCGATGAAACACTTTATTCGCAATTTGTCCTGAAACAGTGCCCAGATAAGATAGCCCAAATGCCAATCAAGATGAGGAAGGTGTTTGAGTTAATTGTTGTGCAGGGAAAGAATTACGAACACACGGCCGAAGAGTTAGAGATCTCGGTAGGAACAGTAAGGTCACGATTATTTCGAGCTCGTCAATGGTTGAGAGATAAGCTTGGCGCAGAGGAACTGATGTTGACATAGTTAGAGTACGGCAGGCTAATTGGTTCAAATACGCTTAGGAGGGAAGTTGAGATGATATTAAGACAAAAATTATGCATGAAGGCCGGTCGTTGGAAGACTGACTTACTATAGTTACCAGAGACCTCAACATGGATGTTGGGGTTTCCAAACATTACTCAACAGGCTTTTGAATGATAGCAGACAAAGTTGATATTGCTTGCTTCCAAGAAACTCTGTAGCGGCCAGAGCGTGATTCAAACACGAGTTCGTCTGTCGAGAGGGTGTCGTCTACCTGAATGCAAGTGGATGAGTAAAGAGGTTTTGTTGAGAGGTACATAGTGACCCTGTCCAAGGCACTCGAATGACAGGTAACATCAAGTATGAGTGTTTGTTTCGTGTGTGTTTCCATCAGATCTAAGATTGCTTTTAGTTTCGTTTCCGTTGGGACCTTCAATGCCAACATCGACAAAGCTTGCTCTAACATAGTCAAGGTTGTCGTTTGCATCAATTGCCACTGCGTGCGTCTATCATTTTCCGCTTCTTCGAATATGAAATCCAATTGATCCATAAAGTCTGACAACGCTCGACTCTTCTCATCTTCGATCAGGGTTTGTGCCTGCACTTTTGCTTGATTGCGGATGCGATCCGCTTCTTGGTGCGCACGCTCAATTTGCTTGCGCAGTGATTGTATTACATTGGCTTGGCTGCGCATTTTATTTTGCTGAGTTGTGGATAGAATACATCCTTCCACTTTAATTTCTGCTGGCAGGGTTAATTGGGGTAGTGAAAGATCAAGCATGCAAGATCACCTTGTTTGTAATAGCTCTGCCTAGGCGCTCTATTTGGCGCTGAACGGATTGTGGCAGTGGTTCGGTGTTATATCTTAGTACCTCGTTTTTCGGAAATAGAAGTTTAAGCCGGCTCCATAGTGCTGGCTCGGAATGAAAAAACCAATGCTGGCAAGTCAGATGAACGATACTCTCTGGGGTGTGGTGACTCGCCATGTGGTAGGTTATATCGCCTGACTGTATTGCCAACGATAGTCCATAGCACCATTTCCTCTGATCATCACTTAAACGTGGATTGTTCCCTCCAAATAAAGTTTGTTTTACTAAGTCGTCATACAAAGTGCGCTGAGCAGAATCGAAAGACAGAAAACGATAAAGCTCAATATCCTTTGCAAAACCCAACTTATCGTTGGTTTCGAAGTATTGATGAAGATCACAACGCATTGCGTTTAGTGAGGGAGTGCCGTTTAACGAAGTCAAAAGCCATTGGGGTAACCAAGAGGGGTGAGCATATCGCCAAGGCGCGCTATGAAAGTCCAGCCAAGTAATGGTCAGTTTATCATCCAACAAGAAATGTATCCTTTAGGAGCAAAAATTATACATGATGAGTGTTATAAATTCAGTATAGTTCCCAAATAAAAATTTTTTAGATTGGGAACTTTTTTTTTAAATAGCCACTTACTAATAGTATTTCTAAGGAGGCCTAATATGTCGATAATTGATCAAATAAATATGAAAAATGCTTTCATTAAAAACAGAAATGACATGTATTCCAATGCATTGAAGCTAGACCATGGAAATATTAATAGTTCAAGTGTAGAAGACTGGCATGCGTTCAATAATAGCTTGAAAAAAATGTCGATATTAAATTGGGCTATGGGTAAGGAAATATCCGTGACTCATTCACTCAATCGCGCTGTCATAAATGAAATTAAATAATACCAATAGAATCAAAAAGAGGCTCACAATGCTTAAGAATTTCTACATCCAGTTTTGTCATATCATGTCCAAGTTTCATAGTGATGAACGAGGTGTCACAGCAGTTGAATACGCCATAATTGCTGTCGCTATTTCTGCTATCGTCCTTGCTATGTTTAACGGTGAATTAAATGATGCACTGCAAACAGCAATGGATACCATTGCTGATAATATTAATGCAGCTAATACGGTGCCATGATAAATTCGCCATTATCACTATTTACATCTCTAAAAATAAACATTTTAATATTAAATAATAATCCTATTTATTTAATATTAAAAGAAAGATTGAAATGGCCTTAGAACTTATTAAGGACTAGCAGTGAAAAACAAAGTTATTATTTCTTTGGCGAGTTTCTCTATTCTTGTCGGTGCTTATGGGCTCTCTGCAGTTCTGAGCCCTAAACCAACAGACGCTACCGAAGTGGTCCCTACACGATACGTTAAGCTATGGGAGCTTAAAGAGCCAGCCAAAGCAAAACAAGAACTGACTCGGGAGCAGTTATCGGTGCGCAGGATGAAAGAAAATGAGGCTAACGAGTTAGGGTATGTTGATGATGTTTCATTGAGCATTGTTCCTGGGATGCTATTCCGCTCGAATATGGCGGAAGGCACCTTGGTCACTGCTGATGACTTTATACGACCGGATGATGCTGACTATGTCGACTTCATACTTGCAGAAGGGAAGATGCCTTACCGATTGACAGTGGTAACAGAGAACATTGTCGGCACCGCTATTGAAAGTGGGGACCTGATTGATATTTTGGCATTCACTGGGCTGAATGGTGAAGACGCTTACCAAGAAGTTGCTCTTGCGAGTAAGCCTGTTAAGGGCGCTATTTCGGTCACCCCTATTTTTGCAGCCATTAAAGTTCTCCGTGTGGAAACGGAGGTAAAAAAGGACGACACTCAGCCCCAAGCCACAACGTTTATTCTTGAAATGGACAGAAAACAAGCGGTGACACTGACCTTAGCCAAACGTATTGCTACTCTCGAAATTCAAAAATCGATTGGTCAGTTTGACATGTCCGAATATCAAGCAGATGCAGGGGATATTCTGCATGACTTTGATTCTATCGTTGAGCTCCGTGCTGACAAAACCACGATTAATTAAGGATGCATCACACATGTGGTTAAAAAAACTATTCACCGGAGCGCTTTCTCCATTGCTCTCTGTCGCGACTACTGTGGCGGCAAGTGAGTACCTGCCGATGGCGGAAGGCGATGCGCGCCCATTCGCCACACAACAAGAAATAGGCACAGTTTTTGTGTCTAATCCTGCGGTTGCAGATTACCAAGTGATTGATAAGCATAAAGTAGTTATTTATAGCAAGTCTACAGGGAAGAGCTCGCTGATTGTTTTTGATCAATCAGGTAACACCATCTTAAGCCGTAGAATTCAAGTGAATAAGAGTGCTGACTCCATCCAACGTTATCTACGTAACCATTACCCTAACGCTCAGGTAAACGCATATTACGTTGGAGAGCAGGTGGTATTGAGTGGAACGGTATCCAGTGAGCAGGTGAAGGATGAGATCTACATCGTAGTAGGTGAAATGTTGGAAAAGCCAGCAAATCGACAAAAGTTTGAGCTAGAGACAGAAGACGAATCTTATGAGATGAAGTTTATGGAGCGACGTGAATATGACGGTGTAGTCAATAATATTGAGGTCGTGGTAACCAAACAAGTTAACGTTAAAGTTTCGATTGCAGAAGTTTCGCAAAAAGCTCTGGAACAAATTGGGGTGTCCTATTTTTCGAAAGGCCAAGTCCCGGGTTCTGGTGTGTTTGTTAACGCCATCAATGCGTTCAGTGCAGACGATATTTTGATGATGATTAATGCTATTGACAATGAAAGTGTTGGCCGCGTTCTGGCAGAACCTAATTTATCAGTAACGTCAGGAGAAAGTGCAAGCTTTTTGGTGGGTGGTGAGTTACCTGTTGTCACGACAATCGATGGAGGCTCGTCGGTTAGCTACAAAGAGTTTGGTGTGCGATTGGAGTTGATGGCGAAAGTTAAACGCGACAACAAAATCACCTTGTCGTTGGTCCCTGAGGTGAGCTCTTTGGACTCGCAATATGAAAATGACACCTACGATTTACCAGCTTTAAAGACTCGTAGAGCGAGAACAACGGTTGAGTTGGGGGATGGACAAAGTTTTGTCCTAGGGGGATTACTTAGCAGCGAAGACATGGAGTCGCTCAGTAAGATACCACTTATTGGTGACATTCCTATTCTGGGTACCTTGTTCCGCAATGCAGAAACTGAGAGAAACAAAACTGAATTGATTATCGTCGCGACTGTGAATCTCGTGAAACCCGTTGAGACCTCAACTATTTCATTGCCAACGATCAACAGAACGTCGACGCTGAAAAGAATGTTCTCTTGGGAAAATGACGAAGAGAAAATAGAGAGCACGGAGATGTTGCTCGACAATGGGGGGTTCAAACAATGAGGCAATACTTAATGTGTTTGATGGGGCTCCTGGTGTTGGCCTCCGGTTGTGCGCAGACGGTTCCGCCAAGATATGGACCTGATCTGACTTTGTCTCCCGTCACAGACGCTATCACTGTAAGCCCAACCGAAAACTCGTTTGCTGATCAAGTTGCGGCAGACTTTATAGCCCTGCATTGGTCAACTATCAGTACCCAAGGCGCCGATTTAATCTGGCACACGCAAAAGGGTAAAGAATGGGTCAAGAGCATTCAGCGAGCGCTCCTTGCTCAAGGAGTGGACGCGGGCTTAATTCACTTGAGCCAAGCTTCGGCGTCAAAATCTGGGGCAGACTTTACGTTTTCTTCAACGAGTTACATGATAAGCGCTAAGCAGTGTGAGAAAGATGATGTATACAACCTAGGCGAAAACGAGCATGGCTGTACTCTTGAAACATTGCGCTGGAGCAGCATGGTCAACCCTCAAAAGATGATAGGAGATTGACGTAATGGCAGGACTGGTTGAGTTACTTAAAAGTAAGGACAGCGCGGAGTCAGGTGAACGAGGCCTACAGTCTCTTTTGGTCTACGGGTCTGAAGATTTTCGCGGATTTGTCGAAGAAGCCTATCGTTTTGAAGGGCTGACGGAACCTGATTGCCTTTCGTTACATGACATAGATCTTGAATACAAATTGGCGAGTGCCAAGGTACGTTTCTTAGTCTTGGATCTGACGGAAAGTACGAATGTTATGCAAGATATTGCTTCTAAGTCTCATGTTCTTCCAACCGAGATGGGTATTTTGGTGGTGGGCTGTGAAGATAAAATATCGGTAGAACGTCATATGCATATGCTGGGTTACCACTATACGTTTTTCAGCACTGATAAGGTAAGTTTTATCGATAGCGTTCAGAAAGCTCAAAAATCGCTTGTGAGCGCCACAGACAATGACTTACGTCGGCAAGCGAAACGTATCGCTGTGGTTGGGACACGAGGAGGGAATGGAGCGACTTTAGTAGCGACACTGCTGGCCAAGTATTTATCGCAAGCACACAACAGCCACTGTGTCCTTGTTGACCAGAGTATGATGGCGGGGAACCTGGATGTCTTAATGGGGCTCAAACACTTTTCAAAGCGTGAGTTGGCGGCGGGAAGTTTAAGTTCGGCTATGGATGCAGGATCAGCCATGAGTCTCGCACAGAAAGTAGCGCCCCGTCTGTCGGTGTTGGCCATGCAATCATCTGAATTGGACGGCGTCAAGCTCAAAGAGTATTACCGCAGTCTATATCCCCAAATTGGGACTGCGTGTCATTTCATCATTGAGGACGTTCTATATGGCCTAGCCTCTCTAGGTGATGTCCAGTTGTTTTCCAAGGAGTTTGACATAGTGGTATTAGTGCTAGAGCCAAGCATTGAATCACTGCGTGAAGCGGCGAAGATCCGTAACAAACTAAAGGAGCAGAATGGAGCGCTCAGAATTTTATCTGTGGTTAATCACACCAAGCCAGAATCGACTTATGTTCTTACATTACAAGACATAGAACAGGTGCTACAGGTACCAGTAGATACGGTCATACCATTTGAGGCTAGACTCATGCAAATGCTCATTGATCACGAAGATATCTTAAACCAGAAGGGAAAACTACCGTCGCCTATCCAAGCATTGGCAAGGGCTATTTTAGGCCTCAGTCCGGTCAGTAGGAAACCTTCTTTATCATTGAAGCGTATATTGGGGAATCGTTCATGAGTACCAATCACGCGATCTTTTTGTCTGTCCGAGAACAGATCTTTGATGCCCTGGAAGCTGAGGCGGTCAATTCGCTTTCAAAAGACGACTTGGCAAAACAACTCTCTGATGCCGTGAACGTATTAATTGAGAAGAATGGTTGGTCGGTAGCTGAAATCATTCGAGCGGATTTTGTCAAACGTTTAGTCGATGAGCTTCGTGGCTTGGGGCCACTGCAGGCTTTGATTGATGATGACTCTATCAGTGACGTTATGGTGAATGGTTTTGATCGCGTCTTTATTGAACGCGGTGGAAAAATTCAAGCCTCTACGGTGTCATTTATCGATGAAACCCAGTTACTGACTATTGCGAAACGTATTGTGAGCCAGGTAGGACGTCGTATTGATGACTCTTCACCAACATGCGATGCGAGGTTATCGGATGGAAGTCGTGTCAATGTGGTGATCCCACCAATCGCATTGGATGGCACATCAATGTCAATCCGAAAATTTAGTAAACAAAGTGTCGACTTGTCACAATTGGTAGAGTTTGGTGCGATGACTCCTCAAATGGCTAATTTGTTGATCATTGCTTCTCGATGCCGCTTGAACATTTTGATTTCTGGCGGCACAGGTTCAGGTAAAACCACTCTGCTTAATGCCTTGTCACAATATGCTGATGAAACAGAGCGCATTGTTACAATTGAAGACGCGGCTGAATTAAAACTGCTCCAGCCTCATGTCGTAAGATTAGAAACACGAGTGTCTGGTGTTGAAGGAACTGGTGCTGTAACGCAACGCGATTTGGTGATCAATGCTCTGCGTATGCGCCCTGACAGAATCATTGTAGGCGAATGCCGTGGCGGGGAAGCGTTCGAGATGCTTCAAGCTATGAACACGGGGCATGATGGCTCGATGTCGACCTTGCATGCGAATACACCCCGCGATGCATTATCAAGAGTTGAATCTATGGTGATGATGGCCAATACCAATCTCCCTTTAGAAGCCATTCGACGTACGATAGTTAGCGCAGTCGATATCGTGATCCAAGCCAGTCGACTGCATGATGGTAGCCGAAAAGTAACCAGTATCTCAGAAGTGGTTGGCATTGAAGGGGATAATGTGGTGATTGAAGAAATCTTCCGCTTTCAACCTTTGTACCAATCGGATAATTCGGAAGGCAAAATTGAAGGTGAATTTATCGAGCATGGACTCCTTCAACGCTCTGTCTTGACCGAGAAAGCTCGATTTTTTGGTTTGTCTGAGCAGCTCAACGCGATCTTTAACAGGGAGTTGAATTGATGTTTTTGTCGTTGGTGATGATTTTAGGTGGGGCGTTCTTTTTGCTCTCCGTTCTGTTACAAGCTCGAAGACGACGACAATATTTCAAGGATGTTTCCCATTCCTCCGTGAGTCAATTAGTTGGGGATGTGGGTCAAGCGATCGATCTCAGAACGCTAGAAGAAACAAGTTGGTTGCAACAAGGCAAAAGCCGAGTAATCAGTTCTTACTATCAGCTTGGCAGTCAGCCAGCACTGAAAGTTATTGCGATTATTATCCTAGGGCTTGTGGTTTCGATTTATGTCAATCAAACGTACTTCCGAGTGCATCAAGTAGCTTTCTCTATAGGTATTAACCTCATTTTTATGTTGCTTGGTATGAACTGGTTGCAGGCCCGAGAAAAACAACATTTTGAGGAGGCTTTTCCGGATGCCTTGACGATGTTGGCCAGTGCTGTGAGTGCTGGGGAAGGGTTAATGCAGTCGTTTATATTCGTCGGTCGTACGCTGGATGGCCCTGTAGGTAAGGAGTTTAAAAAAATGGGCGACCGTCTACAAATGGGGGAGTCGACGAACGCGGTATTCAGTAAATCGTGTCAACGCTTTCCATACCCTTCTTTCCATTTCTTTGTCATCACGATGCGGGCCAATATTGATCGAGGTGGGCAAATTAAAGAGGTTGTTGCGAAACTGAATCGCGTAATGTTTTCTGCGAGGGCTATTGAGAAGAAAAAGTATGCTTTGACCTCTGAGGCAAGAGTCTCTGCAAAGATTGTTGGCGCGTTACCTTTTTTCTTCTTGTTTCTGTTGCAATACATCAGCCCAGACAATTTTGAATTCGTAATGTTTCACCCAGACGGTCGCCCAGTCCTGTATTACGTAATGATAAGTGAGTGCATCGGTATGGGGCTGATTTGGCTTTTAATGAAAGGAGTGAGATAAATGGAAAGAATAGTTCTTTTTATTTCACTAGTTGCTGTCTCAGCTGGCGTGCTTTTTTTGGGGGTGCTGTTCTTCAAGACTATGGCTAAGAAGAAGAAATTTCGCGCCTTATCCATTGGAGGAGCGGCAGATCGTGTTGCACATGAAGAGGATCAACTAAACCGAGAAACTCGCTGGTATGGCTTTTTGTACCAGGAAAACGGCGATATGGAGCAGAAACTTGAGAGAGCTGGCATCTACAACAATCGCTGGGCAGGCTTTTACCTGCCCGTAAAATACACCACGGCTTTTGTAGGAGTTGTCGCCCTTTACAGTTCAACGCTTGGTATTACCTCCATGAAACAGCTCGCCATCATTGCATTATGGTTAATAGCCGTAATCGTCGTTCCCGATTTGTATCTTGAGCACCGGCGTAAGGTTTTGCAGGACAAGATTTCGAATCAACTGCCTTACTTATTGGATCTGATGGCGATGTGTGTTCAGACCGGAATGACTGTGGAGGCTTCTATTCAATACCTCTCGTCAGAATTATCTGCACTAGACAAAGATCTGGGGCATACCATGAACATCGTCAACGAGCGCTCACGTTTAGTTGGCCTTGATCAAGCTCTAGATGAGCTTTATCAACGCTTTCCAGCAACGGAAGTACGTAGCTTTGTTATGACACTGAAACAAAGTTTACGATACGGCAGTGCGATTTACTCAGTTTTGAACAATTTAGCAAGCGATATCCGAGAGGTGAGAGTGTTAGCGCTTGAAGAAAAAATTGGTAAGTTGTCCGCCAAAATGTCTGTCCCGCTTATTCTTTTTATTCTAATACCGATAGTTATCTTGATCGCAGCACCCGGCATCATGAGGTTGATGTATGGCCAAATATAAACTGACTGGATTGATATTGACGGTGATTATTTCGGGCTGCAGTGCTTCTTCCAACTTCAATGAGTCGGTAGCTCAGGAAAGTATGCTGATCAAAACAAAAAATTATCCGGGCCTTATTGACTTCTACAAGGCACAACTTAAGGACTCGGAACATTCGGCAATACGTGCCAAACTCGCTCAAGCCTACTTAGACTATGGTGACCCGGACTCAGCATTATTCACCATCAGGCCACTGACGCAGAGCACTAATGAGCAGACAGCGCGTAAAAAGCAGCCGAGCAGCTCTCCTTGGGATATGGTGACTGAGCAAGTGTCATGGGAAAGCTGGGGACACGATGAAGTGAAGACTAATTGGTTGTTTATACAGGCGAATGCTGAGTTAGCCATGGGTAACAGCGATGCAGCGTTGTCATCAGCACTTCAAGCATTTCAGATGAACAAACAAGACGCAGAGATCGCCAATTTGATCGGTGTGATATACGCGGAAGAGGGCAATATCTACGAAGCACGACATTACTTTCATGTAGCGCGTAAAAACCTCTATGACGATGTCAAGGTTAAAAACAACTTAGCATTGCTGTATCTGTTGGAAGGAAAATTTGAGCGGGCTATTGATATGTTGCTGCCTTTGTATGTCAATGGGCAAGCGGATGAGAAAGTAGAAGCAAACTTGGTCCTCGCGTTGGTGAAAAACGGAGACATCAATTTAATGAGAAAAGTCTTAAGGCCCCAATATTCGGATAGAGAGATTGCGCAGAAATATCAGGTGTTGAGTTCGGTTCAACCTGCGAAATGGATACGTGCATATAATGGAGAGGAGAGCAGATGAGAGTCAGTCTACACCGTATCCGAGGCGTCGCGTCCGTCGAATTTGCCCTCGGGTTTATGCTGTTTTGGGCAATCTGCATGGGTTGGGTAGAGATGAGCTACATGTCGTTCGTGTCTGCTGTATGTGATGTGGTGCTGTCTGAGTCGGTACGTGAATCCAAGGTACAGGCAGAAGATTACCGCCAAGTGTTTACACAGGCTTTGTCGGAAGCGTCTAGTGTGTGGGGCAGTCTGGTCGACCCTAGTCAATTTAAACTGTCGATACAATACCTTGACTCGGTGGGAGAGTTAGAGCAATTGGAAAAGCCTTGCCTAGTGCCCGATGGGGAAGTGGTGTTTGAATGTGGAAATGAGACAATGCAAGCGATTGCGGTGTATCGCATTGACTACGACTTTTACTCATTCTCCAGCTATTTCTTGGATACCAGTAACATTTTCAGCCGAGAAGCCATAGTGATTCAGGAATACGAACGTGATGCATTTGAAATCTAAACAAGAGGGAAGCTTTACGGTTGAATTTGCCCTCATAGGTGTCATGTTGAGCTTTGTGTGGGCATTCAGCGGTGACATCATCATAAAAATGTCAACAAAAGGTAAACTGGACAGACTGTCTTATTCCTTAGTCAACATTCTCAAAGAGCGAACGCAGTTGTACGAGGCAGGACTGAGTATCACTCAAGAGGACGCTTTGGTTTTGTCCAACATCGCGACCAATTCCTTGTCTCGAACGGTCGGTGCGTTTGATTCAAATAAGTTGGCAGTGGTAGTTGAAGCGCGAACCTATGACCCTCAAGCACATACTGACCGATTTGGTCCGGCAGCCTGTCAACCCAATGGTCTAGAACGACTAGATAACTTATCGGTGTTGACGACTTGGGACCGACAAGCCCCGTTATACCGCGTGACAATTTGTTATGAGACCGATAACTGGATTGGCAGTTTGTTAGGACAGGAATATCAGATTGTGAGTTCCTCATCCATCTTGATCGGGAGGTAAGTGATGCATCATAAACAACAAGGGCATGCATCTATTCTGTTTGCCATGCTCATTCCACTTTTATTTGGTGTCTTCGCCTTAGGGAGCGATGGTGCGCGTGCGATACAGTCAAAAGCCAGAATAGAAGATGCATCAGAGGCGGCTGCCTTGGCGCTCTCAGCTCGAGATGATGAGCATGCTATGTCGGATGAAAATAAAACGATTGTGCAAGCCTATATCGAAGAGTACTTACCTGTTGAGGACAGCGACGTCACTATATTGGGTATCGAACGATTGGAATGTGACGATATGCCTGAGTGCCGTCAGGGTTCCGGTCGAGGAGAAGCACGATATACGCAGTACAGTGTTAGAGTCTCCGCAGATCAGACGCCTTGGTTTGGTGGAGGCTCCCCTGAGGTAGAAGTACCAGAAGTGTGGCGTTCTCAAGGAGGAGCTAAAGCCAGAAAATATCAAAGTAATGCAGTTGATATCGTATTTGCTGCGGATTTTTCAGGCTCTATGGCAAGTCCTTGGACTGGGGGTAGTCAGCCTAAATATCGCGACTTGATCGATATATTAGAAAAAGTGACAGTTGAACTTGCACCTTACAATTTCGACTCTCAACGCTATAACAGCAGCGTGGGCGTGTCTGGGTTTAACGCGTTGACCTATAGGAACGAGTTGTGCGCTGTAAATAATCTAGAGAAGCAGGGGTTATTAGGTGTGGTGGACTACAGTAGGACAGTTGCACGAATGTGGGAAACGAAGTCCTGTCGGCCACCAAGCATCAGTAATTCTGCTGGCTTTCATGATGTGCCCCTTACTGATGATTATTCAACTTTTAATCGTACGGTTGATAGATTTACCGCAAGAGGTGGGACGGCTTCGTACCAAGCGGTGATGAGTGGTGCCCGACTACTAGATCATGGTAGTAACAATCGGCAAATATTGATTGTGATCAGTGACGGTCAGGATAACAATTTGAACCACACTAACGGACTGGTAAACGCAGGAATGTGTCGAGACATAATTAGTCGCTTAGAGGGGCGACCCTCCGCGAATGGACGTGATGTATCTGCTCGGCTGGCATTTATTGGATTTGATTTCGAACCGAGCATGAATCCTGCCATGGTACGTTGCGTAGGCGAAGATAATGTATTTAAAGCTGAAAATACCGATGAATTATTTGAACAAATCATGTTTTTGATCAGAGAAGAAGTCGGCCATCTGGCAACGAGAAGAGATTAATTGATGAAAAAACTTACTATCGCTATGTGCATCATAGTGACGCCTTGGGTTTGGGCGAAAGAACAAGAAGAGACATTTGTCTGCATGACGGATTCTGGCGAGTATGAATATCAGATATCACTAGAATCGGAAAAAAGAGTCGCTCTAAACTCGGAGGAAAACGTTGTAGTTCTGGTCGAAGCAGGTCACTCGACTCGAGACCGATTGGCGTCAAAGAAACGCGTTCAAACACAAGAAAGTATCTGTGATAGCTATACACGCTATGAGCCGCTGGATACGAACAGTGATCGAGTGTCCACTGTGTATTTTGGGCTAAATTCATTTACAGTGGGGGCACGAGCGAAACAGCAGCTTAATCAATTGATGGGGACAATCGGTCAAAAGCCGCTTCCATTGAGGGTAGAAGGGCACACCGACAGTACAGGGAATCGCGCGAACAACAAGGCTCTAGCGCTCAAACGAGCCAATGCAGTGAAAGAGTATTTGGTGGCAATCGGTTATTCATCAGAGCTCATTACTGCTTCCACCGCCGGGCAGTTGTCCCCTAAATATTCAAATGAAACTAAAGACGGCCGCCAAAAAAATCGACGTGTAGAGATAAAAGTCCGAGCTACACCTCAATAGGGGCTAGGTAGGTGATCAGTATCGTTTTCACTTTCGCGCTCATATGAGCATGGGTAATGTCTAGCGTATGAACTATTCAAGCAGAACCTTGTTGGCTGTTGTACTCATGTTGTTTATGTGTTTTGGGACCAGCCAAGTACAAGGGAAACCTCAGGGGACTTTCCGACAAAGCCCATATTCCTATAGAGCTGATGATGTATTCATCGGTAAAGTATTGAAAGATTTTGCGCGTAGTTTTGGGGTTCAATTAGTCATTGACACGAAACTATCGGGAAAAGTAAACAGCCGAATTCGTACCAACAGTGCAGCGGCATTTTTGAATCGGCTTGGGCTTGAATATGGGTTTAACTGGTTTTTGTATAGTAACACGTTGTACATCACAGAGAGCCAAGATCATCAAGTGTATCGATTGGACGTGGCGGAGTCTTCCACGCATGATTTGAAGCTGGCCTTAGAAAACATCGGCTTGCTGGATCCCCGCTTTGGCTGGGGAGAATTACCCGATGAAGGGATAGTATTGGTGTCCGGCCCCAAAAGATATGTTGATTTGGTCAAGAAGTTCAGTCGCCCCTCTCTGAGAGCAATGAACAAAAAGAAAAAGTCCAAAAAACAACAAGAAGTGATGGTTTTTCCGCTTAAATATGCCTCTGTGACCGACAGAGAGGTGCGTTACCGAAACGAGCATATCGTTATCCCTGGCGTTACAAGCTTAATCAAAGAGTTATTGTCACAAGACCGCAACCCAGCGTTGAATGAGGTAGAGCATCTATACAACCTCAACCAAGAGCGGATCCTTCGTCAGACACAGTCCATTGAAGGGGGCGATCAGATGGATATTTCCCCGTATATCATGGGAGGAAGCCGTGCCCCGGAGACGAATTCAGTGAATAACGTTAGCGCTGATGTACGAAGTAATAGTGTCTTGATCTATGATGACCTAGCCAAAAGAAGTATGTATCAACGTCTAATTGAGAAGCTGGATAAGCCCAGTCGTATGGTCGAAATTGATGCCATTATTCTCGACATTGAGCGAAAACAGTTGTCACAGATCGGCGTGAATTGGGGATATCAAAAGAATGACTTTAGTTTGGGGTCGATGATGCCTCAAGGAGGGGTGCAGACTGCTACCTTATTCATCCAAGACAAAGGCCGCTTTTATGCTGAGCTTCAAGCACTTGAAATGAAAGGGAAAGCAACCGTTCTTGCTAATCCATCTGTGCTGACAATGGCCAATCAGCCCGCTGTGATTGACTCAAGTGAGACGGCATTTATCCAAACCGAAGGAGAACGAGTGGTCGATGTGAGGGAAGTAACGGCGGGAACGGGGCTGCAAGTGGTCCCACGCATACTCACTGGTGGGGGCAAAACGACAATCCAACTGAATGTCGATATTGAGGACGGCAATATTTTCGAAGAAGAAGATAAAGAAACACCGTCAGTGAACCGAAGCACGATCAGCACCCAAGCTCTGGTTACCCCCGAACAATCCTTGGTTTTTGGTGGATTTAATGTGTCAGAGAACACGAGGAGCACGAGCAAAGTCCCAGTTTTGGGCGATATTCCGCTACTGGGTAGCTTGTTTCAGGTTCAAAAAGAGGCTAGGACCAAACGGGTACGACTGTTCATTTTAACCCCTAGGATACTCGACAGCTCGATGACTCAAGACGTAAAAGACTACGTTCAATTTGACGAAGATCGGGATGTTGTCGCGAACGCTCAAGAAGAAATAAAGCGCCGCCGACACGGTAAGCAAGAAGCACTGAAGGTGGACGTTGGAGATGCATTGAGAAGCTTGATCAAAGGCTACATCCCCAATGGATTTGAAAAAGGCAAACTGGCCGAGCCGCACTGTCGTAAAGACGTCATTTTGACAAAGTTTGCAAAAGATGATCAGTACATTGGGCCCGAGTTTAATATTATAGCTGGGACAATCTATAACCCATCATCAGGGCGTCAACGGTATGATGAGAAAAATTGTGCGAGTCAAGGTGTGTTGGCGGTCTCTGCTTGGCCTTCAACCTTGCTAGAGCCTGGCGAGAAGGCAGAGATTTTTGTTGTCACAAAACCGAGCAAAACAAATGAAACTCAGAAAGCCCCCGAATTGCATGTAAAAGCCAAAGGAACGTAATGAATCGAGCAAGAGGTACTATCATTGCAATGGTTATGATGTTGATAGCTGGGTGTGCGGCAAATCCAGAGGATTTGTGTACTTATGACAAATGTCGTCGACCTTTATCCACGTCAGAGCATCTTGTGGTGTGGATCGACGAAACACTGCGGGAGCAGCCGACACATTTCTCAGACGACTTTTGGCAAGTCGCGATTGAGAACGACAGCAACCTTTAATTACAGGGGGAAATACGATACTAAGATGAAGGTAGCAAGGGAACTCATATCACGGTTGGTCTACCAATACTTTTTTCAAACTGTAGGTGTGTGATGTAAAAGATTGCATGGCATAAAACGAAAGAGCAGGCTTATTTTGCGCCCAGACGTCTAGATACGCATGAGTTGCACCATGTTGAAGAAAGGAGGTTTCAAGTCGACGTACTAATGCCTGCGCAATACCTAGGCGGCGAAATTTAGGGAGGGTATAAATTTCATCAATATTGCCTACACAATTAGATTGGAGTGCCGCGGATTTGAGTATATATACCCGGCCAGTTATAAATCCGACGATTTGGTTTGAGTGGATGGCTGCATAAACGAAATGGTTGGGTTCAACGAGATAGTAGGCGATGTCCTTTGCTTTTACTGCGTCTTTACCACTCTTAAAAGTGCAAGGCGACTTGCTGTGATGCTCTTCATGTAATGCACACAGGAGTTCATTGAGTACGTCTAACTGTTCAACTTGTGCTGCTCTTATGACGTATTGAGCTTCGCAGTTGGCAGATGTCTGCTGGGTGACCGTCGTATCAGAAGAGAAGGAGTAAACCTTAGGTTCGCATGAATTCATAGAAGATCTCTTTGTTTTGGTATTGTCATTTACATTCAGTGGCAAACCGGAGCAATCCGTTCCCAATCGATAAACTTACCTACCAAGGGGCATCGCAACATTGATGTCTTTCGTATTCATATGGAACCGAACACCTCGCTTGCCTACTTACTAGTGATAATGACCGAAACAAAGAGGCAAAGTGATGAAGTTTCCAGGGTTACTGTTGTTCACAGGTTTATTATCTTTAAACACCCAAGCACAGGTAAGTAATGAACAGATCAATCCAAGCGATGAGGTACGTCTTTTTGCTACGCGTCCGGATAGTGCAACAGAGGTTCCCCCAGCCTTAAGAAGTGAATTGGTTGCTCCTTTTATTATTGATGGAACCGTGGCGGATCCGGATACATACAACTTTCACGCCCGGTTGGTGGTTTTCCCTGCACCAATGTTCTTTCGGGATATATGTGGGGGTTCGATCATTAATTCCCATTTTATTCTGACGGCGGCGCATTGTGTTCAAGATCACCTGACAGGAGCGAAACAATTGGATTTGAAGAAGAGCGGAGTGGTGGTCAAAAACTTCTCTCGTGGGGATGTCTATCGAGACGAAGTGAAGGAAATCAGAGCCGTACATGTGTACGAATTGTTTGGGATTGACGCATATTATTATGGCGACATTGCAATATTGGAGCTGGCTCACCCGATTGTCGACAACGTGCGTTCGATGCCAATTGCTACGATGGTGGACAAAGCCAGTTATGACCAGCAGACGACTGGAGTTATTATCGGCATGGGAGATATTGATGACCAAAGTAGTCAGCCGGACACGTTGCTAATGAGCCAAGCCAATTTGCGTAGCCAACAACAATGTGAACGTGTTTTAGGGCAGAGAAACTACCCAGAAGTGATGTGCATACAATATGGAGGGAGAACATGCTTTGGTGATAGCGGTGGAGGGCTTCTCTATACCAATGGGCAAGGGCGTGTTCAACAAATCGGTATCACGTCATATGGTTACAAGCGGTGTGAGCTCAAAGAACAGTACAGTGTGTTTACTGAAATCGCCTATTACGAATCGTGGATAAACAGCATTGTGACTTACGGTCAGGCACTCACGTTTGATCCAAACGGTGACCATAATGGTTACCACAGCTACGGAGACGCCAGAGGACCAGTATCGTCCGACGGTGGTGACAATGGTGGCGCAGTGGCAATTTTGACCATAATACTGATGCTAAGCTGCTTGGCTTGTCGCCAACGGCCTACACACTGAGAAATGACCGCCAATAGTAAAGTCCCCCTAGTTCTTAGACTTCCCTGCATTCGATAAAACGGGGGCATAGTAGTTTGACCCGCTCTAAATGCTTGTCTTATGTCATGCAGACAAAACCTTTATCTCTAAGCCCTGTTTTTTTCGCGTGGGCTCCATTAGTTTAGGCAATGAACACTCTATGATTCCTATTCAAACACACCTGTCAGATCAGGTACCTTCATCCTCTGGCACAACACCAAACTTTCCCTCGGGCCCCGAAAAACACGATGAAGGTCCTCTACTTTCCAAGCTGAACAAGGTATTTGAGCATGTAATTGTGCCCACATTACCTGTGGCAAAAGAATATCGTGCGCGCGGTTACAACGCGGCAATGCCTGAGGTAGATTTTTCACAGCGAACTTTATTACAACAGCATGTCGACCAATTAGATAAAGTGCTCTGTGATCACGGAGATAAGTTTGAGCCTCATGCACAGCGCGAGATGGAAATTTTGTCACGTCGACTTCGAAAGCAAATTGAGTGCCTGACTGAGACCCAGGTAACCGAATGGGTAAAAAGGCAAGTTCCTAAAGTACATCAAACGACCGTGCCACCAATGGCGGGCATCCTGGGCATACAGGGAGTATCTGAATCGTCAGAACACATGGGAAGTCGCAAAACCGCTCAGGCGTTAGTCCGCCGTCTCGACGCGAGTCTCGCCGCTATGGTAGCTGTTGCTTGTGGACTTACAAATGTGGTTCTCCATCGAGATTTGGAGTGCATTAAACAACGGGTAGAGCGACACCTTCTCGAATCACTGACGTACCGCACCCAGTGCGCCGGCCCTCTTATACCTGAAGGGAAAGGTCGTCAAGATACCTTGATGTCCGGAACTTTTGATCAACCAGAGGCCCAGGAATTGATGGGATTAAAGGAGACTCTGGATTGGCATCAATTGCACAAGGCAAGAGTTCAAGCTGAGTTGGAAGAACAATTGGCGCAGCTTAAATGCACTTGCCAAACAATAGATGACGAGATCAAAAAGTTGTCTCCGCTCTTGGGGCGTCAAACTGAAACAGTTCGTCATGAGGGAGCGGCAGCTTATTTAAATGTCACTTACACTCTGTTAAAGGAAGCAACCTGCTGTTTAAAAAGTGGTATGGAAACCTTACAGCAACAATTGGAAAAACTGCAAGATATACAGCGCTCAAGAGGAGAGATCCATGCCACTTGGAGTCCTCCTTTGACAAAATCAACGGTGCATCCTTCGATCACTGAATGGTTCACCCAAAAAGTTGCTCTGTCTAAGCAAGAAACGTCCAGCATCAAAAGCAAAGCAAATATTATCGCTCAGAAAGCGTTGACGTTAGGTCAGAGCGGGTTGCAAGCGATTGATGAGTTTCACCAGCCCAAAACAGATACTCAACTTCTGAGTGACTCGATTGTTCGTAGCATCTTGTGGCGTTTACAACAGCATCCAGTGGCGTTAATCCAAGTGGCTATCCCCTTGATGTACTGTCTATCTGAGTTGGATAAAATGAAAGGAGGAAAGTCGATTGAACCTGCAGGAGTTCCGACTCTGCCATCTAACGCGTCACCTAACGACCGACTGCAACATATGCTATTGCTTGAATCTCCAGAAATGAAGCATCGAACGAAACTTATGACATTGAGTACTTTGCTCAACGCACGCCTGGATGAAGTCGAACGTGTCTGTGATACGGTCAAGCTCAATGGCACAATCTCGGCACTGAAGTCGCAAGCGGAAGCGTTTTATGAGTGTGTGTGTGTGTGTGTGTGTGTGTTTGTGTGTGTGTGTGTGTGTGTGTGTGTGTGTGTGTGTGTGTGTGTGTGTGCTTCAAGGGACATAACGCTGAGATTCGTGTTCTAGCAGAAGATCTTCGCCAGTCAACCGATCTGCTCAGACAGGCTATTACTGCAGGTAAAAGACGTACCCGAAATCTGTCTGAGGTTAAAAGGTTAGTTGAGCAGGCAGTAACGAAAGCCGTATTTGCAAAA
>NZ_ACZN01000015.1 GCF_000176135.1 Vibrio coralliilyticus ATCC BAA-450 | reverse complement strand
ATCGGTGGAGCCGTCCTTGAAATACCACCCTTGTAGTGTTGATGTTCTAACTTAGACCCGTTATCCGGGTTGAGGACAGTGCCTGGTGGGTAGTTTGACTGGGGCGGTCTCCTCCCAAAGAGTAACGGAGGAGCACGAAGGTGGGCTAATCACGGTTGGACATCGTGAGGTTAGTGCAATGGCATAAGCCCGCTTGACTGCGAGAATGACAATTCGAGCAGGTGCGAAAGCAGGTCATAGTGATCCGGTGGTTCTGTATGGAAGGGCCATCGCTCAACGGATAAAAGGTACTCCGGGGATAACAGGCTGATACCGCCCAAGAGTTCATATCGACGGCGGTGTTTGGCACCTCGATGTCGGCTCATCACATCCTGGGGCTGAAGTCGGTCCCAAGGGTATGGCTGTTCGCCATTTAAAGTGGTACGCGAGCTGGGTTTAGAACGTCGTGAGACAGTTCGGTCCCTATCTGCCGTGGGCGTTGGAAGATTGAAGGGGGCTGCTCCTAGTACGAGAGGACCGGAGTGGACGAACCTCTGGTGTTCGGGTTGTCATGCCAATGGCATTGCCCGGTAGCTAAGTTCGGAATCGATAACCGCTGAAAGCATCTAAGCGGGAAGCGAGCCCTGAGATGAGTCTTCCCTGACCCCTTGAGGGTCCTAAAGGGTTGTTCGAGACTAGAACGTTGATAGGCAGGGTGTGTAAGCGTTGTGAGGCGTTGAGCTAACCTGTACTAATTGCCCGTGAGGCTTAACCATACAACACCCAAAGGGTTTTGATGGACTCAAAGCAAGAACTTTGAATGTGTAAATACAGAACTTAAAAACAGCTTTCCGAATTATTCGATTTGCAAGCAAATCTCACCCTAAAGGGCCGCACTAAAGTGCGTTTGAATTTGCGAGCAAATTGATAAAGAATTTGCTTGGCGACCATAGCGTTGTGGACCCACCTGATTCCATGCCGAACTCAGAAGTGAAACGCAATAGCGCCGATGGTAGTGTGGGGCTTCCCCATGTGAGAGTAGGACATCGCCAGGCTTTAATTTCGACTTTGTCTATATGTTAGACAAGTCACCATAAGATTCTAAAAAAGTTTAGAGTTTTATGTTGACTTCAACAGTCAGTCGCGTAACATACGCGTCCTGCTTAGGTGCTAAGGCACTGAAAGCACAGCTCTTTAACAATATAAACCTATCAATCTGTGTGGGCACTCGTTGATGATAATCCAAATAGATACTTCGGTATCAAATTAGGTTTCAATGAAACGAAGTGACCATTGAATCTTCGGATTCAGCACAGTCAATTCAAACATTACTTATGTAATGTTCAGTATTCATTGAGCCGAACAAAATCTTAAATTGAAGAGTTTGATCATGGCTCAGATTGAACGCTGGCGGCAGGCCTAACACATGCAAGTCGAGCGGAAACGAGTTATCTGAACCTTCGGGGAACGATAACGGCGTCGAGCGGCGGACGGGTGAGTAATGCCTGGGAAATTGCCCTGATGTGGGGGATAACCATTGGAAACGATGGCTAATACCGCATAATAGCTTCGGCTCAAAGAGGGGGACCTTCGGGCCTCTCGCGTCAGGATATGCCCAGGTGGGATTAGCTAGTTGGTGAGGTAATGGCTCACCAAGGCGACGATCCCTAGCTGGTCTGAGAGGATGATCAGCCACACTGGAACTGAGACACGGTCCAGACTCCTACGGGAGGCAGCAGTGGGGAATATTGCACAATGGGCGCAAGCCTGATGCAGCCATGCCGCGTGTATGAAGAAGGCCTTCGGGTTGTAAAGTACTTTCAGCAGTGAGGAAGGTGGATGTGTTAATAGCGCATTCATTTGACGTTAGCTGCAGAAGAAGCACCGGCTAACTCCGTGCCAGCAGCCGCGGTAATACGGAGGGTGCGAGCGTTAATCGGAATTACTGGGCGTAAAGCGCATGCAGGTGGTTTGTTAAGTCAGATGTGAAAGCCCGGGGCTCAACCTCGGAATTGCATTTGAAACTGGCAGACTAGAGTACTGTAGAGGGGGGTAGAATTTCAGGTGTAGCGGTGAAATGCGTAGAGATCTGAAGGAATACCGGTGGCGAAGGCGGCCCCCTGGACAGATACTGACACTCAGATGCGAAAGCGTGGGGAGCAAACAGGATTAGATACCCTGGTAGTCCACGCCGTAAACGATGTCTACTTGGAGGTTGTGGCCTTGAGCCGTGGCTTTCGGAGCTAACGCGTTAAGTAGACCGCCTGGGGAGTACGGTCGCAAGATTAAAACTCAAATGAATTGACGGGGGCCCGCACAAGCGGTGGAGCATGTGGTTTAATTCGATGCAACGCGAAGAACCTTACCTACTCTTGACATCCTCAGAAGAGACTGGAGACAGTCTTGTGCCTTCGGGAACTGAGAGACAGGTGCTGCATGGCTGTCGTCAGCTCGTGTTGTGAAATGTTGGGTTAAGTCCCGCAACGAGCGCAACCCTTATCCTTGTTTGCCAGCGAGTCATGTCGGGAACTCCAGGGAGACTGCCGGTGATAAACCGGAGGAAGGTGGGGACGACGTCAAGTCATCATGGCCCTTACGAGTAGGGCTACACACGTGCTACAATGGCGCATACAGAGGGCGGCCAACTTGCGAAAGTGAGCGAATCCCAAAAAGTGCGTCGTAGTCCGGATTGGAGTCTGCAACTCGACTCCATGAAGTCGGAATCGCTAGTAATCGTAGATCAGAATGCTACGGTGAATACGTTCCCGGGCCTTGTACACACCGCCCGTCACACCATGGGAGTGGGCTGCAAAAGAAGTGGGTAGTTTAACCTTCGGGGGGACGCTCACCACTTTGTGGTTCATGACTGGGGTGAAGTCGTAACAAGGTAGCGCTAGGGGAACCTGGCGCTGGATCACCTCCTTATACGATGATTACTCACGATGAGTGTCCACACAGATTGATGGTTTATGTAGTTTAAGAGAATGAACATCCCCCAAGATGTTCAACTTAGTGTCCCGTTCGTCTAGAGGCCTAGGACACCGCCCTTTCACGGCGGTAACAGGGGTTCGACTCCCCTACGGGATACCATTGGGTCGTTAGCTCAGTTGGTAGAGCAGTTGACTTTTAATCAATTGGTCGCAGGTTCGAATCCTGCACGACCCACCATTCTTCTCCACGAAGAATTAAAACTTATGTGGGCGATTAGCTCAGTTGGGAGAGCACCTGCCTTACAAGCAGGGGGTCACTGGTTCGAGCCCGGTATCGCCCACCATTCTCTAAGTATTTTTGGATTCAAATTTCCAAACCACTTCAGTAATACGTACGTGGTTGGATTTTTGCCGCTGAAAGTCTTTAGAAAATGTAACTTCCTTGTGAAGAAACATGCTCTTTAACAATTTGGAAAGCTGACGAATAACAACAATCCCCATCTCTATGAGATGCGTTGTTATTCATTTAAAGTTCTCAAATCCTAATTCTTAGCTATTTGTTACTAAGAACTAGGTACCAACACACATTCAAGTGTTCTTGGAAATTTGAGTCCGGCAAAATCGAGTCTGCATCATGTTTAAATAATGGCAGACAACTTTGGTTGTTTGATTGTAAGACCCTTTGGGGTTGTATGGTTAAGTGACTAAGCGTACACGGTGGATGCCTTGGCAGTCAGAGGCGATGAAGGACGTATTAACTTGCGATAAGCCCAGATTAGGCAGTAAAAGCCATTTGAGTCTGGGATTTCCGAATGGGGAAACCCACCTGCATAAGCAGGTATCATTATCTGAATACATAGGGTAATGAGGCGAACCGGGGGAACTGAAACATCTAAGTACCCCGAGGAAAAGAAATCAACCGAGATTCCGAAAGTAGCGGCGAGCGAAATTGGACTAGCCCTTAAGCCTTTAATGCGTCAGGTGAAAGTTCTGGAAAGTTCTGCGATACAGGGTGATAGCCCCGTAACCGACAGCGCATTTTAGGTGAAATCGAGTAGGGCGGGACACGTGATATCCTGTCTGAATATGGGGGGACCATCCTCCAAGGCTAAATACTACTGACTGACCGATAGTGAACCAGTACCGTGAGGGAAAGGCGAAAAGAACCCCTGTGAGGGGAGTGAAATAGAACCTGAAACCGTGTACGTACAAGCAGTAGGAGCACCTTCGTGGTGTGACTGCGTACCTTTTGTATAATGGGTCAGCGACTTATATTCAGTAGCAAGGTTAACCATCTAGGGGAGCCGTAGAGAAATCGAGTCTTAACTGGGCGTCGAGTTGCTGGATATAGACCCGAAACCAGGTGATCTAGCCATGGGCAGGTTGAAGGTTGAGTAACATCAACTGGAGGACCGAACCGACTAATGTTGAAAAATTAGCGGATGACTTGTGGCTAGGGGTGAAAGGCCAATCAAACCTGGAGATAGCTGGTTCTCCCCGAAATCTATTTAGGTAGAGCCTCGGACGAATACTACTGGGGGTAGAGCACTGTTAAGGCTAGGGGGTCATCCCGACTTACCAACCCTTTGCAAACTCCGAATACCAGTAAGTACTATCCGGGAGACACACGGCGGGTGCTAACGTCCGTCGTGGAGAGGGAAACAACCCAGACCGCCAGCTAAGGTCCCAAATTACAGCTAAGTGGGAAACGATGTGGGAAGGCTTAGACAGCTAGGATGTTGGCTTAGAAGCAGCCATCATTTAAAGAAAGCGTAATAGCTCACTAGTCGAGTCGGCCTGCGCGGAAGATGTAACGGGGCTAAGCTGTAAACCGAAGCTGCGGCAATGCATTTTATGTATTGGGTAGGGGAGCGTTCTGTAAGCCGTTGAAGGTGAGTTGTAAAGCTTGCTGGAGGTATCAGAAGTGCGAATGCTGACATGAGTAACGATAAAGGGGGTGAAAAACCTCCTCGCCGGAAGACCAAGGGTTCCTGTCCAACGTTAATCGGGGCAGGGTAAGTCGACCCCTAAGGCGAGGCCGAAAGGCGTAGTCGATGGGAAACGGGTTAATATTCCCGTACTTCTTACAATTGCGATGGGGGGACGGAGAAGGCTAGGTGGGCCTGGCGACGGTTGTCCAGGTTCAAGTGCGTAGGCTTGAGAGTTAGGTAAATCCGGCTCTCTCTAAGGCTGAGACACGACGTCGAGCACCTACGGGTGTGAAGTCATTGATGCCATGCTTCCAGGAAAAGCCTCTAAGCTTCAGATTGTAAGGAATCGTACCCCAAACCGACACAGGTGGTCGGGTAGAGAATACCAAGGCGCTTGAGAGAACTCGGGTGAAGGAACTAGGCAAAATGGTACCGTAACTTCGGGAGAAGGTACGCTCCTGTCGGTGAAGTCCCTTGCGGATGGAGCTAACGGGAGTCGCAGATACCAGGTGGCTGCAACTGTTTATTAAAAACACAGCACTGTGCAAAATCGTAAGATGACGTATACGGTGTGACGCCTGCCCGGTGCCGGAAGGTTAATTGATGGGGTTAGACGTAAGTCGAAGCTCTTGATCGAAGCCCCGGTAAACGGCGGCCGTAACTATAACGGTCCTAAGGTAGCGAAATTCCTTGTCGGGTAAGTTCCGACCTGCACGAATGGCGTAATGATGGCCACGCTGTCTCCACCCGAGACTCAGTGAAATTGAAATCGCTGTGAAGATGCAGTGTACCCGCGGCTAGACGGAAAGACCCCGTGAACCTTTACTACAGCTTGGCACTGAACATTGACCCTACATGTGTAGGATAGGTGGGAGGCTTTGAAACCGGTACGCCAGTATCGGTGGAGCCGTCCTTGAAATACCACCCTTGTAGTGTTGATGTTCTAACTTAGACCCGTTATCTGGGTTGAGGACAGTGCCTGGTGGGTAGTTTGACTGGGGCGGTCTCCTCCCAAAGAGTAACGGAGGAGCACGAAGGTGGGCTAATCACGGTTGGACATCGTGAGGTTAGTGCAATGGCATAAGCCCGCTTGACTGCGAGAATGACAATTCGAGCAGGTGCGAAAGCAGGTCATAGTGATCCGGTGGTTCTGAATGGAAGGGCCATCGCTCAACGGATAAAAGGTACTCCGGGGATAACAGGCTGATACCGCCCAAGAGTTCATATCGACGGCGGTGTTTGGCACCTCGATGTCGGCTCATCACATCCTGGGGCTGAAGTCGGTCCCAAGGGTATGGCTGTTCGCCATTTAAAGTGGTACGCGAGCTGGGTTTAGAACGTCGTGAGACAGTTCGGTCCCTATCTGCCGTGGGCGTTGGAAGATTGAAGGGGGCTGCTCCTAGTACGAGAGGACCGGAGTGGACGAACCTCTGGTGTTCGGGTTGTCATGCCAATGGCATTGCCCGGTAGCTAAGTTCGGAATCGATAACCGCTGAAAGCATCTAAGCGGGAAGCGAGCCCTGAGATGAGTCTTCCCTGACCCCTTGAGGGTCCTAAAGGGTTGTTCGAGACTAGAACGTTGATAGGCAGGGTGTGTAAGCGTTGTGAGGCGTTGAGCTAACCTGTACTAATTGCCCGTGAGGCTTAACCATACAACACCCAAAGGGTTTTGATGGACTCAAAGCAAGAACAGATTGAATGTGTAAATACAGAACTTAAAAACAGCTTTCCAGATTAAAGAATTTGCTTGGCGACCATAGCGTTGTGGACCCACCTGATTCCATGCCGAACTCAGAAGTGAAACGCAATAGCGCCGATGGTAGTGTGGGGCTTCCCCATGTGAGAGTAGGACATCGCCAGGCTTTAAATTTAGACTTAGTGTCTAACCAGTGCGGAGCGGTAGTTCAGTTGGTTAGAATACCGGCCTGTCACGCCGGGGGTCGCGGGTTCGAGTCCCGTCCGCTCCGCCACTTATTCGAGAGTCGTCTCTTTAAACACGAATTTTAGGGGTGTAGCTCCAATTGGCAGAGCAGCGGATTCCAAATCCGCGTGTTGGGAGTTCGAATCTCTCCACCCCTGCCATTTTCAAGGCTCTAGTCGAAAGACTGGAGCCTTTTTCATTTCTCAGAGCATCATTACTTCAACTGGTAGATTGCGAAGTTCCCATAATTATCAATAGCGTGGGCCAGTTGTAAGAATTTTTGCAGCGTAAGTTCAACCATCTTCAAAGCTCAAACTAGGTTCCTCCGACGAAAAGACCACATTGGTGGGAGTAGCAGTCTTCCAAGTTCAAGAGAATTGAGCTCTCCTCGCTTATGGGGTGCTCTTAGTACAGCTCTTTAGTCCAACATGCTTATTAAGACTGACTTCATAGTCGGGACTAAGCCATTACTGATATGCCAGCATTCATTTCAGTTAAGGTAGGCTTCTTGATTCGAAAATCACACCGTTAATCTGACCTCAAGCTCCTTGTTTTCTAAGTCTTGCTTAAAACAAGCGATGTCTAAAAAGATGCTATATCACGATATCGAAGACGGGGTAATGCACTGAAAACTGTTCATATTGATTATTCTCATAACGAAGAAATAAAAAAGCCCGCTCAACAGAGCGGGCTTGATGATTCAGCTGTGACGGAGCTTAATATTATTTTAGCAATGCTTCATTGCCATTTTCGCGAATGTGCTTAAGGATACCTTTTACACCACGAGCGCTTGAAGCTACAACATTACCTGATTTTACGTAGTCAGTGCCGCCAGCAAAATCAGTAACAATAGCCCCGGCTTCACGAGCAATAAGCTCACCAGCGGCAATATCCCACGGTTTAAGGCCAAGCTCAAAGAAACCATCTACACGGCTTGCTGCAAGGTAACATAGGTCTAGAGCAGCAGAGCCAGTGCGACGGAAATCAGAACAGTCAACGAATAGTGCTGACATAATCTTAAAGTAGGACTCTGAATGCTGTTTCTGTTTGAAGGGGAAGCCCGTTGCTAAAACAGTTCCTTGTAGGTCTTTTACTTGCTTGACGCGGATACGAGCATTATTAAGTTGCGCGCCAGAACCTCGTTGAGCGGTGAAAAGCTCATTCAGCATTGGGTCGTAAACACAAGCAACTTCTGTTTTGCCTTTGATGCGTACAGCGATAGAAACAGAGAAGTGAGGTAAACCTTTTACAAAGTTTGTAGTGCCATCCAGTGGGTCGATGATCCATTGTACTTCATCATCTTTACCTTGAAGAAGGCCTGACTCTTCACCAATTACAGTGTGATCAGGGTAAGAGGCTTTGATCGTATCGATGATGATAGCTTCTGCTTCTTTGTCTACGTTAGTAACGAAGTCATTGACGCCTTTTTGAGTCGATTCAATCTTCTCAGCATTTTCTAAAGATTTAGCAATATGGTTGCCTGCTTTTCGTGCAGCACGAATAGCAATATTAAGCATTGGATGCATACTAATTTCCCAACGGATGTTAAAGAACAGAAAAACGGGCGGCAGTATATCAGATAAACACCGAAATGGAAGTGGTTATTTTTTGAACTTTTGGTTTTATTACCGCAAAGGGTCTGACCATTTTACTCATGTGTATGGTAATATCGCGCAGTTCGAAATTACGTCTTGGAAAACACCAATGCTAAACAATGTCAAAGTTGTACTTGTCGGAACCTCTCACTCTGGAAACATTGGCTCGGCCGCACGAGCAATGAAAGTTATGGGGCTGACTAACTTAGTACTTGTTGACCCACAGTGTGAGATAGATGAACAGGCAATAGCACTTGCTGCTGGCGCAGCAGATATCGTCCAAGCGGCACTGATCGTCAATACATTAAATGACGCTGTGGCTGATTGTAGCCTTGTTGTAGGTTCAAGTGCGCGTTCACGTACTTTAGAGTGGCCAATGTTAGAGCCCCGTGAATGCGGTAAGAAATTTGTTGAGCAAGGAGCAATGTCTCAGGTTGCATTAGTGTTTGGCCGTGAGCGTACCGGATTAACAAACGAAGAGCTTCAGACGTGTCACTATCATGTTTGTATTCCTGCTAATCCAGAGTACAGCTCTCTCAATCTGGCGATGGCTGTTCAGACACTCAGCTACGAAGTTCGCATGGCTTATTTAGAAAAGCAGCAGAGTCAGTATCAGCCTAATGAAGTGGCGGAATACCCAAGACATAAAGAGTTGGAAATGTTCTTTTCGCACCTTGAAAAAGTGGCCACCAAGACCCAATTTATTAGCGATGAGCAACCGGGGAAAGTAATGAACAAGCTGCGTCGGCTATTTAATAGAGCTCGACCTGAAGCGCAAGAACTGAATATTCTGCGTGGTGTACTGACCTCAATTGAGAAAAAAATCAATCAGTAAATTGGCCATAATATCTGTATGGTTAAATACCTGACTAAAATAGTCAATTATATACTTGACCATTTTAGTCAGGTATGTAAAAATCGCCATCACATAAACAGTGTGGATATGGTGTTATATGAGACTTACATCTAAAGGAAGATACGCAGTTACAGCCATGTTAGATGTGGCTCTGCATTCGCAACAAAACCCAGTGCCTTTGGCTGACATTTCAGAGCGACAAGGGATCTCGTTGTCTTACTTAGAGCAGCTATTTTCAAAGCTACGCAAAGCGGGCCTTGTGGCTAGTGTTCGTGGCCCAGGCGGTGGTTACCGTTTAGGTGAAGACGCTCACTCTATTGCTATTGGTACAGTGATTGCTGCAGTAGACGAGTCGGTTGATGCGACCAAATGCAACGGTAGAGCAGACTGTCAAGGTGGAACTCGTTGCCTTACTCACACTCTTTGGCGTGATTTAAGTTCACGCATCAGTGACTTCTTAAACAACATCACTCTCGGTGAGTTGATGACGGATAACGAAGTCCTAGAAATTTCAGACCGACAAGATCTTGGTCTTGCGGTAAATCATGGGTTTTCTAACAAGAATTCTAACACCGCGCCCATCGGTGTAAATGTCCGCTCTTAAGCGGTTTGCCTGTTACATTGGAGTAGAGAATGAAACTGCCTATTTATCTAGATTACTCAGCGACTTGTCCTGTTGACCCTCGTGTGGCTGAAAAAATGGTTCAGTACATGACAATGGACGGTACGTTTGGCAACCCAGCATCGCGTTCACATCGATATGGCTGGCAGGCAGAAGAAGCAGTAGACACTGCTCGTGAACAAATTGCTGATCTACTGAACGCAGACCCTCGCGAAATCGTCTTCACCTCTGGCGCGACAGAATCAGATAACCTAGCTATTAAAGGCGCAGCTCATTTCTATTCTAAGAAAGGTAAACACGTAATTACGTGTAAAACTGAGCACAAAGCGGTTCTTGATCCATGTCGCCAACTAGAGCGTGAAGGTTTTGAGGTAACTTACCTTGAGCCTGAGTCTAACGGTTTGATTGATCTTAAGAAGCTTGAAGCCGCAATGCGTGAAGACACTGTATTGGTTTCGATCATGCACGTGAACAACGAAATTGGTGTGATTCAGGATATCTCTTCTATTGGTGAACTTTGTCGCGAACGTAAAGTCGTTTTCCATGTTGATGCTGCGCAGTCAGCGGGTAAGTTACCAATCGATGTGAAGGAAATGAAAGTAGACCTTATCTCACTGTCTGCTCATAAAGCGTATGGCCCTAAAGGTATCGGTGCACTATACGTTCGTCGTAAGCCACGTATTCGCCTAGAAGCACAAATGCACGGTGGTGGTCACGAGCGTGGTTTCCGTTCAGGCACACTAGCTACTCACCAAATTGTTGGTATGGGTGAAGCGTTCCGTATTGCTAAAGAAGATATGCAAAAAGATTTCGACCATGCTCTTGCACTTCGCAACCGACTATTTGACGGTGTTAAAGATTTAGAAGCTGTAACAGTTAACGGTGACTTTGAGCAACGTGTTCCTCACAACTTGAATGTTAGCTTTGCCTTTGTGGAAGGTGAATCTCTACTGATGTCGCTTAAAGATTTAGCGGTTTCTTCAGGTAGTGCATGTACATCGGCAAGTTTAGAACCTTCATACGTACTGCGTGCTCTTGGTCTAAACGATGAATTAGCACATAGCTCTGTTCGTTTCTCTTTCGGTCGCTTTACGACTGAAGAAGAAATTGATTACGCAATTGAACAAATTCGTACCGCAGTAACTAAACTGCGTGACATGTCTCCTCTATGGGATATGTACAAGGAAGGAATTGACCTAGATACAGTTGAGTGGGCTCACCACTAATTTCATCAGGTTATTCCAAGTCAGTTAATAGAGGATTCGAGGTAAATATCATGGCATATAGCGAAAAAGTAATTGATCACTACGAGAACCCACGTAACGTTGGTTCATTTGATAAAGAAGACCCAGCGGTAGGTAGCGGCATGGTTGGCGCACCAGCTTGTGGTGACGTAATGAAGCTTCAAATTAAAGTAACACCTGAAGGTATTATTGAAGATGCGAAGTTCAAAACATACGGTTGTGGTAGTGCAATCGCATCTAGCTCACTGGTTACTGAGTGGGTAAAAGGCAAGAGCATTGATGAAGCAGCGGCAATCAAGAATGCTGAGATTGCTGAAGAGCTTGAGCTGCCTCCAGTTAAAGTACACTGCTCAATTCTTGCTGAAGATGCAATCAAAGCAGCGGTTGCTGACTACAAGAAAAAACACCAAGAATAAGTAATCTGTATATAATGGGAGCCTAAAGCTCCCATTCCGTTCGCCAATCAATAAACTAAGGTGCAGTATGGCCATCACAATGACAGAAACCGCGGCAAGTCGCGTTAGAACATTCCTAGAAAACCGAGGTAAAGGGATCGGTTTGCGTTTGGGTGTGAAAACGACAGGCTGTTCTGGAATGGCTTATGTTCTTGAGTTTGTTGACGAGCTTAACGAAGAAGATTCAGTATTCGAGCATTCTGGCGTTAAGGTCATTATTGACCAAAAGAGCCTAGCGTATTTAGATGGTACTGAGCTTGACTACGTTAAAGAAGGGTTGAATGAAGGCTTCGAATTCAACAACCCGAATGCTAAAAGTGAATGTGGTTGCGGTGAAAGCTTCAACGTATAATTGATAGCGCCTGCAGGTATTGCTTGCAGGTAGATTACCAAGGACCGAATTCTCCATGAATTACTTTGAATTATTTGGGCTACCAAGTCAGTTTCAGCTGGATGGTAGCCTTCTTTCTTCACAATTCCGTGAACTTCAAAAACGCTTCCATCCAGATAACTTTGCCAGTGCTTCAGAGCGAGACCGTCTTATGGCGGTTCAGAAAGCATCGGAAATCAACGATGCCTATCAAGTATTAAAGAGCCCTCTGTCTCGTGCAGAGTATCTTCTGGCAGAAAACGGTGTTGATATTCGTGGTGAGCAACAAACCATGAGTGATCCTATGTTCCTAATGGAACAGATGGAATTACGTGAAGAGCTTGAGGATATTCCATCTAGTTCAGAACCAGAAGACGCACTATTCGATTTTGACAACAAGGTGAGCAAAATGTACAAGCAGCACCTGAAATCGGTAGAGCAGGAACTGAATGATGGCCTTTGGCAACAAGCCGCTGAGCGTGTACGTAAACTCAAATTTATCGCCAAATTAAAAAATGAAATCGAGCTAGTGGAAGAGAAACTCCTCGGCTAGTTAAAGATAAGGACCAACCATGGCACTACTTCAAATTGCAGAACCGGGTCAAAGCTCGGCACCCCATGAGCATAAACTGGCAGCTGGTATCGATCTCGGTACGACGAACTCATTGGTAGCTTCTGTTCGCAGCGGAGATGCAGCGACATTGAAAGACGATCAAGGACGCAGTATCTTGCCATCGATAGTCAATTATGCCGGTGAACAACCTGAAGTAGGTTATGAAGCTAAAGCACTGGCGGAAACTGATCCGCAAAACACCATTATTTCAGTGAAACGACTAATTGGCCGTTCATTGAGTGACATTCAGACTCGTTACCCAAATCTACCTTATCAATTTAAAGCGAGCGATAATGGTTTGCCGGTACTTCAAACAGCAGCTGGTGACAAAAACCCGATTGAAGTATCAGCAGAGATTCTCAAATCATTAGGTAAGCGTGCTGAACAAACGCTTGGCGGAGAGTTAGCTGGTGTTGTGATTACCGTGCCTGCTTACTTTGATGATGCTCAGCGAGCTGGTACAAAAGATGCGGCTAAACTGGCAGGTCTTCATGTTCTGCGCTTATTAAATGAGCCAACTGCAGCAGCGATTGCTTACGGCCTAGACTCAGGCCAAGAAGGCACTATCGCGGTTTACGATCTGGGTGGTGGTACATTCGACATCTCTATTCTGCGATTATCCAAAGGTGTCTTCGAAGTTCTGGCGACTGGTGGTGATTCCGCATTAGGCGGAGATGACTTTGACCACCTTCTTGCTGAGTTCTTGATTGAAAAAGCAGGGCTCCAAACGGAGCTAACTGCGGAGCAGAACCGCATTGTTTTAAATGTTGCTACAGAGACCAAAATTGCATTTTCACAGCAAGAGAATGTAGATGTTGAGGTGCTTGGTTGGACTGGTTCTGTATCCCGTGATGAATTTGAATCTTTGATTCGTCCACTAGTGAAAAAGACGCTGATGTCTTGTCGCCGCGCACTAAAAGATGCTGAAGTAGACACAGATGATGTACTAGAAGTAGTGATGGTTGGAGGCTCGACTCGTACACTGCTGGTACGTGAAATGGTCGGTGAATTTTTTGGTCGTACGCCACTAACAAGCATTAACCCTGATGAGGTTGTTGCGATCGGTGCGGGCATTCAGGCTGATATTCTCGCTGGTAACAAGCCAGACTCTGAAATGTTGCTTCTTGATGTGATTCCACTGTCTCTAGGTATTGAAACCATGGGTGGACTGGTCGAGAAAATTGTTCCACGCAATACCACGATTCCGGTTGCCCGAGCGCAAGAATTTACGACATTTAAAGATGGTCAGACTGCAATGAGTGTTCACGTTGTTCAAGGCGAGCGTGAAATGGTCGATGACTGCCGTTCGTTGGCGCGTTTCTCATTGAAAGGCATTCCTCCAATGGCCGCTGGTGCTGCTCATATTCGAGTGACTTACCAAGTTGACGCTGATGGCCTTCTTTCGGTCACCGCAATGGAAAAGAGCACAGGGGTTCAGTCCGAAATACAAGTTAAACCGTCTTATGGTTTGAGTGACGACGAAGTGGCAAATATGCTGCGTGACTCAATGACGTATGCGAAAGACGACATGATGGCTCGTGCACTGGCTGAGCAGCGAGTGGAAGCTGATCGTGTCATTGAAGGGTTACTTGCTGCAATGCAAGCAGACGGTGATGACTTACTGTCTGAAGCGGAAAGAGAAGCCCTGATTAAATCGATTGAATCATTGATTGAACTGCGCAATGGCGACAGTGCGGATGCCATTGAACAGGGAATCAAAGACACTGATAAAGCGAGCCAGGATTTTGCTTCGCGCCGTATGGATAAATCGATTCGAGCTGCACTGTCAGGTCAATCGGTAGATGATATTTAAGAGATAAGAAGTTATGCCTAAGATTATAGTATTACCACACGAAGATTTATGCCCAGAAGGTGCGGTACTAGAAGCAGATACTGGTGAAACTGTACTGGACGTGGCGCTGAAAAATGGTATCGGTATCGAGCATGCGTGTGAAAAATCATGTGCGTGTACTACCTGTCACATTGTGGTTCGTGAAGGCTTTGACTCTTTGGAAGAGAGTGACGAGTTGGAAGACGACATGCTGGATAAAGCATGGGGCTTAGAGCCTGAATCACGATTGGGTTGTCAGGCTAAAGTTACCGACGAAGACTTGGTGGTTGAGATTCCTAAGTATACATTGAATCACGCATCAGAAGATCACTAATCTCTCATATAGGAAGTGTAATCATGAAATGGACAGACTCACGAGACATTGCGATTGAGCTTTGTGACAAATTCCCAGAAGTGGATCCAAAGACAGTACGTTTCACCGATCTTCATCAATGGATTCTAGAGCTGGAAGATTTTGAAGATGAACCTAACCGTTCGAATGAAAAAATTCTTGAGGCCGTGATTCTGTGCTGGATGGATGAAATGGATTAGAACTGACCGGAAAAGTCTTTCTAGTTAACAAATTTTACTAAAAATAACGGGCCTTAGTGCCCGTTTTTTTATCAAATTGACATTTTAACCCTACAAAATGCTAACATCCGAACGTTAAGCTAAATGGCGTAGACAGCGCTAATTAAAAGACAAGGAGAAACCATGTCTACACAGATGTCAGTATTTTTGAGCCAAGAAGCCGCCGCTCCGCATTGGGGTGAAAAAGCCATTCTTTCATTTTCTGAAAGCAGCGCAACGATCCACCTTGGAGAAGGTCATGATCTTGGCGCCGTTCAGCGTGCGGCTCGTAAGCTGGATTCTCAAGGTGTCGCGTCTGTTTCTCTTGAAGGTGCAGGCTGGGATTTAGAAAGTGTTTGGGCATTCCACCAAGGTTACCGTGGACCTAAAAAGAAAAACACTTTAGCGTTACCAGAATTAGTTGAAGCTGCTCAGGCTGAGCTAGAAGCACGCATTAAAGCGACTGAATTTACCCGCGATATTATTAATAAACCTGCCGAAGAAGTAGCGCCTCGACAACTGGCGACAATGGCCGCTGAGTTTATCAAGTCGGTTGCTCCAGAAGGCACAGTAAAAGCACGCATTGTGAAAGATAAAGACCTGCTAGCCGAAGGCTGGGAAGGCATTTTTGCGGTAGGACGTGGTTCTGAGCGCACTTCAGCGATGCTGCAACTTGATTACAACCCAACAGGTGATGAGAACGCACCGGTTTGGGCGTGTCTTGTAGGTAAGGGTATCACATTTGATTCTGGTGGTTATAGCATCAAACCTTCAGGTTTTATGGCAGCAATGAAAGCCGATATGGGCGGTTCAGGTACGATCACTGGTGGTTTAGGTCTGGCAATTATGCGTGGCTTGAACAAACGTGTGAAACTGATTCTTTGCTGTGCTGAAAACATGATTTCAGGCCGAGCGCTGAAGCTGGGGGATGTTATTACCTATAAGAACGGTAAAACGGTCGAGATCTTGAATACTGACGCAGAAGGTCGCCTAGTTCTAGCTGATGGTTTACTTTATGCCAGTGAGCAAAACCCTGAGTTGATCATTGATTGTGCAACACTGACTGGCGCTGCGAAAAACGCACTGGGCAATGACTACCACGCATTGATGAGTTTTGACGAAGAGCTTTCTCAGCAGGCGCTATCCGTAGCAAAAGAAGAGAAAGAAGGCCTATGGCCTCTGCCGTTGGCAGACTTCCACCGTGGTATGTTGCCATCGAATTTTGCTGACCTATCTAACATCAGCAGTGGTGACTATTCTCCAGGTGCCAGCACGGCAGCTGCTTTCTTGTCTTACTTTGTTGAAGACTACAAAAAAGGTTGGTTGCATTTCGACTGTGCTGCCACGTACCGTAAATCAGCAACGGATAAATGGGCTGCAGGCGCAACTGGCGTTGGTGTGCGTACCCTAGCTGGTTTATTGATTCAGCAAGCAAACAAATAATTCTAAGAGGTCTTGAATGACCTCTCGAAACAAAACAAAGAAAATAAAAGGATACCTTATGGCTCTAGAAAGAACTTTTTCTATCATCAAGCCCGATGCAGTAGAACGTAATCTGATTGGTGAAATCTATCACCGTATTGAAAAAGCGGGCCTTCAGATTATCGCTGCGAAAATGGTGCAGTTAACTGAAGAGCAGGCGAGTGGTTTCTACGCAGAGCATGAAGGCAAGCCTTTCTTCCCAGCTCTGAAAGAATTCATGACTTCCGGACCTATCATGGTTCAGGTACTTGAAGGTGAGGATGCTATCTCGCGTTACCGTGAGTTAATGGGTAAAACCAACCCTGAAGAAGCGGCATGTGGTACGATTCGCGCAGATTACGCATTGAGCATGCGCCACAACTCAGTACATGGTTCAGACAGTCCTGAATCAGCGGCTCGTGAGATTGAGTTCTTTTTCCCACAGGCAGAGATTTGCCCACGTACCTAATTGAAATCTAGCCCTAACCTGAGGTGCTGCGTAAGGTTATATACGCAGCACTTTTTGTTCTAAAGAAGGCTAGGTACGCGGGTTGAATTGACCAAGAAAGCTCACCATTTACTGCTAGTATTGGTGAGAAAAGTTTTTTTTATTCACATATGCACGCAAAGCTATCAGTCTTGACAGATTGTGATATACTCTGCGCGCAATTTATACCTTATAAACAGAGTAAGACAATGGCAGATTTATCAAAGTACAGAAACATTGGTATTTTCGCGCACGTTGATGCGGGTAAAACTACCACCACTGAGCGTATTCTAAAGCTTACTGGTAAAATCCACAAAACTGGTGAAGTACACGACGGTGAGTCTACAACTGACTTCATGGATCAGGAAGCTGAGCGCGGTATTACTATCCAGTCAGCAGCTGTAACTTGTGAGTGGAATGGCCACCGCCTAAACGTTATCGATACTCCGGGACACGTTGACTTTACAGTAGAAGTATACCGTTCACTTAAAGTTCTTGACGGTGGTATCGGTGTATTCTGTGGTTCTGGTGGTGTTGAGCCTCAGTCAGAAACAAACTGGCGTTACGCGAACGATTCAGAAGTATCTCGTCTGATTTTCGTTAACAAACTAGACCGTATGGGTGCAGACTTCTTCAATGTTGTTGACCAAGTAAAGAACGTTCTAGGTGCCAACCCACTAGTAATGACTCTGCCTATCGGTCGTGAAGACGATTTCGTTGGTGTTGTAGACGTACTAACTCGTAAAGCGTACGTATGGGATGACTCTGGTCTTCCAGAAAACTACGAAGTTCAAGACGTTCCAGCTGATATGGTTGATGATGTAGAACAGTACCGCGAAGAGCTAGTTGAAACTGCTGTAGAGCAAGACGACGACCTAATGGAAGCTTACATGGAAGGTGAAGAGCCTTCTATCGAAGACATTAAGCGTTGTATCCGTAAAGGTACTCGTGACCTAGCATTCTTCCCAACATTCTGTGGTTCTGCGTTCAAGAACAAGGGTGTTCAGCTAGTACTAGACGCTGTTGTAGATTACCTACCAGCGCCAACTGAAGTTGATCCTCAGCCTCTAACAGATCCAGAAACTGGTGAGCCTACTGGTGAAGTTGCAACTGTTGATGCAGACGAGCCACTAAAAGCACTAGCATTTAAGATCATGGACGACCGTTTCGGTGCACTAACGTTCATTCGTATCTACTCTGGTCGCATGAAGAAGGGTGATACTATCCTTAACTCTGCAACTGGTAAGACTGAGCGTATCGGTCGTATGTGTGAGATGCAGGCAGACGAGCGTAACGAACTTACTGAAGCACAAGCTGGTGATATCATCGCTGTAGTAGGTATGAAGAACGTTCAAACTGGTCACACTCTATGTGATCCTAAGCACGAATGTACTCTAGAAGCGATGATCTTCCCAGAACCAGTAATCTCTATCGCTGTTTCTCCGAAGGACAAAGGTTCAACTGAGAAGATGGGTATCGCGATCGGTAAGATGGTTGCAGAAGATCCATCATTCCAAGTTGAGACTGACGAAGACTCAGGCGAAACTATCCTGAAAGGTATGGGTGAACTTCACCTAGACATCAAGGTAGATATCCTTAAGCGTACTTACGGCGTTGAGCTAGAAGTAGGTGCTCCACAGGTAGCTTACCGTGAAACTATCACTCAACCAGTTGAAGATAGCTACACGCACAAGAAGCAGTCTGGTGGTTCTGGTCAGTTCGCGAAAATCGACTACCGCATCAAACCAGGTGAGCCAAACTCTGGCTTCACGTTCTCTTCAACAGTTGTTGGTGGTAACGTACCTAAAGAATTCTGGCCTGCAGTAGAGAAAGGCTTTGAAGGCATGATGGAAACTGGTGTTCTAGCTGGCTTCCCAACTCTAGACGTAGAAGTTGAACTATTCGACGGTGGTTTCCACGCAGTTGACTCTTCAGCTATTGCTTACGAAATCGCTGCTAAAGGTGCATTCCGTCAGTCTATGCCAAAAGCTGGTGCACAGCTTCTAGAGCCAATCATGAACGTTGACGTATTCACTCCAGAAGACAACGTTGGTGACGTAATCGGTGACCTTAACCGTCGTCGTGGTATGATCAAAGACCAACAAGCTGGTACTACAGGCGTTCGTATTAAAGCTGACGTTCCTCTATCAGAAATGTTTGGCTACATCGGTCACCTACGTACTATCACTTCTGGTCGTGGTCAGTTCTCTATGGAGTTCGCACACTACGCAGCTTGTCCGGCAAACGTTGCTGAGCAAGTAATCGCAGAAGTTAAAGAGCGTAACGAGAAGAAGTAATTCTTTACGTTAGCTAGATAGCTTAAAAGCCCCTGAAGTGAAAGCTTCAGGGGCTTTCTTTATTGGGGCTCCTTTTTCTGTTTTCTCACCTAGGGCTGCGAGAATCAATGATCTCCAAGTCACTAGGGTGCTCTTTCTGACATTCTTCGACTTGGCTGAAAATCCAGTCACAGAACTGACGGATTTTCTCACGCTTAAAATAGGCGCTAGGGGCACAAAGGAAATAGTTGTAGTCCGTTCTCTGAGCGAGGTTCCCTATGCGGACTAATTTGCCTTCTTCAATGTATCTCTGAGCCAGGGTATGCTTGGCTAAAGCCACTCCTTGTACGGCCAGTGCTCCTTCCAGAACAAAATGCGAACCGTTGTATTTTAACGTCGGTTTCGAGGTCTTATGACCAACGTTTTGTAGCCATATTCCCCAATCGAGATCTCGCCAATAATCTTCGATCAGATCCGCGCCCGTTAAGTCACTAAGATCATAAATACCATGCCTTTCTTGGTAGATTGGGTGGCATACAGGATAGAGCAGCTCTTCAAGCATGAGCTTGGATGTTAGATTCGGGTAGTTTCCCGGCCCATAACGAATGCATAGATCAAGGTTAGATCGTTGAAAGTCCACTAGTTCGCTGGTGGGTTCATCATGAGTTCTTGTTCTGGGTGTAGAGCTCTGAAATGACCGATTCTCGGTACAAGCCAGTGTTGAGCAAAAGAAGGCAGTGTCGAAATAGACAATAAGTTTGGGTTAGGATCCGAATTGATTTGACGAACTCCATCCTGAATGTGCTCAAAGCCTTTTCGAGCTTGCTGATAAAGAATTTCGCCTTCCGCAGTAAGCTGAACTTTTCGGTGCTGGCGCACAAAGAGTTCTACGCCCAGAAACTCTTCTAGCTGACGTATTTGTTGGCTGATTGCAGCGGCAGTGACAAACAAATGTTCAGCGGCTTTCTTAAAGCTACCTAATTGTGCTGCTGTGTAAAAGTAATACAGTCCTTGTAAAGGAGGGAGGCGATCTTTCACTTAAGTTTTCCTTAACTAAAGGTCAAATTCCATCGTTTGAGAGTGATGCGATATTGTCCGATTATTAAGTCGAATCTTAATAAAGGCAAGGTGAAGTTATGGAAACTACTGCTAAATCTCCAACGTGCTCAATTGATGAACGTCTTTCCTTAAGACAGAAATTCTTAACTAAAATCAAAAGATGGCGACGAAATTACCGTACTCGACGCCAGCTCAATCACTTGTCTGGGCACATGCTACGTGACATTGGTGTTGAGCATGAAGAGGCGGCACGTGAATCTCGCCGGCCATTTTGGGATGACTAGCTCTGTTGATCACTGATTTCACCCTGGAGCCAGTTAACAAACGCTTGGATACGTTTTTTACGCGGAGAATCTTCACTATAGAAAAGGTTGAACTGGATACCCGGTGTCATGCCTATATCAAAAGGTTTGACTAACAGGCCTCGTTCAACGTAATCACTGGCGAGAGAGTCAGAAGCAAGACAGGCTCCATGGCCAGACATCACGGCTTTCATCGCATGGTCAAAGGTACTAACTTCCATCCAACGAACGGAGTTTTTGCTCATGCTGACACCTGCTTGAGCGAACCATGACTCCCATGGATAGCCTCCTGATTCATAGTGAATTAGCCAGCATGCTTGTAGTTGAGATGGCTTTTTTAAATTAATAGACTTAGCAAGGTGAGGAGAGCAAAACGGATAAATCGTTTCTTCGAATAAAAACTCTTTGTGGAAGGATTTGTTGCTTTCTATGTCGAGTTGTTCGCCTTGCCAGATAGCGAGATCCGCATCACCTTGCTTTAAATTTGGTGCATCACAGCTAGTAAGGATGCGAATCGGAATGTTCGGGTGCTGAGTGGAAAACTTCCACAGCCTAGGTAGTAACCATCGGGAAGCAAACGAAGGCGTTGAATTAACGCACAGTAGGCCTTCTATGGGTTCACTTTGGATCTGATTTAACCCTGTGATGATATGTTCGAAACCATGAGATACGTGCTTGAAGAGTATTTTGCCCTGTTCAGTCAAGCGCATTTCTCGTCCGTCACGGACAAAGAGTTTGCAGCCTAGTCCATCTTCCAATTGACGTATTTTTTGGCTAACCGCAGCTTGACTGATGAACAGCTCTTCTGCTGCGCGGCTATAGCTATTAAGTCTAGCGGCCACTTCGAAATAACGTAGACCTGGTAGATGATGCAACCTTGCATCCATAATAATTCCTTGCGTTGAGCTCCCTTATGGCTAAGCATCATAATCTCAATTGATAAAAAAGCAAAAAGGAGAGCTCTCGCTCTCCTTTTACCTATAGATTTTTAGTCTTCCCAGACGACGAGTTGACCCTTCGGCCAGTTATGACCCACGTCGTGGTATTTTTGCTCAAGGACATGACGTTTGATTTTCAAAGTTGGAGTGAGGATGCCATTTTCAATACTCCAAGGGTCTTTGATCATCAGAACCCCTTTAATCTGTTCATGAGACTCTAACTCTGCATTCATTCTTTCCACTACCTTCTTTGTGGTTCTTTCATATCGCGCACGATCGAAGTTAGGGAAATCGTGAGGGACTACCAATAGGATAGGAGCCGGGAGACCTAGTCCGATCAAACACATCATCTCCACACGGCTGTATTCAAATAGTTTTTTCTCAATTGGTACAGGTGCAACGAATTTACCTTTGGCTGTTTTGAAGGTGTCCTTTTTACGGCCCTGAATGGTTAAGTAGCCATCTGCGTCGATAAAGCCGATATCCCCAGTGTGTAACCAGCCCTCGGAATCAAATGACTCTTGAGTAGCAATATCGTTTTTGTAGTATCCAGAAAACAGACCTTTGCCACGAACCATGATCTCTTCATCTTCTGCGATCTTAAGCTCGATCCCTGGGCCTGCATTACCGACTGAGCCAATTTTATCTGCTCTGAATGGGTAGTTGAGGGTACTGTATGCGAATGACTCGGTCATTCCCCAAGCTTCGGTGATGTTGAGGCCAACGCTATGGTACCAGTTAAGCAAGGCTGGAGAGACGGGAGCAGAACCACAGCCCAAAACACGAGCCTGATCCAGTCCAAGACCGTCAGCGAGTTTCTTCTTAATCAAGGAGTTAACAAAAGGAATCTTGAGCAGGATATTGAGTTTCTTCTGCGGTAGTTTGTCTTGAATGCGTTGCTGGAATAAGGTCCAAAGGCGCGGCACCGAGATAAATAGTGTAGGGCGGTGCATTTTGACGTCTTCGATGAAAGTATCAAGGGATTCAGGGAATGCAGTCGGGACTCCACCCATGATGGAAGAACCAAAGATGTACACGCGCTCAGTGATATGCGCCAGCGGCAAATAAGAGAACAAACGGTCATTTTCCTGAATGCCGATATGATCGATCAGTTGCTGTACTGACCAGCTAAATGCGCCATAGGTGAGCATCGCGCCTTTTGGTAAGCCGGATGTACCTGATGTGTACACCAGCGACATTAACTTATCATCGTAGTGTTCAGGACGAGCATTGCTTGGCTGAGATTTAGCAATTAAGTCGTTAAAGCTGTGCTGACATTTCGGTGCTGTATCGTATGGAAGCGAAATGCTGATTAGATTTGGCATTGCATCCAGTACTTGCTGAGTTGCAGCAGCATCGTCAAGCTTACCGCCAATTAGCGCTTTACTTTCACTATGAGTGACGCAGTACTCAATGGTGTCGGCCCCCGCTGTTGGGAAGATGGGGACGCTGACAAAATCGCCCAGCATCATTGCCAAGTCGCAAATGAACCATTCAGCACAGTTTTTCGAGACCAGAGCCACTTTATCGCGAGGCTGTATACCTAACTCTTCTAAGGCAGACACCAGCTTTAGTGCTTTGTCAGCAACTTCTGCATAGGTGACTCGACGAATTGACGGTTAATAATTTGTTTTAGATACACTTCATTTGGGCGTTCCTCTGCCCAGCGAAGGATCATTTCATTTGGTGGTGGGAGAGCACAAGTCGTTTTGCTTAACTCGTTAGGCTGAATCATTTTCTAACTCCATGTTATTGGCAAAGTTATGGTATTTTTTATATTGTTAACAGCTTGTTAACTTTAGCACGCGGGGTGAAAAAGAGGGAAGTATTAGAGGGTAGTTCAACAGGAACTTGTGACCGTGATGTGAAAACTAATGTAGCTGGCGGTAGATGGCCGGACTGAAGCCCGTTTTTTTCTTAAAGATGCGTGAGAAGTAAGACACATCGTTGTAGCCACATTGAAAAGCTATAAATGAAATCTTCTCTTTTCTCTTGTCACTAAGTAATTGTTTAGCAAGACTAATTCTTTTAAGGGTGAGGTAGTCTCTGAAACTGACTCCAATCGATTTATGGAAGAATTTTGAGAAGTATGTAACAGAGTAATGGCAATACTCTGCAATATCTTCCTCTCTGATGGTTCTAGATAAATTTTTATCTATGTATCTTAGGATTTCGACCAGATCTTTGCTGATGTGTTTTTGTTCAACAATCGCTGATACTTTGTGTATCTCAAGAATTTCCTGATGTTGATTGAATTGGTGATACACTTGGTTGCTGAGTTTTTCAGCCCAAGACTTCATCTCGCCTTGATTGAGGTTGAATGTGGAGAAAACGACATCGAGCTCTTCCACATCATGATTGAGTTGGTCTTTATAGATGACAACTAAGTGTTTGTTGAGGTTTTGACATAGCTTAGCTGCGGTAAGAAATAGCGAATGGAAATTTTCTTCATAAAAGAAGAAGCAGAAGTGGATATCATTTTCGCTTAGGACCGAAACATCATAGCCGTAATCGAGAAGGAGGAAACGTCTTTCTAAATCTCGAACGACGTCCTTGGTGACGTAACTTATTGATTGGCCTAGCCAGTATCCTTTATGTAAAACATCCACTATGCGCTGTTTCCTGTCTTACTATCCTCACTATCACTAGTAATGGTAGGTGAGTGGTAGTCGAACTCAACCAGAACGATACAATTCACTAGTGTTAGTAATGCTCATATTGATTTAATTATAATTATGGCTACTCATAAATATGATGAAGGTCTTACTTTTGTGCTCTGGCGGTTTTGTCAAGTTTCAGAAGTGAGACTGGGTTAAACAAAGGCACCATCTAATAAACCATTAGATATTCAATATAAAATAAGTAAATAAAAACAATATATTGTGCTGAATATGGTTAATTAAAATATCATGAGTATTTATTCTAAATTAAAACATCATCGATGTTTTTCTTTTAATAATTCGCTGAGTGATGAATTAAATATGGCAAAAAAGTGCAAAAGATAGTTAAAAAAATCCTAACTCTTATTTCCTGTAAAACCTAAATTAACTTTAAGCGTGACAGCTTGGTGTACTTTTAGAAAGGAGACAGGTCATGAATAAAGTACTAGTTAATATCAAAGCATTTCTTAAGGATGAAGAAGGGTTGACTGTTGTTGAGTATGTTGTTGGTGCAGGGCTAATAGTTGCAGGTCTTACTGGGATATTTACAACCTTTAGTAGTACGTTAGAAACTCAGCTAACAGGCGTATTTGGCTAAATCACAGTCGTGTATGACTTAACCACGACTGAGGAACAAATGTACAGGCCCATGATGTATATTATGGGTCCTTTGTACGTTTGTGAGGAGGGTGTGGTGATGAGTGTTGTTGAATTTTGTCGTGATGAAGAGGGGCTTACAGTCGTAGAGTATGTAGTGGGAGCTGGCTTGATTGTCGCTGGGTTTGCAGGATTGTTTATTGCCATCAGAGGTATTTTATCTGCGGAGTTTGCGACTATATTTAGCTAAAACTTATACGCAAGGGACGGTTAAATGAACTTATTTATTTGGATAGTCTTGTTTGCTGTAGCCGTCTCAGACGCAAAAGAGCATCGAATTCCTAATACCTTATTATTAATAATTTTGTTTTTAGATTTAATAAATAAACTTTTTATTATTCAAGATTATCCACTTTTATTATGGTCGGTTGGTACTGGTATTACTTGCTTTATTTGTGCACTGATTCTTTACTTTTTGAAGGTGATGGCACCAGGTGATGTAAAACTTTTGGGTGTTGTCGGGTTTTGGCTAGGTCCAGAACATATAACACAAGCGGTGTTTTGGATTGCAATTTCCAGTGTTGTTGTTGGTATATTTTTCGCACTATTGCGTTTAGCTGAATCCCCTGAGAAAGCCAAAGTACTTTTTTCAAAATATTCGCTATTTGCTTTGTATGGTGCTTCGGGAACCAAAATGCTTGGGCCACCTAAACAGAAAATGAGTGACCACTATCAAATGCCATTTGCCCCCGTAGTTGTAATTGGAATTGCGATTTATTTTTATTTTCTGAATTGATGACAAGGAGTCATTATGGTTCAGGCGACGACTCAAGTTCGACACAGGACCGAGCTCACTCCACAAGCTAAAGAGCCTCCTGTTCCAACCACCTTTGACGATCTGGGTGTGCCCCAAGCTGTGGTGGAAAATCTAGTCGTAAAACACTTGGCTGCCTACCCTAAATCAGACATCTTACAACTCACCAAATTACTGTGTATCAACAGCCATTTAATCGAAGACATTATTGCCGGACTCAGAGCTAAGTCGTTAGTCGAAGTTTTTCAGGCGACGCCAGCGAGCTTCACAGCTCAATCGAGCGGTCATGTTCGTTATGGTTTATCAGAATCTGGGATTCAAGAAGCAGACATTGCATTTGTAAAAGATGCCTACTTAGGGCCTGTACCTGTCTCACTCCGTCAATACAGCCAAATGGTCGAAGCGCAAGACGTTCGAGCACAAATGGTAAATCGGGCCGACGTAGAATACGCATTGTCAGATGTTCTTGGTGCTCAACGCATGGTGGGTGTGCTTGGGCCTGCTATCAACTCAGGCAGGGCATTACTTTTGTATGGCAGCGCAGGTTCAGGGAAGACGTTTGTTGCAACCAAGATCCTTAACTCACTTAATACATCGATTTACGTGCCATATTCTGTTTTCGCGGCGGGCAACATCATCAAAGTTTTTTCACCCCAGCATCATAAGCGAGTGCGGAGTGAAGAAATACATTCCATTTCGTTTAAAGAGCACTTCGATCGCAGGTGGGCGCTGTGTGAACGTCCTAGTATTCAGGTTGGTGGTGAGCTCACCATGGACATGCTTGAAGTCAATCACAGTGAACACAACAAAGTGTGGTTAGCTCCGCTGCAAATGATGGCCAATAACGGTATTTTCATCATTGACGATTTGGGCCGACAACCCATGCCCGTCGATACTCTACTCAATCGTTGGATTGTGCCGATGGAGTATTTTTACGATTACCTCAATTTACCTAATGGTCAGCAAATTTCCATTCCATTTATTCTGACGCTCGCCTTTTCTACGAATCTCGATCCAGAAAAGATCAGTGATCCTGCGTTTTTGCGTCGGTTAGGCTACAAAATTCAATTTGGACCACTTCTAGAGCATGAATACCGAGAGCTCTGGGACATCATTTCCAGTTCGAAAGATTTGTCTCTCGCAGAGGGATGTTTTGACACTTTGTTTGAATTACACCGTCAGCACGACGTGGGCTTTTATCCCTGTCTACCCAAAGACATCGTAGGGATCAGCCGAGATATCATTGTATTTGAAGAAATTGACCCCGTTATCTCCCCTGAAATCATAAATCGCGCCTGGGAAGTCTATTTTACTGCTGATGGTAAAGGAGGAGGCGCTCGATGAGTCGAAATCAAGTTATTTTGCTTTTTTTGCTGTCTATCGCATTTGGCTTAGGGGCAGTATTTTTTGCTAAGCAGTGGATGGACAGACAACTTCAGCCACAAACCGAAGTAGAAGTGGTAGAGAGAGAACCGGTTGTCGTCGCTGCTCAGGAAATCCCAGCAGGGAGTGTTATTGGTGAGCAGCATCTGACGAGCAAGCTGTTGGAGAAAGATTGGCGTGACGAGTTTCAGTTCACCAGCTCAGAAGAGTTAATTGGTCAAGTCGTTGCAACCAGTATTTTTCCCGGCGAAATCATTAACCAAAATCGTCTTACCGTGCCTGGTGAAGGCTCTACTCTGGCTGCATTAATTCCTGAAAATAAACGAGCTGTGACGATCAGGGTGAATGACGTCATTGGTGTGGCAGGGTTTCTTCTTCCGGGAAATAAGGTCGATATTTTAAGTACTGTAAAATACAGCGAAACATCAGCGTCAACGTCGACCGTTTTGAAAGACATTAAGGTACTTGCGGTAGATCAAACTGCTCGAACCAAAGACAACAAACCCATCATCGTGCGAGCTGTGACGCTGGAAGTTACACCAAGACAAGCGGAAAAATTACTCACGGCACGCAGTAAAGGGGAAATTCAGCTGACGCTGAGAAATCCTCATGAAGAAGAAAAAGCGGTCAAACGCTATGTAGCGCCAAGTGTCACCATCATTAAAGGCACACAGTCTAGCAATATCCGAGTCAAGGATTGAGGTGAGCTATGAAAAACATAATTACTCTAATGATTATATTAGTGCTGAGTTCGTTCCAATCACACGCTGCAACTCAGTCGAGCAAAGTGGTTAAAGTCCCTCATCATAAATCGACCCATGTCACTTTAGTTGGAAAAGCAAAACGGGTATCACTTGGTGATCCAGAAGTGTTGGATATTGTGATGCTTAAATCCAATGAAGTCTTCTTGATCGGTAAAAAATTGGGTTCGACTAACCTGATGGCTTGGGATAGTCGAGGCCGATTAATTGAGTCCATCAATATCGAAGTGACGCATGACCTCAACAGTTTAAAAGCCAAGCTATTCGAATTCCTTCCCGATGAAGAAATTGGTGTGCACAGCGCGCAAAATAGACTGATACTCAGTGGCCTAGTCAGCTCTCAATCGGCGATGAACATTGCTTTAAGAGTGGCAGAAACTTATGCCGCTGGCCAAGAAGTCGACAAAGAAACGGAATCTCTGAGTGAGCAAGTTTCAAAAACAGGGGTCATCAATCTGCTTACTATTGGCGGAGCACAACAGGTGATGTTGGAAGTTACGGTTGCGGAAGTGCAGCGTACGTTAGTCAGAAAATTTGACTCTAATTTTCATTTCTTTCAGTCGAGTGGTGACTTCAATTGGGGGGGCACATCGGCAGGGGGATCCATTGACGATGTGAACAATGTTGTCGCGCCGATTTTTAATGCACCGACTATTGAAAATACGGGGTTGCTAGGAACACTGATAGACAGCAATACCTTCTTTACATTCGCCTTGGATATTGCCAAGCAGAACGGTACGGCCAAAGTCCTTGCTGAACCTAATCTTACAGCGCTGAGTGGTGCGAAAGCTGAATTTTTAGCTGGTGGGGAATTTCCTATCCCTGTACCTGATGAGGACGGTATTACAATCGAATACAAAGAGTACGGAGTAGGTTTAAAATTCATTCCTACGATACTCACAGATCAGAAAATCAACCTTAATCTTGCGGTGGACGTGAGTGAAATCGCCAATTCTGCCACATTAACCCTTGCCCCTGGTGGTACGAACGCCACCTATGTCATCCCCCCGATTACACGTCGTAGCGCATCGTCGACACTGGAGTTAGCGGATGGGCAGACTATTGGGATAGCTGGTTTGTTGAGTGAGAATGTAAGGGACTCTGTTGCTGAAATGCCGGGTTTCAGCGATATCCCAATTCTTGGACAGATGTTTAATAGTCAGGAATATATCTCAGGTGAGACTGAGTTGGTGATTCTGGTGACTCCACGCTTGGCTAAACCTATTGATCGCAACCGGGTGACGTTGCCGACAGACTCGTTCGTTGAGCCAAATGATTTTGAATACTATTTGCTTGGTCGAGGTGCCTATCTTGAACCTGCTGATGCATCGAAACCAAAAGCAGAGCGTAGTGCGCCCATGGTGGATTATTCCAAAGGTGGCACTGAAGGTACCTTCGGACACAGTTTATAGGAGGCAATATGATTTATCGATATTTACAGATTTGTATTTTATGCCTGCCTTTCACGCTACTAGGTTGCGTTAACAATGCAGACCGCCTCGGCGAGCATGTTGCAAAAATAGCATCTGAGCAGACTTATAACCCGAATGCGAGCAGAGATAATCTTGAGGTGATCCCGACAGGTAGTGGTGAGCGGATGGAAGGGGCTTATCAAATTTATACTGGTAAGCAGGACTCTGAGTTGTCAGGCACAGATAGCCAAGTTATTGAGAATTTTGGCCAAGGCTCAGGGAAAAAATAGTGTCCTAGAGAAATAGCTTCGATAACTTATGGTCGAAACTATGACATAAGTCACGCTGTTTTCTACAATTAGACTAATAAAAGAGAATGCAGTCAAAGTTAATCCAGTAGATATGAAGGGTTATAGAGACTGGAATGCTTTGAAGTATGTTAATACTTCATCTAGCGGGCTGCTAGGAGAAAGGGTATGGGAGAAGCGGTTAAGCTTACACCAAATGGAGATTGTCCTATCAGATTGAAAACCAATTTAACAATTTGGGTATTTTACTCGTCTGATGCTTTTCACCTGCACATTAGCCATGAATTGTCTAAATGCCAGAGCGTGAGTTTTGAAATGATCTCATTCCATGGCTTAGTTGTGAGTAATCTATCTCACTTCTCTCCTCCTGATTTGATTTTCGTTGAAACTGGGCCGAATTGGGCACAGAAAATTGTCGAACTGCAGCAATATGAAGCCCCTGATTCTGCCGAAAGTGGTCATGAAGCTTCCTTAATTGTCTTTGGTAATGAAAATGATAACGGTGCATTGAAAATAGCGCTGAGAATTGGAGCGGCTGATTTCATTTCCGATAAAGCGATGCTCGACGAACTGGTACCTCTGCTGAAAAATGTTGCTGAAGATAAAGTTGCTAACCGTCATCTTGGCGAGCTGATGGTGTTTATGAACACTAAAGGTGGCGCAGGTGCCTCTATGATTGCTTTGAACACTGCAATAACCATTGCCAAACAGAACCCTGAGCATGTCTTATTGCTCGATCTGGACATGCAATTTGGCGTCATCGAAGACTATCTAAATATCCACAGTACCTATGGTTTGGCTGATGCAATCGCCAATGTAGCCGACCTTGATGACGTCTCACTGGGCAGCTTGGTTACTAAACATGAATCGGGCCTGCATGTTATCGGTTTTAAACGTGAAAGTAGCCATGAAAATTTTGAAAAAGCGAACCAACTGAATAAGCTGATTCCGGTGTTAAGAGAACAGTACCCGTATGTGATTGTTGATTTATCACGTGGGCTCGACCGAACATTTACTTCCGTGATTTCACCTGCCACCAAGGTGTTCATGATCACACAGCAAAACTTAGTAGCGATTAAAAATACAACTCAACTTCTCAAGTTACTCACCTTTGAACTAGGCGTATCCAAAGAGCAAATGGAAGTGGTCGTGAATCGCTTCGAAAAGCGTCAATCGATCAAGTTAAAGGATATCCAGGACACGGTAGGTAATATCCCTATTCATACCATACCCAATGAATTCAAAGTCGCGATTGAAAGTGCCAACTTAGGGCGCCCTTATATTCAAGCTAGAAAGGGGAGTGCGATTGCTAAGTCTGTTAGGAAGTTAGCGGCTACCTTGATGCCAGATAATGAAGTGAAAAAAGGTTGGTTCAAAAAGTTGTTTTCTTAGCGAGCATATTTTAAGAGGGAACTTTTATGTTCTTTAAAAGAAAAAACATCAATCCAGAATTGCAGCAGAGGGTCGCTGAAGCAGAGGCCGAAGAAAATCAACAGCAAGCTATGGTCGATGACAAGCCAAAAGAAAGCGTCTCGCTAGAGCTGCATCAGTCTCATGAACCTGTCGATTCTTATCGAGAAAGAAAAAAGCTCGAAGCGGAAGCAAAAGAGCACGCTGTTGAGGAAGCGCGTAAGCAGTTAGAGCAAGAGTTAGCGGTTAAGCATTATTACCACCAGCGACTGTTAGAAACATTGGACTTAGGACTTTTGGCGAGTCTGGAAAATGACAGAGCGCGAAAAGAACTGCACGACGCGATTGTTCAACTGATGGCGGACGATCAGACCCATGCATTAAGTGCGGAAGGTCGTAAGCGTGTGATTCAACAAATTGAAGATGAAGTCTTCGGCTTAGGGCCCCTAGAGCCTTTGCTTAACGATGCAACTGTCTCTGATATTCTGGTCAATGGCCCGAAAAAAGTGTTTGTTGAACGTCGTGGTAAGTTAGAACTGACTCCTTATACGTTTCTCGACGAGCGTCACTTACGTAACATTATCGATCGAATTGTGAGTCAAGTTGGGCGTCGTATTGATGAAGCTTCGCCTATGGTGGATGCACGATTGGTGGATGGTTCACGTGTTAACGCCATCATTCCCCCTTTAGCCCTCGATGGTGCCTCGGTGTCAATCCGTCGTTTCGCAGTCGAAAAACTTAATATGGAAAACCTATTAAGCTTCAATTCTTTGTCACCAGAAATGGCCAAGTTTGTTGAAGCCGCGGTTAATGGTGCTCTCAATGTACTGATTTCGGGTGGTACAGGTTCGGGTAAAACCACCACATTAAACATTTTCTCTGGCTTCATTCCCTCTGATGATCGAATTGTGACCATCGAAGACTCCGCTGAACTGCAGTTGCAGCAACCTCATGTTGTTCGCCTTGAGACTCGCCCTGCCAATCTTGAAGGCAAAGGGGAAATCACTCAGCGTGACTTGGTTAAAAACTCCCTTCGGATGCGACCTGATCGCATTGTGCTGGGGGAGGTCCGTGGCGCTGAAGCTGTTGATATGCTAGCGGCCATGAATACCGGGCATGACGGTTCTTTAGCTACGATTCACGCCAATACGCCGCGCGATGCTTTGTCTCGTGTCGAGAATATGTTTGCGATGGCAGGTTGGAACATGTCGGCTAAAAACTTACGGGCTCAGATCGCTTCTGCAATTCATTTGGTTGTGCAGATGGAGCGTCAGGAGGACGGTAAGCGTCGTATGGTCAGCATTTGTGAAATCAACGGTATGGAAGGTGAGATTATTACCATGTCGGAGATTTTTAAATTTCACCGTAAAGGCTTAGATGAAGATGGCAATGTGCTAGGGTACTTCACGGCGACTGGTGTGGTACCTCAGTGCCATGATCAGTTGTCGAAAAAAGGGCTCCATCTGTCTTTCGATATCTTCAATGAGTCATACTCATAAGGAGAAGAATTATGCATCAGGACGCAACATTCTTTTTCATACTCTTGTTTTTTGCTGTGGTGTTTATTTCACAAGCGTTGATTTTGCCTGCAGCGGGGAGCAAAGCTAAGCACAAAGAGTTGTCCGAACGTCTTAAAGAATCCCAATCGAAGCTCGATGAAGAAGCCTTGTCTTTGCTCCAAGAGCACTATCTTAAAAGTTTAACGCCGTTAGACAGAAAGCTGGTTCGGTTTGAGGTGTTCTCTTCACTCAAAAAAATGATTGAGCTTTCCGGTTATGATTGGAGTTTGACACAGACTTTGACAGTGACATCGATTCTATCAGTGTGTGGCTTCTTTATTGTTCTATTGATAAGCCAACCTGTCTATGTGGCTCTAGCAGTAGTAGTTGCCATCTGGGCATTTCTTTATTTCTGGCTCAGCAAGAAAATATCGGACCGCCTTTCCGCGTTTGAAGGACAGCTACCGGAGGCATTAGATATTATGCGCCGTATGCTGCAAGCGGGACAGCCCGTTACTCAAGCCTTCAGTGAGGTTGGGGAAGAGATGCCAGCTCCAATTGGTGTTGAGTTCAAAAATACCTTTAATCTTTTGAATTATGGCTATGACATGCGTATGGCGATCATGCAGATGGCAGAACGAACGCCGACCGTTTCCATGCTGGCGTTTTCCAGTGCAGTGCTGCTGCAAAAGGAGACCGGGGGTAATTTATCTGAGAATCTGGAAAAAGTGTCTAGGGTATTGAGAGCTCGTTTTAAGTTGCAGCGAAAAATTAAGACATTATCAGCAGAAAGCCGTTTATCTGCATGGATTTTGGTGTTGTCACCATTTGTGCTGTTTCTTTTCCTCAGTTTTGTTAACCCTGGTTATGTTGAACCCCTGTATACCGACCCCAGAGGCATGAAGCTGATCAGTGGTGGTGTCGTTAGCTTATTTATCGGTTCTCTGTGGATACGGAAAATCATTAATTTCGAGGTGTAGACATGGAAACGATTCTGGAACAGTTTGCAGTTTACAACTTAGACGAGCAGACAGTCTTTTTGAGCCTAATCCTCTTGGCGACGGTGTTGGTGGTGTTCACCCTGTCGCTGTTGCTGGTCGGGCCTAAATCGCCTCTAAAATTAAAGCTTGAACAACTCAGGCAGTCTACTCGTTCAGACAAACTGAAAAAAAGTCGCAGGCTGGATCATACCTTAGAGTCACTGGCTCCTGTGATGAAGCCTTCTAACTCAAAAGAGAGCGAGAGTATACGGCAAAAACTCATGCATGCTGGCTATCATGATGCGAATGCATTGACGGTTTTCTATGCGTTTAAAGGCATGACAGTCGCGGTCGGTTTAGGGTTAGCGGCAGGCTTTTACTTTCTTACCCCAGACATGGCGATGCTGAATTTAGTCATGGTAGCGAGTGTTGGGGGCGGGCTTTATGTGCCCAATATACTTCTCGGACATTTGGTCAAAAAGCGTCAATCAAGAATTCGTGGTGGTATCCCGGATGCATTAGATTTAATGGTGGTGTGTACGGAGTCGGGTTTGGGATTTAATTCAGCACTTCGCCGCGTCGCTGACGAGGTTGCAATCTCTCATCCAGATTTTGCTGATGAGCTGGATACCGTATGTGTCAAAATTAATGCAGGTGTGGAAATGTCAGATGCATTTAATGATTTGATTGAGCGTACTGGGCTTATTGAGATTGCGGGTCTGGTCACCATGCTGGCACATGCCTCGCGCATTGGTGGTAGTTTGGCACAAACATTACGTGAATATACCGATGATTATCGGGACAAGAGAAATCAAGAAGTCGAAGAAATAGCAGCGAAGATACCGACTAAAATGATATTTCCTCTGCTGCTCTTTATCTGGCCGTGCTTTTTCATTGTAGCGATCGGCCCTTCTATGCTGCTATTCACATCGACCCTAGGAAACTAAAAGGAGTGGAGCAATGAAAGGATTTCATCTGATAGTGCTCACCCTATCTGGAGCGCTGCTAACGGCTTGCGCATCGAATGAGCCGAGTATTGATACGTCGCTTTATGAAGGTAAACCCATTGACTCTTTGACTTCAGACGAGCCACCGAAAACAGAAAAAGAAGCCATTACTCGGGGCGATGATGCTCTGAATGCTGGCAATGTTGATTTGGCTTTGTATGAATACATTCGCTCGTTGGCATTTGAAAATGGCCAATTTCACGACCGTTCGCTGTACAACATTGGTCGAATTCACCAATCTCGCAACAATATACCGATGGCGCAAAAAGCGTATCAGCTGGCGCTGAAAGAAAATCCGAATAATGTGAAGGTGCTTGAACAGCTCGGTACCATTTACAGCCGCTCGGGCGATGTGGAATCTGGTGGTAGTTATTTCCTCAAAGCGATTAATGCCGACCAAATTCGATTGGGGAGCAAAAAAACACTCAGCGAGGAAGATTTAGCGACTTCGAAAGAGATAGCTATGTTGAAAACAGATAACTATTCTCCAGAGTTTGCCTACATGGGGCTAGGAGTCATTGCCGATATTGATACTGATCATAAGCGAGCTCAGGCGTTCTATAAAAAAGCGCTAAGTATCAAACCAAATTCGGTAAAAACCTTAACCAACGTAGGTTACTCATTTTATATGGAAGGAGATTACCGCAAAGCACAGAGGTTTACTTTAGAGGCTCTGGATAAAGATCCGACCAATGATAAAGCATTGAATAACCTTGCTCTGATTTACTTAGGCAAAGGCGAAATTACCCGAGCGATCAACGTTTTTTCACAGCATATGGGTAAGCCGGAAGCGTTGAACAATGTCGGGTATTTTTTAATCCTACAAGGCAAGCCAGACAAGGCGATCCCATACTTGCAGCAAGCTATCGACACAAAAACGTCTTACTATAAAGTCGCCAACGAAAATCTTGAACGCGCGTTAGCTATGGTGCGGGAAGAAAAAAACAAAACTGCTGCGGTAGCGGAATAGAAAAGGGAGAGCCAATGCTCTCCCTTTTTGTTTTCTGGCCCTAAACCACCTTCTTTAGAAGGTGGTGATCGTTCTTTTGGGCTTTGCCCGAAGAACGCTCATGTTCAAGATGTCCTCGTTTGCAACCAACAAATGAAGGAAATAACGAACATGAGCAGATATGAATCCGCTTCACACGTTTATCATCGGTGCCAATATCATATTGTTTGGACACCTAAATATCGACTAAAGATTCTGAAAGGAAATTTAGGCAAAGAGCTGTATCGAAGTATCTACGTTTACAGCAATATGAAGAAATGCAAGGTTGTCGAGCTTAACGTCCAAATTGATCATGTCCATTTAGTCGTGAGGCTTCCGCCGAGCATGAGTATCTCAAATTACATGGGGTTTGTTAAAGGTCGTACAGCGATTAGGTTGTTTAACAAATTTCCGTATTTGAGAAAGAAAAAGCTCTGGGGTAATAAGTTCTGGCAACGAGGTTACTTTGTTGATTCGGTAGGGATGAACGAGGAAATTATACGTAGATACGTCAGGCACCAAGATCGTGTGGGGAAAGAAGAAGAGGAGCGACAAATGCTTCTAGGGTTAGATAAATAGCAGTGAGCCCCCTTATAGGGGGCCAACCAAAGCCACCTGCTATGCAGGTGGATTTTTACCTCTCAGTGATTTCAGTTGAGATAGCCACCTGCGATACCTGCGGCCATAAAGAATATCACCATCCAGACAATAGGCAGTTTGAGCTGTTTAAGCAGATAGAAGCCCACCAAAACAAAAGAGATATCAATTGGGCTCATGACCGCGCTGGCAAATACGGGCTGATAAAGTGCAGCTACCAAGAGGCCAACAACGGCTGCATTCACGCCGTTTACGGCGCCAGACACTTTGGGCATTTTAGCCAGCGACTGCCAATTTTTCAGTACCCCTAAAAGTAGTAAGAACCCCGGCAAAAAGACACCCATAGTAGCAATCAGTGCGCCGGCGATTGGTGCTTGAGGTAGTAACTCATAACCAATGTAAGTGGCAAAGGTAAACATCGGCCCAGGCACGGCCTGAGCGGCGGCATATCCTGTTAGGAAAGCGTCTTGGCTAAGTTGGTCACCGACAATATTTTGCAGTAATGGCAGCACCACATGGCCGCCACCGAATACTAGGCTACCTGCTTGGAAAAAGTCATTGAATAGTCCCAGAGCGGGCACATTGGAAGCGACAAAAGGCAAGCCCACAATAAGAACAACGAAGAGAGTCAAGGGGAGAATTGAAGGCTCAAAGCGTGTCTGGACAGACTCTTCCTGATTACCCAAATACTTCATGCCGATAAGTGCTGCGATCACTAAAACCAGCATTTGGGTCGCGATACCGGGAAGAACTAACAGTGAAATTGCGGTTAATAAACAAAGCGATACTGAAAGTTTTTCCTTGCAGAAGTTTTTGTACATTCCCCAAGTGGCGTCTGCAACCACAACAACGGCCAACAGTTTCAAACCATGCACAATATTCTGAAACAGAGAAGTTTCTGTCAGTTGGCTACTAAGTACCGCCAGCGCCAGCATGATAAGAACGGAAGGCAGGGTAAAGCCCAAAAATGCCATACAGGCACCCGGTAAACCGCCACGTTTGTAACCGAGAGCAAAACCTACCTGACTTGAACCAGGGCCCGGAAGGAATTGACTGAGTGCGACGATTTGCGCGTACTCTTTATCGTCTAACCAGTTTAGTTTTTCGACAAAATTGTTACGAAAATAGCCGATATGGGCAGCTGGGCCGCCGAAGCTTATCCAACCAAGCCAAAAAAAGGTTTTAAAAATAGACAACATGGTCTGGTAACTCTTAGAACAAATACTGCGCATACTTTAAGAAATGTACTAAAATGATTCCAATTAATAGTTTTAATACAATGTATGAATAATATGGGATTGCTGTGAAAGAGTTCAACTGGAAAGGGATCGACCTCAATTTACTTGTGGCGTTTCAGGCTTTGTACAATACCCAAAGCGTTAGCCTTGCAGCGCAGCAGTGTTATGTGAGTCAGTCTGCTATGAGTCATACCTTGCAGCGTCTTCGAGCATTGTTTGATGACCCTTTGTTTGAACGTATTGGCACACGCATGGAACCGACACAGCGCTCTCATGATATGGCTCCGGTAGTTCATAATTTGTTGGCAAGCATTAAAAATGATCTGCTGACAAAGCAGCATTTTGTTCCACAAGAGTACAGTGGTGCGTGGAAAATTGGTCTGACGGATTATGCCGAACAGTTGTTTGCTGCACCGCTTTATGATGCGATTAAACGTCATTCCCCTCTCTCTCAAATTAGTTTTTACAACGTTAATCGCAGTAATTACCAAGACATCGCTGACAGTGAACATCTCGATATGGTTATTGGCAGTATTACCAATCATGGCAGTCGGTATTTGTCACAACGCCTATATACGGAGCAGCACCTCTGTTTATACGATCCTCAATGTTTCGAAGTAGAGCTGCCGATGACGCTGGAGCAATTTGTGTCAGTCGAGCATGCCTTAGTCAGTCCCGATGGCAACTTGCAAACCCAAGTTGATGAGCGATTGGCAAAGCTAGGACTTCAGCGCCGTGTTGGGGTCGCCTCTCGCAACTTCTTAACCATCAGGCGGTTGCTGATTGGTCGGAAGCTGATATGTATTGTCCCGAAGCGTTTTGCTGAGATGGAGATGTATAGTCACAGTCTACAAGCGGTCGAACCTCCCATTGAAGTGCCGGATTTTGAAATTAAAATGTTGTTTCTAAAAGCGCTCAATAGTGACGAAAAGAATACCTGGGTTCGACATGTTGTTGCCGAAACCATTTGTTAGGAAAGGTGGGAGGATTTGAGTGTGTGGAGTGAGCCGACTGATTTCCAAATCACTAGTGTAAGAATAGCACTCAGATAACCGTCAATGGCATAGTGCCAAGCGAGATGGACCGAACCAATCTGTATGACCAAAACATAACCCCACATCAAATAACCTAACTTCTTGTGCAATTTTTGGAATGCGAGTGCCATTGTTACTGCGACTGAAACATGCATGCTCGGCATGGCTGATATACCACCGCCAATACCAGAATTCTGGTTTGAATACATTTGCCATAGCATTTCCTGAACATCCAAGGCCCAAAGAGGAAACCAGTGGTTGTCGACCAATAATTGGCTCTGTGTTTCCAGCCGCTCGATTAAAGGTAAATAGTATTGATGCTCTGGGTTGAGTAAGTGCATGTAACATGGGCCCGCGGAGGACATCAGTACTGCTGCAACACCGCCTATTAACAACCAACTAGTAAGAAACGTAATAAGAAACTGGTCTCTCAATTTTTCGAGGTCACGGCGAATGATGAAAAACAGCACGCTCCCCCACATTAGAAGAAACCATAAGTGGTATAAAAAATTAATCACGCTACTCGCTAACGCATTGCCAAACACTTGATGCGTGATTTGCCACGGTGAAATGCCGAAATGTAGCCATTTGTCCAGTTGGTAAAAAAGCTCATCAAACTGAAATGGATTGAGTTCAGGGATCAAGGGTTTTAGAAACGTGTAGCTGGAAAAGGTCAGGTTCAGTGCCAATACAAGTAACGCAAAGCTAATGGCTTTCGACAAAGGTTGAAAAAATGAACGCATCGCTCTGAAAAAGTAGAGTGTTGGGTGAGGTTTTCGATGGTAAAGCAAATACACATAGTAGACGCAGCTCCACACTAGAAAGGTGACATAACAGACTTGGACTAGCGTCGCCAAGTAGATGATAGGATCAAATTCAAATCTTGGGTCATCCAGATAAAGTAGTGATAAAACATACAAACAAAGAGTGGTCGCAAACACATACCCATAAAGCACCCGATCCCGGTACAGGTCTGATTGTATCTGTTGCCACTGAGTGATTACCTGTGCTTTGTCCACTGCTGCCTATATCTATGATACGAATGAGCCTGACTTTAAGTGTAGAGCAACTTGTGGGGCTTCGAGGCGGTAGCGCAGCTACTTATGACTCACCACCAGTGGCCGTTTACCATCACAGGCGCCCTTCTCTAATTGATTAAGTGGGTTGGCGTCTTTCCAGCCCCAGCGATGATCTTCTCGACTTAGCTTACGATACTGGGTAGGTGTGACTTCCATACAACGACGGAAGGTGTCGTAAAAGCGGCTGATGGAGTTAAATCCTACCGTAAGGGAAATGTCGAGTATGGTTCGTTCCGTATCACTCAGCAGCGCACGGGCGTGATTAATTCGCATCGCAGTGATGTATTGCTTGATGGTCATTTGCATGGTGCGCTGAAAAATAGTCATGGCGTAATTGACGTGCAACCCTGCATAGTCAGCGACCTTTTGTGCTGTGAGCGGAGTGTTGTGGTGGGTCGCAATGTACTCCAGCATCTGGCTGACATAAAACTGCGAGTGCTTTGAAGTATTGCTTTTCGCGGCCTTATCTGTGCGACCTGTTGAAAGCTGCTGCCAACCATCGAGACAGACGCGTTTGAGCATCAATCCAATTTCATCGGTGACTAACTGCTGGCGACTTTCCGACGGGTGTTGACTCTCTTTTGTCCAGCGAGCAATTTCAAATTCGCTGATTAAATTACAGGACTTAGATTGCAGCACAGCGCCATGGGTAAGTTGGCTCACCAGATCGCGGTTAAGCGGCCAAGACATAAAATGATGAATTGGAATATTGATGATGCCCATGTTGTGGCTTGCGCCAGGGTCAGTGAGACGGTGCGGCACCGAAGCCCAAAAGAGTCCAATACTGCCATTTTTGAGGTGAATTGGGCTGCCATTCATCATGTACTCTACGTCGTCACCAAACGGAATATTAACTTCGATTTGCCCATGCCAGTGATAACCGGGCATCGCGTGTGGCGCACGCATCTCCACATCAATTTTTTCGTAAGAGGAATAGAGTGACAATGGACTGACCGAGACACATTCTGAGGAGTACTGCTCTTGAGCAGTCACAGAGAGTAGATCGTTAGGCGAGGGCATGTCGGCTCCTTACGAAATGGTAGTTACAGGGTTGTAACAGACCTTTGTTTGGTAAAAAGAGAGATAGTTCAAAAGCTGAATAAGTCGCCCATTTTGTGGCTGAGAACGTAGCACGGCTAACATTTTGCCGTTATTGACGGTGGTTTTTCGATTTAAATGCTCAATCAATCCCGAATATCTCTTAAAGACTCCTAAAAACACTTTTTCTGTTACATGAGGCATTAAATCTTAGTAAATGAGAGAGTGATGAGTTGAACCGAGACGACTTAATCATAATCAAGTCAGTAATGTGGATGCATGACCTAGACCTATCAATAAAGGATCACATGAGCATGAACAGTCCAAAAATTACGTTTATCGGTGCCGGCTCGACCATCTTTGTTAAAAACATTCTTGGTGATGTATTTCATAAGCCAGCGTTAAAAAGTGCGCATGTAGCGCTAATGGATATCGACGAGATTCGTCTTGAAGAGTCGCATCTTGTCGTCAGTAAGTTGATGAATTCTGCAGGCGCCACAGGCACCATTTCTTGCCACCTTGATCAGAAAGAAGCGTTGCAGGACGCGGACTTTGTTGTCATCGCATTTCAGATTGGGGGCTATGAGCCTTGCACCGTGACCGACTTCGAAGTGTGTAAGCGCCACGGGTTAGAGCAAACCATTGCTGATACCTTAGGCCCGGGCGGTATTATGCGTTCGTTACGCACCATTCCGCACCTGTGGAGTGTGTGTGAAGACATGAAACAAGTCTGCCCGGATGCCACCATGCTGAACTACGTGAACCCAATGGCGATGAATACCTGGGCCATGTACGAAAAGTATCCAGAGATTAAACAGGTTGGCTTGTGTCACTCCGTGCAGGGGACGGCAGAAGAGTTAGCACGCGATCTGGATTTGGATTACGCCGACTTGCGTTATACCTGTGCGGGCATCAACCACATGGCTTACTACCTGACGTTTGAGAAGAAGGACGAGCAGGGCAATTACGTTGATATCTATCCAGATTTGCTCGATGCGTTTGAGCGTGGCGAGGCTCCTAAACCAGGTTTGCATCACGATGGCCGTTGTACCAATTTAGTTCGCTACGAGATGTTCAAGAAGCTGGGCTACTTTGTCACGGAATCTTCCGAGCATTTTGCTGAATACACGCCTTACTTTATCAAGCCAAATCGACCGGATCTGATTGAGCGCTATAAAGTGCCAATTGATGAGTATCCAAAACGTTGTGTTGAACAGATTGCTGCATGGAAACAAGATTTAGAAGACTACAAGCAAGCTGACCAAATCACAGTGAAAGAGTCTCAGGAGTACGCCAGTACGATCATGAACTCGATCTGGACAGGTACGCCAAGTGTTATCTACGGCAACGTCAAGAATGAGGGTTTAATCGACAACTTACCGCAAGGCTGCTGCGTTGAAGTCGCTTGTCTGGTTGACGCCAATGGCATTCAGCCGACCAAAGCAGGACGCTTGCCGAGCCATTTAGCGGCATTGATGCAGACTAACGTTAATGTTCAAACGCTGCTAACCGAGGCCATCTTGACAGAAAACCGTGAGCGTATTTATCACGCTGCGATGTTGGATCCACATACCGCGGCTGTTCTCGGTATCGATGAAATCTATGCGTTGGTGGATGACTTAATCGAAGCACATCAGGGATGGCTTCCTGAATGGGTTTATCAATAAAAATAATAATATCCCTTTCAATAACGTGAATCATATACGCTTCCAGTGATGGGAGCGTTAAGGAGCAAACATGAGTATTTCGATGAGCACCAAACTCAGCTATGGGTTTGGTGCCTACGGCAAGGATTTCGCCATCACAATCGTCTACATGTATCTGATGTTTTACTATACGGATGTAGTCGGTATTTCAGCGGGCATTGTTGGCACCATCTTTTTGGTGGCGAGAATCTGGGATGCAGTCAATGACCCACTCATGGGCTGGGTGGTAAACAATACCCGAACCCGTTGGGGGAAATTCAAACCCTGGATTCTGATTGGTACCCTAACGAATTCTGTCGTCTTGTACATGGTGTTCAGTGCCCACCTGATTGAAGGCCCATGGCTTATCGCCTACGCAGCCATTACCTACATTCTATGGGGTATGACTTACACCCTGATGGACATCCCTTTCTGGTCTTTGGTACCAACGCTGACGATTGATAAGCGAGAGCGTGAAGAGCTGGTCCCTTTCCCGAGGTTCTTTGCTAGCTTAGCGTGGACGGTAACCGCTGCGATTGCGATGCCATTCATTAACTATGTTGGTGGTGAAGACAACAAAGGCTTTGGTTTTCAGATGTTCACCCTGTTACTGATCGTTTGCTTCCTGATCTCCACTTTTGTCACTCTACGCAACGTAAAAGAGCGTTACTCAACCACCAAACTCAATAAAGCTCAGCCTGAAGAGAAGGTATCTCTGAAGAAAATGCTGTCGTTGATCTACAAGAACGATCAGCTTAGCAGCCTGCTGTGTATGGCTCTATCTTACAACCTAGCGACCAACATTATTACCGCCTTTGCCGTGTACTACTTCACCTATGTTGTAGGGGACGAGAGCCTGTTCCCTTACTACATGGCGTACGCTAGCATCGCTAACCTCATTACGCTGGTCCTATTCCCTAAACTGGCTCAGTGGTTCTCTCGCCGAGTTCTTTGGGCCTGTGCGTCTGGCTTCCCGATTATCGGTAGTGCAGTGTTGATCTACATTGGCATGAACGATACCCAAAGTGTGCTGCTTATCTCTACTGCAGGTGTGTTCCTGCAAATAGGTACCGCACTGTTCTGGGTGCTTAACGTAATTATGGTTGCCGATACGGTTGATTACGGTGAAGTGAAGCTTGGTGTGCGTTGTGAAAGCATTGCCTACTCAGTACAGACTCTGGTAGTAAAAGCGGGCTCAGCGTTTGCGGCTTTCTTTATAGGTATTGCCTTAACCGCTGTGCACTACGTGCCTAATGTAGAGCAAACGCCGGAAACCATCTTTGGCATGCAGTGTATCATGATTGGCTTACCAAGTTTGTTCTTTGCTATCGCGCTGTTTATGTACTTCCGTTACTACAAATTGAATGGCGCGTATCATCAACAGATCCAGCAACAGTTGATGGAAAAATATGAGCTAGTCGACAACGATGAGCATAATGAAGACATCGTTTCTTCCGACAAACCTCAGCCTGCTCAGGCGTAATCTGTTCAGCCCTTTTATCCAAAGGGCTGCTTTTCTAATTTCTGAACATCCCCATGGAATAGGGAGCTAAACAAGATGAAACACTCATTGATTGCCAGCATGATCCTAGGAGCTCTGCTGAGTGGAGCGGTGTCTGCTAACACTTTACCTGAGACAGTACTTGCAGCTGGAGAAAACCACAGCGTTCTGGCTAACCCAGGGTTTGAAGACAGTGGCCTAGGTTGGCATTACTGGTTTGCCAATATCAAAGACGATAAAGCGTTTGAAGGCCAATATCGCGGCAGAATTGCCATTGGTGCGGGACACAGCATCAGCCAGGTAGTCACTATACCTGAAACGGGCTTTTATCAGCTGTCGGTTCAGGCGATCAGTCCAGGCAAAGATGCCCGCGTTGAATTGACTAACCTTGGCGATGAGGCTTTCCTGAGTAAAAAACTCAAAAAGAGTCACGACTACAAGCACAATAAAATTAAACAGATTCCGTTGGAGAGGGGGGAGCAGATAAAGCTACGTTTCACAGGGTCAGATGTGGGCAGTGTCAGTATCGATCAGGTTGAATTGGTAAAAAGCACTAAATCCAAGTCGCCACGTTTTAATCAAATCATAGGGTTTAAGGCTAAAGGGCAATCCGGCGAGAGCATCATCGATAAAGAACGCAGAACCATCGAGTTTGAACTGCCGTATGCGAGCGACGTCTCTGAAGTAGCGATTGCTAAACTGCTTGTGTCTAAAGGCTCTCGAGCGTCTGTCGAGCAGGGGGAAGTCCTCGATTTCAGTCAGCCAGTTCACATCAAACTTAAGGATGAAAAAGGGCGGGTTGAGAAGTGGGAAGTGCGTGCTCGGATTAAAGCGAAGCAAGTCACCGTTTCGTCTTCCAATGATAAATTGCAGGACTCGTTTGACTGGGCGAAAGAGAAGACACGTCAGTTTGTGATGACGGGGCAGCACGACTTGATCAACCGTGATGAAAACAACAATGATGGTACGGGCAGCGCGGATTACTTACCTTCCTATTGGGCGGGTTACTTTGATCGTACGGCTTTCTACTCTCGGGACTTTCTTCACCAGTCGGCTGGCGCTAAGTTAGCGGGCTTAGATCGTGAAAACTTCTCTATGTTCAAAACCTTCGCTAAGCATTCTACTGAGTCGAGAAAGTGGTACACCCTATGGGCGATCAACTTTGATGGCAGCCCGCACCTGATCGACTACGAAGACGATGACTGGTTTGTGCGTGAGGTCCCGGCGCAGTTTGAATTTCTTGAGAAGGCTTGGGAGCAATACCAATGGACGGGCGATAAGCGCTACATTGAAGACAAAGACCTATGGCGTTTTTACACCAAAGTGATGACCGATTATATCGCACTGCATGACGATCAGGATCCAAACGGCATCGCTGAAGGTTATGGTGGTATTTTTGAAGGCTCGGCGACCTATAACGAACGGGGTGAATTCCCGATTGAAGCGGGTGACGGGATTGGCTCTCAGTATCAAGCAACGGTGGCTTATGCGGCCATGCTTAACGCCAGAGATGAGTACAGTGAATCTCGACAATGGCAACAAAAAGCCCAGCAACTGAAAGACTACTTTAATCAGGAGTGGAGTATCGCTGACCCAGAAAAGCCTTTGGATAACTACGTCAACATAGTGCAGAAGGATGGCTTGAGGTTGAACGACTTTGGTAAAGAAAACAGCTGGTTTATGCCGATGAAGTTGATCACTGAGCCGGGTGAGCGCAATGACCGATACCTAGACTTTATCTCGCAAAGTCTCGGTGATGGCATTGGCTCGACGCCGGATGCTCCGAACAATATTGAGGCGTACAGCTACATCCCAGAGACCTATTTTCCATACAACCGCAATGAGGAAGCTTGGAAGTGGATGCAGTACATCATGGATATGAAAGACTTACCTCATGAGCGTCCGACACAAGGCACCAATGGCGATTATCCAGAGATCTCGTTTACCTTTATCGCCAATACCATTGAAGGGCTGATGGGGGTGAAACCAAACGCGGCAGACAGTCATCTGATTACGGCATCGCATCTGACGGCGGATATTGACTGGCTCGCGGTTGATTACTTACCAATGGGCGAGCATGAAGTCGCGCTGCGCCATGAGGGTACTGAAAAGTCGACACTAACCAATAACAACAATAAGCCGCTCACGTGGGAAGCTTGGTTCTATGGGGATTATCCAACGTTGGTGGTCAATGGAAAGACCGTTGAAGCGAAACACAAAGTGGTTAATGGTCAGAAGGTGAGCTACGTACTGGTTAATGTGCTAGGGAAAGAGTCACATACGGTGTCGAAAAGCCGCTAACTTACTTAAACTCTAATTGAAAGGGCGCGATTAAGCGCCCTTTGTTGTTTGTTACTTTTCCGAGGTAAAGAAATCGTTGTAAAGCATATACAGGTGAGCCGCACTCCAAGAAAAGTTGGGTGCACCTTGTTGAGCGCCGGTAAGCGGGTTGTAGTTTTCTCTGATTGGGCCGTCTTGAATCAAGCCGTCGGCATTGTCGAAGAAAGCCGTGGCCATCTCGACTGCATCATCACGGTAACCGTATTTCTCCATACCTTTAAGGCCAAAGTAGAATTGGTCGACCCACACGCGCCCACGCCAGTAGATATCAGCCCCAAAGGCAGGGTTAGACAGCGCTGCGGTACCCAGAGGCACGTAAGTGTTGAACTCTTCGGTATCTTTCATCACTTTCACCACCGCATCGGCGTGTGCTTGAGTTGCTGCGCCATTAAACAGTGGTGACCAGCCCTCTGGCCCTTTGCCACGTTCAACAATCGGTTTGCCTGCACAACCATTGGCAAGTGGCTTGTCTTCGATGCGAATGTCGTAGAAATAGCCACTTTCTTCATCGAACATGCAGGTATTGATGTAATCAGCCAAGTGTTCGGCTTTTTCTCGGAAAACTTTTCCTTCTTCTTGCTTGCCTATGATGTCCGCCATTTCAGCAAGGAACTGATTATCGCTGTACATATAGCTGGCTTGGTCGACCGACTCTTGCCGTAATGAGTAACCTAGTAGGGTGCCATCTTGTGCTCGGTTCTGAGCGAATTGCACATCCCAATCACTACGTTTTCCACCCTTCTCGACATACTTGTCCAGTTGCTCTTTGTCGATAAAGCCAAATACTGCCGCATCATCGCGGCCAGACTCCCATGACGCCGCGGTTTGGGCCGGGATTTCAATATGGTCGTATTGGCCATTGGCAATGATTGCTTGATATTGATCTAGCCCGCTAAAGGTTTGTTCTTTGTCGCCACGAGTGACGGTAAACAGCATCTGACCGTCAGGGGTGTTATGGGCCTTGTCACGAGCCGCGCCATACTCAGGTACACCATTACCATTGTTGTCGCGATTACGTAACCACCAGTTGTGGTAAGCGACCAATTTAGGGTACATCTCTTCTAACCACGCTTTATCACCGGTTGTTTTGTACACTTCCATGACTGCCCATGCGGCTAAGCTCGGCTTAGTGTTACGCTCATTCCAGTTACCACCATCACCGCCACGCTCAGGGCTTAAATTGTAAGCCAGTAAGTCAGGTACATAACCTTCATCCCACGGGCGAACAGGATCATCGGCCTGAATCTGGTAGGCGAACATGGCGCGAATATTGTCTTTCGCTACTTCTGGGTTGAAATGTGCCATTGCGTAGGCTTGCTTCCATGTATCCCACGGCCAAGTCTGATTACCAGAGAACCAACGTGCGGTCACCGATGGAGTGACAGAATCAAATTTCATCGCACCAGCTACGCCACGCCAGTTACCATTCAGCGTCTCCATCGCTTTCACTGCCACTCGCTCTTGTTCTGGAGTAGCATTCGGGTTGGTCAGCCCTTTCTCAAGGTAGTGTTCCCAGCGTTGAACGGAGGCTTTTTGATATTTGTCTGGGTGGGTGAGTATGTCTTGTATTTTGCTCTGCTCTGCTCGGTTTTCTTTTGCTGTCAGAACATGCGTGTATGTGGTGTAGAGGGTTGTAGAACCAGAAACATGCGCTTTAGAAACAAACTGATGACCCTCGATTTCGGTCTTCATCGGGATGGATTTGTGGATCTGATATTCAGATTCACCTGAAGTCAGCAATGTCCATGTTTCACGAACTTTACCAAACGTCACTTTGAGGCCGTCATCGGTAGCGACAATCTGGCGGTCATAATCTGGATAAGCCTGATCGATGGTTTTATCGGATTGAGGCTTGCCTTCTTTAGCGTGGTATTTTTCCAGCAGTTCACCATCCCACACCAGATCAAGTGGCTGCTCTGAAGTGATCTTAGTTTCAAGCAGCGAAGTGCGGTTGCTAGCAAAGCGCAGCGTCATCTCGATTTGTACATCGTCAGAATGCTGCTTTTGAACCAAGGCGCCGGGCAGGCTGTACGCTTCCATCTCAAAATTCACTTTCTGGCCATTTTTGTACACGGTTAAGCGGTCAAAGTCGTTGGCCATAAAGTTGATGTATTCTTCAGTCAGTAATGCGGTCCCCGGAAATCCCCCCATACCGTCTTTAGTGTCTGGTAACAGGTGACCATGCCACGCGCCCAAATCGAAGAAAGGGTTAAAACGCTGGTGGTCATCAAAATCATAATCACGCATATATTCTGGAGAACCAGTGCGATCAATGACGTTCTTGAACTCCAGTGCCTGTGGCGTTGGCTCACTGGTGACTGAAGCGCAGCCAGAAATGGCCACAGCGGAACTTACAGCAAGGGCGATAAAAGTTTTACTAAGGGTCATGTCATTTTCCTTGGTCAAAGGTCTGAACGTTGTTTGACAAGATTTTATCTGCCACAAATACAAGGGTTAACCGACCTTTAGTTAATGTGTGATCTTAATTTAGTAAAATTTTACTTGATGAGTGATTACATCGAACCTGTTAATGATGGGCAGAGAGAGCATTATCGAGCTGGGTGCAATTGATTGATTCATCTGCAAGATGAAGTGCGGGCAAGTATGTGCGAGTGCTTATACAGGGGGCGGGAAAGGTAGTGGGTCGTTATTGTGAAACCTAGCGCTATAAGCACCAATGAATCCAAAACAAAAAAGCACCTCGCGGTGCTTTTTAGAGATTGTTAGGGCTGCTCGGCTTGCTGCCATAATTGATTGAGCCAGGCTTCGCTGGTGATCTGCGTGTCTCTGCATTTGACCATATATGGCTTGCCGCTAAACCAACTTTTAGACGCCACTTCGCTAATAAACACCTGAATATCCGTAACATCATCTTTAGCATAGTGCCATTTTTTACGAATATGTTCCGCAGCCTGCTGCTGATCGTATGATTCGCCGTTACGGATAAAGGTGCAAGATGATTGCGCAATTTGCCCTATCAAAATGTCGACATCCTGCTCGACATTCGCCTTTACGGGAAGAGTCCATACGCTCACGAGTAAGAGAAGGTATTTAAGCTTCATTGCAGCCTCTTTTTACAAATTCCACCAAGGTTTGATTGGCAATGGCTGGGAAAGCTCGACCCGTTGACCAAACTCAGGGCTCACCATGGTTACACCGCGTTGTTCACTGATCTCCATCGCTTGCTGCATTGGCTCATTCCAATCGTGCATGGCGAGATCAAAGGTGCCGTTGTGAATTGGCATCATGACCTTACCCTTTAGGTCGATGTGTGCCTGAACGCTTTGTTCTGGGAACATATGGATGTCTGCCCACAGAGTGTTGTATGCCCCTGTCTCTATCATGGTGAAATCAAACGGACCATATTTATCGCCAATCTCTTTAAAGCCAGAGAAGTAGCCAGAATCACCACTAAAGAACACTTTATGTTGCTGTCCATTGATGACCCAACTGCCCCACAGGGTGCCGTCGCGATCGGTTAAGCCGCGGCCAGAGAAGTGTTGTGTTGGTGTCAGTACATATTCGACGCCATTGTGAACATGTGATTCCCACCAGTTAAGCTCAATGATCTTTTCTTCTGGGACATTCCACTCTCTCAGTGTTTGACCAATTTTAAGCGGGACAAGAAATACGTCGACTTTATCTGTCAGTGTTTTGATCGACGCTTTATCCAAGTGATCGTAATGGTCATGGCTGATCAGAACGGCATCAATGTTTGGTAGCTCTTGCAATGAAATCGGCGGTTGATGGAAACGCTTTGGTCCTGCCCACTGCACGGGGGATGCGCGCTCACTAAATACAGGATCGGTCAGGATTAACTGTTGGTCGATCTTCATTGCAATACTCGAATGACCCAAACGATATAGCACGTCTTGCTGTTCATTGGTTAACTGATCAGTGCTGATCGCGTGGACTGGCAGCTCAAACGTTGGCGTTGGGTTAAGGCGTTCAGTGGTGAAATAAGCTTTCGTGATCTTAAGAATGTCACCAAATCCGCTTTTGTACTCTAGCTCCGTATTAGCAAATTTCTCAGGATATTGCTTACCAGAAGCCTTGTCAGAACTGGTACAAGAAATGATTGAGGTAGTCATAATTATCGCTCCTACAGTGGCTAACAATGCGCGTTTCATATGGTTTATCCTAAAGTAAACTATACGGTGTAGTTTACATGCTTTGCTTTTAAAGTAAACTGCTTGGTGTAAAATAGATCGCAGCGGAATGAAGTAGGATCGTTAACTCTATGAAAGTGAGAAAAAAAGGTCGTAGCGAAATTAAACGTGAAGCGATATTAGTTGCGGCAAAACAGGCTTTTCAGGAATTTGGTGTGCAAAATACCAGCATGGATAAGCTGTCTGCTATGGCAGAGGTCTCTAAGAGAACGGTTTACAATCATTTTGAATCGAAAGAAGCGATTGTCATGGAATTGCTGTCAGAGCTGTGGCGAACTTCGATGGCAGATCATGAAGTTGCAGGTCTTGTTGAATTGGATTTAGAGCAGCAGCTTGTTGCTCTGCTTGAAAGTGAAATCAACGTGGTGACTGACCCTCACTATGTTGATTTGGCGAAAGTCGCTCTGGGGTATTTTTTCTATAAGCCTGATGAGCTTAAAGAACAAGAAGAGAAGATGTCGAAGCAAGAGACAGCGTTGTTTCGTTGGCTGAATGAGCAAGCAGAGAAGCAAACCCTTGCGATGGACGATATCGTTGTCGCGAGTACCCAATTGCATAGTTTGGTCAAAGGCAGTGCGTTTTGGCCTCAGGTTCTCGGTATGAAAGCGTCTCTGAGTAAGCAAGAGTCGAGGGTGCTGGCTGAGCAAACCGCAAGATTGTTTATGAGTCAGTATCGCGTTTAAACAAAATTAGAAAAGCCCTTACCATTTTAGGTAAGGGCTTTTTTATGAGTCACGTTTAAGCCTAAGTATTAAGGCTGTTTAGCGGCTTCTAACTTGACCTCTTTACTCGCTTGCTTTTTTTCAAAGCGAGAAATCCACCACCAAGCAATACCTGAGAATACCGCTGTCATAAATACGTTGATGAAGAAAGCGCGAACCAAGTCAACGCCAGTTGGGAAGGCGGAAGCCGTCATACTGATTACAAAGATGGCAATCAGAATGGAAACCACACCCATACCAAACTTGCGGGAACCCATGCGGAAATCACGCGGCGTATCGTCGTGTTTCCAGCGGAAGATGAAGTAAGCCACCATGATAAAGATAGGCGGTAACATGGCGGTGCCCGCTGTCAGGTTGATGGCTTGATTCATCATGTCCTGCACGGACTCAGAGCCAAAGCCGTTCACCACTAGCATTACGACAACGAAAGCAAACTGCCACCAAGCGGCACGAACAGGAACCCCATGTTCATTCAGCTCGGTTGTTTTCTCACCGTATACGCCCTGCGGAATTTCAGAGAAGTGAATTTTTACTGGTGCCGCTGTCCACATCATCATTGAACCAAACATGGCAATGAACAGTACGATACCCACGAAGCGGCCAACCATGGTTTCGGAGACGTTGAAGTAGTTCGCCATACCGGTAAAGATTTCGACCATACCGCCCGCATACGTGAGGTCTTCACGAGGAACAAACACGTTAACCAATAGAGAGCCAACAGCGTACATGGCACCAATCAGTACACCGGCGATAATGATGACTCTGATAAAGGCTTTTTGACCGCCTTTGACATCTTTCAGGTACGCTGCTGCTGTTTCTGCACCGCCCGCCGCTTGGAAGATCCAACACATGATACCTATGGTTGCCCAGTTGATGGTCGGGGTCATGGCTTCCAGCGTTATTGGCTCTGCAGGTGTGTAATCGCCGCCGCCAAGCGCCATTAATGCACCCAGCACGTAAATACCAAACAAGGCAAATACCCCGTAAGCGACGATTTCTGAAATCTTGCCCAGCCAGCTCGCGCCTTTGGTTGAGATATGTGTCGCCGCTGCAAACAGGACGATAGAAATCAGTGATGTCACCATAGGTGAGAAGGTGTATTCATAGCCGAGCATCGCATACGATGCGTAGGCAATCACGTTGGGCAGTAATGAGACGAACCAGAACAGGTTTACGAACCAGTAGAGGAACGAACCCAAATAGGCATTTTTGGTGCCCAAAGGTTGCTTGAGCCAGTCGTACATCCCCGATTCAGAGTTTTTGTTCGCCGAGACAAATTCCGCGATGATGAACACGAAAGGGATAAAGTAAATGATGGTCGCCAGCAAGAATACGGGGGCAGAACTTAACCCCAGTTCAATGTTGTTGTTTACGATGTTACGGACGTTAAATACCGCCGCAAAGGTCATCGACAGCAAGGCAAATTTTCCAATTGTGCCGCGTAGAGATTCAGACATAATGTCCTCCAATGAATCACGTCAATTATACGCCCAATTGCTCGTGAGCGTGATAGTTGCTGTGGGCCAGATTCAGTGTCTGGCCCGATTATTATTCAGGGTTATTTGTTGAGGAAGTAGCCGTCTTCAACGGTGACTTTAAGTACCACTTTCCTTACGGCGTGATCGCCGTGAAAGCGGTAAGCGTTGTGGTTATCGAAGATGGCGACTTGGCCTTCCAGCAGCTCGCGAGTATCACCTTGGCCGGAAAAGTATTCTCGGTCTGTCTCGTCGCGATAGTTGTCGACAAGCTCAAGCTGAGATTTTTCAGCAAACTCAACCGTCTCTTTACCTTCTAGGTAGTAATGAATGTCGAAGTAGCGACGGTTACCTTCAAAGGTATCAGTGTGACGAGCCACTCCATCTTCAATCATGTAAACCAGAGAGTCGCCAATTGAATGCATCACGCCATCTTTGATGTTGGCGATGTTTTCAATCGCTTCAATGCAGCGGTTCCATTTACGACCATCGCGGTAAACGACTTTGAATTGCGCTAAGTTTTCTAACACGATCATGGTTATGCCTCGTTTCGCTGAGTGGGAGTAAAGAAGTCGTGACCAAAGTTATGGGCGGCTAGGTCTTGCGCACTGCAATCTCCGGCCTGCAATGGCATCAGGGTGAGGCCATAGCGGAAGGTATCCATATACACTCGGTATGAATCGAGGACTTCGCTGCCCCAAGAGTTAGAACCAAGTCCCATCAATTTATGGTCGAGGTTGAGGGTGATGTAACCGCTTTTTTCTAGCTCCGTCGTGTGTTGCGCCTGATGCAAGTTTTGGTTGGTGTAGAACCAAGCGCTGAAGTTGATCTCTTGTTGCGGTTTTACCAGTAATCCCATGCCGTCACGGTTGGTTAGTGCTGCCCAGCGAACATGTTGGCGGTTGCCATTGTTTTGTGGGTACGGGTAGTTTTCGAACATGTCAGTGACTGTGCTTTGGTAAACATCGATCAGGTTGGCTTGTTTGCTGTCTTGGTAGTTCTCTTCAGGGCCGCGACCGTAGTATTTCACTTGGTCGAAGTGACCGTTGATGCCAAGGTCCAAGCCAATGACAGGTATCACATGCGGGTAATCACCGTAACGTTCGCCGCTTAGTTCAAGATTCAGCTGACCTTCGGCATTGATTTGGTAGCGGTACTCGCAGCGCATACCAAAATCAAACACGGGCGGCGCAATAATGCTGGTGGTCGTGATTTCTATTTTGCCGTTCACTTGCTCAACATTTAATGTGCGGAAGTGCTCTTGCATGATTTGCAGGTGTGCTGGCTCCCATAGACCGTCATGCTCTTGTTTATGGTTATCGATCATTGGTTTAAAGAAGTTGAGCTTAGGCTCTGACTTGACCAGCTCTTCACCATTAACCAACCAAGAGATCAGTTTACCGTTCACTTTCGAGAAGTTGAGAGCGAAGTTGTGGCCTAAAATCAAATAGTTAAGTCGACTCTCTTCTACGTGAAGTGGTGTCGCGTTGTGATTGGTAAAGATCTCTTCGACATTAGTGCTTTGCTTGAGCTGGTATTGGTAAACAGCAACCTCATGATTGGCTTCGCTGTAAAGTGTGCGAGAGTCTTTGCGTACTGTGAAGTTGATGAAGGCTTCACGCTCATCCAACTGTGGAATGGCAATGTCGATTTCACGCTCAGAATTAGCGGCAAGATCGTCTACCTTGAACTGAACGCTGCGCAGCGTTTCACCTTCAGCACGGATATCTGCGGTGATGGTGTAGTCATTGAGATCGCTAAACCACAATTTGTTTTCAACCTTGAACTTGCCAGCTCGTTCATCAACCGCACGGATTTTCACTGGTGCAATGACTTGCTTGTACTCTTTCAGGCCCGGACCAGGTGTTTGGTCTGGGTAGACAAGGCCGTCCATACAGAAGTTGTAGTTGTTCGGGTAATCACCGTAGTCTCCACCATACTTGTAGAATTCCGTCCCGGCTTCATCACGAGCGAGAATGCCGTGGTCACACCATTCCCAAACATAGTGACCTTGAATGTGGTCATGTTGGTAGAACACATTCTGGTATTCGGTTAAACCGCCCGGACCATTGCCCATTGCATGTGCGTATTCACAGATGATGCGCGGTTTCTCGTGTGGGAATTCACCAAAGTAATTCATCAGCTGCGCTCGGGAGTACATGGTGGAAATGACATCGACCACTTCCGCATCGCGGTCTTCTTCGTAATGGACTAGGCGAGTGTCATCAATGGCTTTGGTCGCCTCGTACATCGCACGAATATTGCAGCCGTAGCCTGATTCATTACCCAGCGACCACATGATGATAGAAGGATGGTTTTTCTGAGCGTGGACGTGGCGTTCTGCGCGGTCTACGAATACCGCTTCCCACGCAGCATCGTTAGTGATGCGGCTTAAATCCCCGACGTTGGCAAAACCATGAGTCTCAACATCGGTTTCGGCCATCACAAACAGACCATAAATGTCACATAGCTCGTAGAAGCGAGGGTCGTTCGGGTAGTGCGCGGTGCGGACGGAGTTGATGTTGTGCTGCTTCATCAACACCAAATCTTTCTCTACGCGATCCATTCCGACAGCACGACCTTTTAGGTGATCGTTGTCGTGGCGGTTAACACCATGCAGCATCACATATTGGTTGTTGATGTAGAACAGCCCATCGCGTACTTTGATGTCGCGGAAACCAACACGTTGAGGGATGACTTCAAGGGTTTTACCTAGCTGATCTTTTAAGGTTAAAACCAGTTGGTAAAGGTATGGGTTTTCTACTGTCCAATGGATGGGAGCGTCGATCTCAAGCGTAAAACTCGCCTGCGTTTTGTTGTCGATGGTCAGGTTGCTGCATGAATCTTGCGCAACGAGCTGGCCTTTATCCATCAGTGCATAGTCAAGGGCGTAGCCTGAGGCTTGCAGGGCTGATAGGTTTTCTATTTCGACTTGGCAAGAAAGTGTCGCCGCGACGTAATCGTCGTCGAAATCAGTGCGAACCGTTATGTCTTGGACGTGAACTTGCTCTTTTCCGAGCAAATAGACGTCGCGAAAGATACCTGCTGTCCACCACATGTCTTGGTCTTCAATATAGGTGGAGTCAGCCCACTGCATCACTCGTACTGAAAGCAGGTTTTCACCTTGTTGAACATAGTTAGAAATATCGAATTCAGCGGTTAAGCGGCTGCCTTTACTAAAGCCTACGTATTCGCCGTTTACATACACTTCAAAGTAAGTTTCAACCCCATCAAATTTGATGATGGTTTGCTTGTTTTTCCAGTTCTCACCGAGTGTGAATGTGCGTTGGTAAGCGCCAGTTGGGTTGTCACTTGGAACAAAAGGCACATCAATTGGGAATGGGAAACCTTCGTCTGTGTACTGAAGGTCGCCGTGGCCTTCCATTTGCCACATATTAGGAACCGTAATCTGGCCCCACTGTTCCATCTTTTGTGAGTAGAACTCTTCGGGTACCAACAGTGGGTTAGTAAAGAAGTTAAAGTTCCATTGACCACTTAGCAGCATAAAGTGGCGGCTTAGTTCACGCTGGAATGTTTGAGCGGTTTTTACTGAGTCGTACGAGAAGAAGTAAGCACGTGGTGCCATACGGTTCTCATGCAAATGTAGGAAGTTTTCCCAGTTGTTCACGTTCGTTCTCCCTCGGCTAAGGCAGCTTGTTTACGCTTTGAAAAAGTCTGGTGGTGAATACACTCACACTGATTCAAAGTGAATTGGCTATGCCGACGTAATAGTGAGTAAAAGTCTTTTTTTGACTATCTGGAAAATATGTTAGTAAAAATTTTACTAAAAAAATGTGTGAAAACGTTTTACTTTAACTTGATCACTAATTATTGAGCGATCTATCTGAAAGCTGTGATCTGGGTAAAGGAGTGATTACCGAGAGGGTAAAAATCAGTAAAACAGTGACGTAGTGTGGATGGCTATTTGTTGCTGATAATAAAAAAGCGCTGAAAATCAGCGCTTTATATAACGGAAAAGGGGAGTGGCGATCAAGATTTGGTCGTGTCGCGAAGCTTGAGTTTACTTGGAACATAGACCTGAAGTGGTAATGCTCGACCATCGCGAACTTTTTCTACCAGCAGGTTAACGCCCTGAATCCCCATCATCTCAGAATGAATCCGCACGGTAGACAAAGACGGGAAGGTAAACTTAGCCGTCGGAATGTCATTCACACTGATTAGAGCTATGTCCTGAGGAATGCTTAGGCCTTGCTCATGAATAGCACGCAATACGCCGATGGCAATCGAGTCAGAGGCAATAAATAGAGCGCTCGGGTGGTCATTCTTTGCCAGTATTTGTTTCGCTAAATCGTAACCAGAAGAGCTGGTGAAATCACCACGATAGATATCGTCTAGAGAGACTACACCCTTCAGCTGACCGTATTCGGCAAAGGCTACCTCACGAATGTCTGGTGTGTCAGTGGTATCTTGACCGCCGATAAAGCCGATACGCTGATAGCCTTGGTCGATAAAGAAATCGGTAATCTCTTTGCTGATGCGCACTAGGTCAATATCGACGGAATCGAAGGGTGACTCGCTATCACTGAAATCCACATAGCAAATATTGTCGGTGAGTTTTTCAACGTCCTTTAGCACTTCGGCGCTACTACGGCCGACTAGGAGAACACCTGTGATCTTATTGCTCTCTACTGATACTTCGCTGTCGTAACAATTGGTCAATTCGATGCCCAGTTTGTCACATTGGGTTTCTATACCATGGCGAATCGAGAGGTAGTAAGGGTCGTTAACTTCCGCTTCCTGCTTGTAATTGTATACCGCCAGAAAGTGGTGCTGCTGTTTTCTGGCCAGAATCGACTTTTTTGAGCTGCTGGTTTTGTATTCCAGCTTTTCGGCAATTTCCAGAATCCGGTGTTTGGTTTCTTCTTTGACGCTCAATGTCGGATCGTCATTGAGAACTCTGGAGACGGTCGCTAATGAAACGCCCGCTTCTGTTGCAATATCTTTTAATGTAGCCATGTGTTTTTTCCGTTGGCGAGCCCAACTCCTTTGGGCAAGTCACTGTTTCCGCCATTGTAAACAATCCTCATACGCTTGTAATAATTTTTAGTAAAAATTTCTGACCAGGAATGTGTAAGGCAACAGAGTGTCACTGTGAGCAAGTATTCCACTAATTAAACTTAACAATATTGCATTTACCTATTCGCTTTTACTTGATTGGCTATACTTGAGTCTAAATGATAATTTGTGGAAACGTTTACACAATGAGAGTTTGATCACGGAAAGTGATCCTTGTTGATTGCTAGACTTTTCAGCGAACCGAAGATCACACACTAGGCGTTTAGACAGAGAGGCAAGAGTGAAAGTACTAGTCACAGGTGGAATGGGTTACATCGGCAGTCATACCTGCGTGCAGATGATTGATGCGGGCATGGAACCGATCATCATTGATAACTTATGTAATGCGAAACAGGCGGTGTTAGATCGAATCGAAGCGCTTACAGGCCAGCGACCGTGCTTTCATCAGGGCGACATTCGTGACGAAGCTTTTCTGGATAGCGTTTTTGAGCAGCATCAGATTGGCGCGGTCATTCACTTCGCTGGTCTGAAAGCGGTGGGGGAGTCAGTCCAAAAACCACTTGAGTACTACGACAACAATGTGAATGGCTCTTTGGTGCTGGCGCGTGCGATGCGCAAAGCTGGTGTAAAGAGCATAGTCTTCAGTTCTTCCGCGACCGTTTATGGCGACCCTGAGGTAGTTCCGATTACGGAAGACTCGCCAACCGGCGCCACGACCAACCCTTATGGCCGTAGCAAATACATGGTGGAGCAATGCTTAAGTGATCTTTTCGCAGCCGATGATAGCTGGAGTATTACCTTATTGCGTTACTTCAACCCGGTCGGGGCTCATCCGTCCGGCACTATGGGCGAAGACCCGCAAGGCATCCCAAACAATTTGATGCCATTCATTGCTCAAGTGGCCGTTGGGCGCCGAGAAAAGTTATCGGTGTTTGGTGATGATTATCCAACCCCAGATGGCACTGGAGTACGTGATTATATTCATGTTATGGATTTAGCCGATGGTCATATTGCGGCCTTAAAGTCAGTCGGTGAACAAGCTGGGCTACACATCTATAACCTAGGTACGGGCCGAGGTTCCAGCGTACTTGAGATGGTGGATGCGTTTGGCGCTGCTTGTGGAAAGCCAGTGCCTTACGAGTTGTGTCCGCGTCGACCGGGTGACATTGCGGAGTGTTGGGCAAGTACTGAAAAGGCCGAGCAGGAACTGGGCTGGAAAGCGACGCGCAGTGTGGCGGAGATGAGCGCGGATACTTGGCGCTGGCAATCGGACAACCCGTCCGGGTATCCCGATGTTTAGGTGCGACTGATCCTGATTGAAATGCAGCACAAGATTGAATTTTTTAAGTTGAGTAATTGAGATGTCGAAGATTGAGTTTAACCCTGTGGATCACCCACATCGCCGCTACAACCCACTGACAGGTCAGTGGATATTGGTCTCACCACACAGAGCGAAACGCCCTTGGAGTGGTGCTGATGAAAGTCCAGCGGTTGATGAGCTTCCGCGCTATGACGAGAAATGTTTTCTGTGTCCGACAAACGAGAGAATCTCTGGTGATGTAAACCCGGATTATCAGGGGACGTATGTGTTTACCAATGATTTTGCCGCTTTGATGACGGATTCGCCTGAGGCACCGCAATCTAACAGCCCATTGTTTAAAACTCAGGGTGCTCGCGGATTAAGTCGAGTGATCTGTTTTTCTCCAGACCACAGCAAAACATTGCCAGAGCTGCCAGTGGAAAAGATCCGCGGTGTTATTGATACCTGGAATGAGCAAATTGAAGAGCTGGGTCAAGAGTACGTGTGGGTACAAGCGTTTGAGAACAAGGGCGAAACCATGGGTTGTTCACAGCCTCACCCGCACGGACAAATCTGGGCCAATAGCTTTTTACCCAACGAAATTGAACGTAAAGAGCATCACTTAAAAGCGTATCACGACGAACATGGCTCCAATCTTTTGGTCGATTACGTAGACGCTGAGCTAAAAGATGGTTCACGTATTGTGGTCGAAACCGAGCATTGGGTGGCATTGGTGCCGTACTGGGCGGCTTGGCCGTTTGAGACCATGTTATTACCGAAAACTCATATCCGCCGCATGAATGAGCTGAGCGAAGCGCAGCGTGATGATCTTGCCGTAGCAATCAAAAAGCTCACGAGCCGTTATGACAACCTGTTCCAGTGCTCTTTTCCATATTCCATGGGCTGGCATTACGCGCCTTTCTTTGAACAAGGAACGGATATTGAACATTGGCAATTGCATGCGTTGTTCTACCCGCCACTACTGCGCAGTGCCTCAGTGCGTAAGTTTATGGTCGGGTACGAGATGCTCGCGGAGAGTCAACGTGACTTGACTGCTGAACAAGCGGCGCAGCGCCTGCGTGACGTCAGTGATGTGCACTACAAAGAAGGATAATTCCGCTCTATTTTGAGCGGTAACCTTTACCCAATAGAGATGTGACGAATCAAATTTTCGGTGGTGACTATTGATCACTGAAAACTAACAACTTAAGGCTAGGAATCTAATATGTCAGAACTCACTCAAGCAGTAAAAGCATCGTTTACACAGGTGCTGAATTACCAACCCAGCCACATTATTCAGGCGCCAGGGCGAGTCAACCTGATTGGAGAGCACACCGATTACAATGATGGTTTTGTCCTACCATGTGCCATTAACTATCAGACGGTAGTGGCGGCTGCAAAACGAGATGACAGTCGAGTCCGTGTCATTGCGGTTGATTATGATGATCAGGTGGATGAGTTTGACATCACTGAAGAAATCACTTTCCAACAAGACAAGATGTGGGCGAATTACATCCGGGGTGTGGTGAAGTTTTTACTGCAGCGCGGTTATGACATCCAAGGTGCTGATCTTGCCGTTAGTGGTAATGTCCCTCAGGGGGCTGGGCTGAGTTCCTCGGCTGCACTTGAAGTCGTGATTGGTCAGACGTTTAAGGTACTCTACAACCTTGAAATGACTCAGGCAGAAGTTGCACTTAATGGCCAACAGGCAGAAAACGAATTCGTCGGCTGCAACTGCGGGATTATGGATCAGATGATTTCGGCTGAGGCAATGGAAAACCACGCTATGCTGCTGGATTGCCGTTCTCTGGAAACACAGCCCGTTTCTATGCCAGAAGACGTGGCCGTGATGATCATTAACAGTAATAAACAGCGCGGTTTAGTGGGGAGTGAATACAACACCCGACGTGAGCAGTGTGAGACTGCTGCACAGCGTTTCGGTGTTAAAGCGTTACGTGATGTCACCATTGAGCAATTTAATGCACAGTCTGACATACTTGATGACGTTGTTGCCAAACGCGCTCGCCATGTCATTACTGAAAATGACCGTACGCTTGAAGCCGCTGATGCATTAAGAGCCAATGACCTTACACGTATGGGAGAGTTGATGGCTCAGTCTCATGCTTCGATGCGCGATGATTTTGAGATTACTGTGTTTGAGGTCGACACTTTAGTTGAGATTGTTAAGTCCGTGATTGGTGAGCAAGGCGGTGTACGTATGACAGGTGGTGGCTTCGGCGGTTGTATTGTGGCTTTAGTACCGCCCGCACTAGTAGATAAAGTGACGGAAGCGGTTGAGAGCCAGTACCACGCGGCGACAGGGCTAAAAGAATCTATCTATGTTTGTCAGGCTAAAAGTGGTGCTGGCTTAGTCGAAGTCTTATAAGGACCAACCATGAAATCATCCTTATTTGTGACAATGACTGAGCAGCCAGCTTTTGACGGTCAGCCTGCTCAGCTTGTGGAATTGACCAATGCTGCAGGGGGTAGCATTGTGTTGATGGACATCGGAGCCACCTGGCTCAGTTGTCAGCTACCTTTGGCGTGCGGCGAGCAACGCGAAGTCTTACTTGGTGTTGGGGCCATGTCTGACTTTCAAGCTCAACAAAGTTACTTGGGGGTAACAGTAGGGCGCTACGCAAACCGCATTGCCAAAGGTTGTTTTGAGTTGGAAGGGGAGACCTATCAAGTCACAACCAATCAGGCTGGTAACTGCTTACATGGTGGTACAGTCGGAATGGATAAAGTGCGCTGGAAAATTGTCGAGCAAAGTCAAAGTAAGGTGGTGTTCAGCTATCAGTCTAAGGATGGCGAGCAGGGCTTTCCTGGCAACTTAGATGCGTCCGTTTGCTATTCGCTGAGCGAAGACAATCAGGTCGAAATTCGTTATCTGGCAACGACAGATAAAGCAACGCCGGTCAACTTAACCAATCATGCCTACTTTAACCTTCATGGTGCTGAATCCGGTATTGACGGACGTGAGCATCTTCTGCAAGTCGACGCCGACTATTACTTGCCGACATCTGAAGTTGGCATTCCACATGGTTCATTGTCTTTAGTCGATGGTACTGGGTTTGACTTTAGATGGCAGAAAGTCATTCGTCAGGACTTTTTACTTGATGGGCAGCAGCAAATCTCTAAGGGGTATGATCACAGCTTCTACTTCGATCCTAAACGCAATAAACGTCAGCCTATCGCCCGTTTATCGAGTCAGGATGGCAAAGTGAAGATGAGTGTAATCACCGATAAACCCGCGCTTCAACTGTATACGGGAAACTGGTTAGAAGGTACACCTAGCCGCAGTGGTAGCACGTATTCAGACTACGCTGGGGTGGCGCTAGAAACTCAATTTTTGCCTGACTCACCGAACCACCCAGAGTGGCCTCAACCGAGCTGTATTCTCAAACCGAATCAAGAGTACTGTTACTCGACGGTTTACGCGTTTGAGTGTTAAAAATAGAAGGCTAAATATCAAGAAGGCGCTGAGACAGCGCCTTCTTTGTTAATTGCTATAGTCGCTCAACGGAATTTCGTCGTACCACCGTTGGCGAGAAGATAATGGTGTCATTATCGGCAGGCTCTTGACGAGCATACGACAACGCAAGGCGTGCGGCCTTATCTGCCATCATTTGAATTGGGTAGCGCACGGTACTCAGACGAGGGTGGACGTAGCGAGCGATCAGTCCATCATCAAAACCCATCATCGATACCTGCTGCGGTACCTGAATCCCATTTTCATCCAGAACGGACAAAGCGCCAGCGGCCATGTAGTCGTTGTATGCGACAACGCCAGTGATCTCTAACGATTTGGTTAGCAGATTGGTCATTGCAATTTCACCACCATCGTTATTCGGTTCACCGTATTCGATATAGCTACTCGGCAACTCAATATTATGATCTCGCAGTGCGGCAAGATAGCCTTCAACCCGTTGTTGTGAATCTTCAATTCCGTGGTTAGAAGCGACACAGGCAATCTTGGTATGACCGTGACGAATCAAGTACTCCGTTGCTAGGTAAGCCCCTTTATGGTTATCGAGCGAGATACAACGTTCCGCCAATTGAGGAATATGACGATTGATGATGACCATACCTTTGACTTCTTTGGCGTAGCCAATCAGTTCTTCATCGGAAAGACCTTTAGCGTGGATGACGAGGGCATCACAGCGATTGTTGATCAGAAGTTCGATCGCTTTTCGCTCTTGTTCAGCATCGTGATAACCATTGCCAATCAAAATATGTTTACCGTGCTCATGAGCAACAGTGTCGACAGCTTTGACTAAAGTGCCGAAAAACGGATCGGAAACATCACTAACCAGCACACCCATGGTATTGGTACTTTGACTGACCAGTGAACGCGCCGCAGCGTTGGGGCGATAGCCAAGCTTATCCATTGCTTTGGTGACTGAGTCAACGGACGACTGGCTGGCTTTAGGGGATTTATTAATAACGCGTGAAACCGTTGCGATAGAGACTCCCGCTTCTTTTGCCACATCCTTTATCGTTGCCATGTTTTACCTCATAAGTTGAACCTGAACATTAAACACTGTTTGTGAAAATGAAGCAATTTGAGACACTTTTTACTGCGATAAATGCGATCTTTACCACTTGTTATGTAAGAGTTAAGTGTTAATGTAAACGTTATCTTTTAGTAAAATTTACTTGGAGTTTTATCATGGATACGATCGCTTACACTGACTTTTCAAAACTGGAGATGCGAACAGGCAAGATCATTGAAGTTGCCCGTCATCAAAACGCCGACAAACTGTACATTGTTCAAATTGATGTTGGGGAAAGGCGACTGCAGACCGTCACAAGTTTAGTGCCTTATTACACGGAACAAGAGTTGATGGGCAAAGAAGTGGTGGTGCTATGTAACCTTGCTAAAGCCAAGATGCGTGGCGAAACTTCTGAGTGTATGTTGCTGTGCGCTGAAACCGATGATGAGTCAGAAAGTGTTTTGCTGACCCCAGAACGATCAATGCCGATGGGGACGCGTATTGTTTAGCTTAGAGATTGTATCGCTAGCCTGACTGTACAATTAGCATTCATATTTAAAGTAATAATGAGATATCGATTATTATATGAAATATTAATGATTTTATTTATTGGTGGGATTCCTATATTCGCACGCGAACTTTTATGAAGTAGTTCAAGATATATAGGAGTTATAATGAATAAAAAATTATTAGCGGCTCTAGTCGCGGCAGTTTCATTTCAGGCAGTTGGTGCGAAAAACGTAGATGTACAACAGGCTGAACGCGGTTACCTTGAAAATGGCTGGTATCTAGGTGCAGATATCATTAGTACTGATCTAGACAGTGAATTCCGTGGTCAGTCACTTCAAGAAGTATCGAGTACTAGCCTTGCTTTATCCGTTGGTTACAACTTTAAGTTAACCGAGGCGTTGGTAGTAGGGTTAGAAGGTGAATACTCTAACTATGGTAAGTTCGATCTAGTGGACGTTCCTCTGCAAGCTGTAGCTGGCCTTACAGTTAGAAGTACTGATATTTCAGCATTTGCAATTAATCTGAAGCCAAAGTACTTTGTTTCAGGCTCTGATTTTTACCTAGGTGGTACACTAGGTTTTGGCACATACCATGCTGAAATTGAGACTGATCAGGTTAACGATTCAGCGTCTGATACTGGATTTACTTATGGTGTAGAAGCGGGTTATGCTTTAAATAACAACTGGCTTCTAAGTGCTGGATACCGCTCTTCTTCTACCGATATCGATGGTTTCGATATTTAAATGAGCACGCTTTACGCTGGTATTGATTACAAGTTCTAACCGCTTGTACTACCGAATTGAAAAGGGAGCATTACGCTCCCTTTATTAGTTTATCAATCACCGGATAATGGTGTTCTTCTACACCGGCGAGGTTGCCATACTTAGGCGCATGTCGGTCATCTTCTCTTGGGAAGTGCCAGCCGATGGTGTGCTCAATAAATTGTTTGGCAAACTGTTCGGAAATTTCCAGACAACCTGCTAATACGGTATCGACATAGGTTTGCATGATAGGACTCAGGCTACATGGTGGCTCAGGGTTGTCTTTGATATACACCCAAACCTGATCATTGGCACGAAACGGGTTATCGCACTCAAGCTGTGAATGGGGCACTTCCACTCGATGGTAGCCTCGCTCGCGAACATCAAATTCACTCAGCTCATCTTCGCTGATTTCAAGTAGTACTCCATTGACTAAGCCTTCGCCTTTATTTACGACTAGTGGCGAAAGGATATAACTGTCATCCACTTTACCCCAGTAGCGTTTGAAGCCATGAGCAATGGCAGGCAGAGCTTGCGCTGTTTTCCCTGTCAGTTGTCTCGATGCGGAGTTCATTAAACTGCCGTAGCCAAAGATGTAAATTGCCATGTATTTTCCCTCTGTGTTCAACAAACAACCTAAAGGTTTTTACCACAAAAGAAAAGACCCCGTAAAAACGGGGTCTGAATAGCGCGCAAAATAGGGGGATGGCGCTTAAGGTGCTTAAATGATTAAGCGGTTGCTAGCTGTGCTTTCGCTTTACGCATCTTCTTAAGTGAAATACAGGTTAGGGCGGTCACGACTGTACCTGCCGCCATACAAACGAGTGCCATCAGTGGTAGGTTCATTGCGCCAAGTAATGCGACGACTGGGCCACCGTGCGCGACGCTGTTGGTGATACCAAATGAGAATGCCATTACGGCCGCGACCATAGAGCCAAGCACGTTAGCAGGAATCACAGACATTGGGTCTTGCGCGGCAAATGGAATTGCGCCCTCTGAGATACCGACTAAGCCCATGGCACCAGCCGCTTTACCGGCTTCGATTTCTGATTCTTCAAAGAGATTGAATTTACGACCAAGGAAAGTGGCTAGGCCCATACCAAGAGGCGCTACAGGAATCGCACATGCCATGGCACCCATAAATTGTGTCTGACCACTGGCGATCATACCCACGGAGAACAAGAACGCGACTTTGTTGAACGGCCCACCCATATCAAAACCAGCCATACCACCTAAGACAATACCCAGCAGAATCACACTGCCAGTACTCATGCTGACTAACATCGCATTCAGGCCGTCCATCAAGCTTGCAATGGGTGCACCAATGACGAAGATGAACAGGCTGGAGATAAACAAAGAGCCTAGGATTGGTGCAATCATAATAGGCACCAATGGCTGAATAAATTTATGGTAGTTGATGCTCGTCAGCCATTTGACAAAATAGCCAACCAGTAAGCCTGCAACGATGGCGCCGATAAAACCTGTGCCAGCTTCCGCACCATAGAAAGAACCATTGTTTGCAATCCAGCCACCGATTAATCCTGGTGCGAGACCAGGACGGTCTGCAATCGCATAGGCTATGTAGCCCGCCAAGATAGGGATCATCAAGGTAAACGACACCACACCGACATCCAGTACTTTTTGCCACATGCTGCCTTCAGGAATTGCCATTCCCGCTGACGTTGGCTCGCCACCAATGGCCAGCGCGAGAGCGATCAGTAGGCCACCTGTAACCACAAATGGAATCATGTGTGAAACACCGTTCATCAGGTAGCGGTATAAATCGCTACGTGCATTCGAAGAGGCTGTTTCAGTCGTTTGGCTTTCTTCACTCGCTGTATAGAGTGGTGCTTGTAGCGCTTTTTCTATCAAACCCTTAGCATCGCTGATAGGGGCTTTGACGCCTGTGGTGATGACCTTTTTTCCCGCGAAACGATTCATATCAACCTGTTTGTCACAGGCGACAATGATAGCGTCAGCTTTAGCTATCTCTTCTGAACTCGGTGTGTTTTTGACCCCGATAGAGCCATTGGTTTCGACCTTGATTTGATAGCCAAGTTCAGCGGCACCTTTTTCTAAGGCTTCGGCGGCTAGGTATGTGTGCGCAACGCCTGCTGGGCAGCCGGTAACACCGATTAAAAAGCCTTGATCGGCTTCTGGGTTGTCTTGCTGATCTTGTGGTTTGGCGAGCAGTAATTCTAACGCTTCTTCAGAAGAACTGGCCTGCATAAAACGTTCAATAAAACCTTCTTCGATCAGTTTGGAAGAGAGTTCAGCCAGCACCTCGATGTGATGATCTGCACCGCCATCAGGAGAGGCAATCATAAAAAATAGTTTACTCGGCTGACCGTCTTCTGCGCCGTATTCTATCCCTTGGCGGCTAATACCAATCGCGACAGCAGGTTGGGAAACCGCGGCACTTTTGGCATGAGGCAGCGCGACGCCATCTTCAAAGCCTGTGTTGCCAATCTCTTCTCGAGCCTGAATGTCATTGAGGAATTGTGTTTTGTCGCTGATGCGGTGGTTGTTGCTCAGCAGTTCGATCAGTTCTTCGAATACTTCTTGCTTGGTTGTTGCTTGGAGATCTAAGCAAATCAACTCTTGATTGATTAAGTCTGTGATCATCTCGTTTACCCCGATTGGTTCCGATCTATGCGGAACTTGTTTTTTTATCTGAGGGTAATTGTGGGGGATTAAGTCAAGGATTTTTAGTGTACCAGAAATGCATTTACTGGATTATTGTAACTATGGATTTGGAGTGTGATCGAACTCAATTATTGATTTAAGTGTAATTAGTTTATTTTGTTTGGTATTAATCTTTAAATATCATGAATTTAATTGTTTTTATTGAGTGTTTCTATCTTTGAAAGGAAAAATACAAATCGTAAAAACTAGAGTATAGTAACCTCAATCTTTACTGCTTTTTTGTTGATGGAAGTCACGAAAAGTGATTGTTTGAGAGGGACTATGAGTCATATATTCCATGAGTTACTCGATAATGTTATTCATGAACGGGAGCATTTTAGTCGTATCTGGTTTGCTGCAGACAAACTCACGCCCCCGGCTTTTAGCTATCAGGTGAACTTTCCGCGGCTTGAGCTCGTTTTAAGTGGCGAGTACCTCAATCAACTTGAAGATCCTGAACAAGGGATTGCGGACATTAGCGTATTGAGTGGAGATGCACTCTATATACCTCCTAACTGTTGGAATAAACCGAACTGGGAAAACGAATGCTCGGTACTGAGTTTGCTGTTTGGCCGGCGCCAGTTAGGTTTTAGCTTGGTGAGCAAGCGTGCGGGGGAAAGCGGTTTCTATGACATCCAGAAATATTCTGTACCGACCCGAACTGGGCACGCGGTTGATCATATTTTGCAGGCATTGAACGCACTAGCTCAGGAACCTCAAAAAGCTCCGATGGATGAACATTTGCTGGTGGCTCTGCTCAGCTACTGCCAGTCAATGCTACAAAAGCCTGATGGCAGTTCGAAAAGCCACAGTGAAGATCTTTACCAAGGGATTTGTATCTATATTCAAGAGAATTTTCATCGGGCGATTACCCGGACGTCGATTGCTTCGCGGTTTAACATTTCCCCCAATCACTTGTCGCGCTTGTTTCGCCAACAAGGGCATATGACACTGGCCGACTACATCACCTGGGTTCGAATTGACCGTGCTAAGTTTATGCTCAAGCGCTATGACTTCCGCCTACAGGAAGTGGCAAACCGTTGTGGCTACGCAGATGCCAACTATTTTTTTCGAGTGTTTAAGAACAAAGTGGGTATGACGCCGAGCGAATATCGGGCGAGTTAGGCTTGTGCCAGCTTATGGGTAAAAAGAGCTTTTAACGCTTGTGGTTCGTGGCTGGTACGCAGCAATTGGCAATAGTCTGGATCCAGCAATGAGCGAGTCAGGCGCGTAAAGGCTAGCAAGACATCACGTGAAGCGTTATGTGGTAAAGCGATAGCAATGATCATACTGACGCCACCCTGAGCTGGAGAGTTCCAGTCTAATTCTTCTGTCAGCGACACAATGCTGACACTTGGGATATCAATCGCTTCACTCATGATGTGAGGAAGGGCGATACCATGCCCAATAGCGGTTGAAGAGGTTTGCTCTCGCTGAGCAAACTGTTCGCATATCAAAGCAGGGTTTGAGCTGGTAATACATTTTGTTGCGATGCTGAATGCCGCTGACTTAGTGTCAACATCACTGTGGTGGTGTAAGTAGCTAAGTGGAAAATCGAGATGAAAAGTGGGCAGATTGCTGAGCAGCGCAATATTGGTTAATTGGTTACTCTTATGCGCAGTATTGACCAAGGTGAACTGATCGCTGATGAAATTGGTAAACACCATGCAGGCCAACTCTGCATCGGAGCCTTCAATGTGTATCTGACATAAATCGAACTCCTGACTGCCCAACGACATGATCTGCAAAGGGTGCTCGATATTGGCTCTTTCCCACTTGGTGACGTTAAGTAACACGACCACCGAGCGAAACATCCCGCTCAAGGCCTTGAGGCGATTGATTTTCCAACTGGCAAATCCATCCTCAGGGAGAACGAACGTAATGCGACGCTCAATCACAGTGATTTGCACCTGTCGAGCACGGCATCAACATTGGTCAGCACTTCTTCAATGGTAACAACATGGATTTTACAACCCGTGAAGCGCGCCCGCTGTTCTATTTCTATATCTGAAGCAATCAGAACCAAATCTGCGCGCATGATATCTTGAGCGGAGAGAGGGTTTTCAATCCCCATTGCACCCTGAGTTTCGACCTTGATCTGCAAGCCTTTTTTAGGTGCAGCTTTACTCAATGCATCGGCAGCCATGTAGGTATGAGCAATACCGGTAGGGCAGGCGGTTACAGCAACAATTTTCATCTAAAACCTCACAATGTCCAGGTGGGTTATTGTCAACTTCTGACGACTTGGGTCAATGATTCAGATCTTCAAAACTTGTATTTTTATTACTCTCTCGTGTCTTTATGACCTGATTTTATGGGGTCATAAAGACACAAATTTTTCTTAACATATTGAATTACGGTTGATTTAACACTGGAATGAATATTGCTCTTAGATAGTTAGATTCAATATTTGGAGTGACCATTGTGCTCAATATTACTGACAAAAAAGTCGAAGAAGTCATTCCGCCGATTTTACGTCTGGGGTTCCGGCCCTTCTTTTTACTTGGCGCCGTTTATGCTGTTATTGCTGTCGCCTTGTGGGTATGGATGTTTCAAAACGGCCAGCCTGCGGCGTTAAGGGTACCTGCTTTGTGGTGGCATGTGCATGAGATGTTGTTTGGTTTCTCGATGGCGATTGTGGTGGGGTTCGTTTTGACCGCAGTTCAAAACTGGACGGGAATCAATGGCACCAAGCATTATAGATTGGCGCTACTGGTTGGCTTGTGGCTACTTCCGCGTGTGCTGTTTTGGACACCTGCACCTTTGTGGTTGATTTCATCGATTGAGGCTCTGTTTATCGCTTTTGCCGCGTATGAAGTTGGCCGTCGAGTGATCAAAGCCAAAGGGTGGAAAAATCTGTTCTTTGTACCTTTATTTGTTTTGGCGATTGCGGCGAACTTTGCTAGCTACGCGACCATTAAGGGGATGCCGCCGTTTCCTTCTTCAGCGGTCTGGCAGGCAATGTTGTGGTGGTTTACGATTTTACTGTCGGTAATGGGTGGGCGAGTGATTCCATTCTTCACTGCACGGCGATTTAATTTTGAGAAACCACAGCCGATGACTTGGCTAGAATGGACGGCAAACCTCCCGCTGATCAGTTTATTTATTCTGAGCTTTTTCCCTGTCACTTTTGCTCAGCTCGGGCCTTCTCTTATGGTCATTTCCGGTATAGCACATTTAGTTCGTGTGATGAGGTGGCAGCCGTGGCGCACCGTCAAAGAGCCGTTAGTGTGGGCGCTGCACTTAGCTTACTTGTGTATTCCGGTCAGCCTATTATTAAGAGGGTTACTCGATAACCCATTTGCGGGCCACAATATGTTACATTTGTTTGCGATTGGAGCGCTCGGCGGCTTGATTCTGGCGATGATCGCTCGTGTAACCATGGGGCATACTGGGCGAGCAATTTATCAGGGCCCAAATATGGCGTTAGCGTTCGCTATGCTGACGGCTGCTGCGTTAGTTCGTAGTGTTGGTGTGGTTCTGTGGCCAGCCCAAATGATGTTGATGATCGATATCAGCGGGTTGTTGTGGGTGCTGGCGTTTACTCTGTATGTGATTAAGTTCGGCCCTATGTTGCTAAAAGCGAGAGTTGACGGTCATCCAGGTTAAGTAGGTAACGGCTGCCTTCGCGCGCAGATCGATTCACTTAGCAGAAAAAGAAAAAGGGTTGATGCATACACATCAACCCTTTTTCTATTCGGCTACCAGCTTAGTTATTGCTGTGTAGCTCAGAGTTCAGCTCTACTGCAGTTTTGTTCGCCAGACATTCAATCTGACCAGTCACTGAATTGCGACGGAACAGCAAGTCAGACACGCCAGCTAGGTCGCGTGCTTTCACCACTTCCACTTCGTTGCCTTCTGAATCCAGCATACGAACTTTAGCACCCGCAGTGACATACAGACCAGACTCAACAGTACAACGATCGCCCAGTGGGAAACCAAGGCCTGCGTTTGCGCCTAGCAGTGAACTTTCACCGATAGAAACGACAACTGAACCACCACCAGACAGTGTACCCATGATTGAAGCACCGCCACCGATATCAGAGCCGTTACCAACCACAACGCCAGCAGAGATACGGCCTTCAACCATGCTCACACCCGTTGTACCCGCGTTAAAGTTGATGAAACCTTCATGCATAACGGTTGTGCCTTCACCAACGTGAGCGCCAAGGCGAACGCGTGAAGTATCAGCGATACGCACACCAGCAGGTACCACGTAATCAACCATTTTAGGGAATTTGTCGACACAATCGACAGATAGGTTGCGGCCTGCTAGGCGTGCTTCAATTTGGCGATCAGCCAGTTCTGGCAGATCGATAGGGCCTTCGTTGGTCCACGCAATGTTGTGCAGTAGACCAAAGATACCGTCAAGCACAGTACCATGAGGTTGAACTAGGCGGTTAGAGATAAGCTGAAGCTTCAGGAAGCCTTCAGCAACAGAAGCTGGCTTCTCATCTGCTGCAAGAACAACAAGTACTAGCGGTTGTGAAGACTCCGCTGCTTTAGCTGCGAATGAGGCGTTTACAGCATCACCGTTTGCTTCGAATGCGCTAGCAAGTTCTGCACTTTGTGCCGCAGAGATTTCGATTGCTTGGTTGCCTTGCTCGTAACCTGCTACTTTTGCGACTGAGTCTACCAGTGTGTCAGACGGGTTAAGAACTGGGTTCGGGAAAAATGCTTCAATGATTTTTCCATCGCGGTTTTTGGTTGCCGTACCGAAGGCTAGAGAAAAGTAAGCCATGTTGAATCTCCGTGTAGTAATCGTCAGTCAGGAAGAGTGAACTTGAACTCTTCCTCCAAATCAGTTGAGTTCATCATAAAGAGAGCTTTTTCGACTTTAAAGAGCAGAAACAGATAAAGTCTGTAGGTCGATACGTTTTGTCTCTTTAGCGATATCTTGTCTTTTTATCTATATAGGTAAGTTGTGAGAGCGATAATGGTTATTGAGTGTGAAAGCAAAATAAAAAGAGCCCGAAACTGAGTTTCGGGCTCTTTAAATAAGACTTTACTTTTAACTGATTGGCGTTTGCTTTTTAGCTTTATATTGTCCAACCAAGACACCCGTTGAGCTTGGGTGCGAAAGCAAAATTACTTGCTTAGGTCTTCTGCGTGCTCAGATAGGAACGCTGCAACACCTTTTGGAGATGCGTCCATACCTGCTTTACCTTCTTCCCACTGTGCAGGACATACTTCACCGTTCTTCTGGTGGAAGTTTAGAGCGTCAACCATGCGTAGCATTTCGTCGATGTTACGGCCTAGTGGTAGGTCGTTAACAACTTGGTGACGTACAACGCCTTCTTTGTCGATTAGGAAAGAACCACGGAAAGCAACGCCTGCTTCTGGGTGCTCAACGTCGTATGCTTTACAGATTTCGTGCTTAACGTCAGCAACTAGTGGGTACTTAACTTGACCGATACCGCCATCTTCGATAGCAGTGTTACGCCATGCGTTGTGAGAGAACTGAGAATCGATAGAAACACCGATTACTTCAACACCTTTAGCTTGGAAATCAGCTAGACGGTTGTCGAAAGCGATTAGCTCAGATGGGCAAACGAAAGTGAAATCTAGTGGGTAGAAGAAAACAACCGCTTTCTTACCTTTAGTGAACTCTGCAAAGTTGAAGTTATCAACGATCTCACCGTTACCTAGAACAGCTGCAGCAGTAAAATCTGGGGCTTGACGACCTACTAGTACCATTTTTTTGCTCCTAAAATATATGGTTAGTTCCAAACCAATTGATTCGTTTTTGGTTTGGTCCGTGTTTGTACGCGACAAACTATAGTACAGATTGTAGTATGGAAAAAAGCGAAATAAATAGATTGAGTTAATCGAAAAAAGCGATAATGCTAAACCATTATCTTGATCACTGGATGAGCAGTAGTTACATATAGAATTATGAATAAGTGGCCTAGCCTCAAGCAATTACATTATTTGATAACCCTTCACGAAACACGCCACTTTAGTGAGGCGGCGGAACGGTGCTTCGTGAGTCAGTCAACGCTCAGTAAAGGTATTCAAAACCTCGAGGAGCTGATTGGTTGTCCTCTTTATGAGAAGAAAGATAAGAAAAGCCCGTTAGTGTTTACACTGGCGGGGGAACAAGTTGTCCAACAAGGGCGTGAACTTCTGGCAAAAGGGCAAGATCTGGTGGAACTTGGTCGTCTTTGTCAGGGAGATGAAATGGAAGGGCAATTGCGTGTTGGCTGTATTCCAACCATTGCGCCTTTTTTACTCTGTGATTTGGTGCAGGAAGTGAACCAGCGCTTCCCTTTACTGAATTTACTGCTAAGAGAAGACACCACAACCAATTTACTGGCGGCGCTGCGCCACGGTGAATTAGATGTACTTATCTTAGCTTTGCCAGTTGATATAGACGGCATGGAAAGCAAAATCGTCGGTAATGATCCATTTCGGATGATCATCAGCCGTAATCAGGCCGACGCGATTCAGACCCCGATTAAGTACGATGACTTACCTGATGAGTTTGTGTTCTTACTGGAAAAAGAACACTGCCTAACAGAACATGCCGTTTCTGCCTGCCAGCTGACTAAGAAAGAGAAGATTAACCCATTCTCGGCAACCAGTTTACATACCTTGGTTCAGATGGTTGCCAATGGGTTAGGAACCACCTTTATCCCCCAGATGGCAATCGATCACGGGTTGATTGATAACCAGAACTTAGTGGTTGTTGATGCTCCTGGGCAGCAAGCACATCGCCATATTGGGCTAGTTTGGCGCCCTAGTTCTTCAAGAGTGAATACTTTTAATCAACTGGCACAAGTCGTGTCAGAGCTGCTTTAGCGATAAGTATTAGACCAAATCTCGATGATACCTTCCAAAAGCACACTAGTTTTAGTGTGCTTTTTAGCATTTTATTCTGTTGGTGAACTTTAACTTGTAAAATTTTACAAAGAAATCTTGATGAAGCTTTCATTAAATTGTGAAATTTCACAGTGTCAATTTTACAGCTCACTAAAAACACTCTGTTTGACCCGCCTCCGTAATAGCCACGAAATCCCCTGTCTGATAAAGCGATGCCTGATTTACTCGTAAGTTAAACGCGTGTTTGAAACGGTTTTACAGCTCTAATTTCACTGTAATTAAATTACGTAACTAGTTACATTTTGGTGATCAAAATCAACAACTTATGGGCAGCGGAATAAAACTTTGAATTTAGTCGATAGGCTACTTTAGGACTTTTGCTCTACTGCATGTTGGTGTAGTTTAAATGAAGGCTCTGTAAGACTTATGTCTAGATTGAAAAGGCAAACCAAGTTAGCCAAGGTAGAGCTCACAAGACAAAATAAACGAAGAAAGCAGTGATCAATTAGGATGTTTGATTGTTGTTTTATAGTTACAAATGTAACTCTTCGAAAATTAGAGCAACCACTGATACAACCCATAACAGTCATCGTTGTATCGGAGCGTTAAAGGAAGAGAATATGCTTGCCAACACACCAGATAGAGAAAAAACAACAGCCGAAGCCCAAGAAACCTTACACCAAGAAGGCATGCTTGAAGTGACTGGTACCCTTTCACCAGAACATCAGGCGATTTTCCCTGTTGAAGCCCAAACCTTTTTATCTCTTCTGTGTGCTCAGTTTGCCAGCCAGACCGATACACTGCTTGCTCAACGTGAAGAAAAGCAAGCACGTATCGATGCTGGGGAACTGCCAGACTTTCTCGAAGATACACAAGATATCAGAGAAGGTAGCTGGAAAATTCTCGGGATCCCTCAAGATCTGCAAGACCGCCGCGTAGAAATCACTGGTCCTACTGACCGTAAAATGGTGATTAATGCGCTGAATGCAAACGTGAAAGTGTTCATGGCGGACTTTGAAGACTCGATGTCCCCCGCTTGGGGTAAGGTGTTAGATGGTCAAATCAACCTGCGTGACGCAGTAGATGGTGAGATCAGCTACACCAATCCGGTTAATGGTAAGCAATATGAGTTGAAGGATGATCCAGCGGTTTTGATATGCCGAGTACGTGGTTTACACCTAAAAGAAAAACATGTGACGTTTAATGGTGAGATCATTCCGGGAGCTTTATTCGACTTTGCGCTTTATTTTTACAATAACTACAAAGCGCTAATGAAAAAGGGCAGTGGCCCTTATTTCTACCTACCAAAACTGCAATCGCATAAAGAAGCTCAGTGGTGGAGCAAAGTGTTCCATTTTACTGAGGATTACTTTGGTCTAGACACAGGTACTATCAAAGCCACCGTGCTGATTGAGACACTGCCAGCCGTGTTTGAAATGGATGAAATCCTATTTTCGCTTAAAGAACATATTGTTGGTCTTAACTGCGGTCGCTGGGATTACATCTTTAGCTACATCAAAACACTGAAAAAGCACCCAGATCGTGTCCTTCCGGACCGTCAGGTTGTGACCATGGATAAGCCGTTCCTAAATGCCTATTCGCGTTTACTTATCCGTACCTGTCATCGTCGTGGTGCATTTGCAATGGGAGGAATGGCAGCATTCATTCCAGCAAAAGATCCACAGGAGAATCAAAAGGTTCTCGACAAAATTCAAAACGATAAATCACTGGAAGCAAATAACGGCCATGACGGTACTTGGGTAGCTCACCCTGGATTGGCCAATACTGCAATGGAAGTGTTTGGCAGCGTGCTAGGCGAGAGAACCAATCAACTTGATGTTTCTCGTTCGGATGACGCGCCGATTACTGCCGATGATCTGCTCGCGCCTTGTCAGGGTGAACGAACAGAGCAGGGCATGCGCCACAACATTCGAGTGGCACTCCAATACATTGAAGCTTGGATCTCTGGCAATGGCTGTGTCCCTATCTACGGCTTGATGGAAGACGCCGCAACGGCAGAAATTTCCCGAGCGTCGATCTGGCAATGGATTCAGCATGGAAAAGCGCTCGACAATGGCCAGGTGGTAACCAAAGCCTTGTTTGAGCAGTACCTCAGTGAAGAAATTGACGTCGTGAAAACTGAAGTTGGAGATGAACGTTATCAGGCGGGTCGTTTTGAAGAAGCGGCTGAACTGATGGCCAGATTGACCACCAGCGACGAACTAACGAACTTTTTAACCATTCCAGGTTATGACTACTTGGACTAATGAATCAATAACAACATCAGTAACGTGAACATTCCGAGGCGGAGATGGATGTACCGCCAGAGAAAAAATAAAAACAGCGCCCGTATTGTCAATAAATAGCAGCGCACATCAATAGAGGGATAGACCGATGACTAATTTAACTCGCCGCCAACAAATCGAAGCTCTTGAAAAAGACTGGGCAACTAACCCACGCTGGAAAAATGTAAAGCGTCCATATACAGCAGAAGAAGTCGTAGAACTGCGCGGTTCGATGGTGCCAGCCAACACAATTGCGCAGCGCGGTGCAGACAAACTGTGGTCTTTGGTCAACGGTGATGCTAAGAAAGGCTACGTAAACTGTTTGGGTGCACTGACAGGTGGTCAAGCGGTGCAGCAAGCGAAAGCGGGTATTGAAGCGATTTACCTATCAGGTTGGCAAGTAGCGGCAGATAACAATACTGCATCGACTATGTACCCTGACCAATCACTTTACCCGGTTGACTCAGTGCCTTCAGTGGTTAAACGCATTAACAACTCATTCCGTCGTGCGGACCAAATCCAATGGTCTGGCGGTAAGTCTCCTGCTGATGAAGGTGGTATCGACTATTTCCTACCAATCGTTGCAGATGCAGAAGCCGGCTTTGGTGGCGTACTCAATGCATACGAGCTAATGAAATCGATGATTGACGCTGGCGCGGCAGGTGTTCACTTTGAAGATCAGCTAGCATCCGTGAAGAAGTGTGGTCACATGGGCGGTAAAGTTCTTGTTCCGACTCAAGAAGCGGTTCAGAAGCTGGTTGCAGCTCGTCTGGCAGCTGACGTAGCTGGCACTACTACGTTGGTTATCGCTCGTACGGATGCAAACGCAGCAGACCTACTGACTTCCGATTGCGACCCATACGATAAAGACTTCATTCAAGGCGACCGTACTCAAGAAGGTTTCTACCGTGTACGTGCAGGTATTGACCAAGCGATTGCTCGCGGCCTAGCTTACGCACCATACGCTGACCTTATCTGGTGTGAAACGGCAACACCGTGTCTGGAAGAAGCGCGTAAGTTTGCAGAAGCGATTCACGCTGAATACCCAGATCAGCTGCTTGCGTACAACTGTTCTCCTTCATTCAACTGGGAGAAAAACTTGGATGCAGAAACCATTGCTAAATTCCAGCAAGAGCTCTCTGACATGGGCTACAAGTACCAGTTCATCACACTAGCGGGCATTCACAATATGTGGTTCAACATGTTCGAACTTGCGCATGACTACGCACAAGGTGAGGGTATGCGCCACTACGTTGAAAAAGTACAGCGCCCTGAATTCCAAGCAGCAGAGAAAGGTTACACCTTCGTTGCACACCAGCAAGAGGTGGGTACAGGCTACTTCGACAAGATGACCAACACCATCCAAGGTGGCAACTCGTCAGTCACGGCTCTGACTGGCTCAACAGAAGAGGACCAGTTCTAAAGTATCCCTGTCATGATGACCAAGGCTCTCACTTGCTAGCCTTCGGTCATCGATATTCTGTTTAGGCATAAACTTTGACATGCTTTGAGCGACATTAAGTCGCTCTTTTTTTATTCAGATATTATTATTTGTATCATTATAATTTATATAAATTCCTTACAAGCTTCAAAATGGGCATTCGTTCTGTAAATATTTTGTTGTCTGGTTATTGTTATTATTGATAATTCACGGCCTTGATGATGACTAATAACCTTATATTATGCGCCGTTTTGCTGTTTTTATTTGTACTCTGTTCTACTCCATCACCGTTTTTTCTTCTGAGTCCGGAGTGTCATCAAATGTTATTTCCTTACCGAGTGGTCCGGGGACAATACAAGGGTTAGGTGAAGGGTTTAAAACTAGACTAAATACAGGTTCATCAACGGATACATTATCTATTCAACTACCTAAAGGTAGGAATGATTACTCGCCAAAGCTATCTATACAGTACGATAGTGGATATGGGAATGGTATTTTAGGTGTTGGAAGGAAATTATCTCTTCCATTTATTCAAAGAAAAACAACAGACGGCTTACCTTCTTATATTGATGGTAATGATTATTTTGTAAATAATGATGGTGAAGACTTAGTCGCGATTTCTAAGGACGAGTATAGAGCAGAGATCGAAGGGAAATTTCTTCGCTATGTAAAGTTCGGGAATGAATGGAATGTATATCTACCAGATGGTTCTTTGTGGAAGTTTGGTAAAGAGCTAGACTCCACTATCTCTAGTGGGGAAAAAACTTTTCGTTGGTATATTGAAAGCATGCGTGATGCAAATGGAAATCTCGTAGAGTTTAAATATACAAAGCTTGACGAAACGACGGCCGTTTACTTAGAGAGCATTAGCTATAACGATGGAATCAGCAAAGTGCTTTTTGAGTATGAAATTAGGCCTGATATTTTACTTTCTTATAGATCAACATTCTCTGTAGAAACAAGGTTTAGAATTGAAAACATATCAACTTTTAATTACGGGGAGAAGGTTTTTAGTTATGAGTTTAAATACGATAGCATAACTGATTGGAACTCTCTTTCACGTTTAGTAAAAGTTAGAAAAAACGCAGGTGATGGCTCTATTTATGGCCCTCCTACTAGTTATACTTATACCAGCTTTTCTATAGATAATCCTGTAACAAAGTATGTACCATCAGCAAAAACAATCCCATTATCTAGCCCTGATACTGACTTTATTGATATTAATGCTGATGGTTTACCTGATGTAATAAATACTGGCGCATCGAAACATACATATTGGTTAAATCAAGGTCTCGGCGACAATCAAGACGTTTCTTTTTCTCCGATGGAGAGAATGGGAACCTACACACGTTTAAAGCTGTCAGATAAACGTGTTAAGTGGGCTGATGTTGATGGTAATGGTCGAGTCGATATCCTAACGCTAACTTCAGTTAGCGGACAGTCCTATTCACTTAACACATCTCATAGCTGGGAGGTATCTGCGCGCTACGGCAGAACTGGGATTAATGCAGACTCAGATTCAGCAAAAATTGTTGATTTAAATAATGATCGACTCCCGGACATTTTTTCGACCAACTCTAGTTCATCGGGCACCGTTCATTCCCATACCATTTCGGTTAACAATGGTAATGGTTGGGATATAGCAACTACGATGCAGATGCCTTTCGGAAGTGAAGGCGTCAAATTAGGTAGCCCAGATACTTTTCTCGCAGATATCAATGGGGACAATCTTTCTGATCTTATTCATATAGGTAGAACCAAAATGACTTACTTCCCTGGCAAAGGAGTGAATGGTTTTGGAGAAGCTATTAATGTCGCTGACTTTAGTGCCATAGGAAAGCAATTGTTTGATACCCGGAGCTTACGACTCTCCGATGTTAACCATGATGGTATGGTAGATCTCATTTACCTAAATGGAAAGACAGTGACATTGTGGCCTAACACTGGATATTCGGATGATTCGTCCGAGTGGACATATGGAAAAGGTCAAACTATCGAGCATGACGGAGGATTTGCTCCAACTGTCGTTAAATTTGCTGATATTGATGGTGATTCTGTTTCCGATATTGTTTGGTATCGTCCGGGAAAACGTGACAGGTCATTTTCTTATATTTCACTTGCAAATGGAGTTCAAGCCAACTTATTAGCTAGTATAGATAATGGTATAGGTTTAATAACGAATATTTCTTATGAGCCTAGCTCGAGTCAAATGAAAAAAGAAGAAATGAGGGGAAGCCCATGGAAGGTGGTATCTCCAATTTCCATTCCTGTTGTTAATAGCACTATAACTATTGATAAAAGCCGCCCGAAAAAACATCAAGCTAATACACTTTATAGATATTACGATAGTTTTTATTCCCCAGGTGAAAGGCGTTTTACGGGGTTTCTCAAAACTAAAGTGATAGAGCCATCTACTCCAAATACTCAAGGTTTAATTACTAAATACGAATTTCTTTCAGGTAAAGAGAAAAAATCCTTGAGAGGAAAAGCTGTTTCAATAACTGTTTCTTCACCAGATAACAAAGTCTATTCACAAGAGAAATTTGACTGGGATACGAAAACTCTATTCAGTGATACATTTGATGGACGTCAGGTTACTTACTCACATTTATCTAAGTTAGAAAAGCAAGTTATTGAGAAAGGCACGAAAGAGCCCGTTACTCTCGTATGGGATTACGAATATGACAATTATGGAAATCAGACTAGGGAGATGTTTTGGGGAAGATTAGATAACAAGTTTGTTGATGAAAAAGAAACCTTACGTACATTCAGCTCCAGCAATTCAGAATCAGTAGACAATTGGCAACTAAATCGCCTAACTGAAGAAATTGTGCAAGATGGCTCTAAAAAGGTGCTTTCTAAACAACAATGGCTATTTGACGATGAAACGCATGCTTTAAGCAATTTAGGACGAGTTACAAATGGTAACCTGACATCCCATGTTCAATGGGTTAATCCCGCTTATTCTAGTGAACGGATTTATACCTCGCGTTATAAGCACGACCAGTATGGAAATACCATTCAGATATTAGACCCGTTATATGGAATTGAGCCGGGCCACTATAGGAGCATTCGTTTTAAAGATGGCCTCTATCCAGTGTCTGAGGTTATTCAGTTAGGGGGTATTGGACTGTCTGTTTCCGCTGGTTTCGATATGACGCACGGAGTAGTGAGTCGTTATACAGATTTTAATCAGAATACAACGTTTTACGAGTATGATGGTTTAGGGCGGCTTATTTCTGTTGTTAAACCGAATGATAGCACCTCCATGCCAACGCGATCCTTTAAATACGGATACCAATCAGAGTTTGAAGACTCACATGTCAACTGGATTGAAACAGAGCAGCGAATTGAAGCTGGAGGAGTTGCGAAGAGAAGTCGATCATACTTCGGAGGCTCTGGTGAACTGCTGATGAAGGTCGAAGAGTCAGAAGACGGATTTAGGGTAAACAAGCGTAATGTTTACGATGCGAGAGGAAATGTTGTTCAAGAATACCTCCCTTATTTCTCATCAAGCCTTAGCTTTCATACTTGGGAGCATCAAGATCCTATCGAAAGCAGCTTTGATGGGCTTAACCGTTTACTAACGCAAAGCTTCCCGGCAACAGCGACACAAAGTTCTACTTATACGTCTAGGACATACTACCCCTTGGCACTTTGGGTGCAAGACACAGCGCAAACATTATCTGGAGGAAAACACTCAGGGGCTGGAAAGCATATGTATTTTGATGGGTTAGGGAAGCTGCGCTTGATTTCTGAAATAGTTGGTGTCGATGAGTCGGGGGAGAGAGGAGGTCTTCAAGAGTGGAACACTCAATATGATTTTGATGGGCTAGGCAACTTTACTCGTTTGATTGATGCTTATGGCAATGAACGACACATGGTGTATGACGGGTTAAACCGAGAGGTGTACGCTAGTGACCCTAACCGAGGAGAGATTTGGCGTCGTTATAATTCCGCTAGCAAGTTGATTACTGAAGTCGATTCGAGAGGAGTTAAAAGGCTTTATCAATATGATGGTGCAAACAGAATAAGTGCTAAATATTACCGTGCGAGTGAGGTTGTACCAAGTAGCCCTTACGAAGAGCTGTCTTTTGATTTAATGGGAGCTAAAGAAATTGCTCAGTATCGTTATGATAGTGATGGTGGCCGAAAGGCCAACTTACTTGGACGTTTATCTTCGGTAAGCAATGAGTCAGGCTCAGTTGCTTACGGTTACGACACCAATGGTAATAGGAATTATATCGCTAAGGAGGTAAAAGCTTTTGGGACAACTTCTAATATTCATGTAATGCAAAAAGAGTTCAATAGTGCAGGTCAAATAGTTAAAGAAATTTTCCCTGATGATACTTTTCTTAGCTACGTCTTTGGTAAAGGGGGGGAGCTCATAAAGTTAGGCGGTGTTGCTTCTCAATTGACGTATTCAGCTTCCGGAAAAATAACGTCGATGAAGTTAGATAATGGGACAACAAGAAGCTTTGCTTATGACAATTTAGATCGGTTGATTGAAACTGAAACGTGGAGAGATGAAGACTCCGTTTATCTTCAATCATTACATTATGAATACGATGAAGCGTCTAACATCACGTTTATTGAGGACCAAAGAACTCAGTCCGAAAAGTCGATTATTGCAAAAGAGTTAGGGGAAGCATCTCGCTGGAAGATGCTGGATCAGACACAGTCGATTGAGTATGACGATTGGTATCGAATTTATAGCAACCGAAATGTAACTTCTAGCAGACAGTATCGCTTTGACCCTATTGGAAACTTAATCCAGTTATCTGAATCCAAACAGGCTACAGGTTCAAATGTTGTTCGCAATATGCTTTATGGAGGAGAGGCATCAGAGATTCCGGGTGTTCACTCAGATTCTAATAAGAGGTCAGGCCCCAACGCTCTGACTCAAGCAGGTAACCAAAAGTATAGCTATGATGCGATCGGGAACCGAATCAGTTCCGGAGATCATACTCTGGAATGGGATCATTCTAGCCGTATGATCTCTGCGACTAGCTCGAGTATGAGCGCCAAGTATGCCTATGATCACCATAATCAGCGTACTGCCAAAAAGTTTACCGATTCGTCGGGAAAAGAACACATTGTGTTTTATCTATTTCCCAATGTCGAAATTCGAGATGGACGTATATATAAGTACGCTCGTATTGAGAATCAAAGAATTGCTGTGTCAACTCAGGCTTCAGGAACATTTTCGGCGGATAAATATTTTATTAAGCAACATCAACATTCGACTGAACTGACATTGGACCAAAATGGTGGCGTGCTAAGCGCCTTAAGTTATCAGCCTTTCGGTAAAGTCAGTGCTGAATTGGGACGTGGTAGTGAGGTTCATTATCGGTACTCAGACAAAGAAAGGGATTCTGAGACTGGCCTCGGCTATTTTGAGCAAAGGTATTTGAATACGTCTCACGGGCAATTTATTACTCCCGATCCTGTTTTTTATCACTCAGACCGGTTCACCGATCCTCAGCAATGGTCACCATATGCTTACGCTCGCGGCAACCCTATCATGTACCATGACCCTGAAGGTGAGTTTATTGTTCACCTTGGAGCTGTCGCTCTGGGGGCCGCTATTGGGGGAACCGTTAACGTGGCTATGGATATGCTCGCGGGTAAGGAATTTAGCTGGAATAGTTTTGCAACAGGAGCCATAGCGGGTGGTGTTGGAGCGATAGGTTTTGGGAGTGGTGCTGCGGCTAAAGCACTTTCAGGTTGTGTATCTGGGATCGCGGCAGATTCAGTGATAAATAAAGGTTTTGAGCCAGACTCGGCAGCAACAGCTTGTTTAATCGGGGCGACCGTTGGCCCTTCTAGTAATACAGCGGTAAAAAAGATGTGGAATGACGCTAAGCCTTATGGGCAATTTTTACAAGGCTCTGTGCCTAATAACCTACAAGGACGTGTAGCGACAGGAATGGTACCTAAACAGGACCCTCATACTGTTGCAAAAGAAGTAGCAATGAGCACGACACTTTCTACAACATTATCTGCAGTGGTAGCCAGTGGTAATAATGAAACTAGTGACAACAATGGCACAGGCTCTGGTGGAGACAAAAATGATAATAGAGCCAGAGGACATAGTACCTCAAATTCTAATGGTGTTGAAAATGTGCAAAGTGATGCGACAGAGTCGTCAGTAAATAAGTCGGAAGAGTAGTGATGAGATTGATTGTACAGAGAATTCTATGGCTTGGTGCGCTAATGTTTTTATTGTTTTTATTGTGGCACCTATTTTATTTTGACGTAGATGGATACTGTCAGGCAATAAAATATGAGATGTATTTTAGTGCTAGTGTTGAAAATTATTTATGTCAATCGATAGAAAAAATACATGTGACAGTTTTTATTTCTAGTTTTATTGTATTCCCACTTTGTCTAGTCATAGGCTGGTATGACAATTGCTTTTTAACCAAGGATATCAGCAAGTCAAAAATAATAATGGTTTTCATATCTGCTTTGGTGTTTTTATCTCTTAGTCTTATTTTATTATCATTTTATGACTCATTTATTTACCTAAGAGAGGTCAACAGTATTTGGCATTCTAAAAATAGCGAGGATGCTGATTACTTTGACTTGCTAATTTCGTCTTGTGCATTGAATTTGGTTTTTGGTATCGGGATTATTAAGTCTCTAAAAGATGAATATGAATATAAGAAATATAACAGAATGAATGATTGGCTATAATGCCAATTTGTCTATAACTCAAAAGTAAAAGATAAAAAATGAATTATACTAAACAAAGTTTGGTAGGGCTTTTTATGCTCTTAATAATGTTATCTGCTAGGACATATGCTTCTGATACTATCGAGGAGTCGTATCCATATGGTGACGAGTTTATTTATTATACGTGCCCTGATGGGTTTAATAAAAAAGGAAATAACTGTGAGAAAGAGGTATTTGAACCTATATCACTAAAGTGTGAAGATGGTTTTTCATTGAGTGCTGATAAGCAAAAATGTACCAAAACAGTGACACAAACTCTAAGTTATTCTTGCCCTTCTGGCTACCAAATGAACGGAAATTCTTGCCGTAAAACTTTGACGGAAAGGTATTACTCACCAGCTAAAATTGCTCCAAATGGTAGTAGGTATTACCCTAATTCCTCTTTGGTATATAGGAATAGCTCTGGTAAGCAAGTAATTTATTGGAAAGGGAGTAAGGTTTATGAAGGAGGTTATCTTTCATCCTATAGACATGCAGATGGGTGGGTATATGGGATTAGTCGAGTTGTCAAAAGTGGTAGCTGGTATTCTGATAGTGAGGTTATACGGAAAAAAGTTGTGGATAGACCTCGTCTAGAGCACTGTTCTAATGGTTATACTCAAAACGGGAGCTTATGTTCAAAAGTGCTGCTTGAACCATCTATTCATTTTTGTAAAAAAGGTGTGAACGTTGATGGTCAGTGTACGATAAATCTGTCTCAAATAGCTCAAAAGCACTCACCCATACAAGATGTTATGTCATCATTGTACTCTAGGTATTCTAGTAACCCAGAGGTTAAAGATACGGCAGCTTTTCGTTATTTAGAACGAATGTACACTTTAGACCCTGAAACTGGGGATATTATTTCTGCTATATCAAATAATGAAAAGGTATCAAGTTATAGTGATTTGTGGGGCGCTGTAGAGAAAGACAAAGCTGATAATGCTATTGAAGTTCTAGAAGGCTTCTTATCACTTAGGCCAGATCTCGCTTACCTAGAATCAGCGCTAATAGATGTTTACTATGATAGAGCAGCGGCTGATTATATTCTCGCGAATCGCTCAATCGATGAATCTAGAATACGTTGGATTGAGCAATCAAGTCTTTCTGATATTGAGTTGAGCCGCCAAGAAGCGGTCGATATTCTTCAGCGAACATTAGTCGAATACTGGAATCTGGTTGAGAATCATACACAAGCATTTATCACCGCAGTTCCCAAGCGCGATTTGCAAAGTGCGATTTATTTAAATGGGGAAGGTCAACACTCGCCAGTTTATGAGGGAGAGCCCTTAGTTGTTGGCTATAAAGATGTAGTTCTTGTGTATCAAGTGATGAATAAGCTGGTAGAGCAACAATCTTATTTGAGTAAGGTTAAAGCTATATATGCGGATTCTAGTGAGCAAAAAGTCCAATTAGCGAACGAAGCGCAAACTGTACTCGAACTGGTTTTAAATAAGGAGTCTCAGTTAAGTGCACTATTGGAGAGTCATAGTGAAACACATTTCATGCTGTCGTCAGAAAAGGCTAAGCTTGAAAGTTATTCTCAGCAGCTTAAAGCAATAATTCAATGGTTAAGAGGTAATGGCAACTATTTGGGGCTTCCTGATGATTTTGTCTTACTGTTACAGGGGTACAAGCCACAAGGTAGCGTTGTTCATGATTCATTTGACGCGATAGAAATTATGCTTGAGGGACAATATGGACTAGTCACAACAGCTCAGCAAGCACTCATTAAAGCACAGGAAGCACGTGCTAATTACAAATATCAGAGAGATATATTCAGACAAACATTTTCTAAAGAACAACGTGTATTGAATGATAGATTGTTTGCGCTTCTCGGATGTACTCTAGAAAAAGGTGATTCTCGTTCGTGTGACTCTCAATCTCAGTCGAGCCGAAAAGGTAGCTTGATTGTTCAGCAACAGGTGAGCATAGAGGCAGCAAAGCTAGCTGTGCAGAGAGCCGAAACGGCGCATCAATCCATCTCTGAGAATATTTCAATTGAATTAGAAAGAATTGAAAAAGAAAAGCAGGTTAGTAATGCAGTAGAAAAAATTGCAGTTTTGTTTGGTAGGAATGAACTTCTTCTTAGTAAATTAATTAAAGACAGTCAAACTTCTGCAACCAATATGCATGCGGTTATTAATTCTGAGAGTACAAAGCAATCTTTAGAGACTCTAAAAGGATTCGTGAATAGCTCAGGTCAAATTGACATGCCTGTTTTGCTGGCGGCGCTAGAAGATTTAAAATCAAACCTAAAAAACATGCCAGCTGATCAATCAGATCATTATACTCAGACTTTAGCTGTTCTTGAGCGTGCTGCGATTAGGGGCTTAGAACGTGGGCTTTTAGATATAAACTCTGAAGCTAGAATCAAAGCACTCACCTTGGAGTTAGAAACGACAAAAGTCGATATTGCTAAATCTCTTGTTTATCTGGAACAAGAAGTAGAAAGATTGATAGGTTTTAGCTCTGAAGCTCGTCGCTTAATTGCTCAGTTGAATCAGAATGAGGTACGCCAAGCTGAGAGGTATTATGCAGATCCACTTCACTATAGTGAGTTGACTGCTGAGACACTGCGAGCTGAGTTGTACTTTGTAGAGCTACAGGAGTGGCTTTTCTATGCCGTTCAGGCATTGGAATATAAATGGCAAGAACCTTTTTACGATCGAACTAGGGGGTTCGATAAAAACTCGGTGTTTGAGATTCAGGATATTCAGCAACTTGTCGATTACTTTGCTTCTCTCAAGCGCTTCGATGATGTGAGGAACTTTAGAGCAACTCAAGAAGCGACTGATACCGTATCGTTGAAAAAGCATATCTTTGGGTACGTTGATACTCTGAGAGGAAAAACAATGTGGTACCCATCGCCTGACGGAACAGGAGAAATGCTTACTGCTGACGAAGCTTTTAAAGCTAAACTACAGCAGCTTTCTAGACGAGTCGGGACCGATTATTGGTTCACAGCTGAGTTTAGTACAGTTAAAGAGCTACCTAGGACCAATTTCTTCCAAGGGCCAGTTGTTGCAGATGAAGGAGATCTGACTTGCTTGTTAGATGCTGGTACATATTTGGATAAGATTGATGCAGTCTCCCTTAACCTAGTTGTAAGCCATGATGTTTCTGGAGAAGTATCGACACCTGCCTATTTAACCTACGGCGGGAATAACTATATGCGTAGTCGTATACCAGGTGCTCTTACAGACAACGAAGATGGTGTTAAGGACGAGCTAATTGCTTATTCTGCTCGTTTCTGGGATGTATCCAATGGTGGCTTTTTCGCAAAAGATAGTTACCGCCAGCAGATGAAAGCAAATATCATGCTTAGCTATGACAAGAATTCAGAATTGCTAAACCCTACATATTCGTTTAAAGAAAGAAGTGTAGCAGCTTCAGGGTGGAGGCTTTCCGTAAAGCTAAGTGATAGATATGGTGATATTGTTGACCTAGAAAGTATTGATGATATTGAAATGCGCGTTAAGCACCGCTTCCAGTCACGCAATGCTGAAACTTGTGGCGGTGGTGACCTAGGGCCACTCCTATTACTTAAATAATTTGGTAAAGCACAGAGCCTCATAATAACTTATGAGGCTCTTTTTTATTATCACTCAACTTCTTCAGGCTCGGCTTCTTCTTGCAGTTCTAGCAAATTGATAGCGATGGCAACAAAGTCACTGTCAGTGATAATACCGACTAACTGACCCTTTTCGACCACAGGTAGACAGCCAACCTTGTGCTTCTGCATGTAGATGGCGCTTTCTTTCAATCCTGCTTGAGGAGAAACCGTCATGACACCTGTTTTCATCACTTCATAAAGTGGTGTATTGAGAGTGAAGGACTGGTTTTCTGGGATTTGCTGTAAGCTCGATTCTTGTGCGGCCAACACGTCACGTTGAGAAACCACGCCAAGTAGCTGCTTATTAGCGTCGACAATTGGAACGTGGCGAATATCTAGTGCTTCCATGGTATGTTTTGCGTCGGCAAGTAGGTGTGAACGCAGCAGGGTATGGGGGGTGCGCGTCATCATGTCTTCGACTTTTATCATGGCTGCCTCCTGAGTGATAGAGTTATTGTTTTGTTCTCTTTTAATATAGTAATTTTCCACTCGGGAGTATGAGAGCTGGATAGATTTTTATTCCGATAACCTTGAAAAAAATGTGGCGAATTATGTACAGAATATCCAGCAAATTTTACAGCCTTCCTCGATACACCTGTTAATTCAATATTGATTACAATAATTCACATCTCAATCCTTGCTATTGCGCTTGTGCGGCATATACTAGTCGGCTGCGAAAAACTCGTCGTCTGTTTGTGACAGAATCAGTTCGACTTCCATCACGACGTAAGAATCCACGACAAAAGATTAGTAACATGCAAGTATCAGATTTCCACTTTGATTTACCCGATGAGCTGATAGCTCGTTATCCTCAGCCTGAGCGCACCGCGAGCCGTTTGCTTCAACTTGATGGCAACAGTGGTGAGCTAAGCGATGGCACGTTTACGGATGTACTTGAGCAAGTGCAGCCGGGCGATCTTGTGGTTTTCAATAATACTCGTGTGATTCCAGCGCGTATGTTTGGCCGTAAAGAGTCTGGCGGTAAGCTGGAAGTGTTGGTTGAACGTGTGCTGGATGAAAAAAGCATTCTGGCTCATGTGCGCTGTTCTAAATCGCCTAAACCGGGTTCAACCATCTTAATTGGTGAGAACGACGAGTATTCTGCACAAATGGTTGCCCGCCATGACGCCTTGTTTGAATTGAAATTCAATGCTGAGAAGAACGTGTTGGCGGTTTTGGAAGAGATCGGCCACATGCCGCTTCCACCTTATATTGATCGCCCAGATGAAGATTCAGATAAAGAGCGCTACCAAACGGTTTATAACGAAAAACCGGGGGCAGTGGCTGCGCCGACAGCTGGTCTGCACTTTGATGAGGCGCTGCTTGAGAAAATCAAGGCGAAAGGTGCTGAGTTTGCTTATGTGACTCTTCACGTAGGTGCCGGTACATTCCAACCGGTTAAGGTCGAAAATATCAACGATCACCACATGCACGCAGAGTATGTGGAAGTACCCCAAGAAGTGGTGGATGCGATTAACGCTGCGAAAGCGCGCAATAGTCGAGTCATTGCAGTGGGTACAACATCGGTACGTTCCCTAGAAAGTGCTGCTCAGGATGCATTGAAGAAAGGCACTGCGCTTGCGCCCTTCTTTGGTGATACTGAAATCTTTATCTACCCAGGTTACGAATATCAGTTAGTGGATTGTTTAATCACTAACTTCCATCTGCCAGAGTCGACACTGATCATGTTGGTCAGTGCATTTGCAGGTTATGAAAATACGATGAACGCGTACAAACATGCGGTAGAAAACAAGTATCGTTTCTTCTCGTATGGTGATTCGATGTTCATCAAGAAAAAAACGGACTAGCTGCCTCTTACGCTAGTCAGCTTTTTTGAAATTTAGTTATTTACGAGTGCTAGCAGTAAGCTAGGACGCAAATCAATAGGTTGATTTGTATCTCGCATGGAAGGCGACCGCTCCCTAATGGGGATAACCCCGAAAATATCGTCAGACTGTTTCTCTGACAATTGGAGGCTTCGTGAAGTTAAAATTTGATCTTAAGAAGAAAGATGGTGTGGCACGTCGTGGTCAACTGACCTTTGAACGTGGCACTGTTCAGACACCTGCGTTTATGCCTGTTGGTACCTACGGTACTGTTAAAGGTATGACGCCTGAAGAAGTTAAAGGCACAGGTGCTGAGATTCTTCTTGGTAACACTTTCCACCTTTGGTTACGTCCGGGGCAGGAAATCATGAAAATGCATGGCGACTTGCACGATTTCATGAACTGGCACGGTCCTATCCTGACAGACTCAGGCGGTTTTCAGGTATTCAGCCTAGGTGACATCCGTAAGATCACTGAAGAGGGTGTACACTTCCGTAACCCTGTAAACGGTGACAAGATTTTCATGGACGCAGAAAAGTCGATGGAAATCCAAAAAGACCTTGGGTCTGACATCGTGATGATCTTCGATGAGTGCACGCCATACCCAGCGACGCACGCAGAGGCGAAGAAGTCGATGGAAATGTCGCTGCGTTGGGCTCAGCGCTCACGTGATCATTTCGATAAGCTAGAAAACCAGAACAACCTATTTGGTATCGTTCAAGGTGGTGTTTACGAAGACCTACGTGATGTATCGGTGAAAGGCCTGACGGAAATCGGTTTCGACGGCTACGCAGTCGGTGGTTTGGCTGTTGGCGAACCAAAAGAAGACATGCACCGTATTCTTGAGCACACTTGTCCACAGCTTCCGGAAGACAAACCTCGTTACTTAATGGGTGTTGGCAAACCAGAAGATTTAGTAGAAGGTGTACGTCGCGGTATTGATATGTTTGACTGCGTAATGCCAACGCGTAATGCCCGTAATGGTCACCTATTTGTGACTGGTGGTGTGATCAAGATCCGTAATGCGAAACATAAAACGGATACAACACCATTGGATCCAGAGTGTGACTGTTACACTTGCCAGAATTACTCTAAGTCGTACCTACACCACTTAGATCGCTGTAATGAAATTCTAGGTGCTCGCCTGAATACCATTCACAACTTGCGTTACTACCAACGTGTGATGGAAAGTATCCGTAAGGCGATTGATGAAGATTGCTTTGATGAGTTCGTCAAAGAGTTCTATGAGCGTCGTGGTCGCGAAGTGCCACCACTGGCGAAAGAGCAGTAATTGACTAGATAAAAGAATTAAAGCCTTTGGCATTTCGCCAGAGGCTTTTGCTAATAAAGTAGGCAGACGCAGTGAATTTTTGAGAGAGTGATCTCTAATAGTCACTCTTTCTCTTGAAACTCAAAAGCGTAGGCCCAACTTGGAATATTAATAAAAAATAATAGAGGATTGTTTTAATGATTATTTCTCCAGCTTACGCAGCAGAAAGTGCACCAGCAGGCGGCGGTTTCGAAATGCTAATCATGCTTGGTATGTTCGCGGTAATTTTCTACTTCATGATTTACCGTCCACAAGCTAAACGCGTGAAAGAGCACAAGAGCCTGATGTCTTCTATGGGCAAAGGTGATGAAGTTCTGACTAGCGGTGGCCTAGTGGGTAAAATCACTAAGATTGCAGAAGACAACGACTACATCTCAATCGAGCTAAACACGAATAACGAAGTTGTGATCAAGAAAGATTTCGTTACTGCAGTGCTACCAAAAGGTACGCTGAAGTCTCTATAAAACAGCTAAAGGATCCTCGCTGTGCTTAACCGCTATCCGTTATGGAAGTACTTGATGGTGGTGTTTACCATCGCTATCGCCGCATTGTATGCACTTCCAAATATCTACGGTGAAGATCCGGCAATTCAAGTTACAGGGGCGCGTGGCGCCTCTGTAGATATGTCAACGCTGGATTCTGTCACTGAAGCTCTTGATGAAAAGGGCTTATCTCATAAATCCATTGCTCTCGAAAATGGATCCATTCTTGTACGCTTCAACGATACCGACACTCAGATCAGTGCGCGCGATGTCATCAATGAAGCTCTGGGTAAAGACAATATTGTTGCTCTTAACCTAGCTCCTGCAACTCCAGACTGGTTAGAAGCAATTGGCGCAGCGCCAATGAAGCTCGGTCTTGACCTTCGAGGTGGTGTTCACTTCCTGATGGAAGTAGATATGGACGCTGCGATGGAGAAACTGGTCAGCCAGCAGGAAGAAGCTTTCCGTAGTGAACTGCGTGAAGAAAAGATTCGCTACCGTGCGATTCGCCCTTCAGGCAAAGAGGCGGTTGAAGTCTTGCTGCGCAATGAAGAGCAGCTTGCGGATGCCAAACGCTTACTGCAGCAAAATCATCCTGATATGACCTTTGTTGACTCAGACTCTGATGGTCGTTTCACTCTGACTGCCACTTTTACTGAGCAACGTCTGACCGAAATTCGTAACTACGCTGTTGAGCAGAACATTACTATTCTGCGTAACCGTGTTAACGAACTGGGTGTTGCTGAACCACTTGTACAGCGTCAGGGCGCAAGCCGCATTGTTGTTGAACTACCAGGTGTTCAGGATACCGCTCGTGCGAAGGAAATTCTGGGTGCGACGGCAACGCTTGAATTCCGCGAAGTCGACGACAAAGCAGACCTCGCTGCTGCAGCCAGTGGCCGAGCGCCAGCGGGCAGTGAAATCAAACAAGACCGTGATGGTCGTCCGGTTGTGCTTAAGAAACGCGTTATCCTAGGTGGTTCTAGCATCACTGACGCGAGCTCAAGCGTGGATGAGTATGGCCGCCCGCAAGTTAACATCTCGCTAGATAGCGAAGGTGGTAACAAGATGTCAGCGTTCTCTAAGAAGAACATTGGCAAGCTGATGGCAACCGTGTTTGCAGAATACAAAGACAGTGGACGTAAGACGGCAGATGGTCGCGTTATCCTGACTAAGCATGAAGAAGTGATCAACCAAGCAACGATTCAATCAGCGCTTGGCCGTAACTTCCGCATCACAGGTATCGACTCGGCGGCTGAAGCGCACAACCTAGCGCTACTGCTTCGTGCAGGTGCTCTGATTGCACCAATTTCTATTGTTGAAGAACGTACGATTGGTCCATCGATGGGTCAGCAGAACATCGACATGGGTATCATGGCGTGTATCTGGGGTATGGCGGCAGTTATGCTATTCACGCTGCTTTACTACCGTAAGTTTGGTCTGATTGCCAATACTGCTCTTATGGTAAACCTCGTACTGATTATTGGTGTGATGTCGATGATTCCTGGAGCAACGATGACGTTGCCTGGTATTGCCGGTATTGTTCTTACAGTCGGTATGGCGGTTGATGCTAACGTCTTGATTTTCGAACGGATACGTGAAGAGTTACGTGACGGAAGAAACCCTCAGCAGGCGATCCATCAAGGCTATGCGAACGCATTCAGTACCATTGCCGATGCCAACATCACCACTTTGATTACCGCAATAATCCTGTTTGCTGTAGGTACAGGCGCAATCAAAGGCTTCGCGGTGACACTGTCTATCGGTATCTTAACGTCTATGTTTACTGCCATCATTGGTACACGTTGTATCGTGAACCTGATGTACGGTGGTAAGCGCATCAACAAACTGTCGATCTAAGGCTAGGAATTATTATGTTTCAGATTCTAAAAGCAGACAAATTGATCGACTTTATGCGTTGGTCGAAATTCGCCTTCGTGCTGTCGATCCTGATGATTGGCGCGTCGATTTTTACTCTTTCTACTAAGTGGTTGAACTGGGGCCTAGACTTCACTGGCGGTACGCTGATTGAAGTTGGCTTTGAGCAGCCTGCTGATTTGGAAGAGATTCGTACTGCGCTGGAAGCAAAAGGTTTTGGTGACGCAACGGTTCAAAACTTTGGTAGTGCTCGTGATGTGATGGTTCGTTTGCGCCCTCGTGATGGTGTCGCAGGTGAGACTTTGGGTAACCAAATTCTTTCTGCCATCAAGGAAGGCACTGGTGAAAGCGTTGAAATGCGCCGTATCGAGTTTGTAGGGCCAAACGTAGGTGATGAGCTAACAGAAGCAGGTGGTCTGGCGATCATCGTTTCTCTTATCTGTATCCTGATTTACGTTTCGGTGCGATTCGAATGGCGTTTAGCGGCTGGTGCGGTACTTGCTCTGGCACACGACGTTATCATTACGCTTGGCGTGTTCTCCTTGATGCAAATCGAGGTTGACCTGACAATCGTTGCAGCCTTGCTGACGGTAGTGGGGTACTCGCTCAACGATACCATTGTTGTATTTGACCGTATTCGAGAAAACTTCCGCAAGATGCGTAAAGGCGAACCAGCTGAAATCATGAACAGCTCAATCACACAAACATTGAGCCGTACCTTGATTACATCCGGTACCACCTTATTCGTAGTCATTGCTCTGTTCACGCAAGGCGGCGCTATGATTCATGGCTTCGCCACTGCACTTCTACTGGGTATCACTGTAGGTACATACTCCTCAATCTATGTGGCTTCGGCACTGGCATTGAAACTGGGTATTACTAAAGAGCATCTGATGCCGCCTCAAGTTGAGAAAGAAGGCGCAGAGTTTGACGAAATGCCATAAGGCAAAATGTGTTGTATGAAAAAGGCCGCTGACTTGTCAGCGGCCTTTTGTTTTTATCGGCGTAATTAACCACAGTCTGAGTTAATCGTATTTCATTAACAGTGCCTGATTGACGCTAGGCAAAAGCATGTTTTCTTTAGTGACGAAAATGGTCTCGGTAGCGATGTTTTTGGAATACTCTTGGCCCAGAAAGGCTTGGTATACGGTATAGACACTTTTGTAGCCCATTTCGAAAGGTTGCTGGATGATAAGCCCATAAATAGAACCGTCTTCGAGTGCATTCACCAGAGAGTCATTGGAGTCAAAGCCGATGTGGATCAGTCCCTCTGGGGCAGAGACGGTGTCCAGAGCCATAAGTACACCTAACGTAGTGGATTCATTAGGTGTAAATATGCCGTCCAATTCAGCAATCTGACTTTGAAGAATTCGCTCCGCATTTTTACGAGCTTCTCCAATTTTAGTATCAAGATAACCATCGACAGCCACGACGAGCCCAGATGAAGTTGCGCCATCGACAAAGCCCTTTTCACGAGCATCGGTAGAAATCACGCCTTTCTTCATTCTGAGTAACGCGACCCTTCCTTTGTTACCTAGCTTTTTAGCCATTTCTTTTCCCGCGAGGACGCCTGCTTGATAATTGTTAGTGGCAATCACGCTGACCACATCAGGAGAGCCAGTATCTCGATCAAAGTAGACTGTGGGTACACCCGCTTCTTTCAAGCGGGCGACATCATAGGCTCTATCTCTGGTATTCGGTGCTAAGACTAAGCCAATACAGGCATTCTCCATGACTTGATCGATGATGAAGCGCTGAGCACTGACATCAGATTCATCGTGGGGACCACGAAAGTAAATTTTAATGCCTAGTTCCTGGCCTGCTTTTTCACTACCTGCTTTGACCGACTTCCAGAAATCATGCACTGAGCCTGCTGGGACCACGCCAATGCAATCCTGAGCAAACGAAAAAGAGCTGTATGTGAGGACAAGCAAGTACATCAATCTTCGTGTCATAGTGTTTCTCCTTCTACCCATCTGGCACTCAAGAGTTGATGCGATAGGGGTTAACATTAACCCTAGTTGATGTGCGTTAAGATCATCAAGGAGTCCAATCGACAAGACATTATTGTTGGAGTTGATATGATGGAGAAAAGACTAAAAAGGGAAGTAAGTTATGCCACATTTACGTTTTCGTGCTGTCGAGCCGCAAACGGTTCAAACCTTATCGAAATCTCTGATTGATGAGTTGCAGCCGCACATGGATTGCCCTCGTGAAGATTTCACATTCGAGTACATCTACACTACGTTTTATCATGAAGGTGAGGTGAGTCAGGCGTATCCGTTTGTTGAGGTATTGTGGTTTTATCGTGGACAGCAAACTCAGGATGCCGTTGCAGAGATCATTACTCAGCAAGTGCGTGGGATGATTGGTGAAGATGTGGATGTCGCGGTGATTTTTACCGCTCTGGATGCTAAAGCTTACTACGACAACGGTGAGCATTACTAAACAGAAACGTTAGGAGATAGTACATGGGATTGGCAATCAAAGGATGGTTGAAGCAAGCTGGATTCATTGTACTTCTCCTTTTTACATCTTCGCTTCAAGCCAGCCCTTGGGAGAGGATTCAATCACCTTCGACGCAATCTCCTCAAGCGATTGGTAGCTATGCCAACGGTTGTCTCACAGGCGCGGCGGCACTGCCTCTTCAAGGGGAAGGCTATCAAGTATTACGCAGCCAGCGACAACGTTACTATGCTCACCCGCAGGCTGTTAGTTTTGTTCAGCGTTTAGCCGCTCTGGCTGCGAAGCGCCTTAACACTCGTATTCTGATTGGTGATATCTCCTTACCTCAGGGAGGGCGCTTCTCCTCTGGGCATTCAAGCCATCAGACGGGGTTGGATATCGATATTTGGCTCAAGCTGGCTGATGATAAGCTTTCTTCGCAGCAGCTTAGCAAGCCCGAACCAATGAGCGTGGTCAACCTCCAGCAGTATCAGTTAGTCAAACGAAACTGGGACCAACGCCATTTTGAGCTGATAAAAATGGCGGCGAGTGATGAGGAAGTTGCACGCATCTTTGTTCACCCTGTCATCAAAGAAAAACTGTGCACACAAGAAGTATCGGCTGAACGGAGCTGGTTGAGAAAAGTACGGCCGTGGTGGGGGCATCATTATCATATGCACGTCAGGCTAAAATGCCCTGAAGGGAACATCACCTGCAAACCACAGGCTGCGCCTCCGAAAGGCGATGGATGTGGCGCTGAGTTGGCCAGTTGGAAACCACAGCCTAAACCTGCCGCTCCAAAAGTCGCAGTAAGTAAACCGAAGAAGAAAAAAATGAAAGTGATGCCGATGGAATGCCAGCAACTGCTGGAAAGTATTTGATCAGGGTTACTCAATAGAATAAAAATGCCGCTCAATGGAGCGGCATTTTCTGTTTAGGCTAACCCTTGGATGATGACGAACTTTTCTAACAACTCTTCTTCAGTCTCGACATGATTTGGGTCAGTGATGATGCACTTAGTGATCGGGCACACCGACTGACAGGTCGGCTTCTCATAGTGGCCTTTACACTCAGTGCAAAGATCGGGGTCGATCTCAAAGATAGTATCACCCATGGTAATCGCGCCGTTTGGGCACTCTGGGTCACACATATCACAGTTAATGCACTTATCCGTGATCAACAACGCCATGGTTATTTACCTGTTGGGTTACGGGTATCCTGACCATTATTAAGATTGCGCATTAACAGACCGTATTCTAAGTCCATGTCCTGAGGTACAGGAATAAAAACAAAGTGGCCGTTTCCTTTTGCGTCATCAACGGGTTGTGATTTACGGTTTTCCATCGCTTCGAGGGTAAAGACAACGTTGCCTTTCGGTGTCATAAGCTCAAGGCTGTCACCAATAACGAATTTGTTCTTTACTTCAACTTCAGCTAGATCACCACGACGTTTACCCGTGAACTCACCGACAAATTGCTGAGCATCAGATACGGAATAACCGTAGTCGTAATTTTGGTAAGTGTCGTGCGTATGACGACGTAGGAAACCCTCTGTATAGCCACGGTGAGCTAGGCTCTCAAGTGTGGTCATCAGGCTTTCATCGAATGGCTTGCCCGCGACAGCATCGTCGATCGCTTTACGATAAACCTGAGCGGTACGTGCACAGTAGTAGAATGATTTAGTACGACCTTCAATCTTTAGTGAGTGGACACCCATTTTAGTCAGACGCTCAACATGCTGAATGGCACGCAGGTCTTTCGAGTTCATGATGTAAGTGCCGTGCTCATCTTCAAACGCCGCCATCTTTTCTTCTGGGCGGTGGCTTTCAGAAAGCAGTACCACTTCGTCGGTTGGTTTACCTAGACCAAGTGTTGCCTCAGGGCGTTCATCTTGCACTTCAACGGCTTGCGCTTCGTTAGGGTCGAAGGCTTCAACGATATCGCCAGAGTCGTTCTCTTTGCCTTTTTCGACGTTGTATTCCCAACGACATGCATTGGTGCATGTACCTTGGTTAGGGTCACGCTTGTTGATGTAACCAGATAGGAGACAACGACCAGAGTAAGCCATACAAAGCGCACCGTGAACGAACACTTCAAGTTCGGTTTCAGGACAGTGCTCGCGAATTTCTTCGATCTCTTCCAGAGAAAGCTCACGAGAAACAATCACACGTTCAACGCCATTGGCTGCCCAGAATTTAACCGTTGCCCAGTTGACGGCGTTGGCTTGAACTGACAGGTGAATTGGCATCTCTGGGAATGCTTCACGAACCATCATAATCAGCCCCGGATCCGACATGATGAGCGCATCAGGACCCATTTCAACCACAGGCTTAAGGTCACGGATGAAGGTCTTTAGCTTGGAGTTGTGTGGCTGGATGTTACATACCACGTAAAGCTTTTTGCCTTGAGCGTGCGCTTCGTCGATACCAATTTTTAGGTTTTCGTGGTTGAACTCGTTGTTACGTACGCGAAGGCTGTAACGAGGCTGGCCTGCGTATACCGCGTCTGCACCATAGGCAAAGGCGTAACGCATATTTTTCAGGCTACCCGCTGGTGACAGTAGCTCAGGTACGAATGCTTTCTCAGTAGTCATGTGTAATTCTCTTAGTCTGATCTCAAGTCAGGTCCATTCCACCTTATGGAATTGGGGCGCAAATTTTACGCCAAAACGTGACCTGTGACTAGAAAAAAGTCCATAACTTAGGTGAGGAGATTACAGATAGGCGCTCGAACACGTCGAGCACCTAGAGAGGAGGTTAAGCGTTAGGGTGAGGTAATCCGCCTAAACACTCGTATAAGTTCGGCAGGAAGGCGCTTAACTCGCCGCACATGAGTGAGAAGTCAGCGTCAAATCGTGCAGCCTGATCTTCACGAGGAATATCATCATTCTGATCTTTCAGTTCATCAGAGAATTTAAGGCGCTTGATACTGCCATCTTCTGCCAGAATGAACTCAATACGCTCTTGCCACCAAAGAGCCAGTTTAGTGACTACCTTATCGGCATCGATGTGACTGCGAATTTCGTCTGCCGTCAGTTCTTGTTTCTTACAGCGGATCACACCGCCTTCTTCGAGAACCGACTTAAGTTCAGCTTCGTCCAACATTTGCATTCCAACTGGAGTTTCGCCCGTTTTCACCCATTCAGTTAATGTGGTTTCAACGGCTTTCTCTGGAATGGCTGGCACGACAGGTAGGCTACCCATGGTCTTACGCAGAAGGGCGAGCACATCTTCCGCTTTCTTATAGCTGCTGGCATCTACCAAAATAAAGCCTTCTTTAGGCAGAATAAGAACAAAGGTATGGTTGCTGCGGCTGAATGCGCGCGGTAGCAAATCCATGACAATGTCATCTTTGAGATTATCTTTCTCTTTTTTCTTCAGAGGTCGGCCTTCTTGTGCTTCCATCGCCTCAACTTTTGCATTGAGTGATTCTTTGATCACAGACGCTGGCAGCATTTTCTCTTCTTTCTTCGCGCAGATCAGAATGCGGTTTTCAGATACGTGAGTCATCATGTCGCCATGTTTACCCATAGCAGTGACCCAGCCAAACTTTTGCTTGTCCTGACTACCACACGGTGTAAAACGAAACTCTTCAAGCTGCTTTTCCAGCTCGTCTGCTTTGAATTCAATATCTCGGTTAAAACGGTAAACCAGACAGTTTTTAAACCACATACACTTTCTCTATACCTGAAGTTTGGTCGCTCATCATAAAGACTTTTGCTGCGCTTGTCCTAATGCAAGCGCGCAATAGTGGGATGAAAGTTATATGAAAATTTGTTTTCAAAGGTCACAAAAGTGTCATAATTGATGGTAATAATGCCTATCGTTGCAAAGGGTAAATACCCGATTAAATTCAACTAACTCAAAGGTTATTCAATTATGTCTAGAAGGATTCTGGTTGTTGAAGACGAAGCACCAATTCGTGAAATGCTTTGCTTTGTTCTTGAGCAAAAAGGTTACCAAGCGGTCGAAGCTGAAGACTACGATAGTGCGGTGACTAAGCTAGCTGAACCCTTCCCAGATCTAGTATTGCTAGACTGGATGCTACCTGGTGGCAGCGGCATCAACTTCATCAAACATATGAAACGTGAAGAGCTGACGCGCAACATTCCAGTTGTGATGTTAACAGCACGTGGTGAAGAAGAAGACAAGGTTCGTGGTCTGGAAGTCGGCGCAGATGACTACATCACTAAGCCATTCTCGCCAAAAGAGCTGGTGGCGCGTCTTAAAGCGGTGATTCGCCGTGTGACGCCAACGGCACTTGAAGATGTGATTGATGTGCAGGGCTTGAAACTGGATCCAGTCTCGCACCGTGTAACCGCGAACGATCAGCCACTGGATATGGGCCCAACTGAGTTCAAGATGCTGCACTTTTTTATGACGCACCAAGAGCGTGTTTACAGCCGCGAGCAACTGTTGAACAACGTATGGGGAACCAACGTGTATGTTGAAGACCGTACTGTTGATGTACACATTCGTCGTCTGCGCAAGGCGTTAGAAGCGGCAGGCCATGACAAGTTGATTCAGACGGTACGTGGTGCAGGCTACCGTTTCTCAACCAAGGCATAATTTAAATTTACCATCTGGAGAGGTAAGTGGTAGAGCGGTTAACTTGGAAAAAGCTAGCCTGGGAGCTGGCTTTTTTTTACACCCCTTGGGTGATTGTCGGATGGATTTTCGGTCATATGCCGTGGTTGCTTCTAGCTGCCACGGTTTTGCAGCTTGTATGGCATCTGCATAATCAGATGCGCCTGTCGGCGTGGTTGTGGGATGAAAAGCGCCTGACACCACCATCGGGAAGCGGCAACTGGGAGTCGTTATTTAACGGTATCTACCGCTTGCAGCAGCGCCAGCGTAAAAAGCGCAAAGAGCTGACCAATCTGATTCGCCGATTCCGCAATGGTGCTGAATCCTTACCGGATGCGGTTGTTGTGTTCCGTAGTGAAGGCAACATTGTTTGGTGCAACAAGCTCGCCCAACACTTACTCGGCTTCCGTTGGCCGGACGATTCAGGTCAGCCGATTTCCAACCTTATCCGCACGCCAGATTTCATTAAGTATCTTAATAAACAAGATTTCTCTGAGCCGCTTGAAATGCGTTCGCCACTTAATGTCGAGCGTATGCTTGAGCTGCGTATTGTACCGTACACCGAAGGTGAGCACCTGATGGTGGTACGTGATGTGTCTCAGCTTAAGCAGTTAGAAGGCATGCGTCGTAACTTCTTTGCCAATGTCTCTCATGAGCTGCGTACGCCAATGACGGTGTTGCAAGGCTATCTTGAAATGACTGAAGACCCGGATATGGTTGTCGGCCCGATGTGGACCAAAGCCCATGGCGTAATGACCGAGCAGCTCAATCGTATGAACAGCTTGGTTAATCAATTACTCACATTATCTAAGATTGAAGCGGCACCAATGCATGAACTGGAAGATGTAGTGAACGTCCCAGCAATGCTAGATGTGTTGGAGAAAGAAGCGGCGAGCCTGAGTGGCGATCAGCAGCATAAGCTGAACTTTGATATTGATAACAGCCTGCGTGTACTTGGTGATGAAGACCAATTACGTAGTGCCATTTCAAACTTGGTTTATAACGCGGTGAAATACACGCCAGCAGGAGCGGATGTTCGAGTGCGTTGGTATCAGACTGCGCAGGGTGCATGTTTAGAGGTGGAAGATGGAGGCGAAGGCATTGAACCTCAACACCTACACCGACTCACTGAGCGCTTCTATCGAGTGGACAAAGCACGATCTAGAGATACCGGAGGAAGCGGCCTTGGTCTGGCGATCGTGAAACACGCTTTGACGCATCACGACTCGCATCTAGAAATACAGTCCGAAGTGGGTGTCGGCAGTAAATTCTCATTCGTTCTACCGCCGCGCTTGGTGGTGAATTAATGAAGTTAGCGCTCACTACTCTTATTGTTTCTGCCTGCTTTTCCTTTGGTGTTCAAGCGGCTTCAACGAGCCTATCTGAATATCAAAAAGTGCCCGGTATTACCGGGAGTTTAACCAGTGTTGGTTCTGACACATTAGCAGGCATGACAACCTTGTGGGTAGAAGAGTTTAAGCAACTTTACCCGAGCGTGAATGGTCAGGTGCAAGCCTCTGGTTCTTCAACGGCTCCGCCAGCGTTAACCGAAGGGACTGCTCAATTCGGGCCAATGAGCCGACCGATGCGAAATCGGGAAATTGAAGCCTTTGAGCGTGAACACGGCTACAAGCCAACAGAACTCAGAATTGCCATTGATGCGATTGGAATCTTCGTTCACCGAGACAACCCGCTGAAAGGGCTCAACTTTACACAGCTAGACAATATTTTTTCTGCAACGCTGCGTTGTGGCGGGACTCAATCTATTTCTACTTGGGCTGAGTTAGGGCTCGATTATCATTGGGCTAAACGCAGTATGCAGTTGTTCGGTCGTAACTCGGTCTCTGGTACTTACGGATACTTTAAGAATAATGCGCTGTGTGGCGGAGACTTTAAAAGTAATGTCAATGAACAGCCAGGCTCAGCGTCCGTTGTTCAATCCGTTGCCTCTGCGATCAATACTATTGGGTACTCTGGGGTAGGTTACCAAGTCTCTGGAGTGAAACTGCTTCCCATTGCTAAGCAGGGTGAGGATTACATTGAGGCGAGTCAGGAAAACATCCTGACAGGTAAGTACCCACTATCACGCTATCTCTATGTCTACGTAAACAAGAACCCGTTTAAACCGCTACCGCCGATTGAGCGAGAATTCATTCGCTTTATGTACTCACAGCAAGGGCAAAAACTGGTCGAAAAAGATGGCTATGTGCCGATCTCCGAAGAGATTGCACGCAGTGAGCTGGCAAAAGTAGGTATTGTCGATTAAGCGTCTGATTTGATGCTCACCGCTGTAAGCGTATCTAACTTACTTTGTTAAGCAACCCGATAACACTACCAATGGTTATCGAGCATCTCAGGCTATACAGTTAGAAATTCAGCGCCCAACCCGCGTTGTGCCAGTATTCTTGTTCAGTCATCAAATCAGCATGCAGCAGTTTGTTGTGCTCTAGCCACTCGTCATCGTCTGAAATCAATGTCCATGTATCACCGTCTATGCTCAACATCAGTTTTGGCAAAGCGTCTTCGTTACGTTGACCGTTGAGTAAGATCGCGAGGCGTAAGATACGAATCACACCAATGATGTGTTTTTTCTTGAATAACGTGAACTCTTCCATTTCATGTAGCTTAAGCGCCTTACGCTGAAAGCGGACTAGCATGGCCAGCACCGTTTGTTGTTCGCGGTTAAACCCTGGCATGTAGGTGTGACGAAGAATATAAGCGGAATGACGATGGAAGGCTTGTAAACTGATGCTGAGGCCGACTTCATGAAGCAGGGCGCTCCAGTCGAGCAAATCAAATAGCTCTGAGCTCTTTTTGATACCGAGATCCTGATGCACCTGTTGCAGGAAAGATTGCGCCTGATGTTTAATTCTTGCCGCATGGTCAAGGTCAACCAAATGCTTGCTGGCTAGGTTTTCCGTGGTTCTCATCCGAATATCTGATCGTTTAAAACCATCTTCCATTTCGAACAGCAAACCTTCACGTAACGCACCTTCTGAAAAGTGTATTTCGTCTATTTTGAGGTCTTTAAAGATCGCCATCAGAATGGCCACGCCGGCGGCAAAAACAGGCTTTCTGTCTGGTGTTAACCCACTGAGATCAATATCCTCAATCGTGGGCCATTCACACAGCTTTTCGACTAACTTGTCGAGACGCTTAGCGGTGATGATGCCATCATCGTAGCCCATGCCAATCAAGACTTCTCGAATCGCTTTAATCGTACCCGACGAGCCAAACGCAATCTCCCAACCTTTCTTACAGTAACGATGAGCAATGGATTCTAATCTTTGTTCGGCTGCGAGTATTGCTTTAGCAAAATTTTTGCGCGAGAGCTTGCCGTTAGCGAAGTAAAGCTTGGTATAGCTGACGCAACCCATTTGTTTACTGTTGATCAGCTCCGGGTCAAACCCCCTGCCAATGATCATCTCAGTACTGCCGCCACCAATATCAACCACGAGTTTTGAGTCTGACTCTGGCTGGGTGTGTGCTACCCCAAGGTAGATTAAACGTGCTTCTTCGACGCCGGGGATAATTTCAATAGGGAATGGCAGCACTTCTCTCGCACGTTGGAGGAAAATGTGGGCATTGTTGGCTTGACGAAGAGTATGTGTAGCCGCAATACGTACATTGCATTCCTCGAAGCCTTGTAGGCGTTCCGCAAACATAGCAAGGCATTCAAGGCCTCGCTCAATCGAAGCATTATCTAGATTTTTTTGAGCATCTAAGCCAGCAGCGAGGCGAACTCGCTGCTTATGTCGGCTGACCAGTTGCAGATCTTGGTCTACGACACGAGCCACCACCATGTGGAAGCTGTTAGAGCCAAGGTCAATTGCGGCAACATCACGAATTTCCGGAGATTGAGTCATGAGTAAGGGACTGTTCTTTACGTTTCTTTGTTTGTTTTTCTACATTTTTAAGATAGTCATAAATAGCAATCTGCGAGCGAACTTTCTTACGGTTACCTCTCGGAACATAGGTATTGCTCATTTCTTTGTCTATCCAGCGGGCCTTTACTGTATCGGTAAAGTGGATGTTAATGATATCAATAATTCGCTGTTTAAGACGTTGGTCACGCACTGGAGCAGCAACTTCGATGCGGTAGTCGATATTGCGTGTCATCCAGTCAGCGGAGGAAATGTAAACCTGTGGATCTCCATCATTGTGCGTGATGATGACCCGCGGATGCTCAAGAAAACGATCAACGATGCTGATGATCTTAATGTTTTCACTGACTCCTTCGACCCCAGGTACCAATGAACACATCCCGCGGATAATCATCTTGATTTCTACCCCAGAAGCACTGGCACCGTAGAGCTTATTGACCAGACCTTTGTCGACCAGATTATTCACTTTCAGTGTAATGGCGGCCTTTTTTCCAGCTTTAGCATTGGCGATTTCACCATCGATTAGACGATAGAGTTGTTTGCGTGAGTTACGTGGTGAAACTATCAGGTGTTCAAACCTTACTGGACGGTATGGATTTTCGATATAACCGAAGACATTGCGTACTTCATTAGTGATTTCTGGGTCAGCAGTCAGTAATGAGAAATCGGTATAAATACGGGCCGTTTTTTCATGAAAGTTACCAGTTCCGATATGGGCATAGCGGATGATTTCATCGTTTTCTCGTCGGCTAATGAGTAGGAGTTTGGAGTGGATTTTCAGACCCGGAGCACCAAAAATGACTTGCACGCCAGCTTCAGTGAGGACTTTTGACCATTCAATATTGGCTTCTTCGTCGAATCGAGCTTGCAGTTCTACAACGACCGTTACCTGCTTGCCATTGTGTACTGCATCGATCAACGAGTTCATCAGACGAGAGTCTTTGGCGACACGGTAAATATTGATCTTAACGCTGAGCACTTTAGGGTCGAATGAAGCTTGGCGGACTAACTCAGAAATGTGCTCAAAGCTGTGGTATGGGTAGTAAAGCAGGATGTCCTGATTTTTGATCGCATCAAATTTGTTGGCATAGCCGTCGAAATCGGCGCACTTCATCGGTGGCAATGGCTTGTTTTCCAAATACTCGCGTCCGACATTGGGAAAGCCGATGAAGTCTTTGAAATTGTGGTAACGCCCACCGGGAATCAAGCTATCGTAGTTGGATATTTGCAGTTTGTGGCACAGAAACTCCAGCATTTCTTCCGGCATGTCACGTTCGTAAACGAAGCGGACCGGCATTGCCGTCAGACGCTGACTGACCCCTTCTGACATCTGCTCAAGTAGGCTATGTTCCACCTCATGGCTAAGGTCATATTCCGCGTCGCGAGTCATTTTCATCGCGTAACCGTTTAGCTCGTCATAATCAAAAAAGCCGCTAAACAACTCATCAAGGCAGTAACGAATTATATTGTCGAGTAAGATAATGGTTTTGCGTCGTTTGCCTTTCTGCTCGGGAACCATCACAAAGCGGGGCAGGTGATCGGTCGGGATCTCGATCAACGCATATTGATTCTGCTCTTCTTTACGCAGTTCAACCGCGATGTAAGCGTACTCATCTTTAAGAAACTGCAGGACATCAATATCGTCTCGCATCAGAAGAGGGGTGATATGTGGGAGAACCTGATTGCGGAAATACTTTTTGACCCACTTTTCTTGCGACTCGTTGAGCTGAGTTTCATTGACGAGAAAGATACGTCGGCGCGCCATGTCGCGGATCAGCTCAGCGTATAACTCATCGAAGCGTTCGTTGAGTTTGAGAGCCTTGGTCTGCATTTTAGTCAGCAAGTGTTTGGAATTGTCGTTACCACCACGTTCCTGATTAATTAGGATTCGACGTTTCACATCGGCAAATCGGACTTTATAGAATTCATCTAAATTATTGGAAAATATACCTAAAAAACGAATTCTTTCGATGAGAGGCACCGTTTTATCTGCGGCTTCTTGGAGCACACGTTCATTGAAAGACAACCAACTCAATTCTTTTTCAATGTAAAGCTTTTCTGCACTCATAACCTGACCTTTACTGACGAGCCTAACCAAATTTAGGTGGTAAAAATGGAACTGGCTTAGAAATTAAGGGGTTTGTATGACACTTTTATTGCATGATCTTATTGCATTATTTTCAGTTGTTTATTGCGATCTGTAATATAATTGTCACCTAATCGAAATATTATACCCATGGGCAAATGCAGGTAAGTGAGAGAAATGGCCAAAGCCGAATTTTCATTGCGAGAACGTGATCGAAAGCGACTAATCAAAGATCGTTTAGTTCGGTTAGCGGTATCGACAGGTGGTGTCGGTGTTTTGGCTGCGCTGGTTTTGATCTTCGTTTATCTGGCAATGATGGTCCTGCCTCTTTTCTCTGACGCAAAATTCACTCCAAATGTTGCTATCCAGTCTATTACCACTAAAGCGCCAGTGGCTGCTGGAATTGATGATTATGGCGAGCATGCCTATGTGGTATCTGAGGCCGGTTATGTTGATTTCTGGTCGCTGACGAGCTGGTCACAACAGCCCAGTTTATCGGTTGAACTAGGCGCTCAGTATTCACTGTACAGCTCGGGCAACCCAGCACAGGGTTGGTTGGGTGCGGCAATGGCTAACGGCCAAGTGTTATTATATCGACCTGAGATGACCAGTCTTCTGCAGGGTGAGCAGCGTATATTTTCTCCCGAAGTTGATAACTTTTCTTTAGATTTTGATTTGCAGACAGAGTCAGGCTCAGCTCTAAGGTCGTTTGCTTTTGCTGTGGATAACAATGTCACCCTAGCTGGTTATTACCAAGATAACCGTGTTCGAATTCGTTGGCGTGATGCTAATCAGCAGATTCAGAATTTCGAGTTTCCTAAGCCATTTGTTGCTCTCGACCAGTTGCTTCTTACGCCTGATGGCAACACGCTTTACCTGAGAACCGGCTCTGAAGTCGTGATTGCCAAAAAAGGTATTGAAAGCTTCGTAGTGCGCGAAGTGGTCGATTTGAGTCAGGGCGAGGGCAAACACGCGGTGACGGATATTAAACTGCTGTCAGGCGCATATTCTTTGTTGGTCAGTCATCAGGATGGGTTAGTCTCTCAATGGTTTGATGTGTTGAGTGACGGGCAAAGACACCTCACTCAGATTCGTGATTTTAAACTGGCGTCGCAGCTGCAATTCTTGCTGCCTGATACGTACCGCAAGGGTTTTTACAGCTTTTATATCAATGGCACGGTGCAGAGCCATTACACCACCAGCGAAAAACTGGTGATTTTTAAACGAGCTTACGATAAAGCGCCGCAATTGGCGGCAATGTCTAACAATGAAAAGCACCTGCTAACCCTGTCCGACTCACAGCTCAATGTGGCTTACGTTGATAATCCATTCCCGGAAATCTCTTTATCTTCGCTGTGGCAGAAAGTCTGGTATGAAAGTTATCCAAAGCCGGAATTTGTTTGGCAAACCACATCGGCGAACGATGAGTTCGAAGCCAAATTCAGCCTAGTGCCCATCGCATTTGGTACGTTAAAAGCAGCAGCATTTGCCATGATGTTTGCTGTGCCGATTGCTGTATTAGGCGCAATTTACACAGCTTATTTTATGACGCCATCCATGCGCCGAGTGGTGAAGCCTTCGATTGAACTGATGGAAGCGCTACCGACCGTGATCATTGGCTTTTTAGCCGGGCTATGGTTCGCACCGATTGTAGAGAGCCATCTGGCGGCTGTGGTGTCGCTGATGTTGTTCTTACCCATTTCAACCGTTGCCATCGGGGCGATTTGGCACAAGCTGCCACGCACCTGGAGCAGTCGGTTCCCCAATGGTTTGCATGCGCTGATTCTGATGCCTGCGATGATGTTGTTTACTGTCGTGATTTTGGGTCAGAGTGGCAATATTGAACAGTGGTTGTTTAATGGTGATGTCCGTGCGTATCTTGCCGAGCAGGGAATTGGCTTTGATCAGCGTAACGCGCTGGTGGTCGGTTTTGCAATGGGCTTTGCCGTCATTCCTACCATTTTCACCATTGCAGAAGATGCGATTTTCTCGGTGCCAAAACATCTATCAGACGGCTCTCTGGCGTTAGGTGCTACGCCTTGGCAAACCCTGATTCATGTCGTGCTACTCACCGCAAGCCCAGGTATCTTTTCTGCCATCATGATGGGGCTGGGGCGTGCCGTCGGCGAGACCATGATTGTGCTCATGGCTACAGGTAATACGCCAATCATGGATTGGAATATTCTAGAAGGTATGCGCACCCTGTCAGCCACTATCGCAGTTGAAATGCCTGAGTCTGAAGTGGGCAGCTCTCACTATCGTATTCTGTTTTGGCGGCGCTGATTTTGCTGGTGTTTACTTTCGCGGTTAACTCGCTCGCGGAATGGGTTCGTCAAAGGTTAAGGGATAAATATCGTGCGCTGTAATCGAAGTTATCCGAGGGGCATTGATCGTGTTTAAGTGGCTAAAGTCCGGTTCACCTTGGGTCTGGCTAACAGGCGGAGCAGTCAGCATTAGTTTGCTGTCAGTGCTTGGTTTGCTGCTGCTTATCGGTTGGAAAGGTTTGTCCTATTTCTGGCCTGCTCCCCTTTATCAGTGGAAAACTGAACAGGGTGACGTCTTGATTGGTCAGCTTTACGCTGAAGAATATGTGCCGATTAGCCACTTACGCGAAATGGACATTGCGCTCACTCCTGAAGTCGAGGAGAAAGGCTTAGTTCAAAGACTGAGTATTAAGATTGCCAATCGGGATATTTACCCTGCTGACTTTGTTTCTATTCTGGAAGTCGACTTACTTGAACGTTCAAAGCCTGAAGGTTGGGCGGTGATTGAACGGACCCGAGGTGGGGACTTTTACGGTCAACCGAAAGGATATTTTACTGCTGATGGCAAGGTAAGCGAGCAGGCTAAAACCGATGTTGAAAGCGCGCTGGTATTTGCCGATAAGCAACGTACTAAAATTGATCGCTTGGTAGAGAAGCAGATCAAAGTGATCAGTGCTCAGGCTGACAGGTTGCGCTTAGAGAAGAAAAGACGTGAACTGAATGGTCGCTTAGATGCTGAATTCATCAAACGTTACGACGCTCAATCGAGCATGTTTAGCCTGCAGCTCGCGGAAATGGAATCTCAGCTGGATGCACTGAGATTAGAATTAGAGCAGCAAGGCCTGATTGTCGAAGATATGAAGGGCAATCAGTACCGAATCCCACTTAGTCGGATTTTGGATGTTTGGTATCCAAACCAAATGACGATAGTTGAAAAAGTGGCTCAGTGGGCACATCAGGCATGGAAATTCTTATCCGATGATCCTAGAGAGTCGAACTCTGAAGGTGGCGTATTTCCGGCCATGTTCGGTACGGTTCTGCTGGTATTGATCATGTCGATTATCGTTATGCCATTGGGCGTGATTGCTGCTATTTATCTCCACGAATACGCGAAAAATAATGCTTTTACTCGTTTGATTCGTGTCGCGGTTATAAACCTCGCTGGTGTCCCATCAATTGTTTATGGGGTATTTGGACTCGGCTTTTTTGTCTATACCTTAGGCGGCTCAATCGATTCCCTGTTTTATGCTGAGAAATTGCCAACGCCGACATTTGGTACGCCGGGTCTCCTTTGGTCAGCGTTAACATTGGCGGTACTGACGCTCCCTGTTGTGATCGTGGCTACCGAAGAAGGTTTGACCCGCATCCCGAGCTCCGTCCGTCATGGTTCTTTGGCGCTCGGTGCAACTCAGTTTGAGACGATGTGGCGAATTGTATTACCAATGGCAAGTCCTGCGATCATTACTGGACTGATTCTGGCCGTTGCCCGTGCTGCAGGCGAGGTAGCGCCCTTGATGCTGGTGGGGGCGGTAAAATTGGCGTCTAGCTTGCCAGTTGATAGCCAATTCCCATTTTTGCATCTGGATAGAAAATTCATGCATTTAGGTTTCCACATCTATGATGTTGGTTTCCAAACCACTAATATTGAAAGTGCAAGGCCGTTGGTTTACGCGACGTCGTTCTTGCTGGTGAGTGTCATCGTCGGACTGAACCTGACGGCGATCAGTATTCGCAATAACCTACGCGAGAAATATCGAACTCTGGGGCAAGATTAAGAGATGTTTTCAGTCAATCAGACATTGGGCTATCAGGCACCATTAGACGTGAACAACCTGAGTGATGAACAGACGGCGATTGCAATCGAAGACCTAAACCTGTTCTATCAGAACACTCAGGCACTGAGCGATATCTCCATGCGCATTCCTAAAGGTCAGGTGACGGCGTTTATCGGGCCTTCAGGGTGTGGTAAGTCGACGCTCCTACGTTGCATCAACCGAATGAATGATCTGGTTGAAGGGTGCCGCGTGGAAGGGAAAGTGAAACTGCATAGCAAAAATATTTATCACCCACAGGTTGATGTGGCGACACTACGCCGCCGTGTTGGAATGGTGTTTCAGCGCCCGAACCCATTTCCAAAATCGATATATGAAAATGTGGTGTATGGCTTACGCTTGCAGGGTATTCGCAACAGTCGAGTTCTCGATGACGCTGTTGAGCGCTCTCTGCGTGCTGCGGCGTTATGGGAAGAGGTGAAAGACAGGCTGCATGAAAATGCGTTTGGTTTGTCTGGTGGTCAGCAGCAGCGTTTGGTGATTGCCCGTGCAATTGCGATTGAACCTGAAGTATTACTTCTTGATGAACCGACCTCTGCGCTGGACCCAATTTCCACTCTGACGATAGAAGAACTGATCAATGATCTTAAAACCAAATATACTGTAGTTATTGTTACTCATAACATGCAGCAGGCTGCACGGGTCAGCGATCACACGGCGTTTATCCATATGGGTAAGTTGATCGAGTACTCAGATACAGATTCAATTTTCACGTCACCATTGAAAAAGCAAACGGAAGACTACATCACAGGTAGATACGGTTAATAAGGGAGATACAGATATTTCATGAACTTTGGACGTCACATATCAGGACAGTTTAATGTCGAATTAGAATCCATCCGAACCCACGTTCTGACGATGGGAGGGCTGGTTGAGCAGCAGTTATCTTTTGCTATGCAGGCACTGCACAAAGAGGACATTGAGCTAGCGCGTAAAGTCGTGCGTGACGATCACAAAGTGAATGCGATGGAAGTCTCTATCGATGAAGCCTGCACACGAATTATTGCCAAACGTCAGCCAACGGCCAAAGACCTACGCTTGATCATGGCTATCATCAAAACCATCACCGATCTTGAACGTATTGGGGACGTGGCAACCAAAATGGCGTATGTGGCGATTGAAAGTCCGTCATCTCAAGAGCAGATGTTTCAGGTGTCCCTTGAACCACTTTGTCGTCAAGCGATAGGCATGCTGCATCAGGTTTTAGATGCATTTGCTCGTATGGATGTCGATTCGGCTGCGGAAGTGTATAAGCTGGATGATAAAATTGATGCGGAGTATGAAGCCGTTATCCGCCAGTTGATGACCTATATGATGGAAGATCCGAAGAACATTCCCCATATTCTACAGGTTATGTGGTCTGCACGCGCGATTGAGCGAGTAGGGGACCGCTGCCAAAACATCTGCGAATACATCATCTACTTTGTTAAAGGCAAAGATGTGCGCCACCTGGGTGAACAAAGCATTGATGATGCGCTGCGCTAAACACGCAGCGAAATACTGTTTCTTCTAATGGCTTAGCGAGCTTCAGTATTTTTCAGGAACAAAAGTTTGTTCTTCAATGGGAGCGCGGATGTAACCCTCTTTACTGAGCTCAGGCAGTGAGATTTCTGGATAGGTAAGTTCCTGATAATCAATTTGCTCCAGTAAGTGACTGATACAGTTTAAGCGAGCGCGCTTTTTGTCATCAGAGGGCACAACCCACCATGGGCACTGTTTGGTGTCTGTGTAGGCAAACATTTTGTCTTTGGCTGCAGAATACTCCGCCCAGCGATTGCGTGACTCCAAATCCATTGGGCTAAATTTCCAGCGTTTTACCGGTGTATTAATCCGTTCAAGGAAGCGCTTCTCCTGCTCTTCATCTGAAACTGAAAACCAATATTTGAGTAAAATAATCCCAGAACGCTGCAACATACGTTCAAATTCGGGGCATGATCGCAGAAATTCGTCATATTGTTCTTGGGTACAGAAGTTCATGACTTTTTCGACGCCTGCGCGGTTGTACCAGCTACGGTCAAATAAAACCATTTCACCAGCAGCAGGAAGGTGCGCCACATAGCGCTGGAAATACCATTGGGTCTTTTCTTTCTCGGTTGGAGCAGGTAGGGCTGCAATGCGACAGATACGAGGGTTGAGCTTTTCAGTGATACGTTTGATGACGCCGCCTTTGCCTGCCGCGTCTCGGCCTTCAAAAATCACAACGACTTTGAGACCCTCTTGCTTGACCCATTCTTGCAGCTTAACCAATTCAACTTGAAGCCGAGCCAGTTCCTTTTCGTAAAACTTTTTATCCAGTTTGCCTTTACTCATAAGACTCTCCTTTTGCTATCAAAAGGTTAGCATTTCAAAGTCAGGCGGGAGAGAAGAATTACGAAGAAGTGAGAGCTTTTACTACCTTTTCAATCGCTTGTGGATCCGTGACCGGGACAACAAGGTCATCAATATTCTGATTGCCCATTTTGGCTTGATCCGCGATGAGCTTCATTTTGCTTGGCCGTGTGGATTTACCCGATAAATGCACTTCCTGAACAGCAGATTCAGAAACGATCTTGCAGACATTTTCTGCGTTTAGGCCTGCGCCTGCCATAATTGAGAAGCGATTGTCAGCAAGCTCTACCATATGACGAAGAACATCAAGGCCTTGTTCGACGTTAGTAGCAAGTCCCGATGTAAGAACACGTTCGCAACCAAGTTCGGCAATATCTTCAATAGATCTCTGATAATCGGCGCATTGGTCAATCGCGCGATGGAAAGTGACGCCTAGATTGAGGGATTTGGCTTGGTTGATCAGACGTTTAGCGGCGTTCATATCAATATGACCATCCGCACTCAAAGTGCCAAGAACCACACCATGTAAACCAGCATCGGCAGCCGCTTCGATATCAATCAACATGCTTTTAATCTCTTCCTCGGTGTAGAGAAAGTCGCCCTGACGAGGACGAATCATGGCATACACAGGCACGGATGAGAGTTTGCCCGCTTGTTTCATCAAACCAAAGCTTGGTGTGAGGCCACCTAGTGCCAGTGATGAACAAAGTTCAATACGGCCTGCACCACCTTCAATTGCACGGTGAAGGGATTCAATGTTATCGATACAGACTTCGACAATATAACTCATCTCAATTTTCTCATGACGACTAGACGGTAGAAATAGTAACTCAGAGATGAGTAGGGAATTAGGGTAAACGTGAGGCGATTAGTTTCCCCTAAAACAAAAAACCTCAGCAATTGCTGAGGTTTTATACATTTGTTTAGCGTGATGTTATGCTGCGTCTTCTTGAGCTGAATCTTCTTCAGCGTCTTCAACCGCTTCAATTTTCTTTTTCTTTGGCGCAGGTTTACGTTTAGCTCCAAGTGCGAAAAGTACTTCTTCTTTGTTTTGTGCCAGGAACATAGCCAAGTCTTCTTGCTTGCCTTCATCTTCCAGCAACTCACTTTTACCTAGTAGCTCAAAAAGCTCATCAGCCATATCAAGCATTTTGTCATAGGCGTCAGCTTCCGCTTTAGAGGTAAAAGTCATTTTCTCTTCTCCGTTGCGTTCTACCACGTACTTGACGATTACAGCCATGGTTGGTCCTCTAACTCAAAATTAATGGAATTCATTACTGTCTGTTTATACAGTTTTTAACCAATTAAGTCCAGATAGCGAGCTCAACTCTGAGAGCTGAGCAATGTGTTTGCTGATAGTATGAGCAATTGGTTGATTATCTAAACAAACTTAGGGCAGAAAAAGCGTGAACTCTTGTGCGATTGGGAGAGTGTTCAGTCTGGCTGAATGCAGCATGAAAGCAAATTGCTCATCGCCATGTTAGCCACGGCATGGATCATTTCTTCTGAAATATCATCCACCGAGTGGACGGATAAACCGTTAAGAACAGTCGCAAGGTAGTGGCTCATTACTCTCGGGTTGGCGCCTTCGATCAATTGACCTTCTTGTTGCGCTTTTTCAAACCTTTGGTGGAGAGTCTCTCCCATCTCATTGCGGCTAGCCATCAGGGTTTGCTTGATGGTGCTGGCTTCTGAGCTGCAAGCCAGTGCGCCCTGTATCATTAGGCAGCCTTTTGGTTTTTCATCGCAGCAGTGTGCTTGAGCAGAGCCAGACAGAATACCAGTAATGACGTCGCGGATGTTTTTCTGTTCAAGCGCCTGATAGAAGAACTCGCTTTCACGTCGCTTGTACATATCAACGGCCTGCAGGAAGAGCTGTTCTTTGTTGCCGAAAGTCGCATACATGCTGGGTTTATTAATCCCCATAGCTTTCGTTAGGTCTGTGAGTGATGCACCCTCATACCCTTGATTCCAAAAAACTTTTAATGCCTCTTCTAACGCTGTCTCTTGGTCAAAACAGCGTGGTCGGCCAGAAGTTCCGCCTGTCATAAATCTATCTGTCACTTATTCCTGAACTCCCTTAAATGGTAATGCGGCTGTCATACGTTGTCTATATGCAGTAATTATTCATTTTATAAATTTATCTTGATCTAACTCAAAACTTGAGATTATTATACCGATCGGTACAAAAATAACGGTAAGGATAGCGAGATGGTAGGTAAACACCTTAGAAATCCTCTTCTACTAATCTCAATTGCAGCACCTTTGGTGTTGTCGGGATGTCAGGATTCACACGCAGAATCAGCTGCGACAGCGCCACCACCGCCTGGGGTTGAAGTGGCTCAGGTATTAATTGAAAAAGTCACTGAGTTAGATGAGTACTCAGGTCGTCTGGAGTCACCTCAGACAGTTACTGTGATGCCTCGCGTTTCGGGTTATGTCGATAAAGTTCACTTCCAAGAAGGCAGTGTGGTTGAAGCGGGAGATGTACTGTTTTCCATCGACAATCGTCTGTTCGCGGCTGAAGTGACACGCCTTAAAGCGGAGCTCAGCAGCGCTCAAACTAGCCTTAATCAGGCGATCAAAGACTATGAACGTGCTCAGCGTCTGAGCAAAACCAAAGCGATTTCTCAGGAAACTGTGGATGCCCGATTTGCGGATAAGCAGCGCAGTATTGCCAGTGTATCTGCATTAAAAGCCGCGTTAGCTCAAGCTGAGTTGGATCTGGAATTCACTCTGGTTCGCGCCCCTATCGACGGTAAAGTTTCTAACGCTGAAATCACCAAAGGTAACTATGTGACGACTGGCCAAACTGTGCTGACCTCGTTAGTTTCGACTTCTCATATGTACGCCTATTTTGATGTTGATGAGCGTAGCTACCTGAAATATCAACAGCTTAATAACCTTCTACCTGAAAATGGTGAAGCGGAAAATGTAGTGCAGATGGCGCTAGCGAATGACACCGGTTATCCGCATGTGGGTTACATCGACTTCGTTGATAACGCGATTGACGAAACTACGGGTACGATTCGAGTCCGCGCTGTGTTTGATAACGAAAAGCAAAACTTACTTCCGGGTATGTTTGCCAAGTTACGTATTGCAGGCTCAGCGAGCTACCAGGGCGTTCTGATCGATAACAAAGCGATTGGTACTGATTTGAATAACAAGTATGTATTGGTGCTTGGCGACGACAACGTAGTTCAGTATCGCGCTATCTCACTTGGTGAAGGTGTTAACGGCTTGCGTATTATCGCTTCTGGTTTGAACGCGGGCGATAAGATTGTCGTCAATGGCCTGCAGCGTGTACGTGCCAATATGCCAGTGACGCCAAATGAAGTCTCTATGGTGGATGAAAACACTCTCGCGAGCATTCGCCAGCAACAGGCGCTACTTGATCAGCAGCGCAATGAGCTTCTGACTTTGCAAGTGAACTAAGAAGGAATCATTGCAATGTTTTCTCAGTTTTTTATACGTCGGCCGATTTTCGCTTCCGTATTGTCGATATTGATTTTTATCGGCGGTGCGATCTCAGTGTGGCAGTTGCCTATCACTGAGTATCCGGAAGTGGTGCCGCCGACCGTTGTCGTGACGGCGACCTACCCGGGAGCAAACCCTAAAGTTATTGCCGATACCGTTGCCTCTCCACTCGAAGAAGAGATTAATGGTGTGGAAGACATGTTGTACATGTCTTCGCAGGCGACATCAGATGGTGTAATGACCTTAACCGTGACTTTTGCCATCGGTACCGATGTGGACAAGGCACAAACACTGGTTCAAAGCCGAGTGGATCGCGCTTTACCTCGCTTGCCAGAAACTGTGCAGCGCTTGGGTGTGGTGACAGAAAAGTCCTCACCGGATCTGACGATGGTGGTTCACCTAATTTCACCTGATGAGCGTTATGACCTGCTATACCTAGCGAACTATGCGGCACTGAATGTCAAAGATGAGTTGGCTCGTATCGAAGGTGTTGGTGCGGTTCGATTGTTTGGTGGCGGTGAGTACAGTATGCGTATCTGGCTGGACCCAAACAAAGTAGCCGCTCTCGACATGAATCCAAGCGAAGTGATTGCCGCGATTCAGGAACAAAACCAACAAGCTGCGGCAGGTAGTTTGGGTGCGCAACCAAGTGGCGACTCTGACTTCCAGCTATTGATCAATGTGAAAGGTCGTCTAAGCGAAGTTGAAGAGTTTGAAAACATCATCATCAAAGTGGGTGAAGATGGTCAGGTTAACCGACTCAGAGACGTAGCGCGTATTGAGTTAGGCGCAGAGACATATTCTCTTCGCTCAATGTTGGATAATCAGGATGCGGTTGCTATTCCTATTTTCCAAGCTTCTGGCTCTAACGCGATTCAGATTTCTGATGATGTACGAGCGAAGATGGAGGAGTTGTCGCAAACCTTCCCACAAGGTGTGAGTTACGAGATCGTTTATGACCCAACAGTGTTCGTGCGTGGCTCAATTGAAGCAGTCGTTCAGACATTGCTCGAAGCTGTCTTGCTGGTGGTACTGGTTGTCGTTCTATTCTTGCAGACTTGGCGCGCTTCGATCATTCCATTGGTAGCAGTACCTGTATCACTGGTTGGTACGTTTGCCTTTATGTATCTGATGGGGTTCTCGCTCAATGCCTTGTCCCTGTTTGGTCTGGTATTGGCGATTGGTATTGTCGTCGATGACGCCATTGTTGTCGTCGAAAACGTTGAGCGGAATATTGAAGAAGGTTTAGCACCGATTGCCGCGACTGAAAAAGCGATGCGAGAAGTAACGGGGCCAATCGTTGCAACGACCTTAGTCTTGGCGGCGGTATTTATCCCGACGGCGTTTATGTCTGGTCTAACCGGGCAATTCTATAAACAGTTCGCTTTGACGATTACTATCTCAACCTTTATTTCAGCGATTAACTCGCTGACCTTAAGTCCTGCGTTATCAGCGCTATTGCTACGTGGTCACGATCAGCCGAAAGACTGGTTAACCCGCGCTATGGACAGATTGTTTGGCCGCTTTATCTTTGCACCGTTCAATAAGCTATTTAATCGTGGTGCTATGGTATACGGCTACGCGGTGACCAAGACCATCCGTTTAGGGGCCTTGATTGGCTTGATGTATGTTGGCTTGCTTGGCTTGACAGCTTATCAGTTTGATCAGACTCCTACGGGCTACGTACCGGGGCAGGATAAGCAATATCTGGTGGCGTTTGCACAATTACCAGATGCAGCATCACTGGATCGAACTGAAGCGGTGATTCGTGAAATGTCGGAAATCGCACTGGCGCAGCCGGGGGTCGAACACTCTGTAGCTTTCCCAGGACTGAGCATCAATGGCTTCACCAATAGCCCGAATAGCGGCATTGTGTTTACACCATTGGCCGACTTTGATGAGCGTCAAGATCCAAGCTTGAGTGCCAACGCGATTGCGATGCAGCTTAACCAGAAGTTCGCTTCGATTCCAGATGCCTTTATCGCTATTTTCCCACCACCGCCTGTACAGGGGCTGGGTACTATTGGTGGCTTCCGTCTCCAAATTCAGGACAGAGCAAACCATGGCTATGAAGCTTTGTATGGTGTCACTCAACAAGTGATCATGAAAGCTTGGGCGCATCCAGCATTGACTGGCGTATTCTCAAGCTATCAGGTTAATGTGCCTCAGCTTGATCTGGACGTCGATCGTACCAAAGCACTCAAGCAGGATCTGTCTCTTGACGATGTGTTCTCTACACTTCAATCCTACATGGGTAGTACCTATGTCAACGACATCAACCGTTTTGGCCGAACTTATCAGGTCAATGTTCAGGCTGATGAAGAGTTCCGTCAGACACCAGAGCAAATCCGTCAGCTTAAGGTTCGCAATGCCGATGGCGATATGATTCCTCTGGGGGCTTTTGTTGATGTTAACTACAGCGCAGGCCCAGATCGTGTGATGCATTACAACGCGTATACGACGGCTGAAGTGAACGGTAGCCCAATGCCAGGCTTTAGCTCAGGTGAGGCGCAGGCAGCGATTGAGCAGATCCTTGCTGAGACTTTACCTATTGGCATGACGTATGAGTGGACAGAGCTGACCTACCAGCAGAAGTTGGCTGGTGATACTGCTACGCTGATTTACCCTCTGGTAATCTTGTTGGTGTTTCTTGTGCTGGCGGCTCAATATGAAAGTGTTCGTTTACCTATGGCGATCATATTGATTATCCCGATGACATTATTGTCGGCGATCAGTGGTGTGATCATGTGGGGTAGCGATAACAACATCTTTACCCAGATTGGTCTGATTGTACTGGTTGGTCTGGCGACGAAGAACGCTATCCTGATCGTTGAATTTGCTAAGGAGTTGCAGGACAAAGGTCGTACTGTCATGGAGGCGGTTCTAGAGGCATCGCGTCTGCGTTTACGCCCGATTCTGATGACATCGATCGCTTTCATTATGGGGGTCGTACCTATGGTGTTCTCTACCGGTGCGGGTGCTGAAATGCGACAAGCCATGGGGATCGCAGTGTTCTCTGGCATGATTGGTGTCACGGTATTTGGTCTGTTACTCACGCCACTGTTCTATTACGTGCTGGCAAAACGTAGCCCAGCTAAGCAGAAGCAAGAGGAACAAAAATTGGCGCTTGAGCCTGCAAATGAATCCACTGTCTGATCTCTCTGATTTGAGTGATTAGAAGGGCAGCCCTGGTGATTGGGGCTGCCTTTTTTTATTGCCAGTTATGACAGAAGTCGATGAAGGATTTGAGTAGCGGGCTTTGATACTTTTCTTTGTGTACCAGCAACCAGAAGCGCCTTTTCATATCCAGCGGTAACGTCAGTTCGACCACTCGACCACTACGAATCGCGGGTTCCGCCGACAAGCGCGATAAACAGCCCAGGCCGAGGCCAGCAGAAACGCTGTTGATCAGTGCTTCAGTGGTGTTGAGCTGAAACGCTTCTTGCCAGTGTTCAAGGCGTGGTGCAATCACGCGTAAGAAAAACTCCCGTGAACCCGAACCGGGCTCGCGCAGAATCCATTCGCTGTTTTCCAGCTCTCCGATTGGGTGTTGAGGAGATTTAGCAAAGGGAGAATCTGGCGCACAAATGACACACATTTCATCTTGACCAAACTGAGTGGAAATTAGTTGAGGATGTAAGGTTTTGCCTTCTATTAATGCCAGATCCAGCTCATAGTCGACCAGTTTTTCGCAGATCAAAGCAGAGTTTGAAATAAATAAGCTCTGCGATTTGTGGCCTGTCTGCTGGCGAAATTGGTTGAGCATATAAGGGGCGACTTGATTACCAATCGTATCACTGGCGCCAATTCTGAGCAGCCCGCTTAGGGTTTGGTCACCGTCAAACAGCTGGTCGATATCCTGAGCGCGATGCAATAGCTCGTCTGCCAGTGGCAGTAGTTTTTGCCCCTCCTGATTGAGAACAAGGCGATTATTGACCCGATCAAATAATGAGTGACCGAGCTGTTTCTCCAGTTCTGATAACGCCATACTGACGGCGGCTTTGGATAAAAACAGCGCTTCCGAGGCGGCAGTCAATGTGTCGTGCTGAGTAATGGCAATGAACACTTTCAACTGTTTAAGGGAGATATTGGCAGCCATAATAATAACGTTAAACTATTCTGAACGAGTGTTTTAAATAATTAGATATATTCGAACATTTAGCAAGCGTATTATTGTCTCTGTAGAAGAAAGAATGTGAGGCAATGATGATTCAAGCGACAAAAGCAAAAGTGATGGGTGCACCGACACCTATGGCAGGATTAGCGCTAGGGATTGCCAGTTTAGGTTGGTGCTGGGAGAACTTTGCGCCTTTAAATGGTTATGGCCAGTTGGGCGGGGCAGCGATAGCAAGTGTGTTACTCGTGGTTCTGGCGGTCAAATTTCTGTTTCATAGACATCTGCTGAATCAGGACTTGGCGCATCCTGTTGTTGGTAGTGTCGTCCCTACATTCGCTATGGGCACTATGGTGGTGTCGAATTCACTCGGCCATTTTTCCCCAGTGATGGGTGATGTGCTTTGGCTAGGAGCGGTTGGCCTGCATATTGTTTTCCTTGTCAGCTTTATCTACCACCGAATTCAGGAGTTTGAACTGCATCACATGGTGCCAAGCTGGTTTGTACCACCTGTGGGCATTATTGTCGCGGATGTTTCGTTTTCGGGGAACCCTGACTTGGCTGTGATTGCGCATGGTGCATTGATATTCGGCATGTTGGCGTATTCTGTGATGCTACCAATGATGATTTATCGCTTTATGTTTACCCATCAGGTGCCTGATGCAGCCAAGCCAACCTTAGCCATTATGGCTGCACCCGCGAGCTTATCGCTGGCAGGATACCTGACAGTTTCAGCACAGCCATCGCCTGTGATTGTTGGTTTGTTGTTTGGCATTGGTGTATTGATGACAGCGATTATCTACCTCGCATTTTTCAGATTGCTGAGGTTACCATTTAGCCCTGGTTATGCCGCGTTTACTTTCCCGATGGTTATAGGCTCAACTGCGTTATTTAAGCTAGCAGGGTGGATGCAGCAGACAGGTATTGACGCTCGGTATGTTGAGCAGGTGCATACTCTAGCGAGTCTGGAGCTGTTAGTGGCGACTGGAGTTGTAGGGTATGTAGCATGGCGTTACTTCAGCTTCTATCAGCCTCATAAGGTCATAGTGCGTAATGCGTAACCTTTTGATGCACTGACAAGCGTATAATTATCAAGAAAGCTATGCACTTATGCTAATCTCAACCCAATTGCGGCAAGAATAGTGTGAGTGCATTTTGTTTACTGTCTACCATTCCAACCAAGTTGACGTTTTAAAATCCTTACTCGTCGAGTTGGTTCGGCTCAATCCATTAGAAAACCCATTCGAACAAGAGCAAATTCTGGTTCAGAGTCCGGGTATGTCGCAATGGCTGAAAATGGAGCTCGCTAAAGAGTTTGGTGTTGCCGCAAACATTGAATTCCCGCTGCCTGCCACCTTCATCTGGAATATGTTCACTCAGGTGTTGCCTGATGTGCCACAGCGAAGCGCCTTCAACAAAGAAGCCATGACCTGGAAGTTAATGTTTATTCTTCCCAGCCTTCTTGAACAGGTGGAGTTTGAGGCACTTAAGCGCTACCTAGTGGATGACGATGATCAGAGTAAGCTCTATCAACTTGCCGAAAAAATCGCTGATATTTTCGACGGCTATCTGGTTTATCGCCCTGAGTGGATTGCCAGTTGGGAAGCAGGCCAAGTTGTAGCTGAGTTGGAAGAAGAACATAGCTGGCAGCCTATTCTGTGGCAGGCACTGTACGATCACACTATTGAGCTAGGGCAGTCGCCCTATCATCGTGCCAACCTTTACGAACACTTCATCGATACGCTGGAAAACTACAGCGGTAAGTTTGATCATCTGCCGAAGCGATTGTTTGTGTTTGGCATCACTTCGCTACCTCCTCGCTACATGGATGCGCTGAAAGCCATCGGTGAGCATATTGATGTCCATCTGATGTTTACTAACCCCTGTCGTTACTACTGGGGCGAGGTACGCGATCGTAAATACCTCGCGCGCTTGGCTGCTCGGCATCGACAACATCTGGTATGGAAGCAAGACCATTCCGAGCTCGAAGGTGAAACACAGCAGCTGAAAGGCGATATTGAGCAAAACCTTGATGACGAACTGCACACCAATGTGGTGGGCAACAGCTTACTCGCGTCAATGGGCAAGTTGGGCAGGGACAACATGTATTTACTGTCTCAACTGGAGTCTCATGAAATTGAAGCTTTCGTTGATATTGAGCGTGACTCTCTGTTACACCATTTACAGGCCGATATCCTTAATCTTGAAGAGCATCAGGATGACAATACCCTCGATGACAGCCATCACAAGCAAGTGATTGATGAGTGGGATCGCTCGGTCTCATTGCATGCTTGCCACAGTCCAATGCGTGAAGTGGAAGTACTGCATGATCAGTTGCTGGCGATGTTTGATGCCGATCCAAGCCTAAAACCACGCGATATCATTGTTATGGTGGCGGATATTAATGCCTACAGTCCGGCCATTCAGGCGGTGTTTGGTAATGCGCCGGGTGAACGATTTATCCCTTATTCCATCTCCGACCGAACGGCTGATCAGGAAAGCCCGATCTTGCATGCGTTTATGCAGGTTGTGAACTTGCCAAATACTCGCTGCCTTGCTTCTGAGTTACTCGAATTGCTCGAAACGCCTGCTATTTTGGCGCGATTTGGTTTGAATGAAGATGAATTCATTCAAGCGAAACAATGGGTCGAAGAGTCGGGCATTCGCTGGGGGCTCAATCACCATACTGGAGAAGAATTTGATTTGCCCGAAACCTCGCAAAACACTTGGCAATTTGGCATTCAGCGCATGTTGCTCGGTTACGCTATGCCTGAATCTGCTGGGTTGCTGGAAACCGAAAGCGGGCTGTTGTCCCCCTATAATCAGGTCCAGGGGATGGGAGCAGAGTTAGCGGGGAAACTGGCTCATTTCATCGAAACCGTCAGCCATTACCGTAGCCAATTGGCTCAGACTCAGTCCATTGAACACTGGCGTGAAACCTTGACGGTTGCGCTGGATGACTTCTTTAGCGTCGATCTGGAAGGAGAAGCGGCGCTTAAGTCTATTCGGGATACGTTGACGTCATTGAAAGATCAACTTCAAGAAGCGGCGTATGAGCAGGATCTGACGCCAAATATTGTCTCTCAATACTTGCACAACAAACTCTCCGGAACCCGAGTCAGTCAGCGCTTCTTAGCAGGCCAAGTGAATTTCTGTACTCTGATGCCAATGCGCTCGATCCCATTCCGCACTGTCTGCCTGCTTGGAATGAACGATGGGATTTATCCGCGAACGGTTCCGCCTGAAGGGTTTGATTTGATGAATGGCCGGGCGAAGCCCGGCGACCGCTCTCGTCGGGATGATGACCGATATCTATTTTTGGAAGCCTTGTTGTCAGCGCAACACACGCTCTATATCAGCTATGTGGGTCGCTCGATTCAGGACAATACGGAGCGCGTACCGTCAGTATTGGTGTCTGAGTTGATGGAATATTGCCAACAAAACTACTGTCTGGCAGGAGATGAAGCGTTAGCAGTGGACGAATCGGGTCAACGCCTGTTGAACTGTATTAGTGCCAGTCACTCTATGGTGCCGTTTAGCCCGAGTGCTTTTGTTGAACATAATGCCAGTTACGCTAAAGAGTGGTTGCCTGCGGCGAATCGACAAGGACAGGTTGGTGGCCAGTTCAATCGCCAGTTAAGTGATTACCTATTGGATGCAGTCTATCCGCTTGAGCTGGATTTGGTTGAGTTACAACGCTTCTGGCGTTTACCTGTGCAGTATTTCTTCAATCGCCGTCTCAAGGTGGTGTTTGAGCCTCCGTTACCTGTAATGGAAGATGATGAGCCATTCGTTCTCAATGGCTTAGAAAGCTACCAAATGCGCGATAGCCTGTTGGAATTATTGCTTGAACATCAGCTCAGTGGTGCAGGAGATCAGCAAGCTATCATTAACGATTTCATCGCACATCAACGTGCTCAAGGTAAGCTACCAGTAGGCGCATTTGGTGATATCGAATTTGAAACCAATCGAGTACAGGCTGAAGAGCTGGTAGAAAAGCTCACTTGGTTATGTGGCTCACCGAGCGACGATCTTGAAGTGAAACTGACCTTTGATGTGCTGGGAGAAGGAAAGCCTGTTCAGCTGACAGGTTGGCTAACTCAAAGCTATCAATCGGGCTTAGTTCGTTTTCGCAGTGGGCGAATACGTGCTCAGGATTATCTTGCTGTCTGGATCGATCATTTGGCTATGAACGCGATGGGGCATCAGCAATGCTCGCATATGGTGGGTTATGACCGCAAAGAAGGAGCCGTGCACCTCACGTTTCCGCCTCTCGAGAGTGCGGCTGCTGCTCACTCGACGCTGGGAGAGTTGGTTCGCTTGTTCTATCAGGGAATGACAACGCCTTTAACGTACTTCCCGAATACCGCTTTAGCTTGTGTAGAAGCGGGCTTTAGCCGTGGTAATTGGGCTGATGATGAAGAAAAGTCACTCAAGAAAATGGCAGACACATTTAACGATGGTTACCTTAGTCATGGGGAAGGCGCGAACGCTTACATTGCTCGTATCTGGCCTGAATGGAGCGATGAGTTGGCGATGCAAGTCAGGACGTTGACGGCATTAGTGTTACAAGCGCCGAGACTGGCAGTGAAAGATAATCAAGAGATAGAGAAGTAGGTGGCCGCCAGGAAATCATTATTGGTGTAGGGCGTTTTCTGTACGGCCACAGGTCAGAGGGACCATGATTCGGTTGCTTAGCGTCAGGTATTGCCTGCGTAAGTCGTGCAGCGAATACTATCGGTAAGACTCGCCGCTTGCCGTGAGAGAGGTCTCATAAAATCCTATCTTGAATGGGATTTTTATTGATAAATATCATTTTAAAGTCTGGATCACATTTGGATCTGGAATAAATGCATCAAGGGCACGAATTTTATGACATCCACGTCAATGGTAACGTCACTGGATACCATGACTTTTCCGCTTCATGGCGCGCGTTTAATTGAGGCGTCAGCCGGAACCGGAAAAACCTTCACTATTGCTGGCCTGTACCTCAGGTTGTTGCTTGGTCATGGCTGTGCGGAAAGTAAACACCAGCAGCCGCTAACGGTGGACCAAATTCTGGTGGTGACCTTTACTGAGGCTGCGACCGCCGAACTGAGAGACCGGATTCGAGCCCGAATTCATGATGCGCGGCTGGCCTTTTCTCGTGGTCAAAGCGGTGATCCCGTGATTCAACCTTTGCTTGAAGCCATTGACGATCATTCTCAAGCGGCTGAAATTCTCCTTCAAGCGGAAAGGCAGATGGACGAAGCGGCGGTCTATACGATTCACGGTTTTTGTCAGCGCATGTTGACTCAAAATGCGTTTGAATCCGGTAGTCGCTTTAATAACGAATTCATTACTGATGAGAGTCACCTTAAAGCTCAGGTTGTGGCAGACTACTGGCGACGTAATTTCTACCCACTACCGCTTAATCTCGCCGGTGAAGTGCGCCGAATTTGGGGGGCGCCTGCCGAACTGTTGAAAAAGATCAGCCCTTATTTAACCGGGGCACCTTTGCAGCTCTCAGTGCCAGCAATGCAAGGCAGTATGGCTGACCTGTATAGCCAAAACCTCAAACAGATTGATGAACTCAAAACAATTTGGCGCGAAGGGCAACAAGACTACCTTGCTCTAATCAGCGACTCGGATGTCAACAAGCGTAGCTACACCAAGAAATCATTGCCTGCTTGGCTTGAAGCGGTGGACATGTGGGCAGCGAGTGAAACCACGGGCTATGAGTACCCGGATAAACTAGAAAAGTTTGCGCAGAATATCCTGCAAGAGAAGACCCCTAAAGGGCAAGCGCCAAGCCATCCCGCTTTTGTTGCTATCGAGCAGTTTCTCGCCAAACCTATTAGTCTTGAAGCACCACTGCTGGCACACGCCATAGAACAGTGCCGCGAGATGTTGGCGAAGGCCAAGCAGCAGAAACAGTGGCTGTCGTTTGATGATCTGCTGACTCAGTTGTCCGCAGCGATTGATGAAGATGATAGTGAGCTGCTTACGCAGCGAATCCGCTCTCTCTATCCGGTCGCCATGATCGATGAATTTCAGGATACCGACCCGCTTCAATACAGCATATTCAGCCGTATCTATCTTGAGCACCCTCAGTGCGGTTTGTTCATGATTGGTGATCCCAAACAGGCGATTTACGGTTTTCGTGGTGCGGATATATTTACCTACATCAAGGCACGTAATCAGGTCTCCTCTCACTTCACTCTTGGCACCAACTGGCGGTCGAGCTCAGACATGGTCGCGGCGGTGAACCAGGTGTTCGAAACGCCGAGCAGCCCGTTTGTTTATGACGATGACATTCCGTTTATTCCGGTTAAATCGAGCCCGAATGCAGACAAACGCCAGTGGATGATAGATGGACAGCGCCAACCGGCAATGACTTACTGGTTACAAGAAGCTGAAGAGAAGCCATTGGCGAAAGGTGAATATCATCAAGCCATGGCGCAGGCCTGTGCCGATGAAATCCATCGTATTTTGTCGGCGGCTCAGAGCGAGCGTGCGTTTTTTGATGATGGAAAGTCTCAACACGCAATTCAGGCCGGAGACATTGCTGTGTTGGTTCGAACCGGCAGTGAAGGTCGAATGATCAAACAGGCCTTGGCAGAGCAGGGGATTGCCAGCGTGTATCTGTCTAACCGAGATAGTGTATTTGTCTCACAGGTGGCAGAAGACTTACAACGATTACTCCAAGCGGTGCTCACTCCGGAAAATGATCGTGCTTTAAGAGCCAGCCTTGCTTCTGAGCTGTTTGCTCTTGATGCCGGAACCCTCGACAAACTCAATAATGATGAAAATGAATGGGAAAATGCCATCAATGAGTTTAAGGAGTATCGCCGCTTATGGAGTCAACGTGGCGTATTGCCGATGCTGCGTAGCGTGATGAGTAAAAGACACATCGCAGAACGATTGCTTGAAGAAGATAATGGCGAGCGATCTCTGACGGACTTTATGCACATAGGAGAGCTGCTTCAGCAAGCCAGCCAAGAGCTCGACAGTGACCACGGTTTGCTGCGCTGGTTAGCTCAGGCCATTAGTGATGCCCGCAATGGTCTCGGGGGAAGTGAGGAGCAGATCCAGCGTTTGGAATCGGAGCGCAATTTGGTGCAGATCGTCACCATCCACAAATCAAAAGGGTTGGAATACGATCTGGTGTTTTTGCCGTTTGTGTTCAGCTATCGAGAGGCGAGTGAAGCCAAGTATTACGATAGTGCTTCAGACAAAACCATTCTGGATATCACCAAACAGGACGCCTCATTACAGCAAGCTGACAAGGAGAGGCTGGCGGAAGATCTGCGCTTGATCTACGTGGCGCTCACTCGCGCGGTTTATGGCTGCTTTGTCGGTGCGGCGCCGCTACGTAATGGTCGCTCGACGAAAGAGCCTACTGGCGTGCACCACAGTGCGATGGGGTACTTATTACAAAATGGTGAGCCAGGTGGCATCGCCGATTTAACCGCTGCGTTGCAACAGCACGCTCAGGAGCTGAGTTGTGTCCAGTTGGCGGATTTACCAGAGAGTGTGAATGAAAAGCTCGTTACTCGCGAAGCAGAGAAGCAAGCGCTGCATGCCAATGAATTGCAAAATGAAATCGATCGTAACTGGCGCATCACCAGTTATTCCGGTCTGGTTAAGCAGGGAGCCAGCCACCATTTTGACGATGCTGTGACGGACATATTGTTATTGGATGTCGACTCTTCTGATGAACAGCAGGAGGAAGAGCAGCTTGAGCCTGAGAAAAATATTTTTACTTTCCCGAAAGGCGCCAGACCAGGAACCTTCCTTCACACCTTATTTGAAGAGGTTGAGTTTACCGAATCTGCAACCTCAGACAGCAATAGCGAAATCATTGTTAATTTGATGGAAAGTGAGCAGCTTGACCCTGCTTGGTTGCCGATACTTCAACAACTCGTCGATACTGTATTGGCAACGCCGTTAGATGGTAAGCAACTGAAACTCAATCAAAAACAGCCTGCCCAACGTTTAGTTGAAATGGAGTTCTTGTTGCCGATTGAAATACTGACTGCACCCGCATTGAATCGCGTCATTCAGCGTCACGACCCTCTGTCTGCCAAAGCAGGCGATCTGGGCTTTCATTCCACACAGGGTATGCTGAAAGGTTTTATTGACTTGGTGTTTGAACATCAGGGCAAGTATTACGTACTTGACTGGAAATCCAATTACCTTGGAGATAATGTCGCTGACTATCATGGCGAGGCCCTGAAAACGGCCATGGTGGATCACCGCTATGATCTCCAATATCAAATCTATGCGCTGGCTTTACACCGATTCCTGCGAACTCGCGTACCAAATTACGATTACCAGACTCACTTCGGCGGAGTCTATTACCTGTTTTTGCGCGGTATGGACGGAGCAAGTGAACACGGCATTTTCTCTGCACGGCCGACACTTGAGTTTCTCGAAGACATGGACAGTCTGATTGATGGCCGTCCTATCGAACCGAAACAGTCCAGCTCTGGTCAGATGGAGTTACTCTAATCATGCAAGATCTCTTTTCGCGTCTTCAGCCTCTGGCGAGCAAAGGTTCAATCCGACAGATTGATTATCAGTTTGCTCGATTTATTCTTGCTCAAAGTAAAGATGAATACGTTGCTTTTGTTGCGGCAATCCTCAGCTGCGAGCTAGGTAAGGGGCATATTTGCTTGCCACTGTTTGACTGTTACGGACAGCCTGTGGATTTGGCAGCCAAATTGGGGCTGTTTGGTGATGCGGCTGTTGAGCTTAATCAAATGCTACAAAAGGTAGATTGGCCATCACTACTTCAAGCTTCATCTTTGGTCGGAGATCAAGGGCAGACATCGCCAATGATTTTTGACGGTGAACGACTTTACCTGCATCGTTATTGGCATTACGAAGTTGTACTGGCAAATCGCTTGAACAGCTTTGGGTCACCTATGATCCTAAAGCCTACTGATGCTCAAAAACTGGCAGAGTTGTTGAATCACCTGTTTGCCAGAAACTATCGTTACCTCTTTACTGATCTGGCCTCCGCGCAATCTGATGGGAGTTCTACACAGGTACTGAGACAGCAGTTAGTCTGCGATCATCTTGATGTAGTGAGCAGCGAACAGCTCGATTGGCCTACCATAGACCAAAAGCTCCTTAGTGCGACCAAAATAGAGCATTTGAACGTGCTGGATCAGTTGGTACCCGTGTCGGTCTGTGTTAACTGGCAAAAGGTAGCGGCAGCTGTGGCATTGACGCGACGCTTTGCGGTGATTTCTGGTGGTCCGGGTACCGGAAAAACCACCACCGTGACGAAATTGCTTGCCGCTTTGATCACTCAGGCTCAGCAAGCTGGCGATGCTCCGGTGATTAAGCTCGTCGCTCCGACAGGTAAAGCGGCTGCGCGATTGACGGAATCTATCGGTAAGGCGGTAGCAGAATTGCCTGTTGAACCTGCGCTTAAAGAGCAAATCCCAACCGACGCCAGCACTTTGCATCGCTTGCTAGGAGCTGTGCCAAACAGTGTTGAATTTCGTCACAACCAGCACAATCCACTTCACCTCGATATCTTAGTGGTGGATGAAGCCTCTATGGTGGATCTGCCTATGATGTACAAGCTGGTGGATGCACTGCCTAAACATGCTCGTTTGATACTGCTCGGTGATAAAGATCAGCTTGCGTCGGTGGAAGCTGGGGCGGTGTTGGGAGATATTTGTTCCTTTTACCAACAAGGCTACAGTGCCCCTCACGCTGGTGTGATTGCTCAGCTTACTGGCTACCAGACACTAGCCCAATCCTCCAATACTACGGCGACTATTGCTGATAGTTTGTGCATGCTGCAAAAGAGCTACCGATTTGATGCCCGTTCAGGTATCGGACAATTAGCGAAAGCGATCAATTCCGGCTCAATGCAAAAAGTCGATTGGGTCTGGCAGCGAGATTTCGAAGACATAGCGAGATTTCCTATCGATGGTCAGCACTACAGTCAGATGATTCAAACATTGGCACAGGAATACAGCCATTACTTAAAGAGAATCGGACAAGTGGTGGTGGATCCCAACACTGAACAACCAGAAACCACTCATCAGCGCGCAAAAGATGCGCTGCAGCTGTTCGCAAAATGTCGTTTGCTGTGTGCCGTTCGGGAAGGAGATTTTGGCATCTCAGGACTTAATCAACGCATAGAGCGAGCATTAAACGCACGTAAAATGATTCAGGTTCAGGACGAGATTTGGTATCACGGAAGGCCCGTTATGGTGGTACGTAACGATCACGCATTGGGTTTGTACAATGGTGATATTGGCCTTTGTTTACGTGATAACTCGGACGGAGTTGAGCGACTGAAGGTGTTTTTCGAACTCCCTGATGGCTCGGTTAAAGCTGTGCTTCCAAGCCGAGTACCTGAGCATGAAACGGCCTACGCGATGACGATTCATAAATCACAGGGCAGCGAATTTGAGCACACCTTGATGATATTACCACCGGAATTTACACCAATTCTGACTCGTGAGCTTATCTACACGGGCATTACGCGTGCAAAACAAAAATTGAGTTTATATGTGGATGACAGAGTTTTGGCGCGAGGGGTGAAGATCAGGACTGAGAGAGCAAGTGGCTTGGTAAACCGTTTATAACAATTACCATCCATGGCTATTGAGAGGAGTTATTGAATTGCCTGGCTGAAAGAGATACTGCGGATGCCGTACTTCTGCTGGTAGTTCAATATAAATGCTTTTAAACCCTTACTGACAGGAAAGACGCAGTGGACGTCCAGCCCTTCCAGAAGTTCGTTATCAGCCATATCCCAGAAACTCTGGATCGAGTTACAGATGATGGTTTTCATCGGTCATTTGCTCTTAGTGACGTTGTTATCTACCTCAAGCAATCCGTGCGACTTATCAGGCTTAGGTGCCTGTAAGTTGAAGACGAGTCCAATCGGGCTCCCCTTTTTCCCGTAGCGGGTTATTAGGGAGCTCGAATTTTAACCAGTTAATGCGACAAAATAAAGCGGAAAAATTGATCTAAATAGTGACAACAGCGTTTCAGTGATGAGACAAGACAAAGAAACTGCCTAACTCTTTGTCTTATCACTATGCATTACAGTTCAATCGCTAGAATCTTCGATTTTCTTTGGTAGTTGTAGAGGTTTTGCTTTTGCGAAGGAAGAAAATCAACAGACATTTCATAGAAGCCTTGTTCGCGGAACCAATGTAGGCTGCGTGTCGTCAGAACGAAAATATGCTTAATCCCCTGAGCCTTCGATTGTAATTTGATATGGTTGAGCAGCAAGACGCCACGATTACCATCACGGTATTCTGGATGAATGGCGACGCACGCCATCTCAGCCATTTTTTCCTGAGTGTATGGGTAAAGCGCTGCACAGCCGATGATCAGGCCATCTTTTTCGATGATGGTGAACTGATGAATCTCTTGTTCAAGCTGCTCGCGAGATCGCCTCACCAGTACGCGCTGTTCTTCGAGAGGACGAATTAAATCTAGTATCCCGCCAATATCGTCGATGTCAGCCTGGCGAACTTGCTCGGCACTCGCTCTTACGATTTGAGTACCGATACCATCTAAGGAGAACAACTCCTGAATTAAGGCACCATCAACTTTGTAGCTCACCAAATGGCTGCGTGGGACGCCAGCTCGACAGGCGGTAGTGGCTGCACGCAGAAAGCGGATAGTACCTGAGGCACTGTCTTCGCTATTGCCGCTGTCTTGTTCAAGTTTTTCGAGAAACTGCTCTGCTTCACGCGGGAAGAGCTCAGCAACAGCATTTCCATTCTCATCAATGACCCCTTGTTCCGAACAAAAGCCAATTAACTTGTCAGCATGTAATTTGAGTGCAACTTGAGTTGCAACTTCTTCGGATAAAAGGTTGAAGGATTCACCGGTTACTGAGCTGGCAATTGGGCCAAGTAGCACTATAGAGCCTTGATCGAGTGTACGGTTGATGCCTTCGACATCAATTCGACGAATTCGACCACTGTGACAGTAATCAACCCCATCATCAATACCAAGTGGTTGTGCAATGACAAAGTTACCGCTCACGACGTTAAGCTGAGTACCGGCCATAGGCGTATTGCCCAAACTCATCGACAGCTGGGCGGTAATGGCTAACTGAAGTTGTCCTGCGGCTTGCATGACGATATCTAGGCTAGTTTCATCAGTAATACGAACGCCTTTGTGATAGGGCGTATCATGTTGGAATCGGTCTAGAATTCGATTGATTTGCGGGCGCGCGCCATGGACGAGGACGATCTTGACCCCCAAGCTATGAAGCAGAGCCAGATCGCTGATAATATTAGCAAAATTGTTATCAGCAACCGCTTCGCCACCTAGCATGATGACCATGGTTTTGCCACGGTGGGCATTCACGTAAGGGGCCGATTGGCGGAAGCCTTTGACTAAAGCGGTATTACGAATCTTCACTATTTATCCAATAAAGATGAATTTATATGTGATTATATTGCAATTTTATTCCCTTGGCGGCAAGGGCTTTTTGGGAGAGAGCGCCAAAAAACGTATCAACTCAATAGCTGGAGATATTTTTGAATGTTATAGGTGTGGTGAGAACCATACTTATTTCTAGCAAAGTTAAGTAATTAGGCTAACACTTAACGTAATAAATAAACTTGTCATTAGCTGGTTAATGAAGTTCAAAGTAGGCGTCAAATTTGAAGAAAAAGAAATTGTTAGAGCGTGGAGTATTGATTGCTGCTGTTGTGCTGGCCGTAGCTGCCATCTTTGTATCCAAAGTGCTCTACGACCGATATCAGGATATTACACATCCTAATTCAATGGTTTATGGAACATGGGTCGAACAGGGTGTGGCGCCTTACTCTGCAGACCGCTTCGTGCTCAATGAAACCGGTGTGGTGATTGACGGTGGTGTGGTTAACACGCGTTACCGCTTTAACGGGAGCTATGTTGAATTTCAGGTGGGCGAAGAAAAGCGTCGTTACCAAATCCTTAATCAGAGCTTCAGCCAGATGAGACTGATTTCTGAACCGCATTATCAGCCTATTTATCAATTGTCAGAAAAGTCCAAAAATAACATTCGTTAACGTCTATCTGATTGCGCTAACCGTTTGAGTTTGTCATCCTTTGTTACAGGCTTGAAAGGAATAAACCTGTGTTCAAAAAATATCTTCCAATTGTGGCAGCCAGTGTTCTCTTTGGCTGTGCACAACCGCACGATCGTGCTCAACAATATCTTGATGGTGAATTTAATTCGATTCTGAATAAAACCGCAGTTGTAGAATCGGACAAACCACGGGATTTCACTGAATTTACCAAACAGTCTCAACAAGTCGTTGAAAACTCACCTTCTATGGCTCGGGTTTATCAGCCTTTGTATGAAAAGCTCAATGAATGGGTATTACAGAGTGGTGATCCTGCGCAGTTAGCTGACTTTGGCATTCAAACTGCCCAGCTAGGCGGCGGTGATAAGCAAGGTAACGTCTTGTTCACCGGCTATTTCTCACCAGTAATGGAATTGCGCCACGAACCGAATGAAACCTACAAATACCCAGTCTATGGCAAACCAGAGTGTGACGCTGATTGCCCGACGCGCGCTCAAATTTATGACGGTGCATTAGAAGGACAAGGACTGGAATTAGGTTATGCAGCGAATATGATCGACCCATTCCTGATGGAAGTGCAGGGCAGCGGCTTTGTTCATTTTGAAGATGACGATACGCTGGAGTATTTTGCCTACGGTGGGAAAAACAACAAAGCTTACGTCAGCATTGGTAAGGTGTTGATAGAGCGAGACCAAGTCCCGCGCGAAAAAATGTCGCTGAAAGCTATCAAAGAGTGGGTGATGGCAAATGATGAAGCGACCGTTCGTGAGTTACTTGAACAAAATCCATCTTATGTGTTCTTTGAGCCCCGAGCGGACGCTCCGGTGACAGGTACAGCTGGGATCCCATTACTGCCAATGGCATCTGTGGCGGGTGACCGTTCGATTTTCCCTATGGGAACACCTATTCTTGCTGAAGTGCCATTGCTCAATGCCGATGGCACTTGGAGTGGTGCCCATCAGTTACGCCTACTAATTGTTCTCGATACTGGTGGTGCGGTGAAGCAGAATCACCTCGATTTATACCATGGTATGGGGCCGAGAGCAGGAACTGAGGCGGGTCACTATAAGCACTTTGGGCGAGTGTGGAAGCTGGGGCTGGAAAACTCGTCAACTCAAGCGCCTTGGGCATTGCCTCCCGAGAAGTTACAATAGCTTTTCTCATCTAGACTTTTTAATAAAGAGTGCGTATAAATCGCACTCTTTATTTTTGTACCATCACTCGGCGGAAGAACAGCACCATGCGCGAACTTGATACTCCGGCTTCAGACAACTACAACCAACGCTTCGGCGGCACTCGTCGTCTTTATGGCAATAGCGAAGTGGAGATCCTTCGTGCCGCGCACGTTTGTGTGATCGGCATTGGCGGCGTAGGCTCTTGGGCGGTTGAAGCATTGGCTCGTACAGGCATCGGTGAGTTGACCTTGATTGATATGGATGATGTCTGTGTTACTAACATCAACCGTCAGATCCATGCCATGAGCGGTACGGTGGGACAGAGTAAAATTGAAGTGATGGCCGAACGCGTCAATCTTATCAATCCAGAGTGCAAAGTTAATCTGATTGATGACTTTATTACGCCAGACAACCAGCATGAATATCTGTCAAAAGAGTTTGATTACGTGCTTGATGCGATCGACAGCGTGAAAGCGAAAGCTTCACTGCTGGCGTATTGTCGTAGCAACAAGATTAAAGTGATCACTACCGGCGGTGCAGGTGGGCAAGTCGATCCAACCCAGATTCAAGTTGCTGACCTGACCAAAACCATCCAAGACCCATTGGCGAAAAAAATTAAAGATACTTTGCGTCGTCACCATAATTTCCCCAAGAATCCGCAGCGTAAATTTGGCATTGAGTGCGTATTTTCAACGGAACAACTGAAGTACCCTCAGCCAGACGGCAGTGTGTGCGGTGTTAAATCTACAGCGGAAGGGCCAAAGCGTATGGACTGCGCCAGTGGATTTGGGGCGGCGACGGTCGTTACCGCAACATTCGGCTTTGTGGCGGTTTCGCGCATTGTCGAGAAGCTGATTCAGAAATACCGTAAATAGTTCGTTTGGAGATTCTTATGTCCTCATTCCCACAGTCACCTTTTGGCACTGATATTCAAGCAGAAGACATCGTTACGACTATGCAAGGCTTTAAAGGCTGGGAGGATCGTTACCGTCAGGTCATTCAGTGGGGGAAGAAACTTCCTGCGATGCCTGATGAGCTGAAATCTGAGCAAGTCACGGTTTCAGGCTGTGAAAGCCAGGTTTGGCTGGTGAGTGAAAATCTTGATGGTGTGTGGCATTTTTGCGCTGACTCCGACGCACGTATTGTGCGAGGCCTTATTGCGCTCGTTATGGCGGCTTATAATGGCAAAACCAGCGCAGAAATTCAGGCATTCAATATTGATGAGTACTTTGAAAAATTGGGTCTCATTGCCCATCTCAGCCCATCGCGAGGCAATGGTTTAAAAGCGATTGTTGAACAGATAAAACAAGTCTCCCGCTAACCGCAACCCGCCGATTTGGCGGGTTGATTGTTTCTGTATGAAATTTAATCACTGAGATATTAATGCCTTAAAAAATACAGGGTGTTAGACCTCTTGTTGTCGCTGAATAAAGGCTGTACAATTCGCGCCCTTAATTAATGTTACGTCGTTTCGTGAGGCCACATGACCACTGAAAAAATCAATCTACTCGACTTTGATCGCCAAGGAATGCGCAAGTTTTTTGCTGAAGAGCTAGGTGAAAAAGCATTTCGTGCCGAGCAGGTGATGAAGTGGATCTACCATTTTGGTGTCGATGACTTCGAGAAGATGACCAACATTAACAAGAAGCTGCGTGAGAAATTGATCCATCGGTGTGAGATTAAAGCCCCTGTGGTGGCGGAAGCTCAACACTCTTCAGACGGGACAATTAAGTGGGCGATGAAGGTTGGCGACCAGGACGTAGAAACGGTTTATATTCCTGAAGATGATCGTGCGACTTTGTGTGTGTCGTCTCAGGTTGGTTGTGCATTGGAATGTAAGTTCTGTTCAACCGCTCAGCAAGGCTTTAACCGTAATCTGAAAGTCTCTGAGATTATTGGTCAGGTATGGCGTGCAGCACGTGAAATTGGTTTGGAAAAAGAGACAGGCCGTCGTCCTATCACTAACGTTGTGATGATGGGGATGGGTGAGCCACTGCTAAACATGAAAAACCTGATCCCAGCATTGGAATTGATGTTGGATGATCTAGGTTTTGGTCTATCTAAACGTCGCGTTACGGTATCGACTTCTGGTGTGGTATCGGGTCTGGATCAAATGACAGGTCAAATTGATGTCGCGCTAGCGATTTCACTTCATGCACCAAACGATAAGTTGCGCAGTGAAATCATGCCAATCAACGACCGTTGGGATATTCAAGACTTCCTAGCATCTGTGCGTCGTTACATCGCTTCTTCCAATGCGAACCGCGGTAAAGTGACTGTGGAATACGTGCTACTGGACCATGTAAACGATGATATGGACCATGCGCGTGAATTGGCTGAGCTGATGAAAGATACGCCGTGTAAGATTAACCTGATTCCGTTTAACCCTTATCCGGGTTCTCCTTACAAAAAACCAAGCAACTCACGCATTGACCGTTTCCAGAAAACATTAATGCAATATGAGCATACAGTGACGGTTCGTAAAACGCGTGGTGATGATATTGATGCCGCATGTGGTCAGTTGGTTGGTGATGTGATTGACCGTACTAAACGCACCGCAATGATTCGTGCCGCTAAAGGTGACACCATCGCAGTAAAAGCAGTTTAATTGAGTGTTTTGACGACAAAGCCAGGGCTCAGCTCTGGCTTTTTTGTAAATTGGTGTTGCTAAATAATGTCAAAATCAGGAAAAACCTTGAGCTGCTTGTAATTTATGCGCCTTTTCTATGTTGTTTCATCTCTGATATCTATTAGAATTAAACTTTAGTGCTTTAGAGGTAATACCTCTGCGATTGAGTGAAGTACTTTTATGCAATTTGGTGAGGCAATATCCTCAAAAATTTTGGATTTTGAACAAAACCAGCACAACTAACGAAAAACGATAAACGTGCGATTGGCTCAGAATCCCCTGAAAAGAGACGTTAAAACATTATGAGTGTTGAACAGCAAACACCAGTACAAGAAGAGAATAAAGTCGAAGCGGGTACGATTTTAAAACAAAAACGTGAAGAGCTCGGCCTGACGCAGCAACAAGTGGCGGATCGACTACGTTTGCGTCGCTCCATCATTGAAAACATCGAATTGAATCAATTTGAAAGTGAACAGGTGGCGACCTTTACTCGTGGTTACCTCCGTTCTTATGCACGTGTCGTGGGCATTAAAGAATCTGTGGTGTTGTGCGCATTAGATGATTGTGGTGAAGCGCAGCACGAAGAGCATGAGATGCAAAGCTTTTCGCAGAAGACCAATAAAGAAAAACACGATAGCCGCATTATGACTCTGACATGGGGCATTTTTGCCATTATTGTCGGTATCTCTTCCGTTTGGTGGTGGCAAAATCAAGAAAACAGCGCAGTTGAGCTGACCACTGCAACGGAACAAGAAATGAAAATCGAGCAAGAGCTGGCTGAAAACGATGAGCTAGATTTTGCTGCGGTTGAGCCAAGCCTGATTAATGAATCACCAGAGGGCCAGCAAGTGGTTGAACAGCCACTTGAAGAGGTCACTACTCCGGTTGAAACAGCAACGGCTGAGCCTGAAATCGTTGAGCAGCCAACTGAAGTTGTCCAAGCAATTACTGAGCCTGCTGAACCTGAAGTCGTCACGGAGCCAGTCACTGAACCGGTTGTTGCCGCTGAGCCGAACCAACCAGAGAAAGAAACCGAAAATTCTTCTGAACCCGTTGTCGCCAACCTCTTAGAAATGTCTTTCAGCGATGACTGTTGGATTCAGGTGAAAGATGCGACAGGTAAAACACTGGCGACAGGTATTAAGAAAGCCGGTCAGGATTTACAAGTGAGCGGTGAAAGGCCTTATAACGTGATTTTGGGTGCCCCAGAAAACGTTTCAATGACATTATCAAGTGAACCTGTCGACCTTTCTGGGTATACTTCAGGCAAAGTAGCAAGATTCACCTTACCTTAGAAATAAATATGCAACACGAATCTCCTATCAAACGTCGCCCATCGACTCGTATTTACGTGGGCGATGTGCCTATTGGTGACGGTGCTCCGATTGCAGTGCAGTCAATGACTAACACCAGAACAACAGACGTCGAAGCGACTGTTGCACAAATAAAATCACTGGAAAATGTCGGTGCTGATATCGTTCGAGTGTCAGTTCCTACTATGGATGCGGCTGAAGCCTTTAAGCTAATTAAGCAGCAGGTCAACATTCCGCTGGTGGCTGATATTCACTTTGACTACCGTATAGCGCTGAAAGTTGCTGAGTACGGTGTTGACTGTCTACGTATCAACCCGGGTAATATCGGTAACGAAGATCGTATCCGTTCAGTCGTTGATTGCGCGCGCGATAAGAATATTCCTATCCGTATTGGTGTGAATGGCGGCTCTCTGGAAAAAGATATCCAGATGAAGTACGGCGAACCAACGCCTGAGGCGCTGGTAGAGTCTGCAATGCGTCATGTTGATATTCTGGATCGTCTAAACTTTGACCAGTTTAAGGTCAGTGTAAAGGCGTCAGATGTTTTCCTTGCTGTGGATTCGTATCGCTTGTTGGCGAAGAAAATCGATCAGCCACTTCACTTAGGTATTACAGAAGCGGGCGGTGCTCGTGCGGGTTCTGTGAAGTCTGCAGTTGGTCTGGGTATGCTATTGGCAGAAGGTATCGGTGATACGCTGCGTATTTCTCTGGCAGCTAACCCGGTTGAAGAGATCAAAGTTGGCTTTGATATTCTTAAATCTCTGCGTATTCGCTCCCGTGGTATCAACTTCATTGCTTGCCCAAGCTGTTCACGTCAGGAGTTTGATGTGATTAGCACGGTTAACGCGTTAGAAGAGCGTCTTGAAGACATCATTACTCCGATGGACGTGTCTATCATTGGTTGTGTCGTCAATGGCCCGGGTGAAGCAGAAGTCTCTCACCTTGGTCTTGCTGGCAGCAACAAGAAGAGCGCATTCTACGAAGACGGTAAACGTCAGAAAGAGCGTTTCGACAATAATGACCTTGTTGACCAGCTAGAAGCTAAAATTCGTGCAAAAGCTTCAACATTAGACGAAGCAAACCGCATCGACGTAAAAGTAAAAGATTAATCTCAACGTAACCAAAATTACGGTAAATATTGTGGCAAAGAAAATCCAAGCAATTCGAGGCATGAACGACTGCCTTCCAACTCAATCACCACTGTGGCAAAAACTTGAAAACGCAGTGAAGAATGTAATCAGCGCATACGGTTACAGCGAAGTGCGCATGCCAATCGTTGAGATGACTCATCTATTTAGCCGTGCTATCGGTGAAGTCACGGATGTGGTTGAAAAGGAGATGTACACCTTTGACGATCGCAATGGTGACAGCCTGACTCTTCGTCCGGAAGGGACTGCTGGTTGTGTGCGCTCTTGTATTGAGAACAGTCTGATTGACCGCTCTGAGCAGCGTCTATGGTACATGGGGCCAATGTTCCGTCATGAACGTCCACAGAAAGGCCGCTACCGTCAATTCCACCAGTGTGGTGTAGAAGTATTTGGTCTGGATGGTCCAGATGTCGATGCTGAACTTATCATGATGACAGCACGTTTGTGGCGTGAGTTGGGTATTGATAAACACGTTCGTCTTGAGCTGAACTCTATCGGTTCTCTAGAAGACCGTGCTAACTACCGCACAGCTTTGATTGCCTTCCTTGAGCAACACATCGATGTTCTGGATGATGACTGCAAACGTCGTATGCACACAAACCCGCTGCGCGTTTTGGATACTAAGAACCCTGACGTTCAGGCGATTCTTGGTGATGCGCCACGTCTTTCAGATTATCTTGGTGAAGAGTCCAAACAACATTTTGCTGGTCTTTGTGAACTTCTTGACGCTGCAGGTATCGAATACACAGTAAATGAGCGTCTGGTTCGTGGTCTTGATTACTACAACCGCACGGTATTTGAGTGGATCACGGAAAGCTTAGGGGCTCAAGGCACGGTATGTGGCGGTGGCCGTTATGATGGTCTAGTCGAACAGTTGGGCGGTAAAGCAACGCCAGCTGTCGGTTTTGCAATGGGTCTTGAGCGTCTGGTTCTCATGCTAGAAACACTAGAACTGACAGACGTTCGCCGCTCTGTTGATGTCTACATGGTTACTGCGGGCGAAGGCACTATGATGGCGGGCATGAAGCTGGCTGAGTTACTACGTGAGCAAGTTCCAGGCATTCGTGTGATGAACCATTTCGGTGGTGGTAACTTTAAGAAACAATTTAAGCGTGCCGACAAGGTAGGTGCAGCAGTGGCGCTGGTTCTTGGTGAAAACGAAGTAGCAGATAACACTGTGGTACTGAAAGACCTGATTGGCGGCACTCAAGAAACTTACGGCCAAGCAGACGTTGCAGCTAAGCTGGCAGAGTTGGTTTAAACGCATTCAAATTTGAAGTGGTGATTCTAGTCACCACTTTTTAGATTCAAGAGGACAGGAAGTGGAACTCTACGATACTGAAGAACAACAAGTAGAAGCGATCAAAGATTGGTGGAAAGAAAACGGTAAAGCGGTCATTTTCGGCGCGGTTATCGGTCTGGGTGGCCTATTTGGTTGGCGCTACTACCAAGATTCAGTGACAGCAGCTCAGGAAGCTGCGTCTGAAAGTTATACCAAGGCTGTTCAGGAACTGGCGGCCAAAGGTGCTGAAGGCGAAGGTGCGGTTCAGAGCTTTATTGATGCTAACAAAGAGACTCAGTATGCAGTCCTTGCAGCTCTTCAACTAGCGAAAGTGCAGGTTGAAGCGGGCAGCTTAGATGAAGCACTTGCGCAGCTTGAATGGGCAAAAACAGCGACTGAAGACCAAGCACTAATTTCTGTTATTTCTTTCCGTCTTGCTCGCTTGAAAGCAGAACAGGGTGAATTTGATGCGGCTGTTTCTGAACTAGCTGCAATTAATGATGAAAGCTGGGCTGGACGTGTTGCTGAGCTGAAGGGGGATATCCTTCTTCGTAAAGGTGATGCGGAAGGTGCGTACGCAGCTTATACCGAAGCACAGCAAGCGGATGATGCAAGTCAGACTATACAAATGAAACTGGACGACCTGGCGAAGTAATGGTGCTGTGCATGAATAAAATGCTGAAAAAAGCCCTCACTGCGGCGGCCATTTTGGGTGTTCTTGCTGGCTGTGCCAGTGAAGAAGATACCATTATCATGGCGCCAGTGCCTCAGGTTGACAGTGAATTCACTCCGAAGAGTGAATGGAGTGCCAGTGTTGGTGATGGCGTATCAAACTACTTCTCTAAATTGTCTCCTGAATATGCTTATGACAAAGTCTTTGTTGCAAGCCGTGAAGGTATTGTGAAGGCACTGAGCCCTGAAAATGGCAGTACCTTGTGGCAACAAGATCTTGAACAGAATGTTCCCGCTCGCTTATCTGGTGGCATCACTGCAGGTTACAGCCAAATTTTTATTGGTAGTGAAAACGGTCAGGTGATTGCCCTGAACGAAGAAACCGGTGAAGTGAACTGGCGTGTAGATGTTGAAGGTGAAGTGCTAGCGGCACCTGCGACGGAAAGCAACTTAGTTATTGTTCACACTGCAACGGGTATGTTGATTGCTCTGGATCAGGCAACCGGTGATATCAAGTGGACCATCAGCACAGAAGTGCCAAGTCTGACTCTGCGCGGTAACAGCGCTCCTGTGACGGTATCTGGCGGTGTATTCTGGGGAACAGCGAATGGTCGTCTAGCGGCTGCGATTGCAGAGCGTGGTCAGCTGATTTGGCAACAGCCTATCGGTACGCCACAAGGAGCAACAGAAATCGATCGTCTAGTCGACGTTGATGCTTCTCCACTGGTTCTTGGTAGCACACTGTATATTGTTGGTTATAACGGTCAGTTGACCGCTATTGATCTGCGCTCGGGTAAGTCAGTCTGGAAGCGTAAATACTCGTCATCTACTGATCTTGCCAGCGATGGTGGTCGTCTGTTTGTTGTGACAGATAAAGATTATCTGGTTGCCGTTGATGCACGCAGTGGCACAGAGCTTTGGAGTAACGAGCAACTTGAACACCGTCTATTGACCGCACCGGCACTCATTAATGGCTATGTGGTTGTGGGCGATAGCGAAGGTTATCTGCATTGGCTTGACCGAGATACTGGCGAATTTGTTGCACAGCAGCAAATCAACAGCAGCGGTTTCGCAGTTGCGCCAATTAATGTGCCAGATGGCTACATTGCAGTAACACGTAATGGCGATGTAAAGAAACTGAGCATTACCAAGTAATCGTGTGATATAATTCACATTCGGCTCCTGGCTGGTAACAGTTGGGAGCCGTTTTATTGGATAGAACAAAATAAAATCTGTAGTTATAGGTAAACACTGGTATTGGGATTAGTCATTACCTATAACTACATAGAAAGTATATTGTAGAGGTTGTTATGGTACCTGTTGTTGCTCTGGTAGGGCGTCCAAACGTTGGTAAATCAACGTTGTTTAATCGACTGACTCGCACGCGTGACGCATTAGTCGCGGACTTCCCTGGCTTAACTCGTGACCGTAAATATGGCCAAGCTAAGCTTGGTGAACACGAATTTATTGTTATTGACACTGGTGGTATCGACGGTACTGAAGAAGGTGTTGAAACTAAAATGGCTGAACAGTCGCTTGCGGCGATTGATGAAGCTGATGTTGTACTGTTTATGGTGGATGGCCGTGCCGGTCTAACTCCATCGGACATCGCGATTTCTAATCACCTGCGTAAGATTGAAAAGCCTTCAATGCTTGTCGTTAACAAAGTTGATGGCATTGATGCGGATGCAGCCTCGGCTGACTTCTGGCAGCTAGGCGTTGAAAGCATGTACCAGATTGCTGCGGCACATGGCCGTGGTGTGGGTGCATTGATTGACCGCGCACTAAACCCATTTGCTGAGAAAATGGCGGAAGAAGCACGAGGTGAAATCGAAGATCTTACAGACTTCATTGACGAAGATGAAGAGAAGCTTGATTACACTGAAGAAGAAGCAGAAGCGGAATTTAAGCGTCTTCAAGATCAACCAATCAAATTGGCGATTATCGGTCGTCCAAATGTTGGTAAATCGACGCTCACTAACCGCATCCTTGGTGAAGAGCGTGTAGTTGTGTATGACATGCCGGGCACGACTCGTGACTCTATCTACATTCCGATGGAGCGAGACGGTCGAGAGTATGTTCTTATCGATACTGCGGGTGTCCGTCGTCGTAAGCGTATCAACGAAACAGTAGAGAAGTTCTCCGTTGTTAAGACTTTGAAAGCGGTAGAAGATGCTAACGTTGTACTGCTTGTTATCGATGCACGCGAAAACATCTCAGACCAAGATCTTAGCCTGCTTGGCTTTGCATTGAACGCAGGTCGTTCGATTGTCATTGCCGTTAACAAGTGGGACGGCTTGGATATGGACGTTAAAGAGCACGTTAAAAAAGAGCTCGATCGTCGTCTTGGTTTTGTTGACTTCGCTCGTATTCACTTTATTTCTGCTCTTCACGGCACTGGTGTTGGCCATTTATTCGAGTCTGTTCAAGAAGCGTATAAGTCAGCGACCACTCGTGTGGGCACTTCGGTTCTGACTCGTATCATGAAAATGGCGACCGAAGATCACCAGCCACCATTGGTTCGTGGTCGTCGCGTGAAGCTGAAATATGCACACGCAGGCGGTTATAACCCACCAATCGTGGTGATTCACGGTAATCAGGTTAATGAACTGCCGGATTCTTACAAGCGCTATCTGATGAACTATTACCGTAAGTCATTAGAGATCATGGGCACGCCAATTCGAATTCAATTCCAAAACAGCGATAACCCATTTGAAGGCAAGTCAAATAAGATGACCTTGTCTCAAGAGCGTAAACGTAAGCGCTTGATGAGCATGATGAAAAACCGCAAGAAATAATATAGAACAACAAAAAGCGCCTTTAAATAAGGGCGCTTTTTTTATACAGGATAGCTAGATGTCTGTTACACCTACAATTACACGCTTTTGTCACGATACGTGGCAGCTTGCTTCTCAGGTTCAACGCGTTGAATTGGGACAAGATTACCTTTACCTCATCACCGAAATGACCCCATTCCACCCCGTAAGTCATATCTGGCCTGATCATCCAGCGGATAAAGGAACCATTGACGGTCACGTGGTGATTGATTGTTTGGTTGGCGCTGTTGAACTCAGCAGTGATGAGCTCTACGTTGGCAGTGCAATCCCAGTCAAACGCGATGAAGAAGGATGGGCATTTGTTGTTGTGCATTGCCTAGATAAATCGGTCACAGGCCTTGTGGCTCAGCAGGAGGTCACACTCGTTGTAGACAAACCGTATCAGCAAGCACTGAGTCGGGGACACAGCGCTGGGCATATCGCCTATTTGGCGCTTAACAAAGTGTTAGTGGAAAATGGTTACTGGCGCAAAGAGGCAGATCGTAAAGACCCACACGGCTACTACGACTTTAACAGCTATGCCCAAGAGGCAAGCTTTGTGAGTGAAGATAAGTGTATCGATACATACCGTCTTGGCAAAACACTGCGCAAGCGAGGGCTAAACAGTGCAGACATGCTGGCTGATTTAGAAAAGATACAATCCTGGGTTAACCAGCAGATAGCACAATGGTTAACTGTCGATTCTGATATCGAGATAAAATGCTGTGGCAATGCGTTAACAGATTCACGTTATTGGCGATGTGATCTTGGAGAACAGAACCTTGCTGAAATCCCTTGCGGTGGTACACATGCTAAAAACCTCAATGAATACAAAGACATTGTGGTTAATTTGATTCAAATTGATGCGCAAAATATTGAAATGCACACTAATGTAATCGCGGCATAATTATAATGCGATCATTTTATTAAATTCTAAATGCCTGGGTTTTTGCGCTTTATTTGGGTTTTAATATTGTTTTAAATTCAAAAACAGCACATGTAACTTATGCTTTCGGTGTGTGGTTATATAAATATTCTTTTGAGGGGTGATCGCTGATCAAAATGGATTTAGCCGATGATCTCATGAAGATCTTTACCCCATAATATAGATGTCAACTCGATAATCAATTATTCAGTATGCTAGTGTGGCTAAGGTCTGATTATAAAATGACCTTATATGTTACTTTGTTCTGTTAATAATAAAAACGAGTCAGCCTTATGAGTTATAACCGACTTCTGAATGCCCACAGAGAGGTCAATAAGTTGCTCACCAAGCTTGCATTAGGAATGGGGAAAGCAGAACTCAATCGCAGAGTGGTTGATCTGTCCGAGCATTGGTTTGGTGAACGCCGTGCGTCCATTTTGCGTCTTGATGAGCCGACACAACAATTGCATTTGGAATATGCGCCTAGTTTGCCTGATTTCTACAATCAGGCGATAGAAGGGGTTGAGATTGGGGAAAACGTCGGCTCTTGTGGTGCAGCGGCTTTTCTCAAGCGAACGGTTGTGGTGGAAGACATCAATCACCACCCTAACTGGGCGCCTTTTCTCTCTATTACTGAAAAAGCTAACCTTCGCGCTTGCTGGTCGGTACCTATATTAGCGAATGATCAGACTGTGATGGGTACATTTGCGATATACAGCTCGCAACCTTCTAAGCCAAGCGAAGAAGAGCTGGAAGTTCTAGAAATGTTGGCTTCTCTTTACGCTGTCGCGTGGGAAAAATATCAGCTTGAACAGCAGCTTCACTATCACGCTAGTTATGATTGCTTAACAGGTTGTCTGAATCGACGAGCGTTGCTTCAGCGAGCTTCTGATTGTCTCAACACCAATTTAACTTACGTCGCATGCTTCTTTGCCGATATTGATAAGTTCAAGCAGATCAATGACAAGAATGGACATGAAGCAGGGGATGTTGTGTTAACAGCAGTTGGCCACGCCTTCAAACACTGTTTTTCAGAGTCAGGCATTAGTGGACGCTATGGTGGCGATGAGTTTGTCGCGTTTGCGTTTTCAGATGATGAAGAAGCTCTCCGGACCCTGCATACCGAGCTCAGAGAAAGTTTGGCAGAGATTACTCCACTGCATACGATTGAAGTCAATGTGAGTGTCGGGTTGTCTATTGTGAATATTGAACGCCTAGACTCTATTGAGTGCTTGATTAAACAAGCGGATAAGCAGATGTATCAGGTTAAGCATCACCACTGAGAGTGACTTAGATCATAGTATCTGGAGTGCCTCAGAATATAAGCTCTCAGTAGAAGCATCGATTAAGAGAATTCAATATGAACCCGTGTCCAGTATGTCAGAAAGAGCTAGAGTGGCAAGGTCATTACCACTGCAATGACTGTGCAAGTGATTACATCAAGGTTGGCTACTGCCCTGAGTGTGAAGACAAGCTAGAAAAATTACAGGCTTGTGGTTCCGCCAGCTATTTTTGTCACACTTGTAACGAACTTAAGTCGAAGTCCAGAGTTGGCTTTCAGTTCATTAAACAGGCTTAAACGACGGTAGAATGTATCTCTCCGTCAGATAAACGGGTGACCAGAGTATCACCCGTTTTTGTCTCGGCCGCTTTGGTCAGCACTTTACCTGATGCATCTTGAGTAATGGAGTAGCCACGTTTTAACGTCGCGAGCGGGCTGACAGTATCCAGTTTTTCAGTAGCCAGTGCGAGTTGGTGGCGAGAGTTAAGTAGCTTTCTGTCCATCGCGTCCATCAGAGTTTGCTCAAGTCTTTGTAACGACAGCTTCTGTTCATTAAGTCGCGCCACTGGAGAGTGGAGTTGTAGCTTATATTGCTGGCGTTCTACGTTCTGACTGCGGGTAGTCAGATAGCGTTCCATTGAGCGTTGCAGACGAACAGACAACTCGTCGAGCTGTTGGCTCTGTCTCTGAAGTTGATGAGACGGGTGTTGACGTTCCAGTCGGTGCTGTAGCGCCGACGTGTTTTGTTTATGCTTGGTCAGATAATGACGAATAGCACTATGAAGTTTGTGCTGACGAGTATTGATGGCTTGCGCTTTATGGCTGTTATCTCGGCTGACTAATTCCGCTGCGGCTGACGGCGTAGGTGCACGCATATCGGCAACAAAGTCGGCGATAGTCACATCAATTTCATGTCCAACAGCACTGATAATAGGTATCTGACTGGCTGCAATTGTACGTGCAACAACTTCGTTGTTGAAACACCAAAGATCTTCCAAAGAGCCGCCACCACGGCCAACAATCAACACGTCACATTCGTTGCGACTATTCGCACAACCTATCGCCTGTGCGATCTGAATGGCCGCATCTTCTCCTTGAACCAATGTAGGGTAAATCACGACAGGTAACGAAGGATCACGCCTCTTAAGGACATCAAGAATATCGAAGAGGGCAGCGCCGGTTTTGGAGGTCACTACGCCAACGCGTTTTGGGTGCTCCGGCAATGTTTGTTTACTGGTTTGGGCAAACAAACCTTCACCGGCCAGCTTCATTTTCAGTTCTTCAAACTGCTGCTGAAGTCGGCCATCACCCTCAGGCTGCATACTTTCGATAATAAGTTGGTAGTCACCACGAGGCTCATACAATGACAGACGAGCTTTGACTAAAACCTGATTGCCATTCTGAGGTTTAAAAGTCACTCGGCGATTGTTGCCACGGAACATGGCGCACTTAACCTGAGCACGGGAGTCTTTGAGGGTAAAATACCAGTGGCCTGAAACGGGCGCAGAGAAGTTTGAGATTTCGCCGACCAACCACACAATACCCATTTCATTTTCTAGTAATAGGCGAACTTCAGAATTAAGACGAGATACAGTGAAGATGTTTTGATTAGTCAGAGATGACACAGCTAATCTCATAGGCGTGAGTATGGAAATTAGCGGCAATATAATACATAGCAAGGGGGTAATTGCAAGAAAAAAATTAAAAAAACTTGTGGTCAAGCGATTGCGTTAGCCGTATAATCCGTCCGCAATATCTAATCCAAATGCAGCCTAGCTTCTCCGCTAACTGCCCTCATTATGCGAAACGATGAGACCGGATTGTTCTTTTACTCCTCTAATTGTGAGATATTGCAAATGCTAAGAATTGCCAAAGAAGCGCTGACATTCGACGATGTTCTACTAGTGCCAGCACACTCCACCGTTCTCCCAAACACAGCTGATCTTCGCACTCAGCTGACGAAAAATATTACCCTTAACATTCCGATGATTTCTGCCTCTATGGATACCGTGACGGAAGCTCGTCTGGCTATCGCTCTAGCGCAGGAAGGTGGCATTGGCTTTATCCACAAAAACATGTCGATTGAGCAGCAAGCTGAAATGGTTCATCAGGTTAAGATTTACGAAGCTGGCGTGGTTTCACATCCGGTTACTGTAAACCCTGATGCAACAATTGCAGACGTTGTGGCTCTAACAGAAAAGCATGGTTTTGCAGGTTTCCCTGTCGTAACTGACAACAATGAGTTAGTTGGTATCATCACTGGCCGTGACGTTCGTTTCGTAACTGACCTTTCTAAGAAAGTTGAAGTCGTTATGACACCTAAGGAGCGTCTGGCGGCAGTAAAAGAAGGTGCAACTCGTGAAGAAGTGCAAGAGAAAATGCATGAAGCACGTGTTGAGAAAGTACTGGTTGTGAACGATGAGTTCCAACTAACTGGTATGATTACAGCAAAAGATTTCCATAAAGCAGAACGTAAACCAAACGCATGTAAAGATGCGCAAGGTCGTCTACGCGTTGGTGCAGCAGTTGGTGCTGGTGCAGGTAACGAAGAGCGTGTTGCAGCCTTGGTTGAAGCGGGTGTTGACGTTCTACTTATCGACTCTTCTCATGGCCATTCAGAAGGCGTCCTAAACCGTATTCGTGAAACTCGTGCGGCTTACCCAGATCTCGACATCATTGGCGGTAACGTTGCAACGAGTGCAGGCGCTAAAGCGCTGATTGAAGCGGGTGTCAGTGCTGTGAAGGTTGGTATCGGCCCAGGCTCTATCTGTACCACTCGTATCGTAACTGGCGTAGGTGTTCCTCAGGTTACTGCTATTGCAGATGCGGCAGAAGTTGCGAACGAATACGGCATTCCAGTTATTGCAGATGGCGGTATCCGTTTCTCCGGTGATATCTGTAAAGCTATCGTTGCTGGCGCATCATGTGTGATGGTTGGCTCAATGTTCGCTGGTACCGAAGAAGCACCAGGTGAAGTAATTCTATACAACGGCCGTTCTTACAAAGCTTACCGTGGTATGGGTTCTTTAGGCGCGATGTCTCAAGGCTCATCTGACCGTTACTTCCAGTCTGATAACGCTGCCGACAAACTTGTTCCTGAAGGTATCGAAGGCCGTATCGCATACAAAGGTCGTCTAAAAGAGATCGTTCACCAACAAATGGGTGGTCTACGTTCAAGCATGGGTCTTACTGGCAGTGCAACCGTTGAAGATATGCGTACTAAAGCTGAATTTGTACGTATTTCGGGCGCTGGCATGAAAGAATCTCATGTACACGACGTTCAAATTACCAAGGAAGCACCAAACTACCGTCTAGGTTAATTTCTTACTGTTGTAAAAATAAAACCTACACACCTGACGTAAACGTTTGCTTTTTCCTTGAAGCATTAATAAGAGGCGAGTACACTCGCCTCCGTTTTAATAACTTAGCTTATAAGACTGCTCAAAATGACTAAAAATATTCATGACCAACGTATTCTGATCTTGGACTTCGGTTCTCAGTACACTCAGCTAGTAGCACGCCGTGTACGTGAAATCGGTGTTTACTGTGAACTGTGGAGTTGGGACGTTGAAGAAGCGGATATTCGTGAATTCAATCCAGACGGTATCATCCTATCTGGTGGTCCAGAAAGCGTAACGGAAGATAACTCTCCACGCGCGCCTCAATATGTATTTGACTCTGGTGTGCCAGTACTAGGTGTATGTTACGGCATGCAGACTATGGCTGAGCAGCTAGGTGGTAAAGTTGCCGGTTCAACCGAGCGTGAATTCGGCTACGCACAAGTCAAAGTTTCTGGTGAATCGGCACTGTTTAAAGATCTTGAAGCAACTCAAGACGTGTGGATGAGCCACGGTGACAAAGTTGTAGAAATTCCAGCGGACTTCGTAAAAGTCGGTGAGACAGACACTTGTCCTTATGCGGCAATGGCCAATGAAGAGAAGAAATACTACGGTGTTCAGTTCCACCCTGAAGTAACGCACACTAAGCAAGGCAAGCAAATGCTTGAGAACTTTGTTCTTGGCGTATGTGGTTGTGAAGGGCTTTGGACTTCAGAATCGATCATTGAAGATGCCGTTGCGCGTATCAAAGAGCAGGTAGGTGACGATGAAGTTATCCTAGGCCTATCGGGCGGTGTGGATTCATCTGTCGTTGCAATGCTGGTTCACCGCGCTATTGGTAACAAGCTAACCTGTGTATTCGTCGATAACGGTCTGCTTCGTCTAAATGAAGGTCAGCAAGTGATGGATATGTTTGGCGACCAATTCGGCCTGAACATCATCAAAGTTGATGCGGAAGAGCGTTTCCTTGCGGCTCTTGAAGGCAAGTCGGATCCAGAAGAGAAGCGTAAGACTATCGGTCACGTATTTGTCGACGTATTCGATGAAGAGTCTAAGAAGCTGAAAAATGCGAAATGGCTTGCTCAGGGTACTATCTACCCAGACGTCATCGAGTCAGCGGCATCTAAGACAGGTAAAGCACACGTAATCAAGTCTCACCATAACGTTGGCGGTCTGCCAGACGATATGGAAATGGGTCTCGTTGAGCCTCTGCGTGAGCTGTTCAAAGATGAAGTTCGTAAGATTGGCCTAGAGCTTGGTCTTCCATACAACATGCTTTACCGCCACCCGTTCCCAGGTCCTGGTCTAGGTGTTCGTGTTCTTGGCGAAATAAAGAAAGAGTACTGTGACTTGCTACGTCGCGCAGACGCTATCTTCATTGAAGAGCTACATGCAGCGGATCTTTACAACAAAGTATCGCAAGCCTTCACGGTGTTCCTACCAGTACGCTCTGTTGGTGTAATGGGCGATGGCCGTAAATACGATTGGGTGGTTTCTCTACGTGCAGTTGAAACGATCGACTTCATGACGGCACATTGGGCGCACCTACCATACGATTTCCTTGGTAAAGTATCTAACCGTATTATCAACGAAGTTGACGGTATTTCACGTGTGGTTTACGACATTTCGGGTAAACCACCAGCGACGATTGAGTGGGAATAATCCTGTTCGTTGATGCAAAACGTTAAGAGCCAGCCTTCGGGCTGGCTTTTTTAATGGCTTAATAATTATATAGTGTAATGTTCTGATAAATTAACATTGCTCGCTGATGATGACAGTGTTATTGGATTCTATATCGGTGAATTATTTGGTGTTTTTGAAGCCAAAAGACATTTTTATTGGCCTAGACCGTTTCTTATTTCGTTGTAACTACAAAGTGACTCGCAACTTAACATCAGGTGAGTTCATTCACCGTGATTCTTGATCTGACTTTTTCTAATCTCTTTTCAGTTTTATAAAACAAGGAAAAGTGAGATGAAGAAAGTAAGTTACTTGGCCGCCGCCGTATCTTTGGCTGCTATGTCGTCCAGTTGGGCGATGACCAATATTCAACCTGACCCGCAGAATCCGAATGGTTATGTGGTTGCCCGCGCTGACATTCAGGCGGCAGAACAAGCACAAACTTCCGATCCTATGTACCAGATATGGTCTCAGGCACTTACTACAGCACCGAATAGCGTTGTTGAGGCGATTGAGCCCAACCTTGCCACTAATCCGGATAACGTTAAGCGCGCTGAACGTGTGTTCCCTCAGGCTGAGTGGGATTTTCTGACTAATATGGCTGCGCCTGAATATACTTATACCCGCTTCCTACGTGCGATTGGTAAGTTCCCTGCGTTTTGTGCTGAGTATACGGATGGGCGAGATTCCGATGCGATCTGTAAACGTTCTATCGTGACGGCATTTGCCCACTTCGCGCAGGAAACAGGGGGGCATATTGCCAAAGATAATGTGTCGGATAACCCATTAGGTCTTGAAGAGTGGCAACAGGCACTTGTACATGTGCGTGAAATGGGCTGGTCAGAAGGTCAGGAAGGCTATACCACTGGTTGTGGACAGAACGATTGGCAAAACAAAAAATGGCCGTGTGCAGCTGGACAGGGTTATTTTGGACGTGGTGCTAAGCAGCTTTCTTACCACTTTAATTACGGCGCGTTTTCCGAAGCAATGTTTGATGGTGATGCGTCTGTTTTGCTCAACAACCCAGGCTTAGTTGCCGACTCTTGGTTGAACTTAGCATCTGCGATCTGGTTCTTTTTAACGCCACAAGCACCGAAACCAGCGATGTTGCATGTGATTGATAAAACGTGGTCGCCTTCTCAACGTGAAATTGAAGCGGGGATTGGTTATGGCTTTGGCACCACCATTAACATCATAAATGGGGGCATTGAGTGTGGAGAACAGAATAAGAATAAAGGGCAACCCGTTAACCGCATAAGATATTGGGAAGGACTGTCGTCTTATTATCAGATTCCAATCGAAGCCGATGAAAGGAATACCTGCTGGCAACAAACTCCATACGGCAGCCTTAACCTAAATGGTGCGACTGATGTGTTGTACACCAACTGGGACGGCAACTGGAAGTACTATGCTGATCGTCCGGGTGGTTATTCATTTGAGTGTGAATTAGTTGGATTCCAGACTGCTTACTCTGCGCTGGTACCGGGTGACTACGAAAAATGTGTGACTAATTTGTACGGCTCTCACGCGAGTTGGCCTGAAGTGCGTGTTGTTGACCAGTTAGACCCGGTTGACCCTGATCCTGGCACAGGAAAGGCTTGGAGTGCTACTAAGGTGTACAACACAGGTGATGAAGTCATCCATGAAGGGGCGACGTATAAAGCGAAATGGTGGACACAGGGGGATAATCCGAGTGCTGGTGGGCCATGGGAATTAGTTTCCGGAACGCCAACGGAACCAACACCGGAGCCTACGCCAGATCCAACTCCGAATCCTGACCCAACGCCAGTGCCTGATACCTTTATTCAGTGGCAAGCTGGTGTAACTCAGGTTGCCAACGGCGATAAAGTTACCCATGAAGGTAAATGTTTTGTCGCTAAAAACGGCCCGGGCGTTTGGGACACGCCAACCCAATCGAACTGGTTCTGGGATGAAATCTCTTGCCAGTAATGTAAAAGGTTCATGACTCATTAGCTAAGCTCCTGCAATAAGCAGGAGCTTTTTATTTGCGACTACTAAGAGTAATGAACAGTGGCTTCAAGCAACTGTTCATTCTATTGATGGCGTAGCCTGCCATTGCTTCTAGCTTTATGGGACGGTTTTCGGAATCTTAGATTGCACATTCCAGATCTATCTTTTTTATCGAACGGAATTAAACTTCGCGCGTAAATTTTATTAATTTTTTTGAAAGGTGTGCAAAATGTCAACAAAACTGGCTAACCCAGCTCCACTTGGTCTGATGGGTTTCGGTATGACAACCATCCTGCTAAACATTCATAACGCAGGCTTCTTCCCAATTGATTCAATGATTTTGGCAATGGGTATTTTCTATGGTGGTCTGAGCCAAGTGATTGTCGGCATGATGTGCTTTAAACGTGGTGATACGTTTGGTACTACCGCGTTTACTTCTTATGGCTTGTTCTGGCTAACATTGGTTGGCTTGATTGTTATGCCTTACATGGGTTTACCAGCAAGCCCTGCACACTTTATGGGTTGGTACCTAGCTCTGTGGGGCATCTTCACGGGTTTCATGTTTATCGGCTCTCTTTGCTATCCAACAGCGAAGCAAGTGGTTTTCGGCTCGCTAACTATTCTGTTTTTCCTACTTGCCGCACGTGATTTCACGGGGAGTGAGCTGATTAGCACAATTGCAGGTTTTGAAGGTATTTTCTGTGGCGCAAGTGCAATCTATTTCGCGATGGCTCAAGTACTGAACAACGAATATGGCCGTACTATTCTGCCTATTGGTGAGAAAAATGCATCGATTGCAACAGAAGCTGTTGCAGCGTAAAGAATATTGCTTGCATGGCTAATGGCCGTGTTAGAAATATATTTGGGAACATAAGATGAAAGGGGTTAGCCATAGGCTAACCCCTTTTTTTACCACTGCTTTTTATCTTAGATATCCAAATTAGGTTGAAGGTTGCTCAACAGGTTTGGACTCTTCTTCTGCTGTAGGCTCTTTGCCTGTCTTACGACGGTATTTATCTTCCCAGTAATCTGCACCTTTGATGCCTAGTTTTACAGGGTTGAACGTGTACTCTTTCACGCCTTGTTTCTGCTGCTCTTCATAATCATTTAGAGCTTTAAGTGCAGGCTTCGCCATGAAGAAGATAATCAGAATACCGACGATGTTTAGCCATGCCATCAGGCCAACACCCACGTCACCCATTGCCCACGCAAGGTTTGCAGTCTTAACTGTACCGTAGAACACAACGGCAATAAGTGCCAATTTCAGTACGAACATCAAGCCGTTAACTTTGATGTGGCGACGGATATAGGCCACATTTGTTTCCGCAATGTAGTAGTACGCAAGGATGGTTGTGAAAGCAAAGAAGAACAATGCAATCGCAATGAACGGCTTACCAATACCCGGTAATGCACTTTCAATTGCCATCTGAGTGAAGACAGGGCCATTCGCCGCAATGTCCGCTGCTACGTTCTGAACTAGGAAGCCTTCTGCACCGTGTACGTTGTAAGCACCCGTGATGATAATCATAAATGCTGTCGCCGAACATACTAGTAGTGTATCGATGTAGATAGAGAACGACTGTACCAGACCTTGCTGAGCTGGGTGGTCAACGCTTGCTGCTGCAGCCGCGTGAGGACCTGTACCTTGACCCGCTTCGTTTGAGTAAACACCACGTTTAACACCCCAACCGATAGCCGCACCAACACCTGCCATAGGTGTGAACGCATCACCAATGATCATTGAGAATACGCGTGGTACTTCGCCGATGTTTAGAAGGATGATGATGAAGGCCGTTACGATGTAAGCCAGTGCCATGAAAGGAACCACGATCTGAGTGAAGTTCGCGATACGCTTAACACCACCGAAGATGATGAAGGCTAGGATGACAGAGATAATAGTACCTGTCAGGATTTTCGCAAAGCTGAATGTGCCGATCGCTGTCTCGATCATTGCACCTGAGCCAAACGCTGCCTCAACAGCATTACCAATACTGTTTGACTGAACACCCGGTAGTAGGAAACCACAAGCGAAAATGGTCGCGATAGCGAAGATCCACGCGTACCACGTCTGACCCATTGCTTTCTCAATGTAGTAAGCAGGACCACCACGAAATTCGCCGTTGTCTTCTTCTTTATAAATCTGCGCTAGTGTTGATTCTGCGTATGCTGTTGCTGCACCAAAGAATGCAACAACCCACATCCAGAAGACTGCACCAGGACCACCGAAACCGATAGCCGCTGCAACACCTGCAATGTTACCTGTACCTACACGTCCAGAAAGTGAGACGGCGAGTGCCTGGAAAGAAGAAATGCCCTTGGACGAGCTTTTACCTGAAAGAAGCAGACGCCACATTTCACCGAAGTGACGAACTTGCACGAATCGCGTCATGATTGAGTAGAACAAACCAGCGCCAAGACACAAATAAATCAGTGCCGGACTCCAGATGATTCCATTCAGAAAATCAACTAATGACTGCATAAGTATTTTCCCTGTTTAGTTTTATAGTGGTGGTTTTCTGAACAGGATATTAACCTTTTTGTAACTCCGATGTTAACCAATTTATACTTTAAAGTTTGTTTGCGTGAGCTCAGGCACAAAATGCTAAATAAATGTTAACGAGTGGTGTTATTGTAGTGTGGAATTTCAATTTGCTTGAGAATTGAATTGATATGACTAAATCCACAGCGCACTTAGGAATATGCGCCGTGTTTGGTAGCTCGTTTTTTGTACTGTTAGTGTTGGTTCTTGCAGATATTTATACTATTTACCGTACCGATATGTACTTAGCTCTTTATATTGAAGGTTATTCGACCTTGTGATGACCTCAGTTAGAATGTCGGCTGACCCACAGGCCATCGTCCAACCTAAGGTGCCATGACCCGTATTCGTGAACAGATTCTCGATCTTTGTCTCCCCAATAATGGGTGTCCCATCTGGTGTCATTGGGCGAAAGCCTGTCCAGTATTCTGCTTGAGTTAAGTCCGTGCCCTGAGGAAATAGGTTAGCAACGACATGATTTAAGGTCGCCAGTCGTTTGTCTGGTAGAGCTGGGTCAAATCCGGCTAACTCGGCTGTACCCGCGACGCGTATCCGGTTTTCAAATCGTGTGACCGCTACTTTGTACGTTTCATCCATAATGGTTGATTGCGGAGCAAAGTCTCGATTGATCACAGGTAAAGTCAACGAGTAACCTTTTACTGGGTAGAGTGGGATGTCTATCCCGACTTGTTCAAGAAGGCTTTTTGAGTAACTGCCCATTGCCACGACAAATTTGTCAGCTTCGATTTCCCCCTGTGATGTCACAACAGAGGTGACCTGATTACCTTGAATGTTCAAACGCTGAATCTCAGTGTTAAACAGAAACTCGACGCCAGCGTGTTCTGCCATTGCCTGAAGTTGCTGGCAAAACAGATAGCAATCTCCTGTTTCGTCATCTGGCAGATAAAGCCCGCCAGTCAAAGTACCTTGAATATTGGCTAGCCCCGGCTCCTGAAGCAGACACTCCTTGGCATCTAGCAATTGATAGCGAGTACCACTCTCTTCCAGTAAAGCAATGTCCTTCTCTACGGCTTCCAATTGTTTATGGTTGCGGAAAATTTGCAGTGTCCCTTGAGTGCGCCCTTGATAGTTGAGGTCGTGTTGCTGGTTTAACTGCGCTAAACACTCTCGGCTACGATTGGCAATCGCCAACATACGGGCTTTGTTAATCCGGTACCTGTCCAGCTGGCAATTTTTCAGCATTTGGCTGGCCCAATGGAGGAGTTCGGGGTTGAGGCTAGGTTTGATTTTTAGCGGAGCGTGTTCTTCTAATAGCCATTTCATTGCCTTGAGTGGCACACCAGGTGCAGCCCAAGGGGATGAATAGCCATAAGAGATCTGCCCGGCGTTAGCAAAACTGGTTTCTTCCGCGGCGCGGGGCTGACGATCAACGACAGTGACCTGGCAACCAGCTTGAGATAAATACCAAGCGCTGGTTAATCCCACCACACCACTGCCTAAGATAACGACTTTCACACTCGACTCCACAAATTAACGATTTTGCTAAGCGTGGTGGATTTACATCTGATTAACAATCGATAAGAATTAACAGTACTGTTTAGAAAAACTAAAAGCTTTTATGAAATCTGTTCTGCTTAATGGCATCAATCTGGTGTGCATCGTCGCTAAACACAGCAGTCTGACCAGCGCTGCCCGTGAGCTCAATCTCACTACGGGAGCGGTCAGTCAGCAACTGCAGGCGGTGGAAGAGCGCTTAGGCTTTAGTGTGTTTGAGCGTCACGCAAGAGGTATCCGCCTGACCGAAAAAGGGGATAAGCTGGTTCAGTCAGTGACGCCACATTTGGCGGCAATTGAGGACAATGTCTACAAATTGACGCATGTTACCGACAGTAAACAGATACGGCTTAAGCTCACTCCTTCTCTGGCCTTCAAATGGTTGGTGCCGCGTTTAGACGATTTTCAGAAGCGTCATCCAGAGATCCAGATCCACACTTTTGCCGAAGGAGCGTTGGTGGACAGTGAGAGTCGAGACTTTGACATAGCCATTGATTATGGGCCTTTGCCTTACAAGTTGGCTCAAGCAGAACTATTGATGGAAGAATCTCTTTTACCTGTGATGAGCCCGGGGTATTTTCATCACTTTTCACACCTCTGTGCGTCGGGCACGGCCGAAGACTGGCAGCAAGTGACTTTGCTTCATGATGCCATGCCTTGGAGCGATTCCGCGAAAGATCAGGAGTGGAAATACTGGGCCGCACAGCACAGTCTTGACTTCGACACTCATCAGGGCCACTTCTTTAATCGCACCGACATGGCAATGTCTGCGGCGGAAGCTGGGTTGGGAATTGCGTTAGCTCGAATGGCTCTTTTGGGAGATGAGCTCAATCAAGAAAGGCTAGTCGCACCGTTTCCTGCTATTCGTGCCAATGCGGGCTATTTCATTATTACCCACCTTGATAATCCTCATACCCGATTGTTTAAAAGTTGGCTGAAACAACAAAGTCTTATTGATTAAGTTGTAAATTGCGTTTGCGAGTGCATATGCACCCACTACACTTAAAAGAGTCAGTGAGCGTCAGTTTGCTGACGTGCTTACGGGGCAGCGCATATGAAATCTACACAAGGCCAATGCAGCTATCAAAATCCTGATGGCTGGTGCTGCGATCAACCGTGTGGAGAGTCAGGACTATGTTACTGGCATGATCCCAAAGTCGATAAAAGCAAAGATGATATAAAAGACAAGGTTGAACAATGGGCCGCAGCGGGTAAACCTTTAGACGGATTTCAGTTGGCAAAAACGAACTTGGTTGATATCAATTTGGTCAATCGAGGTTGTAAAGAAGGCTATTCATGTCGCAACGTGGATTTTTACCGCGCGGATCTGACCGATGCACACTTTTTCGGTCTGGATTTGCGTGGCTCCTCCTTAATGAAATCAAAGATGTTGGGAGCAAATCTTCATTGTGCAAAGTTAGATAACTGCAACTTATTGGGAGCCGATCTCGGCCGGGCGAAGCTGGAAAATGTTGAGTGGGGGAGATTCCTCAAGCAAGAGCAGCAAGCCAGGCAGGCACGTAAAAAGCGAAAGTACAAAGAAGCTGCCTCTCTTTATCAAGAAGCGGAAGAAGTATGTCGCAATATACGTAAACAGTGCGAAAAGCAGGGGCTGTTTGAGATGGCTGGCGATTTCTTTAAGCGGGAGATGCGTTTTCGTCGCTATCAGATGCCTAAGTTCAGCATAAAACGGATCGTTTCTAAGGTCGTTGATCTGTTTTGTGGTTATGGCGAGGATCCAATGCGAGTTGTGGGTTTTTCCATTTTTCTGATATTAGTTTGTGCGATGGCGTATTTCTTTTTGGATACCACAGGTGCACACCCAATATACGAAGACCTTAGCGGATGGCAGTTCTACCTGTTTGAATTCCTTAACTCGCTTTACTTTAGTGTCGTTACGTTTACCACTCTGGGTTACGGGGATATCTCCCCCGTGGGGTTCGCGAGGTTTATCGCTGCCTTTGAAGCGTTTCTCGGCAGCTTTACCATGGCGTTGTTTGTGGTGGTGTTCGTGAAGAAAATGACGCGTTAGAGACTGCGATAATGTTGTGCCAACCAGTTTTCAGCATCGATCTCATCCGCTTTAAACTGGTTGGAAAAGTGCTCGATCAGCGCAGATAAATACTCGCCAGAGTCACACATGGTATCAAACAATAAATCTTGGGAAGCTGCCAATGCTCCAGCTTGAGGCTTTGCTTTTGCTGCCAGTAGCACAGGAACCATATACAGCTCTTTATTGAGAGGCGTGAGATCTTTCAACTGTCGGGTTGTCTGATAAACTCGGGCTATAGACCCTGCCTTATAGTCACTGCTCTCAAGCTCAAGTTGAATAACAAATACGATCCCACGATAAAGCACCACAGCGTCAATCTCTTCTCTCTCTAGACCCATTGGTAAGCGTAATATCACTTGTCCGGCTAAATGTGGCAGCGCAGTTAGTTTCTTTCGCAGCAGGGTAATTTTGTCTTGCCACACTTGTTTCGTATATGGCGTAAACAACGAGAGGTCCGTTATGTTGGCTGTATCCAGTTGACGACAAAAGGTATAAAGAGGCGTATTTAGCAGAATCTTCTCAGTCATGGTTTTCAAGGGTTTAGTGTGAATGCATTCACAGTATGATTAGGTTTTGAACACAATGTGGGTATTTATTGATAAGACATTAATTCCACATTTATTCGCTTGCCCAAGGAAGGTATATGAAAGACGAAACCTTATCAATTCACTTTGGTTATGAAACTGACCCAACCACTAAATCGGTTGCTACGCCTATCTATCAGACGGTTGCCTACGAGTTTGACAATGCTCAGCATGGTGCTGATTTGTTTAACCTTGAAGTGCCGGGGAACATCTACACTCGGATTATGAACCCGACCAATGATGTGCTGGAAAAACGTATGGCAGCGCTGGAAGGGGGGATTGCAGGCCTGGTTGTTAGTGCGGGGAGTGCGGCAATCAACTACGCGATTCTGACACTGGCTCAGGCAGGAGATAACATTATTTCGACACCTCAGCTTTATGGTGGTACCTACACGCTGTTCGCCCATATGTTGCCAAACCAAGGTATTGAGGTGAAATTTGCGAAAGACGATAAACCAGAAAGTCTTGCTGAACTGATCGATGACAACACTAAGGCGATTTACTGTGAAAGTATCGGTAACCCGGCAGGTAATATTATTGATTTAGAGCGGGTTGCGGAGCTGGCACATGCCAAAGGTGTTCCTGTGATTGTCGATAATACGGTTGCGACTCCTGCCCTGTGTAAGCCGATTGAATTTGGTGCTGATATCGTCGTTCACTCCTTAACGAAATACGTCGGCGGGCATGGAACGACATTGGGTGGGATCATCATCGATTCCGGTAAATTCCCTTGGGCGCACCATAAAGCCCGTTTCCCTGTTTTTAATCAGCCAGAACCGTCTTACCACGGCGTGGTGTACACCGAAGCGTTTGGTGAGGCGGCCTTTATTGGTAGGGCTAGGACAGTACCACTACGTAACACTGGGGCTGCGTTATCACCAATGAATGCATTTATGCTGATCCAAGGGTTGGAAACACTGTCGCTACGTATGGAGCGCCATACAGAAAATGCGCTCAAGGTTGCAGAGTTCCTCAACCAGCACGATAAAGTCAGTTGGGTGAGCTATGCGGGCTTGCCAACTTCAGATCATTACCCGCTGGCTGAGAAGTACATGAAAGGTAAACCTTCGGCGATTCTGTCTTTTGGTCTTAAAGATGGCTACGACGCTGGGGTACGTTTCTATGATGCACTGAAAATCTTTAAGCGACTGGTCAACATCGGTGATGCCAAATCCCTGGCTTGCCATCCCGCTTCCACTACCCACCGCCAGTTAAGTGAAGCAGAGCAACAGCAAGCTGGTGTTTCGCCGGAAATGATTCGACTTTCTGTGGGCATTGAGCATATCGACGATATTCTTGCCGACTTGGAACAAGCGTTGAGTGCATAACGGCTAAAGCACTGGGAAATCCCAGTGCTTTCAATCAAACCTTATTTTCCTTTCACTCTTTGATATTGGTTTCGTGATATTTAGTTCAACTATTTCGCAACATTGCCGTTATAGTAAAGTAGACATTGAGTTCACCTTTCTATACAGATACTTACCAGTGTCTTTGATTCTACAACTGCAGCTTTAAGAGAGCATTTCTTTCTGGTTTAAGGAAAGTTCACCACTCGGGGCTTATACTAGGAGAGGTAACCAATGCTTCATCATAGTGTGAGCGACACAAGAGCTTGCAATGAGATTGATGAATTCTTCTGGCATTTATATTGATAAATGAGATAGTTTTACTTGCGCCTCAAGCATTAACTAAAAATACAAATCCCGAGGCGGCAGATTAAAGGTAGTTACGCAGGCGAGAAACACTCTGCGTAAGTGTGAATGATACCGGGAATGAGTAAAATCAACTATGAGCGTTTCAAGCAGTACAATTCTTACAGAAAGCGGCACCAATGAACTTGAGATTATTGAGTTTCATTTAGTTAAACAGATGCCCGATGGCTCTAAAAAGACCTGTTATTACGGCATTAACGTTGCCAAAGTGCGTGAAGTCATACAGGTACCGGAAACGACCGATTACCCGAATGCTCAGCCACATATGGTTGGTGTATTCTCTTCCCGAGATATTCTTACTCCTCTGGTCGACCTTGCTGGCTGGTTAGGTGTTCCAACGAGCAAAGATTTAGAGAAGAAGTTTGTCATTGTGACGGATTTCAACCGCATGACTAACGGCTTTCTGATTGACAGCATTAGCCGCATTCATCGTATTTCCTGGAATGATGTTGAGTCACCAAGCCAATTCCTTGAAGCTGGTGAACAGGATTGTGTGGTCGCTGTTGTGCGTAAAGATGGCAACCTGATTATGATTCTTGATTTCGAGAAGATTATCGCAGACATCAACCCAGAACTGAGTATGGAAAAATACGATGTTAAGGTGGATAAAAGTGTCGATCTTAATCAGAAAATGGTGGCGAAGCGTAATGCGAAGACTGTTATGGTGGTCGATGACTCTGCCTTCATTCGCAGCTTGATTCAGGACACATTAAGCTCGGCGGGTTATAACATCATTGCATGTAAAGATGGTGGTGAGGCGCATGAGAAGTTAATGGAAATTGCGGAAGTCGCTAAGAAAGAAGAGATACCTGTTACTGAGTTGGTTGACGCTGTGGTGACGGACGTTGAAATGCCTCGTATGGATGGAATGCACTTAGTCAAACGCTTACGTGACTCTGAAGCTTACAAAGAGCTACCGATTGTGATGTTCTCGTCACTGATGAGCGATGACAACCGGGCCAAAGCTCTGGCATTAGGTGCAAATGATACTATCACCAAACCAGAGATTGGCCGTATGGTCGCAATGATGGACCAATATATTTTCTAAAGACTGTGTTGCTCTCCTGAGTGCGATTTACTGTTTTGTCTTTCGAGCTGGGCAACTTCGTTGTCCAGCTCTTTTATTTTCGATGCCATTAATGTGTGACAATGCTCCGCCAGCTTTCGTGCGTCTTCGATTTTATACCCAGAGACATCAATGGGTTCGAGCATTTCGGAAATCACCACACCATTGTCACGACGATTTAAGTCAATCTTGTTATGGGTAGTGCTGACACACATGGGAGTAATCGGAACCCCAGCTTCAATCGCCATACGGAATGCGCCAGTTTTAAACGGTAACAACCCTCGACCTTTGCTGCGTGTTCCCTCGGGGTAAACCCAAACGGACAGATCTCGTTGATGAATGGCTTCTGCTACTTGTTTGATAGTATCGCGTGCCTGTGACTTGTTTTCTCTGTTAATCAGTATATTGCCAGTAATCCAGTAAAGTTGACCGAAGAAAGGAATCCAGAGTAGATCTTTTTTCCCCAAGGAGACGGTTCTAGGGCGCAGCATCCCCGGCGCTGTGACAAAGTCGTACACACTTTGATGATTAGAGATATAAACGCTATTGGCTGGCGTTGGGGCTCTATCTAATCCACGTTGTATCAATTTGAGGCCGATGAGCTTGTGTAGCTGATTAAACCAACGACAGAAAAAGTAGACATGCTTTGGATTTCTTGGGCTGAACAAGCAATAAATCAAAGCAAACAGAGTAGTGAAGACAACAAAAATCGCAGCCAAAATCAGGCGAATAATACCAAGCAAAACACTTTTCCTCTTTAATACGAGTACGTCATGAGACCGATGGAAACCATTCGGTTTGAGCTAGAGTTTTCAATCTATTTAACTAAATTGCAACAGAAATTGAGTTCAGTTGGGGGAAACTTCATCGAGATTTCAATATTAATATGCAATTAACTTTATATTGAGGTGGGTATGGTAGCACGTCTCTGATCCAATATAAGAGGATATCAGCAAAGAGCCGCTATCAAGCTGACGAGAGTGGGGGACGGTTGTGCCCATTGTTTTACAATCATTGTGTTTGCAAAGCCGGAAAAGATCGACTTCTTGCTGTAATAGTAATATCCCTTTATTCATTTTAATGACTAAATTGTCATTTTGTCATGTCCTGTAAAGTCAGAGCTTCCATAAGCTCTAATTGTTAATAATGTCACCTTATATATCATTGGAATAAAAACTCAAATAAAATAGCTATAAATGCATATTTTGTTATTAACTAATTGCTTTTTAAGGTTTTTTATTAATCATTTAATGTTAACTAGTCCTGTTGTTTAGTTGATTTCTTGCCTGTTTGTGAATGTTTTATTTTATAAATTATTGGATGTTTTATAAGCATACTTTATAGCTAATGCTCTCTTGAGTAGTTATGAAGAATGACTGTTCATGAGGATAAAGTGAATAATAATAGCTCAAAAAGGATCAGAGCAAATGCACAACATGATAAATAAAACCAAAGGGATATTCGTCCTATCATCAATGACAGTGGCTATAGCTGGTGCAACGTCTGCTTTCGCAGCGTCACCAATGGGCTTTAATGAAGCGGATCTCCCGACTAAATATATAGTCAAGTTCAAAGAAGATGCACCTGCACCATTCTCAATGGCTAGTTCAGCAGTCGCTCCATCGAAAGCGCGCGAAGCGGTGTTAGATGAAGTGAAAGCTCGCAAAGTAGAGAAATTGGGTAACCAAGCACTTTACAGTGTGGAAGTGGATGACAGCGAGCTGTCGGCACTGCGTGAGAATAGCCAGGTTGAATATGTTGAGGTCGATCCTCCACGCTACCTACTGAGCGAAACCACGCCTTGGGGCTTCAGTGCCGTTAACGCTCAATTGTTAAGTGACTCCAATGCGGGCAACCGTACTGTGTGTATTATTGATTCAGGTTACGACATCAGTCATAACGACCTGAGCGGTAACCGTGTCCAAGGTACCAACGACAGTGGTACAGGCTCATGGAGTTCTCCGGGTAATAATAACGCTCACGGTACTCACGTTGCAGGTACCATCGCTGCGATTGCTAACAACGAAGGCGTTAAAGGCGTGATGCCAAACCAGAACGTCAATCTGCATATCGTGAAGGTGTTTAATGAAGCGGGTTGGGGCTACTCTTCAAGCTTAGTGAAGGCGATCCAGACCTGTGCGGATAATGGCGCCGATGTAGTCAACATGAGCCTCGGTGGTAGCCAATCGAGCCGAACAGAACGCAACGCACTTCAGTCGATATACGATGATGGCGTACTGCTGATTGCTGCGGCAGGTAACTCAGGTAACACAGCGCACAGCTACCCAGCTTCTTATGATTCTGTGATGTCAGTGGCGGCAGTGGACAACAAAAACCAGCATGCGGCCTTCTCTCAAGCAACCGATCAGGTAGAGATTGCAGCGCCAGGTGTGGCGGTACTGTCAACCGTAACTGTCGGTGAAGGTGTGCTTTCAGATATTACGATTAACGGAGTGAGCAACTTCGACCGTGGCGTCGTTCCACATAACCGTAAGATCCTAAAAGTCCCAGCTGACTTTGATAACCCATACAAGTCAGCTCCAATTGCAGGCACTTTTACCGCGCCTCTTGCGGCTTGTGATATCTCGTCAGGCAGCTACAACTGTGGCGACATGTCAGACAAGATCTGTCTGACTGAGCGTATTGATAATCAGGCGACGGGCGTTCGTCCAGAAATCAATCCGGTGAAGGCATGTTACAACGCAGGTGCTAAAGCTGCGATCGTATACAGTAACCAAGAATTGTCAGGTTTACAGAACCCATTCGTACTGGATGACAACGACGACTATCGTATGGTATCTGTCACAGTTGACCGCGAATTCGGTCTAGAGCTGGCGAATCAGCTTGGTCAAACGGTCACAGTTAAAACCACTATGGGCGAAGACTACGAGTACTACAATGGTACATCTATGGCGACGCCACACGTAGCAGGTGTTGCCGGTCTAGTATGGAGCTATCACCCAACGTGTACAGCGCAACAAGTACGTAAAGCACTGACAGCATCGGCAACGGACATCGATTCTGAAGGTCGTGACAACCGTACAGGTTATGGTTTGGTGAATGCGGATGCCGCGAAGACTTACTTGGATTCTGGCTGTAATGGCCCACTCGATCTAAGTAAAGTACTTGAGAATGGTGTTGCGAAAACTTCACTATCTGCAGGAAGCAAATCAAGCACAATTTACACGTTCGACGTTCCTTCTGATGCGACTCAAGCGACCTTTAACCTGAGTGGAGGTACGGGTGATGCGGATATGTACGTGCGTTTTAATGGTACGCCTAGTACCAGTACCTATGACTGCCGTTCATGGGAACAAGGTAACGGTGAAAGCTGTTCACTGAACGTAAGCTCTGCGGGTACTTATGAAGTATTGGTGTACGGCTACTCGGCGTACAGCGGTGCCTCTCTGGTTGCAACGCATAACGGTGCAGATTCTGGGAACCAAACGCCATCAAGCTTTACTAACTCAGATACCATCGCGATTCCAGATAACAACAGCGCAGGTGCGACTAGTTCATTGGATGTATCACGCTCTGGTGATGCGGGTACGGTATCTGTTGAACTGGACATTAGTCACACATACATCGGTGACTTACGTGTTACGTTAACGTCACCGACAGGTGGTCAAGTGACACTGCATGACAATACTGGCAGTTCGGCAAACAACATCAAGGAGACTTACCAAGCTGACTTTAGTGGCTTTGAGTCTAAAGGAACTTGGAAGTTGAATGCGGTAGACAGCGCTAACCAAGATACGGGTAGCATCAATAGCTGGACACTATCATTTCAATAAGGAGTGAGTATGAAGAAGCAAATACTAACGTCATTGCCATGTGTTGGCGCTCTCAGCCTACTGGCCGCGACTTTCTCCGCCAATGCAATGGCAGGAAATCCGGCGTTTCCCCCAGTGGATAAGAGACCTGCTCAGGCAGCGGCAGAGCAACCGCGGTTCTTTGTGAAGTATCACGAAGGCAAAGAGCAGCAAGCTAGAGAGCTTCTTCATTCTAATGACATTGAAGTCGTCGACGCACTGGATAATCAGCATGTGCTGGTGGTGTCGGCCACTCAGGATCAAATCGATAAGCTGAGCAATGAGGAGCTGATTGATTATGTTGAGCCTGAGCCTATTCGACGTCTTTACTCACAATAACCAGAGCGCCCCTAATGGGGCGCTTTTTTATGCCCTTTCCAGTAGTGATCTCACATACTGATTACGGTTGTCTGAAATGCCTCGACGGCGACACTCCTGCGCCGCTTTACGGAAGTTGCCTGCGTGAATATGCTGATTAAATTTCACAAACGTATTTTTAAGTTTGGGCATGCCTAAGTTAAAGATCATATCAAACAGCGCCAGCTTAACGTTGTCTGGTAAACGCTCAAAGTTTGTCTTGCCATAAATAGCCCACAGTTCGTTCTCAAAGCTCTCGATGTGCTGCTCCATCATGGTAAACATAGCTTGGTCACTCAGAATCAAGCCTGTGTGTTTTTTGTAAAACCCCGCACCGTATTTTTGCCCGTAGGGAAGCTTCCGTATCCGTGTGAACTCTTTAATGATCTCTGATTTTGTAGCTCGTTTTCCCGAAGATAGATGGAGAAACTCCAATTCTGCGGCCTGATGAGTATTGGCAATCAAGTGCCCAATACCGGTTGTCACGTGGCCTCGGGTGTCGAGGTACATGTGAGGCACCTTACCTTCATATTGTTCAAGGTTGTGGCAGAGGGTGTGTTTCAATTGGCAGCTACCAGCCGGGCGGGATGATCCTAACCGTTGTTGTGGATTTTTTTGTCCCGGTACGCATCCTAGCAGCATGGCTTTGACTTTATCTTTGGCCTGTTGCTTCCAGCGTTTCTTGAGCGATTTGAAATATGATTTTCCCGGTATCAAGGTGATGACTTCTACTAATGACAATGATTAGCGATTATAAACAGCGATATGAGAGACGGCGTCGAGAAAAGTGTTAACGAGTGTGTTGAATATCATGAAGATAACAGATCGTCTAATCGGCATTTATCTCAGTTAGATTGCGGGGGGATAAACAAATTTTTCTGTCTGTGATTGGTTGCGCATTCCTGATGAGGAGAAGCGATTGTTAATAGACAGTAAACAGGCGTGGCGGCACAGTAGTTCTATACCTATCTTCGCCTCTAAAGGCTTCTCAAATTATGAATTCAAATCACCTTCAATCTCGCGTGATTATGGGGTTTGCTATTGCTACGGCTGCTATCGTAACCCTGTTCCCTCAGTTTAGTGTGTACAAAATTGCAGAGCTGACCAACTTGGTTATTGCTCAACTTGATGATGAAGTGATCTTACTCTCTACGTTAGCATTTGTTACCTGCGCGGTATTGTGTCTGTCGCCTTTAGGAAAGGTGAAACTGGGCAACCAACAACCAGAGTTTAGCTTCATCTCTTGGCTCGTTATGCTCTTTACGACAGGCATGGGCTCAGGGCTGATTTTCTGGGGTGTCGCCGAGCCTATTTTCCACTTTGCCAACATGCCGCCTGTAGGGCTGGTCAATGATGTGCAAGATACGGCGCTTGCCCTGACGTATTTTCATTGGGGGGTACATGCATGGAGCCTCTATGCGCTGGCAGGGTTATTGATGGGATGGTTAGCTTACGTTAAACAGCGGCCAATGCGTGTGAGTGCCTCGTTTTCTCGTCGCCGAACGGGTTGGCTAGGTATTGTTGACCTGATCGCTGTGCTGGCGATTTTGTTTGGTATCGCTGGCGTGCTGGCCAACACCATGGCGCTTGTCGAGCAGGGTGTGAGAAGTTTGACGGGCACGACGGCTGACCTGACTAACCTGCGTATTGGGCTAACCATAGTCATTGGCGTGCTGTTTACTTTTTCTAGTGTGCTTGGGCTTGAACGTGGGATTAAGCGGCTGAGTAGCTTCAATATTTGGCTGATGGTCGCGTTGCTAGGTTTCGTACTTGCGAATGTTGATATGGCGGGTGTGATTGGTCGTCTTGCCAGTTCGCTGAAAGCGTACATCGCGATACTGCCACAGGTTTCGTTGTCAGCCATTGAAGGTGGGGAGAAGTGGAGTCAAGGATGGACGGTGATCTACTTAATTTGGTGGATTTCCTGGGCACCATTCGTAGGGCCTTTTATTGCGCGTATCAGCCGTGGTCGAACCGTTCGACAGTTTTTGTTTTGTACAATCATGGTGCCTACTTTGGCGTCGATTGTGTGGTTCTCAAGTTTTGCCGGAGCGGTGTTTGAAAGCAGTTACCTCAATGAGGTGGTTTCAGCGGTGCAGCAGGATTATACGAAAGGTCTATTTAGTTTCTTTGAACACTTACCATTAAGTGGTGTTCTTTCTATTACGGCGTTAGTGCTGTTGCTGACGTTTGTTATTTCCAGCTCGGATTCAGCTATTTATGCCGCAGGCATGCTGACGGGAGATGAGCGTATCAGCAGTAAAGTTAGTTGGTCTGTCATTGTTGTTGTGATGGGCCTAGCGCTGGTCACCATTAACGATGTCGACTTGAATAAACAGGTGGCGATTGCTGGAGCAATCCCATTTACCTTAGTCATGGTGTGTCAAGCCATTGCCGTGTTGATTGAAAAGTGGTTACCGGACAAGTTTGCTACACGAAGTGGTTCAGGCTCCCAGCCACAAATATGAGCCGATTGCCGTAAAGTGAAATGGAGCAATCACGGGTTTAGCCATTGTTCCATTTCAATCATTTTAAGTGAGCGCTTCTGACTTGGAGCGGCCTTGTTCTGCTGTGTTTGCTGACATGTGCAGGTAGGTTGTTTGGGCAGGCAGAGCAAATTCTGCATGATTCGCTTTAACAATTTGCTCGATACGCATCAATAGATCTTGTTGCAACTGCAAGAACTCATTTCTGTCTTTGGTATCAATATGAGCCAGTACATCAATGTTTAGGCTGTATTCACCAAAGGAAGAAAAGTGGACACGTAGCGGGGACTCGAGAACATCGGGGTGGGCGAGAAGTGCTGTTTTTATTTCATACGCAATTTGCTCAACCTGAGGCATAGTTGTCTCATAACGCAGACCGATCTGAGTGGAAAATGGGTAGCGATCACGGCGAGTGAAGTTGACGATTTCCATCTTAACCAGATCGCCATTGGCAATAGTTATTTGGGTACGATCTTTCGCTCGGATTCGTGTCGACCGAACACCGATACGTTCAACAACACCAGAGACTTGGCCAATTTGGCAGTAATCACCAACGGATAATGATTTGTCCATAAATAGAATTACGCCACCGATCAGGTTTTCCATTGTCGGACGAATCGCTAGAGCGATGGCCATACCGCCAAGGCTCAGCCCGGTGACGATACCGTAAACCGGAACGCCGATACGACTTAAGCCATAGCCAAAGATTGACACTGCCAGAGCGGAGCCGACTAAAGTGCCGACAATTTGTGTCACGCTTTGACGCAGATTAGAGGCATGTTCACCTCGGTTAGGCAAAACCGTGCAGGCTTTATAGCCAATCAGGTAGGCTGACTGAGTCACTAAAAGCCAGCTCAACAATTCACCAGAGACGTTTAATGTCGACATCAGCTTGCCCGTCATATTGATTTCATGACTGATCAGGTACAGAAAGCCACCAATCCCCAAAGCCATAAAAATAGGCGTCATTATGGTGTTGCCAATATAGCGATAAACCGCATAACCGTAAGCGAATAACACTACACTCACTATCGCTAGTGCGAGCCATTGCCATATTGCTTGATCGGAAAATTCTTCCATGAATACATCGGGGAGGGCTTCAATGTAACCAAACCAAGCGGGAGGAATCAGCTTCCCGGCACTCAAAGAGTAGTACTGGTAAAAGTCTTCTACCGTACCGTTACGATTAGGTAAGTGTTTGACGAGCTGATAGCTAGAGTAGAGTTTATCGACGGTTTGAGCGGAAAAAAGGTATTTGCCATCGGCTTGCTTTTCAATGATCAACTGAGTATGAGGCAATCGCCAGTAGCTCAGCTTGCTTTGATCCGGAATCGATGCAGCTTCAAATTCAGGTAGACGGTCGAGGATTTCTTTCATCAACATGACGGACTCGAGTGCGACTCGTTGCTGGCTCGACTTGGGTACTTCAGACAAGTCAAAGCATTGCATTGCTTTGTTGAACAGGGCGTACACCGATTGTCTGGCCGCCTCTTTCTCTGTTGCTGGTAAAGAGGGTAGTTCAAGCAGCGTTTGATTCGCCTGCTCGACTAAATGTGTGAAGCTGAGATAGGTTGCTTGTGGGCTACTGGTGTCAGGTGGCGCCAATGGAAATCGCTCTGCAGCAAATGTATAAAAAGAGGAAAAACATAGGCTAAAAACACATAAAACTCTGAATACAAAAGTCATCACTGAGGCGCACCTTAGTTATTGGTCTATTGGTTCTCATTAATCTATTTAATGTGTGGTTTGTTGCATAGCTAAACCAATGTTCTCACTCCACTTTCATGAAAAAGTGCGTTCTAAGTCTTTGAGAGCGACAGATATTGCTACCCCTTTAGAGGTGTGTGCATAATTTGAACCAGCAACCATACTTAAAGCAATTCATTGAGCATGAAGAGTGTGTAAGTTATGTGGCCATTTGACAAAAATAATGAAGAATCTGAACAAAAGCTTAGCCTTCAGCATCACAATCATCTGATTGTTGCCTCTATGAGCAAGTCGTTAGTGACCATTGAGTTCGATACTGAGGGGCACATCCAAAATGCCAGTCCACTGTTTTTACAGGCAATGGGTTACCAACCTGAAGAGCTAATGGGTAAGCATCATCGAATATTCTGCGATAAGAGTTATACCCAGAGCGCTGATTACACTCAGTTCTGGCAATCTTTGGCGAGAGGTGAAGTGAAATCAGGTACTTTTGAACGCTACAGTAAAACGGGGGATTTGGTCATTATTGAAGCGACTTACTTTCCCATTTTTGATGACACTGGTAGTGTGAAAAGTGTGATGAAAATTGCCAGTGACGTCACTGAGAAAGTTAAGAAAGCTCAGGCGGATAAAGATCTTATTACGGCGCTTCATCAAAACTTTGCCGTGATTGAGTTTCAGCCCGACGGTACCATTCTTGACGCGAATAAGAACTTCCTCTCTGGTTTGGGTTACGCAATTGAGCAGGTTCAGGGGCAGCATCACCGCATGTTTTGTTTTGATGATTTTTATCATGAAAACCCAAACTTCTGGCGCGAACTGGCTCAAGGTCGTGCTTTCTCGGGCCGATTCTTACGTAAGACCAGCTACGGGGAGGAGTTGTGGATTCAGGCATCTTACAGCCCAGTGCGCAACGAGAAAGGAGAAGTGTATAAAGTGGTGAAATTTGCTTCAGACATCACCGATGATGTGAATCGCGAAATGGCGATCTCGGAAGCGGCAAACATCGCTTATTCAACCGCACTACAAACTTCGCAAGTGGCTCAGGAAGGCAATCAGGTCTTGCAAGATACTGTGGGAATTTCGCAAAGAATGATGGATAACCTTACGGTATCGATCAGTCAGGTTGAGGAGCTAGCATCGCTTTCGGATGATGTCTCTGAAATTGTAAAAACCATAGGCAGCATTGCAGAGCAAACCAACTTGTTAGCACTGAATGCTGCTATCGAGGCGGCACGCGCTGGTGACCAAGGCCGAGGGTTTGCTGTGGTGGCCGACGAAGTGCGTAAGTTGGCTTCAAGGACATCAGAGTCTACGGAAGAAATCACGCAGGTGGTCAACAAAAATATGTCACTGACCAAAGAAGTCACGCAGGCGATGAATGATGTCAATTATGTCGCTCAGGAAGCCAGCGGCAAAATTCAAACCGTCTCAGAGACGATGGATGAGATATATACAGGTGCCGAAAGTGTTGCCTCCGCGGTGAACAGTTTCAAAGGCAACGAAAGTTAATGAAATCAACATTGCAAAAACTCAGTAGGAAGTGGTTGGCTTTCTATTGAGTTTTTCTATCCGTTTTTCAACTGATTCCCAGCGTTACTTTCATTCCTAACACGCACTTGAAAGCTTCTCGGAGTCAGAATCACAATTTGACGTAAATTCAGTGCTTTAAATATCTCGCCTAATCAGTCAATTCGCTAGAATAAGTCCACCTTCAGGGAATCCGTTGAGATAAGTGAAATGAAAAAACATTGGCTGGGCTTGCTCGCTGTCTTATTGAGTTCGACGGGGTACGCTAAAGTCGCTCCTGTTTCGGAATGGCAATGTGACATGATGAAGAAGCAGGGAGTATTGAGTGAAGGTGCTCCGGTAGGCTGTGATAGGCTTTCTAAAGTGGATTTCGACTTCGTCACTTTTGATGGTCAAACGAAGCAAGGCAGCATGATCGTGTTCGATGTTGTAGCGCCTTCCGTTGAGCGGATTTTTACAGAACTGCATAAACGTCAGTTTCCTCTTCATTCTGCTCGTTTGATGCGTGAATTCAAAGGTGATGATAATGCTTCGATGGCCGCGAACAATAGTAGCGCTTTCAATGCGCGCCCCATCACTGGAGGGTCTAGTTGGTCGAAACATGCTTATGGTGTCGCCATTGATATCAACCCGGTACAAAACCCATTTCTAGAGTTTGGGCCAGATGGAAAAATTACGGTAAAACCGACTCAATCAGTAGATAACTACATCAACCGAACTCGTTTTCGAGCTAGAAATGAGATCGAACGTCAGGGCATGGCCGAAGACGTCACAGCACTTTTCGCACACCATGGATTTCTTATCTGGGGCGGTGATTGGAATACGCCGATAGACACCCAGCATTTTGAAATCGGATCGCGTCAATTTATTGAGACGTTATTAAATCAACCTAAACCCGCTGCAATGGAAGCATTCAACCAATACATTGCGTCATATCGCCATTGTTTCGAGCAAAATAAAACTGAGGGAAGTGAGAAAGCGCGAGCAATGTGTGCGTACAAAACAGTACAAGCGTTTTAATCATCGCTGATGCTGAATACAAAAAGCCCCAACTCACTAGAGTTGGGGCTTTCCAAACGTTTGGTGGGCTGGCGTAAGTTGATCTGGTTTATTAAGTCTTTGTTATAATTATAATTTGGTTGGTTTGATTTTTATTGATGTACCTTGTGGTGTACCTATCAATGTACGCTACTCGAAAAATAGGGACAAAAATGTGACGCTTGACTGGTATCAACGGGCGTTAACCCTAAAAAGTCGTAAGGTTCATTCTGTGAACTGCATAGCGTCTAGGCTCTTTGTGTTAGTTAACTTCTTTAGTTCGCCACTGGTCTACCGCTAATTGTAATTTGCTCCAAAACTCAGGAGTATTCCCAAACGCAGACGCAAGGCGTGTAGCCATTTCTTCTGATATTGGATGACCATTCAAGAGCTCTTGTGCCTGAGAATCTTGAATGTCTAGCAAGCGTGCTAGCTCTAAGACCGTTAGCCCCATTGGTTGCATAAATTCTAAATGAAGTACTTCACCAACGTGAAGAGGACGTCTCTTTGTTATTCGCATGGCTATTTCCTCGATAGTCTTATGTATTCATAGTACCTAACTTTTTTTCTCTCTAGCAATAGAGTGAGTAGCTATTGCGAATGATTATATAAATTTTTGAACTATGAGTTGTAATAAGCTGCAGAGCAAGTAACGCCGTGAAGTATGTGAGGCGCTCAATAAAGCCGTGATGTTAGTCGACTTCTTTCATCATTTCACTTGTTGTTGGGTATGTCATTGTTTGTTAGTCTTTAAAACGGATGACATACATGGGTTGCTGGCGTTACCTGCCTCTGTCGTAAAACGCAATAAAATGTGTATCTAGTCTTATTGTCCTAGATATTCTCTTTACAGGCTGTTAGCTATAGGTACAGAAGACCACTATTAAATTTAAGCCAGCTATAGATAGTAGTTTTCAGTACAATAGTACGGATTATCAGCTATGTATCTACGCAACAAAAAAACATATCAAGCTATGCAAGGGGCATTCGAATCATATCTTAGTGAGATCGATAAACCCTTGAAGTTCAAAGAGCGAGACAGTCTTCTTGCTCGAATCTTCTTTGATTTAACTCCGAATGAAATCCACCAGTTTCTATCAAGAGGCTTGATAATCGCACTTAAGTGGGAAGAGGTTTCGTCGGGTTGCATATCAATATGGCCCCGTTTGCAAAGTGAAATGAAGGCTTTAGGTCTACAAGAAACTCAGCTCCGCCAACTATGTGCTAGGGTTCTGTCCTCTGTGTTTCCAGAACTCGAGTTGTCAGTTAATAGCGCTGTGTTTCAAACACTACTTTCCATGCAAATTCTAACCTTTGAGAGTGATGAACTCTGTTTTTCTGCAAGCTCGCGGACACGGGTGCTCAAGGTAGATCGCTTTTCAAGTTCGAGAGAGGCCTATGTTAAGCCTTTGTTTAACGACTCATATTATGTTCCCAGTTCCGCCAATAAACCTTTTGATATATTTGATGAGAAAACCTATAAGATTGTTCGGGAAGCTTACGATATTGCGGTAGGAAACGCTCAAAGGTGTGCCGTTTTATCTGCCGAAGAAGTTGCCTTGCTCAAGTCTGAACTCAGCTCAATACGTAATTCCCATCGCTTGCTGCTTATTTTTCAAACTGAAGATGAAATTATCACTTTCCTAGTAAATGAAATAGTCAAAGAAGTGGAAGGCAGTATTACGTATCGTACTATTCCTGAGTATTGTGACGACTCAATTTCCCACTGGTATGAGACTATTGATATCCGCACTGACTATAGGTGGTATTCCGCTCTTAATGCTATGGGGGTTGAGGCTCCTGATGTATTCAGTTTTAGTGATTACCAGAAACATTTGGCAGGTAAGAACAACATGTACTGCGAAGAAAAAGGGGCTTTAGAGTTTGCTTCTTTATTTAGTGCTAACTTAGCTAGCATTGGCAGGTGTAATGAGCTTGATATTGATGAGTCTTTCAATACAAGTTTTTCTCGCAATGGAGAGAGGTTAATTTCGTTTCCAGAAGCAATTGAACAGGCGTATAAAAAAACTTGTTATGATGTGCGTGAACAGTTGGTCAAGGAACTGAAGTTATTGACAAAAAAATGCCATTCGCATCAGATTTTTGATTTAATCCCGATAGTTAAATACACAAATGTTGAGATGTTTTAGTTGTTCATGATTTAGATGGCAGCACACTTATCTTTTGTTACCTGTAGCTAAATTTAGCTCTCTTAAATGGAATCGGATCTCAAAAAGCACCAGCCACAAAAAGGCTGGTGTTTTTCGTAGTTATACATCTCAGTTCGTGAATCCACTCAGTCTTATTGGTAAGCTACGCTGCACTAAGTAGAAAAATGAGAAAATAGATGAGTAAGTTATTGAATATTAAAAAGTACTTATCTTTAGAGGAAGCAAGCTTATATCTTAGCTCAGCCTTCGAAGAGAAGGTTACAGTAGCTGACATATGTAAGTTTGCATTAGATAGATACCTTACGTTGTCAGTGAAATTTAACAGTTATATAGAAATATCCCCAGGCCATGAAGTCGAAGAATCATGCCTGCCATATAGTGCAAATGAGAACAATACGGTTGCCCTTGGGCTTCATCGAAGACTCTTCTTTGAGGATGGCATTATGGTTTCGGAAGGAATTTGGGACCTTAGTATGCTTGGTCGAGAAGTCATGATTGTTGATGAGCTTTTGAGTTTTGAGGAGGGAACCCCAGCGTGGAGGAGCGCTGCACTGGACGTCGTAATTCTAAAGAAAAACTCAGTATTTGGTAAGTTGAAGGGGCTTAAATCACGAATCGAAACTAGCTCTAATGTTATTGATGGAAGTGATAGTTTGGCCTCTAAGGAAGTAAGGGCAGACTGTCGAACGCTAGATTATTACGATCATGAGCTAGTTGTTAGAAAAGATGAGGTTGATAGGCTTATTCGTTCGTTAAGTGAAGAAAAAGTGCTTAATACAGCCCCAATACAAGAGGACAAACCGCTCGGAACAACTGAGCGAAATAAGCTCCTTGCTCTTATTAGTGCTTTGCTAGGGGAGTTAAAAATCGACCCTTCTGAAAGAGGCGTTGTTTCATCTATACAATTAATAACAGAGAAAGCAGGAACGCCAATATCAGAAAATACCCTTCGTAAAATTCTGAAGCAGATCAGAGAAAGTTCAAGCTAATTGAATTCGCCTACTTTTAACAAAACCTAATAACGCAATTGAGTGTTTGCTTTCCGCAATTGCGTTTTTGAGCATCCCTTTCCCAATAACCTTTTGGTCATTCAATAAGTAACCAAGAGGTTTTTTTATGTCTATTCAAATCATTCGATTGCCAGAAGTAATGAAAGGTACTGGCTTGTCACGTAGCACTATTTATTTACGTATGTCGAAAGGTGATTTCCCTCAATCTATCTCATTGGGAGATAGAGCTGTTGGTTGGCTCAAGCAAGAAGTTGACCAGTGGTTAGAGGAAAGGGTTTCCGTTAGCAGAAATAGCGGAGTTGAACATGCGTAACGATCACGAGTTTCTAGATCTGTGCTTGTTGTATGTCAGATGTGTGCAGCTTTCTATTTGTATTTCACAACTGATTATTTGGAGAGTTTATGGCTACTAAAAAACTGAACCCAAATTTAGTGAAGATCCATCGTAGCTATACAGTAGAAGAGGCTGCTAATACCTTCAGCGTCCACAAAAGAACAGTTCGAAATTGGATAAAAAGCGGTTTACCAATCATTGATGATAGACGTCCACTTTTAATCTTAGGGACTGACTTGAAGATATATATTCGCCAGCAGCGTAAGCGGAATAGGAGTCAATGCAAACCTTCAGAGATCTATTGTTTGAGGTGCCGAGAGCCAAATCGACCTAGTTCTAGCACGGTGATGTTTGTGCAGGAGTCGGGGGGCGTTGGGAGAGTATTTGCTCGTTGCAGCAAGTGCAACTCAAAGGTCAATAAGTACTTCAGTTGGCGGAGCTTAAATGTGATACGTCATGAATTGCTGGGGGAAAGTACCGTCAGCACAAAAACACATAAGTATGAGAGTTAGACCTCTCCTGAATTGTACCTAGCATTAGGAACTGAAGAATATGCAAAAGCATAATGTAAATAACGTTCGTTCAACCAAAATGTACAGCCTATTTTTGAAGGAAGCCAAACAGCTAGATGATAAGACTGTTGATGGTGTTATGAAGGCGATTAATCGTTTTGAGGAGTACACGAAATTTAAAGATTTTAAACTGTTTAACTTCCAGCAAGCAGTAGGATTCAAGAAGCATTTATTGGCTCGAAAAAGTGTGACAACAAATGAGCCTCTTAGTAAGGCAACCGTGCATACAACATTGCGTCATCTCAAAGTGTTCTTCCAATGGCTTGCTTTGCAGAATGGGTATCGTTCTCGCATCACTTATAGTGATACTGAGTATTTTAACTTGTCGGAGAAAGATGCTCGTATCGCTATTACTAAACGTAAAAAACCAGTCCCTACCGTTGAACAAGTTTGCAAAGTTCTTGAAGCGATGCCGTGTGTTACGAGCGTTGAGATGAGAGATCGAGCTTTGGTTGCTTTTACTTTACTGACAGGGGCGAGAGATAGTGCAATAGCATCATTGAAGTTAAAACATATCGACCTTGCTGATCAAAGTCTGTATCAAGATGCTCGAGAGGTTAATACCAAGTTCAGTAAAACCTTCACGACTTATTTCTTTCCGGTGGGCGAGTTGCCTTTGGCAATTTTCACAGACTGGGTCCAGTACTTGACCAAAGAGCTTTCATTTGGCCCAGACGACCCTTTATTCCCAAAAACAAAAGTTAGGAACACACCCAGTAGACAGTTTGAAGTTATGGGGTTACAGCGAGAGCATTGGTCTACTGCAGGGCCTATTCGTCGTATTTTCAAGCAGTCGTTTCAACTGGCTGATTTACCATATTACAACCCGCACAGTTTTAGGAACACATTAGTCAGACTGGGGGAGCAGCTATGTAGCAAAGCGGAAGAGTTTAAGGCTTGGAGTCAGAACTTGGGGCATGAAGGGGTATTGACGACTTTTTATAGCTATGGCGATGTTCCTGACTACAAACAAGCAGAACTTTTAAGGAAGTTAGCTAAACCTGCAAAGGGGACACCTCCGGATATGGAAGAGCAGTTCAAGCAATTTATGCAGTTTCAACAAATGATGGGAAACAAGTAATCTTCACCAAATTGTTCTAGCTGAGCTGGTATCAAAAAACATTCGTATGTTGATACCAGCTTTTATTTTATTCTGTGGGTATCATCAAATTAGGGCATTTTGTTTATGATGCTAAAAGTTTATGATACCCCTATACTTGATACCAAAACTAGATAAGAGTGATTAATGCGTACATTTGCATACTGCCGTGTTTCTACGACTGAGCAGTCTACTGAGAACCAAATAATTGCTATCCGCCAGAAAGGCTATGAAGTGACAGATTCGCGTGTCGTAAGTGAAACTGTCTCTGGTTCGGTTGAAGCGATGAAACGAGAGAAGTTTAAACTGCTAATCAACCACCAGATGGAAAGCGGAGATATGCTGGTGGTCCTGAAACTCGATCGTTTAGGGCGAGACAACATTGACGTACAAAACACCATCAATCTACTCACTGATAAAGGAGTGAAGGTTGTTTGCTTAGATTTACCTGTGGCTGACCTATCGAGTGCGGAAGGTAAATTGATGCTGCAAATGTTTTCGGCTTTTGCTGAGTTTGAGCGCAACCGGATTCGGGAGCGAACGAAAGAAGGGCTAGATCGAGCTAAGGCTCAAGGGAAAAAGTTAGGCCGACCAGAAGCTCATGCTACGACCCTCTCAGTTCAAGCTAAGAAAGCGGAGGGTTTATCTCAATCTAAAACAGCAGAGGCATTGGGGGTGGGAATAGCTACAGTCAAAAGGCATTGGAATAAGTCTAATCACAGTAAGACTATTGACCGGTAGCATGCACTGTGTTTTGTACTATGACTTTACAGCATTGACACGATTACTTCATTGGTATCTCGATAGGTTCGGAGAATGGCAAAACATGGAGGTGCTTACATTGCTATAGCAGTTTGGGCCCATGTTAGCTAATCCGTTAAAGCTTTAAATAATGGGCATTAGTGCTTGAAGAAATCAAGTTTAGAGAGCAAGATCCACCTATCGCCTAGCGTGAGGTGAAAAGGAAGGTATTGTCGCTCGTATCACTAGCTCTATCCGACATGCAGCTATCAACAAGTCAATGAGACAATATTTGCATTACAATTTATTCATAAAAAATGAGCAACATTAGGTAAAAACATGAGCACTCAAGATCTTGTAGCTAAACTGTGGAATCTGTGTAATTTACTCCGTGATGATGGCGTTTCCTATCACGAATATATGAACGAACTTACTTTCCTTGTATTCCTTAAAATGGCTCAAGAGACAGAAACTGAGGTAGATACCAAATCGGGCACGGTGAACATACCTGAAGGTTATCGTTGGAGCGATTTAAAAGCTGTAGATGAAGAAATCAAATTAGAAGAATACAAGAAACTACTCATTCACTTAGGTTCTCATGGCTCGTTAATTGCTCAAAGAATTTACTCTAATGCCAATACTATTATTCGTAACACAGCTACTTTACACAGCTTGGTTGACCAAATAGACAAATTAGATTGGTATCAGGTTAAAAACGAAGGGCTTGGTGACATGTATGAGGGATTACTTGAAATTAATGCCCAAGAAGTTAAATCAGGAGCAGGTCAATACTTTACGCCTAGGGTATTAATTAACGCAATGGTTGAATTAATGAAACCCACTCTAAAGGACGTTATTGTGGACCCTGCGGCAGGTACTGGTGGTTTCTTAGTTAGTGCTAACCATTATATGTACCCTGATAAGAAGAAGATTAAAGAGTTATCGAGTAAAGATTATAAAAAATATCAAAGCGGTACTTATTTTGGTATGGAATTTGTGCCAATGACTCGACGTTTGGCCATGATGAATATGATGTTGCACGACATCGCGGTGAACGATGACAAATCGGGTGTTTTATTTGGTGATACTTTATCAAATGAAGGTAAAGACTTGCCTGATGCGACTTTGATATTAGCCAATCCTCCTTTTGGTAACAAAATGGGAGGTGGTGTTCCTACACGTGATGATTTAGAACATTACACTGGCAATAAGCAACTCGCTTTTTTGCATTTGATGTATCACAAAATACTTAAGCCGGGTGGTCGGGCCGCGGTCATATTGCCTGATAATGCATTATTTGAAAGTGGTATCGGGAAAACTATACGTAGCGATTTAATGGACAAGTGTAATCTACACACCATTCTTCGCTTACCAACCGGTATTTTTTATGCCGCAGGGGTCAAAACTAATATTCTTTTTTTCTCAAAGCCAAGCGATGTAAAAAAAGACAAAGGGCAAACTAAAAATGTTTGGGTGTACGACTTACGCGCAAATATGCCTAAATTTGGTAAACGTACCACATTAATACCATCTCATTTTGATGAATTTTACAAAGCCGTTGGCAGTGACCTTACTCAAGTTGACGAAGTTGCTCGTCACGCTTTTATTGAAAAGCATAAGGGTGGCAGTGAAATTGGCAATGCTGATACTTGCCGTTTGCGTTGCTTTAGCCGTGAAGAAATTGCCAAAAAAGATGACTCACTCAATTTAGAATGGATCCGTGACCAAAACTCAGAAGACAGTGTTAACTTACCAGAGCCTGATGTTCTGATTAACGAAGCCATAGAAGAAATGGCAGGAGCAATGCAAGAGTTGCAAGCGATTTTAATTGAACTAGGTTCAATTGAAGAATCGGATGAGGTGGCGCTGTGAATAAGTTGCCATTTAACTGGGTTGAAACTGAAATTGGAAATTTGGCACTGGTAGTTTCTGGTGGTACGCCTAAAGCTGGAGATGAATTAAATTTTGCTGAACCTGGTGCCGGAATAGCTTGGGTAACTCCCGCTGATTTGAGTGGTTATAAGCAAAAAGAAATTGCAAATGGAAGACGTGATTTAAGCCCAAAAGGGCTTGATAGTAGCTCTGCCAAATTGATGCCTAAGGGGACTCTTCTTTTTAGTAGTCGAGCCCCGATAGGTTATGTTGCTATCGCAGAAAATGAAATTAGTACGAACCAGGGATTCAAAAGCTTTATTTTCACAGACCACGTTAATTCAACCTATGCTTATTACTATTTAAAAAGTATTAAGGACCTTGCAGAAAGCTGGGGTTCAGGGACTACTTTTAAGGAGTTATCCGGAGCCGTTGCAAAGAAGCTACCTTTTAGGTTAGCACCATTAAATGAGCAGATCCGCATTGCGGATAAACTTGATTCGATTTTGGCCAAAGTCGATCATGCACAAGAGCGCCTTGATAAAATTCCCGATATCCTAAAACGCTTCCGTCAATCAGTCCTCGCCGCAGCCACATCTGGTGAGTTAACAAGAGAGTGGCGTGAAGGTAAAGAGCATCAGTGGCCAAGAGTGCAATTAAAAAGTGTGGGTAGAGGCTTCAATTACGGTTCATCTGCAAAGTCAAAACCTGAGGGGGAAGTACCTGTACTACGTATGGGGAATTTGCAGGGTGGGCAGCTTCATTGGGATAACTTGGTCTATACGTCCGATAAAGAGGAGATAGACAAATACTTACTGGAAAAAGGCGATGTACTTTTCAACCGTACAAATAGTCCTGAGCTAGTTGGTAAGACATCCATTTATCGTGGAGAACAAAAAGCGATTTATGCAGGTTACTTGATTCGAATAAAAGGAAGCGAACATCTCGATACTGAATTTCTAAATATTCAGTTAAATAGCCCTCATGCACGAGATTATTGCTGGCAAGTTAAAACTGATGGTGTAAGCCAATCAAATATAAATGCTAAAAAACTTCAAGCTTATGAATTTGATTTGCCTGAAATAGATGAGCAGTTAGAAATAGTAAGAAGAGTGAGCGAGTTGTTTTCTCGGGCTGATTTATTCGAATATCAATATTTGGCCTCAAAAAAGTATTTAAATCGTTTAACTCAGTCGATTTTAGTTAAAGCCTTTAATGGCCAATTGGTGCCGCAAGAACCTACGGATGAATCAGCTAGTGAGTTATTAAAGCTCATTGAGTCTGAAATGGTTGCTAATAAGTTAAAGAAAAAAACAGTATTAAAAAAGCACCGAAAACCGATAACTTCAGAAGCTAAATTTACGCACAGAGTTTCTAAAAACTCTCTGGAACAACTGGAAAAAAACGATCAAATTAACTTAGATGCGAGAGAGGGTGCAGAAAGGGATAGTTTAAGGCTACAGTATCAAGCTGAGATTAATAAAGCAAAAAGTGCTTTAAAGGATGCGAAATTCACGGTTGAACAATTTCGCTCTGTGACTAATTTTCAAGACGAGTATAACTCACTAAAAATATTGGTTATGAATTTATTAAAAGGTATTCCTAATTTAAGCGATCCTTTATTGGAGGTCGATAGCTGGGATGCTAAAACTGGTGATTATTTATTACGGCTTTTGGAGGGGAAATGAAGTTAATTAGTCTGCATTATAGTGACCCTAACAACTCACTACAAGCCTATGAGTTCAACTTTGATAATGATCGCCATGAGTCTAATGCGTTAGAGCCGTTGTGTTTCGTGGGTCTAAATGGTTCTGGTAAATCTAAGTTGCTGGAGATTTTAGCAAAGATTTTTTTTGAGTTAGACAGGTTATGGCGTAATACCAATAAAGCGAAGCCAGCGGTCAGTGCTAACTTTCGTTTTGAATACCATTTGTTGCCATCTCGAACGCATAAAAATGTAGTCGTAACTGGTGAAACTGGCAAACCACTGGAGATTATGGCTGATGGTCAGGCCTTATTACCAGAAGAGTTACCATTGATAATGCCTTCGAATATTGTTGGTTATTCATCAGGACATAATGAAACGATTAGTGCTCTTTTTCATGAGTTACGTGAGCAAGAGTTTGAGCGTATTCGAAAGGAAGTCAGAGAAGGAGAACAAGGTAGTCGTGCTCTTTCTCGTACCATGTTTTTAGATAGAGATTCGACTAAGTTGTCGCTTTTAACTGCATTCATTTTTGGTGGGAAAAGTGGACGAAATGGTTTTCCAAGTGCTGATTCATCACAACGACTATTGAGTAAGTTTAGTGAGTTTATTCATTTAAGGCAGTTGTTATCTTTTCAAATAGTGATTGATACAGATGCTGGAAGAATTGTCCTTTCGCAGCGTATGGAGCGAGTTTTAGAAAAATTAAAGCGTTGTGCTTTAATAGTGAATAGTAATGAGCAAGGTAATAGCCGTAGTTATGAGATGGATTTCTTTCTTTGTGAACAAAGTAAGGATGCTTTTTTTAAAGAGTTTGGGACAGCACAGGATTTCTTTGAGGAGCTTTACGAGCTGTATAGTTTAAATCTAATTTCCAGTAGTAAAAACAAGATCCACCAAGTATTTAGTATTCCTGAAACCGAGTTAAAAGTGCTAGTCCAAGATCCGTTAGCGGAAACCCACTATTTGAACCTGAGTGACGGAGAACATCAATTTATCCAAGTGTTTACCTCTTTAGTTTATTTTGCAAAACAAGATTCAATTTTTTTACTTGATGAACCGGAAAGTCATTTCAATCCAGCGTGGAGAGCTAAGTTCGTGCTGGTAATTGATGAACTGCTAGAGACGTCGCAAAAAAGCTCTGAGTTTTTGATTTCAACTCATTCGCCTTATCTAGTTTCAGCCTGTAAAAAACGGAATGTATTTAAGTTTTCACGTAATGCTGAAGGAAAAGGTGTCGATTATCAGCCTTTGATAGATGAAACTTTTGGTGCATCTTTTGACGTGTTGTTAAAAGAGTTATTTGATATGCAAGGGTTAGTGGCTGAGATTGCGCGAGCCGCATTACAAGAAGTGATTGAAAGCTCTTCCACAACTCAAGAAAAAGTGGATATTCTCAAAAAGGATTTTGGTGATTCATTTGAGAAAAGGTTATTGATAAATATGCTCGAAAAAGGATTATTTAATGCTGTTTCCGATAGAGTACGTTGAGACCAATATGGTTTATCTGAATGAGGTATTTAAACACTTCATTCAAAAGGCTTCTGTTATGACTCAGTATCGTAAAGCTAGCCTTTTTCCTACTGAATTCATAGATGTTCACGATGATTCCAGGAATGACATCGATAAAAAATTTAAAGCTGTCTTTGAACAAATAAAAAGTTTAAACCCGAGTCAAAAGAAACAGCTGAAAAGAATGTACATCAATCATCAACGTACCAAGAGACTATGCCAAGATCGAGTTGCTATTGTTGACTTTTCGGCATACCCGGAACAGTTTAAAAAGTCGCTAAAGTCGTTGGGTGAATATCTATATTCTAGTGGATTGAAAAACACTCGAATACAACAATTAGCTATTGCTAAATATGGTGATAATAACAGTACGCTCTATGACCATTGGCTGGCATTCAAAGAAGTTAATGGTTCAGTGTGTTGTTTCTGCGGTATTCAAGACTATGAAGAGCAATTACCTGATACTTCCATAAAAAAATGGCGGCCTGCATATGATCATTACTTACCGAAAGAAAAATATCCTTTTTCTGCTGTAAATTTTAGAAACCTCATACCATGTTGTTATCAATGTAATTCAAAATCAAAAGGCGCATTTGATCCTTGTAACTGCAAAAAAACAGGGCGAAAAAAAGCTAAGTATCCTTTTTCTAACGATATTGTCGTGGGGTTGAAGTTTAAATTTGTAGCAGAAAATGTTGCAATGAAAACACCTTGGGTAGTTGAGTTGAATGATGAGAATGACGAAGTTCATCAAACTTGGAATCGGGTGTATCAAATTAAGGATAGAGTGGCGTCTCGATTGAATTCAAACTATGTTACTTGGCTCAGAATAATTTGTCCTGATTGTATAGGGGCTACCGATATTGCAGCGAAAAAAGTGACTTTGACCGAAAAAGCAATAGAGCTAGCGAGTAATGCCAAAGAACAGAGAGAGTCTATTCATCAAGCTAATTTGATGGCTACTTTGGCACTTACTCAGGATGAGCTACTTGGAAGTATTCTACAAACAATTGAACCGGATCCTCAACCTGAGTCTACTCAGGCTGGAGTTGCATTATTAAATTCAATGGGATTCTCATTAGCTAGTTGATGTTGTGTCAAATAGCACCTTTAGACAATAAAGTAAGTACTTGATTTCGGATTAAATTCTCTACTTAGTCAACATTAATTACTTTGAGTTGCTTCATTCCTGTCACAGAGAGGCTGCCTTTGGCGGCTTCTTCTATATGCCCACTCCACCAGCACATCATTGGGCGGCGACGTTCTAGGTAGTCTGTTCGGTTATATGCGCTACGAACTTGGTTGTCATCAGCATGAGCCAAGGCAGCTTCAATCAAATCAGGTTCAAAACCTTGCTCATTGAGTGTAGTACTTGCAAGAGAGCGCAGACCATGGCTAACGAGTCTACCAGCGAAACCCATACGCTTGAGAGCCATATTCGCTGTTTGGCTATTACATGGCTTTTTAGGATCTCGGTCAGAAGGGAAGATAAACTCTCTGTGTCCACTGATTGGTTTTATCACCTCAAGTAACTCAAGCATCTGCTCTGTGAGCGGAATACGATGCTCTCTGCGCTTTTTCATTCGTTCAGGAGGGATTGTCCATACCTTTTCATCCCAATCAATTTCTTCCCAGCGAGCTCCAGAGGCTTCACTTGGTCTAGTCATGGTGTGAAGCTGCCATTCGATTAAACAGCGGGTTGTACGCTTTATGCTAGCATTAGCAATTGCTCCCATTAGTTCAGGTAACTCGGCCGGTGTTAGTGCTGCCATGTTTTCCTTTTTGGGCTTCTTGAAAGCAGCCTTGATACCGGTAAGCGGATTAGCCTGAACCAAACCACAGTTAGTCGCATAGTTCATTACTTCATTGAGGCGCTGTGCAAGGCGTTTTACAGTTTCTAGGCTACCCTTCGCTTCAATTGGTTTGAGAAGCTCAATTACCTGCGGTGCAGTAATGTCTCTTACCGGGACATCAGATAGCTGGGGGAATATATGCAGTTCAAGAGAACGCCAGATATCCACGGCATAATCAGGTGTGACATCATCCTTTTTAATCTCAAACCATTTAGTCGTCACATTGATAAACGTGTGCTCATGGTTTGCCTTCTGCTCTAGCTGGTGGCGTTTTCTCTCTTCTTGAGGGTCAATGCCTTGTGCTAGTAGCTCTTTGGCCTCGAGAGTCATCTTACGGGCGTTAGCCAGAGAGAGGTCTGGATACTTACCTAAGCTGAGGTTGGCCCGCTTACGATTTGATGGTCTGTAGTAGTTTAATATCCAGTGTTTTGAACCATTGGGCTTAATGCGTAGACGTAGACCATCGCCATCAAATAGGTTGTATTCCTTATCTTTGGGTTTAGATGATTTGATTTTCGTAGGAGTCAGTTTAACAGTTGTTTTTGCCATTATGGGTACACCGAATTGCCTTGCTAGAATCAGTGTACCTTGCCGTGTACCTAAAATGCAAAGATGTAGTAGGACACTAAAAAACCTTAATGAACGCTAAGTTGTTGATTTTTCGTTGTTGCGGGCACAAAAAAAGACGCCCTAGGACGTCTTTAGATGTTGAATTGGTGGAGCTGGCGGGAGTTGAACCCGCGTCCAAAAACCATTCATCATTGGTACTACATGCTTAGTCGATCTTTAAATTCACCAAGTACCTGCGAACCGACACGCCAGTAAATGACTATCCTGAATTAAATTTCGCCGTTCATCTCTCAGGCGGGAGAATCCGGGCTAGCGCGTTTGGGTTTGATCTCTCGTTGGTCCCCGTCTTACGTGCGGAAGCTAGGGCGAGAGAGCTCTGAGCAGGTTATTAAGCTGCTAGTGCGTAGTTTTCGTCGTTTGCGACTATTTTTTTGCGGCTTTTTACGTGGCCAACCGCCCCACGGCATGCACCTCAGACTGCAAAATTCCTGTCGAATCCTAAATCAGCCCCAAAGTGTTCTTCGCATAGTACCAGAAAAGCGTAACCTGTCTAGACTTGTGCGTTTAAGTGCTCAATATTAGCGCAGCGAACTCTTCATTACGCGCGCTTTTTCTCTCGCCCAATCTTTTTCTTTCAGATCAGTACGTTTATCGTGCAGCTTCTTACCTTTTGCTACACCGATTTTCATCTTCACCCAAGAGCGAGACCAGTAGAGCGAGAGTGCAGCAAGCGTCATACCTTCACGGTTAATTCGACCAAAAAGGTTATCAAGCTCACGACGGCTCATCAGTAGTTTACGAACACGTGTAGGGTTCGCCACAACGTGTGTCGATGCTTGGTTAAGAGGAGTAATAGTCATACCACTCACAAAGGCTTCACCATCTCGCATAAATACGTAACTTTCTGCGATGTTTGCTTTGCCTTCACGAAGTGCTTTAACTTCCCAGCCTTGAAGCTCCATGCCAGCTTCGATTTCATCATCAATGAAATATTCGTGGCGAGCTTTCTTATTGACAGCGATGGTATTGCTACCCGCTTTTTGTTTCGATTTTTTCTTTGCCATAATGGCTGCATTATACGGTCAGGAACTTAGTTAGGAAATCCCTTTATTTGCGCTGAGTGCAAATAAAAGTAAAATTGGTACATGCCTGCTGTTTAGGTGTGCGCTATGAGGAGTCTATATGAAGCAAGTCAGCCGTTCTGCGCTGGTATCGTTCAGTGCTGAACAGATGTTTAAGCTGGTAAATGATGTAGCCAGTTATCCTGAATTTTTACCCGGTTGTTCAGGCTCCCGAGTGATTGAATCCAGTGGTTCTGCCATGGTTGCTTCCGTTGACGTTTCGAAAGCGGGGATCAGTAAAACGTTTACCACTTCAAATGAGCTCGTCAGTGGTGAAGCGATCTTAATGAATTTGGTTGACGGCCCTTTTAAGACATTGAAAGGGGGGTGGTTTTTTACTGCCTTAGACGATAAAGCCTGCAAAGTTGAGCTTAAGTTAGAGTTTGAATTTTCCAGCAAAATGATCGAAATGGCTTTTGGTAAGATTTTTAACGAGCTTACCAGCAATATGGTGAATGCGTTTACTCAACGCGCTAAACAGGTTTATCCGTGCTATGAGTATTGAGTCTGATATGATCCACGTTGAAGTGGTTTACGCTCTCCCATTAGAGCAACGGGTATATACCTTAGTGGTCAATAAGTCGATGACGGTTGAGGAGATCATTAAAGAATCTGGTGTTTTAGAGCAATACCCAGAAATTGATCTGACCAAGAACAAAGTGGGAGTCTTCAGCCGCAACGTGAAGCTCAATGCTACGATTCGTGATAAAGACCGTATTGAAATTTATCGCCCACTGCTTGCAGACCCGAAGGAAATTCGCCGTAAACGCGCTGAACAAGCCAAAGAATCAGGGGCAGCAGATCCAGTCACTGGCGGTAAAAAGAATCCACTTAGGAAGGAAGATTGAGCGTATTTAGCTTGTAAGATAACCACCTTTCTTCTGGTTGAATTGCTTTATGCCAAAATAAAAGGGTTGACGCTATGCGCCAACCCTTAAAAACTTCTCGCTTCTCGCTTCTCGCTTCTCGCTTCTCGCTTCTCGCTTCTCGCTTCTCGCTTCTCGCTTCTCGCTTCTCGCTTCTCGCTTCTCGCTTCTCGCTTCTCGCTTCCTTAATTGATTCCTTCAAAGAAATCAGAGCTAGGTGGGAAGTCACCAGTCACATCGACCAATTGGCCTTTATCGTTGAAATTGACAATCAAGTCCTTCTGCACCGAATCTTTGTGCCCTTCGGTATGGTGGTAAATGTAGTACCAAGTATCTGGGTAACCGTTTTCAATTAGCATTGGTGAGCCCATCACGAAGCGTACCTGCTCTTTGGTCATACCAAACTTCAGTTGATCAACGGCTTGTTGCTCAACGTAGTTACCTTGGTTGATGTCAATTCGGTATACCAGCTTTTCTACCAGAGAGCAGCCAGTCAACAGTGTCATAGAGAGTGGTACAGCGATTAGCCACTTTTTCAATTGCATACGGATAAATTCTTGTAACGGATATTTCTCAAATTGGGCTGATAATAAACAAGCTGAGCGCTAATGTAAAAAGCTCATCTTGTTTTGAACTGTTTCAGACCACGATTTTTGAATTTAGTTGCAAACTCGTACCAAAATTTCCCTAAGTCGGAACTTTGGCTCTAAGTTGAGAATCAGCCGTAGAGTCTATCAAGCCGCAATTAGTAACTCTTTTGCATTCGCCAAGGTTGACTCGGTAATTTCACTGCCGCCAAGTAATCTGGCCAACTCGGATACACGCTGTTCGTTGTCTAATGAATGCATCTGAGTTTCTGTTTTTCCGGCTTTGGTTTGCTTAGCAACAAAGAGCTGTTGATGGCCGCACCCCGCAACCTGAGGCAGGTGAGTGACACACAGAACTTGAGTCGATTCACCAAGCTTACGCAGCATTTTCCCGACGACAGCGGCAGTTGGCCCACTGATGCCCACGTCGACTTCATCGAAGATCAAACTTGGGGTATCGACTTTCTGTGCTGTAATGACTTGAATCGCTAGAGAGATTCGAGACAGCTCACCACCAGACGCTACTTTTGCGATAGGCTGCATCGGCTGACCTGGGTTGGTTGAGACCACAAAACAGACATTATCCATTCCGAGTGGAGAAGGGTGAGTACACTGCTTATCCACTTCAATACAGAATTGCGCTTTTTCCATGCTGAGCTCGTGCATGCTGGCTGTGATTAGCTTGTTGAGCTCTTTAGCGTAGCGACAGCGAGATTTGTGAAGCTTCTCCGCTGAGGTCAGGAAAGCCTGATATTTGGCTTCGACTGCTTGTTCAAGTTCTTCCAGCTTTTCATCGGAGCAATCTAAAGCCTCAATTTGTGACAACAAATCTTGGTGATGCTGATACAGCTCATCTGGAAGTACATGATGTTTACGTGCCATCGACATGACTTTTGAGAATCGTTCTTCAACAAAGGCCATACGAGCAGGATCAACATCTATGTTATCGAGATAGCCACGCAATTCACTGTTGGCTTCTTCGATCTGTATGATGGCTTCTGAGAGCATGTTTGGCAGTTCTGCAAGCGCTTCATCCAATTCAGCAAGCTGGATCAGGGAGCTACTGGCTGATTGGAGAATACCAAGCGCATTAACTTCTTCACCTTCGTAAATAAGCTCGATGGCTTGTTGGCAGGTGGCGGCGAGTTCTCCGCTGTTAGACAATCTTTTGTGTTCCTGTTCGAGTTCTTCATATTCATCCTCGCCAAGAGAGAGCTCGTTAAGCTCTTTGATTTGGTATTCAAGCAGTTGTTTTTGTGCAAGGTTAGCTGCACTATTTTCTTTTAACTGCTTAAGGTTGTTATCGGCCTGGCGCCAATTTTGGTAGGCGTTACGAGTACCTTTTAAAAGGTTTGTATGGCCTGCATATTGGTCCAGCATAGCCATCTGGTAGTCACTTTTCATTAGTTGATGGTGCGCATGCTGACCATGGATATTGATCAGTAATTGCCCAAGAGTTTTTAGTTGTGAAAGTGGTACCGGGCTGCCATTAATAAAGGCTCTTGAACGGCCTTCTTTATTGATGATGCGACGCAAGATACAGTCACCACCTTCCAGCAGATCGTTATCTTCTAGCCAACGCGTTGCGTGAATGTTGTTCTCAAGGGAAAAGGCCGCACTGACTTCGGTTTTCTCTTCCCCCTGACGTACCATGCCGGCTTCCGCCCGACCTCCTAAGCAAAGACCTAAAGCGTCAATTGCAATAGATTTACCCGCACCAGTTTCTCCGGTGATGGTGGTCATGCCGTGAGATAGCTCCAGCTGTAGAGATTTAACAATAGCGAAATTATTAACACTTAGATGAGCCAGCATTTTGTTGTACCTGTTTAAATGAACAATACTGTATAAGAAAACAGTATATACTGTTTCTTTATACAGTAAAGGTGGTGATGAAAATTTTTGTGAGCGGGATCAGGAGTGTGCTTTGCTGGTGTGATTGTTGAGTGGGAGTCGTTGCGTTACGAAGGCTTTAAACAAAAAGGGCTGACGCTTTTCGTCAACCCTTAAAACTTTTCTCAATTAGAACAATTTGCTCGACCAGCCTAGTTTGTTCCGCAATACATGGTAGTAGCTGTAGTCTTTAGGATGAATGAGCTTAAGAACATTAGGGCTCTGGTAGATGTGGATTTCGTCACCCGGTGAGACAGGTAAAGAAACTTGTCCATCACAACCCACTTCTTGGGTGCCACGGTTATCCGGTGAAACAACCAATTTGATACGACGCTTACTGTCAACAACCAACGGGCGGCTTGATAACGTATGGGGGAACATAGGAACTAGCGAAATTGCATTAAGGCTCGGTGACAGAATCGGGCCGCCACCAGACAATGAATAGGCCGTTGAGCCTGTTGGGGTAGAGACGATCAGCCCATCCGCCCGTAGCGAAAAGGCAAAACTCTCATCTATATACACCTCAAATTCGATCATATGGGCAACTTGGCCTGGGTGTAGCACCGCTTCATTCAATGCGGCGTTGTGGCTTTTTATCTGACCGTGGCGATGGACTTCCGCTTCCAGTAAAAAGCGCTCTTCTTCGATGAACTCACCTGCGAGGACTTTCTTCAGCGCCGACTGAAAATCTTCTGGATTGAGATCAGTGAGAAAGCCAAGGTTGCCTCGGTTGACACCGATAACCGAAATATTAAATCGAGACAGGACTCTTGCGGCACCAAGCATATTGCCATCCCCGCCAACCACAATGGCGAGATCGGCGGCTTTGCCTAACTGAATCAGGCTCGCAAAATGTTCACTTGGTACGTCGTCTAGAATTTCAGCCAGTCTGTCGTCAATAAAAACCTGATACCCTTCCGATTGAAGCCAGGTATAAAGCTCTCTATGAGTCTGAATGGCTTGCTGATCTCGGGGTTTACCAATGATGGCGATCACTTCAAAAGGCTTTTTCATAGGTTTTCCGCACTAAATAGGCTTGATTCGACAATCTTCATCCCCATAATAATGGCAAGTTAGCTATTTATGCGAATTTTTATGTATCTAAACGCGATAAACGTGACGGTTTAGATACAGATGGAATTGAATTCTGGAGATATCATGAGCAACGAAGAAAACAAGATCAAAGAAGAAGAGCTACAGCAGCAAGACACTGCGCAAGAAGTTGAAGCAGAAGTTGTAGGTACTGACGCTGATATCGAATGGAACGAAGCAACTGAACAAGACGAACAAGACGAACAAGAGTCTAAAATTGCTCAGCTTGAAGCAGCACTTCTTTCAAGTGAAGCGAAAGTTAAAGAGCAGCAAGATTCTGTTCTGCGTGCTAAGGCGGAAGTTGAAAACATGCGCCGTCGTACCGAGACGGAAATTGACAAGGCTCGTAAATACGCATTGAACAAGTTTGCGGAAGAGCTACTACCTGTTATCGACAACCTAGAGCGAGCGATCCAGGCTGCGGATACAGACAACGAAGCGGTGAAGCCAATTGTTGAAGGTGTAGAGCTGACACATAAAACGTTTGTTGATGCTGTTGCGAAATTTGGCCTGAAGGAAATTAACCCAGAAGGTGAAGCGTTTAACCCTGAAATGCATCAGGCGATGTCTATTCAAGAAAGCCCAGATCATGAGTCAAACACAGTAATGTTTGTTATGCAGAAAGGCTACGAGCTAAATGGTCGTGTCATTCGCCCCGCGATGGTGATGGTAGCGAAGTAATCGCTTAATCCAAACTGATTAAACTTAAAAAAGAGAGGCTTTAGCCTCTCTTTTTTTAATCTCGTCAGAGCTCTCAGAACGACCAAATTAACACATTGATATAGTGAATTATTCTTGGGTTAAAGTTTGTACGAAAATTAATTTCCGATTAGAAATATGTAACATTATCGTAAACAAACACTTTATTTTGTAACTTTTGTGTGTATTATGTGCGAACTCTGCCGTAAAACTCGGCGGAATAAACTATAAAATCATAAAATATAAACACAACATTCTGGAGATGAATGATGGATAAATCGCTTTCAAGCAAGATATTTGTAGGCTTGTTCGCTGGCCTACTGATTGGTACTGCGATTCAGTACCTGTTTAGCGGAATTGCTATCTTTGACACTTACCTACTTGGTGCCGCAGAAGGCGCTGGTGGTATGTTCGTATCCCTGATCAAACTTCTTGTTGTTCCACTAGTATACGTTTCTATCGTGTGCGGTATTGTGGACCTGAAAGACATCACTGCGTTTGGTCGTCTTGGTGGTAAAACTTTTGCCCTTTACATCTTTAACACCATCATCGCGATTACTGCGGCGTTGACTGTTGGCCTTATTTTCCAGCCGGGTGCTGACGCGAATCTAGCGGGTACGATTTCAGAAACTGTTAAGCTGACGACGACTGAAACACCTGACATTTTCTCACTGGTCGTTAACATCGTACCGAGCAACCCTGTTCAGGCATTCGCTAACGGTGACATGCTGCAAATCATCTTTATGGCAATCCTGACTGGTCTTGCTATCCAAGCTCTTGATTCACGCGGTGGCCCTGCGATCCGCACGTTCAAGATGGCTAACGAAATCATGATGAAGCTAGTTGGTCTGGTTATGAGCCTAGCGCCATACGGTGTATTCGCTCTAATGATTCAATTAGGTGCAACGCTAGACGCGAACACGCTAATGTCTGTAGCAGGTTACGTAGCGCTTGTTGTTGCAATGCTAGTATTCTGGATCTTCATCTTCTACCCAATGGCAGTAGGTATCGCGACAGGTACTTCACCAAAGACGTTCCTGCGTGCAACTCGTGAACAGATCCTGTTCTCTCTATCTACAGCGAGCTCTAACGCGACTATTCCTGTAACTATGCGCACTCTGACTGAGAAACTTCAAGTTTCTAAATCGGTGGCAGGTTTCGGTGTACCACTTGGTGCAACAATGAACATGTCTGGTGTTTCTATCTACATCGCACTAGCAACTATCTTTGTTGCGAACGCGTTTGGTCAGCCAATCAACACTGCTGACGTGTTCACGCTAGGTCTAACTATCTTGCTTCTGTCTATCGGCGCTGGTGGTGTTCCTGGTGGCGGTGTTGTAATGGTAGGTGTTCTTCTTCACCAACTAGGTCTACCACCTGAAGGTCTTGCAATCATCGCAGCAGTTGACCGTATCAACGATATGTTCTGTACATCTTCTAACGTAGTAGGCGACACAGCTGTAAATACTATCGTTGCTAAATCAGAAGGCGAAATCGGCAAAGAAGAAACAGAAGTGGAAGCACAACCTGCACAAGCGAATGCTTAATCTATAAAGTGTCGGAATTTGAAAGCGAGGCCAAGTGCCTCGCTTTTTGTTTTTAGCATGTAGTAATGACATTAATTGGGCTTTGAGCATTACCACTCGAGAGAACGAAGATGTAAGTGTTGGAGCACCACTTATTGAAATTATGACTTCGGAATCCGGTCTATTCGCTTATCCTCAAATCTTTTTTCACTTTTTTTCACTTCTTCCCTTGAAAAGCTATTTACAGCCCTTATCTATTGGGCATAAGTGAAGCAAACAAAATTATTTTAGTTTGTGAGTAAGGGTTGAAACCCTATTCTCCATCCCCACATAGGGGATATAGCAAAACGAAAATAGAATTTATTCGGAGATAGCCTGATGGGTAAAATCATTGGTATTGACTTAGGTACTACTAACTCTTGTGTTGCTGTTCTAGACGGTGACAAGCCACGCGTAATCGAAAACGCGGAAGGCGAGCGTACAACAGCATCAGTTATTGCATACACAGATGGTGAGACGCTAGTAGGTCAGCCAGCTAAACGTCAAGCGGTTACAAACCCAACTAACACGCTATTTGCAATTAAGCGTCTAATCGGTCGTCGTTTCGAAGACGAAGAAGTTCAGCGTGACATCGAAATCATGCCTTTCAACATTGTTAAGGCTGACAACGGTGATGCATGGGTTGAGGCACAAGGCCAGAAAATGGCGGCTCCTCAGGTTTCTGCTGAAGTACTGAAGAAAATGAAGAAAACTGCAGAAGACTTCCTAGGTGAGGAAGTAACTGGCGCAGTTATCACAGTACCTGCTTACTTTAACGATGCTCAGCGTCAAGCAACTAAAGATGCTGGCCGTATCGCAGGTCTAGAAGTTAAGCGTATCATCAACGAACCAACAGCTGCTGCTCTAGCATACGGTCTAGACAAGCAAGGCGGTGACCGCACTATCGCTGTATACGACCTTGGTGGTGGTACATTTGATATCTCTATCATCGAGATTGATGAAGTTGAAGGCGAGAAAACGTTCGAAGTACTAGCAACTAACGGTGACACTCACTTAGGTGGTGAAGACTTCGATAACCGCATGATCAACTACCTAGTTGAAGAGTTCAAGAAAGAGCAAGGTATCGATCTTAAGAATGATCCTCTAGCAATGCAGCGTGTTAAAGAAGCAGCAGAAAAAGCGAAGATCGAGCTTTCTTCTACTTCTCAAACTGACGTAAACCTACCTTACGTAACTGCAGATGCGACTGGTCCTAAGCACATGAACGTTAAAGTAACGCGTGCGAAACTAGAATCTCTAGTTGAAGACCTAGTACAACGCTCTCTTGAGCCACTAAAAGTTGCTCTAGCTGACGCAGACCTTTCTGTAGGCGACATCACTGACGTAATCCTAGTAGGTGGTCAGACTCGTATGCCTATGGTTCAAGAGAAAGTGGCTGAGTTCTTCGGTAAAGAAGCTCGTAAAGACGTGAACCCTGACGAAGCAGTAGCAATGGGTGCTGCAGTTCAAGGTGGTGTACTTGCTGGTGATGTGAAAGACGTACTTCTACTAGACGTTACTCCTCTGTCTCTAGGTATCGAGACTATGGGCGGCGTAATGACTAAGCTAGTTGAGAAGAACACAACTATCCCAACGAAAGCGAACCAAGTTTTCTCTACAGCAGAAGACAACCAGAACGCGGTAACTATTCACGTTCTTCAAGGTGAGCGTAAGCAAGCGATGTACAACAAGTCTCTAGGTCAATTTAACCTAGAAGGCATTCAGCCAGCACCTCGTGGTATGCCTCAAATCGAAGTAACTTTCGACCTTGATGCGGATGGTATCCTGCACGTATCTGCGAAAGACAAACAGACAGGTAAAGAGCAGAAGATCACTATCCAAGCTTCAGGCGGTCTAAGCGACGACGAAATCGAGAAAATGGTTCAAGAAGCAGAAGCTAACAAAGAAGCGGACAAGAAGTTCGAAGAGCTAGCAGCTGCACGTAACCAAGCTGACCAAATGATCCACGGTACTCGCAAGCAAGTTGAAGAAGCGGGTGACGCACTTCCAGCTGACGAAAAAGAGAAGATTGAAGCAGCGATCACTGAACTTGAAGAAGCAAAAGGTGGCGACGATAAAGAAGCTATCGATGCGAAAGTTCAAGCGCTTATGACGGCAGCTCAGAAGCTGATGGAAATTGCTCAGCAGCAAGCTCAAGCACAACAAGCTGATGCAGAAGCTGGTGAGCAGCCTAAGCAAGAAGAAGACGTTGTAGACGCTGAGTTTGAAGAAGTTAAAGACGAGAAGAAATAATTCTCGACACTGAATTAACTTAAAGTAATATGCGGGCGTTTGGGGCAACTCATACGCCCGCCTGTTTGTAAATATGATGTCTTTCCAGATAAGCTCTTTTGCACAAAGCTTTTATCTAGAACGATACAAACACCAAGCGACAATCGGTCGTTTGCAGTAATAAATTGGTGACGAAGAACATGTCAAAACGTGATTTTTACGAAGTATTAGGCGTAAGCCGTGATGCATCAGAACGTGATATTAAAAAGGCGTATAAGCGCCTTGCGATGAAATTCCACCCAGACCGAAACCAGGGTGATGAGTCTGCTGCTGAGAAGTTTAAAGAAGTAAAAGAAGCGTACGAAATTCTGCTAGACCCACAGAAGAAAGCGGCATATGACCAATATGGTCATGCAGCCTTCGAACAGGGTGGCATGGGCGGAGGCGGCTTTGGCGGCGGCGCTGGTGCTGATTTCGGTGATATTTTTGGTGACGTGTTTGGTGATATCTTTGGCGGTGGCCGACGTGGTGGTGGCCAGCAGCGCGCGCAACGCGGTGCAGACCTGCGCTACAACATGGAACTATCACTAGAAGAAGCGGTTCGCGGTGTTTCAAAAGAAATTGAAGTTCCAACGCTAGTTAACTGTGACGTTTGTGATGGCAGTGGCGCGAAGAAAGGCTCGTCCCCTGAAACGTGTGGAACCTGTCACGGTCATGGTCAGGTTCAGATGCGTCAGGGCTTCTTTGCGGTTCAGCAAACCTGTCCTACCTGTCATGGTAAGGGCAAGATCATCAAAGATCCTTGTAACTCATGTCATGGTCAAGGCCGCAAGCAGAAGACTAAAACGCTTAACGTTAAGATTCCTGCTGGTGTTGATACTGGTGATCGTATTCGTCTTTCTGGTGAAGGTGAAGCAGGAGAAATGGGCGCTCCAGCGGGTGACCTATACGTACAGGTTCATGTCAAAGAGCACCAAATCTTTGAGCGTGATGGCAACAACCTTTATTGTGAAGTGCCTGTCAGCTTTGCAATGGCTGCACTGGGTGGTGAAGTCGAAGTACCAACACTGGATGGTCGTGTGAACCTGAAAGTACCAACCGAAACTCAAACGGGTCGCATGTTCCGTATGCGCGGTAAAGGCGTGAAGGGTGTTCGCGGCGGTGGCGTTGGCGACCTTATCGTTAAGCTGGTTGTAGAAACTCCGGTAAATCTAAGTACTCGTCAGAAAGATCTATTGAAAGAGTTTGAAGAGTCTTGTGGTGGTGAAGCGGCAACGAAGCACAAGCCAAAAGCGGAAGGCTTTTTCAATGGCGTGAAGAAGTTCTTCGATGACCTGACTAGCTAAAAAAAACAAATTCTACATAAAGCCTGCAACTGCAGGCTTTTTTATTTTCTGGCCCTAAACCACCTTCTTTAGAAGGTGGTGATCGTTCTTTTGGGCTTTGCCCGAAGAACGCTCATGTTCAAGATGTCCTCGTTTGCAACCAACAAATGAAGGAAATAACGAACATGAGCAGATATGAATCCGCTTCACACGTTTATCATCGGTGCCAATATCATATTGTTTGGACACCTAAATATCGACTAAAGATTCTGAAAGGAAATTTAGGCAAAGAGCTGTATCGAAGTATCTACGTTTACAGCAATATGAAGAAATGCAAGGTTGTCGAGCTTAACGTCCAAATTGATCATGTCCATTTAGTCGTGAGGCTTCCGCCGAGCATGAGTATCTCAAATTACATGGGGTTTGTTAAAGGTCGTACAGCGATTAGGTTGTTTAACAAATTTCCGTATTTGAGAAAGAAAAAGCTCTGGGGTAATAAGTTCTGGCAACGAGGTTACTTTGTTGATTCGGTAGGGATGAACGAGGAAATTATACGTAGATACGTCAGGCACCAAGATCGTGTGGGGAAAGAAGAAGAGGAGCGACAAATGCTTCTAGGGTTAGATAAATAGCAGTGAGCCCCCTTATAGGGGGCCAACCAAAGCCACCTGCTATGCAGGTGGATTTTTACTGCCAGCAGCTAAGAGGAAACGCTTTATTGCTAGCATCAAGGCTGAGGTAATCAACGTTGTATTCTTGTAAGCAAGAGTCTAAATTTTGTTGGCTGTTTGCTTGCGCTGTCGCTTTGATAATGTACGCCGCATTGGCGCTACTGGTCACGCTAAACACAAAGCGACTTTGCTCGGAAAGGCACACCGTACATTTCCCACTCGATATTACCTTATGCCAATCATATTGGCCGTTATAGCTTGATTCTAATTCGAGTTGGATACGGGCGAGATCCGCAATAGCGGTGATGCGGTGAGACTTCCGTACCTGATCCAAATGGCTTGGATAGGCGAACATCGCCAAGATACCAATCAGAGTAACCACGATCAGTAATTCGAGTAACGTCATCCCAATTAAACTTTGTTTACTCTGTTTGCAGTTATTTACGCCAATCACTTCGAGCTCTCCTAGTACCCACCTCTGACCTATTGTTATGCGCTGTTAATATCAAGCCAAGTATGGTTCTCGACACTTTTAAATTTACATAGGGATTTGGGAAATGCCTCGTGGCTTTACGCTACTGGAGTCCGTTGTCACTCTGTCTGTGATGAGTTTGTTACTGGTATGGGCGGTTCCTAATTTTAGCTCAGTTTCTGATACCACTAAGATGATGAGGCTCGCTAAAGAATTGAATGGCTTCGTCTTAATGGCAAAATCTCACGCGATCTTGCGCCGACAGCCTCTATGGATACATCTCACAAGGTCAGGTGATTCTTGGACGTTGAATTTGACGGACAGCGAAGATGAGGACAATGGTTTAGTTCTTATGCGTTTATCTGGCGAGCCGTTTACTGGCATCGAACTGGCGACGACTTACAGCTCAAATCAAATCAGTTTTGATGCCACACATGGGCGACCCAAGAGCGGGCGGTTTACATTTTACCCTAAGTTATCTTCTGAAACGGTTCTCGAGCTCAGAACTCACTTTCGCTCAGCTATCGTAAGAGTGTGTGCACCTTCGGGCATTACTCTTGGTTATCAGCCATGTTGAGAGGAGGTCAATCGGGTCATAGCTTAATTGAGCTTCTCGTTTCTACTTCGATTTCTCTCATAGTCATCGCTATAGCCGTAACTATGCTTCTCCACAGTCAACGGCTCTCTGCTGCTCACGCCAAAGAGCTGATGTTGCTACAAAGCACGAATAGTGTTCTGCAAATGATGAAGTTAGATTTGTACCGAGCGGGTCATGGTGGAGTACTGGGTGAAAGCGTCCGTTTATCTGGCGCAGCACAAACGTACTACGTCAAACATAGTGAGCATCACACTCTGCTCGCGTTCGCTTACCTGTCAGGCAGCTTAGGATCTGAGACAGCATACACGAATGTGGTATATCAGCGGCAGAGCGAATCAAAAGAGGTTTTGAGAGTCTGCGCGAAGAAGCTACCAAGAGCTATGTCTGCTTTAGAAGCAGAAAACTTCACCACACATTTTGGTAATACCTGTAACACAGTGTTCGATAGTAATCGTATTGTTGTGACCGAGTTTGAACTGGATTCCGAGCCTTTAGCCGGTGCTACCCATACTTCTTCATTACTCAATGCTCAACTCAGTACCCATTTACGCTTTGCCCCAGAGGTATCGAAGACGCTCACCTTTTCCATTAAACAGAGGAACTGGTGACATGACATTTCAGCGAGGTACTGCAACCCTTTTAATCACAAGCCTTTTGCTAGCTGGCGTGCTCATGATTGTCATGGGCAGTTATAAAGCCTTATTCTACCAAATTAAACGCAGTCAAAATGAAGTGGAAAGTCGCCATGCACATTGGCGCGCAGAGGGCGGGTTAGAGTGTGCGATTTCCTCTGTTGTTGGAAAACAAGCCATACCAGAAGAGCTGAGTGACTGTCAGCAGCAACTGAGTTTGGATGCGCTTGAGATTGAAACTGGAACACCACATATTGTTCGTGCAACCAGTGGCTTCTTAACCATAAGCAAAGCTTTTCTTCTGCCTGAACTTCAAATAAAAAGCCCAATCACAGCAATCTCTCACTTATTGGTCAATGGTGGGCTCAACATAGCGCCGCACGTGAATCAACGCGTTAGCGAGTTCCGCTGGGCGTGCATCTCGGCTCGCTATCAGAATATTTTCTATGCGCATAGCTACGACACCACGCATCCGTATCAAGCAACCGATATCTCTCGTTATTTTCCTGAGAGTCAGGGAACCAACTCACATCAATGTAACCAAACTCACTACACTGATTTCAGTTGGCGGCTCTCTTTAACTCACAAAGACTTCGAGCATGTGGAGCAACTTGATGTATTTCAGGAAGTTTTTAATGTGCCACGTAGCCAGTGGTTTGAGGTCATGTCGGACACCAGCTTGTTCGGTTATGTACCAGAAGAGCTTAAAAGTGTCATGCCACGTTTACCGAGTGAGTTACCCAGTGCGCAGTACATAGAAAATTGCGGCCAGCAGATTACAGAACTTATCAAAGCATATCATGAGCTTATTTGGGTATACGGTAGCTGTGAACTTAACGCAGATGACCTGCAATCCATAAACCTTGCCATTGATACTCATTTGAATGGTGGTCTGATACTGGTGCTCCACAATGGCATAGCTTCTATTTCAGGAAACCAAGCATTGAAGGCCATGATTTATCACTTTGTTTCTGAGAGTCCGTCTGCTGGGTTTGTTGATTGGGGACAATCAAACAACAATCCATTGCTTTCGGCACTGATTGCATCTTTGAACGAGCATGCTTTGCTGAACACAGTAGAGCAACAAAAAGTGAGTTATTTTCAGAGTGGTAATGTTTATCCGTTAGGTGGTTTAGTGTTGGATGCTCCTGATAGCTATGCCTTGATCAACAATGATCTATACATGCAGTTCAATAAAGATGTCACGGCCTCGGCTGCTCGACATTTTCATAAGGTCAAATGGAGCAATGGTAGTTGGCATGATTTCTAACCAGAAAGGTGTCAGCTTGTTTGAGGTGCTATTGGCTCTCTTGCTTGTCAGCGGTAGTGCTGTCGGTTTAGTCAAATTACATACCTATATCGAAATGAAATCCGATTGGGCTGAACGGGCTATTGAAGCGCTCTATTTGGCAGAATCTCAGCTTGAGCAGTTCACCACGCATGGATCAACGGCGAAGGAGGAAAGTTATCAATTCGGCGATATAGAACAAGAAGCCTGTTATTCGCAAACTCAGTGTCAGCCGTCAACCTCTGAATATTTCCAGATACGATGCGAGGCTCGCACCTCGTTACAAAATGGGGTTGAAGTTAAGTACATTACCGTGGAGGTGTGTTGGCTCGATCGTCATGGAAAACATCAATCCATTGAGCTAATGACATCAGTTTCTAAATTCAATGAATTTAGTATGTAGACTATTTTATATTCAAAATAAATTATTGATATTTTACTTAAAAGCGTTCTCTATATTTTTCAAAATGGTTTCAAATCTGTTTCATTATATGGGTGGCTAGTGTTTTTACTTTGTTGCGTAGTAATGGCAATTTTGCAAAATATGTCTCCAAATATGGAAAAACCTCTGGAATCTTGTGCTTTTGAGGGGGCAATTTAATAAAATGTGTAGCTGAAAAATAGGTCGTCACAACAATTATTACAGGCCTAAGGCAACAACATCACATATGGAGTTACCATGAGTAACCAAGCAGTAAATAAAGCACCATCGTCCAAGCCGAATGGCATGGATCGCTTTCTTAATTTTATAGAACGAGCTGGTAATAAAATCCCGGATCCGGCCATTCTGTTCTTCTGGGCACTGATCATTACTTGGGCTGCGTCTGCACTTTTGTCGAATGTTTCTTTCGACCTTCTAAACCCTCGAACTGGCGAAGCTCTTACCATCACTAACCTTCTGACAGGTGAAGCACTAGCAAGTTTCCTTGCTAACATGGTGACAACGTTCACTGGCTTTGCACCACTTGGTATCGTTCTAGTAGCGATGTTGGGTGTAGGTGTTGCCGATTCTTCTGGCTTCATCACCACTGGCCTTAAGAAGATGCTGAACTTCACGCCAGCAAAACTTCTTACTCCAATGCTAATTCTTGTAGCAATCGTATCGCACACTGCTGCTGATGCGGGCTACGTTCTGGTTATTCCTCTTGGTGGTATCATCTTCCACGCTGCAGGTCGTCACCCTCTAGCGGGTATCGCGGCAGCGTTCGCAGGTGTATCAGGTGGTTTCTCTGCAAACTTCATCCCTTCAGGTATTGACCCTCTATTGGCTGGCTTTACTCAAACAGCCGCGCAGGTTCTCGATCCTGAGTACGTGGTTAACCCTCTAGCGAATATCTTTTTTACTGGTCTATCTTCAGTAATCATTGTGGCTATCGGTTGGTATGTAACTGAAAGAATCATCGAGCCACGTCTAAAGAACACTCCAATCGACGAAGACGCAGAGAAAGCACCAGATCTAGGTTCTTTCACTGAGCTTGAGTCTAAAGCGTTTCGTTACGCGGGTTGGGCTATGATGGCGGGCATCGCACTTCTTGTTGTGGCGCTTATCCCAGAAAATTCTGCACTGCGTTCACCGGAAGGTGAGATCACAGCGTTCTCTGCGCCAATCATGAAGTCTATCGTTCCGTTGATCTTCATCCTGTTTATCATTCCGGGTTACGTTTACGGTCGCGTTTCTGGCACGTTCAAGACAAGTAATGACATCATCAAAGCGATGGCGGACACCATGTCTACGATGGGCGCATACATCGTAATGTCGTTCTTCTGTGCACAATTCCTATCTGCATTCGCGCAATCAAACATCGGTACTATGCTAGCGCTATACGGTGCAGAAGGTCTGAAAGCGATGAACCTACCAGGTGAAGCAACAATCATTGGTATGATTCTTCTAACGGCTTCTGTAAACCTTCTAATCGGTTCTGCATCAGCGAAATGGGCACTGATTGGTCCAATTCTGGTGCCTATGCTAATGGCTGTTGGTATTTCTCCAGAACTATCACAAGCGGCATACCGTGTGGGTGACTCTGTTTCGAACATCATCTCACCTCTGATGGTATTCTTCCCTCTAGTGGTTGTTTACTGCCAGCGCTACGTGAAGTCGACTGGTATTGGTACGCTAGCGTCATTAATGATGCCATTCTCGATTGCTATGCTAATCGGTTGGTCAATCTTCCTAGTGGCTTACTGGATGTTAGGCATTCCGCTAGGTATTCAAGCACCATACACTTACACAATGTAAATACGGTCAGATTTGGCGCTGTAGCAGTTATTAACTGCGCAACACCAACTATTTAGGTATTAGGATTTTAAAAGCGCTGGTCGAAAGACTGGCGCTTCTTTTTAGTGCTAAGAAGTAGTTTATGTGAGGTGCTCTGCGTCCTGCTTTCACTTCCGCGTTCATACGGGTAGAATTTGCTACCCCTAGCCGTTTACTTATACAACCGGAGCTTCCTTTTGTCAGATTCACAGTTTTCCCCTCAAGACGAGTTTTTCATGCGCCGTGCTATGGAGTTGGCGGCTCAGGCCGAAGCTGAGGGAGAGGTTCCAGTTGGGGCCGTACTAGTGAAAGGTGGTGAGATCGTTGCTGAAGGATGGAATCAGTCAATTGGTCATCATGATGCGACGGCTCATGCTGAAATGCAGGTGCTGCGTAAAGCCGGCCAAGTACTGGAAAATTACCGACTGTTGGATACAACATTATACGTTACGCTAGAGCCATGCCCTATGTGCGCGGGGGCCTTACTCCATAGCCGAGTGAAACGCATTGTTTATGGTGCTCCGGACTTAAAAGCGGGGGCTGCAGGAACAGTACTCAATCTGTTTGAACATCAAGCGGCGTATCACTATGCCGATATTGAACAAGGACTGATGGAAGAAGAGTGTCGAGGCCAGCTTCAGGCGTTCTTTAAGCGTCGTCGTAAAGAGAAAAAAGCGCAAAAACAAATGAAGCGTTCAGAAGGGTAGGGTTTTCAGCAAACACCTGATTCAAGGTGTTTGCCAACTGGTTTATGCACAAATTAGCTGCATAAAAGCTCGATGACGGGCAATGACTTTCTTCTTGTTATTGCTGAGCATTCTTTTACGGCGGTTTGCCGCAACGGTTTTATTAAGGCGTTTTGACTGCATTTTACGTCTACGCATAAAACAACCTCCTACTGTGGGTTAGAACTCTATGATTGCTTTCTGTATCGAAGGCATTGATTACGTTATGTAACTCGTCTTTTACCAGCCAATTGTTACCATTTAAATAATGCTACCGAAAAGGCTGGCTCACGATACTATGTTTGGGTCAGGCAAGTAAAATTCAAGTGCCCAACCATTAATCAATGGCTGGGCACTTTAACGGTTTGTTTCTATTCTTGTATTTCTTCAACTGGCGCCGCTGAAGATACCGCTGAAGCTGCTGAGATAGGGCTGTCTGGCACTTCAATCACGGCGAGATCATCAATGTTGACATCACTGTTGTCCGTGGTCTGCTGTTCGACATGGCCGATGATACTCTGGTAATAGCGGCGAATATTCTCGACGTAGTTTCTCGCTTCATCACCGCGTGCATAGCCATAGCGGGTTTGGCTGTAGTACTTTTTCTGGCGCAGCAACGGCAGGCGATCTTTCACATCAGCCCACGCATCTGGGTTACCGCCTTGCTTCTTCGTGAGTCTTCGGGCATCCATCATGTGACCATAGCCGACGTTATACGATGCAAGGGCAAACCAAATTTTTTCATGCTCATCAATGGAGTCGGGGATGCGAGACACCATTCGTCGCAGGTAATCAACACCTCCACGAACTGACTGCTTAGGATCGAGACGATTGGTGACGCCAACACTTTTAGCGGTTGGCAGTGTCAACATCATCATGCCTCGTACACCTGTCGGAGATTTAGCAAGCGGGTTCCAGTGCGATTCCTGATAAGCCAGTGCCGCCACGAGTCGCCAGTCAAACTCATCTGAGTATTCTTTAAACAGAGGTGACCATTGTGGAAGCTTAGAGTCGAGCGCACGAATAAAAGCTCGGGTATCAACGTAATCGAAGCTGCCAATATGACCGATATACTTTTCTTCTAAAGAGGCTAGGTGACCAGATTGTTTGGTGTAGCCGAAGAATTCGATCATAAGCGCATAAAGGCTTTCATCTTCAGAACGACGAACAAACCAAGAGATTGGCTGATCTTCTGTCAGCTCGAATGCGAGCGCAATATCGGGATAGATACGTTGTGATAAAGAGACTTCGACTGAATCGGCAACAGTGAACATCAGCTCTCCATCAGATACTTGTTTTAGTAGATCACTCACTTCAGCATCTGGGTCAACTTCAAAGGCAAAGTCAGGGTGCTCTTCTTGTTTGATGGCGCTCAGAGTTTGTTTAACGTGAGAGTCACTGATGATTTTAAGGATAGGAAGCTCTTCACCATCATCTGTTGGTACGGGGTGGATATTGAGGAGTTGCTCTAGGTTGCGTGGTCGTTTCTTACCTTTTTTATACACAACTTGCTGGCTGACGTAGTAGTAAGCGGGGCCAGGTCGGAATCGCTCCATACGTTCAGGTGACTGAGTCAAACCTGCAGCAATAATGTCGATTTCACCTTTGGCTAGCGCAGGATATAACGACGAGATACGGTAGGCTGGTTTCATTTCCAACTGCACACCAAGCTCATTGGCGAATTCGCGGGCCAGTTCGTAATCCAAACCTGCTGGGCCATCAGGACCGATATAGTAAGACAGCTGGTTATTCAGAGTGCCGACACGTAACACACCACGCTCACGTATCTGGTCTAAATCACTTTTGGGCTCTGACTCAATTTGACAGCCGGATAACATCAATACAGAAAACAGCAAGGCGCTGATTGATGTCCAACGGTTCAAGTAATGCTTCTTCATTCACATCATTCTCATACTTCCAGTAGGGCATTTATATCAAAGTGTCATAACAAGGCAAGACAATCAGAGTCACTTCGGGTTAAAGATTTAAAATTGGGATTTTTGCTGTAATTCAAATTTGACGAAAAAAATGACGCAAACGGTTGCTTTTGGTGTTACATCACAAAAATAATTCCTTTATAATGCGCCCGCAAAGGAGAGGTGAAATCGGCATAGGTTTTTAATCCTTAGGGAATAGCTTCGAAGTAAAACAGTCTAACCCACTGAATTTATTCCAATATCACCTTAATCAATTGCATAAGAGACCTAAGCACATGAGAATTTTGCGTGGCTCCCCAGCTCTTTCTGAGTTTCGTGTTAACAAGCTTCTAGAGCTTTGTCGTGAATTAAGCTTACCTGTAACAGGTATTTACGCTGAGTTTGCTCACTTTGCTGAATTATCAGCAGATCTTGATTCTCAAGAAGTTGAGAAGTTGGAAAAGCTCCTAACTTACGGTCCTACAATTGAAGAGCACGAGCCTGCAGGTCTTCTTCTACTTGCTACTCCTCGCCCTGGCACTATCTCGCCTTGGTCTTCAAAATCGACTGACATTGCTAATAACTGTGGTCTAGATAAAGTCGTTCGTCTAGAGCGTGGTACGGCTTACTACATCGAAACACCAGCAGAACTTTCTGAGCTTCAACTCGTTGAGCTAAAGGCGATCCTTCACGATCGTATGATGGAAGTAGTTTTCACAGATTTTGACTCTGCCGCTGCACTTTTCCAAGTTGCGGAACCAGCACCAGTTGCTGATGTTGATCTACTTAATGGCGGCCGCGCTGCGCTTGAAAACGCAAACGTTACCCTAGGTCTTGCACTTGCTGATGACGAAATTGAATACCTTTACGATGCGTTCGTAAACAAGCTAGACCGTAACCCAACTGACATCGAGCTCATGATGTTTGCACAAGCGAACTCAGAGCACTGTCGTCACAAGATCTTCAATGCAGACTGGACTATCGACGGTGTTAAGCAAGAAAAGTCTCTGTTCAAGATGATCAAGAATACCTTCGAAACCACACCAGAAAATGTACTGTCTGCTTACAAAGATAACGCAGCGGTAATGGTAGGTTCAGATGTAGGTCGTTTCTTCCCGAACCCAGAAACTCGCCAGTACGGTTACAATCAAGAGAAAGCGCACATCCTAATGAAGGTGGAAACGCACAACCACCCAACGGCTATCTCTCCTTGGCCGGGCGCATCTACTGGCTCTGGTGGTGAAATCCGCGACGAAGGCGCAACAGGTATTGGCGGTAAGCCAAAAGCCGGTCTAGTTGGTTTCACGACATCTAACCTACGTATTCCTGGTTTTGAACAGCCATGGGAAACAGACTTCGGTAAGCCGGGTCGCATCGTTAACGCACTAGATATCATGCTCGAAGGCCCACTTGGTGGCGCGGCGTTCAACAACGAATTTGGTCGTCCAAACTTACTGGGTTACTTCCGTACTTACGAAGAAAAAGTGAACTCTCACGCCGGTGAAGAGGTTCGTGGTTACCACAAGCCAATCATGATTGCTGGTGGTATGGGTAACATCCGTGACGAGCACGTGCAGAAGAAAGAGATCCCAGTCGGTGCAAGCCTAATCGTTCTTGGTGGTCCTGCAATGAACATCGGCCTTGGTGGCGGTGCAGCATCTTCAATGGCGTCTGGTCAATCCGCAGAAGATTTAGACTTTGCTTCAGTACAGCGTGAGAACCCAGAGATGGAGCGTCGCTGTCAGGAAGTGATCGACCGTTGTTGGCAACTTGGCGATGCTAACCCAATTGCGTTCATCCATGATGTGGGCGCGGGCGGTATCTCTAACGCACTTCCAGAGCTTGTAGACGATGGCGAACGTGGTGGTATCTTCCAACTGCGTGACGTACCAAACGACGAACCAGGCATGAGCCCACTTGAGATCTGGTGTAACGAATCTCAAGAGCGTTACGTAATGGCAGTTGCGCCAGAGAACATGGAAGTATTCGACGCAATCTGTAAGCGTGAGCGTGCACCATACGCAGTAGTCGGTGTTGCAACAGAAGAGCGCGATCTGAAACTAGAAGATTCACACTTCGACAACACGCCAATCGACATGCCAATGGACGTACTTCTAGGCAAGACGCCTAAGATGCACCGTGATGCAAAAACGCTAAAAGCGAACAACCCAGCAGTAAACCGTGACGGCATTGAGCTCAACGAAGCAGCAGATCGCGTTCTACGTCTTCCAACGGTTGCAGAAAAAACATTCCTAATCACGATCGGTGACCGCACGGTGACTGGTCTTGTTGCGCGTGACCAAATGGTTGGCCCGTGGCAGGTTCCAGTAGCAAACTGCGCAGTAACCGCAGCAAGCTACGACACTTATCACGGTGAAGCGATGTCGATGGGTGAGCGTACACCAGTTGCCCTACTAGACTTTGGTGCTTCAGCTCGTCTGGCTGTTGGTGAGGCAATCACGAACATCGCTGCGACAAACATCGGTGATATCAAACACATTAAACTGTCTGCAAACTGGATGTCTCCAGCAGGTCACCCAGGTGAAGATGCAGGTCTTTACGAAGCGGTTAAAGCGGTGGGTGAAGAGCTATGTCCAGCACTTGGCCTAACGATCCCTGTGGGTAAAGACTCAATGTCGATGAAGACCAAGTGGGAAGAGAATGGCGAGCAGAAAGAAGTTACTTCGCCACTATCTCTGATCATCACTGCGTTTGCTCGTGTTGAAGATGTTCGTAAGACAATCACTCCGCAATTACGCACAGACAAAGGTGACACGTCACTGGTTCTTATCGATCTAGGTAACGGTCAAAACCGTCTAGGCGCAACAGCACTAGCACAGGTTTACAAGCAGCTTGGTGACAAGCCAGCAGACGTAGACAACGCAGCACAACTAAAAGGTTTCTACGAAGGCGTTCAAGCACTTGTTGCGAACGACCAAGTAGTGGCATACCACGATAAGGGTGATGGCGGTCTATTCGCTACGCTTGCTGAGATGGCATTCGCAGGTCACTGTGGTGTTAAAGCGGACATCGCTGACCTAGGTGATGACGCACTAGCAGCGCTATTTAACGAAGAGCTAGGAGCAGTACTTCAGGTTAAGAATGATGATCTAGACGCTGTATTTTCAACGCTAGCTGCGAACGGCCTTGAAGCATGTTCACACGTTATCGGTTCTGTTGAAGCGTCAGACGAGCTAGTCATCACTTCTGGTGACACAGTGGTTCTAGAGCGTAACCGTACTGAACTACGTACTATCTGGGCTGAGACAACGCACAAGATGCAAGGTCTACGTGATAACCCAGCATGTGCTGACCAAGAGCACGAAGCGAAGAAAGACAACTCAGATCCAGGTCTGAACGTGAAACTAAGCTTTGATGTGAACGAAGATATTGCAGCGCCATATATCGCGAAAGGCGCTAAGCCTAAGATGGCAATCCTACGTGAGCAGGGCGTTAACTCTCACGTTGAGATGGCAGCAGCGTTCGACCGTGCAGGCTTTGAAGCGACTGATATCCATATGAGCGATATCCTAACGGGTCAAGCTGTTCTTGAAGAGTACCAAGGCCTAGTGGCTTGTGGCGGTTTCTCTTACGGTGACGTACTAGGTGCGGGTGAAGGTTGGGCGAAGTCTATCTTGTTCAACGAGCAAGCTCGTAACCAGTTCGAAGGCTTCTTCCTGCGCGAAGATACGTTCTCTCTAGGTGTGTGTAACGGCTGTCAGATGCTATCGAACCTGAAAGAGCTAATCCCGGGTGCAGACCTATGGCCACGCTTCGTTCGTAACGAATCTGAGCGTTTTGAAGCTCGGTTCAGCCTAGTGGAAGTGCAGAAGTCTGATTCTGTCTTCTTTGACGGTATGGAAGGTTCTCGTATGCCAATCGCAGTGTCTCACGGTGAAGGCCGCGTAGAAGTACGCGATGCAGACCACCTAGCGGCGATTGAAGCATCAGGAACGGTTGCAGTGCGTTACGTGGACAACCACGGTAATGCAACTCAACAATACCCGAACAACCCGAACGGTTCACCAAACGCAATCACAGGTCTAACGACTCAAGATGGCCGCGTGACTATCATGATGCCGCACCCAGAGCGTGTATTCCGCACAGTGGCGAACTCTTGGTCTCCAGAAGGCTGGGGCGAGAATGGCGCTTGGATGCGCATGTTCCAAAACGCACGTAAGAACATCGGTTAATCGACTTTAATCGTCACTACAAAGTAAACGCGCAGATCGTAAGGTCTGCGCTTTTTTATTTGTTGAAAAATCTATAGCCAAGGGCTCTTTTTTGCGCTCTAATACCGCGCTTGCCAAGGGATGGCTAAATCCCTCAATACTCCATTAGAATCCCTTAGGAAATGAATATGTCGAACAACAAAAAATTTGCCATTCGTGTGACTGAAAAGCGTAACGGTTGGTGTGCAGAAATTACTCGCCAAGTGACTTCACGTAAAACATCTGTATCTAAGCGAGAAGCAGGCTTTGAAACAGAAGCTCTAGCGCAAGAATGGGCGGACAAAGAGCTAGCTGGTTTTATTCAAAACCAAGCGGCACGTAACGAACGAAAAGGCGAAGCACGTAAAGTTCGTGTTGAACGTGAAGAGCGCCTAGCGCAAGAAGCCGCTGAAAAGAAAGCACGTTACGAAGAAGCGAAGCGCGCAGCCGCAGCGCAAGCTGAATTAGATGATGAAGATGACTTTTTCGACGAAGAGTAATCACTTCTAATAAAAAACCGCCTGCTTAGGCGGTTTTTTGTATCCGATAACGCTTTGATTAGCGAAATTGTCCTGCTTCTGGTAGGAAATCAAAACCTGCGGAAGCGAGTTTAGTCTCCAGTGCTGACTTATCGATATCAAAATACGTCGCCAGCTTATCTAAATCACCACCAAAGTCATCTCGTAGTTTCATGTTGACGATGCTCATCAGCATTATTGGATCCATCGTCTCAAAGTTCGCCAAGTTCATTATTTATCCTCGAAATCTGAAATCAGCAGATTCGCTGCGGCAAACGCCGCTTTGTCTCTTACATGTTGCGGTAGACTAGTATCCGCCGCAATATCGTTTAACGCTCGTAGTGAACAAGTAATCGCTTTAGGCACATAGGCTTGGTCGCCACTGCCGATTTGCGCGTAGAGCTCGCGGACTAAGTCGCAGCAATCATATACTTTCATGTTGTTAACCTAATAATTAAATGAGAACTGCTCTCAAATATACACAGGCTGTCAATGAAACTCAAAGCAGCTGTTTGTTCTGGCTCAAACTCTAGGCTGAGCTGCTGGATCTTTATTCGCTTTGGCTTAGTTTTGCAGTTGTTGTTCAAGCTGCAAAGTCACTTCTGGTGCTAGTTGTAACTGCTTGGCTAACTCCTGCAAATAGGTTTTCTCCATGAAATTCTGTTCATCGACAACAATTAGAGACGCGAGATAAATCTCTGAAGCTTGTTGTGGTGATTGAGCGAGCCGAGCAATTTCGCTTGGATCGAGAGGTTTGTTTAGCTCATTGTGTAGCATGGTCTGTAACCCAGCATCCGCACCTGCTTTTTTCAGCGTGGATTCTATGCGCTGCATTTCTTCTGCATCGACATGACCATCAGCTTTTGCAGCAGCAATCATAGCTTTGATGATGAGCTCGTTATGAATAGCATCGTGGGCATTAAAATCTTCTTGTGATGAAGCGGTACTTTGTTTGCCCTGCCAGTTATTGTAAACGGTATAAGCCAGTGCCCCTAAAGCCGCCGCACCACCAATTTTGAGTGCATTTTTGCCGACCTTTTTGCCAAGTTTTTTACTTTTTTTAGACCCCATGAGTAGGTTGACTAAGCCACCACCCACAGCGCCTGCTCCAAGGGACTTTAGCGTGTTCGAACCGGACTGTTGCTGCACTTTTTGTTGACCCTGACGAACAAGGTCTGAGTTTAACGCTTGATTTAATAAACCTTTCAAATCCATTCCGGACCTCCTTAGTTTTGTTCAGACTAAATCAGGTGAGATGAATAGAAGATTAATACGTGATAACAAAAAGGCGAGCATTCAGCTCGCCTTTTCATATATTGTTTTCCGAAATGTTATTCTTGGGCGTACCCATGAGTTCCCAGTAGCTTGCCATCAAGATAAGCTTCCTTCTCATCTTTCATTACCAAACGTTCTTCAACTAGCCACTGTACGACCAGAGGATAAATCTTATGTTCTTGCGTTTGAACACGTTCGGTTAATGTCTCAACTGTATCTTCATCGAAGATAGGCACTTTAGCCTGTAGGATTACCGGCCCACCATCCAGTTGTTCAGTAACAAAGTGAACACTGGTGCCGTGTTCTTCATCTCCGGCATGAATGGCTCGCTGGTATGTGTTCAGGCCTGGGTATTTCGGTAGTAGAGAAGGGTGGATATTGATCATTCGACCTCTGTAGTGGCGAACGAATTCGCCACTTAAGATGCGCATGTAACCCGCGAGTACAATGACATCTGGCTTGTATTCATCAATCTGCTTCATCAATTCATGATCAAACGCGTCGCGTGTATCGAATGATTTCGGATCCAAAGAGTGTGCGGCTGCACCTGCTTTCTTAGCACGCTCTAAGCCATAAGCTGTTGCTTTGTTTGAAAAAACAGCGGTCACTCGGCCAGTACTGATCTTGGTTTCACAAGCATCAATAATCGCCTGTAAGTTCGAACCATTTCCTGAAACTAAAACAACAATACTCTTCATAATTTATTTGATCTCTACTTGTTCTTCATCTGCACTTGCATTGGCGATTTCACCAATAATCCATGCTTTCTCGCCTTCTGCTTCAAGCAACGCCACTGCCGCGTTTGCTTGTTCTTTTGGCAGCGCAATCACTAGACCAACACCACAGTTGAATGTGCGGTACATTTCATGAGTGGTCACATTGCCTTTTTCTTGCAGCCAGTTGAAGATCACCGGCCATTCCCAGCTATTGCCATCGATAACGGCTTTGGTGCCTTCAGGCAGGACACGAGGAATATTTTCCCAGAAACCACCGCCAGTGATGTGAGAAATGGCATGGATATCATGCGCTTCAATCATTTTAAGCGCAGATTTAATGTAAATTTTTGTTGGCTCTAGTAAGTGCTCACCAATAGTACGACCCGCTAACTCTTCGTTTTTATCCGCGCCTGATATTTCGAGAATCTTACGAATGAGTGAATAGCCATTTGAGTGAGGACCACTTGAACCTACCGCGATAAGCGCATCACCTGCCGCGACTTTGCTGCCATCGATAACGTCTTCTTTTTCAACTACGCCGACACAGAATCCCGCGACGTCATAATCTTCGCCTTCGTACATGCCAGGCATTTCAGCGGTTTCACCACCAATTAGAGCACAGCCAGCTTGAATACAACCATCTGCAATGCCAGTAACGACGTCGGCAGCAGTGTCTACATCCAGCTTGCCAGTTGCGTAATAATCTAGGAAGAATAGCGGCTCAGCACCTTGAACAATCAAGTCATTAACGCACATAGCGACAAGATCGACGCCGATGGTGTCATGTTTGTTCATATCCAGTGCAAGGCGTAGTTTTGTACCAACACCATCAGTACCTGAGACAAGTACCGGCTGCTTATATTTTGTTGGTAGCTCGCACAAAGCACCAAAACCACCAATACCACCCATTACTTCTGGGCGACGAGTACGTTTAACGGCACCTTTGATGCGGTCTACTAGTGCGTTACCTGCATCGATATCTACGCCAGCGTCTTTATAGCTAAGAGAAGTGTTATCAGCACTCACAAGGAAGTCCTCAGTTTGAAAGTTGGATATGAAATCGGCGCTATTCTAACAGCGGACAAACCAATATAGCAAACGTTTGCGCTGGTTTTTTCTTTTGTTCTATCGCAAGAAATTGAGAACGAAATCGTTTATAATCTGAAGGTTTGTTTAAAAATCACCTATGTATCCGGAGATGGAAATGAAAGTTGTTGAAGTAAAACACCCTCTTGTTAAACACAAACTTGGTCTAATGAGAGAAGGTGAGATCAGCACTAAGCGCTTTCGTGAGCTAGCAACTGAAGTTGGTAGCCTACTGACTTACGAAGCAACTGCAGACTTTGAAACTGAGAAAGTAACCATTGAAGGTTGGAATGGTCCAGTAGAAGTAGACCAGATTAAAGGCAAGAAAGTAACGGTTGTGCCAATCCTGCGTGCAGGTCTTGGTATGATGGATGGTGTTCTTGAGCATATGCCAAGCGCTCGTATTAGTGTTGTTGGTATCTACCGCGATGAAGAAACACTAGAGCCAGTACCATACTTTAACAAGCTTGCTTCAAACATGGATGAGCGTATTGCTCTGGTTGTTGACCCAATGCTAGCTACTGGTGGTTCGATGATCGCTACGATCGATTTGCTGAAAGAGAAAGGCTGTAAGTCTATCAAGGTTCTTGTGCTTGTTGCTGCTCCAGAAGGTATTGAAGCGCTAGAAAAAGCACACCCAGATGTTGAACTGTTCACTGCGGCTATCGATGAGAAGCTAAACGACAAAGGCTACATCGTTCCTGGTCTTGGTGATGCAGGCGATAAGATCTTCGGTACAGTATAAATCGAAGATTGAAAGAAAATTATAAAGGGAGCCATTGGCTCCCTTTTTATGATCATGTTGCGCTAAACGACTATTTCTTCAAACTTAATGTACCGCCTGTACGAGGCTTGTTTGATGGTCGCTGAGCGGGCTTATCTGACTTTGGCTTGTAGACGCTTTTGCCTTTATTGGTGCTCGGTTTAGATTTGGAATCGGATTTTCCTCCCCGCCCTTTTTTAGAATTAGGAGCATGGCGAAATTCTTCGGCATTTTTGCCCTTGAAGGTGCGCTGCTTTTGATTACGGCGAGCTTTCGACTCCTGATTTTCTTCACGACTGTCGAATAGTTTGGCGTCAGTTGCTTTGCGAATGTTGCGACCACGTGCATCCACTTTTGAGGCGTCTTCCGTTCCACTCGATGACTCACACATAGCGAGAATTTCTCCGATCTCGTCGTCGCTTAGGTAGCGCCACTGACCGTTCGGGATTCCATCGAGGGTGATATTCATAATGCGAACGCGACGAAGCTTGAATACTTCGTAACCCAGAGCTTCACACATACGACGAATTTGTCGGTTCAGGCCCTGAGTGAGGACAATGCGGAAAGAGAACTTTGTTTCTTTACTGACTTTACACGGAAGCGTTGTGGTATCGAGGATATCCACACCCGAGCTCATTTTTTTGATGAACTGTTCAGTAATGGGTTTATCGACACGGACAACATACTCTTTTTCGTGATTGTTGCCGGCACGGAGAATCTTGTTGACGATATCACCGTCATTGGTCAGAAAGATCAAGCCATCAGATGGTTTGTCTAGACGACCGATAGGAAAGATACGCTTCTTGTGGCCAATGAAATCAACAATGTTGCCGGGAATATCACGTTCAGTGGTACAGGTGATGCCAGTCGGCTTATTCAAAGCGATATAAACAGGCTTGTCTGTTACGGCGCTGATCGGCTTATCATCAACGCAAACATCGTCGCCCGGTAGAACTTTAGTCCCCATTTCAGGGACTTTGCCATTAATCGTGACACGACCCTGTTCAATCAGGCGGTCGGCTTCGCGGCGTGAGCAAAAGCCCGTCTCACTAATGAATTTGTTTAAGCGTTTGGCATCTTGTGACATGTTGTTCTCTCTAACGTTTCACAACGGCATTAATCTAAAAATGAAAAAGCAGCCCGTTAGGCTGCCTGAACATTCTAGCACTGTTATGCCATCTGAGTAAGTTTAATATTACTTAGAAGATATCTTGGTTAACCAAGACGCTTTTGATGACGTTCTCGGTTTTCGAGTTTCTTATCTGAACTTTTGCGCAGCATGACATAAACGGCGCCGCTGCCACCATGAAAGCGCTGTGCACTATGAACGCATTGTACGTCGCGAATTTGTTCTAACCATTGTGCTACATAGCTTTTCATTAGGGCTGGTGGATTAGATTTCTCACCACGGCCGTGAACGATGACGACCGTTCTGATATCCATTTTTATGCACTGTTTGAGGAATTTAACCACTTCATCCCGAGCTTCCTTCAAGGTGCGGCGGTGCAAATCAAGACGGGCTTGGATGGGGTATTTGCCCAAGCGTAACTTTCGGTAGACGCCTTCCTGAACACCATCTCGCTTAAACTCGATGAGGTCTTCAGGCTTCAGCATGGGAGCATGGTCTACTGACAAATATTCTGGGTCATCTTCGGTTAACCAGATAGCAGCTTCGCGTTTAGCAAGCTGTGCTTCAGTGACCTTATGGTGTTTTTTATGTTCGGTTGTATCTTGTTTGATTGGTGTTACGTCACCCATCATTTCTTGGAACAAAGCGAAATCATCATCGTGAGACATAACTGCATCTCAGAGTAGGGAATCGGTAAACTTATTATACCTATGACAGCCAATAATGGTGCAGAGATTTAGGTTACTGGAAATAAAAAACCGAAGTAGACAGAGAATCTACTTCGGTGCATAGCGATACTCTATTCGAAAATAGGGCTAAGCGATCTAGTGAGGAGATTTGTCGTTCATTACTTTGTATATGAAGTAACCGCCATAAAAAAGCATAAGACCTAAAGCCCCAAAGATGACTAGCATTGAAGATAGTCCAACTGCATTACCAAACAGGAGATTCAGCCAAAAGTCCATGTTTCCTCCAAATCCAAAATAGTGATGACATGGATTAAATTAATAGACGGTTACAATACCGGCACTGATCTGGATCAATTGTATGGTTTTGGTTGCGTATTTGTTTCTTGTGCTGTGTTTGTGCTCACATTTTATCACCCATTGGTGGTGTTTTAGTCAAACAAGCCTAAATGTAAAAAAACTTAGTAAAATGGCTTGCGTTAACGATCAGAATCCGTAATATACGCCTTCGTTGACGGGCAATCAGCTCGAAGAAACATCTCGGTGAATAGCGCAGCTTGGTAGCGCATCTGGTTTGGGACCAGAGGGTCGGGGGTTCGAATCCCTCTTCACCGACCACATTAAGAAAGCCTGCTTCTAAAGCAGGCTTTCGTCATTTTAGAGCATGGATAACAGGATTAGAACCCGAGTGAGGTTCGTCTGATGTTAGAGCCTGGCTCTTCACGAGCATATATAAGAAAGCCCGCTATTTGAGCGGGCTTTTCTCTTTTCAACAGCAAACTTATTGCTACAACGACTAATACTCAAATTCACAGTTCGCGGCCTTACTCTGCGAAAGCTGTGAGATCTTAAAACCGCTGTCTTTGAGCAAGTTCAAAACACTTTGCTCACCAATCAGATGTAATGCACCGACAACCATCACGTAAGAGCCCTTGCGTTTGGGGGACCAACTTGGTTCTGACATTTGTTTCGCCCAGTCGATATTTCTCTGGGTCATAAAACTCTGTTGAAACTCTGGAGACACTTCTGTCAGGCTGGCGAATTCATTCAACTTATCCAAATCACCCGCTTTCCAACTTTCTATCAGGCAGTGAGTGGCATCTTCTGAGTGGTCAAACTCTTCAATAGCGCTAACCAATAGCTCTTTACCCGCTTCTTTTTGTCCTGTAAGTAAATCAATCTGAAACTGAATCGACTCCAAACTAATAACGGGAATGTCTTGGAGAGTAGCTTTGTACATCAAATGAGTATCGATGCCATAAGCTGCCTGGTAGCCGAGGTACTCGATTTGTTTCATCTGTAATGCGAGCGCGGTTGCCCATGGCGGGGACAGCATCAACTGTTGTTGGTCCATGTTAAGTAGATTAGCTATCCCTTTAAGCTCGCTTTGCTGTGCAGGGCTCAGGACATCTTTGGTCTGTAATGTTACAGGCGGGTAGCTGACCCCTTGTGTTTTGCGTATGTCTGTTTCCATGATTAACCCGTCACTGGACTTAAGCCGTTCAGTGATAGTTTGAGGCAGTGGGTACATGCTTTCATCTCCGACATGCACTGAACCCAGAATTAAATAGTTGAGTTTCCCCTTCTGAGCCTGCCAGTAGAGAGGTTCTGCTACAGAGGAGGTTGAGATGGCCAGAGTCAGAAACAGTAGACAAAATTTATACATAGGGTCTGTCGCCTTACGGAAAATTTGTTGAAATGGTTAGGTTTTGACGTGGTTTAACGAGAGCAAACTGCGTCTAAAATCACACTTTTCTATTTTACATCCTAGCTTAGCGTAATCGGATGATTGCTGTCTTGTGATCTAAGTCCTAATTCATTTGTTGTTGTTATGAATAGGTGCGATCAAATTCTCAGTAATACCGTCAAATGATTTGTGTTGATTTTAACGTAGATTGTAAGTTTTTGTTTTTAAATATCATTTTGTTTTTATAAATCTTGAGTTTTGAACACGATCACTTTCACTAGAGTTTAATTTTACGACTAAAAATAAATCGAGATATGTTGTTTCTATTCTTAGTTTTCGAGCTGACTTTTTCGGCTCTATTTACGTATTGGGGTAAGTAAGATGTTTAAACAAAGTCTGATCGCGGTATCGGTTGTCGCATCACTAGCAGGTTGCTCTGCATTTCAATCTAATGAGCAAAGTGTTGTTAATTCGCTCGCCAGTAATCTTGATATTCAATATGAAGTGTTGACTAACCACGGCGCAAATGAAGGTCTTGCATGTCAAGACATGGGCGCTGAGTGGGCGTCTTGTAACAAAGTAAACATGACGCTAGTTAACCAAGGTGAAGCGGTTGACTCTAAAGATTGGGCTATTTACTTCCACAGCATTCGTCTGATTTTGGATGTTGAAAACGATCAGTTCAAAATCTCTCGCGTAACGGGTGACCTACACAAATTAGAACCAACAGATAAGTTTGATGGTTTTGCTGCGGGTGAAGAGGTTGTGCTTCCTCTTGTTGCTGAATACTGGCAGCTATTTGAAACTGACTTCATGCCAGGCGCGTTCGTTGCAGCACCAAATGCAGAGCCTAAGATGATCGCTTCTCTTAACACAGAAGATGTTGCATCTTTCGTGACGGGCCTTGAGGGTAACAACCTAAAACGTACGCCAGATGACAACAACGTATTTGCAAACGCGGTGTCTCGTTTCGAGAAGAACGAAGACCTAGCAAAACAAGACGTATCAACCACGTTACTACCAACGCCAATGTCTGTTGAAGCAGGTAAAGGTACGGTAGATATCGCGGCGGGTATTGCGCTGCCTAAAGACGCATTCGATGCGACTCAATACGCAGCAATTCAAGATCGTGCAGAAGTGGTAGGTGTGGATGTTCAAGGCTCCCTTCCTGTAAGCATCACTGTTGTTCCTGCAGACTTCACCGGTGAATTAGCAAAATCTGGTGCTTACGAAATGAGCATCAAAGGCGACGGTATTGCGATTAAAGCGTTTGACCAAGCAGGTGCTTTCTACGCAGTACAATCTATCTTTGGCCTGGTAGATAGCCAAAATGCTGATTCTCTACCACAACTGTCTATTAAAGATGCACCGCGTTTTGATTACCGTGGCGTGATGGTAGACGTGGCTCGTAACTTCCACTCTAAAGACGCAATCCTTGCAACGCTTGACCAAATGGCAGCGTACAAGATGAACAAACTACACCTTCACCTAACAGATGATGAAGGCTGGCGTTTAGAAATCCCGGGTCTGCCTGAGCTGACTGAAGTGGGTGCTAACCGTTGTTTCGATTTGGAAGAGAAAAGCTGTTTACTGCCTCAGCTTGGCTCAGGTGCAACATCAGACAACTTTGGTTCTGGCTTCTTCAGCAAAGCAGACTACGTGGACATCTTGGAGTACGCGAAAGCGCGTAACATCGAAGTGATTCCTGAATTCGATATGCCAGCACACGCTCGTGCAGCAGTGGTATCAATGGAAGCACGTTACGACCGCCTAATGGAAGAAGGCAAAGAAGCAGAGGCAAACGAATACCGCCTGATGGATCCTCAAGATACATCGAACGTAACCACGGTTCAGTTCTATAACAAGCAAAGCTTCATCAACCCATGTATGGAATCTTCAACTCGCTTTGTTGATAAAGTGATTTCAGAAGTAGCAGCAATGCACCAAGAAGCGGGCACGCCACTAACAACATGGCATTTCGGGGGTGACGAAGCGAAAAACATCAAGCTAGGCGCTGGTTTCCAAGATGTGAACGGTGAAGACAAAGTAAGCTGGAAGGGTACGATTGACCTGTCTAAACAAGACAAGCCATTCGCACAATCTCCACAATGTCAGACGCTAATTGCAGACGGTACGGTAAGCGACTTTGCCCACCTACCAAGCCACTTCGCAGAAGAAGTGTCTAAGATTGTGGCAGAGAAGGGCATTGCAAACTTCCAAGCTTGGCAAGATGGTCTTAAATACAGCGAAGGTGAGAAAGCGTTCGCAACAGAAAACACACGTGTTAACTTCTGGGACGTTCTATACTGGGGTGGCACATCATCAGTGTACGAGTGGTCTAAGAAAGGTTACGAGGTGATTGTTTCTAACCCAGACTACGTGTACATGGACATGCCATACGAAGTTGACCCGAAAGAGCGTGGCTACTACTGGGCAACGCGTGCAACAGACACTCGTAAGATGTTTGGTTTTGCACCAGAGAACATGCCTCAGAACGCAGAAACTTCTGTAGACCGCGATGGCAACGGCTTTACTGGTAAAGGTGAAATCGAAGCGAAACCTTTCTACGGTCTATCAGCACAGCTTTGGTCTGAGACTGTACGTAACGATGAGCAGTACGAGTACATGGTATTCCCTCGCGTACTAGCGGCGGCTGAGCGTGCATGGCACCGTGCGGACTGGGAAAACGACTACAAAGTGGGTGTTGAATATTCGCAAAACTCTAACTTAGTGGACAAAGCGGCACTGAACCAAGACTACAATCGCTTTGCCAATGTACTTGGCCAACGTGAACTGGCTAAGCTAGAGAAAGCGGGTATCGACTACCGCCTACCTGTACCAGGTGCGAAAGTAGAAGATGGAACGCTTTCAATGAACGTTCAGTTCCCTGGTGTGAAGCTTCAATACTCTCTAGACGGCAAGAACTGGCTAACTTACGCAGACAGTGCTCGTCCAAGTGTGAAAGGTGAAGTGTTTATCCGCTCTGTATCTGCGACAGGCGAGAAAACCAGCCGTGTGACTAGTGTGAAGTAATTTTCGCGGGAAAAGGAAACAAAAAAACGCCCGACCACTGATTGGCCGGGCGTTTTTATATCTGAAGCGGCGATTAAGCGACTTGAGTTTGCTGCTCTTCTATTTGCTCAGCATTGCTGATTGGCGATTCTGCGCCGTGCATCCATCGAACCAGTGTGTTTGAGTACAAGAGCAAAATGATACCAGATATGATCGCGGTTACCGCGATGCCACTAAAGATAGCGAATGCGCCAAGTTCGCCAACATGTGAGCCAACATAGCCAGCAACATAGTTAGCAATCGCATTACAGCCGAACCACGCGCCCATCATCAGAGAGGCCAGACGGAGTGGGGCTAACTTAGTCACTAATGACAAACCGATTGGAGACAAGCAAAGCTCACCGAGGGTATGGAAGAAGAAAGCGCCAACTAGCCATAGCATGGAGGTTTTGACAGTGGTGTCGCCACCTTGCTCCATCACGGCTCCGACCATACATAGGAAGCCAAGTGCGAGGAAGAACATAGCGAGAGCGAATTTGACTGGTGAGTTAGGTTCACGTTTCCCCAGCTTAACCCAAAGCACTGCAAGCAAGGGAGCAAGCGTAATGATGAAAAATGGGTTGAGAGACTGGAACCAAGCAGCAGGCACTTCGAAACCGCCGATCATACGATCTGTGTACTGCTGAGTGTAGATGTTCATCAGGCCACCCGCTTGTTCAAAACCAGCCCAGAAGACAATCGTGAACAGACTCATCACTAAAATAACTTTGATGCGGTCAAATTCTTCTTTCGTCAGAGGCTCTTTCTTAGAGGATTTTTTGATTGCCAAATCTCTCTTAGCTGCAGGCTCGCGGCCAATGTCACCAAGCCATGACTGCGCAAGACTCATCTGCATAACCAGGCTAATAAGCATACCGATACCCGCGACAATAAAGCCAGATTTCCAACCAAATTCATCGGTAACAGAACCTGCAATGACGCCCGCTAGCAGCGCACCTAAGTTGATGCCCATGTAGAAAATGGTAAACGCACCATCGCGACGATTGTCACCTTCCTGATACAGGTCACCCACCATCGTTGAGATGTTTGGCTTAAATAGGCCATTACCCGCAATTAAAAGCGCAAGGCCGAGGTAAAAGGTGTGTACAGTACCTAGCCCCAACATATCTGCTGGCATGGCTAAGGTGAATTGGCCGACGGCCATTAAAGCGCCACCAATAAGAATAGAACGGCGTTGTCCGAGGTAGTTATCGGCTAGCCATCCGCCAATAAGTGGAGTGATGTAAACGAGTCCAGTATAGATGCCGTAGAGATCCAAAGCATCTTTAGTCGACCAGCCTAAACCACCGTCAAGTGTTGCATCGGTAAGGTAAAGAACAAGGATTGCACGCATTGCATAGTAGGAAAAACGCTCCCAAAGCTCGGTACCGAACAAAAGGAACAAGCCACGAGGGTGGCCAAAAAATTGTTGATGTTGGTTTGTCATAAGTATTACTAATAATTGTTATTAAAGAATTTTATTTGTTGTTACGTATACTCCTTAGTGGATATATCTGCAATGACTTGAGTTATAAGTTTTATTTATGGTTTGAGTTTAAGTTGCTGATATAAAAGAGATATTTTTCTGGATTGTTTAAAAAATAACGTGCTACAAACTTAGTTTCCAAAATCGAGGTTATTATTTTTACAATACGCTGTCACATTAGAAAGCAAACAGAAGTAGGTGGTGCTTAGAGAGGGCGGCTGGTAAGTGAGCAAACTGGTTGTGTTTCAGTAATTGAAGAAGTTTGTAGTGCAATAAAAAAAGAGGCTCAATGAGCCTCTCTTGAATTTATCTTGATTAATATGAGTCGTTATGAACACTTTGTACAGCACGACCTGATGGGTCAGCCATGTTCTTGAATGACTCGTCCCATTCAATCGCCTTCGCTGAAGAACAAGCTACTGATGGGCCACCAGGGACACATTCTGCCGCTGATGGAAGCGGGAACAGCTCTTCAAAGATTTCACGGTACACGTAGCCTTCTTTTGTGGTCGGCGTGTTGTAAGGGAAGCGGTAAGCCGCCGTCTCCATTTGCTGGTCAGAGACTTTTGCTTCAGCCACTTCTTTGAGTGTATCGATCCAGCTGTATCCGACACCATCAGAGAACTGCTCTTTCTGACGCCATGCGATTGAATCTGGTAGGTAGTGTTCGAAACACTCACGCAGGATGTGTTTCTCCATCTTACCGTTACCACACATCTTATCTTCTGGGTTTAGGCGCATTGCCACATCGATAAATTCTTTATCTAGGAAAGGCACTCGACCTTCAACGCCCCATGCCGCAAGTGATTTGTTCGCACGTGCACAGTCGAACATGTTGAGAGCAAGCAGCTTACGAACCGTCTCTTCGTGGAACTCTTTTGCGTTTGGCGCTTTGTGGAAGTACAAGTAACCACCGAAGATTTCATCGGCACCTTCACCAGACAGTACCATCTTGATGCCCATCGCTTTTATCTTACGACCCATTAGGAACATTGGCGTTGAAGCACGGATGGTTGTTACGTCATAGGTTTCAATATGATAAATAACGTCACGGATGGCATCGAGACCTTCTTGAATCGTGTAGGTCATCTCGTGGTGAACCGTGCCGATCTTGTCAGCCACTTCTCGTGCTGCTTTTAGATCTGGAGCGCCTTCAAGGCCTACCGCAAACGAGTGAAGTTGCGGCCACCATGCTTCTGATTTTTCATCGTCTTCAATACGCATTGCAGCAAAGCGCTTTGCAACCGCAGAAGTGATCGATGAATCTAGACCGCCTGAAAGTAGCACACCATAAGGCACGTCAGTCATAAGCTGGCGTTTAACCGCCGCTTCTAGCGCTTCAGTCAGTTCTTCTTTGCTGGTGGAGTTACCTTGGACTGCAGCGTACTCATTCCAGTCACGGATGTAGTAGCGTTGAGGCTCTGCATCACCACTGCCGAAGTAACAACCAGGAGGGAACTCGCTGACGGTTTTACAAACTGGCACCAGTGCTTTCATTTCAGAAGCCACATAGTAGTTACCGTGCTCATCGTAACCTTGGTAAAGAGGAATGATACCAATGTGGTCGCGACCAACGAGATACGTGTCTTTCTCCTCATCGTACAGAACGAATGCGAAAATACCGTTGAGCTCTTCTAGAAGATCGGCGCCCATCTCTTGGTAAAGCGCTAGAATGACTTCACAGTCAGAGTCGGTTTGAAAATCGTACTTACCTTCATAGCGCGCACGGATTTCTTTGTGGTTGTAGATTTCACCGTTTACAGCAAGGATGTGTTTCTTATCGGCACTGTACAGCGGCTGTGCACCACTGTTCAAGCCGACAATGGCTAAACGTTCGTGAGCTAGAATTGCTTTTTCTGAAGAGTAGATACCTGACCAGTCAGGGCCACGATGACGAAGTTTCTTAGACATTTCTAGCGCTACAGGGCGAAGAGCTTGAGCGTCACTTTTGATGTCTAGAATACCGAAGATAGAACACATACAACTTCCTTATAAACCTTATTTAATCTGCTGACTTCAATTTGCCATTTTGATTAAAAAAATCAACAGTCACTAATGAAAAAGTTTAACTAATAAGGTTGTTGTTAAATTTTATCTAATATTAACCTTTATTTGGTGAATGAAATTCATGTTTGGTTCGTTTTTTGAACGATTTGAGATGTCAGTAAAGAAAAAGGCAGCGTGAGCGCTGCCTTTATAAAAGAGAAATTAGGGGGTATTGAAGGTTGGTTTAAGCTGTTCACACACATGTCGAGCAAAACCGCTGCCCGCTTCACTGTAGATGTTGAACGCAGCGTCAACGCCTCCCTCATTCAGGCTTTCGAGTTGGTCAGGGTAGGCGGCAATAGCAGCAATTTGTCCTTTAAACTCTTTTTTCTGTAGCTGCTCTAGTGCAATTTGGTTCCCTTGGTGATGAGGCATAGCGAGAAGAACCAATTTTACGTTGGCCGTATCGAGAATGCGCTCCCAAAAGTCTGGGTCGGTCGCATCACCTGCAATGACGTTACGACCCTCCGCTTGATGCTGGAGCGCCGCATCGTCTCTCACCTCGATACCTAAGCTAATTTTACCGTAGCGTGCACGCAGCTCATCGTAGGCACCTGTGCCAATGCGTCCCATGCCGAGAATAAGCACTTGCGCATTCCCCGGATTGATAAGCTGATCTCGTGTGTGGAGCTTTTCTGCTGCATGCTCTTTTAACCAACGGCCAGAGCGGCGGTATAACTCGTGACCTTTACGATTAAGTGGTGATGCCAGAACAAAGGAAATCGACACTGCCAGTGCTAAAGCGACCAGTATATCACCTCCCATCCAGCCCATTTTAAAGGCCAGTCCCCCTACGATCAGACCAAATTCACTAAAGTTAAATAGGCTTAAAGTGGTCAAAAGTGAGGTCCTGACGCGGAACTTAAACGCGTTGAGTACCACAAAATACAGGATGCCTTTCAATGGCAGTAATAGCAGGAACAAGATTGCTAGGGCAAAGCCTGACATGGTTGGTTGTTCTGCGAGTCCGATATTAAGGAAGAAACAGACTAGGAACAGCTCTTTCAAGTTAAATAGCGATTTGGACAGCTCAGAGGCCTTATGGTGTCCAGCGAGAAGCATACCTAGAATCAGAGCACCCAAATCAGGTTTCATGCCTACAAGCTCGAATAACCCAGCCCCTACGACAAGCGCAAAGAAAATACCGAATAGGACCAACATTTCACCGTGGCCAACCCAGTCGAGCATCTTATAAAAGGCAGGGCGCAATAAAGGTAAAGCAAAGAGAGCAATGGCATACCACTCAGGTAGTTTGCCAGTTGACGCTGTTAGGAAGACTACAGCGAAGATGTCCTGCATGACCAGAATGCCAATGGCCATCGTACCGTAGGTTGAGTTCATTTCGCCTTTTTCTTGCAGTGACTTAACGGCAAATACGGTACTGGAGAAAGAGAGAGCGAAACCAAGCAACAATAATTGCTCAATTGACATGCTGGCTAGGGAGCTGACACCGAGAAACTTAAAACAGAATAGGGCAGCGCAAAATAGTAGGGTAGATAAAAGGTTATGTAGCGTTGCACCTGCCCAAATTTCTTTAGACAACAGGGTTTTGATATCGAGCTTTAAACCAATAGTGAATAGCAGCAAAGTGACGCCAAGATCGGCCAATGTCACTATAGTGTCATTACTCTCAAAGCCGAAAGCATGCAAACCAAAACCAGCTAGCAAGAAGCCAACCAAAGGCGGCAAGTTGCATTTGAGCGTTATGAATCCGGCCAGAAATGCGGCAGAGATTAAGATGAGTTCCATATGATTCTTATTCTTGTCCTAATAAAAAACGGGCTACATATTGTAACCCGCTATTGTAGCTCAACTGATTGCTTACTAGATCAATCTTCGAGCAATTTTTGTAACAAAACGCCGTTAAGCATCGCACGTTTTATCATTGCAAACGCGCCAATGGTAGGCTGTTTGTCAATTTCTGAAGCCACAATAGGCAGGCCGCTGTGGAAGGTGGTCAGTGATTGGTTTTCCACGTTGCGACGAATGGCTGGAAAGATAATCTCTTCGCAGCGAGTGATGTCCCCTGCGATAACAATTTTCTGTGGGTTGAACAAGTTGATCGTGATAGCAATCGCCTTACCAAGCTGATTGCCAACACGAACTAAGCTTTGCTTAGATAACTCATCACCCATATTGGCATGGTCACAAACGTCTTGGATGGTGATGGTTTCGAGTTCGGTCAAACTTGATTCATAACCCTGCTTGATCAATTTATTCACTCGATCAACGATCGCCGGGTTAGCTGCAACAGTTTCTAAACATCCAAAGTTGCCGCATTGACATTGTTCACCAAGTGGGTCTATTTGAATATGACCAATCTCTCCGACGTTGCGATTGAAGCCAAGGAAAACCTGACCATTAACGATGATACCAGCACCAGTACCGCGGTGAACGCTGACTAGGATAGAGTCTTGGCAATCTTTGCTGGCACCAAAGTAATGCTCAGCCAGTGCCATTCCGCGCACATCGTTACCGACGAAACATTGAACATGGAAGGTGTTTTCGATCAGCTCTGCTAACGCAAGGTTATCGATGCTGATATTCGGCATGTATTCGACAACCCCAGTTTCTGGGTTGACTAGGCCAGGCAAGGCAACACCAATCGCAATCAACTGATTGATCACGGTTTGGTTAGATTGAATAAAACTTTTTAGGTGAGAAGTCAGACCGTCGACTAAGTCTTCTTGAGTGGTGTAGAAGAACTCTTGATATTCGGATACAAGTTCTTTGCCACCAAGGTTATACAAACTGAACTGAATATAATCGCGACCTAGACGCACTGCGACAGAATGAAAGGGTTCGACTTCAGTGGTTAGTGAGATTGCTCGGCGTCCGCCGGTAGAGGCCTGTTGAGCGACCTCTTTGATAAGGCCGCGCTCGAGTAATTGGCGGGTAATTTTTGTAACGCTCGCAGGTGCCAACTGACTGACGTCAGCGACTTGGATTCGCGATATTGGCCCTTGCTGATCAATCAGCCGGTAAACTGCTGCGCTGTTTAGCTGTTTTACTAAGTCTACGTTACCTATTTGTCCGCCATTCATTCTTAACTTTGCTCGTATTGTCCATTAACAACCGTCGCCTGAACTTTGAAGTCACGATCAAATATGGCCAAATTTGCAACCATGCCTTGTTTAACTCGGCCTAGCTGCTCTTCGACCCCGATTGCTTTCGCGGGGTATAAGGTTGCCATACGAAGTGCTTCATCCAGAGCGATACCGACGTGCTCAACGGTGTTCTGTACTGCTTCTATCATTGTCAGTGCTGAGCCGCCTAGTGTGCCGTTTTCATCAACACACTTACCATCTCGGTAATATACTTTCTTACCAACAAAAATAAAGTAATCCATGTCAGCGCCTGCAGGAGCTGTGGCATCTGTCACTAATACTAATTTTTCGCCCTTAATTTTGTGAGCGATACGAATGTTTGCATAATCGACGTGGAACCCGTCCGCGATGACGCCGGCATAGACATCAGGTGTGTCGTAAATAGCGCCAACTACGCCTGGTTCGCGGCCCACCATCGGGGTCATGGCGTTAAACAAATGCGTGGCAAACGTAATACCTGACTCAAAGCCTTTTCTTGCTTCAGCATATGTCGCGTTGGTGTGACCAATAGCAACGATGATGCCTGCTTCCTTAAGCTGTTGAATATGCTCTGGGGCGTTATGTTCAGGAGCCAGTGTAACCTTAGTGATGACATCTGCGTTTTCACAGATGAAGTTAATCATGCTGTCGTCAGAAGGGCGGATGTAATCCACACTGTGGATACCTTTTTTCATTACGTTTAAATATGGGCCTTCAAGGTGTAAACCCAGAGATTGGTTTTGGTACTGCGCATGATAATCGCGCGCGGCTGCAATCGCTTGGCGCATGTCTTCATCAGAGGATGTAATAAGAGTCGGTAAGTAACTCGTGCAACCCGACTTTAAGTTTGCCTTATGCATAACCTGCATTGTTTCAGCCGTGATTTCATCATTGAACATGACTCCGCCACAACCATTAAGTTGTAGGTCAATGAAGCCTGGGCTGACATTTGCGCCATTTAAATCAAGAGTTTCAAGGCCTTGAGGAAGGTCAGCTACCGGGCATACTGAATCTATCAGTTGGTCTTTGATGACTACTGCGTGGTCAACAAGTACGTCGTTGCCGGTGTAGATCTTACAGTTAGTTAGCGCATACATGGTTAGCTAATCCTTATAAGTTTGATTTTTAATACTTCTATTCGTCCAACTGAAACATTTACCACGTATCTTTATACTTTATTTGTGAGCTTCAATTAGGTCGCAAAATATCTTTAGCAAGCAGAAAATATTCTATATGAATTTAGTTTTATCCTCATCTAAGAGCCTACTGAGTATAGAGAAGATAACCGATACGAAATCTGGTAAACCCCTTGCTCTGTCAGCGTGATGTCGATGAGTACATCTTAAGAATACCGTGAATATTGCGTGTGCGTTGCTATTTTTTTGTATTGTAAAATAAGTTTTATGATCTCGCTAGCAAAATCCTTGAACTATGCCGTTTTCTGGTGATTATGATCACAATTGATAAGGTTTTAATTTGCGGGGCAAAATTAATGGCATAAACTGAGCAGGACTAAATTGAGCGACTAAAAAAAGTAGCTCAGCCAAAATACAAAATCCTATAGGGGGAACTTAAGGTGAATATTCTTGGATATGCGCAAAAGTTAGGTAAAGCTCTTATGCTACCTATCGCAACGCTTCCAGTTGCGGCTTTGCTCTTACGCTTAGGTCAACCAGACCTTCTTGATATTGCGTTCATGGCGCAAGCTGGTAACGCAATCTTTAGTAACCTGCCGTTGCTATTCGGCCTAGGTATCGCGATTGGTCTGTCTAAAGATGGCTCTGGTGCTGCGGGTCTAGCAGGTGCGGTTGCCTACTTTGTTCTAACTGCAACAGCAACGACAATCGATGCTTCAGTTAACATGTCATTCTTCGGTGGTATTTTTGCGGGTATCATTGCAGGTCACTCATACAACGCTTTCCATGCAACACGTCTTCCAGAGTGGCTAGCCTTCTTTGCGGGTAAACGTCTTGTACCTATCATGGCTGGTCTATTCGCAGTTGTCGCGGGTGCTATTTCTGGCGTTGTTTGGCCAACGATTCAGGGCGGTCTAGATACATTGGCGCACGCAGTTTCTACTTCTGGTGCGATTGGTCAGTTTGTCTACGGTACGCTAAACCGTGCGCTAATCCCTGTTGGTCTTCACCATGTACTTAACTCTTACTTCTGGTTCGGTATGGGTACATGTCAAGAAGTGTTGGTGACAGGTGCTCAGGCGGCAGGTCAAGCTCTTCCTTCTCTACAGCAGCTGTGCGTGGACCCAAGCATTGCTAAGACTCTAGTTGCTGGTCAGACTCACACCTTCGAATTTGCTAACTCTGTAACACCAGAAATTACAGCAACAGTGAAAGAAGTAACTGAAACTATCAAGTCTGGTGATCTAAACCGTTTCTTCGGCGGCGATAAGAGCGCTGGTGTATTCATGAACGGTTTCTTCCCTGTAATGATGTTTGGTCTACCAGGTGCAGCACTTGCAATGTACCTAGCGGCTCCTGCTGAAAAGCGCAGCCAAGTGGGCGGTGCGTTGTTCTCTGTTGGTTTTTGTTCTTTCCTTACAGGTATCACTGAACCTCTAGAGTTCATGTTTGTTTTCCTAGCGCCTGCACTGTATGCAATCCACGCTGTATTTACTGGCCTGTCACTGGTTGTAGCGAACATGTTCGGTACTCTGCATGGTTTCGGTTTCTCAGCGGGCCTAATCGACTTCATCTTGAACTGGGGTCTAGCAACTAAGCCATTCACGCTACTACTGATTGGTCTTGGTTTTGGTGCGCTTTACTTCTTCACTTTCACGTTCGCGATTCGCGCATTTGACCTGAAATCTCCAGGCCGTGAAGATGACGATACAGAAGTGGCGGCTACTGCAAGCGGTGACGCAGGTAAAGGTGATCTAGCTCGCCAATACCTAAAAGCGTTAGGTGGTCACGAGAACCTAACAACGATTGACGCTTGTATCACACGTCTGCGTCTGACGCTGAAAGATCGCTCAGTTGCGAATGAAGATGTGTTGAAGAAACTTGGTGCTAAAGGTGTAGTGAAACTGGGTGAGAACAACCTTCAAGTTATTCTTGGTCCTTTGGCTGAAATTGTGGCTGGTGAGATGAAAGCCATCGGTGTAAACGAAGATTTATCTGACGTAAAACTGCCATAATCACATTGAATTACACTGGATAAGACAAAAGCCTCCCTTCATGGGAGGCTTTTTGCATTTAGTCTTAAGTGCCGAACTGATGAATTCCTGAGCAAAGCCGGTAAGCAATCCCATCAATTTGCTAATTATTGCCATTTAAACTGCGGTTATAGTTGTGTAACTGCAAAGAATTGTGGATCATTAGCCGTTATATATCTGGTATTGCTAAGAGCCGTCCCAGAGAACTTTTATCTGACAATACTAAACAATTGAGGTGCTATAGATGAGTGAAGCTGAGGCTCGTCCATCGAACTTCATTCGCCAAATCATCGATAAAGATTTAGCGGATGGTAAACACACTAGCGTGCATACTCGTTTCCCGCCGGAACCGAACGGTTACCTGCATATTGGTCACGCTAAGTCAATTTGCTTAAACTTTGGTATTGCTCAGGACTATCAGGGTCAGTGTAATCTGCGTTTTGATGACACTAACCCGGAAAAAGAAGACGTCGAATACGTTGAGTCTATTAAGAATGATGTGAGCTGGTTAGGCTTTGAGTGGGATGGTGAAGTATGTTACTCATCAAACTACTTCGATAAGCTTTACGGCTACGCGGTTGAATTAATTGAGAAAGGCTTAGCGTATGTTGAAGAGCTAAGTCCTGAGCAGATCCGTGAGTACCGCGGTACACTTACCCAGCCAGGTAAGCCAAGCCCATATCGTGATCGTACTCCTGAAGAAAACTTAGCGTTGTTTGAGAAAATGCGCGCTGGTGGTTTCGAAGAAGGTAAGGCGTGTCTGCGCGCTAAGATTGACCTAGCGTCATCTTTCATTGTGCTGCGCGATCCGGTTCTTTACCGTGTACGTTTTGCTGAACATCACCAGACAGGTGATAAGTGGTGCATTTATCCAATGTACGACTTCACACACTGTATTTCTGATGCGCTGGAAGGCATTACGCACTCTTTGTGTACGCTGGAATTCCAAGATAACCGTCGTCTATATGACTGGGTGCTGGAAAACATCACCATTGATTGCCAGCCGCATCAGTACGAATTCAGCCGTCTAAACCTTGAATACACAGTGATGTCTAAGCGTAAGCTAAACCAACTTGTAACTGAAAACCTCGTTGACGGTTGGGATGACCCACGTATGCCAACGATTTCTGGTTTGCGTCGTCGTGGCTTCACGCCTGGTTCAATCCGTGAGTTCTGTAAGCGTATTGGTGTCACTAAGCAAGACAATATGATCGAGATGGGTTCGCTAGAATCTTGTATTCGTGATGATCTTAACGAGAACGCGCCACGCGCGATGGCGGTTCTTGATCCCGTTAAGATTGTTATCGAAAACTACGATGAAGATAAGGTGGAAACACTAACCGTAGCTAACCACCCTAACAAACCAGAAATGGGCGAGCGCGAAGTACCGTTCACTCGTGAGGTTTGGATCGAACGTGAAGACTTCCGTGAAGAAGCTAACAAGAAGTACAAGCGTCTTGTTTTAGGTAAAGAAGTTCGTCTACGCGGTGCGTACGTGATCAAAGCTGAGCGCATCGAGAAAGATGCTGAAGGCAACATCACTACAATCTTCTGTACTTATGACGCCGATACTTTAGGCAAGAACCCAGAAGATGGCCGTAAAGTGAAGGGCGTAATTCACTGGGTATCGGCTGATAAAGGTCTGCCTGCTGAGATTCGTCTATATGACCGTCTATTTACAGTGCCTAACCCAGCTGCGGCGGATAACTTCGCAGAAACAATCAACCCAGAGTCGCTAGTTACGATGAAGGGTTTTGTTGAGCCAAGCCTAGTGTCTGCTGAAGCGGAGAAAGGTTACCAGTTCGAACGTATGGGGTACTTCTGTACTGATGCGAAAGACTCTAAACCTGAAGCACTAGTGTTCAACCGCACGGTTGGCTTACGTGATACTTGGGCTAAGATTGAAGCGAAATAAACTTCGTTTAATAAATACTAAACAATGAAAATGCCCGTCATAGTACGGGCATTTTTTTATCCAAAAATTGTCGTGTGGCGACATAGCATTTCTCCTTGTCTGAGAACGTGAACTCAAGGTCAGTGAAGATTCTCAACAAGTAAAAAAACGTTGCATAGAAAAAAACGCTCCCGATTGGGAGCGTTTTATTATTTCTTCTTGTGAGCGTCTGGGTTATCTCGACAGCTACCATCTGCGCACTTGCCGTAAAGGTACAAACTGTGGTTTGTCAGAATCACATTGTATTGTGAAGCGATCTCTTTTTGGCGTTCTTCGATAATGTCGTCGGCAAACTCAATAACTTCACCACAGTCCAGACACACAAGGTGATCATGGTGGTGTTGAGTGGACAGTTCAAACACTGACTTGCCGCCTTCGAAATGGTGGCGAGTGACAATACCTGCATCATCAAATTGGTTCAGAACTCGATATACTGTTGCCAGGCCGATCTCTTCACCAAGATCAATAAGCTTTTTGTACAGTTCTTCGGCGCTGATATGTTGGCATTCCGGCTGTTGTAATACTTCTAAAATTTTCAGTCTCGGAAGGGTAACTTTTAGACCAGCGTCCTTAAGAGCTTGGTTATTGTCTGACATATACTTTCCTGTTGATGATCTGCAGTAAATAACAGAGTTCAATATTCCTATCATTATAGGGTAGTACAAGATAACAATAAACCACGAACTTCAAAGGGTTACTAGTATTTTTTTGTAAACTCGCGCAACGTCACTGATAAAACACGTCAGACCAGTTACAATTAATTAACATCTTGTTGTTAACACTCTATTTTCAGGGATGGAAGAATGAATAAATCGCTGGCAAAAATATACAAGCCCGGAATTGTAAAATTTGCCCTTAACATATGGCCACCCTTTTGGGGGGCTGGGATTCGGATCATTTCCATCAGCGAAGATTTCCGTCAGGTAAAGATGAAACTTAAACTGCGCTGGTGGAACAAGAACGCCAATCGGACTCAATATGGCGGAAGCATCTTTTCTCTCACTGACCCTGTCTACTCGTTGATGCTGATGGGAATTTTAGGTGAGCGCTATTTTGTGTGGGATAAAGAAGCGAGTATCAATTTTATTAAACCGGGACAAAGCGATCTGTATGCGGACTTTATTGTTCCTCAGGACTTACTTGATGACATCTTAAGTCAAACGGCCAACGGCGATAAGTGTTTCCCTGAGTTCATCATTTATGTCAAAGACAAAAATGGCAATGTCGTCTCTGAAGTCCAACGTAAACTGTATGTTCGTAAGAAGCCCCAATATCGTGAAGACGATGAAGGTGAAGAACAAGTGGCATAAAAAAACCTCCGCAAGGGAGGTTTTTTCAAAATTTCGGGCTTAGCCTTCTAGTTCGGCTAGGCACATTTCTTCGTGAATCTGTTTACACCAGTTGCTCACGCGTTCGTCAGTTAATTCTGGCTGACGATCTTCATCAACACATAGGCCGACAAACTGACTGTCATCACCTTCAACTAGGCCTTTTGAAGCTTCAAACTCGTAGCCTTCAGTCGAAGTGTGACCGAGAATAGTACCGCCTTTCGCTTCGACGATATCACGTACTGTGCCCATTGCATCACAGAAGTACTCTGCGTAATCTTCTTGGTCTCCGCAACCAAAGATAGCAACAAGCTTAGTTGAGAAGTCGATTTGCTCAAGCTCAGGGAAGAAATCATCCCAGTCACATTGTGCTTCACCGTAATACCAAGTTGGGATACCAAGCAACAGAAGATCGAAGTTATCGATATCTTCTTTACTGCTTTTCGCGATATCTTGTACGTGAACTAGTTGTTTACCTAGTTGCTTTTGAATCATCTTTGCAACAGCTTCAGTGTTACCTGTGTCGCTACCAAAGAAGATACCTACACTTGCCATAGATTCGTTACCTTTACTATTTTCTGTTGTGGCCAATCAAAGAGGGATCAACCCAACCCAGTTCCTTCCCAGCTCAGCTGAATGAGGCCTTTAGCGACAAAACCAGCGCAGCCCAGGAACAGAACGAGCCAAACTATACGACGACCGAAAGGTGGAACATTCCCCGCTTTGAGGACATCTTTTATCGCCATACCAATAAAGAAGAAGATAGACGCAAAAAGTAAATCGAGACCAATTGACTCGAGCATGTTCATATAGTCGTAAAGCATGGAATCCCTTTATGCCAGATTACTTGCGCCGCACTATACCACTGTTAAAAGATAAAGTTAACGGGCAGGGCGCAACAGACCTCTCATTCTGTTTTTAAGCGATAAATTTGCGTATAGCGCGCAGAACTTCCTGAGGCTTTTCTGCGTGTAACCAGTGACCAGTATTGGCGATGACATGCGCCTTTACATTGGCAAACTGTTTTTGCACTTCACCTTGATGCTCTGCTGTGAGGTAGTCTGAGTCTCCACCTTTCACCATCAGAGTCGGAGTGGTGATTTTATCTATTGGATTCCAACCTAGAATCTGAGAGTAATTGTCCCAAAGACTGGCAACGTTAAACCGCCATTCTAAATGCTCACCATTGTTGTATAGCGACTTGCCAAGAAACTGCCTGACGCCTTCCATCTCGATATGATGCGCAAGAATGTCCAGAGCTTGCTTACGTGAAGTCGGTTTCTGTTCAAGTACTGCTTTTAGGCCCGCAAAGACATTATCGTGTCGACGTTGGCCGTACGCGACTGGCGCCATATCTAAGACCAATAGTTTTTCAACTTGAGCTTGGGCAAGCCCTGCTAATTTCATTGCCACTTTGCCGCCCATCGAATGACCAATCAGAATGTAGCGTTCAAGGCCAAGGTGTTGCAGCGTGTTTAACACGTCTTGAGCCATCAACTCATAATTGTGTTGAGAGGATTGAAAAGACAAACCATGATTGCGCAGATCAATGCTGACCACCTGAAAATCTTGGCGTAAATCTCGGGCTAGCAGACCAAGGTTATCTAGGTTGCCAAATAAGCCGTGGATCAAAACTATGGTGTGACCCTCACCTTCGATTTTGTAGTTGAGCAGTTGTGACATTTTACTATATTCGTGACTGGTTTAACGTAGCGCCTCATTCGGCCATTGATCTGCTTCAGATAGCAAATCTGGAACTCGCATATTGAGGGGACTTGGGTATATAATCCCACAGAGTTTAAACATAGAGATTGTGAAAAGCGAATGAAAACAATTGAGGTTGATGAGGATCTATACCGTTACATCGCAGGTCAAACCCAACACATCGGTGAAAGTGCATCAGACATTTTACGTCGCCTTCTCGCGGTTGATGAGCAGAATCAACCATCAACACCTGTAGTGCAAGCCGCACAACCTAAAGGAATTGTGGTAAGCCGTGATGCTGCAAAAGAAGAGAAAGTAGACAGCGTAAAAGCAATGCGCTCGCTGCTCATTTCTGATGAGTTTGCTGGTCTGAAAAAGGCCATCGATCGATTCATGTTGGTATTATCGACTCTGAACCGCATTGACCCGCAGGGATTTTCAGAAGCAACTCAAGTCAAAGGTCGTAAGCGTGTGTATTTTGCTAACAATGAGCAAACGCTGCTAGAGAGCGGTAACACGACAAAACCAAAAGCGATTCCTGGCTCGCCTTTCTGGGTGATTACTAACAACAACACCAGTCGCAAGCGCCAAATGGTTGATCAGTTGATGGCGAGAATGAACTTCCCCGCTGATTTAATTGAGAAGGTCACGAACTCAATTTAAGAATTCTGATTTAAACCTCATAATGTTCAAATAGCTCTGAGTATTATGAGGTTTTTTTGTTTCTGATAATTTTTAAGAAAGGATGTCAAAATGGCTATGCACCCACGCGCTGGACAAAAAGCCCAACAGCAGGATCTGCATAATATCCCTGCACTTGTCGCGAACTATTTTCTACTTCAACCTGACCCTGCTAATCCAGAGCACAAAGTTGAATTCGGCACTTCTGGACACCGCGGTACAGCGGACAAATCTACCTTCAACGAAAATCATATCTTGGCGATCGCTCAAGCGATAGCTGAGGTGCGTGCTGAGAAAAAAACGACAGGGCCTCTATTTGTTGGCAAAGATACGCATGCTCTGTCGGAGCCTGCCTTCTCCAGTGTTGTGGAAGTGTTGATTGCAAACGGTGTTGAAGTTGTTGTACAGCAGGATAATGGTTACACGCCAACGCCAGGGGTGTCACACGCGATTTTGACTCATAACCTTAAACATCAAGATAAGGCGGATGGCATTGTTATCACGCCTTCGCACAACCCGCCGCAAGATGGTGGTATCAAGTACAATCCAACGCACGGTGGTCCGGCAGAAGGTGAATTGACTCAGGCGATACAAGATCGAGCAAATGTCCTGATTGCTGAGGGCTTGCAAGGTGTTAAGCGTATGCCATTAGCGGAAGCAAAAGCATCAGCGCTTTTCACAGAGAAAGACTTAGTTAAGCCATACGTTGACGATCTTGTGAATGTGATTGACATGGATGCAATCCAAAAAGCAAACCTCAAGATCGGGGTTGATCCACTTGGCGGCAGTGGGATCGACTACTGGCGACAAATTGCAGCGGCGTATAACTTGGATCTCACTCTAGTCAGCGAAGCGATTGACCCTTCTTTCCAGTTTATGTCTCTGGATAAAGACGGCGTTGTGCGTATGGATTGCTCGTCACCTTATGCTATGGCTGGTCTGTTGGCGTTGAAAGACGAGTATGATCTCGCTTTTGGTAATGATCCTGATTACGACCGCCACGGTATCGTGACGCCTAAAGGTTTGATGAACCCGAACCATTTCTTAGCTGTGTGCATTGATTACCTATATCGCCATCGCCAAGGTTGGGGAAGTGACGTTGCAGTGGGTAAAACACTAGTTTCCAGTGCCTTGATTGACCGTGTAGTGGCAGACTTAGGCCGCGAACTGTGTGAAGTGCCAGTTGGTTTCAAGTGGTTTGTTGATGGCTTATATCAAGGTAAGTTCGGCTTTGGTGGTGAAGAAAGTGCAGGCGCTTCGTTCTTGCGTAAAGATGGTACACCATGGTCAACAGATAAAGACGGCATCATCCTTTGTCTGCTAGCTGCTGAAATCACGGCAGTCACTGGTAAGAACCCACAAGAATATTATGAAGAGTTGGCAGCTAAGCATGGCGAGTCTCAATATAATCGTATTCAAGCCGTAGCAAGCGGGCCTCAAAAAGAGGTACTGAAAAAGCTGTCTGCAGAAATGGTCAAAGCAGAGACGCTAGCAGGAGATAAGATCACTGCTCGCTTGACGCATGCGCCTGGTAACGGTGCTGCGATTGGTGGCCTCAAAGTCACGACTGATAACGGTTGGTTTGCGGCGCGCCCATCAGGTACGGAAGATATCTATAAGATTTACTGTGAAAGCTTTAAAGGTGCTGAGCACTTAAAGCACATTGAATCCGAAGCGCAAGAGATCGTGAATCAAGTGTTTGCAGACGCTGGCTTGTAAATTAAATACTTAAGCTGAAGAAAAAGGCTGACCGAGTGTCAGCCTTTTCTTTTTTGCGGGTTAGAACTCTCATTATATGGAGAGAACTGCGCTTCATTTGGCTATCCGTTAGGCCAGTGGTCTGGAACCACAAACCAAAATTGCCCTTGTTCAGTTTGTGCATGAACAAATCGGCCATCAGGTTTGGTAATTGGCTGCTCAAAACCTTGCCTACCTGTTGCCCAGAAAGGTTTGTCTAGCTGGTATAAAGGCTCATCAATGAGTTCCCACTGGCTTTCATAGCACCAAAACCCTGATATTTGGGTTGTGTCGATCTCATAGCCTAGGCAGTGTGTGGGAATGGGCTCGGTGGAAAATGGATTAATATAGAGCCTCCCCTGAAGCAGGAGATGCTCAGTTAAATTGTCTAATTCAGGGTACTTGGATGAAAATTGCGTTGAACTGCTCATTTTTAATTGATGAGAGAGCATGCGATCAAGTTTCTTATCCAGTTGGTCGTGGGCGTTAGGGCCGTACCAAATGCCTTGATGCAATAAATAGAATTTAATTGCCACTTCCCAGTGCTCTAACTGATTCGAACTTTCATTTTTCAAAATCAGATCGATGGCCCCAAGTGTCTGGCCATTTTCCCGATGGATTTGGACTTCTTCTAGCTCTACAGAATATCGACCACTATTGACGAGAAGTTGGGTACATAAATGTTGGTATAGAAAACCGAGTCTAGGGTTACCGTGATAATTTGGGTCACTTAAGGGATGTACCGGCAAAGTCTGCAGAGACTCGAATGGTGGAGTCAGCGTAAACAGAGATGGTGAAGAGGCAATCCAATGGTAAAAACGCTGTAGCTGATTCATCTCTGATCCTTTAAAACAAAATTGACGCTATTGTAACCGCAACCGATTGAAACTAGCATCCTTTATATAGTTGCAATACACTTTGCAAATCGTGCAGTTACTGGAAGTCACAATGAACAATATACAGCTGGAACAGATTCTTAACGAAAAACTTTCTCCTCAACTCATCAAAGATTATGCACCGAACGGTTTACAGGTCGAAGGTAAAACAGACATTAAACGTGTGGTAACGGGGGTGACGGCCTCTCAAGCTCTGATTAACAAAGCGGTTGAGTTGAAGGCGGATGCATTGCTTGTTCATCATGGATACTTCTGGAAAGGAGAACCTGAGCCTATTCGTGGAATGAAAGGGAATCGCATCCGAACGCTAGTCAAAAATGATATCAACTTGTTCGGCTACCACTTGCCCTTGGATATTCATCCTGAACTCGGTAACAACGCAGAGCTAGCACGATTATTAGAGATTGACGTGGAAGGTGGCCTGGAAGGACATCCGCAATCATTGGCAATGTTTGGTCGTCTGGAACAGCCGATGACTGGTGCAGACTTCTCAGCCAAGATAGAAAAAGTACTGAGCCGTACTCCTTTACATATTTCACCTGATAATGCAGATAAAGTAATTGAAACTGTAGGTTGGTGTACCGGTGGTGGGCAAGACTTTATCGAGTTAGCAGTAAAACATGGTCTGGATGCGTTTATTTCGGGTGAAATCTCTGAGCGCACTACCTACACAGCCAGAGAAATGGATATACACTATTTTGCAGCAGGGCATCATGCAACAGAGCGTTATGGTATCAAAGCTCTTGGTGAGTGGTTAGCTAAAGAACACGACTTGGATGTTGAGTTTATCGATATTGACAACCCAGTTTAAGGTTCACAATCGCTAAAGGAGCAGAACCAATCGGAGGCTGTACTTATGAATAGAGCCTCCAATATGGACGAAGCGATTCAAACCGCGCTTTATAACTCCCAAAATATTAAAAGGGTTGATGCGAAAGCATCAACCCTTAATTTTTCTAGCTTCTAGCTTCTAGCTTCTAGCTTCTAGCTTCTAGCTTCTTATTCGCGTTCGTGAATAGGCTTGAAGTTACGCTGAGTTTCACCAGTGTAAAGCTGACGCGGACGACCAATGCGGTTCAGTGGATCACTGTGCATTTCGTTCCAGTGAGCGATCCAACCAATTGTACGTGAAAGTGCGAAGATTACTGTGAACATTGAAACCGGAATACCAATCGCTTTCAGAATAATACCTGAGTAGAAATCTACGTTCGGGTACAGCTTCTTAGATACGAAGTACTCATCAGACAGAGCAATACGCTCAAGTTCCATTGCTACATCCAGTAAAGGATCGTCAATGTTCAGTTCTTTCAGAACGTCATGACACGTTTCGCGCATTACCGTCGCACGTGGATCGTAGTTCTTGTAGACACGGTGACCAAAGCCCATTAGGCGGAATGGGTCATCCTTGTCTTTAGCACGATCAATGTACTCAGGAATGTTGTCGACACTGCCGATTTCTTCCAGCATCTTCAGACACGCTTCGTTAGCACCGCCGTGTGCAGGTCCCCATAGTGATGCGATACCCGCGGCAATACATGCGAATGGGTTTGCACCTGAAGAACCAGCAAGACGAACCGTTGAAGTGGAAGCGTTTTGCTCGTGGTCTGCGTGAAGTGTGAAGATCTTATCCATCGCACGTGCAACCACTGGGTTTACTTCGTATTCTTCACATGGGTTAGCAAACATCATGTGTAGGAAGTTTTCCGCGTAGCTTAGGTCGTTACGTGGGTAGATAAATGGTTGACCGATAGAGTACTTGTAACACATTGCAGCAAGCGTCGGCATTTTCGACAGTAGACGATAAGCCGTGATCTCGCGGTGAGTGTCGTTGTTGATGTCTAGTGAATCGTGGTAGAAGGCTGCCAAAGCGCCAACTACACCACACATTACTGCCATTGGGTGTGCGTCACGGCGGAATCCGTGGAAAAAGCTCGCGATCTGCTCATGCACCATAGTATGGCGAGTGACAGTAACTTTGAATTGCTCGTATTGTTCTCGTGTAGGGGCTTCACCGTAAAGAAGGATGTAACATACTTCTAAATAATCAGCATTATTAGCTAACTGATCAATAGGGTAACCACGGTGCAAAAGGATACCTTTGCCGCCGTCGATGTAGGTGATTTGAGATTCACAGGATGCAGTGGCAAGAAAACCTGGATCAAAAGTGAAATAACCATTTGCTCCAAGTTTACGAACATCAATTACAGGCGTGCCAAGGGCACCTTCCATAATTGGCAGTTCGATAGGCGCTTGACCTTCAACATGAAGGGTCGCTTTCTTATCTGCCATAACAATCTCCTTTGTTTATTATTTAATCCGTCCAGGATGTTTGTGTGACATTTTTGTACGTGTGTTCGTTATCAAAGTCAATTTTTCTCCTCCGACTTGTGCACTTGTTTTGATTTTTTATACGTATAAGGTTAAAAATCTGTTCTGTGTAGCAAAAATTGTTACATCAATTGTGCTAAAATGTTTCCAGCCGTATAGTGGCGCCGTAAATTTTGGTGGAAACCTTATAAATTCAAGGTTTGAAACAAATGTGAGGTGATGTTTCAAATCTTGTTGTTAACAAATATTTTACAAATTTACCCCGGTTTTTTGCCTGCTTGTTGTTAAATAAATGTTAACTTTTGTAGGTTTGCAATCAAATTTCGTTCATAACAATAAATGCTTCAATGGAGCTGAGTGAGCAAGCCCGTGAAAGAAAGAAAGTCAAGACCTGTTAATTTAGATTTGCAGACTATCAACTTTCCGATCACAGCAATCGCATCTATCCTGCACCGAGTTTCAGGTGTAATTACGTTTGTCGCGATCGGGATACTTCTTTGGTTATTATCCATTTCCCTGTCTTCCCCTGTAGGTTACGCACAAGCTGTCGACATCGTTGACGGTTTCTTTGTGAAATTTATTTTGTGGGGTATTTTGACGGCTTTGGCCTACCATATAGCAGGTGGTATTCGTCACTTGTTGATGGACCTAGGTCATTTTGAAGAGCTGGAATCTGGCGCAATGAGCGCTAAGGTTGCATTCGCAGCGACGGCCGTTCTGTCTGTACTTGCGGGGATTCTGGTATGGTAAAACACATTTCATCTTTTGGTCGTAATGGTGTGCACGATTTCCTACTAATTCGTGCAACTGCAATCATTATGACGCTTTATACTATCTATCTGGTGAGCTTCTGTGCTTTCTCAGATATTTCTTACGTATCTTGGACACAGTTCTTCGGTGGGACTTTTACTAAAGTCTTTACCATGCTTGCGTTGGTATCCGTTCTTATCCACGCTTGGATTGGTCTATGGCAAGTTCTTACAGACTACATCAAATGCGCTAAGCTTCGCGGTTTTCTACAGCTAGGCATCATTGCAGTGCTATTTGGTTACTTCTTCTCTGGTCTATTTATTCTGTGGGGTGCGTAAGTGTCTATTCCAGTTCGCGAATTTGATGCCGTAGTAATCGGCGCTGGTGGTGCAGGCATGCGTGCTGCGCTACAAATTTCTGAGCAAGGCCTGACTTGTGCTTTGCTATCTAAAGTATTTCCTACTCGTTCACACACTGTTTCTGCTCAAGGTGGTATTACCGTAGCACTGGGCAATTCACACAAAGACGATTGGCAATGGCACATGTACGACACCGTTAAAGGGTCGGATTACATCGGTGACCAAAATGCTATCGAGTATATGTGTAAGAATGGTCCTGAGTCGGTTATTGAATTAGAAAAAATGGGTCTTCCATTTTCTCGCTTTGATAACGGAACGATTTACCAACGTCCTTTTGGCGGCCAGTCGAAAGAGTTTGGTGGCGAGCAAGCCGCTCGTACCGCTGCTGCCGCTGACCGTACTGGTCATGCACTGCTTCATACTCTGTACCAACAAAATGTAAAACACAAAACCACTATCTTCTCTGAATGGTACGCGCTTGATCTGGTTAAGAACCAAGACGGTGCCATCATGGGTTGTACAGCAATCTGTATGGAAACGGGTGAGATTTGTTACTTCAAATCTAAAGCGACCGTTCTAGCCACTGGTGGTGCTGGTCGTATCTACGCTTCAACGACTAACGCACACATCAATACTGGTGATGGTGTTGGCATGGCACTACGCGCAGGCGTACCAATGCAAGACATGGAAATGTGGCAGTTCCACCCAACAGGTATTGCAGGTGCAGGTGTACTTGTGACCGAAGGTTGTCGTGGTGAAGGTGGCTATCTTCTTAATAAAGATGGTGAACGCTTCATGGAGCGTTATGCGCCTAACGCGAAAGACCTAGCGGGTCGAGACGTTGTAGCGCGTTCAATGATGATCGAAATCCGTGAAGGCCGCGGCTGCGATGGCCCATGGGGTCCTCACATCAAACTGAAACTGGATCACCTAGGTAAAGATGTTCTTGAGTCTCGCCTACCAGGTATTTGTGAGCTTTCACGTACGTTTGCTCACGTAGATCCAGTTAAAGAACCAATCCCAGTTATTCCAACTTGTCACTACATGATGGGTGGTGTACCAACTCAGGTTTCAGGTCAGGCTATTAAACAAGCGGCTGACGGCAGCGAATCTGAAGTTCAAGGTCTTTTTGCGTGTGGTGAAATTGCTTCGGTATCTGTTCACGGTGCTAACCGTTTGGGTGGTAACTCACTGCTTGATCTGGTTGTATTTGGCCGTGCTACTGGTTTGCACCTTGGCGAAACGTTGGCGGCTCAAACAGAAGCTCGTCCTGCGACAGAATCTGACATTGAAGCCTCTCTAGCGCGTACTATGCGTTGGGAAAACAGCACAGGTGGCGAAGATCCAGTACAGATTCGTAAAGATCTACAAACTTGTATGCAAAACAGCTTCTCGGTTTTCCGTGAAGGTGACGCAATGGCAACGGGTCTAGAAGAACTAAAAGTTATTCGTGAGCGCTTGCAAGACGCACATCTTGCCGATAAATCGTCTGAGTTCAATACTCAGCGTATCGAGTGTCTGGAGCTAGACAACCTAATGGAAACAGCGTTCTCGACAGCAGTTGCGGCAAACTACCGTACAGAGAGTCGTGGAGCACATGCTCGTTTTGATTACCCAGAGCGTGATGACCAGAATTGGCTATGTCACTCTATTTATAACCCGGAAACAGAAGCGATGACTAAACGTGATGTCAACATGACGCCAGTTCATCGTGAAGCTTTCCCGCCGAAAGTACGTACATACTAAGGGAGGAATAAATGATGAAACTAAACTTCTCTTTGTATCGTTACAACCCAGATGTCGATGATAAGCCATACATGAAGGATTATATCCTTGAAGTAGACGAAGGCTCTGACATGATGGTTTTGGACGCCTTGATTCTGCTTAAAGAACAAGATCCAACAATTGCATTCCGTCGTTCGTGTCGTGAAGGGGTTTGTGGTTCAGACGGCCTTAATATGAATGGTAAAAACGGTTTGGCCTGTATCACTCCACTGTCTGCGCTAGCAGGCGATAAGCTAGTGATTCGCCCGTTACCTGGCTTACCAGTTGTTCGTGATTTGATTGTCGATATGACTCAGTTCTACGATAACTACGCAAAGGTTAAACCATTCTTGATTGATGATGATGCGTTGCCACCATCACGCGAGAACCTTCAATCTCCTGATGAACGTGCTCATTTAGATGGATTGTACGAATGTATTATGTGTGCGTGTTGTACTACCTCGTGCCCATCGTTCTGGTGGAACCCAGATAAATTTATCGGTCCTGCAGGGTTGCTTGCTGCTTATCGTTGGCTGATCGATAGCCGCGATACTGCAACAGATGAACGTTTGTCAAATCTTGATGATGCATTTAGCGTTTTCCGTTGCCATGGCATCATGAATTGTGTAAGTGTTTGTCCTAAGGGACTAAACCCAACGAAGGCTATCGGTCACATTAAGACAATGCTGGTCAATCGTTCGGTTTAATAAACAATAAAAATTGCCGATCACTCTGGTGATCGGCTCTTTATAGCTCGGCATAGACCGAAGCAAACGTGAAAACTACTGGTTAAGGGAAAATATGCACAACGGCGTGATGAAGGCATGGCTCGAGTCTTCACACTTGGCTGGCGCCAATGCAACTTATGTAGAAGATCTCTACGAACTGTATCTAAGTGATCCCGATCTGGTAAGTGAGGAGTGGAAACGTGTATTTGATGGCTTGCCTAAGCCTTCTGAAGAGGTTGTTGAGCAGCCTCATTCGCGTGTCCGCGACTACTTCCGACGACTCGCTCAAGAAACAAAGCATTACAATGTCCAAGTTAGTGATCCAGATGTCGACGCTAAGCAAGTAAAAGTTCTTCAACTTATTAACGCATACCGTTTCCGCGGTCATGAAGCTGCAGAACTTGATCCACTCGGTTTATGGCAACGTCCAACAGTGGCGGAGCTAGACCCAGCATTCCACAATCTCACCGAAGATGACTTCGAAGAATCGTTTAACGTCGGTTCTTTTGCAATTGGTCAAGAGACCATGTTGCTGAAAGACATCTACTCCTCTCTCAATAAAATCTACTGTGGCTCCGTTGGTGCAGAATACATGCACATGACAGACACTGAGCAAAAACGTTGGATCCAGCAACGTTTAGAATCAGTGGTAGGTAAGCCTTCTTTTTCAAAAGAAGAGAAACAAGAGTTTCTTGAAGAGCTGACCGCTGCAGAAGGCCTAGAGCGATACTTGGGCGCTAAGTTCCCTGGTGCGAAGCGTTTCTCGCTAGAGGGTGGTGATGCGCTCATTCCAATGACGAAAGAACTAATTCGCCACGCTGGTAAAAACGGCATGCGCGAAGTTGTTATTGGTATGGCACACCGTGGTCGCTTGAATATGCTGGTCAACGTTCTAGGTAAAAAGCCTCAGGATCTGTTCGACGAGTTTGCGGGTAAACATGACGAAACATGGGGTACTGGTGATGTTAAGTATCACCAAGGTTTCTCTGCAGATTTTGCTACCCCAGGCGGCGATGTGCATTTAGCACTGGCTTTCAACCCGTCTCACCTTGAGATTGTTAATCCAGTAGTTATTGGTTCGGTTCGCGCGCGTCAAGATCGTCTTGGTGATACTGAGGGAAGTACTGTTCTTCCTATCACTATTCATGGTGACTCTGCAGTTGCAGGTCAGGGTGTTGTTGCTGAAACATTTAACATGTCTCAGTCTCGTGGTTTCCGGGTTGGTGGTACTGTTCGCATTGTTGTGAACAACCAGGTTGGTTTCACTACGTCAAACCCGAACGATACGCGTTCGACTATGTACTGTACTGATATTGCGAAAATGGTACAGGCACCAATTTTCCACGTTAATGCTGATGATCCAGAGGCAGTTGCATTCGTGACTCGCATTGCTCTTGATTATCGTAACGAGTTTAAGCGTGATGTTGTGATTGATTTGGTTTGTTACCGTCGCCATGGTCACAACGAAGCGGATGAGCCAAACGCTACTCAGCCATTGATGTATCAAAAAATTAAGAAGCATCCAACGCCACGTAAGCTTTACGCTGACGTGTTAATTGAGCGTGGGGACTTTGGTATTGATACCGCTACTCAGCTAGTAAATGAATATCGTGATGCTTTGGATCGTGGTGAAGTCGTTGTTAAAGAGTGGCGTCCAATGGCTCTTCACTCTGTCGACTGGGCTCCGTACATTGGGCATGATTGGGACGTTGAGTGGGACAGTGAGTTCCAAAAAGAACGTTTGCTAGAGTTGGGACAGCGCATTTGTCAGTACCCAGAAAGCCACAAGCTACAGAGCCGTGTTAACAAGCTATACAATGATCGTAAAGCGATGTTAAGTGGTGAGAAAGCGATTGACTGGGGTATGGCAGAAACACTGGCATATGCGACTCTTGTTGATGATGGTAAGCGTATTCGTATTTCTGGACAGGACTCGGGTCGTGGTACTTTCTTCCACCGTCACTCAGTTCTGCACAACCAAACGGATGCAAGTACATTTGTGCCATTGGCCAATATTCATGACAAGCAGGGTCCGTTTGAAGTTTATGACTCTGTTTTGTCAGAAGAGGCCGTGCTGGCATTTGAGTATGGATATGCCACAGCAGAGCCAAGCGGCCTAACTATTTGGGAAGCGCAATTTGGTGACTTTGCTAATGGTGCTCAGGTAGTTATTGACCAGTTCATATCCTCAGGTGAGCAAAAATGGGCGCGTCTGTGTGGCCTGACAATGTTGCTGCCACATGGCTATGAAGGTCAGGGACCAGAGCACTCTTCCGCACGTTTGGAGCGATACCTACAGCTTTGTGCTGAGCAAAACATGCAGGTTGTTGTGCCATCTACGCCAGCTCAGGTGTACCACATGATTCGCCGTCAGGTTGTGCGCCCGATGCGCCGTCCTCTTATCGTGATGTCTCCTAAGTCATTGCTTCGTCATCCTCTATGTACGTCATCTATTGAAGAGCTTGCGGAAGGTACCTTCCAGCCAGCGATTGCTGAGATAGACAAGTTGGATGCTAAGAAAGTGAAACGCGTCGTTTTCTGTTCAGGTAAGGTGTATTTCGACCTATTAGAACAACGTCGTAACAACGAGCAAGAAGACGTAGCGATTGTGCGGATTGAGCAACTTTACCCATTCCCTCTGGAAGAGGTTAAAGCTGCCATCGAGCAATACACAAATGTAGAAGATTTCGTTTGGTGTCAGGAAGAGCCGCAAAACCAAGGTGCTTGGTACTCAAGCCAACACAACTTCCGTGCTGCTATTCCGGCAGGTGCAGATCTTAAATACGCTGGACGTCCAGCGTCAGCATCACCTGCAGTAGGTTACATGTCAGTACACTTGAAACAACAGAAAGCGTTGATTGAAGACGCACTTACCGTGAATACAAAAGCTTCAGACTAAGAACTGAAGTTAAAGGAAGAAACAGATATGACAATTGAAATTCTGGTTCCAGATTTACCTGAATCTGTTGCTGATGCGACAGTAGCAACATGGCACAAACAACCAGGTGACGCGGTAGAGCGTGACGAAGTTCTGGTTGACATTGAAACTGATAAAGTAGTTCTAGAAGTACCGGCTCCTGAAGCGGGTGTTCTAGAGGCTATCATCGAAGAAGAAGGTGCTACCGTTCTTTCTAAGCAACTGATTGCTAAACTTAAACCTGGTGCTGTTGCTGGTGAGCCAACAAAAGATACGACTGAGGAAGCGGAAGCGTCTCCAGATAAGCGTCACAAAGCGTCTCTGAGTGAAGAAAGCAACGATGCGTTGAGCCCAGCTGTACGTCGTCTTCTTGCTGAACACAACTTGGAAGCAAGCCAAGTGAAAGGTACAGGTGTTGGTGGTCGTATTACGCGCGAAGATATTGAAGCGCACCTTGCGAATGCCAAAGCTGCACCGAAAGCAGACGCTCCTGTAGCCGAAGCGCCAGCAGCTGCTCGCAGCCAGAAACGCGTTCCTATGACGCGTCTGCGCAAAACTGTTGCAAATCGTCTGCTTGAAGCGAAAAACAACACGGCAATGCTGACTACGTTTAACGAAGTAAACATGAAGCCAATCATGGATCTTCGTAAGCAGTACAAAGATCAATTCGAAGAGCGCCACGGCATCCGTCTTGGTTTCATGTCTTTCTACGTGAAAGCGGTTACCGAAGCACTGAAACGTTACCCAGAAGTAAACGCTTCTATTGATGGCGATGACATTGTTTACCACAACTACTTCGACATCAGCATGGCGGTTTCTACGCCTCGTGGTCTAGTTACTCCAGTCCTAAAAGATTGCGATACGCTAGGTTTTGCTGATGTAGAAAAAGGCATCAAAGAATTAGCGATCAAAGGTCGTGACGGCAAGTTGACAGTAGACGAGCTGATGGGTGGTAACTTTACTATCACTAACGGTGGTGTTTTTGGTTCACTAATGTCTACGCCAATCATCAACCCGCCGCAATCAGCGATTCTTGGCATGCACAAGATCCAAGAGAGACCAATGGCTGTTGATGGCAAAGTAGAAATTCTACCTATGATGTACCTTGCACTTTCTTACGATCACCGTTTGATTGATGGTCGTGAGTCAGTTGGTTTCTTGGTTACCATCAAAGAGCTACTGGAAGATCCAGCACGTCTACTTCTTGACGTGTAATTAACTCAGGCACCAGATTGATTTTGGTAATCTGGTGCCTAAAGTTTCTAAGGCTGAGCACGCTCAACGCTCAGCCTTCATTTGAAGCACTCGTTATTGAATTGGATAGCTAGTGGTTTAATTGAGAAGACCCTACAGACGTTAGGTCGTTTCGATCAAAGCGTCATGGACATAATAATCCCTCAAGGGAAAACAAACGGAATATCAAAATGAATTTGCATGAATACCAAGCCAAACAGCTGTTTGCAGAATTCGGTTTGCCTGTACCGGAAGGCTATGCGTGTGATACCCCTCAAGAAGCTTTCGAAGCTGCGGGACGCATTAGCACAGAGAAAAAAGTTGTTAAATGTCAGGTTCACGCTGGTGGCCGCGGTAAAGCGGGTGGTGTTGAACTACATGACACAAAAGATGGCGTAAAAGAATTTGCGCAAAAATGGCTAGGTAAGAACCTGGTAACTTACCAAACAGATGCAAATGGTCAGCCTGTTACAAAAATCCTTGTTGAAGAAGCGTCTAATATTGCTAACGAACTTTACCTTGGTGCGGTTGTTGACCGTGCAAGCCGTAAGATCGTTTTCATGGCTTCAACGGAAGGCGGTGTTGAGATTGAGAAAGTTGCGGAAGAAACGCCGGAGCTAATCCACAAAGCTGCGATCGACCCATTGGTTGGTCCTCAAGCTTATCAGGGCCGTGAACTTGCGTTCAAACTAGGCCTAGCGGGTGACCAGATCAAGCAGTTCGTTAAGATCTTCATGGGTCTTGGTACTATGTTTGCTCAGTACGATCTAGCACTACTAGAAATCAACCCACTAGTTGTTACTGGTGAAGGTAACCTGCTTTGTCTAGATGGCAAGATTAACATCGATTCAAACGCTATGTACCGTCAGCCTAAGCTGCGTGAAATGCACGATCCTTCACAAGAAGATGAGCGTGAAGCTCATGCTGCTCAGTGGGAACTGAACTATGTCGCTCTAGATGGCAACGTTGGCTGTATGGTTAACGGTGCGGGCCTAGCAATGGGCACAATGGATATTGTAAACCTACACGGTGGTAAGCCAGCTAACTTCCTAGATGTAGGTGGCGGCGCGACTAAAGAGCGTGTAGCAGAAGCATTCAAGATCATTCTATCTGATGACAATGTAAAAGCAGTACTAGTAAACATCTTCGGTGGTATCGTGCGTTGTGACATGATCGCAGAAGGTATTATTGGTGCAGTTAAAGAGGTAGGTGTAAGCGTACCTGTTGTTGTTCGTCTTGAAGGTACTAACGCAGACCTAGGTCGCGAAGTTCTTGCTAATTCTGATGTTGATATCATCGCTGCTGAGTCACTAACTGACGCAGCTCAGAAAGTTGTTGCTGCTGCGGAGGGCAAATAATGTCTGTACTAATTAATAAAGACACCAAAGTAATCTGTCAGGGTTTCACTGGTGGTCAAGGTACTTTCCACTCTGAGCAAGCTATCGCATACGGTACACAGATGGTTGGTGGTGTATCTCCAGGTAAAGGTGGTCAAACTCACCTTGGTCTTCCTGTATTCAACACTGTACGTGAAGCAGTAGAAGCAACTGGCGCAACAGCAACAGTTATCTACGTTCCAGCACCTTTCTGTAAAGATGCAATCCTAGAAGCGATTGATGCAGGTATCGAGCTTATCGTAACGATCACTGAAGGTATCCCTACAACAGATATGATCGACGTTAAAGTGAAGCTAGAAGAAACTGGCGTTCGCATGATCGGTCCTAACTGTCCAGGTCTAATCACTCCTGACGAGTGTAAGATTGGTATCATGCCTGGTCATATCCACAAGAAAGGTAAAGTAGGTATTGTTTCTCGCTCTGGTACTCTAACGTATGAAGCGGTTAAGCAGACTACAGATGAAGGCTTCGGTCAGTCTACTTGTGTTGGTATCGGTGGTGACCCAATCCCAGGTTCAAACTTCATTGATATCCTAAAACTGTTCCAAGAAGATCCAGAAACTGAAGCTATCGTAATGATCGGCGAGATCGGTGGTACAGCAGAAGAAGAAGCAGCGGCGTTTATCAAAGAGAACGTGACTAAACCTGTAGTTTCTTACATCGCTGGTGTTACTGCACCTCCAGGTAAACGTATGGGCCACGCTGGTGCAATCATCTCTGGTGGTAAAGGTACAGCGGAAGACAAGTTTGCAGCTCTAGAGGCAGCAGGCGTTAAGACGGTTAAGTCTCTAGCAGACATCGGTAAAGGTCTACGTGAAGTAACAGGTTGGTAATTCACCAGTCTGCCTAAACAAACAAAGGCTTGGCATTGCGCCAAGCCTTTTTTATTTTCTGGCCCTAAACCACCTTCTTTAGAAGGTGGTGATCGTTCTTTTGGGCTTTGCCCGAAGAACGCTCATGTTCAAGATGTCCTCGTTTGCAACCAACAAATGAAGGAAATAACGAACATGAGCAGATATGAATCCGCTTCACACGTTTATCATCGGTGCCAATATCATATTGTTTGGACACCTAAATATCGACTAAAGATTCTGAAAGGAAATTTAGGCAAAGAGCTGTATCGAAGTATCTACGTTTACAGCAATATGAAGAAATGCAAGGTTGTCGAGCTTAACGTCCAAATTGATCATGTCCATTTAGTCGTGAGGCTTCCGCCGAGCATGAGTATCTCAAATTACATGGGGTTTGTTAAAGGTCGTACAGCGATTAGGTTGTTTAACAAATTTCCGTATTTGAGAAAGAAAAAGCTCTGGGGTAATAAGTTCTGGCAACGAGGTTACTTTGTTGATTCGGTAGGGATGAACGAGGAAATTATACGTAGATACGTCAGGCACCAAGATCGTGTGGGGAAAGAAGAAGAGGAGCGACAAATGCTTCTAGGGTTAGATAAATAGCAGTGAGCCCCCTTATAGGGGGCCAACCAAAGCCACCTGCTATGCAGGTGGATTTTTACTCTGGGTCTTATCAGCGAGATAAACTCACTTACGAGTTCGCCATCTTCTCTTCTAATAGTGCCAACCTAGTGGTCAACTCAGCGACTTGTTTTTCCAGCTCAGTAATTCTGCATGCGTCATTAGCTGTTTTAGCAGCGACTTCTACTTTGGGAACACGGTTAGCACTTTTCCAGCTTTTAATTGTCGTTATAAGAGCGGGCATAGGGATGGCTGTACTAAGGCGTGCTTTCACCAAGGCGACGGTTGGCTCCTTACCCTCTTTTTGGAGCTGTTCTAAAACTTCCTTAAGCTCCTGACTAACATCTTGAGTGAGCATATGACCTCCTTGAATGCGTTTAGCGTCATGATACTCAACGTATCCTGTGAATGCGAATAGAAAATGCACGCTTGTAATGTGCGAGATCTCTTACGCTTAGTGTGCGATAAAACAGTCTTACACAGGTGTGATAAACGCATTGTTATTTTATGTTGTTGAATTTGTTTGATATTAAATCTAAATAGCGTATTTATGTAACCTGAGCATTCGTTTATCGCATTGCTTATAGAAAGAGGTAGGGTAAATTACCAAGTGTTGGACGGGATGCTGACACGGAACAGGAACGTTAAGGACTGAACATCTTCGGGACGAAGATTTGGCTAGTAAGGAGTGCTAGTCAGCAAGGAGCGAAGGATACTGTAGGGAAGCAGTTACTGATGGGAACTCAGTACTAAGGACGGATAGGGCCCCTCTGGGAAGAGGCGTGACATTATCAGGATGATGCAAAGGACACCGCTCAGGGAACTAGTGACGTGCGCTAACAGGTCAGTTAGCTATCAGGACGATTAGGACACCGCTAGGACGGCGAAGCCAGGATAACACTGAAGGATTCAGTGACTATTAAGGAAGATGCATGGAGCACCTTTTGTGGCCGGACTGCTACGAGTAAGACTATAGCCCCGATATTTGCGTATCGGGGCTTTTCTTTAACCTTAGGCATAACTCACACTAACAACGTCAAAATAACAATCTAGATCAATAACTAAACCTATCAGTTGGTATAACTTTTCGGCTTTGTTTCTACGTTTGGAAACAAAAAATAGCCCCTGTGCTTCGGGGGCATGCTGTCAATAAGGATGTGTTGTGACTATCGTAACTCGCCGAACATTACTGGTGCCATACAATGAATCATTACAGTCAGAATTCTTGATGCTTAACTGTTGTGCCAAGAATCGAGCTGAGATGAATGGACCGCACACTGTTTCTTCAGCAAAACAACTTTTCCAGCAAGTTTTACATGATCACACCATTTATGCGTTGGCTGTTTTAGACAGTCATTCACGAGAATATATCGGGCATGTATTTATCTATCATTTGGATAGTGGGCCGGAATTAGGGTATATCTTTGATAAAGCCTATTGGGGGAAGGGATACGCCAGTGAAGTACTGAAGGCCTTTTTCCCTAAGGCGGTGCGGGATCTCAACTTAACTCGCGTATCAGCAACAGCCAACATTGAGCACACGCCATCGATTCGTATTCTAGGCAAGCTGGGTTTTGAGTTATGCGGTCAAAATCGTGATGCATTTGGCCCGTATAATCAGTATGTATTTACATCCGATGAGGTGGCAGATCGACCTTTATCAGTCGAAAGCCTTGCATGATCAACTTGCCTTGGTAGCAGTCATCACCAAGCGATGAAAACTCAAATTGATAAACAGAGTGCCAACGCCAGATTCCGTCTGGCGTTTTCAGTTTATGACCTTTTAGCGCGACGCTGATCAATTGCAAATCGAGCTGCTTACATTTGTTGGCCGCGATTGATTTGGCTAACTCAGCTTGTCTTCTCTGTTGCCAGAATAAAAAACAGCCGAATACCAATCCCAGAATGGCTAGAAGGTCACCGATCATCTTTTAGCCCTTAGTCGCTTGTTGAAGTTTTACCAGTGCCTCTGCCAGCTCCTGAGATGGTGCAGAATGAAGCAGGGGTAATAACACCATTCTCAATTCAGGCAGCATCACCAGATCGGCAAACAGTTGATTAAATAGTGCCTGATTTCCAGTCTGAGCTAAACGCAGAAGAAATTGCTGCGCACGTTGTGGGTCGCGGAGAAGGTACCAACTGCGGCCTGCTACACCAATCAACACTTCTTGATGACTTAAGCGAGGAGACGCGAGTATTTTGTCGAGTATCACTCCTGAATACGACGTGTTAGCTCCAGACAATGCACGAGCGAGAGCGCCGAGGAGGAAGATATCTGGGTCTTTGCTGTCTATCTGCTCAAGGGCCATTTCTTGTAAACGCTCTGCCAGTTTATCCGGCAAAGGAGTGTGCTCCAGCGCTCCTAACAAGGCATAAAGGGGCTCATTAGGCAGGTGCTTTAGTGCTTTACGTAAGTTGACGCCGTTTTGGTTGTGTCCAAGGCGAGCACAGATATCGGTTACACCTTGAAGGCCGACGGTCTGCCATTTGTCCCAGCCGAGACCTCCAGAAAAGTAGTGCTGTGCGTGCTCATAGTACTGACTGCATGGTAAGTCGAGTTGAGCTCTTATCTGACTGTGAAACACAGCCATTTTATCTTCAGCAGGCTTATAGGTATAAGGGTTATTCGATAGCTTTTGTTGCTGCTCTTCCGTCATTTCCTGACTCAAGCGCGTTCCCATCGCCTCAACGACATATTTAATGAAGTTGCCTACATCAGCCTGCTTCAATAGACCACGCTCATCCAGCTCAAACTTTAAAAACCAAATCCACGGTTGCTTGTGTTCATTCCAGTAAGCAATCGCGAGATGCGCTTTGCGTTGTAAAGGGAACGGATAGGGTTGAAGGCCTTTTTCTACATCGGCAAACACTTTGCTGTCTATGTGTTTGATTCGGCGCCCTAGATCGTAAACCTGATATTGGCATTCACTATTGGTTAATAACTGGCTGAGGGTATGAATGGTGTCCATTGCTGAATAGTCCTAACTTTCTTTCCTCTATAAATGGTACTCTTATGCCTAATTTCAAGGTTTCCCCTCAGGTTTATGACAAAAGAACAGCAATTAGTACCACTTCTAGACCAGTTACCCTCTGTCATGCGCGAGCTAAAACTATGGCAACGACACAAGCCTGCTGACCAAGCACTACAAAGTGCTGAACCTTTTGCGGTCGATACGTTACAACCAGAACAATGGTTACAGTGGGTATTTTTACCAAAAATGGCATATCTTCTTGAGCAGAAGATGCCTTTACCCGCGGGCTTTGCGATTACGCCTTACTTTGAAGAGTGTTGGAAAGAGCATGGGGCATATACTCCATTACTTGATCTACTTAGAGCGATAGATGAGGCCTGTGCGTGATATTAGATATTGTTTTTCAGGACGAGTACTTTGTTGCCGTGAACAAGCCTGCTGGGATGTTGGTTCACCGTAGTTGGTTAGATAAACACGAAACTCAGTTTGTGATGCAGACATTGCGTGACCAAATTGGTCAACATGTATTTCCACTTCATCGTCTTGACCGACCGACGTCGGGTGTACTGATTTTTGCGTTGTCGAGTGATGTGGCCTCTCAAGTGATGCCTATGTTTGCCAACCATGAAATGGTCAAGACCTATCACGCCATTGTGCGAGGTTGGATTGAAGAGGCGGGACGATTAGATTATGCCTTAAAGGTTGAGCTGGATAAGATCGCCGATAAGCATGCGAGCCAAGAGAAGGAGGCTCAGGAAGCGATCACCGATTACCACACATTGGCAAAAGCAGAGATCCCTTATTCAACAGGAAAGTTTCCCACGACTCGTTACTGTTTGATGGAATTAAAGCCTCTGACTGGGCGTAAACATCAGCTCAGACGACATATGGCTCACCTTCGTCATCCGATAGTCGGTGATACCACGCATGGCGATGGCAAGCACAACAAATTGTTTAGAGAAGTCTATGACTCCCACCGCTTGCTTCTGCATGCCTCAAGCTTAGAGTTTGTGCACCCGTTTACTAACCAAACGGTGCTGATTAAAGCGAAAGTCGATGATACATGGCAGAAGATTTGCGATGAGTTTGCTTGGCAGATGCCTGAATAGAATGAAAAAAGCTCTCGAAAGAGAGCTTTTTAGCAGTAATGTAAGCTGAACTGAGCGCTATTTTTCGAGGTAATTTCGAATTGACTGCTCAATGCCTGTGGCATCTAATCCGAGCGCTTGGTGCAGCTCATCTTGAGTTCCTTGAGCAATGAATTGGTCAGGAAGGCCTAAATTCAGTACTGGTTTAATGAGTTTTTCTTGCATCATAAACTCAATCACACCAGCACCAGCGCCGCCTGCGATGGCATTTTCTTCTAATGTGACAATCACATCATGCTCATCAACAAGCTGTTTGATCAAAGCTTCATCAAGTGGTTTGACAAAACGCATATCAGCAACAGTCGCATTGAGTTTTTCAGCCGCTTCCAGTGCATTGCCTAAGAAGGTACCGAAGCTGAGAATCGCCACTTTTTCACCTTTTCGTACGACTCGGCCTTTGCCAATTTTTAACGCAGTGAAATCTTGCTCAATTTCAGTTCCGATGCCGCTCCCACGAGGGTAACGTACAGCACTTGGCCCAGTGTGCTTATGTCCTGTGTAGAGCATTTGGCGACATTCATTCTCATCACTTGGTGCCATGATGACCATGTTTGGAATACAACGCATAAAGCTCAGATCGAACGCACCTTGGTGAGTCTGACCGTCAGCACCGACTAACCCAGCACGGTCAATCGCAAACATCACTGGGAGATCCATGATGGCGATGTCGTGAATTAACTGGTCGTAACCGCGTTGAAGGAAAGTAGAGTAAATTGCGACAATTGGGTTGTTGCCCGCAATCGCCATACCTGTTGCCAAGGTGACGGCATGTTGTTCCGCGATCGCGACATCAAAATACTGCTGTGGGTATTCTTTAGAGAAGCGAACCATGCCGGAACCTTCACGCATCGCTGGCGTGATGGCCATCAATTTCGGGTCCTGAGCGGCCATATCACACAAAAAATCACCGAAAATTTTAGAGAAGGTTGGCTTGCTGCCGCTGCTCTTTGGCAATGAAGTATGGGCAGGGTCGAACTTAGGCACGCCGTGATAACCGATAGGGTCTTTCTCTGCAGGCTCGTAACCTTTGCCTTTCTTAGTCATGATATGAAGGAATTGCGGACCTCTTAGTTCACGCATGTTCTTCAATGTTTTGACCAGTTCGTTAACATCGTGACCGTCAACCGGTCCAATGTAGTTAAAACCCAATTCTTCAAACAGAGTGCCGGGTACGACCATGCCTTTAAGATGTTCTTCAGTGCGGCGAACCAGTTCTTTGATTGGTGGAACGCCTGACAGTACTTTTTTTCCGCCTTCACGAATAGAGGTGTAGAGGCTGCCAGAAAGCACCTGAGCAAGGTGGTTATTCAGTGCTCCGACATTTTCAGAGATCGACATCTCGTTGTCATTCAGCACGACTAGCATGTCCGAATGAACGTCGCCTGCGTGGTTCATAGCTTCAAATGCCATACCTGCGGTAATTGCACCATCACCAATCACGCTGACCACTTTGCGGTTTTCACCTTCTTTCTCCGCGCTGATCGCCATACCTAGCGCAGCGCTGATAGAGGTTGATGAGTGACCGACAGATAGCGTGTCATACTCACTTTCTTCGCGCCAAGGAAAAGGGTGCAGCCCGTCTTTCTGACGGATAGTCGACATTTGGTCTCGGCGACCTGTCAGAATCTTGTGCGGATATGCTTGATGGCCAACATCCCAAACCAGTTGATCAAACGGGGTGTTGTACACATAGTGAAGCGCCACTGTAAGCTCCACAGTACCTAAGCCTGAGGCTAGGTGACCGCTGGATTGACTGACAGAGTTCAGTAAGTAGGTGCGTAATTCGTCACACAGCGTAGGCAAAGCTTCCTTAGGAAGGCTACGTAGTTCATCTGGAGTATTTGCCAGAGCCAGTGTTGGATATTTTGAAATATCAAGAGTCATATAAATGCGCGCTTTTAGTTTAGTTCTTGCGCTCGATGACGTATCGGGCGAACTCTTCGAGTAATTCTGTATTGTATGGGATTGCTTCTAAAGCTTGAAGAGCTTCCGTTAACAGAGTGTGAGCTTTGTTAATAGCGCCTTCTAATCCTAGCAGTGCAGGATAAGTACTTTTGTCTAAATCCTGATCAGAACCTTGAGGTTTACCTAAGGTCTCTGTGTCACTGATAATATCTAAAATGTCGTCTTGAACCTGAAACGCTAGGCCAATAGCGTCAGCAAACTGGTCTAACTGAGGTAAGATTTCAGAGCCTTTCTGCCCTGCAGCAAGCGCTCCAAGCCGGATTGCACATTTCATTAGTGCACCGGTTTTATTACGGTGAATGTTTTCCAACTCTGCAAGCGATACCTTTTGACCTTCTGCCGATAGGTCCAAAGCTTGTCCTAGGCACATACCATTTGCGCCGGATGCTTCTGCCAGTGCTTTCACCATCTTTATACGATAGGTTTCTGCTTCAGGGCTCAATTCGCCATCAGCAAGAATAGTAAATGCCAAGGTTTGCAGGGCATCGCCAGTCAGGATCGCTGTAGCTTCATCGAATTTGATATGGCAGGTTGGTTGTCCACGACGAAGCTCATCATCGTCCATCGCAGGTAAATCATCGTGGATAAGCGAGTATGCATGGATGCATTCAATCGCCGATGCTGGGGTATCTAACTCTTCCAGCTTACAGCCCAACATCTGGCCTGTGATATAGACCAGAAACGGGCGTGCGCGTTTTCCACCTAATAGCAGGCCGTAGCGCATAGCTTCAATCAGAGGCTGTTCCTGATGAGGAAGCTGGTTTAGCCAGCGCTCTAATTGTCGATTGTTTCTTTGTTGTAGAGAGGTTAACGCCTCGTGCATAGGAGCAATTCTTCTGTGGTAATTATTCTGGCTGAGTCGAGAACTCTGAAAGCGGGGTCTCATCGTCGTTCTGTAGTAAGATACTGACGCGTTGTTCTGCATCGCTTAGCTTACTCTGACCTTCACGGGCAAGCGCGATACCACGTTCGAACTTTTTCAGTGCGTCATCAAGAGCCAGATCACCGTTTTCAAGGTGTTCAACAATAGAGTCGAGTTCTTCAATTGCTGCCTCAAAGGACATGTTTTCAGGTTTCTTGCTCGCCATAATATTTCTACATTTGAAAAGATGCACGAAAGTTACCTTAGCAGGTAATGATGGTCAAATTTAACCGAGGAAAATTGACAGAAAAATCGAGTTGGCGCGGTCAATATTATCTATAAAGGTCACGTCACTGCTTTAGTCTAGTTTACTCTGTCGCCATAACATCTATATTTGTGTGAGTGCGATACCAATAAAACACTAAAGATCTGAAGATGTTGCCGATATAATTTACCAGAAGCTTAAAAGATAGCATGAGGAGTGCTTTGTGGATTTAGCAACGCTGATAGGGCTCATTGGCGGCTTTGCTTTCGTAATCATGGCGATGATTCTGGGCGGAAGCATAATGATGTTCGTCGATGTGACCTCTATTCTAATCGTAGTTGGTGGCTCGACCTTCGTTGTCCTGATGAAATTTACCATGGGGCAGTTTTTCGGCGCGGCTAAGATTGCGGGCAAAGCCTTCATGTTCAAAGTCGATGAACCTGAAGATCTGATTGCTAAAGTGGTCGAAATGGCGGACGCCGCACGTAAAGGTGGCTTCCTGGCTCTTGAAGAAATGGAGATCACTAACAACTTCATGCAGAAAGGCATTGATTTACTGGTCGACGGCCATGATGCTGACGTCGTGCGTGCGGCACTGCAAAAAGATATTGTCCTGACTGATGAGCGCCATGACTTTGGTGCTAGTGTATTCCGAGCTTTCGGCGACGTTGCTCCTGCAATGGGGATGATCGGTACGCTAGTTGGTCTGGTTGCCATGCTGTCCAACATGGATGACCCGAAAGCGATCGGCCCAGCCATGGCGGTCGCACTTCTGACGACGCTCTACGGCGCAATCTTATCTAACATGGTGTTCTTCCCTATTGCTGACAAATTGTCACTGCGCCGCGATCAGGAAAAACTCAACCGTCGCCTAATCATGGATGGTGTGCTCGCTATTCAGGATGGACAGAACCCACGCGTTATCGACAGCTATCTGAAGAATTACCTCAACGAAGGTAAGCGCGCTCTTGATGTAGATAACGAGTAAGGTCGCTGGTATGGAAGAGGAAGAACCAAAATGCCCACCCCCCGGTTTACCGTTATGGATGGGAACATTTGCTGACTTGATGTCACTGTTGATGTGCTTCTTCGTACTTCTGTTGTCATTCTCTGAGATGGACGTACTGAAGTTCAAGCAGATTGCAGGTTCAATGAAGTTTGCGTTCGGTGTACAGAACCGACTGGAAGTAAAAGATATTCCTAAGGGTACCAGTATCATTGCGCAGGAGTTTCGCCCAGGCCGACCTGAGCCGACCCCGATTGATGTCATCATGCAGCAAACCATTGATATTACTCAGCAGACACTAGAGTTTCATGAAGGTGAATCAGATCGTGCTGGTGGTACGCAGCGTGATAAAGGTAAGCAAACAGGTGGTAAGTCACCGGACACTTCGACACAGGATAGTCAAAACTCTGAATCAGACAGCGAACAGCAGCAGTCAGCGGAGCTTTCTCAGGAGCTGGAAACCTTGATGGAGAGCATCAAGAAAGCTTTGGAGCGTGAAATTGAGCAAGGCGCGATTGAAGTTGAGAATTTAGGCCAGCAGATTGATATCCGTATTCGAGAGAAAGGGGCATTCCCTGAAGGTTCTGCATTCCTTCAGCCTAAGTTCCGTCCGTTAGTCAGACAGATTGCGGAGTTAGTCAAAGATATTCCGGGGATAGTGCGTGTCTCTGGTCATACAGATAACCAGCGAATTGACTCTGAGTTGTATCGCTCCAACTGGGATCTTTCCGCTCAACGAGCTGTATCAGTCGCACAGGAGATGGAAAAAGTTCGTGATTTCTCTCATCAGCGTCTTCAAGTCCGCGGTATGGCAGATACGCAGCCGCTTGGGCCAAATGATACCGAAGCGCAGCGTTCACGTAACCGCCGCGTTGAAATCAGTATTATGCAAGGGGAACCTCTCTATAGTGATGAAGTTCCATCCTTACCAAGTACGAACTAAGAAAAGACGAGCGAAATGCTCGTCTTTTTTATGGTCTTTGCTTCATGTATAATCTTGCGCCCTTAGAGGCAGCTTAAAGCTAAACACAGCTGCTAGGCTCCGTAGAGCGTGAAAATAGCGAAACAGTTAACTTGTGAAGTGAATTATGAAATTTATCGTAAAGCCCCATCCAGAAATTTTTGTAAAAAGTGAGTCTGTGCGTAAGCGCTTCACAAAGATTCTTGAATGTAATATCCGTAACATTATTAAGAGTCGTACAGAGTCTGTAGCTGTTTTCAATCGTCGCGACCATATTGAAGTCACATCTGAAACGGATGAATTCTACAAAGAAACAGTGGAAGTGTTGACTCAAACTCCAGGTATTCACCATGTTCTGGAAGTTCAGCAATCAGAGTTTAAAGATTTGCACGATATCTTCGAGCAAGTACTTGAGCTCAATCGTCCTAGCCTTGAGGGCAAAACCTTTGTTGTTCGAGCTAAGCGTCGTGGTAAGCATGATTTCACTTCTATTGAGCTAGAGCGTTATGTTGGTGGTGGTCTGAACCAAGCGATTGAAAGCGCGAGCGTGAAACTGCGTAACCCAGATGTGACGGTTAAAGTGGAAGTGGCAAACGAGAAGCTCAACCAAGTAATTAAACGTCACAAAGGTCTGGGCGGTTTCCCGCTAGGCACTCAGGAAGACGTATTGAGCCTTATCTCTGGTGGTTTTGATTCTGGTGTTTCAAGCTACCTACACATCAAACGTGGTTCTAAAGTTCATTACTGTTTCTTTAATCTTGGTGGTCCAGCACACGAAATCGGTGTTAAGCAGGTATCTCACTACCTTTGGAACAAGTACGGCTCTTCTGCCAAGGTACGTTTTATCTCGATTGATTTTGAGCCAGTTGTGGCTGAGATTCTCGAGAAGGTCGATGATGGTCAAATGGGCGTTATCCTCAAGCGTATGTTTATGCGTGCCGCTGGTATGGTTGCTGAGAAGTTTGGTATTCAAGCTTTGGTAACCGGTGAAGCATTGGGCCAGGTATCAAGCCAGACGCTCACGAACTTGCGCCATATTGATAACGTGACAGATACGTTGATTCTGCGTCCGCTTATCAACTGGGATAAAGAAGACATCATCAACCTAGCGCGCGACATCGGTACTGAAGATTTCGCGAAGACTATGCCTGAGTATTGTGGTGTGATTTCGAAGAAGCCAACAGTGAAAGCAGTCAAAGTTAAACTTGATGCAGAAGAAGACAAGTTCGATTTCAGTATTCTTGAGCAAGTGGTTCGTGATGCCCGTCAGATGGATATCCGTGATATTGCTAAAGAAACGGAAGCGGCAGCACCGGAAGTAGAGCAGGTGCAGGCGGTTGAGCAACACGCGATTGTTCTTGATATCCGTAGCCCAGAAGAAGAAGAAGATAATCCACTTGAGATCGACGGTGTTGAAGTGAAACACCTGCCTTTCTATAAGTTGGGTACACAGTTTGGTGATTTAGATCAGTCTAAGACTTACCTGCTGTACTGTGATCGTGGCGTCATGAGCCGCCTACAAGCGTTATACCTTCAAGAGCAAGGTTTTGCTAACGTTAAGGTTTACCGCCCTTAATAGAGGCTTTATGAATCTAGAAAGCGCAAATCGTTCATTCGGTTTGCGCTTTTTTATTTGTATGGCTCTTGATGACTTTGTCATGATACCAAAATGGTATCTAGGGTAAGTTAAACAGATAAAAAAACACCGCCATAAGGCGGTGCTAAATAATTTGACAGACAGGTCAAAATAAATACAGGAAGTATGTGTTTCGTCTCTAGTTAGAGAGGCGAAACTTGGTAGAAACCTACCTAACTCGAAATACGAGTTTGCAAACACAACATCGCAACAATATGCCAATTGATTCCACGAAGGAATCAAGCCGTTCTGGCTCTTGCTGCGGGAGGAAATATAGAATTTCTCTGGTCGTCAGGCAATGGACATTTTATAATGTTTCAGATTAAAAAAACTAATCCAATTTATGGAAGGGCACCATGTCTAGAAGATTGCCACCTTTGAACTCCCTGAAAGTGTTCGAAGCTGCTGCACGTCATTTGAGCTTTACTAGAGCTGCGGAGGAGTTATTTGTGACTCAGGCTGCAGTTAGCCATCAAATCAAAGCGTTAGAAGAGTTTCTTGGCCTGAAGCTCTTTAGAAGACGCAACCGTTCATTACTGCTGACGGAAGAAGGTCAAAGCTACTTTCTGGATATAAAAGATATTTTTACTTCTCTTTCAGAAGCCACAGATAAAGTGCTAGAGCGCAGTGAGAAAGGCGCATTGACGATCAGTTTGCCGCCAAGCTTTGCGATCCAATGGTTGGTTCCGCGTCTGGCTGACTTTAATCAGCAGGAACCGGATATTGATGTTCGTATTAAAGCGGTTGATATGGATGAAGGCTCCCTTACCGACGATGTTGACGTGGCAATTTACTATGGTCGAGGAAATTGGCCAGGTCTGCGTGCGGATAAACTCTATCAGGAATTCCTTATTCCGCTTTGTTCACCATCCCTGTTATTGAGCAATAAACCATTAGAAACTCTAACTGACTTGAAGAAACATACTCTGCTACATGACACTTCACGTAAAGACTGGAAACAGTTTGCGAAAGAACATGGTATTGAAGGGATCAATGTCAACCACGGGCCTATCTTTAGCCACTCTACGATGGTGTTACAAGCCGCTGCTCACGGGCAAGGGGTAGCGCTAGGCAACAACGTGTTAGCTCAACCAGAAATGGAAGCTGGGCGATTGATTGCGCCATTTGATGAAGTGTTAGTGTCTAAGAACGCGTTCTACGTGGTGTGCCATGATAAACAGGCCGACATGGGGCGTATTGCTACATTCCGTGACTGGATGCTTGCCAAGGCACAAAGTGAGCAAGAGGAGTTGCTTGATGACTGATTTCCTGATTGATGGTGAGCAAGGCAACCCTGTTTTTATTTTTGCTCACGGTGCGGGAGCTGGTATGGAGCATAATTTCATGGCGGCAGTGGCAAAAGGGCTAGCGCATAAAGGGATACAAGTTGTCCGCTTTAACTTCCCTTATATGGTGAAACGTGCCGAAGATGGTAAACGTCGTCCGCCAGATCGAGCGCCTAAGCTTCTGGAAGCGTATCAGGCTGTGATTGCCAAGTTTTCTGATGTACCGGTTGTGATTGGTGGGAAATCCATGGGCGGGCGCATGGCCAGCTTGCTTGCTGAAGACGGTAATGTAGCAGCGATTGCTTGTTTAGGTTTTCCTTTTCACCCGCCGGGTAAGCCCGAAAAGTACAAAGGTGAGCATCTAGCGACGCTCGATAAGCCGTGTTTAATCCTTCAAGGAGAGAGGGATACTTTTGGTAAGCAAGAAGAGTTTAAAGATTTCGCTCTCTCAGATGACATCAAGGTGAAATTTATCCCTGATGGCGATCATAGTTTCAAACCTAGAAAGAGCTCTGGTCACACCGAAGCGGGCAATATCGCTTTGGCGGTTGAGCATTTAGCTGATTTTGTATTGGAGAGCTATGGTGAAAAGTAAGCAGTTACTTACCGTTGGTGGAATATTTGCCGGAGTTGGCGTCGCACTTGGCGCTTTCGCCGCACACGGGTTAAAGCAATCATTATCACCTTATTTACTGGAGGTCTTTAATACAGGCGTCCAGTATCAATTTATTCATGCCCTAGCGATTTTGCTCTGTGGAGTCTTACTCTCGATGGGGATGGCTGAGAAAGCGCAAAAATATTTCGCCCTTGCTGCAAATTGCTTTATCATCGGCATCTTTTGTTTTAGTGGCAGCCTCTATGCCCTTGCATTAACCGGAATCAAATGGTTTGGACCTATTACTCCATTTGGCGGTTTAACCTTTATGCTTGGCTGGGGACTGTTTGTTTTCGCAGCGTTACAGATTAAAGAGGTGAATCAGTGAAACACTTAATGCTCTACTGCCGAGCTGGTTTTGAAAAAGAGTGTGCTGGAGAGATTCAGGATCGCGCTACCCAACTTGAAGTGTTTGGCTTCCCTCGTGTAAAAAACAACACTGGTTACGTACTGTTTGAATGTTATCAGCCGGGTGATGCAGAACGTCTGGCGAAAGAACTCGACTTTAAGTCGCTGATTTTCGCACGTCAGATGTTTGCGGTTGCGGTGGAGATTAAAGACCTTCCACGTGAAGATCGTATTTCTCCTATTTTAGAGGAACTCAGCGAGGTTGAGTCTTTCCCGCGTTGTGGCGATATCCGCATCGAAACGCCGGATACCAATGAAGCGAAAGAACTGCTTAAGTTTTGTCGTAAGTTCACGGTTCCTATGCGCCAAGCCATGCGTGGCAAAGGCATTTTGTTCCCGAAAGACAGCCCTAAAAAGCCTGTGCTGCATATTTGTTTTGTTGCTCCTGGCCACTGCTTTGTTGGTTACTCTCTGCCAAGCAATAACTCACAGTTCTTTATGGGGATTCCACGTCTCAAATTCCCAGCAGATGCACCAAGCCGCTCAACGCTTAAGTTAGAAGAAGCGTTTCATGTCTTCATTCCACGAGAAGAATGGGATGAACGTCTTGCTGCTGGTATGTGGGGTGTCGATTTAGGCGCGTGCCCAGGAGGCTGGACTTATCAGTTGGTTAAGCGCTCGATGTTTGTTCATGCGGTGGACAATGGCATGATGGCCGACAGCCTGATGGAAACCGGTCAGGTTAAGCATCATCAGGAAGATGGCTTCAAATTTGAGCCTGCACGTAAAAACGTGACTTGGCTTATTTGTGACATGGTTGAGAAGCCGTCTCGCGTTGCTCAATTAATGGGTGAGTGGATCATCAGCGGATGGGCCAAAGAAGCGTTATTTAACCTGAAATTGCCTATGAAAGGTCGTTACGATGAAGTTCTAGAAGATATTGAAAATCTCAAGATCTTCCTGATTGAGAACAAAGTGAAATTTAAGCTTCAGGCGAAACACCTTTACCATGATCGTGAAGAGATCACGGTTCATGTTCAGTGCTTATCAAACATCTCACCAAGATAAGAAAACGCTCCCTCGGGAGCGTTTTTTACATTTACTCAGATGTAGGCCACATCTCCCAAAGCTGAGACTCCATTGAATTCTCAACGCTATCACTAAGTAGTGAGAAGAAGTCCAGCCCGGTTTGTTGTTCGACATCGTCAATAGTGGTGACAAAGCTTGCCAGTTCGCTACTGGAAACATCACGATGTGGGACTACAAACGCAATTGCATCGTTGAAGTAGGGGTCAAGAATGACTTTATAGAATGCACTTGGAATCACGACATTGTCGCCAATGCTGCTTTCACCGCCTTGATAAATTGGCCCAGTCACGACGTACAGTTCGTTATATTCATTGGCGAGATCGCGGACATGTTCCTCCAAAATACGCCAGCCGACTCGATTAAAGCCCGGAAGCTGAGGTGACATATTGCTCATCAAAAAGCTTTGTGTCATTGATTCCTGACTAAAGTCCATTGTTGCTGAAGGGGCAAGGTGTCCACGGTCGTAACCAGAGCCACTGTAATCGGCGAGGGTTGAGCGTGCGTAATCAGGCAGTTCAGTGTCCTCTTTGAAACTGTTACTGCGTTTATAGCTGGCGTTCACACTGTCTGCCGTAATGTGGTAAGCAACCCAGTCTGCGTTTTTCATCTGGTAGTTGTAGCCTACCGCGTAGCCGTCGCGGCAAAGGACTTGATCAGATTGATAGGAAGGTAAGCCAACGTCGAGGTGCTGACCGCAGGTTTGTGCTACGGCTGGCAGTGAAAAGACAACAGCAAGACTTAGTAAAATAGTATTTTTCATTATTATGCTCCTTGTTATTGGAGCTATGAAAAATAGAGAAATTAGTCAGTAGTGCTGTGATGTTGATTGAAATTTAATCAACACTCAATCTGGTATTGATTAAATGAATGTTAACTGTGTGAAAGCAAAGGATTTCACAACAGATTTTATAAACATTGTTTTATAATCAAAGGCTTGATGTTAGTCAGGCGTTAGGTTGTTGGAGTATTGGCACCGGTAAAGCGAATATCTTGTAGATTGAAACCTAACTCAATGTCTGTTTTCAGTGCAGAAACTTTTTTACATCGGCGGGCTGAATCAATGTGCTCATCCAGTTTCTTGCGATATTTAGCAACCAGCTCATCGGATGTATAGGCTTGTTCAATATCTTCAAACTGTGTAAGGATTTCTTTGGCCGCCTTCGGGCCAACACCTGGAACTCCTGGCACTTGGCTAGAACTCACGCCTGCCAGCCCCCAGTAGTCAGCCAGCTGAGAGGGTTTGACGCCGAATTCTTTATCAATAAAAGGTGCATCAAGCCAGCGATGTTGAAAGTAATCGCGGATCTGTAAAGTTGGTGACAGCAACTGGCAGTAGCCCTTATCTGTTGAAATGATCGTCACCTTTTCTTTGTGGCTCGCCACTTTCATTGCCAATGTTGCCACCAAATCATCTGCTTCATCGCCTTCAGACAGCAGAGAATCAATCCCCAGTTCCCACCATGCTTGCTGAATTGCATCCAAGCCGTTAAGTAACGGCTCTGGCATGGGTTTTCGGTTTTGCTTGTATTCAGGGAGGACGTCAGCACGCCAACCTCTTTCTTGGAGGTGATGATCGAATACCGCGATGATGTGCGTTGGTTGCGATTCGTTGATGATTCGATTCAGTGTTCGTGTCGTTGTGGTAATGGTTCTTGCTATGTCGTTTGGGTCTGGTTGCGCTGAGTGGACACGTCGAATGAGATTCAGAGCGTCGATAATAACAAGATGAATAGACATGAAAATCAAAAAAATAAGGGCTGAGAAGCCCTTATTGTAAAGCATGGGGGAGAGATTGCCAGTTGTTAAACTAGGTCTTAATTTGGTAACAAGGCTCGTACGCGGTTCCACCGGGCAATTTCATGCGATCTTGCTCGACAAAGTCACGCAGAAGTTTATCCATTTTCTTCATTAGCGTAGCATCGCCATCAAGGGCAAATGGACCATGCCGTTCAATCTCTCGAATCCCTTCGGCTTTGACGTTACCCGCAACAATGCCTGAGAAGGCCTGCCTTAGAGCCGCTGCCAGGTTTTCCGGACGCTGATTGAGATGCAGATCCAGGCTGGCCATATTGTCATGTGTTGGTTCGAATGGCAGCTGAAACTCTGGCTCAATCTTCAGCGACCAGTTGAAACTGTAAGCATCGCCTGTGTCTTTACGATGTTGGCGAACATCGCTCATTCCACGTTTCATGATTTGCGCGACTTTTTCTGGGTCATCAACCACTATTTCATAATGGCGCTGAGCTTCTTCGCCTAATGTCTCGCCAATGAAACGGTCAATGGAGCGGAAGTACTCTTCACTTTCCTTTGGACCTGTTAGGACGATAGGCAGAGGCTGGTGGGCATTATCTGGGTGCATCATGATGCCAAGAATATAAAGCAGCTCTTCTGCTGTCCCTGCGCCGCCAGGGAAGATAACAATGCCATGTGCCATACGCACGAACGCTTCGAGACGCTTTTCGATATCTGGCATGATGACCAGTTCGTTGACGATAGGGTTTGGTGGCTCAGCCGCAATGATGGATGGCTCGGTTAGGCCTAAGTAACGTTGATCGTAGTAACGCTGTTTTGCGTGACCAATTGCAGCGCCTTTCATTGGGCCTTCCATCGCACCAGGGCCACAGCCTGTACAGATGTTAAGCTCGCGCAGGCCTAGTTCATGGCCGACTTCTCGCGTGTACTGATATTCCGTACCGTTAATGGAGTGACCACCCCAACAGACCACTAGGTTAGGCTCAATACCAGGGGTTAAGGCGCCTGCGTTACGCAAGATGCCAAACACTAGATTGGTAATGTGACTAGCATTGGTTAAGTTGAGGCGTTGGTTGTCTGCAAGGTGCATGTTGACGTAGACAATGTCACGCAACACGGAGAATAAATGCTCTTGAATCCCTTTGATGATGTGCCCATCAACAAAAGCGTGCTCAGGGGCATTACTGAGTTCGAGTTTGATGCCGCGTTCACGGCGAACCACGTTAACATCAAACGACTTGTATTTATCGAGCAGTTCTTTGGAGTTATCTGTGTGGCTACCTGAATTCAGCACCGCAAGCGTACAATTTCGGTAGAGCTGATACAGATCACTGGCGGCAGTTTTCTTAAGACGCTCAACTTCGAGTTGAGAAAGCAGATCCATACTACCAGCCGGACTGATGTGAGTGATCATAGTGACCTCCTTGATGAGAGAAAACTTCTCTACAAAACCCTTCTTATTGTTGTTGTGCCTCAGCGCGATAATGGCTGCTAATCAAGCGATGGAATCGCGAGAGGTACTATCAAGCTTAGCACGCTTTGACGGATATAAAAGGCTAACTGATTGATATATCTACATCAATCAAGGCATGAATGGCTTTTGGGAAGGAGGAGGGGGTAGGGTTATTTCCAAACAAGCTGGTTAGGGCCAATGGTTTTGGCTTCGTTGAGAACGCGATTTAAACGCTCCAGTACTTCCTCTGGCGTATCGGATTCTTTAAAACCAGTGCTGGATGCTGACATGGTAATGACCAAGTTTTGTTCGCGAAATTTGAACGGCAGTTTGGCCACTTTGCTCTGAATGCTCTGGATAGTATTAAAGCAATCATTATCTGAGCTATCTGGCATCAGTACGATGAACTCTTCACCTGAAAAGCGGGCGACAGTGTCGGTGTCAGACAGTTCTTTCTTGATGGTACGAGCGATGATTTTTAACGCCTTGTCTCCGGCGGTGTAGCCGAAGCTGTCGTTAATTGCTTTAAAGCCATCAATGTCGAGCAAAATAATACGCAAGTTGTTCTGCGAGCGTATCCAGCGTCGATATTCCAGCTCTAAGCGGTCATTAAACGCTGTGCGATTGTAAACCTTGGTCAAAGGATCTAAGAGGACGCGTTGAGCTTGATCTTCCAGACGTCGACGGTAATCTTGTGTCACCTCGAATAAAGCTTCTAACTGACTCTTGCCATAGCCCATACGTTCGATCAGTGCTTGTTCACGTCGCTCTGCATGATGAAGACGTTCAGAAAGAGAACTTAGCTTGGCTAATAATGGGTTGAGTTGAGTTTGCAGCGAATCGAGAGAGCTAGCCGTGTCGACTTTGGCCTTAGTCTCAGCAACTAATTCATCCAGCTCACCATTCATTTCCTGACGATGTTCAAAGTAGGTTTGACTTTGATCGACATTCTGCGAAGAGCTTTTCAGCGTTGAGGAGAGGGAAGCATTAACTTGCTCGAGAAATTGTTCTGAGGTCTTGCGCTCGTATTTTGTGCCTTCGATAACCAGCTTAAGTACTTGCAGAGTCAGTTCAATCAACACGTGTGTATTGACACCGAGGAGCAGCTTAGCGCGGATATCTGTCAGTAAGTCACCAGATTCGCCTTCAAAGTCCAGTTCAGTAATGACATGCTGAAGTTCATCAGAAAGTCGCAATAGCAGTTCTTTATCAGCACTATTGGTAATTTGATTGATGGCAGTATCAGGGTTGGAGGTGATGATTTTCAGGGAGCGTTCGTAAATGGCAAGCAGCTTCATTGCCGAATCGGCTTTCGGGCGTTCGACACCGTTGGAATAGCTGAGCAGGTCACGCAGGTCACGCTTTACTTTGGCAGGTAGCCCAGTCACACGTAACAGGGTTTCACCGCTGTGTTTTATCTGGGAATCCAGATGCTCCGTTTGTTTTTCCATAGCCACACTCTGTTGCTTAAGCAAGCGCTCAAGTACTGCCAACTTCGGGATAAGAGAACTGACATCTTTTTGTTGCTCTATGGCTTGTCTAAGTTCGGTTAGCCCTGACTTCAGTCTTGGATCTTCACCGCCGCATGCATCACTCAGTGATGCAATGATGCGCTTCAATACCTTTTGTTCTCTTTTAAATTTGAACGAGGTATCTCTTTGTGTCAATCGAACTTGCTCTAATTGAGATTTCAGATTGTGCAGCTGTGACTGAATATCTTGCTCGAGGACGCCCATGAAAATCTATGCTTATGAAGATAAGATCGAAGACGATCTTATTAATTAATCAAACGATAATAACAAATAAAATTACCGCGTCACGTTCAACACGGTCTGTTTGAGCAGCTTTTACTCATCTTTTAATAATTTTTTGATGCTCTCCTCATTCTTGTAAGAAGAGTGAACTTTTATCAGCCCCTGACTGATGGAATGTTTGCACGCTTTGCGAATATTACCGGTTGCTAGGCTGGCCGCAGGCGCATTCTCTATCGCTTTCAGATACACCCACTGGCTTGAATGTTCTTTCATACTCAAAGTACGAGCAGCGCTGGTCGACATGAGCAAAATATCCAGCAATTCTTTGTCATTGATTGCAGTGTAAGCACGAGGCAAAAACGGGTAATCGGCCATGCCCATACGAATGATATTATTTAGCCCATACTTCTGCGCAAATTCATCTACCCAGCTTTGAATCTTTTCAAACACCAGCTCCGGGTCGGCCATGCTATCACTGTTCGGCTCTATGTAGAGTAGGTTCGCATCAGAGAAATGATACACCCTTGCTGGGCGTTGTACCTTCCCTCTGAGGTACTGACCGAAGGCTTTCTCAATCTTGAGTCCATCTGAGTAGCCATGTTGTAAGTACATATTGCGCAGGAAGGGCACATCGATCATCACAAAGCGCAGTCGATCATTCAGTGGCTCGTGGATCAGTTCACCCACATGCCACTTTTCAAACTTGTGGCTGCTCGCTTCCAACGAGGCAGGCAGCTTGGCGTTGAGCATACGAAGGTTTTTTAGACCTGAGCGGGAGTGAGTATAGAGATCATCATTCAGTTCATCGATTTCATCTTTTTGCACACTCATGATGTGGCCACGGCGGAGTAAGAAAATAAACAGCAGTGCGCAGGTGACGAACAATGTAAACGAGATCTTCTGGAACTTGCGATATTCGTTTTCGGTTTGCTCCAGTTGCTGTTTCTGCCCCACGAGGTGCAGTGTCTGTTCAACAACGTCTTTCTGTTGTCGAAAGTCATCTTCGTTGATCAGATCCGATTCTTGCTGCTCAATATTCGCTAGCGCGTTGTATTGCTGGAGATATTGTAACGCGGCTTTGTAGTTGCCCAGTAGTTCATTACCTACGTTAAGCATCTGATAGGCATTTTTCTGTATCGAGAGATCTTCGAGCTCGACTGCGATGTCTAATGCTTTGGTGGCTTTGGCGACGACCTCTTGGGGATGCCTCTGATGTGAGGCTAAACCTGCCTCCAACAGCAACGCTTGTGCTTTGAGCTTTGGAATATCAACATAGCTCAGCAGCTCTTCGGCACGCTCAAGATATTGCTCGGCAAGAGGGAAGTTGACCAGTTGCAAGTAGGTGGCTGCCAGTGCGAGACGAATGGCGATGACGTTTTCAATATTATTCTGGATACGCTCGTGATCGATGGCATTGAAGTAGTGCACTAACGCGAGGTTGTATCTGCCCTGATGGTAATAGATATCGCCCATACGTTTGAGAATTGGAGGCAGAATCGGCGAGTTTTCATAGTTGTCGTAAAAATCGGCAGCTTGCGAAAAGTGATCCGTTGCTTTGTCCAGTACGCGTCGCTCGTAGAAAAGTTGTCCTAGTAGGCGATTCACTTCAGCCAGCTGTAGACCAGATGTATCTTCAATTGCGCTCCAGTAGCTTGTTAGCAGCTCTGATAGGGCTTTGTTGTAGATCTTATGAGCCAGAAAGTGCTTGCCCAAGGCGATATGGTAGGCAATGACGGTGTGCTTATTATTCGACTGTTCGATATAAGGGATCACGTCCTCGTACAACTGATTGGCGAGCTCGATCTGGCCTTCAGCAGATGCGATATCTGCTTTGAGCATTGTCAGCTGATAATTGAGCCCCTTAGCCAGTTGTTCTGGATTCTGGATGGCATTAAACGCTTGCTCAACCTCCGCAATATCCTTTCTAGCGGTTTCTGCATCACCATCGATTTGCCAGCGCAAGCGAATTTCGAGCAATCGTAAATCAAGACGTAAGTATGGGAGGCGATACTTGGTTGTCAGTGCTTTGGCTTCATGCAGATATTTCAGCGCTGCATCGGTATTACCCAAGTTGAATTCAGCACGGGCAAGAATTTTCAGTGCATCGATGGTACCGCCGGGCGTTCGCACTCGGCTATCGGAGTCATCACGGGAAATCGCCGACGGACTTTTTTCGGTTTGGTCGGTCAGTTTGCGCTGAGCGAGATAACTGGTCGCAAGCTGTTTGGACTGTTTTGGCACAATATCTACCAAGGTACTGGCTTCATTGAGCATGGCCGATGAATACACGGTTGACGCCATCACTTGAGATGATAGCAACAAAACCAATAGTCCAAACAAACGTTCCCAGCGCAAAATCTGCATTCTGTAGTCCAATCCTTATTGACGTGCCATACGTTGGTTATGAGTAGGCAGAGCCTGCTCGGTTGAACGGTAAGGGTTGATATCCAGACCACCGCGGCGCGTGTATCGAGCGTACACGGTTAGCTTTTCTGGCTGACAGTATTTCATAATGTCAGTGAAAATACGTTCGACGCACTGCTCATGGAACTCATTGTGTTCACGGAATGACACTAGGTAGCGTAACAGAGCTTCACGATTGATTTTTTGACCCTGATACTGAATCTCTACACTGCCCCAATCTGGCTGGTTAGTGATCAGACAGTTGGATTTGAGAAGATGGCTATGCAGACTTTCCGAGACGTGTTCTTGTTCGGCGGCACCTTCTAGCAAGCTGGTATCAAACTCGTAGCTCTCAATCTCAATATCCTGATCATCAATGCAGTCACCGTCCATTGTCACGACCACACTGTCGGTATAGTCGACGACAGAACGAATAGTGACTGAAACCTCTTCACCTGCACAGTGGGAGAGATCCTTCGCTAATGTTTGTTCAACCTGATCCCATGAGCTAAAGCGGGTTTGGTTAAAGCTGTTGAGGTACAACTTAAAGGACTTGGATTCAATCAGGTTAGCACTGGTCGCAGGAATGGACACGTCGCCAATGGCTACCTGTGGCAGGCCTTTCTCGTTCAACCAAGACAGCTCGTACAGTGTCCAGATATCACAGCCCTGAAATGGCAACTCATCACCCAGATTCAGGTCATCGCGGTTTAAGCTGCGTGGCACAGGTTGAAGTAAAGAAGCGTCGTATTGGTTGGCGTATTCGGTTTTTTGACCGAGCGTTAATCCCGCCAGTTCCTTTGCGTCAGAATATTTGCTCATACTTTGCATAGATTTGGATTAGAATGGCGAGAATTTTACGCAATCCTGTCGTTAAAAGCGAACATTCGAAGACTCAATTGGAGAATCTAATGGCTGAAACTGCCTTGCAAGCGCTGCGCTCGTTCAGTGAAAAGTACCGTCAGAGCTGTCTTGACACCCATGGACATTTGCCAAGAAGCGAAGAGCTGGTGGATCTCGTGTCACCTTGCGTTGAAGCAAAGCAAACTCACCATGTTGAATGGCAGGCACATGAGCGTGAGCATCCAGCGGATTTCACTAATGTTGAAAACGGTATCGAACTGACACTCCATCAAGACATTAAAACCTTCTATGGTTCGCAGTACAGTGCGGATATGGAGGCGACTTGGAATGGGAACGAGCTGACGCTACTTCAGGTATGGAGTGATGAAGATTTTGTTCGTTTGCAGGAAAACATTCTTGGTCACCTAGTCACTCAGCGTCGACTTAAACTGAAGCCCACGGTTTTCATCGCAGCAACTGATGCGGAATTGGACGTGATTTCCATTTGTAACCTGACGGGTAACGTTATTCTCGAACGATTAGGTACTGATAAACGCGATGTTCTTGCAGAGAATGTAGCGGAGTTTTTGGCTAACCTAGAGCCAGCGGTATAACCATGTACGTTGTTGAATTACAGTTTGAGTGTTTTGATAACACCACTATTTCTGCTGTCGATAAAGCGATAAATGGCCTGATGGATGCGTTGCGTTATAACGGTCAGGTACTTGGACGTGAGTTCTCTATCGTGATGGGGGAAGGGGAATTTTTTGTTCGGGTAGTATGCCCTGAGCAGGAAAGCTTGCACCCTAAATACCATTCGGATTTTGTTAACGTCTGCATCGAACGTTTGGCAGAGGCGTGCTTACTGGCACCGAAAGCCCGTTTGCTTGGGCGAGATTTGAATTCAGAGCAAGCCGCAGAAGAAACCACACCTGAGTGGCAGGTGCTCTACACCACATATGTGCATACTTGTTCGCCTTTGCGCAGTGGTGAAAGTTTGTTGCCAATCCCTCTTTATCGTAATGGCCCGACGCTCAATGGCGACCATAAAGCGGTCATCAAATGGCAGACTGAGTGGCAGGCGTGCGATGAAATCCAGATGGCTGGAGCTTGCCGAGCGGAACATGCGGCACTACATGAAATTTGTGATGCCGACAGTGTCCTTTTCAAGCGTGGTTGGGATTTACGTGGTCGGATCGAATATGTGACGGAAATTCCGACCTATTACTATCAGTACCGAGTCGGTGGCAAAAGTCTGACAGATGAAAAACAGCGTAAATGCCCTAAGTGCGGCGGAGAGTGGTTGTTGGATGAACCACTGCATGACATTTTCCACTTTAAGTGCGATGAATGCCGAATTGTCTCCAATATTTCTTGGGATCACATCAAATAGTGCATCTTAAATGAAAAAGACCCGTGTTATTACGGGTCTTTTTTTTCCTCTTGCTCAGTGGATTCTTCGTCCTGAGAGCGAGCTTTTTTTTCCGTTTGTCCAAACTTCATTTTGGCTGTGTACTTCAGTGCTGCAATATTACCTATGATGACACTCAAGACGATAAAGATGATCACCCAAGGGTTGGTGAGTAGTTCCATTAATCCACCTCATTGGAGATATTGGTGACAAATTGATTGTAGATCGTTTCGAGATTCGACAACACCAATTCCTCACCCTGTATTCCACTGTTTATCAGCTCTTTTTGAAGTGTCTCCAGACTAAGCTGGGATAAACAAGACGATGCAGTTGCACTATGACTAATGTGCCATGGCTCTGCTGCGACACCGCCCTGATCTTTTGCATATGGAAAGAAGAAACCAAATTCAGTCAGAGACTCCGTGAGCCAGCGATAAAAATCTGCCTGATGGCCTGTTAGGTATTCCCATTGCTCAAGCTGCAACTGGATGTCTTGAGGTAGACTGCTGCGATCAAATACATCAAAGTCACATCCCCAATGATGTCGGCTGGCACCCGGAAGTGCAGACCAACGTAAGATAGCCATGATCTTTTCTGAATCAGAAAGTCGCTGGCTATCTAGAGGTTGGCTGTTTTGATCAAGAATGGCTGTTTGACCAGCCATCTTTCTGTTCCAGATAGCTTTCTGGCGCTCAAAATCGCGGAAACCGCTGGCAATATTGAGATTGAAACCAGACTGAGCAGCAGCTTGTCGCAAAGCTTGTAGATCGTTTTCGACATTAGGGTGAACGGCGAAAACCTTCTGACCAAACATAGTGTCAGTCAGGTGAGTTGAAACTTTGCCAGTCAGCTGCTCAGGGGTCATGTTCACGCCAGAAGATTCTCCAGAGTTTTCTGATACATCTTGGTCAGTTTCTCAAGATCGTCCACTTTCACGCACTCGTTCACTTTATGAATGGTCGCGTTAACTGGGCCTAACTCGACTACCTGGCCACCCATACGGGCGATAAAGCGGCCATCGGATGTACCTCCGGTGGTGAGTAGGGCTGGTTTGGTTTGATTGACGGTATCAACGGCATCAACCACAGCGTCGAGAAGTGCGCCTGTATCTGTCAGGAATGGGTCGCCGTTGAAGGTCCACTTAAGCTCGTAGTCTAAGTCGTGTTTATCAAGAGTATCAGTGACACGTTTAACGATTATGTCGTTGTTAAGCTCGGTGCTGAAACGCAGGTTAAACTGAACATTGAACTCGCCAGGGATCACGTTAGATGCACCGGTTCCCGCATGCACATTCGGGATCTGGAAGCTGGTAGGTGGGAAGTAGTCATTGCCTTTGTCCCACTCGGTTGACGCCAATTCATGAATCGCCATCAGCGACTGGTGAACGGGGTTCTTAGCTAAATGCGGGTAAGCTACGTGACCTTGAACACCTTTAACGGTTAAGTCTCCGGTGATAGAACCTCGACGACCATTTTTCACTACGTCACCGACGAGTTCAGTACTTGATGGCTCGCCGACAATACACATATCGATGTTTTCGTCGCGCGCCATTAGGGTTTCGACAACACGGACTGTACCATTGATAAATGGGCCTTCTTCGTCCGAAGTAATTAGAAAGCCAATTGAACCTTTATGGTCAGGGTGTTCGGCAATGAACTGCTCAACAGCAACAATCATACTTGCTAGAGAGCCTTTCATATCGGCGGCTCCGCGACCATGTAGATAGCCGTCAACCATAGTCGGTTCGAATGGAGGCGTATCCCATAGCTCGACATTGCCCGCTGGCACAACATCAGTGTGACCAGCAAACGCAAACAGCGGTGCTTCTGTGCCACGACGTGCCCAGAAGTTTGTGGTGTCTTCAAACACCATCACTTCAATTTCAAATCCTAAAGCTTTCAGGCGTTCAATCATCACATCCTGACAACCTGCATCCACAGGTGTTACCGATTGGCGGCTAATTAAGTCTTTTGCAAGCGCCAAAGTAGGGCTGTCTGTCATCCTTGAATTCCTTTTGCTTAAGAGAAAATGGCTGAGTATTGATCGGCTTTAAAGCCAAGATGGTAGTCATCACCAGAGACTAAAATTGGGCGTTTGATCATCGCCGGTTGCTCTACCAGCAGATCAATGGCGTTGGCTTCGTTCAGGCTGTCTTTCTGTTCCTGAGTTAGCTGACGAAAAGTCGTGCCGCGTTTGTTAAGCACATTTTCCCAGCCTAGTTGCTGGCAAAATGTTTCAACCATTTGTTTATCAACGCCCTGTTTACGGTAGTCATGGAATTGGAATTCCACACCTTCTGCTTCCAGCCATTTTTTGGCTTTTTTGATGGTATCGCAGTTCGGAATTCCGTACATGGTGATTGTCATAGTTAAACCTTTGAGAGTGACTTATATAAAGTTATTAGAAGCTTTTTGGCATCCTAGCAGGAACTGTAATCAGAGACAAAAGTGTCTCAGATATATTTCATCTGACAAAAAAAATGTGTTTCAAAAGTTGAGGATCGATGAGTTATTGATCAAACGCAACACACCGCATAGCAAAACAGAAATAATGACTCTAGAAATTTATAGGAGGTATCAATGGAATTGAGTCCTGTTTTTGCAAGGCGCTTATATTTAGCATTACTGGTCCAAAATCTCGATAGGCCGAATGTGCCAAAACTGATTGAGAAAACGGGCTGGCCACGCCGGACGATTCAAGACGTAATCAAAGCTCTGCCTGGTATTGGCATCGAACTGATGTTCATTCAAGATGGCCGCAGACACAACGATGGGTATTATCAGTTGTCTGACTGGGGGCCTTTTGACAGCCAGTGGGTATTAGACAGAGAAGCGGACATTGCCGCTAGTCTAGGGTTTTGTGCCTAACGGCCTGTTGGGCAGTTATAGGCACTACCCAGTATGGTAAAAGATGTCGTGAAGTCTTGTGGCGACGTCATATAAACGGTATTCGCGCCAAGTTGACTGGCGCGATTTTTTATCTGATTAACCGCTCCCTGAACCATGACATCGTTAGGGTAGAACAGGTAGGTATACCAGTGTCCTTCACTGCCAGTCAGATCGCCCTGCCACTGACAGTTCGCGGGATCGAAACTGCTGTCCATTCTGATCTGGACGCTGCTGGCATCCTTATTGAGTTGAGAGATTGGGGTTGTGCAGCCTGCGAGTAAAGTAATCGGCAAAGCGATGAAGCATAGCTGACTAAATTTGAGTGACATAAATAATAAAACCAATCCAACTGAGGGCTAATAATGCCCATGGTAGCATATTGGTTTTTGCTTGCGCTTCTACTGTGGTCACTGTTTCAGCTTCTGGCTGCGCGATGGCAGAGTGTTGAGCTTGCTTGGCTTTTTGTGCTTTTTTCTTGGCTTTATCCGCTTGGCGAGCTTTATCTTTGTGCTGCTTTTTGTACTGAGCGATGCCTTTTTCGATTCCCTGAGCAATCAACTTAGTCTGTTCTTTAGTTTGGCCCGGTTTCTGTGTCGCTTTGGCGATTTTCATCGCTTCTTGTTGTGTTTCCTGAGAAGGAACGACTTTATTTTTCATGAGGGTTGTTACCGCGAGATCAAAGATAGCGTTATCTTAACACGATATAATTCTGCCTATCATTGAAGTTATTCCTTTGTCGATGGAACGGATAAATGAAGCGTATCTTGGTGACCAGTTTAGTCATTTCACTCCCCGTGTTTTTGTGGCTACGGGGTGAAGCGCCACAACCTCAACAACCTGTGCTTTCTGCTCAAACTCATGATGCGTGGATGCAAGATATCCAGAATCAGCTTAAACAGGATCCCAATCAGGCGGAGTTGTGGTTTCAACTGGGACACGGTTATCTGAATAAACAGGACTTTTCCTCGGCACTCACTTGTTTCGATTATGCGATTCGCCTAAGTCCGGAAGCTAGCGCCAATCAGTTTGCTGCCAAAGCGACTGCGCTTTATTTCGAACGATCTCAGCGTATGACTGATGAGGTGAATCATCTACTGGCAAAGGCACTGGAGTTGGATGCCAGTAATGTGACGGCTCTGACCTTAATTGCCAATGATCATTTCATCAGTTTTCGCTATCAAGAGGCCATCGATACTTGGACTCAACTGTTGGACTCTCAGCGTCAGGATATCGACCGAGTTGCCGTAATTCATTCGCTTAATCAAGCAAAAGCCATGTTAGACCGAGAATAAATCGACGGCGCGTCTTGAAAACAAAAAAACCTCCCGTGTCAGGGAGGTTTTTTATTAGTAGTGAGTGTCTAGTACGTCGCCTCTTCGCGTTTCTGGGCGGATTTTTCCCACTCCGGCACAACCGTTTTAAGGAAATGTTGTTTATCGCTGTTCATTTTTTCCATGTCCATGCCAAGAGCCTGCTGGGCTTTGGCCTTAGTCGAAATGTCCGGCAGTTCAACGGGCTCTGTTACGCCTTTGGTTGCGAGTAAGCGCACCAATTTTGTACGGGCATCCGCCGCACGGTCGACCGCTGTACCTAACACTTCAAGTGCCACTTCTGGCGCATGCATGTGAATACCATGAGAGGCGATCGCGTAGTCCCAACGCCACTGAGCATGACGAATATCCTGAAGAATGTCTTTCATTTCATCTTCAGTCGCGCCAGCTTTCCATGCTGCTCCAGCTTCAAAGTGTGCGGCGACGATCTGCTTCTCTGCCGTAAGCTTCATGTTGAGTACCTGAGCTTTGCGCGATGAAACGATGTTCTTCAATTGATCTTTGCTTTGCGTATGGCAGTTGGCACAGGTGTCTTCAAAGCGGTCAAAGGGGTTACCCACTTTATGATCGGTATAGATGGTGCCATCTTCTTTGGTGACTTTTGGCATATGGCAGTCCACACAGGCAACTTTGTTCTTACCATGAATGCCGTCACGCCAGGTTTCATAGCCAGGGTGCTGTGCTTTCAACATCGGTGCTTTCGATACTTTATGCGTCCAGTCTTTGAAGCCAATAGAGTCATAGTACTCTTCCATTGCCGCGACGTTGGTGCCTTTATCCCAAGGGAACTTGACCGATTTTTTGGGCCCAGTGAAGTAGTATTCGACGTGACATTGGGCACAGACTGTCGCTTGTTGGTCGAGGCGTGACTGTTCTTCAAAAGGTTTGTCGATAGCTTGGAAAGCACGTTCTACATAGGGCTTAGTTATAGCTAAAGCGGGCTCGCCATTTTTGAATGATTCACTGCGGGTATCATGGCAGTCAGCACAGCCAATTGGGTTAACGATCTGATCGCCAAGTCGTGCCCATTTGCCATCGAAATAGCCGTCTTCGCCACGTTCATCGATCACTCGGCCTACATCAGGGCTTTTACAACTCCAGCAAGCCATCGGCATTGGGCCTGATTTTTCGTCACTTGGAGCGCCAGTCCTCAGTGTTTGGCGCACGTCGTCAATGGCATAAAAGTGGCCGCGGGCTTTATTGTAGTCTTTGGCAAAGCCATAACCTGCCCACATGATGACCATATTGGGGTCATCGGCGAGAGCATCTTCAATATGGTCACTTTCTGATGTTTCTTTCCAAGATTGGTACTGATCAGGGTGATGTTGTTCATAGGCCTGATTTCGCGGATCGATAAGGCCTTTTTCATCAGATGCAGCAACGCTGGTGGTACTGATAACAGTACCCGCCAATATTACTATTGCTGCAACGGATTTTGGTATCCAGTGCAATTTATTCACAGTGCTATCTCCATAATTCTGTTTTATTAGCAGCGTTGTGAACTGGCTAATTCCAAATTAAGAATTGGAGAACTGAAATAAATTGTAATAAAAGGAAATATTTGTAAAAACTCACGAATAACCCTTCATTGCTTTAGATCAATTTAGGTCAGTGATCTGGCTCAAAGTTGATTTTTAATAACCCTAAAGGGGTAGGCTTATTGTTAGGTATGGATAATGAAATTCATTATCATCAATGACTTATGGCTATTAACCATGTATAAAATAAGGTGATAAGGATCGAGGTTTTGTGCAAAAAATCTACTACTAAAGAGTAGGCTGAGTAAAATGTAATCGATAGCGTTGTGGCTTTTCCAAAAATAAGAATTGATCTCATTTAGTGGTGATTTAAATACCGCTAAAGGGCATTGGTTTTGACCAGACTGTTTATTTTGAGCGTGGCTCAAAATCTGTTCTGGAATAAGGAAAGGATAAAATGGGCAATATAAAGTTGGCCATAGTCATAATGCTGAAAACCATTCTTGCATTCTGCCTCTATGGCTATTCTCTTCATGCCGTTGCTGCTGATTCTTCTGCCCCTACAGCCGAAGAAAGCTCGACTCGTCATGAAGTTACGCTTATCCGGGACAAAGATTACAAATGTATTCAATGTCATAAGGATTCCAAAGAATCACTTCAGCAATCTCATGGTGAAAATGCTCATGAGATTCTAGGTCGTGAAGTGAATTGTACTAACTGTCATAGCAACATCGGGCCTGACCACCGTGAAGGTGCTCCGCAAGTCATCAAGTACTCATCTGCACAATCTCAGCAGGGAACAGACAAAACCTACCTAGACCCTGACGCCATTTTGAAGGCCAATAGCCAGTGTACTGATTGTCATAAGCCGAAGTATCTGCGTGAAGATAGCTGGACACATGATGTGCATGCCAAAAACCTCACCTGCTCTAACTGTCATGATGTTCATGCCAGTAAAGCAAAAGTCCTTGGTTTGGAGCGCAAGCAGAAAATCAAGCTGTGTGTCGACTGTCATTCAGACTTCAATCAGTTGAAAGAGGAGCAATGATATGAGTTGTTCTAGACGAAATTTTTTAACTGGTGCTGGCGCCTTGATTATGACCACAGGCGTAGCCGGGACTGCGATGATCAGCAGTCGTAAGACGTTAGCAAATGTCGAACAGGTCGATGACAAGCTCTATGGCATGATTCACGATGAGACCGCCTGTATCGGTTGTACCGCTTGTACTGAAGCTTGTCGCGAGGTCAACAAGGTACCAGAAGGGGTGTCGAGACTGGAAATCATTCGTAGCGAGCCACAAGGCGAATTTCCTGATGTGGAATATCGCTTTACCCGTAAATCTTGCCAGCACTGTGAAAACCCACCTTGTGTGTATGTTTGCCCGACGGGCGCAGCATATAAAGATGAGAAGACAGGCATTGTCGATGTGGATAAAGACAAGTGTGTCGGCTGTGGTTACTGCCTTGCCGCGTGCCCTTATCAAGTGCGCTTTTTCAATCCCGAAGACCATTCCGCAGACAAGTGCAATTTCTGTCGTGATACCAATCTTGCCGAGGGCAAATTACCCGCCTGTGTAGAATCTTGCCCGACCAAAGCCTTGGTGTTTGGCGATCTCAACGATCCGCAGAGTCAAATCAATCAAGTGTTAAGTAACCATGTGGTCTATCGCGATAAAGCGCACTTAGGTACCAAGCCTAAGTTGTACAAGATCCCACACAACAAAGGGGAGGTTTCATGATGAACGGTATTGAAACGGCTTTCCATTTCGATTCATTGGTCTGGGACTGGATCATTGCCATTTACTTGTTTCTTGCGGGAATGTCCGCTGGGGCTGTGATGATTGGCTTGTATCTCAAACGCCGCGTAATTGAAGGTGACCCTGCCAATAACGGCATCCTTAAAGCCGTCGCTTGGCTGGCTCCCTTTGGCATTATTGCCGGTTTGACCATATTGATTTTCCACCTCACCAAACCTTTGTCGTTCTGGAAGATTATGATCTACTACAATCCGTCTTCAGTCATGTCGATGGGGGTAATTCTCTTCCAAGTTTATATGGCGGTCTTATTCGTTTGGATTGGTGTGATTTTCCGCCACCAGATCATACAGTTCTGCGAAGGCAAGCTTCCGGGTGGGCTATTAGACTGGGTTGATGGTGTGTTGATAAAAGTCGGTAAGATAAACAACCCTGTCGAGTTGTTTCTGGGTGTGTTGGCGATATTGCTTGCGGCTTACACTGGTTTTCTGCTCTCTGCACTGAAAACTTACCCGATGCTGAACAACCCTGTGTTGCCGATCCTGTTCCTGTTTTCCAGCCTTTCTTCGGGCGCAGCGGCATGTTTGTTGTTTGGCATTCTAGTGTTCAAAGAATCGGCACACAGCCCAAGTGTCCGTTGGGTGCATGGGTTTGAACGTCCGGTTGTGTTATTCGAACTGTTTGTGTTGGTGACCTTCTTTACTGGCCTGATATTCAGTGGCGGTCAGAATGAAGTGGCGGCTTGGAATGCGATCGGGGGAGGCTTCTGGTCAAACTGGTTCTGGTTTGGCGTTGTGTTGATTGGGATGTTACTGCCGCTGACTCTCAATGCCGTTACGCCAAACGAAGTGCGCCATAACGGCAGTTACATCTTCATAGTGACAACGCTGAGTTTGGTCGGGGTACTGATGTTACGTACCTTTATTCTCTACGCCGGTCAGATGACGGTGGTGTAAGCATGTGGGGAGAGATAGGACATTTTGCTCTGATATGGGTTGCTGTTTCGAGTTCAGTTTGCGCTGTAGTCTGGGCGCGGCAGCACTATTTTGATCAAGGTGCAACGTTCTCTCTGATATGGCCTGTCAGGCTCAACGCAGCAATGGCTTCGTTGAGTCTGATTGTTCTGGCGATTTTGTTTGCCTCTGACCGATTTGAATTCGAGTACGTGGCCACTCACTCTAATATTGAGCTACCACCACTCTTCAAGCTGGCTGCTGTGTGGGGAGGCCATCAAGGTTCCATGCTGTTTTGGGTGTTTACACTCAACTTGTGGGCAGGTTTGATTTCATTTATTCGTCATTCTAATGGGCGATATATCGCCCATGTTCTGTGGATCATGACATTGTTTATTGCAGCGTTTTCATGGTTTACCTTACTCTCTTCAAATCCGTTTGTTTACGCTCAAACCTTGTTAACTCAGGGGCGCGATCTCAATCCTATGCTTCAGGACGTGGGGCTGATTTTTCATCCTCCGCTGTTGTACCTTGGCTACATTGGTTATTCCACTGTACTGGCATTTGCGTTGGCGGCGTTGATGCAAAAACCGTATGACAACCAATGGGTCACACTATGTAAACCTTGGGCGATATCTGCGTGGGCATTTCTCACGCTTGGGATACTGGTCGGTTCATGGTGGGCCTACAATGAGTTAGGCTGGGGAGGATGGTGGTTCTGGGATCCAGTTGAGAGTGCATCATTGTTGCCTTGGCTGACGGGGACAGCTTTGCTGCATAGTATGGTGGCCTCTAGGCGCCATCAGCAGTTGATGGTCTGGACGTTGATCTTAGCTTCGGTGACATTCAGCCTTAGTATTCTCGGTACCTTTATCGTCCGCTCGGGAGTATTGACCTCGGTGCATGCCTTTGCGGTTGACCCGGGAAAAGGCATTGCGCTTCTTGGTATTTTGGCTGTTACCTTGTTCGCCTCTTTTGCCCTTTTAATTGACCGAGGGGAGACCATACGAAGCCAAAAGTTGACGGCTATTATCAGCCGATCTTATCTCGTGCTTCTTGCGATTGGCCTGCTGGTGATCGCCACGTTTACTGTTTTCCTTGGTACTTTTTACCCCATGGTTTATGAGTTGCTGCAACTGGGAACAATATCAGTTGGCGCCCCCTATTTTAATACATTGCTTCTACCTTTATCGGCTCTGGCGCTAACGGCAATGGGCTGGGCTCCTTTTCTGAGTTGGCAATCAGGGCTGGTGAACTCATGGCAACGGATGGTCGTGTTTTTTGTCTCCTCATTCTTTGTCGGTGCAATGTTGTATTTTTGGCAGGTGGAAACGTGGTCATTCGCAGTCATGTTGATTTGGGGGCTGGCGTGCTGGGTGGTGTTTAGCCATCTGTGGTGGGCTGTCCGTTTAGGTAAGCTCAATTTTATGCTCTTGGCTCATATCGGGTTGGCTATCGGCGCGATAGGGTGTGTTATGAATGCGGAGCACTCATCTCAGCTAACTCGCAAACTTGGTCCAGGAATGTCAGCAGAGTTTCGCGATTGGCAAGTTGAGTATCTGCAAACGGAGTGGCGTGTAGATAAAAACTTCACGGCAGAGCAAGCACAGCTGCGTTTTACTGATGCTGAAGGTCGAGCGTTTGAGCTCAAACCTGAGCGTCGCCATTATCCCGTTCGAGTCATGAACATGAGCGAGCCTGCGATTCACACGACTTGGCTTGGAGATTATTATGTGACACTTGCTGCCAAAGTCGACGGGCACAGCTACGCGGTCAAAATTCAGTACAAAGCATACATCTGGTGGATCTGGGGTGGGGGATTATTGGCGACGTTTGCTGCATTTTTGCCTCTTATCACCAAACTTTCGCCGAGAATAGTGAGAACAAAATATGGCGTCGTCCAAAAAGTCTAAATTCATCGTCCTTTGCGTCTCGCTGGTAGTGTTTATCCTAATCCTCGGGGCGGCACTGAGTGAAGACACTTCCAACTCAGGCAGTCACGCTGTTCGAAAATTTCCAGTGAACGAGGTTGAGTTACTGGCTGGGAATGAACGGGTTCAGGCTAAGGCGTTATTCCAGTCAGAGTATCAACTGGTTAATGTCTGGGCATCGTGGTGCAGTATTTGCCGTGCGGAACATGATTTTCTTAATCAATTGAGTGAGCAAGGCATTGCTGTGATCGGACTTAACTACAGAGACCAAGCAAAGGCAGCAAACCAGTATCTGGCTCAATTGGGTGACCCTTATCAAACGGTGATCTACGATCCTCAAGGGGAGTTATCTATCGATCTGGGTGTGGTTGGCACCCCCGAGACATATCTTATCAATCAGGCCGGGGAAATTGTGTATAAACACTCAGGGCTGCTCAACCCTAATATCTGGAAGGAGCAATTTGCCCGCTTCTTTACTGAGGAGAAGAGTTGATGAGAGCGCTTTATTACTTGATCCTGTTGCTGTTTGTTCAGAGTAGTTACGCGGGTGATGAAGAGCTATTTGTTGCGGTTTCAGAACAGCAAATATCCCAAGTTGAGTTGTTTGAGTTTACCTCTCCAGAGTTACACGAAAAAGCGTTACGTTTGGCTAAGTCCTTGCGTTGCCCGCAGTGTCAAAATCAAAATCTGATCGAATCCAACTCCCCCATAGCAAAAGACTTGCGTCTGATTGTTTTCAATAAGATCAATCAAGGGGAGAGTGAGCAGGAAGTGAAGGACTTCATGACGGCGCGCTACGGCGAATTTGTGTTATATCAGCCTGAGTTTACCGTCCGCAATGCTCTGCTTTGGTTCGCGCCGATCTTATTACTTCTGATGTTTATCACTTTATCAATAAGGCGAGTGCGGGTGAACTCTAACAATATCGGATGAGTTTTATAGGTAATATCTGATAGAAAAATACCTCAATTGGTATAGAGTGGAGTTTATTTTCTCAACCGCAGTTACCTATCAGTGCGATACGCTTTAGAACAATACGATAAACATGGTTTTCTCAAAGCCCCTAAATGGCTTTGGCTTGGTTGGCTTTTTCTCGCCAAAGCGTGGGTGGTGTTTGTTGTCGCCGGTGCAAGCCGAGAAAGCGGCGCTAAGATCCTTAATATTGTCTATCCCGATCATTCAATGTTGTATCTGGGGTTGGCGATGGGGCTGCCTAGCATTGCGTTAATGTGGATGATCAGCTTGCGCAGCCCGGAACGCAAATGGATAAGCCATTTAGTCAGTTGGGGTAAAATGATTACCATGCTGGCGATTGGCGGCCAGTTTGTTCAAACTCTTTATCACGTCTACCTAGAACATGGCGCTTTCCGCTGGGCGAATGCCGCTACCTTGCTATTTCTGCTGTGGTTTATGCTTTATATCTATAAGAGTCGCAGCGTACGCGATTGTTTTTCTGCGCCGCCATCCGATTGACGTAACGGGTGATGATCGCTATCAATACACTGAAAACAGAACATAATACACTGAGCAAATATGTAAATGTGAGGACATAAAAATGACAATCCCTCAAAGTGCCATCCTTCCTGAAGCAGGACCTTTCGCTCAATACACGCTGCTTAAGGTGACACAGGAACCTGCTGCCGTACTGGAACAGCTACAGGCTCTACCAACACTTGTAGAAGAGCTTAATCAGCAGCAGCCTGGGGCTGAATTGACTCTTTCCGTTGCGTTCAGCAAATCATTCTGGTCAAAGTGTGACGCCGCGATGCCAGACGAACTGATTGATTTCCCACAGCTCGGTGAAGGCAGCACCTTAGCGCCGAGTTCTGATGTGGATGTGCTTATCCACTGTCATTCGAATCGTCATGATTTGCACTTTTATCTGCTGCGCACATTCTTTGCACAAGCATCAGATAACGTAGTGGTGGTTGATGAAACCTATGGTTATCGCTATCTCGACTCTCGAGACATGACGGATTTTGTCGATGGGACAGAAAACCCGAAAGATAGTCAGCGTCATGAAGTGGCAATTATTCCTCAAGGAGAGTTGGCTGGTGGCAGTTACGTTATGGTCCAGCGTTTTGTCCATGACCTGCCTTCTTGGAATCGACTGAATGTGTCTGCCCAAGAAAAAGTCATCGGGCGAACTAAACCGGATTCGATTGAGTTAGATAATGTGCCAGCTGCGTCTCACGTTGGTCGTGTGGACATTAAAGAAGAAGGTAAAGGCCTGAAGATTGTTCGCCATAGCTTGCCTTATGGCAGTGTGTCGGGTGAGCATGGTCTGCTGTTTATTGCCTACTGCAATACGTTACATAATTTTAAAGCCATGCTGGAAAGCATGTATGGCGAGACCGATGGTAAAACAGACCAGTTATTGCGCTTTACTAAAGCCGTGACAGGAGCATACTTCTTTGCCCCGTCTGTAGAGATGCTAAACGGGTTAAAGCTTAAGTAAGTCAATGAAAGCAAACTAAAGCCTGCAAACTATACCGACTATAAACCGAGCCAACGCGCTCGGTTTTTTTGTGCAAAAAGGCTAAAGAAAATCTCTTCAGGCCGATATAACAAATAACCCTGTTGAGGAAACACTATCTATCGTTATGGCAATCACTGTTAATACCAACGTATCAGCAATGACGGCGCAGCGTTATCTTACGAATGCGACGGACATGCTGAACCAATCACTGGAGAGGCTATCTTCAGGGAATCGTATTAATAGTGCCAAAGACGATGCAGCAGGTTTGCAGATCTCGAATCGACTTGAGTCTCAGATGCGTGGTTTGGACGTCGCAATGCGCAATGCGAACGACGGCATATCCATCATGCAGACAGCCGAAGGTGCGATGAACGAGACAACCAACCTTCTTCAACGCATGCGTGATCTTTCATTACAATCGGCGAATGGTTCGAACAGTCGAGCAGAAAGAGATGCATTACAGGAAGAAATGGCGGCTTTGAATGATGAATTGAATAGAATTGCCGAAACCACCTCTTTCGGTGGTCGAAAATTGCTCAATGGTTCATTTGCCAGTTCTTCTTTCCAAATCGGCGGCAGTTCCGGTGAAGCGGTTCAGGTATCTTTGAAGAACATGCGATCCGATAGTATAGAGATGGGGGGCTTCAGTTATATCGCTGCTGGAAAAGCGGACAATAACTGGCAGGTTTCTCAGGGCAGCCAAACGTTGGTGATGGAATATACCAATGCCGAGGGCCAGCAGGAATCGATTCAGATAGAAGCTAAAGCTGGCGATGACATCGAAGAGTTAGCCACATATATCAATGGTCAAACGGATAAAGTCTCGGCCTCAGTAAATGAAGATGGGCAGCTGCAGGTCTTTATGGCAGGCAAAGAGACATCGGGTACTATTTCCTTTTCTGGCAGCCTTGCAGGTGAACTGCAAATGGGGCTAGCTGGTTATGAAGCGGTTGATAATCTGGACATTTCTAAAGTTGGCGGCGCACAGCGAGCGGTATCTGTAATAGACACCGCGCTTAAGTATGTTGATGGTCATCGTGCTGAACTAGGGGCGATGCAAAATCGCTTTAATCATGCGATTAACAACCTAGGCAACATCAACGAAAACTTGGCCGCGTCGAATAGCCGTATAAAAGACACCGATTACGCCAAAGAAACCACCCAAATGCTTAAGCAACAGATTTTACAGCAAGTTAGCACATCAATCCTGGCACAGGCTAAACAACAGCCAAATCTAGCCCTAACCTTATTGGGTTAATTATCAAAAAAAGAAAATATTATCGACTGAGTGAATTAAAGCTTTAGCGAAAAATTGCGTTTTTTAAAGTTTTTTCGTATTTGGTCAACTTTCCTCCTCCAAAAGCATTTTTTTCAAAAAAAACTTAAAAAAATACTCAAGGTTCTCGAAATTGAGCCGTTAATAAAAGTAACTTTGAGAGAACTACTTTGGTTTTCCGAGACGTCGGAAACCGGTTACATCGGAAAATCAAACGGAGAAATCACCATGGCAGTGAATGTAAACACTAACGTAGCAGCAATGACAGCACAGCGTTACCTAAATGGCGCTAACAATGCACAACAAACTTCAATGGAACGTCTATCTTCTGGCTTCAAGATTAATAGCGCTAAAGATGACGCAGCAGGTCTACAGATCTCTAACCGTTTGAATGTGCAAAGCCGCGGTCTAGATGTTGCAGTACGTAACGCGAATGACGGTATTTCTATCGCGCAGACTGCTGAAGGTGCGATGAATGAAACGACTAACATCCTGCAACGTATGCGTGACCTTTCGCTACAATCTGCGAACGGCTCTAACTCTAAATCAGAGCGTGTTGCGATTCAGGAAGAAGTTACAGCACTAAATGACGAACTTAACCGTATCGCAGAGACAACCTCTTTTGGTGGTAATAAACTACTGAACGGTACTTACGCGACGAAATCTTTCCAAATTGGTGCAGACAACGGTGAAGCCGTGATGTTGACTTTGAACGACATGCGTTCAGACAACGTTGGCATGGGCGGTACAAGCTACCAAGCAGCAAATGGTAAAGATAAAGATTGGACAGTACAGGCCGGTGCAAACGACTTGGCTATCACACTGACCGATACTGACGGCCAACAGCAAACTATTAATATCAATGCAAAAGAAGGCGATGATATTGAAGAGCTAGCGACATACATCAATGGTCAGACTGACATGGTAAAAGCGTCTGTCGACCAAGATGGTCAACTACAGGTATTCGCTGGCACTGATAAAGTTGAAGGCGCAGTAAGCTTTGGTGGTGGTCTTGCTGGTGAACTGAGTATGGGTCAAGGTCAAGCAGTTACTGTTGATACTATTGATGTAACATCTGTGGGTGGTGCTCAGGAATCTGTAGCAATTATTGACTCGGCACTGAAATATGTAGATAGCCACCGTGCTGAGCTGGGTGCATTCCAGAACCGATTCAACCATGCGATTAGCAACTTAGATAACATCAACGAGAATGTGAATGCGTCTAAGAGCCGAATCAAAGATACGGACTTTGCTAAAGAAACAACGGCACTGACTAAGTCGCAAATTCTTTCTCAGGCTTCAAGCTCAATTCTTGCTCAGGCAAAACAAACGCCAAACTCAGCTCTGAATCTTCTAGGCTAAGTTTAAAACCTTCGAAAAAAATCCAGCTTCGGCTGGATTTTTTTTCGTTTATATAATCCATTGATTTAAAAGATGTTTATAGCTTGTTGATACCCATCACAGAAATTTTTTTTAAAATTTTTCTAAAGGATATATTTCTTCCGCCGTTAAAAGACTGAGAGAAATGAGATGCACCAAAGTGAGGTGAGAGACGCTGAGGTGCATCACCCTTAATGCCTAAGGAGATCAATATGGCAATTAACGTAAACACCAATGTGTCTGCGATGACTGCTCAGCGATACCTTAATGGTGCTGCTGACGGCATGCAGAGATCGATGGAGCGTCTATCATCGGGTTACAAAATAAACAGTGCTCGTGATGACGCTGCAGGCCTTCAAATTTCCAACCGTTTAACATCGCAAAGTCGTGGTTTAGACATGGCGGTGAAAAACGCAAACGATGGTATCTCCATTGCACAAACCGCTGAAGGTGCAATGAATGAGACGACCAACATCCTTCAACGTATGCGTGACTTGTCACTGCAATCGTCAAATGGTTCGAACTCCCGTTCAGAGCGTATTGCGATTCAGGAAGAGGTTACGGCTCTTAACGATGAATTAAATCGTATCGCAGAGACTACCTCGTTTGGTGGTAACAAGCTCCTCAATGGTACGTTTGGTAGCCAATCATTCCAGATCGGTGCGAGTTCAGGTGAGGCAGTAATGCTCACTATGGGCAATATGCGCTCAGATACATCAGGAATGGGTGGTAAAGCCTATATTGCGCAACAGGGTAAAGATACTGACTGGGCCGTCTCTCAGGGTTCAACAGACCTTACTCTGGACTATACTGATGTACATGGGGAAGCCAAACAGTTAACCATAAATGCTAAGGTTGGTGACGACATCGAGCAGCTTGCGACTTATATCAATGGTCAGAGTGAAGACGTGAAAGCGTCGGTCGGTGAAGAAGGGAAGCTACAGTTGTTCGCTGCGAATAACAAAGTAGCGTCGGACGTAACAATTGGTGGTGCGTTAGGCGGTGATATTGGTTTTGGTGCCGCTGAAAACAAAACGGTTTCCGACGTTGATGTTTCTACCGTAGCAGGGTCTCAGATGGCAGTTTCTGTTATCGATGGTGCTCTGAAAACGGTTGACAGTCAGCGCGCGGAACTGGGTGCATTCCAGAACCGTTTTAGCCATGCGATCAGTAACTTGGATAACATCAACGAGAACGTTAACGCGTCTCGTAGCCGTATCCGAGATACTGACTATGCGAAAGAAACGACTCAGATGACTAAGTCGCAGATTTTGCAGCAGGCAAGTACCTCTGTACTGGCGCAGGCAAAACAATCACCATCGGCAGCTCTTAGCTTATTAGGTTAATCGATAGGTTCGAACGAGCTTATTGGTAGGTAACGTGATTACCAACCTATAAGGTGGAAGGGAGATTGTTATGGAAATACCATCCTACACATCGAACGTCCAGCCTTACGGCTCAGAAAGTGGCACTAAAATTGCTTCAAAATATGATGGTGCACAGCAAGTTTCCTCGCGGAAAGAACAGGTTTCTACAGCCGAAGTGAGAGAGCAAGCTGCTGAAGCTGTTAATCAAGCGATAGAAGCGTCTCAACAACGTGAAAAGCTTAACAGGGAAGAGCGGCAACGTATGGTACAGCAAATGAACGAGTTCATTGCGTCCATCAACACTGGCCTATCTTTTCGGGTCGATGAAGAGTCGGGAAGAGATGTAGTTACCATTTATGAAGCGGATACTGGCGATATAATTCGTCAGATACCCGATGAGGAAATGTTAGAAATACTGCGACGCCTGAGGGATCAAACAGCCCGGTATTCATCGGGGTTGTTGAACCAGACGGTATGATCGTATTTTGAGGTGATTGAATGAGCTTTGGCCCTGTAGGGATGAATTCTGGCATGGATATCAATGCCATGGTCAGCAAAATTGTTGATTCGGAGCGCGTACCTAAGCAGCAACGAATCGACAATGAGCGTGGCAAAATTGATTCCAGTATCAGTGCCTACGGTCGGCTCAGAGAGTCGTTGGATACGATGAAAAACTTGATGGCGAGCTTTCGTCAAGAGAAAGCTTTCGCCGCAAGAAAGGTAGAATCTACGGATGATACCGTTGTATCCGCGACGGCAACCACTGAAGCTATCGCTGGTAGATATGCTATCGATGTGTTGCAGCTTGCCCAGAGTCATAAAATTGCGTCTGACGTATTACCGGAAGATGCGAAATTTGGCCCGGGTAAGCTGCAGATTTCTCTCGGTGAAAAAAAGTTCACCGTTGAGGTTCAGGAAAATTCTAAGCTGGTTGATATTGTTCGCGGTATCAATGGCAGCAAAACCAACCCCGGCGTTCGTGCATCAGTCATCAATGATGTCGAAGGCCCACGTCTTATTGTCGCTTCAAGTAATTCAGGTGAACAAAACGCACTCAAACTGAGTGTGGAATCGGCACCGGATAATCTTCTTAAAAGACTCGAATACAAAACACTTGAACAGCGCGTTAAAGACCTTGAGCAAGCTCGTGCGGCTGCGCAAGATCTACTCAAACCACTCACTGCTGAAGAACAAGCCGTTGCCGATCGCATTGCTGAGCAAAATATCGAGGCGGCAAAGGTTGTCGATCAAGAGATTGCCGATACGTCCAAACAAGCGGCAATTGCTGCCGATGCCAATGCGGCAAAGGATGCAAGTGCTGGTAATGAACTTTCAGATGCAGCCGCTGCAGCCGCTGCTGCGGCCGGTGCCGAAGCTAATAAGTACTTAAAGCCAGAAGAGCGCATTCCTGGCTGGACCGCGACCGCGTCCGGTACATTGCTTGACTCGTATTGGGAGCCAGAGCCTCAGCTAGATGCAAAAGCGCTGGAAAAAGCCCCTGATGTTCCCGGTTGGAGTGTCACGGCTTCCGGTACACTGACGGATTCTTATGTAACACCAAAAGAAGCGCAGGCCGCGTTAGATGCGAAACAAGCTGCGTTGGAAGATAAGCTAGCTCAGGAAAAAGCATCACTTCAAGCGCGTGTTTTGGCAGGCGAATTAACCCCTGAGCAAGCTAAAGAGCTTGAACGTGCCAAACTGCCAAAAGAAGAAAGGGAATATCTGGAGCGAATAGATCAGGCTCAGGCTGACCTGAAATCGGCGCAGGAGTCATTTGACGCTTATCGTGGTATGAGCCAAGTACAAGCGGCACAGGATTCGAAAGTGCTGCTTGATGGTGTGGCTCAGCTTTCCAGTGATAACAACATTATTGAAGATGCCATTGAAGGTGTAGACCTAACCTTAAAAGGCCGTTCTGAGCGTGGCAAGACACCGTCAGAGATTGATATCGAATATGACCGTCAGGGCGTACGAGACGATATTGAGCAGTTCGTTTCGGCATACAACCAGTTCTATCAGGTCTCTCAAGAACTTTCCGGTGTAGATCCACGAACTGGAGCCGCAGGCCCACTGGCGGGTGACAGTGTGGTTCGCAGTGCCGATTCAAGACTGAAGTCGGTGTTTTCATCACGAGTTGAACCTGCTCCTGAAGATCTTAAAACATTGACTGAGTTTGGTATTACAACGACACGTCAGGGTACACTGGAAATCAACTACGACATGTTGGATCGCCAGCTCAATAACAACTTCAATAAGTTAGAAGATTTCTTTGGCGGCAACCAAGGGTTTGCAAAAAAAGTTGAAGATGCGATTCAGGGTATCACTGGTGTCACCGGCTCAATTCGTACTCGTGAGCGGAGCATGGTGGAACAAAATTACCGCCTTGATGATGATCAGGCATCTCTGGATCGTCGTATGGATAGCTTAGAGAAACGTACACACGCCAAATTTACGGCGATGCAGGACGCGACGAGCAAGATGCAGTCTCAGCTAGCAGGTATGATGAATGCACTTGGCGGATGATTTTTTGGCACAGATCTCATTTCTTGGTGATCTTGATCACGATATTACTAGTAATCTTTCAGCAGCTGACATTAATACTGAAGAAATCGTTCAGTTGGTCGATAAAAGGGAACAGTTATTGCTAACCTTGATCAGTACTATTAATGAGCACCAAGAGTTAGCGCAGTTACCAGAGTGGCAGAGTGCCATTGAGCGCACTCAGTTGACTGTTGAGTTGATGCAGAAGAAAACCGCTGAGCTTGGCAGTAGTTTGCAAAAGTACCGCTACGGCAATAAATCGGTGCAGCAGTACAAGAAATTTATATAAAGAGGATTGTTATGCGTGGTTCATTACAGGCTTACAAGAAGGTATCGGTAGATAGCCAGCTCAGTGCTGCCTCCCCGCATAAAATTGTTCAAATGCTGATGGCGGGTGCTATCGAGCGCTTGATTCAGGGTAAAGCGGCAATGGAGCAGGGCAATATTCCTGTTAAGGGTGAGAGACTGGGTAAAGCCCTAGACATCATCATTAGCTTACGCAGCTGCCTATCGATGGACGATGGCGGTGACATTGCCCAGAACCTGGATCAGTTGTACGAGTTTATGATTACCCAAATTACTGAGGCAAATCACAAGAATGATCCTCAACCCATCGATGACGTGATTGATATTATTCGTGAGATTAAATCAGCATGGGAGCAAATCCCACCTGAATACCACAATCTGACTGCGACTGATGTAGGAATTTAAGATATAAGTTTAATTTATACTGTTGTATTGAAATATCTTGCATAAAAAGCTTTTGGGCAAACGTCACATCGCCTAATTGCTTGGTTGCCTTTATTTTTTTATCAAATAGAATAGAAGCCACTTAGTAGCCTAGTGGCTTATTTTGTTGCTGAAGTTTATAAATTGTCTATCACTAATCCTGTTCTATAGTTAGGTTAGTTGTTAGAAACAGAAATAACAGCCACAACGTTTCAAGATAAAGGCAATAATTCTCACCTATGCAAGGTTTAGCAAAGCTGCTCGTAATTGAAGATGATGCTCAAGCACGCATCAATCTGAGTAATATATTAGAATTTGTCGGAGAACAATGTGAGGCGATCAGTTCCGCACAACTGAGCGACGTTAACTGGTCGGATGTTTGGGCTGGCTGCATTGTGGGTTCGCTTCAAGGCCATAACTTCTCTACTCAGTTGAGTACACAACTCTCCCAAGCTAACCATATTCCTTTACTTATCGCGGGAACGCATTCTTATCCAGTCGAAGAAATGACCAATTATGTTGGTGAACTGGAATATCCTTTAAATTACCCTCAGTTAAGTGAAGCGCTTCGTCATTGTAAAGACTTCCTTGGTCGCAAAGGCGTCAACGTTGTTTCTTCTTCACGAAAAAACACCCTGTTCCGTAGCCTAGTTGGGCAAAGTATCGGTATTAAAGAAGTTCGTCACCTGATAGAGCAAGTCTCCGCTACCGAAGCGAACGTTCTTATTCTTGGCGAGTCGGGAACAGGTAAAGAAGTCGTTGCGCGTAATATTCACTACCATTCTGCACGTCGAAACGGGCCATTTGTACCAATCAACTGTGGTGCTATTCCTCCTGACCTACTCGAAAGTGAGTTGTTTGGCCACGAAAAAGGGGCCTTTACTGGGGCGATAACCTCTCGTAAAGGGCGATTTGAACTGGCAGAAGGTGGCACATTATTCCTTGATGAGATCGGTGATATGCCGATGCCAATGCAAGTTAAATTGCTGCGTGTGTTACAAGAACGTTGTTTTGAGCGCGTTGGCGGTAACACCACTATTCGTGTCAATGTTCGCGTGATTGCGGCGACTCACCGTAATTTGGAAACCATGATTGATGATGAGTCTTTCCGTGAAGACTTATACTACCGTCTCAATGTGTTCCCAATCGAAATGCCGGCACTGCGTGACCGGATTGAAGATACACCATTGCTGTTGCAAGAGTTGATGACGCGAATGGAAGCGGAAGGCGCTCAGCCAATCTGCTTTACGCCACGGGCTATCAACTCACTGATGGAGCACAACTGGCCGGGCAATGTTCGCGAGTTGGCAAACCTTGTTGAAAGGATGATCATTCTTTACCCAAACAGCTTAGTGGATGTTAACCATCTGCCAACTAAGTATCGTTACAGCGATATCCCTGAATTTCAGCCAGAGCACAATGTGTTTGCTTCTGTTGAAGAGCAGGAGCGTGACGTGCTGCAGGACATTTTTGCCGAAGATTTCAGTCTTGATGAGACCGATGGCTTGCATGAAAACTCCAATGCACCTCAAGAGTTACCACCTGAAGGCGTTAACCTTAAAGAGATGCTAGCCGAGTTGGAAGTCAACATGATAAACCAAGCGTTAGAGGCTCAGGGTGGCGTGGTTGCCCGTGCCGCTGACATGCTTGGAATGCGTCGAACAACTCTGGTTGAGAAGATGCGAAAATACAATGTGCAGCGATAAATTGGGTATTTTCGACGCTGTCAAAATATCGACTTTACATTAAGTTCTTGAAAAATATAAAAAATAGCCTGGCGTGCTTCTTGCATTTCAGGCTATTGTAGTTTTTAAGGCAGAAATACGACATGCAATCAGCTCAGGCGATCATGAATCAGCAACCACTCGGAACACTCGAAGAACAAGTTGAACGATACAAGCAGGTATTGGACGTTATGCCAGCAGGCGTGATTCTTCTCGATACTCAGGGTGTTGTTCATGAAGCGAACCCAGAAGCGCAGCGTTTGTTAGAGATGCCGCTTATTGGGCAGAAATGGTTTGAAGTGATTCAGCAAGCATTTGCTCCGCGCGAAGATGACGGTCATGAAATCTCTCTTCGCAACGGCCGCAAAGTGCGCTTGGCGATTTCAGCATCCACAACAGGTCAGCTGATTTTGATTACCGACCTGACAGAGACGCGTTTGCTGCAATCTCGCATCAGTGATCTACAGCGTTTGTCCTCGTTGGGTCGTATGGTGGCGTCGTTGGCGCATCAAGTCCGAACGCCTCTATCCAGTGCGATGCTCTATGCGTCCAATCTGGCGGCTCCGAACCTACCGCCAGCAACGAAAGATCGATTTCAGAATAAATTGATGGATCGCCTGCATGACTTGGAAAAGCAAGTCAATGATATGTTGTTGTTCGCTAAAGGGGGCGACAATAAGGTGGTGAAGCCGTTTACGATTGCTGAATTGGTGAGTGAGTTTTCTCCTATGGTGGAAGCCGCACTGAAAAATAATCAGATTGATTATCACCTTGAAGTTGAGCAGGAAGAAACGCAACTGTTAGGCAATGCGAACGCGGTGGCATCAGCACTGAGCAACTTGGTGATGAACGCAATTCAAATTGCCGGTAAACAATCACAAGTCGATGTCTTTTTCCGCCCGGTAAACAATGAGCTGAAGATTTCCGTTCAAGACAGCGGGCCGGGCGTTCCAAAAGAACTACAAAACCAAATTATGGAACCTTTCTTTACGACACGATCACAGGGAACAGGACTTGGATTAGCTGTTGTCCAGATGGTATGTCGTGCTCATGATGGAAGGTTAGAATTGATTTCCGAGGAAGGTGATGGTGCTTGTTTCACCATCTGCATTCCTCTTGATCGTGCTCCGCAAGCTAACCACGATGTAATGACTGGAGAAGGATAATGGCACAAAGCAAAGTACTAATCGTAGAAGATGATGAAGGTCTACGCGAAGCCTTAGTCGATACCTTGGCGCTAGCCGGATATGAGTGGTTGGAAGCGGACAGCGCGGAAGATGCGTTAATCAAACTCAAAGCTCATTCAGTCGATATCGTTGTTTCTGATGTACAGATGGCAGGTATGGGTGGCCTCGCTTTACTGCGCAACATCAAACAACATTGGCCCAATCTACCAGTATTGTTAATGACGGCTTACGCCAATATTGAAGATGCTGTCTCTGCTATGAAAGATGGTGCGATCGATTACATGGCTAAGCCGTTTGCGCCTGAAGTCTTATTGAATATGGTCAGTCGTTACGCTCCGGTTAAATCCGATGATAACGGTGACGCTGTGGTGGCGGACGAGAAGAGCCTCAAGTTGCTTGCTATGGCCGATAAAGTGGCAAAAACCGACGCTAGCGTTATGGTGCTTGGCCCAAGTGGTTCGGGTAAAGAGGTAATGTCTCGTTACATCCATAATGCTTCGAACCGCAAAGATGGGCCTTTTGTTGCGATTAACTGTGCCGCGATTCCTGACAACATGCTGGAAGCGACATTGTTTGGCTACGAAAAAGGCGCCTTTACCGGTGCGGTTCAAGCATGTCCAGGTAAATTTGAGCAGGCTCAGGGCGGGACAATTCTTCTCGATGAAATCAGTGAGATGGACCTGAACCTTCAAGCTAAGTTGCTTCGTGTTCTGCAAGAGCGTGAAGTCGAGCGATTGGGTAGTCGAAAGAGCATCAAGTTGGATGTTCGTGTATTAGCTACCAGTAACCGTGACTTAAAGCTCTATGTTCAGGAAGGTAACTTCCGTGAAGATTTGTACTACCGCTTGAACGTTTTCCCGCTAGCGTGGCCAGCACTTTGTGACCGTAAAGGTGATATAGAGCCTCTAGCCAACCATTTGATTGAACGTCACTGTAAAAAGCTAGGCCTACCTGTACCGACATTATCTGCCAGTGCAATGAATAAGTTGCTGGCTTATTCATGGCCGGGGAATGTTCGTGAGTTAGACAACGTTGTGCAACGTGCATTAATCCTCAGTGAGAACGGCAATGTGTCGAGTGACCATATTTTGCTGGAAGGATTAGATTGGCAGGATGCGGGCAGTTTGCAACAGGTCGTTGAAACCGGAGAAATCACAGCTCCTAACATTAAACCAATTGCGGAACCAGATAACGCATTCGCGACCAGTGCTGGTTTAGGTGGTGAACTTCGTGAACAGGAATACGCCATTATTCTTGAGACTTTAACCGAGTGTAACGGTCGTCGTAAGGAGATGGCTGAAAAATTAGGCATTAGCCCACGTACATTGCGCTACAAGTTAGCAAAAATGCGTGATGCGGGGATTGATATTCCAAACTAACGTGCTATTTTCGACGCTAAAATTGATATGGCATGTAGATTGCAACGTCATATTTACAACAAGAATTGTAGTCAAAGAGTTGACGTCCGAGGTATTCAATGAAAATTGATGGTTTTCAAGGCGAAATGCAAGCAATGATGTTCGAAGCAACGAACACAAAACCTGCCGCGACTGGTCATACAGTCGGTGCTGATTTTGGCGATTTGCTCAACAATGCCATCAACAACGTTAATGGGCTGTCAAAAACCTCTAGTAACTTGCAAATGCGATTTGATCGTGGTGATGAAAATGTGTCGTTGTCTGATGTTATGATTGCCCGAAACAAGTCGAGTGTTGCATTTGAGGCAACGATTCAAGTACGTAACAAGCTCGTCGAAGCGTACAAAGAATTGATGAACATGCCAGTTTAAGTGATAGGTACAGTCTGTGGCAGAACAAAATCAATCAACGGATCTTGCGGTTTCGGATGGTGGTCCTGACACCGCAATGGTAGCAACATCAGATATGGATACTGATGTTCAAAATCCGGACTTGGATGAACAAAGCACGTCCAAATTTGACATGGCAGTCGGTGATTTAGATCTCCTACGTCAGGTCGTCCTCGTTCTCTCCATTTCGATTTGTGTCGCACTGATTGTGATGTTGTTCTTCTGGGTACGTGAACCTGAAATGCGACCTCTTGGGGCCTATGACACCGAAGAGCTTATTCCTGTCTTAGATTATCTCGATCAAGAAAAAGTCGAATATAAACTGGATGGTAACACCATTTCTGTTCCCGCCAGTGACTACAACTCGCTCAAACTGAATATGGTTCGTGCTGGCTTAAATAATGAAAGACAAGCCGGTGATGAAATCTTAATGCAAGATATGGGTTTTGGAGTATCTCAGCGTTTAGAGCAAGAGCGCCTCAAACTGAGCCGCGAGCGCCAGTTGGCCAAAGCTATCGAAGAGATGAAACAAGTGCGCAAAGCTCGCGTGCTGCTCGCATTACCGAAGCAAAGTGTCTTTGTCCGTCATAATCAAGAAGCGTCTGCTTCTGTTTTCCTTACTCTCCGTACCGGTACGTCACTTAAGCAAGAAGAAGTTGACTCTGTCGTTGACATGGTTGCTAGTGCTGTTCCGGGGATGAAACCGACCCGAATTACCGTGACAGACCAACACGGTCGGCTACTTAGCTCAGGCTCGCAAGACGCAGCGTCAGCCGCGCGTCGTAAAGAGCATGAGTTAGAGCGTAAGCAGGAACAAGCCCTGCGAGACAAAATTGACTCCGTACTCATCCCTATTCTTGGCTTTGGTAACTATACCGCTCAGGTTGATATTCAACTCGATTTCAGCGCGATAGAGCAAACCCGTAAAAGCTTTGACCCTAATACCCCATCGACACGAAGTGAATACACTTTGGAAGACTATAATAATGGTAATGTCGTTGCTGGTGTACCGGGTGCGCTGAGTAACCAGCCTCCTGCTGACGCTTCTATCCCTCAGGATGTGGCACAGATGAAAGATGGTTCTTTGATGGGGCAGGGTTCAGTGCATAAAGAAGCGACGCGTAACTTCGAACTGGATACCACCATCAGTCATGAACGTCGCCAGTCCGGAATAGTCAACCGTCAAACAGTGGCGGTCGCGATCAAGAATCGTGCGTCGGTCAATCCGGATACTGGTGAAACGACTTATCAACCATTGTCGGATGCAGAGTTGCAGTCGATCCGTCAGGTATTGATTGGTGCCGTTGGTTTCAGTGAAAGCCGCGGTGATTTATTGAATGTACTGAGTATGCAGTTTGCTGAACCAGAAGTTGAAGTGCTTACTGATGTCCCGATTTGGGAGCATCCGAATTTCAACGATTGGGTTCGTTGGTTTGCCAGTGCATTGGTTATTATCGTTGTCGTATTGGTTCTGGTTCGCCCAGCGATGAAGAAACTGCTCAACCCAGCTTCGGATGACGATGATGATCAACTATACGGACCAGATGGGTTGCCAATTGGTGCTGATGGTGAAACTAGCCTGATTGGTGGAGATATGGATGGCGGTGAGCTGTTTGAGTTTGGCTCAAGCATTGACTTGCCTAACCTCCATAAGGATGAAGATGTGCTGAAAGCAGTTCGAGCGCTTGTTGCTAACGAGCCTGAGCTAGCGGCACAAGTAGTGAAGAACTGGATGGAAGATGCCTAACGAAGTCGTACCTCAGGGAGAAGGCGGTGGTGAAGTTGTCGAGAACACCGTGGATATCGAAACGATACCGGGCGAAGAACGCGCGGCGATCCTTCTACTCAGTCTGAATGAAGAAGACGCTGCGGGAATCATTCGTCACTTAGAGCCGAAACAAGTACAACGCGTTGGTAGTGCAATGGCACGTGCTGCTGACCTAAGCCAGGAAAAAGTCGGTGCAGTACACCGTGCTTTTCTGGAAGACATTCAGAAATACACCAATATCGGTATGGGCAGTGAAGACTTTATGCGTAATGCACTGGTTGCGGCCCTTGGTGAAGATAAAGCTAACAATCTTGTTGATCAAATTTTGTTGGGTACTGGTTCGAAAGGTCTCGATTCACTCAAGTGGATGGATCCTCGTCAGGTTGCCAGCATTATTATCAACGAGCACCCTCAGATTCAAACCATTGTTTTGTCCTACCTCGAACCGGATCAATCTGCAGAAATCTTATCTCAGTTTGCCGAACGTGACCGTCTCGATTTGATGATGCGAATTGCGAACTTAGAAGAAGTACAACCATCGGCACTGGCTGAGTTGAATGAAATCATGGAGAAACAGTTCGCAGGTCAAGCTGGTGCGCAAGCAGCCAAAATTGGCGGCCTGAAGGCAGCAGCAGAAATCATGAACTACATGGACAACAATGTCGAAGGTATCCTGATGGAGCAGATTCGCGATCAGGACGAAGACATGGCAACTCAGATTCAGGATCTTATGTTTGTCTTCGAAAATCTTATCGAAGTCGACGACCAAGGTATTCAGAAGTTGCTGCGTGATGTCCCACAGGATGCATTGCAGCGTGCACTTAAAGGTGCCGACGATGCTCTTCGTGAGAAGATCTTCAAGAACATGTCTAAGCGTGCCGCTGAGATGATGCGTGATGACCTTGAAGCAATGCCGCCAATCAAAGTGTCGGATGTTGAAGCCGCACAGAAAGAAGTATTGGCAGTGGCTCGTCGTATGGCTGATTCTGGTGAGATTATGCTGGGCGGCGGTGCCGACGAATTCTTGTAAAGTAAAGGGTTAAGGTTTCTATGTCTGGGGAAAGAAAGCGTGGTTTTTTGCGCTTAGATAATGATGAACAAATTCAGAAGCCTGAGCGTTGGGGGATGCCGGACTATACGTCTGACACTCACAAGCACGCAAAAGAAACGGCGATGAATTACGACCCAGGCTGGATGCCGACCTTGTCTGAGCCTGAAGAAGAAGCCCCCAAAGAACTGACTGAAGAAGAAATCGAGCTCATCAAGCAGCAGGCTTATCAGGATGGTCTGCATCAAGGTCAAGAAGCTGGTTTTAAACAAGGCTACGATAAAGGCAAAGAGCAAGGCCAACAAGAAGGTCATCAAGAAGGGCTGGAAGCAGGTAAAGTAGAAGGCATCGAAGCAGGGCAAGAATTTATTCAGCAGCAAGTCCAGACATTTGTTGGACTGGCGAATCAGTTTGCCCAACCTCTTGAGTTGATGAACGCTCAGGTTGAAAAGCAACTAGTCGATATGGTGCTGACTTTGGTTAAAGAAGTCGTCCATGTTGAAGTTCAGACCAACCCTCAGGTTGTTTTGGATACCATCAAACAATCCGTTGAATCTCTGCCAGTATCAGGCCATTCCATTACGCTCAAACTTCATCCAGAAGATGTTGAAATCATTCGCACTGCTTATGGCGAAGAGGAATTGGAATTTCGTAACTGGACACTGATGTCAGAGCCTGCACTGAATCGCGGAGATGTGCAGATCGAAGCGGGTGAATCGAGTGTTAACTATCGCCTTGAAGACAGAATACGTAATGTGCTGCAAAGCTTTTGTGGGGTAAATCGCCACCAAGGTGGTGAGTAATGTTAGCACTGGCTGAACGCCTATCTCAGTACCAAACTCAAGGGTTAACTTGTCGCCCTGTTGCTTCAGGGAAGTTGGTTAGAGTTGTTGGATTAACTCTTGAAGCCACCGGATGCCGCGCTCCTATCGGCAGTCTCTGCAAAGTTGAAACCATGCATGGTGAGATGGAAGCAGAGGTGGTTGGTTTCTCTGGTGATAACCTCTACTTGATGCCCAGTGAGCAAATCACGGGTGTCTTACCTGGCGCTAAAGTTACGCCTTTGACGAGTGAAGCCGGTTTGCCTGTAGGCATGGAGCTACTTGGTCGCGTTATTGATGGTGTTGGTAATCCGTTAGACGGTCTTGGCCCTTTGTATACTGAAAAGCGAGCAGCCTTCAACGCCGATCCTATTAACCCTCTTGCGCGCAAACCTATTTCTGAGCCTCTCGATGTTGGTATCAAAGCCATCAACGGACTTTTGACGGTTGGTAAAGGTCAGCGTATTGGTCTGTTTGCTGGTTCAGGTGTGGGTAAGTCGGTCACGTTGGGTATGATGACTCGAGGAACGACCGCTCAAGTGGTGGTTGTAGGCCTAATTGGTGAGCGTGGACGTGAAGTAAAAGAGTTCATTGAAGAAATCCTTGGAGTGGATGGGCGTCAACGATCAGTTGTTGTGGCGGCACCTGCTGACTCTTCACCACTGATGCGCCTCAAAGGCTGTCAGACCGCACTGACGATAGCAGAGTATTTTCGTGACCAAGGGTTAGATGTACTGCTGCTGATGGACTCTCTGACTCGATTTGCGCAGGCTCAGCGTGAAATTGCCCTATCTGTAGGCGAGCCGCCTGCAACTAAAGGTTATCCACCTTCGGTATTTGCGAAACTACCAGCCTTGGTAGAGCGAGCGGGGAATGGCGGTCAGGAGCAGGGTTCTATCACGGCATTCTTTACCGTGTTGACGGAAGGGGATGATCTTCAAGACCCAATTGCAGATGCATCGCGAGCAATTCTGGACGGTCATATTGTGCTATCGCGTGAAATGGCTGATGCAGGCCATTATCCTGCCATTGATGTTGAGAAGTCGGTCAGTCGTGTCATGCCACAGATTACCTCTGAAGAGCAGATATTGATGTCCAAAGCGGTACGTCAGGTGCTGTCTGTTTGTCGTAAAAATCAGGATTTGGTATCAATTGGCGCTTATAAACCGGGATCTGACCCGGCAATCGACAGTGCGTTTACTTTAAAGCCTCGACTGGATGGTTACTTACAGCAGGCTATGAAAGAAACGGTTCCATACGACATGTGTGTCAATATGCTGCGTAATCTTCTTCAGGGAGATTCGTAATTTATGGATAATGCGCTGGATTTTCTATTAAGTCAGGCTCAGGAGCGAGAGAACCAAGCGGTACTTGCACTCAGTCAAGCGCGAGTTGAATTGGATGGTTATTATCAGCAACTAGAGCAGATAGAAAACTATCGTTTGGATTACTGTAATCAGCTGGTTGAACGAGGTAAGCAAGGGCTTACAGCCAGCCAATATTCTCATCTTAACCGCTTCCTCACGACATTAGATGAAACTCTGTCTAAGCAGAAACAGGCAGAAGAGCATTTCAAATCTCAAGTAGAAAGCTGTGAGCAAAATTGGCTGGAGTGTCGCAAACAACGTCGCTCTTACGAATGGCTGATTGAGAAAAAGCAGACGGAAAAAGAACGCTTACAGAATATTCGTGAGCAAAAACAGATGGATGAGTTCTCTACCCTTCAATATTCTCGCCGTACTTCGAACTAATATCACGTTAATACCCTCTTCTCCTTTCTGATTGGCGCACTTCTTGCAAAATTTCCCGTTAAATAACGTGTTGCCGCTACTTGCTATTCGAATGATTGGCCGTGACTGTTCTCTCAATTATGCGTGAGTGATCTATTTATGAATGTGAATCTAACTCCGGTTTCCGATACGCCTAAAACATCGAGCTCCGCTTCTCCATCAGTTGAAGCAGGAGACGAAACACAGCAGTCCGAAGGCTTTTTTTCCAAACTGGCGGCTTTAATCAAGGGAGACTCTGGCGAGAAAAAAGTGTCAGAGTCAGACTCTGCAAAAGCTGAGCAAGCGAGTGATGGCGAAGAAAGCACTAAAGCACTTCTAGAACAAGAAGTTAGTGGTGACGAAGAAATTAGTATTGATGATGGTGAAGGCGCTGAATTTGGAAAAGTAGTAGCAGCAGATACAGACGGTGCTGTGGCTGATGAGCTGTTAAAATCTGACGATAGCAAGCAAAAGCAAAGTGCAGCGACTGACCTTGAATCTTCGGCAGAAGGTAAGGTCTCTGTTAAGGCTGATGGAGACGCAGAGAAGATAATCTCAGAAAATGAAGAATTGCTCGGGCGATTGAATGAAGCTAATAAAGCCCTGCAACCTAAAGACGGCAACGATTTGCCACAGAAATCTCAATTAGTGGCTGAGGGTGAAAAATCGGCTAATCCGCTTAAGGTAGAGAAAATTGGTGAGCAAGCGCTAAAGAGTGCGGCTAAATCCGATGTTGAGGCAGAAACCAATCTGAAGTCTAACACCATTAAAGACGGCGCTATACCTCTTGAACAAAACAAGCTAGCCTCTGAGTCTGTATCGCTAAAGCAGCAAGTGGGTGAAGAAGCTGTCGTCATTCCTGAAAACGCCAAGCGATTCATTGAGCAAGATGGCGGTCAAGAACCAGAGTTGGCATCAGCAGCAAGTAAAATTCAACCAGAGCATGTCGCTGTTGTAGGTAGTGTGGGGGCTGCTGCTAGTCTTACCCAATTAGTCGATAGTAAAGCGGAGATGACCAGCCCTGAGATTGAGCTTCTAAAACAAGAGCTTAAAGCTCAAGGCTTAACCGACAAAGAAATTGAGCAAGTCGTGGAAGCCGCGAAAGCTGAAGCTCAAGCACAATTAGCCGCGACAAAAGGGGCTGAAGTGGTTCAACCCTTGAAAGCGACAGCGGAAAAACCGGTTCAAGCTAAAGCAACTCAAGTTCTGCAAGCAGCTAGTGATGCGACTTCAAACAGTGTTGATGAGCCTACCGTCGCAGCAGGAGCTGTTGCTGGAGCGGTGGCCATTCCATGGGCTGTTTCTTCAACAGAAACAGGGGTAGAGGAATTACAAATTCAGTCGGATGCCAAACCTAAGGCGCAACAAGCCCATTTAGCTCAGTCTGTACAGCAGGCATTGCATAGCTCTTCAGCTACAACGATGAGCGCCGCTCAAAACAATCTTCAAGCGACTCAGCAGGCTTCGGCTATGCCATTACCTAATGAATTAGCGGCAAGTCAGCTTCAACAAGCGGTCGCTAATCCAGCTGTGAGTGAGCAAGCGATGCTAAAAGCGGTAATGGGGGCAAAAGCGGCGGGAACTTTGGGCAAATTAGCTACAGTGGAAGGCAAGCAGGGGCAGGGCCATGAAGCGGGATTTGCACAACAGCTTTCTCAAGCAGCAGGACAACAAGGTTTGACGGTACAGAATCAGTTACGTGCCGAACAAGCAGCCGCGCAAGCACCAATGCAATTGAATCGTGAGATTGCAGGCGAGCAAGTTGCTGAACGTGTGCAAATGATGATGTCGAAAAACTTGAAAAATATCGATATTCGCCTTGACCCACCGGAGCTGGGGCGTCTACAAATCCGTATGAATATGACTGGAGATGGGGCTACCGTGCACTTTACAGTCGCCAACCAGCAAGCGAGGGATGTTATCGAACAATCTATGCCGCGCTTGAGAGAAATGTTAGCTCAGCAAGGGGTCCAACTGGGGGACTCTTCAGTGCAACAGCAATCTTCTGGTCAGCAACAAAACCGCTATGCGGCTGGAAATGGTCCGGAAACTGGTCAAGGTGACGGCAATCAAGCCTTCTTAGGTGAAGAAAACCTTGAACCAGACGTCAATCTTGATTTGAATGTCGCAACAAAGCGTGATGGAATTAGTTATTACGCTTAAACTGTAGAAAAGTAAGAAAAATAGAGAAAGATCAGATATGGCAGACGAAGAATTAGAAGCAGAGGCACCCAAAGGTAAAAGCAAGCTGTTAATTATCATCATCGCTGTTGTCGTTTTGTTAGTTGGTGGCGGTGGTGCTGCGTTTTTCCTGATGGGATCAAGCGAACCAGAACAGATGGAAGAAACTACTCAACAAGAAGTGGTTGTTTCTACTGACCCCGTTTCTTACGTCAATATTGCGCAGCCGTTTTTGTTCAACGTGACTGGCGACAAAAAAGATCGTTTAGTTCAGATAAAAGTGCAGTTAATGGTGCGTGGAACTGACAATGAAAACCTTGCACGTTATCACTCTCCACTAATTGAAAGCTCGCTACTTGGCACATTCGCATCAGCGACCGTTGATCAACTTCGCAGCGTCAATGGCCGTGTTGAGCTTCGTGATAAAGCGACAGAAGATATTAAAGCGAGCCTGACTCGTGCGGTAGGCCAGCCCGTGATTGAGCGCGTGTTGTTTACCGACTTTGTAATACAGTAGGTGAAGAGTGACCGATCTATTAAGCCAAGACGAGATTGATGCGCTACTCCATGGTGTCGACGATGTTGATGAGGTAGAAGAAGAGAGTGGTGGTGCCGCGGCGGATCCCAGTGCGGTAGACTTTGACTTCTCCTCTCAAGACCGCATTGTTCGTGGTCGAATGCCGACACTGGAGTTGATCAATGAGCGTTTTGCGCGTCACATGCGTATCAGCTTGTTCAATATGCTGCGAAAAACCGCTGAAGTGTCGATAAATGGCGTACAAATGATGAAATTTGGTGAGTACCAAAACACTTTGTACGTACCCACCAGTTTGAACATGGTGCGCTTTAGGCCACTGAAAGGGACAGCACTGATCACCATGGAAGCACGGTTGGTGTTTATTTTGGTGGAAAACTTTTTCGGCGGTGACGGTCGTTTCCATGCACGTATCGAAGGTCGAGAATTTACGCCTACCGAGCGTCGAATTGTTCAACTGCTGCTTAAAATCGTTTTTGAAGACTACAAAGAAGCATGGTCGCCAGTGATGGGGGTCGAGTTTGAATACCTCGATTCTGAAGTGAACCCAAGCATGGCGAACATTGTCAGTCCGACGGAAGTGATTGTTGTCAGCTCTTTCCATATCGAAGTCGATGGTGGTGGTGGTGACTTCCACGTGGTGATGCCTTACTCCATGGTTGAACCTATTCGTGAGCTTCTGGATGCAGGTGTCCAGTCAGATAAAATGGAAACGGACGTTCGTTGGAGTACAGCGCTTCGCGAAGAAATTATGGATGTTCCGGTTAACTTCCGAGTTAACTTGCTGGAGCAAGACATCTCACTGAGAGACTTAATGGAGCTTCAACCGGGCGACATTATCCCAATCACTATGCCTGAAAACGCTACTATGTTTGTTGAAGAGCTGCCTACTTTCCGTGTGAAGATGGGACGTTCTGGTGAGCAACTTGCGGTTCAGGTGTCTGAGAAAATCAAGCGCCCAGATGTGGTGAAAACCGATATCGCCTTCCTGGGTAAAGACGTCATTTCTGAATTAGAAGAAGATGACGGTGAAATTGAAGATTAATACAAAAGTAAATAGGTAACAGGTATGGAACCGAGCGACGATCAAAAACTGGCGGACGAATGGGCTGCGGCATTAGGCGAAGACCCTGATGCGCCAGAGGTAGATGTAGATGAGGTTATGGCCGCTCAACTTGATGAGTTGCAAGACACCGGGTCACCTATTTCAGAAGACGAACGCCGTAAACTCGATACAATTCTGGACATTCCGGTAACGATTTCTATGGAAGTCGGCCGTTCACAAATTAGTATCCGTAACTTATTGCAACTCAACCAGGGTTCAGTTGTAGAACTGGAACGCTTGGCTGGTGAGTCATTGGACGTTTTGGTTAATGGTACCTTGATTGCACACGGTGAAGTGGTTGTGGTCAACGACAAGTTTGGTATCCGTCTGACTGACGTAATAAGCCAGACTGAGCGAATTAAGAAGCTAAGGTAGGTTATGAGACAACAGTTAAAAGGAGCGTTACTGTGTGTCCTGACACTTCTCTCTCCTGCTGTTTGGGCTGAAACTGCGACAAGTAATCAATTAGATTGGGCGACCACGTTTGGGTCGCTCTTGTTCGTTGTGGCGTTCATTCTCTTTTTGGCTTGGTTACTGAAACGCATGCGTGTGCCTGCGATGATTAACCAAAGTGGGCTGAATATCGTGCGCCAGATTCCAGTCGGCACCCGTGAACGAATCATGATTGTGCAGGCAGGTGAAGAGCAGTTTTTAGTTGGAGTGACAGCACAGTCTATACAACTGATTTCCAAATTGGATACCCCTTTGACTCAGGAGGAGCTGAACAAATCTGCATTGGCGGGCAGTCCTTTTGCCACTCAATTGACTCAGCTATTAAAAAAGAATGATAAACACTAGTCGATTCGCTTCACTGATACTGACTATATGTCTGAGCTTTTTTTCAGTAACTTCGTTTGCTGAGGAAAGTATCGCAACGCCTATTCCTGACAATGCCGCACCATCGCAATCGGTAACCGTCTCTGCCATGGAGAAAGAGCAGGGCGCAGCAAGAACCATCTCAACGGGCAGCTTCACCGGTGGCGGTGGAGGCATTCCAGCGTTCACTATGACCACTAACCCAGATGGCAGTGAAGACTATTCGGTTAACTTACAGATTCTAGCCTTAATGACCATGTTGGGCTTCTTGCCTGCCATGGTTATTTTGATGACGTCTTTTACGCGTATTGTCGTGGTGATGTCGATTCTTCGTCAGGCGATGGGTTTGCAACAAACGCCTTCCAACCAGGTCATCATAGGCATCGCGATTTTCCTGACCTTCTTCATCATGTCGCCTGTGTTGAACGAAATCAATGACAAGGCGATTCAGCCTTATATCAACGAACAAATTACGGCTCGCCAGGCCTTTGATGTTGCTCAGGCACCGATGAAAGACTTTATGCTCAAGCAAACACGAGTCAAAGATCTGGAAACCTTTGTCAATATCTCTGGCTCGGATGCAACTGCTCCTGAAGATGTTTCAATGGCCGTATTGATCCCAGCATTTATCACGTCTGAATTGAAAACGGCTTTCCAGATTGGCTTTATGCTCTTCTTGCCATTCTTGATTATTGATTTGGTGGTTGCTTCGGTTTTGATGGCTATGGGTATGATGATGCTTTCTCCAATGATCGTTTCTCTACCGTTTAAACTGATGCTGTTTGTCCTTGTTGATGGCTGGAACCTGATTTTGTCGACCCTAGCCGGCAGCTTCGCCTTATAGCGGGAGGAAAGCATGACGCCTGAAGTATTTGTCGAGTTATTCAGAGGTGCATTGTGGATGGTGCTTCTGATGGTGTGTGCCATTATCATTCCCAGCCTCCTTATTGGTTTGATTGTCGCGATTTTTCAGGCCGCCACATCGATTAACGAACAGACGTTGAGTTTCTTACCTCGTTTGGTGGTGACTTTGCTGGCGTTGATGTTGTTCGCTCATTGGATGACACAGATGTTGATGGAGTACTTTTTCTCGATTGTTGAGCGCCTGCCTCAGGTTCTCTACTAAGGCGGTTTCACGTGGAGTACCCAACGAGCCTGATACTCGACTGGATAGCCAACTACTTCTGGCCTTATACCCGAATTGCTGCCATGTTGATGGTCATGTCGGTGACAGGGGCTCGTTTTGTTTCTACTCGTGTCAGACTCTACCTTGGTTTGGCAATCACATTTGCTGTAATGCCAGTTATTCCAGCTGTGCCCGACACCATAGAGTTGCTCTCCTTCCAAGGGTTCATGACCCTCTTAGAGCAGATCATCATTGGTGTCGCAATGGGCACCATTACTCAGTTCATGATTCAGACCTTCGTCATTCTCGGTCAGATCCTAGGTATGCAAGCGAGTTTGGGTTTTGCTTCCATGGTCGATCCTGCCAATGGGCAGAATACGCCATTGCTAGGTCAGCTTTTTATGTTCCTTGCTACGATGTTTTTCCTTGCAACCGATGGTCACTTGAAAATGATCATGCTGGTGGTGATGAGCTTCAAGTCGTTACCTATTGGTAGCGGTTCACTGAACTCCGTCGATTTTAGGGAATTAGCCCTTTGGCTAGGGATCATGTTTAAAGTCGCACTGAGTATGTCTTTGTCTGGGATTATTGCGTTGTTGACGATTAACTTATCATTCGGCGTTATGACTCGTGCAGCACCACAGCTGAACATCTTCTCTCTGGGTTTTGCGTTTGCTTTGATCGTCGGCTTGTTACTCTGTTGGTACATTATTGCCGGGCTCTTCAGTCACTATGAGCTATTCTGGTTGCAAGGGGAGCAGCAAGTGTGCAGCTTCATACGCTTAAATTGTTAGGGGGCTGAATTGGCAGAATCAGACGGTCAAGAACGCACCGAAGACGCCACGCCCAGGCGCTTGCAACAGGCTCGTGAAAAAGGGCAGGTTGCAAGGTCAAAAGAACTAGCGTCGGTATCTGTGCTTGTTATTGGCGCCATTGCCTTGATGTGGTTTGGCGAGTCACTTGCTCGTGCGTTGTATACAGTCATGGGGCGTCTGTTCGACCTCTCTCGTGATGAAATTTTTGATCTGCCAAAGTTGTTTGATATTGCTCTTGGCTCGATGGGGAGTTTGCTTGGCCCGCTGCTGTTGATTCTTGTTGTCTTGTTCATTGCCGCTTTAATCGGCGCAGCAGGGATCGGCGGTATTAGCTTCTCAGTTGAAGCAGCGATGCCCAAGTGGTCAAAAATGAACCCACTCAGCGGTCTGAAACGAATGGTAGGTCTGCAAAGCTGGGTTGAACTACTTAAGTCGATTCTGAAAGTGACGTTAGTATCTGGTGTTGCTTTCTATTTGATTGATGCTGCGCAGGAAGACCTGTTTCAGTTGAGTATGGATGTCTATCCGCAGAACATTTTCCACGCGTTAGATATCTTGCTTAACTTTGTACTATTGATCAGTTGTTCGTTGTTGATTGTCGTTGCGATCGACATTCCTTTCCAGATCTGGCAACACGCCAATCAATTGAAGATGACCAAACAGGAAGTCAAAGACGAGTATAAGGAAACGGAAGGTAAGCCTGAAGTTAAAGGGCGGATACGTATGTTGCAACGCGAAGCCGCTCAACGTCGAATGATGTCAGAAGTCCCACAAGCCGATGTAATTGTCACTAACCCGGAGCACTTCTCTGTGGCTCTGCGCTATAAACAGGATACTGATAAAGCGCCGATTGTGGTGGCGAAAGGTACCGATCACATGGCGCTAAAAATACGAGAAATTGCTCGTGAACACGACATTTATGTTATTCCAGCCCCTCCGCTTGCTCGAGCGTTATATCACTCTACGGAATTAGAGCAAGAGATCCCTGATGGTCTGTTTACAGCGGTGGCGCAAGTACTGGCCTATGTGTTCCAGCTTAAGCAGTACCGCAAACGTGGTGGCCAGCGTCCGCACTTTAAAGCGTCAGAGTTACCGATTCCACCAGACTTAAGGCAATAGAAGCTGGCTTCTATTTATGAGTGTGTTTCTATTTTTCCGGTATCGACAGCAGAACCAACAAAGCGCCGTCACCACCAAACTCTAATGGTGCTTGGTGAAATGCCATCACATCAGGGTGCTGCGCCAACCAAAGCGGCGTTTTCTGCTTGAGAATATGCTTACCAATGCCGTGTTGAACACACGCACACGAAATTTCATTTTTGATGCAGTATGCGATCATCGAGCCGAGTTCACGCTTCGCTTCATTTTGTGTCATACCGTGCATATCTAAGAACACATCCGGGACGTACACCCCACGGCGAAGGCGTTTCACCTCATATTGAGAAACATCATCGCGGGCATAGCGAGTCGGGCCGTCTTCGTTGAGAAGTGGCACGAACTCATCAGAAAAATAAAACTCTGTATCGCGGGCTTCACGCGCGCTACGTTTGATTTCTTTTTGCTTAGTATTTTTTTTTGGCTGCTGGACTATGGTATCCTGTCGCAACTTTTTTACGCCTTGTACTGCATCCCTGAAAAGGGCGAAATCATCATCAATTTCGGTGTCTTTTTTGCTCATTGGGTCATAGATACATAAATAAAATGCTATTGGCAGTATTGTAGCGCTTTTCGGAGGCAATTTTGGATAAGATTTTTGTAGAAGAAGCGGTATCAGAGTTACACACGCTTCAGGATATGATTCGTTGGACTGTGAGTCGTTTCAACGCCGCAAACCTATTTTATGGTCACGGTACTGATAACGCATGGGATGAAGCGGTTCAGCTGATCCTGCCAACGTTGTACTTGCCAATTGATGTGCCTCCGCATGTATTAAACTCTCGTTTAACCAGCAGCGAGCGCCTGCGCATTGTTGAGCGCGTTGTGAAACGAATTAATGAGCGTACTCCAACCGCTTACCTGACCAACCGAGCTTGGTTCTGTGGTTTAGAGTTTTTTGTCGATGAACGTGTTCTCGTGCCTCGTTCTCCAATTGGTGAGCTGATTCAGGCAGAGTTCCAACCTTGGCTAATCGAAGAGCCAACACGCATCATGGACCTGTGTACCGGGAGTGGCTGTATCGCGATCGCCTGTGCACATGCTTTTCCGGATGCAGAAGTTGATGCCATTGATATTTCGACAGATGCACTGCAGGTTGCCGAACAGAATGTTCAGGACCATGGTATGGAGCAGCAGGTATTCCCTATTCGCTCGGATCTGTTCCGTGATCTGCCTAAAGAGAAGTACAACCTGATTGTGTCTAACCCACCTTATGTGGATCAAGAAGACATGAACAGTTTGCCTGATGAGTTTACTCATGAGCCTGAGCTTGGCCTCGCTGCGGGTACGGATGGCCTGAAACTGGTGCGTCGTATTCTGGCTAATGCGCCAGATTACCTGACGGAAAACGGTATTCTTATCTGTGAGGTGGGTAACTCTATGGTTCATATGATGGAGCAATATCCACATATCCCGTTCACTTGGCTTGAGTTTGAAAATGGTGGCCATGGTGTATTCATGCTGACGCGTGAACAAATGCTGCAACATGCAGAAGAGTTCTCTATCTATAAAGACTGAGTATTATTCAGCTCGCTTGATTTGATAAAACGCCGGACAGCCCTGTCCGGCGTTTTTTATTGGTAAAGAAAAGCAAAATAGATCGGCTTTAGGGCTTTACATCAAATCGCAATAACGCCACTATGAATTTACGAACAATTGTAATGTACAGCTTTGTTTACAGAGCTGAAGAAATTTGAGGAAGTAATGGCAGGAAACAGTATCGGACAGCATTTCCGAGTGACGACATTCGGAGAAAGTCACGGTATCGCACTAGGATGTATAGTCGACGGGTGCCCTCCAGGGCTGGAAGTAACTGAAGCAGATATTCAGACGGATCTGGACCGTCGTCGTCCGGGTACTTCTCGTTATACCACTCAACGTCGCGAACCAGATGAAGTGAAGATTCTGTCTGGCGTATTCGAAGGTAAAACCACGGGTACTTCGATTGGTCTGTTGATTGAAAACACAGACCAACGCTCAAAAGATTATTCGGAAATTAAAGATAAGTTCCGTCCAGGTCACGCTGACTATACCTACCACCAGAAATACGGTGTGCGTGATTACCGAGGCGGAGGCCGCTCTTCCGCACGTGAAACCGCTATGCGTGTAGCTGCGGGTGCTATCGCTAAGAAATACCTGAAGCAAGAGTTTGGTATCGAAATCCGCGCTTACCTATCTCAAATGGGTGATGTGTCGATTGAGAAAGTGGATTGGGGCGAGATCGAAAATAACGCGTTTTTCTGCCCAGATGTCGACAAAGTTGATGCGTTAGATCAGCTGATTCGCGATCTTAAAAAGCAAGGCGACTCGATTGGTGCCAAACTACAGGTTGTCGCCACCAACGTACCTGTTGGTTTAGGCGAACCTGTGTTTGACCGTCTGGATGCTGATATCGCTCATGCGCTGATGAGCATCAACGCGGTCAAAGGTGTTGAAATCGGCGATGGATTCGACGTTGTTAGCCAAAAGGGCAGCGAGCACCGTGATACTTTGTCTCCAAACGGTTTCGGTAGTAACCATGCTGGTGGCATTTTAGGTGGTATCTCGACTGGTCAGGATATTGTTGCGAACATTGCGCTAAAGCCGACGTCTAGTATCACCGTTCCGGGTGAAACCATCACCAGAGAAGGAGAGCCTACTCAGCTGATCACCAAAGGTCGTCATGACCCATGTGTTGGTATTCGCGCAGTGCCTATTGCAGAAGCAATGCTGGCAATTGTAGTGATGGATCACTTACTTCGCCATCGAGGTCAGAATCACGGTGTGACGACAGAAACACCTCAGATTTAATGAATAGAAACGGCTTCCACAAGGAAGCCGTTTTTAATTAGGCTTATTGTTTTGCTGAAATCCAGTTGTTGATGTTGCTTTTCATCACTTCCATCGGTTGCTGCCCGTAGCGTAGCAGTTGGTCGTGGAATTCAGCGTATTCAAACTTATCTCCTAGCTCTTGTTGAGCCTTTTCAAGCAATTCTCGGATAACCAGATAACCGGACTTATAAGAAACCGCCTGACCGACATAGGCGGCGTAGCGGAAGCTTTCTGACTCTATATCACCTTCGCCGAGCGCGGAGTTGGCGTGCATATAATCGCGTGCTTGCTGAATACTCCAGCCGTTAGCGTGAATGCCGGTATCGACCGCCAATCGCATATTCCTCAGCTGTGCTTCGTTTAGACTGCCAAAGTACTGTAGGGCGTTACACTCTTGCTCATCCGTATAGATTCCACCTTGGAACTGGCTATAGTCAGTGTTGGGAGCGCACATGCCTTTGCCGTTAACAAACGTCGGCTGATTCTGCTCGTTAAGCTCTCCATAAATGCCCATTTCGATACCAAGCCACTCGGTGTAGAGCGCCCAACCTTCACCATAGGCGGTGTACCAGATATCCTGCATATAATCGGGCAGATTAGCAGGTGGGTATTCCTGCGCGTACGCGTTTTGGAAATGATGACCAGGCGCCGCTTCATGTAACAGCAAGGTCGAGACATTCCATTTTTGCAGGCTGTAATCTGGGTTAGTGTTGAGAGTGAACACATTGTTATCGTAAGAGGCCACACCATCATACATCTCGCTTTCAGCAGGGGTTGGCTCTATGGTGTAGTCGGCTTCGATAGGTTTAAAATAGCTGGCAACGACACCGTTGGCATTGTCTTTAAACACGTAATAGTCTGTCAGCGCGTTTTCACAGGCAGAAGGAGAGGACGCGCTGCTGCAGACTGCTGCGTATTGCTTGTTTGTTGTTTGTAGACCATCTCGGCCATAAAAGAATTGCTCGCTGTTGAGGTATTTAAAAAACTCGCCGAGATTGATCTGACCTGAGTCCGTCGCGAGTTCAAACGTCCGAGGTGAAACGTCTCCTGTTGCTGGATCACGATACGCAGCTTCCACGATGGAACCGCGCTTGGCCACCACCACTTTTGCCACGCGAATCATTTCCGCTTTAGCTTCTGCGACCAGTTGTTCACCCATATTATGTAACTCGGCGGCTGACTTTCCGGTAGTACTGTTTCGGTCTAGGTGCCACTGATACCAGCTCTGCCCATTGGGTAAATCACCCCAGCCAATATTCTTGTCGGTGAGTTGGCCTTCACCGCGAGCGCTTTTAACGTACTGATTGTGTAGATACGCTAACAGCTCTTGGGTTGCCCGCTGTGCTTTCTCAACTTCCTGCGTGTATTGATTGATAAAAGTTGGCGTATACCCTGACTGAGTTTTTAAGTCGTTTAATCCTATCTTGAGCATGGCAAAATTATTGTAGCTAATCGTGTCCACGCTGTTTTGATATAGGCGCTCAGCAAGAATGGCGGGTAGTTGAATACCCTGCTGCGTAGCTTGCTGGTATTGGCTGTGTAAGCCCCTGACCCAGGAAGTGTACTCTTTGAGTATGGTAAGTTGATCTTGGTACGTTTGTTCACTGTCTGAATCATCAATCGCAGCGCCCGCTTCTTCGGCATTCCACTGGATGTAGTTGTAAAAATGCGTGACTGGGACATCGAAGTTGCCAAAACGTGTATTGGCGAAGCTTGCACCACGAATCGCAATGGTGCGGTCAAAGCGGAACGTGTCGTAATAGACCTTTTCTTCATCGGTTAAAGCGCTTCTTTCTATTTCAAGAAGCTTGTCGAGATAGATACGATCCAAAGACTGACGTGCGGCAGCCATCTGATCATTGATGATACCAAAGTGAGTGCTATCCAGAGATTGTGATTCATGTTGGTAGCTGTCAAGTAGTGCCGTCAGCTGGGTGGAAGCATCATTTGTTTTTGGCGTGGAACTACAGCCAGCCAAGATGACGGCTAGCGTTATTGCCGATAGGGTAATACGTTGTTTGTTTCTCATCTTCAGACCTTTCAGCTTATTTTAAGTGACGGCAAGGAAAAGAATGGAGAGAGATTAACGATAGTGAAGTCGGACTCTTCCTTGCGGGTGACCAGAGTAAAATAAGTCGTCTGCTGTGTTTGTGCAAAAGGTCACAGGACAAATTAACGGATAATTAACCCGTCACGCACTCATAATTGAAAGTTGCATCAATATGTTAGCGATTGGTGAGCAAGTACGTCGTTTTGAAGAGGCGTTATTAAACCAATGAAGAGATTTGCAGAATACTTGAATGTACTTTCATCGCACAATCGCGCTTCGATGGCAGGTTTTGGTGGTAAATCCAAGTTGGCTCACAAATGATTCTTAGCGGTAAATATTCGGGCGAATATTATTCATAGATAGGCGACAAGCTAGAGAATAAAACGCCCCGAGAGTGGGGCGTTGTGAATTAGTGCAGAGAACCTTCAGTCTCTAGGTGGAATGAAGGCAGACGCCATTTAAAGCGAACCGCAGCCATGCGCAGCATGTAGCCTACGACTAGCGTTGAGATGGTCGCGGTGACGTCATTAATACCAAACTCCAGCAAGGCTAAGTAAAGGCCTGAAGCAATCAGGGCGACAGACGCGTATAACTCTTCGTGCAATACAAGCGGTGTTTGACGGCAGATTAAGTCACGTAATAGCCCACCAAAAACGCCTGTTACCAGTGCCGCTACCATACAGATCATTGCATGATGGCCCATTGCTAACGCCACTTTAGTACCGATTATGCTAAACACAATCAGGCCCAGCGCATCGAGGCGAATGAACAACCCTTTAAACTTGATGATCCATTTGGCTAATCCCGTGGTTAGCACGCCCGCAATACAGGTGATCGCGAGAAATTGTGGATTCTCTACCCAGCCGAGCGGGTAGTGGCCGAGGAGGATATCGCGCACTGTTCCACCGCCAATCGCTGTTGCACTCGCAACGAGCATAACCCCAAACCAATCCATTTTTCTTCGACCTGCACTGAGTGCGCCGGTCATGGCTTCAGCCGTGATGCCAATGATATATAAAATGCTCAATAACATTGTTTTGCCCTACGTGACTAGCGGATTGGAAATTTGCCATTCTGTAACCAATAAAAGGCAGTTTAGTGGGAAATGTGATCTGTGACGAATGAGATTTTATGAATGTGAAGGGGGCTTTCGCATAATTATTTCTAATGTCAGTAGTTGGTGTAGGGATTTGCAATTGGGATCAAAAATGCGAGAATGCCGAGCGCTGTAATTTAAACCATGATTTTATCCCCATGAGCCACAAATATCAGGATCTGATCAACATTTTTAACGCCACTTTTCTAAGTGAATATAATACGCGTTTGGAGTTAGGGGGCGACGAGCCTATTTACCTGCCAGCGGATGACAGTCAGCCTAATCACCGGATTATTTTTGCTCGTGGTTTCTATGCGTCAGCACTTCACGAAATCGCGCATTGGTGTGTCGCAGGACCAGAGCGTCGCTTATTAGAGGATTTCGGCTATTGGTACGAACCGGATGGACGCACTGAAGCGGTTCAGGCTGAGTTTGAGAAAGTAGAAATTCGACCTCAGGCGTATGAGTGGATCCTCTCTCTTAGCGCAGGTTTTCCGTTTACAGTGAGCTGTGACAACTTAAACGGAGACTTTGAACCTGATCGTTTAGCCTTTATGCACAAAGTTCATACGGAAGTCGGCAAGATATTTGAGCAGGGTATGCCACTGCGTGTTCGTATGCTTTCAGATGCATTACGGTCTTTTTATCAACAGCCTGCGCTGGATTATTCCATGTTTGAAGTAATGTAAAACCAGCCGCAGTATGCGGCTGGTTTGCTTTTCGTTACTGAATGAGCCAAGTCGATTCGGCTTGGTTGTTGTGATTGAGCGTATAGACCAATGGCGCAGTGTTGGGTTCCATGACGGAAACTACCGCAATCAATGATTCGCAATGATTAGGTACTCGTAGTTGATAACTGCCTGTTCCGGATTGCAACGCAGCTTTCAAAAGGCACTTGTCATAGTCAACAGACTCCACGTTCCCCCCAGCATTATCACAGACGGAGATGTAAACCTGAGAGGCTGAAAGGTGAGGTAGGCTGACATCTATGTCGACCTGATACACCGAAGAAAGATTATTGTCATAATCGATACGCACATCGGCCAAAGTGTTGGAATCTTCATCGGTTGATGCTGCAGCGGCTGAAGAGCCCGTTGATGAACCTGAAGAGCCTCCTTCACCACCTCCGCCGCCGCCACAGCCGGAGAGAGAAACAAGTATTACCATTGCAAATAAGTGCGTCAGTTTGATATTCCACATAATCGTTTCTCCTTTAGTCGATATAAATTTTGCCGTCTACAGAAGTTTCGTACCAGGTCGGTTCAGTTTGACCTGTGGCGTCTTCGGCGTAATCGTCAAATTTGGTGTAAGCCTCTAAAATATTGACCTGTTCGTATGGATGCTGCCAGGTTGTAGGGATTTCTATACCCCAAGGTAGACCTTTGTCATCGTGGTAGTGGGTATCGCCACTTGATGCATCGACACCGTAAGACTTGTATCGCGTGTCAAACTTACTGGTCGGGGATTGGTTTTTGAGGTGAATTTCTAAACCTCGTCCTGGGAACCCGCCTGTCAACTGATAACCAATATCACCGTAATAATGACCAGGTGCTGCAAATATAAATGGGTCATACGGGAATTCTGGCATGGTTGATGTGTCGACTGCATTTTCAAACGAAAAGGTGAGGCTCCAGCTTGGACGATAACTCGTTCCGCAGTTTTCTTGAGTTCGGAACATAGTGCACTCTTCAGCTTCACCAGGCTCAGTAATATCCCACAAGTCTTCGTGAATGATGAATACCGCGTCGACAGTGTCTGTTTCTAGTACGGTCGCGGTTTGCAACTCGTTATTCACGTAAAGTTGTACTGAATCTGATTTAACGTCTTCTTTTGCGACATTAGGCAATCGAATAGCAAAACCTGAGTGGTAGTTACCGCCGAGAGCGGCGACCTGACCTTCAATCTTCATGCGAATGACTTGGTCGTTGAGCTGGTACTCCGTGTATTTAACGTTCATCAGGACGTCGTTCATGTCATAGTCGCCGCTTCTTGGGTACTGATCTTCATAGGCGAAAGAAGTATAACCACCACCGCTGGGGTATAGTTCGGTCACTACACCGCTCTCCGTGATGTCGACTAGGTAGTCTTCCACCTCACCCGCGGGAACACCGCCGCTTGGACCAATGCCCGATGTGTTGGAAATTCTGAATCGAGCCCAAGTCTCTCCGGTGACAGCCCAAGTTGGCACAGTAAAGAAGATGTCGCCAGTGCTATCGTTCATCGATTGGTCGCTGATGATGATTTCGTTAGACTCAAACTCACCATCTCGGTCGAAATCAATCCAAGCATTGAGCACTGAACTGTCAGATGTACCTGCAGCCGTTGCGATGATTTTACTGGTTTGTCCCACCTGAATTGGGACGGGGAATTGGATACCGTCATCATCGTCCGAACCATCTGAAGTATCATCACTGAGCGGATATGGGCTACCGTCGGTCTCTCCATCAATAACAGAACCTAACTTAAGATCTGACATACCATGACGCGCACCAGAAGAAGCGAAAGTCGTTTTGTAACTGTCTGGCGCATCGCCGAAATCGGTGTATTCACTGGGTTCGACTGGAGCGAGAGCACAGCGAGCACCATCGTTGGAATTACTGGAAGGGCCATAAGCAAAAAATTCTGCGTTGGAGCTGTTTCCATTGATAGTTACTTTGAAGACATACCCATTGCTGTTGTTGCTGGCGTAGAAATTACCATCGACATCGAAATAGACCGCACCAAAAGTAAAGCGATATCCGAGTACATTTTTATCTAACAGTTGGTTTAGTCGATTGGAAGTGCCAGCGTTGACATCAATCTCCCAAAGGTAACCATTTGAATCGATGGAATAAGCCAGGCTGTTGTCAGGATGAAAGGCCAAATCGTATATTGAAGGATTACCGAATTGGCTAGGCGGTGATGAAAGCTCCATGACAAGAGTATCTAAATCAATTTTGTAGAGCCCGTAATTAGGTCTATAGCCGTACCAGGCGTTCTCATCAAGAGATACGTCACCAACGTAGATAGAAGTAGGGGCACCAGATGGCTTGCTGACATTGAGCAACGTTTTTGTAAAGGTGGAATCAATGCGAGAAAGTGAGGCTGTGCCATAATCCCAGCCGTAAATGAAGTCGTCATGTTTGCTATAACCCACACCATTTAGCTTTGCAGTATCTAAATTGGAATCCAGTGTGACGTAGCTACCGACGTCGATGTTGACACCATAGGCGACTGGCGTGCCTGTTGGATTCTGAATCAAAAATGCTTGAGTCGGACACGAGGTGAATGGTGTCTCTGCAAAGGCGAATGATGCTTGGAACAAAGCACTGGCTACCACCGATATGTTTAAAGCCGTTTGTTTTCTTTTCATGGGTTCTTCCTCGCTGAACTTCGTTGAATAGTTGAGGAAGTGCACAGCGCGTGCCATGCTGCCAGCCCTTGATATAACTAGGGTTTGCGTTAATTTTCTCAATGTGAGAAGCTCTGCATTCTTTTTGAGAATCAAACTGACCCGGGCAATAGAGCATTATGATTATTGAATTTGAAGAGAAGCTACTAGAAATGATTGATGCGCGTATTGAGACCGCATCTGATGATGAGTTGTTTGCTGGTGGGTACCTACGTGGACATATTTCTCTATCTGCTGCTTCGTGTGAAGAAGAAGGCGTCAATGATATAGAAGAACTGAAAGTACGTATTCAAGGCAGTCTGGATGACGCACGTTCCGAATTGAGTCCTGCCGATCGCACTATCGTCAACGACCTATGGTTAGAGTTAGTCAATCAAGCCTAACCTCTACAGATATCTTTTTATTAAGGGCTTGTTCGAATATTTCGAACAAGCCCTTAAACATTTTATAGTTGTTGGTTTTCTGTTCGCTGGATATGCTCTTCTGTACATAGTAAGGAGAGAGTCAGGAGACAGAATTATGAAAATCGTCGCTTTTGGAGCTTCAACCAGCTCAACGTCTATCAACAAAACGTTAGCAACTTATGCTGCTCATCTAGTTGAAGGAGCAGATGTGACTATCTTGGATCTTAACAGCTACGATGTTCCGCTGTTTAGTGAAGATAAAGAAAAGGAAATTGGTCAGGCTGAGGAAGCAAAAGCGTTTTTGGAGGACATTGCTCAGGCTGATGCGTTGATTATTTCTTTCGCAGAGCACAATGGTTCTTACCCTGCTGCGTATAAAAACCTGTTTGATTGGGCAACACGTATTGAGCGTAACGTATTTGCCAATAAGCCAGCCATTTACCTGTCTACATCACCAGGCCCTGGCGGTGCGTCTAATGTTTTAGCTGCTGCTACAGGTTCTGCTCCATACTTTGGTGCTGAAGTGAAAGCCTCTGTATCTATTCCAAGCTTTTACGACAATTTTGACTTGGAGTCCGGGTCATTTAAAAGTCAGGAAGTGGCTGAGCAAGTCAAAGCTGCAGTATCAACGTTACGCTGATCTTAAGACAGAGAGCTTATAGGGAATGACTCGGTAAGCTCTCTTTGTCACTTTAGAGCTCAGTGATGGCTTTGCCTTTTCTCAATTTTCTTACCCACATACGGCTTGGATGAAGCTCTTCCAATACATCCACTGGTAGCGGTAGTGGGTCACCACATATCTGTGAAGCTAAGGTTTCTGCTAAGAGCGGTGCGGAGCTTAAGCCGCGCGATCCCAGACCAAGCATACAGAATAGGTTAGGGTAAGACGGCGCTTTTTCTGCGTCTTCCAGCTTAGTGGTTTGCAGATTGTGGTAAACCTGCTTGGTTTTGTCTAAATCTCCGACACTGCCAATAAATGGCAAGTGGTCTCGGCTCACACAACGAATACCCTGGCGTGATTGGTTACCTGAGGTGTCGACTTGGTGGGGCCAGCTTTGTTCTGGGACACATTTACGTAGCTTGTCTCCGTTACCTTGTTGGGCGACGGGGTCAAACTCACGATTCAGATTCTCTCTGTCGTAGCTCGCACCAATGCAATGAAATCCGTTATTCGGGTTTACCGGCGTCATATAGCCGTCGTAGCAAAGCACCGTTTTGAGTTTGCTGAGCTCACTGTTGGTCGGAATATGGCTCACCTGACCTTTAACCTGACCAAGAGGTACGTCTTTCGTCTGAGGTAATTCACTGAACTGATGACCATTGGCTACCACAACAGTATCGTGAGTGAAGGTTTTGTCACCGCTGCTTAATGTCCAGCTAGCGTGTTCTTCATCCCAACGCATATCGTCTATCTTAGTTTGATAACGTCCTTCAAACAGTGGAGTTTGGGATAAATGTTCAATCAACTCTTGAGTAAACTGAGCTGGGCATAGCCATCCGCCAAGTGGGTAATGCACGCTGCCCATATTAACCGGCAAACCAAGTATTTGGTTGGTTTGTTCAACGCTAAGTTGGCGGATAAGACCATTATCAAAATTACCACTCAACATGCGTTCCAGCTTGGCTTGTGATTTTTCATCCCACATCAGTTGAGTCACGCCACACCAATCATGGTCAAAGTTAGTTGATTGAGCCGCTTGTTCAATAAACTGGCGAGCAAACAAAAAAGCCGGAGCAAATACGCGAGAGACACCTGTGTGCGAACCATTCAGTAGTGGGTAGACTGCACCCTGACGATTACCCGACGCTCCTTGCGCGGCTTCGGAGTCTTGGCAATATAGGGTTACTTTTATTCCTCGGCGGATGAGCGTTGTTGCTAAAGTGGCACTGGCAATACCTCCGCCAATAATCGCTACGGACTGAGTCGAGCCACTACTATCGCGATGGAACCAAGGCTTATGGTTAGTGTGAGGCTCCCGCTGGGCTAGGTGTCCGGCAATCATGTCACGTTTGGTGCCAAAGCCTTTGACTTTTTTCATTTCGAAACCGGCTTCAATCAACCCACGTCGCACGAAGCCCGCCGCAGTGAAAGTGGCACAGGTACAATCTTGCTTAGCGAGTTTGGCCATGCCATCGAACAGTTCTTGATTCCACATTTCAGGATTCTTGCTGGGAGCAAAACCATCAAGAAACCATGCATCAATCAACCCTTGTTCACCAACAGGGACTTTTGGCATGCAATCTTTTATATCACCAAACCATAGGTCTAGGGTTATCGCGCCGTCTTCAAGGACAATTCGGTGGCACTCTGGAACCGCAATCGGATAATATTGCTGTAATTTTCTTGCGTATTCAGCCAGTTCCGGCCAAGCTTGGTGAGCTTTAATCAGGTCATCTTTACTCAGAGGGTACTTTTCGAAACTCACAAAATGCAGCTCTTTTAGTGGCGCATCCGGGTTTTGACGCCTAAATTCTTCAAACCATTGCCAAACTGCGAGGAAATTCAGACCTGTACCAAAGCCTGTTTCTCCGATGACAAAACGACGCTGGTCATAATCTTGCCATCTTTGTGGCAGATGATTTTGATGAAGAAAGACGTAGCGGGTCTCTTCAAGGCCGTTTACGTTGGAAAAATAAACGTCATCAAACTGGTCTGATACTGGGGTTCCGGCATCGTTCCAGCCCAGCTGAGCATTGGTAATTGAGGTCATAATGTCTGAATTTTTGTGATGAAGACGATAAAGTTGTGGCGATTGTACGGTTTTCTGGGAAAGCTGACCACTTTTCACAGGTAACTTAGTTATCATCTAGCAGATTTTTGAATTATAGGAATGTCATAATGAAACGAGTCGTAATCACCGGTATGGGTATTGTTTCAAGTATCGGTAACAACGTCGAAGAAGTTTTAGCGTCTCTAAAAGCAGGTAAATCTGGCATTACTGCCTCTGAGCAGTTTAAAGAACAAGGTCTACGTTCACAGGTTTGGGGTGATCTGAAAATCAACCCATCAGAGCATATTGACCGTAAACAGATGCGCTTTATGGGTGATGCGGCTGCGTATGCATACCTATCAATGCAGCAGGCAATCGAAGATGCTGGCCTGACTGAAGAACAGGTTTCTAATGACCGCACAGGTATCGTAGCTGGCTCTGGTGGTGCTTCTGCACTGAACCAAGCATTGGCAGTAGATACTATGCGTGCAAAAGGCGTGAAACGTGTGGGCCCTTACATGGTTCCTCGTACTATGTCCTCTACAGTTTCTGCGTGTCTTGCAACGCCATTTAAAATCCGTGGCGTAAACTACTCAATGAGTTCAGCGTGTGCCACTTCTGCACACTGTGTTGGTCACGCAATGGAGCTTATCCAGCTTGGTAAGCAAGACATCGTATTCGCTGGTGGTGGTGAAGAGCTAGATTGGTCTCAAACTATGATGTTTGACGCGATGGGCGCACTATCTACTAAGTACAACGAAACGCCAGATAAAGCTTCTCGTACTTACGATGCTGATCGTGATGGTTTCGTTATCTCTGGTGGCGGCGGCATGCTGGTTATCGAAGAGCTAGAACACGCTCTGGCTCGTGGCGCGAAAATCTACGGTGAGATCGTTGGCTATGGCGCGACGTCTGATGGCTACGACATGGTTGCTCCATCAGGTGAAGGCGCAGTGCGTTGTATGAAGATGGCGATGCAAGACGTAGACGCAATTGACTACGTGAACACGCACGGTACATCAACACCAGTTGGTGACGTAAAAGAGCTAGGCGCTATTCAAGAACTGTTTGGTGACAACAGCCCAGCAATTTCTGCGACAAAAGCGATGACAGGTCATGCTCTTGGTGCGGCTGGCGTACATGAAGCGATTTACTCTACGCTAATGCTAGACAACAACTTCATCGCACCAAGCGTGAACGTTGAAAATCTGGATGAAGCGGCTCAAGGCCTAGACATCGTGACTGAAACACGTGATGCAGAATTGACAACAGTAATGTCAAACAGCTTTGGTTTTGGTGGTACAAACGCAACATTGGTTATCAAAAAATACCAAGGCTAACTGAACGGCTGGGGTTTCCCAGTACACAGGTTTCCAGAGCTTGACTACGCTTTGATACAAAACGTAGTTGAACAGACGCAGACTCTGACCCATGGAGAGCGGGTCGGGATCCTTTTGTTCTGGAACTTTGCCCGGCTTATGCCGGGCATTTTTCTTTCTGCCGCTAGTGCTCGACAGAGACAGCGCTTTTCTGCACAATCACTGCAATTCTCAAATCAAATCTCTTAAGCCATGAAAATCCTAATTGATGAAAATATGCCTTATGCTGAGCAGCTTTTTAGCCAGCTGGGCGAGGTTGTTTTAAAATCCGGACGTACTCTGAACGCCGATGACTTGGTCGATGTAGATGCGTTGATGATTCGCTCTGTTACTAAAGTGAATGCAGAGCTTATTTCTAAAGCGAATCGACTGAAGTTTGTTGGAACAGCAACCGCTGGTATGGATCATGTTGATCAGGCGTTACTTAAAGAGAAAGGCATCTTTTTCACCGCGGCACCTGGGTGCAACAAAGTCGGTGTAGCTGAGTATGCGTTCAGCGTTATGATGGTACTTGCGCAGCAACAAGGCTTTTCAGTATTTGATAAAACCGTTGGAATTATTGGCGCAGGTCAGGTGGGTAGTTATCTACAGCAATGTTTGGAAGGCATCGGTATTAAGGTGCTTATCAATGATCCACCTAAGCAAGCGGCGGGAGATGAGCGTAATTTCACCCCGTTAGATGCATTGTTTGAGCAAGCGGATATCATTACGACTCATACTCCAATCACCCGTGATGGTGATTTTCCGACTCATCATCTAATCAATGAAACTGTGTTGAATAAGTTACGTGGTGACCAAATTTTAATCAATGCGGCGCGCGGGCCAGTCGTTGACAACGCTGCGTTGAAAGCTCGTCTGAGAAAACAAGATGGCTTTATTGCGGCATTGGATGTGTTCGAATTCGAGCCAGAGGTTGATATGGAGCTTCTGCCTCTGCTAGCATTCGCAACCCCCCATGTTGCCGGTTATGGTTTAGAGGGGAAAGCTCGCGGGACAACGATGATTTTTAATAGCTTCTGCGAGTTTCTGAATAACGATTTACGTGCACATGCCAGTGAACTTCTGCCTACAGCTCCAGTGCCGGAGTTAGTATTGGACAGAGCTTGGGAAGAAGCCACGCTGCACAATCTGACGCAACTTGTCTATGATGTGCGTAAAGACGATGCATTGTTCCGTCGTGAAATCAGTCAAACCGGTGCGTTTGACTTGATGCGTAAGAACTACTGGGATCGCCGTGAATATAGTGCAGTCACGCTAAGAGGAAATGCAGAGGCTAACCTGCAACCACTAGCGAAATTAGGTTTTCAAATTGAGGTAAGTCAATGAGCCAGCAATATAACGTTGCCATTTTAGGTGCGACCGGCGCAGTCGGTGAAACAATTCTCGAAGTACTGCAGGAACGTAAGTTTCCTGTTGGTGACCTTTTTCTGCTAGCCAGTGAACGCAGTGAAGGCAAGACTTACCGTTTTAATGGCAAAACCATCAAAGTCGAAAACGTTGAGAACTTTGATTGGTCTCAGGTACACATCGGCCTGTTTTCCGCTGGAGGAGAACTATCGGCTAAGTGGGCGCCAATCGCCGCCGATGAAGGGGTGATTGTCATCGATAATACCTCTAACTTCCGTTATGAGTATGACATTCCTTTGGTTGTGCCTGAGGTTAATCCTGAAGCGATTGCCGAGTTCCGTAACCGCAATATCATCGCTAACCCGAACTGTTCGACGATTCAAATGTTGGTAGCACTTAAGCCGATTCATGATGCCGTGGGCATCGATCGTATTAATGTCTCGACTTACCAATCCGTTTCTGGCGCTGGTAAATCTGGTATCGATGAGTTGGCAGGCCAAACTGCTAAGCTGCTTAATGGCATGCCGGCTGAAAATGAGCAGTTCTCACAGCAAATTGCTTTTAACTGTCTGCCGCAAATTGACCAGTTTATGGAAAATGGCTACACCAAAGAAGAGATGAAAATGGTGTGGGAAACGCAGAAAATCTTTAATGACTCGTCAATCACGGTTAACCCGACTTGTGTGCGAGTGCCTGTTTTCTATGGTCATGCGGAAGCACTTCATATCGAAACTCGTGCACCTATTGATGCTCATGAAGTGGCTAATTTATTAGAGCAGACCGAGGGGGTTGAAGTGTTCCATGGTGAAGATTTCCCGACACAGGTTCGTGATGCGGGTGGTAAAGATCACGTGATGGTTGGTCGTATTCGCAACGATATCAGCCACCATAGTGGTATCAACTTGTGGGTTGTAGCAGATAACGTTCGCAAAGGCGCAGCAACCAATGCGGTTCAGATTGCAGAAGTTCTGATTCGCGATTACTACTGAGCGTATTATTAACACTTATAGCAAAGCCTCACCATCGTGTGAGGCTTTTTTAATCAGATTCCTAAATTTAGTGTGAGATTAGTGCGAATATGGCGGCAGCCACACATTTTTTAGCTATGCACCTATAGTTTTAGCGTGTTTATCCGATATATTTAACAGATCATTACATTAAAATTTATTGAGCACATAGCTGAGCCTTCTATGCTTCGAATTTTTAAGCGTCTGCTGCTGCCTGTTGCATTAGTAGCCGTGACTCAGACATCGATTGTTAGTGCAGAAACTATTCGCCTTAAGGGACCTGACGGCGAGATACAAGCATCGCCGCAATATTCTGATTTTGTCCCCCAAGATCTGCGTAACAACGAGCCTTCTCGCTTTTATGGACCAACTACTTCTCAAGAAACACTTTGGGCTATTGCCAGCCGTTTGCGTCCATCAGCTAGCGTTTCTGTACAACAAACGTTACTTGCTGTGTATCAGCTAAACCCTCAAGCGTTTGAAAATCAAAACATCCACGAGCTTATTCCAGGCAGTACACTACGAATTCCTTCGTTGGCTCAAGTTCAAAGCGTTTCGACACAAGAAGCTGTCAATGTTATGGCGGCCCATCAAGCACGCTTGACGGATATTCCTGCGGTTTCTCGCCCAACCCCGCAAACCTCGCCTCAGCAACAACCTGAAGAAATGAAACCATCTGACGCTGAAAAGCCAATGATGGATGATACCAAACCGGCAATGCAGCCAAATGCGGATTTAGCAAAAATAGCCAAGCAAGAGCAAAAAGCGCAAGTTTCGACTTTGGAGAAACAACTCGAAAGTTCAGAAGGCGAGTTGATGGCTCTGGAAGAGAAAAATCATAAGTTGCGCTTGATGTTGGCTGATGTTCAGTCCGAAGTGGATGTGCTGAAAGATGAGCTGGGTGATGAGTCTCGCATTCGCAATGAGGTAGAAAAATTACTCGAAGCGGAACGTCTGCGACTTGCCGAAGAGCAGAAAATGCAACCCTCTCCGCTCGATGAACTGCTCTCTAATACTTGGCTTGTCGCTGCGCTGGCTATCATCCCAGGCTTGCTGATTGGCTTGCTGATCATGATCTTGCTGGGTCGCCGTAAGAAAGAAGATTCAGAAGCACAAACCGCGACCGAACAAACCGCTGAACCTGTTGCGCCAATCGCTCCGGATTCTCTTAATGAAGAAGTGGATGATGATTTACTGCTTGATGATGACTTGTTTGGTGAATCAACCGACGATGAAGAAGAGTTGTTCTCGGATGATTCTGGTTTAGATGAAGGTAAAGAAGATGGCGAAGTAGATGTCTTTGCCGACTTAGAAGATAACGATCTCGATTTCAATCTTGAAGGTGAAGATGGCGAAGACCCATTCGCGGGCATCGGGGACGATGGCGAGCTAGACGAAGCGCTTGCCGATATGGATATGAGCTCCAATGGCATCAGTGTGAATAGCGAAGATAAAGCACTGGGCCTTGAAGAAATGGAGCGAGCCCTGGATGAAGTTGTTATTGAGGATGAGTCACCAGAAGGTGAATTTGATTTATCAGATGATGACGATGAGATTTCTCAAGACGAGCTAGACTCACTGCTGGCATCAGATGGAGACTCGGAAGATCTTGGCACCGATGAGTTGGATCAGTCACTGTTAGACGACTTGTTCAATGAAAGTGACACTGATGATACGAGTGACGATCTGGACTTTGACTCGTTGCTTGATGAGGCTGATGGTGGCTTTGATCTGAGTGATGATGATGCTGGGAGCACCGATACAGATGAGCCTAGTCTAGCGTCAGATAGCGAAATTGATGACCTCTTTGCTCAAGTGGAAGCTCAGGCAGACCTAGAAAAGCTTGAAGCTGAAGCACTTGATGAGACTGCGCTTCTGGATGAAATGGTGGAAGAGCCAACACCAGAAGTCAGTGAAAACAGTACAGACTTACTCGATGAGCTGATTGATGATGGTGAGGAGACAGATCCTAGTTCAGATAAGGCGCTAGATGACTTCTTAAGCGACGATCTCGATCTTAGCGATGATAATGTCTTCGATGAACTGATCACCGATGACAGCAATGAGCTTGATGCAGAGTCAACCGAAACACTTGATGAGTTTTTGTCTGATGATCATACCCAAGATGTAAGCTCACTTGAAGATAGTACAGAGTTACTGGATGATTTATTCGAGACACAATCTGAGCAACAACAGCAAGTTACTGAAGAACTCGGTGATGAAGGCACCGACCTGTTTGAAGAGTTGCTAGAGATTGAAAAGCAGAGCGATGAATCGGTAGAGGAAGAGAATGAAGATCTCACTCTGAGCAATGAGTTGAACCAAGATGTTGCGCTTGCTGACGCTGTTGAGTCTTTGGATGACATTGCTGGTACAGATAAATTCTCCAGTGAAGATTTTATCGATGACATGTTGAGCGCTGCGCCCGAAGGTGATCCATTGCTCGATGAGCTTGATTTGGATGAACCCGATTTAAGTGAAGCAGTATCTGAGGAAGCTGTTGCACCGCAACCTGAAGATGATTCAAACTTTGCAGAGCCAGAGCCAGAGCCAGAGCCAGAGCCAGAGCCAGAGCCAGAGCCAGAGCCAGAGCCAGAGCCAGAGCCAGAGCCAGAGCCAGAGCCAGAGCCAGAGCCAGAGCCAGAGCCAGAGCCAGAGCCAGAGCCAGAGCCAGAGCCAGAGCCAGAGCCAGAGCCAGAGCCAGAGCCAGAGCCAGAGCCAGAGCCAGAGCCAGAAGAGGATGATTGGCTGACTTCAGCGATTGATGAGGTGGAAAACCCTGAATTAGCCGAAGAGTCTGAGTTTGATTTGGCTGAGGACGAAAATCAGGATGCTCTTTCAAGCGATGTAGAACCACTTGAACTCGATGAGCCGGAAGCTACGGGTTCGGAGTCCGAGCACGAAGATGATTGGCTGACGTCTGCTATTGATGAAGTCGAAAACCCAAGTTCTGAACTGGAAGAGAGTCATGAAGTTCCGGTTACTTCTTCAGCAGAGTTAGATGAGAGTACTGCCATTGCTGCTGAAGAAAATGCGCCTGTTGAGGAAGATTTACTTGCTCAGCAGGAGCAAACGGACACACCATCTGAAGAGACTCCAGAGACTCCAGAGACTCCAGAGACTCCAGAGACTCCAGAGACTCCAGAGACTCCAGAGACTCCAGAGACTCCAGAGACTCCAGAACCAGCAATAGAACAATCAGCGGCCCCAATGCCTGAAGCTATTCCAAATGAATTTGGGGTTCCGGAAGATGATGATTGGCTGATTGAAGATGAAGCGTCCGAAGCAATATCTGATGATCTCATGGCTGATACGCCTGCTGCTGAAGAGCCAGAGCTTGAAGCACCTGCCGCTGAGTCAGAAGAGTCGCTAGCGCTGGATGATTTAGATCTTCCAGAATACAGCGAAGAAGACGCACTAGCGGATGTTGCAGAAGAGCCGGAGCTTGAAGCGCCTGTTGCTGAGTCAGAAGATTCATTGGAACTGGACGACATAGAGCTTCCAGAGTACAACGAAGAAGACGCACTAGCGGATGTTGCAGAAGAGCCGGAGCTTGAAGCGCCTGTTGCTGAGTCAGAAGATTCATTGGAACTGGATGACATAGAGCTTCCAGAGTACAGCGAAGAAGATGCACTAGCAGACGTTGCCGAAGAGCCAGAACTTGAAGCACTTGTCGCTGAACCTGAAGAGTCGTTAGCCCTAGACGATTTAGATCTTCCAGAATACAGCGAAGAAGGTGCACTAGCAGACGTTGCCGAAGAACCAGAACTTGAAGCACCTGTTGTTGAATCTGAAGAATCGTTAGAACTGGATGATATAGAACTTCCAGAATACAGCGAAGAAGACGCGCTAGCGGATGTTGCAGAAGAGCCTGAACTTGAAGCACCTGCCGTTGAATCTGAAGATTCATTAGAACTGGATGATTTAGATCTTCCAGAATACAGCGAAGAAGACGCGCTAGCAGACGTTGCTGAAGAGCCTGAGCTTGAAGCTCCTGCCGTTGAATCTGAAGAATCATTAGAACTGGATGATATAGAACTTCCAGAATACAGCGAAGAAGATGCGCTGGCCGATGTTGCCGAAGAGCCGGAGCTTGAAGCACCTGCCGTTGAATCTGAAGATTCATTAGAACTGGATGATTTAGATCTTCCAGAATACAGCGAAGAAGACGCGCTAGCAGACGTTGCTGAAGAGCCAGAGCTTGAAGCACCTGTCGCTGAACCTGAAGAGTCGTTAGCCTTAGACGATTTAGATCTTCCAGAATACAGCGAAGAAGACGCACTAGCGGATGTTGCCGAAGAGCCAGAGCTTGAAGCACCTGCTGCTGAATCTGAAGAATCGTTAGAACTGGATGATGTAGATCTTCCAAAATACAGCGAAGAAGACGCACTGGCAGATGTTGCAGAAGAGCCTGAACTTGAAGCATCTGTCGTTGAATCTGAAGAATCGTTAGAACTGGATGATATAGAACTTCCAGAATACAGCGAAGAAGACGCACTGGCAGATGTTGCCGAAGAGCCAGAGCTTGAAGCACCTGTCGCTGAACCTGAAGAGTCGTTAGCCTTAGACGATTTAGATCTTCCAGAATACAGCGAAGAAGACGCACTAGCAGACGTTGCCGAAGAGCCTGAACTTGAAGCACCTATCGCTGAACCTGAAGAGTCGTTAGCCTTAGACGATTTAGATCTTCCAGAATACAGTGAAGAAGATGCGCTAGCGGATGTTGCCGAAGAGCCAGAGCATGAAGCGCCTATCGCTGAGTCAGAAGAGTCTTTAGCGCTGGATGATTTAGAGTTACCTGAATACAGCGAAGAAGACGCACTAGCGGATGTTGCTGAAGAGTCAGAGCTTGAAGCACCTGCCGTTGAATCTGAAGAATCGTTAGAACTGGATGATTTAGATATTCCAGAATACAGCGAAGAAGATGCACTAGCGGATGTTGCTGAAGAGTCAGAGCTTGAAGCACCTGTCGCTGAGCCTGAAGAATCGTTAGAACTGGATGATTTAGATCTCCCAGAATACAGCGAAGAAGACGCACTAGTAGATGTTACTGAAGAAGCTGAACTCGAATCTTCTCCTTCCGAGTCAAAGGGCTCGCTAGAGCTCGATGACTTAGACATTCCAGGATATATAGAACAAGGAGCGTCGGCGGACGCAATTGAGGAACTAGACCCTGAAGTAAATACTGTTCAACAGGAGGAATCTCTTGAAGTCAACGAGCGGGACTTGCCTGAATTTGACGAACAAGATGCGTTAGCCGAAGCGTTCGATAGTGGTTCTGATGATGTTGACTTCAAACTTGATGAGCTCGAACTACCATCTCTTGAAGAGATTCCATCTGAGGCCATGGATCGTTCTGATGAAGCCGAGGAATTGGCGCATCACGCTTTCAATGAAGCTGCATTTAATGAATTGCTTTCTGAAAGTGAACCAGAACAAACTGCTAGCTTTGACTTTGATAAACCTGTCGATTCAGTCACTTCTGATAGTGCAGGGATGGATATTGAAGCCATGCTGGAAGTGGGGGGAGAAGACTGGAACGGCTTTAGTTTATCCCCTGAACAACAAGCTCAAATTACTGATGATATACCGGAAGATCAACAGGGTGTCTGGGATGATGGTAATCGTCCTGAACAAGCTCAAATCTTAGATGAAAACTGGGAAGACCAAGAAGAGCTGGGTGATTTCAATCCGCAAGAAGGAGAGTTCCGTACCATTGATGAGCTGATGGCTGAGGTTGAAAAAGAAGAGCAGCAAAGCTTTGAAGAAGAAGAGTTGAAGCTTGATGTCGGGTTAAGTGACTTCCCAGACGTTATCGGGGATACCGGAGATGTTGATGTTGACAACAATTCAGAGGCGTCTGGCAAACTTGATTTAGCTAAAATCTACATTGAGATGAATGATGCTCAAGGCGCAATTAAGTTGCTAGAAGAGGCTATTGTGGATGGTAGCGACGAGATTCGCCGAGAGGCGAAAAACTTAATCGATGCGATCAACGGTCGATGAATGAGTAATCTACAAGGGGGCGCTGAGCCCCCTTATCTTTTTTTGCAAAAATGTTTATACTTCCCGCCCCATTTTCAAAGAGAACACCCTGATGAGAATTGCGTTAGGTATTGAGTATAACGGTACTCATTACTATGGTTGGCAGCGACAAAAAGAAGTGAAAAGCGTACAAGAGAAACTTGAGCGTGCTCTGAGTATCGTTGCAAACCATCCTGTAGAAGTGCAGTGTGCAGGGCGCACTGATGCGGGCGTTCATGGAACGGGTCAAGTGGTCCATTTTGACACTAGCGCCAGCCGAAAAATGGTTGCGTGGACAATGGGTGTCAATGCCAATCTACCGAATGATATTGCAGTTCGTTGGGCAAAAGAGGTGCCTGAAGAGTTCCATGCTCGTTTTTCCGCTACAGCACGGCGTTATCGATACATCATTTTTAATAGCGCATTCCGACCAGGCATTATGTCCTCTGGTGTTAGCCACTATCACGGCGAGTTAGATGCTGAGAAGATGCACCAAGCTGGTCAATATTTGTTGGGTGAGAACGACTTCACGTCGTTCAGAGCGGTACACTGCCAGTCCCGTAGCCCTTGGCGTAACATTATGCACTTGGATGTGACTCGTCACGGACAATACGTAGTGATTGATATCAAGGCGAATGCCTTTGTTCATCATATGGTGCGTAATATTACCGGAAGCCTTATCTGTGTTGGCCGCGGGGAACAGAAACCAGAGTGGATAAAGTGGTTGCTCGAAGTGAAAGATCGCAAGCTTGCGGGAGCAACAGCGAAGGCAGCAGGCCTCTATCTGGTTGATGTTGATTATCCAGCAGAATTTGAATTGCCAAGAGTGCCAATTGGGCCACTATTTTTGCCAGACAATTTGAACTAATTCGTGATAAATTGTCCAACTAATCAGTTCTTTAGGGCGTGAGACATTAGTGTAAGAAATAGGTACAACCAGTTTTTTGTCTACACTTGGCATTTTATATGCTTTAATCCTCTCGCGTAAATTCAGAATTTTTGTCCTTCGCAAAGTGCGGAGGCGATGAGAGAAAAAGGTCTTCCATGAGTTGGCTTGAAAAGATTTTAGAAAAAAGCAACATTGTTAGTTCACGTAAAGCGTCCATCCCTGAAGGTGTGTGGACCAAGTGTACATCTTGTGAACAGGTGCTTTATCACGCTGAACTAGAGCGTAACCTAGAAGTATGTCCGAAATGTGATCATCACATGCGTATGAAGGCGCGTCGTCGTCTGGAAACATTTTTGGATGAAAACAACCGTGTTGAACTAGCGGATGAACTTGAGCCACAAGACAAGCTTAAGTTCAAAGATTCAAAGAAATACAAAGATCGTATCTCGGCTGCACAAAAGAGCAGTGGGGAGAAAGATGCCCTTGTTGTAATGAAAGGTGAACTATTAGGCCTTCCTGTTGTTGCTTGTGCATTTGAATTCTCTTTCATGGGCGGTTCAATGGGCTCTGTAGTTGGCGCTCGTTTTGTCCGCGCTGTAGAAGCGGCTATTGAGAGCAACACAGGTCTTGTTTGTTTCTCTGCAAGTGGTGGTGCACGTATGCAAGAGGCTTTGATGTCTCTAATGCAAATGGCGAAAACCAGTGCTGCACTTGAGCGTCTGTCTCAAAAAGGCCTGCCGTTTATCTCAGTCATGACTGATCCGACGATGGGTGGTGTTTCTGCAAGTTTGGCAATGCTAGGTGACGTAAATATCGGTGAACCTAAAGCGTTGATCGGTTTCGCTGGTCGTCGTGTTATCGAACAGACGGTACGTGAAGATCTTCCGGAAGGTTTCCAGCGCAGCGAGTTCTTGCTTGAGCATGGTGCTATCGATATGATCGTTGATCGCCGCGAAATGCGTCAGCGTGTTGGTAGCCTGATTGCGAAAATGACCAACCAACCTTCGCCTCTAGTGGTTTCTGTGAACGATTCACAAAATGAAGCTGCTTATTCTGTACCAGAAGCGGACGAAAAAGGGTAAAGTAACAAACTAACAAACAACCACAATTACTTGGTTAGAGTTAGATGAGTCAAACCCAAATTCCTCAAGCCACATCCCCTCTTGCGATGTGGCTTGATTATTTAACAAACATACACACCTCTGCTATCGATCTCGGTCTAGATCGTGTTCAGGCTGTCGCCGAGAAAACCAATCTAGTTAAACCTGCTCCTACTGTGATTACTGTCGCGGGGACCAATGGAAAAGGTTCCACTTGTGCACTTATGGAAGCCATATTGCTTGATGCAGGTTACTCCGTTGGTGTTTACAGTTCTCCCCACCTAATTCGTTATAACGAACGTGTCCGTATTAATGGCCAAGATCTGGCTGATGAGAAGCACACAGAAGCGTTTGATTTTATTGAAAAGCAACGTGGTGATATTAGCCTAAGCTTTTTTGAATATGGGACTTTGGCGGCGTTGCGCCTTTTCCAAACTGAAAAAGTGGATGTCGTATTGCTAGAAGTCGGGCTAGGAGGGCGATTGGATGCCACTAATGTTGTTGACCATGATGTTTCGGTGATTACTAGCCTCGCTATCGACCATGTTGACTGGCTCGGTGATGACATCAATGTGATTGGCTATGAGAAAGCAGGCATCTACCGAAGTGGTAAGCCCGCAATCTGTGGTCAGCCCAAGGCGCCTTCTACTGTGGCAGCGCATGCTGATGATATTGGTGCAGAACTTTATCAAGTGGAAATTCAGTATAACTATCAAGTTGTCGATGAACATACTTGGCGTTGGACGCATGGCCCATACGAGTTAGAAGCGCTTCCTATCCCTGGTTTACCTTTGCAAAATGCAGCAACCGCTTTAATGGCACTCGCGACAGCAAATCTGGACTTGTCGGACATCAACATCGTTAAAGGCCTCAACAGCGCTAAGCTACCTGGTCGAATGCAGGTGGTGAGTACGAAGCCTATAATCATCCTCGATGTGGCACACAACCCGCATTCTGCTGAGTATTTGGTTGAACGCATTCAACAGAAGTACTTGGATAAAAAAATCCACGCTGTGGTTGCGATGCTGCACGACAAAGATATTAAGGCCACGCTTGAAGTGTTGGCTCCGGTTGCCAGCCATTGGTATCCAGCGTCGTTACAAGGGCCAAGAGCTGCAAGTGCAGCGGAACTTTGTGAGTATCTTCCTGATGGCAATGACCGCTTTGAAGCTCCTGTCGACGCATTTAAAGCCGCGTTGACAAAGGCTGAAGCGGAAGATGTCATTCTGGTTGTAGGTTCTTTCCATACGGTTGGTGAAGTACTCGAACACTGGCAGAGTCAAGGAGAGTAAATGGCAAGTAAGTTTCAAAATCGTCTGGTCGGCACCATCATTTTGGTGGCGATCGGCGTGATCGTATTACCAGATGTCCTTGATGGTAAAAAAACGCATTACAAGGAAGAAGTCGCCAGTATTCCGATTAAGCCAGAGCTTGATAGCGATGTAGAAAGCTTCGAAGTTTTGGAGCCCATTGATGATTCTGCAAGCCTACCTGAAACACCAGTTGAAGTTGTTGTGCAAGAACCTGAGGCTCCTGCCTCTGCTGAAAAGGTGAATGATGAACCTCTGCCTGTCGTAGTTAAAGAGGTTCCTGAGCGCAATGAATATCAGGACAGTGCTTGGATTATTCAGTTGATGGCGTTGAAGAACGCAGAGAATGCGAAAAACGTTGTTAAAGACCTACAAAAACGCGGTTATCAAGCACACACTAAACTCGAAAATGGTTTTACTCGTGTGATTATTGGCCCAGATGTGTCAAAGAGTAAGCTAGAGCGACAAGTGACTGAGTTGGAAAAAATTACTGGCTCAAAAGGTCGATTGCTCAAATTTAAGCCATTAAATCCATAAGAAAACGTTTGCGTCAGCGTTTTTTCTGTTAAAATGCGCGCCAACTTAAGATGTAAGAACAGATGAATTCGTTAGATATTGTCATTTTAAGTGTGATCGGCCTGTCGGCAGTGATCAGTTTAATTCGCGGCTTCGCAAAAGAAGCGTTGTCTCTGGTTATTTGGTTTGGGGCGTTTTTTATCGCCAGCCAGTATTACGCAAAATTGGCGGTGTACTTTTCCAATATTCAGGACGACATGTTTCGAAATGGAGCAGCGATAGCAGCCCTGTTTGTTTCGACACTTATCGTAGGTGCGATCGTGAATTACGTTATCGCCCAATTAGTACAGAAAACAGGCTTGTCAGGAACAGATAGAGTACTAGGAGTCGTCTTTGGTGGCTTAAGAGGTGTTCTGATTGTTTCAGCTGCACTATTTTTTATGGATGCGTTTACATCGTTTCCAGACTCAGAGTGGTGGAGAAGTTCGCAACTGGTACCGGAGTTTAGCCGTATCATTGCCCCTTTCTTCGAACACTTACAAGCAACATCGAGTTTCTTATCTGGCGCGTTATAGCGCCAGCCATTGTCGCAAATCGAGGGTTAGGACATGTGTGGTATTGTTGGAATCGTGGGTACAACGCCTGTAAACCAGTCTATCTATGACGCACTGACTGTGTTGCAGCATCGTGGCCAAGATGCCGCGGGTATTTGTACCATAGAAAGCAATCGTTTTCGTCTGAGAAAGGCGAACGGTTTAGTTAAGGATGTGTTTGAAGCAAAACACATGCAACGCCTTCAGGGAACGGTGGGTATTGGCCATGTTCGCTACCCAACAGCGGGTAGTTCTAGCGCATCTGAAGCTCAGCCCTTCTATGTTAACTCTCCTTTTGGTATTACTCTTGCTCACAACGGTAACTTAACCAATGCAGCGGAAGTTCGTGAAAAACTGTTTGAGAAAGACCGCCGTCACGTAAACACCACATCGGATTCCGAAGTTTTACTGAATGTTCTTGCCCACGAAATTGATACAGTGAAAGGCAATGTAGCCGCAGAAGATGTATTTCGTGCTGTGACTAATGTTCATCGTACGATTCGCGGTGCTTACGCTGTGTCAGCAATGATCATAGGTCACGGTATGATTGCTTTCCGCGACCCAAATGGTATTCGTCCTCTGTGTCTTGGTAAGCGCGAAGTCGGAGACTCGGTTGAGTATATGGTTGCTTCTGAATCTGTTGCATTGGATGCCGTTGGCTTTGATTTCATCCGTGATGTAGCACCAGGTGAGGCGATATATGCGACTTTTGATGGTCAGCTACACACTAAACAGTGTGCGGATAACCCTACCTTAAACCCTTGTATCTTCGAGTTTGTTTACTTCTCTCGTCCAGACTCCTTCATTGATAAAATCTCTGTTTACAGTGCACGTGTAGAAATGGGTAAGAAGCTTGGCGAGCGCATCCGTGATGACTACAGTCATCTAGATATCGATGTGGTTATTCCGATCCCTGAAACGTCATGCGATATTGCGTTGCAGATTGCTCAAGCTATTGATAAGCCATACCGCCAAGGGTTTGTTAAGAACCGCTATGTGGGCCGTACATTTATTATGCCGGGTCAGCAGCAACGCAAGAAATCCGTTCGCCGTAAGCTCAATGCTATCCGCTCTGAGTTCAAAGACAAAAACGTTTTGCTGGTGGACGACTCTATCGTTCGTGGTACCACATCTGAGCAAATCATTGAAATGGCGCGCGACTCTGGTGCGAAAAAAGTATTTATGGTCTCTGCAGCACCGGAAATTCGTTTCCCGAACGTTTACGGCATCGACATGCCAAGCGCGAACGAGCTGATAGCACATGGTCGTGATAACGACGCTATTTGTAAGCAAATCGGTGCCGATGAGCTAATTTTCCAAACATTAGATGATCTTGTGGCAGCGGTGGGCATGGGTAACACTGATATCACTAAGTTCGAAACGTCCGTCTTTAATGGCGAGTACGTGACAGGAGATATCGATCAGAAGTACCTCGATTTCCTAGAGTCATTGCGTAGTGATGATGCAAAAGTACAGCGCGATATTCAGCAAGAGCTGGCTAACCTCGAACTGCACAATGAAGGTGCTTAATCTAAGATTCTCGTTTAGGTAACAAAAAGGGTTGGCATGTGTGGCCAACCCTTTTTCATTTTAGCTTCTAGCTTCTAGCTTCTAGCTTCTAGCTTCTAGCTTCTAGCTTAAGCCTTTACTCGATATAGCTGTGACAACATAAACATAGCGGTGGCACTGATGACCACAGAAGGCCCCGCTGGAGTATCGTAATGCCATGAGAGGCTAAGGCCTAAGAGCACAGCGACTGCACCAATAAAAGAGGCAGTTATGGCCATCTGCTCTGGAGTTCTAGAGAATCGCCGCGCAGTAGCCGCAGGAATAATCAACAGTGAAGTCATGATCAAAGCGCCTACGAATTTCATACCGATGGCAATCACAAGGCCAACCATAATCATCAGAACTAAACGCATTAAGTCGACATTGTGACCTTCTACCGCGGCGAGATCCTCGTTAACCGTTGTTGCAAGCAGAGAACGCCAAAAATAGACCAGTATTGCGGAAACGAGCGCTGCGCCTGCATATATATAAACGAGGTCCGTTGGGCTAACAGCGAGTAAATCACCAAACAAGTAACTCATCAGGTCGATTCGTACATTGTCTAGAAAGCTGACCGCCACTAAGCCAAGAGATAAGGCACTGTGTGCCAGAATACCCAGCAGCGTATCGGTTGCGACCAATTGCTGTCTCTGGAGGGCGACAAGAATAAAGGCGAGAGCCAAGCAGCAGACAATCAGGGCAAAATACAGATTGACGTCAAGAAGGAAGCCTAATGCAAGCCCCATCAAGGACGCGTGAGCCAAAGTGTCGCCAAAGTAAGCCATTCTTCGCCATACAACAAATGACCCCAGCGGCCCCGCGATGGCTGCAATCCCCAAGCCTGCGAGGATAGAAGGTAATAGAAACTCAATCATGATGGTGACCGTGTGAATGCTGTGAACAGGTAGACGCTTCGCCAGATACAGGATCACCCGCTAAATCATGGTGATGATGTTGATGCTGGTGGTGGTAAAACGCAAGAGACTCATTTCTCGTTTCGCCAAACAGAGCAATGTAACTTGGATGTTTGGTGATGTCGGCTGGCGCGCCTGAACAACAGATATGGTGATTGAGGCAAATGACGTCGTCAGTTTTCGCCATTACCAAGTGTAAGTCGTGGGATACCATGAACACCGCGCAGCTGAAACGATGGCGAATAGTATCAATTAACTCATATAAATCAATCTGCCCTTGGACATCAACACCTTGAGCTGGTTCATCAAGAACCAGCAAGTCTGGTCGTTGGAGTAGTGCTCTTGCTAAGAGAACACGTTGGCTCTCTCCACCAGAGAGAGAATGCATGTTCGCTCGCATTAAGTGTTGTGCACCGACAAGTTTCAACGCATCTTGCAGTTCTTGCTCACTAAATTTACCCGCGAGCTTCATGAAACGTTTCACATCCAGAGGTAATGAGTCATTCAGCCTAAGTTTTTGAGGGACATAACCAATTTTTAGGTTCGGCGTCTTATTGACTGTCCCGCTGAACTGTTTTTGGAGACCTAACAACACCTTTACTAGAGTGGATTTACCCGCTCCGTTAGGGCCTATCAATGTTGTTATTTCTCCTCGCTTAAGGGTAAGACTAATATTATCAAGGACTTTGCGTTTTCCGAATTGAACACAGACTTGTTGAAGTTCGACCAGTGCCGACATGAATGGAACTCATTTGCAAATAACTATTGTTATAATGTAACATTTGAAAAACTTTAACGCCAGAGACTAGTGGTATTGATTTATGAAACACCTAATTCCTTTGCTATCCATTTTTGCTATAGGTAGTGCAAACGCCAGTGAAATACTGACCAGTATCAAACCCATTCAGATGATTACCTATGAAATTACGCAAGGTGTTTCTGAGCCAGATTTATTGCTTGAGTCCAACACTTCCCCACATGATTACGCGCTGAAACCATCTGATGTGAAGCGAGTTAGAAAAGCCGATTTAGTCGTTTGGTTCGGTAATGACCTAGAACCTTTTTTAACTAAAGTTCTTGAGGGTCAGAAGAATGTTTTGACCATCAGTGAAGTGGATGGTTTGAACCTTCGCGAGTTTTCAGAAGACGGACATAATCACGATCATGACGGGCATAATCATGGCTCGCACGATCCGCATTTCTGGTTAGGGCATGAACAAAGTATTAAGGCTGCTGAAGCGATTAGCCAGAAACTTTCTGAGTTAGACCCGACCAACAAAGATGTTTATCTAGCGAATTATCAGGCATTTGTGAAAAATGCTAATCAGTACGATGAAAAGTGGCGAGCGTCGCTAGAGCCAGTAAAAGAGGTAGGTTACTACGTATTTCATGATGCCTATGGTTATTTCGAGCAGGATTATGGCTTGAATCATTTGGGTGAATTTACGGTTAGCCCTGAGAGAAAACCTGGGGCTAAGACACTCATTAAAATCAAGAAAGCGTTGGCAAAAGGGGATGCTAAATGTGTCTTTGCTGAACCTCAGTTTACTCCAGCTGTTGTTGAGTCTGTGACGCGTGGTAGTCAAGCCAAGCAAGGGGTACTTGATCCTATTGGTACTAATGTTCAAGTTGGACCAGGCAGCTACTTTACTTTTATTCAGTCCATCACAGACAGCTTCACTGAATGTCTTAGTAACTAAATATTTGTTTGATATGCCATCAAAGGGAAGCACTGCGCTTCCCTTTTTTGATTGATCCAGATAAGAAAACGCCGATTTTTTGAAGCAGCATCTTGTTTATGGTTGGAAATCCAAGATAATTATTATCACAAAATAATTTGATGACTCAGTTCAATTAGCTTTGAGTCTTGATCTGGGTGGATCATTCGAAACGCTTAGATATGGAATGTTATTGACTGTCCAATTTTGCTGCAAGGGAATCGCTAGTGAAACAAGCCGTTTGTTTTCTGTCGTTTTTATTTTTGACTCGTGTCGCGATGGCAATGGATCTCCCTTTGTCAGTCTTCTACCCCTTGCCAACGCAATCTCAGGGTAAAGCGTTTGCCGCTAAAGAACTTTTTCTCGCTGACAATGGAGGTATCTGGTTTCAAGATGTTAGAAATCAGGTGCTGTTTTTTGATGGGCAAAACATTTTGCCCAAGTCAGGTTCTGCACTCGATTTTGAATCAGAGCAAGTTGCCTTTCTCGGCAGTGCTTTTTGGTCATTTGCGGGCAATGAGATTTATCGCACCACCCCTGGTAAAAGTCGAGAACTGATATTCAGTCTCACGCCGGGTACTGAGATTTTACGAATAGGGGTATCGAACCGTTACGTTTGGGTCTCCGATGCTTCAAACTTCTACACCTATCACGTTGATAGTGGAGAGTTTTTTTCTTACTCCTTAATGGAGCTGTATCAATACAACCAGTCTGCTCAAATCAGCATTACCGATGCCAAACTGATTAAGTCAAAGTGGGTACTGGCAACAAACTCCGGAGTGTATTTGTCAGATGGTAGCCATTTCGAACATGCCCCTCGCTCCGGCACGAGTCATATAGAAACCCTCTATTTTTCCGAAAATCGTCAAGAGTTAGTCGTCGGCACTCGACACGGGGCAATTCTTTTCAATTTTAACCATCCTGACGCTCCACTTAAACGAATCCCAGGTGGACATGTTTTGAGTATTGCGGAAACGCAAAAAGGCTACTGGATAGGTACCGAATCCGGTTTGCAATCGTACTCTTTTGCATCACAAGAGAGTGCCTATTTCGCCAGAGAACACACACACAGCCATGCGTTGTTTGGTGAAAAGGTTTACTCATTACTCAATGATCATCGAGGGGGAATGTGGATTGCCACTGAACGAGGCATTCATTACTTCTCATTGTTTGCTCATCATTTTAAGCGTTTTCCTGATTTGATGTTAACCCGCGGATCAGCGTCAGAAAAACTGATTCAACTGACTAAGAAGAAGAGTCGTAGTGGGTTTTGGATGGTCACCAATGTGGGTGTATATTCACTAAAATTGAACCATAAGGCGTCAAGAAAGCTGCTTTATAAAGGTAGAGTGAACGATGTTATCGAGCATAATGGCGTGCTCTGGTTAGCCACTGAGAATGGCGTCATCTGTATTGATAGTGTATCCGGTACTGTGATTGCGGACCGTTTACCTAACTTTTTAAAAACATCGTCAGTTGAGTTGTTGGAACTGGATAACAACGGTCGAATCTGGGGAGCCAGCGACCATAAGTTATGGCGTTTTGATACCCAAAGTCGCGAGTTGATGCAATATGGCTCTGAGTGGATGCTGAACAAGTATTTACCAGCGCAAGTTACTCAGATGGCAGTGGCTGACAATGGCAGTCTAATCTTGGGCACTGATCATGGCACCTATGTACTGATCAACGGCCAAATCCACTATGTTAGTGCCTCAGAACACTACGGGCGTGTGGCTAGTATAAAAGAAGTGAATGGTGGTGAAATCTGGGTGGCGAGCACTTACGGATTGTATCAATTAGACGCAGCCAGCTTGCAACTTAAGCCTCTGACTATGGTGGATGATCATATCACGCCTAAGTGTTTGATTAGTAATCGCAATGGTGTTTGGATGACTTCTTCTGCTGGTCTGACCCATTATGCGAAGAACGGGCAAATAGCAGCACACTATGGTGAGCCGCTCGGTTTAGTGAATAACGAATTCCAGTCAGGACTATGCAGCTCTGGTTCAGAAAGCCTACAAAATCTATTAATTGGCTCAAGGCGAAACCTTATCAAGGTTGACACCAAAAGTCTTAGTGCTAGCAAATCTCCCAACGTACAGGTGATATACAGCCAAGTGGTTGCTAATCAGGATTTGTACTCTCTTGGTGGGAGTGTTTTGGGGGCTCCACATGTGACATATGGAGAATCGATTGCGTTTCAGTTTGGTGTGCTTCCACAGGTCAGTAATGTTTCCCTGCAATATCGACTGGGAGAACAGGATGAATGGCAGAATCTCGAAGGAATGAAGCTGACCATTGAACATATCCTTCCCGGTGACTACGCGCTTGAGGTGCGTGCTGTAAATAATGGCATGGCGCAGGGTGCTATCGAGCCGTTTGTTTTCTCAGTTGACGAGCCTTGGTATATCCGAGGGTATGCGATTTTCTCCTACGTGACAGCCGTATTTATTCTGCTAGCGTTTGTTATTTATTGGCGCTCTCGCATGATGGCAAGAACCAATAAAGATCTGAGGTCTCAGGTAGCGCTTAAGACTAATCAACTGCGTCATCAAAGCCGAATCCTGCTAACTAACAACGATCAATTAAGAAAACAGCTACAAATCCGACGCATCCTTTATAGACAATCAGTGCAATCGTTGCGGGAAAGGCTGCAAGGTTGTGCATCACAGACGACCACAGATTCAGAACAAGGCAAACAGCAATTATTGAGATTTGTGATTCACGAACTGGATCTATTGCTTAACGTACGCGCGGCTAATGGCGATGCCTTGCCAGTTTACAACCTGTCTTTGGTATTGCGCTCTGCATTGGATGGTTGGCAAGAAGAGCTTATTAAGGCTGGTTTATCTGTGGAGGTACACTCAGAAGAAGATAAAGACAAAGACATTTACGTCACTCTCGATGTTTTTAATCTCGATAGTGTGTTTAATCTTTTGATTGATAATCTGATTAAGCGCTCATATCGAGGGCAAGTTGTGTTGATGAGGTATCGTATCAATGACGGAGAAGTCTCTTTTTCCATGACCGAACAAGGTGCAAAGCTTGATGATGCTTCTGTGACGCCCATTGAGTTGTGGAATGAAATCGAGTCTTTGGTCAAAGAAAATGGTGGTAGCTTCCATCGATACAGCTCCGATGAACGAAACTTAATTGAGTTTGTGTGGCCAGTTGGAAATGAATTTGAAGAGAACTCGATTGTTCAACTTACCGACACAGGCTTATCTGAAGAACAGTCGAAAGACCCGTGGATTGAAAAACTGGAAGCCTTAGTCGTCCAACATTATTCAGATCCGGAATTTGGTACGGCTTCAGCGGCTAAGCAAATGTACGTGTCCGAGCGTAGTTTACAGCGTCGATTTAAATCGGCTGCAGAACGTACGTTTATGGATTACGTGACTGAGGTGCGGCTGGACTATGCTGTCGACGTTGCTGGCTGGTGAAAAAATCTCAGATGTAGCGTTTGAATGCGGGTTCAATGACCCTTCCTATTTCAGCCAGCGATTTAAACATCGTTTTGGCGTTTCCCCTTCTCAGTTTATTGAAGATCAAGATCGGTAGCTTGTTGCTGTCCACGACTTAATTGAACCAGAAAACTAAATAAAATGAGTTGTGTTAGGCAGGATGAACTTAGCACACTGATTGGCGTGATGCGTGATGCGTGATGCGTGATGCGTGATGCGTGATGCGTGATGCGTGATGCGTGATGCGTGATGCGTGATGCGTGATGCGTGATGCGTGATGCGTGATGCGTGATGCGTGATGAAAAAAATATCGTGGTATAGCCGGGGGGACTATACCACGGGTGCCAATGACACCTTCGCTTGCTGCCGGAGTGGTGCGGGTAGCACCACCTCTGGAATTCAATGTCTTCCAAGGAGCTGTCCTTGTCGACGTGCTTAACTATAAAACTATCGACTTATTTTACTTATAAAATTAACGCCAAGGTTACATGATAAAAGCGACATTGAATCTATATGATTGATTTATAGTTATTTTTTGATTTTTGTTAGTAAGGATTTGAAATGGGCAGTGTTTATTAACTGACCGGAAATGATTGTTTTTAACGGAATTAACGGGTGTTTAATTGACGAAAGTGACGTTCCATATTCGCAATGTTTGATTTCAGACAAGATTTACAAAATTTACACAGGCTAAGATCTAAAGTCTTAATAATAATATTTCTCATTTTTATCTTTAATTGGCCTGTCTATGAAACTTTCAGATTTAACACAAGGGCAAAAAGCAACGATCACCGGTTTTTCAGAGCTTTCTAATGATGTTAGGAAAAAGCTTATGGTGATGGGGTTGCTTCCTCAAACTCCAGTCACGCTTATTCGTAAAGCCCCAATGGGCGATCCTCTTCAGGTCGAAGTCCGCGGTGTGTCTCTGGCAGTCAGAACCAATATTGCTAATTCAATTCATGTGGAGGCCAACTGATGAAGTACAAAATTCTGACTGTCGGTAATCCGAACAGTGGTAAAACAACCCTGTTTAATGGCCTGACAGGTGCCAAACAGCAAGTAGGTAACTGGGCAGGTGTGACGGTTGAAAAGAAAACAGGTCGTTACAGTCATTCTGGTGATGAATTCATGCTCACCGACCTTCCTGGTATCTACGCATTAGATAGTGGTAACGATGGCAACAGTATCGATGAGTCAATCGCTTCACGTGCGGTCTTGACGCATCCAGCGGATCTAATCATTAACGTTGTTGATGCGACGTGTCTAGAGCGCAGCTTATATATGACGCTTCAGCTGCGAGAGCTTGGCAGACCGATGATGGTTGTGCTGAATAAAATGGATGCATTGAAGCGTGAACGACAAACTATCGATGTTAAAGCGTTAGAAAAAATGCTGGGCTGTCCGGTATATGCTTTATCCGCAAACAACAAAAATCAGGTTCAACGCCTGAAAGAACGTCTACATAAAGCGGTGGTTCAAGGCGTTGCGCTGAACGAACTGAAGATTGGCTATGATGTAGAATTTGAGCGAGCGATAGACCAAATCCAACCTGTTTTTGTCAATCATTCTGAGGTTTCCGCACGCGCTCTTTCTATTCGAGCTTTAGAGCAGGATCTGTTGGTCTTAAACAATCTTTCTTCTGAGGAAAGAGACAACATTGCGAAAATTCAGGGCGGTCTCGACCTAGATATCGATCTCATGGTTGCCGATACGAAATATACTTTCCTCCATGAGCAGTGTAAGAAAGTGCGCCGGACTGAAGGCAAGCTTAGTCATAGCTTTACGGAAAAGGTGGATAACGTCATTCTTAATAAATGGGTAGGCGTTCCATTTTTCTTTGTCGTTATGTACCTGATGTTTATGTTCTCTATCAACATCGGCAGTGCATTTATCGACTTCTTTGATATTGGTGTCGGCGCTTTGCTGGTTGATGGTGGGCACTATTTGTTAGATGGTCATCTGCCTGTTTGGTTGGTGACATTGATTGCGGATGGCGTGGGTGGAGGTATCCAGACCGTCGCCACTTTCATTCCTGTGATTGCTTGCTTGTATCTCTTTTTAGCAATCCTGGAAAGCTCAGGCTATATGTCTCGTGCTGCTTTTGTTCTCGATAAAGTGATGCAGAAGATTGGTTTACCGGGTAAAGCCTTCGTTCCATTGGTTCTTGGCTTCGGTTGTAACGTACCAGCCATCATGGCAACACGAACATTAGATCAGGAACGTGAACGCAAACTTGCTGCCTCAATGGCGCCGTTCATGTCTTGTGGTGCTCGTCTTCCTGTATATGCATTGTTTGCCGCCGCGTTTTTCCCTGAAAGTGGCCAGAATATCGTATTTGCTCTTTACCTACTGGGGATTGCTGCGGCTGTATTCACTGGGTTGGTGCTAAAGCATACGCTCTACCCGGGCTCAAGCGACAGCTTAATCATGGAAATGCCCGATTACGAATTACCAACGATACAGAATGTACTGATAAAAACGTGGCAAAAACTGAAACGCTTTGTCCTTGGAGCAGGTAAAACTATCGTTGTTGTTGTGACCATTCTTAGCTTCCTCAACTCTGTCGGTACTGATGGGTCATTTGGCAATGAAGACAGCGAGAATTCAGTGCTGTCTAAAGTTTCTCAGGTGGTGACGCCTGTATTTGAACCGATAGGCGTTCATGAAGATAACTGGCCGGCGACAGTTGGTATTATCACAGGTATTTTTGCCAAAGAAGCGGTAGTGGGAACTTTGAACAACCTTTACGCGCCAAGTGAAGGAGAAGAAGGTGAGTTCAATCTCATGGCGAGTTTGGAAGAGGCAGTTATGTCTATCCCGGAAAACTTAGCTGGATTGAGTTATTCCGATCCATTGGGTATTGAAGTGGGTGATTTGACCGATAGCTCTACTGTGGCAGAGGAGCAGGAAGTTGACGCTTCTATTTTTGGTAACCTGAACCAATATTTCGTCTCAGGCCATGCCGCGTTTGCTTACTTGATTTTCATCTTGCTGTACACGCCGTGTGTCGCGGCTATGGGAGCTTATGTCCGTGAATTTGGCCAGAAATACGCGCGCTTTATTGCTGTATGGACTATGGGTCTTGCTTACGGCGGTGCAGTGCTTTACTACCAGACGATGCACTTCACAGACCACCCAATCTACAGTGCAGCCTGGATAGCCGGAGTCATTTTGGTTTCCTTTGCGACTTATCGCGCGTTGAAAGCGGCGGGGCAGAAGCAGATGCATTATGCTGAGGCACAAACAGCATGATCTTACAGGAGCTGAAACGGCACATCGAGCAGCAGGGCTGCGTTAGCCAGAAAGAGCTCGCGAAGAAATTTTCAATGAGCGAAGACGGTGTCGATGCCATGCTGGCGGTATGGATAAAGAAAGGGAAGATATCTCGCTTGGTCGATACCAATAAAGCTCAGAAAGTGACCCGGGTCAGATACTCCGCGAATGGTGCCGATGAGTTATCTCTCACGGTGACCATGTAAAGAAAATGCCGCTGGTAACAGCGGCATTTTTTTATGCTTTTTTAAACAAGCTACTTAGTGATAAGACATTCTGAATCTTACTGAGTATCGCTTGTTGTTCCTCTTCAGAACGAAAATCCCCCTGAGTATTTCCCCATACGGGCCCTGGCCAGGCAACATCATCCTTAAAACGTGCGATGTGATGGACATGAAGTTGCGGAACCATATTACCAAGCGCACCTAAGTTGAGTTTATCTGGGCGAAAAGTTGCTTCTAATGCTTGGCTTACCGCTTGTGATTCGAGTAAGAACTGTTGTTGCTCTTGCATTGGCAAGTGATGCAGTTCTTTTAAATTTTCCCGTTTAGGAACAAGAATGACCCAAGGAACAGCGTTGTCCTTGTGGAGCAGGGCAATCGTCAAAGGAAAGTGGCCAATGACGCTAGTATCCTTTGCCAGTTGTGGGTGGAGTTCAAAACTCATGATTCATTCCTATTAGTATTTTTAGCCAGTATACGCCAGATAAAACAAAAGGTTGATGCTTTCACATCAACCTTTATTTTGTATCGCTAAAGCCCTAGCTTACATGCGTTCTAGCGTATCAATACCTAGCAGAGAAAGACCTTGCTTGATGGTCTTCGCTGTCAGTGCTGCCAGCTTCAGGCGACTCTGTTTAACAGACTCATCTTCTGTGTTCAGAATTGGGCATGCTTCGTAGAAGCTTGAGAACTGGCCTGCAAGTTCGAATAGGTAACTACACATGATATGCGGTTGACCTTCACGAGCAACTGACTGCACCGCTTCTTCAAATTGAAGTAGCTTGGCGATAAGAGATTTCTCTTTCTCTTCGGTGATCTGAATGTCACCAGCCAGCTCATCCATAGAGATGCCTGCTTTGGCAAAGATAGATGCAACGCGCGTATAAGCGTACTGCATGTATGGCGCTGTGTTGCCTTCAAATGCCAACATGTTGTCCCAGTCAAACACGTAGTCAGTCGTACGGTGTTTAGACAGGTCTGCGTACTTAACAGCAGCCATTGCTACAGTGTTGGCGATGTTTTGCTTTTCAGCTGTTTCTAAGTCTGGGTTCTTAGACTCGATAAGTTTGATTGCACGCTCTTCTGCTTCATCTAGTAGGTCCGCCAAACGAACTGTGCCACCTGCACGCGTCTTAAATGGACGGCCATCTTTACCTAACATCATACCGAAAGCGTGGTGCTCAAGAGTTACCTCTTCTGGTACATAGCCTGCTTTACGAACGATTGTCCATGCTTGCATTAGGTGTTGATGCTGGCGTGAGTCAATAAAGTACAATACGCGGTCTGCACCTAGCGTTTCGTAGCGGTATTTCGCACAAGCGATATCGGTAGTGGTGTACAAGAAGCCGCCGTCACGCTTTTGGATGATGACACCCATAGGCTCGCCGTCTTTGTTTTTGTACTCTTCAAGGAATACAACTTGTGCACCGTCATCTTCTTGTGCAAGACCTTGTTCTTTCAGGTCTGCCACAATACCAGGAAGCATGTCGTTGTACATGCTCTCACCCATTACGTTTTCACGAGTTAGAGAGACATTAAGACGATCGTAGTTGCGCTGGTTTTGGATCATGGTGACATCCACCAGTTTTTTCCACATCTCTGCGCAGTATTCGTCACCGCCTTGAAGTTTAACTACATAGTTACGCGCCTTAACTGCAAACTCTTCATCTTCGTCATAAAGCTTTTTCGACTCGCGGTAGAAGGCTTCAAGGTCAGCCAGCTCCATTGAAACTTCGCCAGACTCTTGCTGTACACGCTCTAGGTTGGCGATAAGCATACCGAACTGAGTACCCCAGTCACCGATGTGGTTAGCACGGATCACTTTATGACCAAGGAATTCGAGAGTACGAACCACAGCGTCACCGATGATTGTTGAGCGCAGGTGGCCAACGTGCATTTCTTTAGCAACGTTTGGCGCAGAGTAGTCAGCAACGATAGTTTTTTGCGCTTCAGCTGCAACACCAAGACGAGAGTCAGATAGTGCAGATTCAGCTTGTTTAGCAAGGAATTCTTCGCTCAGGAAGATGTTGATAAAACCAGGGCCTGCAATTTCAGTCTTGCTTGCAATACCGTCAAGGTCTAGAACATCCAATACTTTTTGAGCAAATTCGCGTGGGTTTGTGCCTAGTTTCTTAGCAACGCCCATTACACCGTTTGCCTGGTAATCACCAAACTGTGGCTTTGCTGATTGACGAACGGCTGCAGGACTGCCTGCAGGTGCGCCAGCGGCTTCAAGAGCCTGAGATACTTTGTCGTTAATAAGTGCTTGGATATTCACACGCGCTTCCTTCAATTCTTGGGAATTGGTTGGATATGCATTGAGTTATTCAGCTTCGTCAGACGCTATTGCTGAATAATATCCACTCTGGTGGAATGAATGCATATCTCTATAGAGTTCATAATTTGGCGCACATAATACCAACTTTATTGCTTTTCTTATAGGGAGTGTTCTGGGAAATTTTCTACTTTTCCTTAGGTTCTTGCTAGTATTGCGGAAAAATCAACGTTTTGGATAGATGAAAATGTCTCAAAGACTACTGGATGCTGAATTGATGCCTTCACAAATGAAAGGCAAGATTGAAGATTTTATGCATAAAATTCAAGGTTTAAGCGAGAAACTGCATATTAATTTACGTCCTTTTAAGGCGGATCATATTGCATTACGTATCAATGACTTGGAATTGGCAAAACTGGCTCATCAAGAATGGTTAAAAGAAGGCTGTGAAATATCAAATGCGGTGATAAATGGTCGTCCGATCATTGTGATTGAATTTAGTCAGCCTTTGAAGGCGTTAAATTGGTCGATTGAGTGCTTAGAATTGCCTTATCCAGCCGAGGGGAAAAGCTATCCGCAGCAGTCATGGGAGCACGTCGAGTTCGTTGTGCCTTCGCAAGCTGAAACAGCAGAGGAATTTTTGCAGGGCATCAAGCAACAACAGCCAGAACTTGCGAAACACTGGAATCAGCTGGGAGAGCAGGGAATTAAGGTGAAATTATCGAGCCCGAAAGGAGAGGGCGAGCGACTCAACAACCCAACAGTGGCATTTAAGCACGATGGAATTTGTATCAAGCTTCACCCACATTCATTGAAAAAGATTGTCGAGTCGGAGCAATCAGCCTAAATCGATGTCTTTTGGTCTCAATTGAAATTCCTCAATCGAGCCAATTTCAAAACCTAATTCAAGCGGAGCGGACTCATGATGTGCGTTCCCTTGAGTGTGCATAATGAGACGGTTCGCTGTTCTGGGTTTGAGTTCGTTCACGACAAAGCGAATCATGTCAGCGCGAGTAAGTGTCTTGAGTTCTTCCAACACCACTTCTTTTTGGTTAAAGCCACGATCTTTATTACCTATCGCAACCCATAAACGTTGAGCTCGACTGCGTAAGGTGGTGTCTGGCGTTGCAATCTGGTTCCACAACCCTCGTTTACTGCTGTGCCATTGATATTCGTTGAGCTCAAGAAGCACCATATAGAACGCATTGAGAAACTCGTCAATCGAGCTAATTAAATCGACAGGGGCGGCATTGGGAGATTGTACATAGAGCACAATACCCGGATGACGATTGAGTGGTAAGTTCCCTGTTCCTACCATATAACCCAGCTGTTGCTTGGTACGTATCTCATGGAAAAACGTAGCTGACATCAGGTGATTAGCTAGCGAGTAGAGGGCGATGTTTCGTGGTTCGATATCGTCACACTGGTAGTATACGACAACGGCAGAATCTTCCTGATTACATTCCACCGAACGTTGGAATGTCCCGTTTTTACCAAGCATCACAAGAGGACGAAGTGCTTCCTCATATTGTTGATTATGGACTCTCAGCGCGTCTTTGAGTGTCTCGCCGAGGCTGATTGCGTCAGTGCGAGTCCAATCACCATAAACAAACATCTCGACATGCAATTCGGCCAAAATTTCCTGAACGAACTCGGCTAATTCTTCGACATGAATGGTTTCAAGCGCTTCCAACAATGCCACGTAAGGTGGGTTATTGGGTTGCAACAGGCCAGTCATGGCGTTGAACAACTGAGAAATGGGTTTGTCTTGGGCTGCGTTACGCCAGTTCCTGATTAACTGAGTTTTGATGGTCTCAAAGCGTTTGGCACTGAACTCACGTTTAGCAAAGCGGTTGAGGATCATTTTCATCAACTCGGGCTGCTTCTTGCTAAATCCGGACAGTGTTAACGTCACGCCACCTTGATGGGCATACATGTTGTAGCCCATACCGGCAATTTCCGCCTGATAGGTCTCTTTAGCCAGCGAATCGAGAAACATCTCTACACATAAGCGTGTTTTGACAATGTTTCTCGGATTAGCGACCGCATGCGGGCTATCAATCGCTACATAGATAACACCTTTAGGTACGCGGAATTCATGGTCTTGGAGGTGCCATAATTTGAAGCCTGGAAGCTCTTCAATGATTTCAGGGATATCAGACCGAGAATCGATGGGCTGCGGATCTAAGTCGTAACAAATAAACGGGTTCTTTGGCGGCAGGCAAAAGCTCAATTCGCTTGTTGCTTTATAGTAGGCTAACTTCTCTGAATTAAATGGAGTGACAGAGTAGGGAGATGCGTACCATTGGGCTTGCTTATCATACTTGAAGCCCTGCGCAATTAGAGTAATGCGAAGGTTCTCAGGCGTTAAATATTGCAGCAGCTCTTTGAGCAGAGGTTCGTCATACTCATTCATCATAAAGTCGCCGTAGATTGTATCTTCTGGCGCGTAATGTTGCATATTGACCACAAGGTGACTGACCAAGTCTAATGGTCGTGTCGGCTCTTGAAAGCGGAAAGCCGACTCGAGCACGGCCTGCTTTTCAAGGTAACGCCACTCATCAAACCCATCGCGGCTTAATAGTGTTAAATAGGAGAAGATCGCCTGTACAATTTCATCAACACAGCCAAGCCCCTCTGTGGTTAACGCGCAGCTAACCGTAAATTCACGATAGTTGCTGCCACTGGTGCCACCACCGGCAGAAAGGGAAGTTATCCAACCAGCTTCCTTCAACGCTAACATCAGGCTGCCTTCACCCTCATAACCAAGCAAATGCGCGAAATAAGAGAGAGGTTTCTGACGATAATGCTCATTCATGCTTGGCATTGGAAAGGTCAGAATCAGTTTGCGGATTTCTTTGATTGGCTCCACATTCACCATAATGCTGGTGGAGTTTTCGTCCGTATAGGGTGTGCTGATAGATTTACCCGCCAGACCATGGGTTGGGATGGACGAAAATCTTTCTTCCACCCAGAGCGCAAGCTCGTCTGGAGATTGAGGACCCATAACGGTTAGCGTCATCAAATCCGCAGAGTATTGCTGATAGTGAAATTCGACAATCTCGTCACGGATCGACTGCCCATCACGATCACCTAGTGTTTCTAGGTTACCGACCGAAAACTTGGCAAACGGATGTTCTGGATTCACCAGCTCCTTGTGAACCTGATACAGACGACGAGAATCATCTTTAAGTTTGAGCTTATATTCAGATTCAACCGCTTGGCGTTCTTTATCTAGCGCTTCAGGGTTAAACAGTGGTGCAGTAAAAAATTGGCTAAACCGGTCGAGGCTATCCTCAAAGGCTGAAGGAGTAACGTCAAAAAAGTAGCAAGTGTGCTCGGTGCCAGTCCAAGCATTATTGCTGCCACCGTGCTGATTAATATAGCTTTGAAACTCCCCGACTTTAGGGTATTTTTCTGTACCCAAAAACAGCATATGTTCTAGGTAATGAGCGAGCCCCTGACGATCCATCGGGTCATCAAAATGCCCTACATTGACTGCAAGCGCGGCGGCTGATTTTTGTGCATCGCGATCCTGAACCACCAAGACTCTGAGCCCGTTTTCCAACGTGAGGTAGCGATATTGGTTGGTGTCATTTGGGCTTATATGCACAAGGGTCTCTCCGCTGAAGATGCTTAGATACTAGTATGTACGGGATGTGAACGAGTGCCAACTATCTCTTTGAGAAATATAAGCATACGTAATTTAATTATCCATTCCTTAAGATTGTTAAGAAAGTCGAAGTCTTTAGCAAGGTACTTGATATAATTATTTTTAAACGGACAGCAAAAGTCCGTGTATTAAAGAATAACAATTGCGGTTAGTAAGCAGTCACCGATTTAGGAAGAAGCCATGAAAATATTTATAATGCGCCACGGAGAAGCAGAGCATTACGCAGCTTCTGACGCTGAGCGTGCGCTAACAGAAAGAGGACGCACTGCCTCAGCCGCAGTGGCCAGAGCTTGTGCAGAACAAGGCTATGCCCAGTTTGATAAAGTACTAGTAAGCCCTTACTTGCGGGCCCAACAAACCTGGCAGGAAGTATCCCGAAGTTTCAATGCCAAACAAATCCAAACATTTGAAGATATCACGCCATATGGTGAATCGACACATGTGGCCGATTATGTGGCAGCGGTTGCTGAAGTGGAAGGTCTTGAATCGATCCTTTTAGTCTCACACTTGCCATTGGTCGGCTATCTGACGGCGGAATTTGTGCCAGATATGGTGCCACCGATGTTCCCTACCTCCGGTATCGTATGTGTTGATTACGATCTGAATAAACGACGTGGTGAGCTGATTTTTAATATCCAACCTTAAAGTACATTGCTTGTGTAGGAAGTAATGTAATTCAATGAGTTACAGCTTTCTGCGACTTTTCTGTTTAGCCATAAAATTGACAGGACTTATGGACTGGAACTTGCATAACCGCCTAAGTCCCTTAATTTTGGTTAAATTATAGATTTCTCTTCTATGAAGTTTACATTGCCGTTCGCGGATAAGTTACCTCCCATCCCTCAGAGAGCGATGCCAGCGATAGGTGCGCCTGTCATGGTATTGGCGACACTGGCGATGGTTGTGCTGCCAATACCGCCATTCCTGCTCGACTTATTCTTCACATTTAACATCGCACTGGCGATGGTGGTGTTATTGGTCACAGTCTACACCCGTAGGCCATTAGATTTCGCTGCGTTTCCAACCGTACTTCTTATCGCGACCTTACTGCGCCTAGCGTTGAACGTTGCTTCAACTCGAGTTGTTTTGTTGTATGGCCACGAAGGTACCGGAGCGGCAGGTAGTGTGATTGAAGCGTTTGGTAGCGTGGTGATTGGTGGTAATTATGCCGTCGGTCTTGTTGTCTTCCTCATCCTGATGATCATCAACTTTATGGTTGTGACCAAAGGTGCAGGCCGTATTTCTGAAGTGAGCGCACGTTTTACCTTGGATGCTTTACCAGGTAAGCAAATGGCGATTGATGCTGACTTGAACGCAGGATTGATCGATCAAGACCAAGCGCGCACTCGTCGCCAGGAAGTGACGAAAGAAGCTGACTTTTACGGTTCGATGGACGGTGCATCAAAATTTGTTAAGGGTGATGCCATTGCAGGTATCCTGATTTTGTTTATCAACATCATCGGTGGTCTATCGATTGGTATGGCCCAGTATGGATTGGCATTCAGTGACGCCATCCAGATTTATACCTTGTTGACTATTGGTGATGGCTTGGTTGCCCAGATACCGTCGCTACTCTTGTCGATTGGTGCCGCAATCATGGTAACTCGTCAGAACACTGACGAAGATATGGGACAGCAGGTTGTGTTCCAGATGTTCGACAACCCGAAAGCACTGATGATTACCGCTGGTATTCTTGGCGTGATGGGTGTCGTTCCTGGTATGCCGCATTTTGCGTTTCTGTTGCTTGCGATTTTAGCAGGTGCTGGTGCGTACTGGATTCATCGAAAACAGAAACAGGAAGCGGAGAAATCCAATCTACCAGCCACCACAGAGCAAGATGCTCCGACACCTAAAGAATTGTCTTGGGATGACGTTCAACCCGTTGACATCATTGGTCTTGAGGTAGGTTACCGCTTGATCCCGTTAGTGGACAAAGACCAAGGAGGCGAGTTGTTAGAACGGGTTAAAGGGGTTCGCAAAAAGCTTTCTCAAGATTTTGGTTTTCTTATTCCTGCGGTCCACATTCGCGACAACTTGGAGCTGACTCCCAATAGTTATCGGATTACTTTGATGGGCGTTGCAGTAGGTGAAGCAGAGATTCGCCCTGATATGGAGTTGGCTATTAACCCGGGGCAGGTATATGGCATGGTGGAAGGCGAACCAACCATTGACCCTGCTTTTGGTCTTGAGGCGGTGTGGATCAAAGATGAGCAGCGAGAGCACGCCCAAGCACTTGGTTATACCGTCGTGGACTCTTCTACCGTTCTTGCTACTCATTTAAGCCAACTACTAACGAACAACGCTTCAAATCTGATTGGTCATGAGGAAGTGCAAAACCTGCTAGAGATGCTTGGACGAAGTGCGCCTAAATTGGTAGAGAACTTTGTGCCGGATCAGCTTCAGCTTGGCGTTGTGGTGAAAGTATTACAGAACTTGCTTAATGAAGCGGTACCTATCCGAGACATCCGAACTATCGTCCAAACCTTGGCTGAATATTCAAGCAAGAGTCAAGAACCTGACATCCTCACAGCAGCCGTTCGCATTTCTTTAAAACGATTAATTGTTCAGGAAATCAATGGAATAGAGCCAGAGTTGCCAGTTATTACATTGATTCCAGAGCTGGAACAAATATTGCATCAAACAATGCAAGCATCTGGGGGAGAGTCTGCAGGCATCGAACCAGGTTTGGCAGAACGACTACAATCTTCTTTAACTCAGGCAACTCAAGAGCAAGAGTTGAAAGGAGAGCCAGCCGTCCTTCTGACCTCTGGCGTATTGCGTTCAACATTGGCTAAGTTTGTGAAGAACACAATCCCATCGCTGCGAGTGCTCTCTTATCAGGAAATCCCAGACGAGAAACAAATACGTATTGTTCAAGCCGTTGGTAACTAGCAGTAATGCGTGAATAGATGGATATCTACTTTGAAGATTAAACGATTTTTTGCCAAAGACATGCGGACCGCCTTACTCCAAGTCAAAGGGGAGTTAGGTGATGATGCGGTTATCATGTCTAATAAAAAAGTCGCTGGTGGTGTGGAGATTGTTGCGGCGGTCGACAATGAGACAGCCGCGGCGCGCTCAGGCGCTAACTATAACTCCCAACCTCGCTACAACAACTCTCAGGCCGCTGCGAATATGAAGAGCGCGCCAGCTCCCAAGCAACGTCAGTTAGACGAAGATAGAGTGAGTCTGCAAGGTAAGGCGGACTCAGGCCGCTCCATGACGAAGCGCTTTGCTACCATGCTTAAGCAATACAGTAATGGTGCTGGAGAAGCCGATGGCAATGAGCCAGAAAGTGCGGACTCACTATCGGCATTACTTAAGAGACAATCTGCTGCTCGAGGGGATAATAACGGCGTTCAGGTACGTGAAGACTCTCCGTTAGCCCGACTCATTGCAGAAGACCGAAGCGCAGAGCGACCAGCACCACGTCTTGACCCGACACGTTATGAACGCAGTCGTGCCGAAGAGCAGAATGTGCGCGGCGAAGATCTTGAAGATATGCGTGAAGAGATGACGTCAATTCGCCGACTTCTTGAGCATCAAGTATCTGGACTTATGTGGCAGGAAGTTGAGCGCCGCGAACCTCTTCGTGCGATGTTGATTAAACGACTTGAACGTATGGGGGTTTCTGCTGAGCTAGCGGATCAACTCGCATGTTATATTCCTGAAGATACGCCACCAACAAAAGCATGGAAAGCGTTGCTGGGTCTAGTTTCGGACCAAATTCCTATTTCCAAACAGGATATTCTTAAGCGTGGTGGCGTGGTTGCCTTACTAGGGCCTACAGGTGTGGGTAAAACGACGACGGTTGCCAAGCTTGCAGCAAGAGCTGCAATGGAGTTTGGCTCAGACAACGTCGCGTTAGTTACAACGGATACTTATCGTATCGGTGCACACGAGCAATTATCGATTTACGGTCGCATTATGGGATGTGCTGTAAAAGTTGCTAAAGATTCCAAAGAGTTAGCCGATGTAATATATCAATTGAGAAATCGTCGCCTAATTCTGGTTGATACAGCAGGTATGGGACAGCGTGATGTTCGCTTATCAGAGCAGCTTGATACGCTCATGCATGAAAGCGGTGAAGTGATTCATAGCTACCTAGTTTTACCTGCTACCGCGCAGCGAAAGGTACTGCAAGAGACCATCGACCACTTTAAGAGAATTCCACTTTCGGGTTGTATTCTCACCAAACTGGATGAGTCGTTAAGCCTAGGGGAGTTTGTCAGCGTCGTAGTACAAAACTCATTACCTGTGGCTTATATCGCGAATGGACAGCGAGTTCCAGAAGACATAGTGATAGCGCAGCCTAAGTACATGGTTGCGAAGGCAAATGAATTGTTAGAGAAGTCGACAGATGACGAACCTCACTATTGGAATAGTGAATCAGAAAGGTTCTAGGCGGCGGACGATTATGACTAAGAATATGATACAAGACCAAGCAAGCGGACTACGCCGCTTAACACAACCTTCACTGACTAAAGTAATTGCGGTTACTGGTGGTAAGGGCGGCGTGGGTAAATCAAATGTGACTTTAGGCCTGGCGATATGTATGGCGCGCCAAGGCAAAAAGGTCATGGTGCTTGATGCTGACCTTGGTTTGGCAAATGTTGATGTAATGCTGGGTATACGGTCGAAGAAAAACCTCGGCCATGTATTAGCAGGCGAATGTGACTTACAAGATGCTATTGTTGAAGGACCGTATGGAATAAAAATTATTCCGGCGACTTCTGGCACTCAGTCAATGACCGAATTGTCTCATGCGCAACATGTCGGTTTAATTCGTGCTTTTGGCAGCCTAGAAGATGAGATGGACGTGTTACTCATTGATACTGCTGCCGGGATCTCAGATATGGTAGTGAGCTTTTCACGCGCAGCTCAGGATGTGGTAGTTGTGGTTTGTGACGAACCGACTTCTATCACGGATGCATATGCTCTGATCAAACTTTTGAGTAAAGAACACCAAGTTCAACGATTTAAAATTGTTGCAAATATGGTCAGAAGCTATCGTGAAGGGAGAGAATTGTTCGCAAAGTTGACCTTGGTCACAGAGCGATTCTTGAATGTTAGCCTTGAGCTCGTAGCATGTATTCCATTGGATGATAAAGTTCGACAAGCTGTGAAAAAACAAAAGATTGTCGTGGATGCATTCCCTCGCTCGCCAGCGTCATTAGCTTTGGGATCGTTAGCAAATAAAGCGCTAACTTGGCCAATTCCTAAGACACCGAGTGGACATCTGGAGTTTTTTGTAGAACGCTTACTTCATAGAACAGAGATGTTAGAGGAACCATTTGGTGAATAAGGCATTGACCTATGACCAATACGCAAATCAAGACAGCCAGCGAGCATTTTTAGAAAAATACTCGGTGCTGGTAAAGCGCATTGCTCACCATTTGCTCGGGCGATTACCTCCGAGCGTACAGGTCGAAGACCTAATTCAAGCCGGAATGATCGGCTTATTAGAAGCTCAAAAGAACTACGACGGCAGTAAAGGCGCCAGTTTTGAAACCTATGCTGGCATTCGCATCCGTGGTGCTATGCTTGATGATATACGCCGTGGGGATTGGGTTCCCCGCTCAGTACACAAAAACAGTCGAGAAATCAGTCAGGCCATTGCGCAGTTAGAAGGTGAACTCAATCGGGACCCAACCGATGCAGAGGTCGCCAAGCGCTTAGAAATGAGCCTTGAGCAATACCACAGTGCATTAACGGATATTAACAGTTCTCGTCTCATTGGTATTGACGATTTAGGTGTGTCAGAAGATGCGATATCGCACGAAGATGCTGACGAAGAAAATATCCCTTTTCAGGGCGTCGCAGATGAATATTTTCGTACTGCACTAGTAGAATCAATTAAATCACTTCCTGAAAGAGAAGCTCTAGTACTTTCGCTTTATTATGATGAAGAGTTAAACTTGAAGGAAATCGGCGAAGTTATTGGTGTTAGCGAGTCGCGCGTTAGCCAAATACTAAGCCAATCAATGCAGCGTCTACGCACAAAGTTGAGTGTTTGGACAAATAATGACTAAAAATCACTGATATCGAACTCAGTGGAGGCAATTTTGAATAAAAACATGAAGATCCTTATTGTTGACGACTTTTCAACAATGCGCCGTATCGTTAAGAACTTACTTCGTGACTTGGGTTTCAATAATACTCAAGAAGCGGATGACGGCTTAACGGCGTTACCAATGCTTAAGAAAGGTGAGTTCGACTTTGTAGTAACAGACTGGAACATGCCTGGTATGCAAGGTATCGACCTTCTGAAGCATATTCGTGCCGACGAGGAGCTTAAGCATCTACCTGTTCTTATGATCACAGCAGAAGCGAAGCGCGAACAAATCATTGAAGCTGCGCAAGCAGGTGTTAATGGCTATATCGTTAAGCCATTTACCGCAGCTACACTAAAAGAAAAATTAGATAAAATCTTTGAGCGTTTATAAGTCAAGGAATTGACGACGTAACGCGAAAGGCCAATTCAGAATGATTTCATTAGAACAGGCAAAGCACCTCGTAGAGTTGTTAGAAAACGATCAGCAGAAAGAAGCTGACCAACTTGTCAAAGACATACACGAAGGCTCTTCTAATCCAATGCTACAGGAAATAGGCGAGCTGACGCGTGATCTTCACGAATCTATCAAGCAATTTAGCATTGATGAACGCATGAGTGAGATTGCGAACGATGAAATCCCTGATGCTAGGGACAGACTCCAGTATGTCATTGATAAGACAGAAACTGCGGCGAATAAAACCATGGATGCTGTTGACCGCTGCATGCCAATAGCAGACAACCTGCATGAAGGGTTGCTCCAGGTCCGCCCTCAGTGGAACGAATTAATGCATGGGCGTATTGAACTTGCAGAATTTAAAGCTCTGTGCCATCGCATTGATGGTCTACTTGGTGAAGTAGAAGGAGATAGCTCCGAGCTTAGAGGGCAGCTAACAGAAATTCTAATGGCGCAGGATTTTCAAGATTTGACAGGTCAAATCATTCGTAGAGTGATTACCCTCGTTAATGAAGTTGAAAAGAGACTAGTGGAAATTCTGACAGCGTTTGGCGCAAGTCAACTACAAGACGCTGCAAACGATAAGAACAAATCATCGATAGACCCAGAGGGGCCAATACTCAACCCTCATGAAAGGGAAGATGCGGTTTCATCACAAGACGAAGTCGACGACTTACTCTCAAGTCTTGGGTTTTAGAGGTAACTTATGAGCTATGAATTAGACGAAGATATTCTACAGGACTTTTTGGTTGAAGCTGGCGAGATACTAGAGCTTCTTTCTGAACAGTTGGTAGAACTAGAAAACAACCCTGACGACAAAGACCTTTTAAATGCAATATTTCGTGGTTTCCACACTGTCAAAGGCGGGGCGGGTTTCTTATCATTAACCGAACTGGTTGATACCTGCCACGGTGCTGAAAACGTGTTTGATATTTTGCGTAACGGTCAGCGTCAGGTAACAGCAAGTCTAATGGATACCATGCTGAATGCACTGGATACTGTTAACGAGCAGTTTCAGGCAGTACAGGATAGAGAGCCTCTGACTCCAGCAGACCAAGCACTGCTTGATGAGTTGCATCGTCTAAGCAAACCTCAAACTGAAGATGAAGCGGAACCTACGGCAGAAGCGCCTGCTGCTCCAGTGGTGGAAGAGCCTATTGTCGAAGAGCCTGTCGCTTCAGAACCAGTGGCAGCATCACCAGAAGCACCTAGTACGCAAGCCGTGTCCGCTGGTTCTATTGACGAAATTACACAAGATGAATTTGAAAAATTATTAGACGAGCTTCATGGTGAAGGTAGTGCACCAGGGACCTCTGAAGCCGCTGCAGCAACAGAAGCTCCGGCCGCTCCGTCTGTGCTTGATGGTGATATGAGCGGTGACATTACTGATGATGAATTTGAAAAGCTTTTAGATGAGCTACATGGTAGCGGGAAAGCTCCCGGTGAAGGTTCGGCAGCCACTCCTGCCCCGCCACCGCCGAGTAAACCTGAAACGCCTGCACCTGCAGCTGCTGCCAGTGGTGGCGATAGCGATTTAATGACAGACGCTGAGTTTGAAAAGCTACTTGATGATTTACACGGTTCAGGTAAGGGGCCTTCAGTTGAAGAGCTTGATGCAGCAACTAAGCCCGCAACACAAAATGTAGAGCAAGGCCCAGAACCTGCTAAGCCGGCTTCAGCCCAAAAAGCTGCGGCACCAGCTCCTAAGGCGGCAGCACCTGCAGCTTCAACAGTTGCATCTGCCCCAAAACCAAAAGAGAAAGCTGCACCGCCGGCTAAAAAAGAAGCTGCGCCGCCAGCGACACAAGCTAAAAAACCTCAAGCGGAAGCAACGGTTCGAGTCGATACATCAACACTAGATACCATTATGAATATGGTCGGTGAATTGGTGCTTGTTCGTAACCGACTACTAAGTTTGGGCCTCAACAGCAATGATGAAGAAATGTCAAAAGCGGTAGCGAACTTGGATGTTGTTACTGCTGATCTTCAAGGCGCTGTGATGAAAACACGCATGCAGCCCATAAAGAAGGTATTCGGTCGTTTTCCTCGTGTTGTTCGAGATTTGGCTCGTAGTCTGAAGAAAGATATTAATCTTGAGATGCGTGGTGAAGATACAGACTTGGATAAAAATCTAGTTGAAGCACTAGCGGATCCACTGATTCACTTGGTACGTAACTCTGTCGACCACGGCGTTGAAATGCCTGATGACCGAGTCAAGGCCGGTAAGCCGAGAACGGGTAAAGTTATCCTGTCTGCTTCTCAAGAGGGCGACCATATCGAATTAGCCATTGTAGATGATGGTGGTGGTATGGACCCAGATAAGCTTCGAGGCATTGCGGTCAAGCGCGGTATCATGGATGAGGATGCAGCTTCTCGCTTGACCAATAAAGAATGTTTTAACCTGATCTTTATGCCTGGCTTCTCTAGTAAAGAACAAATCTCAGACATTTCTGGTCGTGGTGTGGGTATGGATGTGGTGAAAACCGCTATTAACACCCTTAATGGCTCCATCGACATCGATTCAGAAATGGGTAAAGGAACTAAGATTACGATTAAAGTTCCGTTAACTCTGGCTATTCTTCCTACCTTGATGGTCGGTGTTGCTGGACATCCGTTTGCGCTACCACTGGCAAGCGTGAATGAAATTTTCCACCTCGACTTGAGCAGGACTAACGTCGTAGACGGTCAGTTGACTATTATCGTTCGTGAAAAATCGATTCCGTTGTTCTACTTACAGAATTGGTTAGCGCCTCAAGCTGGAGATGTAGAGCTTCGTAAAGGTCATGGGCATGTTGTGATTGTCCAGATCGGTAGCCAACGTGTTGGTTTTGTTGTGGATACCTTGATTGGGCAAGAAGAAGTGGTTATTAAACCGCTTGATAGCATGCTTCAAGGCACGCCAGGAATGGCAGGTGCAACGATTACCAGCGATGGTCATATCGCTCTAATTCTGGATGTGCCGGATTTGCTTAAGCAGTATGCAGCTGCTTCTCGAATCTAAGTCGTAGAACAAAAAAGGATTGCTATGGCGATTAAAGTTTTAGTGGTAGATGATTCGAGTTTTTTCCGTCGCCGAGTCAGTGAAATAATCAATTCAGAGCCTAGACTAGAGGTGATGGATGTTGCGACCAATGGTAAAGAAGCGGTCGAAAAAGCGATCAGATTGAAGCCAGACGTCATTACTATGGACATTGAAATGCCAGTCATGGACGGTATAACAGCCGTTCGTGAGATCATGGCAAAAAGTCCGGTTCCAATTTTGATGTTCTCTTCTTTGACTCATGATGGTGCTAAAGCAACGTTAGATGCGCTTGATGCAGGTGCATTGGACTTTTTGCCGAAGAAGTTTGAGGATATTGCACGTAACCGTGATGATGCAGTTTCTCTGTTACAGCAGCGCGTAATTCAAATCTCGTCACGCCGTACCTTTATGCGTCGCCCTGCGGCAAAACCAGCACCAACGGCTACTCCGACGGCAAGGCAACCTTCTACGTCGACAGCTCCCACGCAGCGACCGACGCGCCCAGCAGCGACCGCCTCTAAGCCGTCTTCAGCTGCGAGATTTAAAGCAAGTGGCAAAAAATACCAGCTGACTGCAATCGGAACTTCCACCGGAGGGCCTGTTGCACTACAAAAAATACTTACAAAGCTACCTGCTAACTATCCGCATCCAATCGTGTTGATTCAGCATATGCCAGCAACGTTTACGGCTGCGTTTGCGAGTCGTTTAAACTCGCTATGTAAAATTCAGGTTAAAGAAGCGGCCGATGGCGATGCGCTCAAACCAGGAGTTGCATACCTAGCGCCTGGTGGTAAACAGATGATGATTGACGGGCGCCCTGGCTCTGCAAAGTTACGTGTCATCGATGGCGGTGAGCGAATGAATTACAAGCCTTGTGTTGATGTAACCTTTGGCAGTGCAGCGAAAATCTATTCTGATCAAGTACTTTCAATGGTTCTGACTGGTATGGGAGCAGATGGAAGAGAAGGCGCTCGTATGTTGAAAAGCGCAGGCTCAACAATTTGGGCGCAAGACGAAGAGAGTTGTGTTGTCTATGGCATGCCTCAAGCTGTGGCTAAAGCGGGTATTTCCACCGAAGACTTACCATTAGAGCGCATTGCTGAGCGCATTCTGGTAGAAGTTGGCCTGTCGTAGAGGTATCGCATGATTGTTTGGAGTATTGCAAACCAGAAAGGCGGTGTTGGTAAAACGACAACGACGATCACGTTGGCTGGTTTGCTTAGCAAACAAGGAAAACGCGTTCTACTTGTAGATACGGATCCGCATGCATCTCTGACTACGTATTTAGGTTATGACTCCGACGGTGTGGCTTCAAGCCTGTTCGATCTTTTCCAACTCAAAGAGTTTAGTGAACAAAGCGTTTTACCTTTGGTCATGAAGTCAGATATTGAAGGCATTGATTTAATACCTGCCCATATGTCGCTTGCGACGCTTGACCGTGTAATGGGCAATCGCAGTGGAATGGGGTTGATCCTCAAGCGAGCTCTAATGGCAATAAAAGAGCATTATGACTATGTGCTCATTGATTGCCCGCCGATTTTAGGGGTCATGATGGTCAATGCGTTGGCTGCGAGCAATCGTATATTGATTCCAGTCCAGACAGAGTTCTTGGCGATGAAAGGCTTGGAGCGTATGGTTCGAACATTGGCGATTATGCAAAAATCGCGTAATCGTGAATTTAAAGTAACCATTGTTCCGACAATGTATGATAAGCGAACGCGAGCATCATTGCAGACATTACAGCAACTGAAGAAGGATTACCCTAATCAGGTTTGGACATCGGCTGTACCGATCGATACCAAGTTCCGAGATGCCAGTTTAAAACATCTTCCAGTTTCACATTTTGCATCGGGTAGTCGGGGTGTTTTCGCATACAAGCAACTGTTGATCTATTTAGAGAGGTTAGCAGTGGATGAGTAGCAATACTTTACTCTCAAGTGAACAAGCGCTGGATGAGTATTTTTCAGCGTTACTCGACGAATCAATTGAAATTGAAGAATTGTCAGAGGTTCCCGAAAGCGCTCCAGATACCTTACCAGCGCCGGAAGAGATGGAACTGGAGCCCGTTGTTCAGTCAGTTGAAGAGAAAAGCTACTATTCAGCACCAACTGCGGAAGTAGAAGTTCCCAATTTAGATGATGTGGAAAGACTGCTGGAACAACTGGAGTCCACCAACCCTGTTGCAGAGCTTCAGCTTGAAGAGGTGATGGAGCAAAACACGGTTCAGATTGCTGAAGCCAAAGAGGTTGCTGAAGAAGTTCAGGATTGGGAAGTTGAAGTTCCTGACTTAGACGAGCCGAAAGTTGAGGCTGAGTTGGACGCTTCTGACCTTGTTGAAGAAACCATCCAAGTAGAATCAGAAGCTGAAATTCAAATTGAAGAGCCAGAAGTTGAATTGGCAGAAGAAGCTTCTGTCGAACCTGAGACTCAAGCTGGTGGCAGCGCATTAGGTATTTGGCATTCGACTGAGCGTGACGCAGAGTTTCAGGTACTTTACTTTGATGTGAATAGCGTGACTTTTGCGGTTCCCCTAGACGAACTAGGTGGTATACACCGAATAGCGGAATTGAATCATCTGATAGGGCGTCCTGAATGGTATTTAGGCCTCCAAACAAGCCGAGAGGCTCAGCTAGATGTGGTAGACACGGCAAAGTGGGTGATGGCCGAAAAGCTGATAGATGATAGCTATAAGGATGAATATCAATACATAGTGATGCTAGATGAAAGTATGTGGGGGCTCGCTTCAACACAGCTAAAAGGAACAGAATCGCTTAATCCAGAGAAAGTCCGCTGGCGCAAAACGGCAGGGAAGCGTCCGTGGCTAGCTGGAATGGTTAAAGAAAAAATGTGTGCTTTGATCCATGTTGAAGCATTGATAGCTATGCTTAATGCAGGACTTGATGTAAAAGCCTTAGATAAATAAAACATTTATGCCGATTTAGGCTTAGAGAGGAATAGGTATGTCTCAAACTAATGAAGTCGAAGTAAGAAAAGATCAGTCCAATGACGAAGTACTTCAGTGGGTGACGTTCCAGCTAGAAGAAGAAACTTACGGTATCAACGTAATGCAGGTACGTGAAGTACTTCGCTATACAGAGATTGCTCCTGTACCGGGCGCCCCTGATTATGTTCTAGGTATTATTAATCTACGTGGTAACGTCGTAACGGTAATCGATACTCGTTCACGCTTCGGCTTGATGGAAGGTGAAATTACCGATAATACGCGCATCATTGTGATTGAATCTGAACATCAGGTGATTGGTATTCTAGTGGATAGTGTTGCGGAAGTGGTTTATTTGCGTTCTTCTGAAATTGATACCACGCCAAGTGTTGGTACTGATGAAAGTGCTAAGTTCATTCAGGGTGTGAGCAACCGCGACGGTAAGCTACTAATCTTGGTTGATCTGAACAAACTTCTGACTGACGAAGAATGGGATGAGATGGCTCACCTGTAATGGATGCAGTTGTATTTGCAAATGCTCCTGTGATCGCAGGAGCTATTGCGTTAGTTGTACTGTTGTTTGTATTGGCTCTTTTTCGAATTAAGAAAAGTCAGCGGCTAATGGCCGATCATTGGCGGCAACAGAATCGCCACCTCGATAAAGAGCTGCAGAAGGCTACAAAACAACTGCTTGAAGTACGCTCTGTGGTTGTCGGCTTAGGGCAACGAGTCAGTGAGCAACAGGATCTCATCCAGCACCTGAATGAAAGAATATCAGAACTAGAACAGGAAGATGGTGATGGTCGATTGTACTCGAGAGCCACAAAAATGGTTCAGTTAGGCGCTGACGTTAACGAGCTTATTGAAGAGTGTGAATTGCCTAAAGCTGAAGCTGAATTGATGTTATCCTTGCAAAAGAAGATTGCAGGGAAAGAGAAGATTCCTCCCCTAAGAGCTGGCAATGAACAACGAAAAACATCAGTGCGGCGAAAAAGCGCGAGAAAATAACGATTGAAAAAGGATGCAAACAGCATCCTTTTTTTGTGTTCATTTGTAACCATTTAGTGGTAGTTAAATGGGGCTGTGATAGATTATTAACAGAATCTTACCGAGTTTCGTGATTCGTATGGGGCTAATTCTATTTTGTGTGAGTACGGCTGTGGTACTATACCCGCACGAAATTTATGTAGTGAACGTTCATGTTAGAAGTATCTCAACTGACTGCCATCAGAGATGAAAGAATTCTCTTCGAATCCCTATCTTTTACTATAAATTCCGGTGAGTTAGTACAGATTGAAGGCCGAAATGGTACGGGCAAAACAACGTTGTTGCGTATCGTAACTGGGCTCGGAGATCGTGATAGTGGTGAGATTTTCTGGAACGGCGAAAATATTGAGTCAAACCGAGATGCTTATCATCAGGATCTGCTGTTTTTGGGCCATCAAACAGGTGTGAAGCGTGAGCTAACTGCTTATGAAAATTTAAGGTTCTATCTCAATATTCATTCTCGTAAGCCTGTAGGTAAAGAGACTATCTATAGCGCTTTGATGAAAGTAGGGTTAGTGGGTCGTGAAGATGTACCCGTTGCTCAGCTTTCTGCTGGACAACAACGTCGAGTTGCATTGGCCCGTTTGTGGCTGAGCGACCATAAACTTTGGATCTTGGATGAGCCGCTGACGGCGATTGATAAACAGGGAGTGAAAGTTCTGGAATCTCTCTTCCTTAGTCATGCTGAAGATGGTGGCATTGTGATACTTACAACGCATCAGGACATGTTCGCTGACAATCCAAAACTAAGAAAAATAAAACTGGGTGATTAGCTATGTTTGCAACAATGAACAGCATTATTCGACGTGAATTGCTTATAGCGTTTCGCCGTCAGGCAGACATATTCAATCCACTGTGGTTTTTCATCATAGTGATTACACTTTTCCCACTCAGTATTGGCCCAGAACCCAACCTGCTAGCTCGTATTGCTGCTGGTATTGTTTGGGTTGCGGCATTGCTGTCTGCACTGTTATCTCTTGAACGATTATTCAGGGATGACTTTCAGGATGGTTCACTGGAACAAATGATGTTAATGCCTGTCCCATTGCCTATAGTCGTGATTTCAAAAGTGATTGCACATTGGGTTTTGACAGGCTTACCGTTGATTCTGATTAGCCCTTTGCTGGCTATTTTACTTTCTCTTGATATGAATTCTTGGCTGGCTGTTGTTACAACATTACTGATAGGTACACCAACGTTGAGTTTTATAGGTGCTATTGGTGTCGCGTTGACAGTCGGTCTACAAAAAGGGGGCGTGCTACTCAGCTTGTTGGTTTTACCGCTGTACATTCCCGTATTGATCTTTGCGACCTCGGCTATTGACGCTGCTTCACTTGGAATGGCGTATAACGGTCAGCTTGCAATACTAGGGGCGATGTTTATGGGAGCTATGACACTGACACCATTTGCGATTAGTGCTGCGTTGAGAGTAAGTGTCAATTAATTGTTTTCGATCAAGCACGAAATTTCCCCCTTTCTATAAATTACAAAACTAATAATTGTCAAAAAAAAGTCCAAGAGACGTAAATAAGACAACACTGAAGTAAGAGTGAGAACGACGATGTGGAAATGGCTCCATCCTTATGCCAAGCCCGAAACCGCTTATCAGCTGTGTGGTAAGCTATTGCCCTGGTTTTCCATATTAGCCCTACTGTGTTTATCGGTAGGAACGGTATGGGGACTGGCCTTCGCCCCTTCTGACTATCAACAAGGTGATAGCTTCCGGATTATTTATATCCATGTCCCTTCTGCGATTTGGTCTATGGGTGTTTACATGTCTATGGCGATTGCTGCGTTTATTGGCTTAGTCTGGCAGGTCAAGCTGTCAGACATGGCCGCCTCTGCAATGGCTCCAATCGGTGCGGTTTATACCTTCATTGCTCTGCTTACAGGGGCTGTATGGGGTAAGCCGATGTGGGGTGCATGGTGGGTATGGGATGCACGTTTAACCTCTGAACTGATCCTCTTGTTCCTTTACCTCGGTGTCATCGCGCTTTATCACGCGTTTGATGATCAGAAAACAGCAGCCAAAGCGGCAGGTATTCTGGCGATTGTTGGTGTTGTGAACTTACCGATTATTCATTTCTCAGTAGAGTGGTGGAATACCCTACATCAGGGAGCGACTATCACTAAATTTGCAAAACCTTCCATCTCTAGCGATATGCTTTGGCCTCTATTGCTGAACATTTTCGGTTTTGCATTTTTCTTTGGTGTAGTGACGATGATTCGTCTACGCAATGAGATTATTAGCAAAGAGAGTCACCGCCCGTGGGTGATTGCTTTAGCTCAGGCTAAATCTCAGCGAGGTAACTAAACGATGCATTTTGAATCTTTGAGCGATTTTTTCGCGATGGGCGGTTATGCCGGCTATGTTTGGAGCGCTTTTGGTATCACATTCTTTTCGATGTTTGTTCTGCTTCTGGTCAGTATCCGCCGTGGTAAAAACCTGTTGAATGAAGTGCAGTCGAAGGTAGACAGGCAAGCGCGTATTGATGCGGCTAAAAATTTGGAGAACACATTATGAACCCTAGGCGAAAGAAAAGGCTGGGCATTGTCTTAGCAATTTTCATTGGTATTAGCGCTACCGTTGGTTTAATGCTTTACGCACTAAATCAGAATATGGATTTGTTCTATACACCAACAGAGTTGGTTGACGGTAAACCTGATGGCACCAAACCTGAAGTCGGCCAACGTCTACGAATTGGCGGTATGGTGGTTGAAGGTTCGGTTCGACGAGACCCTGAATCACTGCGTGTTTCTTTCGATTTGCATGATGTCGGCCCTAAGGTCACCATCGTCTATGACGGTATTCTTCCAGATCTGTTCCGTGAAGGGCAGGGCATTGTTGCTCAGGGTGTGTTGAAAGATGCGACGACCGTTGAAGCTTTTGAAGTGTTAGCAAAGCATGATGAAGAATACATGCCGCCAGAGATAGCGGAAGCGATGAAGAAAAATCACCAACCGCTTGAGTATACAGAACAACAAAAACAAGGAAGCGGTCAATGATTGCTGAAATTGGTCATTTTGCAATGATCGTTTCACTGGCAATGGCAGTGCTGTTGAGCATACTGCCGTTAGTCGGTGCGTCTCGAAATAATACTATGCTGATGAACACCGCAAGACCTCTGTCTTGGGGCATGTTCCTGCTACTTCTTTTATCTTTCTGTGTGCTGCTTTGGGCGTTCTACACCAATGACTTCACGCTCAACTATGTTGCTACCAACTCAAACAGTCAGTTACCTTGGTACTATCGCCTGACAGCGGTTTGGGGAGCACATGAAGGCTCTTTGCTTCTTTGGGTTTTGATTCAAGCCGCTTGGACAGTTGCCGTTGCGACATTTAGTCGTGGCATGCCACAAGAGTCGGTTGCTCGTGTTCTTGCTGTAATGGGCATGATTACGGTTGGATTCTTACTGTTCATCATCGTTACATCTAACCCGTTCCTACGTACCTTGCCATTCTTTCCTGTCGATGGTCGTGACTTAAACCCACTGCTTCAAGACCCAGGTTTGATTATTCACCCACCAATGCTTTACATGGGTTACGTAGGCTTCTCAGTTGCGTTCTCTTTTGCTATTGCGTCATTGATGACAGGTCGACTTGATACGGCTTGGGCTCGTTGGTCTCGACCTTGGACGACAGCGGCTTGGCTATTCCTGACTCTAGGTATTGCACTAGGTTCTTGGTGGGCGTACTACGAACTCGGCTGGGGTGGCTGGTGGTTCTGGGATCCAGTAGAAAACGCCTCCTTTATGCCTTGGCTTGCGGGTACAGCGTTAATGCACTCATTAGCTGTAACTGAAAAACGCGGCACCTTTAAAGCTTGGACTGTGCTTTTGGCAATCTCCGCGTTCTCGCTGAGTTTATTAGGTACTTTCCTAGTACGTTCGGGTATTTTGGTTTCAGTTCACGCGTTTGCATCTGATCCATCACGCGGCATGTTTATTCTCGGTTTCCTAGTGTTTGTTATTGGTGGTTCGTTACTGCTGTTCGCTCTGAAAGGGGCAACCGTTCGTGTCCGAGGTAACTTTAGCTTAGTTTCACGTGAGAATGCCCTGCTATCAAACAATGTCTTGTTGATTGCTGCTTTGGTGGTGGTTTTGGTCGGCACATTGTTACCGCTAGTTCATAAACAGATTGGCTTGGGCTCAGTGTCTATCGGTGCACCATTCTTCAATATGTTGTTTGCGTGGCTGATGATTCCTTTCTCTTTCTTGCTAGGTATCGGTCCGCTGATTCGTTGGAAACGAGATAGCTTATCAAGCTTGATCAAGCCTATGCTGGTTTCCGGTGTAGCGTCACTTGTACTTGCAGGTGTGTTTGTTTACTTGTTTGCCGATTTCTTCCAGTTTATGGCTTATTTAGGCTGGGTGATGGCGTTGTGGATTATCTTCATGCACGGTTTTGAGTTGCATGAGCGTGCGACTCACCGTCACAGTTTTTCTGTTGGTATCAAGAAACTTCAACGTAGCCACTGGGCTATGATGATGGGGCATATTGGGCTTGCTGTAAGCATCATTGGTATTGCGATGGTTCAGAACTACAGTATCGAGCGAGATGTACGTTTGGCTCCTGGTCAGCATTACAACATTCAAGGCTATGACTTCTACTTTGAAGGACTTCGTGACAAAGATGGCCCTAACTATGATGGTTATATTGCAGACTTTGAAATCACTCATAACGGCAAGTACATCAATACACTTCATGCAGAAAAACGCTTCTATCGCACTGCACGCTCGATGATGACAGAAGCTGCGATTGATCGTGGTGTGACTCGTGATTTGTATATCGCGATGGGCGAACGTCTAGACGATAACAAGTCTTGGGCAGTACGTATCTATTACAAACCGTTTGTTCGCTGGATCTGGGCTGGTTCATTGCTAATGGCTCTAGGCGGTGCTATTGCAATCAGTGACAAGCGTTATCGTTTCAGAAAAAGTGCAAAAACGCAGGAGGCATAATGAATAAGAAATTACTATTCATCCCACTGTTGGCGTTTTTGGGGTTGGTGGCAGTTTTCGCCACCCAACTTGTTAAAAACTCACATGGCGATGATCCTACCAAGCTAGAGTCGGTACTTGTCGGCAAATCGGTTCCTGAGTTTCGTCTTGAAGATCTCGCCGAGCCAGGCAAGCTTTACGATCAGTCCATCTTTAAAGGTGAGCCACTACTGCTAAACGTATGGGCGACTTGGTGTCCAACTTGTTATGCAGAGCACCAGTACCTGAATGAGTTAGCGTCGCAAGGTGTTAAGATCATTGGCATGAACTACAAAGATGAACGTGATAAAGCCGTTCAGTGGCTGAATGAACTTGGTAATCCATACCTGATCAGCTTATTCGATGGTAACGGAATGCTTGGTTTAGATTTGGGCGTATATGGTGCTCCAGAAACATTCCTTATTGATGCGCAAGGCAAAATTCGTTATCGCCATGTCGGTGATGTGAATGACCGTAACTGGAACGAAACACTGAAGCCGATGTATGAGCAAGTTCTGGCGGAGGCTGGACAATGAAAAAGATGATATTGGCTCTGTTTGCTGCGATGACTTTGTCTTTGGCAGCACATGCCACAATCCAAATCTATGAGTTTGATGACTTGGAACAAGAGCAGCAGTTCAAAGAACTCGGGAACACCCTTCGTTGTCCTAAGTGTCAAAACAATACTATCGCGGATTCCAACGCAGAGTTGGCTGTCGACTTACGTCAAAAAGTGTATGAAATGACCAAAGAAGGTAAGTCAAAACAGGAAATCGTTGATTATATGATTGCTCGTTACGGCAATTTTGTTACCTACAATCCACCATTCACAATGGCGACATCAATTTTATGGCTAGGGCCGATTTTTGTCGTGGTATTTGGCTTTGGCTTTATTGTCCTAAGAGCTCGAGCACGTAAGGTGCAACCTGAACAGGCAGAATCTTGGGATAAAGAGAAAGAAGCGCGCTTGAAAGAGCTGCTGGATAATAAGAATGATGGAGATAAGCAGTAATGACACTATTTTGGGTAGCTTCAGTCATTCTTGTGGTACTGAGCTCACTGCTGATTGCTTTGCCGATCATTAGAAAAAAAGCGAATAATGATGAAGCATTGCGTGATGAGTTAAACAAGGCGTTTTACAAAGACCGTTTATCGGAGCTCGAAGAAGAAGCCGAAGAAGGGTTAGTTGAAAACCAACAAGATCTGATCGACGATTTGAAACAATCGCTATTAGACGATATCCCGGAAGATCAGAAAGTCGAGCGTGAAAACGGCATCTCACCAATGGCAGTGCTTATTCCATCGGTTCTTTTGGTTGTAGTGTTGTCTTACACCATGTACATGAAATTCGGTGCTTCGGATGAAGTTGTGGAATGGCAGCAAGTGAGTGCAAATCTTCCTGCTTTGTCTAAAAAGCTTATGGCACCAGAAGGTACGGCATTGAGCGACGACGAAATGCAGGATCTGACTCTGGCACTTCGTACCCGTCTGCACTACCAACCTGATGATTCTACAGGCTGGTTGCTCCTTGGTCGTATTGCACTAGCCAATAGGGATGTGGAAACGGCAATTGGGTCAATGAAAAAAGCGTACAGACTTGAACCAGACAACGCAGATGTCAAATTGGGTTATGCGCAAGCTTTGATGTTGTCTCAGGATGATATCGATCAAGACAAAGCACGTAAGATTCTTGGTCAGCTGGTTCAGAGCGATTACGTTGATTTACGCGTATTCTCATTGTTAGCTTTCGATGCATATGAACGCAAAGACTACCCAGCAGCAGTTCGCTACTGGAGTGTTATGCAGCAGATGATCGGTCCGCAGGACAGTCGTTATGAGATGCTCTCTCGCAGCATTGAAAATGCTCAGAAACAAATGGGTGATCACGTTTCGAGCGGTAAATCTGTTTCTGTCTCTATCGCGTTGAGCGCTGAGGTTCAGGCTGATCCCAATTCAGCGCTGATCGTTTCAGTTCACACTGCCGATGGTTCTCCGATGCCAGTAGCTGCTGCCAGGTACCCGATGGGCTCTTTCCCAAGAACCGTTGTTTTGGATGATGGAAACAGCATGTTGCAAGACCGTAAACTGTCTTCACTTGAATCTTTGATGGTAAGAGTGCGTCTAGATAGCGATGGAAATGTGGCAACCAAACAAGGGGACTGGTTTGGAGAGAGCGAAGCCGTTAAAATGGGCGAACCTGTTGAAGTTATAATTGATAAGCAGTATCAATAGATACCCCTTATGAATGTACGAAGGCCGGTGACTACACCGGCCTTTTTTATGGAAATTATAATAATGAAGAGCTTTAAGTCTCAGATATGGGTGATTGCTTGTACGTCAATTTTTCTATTTGGCTGCGCGGGCTCACCTCAGGAAAGTGAACACTCAACGTCAGCCGAATCTGAGGTCAATGACCCATTTGAGGGGTTTAACCGCACGATGTGGACAATTAACTATGACTATTTAGACCCTTACTTCGTTCGTCCGGTTTCGTTGGCATACGTTAACTACGTGCCTGATCCTCTGCGTCATGGCGTATCCAACTTCCTTGGCAACTTAGATGAGCCAGCAAGTATGGTGAACAACATCTTAATGGGGAATGGTGAGAAAGCACTCGATCATTTCAATCGCTTTTGGATTAACAGTACCTTTGGGCTTTTAGGCATCATTGATATCGCGTCTGAAGCGGGGATCACCGACCATAATGAGAAAGCTTTCAGTGACGCCGTTGGCCATTATGGGGTAGGTAATGGGCCATATGTGATGGTACCAGGCTATGGTCCTTGGACTGTGCGCGAATCTACAGACATTGTTGATGGCTTATATGTCCCACTGTCATTACTCAATTTCTGGGCTGGGCTAGGTAAATGGGCGCTCGAAGGTATGGAAACACGCGCTGCATTAGTATCTCAAGAAGCGATGTTGGAGAACTCTCCCGATCCTTATGCGCTTACACGCGATGCATTTCTTCAAAGGCAAGACTTTAAAGCAGAAATCGAGCCTAAGGACGATTACGATGCAGATGAAGAAGCTTACCTAGATGAATATCTGGATGAAGATTTCTAATTAAAAAGGCTTGGTTATGACCAAGCCTTTTTCTTTGCGGGATAATTTATTTAGAATTTGTAATTAGCTTGAACACCGATTAGCCAGATGTTGCCTTTAGTCTCGCCGACGAATTGGCCTGCAACATTTTGTGCTTCATCATCCGATGCGTATCCACGTGATTCGGTGATTGGTGCATCTTTCGCAAGGATGTAGGTTAATCCGCCATCCAATGTGAACTGTTTAGTAAACTCGTAGCTTGCACCAAGGCTCAGCCATGTACGATCGGTTTCTGGAATGGTAATTGTACGGTTTTTATCACTAACTGCTGACGTGTCGTATGCCGCGCCTGTGCGTAGAGTTAGTTTTTGGTCAACCTGATAGGTAGCACCGATAGCAAAGCGGTAATTGTCTTCCCAATTTTCAACCTTAACCATTTTAGTGCCATAGGTATCAAGCTGTGCTTCAAGTTTCTCGAAGCTGCTCCAATCTGTCCAGTTTAAGCTAGCATGGATCGCCAGTTTTTCCGTTAGCTGATGGAAGCTTGCTATTTCTGCAGTTGCAGGTAAGGCGAGATCCATAGAGCCGTTGTCACGGTTCCCGTCCCTAAGGGCTGAGTCAAAACCAATACCCGTTGCGTAGCCCTCAAGTTTAAGATCAATTTCAGATTTGTAAGTAAAACCAACTCTATGCTCTTCATTAATTTGCCAAGCTGTACCGACTTGCCAACCCCAAGCGGTATCATCACCTTCCATGTACTTTAGAGTAGTGCCTTGCGGCTGTGACAATACATTGTATTGCGGTGTTTTTGCGCCAAAGCTGCCTTCACCTATTACGTAGCGGATACCACCACCAAAACTGAACTGCTCATTAAGCTTGTAAGCAGCGTTCAGGTTGGCTTCCATGGTTGTGACGCTAGCTTCATTACCAAAATGTGCTGCTGCAAAGTCATCGCCTAGATTAGTTTCCATGCCGTAGTTGGTACCCATTGCAAAACCGACAGCGACTTTTTCAGAGTACTTGTGAGAGATATAAAAGTTAGGAATAACGGCATCATTCGCGAAATCATCGGAAGATGCATTAGATGTAGGAAGTAAAGGGCTTAAAGACTTTGAGCCATCCACACTACCACTAACATCAACATTAGGATTTACATAGATAGCACCGACAGAAATCTGAGTACCTTCGAGATAGGTTAGCATTGCTGGGTTGCGCCACTGTGCGCTCGCGTTGTCGGCCATAGCTGCTTCACCAGCGTATGCACGACCTAAACCTGTTGCTGAATATTCAGCGAGCTGGAATCCTGCTGCGTTTACTGATGCAGATGCTGAAAGAAGGCTACCTGCCACTGCAAGAGATAAGAGAGTTTTGTTTGTTTTCATTTTTATGTTCGCTGAACGTATTGATAATTTGTCGTGCGATCATAAGTTTAGAGCTATTACTTTAAAAATTAAAAACAGTGTTAACTCTATATTTGGCATAAAATATTGTAATGTGGTCATATCCCTTTCTAATTGACTAAATGTTAATGGCTTGTTTTCGATGTTGAGCGTACATACGTACTATGAAAGGGGTATTTTTGAGTACATGTGTAAGCTGAAAATAGAGTAGAAACAGTGGGTTGAGTAGAGTGTAAGACTTGCTGTAAAAGAAAAGGGTCAGTTTCCTGACCCTTTCAAGAGATAAATTATGCTAACTTTCTAACTTAGAAGCTACGGCTGTACTGTAGGCCTAACAAGATAGCATCCGCACGAGTTGTACCAGTTACTTCTGAAAGAAGTAGGGCAGAGTTGGTTGGGCTATATGTTGTTTCTTCGACTTTAACATCCTCACCCATGAGATAAGTGAAGCCAAAATCGATGTCAGATTTTTCATCTAGGTGGTAAGTAAATCCAGCGGACAGCCAGTTACGGTCTGAGTCCGGAACAGAGATAGAAGTCACTTGATCTTGGGCACTTGTGTCATGCATATAACCAGCACGCAATGTCCAGTCTTGGTTCAAGTAATATGTACCACCGATAGCATAGTGCATACCATTTTGCCATTTGTAGTCATTAATATCACCTGCTTTGTCCGCGACTAACTTATCGAATTCACTCCAGTTTATCCACTGTACGCTATAATGCACAGCGTATTTGTCATTAAGGCGATGGTAACCTGAAAATTCAGCCATATCTGGTAGTGGCATATGTAGCGTATCGGAGGTGTAAGTAGTACCCAGCTTGGTAATATCACCTTCTGCTTCTAAATCAGGGCTATAGCGGTAAGAAAATCCGAAACGGTTTTTATCATCCATTTCATAAACTGTACCGACATTAAAACCCACAGCCCAACCGTCTGCTTTAGTATCAAGTGCTGTAAATGAAGTTGATGCTCCGCTAGTTAAAACGCTAGATAGAGTCGGACTAGCTGTACGTTGAAGCTTACCTTCACCATAAATAAAGTCGATGCCGGCGCCAAAACTCCATTGCTCATTTAAACGGTAAGAACCAGCAACGCCGAGGTTCATACTTTTTACATCTGTTAGACCGCCGTACTCTGAAGCAGCAAATGAGCTATCGAACTCTGTTTTCGTGCCAAAGTTGGTGTATGCGTTCACACCCCAAGCAAACTTGTCATTTACTGGGACGATAAGATGAATGTTAGGGGCAATTGATGTATCGCCTGCATCATCATAGTTAGAAGCGGAAGTTGTGTAACCTGTGCCATTGAATACTCTATATTGAGCATCTTTTACTTCAATTTGAGACGTAATTGAAACGAAACCTAGAGATAGAGACATTTCATCAAACAATGCCATTGTCGCTGGGTTACGAGCCATTGATGAAGCGTTATCAGCAATTACAGCATCACCAGCGAATGCTCGGCCAAGGCCTGTTGCTGATTGAGCATTAAGTTGGAAACCTGCAGCGAGAGCTTGCTGAGAAGCCATTGTAGTTGTGGCAATGGTCACTGCTAAAAGTGATTTTTTAAACAGACGCGTCTTGTTCATTTTTGCTTTTTCCTTTTTTGTTCGTCTCTACCGGACGTTATACTCGAGCAAAAGCTCAGTGGTGGCTGATACTAGACTCAAGTATAAAAGATAGAAATCCGACCATTGCCTAATTGGATGATAAAATTATGGAAATGATGTGTATCTGGCAAGAAAATGCTGAAAAATTCTTCTTTTTAGAGCTTGAGCTCTAATTTTATGCTAAAAAAATGGCTTAAACGATTCGTTCAAGCCATGAGGTAGGTCACAAAATGTTAAAATTTGGTTAACTCATCGGTTTGATGATAGTCATCAGATTTTCGGCGATTTTGGCAACATCTTCACCTTCTTCTCCGACCAAGATTAAACTGGTCTGACCGACAGGTTCTACAACACCCGCCATACCTTCTTTCTCGAAGTCGACCGTCTTGTCTGAAGCGATGCCCGTTAAGAACAAGGTAACTTTACCTTTTTCACCACGGAAGACCATGTGAAGTGCATTCGACTTACCAAACCCACAATGATTTAGGTAGTAGACGTGGTAAGGGAAGTTTTCACCAAGCTGATGATCGAACGGCATCATCTTGGCGTTTATTTGTGATGAAGCGACGTTTTCATCTAAATTTTGAACAAATGGCTTTTCATCGATGACGTGCTTAATGGCTGTATCAGCTAGGCTAGCTTGTGCTGGAGATACAACGATGTTCCCCCAATTCACCTGTCCAACGAGCAAACCAAAAACAAAAGCAATCGATGCTGCCATGGCCATGGCACGTTTAGCAAAGTTCGGTCTAACTACGTTTGATTCTGTGCTTGATGTCTGATTGAATAATATTCTGTCGGCCAGATCTTCAGGGACATCTACATTCATTGCTTTGGCAATCTGAGCGTCGAGATCCAGAATATCATCGGCGAACTTGCCATTGGCATCATTCGACTTCATTGCTTCTAAGATATCGCTGTCCCGGTCTTTAGGATCGGACATGATGCGACGACGAAATTCTAACTCATCCATTTTGCTGCCCTCTGTGACTGTTTTCTGTATCTAACATGTCTTTCAATTGATTTCTTGCTCTGAACAGACGAGTCATCACAGTATTCTTATTCAGACCTAGTATCTCACCAATCTCTTCACCGCTAAAGCCACCGACGACTTGTAAGAAAAGTGGTTCGCGATATTCATCTTCCAGCTTCATGATCTGTGCCTGGACCCATTCCGACTGATGGTGTGGGTCATCGCTGACCTTTGCATCATTACCATGATCATCAATATCGACCAGATCAAACTGTTTTCTTTCGAAGCGGCGAGCATTTTCTCGTCTCAAAATAGTAATGAGCCAAGATTTTGCTGCTTTTTCGTCCTGTAAGCTATCCAGAGATTTCCATGCCCTTAGGCAAGTTTCTTGTACCAAATCCTCTGCCACAGACTGATCTTTGCACAACCAGTAAGCGTAGCGGTACAGATCTCTGTGATACGCTCTGACAAGCGCTTCGTACTTTCTTTGTCTGTCCATATCCGAGTTGACCGGACTACTGGACTTTTTCTTCCCAAAAAAATTGATGACTGACACATGAGCCTCCAAATTTGCTCTGTGGTTTTTGTTGTACGCCTGTAAGTAAAGGCTATAGCGTGAGACCTAAATCAAACGGGTATGTCCAACTTTATGTGCAAGCGAATGTTCTCATAGCTACTGATAGAGTGAAAGTGAATAGGATTATTTTATAAAATCGAATTAGGGGGATAAATACACCTAAACTTGATCTATTTCAAAATCCGATGAATTTCAAAGGTTATAGTACTCCTTGTCATCTAGTTGGTCTTATGACTAACAAGTTGAGCAAGATGACACTTCCTTTTGAAGGCTGACTTTACTTTCTCCTAATCAGGAAACTGATTATTTTCAATTGGCGTAAGTTAATTGTTTTATATATTCCGACCACACAGTTCTGTGTGGTTTTTTTTTGCCCACACTTAATTCTTGTATAGCAATTATAGATGATAGAGCTTTTTGCTCACAGATTGTCTGGACTAAGTCTTTGTCTGCAAGCTATTTGTTCTATAAATGACTGCTGCGTTCAGCTTTAGTTCATTCTCTTGGTTTAAATTGCTTTTCCATCCTAAGTCACGTTTATTTAAACGGTTGTTTGATTGTGTTAACATTCTGATTACAATGTTTCTGGTCAGACCTCTCATTCTTAAAGGAGAAACAATGGGCAAGCAGGAAGTGAAAACGCGTTCCGGAGAGCGCGTCGCAGTCGTCGCTGGTTTGCGTACGCCATTTGCACGCCAAAGTACTGAGTTCAGCCAAGTTCCAGCGGTTGATCTAGGTAAAATGGTAGTGAGTGAAATGATGGCTCGCACCGAGATTGAACCAAAGTTGATTGATCAAGTGGTATTCGGTCAGGTTGTGCAAATGCCGGAAGCTCCGAACATCGCACGTGAGATTGTACTGGGAACGGGAATGAACATTCATACCGATGCTTACAGTGTGACGCGCGCTTGTGCGACGAGCTTTCAGTCGGCAGTGAACGTGGCAGAGAGCATTATGTCAGGCACAATTGATGTGGGTATCGCGGGCGGTGCGGATTCTTCTTCTGTTTTACCTATTGGCGTTTCTAAAAAGCTTGCCGCGAACCTACTGGCGCTGAGCAAAACCAAGACCATGGGTCAAAAGCTCAAAATTCTTAAAAGCCTGTCGTTTAAAGATCTGATGCCAGTGCCTCCAGCGGTTGCAGAGTACTCAACAGGCTTGTCGATGGGCCAAACTGCTGAACAGATGGCGAAATCACATTCGATTACCCGCCTAGAGCAGGATGCGTTAGCGCATCGCTCGCATACTCTTGCGGCTCAGGCTTGGAATGACGGGAAAATAGAAGGGGAAGTCATGACGGCATTCCCTGAGCCGTACAAAAAGTGGCTCTCGCAAGATAATAATATTCGCCATGATTCTACCCTTGAAGGTTACGCGAAACTACGCCCTGCTTTTGATCGTCAATATGGCAGCGTAACCGCCGCCAACAGTACTCCACTTACAGATGGCGCAGCGGCAATTATGCTGATGCGTGAAGGTAAAGCGAAAGAGCTGGGCCTTGAAATTATGGGCTACATCCGCTCTTACGCATTTTCCGCTATTGGCGTTGAAACCGATATGCTGATGGGGCCTTCTTACTCAACGCCGATGGCGCTCGACAGAGCGGGTATCGAACTGTCCGATCTTACCTTAATTGACATGCATGAAGCATTCGCTGCTCAAACCTTATCCAATGTGAAGATGTTTGCTTCTGATAAGTTTGCACAAGAGCAACTGGGCCGCTCTAAAGCGATTGGTGAAATCGATATGGATAAGTTCAATGTGCTTGGTGGTTCGATTGCCTATGGTCACCCATTTGCAGCCACTGGCGCACGAATGATTACTCAGACGTTGAGAGAGCTAAAACGTCGAGGTGGTGGACTGGCGCTGAATACAGCGTGTGCCGCAGGTGGTTTGGGTGCAGCTATGGTTTTGGAGGTTGAGTAATGAGCGAGCACAAAGCGTTTGAGTTAAAAATAGACGAACAAGATATCGCCTGGCTGTCTATTGATGTTCCGGGTGAGAAAATGAACACCTTGCAGGCAGCGTTTGCTCAGGAAATGGAAGACATCTTTACTCAACTGAAGGAGAAAAAATCCTCAGTAAAAGGTTTGATTGTCCACTCTCTGAAACCTGATAACTTCATCGCAGGTGCTGATGTTAGGATGCTAGATGCATGTAACAGCGCGTCAGAAGCTCAAGCTTTAGCTGAGCAAGGCCAGCAGATGTTTCAACAGCTATCTGACCTACCTTATCCTGTTATTGCTGCCATTCACGGTCCGTGCTTAGGAGGTGGTTTAGAGCTTGCTCTTGCATGTGATTACCGTGTTTGTACAAATTCAGATAAAACCCGTTTAGGCTTGCCAGAAGTGCAACTTGGTCTTCTGCCGGGCTCTGGTGGTACGCAGCGACTGCCACGTCTGATCGGTTTGTTGCCATCTCTGGATATGATTCTTACAGGTAAGCAGTTACGCGCTAAAAAAGCCAAGAAGCTTGGTGTCGTGGATGCTGTGGTACCTGAGACTATTTTACTTGAGGTAGCGAAGAGCTTTGTCGAAAAGCATGCCGGAAAATCGCGAGCTAAACGCAAGGTTTCAACGAAAGAGAAGCTAATCGCTAATACCGGTCTTGGTCGTAAAGTGATCTTTGAACAAGCATCTAAGAAGACCATCGAAAAGACTCGTGGCAATTACCCAGCGGCAGAGGCAATCCTAGAAGTGATTCGCCACGGCCTAGAGAAAGGGTTTGAGAAAGGCCAGCAAAAAGAAGCGCAGCGCTTTGGTGAGTTAGTGATGACCTCAGAGTCGAAAGCACTTCGTTCTATTTTCTTCGCGACAACAGAAATGAAGAAAGAGAATGGCAGCGATGCTGAGCCTAAAGCGATTGAACGTGCAGCGGTTCTTGGTGGTGGCCTGATGGGTGCTGGAATTAGCCACGTCAGCGTCTCGAAAGCGAAAGTTCCAGTGCGTATTAAAGATGTCTCTAATGATGGTGTTCTTAACGCATTGAAGTACAACTACAAGTTGTTTGATAAGCAGCGTAAGCGTCGCATTATTTCTAAAGCACAACTGCAATCCAAAATGCTTCAAATGTCAGGTGGTACAGATTTCACCAGTTTCAATCACGCGGATGTTGTCGTTGAAGCCGTATTTGAAGATTTGAACCTGAAGCAGCAAATGGTTGCTGATGTGGAAAAGAATGCGAAAGATACCACCATTTTTGCTACTAATACCTCTTCGCTGCCTATTCATCAGATAGCGGACAAAGCGCAGCGACCTGAAAACATCGTAGGTCTTCATTACTTTAGCCCAGTAGAAAAAATGCCGTTGGTTGAGGTGATTCCTCATGAAACAACGTCTGATGAAACAATCTCGACTGTAGTTGAGTTTGCACGTAAGCAAGGTAAAACGCCGATTGTTGTTAAAGATTGCGCTGGTTTCTACGTGAACCGTATTCTTGCTCCGTACATGAATGAAGCAGCGCAAGTGTTGATGTCTGGTGAGCCGATAGAGCAACTGGATAAAGCTTTGCTGAACTTTGGCTTCCCAGTAGGCCCTATCACCTTGCTTGACGAAGTCGGCGTCGATATCGGTGCTAAGATTATGCCGATTCTGGTTGAAGAATTAGGTGAACGTTTCCAAGGTCCTGACGTGTTCGATATCTTGCTGAATGACAATCGTAAAGGGCGTAAGACAGGTAAAGGTTTCTATACCTATAAAGGTAAGAAGAAGGAAGTCGACAAGTCAGTGTATAAGCTATTGAGCTTATCACCAGAGTCTAAGATGGCAGAGAAAGACATCGCGATGCGCTGTGTGCTACCTATGTTGAACGAAGCGGTTCGTTGTCTGGACGAAGGCATTATTCGTAGCCCTAGAGACGGTGACATTGGTGCTATTTTTGGTATTGGCTTCCCTCCTTTCCTTGGCGGCCCTTTCCGCTACATGGATCAGATTGGCGTGAAGAAACTGGTAGAAATGATGAACGAGAACGCACAGAAATATGGTGATCGTTTCGCTCCATGTGACGGTTTGTTGACCCGAGCGGGGTTAGAGAAATCGTTCTACGAGTAATACACGACTAGATGACAATCAGGCGAGCCGTAAGGTTCGCCTTTTTTGTAACCTGAGGTTATGATCAAACCAAAGCAATTATAAAAACTCAGTAAGGATTTCAAATGGATGCTTTAGATTTGTTGCTCAACCGCCGTTCAATAGCAAAACTGTCTGGCCCAGCGCCAGAAGGTCATGTGCTTGAGAACATAATCCGCGCAGGATTGAGAGCCCCGGATCATGCAGGCCTGACGCCTTGGCGCTTTGTTATTTCCCAGGGAGAAGGGCTGAACAAGCTGTCAGACATTCTGGTTTCAGCCGCCAAAGCAGAGAGCAGCGAAGAAGCGGTAATAGAGAAACTGAAAAATGCGCCATTCCGTGCACCTATGGTTATCACAGTGATTGCCAAAGTTACCGAGCACGAAAAAGTACCGGCATTAGAGCAGTACTTATCTGCGGGTTGTGCGGTTCAGGCGATGCAAATGGCGGCAGTTGCTCAAGGTTTTCAAGGTTTTTGGCGTTCAGGCAAGTGGATGTTCCATCAAGCGGTTCATCAAGCATTTGGACTGGAAGGCGACGACGAAATTGTCGGTTTTCTCTATTTGGGTACACCAGCTTGCACACCGATGAAGGTACCAGAGCGCGACCTGAGTAAGTTTGTTGAGTATCTGTAGGGATTAGGAAAAGAGCTTGGTTTGTCCAAGCTCTTTTTTTCATCTAGTGAATATTGTAGGCAATAACAAAGTCGATAAGTAAGCGTACTTTTTCTGGTAGGTGATCTTTATGATTGTAAAGCATATAGATATCGCGGGGGTTTGCACTCCAGTCTTCGAGTACGCGCGTTAAACTGCCATCTTCAATGTACTTTTTAAGCATAGCATCTGGCATAAGGGTGATCCCTAATCCGTTGGAACACGCGCTGCGTACGACATCCAGAGTACTTGCTTGGAAGCGTCCTTTGTCATTGTTGACGACGGTTTCACCGTTGCTGTTGGTTAGTTGCCATTTAAGAAGAGGTGCGCCTTTTAATAGGGAATGATTGTGCAAATCTTCTGCATGTTTTGGAGTAGGGTTGTTTTTTAGGTACTCAGGACTGGCAACTAAGATGTCCTCAACTGAGCTTATCTTACGCGCAATCAGGCTTGAGTCTCTCTGAGGGCCAACACGGAAAATGACATCCCACTCTGTCGGATCAAGTTGATCAGCATGATTGCTAGTCGTTAGTTCAATGTTGATGTCAGGGTAGTGTTTCATAAACTCATTCAGCATAGGCATCATTCTACGCTTAGTGAGGTTTGAGGGAGCGGAAATGCGGATTTTGCCTGCAGCGCCTCGGCATTCGTCAGTGATCTCTTCGGCTGCAGAGGTTAATCGGTTAAGTAGGGGAGAGCATTCGTTGTAGAAACGTTCACCGGCTTCCGTAAGGGAAAGTTTACGTGCATGGCGGTTTAATAACCTAAGGTTAAGTGCCTCTTCTAACGCTTGTATGCGTCGTGTGATTGTTGCAACGGGAATCATTGTCTTGCGAGATGTCGCAGTATAACTCCCATTTTCAACGACTAGCCTAAAAAGGTTGAGATCATCTAATTTCATTACGTCCGACACATTTTTTTACGAATTTGGGTAATTTATATCTATAACAGATGTCAAAGGTTGAGTCACATCAACAAGTTTTACGATCTTTGACATTGCATACATATAGTATGCAACAAGGGCGCAAAGTGGAAGATTTGTATAAATACACTTTCGCGACTACTTTTAAATGAGTGTTTGAAACAATTTACAAAAACAATAATAACAGCAGTTGTACGTTTTTAGTTGCGTGAGGCGAAGGTTTATGCATAAAACATATGAAGTGGCGACAACGCCCTCAACTCAGCTGGCTGCCAGCCAAAAATTGATCATGCTAGTCGATGATGATCCTGTCTTCCGTAAGATCACTTGTGGATTCCTTAAGGCTCAAGGTTATCAGGTTGTCGAAGCTGAAAATGGTTTAGAAGGTCTGAAAAAGTTAAGAAGCGCTGAGCCAGATCTCATCCTTTGTGATCTGTCTATGCCTGTTTTAGACGGTATCGAATTTGTTGAAGAGGTGAGTTTAGAGTACCCATCTCTTCCTTTAATTGTGGTGTCAGCAACAGATGAAATGTCTGATGTTGCTAAAGCACTTCGCTTTGGTATTAAAGATTTCCTACCAAAACCAATTTCTAATCATGAGCACCTTGCGAGTGCGATCGAAAATACACTTGATGATTCAGACAACCATCTGTGTGACCAGCGTGATTTCGCCAGTCAATGGTTTCGTGTAGACAGTGGCGATATGCCTGAAGAGCAGGAATTACATTGGCACCTAGAATATCTCGAAGATAATCCCATGGCTGCGAAAGATTTACTTCACGCATTACTTCCAGATAAGGATACCTCTCAGGGGGATTGGAAGTGCAGCTACCGCTTGTTGCAGTCAACAGATGTTATGCCTTTGGTGTTCGATTATGCGTGGCTAATGAATGGTCAGTTTGCGTTTTATCTTGTTGATTCAGCAAGTGAAGGCCAGCATGGTGCGGCAACTACTTTACTAGTCCGCGCTCTATTCCATGACTATTTACGTAACCTTAAATGTTTTAACGCGGATCTCAAAGACATTGCAGATTTGCTGGAGAAAGGTTTAGCCTGTTCAGACTGTGCTAGCCCAGTACATGCCATGTTTGGTATTGCTGATGTCTCTGAAGGTACTTTGTCTATTTTGCCGGCAGGGCTGGATGCCCAATGGTCTAATGGCTATTTTTCTCAGCACATCCCGGCGGGTGTGAGGCTAGGGGATAGTTGCGCGAAGAACTTTATTACCACCGATTTGCCAATACAGTCTGCTTGCCAGCTAACTTTGAGCTGTCTTGGGTCAAGTAGTTTCAGCTTGGACATTTTCCGCGGAGGCAGTGCATAAGCGCTGCCTCGTTATTGAGCTCAATATCGAAATAACCCTTCTTTTGCTCGGTGTTTATGAGCAAGAGATTAAGGTATAGTCCGCCAAAACAAAAATGACCCAATGTTTTAACGAAAGTTTAACTCGTGGTTTGAAAAATCGTCACTTACATTAGAGAAGTAATCCCATGGCAGACAAAGATTTCAAAGAACCTTATAATATTTTCTACTTTCTAGGTTTTATTGCAGCTCTATTGATTCCAACACTACCAGCCACGTTAACTTGGATTCGTGTAGTAAACGGATACGCGGGCTTCTAACTGATTTCTCGGAGCTTACCATCAGTATTCAAAGATTTGGCTTAAATATTGTTGGTGGCTTAAGTTTGTGCCTAGGCTTTCTGGGCATATTCCTCCCTCTTCTTCCAACGACTCCTTTTATTCTTCTTGCTAGCGCTTGTTTTATGCGCAGTAGTCCAACTTTTCATCGTTGGTTGCATGAACACAAAACGTTCGGACCTATTCTAGACAATTGGCATCAGCATGGTGCTGTAACCAGCAAAGTAAAAACACGTGGTGCTATCTGTATGGTCGCGAGCTTTACTTTTTCTATTTGGATTGTTCCTCACTTTTGGTTAAAGATTATGCTGGTGGTCATGCTGATCATCTTATTGACTTGGTTTATTCGTTTGCCTGTGATTGAGCGCCTTGCTGACAAGCAAGAAAATCACTAAGATTGCAGGGAAGTGTGCCCGCTCTTCGAGTGGGCGTTTGTTATTGTAGGCACAGATAATTTAAGTCAGCTGTTAATGACCCAATTGTGCTGAGAACCCCGCTAGCGCTTGCCACATAATGACACAATAAAGTACAAGCTTAGCCAATCTAAGAAATGAGTTATGACAACTGAAACAATCTCACTGATCAAATCTAGCATCAAAAGTATTCCAGATTACCCAAAGCCAGGCATTCTATTTCGTGACGTGACTAGCTTGATGGAAGACGCTCCTGCTTACCAAGCGACGATCCAACTATTAGTTGAAAAGTACAAGGACATGGGCTTTACCAAGATTGTTGGTACAGAAGCGCGCGGTTTTCTTTTTGGCGCTCCTCTTGCACTTGAGCTAGGGCTAGGCTTTGTGCCTGTTCGTAAGCCGGGTAAATTGCCACGTGAGACGGTTGCACAATCTTATGAGCTTGAGTACGGCACTGACACACTGGAAATTCACACTGACGCGATTGCAGAAGGTGATAAAGTGTTAGTTGTTGATGATCTGCTTGCGACTGGTGGAACGATTGAAGCTACCACTAAACTGATTCGTCAGTTGGGTGGCGTTGTAGAACATGCTGCATTCGTTATCAATCTTCCAGAGATTGGTGGCGACAAGCGTCTAGAAGGTTTAGGCCTCGACGTATACAGTATTTGTGAATTTGACGGCCATTAATCGGATATATTCATGAGTTATCTTGCTTTAGCTCGAAAGTGGCGACCTACAAAGTTTAATGAAGTTGTAGGGCAACGCCATGTTTTGACAGCATTAGAAAATGCTTTAGCCCAGAACAGGCTTCATCATGCCTACTTGTTTAGCGGGACACGTGGTGTCGGTAAAACGACCATAGGTCGATTGTTTGCCAAGGGGCTGAACTGTGAAACAGGGATTACCGCTACGCCATGTGGCATCTGTGATACTTGTAGAGAAATCGATGAAGGTCGATTTGTCGATCTATTAGAAATCGACGCAGCGTCACGCACTAAAGTTGAAGATACTCGTGAATTGCTTGATAACGTGCAATACAAACCTGCACGTGGTCGATTTAAGGTCTATCTAATCGATGAAGTTCACATGCTCTCGCGCCATAGTTTTAATGCGTTGCTTAAAACACTTGAAGAGCCGCCTGAGTATGTGAAATTCCTTCTGGCGACAACCGATCCTCAGAAACTGCCAGTTACCATTTTATCTCGCTGTTTGCAGTTCCATCTTAAGCCAATCAGTGTTGATAATATCCATGAGCAATTGGATCATATTTTAAAGCATGAGCAAGTTTCTTCTGAGCCCCGAGCGCTTGGAATGATTGCGCATGCCGCAGATGGCAGTATGCGTGATGCACTAAGCTTAAGTGATCAGGCTATTGCATTGGGGAATGGACAGGTGCTTGCCGACAGTGTGGCGCATATGTTGGGTACACTGGATACCGATCAGGCGTTGCATTTGCTTGAGGCGATCAGCTCAAAGCAACCTCAGGTTGCGATGGACAGTTTATCGGCTTTAGCGCAAAACGGTGTTGAATGGGATGGGCTACTCCAACAGCTTGCGACTCAGTTACACCGATTAGCAATGTATCAGGCACTGCCTGCGACCCTAGACAAGGCGCAACCTGACGCAGAAAAAGTAGAGCTCTTGAGCCGTGCGTTAGCACCTCAAGATGTTCAGCTGTATTATCAAATTGCTTTGAAAGGCCGCCAAGATCTACCTTTAGCGCCTTCAGAGCGCATCGGCCTAGAGATGATTGTGCTGAGAATGATGGCATTCAGACCGTCGGCAAAACCTCATGCACATGCTATCTCGACAGATGTTGTTCAGTCAGAACCGTCGACACCAGTTTCAGTCTCTCAGCCTGTCTCTAGTGCGCCTGATCCCAATGTAACGCCGCCTGTCGCACCGACTCCTTCCTATTCGCAGGAGCGAGAAGAGTTACCTCCGGCTGGTTACATGCCTGAGCAATATAGTCCTGAGCCTATGGATTACACTCCTCCGCAGTATGAAGCACCGGTTCAACCTATGCCTCAAGAGCAGCAGGTTCCGCCTTCAGTGCAACAGAACCAACTTACGTCGCCTGTGAGTGGATTGCGTCACCAGCTTCGTTCTCAACGCAAAGGGATCAATCAAGGAAATACGCCAAAAAAGGCTAACGCGACATCAGCAAAAAAATCAGATTCTGTTCTTGACCGAGTTGCTCAGCGACACTCAGGAACTATGCCGGTGTCGCCATTGTCAAACTCACAGTCGGTAGCGACACCTGAGCTGGATAAGAATGAGCCTTATCAGTGGAAGCCGACACTGCCTCAAGTCGAAAAACAGGGCAGTGAACTTACTCCAACTCAGATAAAAAAGGCGTTGGAACATGAAAAAACGCCTGAAATGGCCCAAAAATTGGCAGAAGAGAGCTTAGAGAAAAATGAGTGGGCGAAGCTGATTAGCCAGTTGGATACGGCAAAGCTGACCGAACAATTGGCTCTGAACTCTCATTTTGAAAAACAAGGCCCATCAATTGCACTGACATTAAGGCCTCAGCAAGCGCATTTAAATACTGAGCGCGCGCAAAGTGAGTTACTCGAGGCAGTCAACAGAGCTACCGGTGAGGAATGCCATCTTACTGTTGAGGTAGGTGACAGTGGAGAAACACCTTTAGAGCTGAGAGAAAAGCTTTATCAAGGCAGATTGCAACAGGCTTTTATCAGCCTAGAAAATGACAATCATGTCCAGTTTATAGAGCAGCGATTTGCTGCTGAACTGGATAAAGACAGTGTACGACCAATTTAAGTCTGGGGTTGAAAACTTACACTTCGACCCCATCTATTAACGAAATAAGCTAAATAACCAGAGAGATAATCATGTTTGGTAAAGGCGGTATGGGCAATCTAATGAAGCAAGCCCAGCAAATGCAAGAGCGTATGCAAAAGCTTCAAGAAGAAATTGCAAATATGGAAGTGACAGGTGAGTCTGGTGCTGGTCTAGTAAAAGTCACTATCACGGGTAGCCACAGTGTGCGTCGCGTTGAGATTGATGAAAGTCTGATGGAAGACGACAAAGAAATGCTAGAAGACCTTATCGCTGCTGCTTTCAACGACGCTGCTCGTCGTGTTGAAGAAACTCAGAAAGAAAAAATGGCTGGCGTGACTGGAGGTATGCAACTACCACCAGGCATGAAAATGCCTTTCTAATCGATAGGGTTAGTTAATGCGCACCAGTCATATGCTGGAGCAATTGATGGAGGCCTTACGTTGTCTGCCTGGGGTTGGCCCCAAGTCAGCTCAGCGTATGGCCTTTCATTTGTTACAGCGCGATAGAAAGGGTGGTTTGCAGCTAGCGGATGCGCTAAGCCAAGCAATGACGGAAATCGGCCACTGCAATGAATGTCGCACTTTTACCGAAGAAGAAACATGTCATATTTGTACCAATCCTAAACGTCAGGAAAATGGTCAAATTTGTGTGGTTGAAAGCCCAGCTGATATAGCTGCAGTGGAATCTACAGGTCAGTTCTCTGGCCGTTATTTTGTTCTTATGGGCCATTTGTCACCACTTGACGGAATTGGTCCGAGTGACATAGGCCTTGATGTGCTCGATTACCGCTTACGCCGAGGGGATGTATCTGAGGTTATTCTCGCAACTAACCCAACGGTCGAAGGGGAAGCAACGGCTCACTATATCGCTGAATTGTGTAAGGAACATCAGGTTCAGGCGAGCAGAATTGCTCATGGTGTCCCTGTTGGTGGTGAATTGGAGCTAGTGGACGGAACAACGCTTTCACATTCCCTATTAGGCCGACAAAAGCTGTGATTCATATCGGATGATTGAAAAAGCCACTCTTGCGAGTGGCTTTTTTGTTATTTCTTTTTAGTGTGAAACTGCTCACAAGCCAACATAGTGTTCTCAATCAAGCTGGCCACTGTCATTGGCCCAACGCCACCAGGAACGGGAGTAATAAAGCTCGCGCTTTCCTTTGCGTTTTTGTAATCGACGTCACCTACTAATTTGCCAGATTCTAAGCGGTTGATACCGACATCGACTACCACGGCGCCTTCTTTGATCCAATTACCTGGAATAAAGTTAGGTTTACCCACAGCCACTACCACCAAGTCTGCTTGACGAACATGGCTTTCTAGATCTTTGGTGAATCGGTGGCAAGTGGTCGTTGTACAGCCAGCTAGCAGAAGTTCAAGCGTCATAGGGCGGCCAACAATATTGGAAGCACCAACAACAACAGCATGCATACCGCGAAGATTAATATTGTAGCGGTCAAGTAACGTGATGATGCCTTTTGGTGTGCATGAACGAAGCTTAGGAATGCGCTGAGCAAGACGACCAACGTTATAAGGGTGGAAACCATCAACGTCTTTTTCTGGGTGAATACGCTCTAAAACATGTGTTGCATCGATACCAGCGGGTAATGGCAGCTGGACCAGAATGCCATCAATTTCTTCGTCAGCATTCAACTCATCGATTAGAGACAGCAACTCTTCTTCTGATGTTGAAGCGGAAAGATCAAATGATTTTGATACGAATCCTACTTCTTCACACGCGCGGCGCTTGCTTCCAACGTACACTTGCGACGCTGGATCTTCACCGACCAGCACAACAGCCAGGCCAGGCGCTCTTAAGCCCGCATTAACCCGAGCTTTTACACGAGCGGCAACTTCCGATCGAACGGTTTGAGAAATAAGTGTTCCATCAATATTTTGAGCAGTCATGGCGTTCCTTTAAATAGAATGGCTATTTAGTTGCTGCGCATTGTCGCAAAAAATTTGACGAACATCTATAAGCAAACGTTTGCTTTGGGGTGTTTTTAATCAAAATGAAGTTCGGTGACCTTTTTTTAGTCATTCAGATCAGAATGTTAAGAAAAGACCTTGTTTTAAGGACTCGAACTCGTATAATCCTTTTCCTGTAGCGCGCCCTTAGCTCAGTTGGATAGAGCACGTGCCTTCTAAGCATGTGGTCGCAGGTTCGAATCCTGCAGGGCGTGCCATTTATTTAGAAACCCTGATAGCTTAACGGCTGTCAGGGTTTTGTCGTTTCGTAGAAGGATGAAAATTGGGTCGCAACCATAGCGTGACGATTGCACTGAATTCGACCTGTACATAGGCTGAGCTTTTCTGTAGCATGGCGTTCCTTCTCAAAGTACCTAAATTGATTAAAGCTTGAACAGGGCACCATACGTTCAGACAACATGCGCAGTATCCATACTAAAATTAAACCCGAGTTTGAGCCTCTCCTGTCTGAGCTAGCATTGCATGCATTGCTTCATCTGCACACCAATCATTCAGCACAGGTCTTAGGCAGAAAATCGCGTTCGGACATTAACGACATTCTTTCTGCTTGGCTGAACAAAGCGGCTAATAGCAAGAAATATAAGCCTTTTAAGAAGAAAATTCGTTCTCTGGTTAGCCACGCTCGATCTCAGCGTCTGGATATGGAATCAATGCTAGGCAATCTATTCTCGCCCATTCATGGTGATGAACTGCCGCATCTAGATAGCTTTTTATTGCTGATTAACATGCTAGAGAAGGAACTCAATACGACAGTACTGTTGTCTAGTGCAGAGGAGGTGGACTTAACCTTTAATCCTAAAGGTTGCCTATTGTGTGTGCTGTCACCGGATTTGAATGCGCATTTTGACAATCGCAATCGTCTATCTGCTGATATTTCAATGCTATTTCGTGGCACTCGTGGCGAAAAGCATGCCATTCTTCGAACCATTTACGCTTCTGCTATTTTTGAACATAAAGTTGATTACGAAGATGATAATTTTGTGCGGATTAGCTTAGGCTTGAAATAGTTTACTGCTTCTCACCTGTTCGAGCCTAAATTTCGATTATTGTTATTTAATTGAATTTTCGCGAACTTTAGCAGCAACTTGGCTGCAAAGTTCGAACTGGAACAGATTCTTTACATCCTCTAAAACTCAAAAAAGAAGCCTGACCTCTCAATTTTTTCAGATTGTCATAAAAATTTAATCTTGGTGTGTATTGAGAAAAGTCTTCGATTTCATCATATTGTAATTAAGATGTAATAAAAACAACGAGGAGAACGTATGCAGCATCAAGAAATGATCCAACCTTCTAACTTTGGCGTTATCAGTCGTACTTGTCTATTTTCACTTGTTGGTATTGTGGGTGTTTTTGCTCTCATCTAACATTGGACGTCAGTGAAGCTAAGCCTTAATAAGTGTGTAACTACTTACTTTTAGAGTCATTTATTAGGGCAGCTTTCAAAGCATATCTATCCGCTTTATGCTACTTTCTGCGATAACAGCTTTGCAAATGGACTGCATATGTCTTCCCCGTCGTTGCTCAACCTTAATTACCGCTTTAGTCAATTTCCTTCAGCATTCTATACCCATGTTCAGCCGCAAGCGCTCGACAACAGTCACTGGGTGGCTTGGAACAGTGAGTTTGCTCGCCAATTCGGCCTACCTTTGCAAGCACCACAAGGCTCACTGAAATCTTTTCTTGCCGGCGAACTTAAACCTATGCCTACCCCTTGTTTGGCCATGAAGTATGCGGGTCATCAGTTTGGTATTTACAACCCAGATTTAGGTGATGGCCGAGGATTGTTGCTGGGAGAAATTTCTAATCAGTCAGGTACCTTATTTGACATCCATCTTAAAGGTGCTGGATTAACGCCTTATTCGAGGATGGGTGACGGGCGCGCGGTACTGCGCTCCACGATCAGAGAGTATTTGTGCAGTGAGGCAATGGCAGGCTTAGGGATCCCAACGACACGGGCGTTAGCGATGTTAACCAGCGATACTCTTGTTTACCGTGAAAAAGCCGAGCAGGGCGCGCTTTTACTGCGAATGTCTCAGAGCCATATTCGTTTTGGGCACTTTGAGCATTTCTTTTACACCAATCAGATAGCCGAACTGAAGTTGCTAGCGGATAAAGTGATTGAGTGGTACTGGCCGGACTGCATCGAGACTGACAAACCATACTTAGCGATGTTTGAACATGTGGTCAAAGGTACAGCTAACTTGATTGCGCACTGGCAGGCTTACGGTTTTGCACACGGCGTGATGAATACCGACAATATGTCTATTCTTGGCGAGACGTTTGATTATGGACCGTTTGGATTTCTTGACGATTATGATCCTAGTTACATCAGCAACCACTCTGACTACGAAGGCCGTTATGCGTTTGATCAGCAACCTAGAGTGGGATTGTGGAACTTATCGGCCCTTGCCCACGCGTTAACCCCGCTCATTGAGAAGAACGACTTAGAATCAGTACTGGAGAAGTACGAAGGTATACTTGGTAAGAGTTTCAGCCGATTGATGCGAAGCAAACTCGGCCTTCAGAGCAAGCGAGAAAAGGACAGTGAGCTCTTTCAATCTATGTTCGAATTGTTAGAGCAAAACCAAGTCGATTACACACGCTTTATGCGTGAGATATCCAATCTAGACCGTACGGATCCCCAAGTCGTAATTGATTTGTTTGCCGATCGTGAAGCGGTAAAAGTATGGCTTACAGACTATCTTGCCCGATGTGAACAAGAAGCCGATGAAGCTGGTTCTCCCATCGAAGCATCAGAGCGCTGCGAAGCCATGCGGCGTGTGAACCCCAAGTACATATTGCGTAATTATCTCGCTCAACTGGCGATTGATAAAGCGGAAGAAGGCGATTTTAGTGAAGTGAACCGAGTCGCTGAACTACTCAAATACCCTTATGATGAGCAGCCGGAAATGGACGAGTACGCTAAGCTGCCTCCCGAATGGGGGAAAAAAATGGAGATCAGTTGCTCTTCCTAATTGACCTCTCTTGTGAAAAAGTACTGAATTACTTTTATATTTGTTAATAGGTTGTGATCTGAATCTGTTTTGTGATCAAATAATCCAATTTTATCAATCTGCCCCATTCCTATTAATCTCTAAACTAGAGCAAGACATCGTAAGTAATAATTGAAGTGAATGAACGCAAAGATACTTGTTGTAGATGATGATCTAGAAATACGGGAGCTGTTGGGTGAATACCTGACCAAAGCGGGTTATCAGGTCAACGCCGTGGCGGATGGCGATGAATTAAAAGCGCACCTCGATCAAGAAGGCTACCCAGATATGGTGCTTCTTGATGTGATGCTACCGGGTGATGATGGCTTTACATTGTGCCAACACATTCGTCGCGACTCTAATGTACCTATTATTATGCTGACCGCAGTGTCGGACGAAACTGATCAGATCATTGGTCTGGAAATTGGTGCCGATGACTACATTGCCAAGCCATTTAATCCACGTCAGCTCATCGCTCGAATCAAAGCAGTCTTGCGACGAGTTCAAATCAATGAAGAAAAAGGTTCAGACGCTCTACCGAAACAGATTACGTTTGGTGACTGGCAACTTGATACCTTAGCGCACAAAATTACCCATAGTGATACTCAAGAAGAACACGATCTGTCGGGCAGTGACTTTGCACTCTTAATGTTGTTTCTCTCGCGTCCGAATGAAGTTTTAGATCGCGATACGATCTCTTTTGCGACCAGAGGACGAGAGGCACTTCCTTTTGAGCGAGGTATTGACGTCCAGTTGAGTCGCTTGCGTCAGCGTCTGGGTGATAGCGGAAAATACCCGCAATATATTAAAACTATGCGCGGAAATGGCTATATCCTCGCCGTACCTGTCAGTATTGAACATTGATAGATGAACACTCTGTTAAGTAGGCTAAAACCCAATTCCTTGGTAACCCGTACTCTAGGGTTAGCGTTATTAGCGGTGATATTAGCGCAGGGTATTGCCACGGCGATCTGGTATACCGAATCGAAGCAAAAAGAGCTGGCGGGTATTCAGTCAGCCTCTGAAAGCATGGCGAACATGTTTGCTTCAACCGTGACGTTTTTCCAATCCCTACCGACGCGGTATCGTCATATTGTGCTGGATCAGATTCGTAATATGGGTGGCACGCGTTTCTTTGTGTCATTCAATAAAGAAAAGCTGATTGTTGAGCCCATTCCAGATACACAATTAAAAAGAGCCTCTCTTTCTGCGGTGGAATCTGTGCTCAACGACAAGTTACCTAAGGTGTCTTCGATATCTGTCGACTTTTCTCATGCGCACAATCTTCGTCTACTAAAGAATGATATCTACCTTAGTGATTTACCCAAATCATGGGCGCATCATACTTTAACATTATCGCCCATTGATCCTCCCGTTCTGGTGGTACAGATCGAGCTCAAGAGCAATGAATGGGTCTACATCGCCGCGTTACTTCCCGCACCTTACGTCACATTGGATGACACCTTAATTGGCCGAGAGCAGATCCTGTTTATTTTCTTCTCGACGACCTTGTTGCTTGGTCTGACTTATCTGTTAATGCGCCGACAAGTCAAACCCTTAAAGCGTTTAGCAAAAGCGGCCAATGAAATGAGTATGGATATTGATCAGCCGCCATTAGGTGAAGAGGGGGCGAGTGAACTGGTCACCGCGACTCGAGCGTTTAACAGAATGCAGCAGCGTATTAGGCGCTATGTGGCTGATAGGGAGCACCTGTTTTCGTCCATATCCCATGATCTCAAAACGCCGATCACTCGATTACGTTTAAGAGCTGAGCTGCTCGATGACGACAAAAAACGTCATAAATTCAATCAGGACTTAGATGAGCTTGAGATGATGGTCAAAGGGGCACTTCAATGTGTGAAAGACACCGATTTACACGAGAACAACGCCTTTATTGATCTCAATGCCATGATTCGGTCGGTAATCGAGCCGATGAACTTTAAGCGTGATTGTGTCACTTTTACTCCAATCGAAATGGAACCTATGGTGGCTAAGCCCTTAGCCATTAAACGAGTGTTGACCAATTTAATCGATAATGCGGTTAAATATGGAGAGAGTGCCACTGTGTCGATTGAAGTGACGGATGAATGGATTTCCGTCTCGATTGACGATGTTGGACCGGGCATACCAAGTGATAAGCTCGAAGCCGTTTTTGAGCCGTATTTTCGCTTAGCTTCTGATGATCAGGGCCACGGTTTAGGCTTAGGTATCTGCCGCAACATTCTGCATGGGCATGGTGGAGATCTCATTATTAGCAATCGTCCACAAGGCGGTTTAAGAGCGCAACTCTTTATTCCACCGACACTTGAAGTTTAATGTAACATTGTTGTTACATTCCTATTACGGTTTGTTTCAATCTAATCTGTGCAAATCTATACACTCATTTTCGAACACATGAAACAGGGGCTTGTTCGCTGTCAGCCCTGTGTCTAATCCAATACATGGAAGATAATAATGAAAATGAATAAAACCCTACTTACCTTATCCCTTCTATCAGCGGCTTCTATGACTCAAGCGGGTGAAGTTGAAGTGCTTCACTGGTGGACTTCGGGTGGCGAAGCTAAATCCATTTCTGTTCTGAAAGACATGCTGGAAGAGCAAGGCCACAGCTGGAAAGATTTTGCTGTTGCTGGTGGCGGTGGTGAAAGTGCGATGACGGTACTGAAAACTCGCGCGGTGTCAGGCAACCCACCTTCAGCGGCACAGATCAAAGGTCACGACATTCAAGAGTGGGGTGGTCTGGGCTTTCTGACTAACCTTGATGACGTTGCAGAAAAAGGTAACTGGGATGGCGTTGTACCAAAAATGGTGACCGACGTTATGAAGTGGGACGGTGATTTTGTGGCTGTACCAGTCAACGTTCACCGTGTGAACTGGCTTTGGGCAAACCCGGCGGTATTTGAAAAAGCGGGCGCAAAAGTCCCAACGACCTTGGATGAGTTTTTTGTCGCAGGTGACAAAATTAAAGCAGCTGGTTTAATCCCGTTGGCTCACGGCGGTCAGCCATGGCAGGACGCAACCGTGTTTGAAGCGGTTGCGCTTGATGTTCTAGGCAGCGAAGACTACGTCAAAGCCTTTGTTGAGCTAGATATGGATGTTCTGTCTGGCGATAAGATGGTCGAAGTGTTTGCCAAATTCCAGAAAATGCATGATTACATCGACTCAAACTCGCCGGGCCGTGACTGGAACGTTGCGACTTCTATGGTGATCAATGGTGAAGCAGCGATGCAAATCATGGGTGACTGGGCGAAAGGCGAATTCTCAGCAGCCGGCAAAGTGGCAGGTAAAGATTATGTCTGTGTGCCAGCTCCGGGTACCGCAGGTCAGTTTACTCATAATGTCGACAGCTTTGCTTTCTTTGAGCTAGGCGAATCAGGCAACCAACAAGCGCAAAAAGCGTTGGCAGCCACCATTCTTGACCCTAAATTCCAAGAAGTGTTCAACCTGAATAAAGGTTCTATTCCAGTGCGTCTGGATATGGATATGTCGAAGTTTGATAAGTGTGCACTGGATTCAATGGACGAGTTTAAAGCGACGGCGAAATCCGGTGATCTCGTACCAAGTATGGCGCACGGCATGTCAACAACCAGCTACGCACAAGGCGCGATCTTTGACGTTGTGACTAACTTCTTTAACGACAAAGATGCCAATCCGCAAGACGCCGCGCAGAAATTGGCGAAAGCAGTAAAAGCGGCGATCTAACGGCGCTTTATTCTGTCACCCCCAAGGGCAGGCAGGCTTGTGGGGAGCCTGCTTGTCCTTTCCTTCTAAGACTTACTTTCAGGGAAAGTGTCACAAGGATTCGTTATGGAGCATGTTTTGACTGGGTCAAAAAGTCAGTCTGTCTATAAGCCAAGCTTTGCTGACAGGCTACAAACCTGGCTACCGAAGATCGTATTAGCACCGACCATGTTGGTTACTGTGGTGTGTATTTACGGCTACATCTTCTGGACTGCCGCACTATCTATGACCAACTCTCGATTTCTACCTAGCTTTAATTTTGTCGGTTTTACCCAGTACGAAAAGCTAATGGACAACGACCGTTGGATCACTTCGATTTCAAACTTAGGCATTTTTGGCCTGCTATTTATGCTGGTCGCAATCGGCTTAGGTGTCGGTCTAGCAATATTGCTCGATCAAAATATTCGTCAGGAAGGAGCGATTCGTACTATTTATCTCTACCCGATGGCGTTGTCTTTCATTGTCACGGGTACGGCTTGGAAATGGATTCTAAACCCAGGTCTGGGCATCGAGAAACTGATGCACGACTGGGGATTTACAGACTTCAAATTCGACTGGTTGGTAGACTCTGATATGGCGGTTTACACGTTAGTCATCGCTGCAGTATGGCAATCTTCCGGTTTTGTAATGGCGATGTTCCTCGCGGGTCTTCGTGGTATCGATTCATCGATCATCAAAGCTGCTCAAATTGATGGTGCTAATCTGCCGACGATTTACGTGAAAATTATTCTACCTTGCCTAAGGCCTGTGTTTTTCAGCGCGGTAATCATTACTTCGCATATTGCGATTAAGAGTTTTGATTTAGTGACCGCAATGACGGCTGGGGGGCCAGGTTATTCCTCAGACCTACCAGCATTGTTTATGTATGCACATTCATTTACGCGTGGTCAGATTGGCCTTGGTGCTGCCAGTGCCATGATGATGCTAGCCGGAATTCTTGCCATTCTGGTGCCGTATTTGTATTCCGAACTTAGGGAGAAAAAATCATGACCAATAACATGAATTTTGCTCGCCTATTCATTTACTCAGCGCTGGTTTTCTTCTGTCTGGTTTACTTGATGCCACTGTTTGTCATGGTCATTACGTCATTCAAAACCTTACCAGATATCAAAGCGGGGAATTTGATGAGCTTACCCAAAGAGTGGGTGTTTGATGCTTGGTATAAAGCTTGGGACGGAGCTTGCACCGGAGTTAAATGTGAAGGTGTGAAAGGTTATTTCTGGAACTCTTTCCAGATGGTAATACCTGCTGTTGCGATCTCAACCTTACTTGGCGCTTTCAATGGCTATGTTGTGACTAAGTGGCAGTTCCGTGGTTCGAACCTCTTCTTTAGCTTATTGCTGTTTGGCTGTTTTATCCCATTTCAGGTGATCTTGCTGCCTATGGCGGCGGTGTTAGGTAAGTTGGGTTTAGCGAATACCACGGCGGGCTTGGTGACCGTTCACGTTATCTACGGTATGGCCTTTACGACGCTGTTCTTCCGCAACTTCTATATCAGCATTCCTGATGAGCTTATCAAAGCAGCAAAACTGGATGGGGCGGGCTTCTTTACCATCTTCTTCAAAATCCTGCTGCCACTTTCAACGCCAATCATCATGGTGACCGTGATTTGGCAGTTCACATCGATCTGGAACGACTTCTTGTTTGGTGTTGTGTATTCAGGATCCGATACACAGCCGATTACAGTGGCACTTAACAACCTAGTGAATACCAGTACAGGTGTGAAGGAATACAACGTGGATATGGCCGCAGCCATCATCGCCGCTCTACCGACGTTGCTGGTTTACGTGCTGGCAGGAAAATATTTTGTTCGTGGCCTGACCGCCGGATCAGTAAAAGGATAATCATAATGGCAACTTTAGAACTCAAACAGATCCGTAAAACCTACCCAAAAGCGGAACAGGAAACCCTTAAGGGAATCGATATCAGCATTGACTCGGGGGAGTTTCTGATTTTGGTTGGCCCATCGGGCTGTGGTAAATCAACCTTGATGAATACCATTGCTGGCCTAGAGGGTATCAGTTCAGGTGAGATCGTGATCGATGGCCGTGATGTCTCAGTCGTGGAGCCAAAAGATCGTGATATTGCGATGGTTTTCCAGTCATACGCTTTGTACCCTAACATGACGGTGCGTGGCAACATCGCGTTTGGCCTTAAGATCAGTAAAATGCCCGACGCTGAGATTGATGCTGAAGTGCAGCGTGTGGCCGAGATGCTACAAATCGACCATCTGCTTGACCGCAAGCCGTCTCAGCTATCTGGCGGTCAACGTCAACGTGTTGCGATGGGAAGAGCGTTAGCGCGTCGACCTAAGTTATATCTGTTTGATGAACCGTTATCGAATCTTGACGCGAAACTCCGTGTCGAAATGCGACATCAGATCAAACGCCTTCATCAACAACTCAATACCACCATTGTTTATGTCACTCATGACCAGATTGAAGCCATGACCTTGGCTGATCGCATTGCTGTTATGAAAGATGGTGAGTTGCAGCAACTGGGCACGCCTCAGGAAATCTACAACACGCCCAATAATATGTTTGTTGCTGGTTTTATGGGCTCTCCATCGATGAACTTCATTAAGACCATGGTTGATCTTGATGATGAGCAGCAGCCTGTGATTAAAGTTAAAGGTGGTAACGATCAGGAGCACCATATCCGTTTGCCTAACTCAATGCGTGAGCAAGATGGGAAGGAAGTGGTGATTGGTTTGCGCCCGGAGCACATTACTGAGAAACGAAATCAGGAATCGAGCGCTAGCACGCAACTTGATCTGCAACTTGAGGTTCTGGAACCCACTGGGCCAGATACTATCGCGATGATTAAAGTCAATGATCAGGAGGTGGCATGTCGACTGTCTCCGGAGTTTGACGCTCGTGTTGGTCAGGTTGCTCCTCTGCATTTTGATCTTTCAAAAGCGGTATTCTTTGATGCGCAAACAGAACAAAGGATTGAGTTCCATTAATAAGATTGAACACACTCCCAATCAGTACGGGGGAGAATCGGACTGGCTTGCTGTCCGAATTGGGAGTGTGTTCGCCCTTAATCCAGCTAGATAAAAATGATTATTAATAAAAGCATTAATACCGACTATGCTTATAGCATCAACATGAATATGAAATTCGTGTTTGTCTTGAGAGTGGGAGCCAGTCTGTCTCCTTGCTGACTCTCAAATCTCATGTAATAAAAATGGCAGCATGGCGCTGCCATTTGTTTATCTAGCGTTTGGGTAATGTTAAATATGTGTAAAATGACACATTCGAGAAGTTTCGATGTGTCATTTCCCACCCATTTTTATCTAATAAATCTGTTTATAATTATTTTTCCGCATAGGACTGAATTTAATTCATTGAAATATAAATATTAAATTTATTTTCATAAGTTGGCTTAGTTATTGCCCTTATAAATATATCAACACCCAGTGATGGGGTTGTTCTATTAACAAGGAGAAAAACAATGCTAAAGCCTTTGACCCTACTATCTGCTTCGATTCTCGCTGTAACCAGTTTTAATGCGGCCGCTAACTGTGACCCAGGCGAGACTGTGATCAAGTTCAGCCACGTAACGAATACAGATAAGCACCCTAAAGGTATTGCGGCTTCACTGCTGGAAAAACGTGTTAACGAAGAGATGAACGGAAAAGTGTGTATGCAGGTTTTCCCGAACTCGACACTTTACGATGACAACAAAGTACTGGAAGCGCTTCTAAACGGTGACGTGCAACTTGCTGCCCCTTCTCTTTCTAAGTTTGAAAAGTTCACGAAGAAATACCGCATTTTCGATCTGCCATTCCTATTCGAAGACGTTGACGCCGTTGACCGTTTCCAAAACTCAGAGTCTGGTGAGAAGCTGAAAAATGCAATGAAGCGTCGTGGTCTGCAAGGCCTAGCTTTCTGGCATAACGGCATGAAGCAAATGTCGGCAAACAAGCCACTACTGTCACCTGAAGATGCTAAAGGTCTTAAATTCCGTGTTCAGGCTTCTGATGTATTGGTAGCGCAGTTTGAGCAACTAGGTGCGAACCCACAGAAGATGTCGTTTAAAGAAGTGTATGGCGGTCTACAAACTAAGGTTATTGACGGCCAAGAAAACACTTGGTCAAACATTTACGGTAAGAAGTTCTTTGAAGTTCAGGACGGTATTACAGAAACCAACCACGGTATCCTAGATTACCTTGTGGTTACCTCGAACGACTTCTGGAAAAAACTCCCAGCAGATCAGCGTGAACAACTGAATACCATTATTCAGGAAGTCACTGCACAGCGTAATGCAGAATCAGCTAAGGTGAACCTAGCGAATAAGAACAACATCATTGAAGCGGGTGGTGAAGTTCGTACATTGACGTCAGAGCAGCGTCAGCAATGGGTTACTGCGTTGCAACCTGTTTGGAAGAAGTTTGAAAAAGACATCGGCTCTGACCTTATCGAAGCTGCATTGGCTTCAAACCAGTAACACGATAATAAAAACATCCCTGACTATTGGCCCTCCGAATCGGGAGGAGGGCCTTTTTTACCCTGCAATACCTGTTAGGCGCGACCAACGGGTGATCAAAGCGATGTAACTATGGAACAGTCAATTTTTGCCAGAATAGGAAAGGTGACAGATGCTATCGAGGAAACGCTGATTGCGTTTTTCTTGGGAGCAATGACACTGCTAACCTTTGCTAATGTAATCTTTCGATATGTCTTTAACGACAACATTCTTTGGGCTCTTGAGCTCACCGTTTTCCTTTTTGCCTGGATGGTTCTGGTCGGTGCGTCTTATGGCGTAAAAAAACACTTTCACATTGGTGTCGATGTCATCATCAACATGGCACCAGACCAACTGCGTAAAGTCTACGCGTTACTTGCAGCGGCTTGCTGTTTAGCATTCTCAATTCTTCTTCTGGTTGGTTCTTGGAACTATTGGTATCCGTTTGTCACTGAACGGGCTTGGTATGAAACCGACGATATTCCAATGCCAGAAATATTGCAGTTCCTAGCTGACTGGCTGAATGAAGGTGAGCGCTACGAAAAGCTTCCACGCTTTATTCCTTATATGGCGCTGCCAATTGGCATGGCGCTGATGACATTCCGTTTTATTCAAATCACCGTACAAATTGCAACAGGCAAACTAGACCGTTTGATTGCAGGTCATGAAGCGGAAGAAGAACTTGAGGCGCTAAAAGAAGAGCTCAAAGACGCTGGTGAAGCGATGGAGCCGAAAAAAGCCGACGATAAGAGCAAGGAGAGCTAAGCCATGGATATTTTGTTTTTATTCGTAATGGTGGTTGGCTTTATGCTGATTGGTGTGCCAATCGCTGTATCGCTTGGTCTATCGAGCATCCTGTTTTTGATGATGCACTCTGACGCTTCTTTAGCCTCAGTAGCCCAAACTCTGTTTAACGCGTTCGCAGGCCACTACACCTTACTCGCTATTCCATTCTTTATTTTGGCATCAAGCTTTATGTCGACAGGTGGTGTGGCTAAGCGAATTATTCGTTTTGCTATTGCAATGGTCGGTTGGTTCCGTGGCGGATTAGCGATGGCTTCTGTCGTCGCGTGTATGATGTTCGCCGCGTTATCAGGTTCGTCTCCGGCCACGGTTGTTGCCATCGGTAGTATCGTTATCGCAGGTATGATCAAAAACGGTTACTCCAAAGACTTTGCCGCTGGGGTGATTTGTAACGCGGGTACGTTAGGTATATTGATTCCACCGTCAATCGTTATGGTTGTATACGCCGCTGCGACGGACGTGTCGGTTGGTCGTATGTTCCTCGGCGGTGTGATTCCAGGTCTTCTGGCGGGCGTGATGCTGATGATCGCTATCTATATTGCCGCGCGTGTTAAAAATCTGCCAAAACAGCCATTTGTTGGCTGGGGTGAAATGTTTGATGCCGCGAAAGACGCAAGCTGGGGTCTACTACTGGTTGTGATCATTCTAGGCGGTATCTACGGTGGTATTTTCACGCCGACTGAAGCTGCAGCGGTTGCAGCGGTCTATTCTTTCTTTATTGCGAATTTCGTCTACAAAGACATGGGTCCTTTCGCAGAGAAAGAGAATGGTAAACCAGCCATCGTCAAGATTTTCCAAGCATTTGTCCATAAAGACACTAAGCATACGCTGTATGAAGCGGGCAAGCTGACTATTATGTTGCTGTTTATCATTGCAAATGCCTTGATTCTTAAGCACGTACTAACAGAAGAGCGCATCCCGCAGATGATTACTGAGTCGATGTTATCTGCTGGCCTTGGGCCGATCACCTTCCTAATCGTGGTTAATGTCTTGCTTCTGATTGGTGGTCAGTTTATGGAGCCGTCGGGTCTGCTGATCATTGTTGCTCCGTTGGTGTTCCCAATTGCGATTGCACTGGGCATCGACCCTATTCACCTAGGTATCATGATGGTCGTGAACATGGAAATCGGGATGATCACACCGCCTGTCGGGCTCAACCTGTTTGTGACGGCCGGGGTCGCCAAAATGTCGATGATGCAAGTGGTCAAAGCAGCACTCCCTTGGGTGGCGGTGATGTTCTTGTTCCTCATTATCGTTACTTACGTACCATGGGTATCGACTTGGCTTCCAACGACACTAATGGGGCCTGAAATCATAACCAAGTAAACTTGCCCAGAATTCTAATGATAAAGCCTCACTGTCGATGTGAGGCTTTTTTTGCTCGGAGCGATTCGGTCTATAGTTAAAGAGGAATAGCTACTGTAATTGTGGCTTAGTTGTTTGTTGTAAGAATCGAGTGAGGACATTATGGAAATGCACCAACACTCAATGCGTGATTTGTTTCAGCAACTTGGATTAGCGAGCTCTGACGACAGCATTCGGGAATTTGTTAATCACCACAGTGGGCTGGTGGTCGGCACTGCACTGCATGAAGCCTTTTTCTGGTCGCCTTCACAGGCCGCGTTTCTAAAAGAAGCGATAGAAGAAGATGCCGATTGGGCAGAACTGGTCGATCAGCTCGATGTGATGTTGCGGACCTAAATTAAAAAAGCCAGCATCTGATGCTGGCTTTGTTATTGCTACGATTAATCGGCTTTGTAGTTGGCCTTGTCTAGCCCGTAACGCTGCATTTTGTCGTAGAGCGTTTTTCTCGCCAGACTGAGTTTGTCCATGGTTTGTTTGATACTACCCCCAGACTCAAGCAAGGCTTGCTCTATTGCACTTCTTTCGAACTCAGCCACTTGTGTCGCCAGTGAGAGTGGTTGATTACTTTGCTCGATACTTTCCCCAAATTGAGTCAGCTTACCCAGCAAGACGAAACGTTCGGCGGCGTTTCTTAGCTCGCGGACGTTACCGGGCCAATCGTGGCTTAAAAGCTGACTCAGCGCGCTGTTTGGAAGCGCAGGGGCGCTTTTTCCATAGCGTGAAGCGGCAACCAACAGGAAGTGGTGGAACAGAGCCGCGATGTCTTCTTTACGCTCTCTCAGTGCAGGCAAATCAAGCGTGACGATGTTAAGGCGGTAGTAGAGATCTTGACGAAATTCCCCTGCCTCTGCCGCTTTCTTCAGATCCATTTTTGTAGCAGCAATGACTCTTATATCCAGTGGTAACAGCTCATTCGAGCCCACTCGTTCAATTACGCGTTCCTGAAGGACGCGTAACAGTCGTATTTGTGCCTGCATCGGCATGGATTCAATCTCATCAAGGAATAATGTTCCGCCCTGAGCATGCTCAAACTTACCGATACGTTTAGTTTCTGCACCAGTAAATGCTCCTTTTTCGTGGCCATAGAGTTCACTCTCGATGAGGTTTTCAGGCACTGCGCCACAGTTGATGGCGACAAAGTTCGCGTCGCGTCTTGAACTTTGTTCGTGAATCGAACGAGCAACCAGCTCTTTGCCTGTCCCAGTTTCACCAAATAAGAGAATATCGGCGTCGGTATCGGCAATATGTGAAATGGTTTCTCTCAGCATTTGGATAGACGGTGTGTCACCTATGATCCGAGGGCCGAGGGTCTGGCTTGCTTTGAGACTACGCTTGAGTTCCTGATTCTCCAGAGTGAGGTCACGCTTTTCCAATCCTCGTCGTGTGGTATCGATCAGCCGGTCGATGGGGAAGGGTTTCTCGATAAAGTCATAAGCCCCATTTCTGAGAGCATTGACCGCCATGGATATATCTCCATGGCCCGTAATGAGAATGACGGGAACATCTTTGTCCTGATGTAGTACCGTTGAAAGCAGGTTTTCACCGGAAAGACCGGGCAAGCAGATATCGGAAATGACTACTTTTGGCAAACCGTCCTGCTTAATGGCAAGAAGTGCATCTTCGGCACTGGAAAAAAATAGTGCGGATATTTCTTCTAACTCGAAGCTCTGCTCTATGGCTAAGCGAATATCGCTTTCGTCATCGATAAAAAAGACGTCGTACATCAAGATTCCTTTGCGTTGTCTCTTACAGTCGAAACATGAAATGGTAGCTGTATGGCAAACCTTGCTCCGCCATATGGTGAGGTTTCCACGGTTAACTGGCCATCCATTGCTTTAATAATCTGTTGGGAAATCGATAGGCCCAGACCCAAGCCATTTTTCTTCGTAGTAAAGAATGGCTCAAATAGGTGCTTAGCTTGATCTTTTTTAATCCCAGGGCCGTTGTCATCGATGTAGATCATGATCGATGCCTCTGTTTGTTCAGTGCGGAGTTCGACAATGCGTTCGTCCTGTTCTTCCACAGCTTGCGCAGCGTTGGTGATTAGATTAATCAAAACCTGTTCCAGCTGAATCGCGTTTACCTCGGCGGAGCCTGTGGTGTGATTAAAGTGCGTGGCTAATTCTACCCGATAAGATTTTATCTGAGGTGCAACCAGTTCTTTCGCTGAGAGCAAAATAGGTTCGATATCGAGAACGCTTTTGTCGCTGGTGTCTGATTTGCGTGTAAAGGATTTTAATTGATTGCTGATTTTGGCCATCCGGTCAGTCAATGCTGAGATTCGACTGAGATTATCGTCGACACGATCAAGTTTGTTCTTATCCAAAAAGCGGCGGCCATTGTCTGCAAAGCTTCGAATCGCGGCTAGTGGATTATTTAACTCATGGCTAATACTGGCAGACATTTGACCAAGAACCGCCAGTTTAGCGGCTTGGATTAATTCGTCTTGTGTTTGACGCAACATTTGTTCGGTGCGAGAACGCTCTAACACTTCGGCCTGTAATTCTGACGTTCGTTCAAGAACCAGAAATTCCAGCTTTTGTTTTGCTTCAGACTGCAGTTGCTCAAACTGGCGCTTTTTGAGATGCCTTTGGTAGGTAAGTTGCAGTGTTAAAAATGCAATTACAAACAGCAGAGTCAGTATCAGAGCGAAACTTAGCGTAGACCAAAAAACCGTTATCTTTTCAGTCAATACACGAATGGTAAGATCGAGCAAGGAAAGCGTGCGACTGGAGACAATGTAGTCGCCTTGTATCCAGCCGAGCAAATGGTTTTCGAGTTCAGACTGAGCCTTATCGAGCTGTCCAACCAGCCCGAGAGATTTTATGTCTTTATCTAGGTATTGACGGCTGTTAGAAATTTGATTCCGTTCCGCTTCTGTCAGAGTGAGCAGGCTTTTAAATAACCACTGCGGGTTACTCGACATGAAAATCACGTCGTAGCTGTCGGTCGCAACAAACGTATTTTGCTTACCCTTCCAGTTCTCTTCGATTGCAGACAGGTCCATCTTGACCACAATAACGCCGGCTATTTCACCTGCGTACACAACGGGGAATGAATAGTAGTAGCCTCTTTGCCCAGACGTTGAACCAAGTGCGAAATACTGGCTGGAGTTGCCTTTCACCGCTTCTGAAAAATAGGGGCGCCACGAAAAGTTTTTGCCAATAAACGAGCGCTCCAAATTCCAGTTGCTGGCAGCAATGGTGTTGCCGACCCGATCTATCAGATAAGTATCGGACGCTTGGATGATGTTATTGACGTTTCTAGATAGCGGTTTGTGATGTCAAGTTGAGCCGGGTTGTCAGGCTGCATTAAGGCAGAAATTAGCTCAGTATCTTTAGCAAGTAACTGGGGGAGGTGGGCGTACTTATCCAGTCTTGAGGCGATATGGCTAGCAAAGCGATCAAGTTGTGCCTGATGTTCGTCGAGTAGGGATTGATAGTGGTAATTCCATACCCATTGAGAGCCAACAATTAGGCAGAACAGGTAAAGAATGAGCAGGTAGGCATTTGCCCGACGAAAAGGTGACATTACATTCCCTGTAACTGAGGTACTACTGATAACTTAGGGTAATGTTTTTTGTTACGGGTGTGTTTAGTTGTGTAACGAAAATGAGGAACAAAACCGGACTTGGATCTAGTTTTCTCGTTTAATTCAGAAAAAAGATTAGTTTCTCTTGAAAAACCGATTAATGTCCCCATTTCTGGAACGGCTAGCTGTTTGATTGATGTTTTTTATAGCAGTTAACTGAGTTTTTAGGGTAAAGCCTGACCTATGTTAGTGATCGGCTCGACAGTGACCGACGAGGTCGGTAGAATGCTGCGTCTGAATTTTTATCCTGAGGCTAATCGGAGATACCTTTCACCAACTTGGTTGGAAAGATATCGCTAATTAGTCCGGTAACTGACTCGTTTGGTTATCGATACTCGATTTACGAAGAGTGCTCTTAGAGCGCAAACAAGGATGGGTCCTGAACTTTTCAAGGTTTTAGGGCACATACGCTCAGCTCAGTCTGAGCCAGTTTTGAGGTTAATGAATAATGCAAGTTACTGTTGAAACGCTAGAGGGCCTAGAGCGCCGTCTAAACATTACTGTTCCTGCTGCTAACATCGAAGATGCTGTAACAGCTGAACTACGCAACATCGCTAAAAACCGTCGTTTCGATGGTTTCCGTAAAGGCAAAGTGCCTCTGAAAATGGTTGCGAAGATGTACGGCAAAGCAGTACGTCAAGACGTAATGGGTGAAGTAATGCAACGCCACTTCATCGAAGCGATCGTTAAAGAAAAAATCAACCCAGCAGGCGCACCAACTTTCGCTCCAGTAGAGAGCAAAGAAGGTGAAGACCTAGTATTCAACGCAACTTTTGAAGTTTACCCAGAAGTTGAGCTGAAAGGTCTAGAGAACATCACTGTTGAAAAGCCAACGACTGAAGTTCAAGATGCTGACGTTGAAGAGATGATCGAAACTCTACGTAAGCAACAAGCTACTTGGGCAGAAGTTGATTCAGCTGCTGAAGAAGGTACTCGTGCAACTATCGATTTCGTTGGTTCTATCGACGGCGAAGAGTTCGAAGGTGGTAAAGCTGAGAACTTCCCACTAGAAATGGGCGCAGGTCGCATGATTCCTGGTTTCGAAGACGGTATCACTGGTAAAACAGCGGGTATGGAATTCGACATCGATGTAACATTCCCAGAAGATTACCACGCTGAAAACCTAAAAGGTAAAGCAGCTAAGTTCGCGATCAAAGTGAACAAGGTTGAAGCACGTGAACTTCCAGAAATCAACGATGAGTTCGTTTCTAAGTTCGGTGTAGCTGAAGGTGGCGTTGACGCTCTTAAAGCTGAAGTTCGTAAGAACATGGAGCGTGAGCTTAAGCAAGCAGTTAAAAACCGCATCAAAGAGCAAGCGATTGACGGTCTAGTTAACGAAAATGAAATCGACGTACCAGCTGCACTTATCGATCAAGAGATCGGTACACTACGTCAGCAAGCTGCACAGCGTTTTGGTGGCAACCCAGAAGCAGCTGAGCAACTTCCACGTGAACTGTTCGAAGAGCAAGCTAAGCGTCGCGTAGTTGTTGGTCTTCTTCTAGGTGAAGTAATCAAGTCTGAAGAGCTAAAAGCTGACGATGAGAAAGTGAAAGCGCTTATCGAAGAAATGGCTACAGCATACGAAGATCCATCAGAAGTAATTGCTTACTACGAGCAAAACACTCAGATGATGGACAACATGCGTAACGTTGCGCTTGAAGAGCAAGCCATCGATGCAATCATCGCTAAAGCACAGGTTTCTGAGAAAGAAGTTAGCTTCAACGAGCTAATGAACCAACAGCAGCCAGCTTAATAAGCAATATCTTGCGTAGAAGGTTGACGGAACGTTAACTATTCTGCTAACAATGGTCCGTATGATATTTATCATCCGGGCCATTTATTTTAGGGACATAAGAATATGAGCTACCAAGAAAAAAATGCAATGTCACCAATTTTAGACGCGCTGGTACCAATGGTGGTTGAACAGACTTCCCGCGGTGAACGTTCTTACGATATTTACTCTCGTTTATTAAAAGAGCGCGTGATTTTCTTAACTGGTCAAGTGGAAGACCACATGGCAAATCTTGTCGTGGCGCAGCTGCTTTTCTTAGAATCTGAAAATCCTGATAAAGATATTTTCCTCTACATCAACTCGCCGGGCGGCAGTGTAACTGCAGGTATGTCGATCTACGATACGATGCAGTTCATCAAGCCAAACGTTAGTACAGTATGTATGGGCCAAGCGTGCTCAATGGGTGCTTTCCTTCTTGCTGGTGGTGCGCCAGGCAAGCGTTATGTACTACCAAATTCTCGCGTGATGATTCACCAGCCTCTGGGCGGTTTCCAGGGCCAGGCGTCTGACATCCAAATCCACGCTCAGGAAATCCTGACCATCAAACAGAAACTGAACAAGTTACTTGCTGAACACACAGGTCAACCTCTTGAGGTGATTGAGCGTGACACTGACCGTGATAACTTTATGGCCGCTGATCAAGCTGTTGAATACGGTTTGGTTGATGCAGTGCTAACTCATCGCGGTGAGTAATAATTGCCAGAGCATTTTGGCTATAATTGATATACACTCAGATCATAAAGAGTAAAGGCTAAGAGGTTAGCGAATGACAGACAAAAGCAAAGAGAGCGGTAGTAGTAAGCTTCTTTACTGCTCTTTCTGCGGCAAAAGCCAGCACGAAGTTCGCAAGCTAATCGCTGGTCCATCCGTTTACATTTGTGACGAATGTGTCGATTTGTGTAACGACATTATTCGTGAAGAAATCAAAGATGTTCTGCCGAAGAAACAATCGGAAGCACTGCCAGTGCCAAGAGAGATTCGTGAACACCTTGATGATTACGTGATTGGCCAAGATTACGCTAAGAAAGTGCTAGCAGTAGCCGTTTATAACCACTATAAGCGTTTACGTAATGGAGACACGACAAGTGAAGGTGTTGAGCTCGGTAAGAGTAACATCCTTCTTATTGGTCCTACGGGTAGTGGTAAAACACTACTGGCTGAGACATTAGCGCGTTTCCTAGATGTACCATTTACAATGGCGGATGCCACTACGCTAACCGAAGCCGGTTACGTAGGTGAAGATGTTGAAAACATCATTCAGAAGCTACTGCAGAAATGTGACTATGACGTAGCAAAAGCCGAACGCGGCATCGTGTACATTGATGAAATCGATAAGATTTCACGTAAGGCTGAAAACCCATCAATCACTCGTGACGTGTCCGGTGAAGGTGTTCAGCAGGCGTTGCTAAAACTGATTGAAGGTACTGTGGCTTCAGTTCCACCTCAAGGTGGGCGTAAGCATCCTCAACAAGAATTCCTTCAAGTTGACACATCTAAGATCCTATTTATCTGTGGTGGTGCATTTGCGGGCCTAGATAAAGTGATTGAGCAGCGTGTTGCGACGGGTACAGGTATTGGTTTTGGAGCTGAAGTCCGCTCTAAAGACGAAACGAAGACAGTAGGTGAGCTCTTCACTCAGGTTGAACCAGAAGATTTGGTTAAATATGGCCTGATCCCAGAGTTCATCGGTCGTCTACCTGTGACAACAACGCTAACAGAGCTGGATGAAGAAGCACTGATTCAGATCTTGTGTGAGCCTAAGAACGCGTTGACCAAACAGTACGCAGCGTTGTTCGAGCTAGAAGACTCTGAGCTTGAATTCCGCGAAGACGCTCTACGTGCTATTGCGAAGAAAGCGATGGAACGTAAAACAGGTGCTCGTGGATTACGTTCAATCTTGGAAGGCGTCCTGTTGGAAACCATGTATGAGCTTCCATCCATGAATGACGTTAGCAAAGTCGTCATTGATGAATCAGTGATTAATGGTGAGTCTGACCCACTGCTGATTTACAGCAACTCGGATAATCAGGCCGCGGGCGCAGAATCTTAATCAGATTCACATAAATTAATGAATAATTTAAGGAGGTAATCATTTACCTCCTTTTTTTTATTCTTTCATTGAATCCAACCAATTAGCCCCCATATACTGCTCATAAGACTAAGCGGAAGAGAGAAGAATATGAACTTGGAACGTTCCGAACGTATCGAGATCCCCGTACTACCTCTAAGAGATGTAGTCGTTTACCCGCACATGGTAATTCCTTTGTTTGTTGGACGTGAAAAGTCGATTGCTTGCCTTGAAGCGGCAATGGATAACAACAAGCAAATACTGCTAGTTGCGCAGAAAAAAGCCGAAACCGATGAGCCAGCAAAAGACGATTTGTTTGATGTTGGTACCGTGGCAACCATTCTTCAATTGCTAAAGCTGCCGGATGGGACAGTAAAAGTGTTGGTTGAAGGCCAGCAACGAGCAAAAATTCATAAATTTGAAGAAGACGAATTCTTTACTGCTGACGCAGAATATCTGACGACAGAGCAGCTCGATGAACGCGAAGAAGAAGTGATTGTTCGCAGTGCGATTAATCAGTTTGAAGGCTTCATCAAGCTAAACAAGAAAATTCCACCTGAAGTTCTAACATCACTCAACGGTATCGACGAAGCGGCTCGCCTTGCTGATACGATTGCTGCTCACATGCCACTAAAACTGGCAGATAAGCAAATCGTGCTGGAAACGTTGGACGTGACCGACCGTCTTGAGTTCCTGATGGGGCAGATGGAATCGGAGATTGACCTGCTTCAAGTTGAAAAACGTATTCGTACACGCGTTAAAAAGCAGATGGAAAAATCTCAGCGTGAGTACTATCTGAATGAGCAGATGAAAGCCATCCAGAAAGAACTGGGTGAGACTGAAGATGGTGTTGATGAGTTTGAAACGCTGAAGCAGAAAATCGTCGACTCTAAGATGCCGCAAGAAGCGCGCGAAAAGACCGAGCAAGAGCTACAGAAGCTGAAGATGATGTCGCCAATGTCTGCGGAAGCAACGGTTGTTCGTGGCTACATTGATTGGATGCTGGGTGTACCGTGGCACAAACGCTCAAAAGTTAAGAAGAATCTGGCAAAAGCCGAAGAAGTGCTGAATGAAGATCACTACGGTCTGGAGCGCGTTAAAGAACGTATCCTAGAGTACTTAGCGGTACAGAATCGCATTAACAAGTTGAAAGGGCCTATCTTGTGTCTAGTAGGGCCTCCAGGTGTTGGTAAAACATCCTTGGGTCGCTCAATTGCGGCGGCTACTGGCCGTAAATACACTCGCATGGCGCTGGGTGGTGTACGTGATGAAGCTGAAATCCGCGGTCACCGCCGTACTTACATTGGTTCCATGCCAGGTAAGCTGATTCAGAAAATGTCCAAAGTCGGTGTTAAAAACCCGCTGTTTCTTTTGGATGAGATCGACAAAATGTCTTCTGACATGCGCGGCGATCCTTCATCAGCTCTATTAGAGGTACTCGATCCAGAGCAAAACAACGCATTTAACGATCACTACCTAGAGGTGGATTACGACCTATCTGACGTGATGTTCGTTGCGACGTCTAACTCAATGAACATTCCAGGTCCTCTGTTAGACCGTATGGAAGTAATTCGTCTATCTGGTTACACCGAAGACGAGAAACTCAATATTGCGAAACGTCACTTAGTAGAGAAACAGATCAAACGTAACGGTTTGAAACTGGGTGAAATTGAGATTGAAGATTCTGCAATCATCGGCATTATTCGTTACTACACACGTGAAGCGGGTGTACGTAGCCTAGAGCGTGAAATCTCGAAGATCTGCCGTAAAGCGGTGAAAAACATCCTGCTCGACAGCAGCCTTAAAACGGTCACTGTGAACATGGATAACCTAAAAGAGTACTTAGGTGTTCAGCGTCACGATTACGGAAAAGCGGACGACAGCAATCGTATTGGTCAGGTAACGGGTCTGGCTTGGACTGAAGTCGGTGGTGATCTTCTCACGATTGAAACAGAAGCGATGCCGGGCAAAGGTAAATTGACTCAAACTGGCTCTCTTGGCGATGTGATGCAAGAATCGATTCAAGCGGCGATGACAGTAGTTCGTTCTCGTGCGGTGAAATTGGGCATCAACTCTGACTTTTATGAGAAACGTGATATTCATGTCCACGTTCCTGAAGGTGCAACGCCGAAAGATGGCCCAAGTGCAGGTATCGCAATGTGTACAGCGCTTGTTTCTAGCCTGACAGGTAACCCGGTAAAAGCTGAAGTGGCAATGACAGGTGAAATTACCCTTCGTGGTGAAGTTTTACCTATTGGTGGTTTGAAAGAAAAACTACTGGCGGCACACCGTGGAGGCATCAAAACGGTACTGATTCCTAAAGATAATGAGCGTGATTTGGAAGAGATTCCAGACAACGTTATCGCTGATCTTAAGGTGATTCCGGTGCAATGGATTGATGATGTTCTTAAAGTTGCGCTAGAAAAAGACCCGTCAGGTGTCGAAATTGCTGCTGTAAAATAGTGATGTGCAGCAAAAATAAGTAAAAGATTACGCTGATAAGCATAAAAAGGCTTGTCAGCGTTTTTTTTGGACGCTAACGTTACCCACATAGCTTCAGGCCTTGTTGTATAAGGGGTTGGAGTTACTTTAAAATTGAAATGGAACGAAAGCTGCCTTTAAAAATAATAACAGGTGGCGCAAAGGGGAATCACAGTGAATAAAACACAATTAGTAGAAAAAATTGCAGAAAACGCTGACCTTTCAAAAGCTTCAGCAGGCCGCGCTCTAGACGCATTCATTGAAGCTGTGGGCGACACTCTTCAGTCTGGCGACCAAGTTGCTCTAGTTGGTTTCGGTACATTCAGCGTACGTACTCGTGCCGCTCGTACAGGTCGTAACCCAAAGACTGGTGAAGAAATTCAAATCGCAGAAGCAAAAGTTCCTGCGTTCAAAGCTGGTAAAGCTCTAAAAGACTCTTGCAACTAGTCTGAAAATTGCCGATAGCGGCAGTTTTTATCGAACCTTTTTAAATTATGCGCATCATACTGATGCGCATTTCTTTTTCTGGTATTATCGCGCTATCTGATTTTAATTATAACGTACGTCGTGTTAGCAACGATTAGAGCTAGTGCGGTCTACACGCGGAGAGTGTTTTAAATATGATGGATCGATTACGCGAAGGCGTTAATAGCATCGCGGTTAAAATTATCCTTGGATTAATCATCCTATCTTTTGTCTTTGCCGGTGTTGGCAGCTACATCGTTGGCGGTAGCAATAACTCAGCAGCAAAGGTTGGTAACGTTGAGATTGGTCGTGGTGAGTTTGAACAAGCTTATCAGAACGAACGTAATCGCATGCAAGCTCAGCTTGGTGATTATTTCTCAACTCTGCTAGCAGACCCAAACTACGTTGAGTCTTTCCGCAAGTCAGTGCTTGACCGAATGATTAACGATTTGCTGCTAGAGCAACACGCTGAGTCTTTAGGTCTACGTGTCAGTGATTCTCAAGTTCGTAGCATGATTGTCGATATGCCACAGTTCCAAGTCGATGGAAAGTTTGACCAAGAGATTTACCAAGCGTCTCTTCGTCGTGCAGGCTTCTCGCCAGATAGCTTTGCCGAATATCTGCGCAGAGACTTGGTTCGCAATCAACTCCTGACTGCAATTCAGGCGAGCGACTTTTCTCTTGAGGGAGAAGTGGAAGCTCAAAGCAAGCTTTTGACTCAAACGCGTGAAATCAAGAAAGTAACGCTTTCATTGTCAGACTTTGCATCTAAAGCTGAATTGTCAGAACAGGAAATTAACGACTACTACACTCAAAACCCAGAGCGTTATACTCGTCCTGAACAGGTTAAAGTGGCGTATGTTGAGCTTTCTGCTCAGCAGTTGAAAGACGCTATTGACGTTTCTGATGAGCAGGCAAAACAATATTACCAAGAGCATCTTGATAAGTACTCATCGGAAGAGCAGCGTCGTGTTAGTCATATCCTGATTGAAGGTGATGACGAAGCGAAAGCTCAAGCGATTTTGGATGAGCTCAATGCTGGTGCAGATTTTGCGACGCTAGCAGAAGAGAAATCTGATGACTTTGGCAGTGCTTCAGAAGGCGGCTCTCTAGGTTGGATCGAGCGTGATGTTATGGACCCAGCATTTGAAGAGGCCGCGTTTGCTCTGAAGAAGGCTGGTGACGTGACAGGTTTGGTGAAATCTGATTTTGGCTATCACATCATTAAACTGGACGAGTTGAAAGATTCGGTAGCTAAGCCATATGAAGAAGTGGCTTCAGAAATCAAGCAAGAGCTAAAAGATCAGCAAGCGATCGACCAGTTCTATGAGTTACAAAGTCAGCTAGAAACGGTCGCATTTGAGTACCCTGATTCTCTGGATGATGCTGCTGACGCAATCAAAGCTGAAATTCACACGACAGACTTCATTTCTCAAGCTGATGCGCCAGAGTTGTTAAAAGCACCTGCTGTAATGCAGGCCATTTTAAGCCCTGAAGTAAAAGAAGACGGGTTGAACTCAGAAGTGATTGAAGTGGCACCTGAACACGTGATTGTTGTTCGTGTAGAAGATGCGCGTGACGAAACAGTGCTTCCACTAGACGAAGTTCGTGAGCAAGTGACAACGGCGCTGGCGAAAGTGAAAGGGGAGCAAAGCGCAATTAAGCTTGCCGACAATTTGGTTGCAGAGCTGAAGAAGGGTAACAAAGACCTAATGACTGAAAATGGTCTTGCGTTCAGTGACTCGGAAAACATTGATCGTAGCTCTCCGTTGGCTGATGTTGTCTTCTCGATGAAGAAGCCAAGTAGTGGTCAAGTGGAGTTCGCTCAAGCTAAAGATTTCAACGGTGACATCGTTGTGGTTGAGCTGACCAACGTGAAATCTGATGTTAATGCGCAGTACAACGAACAGATTGGTACTCAGTTAACCCAGATGAACGCACAACAAGATCTTTCTGGCTTAATCAATATTCTTCGTAAAACTATCGATATCGAATATTACGTTGTGACTCAGTAATCCTAGTTGATGTAATTGATAGACTACTCATAACGGGCTGCATTTGCAGCCCGTTTTATTATGCGCTGTTTTCTCTACTCCTATTGTTAGGTTCCTCTACGGTATCTATTCCACCAAGTGACATAGAGGAATATGGGAAATGCTACGCATACTTTGGACGAGTCTTTTAATGGTGCTCGCGGTATATAGCCCAACTACTGTATCGGCTGAAAAAACCACCAACTCAGAATACGCTGGAATAGAGATTACAGTGAATGTTAATACGGCTGAAGCGGCTGAATTAGCGGCGCTACTAACTGGTGTTGGTGCGAAAAAAGCTGAGGCTATTGTTCAATATAGGGACGAAAACGGTCCCTTTTTGAAGGTGACTGATTTGGCTTTGGTTAAAGGTATTGGCCCCGCTTTAATAGACAAAAACCTCAGTCGTATAAAGTTGTAAATTGATAGAGCGCTAAGCGCTCTATTTTTTGGCTTTTTACTGTCAATACTCTCTGGTGCGAAGAGGCGAATCCCACTATAATTCACGCCGAATATTGGTCAGCTCAATGGCTATTATTTTCAACTAATGTGGAGTAAAACATGTCGTCTCATACGCCGGTTGTAACCGTTGATGGACCAAGTGGTGCAGGTAAAGGCACTCTCTGTATGCTTCTGGCGAAGAAGCTTGGCTTTCACTTACTGGATTCCGGTGCGATTTATCGAGTATTGGCTTTAGCTGCGATTCATCATGGCGTTGACCTAGAATCTGAAGATGCGCTTGTCCCCTTGGCCACTCATCTAGACGTACAGTTCATCGCAGAAGGTGACTTAGTGAAAGTCATCTTGGAAGGCGAAGATGTTTCAGGTGAGTTACGCAAAGAAGAAACCGGAATGGCCGCTTCAAAAGTAGCTGCGTTTCCTCGCGTTCGTGAAGCTTTACTGCGTCGTCAGCGTGCTTTTGCTGAAGGCTCCGGCCTTGTAGCTGATGGCCGTGATATGGGAACTGTAGTGTTCACTGAAGCTGAAGCCAAAATCTTCCTTGATGCTAGTGCTGAAGAGCGTGCGAACCGCCGCCTTAAACAGTTGCAAGGCAAAGGGTTAGATGTTAAATTTGACGACCTTTTGAGCGAGATCCAAGAGCGTGACGATCGAGATCGTAACCGCCAGGTGGCGCCATTACGCCCCGCTGAGGATGCGCTGTTGCTAGATTCTACTTCGATGAGTATCGACGAAGTGGTAGAAAAGGCACTACAATATATCGAATCTAAGCTAGTCGTTTAGGCGGCTAGGTCAGAGCGTTGGTCGCATGGATGATGACTGGCGAATTTAATAACCCCACGCGGTAGGATACCCGTGGACGTTTAATTTATTGAAGATTAAATAAATGACTGAATCTTTTGCTCAACTCTTTGAAGAGTTTCTAAACGAGACTGAATTCCAACAAGGTACTATCGTTAAAGGTACTGTAGTAGCTATCGAGAACGGTTTCGTTCTTGTGGACGCTGGTCTTAAGTCTGAGTCTGCAATCCCTGCTGAACAGTTCAAGAACGCTGCTGGCGAACTTGAAGTTGAAGTTGGTTCTGAAGTAGACGTAGCGCTAGACGCTGTTGAAGACGGTTTCGGTGAGACTCAACTTTCTCGCGAGAAAGCGAAGCGTCACGAAGCTTGGATCGTTCTTGAGAAAGCTTACGAAGAAGCTGAAACTGTTGTTGGTATCATCAACGGTAAAGTTAAAGGCGGTTTCACTGTTGAACTAAACGGTATCCGTGCTTTCCTTCCTGGTTCTCTAGTAGACGTACGTCCAATCCGCGACACTGCTCACCTAGAAAACAAAGAGCTAGAGTTCAAAGTTATCAAACTTGACCAGAAGCGTAACAACGTAGTTGTTTCTCGCCGTGCGGTAATCGAGTCTGAGAACAGCGTTGAGCGTGATGAGCTTCTTGAGTCTCTACAAGAAGGCGCAGAAGTTAAAGGTATCGTTAAGAACCTAACAGACTACGGTGCATTCGTAGATCTAGGTGGTGTTGACGGTCTTCTACACATCACAGACATGGCTTGGAAGCGCGTTAAGCACCCTTCTGAGATCGTGAACGTTGGTGACGAGATCCAAGTTAAAGTTCTTAAGTTCGACCGTGAGCGTACTCGCGTTTCACTAGGTCTTAAGCAGCTAGGCGAAGATCCATGGGTAGCAATCGCTAAGCGTTACCCAGAAGGTCACAAACTATCTGGTCGCGTTACTAACCTAACTGACTACGGCTGTTTCGTTGAAATCGAAGAAGGCGTTGAAGGTCTAGTACACGTTTCTGAAATGGATTGGACTAACAAGAACATCCACCCATCTAAAGTTGTTAATGTTGGCGACGAAGTTGAGGTTATGGTTCTTGAAATCGACGAAGAACGTCGTCGTATCTCTCTAGGTCTGAAACAGTGTAAAGCTAACCCATGGCAGTCTTTCGCTGAAGCGCAAGCTAAAGGCGACAAAGTTACTGGTAAGATCAAGTCTATCACTGACTTCGGTATCTTCATCGGTCTAGAAGGCGGCATCGACGGTCTTGTTCACCTATCTGACATTTCTTGGAATGTTGCAGGTGAAGAAGCAGTACGTGAGTACAAGAAAGGCGACGAAATCTCTGCAGTTGTTCTAGCAGTAGACGCAGAGCGTGAGCGTATCTCTCTAGGCGTTAAGCAAATGGAAAATGACCCATTCAATGCTTACGTTTCTGAGAAGAAGAAAGGTGTACTAGTTAACGGTACTGTTACTGCAGTAGACGCTAAAGGTGCAACTATCGAGCTTGAAGAAGGCGTAGAAGGTTACATCCGCGCTTCTGAAGTTTCTCGCGACCGCGTAGAAGATGCTTCTCTAATCCTAAGCGTTGGCGATAGCGTTGAAGCGAAGTTCACTGGTGTAGACCGTAAGAACCGCGTAATCAACCTATCTGTTAAAGCTAAAGATGAAGCAGAAGAGCAAGAAGCAATGGCTTCTCTGAACAAAGCAGATGACGCTTCGTTCGGTAACGCAATGGCTGACGCTTTCAAAGCAGCTAAAGGCGAATAATATCTCGCTTTATTGAAAAAGGAGCCGAAAGGCTCCTTTTTTATGGATTGAGCTAAAATAGTCTTAATACCAATCTCAGCAAGTGACTCTGATAAAACGCGATTTGGAATTGCGCAAATTGTTGGTTTGTGTCTAGAATTGATAGCAAGTGTTTGTTGGAATTGGTATTACTTACTATAATAAGTGATAAACTACTCTACGAGGGAAACTATGACTAAGTCTGAACTGATTGAGAGACTCTGCGCTGAGCAAACCCATCTTTCAGCGAAAGAGATTGAAGATGCTGTGAAAGACATTTTAGAGCATATGGCTTCGACACTAGAAACTGGCGATAGAATCGAAATTCGTGGATTCGGTAGTTTCTCTCTGCATTACCGCGAGCCTCGTGTAGGCCGAAACCCAAAAACGGGCGAGAAAGTAGAGCTGGAGGGCAAATACGTCCCTCACTTTAAACCAGGCAAGGAATTACGAGAGCGCGTTAACCTCGACTAATTTCAAAATACTTATTATTGAGGCGGCATACGTAGTGTATGCCGCTTTTTTATGAAATGAAATTCTGAGATAGGCATGGTTTGTTCAAGGGTTTTACTGCATAATCGTATCGGCAGATATCGACTTAGGTGATAGAACATGAAAATTATAAAAATTGTTATCGTGCTGGCCCTATTTTTAATTGCACTGGCTTTAGGCTCTCAGAACCAGGAAGTAGTCAACTTTAACTACTTAATGGCACAAGGTGAGTTTCATCTTTCGACACTACTAGGTGTAGTGTTTGTGACTGGCTTTGTTTTGGCTTGGATTATCTTCGGTAGTTTACATCTACGTTCTCAAATGCAACTACGCAAGCTGAAAAAACAAGTGAAAAAACTTTCACCTCCAGAGAGTGAACCTCAACAGGTTAAAGCCCAATAAGTTGTATAGGTAGGCTTTTTACTCAATGTTAGAAATACTCTTCTTGTTACTACCAATCGCAGCAGCATACGGTTGGTATATGGGTAATCGCAGTGCCCAGCAAGACAAGCAGAAGCACTCCAACCAAATCTCTCGTCAGTATGTGACGGGTCTTAACCTGCTATTGTCCGATCAATCGGATAAAGCGGTAGACCACTTTATCGAACTTCTTCAGGTCGACAACGAAACGATAGATACACATTTGGCCTTAGGTAACCTTTTCCGTTCTCGTGGAGAAGTCGATCGCGCCATCCGTATTCACCAGAATTTAATTTCTCGTTCTGGGCTGACCATAGACCAAAAAAACATAGCTCTTCAGCAACTAGCTAAGGATTACATGGCATCGGGCTTTCTTGACCGCGCAGAGAAAATCTTTGAGCAGCTCGTTGATGAACCTGATCATCGTGAAGCAGCATTGCAACAGCTAGTGTCGATCTACCAACAAACACGGGAATGGGGCAAAGCGATCCAATACGCGACCCAGTTGGTAAAATTAGGTAGAAAACGTATGCGTACAAGCATCGCACATTTTTGGTGTGAGCTTGCAATGCAAGAAAAAGCGGATGGTGATAATAGTCGCGCAATTCAGCACTTTAAGCGCGCACTATCTGAAGATCCAAAATGTGTTCGTGCCAGCATCGCCCTAGGTAAGCTCTATCTTGAGGTTGAAGATTATGCTCAGACCATTAAGTACATGGAGATGGTGATTGAGCAGGACATCGACTTTATTAGCGAAGTACTCCCAACATTGGCAGACTGTTACCATCATTTAGGGCAGGAAGAGGAGTTACTGGACTTTTTACGCCAATGTATTGTCTCCAAGGCTGGCGTCTCGGCAGAGCTCATGCTTGCTCAAATGGTTGCTCAACATGAAGGTTCTGGTTCTGCGCAGGAGCTACTCACTCGTCAGCTCGTTAAAAATCCAACCATGAAAGGTTTTTATCGTTTGATGGATTATCATTTGGCCGACGCGGAAGAAGGCCGAGCAAAAGCGAGTTTGCAGACGTTGCAAAAACTGGTGGGAGAGCAGTTAAAAGTTAAACCTCATTACCGATGTCGTAAGTGTGGTTTCTCTACCCATTCAATGTACTGGCATTGTCCATCATGTAAAGGTTGGGGAACCATCAAGCCAATTAGAGGCCTTGATGGTGAATAAGAAATTCGATTGGGGATTCCAATCAAGAAAATAGCAGCGGTGATCCCGCTGCTTTTTTTAGGCATGTAATTAGTTAGTAGGAGATGAAATGATTGACCAAAAAGTTATTGTTGCACTGGATTACGACAATCAAGCTGACGCCCTTACTTTCGTAGACAGAATTGATCCAAGCTCTTGTCGATTGAAAGTTGGTAAAGAAATGTTCACGCTGTTTGGTCCTGATTTCGTTAAAGAGCTACACAAGCGCGGCTTTTCAGTATTCCTGGATCTAAAATTCCATGATATTCCGAACACATGCTCGAAAGCAGTGCGAGCAGCCGCGGAGCTTGGTGTATGGATGGTGAATGTTCATGCGAGTGGAGGGGAGCGCATGATGGCGGCTTCACGCGATATCCTAGAGCCATATGGTAAAGACCGCCCGTTACTGATTGGTGTGACTGTGTTAACCAGCATGGAGCAAAGTGATCTTACCGGCATCGGACTCAACGTTGAGCCAAAAGAGCAAGTTATTCGTCTAGCAACATTGACCAAAAACTCTGGGTTGGATGGGGTTGTGTGCTCTGCTCAAGAGTCTTCAATGCTGAAGAGTGAGTTAGGGCGTGAGTTCAAGTTGATTACACCAGGCATCCGTCCAGCAGGGGCTGCTGTAGGGGATCAGAAACGCATCATGACGCCAGTCGATGCAATTCAAGCAGGTTCAGATTATTTAGTTATCGGTCGTCCAATTACTCAAGCTGCGGATCCTGACAAAGTCTTGATGGATATCAACCAGTCACTCAGTATCTAGAGTTTTGTAAATCGCCAGTTTGACTGGCGATTTTTTTTCGTTACAGGTACAACCTCTCGATATTATAAACATTCATGCTAGTTATTAGTCTGCTTTTCGTTTAGCTTGGATTTAGTGACTATAATGAACCTCTAAACAAGGAGTTGGTTATGACTGATACATTATCGGCGTCAGTTGGCGCTAGCGAAGCTTTGACTGATGCAGCAACCAAAAAAGTAACACCAGCAGATGTGGCTAAGGTGAAAGCGGAGGTTTTAAAGCGCATCGAACAATCCACTCACTTATCTCAGGGCTTCCGTCTGGTGAACCAAGCGGATTATCAGTCTGGTCTCGCAGAGCTCAAAGCCAAATTGAAATCGAAGAGCTTCCAACGAACTGAAGAAGGCAAGATGTGTAAGCTGATGCTCGACATATTGACCGATGATGCTCATCTTGCGGAATATCTAGACGAAGATTTGTCCCAGTATTTAGTGACCAATGATGCAGGGAAGAAAGTACTCGATACAAGCGCGATGGATTTTAAGGCTAAAAATCAGGTTGCCAATGCTAAGTTAAAGCGCAAGCAGCTGTTCCTTATGTTCAAAGAGATCATTCAAGCTCAGGTCGAATTGAATACCTTTGCTCAAAGATTGAAAGTGGCATTTGGCGCTGAAATCAGCTTTCCTCCCGGTGCTTACGGCGGTATTAAGAGCTACAGTGGAGCCTTGGCAAAAATTACCACCCGAGAGCGTACTAACGATGTTGGCGACTTAAAGGACTGTGCTCGTATTACAGTGAAAGTAAAAAGCTTTAGAGACCTTCAGGGGGCGAAACTGTTCATCTGCCGTACTGAGGAGTTCAGGGCTGTTGCTCAATATCAAAAAGCATTGAAAGACCGTTACCAGCTCGCTAAATCGGGCTCTAGTTTAGAGCGATTTAATGTCGAGGCCGATGGCAGTGGCTATAAGGATATCAAGTTCTTTCTTAAGATGAGTAACGGCCAAATCGCTGAACTACAGCTCAATATCCCGGGTATGCTGGTTGCGAAGAAAAAAGCACACATTATCTATGATATCGCACGGACCAATCAGGAAGCATTTGACTCCAGAGTCGAGTTTCAGGTCGCTAGCCAAGAAGTTCTCGATAAAGTAAAAGAGAAGATGAACGATGACTGGTTTGGCTTTATTCGCTCAAAACTGTCAGGTGTCGACAGCGATGCTAACTGCATTGAATCTATGATTGAAGTTTTACGCAGCAAAGGGAGTTTGGTGATTGGTGCCAATGAAGCAGAGGCACTCAATCGAGTGAGTAAGAAGTTGTATGCTGCTGGGTTGGGCAATGCACTTTTGGACCCGAGTCCCGCCTCCAAATAAATAATCTAAGCAAAAGAAAGGATGCCAATTTGGCATCCTTTTTAATATTTAGTGCAGAGTGGTTAGTTTTTAAGGGGAGTACCGCTGTGGAATTTAAAGTCGCTATCAGGACTGGTGATTAAGTCGGCTTCGAGTTGACCAAAGTAAGCGACTCTATGTGAGATATCTTCGCCAGCGATCTCTTCAGCAAGGCTTAAGTAGTCCTGATAATGGCGTGCTTCCGAACGAAGCAGCGAGATATAGAATTTAGCAATATCTTCATCCATATGAGGAGCGAGCTTTGCAAAGCGTTCACAGGAACGTGCTTCAATGTATGCTCCAATGATCAATTTGTCTATGAGTGTTTGCGGTTCGTGAGTTGCCATACTTGCAAGTAGCCCTTTTGCGTAGCGGCTCGCTTGTACAGGTTCGTAGGCAATGCCTCGGCTATCCATAATTTCCAAAACCTGATAGAAGTGATGTAACTCTTCTTTGATTAGCAACACCATTTTGTCTATCAAGTCCTGACTATAAGGCGAATCAGATTTGGCCATGATCGCTTTCGAAATATTGCTCTTACCCTTGAGAGTTTCCAAGCTACCTGTTTTTCTATAAGCGAAATCTTCGTAGGGCTTAAACCAGTTCAGCAAGTTGTGAGCGCTGCTTTTGTCTACCGCATACTTACGAATTAAATACATCGCCGATTGGCCAGCCTTAAGCTCACACAATAAATGATCGATGAGAACGGTTTTTAGGTTATCTGGTTTACTGGCTTCGGTGATCCACTCTTCCGGTGTGGCACACTGAAGAAAACTGTTGATTGGTTCCAGTAAGGTATCGTAGCTTTTCAAATCGATCATGATGTTATTCAATAAATAGAAAAGGCCGCATAAGCGACCTTTTGGAAACGGACTGAGTGGATTATATTACCATTTTTTCTTTTCGCCAAAGAGCTCGTCCATATCATTTTTGCGTTGGTCTTCTTCAATCTGATGAAGCTCTTCTGCATTTTTAGATTGACGTTTCTGCTCTAGGTCATCGTACATTTCTTGAAGCTTTTCTCTGGCTTGATTCGAGTAATTATCGTTTTTATTACTCAGAGCATCGAGGCCTTTACGCAGTAACTGAATCGCAGTGCCAGGTTGACCACGAACAATAGCATCATTAGCGCGTTTAATTACGTTCTCGATGTTAATACGAATCTGAATTGTCTCTAGACGAGCGTTTTCAGCGACATAAGCTTGAGTCTCAAATCGGCCTTTATTATGTTCACTACGGATAGTGTCACGTAAACGCTTCACCAGCTTCAACATCACTATTGCTTGCTTGTCGCTACTTGGCGTCTTGAACGAGGTGCTTTCGCCCCCTTTTTTGTCGTTCTTTAATTGCTGTATTTGCTGCTTAACATGTTCAACACGTTGTTCCAGCTGCTTATTCTTTGGATCCAGCTCAAACATGCTTTCGACAGCGTCAAGAATTCGAGTATTCAGACAAACCAGTAGTTCTTTGCTGTACGGCATGTGGTGTGCGTGGCCAATCAGCTCTTCTGTCGCATCGATGATGGCGAGGTATCTGGCACCTTCTTGCTTTCTTGCAGTTTCAACTTTGACTTTGTACTGGAGCATGATGTTATAGCCAAGCACTAACACCAGTAAGATGGCAACTAAAGCTATGATTAACCCAATATTCATAAATTCCGTATCTTATGTTTTGTTGGCTAGCGAGTAAGGATACACGATTCTTAAGAACCACTGCACCTATTTTGTATTATTACGTTTCCATGGCTAATTATTAACGAAAACTCTGATCTATGGGTAATTTTTGAGTTATTGCTTACAAAAAAGCCATCCAAATCAGAAATTACTCTTTATAAAGTACCCAAATAGTCAATTGTGCTATCAATTTTAACCAAGAGGCGTTATAACTAAATATTATAAACTATATTTGCTCAGAATGGGGCGTCGAGTAAGGGATTACGGGGTCGAGAATGAAGTTACAACAACTGAAGTATATTGTTGAGGTAGTTAACCACAATCTGAATGTATCTGCTACTGCCGAGAGTTTATATACCTCACAACCTGGCATCAGTAAGCAGGTCCGTTTGCTTGAAGATGAGCTTGGCATTCAGATTTTTGAGCGAAGTGGTAAACACCTGACTCAAGTGACTTCAGCGGGCGAAGATATTATCCGCATTTCTCAGGAAATTCTTGCACGTGTTGAAAGTATTAAAGCGGTTGCTGGAGAGCACACGCATCCTGAAATGGGAACCTTGAATATATCGACCACCCATACTCAAGCACGTTATGCGTTGCCGGACGTAATTAAAGGTTTTACCGCTCGATATCCTAAAGTGTCGCTTCACATGCATCAAGGTACGCCGACACAGATGTCTGAAGCGATAGCTAAGGGAACGGCAAATTTTGCGATTGCGACGGAAGCTCTGCATTTGTATCAAGATGCCATCATGCTGCCTTGTTATCACTGGAATCGTTCAATTGTTGTACCCAAAGAGCACCCTTTGGCTCAGAAAGGTAAAATCTCAATTGAAGATCTCGCCTCTTATCCGTTGGTTACATACGTGTTCGGCTTTACCGGACGTTCAGAATTGGATACAGCCTTCAATAAGGTCGGCTTGACGCCACGAGTAGTTTTCACTGCGACAGACGCCGATGTGATTAAGACCTATGTTCGTATGGGGATTGGGGTTGGCGTGATTGCTAGCATGGCTATCGATAAAGAGCAGGATGAAGATTTAGTTGCGATCGACGCTAGCCATATTTTCGGTGCGAGTACGACCAGCATTGGTTTCCGCCGAGGCACTTTCCTTCGCTCGTACATGTTCGATTTTATGGAGCGATTTGCTCCGCATTTGACTCGTCCAGTCGTTGAGCAAGCTCTCTCTCTGAAGTCGAGCTCGGAAATTGAAGAAATGTTTAAAGATATTGAACTACCGGTACGCTAGAAACTTTCTTCTCACCTTGCTTCCCTCTAGAATAAACCCTTGTCAGGGGGAAGCATGCAAGACACATTTCAACAACTCGATTCATTTCTCTTATCTCATCAGAAATTTTGGCGCTTTGAGCCCTTCTTTTCTAGCTATGATGATCAATTACCTTGGCAAGCTGAACACCCTCAGTTGTGCCAATGGCTTACTGAACTTTGCCCTCAACAAATTGAAGAGTTGAAATCTGCCCCCGAGCAACTCCATAAAGCCCTTGAGCAATTTATCCCTGCTCTATCTATCGTTCATGACCTCACTCAGCTCACCAGCTCTGCTTTATACGGTTTGCAATTGGAACGAGGTATTGAAACAGGAGTTCCGGGCAGAAAGCTTGAACAGATTGTGTCGATGGGGGAGGCGGCGTTACGCTCTCACCAAGGCAGTGAATGGCTTGAATGGTGCTCAGGTAAAGGCTTCTTGGGCCGTATACTTGCCAGTCAAAGTCAGCAGCCAGTGACCAGCTTCGAATTTCAACAAATGCTGTGTGATTCGGGTCAGCAAGAAGCGGATAAACAGAACTTACCCATGAGGTTTGTCCAAGGAGATGCGCTTTCCGCTGACGCAAAGCAAGCACTTAACCCTAAACAGCATGCGGTTGCATTACATGCATGCGGCGATTTGCATGTTTCTTTGATTGAAAAGGCAGTTTCGGTTGGATTGCCAGCATTAAGCATCTCGCCTTGTTGTTACCACCTTATCCAACAGGATAAGTATTGCCCTTTGTCTAAGCTTGCTTGTTCGTCAGCACTTAAGCTAACAAAGCCAGAGCTGCGTATACCACTTCAGGAAACCGTTACAGGTGGTGAGCGAGTTAAACGGCATCGCTTTCTCGAAATGAGCTACCGGCTCGGTTTGGACCTGCTATTGAAAGAAGTCGGTGGTCATCAAGATTACATACCAGTACCAAGTGTTAAAAAGTCCTTGTTGGCCGATGGATTCGGCGCTTTTTGCCAATGGGCGGCCGATCAGAAACAGCTGGATTTGCCAACGAATGTGTCGTTCGCGGAATTTGAAGCGAAAGGTGAACAACGTTATTGGAAAATGGAGAGGCTCAGCCTTGTTCAACAACAGTTTCGTCGCAGTCTGGAAATGTGGTTGGTACTAGATAAGGCTTTGTATCTTGCAGAGCATGGTTACCAAGTATCTGTTGAAGCTTTTTGTGCTAAAAAAATTACGCCGAGAAATATCCTGATTCAGGCGATTAAAAATTAGCCGTATACACACCTCTAAGTTTGTTGATTAATTGTTAAAACTCCCTTCCAATTTTTCTAAGTTATTGGTAATAATGAATGATGTGCACAGAAAATGTGCAACTCAATCAATAATTATATAAACACTAACCGCACACAACATCACATCAATAATGCTGTAATCAAGGAGTCGAGATGAAAGCAGGAAAAGTTATTGCTACCGCTGTATTGGCAGGAGCAGCACTACTGTCATCAACAAGCATCATGGCGAAGACAGCCAAAGTAGCTGTATCACAGATCGTTGAACACCCGGCACTGGATGCCACTCGCCAGGGGCTTATTGATGGCTTGAAATCAAAGGGCTATGAGCAAGGAAAAAATCTCGAGTTTGACTACAAAACGGCCCAAGGCAACCCTGCGATTGCCGTACAGATTGCTCGTCAGTTTGTCGGTGAAAAGCCTGACGTTTTAGTTGGTATCGCTACTCCGACCGCACAAGCATTAGTATCAGCAACGCGCTCAATTCCTGTTGTATTCACGGCCGTTACGGACCCAGTAGGCGCTAAATTAGTCAAAAGCATGGAGAAACCAGGAAAGAACGTCACGGGCTTATCTGATCTTTCCCCAGTGAGTCAACATGTCGAACTGATTAAGGAAATCATGCCAGATGTGAAATCCATCGGTGTTGTGTTTAACCCTGGAGAAGCGAATGCTGTCACTTTAGTGGAACTACTCAAAGAGAGTGCAAAAGCGCAGGGTATTGAAATTGTAGAAGCTACGGCGCTAAAGAGTGCTGATGTCCAGTCTGCGACTCAGGCAATTGCGGAGAAGTCTGATGTGATTTATGCACCGACAGATAATACTGTTGCCAGTGCGATTGAAGGTATGATTGTAGCGGCGAATCAGGCCAAGACACCTGTTCTGGGTGGTGCGACTTCATATGTTGAAAAAGGCGCGATTGCTAGCTTAGGTTTTGATTACTATCAAGTTGGCGTTCAGACAGCAGACTATGTTGCGGCGATTCTTGAAGGTTCGGCGCCAGGTTCATTAGACGTTAAAGTTGCCAAAGGGTCTGATTTAGTCGTTAATGAGACGGCGGCGAAAAAGCTGGGTGTGACGATTCCAGCATCAGTACTTGATCGCGCAACTAGCGTTAAGTAACCCAAAAAGAGAACGCGCTATGCGTTCTTTTTTTTAAGGCAGAAAAGGGAGTTGTTATGTCTGCTTTTGCTTTTTTTGGTGCGCTTGAGATTGGCCTGCTTTACGGGTTAGTGGCATTGGGCGTTTACCTGACTTTTCGGGTATTGGATTTCCCCGACCTCAGTGTTGACGGCAGTTTCCCTATGGGAGCCGCTGTGGCTGCGACGGCAATCGTTGCGGGTATCAACCCTTGGGTTGCAACCGCAATGGCTATCTTAGCGGGAGCGGCAACCGGCTGGGTGACGGCTTTTCTAGCGGTTAGGTGTGGGATCCTTCATCTTCTCGCCTCCATTCTTACCATGATCGCTGCATTCTCGATCAACATTCGCATTATGGGTCGCCCGAATATGGCCTTATTGGGGGAAGAAACGATTCTGACTCCATTTGAAGCAATTGGTGACCCGATGCTAATGCGGCCATTGTTGGTTGGGATACTCGTGCTCGTTTCGGCATGGTTTGTTGTTAGGCTCCTTAACAGTGATTTTGGCTTAGGTTTACGTGCAACGGGTGTTAATGCGCGTATGGTATCCGCACAAGGTGGCAGCACGTCCTTTTACACTTATTTTGGTCTTGCTCTATCAAATGGCTTTGTTGGTTTTGCTGGTGCTCTATTTGCCCAGACTAACAGCTTTGCAGATGTGACTTCTGGAGTGGGGACTATTGTTGTTGGTCTTGCTGCAGTTATCTTGGGACAGACGCTCATTCCTGGAAGAAAGATATGGGTGGCTGTGTTGGCTGTTATTGTAGGCTCTGTGCTATATCGACTGGCTGTAGCATTTGCATTAAGTACAGGCATGTTTGGTCTACAAGCCTCTGATCTTAACTTGGTTACAGCGATTTTGGTAGCAATTGCGCTGATTGCGCCGAAGCTAAAAGGAAACTTCAAATCAAAAAAGCCTAGTTCACCTGCTCAGAACAAAGTCATATCTAAGCAGGTAGAAAAATCAGGAGATGCAGCATGATTCAGCTTGAGAACATTCAAGTCACTTTTAATCCTGGAACCATTCTTGAAAATCCAGCACTGAAAGGTGTTTCACTGGAAGTCCCTGAACATCAATTTTTGACGGTTATTGGCTCTAATGGCGCCGGTAAGTCAACATTGTTAGGAGCTGTGACGGGTGAAACGCCAATGGTGGGGGGACGAGTCGTCATTAATGAGTTGGATGTCACACGGCAAACTGTTGATCAAAGAGCGCGTCAATGTGCTCGAGTATTCCAGGACCCACTGGCGGGAACCTGCGGTGATCTTACGATAGAAGAAAACATGGCTTTAGCTTATATGCGAGGAAAAAAGCGTGGCTGGAGTCTGTCTTTGTCAAGTAAGCGTCGCAAACTGTTTCAAGAGCGTATCAGCATTCTTGGGCTAGGGCTGGAAGACCGTTTGGGGGACAACATCGGCCTGCTATCGGGTGGTCAGCGTCAGGCTGTAAGCCTAGTGATGGCAACGCTATCTGATAGCAAGCTGCTATTACTTGATGAGCATACTGCGGCGCTTGATCCAAGAATGGCGGCATTCATCATTGATTTGACAAAGAAAATTGTGACTGAGTTTAATCTGACCGTGATGATGGTGACGCACTCAATGAAGGATGCGCTAGCGTGTGGTGATCGCACCGTGATGCTCCATCAGGGAGAGATTGTGCTTGATGTAGCAGGTGAGCAAAGAGCGAATATGCAAGTGCCAGATTTATTAGAGATGTTCTCTAAAGTAAGAGGAGAGGAACTGGCGGACGATAGCCTTCTCCTTAACTGATTAGTGGAAGTTAACGATACCTTAACCTTATTGCTTTGAGTTCTAACAAGTTTCTATCTAAAGCCCATTTTGTAGATTATCCTATGAATGGGCTTTATTAATTTGCAAGGCACTCCCCCTAATGAAGGTGAAAGGGCATTTCAGTCTTAAGTTTGTTATTTTTGTTCCCGCAGTGATCGCCAGCATATTGCTTGCTCTCACGGTAAAAAACTATCTAGATGCGGTCAATCGCGATATCGATGATGAATATCAGCGCATCGAAACTTCTCTTGAACGGGCAACAAAAGTGGTTACTGCGCTGGATTACAGTTTCAGTAATTACTACAAGTCAGGAACTGGCCTTTTACTGGAGCACAACAGGAAGATTGAAGACGGCTTATGTAAAATGTGGCCGATTGACGCCCTCCTTTTGGCAGAGAACAAAACACTCGACATTCCTTCAGTCGACATCAGTTATATGCTGGTGGGTGACAAGTCTTTGTGTCAGCAGGAAAGTGCGCTGTATCAGAATGTGACCGACCATGTGTCTATGGCGCCGCTTCTCTCATTCTTACATGATATTGATGATTTTTTATCGGGTGTTCACTACATTGATTTCGATGGTTTCATCATGTCGTCGCCAGATACGCTTGCAAAACAGATTACCAAGCCCCTATTGAATAGTACATTAGTTCGAGCGCGTGGTTTATTTAGGAAACACGATATTAGTAAGGATAATATTGTCATCTATGGTCCTGAAACGTTAACCAATCCCGCCAAGAAGCGCTTGAACATTAGTTCTCCGGTTGTTAGTCAGATCGATTATGAAGGTCTCCTTACCTTGCAGATTGATCTTGCGCGCTTGCTGCAATCTGAAGTCAAATTAGCAAGCGATATTCATCTTATAAACACTTCAAATTCAAAGCCTTCTGGAAGAGCCGTTAGAGAATACGTACTTGGGATCAACGGCATTGTCTCTAGCCATATGTTGTATTACGAACTGGATTTGCGAGCCGAGATTAAGAATTTCTTTGTGTTTGAAAAGTACAGCTTGATTGTCACGGGGTCGCTCTACATATTGTTGGTGACGGTACTTTTTTATGTCAATACACGAGTTGAACGCAGTTATTTTCGAGAACTTGCGGCCAGAGACCCGATGACAGGGCTGCTAAACCGGCGTGGAATGGAAGCCTTCCTTCGAAACACAACTCATAGTGAGTATCTTGCGCTTTCTGTGCTGGATATTGATAACTTTAAATCGATCAATGACGCTTATGGCCATGATGTCGGTGACGATGCGATCTGTTTTATGGCGGAGCAAATTGAAAAAAATATTCGCGACAGTGATGCTGTAGCACGGTTTGGTGGCGAAGAATTCGTGGTTTATCTTCGTGGTCGAGATGTTGAAAAGATGCGCATGACGATGGAGCGTGTCCGCGAAGCGATCAGTCGATATTCTGCAAATGTTGTCGAGGGGGGATTCACGGTCTCGGGGGGAGTCGAGATAGTCAGAACTGAAGAAAACAGCGACTTTGAACGTCTATTCAAAGCCGCTGACGAAAAGCTTTATGAGGCCAAAAACAGTGGTAAAAACAGGTTAGTGTTTTAGGCCACACATAACTGAGTTTGGTATTCCTTAATACGTTCTACGATTGGTTCAGCCTTGTTAAAGGTACGAATTTCACGAAAGAGTTCGTTGGCTTCAGGGTACTCGTGTCGTAAGTAGGAGAACCATTGTTTGACGCGGTTCGGGTAGTAGAGGCCTTTATCGCCTTTCATTTCGTACTGCGAGTAAAGCAGCAGCAGTTTGACCACTTCTGTCCAAGGCATCACGGTATGGTTGTGCTTAACCACATTGCCTAAGTTAGGCACATTGAATGCGCCACGGCATACCATTAAAGAGTCGACACCCGTGGCTTTGATACAGGCTTGGCCATCTTCGTAGTTCCAAATCTCCCCATTGGCGATTAATGGAATAGTAAAGCGCTGACGAATCTGGTTTATATAGTTCCACTTAATTTCGCTGGCCTTATAACCACCCGTTTTTGTGCGTGCGTGAACAGTAAGTTCGTCTGCACCAGCGCTTTGAATCGCATCTACGATCTCGAAGCAATCTTCTGGGTTATCCCAACCAAGGCGAATTTTGGCTGTGAGCGGAGTACCTTCTGGTACGGCTTCACGACAGGCTTTGACCACGCGATGAATAAGCTCAGGATGCTGAAGTAGTGCAGCTCCGCCCTTACTTTTGTTTACTAGCTTTGCTGGGCAACCGAAGTTGATATCAACGCCTTTCGCTCCCAGTTCAGCGGCGCGAACCGCATTTTCAGCCATCCAATGAGGGTCTTGTCCTAACAGCTGGATATGAACTGGGACACCGGATTTGGTGTGTGAGCCTTGTTTTAGCTCTGGGCAGAGGCGATAGAATACGTGTTCTGGCAATAACTGATCGACCACGCGAACGAATTCTGTGACACACAGATCATAGTCGTTGATGTCAGTTAATATCTCTCGCATCAAATGGTCTAAAACGCCCTCCATAGGGCCCAGAACAACTCGCATAAAAAACGCCTCCGAATTAGGAGGCGTGATTTTAGTGACTTCATTACGAGATGTCTAACAACTAGGCGTTATTTCTTCCGATCGCCTTCTCAATGACTCCAGTTAAGGGTGAGTAGCGCAACATCGGGAACTCTTCATCTTCGTCATAGCCGCTGGTGTAGTAATACGTGCACTCATTGTTGGCGGTATACCAAGCGACAATATCGGTATCGGAAGGCAATATGGTAGAAGTCAGTGGCCTGATTGTTAAATCCACCTGCATCAGTGCATTCCACATTGCGACACAATCTTCCCCTCGGATAGGTCCTAAAGCGGGATCAGAAGGCTCATGATTGACTGACATAGGGAAGCCCAGTGCAGAAGGGTATATGTCTTCAATCCCATAATCGACGTGACTGGTAGGCTCACCTTCTATGAGCCATTTCGCTTGATAGAGCTGAATGGCATTGGCAAAACTGGCAAACGCAGCGTCGGCCCTCGAAACATGAGCATCACGTTGGTAATTCAAAAATCTGGGGGCGGCGGTGACGGCAAGCACGCCGAGAATAACAATCACGACCACCAGTTCAATCAGCGTAAAGCCGCTGGGTTTGTGCTTTTTCATGGTTAACCCGACTGCATCCAAATAGGTTGCTAAAACTATAATCGACGGGATTTTGCATTCATCATTCTAATTCTCAAAGTGAAATAAGTCATTGAATTGAATATTTACTCCATTTAGGTCTAAGTTTGTTAAATGAAATGAACGACTTCTCAAAAATGAACCAATGGAGCCGTCTATGTTCCTTACCAAGACTTGGGTGACCCACAGCGGCGCATAGGGTTATAATGGCGTGAGAATCTAGCAACATTGAATCAGATAATGACTTATCAACTACTGACACTTGAACCATCCAAAACTGAAGAATCTGCACTGTATCTTGAAGGGATCACTTTGGCCGCAAACTTGGCGACAAAGCCTCTCGCACCAGAAAGTTGGTTGCCTAGCCTTTTTTCCGAGCAAGCACAGTCTGTTAAGGCGGAGGTTGAAGGTCATATAAATCAGCAATACAGCTATTTAAAGAGCAATGAATATTCTTTGTTGTCCTTGCTTAATGAAGAGCAGAGCGACGAGCAGCTCGCTGATTTCGCTGAAGGTTTTATGATGCTCTGGCCCACCATCGAAGAGCAATGGGCGGAAACGTCTATCGGTGATGGGACATTACGCATGCTACAAGCTTTGCTAACCACAATGATGTTGGCAATCGATGAAGAGCAGACTCAAGCACAAATGAAAGAGGCAGGTATCGAAACGCCACCGGCACTAAATGACTTTCTTGGTCAGCTGGATTTGATGATTAATGAAGTCGCACAAGCGGCAGATGAAGCCATGGTCGGTGCCAAAGCACAAAGTGTAAACCCATTTAAAGATATCGGGCGTAACGACAATTGCCCGTGTGGTAGTGGTAAAAAATTCAAACAGTGTTGCGGTCAGTAGAACAAAGTTAACGTTACCCGGTCAAAACAGTATCGAAACCGAGGTATAACGTCGTATTCGCGACGAAATAGGATGATAAAGAATGAAGAAATTAGCCGCGTTGTTTTTCCTTAGCTTCTCCGTCATCGCAGCGCCCAAAGATGAATTGGGCCAGCGACTGCAACTGACTGACGGGTTTAGTGCGGATTTTTCACAGCAGTTGATCAGCCCGGAAGGGGAAATGTTGACGGAAGGTGAAGGCAAAGTCGAAATTGCGCGTCCAAGCTTGTTCCGTTGGACTACCACGTCACCAGATGAGAATGTCTTGGTGTCAGATGGTGAATCTTTGTGGTATTACAGCCCTTTCATCGAACAAGTTAGTATTTACTGGCAGGAGCAAGCTACTGAGCAAACCCCTTTTGTTCTGCTGACTCGCAACCGCGCCAGCGATTGGGAAAACTACAAAGTGTCACAACAAGGCGATGTGTTTACACTGGTACCGACCGCAGTGGACACCAATCAGGGGCAGTTTAAGCTAGAGATTGATGGTAAAGGTGCGGTGAAAGGCTTTAGTGTTATAGAGCAAGATGGCCAAAAAAGTACCTTCAAGTTTAATAACATCAAACTGGCTAAACCAAGTGCCGATCGCTTTACCTTTACCATTCCTGAAGGGGTAGAGGTCGACGACCAAAGGAATTAATAGTGAGCAACTATTCATTGGACTTTTCAGGGGACGAAGATTTTCGTCCCCTTGCTGCTAGAATGCGCCCAGAAACGCTGGACCAATACATCGGTCAGCAACATATTCTTGGTCTAGGTAAGCCCCTGCGCCGTGCGCTGGAGGCAGGTCATATTCATTCGATGATTCTTTGGGGGCCGCCTGGAACCGGAAAAACAACTCTAGCTGAAGTTGCGGCAAATTATGCCAATGCGGAAGTCGAGCGAGTTTCAGCGGTGACCTCTGGCGTCAAAGACATTCGTGCGGCGATTGATAAAGCTCGTGAAAATAAACTAACTGGTCGAAGAACGATTTTGTTTGTTGATGAGGTTCATCGCTTTAACAAATCCCAACAAGATGCGTTTCTCCCTCATATTGAAGATGGCACCGTGACTTTTATTGGCGCGACAACGGAGAATCCCTCCTTTGAGCTTAACAATGCTTTGCTGTCGCGTGCTCGAGTTTACAAACTCACCTCTTTAGCTCAGCAAGATATTCGTCTGGCGTTAGAGCAAGCAATCAGTGATGCTGAGCGTGGATTAGGTCAGTTTGAAGCCCACTTCGTCGATAACGTATTGGATCGCTTATCTGAGTTAGTGAATGGTGATGCACGCATGTCACTTAACTATCTTGAGCTGCTGTATGACATGGCGCAAGAGGATGATAAGGGCGTTAAGCAAATCACGTTAGAGCTCCTTGCTGAAGTGGCTGGCGAAAAAGTGTCGCGCTTTGATAACAAAGGAGACATTTGGTACGACTTGATCTCAGCAGTGCATAAATCGATTCGTGGTTCGAATCCAGATGCGGCACTTTACTGGTCAGCACGTATGATTGCCGCAGGTTGTGACCCTTTGTATATCGCTCGCCGATTGTTAGCGATTGCATCTGAGGACATTGGTAATGCCGATCCGCGAGCAATGCAGGTCGCGCTGTCAGCGTGGGATTGCTTTACCAGAGTGGGCCCGGCAGAAGGTGAGAGAGCCATTGCCCAGGCTATTGTATATCTTGCTTGTGCACCTAAAAGTAATGCGGTTTATACCGCTTGGAAACAAGCCCTGCGTGATGCTCACAATCAACCTGAGTACGAAGTACCACCTCATCTTCGCAATGCTCCGACAAGTTTAATGAAAGATCTTGGTTATGGAGCGGAATATCGTTACGCTCATGACGAACCCGGTGCTTACGCGGCTGGAGAGAAATATCTACCACCAGAAATGGGGGAGATTCGTTACTATTCTCCTACAAACCGAGGCTTAGAGGCGAAAATTGGCGAAAAGTTAGATTACTTGGCTAGTTTAGATGCAAAAAGCCCACAAAAGCGCTATGAATAAGCGTCTTTTTTGGATACATTTGTTCGGTTAATTATAAAAGCGTTTGAGCATGAAGTTTGGACGCACTTTCACAACCAAAAAAGCATAGGATTAACAATGCTGGATTCTAAATTACTTCGTACAGAGCTGGATGAAACAGCTGCTAAACTGGCGCGTCGTGGCTTTAAGCTAGACGTAGAGACAATCCGTACACTTGAAGAACAACGTAAGTCCATTCAAGTAGAAGTTGAAAATTTACAATCCACGCGTAACTCCATCTCCAAGCAAATTGGTCAGAAAATGGCTGCTGGAGACAAAGAAGGTGCTGAAGAGATTAAAAAGCAGATTGGTACGTTAGGTAGCGATCTGGAAGCGAAAAAAGCTGAGCTGGTGGAAATCCAGAACAAACTGGAAGACATCACGCTGTCTGTGCCAAACCTGCCAGACGATGAAGTGCCAGATGGCAAAGATGAAAACGAGAACGTTGAAATCTCTCGTTGGGGTGAGCCTAAGTCTTACGATTTTGAAGTAAAAGATCACGTTGATCTAGGTGAAATGGGCGATGGCCTAGATTTCGCTAGCGCAACAAAGATCACTGGCGCTCGCTTTATCATCATGAAAGGCCAATTTGCTCGTCTACACCGTGCAATTGCTCAGTTCATGCTGGATCTTCATACAGAAGAGCATGGCTATACGGAAATGTATGTACCTTACCTAGTGAATTCTGACAGCTTGTTTGGTACTGGTCAGTTACCTAAGTTTGGTGAAGATCTGTTCCATACTGAGCCATTGACTGAAAAAGTGAATGATGAAGAACCACGTAAACTGTCTCTTATCCCAACGGCAGAAGTACCGGTAACCAACATGGTGCGTGACACTATCGTTGATGAAGCGGATCTGCCAATTAAGATGACAGCACACACTCCTTGCTTCCGTTCTGAAGCAGGTTCTTACGGTCGTGATACTCGTGGTCTTATTCGTATGCACCAGTTTGACAAAGTTGAGCTAGTACAAATCACTAAGCCAGAAGAGTCAATGGCAGCACTTGAAGAGCTGACAGGTCATGCTGAGAAAGTGCTACAACTTCTAGAGCTTCCTTACCGTAAAGTGGTTCTATGTACAGGTGACATGGGCTTTGGTGCTCGTAAAACTTATGACCTTGAAGTTTGGGTTCCAGCTCAAGAGACGTACCGTGAGATCTCTTCATGTTCAAACACTTGGGATTTCCAAGCTCGTCGTATGCAAGCTCGTTTCCGTCGTAAGGGCGAGAAGAAACCAGAGCTAGTGCACACGCTAAACGGTTCAGGTCTAGCAGTTGGTCGTACTATGGTTGCGATTCTTGAAAACAACCAAGAAGCGGATGGCCGTATTGCAATCCCTGCTGTACTGCAAAAGTACATGGGCGGTGCAACGCACATCGGTTAACCTGAAATAAACACCAAAAAGCCAGCTCAAGTGAGCTGGCTTTTTTTGTATCTGTTTATTATCCACGAAGAATTGGGTAGGTATAAAAGAGCAAGTGACTGAAGTTAAATAGAAAGTGCACCAAAACTGCAGCCCATAGTCTTCCAGTCGTATGGAAGGTTAAGCCGTAGCCAAGCCCAGCTAATGACGCGAAAATAATTAATAATGGGCCGCCTGCAAAGTGTGCGACTCCAAATAACAGACTCGCGACTACAACGCCGATATAGGCACCATACTTATTCGTTAACTTTTGTTGGATAAAACCACGGAACAGGGCTTCTTCAGCGACACAGGTGAAGAATAGATTGTTAAAGGCAAACAACCACCACCAGTTGGGGATAGAGAACTCGGGTTTGATTGCTCCTAGCAGTGACGCAATAGGCAGTAAAGCGAACAGTGGGATTGATATCAACAGCATGGTTCGATAATTGATCTTGCGGTTTTCACCTAGCAACGCAGGGAAGGCCAAAAGAAGGGCGAAGAAGGCCAGTGGTTTGTCTAGGTTCAAATACATGCTGAAATCGGCACTCAGAAGACCAGCTTGCACATTTTGAAGTACCTGCGGATTGCTAAAGCCAGGCACCAAATGTAGAAAGAGTGCGAGGCTCCCAATGATGACTACAGTTGAGAGTATTTCTGGTGGTAGCGAGGACTTGTTTTTGAGGTAGTAAGTAGCTGCTAGAAAGGTAACTACGAGTATCAAGCCTAGAGGTGATAATACACCAGCTATCAAGCCACCGAGGAGAGTTGCTGCAAGCAAACTCAATGAGGCTTTCGGCGCTTTAAGAAACGCGGCAAGAATGGAAGCGCTGAATAGTAGCCAAACCCATATAGAATGATCGATGTGCATAAGGTGAAATGGATTGCGATTGAAAAGCGTATGATGAACTGAATCCTCAGTCAGAACAAGCTCGCCGAATCTCATCAGAGCACTGAATTAAAAAGAAAAAGTCGACATATTGTCGACTTTTTTATCAGTAAAATTTCTTGAAGATATGTTGTTATATCGACATTTCACCGCGCAGTACTTGCTGCATTTGGACTTTGACCTGTTCGTAAGTCAGATTTTGACTCAAGAGGTAATGCAGTTTGGCAAGTGCAGCTTCTGGGGTCATGTCGTAACCACTAATTACACCAGCTTCAGCCAGTGCACAGCCAGTCGCATAGCCACCCATGTTGACTTTACCCGCTAAACATTGAGTTAGGTTGACCACGATAACACCACGCTCTGAAGCATCCTTAAGGTGAGCGAGTAGCTCTGGGTTTTGCGGCGCATTACCCACACCAAAGGTCAGTAGGATCATCGCATTGACTGGCTGAAGTAGCGTGTTACGGATCACTTCGTGTGAGATGCCCGGGTACATGGTGATCACGCCAATTGGCTGAGGTGTTATGTCATGAACCTTAAATTCGCCTTCTGGCTTTTCACCCACCACAATATCGTTGCTGATCTGGATGTTGATCCCCGCTTCTAACAACGGTGGTAAGTTCGGGGAAGTAAAGGCATTGAAACCATCTGCGTGTGATTTCGTACTGCGGTTACCACGCATCAATTTGTTGTTGAAGAACAGAGTGACTTCATTGATTGGGTAGTTGGCCGCAATGTGCAGAGCGTTCAGCAGGTTGGCCTGGCCATCCGAACGTAGCTCCGCAAGTGGGATTTGTGAGCCCGTCACAATCACAGGTTTGCCGAGGTTTTCCAGCATGAAAGACAGTGCCGAGGCAGTATACGCCATCGTGTCTGTGCCATGCAGAATAACGAAACCATCGTATTTGTCGTAATTCTCGCGAATATCATCTGCAATTTGCTGCCAGTCCTTTGGCGTCATATCGGATGAATCGATCAGAGGGTCATACTCGTGAATAGTGAATTCTGGCATTTCTGGGCGCTGGAACTCTGGCATGCTAGCCAGTTGTTTTTCCATGAATCCAGCCACTGGAACGTAACCATGGTCATCTGACTTTTTCATGCCGATGGTTCCGCCAGTGTAAGCGATATAAATGTGTTTTCTTGCCATTGCTTAGAAACCAGTTAATTGTAGGGGGAACAGAGCGTGGGATTATATATCAATCAGTAGCAATAAAAAGGGGCATCCCGCACAGGAATACCCCAGATAGACTTAATCCAGTTTGTGAATCAGTCGCTCAATCGTTACTGAACCTGACAGTTTAAACAGAACGCATATTGGCCTTTTGGATCATTGAAACTGTCCAGCAGGCTAGCATCCTGAACAACTTGTGTAGCTACAGGCTGCAGGGCGGCAGGGAGCAATGCGCTGGCATCGACACCAAGATTGACTTTGACTTGATTCATGAAGTCTTGGATGAACTGTTCAGCAGGCGATAGTGGCTCTTCTACCCAGTACAGGTTGTAATCTTCGACTTTTGCCAGCTCTGCAGCCAGTTTCACGGCGTCGTCAAAGTCACCCATCTTATCAACCAGACCCAACTTCGCTGCATCTTGGCCCGTCCAGACACGACCTTGAGCAATACTGTCCATGTCTTTCAATGGAATCTCACGGCTTTCACTGACTAGGCCGATAAAGCGATGATAGCCGTGCTCAATGCCCATTTGGAAGGCATCTGCGGCACCATCTGACAAGCCAGTGGTAATGCCCACGCCTGAGAACGGGGAAGTCCCGACACCATCAGTGTATACGCCGAGTTTATTTAGGCCTTTTTCAAACGTTGTAATCACACTGAAGATGCCGATTGAACCGGTCAACGTCGTTGGCTGAGCAACAATTCGATCTGCGCCCATTGAGATCCAGTAACCGCCGGAAGCCGCTAAGCTCGACATAGACGCAACCACAGGTTTGCCAGTTTCTTTCAGCGCTTCGATTTCATTACGAATCACTTCGGAAGCGAATGCGCTACCACCTGGGCTGTCCACACGTAAAACAACAGCTTTGATTTTGTCGTCATTGCGCGCTTGACGTAGAAGTGCCGCGACGGTATCACCACCGGTTGCACCTCTTGGTTGGGAACCGTCCATAATGGCACCGCTAGCAACGACAATCGCAATGTCATCTTGCGACAAATCGAATTTCGGCTTCATTGTGGTTTGATATTCGTAGTAATCGACGTAGTTGTAGCTGTCTTCACCATTACTACCAAATACTTCGGTCAAGTCGGAACGTACTTGTTGTCGGGTCGCCAGCTCATCTACCAAGCCAAGCTCCAAAGACAAAGCAGCCAAGTCGCCGTCTTGTTCTTTTAATAAACCTAAAAACTCTTCCATGGTTGGATTGAGCGTTTTGGCGGAAACCTGACGATTAGTGGCAACGTCATCCACATAGGCTCCCCATAGCTGGCCTAACCAGCGTGACGCGGACTCTTTCGCCGCATCTGACATGTCGTCACGTACAAAAGGTTCGATGGCTGATTTGTAGGTACCGACGCGGAAAACGTGAGTATTCACATCGAGCTTTTCTAACAGCGTCTTGTAGTACATCGAGTAAGCGCTATAGCCTTTAATCAACACAGCGCCATCTGGAGCTAGGTAAATCTTGTCGGCATAACTGGCTAGGTAATACTGACTTTGATTGTAAAACTCACCCGCGGCGTAAATAGGCTTTCCTGATGCTTTGAACTCATTCAGAGCCTTTGCAATGTAGCGAAGCTTAGTCAGGTTGGTTTCTGGCATGTCACGCAGAGCTAGCACAATACCAGTGATCTTAGGGTCGTCTTTGGCATGACGTATTGACTCAACAATATCAAACAAGACGTTTTCTCTTGGCATATCCTGACCAAATAGCGAGCCAGTGAAAGAGTCCATTGGGTTAACGTATCTTGATTGCTCAACAATGGGGCCTGAAATATTCAGTACCAAAGCGGATTCTTGAGGCACGGATGGGACCGGAGATTCTGCGCTGGTGTAGATGAAGTAGATAATACCGATAGTGGCGAGAAAGATAAGATTAACTAGGGCAAGACGAATAAAGGTAATCAGCTTCCATATGCCTTTAAAGATCATACCGATAAACTTAAATAATTTTTTCATTAGGGCTCCGCTGCGCTTAGCGCAGGTATAGGCCTTGATAGTCTAAGACCTTATAAATACAGATAACTTATATCCTACTTAAACTAGTATACCCAAACAACTGCAAGATTGATCGGTGTTACAAAATTGTAAACGCTTGTTTGATTTTTATTACAACTCGCCGTATTCTGGTCAGACCAGAACAAAATAACAAAGTGATGTCTGCCATGTACCCAAACTTGTTAGAGCCGTTGGATCTAGGATTTACTCAGATTAGAAACCGAGTCTTAATGGGCTCGATGCACACTGGTCTGGAGGAACACAAAGAAGGTCTCGGAAAACTGGCTGCTTTTTACGCTGAACGTGCGAAAGGTGGTGTCGGTTTGATTGTGACCGGTGGCTTCTCGCCTAACCTACGTGGTCGTTTACACCCGTTTAGTGCGGAATTCAGTAAACCTAAGCATGCCAAAGCGCACAAAGTCGTGACGGAAGCCGTTCACGAACATGGCGGGAAAATCGCTTTACAGCTTCTTCATGCAGGGCGTTACGCCATGCACCCGTTTTCACAAAGTTCTTCTGCCATAAAGGCGCCAATTGCTCGCTTTTCTCCAAGTGAGATGAGTACTCGTCAGATCCACAAAACCATTGATGCATTTGCTAACAGCGCCAAGCTGGCACAATCTGCGGGCTACGATGGTGTCGAAGTGATGGGTTCAGAAGGTTATCTGATCAACCAGTTCATCTGTAAACGTACCAACATGCGCTACGACGAGTGGGGCGGTTGCTACGAAAATCGCATGCGTATGCCATTAGAGGTTGTGCGTGCAATTCGTAAGGAAGTGGGTGAAGAGTTTATCATCATCTTCCGCCTTTCTATGCTGGATTTGGTTGAGGAAGGCAGCACGTTTGACGAGGTGATTACTCTGGCAAAAGAGCTTGAAAAAGCTGGAGTGACAATTATTAATACCGGTATCGGTTGGCATGAAGCAAGAGTCCCGACTATCGCAACTCAAGTGCCGCGAGGAGCCTTTACTTGGGTGACGGAAAAAGTGCGCCCACATGTCAATGTGCCGATTGTCACCTGTAACCGTATCAATACGCCAGAAGAAGCTGAGCGTATTCTCTCAGGTGGTCACGCTGACATGGTGTCCATGGCAAGACCTTTCCTTGCAGACCCGCATTTTGTCATTAAGGCTGAAAATAAACAGTCGCATTTGATTAATACTTGTATCGGTTGTAACCAAGCGTGTCTGGATAATGTCTTCAAAGGCAAACGGGCTAGCTGTCTGGTCAACCCGCTTGCCTGTCGTGAAGATGAACTGAAAATTACACCTACCGATAAGCCGAAGAATATCGCTGTAGTTGGAGCTGGTCCAGCTGGCCTTTCATGTGCGACGACTCTGGCGAAACGAGGCCACCATGTTGATCTGTTTGAGCGCAATGATCGAATCGGTGGGCAGTTCCGCTTAGCCATGCAGATTCCCGGTAAAGAGGAATTCCGCGAGACCATTCGTTATTTTGCCAATCAGATTGATGAAACAGGCGTGAAGCTACATCTTGAAACGGATGCCAACTTTGATCTATTGGTCGAGTATGATGAAGTAGTCATGGCATCGGGCGTGGAGCCGCGTAAAGTCAAGATTGACGGGATCGACAACCCAGAAAAAGTGATTGATTATCAGACGCTAATTAAAGAGAAAACTTACGTTGGTGAGAAAGTTGCGATTGTTGGTGCGGGTGGCATCGGTGTGGATGTAGCAACCATGCTGACAGAGCCAGCTGGTCACAATTTAGACGACTGGCTGCATGAGTGGGGAATTGATAAAGAGATCGCGCATCCGGGCGGTTTGTACCCTTACCCTGAATCCCTAAGCGAAAAAGATGTTTGGGTTCTGCAGCGCCGCAAGGGCAAAGTTGGTAAAGGGCCGGGTAAAACCACGGGTTGGATTCATAAACGTACACTTGAGAAGCGTGGCGTGAATCTGGTGGGTGGTGTTAGCTACGACAAGATTGATGATACTGGTCTGCACATCAGCCATGATGGCAAATCTGAGTTACTTGAAGTGGATAAAGTAATCATCTGTGCGGGTCAGGAGTCGGTGAGACCTTTTGAGGACCAGTGGCAGCAGTTTGGTGACAAGCTTCATATCATAGGTGGCGCCGATCATGCCGGTGAGTTGGATGCTGTTCGTGCTATCAGACAAGGTGTTGAATTGGCTGCGAAGCTTTGAGTAGGTTGAAATAAAGTCCTGAAATTAAAAAGACCTCCAATGGGAGGTCTTTTTGCATTTAGATACAAGATTAAAGAATAACAGTCTTGTTGCCATAGACAAATACGTGGTCGTTTATCACCTTATTGAGTGCTTTGCTGAGTACATTCTTCTCAACATCTCGTCCTGCTTGTGCCATATCTTTCGCGCTAAAGTTATGATCGACCGGAATCACGTCTTGCTTGATGATTGGTCCTTCGTCGAGGTCATTAGTGACGAAGTGCGCTGTTGCACCAATGATCTTAACGCCTCGCTCGTAAGCTTGCTGGTAAGGCTTCGCGCCAATGAAAGCGGGCAGGAAGCTATGGTGGATATTAATGATCTTATGGTGGTACTTTTCGACGAATGATGGTGTTAGTACGCGCATGTATTTAGCCAGAACCAGATAGTCCGCATTGTACTGATCGATGACTTCAAGCATCTTCTGTTCATGTTCTTCACGGTTTAGCCCTTCGTGAGACACATGATGATATGGAATATCAAACTTTTCAGTCAGGCTCTGTAGTGTATCGTAGTTGCCCACCACTGCCGCAATATCGACATCCAGACTGCCGTCGTAGTTTTTCATTAGGATATCACCAATACAGTGCGCTTCTTTGGTGACGAGAATGACAATGCGTTTACGGTTTGGGCCAATCAACTTTCGTTTAGCGCCTTGAGGCAGAGCCTGGTCGAGATCGGCAAGGAAGGTTTGATCATTGAAGTAACCTTCCAGCTCAGTACGCATGAAGAAATGGCCGCTGGTATTATCGACAAATTCATTATTGTGGATGATGTTGAGTTGGTGCTTGTAACAGATATTGGTGATCTTAGAAATCAAGCCAGGTGCATCTGTACAATGAGTGAGCAGTGTTTTCTTTTCCATTGGGTTAAAACTTCCGTGAATTATTTTTTTCGTATTCTGAAATTTTTGCCGGGCGTTGAACGGTGAAGCGCCCCACAATATGGAAGCTACAATTAAACTAATATCAAGATGGTTTCAACAATTAATCCGAGTTAACCGATTAGCTCGGCGAATTTGTTTAAAAATTGTCAGATTTTAGCCCGACAGGTGGTACGTATGGATAAAGATCTACTAGCACGTAAGTTGTATTCCGAAAGAGTCAGTGCGCTACTAGGTGACCACGAAATCAATGAAGAGCTTCTCAATGAAATGTGGGAAAACAAAGCGTCGCCCAGTGAAGCAGCTCGAGCCATGATGGATAGTCAGAATGAGTTTGCTGGTCCCGCTTGGCTATCGCGTTATCTCAACCGTCGTTAACACAATTTACTCATCAATAAAGTGACCTATCGGCGCGGATCAGATTTGCATTCGCGCCACGTCTTTAAACCTGCCATAATCCCTCGTTCCTAATCTTGTTCAACTCAAATTACAGCCTTTGATGATCTCTAAAACGTTCTCAGCAGATGGTGCTCTAGGTAAAGCGATTCCTGGGTTCCAACCACGACAGGCTCAGCTAGATATGGCTGAATCTGTGGTTAAAGCGATAAAAAGCGACCAGCAAGTGGTCATTGAAGCAGGAACCGGAACGGGGAAAACCTTCGCTTATTTAGTTCCAGCTCTGCTGAGTGGCAAAAAAACCATCATCAGCACGGGCTCGAAAAACCTGCAGGAACAGTTGTTCCATCGTGATTTACCTTTAATGACAGATGCCTTGGGCTTTTACGGGCAAGTGGCGTTACTTAAAGGTCGAGCAAACTATTTGTGTTTAGATCGCCTTAGCCGCCAAATGGTGGAGAGTCATGGACATCATGCGGATCCAACACTGCTTAGCCAGTTGGTTAAAGTGCGCTCATGGGCGAGCGAGACCAAAAGTGGGGATTTAGGCGACTGTGACGAAATCGCTGAAGACAGCCCAGTGATCCCAACAATCACTTCAACCAACGACAATTGCTTAGGTAAAGAGTGTCCAAGTTATCAAGATTGCTTTGTTCTTAAGGCTCGCAAAAAAGCCATGGATGCGGATGTAGTGGTCGTCAATCATCACCTGTTTTTGGCAGATTTAGCGATAAAAGAAACGGGGTTTGGGGAACTGATACCAGAAGCAGAAGTGTTTATCTTCGACGAAGCTCATCAGCTACCTGATATTGCCAGTCAGTACTTTGGCCAGTCTCTGTCCAGTCGTCAGATTCAGGAGCTATCCAAGGATATTGAAATTGGCTATCGCACCGAAGCGAAAGACATGCGCCAATTGCAGAAGATCAGTGAGAAATTGCTGCAAAGTGCGATGGACTTAAGAATTGCCCTCGGTGAACCAGGTTTTCGTGGTAACTGGCGTGAAGCGATTCAGTCTCCCTCAATTGCCAGAGAATTAGAAAGATTACGTGAGTCGCTGGATTTTTGTCTCGAAGTGCTCAAATTAGCGCTGGGTAGAAGCCAGTTGTTGGATACGGCGTATGAACGGGCCAGCACGATTCAAGCTCGATTAGAGCGAATTTGTGAAGTTTCCATTACGGGATACTCTTACTGGTACGATACGACCCCGCGTCATTTTAGCCTTCATATCACTCCGCTTTCGGTATCAGACAAATTTCAGGAACAGATCGAGCTAAAGCAAGGGGCGTGGATATTTACTTCCGCTACCTTGGGGGTAAAAGGGGACTTCGGTCATTTTACTTCTCGACTGGGTCTAAAACCTCAAACGGAAATGTCTTTGCCAAGCCCATTTGATTATCAAAGTCAGGCAAGGCTATGCGTTCCGCGTTATCTTCCTGAGCCGAATAGTCCGGGGATGGCGGATAAGCTTGTTCGCATGCTCAGCCCTTTGATTGAACAGAATCAGGGTCGCTGTTTTTTCCTTTGTACCTCTCATAGCATGATGCGAGAGCTTGGTGAAAGGTTCCGTGAGTGCTTGAGTATTCCGGTGCTGCTGCAAGGGGAAACCAGTAAACAAAAAACACTGGCAGAGTTTATGGAGCTGGGTAATGCTTTGCTGGTGGCGACCGGAGCATTTTGGGAAGGGATTGATGTTAGAGGTGACACCCTGAGCTGTGTTATTATCGACAAATTACCTTTCACTGCACCTGATGATCCGTTGCTTAAGGCGCGGATAGAAGATTGCCAGCTTAAAGGCGGGGATCCATTTTCTCAGGTTCAGATGCCGGATGCTGTGATTACCCTCAAGCAGGGGGTTGGTCGCTTAATCCGAGATAAGAAGGACAAAGGTGCGCTGATCATTTGTGATAATCGATTGGTGACGCGCGAATATGGCGGCGTATTCCTTGCCAGCTTACCTCCAATTCCTCGAACACGGGATTTAGAGTTAGTGCAGGATTTCCTTAAACAAATTTCAGAAACAACCGAATAATCAGAGAATTCAATGAGCGCAAAAATTCTTGCCTTAGACACGGCAACAGAGAACTGCTCTGTTGCATTGCTAGTTAATGACCAGATCTATGTTCGCAGTGAAGTAGCACCGCGAGACCACACCAAAAAGATTCTCCCTATGGTAGATGAAGTGCTGAAAGAAGCGGGGCTCACTCTAGCTGAACTTGACGCGCTCGCGTTTGGTCGTGGACCGGGTAGCTTTACAGGTGTCCGCATTGGCATTGGTATTGCACAGGGTTTAGCGTTCGGTGCTGATCTGCCTATGATTGGTGTTTCAACATTGCAAGCAATGGCTCAAGGTAGTTACCGTAAACACGGTGTAAGCCACGTGGCGTGTGCGATTGACGCACGTATGAGCGAAGTCTACTGGGGTCGTTTTTCGCGTCAAGAAGATGGCACTTGGATGGCTACTGATGCCGAATGTGTTATTCCACCTGCGGTTTTGGCTGAAAATAGCCAAAGTGATGAACAACGCTGGTTGACTGCAGGAACGGGTTGGGAAGCGTATCAGGAAGCGCTAGCTGAGCTGAAATTTGAAGTCGCGGCGGGAGAGGTTCTTTTCCCTGATGCCGAAGATATCGTCGCACTGGCGAAATTCGAATTGGAGCAGGGTAACACCGTGACGGTAGAAGATGCCAGCCCTGTGTATCTGCGTGATACCGTAGCATGGAAGAAATTGCCAGGCAGAGAATAAGGTGTAATTAGACGGATAGTATGGTTTCGATTAATGGATTGCCTCCTTCGGTTCCGGGACCGAATAAGGCCAATAAAACCGGAAAAAAGAATGAGGTAAAAAAATCTCAGGAGAAGTCATCCGTTGGCCAGCCATCCAAAGTCGCCAACGCGGTGGCGCATTCTATCCGTCACGTAAATGAGTCAGACATTCATAAAGCTCAAGTGCAATACGACTTGCCAGAAGGGCAGGGCCGCAAAGCGATGGAAGAGTATATGAATGTGATGAATCAGTCTAAGCGTGATGAACTATCGCAGCTGTTAGGTGTCGATATTTATATATAACCCTTTTTGGTAAGTCCTTATGATGCCACGTGTTTTTAAACTTGTTTCTATGGCCAGTGTGCTTGTTGCACTTACCGCGTGCAGTACTCTTCCAGAAAACCTCGCGTCAGATAACCCAGACCTACAAACGGATTACTCCGGCTGGCAAGCTTCTACAGCAAAAAAGCAGGAACTTCGCTTGGGCGGTGTGATTGCCAGTGTGACTAACCTGAAAGACAAGACGCGAGTGGAAGTCGTTAATTTACCCATCAGTTCCAATGGTAAGCCTGATATTGACCAAGAACCTCAAGGCCGATTCGTAGGCTACATCACCGGTTTCGCCGACCCAGTAACGCTGTCAGAAGGGCGATTGATTACCTTGCTCGGTGATAGCAGTGGCACTGAAGCTGCCAAAGTGGGTGAATATAGCTATGATTTTCCAGTCATGAAGATCAAGAGTTATCATCTGTGGCGAATTGAAGAGCGTGTGATTGTGCACGATGACTTTGGGCCATCAATGTACCCTTGCCGCAGTTTGTATTGTCGCGACCTCACCCGAGGTACCAGACAGGGCAAAGTGATCCAAGAAGTCAAATGACCCGAAGAGACACTCGTTACCCGCTAGCTGAAGGTCATCTAGCCGCTATCGAATACGGTTATAGCCAAACAGCAGACTGCTCTATCGTTTTCCTTCATGGCTGGTTGGACAATGCCGCCAGCTTTGAATCCTTGATGCAAGAGCTACATCAATCCGCCCCTTCACTGCACTTGTGCGCTATTGACCTGCCTGGTCATGGTCATTCCAGTCACAAGTCAGGCAGTAATTTCTACCCATTTCATGACTATATTGACGATGTTTATCAGTTTTTGGCTAACTTATCGCCAAACAGACTGGTGTTGGTTGGTCATTCTCTTGGTGCTTTGATTGCAAGTTGCTATAGTGCCGCCTTTCCTGAACAGATCAGTGGATTGGTTCAGATAGAAGGGCACGGGCCTTTGGCGGAAGAAGAGAGCGAAACGGTTTCTCGTTTGAGAGAAGGCGTTTTGAGTCGTCAGAGAATTCGTAGCAAACCAACCAGAGCATTTGAGTCTGATGCCACTGCTATTGAAGTCAGGGCTAAGGTTAATCAAATTGCTTCTGACCTTATCAGACCCATCGTCCAGCGAGGATTGGTAAAGACCAATGATGGTTGGATATGGCGCCACGATGAGAAATTACAAAGCCAGTCTTTGTATCGCATGTCATTTGAGCATGCACAATCAATCAGCCGACAGATCACCTGTCCGCAGATTGTTGTGCTAGGCGAACAAGGTTTCTCCCACTTGCAGAAAACACAGGATGACACTCCTAATCCGGCCGAAATTTTTACGGTTGAGGGTGGACATCACTGCCATCTACAAGTCCCTTCTAGAGTATCTAACCTAATTTTTGGCTTAGTTAACAAAATTTAAACAAGTGTTTGAGTCTTTCGTGCTCAACCCCTTTGCCTGTGTTGTAATAGTCGTCAGTAAAAACACGGCGTTTCGTCGACAACAGTCAGCTTAATTCGAGGAGTATTACCGTGGATAAACCTTGGTTATCACGCTATCCAAGTGATGTGCCTGAGCATATCAACCCTGATCAATATCCGTCATTGGTGGAAATGTTTGAGCAGTCAGTACAGAAATATGCTGATCAGCCTGCCTTTATGAACATGGGCTCGGTAATGACATTTCGTAAGCTTGAAGAGCGTAGCCGCGCTTTTGCTGCTTACCTACAGAACGAACTTAAGCTGGAAAAAGGCGACCGCGTTGCTTTGATGATGCCAAACCTTCTGCAATACCCAGTGGCATTGTTTGGCGTCCTGCGTGCAGGTCTGATCGCTGTTAATGTGAACCCTCTATACACGCCACGTGAACTTGAACACCAGCTAAATGACTCTGGTGCGAAAGCGATTGTAATCGTATCTAACTTTGCGAATACATTAGAGCAAATCGTAGACAATACTCCTGTTAAGCATGTTGTACTGACCAGCTTAGGTCAGATGCTTCCACGTGCTAAAGGCACATTGGTCGACTTTGTGGTTAAGTACGTGAAAGGCATGGTGCCTAAGTATGACCTACCAGGGGCGATTTCAATGCGTAAGGCACTGCATAAAGGTCGACGCTTGCAATATGTTAAGCCTTTCATGTCTGGCGATGATATTGCTTTCCTTCAGTACACCGGCGGTACTACTGGGGTTGCAAAGGGCGCAATCCTGACTCATAGCAATATGATTGCAAACATTTTGCAGGCCAAGGGAATGTACGGGCCAGTATTAGAAGAAGGCCGAGAAGTGGTTGTGACCGCGCTGCCTCTTTACCACGTATTTGCTTTGACAGTGAACTGCCTACTGTTCCTAGAACTGGGGGGACGTAACCTGTTGATCACTAACCCGAGAGATATCCCAGGTTTTGTCAAAGAGCTACAAAAGTGTCCGTTCACTGCAATTACCGGTGTGAACACGCTGTTCAATGCTTTGGTCAATAATGAAGATTTCCACGAGCTGGACTTTAGCAATCTAAAGTTAGCGGTAGGTGGCGGTATGGCCGTTCAACGTGCGGTTGCTGAGCAGTGGAAGAAGACAACTGGTGTACACCTATTAGAAGGTTATGGTCTTACCGAATGTTCACCTTTGGTGACGGTGAACCCATATGACCTCACAGAATACACAGGTGCAATTGGTTTGCCTGTCCCTTCTACAGAAGTGCGTATTGTTGATGATGAAGGGAATCCTGTACCGAATACTGAAGTTGGTGAACTGCAGGTTCGTGGCCCTCAAGTGATGCAAGGTTATTGGCAAAGACCAGAAGCCAGCAAAGAAGTCATTAATAGTGAAGGATGGCTGTCGACGGGCGATATCGTTAAGTTTGATGAGCAAGGTTTGATTCACATTGTGGATCGCAAAAAAGACATGATTCTGGTGTCCGGCTTTAACGTGTACCCAAATGAGATTGAAGATGTCGTGGCACTGCATGGAAAAGTACTGGAAGTCGCAGCGATTGGTCAGCCGCATGAAGTGTCGGGTGAGCTCGTGAAAATTTACGTTGTCAAGCGAGACCCAAGCCTGACGAAAGACGAGCTCATTGCTCACTGTCGTCAGCACCTGACGGGCTATAAAGTGCCTAAGCTAGTTGAATTCAAAGATGAATTACCGAAAACCAATGTCGGTAAGATACTACGCCGTGTTTTGCGTGAAGAGAATGATGCAAACTTGGCAAAGGCTAGCTAAAGTTAAAAATAAGCAGAACCAAGTGTTTAGTGTTAAAATGCCGACTAATACCAGTCGGCATTTTTATTTGCAGACCCCATCAGTCACAGTGAGAGCTTTGTGAATTATCAAATCATTACCCGCCCAGACCAGCTAGAAAAAGTGTGTGCACAAGCTAGAAATGCAGATGTCGTCATGCTTGATACCGAGTTTGTCCGAACACGAACCTACTACCCTCAGCTTGGCCTTATTCAGTTATTTGATGGTGAAACACTTTCTCTGATTGATCCAACAGTCATTGATGATATGACGGCGTTTGTTCACCTTCTAAAGGACACATCAGTGTTAAAGGTTTTACACGCGTGTGGTGAAGACTTAGAAGTGTTTAACAACAGCTTTGGTTGTCTGCCTTACCCGATGGTGGATACCCAACTGATGGCGGCATTCTTGGGCCACGGATTGTCAACGGGCTTTGCTTCTTTGGTTGAGTCTTATCTTGGCGTAGAACTGGATAAAAGTGAATCTCGTACAGACTGGCTTGCCAGACCGCTAACGGATAAACAGCTCGACTACGCGGCCGCAGATGTCCACTATCTATTGCCATTGTATGAAAAGCTGCTTGAAGAAATTACTCAGGCTGGCTGGTGGGAAGCGGCTCAGCAGGAAAGTGATTTACTGGCTACCAAGCGTATCAAGTCACTTGATCCTGAAAAAGCCTACTTGGATGTTAAGGGCGCTTGGCAACTGAAACCGAGTGAGTTAGCTTTATTAAAGCCGCTTGCTACTTGGCGCTTCAAAGAGGCGATTCGCCGTGACCTAGCACTGAATTTCGTCTTTAAAGAACATGATCTACTTACTATTGCTCGTTTAGGCTTACAGAACAAACAAAGAATGGAGCAGGAAGGATTAGATATTCGTTCTGTGCAACGCCACAGCGCACGTATCATCTCGATTGTTAAATCAGCCAAAATGACGCCTGTAGATGAGTATCCGGCTAAAATTGAGCGTTTGATGGATATGCCAGGCTACAAGCAAAAGTTTAAAACCCTTAAGGATGAAGTGAAAAAAGCCTCTCAGGCTTCTGGGTTGGCGACGGAGTTTTTGGCGTCCAAGAAACAATTGAATCAGTTGATTAGCTGGGTATGGAAAAAAGATCGTGATCCATCAATATTACCGGATGTGATGCAAAGCTGGCGTTTGGAACTGATGGGTGAAAAACTCAATAAGTTGTTGTAAGTATTAGCGATAAATAAAAAGGGCTTCCAAATGGAAGCCCTTTTTTCGTCTGCTTAACCCGCTAGTACGTCGGTTGCGACTTTGTAGCTTGGGTCTTCTTTGACGTTAATCTCTACCAAGCTGCCTGCTTTGTCGAGAAGCTTACGACAATCTGGGCTTAGGTGGCGTAGATGAAGTGTCTTACCCTGAGCAGAGTAGCGCTCAGCCAGTGTTTCGATAGCTTCGATAGCTGAGTGGTCGGTTACACGTGAATCAGCGAAATCGACGATAACATCGCTTGGATCTTCATGAGCATCGAAAATCTCAAGGAAGTTTGCGACTGAACCGAAGAATACCGGGCCGTGAATTTTGTACTCTTTAGAACCTTCTGCGTTGATACTTGTATCGGCATAGATGTGTTTAGCGTGTTGCCAAGCAAACATCAGAGCAGAGGCAATAACACCAACGAAGACGGCAATAGCAAGGTCGGTCATTACCGTTACGACCGTTACGAGTACAATTACAAAGAAGTCTTGTTTTGGTACGCGACGAGCCAGTTTGAATGTTGCCCACTCAAAAGTACCAATAACCACCATGAACATCACACCGACTAGTGCGGCTAGTGGGATCATTTCGATAAGTGAAGAAGCGAACAGGATAAATATCAGCAGTGCAGAAGCAGCAACAATGCCTGACAAACGACCACGACCACCTGAGTTAACGTTGATCATCGACTGACCAATCATCGCACAGCCACCCATAGCGCCAAACACTGAACACGTCATGTTTGCCATGCCCTGACCGATACATTCACGGTTAGACTGACCACGAGTGTTTGTCATTTCGTCCAGAACAGTCAGTGTTAGCAGAGATTCAATCAGACCAATCGCCGCAAGAATGATAGCGTACGGGAGGATGATTTGTAGTGTTTCAAGTGTTAACGGTACTGCTGGGACAGAGAACGTTGGTAGTGAGCCTGCCAGCGTTGCTGCATCATCACCAGACATAGTACGTAAGAAATCGACAACTGTACGTGTTTCCAGATCTAAGCCTACTACCAAAGCTGTCACTGTGACGATCGCTACCAAGGAAGATGGTACGGCGGTAGTGAATTTTGGTAGGAAGTGAATAATAGCCATGGTTAGCGCTACTAAACCCAGCATCAGCATCATTTGATCTTGAGGTAACCAAGTTAGCATGCCGTTAATGTCTGGCGCTTTGAACTGACCAAGCTGAGCGAGGAAAATCACAATCGCTAGACCGTTAACGAAGCCAATCATAACTGGATGCGGCACGATGCGGATGAACTTACCTAACTTAAATAGACCAGCAGCTACCTGAAGGATACCGGCAAGTAATATGGCAGCAAAAAGGTACTGGACACCGTGTGATGCGACTAGCGACACCATCACGACTGCCATTGCACCTGTTGCACCAGAGATCATGCCTGGGCGGCCACCAAAAATGGAAGTAATTAGGCCGACAATAAATGCTGCATACAGGCCAACCATAGGGTCGACACCAGCCACGAAGGCAAAGGCAACGGCTTCAGGAACCAATGCAAGTGCAACGGTCAGGCCTGATAACACGTCATTTTTTACAGAGTGTTTCGAAAATTGAGGGAATTCAAACATGCTTGCTCAGTTATGCTAAATGTTTACGGTTATTCTGAATACCAGAGAACGACAGATTTAAGTATAGGTTCTGGCTTAGTTTTCATGTGAGCAAAATGCGATGTAAAAGAGCACTGAAAACCAAGCGAGTGATTCAGATCGAGTCGGCGAATGCTACCTAAAAGTGTGATTAAGTTCAACAAAGAAGCAGATATTGGCTAATATTTGTGACAAATAGTGAGAGCAGTCATGCTCGTTACCATATACACATAAAAAAACAGCCCCGTGATGGGGCTGTTTTTATTCTTCATCAAACCGGATTAAAAGCTTTGAGGCTTTGCCATTGCAGCGCTGGCTTTATTGCTAGCAACCTGGCTGCCTGCACCTTTAGATAGGTAGCGCTCTTCTCGGAAAGGTGCAGCAATCACAGTAATTTCTTTCATTTCTGTGGTTCCTGGTGCTTTCGCCATCGGAGCAGAGGCGTGGCCTTTAAATGCTGTCGGTACGATAATCTCAGAGCTTGTATTTACAGGGGCAGGTGCTGCTTCCGCTTCTACAATAGCAGCCGTGTCTGCAACTGCTTCTGGAGCGACTTGTGGCTCAACTGCTTGAGGTGCTGGTGTCTTCACAGGTGTGGCTTCAACCGTAGCAGCTTGCTCAACAACTTTCGGCTCTTCAATCACTGGCTCTTGGCGACGTACGATAACTTTGCCCATTGCCATTTCAGGGCAAGCGAACCCACCAAGTGCTTGAGTGACCACTTCTGGTGCCGCAGCCTGTTCAGCTTTTGCTTTGTGCTTCGGTTCTGGTTTAGAGATACCGTAGCTTGGCATGACTTTACCCATTGCCATTTCTGGAGAAGCAACACCACCTTTGCGTAAGCGGAACGGGTTAGGGCGACGATCGCGACCACGACGACGACGTTGACCGCTTGCACGTAGATGACGTGGAGAACGGCGGTTACGACGTTGTTTAGGCTGCTCTGCATCTTCTGCTGCAACTTCTTCAGTCGATTGCTCGATGGCTTCTGCTACTGCTTCAGCCTTAACCTGTTTTACTTCTTCAACCGCTTCAGCTTTCGCTTTCTGGTCTTTAACTCGAACCTGCTTGCTCAGTTTACGACGCTGACGGCGTTCTTTTACCTTGGTCGTTTTTTCTTCTGCTCGGTTCGGTTTGTCGTCTTTTTGCGCTTCAGCCGCGAGCTTCAAACCTTCCTCAGCAACCTTGCTCGCTTTCGCGTCGTCACGCTGTTTATTACGGCGATCCTGCTTAGGCTTGCGGTTTTGTTGCTTACGTTCGTTCGATGCTGCTTTATTTTCATTGGCAGCTTCATCACGTTCGCGTTGAGGTTTATTGCGTTTGTTATCGCGTTTATCTTCACGATTCTCGTTACGATTGTCACGAGAATTGCGACGACGTTGGTCGTTGCGATTACGGCGGTTGCGGTTGTTACGCTGACCGTCTTTCTTCGCTGCTTTTTCTTGTTTCTCTTCAACCTGTTCTTTTTCAGGTTCAGAGCTGAATAGGAAGCTACCCAGAGCTTTGAAGAATCGAGATACTAAGCCTGGCTTTTCATCACGAGGCTCTGACTTTTTCTCTGGTGCTTTCTTCACTGGTTGCTTTGGCGCTGGCGCAGATTGAGCCGGTGCTGCAAAACCTTTTAGTGCAGGCTCTTCCAGCTTCTTAGGCTTAACTTCCGGCTCAGCAACCTCACGGCCTTCCGCTTCTTTCATCGACTCGAGTTTCTTAGGCAGCAAGTAAGACAGCAAATCAAACTCTTCGCCTTCACGAACTCGAATCACTTCGAAATGCGGCGTTTCCATATCTGAGTTAGGAACTACAGTGATCTTAACTTCCTGAATGCGTTCAATGTGGTTGATTGAACGACGCTTTTCGTTCAGAAGGTAAGACGCAATCGGAACAGGAACAACAGCCAGAACTTGAGCTGTGTTGTCCTTTAATGCTTCTTCTTCGATCAAACGAAGAACAGAAAGAGCAAGAGACTCATTATCACGAACCACACCTGTGCCGCTACATCGAGGGCAGATATGGTGGCTAGCTTCTGCTAGAGATGGACTCAAGCGTTGGCGAGACATCTCTAGTAGGCCAAAGCGTGAGATACGTCCAATCTGAACACGAGCACGGTCGAGGCGAACTGCGTCACGCAGACGGTTCTCAACTTCACGTTGGTGACGCACTGGCGTCATATCGATGAAGTCGATAACAACCAAGCCGCCTAGGTCACGAAGACGAAGTTGACGTGCAATTTCATCGGCTGCTTCAAGGTTGGTGTTTAGTGCAGTTTCTTCGATATCGCCGCCTTTCGTTGCACGGGCTGAGTTGATATCGATTGATGTTAATGCTTCGGTTGGGTCAATAACGATTGAACCACCAGATGGCAAACGCACTTCTCGTTGGAACGCCGATTCAATCTGGCTTTCGATCTGATAGTGGCTAAACAGTGGAACTTCGCCGTCGTACTTTTTGACTCGATTGACGAAGTCTGGACGAACTAGTTGGATATGCTCTAGTGCACGCTCATAGATGGTGTTGCTATCGATGAGAATTTCACCAATGTCACGACGCAAATAGTCGCGAATAGCTCGGACGATAACGTTACTTTCTTGATGAATAAGCAGTGGAGCTGGGTTGGCATCAGAAGCTTGTTTGATGGCGCCCCAGTGATTAAGTAAGACGTTAAGATCCCACTCTAATTCTTCAGCACTTTTGCCTACACCCGCTGTACGTACGATAAGGCCCATACCTTTTGGTAGGTCTAACGTGTCCAGTGCTGCTTTCAGTTGAGTACGCTCATCTCCTTCGATACGACGAGAAATACCGCCAGCACGAGGGTTATTAGGCATCAGAACAAGGTAACTACCAGCAAGAGAAATGAATGTCGTTAGCGCAGCACCTTTGCTGCCACGTTCTTCTTTCTCAACCTGTACAATTACTTCCTGACCTTCAGTCAGCACTTCTTTAATGCTTGGACGACCTTGGTAAGTGTAACCATCAGGGAAATATTCGCGGGCAATTTCTTTTAGAGGGAGGAATCCGTGTCGTTCGGCACCGTAGTCAACGAAGGCTGCTTCCAGGCTTGGTTCGATGCGAGTGATACGTCCTTTGTAGATATTTGCTTTTTTGGATTCGTGGCCTGGGCTTTCGATATCTAAATCATATAAGCGCTGACCATCAACCAAAGCAACACGCAACTCTTCTTTTTGAGTTGCGTTGATTAACATTCTTTTCATTGATAAATCTCGTTGTCATTCTATGTTTTCTTGCTGCCTTGATGTGTCTTTCACGGTGCCGGATCCCATGGCTTAAATTTGTGCAGCCTCCCGGCTGGAGGGATGCTCTTTGGGCACGTCAGTCTTACAAACAAGTTTGGCTTGTAAGCCGCAATGATGGCGGATAATACTCAACATGAAAGATTTATGAGTAGGGCAACAAGTTGTACTAATCCCGGAAATGTCTTACGCCGTGTGCTGCATTTTGGTAAATTAGCGGGCTACTCAATATCTTGCTCAAAAACGATTGGGTTTGATTAAAATGCAACCTAATCATTCATTGCAGGTGTGAACTATAGCAGTACCCATTAAACTCAGCAATCTGCTTTATTATAAAACGCTAAAAAACCCATTTTTAATTTTCGTAAGATTCTGTATTTAAAGGCTTTGTGTGATAGTTTCTGAGAATTGTAAATATGTTGATGGATTTTTATCCGTAGCTGAACAGAAATTCATTCTTAGAGAGCGATTTACCAGATTGTTGCCTAGAAAACGTGAACTTACGCAAGTTAGAATGGTAGAATATCGAAATGAGCGAAATTAGAACAAAAGTCCAATTTGTCGATATCGACGAAGATATGGCTGGCCAGCGTATCGATAATTTTTTACGCAACCAACTGAAAAGTATTCCTAAAAGCATGGTTTATCGGATCTTGCGCAAGGGAGAAGTTCGCGTAAACAAAAAACGAATTAAAGCTGAATATAAATTGAAGGCGGGGGATTTGGTCAGAATTCCTCCAGTTACGATTGAAGAGAAGCAAGACGAAGTTGCACCGAGTACCAAACTGAATAAAGTCGCTGAGCTAGAACATATGATCATCCATGAAGATGAACATATGCTTATCCTCAATAAACCTTCGGGTACGGCAGTTCACGGAGGAAGTGGGCTTAAATTTGGTGCTATTGAAGCTTTACGGGCACTGAGACCGCAAGCTCGTTTTCTAGAGTTAGTGCATCGTATTGATCGTGATACTTCGGGAATTCTTTTGGTTGCGAAAAAGCGTTCAGCGCTGCGTCATCTTCAAGCTCAGTTTCGTGAGAAAACCGTGCAGAAATACTATTTCGCATTGGTGATGGGGCAGTGGAAGAGTAGTTGCAAGGTCGTAAACGCACCACTATTGAAAAATGAAGTGAACAGTATCGTTCGCGTTAACCCACAGGGTAAGCCTTCTGAGACTCGTTTTAAGATTATTGAAAAGTTTGCTGAGGCTACTTTGATTCAGGCGAGCCCAATAACGGGGCGTACGCATCAAATTCGTGTCCATACTCAGTATACTGGTCATCCAATTGCTTGGGACGACCGTTATGGTGATCGACGTTTTGATGCCTACACAGGAAAAGTTGGGTTAGACCGACTGTTTCTTCATGCCGCTAATATTAAATTTAAACACCCATCCAATGACGAGTGGATGGAAGTGAGTGCGCCAATGGAAGCAAAGTTGGAGAAGGCGCTAGCGAGTTTACGTAAGCTGTAAGAGCTGTGAACTCTCTCACTCGAAGACTAGAGTTGTTTGCTTCGATTAAGAAGGCCAACTCTAGTTATTCCGCTTTTACAAGATTGGGAAACCTTGCGTTTCAAGCATATCAATCAAGTCAATCAGTGGTAGCCCAACCAAAGTATTGGGATCTTTCCCTTCTAACTTTTCAAATAGTGCGATACCCAACCCCTCACTTTTAAAACTGCCAGCGCAGTAATACGGCTCTTCTTTCTCTACATAGCGGCTGATCTGTTGTTGGGTTAGCTGGCGAAAATGAACAGTGAACGTATCCAGTTTGACATCTGTGGTATTCGTTTCGGTGTTGTGAAGCGCAAGCCCGGTATAAAACTGGATGGCCTTACCACTTTGGCGGCTTAATTGTTGGATAGCGTTTTCTCGATTCAGAGGTTTTCCAATGATTTTTCCATCAATCACACAGACCTGGTCGCTGCCGATGATAAGACTAGGCTGATTGGTATGGCATGATTCTGCTTTTTCCTTCGCAAGACGTTTCACTAGATCCTCAGGTCGCTCGTCAGAAAATGGTGTTTCGTCACAGTCAGGTGAGGCGGTTTCAAAAGGGACTGATAGTTTATTGAGCAGTTGTTTTCTAAACGGTGAAGTCGATGCTAAAACAAGTTGGTATTGTGGCATTTTCCAGTACAATCTTTCAGGGAGTTAGCGATAGCTTAATGGATATTATGATGGTAATCCTAGCTCTTCTGATAAGAAGGAAAAAAACTGCAACTTTTTATCCTTTTTCTTTGACTCAAAACGAATTGGAAGATAGAATTCGCGCCCTATGCAAAAGGTAAAAATACCGCGAACGGTTGATCCGGCACGCGCTGCTCAGAAGCGACTTGATTATGATGGTATCATTCAGGTTAGTCTTTTTAAGCGTTTGTTCGAATCAGTTGAAGGCGTTAAACGCGACGCTCAAGTGTCATTGTCATTTGAGTTAGATGAACAGCGACTCGTTGTTATCTCTGGTAAAGCTAACATCGAAGTTGATTTAGAGTGTCAACGCTGTAATGAGGTTTTCGCACATGAGTGCGATGTCCAATTCACTTATACACCTTACAAAGGTGAAAAGACTGAAGAGGAAGCACCGGAAGAGTACGATTTGGTAGATCTGAACGAGTACGGTGAAATTGACCTGATACAGTTAGTTGAAGACGAGTTCATTCTAAACTTGCCTCAAATCGCAAAGCACGAAGAAGCGGATTGCAGCGTTAAATCAGACAATTTGGTATTTGGTGAAATTCCAGAAGAAATTGTGGAAGAAAAGCCGAATCCATTCGATGTTTTAAAAAACTTAAAGAAGTAATTCTTTAAGAATTAACATAGGAGTAGGGTCAATGGCCGTACAAAAGAGCAAGAAATCACGTTCAAAGCGTGGCATGCGTCGTTCACACGATGCCCTATCTACAGCTGCACTATCTGTAGACGCAACTTCAGGTGAAACTCACCTGCGCCACAACGTAACTGCTGAAGGTTACTACCGTGGTAAAAAGGTTATCAACAAGTAAGGTTGACCTTTGCCTAATATAACCGTTGCACTTGATGCAATGGGCGGGGATTTCGGTCCTCGCGTCACAGTGCCTGCCGCCGTGCAGGCACTGTCGCATTTCCCAGAGCTGAAAGTAATCCTCACAGGTGATCAGACCGCGATCACAACTCAATTATTGTCTCTTGGTTATCAGCCTGATGCTCGCCTGAGTATTCAGCATAGTGACCGAGTGATCTCAAACTCAGAAAAGCCTTCTCTCGCACTTCGAAACAGCAATGGCACCTCCATGGGGATGGCGATTGATGCTGTCGCTCAAGGTACTGCCGATGCCTGTGTCAGCAGTGGAAACACTGGTGCACTCATGGCTTTGTCACGTTTTCGGTTGAAATTATTACCAGGAATTGAACGTCCAGCGTTAATTTCTGCCTTACCTACAGCTTCCGGTGGCAGAACTTGGATGCTTGACCTAGGAGCCAATGTGTCCAGTGATGCTGATTCATTGTTCCAATTTGCTGTGATGGGAAGTGCGTTAACTGAACAATACTTAGACCGACCTCCACGTATTGCGATTCTTAATATCGGTGCTGAAGAAATCAAAGGCAACGATCTCGTCAAACGCTGTGCTGAAATGTTGTCTCAGACGCAGTCCGTGAATTTTGTCGGCTATATTGAAGGTAATCAGTTACTCCACGATGCCGCGGATGTGGTGGTATGTGACGGTTTTGTTGGTAATGTTTGCCTCAAAGCATGTGAAGGTACAGCCCAGCTATTTATCGATAAGTTGAAATCAAGCATGATGGCCTCATCTATAAAGGGTTGGATTGCAAGAAAATTATTTTCTGGGTTATTTAATGAACTAAAAACATTGAACCCCGACCAGTATAACGGCGCAAGTTTGCTAGGATTGCGCGGCATTGTCATAAAAAGCCACGGAAGTGCTGATGTAGACGCGGTCATCAATGCCATTGGTGAAGCGTTACACGAGGTCAAACGACAAGTACCAAGCCGTATTAGCGATCGTTTGGAAGCGGTTTTACTCGAGAGGCATTATTAGTCTTCATGTATAGCAAAATTTTAGGTACTGGCAGCTACCTGCCATCTCAGGTGCGTTCAAACGCAGACTTGGAGAAAATGGTAGATACAAGTGATGAGTGGATTGTCACTCGCACAGGTATTAAAGAGCGTCGTATCGCAGCCGAGAATGAAACCGTCGCCGACATGGGATATATCGCTGCTCAAAACGCGATCGAAATGGCAGGCATCGATAAGAATGATATTGACCTGATCATCGTAGCGACCACCAGTAGCAGCCACACTTTCCCTTCTTCTGCTTGCCAAGTTCAAGCTAAGCTGGACATTAAAGGTTGCCCCGCATTTGATATTGCCGCTGCATGTTCAGGTTTTGTCTACGCGCTTTCAGTTGCAGATCAGCATGTTAAAACAGGCATGTGTAAAAATGTGCTTGTAATCGGTTCAGATACTCTGTCTAAAACCTGTGACCCAACTGATCGTTCAACCATTATTCTGTTTGGTGATGGTGCAGGCGCTGTTGTTGTTGGTGCAAGTGAAGAGCCTGGGATTCTTTCAACGCATATCTACTCGGATGGCCGTTTTGGTGAGTTGCTAAGCCTTGAAGTTCCTGAGCGAGGCAAAGATGCTGACAAGTGGCTACACATGGCGGGTAACGAAGTCTTTAAGGTTGCTGTGACACAGCTATCAAAACTCGTTAAAGATACGCTGGCTGCCAACGATATGCATAAGTCTGAACTAGACTGGCTAGTGCCTCACCAAGCGAACTATCGCATTATTTCTGCAACAGCAAAGAAACTATCTATGTCGCTTGATCAAGTTGTCATTACACTAGACAGACATGGCAATACGTCTGCAGCTACTGTACCTACGGCACTTGATGAGGCTGTTCGTGACGGACGAATTAAACGCGGTCAGACGCTTCTACTAGAAGCATTTGGTGGCGGCTTTACCTGGGGCTCAGCACTGGTTAAGTTCTAATCCCAACCAAATTTAAAAGATTAAGATGCCTTTTTAGGCATCTTAATCTTTCTTACTTTGTTTTAAAGGAAAGAAAATGAGCAATTTTGCTATCGTATTTCCAGGTCAGGGCTCACAAGCAGTCGGAATGCTTGCTGAACTTGGCGAACAGTATGAAGTAGTAAAAAACACTTTTTCGGAAGCATCTGAGGCTTTAGGTTACGACCTATGGGCGTTGGTTCAAAATGGCCCAGCTGAAGATCTCAACCAAACTTTCCGTACTCAGCCAGCACTGTTAGCATCCTCGGTGGCTATCTGGCGTGTTTGGCAAGAGCTTGGCCTAGAACAGCCAGCAAACCTTGCGGGCCACAGTCTAGGTGAATATTCGGCATTAGTATGTGCTGGTGTGATTGACTTTAAAGAAGCAATCAAACTGGTTGAACTACGTGGTCAACTGATGCAAGAAGCTGTGCCAGCAGGCTCTGGTGCTATGTTCGCGATCATCGGTCTAGATGACGAATCTATTGCTAAAGCATGTGAAGACGCGGCTCAAGGTGAAGTGGTATCGCCTGTAAACTACAACTCACCAGGTCAGGTAGTGATTGCAGGTAGTAAAGACGCAGTCGAACGCGCAGGTGCCTTGTGTAAAGAAGCTGGTGCTAAGCGAGCTCTACCGCTACCTGTTTCCGTACCTTCTCATTGTGCTTTGATGAAGCCAGCAGCCGACAAACTGGCTGTCGCTCTTGAAGAGATTGAATTCAATGCTCCTCAGTTGCCAGTGATCAATAACGTTGATGTTGTTGCTGAAACTGACCCTGCAAAAATTAAAAATGCACTTGTGCGCCAGCTATACAGCCCAGTCCGCTGGACTGAAAGTGTACAGCTAATGAGCGAGCAAGGTGTTGAAAAACTTCTTGAATTAGGCCCAGGTAAAGTTCTAACGGGTCTGACAAAACGTATTGTGAAGACACTAAGTGGCGCTGCAGTAAATGATGCTGCATCTCTAGAAGCCGCTAAGTAAACTTTTAAGGAATAACAATCATGATGAACCTAGAAGGCAAGATTGCACTGGTCACTGGCGCAAGCCGTGGTATTGGTCGTGCTATCGCTGAAATTCTTGTTGAACGTGGTGCGACGGTTATCGGCACTGCGACTTCAGAAAATGGTGCCGCTGCAATCAGTGAATACCTTGGTGAAAATGGTAAAGGTCTGGCACTAAACGTGACAGATATCGAATCAATTGAAGCAACTCTGAAAAACATTAACGATGAGTTTGGTGCAATCGACATTCTGGTAAACAATGCAGGTATTACGCGTGATAACTTACTTATGCGTATGAAAGACGATGAGTGGAATGACATCATCAACACTAACCTGACACCGATCTACCGCATGTCTAAAGCTGTACTTCGTGGCATGATGAAGAAGCGTGCAGGTCGTATCATCAATGTTGGTTCTGTTGTTGGTACTATGGGTAATGCAGGTCAAACTAACTACGCAGCAGCAAAAGCAGGTGTGATTGGTTTCACTAAATCTATGGCACGTGAAGTGGCTTCTCGTGGTGTAACTGTTAACACTGTTGCACCAGGATTTATCGAAACTGACATGACTAAGGCGCTAAATGACGAACAACGTGCAGCAACGTTAGCGAACGTTCCTGCTGGCCGTCTAGGTGACCCTCGTGAAATTGCATCAGCAGTAGCGTTTTTAGCTTCTCCAGAAGCTGCTTACATTACTGGTGAAACTCTGCATGTTAATGGTGGCATGTATATGGTTTAATGCCTAAGTTGGAACAAAACGGGCTATTTGCTGTCACAAAAATAGCCTATAGTTTGTGATAACTGGCATTGATATGCGCAACATTTGTGCATGATATAAGTCAAAAATGTATTGAATTTCGGTTAAAATCGCGAAAATTGTGGTTTGACCAGCAAGGACCCCCTTGCAACTTTCAATAGTTCGAATAAACTACGGAATCATCGCATTGAGCGAAATCTGTAAAGGAAAAGAAAAAATGAGCAACATCGAAGAACGCGTAAAGAAAATCATTGTTGAACAGCTAGGTGTGGACGAAGCAGAAGTTAAAAACGAAGCTTCTTTCGTTGACGATCTAGGTGCTGATTCTCTAGACACTGTTGAACTAGTAATGGCTCTAGAAGAAGAATTCGACACTGAGATTCCAGACGAAGAAGCTGAGAAGATCACTACTGTTCAAGCTGCTATCGACTACGTGAACAGCGCTCAGTAATATCTCTCCCAGGCGGCCTTCTGGCCGCCTGTGTTCTTTTAAACTCTTCTATACCTCTCATAGAATCATTTCAATCCCGGAGAATAAAATCGTGTCCAAGCGTCGTGTTGTTGTCACTGGCATGGGTATGTTGTCACCGGTAGGCAACAATGTAGAATCATCCTGGAAGGCCCTGCTAGCTGGTCAAAGTGGTATCGTTGATATCGAGCACTTTGATACTGAAAACTTCTCAACTCGTTTTGCAGGCCTAGTAAAAGATTTCGACTGCACAGAGTACATGTCTAAAAAAGATGCGCGTAAGATGGACTTGTTCATCCAGTACGGCATTGCAGCGGGTATTCAAGCCCTAGACGACTCTGGCTTACAAATTAATGAAGAAAACGCAGCACGCGTTGGTGTCGCTATTGGTTCAGGCATTGGTGGTCTAGACCTTATTGAAGCGGGCCATACTGCGCTTGTTGAAAAAGGCCCACGCAAAGTCAGCCCTTTCTTCGTACCATCAACTATCGTAAACATGGTTGCAGGTAACTTATCTATTATGCGTGGTCTTCGTGGTCCAAATATCGCGATTTCGACGGCGTGTACAACGGGTCTACATAACATCGGCCATGCTGCTCGTATGATTGCTTACGGTGATGCAGAAGCTATGGTCGCCGGTGGTGCTGAAAAAGCTTCAACTCCTCTAGGCATGGCTGGCTTTGGTGCAGCTAAAGCGTTGTCAACTCGTAATGACGAGCCTCAAAAAGCTTCTCGCCCATGGGACAAAGATCGTGATGGTTTTGTTCTTGGTGATGGCGCAGGTATCATTGTTCTTGAAGAATATGAGCATGCGAAAGCACGTGGCGCTAAAATCTATGCAGAGCTTGTTGGCTTTGGTATGTCGGGAGATGCTTTCCATATGACTTCACCTAGCGAAGATGGCTCAGGTGGTGCGTTGGCTATGGAAGCAGCAATGCGTGATGCAGGCATCACTGGTACACAAGTCGGCTATGTGAATGCACATGGCACGTCTACTCCGGCTGGCGATGTTGCTGAAGTGAAAGGCATCCGTCGTGCGCTAGGTGAAGAAGGTACTAAACAAGTGAAAGTATCTTCAACTAAGTCAATGACTGGTCACCTACTTGGCGCTGCTGGTTCTGTTGAAGCGATCGTGACCATCATGTCATTGGTTGATCAAATGGTTCCACCAACGATTAACCTAGATAATCGAGATGAAGGCCTTGACGATATTGACCTAGTACCACATAAGGCAAAACCTATCGATTCAGAGTACGCAATCTGTAATTCGTTTGGTTTTGGTGGTACTAACGGTTCTTTGGTTTTCAAAAAGATCTAAAGAGTCACAATCCAATTTGTGATAAAACGGCTTAATGCTTTGGCATTAAGCCGTTTTCTTTTATGTGGATATCAATTATGTACTCGGTAAATGGACACACCACAGACTCAATTTCCCTTTCTGATCGTTCATTTCAATATGGTGATGGCTGCTTTACGACCATGCTGGCTATCAACGGTCGTATCCAACACTTGGATAAACATCAAGAGCGAATGCAATCCTGCCTCAACTTGCTCGGCATAACTCCTCCAAACTGGAGAGAGGTTGAGGATTGGTTAGAAAAAGCGTGTATAGAGTCTACTCGTTCAGGGTTGAAGTTACACGTTAGCCGAGGAGAGGGGGGACGTGGATATAGCCCTACTCAAGTGACCTTACCAAATGTTACTATTAGCGCCTTTAACTATCCGGCTCATTATGAACAATGGCAAGCGGATGGTATTTGTTTAGGTGTGTGCCATAAGAGGCTAGGGGTTAATCCTTTACTCGCGGGTCATAAGCACAATAATCGCCTTGAGCAAATTTTGCTCAAGGCGGAAATGGATCAACAAGGCTTCCCCGATGGGATTGCATTAGATGTGAGTGGTCATGTGATTGAGACAACAATGGCGAATGTTTACTGGGTCAAACAGGGAGTCATCTATACCCCCGACCTGACGAACGCTGGTGTTGCAGGCGTTATGCGCCGCGTTATTGTAGAACGTTTATCGAGCTGTGAGCACACGTTGTCTATTGGGCACTATACGTTTGAAGAGCTAAGTGATGCAGAAGAAGTTTTTATCTCAAACTCGATCCTTGGTGTCGCCCCAGTAAAAAGCATTGGCACACAGACCTTTTCAATAGGAACAATAACAAAAAAAATTCAGGAGATGGTTAACCCGTGATTAAGAGAATCACCTTATTTCTGGCACTTGTATTACTGATTGCTGGTGCAGGATTTATTTATGTTACTAAACAAGTCGATGAGTATGTGACTCAGCCATTAAAGCTGCAAGAAGAACAGATTTATACGATTGAGACGGGTATGAGTTTCAACCGTTTACTGGCAGATTTGACAAACGATGAACTGATTGTTTCTAGTGATGTGGCAAGACTAGTGCGACGATTCCACCCAGAACTGACGCAAGTAAAAGCAGGGACCTACCTTCTCACTCCCGGCATTAACCTCACACAAGCGCTAGAACTGTTCAAAACCGGTAAAGAGCATCAATTTGCAATTACCTTTGTGGAAGGTTCAACATTTGCCGAATGGCGAGCAGCATTAGAACAAGCCCCTTATCTAGAGCACAAAACATCTGGGCTCAGCGAAGCAGAGATCGCACAACAAATTGGCATCGAGAAAGCCAAACTTGAAGGGCTATTGCTCGCTGAGACTTATCACTACACGTTCGGTACCTCTGATCTCGATATCATCAAGCGCGCCGCAAATAAACTGCAAAAAATTCTTGATAAGCATTGGCAGCAAAGGCAAGAGAACTTGCCACTGAAGACGCCTTACGAAGCGCTGATCCTTGCTTCTATTATCGAAAAGGAGACGGCTGTTGGTGCAGAGCGTGAGCGTGTTGCAGGGGTGTTTGTAAACCGCCTTAATAAGCGTATGCGTCTACAGACTGACCCTACGGTTATCTATGGGATGGGAGATAAGTACGACGGCAACATACGTAAGAAAGATTTACGTACTCCAACCCCATATAATACGTATACGATTTTTGGTTTACCACCAACACCGATTGCGATGCCGGGGGAGGCGTCTATCGCCGCCGCGACAAACCCAGAAAACAGTAATTACTTGTACTTTGTGGCCAGCGGAACTGGCGGGCACGTTTTTTCTAAAACGCTGAGTGAACACAATCGCGCGGTACGCGCTTATCTAAGACAACTAAGAAGTAACAAATGACACAAGCGAAATTTATCGTAATTGAAGGCCTAGAAGGGGCAGGGAAAAGCACAGCAATTAATGCGGTGCTTGAGACTCTTAAACAGGCTGGTATTGAGCAGATAAAGAATACTCGTGAGCCGGGCGGAACAGCGCTAGCCGAGCAACTCAGAACTTTGGTCAAACAAGACCATGAAGGGGAAGAGTTGCAAGACATGACCGAATTACTCCTTATGTATGCTGCTCGGGTGCAGCTGGTTGAAAATGTGATTAAACCAGCTTTAAACAGCGGTACTTGGGTGGTGGGAGACCGACATGATATGTCTTCTCAAGCTTATCAGGGAGGCGGCCGTCAAATCTCCCAACACACCATGACAGCACTTAAGCAGACAACATTGGGTGACTTTAAACCAGATTTGACCATTTACCTTGATCTTGACCCGCGCATCGGTCTCGAACGCGCGAGAGGGCGAGGCGAGTTGGATCGAATTGAGAAAATGGATATGAGCTTTTTTGACCGCACCAGAGCGCGTTACTTGGAACTGGCGCAATGTGATTCGAGTGTTGTAGTGATCAATGCTGAGCAGACGATCGAATTAGTCGCGCAAGATATCAAGCAAGCGCTGCGTAGTTGGTTGGAACAATAACCATGAATTCTACCTACCCTTGGTTAACAGACATTTGGTGTGAATGGCAGGCAAGTCTGGAGTCAGATAGGTTTTCCAATGCAGCGCTACTGACAGCAGAAGAAGGGCTAGGCGTTGAGCAGCTAGTAGAGCGATTTAGTGAAGCTGCCATGTGTAGCAATTATGCCAGTGAAGCTTGCGGCTTTTGCCATAGCTGCCAGCTAATGAAGTCGCATAACCATCCTGATTATCACCTAGTGAAACCAGAGAAAGAAGGCAAAACTATTACGGTTGAGCAAATTCGTCAGTGTAACCGCCTAGCACAGGAGTCATCGCAGCTATCTGGACGTCGATTGTTTGTTATCGAGCCGGCTGAAGCGATGAATGACTCCGCTGCCAATGCGTTGTTGAAAACACTCGAAGAGCCCTCTAGCAGTTGTATGTTTTTACTGGTCAGTCATAAAGCACACCAGCTTTTGCCCACGATTACCAGTCGTTGCCAACATTGGCATGTAGTGACTCCGAGCTCAGAATTGCTTGCTCAATGGTTAAATGAGCAAGTTACTTCGACAATCCCTGCTTTTGCAGCACATATTAATGGCAATGCGCCACTGAAAACTCAAGCGTTTGTAGAGCAGGGGCAAATTGAAAAATATCAGCAGGTTGAAGAACAATTTCTTGAAGTGGCTCAGTTGAGAGGCGACAGCGTTAAGTTAGCAAAAGAATTGGCGACTTCACCCTCTGAGTATCTACAATGGATATGGTACTTGTTGACAGATGCTCAAAAGATTCACTTTGGCGTTCAGATGCCTTATTTCACTCCAGGCTCGAATGCTCTGTCGGCTAATCTTGGTTATCAATTGCTCTATACTCAGACAGCAAACCTAAGTCTGCTGCTTGAACAGTTACGTGAGCACACAGGTTTGAACAGCGAATTGCTTATCTTAGATTGGCTATTTAAATTTAATGAGGAATCATGTTTGTAGACTCTCATTGTCACTTAGACAAATTGGATTATCAGGAGCTCCACTCTGGTATTGAAGATGTAGTTGCCAAAGCTCAAGCTGCTAACGTTTCTGAGCTACTGTCCGTTGGCGTTACGTTGGATTCTTTCCCTGGAATGATGGAGATGATCGAACCCTTCGACAACATATTTGCTTCATGCGGTGTTCACCCGCTGGATGTTGAGAGTGAGTTTGCCTTAGATCGATTACATGAATATGCCTCGCATCCCAGAGTTGTGGCGATAGGTGAAACGGGGCTGGATTACCACTATCAACCTGAGACTGCTGAGTTACAAAAGTTACGATTCCAACAGCAAGTTGAATTAGCAGTTAAACTGAATAAACCTTTGATCATCCACACGAGGAATGCTCGCCAAGATACGTTGGATATTCTACGTCGAGGTCAGGCAGATAAATGTGGTGGCGTGATTCATTGTTTCACTGAAGATCTTGCTTTTGCGCAAGCAGCGATGGAGCTTGGTTTTTATATCTCTATCTCGGGGATCGTCACTTTCAGGCAAGCTACTGAACTTAAAGAAGTGGTCAAAGCTCTGCCGCTTGAGAGACTATTGATTGAAACTGACTCACCATATCTCGCTCCTGTGCCACACCGAGGTAAACAGAACCAACCAGCATACGTGGTTGAGGTTGCCTCCTATATTGCCCAGTTAAAAAATACGTCATTGAGTGAAGTTGGGTTAAAAACCAGTGAAAACTTCCGAAATCTTTTTTTGAGATAGAAAAAGAGTTTTGATTAAAAAAGGAGCGGAAGCTCCTTTTTTTGTGTCTGAAATCACTCTTGATGACATAAATTGCCTTGTTTACTAAATATGTTGAAGCTGGGAGGCTGAAAGTATCAAATTGTAATTTTGTTACATAAAATAACAATTGGGTTTATTTTATTTACCCATCAAAATTAATCGGCGTTAATATTAATTTAATAAATATCAATTAGATAGGTTGTAAATATGGTCTCGATTTGCCGATTTTGGATTGTGATCTATCTATTAGTTTGAAACTAAATTCCGTAACCAGCTAGAAAGTTTGTTCACCATCAATATATATTTAGAGCCGGAAAATATACTACTAGATGTGGTTACATTTTTTCTGGGTGCTAACATTTAAGGCTACGGGGGTGTGCCGTTAGAGCCCAATAATTCTTATAACTTTTCAGGAGCATAAACATGTTTAAGAATCTTTTTGCTAACCTGCAAAAAGTGGGTAAAGCTCTGATGCTGCCAGTATCGGTTTTACCTGTTGCAGGTATTCTACTCGGGGTAGGTGCTGCCGACCTGAGTTTCATTCCGGAAATTGTTTCCAACTTAATGGAGCAAGCGGGTGGCTCGGTATTTGGTCAGATGGCACTACTTTTCGCAGTAGGTGTTGCACTTGGCTTTACTAACAACGATGGTGTAGCAGGTCTGGCTGCAATCGTTGGTTACGGCATCATGACTGCGACGCTTGGCGTTATGGCTGGTGTTATGGGTGTTGAGAAAATCGACACTGGTGTTCTGGGCGGTATCCTTGTTGGTGGTGTTGCTGCATGGGCATTCAACCGTTTCTTCAAGATTCAGCTTCCAGAATACCTAGGCTTCTTCGCAGGTAAGCGCGCGGTGCCTATCATCACTGGTTTTGCTGCTATCGCATTGGGTATTGTTCTGTCTGTAGTATGGCCTCCAATTGGCGGTGCTATCGCTTCTTTCTCAGATTGGGCTGCACACCAGAACCCACAAGTTGCATTCGGTATCTACGGTATCGTCGAGCGTTCTCTAATCCCATTCGGCCTACACCACGTTTGGAACGTACCATTCTTCTTCGAAGCTGGTACTTGTGTGAATGCTGCTGGCGAAACACAAAATGGCGTTCTAACTTGTTACCTAGTTGCTGACGAAGCATCTCGTGCTGCAGGTAATGGCTTCGGTCAGCTTGCAGGTGGCTACATGTTCAAGATGTTCGGTCTACCAGCTGCTGCTATTGCTATCGCTCACTCTGCTAAGCCAGAGAACCGCGCGAAAGTAATGGGTATCATGGCGTCTGCTGCATTGACTTCATTCCTGACTGGTATCACAGAGCCAATCGAATTCTCATTCCTATTTGTTGCTCCTGTACTGTACGGTATCCACGCTCTACTAGCTGGTTCTGCATACGTTGTTGCAAACACTCTAGGTTTTGTACACGGTACTTCGTTCTCACACGGCCTAATCGATTTCATCGTACTATCTGGTAACGCACAGAAAATCGGTCTGATGGTGGGTGTCGGTTTGGTTTACGCGGCTATCTACTACGTAGTATTCCGCACTGTTATCAAAGCGATGGACCTTAAAACTCCTGGTCGTGAAGATGAATCTGAAGAAGCAGCCGCGACATCTGGTTCAGACATGGCAGGTGAGCTTGTTGCAGCATTCGGCGGCAAAGCAAACATCACTGGCCTAGACGCATGTATCACTCGTCTACGCGTTGCAGTAGCGGATACAGAGGCTGTTGATCAAGACAAACTGAAACAACTAGGCGCGGCTGGCGTAGTGGTTGTAGCTGGTGGTGTTCAGGCTATCTTCGGTACTAAGTCTGACAACCTAAAAACTGAAATGGATGAGTGGATCCGTAACCACGGCTAATACTCACTTACCCATTTAATTGATAGAGGAGGCCTAAGGGCCTCCTTTTGTTTTATTAGAACGTGACTCTCTGAAATCAAGCGCTGTTAGCGAATATGTTTGGTTGGATGTTATTGCATAGTGGAAGCGATAAAACACTCTGCATTCTAACGACCTCCTTACCTTTCTATGACATATTTTCATTACACAACTGGAAAATTGCACACTGTTTTATTTTAGTCCAGAGCAGAGTGATGAAGAAAAGTACACTAGTTAAAGGCTTATTAGGTGTTGCGGCCGTCGCAGGGAGCGCAAGCGTCATTGCTGAAAGCTCAAAGTTCATGGATCTCTCGGTTGGAATGGCAGTAGACCAAGATTTAAGTGCAGTCATTGAATTGGATAATCAGTACCGCTTTACAGTAGGTAATGACGGAGCTGCATTCGACTACATACTAGCTCGTGGAGAGTTTGGTCAGGACGTGCCTTTTACTTGGTATGTCGGTGCGGGTGCATGGAGCGAATGGGACCATAAAGAGTTTGGGGCGCGTGTCCCCCTTGGTCTGAATTGGAACTTCAGCGAAGGCTGGAATATGTATGGTCAAATTCAACCAGAGTTAGATATGTATAGTGGCCCAGAACTACAGATTGGCGGAGCACTCGGCGTTAAATACACATTCTAGCTCTGACCAATCAAAAATGCCGACACTCAGTGTCGGCATTTTTATTTCAAGCAACAACAGTCATCACTGCTGCTGTTTGTTCATTGCTCGTTTAATACAGATAGCAGCGCCGCCCCAAGTAATTCCAAGGCCCAGTACCATCATAATAATTGCACCTGTTGTCATAATCAGGCCTCCTTACGACTTGTTGCGTTAATCAATACACCAATGACGAATAGAGCGGCAATCATTGCCCAACCAAGAGTTAGGTCGTAGCCACCGTAGCCTTCAGTGAATAGTGTTTGTAGTTTGGTTGCGAGAATAACTGCCAGCATAATTGGAGTGATGAAGCGCAGACAAACCACGAACCAAGCACCGATAGAAAAATCAGAGATCTCATTGACGTATTCGCGTACATCACCAACTTTATTCAGTAGCCAAGCCATAAGAATAATCTCGACAAAACCACCCACCATGATGCCGACATTGTTCGCGAAGTGATCGACCAAATCTAGTAGTAGTAGACCGCCATTGGTTGCAAATGCCATAGAAACGACAACACCAACACCAATAACAACGGTTGCTGCTTTCTTACGGCTCCACTTTAGTTTGTCGATAATGGCAGACGTCACGGCTTCCATGATGGAAATGTGTGAGCTTAGACCTGCAACAACTAGTGCGAAGAAGAAAAGTGGGCCCAGGATGTACGGCGCTGGCAGCAAGTTGATTGCAGCTGGCAGTGTAACAAATGCTAAACCAACGCCCGCTGATACGACTTCAGTCAGAGGCTTGCCTTGCTCTTGCGCCATATAGCCGAGGACTGAGAAGATCATGATGCCAGCTAGGATCGAGAAACCGCAGTTAATCAAAACCGTCATGAAGGCGTTGTTAGTAATGTCTGACTTTTCAGGTAAGTAGCTTGAATAAGCCAGCATGATGGCGAAACCAATACTCAGAGTGAAGAAGATCTGACCATACGCAGCTGCCCAAACTTTCACGTCCCAGATTTTGCTAAAGTCAGGCTCAAACATGTAGTTCACGCCATCCAGAGCACCAGGTAGGAAGACCATACGTCCAATCAGTAGTACAACCATGATAAATAGAATTGGCATCATGATCTTAGATGCGCGCTCAATACCTGCTTTGACACCACCGACAATAGCAGCGTAAGTGATACCCCATGCAATCAGCATTGCAATAGCAATTTTCCACTGAATGCTTCCTAGATTGGTTGGTGAGTTGTCACCTAAACCGAGGTATTCACTGAAGAAGAAGGCGTTAGTGTCAGTGCCCCAGCTCTGGTTGAAAGACATACCAAAGTAGGAAATCGCCCAACCGATAACAGCAACGTAGTAAACAGCAATAACCGCTGCAACACCTACTTGGAACCAGCCTAGCCACTCAAACTTAGAGTGAATTTTCGCTAGCGTACGAGGTGCGCTCCCACGGTATTTTTGACCCATGCTGAATTCAAGGATCATAAAGGGTATGCCTGCGGTGATCATGGCAAAAAGGTACGGTATAAAGAAAGCACCACCACCGTTTTCATAGGCCATATACGGGAAACGCCAGATGTTTCCCAGACCGATAGCCGATCCGACTGCAGCTAGAATAAATCCAGCGCGGGACCCCCATTGTTCTCGCTTCATAAAAGGACTCCTGTAAATCCGATATCTGAGATTGAAGATGCCTTAAAATCACCAGTCAGGCTGAACGGACGCCTGAGTAAACTTACTACTAGTAAAGCAGGCACGTGTCTGTTTGTGCCAATATGAATAATTAACTATCTTTTATTGCGTAAGTTTGTGGTTTTTTGTGCTGTGAAGTTAAAGGCTTCTCAGATTTTAGTTCTTTAAAGTTAAATGTGTGTTTGCTCTAACTGAAATATTCAGCTGTGCATGATGAAAAGACTAACTACTAACAATAGTTAAAGCAATAGATTGTAGTTGTGATGGTATTGTTCGTTTGTGGTAATAAAATTGTGTTTTATTGTATTTTATAGAGTGATTGGACTGACTTGTATTATTAAACTGGAAGCATTTTATGGTTTATGGCTTTTATGCAAAATATAACGCTTTTATAATTTAGAGAGCGTATGACTGAAAAATATACGCTCTATTAATCTATATTACTAAATTATTAATATTGTAAAGATATTGTATCTAGAAGCGCCAAGTTAATCCGAGGTTTGCTGAAAACTGGTTCATCCAATCAGTTTTGAATTTGATGAAACAACTTCCTTCCTGTGAAGCGGGCAGATTGCATACGCCACTGGTATCGTTATCGACAACTGTGCCAAGCCAACGCAGCTGAGTATTAAGTGCAAAGTGTTCAGTGAGACGATATTCAAACCCACCAAAAATACTGGCTGAAAAGCCAAACTCGTCTGTGACCCAATCGGCATCTATGTATGAACCCCCAAGCCCTATACCAAGATAACCGTATAGAGACTCCTCTGCGGGGTAATAAATGCTACTCTGAAAGTGCAGGTAGTGCATGGTGGAGCTGAGGTTCACTGTTTCGACATCAGTATTTTGATTGGCGTAAAACAGGCCAATTCGCCCTTTATCCAACGTCATTTCTGCGCTTAATGCGAAACTCTCAGAGCCTTTTAGGTCATATTTTTGCTGATCTTGATTTTCTACTTCTCCGCCTGCGGTAAAGCCAAACCAAGGCGTCAGATAGATATCAGCTAAAGCGGGTGATGAGAACGTAAGTAAAATGCTACAAAATAAAGAGAGGTTCTTGCTGTTCATAGTCACTGTCCTATCAGAGTGATATACCCACTAATTGTGATAGTAACGTCATAATTACGCACAAAAAAAAGGGAATATTTGAAGATGACTCACAACGATGTTATTACTTTGTTACACAATAAAGGAGGTGTCTATGGAACACGATCTAAAATATGCGTTGGTCATCACTGTAACAGTCTTTACTGTTCTGATTGGTTTTGGTCTAGTCGCAATTACTTCAGCCTAGGTTGGGTATATGGACAATAGCGGTGTCGTTACCAGCGCTGCTATCCAGCTGGATACTCAACGTCTTGCTAAGTACACTGGTGGTAAAAATGCGCTGGTAGCCCAAGGTGGTGGACAGCGTGGTATCTTTACTTCCGGTGTGCTTGATGCCTTCCTTCTTTCTAACTTTGACCCTTTTCACGCTTTCTATGGTACCTCTGCTGGTGCACTAAACCTTTGTGGTTATCTGTGCCGTCAACGGGGAATAGGGCGCTCCTTTATACTCGACCTCACCACCGCTCCTGAGTTTTTCAATCTCTTCCGCTACATACGCCGTAAACAATACCTTGGGATTGATTGGGCACTTGATAAGATCAGCGATTTTCCTTATCGGCTTGATATTGATATGGGAAAAAGAGTATTGGCCAATAGGCAAGCCTTTGCTGCGGTGACCGATACTAGCCGGCTCTTCGATCACTATTTGCCCATGTTGCAGGATGACTGGAGAAAAGTGTTGATCGCCACATGCGCGATCCCAAGGCTTTATCAGGAGCCCGTTAAGTTTGATCATGGAGAGTATGTGGACGGAGGAGTTTCGGCGTCTATTCCAGTTCAAGAAGCGTGGCGTAAAGAAGCGCGTTGCATTGTTGTGATTCGTACAGAAGGAGAAGATCTAGAGACGGACACAGAGCAAGTGACTCATGAGAATGAGGTTAAGTGGTATCGTGATTCATTTAACGTGGTGCAAGATCATTGGCAGCAAAAGCTAGTTCAATGGAAAGAAGACTGGGCGAGCTTTTTCACGGAACAGTTGCAACGTTCTCAGGAGGACAAATTGCAACATCGTCATTTGGAGTCACTCAATGGCGGACGTTGGCTATTTGGAGCCGATGACATCTACCGATTAAGTCATCTACTGGGAGAGAAGTTTGATTCCGGATTGGCGGATATGTTGATGGTTCACTACCAGACCTATTCTCTTACTCAAGACTTTCTCCACAATCCGCCAGACGATTGTTTTATTGTACAGATAAAGCCTGAGCAGCCACTTAGATCTAATTCTTTGATGAGTGACCGAGACGATCTGCTTCATGACTACCAGATGGGGCTTGATTCAGGTTTTCGCTTTGTTGAAATGTATTCATCGCTGTCTAAATCCTCAGCGGCGGCCATTCAGAAGTAACGGTCATTCAGAAGTTACAAGGGAGCCCAACAGGCTCCCTTTTTGATGTGAAGTCCAATATCAGGCAGAAAGAATACGCATACAGTTAGTTGACCCTACCACATCCATGACATCGCCTTGAGTGATGATGACCAGGTCGCCATCATGCAGTAACCCCTTGCCTTTCAAACACTCCACAGCGGCTTTAGCTGTTGGTAAACCTGAGTCGCCTTTAGAGTCAAAATAGACTGGCGTCACTCCACGATAAAGCGCGGTGTGGTTAAGAGTGCTTTCATTACGTGATAGGGCAAAGATAGGTAAACCAGAACTAAGTCGAGACATCATTAATGCCGTTCGGCCGGACTCAGTCAGGGTAATGATGCCTTTGACACCTTTCATGTGGTTCGCGGCAAACATGGTCGACATAGCGATGGTTTCTTCACTGCCTTTAAAAACCGAGTCCATCCGATAGCTGGACCGGTTAATGGCTGACATTTTCTCTGCTCCCAGACACACCTCAGCCATTGAACGTACTGTTTCCAACGGGTATTTACCTGCGGCCGTTTCTCCTGACAGCATTACGGCATCAGTACCATCGAGTACCGCATTGGCTACATCCATGACTTCTGCACGGGTTGGCATTGGATTCTCTATCATGGACTCCATCATTTGTGTCGCGGTAATGACGGTGCGGTTGAGGCTTCTTGCCCTGCGAATGAGTTGTTTTTGCACACCAATTAATTCTGGGTCTCCAATTTCTACCCCTAAATCGCCACGAGCGACCATTACCGCATCTGAAGCGAGAATGATGTCATCGATATTCTCCTCACTTTCCACTGTCTCGGCGCGCTCCACCTTAGCGACTAATTTCGCTTCAAGACCCGCATCTCGTGCTAGGCGGCGAGCGTACTTCATATCCTCGCCATTGCGTGGGAACGAAACTGCGAGATAGTCGACTTTGATTTGGGCGGCAATCTTGATGTCATTCTTATCTTTTTCAGTCAAAGCGTCGGCCGATAAGCCTCCGCCTTTTTTATTGATGCCCTTATTATTGGAAAGCGGGCCGCCAATGATGACTTTAGTAACGACTTGATTGCCAGATACCTTAGTCACCTGCAGCTGCACACGACCATCATCGAGCAGCAAAATATCACCCGTTGAGACGTCTTGTGGCAGCTCTTTGTAGTCGAGACCTACGGCACTCTGATCACCTTCCCCCTGAGCGAGATCACTGTCGAGGATAAAAGTGTCACCAACAGTGAGGTGAATTTTGTTGTCTTTAAATGTCGATACGCGAATTTTAGGCCCTTGTAGATCACCAAGAATGGCTACATGAGTACCGTACTGCGCTGCGATATTGCGTACGCGAGTGGCACGCTGGATATGATCTTCTGCGGTACCATGTGAGAAGTTCATTCTGACAACATTGGCTCCTGCCTGAATTATCGCTTCGAGAATCCCTTCTTTGTCCGTCGATGGACCTAACGTAGTGACGATTTTTGTTCTTCTTTGTATAGCGGTCATGATGATTTCCTTGATCAAGCTTTTTGGGTCGGCAATAAATTATAAAAATATAAAGACCCCAATTGAGTATATGCAAAATGCTGAGTTATGAGAGATTTAGGGATAACTTATCTTGTCAGACACACATATTTATTAATGCAAAAAAATGGCGCTTTAAATGTGATATCTGTTTTGCAATTTGATTGAACGCCCAAAGAATCATGTTTATCCGTGATGCTTGTCACGGCAATCTACCAAAGCTCTTCACAATTACTTCGCAAAGTAAAAAAATTGCTTAGTTGTTGATATTTGGAGCACCCTATGTACATGGCTCAACCAGGCCATATTGATCATATCAAGCAGGTCAATGCTGGCCGTGTATATAAACTCATTGATCAAAAAGGTCCTATCTCTCGAATTGATTTGTCAAAAGAGAGCGAGCTTGCCCCTGCGAGTATTACCAAGATTACTCGTGAGCTGATTGATGCTCATCTGATCCACGAAACTACCGTGCAGGAAGCGACCAGTCGTGGCCGCCCGGCAGTGGGGCTACAGGTGAACAATGAAGGCTGGCAGTTTCTCTCAATGCGTCTCGGCCGTGGCTATTTGACCATTGCTTTGCATGAGTTGGGCGGTGATGTTCTGATTGACACTAAAATCGATATCCATGAAATCGATCAAGACGATGTGTTAGCTCGCTTGCTCCATGAAATCGATGAATTTTTCCAGACATATTCCGAGCAACTAGACCGTGTAACCAGTATTGCACTTACTCTTCCTGGTTTGGTGAACTCTGAAAAAGGCATTGTGTTGCAAATGCCGCACTACAATGTTGAAAACCTTTCTCTTGGCCCTGAAATCTACAAAGCAACAGGTCTTCCCGTCTTCATCGCTAACGACACCCGAGCGTGGGCATTGGCAGAGAAGTTGTTTGGTCATTCTCAGGAAAACGAAAACTCAGTACTGATTTCTATCCACCATGGTCTTGGTGCGGGTATTGTTCTTGATGGTCGTGTGCTTCAAGGGCGTCACGGTAACATCGGTGAACTTGGCCATATTCAAATCGATCCTAATGGTAAGCTTTGTCATTGTGGCAACCGAGGATGCCTTGAAACTGTTGCCAGCTCTCAGGCTATTCGTAGCGAAGTGGCGGAACGTTTGGCAAATGGTGAAGAATCAACGTTGTCAGACATTGAAGAGCTGTCAGTTGAAGATATTTGTGAAGCTGCAGCAAATGGTGATCCATTGGCAGTGGATGCTGTCGAAAAACTTGGTCGTTATCTGGGCTCGGCGATTGCGATTGTCATCAACCTCTTCAACCCGGAAAAAATTCTCATTGGTGGGGCGATTAACCAAGCAAAAGACGTATTGTATCCGGCCATTCAAAACTGTATTAAAGAGCAAAGCCTGCCTGTTTATCATCAGGATCTTGAAGTTGTAGAGTCTCGCTTCTACAAACAGGCGACCATGCCTGGCGCGGCATTAATCAAACAGGCCCTCTATGATGGGTTATTATTGATGAAGGTGATAGAAGGCTAAGCTCGTAGTTAAGAAGCTTTATCTTTTATGTAAACCCATATAACCTTCAAGTTGTATGGGTTTATTTTTGTTTAGCCTGGCTTTAGGCTATTTTTGATATATTACAAAGTAGTTGAGAGATAGTATGTCCGGAGTTTTAAATAGCGTTGATCAGCGAACGAATCTTGTTGGTGAAAACCGATTGGAGTTGCTGCTGTTCAGTCTTAACAGCCGTCAGGTCTTTGCGATCAACGTTTTTAAAGTTCGCGAGGTTATTAAAGTCCCGCCTTTGACCAAAATGCCAGGCTCACATCACAACATTACTGGCGTCGCTTTTTTACGTGGTGTCTCGGTTCCTGTGATTGATTTACGAAGTGCCATTGGATTCCCGCCATCTAGAGAAGAAGAGCAAGAGCAGAACCTGATCATTACTGAATATAACCGTACCGTTCAGGGCTTTTTAGTCGGCCAGGTGCGTAACATTGTCAACACTGCTTGGACGGAAATTCAGCCACCACCGAAAACGGCTGGGCGTGCTAATTACCTGACAGCCATCACTCACATCAAAGAAAACGACCAACAGCAAATAGTCGAAATTATTGATGTAGAGAAAGTTTTGGCTGAAATTATCGACTACGATGTGTCTATTTCTGAAGGCGTATTGGACGAAGAATTGGCCGCTCAGATGATAGGCCGCAATGTTCTGATCGTTGATGATTCTTCAACGGCTCGTGCCCAGGTCAAAGGTACCTTGTCTCAGCTGGGGCTGAATATTCTTGAATGCCGTGATGGTCTTGAAGCGCTTCGGCTGATTAAAGGTTGGAGCGAAGAGGGCAAAGATGTCCCCCGTGAATTGTTACTGATGATCACTGATGCAGAAATGCCTGAAATGGACGGTTATAAGCTGACTCACGAGATTCGCAGTGACCCTAAATTAAAAGATCTGTATATCACGCTCAATACATCGTTGAGTGGTAGCTTTAATGATGCGATGGTGAAGAAGGTGGGGTGTGATCGATTCATTTCCAAGTTCCAGCCAGATTTATTGGTTGAAGTGGCACAAGATCGACTGCGTGACATTTTGTCGAGATAGTGTCTCGATTGATATAAAGCATGTAATCCAGTTAAATTGTTGATAGCATTTGTTCGATCATTTGCTTTGCGAATTAATTAATCTTCACTTTTCATCAGAAGCTAAAGGTAGTTCCAATTCATGATATGGTTTACGTCTAAGGTTGTGATGACCTTATGCATGTTACTGTACAGGGAATACAAAAAGAGACGTATGGACGCTGAAGAAAATGTGTAACTCGTCTAACTGTTAATCTAAAGGGAGCCGAATGGCTCCTTTCTCCGTTTATGGTGGTTAGTGGAAATCTCGTGATTTGCTTTTGAGCCCTTCTAGCTTGTCTGTCATATCGATCAATCTACCTGCAATGATGTGTGTAACTTCTCCTTCTCTTTCTAGAATGCCTTTTACCATCATGACTTTGGCTGTGAGATAGGCCTGTTTTTGCGCTCGCGCCGTTGCCTGCCAGACCACGACATTCATGTTGCCGCTGTCGTCCTCTAAAGTGAAAAAGGTGACGCCAGCAGCGGTACCGGGAGCTTGCTTACCTGTCACGACACCGACGATGGTCACCAGAGACTGATGTGGCTTATGAATAAGCTCCTTCATTCTTGTAAAGCGCCCTAGAACACCTGCTTGTTCCAAAAGCGTGATAGGGTGTTTGCTGAGTGATAGTCCAATGGAAGAGTAGTCTTCCAGCAGTGTTTGAACCTCTGAAGGCTTACTGATTGAGTCACTTTGTGGCTCTTCTAAATCTTTAAATAGAGGTAAATCGGATAACGAATCCATCATAGCCCAGCGGGTTTGAAAACGGTTATTGGCGATTGACTGCATGGCATTAGCAGAAGCAAGCAGCTCAAGGTCTCGCTGATTTAATCCGATATGTTTGAGTTGCCTAGGGTGTTGAAATCCTTCACTACCACGTGCTTTGAGGAGTTGAAGGCTACTCTCTGCACTGAATCCTTTTATCTGGCGAAAGCCAAGTCGGATGGCAAGTTTATTGCCGCATCGGACAACCTGATGATCATAGTGTGATTGGTTTACGCAGACAGGAAGTATGAGAACATGGTGACGCCGTGCATCCTGAACTAGCTGCGATGCACTGTAAAAGCCCATCGGCAGGCTATTGAGGAGTGAAGCGTAAAAAGCTTCCGGATGATAATGTTTGAGCCAAGCAGAACAATACGCCAGCACAGCAAAAGAGGCAGAATGACTCTCAGGAAAACCGTACTCACCAAATCCAAGTATCTGATCAAAAATGCGTTCAGCAAATTCTTGTTCGTAGCCGCGAGCCAACATTCCCTCAATCAGCTTGGTGCGAAACTTCACCAGATCGCCATTCTTTTTCCAAGATGCCATAGCACGACGCAATTGATCGGCTTCACCACCACTAAAGCCTGCAGCTACCATCGCCAGCTTGATTACCTGCTCCTGAAAGATAGGCACCCCCATAGTTCGAGATAAGACATCTTTGACTTCATCCGAAGGGAAGGTCACGGGTTCGATACCATCACGGCGTTTGAGAAAAGGGTGAACCATGTCCCCCTGAATCGGCCCCGGGCGTACAATAGCAATCTGGATCACCAGATCGTAATAAGTCTTGGGCCTGAGTCTGGGAAGCATGCTCATTTGAGCTCGTGATTCGATCTGAAATACACCGACTGTGTCGGCTTTCTGGATCATGCCATACACTTCAGGATCATCTTGCCTTCGGGTGATCTCTGCAATAGTCAGATCTTGCTGATGGAAGCGTTTGACCAACTGGAAACATTTATGAATAGCGCTGAGCATCCCTAGGGCGAGGACGTCAACTTTCATTAGCTTCAGGCTTTCCAGATCATCTTTATCCCACTGAATAACTGTCCTGCCTGCCATAGATGCATTCTCAACTGGCACCAGTTCATACAAAGGGCCAGCGGCAATCACAAAGCCGCCAACATGTTGAGATAAGTGACGAGGAAAGCCGAGAATATCATTAACCAGAGTGATGAACTGCTCACCTTTGAGAGAATCCGGCTGAAGACCAAGCTCGACGATCTGCGCCTGCCAGCCGAGCTCACGATCTCGACGGTTAACGTTTTTGATGAAGTAATCGAGTTGGCTTTCTTCAATCCCAAGCGCTTTACCTACATCGCGAACGGCACTTTTAAAGCGATAAGTGATCACTGTTGCCGCAAGCGCTGCTCGTTCACGGCCATACTTCTGATAAATGTATTGAATGACTTCTTCACGGCGTTCGTGTTCGAAGTCTACGTCGATGTCAGGTGGCTCATCACGTTCTTTACTGATAAAGCGCTCGAAGAGAACGGAAATTTGTCGAGGGTCGACCGCTGTAATTTCCAGACAGTAGCAAACGACAGAGTTGGCTGCTGAGCCACGCCCTTGATAGAGAATATTCTGACGTTTGGCAAACATCACTATGTCGTGAATGGTCAGGAAATAGTAGGGGTAGTTGAGCTCATCAATCAGCTCAAGCTCTTTGTCGATAGTTTCTGAAATATCCTGAGGAATACCTTCGGGAAAGCGGCGACGCTTGCCACTGTCTACTAATTTGCGCAGATAGCTCATCGGCGTTTCACCACTGGGTACTAGTTCATGGGGGTATTCGTACTTGAGTTTTTCTAAACTGAACTGGCACTGCTCGGTGAGGCGAATACTCTCTTCCAGCCATTCTTGTTTAAACAGTCGGGCGAGCTTTTCTTTGCTTCGCAGTGTTCGTTCTGTATTAGTAAGTAGGTGCTTACCAATTTTATCAACGCTACTACCATGCCGGACTGCGGTCAGAACATGTTGTAGAGGAAGACGGTTAGCAGTATGCATGAGTACACCACCGCAAGCGGTGATTGGTACCATCAATTCCTGAGCGAGTTCCTCACAGTGAGTAAGGTAGCTTTTATCGTCTGCATCTAAATGGCGCTGAACACCTAACCACAATCTTGGTTGATGATGTTGAGCAAGCCAGTGTCCCCATTTCTGATCGCTATGTTGATGGCTGGGGAGCCAGACAATCAAGCAGTGGCGAAGCGACATTAAATCCCATTCTGCCAGCTGATATTGCCCTTTCTCGGTGCGCCTTCTTGCGTTTGTGATGATTCGACAGAGTTCGGCATAGGCTTCACGGTTTGGGCAAAGTAATACGACCTGACACTCATCATTTAACCAGAACATACTTCCTATGATCAGTTTGATATTGAGGTTATGAGTTTTGATCGCTCTATAAGCTCTGACCACTCCTGCTACGGAGCATTCATCGGTAATCGCCAGTGCGTGATAGCGTAAAAAGTCTGCTTGTAGAATAAGCTCTTCTGCGTGAGAAGCGCCGGTGAGGAAAGAGAAGTTGGTCTGGCAGAAGAGTTCAGCGTACTTCATTATCGCATCTCCGCTTAGCTAAATAACCCATGCAGAAACCACTGCATTTCTTGATTGCGAAATACCCAGAGCCAACGTCCACTGTCACTGCGCGCAATAAAATAATCCCGCGTCATTTCCTCACCATCCCACCAGCCAGTCACAAAGCGTTCAGGGCCGTGCATAACATTGACCTTTTCTGTTAAAGGCTCAGGGTTTGGTAGCATCAAAGAGGGGCGTAAGCCAGAGAGCGAAACTTTAGTAGGAATGGGGAGTTCGGGGGCACACAATGAAATCGATTTCTCTGGTCTAGGGTCATCTGTTGGTGCGACTTTAAGGACTTGGTGATTACCTAGCTTAGCTTGTAGCGTGGCTATCAACTCCAGTTCTGTTTGTTGGCCTTTACGTCCTGCGAAAATGTCTTGGCTGGTGGACTCAAGTTCGCCACTACGTACCACTTTCAGAGTCAAACCTTGTACTGGAGCATCAAGTTTAATGGACTCCATTGTTAGCTGACAAAGCTTAGCCCAGCGCTGAGCGGAGTAATCTCCACAGGCGGAAGTAAATGCAATCACACCAGCGGCACGATCGCGTTGATGAAGAGTCAGCTCAAGTTCGTATGCGACCTGATTACGTAATGTTAGAAACCCTTCCAATTTTTCTAGTAGTTTCAATAGCGGTTTTTCCAACCACTGGGTATTTTCGATATCAAACAACAGCTCAAGATAACTTTGGAAGTGTTCAGGTGGGTGGTAGAAGTCTACTGGGTGTTTAAACTGCCCCATCAGTCGCCCGACATAGTTAACCAAGTCGATATCAAAACGTCTGGCGACCTCTTGCATCGGCAGTTCCAGCAGATCGTTGAGGGTCAACACTCCCACACGGGAGAGTTTTTCAACCTGTTTACTGTCAAGCTCAGTCGCTGAAATCGGATAAGATTTGAGTGCTTCACAGAGTTGAGATCTATCTTGGCTGACTAATGCACTTCCAGACTTTGCCAGCAGAATGGCAGAGAAGGGAGAAAAGCCAGTGGCGTACTGATACTGGATATTCAGCTGCTGTAAATGCTGAGAAACTCGGCGCCAATAAGCATCCAGCCCACCATAGAGTGACAGCATATCAGTGACTTTTAGCAATAATCCTTGTGGCGGAAAGAGCACCAGATCAGAGGTCACCATATACAGCCACTGAGCGATATCCAGTAAGGTCTGTTGCTCCACCTTCTCATCATAGGGGTGAACCTGAAGCGAGTGACACAAAGCGCTGGCGCTGCCCAGTCCCATTCCCGGTCGAATACCTTGTTCGTGCGCGGCGAAATTGCATTGCACGATTTGGAAACGTTTGGAATCAACCACCACCAAAGGCTGCTGAGCCTGTTCAGAGTACAGCGCATCCAGTTGTAGAGTCGGGAAATGCAAGTACAACCACACCTGCATAGTTAGCCTTGCTTACGCAGTGGGAAAGGAAGAATGACAGGCTCAGGTCTGGACTCTGTTAATGAAGGCCAGAGCGTACTCATATCCAGAACGAAGCTAGCATGTGGCCACCCACCTTTGCGTTTCGTAATGGTGATTTCAATTCCAAGTGAGTGGGGGAGTAGCGTCATGCTCAAACTAACGGGCAGAGAAAAGAGATTGCGTTGTTCGGTTTTAAACAAAAACGACAGGCAATTTCCAGTTTCACTAGCTACCTGAAGTCGACGAGCATGGTGGACTTCCAGCCCAGAATGCCAAAGCAGCACATTACTGCAAGCGCCGCTTTTTAGGCATTGCTCTGCAGCCCATAAGGCCTCGTTATCTGTTTTCGGATAAAGCAGTAGAACATGGTTCAGATCGAGCCCTTCTGCTGTCAGAGATTGCGCAGACAGATGACCTGGTGGCTGTATGAATACGGACAACCTACCTTGGCTGCTGTTTTTAAGGTGAGGGAGTAGCAGACGAAGCTCTCCGATGCCGGGAGTCGTTTGCAATTCCACCACACCATGAATAGGAAAGCCGCCTTCCAGTTTTTGATCCAGAAGATCAAAACCAGTCGGGTGGTGATCTCTGGACTCAGGAGTGTGATTGCCCTGCCAAAGCCATTGTTTTTTCTTAAGATGTTCTATCAGTTCATACATAACAATTTACCTGTATATATGTACAGTATAAATTATTATTATTTATCAGCAAGGGAAGGGCTGAATAAGTGGATAAAAAAACGCCTTGTGTTTCCACAAGGCGTTGAATATCTGAGAAGTTTTTTTCTATTTCTTCGGCTGTGCGTCAATACACTGACCACGAACGTCTTTGCTCTCGTTCGACATCAGGTGAAGATAAAGCGGCATGATATCCAGTGGTGTTTTTAGCAACTCAGCGTCTTCCGCTGGGTAAGCCTTCGCGCGCATGGAAGTGCGTGTACCACCTGGGTTAATCGCATTGACACGGATGTGTGTATCGCTCAATTCATCCGCTAGAATCTGCATCATGCCTTCTGTTGCGAACTTAGATATTGCGTAAGTTCCCCAGAAAGCACGGCCAGCATGGCCAACCGTTGATGAAGTAAAGATAACGCTGGCATCATCTGATTTATGCAGTAGCGGAAGGATTGCCTGAGTCATCAGGAACTGAGCTTTAACATTAACCTGCATGATATCGTCGTAAGTGTCTTCACCAATCTGATCAAATGGGCTTAGTACACCCAGTTGACTGGCATTGTGTAGCACTCCATCAAGTCGACCAAACTGACTACCAATGGTATCGGCCATATCAATATAGTTTTGCTTGTTTGCGCCTTTCATATCCAGAGGAATGATCGCTGGTTGAGGATAGCCAGCAGCTTCGATTTCATCGTAAGTTTGCTCAAGCTTCTTCACTGTACGACCTAACAGAATGACGGTGGCACCATGCTGAGCAAATGAAATTGCGGCTTGTTTACCGATGCCGTCACCGGCACCTGTCACGAGAATGACTTTGTCTTTTAAAGCGTCTGAGGAAACGGAATAATCCACGACATGCATCCTTATTGTAATGTTCTGCTTTATGAATCCGTAAGATGGTGGTTACAATACACTAATTCGCACATTAGGGGATATCACATTGGAATTTTTGTTGGACTACGGGCTGTTTTTAGCCAAGATTGTGACTGTTGTAGTCGCAGTGATTGCGATTCTTGTTATAGCCAAAGCCGTAGGGGGTAAGAGTGGTGCTGCAAAGGGTGAATTGGAGATCACCAACTTGACGGATCAGCATAAAAACACCGTTGAGCAGCTTGAGCATCACCTGCATGATTCAGCGTTTATCAAAGCGCGTGATAAGGCAGAGAAGAAACAAGAGAAAGAGAAAACAAAAGCCCGTGAAAAAGAAGTGAAGCAGGCTTCAAAAGACGGTGATTTGGACAGCAAGCGTGAGCCTCACCTATTTGTTCTGGATTTCAAAGGCAGCATTGACGCCAAAGAAGTCGCGTCACTACGCGAAGAAGTGACCGCAATTCTCGCGGTAGCTCGTGAAGGGGACGAAGTACTACTGCGCCTAGAGTCTGGTGGCGGTATGGTACATGGCTACGGTTTGGCATCGTCTCAACTGGATCGTATTAAGGCGGCTAAGCTGCCACTGACGATTGCGGTAGATAAAGTGGCTGCCAGTGGTGGTTACATGATGGCATGTATTGCTGACAAGATTGTTTCAGCACCATTTGCAATCGTAGGCTCCATCGGCGTGATTGCTCAGCTACCTAACTTCAATAAAGTACTCAAAAAGTACGATATCGAGTATGAACAGCTAACAGCGGGTGAATACAAGCGTACCTTGACCATGTTTGGCGAAAACACCGATAAAGCGCGTGATAAGTTCAAACAGGAACTCGAAGAAACACATGGCCTGTTTAAAGACTTTATTCGTGAGCGTCGCCCTGAACTTGAATTAGATAAAGTGGCCACTGGTGAACACTGGTTTGGCACTCAGGCGCATTCACTGGGTCTGGTTGATGAAATCAAAACCTCTGATGATCTGGTTGTGGAAGCTTGTAAAGATAAAACAGTCTTAGCGATTCACTACGTAGAGAAGAAAAAGCTGACATCTAAGCTGGCAGGTCTGGCGGGTGAAGCGGCTGATAACGTACTGATGAAGCTAATTGATCGTGGTCAGCGTCCTATCGTGTAAGCTGACTTCTTTTGTTTAGTTAAATGAAAAGCCCCTCAACTGAGGGGCTTTGTGTATTTGGTTACTGTGCTTTAGGTTGCGAATGGTTTGGCTTGCGGTTCGCTGGTCTACGACGTTTCTGTCCATTATTGCCAGTATTGTTTGAGGCTTTGCTATTGCCAGAACTGCCGTCCTTACGTTTGCCACCATTATTACTCTTGGAGCCATCACCGTTGGGTTTGTTATGGCCAAAATGACGTTTGTTTTTCCCCGCTGGCTTATGACCACGAGCATTGTCACCTGAGCGCTTACCATCGGCATGGTCGACTTTTGGCTTCTTGGGCTTTTTCGGTTTCTTAGGTTTGATTGGGCGAGTATCTAACTTAGATTCTGGCAGCACATTGACGGGCTTATAGCCTTCCAGCTCCAAACGAGGTAATACTTGCTGGATGAGGCGTTCAATACCAAATAGCTCGCTGGCTTCCGCTGCTTCAACTAAAGAGATCGCTTTGCCGACTTCACCCGCTCGGCCAGTACGGCCAATTCGGTGGACATAATCTTCTGCTACGTGAGGCAGCTCGAAGTTAACGACCTGAGGGAGTTGAGGAATGTCGATACCACGTGCGGCAATATCTGTGGCAACTAATACACGCACTTCTCCGGATTTAAAATCAGCCAGTGCCTTGGTGCGTGCGCCTTGGCTTTTGTTACCGTGAATAGGTGCCGCCGTAATACCTTGATCATTAAGGTAGTGAGAAAGTCGGTTCGCCCCGTGTTTGGTACGGCTGAAGACCAGAACTTGTCTCCAATCGCCGTCTTTGATGAGCTTCACCAGCATAGGTGCTTTTTTACGCTTATCTGCTGGGTAGATAGATTGTTCAATGGTGACCGCAGTGGAGTTCTCAGGGTTAACAGAGACTTCGACCGGATCATTGACTAGACCTTTGGCTAGTTCGCGAATCTCAGCAGAGAAGGTTGCAGAGAACAGTAGGTTTTGGCGCTTTTCCGGAAGCAGTGCGAGAATTTTACGAATATCGCGAATAAAGCCCATATCCAACATGCGATCTGCTTCATCCAACACTAAAACTTCTAACTGGGAGAAGTTAATTGCATTCTGCTGGTATAAATCGAGTAATCGACCTGGGGTTGCGACAAGCACGTCTGTGCCTTTACGCAGCTTCGTCATTTGTGGATTAATCTTCACTCCACCGAATACTACATTCGACGTCAGACGTTGATAGCGGCTGTACTTGAACACGTTTTCCTGGACCTGAGCCGCCAATTCACGAGTCGGTGTCAGTACCAATGCTCTTACATGGTTGCCTTTGACTCGGGTGCCATTATCTAATCGTTCTAGAATCGGTAATGTGAAGCCTGCGGTTTTACCCGTACCTGTCTGAGCCGCTGCCATGACATCTTTACCTGCTAACACTGCAGGAATGGCTTGCTCCTGAATTGGAGATGGTTTGTCATAACCCTGATCGTCGATGGCTTTGAGGAGCGGGGCAGAAAGGCCTAAAGCGGTAAAACCCATAAATTGTTCTCTGTTTAAGGTGAGATAAGTGCTCTGGCGGCAATCGACCACCAGCAAAAGGGCGCCATTCTGAGCCCTTTGGTCAGGAACATCAATAGAAATTATCGCTGAGAGCGGTTAAGTCTTGTCTGAAAGTTTAGCTTAGTAGTGACAAAAGCAAGCACGAGACCGGTCAATGCGCCAAACAGATGAGACTCCACCGCTACACGGGCATTGATTAACTCGCTGGTCGATTGCGAGGCGCCCATGGTCATTTCCCAGCCCACTTTGGCTAATACACCAATGACAAGTAACCAGCTACCTTTACGACCTTGTAAGGATTCTTGAAGCGCATAATAGGCAAAGATGCCATGTAGCACACCAGAAAGACCAACATAGCTAGTCATGCTTGTTGTCAGGTTGAGTACACCCACGGATAAGCTAATCACGAACAATACACAGAGCAGAGAAGTTACTCTTGGCTTAAACAGATAAGTGATAACCCACAAGCCAGCCAGATTCATGCCTAAATGAGCAAAGTTGGTGTGGGTGAAGTTTCCTGTTAGGATTCGCCACCACTGGCCTTCAGAAATAAGTTGATGATGCCAGTATGTCAGGCTGGCTAAAGGCTCGAACTGCACGCCTAGGCAGACTAAGCTGATAGCAATTAACAGAAGAAGTAAACGCACGCTATGTCCCGATATTGTTCTCAATGTGGTAAGTCACTCAAAGCTTGTATTTGTGAGTGGATACAAAGCCTAACATCGAATGTTGAGCTGGTCATCTTACAGCATCCGACAGAAACAAACAGACCCATGGGCACCGCGCGCATTCTCAGGCTCTCGCTTGAGAACAGCTACCTGTTTGAAGGCGAAAATTTTACTCAGCATAGCGAGCTGAATAAGCTGTTGGATGAGGAAGGCTATCAGCATTTTGTGCTTTATCCGGGAGAAGTGTCTGTCAGCCATGAAGAGGTAGCTAAAGCCGTCTCCAGCGAAGGCAAAGTGCGGATTATTTTGCTCGATGGCACGTGGAAAAAAGCGTACAAAATGTGGCAATTGTCTGAGAATTTACAGGCATTACCTTTAGTGCGTTTGCCAGAGAACCTACAGGGCAATTACCGTATTCGCAAAGCGCCCAGTGACAACAGCTTGTCTACCGTGGAGGCTGGCTACCATATCCTGACTTTGCTGCAACCAGAGCAAGACTTCACCCCATTACTTGATACCTTCAATCACATGATTGACTTTCAAATCAAGCAGATGCCGCCCGGTGTGTTTGAAAAAAATTACCGGTAATAAACGCAAACTCGTCATTTGAGGTCTAAAATTATTTTCAAGCGCAGCGTTGTACAGTGAATCTTTGCCAGAATATAATGACGCGCAATCGTTTAGTTATGACTGTTAAGCCATAAACGATGCTTCGTATAATCCCACTGATAAGGTGTGGGAGTTTCTACCTGAAACCGCAAATTTCAGATTACGAAGAGTGAAGTGCATTGCGCTTTTCTCTTTGTATGCCTGTTTATCTTCACAAGAGAAAAGCGTTTGTTGAATACCAATCGAATTGAATGGGGAGACAAGCGTGAACCAAACCGAATTTATTCGTCAGTTACCAAAAGTTGAGTTGCATCTGCATATTGAAGGTTCACTTGAACCTGAGATGATGTTTAAACTCGCATTACGCAATCAAATCGCGCTGCCATTTACCACGCCTGAAGAGGTCAAAGCCGCGTATGAGTTTACTAACCTTCAATCGTTCCTTGATATCTACTATCAAGGTGCCAACGTGTTGATTCATGAACAGGATTTTTATGATTTAACCTGGGCTTATTTGTTGCGCTGTAAGGTTGACAATGTCATTCACACCGAGATCTTCTTCGACCCACAAACTCATACTGAGCGTGGTATTGCGTTTGACACAGTAATCAACGGTATACACCGCGCTTTGCAAGATGCGAAAACGCAATTGGGTATCAGTAGTCGAGTCATCATGTGTTTTTTACGTCATCTGGACGAAGACAGTGCTTTTGCTACCTTAGAACAAGCATTGGCACACAAAGATAAAATCATTGGTGTTGGTTTGGATTCATCGGAAGTGGGTCACCCGCCAGAGAAGTTTGCTCGTGTTTTTGTCAAAGCACTCGAGGCTGGTTTTCTCACAGTCGCCCATGCAGGAGAAGAGGGGCCTGTTGCCAACATTTATAACAGCCTTGAATTATTGAAAGTGTCGCGCATTGACCATGGCGTGCGCTGCGCCGATGATCCGAATCTGGTGGTGTTGCTGGCTCAGTCGCGTATGCCGCTGACGGTTTGCCCACTGTCCAACACTAAGCTCAAAGTATTTGAGGAGATGAAGCAACACAATGTTGTCGATTTATTGAGGCAAGGGCTGTGTGTAACGATCAACTCAGATGACCCAGCCTATTTTGGTGGCTACATGACCGACAACTTTCTTGCAGTTGCAGGCAGTCATATGTTGACGCAAGAAGAGTTGGCGCAATTTAGTCGCAATGCGATTGAAGCGAGCTTTATCAGTGACAGTGAGAAGCAGAGGCTCGCGAACCGACTCGATGAATTTGTCGACAGGTGTTAAAGCAAGCGGAGCATAAGCTCCGCTTTTTGTTAATGAGATGAGAACAACTGCTGGTGCAGGCGCTGAGCATGGCCGTCAGTCATCGAAGAAATATAGTCTGCAATCACACGATAACCTTCGCTTTCACATGTTGCTTGCTGCCATTCATGACGAATTGGAGCAGACAGTAATCTTTCAGGATCGGCGCTAAACGCTTCGAAGATATCCATAATGATCTGTTGCCCCTTGTACTCGACAACTTGAACATGAGGCACCTGAATCACGTACTCACTGACAAAGCGCTTAAGGACTTCCAGCGCCTGAGCCATTTCTGGCTCCAGATAAGCGTTAAATGCCAGCAGTTCACTTTCGAAAGGCGCGTCAACAGGTTTGATGGAAATACTGGTGAGTAAAGCGTTCACCATGCCACCAATGGCGTCTTTACGCTGGTAGTGAGTACCGGAAAACAGCATGTCTGTAATAGAGTCGATATGAGCTTCAAACCAAGGCTCACCACATTCTGAAAGCAAACTCGCCGCGCCTTCTATCCATTGGTGTCTTGTCACCATGCCAAGCACCACCGCATCTTCGAGATCATGCACCCCATAGGCAATGTCATCGGCCAGCTCCATGATAGAGCAGTCGATGGACTTAAAGCGGGTCTTTTTATGCTGACGCTCAGTTAATTGCTCATCGCGCATCTGGCTGAAAAGTTGCTTATCTGACTCACTGAGCGGTTCAAGTACCCAATCAAATAGTGACTGGTCACAGTCATATAAACCTTTGGCTGGTGACCACTCTTTTGCTTTGAGCTTACGCTGGTGAGAGACACTGTCTGGAGTCACATCAGCGCATGTTTTACTGATTAGCGCTGGGTATTTGATCAGGCCAAGCAAAGTTCGTCGCGCCAGATTCATACCAAAGTGCTCGGTATAAGGCTCAAGCTTGGTCACGATGCGAAATGTCTGTGCGTTTCCCTCAAATCCGCCATGCTCACGCATCATATAGTTGAGGGCGACTTCACCACCATGCCCATACGGAGGATGACCAATATCATGGGCTAAGCAAAGCGAGTCTATTAAGCTATCGCTAGGCAAAAGATCGCGAAACTCGGCTTGTTTCTTCTTTATCTGCGCGACGATTCCCGTCCCTAACTGAGCCGCTTCGAGAGAGTGGGTAAGCCGAGTGCGGTGAAAATCGTCAAAACTGTTGCCGTGAACCTGAGTTTTCGCCTGCAAACGTCGAAACGCTGCGGAGTGAAGAATTCTCGCTCGGTCACGTTGGTAAGGACTACGGTGATCGTCTCGACGAATCTTATGTTCATCATCGTGGCGTTGTTCCCATAACAGTTTACTGTTTGAACCCATATAAATTTTGGCCTTTAACTGCGTGAATAATATAGCGCTTTAACGACGCCGCCTGACATGTTGGTGGAGATGCATAGGTTTATTGTGCTTGAGTATGACGCTGAGAGCAAAGGAAGCTTCTCTCCTGGAGGTGGGAGAGTGGTATTAAAAAATCTCTGCATTAATGCCAGTCTCATTTTATGTATCCAAGTTTTTAGAATGATTCACCTCTTCCTGCCTATTTTTTATATCTTTCGTTCTAAATTGAATTCGCCAATATGAAATTGGTTTTTATTAAATTTGTGTCATTTAAGCGTATGCGCACAAAACAATTTGGAATCTAAGAAATGAAGCTAAATTTATTAACAACGTCAATTTTAGTACTCATAGCGTCTACTGCCACTGCGGGTGATTTTACTCGTGAAGATGAGAGATACATCTCTCCGGAAGAGTGGGCGGAACGGACAGATCCATTGGCACCGAAAGGGCCTGTTGCATCAGGTAGCCCCTTTTATGTCAATGAGTACGAAGATAACTCTGAACTGCCTAAAATCTCGGCTTATTTATCTAACTGGGGCTTTTATGCTCGTGGGGTTGATCTATCCAAATTTTCAGAGGGTTACGACAAGATAATACTCTCCTTCTTTGGAATGTGTGGATCCGAAATAGGTGATAGCTCGAATACGTCCGCGGTTGAATCACTAGAGAGGCTTTGTGGTTTTGCCAAAGATGCTAACCCTGAGCATGGTAAGGATTTTGAGGTCCTGACCACCGATGCTTGGGCGGATATGGCAACCGATGGTGCCGGTGTCTTAACGGATGACGAAATTGCCGATGCAGGTAACCCAAACTGGGAAGAGGAAGATGTTTTGCTCCAGCGTTGGTACCAGGGAGAAGACAAAGTTGCAGGCTTCTTAGGGGCAATGAAAAAGCTTAAGGGGCAGAATCCAGATTTAGCCGTCGCCTTTAGTGTCGGAGGCTGGTCTCTATCTGAGCCGTTTTCACGCATGGCTGCCGATCCGGACAATCGCGCCATCTTTATCGCAAGTGTTGTGGAGATCTTCAAGCGCTTCTCTTTCTTTTCTCAGATTGATTTAGACTGGGAGTACCCTGGCGGAGGTGGTGCTGATGGTAACAGTTCAAGCGACGCGGATGGTGAGAACTATGCGACGTTGATTAGAGAGCTGCGGAGCGCTTTAGATGACGCAGGTCTTGAAGACGTCGAAATTGCTATTGCTGCCCCTGCGCCCGTCGATAAAATTCAAGCAGGTGATATCGGTAATGTCTATCGAGCGGGTGTCGATACGATTCATCTGATGACATATGATTTCTTTGGCACGCCTTGGGCGGAATCTCTCGCCCACCATACCAATACTTTTCCTTATGCAGAGGCTGAGTGGTCAGCGGATGATTCTATCAGCTACTTGATTGAAAATATGAATGTTCCATCTCAGGCGATTCAGATTGGGTACGCCACATACAGCCGTAATGCGACAGAAGCTCAGGTGACCAGCTTTTCTCCACTTGAGGGTAGTTACAGTATGCCTTCGGACCCTGATGTAAAAGTGGGTGGGTCATGGGAACCTGGAATTTACGAATGGTATGACATTGAACAAACCTTTGCTTCGATTTCAGAAAGCGACGGCTTTCAAATAGACAAGATAGAAAGTTACAACTTGTATACCGATGCACATGCTAACGCGGATTACATATACAGCCCCGAGAGAAAGTTCTTTATCTCTTTAGATACCCCACGTACTGCTTATATGAAAGCGAAGTATGTAGAGAAGTACAATCTGGGCGGGATTTTCACTTGGATGGCGGATTATGATAACGGCATTCTGCTGAACGCAGCTCGTGAAGGTTTGGGGTACCAGCAGACAGATGCTTCAGGCAACATTGATATGAACAATATCATATACAGCTGTGGTACAAACATTACATCACCTCAGCAGTGTCGTGAGTTAACGAACTTAGAGCCTGAAAACGCGGAAACGGCTGCAGATGCTGGGGCGGATATGAGTGCTGAGCTTGAATCCGGAGTGCAGTATACGCTTGATGGCAGCCAATCTACCAGTGCACAGGGCGCGTTGACTTATGCATGGTCCTTGGTGGACGTGGAAGGTACAGATTCTTCGGCCATCTCTATTGATGACTCAACCCAAGCAACGACACATTTTACCGTGTCTGATGTAGATTCTGATGTGACGGCAACCTTCCAGCTTACCGTTACGGATGAAGCGGAAGCGAGCTCAAGCGATACTATGGTTTACACCTTGACGGTACCTACACCGGATAATCAGCCACCAGTGGCGGATGCGGGGCAAGATCAGTCCATTACCCGTGGTGATAGTTTTACTCTGAATGGCTCTAACTCAAGTGATCCCGAAGGGGAAGAGCTGAGTTACCAATGGGTACAAACACAAGGCCAGAGTCTGCCACTTGAAGATGGTGGGGCGAAAGCTGTGATCGAGGTTGATAGTAGTAGCCTTAGAAACTATGACCAGACACTAGCCTTTACGTTAACAGTATCCGATGGAAGTCTAGAAGACAGTGATTCCGTGACGATTGCGGTGTCTGGGGATGCTGACGCCAATGAAGACCCTCATGCTGATATCGCCGTAACGGTAGAAGGAGGAGAAATTCATTTGGATGGTTCTAAGTCCAGTGACGATGGCAGGATTGAGTCATTCTCGTGGAGCGGTACTGATCCAAATGGTGACGTGCTGACGATTCCGGGCTCGGATCAACCAACGACGGTTTACACGCCAGAGATGGAAGGAGAGTTTAACTTCTCGTTAAACGTCACCGATAACTTCGGTGCAACGGACTCCGCAAGTGGAAGCGTGAACTTTACTTTCCCTGAAGGGGATAGCTGTGAACCTCAGCCAGACCCTGATGCGGGCAACCACCCAGCTTGGGATATCAACGCAGAATACCCAGGCTCAGGAACACTCGTTAGTCATAACGGTTTTGTATGGCAAAACCAATGGCATGCGAATGTAGGGGAAGAGCCAGGAGTCGCTGATGTTTGGGCATTGGTTAGTGATGTTGTACTGCCATGGGAAGAGAAGTCGTATGCTCAATATTCTGAAGTGTCTCATAACGGCTACTTCTGGGTAGCGGCATACTGGGCGAGCGCAGGTGATGAACCAGGTGTTGCTACCATGTGGGAACAACAAGCGGCTTGTAACTAGTACAATCGTATTGATGTAAATAACAACGGCTCCTTTAATAGGAGCCGTTTTAAGTTTACGTTATGTCATCCGAGATTGTGGCTTGAAAAGAGCCGCTTAACTTTAACTGATCTCGTCCAGAGATAACTCAAAGCTTGGGGCAAACGTGGTGAGAAAGTAGTCCATTTCAGGGGTTCGTCTTTCTTGCAAAGTGACATCAAGGCGTTTTTTGGCCAGCGCATATTCATGGTTACCTGCACTGAGCTCTTCTAAACATTTGAGGTAGGCGCAGATGGTATCGGCTTGCTTGACGATCGCTTCGTCCTCCGGATACGCAGCTTGAGAGACCAGATAAGGCGCAAAATCTTCCTGAAATTCTTCAGGCAGCATTGATAGTAGTTTTTTTTCCGCTGCGGCTTCTATCTTCTTATATTCCTTTGCGATTTCTGGGTTGTAATACTTGACGGGAGTGGGGAGATCACCAGTCAACACTTCACTGGTATCGTGGTACATTCCCAGCAAGGCGATGCGTTCAGGATTGAGATTACCGCCATACTTTTTGTTTTTGATTAATGCCAGAGCGTGGGCGACAAAGGCAACTTGAAGACTGTGCTCTGAGATATTTTCTGTCGACACGGAGCGCATTAATGGCCAGCGCTGAATCAGCTTCATACGAGCGAGGTGAGCGAAGAAATGACTTTCTTTAGACTTACTCTCTGTCATGGATCTTCCTCCTAATAAAAAAGAGCACTCACTGAGTGCTCTTTAAGCATATGAAAGATCGAATCTAATTACTACTGGCTATAGGTCGACAGGAAGCGTTCAAAGCGTCCAATCGCCATTTCGAGATCTTCAACATGTGGCAGGGTCACAATGCGGAAGTGATCGGGTTTTGGCCAGTTGAAGCCTGAGCCTTGAACCAACAGAACTTTCTCCTGAATCAGGAAGTCGAGAACCATCTTTTGATCATCTTTGATGTTGTACATCTTAGTGTCGATTTTCGGGAACAGATACATTGCGCCTTTAGGCTTCACGCAGGAAACCCCTGGAATCTGGTTGATCAGTTCAAAAGCGCGGTCACGCTGTTCCAATAAGCGGCCGCCGGGCAGGATCAGTTCATTAATACTTTGATAACCACCCAGTGCGGTCTGAATTGCATGTTGCATCGGTACATTGGCACACAAACGCATTGAAGCCAGCATATCTAAGCCATTAACGTACCCTTGCGCGAGATGTTTCGGGCCGGTGAGGAACATCCAGCCACCACGGAAACCACAAACGCGATAAGCTTTAGATAAGCCGTTAAAGGTAACAGTCAGTACATCATCTGAGAGTGTCGCAACAGAGGTGTGTGTGGCGCCGTCATAGAGTACTTTATCGTAGATTTCGTCAGCGAAGATAATCAGCTTGTGTTGACGGGCAATCTCAATCACTTCTAATAGAAAGTCGCGGCTATAGACTGCACCTGTTGGGTTATTAGGGTTAATTAAGACGATACCACGGGTCTTTGGTGTGATTTTCTTGCGAATATCATCCAGATCTGGATACCAGTCAGCTTGCTCATCACAAAGGTAATGCACGGCTTTTCCGCCAGACAGGGCAACAGAGGCTGTCCAAAGTGGGTAATCCGGAGCCGGGACCAGCATCTCATCGCCATTGTTGAGCAAAGCCTGCATCGCCATAACGATCAGTTCTGATGCGCCATTACCGATATACACGTCTTCGACATCTAAAGAACGGATGCCTTTACGTTGATAGTGCTGAACGACGGCTTTACGAGCAGAGTAGATGCCTTTCGAGTCACAGTAACCTTGTGAAGTCGGTAGGTTGCGAATGACATCAACCAAGATTTCATCTGGGGCGTCAAATCCAAATGGGGCGGGATTACCGATATTCAACTTCAGTATTTTATGCCCCTCTTCCTCCATGCGCTTAGCATGTTTGAGTACAGGCCCCCTAATGTCATAGCAGACATTATCGAGTTTTGACGACATCCCGATATTTTGCATTGTGTAAAACCTAAAAATGAATGTATTTCTTTATTAAAGTACATCAAAAAGGCCTTTGTTAGAATAAAAAACTGAATTAATACGCTTTTTTGTATGCGCTTTGTTCGTTTGCAATCACAGGATTATGCAAAAGATGGGCTACAACCTTGATCTGGGTAAGGTCTATTAATAGAGTAGCGATCTAAAATGAATAAAAATCCCTAGGCATACGAGGCTGATTTGTCACATTTTCATCAAGCCGTTATTGAACTGATCGAACGCGTAAAGGATGCAGAAGACGGCGTAAACCGTCTGGTTCAAGTTCTTGAGGAAAAACCAGATTTTGCATTCATAGATTGGTTGGAAGCCCAGCCAATCTTTCCAAAGTTTTATTGGCAGTCTCGTGATACCCGTGAAGAAGTGGTGGCATTGGGGCGGTTACACACCTTTGTTGATCCTGCTCCGGCCTATACGATTCTGGCGGATGACCAACGCATCTGGGGTGGGCGTTCTTTTGACGGCCAGACAGAAAAGAATCGTCGCTGTATGTCTTCCTTTTTCTTCCTGCCGCAAATTGAGCTAATTCGTTTTGATAACCGCTGGTCATTAGCCGTCAACCTGACAGCCGACAAACATCGCACGCTGGCAGGGCTCGGTAAACTTAAAGTTGAAGCTGGCGCTCTACTGCCTGTTTCTGCGCAGATCAAAAGCATCAGCCACATACCGGAAAAGCCGCAATGGTCTGAACTTGTTGAGAAAGTTCTGACTGGTATAGAGAATGACGACTTTAAGAAAGTTGTGCTGGCCCGTAGAACTTCCGTACAGATGGACAGCACGGTAAGTGCTGCGCAGCTACTGAAATCAAGTTATCTGCAAAACCACCATAGCTTCCACTTTATGCTCTCTCTGGATAAAAAGCACAGCTTTATAGGCTCTACACCGGAACGTTTGTACGCCAGACAAGGTCAGGAGCTCTACACTGAAGCTTTGGCGGGCACGATAGGCCGAGGCGACAACGCCAGCCACGATATGGAATTGGCAAATTGGTTATCGCAAGACAGCAAGAATCTTAATGAGAACCAATATGTCGTCGATGACATTATCGATCGACTAACGCCTCACTCGGAGCATGTCGAGGTTGAGGAAGAAGCCCGTTTGGTTAGGCTGAGAAAAGTTCAGCATCTTAAACGCAGTATCCACGCACACCTTAAGCCAGGCATTAATGGTGTTCAACTGTTGGGAGCATTGCAGCCGACTGCAGCAGTTGCTGGATTACCACGTAAGGAGTCGATGGCCTTTATTCAAGACAACGAGCCCTTTGCACGTGGTTGGTATGCGGGCTCGATGGGTTTTATCAGTCATCAGCGTGCGGAGTTTTGTGTGGCGATACGCAGCGCTCTTATTCTCGGTGAAGAGGTTCAATTATTCGCAGGCGCGGGTATAGTTCCGGGCTCTGTCGCGGATAATGAATGGCAGGAGTTGGATAAGAAAATGTCGACCTTGCTATCGCTGATCACCGATATTCCTCCACTGGGAGTAGCGTCGTAAATGGGTAGTCAAAACCAAGCCGTCATCAATCGCATTTGGTGTCAGACTTTGCTTGAAGAGTTATCTCGTCTCGGGGTGACTGAAGTGTGTATTGCTCCTGGCTCACGCTCGACTCCATTAACGCTAGAAGCGCAAGAAAATACAAACCTGAATCTTCATACGCATTTTGATGAACGTGGTTTAGGTTTTCTCGCTCTCGGATTGGCAAAGGCGAGCAACAAGCCCGTCGCACTGATTGTGACATCGGGTACAGCGGTAGCAAATCTGTTGCCTGCAATTGCCGAAGCTAGACTGACGGGTGAAAAGCTGGTGGTGCTGACCGCAGACAGGCCCATAGAATTGATTGACTGTGGGGCCAATCAGGCGATCCATCAATCTGGAATTTTCTCAACTCATGTCACCTCTAGCCTTGAGTTACCAAGCCCTTCGAACTCCATATCGCTTAAGTGGCTGCTGACTTCCATTGACCAACACATGTTTGAACAAGCAGAGAAAGGCGGAGCTGTTCACATCAATTGCCCGTTTCCTGAGCCTTTGTATGGTTCTGAATCGAAAGGAATATTTCAGGCATATCTTGATGAAGTAAAATCTTGGTCTCACTCTGACAAGCCTTATAGTTGTAAGGCTCGAACTCAATCATTACCCGCTCTTCACTACGCCGACTTAGCAGATAAGCCAGGAGTTATTGTCGTTGGTAGTGTCACCCTAGAGGAGGCACAGCAGGCGAAACAGCTGGCGGAAAAACTGGGCTGGCCATGCTTGTGCGATCCGCAATCGGGAGTTTCGTCTCCTTTCGCACATTATGATCTTTGGTTGCAGAACCCTTCTGCGAAAGAAGTGTTGAATCAGGCTCACGTTATTGTGCAGTTTGGCTCGCGGATTGTATCAAAACGGCTCAATCAGTGGATATCTCAGCAAGTTGAATCCAGGCAAGCGGATTATCATTTTGTTTCTCCCCGCATAGAGCGCAACAACCAAAGTCACTTACCACAAACTCACCACGTAGTGGGCATCGGGGGTTGGATTGAGAGTTGGATGAAAGAGCTTGCAGAAGATAAGAGCTCTCATTCTGGTTGGGCAGCGGAGTTAGAGCATTATTCTCAGCGCGTGGCAGCGATATCTTCTCAATATGAACAAAGTCAGCAGTCAGCCAATGAGATTGCGCTGGCTACATCTATCAAAGAGTTACCACAGCAAGCTCAGGTCTTTTTGGGAAACAGCCTGTTTGTTCGGCTGGTGGATATGTTTGGTTCGATGCCAAACCTTGAAACGTTTAGCAACCGAGGCGCATCGGGGATCGACGGTTTGATTGCGACTCTAACGGGTGTTGTGCGAGCTACTCGCAAGCCCAGCGTATTGTTCATTGGTGATACGTCGGCATTGTACGATCTGAACTCTTTGTCTCTGTTGACCCATGAAAAAACGCCGGTCGTTGTTGTGATCACCAATAATGACGGAGGGGCTATCTTTGATTTACTCCCTGTCCCTCAGGCGCAGAAACAATCTCTGTATCAGATGCCTCATGGTTATACCTTCGAGCATGCCGCGTTACAATTTGGCATTCGATACGAAAAGCCAACTACGCTTGCCGCATACACTGAGTTAGTTGGTCAGCATCTACAACAGGGTGAGGGAGCATTGCTTGTCGAAGTGCCGACACCTCCCGAGCAGGCCTCCTCACAACTGAAAGAAATCACTCAGCGCCTTCATGCTCTATAACCGCCTTTACAACAATGTGAGCAATGATAGCTCGCAGCCGTTGATTGTTTACCTGCATGGTCTACTTGGTAGCAGTGATGATTGGGACCGCTGTGCGCAATTACTTCCCGAATACCCTACTTTATGTATTGACCTTCCTGGTCATGGGATGAGCAAATTGATGCATTGTCGCGATTTTAAAACGTGCTGCGATCAAATATCTGACGTTCTACTTACTCAATTTCCTCACCGACCACCTATAGTGTTAGTGGGTTATTCAATGGGAGCTCGAATTGCGATGGTAGGGCTCACTCAACAGTATTTTTCTGCACACAATATCCAAATGCTTATTTCTGAAGGTGGTAATTTTGGATTGTGTAGTGGGGCAGAAAAAACAGCTCGCTTAAACAATGACTCTCGCTGGGCTGAGCGATTTCATCATGAGCCAATTGAACAAGTGTTAGGCGATTGGTATCAGCAGCCGGTATTTAGTTCACTAAACCATGAGCAAAGACAAACACTCATACACAAGCGCAGTGCTAACCTAGGCCCATCAATTGGCAGAATGTTGATGGCAACCTCATTAGCAAAACAAGATTATTTGCTTGAGTCACTAACAGACTTGAGCATTCCAGTACATTACATTTGTGGTGAAAAAGACAGTAAGTTCAGCCGCTTGGCCGAACAGAGCGGTTTGTCTTATAGCCAGGTAGAGCAAGCTGGGCATAATGTTCACATCGAACAGCCTGAAGCGTTTACCGCCATTGTTAAATCTCAAATTTGCGCATTTCTCTAACAGCGCAACGTCAACAAACAGGAATCACCATGGCAAAAACAGTCGGTATTTCAGAAGAAGAACTATACGCACCAGTACACTGGATCGATTGCACAGGTGAATATGAAGATATTCAGTACCACAAATCCGAAGATGGTATCGCAAAAATTACCATCGCCCGCCCTCAGGTACGCAATGCGTTCCGCCCTCAAACTGTAAAAGAAATGATCAATGCGCTAGCGGATGCTCGCTATGACGAAGGCGTTGGCGTGATCATTTTGACAGGACTTGGCGAAAAGGCTTTCTGTTCAGGCGGTGATCAAAAGATCCGTGGTGATTACGGCGGCTATCAAGACGATTCCGGTACACATCACCTGAACGTACTTGATTTCCAGCGCCAGATCCGTACTTGCCCTAAACCAGTTATTGCGGCTGTTGCGGGCTGGGCTGTGGGTGGTGGTCACGTACTGCATATGATGTGTGACTTGACCATTGCCGCAGAAAACGCTCAGTTTGGTCAGACGGGGCCAAAAGTTGGTTCGTTTGATGGCGGCTGGGGCGCCTCATACATGGCTCGAATTGTTGGCCAGAAGAAAGCGCGTGAGATTTGGTTTCTATGCCGTTTCTATGATGCTCAAGAAGCTCTGGATATGGGGCTGGTTAATACAGTTGTGCCACTTGAAGAATTGGAAAAGGAGACCGTTCGCTGGTGTCGTGAAACATTGCAACACAGCCCGATGGCACTGCGTTGCCTAAAAGCTGCATTGAATGCTGATTGTGATGGTCAGGCTGGTCTCCAAGAGTTGGCTGGTAACGCAACCATGATGTTTTACATGACTGAAGAAGGTCAGGAAGGTCGCAATGCGTTTAATGAAAAACGTCGACCAGACTTTAATAAATTCCCTCGTAATCCTTGATGCGCAGTTCGGTTTATAGCGTAAAAAGTAAAGGCGTTTAACTAAGCGCCTTTAGTTCTCGTTTAAATCGGAAAAATTAAATAGACAACAGCGTATATCAACGATTACAAAACGATTAGAAGGGATATTGGTATGAGAACAGCCAAACTGTATCGCTACGAGCTGCCTATGGATAGCGGAGTGATACTGAGAGAACAAAGGCTCACGGAACGAGAAGGCTTTGTGGTTGTACTAGAAAGTGACGGGGAAGTCGGTCGAGGTGAAATTGCGCCTTTGCCGGGATTTAGTATCGAGAGTATGGACGACGTATACTCTCAGCTCATCGAGCAACTGGCTCTTTGGCAAAACGGTCAAGTACTCGACTATGCAGATTTATACCCATCGGTGGCTTTTGGTTTATCCATGGCCCAACTGGAGTTGGTTAATGGCCTTCCTGATACAGGCTGTTACCAAGCTGCGCCACTGTGTTCTGGTGACCCAGATGAACTATTACCTAAGCTTGATAACATGCAAGGCCAAAAAGTGGCGAAAATCAAAGTGGGGCTGTATGAGCCTGTCCGCGATGGCTTGCTAGTCAGTCTGTTTTTGGAGTCTATTCCGGATCTGACACTAAGATTGGATGCAAATCGTGCTTGGACTGCAGAAAAAGCGCAGCAATTTGCCAAAAAAATAGCCCCTTCTTTGCGCCAACGAATCGCATTCGTCGAAGAGCCGTGTCAGGCTCCGGGTGACAGTTTTTCTTTTGCTATCGATACTGGGATAGCAATTGCATGGGATGAAACTCTTCAACACGCTATCCGTAAAGATGACTTTAAGCTAGAAGACTTCAACGGCGCCAAAGCCATTATTATCAAGCCAACATTAATTGGTTCTCTAGAGCGCTGCATCGAGCTTATCAATCGTGCTAAAGAGCTAGGTATTAAGCCAGTGATCAGTTCAAGTATTGAATCCAGTTTGGGTTTAACACAATTGGCTCGCTTCGCACAATGGCAGCTACCTGAAGAGATTCCGGGCCTTGATACCATAGGTTTGTTTGCCCAGCAGCTAGAAGTTACTTGGCCTGGCTGTGAGCTTCCGGTGACTTCTCTGTCAGACCAGTCACTAATCTGGCAATCTTAATGCACAACCAACTCTCTCCTTTGAAACAATGGGCTCAGTTGAGCCCATCTTTGTTAGCCCTGCACCATCAAGAGAGGCAATACAATTGGGCTGAGCTAGCGCAACTTGTGGATGAAGTTTCCGCAAGCCTATCTGCACAGGGGCTAGCGCGCGGCGAGGTGTTGACGTGTGTTGGTAAAAACAGCTTGGATCTATTGTTAGCCTATCTTGCGTGCATGGAGATTGGTGCTGTATGTGCCTTGACTATGCCACAGACCCAAGTGGAGCTAGAAACCAAGTTAACATCACTCTATATGACAGGATCTGAGCGGAAAGTCTGGGTGGCACCACCTAATTTGATGCTTTCTTCCTTGTCGACGATGACGATAGAGCGTGCAGATTTGGCGGACTATCCCGCGTGTTATCAAGAAGACAATTTAGCTTCGATTGTATTTACGTCAGGTTCTACAGGAACACCGAAAGCGGTCGCGCACACCTCTGCCCAACACCTTGCTTCTGCATCAGGATTACTGGAAAAATTCACCTTCAAGCAGAGCGATAGCTGGTTGTTAAGTTTGCCTATGTATCACGTCTCTGGGCTGGCGATTATCTATCGCTGGTTGCATGTTGGCGCGACGTTAAAAGTGGGAAGCGGGCTACTTCAAGAAGATATTCGTCACGTGACTCATGCGTCGTTGGTTGCAACACAACTTCAGCGGTTATTGGACAATAATACGCCACTGGAACTGACTCATGTCTTACTCGGGGGCAGTCACATCCCCGTTTCTCTTAGCCACAAAGCTGAGCAACAGGGGATTGAAACTTGGCTAGGTTATGGGATGACGGAAGCCGCTTCTACTGTGACGGCTAAGCGGGTGGATAGCGACTATACGGCAGGGAAGGTATTGCCCAAGCGCAGAGTCAAACTTGAGGGGCAGAGGATTTATATTGGCGGTGAAACGCTAGCATCTGGTTATTATCAGCAGGGTTCTCTTGAGCCTATCGTCCAAGACGCGTGGTTTGATAGTAAAGATCTCGGTGAATGGAAAAACGGTGAACTGAAAATTATCGGTAGAGCAGACAACCTGTTCATCTCAGGCGGCGAAAACATCCATTGTGAAGAGATAGAAGCCGTACTCAACCAGCTCCCAGAAGTCATTCAATCCATCATAGTACCGATTGAAGACATAGAATTTGGGCATCGACCTGTCGCAGTTATTCAAAGTCAACAGCGTTTAAATGTAGAGCGTATCGAACAGCGTATCGGCAAGTCTTTAACTCGATTTAAATGGCCGATAGCCTACTATGAGTTGCCAGAATTTCTTTGCCAGTCGGGGATCAAAGTGTCGCGAAAAGCAGTCAAAGATTGGCTTTTGACTCAATTCGATAAGTAATGTGAAGTGCAGAATCGGTGACTAGTCGATCCTGCACTTCAGGGGGATGATGAAATCACCACATTCTTCTCTGTTAACTGACGAGTGTTTTTTCTTTGGCTGAGCACTAGTGCTCAAATTACTGAATTAAGCAATGGCTCGTATGTTAACTCAATCTGCAAATGCGAAAGTCAACTTAGTTGAAATTGATCTTTCATAGTCCAAATCTGAATTTATCAAACTTATAACTCTATCTCATAATGCTTTCGGGAATATGAGTATATGGATATAAGAGGCGTTCATGAAAGCCGTCATTGTGTTGGCAATATTGATTCAGATTTTGGTCGCAGTCCAAAGTGAAGGCTTAGTGCGATCACTGGCTGAGTTATCTGCGTTTCTATTTATCGCTGCTTTGGTCTTAATATACCAACGACAAAAGCGCAGAAAGCTCAAAATCGAGCCTGAAGAGCTTTAGCTAAGCGTTAACCATGCCAATGAGCTGGTCGATATGGCAATCCACAGCGTGACACCAAACAGCAATGGCTTAGGCCCAGCAGACTTGAGCTTTTCCACCGAAATTCCGCAGCCAATCAAAAACAGACACACCACTAAAGCCCGCTTAGCAACATCAAAGATTCCCTGATAGATCACCTCAAACTGTGGCAACAGATCGCTGACTGCAATGGCGACGCAATAAAACAAGATGAAGTAGGGGATAGTGATTTTCTTCGAATCACTGTGGAATAAAAAGGCACTGAATAACGCAACCGGAATAATCCAAAGAGCTCGTGCTAGTTTTAAGGTTGTCGCGGTGGTGAGTGCTTCCTCACCGTAGGCGGATGCCGCACCAACGACGGATGAAGTGTCATGAATGGCAATCGCAGCCCACGTACCGAAAGTATGTTGATCGAGATTCAGCGCATGGCCAATCACAGGGAAGATAAATAGAGCTACAGAATTGAGGACAAATACGGTGGCTAAAGAAAGGCCGATTTGCTCATCGTTTGCTTTGATAGCAGGGGAAACCGCGGCGATAGCACTGCCACCACAGATGGCTGTTCCGGAAGAAATCAGGTACCCCGTCTCTTTATTTAGGCCAATGGCTTTTGCTACCCACCAGCCTATGAATAAGGTGCCGATAATGGTGGTAACGATAAGGCCTATGCCATCGGAGGTAACCGCAAGGGCATTTTTGAATTGAATGCCAAAGCCCAAGCCGACAATTGAATAAGCCAATAGCTTTTTGGTCACTTTTGCCAGATTAAAGTCTTGTGGCACCATGCCCAATGAAGCCAGCAAGAAACCAATCACTAATGCGGTTGGTGAAGTAATCCATGGTGTCAGGCAGATGATCATTGCCAACCAAAATGGCAGTTGCTTTTTAATCGTCGTCATTACACAAAATAGCAATCAAAACAGCTGGTGAGTGTAACTAAAACCAGCCGATAAGTAGATTTGAATGAATTGAACATACGTTCATATTTAGTGAACGTATGTTCGCAAAGTTATTTCCAATCACCTCTGAGCTGAGAGACCTGATGCTGCATTAACTCAGTGGTTGCCGCCGCGGAATCAACAGGTTGACCTGCTTCTATCTCTAACTTGGACCAGAATCTAGTAGGTAGGCCGCTACAAGCCTTTCCTTTATAGCGACTGAAGAAGCTACCCCACAAACCTTTAATCGCAATCGGGATCACTGGGACAGGACTCCGTTTTAGAATGATGTCCATGCCACGCATAAAGTCATTCATTTCACCATCGCTAGTGAGGCGCCCTTCAGGAAAAATACATACCAAATGGCCTTCTTCTAACGCTTGTTCTATCTCACCAAACGCATTGCGAATGGAGCGTCGGTTGGAAGCGGAGATAGGGATTACTCCCGCGCGCTTAAGAAAACGACGCAAAGGTGGAAGGTTGGCGTAATCTTCTTCCATTACAAAACGAATCAGCCTTGGGCAAACCGCGCTTAGCAGCAAAGCATCCATATAGCTAACGTGATTGCAGACGAGCAACGCTCCGCCTTTTTCAGGTAGGTGGTGTAAGTTTTTGTGTTTAACGCGATACATAGTATGGGTGAGAACCCAAACGATAAAACGCACGGCGAAAATGGGAACTCGTAAGAACAAGGTAATAGCAACCACTAGGTTCATGAGCGCGAGTAATAGGAATAGCTGTGGAATACTCATTTCTATAATCGCTAGACAGATGATACCGAGTACGGCACTGCCCACCATAAACAGTGAGTTATAGATGTTAAGTGCTGCAATCACCTGAGCGCGCTCTGTGACTTTGGCACGCTGCTGCATCAATGCATAGAGCGGAACAATAAACACGCCACCGGATGCTCCCAGCATCAGCAGCGAGATAAATACAGGCCACAGTGGCTGATAAGAGACAAAGTCTGTAAAGGTTTCAAATTCTGGCAGGCTGGTTGGTACAGACGTTGCCATTAAGAACCCAAAGATGGTGATACCTAAGCTGCCCAGCGGGACGATACCGATTTCAATGCGATGGTTGGATAGTTTGTCACAGGCCAAAGAGCCGAAGGCGATGCCGACAGAAAAAAGTGCCAATAGAAACGAGACTGCACTTTCACTGCCATTAAGGTAGATTTTTGTGAAATTGGGGAACTGGGTCAGGTAAGCTGCACCTAAGAACCAGAACCAGCTAATTGCCATCAAGGCTTGGAAGATCGTTTTGTCTGATTTAGCGATGGCGATGGTATTGCGGGTTTGTTTGATCGGCTGCCAGCGGAACTTTAAGTCTGGCGCGCTGGCGGGTGCTTCAGGAATTGAACGACTGGCGAGATAACCAAACACTGCAAACAATACGACGCATCCGGCTGCTACGTATTTGGCGCTTTCGGCTGAAGCAATAATTCCAGCACCGAGTGTACCAAGAAGAATTGCGAGAAACGTACCCGTTTCAACCAGAGCGTTGCCAGGCACCAGCTCTTGAGGTTTTAATTGTTGTGGAAGCAATGCGTATTTGACCGGGCCAAAAAACGCCGATTGTGTCCCCATCAAAAACAGTAGAATGAGAAGAATGATGTAGCTCTCAGTAATAAAGCCGATAGCTCCAAGGCACATGATGCCGATTTCAGCCAGCTTTACTTTGCGAATGAACCAAGACTTTTCGTATTTATCGGCTAAAACACCAGCGGACGCGGAAAAAAGGAAGAAGGGAAGAATGAATAGTCCCGCCGCTAGGTTAATAAACAAGTCGCTAGAAATAGGTAGCGCTCCAACTCCAGCAAAAGCAACAAACAACAGTAAAACGTTTTTGAAGATGTTGTCGTTGAAAGCACCAAAAAATTGAGTCACGAAATAGGGCAGAAAGCGTCTCTGCCCTAAAAGAGAGGTTTGGCTGTTTGGCATGATTATCCCTGTTCCTTTAGGATGCGATTACCAGTTCGCGATATAGTGAGAGAGCAAGTTGTTGATGAGCTCTTTGCCGTCAACTGGCTCAGCTGCGAAGAATTTATCATCGACACTAAGTAGTGTAATTCCATGCACACCTGACCACAGAACGCGGCTTGCTTGCAACACTTCTTTCGATGAGCGATGAGGTGCAAGAACCTGCAGCAGCTGTTCAAGCATGCCAGTCATGTTGTCAATGCGTTCAGCTTGCCACTCAGGGAGAGTTTCGCCGTTCATGTTGTGCTCAAAAATCAGCTGCCAGCGATGTGGGTGGCGCTGAGCAAAATCATGATAGCAGTAGGCTAACTCGTAGAGCGCGGTTTTAGGATCTTGGCTCTGAGAGACGACGACCTTAGCTTCTTCAGCCAGTTCATCGAGAGTCTGGGCAACAGCATGGAGTAGCAGTAAGTTGTAATTGCCAAACACATTGACTAGGGTGCTCGGCACATAACCGATCATATTAGCGACTTTACGTAGGCTTAACTCGTGATAGGAGTTTTCGCTGAGGAAGTCTTTGACAGTGTCGAGAGTGAGAGCGATGAGCTCTTCACGCGTATGATCGTTTCTACGGGCCATGATAAATTTTCAAAAATGAACAACGTTCAATATTCTAATAAGGGTCTCGGCTAAGCGCAACTGGCGAAGCGCTAATTTGCAATACTTTGATACATGTATTCGACTTTGGCATATTTCATTCTCTAGATACAAAGGCTACTATTGCCCCATAAGTATAATTCTTACCTTATACAGGAAACCCTAAGGAAAAATATGAAACGACTTTTTTCCCTCGTTGCTTTGCTAATGGTATCTGTTGCTATTACTCCTATCGCAGAAGCGAAGAAGTTTGGTGGCGGTAAGTCATTTGGTAAGAGCTTTAAAACAGCTCCTGCACCAAAGCAGCAACAGCAAAACACAAACTCGATTGGTAAAGACCAAGGCGCAAAAACGCAAGGGTCTAGTAAAAAAGGCCTAATGGGCGGATTGCTTGGCGGTCTTTTAGCAGGCGGTCTTTTAGCAGCATTCTTCGGTGGCGCGTTTGAAGGAATCCAGTTCATGGATATCCTGATCATGGGCTTAGTGGCGTTTATCATCTTCAAATTGATGCGCGGTTTGCTTGGCTCGAAGCAGGGCAGTATGAATCAGCAAAGACAGCAGCCTGCGTTTGGTGGTTCTGCACCTAAGTTTGAGCAACCGAATGTTCATAACTTCGAGCAACAGCCTCAGTCTGGTAGCCAAGGTGGTTTTGGCTTTGGTGCGCAATCTGATATTCCACACAACTATCCACCGGGTTTTGATAAAGTGGCCTTTATTAATGGCTCTCGTGAGCATTACCGAACTCTTCAAGGCGCATGGAACCACAACCAGCTTGATACGATTGAAGAATATGTTTCTCCAAGTCTGTTTGAAGACCTGAAAGCTGAGCGTGCGAAACTGGAAGGTGAGCAACACACTGATGTTATGTACGTTGATGCAGAAATCGTTCGTGCAGACTATGACGCAAGTAAAGCTCAGCTTAGCTTACAGTTTAGCGGCCGCTACCGTGATGCTGTAGAGAATGTTGAAGAGAACATTGAAGACATCTGGCACCTTGAGCGTGACCTAACGGTACCTAACGCTCCATGGTTGATTGTTGGTATTCAAGGTTAAGCTCAATTTTGTAATAAACGCCCAAGCCAAGTGCTTGGGCGTTTTTGTATTGGGCCAAGACTTGATAAGATAATTCGATACAGAACAACAATAGGTAAGTAAAGTGGCTGAATTTAAATATAAAAACCTTTCTCAAGAAGAGCAGGACAAACTAGATGCTGCGGTATTTCGCCGTTTGCTCTCTCACCTTGATGAGAATAAAGACGTGCAGAACATTGATCTGATGATCCTTGCGGGGTTCTGTCGTAACTGTTTCAGTAAATGGTATAAAGCTGAAGCGGAAACTCAGGGCTTAGAGCTGGACATTGATGACGCTCGTGAGCGTGTTTATGGCATGACTTACGATGAGTGGAAGCAGAACCATCAGCCGAAAGCGACACCTGAGCAACTCGCGGCTTACGAAGCGCGCCAGAAAAAGAGCTAATCAGAGCCTGCGGCTTCTGGCTTAATATGAAAACGCCACTCAGATGAGTGGCGTTTGAGTTTCCAACTGACGTTGTTATTGTTATTTAGATTTGGCCAGTTGCTTCAAACGTCTCTAAATTCGTTAGGTAAGGTTGCAAATCGCCGATGTTTTGTTTTACCCAATCACTATTGTAGTAGGTGTCTAGGTAACGTTCACCACTATCACACAAAAGTGTCACGATAGAGCCTGTTTCACCACGTGCTTTCATTTCACTTGCTATCTGCAGTGCACCGTACAGGTTAGTCCCTGTTGATGCGCCTACTTTACGGCCAAGGATTTTTTCAAGCCAGTGCGCAGTGGCGACTGAAGCGGCATCTGGAATAGTGCGCATCTCGTCAATCACACCCGGAATGAAACTTGGCTCTACGCGAGGTCGACCAATACCTTCGATCTTACTTCCGCAGTTTCCTTTGAGTTCAGGGTTGCCTGTTTTGAAGAAATCATGGAAGACCGAGTTTTCTGGGTCAACGACGCAAAGTTTAGTCGAGTGTTGCTGATAGCGAATAAAACGGCCAATGGTCGCGGAAGTCCCCCCCGTGCCCGGGCTCATGACGACCCATTTAGGAATAGGGTTATCTTCAAGCTTCATCTGGCTGAAAATGGAATTGGCAATATTATTGTTTCCACGCCAGTCTGTCGCACGCTCGGCATAGGTGAACTGGTCCATATAATGGCCATTGAGCTCTTTCGCTAATCGATGTGATTCTGCGTAGATCTGATCTGAGCGATCAACCAAGTGTGCCTGACCACCATAAAACTCAATCTGCTCAATTTTCTTCTTCGCTGTGCACTTCGGCATGACAGCAATAAATGGTAATCCAAGTAGACGAGCAAAATACGCCTCAGAGACAGCGGTGCTACCCGATGACGACTCAATAATGGTGGTTTCAGGGCCAACCCAGCCATTACAAATCGCGTATAGGAAAAGTGAACGCGCTAGACGGTGCTTTAGAGAACCTGTTGGGTGTGTACTTTCATCTTTGAGGTAAATATCGATCCCTTCCACACTTGGTAAATCCAGTTTGATCAAGTGGGTGTCTGCGGAGCGTTGGAAATCAGCCTCAATTTTTCGAATCGCGTTATTAATCCAGTTGTGATCTGTACACATGGGTATCTCCTTAGCATCGTTATGCTAATAATCTATCTATATAATAGGAGAAATACTTTGCCTAATTGCCTTTAATTTGCTTTATTTGGAGAAAACTTTTCTATCATGAGACGGTGAGTATGGAACTGGATAAAGTGGACCGAAAAATCCTAGCGTTGTTACAACAAGATGGGACTTTGTCGCTCAATGATTTGGCAGAAGCGGTAAATCTGACGACAACACCATGCTGGAAGCGATTGAAAAAGCTGGAAGAATCAGGGGTGATTGAAAAACGCGTCGCTTTGCTCAACCCAGAAAAGCTCGACTTATCTTTTACTGCCTTTGTTTTGGTGAAAACCTGCGATCACTCCCATGAGTGGTATAGTCAGTTTGTATCTACAGCCTCGGATTTTCCTGAAGTAATGGAGTTCTATCGCATGGCCGGAGAATACGATTACATGATGAAAGTTCAGGTCAAAGATATGCAGTGCTTTGATAACTTTTATAAAAAGCTGGTTAATTCTGTCGTAGGGATATCCAATGTTACCTCAACCTTTGCGATGGAACCGCTCAAATACACAACAGCGTTGCCGATTGAAGAAACGTAAAGAAGTGTATAGACACGTAAAGTCTGGTAAATCAGATTTATAAATTTGGAGGGCTGGCTAATCTCACTAAAAATAATCATAAATAGAGTGAATGAAATGCCAGTCTCAAATCTAGTCTCATATTCCTCGACGGCGGCAATAATGTTGTTGCTGTTTGGTTGTAATAGTGGCGAGGAGGAAAACTCTGCCACGGGTTCCAGCTCTGACATCACAAATACCTATTTCACTAACCTTTCCGGTGATTGTCAGCAGTATTTAGGGAATTTCTTTTCTTCAGTTAACGATATTCAGCGGTCGCTACTGTTTACAGGACAAGTGGATATCTCCTCCAGTGGCACGAAGTGTATCGTGCAGTCGAATGCAATTCCCAATCATGACTTTAACGATGCTACTGCGTCATTTGCAACAAATGTGTCGGAGCAGAGTATTGGTTATGAATTCACAGCTTCTCCGAGTGCCGCCTCCAGTGTAACCGAGCTGAGTCTTGGCACATCAGAAGCGATTTTACTCAATGGCGTAAAAGTGGATTTGCTTGCTGCTGCTTGTTATGGCGTCGGAGATGAAAGAACAGGGTGTGGTCAGGACCAGATTAACAACCCTTGGCGTTACGATCCTATGTCTTCCTTGAATGGCTTCGGTACTGATACCCACAATGCCCATGTACAACCAACAGGCGAGTATCACTATCATGGTAATCCGGTGGCAATGTTTATTCAGGATTGTGCTGGTGGTGAAGCGTCGCCTGTTATTGGCTTTGCTGCCGATGGTTTCCCAGTATACGGAAGTTGTTTTACTGACAGTTCAACAGGTCAAGTAAGAAAGGCGCTTTCAAGCTATCAACTTAAATCGGGAGCTCGTGTTGATGAAGGAAGCTATACCGCACCAGTTGTGGGAGGTAATGTAGCCAGTAGCAATTACGATGGACAGTTTCGCGGGGATTGGGAATATACTGTCGGGTTGGGAGACCTTGATGAATGTAATGGTATGACGGTAGATGGGCAGTATGGCTACTATGTTACGGACACTTTTCCTTGGGTACTTAACTGTTTTAAAGGCACAACCGATTCGAGCTTTCGTGGTTACAGCGCCGAGCGCTCACACGGGCATTTCCATTAATAATGACTAGCAACTTTAAGTTAAAAAAGAAGCCATTTACGGCTTCTTTTGTGTGTTTACTTCACAGAAAACTGTTCAAACACCAGATTAGCAACTCGATTGATTACGCGGTTACGCTGCGCCATATCAAGCTGAGTTTGCGTCAGGTAGATACTGAGGATGACAGGTTTGCGCTGTGAGTTCCACACTAGTGCAGTTATACCTCTTGATCCTTGATTACCCGCTCCGGAGCGGTCGGCGATAGACCAGCTTTGAGGTAAAACGGAACGAATCAGAGGATCCGAGACCTTATTGTTTTTCATCCACGTCAGTAGTTGTTGTTGAGATTCCTGATTCAACCCGTCTTGTAGTAAGAGGGTGTTGAGTAACTCAACCATAGCACTAGGTGACGTGGTATCTCGCTTATCTCCAGGTGTGGCCTGATTGAGCTCTGGTTCAAATCGATCCAGTCGAGTGACCTTGTCGTCGAGACTGCGGACAAACTGTGTAACCTGCTCTGGCCCGCCAATTTGATGCAACACGATATTAGCTGCAGTGTTGTCGCTCATCAGCATAGTCGCTTCACATGCCTTTTGAACAGTGATCTCTTGACCAATCAACTTCTCAGTAATCGGGGACCAAGTCACCAGAACGCTTTTTTTGACCTTGGTTGTGGCATTTAAGTTAAGCTTTTTTTGTTCAGCCAAGTAGAGTGCATTGGCACACATGAGTGTTTTAAATGTGCTCATCATTGGAAAACGATCATCGCCGTGATATTGCCATTGTTTGTGATTTTGTGTGTCGAGTACAGCAACGCCCAAACGACCGCCAGATTGCTGCTCAATCAGAGCTATCTGCTTTGTTAGTGAGTCAGCAAGCACTTGTGTAGAGAAAAGAAACAGAATGAGAGTGAGGAGATTTTTTTTCATCGCGATAAGCTAAACATAATGCATATGCCAGCATCCTAATCTGATGAGATGCTCAGAGTAAACCTGAATTCTCTGAGCATACAGAAATTTTACATTGGGTGTCTTTTTGGGGATTGGTTACTTGGTAAACCTCATCACACCTTCCTGAACAGCAGAAGCCACCAGATGGCCCTGACGATTGTATATTTCGCCTCGAACTAAACCGCGAGTATTACTTGAGGTTGGGCTTTCAATAACGTAAAGCAGCCACTCGTCCATCTTAAAAGGTCGGTGGAACCATATGGAATGGTCGATAGTGGCGACTTGGAAATTAGGTGTCATCAGTGATACGCCGTGTGGGTGTAATGCTGTGACCAGAAAACCCCAGTCCGATGCGTAGCCCAGCAGATATTGATGAATCAGCTGGTTGTCCGGCATTTCTCCGTTGGCTTTAATCCACAGATATTGCTTTGGCTCTTCTTTATGTGGTTTCAGTGGGTTTACCACCGTTACAGGGCGAGTCTCGATTGGTTTCTCGCCACAGAATGCCACTTTAATTTTCTCTGGCAAAAAGTCCGCGATTCGTTCCGCCAGCTCTGACTCTGAGGCGTAATTCTCTGGGCCCGGAATGTCTGGCATGGTGTTTTGATGCTCAAATCCCGGTGCTTCGCCATGGTAGGAAGCGGTGAGATAGAAAATCGGTCGGCCATTTTGAATTGCTTTGACTCGGCGAGTGCTAAAACTTCTGCCATCACGTAGGTTTTCTACATCATAAACAATCGGCTTTTCTGGATCCCCAGGGTAAAGAAAATAGCTATGGAATGAGTGAACCGTTCGATCATCAGCCACTGTGTATCGAGCAGCAGAGAGCGCCTGACCAATCACTTGCCCACCGTAAACCTGAGGTAGGCCGAGATTCTCACTCTGGCCTCTGAAAAGCCCTTCTTCTAGCTTCTCCAGTTTCAATAATTCCAGAAGTTCGTTGAGTGGCTTGCTCATTCCTGTACCTTTAACAATTTAGTCAATATACGTCTATTTTAAGCACAAACTGATAAGTTAAACAGCTATTTGGCCGTTATGTGATAAAAATGACCAACGTGTTTAGGTGAGGGAGCATCACGCGGTTAGGAACATGACAAAGCGAACTCCACTGCATATAATCTTCCGGTATTCCATTGTTTATGTGAGGCTTTATGAAGAAAGCGTTGATGCTGTTTGTTTCCGCTATGTTGGGTATGGCATTGCTTGGTTGCCAGTCTCCGCAGAAAGTTGAAGGGGAAGTGGAAATGACAGCTGTATCAGGCACCGTCGCTTATCGACAATTCATTGCATTGCCTGACAGTGCGCTGGTAACCGTGACGCTGCAAGATATCTCACTCGCGGATGCGCCCGCTACAGTGATAGCAAAACACCGATTTGAAACGGGAGGTACTCAAGTACCTTTTAAGTTTGATTTAGCGTTTGATCCGAGAAAAATAAAACCGCATCACACTTACAGTGTCAGTGCGCGAATCGAAGTAGACGGTCAACTGCGTCTCATCAGTGATACCGTATATCCAGTGATCACCGATCAGAATCAGACCAGTCACGTTGATTTAGTTTTGGTTGGAGTCAGCCACTAGTATGCAATGTTAGATGGCAGCCTAAGGCTGCCATCGAAACTTTCTCAAGTTCACCTTTCCATCGTTGGTGACTTCAATATCTTCCGCTATCAGCAATTCCCTTTGTCTGACTAAATGCTCACCTTTTAGCGAAATTCTTCCCTGACTATTAATGACCCTAAACCAAGGGAGTTTTGAGTCTTTTGGCAGGTTACCTAAGGCTTTTCCGACATGGCGAGCATAGCCCGGATAACCAGCAAGTTTGGCGATTTCTCCGTAAGTGGTTACTTTTCCACATGGAATTTGGTGAATCACCGCAAAGATTTGCGCTAAAAACTGGTCCATAATGATTTTGTCCTAGTTCGATTTTTCCATGGAAGGGATAAGGAGAGGGCATGGTATTTTCTACATTTCAGTTCTTAGTGACAACCTTGTTGGCTGTTGTTTGTGCTCGGGCTATCAGTCTGAGTGACGGCGACATTCCTGTTTTGGCTTTGATCATTCCCGCTTTATGGATATTTCCGCAAGGTGGTGTTATTGGGCTTATTCTGATGGCCGCGCTAACGACCTATGGTTTGACGTTGCCTTATCAACCGATTGCACTTTCGATTAGCCAGTGGATATTATTCCCGCTGCTGATGGTGGTATTTTCCAGACGAAGCAGTTTAGGTGTCTTATTGACCGCTGCACTTATCGTGTTGACATTGCAGGTGGGAATTATGGTGACTCAGTCGGGAGGCAAACTCGGTGGAGATCCGATGATTACCGTTGTGCAGACTTTGTCGGTGATTGTGACATGGTGGGCTTCACGCCATTGGCAGTCTAACAACAAACATAGTTGGTGGGCATTGGGGCTGATTCTACCTTTGTGGATGGCTGACTTATCCTACGCGGCATTGGTTGCGCTATGTGTCACGGGAATATTTGCGTCCATGGAAAGCTTGTCTAAATTAGAGAGCTTCCGTTGGGGAAAGCTGCTGTGCTGGACGCTCCCTACGGTTGGATTTGCAGCGTTAGTGGTAACGCCAACGGTTGAGGTGCCAAACCCTGTTTTTGTCGTGTGGATTTGCTTGCTGGGTACCGCATGGATGACCGACTACATTTTGCGCAGCTCAGATGAGGAAGCAGATTTATAGTTAAAGAAGATAAGTTCATTTTAAAATATGCGCTTGGACAATTTTATTATCTATGCCAGAATTGCGCATATTTTAAACATTACTTATTGTGTGGTTGCACTATAACCACCTCCTAGTCGCACTGTCTTTTTGAACGTTCTCTATGCTAATAAAACGACGCTTCGGCTGGATAGCTGTATTGCTTTTCGCTATCTGGTTTCTGCCCGTCAAAGCCCAGACTCCCAATTATAAAGTTGCCATGGAAGCAGACGACGTAGTGACGCGCGTTCTGTTTGATGCCGTTGCGTCTAAATTTCAGCTTGATGTTCAATACGTTTATTACCCTAGCTTTGATGCGATCCTGGACTCAGTGAAAGCAGGGGAAAGTGACTTTGCGGCGAACGTGACTTACACGCCAGATAGAGCGCTCTACTTTGATTTCTCTAGCCCAACCAATATTGAGTATACCTACGTCTACAGCGCTACTAATGCGACATTAGATAAACTTCATACCGTCGGTGTACCGAAAGGCACTATATATGGCGAGCTGATCCGCAAGGCTTTTCCTGCGATAGCATTGGTTGAGTATTCTGGTCAGTCTGAAGCTCTACAGTTACTCAAACAAGGAACGGTGGATGGTGTGGTTGATGCTATCAATCAGCTCAAGCCTATGTTGCTTGCGGGGTATGATGCGCAGCTGCTCAATCACCAGCTTTCAATCAAGCCTGTTTCTATCGTTTCACTTAAAGGTGCCCACCACCAATTATTGAAAACGATCGAGCACTATGTACATAGCGCTGAAGTGCAAAAGCTTTTACGCGAATCTATCAACCAATATCAATTTGAGATTCGTCAGCAGGCACTACGACAAGCGGTACTCAATAGTGGTATCAACTTTAATCGTCCGCTAAGAGTTAAAATCGAAAATATCGGTCAATACGCCACGTACCTAAATGATGGTTCTATAGCGGGCATTACTGCGGATATCGTTCTTCAGGCATGTGACATCCTGATGTTGAACTGTAAGCTCGAAAGCACCGCGGATGAATCCTGGGAGAGCATGTATGGTGACTTGATTGCCAAACGTATTGATGTGCTTTCTCCAATTGCGATCTCTGAAGCCCGCAAAGACTTAGTCTACTACAGTGACCCGTATTATCAGCCTGAAGCGATACTAGTTAAGCGCGAAGGGTACAAAGATAATGTATACAGCAATGTCTCTGAGCTGATTGTTGAACGTATTGGTGTCGTTAAAGATGATTTTTACGAAGAGCTGCTAAGAGGGCTACTTCCTAAGAAGACATTGCTAACGTATGACAGCAGTGAGTCGCAATTGAAGGCGCTTATGAATCATGAAGTCGACTACATTGCGATAAGCCGAGCGAACTTTAATACGCTATTGCGAGAGTCAAAAGATCTACTTCCTTTGACGGAAGACCTGTTGATAGGAGGGTATTACACCTCAGACATTGCGATAGGGTTTGCCAAAAATCAGGTGGGGGCGTCCTTAGCGCCTTTGTTCAGTCGAGCGTTGAAGATGATCGACACCGAACGAATCGTCAAACGCTATGACTATCGGCCAGACTGGAAAGCCACTCTTCAGGCGGAACAGAGCTTTTCACGCCAGAGTAGGGCGTTGTTTATGTTGGTGTTAGGTTTCTTAGCGATCGTGGCTATATACCTTCACAGCCAGTCAACCACAGATAACTTGACCCGATTGAAAAACCGACGCTCAATGCACCGACGTTTTCGTTCTGGTATCAATGCTCATTACACTTTGCTCTATCTGGATATCAACCGGTTCAAGTTTATTAATGATACCTATGGACATGAAATTGGCGACCAAGTCTTAAAAGCCGTAGCGCGCCAAATCGAACTTTATTGGAAAGGAAACAGTTATAGGATTGGGGGGGACGAATTTATATTGATTGGTCAGCCTGAAGAAGTAACTCTAAATGCTCTGATTGATAAGTTATCTTCATTGCACTTTGTTTCCGAAGACCATCAAGTCTCCTTGGATGTGTCTGTTGCGATTGGCATATCATGCCCAAGAGACCGCTTTATGACGCTGCAAGAAGTGCTGAACGAGGCAGACCAAGCTATGTACGATCATAAACGAGAGAAGCGTCGCTGTATAATAAGCCGTCAGTCCAATGAGCAAAATGTTGTCCATTTTAGTAAGGGTGGTTAACGACTAATCACTTGGCACAAAATCGAAGGCAATATTAAGAATTTCCCTTGAATTACCTGCGGTGATGGCTGATAATCCCCTCACTCCTTAGCCATGCTAAGGAAACAGAATCTATGGAAGCCCTGGTCCTCCCGCAACAATAGCTCGTGAACTCGGTCAGGTCCGGAAGGAAGCAGCCGCAGCGAGTGACTTGTGTGCCGGGATGTGGCTGGGGCTTCCACCCATTTAAAAGCCCGCAAAGTGATTTGCGGGCTTTTTTGTATCCCTGCCTCGTCTTGAAGCTGTATTGATCTAATTAGTGTTTAAGTTGCTAAACTTAAAGTGGCTGTTAGCTAAAAGTGCATCATGTTAGATGCACTTCAAGCAATGCTGACACCCTTCTTGTGACTTTAACTATACATCTCTAACCCAAACGTCTTTCACATGCTTCTTAAGCAGATCTATCACACTTTGATGAATGAAAACTAACCCAAAATCTTCTTCTAGCTTAAATATCAAACGTTCTTCTAGAGGTATATTTTCGATTTTAGAGAAGTCAAAATCGGTTGAATTAACGTCTAACCAGTTCAGCTTACCGTGTTGCTTTTCTTTGTCCGTCAGTCTATAAGTTTGATGGATATACGGCATTCGATAATCTTCATAAACCTTTATTTGGTCATCAGAAGGTTGGCTTGGAGAACAGTCAACACGAGCATCTAACCAATCCACACCATGTTGCACTAGTTGCTCTACTTTTGAGGCAATATCGCTGATAATAAACAGCTTTGGCGAAAAGGTCATCTCCAACAGCAAATCAGGTTCTACTGGAACTATAGGGCGTGGCGTCTCTTGTAATGGGAATTCTTTAAGTCTATTTTTCTCTAGTATAAAATATTCTGATTTCATTATGGTTCCTAAAATTTAGGTGCACGCATTTTGGTGTTCTTCTTTAACTTTCTTAATAGAGCAAAACGGCTATCATCCTTTATCAAGTCAAAGATCTCTGGAGCAAAAAAAACAGCTGTGTCAGCATCTTTGGCTCTATAAATTATTCGCTTATTAAATGGTATTTTTGATATTTTATCGGAACAAAGAAATAATCGATGCACGATCAAATCGCCATTGTTAGGAGATTTTTCTACAACACTACGATCGAAATCCACAACATCTTGTATATTATTTATAGCGAGTATATATCGATTGTTAATCTCTTCATTTTTTGTTACTAGTGAAGCTGGATACACCTCTATTCCATATGGATCGAAACTCATTATTATTTCTGCTAAGTCTTTCGTAACGCATATGTCACCATTGTCAGCAATTGGGTGTACCATAGAGGACATGATATTCTTGTCCTCCCATTTTATTGAACTCTCTGAAGTTGTAGGGTGGTAGTTGTTTGTACTGTAGAAAAACTCCCTACTATCCACGCATTGGAATGCAGTCGAGCTTCTCATAAAGTCCTCAGAGATTACCGAAAACTCCATTTTATACCTCTTTTATTTGCTAATTGCTTTGACTTGTTCTCTTATACTCAAAAGTCGATATTTTCCTGGTTTATAGCAGAATGCATCTACGGTAACTTGTTCAGGAATTCGTTTTTTGAGTCTAAAAATAGATCTGAATCTCTTAGTATAATGTGTATGGCGTATACCTTTCTTCATACATCGATCACAACCTTCAGCGTCTTCTTCCATATGCCTACCTTTGCTTATTAATGCAAGAGGGACACCCTCTTAACTCCCCCAAATTTTTATCACCGGAAAATCAATAACGTATAAAAAATACGTCGATAATTTTAGTTTTTCTATTGCTTTGTTGTGTAAATAGATCGAGCTTTAAGAAAAAGAAACCATGCAAATCAATACTGCTATCAAAGTCGACGGAGACTCTAAATCTACACCTAACCACCAACTTGAACTGGAGTTAGGTCTATCTAAACAACAACTAATCAAAGCGCAGCGCTATATTGAAATTCGTTATTTCTCTATTGATGAGATCGACGACATCTTACATTTCTTCGAAAGCTGTGCTCATCGACGTGAAGTAAAGCTCCTGATTAGAAACATTCACAATTGGGATGAGTACCCTACGACCGAGATGGGGTCAATACTAAGGTATGCAGATAAACAAGCACGACAGGGTATTTTCTCGCTAATGGATAAGTTTGGTGAGGGTAAATCTTTAGATCAACTTTTAAATCAAGATTTCCTCTATGAGCAATTCTAACATCACGAACGCAGAACTACGCTTTCCTGATACACGCTTAGGTAAAGGGCAGCCCGTCGTATTAAATACAGCAGACAATCTAGCGGCTTTATTAGCGCATCATGGTTACGAAGCGAAAATAAACTTGATGACATTGGAGCCTGAGATATTCCATCTAGACAAGTGCATAGGAAGTCCTGAGGTTATTCGAAGTAAGATTGTGTCACTGTGCTCTATCCATGCTGTACCAAGAACGGCCATTGATGACCATCTCACCGCTGTAGCGCAAAGTAACGCGTATCACCCTGTAGGTCACTGGCTAGAAGGGCACTCATGGGATGGTACATCGAGAGTTGACGATGTAATTAACTGTCTCAAGTCGAAAGATGTTGCTCTGACTAGAACTGTGATCAAACGCTGGCTAATTGGATGTGTAGCATCAATAACTGTTCCAAATTTTAAAAGTAAGTTAGTTCCTGTTCTTAAAGGGGAGCAATCCTTCATGAAAACCGCTTTTGTCGAGCGTGTCAGCGCGGTAGTAAATGGAGCCTTTCTTGAAGGAGCTGAATTGAATCCAGACAGTAAAGATAGTGTGCTAAGTGTAATCAGAAGCTGGGTTGTTGAACTAGGTGAGCTAGAGCGTACCACCGCGAATTGTCAGGGTAGCCTCAAGGCGTTTATCACGAGATCGATTGATACAGTTCGTCCACCTTATGCAAGAACTGACATTAAAAAGCCACGACAAACCAACTTGATAGCCACCGTCAATGAAACTCACTTTTTGAAAGATCAGACAGGTAATAGTCGTTATGCGGTCATCGAGTTGGTTGAGCAAACGGATATGGACACTCTCAATGATCTCTTGGGCTGGCAATATAAAAGCACAGGAGAGCTCACACTGATTGAAGAGAACAAACTTCGTCAGTTCTGGTTAGAGGTTCGTCACCTTCTTGAAGTGGAGGGCTACTCGTGGAATTTAACTACTGAGGAGCAAGCGAAGGTCAGCGAGGAAAGTCAAAAATTCATGGATAAAGGTGACTATTACACTGTGCTTAAAGATTACCTTGCTAACTACCAAGACAATGAGCGACGTTGGCAGACTAGCACACAGATATGCCAACTGATCGGCGTCCACGCTAGCAAATCTAATGTTGTAGGAAAGGCATTGATGATGTTGACGGAAGAAGGAAACATAGATCGAAAGTTCTCTGGTGGCGTCAATAAATACCTGTTTCCTTTATAAATAGTTGTCCCCATCTCTTTACTGTATTGGTGGAGTAGGTGGGGCAACATTTCAATCTTGGTCGTGACATAAAACAATCGCAACGCTTTGGTTTCTGGTACAATTCGGCTTAATTATTGATTGAACGTACATCAACAGGTAAACCATGGTTCAACAACACCAACAAGAACTTCAAAAACAGCTCTGGAACATTGCCAACACACTACGTGGCAACATGTCTGCGGACGATTTTCGTGATTACATTCTGGGGCTTATCTTCTACAAGTATCTATCAGACAAGCTAAACCGTTACTGTGATGAGCTGCTTGCTGAAGATGGCATTACCTTTGTTGCTGCAGCTGATGATAAGGAGCTAATCAATGACCTTCGTGAAGAGTGTGTCGAGAACCTTGGTTACTTTATTGCGCCTAAACAGCTTTTCTCTAGTCTAGCGGGGCGTGGTAAGAAGCAAGAGTTCATTGTTGACGAGCTTGATCGCACTCTTGCTGATATTGAACAATCCACCACAGCGGCGGACTCTGCTGATGACTTCAATGGTTTATTTGAAGAGTTAGACCTTAACTCAAGCAAGTTAGGTAAAAACCCTGACGCACGTAACAAGCTAATCAGTCAGGTTTTGGTTCACCTAGATAATATCGACTTTCACTTAGAAAATACTGAGATTGATTTGCTGGGTGATGCCTACGAATACCTCATCGGTCAATTTGCCTCTGGTGCAGGTAAAAAGGCGGGTGAGTTCTATACCCCGCAACAGGTTAGTAAGATTCTCGCTAAACTTGTTAGTCTAGATGGTAATGTGAAATCGGTATATGACCCTACTTGTGGTTCAGGCTCATTGCTACTACGTGTTGCTCGTGAAGTCGGTAGCCACAATCTTGAGTTTTGTGGTCAGGAGCAAAACCCAAGCACTTACAACCTCGCTCGTATGAACATGCTGATGCACGGCGTGCGTTACGATAAATTCGACATTAAAAACGATGACACCCTAGAGCACCCAATGCACCTAGAGCAACGTTTTGATGCGGTAGTAGCTAACCCTCCGTTTTCAGCGAACTGGAGTGCTAACGAACTGCACTTAAACAGTGAACGCTTCGCTGACTACGGCAAGCTTGCTCCTAAATCGAAAGCTGATTTCGCTTTTGTTCTACACATGATCCACCAATTGAATGAAACGGGCACATTAGCGGTGGTTGTCCCTCACGGCATTCTATTCCGTGGGGCGGCAGAAGGTCATATCCGTAAGCACCTTATCGAGAAAAAGAACTACCTAGATGCAGTGATTGGCTTACCTGCGGGTATCTTCTTCGGTACAAGTATCCCGACTTGTATCTTAGTGTTTAAGAAGAACCGTAAAAACGATGACAACGTGCTGTTTATCGATGCCTCTAACCACTTCGAAAAAGGCAAAGCGCAAAACTTTATGCGTAATGAAGACGTCGAGCGCATTGTTGAGGCTTATCGTAAACGAGAATCCGTCGAAAAGTTTGCCCACGTCGCCAAGCTTACCGAGGTTGAAGAGAACGACTACAACCTCAATATCCCTCGCTACGTGGATACCTTTGAAGAAGAGGAACCAGTGGATCTAGATGCCGTAGCTCAAGACCTAGCGAGCCTAGAAACCAAGATGCACTCTGTGGATGCAGATATTGCTGATTTCTGTTCTCAGCTTAATATCAAAGCGCCCTTTCTTTCAGGTAAAGAGTAAGGTAGGTACGTTATGACTGAACAAATGAATGTGCCTAAGCTGAGGTTTGGTGAGTTTGAAGGTAGTTGGAAAACAACTAAGTTAGGCGCTCTTACAAGTAAAGTCGGAAGTGGTGCTACTCCAAGAGGTGGAGAAAAAGCATATTCCACAAGTGGTATTCCCTTTATCCGAAGCCAGAATGTTAATTACAACAGATTGCTTCTTAATGACATTCGCTATATTCCCGAAAATACACATGCTTCAATGAAGCGAAGTCAAATCCAACCAAAAGACATTTTGTTGAACATAACAGGAGCCTCTATCGGCCGTTCATGTGTTGTTCCTGACTGCTTTCAGGACGGCAACTTAAATCAACACGTCTGCATAATTCGACTGAAGAATGATGACCCATATTTTACTCAATCTCTTTTAGCATCATACCGAGGAGAGAAATTAGTATTCCAAGGTATGGCTGGAGGTGGGCGAGAAGGTCTAAATTTTGAATCTATTAAAGGGTTCAAAATGGCTTTTCCGACCCTCCCAGAACAACAAAAAATCGCCTCTTTCTTATCAAAGGTCGATGAGAAGATTGCCCTACTCACAGAGAAAAAAGATAAGCTCGCCGAGTACAAAAAAGGTGTGATGCAACAGTTGTTCAATGGTAAGTGGCAAGAGCAAGATGGACAGCTAACCTTTATCCCGCCGACACTGCGCTTTAAAGCAGATGACGGTAGCGAGTTCCCTGATTGGGAAGAGAAGGCATTAGGTGACTTTGCAAGAATATACGACGGCACCCACCAAACACCAAAGTATGTAGATGAAGGCGTTCCTTTTTATAGTGTAGAGCATGTTACAGCAAATCAATTTGAGAAGACAAAGTACATCTCTGAAGAGGTTTATGCTAAGGAGTGTAAAAGGGTAACGCTTAAAAAAGGAGATATTCTTTTAACTCGAATAGGGTCTGTTGGCGACGTCAGATTGATAGATTGGGATGTAAGAGCATCTTTTTACGTAAGCCTCGCTTTAGTTAAATACAACGATGAAATCGTTGGACAGTATCTTGCATCTTTTATGCAATCACCTAACTTCCAATCTGAGTTATGGAAAAGGATGATACATGTAGCGTTCCCGAAGAAAATCAACTTGGGAGAGATTGGACATTGTTTAGTAAGTGTTCCTTCTAGGGATGAGCAAACTAAGATTGCTAACTTCCTATCAGCTATCGATCAGAAGATCGACCTAGCCAACTCAGAGCTGGAGAAAGCTAAAGAGTGGAAGAGAGGATTATTACAACAAATGTTCGTTTAACTTTGCTAATTGAACCGTCAACGGCGTTAGCGGCTTTCACTCACCCTAGTCATATAGGCAAGCTATGGTCCTAGGGCTTCGCTCAATTGCTGCCTTGTTGACAGCCCAATTATCTGCGTTAAAAAGTAGGTAATCGTTAGTTGGATTTATAAAAAGAAGAATTATGAGCACACAATCAGAAGCACAACTTGAAAAAGAGCTAATCGATCAGCTTGTCGCTGCCGATTTCAAACCTGTCGATATTGGTAACGCTGAGGCGCTGAAGGCGAACCTCAAAACTCAGCTTGAGAAAGCTAATGGCGTCACGCTCAACGAGCGTGAGTTTGAAGGTGTGCTAATCAAACTTGAAAAAGGCAGCATCTTCGATAAATCCAAGCGCTTGAAAGGCAAGGTGGATGTTACTCGTGAAGATGGCACCACCGATTACCTGACTCTGTTATTTGATGATGCCAGCAAGAACCACTTCCAAGTGACCAACCAGCTCACCATTCAAGGGACGTACGAGAACCGCTACGACGTCACCATCTTGGTGAATGGTTTGCCGCTGATTCAAATTGAACTAAAACGCCGAGGCATTGAGCTGGCAGAGGCCTTCAATCAAATCAAACGCTACGACAAGCATACCTACGGTGCGCAAGGCGGGCTGTTCAACTACGTACAGTTGTTTGTTATCTCTAACGGTGTTAACACCAAATACTTCTCTAACAACCGTGAGCTTTCGTTTAAACAGACTTTCCACTGGACGGATATTGAGAACAACAAGATTAACTCGCTGCCTCAGTTTGCCGATGCTTTCTTAAATCAAGCTCATCTGACTAAGATGCTCAGTCGCTACATCGTACAGAACGAATCAGGAAAGTTTTTGATGGTGCTTCGCCCTTACCAATTCTATGCGGTAGAAGCGCTCGTTAATCAGGTTAAAACCAACAATAACCACGGTTACATTTGGCACACCACTGGCAGCGGCAAGACGCTGACCAGCTTCAAAACCGCCCAGATCCTCTCTACGCTTGAAGATGTGGATAGAGTGGTATTCGTGGTCGACCGTAAAGACCTCGATTACCAAACCGCAAAAGAGTTTGATGCGTTCTTGAGAGGTAGTGTCGACAGCACGGGTGATACTAAAAGCCTTCTGAATCAGTTCCTCGGTTCACGACCACTTCCACCAAAGAACATGGCGAAGACAGCCCTAAACATAAAAGGTAGTAGTGCCAATGATGGTGAAGAGCTACCTCGGGTCGCAGAGTATGCGCCTATCTACAGTAATAAAGTCAATCGCATCAATAAGCTGACCATTACGACAATTCAAAAGCTTAATAACCTGATCACCAAACCTCGTTTTAAAGAGCAGGTTGAACATCTTCGCCAAGAACGAGTGGTCTTTATTTTTGATGAATGCCATCGCAGTCAATTTGGCGAAACGCACCAAAACATCGTCGACTTCTTCGAAAAAGCACAGCTATTTGGTTTTACGGGGACACCAATCTTCGCCGACAATGCGACCGCTAAAAAAGTGGAAGGTAAAGGCACACAAAAAAGAACCACAAAGGATCTATTTGGTGAGCGCCTCCATAGCTATGTAATTGTTGATGCCATCAAAGACGATAACGTGTTGCCATTTGCTATCGAGTATTACGGCAAGCTGAAGCATAAAAACGATGGCATGGATGTCGATGTAAGTAGTATCGATGTCGCCGAGTTTTTTAGCTCTCCAAAGCGTATTAAACAAGTATGTGAGCACATCATTGGTATCCACGGTCATAAGACCAAACGCAAGTTTAACGCCATGCTGTGTGTTGCGAGTGTACCTGATCTCATCACTTATTACGACACCTTCAAAGCACTCAAAGAAGAGGGCAAACATAAGCTCAATATCGGCACCATCTTTAGCTATGGCGTAAATGAGGAAGAAGAGTTCGAAGGTGAGGTCAATGTTAAAGGCTTGGCGGAAGCCAATGCCAAAGTGCATAGTCGAGACAAGCTAGATGCTTACATCGAAGACTATAACCAGCAGTTTGGTACAAGCTATTCAACCCAAGATACCGACAGTTTCTACAACTACTACAAGGATCTATCGAACCGCACCAAGAACGGTGAGGTAGATATTTTGCTAGTCGTGAATATGTTCTTAACAGGTTTTGATGCTCCTGGTTTGAATACCATCTATGTCGATAAAAACCTTAAATACCATGGCTTGGTGCAAGCCTTCTCCCGAACTAACCGCCTAAACGGCACAGTGAAGTCGCATGGTAACGTCATGTGTTACCGCAACCTCAAACCGCAAGCTGACGAGGCGTTTAAGTTATTCTCAAACAAGAAGCCAATTGAAGATATCGAAGTACCAGATCTTAACGGGCTGACGGAAGACTTTTCTAAAGCGCTTGAAGCGTTGAAAGCAATTGCTCCTGATGTGCAGAGTGTCGATGACTTGCCTGATGAAGATATGCAAGCAGGCTTTATTAAGCAGTTCCGCATCTTGATGCGCTTAAAGAACCAGCTAGAGACATTTAGCGACTTCGACATTGAAACACTTGGTATGTCTGAACAAGAGTTCGTTGACTACGCCTCTAAATACAGCGATTTAGCCCGTGAACTCAAGAAAGGTCCTGCAGATAAAGAGTCTATCCTAGCGGACATCGATTTTGAGCTAGAGCTACTCCAACGAGATGAAGTCAACGTTAGCTATATCCGTCATCTTCTAATGACAATGTTCGAAGAATCTTGTGACGAAGCGAAAGAGAAAAAGCGCCAAGTTATCGCTAACTTACTGGCTACTGAACCGACATTGCACAGTAAGCGCTCTCTCATCGAAGATTTTATTGAGAAGTCGATGCAAGGCTTAGTGCAAGGTGCTGAATTTGATGAGTACATCGAAGAGCAAAAGCAAAAAGAGCTAAGCCAGATAGCAGAAGAAGAGAAGTTGGACACCGATAAGTTCAGCGAAATGGTGACGAACATCGAGAACGGTATGAGTGTAGACAGCTTGAAGTCGGATGATATTGCCCAGCTAACAACTGAGAAGATGACTTTTAGAACCCGAAGAACTATTCTTCCTCGCATTACTGAGCGGTTAAAAGGTTTCGTTGAAACTTTTATTGAAGGATTTCATTAATCGTTACAACCATACAGTCCAATTAAATGAAGGCAGCCAACTAGGCTGCTTTTTTGTATCCCTGTTTTGAAGCTGTATTGATCTAATTAGTGTTTAATTTGCTAAACTTAAAGAGGCTGTTAACTAAAAGTGCACCATGTTAGGTGCACTTCAAGCAAATAGTGATAACCTTCTGTGACTTTAACTATACATCCCTAACCCAAACATCTTTGACATCTTTCTTAAGCAGATCGATCACACTTTGGTGGATGAAAATCAACCCAAAATCTTCTTCTAGCTTAAATATCAAACGTTCTTCTAGAGGTATATTTTCGATTTTAGAGAAGTCAAAATCGGTTGAATTAACGTCTAACCAGTTCAGCTTACCATATTGTTTTTCTTTGTCCGTCAGTCTATAAGTTTGATGGATATACGGCATTCGATAATCTTCGTAATACTTAATTTGATCTTCATTTGGTTGGCTAGGTGAGCAGTCTACTCTTGCATCTACCCACTCAACACCATATTTCACAATCTGTTCTAACTTCTCGGCTATATCACTAATTAAAAACATCTTCGGAGAAAATGTCATTTCAAGCAACAGGTCTGGCTCTACAGGAACAATCGGAGTAGGAGAATTTTGAAATGGAAACTTATTAAAATAACTCTTAGATAAGATTATATATTCATTCATCGTTCTAACTCCTTATATATCTGGGCATTCTTCAGAAGAGTCAAAAGTATATGCAACCATACTGGTCTTAATTTTACCTTGTTCATAGATATGACGAAGAGCGTCAAATATTTCTTTTGAGAAAAATACTTTATTCATTCCCTTTGGCTTAAAAACATGTTGTTTACTTGGTATGAGAGAACTGATCTTTTTCTCAGATAAATAAAATCTCGTTGTTGCTTCCGTAACTTTTATACTTCTCTCTTTGTCCACAACGTCTACGATGTTATTGACTTCAAGTATATATCTACCATTAGCGGTTTCATGACCAGCGCAACTTAATTTAGCTGGATAAAATTCAACACCATAAGGATCGAAACTCATTATAACCTCTGCGATATCTTTAGTAACATTAAAGCAACTTGATTTCATTAAATCCAACGCATCGATATGTTTCATATTCTTATCGGACCAGACTATAGGCTCAATAAGTGATGTGGGGTTAAAGTAATTGTCATCATAGAAAAATGATCTCTTATCATTACTTATAAAAAATGATTCACCTGCGTTAAAATCTTCAGTGATATACGAAATTTCCATTATCTCTTCCTGGTCATTACCTGGTTCTATAAATCTTTTGCTACTTTAAGATAATTTACACCACCCTCAACTTTATATAAGATCTTTCTGTGAATTATGTCTTGAGTAGGCCAATTTCTTGATTCATGTTCTCGGCCAATACCGCATTCTTGACTTTGACACGGCGTTGTTGATCAAATCAGCTTAAAGAACAACGCATTTGAAAGCTAGTCTATGCTATGCTGAACTTATGTTGCAAGCATCACCATTAAAAAAGCCCGCAAAGTGATTTGCGGGCTTTTTGCATTCTATCGCTCGTCCTGAAATGTATTTAATTTGTTTTGAGCTTTTCTCGGGGCATAAATTCAAAAAAGGTGCACTCATCTTGAGTACACCTTATCGAAAGTGTTTAGATTGATTGGAGCGACATTTTACAGCTCGGGTCTATGAGGTTAAGTTGCCTAAACTCGCGGATAAAGCCTTAATTCATTTATATAGTAAACAACTAGATGTTGCTCTTTATCAAATTACTAAGGCTAGCTTCACCTTTTTCGTCCAAATGTTCGATAATCTCATCGATTGGGATTGTGTAGCCAGAGTTTTTAAGGGCTATAATAGCACTAACATGATCTGATTGCATTCTGCTCTCCGAGATTATGAAGCCCCAAGGGAAATTGTTTATCACTTCTTTATTTGGTTTGCTTTTTAAAGCATTTATTAACAGTAATGGTTGCTCAGAAAATAATAAACCTAGAAACGAATCGTAATCGCATAGCTCAAAATCTTCATCAAAGAGATAATTAATATCTATCCCTTGGTTCATTATCTTTTCGAGCGCTAGTTTTCCGTTTTCTTCAGAGTAATATTCATTGTATAGTATCCATGATGCGGATTCTGATAGTGATTGAGAACTGAATTTGAACCTGTCAATTAGTTTGTTGAATAATAAATACTCTTCTTTTTCACCAGAAAACATAGTTGACAAAAACTCATCATGATCTATTTTTCCACCTACGCTTAATATCTTATCAATAAATTCCGAATATGCATCGTAGCATAAATTGTGTATCTGGTTACTGTCGGATAAATATAGTGTCCCATCATTTTTTTGGGTGCTTATAATATCTAGTAGATTATTTTCAGAGTAATCTGAAGAAAAGTCATTGATTTTTGAATATGCTAGTCGATATATGTCATAATCAGAAATAAAATTTTTACTTCGCAAGGATGTTATATAATTTATACCGTTGCCTTCACTTTCATAAAGCAACCTCAAATAATAACTTTTCTTTTTGCTAAATGAATCTAATATATGACTGTTATATTGTTTTTCGCACAAGCTGGTTATATCTTCAAAAGTTAAAAGTTCCATACTACACCCTATATTCGATGTCCAATATACTTTTGCTATTGTTAATTTCTGATACTATGTCATTCTTTATGTATAAAGAGTTTTGATGATAAAAAATAATTGGAAGGCTCTCATTATTCTCATCTATAATATCCAAACTCAAATTTTCTCTACTAGTAGAAAGAAAAGATAGGTATGATTTATTCTCTGATGAATCTATGTATGCCGCTTCAATTAAGAGACTTTCAATCTCTGAAAACACTGAAGCTAGCTCCGACCTTATCATAATTCTTGGAAAAGAGGCTAATAAATCTATTAATAAATCAGGTTCAACAGATATTAATTTATGTCCTAAGTGTTCTTTAATAGGAAGATTTTCATAAGTATCTTTATTTAATTCAAAGTATCCATTTATTACCATAAAAGATCAAATTCCTTATCGATTTTAAAATCAATATCGTTACTATATTTAACTAAATTTTCTTTGACTCTTTTACTTACTACGAACTGAAAGGCATCTAAACCTGAAAGTTTAAAAAAATCTAAATTTTTAGGGTCAATATTACTGACCTTATTAGTATCAAAGATTACTCTTGATAAATCGCCATCTTCATCAGTTACAGAGTTATCCATATCAATTATATCTAACTCTAACTTTGAATCTATTCTATAGTAACTAAAGCTTTTTCCATCAGTGAACTTAATATTTACAGGCACACAATAAATATTACTGATATTTGATGAAAAAACTTGTTGATAGACTTCCTCACTAACGTATATAGCATCGCTGTCGTAAAATGTCTTTCTAAATTGTGAGCTGAGGGTCATTGTCTCATATTTTAAAGGCTTCTCAACTGAGAGTTCGATATAATTGAGGAAGAGATTGTTAAAATTATGTTTAGGAACTAACAGGTCTGTGACTTTTTGATAGTTTTCATTCATGAAATACAATTCAATATCACTCATAACTTAACCCCATTTTATTTCAGAAGCGACTTTCAATCCCATGCTTCTCCGAATAGACTTGTGAAATTTTTTTATATAATACTTTTCATCTAATTCAGGGTGTTCACGGTGACATTCACAAGGTGCTAGTTGAGCGCTCTCATGACTTTCTGGTAGGCGTTTTGCCGATTCTCGAATACTGATACTCTCAGCGCCTACTCCATAGCTAGATATTAACAACGTATTCATACAACCGTTGGCGTTTAAAGGCTTATAGTCTATTCCATTTTCGTGAAGTAGCCATTGAAATTTTCCTAGTTTACGAAGTATTTTTTTTGATACTTTGTTGAGGTCTTCAATAAATTCATTGTGGTTTAGATCTTTGGTGCATCTAAAATGTTTGTGTATTATAGGGGTTACTAATTTAAATACTTTTGCATGATAAGCATGCATTTCTACGTTTGGTTTCCAAACTCTTTCTCCGTCAATTAGACTATTGGCAGCTCTATCTAGTTTTAGTTCTTCTTTTTTACTTATGTTGTAATCATCATGTCCTCCTTCATGCAACGGTATGCCTAAGTGACATGCAACTACTGTGCTATTAGGGAGAATGACTAAATTTTGTGGGCTATTAACGTTATATCCAATATCATTTTCGATCACATCCTCATAGTGGCTGCTTAGTGAAGACATAACTTCACATGTGATTAAGTGGTGGGGGGTAAGTAGTCTTTTCTTAGTGTGAGATGTTGCCAATCCAATAGTTGCCCAAGGGTGACGCTTTTCCCATTCTTTTTTTGCGTCTTTGGTAGAGCTAATATTAGAAAAAAGTTTTATGGAACAAATGGGAGCATCAAGGTTTTTCAGTCTTTGAAGGTCACCTCTGAACTTGCCTTGTTTTCCTTTTTTCTCAACCCATTGGAAATATTCTCTCCAAGCTTTTAAATCGCCTTTTGGCGCGCTTGCTGTAGTTGCCATTTAGATCACCTTATGCCCTACACATGTACCACTCTTGTTTGCGTATTTTTTCCCTGGAACCTGTTTTACCTTCCTGCAAATTCTACATTTAGAAGCTCCAGTTTTTTTCTCGTTAGATTTTGCCGTTTTAGTCCCACTTTGGGCACTTCCTTTTTTTTCCACTATGGTGAATTCTTGCAGGGAATACATCCTCTGCTTTCCCTAATATTGAAGCAAATAGGTGATCGAAGCTCTTCATCGCCTCTACAATTTTATCACCTCCAACTTTGTCCACTATTCTCAACTCTTTTACTAAATCTAAGAAATACTTTGCTAACTCGTCAGCGCCAATTCTACTCGCGGCAGAAGCTAACTCTATGCCTACTTCACAACATGGCTTAATAACATCTGATAATATCTGAGCACATTGTTTGGCGTAGTCGTTCCATTTGAGATTGCGCAGGAATTTTTCTGGATCACCTTTTCCAACCGCTCTCATCACAGCTAACAGATCATCCTTAGGCGTCTGTTTCCCTAATTTTAGAGCTACTTTACATGTACCTTTCATAGCACTTCCAAAAACGGGGATGCATCCAATCAGGGTTAGCGATAACATTAGCCAGTTTTCGGGGTCATCTCGCGCTTCTTCGTCTAATAGTCGTAGAGTATTGGCTGCTAAATCTCGTAAATCACCTACTTGGTCAACAACTGGAATCATGGTGATAGCTGTATTGGCGATGATTTGTTCAACAGTTGCATCTTCATTGAAGTCGCCTAAAATTACTCCCCATATCCAACTAGCAACGCCCGATGTTTTTCTCCAAGCATTTTCCCAGAAGCCAACTTCGCCTTGTTTAGCATTATCGAGAAGTTCTTGAGGGTCAGCGGTCGGGTTGTATCTCGGGTTTTGTTTAGTCGGTTCATTCGGGGTGAACTCCCTAGTATCTTCACCGAACTCTACGTCAAACTCGCCGGGAGCTACTCCACTAACCGATGCCTTACCTTTGTCATCCAGTTTGCCTTCAAAAACACCGCCTTTTTGATCGGTGAGCTTGTAGGTCGCACCTTGAACAGGGTCACCATCTGAATAAGAAAGGAAGAGATCAACAGTATAAGTTCCTTCAGCATCTTCGGTTACGGTGACTGAAGGGTTTTGAGCACCGCCAAGACACATGGTGTTGGCTTTGTTCATTGTCATTTGGTCTGACAAACGACAAACACCTTTACCTTCCATCGAAACGGTTGGAGAGGCGGAGATGAACTCGGCCTCAGCTTCTATGGTTCCTGACGCGACACCTTTCTTATCGCCACCTGCGTCGCCGGTACTTGCCGCGAATTTACTGCCTTTAATCGCAATACTATTGCCGCCATCCATAGAGACGGTGGTCGTTCCATCTGCTAGATCAGCGGATTTTGCATTATTACCATATGGGATAGGTACAACGGCATTACCGACTGTGGTCAGACAAACGTCGGGCAATGTGGCATTGGCTTCACCGCCGGATCCCTTATGGACTACGCTAAGTCCATTAGCACAAACTGTTACACCCATGATGCACCTTGAGTTATTTAAACAAAGATAAGCAATGATATAAAAGAAAGTGCACATCAATCTAACTAAAAATATAGTTATAATGAATGCTTTGTACTTCAAATTCACCAAAGTAATAGATCTTGGCTGCATGTCTCACAAAATGGATGAAATTTTGTTGTTGCTCATCTCTTAGTGAAGTCGCTGGGCTGTGTTATTTTTACTTAAGACTCAATAGTTAATGCTCTATTCGGACATAGTGGACTGAAGTTGTAGCACTGTTGAAATCAAGCTGAGGGGAGATTAAGCCATTATTGTTTTGGTAGCAGGAAGGTATAGAGCTGGTCGTACATATCTCTGGCGAGAAAAGCGGCGACCAGCTTGATCTGAAGCTGTCTGTCTGACTGCAAAAATACTATCCGCCCCAATTCTCTGCTTCAATTTTTGCCAGTGCTTTAGCAGCTTTCTGCAGGGCAGGGAGAAACTTGATGGCTTCGTCCGGTTTGACCCGAATCACGGGGGCTTGAATAGCTAAACCGAGATTGGATTGCCCATTTGGTGACGGAACCAATACGGCGATACAGACTAAACCGGGTAAAAACTCTTCATCATCGATGGCAAAACCGTGGATTTTTGCATCGTCGATGTTTCTCTCCAGCTCATCAAAATTGGTGATGGTGTTGACCGTATATTGGGTTAGCGGGACGCTTTCTATCAAGCGGCGGCGCTGAGACTTGGACATGTGAGCAAGGAACAGTTTTCCTGTTGCTGAGCAATGCACGGGGACTCGTGAGCCGGGGTGGAGGTGGAAACGCAATGGCGCTTCGGTTTCAGCACGGTCGAGATAGATGATCTCGCCACTGGACAGAGCGGTCAGGTTACAACTTTCACCGACTTCCGCTCTAAGGTTTTCGAGAATGGTGCGGCGTGCACTGTGCATAGTGCTGTTGAGCAACAAATTCTCAGCCAACTTTCTTAGGCGAATGCCTGAGCTGTAATGCTTTTCATCACCATCTTTCTGAATAATACCTGCTGATTCGAGCTGCTGAAGCATACGGTGTAGCGTCGGCTTTGGCAGTCCGGTCTCTTCCACTAAGCCTTGCAGTGAAATGAACTCGTCTTTCTGAGCGATCACCTCCAACAATGCAAAAAGTCGGAGTGTTGGCGTATCCCCCTGAATTTGAGGTGCTTCTTTTGTCATACTTTTATTCATCCTTGCGATACATCCAAGTCTAAGATTGTACAGTCCTAATAATAATATATCCATTTTCTGAATAAAAATTGATCTTTTGTTGTCTCGTCATTAACATGAAATAAATATATGGAACAATTTGTCTCACTAAATGGAGTTTGTTAAATGAAAGCGATAAAAAGGATCATCAACAAAGCTCAACAGAATCGTAAGCGGATCATACTGAGTGAGGCGCAGGACCCGCGTGTACTCGCTGCGGCTCGAATGGCAGTGGACAGGAAGATTGCCCACATCACTTTAGTTGGTGACAAACAAGTGATTCGTGATGCCGCCAAGTTGCATCAGGTCAGTCTGGCTGGGGTACATATTGTCTCTCCTGACAGTTCACCACTTAAAGAAGTGCTAGCTGAGCGATACTACCTATTGAGAAAGGCGAAAGGGTTGTCTTACGACCAAGCTCTGCAACAAGTACAAGACCCGCTGATCTTCGCCAACCTGATGGTTCTTGAAGGCTTAAGTGATGGCACGGTTAACGGAGCGCAGTACACAACTTCAGATGTGGTGAGAGCAGCGTTACAGATCATTGGCCCTGCGCCAGACAGTGAATTGGTGTCGAGTTTTTTCTTGATGATGCTGTGTGAGCCGTTCCATAACCTTAAAGGGGGATTGATCTTCAGTGACTGTGGTTTAGTGATCGAGCCTAATGAAAGCGAGTTGGCCTCTATCGCTGTGGCTGCGTCTCAAAGCGCACGTAACCTTTTGATGGAAAAACCTAAAGTCGCGATGCTGTCCTTTTCAACCAACGGCAGTGCCAAGCACGAATCCGTCGACAAAGTTCGCCATGCCGCGCAATTGGTGAAACAGCGATGCCCAGATATCGCTGTCGATCAGGACGTTCAGCTTGATGCGGCTATAGTGACGGAAATTGCCGCTAAGAAGCTGCCAGACTCTCAAGTCAAAGGGCAATCAAATGTACTTATTTTCCCTAATCTGGAGGCAGGCAATATTGGGTATAAGTTGGCCGAAAGGCTCGGTGGAGCAGTTGCGATTGGCCCGCTTTTGCAAGGTTTGAATCAACCGGCGAACGATCTGTCTCGCGGCTGTACCGCCGACGACATCGTGAATGTCATTGCTGTGACAGTAGTGCAGGCACAAGAAGAGAATAACACGCAACCGGGCCCGGTTGACCCCGCGCTCACCAGCAGCGTGAATTAGGAGATTGAATGGAAATACCCGCTTTACTGGCCATACTCGCGACCATCGCCATTGGTACTTACTTTCAAACGGTAACGGGCTTTGGATTAGGAATCATAGTGATTGGCCTGACGGTCAGTCTGAATTTGGTCTCTCTACCCGTTATCGCCGCTGTGGTCAGCATTGTTACCCTGTTTAACTGTCTGGTAGCTCTTGTTGGTAAGCCACTAAAGGGGGAATTGAAAATCATGCTGGCATTGGTCGTGGGTATCGTGCCCGGGGTCATGGCGGGTGTGTATTTGCTCGACGAGCTGAGTGCGTCGGCGACCAATATCATGCGAGGGATGCTGGGGATCATGATTCTCGGTGCCGGGCTTAACTTCGTGTTTAAGCCCAAAACGCTTGAAAACCGTTCTGCTTCTACTTCATTTTTGTTCTCAGGGTTTGGCTCTGGTCTGGCTGGTGGTCTGTTTGGCATGGCTGGGCCGCCGATTGTCTACCATCTCTACAAACAGCCGTTTTCCATTGAGTTAGTGCGCAGCACTTTATTGATGGTTTTCGCGTGTACTTCGGCGTCTCGTACCGCTTATGTCTATCTTGACGGCAGTCTGGAATCGAGCATATTGCTGCTATCAGCAGTAGCTATTCCTTTGGTAACAGGGGTGACCATCATCGCGCGGCGTTTTCCACCCCCTTTGTCCAGTCAACAGCTGAGGAAGTTGGTATTTTCAGTACTATTGATGATAGGCAGCTACCTGATCATCGCCTCTCTTCTTTCACTACAACCTTAACAACGCCCTGTTCACCGTTTTAACATGGTGAACAGGTGACGACAGATGGTAAACAAGCAGTTTTCCTGATGATCAATAATGATGTTGCGCTGATAATAAGGGCTGAGATCGACCCCCATGCCAACGCCATAGACGTCAATCTGGGCGCTATGCGTTGCTTGCTCGATGACTTGCTTAAGGTGGTTGTCGAGATAAAACGAATCGTTAACCGTGGAGGTCGCGGTATCCATCGGGCACCCATCAGAAAAAACGATCAGAATCTTACGTTGTGCGCCTTGTTGGGTGAGCCGTTGGCTTGCAAACTGAATAGCTTCACCATCTATCCCTTCTTTGAAAATGTCGGCTTTACGCAGGCTGGCGATTCCCCGCCGTGCACGGCGCCAGTGGGTATCAAAGTCTTTGAAAACTATATGGCGCACTTCATTTAAACGCCCCGGGTGTTGGGGTTGCCCTTGTTTCAGCCATTGCCGATAAGCTCTGCCGCCATTCCAGTTTCCTGTGGTGAATCCGAGAATTTCACATGGGATGTCGGCCAGCCCGACAGATTTAAGCAAGGTATCCATTAACATGCTGAGCTTATGGGCGTGTTTTTGCATCGAGCCTGAGCAGTCGATCAGGAAGGAAATGGCAACGTTGGAAGAGGCGCCGATATCACTTTGAAAGAAAATGTGGCGATCATAGGGCGATGTCACCACCCGTGTAATGGCGGCGGCGTCAACGATGCCTTCTTCCAACTGATCCCGATGACAATTTTGCTCTGGCATTAGCACACTGCTGGCTAACATCGCCGCCAGACGTCGGGTATTGATCGAACGCGCCATCATATCATCGGTCAGTTTCTGTCTTAGTTCATCGAGCAGAGCATGGCGGACAAGGGACGTCGCTTGGCGAACTTGATCAAATTCACGTGTATAAACCTGGTACTGCGCATCGGCCAATTCAAACACTTTACTCTGGCCGGTTTCATCGGCTGGAATGTCAGTCTCTTCTATATCGCCATCGACGATAAGGGCAATTTGCGCGAGGATTTTGATGTCTTCTTCGACGGTAGGTGTGCTTTGGTTCTCGGACTCTTTTTCTTCGCTTTCAATGAGCTCGGAAACACACTGGGCAAGTTGCAGAGCATAAATCGAAAACTCGGCTTGCTGATGCCTATTTTGTTTTAATGACTTGAGCGAATGCCCGATTAACGGCACGATTCCGGCGCGCGTCGCTTCAATCGACTCGGCAATCGGTTCAGCAACCGCAACGCCAGTTAATCTTGAATAGATCACCTGTATCAGGGTAAACAGAAGAATACCGAGGCGAGACTCGGTGAAGCCATTTTGATGATATTGCTCACTCCAATAAGCAAAGTTAAATCGAGTGCTCTGTTGAACACCTTTGAAATGTTCTGGGATGAATGACTCTACCCGCACTTGTTCGCAGAAGTCGAAAAGCAGCCTTTCGATGTCATGTTTTGGTCGCCGTGCTTGGTGCAGGTGGGAGTCGGACAAAAGCAGTCTCAGTGCGGCTGAGTCCATTTTTCCCTGCGTAGCCTGTTTACTTTTTGTCATTTCGTGACGAGTCAGGAAAGTCAGGTCATTGGTGTGGGCAGACAGAAAATAAAACGGGCGATTGCCTTTGTACAGACGGTCACTTCGGTAGCTTAATGTATCTTCGCCACTGATTGCACGGGCGACAGAAACACTCAGGTCGAGGATCTTTTTCTGCTGAGAGGAAACACTAGCCATGGCTGATGGGCTCCTGAGATGTGGTAGCGCATTTGTCAGAGAACAGAGCCTCCCCAAAGCAGCGGTAGTAATACTCAGCGACCAGTTCTTGCTCTTCATCTTCACAACGATTGACGAAAGACAGCCTGAAAGCGGTAGCGACGCTGTTGAAAATCTGAATGTTTTCCGCCCAAGTCAGAACGGTTCTTGGAGACATCACGGTGGAAAGGTCACCGGCGGCAAAGCCATTTCGGGTAAGCCCCGCAGTGGCAATCATCTTATTGACCAGTTGGCGTCCGTTTTCCGTGTTGAGCTGGGGGATCTTCGACAAGACGATTGCGGCTTCATGCTGGGCATCCAAATAGTTGAGAGTTGCAATGATATTCCAGCGGTCCAACTGACTGTGGTTGAGGACTTGAGTCCCGCTGTACAGTCCAGAAAAGTTACCCAAACCGAGAGTATTGCATGTCGCAAACAGGCGAAAAAACGGATGCGGGGTGATCACGCGATTTTGTTCGAGAGACGTGTATTTGCCATCTTGTTCCAGCAATTGCTGGATAACAAACATCACATCTGGCCTGCCTGCATCGTATTCATCCAGTACTAATGCAATTGGCTGTTGTATGCTCTGAGGAAGAATACCTTCTTTAAATTCAGTGACCTGCAAACCATCTTTGAGCACTATGCTGTCTTTGCCAATTAAGTCGAGTCGGCTCAGGTGGCCATCCAAATTGATTCGCAGACAAGGCCAGTTAAGTCTCGCTGCGACTTGTTCGATGTGCGAAGACTTGCCGGTACCGTGCATGCCTTGGATCAAGGTGCGTCGGTTTGAAGTGAACCCAGCTAAAATCGCCAGTGTGACCTCAGGATCAAAGCAATAGTTAGGGTCTATTTTAGGAACATATTCTCCTCTTTTTTCAAATGCTAACACCTCCAAATCACTGTCGATGCCAAAGGTTTCGCGAACGCTAACCTGCTTGCTTGGTGCCATGAGTGCCTGATCCATTTTCCTTCCCTCTTAATACAGCGCTGATCCCCATATGTTCAGTGACCATCTACTAGCCTGAACAAATCTGTGCTCGATTATGAGCAGGTCTGAATGACTTAACGACACTTTCTGTACAAAAAACTGTCAATAATGTGATCCAGTTTTATTAATTAGAATGAATTGTTCCAATTTGATGAAAAAATTTGACGGCGAAAAAATCCCCAACTAAGGTGAATTTGAATCAAAAAAAGAGACAATTCATTCCGAAAAGTGAAATTTATGTCAATTCAAGGAGAAGGGAAGAATGAGTGAGCAAGAAAAACGCACGGTTGTTTCCGGCAATGCGACAATGACACCATCAGAAGCATTCGTTGAGACCATGGTTGCCAATGACGTAACAGATATGTTCGGCATCATGGGATCAGCATTCATGGATGCGATGGATATATTCGCTCCTGCAGGCATTCGATTGATTCCGGTAGTGCACGAGCAAGGCGCTGCTCACATGGCTGACGGTTACTCACGAGTTTCTGGACGACATGGTGTTGTTATTGGACAAAATGGTCCGGGCATCAGTAACTGTGTTACTGCGATTGCAGCGGCTTATTGGGCACACAGCCCAGTTGTGATCGTCACACCAGAAACGGGCACAAAGACTATGGGTCTTGGCGGTTTCCAAGAGTGTAACCAGCTGCCAATGTTTCAGGAGTTTACTAAGTATCAGGGCCATGTGACCCATCCAGATCGTATGGCGGAGTACACAGGTCGCTGTTTTGACCGAGCAATGAGTGAAATGGGCCCAACCCAGCTCAACATTCCTCGTGATTACTTCTATGGTGAAATTCAGACTGAGATTCCAAAACCAGCTCGTCTGGACAGAGGCCCAGGTGGTGAACAATCCCTTAATGAAGCGGCAGAGCTGATCGCAGAAGCGAAATTCCCTGTCATCATTTCAGGTGGTGGCGTGGTCATGGCTGATGCGATTGAAGAGTGTGCGGCACTTGCAGAACGTTTAGGCGCTCCAGTGGTTAACAGCTACCTGCATAACGACTCATTCCCAGCTAGCCATCCTCTTTGGTGTGGTCCGCTAGGCTACCAAGGTTCCAAAGCGGCGATGAAGCTGATTTCTCAGGCCGACGTGGTGATTGCGCTCGGAACTCGTCTTGGTCCATTTGGTACGCTGCCACAGCACGGCATGGATTACTGGCCAAAAGACGCCAAAATCATCCAGATCGATGCTGATAATAAAATGTTGGGTCTGGTTAAGAAAATTTCTGTTGGCATCTGTGGTGATGCGAAAGCATCGGCAGTGGCATTAGCGACAAGGCTTGAAGGACGTGCTTTGGCATGTGATGAAAACAAAGCAGTACGCTTGGATAAAGTCGCGACAGAAAAAGCATTGTGGGAAAAAGAGCTCGACGAGTGGACGCATGAACGTGACCCGTTCAGCCTAGACATGATCGAAGAAAATGCTAATGAAACACCGTTCTCTGGTGGTGAGTACCTACATCCACGTCAGGTACTGCGTGAACTTGAAAAAGCGATGCCAGAAGATGTCATGGTGTCTACCGACATCGGTAACATCAACTCAGTGGCGAACAGCTATCTTCGCTTTGAAAAACCGCGCAGCTTCTTTGCCGCAATGAGCTTTGGTAACTGTGGTTACGCTTTCCCAACCATTATTGGTGCTAAGGTTGCTGCGCCACATCGTCCGGCGGTTTCTTACGCAGGTGATGGTGCATGGGGGATGAGCCTGATGGAAACCATGACGTGTGTTCGTCACAACATTCCTGTGACTGCGGTGGTATTCCATAACCGTCAATGGGGCGCAGAGAAGAAGAACCAGGTCGACTTCTACAATCGCCGCTTTGTTGCTGGTGAGCTGGATAACCAGAGCTTTGCTGAAATTGCACGCGCAATGGGGGCTGAAGGGATTACCGTCGACAAACTGGAAGATGTTGGTCCTACTCTGCAAAAAGCCATCGACATGCAAATGAACGAAGGCAAAACCACCATCATCGAAATCATGTGTACTCAGGAATTGGGCGACCCGTTCCGCCGGGATGCACTGTCTAAACCTGTCCGCTTCCTCGACAAATACAAAGACTACGTATAAGTCGCGGATTGGCTGTCCGGCCAGAAAGTGGCCGGACTCAGGGATTGAGTAAGATGGTGGATGTAATGATTTCTAAAACAATGAAAATGCCGCGTAGTCTCTATTTTGAGGCGACAGGCATCGCACCGGGATTGCTGCTAAGTGTCGTGATTGCAGCGGCAGCAACCTTTGTCTCTGATCATTATGGAGGCCCTAAGTTTCTTTATGCATTGTTGCTGGGTATCTCATTGCACTTTTTATCCGATCACGAAAAGTGCGGTGCAGGTATCGAGTTTGCGGCAAAGAAACTGGTGCGGATTGGTGTGGCATTGCTGGGCGTGCGCATTGCTTTCAGCGATGTCAGTGCGATTGGGCTGGAAGGGGTAGGGATTCTGGCTGGCGCAGTCGTACTGACCATTTCATTTAGTCTTATATTGGCAAGACTGCTTAACGTATCGGGAACGTTTGGCCTACTTGCTGGGGGCGCAACGGGAATCTGTGGCATTTCAGCGGCCATGGCCATTTCATCCACCATCCCTCAAAGCAAGGAGAATGAGCAATACACCCTGATGACAGCGATTGGCGTCGCCGCATTCTCAACAATTGCCATGGTGTTGTATCCACTGATTGTTAATTCACTTGGCTTAACAGCGAGTGAAGCGGGGATGTTCCTCGGTGGTTCGATTCACGATGTGGCGCAGGTAGTTGGCGCCGGATTTATGTTATCGACAGAAATCGGTGATGCATCGACGCTAGCGAAGATGTTCAGAGTCGCCATGCTAATGCCAGTGATTTTACTCATTGCATTAACTTTCAGGGTAAAAAGTCATAACGGCAATTCAGATTCGCATATATCAACACCAATAATGCCGTTCTTTCTGATTGTATTTATTGGTTTAATTACGATTAACAGTTTTGGTTGGGTTTCTGCACCATTGGCAGAAGGTATGTCTGAACTTTCTAAATGGTGTCTGGTGATTTCAATTGCAGCTTTAGGGGTAAAAACTTCATTTGAAAAGCTTTTTTCTCTCGGATGGAAACCAATACTGTTATTACTGCTTAATGCTGTCTTTATAGCGGGATATATTTTGACTGTGATTTATGGTCAACGAATGGTTTCTTAGTATTTGTGATTATTAGTACTATAAGGATGTAATTATGGATGATAAACACTACATAAGTTCGATTAAAGACTTTTTCAATATAATAGAAACCATTGGTAATAATAGCGGTCCAACTTTATATCATGCACATGAAAATAATAACTCAATATTAGTTCCTAAACTTGGTTGTGTTCGTGCTAGAAATATATATGACCTAGAGCAAGAGACGTTATCAGCCATTAGAGTTTATGGCTTCCATTGTCAGGATAAGCGTGAGATTAATGACTGGCTATTGATGTGTATGGCGAGGCTACAAGGCTTTCCAACCAGGCTATTAGAATGGACTGAGAATGCCAGTAAAGCGCTGTGGTCTGTCTGCCACAGTGACAATGTTCAGAGTATGACGGTACTTAAAGCTAATGATAATCAGCATGTTAGATTTGTTGATTGCCCATACTCTCTGAAAAGCACAAAGATATTTAATGCTGCAAGCTGTGATACGTATGAGCGAGACCGAGAGAAGTGGTATTCCATCCACCCTCTGAAACGCAGCGCGACAGAATACTTTGAATCCTTGTATGCGGAAAAGGAATATGCAAATCGATTGACATTGATTCATATATTACCTTCAGTGAAAAAGAAACTTATAGAGGAATTGATAGCTATGGGTATTTCGTATCAATCTGAAAAAGAAAATACAGATGTGCATACTCACTTAAATGATGCAGAAATCATGAGTAATAAAAATAAAGGAGATATTTCATCAGAACATGATAATAAAAATGAACAACGTGTTCTTGAACAATACGGAAGAGTTTATCATCAAGACTTTGATTTTGATTGAGCATACAGTGTCATTATTATTTAATAATTCAAATTGATAGCTTTATTAAATAAATCTATATTTTATTTTTAATTGAATAATTAAATAGTCATAAAACTGTAATCTGTGAACTCAACGTTTGAATTAAATAAAACTCAAAGATAAAGTGAGGGACCTTGTTAACAAAATGTTAACTAGTCTTATTGCTCTAATTATAAATGGCAGATCATCTGCTGATATTAAACCAATAACGTAAACATAAAAGGACCTTGGAATATGAATATGCAAACTACTGCAGCGACATTAGTACAAGAAAACCAAGTCGATAGTGCTTTCTTACAATCATTTAGCGATGCGTGGAACAATCACGATGTTGAAGCCTTGATGACGTTCATGACTGATGATTGCGTATTCCACACGGTTGCTGGCGAAGGATTGTTTGGCACCACTATTGAAGGAAAGGAAGCGGTTCGTGACAGCTTTGCAGCGGTCTTCAAAAACTTCCCTGATGCAGCTTGGAGTGATCCGGTTCACTTCGTCTGTGGTGACCAAGCCATTACAGAATCAACGTTCTCTGCCACCAATCCAGATGGCAGTGTGACTGAAGCTCGTATGGTCGATGTCTTCACACTTAAAGGTGGCAAGATCCAAGTGAAGAATGCGTTCAGAAAAACTCGACCGGCACAGACTCCTAATAAATAAACGCGCTAAGAAATCGTTATTCACGTGTTATGACCAGGAGAGTCGAATTATGAGTTTAGTCATGGACCAGCCAGCCTTTGATGCTGAAGAGCCTCAGGTAAAAACGACACAAGCAAAAGATAAGTACGATCCCAAGTACGATCCGCTTAAAGACAAAAACCCGGGACAGGGTAAGGAATACGCGCCGACTTACTGGGTTGATACGGCAGGCGCACCGCCAGAAGACGACGGCCCGATCACATCCGATATGGATGTTGATGTCGCCATCATTGGCTCCGGATTTACCGGCTTAAGCACCGCGATTCACTTAGCTGAAATGTACGGCATTAAAGCGACAGTGATTGAAGCCAACCGTTTAAGTTGGGGGTGTAGCACCCGAAACGGCGGGCAAGCGCAATGCGCCTCCGGAAGACTGAAGCGTTCACAATGGATTCAACGCTGGGGTGTTGATACTGCTCTAAAAATGCACCAAGAGTGTGTGGATGGAATGAACACCTTTAAGTCTCTGATCAAAGACATTGATTGTGATCCTCAGCCGGGTGGCCACTTCTACATTGCTCACCGCGCCAAGATCATGCCGACGTTGGAGAAGGAAGCCAAATTGCTTCGTGAGACCTTCAACTATGATGCGCAGATCTTAGATGCCGACACTGTAAAACGAGAGTACGTTGGTGATCAGGAAGCGGCGGGGGCGATGCATGAGCCTGAAGGCATCGGTATTCATGCGGGCAAGTTGGCGTTTGGTTACTTGAAAAAGGCGCGAGCACTTGGAGTTAAAGTGCACCCCGCCAGTCCAGTCACAGGGTGGGAAACCCGAGGTGGTGTGCATTATCTCAAGACACCTGGCGGAGTGGTGAAAGCGCAGTCGGTCGGTGTGTGTACGGGTGGCTACACCAGTCAGGGTCTGCATTCTTCTCTCAAAAACCGTCTGTTGCCGGTGCTATCTAACTCCATGGTGACGCGTCCACTGACTGCAGATGAAATAGCAGCGTGCAATTTTAAAACCAATCAGGTGATCACCGATACACGCGTATTGCGTCACTACTACCGTTTATTGCCAGACAACCGAGTACAGATTGGTACACGAAGTGCTATCACGGGCCGTGACGCTCCGCAGAAAAAGTACGAAGACATGCTAAGAGCAGATCTGGCGCGTAAATTCCCCGCACTGGATCAGATTCAGGTCGATTACTCGTGGTGGGGCTGGGTAGACGTCAGCCACGACATGATGCCGCGGATTTATCAGCCAAACCCGAGCGAGTCCATTTTCTATGCGTTGGGCTATGGCGGAAATGGCGTGATGTATTCGGCGCAGGCTGGTAAGCGCTTAGCACAGTGGATAGCAGGTGAAGGCCATACACTCGACCTTCCAATATTTGAATCAAAACTTCCATTCCCGAACGTGAGGGAAGTGGTGGAATCGGAGTTATTTGCACCATTTCGACGAGTTGGGCAGCGGTTCCTCTATCAATGGTATCAGCTAAAAGATGAGGTGCTGTAACCAGTTAAACGTTCCAGATTAGGGAAATACAAACGACCAGGAAAGTTGTACCAGGTCACCTTGTGAGCAAAGCGTAGGTAGGGAATCTGCGCGATATGAAAAGGTTAAGACTATGAAACTTATAAAGAATAAAATTGTAGCAGGCATGACAATTGTAGCGATGACAGTATTGTCACACTCAGCGGCTGCACAAACTTTCAAGATGGCAATCGGCGATGCCGCCGGTGGCACTCAATGGGAACTCGGCACTAAGTTTACAGAGTTGATGGAGCAAAAAACGGATGGCAAGGTCAAAATCGACCTGTTTCCGAATGGTCAGCTAGGTAACGAGCAAGATACCGTCAACGACGCGGCCATTGGGCTGTTGGACTTCTCTGTTTTGGCGATCAATAACGTCACACCTTTCTCTCCAACGGTTGGCCTTCTAACTATGCCTTACGTGATTCAAAGTGCTGAAGAAGCTGTGCTATTGACGCAAGGTCCTGTCGGTCAGGAGCTGGTGGAAAACACCATCCGTGATGCTGGTGTGCGTGTTGTGGGCTGGGCCTATTCAGGCTTCCGTGTGCTGACAAACTCGAAAAAACCGGTTGCGTCTCCGGCTGACCTAAAAGGCTTGGTGATTCGTGTCCCTCGTAACGAAATTATGATTGCCTCTTATCAGGCTTGGGGCGTAAACCCAACTCCGATGGCGTGGTCTGAGACATTTACTGGTCTGCAACAAGGCGTGGTTGATGGTCAAGACAACCCATACATCACTGTCTATGCGATGAAGTTTAACGAAGTGCAGAAGTACGTCACCAACATTCGTTACATCTTCTCGCTTGAACCACTGATCATCAGTGAAAGTATCTTCCAGCAACAATCTCCTGAAATGCAGAAAATCATTCTTGATGCAGGTAAAGAAGCAACGGAACACAGCTTTGCTTACCTACAGGAAACAGAAAGCAAAATTCGTAAAGACCTTGAAGACAAAGGCATGGTGTTTACAGACCCAGCTGACGGTGAGAAAGAGTGGATTGATAAAGTCACTAAATCTGTCTGGCCTAAGTTTTACTCAAGTATCGGAGGCAAAGAAAAGCTAGATAACGTTCTTGAACTACTGGGTAGACAATAACGACAAGATACACCCTATCTGTCCCGAGCAGGGCAGGTAGGGTTTTTACATGGCCTTACTTGTTTATCTGTTCAATACCCTTGAGCGACTGGTTGTCATGTAAAGATCAACATCGGAGGCTATATGTCAGTCGCTAAAACAATTAAAAAACACTTGAACAATGTCGAGGAATACACTTGCTGCCTGCTACTGGCAAGTTTTGTCCTGCTGTTGTTCTCACAGATCATTTCACGCCAGCTGTTCGATTACTCCATTCCATGGGGAGACGAAGTCGCCACCTATATGTTTGTTTGGTTTGCCTATTTAGGCGCGGTTGTCGCGGCCAAAATGTCGGCGCATAACCGAGTCAGTTTTCACTTCAAGTTTTTCCCTCCTATCGTCCAGACCATCAGTGAAACCATTGCAGATTTCCTTTGGTTACTGTTCAACGGTTACTTCGTTTATCTGAGCTATGACTTTGTGTTCAACAAAATGAACCTGTTCTGGAAATCTCAGACGACGGGGATTCCGATGAAGTATTTCTACATGATTCTTCCGATCGCGTTTTCACTAATGATGATCAGGATCCTCTGGAACAATTACGAGCGCTTGTTCAAAGGAGTGAAAAGTGAAGACCCTGAGGTCAAGGAGCTCAATAAACTGACGATGCAGAAGTCGCTGAACTCGCAGTAAGAGAGAGAAGTAACGATGGATGAATATTTAACTCTGATTTTGTTTGGCGGCTTTTTAACCCTGCTGATCTTAGGCGCACCGATTACTGTGTCTCTGGCAGGGGCTTCAATGGCTGCCTATTTAATACTGGATAAGAACCCGATTGCCTTGGTGCAAATCGCATTTACCTCAGTCGGTAATTTCCCTTTGATGGCTTTGCCTTCATTTGTTCTGGCGGGTGCTTTGATGGAAGCGGCCGGGATTTCCAAGCGATTGGTGGATATCGCCGAGAGCCTTGCCGGGCCGGTTACTGGCGGGCTGGGTGCCGCCACCGTCATGGCGTGTCTTTTCTTTGGTGCTATTTCGGGCTCAGGGCCTGCGACGACTGCGGCGGTGGGTATGCTGATGGTGCCAGCGATGGTCAAACGTGATTATGAGAAGAGCTACGCTTCGGCGGTCACCGCTGCCTCAGGGGGCCTCGGGATCATCATTCCGCCTTCGATTCCTTTGGTCATCTTTGGCATTTCGGCGATGGGTTTAATGGCCCCACCGGAAGCCATTGCACAGCACGGGCAGTTTGCCTCTCTATCGATTCCAAAGCTGTTTGTGGCTGGGGTCATTCCGGGGTTGATCATGGCATCGACCTTAGTTATTACCAACTACATGATTGCGAAGCGCAAAGGCTATTCCGGCCTGACAGAGAACTGGTCATTCGGTGATATCAGGCATACTTTGCGCCGTGGTGTGTGGTCCATATTAGCGCCGTTTCTGATCCTTGGCGGTATCTACAGCGGCATGTTTACTCCGACCGAATCGGCCGTGGTTGCGATCTTCTACTCGCTGTTTGTCGGGCTGTTTATTCACCGTGAATTGTCGTTTAAGAGCATTACTAAATCGCTGTCAACCACAACCTGGATTACAGGTCGCGTCCTGCTGATCTTGTTTGCTGCCACTGTGTTTGGTCGCCTGCTGATCGAACAGAAAATACCAGTGGTAGTGGCGGAATCTCTGCTTGGCTTCACCGACAACATGTACTTAGTGTGGGCGCTAACCATCACGTTACTGCTGTTCATTGGTATGTTCATGGAAACCCTAGCGGCCATCATGATCATTGTGCCGGTATTGCTGCCCATTATGTACATGCTTGGCGCGGATCCAACGCACGTTGGGATTGTGGTGGTATGTACGTTGTCGATTGGTTTTGCTACTCCACCACTGGGAGAAAATATCTTCGTTGCCTCGGGGATAGGCGGGGCCACAGTGGAGCAAATTACCGCTAAGATTCACCCATTTGTGCTTGCCTCGGTAATTGGTGTGTTTGTGATTGCCTTCTTCCCACAAATCAGCTTATGGCTGCCATCTATGGTCGGATACTAGGAGGTATGAACTTGAAATTACAACGAATTCTTCTTTTAGCCACTGTGATGCTGAGTGCTCTCAGCAGCGCGATAGTACAAGCTGAAGAGAGCCAGCAAGCGGTCAATGTACTGGATATCTCGGAGCCGCATGTCTCAACACAAGCAGAGCGCAGAGCAAAAACGCTGTTATCCAAAGCCGTGCTGCATATTCAGAACCAAGGCGATAAGGCGGTCAGTGATTTTTCTACTGACTCAGCATTTGTTGATGACGAACTGTATGTCTTTGCGGTGGGAGTCGATGGCCAGTTTCTCGCCAGTGGTGGCTCATCAATGGTGCTAATTGGTGACAGTGTTTTGGATACTCAGGATGTGTATGGTAAGCCCTTCTTTCGTGAGATGATCTCGAAAGCGGTTCACAATGGCTATGGTGAGGTGGACTATCACTGGACCAATCCAACCGATCGAATGGGGGAGCCCAAGAAAACCTTCTTTGAAAGGGTGGGGGATGTGATTGTGGCCGTGGGCTATTATCCTGAGCGTTCCAGTGCGACTGAGGCAAAACAACTATTGTCTAGAGCAATGGCCGCGATGGTGAGTTCCGAGCAGCGGAGTATAGACGAGTTTAACGACATCGATGGTGAGTTCGTGGATGGTGACTTGTACGTGTTTGTACTCGACATTAACTCAGGTAAGTTTCTCGCTCACGGTACCTCTCCAGAGTTAGTGGGGCGTTCGCATAACGAAATTCTTAACCCAGATCTCAAACCAATCGTGACCGAGCTATTGTCATTGGCGCGTAAGAATGGGCGAGGGGAGTACTCCTACCGATGGTTGAATCCGTTATCAGGTAACGTTGAGAATAAACACACTTATTATCGAGTATTAGATAACAAGGTAGTCGCTGTAGGTTATTACACTAAATCGCAGTCGTCGTAATCTAATTAGAGTATAAATACAGGGCTTAATAAGGCCACTCTACGGAGTGGCCTTATTATTTCTTCATTAACAGATATTCATTAGTTTTTTGATTAACAACTTATTTTATTTAAATGAAAGGTTGGAAATGATTGTAACGATATTAAATAATGGGTATAGAACGTTAAGTTATAAGACCGTCGGTTTTAATGATTATTCTTTCTTTCATTTATAAGTATTAATGGATTTTTCAGTCAAAGTAGGATTTCATCAGGGTAATACTTGAGGATTTAAATTTTCATTTCAGAATTGGTCTATTTAAGTTGTTGAAATTGTTTGTTTTTGTGTAATTTATCGTCGATTGCGTGAATGGACTGGTTTTTATCGATGAAAAGGTATTAATATTTATCAATTGATTTAATTGATATTATTTTTATCTGAGTTTTTCAGCCATATATGTTTCTATATTGTTTCATTTCTTCACTTTTATTTTTGATTGTTATAAAAATCTCAAGAATTAATAATGGTTGATTATTTAATTTTTTGACAATTTAAACGAGGTTGTTGAATTCTGGGATGCTTATCAAAATTTAATTAAGCAACTTTGCCTTATTAAGATTCCCACTAAAAAATAGTTTTGGTTCCGACTTTTCCTGTAAGACAGAGAATTACTGTCTTAATACAGGTGATAGTGCATCGGAACAAACTATAAATTTGGCTTAACAAATAAAGGCATCACCTAAGTTTGATATAGGTGCCATAGGATTTAAATCATGAAAAAGACAACGATCAGTTTGTTGGTAACTGCAGCGTTAATGGGATCGCCATTGCTGGCTGTTCAATCTGCCATTGCCGCGCCACAGAATAGTATCGCCGCTACTCAGAGTGAGTCGGTGGAAACACAGATTACAATGCAAGGCGTAGAGGAATGGTACTCAACGGCGCAAGTCACCGTCAGTAATGTGTCTGGTGAAACGTTGGATTTAGACAGTGCTGAAGTTTGGGTCACCACAAGTAAAGATGCGTCGGTGAACACCGTATGGGGAGCACCGGGTTTTAGCGTTAGTAGTCCAGCACCCAATACTTTTGTTTTTACACACGACGCGACGTCTGACCCGCTGTCAGCAGGTGCATCATTCGATCTGATATTTGGTCTTAACTCAACAAACGGAGATTTCATCGATCAAAACGACCTTAATGTTGAGCAAGTCATCATCAAGAATGACCCCGCGTTACAAGGTAAGATTGAACTGATTGCGCCAACATCCCCTCACTCCAGCCTGTCTTCAGCTTCCATTTTAGTTGAAGGGGAAAGTTACACAGAAACGGTTTCAGTCGCATGGGGCTCTACCTACACACTCGACCATTTAAAAGATGGTGAATATCAGGTCACCGCTTTGGATGTGTCGAGTGAAGAGGGGATTGCTACAGCGGCTTCGCCAGCAACAACGGTGACAGTGGATAGTGACCAAGCAGCACCGACAGCTTCCGTTCAATACGATGCATTTGTTTATTACGCGGCCATCGATCTCACCATGCCTGCCATTGAAGGAGTTGCTGGAAGCCTAACTACAAACGTTGCGGTACATCCTGCAGGCAGCGAAGATATTGAACGCAGCGTCATCGTGCCATTTGGTGGAAATCTGGATATTGGTAAACTGCTTGACGGCCACAGCTACGATCTAAGTTACTCGCCAGTCACCGTGAATAACACTTTGTACCAACCTCAGGACAACTTGAATATTTCAGTTAACAAAGACAGCGAGACTGAAGTAACTGCAGACGTTTCGTCCACTGCTATTGATACTGAAGGTTTCCGTATCGTAGAAACAACGCTTTCAGGGCTGCCATCTGAAGCGATGCCAGTCTTGGTGAATTTAGTGGCGACAGATGGTTCTGGTCTTTATAGCTATGAGATCACAGAGAACACGTTCACCCTGCCTGATACGGTAAAACCGGGGGAATATCAGGTAGAGATTGATCCAGTTTCCGCTGGTGAGACGCGCTACGCCTACGATGGCGAAGAGTCAGTTACGGTGACCGAAGGTAGTACTCCGTTTGTGTTAGCCCTGCCGTTCCGAGAAGCGATGAGCCTGGCAGTGAAAGGTTTCCCTGATTTCGTTGCCAACGGCACCGTGACCAATGACAGCGAGCAGGCTACTCAAGAAATCGGAGCTACGCGCGTCGATGCAATCTTTAAGTACGCGGGCCTGAGTGGCTCCGGTGACCCAGATGTTATCTTGCCGAAAGATGGTCTTCCTCTCCATACGACCTACGCGAACGCTCAAACGGCTTCTGGAATTTCTGGAAAGCCTGTGTTGCCTGTCATGGTAGTTTACACCGCGAACGCCAGTGGTGGCGCAAGCTGGGGTGACCTGAAAGACAACAACCTTCTTTACAAGCATTACGCCACCTTCATTACTCAGGCGACAGCCGCGCAGGAATACGCTCGTGGCGATGGCAGCTCGCCTATGTCGTTTGTACTGAACCCAGACTTCCTTGGTGAACTGCAGAAAAACCCATCTGACGTTGAAATGCTCAGTGTGTCGGGCAGTGTCGAAGTCAACAATCAGTTGGCGCGTGCTCTGGAGTTCATGGAAGAGACCTACGGCTATCAGCCACCTGTAGAAATCCCGCAGTTTGAGGATACGTTGAAGGGCTATATTGCGTCATTAAACTTCATCATGAACGCGCTCGCTGAGGATGTGACTTACGGTTGGCAGATTAACCTTTGGGCAGTGGGCTCTGCGAATTGGATCCATACATCCGAGGATCAGTCTGAAGCTAAAGGCCAAGAAGTGGCGGAGTTTATCGCTTCGTTAGATGTCTACAGCGGCACCTACACTCCTGACTACATCGTGTTTGATAAATATGAACGAGATGGTTTTGGATCGGAAGCGATTGCTAACTACGCATACAATGCAACGAGCTGGACACGTTATCTTTCTTATGTGAAAACCATCAGTGATGGCGCAGATTCACCAGCAATGATTTGGCAGATCCCAGGCGGCCATATGCCGACCGAAGAGGAAGGTAATGATCTCATCAGCGTTGAACATGAAGCGTCAGGTGGCTCTTACTTTATGGGTGACGCTCGTATCAGTACAGATATCAGTACTATTCGAGCAGGCTTACTCGATAAAGCTCTGAGCGCGGAGATCTACAACGGTGCGAGTAACGTTGGTGAACTCCTTGCAAAAGATAATGGCTATGATTGGTCGAGAATGGCGATGCATGATTTGCCGAAGAGTAATGTATTCTCTATTTTCTGGGGAGGCGGCTCGACCACAGCAGTTGTATCGATTGGCTCCAACGGTACGGACAACGGTTGGTTAGACGGTAAGGTTGACGCCTACGCTCAAAGCCCTGCATGTCTGATGGGCAACGAATGTGATGGTTCTATCTGGGGTGGAGAAGGTGGAGAAACGCCACCGCCGGGTAATCAGCCACCAGTGATTGAACTATCACCGAATTACGAGGTTGATAGTGGGGAAACGGTTACCATTACGGCATCGGCAACGGATCCGGAAGGTGAACAAGTGAGCTACCAATGGACGGTACCTTCAGATCTAACAGTCGTAGGAGACACGAACAGCGCCACGCTCGAAGTGACCGCGCCTGTGACGGATTACAATCTGACCTACTCTATTTCACTAGAGGCTTCAGATGGTGAGGAGTCAGCGGTTAAGTCAACACAACTGAAAGTGATTGGTGAAAACACCGGTGGTGGCGATGGCATTTGTGCGGATATTCCTGAATTTGAGCCGGGGCAATATGAGGAAGGCGCACAGGTGACATATCAAGGTAGCCTATATGAAGCTGAACGTTGGACGGATGCAGAATTAACGCCTGCGGATCCTTATTCTGGCTGGGTGTGGATTGGAAGCTGTACTGAGTAGTTTCACTCCAATCGATAAAGAATAAAATGACCAATCCGATATTGAGTAATCAATATCGGATTTTTGTATAAATTAATATCCACTAATCAATAAGGATATATTACTCTTTTTTGAAATATGGTCGTTTATATTTAGTTTGCTTATTCTATATTTTTATTTATTTGAATATGTTTGAATTAACTAGTTTAGTTATTGTTCATTTTATGTGACATAGAATTGATTGTTAGAAAATATCGATATCTCTTCATCATAATATCACCAATATTATTCCTATTTGGAATAGCCTTTTCTCATCTTTGTAATCATAGCTTTTGATATCTTTATTCATAATTAATCAGTGTTTTATTCCATTTTAAAACTTATTGGAATAGATAAGTCGTGATATTTATTCCAATAATTATCGTGTTTATTGAATAGCATTCTACCGAGCAGAGATTAGTGTGGCGCAATTTATAAGCGAATACGCACTCAATCTGAGAAACAAAATCATATTATGCGGGGGGTAGAATGAAAAAGAGCTTAAGACTTTCTTTAATTACAATAGCATGCCTGATGGGAGTTGGATGTCTTGATGATTCGGACTCCCTCTCTTTGGAAGATAGGGCACGCGTAATTACACAAGATATGACATTGAGAGAAAAGATCTCACAAAAAATAATAATGTCATTTCGTTATTGGTGTGATGAAGGAGATCCTGAATGTGTTGATGGATTAACGGAAATAAATGAGAGTGTTCGACATATTATTGGCAATGATAAAGTCGGTGGTGTGATTTTATTCAGTAGTAATTTGGTCGATATTAATCAAACTGGCGAGTTGATCTGGAACATGCAAAATGCCGTTGAAGAGGATCAAGAGGTTGGATTATTTGTCACCATAGATCAAGAAGGTGGGAATGTTGTTCGTTTGCCAAGAGCACAAGCCACAAACTTACCCGGTAATATGGCTCTTGGCGCTGCTTATTTAAATGATAATAATCCTGAACTGGCCTACGAGTCGGGTAGAATTTTAGCGAAAGAAATTAAATCGGTTGGGTTTAATGTTAACTTCGCTCCTGTTGTTGATGTCCAATCCAATCCGCTTAACCCTGTTATTAATGTTCGATCCTACGGCGAAGACCCTCAACTGGTGGGTTTACTCGGAGGGCAGTCAGCAAAAGGAATGGCCGATGAAAATGTCATCGGGACGTTTAAGCACTACCCGGGGCATGGTGATACTGAATCGGATTCACACTACGGCTTACCTATCGTTAATAAGTCCATTGAAGAAGCATATGCGATTGATCTAGCCCCTTACAAAGAAGCCATCGACCAAGGCTTGGCACCAGACATGATCATGACGGCTCATATTCAATATCCGGCCTTGGATGATTCCGAAGTCGTGGGCAGTCGTAGTGGCGAAACCATCGTTGTACCCGCGACATTATCACACAAGATTCAAACTGAATTATTGCGTGAAGAACTCAACTATCAGGGCCTCACTATTACCGACGCGCTGGATATGCAAGGTATCGCTGCACACTTTGAAGAAGCGGATGCGGTGATTAAAACGTTCCAGGCTGGTGTAGATATCGCACTGATGCCAACCCTTTTCAGAACAACCAGCGGTGAAGGGCAGCTAGGTGAGCTGATTGATGAAGTGGTAGCAGCGGTAGAGGCTGGAGAGCTTTCTGAGCAAAGCATTGATGAGTCTGTTGAACGAATCATTGCTACTAAGCTAAAGCGGAATGTGCTTAACGTTGCGGGGAAAGTAGACCTTTCTGAGGTTCAAGATAACGCTCAGAATTTGATAGGTAATGTGCAACATCAAGAGACAGAAAGGGAGATAACCGACAAGTCAATTACCTTGATAGAAAACCAAGACGACACCTTACCCCTCAATCCAGATGAAATTGAAAATGTACACATCATCATGCCTGATTATGGCGAAGGTGATAAAGCCAAAGCGTTGAAAGCGGCGCTCAATGAGCAAGGGGTAACGCAAGTGACAGGTGTTTTAATATCTGAAACCACGGAAGATGCAGAAAAGACAAACATTGATGGTGCTCAGACCATTATTGTCGGTACTGCTGCCACAGAACCATCTCCAGTCGAGGACAACGGTGACTCTTTCAGCACAGCCTTGAAGCGTTTATCGAGTGCATCAAATTCACTGGTATTCAATGTTCACGAGCGTCAAAAAGCAGAGGAAATCGATGATAACCAATTTGCTTACAGCATGATGAAATACGCTTTCGACAATCAAAAAAGAGTTGTCCACCTTACCTTGCGGGCTCCATACGATGTCGTGAACTTTGAGGATGTCTCGCACAGCGCTATTGCGACTTACAACTACTACGGTATCGATGAGCAAGGCAACGATCTTGGCTCACACGTGTTGGAGTCTGTGGCTAAAACCATTCTGGGTACCCTCAATCCAAACGGGCGATTACCAGTGCAAGTCTTCGAACAGAACGAAGACGGTAGTATGGGTGACCTCAAATACCCCATCGGCCACGGCCTGAGCTACTAATCCCACTGCTTTTTTAGCGAATATCCCTACCACCCTTTTCAGGAAATGAAGAGGGTGCTTAACAACATCTAAATATCAAGCAACACACTAAAGATGAGGTAATAACATGAAGGTTTTACTGTCGATATTATTGATAGTCAGTACGATATTTACCCTAGGTTGTGATGAAGAAGAGTCAACTACTTCCTCAATTGCAGTGGGCGCCGATCAACTGGAAGAATACCTGCCTTATTTGGAGGGCAAACGGGTTGGGTTGGTAGTCAATCCAACTTCGCGCCTGAATACGGGCGTTCACCTTATTGATGCCATGATTGAAGAACAGGTAAACGTGACGACTTTGTTCGCACCTGAGCACGGTCTACGAGGTGAGCAGGATGCAGGTGAAGAAGTGGAAGATGGCATTGATCCTGAAACCGGGTTGCCAGTCATTTCTTTATATGGCGACCATAAAAAGCCTACCGAGGAAGATCTGCAGAATGTTGATGTACTGGTCTTCGATATGCAGGATGTCGGCGTCCGCTTTTACACGTACATCAGTACTATGCAGTTGGTTATGGAAGCGGCGGCAGAATACGGTCGTCAGGTAGTAATTCTCGATCGCCCGAACCCAAATGGGAGCTATATCGCCGGCCCAATCATGGAGCCAGAACATGTCTCCTTTGTGGGGATGGCACCCATTCCTGTCGTCCATGGCCTGACGATTGCTGAGTTAGCTCTGATGATTAACGGTGAATTGTGGCTCAGTAATGGTGTGTCCCTTGATGAAGGTGATCTTAAAGTTGTTAAGGTACCGGAATACAGTCACAGCGATAGCTATTCTTTACCTGTCGCGCCATCACCAAATCTGCAAACGGATGAGTCTGTTATTCATTACCCAAGCTTAGGATTGTTTGAATCGACCACCATCAGTGTAGGCCGAGGAACGAATACTCCCTTTGAGGTGATTGGTTACCCCGATGAAAACTTAAAAATTAACCACGAGTTTCAAATTGCAGATGACAGCTCTGCTTGGCCGCAGCAAGGGCAATATGTGTATGGTGAAAGCTATCGAATTGCTCCACCTGAAAACACCAAATTCAGTATTGAGGCATTTTCTCGTTGGTACTGGGCGATGCGCGATCTAGGTTATCAAGATAGTGAAATTGTGGATCGACCAGAATGGCTCGCTCAGCTTATTGGGACAACGGAAGTACTCAATCAAATTCGCCAAGGAAAACCGTATCAGGAAATTGAAGCCACTTGGGAGCCAGAACTAGAGGCATTCAGCACATTGCGTGAAACTTATCGTTTATACCCTGATTAAAGCCATTAAGCACCAAAATCAGAGCAAGATTCGGCGAGCGATTATCGCTCGCCAATTTCAATCAATACTAACAAAGTTCCCATTGCTTTGAGCGGAACACTGATTATGAATGTTCGTCTCATATATGAGACATTTAGATTATAAATAATCTATTAATGCAGTTTATTGTGACTTTTTTTGTAATTCTGGAGTTATTTTGTGATTATTTATGCGGTTTATTGTTCTGTATAAGGTGTGGTCCTGTCTTTGTTTTTAGGTTTTTTGAGGGTTTATTTTAATGATTTATCTTTCATGAAAATCACCATGCTACGCTTCGCGCCCCTTATAGTATTTCATCAAATGCTTTATTCGTGAGAGAGCAAAATGCGGATGCTCGACGTTAGTTTGGTCAGGAAGCCCAGAGTCTAAATAAAGCATATTTGACATGTGGTTATCGCTAAAATGACTGACGTAGTATGTTCTGACGTATTGATAGTGACAGGTACTCGACCTGAAATTATCAAAATGGCTCCGGTGTATTTTTCTCTTAAAGCGCAAGGTTCTTTGGTGGTTTGGTGCCATACCGGCCAGCATGACTCCTTGGCTGAGCAAACCTTTGATGTGTTCTCTATCCGCCCTGACTTTATCTTACAGCGCCCTCAAGGCGATGGTGTCAGCGGTTTGGTTTCTGGCTTAATCGATTCGATCAGCGAGCTGCTACTCCAACACCCTTTTAAAGCCGTGTTAGTTCATGGTGATACTGCCACGACCTTCACTGGCGCATTGGCGGCGTTTTATCAACGTGTGCCCATCATTGCCCATGTAGAGGCAGGACTGCGCAGTGGAAACATGCAGCACCCTTTCCCTGAAGAGTCGAATCGTCAGATGGTGGCTCGCATTGCAAATCTACACTTTGCACCAACCGCGGGTGCTTATCAGGCTTTGGTGCAAGAAGGCATTTCTTCTCAACATATCCACCTTACGGGGAATACTGCGATTGATGCTCAGGTGCATCTACTAACGCAAGGTAAGGTAGAGACAAAGCGCTCTAATAAGGTGTTAGTGACCGCCCATCGCCGTGAAAACTGGGCAAATATCGCCACGATTTGTCAGGCCGTAAAACAGTTGTCCGCACTCCGAACAGACTTGGAGTTTGTGTTTGCGGTTCATCCCAATCCGCAAGTTAAACAGCAGGTGTTGCAGGCCTTGGAGGGCGTAGAACGAGTCACTGTTAGCGAACCGTTGGACTACCTTGAGCTGCAACAATGTTTAGCAGAAGCCTGTTTAGTGTTAACCGATTCCGGTGGTATTCAGGAAGAAGCCCCGACCTTTGGCACTAGAGTGGTAGTACTGCGCGAAACGACAGAGCGTCCTGAAGCCGTTGCAAAAGGCTATTCAGTATTGAGTGGCGCCGACAAGGTAGACAGAATCGTGACCAGCGCATTAGAGATGCTATCGCTTGGTTCATTCAGTCAGCAGGACAACCCGTTTGGTGACGGCAAGGCATCGGAGCAGATTGCTCACGTGATCAGCGAGGCATGCCGTGAACTTTCTTGATTTTTTCATGTTCTACCTGCTGGGCCTAAAGGCTTTGCTGGCAGTACTTATGATAGTGATGGCGGTATGTGGCATTGATGATCTGTTTATCGATGTCTATTACTGGGTGCGCCGATTCTGGCGCGAGACAACAACATATAAAAAATACTCGCGTAAAGAAGCGAAAGAGCTCTACAAGAAACCTGAACAACCTTTGGCGATCATGGTGCCCGCTTGGCAGGAGCACGGTGTGATCGGCAAAATGGCGGAGTTAGCCGCATCTCAGCTTGATTATGAAAACTATCAGATTTTCGTTGGGACTTACCCTAATGATCCTGAAACGCAGAGTGACGTAGACAAAGTCTGCGCGCAATACCCCAATGTGCATAAAGTGGTGTGCGCCAGACCGGGGCCGACAAGCAAAGCAGACTGCCTTAACAACGTCATCGCATCCATTATTGAGTTTGAGAAGAAGGCAAAGCTAGAGTTTGCGGGCTTCATCCTCCATGACTCTGAAGACGTTCTCTCTTCCATGGAATTAAGACTGTTCAACTATCTGTTGCCGGACAAAGATCTGATTCAGCTTCCCGTTTATCCCTATACACGCAAATGGTACCAAATGACGCCGGGTCACTATGCCGACGAGTTTGCGGAGCTGCATGGCAAAGACGTTGTGGTCAGAGAAGCCATCGCCGGTCAGGTGCCGAGTGCCGGTGTCGGAACCTGTTTCAGTCGTAAATCCGTGTTAAGACTTTTGGTCGAAGGGGATGGATTGCCGTTTGATGTTCAGTCACTGACGGAAGATTACGATATCGGTTTTCGCCTCAAGCAGTGGGGGATGAATGAAATTTTTGTTCGCTTCCCAGTGATCGACAAAGATTTGCAGACGTTGAAAGAAGACGCTTTTGGTGTTTCCTTACGTGAAGGAAGCGTAGTGTGTGTCAGGGAATATTTCCCAACCACTTTTTCCACCGCGGTGCGGCAGAAGAGCCGCTGGATCATCGGCATTGTCTTTCAGGGGTTTAAGAATCACAAATGGACCAACGATTGGCGCGTTAATTATTTTCTATGGCGAGATCGTCGCGGTGTGATCAGCAACGTAGCGGGCTTTTTAGCTATGTTCTTGCTGATTCAACTGGTGAGTTTAAGTCTCTACAGCAACTTTGTGGAAGGCGCATATCGGTTTATGTCATTGATTGGTAATGATCCGTTCACATACGCAATCTTAACCTTTAATGCTCTGCTGTTAGCCAACCGTCTGTTCCAGCGTTTTTATTTTGTCAGCCGATATTACGGTTATGCCGAAGGAGTGCTGTCGATTGTTAGACTCGCTTGGGGCAACGTCATCAACTTTGCGGCCAATCTACGCGCGATTCGTCAGGTGATTGAGCAAGGGGATCCGCGTCGTGTCGCATGGGACAAAACCACTCACGATTTTCCTTCGGTAACAGTAGCAAAGCGCAAGAAGCCTCTCGGGCAAATTTTGGTCGAGAAAGGGCACTTATCCAGCAAACAATTGGAAACCGTCATTCTGGAAAAGCCGAAGAACAAACTCTTGGGTATGTATTTGGTGGAAAGCGCTTTAGTCAGCAATGAGCAACTGAGTGAGGCGATTGCTGAACAATGTCAGATGCCATACGTCAAAGTCGAGCCATTCGAGCTGGATCATTATTTAGTGGAGTCACTGCCGAAAAAGATGGCATTGAAATATTCCGTATTGCCAATAGGTTGGGAAGAGGGTGTTCTGATTTTAGGTAAAGAATCTGCGCTTAGCCCTGTGGGGCTATCGGCCATCAAACGTAAACTTGGCGTTCCTGTTCGTTGGGTGATCACCACCAATGGTGCGGTAACCCTTGGCTTGCGGTATTGGTATCTCGATGATCGTAGCGTGGACCCAAACCCAGAGATTCAACGCGCGATAAATGAAGGTAAGTTGAGCACTGCATCTGTCGAGCAAATTAAAGGCATCTACTTCGCGACGCAAAGCCAGTTAGGTAGCTGTTTGCTGTCTGCACATCTAATAGAACCAGCGGTTTTACATCAGGCGATACTTGCGTTTGAAAATGTGAGCGACATGAGCCTTGGTGAGTTTCTGGTTGAAAAAGGGTATCTGCAAGAGTCGGATATCACTCGTGCGCTTAAGCTACAGAATGATCATAAGCGCAGTATTCCCGACCTGATAATACGTCAACGTGTCGAGAAGGAGCCGCTGTATGAAGTCTAACGTTTTTGGCGCCTTAGTCGCGGTATTGCTGCTGTTCAGCTCAGTGGTAGAGGCAGATAGCCACCTGAATGATCAAATCTATTCCGGGCTTTCGGAGTCGTTGCATTTTCGCGTCTACCCCTATGTGGATAAAGCTTATCGCTTAGAAGCGGCAGGGCAGTTTTCTGACGCCCTGAGTGAGCTGCGTCATGCGATGGTGCTGGTACCTGACCATGTGCCATTTATGAAGTTCGCTTATCAGTTGGCGGTAAAAGCAGGTATCCATGACGGTGATTTGGAGGCCTATATTGATCAACTACCAGAGAGTGAGCGAGGTGAGCTGCTGCTGGAACTCAGAGCCAGACGTTCCCTTAATGCGGAGCTGTTTACACCGTATCAATTTTACACATTAAGCCAAGGGCTTACTGAGCCTCAGGTGAAGCGATGGTACCTGATTCATCTTTATGCGATAGAAAGCAAGCGTGGCAAGAAAGCAGCGCTTCACTGGAGTGATTCTCAACCGCATCGTTATAAGTCGACGGAGGTTTATCGTTATGAGGCGTATCAGTGGTTTAAGCAAAAGCAATATCAAAAATCGCTACCTTTACTAGAGCGAATTCAGTCTAATCAAGAGAGTACGCTTGAGGACGACAAAACCTATCTTCTCTCGCTTTTATACCTAGGCCGCGAAAAGGATGCGCAAGCGTTTGTTAAGCAGAAAGATAATGACCAATTGACGGCCTTGTTACTCAAAAATCAGGCTGAATCTCAGATCAATACCCGTCGCTTGGCACAGGCTAAAGTGTCTCTTGAAGCCTTAGAGAAAACCTCTCAGCTGACCGGTGATGAGGAAAAACAATTGGAATACATTCGTTCACTTAGCTCCGAACAAATGGATCTGATTCGTCGCAAAGGGATGTTGTTTCCAGCCTGCTTGCAGCAAGTACTCGCTCTGGATAAATCGGGCGACCACCAAGCTGCACTTCAACAAATGAGCCACTGTGACCCGATGGATAGCCCAGAAGCCTGGTTGAATGTCGCGCAGCAAGTCAGTTCTTACTCTTTGCTTGAAGGTGCGCATTTTGAGCGCCGTGAGTATGAAACGACAAGGCGTAAACTGCTGGTGGATCATTACATTGAGAAGAGTGATTGGCAGGCTGTGGTTGCGCTGCTGAAAGATGCACAAAATACGAGCGAAATGGCGGCACTTGCCACCGCTTATGGTCATCAAGGCGAGTACTTGTTGGCGGCTGAGCAGTGGCAATACTTGTATCAACATTCTGAGCGCCTCAAGCACCTTGATTTAGCCACATACAACGCGGCACTAGCGAAAGATGAGGCGCTGGAAGGCAAGCTTTATCATGATGCGATAGAGAGTCACCCTGAAGAATTTGCTCAGAACCTGGCTTTGGTTCAACGTGCACAAACGTTGGCCTATCGTGATATCTCCGCATTGCACGTCTCAGATATTGAGTATTTAGCCAATGTTGGTTCCAAGCAAAGTGAGTATCCAATCGCACCTTCGATTTGGTTTGAACAGCAACAGTGTTCGAAACTGGATACAAACGTTCGATCTGACTTTGCTGCGCAGGCGCTTGCCTATTGTCAAAGTGCCAAGCAACCGATCAAAGCGGCTCATACTTATCTTGGCACACTCTCAGATCAGGTCTCAGCACAAGATGCACTAGTGGTTGCCCGATGGCTCCACCAAGGTCAGGATTTTCAAGGCGCCAAAACCTATTGGCTGATCGCCGGAAAATCCGTCATGACGCCTTTTGACCAGCTCGATTATGTCGAAACATTATTGAAAGTGGGGGATGTAAGCCAAGCCAATGCAGAGTGGTTAACGTTGGCTGATTCTGAATCTTTGGCATGGTGGGAGCTAGATGTCGCCATTGCCAACAAGATGGATGATGGCGCAGTAGCCAGAGCGAGAACGGAGCAGGCGATTAAACAGGTTGGCTCAGCGGAGTTAGCACGCAGTTTAGCGCTTACTTACAGTGAGTCTGACGATGTGCGTGGTTTAAAGACATTAGAGCAAACCGTGATTGAACATGACCAGCAAGGTGGAATGAGTGCGGCGGTGGGGTACGCTTTGGCCAAATCCTATCCTGAGATTTCAAAGCCGCTATTTGCCAATGCGGTGAAGTTTGCGCCCTACAGTCATGATGCGTCTGTTTTGGCTGAATACGCCTCCGCTGCAATACGAAATGGCGATAAATCGCAGGGTAAAGACATTTACCAGCAAGCGATACAAGAGCCAAAAATTAGCGATGAGCAGAGGGAGTATTTTCAGGCAGCTCATCGTGATCTGAATTTAGGATGGAAGTTTGCGGTCGCAGGCTGGATTGGTGAAAGCCGAGGCTCCGCTGTTCCGGGATACTCCGATCAGACAGGAGATTTCTTCCTTTATGAAGACGCAAAGTACTACTTCGATACAGAAAACTCTCTCGAAACTGCCTTTAGTATTTCTGGTTTACATAGTGGTCAATATGACTCTGATAACGACAATTGGACATCAAGTGAGCTTGATATCGGGGTTCAGATAAAGCCGCTGCAAGAGTGGAGTTATTTTCTAAAGCTCGGGGTAAAGCAGGGACTAAATTCAGACAACGATGACACTAAGCCTTACTTGAGATTAAGCGCCGATGTATTTTCTAATGATGATTGGTCTAAAGCGTGGAAAGCGGATAAAGACAACTGGCTGACTCAGCAACTCTACGTTGACGCGTTGTACGACTTGGATGGCAGTGACGAATACTCGTTATACTCCCGTTACGATGTAGGTAGAACATTTAAAGTGGCAGCAGAAAATCGCCAACGCGTGACACCTTATGTGTTTGCTCAATGGGGACAGAGCGAAACGAATCACAGCAAATTTGAAGACACCCGCGCAGGCGCTGGTGTCAGTTTCACGTGGGAATGGAAAGATAGCAATTATGACGGCTATGCCGTCTCTTCAGAGGTAGGGTTAGAGTGGCAACACATTATCGACAACACTGGCTATCAGGACAGCGGAGATACGCTTATCTTGCGTTTCTCTTCGTACTTCTGACGTTATTCAGCTTAAGTGCCTGTCAACATGATGCGCAAGAAGATAAAGGGATTTTTTATCAGCCGCTGAGTCGAGATAAACCTGTCTCCCCTGAGAAGTGGCGTACACTGCTCTCTGAAGTGGAGCGTGTTGGCATCCGTTCGCTGGTGGTGCAGTGGAATCAATACGGTGAGGAAGCCTTTGGTGGTCGGCAAGGTTGGCTGGCGGCGCGCCTTGAATCGACGATAGAGCAAGGCTCCAAGATCTGGTTAGGGTTGTATGCTGACCCTGACTATTTTCAGAGTATTCACAGCACTGCGCAGCAGCAAAATCGTTATCTTCAAAGCTACTTTGAGGAGCTGGGCGCTAATTATCAACGATGGCACTCGTGGGTTGAGCGTCATCGACATGGTGTCGCGGGGCTGTACATCCCGATGGAGCTGAGTGATTACGACTTTGATACAAAAGAAAAGCGAAAACAGCTTGAGTACTTGTTGCAGCAGCACGTAAAACAATATGACATTCCTTTAATGATCAGTGTGTACTTGTCTGGTGCCATGTCACCAAAGGAAACCCAATATTGGTTGCAAGATTTAACTGGGCTGGGTCTTAAAGTGTTGCTTCAGGACGGTCGGGGAACCCAACTGTTAGATGATGAAACTTGGGTTGAATATGCTCAGCAGCTAGGCTGCGACATAGGAATCATCAACGAAATTTTTGTTCAGCAAGAAGGAAATGGGTTTTCTGCACGGAAACTCAATCTCGACCAGTTTCAAGCAGTAATGAAGCAGACACCTTGTCACGCATCTGTACTGTTCTCTCTGCGCTACCTTCCATTTGAATCTAATCCTTTGAAGCTGGCAGATTAAAGTCTATTCACTAGAAAACTTCAGCAAAGGCTGGAGTGTTACCCCTCCAGCCTTTTGTTACTATGATTAGGCCATTTGACTTAAGGAACCAGTTTCCACGCCATTTCCCAATACAAGCCGACGCCCGGTTCATATTGATTGGCAGATTCTGACCACTGCTGACAATAGCCGCTGGCTTGACCATCCAGACATTGGTAAATGTTGCCATCTTTTTCCTGAAGCACCTGAGTGCCAGCTTGATAGCTTTCTAAGCTTTCAGGGAAGACGTAATCGTATCTAGGCAAAGGGTTAGCGTTAGTTACTGATAGTAACCAATGTTTATAGCTTTCAATGGCTTCTTCTTTCATGAAGATCAAGTGATCCCCGTCTAGCTGTAGTGCACCATCTCCGGAGCGATAGTCAGGTGCGGTTTCTAGATGCTCGCGTGTTTCAAGGACGGGCTCAATCAATGGAAGATTACCCAATTCCACCAGTGCTTCACCTGTGTATGGTGGTACAAAGCTGTCTTTTAAGCCATATACCATGCCTATTGGAGTGACCTTATCCTCCAAATAACTAACGCCTTCGCCGATTTCAAACTCTGTCTGCATCATAGACCAGAAAAGTGAGGCTTCTGATCCCGTGGCAGATTCAGGTACGACTCCCTGCCAAGATACTGAGTTAGAGGTGTAAGTAACTGAGTTGGTGAGAATACGACTAAAGTTTGTGCCGGGGACTTGCAGGAAGCCGCCATTCAAACCTTGACCAGAGGTGGTTGAAAGGAATCCGTGTCCTAGAATCGTGCCGAGAGACGTTCCAAGGAAAGTTATCTTGGTCTTATCTAAGTCAGGCACACCATCGGGCGAAGGTAAGAAGTCCAGCTCTTGCAAAGATGTATTGATTGCATTGAGGAGAGTGTGCATATCTAGGTTGCTTTGCACAGCACCACCTGGCAGGCTGGCTGCATTTTCCGGGGTCATGATTGAACCAACGTGCCCAGAATCATCCTCCGCTCTGGAGCCATGCCATACCCAGTCAATGGCGATAACAGCATGACCATCTTCAAGCGCCGGCGCGGCAGCGAAGCTGGCATCTGATTGGTCGCCATTAAGCCCGTGTGCGTAAATAACAACAGGGGTTGAGTGTGATAGCGCGTCTTTAGGAAATAAGATAGTAAAATCTAGCCAGACATCACGTGCTTTATCGGTGATTCGGCCTGTTTGCTTGTCTCGGAAGTCTTGAGACAGCATGCGTCCCTTGAGCGAATAGACCACTTCATTGCTGTCATGCACATAGCCAGAGTTATCCCAGTCAAATTCAACCTTTGGTGCTGACTGAAGCACTTGCTCCTTTAATGGTGCGAACTGCTTTGTTGCGTCATCCTTGGTAACAGTGGTGAAAACTGTCAGAGAAAGAATCTCCTCTCTTTCGATGCCTTTAGTTTCGAGATACTCAATGTAAGGTTCGTAGAAATTGGATAGCTCTGATCCATCTTGGCTCAGTGCTTGTTCCACCCCTTTGGAAGGATGAAAGTGCTCACCGCTTTCACTTTTTAGCTTGTTAGTGACCACCGCAATGTGTGTATTGCCATAGTTAAATCTTGCTCTTGGGTAGACTGAAAGTACGTGGCTATCGTGGTCTTTGACATCCGCTGGCTTGCTCGATAAAGGAGCAACAGGCACTTTTTGGTCGGTGCTGAAGTCGAAAACCTGAACGGTGTTGCCACCATCTTCAGGCAAGCTGGATTCATCAAATGGTTGGGGAAATTCAAAAAGCACCGGAGCCGCCACTGAGAATCCGGTTTTACCATTGACAATATCTTCAGGGGTAAAGCTCTTTGGGAGTTCTTGGACAAAGATGTCGGAAAACACCGCATTCTTGATGTTAATACGAAGCCCTGTTTCTGATTGGCTATCCTCTTTTGCAAACGCCTGATTGCTTGGCCATGGTAAACCGCATGAATCGCTCGCTAACGGGTTACAGTGATTGCTATCCACTGCACCCCATGCGCTGCCTGTCAAAAATGTCATGCCCAATAAAAGCTTGTTTAATTTCATAGTTTTTCTTCTCGCCTCGTTGTTGTGAATTCTTCTTGTCAGCACGTCTTGTGTTATAGATAAAACTACCCATATGCACTTGGTTGCTTTTTCGAACTCTATGGCGAGAAGAAAATGAATGCTTGCCAATGATCATTAATAGTTATTAATTTTCATTTATTCATTCTCGGTAATGATTATTAATATTCATATCAAATGTAGAGTTAATACACTAACTTTTTGATGTGAATAGATAAAATATCTTTATAAAAGCTGAAATGTTACAGCGACTTTAGAGTTAGTCAGCAGTTAACAAGTTCGCTTTGAGGCGTATGAATTTCGTCTATGAGATATTTTTACCGACCAACTTATGGTTTCTGCTAGGAAATAGCACAGTAACCTAACCGATGGGCGTCAAAAATGATGTGTATTTGCGGAATTAAGCCCTACGCCTGCCCAATTTTATCTTGTCAGTGATTGCTCACTTTCGACATAATAACTCTTCGTACTATTTGAACCTTGAATGTATGTTTGATAGCGTAACTGTTTGTTAAATATAAGATATTGGTGGCTCGTTGCTGAGTTTTATAACAGTAGTGTTTCACTATCTAGGCTGTTTTACAGACGCGTTCACTGAGTGGACTACTTCAGCTTGATGGACGCTTTTAAGGATCGATAGATGCGTTTTCCCTTAACTACATTAGCTGTATCTGTGGCGCTTATTGCCGGGTGCAGTTCTCAAGGAGTTCAAACTGTGGCTCAACCTTCTCAATTAGAACTGGCGGTTCAGCAAGTTCCGGCTCCTGTGGCCAAGAAAGAACCCTATGCGCTTAATAATCACGGTGAGCGCCGTATAGATAACTACTACTGGATGCGTGACGATGAGCGAAAAGATCCTGAGATCTTGGCGCATCTCGAAAAAGAAAATCAATACACGGATTCGGTGTTAAAGCACACTGAACAGCTACAGGAAAAACTATTCCAAGAGATCAAAGGGCGTATTGCAAAAGATGACAGTTCAGTTCCTGTAAGAGAAGGGAGTTATTTCTATTCGAACGAAGTCTCTGGCGACAATGAGTACCCTATCTACCAGCGCGCCAAAGATTTCTCAGGGACGGATAAGACCGTTATCTTAGACGTCAATGAGCTGGCGAAAGAGCACGAATTTTTCAGTACGGGTGGCTTGTACGTTAGCCCAAATGAGAATTTACTGGCGTACGGTGAAGATACCCTAAGCCGCCGAATTTACACGATTAGAGTCAAAGACCTTGCCACAGGCGAATACCTCAAAGATGAAGTCGAAGGGGCATCGAGCGGTGTGGCTTGGCAAAATGACAATCAAGCTTTTTACTACATCAAGAAAGATCCTCAAACCTTGTTGGGCTACCAGGTCTATCGTCATGTGCTTGGTACTCCACAAAGCAGTGATGAGCTGATTTACCAAGAAGATGACAGCGCGTATTACATGTCTTTAGGCAAGAGTAAAGACGGCGAACAAGTTTACATCTTCCACTCAAGTACAGAGACAAGTGGGGTGTCTGTCATTGACGCCAATGATCCTAAAGCCAAGGCTGAACCTTTCTACCCGAGAGAGGAAGGCATTGAGTACAGCATCGCTAAGCTGAACGACTGGTATTTTATCTACACCAACTATCAGGCTGTGAACTTTCGTTTAATGAAAGTGCATAAGGATCAGATGCATGACCGTTCGAAATGGCAGGAAGTGATAGCCGCGGATGATAAAACTCAACTGGTCGATTTTACGCTGTTTGAAGACCATTTAGTTTATGAGCAGCGTAAAGACGGCTTAACCACGGTTAAGGTGCGTCAGCTTTCGACGGGCAAGGAGTTTCCATTAGCCTTTAACGACACAGCGTTTGCGGCTTACATGACTGGCAACCGAGAGCTCGATAATTCAAAGGTTCGTATTTACTACAGTAGCCTGACGACGCCGGGGACGTATTACGATTTCGACCTCGAGTCAGGTGAATCGGAAATCATGAAGCAAACGCCAGTACTTGGTGATTTTGATGCCGATAACTACCAATCTGAACGTATTATGATCACCGCTCGAGATGGGAAGAAAGTGCCAGTTTCGTTGGTTTATCGTAAGGATAAGTTCAAGAAAGATGGCACCAATCCTATCTACCAATACGGTTATGGTTCATATGGTCATACGATCGATCCTACTTTTGGTTCAGCGCGTTTGAGCTTGCTGGATCGCGGATTCGTCTATGCGATAGCGCATATCCGTGGCTCTGAAATGTTGGGAAGACCTTGGTATGAAGACGGTAAAAAACTGACCAAACAGAATACTTTCAATGACTTTATCGATGTTACCAAAGGCTTAACGGAAGCTGGTTATGGTGCGAAAGACAAAGTGTTTGCGGTCGGTGGATCGGCGGGTGGTTTGTTAATGGGAGCCGTTATAAATCAAGCGCCTGAGCTGTATCGAGGCATTGGTGCTCATGTCCCGTTTGTGGACGTAGTTACAACCATGTTGGATGAATCTATTCCCCTGACAACCAATGAATACGATGAATGGGGTAATCCGAATGACAAGCCATACTACGATTACATGCTGAGCTACTCGCCGTACGACAACGTCAAAGCGCAGAGCTACCCGAACATGTTAGTGACAACAGGCCTGCATGATTCTCAAGTTCAGTATTTTGAGCCAATGAAGTGGGTGGCGAAATTGCGAGAACTGAAAACGGACGATCATGTGCTGCTGTTTAAAACAGACATGGAGGCGGGGCATGGTGGCGCATCTGGTCGCTTTAAGCGTTTACGAGAAGACGCACTTGAATACGCCTTTTTCTTAGATTTGCTCAACGAAGAGTAAAATTTAACCAAGTTATCGATATGCCCGCCTTGTGCGGGCATTTTTTATCGACGCAACAAAGTTAACAGAAATAGGGTATTGCAAATAACCTTCTCATATATAAATAAAAATCGCTCTAGATAAACACTGAAGTACCTAGACTGCTTTTTGTTGGAACCATTCACGGTTCTGATGTTTGGTTGATTTTCACGATTGATTTGCGGAACAAAGATCACCACTCTACGTGCCGCCCAGAGTCGAGGTATCACTCTGGCTTATAGAACATAAAAACTAACAACGTAGAGCTTTATAATGAAAAAAATCATCACCTTGTTGTCTATCTCGGTGCCTTTGACCGCTGTTGCGGACAATGCACGCATAGATGCATTTATGACGGCGTTTCACGCCAATCCGCAAAAAGTCATGGATGCGTTACCAGAGAAAGAAGGAGACGAATATCAAACCATGAGTGCTGAAGAGCTTGAGCGCTTCAGAGATCAAATGCGTGAAACGGTTATGGAGAGAGCAGAGCCAGTCATTGCTCCTCGATTTTCAGCAAACCTGAACAACGATAACCCAGCGCGTCTGGTTGATGTGGGTAACGCACTGATTCGCAATCTGGTTGAATTGGATAGTGCGGCACCAGATTCAAAATATCTGGACGTTCAGCCTTGGTCTGATACTTACTGGCCTTTGTACTCCGGCGCAGCCGCTTGGCGTTATTCTGACCGTGAACTTTATGCGTCAGACTGGCAGGAATACTACGATTTTTCACATACCATCAAACCGTTGGATAGCTACTCAAGCGAGCAGCGCCACTTACTTTCTCCGGCAGAGAAGTATGACTTATTGGTCGGGGATAAAAACTTCACGCTGACCAAGCGTTCGTGGGACTCAGGTAAAGGTTACTATGAATCTCAGGGTAAAGTAGAGCGTTGGATGGGACTTTGCCATGGCTGGGCTGCGGCGGCTTACATGCTTCCTCGTCCTGAAAAGTCGATTACGGTACCTGATGCCAATGGAGAGATGCTTAAGTTCTATCCGTCAGACGTTAAAGCTCTAGGCACACTACTTTGGGCTGAAGCGCCGTTCAATACACGTTTTATTGGTGGTCGCTGTAATATTCAGAACCCTGAAAAAGACGAAAATGGTCGTGTTATCGAACCTGACTGTGTGGACAACAACCCAGCAAGTTGGCACTTATCTGTACTCAACCAGATCGGTATTACGGGTCGTAGTATGATTATGGATGCGACATATGATTACCAAGTCTGGAACCAGCCGATCCTTGGCTATCAGGTTAAGTACTTTAACCCAGAGACTAATCGTTCATCAGGCAATCCAGCCGATGTGACCATTGCGATGGCGGACTACAAAAAAGATAAGTTCACCCAGTATCGTGCATCACGTGCTGTCTCAGTTGTTGGTGTACAGATGGTTGTTGATTATATGGTAGAGACGAATCCAACTCATCGAAACTACGACAAGCCAAAGCTTGATGGCGTATCGCGAGTAACGTATTACTACGATTTGGAATTGGATGCGCAGGGCAATGTGATCGGAGGCGAGTGGTATCAGAATCGTCACCCTGATTTCCTTTGGACACCAACCCCTGAAGCGGTAGCGAAGTCCTACTACGATGGCAGTGGCGAATGGGATGTGACTCAGTCAGTTCCACAGAGCTGGCAAGATAGAGCGCCCAAAGCGTCTCGTTATACTCAACCTATGACTTCTGTTGTTTCAGCTTTGTTTAGTGCGGCTTCAGGCGATGAAAAACCAGCAGAGCAATGGAAACAAATTGCCACTCAAGGTAGCCAGTGTCTGGACGTTGAAGGAAGTTCCGCCACTCCGGGAGCTCGAGTATACGGCTGGAGTTGTCACAGCGGTGACAACCAACTTTGGCAACTAACGACTGAAGGTAAGATGATCAGCAAGGTAGCACCTGGTCTATGTCTGGATCAGCAAGGCTCAAGCATCACTATGGAAACTTGTAGCCAGCGTCCAAATCAGACATGGCGAATGGAAAATGGCCAGCTTAAAAATAGTCTAGATAACGCGCTGAAATGGAACTCCAACAGTTGGTTGGTCCAAGCTGACGTCAATGGCAGTCAGTGGTCTTGGAAATAAATCACTAAAACAATAACAATGCTCTCCTTACTAAAGAGCCCGCGTGCGGGCTCTTTTTTCATTCGACTATTGCAGGCAGCTGCCTTCAAATGACCAGTACCAGTAGTAACTGTAAGGATCGGCTCCCCAGTTAGTTTGGGTTGCGATAAAGCGGTTCCCGTAGGACTGCACCTCGGTGCCTTGTGGGTAATAGTAATAAGGTGACCATTCTTCTAAGTTGGCGCACAAGTCCTGTGGTTCTGGCGTCGGTTCTTCGAGATAGGCACTAACGCCAACATAGGCATCTGAGGAGCTACGCGCACCTGTGACCATCACATAAACATCGGCATCACCAACACCGCTAAAACCACAGTATTCGTTGTTATCGCGGTTGGTGGAAGCACAGTCATGATCCGACAGTGAAGCAGGACGATTGATCGCGACATACATATCAACATTGCCATAGCCGTTATAGGTTTGTACCCAGATATCCTCAGCTGGTGCATTCTTCAACACAAAGTGTTGCTCGTCATTACCCGCTGATTCAATCGCACTTGGAATATTGATTTGTAAGCTTACGATATCGGGGTTAGGTGTCGGCTCAGGATCTGGCTTCCCAGAAGCGCACTGTGTCACCTGAATACCCACCTGAGCGAATGCGTTGTTCACCGCGGAAGTGTCGTATCCCAGTTCGTGAGCCGCTTTACAAACACCTTCAGCGCCTTGTTGAAAATCAGAGTTTGGTCGCCAGTAAAGTTGGTTAGCGGTGGCATAGGCGATGAACGCTTTTTTGATGTCCCAGTTTGAGCTGATCGCGAGATGGTAAAACGCCTTGTTGAACACACCGGAGCTGTGGTGGACGTCGATACCATTGTAATACTGGTTGATATGGTCAATGGAGACGCCGTCTTTGCTTGGCTGAATGAAGTAACGCATGGCATCGGAGTACTTCATGACATGTTCGCCCATTTTCCAGTTGAAGCTGCCATGAACGTATTGGCTGAGTGCCGCCGCAGCTACATCAGAGAAGGACTCATTCATCCCACCCGACATACCTCGGTATTCCAGTCCAGAGTTCTGCTCTGTAAAGCCGTGGCTGACTTCATGCGCAATCACATCCCACGTGGCCAGTGGATACATTGACTGGTTACCATCACCAAAGGTCATCTGACGACCATCCCAGAATGCATTGCCATAGTTAGAGCCATAGTGAACACGCATGGTCAGTTTCTGCTGAATAGGTCGGGTGTTTAACCAATCCATGTACATATCGAAAACGCGTTGACCAAAATAGTGTGCGTCATTCATTGGAGCGTAGGCCCCGTTCACGCTACGGTAGTTATTGACGTTACAGTCAAACTGATGAACTTGCCCACCGTATTGCTGGTTGTTCATATTGAGTGTGACGACATTTGGGCTGTCCATTTGGCAATACTGGTTAACTTCAAAGCCGCCGTATTGCGTTTTAGGTCCAAAGTAGTAGCGACCACTTTTGCGGTTACCACCAGGCCCTTCCGCTTCAATGAAAGCAATCCCTTCCCACCGGTCAAGCACGTCACCGGACTTAGCATCGACTAAAGTAATCGGCCTTGAAGGCCCCATACCATGCATCTGAATAAAGTCGACTTTGTAGACCAAACGAGCGATCTGTTGCTTATCTTGCCAGATCATTAGTTCAGCATTTGGATCGCGAATCGCTTGAGAAGCAAAGCCTTGGCTATTGCCTTTTGCCAGCTCTATCGCTTGCTTTGCGTTGAGCATAGGTAAGGTAGAGCCAATATCGGCATCAATGCCTGTTAGGACCTTTCCGTCAACAGGTGTCACTGTACCTTGGGCGGAAACTTGTGCGACTAAAGACTGGCCGTAAACCGGGACACCATAGTGTAACTGTTGCTTTCGAAGCAGTGTCTGCGGGCCAGCTTTCACACGGCTAGCATCTTGATAAGCCAGCGGCTGATTGGGTGCTGAAAATGCCCGTGTTGTCGGCGGATTAAGGACTTGGGAAAGGTCAACTTGAGAGTAGTCAACAACGTTGGCAGCTTGAGAAGCGAAAGCCATTGGAAACAGCATAAGTAAATTAACGTTACGCATACTTCACCTTTGTAATTATTTTTCAATTGATTGGGGAAAAAATTGCGTGTGTAGAGTAGTGATATGCTGCTGAAATCATAAGTGCAACTGGTTTTATATGATGCTTGGGTGCAAAACATTTAAGCGCTTTTCTAATAAATGAGATGCTGAGTCGAGAAATGATAATCCCTATTTTATGTTTGGCGCTTTTTGGTCGCGCCCGCCCCAGATTTTAAATGTCAAAAAAGACAAAAAGTTAAAAACGATAAATTTATTTATGTCTTAAATTCAAACTCTTAAATGTAAATTAAACATCCATTTTGTTTTGTGTTGATTCGTTATTTGTAGTTGTTGCAGCTTACTTGGACACTAACCTCACTTTATACGGTTAAGAATGAATTGAGGGTGTGATGAAGAAGAGTGTTCTACTGACATTGGTCAGTGCAGTGGTAATGATACAAGGGTGTACACGTAACGTGATTAACCAGACCGAGCTTGCTCAGGTGAAGAAAGTCGCGGTTGTGATGTATTCCGTTCCGGAGACCATTGTACGTGATGTCAGAGATCCAGAGGATATTTCCGAGGACAAACAAGTCATGGCATTTGATGCGTTATCCATGGCGAGCCAATTGTTGGATGGCTCGGCAAAGAAAGTCGTGAATATGATGGACTCAACTTCTCACGTTCAAAAACAGATCGACGGGCAAGAAGCCGCGGACATCTCTTTGGTTGCAATGCTCAGTGAGTTAAGTGATGAAACGGGCTGGCAATACCTCACGCCACAGCAAGTGGCAGATAACACTGAGTATCAGCAGTTGAGCCTAAAATTAGCCAGTTCTCAGCATATGACAATGGAGCGTTCGATTCGCCGACATGCTGCAGTGCCTGCGGGTTACGTTAATCTTGGCCTGCCTCATGGTCACGCTGAAGTGATGAGTTACCAAGATCGAGAAGAGTTTAAGTTGTGGGCGAGTAAAGTCGCTCGTGCTTTGAATGTTGATGCCGTTATTTTAGTGAGCGATACCGGATACGCGACGGACTCAAAAAGCCTTCTGATAGGCGGTGGTTGTTACACCAAATCCGCCATGCACTATGCGATGTATAACGTTAATGGCGAGCAAATTGTTGATACTCGAGTGAGCTTTTCTGAGGCGCCGATGATTGAACAATCTGGCTGTGTCGATGGTAGCTTCTTTAAGTCAGATTACAAAGGCGCTCTGGTAGAACATGGCCAAGAGCAAGGCCGGAAAATTGCGGAAAAACTGCGTTCATAAATTGTCAGAATAAATTTAGATTAATTTACTGTCCTGTAGACCGGCCTAAGTGTATTACTTAGGCCGTTTTTTTTATTGTCAGAACGGGCCTACAAACTCATACAAACTGTGACTGTATTTCACGCTTCAGTACGCTGTATGATTTTCGGAACTTAATAATCTCAGGGTAGTCAGATGGCTACATATAAAAATCATTGGAAGTAAAGCATGGCTAAACGTTGGCTCTTGTCTGCTGCGAGCATCGCGCTGCTCGGCGGTGGCACGTATTTTTATCTGCAATCCTCTGCTCAGCCAGAGGCGTTTCCTACTTTGGCAGTGGAGAAAGGCACCATTGAGAAGGAAGCCGTAGCGGTGGGTAAAATTGTCCCAGCGCATTCAGTCTCCATTAAGTCTCAGATCGACGGTATTGTTGGGGAGATTTATGCGCAGGTCGGAGAAAACATAAAGCAAGGACAGCCGCTGATAAAAGTTCGTCCCAACCCTACACCACAAGCGTTAACCGATGCCTCAACAGAGCTGATGAGCAGTGAAGCAACGTTGGAGTCGGCTAAGCAAAAGCTAGCGAACTTAGAGAGCTTAGTTAAGCAAGACATTATTCCAAGCAACTACGATGATTACGTTAGCGCGCGATCGGAAGTGAAATCAGCACAAGCTGCAGTGCTGCAAAAACGTCAAAACCTTGAGTTGATTCAAAGCGGTGAGGCATCCATCGGTGATGCTCGTCTGACTTCGACCATTTATGCGCCGATTGATGGCACAGTGTTGAACCGAAAAGTGGAAGTAGGCGAACCGATCATTTCAACTGAGTCGAGTCAGGCTGCGACAGAAATGATGTCTCTCGCAGACATGAACAGCCTTATTTTCAAAGGCAGCGTGAGTGAGCACGACGCTGCGCAATTAACACCGGGAATGCCAGTTCTACTGACGGTAGCACCATACCCTGATGTACAAATCGAAGGGGTCTTAACTAAGGTAGCGATTCAATCGGAGAACCTCAATTCACCAGAGGATACATCGACAGTAAAGAGCTTCGATAATGGCTTTGAAGTGGAAGTTGGGGAACTGAAAATTCCACAAGACGTTACATTACGTTCGGGATTCTCTTCTACAGCAAAGATCACGCTCAAAAAATCTGAAAATGTACTGACTTTGCCAGAGCGTGCACTGCAATTTGAAGGGGACACGCCAAATGTGCTGATCCCGGATAGTTCAGAGCAAGGTTTCCACAAGCAGAAGGTCAAGCTTGGTCTGTCAGACGGAATCAACGTTGAAGTATTGGAAGGCGTTGAGCTCGGTGAAGATATTATCGATAACAGTATGATGGGAGCCGCCCATGGCTAAACATCATCTCTCATACTTTGGATGTGCATTGCTGGCTGCAATCTTGAGTTTCCCCAGCTATGCCATTTCGATTGAACAAGCTTGGAAGCAAGCGAAACAGAGTGATCCCGATTACGAAAAAGCCAAGATTGGCGTCCAGATCAGTGAAACAGGTGTAGCTTCCAGCCGCAGCTCGTTGTTGCCATCTTTAAGTGCGACTGCATCATCAAACTGGAATGAAGACAGTGATAACACCAATACCTATGGTGCGACGTTATCCCAAACAATATGGGACAGCAGTCTTTGGTCTGACTTAGATGAAGCACAAGCAAACTATCTGCGAACGGAGCTGGAGCTATCTCAGGCTCATAATGAATTAGCCCAGAAGCTATTGGCGACCTATCTTGATGTCGCTAGTGCGCAAGGTGACCTTCTACTGGCAAAAAATAAGCTGGAAGAAGGTAATAAGCTGCTGAAGATTATCGAAAAACGTTACCAGGCGGGTAAAGTCAAATCGATTGACGTTGAAGAAATTCGAGCCACTCTGGTGACCGATAAAGCGGGAATCCTCAGCGCGCAGGCTAAGCTAGAAGAAAAAAGAGCTGAGCTTGGGGCGCTCATCAACCAGATGCCTGAGCATGTTGACCAAATTCGAACCGATAACCTGATTCAGCCTCCGATGTTGGTTGAGTCCCAAGAACAATGGCTTAAGTTGGCGAAAGACAGTAGCCCAGAGCTGTTAGTTGCCGCACAAAAGGTCAAAGCCAGCGAGTTCGCACGCCAATCAGCCAAAGGCGGCTATTACCCAACGGTAAAGGGTAATCTTGGCTACAGCGACGATGACAAATATTCTAACGGAGAGTTTAATGCCGGGCTAACCTTGAGCGTGCCGATTGACCTCAACGGTGCGACGCGCGCTAAGGTGGACGAAGCGTCTCTGAATATATTGAGTGCTAAGCAGGACTTGCGCAGGGTTGAAATTGATATTCAGAAACGCATTGTCCAGCAGTTTACTCAGGTCGACATCAATTGGAATCAGGTTCTGATGGCCAATGAGGTGGTTGAGTCCCGTGCTAAGGTGTTGAGCAGTAAGGAAAAGCTCTACGATGCTGGACTTCTCGAAGCATCGGAAGTAATTGATGCTCATAACAATCTGTTTGATGCGAAGAACAGTTTGCAAAACAACCTCTACAACTACTGGCGTCAACGCGTTGGTTTGCTGCAAACGGCTGGTAAGCTCGACGACAATACGATGGCCCTCATTTCTCAGGCCTTTCATTCATGATTAGCTTGCTTCAGCAAACCTGGCAGACTCTGATCGCGCATCGGATGAAAAGCATTCTGGCCATTATTGCGATCGCTTGGGGTGTTATCTCTGTGGTGGTGCTGATTGCACTTGGGGAAGGATTCTACCGTCATCAAAGCCAGTCTTTTTCATTTATGGTGAACAACGTGCAGGTGGTTTTCCCGTCTCAAACCAGTAAGCCTTGGCAAGGATTACCATCGCGTCGTGAAATCGATATTCCACAAGATAAAGTCGAGATGATTAAGCAGTCGGGCTTTGTTAAGGAAGTTGCGTCCGTGTATGCCAAGTGGGATGCCAGTGTCACGAATATCAAAGGACAAAATTTAGCTCGCGCCGTGAGTGGGATTGACCCTGCTTACTTTGCTCTTGCAGAGCGGAAACTTCAGACGGGTTCCCGCAATATTTCACCGAGTGACATTGCGAGCCACACTCGCGTTGCAGTGCTGGGCGATCAGATTGCCAAAATGGGTGGTATCGGGATTGGTGAGGAGGTCAAAGTTAATGGCATTCCTTTCTTGGTTATTGGTGTACTCAGCGACGAAGACACCGGTATTTCTTTTGGTGATAGCCGCAGAGTTTTCATCCCGCAAACCACCTATCGCGATCTATGGAACGATAAACCTTGGATGCTGTTGATGAAACCGATAGATGGTATGGACTCTGCCTCGTTCCGAGAGAGTATTGTGCGCTTTTACGCTAAGCAGCTCCACTTTGACCCAAGTGATAAGGATGCGGTGCGTTTGCCTGACTTTAGTGAGGGAGCAGCTGTGATAAGCGGTATTCTTCGCGGGATTCAAATATTTCTTGGAGCCAGCGGTGCAATGACAATGGCGGTGGGGGCACTTGGTGTAGCGAACATTATGTTCCTTTCGGTCACTGAACGAACCCGAGAAATCGGTGTGCGATTGGCGATAGGGGCAACACAGGTGTCAATACTGAGCCAGTTTATCATTGAGGGGTTGATACTGGTCGCCGTTGGAACTGCCATGGGGTTAATGATCTCGTTTGCGCTGGTGGCGCTATTGGGCACTGTTGCATTACCAGAGTGGATTGGTTCGCCAGTGATTACCCCTGACTCGATTGCGTTGTCATTACTGGTCACCGTGGTATTAGCGTTAATGGCGTCTTACTTCCCTGCAAGACGAGCTTCGAGACTGACGCCGGTGTTAGCGCTGAGTGCGAGGGCTTAAACAATGTTGCTACCAATGAGACAGATTTTTCAGGAAATGGCAGCAGAAAAGCTGAGGTTAGGGCTGACAATATTGGCAGTTGCTTGGGCGACCTTATGTATTGCGGCCATGTTAGCTGTGGGAGAGGGCATTCGCCAGGGAGTGCTGAAAACCGCGCAAAATGGTAATGGCAATTTGATCTACCTGACAGGTGGGATGGCAACCGTAGATTATGGCGTGTTCCATCAGGGCAAGCCGCTGACGCTAAAAGTCGATGATGCCGATGTCGTCAGAGCGCTGCCGGAAGTCAAAGCTGTAGCGCCGACGGCACTATGGGATGAGCGCATCACGGTTGGCGATCGCGGTACATGGCGAGAGCCACTTGCAGTCACCACTGACTTTCGAGCTATGACCAACCTTGCTCCGCTTTCGGGTGGTCGCTGGCTCAACCCGCTTGATCAGAAAGAACAACGTAAAGTTGTTGTACTTGGCTATCTGTTAGCTGCAGATTTGTTTAACCCAGAAGATGACTTTAACTGGTTTGCGACTGTAACACTGAAAGTCAATCCGGTTGGGGAAAAGGTCAAAATCGGCAGTGAAGAGTTCACAGTGGTTGGAGTACTGGAAAAAAACAGTGCCGATATTGAGCAGGGTGATCCCATTAATTACTCCAGCTTTGTCCCGCTCTCCACGTGGCAGCGCTTTCATACTAGTGGTGATATAGCTGGTATTAATGTTCAACCAAAAAGTGGTGTTGATAGAGTCAAATTAGCGAAAACCATTCGTCAGGTGATAGCGCGCAAGCATGGTGCCAGTGTTACTGATCAGCAGATTGTTCAAGTAGAAGATATGTTCTTGAAGCAAAAAAGCATGCAGCAGTTTCTAGTTGGCTTACAGAGCTTTCTTGGCATCATTGGTTTTGTCACACTCGCGGTTGCGGGAGTCGGTATTGCCAATGTCATGTACGCTACCGTGAAACGTTCAACCCGAGATATTGGTGTGCGAATGGCTGTGGGCGCGACGCCGACGGCGATTCGGCTCCACTATCTGGTTCAGTCGCTCATGACGATGGTGATGGGTGGGGCTCTCGGGCTTGCAGTCACTTACGCATTGGTATCTGCAATTAGTTCTGTCAGTCTCGAAGGCAATGTTTTTTATGAACGCTTGGGCAAACCTGTCCCAGAGCTTTCTTGGGTTGTAGTGGCAATTGTGATTGCGACTCTGGTTGTCATAGGCGTGGCGTCAGCGTGGTTGCCAGCGAATCGCGCCGCTAAGGTGACACCTATGGAGGCGTTACAAAGTGAATGATGTGGTCAAAAAATCAGGAGTCACTATGTCAGATAATGCATTGGTTCAATTAACGAATCTTTGTAAGTATTACTCAAGCGGTGAAGTGGAAGTTCGGGCACTAGATGGTGTAGAACTGACGATTGAGCAGGGCGAGTTTCTCTCTATTCTCGGCCCTTCAGGTTCGGGTAAATCTACTCTGATGAATATGCTCGGCTGCTTGGATAAACCAACCGATGGCGATTACTTGCTTGATGGGCAGAACGTGGCAACACTGAGTGCTAATGAATTAGCGGGAATACGAAACCAGAAAATCGGCTTTGTTTTTCAGAGCTTCAACCTGCTTGAATACGCAACGGCGCTTGATAATGTCGCGTTGCCTTTAGTGTACTCAGGTATCAAAGCTAAAGAGCGTCGCCAGCGCGCGGCTAAACTGCTTGAACAGGTTGGGCTGGGTGATCGTCTCGATCATAAACCAAATCAGTTATCCGGTGGCCAAAAACAGCGTGTTGCGATTGCTCGAGCACTGGTTAACGATCCGCAGATTATTTTGGCAGATGAGCCGACCGGTGCTCTGGATTCCAAGTCTGGTGCTGAAATCGAAGCTTTGTTTAATCAGTTACATGCGGAAGGACGAACCTTGATTATCGTTACGCATGACAATGCGCTGGCTGAACGTACCAAACGCATTATTACGATTAAGGATGGCAAGGTCATATCAGACAGGCTACCCGTCTCAGAGGTCGCATAAAAAAGCGAGCCATACGGCTCGCTTTTTTAGTTCTCATGTGGTGGAGACAGGGTGTGATTAATGGCATGAGCCTGATGGGCACTGTGCCACTCCTCGAGCTTTTTACGGGTTTCTTTTGACGATGGCTGATTGAGGCAGTGTTCAGTGACGCACTGGTACTGCTGAATCAGCTTGTCACTAGCCTCCACCGATTGTTCAGAAATGTCAGTTGTCGCTTGCTTCAAACGTTTGGTCTTCGCTTTGTCGAATACTGATGTCATGGCGCTCTCCTTAGCTGATTTTATACACGTTGACGCGATTTAAAGCGCAGTCAGGTAAGTAAAGGGTTTGATTGTGCGCATGGAGAAGGTAGGGCATCCATAGTTCACCTTTACTTGGATCCGCGCCAAATCCACTAAAGCTGTCGATAAACTGGCCTTGTTGATCGAAGATTTTAATCGCGCGGTTGACCAAATCCGATACAAACAATTTACCCTCATCAAAATCGATACTGGTCGGCAACAAGAAGTTGTCGTTGTCTGTGCCGTAACCTTGTTGGCCAAAGCTGCCTACGTATTTGTCATGACGGTCATAAATGACTACTCGGTTGTTGTTCTGATCCGTAATGTATTTTTGCCCGTCTGGCGTGATAGTAATGTCGGTTGGAGTAAAGAAATCTTGGTCACCATGGCCTTTTTGACCAAAGGTACTCACTAGGCCTGCAATCCCCTGAGCGTTTAATCGCCAGCGGCAGATGCGATTATTGCCGGAGTCAGCGACGTATATATCTCGGCTGATCGGATCCACCGCGATTCCCTGAGGTTTAAACAGTTGCCAGTCGGCGTGACCTAAACCACCAAAGTAACTGAAAGGCACTAATTCGCCGATGAATTCATCGTATTGGTAAATGGTAATAATGCCGCTGATGTAGTTACTCACAACCAGTAACGGGAGATCAGGGTTAAGCTGACCAATTAACGGCGTGGTAGGCGTAAGTGAGCAGATGCCCAAAGAGCCAGGAAGAAGCGGTAAGCTACCCGGTCTTGCTGCATCTGGTTGGCTGCGCTCAGTAGCCTGAAGCTGATAGTTACCGGCATCCACTAACCAAAGCAACTGGTTTGGATCATCGAATTTGTCGCCAAGGAAGATACGTACCCAGGTTTGCTGCCATCTTTGCGTCCATTCTAGCTGCGTGCTCAATGTCATCGACACCCAAGATGGTGCATCGAGCTGATGTATTGAATTGAGCCATTTATCTTGCTGCTGGAAGTGTTGGTCCCACCATTCGCTGACCATAGGGTACTGGCTGGTGTATCCACCTTGAGCGGTTGGTGAGGTATCGCCGGCAACCGAAGTCACGAAGTGAAGCTGGCCTTTTCGATCCCGCTCATCACCTAACTGGTCGATTACTAAAGTCGCTGTTGGTAGTTCTGGTGATAAGTCGGACCAATCAACTTTATGAATTTGTAGTGAAGCGAGAATGGGCTCAGTGATCAGTAACACGTCCTGATGCATCTTAGTGACCTGAATCGGCGAGAAGAATCCACTTAAACTGCCTGAGTAATGCCCGTCAATATCGTAGACCGATACAGAGTACTGCTTCGCGCCGGGAATGAGTATGCGGTCATCAATGACTGATACATCGCGAGCAAGGTCGATGTCATCTAGGTATGTTTTTCCGTTGGCAAATGGGACTGGGTTGCCATCCCAATCACAGCGAACCACAGTGGCGAACCCAGTATTCGCAATATACAAGTGGCCATTGTTATCGCAGCTCAGACCCTGTGGCCACAGAAAATGCACCGCTTCTTGTGCATGAACGACATTAATATCCCTTAGCCAGTTTCCATTTTCGTCGAACACGACCAAACGGCTTTCGTTGTCGGGTCCTTCGTAAAATTCATCAGCGACACATAGTTTCCCTTCATAAAACGCTAATCCATTTGGCCCCTCGAGGTGAACGGGTTCACCTGCACCGAAGCGGTGAATGGATCGAATGTTTAGTGTTTGGTTGTATTCAAGGATATGGATGCGTTTGTTGGCAATGTCACTGACATAAATCCATGGCTTTTCTGGGTGAGGAAGAAGGCGAAAAGGCATATTAAATTGTTGGCTGCCACTTCCTACCGAACCAAAACTGGCGAGTAACTTTTTCATTTTCCTATCGAACACCAACAAACGATTGTGTGCAGTGTCTGCCAGCCAGATGCGGCCGAAGCGATCGATGCAGTTGCCTACTGGTGTATTCAGAGAAACATTTCCTGCCGCTCGGCAGGGGAGATTGGGCAAGTGAGTGACCTGCTTGCCAATATAGGTGTGATACGCGATTCCCATAGTTCTAGCCTTTGACATTAATTATATGTAATCAAATACATAACTCTAGCAGTCAAAAATGACAGTTCCACGTTGCCACTTGTATAAACGAACGCTCGATTATCTGGAATGACGTTTTTGCAGGTAAGGTAAAATTATATTTTACGTGTTGCATATTCATTGCGGAATAAGTTGCTTTGTGACGCATGATTATGAACCTTCACACTGGGTATCTATAATTTAAGGCGTGACCACCAAAGACTTGTTAACAACAGGAGGGTGGTATGAAACGGATATCGATTTTTATCATCAGCTGGTTACTCGCGATCTCATCGGCTGTGGCCAATGAGGTGTGGATTATTCCGCTCAAGGGAGCGATTGGCCCTGCGACCAGTGATTATGTGTCTCGCGAGATAGAACAAGCGCATCAGACGGGAACGGTTAAGCTGATCCTACTCAAAATGGACACCCCCGGTGGGCTGGACAGTGCGATGAGAGACATGATTCGCTCAATCACTACATCACACATTCCAGTCGCCACATGGGTTGGCCCTTCAGGCGCAAGAGCCGCCAGTGCTGGTACTTACATCTTATTTGCCAGTCATATCGCAGCGATGGCTGAAGCGACCAACCTTGGGGCCGCCACGCCTGTCAGTCTGGGAGGCGGTGCACCGCCATCTACCACACCTGCTAATGAAGATGACTCAACTCAGGGAAGTGATGAGTCTGCACCTCAAAACTCAGAAAAAGTGCCTGCTAAAACGGCGATGGAAAAGAAAGTCATCAACGATGCGAAAGCTTACATCAAAGGTTTAGCTAGGCTACATGGTCGTAATGCCGAGTGGGCAGAAAAAGCCGTCAGTGAGGCTGCCAGTTTGGATGCGATGGAAGCGTTTGAATTAAACGTGATCGACTTTATTGCCTCTTCACCAGAACAGCTGATAGAAAAAGCCAATGGTCGCGAGGTGATGATTAACAGCGTTGCTACAGAGCTGGTGCTAAAAAACGTGGCTTGGGTCGAGCGAAAACCCGATTGGCGAGCGGAGATGCTTGCGGTGATTACCAACCCTAATGTTGCCTATATTCTGATGCTGATTGGAATCTATGGCTTACTGCTTGAGTTTTATAATCCAGGAATTGGCCTGCCCGGTGTGTTGGGTGGCATCTGTTTATTGCTGGCGATGTACGCCTTGCAAATGTTGCCCGTGAATTATGTCGGTTTAGCGTTGTTACTGCTCGGTATCGCGTTGATGGTTGTGGAAGCATTTAACCCCAGCTTTGGAATTTTTGGCTTGGGTGGCATCACAGCATTTGTACTCGGGTCGATCTTTCTTCTTGATAGCGGTTTGCCCGCTTTCCAAATTGCGGTGCCTTTGATTCTCGGTATTGCGCTGTTTTCCGCGGCATTCATCATTCTTACTGTTGGTCTGCTACTTAAAGTGCGTCGTAAGCAGGTCACAACAGGGGTGGAAAATTACACAGGAAAAACGGCGGTGGTGTGTGAAGACTTTGCTGAAGGTGTTGGCAGGGTAAGAATGGATGGTGCGTTATGGCATGCAAAAGCGACAGATGAAGAAATACTAAGGCAGGGTGACAAAGTCGAAGTCATCCAAATTCAAGGGTTAAAGCTGACAGTGAGAGCGCAACAAGGCGCGAAAAACTAGGAGGCGTTTATGTGGATGTATACAGGTGGAGTGATCGCGCTACTGTTGATTGCAGTAGCGACTCAAATGTTCAAAGTACTGCGTGAATATGAGCGCGGTGTGGTGTTTTTCCTTGGCCGATTTCAAGAAGTAAAAGGGCCGGGGCTAATAATCTTGATTCCGTTTATACAACAAATGGTACGTGTTGATCTTCGTACAGTGGTGTTAGATGTGCCGACTCAGGATCTGATCACACGGGATAATGTCTCTGTGCGCGTTAACGCCGTGGTCTATTTCCGGGTGATAGATCCGCAAATGGCGATCAATAATATTGAAAGTTATAGTGATGCAACTAGCCAGCTCTCCCAAACAACGTTGCGTTCTGTGCTGGGTCAACATGAGCTGGATGAACTGCTGTCGGAACGAGAACAACTGAACAAAGATCTACAGGCGATACTTGATCAGCAAACGGATGATTGGGGAATTAAAATCGCCACTGTTGAGGTGAAACATGTAGACCTCAATGACAGTATGGTACGAGCTCTGGCTCGGCAAGCGGAAGCCGAACGTAATCGGCGAGCGAAGATTATACATGCGACTGGTGAGCTAGAGGCCTCGAATAAACTCAGAGAAGCGGCAGAGATACTCAATCAAGCGCCCAATGCGTTGCAGCTTCGATATATGCAGACGCTAACGGAAATCTCGACCGATAAAACCTCAACTATTATTTTCCCAATGCCGATTAATTTGGTTGAAACCATGGCTGAGTTTGCTAAATCACAGCAGAAAAGTAATGAGTAGAGATGGGATGTCTTTGCTTTTTAAACAAAGTGAACCTTAATTTGGTCGCGTTTCAGTGTCACTTCTAGTTTTCCGTTTGAGATAACGGGATATGCTGACTTTTATGAGCCTGATTTATCAAAATCCAAACCCCCAAGGAATCATGGGGATTTGGATTAGCACAAGCAGATGTAGAGTCTAGACTAGCGCCATACACCCCAGTCTCCGGTAGTGCCCGGCTCTTCACCACGTGTCCACCACTGTGCTGTCCAAGGACGGCCGTTATGAGTCACCACATCACCTTGCTCATAAGTGCTGTCGGCAGACCACGCATTATCCGGTTGCGTTGGTGGTGGCGTATCACCTTTCACCAAGGACAATTGATAGCTGAAGTTTGCGGTTGGAGCATGGACTTGATTTGCATGGATATTCGAAGAGTCATACATATAGTGGTTCATTTCGGCATGCCAGATGCCAATAAACCAAGCCCCCGCTGTCAGGCTGTTAAATTGCCCAGCCAACTCAGCAGACCAAATTTCTTCACTGGTATTGTTAGCTGTGATCGCCAATGAGATATCGTGCTGTTCGCTGCCGTTCTGATCAAAGGTACGGAAACGAATGGTATCACCAGATTCCACTGGCCCAAATCCTTGCGGGACATAGTAACCAAGTACAGAGAGGTTATTGCCCGGGTCGGTTGGGTCCGTCGGGTCGGTAGGCGTGCTGCCATCCCCATTGAAGGTAATGTCACTACAGTTATAGAAACCTTCACCAGCTGGGTCTTCACGTTGCCAGCGGGTATAGAGAACCGCTTCGCCTGTTCTGTCAGAGGGCAATGTTATTTTGATGCGGTACTTTTTATCCGAACCGACTGCGACGTTACCCGCAGTATCCACCAGATCCAAGTCGGACCAAGTTAAAGGCTGGCTGCTATCGTATTCCGGCTTGCTCAAGTAAAACTGCCAATAAGACGGGTTGTGCGGAGCGGTGGCGTTAAATACCAATTCGAATTGGTTGTTGGCATCTAGCGACAGTGCCGTTTTCTGCCAATGTGGGGAAGCGACATCTAGCCCTGCTTTTGCACTGTCACCAGCGCTACACAGTGTGCCATCTCGGACAATGGCATGTACGTGTGCCATATCTCGATAGTTAGCCACATTAGCTGCCACTTCATTACGTTGAACAAAAGGGTAGGCACCGGACTGATCAAAGGCTGCCTGACAAGCAGCATTCGGAATCTGATCGTCCCAGAACCCCCCATCTAGGTAGCAAGTATTCTGACGAGCACTTGGATATTCGACCCAGCCATGAGCATGGACATTGACTGATGTGAGGGCCGTTAGGCCGGCTAGGGTAGCAAAACTGACATTCAAATAAGATTTCATAATCTTTCCTTATAATGGTTATCGATCATCTGAAAGCACCTACGACGTGCAGACAGCGATCTCAACCTAGCAAGAATTTTATAAAATATTCATTTAAGTGATTAATAAGTCGTCGTTTTGATGTCAATTTGCCACATTGTCCGCATGGAAAAGTAATGCGCTGTTGGCCGCTGATTTTCCTTTCGAGTCACTTCAAATAAATTTGATTACCAATATTTACTCAGATTCATACCTAAGCATTAAGTTGAGATTTAGCAATAAAAATAGTTCATATGATTGTTTTATTTTAAAGTGTGAAATAAATCCGTGATAACCATACAAAGAATTGCTCTTGAAGTGGGGCGCACAAAGCGGGTGAGTTATCTTTGCAATTGTGTAGGCGAGCAACTACAGCTTAGTACTGCATGACGATAAAAATGATCAAACAAGGTTGTCCTATGTTTAAAAACTTGTCTTTAAAGAACAAACTGGCGTTGTCAGCCAGTGTTGCCATCATCGTTGGTGGTTTGCTGGTGGAGCTGCTCTCTTTTCGAGCGTCTTTACAACGTCTGGATATTGAAGTGACTCAGCGGCTTGAGAGCTCATCGGCATCTTACAATCAATACGTATCAGACTGGATCGAATCCAAAGAAAGGGCGCTGACGTCAATCGTGCCTGATGCCAATATGAGTTCGATTGTCAGTAACCTCAAACAGGTGAAGAATTCAGCAGGTTTGGACAATGTATTTCTTGCTTACCCCGACGGCTCTCAGGAGAACGCTGATGGCGTCGTCTTACCGCCTGGTAATGATGACCCGCGTAAGTGGGGGTGGTACATCAATGCGATGAAGAACCCGTCAAAAGTCTTTATGGACAACCCAACGGTAGCGGCGGCGACAGGTGCAAATGTGGTCTCTTTAGGTAGCGTGGTCAGCCTAGGTGGCGAAAACGTTGTGTTGGGTGCAGATGTAGAAATTACCGATATTATCTCAGGGTTGGACAAAGTAATTCTTCCAGGTGAAGGCTACATGTTTATTGCCAATCAGCAAGGTAATGTATTTACTCATAAAGATACCAAACTGCTAAACCAACCTGTGCAACAGCTTGGCTTAGACTTCGGTGTTATCCAGCAGGCGATGAGCTCGGGCAGTGATGTCTATACCGACGTTAATGGCGAGTTAAGCGTCGTCTACGCAGCGTCGATTCAAGGAACGCCACTGATTACAGTTACTGTGCTTAATCGCGAGTCGTTAGTGGCTCCTTTGTACAGTGCAGTCTGGGGACAAATTGCAGTGACTATCTTGGTGGTCATTGTCTGTACTTTCTTGTTTAACATGTTGTGTGGCATTTTGTTCCGTCCGCTAAAGAATGTATCAAACGCACTGGAACAAATAGCGCACGGTAGTGGTGATCTTACTCAGAGACTTGAAGTGGACAGCAATGATGAAGTGGGTCAGCTTGCTAATAACTTCAACACATTTGTTGGCAGTATGCGTCAACTCATCGCCCATATTCGCGAGCAGTCCCAGCAGTTGTCTCAGCAATCAGAAGTCAGCAATCAACGTGCTAATCGAAATGTGGATGAGATCAATCACCAGCAGCAGGAAATCACTATGGTGGCGACGGCTGTTACAGAGATGGCTTCCGCAACTGCCGAGATTGCTTCCCATGCAGAACAAACCGCTCACTCTGCACAAGGCTCAGCGAAAAATACTGAGAATGGACGTGCTGTTGTTCTGGAGAACAAAAACTCCATTAACCGTCTCGCCAATGAGCTGCAAGAAGCAAGCAATGTTGTTGGAGAGTTAAACCGCCATTCTCAGGATATTTCAACCGTTCTGGCGACGATTCAGGGTATTGCTGAGCAAACAAACTTGCTGGCACTGAATGCAGCGATTGAGGCTGCGCGTGCAGGTGAACAAGGACGAGGCTTCGCGGTTGTCGCTGATGAAGTTCGAGTGCTGTCTCAGCGTACTCATGATTCAACTGAAGAAATAAAAGCGACGATCGATACGCTGCAAGTTACTACCGGTAATGCCGTTAAGTTGATGGAAAATAGTTCCGCTCTGGCGACGCATTCTGTGGAAGATGCGGACAAGGCGAGTGTGGCATTGGAAGAGATTAATACTGCCGTTCAAACCATTAGTGACATGGCGACACAAATCGCGACAGCGGCTGAAGAGCAAACCCATGTAACGAATGAGATTACGCAGAATATTACTTCAATTAAAGATGTCGCTGATCAGTTAGTTCATAGTGCTCGGGAAAGCTCGCAGGAAGCGGGTACAGTGAAGGGACTTTCTGGCGAATTAATGGCCAAGGTTTCGACATTTAAGCTCTGATATTTCAATAAATTATATCTTGATTAAGGCACTCTTTGAGTGCCTTTTTATTCACCCCAATAAAACGACCTGTTCAATTTTCTTTACTCAAAAACAAATATGCAATTGATTGCTTATTTGTTTTTTCCGCATATGTTTGTTTTTGGGACAACACAAATAAACAAAAAAGGAAAAAACAATGAAGACAAATTTATGCAACGTTGGGTTGGCTATTGCATGTTTTATCACTCCAGTCGCGATGGCAGATACAGTGTTGCCTGTCATTGCTGATGAAGTGAAATTCACTATGTCAGATGCAGAATTGACCGGTGTTTCAGGTCAGCACTTGAGCCAGATAGTGGAGCATGAAGGGGCTGCGTTCATTAAGTTGCACTTCAAACAGCTTTCACTACCAAAAGGGGCGGTTTTACGTGTTAAATCCGCTACTACGGATGAGATGGTTGAGTACACTGACAGCCAGCTAGATTGGTTTGCACAATCTATCTCAGGCGATGCACTTGTTATTGAACTGATAGCGAATGCTAAAGGTCAGCAAGGACAGTTTGAGCTCGATTACTACATGGCAGGTAAAGATACGGCAGAGCAAGAGATGTCGACACTTTCCACCTGTGGGGTTAATGAGCGGAAAGATGTGGCGTGTTGGGAAGATTCACACCCAGAGAAAGTCGCTTGGACAACGCCAGTCGCGAGGTTATTGATTAACGGTCGTAGTTTATGTACCGCATGGCGCGTAGGCCCGGATAACCGTATGTTTACCAACAACCACTGTGTTGAGAGTGAAACGGAACTGAAAAATACCGAAGTCTGGTTTAACTATCAGCGCTCGACCTGTAATGGTTCGATGTCTACGACCGTCAAAGTGATGGGTGATCAAATGCTCAGCACAGACTATGAGCTGGACTACACGCTGTTTACCGTTGATGATTTCGCCAAGATCGCCTCGTTTGGTTACCTGGGTCTGGATGCTTCCGAGCCGACTTATGGTGACGGTATTTATATTCCGCAACACGGTTCAGGTAACCCGAAAGAGCTCGCGATTGAAAGCGATCAGAATGGTTCCGGACTGTGTCAAATTGATGTTGCTTCGGCCAATGGCCGTGGAGTGAACACCGATACAGGTTACTTCTGTGACACTATTGGTGGCTCTTCTGGTTCACCAGTGCTCAAAACCAGCAGTAACAAAGCGATTGCGCTGCATCACTTTGGTGGCTGCGAAAACCAAGGGGTGAAAATCAGTAAAATCTGGCCAAAAGTGGCGAGCCATTTTAACAACACTCTGCCCGATGGCATGGTTGAACAACCAGGAAGTGATATCACTGAGCTGAGCCTAGATACGCCGTTGTCTGGTCTTGCTTTAGCGAAAGGTGAGCAGAAAATGTATGTCCTTCGCTCAGATAAACGTGCTTCTGACGTCACAGTGTCTATTGCATCTGGATCGGGCGATGCTGATCTGTATGTTCGTTCAGGACTTCAACCAACTAGGAGTGCCTACGACTGCAGACCATATCGCTCTGGTAATACGGAGTCATGTGATGCAGTGAATGCGAGTGAAGATCTTTACGTCATGCTCAATGCTTACAGCAATTTTTCAGGCGTAACCTTGTCCGTAACGGCAAAATAGTCTGAGTCAAGCCTGGGGCACTTCGGTGCCCTTATTAACCATTCTCTGTATTGATATAAAAGTGACAACATATTGTTACGACCTGATGTAAATCGAATAATTCTCAAAATGTAAATAAATATCCTAAGTTTTGGTGATTTTATAAAACTCCATGGAGGAGATAATGAACTACACTAAAACGCTTTTGGCTATGGCGCTTTCCACGGCTTTCATGAATGCACACGCAGAAGACAAAGTATGGATATCAATCGGTGCTGATGCATCCAAAACAGTGGCGAAATCAGGGGCGCAAGCTGTGCTGCCGAATTCACTGGCTAGCAGTGGGAGTGTTTGGGTCGGGCAGGTTGATGAAACGGAACTAGCAGAATTGTCTCACAACATGCATGAAGAGCATCATCGTTGTGGGGGCTACATGGTTCACCCTTCCGCTCAGAGTGCAATGGCGGCAAGCGCGATGCCACTGGCCCTCAATACTTTTGCAATCCCTGATATTTCTCAACAAACAACCGTTAATGCATGGCTGCCGCAAGTGGATTCGGCGCAGATCACTGGCACAATCACTTCGCTGACGAGCTTCAACAACCGTTTTTACACTACCACCTCTGGTGCGCAAGCGTCTGATTGGATTGCCAGCGAGTGGCGCTCCTTGATTTCAGGGTTGTCTAATGCCAGTGTTGAGCAGTTCTCTCACTCAGGTTACAACCAGAAATCTGTGATCTTGACGATTCAGGGTTCAGAAAGCCCTGATGAATGGGTTGTGATTGGTGGTCATCTAGATTCCACTATTGGCTCAAGAACGGATGAACACACAATTGCCCCCGGTGCTGACGATGATGCGTCGGGCATCGCAAGTGTGACGGAGATAATTCGTGTTCTGGCTGAGAACAATTTCAAGCCTAAACGCTCGATGGCCTTTATGGCTTACGCAGCAGAAGAAGTAGGGCTGCGTGGCTCTCAGGATATCGCCAACTCCTACAAATCTCAGGGTAAAAATGTCGTGTCTGCCCTTCAGTTGGATATGACCAACTATCAAGGCTCTGCTCAAGATATCGTCTTCATTACCGATTACACTGACAGCAGCCTGACTCAGTTCTTAGCTAACTTGCTTGACGAATATCTGCCAGCGTTGAGTTATGGCTATGATCGTTGTGGCTATGCGTGTTCAGACCACGCTTCTTGGCACAACGCTGGGTATTCTGCTGCGATGCCTTTTGAGTCAAAGTTTAATGACTACAACCCTAAGATTCACACTTCACAGGACACCTTAGAGAATTCGGATCCCACCGGTGCTCACGCAACCAAATTTACTAAGCTTGGTCTTGCTTACGCAGTCGAGATGGGCAATGCATCTGGTGGAACAACACCTCCTCCTACTGATAACGTCCTTCAGGATGGTGTGCCAGTGACTGGCTTATCGGGAGCAACTGGCAGCGAGGTCGCGTACAGTTTCGAACTGACTTCTTCTAAAACACTTGATATTAAGACCTCCGGTGGCTCTGGTGATGTGGATCTTTACGTTAAGTTTGGTTCGGAAGCCAGTAAACAGAATTGGGACTGCCGACCATACCGTTATGGAAATAGCGAAACTTGTACATTCAGTAATGCCACACCGGGTACTTACCATGTTTTGCTAAATGGATACTCTTCGTTTAATGGCGTCACGCTTGAAGCCTCTACACGCTAAGAGCAAATTATTGATGGCTCTATATGGGGCCATCTTATCTAGCTTTTATATTGTTTAAGCCACTGAATTAAATTGTAAAAGAATATAGACTTCCCCGATTTTCTCGTCGCTTCTTCCTTTTTAAAGATAATAAATTTATATAATAATGGTTGCATATATTTGTGATATCAAGCTAAGGTAATTGTGTTGGCTGGGTGTATAGACGGTTTGATGATGGGCACAAGCTCACGATTTGCTGATAATTCAGCAACCAATATACAAATTAAAATGCAGACCGGAATTCATCCTTACGTTCTTTTTATCGCTCGTTCATGTAGTGAGGAGGCGTAATGAATATAGGTTTTAAAACGCGTATCTATCTCGGTGTGGGTTTGCTGGTGACGATCTCATTGATTGTTCTTGGCACGCTTAACATCCTATCTATGAAAGAAAAAATGGTCACGTCCTTGGTAAATGAAACTCAAAACAAACTGAGTTTCCATGTGACCGAACTCGAACAATTGATGCAGTTTCGTATCAATGCAATTGCGACTGGTGCAGAGCAATTCGACCCTAGCTTGTCTGATGCTGATAATCAGAAATTGGTCAATCTACTTGCCAAAAGCACAGGGATTTCCAATGTCATCATGACCTATGAAGATGGACGGAACTTTATGTCTGTCGAGAGTAGCAATCAATTCGACTTCAGAACTCGTGATTGGTACAAAGCGGCAAAAGTAGCTTCCTCAGTGGCATTGACGGATATTTATCAAGACAAAGTTACTGGAGAAAAAGTGGTCAGTGCGACCATGCCCGTTGAACAAGGCGGTCAGGTTGTTGGTGTATTGCTTGGTGATATCCAGTTAGGTGAAATCATCAGTACGGTTAGCAACATGCGCTTTGCTGGTGGGGCGGCAACGCTGACTGATCAGAACGCAGTATTTTTTGCCAGTGATGATCCTAATGATATCGGTCGGACACCTTCTCAAGTGAGTCCGAACTTTATTGAGATGGAGCGGATGTTCAGCAGTCAGCAAAATGGTCATCTGACTTTTCCTTACCTTGGTATTCAGTTTGATGGTTATTTCCAGAGAGTAAATCTGACAGACAACATGTACTGGACTCTGATGGTATTCGTCGACCAAGCCACAGCGTTAGCGCACGTTGACAAAGCCGAGCAAGAATCAATCATTACGGGCTTTTTGCTGTTCCTTGTCAGTTTTGGCGCTATCTTTGTCATTCTTCACTATGCCTACAAGCCTTTGCTTGGCCTAAAGTCTGCTGTATTGGATCTGTCTCAGGGGAATGGTGATTTAACCCAGCGCCTTGAAGTGAGCAGTAACGATGATCTCGGGCAGATCAGCCAGGGTTTTAATCAGTTTGTAGAAAACCTTCAGCAGATGATGTTACAAATTTCAAATGCCAGTGAAAGCATCTCTTCTAGTCTGGTTCAGTTAGGTCAAACCGCGAAAGAGAATGAATCCAAGTTACTTACGCACTCCAGTGAAACGGAACAAGTCGTCACAGCAATTACTGAGATGAGTGAAAGTGCGCGAACGGTAGCCGAAAATGTTCATCAATCCAATCGAATCACCGAAGCCGCCAGTGGAGAGGCACAATCGTCACTGGATATCGTGAATAACGCAGTATCAACGGTGAGCGCGTTGGTGACGGAAGTGGATGATATGGCAAACCGTATTGTCAGCATGAAGCAGGATGCGAATCGCATTAGCGAAGTGTTGACCGTAATTGGTGAAATCTCGGAGCAAACTAACTTGCTGGCGCTTAATGCGGCGATAGAAGCAGCACGTGCTGGTGAACAAGGCCGAGGCTTTGCCGTAGTAGCGGATGAGGTTAGGGCACTTGCTGCAAGAACGCAAAACAGTACAACAGAAATCTCCGATATGCTCAGTCAGCTACTTGATGGTACCGAGAGTGTGGTTCGCGCTATGGAAGCAACCAAAGATCAGTGTCAGTCTACTGCTGAGAAAACGTCAGAGGTATCTGAAAGCCTTGGCATGATGACAGTTTCAGTCAAAGAGATTGATGATGTCAGCACACAGATCTCGGCTGCAACCGAAGAGCAAAGTACGGTTGCAGAAGAGCTAAGCCGCAACATGCTTTCGATTAGAGAGATCGTTGAATCGCTAGTAAGCAGCGGCCAGCAGACAGTTTCAGCAACAGAATCGCTGAGTGAATCCAACCATGAACTAGAAAGGTTAGTCGCCAACTTTAAATTACGATGACACTTTTAAGCCACCAGGAGGTGATGTATGAATCATGCAGCAACACTCGAGAAAGATGGCTTAAAAGCGAACGCGTTATCACCTTGTTATGTAGAGAAATATAATGAGGTGATCCGCCGTTTTTTTAGTCGTGATAAACGGTTATGGCCTCTGTTTGCTTCCCCAGAAGTGAGCATGCTTGCAAGTAGAAACTCTCCATTTTCTACTGAAGATTATCGTCAGCTGGAAAAAGCACTTCGCGAACGTGAAGATATTCCTGACCGAATGAATGCTCCTATTGATGCGTTTGATCCACTAGCGTTATTTGTGGCCCATCATTGTAAAGACTGGCAGGATCCAAGATCGGTTGAGAATGTCATTTCAACACCCTGTGATCCGGCGATCCATGGAGCGATGCTCGCAACGATGAAAAATCCCAATTTGGTTTATAGCGAATATGCGGGCATGGCCGTGGAGCTGGAGAAAATGGTAGTCCGCCAGATTGCTCATTTAGCTGGTTATGATCCTCAAACTGCTGGAGGCCTGTTTACGCAAGGCGGCACGTTTTGCAATCTTTATGGCTACTTGTTTGGTTTACGCAAAACGTTCCCAAAGTCCAAGTCTGAAGGGGTGGCAGGTCGCCGATTTTGTATGCTCAATTCAGAGTCTGGTCATTATTCAAATATGACCAACCTGTCTTTACTGGGTATTGATCTTGATAGGCAGGTCATTCGGGTTCGTATCAATCGAGATAACCAAATTTGTCTCGATGATTTGGAACGGCAACTAGAGACATGCTTTAAGCAGGGAACTGTGGTGCCGACGATTATGCTCACTTGCGGCACCACTGATACCTTTGCGATTGATGACATTCAGCAAGTTCGCCAACTGTCAGAACGCTTGTGCCGAAAGCATGAAATCGTTCGCTCTCCTCATATCCATGTGGATGCGGCAGTAGGCTGGAGTTTGTTGTTTTTCCTTGACTACGATATCCAAGCGAATCCTTTGTCGATCAATAGTGCCACGCTGACCAGTTTGCGTTACTTAAAGAAAATGATGGCTGGTCTGAAAGAAGCAGATTCTTTTGCCGTCGACTTTCAGAAGTGGGGCTACGCACCTTATACCTCGAGCTTATTGATGGTACGAGATAAGCAGGATTTTGAAGCTCTCCGGCAGGAACCGAGCTACTTCTCTTACTTTGAATCTCAACTCAAACAAAAGACCCACCTGCAATCGACAATCGAGTGCTCGCGAGGGGCCGCAGGTGTTTTTTCTGCTTATTCAGCGATGCAATTTCTCGGCAAGGAAGGCTATCAAGTAGTATTAGCTCATGGCCTACAGAATGCGAACTATTTGCGAATGAGGCTGGGCCAGTTACCCGGTTGTAAGGTGGTATGTGCAGGTAACCATGGCCCGGCGGTTGCGCTGAGGTTATACCCAAAGCATACGCCTTCCGTTCTCCATGCCTTTGAACGTGAGCTCGCAATTAAGAACAGTGATGCCGCAGTTGATGAGTTGATTCAAAATACTTTGTTTCATCGCAATCATTTTCTTAAGCGGCAAGGGCAAGGGCTGAATACAAACTGGGTCGAATCTATCGCTCATACAGATTACGACTTTCAAGGACACTGTATAGCCTTGCCGGGTGAGAAGGCAGTGTTTCTCAATCCATATACATCTCGAAAGCAAATTGATGAGTATTGCCGCTTATTCGTATAAGGACCCATAGAACAGCTGTTTTAATCACTACGTGGTAACGGATGAACTAATCTTTATATATGAAGATTTGTTCGTCTGTTGCTATGAAGATAAACGCTGTATCGATTTTCTGCGGCTTAACCTACTGTTGTTCATCTAGTGTTGGTGCTGAAACCGTCCGGCTGCTTGAGCTTGACTGGTCAAGTCAGCGTGTCCTCACACACGTGTTGGCAGAGATATTACAGTCAAAGCACGTCGATACTGAAGTCATCACCATTCCTTCAACACCACAATGGATGTACTTGAGTACAGGGAAAGCGGATATTCAGGTAGAGGTTTGGGAAGGGTCAATGGGGCCACAATACCAAGAATTGCTGGACAAATCTTTGATTGAAGAGGGAACAACCCATCAAGCAAAGACCCGAGAGGAATGGTGGTATCCAGACTATGTTGAATCTTTGTGCCCCGGTCTACCTGATTGGGAGGCGCTGGAGTCGTGTTTTTCTGTATTTTCTGAAGAGGGTGAGCAAGTCGGTACTTTTTTATACGGGGCCTTGGGAGAAACCCGACAACGCTAGAATACGTGCCCTTAATCTCAACTTTAAAGTCGTTGTTCTACCAACCGGGCAAGCAATTAATCAGAAAATCCATCAATATGTTAAAGACAAAAAACCTCTGCTTATCTTTAATTGGACGCCCAACTGGGTTGAGTCTGTGTATTCGGGAAGCTTTATTGAGTTCCCTACCTATACACATGAGTGTGAAAAAGATCCTTCTTGGGGATCAAATCCCAAGTATTTGTGGGATTGTGGTAATCCATCGGGTGGTTGGCTGAAGATAGCGATTTCCAATCAGCTTAAAAGCCGTTCTCAATGCGCTTACGACGTAGTTCAACGCTTCCAACTTAACAATAGAGATATCGCGTTGGCGGCTACATTAGTCGATGTCGAACATTTTGATGTTAAAGGGGCTGCGAAGACTTGGATAGAACGTAACTCAGAGTACGTTGAACAGCTATTGATGTCGGTTAATTGCCAATAAACATTTCTTTCCGTCAATCTTGATAATGGAACGTAATACACTTGTTTCGCCCACTCTGCTTCGCTTGGTATAGGGCTTTATCTGCTTTTCTAAAAACACGATCCCAATCCGTTTCAATGTCTTGGTAATGGCACAGCTGAGTTCCGACTGAAATGGTTACAGCAAGGCTATCTTCATCGATATGAATCTTATGACTTTCAACGCTCTTTCTAAGCCTTTCTAAGGTTTCTTCAACTGTATGTACGTTATCGATAGGAATGATCATGACAAACTCTTCACCGCCCCAGCGAGCGATAATGTCATGGCTGCGAGTATTGTTCTTTAACTGATTCGCCGTTGCTTTGAGTACAGTATCACCCACGTCATGGCCGTGAGTGTCGTTGAATTGCTTGAAGTGATCAATGTCGATCACACTCAGAGCATAAGACTTATGTTGTTGCACATTATCAGACTGCGACAACCAGTTTTCGATATAGCGACGGTTAGCTAAGCCAGTGAGTGGATCCGTGGTGTTTTGACTCTCTAGCTCTTTAGTAATTCGCTTCATCTTCCACAGGCGTCGAATGACAAGATATGCTAATGCGAAAAACAGGGTAATAAATAGAATCTCACGGGTACGTTGAGACCGCAGCTTGGTTTGCTGCAATTCATTTTGAGCCTCAAGCAACTCTATTTCCCGTTTATTTAATTGCCTTTCCAGAGCATTTTTCTCACTCAGAATCTCGTCGTCGTATGTCTGCCGATAGAAGTTTTGACGTACCTGTGATTGTTGTTTCATGTAAGCCAAAGCTTGTTGATAATCTCCTTGCGCCTCATAAGCTTTGACCAATGTCTCCAGAGTTTGAATTTCCCAAACCACTTCGTTGCTTTCTGAGGTATGCAGTACTTCGATGACTTGTTTGGCGTAGTCGATGCTTTTTTGATAGTCACGAGCGACAAAACTGGCCTCGGCATAGGCTTCATAACATGTGGCTAAGGTGATGTTTGACTTGGTATCGAGAACCTGGCTTTCTTCAATACATTTTCTGGCGAGTTTTAAAGCTTCTTGTGAGTTTCCAACGTCACTGTAACGCTGTGACATATTTGATAATGTTGAAAACTTAATCTTGTTTGACCCAGTTTTGTCGGCCTCCTTGAGTGCTTTCAACATGTATTGTTCCGAGCGCTCCTCTTTGCCCAACGCAAAATAGATGGCACTGGCATTTGAGTACATAATGGCTTCAAACAAGCTATTGTCATAACCGTGTTTTTGATAAAGATCCAATGCACGCTTGATGTATTTATTAGCACGTTTCCATTCTTCAGACTGCATGTAGACAGTGGCAATATTATTGAGCGTCATTGTGGTCTGAAAGTTGTCTCCAATCTCTGTCATCACCTCATATGCGGTTTTGTAATAACTGAGACTGGACTTAAGATTCGAACGCTGAATCTTAACGTTACCCAACCAACGATAGGTACGACCCAATAGCCGCTTATAACCAATGTCTCTCGCAATCGGGACGACTTCATGCAGTAAGAATTCCCCTTCCAAAAGTAGATCAGACTCGATTAAGTGAATAGCTTTGTTGAGTGTTGCTTCTGCACTGACCCATTCAATACGACTGTCGTCGCCGAGTGAAAGCAAATCGGGTATGCGAGGCGTTTGTAATCCTTCATATTTACGAAGATTTTTGAGGCCAAAGTAATAAAGAGCCTGCTCAGACGCAGACGCGTTTGGCGGCAATTCAATATGTGAAAGGTCGACTTGTCCTGGTTTACAAAGTGAGTCGTAGTAAAAGGTCAGCATTGCCTTTTGCTTGGCGTTCGTATGTGAGTAGAGATAATCGCTATCTGTCTGGATATTGCACGCTGACATAGCGGGCAGGGGGAGAGTGGAAATAAAAATTGCGACAATTAGCACAAAGAATGGGGGCATTATTCACCGAGTCAGAAGATAACGATAGCTCATGCTTAAGTTTATCATTATATAAATAGCCTGCCTAACCGCAGGAAAGAAAAAGCCAGCTTATTGCGCTGGCTTTGAATGGTTGTTTTTGCTGAGCCGATTAGAACGCGTAGTTCAACTGAGCTCCAACTAACCAAGCACTGGTGTTGACCGTTGCTTCGATGTTGTATTCATCAACAACAGTTTGAGATTCATTGATTGCCGCTTGCTCACCAGTCAGGTAACCAATGGACAGATCCAGCGTTAGCTGATCCGTTGCTGCGTATGAACCACCGAATGTAAACCAGTGTCTGTCAGTGTCAGGAATAGACAGTGAGCTGATTTGGTCGACAGGTGAAAGGTCATACATGTAGCCTGCGCGTAACTCGATGTCCTTATTTAGATAATGCGTAACCCCAACAGAAACATGGCCTGCATTCTTCCATTCGTAATCTTTGATCGATGCGCTGTAGTTCTCTGAAGTCAGCTTATCAAACTCAGACCAAGCGACGTATTGTAGGCTGTAGTGTGCGGCCCACTTAGCGTTGAGTTTGTGGTAACCGGAGAACTCAATGATGTCCGGAAGGGGAATATCAACACTATCAGTCTTACCTTGTTCCCAAGCGTAGACATCGCCTTCGGCTGTTAGCTCAGGGCTGTATCGGTATGACAAACCAAATCGATTGTTTTCATCGACCACATAGGCTACACCTAGATTGAAACCAAGCCCTATGCCGTCTGCATCAATTCGCAGAGGGTTAGCGCTGTTAGGTGTCCGAGATATCTCGCCTTCACCGTAAATAATATCGATGCCACCACCAAGTGACCAAGCTTCATTTAGCTGGAAGGCCGCTGAAAAGCCAGCATTGATGCTGCTAAGGTAAGTTTTTCCACCAAAGATCGGAGCTTCAAAGCTATCTTCAAACTCAACGTCGGTACCAAAGTTTGAGTGAACCGTCGCGCCTAGCGTCCAGTTTGTACCCTCTAATGGGTAAACCACGTGAGCATTAGGAATAAAGGTGTTGTTATCCAGCCCAGTATCGCCAATTTCCTGTGTCGTAGAACTAGGCGGCGTGTAACGAATATTGCTGAAGTCTACCTGGCTGGCAATATTCACTGCACCAACAGAGATCATCGGCTTGTCGATTAAACTCATAGCAGCAGCATTTTTCGCTACAACTGAGGCATTATCAGCAATGATTGCATCACCCGCGTATGCGCGGCCCAAGCCAGTTGCAGATTGCGCGTTAAGTTGGAAGCCAGCGGCGTGGCTTTGCAGAGCAACGAGAGGTAATGTGTAGATTACGAGCTTTTTCATGGATTAATTGTCCTTTTCAACTTCATGTTCATCTACGATATTGATGTAATCATCACTTTCGTTGAGAACAATATCGGTTCCCTTACTCTTGACCATATCCAAAACGGCTTCTTGTTGCGTTTTGCGTGAACTTTCAACATCTCCAAGATTTTCTGTGGATGGTAATCCACTTTCATCCATTGGGCCTTCGTATGGGAATAGGAAAGTACCATGGCCACCAACTGTTGCCTTAATGACACCTCGTATTCCGCTTGCATTGCTTGTAGTCTCCAAAATTGGGTCAAGACCTAGAGCACTAATCAGCGGATCTGTCCCCGTCATGATATTGTTATCGGCATTGTTTGGAACTACGGTATCAGGCATGTATTCGCCGACTTCACATTCGGTACCACAATCACCAACAGCTTCAATAAGCAAAGTTGGCTGCTTGGCTTCGCGTTGGCGAGCGACTTTGCCTGCTGGGTCAGCCCCATCAATTGTTTGCTGGACACCATGCTTTAAAACTGGAATTAGAGCGTCATAAATCTCGTCTTCCAGCATTTCAATACTGTCACTCAACTGATCACTATGGTTATTGAGCTGAGTGATACACTCTTCATTGCTTGTTTCAACAGTACACAAATTAGGTATCAAGGTTTCTGCGATGGCGCGCTGAACATCCGCTGATTTCTTGACTGACTCTTCCATCTCCGAACCAAGCGTTAGTGATGACAGAGTCAGGTTAACTAGACCTTGGCCTGGAACCGCGTAGTTAGCGGTTTCGAACTGCAGTTTTCTTATCGGATTACTATCTTGGTCATAGGTGGCTTCTGTTGTCATAACCGACATAATACCTCCTAGCGATACGCCAACTAGGTGCGCTTCTCGGCCAGAGAGCTCACCAAAGTTCAGGGCTGATCTTAGTCCGATAAAGTCACTGACCGACTGGTGAATATTGGAACGAAGAGCCAATGGAGACGTGATATTGATAAAGTACGATTTGTCTGCTCGAGCACTAATGGGCTTACCAAATGCTGGTCCTGGACAGTAAGTTATTGTTGTATCGTCACTGTAGCCTGAGGTGTCACAAATGATTCGATCACCGTGATAAGGCATATCGATAGCAGCGAATACATATTTTTTGCCTATACCTGTAACGTAGTCTTTGGCGACTAGGGACGCAGAGCCACGGTCACCGGTGATACCATGAATAAATAAAACTGTAGGATTCGCTGTATTTTCTATGTACTGTTTAGCAATTGCTGAGTGCAGTTTTTCGTTTTTATCTGTGAAGAGATCAGGCAAATAAAAATCTACAGGAATCAAAGTGGTAGGATCTTCGTGTACGTCAATTTTGCCTCCATTCTCAAAGAAATTTTGAGTCAGATGTTCGCCATTCTCACCAGCCATCCACTTAAACATTGATGGGCAACCAGCAATAGGATCGTAGCTGTTTAGTACACAGCTTTCTCTATTGGCTATGTCTTGTGTGAAAGGAAGGTAGTTATTGGTGGTGAGTGTTGCGCCGGTTACTACCGCGTACTTTTTAACCGTCCCCTTAATTTCTACAGTTAGATTTTCTAGATCTAGAGAAGGCTTGTTTTCAAGAGTTTGCTGAACAATGTTATCGATGCCTGCATAACTGCTCTGAGTTTTGAACGTTGCAGCGTAAGCGATACCATTTGCACCACCTAACTCCTGATATGCGCTTATAGCGTCTTTAGTAAGTTGTTGTAGGTTGGTTTGCTTCTCATCTATATCTTCTGGATTGGCATCTAACAGCTCTGTGAATGCAGTTGATGCTTGGAGAGAGATACCTTCAGTTGTTTTCACACCGCTTGTGACAATGAGGTGATATGTAGTACTTGGTTGAAGTGCAGATCCACATTCAACAACCAATTTCCGACCATCACTAGATAATTTGAGTCCGCCGTCAAATACGTTGTTTGTCTGACTATCTATTAGCAGTACATTCCCATCCAGCGAAGACTGGTCAATAGCGGGCACCTGACCTGAATTTACACTATCCAGTGGAATCTCTATTGGTTCAACACAAAGTCCCCAACCGTCAACCGCAGCGTAACTGGTTTCAAAACTCTGGTAGTAGGCCTCGTACTCTTCATTAGTCGAGTAACTTTGAGGAGATGATGGTTCATCGGGTAGGGAAATGGAGCCATCGTCATCGTATCCATAGCCATCATTTGGCATCGGGATATCGTTTAATGCAAAAGGAACTTCTACCGCAATGTTTTCTGTTGTGCTTTCTTCACCATCGCAGCCAGCGAGTATAAATGCGGCAGATAGTGATACAGCTAGTATATTGAGCTTTCTCATAATAGAGGTGCCTATACAGTTGTGGGGGTAGCGGTATATCAATGCGCATGTACCTCTCTCACAAATGATTAAGCTTAAAAAAAGCTAAGAAAAAACTAAAAATCCATATTTTTTATAAACTTAACTATTGTTATCAAGATGTTAATGTTTTGGGTATTTTGAGGCGATCGGACCAAAATGGGGCATGGAGCACATTACTTGTGCAACAGAGTGATTAACTTCACAGAATGCTATTTTGGTAAGAGGAAAGTAGTTAAATGTTATGTCGCTTACATAACTTTTGTTAAAAGTTTTGCACAATATTTAGAATAAGATGCTAAAAACTAGCGCCTTATTAGATGAATCGGCACTTCAATCTAAATCTGAAGAATTTCTTATTCTAATAAACTGGAAATCCTTTCTTTAGTAGTGTTTTTTACCAAAATGTTGCACTGGTCGGAGAATTAAACGATTTTTCGCTACATTTTTATGGCAAATTACACCGATGATTGATAATGTGTGCTGCAATCTTTGTAGGGTTTTAGATTTTTGTGCTTAAATTTTGCGCTAAACAGATCTAAATCACTGTCCGTTCTAGTGGCCTTACGAAGAAGTCATGGATGCAAATGAAAAACTTGGAGTTTTACTCATGTATAAGAACAAAATCACTCAAGCCCTTCTTCTGGGTGCTGGTCTGGCAGTGGCCGCTACTTCTACCGCAACACTCGCTGCAGATGTCCCTGCAGGAACTAAGTTAGCAGAAAAACAAGAACTAGTTCGTGGTAACGGTACTGAAGTTGCGACGATCGACCCGCATAAATCTCAGGGTGTTCCTGAGTCTCACGTGATTCGTGATCTTCTAGAAGGCTTGGTGAACCAAGACGCGGACGGTAACACTATCCCTGGTGTTGCGGAGTCTTGGGAAACAACGGACAACAAAACATTCACTTTCCACCTACGTAAAGATGCTAAATGGTCAAACGGCGACCCTGTAACTGCCGGTGACTTCGTATACAGCTTCCAACGTGCTGTAGACCCAGCAACAGCTTCACCATACTCTTGGTACATGGAATACACCAAGATGGCGAACGCGAAAGACATCATCGCTGGTAAAAAGGACAAGAGCACTCTAGGTGTTAAAGCAACAGACGACCACACTCTAGTTGTTGAGCTTGAAACCGCGGTTCCTTACTTCGTAATGATGACTGGCCACACAACGATGAAGCCAGTTCACAAAGCGACAGTTGAGAAGTATGGTGATCAGTGGACTAAACCTGAGCACTTCGTTGGTAACGGTGCATTCGTTGTAAACAACTGGGTAGTGAACGAGCGTCTAGAGCTAACTCGTAACGACCAGTACTGGGACAACGACAAAACGGTTCTTAATAAGGTCACTTTCCTACCTATCGAAAACCAAGTAGCGGAAATGAACCGTTTCCTATCTGGTGAGATCGATTTCACTTCTACTCTTCCTACAGAGCACTTCAAGCGTCTTAAGAAAGAGCACCCACAAGAAGTATCAGTGGAAGGCAGCCTATGTACTTACTACTACTCATTCAACACAGCTAAAAAGCCGTTTGATGATGTACGCGTACGTAAAGCGATTTCTTACGCAATTGACCGTGACATCGTAGCAAATGCGATTCTAGGCCAAGGTCAGAAGCCAGCTTATTTCCTAACTCCGGAAATTACAGCTAACTTCAACCCAACATTGCCTGCTTACGGTCAAATGTCTCAGAAAGATCGTATCGCTGAAGCGAAACGTCTTCTTGAAGAAGCTGGCTTCGGTCCAGATAACCCACTTAAGTTCAACCTTCTATACAACACTAACGAAAACCACAAGAAGATTGCGGTAGCGCTAGGTTCAATGTGGAAGAAAACACTTGGTCTAGAAGTTACTCTAGAAAACCAAGAGTGGAAAACTTACCTATCTTCTAAAGACCAAGGTGATTTCGAAGTAGCACGCGCTGGCTGGTGTGGTGACTACAACGAAGCAACTTCATTCCTAACTCTAATGGTGAGCTCGAACACTACCGGTGGTCAGCACTGGGGTAGCAAAGAGTACGATGCGTTGATTGAAAAAGCGCTGAAATCTACTTCTGAGGAAGAGCGTACTAAGATCTACCTAGAAGCTGAAAAGATGATGGCGAAAGAAATGCCTATCGCTCCAATCTACCAGTACGTACGTTCTCGTCTACTATCAACTGAAGTTGGTGGTTTCCCAGCGAACAACGCTGAAGAGAAGATCTACTCAAAAGATCTTTACATCAAAGCTCAATAATTCTGAGCAGATAGAACTATAAAAAATTTGGCTCTACATGTGAGAAATCACATGTAGCGCCTTATTTCAGTCCAAATTTATGGAATATGGGCTGATCCTTTTCTTTTTAACCGTCACAGACTGAAAGAGTGAGTTTATGCTTAAATTCATCGCAAAAAGGATATTTGAAGCGATCCCAACTATGTTGGTATTGATCACAGTATCTTTCTTTCTAATGCGTTTCGCACCGGGTAACCCTTTCTCGAGCGAGCGTCCTCTTCCGCCAGAAGTTATGGCAAACATCGAAGCTAAATACGGCCTGGATAAGCCAGTATTTGAGCAATACACCACTTATTTGACCAACGTTCTACAAGGTGATTTCGGACCGTCATTTAAGTACCTAGATTACTCTGTAAATGAGCTAATCTCGGTGGCGCTTCCAGTATCGGCAAAGGTTGGTTTTATCGCCTTTATCTTTACCGTGATTATGGGGGTGACCGTCGGAACCATTGCTGCGCTGAAGCAGAATACTTGGGTCGACTACACCATAATGTCGACTGCAATGCTAGGGGTTGTAATGCCATCGTTTGTACTGGCCCCAGCTCTGATTTATCTATTCTCCCTGCACTGGAATATCTTCCCTGCGGGTGGCTGGCATGATGGTGGCTTTAAGTATCTTGTACTTCCTGTCATTGGTATGTCTTTACTCTACGTAGCGACATTCGCCCGTATTACACGTGGTTCGATGATTGAAACGCTGAACAGTAACTTTATCCGTACTGCTCGTGCAAAAGGTCTAAGTTACCGCTACATAATTGTAAAGCATGCTCTTAAGCCAGCACTTCTCCCTGTTGTGTCTTACATGGGCCCAGCATTCGTAGGTATCATCACAGGTTCGGTAGTTATTGAAACTATCTTCGGCCTGCCAGGTATCGGTAAGCTTTTCGTTAACGCTGCATTTAACCGTGACTACTCGCTAGTAATGGGTGTAACCATTCTGATTGGTTTCCTATTCATTTTATTCAACGCGATTGTAGATATCTTACTTGCAATGATTGACCCGAAAATTCGCTACTAACAGGGAAGTTTGGTTATGTTAACGAAAAAAGAAAACCTTGAAGCGATTGAGAAGTTCTCTGAAAACTTAGAGATCGAAGGTCGCAGTTTATGGCAAGACGCCCGTATCCGCTTTATGCGTAACAAAGCGGCAATGGTGAGCTTGTTTATCCTATTTGTAATGACATTGGCGGTTATTGTTCTGCCAATGATCGCCCCTTATGCCTACGATGACACAGACTGGTATGCAATGCATGTAGGTCCAAGTGTAGATCATTGGTTTGGTACTGATAGCCTAGGTCGAGATCTATACGTGCGTACACTTATCGGTGGCCGAATCTCGTTGATGGTTGGTGTTATGGGCGCGTTGGTTGCGGTACTGATTGGTACGCTTTACGGTGCGGCTTCTGGCTTCATCGGCGGTAAAGTGGACCGTATCATGATGCGTATTCTGGAAATTCTGTACGCTGTACCATTCATGTTCCTAGTTATCGTACTGGTTACCTTCTTCGGTCGTAATATCATCTTGATCTTCGTTGCGATCGGTGCAATTGCATGGCTGGATATGGCGCGTATCGTACGTGGTCAAACCCTTAGTCTACGTAGCAAAGAGTTCATTGAAGCAGCCCATGTTTGTGGTGTGAGCAAGTGGAAAATTATCACTCGTCACATTGTTCCAAACGTTCTGGGTATTGTAGCCGTATACTCGACGCTGCTAATCCCAAGCATGATTCTGACTGAGTCATTCCTATCCTTCCTTGGTCTTGGTGTCCAGGAGCCGATGACAAGCTGGGGCGCACTACTTCAAGAGGGTGCACAAACGATGGAAGTTGCTATTTGGCAGCTAACATTCCCAGCGGCGTTCATGGTTGTAACTTTGTTCTGTTTCAACTACGTCGGTGACGGTCTGCGCGATGCGCTGGATCCAAAAGACAGATAAGTAAAAAGCAATAAATTATAAAATCTATAAAGATTAAGGAAGCAATGATGAGCTTATTAGATGTCAAAGATCTGCGTGTCGAATTTACCACTCAAGATGGTATTGTTACCGCAGTTAACGATCTAAACTTTTCTCTGAACCAAGGCGAAACTCTCGGTATCGTGGGTGAATCTGGTTCAGGAAAATCGCAAACAGTATTCTCTATCATGGGATTGCTGGCAAAAAACGGCATTATCTCTGGTAGTGCTAAATTTGAAGGTAAGGAAATCCTTAACCTTCCAGAAAAAGAACTGAATAAAGTACGTGCTGAACAGATCGCGATGATCTTTCAGGACCCAATGACGTCTTTGAACCCATACATGAAAGTTAGCGACCAGCTTATGGAAGTACTGATGCTTCATAAAGGTATGGGTAAAGCAGAAGCGTTTGAAGAGTCGGTGCGCATGCTTGAAGCCGTGAAAATTCCGGAAGCACGTAAGCGTATCACTATGTACCCGCACGAGTTTTCAGGCGGTATGCGCCAGCGTGTAATGATCGCAATGGCATTACTATGTCGCCCTAAACTACTGATTGCAGATGAACCGACAACGGCACTAGATGTAACCGTTCAAGCGCAGATTATGGATCTGCTTAATGAGCTGAAAGATGAATTCAATACAGCCATCATCATGATCACTCACGATCTGGGTGTGGTTGCTGGGTCATGTGACAAAGTGCTTGTTATGTATGCTGGCCGTACGATGGAGTACGGTACTGTCGATGAAATCTTCTACAAACCAAGCCACCCTTATGCTGAAGGCCTACTCAAAGCCATCCCTCGTTTAGATACGGAAGGTGAGATTTTGCCGACGATTCCGGGTAACCCGCCAAACTTGCTACGTCTGCCAACTGGTTGTCCGTATCAAGAGCGTTGTCACCGTGTTATGGATCGTTGTAAGCGTGAAGCGCCAATCCTGACACCATTTGGTGATGGTCGTCAGCGTGCATGTTTTTCAGAATGGGAGGCTTGGGAAAAATGAGTGCAGATAAAAAATTAATTCTGGATGTATCGGATCTTAAAGTTCACTTCAGCATTGCGTCTAAATCCGCTTGGCCTTGGTCTAAGCCATCGAACCTGAAAGCCGTTGACGGTGTTAATGTTCGCCTTTATGAAGGTGAAACATTAGGTGTAGTAGGTGAGTCGGGTTGCGGTAAATCGACGTTTGCACGCGCCATTATCGGTTTGGTTGAAGCGACAGATGGTGAAGTGGTTTGGTTGGGTCAAGACCTGACTAAGATGCAAGACGTACAGCGCCGCGAAACGCGTAAAGAAATTCAGATGATCTTCCAAGATCCGCTAGCATCGCTTAACCCGCGTATGACGGTTGGGGACATCATCGCCGAGCCTCTGGAGACTTTCTATCCTGAGTTGTCAAAAGAAGAAGTAAAAGATCGCGTTAAAGAGATGATGGCCAAAGTAGGTCTTCTGCCTAACGTAATCAACCGCTACCCACACGAATTCTCAGGTGGTCAGTGTCAGCGAATTGGTATCGCTCGTGCACTTATCCTCAAGCCTAAGATGATCATCTGTGATGAGCCCGTTTCTGCTTTGGATGTGTCTATTCAGGCTCAGGTTGTGAACCTTCTGAAAGAGCTGCAAAAAGAGCTAGGGTTATCCCTTGTCTTTATCGCACACGATTTATCAGTAGTTAAACATATCTCTGACCGCGTATTGGTTATGTATTTGGGTAATGCTGTAGAGCTGGGTGAAGCTGAATCGTTATTCGCTGATCCTAAGCACCCTTACACACGCGCTTTGATGTCAGCGGTACCAATTCCTGATCCGCACCTTGAACGCAATAAGCAGATCGAAATGCTGGAAGGTGATCTACCATCTCCAATCAGCCCGCCGTCTGGTTGTGTATTCCGTACTCGTTGCCCTCAGGCAACAGAAGCGTGTGCTAATACGAAACCGTCTATACAGGGCAGTGATGTTCATGCCGTATCTTGCCTGCATGTCAGTGTCTAGCCGATTCAGCCTGTGACGGGCTTAAGCGCGGCGTCCTTCGGGAGTCGCGCTTTTTTTACTTCAAATAATTCGAACAACAAAGCCAACTTATTCTGCTTTAGAGTAAGCTGGCTTTTTTTATACTTAGTCTATAGATATTAATCAGTTGAGAGTGTGATATGGGCAAGTTAGTAGAAGGTAAATGGCAAGACGTTTGGTATGACACTAAAACCAGTGGCGGTAAGTTTGTCCGAGAAGATGCTGGGTTTCGAGAATGGGTGGAAAATAAGCCTAATGCCAAGTTTCAGCCTGAATCAGGTCGCTATCATTTATACGTATCGCTCGCTTGCCCGTGGGCTCATCGTACCCTCATATTCCGAAAACTGAAAAAGCTAGAAGAGCATATTGATGTGACTGTGGTGTGCCCAGATATGATGGGAGAGGGTTGGCAAATGGGCTTGCCTGAGCCTTTATTTGGGCATACTCGAATGCACCAAATCTACACTCAAGCTAAATCAGATTACACGGGGCGCGTTACGGTGCCAGTGCTGTGGGATAAAAAGCATAATACGATAGTGAGCAACGAATCTTCAGAGATTATCCGCATGTTTAACTCAGAGTTTAACGAACTCACGGGCAATCAAGATGACTACTACCCGGATGAGTTAAGAACGTTGGTGGACGAGTGGAATGATTACATATATCCCAATGTGAATAATGGTGTATATCGTTGCGGGTTTGCAACGGCTCAGGAAGCCTACGAAGAAGCTTACGACAATTTGTTTGAAGCGCTTGATCGGATCGACACGTATTTAGCAACCCACCGTTATCTTGCAGGTAATGTTATCACTGAAGCGGATTGGCGATTGTTTACAACATTGATTCGATTTGATGCCGTGTATGTCGGTCACTTCAAATGCAATAAAAAGCGCATTGCCGACTATCCAAACTTGCACGGGTATATGAAAGAGTTGTATCAGGTAGAAGGGATTGCAGACACGACCGACTTTTATCATATCAAGCGTCATTACTACTTTAGCCACACAGGAATCAACCCAACGCAAGTGGTTCCCAAAGGCCCCGAGCTTGACCTAGAATCTGCTCACGGTCGAGAGAGTATTTAAATAGCAATAACCTGATTACGGCCCTGTGCTTTCGCTTGGTACAGGGCCGCATCTGTTATCTTCATTGTTTCGTCAATTCGGACGGTACCTTCCTCGACGACCAATTCGCATAATCCTCCACTAAGCGTCACTTGCAGAGTTTGATCTCCAATCGATATGGGTGTCTGACTTAACTTCTCTCTCAGTGCGTTGGCAATGCTGAACGCGCTTTCTTTGTCGGGCGCTGAAAAAATAGTGCAAAACTCTTCGCCGCCAACTCGATAAAATGCATCTTGGCGTACTTGCTGACCTACGATTTTAGCGACCATTTTTAATACTGTGTCACCTGCGGCATGGCCATAGTTGTCATTGACTCGTTTAAAGTGGTCGAGGTCAAAGTGTACAAGGTAGTGATTGTGAACCAAATCCGGATTGTCGGACGTGTCTGCTTCAAGAGCTAAGCGATTTTTTGCTCCGGTCAATGGATCTAGGAGAGCTGCATCACTGAGCTTGCCTTTGATCTTGGTTTGCATATCCTCATGAACAAAAGAGATCGCCCAAATTAGAAAGTAAGGAATGGTGAAGTTGATTAAGGTATAGGGTGTCGAATTGATTAGTGGTGGATATGAGGCAAGGATAGAAATCGCAACTAAATAGAAGGCGAATGTGATGGCTGAAGCGATATAACGGTTAAAAAATATGTGGTACAAAGCGGGAAAACAAAATGCCCAAAAAACCAGAACAGAGTAGCCATCTGCAACTGCCATGCTGTAGATAAGCAGGGCAGTGAGACCAGAAATCAGTAGCGCCGAATGCCAAGGCCTGTAATGGCCAAATTCGATTCTCAAATACACGTAGATACAGATAGCGGTATAGATAGAGTCGATAACACCGAACTTTGGTAAGTCCCAGAAAAAAAAGTTAACAATCGTAAAGCCTGTGCCTGTGATCGCCAGAAAAAAGCTGGTGATTTTCAGAACATTTTGTTCGAGTGAGGCTTGTGAGGAAAATAGCTTTACTGACATTTGAAACCCAAGCATGACGTTTGGGATAAGTGTAGCAATAAAAAAAAGCAGCAGTAAAATACTGCTGCTTTTTCATCAACATAAACCAATAGAGCTTAGTTTTGCTCTTGGTCTGCCTGAATTGCCGTCAGAGCGATTGTGTAAACAATATCGTCTACTAGTGCACCGCGAGACAAGTCGTTTACAGGCTTGCGCATACCTTGCAACATTGGACCGATAGAGACTAGGTCTGCTGAACGTTGTACCGCTTTGTAAGTCGTGTTACCCGTGTTTAGGTCTGGGAATACAAATACGGTCGCTTTACCTGCTACTGGAGAGTTTGGCGCTTTAGATGCTGCCACGTTTTCCATAATAGCCGCGTCGTACTGAAGAGGACCATCGATGACAAGATCAGGACGCTTCTCTTGAGCTAGTTTCGTCGCTTCACGTACTTTATCAACGTCTGCACCCTTACCAGATTCACCAGTAGAGTATGAGATCATTGCAACACGCGGGTCGATACCAAATGCCGCTGCAGAATCCGCCGATTGGATAGCGATTTCAGCAAGCTGTTCAGCCGTTGGATCTGGGTTGATTGCACAGTCACCGTAAACCAGTACTTGATCAGGCAGAAGCATGAAGAATACTGAAGATACGATAGACGCATTTGGTGCAGTCTTGATGATCTGGAATGGCGGGACAATCGTGTTTGCTGTTGTATGAACAGCACCAGAAACCAGACCGTCAACTTCATCGTTTTCTAGCATCATAGTGCCAAGGAATACTGAATCTTGTAGCTTCTCACGAGCCACAACTTCCGTCATGCCTTTCGCACCACGTAGCTCAACTAGACGCGCAACGTAATTTTCACGTACTTCATCAGAGTTGATGATAGTTACACCGGTACCTAGCTCAACGCCTTGTTGTGCTGCAACACGTTTGATCTCTTCTGGGTTACCCAGAAGCACACACTCTGCAATACCGCGCTCGGCACAGATAGCCGCCGCTTTAACGGTACGTGGTTCATCACCTTCAGGCAGAACGATACGTTTACCTGCACGACGAGCGAACTCAGTAAGCTGGTAACGGAATGCTGGTGGGCTTAGACGGCGAGACTTTTGAGTGCCTTCCGTCATAGACTCAATCCAGTTGCCATCGATGTGGCCAGCAACGTGTTCGTTGATGAACTCGATACGCTCTTTATCATCTTCAGGTACTTCAAGGCTGAAGCTCTGTAAGTTCAGAGATGTCTGCCAAGTGTTGCCTTGTGCTTTGAAGATTGGAAGGCCGGTGTCAAACGCTGGCTTACAAAGACCAACGATTTCTTCAGGAATGTCGTAGCCACCCGTTAGAAGAACCGCACCAATATCCACACCATTCATTGCTGCAAGTGCTGCTGCAACAATTACGTCTGGGCGGTCCGCAGAGGTTACCAATAGAGAGCCATGCTTAAAGTGCTCAATCATGTTTGGTAGTGAACGTGCACAGAACGTGATGCTCTTGATACGACGAGTGTTGATATCACCTTCGTTGATGATGTCTGCATTGAGGTGCTTCGCCATGTCGATTGCACGAGTAGCGATCAGGTCAATGCTCCATGGCACGCAGCCAAGAACGCGGATTGGAGATGTGTTAAAGATCTCCATCACTTTCATTTCGTTTTGCTTCGCGCTGTCTGCATCATCAAAGATTTCTGACAGGTCCGGGCGAGTACGGCCTGCTTCATCAACTGGAGCGTTAAGCTTGTTGATGATTACGCCGGAGATATTCTTGTTCTTAGTACCGCCGAAGTTCGAACATGCGACTTCGATACGCTCTTTAAGCTGCGCAGGGTTATCTGTGCCTGGTGTCGCAACAAGTACGATCTCTGCGCCAAGTGTTGCTGCGATTTCCGCATTCACTTGGTTCGCAAATGGGTGCTTACGAGTAGGTACAAGACCTTCGATTAACGTAACGTCCGCGTCTTTGTTGATCTGGTTGTAACGCTCTACTACTGTTTCCAGCAGCTCGTCCATGTTGTCGTTACCAATCAGGCTCTCAGCTACAGACATTGCCAAAGGTTCACCGATCTTCATATCGCTGTTATAACCAACGATCGTTGAAGTCAGATCTGGTTGATCACCACCTGAGCGTGGCTGACAAATTGGCTTGTAGAAAGAAACCTTAACGCCTTTGCGCTCCATTGCGCGAAGAACACCCATGCTTACACTAGTAAGACCAACACCAGCGCTGGCAGGGATAAGCATAATAGTACGAGACATTCGTAGAGTACCTTTAGCTATTTTAGATAAAAGCCCAACTTCGTATTCCCTGAGATGGAATAGGAGTTACGCCCCTTAGTAAGAAAACCGGCTGACTTAAAAGTCAGCCGGTTGAGTCAATTAAAGACCTGCTAGACGTGCAGTGTCTTCAGCGATAACGAGCTCTTCGTTAGTAGAGATAACCATCGCTGGGATGCGGCTGTCAGCTGTAGTGATAGTACCTTCGCCGCCAAAACGTGCTTTCAGGTTAGCTTCTCCGTCAACTTCGATACCGAATACGCCTAGACGGTTAAGAACCATCTCGCGGATTGGACCAGAGTTTTCACCGATACCACCTGTGAATACGATCGCGTCTAGACGACCTTCTAGAGTCGCAGTGTAACCAGCCACGTACTTCGCTAGGCGGTGGCAGAATACGTCCATCGCGCGAGTTGCTTCTTCTTTCTCACCGTAGTTGTCTTCAACGAAACGGCAGTCAGATGTAACTTCAGTTAGACCAGCAAGGCCAGACTCTTTAGTTAGCATAGTGTTGATTTGCTCTACAGAGTAACCAAGTGCGTCGTGTAGGTGGAAGATGATCGCAGGATCGATATCACCACAACGAGTACCCATTACTAGGCCTTCAAGTGGAGTTAGACCCATTGAAGTATCTACAGACTTACCGTTTTTGATTGCACAAACAGATGCACCGTTACCTAGGTGACAGTTGATGATGTTTAGTTCATCTGCAGGCTTACCTAGGCGCTCAGCTGCTTCGCGAGCGATGAATAGGTGAGATGTACCGTGCATACCGTAGCGACGGATACCGTGCTCTTTGTACAGGTTGTATGGAAGGGCGTATAGGTACGCTTCTTCTGGCATAGACTGGTGGAAAGCCGTATCGAATACCGCTGACATTGGCAGGCTAGGGAATGCTTTTTGAGCCGCTTTAATACCGATGATAGCCGCTGGGTTATGAAGAGGTGCTAGTGTTGCACAGTCTTCGATACCTTTAAGAACGTCGTCAGTGATAAGAGCAGATTGAGTGAACTTCTCACCGCCGTGTACAACACGGTGACCAACTGCTTTCAGTTGATCTGCAAGTTCTGGCTTAGAAGCAAGAATAGTTTCTACGATGAAAGAAAGCGCTTCATCGTGTGCTGCACCTTCACCTAGTTGTGCTTCGTGCTTACCATCCAGTTTCCATTTGATACGTGCTTCAGGAAGGTGAAGACATTCAGCAAGACCTGTTAGGTGCTCGTTGCCGTTTTCTGCATCGACAATCGCGAACTTAAGAGAAGAACTACCGCAGTTTAAAACTAAAACTAGCTTAGACATGAGTGACTACCTGTAATAATCAATTAGGATAAAAAATTAATCACAAGAATAGACGAAGCTCAAAAGGCTGCGTACTAATCTTGGTCAAAAAAACTTCGAATTCCGTATAAAAGACAGCAGTGATTCCCGCTCACTGCTCTTGCATCCGCTGCAGAAGGGTCCCGAGAGTTGCTTAAATTGTAAATAACAGCAACAATGAGATTGTGGGCCTGCAAAGGATAACGATAATAGCCAATAATAACAAAAAAATTTGAAAGAATATTAACTTTCATCAATTTTTTACGCTGAAAGTTGAATCTTTCAACTGAATTTTAGTTTTTAAGGCCCGATACTGGAGTGAGAGAGTCCTATGAGTAATAAAGTCGGTTTAGTTCATAACCTACGTGATGGGCAGAAGTACATGGAAACGTGGCCTATGCGCAAAGAACTCAATTTACTGTTTCCAGAGCAACGCATTATCAAAGCCACTAAATTTGGCGTAAAAGTAATGCCTGCAATCGCTGCTATTAGCGTTTTGACCCAAATGGCCTTCAATAACTACTCAGCAATGCCCCAGGCGGTGATTATGGCATTGTTCGCCATTAGCTTACCGATTCAGGGTATGTGGTGGCTTGGCAGTCGTGCGAATACCCAACTTCCTCCAGCATTGGCGGGCTGGTATCGTGAAATTCACCAAAAGATCGTTGAGAGTGGATTTGCGTTAGAGCCGATGAAAAGTCGCCCTCGTTATAAAGAGCTGGCTCAAATTCTTAATCGTGCTTTTCGTCAGCTAGACAAAAACGCACTGGAACGTTGGTTTTAGAGAACACATCGGCGATTTCTTGAGAGCACCTCATTTTTAATCACAATGGCTTTTCTGAGAAGCTGTGAATAAAGAAAAGGTTTCATCAACCGATGCAGACCTGGTGAAGCCAAAAAACGGCCCTAATCCCCATAAAAAAAACGCCCACCGAAGTGAGCGTTTTTTTTGCTATATATTGCTATTCAACATTAGTTGAACATTGCGATAGCATTCGCTGGGTCTACGTATTCTAGGTCGAAGCTTTCTGCTACTTCTTTACACGTTACTTTACCGTGAATAACGTTTAGACCTTCTAGGAAGCCGTTGTCCTCTAGAAGTGCTTCGCGGTAGCCCTTGTTCGCTAGCTTCACAATGTAAGGCAGTGTTGCATTGTTTAGAGCGAAAGTAGAAGTGCGTGCAACAGCGCCTGGCATGTTTGCTACACAGTAGTGAACAACGTCATCAACAATGTAAGTTGGATCTGCGTGAGTTGTCGCGTGTGAAGTTTCGAAACAACCACCTTGGTCGATTGCAACGTCAACAACAGCTGCGCCTGGCTTCATCTTAGCGATGTGCTCTTTAGTCACTAGTTTAGGTGCAGCAGCACCTGGGATTAGAACAGCACCGATGACTAGATCTGCTTCTAGAACATGCTTCTCAATAGCATCTTCTGTAGAGTAAACCACTTTTGCACGACCTTGGAATTCTTCATCTAGACGGCGAAGCGTGTCTACATTGCGGTCTAGGATAGTGACGTCAGCTCGTAGGCCTACAGCCATACGTGCCGCGTTTGCACCTACTACGCCGCCACCAACAACAACAACTTTTGCTGGCTCAACACCTGGTACACCACCAAGAAGAAGACCACGGCCACCGTGAGATTTCTCTAAAGTTTGTGCACCCGCTTGAATAGACATGCGACCTGCTACCTCAGACATTGGAGCAAGTAGTGGCAAGCGACCCATATTATCTGTTACAGTCTCATACGCTATACAGACAGCTTTGCTCTTGATTAGCTCTTCAGTTTGTGGAAAATCTGGTGCTAGGTGCAAATAAGTAAATAATATTTGTCCCTCGCGGAGCATAGCACGCTCAACAGCTTGAGGTTCTTTAACCTTTACAATCATTTCTGCTTGCGCGAAAACGTCAGCAGCGGTAGGAAGAATGGATGCGCCTACAGCGATGTAATCATCGTCTGAAAAGCCGATGCCAGAACCGGCATTGGTTTCTACAAAAACCTGGTGACCTTGAGATACTAGCTCGCGAACGCTCGCTGGGATCATACCAACACGGTACTCGTGGTTTTTGATTTCCTTAGGTACGCCAATGATCATCCTGACTCCTCATTTTATTTTGGTTGTATTAACTATGTGTAGGGTAATTCTGTCGAATTAATATCTAGTATAGATACGATTGAATAAAATTTGATACTGAATATTAAAAAGTTGTAGTATATTTTTTTGCAAGGAAGTAATAAGGTGGAATAAAAAATGGCAGACAACAATAAGAAGCCGTCTAAGGATCTAGACCGTATCGATCGCAACATTCTAAACGAACTGCAGAAAGACGGTCGTATTTCAAACGTTGAACTGTCTAAACGAGTTGGTCTTTCACCAACGCCGTGTTTAGAACGTGTTCGTCGTCTGGAACGTCAAGGGTACATTACGGGCTATACAGCTTTGTTAAACCCGCAGTTCCTTGATGCATCACTATTGGTTTTCGTAGAAATTACGCTAAACCGTGGTGCGCCAGATGTGTTTGAACAATTTAATGCAGCAGTGCAGAAGCTCGATGATATTCAGGAATGTCACCTAGTATCAGGTGATTTCGATTACCTATTGAAGACTCGAGTGTCGGACATGAGTGCATATCGAAAGCTCCTTGGCGATACGCTTCTACGTCTTCCTGGTGTTAACGACACACGTACGTATGTTGTTATGGAAGAAGTTAAACAGACAAACCAGTTAGTTATCAAAACACGCTAATCTTTGCAGAGTAGCGTAATACCTTTCGATATTCTGACTTAAGGTAATTGGGTTTTAAGTCCCGATATGGTTAAATCGATAGTCCGAGTGGCATAGCTGCTCGGACTATTTTTTTCCCTACTGATTAGCCGGGTGGATGTTCAAGCAAGGGTGTTGCATTCGGGTCAGTATCACGTAGTTGATAAGTTGGTTATGTTCAAAGAGAACAAAAATAAAGTTGAAACAATAATCAAAACCGGAGAAGAGCCTCAGTCTTCTCGTCTTGATGGCCCTCAACGCCTTAAAGAGTGCAGTCTTATCGTGATTGTGCTGTCTTCTATATTATTGTCCATCGCCTTACTCACGTTTAATCCTGCTGACCCCTCTTGGTCTCAAACCGCTTGGGGTGGAGACATCAATAACGCAGGCGGTTTGGTCGGCGCTTGGGTTGCCGATACATTATTTTTTACCTTTGGTTCGATGGCTTATCCGATTCCAATCATTATCACGATTACCGCTTGGGTCATGTTGAGAAAGCGAGGTGAAAACGAACCTATCGACTTGATGCTTTGGGGCACACGTCTTCTAGGTTTAACGATCCTTATCCTGACGAGCTGTGGTCTTGCAGATATTAACTTCGATGATATCTGGTATTTCTCTTCTGGCGGTGTAATTGGTGATGTGCTGACCAGTTTATCGTTACCTACTCTCAACATCTTAGGAACTACCCTAGTTTTTCTCTTTTTGTGGGGAGCGGGTTTCACCCTACTGACTGGGATTTCATGGTTATCGATAGTAGATTGGCTGGGCGAAGGTGCCATCCACTTACTAACAAACCTGGTGAACAAAGCTCGTGGTGAAAAAGAAGAACTCATAGAACCTCAATTAACGACACCTCGTGATGATACAAAGCAAGCTCCGGTAGATGATGCAGAAACAGAAGACGCGTTATTTGCAGCGAATGTGGATGAGGAACCTCGCCGTTTCAATATCCACATGCCTGATTCTCGCAAAGAGCCAACAGTGAGTGACCCAGTTGTCGAGAGAATCGACATTGAGCCTCGCTCGTACCAACCTGAACCAGAAGAACTTCCTGAACCCATTGTCGAAGCACCTCCAGTCGTTCAAAGCAACGTATATGACAAAGAACCAAAAGAAGAGCGCACCAGACAGCTTGGTTCGACGATAGAAGAACTCGAAGCGGCAGCTCAAAGCGAAGATGATTTTGCGCTTCAAGAGCAAGAAAGCATAAAAGAAAACATCGATGTCGCAGATAGAGAACCTGAACCGGTGGAGTCTCCTGTTAACGCTGACCCTATTCAAGGTATGCCGTGGAGCACTGAAGAGGTTCATGAAGAGCAAGAAATAGTTCAGCCTCGAATTGACCCTATAGAGCTCGAACAGATCTCGACTGAGGTGGAACCAGACAGCAGCCATCAAGACCCTGTTATCTCGTCATTTGAAGTCGCTGATGAAGACAGTGACATTAACGCCTCCGTAGAAGTCGAAGATGTTGAAGAGGGCGATGCGGATGTCGCAGCGTTCCAGAACATTGTCTCGGATGCTCAGGCAAAAGTTGCTGCTCAGCAGAACCCGTTCCTTGTTCAGCAAGAAGCTAATCTCCCTACGCCAAAAGAGCCAATGCCCACATTAGAGCTGTTGTATCACCCAGAAAAACGCGAGAACTTTATTGACCGCGCTGCGTTGGAAGAGATTGCTCGCTTGGTGGAAGCTAAGCTTGCCGACTACAAAATTAAGGCTGAAGTCGTCGATATCTTCCCAGGTCCCGTCATTACAAGATTTGAACTGGACTTAGCGCCAGGGGTTAAGGTCTCCCGTATTTCAGGCCTTTCTATGGACTTAGCTCGTTCATTGTCAGCGATGGCGGTTCGTGTTGTTGAAGTAATACCAGGTAAACCATACGTAGGACTTGAGTTACCAAACATGAGTCGCCAGACAGTGTACTTCTCAGATGTTGTTGGTAGCCAGCACTTTATTGAAGCCAAATCGCCGACAACGGTCGTACTTGGTCAAGATATCGCAGGTGAGGCTGTTGTCGCAGATTTGTCGAAGATGCCGCACGTTCTGGTCGCGGGTACCACGGGCTCAGGTAAGTCGGTGGGTGTAAACGTGATGATCTTGAGTATGCTGTACAAAGCGACGCCTGAAGAAGTACGTTTCATCATGATTGACCCGAAAATGCTCGAGCTATCGGTATACGAAGGCATTCCACATCTTCTATCTGAAGTGGTTACTGACATGAAAGATGCGTCGAATGCGCTGCGTTGGTGTGTGGGTGAGATGGAACGTCGTTACAAGCTAATGTCTGCACTAGGTGTACGTAACATCAAAGGCTTTAACGACAAGCTCAAGATGGCCGCAGAAGCAGGGCATCCGATTCACGATCCACTGTGGCAACCGGGTGACAGCATGGACGAAACGCCACCACTGCTGGAGAAACTGCCTTATATTGTGGTTATTGTCGATGAATTTGCTGACTTGATGATGGTGGTAGGCAAGAAGGTCGAAGAGCTCATAGCCCGTCTTGCTCAAAAAGCGCGTGCCGCTGGTATTCACTTGATTCTCGCGACGCAGCGTCCATCTGTTGACGTCATTACTGGCTTAATCAAAGCCAATATCCCAACCCGTGTTGCGTTCACTGTATCAACTAAAACAGATTCTAGAACCATTCTTGATCAAGGTGGTGCTGAATCACTATTAGGTATGGGTGACATGCTTTACCTTCCTCCGGGTTCCAGCCACACGGTGCGTGTACATGGTGCGTTTGCTTCGGATGACGATGTACATGCTGTGGTAAACAACTGGAAAGCGCGTGGTAAGCCAAACTACATTGATGAAATCACCAATGGCGATCAAGGACCAGAAGGCCTACTACCGGGTGAGAAACCTGAAGGTGAGGAAGAGATGGACCCGCTGTTTGATCAGGTTGTCGAGCACGTCGTGCAGTCACGCCGTGGTTCTGTTTCAGGTGTGCAGAGACGTTTTAAAATTGGCTATAACCGTGCAGCTCGCATCGTTGAGCAATTAGAAGCTCAAGGGATTGTAAGTGCGCCGGGGCATAATGGAAATAGAGAAGTGTTAGCCCCTGCACCTGGCCGTGAGATGAACTAATGCCATCTGAACAATAGATGAGAGACCAAAATAAAAAGGGTTGGCACATATGTGCCAACCCTTTTTAATCTCTAGCTTCTAGCTTCTAGCTTCTAGCTTCTAGCTTCTAGCTTTCGCAAACTGTGCAATAACGATAACGACCAATGCCGCTAGGTTTGCTGCGAAGATAACGACCAACCATTGAGGCATAGAGAGCGAAAGAAACTGCCATACGACTTTGCTACAGTCACCAAATGCTTCAAACATCCATGGAGCCCACTTGTTGAGAGGTGCCCAATCGGGGAAGGTGACAAACAAATCGCAGGTGGCAAACGGAGAAGGGTTGAATTGGTAATCGACGTGCTCCAGAGCTAGCATTAAGCCTTTATATGAACTCGCACCCCAAGCCGCGAGTCCCAGCCAGCGTGCCGCTGTGTTATCCGGTGCTATCAAACCGATTATGGCTGCTGCGCCGATGCCAAGCATAGCGACTCGCTCGTAGATACACATAACACAAGGTGCGAGCATCATGACGTGCTGAAAGTATAATGCTGCAACTTCAAAGAAGATGACAAAGGCTAGTAACAGTAACCAAGACAAGCGCGATTGGGAAAAAGACTTAATGGTAGAAAGAATGTTCACAGAGATATCCTGTTTATAAAAAAAGCTCTGACTAATCAGAGCTTTTTATCGTGGAAAAGTTTCGGCTTCAACTAAAACTTTTGAGTTTTCTTGATTAATGTCCGCCAGAGACAGCTGGAGTCAGCTCACCTACATGTGCTGAAATCCAACCTGCATCGTAAAACCACGCTGTCATCGGCTCAACAAGGAACACAATACCTGCAAGACCAACCAGTGCAAGGACGATCGTGTAAGGCAGAGCCATTATAACCATGCGGCCATAAGATAAGCGAATCAGAGGCGCAAGAGCTGAGGTCAACAGGAATAAGAAGGCTGCCTGACCATTTGGCGTGGCTACCGAAGGAAGGTTGGTACCAGTATTGATTGCTACTGCGAGTAGGTCGAACTGGTCGCGAGTGATTACTCCCTCAATCAGTGCAGTTTTCACCTCGTTGATGTAAACCGTACCGACGAATACGTTATCTGACACCATCGAAAGTATGCCGTTAGCAATATAGAAGAGTGCCAACTGAGCCCCTTTATCTTCGACGTGTAACACCGCATCGATAACAGGCTTAAATAGCTGTTGGTCGATGATCACTGCAACAACGGCAAAGAAGACGGCAAGTAAGGCAGTAAACGGCAACGCTTCTTCAAACGCTTTGCCCATTGAATGTTCTTCGATGACACCAGTAAATGCGGTAGCAAGAATGATGACAGACAGGCCAATCAAGCCAACAGCCGCAAGGTGAAGTGCTAGTCCGACGATAAGCCAGATAGCAATTGCACCTTGAATCCACAGCTTCGCGACATCTTGCTTAGTACGTGTTTTACGTTCTGCATTGTCAAAGTCGACTAGGATTTGACGAACGTTATCAGGTAAACGAGCACCGTATCCACAGATTTTAAGCTTTTCAACAAGTACACAAGTAATTAAGCCGCAGACAAAAACGGGTGCCGTAACCGGTAGCATACGAATAATAAATTCGCCGAACTGCCAGCCGGCCTGATCAGCAATGATCAAGTTTTGCGGCTCACCAACCATAGTCATTACACCACCCAGTGCCGTACCGACACCTGCATGCATCAATAAAGAACGCAAAAAGGCACGATAGTTTTCTAAATCATCGCGCGTTAGCTCTGAAAGATGGTCGTCTTGAGTATGGTCGTGTGACGCTGTTGAGCCTTTACCTGAAGCGACTTTGTGGTAGATCGCGTAGAAACCGACCGCCACGCTAATGACAACTGCAATAACGGTTAGTGCGTCAAGGAAAGCGGATAGAAAAGCTGCAGCAAAACAAAAGGCTACAGAGAGCAAGCTTTTTGAGCGAATGCCAAGTAGTATCTTTGTAAAGATAAACAGCAGTAGCTGTTTCATGAAGTAGATGCCCGCTACCATGAAGATCAGGAGCAATAACACTTCGATGTTGGCGACTAGCTCATGTTTGACTTGCTCTGGGCTGGTCATTCCAATCGCAATAGCCTCAATGGCTAATAAGCCTCCCGGCTGAAGAGGGTAACACTTGAGGGCCATCGCGAGAGTAAAAATAAACTCTGCGACCAGAAGCCAACCCGCTACGAATGGGTCGATAAGGAAAAAGACAATCGGGTTGATGATAAGAAATGAAATGATGGCAACTTTATACCAATCTGGGGCCTTTCCTAAGAAATTCTTAATGAAAGCATTCCCGAGTGACATCGGCATGATACTAATACTCTTAAATGTTGTTATGAATAGACACTGCGTGTGCTTGCATCTATATATCTGTGTCATTGTGGGCTTAGCTCATCACCAAATTAATCGTGGCGAATGACAAGAAAAAACGCTGAAACAGACCTGATTCAACAGTGACTTAGAAAAACAACATAAAGCAAAATGATATGTGGCCTTGCCAAGTCACTCCCTGAGAAAGACAAGCACTCCTTACTTTGGTCGCAACTGTACTCCTCAAGTTAATTTAGTCAATAATAAAGTTTATCTTGATAAATCGCTCAGTGGACTTTTGTTTAAAAACGCGATCAAAGTGGCGTTAAGGCGGGATGAGAGTTGTGAAAAAAAACAATTCATGGCAGCTCGGCCTCGAAAAGGTCGAATAAGATAGATTATGTCATTATATTGAATGGAAATGACAGTTTAATATTGCAAAATTAAAAACTTATGTTTTGCAAACTAAGTCAATACCCATAAGGGCTAGCAAGTGTGAAGTTTTTATTAAATTTATAATAAATTAGCTTTGACTCAAAGACATAATAACGCAATCCCTCAGTATAAATTAGAGCTACAACTCTATTGGTGTTTTGCGTCAAGTTTACTTTCGGTTTGTTTCCGATAACTAAGAACTAGTGGTATGATGAGTTCTATTCGACCCTATAAATAAAAATATTGGATAGTTAAATTAATGGTCATCAAGGCAAAGAGCCCTGCAGGTTTCGCAGAAAAATACATCATTGAGAGTATTTGGAAAGGGCGCTTCCCTCCAGGTTCTATTCTTCCCGCTGAACGCGAGCTCTCTGAATTAATAGGGGTTACCCGAACGACACTGCGTGAAGTGCTACAGCGCTTGGCGCGTGACGGCTGGTTAACCATCCAACACGGCAAACCGACCAAGGTTAACCAGTTCATGGAAACATCGGGGTTACATATCCTCGACACGCTAATGACCTTGGATGCGGATAACGCAACTTCGATTGTTGAAGATTTGCTTGCGGCACGAACAAACATCAGCCCTATTTTTATGCGCTACGCGTTTAAAGCGAATAAAGAAAGTGCAGAACGTACCATTAGTGGTGTTATAGAATCTTGTGAGAGCCTGCTTGCTGCAGACTCTTGGGATACGTTTATGGAGTCTTCGCCTTATGCGGAGAAAATCCAACAACATATCAAAGACGACGGTGAGAAGGACGAAGCTAAGCGTCAGGCAACTTTGATTGCTAAAACCTTTAACTTCTATGACTACATGCTGTTCCAACGTCTGGCGTTCCATTCAGGCAACCAGATTTACGGATTGATTTTCAACGGTCTTAAAAAGCTGTACGACCGCGTAGGAAGTTACTACTTCTCAAGCCCGGAAGCACGTAATCTAGCACTGCAATTTTACCGCGATCTACTGGAAGTTTGCGAAACAGGTGATCGTGACCGAATCATCGTTGTTGTTCGTCACTATGGTATTGAAAGTGGGCAGATTTGGAACGAGATGAAAACCTCGCTGCCAACAAGCTTCACTGAAGATGACAGCTAAGAATGGTAATCGAATAAAAGAAAACCCGCCGATTGGCGGGTTTCTTGTCTTTTAGATCCGAGTTTATCTAGCAGACATCGCAGTCGTCGTATCCGCCCGCCTCTTTAAACCAGTTAGTTAGGTGCGTTTTCAGGTCTTTTAATTCATCTGGACCAATTAGCGCTAATCCGAGATCTTCAGCTCGTGTAATATCGTTGTAGCGCAATGGTCGGAAGCTGACGAGCATGGCTCGCGCTTGAAGGCCACCCAACAGATCGCGCAAAGACTCGAGCTTGTATAAGGTGTCATCACCGTCATCGCGCATACCTTTAGTTTTACACTCAATGATATGAAGTTTGTTATTGGCGACCGAGGCAACATCAAGCTCATTACGCACTTCACGATCACCAAGCTGACGATAAACCTGCACATTGAGTGAATGATCCTGAATGGTTGGCATATCTTTTTGGATCTGACGCACTGTGCTGTGAACTAACGTCTCTAACCATTCACCATTTGAGAAGCGACGGGCGTCTTCATCTGCGAAGGTGAGAACACCATGCTCATAAGTTGCAATTTCGGCTTCGACCAAGTCACTGAGCAGCATATTGAGCTCGCGGTAACCTTGTTGTTTCTCGGATAGTGCGACATCGAGCTTTTGCTCTTTACGGCACGTAGTAGCGAGATAGTTAAGTGTCGCAAGACCAGGACCAAGTTCAAGTGCATTGCTTGCCCATCGTTCTCCAAGCTCATACAGTTTCTGATCAAGCTGTGGAGGAAGCTGTTGGTCATTAAACTCGCCCCTAGCGCCAAATACTGTTAGGTAGTCGTCAATCGTAATTCGATCTTCTACTTGAGTATCTTCTTTACCGTCTGGGTATAGCCAGCAAAGGCGGTCACTATTTGGTTCTACGACAAAAATCGGCCAATGAAAAGTACGAAACACCTCGTAAACAGACAGCAGACGATGACGCAGTCCACAACTGGCGTTTAACTTAACGTCTTCTCCACGTGCACTAAGGTCGTCAGCCAGAATGCCGACAGCACGTTTGATTCGTGAAGTATTCGCGACATTCGGAATCTCAAAAAACTCTGATGTAATGTCTCTTTTTGCCAGAACGCTATGTAATCGATGATACATATCTTTCTGGCTCTTAACGCCAATAAAAACAATGTGATCACTGACGGTCCGGTTATCCAATAATGGAGTGACTAATCGGATTGGGTCCTGATCAATGATGCCAACATGAACTGCCATAAACCTTCCTCATGCTTGGCTTGCGAAAAATGTGAAGTTAGAAGTGGGCAAGCCTTAATAACCATATAACGACAGCGCAAATAAAAAACAAGGGCGATTAATGAAATTAACCGCCCTTAGTGAATAATTTGCATTGTCTTTACAAAACTAGAGTTTAAAGCGATGCACCAGTTCACCTTGTTGGTTGGCCAGCTGGGTCAGATCCGTACTAGTTTGTGCGATTTGAGCCATGGCTTGGTAGCTGGTGTCGGCAATCTGATTGATTTCATCAATGTTGCGAGCAATTTCCCCTGTGGTTTCACTTTGTTCGGCAGCTGCTTGGGAGATGTGTCCACTCATTTGGCTTATTTCAATAATCAATGCCTGAATTTCCTCCATTGCGCTATTGGCATTGGAAGCTTGAGCAACTGACTGATCCATATCATCCATACAGCTTTGAATCACTTTATTGGCCGATGTAGAGCTGTTCTGTAGGTTACTTATCATGTTTTCAATTTCTGACGTTGATTCCGTCGTTCGTTGAGCCAACACCCTAACTTCATCTGCTACAACGGCAAACCCGCGTCCTTGTTCACCTGCTCGTGCAGCTTCAATTGCAGCATTGAGCGCTAGTAGGTTCGTTTGTTCTGCGATATTGCGGATCACATCCAAAATCGAGCCAATCTGACTGCTCATACTCTGGAGGTCTTTAACGGCGTCAACTGACTGGGTGAGGCGACTCTCAAGTTGGTTAATGGTGGTGATGTTGTCATTCATGATCTGACGACCTGATTCTGAGGCCGATTCAACCTGTTCAACCATCTGCTGCGAGCTTTGTGCACTTTGCGCGACTTCTTGAACCGAATGCGCCATTTCTGTCATAGCGGTTGCAACGTTAGCAGTTTGCTCACGCTGCTGGCTGAGCTGCGATTGCGCTTTGGAGGAAGTTTGCTGGTTAATGTTAGCGGTATCAGTAAGATTATCGGATGCGCTGTTGAGCTTCTTCAAAATGTCGTGAAGATTGTCTGCTAGCGAATTGATATGGCTACTTACACGGCTGAACTCGTTGTTGTGGCGATTTTCTATGCGCTGGGTCATGTCGCCTTGTGTCAGGCTTTCAAGTGTTGAAAGGATACGAGTGAGTGGCGTGCGCACACTATGGGCGATGTGGTAGCCAATACCGAGTGCTAAGGCAATGACAAGAATGCCCAATGTGATTGAATTGATTACCCCTTGGTCATAGACTTCACTCGCCTCTGCTAGGGAAGCGTGTAGGCCTTGTTGCGCGGCTTCACTAAAGGAGGTGAGCACCGCCATCGTGTTATCGACTTCCAGAGTAAGGTTAGCAATATTGGCATACAATGCAGCTTTGGCTTGTAAGTACGAAGCGTGCTGATCGAGTACGCCGCCTTTTTTACCAATATCTGTGGTGAACTGCTGTACTGACTCATCAAACACCTTTTTAATTTCAGGCATTTGTGTGGTTAGGCCGCGGTATGCGTAATTAAGGTGTGTGACGGCTTTTTTGTTTTTAGCGACCGCTTTATTTACCAGCTCTAAATCGCTGCTTGCGAGAGCGTCGGACGTAATCACCTCTGCGTCCTTCAGTTTAATAAAGTAGCTTTTAGCCATTACTTTGACGGAAATACTGCTCTGGTCATCCACATACTCTTTCATTCCAACTCCGAGCTCAGAATGAAGACGCTGGAAGCGGCGTGATGATTTCTGAACATCAGCTTGAGCTGCAAACATGTTGCGATAATTATTCATAGCTGCATCGGCTTCGGTAAAATAACGCAGCTCCATTTCTTTTAGCTGTTCGATGCTTGCCTGGAGTTCCGAGTTGCCGGTACTGGCCTTAGCCAAATCTTTCAGAGCTTGGTCGTAGCGACTTTTAGCGTCTTCGAACTGACCGCGAATTTCGTCCATTCGATCAGAGCTCTGCGTTGTTAAAAAGTCTTTAAAAAGTTTGTCGGCAGAGAGTAAGTAAACACTGGTTTGGTTAGACTGCGATACCAAAGGTAAAGCGGTGTTAGATACACTGCCAAAATTGGAGTGAATTTGTTGCATCCCTCGCATTGTCATAATGGTTGAAATAACAAACATTATGATGATCAATGCAAACCCAGCGTACATACGCTTGATCACTGAGCCCTTCATAGATCTCTCCCTAAATAATACGTAATGTCTTAAAAAATTAACAAAAAGAGAGTCATTGTATTGATAGCGAGACACGCATTTTATGACGCATAATACAAATTTAGCCATCTGCTACTATCAGTACGGTGTATATGTTAAGTGAACACTGTTTTTTATTGTGATTTGAGCGAGCTTAGCGCATACTCCTTTGCAACGTTCAACGAAAACAACACTTAATGGAGTGCTTCATGGCCGAAGAAACCATTTTCAGTAAAATTATTCGCAAAGAAATCCCTGCCGACGTGGTTTATCAAGATGATCTGGTCACGGCATTTCGTGATATTAATCCACGTGCTCCAAGTCACATTTTGATCATTCCTAATAAGTTGATTCCAACAACAAACGACATTGAAGAAGCAGACGAACTGACAATGGGGCGCATGTTTACTGTTGCTCGCAAGTTGGCGAAAGAAGAAGGGATCGATGAGGATGGATACCGATTGATTGTTAACTGCAACTCTCATGGTGGCCAAGAGGTATATCACATCCACATGCATTTGGTCGGTGGACGACCACTTGGCCCAATGTTGATGAGCTAAGGTTACACATTTTTATGAGGACGGCGGTATTCATGCAAACTTTTTATCAATACCGTTGTCCAACCGCGACGATGATGAAATTCTAATAAATAATTCGGAGTACGAAGTGCGTAAACACGTTCGACTCGCATTCGTGATATTCAGCTCTGCTGCTCTTTCTGCATGTGCCAATCTATCGGCTGGAAACTTATTTAGCCACTACAGCGCTCAAAACAACGAAGTCTATCAGGCGGTCAAAACAGGTCAGTATCAAAAGGCGGAAGAAGCCTTACCTGAAGAGGTGGCTGGTGACATTCTTGATAACTTCGAAAAAGGGCGAGTGTATCTGCTTAACCAGCAGTATGATGACAGTAAGTCAGCATTTGAAGCTAGCGATACCGCAGTTCGAGTTCAACAAGACAAAGCTACGATATCTGTGACAGAAACGGCGGCCAGTGTTGGTGCTTTAGCTGTTAACGACAATTTAGATATCTATAAACCTGCCGATTATGAGCTGGGCTTCTTACATCTCTATCTAGGGTTGAACTACCTTAAGAAAAACAGCCTCGAAGGTGCCTTGATTGAAATGCGCAGGGCTAATCAAGTTCAAGAACAAGCGCGTAAAGACCGCGAAAGAGAACTTGAGTCGGCACAAAATGACATGCAGGCGCAGGGGTTAAGTCCTAACCTGGGTAGTGTGCTGTCTAATTATCCTGATGCAGGTAAAACCTTGCAGGCGGTGCAAAATGGTTATCTTCTTTATTTATCAGCGCTTTTGTACGAAGCCGATAATGCACTGAATGATGCCTATGTTGACTATCGACGCGCGTTAGCTGTGATGCCTGATAATGCACAAGTGATTGATGGTGCGAAACGTGTCGCTAAACGCCTTGGTATGAACGAAGACCTGGTTCAGCTAGAGAAACGTTATGGTAAAGCAAGTTTCCTTAATAGCGACAAAGCAAGAGTCATAGTTTTAGAAGAGCAGGGCGTAGTAGATGCTTTGCAAGGTTGGAGGCAAACTCTGCCACTTTATGACAGTCGTGGGAACGGCGCTTTGTATACCATCGCGCTTCCTTATTACCCTAAACAAGTAAGCCAATCATTTTCGCCTATGCAGCTTAATGGTCAAAAGCTTCAAAGCGACTTACTGACGGATGTTAACTTAATGGCACAGCGCGACTTGTCAGAGCGAATGCCAACCATAATCATCCGTCAGGCGCTGCGTGTTTGGGCTAAAGACGAATTACGCAAAGGTGCCGCGAAAGATGATGAATTAGGCAATGCAATATTGAACATCTGGAACACATTGACCGAGCAACCAGATACGCGCAGTTGGTTAACATTACCGGGTGAAATTCGCAGCAGCAGTGCTGTAGTTGAGCCGGGTACTCAAACCATCGTTGTTGGTGAACAGCAACATCAATTTGACGTTGAGGCGGGACGAACCGCTATCGTTTGGATCTCTCGTCAGGGAGGCAATGCTACAATTTGGCATAAACAGTTAGGAAAAATTCGATGAAAAAATGGCTTATTGCAGCAGTGGCTGCGTTAATAATGGTGGGTTGTTCTAGCAACACCGCTGGATTACGTATCGATGGTGAGTCGCAAACCGTTTTGTTTGGAGACAACGTGTTAGCGGGTCGTCTACAAATTGAAGATATCTCTACTACTCAGGTTGATGGTCGTGCTCGAGGTATTGTTCGACTCGCTAGTCAATACAAAGGTGACCAGCATATTCAGTACAGATTTTACTGGTACGACGACAATGGTCTAGAAGTGAACAACAAGCTAGGTCCATGGCGTCAGGCGATCATTCGAGGTATGGAAACGATCGCTATTTCTGAAGTTTCAGTGAATCCGAATGGCACGCAGTTCCGCGTTCAGATTCGCGAAAATGATAACTAAATCGAACTAAAGTCCACTAACTTTAGTCATACACTCATAACACAAGATTCTATAAAGATTTGAGGAACCAAGAATGAAAAAAAGTGTTATCGCATTACTTGGCTTGGCTGTCATCCTGGGCGGTTGTTCGAACAAAGTCAGCTACGGTGATGCACAGGCGGTTGAGACGACAACGATTGATTTTGGCTCAACAGACCTGCAGAAAATTGCGGGCGAAATGGTTGACAGCATGATGATGTCAGGATCAGTGTCAGCCATTACACGTGACTCTCGTCCGATTGTTTTTGTTGAACGTATCAAGAATAAGACAAGTGAGCATATTGATACTGAGTCGATTACCGATACCATCAGTACTAAGATGTTGAACTCTGGTAAGTTCCGTTTTGTTGATATGGACCGCGTTGAATCAGTTCGCGAGCAACTTAACTTCCAAAACAATGATGAGCTTGTAAACCAAAGCACTGCGATTCAGTTTGGTAAAATGGTTGGTGCGCAGTACATGCTATACGGCAACCTATCGAGCATTGCTAAAGCTGGTGGTAGTGACAAAGACGTATACTACAAGATGACAATGCGTCTGATGGATTTGGAAACAGGCCTGATTGAATGGGCAGATGAAACTGAAATCCGCAAACAAGAGTCTAAGAGCTTCTTAGGTCTTTAATCTATAGAGGAGTGATTTATGGCAAGGATGTCGTGGCATGAGGCATGTCAGCTAGACGGTTCATTGAAGTCATTAGATCACTTCTTTTCTATCTCTCCGGATTATGCTCAGACGCTGACCGGAGGCCTGACTAATCGCTGCTGGAAGGTTGTTACCCAAAGCGGCGATTGCTTTGTCTGGCGTCCCAATACTTCGATAACCAAAGCCTTTTCTATTTCACGCTTTCAGGAATATCAAATCCTGACAGCGATAGAAGATTCCCACCTAGCACCTAAAGCTATTCACATCAACGAACAAGGGTTGTTGGTGGAATGGATTGAAGGTGAATCATTAACTGATGGATTGCCTTTTGATTCTCTGCTTAAAACAATGATCAAAATTCATAGTTTAGAGACGGCTCGAATCCCTGTGGCTCCATTTAACTTTACCGCTCGTGTCGATCATTATTGGATGTTGCTGCGAGAGGAGCTGAGGTCTGATGATTACCTGAGCATTTACCAGCAGTGGCGAAGTGCTCCGAGCCTAGCTGACATTGGTAGCACTTTATGTCACTTTGATTTGGCTGGTTATAATATGGTCAAGCAGTCGAAAGGCAATATGGTAATAGATTGGGAGTATGCCTCGATGGCTGACCCAAGGTTGGATCTTACTTTGAGTATTGGGGTGGTGGGGGAAAAGCCGCTTGAGTCGGTTTATCGATATTGCCAACTTAGGGAAATTGAGGGTGTTGATGACTGGGTTGAAGGTGTGATGGCTTGGCAACCTAGAGCAACTATGATGGCCATGTTGTGGTATTTACTTGCCTATCAGCTTTGGGGGGATGAGCAGTACCTTGTCCAAGCGCAAGCTTTGCGTGACACATTTTGTAGTTAAGATCACTGTTTGAATGCCTCATAGATATAATTCTATGTGCTGACTTTAAAACCTTAGTATTCGTGGTAGATTAAACCGATAGGAATTGAGGGTGATAGAATGATTATTTACTTACATGGTTTTGACTCCACCAGTCCGGGAAACCACGAAAAAGTGCTCCAGTTGCAGTTCATTGATGAAGACGTCCGTTTCATTAACTACAGCACTTTGCATCCCAAGCATGATATGCAGCATTTGTTAAAAGAAGTGCATAAAGCGATAGAACAATCTGGTGATCGTAACGCCATTATTTGTGGAGTTGGCTTAGGTGGTTATTGGTCTGAGCGAATCGGCTTCTTATGCGGTATTAAGCAGGTGATTTTTAACCCTAACTTGCACCCGGAAAATAACATGCAAGGACGCATAGATCGTCCTGAAGAGTATGAAGATATCGCCACAAAATGTGTTGAAGAATTTCGTAGTAAAAACAAAGACCAGTGTTTGGTGATCCTATCTAAAGATGATGAGGTTCATGACAACCGCCAAACGGCTCAGGCACTCGAGAAACATTACCAAATTATCTGGGATGAAAATGAGACTCATAAGTTTAAGAAAATCTCTCAACATCTGCAGACCATTAAAGCGTTTAAAGCAGACAGCTAAACGTCATTTCTAACCAAATTTCTTCAAAAGCGACGTCAATTGAGCACGTCGCTTTTTTCTTACTCATTCAAATTTAAATTAAGGAAAAATTAAGTGTGATTGACGTAATCTTTTGTTGCGCGGCACACTTTGCCCTATATAATGAATCCACCATAAAATTTTTGATAAATATCAAAAAAAATTGAGAGCAAACCAATAAGTTTGCCCACTATGAGCTAATGCCTGAGCACATTAGCCTTGAGTCTTCAGACTGTTATTCCAATTATCGCGTTGTATTTGACGAAAAAACCTCTAATGGCCCTTTGATCGTAAGACTGAAACTGATTCTGCAGATTGGCCAACATTACACAATTTCATCGGGGCGAATTCTTCGACTCGAAACATAGTTTTTATCTTTAGAGGAAAGTTGCTGTGACTCGAATTATCGTAGTAGGTGGCGGTGCAGGCGGATTGGAGCTTGTTACCAAACTAGGTCGTACATTAGGTCGAAAAAGACGGGCAAAAGTGACCCTAGTGGATCGCAAAGCCAGTCATTTATGGAAACCACTTTTACACGAAGTGGCAACAGGTTCTTTGGATGAGGGTGTTGATGCGTTAAGCTATCGCGCCCATGCGAAAAACCACCACTTTGATTTCCAGATGGGTAGCCTTGAGGACATCGACAGAGAGCGCAAAGTTATCACGCTGGGCGAGCTAAGAGATGAACATGATGAGCTTTTGATGCCAGGCCGTGAGCTTGAATATGACATCCTTATCATGGCGTTGGGCTCCACTTCTAATGACTTCAATACTCCAGGCGTAAGAGAGCACTGTATTTTCCTTGATAGTACAGAGCAAGCTTATAAATTCAGAACTGAGATGAACAATGAGTTCCTCAAATTACACGCCAAGCATGGTCATGGCACTGTTGATATTGCAATTGTAGGTGCGGGCGCAACAGGCGTTGAATTATCAGCAGAACTTCATAATGCCGTGAAAGAGCTTCGAACCTATGGCTTTGGTGATCTCGATTCCAGCAAGCTAAACGTCAATCTGATCGAAGCTGGTGAGCGTATCCTACCTGCATTGCCAGCCAGAATTTCCAGCGCTGCACACCACGAGTTAACTAAGCTAGGTGTTAATGTGCGCACAACAACCATGGTGACGGAAGCGAGTGCAGATGGCCTCACTACTAAAGATGGGGAAAAGATTCCTGCCCAGATTATGGTTTGGGCTGCAGGGATTAAAGCTCCTGACTTTGTGAAAAATATTGGTGGATTGGAAACTAACCGAATCAATCAACTCATAGTGAAAGACACACTACAAACGACTCTCGATGATGATATTTTCGTAATTGGTGATTTGGCTCAGTGCACTCAAGCTGATGGATCATTTGTACCACCTAGAGCTCAAGCGGCGCACCAAATGGCGAGCTGCGCATTTTCTAATATTGTTGCTAAGCTCAATGGACGCGAACTGAAAGCTTATGTTTATAAAGACAAAGGCTCTTTGGTTTCTTTGAGCCAGTTTTCTACCGTGGGGAGCTTAATGGGTAACTTAACCAAAGGTTCTATGATGGTAGAAGGTCGTATTGCTCGAGTGGTGTACATTTCCTTGTATCGCTTGCATCAGATGGCTTTACATGGCTTGTTCAAAACAGCTCTGATCATTTTGATGGGGCGGATAAACCGAGTACTTCGCCCTAATCTTAAACTGCACTAATCATATCCAAAAGAAAGAGCACCATAGGGTGCTCTTTTTTTCGTTTTCTGGCCCTAAACCACCTTCTTTAGAAGGTGGTGATCGTTCTTTTGGGCTTTGCCCGAAGAACGCTCATGTTCAAGATGTCCTCGTTTGCAACCAACAAATGAAGGAAATAACGAACATGAGCAGATATGAATCCGCTTCACACGTTTATCATCGGTGCCAATATCATATTGTTTGGACACCTAAATATCGACTAAAGATTCTGAAAGGAAATTTAGGCAAAGAGCTGTATCGAAGTATCTACGTTTACAGCAATATGAAGAAATGCAAGGTTGTCGAGCTTAACGTCCAAATTGATCATGTCCATTTAGTCGTGAGGCTTCCGCCGAGCATGAGTATCTCAAATTACATGGGGTTTGTTAAAGGTCGTACAGCGATTAGGTTGTTTAACAAATTTCCGTATTTGAGAAAGAAAAAGCTCTGGGGTAATAAGTTCTGGCAACGAGGTTACTTTGTTGATTCGGTAGGGATGAACGAGGAAATTATACGTAGATATGTCAGGCACCAAGATCGTGTGGGGAAAGAAGAAGAGGAGCGACAAATGCTTCTAGGGTTAGATAAATAGCAGTGAGCCCCCTTATAGGGGGCCAACCAAAGCCACCTGCTATGCAGGTGGATTTTTACTTTACTCATTCTAAGGCAGTGAATTAACGAATATTTAAAAATGGAACTCCGCTACATGTGCGATCGGGCTCTCCTCTTTATTTTTTGTATTGAGAGACAGATTCCCGACAATCTGGTACTCATTACCTAGGCGTTTGACCTTTAGTGATAGTCCGCCAATAAAGTGGAGTTGGTAACTGGTAACGATACTTTGCATACAGCCGTTTACGTCAAACAAATCGGTGACTTCATCAAAACAAGCCAATTTGTGGTTCTCCGAACCATCATTGAAGTAGTAGCTTTTTGATACTTTGGTATCGTCTAAGAGTAGTTTGAGCAGTGAGCCTACTGAGTCTGAGTTGAAGATGATCATATTGTTTTTCTTAGTTTTCTTTTAATTGGACGATCATACTATCTGACATCTTTGAAGAGCGGAGAGTTAAATAACTTTACTAAACGTTAAAATCTCTAAAGTTATTGTTATTCACTTTTTTTGAGATTATTTGTTGTTAGTTGGGATGATGGAATACACGAGCCCTTGCTTGGGCTGTCCATTGAATAGATAGCGGTTTGCGGCGCTTACTTCAAATACTGCACCACATGATTCGGCTAGTTTTTGGCTTGGAATATTGTCGGGATCGCAAACGACCTCAATACGCGTGATTTTAAGTTGCGCGAAGCAAAACTCGACTAATGCATTTAAGGCTTCTTTCGCATAGCCTTGTTTATGATACGAGTCGTTGAGCCAATAGCCTAAACTGGCCATATTAAAGGTGTGGTAAAGCTCATTGATTGCGACCATGCCAATCAGCGCACTATCACTGCGACGATAAAGACCAAAACCGTAGGCTTCTGATTTCACCCAGTTCAGTCGAGTGGCAAGAACAAAGCGTTCTGCCTCTTTAATCGTGAACTTATCATGGCACCAATCTATCCAGCGGTGAAGGCTGGGAGATTGAACGACACACTGAGCCAGCTTTTCAGCATCTTCTTGAGGAATCAGTTTCAAAACTAATCTGGGTGTGATGATGTGGTAATCCGGCCCCATAATGCTCCTTTATAGAAAAACAGCCCTTGAAAGGGCTGTGAAACGCTATTTAATTCAGGTTATTGTGCGACACGGCGGACCTGAATAATCATCCCTAGCAAAGGGTGATCTAAGAAGTGGGTTTCGGTGCTTCGCATACGGCGTTTTTGGTCCATGCGGTAGCTCTTTAGAAACTCTTCGGTATGCACTGTTGGCGTCACATCTTCCATCAAGCCGACTTGAACCGTGTCTTCGGCAACCATGTCGTCTGTGGGTGTGAACTCAAGAGGTTTTGCTTCGAATGTCACATCACGCACGCTTGGTGCTTTCAAGTCCAGTTTAACGTCCGCATAAAGGTAGTGCTCGACGTAAACTTGCAACTTGCCGTCCAACTCATAAAGTGGCTTTGCAATACTTTCTTCGGTGACTCCGTCAATGACCTCTGTACCAATATCTGAACCTTTCTGCGAACCGTCAGCATTGAATTGGCCAGAAAAATCTCGACCGGCCTGAATATGGAAGGTTGGCGCGACATAGCGGTTGCCGTCGCCTTGTCTCCATGCAGTATGCAAGAGCACCTTAAAGCCGGCGTGATTTTTTAGCTTCTGAGCTTGAGGGTTCAACTCATAGGATGAAGCGGGTAGCATTTCAACGCCTTTTTGCTGGCGGTAGCTAGCGTCATTGAAATTGCCGACTCGTTTCATTGAAATTTCAGGTACAGAGTTTGGCCAGGACTCAGCGGTTTGTTCTGGGTTTACCGCACGCTTAAAAATGATCACTTCTATATCAAATTGGCGCTGGGCCCATGAAGGCATCGCGACAACAAGAAGTAGTAGCGGGATCAGCTTTTTCATTACAACTCCATCATAAGGTGAGCGCACCTTGGAAAATAGTTAAGCCTGATCTAATCAGGCTTGTGGTAAAAGGTTCTGCTGGAACTCGCCCAACATATCACCAACAAATTGAATTCTCTTACGTCTGTCGACCAATGGTACCGTAAACTTGAACTTAGTTGGGCCTTCCATCGCGAATTTTTGTGGCTGAGATTGCAATAGTTTAACCAAATACATTGGATTAATGTCAGCGTCCGGATAGAACTCGATGAATCCACCTTTGTCGTGGGCTTCGATTTTCTTCACTTTTAGAGAACCAGCTTCAAGTTTCATTTCTGATACAGAAAGGAGATTCTTGGTTGCATCTGGCAATAGTCCAAAGCGGTCAATCAGTTCAATCTTAAGGTCGTCCAGTTCGGCTTTGTCTGATACGCTCGCAATCTGCTTATACATAGATAAGCGCGTGTTGATATCTGGAATATAGTCATCTGGCAGAAGGGCAGGTAGACGCATTTCTACCTCAGTCTGTTCTCTGAGTAACTCGTCTAAAGAAGGTTCTTTCCCTTCTTTCAGCGCTTCAACAGCCTGCTCCAGCATCTCCATATACAGCGTAAAACCGACAGATTGAATTTGCCCGCTTTGTTCATCCCCCAACAGCTCACCTGCACCACGGATTTCGAGATCGTGAGTGGCGAGTGTAAAACCTGCACCTAAATCTTCCAGTGATGCAATCGCATCTAGACGCTTAATGGCATCCTTAGTCATGGCTTTAGGGTGAGGTGTGAGTAAGTAGGCGTATGCCTGGTGGTGTGAACGACCAACGCGACCACGTAACTGGTGCAGCTGTGCCAGACCGAGGTTATCGGCTCTATCCATAATGATGGTGTTGGCAGTCGGGACGTCGATGCCAGTTTCAATGATGGTCGTACACACCAACAGATTAAATCGCTGATGGTAGAAGTCATTCATGATGCGCTCAAGCTCACGTTCGCGCATCTGACCGTGAGCCACGGTAATGCGCGCTTCAGGAATGAGCTTCTCTAAATCAGCAGCGACTTTTTCGATGGTTTCAACTTGGTTATGCAAGAAGTATATCTGCCCACCACGCATGATTTCACGCAGCACGGCTTCTCTTACAACGGCATCATCGCGTTGACGAACAAAAGTTTTAATCGCCAGTCGCCTTGCTGGTGGTGTTGCGATGATCGATAAATCGCGCATCCCACTCATAGCCATATTCAGCGTTCTTGGAATAGGCGTTGCTGTTAACGTCAGAATATCAACGTCTGCGCGCATCGCTTTCATTTTCTCTTTTTGTCGTACACCAAAGCGGTGTTCTTCGTCGACAATCAACAAGCCAAGGTCTTTGAATTTGATGTCGTTAGAAAGCAGCTTATGTGTACCAACCACCAAATCGACTTTGCCGTCTTCAATATCTTGCAGTACTTGCTTTTGCTCCTTCGCTGTTTTGAAACGTGACAGTACTTCGACTCGAATCGGCAAGTTAGCAAAGCGGTCTCTGAAGTTTTCAAAGTGTTGCTGGGCAAGCAGTGTGGTAGGAACTAAGACAGCCACTTGCTTACCGTTGTCCGTAGCAAGAAAGGCAGCACGCATCGCCACTTCGGTTTTACCAAAGCCTACATCACCGCATACTAGACGATCCATCGCTTTGGCTTGGCACATATCAGACATAACCGCGTTGATCGCCATGGACTGATCATCGGTTTCTTCGAAAGGGAACCCGGCTTTGAAAGTGGCGTACTGGTCACGGTCAAGGGCAAACTTATAACCCGGCTTAAGCTCTCGTTTCGCGTAAACATCAAGTAGCTCTGCTGCCACATCACGCACTTTTTCAGCGGCTCTGCGACGCGCTTTCGCCCAAGCTTCGCCACCCAGTTTATGCAGTGGAGCGGACTCTTCTGCGCCACCGGAGTAACGACTGATCAAGTTTAATGCCGCAACCGGTACGTAGAGCTTGGCGTCATTTTGGTATTCCAGTGTGACGTATTCGGTTGTCATTCCACCTGCTTCCAGCGTTTGCAGCCCGATGTAGCGGCCGATACCGTGGTCGATGTGAACGACAGGCTGACCGGGCTTAAGCTCGGCAAGGTTGCGTATGACGGCATCACTGTTTGTAGTTTTGCGATCTTTACGGCGACGCTGGATAACTCGGTCACCGAGTAAGTCACTTTCACATATCAAAGCAACCTGATTCTCTCCAAACAGGAATCCATGTTCAGAGGCGCCTAGTACTAAAGTGAATTTATCGTTGCTTTCTGTCGCGGCAGAGAAACTTTCGTGTTCGACCGGGCGAAGCTTTATGCGTTGCAACAGTTCAAGGAGTGCCTCGCGGCGGCCTTCAGATTCGACGGAGAAAACGATTTTACCAGTGAAGTTTTCACTAAACTGGCGTAGCGCCGACATCGGTTCCTTGTTTTGGTGCTGAACAGCCAATTCTGGTAATGGTTGAATAGTTGGGTTAGTACGCCCTTGTTTTTCCACAACCGCATCGGCAGAAAGTTGTATTTGAGGCAGCGTTTTAAAGCGACTAAAGAGCTCATCTTTCTTCAGCCACAACTCTTCTGGCGGCAACAGAGGTCTCAGTGGATCCACTTTGCGTTGGTCGTATCGGTAGTCGACATCACTGAGGAAGTGGTCGATGGCTGCTTCTAAATCACCGACCGTGATTAATTGGCTGTCATCGGCAATGTAGTCAAACAAGGTTTCGGTGTGCCCAAAAAACAGCGGTTGCCAGTACTCAATACCCGCAGGCCAAGTTCCTTTAGACACCTGCATGTAAACGGACTCGGGCTCACGTCTGGCTTCGAATCTCTGACGCCAGCGGATCCTGAAGTCTTCAATCGCACTCTCTGAAGTCGGGAATTCATGAGCTGGCAGCAGCCTGATCTCCTTTACATCGTTAATTGAACGTTGGTTTTCTGGGTCAAAAGTACGAATCGTATCAATTTCATCATCGAAGAAATCGATGCGGAATGGGTCACTGGCCCCCATAGGAAAGAGGTCTAAGATGGAACCGCGGCTGGCATATTCTCCAGGTCCAAAGACTTGATCTACGTGTCGGTATCCAGATTTCTCTAGCTGAATACGCAGTTTTTCCAGCGAGTAGAGGTCGCCAACTTTGACCATCAAGGTATGCTGCATTAGGAAGTCTCTAGGAGACTGTCTTTGGAGCAATGTGTTGATGGGAACGATGGTAATCCCACTGTTTTGTGTCGGGAGCTGGTACAAACGTGCGATACGATCCGAAATGATCTCCTGGTGAGGAGAAAAGTTATCGTACGGCAAGGTTTCCCAGTCAGGGAAAAGGGAAACTTCCTGCTGAGTAAACTGCTCGATTTCTTGCAACAGTTTTAAGGCTGTCTGTGGGTCAGCAACAGCGAGCAGAGTATGGCTAGAATGTTGATTAGCAAGTTCAGCAATCGCAAGGGCTAAACTTGCCCCTTGTAAATTGCCAACCTGTTTTTTGTCTCCGGCTCCGGATGGGTTAGCCAGATTAAAAAGCGATGTATTAGACATAATGGAATTATTGTTTGTCGCGATTTAGTGAACGCTGACGAAGTAATTTTTGTTGCTGGTAGAGAGCGGCTTTGATCAGGAGGTCTTCATCCTGATCGCGCAATAAATCGTATTTAACCGTAATAATGTATTGAGCATCTTGTTGTTCGCAGCTTTCAACATGGCCATAGCAATAAATAGCGGCTGATGGGTGCTCCATAAACATTTTGACTCGTGTTTTGGTATCGACTGCCAGTGCACTGTCAGCGGTATAGCTGAACTTGCTGGCACCAAATGACTGAGTGAGGTGTCGATACTGCTCATCATCTTGTTGAGACAGCATAAACGTCAGCAACAAGTTCAGCTTGGCATTTTGAGTATCAAGCAGTTCGATAACATGTCTGAAGTCGTTGTTTTTCAACTCAGTACGTGCATTGTCATTAAGAAGATCAAGATGGCTAAACTCGCTGGCCACCAAAAACGGTGCTGGAATTTCCCCTTCAAACTGATCAAAGCTTGGAAATGCCTGATCTTGAGTGAGAGGCTCAACATTCACGGTCATTTTGTGGTGTACAGTAAAGTATTCTTGATCAGACATGCGGAAATTCCTTTAAGTTATCCTTTGATTATCGCTATAAGAAGCAACTAATCAAGGTATGTCATTGTTTATCACACATTTTGACGCCTAATTAGCAATTAGGGGCTACAACCGCCTGCTATAAATCGTTACAGTAACGCCTATCAAACGTTATTGGTTTTATATATGTTCCATCCGGTTTCCACCTTTATCGGTCTGCGTTACTTGCGCGGGCGTTCCGGTGACAGGTTTAGTCGTTTTGTTTCCTATATGTCGACCGCAGGTATCACAATTGGTGTGATGTCTCTGGTGACGGTTCTTTCAGTGATGAACGGTTTTGAAGCTCAGCTCAAAGGTCGCATTTTGGGCGTACTGCCTCAGGCTATTGTGTCTGAAGCGGATAGCAAAACGCCTTATACCGCAATCCCTGACTTTGCCAAACAATTGTCTACTGCGGCGCATCCTGAGCCTATTGTTCAAAGTGAAGCGGTGATTCAAAGCTCAGACAACCTTTCTGCGGGTCTACTTATTGGCATCAAGCCTAGTGATCATGACCCGATTGAATCCCATTTAATTGCAGGCCGGTTGTCTTCTCTTCAGGCTGGCAAGTATCAGGTGTTCATTGGTCACACCCTCGCAAGAGCGATGGACGTGTCGCTTGGTGATAAAGTGCGTCTGATGGTGACCAGTGCGAGTCAGTTTACACCGCTGGGGCGTATTCCTAGTCAGCGTATCTTTACTGTGGCAGGCATTTACAACACAGGCTCAGATGTTGATGGTCAACTCATGCTAACTCATATTGATGACGCCGCGCGCTTATTGCGTTTCAAGAAGGACACCATCACTGGGTGGCGCTTGTTTTTCGATGACCCATTTGTGGTGGGCGAACTGAGTAAGCAGCCATTGCCCGAAGGTTGGCAATGGCAAGACTGGAGGGATCAGCGAGGCGAACTGTTTCAAGCCGTCCGTATGGAAAAAAATATGATGGGCTTAATGCTAGGTTTGATTGTGGGTGTTGCTGCATTCAACATTATTTCAGCTCTGATTATGGTCGTGATGGAAAAGCAGTCTGAAGTCGCGATTTTGAAAACGCAGGGAATGACAGATAGACAAGTTTTAGCGATTTTTATGGTTCAAGGTGCAAGCAGTGGAGTCATTGGTGCCATATTTGGTGGCACTTTAGGCGTGCTGCTAGCCAGTAATATTAATGCGCTACTTGAGAGCGCGGGCATTGCTTTGTTTGCCGTAGGAGGCGAACTACCGATTGTGATCAACCCTACTCAAATCAGTATCGTAGTTGCTTTGGCTATTGCACTAAGCCTATTAGCAACACTTTTCCCTTCTTACCGTGCATCTTCCGTTAAACCAGCTGAGGCTTTGAGATATGAGTAACCTGCTTCAATGTCACAATATATGTAAAACATACCGCGAGGGCTCTCTTGATACTCAAGTGCTAAAAGGCGTGAGCTTTGATTTAAAGAAGGGGGAGCTGGTGTCGATCATTGGCTCGTCGGGTTCAGGAAAAAGTACATTACTGCACATCTTGGGTGCCTTGGATGATACTACTCAGGGTGAAGTTACTTTTCTTGGCCAAAACCTTGCCCAGTTGAATTCGAATAAGCAAGCTAAGCTTCGCAACCAGCATCTTGGCTTTGTTTATCAGTTTCATCATCTCTTGGCGGACTTTAGTGCGCTGGAAAATGTTGCCATGCCACTGCTTATTGGCGGAACTAAAACAGCTAAGGCGAAAGAGGCGGCAAAAGCACTGCTGGATAAAGTCGGCTTGAGTCATCGCATGGATCACCGCCCGTCTGAGCTGTCTGGTGGTGAACGTCAACGTGTTGCTATCGCACGCGCATTGGTTAACAGCCCAGATTTGGTATTGGCCGATGAGCCGACCGGTAATTTGGATCATAAGACCGCGTTGGCAATCTACGATTTGATGCGTGAGCTTAATGAACAATCCGGGACCGCATTTTTAGTCGTCACACATGATGGAGAACTGGCGAGCAAGATGGATCGCCAACTGCATATGCAAGATGGCCTGTTGCTAAATGTTGAGGAGGCGTAATTTGTTCTCTTCACTTTCACTGTTTATTGGCGGCCGTTTTAGTCGTGCTAAGCAGCGTAATAAAATGGTGTCCTTCATCTCACTGTCTTCAACGATTGGTATCGCGGTGGGTGTAGCGGTGATCATCATCGGTTTGTCTGCGATGAATGGTTTTGAACGTGAACTCAAAGACCGAGTATTGTCCGTCATTGCTCATGGAGAGTTTGAGGGGGTTCGTGGCCCGATCGAGGAATGGCAGTCGGTTATTGAGCAAGCAGAGAAGCACCCTAAAGTTGAAGCCGCAGCACCTTACGTTAAGATCACTGCATTGGCTGAGAAAGGCCAACAACTTAAAGCGCTTGAAGTTCGAGGGATAGATCCAGATAAAGAATCTGCCGTTTCGAATATGAGCCAGTATATCGATAAAGCGGTCTGGTCTCAGTTTAAAGCGGGCGATAAGCAAGTGATACTAGGGCAAGGTGTGGCTGACTTGCTTGGGGTGTCGCGAGGTGACTACATCACCTTGATGATCCCAACTTCGGGTTCAGCAACTAAAGTTCAGGCTCCCAAGAGGGTGCGTGTGAGAGTCGCTGGGTTGCTAAAACTCAATGGTCAGATTGACCATAACCTCGCTTTAGTTCCTCTGCAAGATGCTCAGCAATACGCCAAATTGGGTGAGGCTGTTACAGGTGTGTCGTTGAAAGTGTCTGACGTTTTGAATGCGACGCAAATTGTGCGAGAGGCCGGAAACACGCTGAATGTGTATGTCTACTTACGCAGTTGGCAGCAAAACTATGGCTTCTTATATCGAGATATACAGCTCGTCAGAACAATTATGTATTTGGTGATGGTTCTGGTGATTGGTGTTGCTAGCTTCAATATTGTGTCGACGTTGATGATGGCGGTGAAAGATCGCGCCTCAGAGATTGCGATATTGAGGACCATGGGCGGTACCGATGGGCTAATTAAGCGGATCTTTGTTTGGCAAGGTGTGTTTTCTGGTGTTTTAGGCAGCGTTGTAGGTAGTATTCTTGGCGTAGCGGTTGCCATGAATCTAACCAAGCTGATTAAAGGGCTAGAAAGTTTAATTGGTCACCAGTTCTTGTCAGGTGATATTTACTTTGTCGACTTTCTTCCTTCTCAAGTCAACATATCAGACGTCTGCTTAGTGTCGGGGACGGCGATAGTGCTAAGTTTGCTTGCTACTTGGTACCCCGCATCGCGTGCTAGCAAACTCAATCCGGCGAGCGTGCTTAGTGCGAAATAACACTTCCGCTAAAAACAAAAAAAGGACCTTTATGGTCCTTTTTCATTTTTAAATAACATCACTATTGCAATTGTTTGATTGCCCCGTCGAACGCTAAACAATTCGATTTTTACTTTTTAAGTAGTCCACCTAATCTGATCTTTCTTTGCTGCCAGCTTCGAACAACGGAATAGCGCCACAGAGCTTTGATACCGAAGTAGCCTGCAATAGCCGATACGATACCGCAAATCATGCAACCAAGTAGGAAAGGAGGTCCAATGGTACTCATTTGGTGCATGATGAACTCCCAAGAAAGCTCAAAGTGAAATGGCTGAGGTGGGATATGCATCACCCAAGCGCCAACTTTATAAGCAAAGTAAAACAGTACAGGCATGGTAATGGGGTTGCTCACCCATACTAAGGCGACGGAGAGCGGAAGGTTTACGCCACAAAGAATGGCTAAACCCGCAGACATAATCATCTGGCTGGGTAGAGGAACGAAAGCCATGAACAGGCCTACGGCAAATGCCCCAGAAGCCGAACGGCGATTGAGACACCAAAGATTTGGGTTGTACAGCACGTTGCCAAAAATTTTGAGTGCTTTCTGACGCTTTATTACTTCGTGGTCAGGCATAAAGCGTTTGATGAATTTTCTTGGCATAGGGAAATATGACTCTCTACTTAAATTACTGGACGCTTATATCGTTCTCTTTCCTTATATCAACCGCTCAGTTCTGGTGGTATATGCCAGCATGGGAGTGGTTGTTTCCCTGTATCTTGACCCTGATACTCAGTATAAGGTCAAAATCGCTAAGGTGGTGTGTTGGTCCTGTGTTCGCATGCCTGATACTAGTGATACACAGTAACCTTTTACGCCATCAGCAAGCAATGCTTTTCCAAGCAGGTCAGGATATTACCATAAATGCGGAGGTTGACAGCTTTTTTAAGCAAATAAGTCACGGCTTTCAAGGGGAAGTAGTGGTGAGATCAATTAATGGTGAAGAATTAAACACGTTTGCTCAGCCGCGAATAAGGCTTGCTTCTCCAATGATGCTTTCTCCCGGTGATGAGATTGGGGCCAGAGTCAGGCTTAAGCCTATTGTAGGTCTACTCAATGATGTTGGCTTTGATGCAGAAAAATATGCATTACAGCAGCGAGTAGTGGGTAGAGCGAGTGTTGTAATCAAAACGCCTTACTGGACTCGTCATGCTGATTCTACGCGTTATGAACTGTATCAACAAGTGTTGAACTCGGTAGAGTTTCTGCCAAGTAAAGGTTTGATTTTAGCACTGACGTTTGGCGTACGAGAGAGTTTGTCTTTCGAGCTGAAAGAGCAGCTAAAAGCGAGCGGACTGAGTCACCTTATCGCGATATCCGGTTTGCATATTGGCATTGTGTTTTACCTTGGCTGGTGCTTTGGCAAATTACTCCTTAGGCTTTTTCCCACAGCATTAGCTGCTCCGTTTGTTATAGCATTAGTGTGTGCTTATTTTTATGCTTGGTTAGCTGGATTCTCTATCCCCACCCAACGAGCATTGTGGACGTGTTGTCTGGCAGTGTTGTTGCTCCGCTCATTTAAGCGCCTCCCAGCAAGTTATAAATGGCTAATTATCCTATCTTGGCTTTTACTGACTGACCCGTTTGCAGCGGCATCATCAGGTCTTTGGCTGTCTATGTGGGCAGTCGCGATAATTTTGGTGTTTGTTTCGTTGCAGAATAGATTGTGGTCACCTTGGGTAAATGCGCTCGTGCTGCAACTGACTTTGGTTATTGGAATGACACCAATAGTGGCAATATCGTTTCAAGGCCTGAGCTTAGCCAGTTTCGCATACAACCTTATCTTCGTCCCTTGGTTCAGCTTCGTTGTCGTGCCGCTAAGTCTCTTGGCACTACTGGCTGAAACCGTTTTTAATGTATCAGTGTTCTGGCAATGGGTTGATATCACTATTGAGCCCGTATTCTATGCACTTTCTTTCGCTGACAGCAGTTGGGTTCCATTAAGCCACTTTCTGACGGTTTTGTTCGTCGGGGCGCTGTTGCTGCTGTTGTTCTCTACTTTTCTTAGCATCCAAGGGAAAGCGCTATTTATATTGTGTGCGTTGGTTTGGGTTATCGACTGGAAAGAGAAGCCGGTATGGCAAGTCTTCGTTTTGGATGTTGGTCATGGCTTGGCTATTGTAGTGAAGCAAGGTTCACGAGCCATAGCCTACGATACCGGAATTGCTTGGGAGAGGAGCAGCATTGCTGCGCAGGTGATTACGCCTTTCCTTCATTATCACGGTGTCAGTAAACTGGATATGTTAATTATATCTCATACCGATGGTGACCATGCAGGTGGCCTAGAGGTGTTGCTACGCGACTGGCAGCCGGAACTTCTAATGGCTAGCCAGCAACTTACCCGAGCTCAAATGTGCCTAAAGGGGAATATACTCGCATGGGGCGAGTTAACATTGGAGTTTTTGTGGCCGGTTGAATCAGTGCAACGTGCCTATAATCCTCATTCGTGCGTGGTGAGAGTGTCCCACCCAGAATACAAACAATCAACTCTGTTGCCCGGAGACATCGACGCGATTGTCGAATGGCTTCTTGTCAGACAACCTGATGCGCTTCGTAGCGATGTTTTGGTTGTCCCACATCATGGCAGTAAAACGTCTTCCATACCGCGGTTTATTGAAGCGGTTAGCCCCAAGGTGGCCATCGCTTCATCTGCGTTGTATGGAAAGTGGCGACTCCCAGCTCCTAATGTGGTCAAACGTTATACAGACAGAGACGTACAATGGTTTGATACGGGGTCTTACGGTCAAGTTAGTGTCAATTTCTATTCAAACCATTGGAAAATTGACGCGATAAGAGAGTGGAAAGGGCTGGCTTGGTATAGGCAGATGCTACGTAAGGGAGTAGAATAGACCGAATATTGTAAGAAAAATAAGCAGTTCTATGTCTCTTAATCAAGATGAAACGACCCTGCAAACTTTTAAGCGTTTATGGACTTACATTCGCTTGTACAAAGCAGGTTTGGCTGTAGCGGTCGTTGCTCTCATTATCAATGCGGTAGCCGACACATATATGGTGTCACTCCTAAAACCTTTGTTAGATGAAGGTTTTGGCGATACCGAATCTAATTTTCTTCGCACTTTGCCTTTCATTGTCTTCGGTATGATGGTTATTAGAGGGCTGAGTGGTTTCGTCTCTTCTTATTGTTTGAGCTGGGTTTCAGGTAATGTTGTGATGTTGATGCGTCGACGAATTTTCAGCCAGTTCATGCACATGCCAGTGTCTTATTTCGATAAAGAATCGACTGGTGGATTGCTATCTCGCATTACCTATGACTCAGAGCAAGTTGCAGGGGCGACTAGCCGAGCTTTAGTGAGTATTGTACGTGAAGGCGCGAGTATCATAGGCTTACTGGTTCTAATGTTCTGGAACAGTTGGCAGCTTTCATTAGTGCTCTTCATTGTGGCGCCTGTCGTCGCTTGGGCTATTGGTATCGTGTCAAAACGTTTCCGTAAGATCTCTAAGAGTATGCAGGATACGATGGGGCATGTGACGGCCTCCGCTGAGCAAATGCTTAAAGGGCACAAAGTGGTGCTTAGCTATGGTGGACAGAACGTTGAACGCGAGCGCTTTGATACCGTGAGTAACCAGATGCGTCAGCAATCGATGAAGCTGGTCGCGGCTCAGGCGATTGCAAATCCGGTGATTCAGATAATCGCATCGATTGCTCTTGTTGTTGTTTTGTTTCTAGCGAGTGTTGATTCAATCAAAGAGCAACTGACTCCTGGTACGTTTACTGTGGTTTTCTCTGCGATGTTCGGTCTACTGCGCCCACTTAAAGCACTAACCAATGTTACGTCGGAGTTTCAGCGTGGTATGGCTGCAAGCCAGACCTTATTTGCGTTGATGGATCTGGAAACAGAGCAAGATAACGGTAAGTACGAAGCTAAGGCCGTGCGTGGTGAAGTTGCAGTTAAAAATGTCACATTTACCTACCAAGGCAAAGAAGCACCAGCGCTGCGTAATGTCAGCTTTGACATACCGAAAGGAAAAACGGTCGCACTTGTTGGTCGTTCAGGTTCCGGTAAGAGTACCATTGCGAATCTCTTTACTCGATTCTATGACGTAGATTCAGGCAACATTGAGCTCGACGGACATGACGTACGTGATTACAAACTGACTAACCTACGCAGCCATTTCGCTCTAGTGTCGCAAAATGTCCACTTATTCAACGATACCATTGCCAACAACATCGCTTATGCCGCGACGGATGAATACAGCCGAGAGCAGATTGAAGAAGCTGCTCGCTTAGCTTATGCAATGGACTTTATCGACAATATGGACGATGGGCTTGATACCGTTATTGGTGAAAATGGTACTAGTCTCTCAGGTGGCCAGCGCCAACGAATCGCTATCGCGCGTGCCTTGTTACGTGACGCGCCAGTTTTGATCTTGGATGAAGCAACCTCTGCACTTGATACTGAATCTGAAAAAGCGATTCAATCTGCGTTGGATGAGTTGCAGAAAAATAAAACGGTACTTGTTATCGCACACAGGCTGTCAACGATTGAAAGCGCTGACGAGATTTTGGTAGTTGATGAAGGTGAAATCGTTGAGCGCGGTGACCATAGCACTTTGATCGAAAAAGATGGCGCCTACGCACAGCTTCATCGGATACAGTTTGGTGCTTAAACCGTGATTGAAAAAATCTGGTTTGAAAACCATCCTTTACGCTATGTTTTGTGGCCATTGTTATGGCCACTCAGTTTAGTATTTGGAGTTATCAGTCGTTCGAGGCGCCAGGCATTTGTATCTGGGAGTAAATCCAGTTACAAAGCACCAGTTCCTGTTGTTGTGGTCGGTAATATTACCGCTGGTGGCAATGGCAAGACTCCTGTCGTTATTTGGCTGGTGGAGCAATTACAATCCATGGGTTACAACCCCGGGGTGGTGTCTCGTGGATATGGTGCTAAAGCGCCGAGCTATCCACTCATTGTTGAAGAACAAACACCGACCAAGCACTGTGGTGATGAGCCCAAGTTAATTTTCAAACGAACGGCAGCTCCTGTAGCGGTATCTCCGGTACGAAGTGATGCAGTCAAAGCTTTATTGCCTCTTGGCGTTGATATTGTCATTACAGATGACGGCTTACAGCACTATGCGTTACAAAGAGACATTGAAATCGCAGTGGTAGACGGTAATCGTCGCTTTGGCAGTGAGCAACTGATACCACTTGGGCCCTTACGTGAGACAACGAAACGGTTGAGCGAAGTCGATTTCATCATTACTAATGGTGGAAAAGCTCACGAGAACGAAGCCGCCATGGCTCTGACACCGAGTTTGGCAGTGAACTTAAAAACCCGAGAGAAAGCCCCTGTCAGTCAACTTGAACAGCTGGTGGCTATGGCCGGCATTGGTCATCCACCGAGGTTTTTTAACACATTAGAAAGTCTCGGTGCGAGCCCAGTCGTCACTCAAGGCTTTTCCGATCATAAAAATTTTGAACCATCAGAGTTGCAAACCTTGGCTAGCCGCGGACAACATCTGATCATGACAGAAAAAGATGCAGTAAAATGTGCCAGTTACGCAGAAGAAAACTGGTGGTATCTTCCAGTGACTGCTAGCTTTAGTCCCCAAGATGAGACGCGCATTTTAAGTAAGATTAAAGAGGTTAAAGAAAAGTATGGACCATCGACTGCTTGAGATTGTAGCTTGCCCTGTATGCAAAGGTAAGCTTACGTTCGACAAAGACAAACAAGAGCTGATCTGCAAGTTGGACCGCCTTGCTTACCCGATTAAAGAAGGTATCCCGGTCCTACTGGAGCCTGAAGCGCGCCAAATGAGCATGGAAGAGGGGCGATAATGTCATTTACCGTCGTTATACCTGCACGTTATGAATCAACACGTTTACCAGGTAAGCCATTAGCTGACATTGGTGGTAAACCAATGATTCAGTGGGTCTACGAGCAATCACTGCAGGCTGGTGCTGAGAAAGTTGTCGTTGCGACTGACGATGCGCGAGTGGAGAGTGCGGTACAAGCATTCGGTGGTGTGGTTTGCATGACATCCTCTGAACATGAATCGGGAACTGAGCGTTTAGCTGAAGTTGTGAAAGTCATGAACATTCCGGACGATCATGTGATCGTGAATGTACAGGGCGATGAGCCACTGATTCCGCCAGCAATTATCACGCAAGTTGCGAGTAATCTAGCGAGCAGCCAAGCTCCTATGGCAACGTTAGCAGTTGAAATTTCCCATGAAGACGAAGTCTTTAACCCGAATGCAGTGAAAGTTTTGACAGATAAAGATGGTTATGCGATGTACTTTAGTCGTGCGACTATCCCGTGGGATCGAGATAACTTTGCCAATGGTGGCAAGGTGATTGCTCAACCTCTGATGCGTCACATCGGTATCTATGCTTATCGCGCGGGGTTCATCAATACCTATATCAACTGGGAACCAACTGCTCTAGAGAAAATTGAGAGTTTAGAGCAGCTTCGAGTATTGTGGTATGGTGAGAAAATTCATGTCGAGGTGGCTAAGCAAGCGCCACCTGCTGGCGTTGATACTCCAGAAGATTTAGAAGTAGTGAGGAAGCTCATTGCTCATCAATAAAGAAAAGGCCCGTTAGGGCCTTTTTAGTTGCTATATCTTTCCATCATAGTCGTTACGTTTTGGGCATGTACCCAGAATTTCACGTCGCCCTGACTCTTTAACTTCTTCTAGTATGACGTCAAACCCCCATAGCCGATACATGTGCTTTAATACTTCGTCGTAGCTATCATCGAGTGGAATACGATCATGTGGGACATATTGAAGTGTCAGTGAGCGATCACCTCGTACATCAACGTTAAAGACCTGAATATTCGGTTCTAAACTGCTGAGGTTGTACTGGCCTGCCAGCTTCTCTCTGATTTCTCGGTAACCCAGATCATTGTGAATCGCGGTGACTTCGATGTAGTTCTTTCTGTCATCATCAGTAATAGCGAAGAGTTTAAAGTCGCGCATTAGCTTAGGAGATAGGTACTGGCTGATGAAGCTTTCATCTTTAAAGTTTTTCATTGCAAAATGAACTGCTTCTAACCAATCGGTCCCCGCCAGTTCTGGGAACCACTCTTTGTCCTCATCCGTAGGCTCTTCACAAATTCTACGAATATCACGGAACATCGCGAACCCAAGAGCATAAGGGTTGATACCGCTGAAATAAGGACTGTTGTACGCAGGTTGCGCGACAACACTCGTGTGGCTATGTAGGAACTCAAGAATGAAGCGTTCTGTCACCAATCCTTCATCGTACATATGGTTAAGAATGGTGTAATGCCAGAATGTAGCCCAACCCTCGTTCATTACCTGAGTTTGTTTCTGAGGGTAGAAGTATTGGCTGATTTTGCGAACGATACGTACGATCTCTCGTTGCCATGATTCTAGCAGCGGTGCGTGTTTTTCAATGAAGTATAAGATGTTTTCCTGAGGTTCAGAAGGGAAGCGAATCTTGGACTCTTCCTGTTCGACTTTACCTTTAGGGACGGTTCTCCATAGATCGTTCACTTGGGATTGAAGATACGCTTCGCGCTCCTCCTGACGCATTTTTTCTTCCGCAATAGAGATTTTCTCTGGGCGTTTATATCGGTCTACGCCGAAATTCATTAAGGCATGACAGGAATCTAAAAGCTCTTCTACTTCTTTTACGCCGTATTTTTGCTCACAATCCGCAATGTACTTTTTGGCGAACAATAGATAGTCGATGATAGAGCTAGCATCTGTCCAAGTTTGGAATAGGTAATTGCCTTTGAAAAATGAATTGTGTCCGTAACAAGCATGCGCCATCACCAAAGCTTGCATGGTGACGGTATTTTCTTCCATCAGATATGCGATACAAGGATCGGAATTGATCACGATCTCGTAGGCTAGGCCCATTTGGCCATGCTTATAACCCTGCTCGGTTTGGATAAATTTCTTGCCAAATGACCAGTGATTGTAATTGATTGGCATACCAATGCTTGAATAGGCATCCATCATCTGCTCAGAAGTAATGACTTCGATCTGATTAGGATAAGTATCTAATCGATAATGCTCTGCAACACGCTTTATCTCAACGTGATAGCGTTCGAGGAGATCAAATGTCCAATCTGGGCCATCTGGCAGTGTCTTTTTCTTGGTTGGCTTTTTGGTTTTTGTTGTCATAGTGGCCTCCCTAAGCAGTTTCTTTTCTGAAGAGCTCTCGGAATACTGGGAATATGTCTTCAACGCTGCGAATATTCTTCATTGCAAAGTTGTCGAAGGCACCTTCCAGTTTCTCGTACTCATGCCACAAGGTCTGGTGAGAGCGTCGTGTGATTTCGATGTAGGAGTAGTACTGACAATTTGGTAATAGATTTTTGGTAAGCAACTCACGACAACGTGGAGAGTCGTCGGCCCAGTTGTCGCCGTCAGATGCTTGTGCCGCATAAATGTTCCACTCACCGACAGGATAACGATCTTCAACGATTTCCTTCATCAGTTTTAGGGCGCTGGATACTATTGTGCCACCCGTTTCTTGAGAGTAGAAAAACTCATGCTCATCGACTTCTTTTGCTTGAGTGTGGTGGCGAATGAATACGACATCAACGTTTTCATAAGTACGGGTCAAGAATAAGTAGAGCAATACGTAGAAACGCTTGGCGATATCTTTGGTTGCTTGGTCCATTGAGCCTGATACATCCATCAGACAAAACATTACAGCTTGGCTGGATGGAATTGGGCGTCGTTCGTAGTTTTTAAATCTTAAGTCAAAGGTATCAATGAAAGGGACGGTGTCGATTTTTCGTCTGAGATCTTTAATTTCCTTCTTGAGTCTTTTTTCTTCCAGTAGTTGAGCAGGTTCGCTCATTTTCACTTGATCGAGTTCTTCTTCCAGCTCTCTCAACATACGCTTTTTACCCGCGGTCATTGCCGTCCGACGCGCAAGAGATTGCTGTAAGGATTTTACAATCGCGATGTTGGCTGGCACACCCGCGGTTTGATAACCCGCACGGTGAGTCTTCCACTCTGTAATCTTGTTGATTTGGTTTTTCTCTAGATTTGGCAGCTCCAAATCTTCGAACAGGATATCCAGATACTCATCTTTTGAAATCTGGAAAACGAATTCATCCTGACCTTCGCCATCTGGGCTGGCGTCGCCTTCACCGGAGCCACCGCCCTGACCGCCACCTTTAGGGCGTTCGATTTTATCGCCAGTAATGAACTGATCGTTACCAGGGTGGACACGTTCTTTTACACCACCTTTGCCTTGGTGAAAGATTGGTTCTTTGATGTCTTTGTGAGGAATCGCGACATCCTCGCCTGTCTCGGTATTCGTGATTGAACGGCGATTGACTGCGTCTGCGACAGATTCTTTGATTTGTTCTTTATGACGACGTAAGAAACGCTGGCGGTTTACCGCGCTCTTATTTTTTCCGTTCAGTCGTCGGTCAATAAATTGCGCCATGAGTCACCCCTCTTTTGGTACATGCACTTATCAAGCGCATGCATCTTGTTCGCATCCAATAACCTGCCAGAGAATATGCTCCGGCAGGTACTTCATTGGCTCTCCTCTCTCGTTCAGAGGAAGGTTGTCTCAGCTATTAAGATGATTTACGTACGCGTAAATACCATTCCGATAGCAAGCGGACTTGTTTCTCGGTATAGCCTTTCTCCATCATACGAGCGACAAAGTCGTCGTGTTTCTTCTGGTCTTCAGAAGAGGTTTTCGCATTGAAGGAGATAACGGGTAATAGTTCTTCCGTATTTGAGAACATTTTCTTCTCAATGACAGTGCGAAGTTTCTCATAGCTAGTCCAAACTGGGTTTTGTCCATTGTTGTTAGCACGAGCACGAAGAACAAAGTTCACAATCTCATTACGGAAATCTTTAGGGTTACTAATGCCTGCTGTTTTTTCGATTTTCTCAAGTTCGTTATTTAACGCAGAACGGTCGAATAGTTGGCCTGTTTCTGGGTCACGATATTCCTGATCTTGAATCCAGAAATCGGCATAAGTGACGTAACGGTCAAAGATGTTTTGTCCGTATTCAGAGTAAGACTCGAGGTAAGCGGTTTGAATTTCTTTTCCGATGAACTCGACGTAGCGCGGAACCAGATAGCCTTTCAAGAATTCCAAATATTTCTCAGCGGTTTCTTGAGGGAACTGCTCACGTTCGATTTGCTGCTCAATAACGTAGAACAGATGAACTGGGTTCGCTGCGACTTCGGTTTGATCGAAGTTGAAGACTCGAGACAGGATCTTAAACGCGAAACGTGTTGATAGGCCTGACATACCTTCATCGACACCAGCGAAATCTCGATACTCTTGGTAACTCTTCGCTTTAGGGTCAGTATCTTTCAGGGTTTCACCATCGTAAACACGCATCTTGGAGAAGATAGATGAGTTTTCAGGCTCTTTTAGTCGAGAAAGAATACTGAACTGCGACAACAACTCTAGCGTACTAGGTGAACACGGAGCTTTTGCTAGTTCAGAGTGATCCAACAGTTTCTGGTAGATCTTAACTTCTTCCGCAACACGCAGACAGTAAGGCACTTTGACGATGTAAACACGGTCAAGGAATGCTTCGTTGTTCTTGTTATTGCGGAAAGTTTGCCACTCAGATTCGTTTGAGTGGGCTAATATCATGCCATCGAAAGGCAAGGCTGATAGGCCTTCGGTACCATTGTAGTTACCTTCCTGAGTCGCAGTTAGTAGAGGGTGAAGCACTTTGATCGGTGCTTTGAACATCTCTACGAATTCCATCAAGCCTTGGTTTGCACGACACAGAGCACCTGAGTAGCTGTATGCATCTGGGTCATCCTGAGAATAATGCTCAAGCTGACGAATATCGACTTTACCGACTAGTGATGAAATATCTTGGTTGTTTTCATCACCCGGCTCTGTTTTCGCCACAGCGACCTGATCCAAAATAGAAGGACGCACTTTCACTACTTTAAACTTAGTGATATCGCCGCCAAATTCGTGGAGACGTTTTGCCGCCCATGGCGACATAATTGAACGCAAATAGCGTTTTTCGATGCCATACTCGCGTTTGAGCAGTTCGCCATCTTCACCGACGTCGAATAAGCAGAACGGATGGTCGTTTACTGGGCTTCGTTCGCCGTCTGCTGAAAGCACATAAATAGGCACTTGTTGCATCAGCGCTTTGAGCTTCTCTGCAAGGGAGGATTTACCGCCACCTACAGGGCCGAGCAAATAAAGAATCTGTTTACGTTCTTCTAAGCCTTGTGCGGCATGTTTTAGGTAAGAAACGATTTGTTCAATCGCTTCTTCCATGCCATAGAAGTCTTTGAAGGTTTCATATCGGGAAATGACCCGATTTGAAAAAATTCGGCTTAAGCATGGATCTTGCGCAGTATCGATTAGCTCTGGTTCGCCGATAGCCATCAGTAGACGCTCTGCGGCATTAGCGTAAGCACTTTTATCATCTTTACATAGCGTCAAGAATTCCTGTAAAGATAATTCTTCATCCTTGGCAGCTTCGTAGCGCGCTTGGTAATGGTCGAAAATACTCATAATGAATTCCCCTCTGAACCTGTCTTTATAGACAATCAACCCGCATAGAAAAAACAAATCCTTTCCTATTAAAGACTAGTTGGTTTTTAGAATTTTGCTTAAAAAATATGTGTTTATTTGCAAATTGTGATGTTTGACCACTTGTTGACGATAAGCGGAATTTGAGCCCTGTTAAATGCAAATAAGTTGATATCCTTGGTGTGAATGTATTTTCTTATTGGTATAGTTTTTGCTCATTAAAACAGGTGATTAATCACTCAAGAGGGTGTTGTTTTGGTGTATGCCGTTTCGTATAATGCCACCCAGATGTCCAATCCCATCATAAATTAGGTATTAAATTGAAAACTTCCTGGCTTAAACTAGCGACGGTCACTGCTCTTACGATCGCTCCGCTTGCCCATGCAAAAATTTCTCAATGGTCTTTAGGTGTTGCGGCTTCTTATTCCCCTGCGGTGTACAAAGACACGCCGTCCAATGAAACCGTGATCCCTCTAGTGGGTTATGAAGGTGAGCACTTATTCTTACGTGGGTTTAGTGCTGGTTATCGTCTTTTTCCTGCTGGTTCGCCTCAAAACATCATCTTTCGCGCAGCTTACGATCCACGAACGTTAAAACCGAGTGATTCTGATAATCGCGCTATCCAACAAATGGATGAACGTAAAGCGACTGTTTTAGGTGGAATTAGTTACCAGTTAATCACTTTGGCAGGTGTACTGGAGGCTACAGCTGGGACGGATTTAGGTGGTACTCATAATGGATTATACGCTGAAGCTGCTTGGCGGTTGCCGTTTCGCCAAAAAGGGTGGGGAATTACTCCATCAATCGGATATGCGTATAACAGTGACAAGATCAATGACCATTTATACGGTGTAAGCGCAGCAGAAGCGGCAAGAGCACAGGCATACGACCCAACTTTTAGTGCATTTGAAGCAGATTGGGATGGTCAGTATTTTATTAGTGCTTCTGCCTATTTGCATATTACGCCGAGTGTACGAGTAACAGGTGGGGTTCGTTATACCAACTTAGAAGGGTCGATTGAGAGCAGTCCTCTTATTGAAAGTGGAGTGACAACATCAGCCAACATTGGCATCGCTTACGTATTTTAGTGAGTTAATATGTGAATAATAAAAAGGGTTGCTCAAGAGCAACCCTTTTTTGTATGCGCTCTGATTAAGCATTGAATATCTGTTTTAACTCGTTGTTGCACAGATGGTATTGACGAGGGCAGTTACGCCAAGTGGTTAGCATGCGGCGGTACTTCTCCAGCATCGGCATCTGGGCATTAAAATGGTGGTCGCCTTTATCAAATTGTGAATATAGACCTTCAGAATCGACAAGAAATCGTACGTAATTTACATGCTGGGCTTCTGTTGCAATGTCAAAACCTAAGAACATTAGGCGGCGTTGATCTACGTCGGCTTGCTCCACCTCGGATAGCATCTTTGTAGATTCTTGCATTGCGTGGAACATCTCCATGATATCAATGATTTCGCGACATTCTGCCTCTTTCAGACAGCCAAATTCTTTGTCCAGTTCACGCATCTGAAGCCCGTAACCACGCTCAACGATGGTTTGTAAACGACTGTATTTTGCCGCGTTTTCTGGGTCCATTTGAGACATCAAGTAGTACTGGTTAGATAGGATCAAGCGCTGTGCGTTGGTCATTTCCATGGTGGCCTCACTAAAATAATCTAATACATCTTTAATGTGCTTAGGTTATCTTTTCATTACGCACTGAAACATGATCTCAACACATGTTTATTATGAAAAATGTAAAGAAATTTCAGTTTAAATGGTTACTTCTTGTGGTAGTGGTTGTAGATGTAATCGCGGTCGGAGAAAACACGTAACCACTCTGGTTTGAATACCGCAAACATTGCCATCGTCATTCCATTGAGTAGACCTTCTGGGAACGCTAGAAGAGGAACAAAAACCATATAATTGTCGAATATGGTTTCCCAGTCGTGAGTGCCTTGAACGACATGATAGACAGAGTTGATAATAAGGTGAGCACTACCTGTGAAGGCTCCATTGAAAAATCCAGCAACGAAGATGAACACAAAGATGTTTCTCGGTAAGTATTGATAACTTACCAGAAAAACTAAGTAGCTGATTGATATTGGGAGTAAGCAAGAAAGTAAGATGTATTCAGGTAACTCGCTAAATGCTAATTGTCCAAAGACGGCCAGCAGCAGCGCAACGACGATTGAGATGGCGTAAGCGCTTCGCCAACCATACATTAACGTTAAAGATGTCAGTGCCAGAAAATGGATTGATAAACCTTCCTTCACCCCTGCTTGTGCTGACCACAAAGCGAACAGTGCAAAGATTACGGCAAATGTCAGGTGCTGAAATCCTCTTTCAGCCGAGAGTTTCGGAAGTAATACGCGAAATACATCCTTCCAGATAAAATTCACTGAGAGCAGTATGAAAAACAATGCAAAGAGTTCGGGAAGTAGCAAAATGGCCTCTTAAAAAAATACCAACCGCGATCTGGTTGGTATTTTTTATGAAATGTTTAGTAGATGGTATCAATATTTTACGTTTGAGTGATACTGCTCAAGGATTGAAACGATATTGTCCATGGTTTCTTTGGACGGCGGGTTAACGCCTTCTAGTGGATAATCCAACCCTAGTGCTTCCCATTTGTGGGCTCCTAACTTGTGGTATGGCAAAAGTTCGAGCTTTTCAATGTTGTCCATGTCTTTGATGAACTCACCAAGCATATGTGCGGCTTCTTCATCATCGGTATAACCAGGTACTACGACGTAGCGAATCCATGTTTTTTGGCCGATACGGTGCAAGTAGCGGGCAAAGTCTAAGGTGCGTCGATTAGAAACGCCAATAAAGTCATGGTGCACTTCGTCTTTCATGTGCTTTAGATCCAGCATGACTAGATCTGTGGCTTCAAGTACTTCATCTATGACTTCAGTATGCTTACGAATATAGCCATTGGTATCGAGACAGGTGTGGATTCCTTCTGCTTTGGCGGAACGGAAAAAGTCGCGGACAAATTCAGGCTGTAACATCGCTTCACCACCTGAGCAAGTAACACCACCACCAGATGCATTCATAAAGTGACGATAGCTTTTCGCTTCGTTAATGATCTCTTCAACCGTGACTTCCTTACCACCATGAGTGTCCCATGTATCGCGATTGTGGCAATACATGCATCGCATTAAACATCCCTGCATAAAGACAATAAAACGAATTCCTGGGCCATCAACTGTTCCACAGGACTCGAAAGAATGGATACGACCGGTTGCTGACATGTGCTCATCTCTAATTAGTGATTTGTTCGTTATTTTATTACAAAAAGTAGGGTTTAAATAGCATTTCAGGTTTTTATCATCAAGATTTTACTGACTAATAAAAAAAGCGCACATAGACTAAAATGTATGTTATAAAAATGTTGCCAAATATGGTTTTTATAATAATTAATAAACAAACAGGCTAGGCAAGTTTTAATTGCATCCGATTGATGTTTAAGGATTTCTTATGGATATGCTTGCGCTATCGCAAAAACAGAAAGTCACACTGTTTTTAATTGTACTGACAATAGGATTTGTCATACTCGCAGTGTTTACCTCCTCTAGGCTTACTCAAATGAGTGAGCAGTATCATTCCAGTGGTGATATTTCTTCTGGCTCCATTTCAATCTATCAGACCCAAAGTAAAATTCTTACCTTAAGTAGTGAGCTGGATAATCTAGAGGGCGCTCAGGTCGCGAAAGCAAAACAAGATATTAGCGATATTGTTGAAGCCGTTAACAATGATGTCGCTTTCCTCAATGTACTGAACCTAAAGAGCTATGCCAACGAACTGGAACAAAGTATAGGAGACTTCCAAGCTGCAGCTAATCCTTGGTTAGAGCTCAAGCAAGAACTCGGTTTTAATATCGATGAAGGCAAGCTAGGGGAATTGAAAAAGCTTGCCAATATTATCGAGCAGAAAATTGCTGAAACTGGGATGGTAACGCTCAACTCAGATTTCCAAGCGATGGTTAAGTCACAACAAAACTACTTACTACAACCGAACGAAGAAAACCTAAAGCTGTTCAATCGTGCCATGGGTGCATTCGAAAGCATGTCCAATGTTTACGCCATGTTGGATTTGTATGAGAAAGAGATAGAGCAATACAAAGCGACATTCGTCCGAGTGAGTGAGCTTTCCAAACAATTAGGCAGTGTCGAGCAGCAGCTAATTTCAACCAAGATGCAATTGACTCAACTGATTGCAGCCGTCACAAGTGAATTAGGTGGTATCAGTTCACAGTACCAACTGTCTGCAGAAAAGTCTTCTGAGCAAACGTTATGGTCCATCTTAGTCGCTTGTATCATTCTTGCCGTCTTCACTATAGCTATTTTCATCATGCAGAGCACTTCCTTATCTCGATCTCTGACCAAGACTCGTGAGATTTTGCACAATGTCTCGGCAGGTGATTTGTCGAAACGGATGGCTTTGACTAAGAACCCCAATGATGAGTTTAACCAACTGGCAATCAGTATAAATGAAAGCTGTGAAAACTTGGGTGAGCTGGTCTCTGGTGTGCAATCCAGCGGGCAGGCGTTGTCTGGCAATGCAGTTGAACTTAACCAAGGCCTAGATATGCTGGCTCATCACCAGTCTGAAGTACTGGGGCAGACTCAGTTATTGGCATCTGCTACAGAAGAAGTAAGTGTGACGACACAAGAGGTGTCTAATTCACTGGAATTTGTATCAGAAATCAGTCGTTCTTCTACTGACTCAGCCGAGAAAGGGGCACAAATCATTGGAGCCGCGATTGGCTCGCTTGAAGAAGTTGGTTCGATACTTACATCCGCGGCTGGACATATTCAGCAGTTGGAAGAAGCGTCTTCCAAAGTCGATTCGGTCATGGACATTATCAACGGCATTGCAGAGCAAACCAACCTTCTGGCTTTGAATGCGGCAATAGAAGCGGCGCGAGCAGGTGAGCAGGGACGTGGGTTTGCCGTCGTGGCAGATGAAGTTCGTAGTTTGGCGGTAAGAACCGTTGATGCGGTTGCCGAAATTTCTGAAACCATAGACACGATGAAAAAAGAAAGTGCTGAAGTTATCCAGTACATTGGTCAATCTGAAACGTCGATGCGAACAGGGCAGGAAAAAGGCCATGAGGCGATGCAAGCACTGCGCACCATTACAGAAAAAGCCGATGAAGCTTCGCACCAGACAGACGTCATCTTTGCGTCCATTAAAGAATTAGCAACGACCAGTCAATCTATGGCAGACAGTATGACTCAGATTTCCAGTGCAATGAAAGAGTTAGAAGAAAACAATGAACAACTGCGCTCTGTCAGTCAGGTAGTGGAGCAGAGAGCTGGCAGCCTTAATAGTGACTGCCAGAGGTTTACGATTTAAAAGAAAGCATATAATGCGAGGCCACCTGTGCCGTACATTGAATCTTTTGCTTCTTTGTAGTCAGGAGTTTTCGCTGTAGCCGTAACGGTTGCACCAAAATGCTCGTTATACCAAGCAAAGCCAGCCACCGCGCTGGCTTGTTTCTCTTCTAGAGTTACATCATAGATACTTGGGTTATCACCGTTGCGATTAGCGTAGTCGACCACACCCGAGCGGTCGCCTTCAATTGTGATGTCGTTAAAGCGGTAGCGAGCTTCAATACCACCAAATATAAACCAACCACCTTGTGAAGCGCCTAGCATACCTGCGCGGAATGGGTTTTCATTATCAATGTTTGCCGCTCCCATGCTTCCCGCTAAGTCCGTTCCCCAACGGAACATGAAGCCTGTTGATACATCACTGCGGAAATTACCAGCGTTCACTTCGGAAACGTTTGAAATCTCCCAGTCTGTATTTGCGATGGCGCGTTCACGCCAAAGATTGAAGTGGCTAAGGTAACCAAGGCTACCAACAAACTCGTCATCAACCTGATATGCCCAACCGCGAGGTTCATCAGATCCTGTAATGCCGTGAACGATATCTTGTGCTTGATCCGCGAGTGAGCTTTCACCTGTCGTACCTAGTGTAAGATTGAAACGTTGCGCTTGCTGAGGATGAAGGCTGATGTAGTTAAATTCAGCATGGAGATAACCAGCATAAGGTCGGTCATTTACCATTGGTGTGGTGGCATTAATGTCTGACGGTGTATACATTTTGTGGCCAAGTGTAAATTCGTACTTGTCCAGAGAGGCGCCGCCCCAGAATGATAAGCTCATGGGGTTAGTCAACCAATTGGGTGTAACAGCGCCCGAGGTATAGGTGAGAAACAGTCCGTTGGTATAATCCTGATCGACACCAAATACGCCATCATTATCAATTGAAAACGATACGGTTGAGCGCTCGGAAGCTACAGCACTTGAGGCTAACAGTATCAAAGGAAGAGTGCGTAATAGGTTCATTTCAATACATCATTTCTGAATGGAGCCTAGATATTACTCCATATCGTATTCATCAGAGAGGAAAGAAAGAAAATTGAAATATAAATGTGGCTTGAGTCTAACTTTTGATTTGCTTCGCAATAAAAAAGCCCCGCTTAATTAAGCGGGGCTTTAAAGTCAATCAACCAAACTTATAGTGATTCGGTGAAAGTACGCGCGATAACGTCTTGTTGCTGTTCTGCAGTCAGAGAGTTAAAGCGTACAGCGTAACCAGAAACACGAATAGTTAGCTGTGGGTATTTTTCAGGGTGCTTAACAGCGTCTTCTAGAGTATCGCGGTTAAGTACGTTCACGTTTAGGTGCTGACCACCTTCGATACCTGCTTCGTGGTGGAAGTAACCGTCCATCAGGCCAGCAAGGTTAGCACGCTGTGACGTCTCTTCTTTACCCAGTGCGTTTGGCACGATAGAGAAGGTGTAAGAAATACCATCTTTCGCGTGAGCAAACGGCAGTTTACCAACAGACGTCAGAGAGGCTACCGCACCTTTTTCATCACGGCCATGCATTGGGTTTGCACCTGGAGCAAACGGAGCACCTGCGCGACGACCGTCTGGCGTGTTACCTGTTTTCTTACCGTATACAACGTTAGATGTAATAGTAAGGATAGACTGAGTAGGAACAGCATCGCGGTAAGTCTTAAGCTTACGGATCTTGTTCATGAACACTTCTACCAGTTCACAAGCAATGTCATCTACGCGAGCATCGTTGTTACCAAATTTAGGGTAATCGCCCTCGATTTCGAAGTCGACTGCAACACCATCTTCGTCACGGATTGGCTTCACTTTCGCATGTTTAATTGCAGATAGTGAGTCTGCTGCGATAGATAGACCTGCAATACCACAAGCCATAGTGCGGTAAACGTCGCGATCGTGTAGAGCCATAAGCGCAGACTCGTAAGAGTACTTGTCGTGCATGAAGTGGATGCTGTTTAGGGCAGCAACATACTGCTTCGCTAGCCAATCCATGAAGTGGTCTAGGTTGTTCCACACTTCGTCGAAGTCTAGTACTTCTGAAGTGATCTTAGGCATTTCTGGACCAACTTGCATCTTCAGCTTCTCATCAACACCACCGTTGATTGCATAAAGCATAGTTTTCGCAAGGTTAGCACGAGCACCGAAGAACTGCATTTGCTTACCAACAACCATTGGAGATACACAACAAGCGATTGCGTAGTCGTCTGACTCCATGTCTGGGCGCATTAGATCGTCATTTTCGTACTGGATTGAAGAAGTATCGATAGATACTTTCGCACAGAACTTCTTGAAGCCTTCAGGTAGTTGCTCAGACCATAGAACAGTGATGTTCGGCTCTGGAGAAGGACCCATAGTGTATAGAGAGTTTAGGAAACGGAAGTTAGTACGAGTAACTAGCGTACGACCGTCAAGACCCATACCACCCATAGATTCTGTTGCCCAAATTGGATCGCCAGAGAATAGGTCATCGTACTCAGGAGTACGTAGGAAACGAACCATACGTAGTTTCATTACGAAGTGGTCGATCATTTCCTGAGCTTGTTCTTCAGTGATCTTACCTGCAGCAATATCACGCTCGATGAAGATATCTAGGAACGTAGAAGTACGACCTAGAGACATAGCCGCGCCGTTTTGAGACTTAACAGCCGCTAGGTAGCCAAAGTAAGTCCACTGGATAGCTTCTTGTGCAGTTTCAGCTGGACGAGAGATGTCACAACCGTATTTCTCAGCCATCACTTTCATTTGGCCAAGTGCACGGTGCTGCTCTGCGATTTCTTCGCGAAGCTGCATAGTCATTTGAAGATCTTCGCCATTCTCAAATTTCTCTTGTAGAGAAGCGAATTGAGCTAGCTTGTCTTTAATTAGGAAGTCGATACCGTACAGAGCTACACGACGGTAGTCACCAATGATACGACCACGACCGTATGCATCTGGAAGACCAGTCAGAACACCAGATTTACGACATTTTAGGATGTCTGGAGTGTAGATATCGAAAACACCCGCGTTGTGTGTTTTACGGTAATCTGTGTAGATTTCTTTGATCTTAGGATCAAGCTCACGACCGTAAACCTTACAAGAACCTTCCACCATACGAATACCACCGTTAGGGATGATAGCGCGTTTTAGTGGGGCGTCAGTTTGAAGACCAACGATCGTTTCCAGATCTTTGTTGATGTAGCCTGCATCGTGAGCAGTGATGGTAGAGATAACTGAAGTATCAAAATCAACAGGTGCGTGAGTCGCGTTTTCCTGTTTAATACCTTCCATTACCTTTTCCCAAAGCTTATTTGTTGCTTCAGTACCTTCAGAAACAAGGAAAGATTCGTCGCCTTCATAAGGTGCATAGTTCTTTTGAATGAAATCACGAACGTTTACTTCGTTTTGCCAGTCACCTTCAGCAAAACCTTCCCAAGCTTTAGCAAATTGCTCTGCCATGACATACCTACCTTTTTAGTAGAAAAAACACGTACCTTTCTAACCATTGAGCTAGTTAGTTTTCCTTTACAGGAGCGGTACACTCTTTATGAATAACAATATGTATAGTCTCTAAAATCGATCATTGTGTGCGTTTTAAACTATAAATATTGTCACTAACTTTTACATGGTTTCTTATTAACTTGGTTTCAAGGTTAAACTAAAAAAAAATTGCAAACCTTAAACTAAATCAATAAATCCTCAAAAAAGTCGATAAAAAGAGGGTGGCATAGCTTGCCACCCACAAATTTTTTGAATTTCTATAGCCAGGCTTTAATGCCGTATTGGCCTTCAAGCATACCGACTGCCAGCATCGCAATCAGACAGATTACAAGCACGCCCACTGGAATGACGATTTTATCGACGAAAGACAAGCGAGCTGCACGTTCTTTATCACCAATCAAGCCATTGTTATCCAGAAGCATAGTCAATGCCCAAGCCAATACTGGGTTAACGACAGCAGAACCAAAGATACAGATACCTGCGGCTTGGGAGTCTTTCGAGTCTTTAACCATCTGCATACCTGCTTCAAGTAGAGGCAGCGATACACCAACAAGCAATGCTACACGCATCACAGGTGGCCATACAGCGATGTCCATCGGGAAGCCAAGAATTGCAATGATCATCACTAATAGGCCAAGAAGGATTGCACCGCCTGGGATAGGACGTTTCGCAATCGCAGCTGGGATCATGTAAGTGCCCCAAGATGACGTAATATTACCGCCACCCACGGCTGTACCAACCATCTGACGAACAGAACACATGGTCATAGTGTCGTCTACATCCATCAGTACTTTTTCTGTCTTTTTAGGGTAGTTCAGTTCTTGGAAGATACGATGACCTAAGAAATCAGGAGACCACATAGCGACAGCCAGAATGGCGAAAGGTAGTGACGCAATGAAGTGCTCCATGTTTGGTAGCCCAAGCATCCAACCTTCTTCGGTACTGCCCCACCAGTAAACTGGGTTTAGGTTCGGTAAGCCAGTTTCTGTGACGAACTTGATGTCAAAGCCTGCGCCAAGCACGAGTGCAATCGCTAAGCCTGTAAATGCACAAACGGGAATAGCAAGCCAACGTTTGTTTACTTTTGCCAAAAACGCATATAGAGCGATGGTTACGGCCAAGACAATCAGACCAACATAGCCCATGCTACCTGCGGCTACTGTGTCCGATTGAAGACCTACAGCCCAAGCTTGGATAGAGTTTATCTGGCTCATAGTGCCGGTGAGGCCTAGGAATATCAGTAATCCACCTGCAGTACCTTCTGACGTGAGGTTTACTAATTTGGAGCCGCCTTTCAGGAAGCTCAGCAGTAAACCGAAAACACCGATCAGGATAGCCAATGCAAGAGGGTGTGCGCCAGCTAAAGCGATGGTGCCGATAAGAGGGATCATTGGCCCGTGGTTACCTGCGAGGTTTGCTTTCGGGTTGATGAAACCAGACGCCAATACACAGAATAGAAGGGCAGGGATGAGCATTTCTACTCGTGCCACCTCAATAGCGAAGTCCTTGCCTAGGTTGATGTGATCCCAAGCAGCGGTCAGGCCTTCAGCCCAAGACATCATTACCGCTGAGTACATCGCGATAATACCGATAGTGCCGGCTAGCGCGGGTACTAAGTCTTCGAGCTCGAAACGGAAGTCACGACCAGGTAAGTTTAAACCGAAGCGACGAGGCTTCATGATCTGAAGTTCATGATCTAGATAATCTGAACGGCTCTCAAATTCGGAAGCTGGGCGGTGCAGCTCACGATAGCTCTTGTTTTCGATATCCGAATCAGAGTGCGGTTTATTGACTGCGTCTGACATAGATTCCTCATATTCTAAAAAGTTAATGATTCTTCAAAGAGTCGCCCGTAATTATTGTGGGTGGGCGATCTTATAAAAACCTGACTTAGCGTCCTGCATTTGGGTCCTTGAGCTATCGTCTGTGGAGCGCATTTTACGTGCTTAAGCATAGACGATAGAAAAGACAAAAATTCGCTTATTGAGGCTTTTATCTTTGACGCGAGTGTAACGCGCTACCCCTAAGGAGTGATTGATTTAGATCACTTTATGAAAGAATGTGAAAGAAAACTACACAGCTAAGGCCGTATAAGCGAGTCGTTGAATTGTAAAGTGAAAATTATTTTCACATTGTGAGTTTTATGACTTTCGATTGGAGGAAAAACAGCACTTCAATTTCCATTATTGAGAGAATTGTTGAGATAGATCTGGTTTTTATAAAAATGTTAATTTATCACTTCGGTAGATAATATGTTTATTAAAATGATTTATGCGTATTATGGAGCGAATTACTCTATAAAATGAATGTTTACTCATATAAAGTGGCTATATATCCCTAAAATGAAGGTTAATAATTTGTTGCATGTTGGTCTGGGGAGTGCTAGTTTGTAGCGAAATGTGGGTGGAACCCAGCAATTAGCCGGCGGAAAAGCCGTTTATCGAGTCGGCAATTATAATAAAGACAGGGAGTATTAGCGCATGAATGATGTACCAGCGCTGGACATAAAGGAACTGCACAAAACATTCGGGCAAAATGAAGTCCTTAAAGGTATCTCGCTTGAGGCACACAAAGGGGACGTTATCTCCATTATTGGTTCATCAGGTTCAGGTAAAAGTACCTTCCTAAGATGTATCAACCTTCTTGAAACGCCTACTGAAGGTGAAATTTGGGTTAACGGTGAGTTGATTCAAATGAAAAATAATCGCCAAGGTGAGGCTGTTCCTGCCAATGAAAAACAAGTACAGCGTATCCGTTCCAGACTTGCCATGGTATTCCAAGGTTTTAATCTCTGGTCACATATGACGGTGCTTGAAAATGTCATAGAAGCACCCGTGCATGTGCTAGGCGTACCAAAAGCTCAGGCTTTGGAAAATGCTGAACTTCTGCTCAAGAAAGTAGGTCTTTACGAGCGTAAAGATTACTACCCAGGCCATTTATCTGGCGGCCAGCAACAACGTGCAGCGATTGCGCGTGCATTGGCTGTCGATCCTGAAGTCATGCTATTCGACGAACCTACCTCAGCACTTGACCCAGAATTAGTCGGTGAGGTGCTAGGTGTAATGCGAGATCTGGCTGAAGAAGGTCGAACCATGCTGGTTGTAACGCACGAAATGGCGTTTGCACGCGATGTTTCTAACCATGTCATGTTCTTGCACCAAGGTCTAGTGGAAGAGCAGGGAGACCCTGCTAAGCTCTTCACTAACCCAGACTCAGAACGTCTACAGCAGTTCATCTCATCAATTTACTAAGCTTGCTCTTATAGCAGGCGAAAGACAGACACAATACAAGATAAAAATCACAATCACAGGAGTATGGAAATGAAAAAGTGGTTAGTAGTTGCAGCTTTGGCTGCTACGGCAGCAACAGGTGTAGCTCAAGCGAAAGATTGGAAGACAGTTCGTTTTGGTATTGAAGGTGCGTATCCTCCATTTAGCTGGACGGAGGCTGATGGTTCTCTTAAAGGCTTCGACGTAGACATGGCAAATGCTCTATGTAAGGAAATGCAGGTTAAATGTAAGATTGTTGCACAAGACTGGGATGGCATTATTCCTTCTCTATTAGCGCGTAAATACGACGCCATCATCGCAGCAATGTCTATCACTGAAGAGCGTAAGAAGAAAGTTGATTTCACGGGCAAATACGCTCTGATCCCTAACAAATTCATCGCGAAAAAAGGCGCCGGTCTAGATTTTGACAACCTAGATGGTCAAAAAATCGCGGTTCAACGTGCAACAACTCACGATAAGTACCTAACTGATAACTACGGTGACAAAGTTGAGATCGTACGTTACGGTTCTTTCGACGAAGCATACCTTGACCTAGCAAACGGTCGTGTTGCCGCTGTTCTTGGCGATGCATCTGCACTTGAAGAAGGCGTACTAAATAAAGCTGGTGGTGAAGCTTACGAATTTGTTGGCCCGTCACTAACGGATCCAAAATGGTTCGGTGAAGGTTTTGGTATCGCAGTACGTAAGCAAGATAAAGATCTTACTAAGAAGCTAGATGCTGCAATCCTGTCTCTACGTGAGAAAGGTGTTTACCAAGAGATTGCTGCTAAGTACTTCAACTACGACGTTTACGGTCAGTAATCATCGGAAAGCGACCGCTGGTTCTAGTTCCTAGAAGTAGCCAGCGGTCGAATTATATCTATGGCTTGTTGATTGCTCTTAAGTCAGTAAGCAAGCTTTGAGTCTAGGGATCAGGAACTCACCTATGCTGGATTTACAAGGATACGAAGCCTCTATATTTAAAGGGGCCATAGTGACCATAGAAGTAGCGCTGCTCTCGCTGCTACTTGCGATGGTTTTAGGCATGCTGGGCGCATTGGCAAAAATGGCGCCGTACCGCTGGGCACGCGCAATTGCAACGCTTTACACCACAGTGATTCGTGGTATTCCCGATTTAGTTTTAATGATGCTGATTTTCTTCGGCGGACAAATTCTTCTCAACAACGGCTTGTATGCCATTAATGAATCTTTGAATGAGTGGTTTGCTTCAAGCGACCCAAATCATGAATGGACGTCTTATCTACCAGATTACATTGATGTGAGCCCATTCGTTGCTGGTGTTTTGACCATTGGCTTCATTTTCGGTGCGTACATGGCGGAAACGTTCCGCGGTGCGATTATGGCAGTAGACAAGGGCGAGCTAGAAGCAGCGAAAGCTTATGGCATGAGTCCAGTACTGGCATTCCGACGCATTTTATTGCCGCAGATGATTCGCCACGCGCTGCCGGGTTTTGGTAACAACTGGTTGGTACTGCTTAAGACAACCGCACTGGTTTCCATTATCGGGCTGGAAGATATGGTGCGTATGAGTTCGCTTGCCGCAGGCTCAACGAAAATGCCATTCACTTTCTACATGGCTGTTGCAATCATTTTCCTTTTCTTCACCAGTGTCTCAACGGGCTTACTCAAGCTAGTCGAACGCAAATTCAGTATTCATGCGAGGTAAGAAATGGACTTTTCACTGATTATCGAAAGTTTGCCAATTTATCTTGATGGGTTATGGACGACGGCATGGCTGGTGGGCTTAGCTCTGATTATTGGCCTTTGCGTCGCGATTCCTCTTGGTGTGGCGCGTAATAGCACAAATTACTTAATTAATGGACCGAGCTGGGCATTTATCTACTTTTTCCGTGGTACACCGTTGCTGGTTCAGCTCTACCTGATCTACTACGGTATGGATCAGTTCTTCCCAGTTAAAGATACTTTGTGGGAGAACGCATGGTTCTGTGCGCTTGTGGCGTTTGTGCTTAACACATCAGCGTATACAGCAGAAATCATTCGAGGATCGATAAACGGCTTACCGAAAGGTGAGGTCGAAGCCGCTAAAGCGTATGGTATGGGAACATTTATGACTTACCGCCGTATCATTTTGCCGAGTGCATTACGCCGTGCATTACCAGCTTACAGTAATGAAGTCATTTTCATGCTTCACGGTAGTGCCGTTGCAGGTATTGTCACGATTGTTGACCTTACCGGTGCAGCACGCTTGGTAAACTCTCGCTATTATGCGCCGTTCGAATCTTTCCTCACTGCAGGACTGTTCTACATGGCACTGACGTTTATGATTCTCTGGTGCTTCAAGTTAGCTGAGAAGCGATTCCTAGCGTACTTGAGACCGCTGAGCTAATCGTGGTTCAAAACCTAAAAAGGCTTCCGATTGGAAGCCTTTTTTGTATCTGGAACTCATCAACTGAGGATAATCAACACTGTTCCCGCGAGTGTCATCAGAATATTTGCGATAGCGTAAGTTCCTGCATAACCCAGTGCTGGAATGGTCGATTTAGCATAATCGTTAACGATATCCATCGCTGGTGCGCAGGTTCTAGCACCGATAATGGCACCAAACAGCAGTGCTCGGTTCATTTTCAAAATATAAGCACCCACAAGGTAAGCAAGTGCGACAGGAACCACACTCACAAGGAATGATAGACCGATGACCTGTGGGCCAACCTGCGCTAAGTGCTCAAACATCTTACCGCCAGCACTTAGGCCAATACCGACCATAAAGAACATCAAGCCGAGATCTTTGACCATATTCAGCGCGCCCTGAGGAACATAGCCGAACGTAGGGTGGTTAGCTCTTAAGAAGCCTAGCGTAATACCAGAGAGTAGAAGGCCAACCGCGTTACCTAAGCCAAACGAAACTTGACCAAAGGTCATGGTGATAAGGCCAAACATGATACCAAGGATGAAGAAGCTGCAGAAAGCCAACAGATCTGCCATCTGACTGTGAATCGAGATGAAGCCGATTTTTTCTGCTAAGCCGTGAACGCGGCTCTTCTCGCCACTCACTTGCAGCACATCACCTTTAGCTAGGACGATGTCTAAATCCATCGGCATTTCTATCTGCGCGCGTACTACCCGGTTAAGAAAACAGCCATATTCGGACAGGTTCAGGTCTGACAGGCGTTTGCCCGCGATGGAATCACTTTTTACGACGATCTCTTCTTCGACAATCCGCAAATCCAGTAGATTACGGTCGAACACCTCTTTGCCGTTTCTAAAACTAGGGTCTAGTCGCGCATGACTATCTGGGAAGCCAACCAGTGCAATCTCATCACCTTCTTGGAGAATGGCGTCCCCATCTGGGTGGGCGAGAATGCCGTTTCGACGAATACGCTCAATATAACAGCCAGTTTGTCGGTAAATACCGAGCTCTCGTAGGTTCTTACCGTCAATCCAGTCGATCAATTCCTGACCGACGCGGTAAGCTCTAATGATTGGTAAGTAAACCTTTCGTTGCCCAGTACTGCCTAAACCACGCTCTTGAGCAATTTGCTGAGCAGAATCGGATAGATTTTGCTTTTGAAGTTTTGGTAGCAGCTTGGCGAATGTGATCATACTGATCAAGCCAATCAGATACGCCATAGCGTAACCAACGGACAAGTTTTCAATAACTTGTGAAAAATCCATACCACGCGGAGTGGTGGCTAAACCGGAGTTGAGCGCATCTTGCGCACCTACTAATACAGGGGTCGCTGTTAGCGCGCCTGCCATCATCCCTGCTGACAAGCCAAAATCTAATCCCATGCTGTGGCTAGCGAAATAAGTGATACATAACGCGGTCGTTAGCACCACCATGCTTAGGATGAAGTAGTGTTTACCATCCCTGAAGAAAATACCGAAGAAGTTTGGCCCTGCCTCGATACCGACACAGTAAATGAAGAGCATAAACCCAATGGTTAAAGCATCGGCATTAAACGTAAAGCCAAGGTGTCCCATGATGAGAGAGGTAAGTAAAACACCTATTGAGTTGCCAAGCTGCAGATTTCCAAAACGAATTTTTCCGATAGCTAAGCCAGTGGCGAGTACTACAAAGATGAGGAGGATGGGGTTTTGCTCAAGCAAATTTACAACGTCGATGTTCACGGGGCAGCTCTTATGTCAGTGCCAGAGGATAAGTTAAGTGTGCGAATTGTATCTGAATATTGCAAAATGATAAGTGAAAAATTTTATAATTTACTATTAGCTGACTTGGGCTACGAATTCACAACATTGATTTAATTTAAAGTAAAAAAAAGCCGCTTATTACAGCGGCTTTCTTTCAATTTGGAACGATTACTCGTCGAAAAGACCTAGGTGCTCTTTCGCATAAGCTTCGAAGTCATCGCAGCCACCGATGTGCTCTTGATCTACGAAGATTTGAGGAACAGTTTCAACTGGCTTACCTACTGTTTTTTCAAGGTCAGCTTTTGAGATACCTTCTGCGTGGATATCAACGTAACGGTAGTTGAAGTCGTCACGCTTTGCTTTTAGTGTTTCTGCGTGCTCTTTTGCGCGTACACAGTATGGGCAAGCTGGGCGACCAAAGATAACTACGAACATATTGTCTTTCTCCTTTATTTTGTTACGTGCAACTATGCCCGAATCAAAGTCGGAAATAAAGTCGCAATTACCTCTTGGTTTGATAGGTAAAATCTATTGATTGATTTTTGCCTGTAATCTATACAATTTTACCAAATAAGCGACATAATTAACTCGTGGAGTTGCTCGCGAAAGTCTGATTTTTTATGAGGTTAATCATCACAAATTGCACTGTGTCAATTTAATTCTTCCCGCTTCAAGGCACTCTATTGAAAGTCATTAGCAAGGAGTGTTCGGCTATGTTCCAGTTCATGACCTCCACCCGTATTGTCTTTGGTGAAGGTGCCTTACAGTCATCTCTTTCTATTCTTAATCAATATGGTTACAGCGTGTTGCTTGTCTCAGGCCAAAGTCTAGATAGAGTCGAGATGGTTGTCGACTACATCAAGTCGCAGGGGATGCGCTATCAGCACGTTTCCGTTTCTGGTGAACCTAACATCGTAATGATTGAAGAAACTGCTTTAGTGGGGCGGAAATTCAAACCAGATATGGTTGTTGCCATGGGAGGCGGAAGTGTTTTAGACATGGGGAAAGCCTTAGCGGCGATCATTCCCAACCAAGGCGACGTTTATGACTATGTGGAAGTCGTCGGGCGTAATGTGCCGTTAAAGGCTAAACCTATCCCTTTTATCGCTATCCCAACGACAGCAAGTACGGGCTCTGAGGTAACCCGTAATGCAGTGCTACGTTCAGGACAGGACAAAGTCAAAGTGAGTTTACGTAGTCCGGAGATGCTGGCGGATGTGGCCATCGTTGACCCGACATTGACCTATGGGACCGATTCTTACAAATCGGGCCGTGGAGCAATGGAGACTTTTACTCGCTTAATGGAAGCCTATGTTTGTGGTGACCCAAACCCACTAACCGATATGATATGTGAAGAAGGACTTCGCAGGCTGAGTACTTCGATTCTGTCCGGGTGCCTTGAAGACAAACCGCAAGCTCGCTCTGACCTCTCTTTTGTTGCTATGCTGGGGGGAATGGCTAGCACTAATGCCAAACTTGGCGCAGCGCATGGGCTGGCTTCCGCCTTGGGTGGCAAGCTCGAAGCACCTCATAGCGTGATTGCGGCGAGGCTTGCACCCCATGTGATGACGGAAAACATAAAAGCAGCACAGGATGCAGAAAGGCACGACGTTTTAGCTCGTTACAAGAAGATGGCGATTTTGCTGACGGGTAGAGTGAATGCTAAACGGGAAGATGGGGTACTATGGGCCAACATGATGCTTGATAAACTTTCCTTACCCACGTTGAGTCAGTTTGGCGTGTGTAGTACGTCTTTTGATGCTGTTGCGGAAGATGCACTTAAGTCTGTGGCGATCAAAGGAAATCCATTGCCACTTACTAAGCAGAGATTAACTTATATTCTTCAACAGGTATGCAATTGTAATGATGATTGTCTTTTAGCAGAGTCGAGTGAGCAGTCAAGCGCTCAGATTGTGAAGAGTGGCTTGGCTGACGTAGAAGTTCGATTACAGAACTCTTAAACATTGAAACAAAAAGGAGCGCTAATGCGCTCCTTTTTAAAATTGGGACAGCTTATCGTACCGAGAGTCTTTCAACGCATCTTTGACGCGTTTGAGGTTTTCTCTAAAGCCAGAGCCTCGGCGAAGGGTAAAGCCGGTTGCCAACACGTCAATCACAGTCATTTGTACAACACGACTCGCCATCGGCATGTAAACGTCTGTGTCTTCAGGTACGTCAAGTGAAATCGACAATGAGCTCGCTTTGTCCAAAGGTGAATCTTTTGCTGTGATCGCAATGACCGTTGCACCATTTTCGCGTGCTAAGTTGGCAATTTCGACCTGGCTTTTAGTTCGGCCAGTGTGAGAAATCAGTACAATCACGTCATTATCTGTACAGTTAATACAGCTCATGCGTTGCATGACAATATCTTCAAAACAGGTAATCGGGATATTAAAACGAATAAACTTGTTTTGCGCATCACGAGCAACGGCAGAAGAAGCACCAAGGCCAAAAAACGAAATGCGTTTTGCTTGAGTTAGCAGGTCAACGGCACGGTTGATTTGCATTGAATCGAGGCTATTCTTGGCTACATCGAGACAAGCCATGGTTGATTCGAAAATCTTATGTGTGTAGGCGTCTGGGCCATCATCTTCCTCAACGTTGCGGTTCACATAAGGTGTACCATTTGCGAGGCTCTGTGCCAGATGAAGTTTAAAGTCGGGGAAACCTTTGGTATCCAAACGGCGGCAAAAACGGTTAACAGTTGGCTCACTCACATCAGCCATTTTAGCCAGTGTAGCGATACTAGAGTGAATCGCAGTCTGAGGAGATGCCATGATGACTTCGGCAACCTTACGTTCAGACTTGCTGAAATTCTCTAGGTTTTTCTGAATTTTTTCTAATGTATTCATAGTGTTCACGAGGGTATAGAGAACAACTCACTGGATATGCCTGTTGGTAAAAGAGGTCACAAGTCGTCACCTAAAGGCAATAACTATCCAGCGCCATGCGTCCAGTATAAACCTAAGCAAAAGGTTTACAGTAATTTTTATACGGTTCAATTAGTGAGAATATGACAAGCCTCAAACTAAATTTTGCCAAAACTACATAAATGCGTGTTATATGCAAAGGTTTTCGCGGTTTGAGGCTGTCGATGTTCGGCAAGTTACAGCTTTTTCGAAAGAAATTTTCAGTTTTCTTTGATTTTTTGAGCGGCGGATTGGATCCTCGCCATCAATTTTGGTGCTTGTTTTGCAATCTCTCGCTGCTCTTCGAGAACCATGCTCAGGATGTCTCGTCCAGTAAGAGGATTAGCTAGTACAACTCGGAATACAATGGTATTCATTCTGTCCCATTGCTCGGGGTTGAGGCGAGTTCGAGAAACAAAAGACTTACCTGTTTCGCGTTGTCGTTTCTGAATGAACTTTGTCAGCTCATTGAGCAACTCATTTATTTCCGACTTCTGCTTAGGACCGGCTTTTTCAAGAGCACTGCGGATCTCAGCTGGAATGTATCGATAGGTCAGTAGACACAGTTCCGGCTCTGAGACGAGTTCGAAATCGATCTGCTGTTTGATCAACTCGGCGAAGTACTTGGCTTTTTCAATACTTTGATCGATCAGTAGCTCGTAACCAGGGCGACTGATGATATGCATCGCGGCATAAACCAGCATGGCCATACCAGAACGAGAGCCTTCTAGCGTGTGACTGCCTAGGTCTTTCGAGCCTTTACGCAAGATATATTGTGCGTGGTGCTCGATAGATTTCATGGCTTCTGGATCTTTAAACAGCACCATGCCCGCACCCATAGGAATGTAGAGCTGTTTGTGAGCATCAATGGTTATCGAGTCTGCTAACTCTACGCCGTCCAAGAGGTGACGATAGTTGTTAGACATCAGGGTCGCACCGCCCCATGCTGCATCAATATGGAAATGGCAACTTTCACGCTGACAAATAGCCGCGATATCGGCGATTGGGTCAATCGAGCCAGTCTCTGTTGTACCGGCAACACCAATCACTGCAAAGGGCTTAATGTTTTGCTGTTTTAGCTGAGTTATTTTTTCCTGCAGCGCTTGAGGACAAATACGGTTATTAGTATCTGTTTTAATGGCAACCAAACCTTCTTGTCCAATACCAAGAACGTCTGCCGCTTTTTTCAATGAATAGTGCCCGCGCTCAGAAACTAATACAGCAAGACCTTCATAGCCATAATGTTTCATGGCTTTGAATAGCCCTTCTTTTTCTACACCTTTGAAATCACCTGTAGCTTTTAAGGCGTTGTTTCTCGCAACCCAAAGTGCCGTAATGTTGGCGATAGTTCCACCAGAACAAAAAGCACCCAGAGAATGATTAGCACTGTGCATCCATTTAGCGTAAAACTCATCGTTCTGGTTGTATACCAGTCGGTGAAGCATACCAAGTACTTGGCGCTCTAAAGGTGTAAAAGCTTTGGATGTTTCGATTTTGACCAAGTTTTGATTGAGCGCGATCATGATCTTAGACAGTGGCATCAAAAAGTAGGGCAGTGCCGAAGTCATGTGGCCGATAAAGCTCGGTGCAGAAGTATGAACTGAATGTGATACTAAGGTATCAAGCAAATGTTGAGTATGCTCGGAAACGAATTCGGGTTGCTCTGGAAGTGACGCATTGGAGAAGTCTTTTTCGATTTCTCTAAGTGGCTTTTCTTCCGCGACGATATGTTCGCGCAAAAACTGGTTCAGGTTTTGCGATAACTTTTCTTCGATTTTTGTCAGTGTTGAGTCTGGCCCTTCAGGGACGGTAAAGATTCGGAGTAAACTCTCGAAACTCGCGTCAGCCGTTTTATGTTCCGATACCATACAGCTACATTGCTCTTATCTTTTTTGTTGCAGCGGGACAATCTAAACGAAAACGGGCGCAAAGTCCCGTCTTAATTGTTTGATCTTAGATACTGTGATTTGAACGTTGCCGCTGAAGAAAAGGTCCAGCGGCAATATCCATTATGTATCACATGAAATGGTTTCTAGGTCTTTAATCGCTTCATTGTAGCGCTTTAACGCATCATCAATTTTTGTTGGATGGCTCAACAAATCTGCGAAAGCCGAGCGAAGATCGTAGTTCTTCTCATGCGGCTTTGATTGACGATCACTGAAGGTGACCTGCGCCAGTCGACCGAGTTCATCGCTACGCGAGGACAAGGTTTTAATGTCCTTCTGCTCCAGCTGAAGCCAAGCTTCAACGGGCTGACTGGTAGCAATCTTAGATGGGTCGTTTTCAAGGTAGTAGTGAACAGCAGCGCGGTTCAACTCAAAATGGTTTTTTCGACCTTCCAGAAACCACTCACTGACTTCTTTTAAGTCAGGGTATTGTTCAGAAGTTAGCTTTGCGAGATCTTCGTACCAGTGTAGAGAAGCATCAACATAGGCGTCGTATTTCTTGGACAAACATGCATTGTCAGCTGCGGCAACCATAGTAGAGGTCGCGCCCAGCAGCAAAGCAATAAGTAGACGTGTCATAATGATTCCTTTTGAAGAATAGTTATTATAAACCCACTAAATTAGCAAGCGCTAAATTATAACGTGTGGTTGAGCCCTAATATAGTGAATCTGAACATAAAATCATGCGATCTAGCCTGCAAGAGAGACAAAGAAAAGCATCAATACGGGCACTAATAGGCTTAATATAAATCCACTCACTATCGCAATTGGTACACAACGTACCCCACCAGTGGTCTGTATAACGGGTAACGTAAAGTCCATCGCCGTTGCACCAGCATAGCCAATCGCTGTACAGGGCTTAGTGCGTATAGCGAGGGGAATCAATACTAAGGCAACCAGTTCTCGGAGGAGTTCAATCATAAATGAGGCTCCACCGTAGACAGGGCCAAAAGCATCACCCATCAGAATGCCAGCTAAAGAATACCAGCCAAATCCAGATGCCATTGCCAAGCCACGGTAAAGATCGATGTCTAAAATCATGGCTGCAATCGCACCGCCTATCATCGACGTGGCAATGATCACTAGGGCGATGATCATGCCATGCTTGTTTAGCAGTATTTGGCGAAGAGTCAGGCCACTGTTGCGCAACTGAATGCCAATGAAAAAGAGTAGGACAAACAAAATCCATTCGCTGGCAGTATCGACCCAACTCAAATCGATAGGAAGCATTAAGCCTGCGACTAACCCACCACCAACAACAACGATCAGCTTGGCCGATTCCATAGCCATACCGGACAAAGGGAGTTTGGTTTGCTTGGCATCTGTTTCAATTGGGAGAAGTTTGTCGATAAAGGGGAGTGCAGCTAAGTTACTCAAACTCAGGCAAACGAAGAAGACTGCTACATATTGAAGGATCAGTTGTAGATTTTGACCCAAATTATCGAGCGCCGCGAGGCTCAGCCCCATTAATGCCAAAATGACATAGATGAGGTTGGAGGTCGTGGCGTTGATTTTATCGAGAATTGATGGTTTGGAAATCGATATCAGATACCCCACAACGAGTGGGGCAAAGATGAATATCATCCCTGAAAACATGTGGCTTCCTGTGTACTGGTACGTTTAGCGCTAGAGTCCGCTAGCGCTAATTAACTCATTGATTTGTGTATTGAACTCAATATCACTTAAATTACTGAGTTTGTACAGTATATCTGCACCAGTCAGGTCAAATTCAACGGTGTGTTCATCGATCTTGTCATCTTGGCGACGAAACATCAGGATATGATTGGCGATACGGGCGATGTCTAGGTAACTGACATCCACACTTTGCCTTTGCGTGGTTTGATTGGTGGCGACTTCGAGGAAATCGCTATCAAAACCCCAATGTTCTAGAACAAGGCGACTTGCATTGGAGCACTGGTTATTAAATATCTGGAACGCAATGTCTTCTGCGAGGTAATTACCTTGTTCCAAGTACATATGGTATTCGTTCACGATGCAAAATAAGCCAATATCAGCTAATAAACCTGTCAATAAAGCCTTATCTGTTTCCAGATTGCTATATCTTGGGTCGTTTGACTCTTTGAAACCTTTCACCACCATCACCATGGTAGCTGCCAATTCTCTAGAGTTATGAGCACTGTTAATCAGAACTTCATTGCAGCTACGGCTTAAATTCACGGAGTGCTTAAGCTGTTCGATGGCTTGTGCGGTCACAATATCACGCACTCGTAAAATGCCGAGACGTGATACCGCCGTGACCAAGTCGGTACACGTAATATTGCGGCGGTTGAAGATGACCGAATTAGCGACTCGGATAACAATGGCCGCAAGGCCTGGGTCTTCGAGCAAGCTATCCGCAACGTCCAATACTGTAGTTGCGTCTTGGGTACATAATTTTTGTATTTTTAAAACAACATCTGATATCGGTGGCAGGGTAATCTTGCCCGAGTTGATGGCGTGTTCAACTAATGTTGAAAATTCAGACTCGATGCCTTTAACCAGAAGTTCATTGTTTTCAGGAAGCCAATAAAAAGATAGGTGGTTCATGCTTGATCAGCTAAAGATTCTACTAGTTACAGTTTAACTTCCCGGACCATTATTATGCAAATTATTGATAAGTTAATTGAGAGTTTTTGTCCGATGTATTTTTTGCAGTGAAGTATGGAAACGACACTAGTGTGATGTCAGTCCCGAATTTATATGAATTTAGTTTTATTGGTGTGAGCTGTGCACAGACTTATTTTGTAACGTTAACTATCATTTATAGTACTTGCAGTCGGTATGCTAATAAAAACATAAACCATAGCTTCGCTGGCTGATTTACATTTTTCGCTTAAAGCTGCTGCTATCTGGTGATCATAAATAATCGGGGTTTTCTAGATTAGAAGGATCAATGGATATGACAGAGCAACAATTTATTAATTACGTTAACAAGTTTGGTAGTTTCCAAAAACGTTCAATGTTTGGTGGAACGGGTTTATTCAAACAAGACGCAATGTTTGCCCTAATGAGTGCTGACAAAGTGTTTATTCGAGGTGGTGACTATTTAGATGACAAATTGACGGATTTGGGCTGTATCAAGTACCGTCATGTTAAAAAACAAACGACTGCGACGGTGAATTATTACGATATTACTCATCTATTTAATAATAAAAATGAGCTTTTAGATGAGATTGTTGAGAATTCGATTAAGTTTTCGGTGTCTCAGCGTCACTATAAGAAGTCGTCAGCAAGTCGTCGTTTAAGAGATTTGCCGAACATGCAGCTCACACTAGAGCGCATGGTGAAAAAAGCGGGTGTTGTTGATGTTGACACCTTCTTGGAGCTCGGTGCACCTGAAGTGTTCTCTAAAGTGAAAGCGACATACGGCAATGATGTCGATGTTAAGCTACTTTGGAAATTTGCTGGTGCCATTGATGGTGTACATTGGAAGCTTATCCAAGAACCGCGTAAACGTCAGCTTCTAGCGAGTTGTGCGTAATACACTTGCTGAGTAACAGACATAAAAAAGCCGAGGTCAATGACCTCGGCTTTTTAGTATTTGGTTATCTCATTCTGAAATGTGTTATCAGAACTTGAATCGCGTTGTGAACATTAGCTGGTCACCATAGAAATCATTGATGCGCGCTTCAGCACCAATTGAGAAAAGCTCTGTTGAGTGGAAGCGTACGTACGCTGAACCAATCCAGTCATCGTTATCTTCGATGGAGACGTAGCCTGCTTTACCGCCTACTTCTAGTTGCGGACCTAGCCATTGACGAACCCCTAGGTTCAATTCCATACCCGTGTCAGTGCCTTTACCTTCTTTGCCACCAAAATCGACAAGGCGGAATAGCATTTCACCAGTAAAATCAGCCCAGTTGTTGATTGGTGCGTGGAAGCCAAAGCCTGCTGCCGCGTCATAATCACCTTCAAACTCTGAATCAACACGGCCAATCACATGAGCGTTTGGGTGGATAGATTTACTTGCAGCCGCGCCGAACGTTACAGGACTTGCGCCAATGCGAGCTTCCAGGTAATCGTAGCTGAAGTTACTCATTACGGTTGGGCTGTTTGGGTCGGTCTCTGCAAAAGCTTGACCAGATGCTAGCACAAGGGCTGCAGCTAAGATTGTTTTACGCATACGAAAGAAAAACCTATTCTTGTTAATTTCCTTGGTTTGGTGCGACGGAGCGCTGCCATATCGAGACATCATAATGCATTGTTGTAGTCCTACACTACAAAAATGTCATTGTTTTGTCGTTATTTACATGTTGAAGCAATCAATATGCCAAAATACGCACAATTTGGTGATCTATTCTCCAAAATTGATTCGGTTTTTTGCGACAGCATCTAATATCTGTTCTGTATCGAGAATGGCAGCCCAAGGCATCAAGTCAGCATTGTTCTCTATCATATATTGGGTAAGTTGTTTTTTGATGACATCGCGTAAGTTGTCCCCTCGCCAAGGTTTGGCAATGTAAAAATGCAGGCTGGAGTGATTCACAGCTTCTACTGTGTCTTCCAATCCGGCTTGACCAGTTAGCAATACTTTGCGTGCCGTTTGAGTGGATGCATTGTCATTAAGTTCAATGAGAAAGCTAATGCCAGTTTGCTCAGGCATTATGTGGTCGCAAAGAATGAGCGCTAGCTTCCCTCCCTCCTGCTCAGTTTCTTCTATGATAGATTTCGCTTCCGCGACAGATTCTGCAGCTTCAAGGTCGAAGTGCTCTTCAAAGCAGTCGAGATCCTGAATCACACTGTCTAGCACTTCGCGCTCATCATCGACACATAAGATTAGGTATTTAGTCATGTTGAGTCCTCACATTGTGTCGTGTGTCTGCAAGGGGAGCCACACTGACATTTTGGTGAATCGATTAGGTTCAGACTGAACTTCAATCCGCCCCCCATGTTGATGCACAATTTGCTGGCAAACTGATAGGCCAATGCCTAATCCAAAGTTGCCTTCCTTTTTAGTGGTAAAGTTGAGGGCAAAAATTTGACGCTGTAGCTTTTTGGAAATACCACAACCATTGTCTTCAATTGAAATAACAGCCCATTGTTGGTCGTTATAGCTGCGAGTCTCAGATTGAATCAAAAGTGTCCCTCTTTCAGGAAGAGCGTCAATGGCGTTGGATATGAGGTTAGTCCAGACTTGCTGCAAAGCCATTGGCATACACTGCATTAGTGGTAAATCACCGTACACTTTTTCTACGCCGTGCATCTTGAGTTTATTTTCAAAGATGACCAGCGTATCTTCAATTCCTTCATGAATGTCAGATAATCGAAACGTCTCATCGTCTGGGCGAGCGTAGCCTTTAAGGCTCTTGACCATGTCGGCGATACGTTGAGCACAAACATTGATGGATCGTAAAGTTGCTCCTGTAATGTGATAACTCTCAAGAAGGTCGAGCTCATGCGCTACTTCAGCTTGGTTGCTTTGAGTACGCTTCAACCATTCTTGATTGTCTTCTAACCCGAGTTTGACCAGCTTTTTAGCGATTCGACGTTCACCCACCTGAGATTCTATATTTTTGGCTAGTTGCCGTTCATCAGAAGTTGACCTCGGTTTGGAATCGAGAGATTTAGCCAGAATATCCGCTCCTAGAGTTTTGAGTCTGGATTGACCATTATCATCACTGACTAATTTATGAATGTTAGCCGTTAGCGTTTCCGTACTGCGAAGAATTGCCGCTACAGGATTGTTTAGCTCATGGGCAACGCCCGCGACCAATTGGCCTAGCATTGCCATCTTTTCACGCTCAATGAGTTGTTGATGGGCAGACTCTAGGGATTCAAGCGTCTTTTGCAGTTCGAGCTTAGTATTAATACTGCGCTGCAGGCGACGATTGAAATGACGCAGAAGTAGGTTAGTAAACAAAGGAAGCAGGGTGGTGTTGGAATGCATGACTTTAGCGAAAATGTCTCGGTCGAGTTTTATTACCTCAGTTTGTTTTAAAGTCAGTGCTGTCGAGAATGAGGGCTCACCCGTGACAAACGACATCCCTCCGACAATATTACCTTTGTTGTGTCTGACCACCTCGCGCTGTATTCCTAGTTCGTCTTTTTTATATAGCGCAACTTCTCCTTTGGTAATGAACCAGAGAAATTGATTTTCTTCTCCTTCAATGGTGAGCAGATGTTCAGATGAATAGGTTCGGCAAGCGCGAGTGTCGTCCTGATCTGAGAAGAACTCATGCAAAGCTGAGATAACTTGCTCAGCGAGCTCTTGATCGGAGAGCGTGTGATGATCAGTGATAAAACCCTCGCGATAGCTGCGCATTTTGAGTTCGATGTGTGCTCTAAGAAGACGCTGTTGATCGAGTATTTGACTATATGCGAGAAGGTTTTCTTCGTCGTGCTTTAGAATGAAAGTCGTGAGTTCTTTTTTGACCGTTTTGTATACCAAGTTGTCCTGCAACGGTTTAGTCAGACAATGATCCAGTCTACCTTCATTGACGGCAGACAGTATCGCTTGTATGTCTTGTCCGCAGCTGATCAAAATCTTACGTGCGCTTTGTGTATGGTGGCTTTTGTCTAACTGAATCAGAAATTCAGCGCCATTAAAGTTTTCATGATGGCTAGCCAGTACCAGCGCGACAGGTTGCTGATTTTCCTGACAGTAAGCCAGCGAAGCGTGTGCGTCTTCGATTGTATCAGCCGTATGTATGTCGAACCTTGCCGCGAATTGACCCAGCTCTCGTCGCAGTTGCTCTACACTAATAGGATTGTTGTCTAAGCACAGTAAGGCATACTGATTCACTGTTGTCGCCTGTCTCTAATGAACTCCCTGATCTGAAATTACTCTAACAAGGATTACTCAGAGTGACTGAGACACAGGTTTTAGATTCGTCTTCGATTTGTGAAGAAAGCCAATACTCTGATTTAACTCAATGTTTTTTGGTGTAAACTGCAAGAAATACCTAAGTGAAGATAATTACATGCATCAGTTGAAAAAATACGGCGCTATTGGTGGCGCAATCGCTTTGGCTTTATGTTGGCCTCTGGCGGTAGGACAAATTGGACAAAATGTTATCCATGATGGCATTACGCATCTAAGCAATGATTCAGTGAAAGCTGAAGTTGTTTCCTACAACCGCGGCTACCTCTCTTCTGAAGTACAAACTCGTTACACGGTTGCGGATCCTGAGCTTGCCAGCCAACTGGAAATTGATGGCTTGCCGACGGAATTCGTCGTGAATAGCCATGTCACTCACGGTTTGTTTAGTTTGAAAGCAGAGTCCACGTTGGAAAATGCGGAGCAGTTTCCTTTAACGATGACAACGGTGACTCAACTTAACGGCAATACGGACTACTCGTTGGAGCTGGGTAACTGGCATCAAACAACCGAAGGTGACGGGGGCGCTATGGTATCAGTGACACCTTCGTCTCTGAAAGGCCATGTTACGGTGTTGGGAGAAGTCAGCTACGACCTTAACATTCCTTCCGTTGAAGTCGATTTCGATACAGGTGAAAAGATGCTGCTGTCGAACATCACAGGCTCGGGCCTTGGCAGAAAGCAAAACAGTTTTTGGCTGGGCGACCAGAAAATCAACATTGCGGAAGTGTCGGTTCTCGATTCCACACAAGCCCCTTTGTTCTCTCTGAAAAGTGGTCAGTATCAGTTTGCTTCTTCACTTGATGATGCCTCTCAACGTGTAAATAGCAAACATGTTGTGAGCGTTGATAAATTACTTATGTCTGAAGACGAGGTGGACAACTTGGTGCTGGATTTAGAATTCGGCGATTTAGACAGCAGCTCATTTGAGCATTTGGTTAGTATGTATCAGAATAATCCGGTGCTGACGGCTGACGATATCCAAGATGCGATTCCTTACGTGGAAACCCTATTTTCTAAAGGTTTCTACCTATCTATGAATAAGATGGCTCTGACCTTAGGTGACAATGGCGAGTTCGAAAGTACATGGAAAATTACCGTTCCAGAAGGAACCACCAATGTCACTCAAAACCCTGCCAACATTCTTCCTTCTTTAACGGGGAACTTAGACACGTTTTTCTCCAATGGCTTGGTTGAACAGTATCCTTTCATTAAACAGGGTGTCGATGAAGCGATGGTGATGGAGTTTGTTAGTCAGAACGATAAGGGCTACCAGATTCAGGCTGAGCTAAAAGATGGCAATCTTGTATTCGAAAACGGGCAGCAAATACCTTTGATGGCGATACTATTGCCAGCAATGATGCAGCCATAAGTTAGGATTTTTATCACTTACATGAAAAAGAGGTCTAAAGACCTCTTTTCTTGCTTTTTATACGTGAGAAAACGTGCTATTAATCCTGTCATTACTTATTGAAAGCATGAGCAAGGAATCTCGAAATGGACAATGTTTATAACTTTAGTGCCGGACCAGCGGGGCTGCCTAGAGCTGTAATGGAAAAAGCACAATCCGAATTCGTTGAGTGGAACGGATTGGGCACATCTGTGATGGAAATTAGCCACCGAAGCAAAGAGTTTATTAAGGTTGCTGAGGATGCAGAACAAGATCTTCGTGACCTACTGAATGTTCCTGACAACTACAAAGTCTTGTTCTGTCAGGGTGGTGCTCGTGCACAGTTTGCTGCTGTCCCATTAAACCTATTAGGTAGTGCTAAGAAAGCGACCTACGTTGATGCAGGATACTGGGCAGAAAGTGCAATCAAAGAAGCAGAAAAATACTGCGAAGTGGATGTATTTAATGCCAAAACCACAAAAGAAGGTAAATTGGCGGTCACTGATGCATCAGAATGGAAGATTGACCCTCAATCCGCTTATGTACATTTTTGTCCAAATGAGACTATCGATGGTATCGAGATTTCAGAACTGCCTAAGACGGATAAACCCATCGTTGCGGATATGTCATCCAACATACTTTCAAGAGAGATCGACGTCTCTCAATACGGGGTTATTTACGCTGGTGCTCAAAAGAATATTGGCCCTGCGGGGATCTGTATTGCCATCGTCCGTGATGACTTGCTGGATCTTGCTCATGAACTTTTACCGAGCTTCATCAGCTACAAGATGTTGGCAGAGAAAGACTCAATGTTTAATACGCCACCGACTTTCGCTTGGTACTTGTCTGGCTTGGTGTTTAAGTGGTTGAAAGAGCAGGGTGGTGTCGCGGCTATGGAGCAGATTAACCGCGAGAAAGCAGCGATTCTTTATGAATGTATTGATAGCTCTGATTTCTATAAAAACGAAGTTTGCGCTCAGAATCGTTCACGAATGAACGTACCCTTCCAGCTTGCTAAACCTGAACTGGATGGCCTATTCCTAGAACAGGCTGCAGCGAAAGGCCTTGTTTCGTTGAAGGGCCATCGTGCTGTCGGTGGTATGCGTGCTTCAATTTACAATGCAATGCCTGTAGAAGGTGTAAAAGCTCTGGTTGAATTCATGAAGGAATTTGAAGCAGCAAACGCGTAATCCGGAGAGATAAAGTAAAGGCTTAGCCATTGAGGCTAAGCCTTTTTTATTGATTAAAGTTTAAAACGAGCGACAACTTGTTCCAGTTCCTCGACTTTTCGGTAAAGCTGGCTGACCGCTTGAGCGCCATCTTGAGTGGTGCGAACCGAGTTGTCGGCAATTTGGCTGATGGTATTGATGTCACGCGACATCTCTTGTGCTGCTGTAGCTTGCTCATTTCCGGCAGTTGCGATCATATCGATCATTTGGTTCACATCCTGAGCACGGGACACGATCTGTGTTAGGGCATCCCCGGCAGAATTAGAGAGGGTTACACCTTCTGCAACTAAATGAGTCCCTTCGCTCATCCGCTCTACGGCCTGACGTGTTTCGTTCTGAATCGAGCTTATCAAACCGCCTACCTCTTCTGTCGCTTTTGAGGTTCTTTCAGCCAGACTTCGTACTTCGTCAGCGACCACGGCAAACCCTCGACCAAGTTCACCAGCTCGTGCGGCTTCAATGGCTGCATTGAGCGCGAGCAAGTTGGTTTGTTCGGCGATATCGTTAATGACTTTGATGACGTTACCGATCTCTTCTCCGCGTTTACCTAAACTGTCGACAGTTTCTGCGGTTTCATTGACGACTTCGGAGATCCGATTCATGCCATTGACGGTTTCTTGCATCAATTTACCGCCATTGGTTGCTTCCTCACCAGCCTGACGTGAACTTGCTGCAGCGTCAGTGCTTTGATCTGCAACCTGATTGACGGTAACAGTCATCTCTTCGACAGCACTGGCGATTAGTGTAGCTTTGTCTGCTTGTTCCTCAATACCAGAAGCAACCAATTTAGTTGTGTCCTCGACCATTTGCGTGTTGCTAGCAACTTCAGAAGCAACACTTGTGATATTGGATAACACACTTCTGAGAGACTGTTGCATTGCATCAATTGCACGAGCGAGTTCACCCAGTTCATCTTTGTTGGTTTCATTGATCGGCGGTTCTGACAAATCACCGTCAGCAATGGACTTGGCTTTTGCTGCAATCACATCTAGTCTCTGACGGATGATGTTTAGTAGGCCCCAAGCGACAGCAATGCCGACAACCAACACCACAATAACATTTATGGTCAGCCAGAAAATAATGGTCGACATATTGTTGTTGAGTTCTGCTAAGGCTTGGATAGAGTCGTTGGTTTCTTCTGTGGCCGAGTTATTGAGGATTTCTTCCAGCGGAAGAATAATAGATTGCTTCAATTCACCGACCAGCATGTTTGCTGATCTCTTACCCGAAGGGTCGTAGCCTTCAAAGACCTCCTGAGCAATACGAATAATGTCGTAGTAATACTGTTCAACCTCGTCGATTTGGCTTGAAGCTTGCGGATCTGGTTCTAGAGGACGGAGTTTATCGAGATATCCTGCAAAGGCGCCGGCATCATTGTTAAAGGTGTCTCGTGCTGCTGGGTCACCCATAATGTAGGCATTGAGCGTTGCAATCATATCGCCGGCTTCGTCGACCAACTCAAGATAATAACGAATACTCGGTAAGTCTTGATTCAAAGTCCTATCGAGCTCGGTGCTTTTATAGGCTTCGGTAAAACGCTTTTCTGCGAGTTGATCGAGTAAATCCTCCAACGGTGCCCCAATGTTTTTGGTCAGCTGATTGATTTTATCGATAGCTTGCTGTTCATCGGCGGGGTTGAATTTGGTGAAGATGCCTTGGTTAATGCGTTCAATGTATTGGTTCGCTAGGCTAATGATGCGATCCATTTTCTCGACGTCGGAGGCTTTAGCCGACTCTAGCGCACGTAATCGCAAGTATTGCTGCTGGAATTCATTGGCATTCTCTTCAAAAGCATTGCGTTGCCCTGCATCGCCATTGAGATATTCGAGGGCGTTAGTTTGTAGGCTTCCAATTGCATCCAATACGTTGAAGTAGGCCAACACTCCGGGTACATCATCAGACTCTATTTCCTGTGAAATGGTGGCAGATTTGTTGACGAGAGACCAGACGATGAAAGCTAAAATCAGGGTGGTAATTATTATTATTGAAAAGCCCATATAGAGGGCATGGGACAGACGAACGTTCATCTCTATCTCTCCATCGGGAGTTGGATTCCAATGAACTAAGTATGGAACCTATGAACCAAGGCGCAAATAATTAATAAATTTATCCGTAGTAGGCGAGTTAGAAGGGATTGATGACAATAAAAAATCGCAGCCTAAGCTGCGATTTTAAAATGTGTCAGAGTGGGTTGCTTATCGACGTTTAGGCTTGCGACCTGCCGAAGGTTTTCCGCCCGCTGGTGGCTTACTGTTACTATGACCGCCCGGCTTACCATTTCGACCACCTGTTGGTTTACCACCGTTACCTGAGTTGCGGCTATTGTTTGGTTTTTTCTGACCAGAGCCGTTCATCTTTTCAAACCCTGGCTGACTTTTTGTATGTTTAGTCGCGAAACGGTTTGAGCCATGACGACCAGATTTTCTTCGCTGTGCGGGAGTCAGGGCTCCATTGTCTTCTGCTGGTACCAGACAGCTCTGTTTGTCACCAATTAAGTGCTTTTTGCCCATGCTAATAAGCGCTTCGCGAATTAGCGGCCAGTTAGCCGGATCATGGTAACGCAGTAGGGCTTTGTGCAAGCGGCGCTGGCGCTCTCCTTTCGCTACTGGCACTTCTTCGCGTTGTTTGTACTTAACACGCTTAAGTGGATTGGTTTCCGAGTAGTACATCGATGTGGCGTTACACATCGGTGATGGATAGAAGTTTTGTACCTGATCACACTCGAAGTCGTTCTTCTTAAGCCACAGCGCTAAGTTCAGCATGTCTTCATCTTCGGTGCCCGGGTGCGCAGAGATGAAGTAAGGGATCAGATACTGCTTCTTGCCTGCTTCTGCACTGTACTTCTCAAACATTTCTTTGAAACGATCGTAAGTTCCCATGCCAGGCTTCATCATTAGGTTCAGTGGACCTTTTTCTGTGTGCTCAGGTGCGATCTTCAGATAACCGCCAACATGGTGAGTAACTAACTCTTTAACGTATTCAGGTGACTCGATGGCCAAATCGTAACGAACGCCAGAAGCTATCATCACTTTTTTGACACCTTCCACTTTACGTGCTGCGCGATACAGATCGATAGTGTGCTTGTGGTCGGTATTCAGCTTGTTACAGATCCCAGGGAAAACACACGATGGACGGCGACAGTTTGCTTCAGCTTTCGGATCGCTACAGCCGAGTCGATACATGTTTGCCGTTGGACCACCAAGGTCGGAAATGGTACCAGTGAAGCCTGGTACTTTGTCTCGGATTTCTTCAAGCTCGTTTATGATCGACTCTTGAGAACGGTTTTGGATGATACGACCTTCGTGCTCAGTAATAGAACAGAAAGAACAGCCACCAAAACAGCCACGCATGATGTTCACGGAGGTTTTGATCATGTCGTAGGCAGGAATCTTTGCTTTACCATATTTCGGGTGCGGTACACGTGCGTAAGGCAGGCCGAAAACGTAATCCATCTCCTCCGTTGAAAGAGGAATCGGAGCTTGGTTAACCCAAAGTTCACGATCACCGTGACGTTGAATTAATGCGCGACCAGAATATGGGTTAGTCTCAAGGTGCATAATACGGCTGGCATGAGCGTAGAGAATTCGGTCATTATTCAGCTTTTCAAAATGCGGGATACGTACCGCAGTTGTTGCTGCATCGTGACGAGAAGGACGAATAGCGATAGGCTTCGCTTCAGGCTCTTCAGTTTTCGCTTTGGTGTCACACTGTTCTTCTACCGTATATGGGTTCGGTGGGATGAAAGCTTCTTTACGCGGTTTTTCAATACGTGAAGAGTCAATGATCTTATAGCCTTCTGGCTCCGCTGGCAGGCTGACAACCGTACCGCGAATATTAGTCATCGTGCCAATCTCTTCACCATCAGCCAATCGGTGAGCAACTTCAACCAGTGCGCGCTCTGCGTTACCAAATAGTAAGATATCTGCTTTTGCGTCAAACAAAATGGAGCGACGAACTTTATCGGACCAGTAATCGTAGTGGGCTAAACGACGTAAGCTGGCTTCGATTCCCCCAAGAACAAGCGGCACACCTTTGTAAGCTTCACGACAGCGCTGAGAGTATACTAATGTCGCGCGATCAGGGCGTTTACCGCCTTCGTTGTTTGGTGTATAGGCGTCATCATGGCGTAGCTTACGGTCAGCTGTATAACGGTTGATCATTGAGTCCATGTTGCCAGCAGTGATGCCGAAGAACAGATTTGGTCGACCCAATTGAGTGAAAGCATCTTTATTGTGCCATTCAGGCTGTGCAATGATACCGACACGAAACCCTTGAGCTTCAAGCAGGCGACCGATAATTGCCATACCAAAGCTTGGGTGATCCACGTAAGCGTCGCCAGTCACGATTATAATGTCACAGCTGTCCCATCCTAGGGCATCCATTTCCTTACGACTTGTCGGTAGGAAAGGGGCATTACCGAAGCACTCTGCCCAGTATTTTTTGTGCTCATGAATAGGGGTGATATTGCTGTACATATTTTGTTCTCTGTTCCAGGGAGCGCGAATTATAGCGGCTTGAGAGACTACTATCTACCTCAACATGTCCCTAGATTCTTCATGCCTAATGCACGTCCTATTAGTTATGCATCAGGTTGTTGTTAGTTGTGTTAGCTATATAACGGATTACGCCTTCATATGGGACTAATATTATAGGGTGGTGATGAATATAAAATTTGAGGTGTGTGCTTATGCATGGCGTAGATTCCGAGATAGCTGTGGAAGAGAAAGCAGCCCCCCATCGTCAGCGCAAATACCAAACGTACACCTGGCAGCTAGATCTTGTTACTCAGGAGTTTAGTTGCGAGCCCGAGGCGATGAAACGGCTCTTTGGCTGTCATAAACCCACCATTTCAGCCAAGGAGCTACTCAAGCTGCTGCCGACGACTCAGCGTCGTATGGCTCGTACTATGTTTAAGTCCGCATTAGCTTCCGACAAAACTCATTCATTCCATTGCTGCTTACTTACACCCAATAGCTTGTTCACTTACGTAGAGTTCATCATCCAAGCGGAAAGTGAGTTTGTGCTAAAAGGCGTGGTTGCTCCGTGTTTGGTTATTCCATCGAGAATGGTCGCAGCGGATATTTTTTACTCTGTATTTGAGAACAGACACCATGGTGTCTTAGTGACGGACTCAGAAACCCGAATCCTTGCGTGTAACCGCCATTTTGAGCGAATTACAGGCCATCAGCTCGAAGATATTCTGGGCTTAAAAACGAATATTCTGAACGCAGAAAAACTTAGCGCAGATTATTACCGTGACCTGTGGCACAGCATCGAACGGCATGGTCACTGGAGTGGTCCTATGCTGACTAAAAAAGCGGACAACTCCGTCCTACCCCAAGAATTAACTATTCATAAGATTGAGCCGGGAAACGGTGAATCTTACTTTTTGGGGTTGTGTGCAGATTTATCTAATCAGCTTCACCGAATTGACGACCGAGAAACTGGCGGTGTTGATTTACTGACTCAATTACCGTCTCCAGAGCGGTTTTTAGAGCAGCTGGACAAAGAGTATGGTGATAACCAAGGTGAAGAGTTGCTGATAATGCTGGCGTTACAACCGCAGTTTCCGTTGGCGAATGAGCAAGAGGTTAAACGTCAGTTTGCTAGCTACATTGCTGAAAACTCCTTGGTTCCGTATGCAAGCTATATTGGTGATGGTCGGTTTGCGGTGACATTGAGTGTAGAAAACTCCCAGGGGACTGAAAATGTTCGCGCTATTAGGAAGATGATTAAAGCCTTTTTCCACAGCTTCAAGCATGCTCAGGGCACTGTCGCTCAATCGCTCAAGTTTGGTCTAACAGGGGTTTCCGTAATGCACTCAGATGCCAAGTCGCCCAGGCAGCTGTTGTCTCATGCATTGCAGTCTCTGCTTGAACTCCATTCTGGCGAAAGTAAGAGGATTGCGTTTTATGATCGCGAGATCCATGAACAAGTGGAGCGTAAAAAGCAGCTAGAGAGTTGGGTCGAGCAAGCCATCTTGGCGGAGACAATCGACGTTTTTTTCCAGCCAATTATCGATATTAAGAAGGGTAGAATCGACAAATTTGAGGCCCTATGTCGTTTTCCTGTCAACGAAACGACGAGTGCATCAACGCAGGAGCTTATCAATATTGTCGAAGACCTTGATTTAATTGTCAGTTTGGATGACGTCGTTAACCGAAAAGCTATGTCTGTGCTACCGGAGCTGCAGCAACTGTTTGGCGACCATGTTGGGCTATCTGTCAATCGTTCATTCAATACCAAGCAAGACATCGCGGAGATCCTTCGCCACAGCGCCCAGCTCATCGATCAAAGTGGCATCAAACCGGATATGTTGACGATTGAGTTTACGGAAAGTGCGTATTTTGATGGCGACAGTTACCAAGAGCAGTTGCTTGCAGCGATTCGAAAAGCTGGCGTATCCATTGCTGTTGACGATTTTGGTACAGGATGTGCGTCTTTCGATTATCTCAATAAGAGCTACTTTGATGTTTTGAAAATTGATCGAAGCTTTGTCCAAGGCATTCGCTTTGCTAGTCGGCAATATCATGTCGTCAATACCATTATTCAGTTGGCTCAGAAATTAAAACTTAAGGTCGTGGCTGAGGGCGTTGAAACAAGAGATGAATACCTAACGTTGCGTAGCTTGGGCGTGGATTGCATCCAGGGCTATTTTTTTTCCAAGCCATTGCCAATTGAAGCATTGAGAGTTGCTAAGAACTATTGTGAATTACCAACGAACAATGAGATGGAGAAAGGTCATGCAGGGACTATCGCAGAACTGATGACGGCGCAGCTTCCTCATATTGACCCAGGAGAGCCGCTATCCTTGATACACACTTATTTTAGCAATGTGGAAATTAATATTGTACCAGTGATCGAATCGCAACATTGTGTCGGTATCATTGATAGAGCTGCGCTGAATCTTCATATGACACCAAGTATGGGAACAGACCATGAGACCAGTAAAGAGCATACGATGTGGCACAAATCAGCACACCGCATGATGTCCGCACCAAAAACACTATTGGACTGGCACATATCGTTGAGTGAGGTTAAGGCGCTTATTGAGCGAGCACCTTTTCCATGGGTGTTGGTGGATGAAGAATCGAGATTCAAAGGTATTGTCGAGCAAGAAAGAATTGTTCAGTATCTTTTAAGCGGCCAGCCTGTGCATGAAGTACATGCTTTGTAGCTATAACGTTGGACAAATACCATTTGTACTTCAGCGATTACTCATTGTATCGATAGGGGTAAGGTAACGCTGGTGGCACTTATCTAAGCAAGTCTGCTATTATCCGCTTCCATTAAAAACAATAGTAATAGCTCACATCATGGTTCAACAATTGTTAGCAGTGTTTCCTCCTATGCTTTTAGGCGCTCAGTTAATTTTGACGCTTATTTTAGTCAAAGGAGATATTTGCCCAGGCCAGCGAGGTCGTATTCATAAAGTTCTCCCTGTTCTCGCCATTATGTGGCTAGCCGTCGCGTCGTTGAAAATCGAAGCCATGATGGTGGTGTTTGCGATTGCTTACTTTTACTCGCAGGTTCAGACCAAAAAAACTCGGGTACAAGGCCCATTGTGGGTGATGTATCTTGCCAATGGCCTGGCGCTGGCGTATGTCGCGATTGGTATTGGTGAGCAACCTGATTTAGCGGCTGGCCTAAACGTATTCGTTCAGATCATTCTTCTAGGCGCTCTGTTTGCTCACTTACTTCTTACTGTAGCCCGCACTAGGCTTCAGGCTTTTCATCGTATTTTACCAGTAACGGGTGTTATCTCGGCAATGCTGATGAGCCTAGCAATTCTTTTAAAAGCTTTTGGTCTAGAAGAAGCTGTCCTTACTCAGGCGACTCAGCCTTTGTTGATAGGTTTTGCTCTTCTTATTACGTCCGTCCTCACCTGGTGCTGGCACATCATTGTGTCGAAAACCGTCAACAAAATTCAGTTGGCAGTAGCATTGTTGACGTTGGTTTCGGCCACGACGTTTAATCAAGGCTTGTTCGTTCTTTAGAAGCGGCTCACTTTAAATTTGAGGATTTGAAGCTACGCTTGAGATAGGCGATCAGCACAGGAGTGTGGCTATGGATCTGAGTAACGTTGGAAGGTTAGATAGCATCATCTTGCTTGGTATCGTTAATGAAAAGCTGAGACTCGAATGTAACAGCTTTGAAGAGCTTGTGACCATGTATGAAATGGATGTCGAAACTGTGATTGGTAAGCTCGATGTCCTCGGCTATCAGTATGATCCTCTCACCAATCAGTTCAAATCTTATGACAGATAACACTTAAAAAGGAGGCTGATTGCCTCCTTTTTTATACCGTTTTTATCCCTTCCAAATGACTCTTCGATTGCTGTCTTGCAGTATTAAAAAACGCCTGAAGGTAACGTTTATCTTTGTCTGAATTGCGAGTCGCGGCGAAAAGGCGTCGCCATAAACCATCACCAAGCGAAATACTGGTTATCAACCCCTGACGAGAGAATTCGCTGATGGCCCAGTTTGGTAACGCGGCGACTCCCAAGCCTGCTGAGACCATTTGGACTAACATCAGAGTGTTATCAGCCTGTTTCCATTTTGCTGGTTCAATGCCTGCTGGGTGGAGAAAATGTTTCACCACATCCAGTCGGTTTTTTTGTACCGGATAAGACAACATGGTTTCGTTTTCCAAATCACTTGGTTCGACAGATGTGTTTGCCGCAAGCGGGTGATTGGTCGCGGTGACAAGGCGCATTTCAAAATCAAACAAGGGTTCATAATGGACTTCTGACCTAGGCTGGATATCCGAGGTAATGACTAAATCCAACTCGCCACTCATCAACGCAGGCAGAGGCTCGAAACCAAATCCCGATGAGAAGTCCAGAGTCACGCTTGGCCAAGCAACTTGGTACTCCCTCAAAGCTGGCATTAACCATTGGAAGCAAGAGTGACATTCAATTGCCATGTGCAGGCGTCCATTGACGTCTTCTTTCAGGCTGGCAAGTTCATTCTCTGCTCGGGCTAATCGTGGCAGCACTTGATCCGCCAAATTCAGAAGAATCTCGCCTTCAGATGTAAACCTTACCGGGCGTGTTTTTCGCAGAAATAACTGACCGCCAATTCTGGCTTCGAGATCTTTTATTTGATGAGACAAGGCTGACTGAGTGAGATGTAACGTCGTTGCGGTGGCGGTTAACGACCCCGTATCTCGCAACGTTGCTAATGTTTTCAGATGCTTAAGCTCAATCATGAAATCCCTTCAACCGTAATCACTGATGATGAATATAACTAACTTACCTGCATTTTTTAGGAGTGTAAACATCTAGACGTCTAAAAAGTCATATGACTTTGAATATGGAGATTTCACATGTAAGGCATAAGTAACATGAAATAATCTAATAAACAGGTTGAATAATTGGAACTTGTTCCGCCACTAGGTTGGCGAGATAGTTTAGCCATCCAGACGCCTTCTATGCCGTCTGAACAGAACATACATCTACGATTACAAACCAGAAGGATTAGGGCTATGACAACAACTCACATTTTGGGATACCCAAGAATTGGTGAAAAGCGTGAACTTAAGTTTGCGTTGGAGAAATACTGGCGTGGTGAAATTGAACAGGCTGAGTTAAAGGCCGTTGGCGCCGAGCTACGTAACAAGAACTGGCAGACGCAATCTGATGCAGATCTGAGTTTCGTTACTGCCGGTGATTTTGCTTGGTATGACCATGTACTTACCACGACTTTATTGTTGGGCCATGTGCCTAAACGCCATCGTGATGGCTTCCCGGATCTGGATACTTTGTTTAAAGTGGGGCGTGGGCAGTCGCAGGTGAATTGCGATTGTAATGGCTCTGCGGCATCAGACATGACCAAATGGTTTAACACCAATTACCATTATATTGTGCCAGAGTTCAGTGAAGACGATAGTTTTGACGTCAGTTGGCCGCAACTGTTTGAAGAGGTGAGTGAAGCAACGAAAGCTGGTCACAACGTGAAACCTGTTCTACTGGGGCCGATCAGCTATCTTTATCTTGGCAAAGAGGTGAATGAAGGGTTCGACCGCCTAACCTTGTTACCGCGTCTTCTTACGGCTTATCAGAACATCTTGTCAAAGCTGTCTAAGCAAGGGGTCGAATGGGTACAGATAGATGAACCCGTATTGTCGCTAGAACTCGAAAAACCTTGGTTAACTTCATTCAAACTCGCGTATCAGGTGATTCGCAGCGACATAAAAGTGCTGCTGACAACATATTTTGATTCCGTTGATGACACATTAGATAAGATTGTTGAACTCGATGTTGATGGTTTGCATATTGACCTAGCAGCCGCACCTCAGCAACTGAGCACCGTAGTATCTCGTTTGCCCAAAGAGTGGATACTGTCCGCAGGCGTGGTTAATGGACGCAACGTTTGGCGCGCTGATCTCAGCACACAGCTTGAGCTTTTGCAGCCTGTTAAGCAGCAATTAGGTGATAGGTTATGGGTCGCGAGTTCATGTTCATTACTGCATAGCCCAGTTGATTTAGAGCTTGAACCTGCGTTGTCGGAAGAAGTTCGCAGTTGGTTCGCCTTTGCCAAACAGAAGGTGCATGAAGTTGCTTTGTTAGGCAAAGCACTGGACGGCAACCAGCAAGCCATTCAAGAATGTGTTGTCTATAGTGCTCCAATTGAGGCTCGAAAAACAGCAACACACGTTAACAAACCTCAGGTGCAGGAGCGATTAAATCAAATCACCAAATCGCTGGCAGAGCGCAGCGCACCCTATGAGGAACGCGCAGAGTATCAAAGTGCTGTGCTAGGTTTACCGCTTTTCCCAACAACGACTATTGGCTCATTTCCTCAAACTCACGAAATACGAGTTCAGAGAAGTGCTTACCGTACTGGTCAAATGTCTGACTCTGAATATGTAGCAGCCCTAAAAGGGCATATCGAAGACGCCGTGAAGCGACAGGAAGCATTGGATCTCGACGTGCTGGTTCATGGTGAAGCTGAGCGAAATGATATGGTTGAGTACTTTGCAGAGAACTTGGCCGGTTTTCAAACAACAAAGTTTGGCTGGGTTCAGAGTTACGGGTCTCGCTGTGTGAAGCCTGCGATTGTCGTTGCAGACATTGAACGTGAGAAGCCTATTACCGTTGAGTGGTCGACCTATGCACAATCGCTGACGTCCAAACAAATGAAAGGTATGTTAACTGGGCCTGTAACCATCCTTTGCTGGACGTTTCCTCGTGAGGACATCAGTCGCAAGGAGATCACCAATCAACTAGCGCTTGCATTGCGTGATGAAGTGTCTGATCTGCAGGATGCGGGCATCAATATCATCCAGATTGATGAGCCGGCGATTCGTGAAGGTTTGCCACTTAAAAAACGTGACCATACAGAGTATTTAGAATGGGCGGTGGATGCTTTCAAAATTTCCGCAGCTAGTGCAAAACCAGAAACTCAGATACATACGCACATGTGTTACTCAGAGTTTAACGAGATCATCGACTCAGTCGCAGCACTGGATGCAGATGTGATTACGATTGAAACATCGCGCTCAAACATGGAGCTCCTTAAAGCGTTCGAAGAGTTTAATTACCCGAATGAGATTGGCCCAGGTGTCTACGATATTCACTCGCCTAACATCCCGAGTGAGGAGTGGATTGAAGGATTGATCAACAAAGCGGCTGAGAAGATCCCAGCGAAAAGGTTATGGGTGAATCCAGATTGTGGCTTGAAAACACGAAACTGGGCTGAAACAGAAGCGTCGCTAGCTAATATGGTGTCGGCGGCGAAAAAACTGCGTAAAGAGTTTGCGTAACGAAGGGACACCGTTGATGTGAAAATGCCGATCTATCGATCGGCATTTTTGTGTTTGGATAGAGTTAGAGAGATTCGCCATTCACAGTTACTTGAACATCAATATTACCGCGAACAGCGTTAGAGTAAGGGCACACCTGATGGGCAACGCGAGTCAATTCTAGAGCCTGTTCCTGAGGTAAATCCACTTCTGCAGCGAGGCTAATAGTCAGCGCAAATCCGCCATTATCATTTGGGCCAATCCCGACTTCTGCAGTGACTGGTGCTTGACTGATCGCCACTTTCGCTTCTCGAGCAACGTGCAAAATGGCATTAGAAAAACAGGCAGAGTAACCAGCCGCAAATAGTTGCTCTGGGTTGGTCGCTGCGCCACTGCCACCCATTTCTTTAGGGTAAGCAAGTTCTAGATCAAGTAAACCATCGTCAGTTTTCACTTGACCATTACGACCTGCAAGCGCTTTAGCTGAAGTTTTGTATAGAGTTGTCATGTCATCTTCCTTTTATTTGAGTTGTGTGCAATTTAATTGCCTGCAATATTAGATCGAAAATTATCTGGAATGCAACTATATTGTGCGCAATTTAAATGTTTTTATTTGATAGGTGTCGAATGAGTAAGTGTCAAAATGTAGAAAACATGACGGATGAAGAGAAGCTATTGCTGGATAATCAGGTTTGTTTCCCGCTTTACAGTGCGGCAAATGCAGTAATTCGCGCTTACCGACCTATGCTTGAACAGCTGGATCTTACCTACTCTCAATATTTGGTGATGATGTTGCTTTGGGAAAAAGATGGCGCCAGCGTAAAAGATTTGGGAACAAGGCTCCATCTTGATTCAGGCACATTGACCCCATTGCTGAAAAGGCTGGAAGTGAAAGGGTTTGTTGCCAGAGGCAGAAGCCAAGAGGATGAGCGTGTAAGAGTACTTAACCTGACCAATGCTGGTCAGGCGCTCAAGGATTCGGCGAAATCAGTGCCTAACGCGATGCGATGCAAAATTGATCTTGAGGTCGATGAACTGGTGACGCTTAAGCAACTATGCGAGAAGGTTCTGAACAATCTAGTTTAGGCTATACGCGATTATCCCCTGAACTAAAGGCAATCGTCTGGCTGATTTGGGTCAGGCTGCGCCCACTTTGTTGTTGCCATTCGGCGAACGCCTTATTGGCAGAATCCAGAGAGCGTTTGGTGTCTCTGCCACCTTCAATAATTTTGCAGTTTCTTAGGTAGGCTTCGACATCTCCAGACATAATGAAAGTGTCGACACCCATTTGGCGAAGGCTATATGGGCCGGTGTTACCTCCAAGTCGATTCCCTTTCTTCTTTAGGAAACTCCACAATTCAGTAATAGTTTCGCTTGGCCATTCGGCGATCATTTTGCCGAAAGAGCCATGTTCCAGAGACGCTTCATGAATCATTTGTGCGTTAGCGTGTATGGACTTCACTTTAGCGTGATGACGGATAATGCGTTCATCCGCGGCTTTGTTATCCCATTGCTCATCAGACAACATCAATAGTGGTTCGATCTTAAAACCGAAGAAGACCTCTTCAAAGTTAGGCCACTTGTTTCGAACCACACTCCATGAAATGCCACTTTGAAATACCTTCATACTGAATGCAGATAGCCAGCGATCGTTGGGAATGGCCGCAATTTCTTCTTTGCTCAGTGGGGTTGAAAGCAAGGCTTCCAGCTGGTCTTCGCCACCTTTGCGCTCTGCTGCTCGTTGATAGATATGTTCAAATTTTTCAACTGTCATGTGCTGTGTCCTTTTATTTTTCATTATCATAACAGCCTGTTATGCCTTATCTCAATTGACCTTGTCGGCAATTATTAAGGATGAAATCGGCAAAGGTCCTATTTTTCAAAGAGAGTCGTTTGCTCTTGTACAGCAAGTGAATAGGCTTGGGAGCAGGCACGTCTTGTTTGAGAATTTCCACTAGCCGACCATTGGCGAGATCGTCTTCAACCAAAATGGTAGGCTGCAGCATCACTCCAGCTCCTGATAGGGCAGCACTGCGCAACACTTCACCATTGTTTGAGGCAAGCCGGGTTTGGCCGCGTAGAAAGGCACTACTGGCAATTTGTGTCGTTATGCTTGCACTGCCTTCACTGTAACTAAAGCCGAGACATTGATGCTGAGTGAGGTCTGACACTGACTCGATTGGAGCATTTGCCGCAAGGTAAGCCGGAGAAGCGCAAAAAATAAGCGTGTAGTCGCCAAGGTAACGTGCGACCAGAGCTGAGTCTTCAAGGTTACCGATACGAATCATCATATCAGCATCGGTTAGGTGTGGGTCGATCAGTTCGTTACTGAGCTCCATCTCGACATTGATGTTTGGGTGTTGCGCGAGAAAGTCTGCAATGAGTGGAGCGAGTACCTTATTGCCGTAAGTGACCGGACAATTGATTTTCACCACTCCTTTTGGGCTGTTTTCTAAGGTTTGAATCAGATTCTCTGCATTGGCAAGATCTTCGAGAATTCGTTGGCACTCTTTGTAATAAAGCTGGCCTGACTCGGTCAATGTTTGTTTACGTGTAGTTCGATGGATCAGTTGAGTCGCCAGATGATTTTCCAAATGGCTAATGTGCTTGCTGATCATGGTCGGGGAAAGAGCAAAGTGGCTGGCGGCACTGCGAAAACTGCCATGTTCGACCACGTAAGCGAAGACCTTCATACTGGTGAATTTGTCCATTGAACACTCAGAGTTTACAAATAATCAACTAAAGCTAAGTTTATCAATTGAACGGAGATAATTACATTATGAAGTCTGAATAATGAATAGAATGCCGATATGATAGAGATGATTTACGTGACCGCTGAGCTGAAAATAAAGCCTGAAGTGGAAATACAACATGCGCAAGATGCCATTGAGCAATTTTGTCGCGACATGGAAAGTGAAGCGGGCTGCTTACAAGCAAAAGCAACGTACGATCTTAATGAGCCTAGCCGTGTCATTCTATGGGAAAGGTATCAGGATAGAGCGGCGATTGAAGCGCACTTTACCATGCCTCATACCCAAGCATTCATTGCCTTGGGCATAACGGATTTAGTGCAAGTATTTGAATCGCAAAGTGGAGAGCTAGCAGGATGAAATGGGGTGTACTCGGAACCAGTTTTATATCAGGCGTGATGGCGGAAGCGATCAATAATGATGAAGGCAGCGAGCTGTACGCAGTAGCAGGGCGCTCTCAACAGCCTCTAGATGACTTTGTGGCGAACTATCGCCCAGAGAAAGCGTATTCGAACTACGATGAACTTTTGAATGATGACGCAATTGATATCGTATACATTGCACTGCCTAACCATGTTCACCATGAGTACGTTGTCAAAGCGGCGCAAAAAGGCAAAGCGATACTGTGCGAGAAATCTCTGTCGGTGGATATGGATAAGACGCAACAGGCTCTAGATGCTGTTAAACAGAGTGGTGTCTTCTTTGCTGAAGGTTTGATGTACCTAAACCATCCGCTGGTCAACGCTATTCTCGAAGAGCTGAAAAAAGGCGCTATCGGCGAAATTCGCTCAATTCAGGCCTCGTATATCGCGGCGATCTCACAGTTTACCAATCCGGGCAGTAAAGGTGCGCTATACAATCTTGGCTGTTACCCAATGTCTCTGGTGCATTTGATTCTTCAATCGCAGTTTGGTGATCAAATATTCGATAACTACTCGATGCAGGCGTTAGGTCGCCTTGGTCAGGATGGCAATATTTGTGAATCTTCTGCGTTAATTCGCTTTAGCGATGCTCTCACAGTTCAAATTCACACAGCTGAAGATCATGGTTTGAAACATGGTTTCACGATTTTGGGAAGCAAAGGGGCGATCACACTTGATTCAAACCCTTGGTTGGCAACTCAAAGCAATCAGTTCAGTGTGGAAGAGTATGAAACGTTACAGCGACAAGTAGAGGTAGAGGCGGAAGGGGACGGATTCTTCTATCAAGTGGCTAACATACGCAAAGCCATTGGAGAGGGTCAGAAGCGCTTGAGCAGACCAAGTGCTACCCTTGAAGATTCATATCAGATAATGAAGTTGCTAACCGACTGGGAACAGGCAGCTTCAATATAGAAACAGGCCAGAGCAATAGCTCTGGCCTTTCTTGTTACAGAGTCAACAGGTAGTTGACCAGCTCATTATATTCTTCATATGAGCGAATCTTGTCGGCTTTAACAATGTATTTATCATTGACCAACACCCCTGGTACACCTGTCAGCGTACTTTGCTTAAATTGCTTGTCGAAGTTCTTTTGCATCGAATTCACCACAAAGCTGTTATAAGCCGAGTCAAATTTCTTAGCATCAACACCATTATCGATAAAAATTTGGCGAAGTGCCTTTTCATCTTTAGGTGCACTGCGACGTTCGTGAATCTGCTTAAACATAGCCGGAACCAAGTTCTTTTCTACATCCAGTGCCACCATGGTTGCGTAGGATTTGGCCATTGGAATCGCCATGTCGCTACCCATAAAGGCAACGTGCACTTTCTCGAATTTTGCGCCTTCTGGAAGCGATGTTTTGAGGCGGTCGATCACAGGTTCAAAGTTATAACAATGTGGGCAATAGAAAGAGAAGAACTCGGTGACCTTCGGAGTTTTCGACTTGTCCGTTTCGAGCACTTTGTAGTGGGTTCCTTCTTCGAACTTAGCGGCATTAGCGGCTAGTGCAAATACTAATGTGGCAAATAGGGCGAATAGTTTTTTCATTGAATAAATTCCTAATAGATACAGTTAGTTGCCGGAATATAACCGGAGTTGAACGTGAAAATTAAGAATTACGCAATCGGAGGGCGGAACAGAGTCTGAATTCGAGCCACTGCTTTTTCGGCCTTATCTTGATTGATAAGTGCCAGTGAAGTAGGGATGGCATCTGCTAATGTGAGTCCGGAGATATAAGGTACTTTCAGTAGGCAAACTGAGGCACAGCAGTGATGCGATGATTGAGCCTCACTGTGATTAGGCTTGGGGCATTCAATCGGGTGAACTTGAGAGAGGCGTTCTAGATTTAGAGTACTGTGGGTCAACTCAACTAATGCTTTTTCGCCAGCTTGTACGCCTACTGTTGCACTAGCGAAGAACAGTACGAAAGTGACAAGAAAAACAATAGGTAATGAACGATTCTTTAGCAACACAATGAACCCAAAAGCGAATTGAGCCTAGCTTAACTGATTTGCCAGCGATGATAAATATTCAGTTTTTCGTTTTGTTGGTCGAACTTTATTTATGCACTGGATGTCCTATCTAGCAAATTCTCCAACTCCACTCGTTTATGTTTAACTTCAAAGATGCTTTTTTCTTTTTGGCTTTGTTTGCGTCAACTGGGGTGTTCGCTGCACCGTCTCTGACGTATCAATTATCTGTTGATCCTGATGATTCTGATAAAGTCATCGTCACAGCAGACACGAGTGGTTTAGAGCAAGTAGAGATAATACCTGCTCGTGCTTTAGCCAGTGCGGTCCAGCCGTTGATATCGTGCCAATTGCCTTCGGGTAAGATCACGGCTTTAGACCAATCTAGTCCTCAGAAATGCCAGCAGATTCAATGGTCGTTGAAAATGGAACACACGTCTGAACAGGGTATGGATATCTCACAACAAATTGATAGCCGGAGTATTGATGAGGGGTGGTATTTCATTAGTGAGTGGAATTCGCTGCCGCGCGTGAAAGGGAGTAGCGAGATTCGCGTTTGTACCCCTGAGCGGAACTGCCAGACGATTCCTGAGTTATCAGAGCCACCATTGTTTGTTGTTTGGGGAATGGAAAGTACAGAACTAAACATTAATGATAAGAAAGTGACCGTTTTCAGCGATGCGCCTCAAGTGATGCTGCAAGTAGAGCAATGGAAACCGGTATTGGATACATCGCTACGTTACTTGAACAGCGTATTCTCTAATACACAGCGGCAAGACTGGCAGATGGCGTTCTTCAAAAAGGACCGCTCATCAGGGAGTTTAAGTGGAGCCGCTGGTCAGAACATGATTTTGATTAATGCCTGGCTAGAGCAAGGAAAACTCACACCAGTTTCACTGAAGATGCTTCTTAAGATTGCTGCGCATGAGTCGGTCCATGTTTTAGATTCTGCCAGCAGGCCGACTTGGGCTGCGGAAAGCCTTGCAGAGTACTACGCGATAAAATCACTACAAACAACGCCTTATTCTGCGGATGAGCCAACTCGTTTCTGGCTTAGCTTTGCTCAAAAGTTTCCTTTCTCAAAAACAGGCTTGGTTGAAGCAAACCGCCTCTACAATGAACAAGGTGCAGGTCAATATTACCCGTTGTTTTACTTTAAAGGCTCTGCGTTTTGGTATGAGTTGGATTCCGCTTTGAATCACACCGGCTCAAGTCTAGACAGTTTGATGAGTCAATTGAACTTTGAAACTGATGGACGCTTATCTCCAGATTTTGTTAACGCAGTAAGTGAGAAAATAGGTGATAGGGAATGGACAGCGATCAGTCGTCGTTATCTGTGATTCTGGTCGGTACACACGGCAAATGGGAGCAACGTTCCCATTTGCTTACGTCACACAAAGGTTATTTATTGAAGTAATCAGACATAATTTGATTGGCATCGATCTTTTTCAATCCTTGGTCAACGATCGATTTCCATTTCTTGCCAGTTTCGTCATTGCCAAATGCGATGAATAGTTGTTTTTCTTCCAATAGTTTGGCGTTCATCTGTAACTTGTCCTTCGCTCCTTTGAGGCTCTTATCACTGGCCAATAAATAGCTGAGAACATTACTGTCTATTACAGCGAGAGGGATACGTTGGCCTGAGACTTTTTTCAGGTTTTGACTGTCGCTGGTTACTGCTTCAGATTGAAGAACGCCACTGGCAATCATGCTGTCGAGTTCTTCGGTGTTGACATAACCACGAACCACGCCAATTTTGGTCGATTTTAAGTCCTGCAAGCTGCTCCATGATATCGGATTAGCTTTGTTTTCAACGAAGCCAAGAGGGCCTGTTCCTATCGGTTCTGAGAAGATTAGATCGGATGCCTCAAAATAGTACTCAGGAAAGTAACCAGCGTACTTGGCTTGATTCTTGGCAAGGTGAACGGCTCGTTCCCAAGGGTAAAATTCTACGGTCAGCTCATGCCCCATTGCTTCAACAGCCGCTTTGACAACGGCTACGGAAGCTCCTTGAGAATCGAGACTTCTTCCAGCGTATGGAGGCCATTCCAGAGAAGTGAGAGTGAGGACATCTCCACGGACTGGTAACGCTAATAACATCAGGCTAAAGAACATCAGTTTCAGATTGTGCATTGACTCTTCCTTATCTCAGTTGCTGCTTTAACAGCATAGACAATATTTACCTGAAGGCGGATGAAGGCTGAAATGAAAGGGTATACATAGAAAAAACCTCAGACTTGTGTCTGAGGTTCTCGGTTCGATAGGGGAAGGGTTAAATTTTGAAGAAGCCCACTTCCTGTTTGAGTTGGTTGGCGAGCTGATTGAGCTTTCTGCCAGCGTTTTCGTTACTCTCCATGGAGTTAACAGAGTCATCCGACATACTCGAAATTTGCTCCATAGCCGCTGCTATGTCTCTGACACCTTCTACCTGCTCATTGGTTGCTTGGACGACGTCACGGATATGGCTAAGCGTATCTTCGGCCTGATGTTCAATATCAACCAGTAATTGGCTGGCTTGAGAAGTTTTCTCTTTGCCTTTTTCTACTTGAGGCTGAGTATTTTCCATCGCGATTACGCTGGCAGCAGTTTGAGTTTGAACTTCGTTGATCATTGACTCAATTTGCGAGGTTGCATCATTGGTTCGTTGAGCCAGACTTCGGACCTCATCGGCGACAACCGCAAAGCCACGACCGGACTCTCCAGCACGCGCTGCTTCAATGGCGGCATTCAGCGCCAGTAGGTTGGTTTGCTCTGAAATCTCACTGATCACGTTAACGATGCCACCAATGTCTTTGGTGCGAGCTTCCAACTGCTTAACTTGCTCTACAGTCGCAAAGATCGTTGCAGAGATATTTTCCATTTCTGCTGCGACATCAAACACTAATTCGCGACCACTGCGAGCGTTGTCTGTTGTCATGACAGAGTTGTTTTCTGTCTGTGTTGTTACTTGGGCAATCTGGTCAATGCTGTGACGCATGTTGTCCAGTTTGTCTACTGTCTCTTGAGTCAAGCTGGCTTGCTGCTGCGCAGAGCGCAAAACACGGCTTGAGCCATCTGCCACTTCATCGACTTGTTCAACCAACTGACCTGAAGCAGACACGATGTTACTGACTATTTGAGTGAGCTTCGTCGACATACCAGAGAGAGAGTTAAGAATACTGCCACTGACGCGTTCGCCGTAATTGTGAGTCAAATCGCCATCTGCCATTAAGCGGATAGCACTTTGTGCTTCATAGGGCTCTCCGCCCAGAGACTTGCGGAAGCTACGTTCGATAGCAATACCGACAACGACAGAAATCGCTAGCGCAATAGCGGTCAGTAGAAGCATCAAGTCTTGGAAACCGCCAGCTTCGCCACGAGCTTCAGGAGTCAGGGTTTGGTTCAGGTTCTCTTGGTAATCAATAAACTGGTTGATGGTGTTAAGCCATTCAATAAAAGCGGGTCTTGCCTGATCGAGAACAACTTCTGTCATCACTTGATCGTTTTTCTTATCAGCGATGATCTGGCGTACAAGAGGGAGTGTTTTGGCTTGGATTTGATCTATGTGGGCGAGAATCTGGCGTTCTTCGGCGGTAAACATCACCCCTTTCGCTATCATGGCCTGCATGTTTTGCTCGGACTCACGATAAAAATCTTCCAGTTCTTTAATCTCTTGTTCTAATGCGGAAATTTCCTGAGGGTTGCGTGCGATGGCGATATCTCGAATCGCGATGGCTCTGTCGTGAACACTCCCACGGTAGTTGATGGCATAGCGTTGTTTTACCGAGTTAATGTCTGTCATTTCCGAAAGCACTATATCGATGAAATTTACTTTCTGAATACCCAGAACGGTTAGCGTCACCATCAAACTGACTAAGATGCCGAAGCCGATCCCTAGCCGTGTTTTCACTTTCAGTGTTGAGAGGTAATCCATTGCACTTTCTCCTGCTTGGATTTGATTAGATATGTTGAACTTGACCTAAGCCCAGGCTGTTATCTTATTGATTTTTTAAGGCTGTAAAGCCACTAAGATATCAGTTTAGAAGATTTGGACAATTCATTTCATGAATATGACCGGAAGAAGAGGAAACTCTATTCATGAAACTTCAGTTTGTGTGGGGGCTGTGGCTCATTGCAGATGTCGAAAATATTCAATATTTCACTTGGTGCAACAGATAGTCTATCGGTATCAAACAAGGAGATACCCATATGACACCAAGACTTAATTACTTCAACGCCGCACCTGAAGGCATCCAAATTCTGATGGAGCAGGAAAATTACCTTCGCACCCAGTTTGAGCAACAAAACACGCTTTCGATAGCAATATGGGAGTTGGTTAAGCTTCGCGTATCGCAGATTAACCAGTGTGCGTTTTGTATTGATATGCACAGCAAAGATGCATTAAAGCAAGGAGAGTCATACTCTCGTCTGATCGGGCTTAATGCTTGGCGGGATATGCCTGAATATAGCGATGAGGAAATAGTTGCGCTACATTGGGCTGAATGTATCACAAAAGGTGGCGATGTCGACGAAAGTGCGTATCAGGCAACACTGAACATGTTTGGTGAACAGGGATTGGTTATCCTCACGCTGGCTATAAATGCAATTAACAGCTGGAATCGCATTGCCAAAACGTTCAAGCCTGAAATAGGCAGTCTGTCGGCAGAATAACGACAGGAGCATTGCTCAACAAATGGATTTTGAAATAGTCAATCCAGACGGCCTGCTAGCCGACCATATTCAGGCAATATGGTCGGCTAAAGTGTCTTGTGGGCAAGCTGTCTCCAAACCTCTCTATTGCGATGGAGGCTCTGGGGTGATGTTTGTACTACAAGGGCAGGTGAGTTTAGAAGGCAAAACATATGGTGAAAGCGTGATGTATCAGCCATATAGCAGAGTCACTAAGAACATCACGATTTCCTGCGAGGCTCAGCTTTGTGGCGTCCGTTTTCATCCAGGTATGCAGTTTTCATTCTTGGAAGAGCTCGTTGAAGCAAATAGAGAAAGCCATCAAGACGTGTTTTGTTTTCAACCTCCAGAGGCTTTGGGCAAGCAACTATCCGAGTACCAGAGTCATACCAAGCGAATAGCGCTTCTGACGGATTGGTGCTCGGAAGCCGTATCTCAAATAGCTAAGGATGAAGAGAGAGCTAAACTGATTCATCTTGCGCAGGATGGCAAGATAGGCAAGAGCTTTGGAGAAAACCAAAGGCAGGTAGAACGTAAATTCAAACATTGGGTGGGTATGAGCCCAAAGCATTTCCAACGTCTTCGTCGAGTCCACGCCAGCATTCAAGAGCTGAGAGACAACCCAGAACTCTCATTAGCCGAACTGGCCGCCTATCAAGGCTTTTCCGATCAAGCGCATATGACGAGAGAGTTCAAAAATTTCGCCTTGATTACTCCGGGGCAATTTAGTCGCAGGTTAAAACAAAAATGACTCGAGCTCTTAGGTTATTCGCCATCTTTTTGTTTTAACTGCTTTCGATACTCGCTCGGGCTTGTTCCGGTAATGCGACTGAACTCTCGATTGAAATTGGATTTGGTCTGAAAACCGGAGTTCATCAAAATTTGTGTCACCGATTCATCGGTTTCAGCAAGGGCTTGTTGCGCATGATGTATGCGATATTCGTTGACCAGCTTTGATATGTTCTTTCCATGTACCTGATTGACGGCCGTCGATATCTGTTTAGCTGGGACACCTATAATGCGAGATAATCGTGAGAGCGTCAGTTCTGGGTCTAGATAGAGGGATTTTTCTAGGATCTTTTCATTCAACAATGCTGTAACTTCCCTTGCTCTATGCTCAGACATAACAGGTTGAGGCACTGGCGACTTTTGCTCAGGGTCAGTTTCATCAGGACTCGGTGTCGTGTTTATTCCTGTGATAACAACGGCCAAAGAGAGTACGGGTAACAAGATTAGATGCCCTAGCGTCAGTATATAAAGCGTTAAATTTCCACGGTTATAGGCAAAATCGAGCGAGATAGAAGCATCAATAAGGGCGGAAAAAATGAGCATCCACCCAGCTACAATTCTTGCCTTTTGAACGCCTTCCCAACGTCCCAGTGTTACGTTAACCAACAAATCCTGGTCTGACGCCCCCCTCATTAATGCAATACCGTAAAAAAGGTAGATAGCCGTTAGCAATTCATCGAGAGGTGGAAGCCATAATGTTTGGGTGAAGACAAAAAGCACCACAACTATGGATGCTAAGGCATGCTTGTATGTTGATTTCAAATGCCAGTCCCCTGTGCGTGCAAACGCGTACCACGCTGAGATGGGAATCAAAGCTGCGAATATTGGTTGAGCAATTAAGAATAGAGGGGATTGGAAGGTCCATCTCAATCCAACTATAGCTGTGGTTAAGGCACATAAAATTAAAAAGCCACAAGCAAATTTGGCTTGCTCTCGGTTACCCAAATACAAGGTCACTGCCAGCAGTCCTAAAAGCAGTGATACAACAAAAGGGACGGGAATCGCGAGCATAGTTGGTCCTGAGTTGGGTAAGAATATAGTTTCTGAATTCGTCATAGCATAGCGATATGAAACTGAATTAGAAGCCCACACTAGACCAAAACTGGTATCAGGACGTCCTAAAACCAGTTTCAGGACGTATTTATTACCCTTTCGAACTCAGAATAGAGACTCATTTTACGTGTTGGGGAGATTAACAATGTATTTCTATTGGCTGGCGTGGCAACGAGGTTTGGACTTTTCTGGCCATTCTTCAAGGCGAGAATTTTGGATGTTCGTAATCGTACACATGGCAGTAAGTATGGTGCTTATTGCTTTGGATGTAGGCTTTTCATTGCCTTGGTTTGATGTGCTTTATAGTGTCGCAAGTTTCATTCCGCTCGTCGCATTAATCGTGAGGCGTATGCATGATATTGGTAAATCTGGCTTATGGGGATTGGTGTTTTTTATTCCGGCTATTGGACCATTCTGGTTCACATATCTGCTCAGCCAACAAAGCAGCTTGCCAATAAATAATAGAGGGCTCTTGTTATGAGGTGGATACTTTTGAGCGCGCTTATATTTGCTTATCAAGTGATAGCGGATGAAGACCCCCATCTTTTTCCAGAAGATGCGATTGGTGTATTGGAAGTTAATGATATGACATCGGGTCAACTACTTTGGTTACGCGGTCGCGTGGGTGAGGGAAGTTACACTTGGGTGGACCAAACTGGCAACCACTGTACGATGAAAATCCCAGTTGCCATAGGTCGAATCGCTGATTCTGGTTTGAGTATCGGCAGTGCGAGCGGTATGACGATGATTGTCATGAGTAAAAAACTGAATGAGGCTCTTACCCAAGGGGAGCGAGTTAACAGCAAAGAGTGGAGGTTCACTGAGTTTGGCGAAGGCGAAGCGGATGGCTGGATTGTTGATGGCATCAGCCTTCATGAAGCTTTTGTCTTTAACTCAAGAAGGCGTTGGGTTTCTTGGCTAGTGGGTGATACACGCAGTGAGCTCTGCCAACAATAAAGAGCGAAGGTAGCGCTTTTATCAGGAGCAAGTGTTCTTTAGTCTTTGGGTGGGGAGAATATAAGGCGCAGTTTTTGCCGAAAAGATAATTTCTTCTGGCGTACATCGCGAAAGAGATCTCCCCATTCCTTAAATGTAACTACCAGCGGGTTGAAGCTCTCGACAGGTTTTGTGACACCGTAGCGTACAGTTTCAACTTCAGGTTCAAAGGTACCGAACATTTTGTCCCAGATAATCAGTACACCGGCGTAGTTTTTGTCGATGTACTGAGGGTTACGACCATGGTGCACTCGGTGATGAGAAGGGGTGTTAAACAGATATTCCAATGGTCCAAGAGTGCGAATCCATTGTGTGTGGACGAAGAACTGCAAACCTAAGTTTAATAATACGGCAAAAATGACCCATTTGGGCTCGAATCCGATGATCACAAGAGGAACCCAGAATAGCCACATCCCTGCAATGGGATACATTAAGCTTTGTCGAAAAGCAGTGCTGAAGTTCATGCGTTCAGAGCTGTGGTGAGCAACGTGCGCAGCCCACATCCAGCGAATGCGATGACTGGCGCGATGGAACCAGTAATAGAAGAAATCTTGCAGTATGAGCAGAACAATAAAGCTCGCAACACCCATTTCTATGTCCATCAGTCTCCAGCCAAACAACCACATGTAAAGTTGAATGATTAAAAGTCCAGTTAACAGGTCCGCTAGTTGATGCATGCCCGCGAGAGCAAAGTTACATAATACTTCCGGAATAAAATAGGCTGAGTTTTCTGGAAGATGGCCTCGCTTTTGCCCGATAAAGTACTCAGCCAACATCAAACCAATGAAAAGAGGCGCTAATAGCATCAGAAGCCATTCAGGGTTATCGATAAGAGTATTGAAATCCATATAAAGCTCCGAAAATGTTACCAGCGAGCGAAGTGATCTTCGGTTAAACCAAGTTGCTGTTCTAATGTATGAAGTACGCCGTTTTCATCTTTGATAAAGCCAGAAAAGTAGCCGATAAACTGGCGGAAGTTGCTCTGCAAAACCCACAAGTTAAGTTTTTCACTTCTGTTGTTGAGTGGAGTAAAAGTCAAGTCGACTCGACCATCATCAGAGAAAATACGCCATTTCTTTTGTGTTGCTTGGCGATCAAAATGGAAGTGGACAGCCCCTAGTAAGTGCCGCTCTTCATTAATCCACAAAGCATTCTCATGACTGCCCGTTTCGTTAACTCCAGCGGCCAAGTTGAGACCAAGTTTGCCTTTGTCACTGCATCCATTGATGCTTGCCCATCGCCAACTCGTCTCGCGTCGCATATAGCCCGCCGAAAAGTCATAGCCACCCAACGCGAGAGAAGTGTCGATCTGGTTTCCACCTACCGTAATGTTTCCCTTAACGGCCAGCGCGTTGTGCTTTTTGGTATAGGTCCAGCCGTTATAGCCAGTAGGCGTGCAAAGTGAGAGCGGCAAGCTGCTGCTTGGCGGTTGGAGCGAAACATCGAGTTGTAATAACTCGGTGTTGGCTTTGACCTGCCAATTGGGGTAAGTAATCTCAAACGCTAGTTTCTTGGCCGCGATATGGCTGTAGCCTTCATGTGGAGATAGGGACATTTGCTTGTCGATATTCAGAGGCCTTAACCAGTTTTGCTCTACCAAAGTATCTGTCTGGACGTCGTAAACATAACAAAATGCAGAACCGACATAGCGAATATCTGCTATGGCCAGGCCAATCACATAGCGTGGTGTAGTTATGCTGACAAATTGAAACTGCTTGTAGTGAAAGTACTTTTTTAGCTTACCGACTTTGCGATCCATGTTATTACGGTATTCGAAGCGGTGGATTCCCAATTGCTTTGGCACACCATCGAAATGACCAAAACACGGCTTTCCATTTGAATGGATAAGGTATTCAGGAGCAGTTTGGCTAAGTATCATGATAAGTTCACAATCCAATAACATTTCAATCAGTGTTACGTGTTTGAGTGTTATTAAACAGGTCATTTTCGGTCATAAAGTGAATCACTGTCACGATTGGAGAGGGTAAACTCCGTTATCCTGAATGTTGGATTACACGAGGAATAGACATGGAAGTCATCGCAGAATATCTGCCTGTTGATCATCGATATCAGTTGGGGATCTTAGATATCTCTTTACTGCTTAGTGTCGTAGAGGAATATGGGCTAGATGCGGATAGCTTACTAAACCATTCTGGCTTAAGTGATATAGACTGGCATAGCCAAGAAAGCCATATCAGTTATTCGGATAAGCTTTTGCTGTTCCACTATGTACAGAAGTATTTCCCCAATATTGGTCTAGGCTTGTTGCTTGGCGAGCGGGCGACATTGAGCCATTTTGGTATTCTCGGTTACGCGGTTTTGAGTAGTCGAACCGTCTTTGAGGCGATAAAAGCAGGGTTTAAATATCTTGATCTCAATGGCCCTGTTTTTTCTGTAAGAGTATCCCGCGACGATGAGACCGCATCAATCGAGATTGAAAATGACTTGGAGATTGGTGAGCTACTTCCTTTTTGTACAGAGTATTTTTTCAGTTCTATTACCTCTTTGTTTCTTGAACTGACCGGGCTGCAACTGGTGTTACAGAAGCTGGAGCTGCCATACTCAAAACCTGATTACGCAACGCACTACGCAGACCGCTTCCGTTGTAATGTAATATTCGAACAGCCTCGGTGCGTGCTAACTTTTAAAGCGAACGTTATGGATTGGCAGTTGGCTTCTCATAATTCAGATTTGCTCTGTGCCTACCTCCATTCTTGTGAATCCGTGATGGCGGTATTGCAATCACCTACACGATTAAGTAATCAGATCAAAGCCTTTCTCTATCAGAGTGTTGGTATGTTCCCTTCTATTGATGACATTGCCGTCCAGCATGGATGCTCGGTTAGGACTTTAAGAAGGTTGCTCACGCAGGAGCAAACCAGTTATCGAGAGCTTGTTGATGAAGTTCGCTTTGAGCTCTCTAAAGAATTTTTGGTAAGAACACATTTGACGATAGAAGAAATTGCTTTTCGGCTTGGATACAGTGACAGCGCCAATTTCAGGCGAAGTTTCAAGCGCTGGTCCGGAAAGGCACCGAGTTGCTTTAGAGCGCTGTGATCTAGGTGCTATTTAACTCAGAAGCCAGGAACCCCTTCAATCATTTAGATTGCAACTACACTTAATATTGTTTTATTGATAGTTGTGTTTTTATGAATTTGCTCGGGCTTATCTCTCTACTCATTTCACTGTGTGTATTCTCAGCGTTTGCCAGTGATAAGACGGTTCGGTTTGCGGTGGGAGACTGGGAACCATATACCAGCTCTCTCTCTGACCCAGAATTGAAGATCTCAGAAACTTTGGTGCGAAGAGCATTCGAAATTCGCGGATATGCTGTCGAGTTAGAGTACTACCCTTGGGTGCGGTCTTATCAATATGCGATTCGCGGTGAATTTGATGGCTCATTCCCTTGGATGAAAAACGAAGACAGAATCAAGGATTTTATCTATTCAGAGCCGTTTTTCAGCCAACGTGTACAGTTCTTTTATCATTCAGACATACTGTTTTCATGGCAAGAAGCCAAAGATCTAAATAAGTATCAAATTGGCGCTACGCAAGGGTATCACGCGACCTATTTTATGGAGCAGCTTGGTATCTACGTAAACATTAACAACTCAGAAGAAACCAATTTTCAAAAAATTGCTAAGGGGCGATTAGACGCTTATCCAACTGGCGTTGAAAGGGGCTTGTACCTCATTAAACACTATGTACCTGAAGAACTAAGGCCATACATAAAATTAGATTCCAAACCTTTACTTGAAGATGACATGTTTGTGATATTCAGTCGATTTGATAGTGAACGCAGTCAATTACTGGTTAGTGAATTCAATGCAGGTTTAAAGCAACTCATCGAAACGGGCGAGTACAAGGAAATCATGCAGTCAGAAGCCGAGTTTCTACAAACGATACAAAGCAACGACTAATTCGTCTGTTGGACATAGGTTAGGGGACTCAAAATGTTTAATTTACTTACGGCCTATAACCTAGCAAGGGCGTAGTTATGCACAAATACATCAAGACAATCCTAATCACTATGGCTGTTCCGACACATGCATTCGCCACCATTAATATGGCTGAAGTTAACGCTTATGCATATGAAGGGCTCGCGGAAATATGTGCTAACTCGAGGCACATTCTTGGGCCAGAACTAAAAGAAATAAAGGTTCTTTATCTTAATAAGAAACGTTTGAGACAGGCGATGTTTCCAGCGGACCCTAATTTTTCCCATTACGCAGCTAAGCAGCTATGGGACATCGGAACAGGTGACAACCCCTCTTTTGATGAATGCGTAACACTACTCAGTAAGTAGTTATTGCTAACTCATCAGTTTCGCTGCTTTTTTTGCCAGCTTATTTACCTTATCAAGGGCATCGGTTATCGAACCAAGAACTTCCGTCGTATTATCCAATGAATCAGCTTTGTCATTGCAGCGTTGCGCAAGCCGACTAAGACTCTGTAATGCCGCGTCAAACTCAGCAGAGGTACCACTTAGCTGGTTTTGAATGATATGAGCCAACCGCAGGTGAAGCTCAGCACTGGCATTGTTTAGGTTGAGCGCAAGCTGATCATTCATTTCCAACTCATAGCGCTTATCGAGTTCGAGAATGGTCGACAAGATATCGGCCTTCAAGCGGCGATTGGTTTCAGGAAGTTCTGCCATATTCGGTTCCTTTCAAAATATCAGGGTTTGCAGGCCACAACTTGAGAGCGAGGGTCATCCCCTGTTAGCTCGTAGCCCTTCTCACAACTGGTGACAACGTCTCGGAAGTCGTCGTATCGCTCCCACTGATTTTTCAGTTCGCCGACGATGGCGATAATGCCTTTGCTGTTAAACCTGTCCGCCTGAACTTCTTTGGTGATGCTATTGTGTGCTTTCTTGACGGCTTTGATAGCTTGTCGGGTCTGGTGTAGTGAGAGCTTGGTCTGGGACATGATGGTGTACAGCTCGTACAGTGCCTGAGTCTCGTTGTAGCTCTGTTCGAATGTCATCGGTTGTTTGGAAGATCGTTTACTATAGTCCCTAAGTGCGTGTTTTAGGTGGGTACTTCTGCTCGATACCAACAGCTCTTCCATGCCTGAATCCGCCAATTGGATGACTAACTCATCGGTAATGAGGTTCACTTTTTCATCGGCCTGAGTAATGACAGATTTCAAGGATTCCTGACGTTGTTTTTCAACGATGGAGGTACCCATTGCAGCAACAGCGCTTGCCACAATCGACATGTCTTTGGGTTGGAACAGATCGTCGTTGTTGGTGAGAAGAGTGTAGCTGGTATTCATCCCGTTCATTGCGCTGGCTAGCTCAGCGGCCGCAATATCGATATCAGCCTGAGTAACGGCACCGCTTAACGCTTGAAGTCCTTTAGCGTAGCGATTCAAAGCGTGATTGGCACGATAGATAGCCACTTGCTTTTGAGCTGACTGATCAAAGAGAGGAGTGACTGACTGCAATGTCTCTCTAGTCAATGGTTCTCGACCACTACCATGTTGCGTGGCGATATCCATGAGTTGTTTGTTGATATGACTTTGGTTAATTTCGACGATGACCTCATCGACTTGCAAGGTAATTTCTTGTGTTGCTTGAGCAAAAGCCCCGATTTCGTTGTGTGGTGTAGATTGACAAGCTGAGAGTAAAATTGCCGAAGCAATGATCAACCAAATCCTTATCATTTTATTCTCCTAAGACCAAGCAAGGTGGAGATCCTGAGATAAGCCAGACAACACAACAAGGTTTATACGTCAGAACTGAACATACGGTAGCGAAACTGATGTATAAGTTAGCATTAGATTCATCAATGAATTGTGACTTAAATTCCATCAATTTTATAAATTGGTGTTGTTATTGAGAAAAATGAAAAGGAGCCAGTGCGACTCCTTTGTTTTATTCTGAAATTCTTTATTTCTCTAGATATTCGGTCGTGTCGTTTCGTTGCTTGATGGTGGCAGGTACGGCAGCGTCACCTGTGGCTGTTCACCGGTGAGTGATTTCAGGAACTCAGTGATTTTTCCAGATTCGTCACTGGTGAGTTTTTGACCCAATTGAATGTCTGCCATGATTTCTACCGCTTGTTTTAAGTCCCAAACGGAACCGTCGTGGAAGTACGGGTAAGTCAGCTCAATGTTTCTCAGCGTAGGCACCTTGAATACGTACTTATCAAACTCTTTACCTGTAATGGCTTTGCGTCCGATGTCTGGATTGCTCGTTTCATAAGGCTTAACCAGCCCCATTTTTTGATACATCTGTCCACCAGCAAGCGGGCCACTATGGCAAGCGGTACAGCCTTTGGCTTTAAACAACGCATAGCCTTCAATCTGTGCCGCTGAGAGAGCGGAATCGTCACCTTTCAGCCATAAATCAAATGGGGCGTTAGGTGTTCTAAGCGTTTTTTCAAATGTGGCAATAGCATCCGTCACTTCGGTGATGGTTATGGTGTCGGCGTTGTAGGCTTGTTTAAACCAATCGCGATATTGCGGAATGGATTGTAGGGTGTCTACCGCGAGCTGGTGGCTAAACGCCATTTCCAGAGGGTTTTCAATAGGCCCGGCAGCCTGTTCCTGAAGATCTTTTGCACGTCCATTCCAAAACTGAACAAAATTCAAATCAGAGTTAAAAACCGTCGGTGAGTTTATCGGCCCAATGGACCATTTATGGCCGATTGAACTAGGCAAATTGTCTACGCCTCCTTTGGCTAAGTTGTGGCATGAGTTACATGAGATGGTATTAGAAGCGGATAAGCGAGGTTCAAACCATAGGGCTTTTCCGAGTTCCACTTTTTGACTGTCTAACCCTGTGGCGGGCTCAATGACTTTGATTGGTTCACTGTTCTGACGCTGAGCGTGTGCGTTGAAAGTTAAGACTGACAATATGCTCACTGCTAATAGTGTTTTCATTATGAATTCCTTTTGATGTGATGGTTTATTCTCACCAGATCGGCACGCTTCTAACGGGTCGTGCTCGGAACTCAACATAAAGAAATAACAGCTATCGATGAAACGCAAAATATCGATAGATTTTATGGTAAAAATCGATGTTAAAATGAACAATAATCTTAAGGGCTTTGATGCATAAGGCTTTGGCAAGGTGGCTATAACTTTTTATTTACAAATCAATAAATAAACTAAAGGCTCTATTGTTGATTTAGGTCAAAAAAGCGCCAATGCCAAACTAAGGGAAAAAGAGGAAGGAGCTTATTCATTCTTCGCCTCTGAATGCTCTTACTTCAAAGGCGAAGATGGGCATACTAGGTTTACGAATTTGCTCTGTTTTCGGATAACTCAGAGAGGTAAAGAGCCGCTTCCGTTTCATCAGCAAACCAAGGGAACAGGTCTTTAGGATCGTCAAACGCATTGGTAATACGGTCCGCCAGCGATTGATGCTGACTCGCTGCACCTAGAATATTGAGCACAAAAGGCGGTGGAGGTGACAGCATCATATTGGTCCACTGAGTGACCCATTGTGCCTCCTCCCAGTATTGCTCGAACGTTGCCGTCATCCACTCTTCATCAAACGGTTTATCTCCTTGCTCAATGATACTGTGCAGGTAGACTTGTGCCGCTTTTGCTGCGTTGTTAGAACCTTGGCCTGTGATAGGGTCATTGAGGCAAATAGCGTCAGCTAGACCTAATACCGTTGCCCCAGAAGGTAATGTAGCAACAGGGTTTCTGACTACAGGGGTAAAACGGCCAGTGAGTGCGGCTCTATCGTCGGTTAAGGTCACTTGGTCTATGCGTTCAAGTTCCCATGGAAGGTAGGTATGGAGTAGCTCTCTGGCTTTATTGAAGCGTTCTTGAGGGGAAGAATTAGGATCAAAGCAATCCATTGGCCCACCTGGAATCGCTTCAAATAGCATCGCTTCACAAGGGCCAGAGCTGCTGAGTACTGGCATCACAAAGTACTCACCAATGCCAGGAATCACGTTGAATTTGACTTTATCTAGCTGGCTTCCAGATTGCGGGTGAGAAATGTAGAACAGAGAAAGGTGTCTTTGTGGTTGTGTGAAGGCGGAGCGCTGTTCGTCTCGTGTGAACATCTCACCGATGTTGCCTTTTCCAGTAGCTGCGATGACCAGATCACTGGTTGATGCGTAGTGTTCGAGATCTTGCTCTGAAAGCGTTTTGAATTCCAGAGTTCCACCTAACTCCTCAAATTGCGTCATCCAAGCTGGAAATTTGATGCGCTGATCGACGGACTGGGCGTGATTGTCGAGTTGGCCTTGCCACTCGATAGCGATATGGCCCGGGTTATCTGGCGCTGTGATGCACAAGTTAATTGCTTCGATTTTAGGGCAATCATCTTGCCAGAAATCCAGACCGAGTTTGCGTTCTGACTCCAGCGCAGTATGGAACATGCACTGAGTCGACATTACGTAGCCATGCTTAATGTCTTGCGGTTGTCGGTCGGTGACAAGTCGGACTTGGTAGCCCTGTTGTTGTAGGCCAATCGCCAGCTGCAAGCCTGCCTGCCCAGCACCCAGAATAGTAATATTTCTCATGGCTATCCCTTGCTTAATAGTATTTGTTTTGATGATTTATTGTTCGATTTTTAAGGTTGAGAGCAGTATGTGATGAACATTCTTTATATGCAACTGGGTATGTCGGGTAGGTGCTGATTTTTCCGTATAGAGTGTGATTCTCTATTATGAAGAATCACCGCGAATAACTATTTTTGTGGGCTAAGAAGTAGAGCTTTAGGTTCGACTATGGCTCTACATGATTGTTAGGTTGAAGGGGTACTTAAGAAGGATATGTGAATTATGAGCTTGGTTCCTGAATATATGTATCCCAATCCTTCGTTAGTTCTTCGTCTAACAGAATTTGGAGCAAGGTGACGTTATCACTCGCTGAATTAAAACTGAATCTAAAGGAGTTGTCACTGTATTCTGCACCTGAAAAGCCGTAATCTGAAAGTGTCAGCTTGTTTGCTTTAATGACCTGTTTGATTTCAACATGATCTTCGAAATAGTTTAACCCTCCGTTGAAAACAGATTGATGTCCAGAGTTACATCTAACGTTCTTAATAGAATAAGTACCCGGAGGAATTTTATTAAACACTACGTAAGGTTCTTCTGTGTCAACATAGAAGCTAAGGACATGAGGTTTTGCTGTTTCGGAACTGGTGTCTTGCATCTCTAACGCGAGACTTTTACATGGGAAAGTTTGAGAAGATTTAACAAAGGTAGTGAGGAATACGATTGAGCCATCTCCGGATTTAGGGCCTAACTCGGTAACATTACTATTTGAAACTGATTGGCAGCCAAATAGAAACAGTGATACTGCGGAAGTAAGTATAGACTTGAGCATAAATGTACATTTATAAGTATTTGGTCTTAAAGTTCATTTATATCATATAATTGGTCAATAATTAGAGCGAGTTGTGGATCTAAAAAATCTGCCAGCAAATGGCTGGCAGATTGGTACTAACGTTTTAGTTATGAACGAGAGTGAGACCGCTTGGCAGTGCATCACCAAAGACGCGTTTCGATTCGCTTTCGGATAGCTCTTTGACGTCTTCAACCAGCGAGACCCAAGATTCTGGAACCTTGCTTTGTTTCAGCTTAGTTAGAACTTGTTCGCGGTAGTCATCAGAGATATCGAACAAACGGTCACCTGTCTTACGGCAAATCATCACGGCGGCAAACGCAATCATCGGCTCCTTGAGCCAGTTTTGTTCGAGCAATTTAGGCAGCCACTGTTCAGCTTGTTCACGAGGAATCACACTATGCTGGCTACCGTACAAAGGTGTGCGTGACGCTAGGCGGCCCAACGCCCACCAATGAGCTTGTTCAAATTGATTGTGGTTGATGGCTTTGCTTAAGAACCAGCTGGCTAACAGCACCTTATCTTCCACTTCAAGATGCTCAAGTGATGCAGAAAGTCTAACCATCGACTCGTAACCCATATCTTGTGCCGCTTTGGCTGACTGAGGATTCTTCATCGCACCGGGGTGTAAGTATTTGGCAATATCAGCCAACAGTGTTTCTTGTTGCTCCTGACTTAACCCGCCCGCGATGCGACGCCAGAACACCCACCAGTCTGTCCAGCCTTGGTGGTTTTTGAACTGAATTCCTTGTTGGTAAAGGCCCCACACTTGTTCGATTCGCCAAGAGTCGGTGGTATCGCCAAAGCCAGGTCGCAGTGAGAACCCTGCCAAGCGAAGCCAGTTTTTCTCATGAGCTTCTGAGCGGCGACGGCGTTTACGGCCTTGTGCAAAAGCATCGAACAGGTGACGTAAGGTCGTGAAATCCCAGTCGTCTCGTTTACCTAACTTTCTTTCTAAGTCTTTTGCAAGTGTCTTGATTTCTTTTGCGTCGGCGCTTTTCTTGTTGCCGCTGTAGAGGCGAGAGATGAGCTCTTTAGATTCTGTCAGGCGTGGGTGCAGTTGCTCTTGCTCTGTTTCGTCCGCTTTTTGATTGCGAACTTCGAATTCCAGCTCCCAGCGTTTGTTGTCATTTTCAACGCTGACACATTCCATTTTTAGCGTGCCAACTTCAGTTAGCTGGCAGGCCAGTTGTACTTCAACACGTTCTTTCTGGTTAGCTTGAAGATCAGTCCCTTCACTTTCCAGAGTTGAAATATAGGGAGGAAGAGGCGAGAAGATATCTGGGTCCACTTCGACCATCACACCGTTTTGAATTTCGGTGTTGTGAGTCAGAGTGTCGTGGGTTGACGTCAGCAGGTTAAAGCGAACTGGCTCACCCAGTGTTAAGGAGAATCGACGTCCACTTAAGCGAATCTCATGCCCTTCGTCCGTGCCTTTCGCCAGAAGGCAAAGTGCTTTGCCCATCTTATTTTTTTCCTGTAAATGCAGGAAGTAAGAACGTGCGGCACCGCCACCAATCTTGAGCTGAGCGCCACGGCGAGCCTTACCAAATGCGACGGCACCAAGAGCGACTGACCAATCAGGGTGTGGGTTATCGAGTACTGTCACGGGAGCGTCGCGCCAGTTGCCAAGTAGGGTTGTGACTCGCTCGGTAACCAGCTCGCTATTAAATACACCACCGTTTAGTAGCAGGCCGACCGGAACGGCAGGCGTTGATGTGTCTTCCTGTCCCAGTGCGGAATAAGAGACTTGTTGATGCTGATTAAGAAACTCTGCTACGTGCTTACTGACCGCTGGATCTGCAACATACGGTAATCCAAACTCGACCATCGCACTGCGGCGTTTGTCTGGCACTTCACTGAAATCAGAAAGTGGGAAAAAACCATCCAGAGCAATTTGATGTACTTCTTGCTTGCTGAGGCCAATACTCTTTGTCCCGCCAAGTAGCTTAGACCCACTGCCCAGCATGGTGATTTTTACTTCGTCAGGCGCGCTCACTGACAGCAAATCTTCTTTTGCTTTACGAGTTTGTTGAATCAGTTTAGTTAGGCTTGCTGCGGTGAGCTTCTTACTTTGATTGAAGCGGCTTTCCGCGAGGTGTGCTAATGCTAAGTCAAGGTTGTCACCACCAAGCATCAGGTGTTCGCCAACACCAATTCGATCCAATGCTAACTCATCGTTGTGATACTTCGCTTCTATCAAACTTAAGTCGGTAGTACCGCCACCGACATCGCAGACCAGAATTAGCGGCAACTCTTTGAGCTCGTCTGCAGCCGTTTGCTGGTGGCGTGCATACCAGTCGTAACACACCGCTTGAGGCTCTTCGAGTAAGACGATTTTCTTCAAACCCGCCAGTTCAGCGGCTTCCAGAGTGAGCTTACGCGCGGTCTCATCAAACGAAGCAGGAACAGTTACGACGACGTCTTGATCTTCTAGCTTGTTACTTGGGTGACGATAGTTCCACGCTTGGCGAATGTGGTTGAGGTAACTTGCGCTGGCAATGACAGGCGAGACTTTGTCGACGTCTTGTGCACCAGCCCATGGAAGGATATCTGAGCTACGATCTACTGCTTGGTGCGAGAGCCAGCTTTTGGCACTGGAAACTTGTCGGCCTTCTACTTTCGCGCCTAATTCACGCGCCCATTCACCAACGATGACATTACTTATGTCGCCAGAAACGGATTCGTTTTCCCAAGGAAGTGTCAGGTCAGAAGGGGAGATTTGACCAACGGCTGGGTGGTAGCGGAAAGAGGGCAGCAGTGGCTTACGAACCACTTCACCCGGACCAATCAATTGGTCGATATCAAATAGGGATACTTCGGATTGTTCAAGGTTGTCGGTGATTTCACAGTAGGCAACCACAGTGTTTGTGGTGCCAAGGTCAATACCAACAAGAAAACGAGGAGATGCCATACAAACCTTCGTGTATTTAAAAACGGCACCCGATTGGATGCCGTTTGATTTTTATTTATTCTTCTTCGTTTGAGTCGCTTTTCGCGTCTTCGCGTACATCAAACTCAACATGCCATTTTTGACCGTTATCTGCGGCAATCGCTTCTAAGTAAAGCGTACCAAGCTCTGTCACGCGAGAAGCTAGGGTAACTGGCACCACTTCACCTTCACGACGACCTTCAGAGACAGGTAGAGTAACTTGAATCTCTGGTAGCTCTTCCAACTCATCAGGGCCCCAGTGGTCAAGGTGTGTACCTGCTTCGTCTTCACGGCGAACCGTCGAGCCAAAGAACTGGAAGTTCACAGGCTGGCCGATGATGAGACCAAATTCCTGACTTGGTACTTCAACCGCAGAGCCTTCTTCCATACCAAATGGTGCCACACACAGAGCTTCCATTGGTGGAGCCATGCCCGGAATCGCTGGCATAGCACTCTCGATGCCCACATAGTAGCTCGATGCAATACCGCCGCGAATTCGCACACCTTGGCCGCGACGCACGGAGCCATAGTAAGAAGCGCCACTTGCAACCGCCAGATCCAAATCCACGCCAGTTAAACGTTGAGCCATCTCAGCATCAGCGTCGATCAACCACTCGTTGATGGTTTCTTCTAGGCGATTAGCCAGCAGGTCTGATTTTAAAACGCCACCGTTGAACAAAATGGCCGTTGGTTTGATAAAGTCGGCTGAAGGTGCTTCAGCGCCGCCCATACCTGGCATTCCAGCAAATGGATTGAACTCGGTTGAAGCGCTTTCTCCACCTTGAGCATTAGCCTGCTTTGAAAGGAAAGCCGCGATGTGTCGTGTAATCCCTGCATCTTGCGCATACGGAAGACCCATTTGAGTCAGGGCGCCGCGATTACGCTGAACTGGATGCTCAGTAACGGCAACTTTCGGGAAGAAACCGTCCACTAGTGTTTGCTGAACTTCTTCTTGCGTCAGTTCCGTCTTCAAGGTGGCGCCAAGCAGTTTAGAGCCGCGACTTGGTACTACGATTGGCACTGACTGAAGTTCGCTGTCGTTCAATAGTGCTTCTTTCGCGTCACGACAGGCGTGCGTCATCGCTTGAACTTGCCATGGTTGTAGCTCTTTACCATCTTGCGCTAGCTTCATCTTCAAGCGGTACGCAAGGGCAAGGTCCATGTTGTCACCGCCGAGTAGGATGTGTTCACCTACCGCGATACGGTTTAGCGTCAAGTTGCCTTCGTCTTCGGTGACTTCAACCAGAGAAAGGTCAGTGGTACCACCACCGATATCCACAACCAGCACGATGTCGCCAACTTCGACTTCATCACGCCATTTGTCATTGCTGTTGTCGATCCAGTTATATAGAGCCGCCTGAGGTTCTTCTAACAGCGTCAGGTGAGTTAAGCCAACATTGCGTGCTGCTTCAGCCGTTAAATCACGAGCCGCGGGATCAAAAGACGCCGGTACGGTAATCGTCACATCTTGCTCTGAAAGCGGGTCGCTAGGATGAGTGTGGTTCCATGCATCTTTGAGATGCTCAAGGTACAGCTCCGTTGCGCGAAGCGGAGATACTTTCTCTACTTCTTCTGGACTACCAGCAGGAAGGAACGCATCACGTCGGTTGACACCAGCGTGACAAAGCCAAGATTTTGCACTTGCTACAAGGCGAATCGGCGTTTTTGAACCAAGGTTACGAGCGATTGCACCCACTAGAGCTTTAGGCTCAGAGGACCAAGGCAATACACGAGCTGAAGGGGTCATCTCGTGCTCGTGTGGTTGATACAGGAACGAGCCCAGCTGATTGCGAGTTTCTACGGTGCCCGGTGCGGTCAGCTGAGAAATCGACATGACTTCAACACGCGCGTCTTCGCTCGATGTATCCACATAAGACAGTACGCAGTGAGTGGTACCTAAGTCGATACCAACGCTAAACTTTGGCGTTTCAGCCTGCATGGTGTTCAGGTTTTCCATTACAGCTCAACCTCAGCAGGAGCAATGACAGAAGCATCGTAGTTTTCAGCCAGTTTTGGAAGGTTCATTTCGCGTGCTTTCCAGCCTTTATGAACCAGAGTGCCGCTGAATGGTGCACTGCCAGTCACGTTACCCGTTAAGCGAACCTCTTGTGGGTTAAAACCTTCTTCAATAGTAACGCGCGTTTCTTCATCTTCATTACGGATGTGTTCAAGCGTCACGTAGTCGTTCAGTACTTTCTGGCCGCCAGTGTGAATAACACGCGCCGCAGCGCCGACATCTTCGTCTGAGAACGATGTCAGGTCTTCTTTCAGGAAGTCAATCAGGCGAGCTTCTTGCTGCATGATAGATAGTAGTTGCATGGCAGAGTCGGTAGAAGCTGTAGCAAGTTTTGATTCCACTTCCACGACTTTCTCAATCACTTTTTCAACTTCGACCACTTTTTCTACTTCAACGATCTTTTCGACAGGCTTTTCAACTTCGACGATTTTCTCAACTGGTTTCTCAACCACTTTTTCGACGACTTTAGATTTGCGCGAAACCGCAATCAGAAGTAAAAGGACGCTTGAAGCCGTCAGGCCAGCGTGCAGCATATCGAACGTTTGAGGGATCATTTGTAAATCGAACGTCATGACATTTCTCTTAATTGATGGAAGAAATAGGAGTCACACTTTGACTGCTATTGTCGTAATTATTGGGTTAAATTGGGGCAAATATTATCACATTCAAGTCTACAGGCCTTCAGAAAAGAGGCGGTAACAGGCCTGATTGATTTGTTTTTAGTCATTTTTAGTCACACTATAGGTAAGTTGACCAAAATGACTGGGCAGTTCGACAGAAGATTGCAGAAGATCTGCTCAATCAAATCGGTGGCATTCGAGTTTTGACCTCAACTGAGGTAGAATTCGGCGCTTTATCAGAATACTAAACATAGGCGAGCAATGAACCATAACCGTATAGTTTGTTTCGATCTGGAAATGTGCTGTTGGAATGAAAACGGTGTCGGTACTACGGGTGAAATCATCGAAGTCGGGCTGGCAGAAATCGATCTTGTGAAAGGCGAGATCGTTAAGCGTGCTCAGTACTATGTCAAACCCGAACAGGATGAAGTGTCCCTGTTTTGTTCGCAGCTCACCGGAATTACGCCACGCAAAATTGAAAAGCAGGGCCGCCCGCTTGAAGAAGTATTGAAGTCGATGATCAAGAACTTTGGCGGCGCGAATAAGATTTATGCGTCGTGGGGTCGTGATGATCGTATTTTGGCGCAAGAATGCCAAGACAAAGGCATTGAGATGCCGTTTAAAGAATTCATCAACTTAGCCACTTTGTATCGCGTTCAACACCGCCTCAAAGATAAACGCATTGGTCACAAAGCCGCTCAGGAAGCGCAAAATATTGAGTGGGAAGGGCGGCAGCATTCTGGGTACGTTGACGCGTACAACCTCGCCAAATTAGCATTGACGATGCTGTGATAAAAGAGAGATGTAAAGGGAGCCTAGGCTCCCTTTTTTGATTTTAGAGCCTTTCTGATAGCAGCGTATATCATCGAAGTTTTATGACTAAGCTCGGTGTAATGCTGGAGCGGCAATGTCCTAGAGAGTATGGAGTAAAGCCTATTGGATTCGGCTCATTAAACTAAAGGTGGCAGTCAACGTATCCTTTTTCGTTTTACAGGTAGAACTGGATAGCAAATAAATTCAACCTATGAAAAGAAAATTACTCACTATTACCTTCAACTATCTGTAATTTGGCGCGAATAAATTCACTATGATCGACATACAATAGTTCTGCGGTTTTGCGAATGACGGCATCTTCCAGTGGGTCAATCTCGCCGTCGGCATGGGCAACTTCCCACATCGCTTTGATCAAATCGAAGCGGGTTTCTTGACTGAGTTCTCTCAACTGAGATGTAAACTCATAAAGGGAGGCAGATTCTTTACTTTTTACTTCTGCACGGTCGAGTAGCGCTATGGCTTCTTCGTTGCTTAGATCCAGCAATCTTGTCAAAAGTTGAAGTTTGGCTTCGGTCTCTGTCTGATTGATTTGATGATCCGCCCCCGCGACTTCGCACAGTAAACAAGCGATAGCGAGATTTGGATCGGTACCTGCGTGGTTTCCTAGATCCTGACCATCGATGAGTTGTTTAAATAGGGTCGTGATTGAATTCAACATGTGATGCGCCTCAAAATTTGTTCCTATTTCTATAGATAGTGATTATATGAGGCGAGCACAAGTGTCTTTACAAAAAGATTACTTTTCTTTTATCGGTGGGAAATCAATTTCCTTGCCGTCACCCGTCAATATTGAAATGCGCAGAGGCTTTCCGTGGTCGTCAAGTTTCAGCTCACCAATGGCGCTGGTGTTGACCAAACGGCGAACGCCCTCGGTATTAGGATCGCGCTTTTTGATTTTTAATCTCTTTCGCTTGGTCAGAAAGTTCAGTAGCGAGCGAGGTGAGTAGAGTAGCCTGTCCATATGATCACACACCGCCAATAGCGGCTCAGGGAACTGGTTTTTAAATCCACTGGAAGTGATTTGGTAAATGTTAGGACTGGAGCGTCGAAAGCGCAGCTTAATGTCGTAAGCGAAAGAGTAGTGCACGTCGCCGGACAAGATAACAAAGTTGGTTGGTGTTTTGGTGTGGGTGAAAATACTCAGTAGCGTATTAGCGCTTCCTGGATGTGCCATCCAGTTCTCTGCGTCTATCACTAGTGGCTGACCGAGGGTCGTCATGCCTTTTTGCAGCGCTTCAATGAATTTCACACCGAACATAGGCGCTGCAGAAACAACGATCACCTTGTCCTGATGCATCAGCTCTTGTTGAAACTCGATCAGAGCTTCCCAATCCATCAGGCCAGATGGTTTGTTCATTCGAGATTCTGAGCGCCATCTTCGAGTTCGGGTATCCAACACCACGACCTTAGGGGAGGTGTGGATAGTAAAGTGCCACCTTTCGAAGCTGTAAAGATAACGAATGAAGTCGTCTTGGTGTTGTTCTGTGGGGCTTTTTAAATAGTTGAGAGCGACAGACAAAAACTCATGATTGAAGTTATCTGGCTCATTCCCCCAGCCTTGGCATAACCAGTAAGCGATTAACCCATTACCAATAATCCGGTTAGAGAACGGGTTGCTGTACGCCGCTTTTTCCCATCCCACCGTCAGATTCCAGTCATCTGTGACATCATGATCATCAAAAATCATGTAAGTCGGCACGTGGGCAAACAGCCTATGGACCTGAGGTAAGCCCTGAATGAAATCTTCCAGTATGTGCTTTTCTTCACGCCATTGCTGCTGCCATTTAGGCGACAGTGTTTTGCCATTGTGAGTGAATGCTTCGTCGAGCAAACGTGTCAGATTGAGGCACGGCCAAAGTGTCGGTGACCACACCAAGATGTACATGGCGAAAAACTCAGCGAAGGTGATCAGATGGTTTTCATTCTCTCGAGAACTGAAGATCGGCACATGCCGTTTAGGAAAAAACTTGGTTAGTAAGGAGCCATCATCCACATAGTGGGGCAGTATTTTATCCCGCCCGTAAAAACAGTCTGGATGCGCGTACAAAGCTTCTGTGGAATCAATCGGCGCGTCACTGAACGATTCAGAAGGTAAGCCAAGCATGTCAATGGTTTGCAGGATGACATCCAACATAGGCCCCGCAACATGATCGGCATAGATCTGGTCGCCACTCATGACCAACATGTCTGGTCGCTCGTCCAGTGATTGAGTGGCTAGTTTAGTATCGATGCTGACTAACGCATCTTTGCTTGGGTGGTGTGGATTGCGACAAGAGCCGTGCAGAACATAATCCGCTTTGGTTGAAATCTTAAACGTGAGTTTTTCTTCATCCTTGTACAGTAAATGCGGATTTAGCTCACTAAGCGGGCCTAGCTGAGTCTCAAATTCGTAACTAAGAGCGACATCGGTTGGAAAATGATGTTTGAAATGCGCCAAGGTGACAAAACAGCGAGTACCGACCTGAATTTGATGGCAGTGATGGAGGTTTTCCTGAAATACCACCCCATGATCCGGTTCATGATGAAGGACAAATTGGCCTTCAAGCGGGCGACTGGTGACCAGCCAGAAGACAAGCTCTTCTGCGGTGGATTTTCTTAATATCGGGCCGGCTAATAGGAAGGGTAATTCAGGCGTCGGTTTCATTGGTTCTCTGTTGGATCCTTAGGTACTTCAGGGTCTTCCATGATTTCGATGATCTCGGAGCTCGACATCTCATGACCCATAAGAAAGAGGGCCAGCATAGCATCTGCTTTGGTTTTTGTATCGGAGCTTTCGTCAAGAATTTGTTCAAATCGTTTACGAATCATGTCAACTTCATGTTCGACAAAGCCACGTCCTTCCTCCTCACCTTGAGCTTCTTCCGGCGCGTTATCAAATTCTAAGAACAGCATCTCATCGTCTAGGTGTGTATTGACCAAGCGTTCGGGCAGCCATTCTTCACCCGTGACAATGTTAGGGTCTTGGCCTTCAGGAAGGGAGTCGAGTAGTTTCTTTAAATCTGATGCTTTCACAATTATTGGATTTAGGCGAACATATACTCTTATATTAACGGTGAATTGAGCTTAAAGATAAGTATTAACTTTATCGATTGATGAGAATTTGAGTCGTTCAGTCAGTTTTGGACAAAAAATGATTAATATAAATAGACAGTTGGCACTGACGATGTTGGTCGCGAGTGCCATCAGTTTTTCTGCAACAGCCGAAGAAGAAACCAGCATCAGTGAACAGAATTGGGGTATTGCGGCTGTCTACCGTATGGCTTCTATCCCTTTTTATACTGGTAATAATGACCAGACGGTTGGTACGTTTGTACCTATGATGTATTTCGAGAACGAGCATGTGTTTGTCGAAGGCTTGCAGGGCGGAGCTTATCTTTACAAGCCAGAGGATGAAGCTTTTCAGTTAAGTGCATTGATGCGGCTGCGATTTGTTGATATTCCTTCTTCAGAGCAAAACTCGAACGGAGGAGACGCCGTCGATTTTGGTGGCCAGTTACGCTATTTCCTCGAAAATGATTGGTATCTTGATGCTGAATTGATGACGGATGATGAGTTTCGTTTTCACAGCAACTTGAGTATCTCAGGCGAGTTTGAATATGGGGACTGGGAACTTAAGCCACATGCGCGCCTGCGTTATAAAGACGCCGACTTTAATAGCCAGTATTACACCTTCTCAGATGTCACTAAAGAAAATGTCGGTGGTGGCGTGGATCTGAATGTGGGAATCGATGCTCGTTATCATGTTTATTCCAATCTATATTTGCTCGGTTCCACCAGCGTAACTCGCTTGGATAACAATGCGTATCACTCCAGTACGGTTGAAGACCGCTATCAAGGTGAGTTTTACATTGGTTTTGGTTTCTTCAACGACAAGTCAAAAGCACCGAAGTCTGAGCTCAAGAACAAACGCTATTTCCGAATTGCGCACGGTTGGGCAACGCCGTCTAACATCGGCGATATCATGAAGCTCAATACAGAGAAGGATCCTTACAACAACCAGATGACCTCTTTCTTCTATGGACACCCACTGACAGATGAATTGTTTGGTGTGCCGTTGGACATCTATTTTACGCCGGGTATTGTTCATCACTGGTCCTCAGATGTGCAATCTGCCAGTACTGAGTATGTTGCGGCGATTAAGGCTTACTATACCTTCAACTGGCCCACTCAGTGGCGATTTGGCGTTGCCGAGGGTATGTCGTTCATTGATAGCATTACCTACATTGAGCAGACTGAAATGGACTCCAAGGGATATAACGCGAGTAATTTGTTGAACTATTTAGATTTCTCTTTCGACGTGAATGTGGGTGATCTGATCAATAATCGAGATTTGGACAATATGTGGGTAGGGTATTCGCTCCATCACCGCAGCGCGATATTTGAGCAAGCATCTCAGTATGGCCGGATTAAAGGTGGCAGTAACTACAACAGCATCTATGTTCAGTTCGATTTTTAACCGAAAGATAGATAAAGCCGTTAGTGATGAATTCGCTAACGGCTTTTTTGCGTTTTAGAAGTGGAATTCAGCGCTCAATGCATAGCTGTTCTCAACCACTTTCGCTTCGTACTGTGTGTATTCAAGAGCAATACGTGCAGGGCCCAACTTTACACCGGCACCGACACCGTAATAGATGTCGTCGCTGTCTTTGATGTTGTTTTGGAAGTGACCCACACCTAAACGGCCGTAAATATCGAAAATAGTGATAGGTAGAGTCAACTTAGCGCTGGCTAGCCAAGCATTTGAGTAGATGTGCTCTAAGTCTTTGTTGGTATCAACAAAGTCAGCGTAACCCGCTTCCACAGAAAGCAGTGAGTTAATCGCGTAGCCTGCGTAAAGGTTGTAACCACTGTTTGTGTCGCTCAGATCCAGATCGTCGTTTTTAACTTGGTAATCTGAGTACAAAAAGCTCGCACCGATGTAAGGGTTTGCCATAACTTGACCGGCGAAAAGAAGCGCTGCGATAGGGAGGATGACGGTTTTCAATTTCATGATTAACTTTCTCTTAAGTGTATCTATATAAAGGTTTATTGGTGTAATTAGCTGAAGTTGTAAGGAAGCTCATTCCTTTCCAGACGATCCATGTTTAGCTGGAACTTCAGTTCTTCCAGCTGCTTGCGTTTATCAACGCTGATTGTATTGCGCTTTCTTCTGCGCCCCCTTGGCTGCAATGCCACAATACAGTCGAGTACATCTTGTGTTTCGTCGTTGAACATAAAATGCCTTTTTCGTAATCAGACAGACGTTATAAGCAAGGTCACGAGATGAACGTTCGTGACCTCATTTGGACGAGGCATAGAATGGAACAAGGCAGGGTATTAGACATAACAAGGCGATAAGCTTGTTATAAATCACGCTAAACTTATTATTTTCTGATTATATAAATTTCATAAAATACAGCGCATTAGCACCAATCCTGGGGTTAATAACTAAATCTGTTGGCAGTTTTGGGCTTTGATTACAGCAAAATCAGGCTTGGCTTTGACGGAAAATTTGCTTTGCGCATTGAGACATTTGCCATAGCGACTGTGATACAATCCGCGACAGTTTTATGTAGTGAAAAGAATAGGTAACGCTTTGACTTCGTCACAGCCAGAAAAAAATCCCGCTTCTGAAGACAAAGGGCAGGCTAATAACGCCGCCTCTCTTCGCAAGGCATTGAATCAGTGCATGCTTAAAGACAGATTTCGTCTGAGCAAGCGCATTTCAGGCGCGAGTAAAATAAAGAAAGAAGCGTCTCGTCATGCTGTGTTTGACGAAATTGCATTGGATATCGCCAAATCCATGATGGATGTAGAGCAAAGAGCCAGCTATAAGCCCACCATTGAATATCCAGAAATACTGCCTGTTAGTCAGAAAAGAGATGACATTGCAAAGGCGATAGAAAACAACCAAGTGGTTATCGTTGCCGGTGAAACAGGCTCAGGTAAAACCACTCAGTTGCCAAAGATTTGTGCTGAACTTGGACGTGGTCAGTATGGCTTGATTGGTCATACTCAGCCAAGACGTCTTGCAGCTCGTTCGGTGGCGAATCGTATTGCTGAAGAGATGGAAACCAAGCTGGGTGAGTTTGTAGGCTATAAGGTTCGATTTAACGATCAGATTTCAGACAATACTCAAATCAAATTGATGACTGATGGTATCTTGCTGGCAGAAATTCAGCACGATCGCTTCTTAAATCAGTACGACACCATCATTATCGATGAGGCGCACGAGCGAAGTCTCAACATCGATTTTATTCTCGGCTATCTCAAAGAGCTTTTGCCGCGTCGCCCGGATCTGAAAGTGATCATCACTTCGGCGACCATTGACCCTGAGCGATTCTCGAAACACTTTAGCGACGCGCCTATCATCGAAGTGTCTGGTCGTACTTATCCGGTTGAAACACGTTACCGTCCGCTACGTGGTGACGATGACGTCGATCGCGATCAGTTAGAAGGTATTTTTGACGCAGTTGATGAGCTGTGTGATGAAGGATTGGGCGACATCCTGATCTTCATGAACGGTGAACGAGAAATTCGCGATACTGCTGACGCGCTAGCAAAGCGCAATCTAAAAAGCACTGAAATTGTACCCTTGTATGCACGTCTCTCAGCGGGTGAACAGAACAAAATTTTCCAACCTCATGCAGGACGTCGAATCGTATTGGCGACCAACGTTGCTGAAACCTCTCTGACAGTACCGGGCATCAAGTATGTCATCGACCCGGGTACGGCGCGTATCAGTCGCTACAGCTATCGTACCAAGGTACAACGTCTGCCGATTGAACCAGTTTCTCAAGCGAGTGCGAACCAGCGTAAAGGTCGTTGTGGTCGTGTTGAGGAAGGTATCTGTATTCGTTTGTATTCGGAAGATGATTTTGAATCTCGTCCAGAGTTTACGGATCCAGAAATTCTTCGTACCAACCTAGCGTCGGTTATTCTCCAGATGACGGCATTAGGATTAGGTGATATTCAAGCGTTCCCGTTCGTTGAAGCACCTGATAAGCGCAATATTCAAGATGGTGTGCGACTTCTGGAAGAGCTGGGTGCCATTAATGAAAATGCGAAAGATCCTAAAAAGCGTCTGACCTCGATTGGTCGCCAGTTAGCCCGTTTGCCGATTGACCCTCGTTTGGCTCGTATGGTTCTTGAAGCGCCAAAATACGGTGCATTGAAAGAAGTAATGGTTATTGCTTCAGCGCTGTCGATTCAGGATCCAAGAGAAAGGCCGAGCGACAAACAGCAATCGTCGGATGATAAACACAAGCGCTTCTTCCATGAAGAATCGGATTTCCTGACGTTTGTTAATTTATGGGATTACGTTCAGAAGCAGCAGAAGGCATTGACCGGGAACCAGTTCCGCAAACAATGTAAGCAAGATTACCTAAACTACTTGCGAGTGCGTGAGTGGCAGGATGTCTATTTCCAGATTCACCAGTCTATGCGTGAAATGGATTTCAAGCTCAATGATGAACCTGCTAGTTATCAAGGTACTCACAGCGCGATTTTGGTCGGGTTGCTCTCCCATGTTGGTATGAAAGACCAAGAGAAAAATGAGTACCAAGGTGCGCGCAATGCGAGATTCCATATTTTCCCTGCATCAGGTTTGTTTAAGAAACAGCCGAAATGGATTGTGTCAGCGGAGCTGGTGGAAACCTCGAAGCTATGGGGGCGCATTATTGCCAAGATACAACCTGAATGGATTGAACCGCTGGCGAAGCACCTCATCAAACGCAGTTACAGTGAACCTCACTGGTCGAAAAAGCGCGCAGCTGTCATGGCGCACGAAAAAGTGATGCTATATGGCATTCCGATTGTGCCTAAGCGTCTGGTGAATTACGGCAGTATTGACGCGACGGTGAGTCGAGAAATCTTTATCCGCAGCGCCCTTGTTGAAGGTGAATGGGATACCAAGCACGCATTCTTCAGACAGAATCGTAAGCTGCTACAAGAAGTGGAAGAGCTGGAGCACAAGTCCCGTCGTCGTGACATTTTGGTCGATGATGATGAGTTGGCAGATTTTTATGATCAACGAGTTGGTACAGAAGTAGTCTCAGGTCGCCATTTTGATACGTGGTGGAAGAAAGCGTCTAAAGAGAACGGCGAACTACTGAACTTTGAAAAAGAGATGCTGTTTAAGGGTGACGCGAGCCACGTTACCGATCTGGATTACCCTAACTTCTGGCACCAAAATGGTCTCAAACTGAAACTGAGTTACCAGTTTGAACCGGGTGAAGACAATGACGGTGTGACAGTTCACTTACCTCTGCCTATATTGAATCAGGTTGAACAAGCGGGGTTTGACTGGCAAATTCCGGGGCTGCGTCATGAACTGGTCGTAAGCCTGATCAAATCGCTTCCTAAGACAATTCGTAAGAACTTCGTACCTGCACCGAACTACGCTGATGCGTTTTTAGCTCGTGCCACGCCAATGGAAGCACCTTTACTTGACGCTCTGGAAAAAGAGCTTCGTCGTATGACGGGTGTTGAAGTGCTGCGCGATGATTGGAACTTGGATCAGGTTCAAGATCACCTCAAGGTGACATTCCGCGCCGTGGACCATAGAAACCGGAAGCTGAAAGAAAATCGCGATCTTCATGAGCTAAAAGAAAGCCTGAAAGACAAGGTTCAGGAAACCCTGTCGAAAGTTGCAGATGACGATATCGAGCAGCAAGGCCTTCATACTTGGAGCTTTGGTGAGCTGCCGAAAGTGTATCAACAGAAACGTGGTGGTTACAATGTTAAAGCGTATCCAGCGATTGTAGATAGCAAAGACAGTGTTGAAATAAAGCTCTACGAGACAGAGCAAGAGCAGGTTTCAGCGATGAGAGCGGGTCAGCGTCGTCTGATTTTGCTTAACGTACCATCTCCGATTAAATATCTGCATAGCAATTTGCCGAACAAGTCTAAGTTGGGTCTTTACTTTAACCCTTATGGAAAAGTACTCGATCTGATTGATGACTGTATCGCGTGTGGTGTCGATAAGCTTATTGAAGAAAAGGGCGGCCTAGTTTGGCAGCCTGAGCAGTTCGAGCAGCTTAAAGAACACGTTCGAGCCGAGCTCGGTGATACTGTTGTTGAGATTGCGAAACAAGTTGAGACAATTTTGACGACCGCGTTCAGTATTAATAAGAAGCTAAAGGGTAGGATAGACTTCACAATGGCTTTTGCTTTGTCAGATATCAAAGCTCAGATTGAAGGACTTATCTTCAAAGGATTTGCAACGGAGTGTGGCTGGAAACGTCTTCCAGATATATTGCGTTACATGAAAGCGATTGAGCGTCGTATGGAGAAGTTGCCGATCGATCCTAACAAGGACCGTCTGCATATGCTGAAGATTGAATCAGTGGCCAACGACTATAAAGAATTGCTCAACAAAATTCCTAAGGGAATGGCGGTACCAGACAACGTCAAAGAAGTACGTTGGATGCTTGAGGAACTGCGCGTCAGCTATTTTGCTCAGCAGTTAGGTACGCCATATCCGGTATCGGACAAACGCGTGAAGAACGCGATGACGATTGTTAGGTATATAAATTGCATAAAAATTTAAACATAACAAAATTTTGACTGAGATTGGCAGAGGATTGCCGCGGCAGCTTCTGCTAAGGGAAAATAAAGAAGGTTAATATGAAAAAGACACTACTCGCACTAGCATTATTGGGTGCATCAGCAACAGCATCAGCAGACTCATGGATCTACGGCAGTGCAAGTGTAGGTCAAGCAGACTTAGGTGGTGAGTCAGCAACGTCATACAACGTTCATGTCGGTACTGGTATTTTGCCACTCATCGGTCTGGAAGCGGGCTATCAAAACCTAGGTGATTACGACCGTGTTGATTACTCTGGTATCAAAACTAACCTGACTGGTTCTTCAGTTTACTTTGCAGCTAAACCAAGTCTCGATTTTGGTCCACTGCATATTTACGCGAAAGGCGGTCTACACTCATATGATATTAAAGCCGATGGTGGTTTTAAAGAAGATGAGATCGACGTAATGTATGGTGTTGGTGCGGAATACTTCGTCATGGGCCCTATTTCTCTAGGCGCGAGCTACAGCGTATTCAACATGAAAGAAGACGATGTGAAAAACTTCTCGCTAAACGCGACATTCCACTTCTTGTAATAGACACATCACGAAAAAGCCCGGCTATGTTACTAGCCGGGCTTTTTATTACCTGAAATCAGCGCTTAAGCTTGCTGCTTATGTAGTTCAGCTTCTTTCGCTTCTTCTTCAATCAGTGAATCAACAATCACAGCACAAGCGGCGTCGCCTGTGATGTTCAATGCGGTACGGATCATGTCGAAGATACGATCAAGAGCGAACAGTAGAGGTAGACCTTCGATAGGGATACCTGCTGCCAGAAGAACGGCAACAACTAGGAACGAAGGACCAGGTACACCTGCTTGGCCAACTGCACCAAGCGTCGAGGTAATAATGATGGCAATGTACGCGCCCATACCAAGATCGATGTTGAATAGTTGCGCGAAGAAGATAGCGACCAAACCGTAGTAAATGGCGTTACCTGACATGTTGATCGTTGCGCCTAGCGGGAGAACGAAAGACGCTGTCGAGTTTTTTACACCTAGCTCATGCTCACAGGTATCCATCGTGACTGGCAGAGTTGCCATTGATGAAGCAGTAGATAAGGCCACGGCTTGAGGTTTCTTCATTGCTGTCAGGAATTTCTTCGCAGAGGTCTTAGTGAAGATGTGTACCATAAGAGGGTAGGCCACGAAACCAAAGATAAGAATTGCAGCGATGTAGACAACAAACAGTTTGAATACCACCATCAAGGCGCCAAAACCGAATGTTCCTACGGCTTCTGCCATCAGGCCAAATACACCTAGCGGAGCAATGATCATAACCTTGTTGATCATCCAAACCATCGCATCAACAATACAGTTTACACCGTTAATGATTGGGTCACGACGCTCTTTTGCTTGCTTAGAAATCGCAATACCAAAGAACATACAGAATACTAGGATTTGCAGTATATTTGCTTCGTTCAGTGACTGGAAAACGTTTGTTGGGATCATACCTGTGATGGTTGCCCAGAAAGAAGGTAGTTCACCTTTAGAAGCGTACTCAGAAGAGAACATGCCCTCGATACCTGAAACATCGATACCCATGCCTGGTTTGAATACTTCACCCATAAACAGTGCTAGGGCAACAGCAAGTGCTGACGTTAAGCCAAAGTAACCTAAGGTGACCAAGCCCACTTTACCAGCAGATTGGCTATTACCTAAACCCGCAGCACCTGAGATCAAGGCTACGGCGACCAAAGGGATAACCAGCATTTTTATTAAATTGATAAAAATCGCACCTAATGGAGCGAAGATGGTAGCGCTGTCTCCCATGAAGGCACCTACGGCAGTACCTACAATCATAGCGATGACAACCTGAACGCCAATGTTGCTTAGCAAATTCTTTTCTTTTAACACTTCCATAACCTCTGTGCTAACAAAATTTAAATTCCCAGAATTACCATCTAAGTTAAATATTTTAATTAGATAATAATTTCGCCTCGCTTTTTACACGTTATTTTTACATTTAGCAATAAGGTGCAAAGTCAATCGAGCCAATTAAAAGCACTTTTATTGATGAGTGATAATTTTTTAACCAATAGCAAACGTTTGCTATTGGTTTGTTGGATGGATTTTGGCTTTGTAATGCATTGTGTGATTAGGCGGTGGGGTGGAGGAGTTACACTGACATGTTAAAAAAAAGATCGGTTTCTCTAATGATTTAAGAAACCGATCTCATAGAAGTTTAGATGGCTAGCACTTTACTTTTGTGTTGCTGCCTTCATCGGTGAAACAAAACTAGCCAGCTGATTTAACATTTCTTGCGGAGACTCAACGTGTGATTCGATGATTTTGACGATAGCAGAGCCTGAAATCGCACCAGCAGCACCAGACTCAATGGCTTGCTTAACCTGTTCTGGCTGAGAGATGCCAAAGCCCAACAATGATGGTGGAGCATCGTATTTATTGAGTTTATCTAAAAGATCACTTACTGGCATGTTGGCCTTTGTTTCTGCACCGGTTACACCAGCACGCGAGAGTAGGTAGGTATAGCCGCCACCTAGTTCAGCAACTGATTTTAGTGTCTCTTCTGATGCCGTTGGCGGTGCAATGAAGATAGGCTCAATGCCGTGCTTCTTAGCCGCCTCAACAAACTCTTGGCTTTCATTGGTTGGTACATCAGCAATCAACACAGAATCGATGCCGGCATTCGCACAACGCTGGTAAAAACTATCGATACCGCGCGCGTAAACAAGGTTTGCGTACATCAGAAGGCCGATTGGGAGTTCTGGGTATTTGGCGCGGATTTTTCCAATCAAATCAAAGCAGATATCTGGAGTTGCTCCAGAATCCAGTGCGCGAATGTTCGCTCCTTGAATAGTAGGGCCATCCGCAAGTGGATCCGAAAACGGAATACCCAGTTCAAGTGCATCGGCACCCGCTTCAACCAGTGTCTCCATAATTTTGAGGGACTGCTCCGGGTTTGGATCGCACACGGTTACGAAAGGAACAAATGCACCTTGGTTTTTCTCGTTCAGGCGCTCAAACATAGACTCATAACGGCTCATTAGATAACTCCTTTTTCTTCTAGAATGGCGTGAACAGTAAAGATGTCTTTGTCACCACGACCTGATAGGTTTACGACGAGAAGTTGTTCTTTGTCTGGGTTCTCACGAGCCATACGTAGTGCATGAGCTAGTGCATGAGATGACTCTAGTGCAGGAATAATACCTTCACTGCGGGCAAGTTCTTGGAATGCTTCCAAAGCCTCATCATCGGTTACGTTGTCGTACTCCGCGCGGCCAATTGCATTTAAGTGAGCGTGCTGAGGTCCAACTGAAGGGAAATCAAGGCCTGCAGAAACAGAGTAAGATTCTTCAACTTGCCCGTTTACGTCTTGCATCAGTGGAGCTTTCATTCCAAAGAAGATGCCTGTTTTACCGTGCTTAAGAGGGGCGCCATGCTGGTCGGTATCGATACCCTTACCTGCAGGCTCAACACCGATCAGGCGAACCGTTTCCTCTTCAATAAAGTCAGCAAACATACCGATTGCATTTGAGCCACCACCCACACAAGCGATGACTGCATCAGGAAGGCGACCTTCACGAGCCAGAATCTGGTTTTTTGTTTCTTCGCCAATCATGCGTTGGAAATCACGCACGATGGTCGGGAATGGATGAGGACCAGCAGCGGTACCCAGCAAATAGTGAGCTTCTTCGTAGCTTGCTGACCAGTCGCGTAGTGCTTCATTACATGCATCTTTAAGAGTTGCGGAACCCGAGTGAACAGGAATGACTTCCGCGCCCATAAGTTTCATACGGAACACGTTCGGGCTTTGACGTTCTACGTCTTTTGCTCCCATGTACACGCGACATTTCAGACCAAGCAATGCACAAGCCAGTGCAGTTGCCACGCCGTGCTGACCTGCACCAGTTTCCGCAATGATCTCGTTTTTGCCCATACGCTTAGCTAACAGTGCCTGACCTAGCACTTGGTTAGTTTTGTGTGCGCCGCCGTGCAATAAATCTTCGCGCTTGAGGTACAGTTTGGTTTTAGTACCTTTGGTCAGGTTGCGAGTCAGTGTTAGCGCCGTTGGGCGACCTGCGTACTCTTGCAGCAGGGTCATAAACTCGCTGCGAAACTCTGGGTCTTCTTGCGCATCGATAAACGCTTGTTCTAGCTGTTCCAGTGCAGGAACGAGAATTTGTGGTACATACTGACCACCGTATTCGCCGAAGTAGGCATCAAGTTTTGCCATGGTTTTATTCCTTCAATTCAGTTTGGCATTGCTGTTTAGCACACCAAAAAATTTCTTTAATTATGAGTAATTGATCTTTAATAAATCTATTTAGTAGCTGCGAATCGCATCAAATGCCTGTTGCAACTTCTCTGCATCTTTCTTGCCGGGTGAAACTTCAACGCCTGAGTTTAAATCCAGACCTAGACAGCCTTGTTGGGCCGCTTTCTGAGCGTTGAAAGGTGAAATGCCACCCGCGAGCATCACTTTTGATCTATCACCAATCAATGACCAGTCGAAGACTAGGCCTGTACCACCCGTTTGAGAACCAACTTTGGTATCGAGTAAGTGGCGGCTGACTGGAGTGTCTAGCAGTTCTGGTGAGCTGTCAGTAACACCGTAAGCTTTCCAGATTTCAACTTGATCACCTAGCTGCTCATGGATCGCAGTGACAAAGTTCTGGTCTTCATCTCCATGCAGCTGAACAGCGCAGAGGCCAAGCTCTTGCGCAATACCAACCACGGTGTCGACATCATGGTTTTGGAATACGCCCACATATTTCAAAGGAGCACCGGACATGGTTAGGCGAGCGGTTTCTAAATCCACGCAACGCTTCGACTTAGAGACAAAAATCAGCCCGCCAAATACTGCACCTGCTTGGTAAGCTTTTGCAGCATCATCTGGGTGTGTCAGACCACAAACTTTATTTTCACCTAGTGTGACTTTGCGTACTGCCAGCTCTAAGTTTTCTTCTGCCATCAATGAGCTGCCGATCAGGAAGCCATCAGCAAAATCTGCAAGATCTCGTACTTGCTGGTGTGTGTAGATGCCTGACTCCGAAATGATGGTTGCTTCTGGTGCCAGCTCACGTATTGTTGGTGCCAGCTCTTTGGTGCGGTTCAAATCTGTTGTTAGGTCACGTAAGTTGCGGTTATTAATACCAATAACTTTAGCGCCAAGTTTTACTGCGCGGTGTAACTCTTCCTCATTACTGACTTCGGTCAGAATGCCCATGTTGAGTGAGTGAGCTACTTCTTCCAGTGCTTTATACTCGGCGTCATCAAGTACGGATAGCATCAGCAGAATTGCGTCAGCAGAATAATGGCGAGCTAGATAAACCTGATAAGTATCCACCATAAAGTCTTTACACAGAATCGGTTGAGATGTTTGCTTTCTCACTTGTGGCAGGAAATCGAAGTTTCCTTGAAAGTACTTTTCATCTGTGAGCACTGAAATCGCATCAGCGTGATTATTGTACACGGACGCAATGTAATCGAGATCAAAGTCGTCACGAATCAGTCCCTTGGACGGAGACGCCTTCTTACATTCTGTGATGAAGGCAGTTTTTTTACCGCTTACCGCGTCATAGAAGCTACGATCAGACGGAGTTAACGCCTCTTTAAACTGCTCCAAAGGTTGAGAGGCTTTACGTTCTTCCACCCAGATGTACTTATCACGAACGATTTTTGCCAATACTTCTGCCATTTGCGCTTCTTTTAGGGACACGTGCTCTGAAAGTTTATCTTGCGTCTGAGTCATCTTTTGTTTCTTCCTTAAGGTACTTAGGCGTGAGCTGCTAGCTGATTAACCAGCTCAAACGCTTTACCAGAGTTCATAGCCTCAATAGCTTGCTGAGTGTTGGCCTTGAGATCTTCATGACCAAATAAACGCATGAGAAGCGCTACGTTAACCGCTACCGCACCCAGCTGGGCATCGGTGCCTTTACCAGTGAGGATATTGGTAATAATGGCTTTGTTCTCTTCAGGATCACCGCCTTTAATTGCTTCAAGCGGATGCGCTGTTAGGCCAAAGTCTTCTGGAGTCAAAGTGTATTCAGTAATTTGCCCATCTTTGATTTCCGCCACTGTGGTGTCGCCATGAATTGCAACTTCATCTAGGCCGCTACCGTGCACTACTGCAGCGCGCTTCATGCCCATCTTAAGCATGGTTTCAGCGATAGGACGGACTAACTCTTCGCTGTACACACCCATGAGCTCAATATTTGGACGAGCAGGGTTAATCAGAGGGCCTAAGATGTTAAAAATTGTGCGGGTTTTCATGGTCTGACGAACAGGCATAGCGTGGCGAACACCACTGTGGTATTGCGGTGCAAACAAGAAAGCAACGCCGAGTTTATCTACCGCAGTGCGAGTATCTTCAGCGCTCATGGCTAGGTTGATGCCAAATGAATCAAGCAGGTCAGAAGAGCCAGATTTGCTTGAAACACTGCGGTTACCGTGTTTTGCTACTTTCAAACCACATGCCGCAGCAACAAAGGCAGCTGTGGTCGAAATGTTGATGGTATTGTGGCCATCACCACCAGTGCCCACGATATCCGCGAAATCATAGTCAGGGCGAGGGAATGGATTTGCATTGGCAAGCAGTGCTTTTGCTGCACCAGCGATCTCATCCGGTGTTTCACCTTTAATCTTGAGTGCTGTCAGCGCCGATGCCATAAGAATTGGATCAAGTTCACCGCGAATAATGATGTCAAAAAGCTGTTGGCTTTCTTCCTGAGTTAGCGGTTGTTGTTCATAGAGTTTGTTGATGATCGTTTCCATTCTTATTTGCTCCTTATTGCTGCACTGACGTTAGATTTGATTCTTGTAAAGCCCACTCAATCGCATTGGCTAACAGCGTTGCGCCGTGAGTAGTCATGATGGATTCCGGGTGGAATTGAAAGCCACAAATTTTATCTTGTTCATGGACCACAGACATGACGAGTCCATCGACCTCTGCAGTTACGGTAAGTGTTTCAGGTACCTGTGTAGCCACTAACGAATGGTAACGTGCAATGGCAAGTGGTGAAGGTAGGTCAGCATATGTCGGATGATTCTGGTGCTCCATCATCGACACTTTGCCATGGACAATTTCACCCGCGCCAGCAACGGTACCACCATAGGCTTCAACAATAGCTTGATGACCGAGACAGATACCGATCATCGGCACTTTACCTTTTAGGCGTTGGATGACTTCCGGCATGGAGCCAGCTTCAGATGGCGCCCCTGGGCCGGGAGACAATAACACAACCGGATTGTCTAGTTCGTTGACCGCGTTTTCAATCGCTTCCGCAGCAATGTGGTTGCGGTAGATTTTGACGTCGTGTCCGAGTGAGCGAAACTGATCCACTAAGTTATAAGTAAATGAGTCAAAGTTATCGATAAATACAATGTTAGCCATCTCTACGACTCCTTATGCGCTGACTGAATTGCAGAGATAACGGCTTGCGCCTTACCACGAGTTTCATCTGCTTCGGCTTGTGGTTCTGAATCAAACACAACGCCAGCGCCCGCTTGAACTTGAGCGATGCCATTCTCGACATAAGCAGAACGGATAACGATACAGGTGTCTAATGTACCTTCGCCAGTGAGGTAGCCAACGGCACCGCCATAGCTACCACGGCGTGCACCTTCGACATCCCTGATAAGTTGCATCGCACGAATTTTAGGTGCGCCTGTCAGCGTTCCCATGTTCATGCAAGCCTGATAGGCGTGTAGAGCGTCCAGGTCGTCACGAAGCTGACCAACCACTCGGGATACTAGGTGCATTACATGGCTGTAGCGGTCGACTTTAAGCAAATCTGCAACGTGGCGAGAACCCGCTTGGGAAATACGAGCAACGTCGTTACGCGCGAGATCCACCAACATCATGTGTTCAGCGTTCTCTTTCATATCAGTACGCAGTTCAAGTTCAATACGGCTATCTAGATCGAAATCGATAGCGCCGTCTGGGCGTTTGCCACGTCGACGCGTGCCTGCGATTGGGTAAATCTCGACTTGGTTAGTATGGGTTTCGTATTTAAGCGCGCTTTCAGGTGATGCGCCAAACAGAGTGAACAGCTCATCTTGCATGTAGAACATGTAAGGACTTGGGTTACTCAGCTTTAGTTCTTTATACGCAGCGAGTGGTGACGGACAAGGCAGGGTGAAGCGGCGTGATGGAACAACCTGAAAGATATCGCCTCGCACTACGTATTGCTTTAGATCTCGAACGATTTGGCAGAAATCTTCATCTGAAACGCTTGGCTGTGGAGAAACGTCAGTTAATTTGGTCGCTTGCGGTAAATGTTTCAGGTTAGCGCACTGTGACTGAATGCTATCAATGCGTGCTTCCAGCGTCGATTTTTCTTCGCTATTCGCAAACAATGTGGCTTGTAAATCACAAGACTCGCTCTGATGGTCAACGACGAGCAGAGTTTCTGCGACGTAAAAAACGTAGTCTGGGCATTGGTTTGATGCTTCTGCATCACCTAAAGGTTCAAAGTTCGCCACCATGTCGTATGCGAACAGACCACCAAGGAAAACCGCGTGTTGCTGATGTTCAGTAAGGTCAAAACTGTGCTGGACCAGACGCAAAGCATCAAAAGAAGACGCTTCTCGTAAGCGAGAATCTTCATCGAGTGTATCGCAAGGCGCTTCAAACTCTAGTGTCAGCGTTTTACCATCAAATGAATGAGCCACATTGCTATGAATGTTGTGGGCCAAATGAGAAAGCAGGTGTTTACCGTTATTGGTCAGTGCTTGCATGGTCACAATGTGGCCGTTGCAAACGATGCGAACAGCGGAATCAACGATCAGCAGGCTCTTCAGATCCTGTTTTGAATCGATCTCTGCGGACTCCAACAACAGGCTGTCGGTTTTGTTTTCACACAGAGTATGAAACAGACGAGTAGGATCCTGCGTGTAAGGTGCAGATGCTTGGATAACTTCAAGGTTTCCCAGCTTTTTGATTTCAATGGCCTTGTTCACAAGACCTCCTTTTCATTTGTAATCTTTTTTACTTCCTGCCGTACATAGTCGCACAAAGAAAACGTTCACCCAATGTGGAATTTGCTCTATTTGATGAATGTTTGACCAGTTGAGTGCTGAGTATCCGACAAAACAAAAAGCCCGCTTTAGTAGCGGGCTTGGTAACATTAATTTGGTAAATTAAAAGTATACGTTAGCCCACCAAGAACTTGTCCAAGTGCGCCACCAAGCAAGGTCTGCAGAACTGTCACGTAAAGAGTCAGCTGCAATATTCGCTTTCTGGTTTTGGTTAATTTCTTGTAACATAGTGAGCCTTAATTCAGGTACTTCGTATTTGTGTACTAGTTAACTAGTGCAGAGGTAAAAAGTCAACTAAAAAAACACATTTATGAGAATTGATTTACACAGCCATACCACGGCCTCTGACGGACGATTACCTGCTAACGAATTGATAGACAGAGCGCTCGGTTTTGATATCGATGTGCTGGCGATTACCGATCACGATACGGTAGATGGTTTAGAGATTGCGCATCAGTATGTTCAAGACAACCAGCTACCCATAACAATCATTAACGGTATTGAAATATCCACGGTGTGGCAAAACAAAGACATCCACATTGTTGGGTTGAATATAGACCCGCAGTCCGCCGAGTTGGCTCAGTTAATCGAACAGCAGAAAAAGCACCGTGAAGGGCGAGCAGAAATGATCGCTCATCGCCTGAGTAAAGCGACCCGAGAAGGGGTGCTCGAAGAGGTGCAAGCCATTGCTGGTGATGCACCTATCACGCGAGCGCATTTTGCGAAATGGCTGGTGGACAACGGCTACGCCAAAACCATGCAACAGGTATTTAAGAAATACCTGACTCGCAATAACCCAGGTTATGTACCACCGAGTTGGTGTTCGATGGCTGACGCTGTCAATGCCATTCACAGTGCGGGCGGACAAGCAGTACTTGCGCACCCTGGGCGCTATGATCTCACCGCAAAATGGATTAAGCGACTGCTCGCAGCATTTGTTGAAGCGGGTGGTGATGCGATGGAAGTAGCCCAACCACAACAGGGCCAACAAGAAAGGCGCAACTTGGCGGATTATGCTATACAATACAAACTATTAGCGTCTCAAGGCAGTGACTTCCATTATCCGTCTCCTTGGATGGAGCTGGGCAGGAATTTGTGGCTGCCATCAGGTGTAGAACCTGTATGGAAAGATTGGGGTATTGAGCCTTCGCAAGCTGATTGACCATAGGTTGTGGCGATTAGTGACTTAGATTGCTATTAAATCAATACGTTACAAATATAGAGTCGAGAGACTCGATGATGAGGAATTACAATGAGCCAGTTTTTTTACGTTCACCCAGAAAACCCCCAGGCTCGCTTGATCAATCAGGCTGTGGCAATCATTCGTAATGGCGGTGTGGTTATCTATCCGACAGACTCCGGTTATGCATTGGGCTGTCAGCTAGAAAATAAACAGGCTTTAGAGCGAATTTGTAAGATTCGTCGATTGGACGAAAAGCACAACTTTACATTGCTTTGTCGCGATCTTTCAGAGCTGTCTCTTTACGCTCGTGTCGACAACACCGCGTTTCGATTACTAAAGAACAATACGCCAGGGCCTTACACGTTTATCTTCAAAGGGACGAAAGAAGTACCGCGTCGTTTGATGAACTCTAAACGTAAGACGATTGGTATCCGTGTACCAGACAACCAGATTGCGCTGGATTTACTGGAAGCGCTTGGTGAACCTTTGATGTCGACGTCCTTAATTCTTCCGGGTAATGATGTTACTGAATCAGACCCAGAAGAGATTCGCGATAAACTTGAGCACGCGGTGGACTGTATCCTCAATGGTGGTTACCTTGGTGAGCAGCCAACGACTGTAGTCGATTTCAGTGATGATGAGCCTGTCATTGCCCGCGTTGGTTCGGGCGACCCTGCTGCATTCGAGTAGCAACTTCGCTTTCGCAAAAACTTCAATGAGCAGAGCATAGTGTGTTGATACCTATGCTCTTTTAACCCGCAAAAATCCCAAGTGACTGCTATGCTGATTGTTAAGTCTAATAAATCAGATATGCAATATGCGTCATTTGCTTCTTATTCTATTCTTGTTTCCCGCTATTTCTTCTGCTGCACCTCTCGAAGTGCGCGTTGTACAAAGTAATGGCAAACCAGTAAAAGATGCCGTGGTCTATGTTACCGCTTCCAACTTACCCGCTGAGGAAACGACAACTAACGAAACGTTAGTGACCGAAGTATCTCAAAACGGCCGTGCTTTTAAGCCTTATATTTCAGTAGTAAGAGTCAACCAGCCCGTTCTATTTACCAACAAAGACGACATCTCCCACCATATTTATTCCATTACGGGTCCACTCGATTTTTCTTTTGTGATTCGTGCTTCTGAACAGGGTGTTGAGAAATCTTTTCCTAGTGAAGGCGTGGTCGCCATGGGATGTAACATTCATGACTGGATGAGTGGTTACATCAAGGTTGTCGATACTCCTTATTACACCATTACCGGTAAGTCAGGGGTTGCCAGAATAACGCTACCAGACGGTTTGGAAAATGTGACGTTAACGGCTTGGCACCCACAGATGAACGAAACGCTGCAAACGGAAGTGGCGGGTGACCAAGAATTTGAACTGGCGTTAACCAAGAAAATGTCACCGATACCGAAGCAGAAAAATGCTCAGATGATTGATTTCTACGGGTCCTATAAATGAATCAATTTAAAAGTATCCAGACTCAAATACTGTTCTCTTTTCTCGCGGTGTTGATCGCTGTTCAATGCATTTTGTTTTACTCCATTTTCCAATCGAATGAAAAAGAAAGAGAAGAGCGAGCGCAAATACACCTCAGCACAGCAAAGGCGGTGTTTGAAAACCAGTTTGAACAACGTACGCGTAATTTAACCGGGTTTGCTCAGACCGTCGCAAAAGATTTTGGCCTTAAACAGGCTTTGAGAGAGGACGCGCGCAGTTTCTTAGTGGCGTTGAATAATCATCGCCAGCGGATTTCTGCCGACTTGGCGATTGCAGTTGATGAGAATGGTAATTTCATCGGCAAGCTGGTTTACGACAAAGGCACTAATCGAACCCGTGCCGATACAGAAAACAACATGCTGACCATGGAGGAAACCGCTGCTCCAGATGAGGACCGCCCAATACTCTATGACTATCAGGGAGCGGTGTTTCAATTAGTATTGGTTCCAGTCCAAAGTGGTGCTGAAACGGTCGCTTGGATAGGTTTTGGTTTTGCTATCGACCAGACTTTAGCGCAGCGACTCGCGCTACTGACAGGTATGAATGTCGATATCGGTTATCAGGAGAGCGGGCAATGGTCATTGCTTGCCAGCAGTGTAGAAGAGGCGGGCAATGGCTCTTCCGCGATAGAGCCTCAACAATCGGATGCACACACTATTGCGACTGAGGTGGCGATTGGCTTTAAAGACGAAAAAGATCTCATCGCATCCCTTTATCTCTCCAGAGCGGACTTATTCGCAACACTACAAAACCGATGGCTACAGATCATGTTGATCGTCTTGGTGACGTTTGGTTGTTCGATCGTCGCTGCCTTTTTACTATCAAAAAGCATCGCTAAGCCATTGCAGGGACTTGTTAGTAAAGCTAAGCAAATTGCTCAAGGGGAAAACAGTGACGCCTTGGTGGTGAATCGTAAAGATGAGCTTGGCGTATTAGCCCATGAATTTAACCTAATGAATCAGGCCGTTAACGACCGACAGGCTGAGTTAAACTACCGCGCTTATCACTCTGATCTAACAAAAATGCTGAATAAGAAAAAGTTGTTTGAAGATATTGCCGATCTCATCAATAAATCATGTGACGGATTTTTACTCATCCGTTTCAGAGTCTTGGAATTTGAAGAATTAAATTACAGTCTCGGGTTAGACACTGGCGAAGAGCTTCAGGTTGCGGCGGCAAGCCGATTAATGGCGTTGGAAGAGAAAGCACAATTTTATCAACTCGAGTCCTCAGAATTTGCTTTGCTCTCCCAATGTAATACCAAACAGTCGGATGAACACAGCGCCAATGTGGTTCTACAATGTTTGGCTGGAGCGTTCAGTTTACAACGTATTTCGGTGACGGTGCATACGGTGTCAGGGTACTGCCGCTATCCTAAGCATGGTGAAACCGCCCGTCAGTTGCTACACAACGCCGGTATTGCCTTACAACAAGCGATGAAGATGAGAGTTCCAAGCCTTGAATTTGCATCCAGTATGGCAGAAAGCGCTATCAATCGTGTTCGCTTAACCCATGAGCTAACGGAAGCCATTCAAGGTGACCAACTGATACTGCACTTCCAACCAAAACTGAACCTTAAGACTTCGCAGGTCGATAAAGTCGAAGCGTTAGTAAGATGGATTCATCCAGAACTGGGGATGATCCCACCGGATGAATTTATTGAAATTGCTGAAACCACTGGTCAGATAGATGCGTTGACTGACTGGGTCATGCGCAGTGCTTTGCAGCAACTACAAGTCTGGCGAGAGCTCGGATTCGAATTAGGTGTGGCGATCAACATCTCTGCGGTTAACCTCAAGCAGAAGAACTTTGACGACAAAATACTGACTTTCCTATCCCAGTCCGACTGCAGTGAAAACGAGGTTACAATTGAAGTCACAGAAAGTGCGCTGGCGGAAGACCCTGAATACGCTTTGTCGATACTCAGCCGACTGTCTGAGAGGGGGCTGTCTATTTCAATTGATGATTACGGCACGGGTTATTCGTCCTTGTCACAACTGAAACATTTACCCGCAACGGAACTGAAAATAGACAAATCTTTCATCCTCAATGTTGCCAGTGATCAGCAAGACCAGACGATTGCACAATCGACGATAAAGCTCGCCAAACGCTTTGGGCTTAAAACGGTCGCGGAAGGTGTCGAAGACCAAGCCTCGCTGGATTGGTTGGTCGCCAATGGCTGTGATCATGCGCAGGGGTATTTTATAAGTAGACCACAACCTGCTGACAAATTGACTAGCTGGCTGCAAATGCTGGAAGGTCAACAATGGGGGCAAGCTGAACCGGAAGCCAAAATAGTAGGATCGCCGCACTCAGGCCGCTAGTGGCGGCATTGACATGTATTTCATGGATATAAAACCTTACGATTATTCAATTTTTTGCCACCTTAGATTGGTGTCAAAAGTAAAAATAATGCATGCGTTTTTTTAGAGAATTTGCGATAATACGCGACCGCGATTTAGGGTCGCAAAATAGAATCGACGTCTGAGAAGACGACACAAAGGTAGATTGATGAACGAAAAATTACAGAAAGTATTAGCGCGAGCAGGCCATGGCTCACGACGCGAACTTGAAGCTTTGATCAAAGCGGGTCGCGTGAGTGTGAACGGCGTTGTTGCTAAGCTTGGTGAACGACTAGAAGACGAGAATGCGGTAGTTCGTATTGACGGCCACACTGTTTCTGCGAAGGCGCAGGAAGAAGTGGTTTGTCGTGTACTTGCGTACTACAAACCTGAGGGTGAGCTGTGTACTCGTCATGACCCAGAAGGTCGTCGAACTGTATTTGACCGTCTGCCAAAAATCCGTGGTTCTCGTTGGATTTCTGTTGGTCGTCTGGATGCGAACACATCTGGCCTACTACTATTCACAACCGATGGTGAGCTTGCTAACCGTTTGATGCACCCAAGTCGTCAGGTTGAGCGTGAATACCTTGTGCGTGTATTTGGTGACGTTGACGAGAAGAAAATCCGCAACCTAGTTGGTGGTGTAGAGCTTGAAGATGGCTTAGCGCGATTTGAAGACGTTGTTTACGCAGGCGGTGATGGTATGAACCACACTTTCTACGTTGTGATCAACGAAGGTCGTAACCGCGAAGTGCGTCGTTTGTGGGAATCTCAAGACTGTACGGTTAGCCGCCTGAAGCGTGTTCGTTACGGTGATATCTTCCTTGATAAGAAACTGCCTCGTGGCGGATGGATGGAGCTAGACCTTAAAGAGGTAAACTACCTACGTGAATTGGTAGAGCTGCGTCCTGAAAAAGAGACCATGCTTGACGAAAACAAAGCTAACACGTCACGTAAGCGAGAGCGTTCTCGTAGCCAGAAAATTCGTCGCGCAGTTAAGCGTCATGAAGAGCGAATGAACAACGGTGGTGGACGTAGCAACAATCCAGCTCGTCGTAAACCGCGTAAAGGTGCAGGCGAGCAAGGTGCTCGTAATAAACAGCGCCAGCGTTAGAAATATGAATAAAAAAGCAGCCACATAGGCTGCTTTTTTGTATCTAAAATCAGATAAATAGTGTGCCTTTGAGCGCAATCACTGCGCTACCAGAAAGCGTGACTCGCCCACTTTCCACTCGTTCGATATCCAGATAGCCGCCCCTTGAGGATGCTTGGTAGGCGGTGAGTACAGGCTTGTCGATTTTTCCTGCCCAGAACTCAGCCAGTGCACAGTGCGCTGAACCTGTCACCGGATCTTCATTGACGCCGACCCAAGGCGCAAAGTAGCGAGAGATGATATCGCTATTGGACTGAGTTGATTGAGCGGTGACGATGATCCCTCGCCCCGGTTGTCTAATCAATGAAGAAAAGTCCGGGCTTAGGTCATGCACCGCTTGTTCGTTGGTAAGCTCAAACAGCTCTTTAGAATCAAACTGACAGTAGGAGACAACCTGTTGTTCAGATAACCCGAGTGCATTGAGTCTCTCTTCAGAGCAATGTTGGTTGTATTCCAATTCGGGCGCTGGGAAGTCCAACTCATAAGTCGAACTTAACACCTTCACACTCAGCAAACCGGAAAGGGTATTAAAGGTAATGCTGTCGCCAGTTGCAATCTTTCCTTGTTGCTTTAGGACATGGGCAACAGCAAGCGTGCCGTGCCCGCACAGTTTGACTTCTACTTCAGGTGTGAACCAGCGCAATCGCATATCGCTCAAGGACAAAAACGCCGTTTCAGACACCGCCATTTCTGCGGCAATAGCAAACATCAATGACTCCTCAAGTGGCTGGTCCGTAATGCAGACACCCGCTGGATTGCCTTTGAAAGTTTCGGTGGTAAATGAGTCGACTTGATAGATGTCCAATTCCATGTCTTGTATTCCGCTTCGATTAAGTGTGATTGCGCATACTAAGTTGCTTAATGTTTTCTCGCAACCAAGTGATTTTCGGGTTGTATGCGTTGCGCTTATGCCAAATTAACGTAAATGGAATCATCAACTTTTGCTTAAACTCTTCTTCAACAGGGATAGGTAAACTGGTGAGGTTAGGGTGTAACTGTTTGACGTAATGCTTGCAGTAATTTGGGGCGGTAGTGATGTACTCATGGCCAGATTGCGCTGCCATAAACAGAGATTGCTCAAAGCTTGCCATGGTTAACGTACTGGATCGGCTCAGGCCTTGTTCCTCAAGGACGTCATCAAGTGCCCAAGTCTCACTCTTCTCCCACAGGATGTTAATGTGGGTATAACGAAGAAAGGTATCCAGATTCCATTCTTGCTTAAGCGCTGGGTGGTCATCACGTAAATAGACTTTAGGTAGATCGGTAAACAGGACTTCGTAATCCACAAAGTAGGGGAGAAGATCCAGTGACTCTTTAGAGCGGGGATGACTTTCCCGACCGGTAAAACCGATGTCTGCGTCGCCGCGGATGATGGTCTCAAGTGAGTCGTAATCCCAGTTGCTGGTTTTGATTTTGGCCTGTGGGTAGCGTTCATGTATCTGCTGAAGAAGCTCACCGAGTAAAGTCAGTAATAAAGGTGACTCTATCGCGAGATGAAACTGAATCCCTTTCGTAGACTCTTGAGTACGCTTTTCTGCAATCTGGGCACCGATTTGCAGCCAATCATTGAGGTCTTGCTCCATACTGAGGGTCAGCGGTGTGGGTGCCAGTCCGGTTGGAGTTTTGACAAACAAAGGATCATCAAACCAATCCCGCAGCTTCCCCAGTGATTTACTCACGGTCGAAGGCGTAACATTGAGCTTTTTCGCTGTTCTGGAAACACTCAGCTCCTGAAGCAGAAGCTGCAATGTAAACAGTAAATTGAGATCAAGCCGTGCCAGAGATTTCTTCATAACGATGTAGTGGTGTCGGTTTTGGTATCCATAGTATTAGAGCAAAGCTGATTAGGCTACCTGCCGCCAGTATTATTATCAGCATGTTTAGAGCACTTATGCCCAAAATACCCGCTAACCATATGTAGAAGGCTGAGCTGCACACTTGTGAAATTCCCAATAAAGAGCTGGCAACGCCGGCACGTTTAGAAAAAGGGCTGAGTGCCTGGCTCATGGCCACGCCAAAGCCGAGAGAAAAGCCAGCACACAACAGCCCAAAGCCTATGAAGTACCCGATGTGACTCAATTGAATAAAGTTAGTGATGATTAACGTAGTGGCGGAAGCCGCAAAAAACGTTTGGGATAACAGGCTCAAACTTCGCTGCTCAAATCGGGCCAGCAGGAGAGGCGCAGAGAAAGACGTGAGCATACTGATTAACGCAGTGAGCGCCATAACGGTCGAATAGCCGCCGCGATCGAAACCCATATCACTCATAATCAGCATTGGTGAAACATTAACGTATGTCAGGATCATGGTGACACTAAATGAAGTCACCATCAGACGACTCAAGAAGTAACTGTCTTTAAAAGATTCACTCTCTAAGTTAGCGGGCTCATTCAAAGGTTGCTTGGCGGTCTTAGGTCGGCTCTCTTTTAGAGCAAAGAGCGATAGAAGACAGACGATCACACCCATTCCGGACATGGTGGTGAAAAGCGCAGGCCAAGGGTATTGAAGCATGATCAAATGGCCGATGACGGGGGCAATGACTGGCACGATGCAAGTGATGCCGTTAATCATTGATAGAACCTTGGCTCTTCGCTGGTCGTCTAGCACATCGCGCAAAATCGCAAATGCAACGACGTAACACGAGCCAGCTCCGATACCCTGTGCAAATCTCGCGATGAGAAACTCAGTACTTTGGGTCGATGTACCGCCTAGAATGGACGCTGCGATAAATATGGCGGCCCCGATAATTGCTACTGGCTTTCTCCCCGATGAATCCGCAATTCGACCTGCGACTAGCATAGTGGTAGCCATGCCTGCCAGATAGATTGAAAAGGCAATGTGCAGCTCGGCTTCTGTTGCATTCAAATCCTGAGCGATTTGCGGTAAACCAACCAGATACAGGTCTATGGCCGTGGGATAGAGTAAAACAAGAGCAAAGCTACAAAGCAAAAATCGAATCATGGAAACCTCGCGAATTCAGAAGCCCTGATACTAAATTGCGCTTGAGGGAACCGCGAGTGGGAAATACGACAACGGGTATTTCCAATTACGACAAACCCTGTATGAATGAGAGCGATTGGGAGGCTGGGATAAAAAAGGGGCAATCGATATTGCCCCTTGTGTTTATAGCGTTTGGTTGAGCGCGAAATATCGCCCTTGTTTTTCAAGCAGCGCCTGATGGCTGCCATGCTCAACTATCTGACCTTGCTCAATCAGACAAATGGAATCCATCTTATCAAGGTCGACTAAACGGTGAGTGATGAAGACGACCGTTTTGTCTTCAAAATGCTGTTCAAACAGCTGCATAATTTGTTGCTCAGTTTGCTTATCTAAGCCTTCGGTCGGCTCGTCTAATAACAAAATAGGGCCATTATGAAGCAGCGCTCTAGCGATACCGATGCGGCGTTTCTCACCTCCGGACAATTGGCGACCACCATCACCTAACCAAGTATCCAAGCCCTGATCATCGAGTAGTTTTTCAAGTCCTACTTTAGTTAGAGATTCGCTTAGCGCTTCATCATTGGCATCAGGGGAGGCCATCAACACGTTGTCACGCAAAGTGCCATTCAAGATATCAACCCTTTGGCTGACCACGCTGATTGCCTGACGAAGCTGGCTTTCACTCCAATGACGAATGGATTGGCCAGCAATCTTAATGTCGCCTTGCTGGGTGTCCCAATAGCGATTCAGCAACTGCATTAATGTCGATTTACCGGAACCAGTCTGACCTACCACTGCGATGCGGTGCTTGGCAGGGATTTGCAGGCTAATGTCTTGCAGTGTATTTGAGTCGCCATCCGGATAACGGAAAGTGACATTCTCATACTCAATTGAATATGCGTTGTCGTGCTGCGTGTTCTGCTCTGGGAACTGAACGTCGGGCTCGGACAAGATGATGTCGTTTAATCGACGTGCTGAAGTCAGAGTTTGACCCAAATGCTGGAAAGCGCCGGCAATTGGCATAAGAAGCTCGACACTGGCCATTGTAGCGAATACCACCAAGGCAACCATAGGGTCAGGCATATTACCGCCGACCCCATCTGCCGCTAGCCATAGCATCAGAACGATCGTCCAACCATTGGCAAGCATCAACAATGCTTGTGCTAAACCTGCAAAGTGAGCATTAAAATGCTGATTCTTCAGCAAGCGTTCTTGCACATTTAAAATCGCATTGCGGTAACGCTCTTCGGCTCCAAACAGGGTTAGTTCGCTGTAGCCTTGTAACCAATCCAATGTCGTGATACGCAGATCGGCCTTGTTCTGTGTCAGCTCTGCGCCATTGGTTTTACCTAATTTGTAGAACAACACTGGCCAGATGAGCAGTAAAGCCATAAGAATGGCGCCAAGCGTTAAGCCGAGCTCCATGTCAAACCAGCAAATCAGCGCTGTTAAACCTAGGATGCCAAGTGTGCCGACGACCATAGGGCTGACAAGGCGAAGATAGACGTGATCCATCGCGTCGATGTCGGCAACTAGGCGATTGAGTAAGTCCGCATCACGCAGGTTTGAAACTCGACCCGGAATTAATGGTGCTAGCTTAGAGAAGAAGAAAATACGCAGGTCGGTCAGTAGCTTGAAGGTGGCGTTATGGCTGACTACGCGTTCCCCCCATCGACCAGCGGTGCGTCCCATAGCAAAGCCACGGACAAAAGCCCCTGGCAGCATGTAGTTGAAGGTTTCTCGGGCGATAGTTAGCCCGGCCACTGCAGCGGCAGATAGGAACCAACCTGACAAAGTAAGCAGGCCAATAGAAGCAAATAGAGTCAGGAAGGCCAGCAGCATTCCCAGCGATAGGCCGAACCAGTGCTTTTTATACAGTTTTAGGTAGGGAACTAAATCACGCATCGAGATTCCCCTTATTGGCTTGGTTCAGAGCGTAATTCGCCTGAAGCATATTTTGGAATAACCCCTCTTGATTAGAGAGTTCGTTGTAGTGACCACTTTGAACAATCTCGCCGTTTTCCATGACCAGAATCTGTTCAACGTTTTGTAGAGGACTGAGCTGGTGGGTGACCATCAGCGTTGTTTTACCTTCGACCTGACCAGCTAACCCTTGCATGACCAATCGCTCACTGCGTGCATCCAGACTTGCAGTTGGTTCATCAAGCAACCAGAACTGACCGTTTTGAACCATTGCCCTTGCCAAAGCAAGTCGTTGTGCCTGACCGACGGAAAGGCCACCAGAGCGGTCGGATACCGCGTAATCGAGCCCGTGTTGTTCAACGAATTCTGCTGAGAAAGACTCTTGCAATGCGTTTTGGATGGCGTGATCTGAAACGTTGTCTTTGCCCAACGTGATGTTGTCACGAATAGAACCATGTAACAGCAATGGGTTCTGGCCAACCCAGCTGATTTTTTCCCGCCAGTTTTCGAGATTCAGCTCTGTTCTCTCAATGCCATTGATGGTGAGTGACCCCTGATATGGGAGGAATCCGAGTATCGCATTGATTAAGCTGGTTTTGCCGGCGCCACTTGGGCCAACTAAAGCTGTTGTCTGAGCTGTCGATAGTTCAAAACTCACCGGACCAAGCAATTTAGTGCCTTCAGGTGAGAACACCTCTAAATCTTTTGCTTGGATGGAAATAGCGTCATTCGCGCTGAGCGTTTTGTCACCTGAACGAACAGCACTGACATCTGTATCAAGAAACTCAACAATGCTTTCAGCAGCCCCAACCGCTTGTTGCTTCGCGTGATAGAAAGTGCCTAAATCACGCAGCGGCTGATAAAACTCAGGAGCCAGCACCAGAATGAACAGACCAGCCATCAAGGTTACACCCGCGCCATAGTCGCCAAAGTTAAGCTCGCCGATAAAGGCAAAACCGAAATAAACGGCTGTCAGTGCAATGGAAATAGAGGTAAAGAATTCCAGAACGGCAGATGAAAGAAACGCAATCTTAAGTACATCCATTGTGCGAGTTCGGAATACTTCAGAAGCCCCGCGCATCACTTCAGTTTCTGCTTTGGTTCGATCAAACAGACGAATGGTGGTCATTGACTGTAAACGGTCATAAAAGTGACCGGATAAACGCTGTAATGCTTTGAAGTTCTTGCGGTTTGCGTCGGCCGCTTTCATCCCGACAAGGGCCATAAACATCGGTACCAATGGGGCGGTCAGCAAGAAGATTAGTCCAGCTGCCCAGTTCACTGGGAAGACAACAATAAGAATCACAAAAGGAACCAACACAGACAAGGACATCTGTGGCAGATAGCGAGCGAAGAAGTCATGCATATCTTCTACTTGTTCAAGCAACAATGTTGCCCACGAACCAGCAGGTTTACCTTTGATGTAAGCAGGTCCTAACTCTCGGAGTTTGTCGAGAATTAGCTGACGTATATAGATACGAATTTGCTCGCCGCAGCGATAGCCTGCTATCTCTCGGCCCCACGAGCACAGCGCTCGAACGCCAATGACGGCGGCTAAACCTAGAAAATAGGGAACAAGTTCATATTTGTCGACCTGTTCAATGATCAATTGATGAAGAATGGTGGCGAGCAAGGCTGCTTGAGCTAACAAGAACACGCTTGAAAGTACGCCGAGGCCAACAGCAATCATCAGCCAGCGTTTCGCTAACTTACTTTGCTGCTTGAGCCATTTATTCAAGCTGCGCTGTTTCTTTTTGTCCATCGTGAAGGCTTAATGATAATTATTATGACTAGTCGAAGCTCGCGATTATACAAAAGAAAGCCTCGTGGGAATACCACGAGGCTTTAAGGATTTGAGTCAAAAATGAAAAATATTATTTACTGTCTGTAATAGCGTCTAAATAACGTTCTGCATCCAGTGCGGCCATACAGCCTGTTCCAGCTGACGTGATCGCCTGACGGTAGTTGTGATCCATGACGTCACCAGCGGCGAAAATACCAGGAACACTAGTCTCAGTTGCATTGCCTTCAAGGCCCGACTGAACGATGATATAGCCGTCTTTCATCTCTAGCTGGCCTTCGAAAATGCCAGTATTAGGTTGGTGACCAATTGCGATGAAAGCACCCATCACTTCTAGCTCTTCAATAGAATCTGACTTGGTGTCTTTAATGCGAACGCCCGTCACACCCATATCGTCTCCGGTGACTTCTTCCAGAGTACGATCGGTATGCAGAATGATGTTGCCGTTTTCGACTTTGTCCATCAAGCGTTTAACCAGAATCTTTTCGGCTCTGAAGCTGTCACGACGGTGAATAAGGTGTACTTCTGAAGCAATGTTAGAGAGGTAAAGCGCTTCTTCAACAGCGGTGTTGCCGCCGCCCACAACCGCCACTTTTTGGTTACGGTAGAAGAAACCATCACAGGTTGCACATGCTGATACACCACGACCTTTGAACGCTTCCTCGGATTCAAGGCCAAGGTACTTGGCAGATGCACCAGTAGAGATGATCAACGCATCACACGTGTATTCGCCACTGTCGCCCTTCAATCGGAATGGACGCTGGCTGAAATCAACTTCGTTGACATGATCAAACACGATTTCTGTCTCAAAGCGCTCGGCATGCTCTTTCATGCGATCCATCAATGCTGGTCCTGTTAGACCTTCAGGATCACCTGGCCAGTTCTCAACTTCAGTTGTCGTAGTTAACTGACCACCTTGTTGCATGCCAGTTACGAGTACTGGATTAAGATTAGCGCGTGCAGCGTAAACCGCTGCTGTATAGCCTGCAGGACCAGAACCAAGAATAAGTAGCTTACTGTGTTTTACGTCGCTCATTTGTGCTCCATTAGCGGTGACGCTTATCAATTTCTTTCGATTGTATGGAATAGTGGGGGCTATTGAAAGCGTTAGCAAGTCGCGGAAATGTAATTAATGGTTATAGATTAGAACGCAAACGATAGCGCTTTCAAAGCCTAATTTTACTCTTAACCGATTGAGCTAAAAGATATATACCGCTGTTAATAGATAAGTCATCTGAATTTTGGAGTTGCGAAACTTGTAAACTGGTTCGTATAACTGAAATTTTATAAATTATTGGATTAAAGTTCTTAATTATTACTTTTGTTGGATGTAAGTGCTGATATTTGTTGATCTGGCGATATAAATGCGCAAATAATAATTGTGAATAAGATGTTAATCCTATATTTCAGTGTGAACATTCATTAAGGAGATGATGATGTTACATAACCGCGAAACAACTTTGCAGCTTACAAAGCTAAGTGACTCTGCTTTTGCACAGTTGGCGCCGTCTTTTACAAAGCTACCTAATACCGAGCATGCAGATGGAAAATTCCGTTTGCGTCGTTACTCTGTGATTCAGTTTAAAGATGGTCAGGTTATTGATCTTCAAAAAAATGAGTTCATGCAAACGGATGACATTAACCGTTTTCAGGGTAATGTCGTGCGTCAATTCGAGCCGATTGAAACACCGACTCTCCAAAGTGAAGGTATGCGTGAAATTTGTCAGCTTTTTGTAGATGCCAATAAGCTGGCGGACGGTCAGGAAATTGAAATTCACCAAATGCGAATCTCTGCGATTTTTGATGAGACGCAGGTAGCCCCTGAAGGCGTGCATCAGGATGGCTTTGAGCATATTGCTCTGATCGGGATGGGGCGCCACAACATCGAAGGCGGTGATGTGATGCTATACAGCAGTTTCAATGAGGCGCCTTTCTTCCGTAAAGTTCTGCAAAACGGTGAAGTCGCTATGCTGGCTGACAACAAGCTATGGCATAACGCGACGCCTATTCGCTCTGTTATTGAAGGCGAAGAAGGGTATATGGACGTATTTGTACTAACCGCGAAGGAAGCCGTGAATGAACTTCACTCCTAATTTGGTACGCGCACAGTTTCGTGCGCTACAGCAAAGTCACAATGATCTACCAGTGATGTTTCTTGATGGACCGGGTGGTTCACAGGTGCCAAATTGTGTGCTTGAAGCGATGACCGCGTATCTGGGCTTTTTTAATTCGAATCTTGGTGGTCACTATTTTTCCAGTGCTCATACCACCGATTTGATGAAACAAGCGAGAGAGTCTGCAAAGACGCTAGTGAATGCAGAGTCGAGCGACAACATTGTCTTTGGCGCCAACATGACGTCTCTCACTTTCCAGCTTAGCCGAGCGATCAGTCGTAACTGGCGAGCGGGTGACGAAATCATTGTTACGTCTCTCGATCATTATTCTAATGTCTCTAGCTGGCAGCAAGCGGCCGATGATAAGCAAGCGAAAGTCCTTCAGGCTCGAGTTAACGAGCAAGACTGCTCACTAGACATAGAACATTTGCTATCGCTGATCAGTCCCCGGACTAAACTTGTTGCGCTGACTTACGCATCGAATACCACAGGCTCGGTCGTGGATGTGAAACGTGTAGTTGAAGCAGCGCACAACGTCGGGGCGATGGTTTACGTTGATGCAGTGCATTACGCGCCGCACCATCTGGTCGATGTTCAACAACTGGGTTGTGATTTCCTTGCTTGTTCTGCTTATAAGTTCTTTGGCCCGCACGTTGGGATTGCCTATGTTGCACCTAAGTGGCTGCAGGCTTTACAGCCATATAAAGTCGAGCCCGGAACCAATATCGGTCCGGGGCGATTTGAAACCGGAACTCAGAGCTTTGAAGGATTAGCAGGTGTTATTGCTGCAGTGAAGTATCTGGCTCAATGGGGCAACGATGGTGATGACCTTCGCACTCGACTGATCGACTCTTTCCAGCAGTTCAATCAGCATGAATCGGCGATCAGCGAACGTTTTCTTGCTCGTTTAGCGGAACTGGAAGGTGTGACTTTATTAGGTCGTGATGAAGCCAACAGTGAAGTTAGAACACCAACTTTTGCTCTGACTTTTGACAACCATTCGCCTGAAGAGATCGCTAAGAAACTTGGTAAGCGCAACATCTGTGTCTGGAACGGACACTTCTATGCACTTGGCTTGGTTCGCCAACTTGGTCTTGAGGAATCAGGTGGTGTTGTTCGAATTGGTTTCATGCACTACAACACATTGGAAGAAGTCGATATCTTGTTTGATGAATTGAAACTTATCTTAGGGCAATAGAGCGGTCCGAGATTTTTTATCTGGCTTTTGAGCCGTTATAAAGACCCTCATGTAGGGTCTTTTTTGATCGTGCGAAAGGAATTATTCTATCTGACGGTCTGATTTCTCTAAGCAGGATGTAATAAGGATAAGCCGTGAATCTAACACCGCTCTCAGAGCACATTGGCGCTTTAGTTGAAGGCGTTGATCTTTCTAATCTGAGTGAGCAAGAATTTGATGCTCTGTACCAAGCGTACCTCAAACATAAGGTATTGTTCTTTCGAGATCAGGGAATGACACCGCAGCAACAGATTGGGCTGGCAAAACGTTTTGGTGACTTGGAGCCGGTACACCCGTTTTTTCCTCACCTAGATGACGAAGAGCAAGTGGTTGTGATTGAAACTTCTCCCGGTAATCCCCCCGGTGAAAGCTTCTGGCATACAGATTTAACCTGGCAGGCTACGCCGTGTCGTTGTTCTATCCTGCAAGCACAGCATTGTCCTCCGCATGGAGGAGACACCATTTGGACATCGATGGAAGCGGTATGGTCAAGCCTAACCAGCGATGATCAACATACTTTACGGGGACTAACGGCGACACATGGACTGCATGCGTTTGAAGGCAGCCGTTATGATTCCGTTAATGAACAAGGGGAGAGCCACGTAGCGACAGTATCTCAAGGCTATCCACCTGTTAAACACCCTCTTGTTGTCCGTCATCCGGAAACAGGCAATCTGACCGCGTACGTCAATGAGCAGTTTACCCATCGTATTAACGAGCTAGAAGAAAGAGAAAGTCGAAAACGGCTCGAGCAACTGTTTGCTTTAGCACGACAGCCTGAATATCAGGTACAGTTTTCATGGCAACCGGGCTCTGTTGCTATCTGGGATAATATCTGTACTCAGCATTTTGCTGTGACCGATTATGGCGATCAGCCGCGCCGACTTCATCGTGTGACGGTTCGTGGTTCTGATTTGCTGCCAGCCTAAACCATGCCGAAGTGAGCGCCGCCTAGTTTCTGCCGTATACGCGTGGGCGCTCAAATCGATAGAAACCTTGTTGCTCTTCTTTTTCGAGCGTGGACGCCTGATCGCCAAAGTAGTCGGTACGAAGTTGAGTTAGCTGATTGTCTAACTCTTCGCCGGATAGACTGGCTAACAGTGCCTGCCTTTCCCCCATATATTGGTAGCCAATTTGCCAGCGAAGCTCATTTTCTTCATCCTGCTTTGCCGCCTTTTCGATTTGTGATTCGCTATAGCCTAAATCTCTGCGGATGCTGGCTAGCTGCTGCGCTCGTTCGTAGGGAGACATGTTGCTCAAGTCATGTTGGACAGAATCAAGACTGAAGAAAGTGCTCGCCATCATTGCAGGGCTAAGGATTTTTCCTCCAGCTTGTTCTGCAAAGTTGGTTTCAATGGTGGCTTTGAGTGTAAAAAGACGCTGATTGATTTCCATATCATAAGCGCTGTTGAGCAATTCAATCGACTTTTGCGTATCAGCGATTCTTTGCTCCCGCTCGGCAAGCTCTGCTGACCAAATGATATCGGCGTCGTCGCCAAACAGTTCACGTCGTTTTGCCCACACCGCTATTTGTTTCTCTTCAAATGTCATTGCGAGTAGAGGCTTCATTTCAGAGAGTAGCCATTGTTCATAATCCTCCATCAAAGCGATTTTCTCAAAGATGATGTCTGCGTATTCCGGAAAAGCTTGTTTGATCACCTCATGAAAAAGGGAAGGGGATTGGTCTGGGTATTTTTCTGCCAGGTAGTCTCTAAAATCACGCAGTCCAACCTGAATTTCAATTTGGTTGATACGATCCTTAAGCTCATTTTGCAATTGAATCGCGAGGCTATTGACGATGTTGAATGCATTACGTTCTTCTTGGTCAGTGACTCGGTCAGACAACACTTCGGCGGAGTGAACCGTACTCTCATCCGCAGACAAGATGACAGGAACACTGTTGATTGCGATAGGCGCAAACCAAACTCCCCCCCCTACAATGGCACAAACGGCTGAAGCCCACACCCACTTACTCATTCTTTTCTCCTTATCAGTTTTCAACAGTTCACCGGTGGTTGCCCACCGGCGATTGAATTTAAGTCACTACAGTACGGCTTGTAGGTAAGGCCAGATTAGCTGCGCCAATTTTTGAGAGCCCGATGTGGTGGGATGAATATTGTCTGACAAGACATCTTCTGGTGCGATGTAGGGTCTAGGGTCGACAAACTGACAAGAAACTGTGGTGTTTGTACACGCATCAGCCAGACGGTTATCGCCAAAGTCGATAGCCTGATGAAGGTTTTCCTTATCACCAGTGGTGTAGTAATAGCCTAGGTAAATCACTTGCTGAACACCATTTTGGTCCATTTCGTTTAGCAGGTTCACGGTCTCGACATACACATCGTCAACCAAGCTTTTACATTTACTGCTTAATTCTGGGCGATACCAAGTGGTTTTACACTTATGAGGGTCAAAGACAGCTGCGGGCAACAAGATGTCGTTACCGCCGCCATCCATCACAATGACATTAATGTTCGGGTCATCACTCTGAGCATCTTGATATTGCTCAACAACAGGTTTGGCGACAACCCCTCCACTCAGCTTTGCGCCGCTTAAGGTGTAATCACGGAACGTGGTATTGGCCATTTCTGGCCCTTCAAGAAATTGCTGTAGTTCTCCTGAAAGATCAAAAATGGAATCGCCCAGTGTAATCACATCGTTGCGTTCAGCTTCGGTCACGTAAGGGTTCCCCACACACCCTGCAAGTAAAGCGAGCAGTGCCGTGGTTGTTGCCGCTTTAAGTAGAGGTGAAGAGCCAACGTTTCTGTTCTTTTGTGTTGTTTTCATTTTTCTTCTCACTAATAGATTGACGTTAAGCACCAAAATCGTGCTCCAATTGAATTTAGTTGGCATATTGAAATGTTTCAAAGTATTGAAATAAAACATATTTAATGACAAAAGACTCAGATATTTCGTGAGAGCTATGCACTGAACGCGTGTTCGTTTGAAAAGTATTCATCTAGGGGGAGAAGAGGGACGTTTGTAAGTAAATTCTCATTAAATTGACTATCGACATTAATACGTTAGAAGTTATATTTCGGGTAAATATAAAAACAAAGAAGTATGGCTATTATGAAGAAAGTCCTGATTTTGTTCGTCTTACTGCTGACTGGTTGTGCTCAGCAAAGTACGAGCATTCCTACTCAGCAAGATACTAACTGGACGTCTGGTCAGTTAGATAACGGGCTGCGATACCACATTTATCCTCTTGATACCGAAGCGATATCTCTTCGCTTGTTTGTTCATGCTGGCTCCTTGGAAGAAACGCCAGACCAACTTGGATACGCTCACTTTGTCGAGCATATGGTATTTAACGGCAGTGAAAACTTTACGCCAAATGAAGTCATTGAACTGATGGAGAAGACGGGAGCAAGTGGACACGATGTCAACGCTTATACCTCGTATGAGGAAACGGTCTACACACTGAGTTTGCCTAATCAAGATGAACTGGATAAGGCAATGCTTTGGTTAAGAGATGTTGCTAATCGTGTCACATTCGCGCCAGATGAAGTCGAGCGCGAGAAGGGCGTTGTGCTAGCGGAATATCGCCGTGGTGTTCCTGAACATCTGTCTTTCTACGATAAAGTATATGAAAACAGCGTGAAAGGGACGCCTTATGAAGGAAAAGACGCGATTGGTACGCCTGAGACTATCCAAAATGCGACATCTCAATCACTTAAAGCGTTTTATGATACTTGGTATCAGCCTCAATCAAGTGAACTGATTATCGTAGGGGATGTTAAGCGTAAAGATGCAAAAGCTTTAGTTGAGAAGATGTTTGCCGATTGGCAGCCGACCAATGACCTACCACCGCCGGTTCGATCAAAAGCGGAGATCAATAAAGGCGACTTTGTTGCTCAAGTGGGTATCGATGAACCGTCAGTGGCCGGACTGACATTCTACCTTGGTAATGATGTGCTTTTAACCAGAGAAGATCGTATCGAATACTGGAAGGATAACATTGTCGCGCGATTAATATCACACCGATTGGACGCTGTGTACTCAGAGCATGCGTTACCTTTGCGTGGCTTTGATTCCAGTATCTACACCAGTGTTAATGAACGGGTATACGATACGTCTATTGCATTTTCTTCTCAAGACAGAGATACCGTCCAGCCTCTGTTTTTGAAGACTTTGGCGTCAATAAGGGATCATGGTGTGAGTCAGGAGGAATTAGACGTAGTAATGGCAGAATATCGAAGCAGTCGTGAACATGCAGATGATGATTGGTTTCAGCGGGGAGCTGAAGATTTTGCTGAAGACCGAACGTTCCAATTGGCAGAAGGTGAACCTTCTCAGTCGTTAGCTGATTACAAACGCAGCCTCGATCAATTACTGCAGACAACGGATATTGAGGTCATCAATCAACATGCACAAAGTATGCTATCTTATTCATATGATATGTTCGTCGGTACTGATCGCACAGAATCGGTTGAGCAAGTGAAGCAAACTCTACCTGAGTGGAAAAGCATGTATGGAATGCCTGGTGTTGCCAGTAATCGTATTAGTACAGACGTAGATGGATTGATTGAAGTTGAGTCAATTAACCCTTTGCCTGACGCCACAAATGGGAAAAATGGAGAAGTAATCTGGTCTTTGGATAATGGCATTGATGTGCTATTTGACCCTGAAAATGACAGTGATTTTGCCCACATTGTATATATGTCGGCAGGGGGTAAAGCTGTATTAGACAGAGAACTGCTACCCGCATCTCAGTTGCTTCTTGCGACGATTATAAAGAGTGGCGTCGGTCAGTTTAATGGTACGCAGCTCAAGTCATATGTCCGTAAGAACAACATTGATGTGCAAAGTTACATTAATGGCACAGAACACGGCTTTGAAATTAGTGTTCCCAAAGAGCAGGCCAATGATGCTCTCAAGCTTCTGTACAACCTAATGGCGTATCCCAAGTTCAGTGAACAGCAGCTCGAAGTGTTAAAGAAGGAATACTCTGATGAACTTCTGTCTTACCTTAAATCTCCACTTGGTCAATGGTATGACGCGATTGAGACTAACACCTTCGCACCGCAAAGCGTCTATTTTCCTACCTACGCTCATGACTTTGAAAACGTAACGGTAGATCAAGTTCAACAAGCGTATGATGAGCTATTCAGAAAGTCTCGCAATAGCAAACTGGTGATTGTGGCAGGGTTGGAGTCATCGCAGGTTGTGCATGGCGTGAAAAATTATGTTTCGACGATTCCACTAGAAGCGGCAACAATGCCGTCTTATCAGGTGAATTATAATGAGCGCTCCGATAGCAAAGTTAATCTAGCGATTAACAATGAACAAAACAGCCGTTATACATTGCGTGCCATCAATAAATCGGCACGGCCTCAGGATGCAAAGCTGGCATTGGTTGATAAAGTTATTCAGCGTATTTTAGCCAGACGATTAGATGCCTACGTGCGTGAAGAGCTGAGCTTAGATTATGCACCCGACAACTTTTATTCTACCGACCACAATGAGCCGGCAACCGATTGGACGCTCGAAGCGCAAGTTGCAGCGGAAGACCTACCTAAAGTGGAGCAGGCTATAGACAAGGTCATTCAAGAACTTATCGCTGCAGTGACTCAGGAGGAGTTAACTATTGCTAAGGAGCAGTTGGATGTGTACCTCGAAGACACGATCAACTACCCCTCGGATGTCGCTTGGTTCCGTGCTTTAACCTTAGTGAATGGTTTTGGTGAGGAAGCCTTTGCTCAGGCAAGAGAGGTGGCAAAAACAATCACGTTAGATGACGTGAGAGTTCGTATTGTTGAATCATTTGGTCAAAGTGCAGATAAGTACAAATACATACTCAGCCCGCTAGACCAATAAGCCTCCGTATGACAAAAAGCCCTTTCATTTTTTAGTGAAAGGGCTTTTTAGTTATTTCAATGTATCTTTGAATTAAGCGCTGACTTCGACTTCGTAGGAAGTGAATTTGCGGATGTTGATAACACCAGTATCAAAAATCATATACTGACCTTTGATCCCCTGTAAGACGCCAGTCACGTCAGGGTTCTTATCAAAATTATGCGACGTGATTTTTGTTGGGTGCTGCAAAACTGGGTAGCTGATGGAGGTGATATCAGCGCTGAGTATCTCAATCGCATCATCACCGAATTGCTGTTTGATCTCAGCGATTTTGTCCTCAACCAAAGGCAATAGCTCTGCAAACTTCTCTTCAAGTGGCATTGGTTCGCCATCTTCTTTCAACAAAGTTCGCCAGTTAGTTTTATCTGCAATGTGCTTTGCCAACTCAACTTCTATCAGCCCTGAGATCTGACGAGTCTTTACTTTGAATATTGGTAGACCTTGGGTTGCCCCTTGATCAATCCAACGTGTCGGGATCTGTGTGTGGCGGGTAATTCCGACTTTGAGGCTAGATGTATTCGAAAGATAGACGAAATGATCAACCATGCAGTTATCTTCGCCCCACTGCGGCTCGCGACATGTGCCTTGATCATAGTGACACGTTTCCGGTTTCATAATGCACATATCGCAGCTGGCGAGTTTTTTCATGCATACAAAACAGTGACCTTGGGAATAGCTCTTCTTAGTCTTTTTCCCACAAGAGCTACAAAAAATGTTGCCCGTGTAAGTCAAGGTGATGCTCTGGCCGATGAAAGGTTTGAGGTCGACGAGTTCTTCGCCAACCGGAAGACGATAGTGAACCTCACCATCTAAGGAAGCACGCATTTTACTCAGCGTACCTTTTGCGATTAAAGACATGACATTGCTCTTTTTTATATTTTACAGCTCTTATATGGATTGGTGTTTTAGTCGAGCTGTTTTACTCAGAGCTAGTGTAGCAGAGAAAGCGATTCGGCAATAATGCTACCTTTGCTACCATACAAAAGTGCTAGTTTTTATAAAGAGAATTATGGAGTTGAGACGAAGCCAGAAGTTGGTGTTATCGGTACAACGGCAAGCACGGCAAAGCTTTATCTGGCATCTATTTAGATTTCGATTTTTTAAACAGAACAATGATAAAGCTGACGCGAGCAGATGAAGCTTTGTACCAAGCGAAAACTAATGGGTGCAACCGAATTAAAAATTAGTTAGTAATCGCTTCGTTTTCCATCACGCTTTCTTCAACCACGAGCTGCTCCGCTTCGTTTGTATTAATCGGCTCTTTAGGACCAAGGAACTTTGGTTTGGCTCGGGTGATATACAGGTCAAGCACGGCTTTAGCGCGGGCAAATACTTCTCTCAACCTTATTTGATAACCAGAGTGTGTTGATGGCCCCGGTACCGCGAAGCACTTAGCGTTGATATTGTGAAAATTGGCGATGAATAATGCTCGCTCGCAATGGAACTTTTGAGTGATGATCAAAAAGTTATCAGTGTCGAAAATCTCTTTTGCGCGGACAATAGAATCGAGGGTGCGGAATCCAGCGTAATCGAGATAGATATGATTTTCTGGCACTTCAGCCTTAAGCAAATCACGCTTCATCGTCCAAGGTTCGTTGTAGGAACGGTGAGCATTATCACCGCTTAACAGAAAGTTATCGACTTTGTCATTCTGGTATAAATCAATCGCGGCGTTAATACGATTGGTGTAGTAATCATTGAGGATCTTGCCGAGATATTTACTCGTTCCCAGCACAACGGCAACATCGAAATTGCCGATTTGTTCTGGGTTGGTATAGAGCTGATCTTTGGTCTGATAAGAGACCCAGCGGTCAATCAAGAACAGGGAAATAGCCGCGCAGATAAGCAGGAGTGGGATATAGCGAAGCCCCTTTAGCGCGTAGGCTAAATAATGGTCAGAGGGTTTAGGTCTGTGAAAGAGTCTTCGCACTAAATTTGTCGATTCCGTTGAGCCCATGAACCAATCAATATAAAGCTGACAATAATAATTGAGAACATGATGCCAGCGTCCATATCACGCAATGTCCGAGCGAGGTAAGGGGTTGCTTTAACAATGATTAAGCCGTAACCAAAGGCGTTAATCAAGACAAATACTACGGTTCTGAGTACAAAGTTGTGGTTTCGCAGCGTTCTTCTTAGCAAAGTGTTGATCTCGCCCCCTGCCATCACAAGGAAGCAAGCAATTAGAGCTGTTGATATTTCAGTTAAATATGGGAGTAAATATTTTCCCGCAGGGGAAAGGAATTCAAAAATCATCATAAACAAAAAAGCCCCTGTTACCAGGGGCTGAATCAATATAGAAATTAGAATGAAGTACGCTTGTAACGACGGTAAACCGGCTGCCAGAAGTGGTTTTCAATCGCTTCTTCTAGCGCTTCGTCAGTGATTTCAAGCGCGACACCTTGTTCAATGGCTTTCTTCGCTACTGCAAAGGCGATCTTCTTCGATACCGAGTGGATTGCTTCAAGAGGCGGCAATAGTGCACCTTGACCATTAATCGCTAAAGGTGAGCATGTCGCTAGTGCACGGCTTGATTCCATAAGCATTTCGTCAGTAACGCGCTTCGCCTGTACTGCAAGTACACCTAAACCAATGCCTGGGAAAATGTAGCTGTTGTTACATTGAGCGATTGGGAACGTCTTACCTTCGAATACAACCGGATCAAATGGGCTGCCTGTCGCGACCAAAGCTTCGCCATTTGTCCAACGCATAATATCATGCGGTGTAGCTTCGACGCGGCTGGTTGGGTTCGACAGTGGGAATACGATTGGGCGTGGGCAGTGTTTATGCATCTCCTTGATAACATCTTCACTGAACAAGCCAGGCGCGCCAGATACGCCGATAAGTACCGTTGGTTTTGCGTTGCGCATAACGTCAAGCAGTGAGTAACCATTACCTTCCGCTTCCCAGTCACCCGTGTTGCTGTGCTTTTGAACAAGGCGTTGTTGGAAGTCGAGTAGGTTAGGCATACCTTCCTGAAGTAGGCCCCAACGGTCAACCATGTATACCTGAGAGCGTGCTTGCTCATCAGAAATACCTTCAGATACCATTTGAGCGATGATCGCTTCTGCGATACCACAACCTGCAGAACCGGCACCAAGGAAAGTTACACGTTGTTCAGACAGTTGTGTGCCAGCCGCCTGACATGCTGCCAGTAGTGAGCCGACAGTAACAGCAGCTGTGCCCTGAATATCATCGTTAAAGCAACAAATACGATCTTTGTAGCGCTCTAGCAGAGGCATTGCATTTTTCTGTGCGAAGTCTTCGAACTGGATAAGGGCATCTGGCCAGCGGCGCTGAACAGCCTGAATAAACTCTTCAACGAATGCATCGTATTCAGAGCCAGTAATTCGTGGATGACGCCAGCCCATGTACATTGGATCTGCAAGACGCTGAGGGTTATTAGTACCGACATCCAATACGATTGGTAGTGTGTAAGCCGGGCTGATACCACCACACGCTGTATATAGAGCTAGCTTACCGATAGGAATACCCATACCACCAATGCCTTGGTCACCAAGACCAAGAATACGCTCACCATCCGTTACAACGATGACTTTTACATTGTGGTTGGATGCATTGTTAAGTAGGTCATCGATGCGGTCGCGGTTAGCGTAAGAGACAAAAAGACCACGGCCACGGCGATAGATGTTAGAGAAGTTTTCACATGCCGCACCTACAGTTGGTGTGTAGATGATAGGCATCATTTCAGAAACGTGGTTCTGCACTAAGCGGTAGAACAAGGTTTCGTTAGTATCCTGAATATTACGTAGGTAGATGTGTTTATCCATATCGCTTTCGAAGTTGCGATACTGCTGGTAAGCACGTTCCACTTGTTCCTGAATTGTTTCAGTTGTTTCTGGTAGCAAGCCTTCCAGATTAAAAGATGCTCTCTCTTCCGCTGAGAATGCACTGCCTTTATTGAGAAGAGGCGTACTAAGAAGCGCTGGACCAGCGAAAGGAATATATAAGGGGCGTTTGTCGTTATTCATCACTTGCCTATTGTCGTAGGGTCTTAAGGAACGGGAACCAGAAAATGATAGGGATTAGTGATCATATTGTAAACCGAATATTCATGCATTCTGGCACAGATTAAGTATATACTTTCCGCCTTTTCCATGATCTCAACGCAAACGATGTTCAGCTTACCTATAGATACCCTCAAAACCGACTTTCTGAACCTTCTTTCTGCTCACCATATGATAGTAGAAGCGGAAACTGGCTCGGGCAAATCAACCCGATTACCACTATGGGCGGCGGAACAGGGGAAAGTGTTAGTAATTGAACCTCGGCGTATCGCCTGCACTTCATTAGCGCAGTTTCTCGCAGAGCAGAAAAATGAGCCGCTTGGCCGTTCAGTGGGTTATTCGATTAAGCTGGAAAACCGCTGTGATGAGGAGACGCAGATTGTCTTCGTGACTCCGGGCGTCGCACTACGTTGGTACTCTGAAAATCAACTCAACAACTTTAACACCATTGTTGTTGATGAGTTTCATGAGCGCCGCTGGGACACCGACTTGCTGGTGGCATTATTGAATCAGCATAACCAACATCGCTTAGTGATTACCTCTGCGACCATTGAAGGTGAGAAGCTTGCACGTTATGTCGGTGCCGAGCGTCTGCAGGCAAAGGGACGTAATTTTGAGGTAGCCATTGCTCATCGTGCTGGGGATTCAAGGCAACTGCCGGATAGCCGAAATCTGGAGGAAAAAGTTCGGGCAGAAGTGGAAAGCTTACTTGATCTGGATGGTGACATTCTGGTCTTCTTGCCGGGGCGTAAAGAAATTACCCAATGTCAGAGCGCACTCGCGCATATTGAAGAGCTGATAGTAGCGCCGCTGCATGCCTCAGTCACCGATAAACAGCGAGAGATTGCTCTCAACCAGCAAGAGAAGCAGAAAGTGGTGCTCGCGACTAACATTGCTGAAACCTCGCTGACCATACCGAATGTGGTTGCCGTTGTTGATTCTGGTTTGGAGCGACGTACTGAGCAAAGAAACGGCAAAACTACTCTGAGCCTAAAACATATTTCTAAAGCGAGCGCGAGACAACGTAGCGGCCGCGCGGGTAGGGTGATGGATGGCATCTGTATTCGCTTGTATGGCGAACATGCGGCGTTAGCGGACGTTACGCCACCAGAGCTTCATCGGGAAACACTCACCGAAGCCATGTTAGCGTCTGCCAGTTGTGGGTATTCTCTTTCTGAGCTGAGCTTTTTGGAACCATTGCCAGAAAAGTCGTTTGCTCAGGCAACAAACATTTTGCGTGGAATGGGGGCTATCGATGAATCCGGTCTAGCGACTGCGCACGGGCAACGTATTTACCCGCTTCCGATTGATGCTTTGTATGCTGATTTGGTGACTCGTATGCCGCAGCGAAAGCTGCAAGAGGCCATGGTGGATCTAACCGCAGTGCTGGCGACGCCAGCGTCTCTGTATCGTTTGTCTTCAAATGAAGAAGCACTAGAGCAGCTTGGTAAAAAAGAAGAGCCTTTGGGGTGTGATGCAGAAATAGCTATTAAAGTAGTGCGTGGGGACGTGCTTTCTGGTGTGACCATTGATCAGGATGTGCTCAAAGAAGCACAGGCGCTTTGTCAGCAAATGCGGGCAGTATTCGAGCTACCTGAGCTTAGTGTTGCTTCTCGTTACTCTCACGATGAGTTGGTTGAAGCAATCGCATCTCTGCATCCTGAGCTGTTGTTTGTCAGAAGAGAGCGGCGCCGCGAAGCCCTAGGTAACGGTCAAATGGAAGTCACTTTGGGCCGTGCAAGTCGTTTGCCTGACAACATTGAGGCGGCACTGGTGCTGGATACCCACAGCTTACCGGGCCGTGGTGTTAAACAAACACTGACTCTTGCTACTGTGACGATGCCAGTCAGGCTTTCTCTTTTTGAAAAGTTAGAGATTGGTGATTGGGTGGAAGGCGATGTGGTCAGTGTGGACGACGTTCCTCATATAGAACTCCATATGATGTACGCTGGGCGAAAAGTGGCCTCGAAAAAAGCCCAAGCACAGGGCGAGCTTGCGATTAAACCACTACTTGAAGCCGTTAAGCGTGAAGAGCTGCTACCGGGATTTGCTAAACAGCGGCATCAACAGATCGAACACTGGAAATTGTATCAATCACTGGATAAATCCTCTGGCTCGCCGATTCAGGAATCGTTGACATTCGACTCTTGGTTTACTGAACAACTCGAAATGTTGGAATTAACAGATATTTCGGAGCTAGAGATGTTTAGCGCAGACGATTTTCCTTTTGAAGGCATTCCTTACTGGGAGTATGAAGATTTTGCTGCCATGTATCCGTTTGAACTCTACATTGGTGATCTGCAATTGAGCGTCGAATATCAACCGATGAAAAAGCTGGTGTACGTGGTGTATAAATCGGGTTTACGTAAAGGTGACCCGAAACGCTGGGAATTACCGAGATGGGCAGGTTGGCGTGTGCAATACAAAAAAGCGAGTCGAATAGTAGATATCCGCTAGCCAGAATAATTACCCATTGGCTTAGGATAAATTTTGACCCTGAAATATTACGCAACTGATTACCCATGTCTCTATCTTGTGCATCTTTTGTTATCGGGTTGGTTTTGATATAGCTTTTTGACCAAAAAAATGGGTATAAAAGATGATTGTTTTATATCCTATTGCTATATGGCTAATGATAGACGATATTGAGGACACTGTGTTGCCTACCAGAGGAGATTGATATGGAACATCAGGGCAAGACAAGTGTTGTATTCGACTATACTTCTTTTCTTGGCGCGTCGTGCAGTAAGAAATGGACTTTCTTAGAAGCAATGAGTACCTTCGCACCTATTTTCAGCCTGGCTTGGAAAAGTACGATTAAAGAAACGGTATCGGCGGAAGATCGCTTGTGGGATCAGGCAATGAAATCCTTGTCAGCAAGCCGCAGTGATGAGTCCAATATTCTGACACTAATGCAACTGGCAAGAAGTGAAGGCATTGAAGAGCTGAAACTGGTTATGCCTTATGAATTAGAGCTAGAGCAAATCGAAAAACTGAGGACCCGTTCTAATACTCACATTGAAAGCCATCAGCAAGATGAGTTGATCATTACCTTCTAAGGCCCGAGCTCGGGCCTTTCTCTTTTCTGATAATCCTATTTATCTCTCAATAACTTGCGTCAAACTGATCTATACTTTCAAATCCAGAACGGCAGTCATTTCTCATTATCGAGAATGCGTTCTCTCTCATACACTGGCTTTATTCGTCTGTATAAAGAGGTATTCATGGAAGTAAAACTGCCTTATCTCCTTGCTCCAATGCTTTTGGCGGCGTCATTGTCTGCTTACGGGCAAAGTACGACTAACAACCTCAATTACAACTTTCTATACGCGGACTTAAGTGCGGGCTCGCTTGGTGAGAATTTAGGGGTGAACAGCAATGTGACTTCTTTAGCGGTGGGCGGCAACGTGCTTATCGACAATCAATTTCTCGCTACATTGGATTACGAAGCGAGGTTCATCCATCCGCAAAACACCACCACAGAAATTTATACTTTACTGCCTGGTGCCGCATTTAGGTATCCAATAGAGGATAAGTGGGATTTGGTCGCAGGCGCGAAAGCTGGTTATATTTGGTCAACTCAAACCAATGATATTACAGATGCGAAGATTTCGAGTGACAACAAGTTCATGTGGGGCGGTGATTTAACGCTTAAATATGAATTCAACAAGTTCTGGGAGTTGTCAGTGACAGGTGGATTACGACGGAGCGATATTCTGGACGAGGATATCTTTAATATGCGTGGTGATTATCAGGTGTCGACGAAATTGGTCTTCGGCGGTTTCTATACGCATCGAAACAATGGTTCAACGACGACCAATGAAGGTGGCGTGAGCCTACGGTATTTGTTCTAGTTGTTATTAAACAAAAAAGAGCCAGCATCAGCTGGCTCTTTTTTATTGGATTTTGGTCGCTTATAGAACAGCTGCCAGTGCTTTACAAAGTGGTAGCATGTTCGAACGAGTCATACCTGCTACGCTGATGCGGCCTGAACCTACGATGTAGATGCCGAACTCATCTTTAAGGCGAGTCACCTGTTCTTTTGAAAGACCAGAGAATGAGAACATACCGTTTTGACGTTCAATGAAGCTAAAGTCAGCGTCAACGCCTTGCTCTTTCAGTGTCGTAACAAACAGCTCGCGCATGTCTTGAATACGGTCGCGCATTTCTTTTACTTCCGCTTCCCACTCATTGCGCAGTTCTGCATTGTTAAGAATGTGCGTCACAACTGCGCTACCGTGTGCTGGTGGGTTAGAGTAGATAGAACGGATGATCGCTTTCACTTGAGAGAATGCTGTGCCCGCTGTCTGCTCTGATTCCGCAACCAAGGTGAATGCACCTACACGCTCGTTGTAAAGGCCAAAGTTCTTAGAGAACGAGCTCGCGACTAAGATCTCTTTGTTGTATTTAGCAAAAATACGTAAACCTGCCGCATCTTCTTCAACGCCTTTCGCAAAACCTTGGTAAGCGAAGTCGAACAGAGGTAGTAGTTTTTTGTCTGCTATCAGTTTGGCTAGTGTTTCCCACTCTTCAAGCGTTGGGTCAATGCCCGTTGGGTTATGGCAGCAGCCATGAAGAAGTACAATATCGCCTTCTGATGCTTGTTCAAGATCCGCTACCATTGCCGCGAAATCTTTATCTTTTGTTTCAGCGTTGTAGTAGCTGTACTGAGCAGTTTCGATACCTGCTGCAGTGAAGACACCATTGTGGTTAGCCCAAGTAGGGTTGCTGATCCAGATCTTCACATCACCCAACTGACGCTTGATGAATTCGCCTGCAACGCGCAATGCACCAGTACCGCCAGGAGCTTGAGCAGTTTTTGCTAGCTTGTTAACAACGATGTCAGAATCTGCACCAAACAGTAGTTTCTGCACCGCTAGACCGTACTCAGCTGTCCCTTCGATAGTTAGGTATGACTTGGTCTTTTCGCTTTCAATCAGTGCTGCTTCCGCTTTTTTAACGGTTGCAAGAACAGGGGTTTCACCTTGTTCATTTTTGTAAATACCAACGCCAAGGTTAATTTTGTCTGCGCGAGAGTCTTTTTTGAACTCTTCTGTCAGTCCAAGGATAGGATCTGCAGGTGCAGCAACTACTTTTTCAAACATAATTGTCATCCATGTTAGTCGAAGGGAGGATATAAATATTTCGGTTATTTATACCTTATCTGCGCTTGCTGAGACAACATCAACCAGTAAGAAAATTACAAAATAGGCACATTTTGTTATCACTCAACGCATAACCTGCATTTTTCCAATAAAAAGCAGGTCAAAAGCGACTGAGTTAAGCAATTAGATGTGAAGTCGTTGGAAGGAACTTAGGCTGGCGCGTTGGCTTGAAGTTCTTCCAAAGCCATCGCATTTTCTTCGGCCTCTAAACTGCGATATTTGTCTGCAATATCGACAAATTCCTGTTCTATAGTCAGAAAGGCGTCAACCAGTTCAGGATCAAAATGACTGCCTTTGCCCTCAAGGATAATCGATTTGGCTTTTTCGTGGCTGAAGGCTTTTTTGTAAACACGCTCAGAGATTAGCGCGTCATACACATCAGCAAGCGCCATCAAACGGCCCGAGAGCGGTATCTCGTCTCCTTTTAGTCCCTTCGGGTAACCATTACCGTCCCACTTCTCATGGTGAGTCAGAGCGATCTCTTTCGCCAGTTGAAGGAAAGAATTACTGCCCAGATGCTTCTCTGCAATTGAGAGGGCTTTGGCGCCAATTTCAGGGTGACGCTTCATTGTCTTGAATTCTTCATCGGTGAGCTTACCGGGTTTGAGCAGGATATTGTCAGGAATACCCACTTTACCCACGTCGTGCAGTGGAGCAGATTTGTAAAGCAGTTCGATGTAGTTAGGTGTTAGAAGAGCTTTATGTTTATCAAATTTGCAAAGGTAGTTTGCCAATGCGCGAATGTACTCTTGGGTACGCAAGATATGCGCGCCAGTTTCGTTATCTCGAGATTCAGCAAGAGCTGAGAGGGAAACTATCGCGACATCACGTGTTGTTTTAACTTCGTCTTGAGTTGATTGCAGGCTATCGAGCATCTTGTTGGTCAGAGAGGCCATCGAGCCTAGCTCATTGTGCTCAAAGATAGGTAAACGCTTGGAAATATTTCCCTGAGCGACTTCCAGCAAAGAACACTCTTGAGATAACAAAACTTTGCGCATCAGTTTGGTCCATAGGACGAGAATGGTTACTACATACGCGCCGAGTACTATAGACAAGTAGATAAACTCTTTAATGACACTAATGGTGCCACTGCCATCAAGAACGCGCTCAGGATTGTGTTCCAACCAGAATATGTCTTTTACCGCAACCATGGTGAGCATGGTCGTCAAGGTGATCAGCAACATACAGATCATCATGATCATTTGTTTGACCATCGACTGACGTTCGCCACTGAGTTCAAAATGGTATTGTTCTGTCTGGGTCAGTTGATCAAATTTCTCAATCTTGGAGACTAATTGCAAAATTAAGCCGGAGAAGAAACCAAACAAGGTCATCCCAAATAAAACCTTGAGGTTACTGTCGAGCCCAAAATCGTATTGGACGTTATAGAAGATCGCGAGTGGAACGCTGCCCATAAAAAACAGGGTGGCATCGAGTCGGGCTTGACGCTGCTCTTCAAGTAAAGAATGGTTATTGAGCAAAAAATGTCGAACGAGAAACAGAGCGCCAAAGGTTACACCGACGTGGAATAAAATCTCTTGAGTTGTCAGTGTTTCTAGAAAGGGACAGACTCGCCCACCATAAGTACCAAAAACCACAGCCGCAATCGCATACAGTTTAAGTGTTAGAGGCGCGTCATAGTTGGAGTTAGCCATTTTCTAGCCCTTGTTCTTATAGCCGTACTCAGCTTCCGCCAAGCCAAGTTTCATATTCTTCATTTATAAAATGACCCGCGATATTATCGTTTAATTTCGAGTTTAGATACATTTTTGCAACTTTAGTAGTAGTGGTTGTACCAATTGAGAGAGATATCAATGGCCTGAAGGCTGCAAAAATAAAGTCACACACCGCGTCCGATGTGTGACTTAGTAGATGAAGTTATGGGATGGGCTCGAAAATAGTTACTTTAGCTTTTTCGCTGCCCAGTCATTTAAGTGTGAAAGAATTGCTTTTACCGCGTGTTTTTCGGTGGGTTTCTCGTTTTGGTCCACATCTATGTCTTTTTTAGGGTGTGAGCCAGTCGCGTCTTCAGCGATGTGTAGCCAGTCCGGATGCCAGTAATATGGCTGACCGTGTGGAGCAATCCAGCTATGAACACCGTTGCTTTCACCTTTGTATTCGATATGTGACTCATCGTATTTCTTCATTATTATCGGTCCTTACGTTAAGTTATTTGGATCACTAATACGTGATTAAATGTAACAGAGAAGTAAATATTTAATGTGATTAGTATCAACAAACAGAATGCGTTAAAAATTAACTAAATTGTTTTAGTTAGCTTAAGCCAGTGTGAATCAAATGTGTGATATCTTTTATCTCCTGAATGAAAAGGTGAGGGAAGTATGAATCGCTATCAACAATTGGCTGAGCAGCTTAAGTTACAAATTGAGAATGGTATTTGGCGTGCAGGAGAGAAAGTACCTTCTGTCAGAATGACCAGTCGTAACTGTTCAGTCAGCGCTTCAACTGTCCTTCAGGCGTATCAACTTCTTGAATCTCAAGGGTGGTTACTCGCCAAACCACAGTCAGGTTATTTTGTTACTTCGATCATGGAACGGGTTCCAACTCCTGAGCCAGAAAGCAAAGTCGTTGCACCTGAATTTAACGATAAGCTGTATGAGTTCTTACAAAGTAACAGTAAAGCCGATATTGCCCTCGGTTCGGCTTTTCCTGACCCTCAATTATTTCCTCTTCAATCACTAAACCGTCATTTGGCAAGTGCGGGGCGTAAAATGCCGCTTAACAGTGTGTTTGACAACATGCCGCCCGGCAACGAGGCACTGCGTCGCCAAATTGCGCAGCGTTATCTCAAGCAAGGTATAACGGTTTCTCATACTGATATCGTCATTACCTCAGGCGCAATGGAAGCGCTGAATTTAGGGCTCCAGGTGGTAACCCAGCCTGGTGATACCGTGATCGTTGAAGCCCCAGCATTCTATGGCGCCATTCAGGCGATTGAGCGATTGAACCTAAAAGCCATCGAAGTCCCAGTTCATCCTGAAACTGGGTTATGTTTGGAGAAGTTTGAGCGAGCGCTTAAAAAACATAAGGTGACGGCGTGCTGGCTGATGCCAAACTTCCACAACCCGACCGGAGCCAGCCTATCGTCGGCTAACAGGCAAAAGGTTATTGAATTGGCGAACCAACATCAGCTTGCCATTGTGGAAGATGATGTTTATTCCGAACTCTATTTTGGCGATCGTAAACCGATGCCGCTTAAATACTGGGATCAAGAAGACAGGGTTCTGCTGTGTGGTTCATTGTCTAAATCCTTATGCCCGGGCTATCGGGTCGGCTGGGTTGTGAATGGTCAGTTTAATGAGCGTTTACAGAAGCTCCAGCTTGTGTCGACCTTGTCTGGCAGCGTCCCCGTTCAGGAAGGGGTCGCACATTTTCTTCAGTACGAAAGCCTCGATAATCACTTGAGAAAACTACGTAAGGAATTGTCTGCCAGACAACAGGCTTTTGTTGAGGTCGTAAAGCGCCATTTTCCTCAAGGGACGAAAGTCAGTCAGCCTCAAGGAGGGTATTTTATCTGGCTAGAGTTGAGTAAGAATGTTGACACATACCTGCTGTATCAAACATTGCAAAAGCGCGGCATTACCATTGCTTATGGACGCCTTTTTAGTTCCCGCGAACAGTTCCAAAACTGCGTCCGTCTGAATGCGTCTTATCCGATGACTAGTGAGCTGGAACAGACCGTGATAGAAATTGCTAACGCGATCACTGATTAAATACTGTTTGGCTTTTTTTCGCTTCAACTGTACTGCGCTAACTGACGAGGTCTGTGATGAAATACTCCAGAAATGTAAACAGTTAGCGAGGAAAGTATGGAAAAACAACGCTATAAGCAGGAATTTCGTTTGATTGCCATCGCGATTTTCAGCGCATTCTTATTGATTTTTGGTCACCTGATTCTTGCTAAGTCTTTTGCTGATATGGTGTGGACTGAATACACCGCAGCAGCCATTCCGTTTGTCATGTTTGGGCTTTGCCTGTTCGGCATCAAATACGCCTCAAAAGCGGAAGATTCCCAATAGTGAAAATAAACCTCCCTGCGTAAGGGAGGTTTAATGCTGTGCACTACTCATCAGGATTTGCGGAGGTAGGGTGACTATTATCGGGATAGAGCCCCATCAAATCTTCCGCATTCTGCAGCCAATCTGGATGCCAGTAATAGGGATGTGAAGTGCTTGGATGATCCCATTCCATAGCATGCTCATGCCTTCCGTAGTACGACAAATCGTCCAATCTAAACACTCTCATTGTTTGACTCCTCACTACAAAGCCACTTAGTAATTATGAGCCATATTTGAGCGTTTTTCAGGGATCAAAAAAGCCTCCTGAAGGAGGCTTTGAAACACTATTGGTTTGCTTCTAGCTTAGAAGTTAGCTGAGCGCGGTGTACGTGGGAATGGAATAACATCACGTACGTTACCCATACCTGTTACGTAAGAAACCAGACGCTCAAAGCCTAGGCCGAAACCTGAGTGAGGTACTGTACCGTAGCGACGAAGGTCACGGTACCAATCCATGTGCTCTGGGTCGATGCCAATATCACGCATACGGGCATCAAGAACGTCCAGACGCTCTTCACGCTGAGAACCACCGATGATTTCACCAATGCCCGGTGCAAGTACATCCATTGCTGCTACTGTTTTGCCGTCTTCGTTGAGGCGCATGTAGAAGGCTTTGATGTCTTTCGGGTAGTTCTTAACGATTACCGGTGCTTTGAAGTGTTCTTCCGCTAGGTAACGCTCGTGCTCAGAAGACATATCGATACCCCATTCAACTGGGAATTCGAAGTCACGGCCAGAGTCTAGAAGAATCTGGATTGCATCAGTGTAATCAACCTGAGCGAAATCAGACTCAACGAATTTCTCTAGACGAGTAATGGCTTCTTTGTCGATGCGTTGTGCAAAGAACTCAAGGTCATCACGACGCTCTTCAAGTACTGCTTTAAATACGTACTTCAACATGTCTTCAGACAGTTTCGCGATATCTTCAAGATCAGCGAAAGCAACTTCAGGTTCAACCATCCAGAATTCCGCTAGGTGGCGGCTGGTGTTTGAGTTTTCTGCACGGAACGTAGGGCCGAACGTGTAAACTTTGCTTAGTGCACAAGCGTAAGCTTCGCCGTTAAGCTGGCCAGATACCGTTAGGAACGTCTCTTTACCGAAGAAGTCTTCGTTGTAGTCCACTTTGCCTTCTTCTGTGCGCGGTAGGTTTTCCATGTCTAGCGTAGAGACACGGAACATTTCACCTGCACCTTCTGCATCAGAAGCGGTAATAAGTGGCGCAGATACCCAGAAGTAACCTTGCTCGTGGTAGAAACGGTGAATTGCCTGAGACAAACAGTTACGTACACGTGCGACTGCACCAATCACGTTCGTACGTGGACGAAGGTGTGCCACTTCACGTAGGTATTCAATCGAGTGGCGAGTTTTAGCCATCGGGTAAGTATCAGCATCTTCAACCCAGCCAACGACTTTTACATCTGTCGCTGCAAGCTCAAAGTCCTGACCTTTCGCTGGAGATTCAACGATAGTACCTGTCACTTCAACAGAACAACCTGTTGTCAGTTTTAGAACTTCTTCGTTGTAATTATTTAGATTATTAGGGACCACGGCCTGAATCGGGTCGAAACAAGAGCCGTCGTAGATGGCAAGGAAAGAGATTCCAGCTTTGGAATCACGACGCGAGCGGATCCAGCCGCGGACAGTTACTTCACTGTCAACTGCTAGCTTACCGCTTAATACGTCTGATACAGGCGCGTAAGTCATGTTGTAAATATTCTCCATTGAGTAAAAAATCAACCCAATGTTTTTTGTGGGCTCACCGAATAAAAAGTGATCAAACATTGGGTTGGACTGAATTTCATCTATTCAATGGAACATATTACCTTTCAAATTTTAGGCTTCAACCTTTATTCGCTAATAGTGGCGCAAAAAATGTCCAAATCGACTTAATTCTTCCGCGAAAGCGTAAACTGGTTGATTAAAGACTCCAAATGTTCTGAAAGTTGCTCTAGATTCATGCTGATGTCGCGCGTTTTTGCGGCAGATTGAGAGGTGTCATCGGCATGCTGGGTGATGATTTCGACTTTATGTTGCACCTGCTGACTAATGTGAGTGGTATTGCTGGTTTGCTGCTGAATGCTTTGCGCATGAGAGAGCGCTTGTTGCATTTCGGTCACCACTTCAGACATTGCTACAGACAGCGCTTCTATCTCATTAGAGCGTTCATGAGCGGTTTCACACACGGTATCAACGGAGGCCAGTGAGGTCTCACTGTCTTTTTGGAATTGAGAAATGATGTTTTCGATGCTTCCTGTTGCCTGCGAGGTTCGACTTGCGAGCTGGCGTACTTCATCCGCGACCACTGCAAAGCCGCGACCTTGTTCACCTGCGCGCGCGGCTTCAATAGCGGCGTTTAGTGCCAATAGATTGGTTTGCTCCGCAATCCCTTTGATCACTTCTAAAATGGTCGAGACTTCCGCGGTTTGATCGTTGAGCTCAACAATATTGACTTTCACTTGCTCAATATCGGTTACCAGACTCTTGATTTCAGTGCTAGCGTTGTGCGCCTGACCAGCACTTTGTTCAGCGATGCTGGTGGTGTGTTTGATCAAGCTAGAGGCATCATCAGTGGCTTGTTCAACTTGGACTTGCTGAGACTGCATTTGCTCGATGTTGGTCTGGACATCTGAGGTTTCGTTTTGCTGGTTGTGAGCGGCTTGATCGGTAACCTGAGCAACATCAGTGAGCCCCGCAGCCGAACTGGTGAGGTGATGAGAGGTTTCCTGCACTTTTTCTAAGCTGTGGCTAACCGTATCCATAAACGAATTGATCGCTACAGATAGCTGACCAATCTCATCCTTGTTCTTATGCTGAATACGCTTCGAGAGATCTTTACTTTCGCTTACGCTCTGCATGTAACGCGATGTCTTTTGAATCGGGCGAACAATGAATTTACGGATCAGGAACAGAGTCAGCAAAAAGCCGATGAAGCCAAATGTTGCCATTATGGTCACGGCGATAATCGTGCGCTGACTGATCATGCTGTTGACGTGAGATAAGTTGTATTCCAATCGAATGGCGCCGAGCACTTCACCTTCTGGTGCCATGTGACAAGAGACACAGTTGGTTCCGCGATAGTTTTCGCTTGCCTTCATAGGTAATGCGACAACTAAGCCTTTACCCCACTCAGCGGAGATGGGCTCGATGACTAGTTCACCATTGAGCGCACGTTGATCAATCTCGTCTTCAGGCGCTTGGTTTGGTTGGCCAGGCCCGTACAACTTACTGACTGCATCAGCACGAAGTACTTTTACTTGCTCAATACCATCTTGAGCTAGAGCTTTTTGGCGGAGTGTTTCTTTTTGTGCCATGGTTCCAGTCAGCATCATCATATTGAGGCTGTCGAAGTAGTTACTGGCTTTGTCGTGTAGTTGCTCACTGAGGACGGAATTCATCAGCTCTTTTTGTTGCCAATACTGATACGCGGTGGAGGAGGCGAGTACCAGAGAGAAAACCGTGACTAGGGTTGCCAGCAATTTGGTAGTAATGGTTGAGCTCATTTGCAAATGCTTAATTGTTAGAATTGGAATAGACGTCAAATATAATGACGTATATGCACATTCACTCAATGGATGAGCATAGTTATTGTGACCCTACACAATGTGTGGATTATGTAAATGTGATGTGGGGCTTATGTAATCAAAAGTTTGACGTAGTGACGTAATATCGACGTGCTTCGAGTGTGACGTGAATAGTTATTTCAAGACTAGGTGATAGTGATGTTCAATCCGTTGATGAATACAGAAACTGAGATGACTAGTTTTCAAATGATCAACTAGGGGCAAGATAACCGCGAGCCACTATTGCGGTGGCTTTTTTTGTCCCAGAAAGAGGCTTATTATCTTTATAGATCAATAATCTCCCAATATGGGGCTTGTTGAGTGGATGAAACGTAATTCAGGTAAGGGTGACTCTATGGCAGCAAAGATTGGCTCGGCGATTCAATTGATATTGGCGCTCTCTATCTTCTATTTGGGATATACGATTCATAGTATGACCACCAAAGTGGGAGAGGTCATCGACACTTATCCTCGAATCATTGAGGACATCAGTACGCTTTCCGAAAACCTGCAAATCAAAGAATGGCTGGCGGTTGCCGATACGTTAGAGCAGTTGCTACCCGGAGCAATACAGAGTATTGAAGGCGTGACTGCGACGGTGAATGAAACTAACAAAACAGCAGCATCCATTGACGCAAAAATTCCGTCCATAGTCGAAGAAGTGGCACTATATCGCCAGTCGGTGATTCCTTTGGTGATTGGAGAGGCCAAACAGTATCGGACAACAGTGATACCAAAAGTATTGATTGAGAGTGAAGGTTACAGAAAAGAAACCATTCCTCTTGTCGTTAAAGAATCTCAAGCGTTGCGTGTTGAGATCCCGCCAATGTTGGCGAAGGCCGATGAGATTGTCGATCAAAGCCAGAAAATTGCTGAGCAGGCAACGTCTGGCGCGGTAAAAGGGGTGATTATGTCACCAATCAATCTGATCAAAGATGCTGGAACCGAGTTGAAAGGAAAAATTATTCTCGAAGAAGTGCCTCATCCGGAACAATAAGTGCACGGCTGGACGCGTCCACAGGTATGAAACTGGACATTTTCTTAGGTACGGACATTGCAATCCAACCATCAATGATTAAGATGGATCTCCTCTTCACGTTGAAGAGCAGGTAGCAGAGGATTTGCTATTTTTGTTCTAAAGGACTGTCTAGTTTTATCGGACGCCTAAAATGATTTTCAAAATTACAACACCTATCATTGAACCGACTGAAGGTTCTCCCCACGCTTTGCTCAATGCTTCAGCTTTTTCCCAAGTGTTTCGTCACATCTCTTTTCTACGTCACTCTTTTCTTAGCGTTTTCTTCTTTAAACATCGCTATTCGTATCGCTTCTGATTGTTAGCCATCGCGCTAGGTACGCGCACATCTCAATCTTTTTTATAATCAAATCAGATACGAAAATTATGAATACAAAACTACTGGGTAGCTCCCTGATCATCTCCGGCACAGCACTGGGTGCTGGTATGCTTGCAATTCCTATGGTTCTGGCACAATTTGGCTTGTGGTACGGAACATTATTAATGATTTTTATTTGCTTCGGCACAACATATGCTGCATTGCTATTGCTTGAAGCAACTTTGAAAGCGGGTGGAGGCTTAGGGCTTAACTCCATCGCGCGCCAAACGCTCGGCAAGGTTGGACAATTGGTTACCAACCTGCTGCTATACGCACTACTAATCTGCTTATTGATGGCGTATATCCTAGGTGCTGCCGATTTGGTAAGTCAGTTCACGGCTTCCATCGGTCTTGATTTAACGGCAAGTCAAAGCCAGATTCTCTTTACTCTCATTGCAGGCGCAGTGGTGGCTTGTGGTACAGGCGTTATTGACAAGCTAAATCGCAGTTTGTTCTTCATCATGATCGCGAGTTTATCTTTAAGTTTGTTCTTACTACTGCCAGATTTTCGACTGTCGAACCTGTCGCAAGTAATGAACCAAGACCAAGTTGAGTTGATTAAAACCAGTGCTGTGCTGTTTACCAGTTTTGGGTTTATGGTAGTGATTCCATCATTGGTTTCTTATAACCATGAAGCCAGCGATCAACAGCTACGAAACATGGTTATTCTTGGTTCGATCATTCCATTGATCTGTTATTTGTGTTGGTTGTTTGCGGTCGTTGGTAACCTCAGACCTGAACAGTTGGGCGAATTCTCTAATGTCTCCGAGTTGATAGTAGCTTTTGAGCATCACTCGCCTTGGATTGGCACCGTGTTGTCTGTATTTACGGGTTTGGCGTTGTTGACCTCGTTTTTTGGCGTGGCGATGTCTTTATTCAACCAAAATACCGACATGTTGAGGAAGAACAGGGTCATTACGTACTTTGTTACCTTCATTCTACCTTTGGCGGGCGCTCTCATGGCAGCAGACAAGTTCCTTGCGGTGCTTAGCTACGCGGGAATCATTTTGGTGTTCCTCGCGGTCTTCGTACCGTTGGCAATGGTCTACAAAATTCGATTGGCGAACGTTGAACCTACTCGGTACACCGCAGAAGGTGGCAGCTTAATGCTGATATTTTCCTTGTTTTTTGGCGGATTTTTGCTGATTTCTCAGGTTATCTAAACAAAAAGGCGGGCTATCCCGCCTTTTTATTTTCAGCTTAATGAGTAATAGAAACCCTGATGAATATGGGCGCCCAGTGTTGTTAAAAGGTGGGCGCAATCCGCACTTTCTACGCCTTCTACGATTACTTTACACTGGTTTGCTTTTCCCATGGCAATCAACTGCCTTAATGTTTCGATGCGCTTGTTGTCCTTCTTGAGGCCCATAACAAACTCTCTATCAATCTTAAGGTAATCGGGCTTAATCTTGCTAATAAGTTCAACGTTGTTATTTCCTGTCCCAAAATCATCGATACTGATAGAGCAGCCGAGTGTTTTCAGTCTTGTAATATTCTGATAAATCTCATTCGTATAATACATGGACGCATTTTCAGTAATCTCAACGGTCAAGTAGCTGCAATCATATTGTTTAAGCTCTTCATAAAGTACAGAGAAGCGTTTACCTCTTAGCAGGGAAGGGCAAACGTTGATACTTAAAGGAGCAATCAGAGCCTTGCTAGTGCTAAAGATAATGCGGATAACCAATAGAGTGTGTAGCAACAGCAATTTGTTTGCGATCAGTGTTTCAATGAACTTCTGAGTGTTCGAAACACTAAAGCGAGATAGGGTTTCGTAGTGAATATTCTGATGACTGGTTGTATCGTAAATGGGCTCCAGTTTGAGATTAAATCGGCGAATTGCCCAAAAATATTGAATTAACGCGAGTAAGCGTTTGTAGCGAATGATGACAATCAGCATCGCAGTGAAGAGTAAAATATTCTTAATTGGATTTGAAACGTAGAAAAACTCTTTGAACCCATCTCCTTGCTCTTTAGAAACAAACGCTTTCCCGTCAGTACTACCAATGTTAAACGAGTTTCCGGTGTTGGTGCATACTTTCATTCCTGCTAGAAACATGCTGGAAATATAGTTATCAATTGAGCGATATAGGTTAATGTTCCTCACCCGTACCGTCATTTTGGTGTTGTTCTTCTCCATTGAGTGCGTAGTGTAGCTGCTGTTTTTAAACCACTCATCGTACTGGACTCGGCTGACCGGCATAACAGAATCGGCAGTGATCAGGCAGTAGGTATTGAACTTGTCGATCATCATGCTTGATTCAATAAGCTCGGCATCATCGAAAAGTGACTTCAGTGTGTTCGGATCAGAAAAACAAGATTGCTCGGATAGTGCATCAGTAAAGTCTTCAACATCGCCAAAATACCCCTGATTCAAAATACTACTTATCGCGTAATAGCAAACGGCAAAAAAGATAAAGCTGGCGACAGCTAAAGTCAGCCCTAGGTCTGTATAGAGCTTTTTGTCCGTAAGACATAGGGTGATAGCGTAACGAATAGTGTGCTTAGATGTTTTGCTGATTTTTAGTTGCTGCTGAACGCCATTTTGCTGATTGTCATGACTTTTAAAAGGCACAAAATATCCAATTCGGTGGATGTTTTCGATGACATTTTGGCGCGAATCCAGATGCGATTTGGTCAGTTGCTTAAACTTTTTTCGTAACGAGGCGACGATGTTTTTAAATCCATTCTCAGGCAGCGTGACATTGTGATGTTGAGAGATTTTGCGTTCGATACAACGCTGGCTTATCGGGGCATTTAACGTTCCGTAGCAAGAGATGATACTTAAAATCAGATATTCATTTTGGCTGATTGAAAGAGAAGAATGTCGTGTGTTGTTTAATTCTAATGAGATGTCGCTGTCTGACAAACAAACGCAGATTTGGTTTCCTAATTCAAACCTAATCATTTGTGAAGGCGCTCCTGGGATTAAATGTAGCGGGAAGTTATCAATAATGAGACAAGTTGGATGTGATGTATTGCGAGCATATCCAAAGTAAGAGGATATAGTGTCTTATTTAGCTTTTTTTATATATTTAACTACGTGATTTTAAAAAGGATGCAAGCGTAACAGATAGGAGGGGGAGACAGGAAATAAAAAAGCCCGAGCGACTGCTCAGGCTTTCCAAACAAGATATCTTAAAGTGTTAGCAGATAACTTTTATTGCAAGGCCACCTTGAGAAGTTTCGCGGTATTTTGCGTTCATGTCTTTACCAGTTTCTAGCATGGTCTCGATAACCTTATCCAGAGACACAGTCGGAGCCGATGAACGACGCAGAGCCATACGAGAGGAGTTGATCGACTTCACGGCAGCAATACCGTTACGTTCGATACATGGAACCTGGACCTGACCCGCAACAGGATCGCACGTTAGACCTAGGTTGTGCTCCATCGCGATTTCCGCAGCCATACAGACTTGCTCTGGGCTACCACCCATAAGCTCAGCAAGACCAGCCGCTGCCATTGAACACGCTACGCCGACTTCACCCTGACAACCAACTTCCGCACCAGAGATTGACGCGTTACGCTTGTAAAGGCCACCGATCGCACCAGAAGCCGCGAAGTAGCGGATGTAATCTTTCTCAGTGACGGTTTGGATAAACTTGTCATAGTAGGCCAAAACCGCTGGGATAATGCCACACGCACCGTTTGTAGGTGCTGTAACTACACGGCCACCTGCTGCGTTTTCTTCATTAACGGCGAAAGCAAACATGTTGACCCAGTCTACAACAGCCATTGGATCGTTAGTCGTTTTCTCAGAAGTCATCAGTTGCTGGCGAAGAGCCGCAGCACGGCGAGGTACACGAAGTGGACCAGGCAGAATACCTTCTGTATTCATTCCGCGATCCATACACTCGCGCATGGTTTTCCAAATGTTAGCAAAGTAAGTGCGAGACTCTTCTTCAGAGTGCAGTGCGGCTTGGTTCTTCATCACTAGTGTACTGATGGAGAGGCCGCTTTCTTTACACTGGTTTACCAACTCTTCAGCGGTTGTGAATTCGTAAGGTGCTTTAATCGGGTTTTCTTCTTCTTTGCCGAAATTTTCTTCGTCAACGATGAAACCACCACCGATTGAGTAATAGGTTTTTGAGTACACTTTCTCGTTGTCGATCCAAGCGTGGATCTGCATACCATTTTCGTGCAACTCAAGGTTAGTAGTATGGAAGTTCATACCACCATCTTTCGGGAACGATACTGTGTGACAGTGCATGCCAACAGGTAGGCGCTCCGTTTCTTCTACACGAGCGATAAAGCCCGGAATAGAATCAATATCGACTTTCTCAGGGGTGTTGCCTGCAAGACCCATTATAATAGCGATATCTGTGTGGTGACCTTTCCCTGTCAGTGATAGCGATCCATAAACGTCAACGGTGATTTTAGTGATGTCGCGCAATTTTCCCATTGAGCGTAAATCATCAATAAACTCTTTGCCCGCCTTCATTGGGCCTACAGTGTGCGAACTTGAAGGACCAACACCGATTTTATAGATGTCAAAAACACTAATCATATCGATTTCCTCAAAACAAAGCCTCCCAACGGGGAGCGGGAGGCTTATTATTATCGTTATATTTTTTGTTTAACCACTTAATTCACTACACTAGTGTGATTAAAGTGCTCCGTAGATTACAGAACTAATTGCCGCAAGACCACAGATTGTTGTGAAAATCTGAACAGGCGCAGAAGTTTTGTACTTCGCCATTGCTGGTACTTTTTGCATCGCAAAAACAGGCATTAGGAATAGGATCGCTGCAATCATTGGCGCGCCCATGGTTTCAATCATGCCAAGGATGCTTGGGTTAACAATAGCCACAATCCAAGTGGTGATAACGATGAAAAGAAGAGAAGCTTTTTCAATCTTGCTCTTTGGTGTTTCAGAGCGAGATTTGATTAGACCCACAAGACCTTCATGTGCTCCTAGGAAGTGACCAAAGTAGCTAGACGTAATTGCTGCGAATGCTACAAGTGGACCCATGTAAGAGATAAGTGGAGACTCATGAACGTTTGCTAGGTAAGACAGTACAGAGATGTTCTGTTCTTGCGCCATTGCTAGCTGCTCTGGAGATAGAGACAGTACAACAGAGAATACGAAGAACATAACAAAGCCCATCAGCATCATTGCTGCGCCGCCAGTGATAGCATCTGTTTTCTGAACAGCATTTTCACCGTACACACGACGTTGCTCTTTAGAGAACTGAGAGATGATTGGGCTGTGGTTGAAAGAGAAAACGATGATTGGGATTGCTAGCCAAACGATAGAAGGCATTGCAGACCAGTCAGGTGCGACTTCAACCATTGAGCTGTTCCAGTCAGGAATCAGGTAGAAAGACAGAGCAAGAAGGATGAATACCAATGGGTATACCATCGCAGATGTAGCTTTCAACATCAGCTCTTTACCGAATACAACACCCGCAGTCATGGCTGCAATCAGTGCGCCAGATAGTAGCCAACGAGGGATAGATTCCATGCCCATTTGGTTGACTAGGAAAGAATCTACTGTGTTTGTGATACCAACACCATAGATAAGAACAATAGGGTAAATAGCGAAGAAATAAGCAAAAGTAATAAGGTTTGCGCCAGTTTTACCGAAATGTTCTTCCACTGTATCAGTGATATCAGCTTCAGGGTTTTTCGCAGAAAGAACGAAACGAGCCAGAGATTTGTGAGCGAACCAAGTCATTGGTGCTGCGATTAGTGCAAGGATAACTAATGGCCAAAAGCCGCCAGCACCCGCTTTGATTGGAAGAAATAGTACGCCAGCACCTACTGCAGTACCGAAAAGTGACAGACACCAAGTGAAGTCTTTGTAAGAAAACTTACTAGACGATTGTGCGGTCGAAACCGCTGAATTTGTAGCATTCATTTTGTGATACTCATTTTTGGGAACAGGAAATAAGTCGAGTGCAATTTTGCATAAAAATCTTGCACGAAAAATAGATCTAAATCATGAATTGATACGAGTTATAACATGATATGTCAAAAACAGGTTTTTGCTCACGAAAATGATGTGCTACTAGTGATTTATGCTAATCCTTTTCATTAGAAAAACTAATCTTGTTGCAAATTTGTTTTATGCATGTCGCGAGAAAACGTTTGCCTTATTGATGAATAGTTTAACTAATGTGATGAAACTTCGAACAATATTAAGATTTATTAATATTGATGCATAATATGTTTCTGCATGGCATGGATAATTTGCGCTGTCATTCCCCAAATGAAGTGCTTCTCGTAGGATAAGCCAAATACACGGTGTGAATGATTGCGGAACTGAAAGCGTTCACTGTGCAGGTGATGTTTATCAAGAACAATTTCTGCGGGTACTTCAAAAACCTCATCCACTTCGTTGGTGTCAATGGTTGTCTCATAGTCTGGTGAAACGAAAGCTAGGAAAGGTGTTACTGTAAATTTGCTGATCGTCACCAGTTCTGGCATCTGACCAAAAATGGAAATCTTACCTTGTTCAATGCCGATTTCCTCGTAAGTTTCTCTTAACGCTGTATCAGCCAGTGAACTGTCCCAATCTTCATATTTGCCTCCCGGAAAACTGACCTGCCCGGGATGATGTTTTAAGTGCTTTGCGCGCTTGGTGAAAATGATGTTCAGCCCATCGCCCCTCTCAACAAAACCGATAAGTACTGAGGCTTTACGTAAGGATGCATGATTGATATGTGCAACTCGTTTTATTGCTTCGTGGTGGTAGTCGACGGTTTGCTGTAACTGGAACTTCTGAATTAATTGATTTTTATTGAGTTCTGACAACACGTTAGCTCCATATGCGTATTTGAAAAACTATACTTTATGATTCATGCTTGAAAGACCATCATATACCAAGGATAGCTTAATATATGAAAGGAATTATCTTCACAGAATTTATGGACTTAGTCGAAGAGAAGTTTGGTCTTGATGCTCTTGATCAACTGCTTTCTGATGCGGGTGATGAAGGCATATACACATCAGTGGGCAGTTATGACCACAAAGCTTTGGTAAAACTTATCGTCCAGTTGAGTAAACAAACGGGTATTCCTGCTGAAGAGCTACAGCGCGTTTTTGGGCAATCTGTCTTCGAAAACCTTTACGAATCATTGCCTGAGCGTAGTAGCCTTCAAGGGTGTAAAAATTCTCTTCAGTTTATTCGTTTAGTTGAGGACTATATCCATATTGAAGTGAAAAAACTTTATCAAGAAGCTAACCCTCCACGCTTTGAATTCATTTCTGAAACGGAAACAGAAATGATCTTTGACTACAAAAGCGCCCGCTGTATGTCCCATGTTTGCTTAGGTTTGATTGAGGGATGTGCCCAGCATTTTGATGAATCACTTAATATTGCAATGGAAAACAACGACAAAAGTGGTAATGATGTTAGGTTCAAGGTTACGGTCGTCGGGTAAAATCAATGAGTAGTGAGTCTGCGCTAGAACGGAAACTTGCCAGAGAGATTGCTGCACGCAAGCAAGCTGAGTTGTTGCTGGAGCAGAAAAGCCTCGAACTTTACGAAGCGAATGAACACCTAAAACTGGTTCTTACGCAGCTTAAAAGGCAAACACACAAAGACTTGCATAAGCTAGCGTTCGAGGAGCAAATTAACGAAACTCTGATTCATTTTGGACGTGCTTTTCTCAGTCGCACCTTGGATGATGGTTTGCTTTCTAATCTTCTTGAACGACTCGATTCCTCATCTGCGTTGACCGAATCGGGTTTGTTTCTAGCGACCGATATTGTTTCAACGATTCACGATAGCCGCTTCGGGCACGCGCAAAGGGACAAGGTAGATGAGATCAAGCCCTATGCATTTTGGGAAGAAGACAGAGTATCTCTTCCGTTAGAGATTGATCATAAGGTGGTGGGAGAGTTATCGGTACTCACAGAAGATCAAGACATCGAGGAGGAATTTGTAGTTAGTCAGATGCGCTTGGTCGCGGATTTGCTTTGCAGCGCCATCAGCCGACAAATTATGTTAACGAATACCCAAGAAGCTAGAGCCAGAGCAGAAGAATCGGAAAGAGCGACAAAAGAGTTTGTCGCCATGATTAATCATGAGTTGAGAACACCGCTAAATGGCTTGCTTGGTAGCGCTGAATTGCTCGCCGATACCTCGCTAGACGAAGAGCAGCGTACTTTGCTAACAAATCTGTCTCATACGGGGGATTTTTTAAGACATATCATCAACGATATTCTTGATTTCAGTAAGATCAGTGCGGGCATGATGGAGCTTATTCCATCGACTTTTGCTTGGAAAGAATTAACGAACATGCTTCAGGGCGTGTTTGCGAATAAAGCTCAGGAAAAAGGGATTCAGTTTTCAATTCACTCGGCTCCGGAAGTCCCCAATTTTCTGATAGGAGATTTCGATCGTATTTGCCAAATTCTGATTAACCTAGTCGGAAATGCAATCAAGTTTACCTCTGCGGGCTCTGTACAGGTTGAAGTCTTCTGGCAAGAAAACAACCTTCATATCTCGGTCAAAGATACGGGAATAGGGATACCAGAAGGAGCGAAAGCGATTCTTTTCGATCCTTTTGTACAAGCAGACAGAACCGCTAAACGTAATTTTGAGGGAACAGGACTAGGGCTGGCTATTTGTAAAAATCTTATAGATTTGATGAAAGGCGAAATCAGCTTTACCAGCCAGACAGGTGTTGGTACCCAGTTTAAACTATCCATCCCACTTAAAGTTGCCACTCAAGAGTCGAAGATCGAGAAAACCGACAGTGGTGTCACCAAACCGCTAGAAAGCTTGTCTATTTTAGTGGTGGATGACATTCGGATGAACCAAGTCATTATTAATCAAATGCTGAAGAAGTTATCGATCACCCCTGATATTGCCAGTAATGGCTTAGAAGCCATAAAAGCGGCGTCGGGAAGCAGTTACGACTTAATCTTTATGGATTGCCGAATGCCAGAAATGGATGGTTTTGAGGCGACCAGTTATCTTAGAGAGCAAGAATTTAGCCAACCGATCATTGCCTTGACTGCAGGAACGACACTTGAAGAACGTGAAAAGTGTATCCAGTGCGGTATGGATGACATTTTAACCAAACCTTATACCGCAAAAGATCTCAGATTGATGCTTGAAAAGTGGGCTTAACTTTCGAGCACAGGCAGAATTCTACACAGCTTGTCTAACGTTTCCTGATACTCAGCGTCATTTTCACTGTCTGCGACTAAACCGCCTCCAGCCCAGACATAAATCTGATTATTTTCTGCGATGAGAGTGCGTATCGTAATGCTGGTATCCATTGCGCCATGGCGGCTGATATAACCAATACTACCGCAATAGGCGCTGCGTCTATGAGGCTCTAACTCTTCAATGATTTCCATAGCACGGATTTTGGGTGCACCAGTAATGGATCCTCCCGGAAAACTGGCTCGTAACAGATCAGCAGGAGAGTAGGGTGAATCCAGCTCTGCCCGAATGGTGCTCACTAAATGGTGAACGGCAGGGAAGCTCTCAATATCAAACAACTTAGGTACATGCACACTTCCTGGCTTCGCCACTCTGCCGACATCATTGCGCAGCAGATCGACGATCATCAAGTTCTCAGCCTGATCTTTATCTGCATGGGCGAGCTCATATGCTGAAGCTGCATCCTGAGTAGCATCCAGATGGCGTGGGCGAGTACCTTTGATTGGCTTAGTTTCAATCTGTCTATCATGAACTTGAAGGAAGCGTTCTGGTGAGACACTGAGGATTGCACTGTGTTCAGTGCGAACGAATGCTGAAAATGGCCCTTTATTGTAGGATTCCAGTTTTTGATAGGCTTGCCACTCGCTTCCTGAATACTTTGCCTGAAAGCGCTGGGCAAGGTTGATTTGGTAGCAATCTCCAGAGCGCAAATACTCTTGTACGCTGGCAAACTTTTCGCTGTAACTCCCTTTAGTCATGTTTGACTGCCAAGTACTTTGTAGAACAAACTCGGTTTGAGTTGGAAGAGACTGAGAAACCAACCAATCGTAGTGGCGCTCTACCTCTTCGCCTACGACAAATGCCTGCTGTCGCTTGTGATCAACGATCACTGCCCATTGATACAGACCAACAGCCATGTCAGGAGTTGTTAGGTCTTGTTGTGCAATTTGAGGTAATCGCTCGACACGTCGGCCAAGATCGTAAGCAAAGTAACCTAGCGCTCCTCCCACAAATGGAAGTTCGCCAGAATAGCTTTGCTCTGGTAACCACTGAGTTTGCTGCTGTTCGAGCAAGGTAAAAGGATCACTGTCAGAGTCAAAAGTCTCTTGTGGAGTGACAACTCGAGTGGTGTTGCCCGATGTGGTCAATGTTACCAATGGATTAGCAACCAAGATGTCAAATCGGCTGTCGACATGGCTCTCTGATGCGGAACGTAACAACATTGCCCAAGGCTTAGATTCTATGGGGCTAAAAAGCTGCTTGGATAGCTCTGGGTGATAGTTAATCGGCTTGATTTCTAAGCAATTTGGCGCGTTGTTATTCATTTGTTTAATTTGTGACAAAGAGTTCGTTCACTGCATGGCAAGAGAGGGAAACCAAGAGTATCATATTGCGAACTATCGCCGCTACATTGACGTTTTATAATAAAAAGGTGATGTCAGTCTTCTAAACTTGCTTATATAAGCAAACGTTTTGATAGCGGTATAAAGGAAGCATAACTATAACGAGGCATGCAATGACGGTAATTCGCAAGCAAGATGTGATCAGCAGTGTCGCTGATGCACTTCAGTACATTTCGTACTATCACCCTCTGGACTTTGTTCAAGCCCTGGAAAAAGCCTATCACAAAGAAGAAAGTCAGGCGGCTAAAGACGCTATGGCACAGATTCTGATTAACTCCCGTATGTCTGCAGAAGGTCACCGACCGATCTGTCAGGACACTGGTATCGTGACCTGTTTTGTTAACATCGGTATGCAAGTTCAATGGGACTCGACCGATATGACGGTACAACAGATGGTCGATGAAGGTGTACGTCAGGCATACACCAACCCTGACAACCCGCTACGTGCATCAGTACTTCTTGACCCTGCGGGCAAGCGTATTAACACGAAAGACAATACGCCGGCGGTTGTACACATCAATATGGTACCGGGCAATACGGTTGAAATCCAAATTGCAGCCAAAGGCGGTGGTTCGGAAAACAAAACTAAGATGGTAATGCTTAACCCATCAGATGATATTGCAGAGTGGGTAGAAAAAACCTTGCCAACGATGGGCGCAGGTTGGTGTCCACCGGGCATGCTGGGTATAGGTATTGGCGGTACTGCGGAAAAAGCAGCGGTACTGGCAAAAGAATCTCTAATGGAACACATTGATATTCAAGAGTTGATCGAACGTGGTCCAGAAAACGCTGAAGAAGAGTTACGTCTAGATATTTTCAACCGTGTCAATAAACTTGGTATCGGTGCACAGGGCCTTGGCGGTTTAACTACCGTGGTAGATGTGAAGATCAAAACAGCGCCAACACATGCTGCTTCTAAGCCAGTGTGCTTGATTCCAAACTGTGCGGCGACAAGACACGTTCACTTCACATTGGATGGCTCAGGTCCTGCGGATCTTACACCACCTAAACTTGAAGAGTGGCCAGATATCACTTGGGAAGCGGGAGCAAACACTCGTCGCGTGAACCTTGAAGAGGTGACTCAGGCAGATGTAGAACAGTGGAAGACCGGCGAAACCGTTCTGCTGTCTGGTAAAATCCTGACAGGTCGTGATGCTGCTCATAAACGTATTCAGGGCATGCTAGAAAGTGGTGAAGGGCTGCCTGAAGGTGTCGACTTTAAAGGGAAGTTTATCTATTACGTAGGCCCTGTTGATGCAGTTGGTGACGAAGCGGTTGGTCCGGCAGGCCCGACTACATCAACTCGTATGGACAAGTTCACCGATATGATGCTTGAAGAAACAGGCATTATGGGCATGATTGGTAAAGCAGAGCGCGGTCCTGCGACGGTAGAGTCGATCAAAAAGCATAAAGCGGTTTATCTGATGGCAGTTGGCGGTGCGGCTTACCTTGTGGCAAAAGCGATCAAGAAAGCACGCGTTGTGGCGTTTGAAGACCTAGGTATGGAAGCGATTTATGAGTTTGAAGTCGAAGACATGCCAGTGACCGTTGCTGTAGATTCAACTGGTGCTAATGCTCACCAGATTGGTCCTGATACTTGGAAAGTGAAAATTCAGGAAATGGAATCTCAAGCCTGATCTTTGTGAGAAACGGCTGAATTACATAGCAAATATTTGATGAAGGTGCGGCAGAGGCCGCGCCTTTTTTTATATACTGTTCTCTGCATTGAAGAACTTCAGGAGCATTCATGCCTCGATTTATTCAAATCTTACAGCTAATCATTGCCGTGGTTGTAGGTGTTTTCATCGGCTACGATATTGTCCTTCACGGCATCAGCATCTTTAATCAAAAGTACGTAATGATCACCTGTGCTTTGTTTGTATTGCTGGAGATTGCGTTGTTTGTCATCTACAAGCTGATTGAAGACGACTAGACACAATGCAATATGTGATACCCAAGTGACATACTAAGCCTCTGATTTATATCGGAGGCTTTTTTATTCATCTTTCATTAAGATTACAATGGTTAGGATAATCTCGTGTTCAAAACAAAGAGACAGTAAATGAAGAGTATTACTCAGGAAGTGAATGATTTTATTAACCGCAGCGTCGATTCTCATGTGCGTGTCGCGGTGACTGGTTTATCTCGTGCGGGGAAAACGGCGTTTATCAGCTCCTTGGTGAATCAGTTGTTGCACACTTCCACTCACGACAATCTTCCTTTACTGGTTTCAGCACGCGATAAGCGCCTAGTGGGTGCGAAGCGTGAACCCCAAGCCAATATGATGGTGCCACGTTTTGCCTACGATGAAGCGATGGAGCATGTGTTCACGCAGCCACCAAAATGGCCCGAGCCTACTCGCGATGTGAGTGAAATTCGTCTTGCAGTGAAATACAAGCCGACGAGAAAGTCCAAAAAGTTGTTTGGCAGCACATCAACGCTGCACATCGATATCATTGACTATCCCGGTGAATGGTTACTGGATCTCCCTTTATTGGATATGAGTTTTCATGAGTGGTCACAGACGCAATTCGCGGCTCTTAAAGGTCAGCGTGGAGAGTTGGCAAAAGAGTGGTTAGCCAAACTTGAACAACTAAACCTAGCAGATGACGTCAACGAAAGAGAGCTTGAGGCGATCGCGCAAAGCTACACCCAGTATTTACATGATTGTAAGGATACTGGGCTGCATTGGGTTCAGCCGGGCAGGTTTGTCTTACCTGGTGAGCTAGAAGGCGCGCCAGTCTTGCAGTTTTTTCCTTGCCGCTTTGATGAAGAGAGCAAAGCCAGCAAAGACTCCAATTTAGCCATGCTAAAAGCGCGGTATCAGGAGTATCAGCAAAAAGTCGTGAAAGCCTTCTACAAGCATCATTTTTCGACCTTTGACCGCCAGATCGTCTTAGTTGATTGTCTACAGCCCTTGAACGCCGGTTACGAGTCTTTTCATGATATGCGCCATGCGATTGAACAGATCATGCACAGCTTCCGCTATGGCAGAAGCAATATGTTAAAGAGATTGTTTGCCCCGAGAATCGATAAGATATTGTTTGCAGCGACTAAAGCCGATCATGTGACGCCAGAGCAGCATCCAAACCTAGTTTCTTTATTGCAGCAGATGGTGCATCCCGCTTGGCAGACAGCCTCTTATGAAAACATCGAAATGAGTTGTATCTCCATGGCGTCTATTCAGGCAACTAAAACAGGTTTCATCAATCGTGGTACCGAATCAGTTCCCGCTATTCAGGGTATAACCCTTGATGAACAACCAATGACAATCTTTCCTGGCGAAGTTCCAAAAAAACTGCCTCAGAAGAGTTTCTGGCAAAACGAAGGGTTCGAATTTACTGCTTTCCGGCCACTCCCTAGCTCGATAGATGATCCTCTGCCCCATATTCGTATTGATAAAGCGCTGGAATACCTGATTGGAGACAAGCTGAAATGACCGATTCTCAAGATGCAAAGCTAAAGCAAAAACAAGTCTTCACTCAAACATTGGAGCAAGAGCCTATGGGGAGCGACCCGGACTTGACCTCCCAAATGCAGTTTGAAGAACAAGAAACCTTTATACCAACGGCAATCAACTCAGAAGAAACGCAAAGCGAGGCTGAAGAAAAGCTGGAGCAGGTGATTCGACCTAAAACAGGGCGCCGATGGTTAGCGAGCGGGTTACTTACGGCGTTTTCTGGCTTGGTTGGTTGGCAAGCCATAGACAGTATTATTACGTCTGTTCAAAGTTCTGATTGGCTAGCGCTTGGCTGGGCTGGTTTTATGTCAACGTTGGCTGCGTTAGGAGTCGGGGCAATTGGAAAGGAGCTATGGAAGCTTAGAACGTTACGTCGTCACTTTTCTATTCAAGAGCAGAGTGAAGCCTTGATAGAAGCAAACAGCGTTGGGCAAGGTAAAGCGTTTTGCGAATCTATCGCGAAGCAAAGTGGCATTAAGACAGAATCACCAAGTTATGATCGTTGGACACACAGTGTGAATGCCTCTCACAGCGACGCCGAAGTGCTCGACATGTATGACGCGATGGTGGTGAGTGAACAGGACAAAAAAGCAACCAAAATCGTTACGCAGCATGCAACGGAATCAGCCGCTTTGGTGGCAATAAGCCCACTGGCTATTGCAGACATGCTGCTGGTGGCATGGCGCAATTTCAAAATGATCGACAGTCTTGCCGATGTTTACGGTGTAGAGCTTGGATACTGGTCTAGGTTGAAGCTGCTCAAAGCGACGTTGATCAATATGGCGGCTGCAGGTGCCAGTGAAATAGCGATAGATGCCAGCATGGATCTGATGTCTATGGATCTAGCAGGAAAAGTCTCCGCCAGAGCAGGGCAAGGGCTGGGTGTTGGCATACTGACCGCAAGGCTTGGGGTCAAAGCGATGGCATTGTTAAGACCAATACCTTGGCACCCAGATAGAAAGGTGAAATTGGGTGCGGTTCGAAAACAGATTGTAGAAAAAATCGCCTCTATAACAATCAAATAGTGCGAATGTGAAGCAAGTAATGTCGGTTTGCTTGACGAGGATCTAGGCTTAAGGGAAACTACTGTCAACTTTTCCTGACACCTCAGACTAGGGATTTAATCAGTGCGTTTAGAAGTGACATGTGAAGACAGATTGGGGCTTACTCGTGAGCTGCTCGATATTCTGGCTTCTAAAAATATTGATTTGCGAGGGATCGAAATCGACATTACGGGCATTATCTACCTGAATTGCCCAGATATTGACTTCGATACTTTCAGTGAACTCATGGCAGAGATACGTCGTATATCAGGTGTAAGAGACGTAAGAAAAATTCAATTTATGCCGATGGAAAGGCATAACACCGAACTCATCTCCCTGTTGAACAATCTTCCCGAGCCAGTATTGGCCATCGATCTGAAAGGTAATGTTGACATGGCTAACCATGCAGCGCTAAGCCTGTTCAGCTGCGAAGAAGAAGAGATGATTGGTCACCAGATAGGCACCTTGCTACCAAGCTTCAACTTCTCCAAATGGGTGGAAGGCAAAATTACCCGTCAGCGGGAAAATATCGTTATCAGTGGTCTCGATTACATCATGGAGATCATGCCGGTCTATATTACTGATGAATCCAACGAATCGATTCTCGCCAGTACGGTAATGATCATCCGCTCATCTCAAGAAAAGTCGGCGTTAGAAGATTCATTACCTTTACACAATAACCTTGGTTTTGAACACTTTGTCGGTGTGTCTAATCGACACAAGGCACTGATGAGCCAAGCTAAGAAGCTGTCGATGCTTGAGCAGCCACTGCTGATTCAGGGTGAAACAGGTACGGGTAAAGAAATGCTCGCCAGAGCGTGTCATAATCGTTCTCACCGAGCTGCCGCTCCGTTCTTAGTCTTGAGCTGTGCATCCATGCCAGATGATGTAGCGGAGACAGAACTGTTTGGTCATGCTCCCGGTTCATTCAATCATGAGCAAGGCCATAAAGGTATTTTTGAACAAGCAGATGGTGGTACCGTCTTTTTAGATGAAATTGGCGAAATGAGCCCGCACCTGCAAATCAAATTACTGCGCCTGTTACAAGATGGTACTTTCCGTCGCGTAGGTGCTGAGCAGGAGATCCATGTTGATGTACGCGTGATTGCTTCAACGCGCCATAATCTAGCCGATTTGGCAGAGTCGAAATCCTTCCGAGAAGATCTTTTCTACCGCCTCAACGTACTGACACTCAATATTCCGGCACTGCGCGAACGTTCTAACGATATAGGCCCGCTGCTGGATCTATTTGTTGTTAAATACGTTAAGCAGTTAGGCATCATGAAACCTGAGCTGGAAGAAACACTGGTTGATCAACTGGTGAATTACCAATGGCCGGGTAACATGCGTCAGCTAGAAAATATGGTGCTCCGCGCGTTGACTGAGCTGGATTCAGATACCTTAACGATCGACTTGTTCCACCTGCCTCAACTAGAAAGCCCAGCTTCGACAGGCCCGACAATTAACCTCGACGGTTCGTTGGATGAAATCATGAAAGACTATGAGTCGCAGGTTTTGGAGCGACTTTATCAGTCTTTCCCATCCAGCCGTAAGTTAGCAAAACGCCTTAATGTTTCTCATACCTCCGTGGCTAACAAGCTACGTGAATACGGAATAAGAAAAAACTAAATGGAACGACTCAGTACTCCTCAGCAAGTGTTTGAGCAGGATGGGGATATCATCCTGCGCACTGCAGAACCAACAGACGGCCAGCTCATCTCTGACTACTTCATTGCCAATCGTGCGCATCTGAAACAATGGGAGCCACGACGCGAAGACGCCTTCTTCTCTGAATCAGGTTGGACGCAGCGTTTGATCAAGCTCAATGAGTTGCATCGTATGGGTTTAGGTTACTACCTGATCATTATTGATAGAGAGTCGGGAGAGATGTTAGGGACCGTCTCCTTTAGCAACATTTCGAGATTTCCGTTTCATGCATGTAATCTTGGCTATTCGCTTGGTGAGAATGCGCAGGGAAGGGGCGTGATGACACGGGCATTGAAGATGGCCGTGAACTACATGTTTAGCATCCAGAATATTCATCGGATTATGGCGGGCTACATGCCACGCAATCAACGCAGTGAGGCGGTATTGAATCGTTTAGGGTTCAAGCAAGAAGGGTTTGCAGAGGACTATTTACTGATTGATGGCCGCTGGGAAGACCATAACCTGACATCACTGATTAACCCCAACTGGAAAGAGAGTTAAGCATGAGTAAATTAGAGCAACAACTGGCTTTATTGATGGAGCTGGATCAACTGAAATCTGTTTTGAGACGCACTCGAGTCAAAAGTGCTGATGGCCGTCTTGAAAACAGTGCAGAGCACAGTTGGCATGTTGCTCTAATGGCGATTCTCATGGAAGAACACGCCAATGAGCCGGTGGATATTGCTCGTGTCGTTAAGATGTTGTTACTGCATGATATTGTCGAAATCGACGCTGGCGACACCTTTGTTTACGATGTTGCCGCGTCAGCAGTACAAGAAGAAAAAGAGCTTGCTGCTGCTCAGCGATTATTCGCGATGTTGCCTGAAGAGCAGGGAAAAGAGCTGCTTGAGTTATGGCTAGAGTTTGAGCGAGCAGAATCGGCAGACGCCAAATTTGGTAAAGCACTTGATAGGATCATTCCTATGTTGCTTAATTATCACAACAACGGTCAGAGTTGGCAGGAGCACGGAGTGACTCGTGAGCAAGCTCTGACGGTGAATAGAAAAATAGAATATGGCTCACAAGCTTTGTGGGATAAGGCTCAACAAGTGATTGAAGAAGCAACCCAGAAAGGATGGCTAAAAGCCTGAAGATGCCATAACGAGGAAAATGAATGTCGTATCTCACTTTGGATGAATACCAAAGAAAATGGATTTTCACTCACCAGTCTATGCCTGTTCCTGAGCAGGATTTAGCACAGATAAAGCCAATGACTCAGGCCAGAGCGGCGCAGCTTTGGAAAGAGAACATCAGTGCTCAAAGCCCAGATGCAGAACGCTTGAGTTCAGGTGACTGGCCAATGAAAGACTCTAATTGGAAAGAGAGTTTGGATTGGATGGCTGCCTGGGAAGCTGATGAAGAGGCGTTGCCTGAGGGAGTAGCTGAGTTTATCGATTGGCAAGATGACGTAACTGTTTATTTTTGTTATGAAAAATACAATGTTATTGAAACCAAATGGAGTGTATTTAAGAAGCACTGGAAGAACTTTTTGTTTTACGATGATGGCCCAATTCTAATTGGTCGAAGACGAAAAGAAGCCTTGTGGTTCGACTCCGAAGGTAACGTTAAACTCGGACATCGAGATTAAAAAGAGCAGCCGTAAAGGCTGCTTTTTTTAATGTTTTTCATCAGACAATGGTGACTACATTACGCAAGTTGAGCAGAAGTTTATGTGCACTATGACCAGACATATTGTAAGGATCGAACTTTGAACTAGTGGAGTATTTGAGATTCACAGGCATAGTAGAGTTCATCTCGGGAATATAACCCATGCTCCAGTCACTAAATTCGCGTTCAGCAACTTCTGAATAATCTAGCAGCAATATGTTTTCATGCCTTGGGTCGTTTAGAATCTGGTGGTAAATTTTATTGACTTGAGCTCTCGAACCTTCGAGGCATTGCAAAAAGTAATTACGGTTAAATAGAAGCAAACCTGTTACGTCAACCAGAGAGTTGTTTTTTCTCGCCACATCAAGAATATTCTGAATATCGGAATCTGTAATCCCTTTTGTTATTGTGCTCGTGTAAACCAATCTGACTAGGAACATAGTTTTCTCCTTTTCGTGTTAGGTTATTGTCCCTCAGCTTTAAGTATATGCAATAAAACGCACGCCATAGTATTAACGTCTATAATGTGATTTAACGAACTAAGTCTATTTAGGATCGGTGGATGGAAGCTAAGATTCTGAACTCTGTTGTCGAAATCACTGAGCAAAGAAACTCGATCTCTCTTGGCCATTGTCTGGTTGCAACTCTACTTGAAATGATGCCCATTGAGTCCATTAGCCTGACCCATTACCTATCCAACACATCTATTGTTGTCGCCAAAGTATTCAGAAATAGCAAACAAGAAGAGTATCAATGGACATACGATCAGGCGCCAGAGCAGTGTTACATGCATGATCATAAAGAAAGCGCATTTAACGTTACAAAACCACAAACGTCGAGTTATATATGCCGTTATCCAATCCCGATTTCTGAAGAGAGCTCGGCATTGTTGCAAATTGAAACCGAGGCTGACCCTGTAAAGTTTGAGCTATTGATCGATGGCTTTGCCAAGATATATCGCAACTATTTGATGGTGTTGCATGAGAGTGAACGGGATAAGCTGACCGGGCTGCTCAATCGAAAAACACTCGAAGAACGCCTATCACATTGTTTTAATCTGTCCGTTAATCAAGATTCCGGTTTGTATGCCTGGGTCGCTATTATTGATCTCGACTTGTTCAAGAGCATCAATGATACCTATGGTCATATGATTGGCGATGAAGTGCTATTAATGTTTTCTCAGCAGCTACAGAATTTCTTTTCTGGTTCAGAGCAATTGTTTCGATTTGGTGGTGAGGAATTTGTCGTGCTACTGCCACCTCAGGAAAAGAAACAAGTGCTGAAAGAACTGGAGTTATTTCGCAGGCACATTGAGTCATTTCGTTTTCCACAAGTAAATAATATGACGTTTAGCTGCGGAGTCTGTGCTATCTCCAGACACGAGTATTTGCCGACAATTTTAGGTCATGCTGATGTGGCACTCTACAGTGCAAAAGAACACGGTAGGAATCGAATCGAGTGCTATGAAGATCTTATACTCGGAGCAACTGAACCTGGTGATAATGATCATTTGGATGACGTAGAACTGTTTTGAAAGATCAATTTTGATCAAGTAATTTGTTGAATTGTAAAGATTATACCGATGAATAAAATGTGATTTAATGCTCAAAAATGCTTCATATCTTTGCGCAATTTATGTAATTTGCTATCATTTTTGAGACAAATGGTTTGAGTCACCATTTTATATCGGTTTATAGATAGAGACTTAGGGAATAGTAGTGGATACAAATATATCTCAATTACGCAAAGATTTTTATGCTCAAATAAGCTCGCTGCAAGCTTATTCTTTGCCACAAACTAAACCAACGCTTTCTCTGTTAACTGAAGAAGAGCTTCAGGTGCTCGAAGCTCTTTGGATTGAGCTCTCTATGTGGAAGAAAAAGCAGAACCACTAAATTCTATTATCTGACCAGTTTCATAAAGAACCTCACGAAGTAAATTCGCTGAGGTTTTTTATTGTCTTAAATATAAATTGTTATATTATAACAAAAAGTGATCTGACCATTGATTTCTCGGATATCAATCCCCATAGTTAGATACATAAGAGATTTCTAAAATGATAGAAATAGAAGATAGCAAGATTCAAGTGAGTAGGGATATGGCGGAAGTTAGAGCCAGAGTAGATTTTAAAGTCGGTAAAAACAGTGATATAGAAGCGGAGCTTCTTTCTTTTAAAGGACTCAAGACCGACAAAGAGCATGTAGCCATCATTTTCAAACAAGCCGACAAGACTCAGTCCAGCCCTTTAGTTCGCTTGCACTCAGAATGCCTGACAGGTGATGTTTTCCATTCTTCTCGATGCGATTGTGGTGAACAGTTGGATGAGACGATTAATAAAATGGGTGAATCAGGCGGGATTATTCTTTACTTGCGCCAGGAAGGTCGTGGTATCGGCCTTTACAACAAGATTGACGCGTACAAATTACAAAGTGAAGGTCTGAATACCTATGAAGCGAACAACCATTTAGGCTTTGGTGATGACTTGCGTGATTTTACGGAAGCGGCGCAAATGCTTAAAGCGTTGGATGTTAATAAGATCCGTTTAATCACGAATAATCCGAAGAAGATCCGTGAACTGAAAGAACATGGCGTTGAAATCGAAGATACTGTCAACACCTCTGCGCATATTAAAGATGGTAACGAAGGATATCTTAAAGCTAAGGTATCACACGGAAAACACGATCTTAAGCTCTAGCCCAATAGCAGCCTATGTTGATAAAAGCCTCACTTTTGTGAGGCTTTTTTGTATAACCCTTGCAAAAAAAATGTAAGTTTGTATTATCTGCGCCTATAAGTGTAAATGAGAATAATTAGCACTTATTATGCAGAATAATTATTAAGCTCAACAAGGATGCTTTTCAATGAATGTAAAATCACTTTTAGCGCGCTCTGTTGCAACTTCTCTCGTTCTTGCTAGCAGTTCTGTTTTTGCAGCGAACGTGACAAAAGAGCAAGTAGTAGAACACTACGCAGATGTTGCTCACGCAGTATTTGCCGATGCACTAACAACTGCTAAGACACTAGACCAATCTATCGAATCTTTCCTTGCAGCTCCATCTGAAGCCAAGCTTGCTGAAGTAAAACAAGCTTGGCTTGACTCTCGCGTTCCGTACCAACAGTCTGAAGTATTTCGTTTTGGTAACGCGGTTGTTGATGATTGGGAAGGTCAACTAAACGCATGGCCTCTTGATGAAGGCCTAATTGATTACGTATCAACTGATTACCAGTATGAGCTAGGTAACGAAGGCGCAAGCGCAAATATCGTTGCAAATAAGCAGCTAACGATTGGTGCAACTAAACTTGACGTTGCTCAACTGACTCCAGAAGCGATTGCTGATCTGAACGAGGTGGGCGGTTCTGAAGCTAACGTTGCATCTGGTTACCACGCGATTGAATTCCTGCTATGGGGTCAAGACCTAAACGGTACTAACGCTGGTGCTGGTGAGCGTGCTTACACTGACTTCGTTGTTGGTAAAGGTTGTACTAACGGCAACTGCGACCGTCGTGGTGAGTATCTAAAAGCAGCGGCTGACCTATTGGTTCAAGATCTACAGTGGATGGAAAAACAGTGGTCTTCAGATGTAAAAGGTAACTACCGTGAAGAACTTCTGAACGACTCTGCGGACAACGGCCTTCGCAAAATGCTATTCGGCATGGGTTCTCTATCTCTAGGTGAGCTTGCTGGTGAGCGTATGAAAGTCGCTCTAGAAGCAAACTCTACTGAAGATGAGCACGATTGTTTCTCTGACAACACGCACAACTCTCACTACTACAACGAGCAGGGTATCTACAACGTATACACTGGTCTGTACAAACGTGAAGACGGTACGCTTCTATCTGGTCCTAGCATCGCAGATCTTGTAGCTCAGAAAGACAAAGCCGCAGCGAAAGAGATCCAGAAGCAATTCGACGTAACACGCTCTCAAGTTGGTCAACTTGTCACTTCTGCTGAAAAGAACGGTCAGTACTTTGACCAGCTAATTGCAGCAGGTAACGCGCAAGGTAACGCATTAGTAAACGAGACAATCATGTCTCTAGTTGCTCAGACTTCATCTATCGAACGTGCGGCGAAAATCGTTGGTATCAACAGCCTGAACCCAGATACAGCTGACCACGAATTCTAAAAACAATTAAATAATTTTAAGGGCTCTTAGTGAGCCCTTTTGCTGTTTCTATAACCACACTTTTAATGAGAATATTTCTTAACAAGGTGTTGGTCTTTACCCGAGAACTATTGGTATGAAGTTGTATAAAAAGTCCATATTAGCCTCTCTAATACTGGTGAGTGCTTCTGTTTCTGGTTATGAAATGAAATCTGGCGGCGGTACCGCGGTTAAGAAAGAGGGCGCAAATGCTTATTCTTTGCCTGCCGGAAACCTGCCAATGTCTAAGCGACTGGATTTTAGTGTTGGTAACAGTTTTTTCCGTAACCCATGGGTACAAGCGCCGGCTTCTACCGATGCCCGTGACGGCTTAGGGCCTCTTTTCAATACCAATGGTTGCCAAAACTGCCATATTAAAGATGGTCGTGGCCACCCACCAGAAGAAGGGGACATTCATGCCGTTTCCATGCTAGTGCGTTTGAGTATTCCTGCGATGACACCAGAGCAGAAAAAAGCTTTCATCAAAGATGGTGTGATCCCTGAACCAACGTATGGTGGTCAGCTACAAGACTTTTCACTTCAAGATCAAACTCCTGAAGGACAGATCAACATTACGTACACAGATGTACCAGTGACCTTTACCGACGGTACAAAAGTAGTACTACGTAAGCCCAACCTGAAAATTACCGATTTAGGTTACGGCGAGATGCACCCTGATACCCAATTTTCCGCCCGCGTTGCTCCGCCAATGATTGGCTTGGGGCTATTAGAAAGTATTTCTGACGAAACGCTGCAAACTTGGGCAGATGAAAATGATGCTAATGGCGATGGTATCTCAGGTAAGGTGAACAAAGTTTGGGATGTACAGAAGAATGATTTCGCCATTGGTCGCTTTGGCTGGAAGTCTGGGCAACCTACGCTGATGCAACAAAATGCTGCAGCATTTAACGGTGATGTTGGCCTGACCAGCAACCTTTTCCCGAATGAAAACTGCACGTCAAAGCAATCCATTTGTGCTGAATTGCCAAATGGTGGAGCTCCAGAAGTGAGCGACAACATTCTCGATTTCGTTGAATTCTATTCTCAGCACTTAGCCGTACCGATTCGTCGTAATATGGATGATCCGGAAGTTAAGCTTGGTCAGAACTTATTTGCCAAAGCAGGTTGTGATAGCTGTCATAAGAGCGAAGCGAGAACCATGAAACGAGAAGGCCTGCCAGCTTTGTCGAATCAGAAAATTCATCCTTACACCGATTTACTGCTTCATGATATGGGTGAAGGACTTGCAGATAACAGGCCTGAGTATCTGGCGAATGGACGCGAGTGGCGAACTGCGCCATTATGGGGTATCGGTTACACCGAAGAAGTAAACGGCCATACCTATTTCCTTCATGATGGCCGAGCTCGTAACCTGATGGAAGCGGTGTTGTGGCATGGCGGTGAAGCTGAGCCCGCGAAACAAACCGTTCTCAAGTTCAATCAAAAAGAGCGCGATGCATTGATCGCTTTCTTGAATTCATTGTAAGGAATCACGATGAAGATCTTTTCTTTATCAGCACTGGCTGCCTCGATGATGCTACTGGCTGGCTGTCAGTCAACCAGCAGCACAGTGCCTGTCGCTCAGAAAACCTCTCATCCTAGTCAGGGTGTTTATCAAGTAGAGTTTGCCGCAGCGCACACTTTCTCTAATCAAGCTGATAAGCTGGCCGCTCAAATGGCAGCTTATTGTGCGGACGCGACGGAATTGGAGTCACTGAAGTCACAATGGCATCAAACCATGGTTGCTTGGATGGCTCTACAAGGGCAGGAAAGGGGGCCTGAAAAGGCACTTGAGCAGAGCTGGAATATTCAGTTTTGGCCAGACAAGAAGAATACGACGGGTCGCAAGATGACTGCACTGACGGGCCAAAGCAAGACTTGGACGCAAGCACAAATTTCACAGCAGAGCGTGACGGTTCAAGGTTTAGGCTCGGTAGAATGGCTGTTGTATGACCAAGCCTCTTCTTTGAGTTCATCACAAGCTACCTGCCAAACCGGTATTGCAATCGCAGAGAACATTGCTGCGAATGCTGAGACCATTGCTACGGCATGGCAAACTAACCCTTGGGTTGAGCTGGATGAAAAAGCATGGACGTCTGAGTACATTTCTCTTCTTTCTAATCAGCTTGAATACAGCATGAAAAAGATGAGTCGTCCTTTGGCGAACTTCGGTAAACCAAGACCGTATTTCGCTGAGTCCTGGCGCTCGGAAACTTCCATGCAGAATCTCAAAGCTAACATTGAAGCGATGCAGGCGTTGTACTTAGCGGGTGGTAACGGGCTGGATAAACTGCTGCGTGAGCGTGGCAAAGTACAGCTTGCTGACAGCATCGCTCAACAGTTTGATACTGCATTGGAAACATGGCCAACCGATGAAAGCTTGTTTGACATGCTGCAGACAAAAGAGGGTTATCGCAAAGCCTACGCTCAATACAATAAGCTGGAGCAGTTGAAGTATCTTATCCACGAAGAAGTGGCGATTGAACTTGGTGTCGTAATAGGGTTTAACGCAACTGATGGTGACTGATAACACAAGAAGAAACCTTCTCAAGGCAGCGCTGTTCGGCGCTGCTATGCCTTTGCTGCCTTTCGGTTGTGCGAGCACGTCAGAGACATTGGGTCAGCCGTCACTGATCGGTTGCTCCTTATCTGGTCGAGACAAGTACTCTGCGGTAGTCGCGGATGAGTTTGGTCATCCGATAAGACAAGTTCCTCTTCCTGCAAGAGGGCATGGAGTCGCAACAAATGCGAAACTTAACCATGCGGTGGCGTTTGCTCGTCGTCCGGGTACGTTTTTCGTAGTTTTTGACTATGTGACTGGCGAAGTGATCAAATCCTCAGCCGCCCATTCCAATCGTCACTATTATGGTCATGGCGTGTATTCAAACGACGGTAAGTGGCTGTACGCAACAGAGGGTGAGCGTGGTACCAGCCGAGGCATTATTGGTGTTTACGATGTGTTGTCTGGTTATGACAAGGTAGCAGAGTTTACCAACTTTGGCCTCGGGCCTCATGAAGTGATTGCCATGCCAGATGGCTCTCTGGCAATTGGTGTTGGCGGCGTTCATACCAATGGCCGACAGCCGCTCAACATTGCAACTATGAAGCCTAGCTTGAGCTACCTTAACTCCAATGGTGAACTGACAGAGCAGGTGGCTTTGCCAGATAACCATTTGAGTATTCGTCATCTCGCACATGATGGTGACAAAACTGTCCTGTGCGGTCAGCAGTACCGTGGTGAGCCTGATGAGTACCCGTCTCTTTTGGCAATGCATACTCAAGGTGGTCAAATGATCCCGCTGGAAGGGGAACCTGAACAGTGGGCAAGATTTAATCATTACATCGCGAGTATTGCGGCAACGGATGAGTGGATTTTAGCCACATCACCTCGCGGAAACTGCTATGGAATCTGGTCTAAGCAAACCAGAAAAATGGTTGAACTAGCCTCATTGCCAGACGCTTCAGGTGTCGTCGTACAGAATGGCTTTTTCCGAGTTAGCTCGGGGGCTGGCGGCGTGATCACGCAATACTCACCTGAAGAGAAGAAAAAAATTCAGTCGGGAATTCAATGGGATAACCACTGGTCGATGATTTCTTAGCTTACTTCATTGTAAAGCTTGGGAAAATTAATATTCTCATCAACATTTCATCCTAGCCTCTTATTTCTCTGCCATACTTTGATCTCGGGCGATTAGATTGGAGAGTAAGATGGCTAGACTTAACCCCCTTCTATTACTGCTGATAATTATTCCTATTCCGACTTGGGCCAGTAGCTATTTTGAGCGTATTGGGTGGTTGGAGCCAGACAGTCATGTCCTTCGGGTCCTGCAATATTCCAAAGATGTCGAACACATTTATCAGAGCAATCACAACCAATTGATCTGGTTTGATCTTCAACAAAGCACTCGGCTTGAGTTCCAACTTGAAATCATCACCAGTGCGGGGTTCAGCCCTCTGTTTGCCCGTCAATTGAGATACCTTGAGTACTATCGTAAGAGTAATCGCTGGCATGAATATGACCTTCTTGCCACCGACACTTTGCTTCTCTACATTAGCTACGCTGAGCAAGCGAAACTGCTTGGTTATGACTGGTTCTTCGAATCCAAATTGTATAAACCTTTACCTAAACTGAGCCAAACCAATTTAATTGCCGTTGCTGTGGCGGTAGATCATCAGCAGCTCAGTGAGCTAATAGAAGTCTATACCCCAGACAGTGACGACTACCAAAAGCTGATCGACAGCTACTTACATGTTGTGAAGTTTGAAGAGCTGAACTTGCCTAAGTACACCCAAAGAGGGCTAAGGCAAGTCGGGGACAAACTGAAAAACCGAGAAGTTCTGTTGGTCAGAATGGAAATGGTAGATGTCGATTTGTCAGATGTACGACGGGATGTAAATTGGTATGACGTCACTTTAGAGACCGCTGTAAAACAGTTCCAACGCCTTCATGGTTTAACGGACGATGGCATTATTGGCCCCGATACGATTCGTTGGTTGAACATCAGTCCGAGTGAGAGGTTATCTATACTGGCGCTCAATGCCGAACGTGGCAGGTTATGGCCGATCGAACGAGACACCATCATTGTGGTGAATGTGCCCGGGTTTGAGATGAAGTATTGGTACTCAGGTCAAGAAGTGTTTGAGTCTAAGGTGGTTGTAGGGCGTAAGGGCAGGCCAACACCGATGATGACGACTAAGCTGGATTCATTGATTCTTAATCCTACTTGGAATGTGCCGTGGAAAATCATGGTTGAGGATATCATCCCCAAAGTGAAAGAAGACCCTGAGTATCTGGTTCGCCAGAATATTACGATTGTACCTAAGTGGGGATCGAAAGAGTTGATTAACCCAGAGGACATTGATTGGCAGAACATGCGCCCCAGCGCGTTTCCGTATCGAATGACGCAGCTTTCAGGAAACAACAATGCGCTCGGCCTATACAAGTTTAACACCCCTAATCGCCGTGCGATCTATCTGCATGATACACCAAGTAAAAATTTGTTTGATGAGGCCAGCAGGGCATTCAGCTCAGGTTGCATTAGGGTTGAGCATGCGGATCAATTTGCCACGCGTTTGCTAGAGAGCCAAGGCTTGGATATGTCGACGCTGGACGAAGAAGAGTTGGCGGCAAACAAATCGATTCCGCTCAAACAGCGTGTGCCGGTGCACATCATCTACCAAACAGCTTGGTCAGAGGGCGGCAAGATCCATTACAGGGACGATATATACCGCTGGGATCGTTTCAGTTACGGTAAAGGGTGAGCCTGACCAAAAAATAACATTTTCTCACAACAAAGTTTTTTATTAATAAGGTCAAGCAGTAAGCAAATTTCTATGCTCAGAATCTATCTATGAGCATGGTTTATGCATTTGCACTTCATATTAGAGTTAGGTAGTGTCGCCGTTCGACACGTTTCCATCAACGATTTTATGAAGGCTGTTCACCGTGGATTTTTCTCGTAGAGATTTTATTAAGTTAGCTGGTAGTGGTTTAGTTGTAGCTAGCTGCGCTCCTTCTCTTGCTTTCGCCGCTCACCCAGATCAACCTCGCGCATTGGCCTTTAATAACCTCCATACAGGGGAAGAGCTCGAATCTTGCTACTTCGATGGTCGGGACTATGTAGCAAACGAACTGAGTCGCATTGACAACATTTGCCGAGACTTCCGCCGCAATGAAGTCCATGAGATGGACAAATACTTGTTCGATCAGATTTCGCTGATTCAATCTGAGCTTGGTGTTGAAGCAGAAGTTCAGATCATTTCTGGTTACCGCTCTCCTGCCACCAATGCAGCGTTACGCTCAAAATCAAGTGGGGTGGCGAAGAAGAGCTACCACATGCTAGGGCAGGCGATTGATTTTCGTCTTGACGGTGTCAATCTGAAAAAAGTCCGCGACGCTGCGATTGAGCTTAAAGCGGGCGGTGTCGGCTATTACCCTAGAAGCAATTTTGTCCACATTGATACTGGGCCAGTCCGCCACTGGTAAGCGTCTTCATATAAGACAAGGTTGTCAAAAACCTTACCAAATGTCATAGTTTCGCCAGTTTAGATATTCAGTAAGGTTTCAATATGTCTCTGAAGTACCAAGTTGTTCCTGTCACTTCTTTTTCGCAAAACTGCTCGATTGTATGGTGTGATGAAACCATGGAAGGCGTAGTGGTTGATCCCGGCGGCGACGTAAAACAACTGGCGGCACTGATTAAAGAGTTGGGTGTTAAGGTCGTCAATTTGGTTCTGACACATGGTCACTTAGATCATGTTGGTGGCACAGAGTCTTTGTCCGCTGAGCTGGGCGGTATTGAAATTGTTGGCCCACACAAAGATGACAACTTCTGGCTTCAAGGCTTAGCTGGGCAGAGCCAGATGTTTGGTTTTCCATTAACTGAAGCATTCGAACCGCAAAAGTGGTTGAATGATGGCGATACCGTAGCGTTTGGTAATCAAATACTCAATGTTTACCATACTCCAGGCCATACACCAGGTCACGTGGTGCTATTCAGTGAAGAAGCTAAGCTTGCCTTTGTTGGTGATGTGTTGTTTAACGGTTCAGTCGGACGCACAGATTTTCCTAAAGGTGACTTCGATACTCTGATTAACTCGATCAAAACCAAACTTTGGCCTCTAGGTAATGACGTTCGATTCGTGCCGGGCCATGGTCCTGAATCTACCTTTGGTAGAGAGCGTGCATCCAACCCATTTGTGGCGGATGAAATGCCACTTTACTAATTACTGAAAAAGGTCGCCTCGCGCGACCTTTTCTTATATTGCCTGTCATTCCATTATTCGTATTCTTCTTCAGGCTCAGCAGCGGCAAGATAGCGTCTTGCAAGTCCGACAAATTCTTCTGCAGAACGGTCTAAGTCATGTGCGGAAATGAAAATGTCGTAATCAAAGTAACTTCTCTGATAGCGCATTCTATTGGCAAGCATGGCTTGTAGTCCTGAATACTGTTCGCCTTGCGTATTTTTATACGGCTTGGAATCCAAAACTATATCCTCAAATTGGGTACCTTGCTGGCTCTGTTTGGCCCCAAGATACAGCAAGGCTCTTTGGCTAAGCAGAATCTCCGTGGCGATTCGAGGGCAAATACTATCGAGGTATGGTGAATAGTGCTTGAGTTTAATTCCGATCCAAGGCAGAGGCTGCTGCCATCCTTCTTGATCATAATGGCAGATGCCAATCTTGCTGACATTACTCCATTTTACCACCCAACCGCCTTTGAACAGGTGCTGCTGAAAGTGGGTGGCTGTTAATGTGTAGGAGACGGTGCTTTTGAGAATCAACAGGTAGCCAAATCCGAGCATAGACAGGATAGCGACCAGCGTCAAAACTGCCTGCTGGAAATCTGGAGAAAACATTACAAGAGAAATCAATACAATAGAAGCTATAGTCGCAAGGATTTTGGCAATCGGTGAAGATAGCCGAATAGGTTGATTGGTAAGATGCAATGTCTGCATTTACGACTCCTTGGCGATAACTTAAACCTCTGTTTATATATTCAGTAGTTATGAAAAGGATCATAATTGGTACTGATTAAATTGTAGCCTGATGACAGCATATCACGCATTTTTGCTCGATAAAGCCCCTCATACCCTGTAAATGGCCGCATTTTTTTGGTATAAATCGCGCTTCAAATTTTCACCACTGCTCCGTATGCAGTGAAATGGAGAGAAACTCGATGAGACTTGCTCATAAGCGTAAAGTGCAGATGAAATTGCAAAAACGCGTTAAGGCGACTGTTGCCAATGTAGAAGCAACTAAGAAAGCTAAGCCTGTAGTTGAGAAGAAAGTAGCTGTAGCACCAGCAGCGGAGAAAGTTGTTGCGGCTAAAGAAGTTAGCGTTGCACTAACTCCAAAACAACAACAAGTACTAGACATTGTTGTTGCTAACGTTGAAGGCATCAACCCTAAGGGTATTGGCCTAGCGGCGGGTCAGGAAGAAGCGAAAGCGGCTTCTTGGGCAACTGGCGCACTGAAAAAACTACTAGAAGAAAACCTGGTAGCAAAAGAGCAGTTAGCAGGTAACAAAGTTATCTACAAAGCAGTTTAATTCATACTGTTAGCGACCTCTTTTGAAATAGCAGACACCTCTGCTTCTTCAGACGAATAGAAGAACCTCGATGCCTATCGGGGTTTTTCTCCATTCGGACCTTCCTTTTTATTGATTTATCATTATATCTATCAATATTTAACATTTGTCACATTTATAAAATCTTTTACTCTATATCTTCCACGCATCGTTCTCTACGTATTACTCCAAACTTATAGTGTCTCAATTTTTTATAAGTATTTGAATCTTAGTAAATTATAATTTTTATATCCTTTATCCTACGTAGTAATACGTAATTCTAAGGTTGAAGTATATTTGGGTTTGTTAATTTTTCTCCGTGTTCGCGCTGATTTCCTATTTCTCGTAGATAAACCACTCTGTAATGGAACAGAAGGTAACTGGAAAGTTGCTGAATCTAACAAAGGACGTGAACATGAGTCTAATCAGACAATCTTTGAAACGAGTACTGAAAGGTACGGCTATGGCAGCAGCACTAGCTGTTGCTGCGACATCAGTGAATGCTGCTGAAAAAGTGTACCGCTTGAAGCTGGCGGAAACTTGGGGCCCAAACTTCCCAATCTTTGGTGATGCAACCAAAAACATGGCGAAGATGGCGGAAGAAATGTCTAATGGCCGCCTTCAGATTCGAATCGACTCTGCAAATAAGCACAAAGCGCCACTGGGTGTGTTTGATATGGTGAAATCGGGCCAGTATGACATGGGGCACTCTGCGTCTTACTACTGGAAAGGTAAAGTGCCTAATACGCTTTATTTCACCTCAATGCCATTTGGTATGCTGCCGACAGAGCAATACGCCTGGTTCTACTACGGCGGTGGTATGGAGTTAATGGAGAAAGTCTATTCACCTCATAACCTGATGTCTTTCCCTGGAGGTAACACAGATACTCAGATGGGTGGTTGGTTCCAGAAAGAGATCAACTCTGTTGATGACCTAAAAGGTCTGAAAATGCGTATCCCTGGATTTGCCGGTGAGATTCTGGCGGAGCTGGGTGCAAAACCAACCAACATCGCACCGGGTGAGCTATATACCTCGCTTGAGCGCCGCACTATCGATGCACTTGAGTGGGTAGGGCCATCACTTGACCTACGTATGGGTTTCCACAAGATTGCACCTTACTACTACACAGGTTGGCATGAGCCAGGTACAGAGCTGCAATTCCTGATCAATAAGCGCACTTGGAACCGCCTGCCTGACGATCTGAAAGCGATTCTTCAGGTTGCCATGAAGACTGCGGCTTACGATATGTACACTCAGTCTAAACACGAAAGTGGTAAGAACTGGGCGTCAATCAAGTCTGAATATCCAAATGTGCAGGTGAAAAACTTCCCAGCGGAAGTCATGACAGCACTTCGTGAAGCTAACGAGCGTCTACTTAAAGAACATGCTGACAAAGATGAAATGGCAAAAGAGATCCAAGCGTCTCAGGCTGCTTACATCGAGCAAGTTCGTCCTTGGTCTGACATCTCGCACCGCGCATACCTAAACAGTCAGGCACAACAATAATCATAAAAATTCGTTGCCAGTTTGATTGAGCTGGCAACGAGAAGCCCAAGAAAACTCTCTTATAATTTGAAGAGTCTATAACAAAGCTCCGCAGGCTTCGGCCAAGCGGAGTTATTTCAAAGTTCCATGGAGTAGGGAATGAGAAATCTAATCTATATAGAGCGCATCTTTAATCGCTTCGGCGATTTCCTAGGATGGCTGTCGAGTATCCTGTTTATCTTATTGCTCGCAAATGTCGTTTACGATGTGGTGATGCGCTACGTGTTTAACGATGTTTCCATTGCATTTCAGGAAATGGAGTGGCACTTGTTCTCTGCCGTATTCCTTCTGGGTGTACCTTATGCCATTAAAGCGGGTGGCCATGTCAGGGTAGACCTTTTTTACGAGCGTTTGTCTCATCGAGCACAGGCGATCATTGATTTAATCGGTACCATCGTTTTTCTTTTTCCGTTTTGTCTGCTGGTGGCTTGGTACGGCGTTGATTTCGCTAAAGAGAGTTTCGCCCTAGGTGAAACGTCTGGTGACCCTGGTGGCTTACCCTATCGCTGGGTAATTAAAGCCATGATTCCATTGTCGTTTATGTTTATGGCAATAAGTGGTGTTGGATTACTGCTTCATTCTCTCAATAAGATTTTTAACCCGCATTTAATTTACGCCAACTCAACAGAGCAAAAGTAAGGAGACAAAAATGGTCGGTATTGTAATGTTTTTTGTTGCCTTGTTTGCTTTGCTGCTTGGCTTCCCAGTTGCGTTCACCTTTGGTGGTATTGCACTGATATTCGGCGTTTGGGCCGAAGGCATGGATATGTTTGCTTTCATGCCATATCGCATCCAATCCATCATGGAAAACACGGTATTGATGGCAGTGCCATTGTTCGTTTTCATGGGTTTGGTTCTTCAAAAAACACGTCTAGCGGAACAGCTGCTTGAATCCATGGGTAAGCTGTTTGGTGGTGTGCGCGGTGGTATCGCGATTTCTACCGTGTTAGTGGGTGCTTTACTGGCGGCGTCTACAGGCGTTGTTGGTGCGTCTGTTGTAGCGATGGGGCTTATCTCTCTGCCAGTTATGCTCAAGTACAACTACGACAAAGGGCTGGCGTGCGGAACGATTTGTGCCTCAGGTACGTTAGGCCAAATCATTCCACCCTCTATCGTCTTAATCCTTCTTGGTGATGTGTTAGGTGTACCCGTTGGGGATTTGTTTCAGGCAGCAGTTTGGCCGGGGCTCGTTTTAGTTGGCGCTTACGTTCTCTATATTCTGATTTACGCCAAACTGAATCCAGAAGCTGCGCAGCCAATTCCTCGTGATGAATCGGTAAGCCGTAAGCAGGAAGTCATCACTGCGCTTAAAGCTGTGATCCCGCCACTTGCGCTTATCGTAGTGGTACTTGGTTCCATCTTTGCTGGTGTTGCGACGCCAACAGAATCCGCTGCGCTTGGTGGGGCTGGTGCGATAGTTCTGTCTCTGCTTTACAAGCAATTCAGCTGGAACATGGTGTATGAAGCGTCGAAAGAGACGGTTAAAGTGACCGCTATGGTGTTTGCGATTCTACTTGGTGCTACAGCGTTCTCTATGGCATTTACTTACACGGGTGGTGACTACCTGGTTGAAGAGTGGATGCTACAAATACCGGGTGAGAAATGGGGCTTCCTGATCATCACTATGTTAGTGATTCTGGTTCTGGGCTTCTTCATCGACTTTGTGGAAATCTGTTTTATCATCGTTCCAATCATCGCACCCGTTGCCGAGATTATGGGCATCAACATGACTTGGTTTGCGATCTTGATTGCGATGAACCTGCAGACTTCCTTCCTGACCCCACCATTTGGTTTCAGCCTGTTTTATCTCAAAGGTGTAGCACCGAAAGGGGTGACAACTCGAGACATATACCGAGGCGTGATGCCATTCATCGGTATTCAGATCCTCGTGTTGGCATCACTGTTAGTCTTCCCTGGATTCTATGGAATGTGATCGCCCGATTACAGAAATGTAACAACTCTTGCTAAAGTAAAGCTGCTCGTATGGGCAGCTTTTTAGTATGGGAGAAGGAATGCCTCTAAAAGCTAAGTTGATTTTGTTGAGCTTGTTGCCGCTATTGTTAGTGATGGCGCTGACAAGTTGGATCGCTATCTACCAAACCAAAACGCTGGGTGACAAAGAAGTGAAAATCTTCCATTCCAGCCTCATTAAGTCAAAAGAATCGGCGCTCAAGGATCTGGTTGATTTGGCCTTTGATGCCATTGAGCACATCTATAACGATCCTAATATCGAAGAGCATCAGGCCAAGGAGCAGGTCAAAGCGATCATCAGTCGTCTGCAATATGGTACAGATGGCTACTTCTTTGTTTACGATAAGAACGGGACTAACTTAGTTCACCCTATTATGCCTGAGCTGGTGGGGCAAAACCTGCTGCACATTCAGGATGAAAACGGCAACCACTTAATTGAATCTTTATTGGCGCAGGCAAAATCCGGTGGCGGTTTTCATCAGTATTTGTGGCAAAAGCCATCCACAGGAGAAAGCGTTCCTAAACTGAGTTACGCGGCTTGGTTAAGCAAATGGAACTGGATGATCGGTACGGGTTTGTACATTGAAGATGTCACTGAAGAAGTGGCAAACCTCCAATTAGCGGTCAACGATAATATCGAGACGACCTTCTTTTCACTCATTGTGATTGTAGTGGTGACCGTTGCGGTGATTCTGGTTCTGACATTAGCCGTTAATTTACATGAGCATCGACTGGCGGATAAGAGCTTAAAAGAGCTGGCGCATAAAACCGTGATGTTTCAGGAAGACGAGAAAAAGCATTTAGCGAGGGAGCTTCACGATGGTATCAACCAGCTTCTGATCTCAAGCAAATGCCATTTGGAGTTGCTTGGCACTAAACTTGATGACGAAACTCAAAAGCAGCATCTGGCTAAATCGCAAAATTCTCTCATGACAGCGATTAATGAAGTTAGGCATATTTCTCATCAGTTAAGACCGAGTGCCCTTGATGATATCGGTCTTGAGGCTGCGATGACGACTTTGCTGACGGACTTTAAAGCGCATTCTGGCGTCGATGTTGAGGCGTCATTGTCAACCAGTCAGAGCAGGCTAAAATCAGAGGTAGCGACCACGCTTTACCGAGTGGCACAGGAGTCGCTGACCAATATAGAGAAGCACTCCCAAGCCAAGCAGGTGACGGTGATACTGCAGCAATTGGGTGACATGCTTCAACTGATCATACGTGATGATGGTGTCGGATTTGATGTAGGCTCGACGTTAAGGAAGTCGGGTATTGGTTTACGCAATATGCGTGAGCGAGTAGAGTTTTTGGGCGGCGATTTTGAGCTTGAAAGCGAACCAGGGTTTGGTACAGAGATTACCGTTCTGTTGAAATTAGATGGATTAATATATGGATAAACCGATCAAAGTGGTGATAGTGGACGATCACCAGGTCGTCTTAGATGGATTTATCGCTCGGCTCCAACTGGAACCAGAAATTGAGGTGATTGGCTCGGCCAGCAATGGCTTGGAGGCGATTGAAAAGGTTAAGGAGCTAACTCCAGACGTTGTGTTGATGGATGTGAGTATGCCATTAATGAACGGCATCGATGCCACGCGTCTTATCAAGGAAGAGCTGCCAGAGATTAAGGTGTTGATGCTGACCATGCATGATAACCGCGAATACATCATGAAGGTGATGCAGGCTGGTGCTGTTGGCTACATGCTGAAAGAGATTTGTGCCCGTCGGATGGTGCAGGCGATTAAAACGGTTTACCAAGGCTCCACCTATTTTTGCGAATCGGTTACACAAACCTTGTTTTCTCAAGAAGTGATTCCTGCTGCGCAAAAACCTAACCCTCTCAGTCGACGCGAGGAAGCCGTTCTTAAATTGGTTGCGGAAGGAAACAGCAGCAAAAAAATTGCAGCGCTGCTCAGTATTAGTTATCGAACCGTTGAAACCCATCGACAGAACATCAAGCAGAAACTGGATTTGCACAGTACGGCTGAACTCGCAAAGTACGCAGTGGAGCAGGGGCTGCTCGGCTAATCCCAAGTGTAATGAATGTAAGTGTTTGAGAGTTAATATCGGGAACGTGTTAGGATGAAGTATTCGAACACGTTCTTGTTTTATTGTTATGACCTATCCTAAGAATACCCATCAAGATTACCACGCACACGTCTATTTTGACGCTAACAGCAACGATTTTGCTTCTGAACTGAGGGAGCAAATCCGTCGCGAGTTTGACTTGTCTGTCGGGCGCTTCAACCAGAAACTCGTCGGCCCTCATACGATGTGGAGCTTTTCTGTGACGTTTACAGCGGGTGACTTCGATGCTCTTATCCCGTGGTTGGATAAATCCCGTGGCGAGTTGTCAGTTTTGGTCCATGCGCTAACAGATAATGACTTAGAAGATCATACGGAGTTTGCCTACTGGTTGGGTAAACCTGTTGAACTGAATCTATCTTCGTTTTAGATAACTTGCATTTATCACGCAAATTTATTGGTTTTATCTATCACTTGTGGAAATGATATTTTTAGAAGTTTTTATGTCTACCTTACTGATTAGACTTGGATAATTTACTATTTTAACGATAATGGCTATCACTGTTAATTATGATTAATCACTAATCATTAACTTTTTCAGCTTGGTTTATGTACTGTCTTGGCCCATACGGATGTTCGGGGAATGCCAGGAGGGCCAGTCATCATACTACTAGGCTGAAAAGTGCAGTTTGATTAAGCGCGCAGCCTAGGCTATTTGCCAAGAGGTATACGTGTTTAGTTTTAAAGCCAAGCTACTTATCAGCAAACTTTCGCTACTGGTTATTTCACTCGTTGCACTCGCTTATTTTCAGTATTCATTTTTGCATAGTGACAGAGAAAAAGAGATCCACAACACCATTGAATCAGTTCTGACTGGTGTAGAGAATACCGTGCAATCTGATATTGATGGGTGGAAAAACCTTGCGTTATCGACCACTCAGACCATTGAACACGAATACGCACCTAAAAGTATCGAACAGATCATTGAACAACCAAAATTAAAAGAGCTGTTTGTCGCGACGGGTATCGGCATAGAAGAAGATGGCGGTATTATTGAAAATGTACCAGGCTGGGTGCCAGACAGCACATGGGATTCTCGTGAACGCCCTTGGTATCAGGATGCAAAGACACATCGTTCTTTGATCATTACTGAGCCCTATATCGATGTTAATACTCAGCAGCAGATGATCTCCATCTCAGCGCCTGTCGTTGTAAAAGGGGAGTTTAAAGGGGTCACTTTCTTTGATGTTAGCCTTGCGGTATTGAGTGAGAAAATTAACCGAATTTCACCATTGAATGCGGGTTATCTGTTTTTGATGACCAAAGACGGCAACATCATTTCTCACCCAAACAAAGACTATAACGGTAAGCAGCTGTCTGAGGTGTACCCAGAGCTAAAACTGGGTGGTGATGACCAGGTACTGACCCTTGATGGTGAAAAGAACATCGTCCAGCAACTACCGTTGACAGGCCATGATTGGATCATCGGTTCTGTACTGAAAGAAGATATTGTTTTCCAATCACTGGATGACATGCGTGACCAGACGTTGATGTATCTTCTGGCCGTCATCATGATCTCAGTTGTTGTGTTGGGCTTCGTGGTCAACCTACTGATGAAGCCGCTATCGAACATGACGACTGGCATTAACAGTATCTCGGGCGAAGGTGATAAGAAAGATCTAACTTACCGCCTTGAAACTAAAGTTGATAAAGAGTTTGCACATATTGCGGGCGCGTTTAACGGCTTTGTTGAAATGCTACAAAACAATATTCAAACCTCTAAACTATTTGCCAATGACCTGACTTCGACAACCAGAACTGCTGTGGAGAACTCGGAGCGCTCTGAAGCTTCCATCCTTAAACAACAGCAAGAAGTTGAGCAGCTTGTGACGGCATTGAATGAAATGAGCAGCACCGCGCAGGAAATGGCGCGCAACACTCAAAGTGCGGCTCACGCCGCCAGTCAGGCACACGACGCATCGGTTGAAGGTGTTCAGACGGCGGTAAACGCCAGCTGCATCATCGGAGAGCTGTCAGCGCAGGTCGCTCAGTCTGAACAGGATGTCAAACAGCTCAATGTGTCTGCCGATAACATTAAGGGAATTCTGAGCGTCATTTCTGACATTTCAGATCAAACCAATTTGTTGGCACTGAATGCAGCGATTGAAGCAGCACGAGCAGGGGATTCAGGTCGAGGTTTTGCTGTTGTTGCCGATGAAGTTCGCCAGCTTGCACTGCGTACACAAAGCGCAACGGCGGATATTGGTAAAATTCTCGAAGAGCTGGAGACTGGTACTGAGCAAGTAGGGCAGTCTATGTCAGTCAGCCTGACCAAAGCGGATGAGGCGATTAGTGGAATGAAGCAGGTTGAGATGGGTCTTAATACTATTAATGAGTCTGTTCAATCGATCAACGATATGAACGTACAGATCGCGACTGCCGCTGAAGAACAAAGTTTAGTTGTCGAAGAGATCAGCACCAATGCGACAAACATCTATACCTTATCCAGCGAGGTGACGGATCTGGTGTCGAACACGCGAACAGCTGTTCAGAAACTGAAAGACCAAAACGAATCTGACAAATCCCTCGAAGCATTCGTTGTTTAAATAGGAAAGACCGCCATCGGCGGTCTTTTTTTACAGGCAGAAATGACAATTCTCCGCATCTAATCCATAAGCGCCTTTGCGGCTGGCTAGGTGCTTTCTCCCTTCTTCGAACCCCATGAAATAACCTTCATCTAAAGCCAGTTTTTTCATTGTTAATCGTTTCACGGTGAAATTCTCTGGTGGCGCGATGACACGCACTTTAACCCCTTCTGGTGGATTGCGAATAAAGGCTAACGCTTGGTTGTATCCTTCGGCTCTTCTAGTCAGTGCCTCGGCAATTTTCGGGTATTTACGTAGCAGCTTTTTGATTACCCAAGAGCTTTTCGGCTTAGGCATCTCGTAGCTGAGTGGGTGAGATAGGACAACCGTAATGTCCGTCGCACCGCGGCGATACGCCTCCATCACAGGAATGGAGTCTGCGACGCCGCCATCGGTGTAGCAGCCACCAGAGAAGCAGGGCGTTGTTTTATACGCTATAGGCAGTGCGCTGGTGGCTTCAATGATCTGGCTGAGATTGCTGTGATTGAGCTGGTAGTAGTCAGCTTGTCCCGTATTGATATTAGTGGCAACAGCCAGCATTGGGGCCGACTGGAACACTTGGTGTGTGTCTAGCGGATAGCGCTTCTCGGATTCTGACACCAACCAATGCACGTCAATAAGATCACCACCTTTTACAAACCGTTTAGGGTTGTAAAAATCTCGGTCAGTGGCCAGTTCAGTAATGACATGATAGCTACGGCCGATCTGCTTACCAAGATAGCCGAGTAGATTGGACGCACCCGCCGAAACGCCAATGACAAAGTCATAAGGGTAGTAATCATCGTCAATAAATGTATCGAGCACACCCGCAGCAAAAATGCCGCGCATTGCGCCTCCTTCAACAACAAGAGCCTTCACTATCTTGTCCTCAACCAATTGTTTTATCCAGAATAACGCCAGCGAACGACATCGGATAATCGGATCTAGGCATCATTGAAATAGGCAAAAACTATAGATAGGAAACTCCTATTGAAAGTATAGAAATGAACGTTTTTAACTATCTTATCGTGATGGATATAGTGAAGTCATTGAAGGGCAACAGCCTAAGAATATTGAAATTAATGAGGAATGCATGATGACAAACCAAATTAACTTAATCGGCCTAAACAACGAAAAATCACAAGCACTGGCGGCCGAGTTGAATGCGTTGTTAGCGCACTACCAAGTGCTTTACATGAACACCCGCGGTTATCACTGGAACATCAAAGGTCAGCAGTTTTTCGAATTGCATGTGAAATTTGAAGAGATCTACACAGATCTTCAAACCAAAATTGATGAGTTGGCGGAACGTATTCTGACGATTGGATCAACGCCAGACCACAGCTTTAGCCAATACTTGGCCAAGAGTGATATTGAAGAACACCAGAATGCGACAACAGGTAAAGAATGTGTGAGAGGCCTTGTTCATGGTTTCAGCACGTTACTGACTCAGCAACGCGCTATTTTGGCTCAAGCTGAGGATGCAGAAGATGAAGGTACAGCTGCCTTGATGGGTGACTACATTCGAGAGCAAGAAAAGCTAATGTGGATGCTTAATGCATATATGCAATAAAGATACTGTTTAAATAAACAGTCTTTTTCTTGAACTATTGGTGAGGATATCTATACTGTATATAAATACAGTTTCTGGAGGTGAGTTATGTTGTGGGAAACCCTTGAACGTGTTAATCGCCTGCGTCAGGAGGCGCTTAACGACCCAGAATTTATTCGCTCGGCAAAAGCGCATGAGAAAGCGTTAGAATCTCAAGAGGTTCACTATATAGGGACTTCAAAGCGTTCAGCTAAGTCGAAAAAAACAAAAGCGCTATCGGACATTTACCAGCAGTCAGAATTCGGGTATGACCCTTCTGGCTCTCACCATTAATCTACAATAAAGTGGGGCGACAGTGCCCCGCTTTTTTTCGTTCTCTCGTTTGGGTATTCACAGTCAACCAACCCCTCTTGATGGTTTCATACATTCTTTGGTTTGATTTCTTGATAATTTATTGATTTGCCAATTTGTTTCGTGGTGGTTTTAAATTCTAATATATATTGCATATGTGGAATTAAATATTACCATGGCGACTTGGTTTGATCAGTAACAATGAAGTGTTTGATTATGAACCTATCTTTGCGACAGCAATCACAACTGCTCTGCCGCTTATTGATATTTCTTCGTAATATGACCACTTCCATAGCGTTCGAATTTATAATCCGGAAACAACAATGAACAACAAACTCGGGCTCAGTTCTCTTACTGCGATCGTCATTGGCTCAATGATAGGCGCAGGTGTATTTAGCTTGCCACAAAACATGGCTGCTGTTGCGAGCCCCGCTGCCGTGATGATCGGTTGGTCGATCACGGGGATCGGCATGGTTTTTCTCGCTCTCTCATTTCAAAAGTTAGCTTTCCACAAGCCTCATATCGAGAGTGGTGTATTCGGCTACGCCAAAGAAGGGTTTGGCGATTTCGTCGGCTTTTGCTCTGCGTGGGGGTATTGGCTCAGTGCGATGTTAGCCAATGTCTCTTATTTGGTGATTGTGTTTAGCACGTTGGGTATGCTGTTTGACACACCAGACAATATTATTTTTGGTCAGGGTAATACTTGGGTGTCGATCTTAGGCGCTTCTGCCTTGTTGTGGATGGTGCATGCTCTGGTTTTACGCGGCGTCCAGACTGCGGCTTTGATTAACATGGTCACGACTTACGCCAAGTTGGTGCCGCTATTTGTTTTCATACTATGTGCTCTGTTTGCTTTTAGCTGGGACACATTTACGCTCGATTTTAGTGGCCTTCATTTCGGTGAAGGACATGGGTTATTGGAGCAAGTAAAAAGTACCATGCTGGTGACCGTTTGGGTCTTCATCGGTATTGAAGGCGCGGTGGTCGTATCAAGTCGAGCTCGAAACCGGAAAGACATTGGCCGCGCAACGATATTAGGCCTGCTTACCGCGTTATCTATCTATGTGTTAGTGACGTTACTGTCGATGGGCGTTATTAAACCAACGGAACTCGCCCACTATCAGAACCCTTCAATGGCAAAAGTGCTGACTCATATCCTTGGGCCTTGGGGGCAATACGTTATAAGTATTGGTTTATTGGTGTCTGTTTGTGGTGCATTTTTGAGCTGGACGGTTTTGGCGTCAGAAGCTCCGTATCTATGTGCCAAAGAGAAAATGTTCCCAGCCAAGTACGCTAAGTTAAACAAGGCGGGCAGTCCGGTAAGACCGTTAACCCTGACCAATGTTTGGGTTCAAATCTCTCTCATCTTTGTGATGTTCGCGGGTAGCACGTACGATACCTTACTGATTATTGCCTCCGAAATGATCCTAGTGCCTTACTTTTTGGTGGGCGCATTTGTACTAAAACTGGCGCTAGAGCAGAAAAATAAAGGCAGCCTGCTAGCCATTGGTATCGGTGCAACCTTGTATGGGCTTTGGTTGCTGTACGCTTCCGGGCTCAATTATTTACTGCTTTCTGCCATTCTTTATCTGCCGGGTTTGTACTTTTACATTCAGGCTAAAAAAGAGCAGGGTATTAACCCATTCGAAGGTAAAGAGAAGGTAGGGGCTGGACTATTGAGTGTGGTCGCCGTGTTGGCTGTTGGCCTGTTGTGGCAAGGCATGATTAGCCTTTCATTTTAAAAAAATCCCCCAACTGGGGGATTTTTTATGAGCGTTTTAGTACAACTCGGTTTTTGGCGCTTTCTGCAATGGTGAACAGCAAGCCTGCCCATATTAGGCTGAAACTCACTAGTTTGACTTCATCGAAGACTTCGCCAAATAAATAGATCGCCAACAAAAACTGGATAGACGGCTCAATATATTGCATTAGGCCGACGGTCGACATACTGGTTAAACGAATCGCGAGAGAATAGAAAAGCAGTGGAATCAAAGTCGCCGGAGCTGCGCCAACGTAGAGGGCAAAAGTCTCCCAGCCAGAGTTAAGAGATTCCGTTCCAACCGTCGCTTCTTTGAAAATAAGGTAGCCCAGTGCAAATGGCGTCAGTGCTAGAGCTTCAACAAACAGACAGGTGCTCCACTCGTATCGGATCTTTTTCTTGCACCAACCATACAGCGTAAAGAAGATCGCCATCGTGAGTGCGATAACGGGTACCTGTCCATATTGCATCACTTGATAGCTTAAACCAGCGCTGGCCAGCACCAGCGCGACCTTCTTGCCAAGTGAAAGCTTTTCTCCCAACACAAATACGCCCAGTGCCGTCATCGTCAATGGGCTGATAAAAAAGCCTAAGCTGGCATCGATAACGCGATCATTGGTGATTGCCCATGTGAAAGCGCACCAGGAGATAGACATCAAGGTACTACCAAGGAATGTAATGGCAAGAGAGCGGCGATCCGCGAAAATAGCTGAAAAGTCAGGCATTCGCTTGGTGACAAATAACACAATCAGTATGCCAAAGGGCACAGACGCGACCAATCGAACGGTAAGTAGCTCGTCTAAAGCCGCGTTAGGCAAATATTGATAATAGAGTGGCAGTAAACCCCATAGAAGGAATGAAAGCGCTGCCATCCAGTTACCGGTACGTTCTTGTGACATCGAATAAACCTAGCGATTAATATGCGTGCAATGTATGCGCAAAACTGCGTATTGTAAAGAAGTTTGTTGTGTCGTTGTTTTCTGGTTTTTATTCATTTAAAAACAATGAGGTACAATGATTTGATTAAGTGATTATACAGTGTATCAAGATCACAGGCTCAAAACTAAGCGCTAAAGATTTTCTTTTAATAGTCGACAGTTATACTATCTGGAAATTTAATTGATATTGGTGACGAAAAACCACCAGTACAAGGTAAGGATCTTCGGGACGCTATCACTCGAAGTAATAGGAGATTGTTGATGAGTGATTTTGAACAAAAACGTAAATTCTATCGCTTGAAATACCCAAGAAGAGCACGGCCTTCTGTGCGTATTTCTAACGAGCTGTTTCACGTGACCGAAGTTTCTGAAGGTGGTATTCGAGTTGTAAAGAATACATTTACCGACTGGTACAAAGGGCTGGCTATGTCAGGTACCCTCAATTTACACAACAACAAGCAAGTGACTTTTGAAGGCGCAGTGCTTCGTTTTGATCAGAATGAAGTGATTGTGAAGCTAAAGAAAGGACCAACGTTTAAGAATATGGTCGAAGAGCAACGCCATATTCGCCAGAAGTACCCAACGTATTTCTCCCGACCAATTACCGAAGTCGCATAAATACAATCTTAACTGTTACATCAATGTAATTTTTAAACCGCTGGCACTCATGCCCAGCGGTTTTTTCTAATTAGAATCGAAGATGCCAAGCAGATGGTGATCATCACCACGCCTGTGCTCACTTATGTTTGTGATAAAAACACAGTAAATTTAAAATCAACGGGTTAGGTGAGTTGGTGAAGAGATACTACGCAACCAAAGTGCGCATGCGCGTTTTGTTCAGGCGTTATTTCAATCTTTCTGTAGAGGAATCAGGGAGATTTGTTGAAAATCGGGCATTTAGAAATGAGCATGCGTAGTATACAAATGTTATGTGTAAAAGAGGATTATTATGTACTACCTTCCCAAGTTGTTGGCTGAGAAGTTTGCTTACTTTAACAAGTTTTCAATATTGAGTATTTGGGCAATATCCTTCATTTCGATGGTTTTATTTGCATTTATCGCGTCGGTGATAGCTTCATTGAACGAACTATTAGTTGCTCCGGCATTTAGCATTTACTTGTTGTTTGTCTTGGGTATGATTTCGGCGAAGTTTTTCTCAAGAAAGAAAGTCATCTTAACCGGCCCAATTGCAGTAAAAATTGCTGCAACGGACGCAGGTGAGTCGGTCGCCAAAGTTGGAAAAACTCTTTCAGAAATAGTTTTCCTGTTATTCTTTTACTTTTTTCTGTTTGGGTGCGTATTTTTTGTATTGTCACCTTTACTATTTTTGGCAAACACATAACAAAGCATTTAAGAGTGATTCCCAACGCTCGGCATTTTGGGCGCCATCGTTGGGTTTCGTATTTACGGTGGTATGGTTAGGTTTGTGGTAGCGTTGCTCACACCTTAATGCGGCGTTAAGTGCTTATCAAAAACAATAGGTTAAAAGATATAAAGTGGATCTAAGAGTAAAAATGAATGTCGATGAACCGACATTATACGAATTAAGCTTTTTTTCACTCGATCTTCTTAGGTTGAGTGTTGTCGCTAGTCTAATCGAAGAGTCTCAAGATGTGAGCAAGGACTCCAAGCTAAAGACTGCAAAAAATATAGACAAATCTTATCTGAATAGAAACTCACTTGGTTCCTATTATAAAAAGCACAACAAGGACATTAAAGTAAAGGAGTTTAAAGAGGGTAGTATAGAACTGGTTATATCGGACATATTGCCTGTTGCCGGAGTTATAGTACCAATCATCCTTTACTACCTAAACAAACGTGATAATGCAGGTAACCAAGTTATTAATTTTACTATAGACTCCAACGATGCAGAAATGGTTAGGTTTCTCAACGATGTTAGCAATCGTTACTTTGGTAGTTTCGATGAATGTTACGACTATATTAGGCAGACCCTAGAAGATCGCGGTTATAATTTTGAAGCAATATCAGACAACACTTATCGAGCCTTAAAAGCCAACACTTCTCGCTTGGAGGATGTTGTATTGACTACCAGAAGAATAAGTCGAAATTAGCACTTAACAAACTGTTCAAGAGGGATTCGCAACGCGTGGCATTTTCACTATGCGTTGGTTTTAGTGATTAAGGTGGTTTTCAGAGGCATCAGTATTGCGTTGCTCACCCCTTAACAGAGCGTTATGTGGAGAAAGTATGAGTAAAATATGGCGAGAGTTAGCGGACCCTAAAGTGCACTCTGATTTCATGAGCTCATATAATGAAGGTGGTGTACCTGTAAAGAAAAGTAGGGATAACCTTTTGGAGCAATGGGTTTACTTTGTCAACGTATGTGGTTTTACATTTCAATTTGTCAGTATTGAGCAGATCATTGAATGCAAAGCGTATTTTGTGCAGAAAGTTCATCCCTCAACGCGTGACTCTCACCCACCATCTGAACATTTTTGGCATCCTTGGTATTGTAAATTACCAAAAGGCTTAAACAAAACATCCAATCGTAAAAGAGTTCTAAAGGCATTAGATTGTGCGTTGCAAAAGTGGAGCTAGTCTCCACATAACCAAGCGTTCAATTGGACAGTTAACGCTTGACAGTTTTGGCTCACAGTTTAGCTTTAGTGTTTATGCCACAATGATTTAAATTTGTGGTAGCGTTGCCTGCCCATTAACGCGGCGTTATGGTGCAGCAAAGTTTATTCTTGTTTGGCTTGTTGGTTTATCGCTCGCTGCGTGTTTCAAAGCAGTTTTTGCTCAATCACTTGATTCCAAATTTTGCTCTCTGGTGAAAAGCCGCTTTGAGTAAGTTGTTAAGGCTAATCTGCCGTTTGAAATTGGCTCCCAAGTGGGTTTGGAATTGCGGCAATTAGCTGAATCTTGGCTTTAGTGGGGCGGCCCTTCTTAGTTTTAGTTGGCCGTATCTCTGTTGTAGGTTTCTTCTTCGGGCTTTAATTGGTTGCTGCATAGCGGTTTGTTTGGTTTCGTGGCCGCAAAGAAGCTCATGCTTTGCTGTGAGTGTAGTGGCTGCCTTAACCTTCCATAACCAAGCGTTCAATTGGACATCCAACGCTTGGCAGTTTTGGTTCACAGTTTGGCATTAGTGTTTATGCCACAATGGGTTAAGTATGTGGTAGCGTTGTCTGCCCATTAACGCGGCGTTATGTGTCAGGAGGCAAACATGCAAAAAAAGGTGATGTTTGCAGATTTCGCAAACACAGATTTAGTTGAGTTTAAATATAATATTGACCCTTGGGAGCCTTTGAATAGTTCTATCGAACTGACAACTCATGATAGGGCTGGCGGTTTCCGAAAATTTAAGTTTATGAATGTATCCAATCTAACCATTGAAGAAGGTTTCGATGGTTATCTTGGAGGTATGGCTATTGTGGATATAAGTTGTCGTCAGTGGTCACATGCTCAGATTGAAGTCCAAAATTTTGAGTCGGGTCCGGGAATTCGTTTTTTAGCAATGAGTTTAGAAAGCTCAACTGCTGAAGAGTTTGACACATAACAAAGCAATCAAGGTGATGCTTTTTACTCGGCGGTTTTGGTTCGGAGTTCAGTGTGCTTGGTGAGTTTATCGTGGCACACCTTATTGCAAGCGTTATGGTGCAGCAAGATTTAGTTGTTATTTGTCTTGGTGGTTTGGCGTTAGAGGTGAGTTTCATAGCCATTCTCACATGTCCACTAGGTTCCAAATTTTATCTCTGGTGAAAAGCCGCTTTGAGTTTTTCATTAAGGCTAATCTGCCGTTTGCGTTCTGCTTCCAAGTGATATCGGTATTGCGGCAATTACCTGAAACTTGGCTTCAGCGGGGCGGCCCTTCTTTGTTTTAGTTCGCTGTATCGTTGTTGTTAGGTTTCTTCTTTGGACTCATTGGGTTGCTGCATACAAGTTTGTTGTGTTTTGTGGTTGCAAAGCGCTCGTATTGTACGGTGAGTGTAGTGGTTGTCTCAGGTTTCCATAACCAAGCGTTTAATCGGACAACCAACGCTTGGCAGTTTTGGCTCACAGTTTAGTTTTTGTGTTTATGGCACAATGGCTTAAGTTGGTGGCAGCGTTGTTTGCCCATTAACGCGGCGTTATGGTGCAGCAAGATTTAGTTCTTGTTTGGTTTGTTGGTTCAGCATTCGCTGCGAGTTTCATTGCCACCCTTACATGTCCACTAGGTTCAAAGTTATATCTCTGGTGAAAAGCCGCTTTGAGTGTTCCATGAATGCTAATCTGCCGTTTGCATCTATTTACCAAGTGAAATTAGTACAGCGGCAATTAGCTGAATCTTGGCTCCAGTGGGGCGGCCCTTCTTTGTATCAATTGGCCGTATCGTTGCTGTTAGGTTTCTTCTTTGGGCTTCATGTGGTTGCTGCATAGTGGTTTATGGGGTTTCGTGGCCGCAATGAGCTTACGCTTTGCGGTGAGTACATTGATTGTCTTAGGTTTCCATAACCAAGCGTTTAATCGGACAACCAACGCTTGGCAGTTTTGGTTCACAGTTTGGCATTAGTGTTTATGTCACAATGGTTTAAGTTTGTGGTAGCGTTGTCTGCCCATTAACGCGGCGTTAGTTGGTTCAGTACAGGGAACGAAAAAGTAATGTATAAACAAACGGAAGTTAACAAGATACTGATAGTCATCCTTTCTATTCTCAGTGCAATTATAGTTTTAACATCGAATCACATTGGCAGTATGCTCATAGCGTTGACAGTTAATCTTGTAATCGGTGCATTGTTTTACTCGATGTCTGTTGAGGTAAGTGGTAATAAAGTGTGCTGGTATTTTGGTTTTGGCTTTCTTCGAAAGGAAGTCGAAGTTTCAAGTATTGTAGATATTTCGTCTTATGAAACGAAATGGTATCAAGGCATTGGAGTTCGTTTGCTAAAAGATGGTTGGTTATACAATGTCTCAATAGGTAAGGCTTTGAAATTAAAGATGTCTAATGGCAAAAATATTTACCTAGGGTGCAAAGGCGCTGAATGTCTTCAGCATGCGTTGGAGTCCACCAACTAACAAAGCATTTAAGAGTGATTCGCAACGCTTGGCAGTTTCGCTTCGCTCAAGTATAGCCAAGCGTCGCTCACACCTTAATGCGGCGTTATGTGTTTGGAGACATATGAACGAGTTTTATCGATTAGAAAAAATGATCGCAGAGATACAGACAAAAGTAGAGTTGTATCAAGAATTGTTTGGCTCTGAGGAATCGGTCAAAGCATTGAATCACAGCTTTCCTGAGTGTTTTTCGAATATTCAAGAATCGTTGTTCTTCGAGATTGTCTGTAGAACAAGTGCATTATTTGACCCGGCAGCAACAAGAAGTGATAACAATCTAACCCTTGATTATCTGGTTACGTTAAGTGGGGGGAGTTATTCGAAAGATCTTCACCTGACTCTAGAAAGTATTAAGCTTGATTTTAAAACGACAGGCCTTAAGAAAATTCGAAATAAACTATATGCCCATAACGATTTAAAGTCTTACATGGGTAAAAGGACATTTGTGAATGAAATAAGCTACGAAGGCATGCTTACCTTGTTAAGTCGTTGTTTTTCTTTTGTGCGTACATTAGGCGTTGAAGCCGATAAAATAGATAAAGACCAAATTATTGTTCGTTCTACAACGTTACCAAGCTCTCGTAATGGTAAAATCTTAGTGAGTCGGTTGATAAACACATAACAAAGCATTTAAGAGTGATTCGCAACGCGTAGCATTTTTGCTATGCGTTGCGTTTAGTGTTTAAGGTGGTATGCGGAAGCTTCGGTATTGCGTTGCTCACACCTTAATGCGGCGTTATGTTTATCGTCGAATAAGCAAGATTAAGGAGGATATATGTCAAAGGAATTGAAGTCTTCGTCATTGAAAGTACAGGAGTTTTTGTCTCGAAACGGCCAAGATTTTGTCGTTCAGGAAATGCCAAGTTCTACTCGTACAGCGCTCGATGCCGCTGAATCTATCGGATGTACCGTTTCCCAAATAGCGAAGTCGTTAATCTTTAAGCATGGAGAAACCGGTGAGCCGGTGCTAGTTGTTGTCTCTGGCTCTAACATGGTGTGTGCTAACAAAGTCAGAGAAGCTACAGGAATTGTTCTCACCAAAGCAGACGCTTCTTTTGTTCGTGACAAAGTTGGTTACGCTATAGGCGGTGTACCACCAGTTGCTCACAATTCATCAGTCCACACCATTTTGGACAAAGATCTAAATCAGTATTCTGAAATTTGGGCAGCAGCGGGAACACCTAATTCAGTGTTTAAGCTGAATCCGCAGAAATTAGGTGAACTAACACAGGGACAGTGGATAGATATAGCAAAATAAACATAACAAGCAATTTAAGAGGGATTCACAACGCTTGGCATTTTTGCTTTTACATCAAATTTAGTGTTTATGGCACAATGCTTTAGGTTTGGGCGAAGGCGTTGTTCACCCCTTAATTGGGCGTTATATTTCTAGTCAAATTTACAACGAAAGTGGTGTTTTGTGTTTTCTGAGAACAATAAAAAATCTATAGCGAAAGCTATAGAGTCATTTAAGTCCGTTTTTGCTATGGGCGGAGTATTAGCAGCAACAATCGCAGTTGTAAACTTTATATCTGCTTTTGTATCGTTCGATTTTGCGTACATGTTCCAAGTTCTTCTCGACATGTATAAAGCATTCGTACATCAACCCATGGATTGGTTCTTTTCATTGCTTGGTATTACAGTTCCATCTTCGGTAAAAGATGTCATTTTCTTTTATTTGTTACTGGGCGGCTGCTTTATGAGAGCAAGGAAAGGAGAGCAAATTTATAACAATGACTCAAATGCCACAATTAAAACGGCCTTTGAAGCTTTGGTTCATCGTAAGTCAATTGGTGGGGGTATTTCCATGAGTACAGGGCTTTCAGCTATGTATCAAAACTCGCCAAGATATTTGCAACAATTAATGGACTTTGGACTCTGGCCTAGAGTTGCTATGCAATATTACAGATCGCCAATGGTACATAAAAACCTTTACTTAGGTACATTTCCTACATTTGCAGCAGGTTATAAGGTTGGTGAAATGAAGCCGTTTCAATATGACCGTCGAGTAGTATTTATGACCCAGTTGCTTTTTATTTCGTTTGGTGTTGTATGTGTTTTTATCGTTAATGGTTTTCTGACAATGGCGAAATAGAAATATAACAAACTGTTTAAGAGGGATTCGCAACGCGTGGCATTTTCACTATGCGTTGGTTTAAGTGTTTAAGGTGGTTTGCGGCGGCTTCGGTATTGCGTTGCTCACCCCTTAACAGGGCGTTATGTGTTTTTAGGACAAAAATGGAAATTTTCGAAATTCAACTAGGAAACTCAATCGGTCCAGTCAAGCTTGGTATGACAGAAACTGAAGTGAGCAATGTTATCGGAGCTTCTGATTACATCTATGGTCATCGCCATCATTTTTTAGATGGTCTCATGGTAGATTTTAATAATGAAGGAAGAGTTGAGTTCATTGAAGCTGCTGCGTCTGAGTTGTTTTCAACGACATTGTTTGGCTTTGACGTACATAGGACTTTAGCGGCTAATGTGCTCGAACGAGTTCAGCTAGAAGGTAACTATGATCATGCTGATCCAGAGTTAGGCTATAGCTACGTGTTTAAAGAGCTTCAGTTATCTTTCTGGCGTCCAACTCTTCCTGACCTAGAAGAAGGTGAAGGGTTGTACTTTCAATCGGTTGCAATTGCTTCCAAGGGTTACTTTGAGTAAACACATAACAAGCAATTTAAGAGGGATTCACAACGCTTGGCATTTTTGCTTCTACTTCAAATTTAGTGTTTATGGCACAATGCTTTAGGTTCGGGGGAGGCGTTGTTCACCCCTTAATTGGGCGTTATGTGGAGAAAATATGAGTAAAATATGGCGTGAGTTAGCAGACCCCAAAGTGCACTCTGATTTCATGAGCTCATATAATGAAGGTGGTGTACCTGTAAAGAAAAGTAGGGATAACCTTTTGAAGCAATGGGTGTACTTTGTCAACGTATGTGGTTTTACATTTCAATTTGTCAGTATTGAGCAGATTATTGAATGCAAAGCGTATTTTGTGCAGAAAGTTCACCCCTCAACGCGTGACTCTCACCCTCCATCTGAACACTATTGGCATCCTTGGTATTGTAAATTGCCAAAAAGCTTAAACAAAGCATCCAATCGTAAACGAGTTTTAAAGGCATTAGATTGTGCGTTGCAAAAGTGGGGCTAGTCTCCACATAACCAAGCGTTCAATTGGACAGTCAACGCTTGGCAGTTTTGTCTCACAGTTTGGTATTAGTGTTTATGCCACAATGGCTTAGGTTTGCGGTAGCGTTGTCTGCCCATTAACGCGGCGTTATGCACTTAGGGTTATATGAAAGAACTATTGGAAAGAATTCAAACAGAGTTTGATGAAGCAGAAGGTAATATTCGCATCGTTGATGCTGATTGGTATGCGGACGATCTTAGGATTAGCCTTTCAGTCTTGATGCATAATGAGGCTGCTCCTGAACTTTGGGAAGTGCAGTGTATTGGTGTCGTTGAAGAGTCTATATGCTCTGTTGAAGAAGAGTTACTCTCTATATCTAAGAACTCTCCTCTTTTAATTCCGTACCAAGAAGTAGAAATTGACCTGTTTTTTTCGGGGAACTCATGCAGCCCAGAGTCACTTCTTGGTGTTCTTTTCAGCGCCTGTGTGGAGATAATGGGAAAAGCGGAATACTTAGTCCGGTTCTTGAATCAAAAGCCAACAGTAAATGGGATCGTGAAAGCTAAATTTGGTACTTTAGGTCGCTTCCCCAAACCATTGGCTGACAAAATTACTCAAGAGCTAAGTGCACTGCCAATAAATATCAAGCCCATTGAGGTAGGCGCTCCAAAACATTGGACAGGTTCAGAATTCATAAGTTACCCAAGCTTGTCTGTCTTTGAGTTAGGTAATTCTTACGTTATAGCAGAAAGCTTTGGTGCAGTACGTGCATAACAAAGCATTTAAGAGTGATTCCCAACGCTTGGCATTTTTCATTCTATCGTTGGGGTTAGTGTTTAAGGTGGTATGCAGGAGCTTTTGTATTGCGTTGCTCACACCTTAACAGGGCGTTAGGTGAATTAATGGAATATCACTACACAAAGAATGATAGATTGATGCAGCTAAATGACTTAAAAGGACGTTTGACGCTTTTAATTGCTCATCTTCAACTAAACCATAACGATGCCAAGATAATTTCAATATACGAGCGTGCTTTGTTTGACCTAGATGAGCTGATTTTCAATGGTTTTAACCAAAATCAATTGTCGAATGTTAGTGGTTCAATCCCAGATCTTTTTAATCGGCACAAAGATTGGGTACCTCCCTTAGAAGTTGGCTCTGATGGTAAGTTGTCTGAGCCGCAATGGTTTTTAGCGTTAGAGAACTATCTTCAACCTGTTCTAAAAAGTGCAAGGGAACTAAAGGAGTTGGGTGCGCGATAATTCACCTAACAAATTGTTCAAGAGGGATTCGCAACGCGTGACATTTTTACTATGCGTTGGTTTTGGTGATTAAGGTGGCATGCGGCGGCTTTGGTATTGCGTTGCTCATCCCTTAACAAGGCGTTAGGTTTAAAGGAGAGATAGTGAAGTTCGGCAAGCATAAGAAAGAGTGGTTATTGCTCGTTATAAGCATTGTATTTTCAATGGCTTCGATGTTTTTTGATATTCAAACGGTAGACGATACTATTTGGTTCCAGAGGTCAGGAGCAGTTTTGGTATTGTTTGCAGCAATTGTCGAATATCGCCTTGCGAGTTACTCACATGACGAAGTTTTCGATGCTATAAAGGTTACAGCTAAGAAAAGAGCGGTTATGCCTAACATATCAGACAACGATCTGGTCAACGGGTTAGTAAAGTCCAATATAGCGAGTAAACCTGAAACGCCAAAAGACAGAAAGGTTTTAAAGCTTTTTGCTCATGTGTTTGTTGTTTTAGGTACGGCTATCTGGGGTTATGGTGACTTGCTAGTTGTCTAAACCTAACAAGCAATTTAAGAGGGATTCACAACGCTTGGCGCCCTCACTTCAAGTCAATTAAGTGCTTATGGCACAATGCTTTAGGTTTGGGTGGAGGCGTTGTTCACCCCTTAATTGGGCGTTATGGTGCAGCAAAATTTAGTTCTTATTTGGTTATTGGTTCTCCTTTTGTAGCGAGTTTCCTGTGAGCTCTTATTTCCTCACTTGGTACCAAATTTTTATCTCTGGTGAAAAGCCGCTTTGGGTATTTCTCTATGGCTAATCTGCCGTTTGCGTTTTATCCCAAGTTACATGGTACAGCGGCAATTAGCTGAATCTTGGCTCCAGTGGGGCGGCCCTTCTTTGTATCAATTGGCCATATCGTTGTTGTTAGGTTTCTTCTTTGGACTTCATCGGGTTGCTGCATGCTGGCTTGTGGGGTTTTCGTGGTTGCAAAGAGCTCATGTAGTGTGGTGAGTGTATGGGTTGTCTTAGGTTTCCATAACCAAGCGTTTAATCGGACAACCAACGCTTGCTGGTTTTGTCTCACAGTTTGGTTTTTGTGTTTATGGCACAATGGTTTAAGTTTGTGGCAGCGTTGCTTGCCCATTAACGCGGCGTTAGGGCTCATAGGATGATTCGGTGTAAATGAATGAAATGATAGAAAAGTTGGGCTTCGTTTTACTAGGAGCTCTCATGACGGGCATTGGTTATCTTATAAAGCGAAGAATCGAATCAAAGCCTGAATTAGAAATTTTGGATAAGCATCAAAAAGTTCTAGATATACATAAAAAAATGAGTGAGCAAGGTTTAGATATCTCAGGCTTAAACCAGTTTGCTTCTATGCTCACAGAAAAAAGTAGTGCGGTGCAGAGTCATGTTTTAGATTTAAACACTAAATCGGTTTCTCATATGCAGACGAGTAGCACTGAGCATATTACTCAAACTGAAATGAACCAAATGGCTTCGGATAGTTATAATCGTTCATTAGTTAAAATGAACGAAGTTTACGCTCAATTAATGAGTAAGCTAGATAGTGACCGCACCGAAGCGTACGGGTCTGCACAGGTAAAGTGGAACGAGTATATCGAAGCCCATGCGAGATCAGTAGCTGATATGTACAAAGGGGGCTCCATATACCCATTGATATATTACTCGGAACTCGAAACTTTAGTTTTTGAACGAACTGCTCGCTTGCAGAGTGAGCTAGACGAACTAGTATCGCTGGGTAACTGAGCCCTAACAAACTGTTTAAGAGTGATTCGCAACGCGTGGCATTTTTACTATGCGTTGGTTTTAGTGTTTAAGGTGGTATGCGGAAGCATCGGTATTGCGTTGCTCACACCTTAACAGGGCGTTAGGGCTATTGAGGGAAAAATGGCGAGAATTATGGTGAAATTTTTAGTGTTGGTGTCTTCAGTTGTTTCATTTGCATCTGTTTGCAATGAAATTGATGATTTCCAAGCTCACGCTTTGAGTGAAATTAGTCATTTTTACGGAAAAGTTGAAGCTAGTAACCTAAAGCTAGTCAGCACTATAAGGGTGAATAACGTGGTTCATAACCCGAATGAATTAGATCGTTACATTCAGTTGTCTTTTTACGACATAGTTGATCTAGTTGATAGTAAAGACTCCGAAATTGCGCATATAGAGAAAGCTCTTGGGAAACCTTTTTGGGCTATCAATAATTATACAGCTACATACAGAATGACTGACACAGAGAGTTTACTCGCTCCAGAACACAGTTTTTATAGTGTGGGCTACGGTCAGGTCATGCTGTCTGGGCAGTTAAAAACGCAGTTAAAGCCATTGATGCCCTCAATTAATGTTGATGGCCCCAGTCGAGATTAGCCCTAACAAAGCGTTTAAGACGGATTCACAACGCTTGGCACTTTAAGTTCAAGTTAGCTTAAGTGTTTAAGGTACAATGGGTTAGGTTTGGTGGTTGGCGTTGTTCACCACTTAACGCGGCGTTAGGTATTTTTGGAGTATAACATGGCATGGGACTTTATTGAGAATTCTGCATTATTGCTTGAAGAGTTTGATGAACCACCTTCATTTCATGATGCTTATATAAATATGCTGAACTTGAATTCAGGGAACTTAAACTCTGGTGGCAAAAATGCTCCCAGTGTCACTGTTGTTTTTGACTTCCCTTGTTACACAGGCTCGGAACAAGAATATCAAATATCCCATTACTCAGAGGTTACAATCGAGTTTTTGGGAGTTTCATCCGTAGATATTAGCGGTTTTACCTATGACAATTGCTTGTATTATCTAAATGTTAAAAAGGATGAAATGTCAGGGTTGTTGTCTGTTGTAATGAGCTCTTCGACGAATGTTGAATCCTTCGAATGCAATATGATTTGTACGTCGATCGTGGTTCAAAAGTGTTTGAGAAAAACAAATACCTAACAAGGCGTTCAAGACGGATTCACAACGTTTGGCGATTTCAGTTCCAGTCAGGTTAAGTGTTTAAGGTACAATGGTTTAGGTTTGGTGGTTGGCGTTGTTCACCACTTAACACGGCGTTAGGTGCTTATGAGAAGAATAATAACCTTAGTAATTGGTGTCTTAATTACAGGAACATGTATGGCTGAAGGCATTTTTATACATTCACACAGTGCTGCTTCTAATCGGTTCGCGATATTAGACGAAACTGACAAAGTAGCATTTCTCTACCTCACAAAGCCAGGAGAGCAGTCACCATCAAAAGATGCGATCGCATATATGCGAGTAAAACCACCGGTTAACTTTGACTGGAAAGCGGATGCTTCTAAGGGAGAACCACCATTATTACCTGCAAAGTTGGCCTCTGAAAAAGCAGTAATAACAGGTACCAGTGAAGCGGATTTTTCCTTCAAATGGTCATCTGATGGTAATGCAGTGGCTTTGAGTTATAAAAATGAGCCAATTGCTTTTGTTGTAGCTAGTGAACCTACCGGATTTTCTAAGGCGGTATCGATTGATAATGCTTTAACAAATGCGTGGAATCAGGTGTTGTATACAAAGCACTTTGAGTAACACGCACCTAACAAAGGCATCAAGGGTGACGCGTTACACTCGGCGGTTTTGGTGTGGAGTTCAGTGGGCTTGGTGAGTTAGTCGTGGCGCACCTTATGCCCGGCGTTAGGCATCAACAGGGAGAGTATATATGTCTAAAATTGAAATCGGAGTGGTAATTACATTGATTATATCTGTTGTCTCAGGTGCATTATTTCTAGGACAGTTAGACGGTAGGCTATCAGCAATTGAAGATGACAAGGATTATGCATCTTTGAAAGAAGATAAGAAAGATGCTATCCAACTAATAGAACTAGCTAAGACTCAAGCCATGGCAGAGATAGAAAAGTCTAAGGGCACTTTGGAAGAAGATGTGTCAAGTCTCAAGGTCAATGTTGGTAATTTATCTACAAAGATAGAAAATGTAGATAATCGCAAGCTATGCTATTGCTTAGAAGCGAGACACAATGGAAGTTCATGTAGTTCAAATGGTGGTTGGACTGCATATAAAGGTGATGGAAAAACTCCAGATAAAATAAAAGTTTACTATTGTGAATAAATGCCTAACAAGCAATTTAAGAGGGATTCACAACGCTCGGCATTTTGGCTTCTACTTCAAATTTAGTGTTTATGGCACAATGCCTTAGGTTTGGGTGGAGGCGTTGTTCACCCCTTAATTGGGCGTTATGTTTAGGAGTCATATGGACTGGAATCTTATCATTAGCACTACAAGTACATGTGTCATTATGTTCATTGTTTTGCAGCCAATTTATCATCATAAAAAAGCGCTTCAAGTGGTTGCAGGCTTACTATTTCTGTACTTCGGTTTAGGCGTCTACAATTTCAATTATGGTTATACCCGTGGTGACATTACGTCTTTCGCTATGTTTTCAGCTGCGCAGTTGAGTTTTTTAGCTCAACTACGCTATAGCCATCAAATCAAAGCTACACATGGCTTTTATCCACGATTGTACTACAGGCGCTTTCCCATAAAGGGAATCTACATAAAGCATCCAGATATCGACAGAGCTCATTCAGAACCAGATACAATAATGACAATGCTTGCCTTTCTAGGATTCGTTTTAGGCTTTTTAGTCGTACTGTTTATGGAAATAGCATCGAGGTCGTAAAAACATAACAAGCAATTTAAGAGGGATTCACAACGCTTGGCACTTTTGCTTCTACTTCAGCTTTAGTGTTTATGGCAAAATAATTTAGGTTTGGGTGGAGGCGTTGTTCACCCCTTAATTGGGCGTTATGTTTAGCGGAGGAACGATGCCTGAATATGCTTTATTAAATAATGTTGTCGACTATATGGAAGAGCATGGTCATACATATAAAACCGTTCATCTCGATATAGACGAAAAATTGGTTCAAGAGATTAACGCGGTTAACAAAGGTAAGTTCACTCTTGAACAACTAGAAAAAGCGGCGGACAAGTGCTTAGCGCATGAATGGCTTAAGCATGCGTTTTTAGGTGGTGGTAAGTACAACGGATTACAAATAACACCTAAAGGAATTGGTGTTGCTCGTTCTAAAAAGCGTTCGGATGAACTTAAGGCAAACAGGTCGTTTTTGAAGAAAACCTCAGATTACATAGAGGAACACAAGGGGCTTTTTGTTGTTCTAGGCTTTCTTCTAGCGCTAGCGACGCTTGGTCTTAAAGTGATGGAGTTTTAATAATGGATGACAGCAACTTTACTGTTGAACTTAAATGTCTGTTTTGTGACTGCCCATTAGAGGGGGAACCCGATCAGGAATTTTCTTCAGGGGACTTAATAAAATGTCAAAACTGTAACGAATTAAATGATTACGATGCGTTGTTAGACGTAGCGGCAGAAGAGGGACTGACAATAGTTCAAGCACACTTAGATGACCATTTAAAAAAGACATTTGGTAAGCTCTTTAAAAAATAAACATAACAAATTGTTCAAGAGGGATTCGCAACGCGTGGCATTTTTACTATGCGTTGGCTTTAGTGATTAGGGTGGCATGCGGTAGCATCGGTATTGCGTTGCTCACCCCTTAACAAGGCGTTAGGTGATTATGGAATATACAGAAGCAGTCAAGAAAGTAGAAAGTTATCTGAAGTGTGAAGAGACTAAAATGAACAGTTTTGGTTCAGCTTTACCCAACTATGTAAATCCTAATATTAGGTTAAAAATTCAAGACAATGAGACCGAAGAGTATGATTTTGGTTGGGTATTCTATTACAACACCGAAGAATTCATAAAAGCTGGCGACTTTAGAGAAGCACTTAGTGGAAATACTCCTCTAATTGTTAATAGATATACAGAGGAGCTAGTTATCACAGGCAATCATGAGGAAGTTGATTGTTACATTAAGAACCATGTAAAAACAAGGTAGGCACATTAATGAGGTGTAGAACTCACCTAACCAGGCGTTCAACAGGACAGCCAACGCTTGGCGGCTTAGACTCACAGTTTGGTTTTTGTGTTTATGCCACAATGGTCTAAGTTTTTGGCGGCGTTGCCTGCCCATTAACGCTGCGTTATGGTGCAGCAAGATTTAGTTCTTATTTGGCTTGTTGGTTCAGCGTTCGTTACGAGTTTCATGGTCATTCTCAAATCCCTGCTAGGTTCCAAACCTTTATCTCTGATGAAAAGCCGCTTTGAGTTTCTCAAGATGGCTAATCTGCCGTTTGCATCTGGTTCCCAAGTGAAACTGGTAAAGCGGCAATTAGCTGTTACTTGGCTTCAGTGGGGCGGCCCTTCTTTGTTCTAGCTGGCTGTATCGTTGTTGTTGGTTTTTTTCTTTGGACTTCATTGGGTTGCTGTATTCTGGTTTGTTGTGTTTATTGGTCCCAATGAGCCGATGCTTTGCTGTGAGTGTGTTGGTTGTCTTAGGTTTCCATAACCAAGCGTTTAATCGGACAACCAACGCTTGGCAGTTTTGGCTCACAGTTTAGTTTTTGTGTTTATGGCACAATGGCTTAAGTTGGTGGAAGCGTTGCTTGCCCATTAACGCGGCGTTATGACGATCAGCACGATAGGTTTCTTAGGAATTTAACTAATATATGAGTATTAAAATCAGCGACAATTTATTTACTGGCGTAGGGCTATCAACGGCAGTGGTAACTGCAATCATAGCGTTTTCCGCCACATTATATACGGATTCTCAAGTTAAGGAAGATAGAGTAAAATTTGAACTAGTTAATGATGGTCAGCAATATAGTGAACTAGCGGGCGATTTAAGCAAATTAACTGATGACTTTGTCGATTTTAAAGCGCAAGTTGACTCTACAATTAATCAATCAGAAAAGCAGCTTGCCAGTTTATCAGAGCAACAGCAAAATACACTTTTATTGTTCACTAGTCAGAAGTTAAATAGTGAATCAAAAACAGATTTAATAGAAGTTGTACAGGAGCGAGTCGAAGAAAGCATAGCCGAAAACCTTGAGCTAGATATAATGGACAACCGTATAGAGTTAATAGAAACGGCACTAGTTGCAACACCAGAAAAGGTCTTGAAGTTGCCATTACTTGCTAAGGATCTTGGTGTATTGAGTAAAGAGGTCAACAAGCTAGAGCAAAGTATCAGCGAGCTCGATGGGAAAGTTGAGAAAGTCAAAGAGTACGAGCTTCATATAAAAGTTCTAGAGTCCCAGTTATCTGATATGAAAACATGGGGTGTAAGTATGCTCGGTGGCTTATTTATTTCTATTGTTAGTATTGGTCTCGGCAATATTATGAATGCGAGAAAATCGTCATAACAAGCAATTTAAGAGGGATTCACAACGCTTGGCACTTTTGCTTTTACTTCAAATTTAGTGTTTATGACGCAATCTTTTAGGTTGGGTGGTAGCGTTGTTCACCCCTTAATTGGGCGTTAAATTCTTTTACGGACGGGGAGAGTTAAATGAATCCTTGGAATCTTGATCCTGTATTTAAAAATTATTGTTCGATGTATAGAGAGGCTACTGAGAGTGACAGGGCTCCTCATGAAGAAAGTATGCTTCACCATGTGACATCTGCTGTGTATTTTTCAATTGCGTGTATTGAAGCTTTCCTCAATCACTTGAAAACAGAAGAGTTGCGTGAGTCACATACAGAGGATAGCGAAATATTACGCTTGATAAAGAGTACGAAATTTAGCCAAAAGCTACAAAATTGGCCTAAAGATTCTTTAGGAAGTGATAGTAGTTTGAAGTATTCGCCGGGAGTCATGAAGCACATCAACCTCTTTTATGATGTTCGCTGTGGCTTAATACATCCTAAGTTAACTCAAACAGATGAATATGAAACACTTGAAGCATTAACTGGCTCAAAGATCATTGAAGTGACGGCTAGTTTCTTATCTGAAGTTTGGTCGAAAAAAGATAAACCGTTTCCTTATTGGCTGCTAGGGTGGAATTTTGTTAACCCCAGAAGTAATTCGCAAGAAATTATAAAGTTACCAAATGATCAGTTTTTATACTCTCTATGCGCGTTAGATATACAAGTTCCAGTTATATCGCCTCGTTCGGATAAATGGATGCAGACCAATATGAAAGGCTCAAAGTGTTGGAAAGAACTTCATAAAACTCTGAAAAATAAAACATACTGCGAAAAACAAGTAATACCAGTCGATGGTGACTACTTTTTTTCATTGAAACCGCGTCTTTGTAAAGAATGGTGGGTACCAAAGCATGTTGAAGTCTGTGGGACTCCATCAGAACGAATTTAACAAAGCGTTTAAGACGGATTCCCAACGCTTGGTATTTTCGGTTTGATTCAGCTTTAGTGTTTACGGCACAATGGTTTAGGTCAGGTGGTAGCGTTGCTCACCACTTAACGCGGCGTTAGGTGTTTTTACATAAGGGGCCAATACAATGGAAGTCAAAGTTTGGACGAGTGGTAAGCCCAATTATGAGACAGGTGCAGGTTTAGGAGTTCGTATTGCTCGGGTGGATCGAGATTCCAACTTTTCTCAATCGCAGCCAAACATAAGGTTGCTAATAGATGATGAATTAGTTGAGATAGAGCTTACTCCTAGCTTTTGGAGAAAGTGCCATGAAATTAGGCATCGAGAGATAGGCAAGTGGATCGTATATCATGGTCTTCACAAAGCACCCAAAGGTCATCCTAATAAACTTTTACTAGAACGCACAATGCCTAACGAGTACAAGCTTTGCCAGCGTAAATAAAGGCTCCACACCTAACCAAGCATTTAAGAGGGATTCTCAACGCTTGGCATTTCAGCTTCTACTTCAATTTAAGTGTTTATGGCACAATATGTTAAGTCGGGTGGCTGCGTTGTTCACCCCTTAATGCGGCGTTAGGGCTATTGAGGGAAAAATGGCGAGAATTATGGTGAAATTTTTAGTGTTGGTGTCTTCAGTTGTTTCATTTGCATCTGTTTGCAATGAAATTGATGATTTTCAAGCTCACGCTTTGAGTGAAATTAGTCACTTTTACGGAAAAGTTGAAGCTAGTAACCTAAAGCTAGTCAGCACTATAAGGGTGAATAACGTGGTTCATAACCCGAATGAACTAGATCGTTATATTCAATTGTCTTTTTATGACATAGTTGATCTAGTTGATAGTAAAGACTCCGAAATTGCGCACATAGAGAAAGCTCTTGGGAAACCTTTTTGGGCTATCAATAATTATACAGCTACATACAGAATGACTGACACAGAGAGTTTACTCGCTCCAGAACACAGTTTTTATAGTGTGGGCTACGGTCAGGTCATGCTGTCTGGGCAGTTAAAAACGCAGTTAAAGCCATTGATGCCCTCAATTAATGTTGATGGCCCCAGTCGAGATTAGCCCTAACAAAGCGTTTAAGACGGATTCACAACGCTTGGCACTTTAAGTTCAAGTCAGCTTAAGTGTTTAAGGTACAAATGGCTTAGGTTTGGTGGTTGGCGTTGTTCACCACTTAACGCGGCGTTATGTTTAATGGAGGACACGGTGATTTTAGGGCTAAATCATATCACTATTGCAGTTAGTGACTTGGAATCCTCTCTTCAGTTTTATAGAGATATTTTGGGGTTCACTGCTCATGCGAAGTGGGATAATGGAGCTTACTTATCTGTAGGTGAACTTTGGTTTTGTCTTTCACTCGATGAGCCTTGCCCAAAAGCCGACTATACCCACATCGCTTTTGATATTGCATCTGAAGAATTTGAAGCCTTTGCGAAGTGTGTCGTTTCATTGGGTGTAGAAGTTTGGAAAGAGAACAAAAGTGAAGGGCAGTCACTCTACATTTTAGACCCTGATGGCCACAAGTTAGAGGTACATTCAGGTTCGCTGGAAAGCAGGTTAGAATCTCTAAGAACAAAACCATACAGTGGGCTTGTTTGGCTTTAAACATAACAAACTGCTCAAGACGGACTATCAACGCTTGGCGATTTTACCTCTAATCAGGCATAGTGATTACGGTGGCTAGTTTCAGTATCGTGTTATGCGTTGCTAGCCACTTAGCAGGGCGTTAGAGCTCTTTCGTGGAATTTTCGATATGAATAAGTTATTAAATTTGTGCGGTTTCGCATTGTTAGTTGTTTCCGTTTTTCTGTTTGGTCTAAATGCTCAAAGTGTAGAAATGGGGATCGCAGTCGCTGCAAGTGGTATATTTTTAGCGTTTGCGAATCTCGATAAATTTACAAGGTTTAAGGGGGCGGGGTTTGAAGCTGAATTAAAATCTGTCGTTCAGGAAGCAAATGCGTCGATTGAACAACTAAAATCAGTCGCAACTCCATTAGCAATCTCGAGCTTGCAAGCAATGACTAAAGGAAATCGTTGGTCAGACGGAGCTCGTATTACACGAGAAGAAAATGATTCATTTTCAATTAATCATGACCTGTTTGACGATTTATGCCAATTAATTGAAACGAATAAATTATCAAATGAAAAGCTTGAACTGCTAAAGAAGCAGTATGTAAATATACATGCTTGGGATATGGTTGAGGATATTATTTATAGTTGCAGTGGGAATATGAAAGACATCGTCGGAATTTTTTCATTTGAACATGCACCAAATTTGGAAGCTCTCAATGAATACATTAAGACACAGAGCTTATCAGAAGAGATGTCAGAGAAAGTATCTATCCTTAGGTCGTACTACAAAAAATACGAGCTCTAACAAGCAATTTAAGAGGGATTCACAACGCTTGGCACTTTTGCTTCTACTTCAGTTTTAGTGTTTATGGCACAATGCTTTAGGTTTGGGTGGAGGCGTTGTTCACCCCTTAATTGGGCGTTATGTTTTTAGTCGGAAATTGGAGTAATAATGGCTAGGTATACAGATTTATCCCCTTTCTTGAAAGACTTGAGTAATTTTGAATTAGATTACCGGGAGCCTTTGTCTGAGCAAAACATAGAAAAAATTCGCAATAAGTATCAAGGCATTCCGGAGAGTTATCTAGATTTCTTAAAAGAACTTGGTGCTGGCTTGTATTTTGATGGTTGCATTGATATGCATTGTTCACCGTCTTTTGCTGAAGATGTGTGCAGTGAGGTTTCTGAAATGGCGTCGGAACTAAAAGGTACGGATGCCATAGTATTTGGGCTTTTCGGTGATAGTTATTACTATTTTGTGCCTTCAAAAAATTGGGCAATCTATGGGGAAGATCATGATTTTTCAGATTCATATCATGTTTCAAATGACTCATTTGAAGTCTTCATCCGCAGAACAATAGAAGCTCATAAACAGTAACTCGAACAAACATAACAAAGCATTTAAGAGTGACTCGCAACGTTTGGCATTCTTTATTCTATCGTTGGGTTGTGTGTTTACGGTGGTATGGTTAGGTTTCGCGGTAGCGTTGCTCACACCTTAATGCGGCGTTATATGTTGGGTAAAGTATGACTGTTAATATTAAAAGTATCGGTAAATCAGTTGGTGATAAATACCTATGCCAGCTAGAACATCAACGAAATTTGCTTACATGCTTGATTGATGTCAGCGCAAGCTTGAGGTCAAATATACCGTCTGAAGTTCTGCAAGTGGAATTCGATTTCGCGGAAGTTTTAGACGCTAAAATTATAGCTAACTTACCCGACTCAAAAACCGGAATTAAGCAAGGTGACGGGCTTCTCATTCATCAAATTTTTGGTCATGTGCATAACGTGGTTTATATTTCGGAAGACTCCACGATATATGATGTTTATCTGAGAAATGGTCCTGAATTCCTCTGTGTATCATCAGAAGATTGGGCGATTGAGCCAAAAGTTGGTGACGGTATTTACATAAAAACTAGCGGGTTATGTATTTATCCCTCCAACATATAACAAAGCGTTTAAGGCAGATTCGCAACGCTTGGCATTCTAGGTTTGAATCAGCTTTAGTGTTTACGGCACAATAGGTTAGAGTCAGTGGTGGCGTTGCTCACTACTTAACGCGGCGTTATGCATCAGGAGATAAAATGAAGAAAGAGCAAGAGTTTTACCGCGAAAGAACGGTTGGGCTGTTAACGAATTTTCAGCTCCTAGAGCTTTCGTTGAAAATGTATATTGGAAAGTCATATGACTTTATTCATGCTCTTGTTGGTGACCGAATCCACTTTGGTTTTTCGATTGACGATGTAGAAAATTATCCGTTAGAAAGACTACTCAACACATTCGTTAAGTTAAACGACAACAAAGAATTACATAAACGTCTCAATAAACTCAGAAAGCAGCGAAATTATATAGCCCATGAAGCTCTACTTGTTACTATTGGCAACAATCCGAATATGGATACACTCCATGAGAAATCACATGAATTCTTTGAGTTAGAGGATGAGTTAAGTGATTGCCTAAAGGTTCTGGTTGCTGAGTTTGAAAAGCTTCATGTGAAATACGTGGCAAATGCATAACAAACTGTTCAAGAGGGATTCGCAACGCGTGGCATTTTCACTATGCGTTGGTTTTAGTGATTAAGGTGGTTTTCAGAGGCATCAGTATTGCGTTGCTCACCCCTTAACAGAGCGTTAGTCGCCAGAAAAAGCTAGCAATCAAAATCATGTTTCTGAGCTTAGAATTTAGCAGCTGTTTGCTTGGTACACCGATTAATCGTAGGTCATCAGAGCTTAGTTCTAGCTGTTTTAAGTCCAAAGTTTTGTACCTGTCCTAGCGGTTGTTTTGTTCTTTGGTGCTTACAGGGTAGGGCAATCGAGAGTCTATTTTTGGTTGCAACTCCGCTCGGTGAGTTTGTCGGTACAAACGTCGATTTACTCGCTGAAATGACGTTTTCTCTGGTGTTGTAAATTCCACGTGGTTTCAGTGACTTCGTTGAAAGTCCGCACTGTGAGATTAGCTTTTCAAAAGCGCCTTTTGGTATTGTCAGTTCGTTTTCTGCGGCGTTGTTTGTTCCAAGTGGTTTCATTGAGTAGCCGCTTTGAGACTACGCCTGACTTAAATGCATCAAAGCACATAAAGTTTGTTGTTCGCAAAATTTAGTTCGGCTTAAAATTGTCGCTCGGTGCCTCGCGACTAACAAACTGTTTAAGAGTGATTCGCAACGCGTGGCATTTTTACTATGCGTTGGTTTTAGTGTTTAAGGTGGTATGCGGGAGCATCGGTATTGCGTTGCTCACACCTTAACAGGGCGTTATATTGCCGATACGATCTTGTATGGAGACTAATTTAATGAATTTTGGAAAATTGATTTTAGCTACTGCGATTATTTCTATATCGAGTTTAGGTGTTGCCGGTCAATTGGTAAAAGATGTGCAGTTGTTAGAAGTAGCATCAAATGCAACTAATGGAGGTAAAAGCTTTGCAGTATTAATCGATGGTGGTAATGGAGTATGTGCTGGAACTCCTACAGCCAAGCAATGGATATATTTTCCAGAAGCGAAATTTAATTCTATTGCGTCATATAATCAGTCATTTTCCTTAGCTCTAACCGCCTTAACAACAGGGAAAAGCGTGAGAATTCACAATTACGCTGACAACTCATGTACGGGTGCAGACTTCATATCAATCAGTAAATAATATAACCAAGCGTTCAATTGGACAACCAACGCTTGGAAGTTTTGCTCACAGTTTGGCATTAGCGTTTATGGCACAATGGTTTAAGTTGGTGGCAGCGTTGTCTGCCCATTAACGCGGCGTTATATTCAACGAGGTAGTATGAAGATTTACGTTAGCGAAAGAGTGTTCGATTGGGACGTGAAAAAGTTCACAATCAAACCTCAAGGAAGTGAGTGGGAAAAGAGCTACATATACGTAAATCACGCTCAGTCTTTGTTAGCTATTGCCGATAATGGCAACTTTTATATTGATATCATATCCAACTTAAAACGCTCAATAGATCATCGTCTAAAGTTGTTATCTAAGTGCTACGACATTAAACACATATCAAGGCTATTTGGCGTTAAAGGTTCATTTGATACTTTGTCAAAGTTGTCACTTGTCCGCAGGTTGATGGTGAACAAGCTTATCGAATTAAGGAACAATATAGAGCATCAGTTCAGTGACGCGCCGTCACATGAACGGTGTGAAGAGTATATTGAGTTCACGTGGTATTTCTTACGCTCAACGGATAGTTGGGTTAAAGAGGTGCATAGTGATATCTACTTTGAACATCCTAGTATTTCTCATTATTTCATTGAACTTGATTTGAATATTGAAAATGGATGGAACATTGAGTTTTCGGCTTGGCTACCGATAGAATTATACTCAGAAGTTAAAAAAGATAAGTTCTATGAACTCGAAGTGGAAAAGCTGGAGTTTGGGCGTGAGTTTAGCGAAAGGCTGAAAAATAATCCGGCTCTAAATTCTGATGGGCACTGGGATGCCTTAAAACAGGGTGACTTGCATCTTAGGAGTGTATTAATCCAATCTCCTGAGCTTAAAAGGCGCATTATCACAGAGTATTTTGCGAAAATATGAATATAACAAACTGTTTAAGAGTGATTCGCAACGCTTGGCATTTTTGCTATGCGTTGTGTTTAGTGTTTAAGGTGGTATGCGGCGGCATCGGTATTGCGTTACTCACACCTTAACA
>NZ_ACZN01000016.1 GCF_000176135.1 Vibrio coralliilyticus ATCC BAA-450 | reverse complement strand
CATCAAATGGAATGCGCTCCTTAGCTCTCTGATAACCTTCAAGATCTTCACGATTTACCATGTAAATCCGAACGCTAATCAGGTCCTGTATGTCCATTCTATTGGCTTGCAACACTCCACGTACATTTTGCCAAGCCAGTACAATCTGATCCTCAGCACTCTCCGGTACTTCGCTAAGCTCATTGATACCCAATTGCCCTGCAATATGAAGTCGTGTCGAACCTGATGGAATCATCGCACATTGGTGGTAGTTAGCCGCTGGCGGTGGAACCGTTGCAGGGCTCCAGATAATATTCATTAGACTTCCTTAGATAACATCACAATTTTAGGCGCTTCCGATAACATCGTACCAAGCTGATCAAAGTCCCCTATTTCTTTGCGCCACGCGATGTACTTATCGAAATGCTGAGGAGTTTGCCACTCTTCCAGTAACACTAACTCGTGCTGCCCTTGTACTTTCTCAAACAGATGGGCAGAGATATTCCCTTCAAAAGTCCTTGTATCTGGCAAAATTTCAGTAAAAAAGTCTTTGATTACCTGAGTATTTTCCGATGAGTGGCTTAGTTTAAATTGAACCAGAATGCTCATTTTTCCTCTCCTTTGGTCTCGTTTTTTGAGTTCGTGAGAGAGTTTAATTGTTTATAATTCGTGATAAATAAGGTACAGTTTCACAAATAGTTAGATTATATAGAACAATAAAATTTTATGAAATCAGACCTACACCGCATGCAGGTATTCGCCCAAATTGTTGAATCTGGGTCGATAACCAAAGCCGCCGATAAGCTGGACGTGTCTAAGTCTGTTCTAAGCCATCACCTTCAAGGTTTAGAGCAACACCTCGGCGTAAAACTGTTAACCAGAACAACGCGTCGTCAGTCTCTTACTGAAGCGGGGCAACGTTACTATCAACGTTGCCTTGAAATGAAAAAGTTGATGTCCTTGGCGGAAGAAGAAGTGCGTGATTCCAATACCGGACTTGCAGGCACAGTGACTGTCACCTCACCTCATACGCTGATGACTCATTTGATTGGGCCTTCGATGTGTGAGTTTGTAAAGAACCATTCTGGTATTGAGCCACGATTATTGGCCAATGATATGCGGCTCAACTTGATTGATAAATACATCGACCTTTCAATAACAGTGGGTGAGTTACCCGACTCCAGTTCACGAGCCACCAAGATAGGCGAACTAGAGCAAGTGCTGTGCAGCTCTCCTGAATATCTCACGAAGAACAATATTACCCTTCCAGTGACCTCGACCGAGCTCATCGACTACGACTATATTGCTAATCAGTGGGAGGGTATAAACGTTGAACGCAAATTCTCCGTGGGGAAGCAAAGCATCACTTATCGATTCCACTCCACTCGTCTTGGAGATAGCGTACCCACAATCCGTATGATGACACTCTCAGGCTTAGGAATTGCGTGCTTACCTATTCTCGCCGTTGAAGATGACTTGAAGGAAGGCAGGTTGATTCGAATAACAGCGGATGGAATGAGTCTTAAGGCATCAGTCTGGGCGGTGCACAACTACGGCTTACAGATGCCCGCCAGAATTCGGGCTTTTATCGATTTTGTAAAAGAGAAAGCAAAGGACAAACTATAAGAGAAGCAAGAGGACATGACTCGTGCTTTTTAGCGAGCAATCTCTCGGGGTTATTTCATTTGTTCATCTAAGTTAAGCACAGTGAGTGCGTTACTTACGCTGGTGGCAATAACATCAATCACTCCTGTTCTAAGCGCCCCGAGCATCGCCAATGGCTTACTGTTTTCCGCCGCAATCGCGATGACCTCTGAAATGGGTCGAAACTCTTCAATGCTTAAACCTATAACACGATCACTCATCACTGTTTTGGCAGACTGCCCCTGAATATCGAAGAAATCATAGCCGGCAAAGTCCCCCACGACCCCTTGAAGCATTCGTGATTGAACCACTTCATCTGCGGTGAACCATCCCAAGTCGACCATATAACTGTTCTCACTCATATCGCCAATACCGACCAAGGCGACATCTGCCTTACGAGCGAGATCCAGAGTTTGCTTTACTGTCGCATTCTGCATAAATGCGTGTTTCTGTTCTGGGTTTTCTGCGTATGCAGGGGCGTAAAGCGTTTCTGATGTACCACCATAGCTTTTCGCAAATTGTCGGCAGATATGGTCAGCGTTAAACATACCTCCTCTAGGGTGAATACCGCCGATGCCACACACAAACTTCACATCTCGTTGAGGGATAACGCCTATATGATGGGCAACCGCTGAGACATTCCTTCCCTGACCGACAGTCACAACTGATCCATTTTGAATAGAGCTGGCCATGTATTTGGATACTAAACCTGCCACTTGCAAACGTTGCTGTTCTTCGCTCGGCTGATCAAGCGCAACCAAAGCACGCTTAACACCAAACCTTTCAATTAGCCTTTGCTCAATCTTGGCACTGAATACGGGGTGATATTTAACGGTAATCTCTACGATCCCTTCATCACGGGCCTGCTTTAGCATTCGCCCTACTTTCGCTCGCGACACAGAAAACTTCTTGGATATTTCTTCCTGGGTTGCCCCGTCCTGATAGTAGGCAACGGAGATTTCGGTAAGTAGATCAGCGCTGTCATCAGACATATCTTGTTGTGACTTGCTCATTTTTCTTGGACTCCTAAAGGGGAAAGTACCTATGACATGTGCTCAGTGTTGTAGCATATGTCATCGCTATAGACATTTGCAACATTTGCTCATCGCCATGACAAATTCTCAGGCTATTTATTATGCTCTTCATATTCTCCTCAACCCTTGTCATGCCTTGGCAAACGATTAATTCAAATTGCCTGCGGAGGCAATTGGAAAAATACTTGATGAACATCACCATAACCTTTAATTAGCGATTGACATTCTGTGTGGATGAGATAAATATGAACCCATCATTTACTCATCGAGAGAGCAAATGTTCACAACAAATGATCTCTCGCTGAAATTTATTCCGGTTAGTTGATTTAATGAACTCGGAAAGGGTTAAAAACGATTAGCTAACTCGCTTGCAATTGCACCACTCACATTAACTGTTTTGATGTGAACGCCCATTAAATAGGATGATCGAAATGAGCAACAAATTAGAGCAACTTCGTAAACTAACGACAGTCGTAGCGGACACTGGTGAAATCGATGCGATTAAAAAATACCAGCCAGAAGACGCAACTACTAACCCTTCTCTGATTCTTAAAGCCGCTCAAATCGAAGAATATGCGCCACTTATCGACGCTTCTATCGAATACGCAAAATCTCAAAGCAGCGACAAAGCTCAGCAAGTACAAGACACTTGCGACATGCTTGCTGTAAACATCGGTAAAGAAATCCTAAAGACTATCCCAGGTCGTATTTCTACAGAAGTTGACGCTCGTCTTTCTTACGATATGGAAGGCAGCGTAGCGAAAGCTCGCCAACTTGTGAAAATGTACAACGATGCAGGCATCACTAACGACCGCATCCTAATCAAGCTTGCTTCTACTTGGGAAGGTATCCGCGCAGCTGAGATCCTAGAAAAAGAAGGCATCAACTGTAATCTAACGCTTCTTTTCTCATTTGCTCAGGCTCGTGCTTGTGCTGAAGCTGGCGTGTTCCTAATTTCTCCATTCGTTGGTCGTATCATGGACTGGTACAAAGCGAAAGAAGGCCGTGACTTCGAAGCTTCAGAAGATCCAGGCGTACTATCAGTAACTAAGATCTACAACTACTACAAAGAATACGGCTACAACACAGTGGTTATGGGTGCAAGCTTCCGTAACATCGGCGAGATCCTAGAACTTGCTGGCTGTGACCGTCTAACTATCGCTCCTGCTCTTCTTGCTGAACTAGAAGCAGCGGAAGGTGAAGTAGTAGAGAAGCTAGTTGACTCTAAAGGTACAGCAGAGCGTCCATCAGCGATGACTCACGCTGAGTTCCTATGGGATCACAACCAAGATGCAATGGCAGTTGAGAAACTGGCTGAAGGTATCCGCAACTTCGCTGTTGACCAAGGCAAACTTGAAGCGATGATTGAAGCTAAGCTTTAATCTCAAATTATTTTAATAAGGGGAACGTTTGCGTTCCCCTCTTAATTTTCCTTTCTTGAATTTAATAATATTCGGTATTTATTATGGATCGTAAACATTTAGCTAATGCTATCCGTGCTCTTAGCATGGACGGCGTACAACAAGCCAACTCTGGTCACCCAGGCGCACCTATGGGTATGGCTGACATCGCTGAAGTTCTTTGGCGCTCTCACCTAAACCACAACCCAGCAAACCCAGAATGGGCTGACCGCGACCGTTTCGTCCTATCAAACGGCCACGGCTCTATGCTGATTTACTCTCTGCTTCACCTTGCGGGTTACGAGCTGTCTATTGATGACCTGAAAAACTTCCGTCAGCTGCACTCTAAGACTCCAGGTCACCCAGAGTACGGTTACGCACCGGGTATCGAAACGACGACTGGCCCACTAGGTCAAGGTATCACTAACGCGGTAGGTATGGCGCTGGCTGAGAAAACTCTAGCAGCACAATTCAACAAAGAAGGCCACGACATCGTTGACCACTTCACTTATGCATTCATGGGTGACGGCTGTCTGATGGAAGGTATCTCTCACGAAGCGTGTTCTCTAGCAGGTACGCTAGGCCTTGGTAAACTAATCGCTTTCTGGGATGACAACGGTATCTCTATTGATGGTGAAGTAGAAGGTTGGTTCTCTGACGATACACCTAAGCGTTTCGAAGCGTACGGCTGGCACGTAATTCCAGCAGTAGACGGTCACGATCCAGAAGCGATCAACGCAGCGATTATCGCTGCGAAAGCGGACCCACGCCCTACGCTAATCTGTACTAAGACCATCATCGGTTTTGGTTCTCCAAACAAATCTGGCTCACACGACTGTCACGGTGCTCCACTAGGCGCTGACGAAATTGCAGCAACTCGTAAAGCGCTAGGTTGGGAACACGGTCCTTTTGAAATCCCAGCTGACGTTTACGCTGAGTGGGATGCAAAAGAAGCGGGCGCAGCGAAAGAAGCAGCGTGGAATGCGAAGTTTGACGCATACGTGGCAGCTTACCCTGCAGAAGCCGCAGAGCTTAAACGTCGTCTAAACGGTGAATTGCCAGCTGAGTGGGAAGAGAAAGCAACACAAATCATTGCTGACCTTCAAGCAAACCCTGCAAACATCGCATCACGTAAAGCGTCTCAAAACGCACTAGAAGCGTTTGGTCAAATGCTACCTGAATTCCTAGGCGGCTCTGCTGACCTTGCCCCTTCTAACCTAACTATGTGGTCTGGTTCTAAGTCAGTATCGGCTGAAGATGCGTCGGGCAACTACATCCACTACGGTGTACGTGAGTTCGGTATGACGGCTATCATGAACGGTATTGCTCTGCACGGTGGTTTCGTACCATACGGCGCAACCTTCCTAATGTTCATGGAATACGCACGTAACGCAATGCGTATGGCGGCTCTGATGAAAGTTCAGAACATCCAGGTTTACACGCACGACTCTATCGGTCTTGGCGAAGATGGTCCAACTCACCAACCGGTTGAGCAAATGGCTTCTCTACGTCTAACGCCAAACATGAGCACATGGCGCCCATGTGACCAAGTGGAATCAGCAGTGGCTTGGAAACTGGCTATCGAACGTAAAGATGCACCGACTTCACTTATCTTCTCTCGTCAGAACCTTGCGCAGCAAGAGCGTGACGCTGAGCAAGTAGCGAACATTGCTAAGGGTGGTTACATCCTGAAAGATTGCTCAGGTAAGCCAGAGCTTATCCTTATCGCAACGGGCTCTGAAGTTGAGCTAGCAGTAAACGCTGCGGCTGAACTGACAGCTGAAGGCAAGCAAGTACGTGTTGTTTCAATGCCATCAACGGACGCATTCGACAAGCAAGATGCAGCCTACCGTGAAGCGGTTCTACCATCTGACGTGACGGCACGTATCGCGGTAGAAGCGGGTATTGCTGACTTCTGGTACAAGTACGTTGGTTTCGACGGCCGTATCATCGGTATGACCACCTTCGGTGAATCTGCACCAGCAGGTGAGCTATTCAAGATGTTTGGTTTCACAACTGAAAACGTTGTGAACACAGCGAAAGAGCTTTTAGCTTAATCACTGAACCTTGATAGAAAACACCCCGCTACACTAGCGGGGCGTTTTTTATTGAATCTCTTCTACATTCACTTCAGTACTGAACTTTACTGTGCGAGTAGAGACCGAAGTCTGAAATTTGCGAATGTTCTTATCCTGATGCAATACGCGCTCAATAAATTTTTCATATGCTTTGATATCTGGAACGCTCACCACCAGCATGAAATCGTAGCCTCCCGTGATCTGATAACATTGAGTGACTTCTGGGGCTTTTGTTATCGATTGGCGAAACACGCTGTATATATCAGGTCTATCCCGCTCCATTTCGACTGAAACAATCAAGTTCATCTTATTACCGGCCAGTTCGGGATTAATGATTGAGACATCACCCGTTATCACGTTGTCTTCCCTAAGCCGTTTTACCCTCTTCAAACAAGCTGGCGGCGACAACCCCACTTCTTCCGCCAACTCTACATTCGGAATACGATTATTCTTTTGCAGTATCGACAAAATCTTCCTGTCTAAGCGATTAATTTCCATAATTTCTCCAGAGCACTCTTTTAAGAAACTTTAACACAACATTAATTCAATAAAGAAATATCAAGCGCAGGAAGCATGTAAATCATACATCCATATTTCTCATGCTTTTATTAATATTTTTGCTATCGAATCATTAAGTGTGGAATTCAACATGGAAAAGTTACAAAGTTTCTTTAATGATCTTTTTAAAGAAATAATCGATGTCACCTGGACTCTGTATAAAGTGATGATTCCTATCATCATCGTCATTAAAGTTGTTGAAGAGCTAGGAGGCGTTGCGTTACTGAGCGAATGGCTGAGTCCTTTGATGAATTTTGTTGGTTTACCCGATGAAATGGGCTTAGTTTGGGCGACAACTCTGCTTACTAATATGTACGCGGGATTATTGATCTTTATGAGCACCAACAGTGAACTCACCGTTGCTCAGGTATCAATTCTGGGTTCATTAATGCTCATCGCACACTCTATCCCGATTGAAGCAGCTATTGCGAAGCGTGCTGGTGTGAGTATTGCCATGACGACATTAGTCAGAGTTGGGGGTGGACTCGTGTTTGCGTGGCTTCTCCACCAGATTTATCAGTTCGGCGATTTGCTGAATACGCCTGCCCAGATCGTTTGGAATCCGGAAATACCTCCAGAGCAAACTTATCTTCAATGGGCGTGGTCGCAAGTCGAAAACTTGATAGCGATACTTGTCATCATTGCAGTCTTACTAATTACGTTAAAGATGCTAAAGCTGCTAGGTGTGGAAAAGTTAATGGCGATGGCACTCAAGCCTGTTCTTTCTGTGCTAGGTATCAGCAGAGAGGCGACTAACCTAACCATCGTCGGTATTACGTTAGGTATTTCTTTCGGTGGCGGCCTGCTGATCAACGAAGCCAAACGAGGCCACATACCAGCACGAGATGTGTTTACCGCCGTCATGCTGCTTAACTTAGCTCACAGCATGATTGAAGACACCATTCTCGTATTGTTGATTGGTGCCGACTTCGTGACGATATTTTGGGGAAGGCTGGTATTTGCTTTTGTCGTCATCGCTGTTATGTCACAGATCCTTAAACGCATAAGCGAGCCCACCTGTCAGAGATATTTGTATAAAAGCGTTCAGCAGCAATGATCAACTCAAAGCCCAAGTGATTGGGCTTTTATTATCAGCTAATCACCGGAAGCGTCTTCCATGTTCTCTCATGCAGCATTTCACAGCCGTTTTCAGTAATAACGATGTTCTCTTCGTGCACCATCATTCTATTTTTGGCAAATGCCATACCCGGCTCTAGGGTCAAAATCATACCTGGTTTGAGTACAACATCCCCCCCGGGTACATTGGATGGCCATTCAGTAAGCTGCATCCCTAACCCATGCCCCATCCTTCCTACATCATTGCCAAGAGCGCCGTTGCTTTCCAGCACGGACCACATAGCTTGCCATACTTCGCCCGTTGTAATGCCCGGCCCTGCTTTCATCAGACCCGCTTCCGTAGACTGATAAACTGCCTCATAAGCCGAGACGGTGTCTGGCTGAGCAAAACCAAAGGCATAGTTTCTGTCGAAGTCACTAAAATAGCCGTCGAAGTTGGCTCCTGTATCAATGATCAATACATCGCCTTGTTCTAAAACACGATCTGTAGGGCCCATAATGATGTTGTCATAACCACCCTTTCCTGACGCTGAAATCAAATACGGACAAGCATCAGCGCCAAGACGTAACATCTCAAGGTGCATCGCCTTACACGCTTCTCGTTCGGTCATTCCAATCGATAAGTGGCTGCGTAAAAATTCAAACCCCTGCACTGTCACCTGACAGGCGAAGCGAATCTTTTCTATCTCAGCTTTTGATTTGATGCTGCGAAGATCGCGAACGATCAAAGACATATCGACGAATTGGTACTGGCTTAGGGAATGTTGCAATAGTGCATAGTTATTTGCTGGCATACGTAGATGGGTTTCTGGGCCAACCATGCTGCCAATTTTGTGAATGCCTTTACTGACCTCCTTTAATGTCGAAGCCAACAGCGAAACACCATCATCTTCTGGCCTTGGCGATGGCCAACTGCGAACATCTTCAATCCAAGTACTCTCGAACCCAGCGACACCAATTTCGGGCACAACAGCAATCGGCTTACCAACCGCAGGTACTACCAAGAACCAAGGTCGAGTTGGGCTTTCCCAAAACTGCGATTTAAAGCCGCTAAAATAACGGAATTCAGGTTCTGTGGTAAAAAATGCAGCTCCAATATTCTGAGCTCGCATCCGTTTTTGTAATTCCACCGTACGGTGCTCAAATTCAACGGTCTCAAAACCTCGATTCGGGGCGACTAGTTGAGTCGTATTCATACGTTCTATCCTTAGTTTGTCTGTACCATGCAAATGGATTAGCTGAACAGTAAATCTCTCGGCAGCAATGCAATGCCGGGAAAAAAGATCAGCAGTGCAGACATAAAAATCAAAATAATGAAGAAAGGCAGAGTGCCGCGAATCACTTCCATATAAGGCCGCTCAAAGATAGCAATCGCAGTGAATATATCGCAGCCAAAAGGTGGTGTTGCCGATCCAATTGCCATTTGCAACGTCACCATCACACCAACAAGAATCGGGTCAATTCCAGCGGCATCAACAATAGGCATAAAGATAGGCGTTAAAATCAGCAGCACGACTAACGAATCGACAAACATGCAACCAATGAAAAACGTCAGCGCGATAACAAACAAAATGTATTCTGGAGAAGCACTCCCCAGATCAAGCGGAGCCAATAACTCTTGAGGGATTTGTTCAAACGAGATGTACCACGAAAATGCCTGACCAACACCAACCAGTACAAAAACTACCGCGGTGATCAAACCGGTATTTAACGCAGCGTCACAAATGTCTTTGACGCCGAGCTTACGGTAAAAGACACATTCAACGATGATCGCATATAAAACAGCGAACGAAGCCGCTTCGGTCGGAGTAACAATACCAGAGTAAATACCACCGATAATTAAAGCTGGGAACCCCAAAGGCAGAATTGCCTTCTTAACCGCCTCAATACGTTCTGCGGCATTTGCTTTATCAACCAACGTTAGACTATCACTATGCTTCACACTGTAGGCATAGCTATACAGTGAGAACAAGCCTGCCAGCACAAGCCCCGGGCCGATACCCGCGATAAACAATTCTCCAACACTGGCATTCGCCAACGTACCGTAAAGAATCAAACCGATACTGGGTGGAATCAGAAAAGCAATGTCACTGGCGTTGATGATGAGCGCCATAACAAAGCTATCTTTGTACCCCGCTTGGAGTAACTTCGGTCGCATAATCTGCCCTACCGATACCACCGTTGCCTGAGTCGAACCTGAAACTGAACCAAATAAGGTACAACTGATGCACGTAGTAATGGGCAAGCCGCCACGTAAATGACCAACAAACGCCTGAATAAGGCCCAGTAAGTTATAAGCCGTGTGACCGCGTGTCATGATATCCGCAGCAAGTATGAACATTGGTACCGCAATTAGCGCGTTTGGTGATATTCCGGTCACCATTTGCTGTATGAGCACTCCTGGCTCAACTTGAGAAAAATGAATCAAGCCAATAAGAGCACCAACCGCCAAAGGCACTATCATCGGGAAGCTCAAAAACAACAGCACCACCATAACGGTCACTAAAGTAAATGTGATCACGTATATATCGAGCTCACCTGCAATCACATCCGATAGAAACTGAGCAATCTCATTCATGACAACTCACCTACTTCATTGTTTTTGTTTTCAGTCACATCGAAAGACACGTAAATCTCTTTGTGCAAAAGATTCATAACGAAACTCATACTGTATTGAAGCCCAGCGATGGAAAATCCAATCGGGATGATGGCGTAGACCCAATAAACGGGAAACTGTAGTGCCGGACTCAAGCGGTTAATGGATTTGAGCTCTTCAACATAGAGCAACGAATGGTAGGCAAGATAAAACATAAGTGCCGACGTAAGAAGTGCAATAATAGTCGTCAGGATTTTCTGTGAGCGGAAACTGAGTGAGTCGTAAACAGCCGTCATTCGTATGTTACGTCCCTGTCGAACCGCGTAAGCGAAGCCGACAAAAGTGACGATCACGATGAGGAATTGATTCAGTTCTTCAGAAAAGAATAAACTCTTGTTGAACGCATACCGCCCAATGGCGTTTGCTGTCGAATTCGCCATCATCACGAGGATGGCTGTCATAATTAAAAAGCGTTCCAGCTTTTCAGTCACCACACTTATCTTAAGTAAAAGGTCTTTCATAACACGCTGAACTCCATACTTCAGTCAGCAACTTTCCACACAGACCTTGTCTGACTGGAAAGGTGCTATCCGTCACTCCTTGCAACGGATAGCTGGTTTCCATTCGAGATACCGCTTCTACTGCGATGACGCCACTTTGACTTCATCCAAAATGTTCTCAAGGATGACTTTGGCACTTGCACGCGCTTCACTTTGCTGGTCGGCTGGATAGGCATTAGCGACCACATCAAAATAGGTGTCGTGTAATTGTTCACTGAGTACCTTGAAGCGCTCGCGTTCTTGGTCATTAAGCACAACCACTTGCATGTTTGGTCGCTCTTTAAGAATCTTCTCCATATTCTCTTTGTTGATTTTGATTTGGTAATCATAAGCTGCCTTATCCGCCGCTTTGATTGCCTTATTAACCATCGCTTGTTTCTCTTTAGAGAGTCCGTTGTACCACTTGCTGTTTGTTGAAACGGTACTGACGTAAGGTTGCTGACCTGGGAACATTAAGTAGTCCTGTACTTCATGCCATTTCGCGTTGTAGATGAAGTAGATAGGGTTAACCATGCTGTCGATTGTTTTCAGTTGCAGAGAACCATACACCTCTCCCCAAGACAGAGGTGTCGGTGTCGCGCCAAAGGCTTTGTAGGTTTCCACTGGGATTGTTGAGGTAAAGGTGCGGATTTTTTGATCAGCGAAATCTTCTGGTGTACGGATTGGCTTGTTACCTCCCCACACCATCTCGCCTTCAGACATCATGGAAAGTAGCTTAAGATTCACACTTTCGAATTTAGGCGCGAGCTCATTGTAAATAGTTGGGCTTTCAGTCAGTACTTTGTGCGTCACTTCCTCGTCGGTACCAAGCACGTACGGCAAGCTTACCGCCTGAACTTCAGGTACATACGAACCTAGATGGCCAGCCCCCACAGATACAAACTGAATAGTGCCTTTCGCTGCCAGTTCAACAATGTCGTTTTCGGTACCCAGTTGGCCGTAATAATAGATACGAACGCGAATATCACCATCGGACTCTTTTTTGATCACTTCAGCAAATTTTTGTGCATAAATATCCTGAACGTCAGTTTTGTCTTCTTCTGAAGCAAACTTCCATGTTTCGGCATGAGCACTCAAAACCACCCCTAAACTCAGCAAGGCTACGCTTAATCGTTTCATCCTGTCTTTCCTTTTTCCGTTCTAATGTCACGCTAAACGCTTGGTGCAGTTTAACGATCGGCAATGATGACTTCGTTTACAGATACCGCATTGCAAAATCAGCCATACAGTTCCTTTTTATTGGCCAAGGCCTAATCTGTTATTAACCAATTGAATCCAATAGCTTGCGCCAAGCTTCAATATCCGGTCGTTAAAATCGTATTCCGGGTTGTGTAAAGCGCATCCCCCAACGGAATCTACGCCGTTGCCTAGCAAGACATAACAACCCGGCTTAACGCGAAGCATGCTAGAAAAGTCCTCTGAGATAGTCAGTGGATCGCAAGCATCATTAACGTGTTCACCACCTAACACTTGTTTTGCCGCTTCTACCGCATATTGAGTCTGCGCTTCGCTATTAATGGTTGGATAGAATGTGTTGATGAACTCGAACTGATAACTTGCTCCCGCTGATTGGCAAATACCAGCTACGATCCTTTCCATGCTTTGTTCAATACGTATGAGCGTTTCTTCCGTAAAACAGCGGCAGTCCCCTTTTATAGTGACTTGCGTTGGGATCACATTGACCGTGCCGTCAGTAATAAATTCAGTCGCCGATACCACAGCTGTGTCATAGATGGCGCTGAGGTTTCGGGACACGATCGTCTGCAGCCCAAGAACAACCTGCGCACCTATCACAAGAGGATCGACACCTTGGTGAGGCAGCGCCGCGTGGCCACCGACTCCATTAATAGTGATTTCAAAGCTACTTTCACTGGCCATCAGCGAACCAGATTTAACCATGAGCTCACCTTCAGCGAGTCCTGGAAAGTTATGAATGCCATACACTTCATCGATATTAAATCGTTCAAAAAGACCATCATCGATCATGGCCTGAGCCCCGCATCCATGTTCTTCATCTGGTTGAAAAATAAAATAAACGGTTCCGTCAAACGTTCTGTTCTCTGCCAAATAACACGCGGCGCCTAGCAACATTGCAGAATGTCCATCATGGCCACACGCATGCATTTTTCCATCATGTTGCGAGCAGTGGTCAAAGGTGTTTTGTTCATGAATGTGCAACGCATCCATATCAGCGCGGAGGCCGATGCTTTTGCCATGTTTACCGCTATGAAGAATCCCAACTAAACCAGTTTTGCCAATGTGGCGTACCACCTCGATACCAAACTCTTCCAATTTCTCAGCAATAAAGTTGGCGGTAAGATCAACCTCAAAACCGCACTCTGGGAAGCGGTGTAGATGCTGACGCCACTCCGTCATACTTTCTATGAGCGTGTTTGACAGCTGTTCAGGATTAATCGAGAAAGTTGATGACATACTTTTTACTCCGTAAATCACATGAATTAGGGGTTACGTTAGGCTATATCTGAGTTGGAACTGCTAATAAGGTGTTGTTTAAGCAGCACCCCATAACCATTAACAGGTCGGGAATAACGCATCAGCTTAAGCGAATGCCAAGCCAAAACCTGATTGCTGGTTAACACAGGTTTGTTCAGGTCTTCTTCAATACACTCAATGACGCTGCCTGTTCTAAGAGCAGTACAGGAGATGAACAGTAAGTCAGCGTCAGGGTCACACACTTGACTCGCAGCGCGGCGAATATCTTCAGGTGAAATAAAACTCATCGCGGTGTCGTCTTCAAAGCCGAATCCAGCGATGTTCATCACTTCGAGACCTTGAGATAAGAAAAAGTCAGCCACTTCCTTGTTCACCGAATCGGTATAGGGAGTAAGAATGGAAATACGCTTAGCATTGAGACTCTTAAATGCTGCTAAAGCCGAAGTCACAGGGTTAGTGACGGGTGTTTCGGGCCTTGTTTGATGAACTAACTCGGTAATACGCTCCGATCCGATAGCGATAGTGCCCGATGTGCAAGCATAAATGATCACATCAAGGTCAGTCCCTGGAAGGATTGAATCGGCACATGCGCTAATTCCCGGCTCCATTTTACGCAAATTATCCATAGTTAAAGGGTTATAGTTTCTAACCCTCCCGGTAAACGACTCGACGTCCACCGGATAAAACTGTTTCAGATCTCGCTCAATATTGAAATCCGTTGCCAGAGTAATAACCCCAACACGCCCGGCTGACGCAAGCTGATCCAGTTCAAATTGGGGAGCGATGGTTTCAGATTTCATGACAATCCTTTCTCTCGGGAATCATTATCAAGCGCTATCATTGTTAAAAACTTGTATCTACATTACCTACAAGCCAATCAATAATGACTTTACATTCTGTTCACAAGATCAATAATGCCCCGAGCACTTTAATGAATTTCATCAAAAAGCCATATCATTGTGCAGTTATTCCGCATTTTTATTGAGTTATATTAGTTTTTTGTTCTCCATTGGATATGGTTCAATTCGATAGAAAAATACCTTTACGTAGGTCACAGAACACAGAGTTATTTAACAATTCAATTACACATGACAATCAGGAAGATCTGAGATGCCACAACAAGCAGAACTTACAGTCGATAGCTTTGACCGAAAGATTTTAAATATCGTTCAGGAATCAAACCGAGTGACATCAGACAACATTGCAGAGCAAGTCGGCCTCTCCCCTGCAGCGGTTCAACGTAGGCTTAAAAAAATGCGTGAGCAGGGTGTCATCCAAGCCGATGTTTCTATCATCAACCCTAAGGCGGTAGGACAAGCAATGACGTTCGTTGTGCAGGTTACTTTGGAGCGTGAGCGTGTCGACCTAATGCATAACTTCAAGAAAGAAATGACGGCAAATCGTTCTGTTCAGCAGTGTTACTACGTAACGGGCAGTTCCGATTTTATCTTGATCGTGACCGCGGCAGATATGGAAGGCTATGACAATTTCACTCGTGAAGCCTTTTTCGATAATGCCAATATCAAAAGCTTCCAGACCAATGTCGTGATGGACAACGTCAAGACTGGCATGACAATTCCGATCGATACTTCTAACGAATAAAAACGGCGTGTAACCTAACATTACACGCCGAACACTTCTCTTGAGCTTTTCTTTGTTGTTATTCGTTTATGATTTGGTGGTAAAGATCAGGATCCGTTGCTCCTTCTGTACCAATCACCAATACTCTGCTTTCACTATTTAGCCCAAGAGCTTGCGAAAAATCCGCATCTTCAGAAGCGATAATGGCCGCAGCTAAACCCGGAACAGCAGACTCCCCAGCTTCAACCGCTGCATCGGATTGATATCCACCAGCAAGCAGTCTCATTGCTTGCGGAACAGCTCCTTCGCTGAGCGTCATAAAATCATCGGCACCGTTCTTTAGTATTTCCCAAGCTAGCGTAGAAACTTCCCCACACGCTAGTCCCGCCATGAGTGTATCAAGGTCACCTTCAACGACAACGGGCTCTCCTGCTTTCGCACTTTTCTGCAAGCAGTTGGCTTGTTCAGGCTCGACAATCACAAATCGTGGTCGCTTTTCTCCCCACAGATCCCAGAAGTAACCACACACGGCTGAAGCCAGTCCACCTACTCCTCCTTGCACGAAAACGTGACTTGGAATTGTGCCATCGAGTTGTTCGACAATTTCAGCCAACATTGCGGTGTAACCAAGTGCCACATCTTTGGGAATATCCATATAGCCTTCATAGGAAGTATCAGACACAATCACACGATTGTGAGCTTTGGCTTCACTATCTGCAGTTCTTACCGACTCGTCATAGTTACCCGAAATACGAATGACCTGGGCGCCAAAAGCTTCCATCGCAGTTTTGCGCCCTTCGGATACATCTCGGTGGATATAGATGACGCAACCGCAGCCAAACATCTGCGCGCCCCAAGCAACTGAACGCCCATGGTTTCCGTCTGTTGCACAGCTAACAACTATTTCGGCTACTTCAGATTTCCATTTTCCATCGAGCAGTTCGGTGATTGAAGGAGTTTTGCCGAACCGATTGAAGATCTCTATTTGGAGCTGGCGTGCCACGGCATAAGCGCCGCCCAAGGCTTTAAAACTCTTTAATCCAAAACGTTGAGATTCGTCCTTATACCAGAGCTGCGCGATTCCTACCTTCGCCGCTATGCTTGTAAACGCGTGAAGAGGCGTTTCTTTATATCCTGGCCACTGTGAAATATCCGCAATCGCTTGTTTTGAAGCTGCAACGCTCAAAATTTCTCGCTGAGCATTCGAATACTCCAACGTTGGGTCGGACTTCGGATTTGAAAAGTGAGTCAGTGTACCTGTCAATAACGGCATAGAGAGTATCCTTATCAATGCATTGGCTTATCACACATGTCGTTAATGAAACGTATGTGCAGAATGGGTATAGGTAAAGTCTATCGACATAACACGCAGACATTATGCTTTATGAATGACATTGGTGAGGAAATTAACGGCTATGAGACGGAGATTTGCGGGATTAACGCGTTAGCGCGAGTTGAAGAGAAAAACAGCTGAATTTATAACATCAGGGTGCGAAAGGAAAAGGCCCCGCGTTTGCAGGGCCTAGTGTTATTTTTCTTCAAATCGCTGAGCTAACTGATAAAACTCGTTGACCTGATTGCGTAACTCTTGCGAGTGCTGATTAACGGAATGGGTCGCCGCAAGGTTTTGCTCAGCGGCTGACGCAATTGACTGAATGTGCAGGTTCACATCGCCGGAAAGCTGGCGCTGTTTAGTTGCCGCATCTTCAACCGTAGTCATCAAATCGTTCATTGATTGCATCATGGTTTCGACTTCAGATAAACGTTTCGCGCTTTCTTCTGCCACTTCACCACATGCGTCTGTTTGTTCGCGGTTAGCAATGATGTCGCGTTGCCAGCCTTCAATCGTCGTTAACATGGTTTCAATACTGTCTTTAATTTGTACTGTTGCATTCGACGTTCTGCCCGACAATGCACGAACCTCGTCCGCAACAACAGCAAAACCACGGCCCTGTTCGCCAGCACGAGCAGCCTCAATCGCGGCGTTTAAAGCAAGCAAGTTGGTTTGTTCTGCGATCCCACCGATTTCTTCCATCATCTGACTGACGTTTTGCGCCTGTTCACTCAGTTGGTAAGTGGTATTAGTCGCTTTCTCAGCCTGAACGCTGAGTTGCTCCAAATTCACATGAGTTTGATCGATGGTATCTTTCGCAAGCAGACAGGTTTTGAGCGTCACATCAATCAACTCATGCGCTTCATGCGTACTGGTGGACACTTCGTTAGCAGATGCTTCCACTTCTTCGGTAGCTTCACGAACTTGGCGAATATCTTTGGTTTGCTGCTCAAGGGCTTGAGTTACCTGCAAGGTCGTTGCGCTTAGACCATCAGACAGATCTTGAAGCGGCTTAGCAGAATCCGTCATACGACCCAAGACTGTACGAATACGCGCTGAAAGAAGCTTGATATGGAAATCAGCAACAGAAAACTTACTACTACCAGAGTAGATTAGGCGACTGACACTGTCGTACTTAGATTGCAGCTTCTTAAGCTGCTTTGGTGTATCAATCAATTCTTGTCTGAACAAAAGTGCGACGACAGACAGTGGTAACAAACTTGAGATCCAATTTGCCGCTCCTTCCAAATCCATCATGTTAGCCAACACTGGCGCAGACAAAGATCCAAGCAAAATCGCATAGCGAAGTGAATCACTGATCTGTAGTGACCAGGTCCGGCCAGATTTTTCAGCTTTAAGCAACGATTTGTAAGCTGCATCAGCAACGGTAACCCATTCACGTTTTGGCTTAACACGAACAGATTGATAGCCCGTCATTTCTCCACGTTCATAAATCGGCGTTACATACGCATCTACCCAATAATAACCGCCCGACTTCGTTCGGTTTTTCACAATTCCACGCCAAGCTTTACCTTGCTTCAGGTTCGCCCACATGTCTGCAAATGCCGCCTTTGGCATTCCGTTATGGCGAACAATATTGTGGTTCTGTCCCAGAAGTTCTTCCTGAGTGAATTCAGCAATACGGCAAAAGGCATCGTTACTGTAGGTAATAACACCTTTTAAGTCTGTAGTTGATACTAACTGTTCGTTGGTATCTAGTAGGGTTTCACGTTCCGACGAAATTTGGCTAGCAGTCATGTGGATAAACTTTTGTAGTAATTATGTGGCACGGAAATATAAACAATAATTTGAATTATGACAAAATATTAAAGTCGTCCCATGTAACACTTTTGGATTATTTGAGGTTTTTTTTGCTTTAAACACAAGATCTTCCTCCATATGGCGACGATCTAGCACGTTAATTGCTGGCTCCGGTTGAAAATGATCTCTACAATAGCGATGCAATTTTGCTCAGTTACTCATTGTTCAGGTAGTCCGTTATTAGTGTATAAGTTAAAACACTTCAGTCTCAAACAGCTCACCATTCTGGTTTCTTTCTCTGTCGTTCTCCTGTTTCTAATGTTTTACTTTTCATTTAAAGCGTTATGGAGCCATGAGCTGGCGATTGAGGCGTCTAAGAAGAGACAACAGTTTGAAATAGAGCGCGTACAAACTGTCCTGAAAATGGAAGAGCTTGAACTGAGAGCATCTTTAGAAGATTACGCTGCTTGGACAACGCTGACGAAATTCGTTCAGCACCCCACGGAGGCGTTCATCAGGGACAGTATTGGACCACACGCATTCGAGTCCAAGCTTGTCGACGGCATGATCATTTTTGACAAGCAGCTACAAGTAAAATGGAGCGCTTTATATAAAGATGGCCAAGTCCACTCTGCACAGTTCATTGCGCTGAATGACCCTGCTGTCGTGAACAAACTTCTTGAACAATCGATCAATGCTTCGAGCGCTAAGGTATCTTCACACATCAAATATGCGGTTTATCAAAGTGAGCCTTATATGGTTGCATCCGCCAGAATTTGCTTGAGCGACGGCAAATCCTGCGATTTCGGTTACATCGTATTTATTCGTAAAATTCGCAAAGACTTTATCTCTGAAATTGAAGCTGCAACAGGTGTAGAGATCAACGTCCACCCATACAGTGAACATGACTCCCTACATGGCGCTTTGCCGATTGATGTCTCCGTCATTTACCGTGATGATTTCCTTGATGGCGATAACATTGCAATTGAAATTACTCACAACGAAAAGCTGCCAGATTTCCTGACTTTTTCAGAAGCAAGCGTACTGGCTTGTTTTTCTCTGGTAATGTTTGCTCTTAACTTGTCTGTAGTGTCCAAGCTGATCAAGCCACTGGGGCAGGCTCAAAAAGCCTTGCGCCAGTTTCAGAAATCCGGTGACAAACTGCCAAATGAAGCAACATTTATCTCAAAAGAAATGAAAAGCTTTGCCCGCGACATCAACAATTTAATCACCGAACTGGATGAAAAGCGCGAAATCCTCAAAAAGCAATCTATTGTCGACCCACTTACCGGTATTGCCAATCGTAGGCATCTATATGAAACAGCCCGTCATTTCATTGAGGAGCTGGGTTACAACCATATAGGTGTCATTCTGGTCGATGTCGATCACTTTAAACAATACAACGATAACTATGGTCATGTAGCTGGAGATCAAGCCTTGAGGCGTGTGGCTGAAGCATTGCGTGACGTCGAATCGCCATATGAACACTTAGTATGCCGTTACGGGGGGGAAGAGTTTTGCGTCATCCTCGCCAGCGACATAGAGCTCAATTTAGATGCTTACCTACAAATGCTGGTTGGAGCAATCAGCGAAATGGCACTTGAACACGCATATTCACCAACTCATCCGTTCATAACAGTGAGTGCTGGAGCAACATCAAAACGCATTACTTCATATGAACATCTAACAAGCTTGTTCCAGTTCGCGGACCAAGCACTTTATATGGTCAAACAAGATGGCAGAAACGGCTACCGAATCATTCTTGCCAATTAAGTTTCCTCAATAGGAAAAGTGGTTTTCCATATTCCACTAAACACCTAGACCAATACGCTCGAGGTTTACCATCTCCCTTAGATAGACTATACCAAGTGATATGTCCTGTGGAGAGTGGCCTCAATAATGCACATCCAAACTGCCAGAATCTTCTGGCTAGTTTTGTTCATCTATTCTATTCGGTCGGCCGTTGCCGAACCTGCTGTTATTGCTATAGGCGAAATTTATCAAAACCCTGAATTAAACAAGCTCGCTGGCTTTACTTTGAGAGAAGATCTCGAGTTTATATACCAAAAATCCGGTATTGAGGTCGATTTTGTTTATTTGCCTAATGCGAGAGCAATTCGTGCGGTTAGCCAAGGCCGTTATCAAGGACTAGATTTACGAATATCAAGGCTTGCGAAAGATGAGAACATGCTCAAAGTCGATGTTCCTCTCTATTACGTCAGTATTTTTATGTATGGCTTTGAAGGGCAATTTTACGAAGAGCTCAGTGAAGTGTCAGAAAAAGTACTCGTTTCACAATTGGGGATGAAGTTTACAGAGAAAATCTCAGACTACAAACAGCTCTACCTGGTTGAAAAGTCTGAACAGGCGGCATTAATGGTCAGTAAAGGGCGCGCTGATCTATGGCTCGCTCCTAAGGTGGTTTATGAAATTTTGAAGGGTCAGTTCCCTAATATCAAACCCGTTAGCAAGGAGATATTGCATGAGCCTCTTTATCATTATATTCACGTTTCCAATAAACATTTACTGCCACAATTGGAACAAGCCGTTAGAGAGCTCGTCGCCAGCCGCCCTAATCCAGAAATATCTCTCAGGTAAGCTAACCTACTGCTCGATCATCTAACTAAATTGACCATCGGTAAGATGTGGTTTCACAATGTAAGCGTGGTAATTGCAAATTTATCAACACCTAACCCCATGCAGCTATCAATACTTCTATAATTAAAGCTAAGCTTGGAGTCTATCTCTTGTTGATAAGAAGAAAATTGAAGTAAGGAGTCTGAAACTCAATGTCTGGTTATAAATACGGCTCATGCTATTACGGAAAAATTGAGGATGTTGACTGGGAGCGATGGCAGAAATTAGTGGATATGATTGCCCTATTATTTGACGCCCCCGCCGCATTTGTTACCCAGGCAACAACCAATGGCATTGAGGTATTAGTTGCTTCAGAGCAGGCCCCTTCGCAATATTGTCCAGGTGCTTATTCTGATAAAAATACCAATGTTTACTGTCATCAAGTCGTTCAGAGCAACCAGATGATGTATGTAGCGGATGCCAGTGAAGATGAAAAATGGTCTGATAACCCTGAGTATACAGAAGATCAATTTTCAAGCTATCTTGGATACCCCATTCAGTGGCCGGATGGGAATAGCTTTGGCACATTGTGCGTGATGGACCAACGGCCAACGGATTATTCCGATAAACTCATGACCGTACTTAGTTTTCTTAGAGACACCATCAACAGTGATTTGGCCTACCTGTATAAAGCTAATCAACTCAAAGTAGAAAGTCGTTTTGATGAACTAACAAAAGCTCTAAACCGCCGGGGCTTTACGGAGTCTTTTGAGCGTCATATCAGCCTTTCAAACTCATTCAACCGTTCGAGCATGTTAATGTATCTCGATATTGACGGGTTCAAAGCCATTAACGACCAATGGGGCCACTCTGTTGGAGACCAAATACTTAAAGATTTTGCTACCGCCCTTCTCAAGAGCGTCAGAAAGAGCGACTTAGTCGCCCGCTGGGGTGGTGATGAATTTGTCGTCTTACTCGATAGTGAACAAGAGGTGGATAAATCTCGCTTTGTTGAAAGGCTGGATGAAAGCCTTAAAACTTCATGTCAGGAGCATATCCCTCAGTACTCTATCGGTAGCGTAGAATTGGCTAGTGGTACAGATCCAAGCAAGTTGACAGACTTTCTCTGTAAAGCAGATGCCGCTATGTATGACAACAAGTCACTCAATAAAACGAAGCGTTAATCTTTGCTCCTAATGCATAAAACCCCAAAAAACTTATGTCTCTGGAGCTTTCATTAACAACTTACAAAGCTACTGCTTAAATTGTGCAACTAATTAGTGTTGTTTCGAAGATAACTGAGTCTGCTCCTGAGATGTAATACTTCTCTGATATTCAGACCTGAGAAGATGAATCAGCAGTTAGAACTACATTGCAAACGAAAACAAGCAGCTTAGTTTGCTGCTTGTTTGTCAATTATAACACCTACTACATATAGGCTATTGACTGGTTGTAGACTTTGATAAGCCACTCAATACATTAGTTACCTTGGTGATTACTTCGTCGCAGCCTTTAACATCGTGTCGCTGCTTAATGTAATTGGGATCATTGTAAGACAGCCAGACTTTCTGCTCTTCATCTTGAGTCACCAAAACCTTCTGCGGTAGGTCAATCGCAACACTCTGTGCGCACTGCATAAGTGGCGTGCCTACTTTCGGATTACCAAAAATGATCAGTTCAGTTGGTCTGAGATCTAGGCCCACACCTTGAGCATTAGCTTGATGATCAACTCGGGCAAAAATATTAAGTCCTTTCTTCTTAGCAATCGCTTCAAATCGATCTGCTGTTTCTTTTACAGAATACGGGCTCTCATACATGACAACACCCTGTGCAGCAATAACCGACATAGATGCAGACAGTAGAATGGCACCTAAAGAGGCAAACTTTAACATGTAGAATCTCCTGAAATGTTAATAGAGCCATCCCTTGAAGTCAGAAATTAGCTCACATCAAACGTTCATTCTGCCGTAGGCAGACAAAATACAACAAATTAAAAATGTTGTATGCTGAATCAACATCTTAAGTACACCGTCCCATTTACATTATGTTCTCAAATTGGTTACTTACTTAAGACTTGTTCGATGAATTCAGACTTAATCCTGCGGTAGTCTTCAGGTGAATAACCTTCGCAAGACTGTTTAAGTTTATTGTAACAATTAACTAAGTCAGGGCTTGAACGTAGTTGCTCCCTGAATTTAAGAAAACACTCATACTGAGAACCATTGGCAACGACTTGAAATGCGACATCTTCTGTCTCTGATTCGAGCATACATAATTCAGGGGTTCGCAAGGTATTTTGCTTTACCGAAAACCCTAACTTGTACAACTGTTGAACCGCCCCTTCCAATTCTCGTGGCTCAACTCCGACATAGATGTCCAGATCACCTTTTGATATGGCACCAGGGATTGCCGAAGAGCCGACATGCTCGACAACCGCATCAGGGAGCAACAAACTTATTCTTCTCTTATAAGTTTGAAATTGTGTATAACACAAATCCTGATACTCTTCTGGTAAATAAAACTTCATACTATCCTCAAGCAAATCAGTGAGCCTATTTGTAAGCTACGTTAGTACACTTAAAAACCATCAAGCAGAATAATTAATTAACACATATTCATTCACAAAATAAATCCTGATCAATTATATAATTACCAGTAAGCATAATAAATCAAAAACCAATAGCCATAAAAAATAAAACCAAATGTCATGCTAACGTCATCATCTCAGTTATAATGACATGATATATACAGTAACTTTATTTATTGAATCGGATTCACATATTAAAAACTTTTGCATTACGTTGTTTGAAACCTTAAAGAGGCCATTAAATATCTTTTACTTATCAGTAGATTAAGTTACATAGCAAAAATTAAGACAGATTTGTAAGAAGTTCGACAATTGCGATCTTAATTCATATAACGAATATTAAAACTTTCATAAAAATAATCTTGGCTTATCTTTCAACCGTTTCTAATAGAAATAAAAATAATAGGAAAACTCCAGTCAATAAATCAAAACTATTGATTGGGTATATTAATTATAAAACGGAATAGAGTAAGAAAATGACAGCGAATAAACACATTTTAAAACTTGCGGTAGGTAGCGCCTTGCTATCTGCCCTACCAGCCGATGTCTACGCACATGGTTGGTCTGAATATCCAAATGCTCGACAAAACATTTGTTACGAACAAGGCGGTATCTGGTCTGGCAGTCCACCCAACGCCGCTTGTTCAAATGCCAAAGACATTTCGGGATCTTACCCGTTCGTACAGCGAAACGAATACGCAAAGAACATTACCGACTTTAACAACCAGAGTGCAGTAAGAGCCGCTATTCCAGATGGCACTTTATGCTACGCAAACGATCCTCAGAAACGTGGCATGGGAGCCCCGCATACGGCCTGGACTCGTACAGAAATGAACACGGGTACATTCGAATATGTGTTTAATGCCACGGCACCGCACAATCCTTCTTTCTGGGAATTTTACTTAACCAAACCAAATGCTGACCTGTCTAAAGGGCTAGCTTGGGGCGATCTAGATTTGATTCAAGAAACGGGCAATGTACCTGTAGAGAACGGAAAATACCGAATCAACGTAACTATCCCATCTGATAGATCTGGAGACGCCATTCTCTTTGTACGTTGGCAACGAGATGATGCCGCGGGTGAAGGCTTCTACAACTGTTCTGATATTACGATTAAGAATGGTAACACTCCACCTCCTGAGCCAGCACCAGAACCAGATTTGCATCGTGGAGGGTCCTTTATCCCTAGTGGATTGGAAGCACCTGAAATTGGCGATGTAGTAAAATATGACATCATCAACAAGGATGGCGCGGTTGCGCGTAGCTTTGATATCAGAGTAGATTCAAACAACGTTGGTGACTGGGATCGTCTCCTTGCTTCTGAGATTAATGGTTGGCACGCAGAATTCAAAGATGGGGCTGTCTTTATCGGTGATTGGCATGAAGAAATGCAGCACTACATGTATTTCCAGAATGATCCGTCACGCAATTTCTTTAACTCTAAGGACAGCCGTGCTTCAGGGCTAATGACCGTTTCCCGAGACGACAATGGCAATGTTGATCCGTTAGCAGGACAACTCTATGAGCTATCCCAAAGTGATAATGTCATAAATGCGGGTGATAAAGTCGTCATCGTAACAGAAGAAAATGCAACGTTGACTCAAACTCAGGGCACGCCTGTACAGATTCAGAATAACGGCTCTTCTTCGATCATTATCGACACCCAGTCTATTACTCAGAATGAAACGTTAATTTTCTCAGCGAGCGCGACCAACAGCGATCGAACTGAGACCTTTACGTTTGAGGTGGTTGTTGATGATGGCGGTGTCACTCCTCCACCAACTCCAGAACCGGACCCAGATACAGGGAATGCTTGGAGCTCCTCAACGACTTACGTCGGCGGTGAAGTTGTGTCATATGCCGGTAAGGAGTGGAAAGCACAATGGTGGACACAAGGCGGTGATGATCCTGAAACGACATACAGTAAGGACAAATGGGGCGTTTGGCGACCAGCCAACTAATTCTCGTAGTGTTCATCCCATCATCTAAATTAGTTGATGGATTTCTATGAAATAGCCATCGCGTCTTTACAACGCGTTGGCTATTTTTTGCTTAGCTTCAAATGATCACCCCTTTGATCTTTTGAAGCCGATACACGCAGCGATAACGTCAGCCAAACCAATGGAGCTCACGCAACGATTGAAGTTCGACTCTTACCGGACATCACTAACTGGCTACAACGTAAACGATTGATGTGCTTAGTCGCTTTTCTCCTGCCCTTCGTTATGAGATTACTAAAGTCGGTGTTAATATTGCGCCCAAGTCAATCTGCCCTGCCTTATTGGGCTTCAAAAACTTGTGATAAGCGAACGCTTTGTTATGTTTAAAGTTGCACGGCAGATTAAACCATTAAATTAGAAGGCAATATTTTCAAATGGTTAACAATACAATTCAATGGTTTCCGGGCCACATGCACAAAGCCCGTAAAGAGATTGAAGAAGCGATCCCTCAAGTAGATGTCATTATTGAAGTATTGGATGCTCGCATTCCATTCAGTAGTGAAAACCCAATGATCTCTGAAATCCGTGGTGAAAAGCCAGTCGTTAAGGTACTGAATAAACGTGACCTTGCCGATCCAGAGTTAACTCAACTATGGATTGAACACTTCGAGAAAGAACACAATGTAAAAGCGATGGCGATTACGACTTCCAACACTCAGGAAGTTAACAAAATCCTCGAACTGTGCCGTAAACTTGCGCCACATCGTGAAGAGATTGGTAAGAATATTCGCACCATGATCATGGGTATTCCCAATGTGGGCAAATCAACCATTATCAATACTCTTGCAGGCCGTACTATCGCAGTTACTGGTAACCAGCCAGCCGTTACGCGTCGTCAACAACGTATCAACCTACAAAACGGTATTGTTTTATCGGATACTCCCGGCATTTTGTGGCCTAAAGTAGAAAACCCACACAGCGGATTCCGCCTCGCTGCAACCGGTGCCGTTAAAGACACGGCCATGGAATACGAAGAAGTGGCTTTCTATACAGTTGAGTACCTTGCAAAAGCGTACCCTGAGCGTTTGAAAGAGCGCTATCAGATCGAAGAAATGCCAGAAAGCGACATAGAACTAATGGAAGAGATTGGTCGTCGAAGAGGCGCGCTACGTTCTGGCGGACGAGTCGATCTGCATAAATGTTCGGAAATCTTACTTCACGAACTACGTAATGGTACCTTAGGTCAAATAACACTTGAGTTGCCAGAAATGATCACCAAAGAGTTGGTCGAAGTAGAGATCGAAGCGACACGCAAAGCTGAAGAGAAGGCCAAGAAAAAAGAAGAGCGTCGTAAACGCTACTTAAAGAACAAACGCTAACCACAAAAACGGCGGTATCTACCGCCGTTTTTTATTCTAGCTTCCACGCTAACCTTTGATATAGTCAAAGCATTGTTATCGACGAGTTTTGTACAATGAAAATCCCAACCAATATCATTACTGGTTTTCTGGGTACCGGAAAAACCACGACAATCCTAAACCTACTGAAAGAAAAACCTGCTGACGAAAATTGGGCAGTTCTGGTCAACGAATTTGGTGAAATTGGTATTGATGGCGCAATGCTGACAGGACAAGGCGCGATGATCAAAGAAGTGCCCGGTGGCTGCATGTGTTGTGCTGCTGGAGTCCCAACTTCCGTTGCTCTTACTGCTTTGCTTCGCACGCAACCCGACCGCCTGATTGTCGAACCTACTGGCTTGGGTCACGCCCACAAGATTCTCGCAACCTTAACCTCTGCTCAGTTTCGAGATTACATCGATCTTCGAGCCACCATCGGCTTAGTCGACCCACGTAACTTATCCAACCCTAAGTATCTGGAGAATCAGAACTTTAACGACCAACTCAATATCGCAGATATTGTGATTGGTAATAAAGTAGACGAATGTCATGTCAGTGACGTCGATGCGTTTAACGACTGGGTTTCTGACCAAAATCCACCCAAGATTTACAGTCAACTCGTCAAGCAAGGGCGTTTCCCTATCGAGCTTCTGGACAACCAGAGAAGGAATCCATCGGTTTCAACGGATATTGCACAGCACTATCATGAACATGCTGAGGCAGAACCTCAATTTGCGCTAGCGCCAGATCAGATAATGGTTCGCAAAGAAAACAAAGGCCAAGGTTACTTTAGTTGCGGCTGGTTATTTGGTGCAGAAGTCACGTTCAATTTTGATGACCTATTTTCTATGTTATCTGACTTAACTGCCGAACGTGTCAAAGGCGTGATGAACACCGATAGAGGCTGCTATGCGTTCAATGTAAGCCACGGTGTTGTCTCTGTTAATGAGATGTCATTAGAAGGCTTTGAAAGCCGTATGGAAGTCATCGATAGCCAACTTCTACCATGGGATCAATTGGAAAAGGTACTTAAGCAAATTGCTTCAATTGACTAGCACCCTATAAAAGACAAAAGGCGCACCATACAGTGCGCCCTATCCCTCGTTACTCAATCGTGAGTCTGCGAATCAGAACCGTCTGTTGATGCGTCCTGATCTTAATACGAGGATCTCGAAATGACTTGTTGAATCCATCCAAATTGTAGGTAAGGCAGAAAATCCTCCATGCGGGTCGGTTCAGATTGCCTTACCATTTAAATATGGTTCAAAACTCCCAAAGTGCAAGGGAATAAACGTGATCTCTTGCCAATTCTCAGGCTATTTGTCGATATCTCTGAATCTCCATATTTGAAAATCAATATTTCAATCTTGACGCTATAGTTAAGCCTATACCAGCGTATAATTCTTGCTAGAGACATCACCATTTCTAATAAGAAAATAGATAAAACGAGGTTGATCTTTTTATGACCAAAAGAGAGAAAATTAAGCAGTCCCTTTTAGCCAGTATGCCAAAGGATGCTATTAACCAGTTTCTCTCTAAAGATAAAACGCCCGTCTCTGTTCTCATGCTTTCTTTACTTGTCGGTATTCTTGCGGGCATCGTTGGAACCTTCTTCGAAATTGCGGTTCATTTTGTCTCTGAGACTCGGACTGACTGGCTCAAACAAGCGATTGGTAGCGCATTACCGCTGTGGCTCGCTGCATTTTTAATCAGTGCCGCATTGGCATTTGTTGGCTATTACCTCGTTCACCGTTTTGCTCCTGAAGCTGCGGGATCTGGCATTCCAGAAATAGAAGGCGCGATGGATGGCATACGCCCTGTTCGTTGGTGGCGTGTTCTACCTGTAAAGTTCTTCGGTGGTATGGGTGCACTAGGCTCAGGTATGGTTCTTGGACGTGAAGGGCCAACGGTTCAAATGGGGGGAGCCATTGGCCGCATGGTGACGGATCTCTTTCAGGTAAAAAATGATGATACCAAACACTCACTGCTTGCATCGGGTGCGGCAGGAGGTTTAGCTGCAGCGTTTAACGCTCCGTTAGCCGGCATCATGTTTGTAGTTGAAGAAATGCGCCCCCAATTTCGATACTCACTCATTTCTATTCGTGCGGTTATCATTTCAGCTATCTCCGCCAACATTGTCTTTCGTTACATTAATGGTCAAGACGCGGTTATCACTATGCCGCAATATCACCCGCCAGAGCTTGCCGCCTTATGGCTTTTCTTACTGTTAGGTGCGATGTTTGGCGTGTTTGGAGTCGTATTTAATCGCCTAGTTACCCTGTCTCAGGACTTGTTTGTCAAACTACATAAGAACGATCGTAGACGCTACCTGATCACCGGAAGCTGTATCGGCGGTTTTTTTGGTTTGATGCTGCTTTATCTACCGGGAAATAACCGGGCGGCGGCATTGGCTTAATCCCTACCATCACTAACGGTGGCTACGGAGCCACAGTGTTGCTGCTTTTGTTTGTTGCAAGAATTCTCACCACACTGATTTGTTTTGGCTCTGGAGCACCTGGTGGCATCTTCGCACCGATGTTGGCTTTAGGTACACTGTTTGGATATGCGTTTGGATTAATCGCCCATGGGTTGATGCCTGAACTGATGATTTCTCCGGGCATGTTCGCCATTGCAGGAATGGGGGCATTGTTCGCGGCTACCGTTCGCGCTCCAATTACGGGCATATTATTGGTGATCGAAATGACCAACAATTACTACCTGATATTGCCACTGATCATTACCTGTCTCGGCGCGGTTATTTTCGCTCAATTACTTGGAGGACAACCAATTTATAGCCAACTGTTACATCGAACATTAAAAAATGAGAAGTTGAGACAAGAAGACCTTCCTTGCGAGTCAAAATGACAATTGCACAGCAACCGATGAGCTTGATATGATCCCTTGCCCTAAATGATCGGTAGCACGGATTTGCTTACTCATTTAGTCCCCAATCATTTGTTTCAAGCTAGTCAGGATTAAGCCGTTGAACTGGAGACGCTTTACACAATTTCAGAGTGTACCACCATCACAAGCAGCATTAGCGCTAGGCATGATAGGACTGGGGCACGCATGGGCGTTATATATTCCTGACATTGGCGTTTTTATCCGCCCTTATCTTGCGGCAGGCGGTGCTATTCTGCTGCTACCAGTGCTAATAAAATACTTCAGCAGTTACTCCACTTTCATCAACGATATTAGACACCCACTGAGCGGCAGCTTGATGGCTCCCATGAGCATGGCATTGTTGATTTTGTGTGATTACCTCGCCGTGATCTCGCCCTTGATCGCCTACCCATTATGGTTTGCAGCGCTGTTGCTCCACATCACTATGATGGTGCTGTTTTTCTTCTTTCAGATCACACGTTTCAAAGTGTCGAATATTGTCCCTAGTTGGTTCTTGTATCCGGTGGGATTAATCAGTAGCTCGCTGGCAGGGACCAAGTTCGGTCATACGGTATTCTCTGAAACCTTAGTCAGCATTTGTATTACGATTTACTTCTTTATGCTGCCACTCGTGCTCTATAGGCTGATGTTTGAGGGCCGACTTCCACGTAGGGCAAGACCGACTCTGGCCATCATGGCGGCACCGATCAACCTATCGTTAGCGACCTATCTGGTTAATTTCCAAAAGCCAGACCCTATTCTTACCGGCGCTTTGGCTGGAATTGCTATCACCATGACGTTAACGATCTACCTCTGTTATTTCCGTCTAATGCGGCTTAAATTCCAACCTTCGATTGCGGCCGTCACCTTCCCTTCCGTCATTAGTGCGATCGCGATGCACCGCCTTACGAGTTTTTTCGAGCAATATCATCCACATTGGCACTGGCTTCACAAATTTGGATTTTTTGAGCTGAGTGTTGCTACCGGACTGGTAGCTTGGGTATTCGTTGGCTATATCAAAATGTACTGGCCAGAAATCTTTATCTCTTGCAAGAAAGGTAACTCTTATAAATAACACTACGTACCGAATAAATAATGGGGAAATATAATAATTAGCTTTAGTTAGGCTCGGGTCAGCGTAGGGAAAGAATTCATATACTATTATAGTTGATATTTTTATTTGTAACAGACCACAAAATAATAAATATTAGCACTCGAACTTATATCCATTTTGGTTCATATATCATTTTGTCAGCTGGCACATGGTTTTAACAAAAAGGATATATTTATCATGAATACGCTTAACCATTACCCTCCTTTGCCAGATTTTATTAATAATAAAATAAATTTCTATCTGGATGGCTTAATTAATACCAATAAGAACGGTAAGCATTTAGTTCTTGGAAAAAGGCCGCAAAGTGGCGACCTCGTTTTACAAAGTAATGATTACCTCGATTTATCCAATAACCCCGATATCATTGATCACCATATTAATTCTATTATGGCACGTAAAAATAGCCCATTTATGTCAGGTATATTTTTGCAGGATGAAAGCTCCAAGCCTGAAGTAGAAGAAAAACTCGCCAAGTATGTCGGGTTTCAATCTTGTTTACTTTCTCAATCTGGTTGGGCGGCCAATACTGCCTTGCTACAAACCATTTGTGACAGTGAAACAAATGTCTACATCGACTTTTTTGCTCATATGTCTTTATGGGAAGGTGCGCGTATCGCCGGAGCTAACATCCATCCCTTTATGCATAATAACGTCAAGCATTTGAATAAATTGATAAACAGACATGGCCCTGGAATCGTTCTTGTCGATTCGGTTTACAGTACCATAGGCACCATTGCCCCCTTAGTCGAGCTCGTGTTACTCGCGAAGGAATATGGCTGTGCGATATTAGTCGATGAATCACACTCCCTAGGTACACACGGTAAACATGGTGCTGGTTTGTTACAAAGCTTAAAACTAAGTCATCAAGTCGACTTTATGACCGCCAGTTTAGCAAAAACGTTTGCCTATCGAGCTGGTGCTATTTGGTGCAACAATCGCGCTAATGATTGTGTACCATTTGTGGCTTACCCCGCGATATTTAGCTCTACAATGTTACCACATGAGTTGGATAGGCTCGATAAGACACTGGATATAATAAAAGAACAAGATAAAGAAAGAGCTTACTTACAGGAGTTAAGCGAGTATTTAAAAACTAACCTAGCAAATATCGGGCTAACTATTCGAAGTCAATCGCAAATAATAGCGGTTGAAACGGGAGATGAACGTAACACCGAAAAAGTGAGAGACTTTTTTGAATCACAAGGAATATTTGGTGCGGTATTTTGTAGACCCGCAACGACACCTAATAAAAACATAATACGTTTTTCACTTAATAGCTCTACCACTAAAGAAGAAGTAAATAAAATCATTCGCGCTTGTCAGACGGCTTACGAACTTCCAGATATGTATTTTATTTAAATAAATTTCAAAGGCCCAAACATCATGGGCCTTTTTAAATCCAGTTCGATATTTTATCCAGTAGTGCTTCTGTACCGGCAGGCTTAATAATATAATCATTCATCCCTGACTGATGAATCTTATCGATAGCTACAGATGTAGAGTCACCAGTATGGCCTAAAATCGGGATATTGGCGTACTCACTATCTGATGAACGAATAGCATTCGCTGCATCAAGGCCATTCAGTTGTGGCATCTCAATATCCATTAGCACTAAATCGACAAGGTTGTTCTGCAGTTTATCTAACACTTCTTGCCCGTTCTGAGCTTGAATCACCTCAAACCCCTGCTGTTCTAAAAGTATCGACGTGTAAGTACGGAGTGAATGATTGTCGTCTGCAATGACAATCGTTTTGCCCACGCGGACTTCTTTTCTTGGGAGTAAGTTTCGGTCAGGCTCAGGAGACTCAAAGAACAATTCGTCCAAAACACGCCCTGGCTCTAGCGACATTCGATGCTTCTCAACAGGATAAATGGTGAGGTGCCTTTCTATATCGTTGTGATAGCGGTTGTTCTCATCGTAGAGAAACACGATTCTCGCTTCAGTAAAGTGAAGCTTATTCTCTAATGCTGCTAGTTGATCAGGTGAGGTTATCACTGCATCTAAATCGATGAATATCAAGTCGTATTCAAATTCGTATTCTTCCCTATTGTTTGCCAGCTCAAGGTCAACGGTGTTAAGGGTAAAGCCTTTGTAGAAAGACTGTTCATTGAGGAGCCGTGCAATAACACTTGTTTCCCCAACATAGAGGGCTGATTTAGATTTCATTAGATCCAGTTTTATATAATCGACTCTCGCAGAATGATAATGAGGGAACGTCAGCGTGAATTCAGTCCATTCATTCAACTCAGACCGACAGCTGATTCTGCCACCTAAAGCTTGCATCACTTTTCGACAAAATGGTAAACCGAGGCCATAACTGCCTGACTTACCGAAGGTATAGAAATCTTTAAAAATGTTTTCAAGCACTTCAGGGGCGATACCAACGCCGTTATCCCGAAATACGATGGTACTGTTTTTATCGGAGCACTTTATTTCAACAGTAATTTGGAAGTGATTGCCATTCTGATATAAAAGGCATTTTTGAGAAGGTTATACAAGGCATACTTGATGAGCGTATCACTACCAAAAACTTCGGCATCCTGTTCACATTTGAACTGAACAGCCTGTTTGTCCTTTGAGCTTTTGTAAGCAAAGCTGGATAGAGAATCTTCCGTCACACGTTTCAAAGAATGCTTTCTGAATGTCGACGTTGATACACGGTTTTCATCAATAGAAGTTAACAGAAGATCAATGGTCTCATTACCATTCTGAATCACTTCATCCGCATCACTGAGTACTTCTCTCGCAATGGTTAATTCCTGATGAGACATTGAGTAAAATTCAGCAGTTTTGGACTTTTCATCAGGTAACAAGGAACTTAGCACGTCAAACGATGCTTTCAGTGCACTTAGCGGGTTACGCATTTCATGAGCGATTCCTGCGCCAAAGGACTTAGCTATAGATACTTTACTCTCATGTTCAACCTGATTACGGAAGTAAAACAGGTTCCCAAACACATATGTGAAGAGAAAAATCGGCAAATATGGCCACACAATCTTCTCCATGGCCAAACTAAAGTTAAATCCGTAGACGGTAATAAAAGCAAACAACAACGAAATCGCGGCTTGCAGAAGCATAATTCGTGTTTGATGAACAAGCAGAACATGGAGAAAAACTGAAGCCATAAACGACATCGCCCATATCGTCGACCATTCGTTCATAAACATCATATAGCTAAAGAAGTACGGCAGGCAGATCGCTATCGAGATGAGATAATATTGCGGCATATAACGCTGTATGTATTTAGGGAGCGCATGCCGAAAAGCAATTATTGCGAATAGGAATGAACAGAAGAGCCTGAGCGTCAGGCTTTCGTATGGCTGAGGGAATAAGTAGGACCAGACGTAGTAGTAAGTTGGAAAGCCAAGCAACCCCATCCAACCTACGAGCGTGAGGTTTGGTTCTGCATACTGGTATACTTTGCGAACTGATTCCAGAACTGCTGTCATGAATGATCCTGATGCCAACTAAAAGAGCTGTTTTAAAGGCCGCTCGACTTTTATAGCTTTTAACTAATAACTAGCACATTTAGCCACTTCCGACCAGAATATCGGCCCTATTAACTACTTTATGCGACATTGACTTTCAATTCGCTTCCCACTCGGCTGGACTTCACATCAATACGCAATGACATCTGTTCTTTAAGCTCGCTAACATGGGAAATTAAACCGATGGTTCTACCACTTTGCTGCAGGTCAATTAGCGTCTGGATGGCGAGATCTAATGACTCTGGATCTAAGCTGCCAAAACCTTCATCGATAAACAGCGTATCCAACCTGATACCGCCGCTGTACGATTGAACAACATCAGATAAACCAAGAGCTAAAGACAGCGCTGCCATGAAAGATTCCCCCCCTGATAAGGTTGCAACGTCCCTATTTTTGCCTGTGTAACTATCTTCTACCATCAGATCCAAGCCTCGTCCTGCCGCACCTTTGAAGCCTTCGGTTTTACGCGCAAGAATGTAGCGCCCCTTACTCATCAGGCTGAGCCTCTGAGATGCTTGGATTAGAACATCATCCAGCAATACGCCAAGGACAAATCGATGCAAGCTAACCCGACTTCCAGTCTTACCACTAGCGACGTCATACAGGGTTCCATACACCCTGTACTCAGCTTCCAACTTCGCATTCTTTTCGTGCAGTAAGACAATATCACGACGAACTTTCTCAAATCGTTCAAACTTCGAACGAGTAGTATCTAGTGCATTTCTCGCTTCAACGTACTCTTGGCTGCTCAATTCAACAAGTTTTCCTAGCTCAACCAAATCTGGCACTTGCTGGTCCTTAAGCGTATGTCTCAAATCCTCTAACGTCTGTTTCAGTTTAACTTCGGTTTTCGCGTGAGCTTCGACCGCTGCTTTCCAACGCTCTATTTGTTCATCCGTCGCCTTACTGTTGAGGTAAGCCTGCTCATCAGCAAACTGTGCTTCTTCAATTGAGACATGCCATTTCGTTTCTGCTTTATCTAAGTTACGTTTTGCTTCCGCTAAAAGCTGTGTGTTGCTCTGTCTTTGCCCTTCAAGCTCAGCATGATGCTTAGCAAGTCGCTGTTGCTGTTCATTGGCGTGTTCTAGTTGCTTTTGCAAAGTATCGATTGACGCTTTGGTTTGCTTATATTCATTGTCGACAGATTCCACAGATTGATGTTGTTCACCAATGGACTGAACGAGCATGTCTAAGCGCTGTTGAAGCGCCTGAATTGTTGCATCATGAGCAGACATCTCCTCTCTCAGGCGATTAATTTCATTGTCACCTTTTTCACAGCGTTGATTGAGCGTTGCAACCTCCGACTCCATCTGCTCAAGGTTAATTGAAACCAATCCAGCTAACTTAGCCTGACATTCAGAGTACTGGTTCTGTACGAGATCTAAAGAGAGGTCTCTATGTTCCCCCAACTCTTCCTGAAACGCTTCAATTTGAGTTTTTTGACGAGAGATAAGGGCATTCTGTTGTTCCTCAATGCGAGTTTGTTCGTTTAAAGAGTTCAGGGACTGACGCTCTTGGTTACGATAAAACTCCACTTGCTCTTTAGTCACTTCTTGACCATCAAACGAAGCAGGGTTCGGGTGCTCATCACTGCCGCACACCGGACAAGGCATACCTTGTTGAAGCTTACTAGCAAGAACCGCTGCCTGAGCATTATGCCAGCGCATTTCATATTCATCCGCTTGCTTGCTATGCTCTTGCCAATCGACCTTCAACTGTTGTACACGAGCTTGAATGGGCTGAAGACCTTGCTCTAAAGTAGCCAATTCCTTAGACAACAACTGAAGTTTATTGAGATCGGCAGTAAGACGCTGTAAGCGTGCAAGTTCAGACTCTACCGTTGCTTTACCTGCAATGGCTAGCTTCGCATTCTCGAGTTCTTGTTGAGCTTTAGATGCTTCTTGTAATAGCTTTTCTTTATGCGCCCGATATTTGATTAAGGTCGCGTTGAACTCTTGTTTCTTGGTGACAGAATCTTTCAGGCTTTTATCCAACTCCAACTTTTCGTTTAACTTAACTTTAATGCCTTCTAATTGGTAAACCTTATCTGTCAATGTCGGAATTGATTGAGCTTGCAGCGTAAACGTATCCAACTGCTGTTTGTGCTCTTCTATCGCAACATTTGAAAGTTGCAACGCTTTCTCAAGAGAACTGCCTTTTTCAGTTAGATCATGGACCTGTTTTGAGAGTGAAGTCCAGTTGGTATAAGGCACGTCTAGCTTGGAAGCTTGCTGAGCGATGGCCAATTTTTGTTGAATTTGAGCGTTGCTATCGCTTTTCTCACTATGCTCTGACAGCGCTTTCTCTGCGCTTTGCAGCTTTTCAAATTCACCTTGTAATTGGTTAGCTTTCTGTTGTGCTTCTTTGTTTTTATTCAACTTTTCAAGGGCAACCTTTTCACTCAAGCTCACCTCTTCAAGCAGCTTGGCGACAACATCAAGTTGCTCCGTTAACTCTTGTTCAGTGCTGGCTTCTGCCACTTGCAGGGCACCGCGAATCTGGTTATCAAACTCATCCTTTGATTTGCTGATCGCGCTCGCTTTGTCTTTCAGCGCAAACTCGATTTTCTTGTAAATATCAGTCTGGAACAATTGACCGAAGATCTCTTCCCTCTCTTTGGAGCTTGCAAGCAAGAGTTCACGAAACTTGCCCTGTGGTAACACCATCACCTGACGAAACTGAGTTTCATTCAGACCAATCAGTTCTGCGACCTCAACTTTAACCTGCGCTGTCTTGCTGGTTATCAGCTGCTCTTCATTCGTAATCTCATACAAAGAGGCAGTGTGCTTCCGTGTTGTTGTGCCTTCACCTCGGGCTTTAGGCGCGAGTTGATCGGGTGATCTCGTGACTCTGTAGCGCTTATACTTAAGTGCGAACTCGAACACCACTTCGGTCGGTAACGAAACTGCTGCCATATCACAGCGCATCTGCGTCCCTTCTCTTTCATTACCTGTTGTTTGGCCGTACAAAGCAAAACAAATGGCATCTAGAATAGAAGTCTTACCTGAACCTGTTGGGCCGTTAATCAAAAACAGCGGATTGGAACCAAGCAGTGTAAAGTCGATGTTTTCAGTGTTAGCAAAAGGGCCAAATGCCTGCATTGTCAGTGATAATGGTTTCATCGCTTGCCCTTACTGCTTTACCAGTTGTTTAATGATGTCGGTTATTGCGTGGTTTTGATCTTCATTTAGCTCACTATTTTGTGCTTCAAGGAAAAAATCTTTGAACATATCCACTTCACTACGAGCAAGCTTAGCCTGAGCCATTTCCTGTTCAATGCCCACTAACATACCTGGCTTTTCGATATGCAGAACATTTGGGTAAACCGCGCGAAGCTTTTCCATGGGATTAAGAATGGCGTGTTTATCCAGCAAACGAACCAACAAGTAATCGTGATTATTCGGATCTGTTTTACCAGCGGCGATAACTTCGTCTAACTCCCCTTCGATGATCCGCATTTGGTGAGGAGCAGTGAGATCAATGTGAGTTGCTGACACAAAGCCTTGTTCATTTAGCTCAACCAACGTCATTCCTTTCTTCTGATGCTGCTCAGAAAAACTGTATTTCATCAGTGAGCCCGAGTAACGGATATAGTCTTCACCCTTTTTTTGCGGCTGGTGCAGATGGCCCAGAGCTACATAGTCAAAATCGACAAAATGTTCATGGCTGACTCTGTCTGAGCCGCCAATTGATAAAGGACGTTCGGACTCGGACTCAATCGCACCGTCAACAAAGCAGTGACTGATCAAGACATTCTTTTGACCCGGTTTAAACTGAGACTTAATCTCTTCACTCAGCAGTCGATGAGCGTCATCGTGCGTTGATACAGGCTGGTCAAAATGGTGACGAACTAATTCCGGGTCGTTGTAGGGCATGCCATAAAAAGCCACTTCTCCGACATCCGTATTCAAGACAACAGGTTCCAGCATCTCTTTAAAATTCGAGATAATGTGCAAACCCGCCCCTTTCATTTGCGAGGACCCAAAGCCTAATCGCTGGGCACCATCATGATTACCAGGTATCAAAATGATGGGTAGCTTAAGTTCATTGCACACCTGATGGACAAATTCGTTCATCAATTCAATCGCAGCCGTTGGTGGAACCGAGCGGTCATAGATATCTCCAGCAATTACCAGAGCGTCAACGGAGTTAGATTGCAGATAATCTATCAATTGAGCCAAAACAGCTTTTTGATCATCCAGAAGAGAAACATTGTGGAATTGGCGTCCGAGGTGCCAGTCAGAGGTGTGAAGAAACTTCATTTAAGCCCTGCATTATTCTTATCGTCTAGGGCAGGATAATACCATTCTGAACCGTCTACTATCCAGAATGGTATTGATTTTAACTAGCTTGGCGCATGCTCTTTACAGAACTTGATCGCTTCATCAAGCAATTCAAGTGCAGATTTATCACATTCGGGTAGCGCCGCGTCACTACTACCCAAAGGCGTTACGCGGTCACCCCATTTAATATGACCTGCCCCCCACGTCAGTCCAGCACCAAATGCGGCCAGTAGCAAGTTATCGCCAGGTTTAACAAATCCTTCCTCCATGGCTTCACACAACGCCAGTGGTACCGTAGCCGCTGACGTGTTGCCATATTTGTGGATGTTCACAAACGCTTTTTCTTGGCTAATACCAGACAAGTCACACAATGTTTGAATGATGCGAATGTTTGCCTGATGCGGGATCACTACGTCGACATCTTCGGTAGAGAGCTGGCTACGCGCAAGCACGTTTTGAGCCGCTGAACCCATGCCTTTAACGGCACGCTTAAAGATTTCTTTTCCTACGAAGTTGAATTCCCAATAGCCGTTATCTGCTGCAAAGCGATCCATCGAAGTACCAAATTTGGGTACAGAGAGAATATCACGCCCTTTCGAATCACAACCTAACTGAGCTTGCTGTAATCCAACAGGCTTATCTGTTTTGCTCAGCACGACAGCACCGGCGCCATCGCCGAACAATACCGCGGTATCACGCATGGTCCAGTCGATAAAGAAAGATAGACGCTCGGCACCTATGACCAAAGCGTTGTTATAGTTACCCGCCTGAATCATACGTGTAGCTGTCTCTAGGCTGTAGAGAAAACCTGTACACGCAGCATTTAAGTCAAACGCCGTGGTCCCTATCATGCCAAGGTTCTGAGATACCTTTGACGCGATGTTCGGAATAAGAGAGTCTGGAGAACAGGTTGCGACGATAAGTAAATCAATATCACTCGCTTCAAGACCAGCGCATGCTAACGCATGTTTGGCAGCTACCGTCGACATATCAGACGTATTAACATGGCTGATACGGCGATTCTCAATGCCTGTACGCGTGCGAATCCATTCATCTGAAGTGTCAAGGAATGTACTTAAATCATCGTTGGAGAGCGTGGTTGGCGGCACGCATTTACCCCAACCTGTTATTTCTGCGTAGAATGTTGTCATTCGAAGCCTTTTATTCTTATTTGAGTTAGCGGCCCATTCGATCTGTTCAGTAAGACTGATAGAACTCTTGGGTAAATACTATTTTCAGAGTATAACTAGCGATTATCTGTGGTGTCACCTAATTGGTAAAATAGACGTCACACTTGCGTAGAAAAACACAAACAAGAGAAAAGTCATGTCTACATTCAACACACGTTGCCCTTCTTGCTCTGGCGTAAATCGTGTTCCTAATGAACGAGTATCTGAAAGCCCGAAATGCGGTAAATGCCAATCGGATTTACTGGACGGTGCGCCGGTTGAAGGAACCGAACTCAACTTTGATGCTATTTTGAACAGCAACCAACCCGTCGTCGTTGACTTTTGGGCGCCATGGTGTAACCCATGTGTCGGTTTCGCACCTGTATTTCTGATGTCGCCAAAGAGCGAGTAAATAATGTTCGATTTGTAAAAATAGACACGGAAAGCCAGCAAAACCTTGCAGCTAAGTACCAAATTAGAAGCATTCCTACTGTCATGGTATTCAAAGATGGCAAAAGAGTTGATGTTGTCAACGGAGCTCTACCTAAAGGCCAATTTGATCAGTGGCTTAATGAAGCTTTAACTAAGTAGCAGAAACAAAAATTTCCGCTCTAAAAGGCCGCTAGCATTCATCGCTAGCGGCCTTTTCTTTTATCTATAGCGAAAACTTGTGTCGAAAAATGATTTTTATCGACACGACTAAAATTATTCGTTTTACCAAATATAAAAATCGCTCCATAGTCGCGCCAAAAGACGTTCCATTTTATTAACTAACTCAAGAGGCTACGACGTTGGAAAACATCCTTGCTCCTGCACCAAAAGCTCGCATCTCAGTACCTGTTATCGCGCTGGCTCTTTATGCGGTAGCATCAGGCTACTTAATGAGCTTGATCCCACTTATGCTACCGGATTACGGGCTGGACAGCTCGTTGGCCAGTTGGCTAGCCAGTGTTTTCTATGCAGGTCTTTTAGTTGGTGCGATTGCGATTGAACCGTTAGTCACTCGATTAGGTCATAAGAACGCATTTGTTCTTTGTTTAAGTCTTTTCATCGCGACAATTTTCGCGTTGCCAGTATTTACCAACTCATTAGCATGGATGTGTGCACGCTTTTTGGCAGGTATCTCTGTCGCTGGCGTATTCGTTATTGTCGAGTCATGGTTGCTACATGGTGATGAAGCAGCCAGAGCAAAACGTCTTGGTCTCTATATGGCGGCACTTTACGGTGGCAGTGCGGTTGGCCAATTAGGAATTGGTGTATTGGGGGTTAACGGTGGCGTGCCTTTTATTGCCATCTTGACTCTGCTGCTACTCGCTATCGTGGTATTGCTGTTTGGAGAAACCGATCAACCAGAGTCTGCACATACGACCAATCTATCGTTCAAGCAGATCACTAGATTAAGCCATGCCGCGATTATTGGTTGCATTGTTTCTGGCCTGATTCTTGGCGCTATTTACGGATTAATGCCATTGGAACTCGCGCAGCAAGGTATTGATCATGATGACTTAGGTGGATTGATGGCTCTTGTCATTCTTGGTGGCATGGCAGTTCAACCGATTGTGCCATGGATGTCAAAGTACTTTGGTCGAACTTTATTGATGGCTTTCTTCTGCTTACTTGGCGCAGCGGCCATTAGCCTGATTGTACTAGACGAAAACATCAGAGTTTTAGCGGTCGGAATATTCTTGCTAGGCGTCGCTGCTTTTGCTCTGTACCCCATCGCAATCAATCTAGGCTGCGATAAATTGGAGTCAGAGTATATTGTTTCAGCAACACAAGTCATGCTGTTCAGCTATAGTTTGGGGTCTGTTTTCGGGCCAATCATTGCGGATTGGTACATGTCTGGAGATCATGGATTGATGGGCTACCTGTTTGCGATACTGCTGGCAACTTGCCTATATATGCTTGTTGCTAGCATCAAGACAAAACACCAAGCTGTCGCTGGTGAATAATTCAATCACTTCTTTTCCTTTTATGCCGGTTAGACGCCCCTCTAGCCGGCTTTTCGGGCACTGCTCTGCGCTCGTGAATCAAATGACGAATCGCAAGAATAGGATGAGATAACAACATGCGCGGCCCGGCATAGCGCATAACTTGGCGCATTTGTTCTTTAGGTTCAGGCTTATAGCAATGAATCGGACACTTATTGCAGGTGGGCTTGTCTTGACCATACTGGCAGCGATCAAGCCTCGCCTCAGCGTAGTCTTTCAGCTCTAGGCACGAGTGACACAAACAACCGTCTGGCAATCCATGGTGATCGCGACAATAAATCGCAATCATCGCACTGACCGTCTTAAACTCTGTCAGTAACTTGCCTTGTAATACATCCGAATGGGTAAACTTCATTAATCTGCGAATGACAATTGATATAAAAGTAAGTCAATTTTATCGCTTATTTGGCCTTGGACTTTGACATAGGTAAAGCCGAGTCGATTTAGCAGACTTTTGCTGGCTTCATTGTCCGAAGATGTTATCGCTACTAATTCTTCAATATCGCTGCGTTGTCTTGCGTACTCTACAACCGCTTGTCCAGCTTCTAAGCCATAGCCCTGACCAAATGAATCTGGCATAAAACCATAACCAATGTCATAGGCATCCAGCTCGTCGCGCTTAATCAAACCACAAACACCGAGCTGTTTACTGTCTGATTTACTTTCAACGACAAGCAAGCAAACACTTTTCGCCTCTCTCATCGCAAGCATATTGTTACGAATATATTCGACAGCATCGCCGCGGCTTCTAATGTGTTTGTCACCCACAAAGCGAAGGAAGCCTTCCGTGTTGTAGAGTGACTGAATAAAGACTGCATCCCCCTCGGTTGGTAAGCGCAGTTTCAAACGGTCAGTTTCTAGGTTTTCCATATCAGTTACTTACATATTACTCAGGTAAATGGTGAGCTTACCACCTACACTTAACGTAGAAAGTGATTGAGGTTTAGAAGCTCAACTCTTGTTTCACGGAGGCCAACTATGCGCTGTTTGATTATCACTCTATTGCTTATTCAGAGTATTGGACTTGCGTGGAGTTACCCCGCCTACTCACCGAAATGGGCCCACAGAAGCGTAATTTACTTTGCGCCAACCAACGACGAACATGTGAAGCAGTTTTTGCTTGAGACCCTAATCAATGAATGCGAACTATCCGACCGCGACGTTATTACTTTAGTCGTTACTCAAGATGGGTTTACCATTCCATCTTGGGTTAAGAACGAGTTTAACTTGCTAAGTATGTTCAGAGTCTATGATGTTGAGCCGGGTACACATACTGCAGTATTGATTGGCAAAGACGGTTCAGAAAAGTTGCGTTGGGGCAAAGAAACGGATTGGGAAAACATCAAGCAGACCATTGACTTAATGCCGATGCGCCAATATGAAATGGAGCAGAGGCCGAGCCCCTGCTCTGCTTAGCTAAAATAAAACCACAGCTCCTTCGTCAACTTCCACCGGCCAACATTTAATCTTTACGTCTGGTTGTTCAATACATTCACCTGTTTTTAGGCTGAAATGCTGCTTATAAAGGGGAGAAGCCACACACAGCTCTCCTTTAACATCACCGACTATGCCTCGATTCATGACGTAAGCCTTACCTATCGGGTCCCAGTTTTGTATCGCAAAAACGCCTTTATCAGGAATTCGGAAAAGCGCCACTTGTTCGCCATCAATTAATGCAGCCCTACCTTCGTAGGGTACTAGGTCATCCAATCGGCATATTTTTAGTTTCTGTTCGGTAATCATAGCTCCTCCTTAACTGGAATTCGCTGTCCTCTGATTCGCTGGTAAGGGAGCGCTTGGCTCGTAGAATCATCATTGATGAACGGACGGAACTTGCTGAGCTTATCCGGATTTTCCAGTGTACTCTTCCACTCACATTGGTAGGTTTCGACAATATGCTGCATTTGGCTTTCGAGTGAGTCACACAAGCCTAATGAGTCCTCGATTACCACTTGTTTCAGATACTCAAGGCCACCTTCAAGGTTTTCCATCCACACTGAGGTTCGTTGTAATCGGTCAGCAGTACTGACATAAAACATCAGCACCCGATCAATGAGTTGTACTAACTGCTCTTTAGTCAGGTCTGAAGCCAATATATCAGCATGTCTTGGGCGCATCCCCCCATTACCACACACATAAAGGTTCCAACCTTTTTCTGTAGCGATAACGCCAATGTCTTTGCTTTGCGCTTCTGCACATTCTCGCGTACACCCTGAAACTGCGAACTTGATCTTATGTGGCGCTCGCAAGCCTTTGTATCGGTTCTCCAATTCGATAGCTAACCCTACAGAGTCATCAACGCCATAGCGACACCATGTTGATCCTACACAAGATTTTACTGTGCGAAGTGACTTCCCATAGGCGTGACCCGTTTCAAAGCCTGCATCGATCAGTGTTTGCCAGATCTCCGGTAGCTGCTCCACTTGTGCACCAAAAAGGTCGACTCGTTGACCGCCAGTGATCTTGGTGTACAAATCGAACTTCTGCGCAACTTCACCCAGTACAATGAGCTTCTCCGGTGTAATCTCACCACCCGCAACCCGAGGGACGACCGAATATGAGCCGTCTTTCTGTAGGTTTGCCATGAAAGCGTCATTCGAGTCTTGAAGCGCACTGTGTTGAGGCTCCATTATGTGTTCGTTCCAGAGCGAGGCAAAGACTGATGCTGCGGTTGGTTTGCACAGATCACATCCTAAGCCTTTGCCATGCTTTCTCAATAAAGTGTCAAAGTCTTTGATTTGCTCGACCTGACAAATATGAAACATCTCTTGTCGAGACATTTCAAAGTGTTCGCAGACATGGTTATTGACTTCAACACCCATCGCCATCAGCTCAGCATCCAGTACTGTCTTAACCATATTGCTACAGCCACCACAGCCTGTCCCTGCCTTGGTTTGAGTTTTCAGAGTATCTAAATCATGTGCACCAGCCTGAATGGCTGACACTAGATCGCCTTTGGAAACGTTGTGGCAGGAACATATGATCGCTGTATCGTTCATTTCTCCTTGCAGCATACTGGTATCAAACAGGAGGTTGGCAGCGTGATCAGGGAGTTCAGTTTGATTGAGATAGCATTGCAGTAGCGCATCGTAGTCTGAGTTGTCACCCACCAAGATAGCCCCGAGCAAAAATTTACCCGTTTCATCGACAACTAGCTTTTTGTAAACACCGGACACCGTGTCTTGCAGGATCATCTCCTGTGCGCCTTCCGTCGTCTTATGAGCATCACCAATCGACGCCACATCGACACCAAGCAGTTTGAGCTTGGTGCTCATGTCAGCGCCCGTAAATCCTGTCGTTTCTCGTGCTGTGAGCTTGTCTGCCACTACCCGCGCCATGGCGTATCCGGGGGCAACCAGCCCATAAATCTTTTGTTGCCACAATGCACACTCGCCAATGGCGTAGATGCTTGCGTCGCTTGTCTGACATTCATCATCAATCACAATGCCACCTCGCTCCCCCAATGTGAGCCCAGCTTCCCGACCAAGTGCGTCTTGTGGCCGTATGCCTGCGGAAAACACAATGACATCCACTTCCAATGGTTCAGCATCTTTGAACACCAAACGATGCCGAGCGGTTTCGCCATCGCAGATCTTTTCTGTGATCATTGAGTTGTGAACGCTCAGCCCCATGGCTTCGATTTTTTCTTTTAGCACGGTGCCCGCTCCGTCATCGAGCTGGACTGGCATCAAGCGTGGTGCAAATTCCACAACGTGGGTCTTAACTCCAAGCAGTTTTAGCGCATTTGCGGCTTCCAGACCTAGCAATCCACCGCCAATAACTGCACCTGTTTTCGCCCCTTGGCACGCTTGTTTGATCTGAGAAAGATCTTCCAAGGTACGATAAACAAAGATGTCTTCTCTGTCTTTGCCTTCAATTGGTGGAACAAAAGGATACGAACCTGTCGCAAGCACCAACTGGTCGTAGCCAAGAATATCTTCGCCATCCAGTACGATACGTTTAGCCTGCTTATCGATAGAAGTCACCTGACTACCCAAAACCAACTCAATCCCGTGTCTCTGATACCACTCCTCACTACTCAGCATTAGATCCTGATGAGACTTTCCCGAAAACAAAGACGACAATTGAACTCGGTCGTAGGCTATAAACCTCTCTTCACCAATCACGGTGATCTTCTTTTCCAAATGCGCCCCACGCTCGACGAGCTGTGCGACAAGGTGGTGGCCGACCATGCCATTACCGACAATCACTACATGTTCCATACTCACTTCCTTATGCTGTCTTCGCAGGTGCAGGTTTGCTGTTTACTTTTTTCTTATCTGCTGGTGACTCTTGTTTCGATTGTTTTTCGTACAGGAATTTCAAAACAGATTGACGATAGCGCTGATAAACAGGGTTTTCAGCGAGTTCCACGCGATTTCGTGGGCGAGGAAGTTCAATTTCCAGAACTTCACCAATGGTTGCCGCGGGCCCGTTGGTCATCATGACTATCTTGTCTGAAAGCAGCACAGCTTCATCGACATCGTGAGTAATCATGATCACGGTATTGTTTAGCTCCGCCTGAATACTCATTAATGAGTCCTGAAGGCGTGCGCGTGTTAGTGCATCCAACGCACCAAACGGCTCATCCATAAGCAAGACTTTTGGCTTGAGTGCCAGTGCTCTAGCGATCCCAACACGTTGTTTCATCCCTCCAGAGATTTCATCCGGTTTTTTATCTGCAGCTTGAGTCATCTGAATCAGGTCAAGGTAGTGCTCAACTTGCTCGCGAATCCAGTGCTTACCTTTACCACCCGCCACCTGCTTTACCGCCAGCTCAACGTTTTGATATACCGTTAGCCAAGGGAGTAAGGAGTGATTCTGGAACACAACAGCCCTATCAGGCCCTGGCCCGCTCACTTCACGGCTATCGACAATCACGCCACCATCAGTGGGTAGATGTAGCCCTGCGACAAGGTTGAGGACCGTTGATTTACCACAGCCAGAGTGGCCAATCAGCGACACAAATTCGCCTTTATTAATTTGGAGGTTGACGTTTTTCAGCGCGATAAACTCACCATTGGGTGTCGGGAATCGCATTCCAAGTTGCGTCAAATCTAATAGTGGTTTTGACATCATTAATTCCTTTTATCGCAACGCTTGCTGTTTGTTCCATGAAAGCCATTTCTGAAGCTGCAACATTCCTCTGTCGAGCATTAGTCCAATAAAGCCAATCGTAATAACAGCGACCATAATCCGCCCTAGTGATGCTGAACTGCCGTTTTGAAATTCATCCCAGACAAATTTCCCTAGCCCAGGGTTTTGCGCCAACATCTCGGCCGCAATGAGTACCATCCATGCAATACCTAGCGATAACCTTAGGCCGGTGAAGATCATAGGAATAGCTGAAGGCAGAACAATGGTTCGGATATGCTGCCACCAAGAGAGCTGCAGTACCTTGCTGACGTTAATCAGATCTTTGTCGACACTCGTAACACCTACAGCAGTATTAATTAAAGTCGGCCATAAGCTACACAAAGCAACCGTCAGTAGTGAGTTAATAAAAGACTTCGCAAACAAAGGATCGTCACTCACATAGGTCGCGCTCACTACCATGGTGACAATAGGTAACCAAGCCAATGGCGACACTGGTTTTAGTAATTGAATGATGGGGTTAAATGCTTGATAAAGCCCTTGGTTGAGACCTAGCATTATCCCGAGTGGGATGGCAAGCAGTGTCGCCAACAAAAATCCGGCTGCCACCGTAATTAGGCTGGTGATGATCTGGTCAAAGAATGTCGGCTTTCCTGTATAAGGCCTTATCTTCACTTTTGCTTCAGGATTCTTTGCCAACTTTGCTGCGTTGCGCTTTTCCTGACGTTCAATAAAAGCTTGTTCTTTGTCTCTCTCTTGCCAATGTTCGTTAACCAGATTACTAAACTGATGATATGTCTGAACTGGCCCCGGTAATGTACCGAGCGATGTTTCGACCTGACGGGCGCTTAAGTGCCAAAACATGAGAAACATCAGAATGCCAATCAGAGGGAACAGAATCAGTTTACTTTTATTAGCCACCAGCTTAGGGCTGGAAACCAGCGATATGACATTGCTAGGCATAGTTACTCCTTTTACTTCTTAATTCCTTTTAAAGGAGAGCAGATTGCTCCCCTTCATTGCCTCTAAACCTTGTCTTTACCTTTCAAACCAATACTGAATTTCTTGAGGTAGGCATTAGGCTCGCGGCCGTCGTAAACAATGTTGTCGATGAAATGGGTTTGAGGTGCTCGAAAGCCATCTTCCTTAGCGAAATCCGGGAAATCTTTCGTTGCCAAAACACCGTCCTCTATTAGCGCATCGGCTGCTTGCTGGTAGATATCTGGTCGGTAGACTTTTTTCGCGATATCCATGTACCAGTCATCTGATTGTTCCTGAGAGATTTGACCCCAGCGGCGCATTTGCGTCAGATACCAAATGGCGTCGCTGTAGTAAGGATACGTTGCGTTGTAACGGAAAAAGACGTTGAAATCCGGCACAGCTCGCTTGTCGCCTTTTTCGTATTCAAACGTGCCCGTCATTGAATTCGCGATCACTTCCGCATCTGCACCAACGTACTCGCTTTTCGCCAGCAGTTTGACTGCTTCGTCTCGGTTCGCGTTGTTATTTTCATCCAACCAATGTGCCGCTCGAATTAAGGCTTTCACAACCCGTATGTGGGTATTTGGGTATTTCTCTGCCCATGACTTCGACACGCCGAATACTTTCTCCGGATTGTTTTTCCAGATTTCATAGTCCGTAACCACTGGTGCGCCAATCCCTTTAAACACCGCCTGTTGATTCCAAGGTTCACCTACGCAGTAACCTTTAATGGTTCCTGCTTCCATAGTTGCTGGCATCTGTGGTGGTGGTGTTACGCTCAGCAATACATCTGCATTGACCTGTCCGCTGTTATCACCCGTTTCAGGTGCGTAGTAGCCGGGGTGTATCCCGCCTGCAGCTAACCAGTAACGTAGTTCGTAGTTATGTGTCGAGACTGGAAACACCATCCCCATGTTGAAGGGCTTACCTTCATCAAGGTAGCTTTCGACAACTGGTTTGAGTGCATCCGCTTTGATTGGGTGAACAGGTTTTCCATCAGCCTGTTTGGGGATGTGTGGCTTCATCTCTTCCCAAGTATCATTAGAGACCGTGATCGCGTTTCCATTTAGGTCCATGCTGAACGCTGTAATGACCTCTGCCTGCGTTCCAATACCGATCGTTGCCCCCAAAGGTTGACCGGATAACATATGCGCACCGTCAAGCTCACCGTCAATGACACGGTCAAGCAGAACCTTCCAGTTAGCTTGCGCTTCCAACGTGACATACAGACCTTCATCTTCAAAAAAGCCTTTCTCGTAAGCAACCGCAAGCGGTGCCATATCAGTGAGCTTGATAAAGCCAAACTTGAGATCTTCCAGTTCAGGCTCGCCGAGTTCAGCCCAAGCAGACGGTACAGAGACCGATAATGCTAGGGGAAGAGCCAATAGTGATTGTTTAAAAGTTGACGTCCATTTCATTCGCTTTCTCCAAATAAAAAGCGCTACTGCTCTTTCGAGCAGTAGCGCCGTTGCATTCCTTCATTACCGCCGTTGGTAACGTTGAATCGCGTGTGAACCAAATTTCTAAAATATGTATTCCAAGTTACGTGCCAATACTATTTTTCTTTTTATTTCATAACCTTACAAACCTGAAGCATTTAGTCAAAATGATTGATGCTATTAAGTTGTGCATACTGCACCATTACGGAAATTTATGCCTAACCCCAAAGAGGTAGTTCGCTATTTCAAGGTTTCTAAAGTGATCAATATGTTTTTCGCCACTTGAGCCAAAGTCTGGCTCGACTGCATTGCAGATTTTCGCATCGCTTTATAGGCAGACTCTTCATCCACATTATGCATTTTCATCAGCAACCCTTTGGCTTTTTCTATCATTTTTCGCTCTTCCAGTTTCCCTGCTAAGGATTCAATTTCAGACTCCATCGCCAGCAATGATGCCCTCGCAATAGCGGCATGTTCGAGCCAAGGTTTAAGGCTAAGATCAGAATCGGCAGGTAACAAAACGTAATCCATACGCTCTGGTAAACGATTAATATCATTGGATAAAAACTGCTTAATCACGACGAGTAATGGCCGCTGTTTCTCGCGACAAACATCAATGATTAAACGAAGTTCCGCACTGGGCTGTTTCCAACCCGCGACAACATTGGCACCCGGCTCACGTTGCAACAAGGCTTCAAATTGGCTTAGCTGACATCCAATGACATCGTCATAATCCTGAGCCAATAAGGTGGTCAGCCTTGCTTGTTCTTCCAGCGAATCGCAGCAAACAATGGTGGGAGTTTTAGAGATTTTCTTTTGCATAACATTCCTTGTTTTATCTCTTTGCTTGTAAGAGACATAACAAGGAATGTGCCAGAGTGATTAAGTCAACTTAGGTAGGGACTCAAAAAATGCTTATGAGCGAGACTCACAATGTTTTGACCATAGCTGATACGCTTGTTCAAAGGATTTGTCTTTATCGCCCGTTTCAGCAAACAGAATGCTAGCCATTGTGGTAACAACGGTGTTTGCCATCATATTCAGCTCTTCCTCTGGCGTACATAACGGGCACTCATCAGGCAATGGAATGTCTGTGAGCATTTGTTCCGTCCAATAGTGCGATTCCACACCGGAAGGCGTACTCATCCAAACCGTTTGACTGACCTTAGGGTTATATTCGGACTCCCCAGATTGGCCTTTGAAGGACACAACCGCATGACGAGTCAGCCCGATTTCACTCTCTACCTCGGCATGCAACTGCTGGAATCCGGGGTGAAAGCTGCCACGAATGCCAATCTTGGCACCACCTGGGTTTAGCGCTCTCACCACGGTGTTAATCGGGGTACGTAAACCATAGCGATTTTTCCAACCAATCATGGTTTCAGCTTGAGGCGCGAAATACTTGAGTGGTAAGTATGCAATGTTGCTTTCTTGGAGCACATTCTTGGCGTGCTCAGCGGACTCAACCTTTTTGACATCCAGCACACTCAGGTAATCTTCTGCATGCTCTCGCCCAGCGGGCCTATCATGATATCCGTGCAAGAGCACTTTTCTGCCACTATCAGCCAGTATTTTCGCTGCCAACAGATGCCATGGTTTACCCGCGGCTTTTCTTTTACCTGCGTAACATGGCCAATCAATATCGGCGCCAATGTTAGGCACGCGAGATTGAAATGCTTTTACGAAGCCAGCAATTTCCTGACGAGTTTCATTTTGCACTCGAATCAGCATCAGCAGCATAGCCATCTGATCATCGTCGCATCGTCCATCAAGGTAATCATCCATGACGTGAAAAGCTTGATCAAACGTCAGTGGCTTACGGCCTCGTTCACCTCGACCCACCGTTCGAATACATTCCTGAATTATGCTCATGTTACCTCTTGAGAAATCACCGACTCTACGGTCGCGTTAAGTTGTTCACGAAGTGTGACGACTTCCCCCAAGATAATCAATGCCGGACTCACACCTTTCAGCGCTTCTGACAGACTTGCTAGGCGGCTTAAGCTTGATACATGGACTTTCTGCTGAGAGCTACACCCGTGTGTTACTACCGCTAAAGGAAAGTCATCTCTCATACCGTGACAGAGCAATCCATCTTGTATCTCACTGGCCTTTTCCAATCCCATATAAAACACCAACGTTTGCCCAGACGATACGAGTTGAGCCCAAGCAGGTAGCGCGCCTGATACGACTTGCCCCGTCACAAACGTCACGCTTCGGGCCAACGCTCTGTGCGTCAATGGTATGTAGGACGCCGCTGCACAACCAATTGCGGCGGTGATGCCAGGTACTACTTCATAATCAATGTTGTTTTGCGCCAGCAGTAGCCCTTCTTCACCACCACGACCAAAAATAAAAGGATCGCCTCCTTTAAGCCTCACGATCATGTAACCAGACTCTGCTAAATCCACCAAAATCTGACTGATTTCTTCCTGTTTTAAACTAGGCTGACCACAGCGTTTACCTACATAGATCAGTTTCTCGGCCTTTTCTGCTAGATCTAAGATCTCTCGATTGACTAAGCGGTCGTAAACCACCACATCAGCCTGCTTAATTAGTTTTAACGCTTTGACGGTCAGTAAGTCAGGGTCATTTGGGCCAGCGCCAACTAGATAGACTTTTCCTTTTGTTCGATAGCGGTCAAGTTTGTGTAGCTTACAAGAATCGTTATACAGTTGACGGTGTTCGCTGAAGCTTGCACCATTCAAATCTGAATATGAACCTTCCCTTAGATTGATATCGTATTTCATCTTATGCCCCTTTATTTCATCACTGCTGTCTTAGCACTATGCTTATTCACTAACGCTTCAACCTGAGGAATACACGAGCCGCAATTAGTGCCGCATTTGAGCTGATTTTGTAATTGGGAAACATTGTGACAACGACCGCTCTCCAAAGCAGAAGTAATCTGTTTGTCGCTAACTCGAAAACAGCTACATACCAGTTGGCTGGACTTCTCACTCGAAGCAACCGCAATTAGCTCAGCAAATGACAGTGGTTTACCCATCAAATCAATCAGTTTGGTGTAGTCAATTTCAACAGGCTTAGGGGAGACAACAAGGATAGAAGTGACAATACGGCAACTTGAGGTCTCTTCATAATCAAAAGCCAGCCAGCCTACTGGCAGATCAAGCATGATCCTCTGTTGGTTAGATTTCTGACCATAAGACTTGGATACGCGTTTTGTATTAGCAAATCGCCAAATGCCAGACTGCTTTTCCGCCTGAAATGCACAGTAAGCAAAAGACTCTTTAGAGAACTGAGCACCAATGTACAAACCGTAGCTAGCAATCTTCTCTGGCAATACTTCAACACGACTGGACTTAAAAGCTGGCTGCCCAGAATGAGGGTCGACTAAGCGGCTTACCACCGCATTAACTTGACTATTTCCAGCATAATCTCCAGCCCAATGCATCGACATATACAGCTGTTTTATCGGCAGGGTGTCTTCAATCGTGGCTTTAGCCAGTATGCTGTTGTCACCGTTCACGACCCTAACCAACTCACCCTTTTTAGCACCTAATAGATCGGCGGATAATTGGCTCATATAAACTGTAGGCTCCAATTCGCTGGCAGCCAGATGAGCAATGTGCCCTGTTCGTGTCATTGTATGCCACTGGTCTCGCTGCCTACCTGTATTGAGCCACCAGTGCGGATCTTGAGCTTCTGGCAGCTGGTCACTGACAACAAATTTTGCCTTGCCATCAGGAAAGCTAAATTTTCCATCTGAAAATGGCTGGTCTTTACCCCACTGTTGCGGCCGCCAGTCGTCATATTCTTGTTCGGAGATATCTGCATGTTCAGAGAGATCAAGCATCAGCGATGAGTCTTGATTTAATCCTGTCATGGCGGAGAACTCTCTAAATACTTCCACCTCATTGGAGAAACCAAATCCGTTTGCTATTTCCATTCGCTCACAAAGCTTCTTGCCCACTTCACAAATCGCTTGCCAGTCTGGCTTAGCACACCCAGGTGGTTGAATAAATCGACGTTGCCGAGTTATGCGTCTTTCTGAATTGGTGACCATGCCCTGCTTTTCTCCCCAGCCAGCGGCCGGCAAAAGGAGATTGGCGTATTTCGCAACATCCGAATCAGGCGTGATGTCAGAAACAATGACCGTTGGGCAGCGTTCCAATGCTCGACGGACGTAGTCATGATCCGGCATGGATACCACGGGATTCGTCGCCATGATCCAGATAACCTTGATATCACCACGTTCAACTGCTTCAAACATCTCTACTGCTTTCAATCCCGGTTTGGTCGCAATATCAGGTGAGCGCCAAAACGCTTTGATAACGTCAATCGATTCTTGGTCGAAGCCGCGATGAATCGCCAGCTGATTGGCCAGCCCGCCAACTTCACGCCCACCCATGGCATTGGGCTGGCCAGTAATCGAAAACGGTCCTGCGCCTTCCATACCAATAGAGCCAGTGGCTAAATGCGCATTAATGATCGCATTACCTTTGTCTGAACCAGTTTGTGACTGGTTTACACCCTGACAAAACACCGTAACTACTTTACGCGTTTCGCTGAACCAGCGATAAAATGTCAGCAGTGATTGTTTATCAATACCGAGCGTATCGCTCAGTTGAGCGAGAGTGAATTTGGAGTTTTTCAGCTTTTCCGCTAACTGGTTGAAGCCTGAAGTGTTCCGCTCAATAAATTCAGTATCCAAGCAACCAGTGTCAATACAATGCCTTATAAGTCCGTCGAAAAGCGCGATATCAGCATCGTTGGGGATAGAAAGATGAAGATCCGCTTGTTGAGCCGTTACCGTTTTTCGAGGATCAATCACCACGAGTTTCAGCTTTGGGTTCTTTTCTCTTGCTTGTTGGATACGTCTAAAGATAACTGGGTGCGTCCATGCGGTATTCGCGCCGCATATAACAATGAGCTCAGCTTTATCTAGGTCGCTATAGTTGACCGGCACCACATCTTCCCCAAACGCACGATTATGTGCCACTACCGCGGAAGACATGCAAAGCCGTGAATTGGTATCAATGTTTGCACTGCCAACGAAGCCTTTCATCAGCTTGTTTGCGACATAATAATCTTCAGTCAGAAGCTGGCCCGATACATACATCGCTACAGAATCAGGACCCTCCGTTTGTATTGAGTTGTTCATGGCTTCTGCAATCACATCTGTCGCTTCATCCCAACTGATTTCTTTGCCATTGAACTTAGGGTAAAGCAAACGAGACGGCATATTGAGGCTCTCAGCTAACGCTGAACCTTTCACACAAAGCGCCCCTTTGTTCGCAGGATGCGCATCGTCACCTACAATCTTCCCTTTATCGACTTTCACCCCACAGCCAACTCCGCAATATGGACAGGCTGTCTTTATACATTCCGTTGTCATCACTCACTCCTTGAAATAAAAAAGCCTCCTCCACTGCTTTAGTGAAGGAGGCTCCATTGCCCGTGACGTTGTTGTACATTCTTTTCTAACTCGCGACTTTGAACACGAGCAAAACCAGTGCCATACTAGGATTTTAAATAATTCAATAAGTTACCATTTCAACCACTTCTCAGTCGCACCAACTCTGTGCATCGCAATACCATAGTGGTTCGCTTCATCGGTATCTTCATCAACTAAACATGCGCACTACTTTCGGAATTTGAGTACGAACGTACACAGGCTAACGTTGTTAAATTATTCTCCTCTCTTCCGAAAATTAACTATTAACTCTTTTATCTAATTATTGGAGATTTATTTGGGCAATTTGTTCCAACAATGATTTATTTAAATAAATCACCAAACAATTAACCACAAATATTTTACAGATATACAGTTATTTAAAACATGCGTTTGTAAAATAAATTATTAAAAAATTTAGAATAACAAATCTATCACTTAAGCTTTTGTTTTTATGAGTTAATAACTATTGAGACCTTTATTTATCTGGCCTGCCATTTATTTAACTTTTACTAATTTAAATATTACTAAAAATAGTGCGAACAAACATTGATCAGAAAATTATATTTTATGTGATCAATAACGCATTCTAATCGATATCATTGCTATAGATTTAGCCAAAATGCTTGACGGAGGTAATAAAAAACAAACTTATAAAAAACCATATTAAAACAACACAGCTTGCTAGAAATATAAAACTCAACTCTTTTTGCTATATAAAATGCTTTAAATGGCAGGGTCGAGTACAAATAAGAATAAGGTATTAGAATGAAACACATAAAAAAGCCACTTCTGCTATCAACACTTTGTTTAAGCTTAATCGCCGCTGGTGTACAGGCTTCTACGTCAAATCAGGCACTGACTCCAAACTCTGCTGAGCAGCAAATCGGCCAGATCAGTTACGACACCATTATGGGTGAAAACGGTGCGTTTATTGACTTGGATACAGACGAGTTTGTTCTTAATCAGAAAGAATGGTTCCAGATTCAAACATACGTCGAAGGCGCTCTCTCTTTACCGATCACAGAAGCGAGCATGAAATCAGCGTTCGATATCGCTGATGATGTCCCGTTCTCAAACTTTAAAGCGTTGATGGAACAATACGGCAAAGTCCACGCAGAGGCCTTTTACTGGAAAGAGGACCTTTATCCTGACATCGTCGATTTGGCATTGTCGCTATCCAATTACAATGACATTCAAAAGTACATGATCGATCCATTGAGCGATCAACTGACTGTCATCCTCACCAAGTCTATTTCGCCACTGCCGGCAGATGTTCAGGCTGTAGAGCAAGCACGCCAGCTTTCTATCGCGTACTTAAGCGCGCTGAAGAACTTCTCAGTGAATAATCAACAGAAGGTAGAAAAAGCCAGTGAAGACTTGCTGACTTTCGCTACCAAGATTGAAGAGCAGAAGTTACAACTGGATGTGTTGAAGAGCACTCATAGCGGCTATCTGGAAGATGATGGCAGTGCACTGCAGCAGCGAGTAAATGACCTGAACAACCGCATCGACCAACTTAATAAAGATTACGATCACTATGTGACTGTTGCTGCGACAGCCGTCACTTATGCTTGGTTCCCGGCGGTGGCGGTTCCTATCATGGGTGTTTACGGTGACAAAGCAGAGAAAGCAAGAAAGCTTCGTAATCAGCTTCAAGACGAAGCAAAGGTGCTTGAGGCTCAACTGTCTACTACTCAGAAGATCTACAACTCGTACTCTCGTTCAACGGAAAGCATCAACATAATTTCAAGCAAAATCGAGAATGCGATCCCTTATGTCAACAAGCTAAAGCTGCACTGGCAGAAGATGAATACCGACTTCGACTCACTGATCGTTGCACTTGAAGCTGCTGAGTCAAATACTGAAATTCTACAATCTAATGCTGTTCTTGCCGCAGCGGGAGCGATGGCAAACACCGCAGTTGCAGAGCAAAACTGGAACAGTATCAGCGAAAAAGCCAAAACATTCGCTAACAACGCATACATACAAAAAGCCGAATAACCCAATTCCGGCGTAAACCAATAACGGGATTCAGTCCCTAAATACCTTCCCCACCCGCGCTTACGCGCCGGGTGCGGGAAAGGCTACTCAAAATTTTGCTTGGGTAGCACCTCATAAGGAAATAAAAATGAAAACAATCCTTGCACTTGCTGTTACCGCAGCAGTATCGAATGGGGTTATGGCCTCTGACTGGCTAGACATCAATAACCTGCCTGCAAACACACAGTACCCGGAGTGGCTTGATAGCCCATACTCAAAAACGGACCCAATCACTCGTTCAACTTCTGATCTGTACGTTAATCTTAAAGAATGGGTAACACAGCAAAATCTGTATCAAACTAAACCCACTAAAGTGTATATCTTTGCCGATACTCTTGAAGTCACCGATAACTTCAACCTGGTGATGAATAACCAGAACATTGTTATCTTTGCACGTAAAATTGTTGGTTCTGGCGTCCCTACTTTCGTCCTGGGTCAGCAAGGTGCGGCGGCTTCAATTACCGTTATCGCAGAAGAAATGGAAACGCCATTTAATGTACTCGCTTTCACCCCAGAAGGAGGCGTAACTGCCGACACAATTGGAATCAGCGAAAGTACGGGTACTTCCATTATTCTCTCTGGCGAGCATTACATCAAACAACAGCTTGCCGATGACCTTGCCGCCAACTTCCAGCTTGCAAAATCGCAGTTTTCAGACATTGTGAACCGTTCATTCGATATGGCCATCAGCCTGTATGATGAACAGCCTCAGACTAGCCTAGCCTTGCTGAACTGGGTAGAGCGTAGTATGCGTAATGCAGGCACGACAGTATCTGATGATCCAATACTGACTGATCTGTACTTACAAACCGTTGCGTTCAAACAGTTTACTGATTTGAGCAGTCGTTCTGACAACTTCGTTCCTTACCTTGATCGTTCACTCTATCAGGACAAATACAAAGCATATCTTGATGCGATGATCGCTTTTGAGCAAAAACGCGATGTCGTTGCGGACCGAAATACTCGGGTTGAAGATAAGATTGAAAACGCTCAACTCGCACTAGGCAATATCGAAGATGTTTTACAATCTCAGAACGCTGTTGTTGAACAGTCAGAACAAAACATTGCCAAGCTGCTTGATAGTGTCACTGAGGTGGAAAGCCAGTACAAAACTCAAGAACTCACCGCTTTAAGTGCTCGCAGTGATTACCTCTATGGCGTTGAAGTATGGAAAACTCAGCAGCAGCTTAACGCGGCGTTAGCAATATTCAAAGCCATCGCAGAAATTGGTAGCGCGGTCAGCGGCGTGTTTACGGGTAACTTGTCAGGCATAAACGATGTCACCGAACAATTGGCTAAAACACCAGAAGCTCTTGATAAAGCTAAAAACCTCGTGACTAACGTAAAGAATGTGACAGGTATTATCGATAGCATTACAAAAACAGTCGCGGGTATCGCGTCTCTGACAACTGAAGTGAAATCCACAATTAAGATGCAGCGTATCTCGGAAACGATGGATTCTTTCGATTTCGCGGTGCCTTCTTTGAATGAAAGTAACTTGGCCTGGGACCTTATGATAGCAGAGGTTAGAAGTAACCTACGCTACGCGGATTCTCTTGGCATTAAAGGGGCACGAGTCTACCTGCTTGAGTTGGAAAAACAGGTTTTGCTTGGTAAAGCAATTAACGCTTCACAGCTCAATCTTGTTCAGGAACAAGCCAAGCTGGTTGATCTCCTTTTAACACGTAAAGTGACCATTAATCAGAAAGAGCGTCTGAATCAGCTCATTGCGAATGCCTCTGATGACAGCAATGCACTAGAGAAAGTTGAGCAGGAATTGGCACGTGTTTCGCTCCACTTCAAACGACCTATGTTTGTAGCACTTTCAAACTACGTCGCAGCCTATGAATATTGGGCACTTAAAGACAGCGACATTAAACCAAGCCTGAACAAAACCTATCTTGACTATCAGTTTGATTTAGCAGCCATTGAAAACGAGTACGTCAATGCTCTGAATCGATTCCAGCCAGCACCACAGGATTTCAACATCGACAACTTCATCGTTGATGACCCGGAACAAATCGCAGCTTTGGTGAAAACGGGAGAATTTAATTTCAATGTGCCACTCGAACAATCTCAGTTCTGTGCGTTTGACCGAGTTAGACTCGATAAGATCCGTGTCTTCTTTGAGGGTGAAAATCTTCCTTATGGCAAGCAGTTCAACCTGAGCATCTCAAATGGTGGTATCTATTACGACCGATTTGAACGTGAAGACTTTAAGTTCAGCGCGAATCCGCTGACACGTGCCTTCTACTACCGTCTTGACGACGCTTTAAGCAATCAGGTCAGCATCATAACCGATGGGGCATTATCAGATAAATTCGCATACGCCTACTTCGAACCAACACCGTTCACTAACTGGAACGTCACACTTAACAATTTTGATCATAACAATGTAGATAATAATCAGTATCTGAACTCGGTCGAGCGTTTAAGAGTTGAGTTTTCTGGTAATGGAATACCGAACGGAAGAGGTTGTTCAAACTGAGGAGAGTACAATCAAACAATAATAAACCACTATCTAAAATGATTTTTTCGATACGCAGATACAAAAAAACCAGCCAAAGCTGGTTACTGTATTCTCGTAGAGAATGGAGGCGCGTCCCGGAGTCGAACCGAGGTCCACGGATTTGCAATCCGCTGCATAGCCACTCTGCCAACGCGCCTCATTTTTTAGATGGTGCCCCGGGCCGGACTTGAACCGGCACAGCGCGAACGCCGAGGGATTTTAAATCCCTTGTGTCTACCAATTCCACCACCAGGGCAACGCAATCATGCGATGGTAACACCATCTCTCACTGGCCTGTGCCGTGAGAACGAGGCGTACTTTAACGGATTGAGATTTGAGATCAATAAAAATTTTGTCTTTTTGATTCAAATGGTTAAAAACCACACTTTGCAGAGCAATTGACGATCACTTTGCGCAAAAGATGCCCGCCAAATTCTTTTTCCACTCGTTGGCATACAAAAATGTCAGGCGCTGAAAGCTTTATACACTTTGCTGATAAACAAATCTTTCTGCTTAATATTAACGAGAGGCTTTAATGTGGTGACCGCAAAAAGCAGATCCGCAACGCCTGTTCTCTGCCCCGTAGGTAACAAAGCCCTAAGTGGGTTTCGATTGTAACCTTTGGTTTTTGTTTCTCCGCTGGGTCAATATGGTTTTGGCAACATACTCACCATGTTGTTGAGTCACATAGCCAATTCTCGCTTTGATAAATTCGCTATTAAGCTGTAGCTAAAGTTCTTATCAATTTTTAAACCATCACTTTATCCGTCTCATAAATGAACCGAAATCTAAATTCCCTAATTTATTAGAGGATATTTTATAAATATTCGTTAGCCTATCGCAGGAAGCAAACTAAACGCTCATTAATCTTGCGTTATTGTTTTCAATTTCAGACAGCGCATTGTGCAAGCTCCTGAAAGTCTAATAATTACAACAATATCCAACCGGAATTTAACAAAGAGATATTCAAGTGAAAAACATCAATACACTTATCGCTCTTGCTGCGGGAAGCCTACTACTCGTAGGCTGCAAAAGTACATCTGAGCACGCGAACTCGCTGCCGAACAATGTCGAATCAACGACAACAGTGGGAACAGTACAGAAAGAGATTCGTCAGGGCATGACGCAAGCAGATGTGGCTTCAGTGCTTGGCTCGCCAAACATCGTTACTGGTGGTGGTACAGACAAAGAAAGCTGGATCTACGACAAAATAAGCACACAAACAGCGTACTCAACCAGTTCCGGTGGCGTTTCTGCGCTCATTCTCGGTGGCAAAGGCGGGAAATATCCACTTCTCGGAGGTGCGTCCGCAGGCTATGAAGAGCAAACTGGCGTGACTTCAACTACTCAGAAGACACTTACAGTAATCATCAACTTTAAAGAAGGGATAGTAGATGACTTTAAGTATCACTCGTCTACGTTCTAGTCACCATCGCTGGCTATTCGCGCTGCTTGTTTTGACGCTATTAGCCGGATGCGCGTCATCGACACGTCCCCAGCAACCAGAAATGACTCAACTTCAAGTACGTCAGATGCAAACCCGTGAATACTCTGAACAATCGGAGCGAAACGTGCTTCGCGCAGTGATAGGGGCTCTTCAAGACGAAGGCTACATCCTCACTGTTGTCGAGCCAGAACTCGGGTTAGTTACTGCGGCGATGGAATTGGATGAGCTTGATAACGGTACAAAAAGCTTTAATGATTTCTTCTATGGGCCTGGCTCTGGTACCTATCAAACGGTTAGACGTGTAGAAGTTTCAGCAACTGTACAGGAAAAATCCCAGTCAGTTCGTGTTCGTTTGAACATCGTTGCTAAAGCACTGACCAATACTGGCGGCACGTCGTGGTCTCAACCTGTTTATAGTGCCAAAACTTATCAAGATATCTTTTCTAAAGTCGACAAATCTGTCTTCTTAACGTCAAACGATTTGTAATCAGCTAATAAACTACAAGGATGTGGTTTTCTATTTAGTATTGAGAAAGTGATTTTATGTGATATGTAATGAGAAGAGCAAAAGAATGGAGGCGCGTCCCGGAGTCGAACCGAGGTCCACGGATTTGCAATCCGCTGCATAGCCACTCTGCCAACGCGCCTTTTCTTTTAACGCTTTAGTTACCCACCGCTGCGTTCGATGCATACTTTACGGATTGAGCGATGAGAGTCAAACAAAAATATCTTTTTCCTGTTTGATTGCTGACATTTAAATCAAATGGTTGCTTATTTGATCTAACCTGCGAGTTTTTGCACAACTCAACTCTAATCGTATCCCAACACTGCCCTTTGTGCTTTGGGTAATTTACTCACAATCAGTTCATATGAGCGTTCACAAAGGTCCTGAATCAGTCCATCTTCGACGTCGCCGGGATAGTAAACCGTCACCCAGTGCCTTTTATTTGTATGGTATCCCGGTGTAATGTCTGCGAATTGGGAGGTTAGCACTTCACCATCTTCAGGCTTTACTTTTACAGTTACGTATTCGCGCCCTTCTCTCATCGACAAAATGGCGAACATTTTTCCTTTCACTTTGTAGACTAACGCCTCAGGGCCAAAAGGATAATCAGATTCTGCGCTCATAAAGGTGTCCAGATACTCAGCAAGCTGTTTGTTATTCATATTCATTCACCTATAAAAAAGGAGCGATAACGCTCCTAGATCCATCATTTACTAACAAGTGCATCTGATTCGAATTGAATACCTTGCCAACCAAACTTAATAAAATTACGGATATTGGCGTGATCGTCGCCGTCTGGATTCTGAAGGACATCTTCACGATAAAAGCGACCAAAGCACGCTAAGGTGTCCTGCTCAGTTAGCTGATTCAACTGAGCGAACGCGAATATTTTGCACGATCCATTGTTTTGGTTGGCTTCATTCTTCGTTTCGCCATTGATGAAGGCCGTTGGCGTAAACTCGTAATTTGCGTCAATCACTGCCATTGACTGTTCAAACTGGACCGTCGCTGGGCTTTGATTCAATTGTTCAATAAATACACTTAATTCCATTTTTCACTCCTGTTAAAACAGATTAAGTCTATGATATTGATTCATAATTAAAAAGGTGTTTATTCCTCAAAAACTCTATAATGGCGCTCTATAATAAACTAACAGTACAGCATTTAGGGAAGAACAAATGGTAGATACACAGCAATGTTTAACCAATCCGGACGCACAACTGATTGACCTATCAAAGTGGCAGGAAATGGTTAATCTGCTGGCTGATTTATTTGGAGCGGCAACCGGAGCAATCGTCCAACTTAGAAATGACGAGTTTAATGTGGTTGTATCGAGCCAGAATCCAGATCACTACTTAGAAGCGCAAATGAACTGGCCATGGAACATGAAAAGCTTCTGTCGCCATATGGTCGAAACACGACAAGATCTATACGTACCAAGTGCAGCAACCCATGAAGTTTGGTCTGCTGCGCCCCCTGTCGCAGAGGGTGCCGTTCGTTCTTACTGCGGAATACCTATTTTTTGGCCAAATGGTAAGCCTTTTGGTTCCATTTGCGTTATCGATACCAATGCAACTTCGTATGACAAAACCCTAATTAGAATGTTGTGCCAGCTCGCTCGATTGGTCACATTAGATTTAGATACCGCTTGTCGGCTCCAAGAAGCTGAAGAACTAGCCTTAAAAGATGATTTAACTAACACATTTAACCGGCGAGGGTTAACTTTGCTCGGAGAGCAGAAAATAAAAGATGCGCCGAGATATCAGCAAGCTATCGGAATGCTCTATATCGATATTGACAACTTAAAGCAGGTCAATGATAAAGGTGGTCATGAGTCAGGAGACCAATGCATACTCATACTAGCTCAAACTTTAAGAGAGGCGTGTAGACAAAGTGACGTTATCGCTCGCTTAGGCGGAGATGAATTCGTTGTACTTTCGCTGCTCAATACACGAAGAGAGCTAAAACAACTCGCGGCTCGGGTTTCGGCTGAATACCTAGCCCAGACCAAAGACAAAGAATCGCTGAGTTTGACTAGTTTAAGTATTGGATCTCATATCGAAGACTGTTTTGGCGCACCCTGCCTTGAAGATCTTATCGCTCAGTCAGACAAAGCTATGTATCAAAATAAACAGAGTAAGAAGTAAAAAGCCGACTCTCAGTGAGTCGGCCATTTGTGTAGTCTTAATACTTAAACTGCGATACTTCCGCATTAAGCTGCTCGGCTTGAGAAGATAGACCTTGCAGCACATGATCTACATCACTGACCTGACTAGACACTGCAGAAGATGCGTCCGCAATCGAAGTAATACTGCCACTAATTTCGTCAGTTACCGCTTTTTGCTCTTCGGTTGCTGCTGCAATCTGCACATTCATTTCATTCAGATCGTTGAGCATGGTAACTATCTGCTCAAGCATACCCGCGTTCTGATCACACGTATCCACGCCTTGCGATACCGTATTGTTTGCATTTTCAATACTCTTTGATACTTCGTTGGTTTCTCGTTGCAAGGATTCGATCTTTTCGCGAATTTCTTCTGTTGACGACTGAGTTCGACCAGCAAGTGAGCGAACCTCATCAGCCACAACCGCAAAACCGCGCCCTTGTTCACCCGCTCGCGCCGCCTCAATGGCTGCATTGAGCGCCAGTAGGTTAGTTTGTTCTGCGATACCTTGAATCACATCCAAAACTTCAGCAATTGAATTGCTCTCATGATGCAGACGCCCTATCGCATCGACGGCAGTTTTCATTTCTTCGTTAAGACGTGAAATTTCACTACCAAGGTTACGACCGATTCCAACACCTTCACTACCAGTATCGTTGGCATTTTTCACAAACTCCGCTGCTCGACTTGCAAACTGAGCTACCTCGGCAATCGAAGCACTCATTTCGTTGACGGCAGTAGCAACAGATTCCGTACGGTGGTTCTGATCTTGCACTGCATCACGGGTACTATTCATGTTACCTGCCATGCTTTGCGTATTGTTATTCAGATTCTCTGTAGCTTCGGCGAATTTCCTAATAATGTCCTGCAAATGCGTAAACAAGGAGTTAAGTGAAACGGCTAAATCTGTCATTTCATCTTTACCCTCTACATCTAACCTTTCTGTCAGATCATTGTCGCGACTGATTCTCTGGATTTTCTCGCTTGCCACGCGGATTGGCTTCGAAATACTGCTACCAAGGAAATAAGAGACAAGTACAGCAGCGGTTACCCCCACAACAATACTGGTAAGAACGGTCGTGAATTTAGATTGCACCAACGCGTCGAGATCAGCTAATGCCTCTGCTTTGTCTATCTCGGTCACAATTGCCCACTGTAATCCTGCTGCATCCAGAGGTGAATAAACCGATAGCACTTCTATACCGCGGTAATCATCAACCACTTCAGAACCGCTTTGACCGCGAAAAGCAGCTTTTACGCTTGCCGTATCTACCATCTGTCGACCAATTGCCGAAGACTTACCTTGTATCTGATCCATAATGTTTTTCGAGACACCAGATGCTTTAAGCTCTTCGAAATAGAGTTCTGGCTCTTCGAGGAGAAAACGCGATTCACTACGTAACAAGCTGTCTGGGCCCACAAGATAAGTTTCACCAGAATTACCCAACCCCGCATAACTCCAGTTTTCTCCGAAAGTCATAATGCTATTAATCTTATCAACGGGCATCTGGAAGATAAGAACGCCAATGGTTTTATTGTCGACTTTTACTGGTGTGGCGATAAAAGAAGCGGCGGCTTCATAGGAAGGGAAATAAGGGGCAAAGTCTTCAAGATGGTACTGAGACGCGCCTTTATTCAGTGCATTTTTAAACGCCTTGGCGATACCACTCCCGGCGTAAGGACCAGAGTTCAAGTTGGTCGCATAATCCAGTTCTTTGAAAACCGAGTAAACAACGTTTCCGCTGGGGTCGACTAAGAAAATATCGTAATAGCCAAACTCTTCCAGAAAGCCTTTAATGCTTGGATGATACTTATTGTGCACTTTGTCGTATTCAGTACCTAGCGAGTCAGCCATCATCTGATGTTTCTCACCCAACGGATTCGGGTTAACACCGATGTAACGTGCCTGCAGTGCCTTGGCCCTTGGCGACAACATGTTTAACTTTTGCAGTTCATTAGCGGAGTTACCGCCATTCGCTGTTCGGTAGGTAGTGCCAAAATTGGAGGTATAATAATTGGAAAGGCTCGATAGATCGCTTGAACTGACGGACTCTACCGGATAACGCTCGAAAGTGTCTTTAAAAGCCACCATGGCATCTCTAACTCCAATTGAGTTTGCAGTGGTAACAATCTGACCGCGAATATGCTGAAAGTAGTTCTCTATTTCGCTTTTTTTGTTTTCCCGAATGGAAGTAAGTTGACTAATTGCACGCTGGTAGAGTGCTTGTTCTGATAGCTCAGATGCTCTCCACCCAACGAAAGTCCCTGTCGCGACAACGGCAATACTGCATAACAAAGTCGAAGCCAACACTATTTTAGTGGCAATCTTCATAACCGAACCTCTTTGCGGAAAATCCATCTCCGCCTCTGTTTATTCAGAAGAGTCTTGCCAGCTGACGTACTATTTATATGCATTTAGTGATATAAGTGTAAGCACAAAAAATGAACTTTTCGATGAGCCCTCAACGGTTTATCCGCAGGTTGAGAAAGGTAAAAGTCGACTTAAATCACTAACTACCTGATATATAAGGCTAAAGCAAACCTCAACCTTACCCACTAAGTGGTAAGGAATACTGGTTTGACCTGTGATATTTACCGCAAAAATATTGAAATTGACCTTATAACCACTCGATACACACCCATCAATCATTTAATGATGAGCAATATGATTACGTGGTTGTGTGAATGCCAAATATCGATACCTTTCGAACAACTTTGGCACTGATTTTGTCGCCCAAAAGAAAGTTTTTAGACAATTTTTGCAAAAAATTCCGGATAATATTCTTGTAAAATTCCTTAAATCGATAGTGAATATTTTCAGATTTCGACATTCCGACTCAAAAAAACCAGCACTTTCATCTGTTTTTTAACGTTTGTAAGGATTAGTTTACTCTAGAAAATCGACTCAAATCAGGCGTTATTTAACATTTTGGTTACACTTAAATTAACTGGCACAACCAAGATTCATCACTGGATATATTACTTATATCAGTGTGAAAGAATGCATCTAACCAATTCTCTAGAATAGTATTTCGAATTGAGAACAAAGTCAGAATGCCATTAAAGTGGTTTTGCCCGGAGGATGTTAATTAATTGCTGCCAAAGAATGCAGCGCAACAAGGAGCTTGAGATGAACGTTCAGGCCTTACCCATGAGTCGATTTATCGATCACCATGGACAAGTCGTTAAACCACTCCCAGAGTGGGCTGATGCTGCGACACTGAAAAAGTTCTATTGCGACATGGTTGTCGCACGCACCTACGACAATAAAGCTGTCGCCTTACAAAGAACCGGAAAGCTAGGAACCTACCCTTCACACTTGGGTGCAGAGGCCTTTGGTATTGCCATAGGTCACGCATTGCGTGTGCAAGACGTCTTCGTCCCCTATTATCGCGATATGCCCGCTATGTGGGTTCGCGGTATTGGCATGGAGAAAAACCTCCAATACTGGGGCGGTGACGAGCGCGGTAGTGACTTCTGCCCAGAAGATAGCCATATATCATGCCGAGACTTACCTTTCTGCGTACCTATTGCGACTCAATGTACACACGCTGTCGGCGTGGCGGCGGCATTGAAAATTGATGGTAACCACAATGCAGCACTTGTTACTTGTGGTGACGGTGCAACGTCTAAAGGTGATTTCCTTGAGTCCATCAACTGTGCAGGTGCTTGGAATATTCCGCTAGTGTTTGTCGTCAACAACAATCAGTGGGCGATTTCAGTACCGCGTGCCCTACAATGTGCTGCTGACTTTCTTTCGGAGAAAGCGAAAGGCGCTGGCATACCTGGTATCACAGTTGACGGCAATGACGTTGTTGCCATGTTCGACGCGGTTGCAACAGCGTTAGACAGAGCAAGAAAAGGGAAAGGTGCGACCTTGATTGAAGCAGTAAGTTATCGACTCAGTGACCACACCACTGCGGATGACGCTAGTCGCTATCGCAGCACAGATGAGCTCAATCAGGCCTGGCAATTTGAGCCCATTCTCCGCCTCAAAAACTACTTGATTCAACAGGGCCACTGGTCCGAAGAAGAAGAGCAAGCTCTACTAGAACAAGCTAGAGTCGAAGTCGAAAAAGCCGTTGAACGCTACCTTAACCTTCCACCTCAAGCTCCAGAATCTGCCTTTGATTACCTGTATGAATCTCCTGTTACAGAACTCAATAAACAAAGGGATGAACTGATCAACAAAGCGATGCGAATGCAGGGAGGCAAACATGTCTGAGATTACACTGGTTGAGGCAGTCAACCTCGCCTTGCATCATGAAATGAGCAAAGACGCTAAAGTAGTTGTCCTAGGTGAAGACGTCGGCGATAACGGCGGTGTGTTTCGTGCAACTGTAGGCCTGAAAGAAAAATTCGGCCTGAAACGAGTGATCGATACACCGCTAGCAGAAGCATTAATTGGCGGTGTCAGCGTTGGCATGGCAACCCAGGGCTTGAGACCTGTGGCAGAGTTTCAATTCCAAGGCTTCGTTTTTCCTGCTATGGAGCATCTGATGTGTCATGCGGCACGAATGCGAAATCGTACACGTGGCCGACTAACCTGCCCTGCCGTTTTTCGAGCGCCATTTGGCGGTGGTATCCACGCTCCTGAGCATCATTCAGAAAGTGTCGAAGCACTGTTTGCTCACATTCCCGGTTTCAGAGTCGTGATTCCATCGTCACCTCAACGAGCTTACGGCTTATTGCTCGCGGCTATTCGTAGCAACGATCCTGTTATGTTCTTTGAACCTAAGCGTATCTACCGCACCGTCAAATCTAACGTAGTAGATAATGGCGAAGCACTGCCACTAGACAGCTGTTTCACTCTTCGAAAAGGTCGAGATCTGACGCTTGTCACATGGGGCGCATGCGTGGTTGAGTCACTGCAGGCAGCGCAAACCTTGTCAGAACAGGGTATTGAAGCGGAAGTGATTGATCTTGCTAGCATCAAGCCTATCGACATGGACACCATCTTGAAGTCACTCGACAAAACAGGTCGCTTACTCGTCGTTCATGAAGCGAGTAAAACCTGTGGTGTCGGTGCGGAAATCATCGCTAGAACTGCTGAGCACGCGATGTGTACCTTAAAAGCGCCACCAAAGCGTGTCACTGGTATGGATACGGTCATGCCTTATTACAGAAATGAAGACTATTTTATGATTCAGGAAGAAGACATTGTTATCGCAGCTAAAGAACTCGTGGAGGGATGGAAATGAGATCATTTTTACTGCCAGATCTTGGTGAAGGGCTTGCGGAATCGGAGATTGTACAGTGGCATGTAAACGTCGGTGATATGGTTAAAGTCGATCAGATTATTTTGACCGTTGAGACTGCGAAAGCCGTGGTAGAAGTACCTGCACCATACAGTGGTAAAATAGTCAGTCGTCATGGAGAAGAAGGCGACGTTATCAATATTGGTAGCTTGCTTCTAGAAATTGAAGAAGAAGGTGCTACGAATAAAGTCGAATCAAAACAAAAGGATGCTGCTACTGTTGTTGGCAACGTGTCCAGTAAAACCCATCAAGTTGATGTAGACGACTTCTGGATTGGTGCCTCTCATAATACTGGTGAAGACTCACCGCTTACCGCAATGCCCTCTGCACGTTTATTGGCGAAAAAGCTGGGTGTAGATTTACTGCATGTTAAAGGCAGTGGTCACGATGGCATGATCACTGATGCGGATATCTACGAAGAAGCGGGTAAACAACAACCTGGAACAGAAGTGCTTAAGGGTGCTCGTCGAACTATGGTAGGAACCATGGCAGAGTCACACCACAATGTTGCCTCTGTCACCATTACCGAAGAAGCTTTACTTGAAAACTGGAACAAGGGCGAAGACATTTCAGGTCGCCTGATTCAGGCAGTAGTTCATGCTTGTGAAAAAGAACCTGCGCTCAACGCATGGTTTGACGCAGAAACTATGACACGCTGTGTGCACAGTGCCGTGAACATCGGTATCGCAGTTGACAGTAGTCATGGCTTGTATGTCCCTGTCTTGCGTAACGCGAACGAAGTGAAAACAGAAGACATCCGTTCTTGGCTAAATGAGACCGTGACAGGCATTCGTGATAGAAAGATTGGTCGTGAACAATTGCAACATGCGACGATCACACTGTCTAACTTCGGGGCCATCGCAGGTATCTATGCTACTCCGGTTGTTTCTCCACCTCAGGTCGCGATTGTCGGCGCCGGTCGTATCATCGAGAAAGTGGTGATGCGAAACAACGAAGCCGTCGCAGTGAAAGCAATGCCACTGTCAGTAACCTTTGACCATAGAGCGTGTACTGGTGGTGAAGCTGCTCGCTTTACCAAACTTCTTGTAGAACACTTAGAAATGAAACTTGATTAAGTTCTCGCCGTAACTTGGTTGCGGCCATTTTCCTTAGCGCTATAGAGTGCCTGATCTGCGCGCTCTATAGCGGTTTGCCAATCATCCTCCCCATTAAATTGAGTCACTCCAAAGCTCGCTGTGCAAGAGTCAACGTTGGTAGGCAGCATCCTTGCTCTTTTGATCGCTTCTCTTAGTTTCTCTGCCACAATGACCGCTTTCTCGACATCAGTGTTAGGGAGCAAAACCAGAAATTCTTCACCACCATAACGAAAACTTAAGTCATCTTTTCGCGTTTGAAGAATTAGTAGCTTTCCTGTCGTTCGAAGCACGCGATCTCCCGCTTGGTGGCCATAGGTGTCATTGACTTTTTTAAAGTGATCAATATCAAGCAGCAACACAGATAAAGGCTGCTTATGTCGACTCGATCTGGCTATTTCTTTTGGCAGTAATTCTTCTAATGCACGACGATTGTAGAGCTGAGTCAACTCGTCTTTGATCGAAGTATCATAGATAGTCGCGACCAGCCGCCCTGTTAGCATCCATGTCACTGAAAATCCAATAAAGATGACCATAAGGAGTGTACTGACAAACGCCAATTGATGAGCCATCCCTGAAATCATGAAGTCGTCAATCCGTTCCTCAAATAGCGTCCAGATAAAGCGGAACAGGTTATATCCTCCCTGCGTCGCCAACCCCAAAGAAAGCAAAAACTTAGAAGGCGTAATGTCCGTACTTTTACCCTTTTGATTAGCGAGGATAGCAATGAAACACAAACTCGACACATAGACAGTCATCAGAATTACGCGCGCATTAGTGGACGGCATAAAGAACGTGAAATAGGTTAGCCCGACTATCAGTATCGGAAAACTGTAGAAGCCTATATTGGCAATGATCCTGGGGAACCTTCTAAACTGGCATACTCCCAATAGCAAAATAATATAGCTAAACGCCATTAAGGAGTTAGCGAGTATCTTAGATACCCAGTGTGTGATTTGATTACCGAAGCTAAGGAGAAAGAAACTAACCGAGAGAAGTAGCAACGCAGAAGCTATCGTACTGATGCCACTGACGCTGGGTTGTAGTTGTTGAATCAACAACAATCCTATGCAATAGCACAAAGACAATAATACACAGATGATAGACAACGTGGTTATATCTAAGTGTATGCCCATAGAGCCTCCTCCACTATGCACCTAGTAGATTTAGTTTAGGAGACTTATTGATAGTTTACTCATAAAAACGCCCGCTAAATTAGCGGACGTTCTGTTTTGGCTTTAGATAGAATTGGTTAGCTCTGGTAGGATTTCAAACAAGTCACCGACCAATCCGTAGTCAGCAATCTGAAAGATCGGAGCCTCTGGGTCACTATTGATAGCCACAATCACCTTAGAATCTTTCATCCCTGCCAAGTGCTGAATCGCCCCTGAAATCCCGACTGCAATATAAAGCTCAGGTGCGACGATTTTGCCTGTCTGACCGACCTGAAGATCATTAGAAACAAACCCTGCATCGACAGCAGCACGTGACGCGCCAATAGCACCACCTAACTTGTCAGCAAGTTGCTCAACCATAACAAAGTTTTCTTTACTACCAAGCCCTCGCCCACCAGAAACAACGACTCTTGCCGCTGGTAAATCAGGACGAGCACTTTCTGTTTTCTGACGCTCCACCAGCTCCGACAGATCGTTGCCTATGTTGATATCAACCGGCTTGATTTCAGCTGATGAGCTATCGTCCATTTTTACTGATTCAAATGCAGAACTGCGCACCGTGATGACTTTAATTCGGTCTGATGACTTAACTTTAGCCAGTGCATTGCCCGCATAAACTGGTCTGATTACCGTATCGTCAGATACAATTTCAATCACATCTGACAATTGTCCCACGTCAAGCAATGCCGCAACTCTTGGCATAAGGTTTTTGCCGAACGTCGTTGCAGGAGCAAACACATGAGAAAAGTCCGCCCCAACCTGTTGCACTAACTCTGCACAGTTTTCAACCAGTTGGTTTTGGTAGATTTCTGAATCGGCCACCAATACCTCTTTGACAATCTCGACTTTGGCAACCTGATCAACAACAGCCTGACACCCACACCCCACCACTAGTGCACTGACTTCATTACGTAAAGAGGCGGCAGCAGACAGGGCTTTCTGCGTGTCTGCAATCAAGGTCTGATTATCGTGCTCGACAATAACTAACGTTTTCGCATTCATACTCATTTCCTCACAGCACCTTGGCTTCATTCTTAAGCTTGTCGACCAGTTCACTCACGCTGGTCACCATTTCTCCAGCAGAGCGCTCTGCTGGCGCCATGATTTCGATGATTTCCTGACTACGTACTAGCGCGATCCCTAAGTCATCGGCGGATATAACATCCAGCGGCTTTTTCTTTGCTTTCATGATGTTAGGCAACGAAGCATAACGCGGCTCATTAAGACGTAGATCAGTGCTGATAATGGCAGGTAATATAAGTTTCACTGTTTCCAAACCGCCATCGACTTCTCTTGTCACACTAACTTGCTCACCTTCAACAATTACTTCCGAGGCAAATGTCCCCTGTGGGCGACCAGTTAATGCGCCAAGCATTTGCGCAACCTGGTTATTATCTGTATCAATTGATTGTTTACCCAGGAGAACAATACCCGGTTGCTCTTGTTCCATTAGTGCTTTCAGCAACTTCGCCACAACCAGTGGTTCTGGTGAACCATCTGCTTCCACATGAATGGCTCGGTCAGCACCTAACGCAAGCGCACCTCTCAGGCTTTCCTGGCTTGCTGCATCGCCAATCGAGACTACGATCACCTCTTCTGCGACACCGGATTCTTTTAGACGAACCGCTTCTTCCACGGCAATTTCACAGAATGGATTCATCGACATTTTGACGTTGTTGGTTTCAACACCACTGCCATCACTCTTCACCCTCACTTTGACATAAGGATCAATCACTCGCTTTATGGCTACTAGTACTTTCACATCTCCTCCTTGGTGCTAAAAGCATTTTTCAGAACGATAACAAGTTGATAAATCATAGTTTTATGATTAGCCCAATCTTTTTACTTAACGGCTTAAGATCTCATTAAACATGTTTCATGTCGGATTTTTTGCCTATACTCAGCTTAGTAAAGTTTACGTTTACGTCAACTGCACTATATTTATCTATAAGAATTAATTGGCAAGGTAGGTTTACACCATGGAAAGAGAATGTATGGAGTTTGATGTCGTCGTCGTCGGGGCCGGGCCTGCGGGGTTGTCGACCGCAATCAAACTCGCCCAACTCAGCAAAATCAACGAAATACCTCTATCAATCTGTGTTGTTGAAAAAGGGGCTGAAGTCGGTGCACATATACTTTCAGGTGCGATTTTTGAAACCAAAGCATTAGATGAACTTTTCCCTGACTGGAAAGAACTTGGTGCGCCAATCAATAATCCCGTCACCCGCGATGAGTTCATGTATATGACGACGGAAAGCAATCACATCAAGATGCCTGCATTTGTTACTCCCAAGCTAATGCACAACAGTTCCGACAATCACGTCATCAGTCTGGCGAACTTGTGTCGCTGGCTTGGTCAGAAAGCCGAAGAACTCGAGATTGAGGTCTATCCAGGTTTTGCCGCCGCTAGCGTGAATTATGATGAATCAGGTGCCGTAACGGGAATCAACACATCCGATATGGGTCTGAATAAATCAGGAGAACAAAAGCCAACCTTTGAAGCTGGGATAGAACTGAAAGCCAAATACACTGTGTTTGCTGAAGGTGCACGCGGTCACTTGGGCAAACAGCTCATTAGCAAGTTCAACCTCAATGAGGGTCGACAACCGCAACACTACGCCCTTGGATTAAAAGAAATCTGGCAACTCCCTCCGGACAGCGAGATCCATAAGGCAGGTAGTGTGCTTCATGGCGCAGGTTGGCCTCTTAACGAAACAGACTCTAGCGGTGGTAGTTTTCTTTACCATCTAGAAGATAACCAAGTCGTCGTCGGGTTGATCATTGATTTAAACTACTCGAACCCATACCTCAGCCCATTCGATGAGTTTCAACGTTTTAAGCATCACCCTGTGATTCGACAATACCTCGAAGGCGGTGAACGGATTTCGTATGGTGCAAGAGCGATTGCTAAAGGCGGTTTTGACTCATTACCTAAACAGCAATTTCCGGGTGGGCTGTTGATTGGCTGTGACGCTGGAACGCTGAATTCAGGAAAAATCAAAGGCAGTCATACTGCTATGAAATCCGGCATGCTCGCTGCCGAAGCGATATTTGACGCACTCCAAGCAGACGGAGGCCAGAGAGAAGCCGATTATCAAAGTCTGTTTGAGTCATCTTGGCTGTTTGACGAGCTAAAACAGAGCCGAAACTTTGCTTCTTCAATCCACAAATATGGTGCGATTATGGGAGGCGCTTTGGCCACATTCGAACAAAACATCTGGCAATCTCTGTTTCACAAGGAAGCACCATGGACGATTTCCGATCCGCAAGCAGATTACCTGTCGATGAAAGAGATTTCCCAATGCAACGCGATTGATTACCCTAAACCCGATGGCAAACTGAGTTTTGACAAGCCCTCTTCTGTTTACCTTTCCGGCACACAACATGAAGAAGACCAGCCTTGTCATCTGATTATCGCCAGTGAAAGTATTCCTATCGAAAATCATCTTCCTCTTTTTGATGAGCCTAGTCAGCGATACTGCCCTGCAGGCGTGTACGAAATTGTCACGGTTGATAATACGCGGAAGCTACAGATCAATGCCGCTAACTGTTTGCATTGCAAAACCTGCGACATAAAAGATCCTTCGCAAAATATCACTTGGCTCCCGCCAGAAGGTGGCGGTGGTCCCAATTATCAGAATATGTAACTGCTTTTCTCAAGAAATCCAGCACTTAGTGAAAGTGATCAAAGTTTCTATTTCTTACGTATATGAGAATGTCTCTCAACTACAAACCGTGAGGAATAAATATGATTAAACGTAGTGTTGGAATTCTTGCTGTTGTTTTTGGTGCAATCAGCTTCGGAGCTCAAGCAAGCGCAGAATGTTCTGTTTCTGTTGATGCAAACGACATGATGCAATTCTCGACTAACAGCATTAGCGTCCCTTCTAGTTGTAAAGAAGTCACACTAACGTTGAACCATACAGGTAAGCTCGCAGCGACCTCTATGGGACACAACGTGGTTATTGCCGACACAGCGAATGTTCAGGCTGTAGGTACGGAAGGTATGTCGGCGGGCGCGGCGAACAACTACGTCAAACCAGATGATGCGCGCGTTTACGCGTTCACCAAAATCATCGGTGGCGGTGAAAGCACTTCAGTGACATTCAGCACAGAGAAAATGAAAGCAGGTGGTGATTACACCTTCTTCTGTTCTTTCCCTGGCCACTGGGCAATTATGAAAGGGAAATTCGAGTTGAAATAACTCATTTCTAAAACAAGAAAGGCACGTAACTCACGTGCCTTTTTAACGTTTGAAAGCTTAAGCTTTACATGAATATCCCGCCGTCGACTTCAAATACACGCGCATTCACGTAGTCATTCTCAAAGATAAACTTAGCGGTATTCGCAATTTCTTTGGGATCGCCCATCCGACCCACGGGTACCATTCTTTCCAGACGCTCGCGCGCTTCTGGTTTCATCGCTCCCGTCATCGATGTCTCAATCACACCAGGTGCAATAGCGGCCGCTCGAATACCATACCTTGCCAGCTCTTTACCCCAAGTCGCCGCCAGAGTCGCCACAGCTGCTTTAGACGCCGCATAGTTTGTCTGACCGATGTTCCCAGCACGAGCAACGCTAGAAATGTTGATGATGACCCCTTTTCGCTTGGAATTGATCATCTGAACCGCGGCTTCTCGTCCACACAAAAACGTTCCGGTAAGGTTCACGTCAATCACGGAGTTGAATTGCTCGAGTGACATTTTAGTCATCTCACCATCTTTGACTTTTACCAGTAAACCATCACGAAGAATACCAGCGTTGTTTATAAGGCCGTCTAACTGTCCGAAATCAGTGACAATGTCACTAAAGACCTGCTCCACTTCCTGCTCGTCCGTCACATTAACTTTGTAAGTCAGTGCTTTAACCCCGAGCATATTGCACTGTTCTTTGGTATCCATCAGGGCTTCTTCGTTAACATCCAGTAGGGCCAGTTCTGCGCCAGCTTGCGCTAGTGTGATAGCCATCATCTGGCCTAAGCCTTGCCCTGCACCAGTAATCGCTATTACGCTCTGTTTTAGATCCATCGGCGAACTCCGTTACTTTTTAGATTGATAAAACTCGAACAAACTTGAAAAGTCTAGCTCTTCATTGCCATTTGCGTTGTGAAAAGCATACAGATTTCGGGCTAAAGAACCCATCGGCACGGAAGATTGACTCTGCGCAGCAGCATCCAGCCCTAACCCCAAGTCTTTAAGCATCAGTTTACTCATAAAACCTGGCTTAAATTCGTTGCTAGCAGGTGCTGTTTCCATCACACCTGGGCAAGGGTTATATAATTCAAGTGCCCAGTTTCGGCCAGAGCTCTGCAGCATGATGTTAGAAAGGACTTTCGGGTCCAATCCATTATCAATGCCTAGGTTAAGTGCTTCACACGTCCCTGACATAAGAATACCCAACATCAGGTTGTTGCAGATTTTACCCATCTGTCCATCACCTGCTTTACCAGCATGGAAGATGTTTTTGCCCATATGTTTAAGCACAGACTCTGCTTTTTCAAAGGCACCGTCTGAACCTCCAACAATAAAGGTCAGCGTACCCGCTTTTGCCCCTGCCACACCGCCAGAGACGGGGGCATCAACAAAATCAAGCCCCTTATCTGCCGCACACTGCGCAACAATGCGAGCTGACTGGGGATCAATAGTTGAAGAGTCGATAAGAAAAGTGCCATCTTCAACCATATTTAATAAGCCAACACCACCGCTATGGTCGCCAAGATATACCGCTCGTACATGCTCGCCAGCAGGTAACATCGTTACCACCGTATCTGCGCCTTTGACGGCATCTTCCACTGTGGGAGCAGCAACAGCACCCGCGGACTCCAGTTTTTTTACTGCTTCAGGCATTAAATCGAACACCTGCACTTTCAAACCTGCAGCAAGTAAGTTTTCGGCCATCGGGCCGCCCATATTACCTAAACCTATAAACGCTATGGTACTCATGAATTATTTCCTTCTTTCCCTGCTCGTAGAGCTTAGTAATGGCCCAGTTGTGCCAACGGGTGCGACTTTTCATCCCAAAGAGATGTAAACAAGGTATCAATCACGGCTTCATCGACATTATCGACACGGCTGAACTGCCATTTAGGCTCACCATCTTTATCAATCAGTCTGGCTCTGACGCCCTCTCGGAATTCCCCTAACAGCCCAGAACGTACCGAGAGATTCAATTCAAGACGAAAACAATCGGCTAATGACAGATCTTTGTATCGATTCAACTGCCTGAAACAAATATGGGATGTGATCGGGCTGCCTGAGGCATGATTTCTCTTCGCAACGTCGAGCCACTTACTTTGGCCTTCCAGATCCAGAATGTTTTTACTTACTTCTACAACATCACTAGCGCTGCACGCGCGTTGGATATCCTGCATAAAGGGTTGCATTTGCGGGTCTGGCTTGTGGCCGTTAACTTTGTCACCGAATTCAATGAGCAAGTCTGTCACCGCTTCATAAGCGTCTTCCTGCTCGTCCCAAAGTAAAGACAACAAGCGCTCAACCAGCGACTCTTTCTCTTCTGAAAGCACCATGTGGTCAGCTAAATTTACATCAAGCGCATCGCTACCGTTGATCATCACTCCCGTTAAACCGAGGAATAGCCCCACCCCAGGTTCAAGCCTATTCAGGAACCACGTGGCCCCGACATCGGGATACAGACCAATACTCACTTCGGGCATGGCCAAGCGTGTTGATGGCGTCACCACTTTGTGGCTAGAGCCCATATAAAGTCCCATTCCGCCGCCCATGATGATGCCTTCACCCCACGCGATAATTGGCTTACAGTAGGTGTGGATCAGATAGTCACATTCGTACTCAAGTTTAAAAAAAGTGGTACAGAACGCTTCGATTTCCTGACTGGATTTATCTCGCATGACATCATGCATGGTGCGTACGTCACCACCAGCACAGAACGCTTTCTCGCCTTGGCCTTCCAATAAGACACAAGCGATACTGTCGTCTTCTTGCCAGCTTTCGAGTTTCTCTGTGAGCAAAGCTAACATGTCATAGGTCAAGGCATTCAGTGAGGGCGCATTATCAAGAGTCGCCACACCAATCTTGGTAATCCCGTCTTGGCAAGGCAGCTCTTTAAAATGAACGGTTGCTGTCATATTGCCTCCTAGCCATTTTTCCATTGAGGTTGACGTTTTTCTAGGAACGCGTTGACACCTTCTGTTTGATCTTGAGTGTCAAACAACTGAATAAACAGTTCACGCTCCTTCATCAAACCGTGTGCTAGTGGGCTCGTCCTTGTGTTTTGTATCAATGATTTACAAGCCGTTACCGAAGACGGAGATTGATTTGCCACCATTTCTGCAAGGCTAATTGCCGCATCAAGGGCATTCCCTTTGCTGACAACCTCTTCAACCAGCTTGATGTTAAGTGCTTTTGCCGCATCAAGCTGTTCACCGCACAAGATGACGCGTTTCGCCCAGCCTTCACCAACAAGCGCCGTTAGGTTTTGCGTACCACCAGCACAAGGCAATAGACCAACTTTGGCTTCTGGAAGCGCCATAACCGCTTGTTCTTCCGCAATTCGAATATCACAAGCTAATGCCACTTCCAGACCGCCCCCCATCGCATAGCCATTAATGGCCGCAATGGAAACACCACGGAATGCAGATAAGGTTTCAAATGCTTCACCAAACAAGCGCGACATATCCACCGCGACAGATTTATCACCATCTGCAAACAATTTTAAATCAGCACCGGCAGAGAAGAACTTCTCACCCTGTCCGGTAATGACTAAGGCGTAAACGTCTTTGTTCTCATTAAGATCTAAGACGAGTTGTTTCAATTGAGCCAGACTTTGTGCCGTCCACGTATTCGCTGGAGGGTTGTTCATGGTAACGACTGCGACATGGTTGCGAATCGTATGTTGAATGGTACTTCCTTCTGAATGATTCATCGTTGAGCATCCTTTCGATTAGAGTAGTTGAGAGCCTTCAGCTAGCGTTCGACGCGCGATGATCAATCGCATGATTTCATTGGTACCTTCAAGGATCTGGTGAACACGCACATCGCGGAAATGACGCTCCATCGGGTACTCTTTGATATAGCCGTAGCCTCCGTATAGCTGAAGTGCCTGGTCACAAATCTTAAAACCGACATCGGTTGCAAATCGTTTTGCCATCGCACAATATGCCGTGGCTTCTGGGTCCTGATTGTCCAATTTGCTTGCTGCGAGACGCACCATTTGTCTGGCCGCGACCAGCTCAGTCACCATGTCAGCTAACCTGAACTGTAGCCCCTGAAACTGAGCCAGTTCTTTACCAAACTGTTTGCGCTCTTTGACGTATTGCATCACCTCATTCAATGCCTGCTGCGCAGTACCTATTGAACAAGTCGCGATATTAATACGCCCTCCATCTAGCCCTTTCATTGCGAAAGTAAAGCCTTCCCCTTCTTTCCCTAACAAGTACTTTTCAGGTACTACAACGTTGTCAAACGTGATGGCACGTGTTGGTTGGCTGTTCCACCCCATTTTGGGTTCTTTACGCCCGTAGCTGATACCTTCCGCATCCGCAGGAATGACAAAAGCAGAAATACCTTTTGCTGAGCTATCGCCTGTACGCGCCATCACGACTAACACTTCCGTGTCACCAGCGCCGGAGATAAAGGTTTTACCGCCATTGATGATGTACTCATCCCCCTGCTTTTTCGCAGAGGTTGTCAATGAAGCGGCATCGGAGCCCGCGTTCGGCTCAGTTAAACAATATGAACCAAGCCAATCGCCAGTGATCAGTTTTGGACAAAACTCTTCTTTGGCTTCTTCAGTTGCAAAACTGGCAATCATCCAAGTCACCATGTTGTGAATGGTCATGAATGCTGTGGTGGAAGTGCACCCCATCGCCAGTTGCTCGAAGATGATTGAGGAATCAAGACGGCTCAGCTGCAAGCCCCCCTGATCTTCCGGCGTATACAGGCTGAGAAAACCTAATTCACCTGCAGCTTTAAGTACATCTTTTGGAAACAGCTGCTTTTCATCCCACTCTGCGGCCATCGGCGCTAACTCATCCATCGCAAACTGCTGAGCGGTTTCAGCAAATGCACGTTGGTCTTCATTAAGTTCAAAATCCATTTGTCCTCCTCTTATCGCAGTTGAATGGTTAAGTTTGGCCCTGTTGGGATATCATCATCAAACCAGCGCGATGTAACGGTTTTGGTTTCGGTATAGAATCGAACTGCCTGCTTGCCATAAGCGTGCAGGTCGCCATAGAAGCTGCCACGCCATCCAGTGAATGAGAAAAACGGCAAAGGCACTGGAATCGGGACATTGATACCCACCTGACCAACCTGAATTTCGTGTTGGTATTTACGTGCAGCCGCACCGTTTGCAGTGAAGATCGATGTTCCGTTGCCGTATGGGTTGTTATTGATCAGTTCAATCGCCTCTTCTAGCGTCTCGACTTCCAGGCAAACTAAAACAGGACCAAAGATTTCCTGCTCATAGACCGACATATCAGTCGTTACACCTGTGAACAAGGTCGGGCCCAGCCAGTTACCTTCCGACATACCTTCAACATGGCACTGAGTACCGTCTAGTTCACACACAGCCCCTTGCGCTTTGCCTTCTTCAATCAAACTCACTACACGATTCTTAGCTTCTTTACTGATCAATGGCCCGTACGCCGCGTTGCCATCATCCCATGCCCCCGGAGTCATCTTCGCCATTTCAGTTTTTAGATCATCGACCCACTCTTTCGAACTTCCAACGAACACCGCAACTGAAATAGCCATACATCGTTGCCCAGCCGCGCCAACTGAGCTTCCAACTAAGTTATTTATCACCTGCGCTTTATTGGCGTCTGGCATCACAACCATATGGTTTTTCGCACCAGCAAACGCCTGAACACGTTTATTGAAGTTGGTGCCCGTCTGATAGATGTACTGAGCAACTGGCACAGAGCCTACGAATGACACAGCACGAATCAAAGGATGAACGAGCAGTTTATCGACCTGATTCTTACGGCCATGAACAACCTGAAGAACGCCTTTTGGCGCGCCAGCCTGTTCAAATAGCTCAGCCAAACGCATCGCAGTAAGCGGTACTTGCTCAGAAGGTTTAAGAACAAAGGTATTCCCTGCGGCGATTGCCAGTGGGAACATCCACAAGGGAATCATGGCTGGGAAGTTAAACGGTGTAATACCACAGCATACCCCCAGCGGTTGAATCATCGAGTAAGTATCAATTTCTGTCGCAACATTCTCGACGGTTTCGCCCATCATGTTGCTTGCGATGTTTGCAGCTTGTTCAACCACTTCAATACCTCGCCAGACGTCACCTTTCGCATCAATGGTGATTTTTCCGGTCTCTTTTGAAAGAAGCTCCGCTAGCTCATCATGGTGTTCTTTAAGTAAGTGCTGATAACGCAACATCAAGCGAGCTCGCTCCGATACCGCAACTTCCTTCCAAGATTTAAACACTTCATCGGCATTTTGAATCGCTTGCTCCATTTCTTGCTCGGTCGCACAAGGAAGTTTGGCAATCACTTCACTGGTTGCCGGGTTGGTCACCTCGACCCATTCATTGGTCTGTGACTGGCAGAACTCACCGCCAATAAATAAGGGAACTGACTGAGTCATAATGATGTCCTTTTCTTTTATAGTGGGATCTCAATACCCATTGCGGTTGCTTCACCGCCACCAATACAGAGTGATGCAACACCTCGCACCACGCGTTTGTTGTTCTGATTGCCATCTGTGCCCAAAGCCTGCAACTGACGAAGGCTATGAATCAGCGTGACAAGAATCCTTGCACCACTGGCACCAATGGGATGGCCTAATGCGCACGCACCGCCTTTCACGTTAACTTTCTCGCTATCGAGGCTGAGCTGTTTAACCGCTATCTGCGTCACCACAGCAAAAGCTTCGTTGATTTCCCATAAATCCACTTCGTCCACCGCCCAATCTAACTGCGATAGAAGCTGCTCAATGGCGTAAACAGGTGCTAATGTGAATTCAGCTGGAATTCGGGCATGCGTTGCATGACCTTTGATAATGGCCAGTGGTTCCAAACCCTGTTGCTTAGCCGTCTGAGCGTCCATAACCACAAGAGCGGCAGCCCCGTCGGATATTGCGCTGGAGTTGGCCGCAGTAATAGAGCCATCTTTGGCGAATGCGGGCCTTAACTGAGGTATTTTTTCGGGCTTGATTGAGCGTGGTTGCTCATCATAATCAAGCGGAGGATCTTTCTTGAGGGTAACAGGGACGATTTCATCGGCAAACAAATCCTGCTGCTGTGCTTCAATCGCTCGGTTCACCGACAAGGTTGCCCACTCATCCATTTGCTCTCGGGTAAATTCAAGCTTATCGGCAATTTGCTGACCGAAGACGCCCATGAGTTCACCTTCATACGCATCCTGCAGACCATCTAAGAACATATGATCGTAGGTCGATTTGTGACCCATGCGCATCCCAGAGCGTGACTCTTTAAGCAGATACGGCGCATTAGTCATGCTCTCCATACCTCCAGCAACAATGCAATTGGCACTGCCCGCTCGAATAAGGTCGTTTGCCAGCATCACCGCTTTCATACCGGAGCCACAAACTTTATTGATGGTCGTACAACCTACCGCTTTCGGTAAATCAGCCCCTAGAGCCGCTTGTCTCGCTGGCGCTTGCCCACAACCTGCGGGCAACACACAGCCCATATACACTTCATCGACTAAATCTGGCGATAAAGATTGCTCTTCCATTGCCGCCTTTATCGCGACCGCCCCTAGCTTGGGTGAAGAATATTCAGAAAGCATGCCCTGAAAACGCCCCATTGGCGTTCTCTTCGCTGCAACTATCCAAATCTCTTTCTCTTGCATTGCCTGCTCCTCACAAGATTGTTGAGTAACGGCTTTACTACCTCAGCGACCACAAAGCAGCTTAATTCACGACGCCGCTTTCACTTTTCAAAGCCATTTGTTTTTTGCACGGTTATTTTCTTGACGTTTACGTAAGCATAGCACTAACATTTACGTTAACGTAAAGAAACACATTCACAACCTGTAAAATCTTTTTTACCGTCGTAGTGGAAAGTGTGATTGTCTATCACCTAGCAGTTGGGGAGTTTCATCTGGTGGAAACATACAAAATCAGCGAGCTCGCTAAAGAGTTTGATATCACAACAAGAAGTATCCGCTTTTACGAAGATATGGGCCTAATTCAACCTGAGCGCAAAGGCAGTATGCGGATTTATCAGCGTAGAGACAGGGTTCGTCTTAAGTTGATTTTACGAGGGAAGCGACTTGGTTTTTCATTGGCCGAGATACGCGACTTGTTAGAGCTTTACGATACTAATCAAATAGATACCCAGTTGATTAAGATGCTCAAAATCATTGATGAGAAGGAAGCTGTACTCAAACGTCAACTTGAGGACATCACCATTGTCCTTGACGATTTGAATACCGCTCGCCAGCGATGTGAAGAAGCGTTGCAGCGTTCAAAAGCCAGCTAAAGCGCTTCTCGAGACATCATTAATCCGCCAGGGATCGTAACCAGCAAAAACCGCTGAATCGGAGGCGATATGATATCTCAGTACACCCCCCTCAACTTTGGGCTCGATGAGTCTGTGAACATGTTGCGGGAACACGTGAATGCTTTTGCCCGCGAGCACATTGCACCTATCGCGGCCAAAGTGGACGAGGAAAATCAATTCCCGAACCACTTGTGGTCATTGATGGGTGAAATGGGCTTGCTTGGCGTGACCATAGACGAACAATATGGTGGCGCTGCAATGGGCTATTTAGCACACGTGGTAGCCATGGAAGAGATAAGCCGTGCGTCTGCTTCTGTAGCACTTAGTTACGGTGCTCATTCTAACCTATGTGTGAATCAGATTTTCCGTAACGGAAACGCTGAGCAACGAGAAAAATACCTACCCAAATTAATTGATGGCTCCTACATTGGTGCGCTAGCAATGAGTGAACCCAATGCAGGTTCAGACGTTGTAAGCATGCAGCTCAAAGCCGAATTAAGCGGTGATCATTATGTGCTGAATGGCACCAAAATGTGGATCACCAACGGCCCTGATGCAGACGTACTCGTCGTTTATGCCAAAACCGACCCTAGCGCGGCTTCACGAGGTATCACCGCTTTCATCATCGAACGTGATTTTGAAGGATTCAGTCACGCTCAAAAGCTCGACAAACTCGGTATGCGAGGCTCGAACACCTGTGAGCTGGTTTTCAACAACTGCAAAGTACCCGTTGAAAACGTACTTGGTGAAGTAAACCAAGGCGTCAAAGTCTTAATGAGTGGCTTAGATTACGAGCGCGTGGTACTGGCTGCTGGCCCACTGGGTATCATGCAGGCTTGCTTAGACCTTGTTGTGCCTTACGTTCATGACCGTAAGCAATTTGGCCAGTCCATTGGTGAGTTCCAGTTAGTTCAAGCCAAGGTGGCGGATATGTACACCCGTGCCAACGCGGCACGCGCTTATGTCTATACCGTTGCCGCTGCCTGTGACCGCGGTGAAACAACAAGAAAAGATGCCGCTGGCGCGATTCTTTACAGTGCCGAATTAGCAACACAGCTTGCACTCGATGCCATCCAGCTGCTAGGCGGTAATGGATATATCAATGAATTCCCTGCAGGTCGTTTATTAAGAGACGCCAAACTCTATGAAATTGGCGCGGGTACTTCCGAAATTCGCAGGATGCTTATCGGGCGTGAACTGTTTGAAGAGTCACGCTAACGAGGATGTTATGGCAATCATAAAAACTAAAATCAAAACCGACTCTCCCCTGTTCACTAAAAATCAGCAAGCAATGAGTGGACTGGTCGAAAAATTGAACGCAGATGTTGAATCCATCAAACAAGGTGGTGGCGCTAGGGCTGTCGAAAGACAGCGAAAGAAAGGCAAACTTCCGGTACGCGAACGTATTGATCTTCTGCTTGATCAAGGTTCAGACTTTTTAGAAGTCGGTCAGTTCGCAGCATGGAATGTTTATGAAGAATCAATCCCTTGTGCAGGTGTCGTTGCAGGTATCGGCAAAATAAAAGGGGTTACCTGTATGGTGCTCGCCAACGACCCATCAGTCAAAGGCGGTACCTACTACCCACTGACAGTCAAAAAACACCTCAGAGCACAAGAAATCGCTGAACGCTGCCACTTGCCATGTGTTTATCTGGTCGACTCGGGCGGTGCGAACTTACCTCACCAAGCTGAGGTGTTCCCAGACAAAGACCATTTCGGACGTATTTTCTTTAATCAAGCACGCATGTCCGCCAAAGGCATACCACAAATAGCGGTTGTTCTTGGGCCTTGTACCGCGGGTGGCGCTTATATTCCTGCGATGGCAGATGTTTCTGTTATCGTGAAAAAACAAGGCACCATTTTCCTTGCCGGGCCTCCTTTAGTTAAAGCGGCCACAGGTGAAATCGTGACGGACGAGGAACTTGGCGGTGCGGATGTTCACTGCCGTAAATCAGGGGTTGCAGACTACTACGCGGAAAACGAGCAACAAGCTTTCCATATGGCAAGAGAAGCACTTGCAAGCAGCAACCAAGAGCCAGTAATACCGCAGACGGAAAAGGTGTTGCCACCACGTCTACCCGCTGAAGATATCTACGGTATCGTCAATGCCGATCTGCGCTTGTCTTTCGACGTGAGAGAAGTGATTGCGCGCATTGTTGATGATTCCGATTTCGATGAATTTAAAGCCCTGTTTGGCACAACACTAGTGTGTGGCTTTGCTCGTATCGAGGGCAAACTGATTGGTATTGTCGCCAACAACGGCATCTTGTTTGCGGAGTCAGCCCAGAAAGGCGCCCACTTTATCGAACTGTGTGCTAAGCGAAAAATTCCATTGCTGTTCCTACAGAACATTACGGGGTTCATGGTCGGAAAAAAAGTTGAGGAAGGTGGCATAGCCAAACATGGCGCCAAACTCGTCATGGCAGTGGCTTGTGCTGATGTGCCTAAATTCACCATCATCATTGGCGGCTCATACGGAGCGGGCAACTACGGTATGTGTGGGCGCGCTTACGAGCCAACGATGATGTGGATGTGGCCTAACGCTCGCATCTCAGTAATGGGCGGCGAACAAGCCGCTGGCGTACTAACGCAAGTGAAACGTGAGGTCCTGAAACGCCAAGGCGAACCTTGGTCAGAGGTGGAAGAAGGCCAGTTCAGGCAAACCATCGTTGATCAGTATGAAGAACAAGGCCATCCATACTACGCAAGTGCTCACCTCTGGGATGATGGCATCATCGATCCGAAAGAAACCCGACATGTTCTCGCCCAAGCGCTCACCGCGACAGAACATGCTCCGATGCCAGATAGCCATTTCGGTATCTTTAGAATGTAGGAGCCTGACATGACCACTCTGAAAGATACCAACTATCTCACTTGCAGCGTCGATACGTTCGGCGTTGCCAGTCTGTCACTTAACCGGCCAGATAAGCACAATGCGTTCAACGCGCAGGTTATCGAACAGTTGATAGAATCGATTAACTCACTGGCACAGCGGTTGGACGTTAGATGCTTAGTGTTACGTGGTAACGGAAAACACTTTTCTGCAGGCGCTGATCTTGGCTGGATGCAGTCAATGGCAGATAAAAGCGAACAGGAAAATCAGGAAGATGCGTCAAGACTTGCTCAGTTGATGCGCTGTTTGGATAACTTCCCTCACCCTACTCTCGCTGTTGTTCATGGCTGTGCGTTTGGTGGGGCTCTGGGGCTCATCTGCTGCTGTGATGTCGCGATTGCTGATCATAGCGCCTTGTTCTGCTTCAGCGAAGTAAAGCTAGGGCTGGTTCCAGCGACCATCGGGCCCTATGTGAACCGCGCGATTGGTGCTCGCCAGTCTAGGCGTTACATGCTGACTGCTGAACGTTTTGACGCTAACAAAGCGCTTGAGATTGGTTTGATTCATGAAGCTGTTGAAGCCAGCGAACTGGAGAAAGCCGTCACTGAAATGGTAAATCAGTTGCAGCTTAATAGCCCTGCTGCGCTTACGCAAACCAAAGCTCTGATTCGAGAATGTGATTCTCAGGCACTTGACGATGCTTTAATTGAGTACACCAGTCAATTAATCGCAAGAGTCAGGGTGTCTGAGCAAGGGCAAGAAGGTCTTAGAGCTTTCTTTGATAAGCGACCACCAAATTGGGCAATGGGAGGCCGTGAATGACGACGACCTCGTTACTACCAGAGTCAGTCAAGATAGTTGAAGTAGGTCCTCGCGACGGTTTGCAAAATGAGCAAGCCGTTTCAACCGAGGCAAAAGTCGCGCTGATCAATCAACTCTCTTCCTGTGGGCTCAACCACATCGAAGCCGGATCGTTCGTCTCACCAAAGTGGGTGCCACAAATGGCGGACTCGTTAGAAGTCATGTCCAAAATTACTCGCGCGCCGAATGTTACGTACGCCGCTTTAACACCCAACATAAGAGGGTTTGAGCAGGCACTCGACGCCAACGCTAACGAAGTCGCGGTATTCACATCCTCTTCAGAAGGCTTTTGCCAGAAAAACATCAACTGTTCTATTGAAGAAAGCCTGGAAAGATTTCACCCAGTGGTGGCTCTAGCAAAAGACAAAGGCATTCCGGTTAGAGGGTACTTATCCTGCATCGTCGATTGCCCTTATGACGGCCCAACTGAGCCCAGTCAGGTCGCCAAGGTTGCTCAAGCACTGCTTGATCTTGGTTGCTATGAAGTTTCTCTTGGAGACACAATTGGCACGGGTACGCCAGTACGAGTTGCGAACATGCTCAACGCGGTTTTTGAGCGAGTGCCTTCACAACAGGTCGCTGTTCATTTCCATGACACTTGGGGACAAGCGCTTGCCAATATATACCAAGCCCTTCAAATGGGCGTACGTGTTGTAGATAGCAGCGTAGCAGGTTTAGGGGGGTGCCCTTATGCCGCAGGCGCTTCTGGTAACGTAGCGACAGAAGATGTGGTTTACCTTTGCCAAGGTTTAGGGATTGAAACAGGCGTAGATCTAAACCGTCTCGCTCAGGCTGGATGGGAAATCAGCGACGCCTTAGGGCGCCAGCCGACTTCCAAAGTTTCACTGGCTTTGCGTAGCTAACAAACTCTCTCTATTTTTGGGCTGGTAGGATTGAAGTAACAAGCAAACCATTATCAGCCCAATTCCTCCCCACCCTGACACGCCAATATGCTCTCCGACTACAACTACGGCAAATACTGCTGCCACAGCAGGCTCAAACAACGTCAACAAACTCGCTTTGCTGGCAGACACCGTTTTTAACCCATAACCAAAGCAGACATAGCCAAGAAACATTGGAACAAACGCCATGTACAAAGCGACGGATGTATTTATTGGTGTCGCAAACAAATTACCACCAGTAAAAAACAATGAAGGTAACAACAATAGTGAACCCAGCCCGAAAATACTCCCCATCGCAGATTTGGAATGTATGCCTTCAGTGATGAGCATTTTGGCTGCCCACGCGTAAGTGGCATAGGTGAAACCCGCAAGCAATCCGAGCGCTATTCCTATGAATTTCATGTGTTGAATATCAGCTTGTGTGGAAGTTGATGTCTCTGATAGAGTCAGTAAAAGGATACCAGTTGCGCCCACGATGAGGCTTATCACCCAGCGGGTATCGATTGTTTTCTCTTTGCCAAACAGGCACTCCAGAAATGCAACGAAGAATGGCGCACTCGCGATAGAGACTACCGTCCCAATCGCCACACCGGCCATTCTCATAGAGCTATAAAACGCGAGAGGGTAAACGGCCAAAGCAAGTGCTCCAGTCAACAAAATAGCTTTATTGGATTTCAATATGCGCCGATCTTTTCTGATCGTGTTGCAAGCAAACAGAGCCAGGAGAAGTCCACCCACACCCATAGAAAAAGCACCAATAGCCAACGGGCTTATATCAGGCGCATACGTAGCTGCGGTACCAGTCGTCCCCCACAATAAAGAAGCAAACAGGATAACCAGAACTCCAAGATGTTCATTGTGTGTTTTTAGCGTCTGACTCATAGCTGTACTCTTTGTATTTATCATTTTGATAAGCACAGCTTAAACAAGCAAAGAGCATAAGACTTTGCAGAAAAGACACTTTACTTGATTTTATAGACTCAATTTCATCAACCACGTAGCTCTCGGGGAGACAGCCCAAATGATAATGAAAAACGTCGGCTAAAGGCTGACAGGTCAGCGTACCCGACTCTCTCTGCTATTAACTGAACTGGGATATCTGTATGCGTAAGTAGTGCCTTGGCTTTTTCCATTCTTTGCTTGGTCACGTATTGCAGAACACTTAATCCAGTGGATTGTTTAAAAATCTTTTTAAACTGCGTCGGGCTCAAACAGGCAACCTTAGCTAAGTTATCTACCGTAATCTCTCTGGCTAGGTCTTCCTCGATATGATGCAGCACGGCTCTAACCCTATGATCAAGTTGCTGCCCGGCCTGTTGCTGCGCCAATAGCTTCATAAACATGTCGACCATTGGCTCTTCGATGGTAGGGGTTACCCGATGCTGGAGCTGAGATTCAACAAATGTTAGGTAGGACTGAAGTGGTGAAGAAATCGGAAAAACCAGAGTGTCCATATTCAACAAATTCTCTGGCAAAGTGTTTAAATCAGCGACAATGAAACGCGCAGCCTCATTAGCGCGAAAATGGTGAAAAGTGGTGGCTTTTATCACCACGCACTCACCGACCGACACTTTTCCTTGATAGCCTTCCAGCTCAATAATGATGGTACCCAAAATAGGAAGCACAAGTTGATGATGTTCATGAGCATGGCCTCTACGTTGGCGGGTATAGGCTCGAATAGTGAGATTGTTTTCCAACATCGGACTGGATTCACTCCACAAAGTGAGACTGATAAAACTTAGGTGTCACAGCAAGTTTCTTTTTAAAATGTCGCTGAAAATGCGCTTGATCTGAGAAGCCCAGGTTGTTGGCAACATCAACAATATCTTCTCCAGACTTGAGCATCACTTTCGCACGCTTTATCTTTTCATCCATAAGATAAGCGTATGGTGGTAACCCATACTGGTCCTTGAAAGCACGTAAAAGCTGATATCGGCTCATTCCCGCTTCCTCTGCTAACGCTTCTAAGGAATGAGAGTTACTCAGTTCATCCATTAACTTCTCGCGCACCACCGCAAGACTAGACAAGCCGGTCTTTGCCATCGGTTTAACTCTCTGTCGAGAAGTAAGCTCAATAAAATCATACAAACAAGATTGAGCTAACAACACATTTTCTTCGCTCTGAAGCGCAGAAAAAAGTGCCAAATATCGTTGCTGAAATTCCGGATGACGCTCTAAATCACTATCAAAAGCTAGGTAGTCATATCGTTGATTAGAACTCATTTCTTGCTGGATTTCTCCCATCTCCAGTGCGTCAACAAACAACATACTATAGGACCAAGTACCTTGGTGTGGGTTACACGAATGAATATCTGCTGGGTTAATAGTAACGATATCCCCCTGTCCAATCTGATGTGTATTGCGCCGATTTCGATAATCTGCACAGCCCTGATTGATAATGCCAAATGAAAATTCATCATGGGAGTGAGCGTCATAACATGCCGTCGACTGATTGGCGACACGTAACTCGATCCATGGAAGAACCGTACTCAGCTTGAAGCTCGCACTTTTATCTTTCTTCATTCACTCACCATTGCATTCAGAGCCAAATCATCACGACAGACACGCATAACATCATTGCCATGAATCTATTAAATTGGCGGTGAGCTCTTGGATTTGCAAGTCGATTCGCTAAAACACGGCCAATCATCGCCCATATGCCAACCCCGATCACACAGACTAATAATGAAACCAGAGTAAAGAGCCACAAGGAATATTGTTCATTTTCCTGCCCTATTACGTAAAGACTTACGCCGGACATCGCAACCAACCATGCCTTAGGGTTGAGTATTTGAGTCAAACTTCCAGTCACCCAGCCGGAACTCTTTCCTTGTTGAACAGTGACACCTTGTACCGGCGCTGCAAAGATTTGGTAAGCAAGATAAAACAAGAAGCTACTGCCTATTAACTGCATCCAAAACTCAAGCTTTGGTAACGTGAAAGCCAGCGTTTGCATCATCTGTCCGGTACCAAATACAACAACCGCATATGCTATCGATGCGCCCAGAACGTGCTTGGACGCCGCCCTTGGCCCATCATTTACCGCAGTGGTTGTCGCTAACAGATTCACCGGGCCAGGTGTCACGGCTCCAACAAATGCAAACACCACCATCGCCAATATCAAATTTTCCATCTCGTTATCTCCTCTTTTTCACCAAGATAACGACTAGGAGAGAGACAGTATTGAACGATATTGCAGAGCATCACTCATTGGAAACAGGCTAAGTAGCAACAAGGCGCCAGAACATCTATTACCTTTACCATTGCGGTAGCCAACCCAATCTTGCCAAAGCCCCTAAGAACTTGGCCTCTCCTTTCCCAAAACGCGGTTATTCAAATATTTCGAACGAGTATGTTAATTTTCTACGATTTTTTCTCACCTCATCAGCGCCTAAACTCAGTTTTAACCAATGAGGGAAAGATATAAACCCTCTACCAATGAATTTGAAAAATTTGAGGATGACACTATGAAAGCTCTACTGAAAACACTGACAGAATCAAAAGCAGGTTACAGCGCTCTGGCGCTACGTATTCCAGTTGGGATCATTTTTATGGCGCATGGAGCACAAAAACTGTTTGGCTGGTTTGGTGGTTACGGGCTGGAAGGGACTGGTCAGTGGATGGCATCTATCGGTCTAGGGCCTGGTATTCTAATGGCATTTTTAGCAGGTAGTGCTGAGTTCTTTGGTGGTCTTTTCATTTTGCTTGGCCTTCTTACACGTCCAGCTTCCATTGCTCTTGCATTTACTATGCTTGTCGCCATTTTCTCAGTTCACTTTGAGAACGGACTTTTCATGTCTAACAACGGCTATGAGTTTGGCCTAGCCCTTATGGCTGCGAGTGTATCACTGGCATTATCAGGTTCAGGCAAAGCAGCAGTTGATCAATTTATCGCAAAGAAATTCGCTTAATATCGAACACTGGAGGGCAATATTATGATTACAGTTAGACACTCAGAGGATCGTGGCGGTGCTAGTTTTGGCTGGCTTGACAGTAAACATACGTTTTCCTTTGGAGATTACTATGATCCAAAGCACATGGGGTTTTCTGCCTTACGAGTGATTAATGATGACATTGTTCAGCCAAGTGCTGGTTTTGCTACACACGGTCACAGAGACATGGAGATCATCAGCTATGTTTTGGAAGGCGCCATCGAACATAAAGATAGCGAAGGTAATATTCAAACCTTGCCGGCTGGAGAGTTCCAACTAATGTCCGCTGGCCGTGGAATTTATCACAGCGAATACAATGCATCCGACTCTGATACTCTGCGATTTCTACAGATTTGGATTCAACCAAACACGTTTGGTAATGAACCTGGCTATCAACAGAAGGACTTTGGTAAATCGGAAGGGTTAACGCCTATCGCAACACCCGATGGTCGCAATGGCACTCTGCATATAAAGCAAGATGCCTCTCTTCAACAGTTGATTTTGGCTGCTGGTCAGCGCATTACTTATGAGATTGCACAAGGCAGAAATCTCTACATACACCAAGTAGAAGGACAATTGACCGTCGACAGTACCGTACTGCACTCAGGTGATGGAGCAAAAGTTGAGGCAACGACATCGGTTTCTTTCGAAAACTCAGGAGATGCACCAGTTACTGCTCTAATCTTTGATCTCCCCTAGTTATGTAATCAAGCCTCGGAGCGAGTATGATCTCTGAGGCTTAAAAAGCTTTGGATATCTAGGCTTATATTGCAGCTGGTTGCGATATGAGCTTTAGCATAAGTGCCTCTCTGCGAAGCTCAAGAATATCTTCAATGATTCGCTCTTTTGCATTGAGACCAAAATGTTCCGCATAATTCTTAATCGTATCCACTTCGTGCTTTTCCAACTTATACACATTGCGCTTTAAATACGCTTCAGCTTCGCTTTTGATAAATCCATTATCCTGAAGGTTCTTGATAATCACATCATCTAGCTCACTCAACTTTCTTGTCATTTTCTTCTACTTCTGGCCACAACACTCGTACACCATTCTAAAAAACATGCTAAAGGTGATTTTCCGTCGGAAAAATACTCTCAGAGTATGACAAGAAAGTGACAGCGTTCTATAAGCTCTAGAGCGGGCACATTTTACTCGCTGCCCGCCACTTGCAAAGCCTCTCTAGAACCACATTAGGTCAGTTTTAAGAGAGTGACTGGAACCTATATCCTCTCCGCACATTTCATCGTAAGCACTTTGATGAACCAATGACGCACTGTGGTAATGCTGGTCCTTAAAGTGTTCTTTTGCTTGAGATAAACTGCAAAATTTCAGCGGATTTTGATTGGTATCGCGCAAAAGCAATCTATCGCCTTCATCAATCGAATAAGCCAAGTAAATGCCGCCTTCCAATGATTCAATTTGAAGTTCCATACCTTATTCTCCTCTCGTGTGTTAGGAACCTATACGAGAGATACAGTAATTTTGATTACCACATTGTGAATTAGGCTCGTGAATACTCACAAGTGGCGAGTTAAACACCGTGAATCAATATTCACCTAAAGAATATAAATCATCACAAATCACTTCTTATGAGCCTTAACGCAAATTTGTCTGCTGTTCAAACTTTAATCACACAGTTTTATATTTCAGCCGCGAATACAGTATTAACAACTATATTGAAAACCGAATTATCATCAATAATTCCACTTTTCAAAGAAAAAGCAGTGAAGAAGTTCAATTTACCTGTCTAGAGTTAGCGAATATCAGAATTGTTTGCTGGATCAAGTTTTCCGCCAAAGATGTTGCGGACCTATTTATAAAATGAATAATAACCATTTGTTACACACATGTAACAAACACAACATCTATATAAATAATATTCATATAAACCATAATGCATAGGCAGGAAAAGCATGACAAAGCGTATATCGCTTGCCGTTTTGGCAAGTCTTTTTGCGGGTAGCGCTGCGGCATCCAACTTGGATGACAAAATCAACGAAGTCGTTGCACCTATCGTCAACCCATTTGTAGGTATGATCTTCTCGACCATTCCTTTCCCTTTTACAGACGTGCAGGTGCCTTGGATCGTTCTTTGGTTGGTTGTTGCAGCAAGCTTCTTTACCTTTTACCTTGGCTTTATCAACTTCCGTGGGTTCAAACACGCAGTTCAATTAGTCTCCGGTAAGTTCTCAGATCCAAAAGCCAAAGAAGATGGCGAGGTATCTCACTTCCAAGCACTGACTACGGCGCTATCTGGTACTGTTGGTCTTGGTAACATCGCTGGTGTGGCGGTCGCAGTTTCTATCGGTGGCGCAGGTGCAACATTCTGGATGATCCTTGCAGGCCTACTTGGTATGTCTAGTAAGTTTGTAGAATGTGCTCTTGGTGTGAAATATCGTAACACCAACCCAGACGGTTCAGTTTCTGGTGGTCCTATGTACTACCTAAGCAAAGGTCTAGCTAAACGCGGTAACGCTGCATTTGGCCGTACCCTAGCTGTTCTGTTCTCTGTGTTCGCGATCGGTGGTTCTCTTGGTGGCGGTAACATGTTCCAAGCTAACCAAGCGTTCAAGCAGGTAGTAGGTGTAACAGGTGGCGACGCTTCGTTCTTTGCTGATAAAGGCTGGTTGTTTGGTCTTATCCTAGCTGTCATCGTTGGTATTGTTATCATCGGTGGTATCAAGTCTATCGCTAAAGTGACAGAGAAAGTGGTTCCTTTCATGGCGACCATTTATGTCGGTGCGGCACTTATCATCATCCTAATGAACTTCGACCGCATTGATGACGCATTTGGCGCTATCTTTAACGGAGCATTCACGGGTGAAGGTATCGCTGGTGGTGTAATTGGCGTACTTATCCAAGGCTTCAAACGTGCAGCATTCTCGAACGAAGCGGGTGTGGGTTCTGCGGCTATTGCTCACTCAGCAGTTAAAACAAAAGAACCAATGTCAGAAGGTTTCGTGTCTCTGCTAGAACCGTTCATCGATACCGTTGTAATTTGTACCATGACAGCCCTAGTTATCATCATCACAGGTTACCTAGATACAGACACAGGCCTGGCAGGTGTTGAACTGACTTCAGCGGCATTCGGTAGTGCGATCAGCTGGTTCCCATACATTCTTGCTATTGCCGTTGTTCTGTTTGCTTTCTCTACAATGATCTCTTGGTCTTACTACGGTCTTAAAGCTTGGACTTACCTATTCGGTGAGAGCAAAACAGCGGAGCTTATCTTCAAAGTTAAATTCTGTATCTTTGTAGTGATTGGTGCAGCAATGAACCTTGGCCCTGTTATCGACTTCTCTGATGCTATGATCTTCGCGATGGCACTAGTCAACATTATTGGTCTGTATATTCTGGTTCCAGAAGTGAAACGCGATCTAGCTGATTACCTAGAACGATTCAATGCAGGTAAAGTGTACAAAGTTCAGCAGAAGCAGTCTCAGACTGAAGCGGTTGAGCAGTAAGTAATTTCAGCCTCTAAGAATCTACAGCCCGGCATTTTCGCCGGGCTTTTTATTTTCGTTTTATGTCCTCTTGCCAACATTCAACCAGATAGTCGATAAACTGCCTGACAATAGGTTGCTGATAGCTGCGAGATAAATACACAGCCCATAGGGCATAACTTGGATAGTGATAGTCATTTAGAATGGAGAGCAACTCCCCTTTCTCTATTAGTGGATTCGCTAAGTCGCACGGTAACCGAATTACTCCCTTTCCATTAACGGCGACTCTCACTAAAGTACTCAAATCATTCGCTCTAATATTGCCCGATACCTCAACATCCACCGTTTGATTGTCCTTAACGAACAACCAATTTTTGACGTTTAAATGTGTTAAACAGTTGTGGTCTACTAACTCCTCGGCGTGTTTAGGTTCTCCAAATTCGGATAGATAGTCGCGCGATGCACATATAGCTGTATCAATTGCCATTAACCTTCGAGCAATTAGGTTATCCGCTGGTTTATCAGTGAAGCGTAATGCAACGTCCACTCTCTCATCCACCAGCTCTGAGTTTTGATCCGAAGCCAATATATCGATGACAACTTTTGGATGGAGTGACACAAAATTTTGGACTCTATCGATTAGCAGGTTCTGTGCAAACCCAATTGGTGCAGCCACCCTAATTGTTCCCACTAAAGCATCTTTGCCACACATTGAGTCTAATTCTAACGCAGCGGCTTCATCTAAAATGCGCTGACATCGAACAAACGCCTGTTCACCAGCATGGGTTAAACTCACCTTTCTCGTCGTGCGGTGCAACAAACGCTGTTGTAGCCAGTGTTCAACCTCCTGCACGTGTCGAGATACCTGCAGTCGACTAATATCTAGCGATTCTGCTGCCTTGGTAAAGCTCTTAGCATTCGCGACTTCAACAAAACTTCTTATTGCGATTAAGCGATCCATAACACGTCACCATTAGTAAACCATATTGATACAATGTGTATCACATACGCTCATTTATCGCTAGATAGCTATCCATTAGACTGCATTTGTTGTTACGAAATACTGAATCACAAACAGGAGATATGAAGATGAAAATTGCAGTGTTAGGTGCATCAGGTTGGATTGGTAGCCACATCGTAAATGAAGCAAAAGCGCGCGGGCATGAGGTTATCGCTTTAGTAAGAAACCCCGCTAGCTTCGAAACAGAGAATGTTGAAGCACGACAGTTTGATTTACTGGACCAAAATTCTGATATCACCGCCGCAGTTGATGGTGCAGAAGTAGTGATCTCAGCGATTGGCGGCCGCTCGGCAGGCAATCATGACATCGTCGCGAAAACCGCAGAAATGCTGTTGACTCAGTTGCCTCAATCTACTGCTTCTCGACTACTTTGGGTAGGGGGGGCAGGCTCTTTGGAAGTGGCACCGGGTATTAAGCTTATTACTGTTCCTGAGTTCCCTGATGAGTATAAGCCTGAAGCTGTAGCTATGGGAGAAGCGTTACAGGTATTTCGCTCTCTAGAAAGTGATGTCAACTGGACCTTCGTTAGTCCCGCTGCAGATATCTTCCCTGGCGAGAAACAAGCACCTTACCGTGTAGGTGGTGACATGTTGTTGACCGATAGTGAAGGTAACAGTCGTATCTCAGTCGCTGACTACGCCGTTGCCATGATTGATGAACTTGAGTCTGCTAAGCACACCAACCAACGTATTGGTGTCGCTTACTAAACACAAAGGAGCCTAAATGGCTCCTTTCTGATTTCTAAACATTAATCGACTATCTACTGATCTAGGTCATATCTCCCGAATAATGAAGATGTTAGCTTTCTGCGATCACACTACGGAAGCAACAAATCTATGAACCACATAGAAACAACAAATATAACAGAAGAATCGATCCTAAAAGCAGTCACTAAAGTCGAGAACATACATAAAGTACGACTGGACAGCTTTAAGCAATATCTTCACAACCACAGCTCAGAAGTTATCGACTTATTAAAAACGATTACAACCTTTTCTTCACTCGATGAGAAATATCTGCGCATTGATAAGGATTTCACCCAATTTTCCGATAAATCAACACACATCTTAGAAGTCTCGCTTTTGCTAAGTTGATCAAACTAGATTTAACAAGCTAAGTATTAAAAGGATATTTGGTAGCTGTTACTCGCCTGATCAAGTGATACAACCCAGCTCAGTTCGGTTTCGTTACTCACCATCGGAACCCAACGAGCATATATCTGCTGCCAGTTACTATTGACTTCCAATGTAACTGTTGAGGTTCTGTCTGGATAAATGGTTGTGATGCGGGATGTCGGATCTGCTATGACCTCCCCACTATCGCTGGTAAAGGCTGCTTCTGAATAGAGATGAACGGCCCCATCACTGGATCCGTTATAGTCCACGGTAAACGTGATGATCTGCCCTACATCGAATGAGAAATCTCTTGAGGCAACGATGTCGGCGGTGTTATCTATTTGGGTACTCGCTGCAGCTGGAGTCGTTGCAGATGCTCCTCCTCCAGCAGAACCTGCGTCGCCACCTCCCCCACCACCACAAGCAACAAGGGAAAGCGAAACCAGTAAACTTAAAGTAATACGATTTGAATGCTTCATAATCCTCTCCTATTGCGCTGAAATGACACGATCGGCTTCCGGAGACTTGTACCATTCTCCATCTGTGTCACCATTACTTTCTACCCAAGTCGGGAAGTTCGTATACGCTTTACTTATGTCCATATATTCGACTGGGTGCTGCCAATCATCCCGAATGTTAATCACCCAAGGCATATTGTTTTCAGTTAAGAAGCATAGCCCTCCACCAGAATGGTCATCATGCTGGTTTAACAAGCTACTATCCATGTTACTAGTGCCTGGAAACTGTTTGAAATGGGTCTGCCACTGCATCCCTGGAAAAGAAGTAAAGAAGTCGCCGTGGTAGGTATTCTCTGCTGCAAATATGAACGAGTCATAAGGAGGGTAGCCAATAAGCTCCCGAGAGATTGGAGTCGTCAATTCAACGTTCAATTGGTATCCAAGCACACCAGCTGCTTGCTGATCCAAACATGCACTTTCGGTCCGATAAAACATACAGCCTCCTGAAAACACCCCTAAATCCTGCAGATCGTCTTTGACACTTTCCGAGACTATCAGCACCGTTTCGCCGTTGTCTGATTCAAGTACAGTATGCTCAACCTCTACACCGTTACGTGTCACGGATGCGGAAGAGACATTAGAGGGATCAACATTTGGCAATTGAACTGCAAATCCGTTCGAATAACCGGCTCCCATAGCCTGAAGGGTATAATCTATCGTGATACCCTTTAGCTCTCTGACCCCATTTAGGGTTTCTGTGACCCTATACTGCAAAACTACATCATTAAAGTCGTAATCTCCCATCAATGGCCACCGGTCTTCAAACGCTATTGTCGCGAAACTGTCTGAACTTGGGTAAACCGAAGTCACGGTAATGTCTGGGTCATTGTTTTGAGTCAACGTTTCATATTTTGAATCCGTTGAGCCATCAGTATTCACTCCGTCCACAGCCGAAAATGGGGAGATACTTACAGTGAAAATCAGATCATTAAAATCGTTATCACCTTGAGGCCGGCGAATATCCTCAAAACCTAGCACTAGAAACTCGTTAGCGGTATCAATAAATGCCACGTTGTGCCTACGATATTCTGACGTGCTTTCTGGGTTCAACGACGGGTAACTATAAAATGGTGTACCCCAGTTACCTAGGCTAGAAATATTATTGTAGGAACCGCTCCACCCCCAGCCATTGGGAATGATGAAAAAAGCCAAGGTTTGTCCTTCGGTCAGTTGAACGCTCAAATCAATCGAATCACCTTCCTGCATCTCACCTTCTCGTGGCTTTGAGGTATTTGGAAATATGATCACATGAGCGTCAATTTCATCTTTAGAAGTCGGAGGGTTATCAGTGTCGAAAACAAAATACCCTAGACTATTTCGATACCCAGCCCCTTCATTTAGAAAAGTAACGGTTGCTGTCGCGTAAGCTGCACCATTCAACTGGTCATCGATATCTATACTGGAATAACGCTCAGGCGCAATAAAATCACTGTTTACCACAGTGCCCTCAGGAAGCATTGAATAAACATTCTGAAGAACATCACTCGGGAGAGAATCAGCAACAGAATATGTGTTGTTTGGCTTCCCTTTCGCGGAATAATTGGAAGCATCTGATCCGGACTCAAATGTTAAGTCACTGGTTGTTAAAGCTCCCGAGAAAAATGGGATAGAGGTAGTAGCAAGGAAAATGATACTTTGGAGTTTCATAAAGTCTGGCCCCTTATCTAGAACGAATCGCACTAGAAAGAGACGCAGCAAAAATAATACCTGATATTTTTTATCTAATTTACAACAACTTATAAAAGTTACCTAGCTTATTCTCATTTTGAGAATAAAGATGAATGTTAAAGTACCAAGTCACACTAGGCACTGCAGTTGCCCCCTATGGTTACCTGTTAACTCTCCAAAGCAGGTGTTTCTCTGCATTGTGTATTGATAGTATTTATCTTATTGATATGCTTAAGATATTCGATGACTTCTTCTTCTGGCATCGGGCGGGCAAATAGAAATCCCTGTATATAGACGAAGCCCATGTCAAAGAGAATCTGCAACTGAATGTCAGTCTCTACTCCCTCAACAATAACCGTCATATTACGGCTCCTTGCAAGATTGACCATCGATTCCAGAACAGGCTTCGTACTCTGCTGCTTATCAAGGTTCTTAACGAACACTCGATCTATCTTCATGATTTCAAAAGGAAGCTGACTAACAAAGTTTAAACCAGAGTAACCTGTTCCAAAGTCATCAACCGCTATTCTAATTCCCGTTCGACACAGCTCTTGAATATGTTTTTTTGCTATTTCCAACTCTTCATCGGTGTATTCACCATTCTCTGTGATCTCGAAGACAAGCTTTTTGAGGATATGGGGGTGAGCTTTTTGGAATTGCTTAACAATACGGAGTAACCTCGGCGCGATTAGTGTTTTACGGCTTATGTTAATGCTAACGTATTTTCCAATCAAAACGCTTTCATTTTTAGCTATAAAATCAACAACCTGATTAAACACATAATAGGTCAAGCGATTGATCAGATTTAACTTTTCAGCCAAAGGGATAAATATACCGGGAGATACAAACCCTCGCTTAGGGTCATTCCAACGCAGTAATGCTTCACATCCAATAGCCCTATGGCTACTCGCGTCAATGATAGGTTGATAATAACATTCGAAGTACCCTCGATTCAGTGCATCTACAAGCGAAAACTCCAAACTGTTTTTAGCAATGCGTCGTTTGCTAGAAAAGGAATAAGACACGATAACAATGCTAGAAACTAACAGAAACACCCAATATTTATCGAAGATGTAAGACAGGTAGTACACATGACCGGCTTGGGATTTTAGAGCAAAAGGGAAACGCTCCCCCTGATACTCACTAAACCTTAAAACCTCTGAATTCGATGAGTTCATCGAAGACTTATTGTCTACAAGTTGACCACTTATCCAAAGATCAAAATCAATTCCTTGAGGAGCAAACTTCTGCTCAATTAATTCGAAAAGATAGCCAGGAGGAATCAAAATACTGACACCACGCTGCTGATCATCTAAGAACAATAAGCCGATTGAGTTAAGACGGTTTATCGCTGCTTTAAAATAGGCCACTGTTTGATGAAGCGGTAAGGATTTAAGCTCTTGATAGATATGAGGGTAAAGATTAAATGATACTTTTCCTTTATTAGTCGCACAGAAAAACTGCCCTCCTTCCCTAAAGACCGCGACCTCCTTCGCCATATGTGTTTCAAACACAGACTGTCGCATCTCAACTAACAGCACGTCACAGCTCTCAGCCAGCTTGTTGTCTTTCGCTAAGTAATTAAAGTCATCTTTAATTCTATCGAAGTGTGTTTCAATTTCTCTGGCTGCTTGTTTAGTAGAGGAATCTAAGTGAAGATTGGCGCAACCGATAAGAACCAAAATCAATATTACATTAAATAGGCAAAGCAATAACATTGAAAACAAATGCTTACGAGGTACATTAATACTATCCAACAATGCCAGCGCACTCATTTTTCAAACACCCTATATTGCTCCAATTAATGTTGATATCTTTATTAATATTATTCTTCGAGGCGCTGTCATGCGGCGCCACACAAAAGCATTCAAGATGGCTATGTATCTTTTTTATGAATTAATATTAAGAATAATTTCGAAATGTAACAAAAGTAAGACGTCCAGACACTCTAACATCTTAGTTACGTGATAATAGTCTCATTATGGATTTCGACTTCGCTCGATTTGAAAACCAGAAAGATCGTTTTGTTCACGTTAGCTAGAGTGTTCCAGCTCCTTGTTTAAACAGTGTATGTGACTCTTTTGGTTGAAGATTGTAGTTACTCATCAAGAGATCAGCGTAATCGTCTAATTGCTTGATTTAGTCGTTCCATAAATTCTGGGTGCTCTTCGAGAAAGCGTTTAGAGATATACAGACCGAACTCTTTTTCCTCTTCAAGGATAACTCCATAACCGCTCAAATTACTGAAATTATGAAGGAACACGACTTCAGCCACCAAGATTGCATCCACCACTTTAATGTCCAACTTTTCAATCAAACCGTAGATATGGGTCGCTGGAGGGACCATTTGATAACCCTGGTTTTTTAACCAATAAGCAGTATTTGTATTCAGTAGACTGGTGACTTTCGCTTGGCTCCTAAAAGCAGAATCATGGGGGGCAAACTTTTCGACATCTTCACTACGAACAATCCAAACCCAACGATTGCTCATTACTGGCTCTGAAAACACCGCATACTTATCACGTTCTTCATTCTGTGATGCCATAAAGAAGCCATCCGAACGCTGTTTTCTCAGTTCAGACAGAGCTCTGCCATGGTTTGATGACACGGTCACGGTGTACTCAACACCGATTGACGATAAAATAGGTAGAACTTTATCTATCCCAATACCCGTTGGTTTACCCTGCTCGTCTATGGTCGTATAAGGTGGGAAATCTGGAAGGAAGAAGTGCATATTATATGCAGCATGGACCTTTGCACTTGCACAAATTAAAACCAAAACGGAAATAATTAACGGCTTTATCATCATTGAGTTTAAGCGTCTCTTTATAATTTTATCTAAGTATAGGTAGAGAATCTCTCTTTGTTATTTCGATAGATTATACAGTGATGAAGCTCAAACTGAAGTTTGCGCTTCATCGCCAATGTAAGGAGCAAATAGACAGATAACTTATGTAACTAGAAGGCTATGGTAGCTTATAATCGTCACCTGTCATGCATACAATCCAAACCAGACTTCCGCCGTTGTATCTGATAACACCTGTCGAGTCGACGTCTTTTACACTCTGAATGCCGTCAATCTCTTCGTTGATGCCTTTCGCCACTTCCTCAGGCACACTCCAGATACACGCAGCGATTTTGCATGATGTCGAGTTTTCATTACAACCTTCAGGCGTACTCCCTTTGTTCCATTCAGTATCTTCTTTAGCCAGTAATTGAGCAGCAATGTATTCGGGATGGCTGACGTACTGCTCAAACCCAAACCAATCATTGCTGTATGGTAAGTACGGCCCATTCCAACCTTCTATACCGGGGTCTTCAATTAAATTGTCAATCGCCAAATAACCGTATTCGACATTCGTATCTGGCGTGATTTCAAGCGCTCTCCCGGTATCTAACTGATACTGTTTAGCAGCGTTGAGCATTGATTCCAGCTCACGAGTGACCTGCTCTTGCTCAGTGCTATCGTCGTTGGTGGCTCCAGCTGGTATAAAAACAGAACCAAGTAGCAATGCAATAACAAGGTAGATAATTTTAACGTTCATAATGTTTTCTTTATGCGAATCAATAGACGGGATGATACAGCCTACATGGCATATTCCACCACAGAGGCTGTTACTTAATTAAAGTACACGTTTCATCTGCCCGTATTCACCACTCGTTCGTAAAATCACCATTACGGTGCTGTCATTACGATTACGGAAAAACCAGCCGTGATTACCGGTAAAAGCAGCCACCAGCTCCCCTTCATCTTCAGGAACGCTTCGACCTTTCTCGTAGCTGATTGAGTTTCCGTTACCATCTCAATGAGTATCAAAGTTCACTGGCCCACCTTTCAACGTCCAGGTAAAGTTGAAATATCAACCGTTGTTCAGGGCTGTGTCTGTAAATAGTGTTTAGTAAAAGCATTCATATGCACACTCTATGCGGCTCATAAAATCAAGTTGAAGACATCCACTCAGTACTAACGGAATAAAAATTAGATCTTTATTCAAAGTTTATTATTTGGACTACAGCTTGAATACAAGGAGAAATATAAAACTGTGATGCCAACACTCCTCCATGTGGATATTAAAATCTAAAAATATAAACTTTCGCTAGCGAAAGTTTTTCCATAATTGCTCTTTTAAATAGCACACTTTTATTTATCACAGGCCTCAAGATAAAACCAAAAAAATTGAAAACCATTCGCCTTTAACATAACTAACCGCAATCTATAAAATAACCATCGTTGCAATTATTAAGTTACTTACGTCAAAAACGTCAAAATAATAATATATCGTTCCGTAATGAAAATATCAGCCCACCTTTGCAGACAATCGAAAGTCACTATCAATAACGTCATCATTGACCTTAAGGAAGTCACAAAAGAGTTGAAGCTTTACCCTCACCTTCACGAAGCAAAATCATTCTTCAAATCAATTTTCAAAACCATCTTGATTTACATAACCAGTAGAATAAAAAATAGGATAACAATAACTAATAGATTTATCATATACCTCAATCATGTACAAATTAAAACCAGCCCATAAATCATTACAAAAATATATAATTAGCCAACACATTAATTTAAATTGCGTGTACATTTAAATTACGTTAATTACCAATCTAAGGTTTAATTACTTTAAATAAATATTTAAATTTTTTAAGTTAAAACAGATAAGCATCTAAAAATCAGTCTATTAGCTCAGTTCTAGTTCATTAAGAATAATGAGGACGCATCTAATGCAATTAAATAAGAAAAAGGCAGTATTGCAGCTGAGTTTACTCACTGCAGCACTGAGCAGTGTTTATGTTACCCCAGTTGCAGCACACGGATATATGGTCTCACCCCAAGACTATGCCTATAGCTGTTATGAAGGGACAACAAGTGACCCTACGCTATGTAGTGACACGGTTAAGAATCAAAAGAACGAGATTAACCAAGGCAACGCAGCTGGCGATCATCAAGCCGTCATTAACAATGAAGAACTTTGTTCAGCTTCTAAAGGCGGTGAATATGCAGTACTTGATATTCCAAGTGCTAATCGCTACTCCACAACAATTGAGTTGGATACTAACGGCGAATTTGAAGTCACCTATAAGCATACAGCCAAACACAAAACTTGGTATTGGGACCTATTTGTTACTCGCAACGGCTTTAACCCAGACACAGACAAACTAACCTGGGGAGATTTAGAGCGTCTTACTGTCATAGATGGTGAAGGTAAAGAAGCGGATGACTACATAACTTATAAAGTGAAGTGGCCAGAAGGGAAGTCGGGCAAACACATTATCTATCAAGTTTGGCAGCGCCCCCATCCTACCCACAAACCGCATGATGAATTAGGCCCGCCACCACAAGATGTTTGGGATAGCGCAGAAGCGTTTTATAGCTGTGCCAACGTTATCGTCGGTGATCACGAACCAGGCCCAGATGAATCACCGTGGGTGAAAAATGAAGACTTTGCGACTGAAACTATCGAAGTCTCTCCTGGCGACCAAGTCAAAGCTCGCTTGATGTATAAGGGCTACGAGGACTTCGAAGTCCTGCAAGATATCACTGCGGAGAACGTGAATAACGAACAGTGGAAGATTGACTTAGCAGAGTCTATCAACAACAACGCTACAATCTCACAATACGTTCAAGTCGGTGTATTAAACGACGAAGATGAAATCATACTTAGTGATGATCCGTCAGAGAATAACATCTACTACACCAGTGAAAATTGGTCTCACTTGATTGAAAAAGTCGATCAAGATACGTCCATCGAATGGTCAAACAAGGAAGCTGAATATGTGCTGACACCTGGAGAAACACTGTCTATTCCCGTTGAAATACAAGTAATTAATGGTAAACAGGACGTTTACTCCTACACTGCGATACTAAGAACTGTAGGCGGTGAAAAACCTGAGCAAATCATTGAGGGCACAACTGAAAACCCAGCCTCTTTCGAAATCAGTGTGTTAGGAGACTACAGCGTTCGTATTCACAGCCAAGTTGATGGCTCGCATGAGCAAGCTACCTACGAGTTCTCTGTTGTTGAAGAGCAAGGCGAGATCGAATATGACTACCATTACCCTGAAGGCTTCGGCAGCTACGTGGCAGGTGATGTCGTCAAGTTTGATGGAGAAGGCATCTACGAATGTTATGGAGACTGGGCAGCAAACTGTAATGACGAACAGTTCTTACCTGGTGTTGCGATTGACCCTGGCTGGGTTGATCAACAGTGGAGAAAATTAGACTAAGCGATGAAAGCCACCTGCTTGCAGGTGGCTTACTCCTTCTAAGCCCTCTTCCATGAACTTATTTATCAAGGCGTTATTGCCATTATTACTGTGGCTGCTGACAGGATCAGCCCTTGCGGAGAGCATTAGTGCTATTCAAGAGCTTGGCCGTCACCTGTTCTTCGATACCCAGTTATCACTTAAGGGCAATCGAAGTTGTGCGCTTTGCCATTCCCCAACTCATGGCTGGAGCAACACGTTTACACAAACGATAAACATTCACGGCGAACCCGACACGTTAAACACTCCCTCTTTGTTGAACATTTCTCAGCAAACCGTGTTTTCCCTTACCAACCCTAGTCGGACCAAAGTTGAAATGGCCATCACAACCCCTATGTTTTCAATTGATCCATTGGAAATGGGGCTGACGCCTGACTTGCTTCTTTCTCGATTAAAGAAAAGCGTTTCCTACTCTGAATTGTTTGAACAAGCCTATGAAGACAGTGACATTACCTTAGAGCGTGTCGTTCATGCGCTTAAACATTACCTCACACTGATTGAAAGTCGAAATACGAGATTTCATCGGTATCTTGGCGGAGAAGAACAAGCTCTGACAAGCGAGGAACAGGAAGGCTTTCGATTGTTTAATAGCGTACGATTACAGTGTTCACGATGTCATGGCGGAGCTTTACTCAATCAACCTGAGGCCACAATTAGCCAATACCAAAATACTGGCCTTTACGGAATCAGCCGACAAGGAGAACCCCCACATTACCCTGCTACAGAGCCGGGGTTGCGCCGTCACACCAGCGATCATCAAGATGACGGCAAGTTTCGGGTTCCCTCGTTAATTAATGTCGCAAATACAGGCCCATGGGCGCATGATGGCAGCGTGCAATCTTTAGCGTCTGTGATTGATAACTATGCCAGAGGCGGCAGAAAAACAAGCTATGGCCCAAATCAGGGAGACGGCTTCCACCACCCTAACAAAAGCTTCTTAATCAACGGATTTAGCCTGACTCGCAGCGAGAAGACAGCGCTCATCGCATTCCTGCATTCACTGTCCGTTGAAGACGATTGGAGGCGCTACCCATTCAATTCTCCATTTTGCGTTTCGAATGATAAGCAAACTCACACCCGTCCAGGCAGCACTTGTTCACTCATTAAACCTACCCAAGAGCAACCGAAATGAACCTAACACAACTTACCAAGGTCAGCTTGTTGGCCACAGTAATACTGCCCATCGCACAAACCTATGCGGATATGAATTCTGCTCGAAACCAACATTTTGCGCGAGAATATCGCACCTTATGTGAAACCACAGCAGAACCTTTCGAAACGGCCAATTCCCCCGATGAGGCAGCTCAGCAAAGCCTCCGCGTTTCCAAACCATTTGCAAAAACACTGACGCTAAATGAACAAGGACTTGCCTACCTGAATTTGTCGATAGAAAACTGGGACGAAAAGTTAGTGTTATTCCATAGCAAACAAGCCAACATTGAAATTAAAGACGCCGATGTGACGGGCAAAAATATTACCAACCAACATTGCGATAAACCGGATATGATCATCAGCCATATCAATACCCATGAATGGGGTAGCTATCCGGTTAAGGTTTCAGGCAAGCCTAATCAACGTATTACGATTAAGTTTTACCGTGAACAAAATCGTTAAGCTTAATAGCGAGCCATCAGGCTCGCTATTAACTCGTAAATTGCCGGTAATTGTGAGTCGTTAAGTTGACGACAAAGCAATTAAAGACGCTTCAGAAAATATTTAGCCCAAAGACACCTTTAATATCAAAGAGTACTTTTTCCGTTTTGCTTCTAGAGATTTGACTTCCTTTCTTTAATATATCAATTAGTTGCGCCTTGTCGTTTAAATAATCGGCTCTCCTCTCTCTTATCGGTCGTAGCAAATCTTGTAAGCATTCCTCTAGTACTTTTTTTGTTTGACCGTCACCAAGGCCACCACGTCTATAATGCTCTTTTAATTGGTCAACATAATCCTCATCTGGATGAAAAGCATCAAGATAGGTAAATACAATATTACCTTCGATATTGCCTGGGTCTTCAACTCTTAGATGGTTAGGATCCGTGTACATTGAATTTACTGCAGTTTTAATTTCCTTTTCAGTAGAACTAAGATTAATAGTATTCCCCATCGTCTTAGACATCTTATTTTTGCCATCTGTACTCGGTAAACGTGGTGCATTACTTAACAAAGGCCGACACTCATTCAAAACAGTTAACCCTGCCAGAGAGTTAATCTTTCTCACTATTTCGTTAGTTTGTTCAAGCATTGGCAACTGGTCATCACCAACAGGGACTAGAGATGCATTAAATCCCGTTATATCCGCAGCTTGTGAGATTGGATAGGTTAGAAATCCAGCTGGAATTGATCGTTCGAACCCTTTGTTTTGGATTTCATTTTTCACTGTCGGATTACGTTCTAAGCGACTGATAGAGACAAGATTACTGTAATACATAGTCAGCTCAGCAAGAGCGGGCAACTGAGATTGAAGACAGATAGTTGTTTTAGAAGGATCAATACCAACAGCCAGATAATCTGCAACGACATTTAGAATGTTGGACGAAACTTTTTTGGGGTTATGAGCGTTATCGGTAAGCCCTTGCATATCAGCAACAAGGATCGTTTGGTCATGAGTTTCCTGTAAAGCTACGCGCTGCTTTAAAGAGCCAACATAATGACCCAGATGCAAAGGGCCTGTCGCTCTATCACCAGTTAAAATGACTTCGCGTTTATCAGTACAGTGATTTTTTGTGTTCATGAGAATATCCCCTTAGTTAAAACAGATCGCTACTGGAGATATAAAAGAGATTACAGTCTTAGCTACCTACCAGCAGCTTAAGAATGTAAGAATCCTGAGCCGCTCTAATTAGAGCGCCACCAGAAGAAGAATGATGTAGACGTTGAATTAATTTTCATTGAGACAATCTAACAATAATCCGATTGGGACTCAACTCTCTCTCAAGAGCAATTTAAGGTTTAATTCTCTTGTGATTAAATCCGGACTTTTAACCATCGGTTGTCTTATTTTTGTTCGTGTGAGAAAGAATGTGCGATTTAAATAAGGCGCGCTATGACCAAAGTAAGCTCAAAAGTACACGATGAACAACATGCAGCCCTTCTGATGTATTCATCAGAAGAGCTACGATTATAAATATGCACTACGAACGCTCAAATACAATCGTTTTGTCGTTATACATGAACACGCGTTTCTCAACGTGATATTGAATAGCTCGGCCTAGTGTGAGTGATTCAACATCCAGCCCTTTTCGTGCCAAATCTTCTGGGTAATAAGTATGATCAACCGTCTCTAACCCTTGAGTGATAATTGGCCCTTCATCAAGATCATCACTTACATAGTGCGCAGTTGCACCAACCAGTTTAACGCCCTTGTTGTATGCCTGATGATAAGGTTTAGCCCCTTTGAAGCCAGGCAATAGCGAGTGATGAATATTGATCGCTCTGCCAGACCAGCGGCTGCACATATCGTGCGAAAGAACCTGCATGTAGCGTGCAAGTACCAGCAGTTCACAGTCTGTTTCGTCCAACACTGATTGTACTAATGCTTCCTGTTGAGGCTTGGTCTCCGCCGAAATAGGAAAATGGTGGTATGGAATATCATGCCACTCGACCAGAGATTGTAGGTCCGGGTGATTGGAAATTACCGCCTTGATGTCGACTTTAAGATTACCCGTTCGGTAGCGGTAAAGCAGATCATTTAGGCAGTGATCATACTTAGAAACCATAATCACGACTTTTGGTCGATAATCGGAAGGTGTTAATTCCCAGTCCATATCAAACTCTGAAGCGCGCGCTGAAAATGCCGCCTCAAAGGATGCTCGGTTTAGCTCTTGGCCGTTTTGTACACTGAACACTGCGCGAATGAAGAAACGTTCGTTTAGAGTGTCGTCAAATGAGTTTAACTCTTTGATGTAACATTCAAATTCTAGTAAAAATCGTGTAACTACATCGACGGTCCCTGCTCTACTCGGGCAACTAGCGGTTAAAATATAAGTTTTCATCTCTTTTCCTAACGCCGTATTAACCAGCTTTTGTTTCTCATTTTTCATGCAGCGCCCTAGATTACGCAACATGAGTGTCACCTTATTTTAAAGAGATTTGGCGCTAAAGCTTTAATACGACTCCATATTCTTGACCGGCATCCATTAACTAGGCAAATAGCTGTACGGCGCAGTAGAGCAATGTTATCGCTAAGACCATATTGATAGCCTTACCATATTTCTGAAATTGCGATTGAAGCAGCTTACCTGCGACAGCCCAGACCAAGTTACTGACAAGCGCGATAAGTGCAAGTAACAGGCTCGTCGCTAAGATCCAATAGATGTTTTGTGTGTAAGGCAGCACGAATGTTGATATTGATGTTACTCCATACAGAATAATTTTTACGTTCACGAACTGTAAACCAAAGCCAGTAAGGAAAGTGATACCTTGTGAGTTTTTTGAATCAGTGTCGATATCACTCATCGCAATTCCCCAGGCTAGCCACACGATGTAAACCGCACCCACCCATGTCAGCCAAGGTGTAATTACGGGCAAAACGTTAACCATGTGGTAAGTAAACAAGCCACACAGAAGCATTAGCACAATATAACCACAGAACATTCCACAAATGACTTTTGTTGAACGCTTTAGTCCGTATTGTGTCGCAACACTGAGCGACAAGATGTTGTTTGGCCCCGGCGTGATGGAAGTAATGATAACGTAGGTGAAAAATGCAGTGTAGATGGCACTCATCTCTATCTCTCCTGTTTTTCGTGCACTATACTCCGCCACAATTAATTAAAAAATTGAATGTATTTGAACCTTGAGTTTGAATTTTTCGAACTATAAAGTTGGGAGTTTGGCCATGAATCTAAAACGCCTCCTTACGTTTAAAACCATTGTTGAGGAAGGATCATTTCTAAAAGCTTCACAAAAGCTTTATTGCACTCAGTCGACAGTGACCTTTCAAATCAAGCAGTTAGAACAAGATCTTTCACTACAATTGTTTGAAAAAATCGGCCGTAAGATGGTGCTCACTCAAGCGGGAGAAAAAATTCTTCCTTATGTTTACGAGCTCGCACGAGTGATGGAAAACATAGAGGGAACGGCACAACAAGAAAGTTCTGAGCCAACAGGAGAGCTGAAAGTATTGGTCGCCGAAACTCAACTCGCATATAAAATGGCCAAGGTTTTAAAAGAATTTCGAATAAGAGCCCCAAAAGTCAGGCTCTCTTTGCAATCACAAAACTGCTATCAAATTCGAGATGAGCTGATTGCTGATAAAGCCGATTTGGGCGTGTTTTATCAGGTCGGCAATGACGATGCGCTAGAAGTTCATGAATTTGAGCAAGAACCATTAGTGCTGATCGGATCACCGCTTTTAAAAGGGTTGGATTTACAAAAACAAGGCCAACACGTTGAGTTAGGATTCATCAGTAATGGCCCTCAGTGCCTTTTTCGCCAGACCTTTGAACGTATCATCCGAGAGCGAGCAATAACCATCGATAACATGATTGAGTTGAGTAGCATTAACACCATAAAAAACTGCGTTGAGAGCAACATTGGAATTTCATATCTTCCTCGCTTTACTGTTGAAGAAGAGCTGCAAAATGGTCGCTTACAAGAGATTTCCTTTACCAACGAACCACAAATGATTGAGCCTAGGTGCGGGTATCATGCGGGAAAATGTGTAACACCTGCGATGGATGTCTTCATTGACTGTATGCGTAATGAATACTAAATATTACCCCGCTCCCAAAAACCAAAAAGCGAGCACTAAGCTCGCTTTTTTAATATTAACAGCAACGTCTATTACAGTAACTCTACAGACTGCTGGGCGATAACAAATTCTTCGTTGGTAGGAATCACCATAGCCACACCGTCGAGTATGTCAGACTTAGCGATGATGCCAGCGCTGCCGAAGCGTGCATCTTCATTCCCTTTTTCGTCTTCAATGAAACCAAGTAGCTTGAGGTTATTCAGGATTTCTCGACGGATAGGTAACGAGTTTTCACCTATGCCGCCAGTAAAGATGATCGCATCTAACGATTCAAGAGGAATAAGATAAGAGCCGATGTACTTAGCGACGCGATAAGTGAAGACTTCAAAAGCCAGTTTGGCGCCTTCGTGGCCATTTTCCATTGCTTCCAAAATGCCGCGAGCGTCAGAAGTTAAGCCAGACACACCAAGGAAACCAGACTTCTTATTCAACGTTTCGAAGACTTTTTCCTGACTCCAGCCCTTCTTCATCAAAAACTCGATAATACCTGGATCTAGGTCACCAGAGCGTGTACCCATCATCAAGCCAGCCAGTGGCGTAAAGCCCATCGATGTATCGACAGATTGTCCATTACTGATTGCACAAACAGATGCACCATTACCTAAATGCACAGAGATAAAGCTGGATTGCTCAACAGGTTTACCTAACATTTTAGCCGCTTCACGACTGACGAAGTAATGACTGGTGCCGTGGAAACCATATCGGCGGATGCCGTATTCCTTGTACAGTTCGTTTGAAATCGCACCAGTAAACGCCTTTTGAGGCATTGTTTGGTGAAACGCTGTGTCAAAGACAGCAAACTGAGGAAGGCTCGGGAACGCTTGCATTGAAGCTCTGATTCCCTTTGCGCCTGCTGGGTTGTGGAGCGGTGCCAAGTCAGACAAGGTTTCAATTTCAGCCAAGACTTCGTCGTCGATACGAACTGTTGAAGTGAACTTTTCGCCACCGTGCACGATACGATGTCCCACAGCAACCAGATCCTGAGTAAAACCTAATGACTCCATCAGGCCAACAATTCGGTTAATCGCGTGTTGATGGTGGTTGTCTGGAGCAGTGATGGCCTCCTCTGTTTTCTCACCCTTATATTTCCAGCCGATTACCGCTTCGGAGAGGCCAAAGCATTCCCCTAATCCAGTTATGACAGCCTCACCAGTGACGGAATCGATAACCGCGAATTTAAGAGAAGAACTACCAGAGTTGATAACCAGCACAAACGAGTTAGACATGGAGTGTATATCCTGTTTCAGACCGAATTTTGAAAGCAAAATGCTTTTTGTTGTGTGCTTTACATTATTCAATATTTTTTTAATGATTCAACTTTATTTTAGTCACAACCTCAATCGAAACGATTTTTTGTTGATCTAACGCAATCTGCGATTTAATTCGAGCAATGAATTTATTGTCAGTTTTATAAATATGCGATCCAGACCTACACTAAACTCTAACAAATAAACGTTATGAAATAAGCGAACTGTGTTTCTATGGTTTAAATCGTGTCGGCGTTAGCAATTTTTCTGGTTATATCAGGCATCATCATTTTATTAGCGGGATACATTCCAGCTAACAAAATTTGTCGAAAGATAAAACACGTAGGCTGGCAGGTACTGAGTTACCTTATCATCGGGTTTGTTGTCGGCTATACCTTTGTTTTAGGTTCAATTTTCGCCAATCCAGACGTCACACCCGTCTTGTTTAGCTTATGTATTATTCTGTTTAGCGGCAGCGTATTCGTGTACATGGTCACCACTTATAGCTTGCAAAGTATTGAGCAACTTCACTTACTTGCTGATGAGGAAAAACACAATGCACTGCATGACTCGTTGACCGCCCTACCAAACCGAAAGCACTGTATTGAAACCATCGAACTACTTATCGAATCAAACAAGCCCTTTGATCTGATGCTGCTTGATATCGTCAACTTCAAGCAAGTTAACGACGGGATGGGTCATTTTTGCGGGGACCAGCTACTCATTCAGATTGGCCAACGAATTTCCTCGCTGCTTAAAAAGGAAGACTTTATTGCTCGTATTGGTGGCGATGAATTTGTCATCATATGCCTTGATAGTAATGAAGCCAGCGCAAAAGCACTCGCAAAGGAGATTGACGTCGAACTGCGCAAACCATTCGCCATTGACGGATTTGAACTTAGTACAGGTGCCGTCATAGGTTTGAGCGAATTTCCACGGCACGGAGACGATGCAGAACAAGTCATCCATGCCGCAGACGTAGCGATGTATTGGGCGAAAAAATCAGGCCATTTAGTGGCATGCTACGACGATAAAATGAGTCAGGGGGCAAAACGTAAGTTACGTATTGCGAGGGAAATAGATGCCGCTCTGCTACACGATGAGTTTTGCGTTTATTATCAGCCAATCCTATGTGGAACGAATGCGTTTGTCTGCGGTTATGAAGCCTTGATACGCTGGCTAAAGCCAGATGGCACGCTAGTCAGCCCTGTAGAATTCATTCCCGTTGCCGAACAAAGCAACAAAATCACATCTATTACCAGTTGGGTGCTTGATCAAGTCTCGGCGGATATTGAAAAACTCAAAAAGAATGGAATTGACTGCCCTGTTCACGTCAATCTATCAGCCAAAGACTTAATGGGGAACAACCTCAAGCGTCAGTTGGAAAAGCTGATTCAGATTTATCCTGATATTACCGAAACACTCATCTTAGAAATCACAGAAAGCACGGCGATTAATCGATTGAGAAGCCCAGAAAAATTGCTAGAAAGCCTGAAAAATCTTGGATTTAAAATCAGCTTAGATGATTTTGGTACTGGTTACTCTTCTCTGTCACTGTTACGTGATTTGCCTGTTGATCAAATCAAGATTGACCGTTCATTCCTATATCAATTGGAAACGAATCAGCGTAATGGCTCTATTGTCTCTAATGCCATCGCGCTGGCACATGGTTTAGGCTATACCGTCGTTGCTGAGGGTGTTGAAGATGAGCGAGTATTGAACATGCTTAGACATTATGGCTGCGACTATATTCAAGGCTTTTTCTACAGCCCTGCACTGAAGATTGATGAAGCTATCCGTTGGACACAGAAGCATAATCCCCCCCAAATTGTCGAATTGGCTAAACAGCCTTAACAAACCATTCGAGCTGAAGTAGAACATAGACACCTTGCCAACTACCAATGCCTCCAAAAAGACGTTGGCTTCCCAACAGCAGAGGTTAAGTCTTAGATACTAATGGATAAGTAGTATCTTCATACTGTTGCGCTTTGTGATGACTTATTTACTAAGTAAACAGCTTATGGCTATTAGGTATCATTTTCATGATTGAATCGTCGAATTTATCACTGAGCAATTTCCACTCGATATCACCAAATTACGACCAATAACCCCCATCCATGAGTAACAAAATGTATCTATAAAAAATACAAATATAAAAAAATATAACGGTATCAATTTATTGTTATTTAAGGTTTTTCTTTCCCTCTAACTTTTTATTTTATTTTTTGAAGAACCAAGGAACTTTCACAGTAGAGTCTTTCGCATCGTGTATTCACGAGCAAACATCAAGCCAACTAACTGGCTAAATAATATGGACTTTATTATGAAAAAAACGATTTTAGCTGTTGCAATCGCTTCCCTATCTGCCACGTCTTACGCTGTTGAGCTATACAACAACGATGGCACCACTTTCGCTATTGGCGGTCACGTTTCTGTGAACGTTAACGGCTCTGAGCAAGGTCACACTGACGTAGGCACAAACTCTCCACGTATCAACTTTAACGCTACTCAGGACATCGGCCACGGCTTCACAGCAGACGCAAAAGGTGAATGGGCGCTTAACTACCTAGATGGTGGCGATCAGACATTTACTACTCGTCTTGGCTATGTGGGTATCACTCATGAAGAACTAGGTCGTGGTGTTGTAGGTACTCAGTGGGCGCCGTACTATGACGTCGCTGGTGTGGCTGATATGCCAATCGCGTTCGCTAACGAATTTATCTACGACGATCACGGAATCCTTGGTACTGGCCGTGCTGACAAGATGGTGAGCTACCGTAACGGTTTTGATTTCGGCGAGATGGGTAGCCTGTCATTCGGTCTAGGTTGGCAGGGTTCAAAAGACGAGACTAACGAAGAAACTAGCGTAAAGACGGTATACGATGACCGTGGTCAGATTGCTTTGACTTACGCTATCGCTGATTTCGGCTTAGGTTACACATTTAACACTGGTGATTTCACCACAGGCACTTCAACAAAAGAAACGGCAGAATCTCACCTAGTTTCTGTTAAGTACGGTACTTACGGTAACGGCCTATACCTAGCGGGTGTTTACGGTTCAAATGAATACATGAACTACAACGGCTCAACTCCGCTTGTAGAAAGTGACGCATACGAAGCACTGGCATCTTACGCATTCGAAAACAGCCTTAACCTAATCGTGAACTACGAACAAGTTGAAGGTAAAGAAACTAAAGGTGGTTCAACGGTGACTGCACGTGAAGAAATGGCGCTACAAGCTGAATACAACTTCACACCTAAGTTCATTGGTTACACGGCGTACCAATTCGACCTGAAAGACGAAACAGGCTACAACTCTGATGACAAATGGGTTATCGGTGCTCGTTACTACCTGTAACTCTTAGAAAAACTGTCCTATTCCTGGCGTAGAATACGCATGCCAGTTTTTGCTCACTCCCGTCGGAGTGAGCTTTTTCCGTTTCTGACGCTAAAAAGTTTGGCGTAAGGATCATAAAGTAGTACAACTGAATAGAGATGTTTCAGCGCTCGCAACGCTATCTGTGGCAGAGGTACACCATGAATATAGGCTCCGTGGCAAAGCTCACCGGATTATCCAGTAAATCCATTCGTTTGTATGAAGAAAAAGGCGTCATTACTCCCCCAACTCGCAGTGATGCGGGTTATCGCGAATATGGCGAGCAGCACGTTCAGGAGCTTAATCTGGTTTCCCGAGCAAAAAATGCCGGGTTTTCATTAGCAGAATGCAAAGAGTTTGTGGAGTTAGCTCATAACCCAAAACGCAAAAGCAGCGAAGTAAAAGCCAAAGCTCAGGAGAAGCTCAAAGAAGTTGAATTAAAAATTCGAGAGCTACGTGAAATAGAGAAACAACTAAAAGGTTGGGTTAATGCCTGCCCCGGTGATGAAAATAGCGATTGTCCGATCATAGAAGACCTGACCAAGTAAAGCTCACAAACGGCTGTTGTTTTTCTTAACCTTTTCAACAACCCATCATGAAGTACATCCTCAGATCATGTAACATTGAAAGACTACACAGTTACTTCGGATGTCTTCATGGAAGCAGAATTACTGGAAATAAAGAATTTCCTCTCTCAGCACCCACCTTTTGATGAGCTCGAAGATGAAGTGCTCAACTTCGTTACCAAGCATGTTGAAATTTCTTATTTTCGTGAGGATACGCCAGTCATCCACTTTGGCGACGAAATCCACGATTTGTACATGGTTCGCAGTGGTGTTGTTGAAGTTTATCGGCGCAAAGGTGAACTCTACAACCGGCTGGATGAAGGTGCGCTGTTCGGGCAAATGGGCCTGCTCACCAATAACAAAGTACGCTTTCCAGCCAAAGCGACCAAAGATACGTTGGTGTACTGCATTCCTGAAGCGGTTTTCCAGGAGCTCTACGACAATCACGAGACCTTTGCAGATTTTGTTGAAGTTGAAGATACCGCACGACTTCGCCAAGCCGTTTCAAGCACCAATGAGCAAAATGATCTGACCACATCCAAAGTACGCACGCTCCTCACCGGTGACGCTCCATTTTTGGAAAAGACAGAAACCATTCAGAATGCAGCGATCAAAATGGCTGAGGAGAATGTCTCTTCACTATTGATCATCGATCCCGACATTCTTGAAGACAACGAAGAAGACAACTCACCACTTGTCGGCATCATCACCGACCGAGATCTGTGCACCCGAGTGTTGGCTGAAGGTCTTGATGCTAACGATGAAGTGTCCAGCGTGATGACAACTGAGGTCATTTCCCTTGACCATAATGCGTACGTTTACGAAGCGATGCTTACCATGCTGCGTTACAACGTACATCACCTTCCTGTTTTAAAAGACAAGAAGCCTATTGGCATCATCGAAGCAACGGACATCGTCCGCTACGAATCCCAAAACTCTCTACTCTTGGTAAGCAGTATCTTCCAGCAGCAATCGATTGAAGAGCTTGCGTCATTGTCAGAACAGGTAAAAGACAGCTTCGTACGATTGGTCAACGAAGATGCGAACTCTCACATGGTCGGCAGTGCCATGTCGGTGATTGGTAAGAGCTTTAAACAACGAATTATTGAACTGGCCGAAGAAGAACTGGGCGAACCCCCTATCCCATACTGCTTTCTCGCTTTAGGCTCTATGGGCCGAGACGAGCAAATTCTGGTCACCGATCAGGATAACGCCATCATTCTCGATAACTCCTATGTCAAGGAAGAGCACGACGACTATTTCTCAGCGCTGGCAAAGAAAATCTGTGATGGATTAAACGAATGCGGTTACACCTATTGTACAGGTGATATCATGGCCACCAATCCAGAATGGCGAATGACCCGAAGCGAATGGGAAGAGTGTTTTGCCGACTGGATTGACGACCCGAACCCGAAGGCCCTATTAAATGCCTCCATCTTCTTTGACCTAGTAGGTGTATACGGACGCCTGAAATGGGCAGAACAACTCAATGGGTTTATTGTCAGACGTTCACGCAAAAATAATCGCTTCCTAGCCTGTCTGGCTCGTAACGCCATGAATCGAACTCCACCACTCGGTTTCTTCAAAGATTTTGTGATGGAGAAAGATGGTCAACATAAAAACTCTATTAACCTCAAGCGTCGCGGCACTGCACCACTTGCCGACTTAATTCGCGTTCACGCATTAGCGGTAGGATCTCGTTCTACCAACTCCTTTGAACGCTTAGATGATATTCACGAAGCCGGCATTTTACCTAAAGGCAAAGCACGCGACTTACGAGACGCGCTTGAGTTTATTTCCATGGTGCGAATTCGTCACCAAGCACTCGATGTAGAGAATCAGATCGAACCGGATAACAATATCGAACCGGAGAACTTATCTGATTTCGAACGACGCAACTTGAAAGATGCTTTCCAAATCCTGAGTAACGCACAGAATTTCCTTAAATTCCGTTACCAAGCCAGCAACAACTTTAAGTAGGTGAACGATGTTCAAAAATATGATGCGTGCACCAGCGATTGATTGGGAAAAGAAGTTTCAGGCGAAACAACAGACTAGCCGAAATGACTCACTCAAGCGTTACTACAGCGCTGGAGTTCCAAGTGCCGATACCAATCTGGAAGATGTGACCTTTCTAGCCATGGATTTTGAAACCACTGGTTTAGATTCAGAGCAAGATGACATCATCACCATTGGAACTGTGCCGTTTAATCTCAACAGGATCTTTATTAATCAAGCTCATCACTGGACGGTACGACCTCGTCAGCAACTGGCTGAAGAATCAGTGATCATTCATGGTATCACCCACAGTGATATTCTCGATGCACCGGACTTATCGGAAGTTTATGATCAAGTCTTGGAGCAGATGGCAGGCAAAATCATGGTGGTGCACTATCAGAGAATTGAGCGAGAGTTTTTTGATCGAGCACTCAAGGATCGAATTAATGAAGGGATTGAGTTTCCTGTCGTCGATACCATGCACCTTGAAACCCTCTACCAACAGCGCCTACACGGCGGAATACTAAATAAAGTGTTAGGTAAGAAGCCGGATTCAGTCCGGTTAGGCGCAAGCCGAGCGCGCTATGGTCTTCCTCCGTACACGCCACATCATGCCTTAACTGATGCGGTCGCCACGGCGGAGTTGTTACAGGCGCAAATCGCCTATCATTATGAACGGTCTACAAAACTCAATCAGATTTGGGTCTGATAAGAAGTAAATCGCGGATACAAAAAAGGGACGAAAATTCGTCCCTTTTTTTCAATTTTACCGTTTCGACTAACGATCGTATTTTTCAGTGCGCATACCCATCAATAGACTGACACACATCATCAACAATACAAAGGTGAACGGTAAGGCAGTTGAAATGGCACCCGCCTGAAGCGCCTGAACCGCTTCAGTACCGCCAACCCATAAAAGAGCAACTGCAATTGCACCTTCCATAAAGGCCCAGAATACACGCTGAAGTACAGGTGCATCGACTTTACCACCAGCAGTAATGCTATCGATAACCAGTGAGCCCGAGTCAGATGACGTGATAAAGAACACCAAAACCAGAATCACCGCGATGATTGATAGAACAGTACCAAAAGGCAGTACGTCAAACATCTGGAACATTGCTAGCGAAACATCCGTCAGCCCGTTTGCACCCAGCTCACCGATGTTGTTAACCACTTGGTCAATCGCAATACCGCCGAATACTGACATCCAAAGTAGCGTTACCGCAGTTGGTACCAACAGAACCGCTGTCATAAATTCACGTACTGTACGACCTTTAGATACGCGTGCGATGAACATACCCACGAATGGCGACCATGAGATCCACCACGCCCAGTAGAATACTGTCCAGCCTTGGAACCAAGCTTCATCTTGACGTCCATGAGGGTTACTTAGCGGGATGATATTCTCGACGTAAGCCATTAGTGTTGTGCCAATATTGCCAAACGCCACCGCATAACCAATCAGAGCAACCAGAATCAGTAGCAAGAATGCTACGATCATGTTGATGTTACTGATAACCTTTACACCACCATCAATACCACGAACTACTGATACGACAGCCAGTAAAGTTACAACCGTAATGACAACGATCTGTAGACCCATACCTGCATCTAGGCCAAATACATGATGGATGCCGCTCGCTGCCTGCTGTGCGCCCAAGCCAAGGGAAGTAGCAAGACCAAACAACGTCGCTAATACCGCTAAGATATCAACAATATGGCCAGCCCAACCCCAAGCACGGTCACCAAGAATTGGATAGAAAATAGAACGGATAGAAAGCGGCAAACCTTTGTTGTAAGCAAAGAACGCTAGAGACAGAGCAACTACACCATAAATAGCCCAAGGGTGAAGGCCCCAGTGGTACATCGTTGCGCCCATCGCCAGTTTCGCAGCTTCGGGTGTGTTGGCTTCAACACCTAACGGTGTTTCAAACCAGCCTGTGTAGTAAGCAACTGGCTCAGCAACACTCCAGAACATCAGACCGATACCCATGCCCGCAGCAAAAAGCATCGATAGCCAAGAGATGAATGAGTAATCAGCCGTCGCATCTTGACCACCAAGACGTATTTTACCCAATGGGCTTACGATTAACGCGAGACAAAAAACAACAAAAATGTTTCCAGACCAGATAAATAGCCAGTCAAAGCTCCCGATAATTTGAAACTTCAAGCCATCCAGCAACGATTTTGCAGACTGCGCATCCATAACCAGCACTGCAAATAGGAATAATCCGATGAATCCGGCACTCACGCCAAATACGGGGTTATGAACATCAAACCCCCACTTCTGTACATTATCTTGTCCGATGGTGTAATCGGTACTATCGATACTGTACTTGTCTATACCTTTAGTCATCTTTCCTCTCTTGATGAATATTCTTCCCTAATCAAGTCTTCAGATAGAAAAATCGTTAGTGATAAAAACAATTTAATCTATATCAAGACTTGATCGACTCAACACCATTGTACGCCTAGATACAGATCATTCCAGTAAATCACTATTATTTGACCACTTTTTGGACGAATACGAATTCAAGAGCCTACTATTCACACAACAATCAACTATCTCTCACCCCATATTCATTTTGACTTCTAAACATTTGAGAACATCACATTTACACAAAAAAGTTTCTTCTCAAATCTCATAACTATTCATTCCCTCACTAATATGAGAAATAAGTATGATATTTATGAGTTTTCAGGCTTCATTTCGAGGGAATTTTCATGTATTTTCTCGCCTCCAAACGCTTCGCTCATTAAGGATTAACATTGGAAAAGCACGAAGAAGTTCTTATCTCTATTCGACAGATTATCCGCGCCATCGATCTGCACTCGAAAAGACTAAGTAAAGAGTCTGGGTTAACAGGCCCGCAACTGATTCTAATGCGCTCAATAAGAGAGCTTGGAGAAGTGACGATTCGAGAGCTTTCTAACCATACTAATATGAGTCAAGCGACTGCAACGACAATATTGGATCGCTTAGAGCGCCAAGAGCTGGTCAAGCGTGTACGCAGCGTTCAAGATAAGCGAAAGGTTCACGCACACCTTACTGAAAAAGGGCTGGCAGTCCTCGACCAAGCGCCAATGCCTTTGCAGCAAAACTTCATCAATAAGTTTCAGCGACTGGAAGAATGGGAACAATCACTGCTTCTTTCTTCGGTGCAACGTATCTCCTCAATGATGAATGCTGAGGATATCGATGTAGCACCTGTACTTGAGCTAGGAAGTATTACTAAGCCAGAATAACCACCCGCACCAGAATTGATTTAGCAACACTTTAGGCTTACTTTTTATAAAGGCGTAAAGGACAGCCAAAGGTGTTGCATGGTGAAAAACGAGACGCTTCAGACCCGACAGAGTGATGCTATCCTCGACATCAGACAACAGAAACAAGTTCTGAAGTTCATCGCCGCTATCACGCTCATTTTCTTTGTTCCACTCGGAATCAAAAATCTTCTCATAGGTGAAACCATGCTCGGCGCTGTATTGCTAGCGTTTGAGATTACCTTGCTTCTTGAAATTGCTGCCATTATCTATAACAAGGTCGGCCTCTTCGGGCATTTTATCCCTTTGGCTCTTCTCGTTACCTCAATCATTATGGCAGTGAACATCTTTGGCACATTGGCCACTTACTGGGTGTTTCCCATCATCATTAGCATTGTATTTCTTCTGCCAGCTCGCACTGCCACTATTGCTAATATCGTGGTATGTCTGGGTTGCACCATTGCCGTATTACCTCATCAGGAATTATCGGAAACCTCTCGCTATGCATTTTCCTTACTCGCGACCGCGGTCATTGTCCATGTGGTTGTGAAAGCGGTCAGACAGCTACAAACCGACCTTCGCTACTTGTTAGTAAGGGATCCTATGACCGGCGCTTACAACAGACACCAATTACAGAGCTCACTTGAGAACATTCGCCAGCTCTATACAACCTCGTCAATAGCGCTTATTGATATCGACAAATTTAAAACGATTAATGACCTCTATGGGCACGATGTCGGTGACCAAGTCATTACGCAGGTGGTAAAAATTATTGATGCCGAAACCGAACACTCAACCATGTTGTTTCGTTTAGGGGGCGATGAGTTTCTTTTGTTGTTCCCTCAAGCCGATCAATATGCCGTTGAATCTTCAATGGAAGCAATCAACCGCGCCGTCAAAGAGAGCGATTATCCACAAGAAGCCAAAGTGACCCTCAGTTCAGGAGTGGCGGAGTCCCAACCCTTTGAAACTATCGAAGATTGGGTCAAACGCGCTGACATTGCACTTTACCAATCAAAAAGCCTGGGGCGCGACCGTGTTTCACTGTTTTCCCAACCAGATCGTGTGGACAATGACAATCAGAGCACTTATCAGCGCGCGTCTCGCTAATTAGTTGAATATGGGCAGTTGTCGAGCTTCTTTGACCTGTCGAATTGCCAAGTGTGTATGGATATCCTTAACATTTTCTAAGCGCTGGATTTTACGTGTAAAGGCTTCGTACCCAGCCAGATCATGACTGACAACTTCCAAAAGGTAATCATAAGCACCAGACACAACGTGGCAACTCACCACTTCCTCCATATCCCGAACAGCTTGCTCGAAGTCATCGATAGAAGAGGCTTGGTGGTTACTTAGGCTGACCTCGACAAATACCGTCATCCCAACCCCAACCTTATCTTTACTTAAGCTTGCACGGTAACTGGCGATCACTCCCTCTTCTTCAAGCCGTTTAATCCTTCGAGCACAAGGGGAAGGTGACAAACCGACTTTGTCGGCAATATCTGCTGTCGACTGACGGGCATCCTTTTGTAACAACATCAAGATGTGTTGATCGATCCTATCCATGGTTCACGCCTCTAAATAGCAACTTTCATTTATAAGTTAGCTGATTCAGCTAATACTCATATTGTTATTAGTTAACTTTGCCATATTTGGTCTTAAGAAACGACTCATAATTACTAACACCAAATTAATATACTAACAACGTTATGATCTCAGGTTACTTGGCAATGGCTGCTACACTGCTGCTCTGGTCTGGCTTTTTTCTTTCACTTCGTGGTGGCGCACATTCGGAGCTCACGACAGCAGATATCGCATTGGCTCGATTTCTCATCCCTTGTATCGTGCTGCTCCCTTTGGTACTTAAATCAATAAAACTCATTCAAAAAGTACCGAAGCGCTACATGCTAGGGATGTTTGTTGGCTGTGGTTTGCCTTATTTGTTTGTTGCTGGGACAGGCATGCAGCTGGCGCCAGTTTCCGACGGCAGCGCGTTAATACCGGGCACACTGCCACTTTTCGTGTCAGGCATTGCGGTAGTGCTATTTCGACAACCGTTAAGCTCTCACCGTATTTTGGGACTTATGCTAGTGCTCGGTGGCATCGCCGCTTTTCTCTTTCAGGGCTTTGGACACTCTGGCAATGGCTTATTGACCGGATACGTTCTGTTCCTGTTGGGGAGCATGATGTGGGCAACGTTTACTATTAGCGCGCGAGTTTCTAATCTGAACCCTTTAGTTGCTGCGGGAGTTATTTCGTTACTCTCGACACTTGGATTAATCACCCTTATCGCCAGTGGCATGCTCAAGAGTCATTTAATCGCGACCAGTGTGGCCGACTGGCCATGGAAAGAACTCGCTGGTCATATCACCCTACAAGGCATTGGTGCGGGTCTGGTTGCTGCATTTACCTATTTACATGCGATTTCAGTATTGGGCGCTGAACGCACCGCTGCGTTTGGTGCTGCAACGCCCGCGATAGCGACGTTACTTGCTATCCCTGTGTTCAATGAACAGCCCACCTTATTGGGATGGTTTGCGCTTGGAATGGTGTGTGTTGGCAGCTTGATCGCCAGTAATATATTTATGAAGCAAGACACTTCTCTGCTGTATCAGCCGCCAAAATTTAAATGATTCGAGGGATCAGCGTTAAACTGGGAACGAGAACACACAGAACGTAAATCTGGCGCGCAAGAGCTTTGTTCTCCATTTTGATAAGGAAGGGAGAAGCGATAAACATAGAAACTAGAACGTGCAGTGCCATATTAGTGACAAACTGTTCGAGTATGAGCGTAAACAGCAACCAAATCCCGATCTGTAGGCGGGAGATACGAATTTTAATTCCTAGCCCTACTATAAAGACTGACGCTGCAAGCGAAGAAATCATCAACAAAACTACTTTTTGATATTAATTATCATTTGCAACAAATACTAGTGGGAATCATTATCAAAAACAACTGATTTTTTGTTGTTACACGCAGAGTCCGGTATAGTCTGCAGCGAAATTTCTTTGCTCGGATGACCATTTTGAAAACCCCATGTATCGCTGCATGCAAAAATAATGGTGGAATATGTAGCGGTTGCCATCGAACCATTGATGAAATCGTCAACTGGCGTCACCTTTCAGATGATGAAAGAGACACCGTTATGGATGCGCTTCAAGGAAGCACCACAAGCCATACCTGCCCTTCCTGTGGTGAGCCAGCCCAATGCGACATCAGCGCGGGTAAAAACACCTGCTGGTGTTTTTCTCTCGAAAAGCGAGATACATCTTCTCTCCCGTCCAATGAATCTTGCTTGTGTAGAAAGTGCCTCAACCAACTACCTCTAGAATAATTATTCGTTCAGTAGCCTCTCAAAATTTGGATTAGTTTATCTAATCCAAATCATAGAAATTAATCTTGCTTAAGATCACACTTTTCAATTGCACGCAAACCAATCTCCTTCTAATATTCTGCGCCTAAACCATCCATTTTTTCTTTATTTAGTTAGGGTTGCATTACACAGCACCTGTGGTTTCGTGCGCTTTAAATTTAGGTATGTCTGAAAATGTCCGCATCATCTCAAGTTATCAAACTGACATTTTTAATTGCAATACTGACCGCGGTAGGTCAGATGACTCAAACCATGTATGTGCCGTCTATCGGTCATATGGCAGATGAGTTTCTTGTGTCACCCGCTGCACTTCAGGCAGTCATGGCGTGTTATCTAATACCATACGGTTTTTCTCAATTTTTCTATGGCCCGCTATCCGATCGTTTAGGCCGGAAACCGATTATTATTGCTGGTTTGCTGATCTATATTGTCGGTGCAATCGTTGCTCTGTTTGCACAACAATTCGAGTGGTTTCTTGCTGGCAGCTTTATCCAGGGACTGGGAATTGGCAGCGGTGGCGCTATGTCGAGAACCCTAACACGAGATGTCTTTTCGGGCAGAGAGCTTCATCAAGTGAACAGCTTGATCAGTATGTGCGTGATTTTTTCTCCACTATTAGCCCCTGTTCTTGGGGGATATCTGACCGAAACCTTAGGCTGGCGCTCTAGCTACATGTTCTTGGCATTGTTTAGCATCGCAGTGGTGATCACCATGATGACCCGATTCGAAGAAACCTTGCCTAAAGCGAGTCGACGCAATGAGTCTGCACTACGTAGCTATGGCTTTGTGCTCTCCAACAAAAGGTTTCAGGGTTATTTAATGTGCCTCGTGGCAACATTCTCTGGTGTGGCCATCTTTGAAGCCGCCGCAGGCGTTCTACTTGGTGGTGTGTTAAAGCTACCAGCAACGACGGTGAGTATGTTATTTGTTTTGCCTATTCCTGGTTACCTCGTCGGCGCTGCGCTGTCTAGCGTCATTGCATCTAGAAGAAGCGAGAAACTTTCGATGATGTTTGGTTTGCTAGCCATCGTACTTGGCTCACTCATTGTACTTGTGCCAGGACTAATGGGACAAACCTCCGCGATGACGTTGGTTGGCGGGGCGACTATCTATTTTTTGGGGGCTGGCGTTCTATTCCCTGCTGCAACCACGGGTGCCTTGTCACCTTTTCCATACCATGCGGGAACCGGAGGAGCCATTCTGGGCGGTATGCAGAATTTAGGTGCAGGCTTAGCCACCCTAGCCGCCTCAGTCATCCCATCGCATGACCAGATGCCAGTGGGTGCATTAATGTTACTCATGTCATTGCTGGCGTTGCTCGGGCTGATTCGTGTATATCACAAGCGCGATCCTTCCAATGAAATGCCTTTGGCAGTCTAACCAGCATAAAAAAGGAGCATGAACTGCTCCTTTTTTATTTAGTCTGATTCGGTTAAGACCAATTAGCCGTTACCATTTTTTCATTATCCTGCCGACCAGATTAGGATGATAAGCCCAGCTGTGGTCAAACATAGACATCAGATCAGGATTGCCATATTTGGATAAGCTAATAGCATGAAAACGGTTCTTACGCTTTTTAAGCTTAGCGACTTTCGCCAGCATTTCATCCGATTGCTTGGGCGCGATAAAGTCAGAAATCACTACCATATCGGCATTTTTGTATCTATCGCCACCCATTAAGTCGATAGACTTCATTAGCACTGGCTCTAAGTCTGTTCCGCCATGAAAACTGTATGTGAGAAAGTCACTCGCTTCTCGTAAACCATCTTGTCTCGTCAGCTCATAGGTGATTTGTTCCGTAGAGAACAAAATAACAAAGCAGTCGCGATCTTCCGCCAGTGCAATCTGCATTAGCGCATACGCCATTGCTTTCGCGCATTGTTCAGGGAAGCCGCTCATCGAGCCTGAAGCATCCACACAAACAATAAAAGGCCCCTTTTCAACATCGACTTGTTTGTTATCTGGCCTATGCGCCTTGACCTTGCGCAACGTACGAGACTTACCCTGCATACGATAATTCATTAAACGTTTATCAACTAAATGCTTATAGAACACGACTTCCAACTCAGGGTAAGCCAAAAACATGGTTTCGTTAGGTAGCAGCTTGTTAAGATCATCGCTTTCATGAATACCAACAATGTCGTCTGTCGCTTCGTCTGACTTTTCCTCGACCATTTGTAGCTCTTCAGCTGGCGCACGATTTAAATCTGGGTCATCAACCTGACCTGCCATGCGGCCCAGCTTTTCCGCGATTTCCTGCAGCCCTTGATTCTTTTTCAGAAACTCAGCATGGCGCTTCATCACGGACAAATCTGTTTTACTCAGCTTAGCCGCTGCCATGTCCCATAAGCGGCCAACGCTGTTTTCATCCCCTTCTTCAGTGACTTTATCCATGTTTTTCATGGTTTCCATTCGCTGATAGAGATCTTTCAAAGCCTTTTCTTTGCTTGCTTCTAGCTCTGTTACCTGAGCCTGACGAATCGCCTCAGATAGGCTTTGATACCACTGATCACAGAAGTAATGTGGGAACATCGGGTTGTTCACCCCTTTGTTCTTTTCCATCAAGCGGCGAGCTTGGAGATAGAATGCTGAGTGCCATTCAAGCTTCTTGATAATATCGGGGATCTGTTCAAAGAATGTTGCTTCATCCCAATGAATGACTTCTTGATAAAGTGCAAGTTCTTGCTGAAATCGCTCTGTTTCACAAACCTTGGTTATGCGTTTTTTTACGCTACCTCGCCACTTAAGCAGATGGTTTTTAACTTTCGTTTTCATCCCTCTGTTTTCAGTGATCGCCATGACTTGAGAACGAGCCATTAGGTCGTTGACCGCAGAGTCTATGATCCCTGAGTCTGCAATCATTAACGCTAGGTTTAAACCGTCAGCTCCTAACATTCATCGCTCCTTTAAGAGAAGAATTGATTTAGGTTTCTAAAACGGAGAACCGTGCGCTCGCATTCGGTTTTTGTCGATTCCAGAACATGCTGAATGTGCTGGAGGCTGGCTTCCATCGCGCGAGGTAAGTCTTGGTCAATAAAACTATGTGGGAGAGCGCCATGAAAGTTAGAACGTACTTTAAGCAGATGATGCTCGGCGTGTTCAAGCTGAGCCAAAGCCTGCTCTGACTTAGTCAGCCAACTTTGATACAGACCGTCGTCGAGACCTTTCCGCGTAACAACAGAAACCAATACCGCGCGATTAGCGATGTCTTTAATGACGAGATTATTGCCAGCATCAATATCAAAACGTAAACGGCACATATTGGTGTTCTGATTCACATACCCGTACACATCTCCATGGCCTTCTTTAATCACGCGCTCCAGTTCATTCTTCGGAACGTAAACCCAGCGGCTGTCGCCTTTCTCAGATTCAGACACTGACATATTGCTTTGCAGTAGCACCAGTTTGACTAGATCAAAGGCGCTACCCACTTTATAGCTTTTTGCATCCGATATGTCATAGCTATGGATTTGTTTCTTTAACAAGCCCGTGGTCGATTCCATAGACAACATAATACCAAATTCAGACTCTAATTCTTCCTGAACTTCCGCTAACTCCTCACGGCATAAGCTGATCTGTTGCTCCACTTCTTGTTGGTCAAAAGCCTGTTTAAGAGCAAACTCTTTCACGACTCGCTGCACCACTTCTCTTGACTCAGGGCTGTTCCATAAGCAGTCTTGCAACAGCAAGAGATCGAGTGGATTGACGCTATCGCGACCATTAAAATAGGCACTTGCTTTAAGCAACTTAACGGCTTTTTTCCAACGGCGGTCTGAGACATACATATCGGTATCAGAGACATCAACACCCATCCCTTCGGTCGCTGATTGCTCTAGCATTTCTTTGAGCTCATAAAGTTTTTCAAATACTTCGTCGCTCAGTTCAAGTTTTTCAAGCTCAGATTGCCACAAATGATACTCTTCATCAGTAATTGCCAAGCCTTCAGGGATTTGTGCTTCCTGCGGCGTACCTACTGTCAGCATCGATTTAAAGTTTTGTTTGTTCTGAATGCGATTAACAAAGATGCGGACTAACATTCGGTCATATAGCGCTTCCAGACCACTGTCTTCATCCGGCAGTTCATTAGATGCTGACACCAACAGACGCATTGGAACACGCTCTACATCACTACCATTTTTGAAGGTCTTTTCATTCACCACCGTCAAAAGCGTGTTGAGAATCGCAGGGCCAGCCTTCCAAATCTCATCCAAGAAGACGACTTGAGCCGTCGGCAAATACCCTTCTGTCAGGCGTAAATAGCGTCCATTATCCTTAAGTTCTTGAATGCTCAGAGGTCCGAACACCTCTTCAGGTGTTGAAAAACGAGTCATCAAGTATTCAAAATAGGAAGAATTGTCGAATGCTTGGATAAGGCGTTTCGCAATGAGGCTTTTTGCGATGCCCGGAGGGCCTAAGAGGAAAACACTTTCACCCGCCAAAGCCGCGAGCAAACACATTTTGATGGTATCTTCACGCTCGTAGACACCATCGGATAAGGCATGAGCCAGTTTGTTAATTCGTTCAGAGAGCAACGCTTTTTGCGAGTGGGAGACTCTGGTAGGGCTAATCATTCTGCGCTCCTCTGACTTCGACCAGAACTGAATATATGTATACTTTTATACATTTGTTATCATTTTGTTACAAGTGCATTTTTTAGTTTTGACCCATCTTTATAACAGAAGCCAGTTTCACGTAACTTGTTGAAATCAAAGTTTGCAATTTTGGGAGACAAGTCACTGGGAGAGTGTCTCATATTTGAGTCACACCCCTTATTAACCTTTTATTCACTATTTGTAGGCTGTAATGTAAGGCCGCATCTCAATTAATGAGTCACGTTAAGAATACTATGGACACACCTTTGAATATTCTACACACTTGGAAGGGTATCTCCCTTCAGGAAGAGCAAACCACACTACCTAATGGTAAAACCATTACTCACACCACGATTTCTCACCCTGGCGCAGCCGTCATATTACCGATAGAAAATAATGGCAATATTATTGTAATTAATCAGTACCGCCCTTCTCTCAAAAAATGGCTACTTGAATTACCGGCTGGTACGATTGAACCTAACGAACCTGTTGAGCTCTGTGCAGTAAGAGAATTAGCAGAAGAGACTGGTTACAGCGCAGAAACCATGATATCTCTAGGGCAAGTCACACCTTTGGCTGGGTTTTGCGACGAGATTCAATATCTGTTTGTCGCAAAAGGCCTGTCCGAGGTAACAAGATTTAATTGCGACGATGATGAAGTCATTGAGGTGTTGTCTCTGCCTGTTAGCGAAATCGAACAAAAGATTATCGAAGGCGAAATCACCGATGCCAAAACGATCGCATGTTTAAGTAAAGCAAAACTGTGTGGATACATATAGGAGAAAGCACATGGATTTCCGTTCGGATACCGTCACCAAACCCACCCAAGCAATGAGACAAGCCATGGCTGACGCGTTAGTCGGTGATGACGTATACGGTGACGACCCGACCGTTAATGAATTAGAAGCGTGGGTTGCAGAGCGCCACGGGTTTGAAGCAGCGCTTTTTACCACATCGGGCACACAGGCAAATTTGCTTGGTTTGATGTCACATTGCGACCGTGGTGACGAATACCTGTGTGGCCAGCAGGCCCACAACTACAAATACGAAGCTGGCGGTGCCGCCGTGTTAGGATCTATTCAACCGCAACCCATCGAAAATAACCCAGATGGTACCCTTGATTTCGACAAACTAAGAGCAGCAATCAAACCAGATGATAGCCATTTTGCTCGAACTAAACTATTAAGCTTAGAGAACACCATCAATGGTAAAGTGCTTCCACTGTCTTACCTCGCACAAGCCCGAGAGTTTGTTGATCAACACGGCCTATCACTCCATCTAGACGGAGCTCGTGCATACAATGCAGCTGTTGCACTCAATGTTGATATTCGAGAAATCGCAAAGCACTTTGACTCGATGACAATCTGCCTGTCAAAAGGCCTTTCTGCACCTATCGGCTCATTACTTCTTGGCAGCAAAGCTTATATCGCTAAGGCTCGCCGATTACGCAAAATGGTCGGTGGTGGTATGCGTCAGGCTGGCATTCTGGCTGCTGCAGGTAAACTGGCGTTGACCGAACAAGTCGAACAGCTGAAAGTTGACCATGCCAACGCAAAACTGCTAGCCACAGAACTGAGTCAACTTCCAGGTTTCCACGTCAACCCTGAGTTCGTTCAGACTAATATTGTATTTGCTAAGCTGGACGACAACGTTGATATCCACGCTATTGCAAATAAATTGAGCGAAGATGGCATTACCGTTTCGCCAGGAAACCCAATACGCTTTGTGACTCATAAAGACGTTTCTGAGACTGACATTAAGTTGCTTGTTGAAAAGCTGAAAGCGTATTTGTAGTTTTAGGCACTACTCAATTTAGAAGCCAGTCACATAAGTGGCTGGCTTTTTCTATAGGTGAGAACATACAAATAAGATTGCTTTCCGTAAAGTACCGAACGATATTATTGTGTCGGATTCTCAGTAAGCAATAAAAAGAATAGTGTTTATCAACATATCCTGAAAACAAACCTGCTAGTACGAAGAACATCTTATATGAAAAATTATCTTATCACTTGTGCGACAGGCGGAATCGCATCTAGCTTAGCTCTCGAGCTCGCTCAAGAGCATTCACTTTTTTTGGCCGCAAGAAATATTTCTAAACTAGATGATATTGTCTCTAGCCATGAGTTTCAGCACCCCGTACAAACGAGTGCACTCGATTTCTTCAGTCCCAGTTCCATTGATGAATGTGCTTTAGCAATCAAAGACTCTGATAAGTTTGATGGTGTGGTGTTCTTTATCCCAAGAATCCCACCTTCCAAAGAAGTGTTTCCTGACGATGAAAAGTGGCAAAAGTATTTCAATAACTACTTTATTTCGCCCCTGCGTTTGCTTCGTCAGATTGTCGAGCAAGATAAGTTGAAGGAGAGAGCTTCCATCGTTTTCGTTTCAGGAATCAGCTCCAAAGCCGCACTTCCACACTACTCAATAAACAATTGCTTACGCAGCGCTTGGGTCGGACAAGCGAAAACCATGGCGTTGTCACTGGCCGAGAAAGGTATATCCGTTAATACCCTCTCCCTTGGTGGTGTAATGACTCAAAGCTATACGCAGAAGATGGAGCAAAAAGCTCTCGACCAGAATCTATCGTTTGAAGAACTGATGGAGAACGAAGTGTCTAATATCCCACTTAGAAAATACGCATCGGTAACAGATGTCATTGATGGTATTTTAGCGCTGCTCGGGCCCATCGCTAACCACATGACAGGTCAAAACATCGTGCTGGACGGCGGTTTTAATCGAGCTTATTGACCCCTTCAATATCGTTCCATAGGCTTCGAGTTACTCAACTATTCAAATCAGCGAGAAACATAAATCGTTCTCGCTGACTCACACTTCAAGCTTGCTTAATCCACAAGAAGGACGAACACGTCATGATGTGCCCTACTCAAATTAAATAAAACTGCCACTATGCCATGTTATTTTATGATGATTTACAGTTAATGACTGGCCAAGAACCGTCGAACAAATCAAACTACAAGCAGTTTAATACAGTCATTTAGCAACACCATTAAGCTATTAATAAGTTTAAAGTTAAATAGACCTATTTCTTTGATGTCTATTAAGCTATATAACCACTCCGCCAAAGCCGTCAAAACTCCACCATCCATTTTTAACAATATTAGCGAGAATAATAGAGCTTTAATTCTATTTCGGACTGCCACCTAGTTTAGGGAAAGTCCAATAATCAATTATGAAATAATATTAATTGCCACCATTAGTTCCATATTGAAAAATTGCCTTTTTAACCTTTTTTAAAGCCCTTCTAGATTAAATTAGTCTGCTAAATAAGTTCCCATTGAAATTATTTTCAGGCTTGAACATAGGGTTGAATTAAAGGAAAAGAACAATGGATAAGAATAAAAGTCGTCAGTTTGGTAAGAGAGGCATACTGAAACCTCTATCTTTAGTGATTGCACTCAGTCTAGGTACGGCCAGTGTCAATGTGCAGGCGGCTCCCTCTGCAGCAGCATTAGACTGGAACATGACCAGTGTAAAAAGCCAATCATTTGTTGAGATTAACGGAGAAGCAGGCCAACAGTCATACAAGAAAACCGTGGTGAGGCATGAACAAGTTACCTTTCCTGTTGAGTGGGATGTTTGGTACAACGGTGGGACGCCAGCAACCGAGTGGCAAGTCAGGCTTAACAATGAAGTGATCTTTTCTGCCCCAATTAATGGTCCTACAGGATCTGCTTTTTCTGGAGATACGCAAGTACAGATAGATGAAGCAGGCCAATATGATATGACTGTCAACATATGTGATGCTGACGGGGAGTGTTCGACTTCTCCCGTGCACCAAATTACGGTGACGGATACTGACGGCAAAGGCATGGCACCGCTGGTTATGAATGTCGACAGCAATAACCAATCTTTCCCTCCACAACCAGACGGCACAGTTGTGGGTACCTATTTTGTCGAATGGAGCCAGTATGATCGCAAATTCACGGTTGATAACATTCCAGCCGACAATCTGACACACATCATCTACGGATTTGTGCCTATCTGTGGTCCAAATGAATCATTAACCGATCAAAACTCGCAAAGAGCACTTCAACTAGCTTGTGGCGATTCTCAAGACTACGAAGTCGTCGTTCATGATCAATGGGGCGCTTTTGGCTCTAGCCTACCAGGCACTGCCGATTCTTCGATTAAAGGAACATACGGTCAGATGATGGCATTAAAACAACGCTACCCTGATCTGAAAATTCTCCCGTCTATCGGTGGTTGGACGCTGTCCGACCCCTTCTTCGGATTCACCGACAAAAAGAATCGCGATACCTTCGTCGCATCTGTCAAAGAATTCCTTCTTACTTGGAAGTTCTATGACGGCGTTGACATTGACTGGGAATACCCTGGTGGTACAGGAGCAAACCCAGACTTAGGTGACCCAGAAAAAGATGGCCAAGCGTACGTTGATTTGATGAAAGAGCTACGCCAAATGCTTGATACTCTGTCCGCTGAAACTGGGAGAACGTATGAGCTGACCTCAGCTATTGGGGCGGGATGGGATAAAATCGAAGACGTACACTACCCAGATGCAACTCAGTACATGGATTACCTCTTTGTCATGACTTATGACTTCTACGGGGCGTGGGATAACAACCTTGGTCATCAAGCTGCTCTATACTGTGGTTCGCACATCACAGCAGCTCAGTGTGAAGGAACATTAACACCTGATGACGGCCCAGAATACACTACGGATAACGGCGTAAAAGAACTGCTCAAGCAAGGTGTATCTCCAAGCAAGCTCGTATTAGGTGCTGCAATGTATGGTCGCGGCTGGAGCGGTGTCACTCGAGATAGTATGACGGATACATCCAATCCTATTACTGGCGTTGGCAACGGCCCAATTGTTGGCAGCTGGGAGGCTGGCGTGATCGACTACAAAGACATCGTCACGGACTACCTAGGTAAATCTGGTGTTGAACAATTCTACGACGAGCCAGCAAAAGCTCCTTACCTCTATAAAGAGTCTACCGGTGAAGTGATCACCTATGATGATGCTCGTTCTGTTGAAGCAAAAGCAGCTTATGTGCGCTCTCAAGGGTTTGCGGGCTTGTTCTCATGGGAGATCGATGGAGACAACGGCGATATCCTCAATGCCATGCAACGTGGGCTACTTGAAGGTGGAGAGCCGGGCAACCAACCGCCAGTCGCCGACGCGGGTGATGACATCGTTGTCAACACTGCTCAAGTTGTTCAGCTTGATGGTTCAGGCTCGCGTGACAATGATGGCAGTATCGTTTCCTACAAATGGGAACAGATTGCCGGCAATGATCTTAACATCGGCGATGCAGACAAAGCTGTTGCAACTGTTTCTATTCCGGATACAGGCGCAAATGACACCTATAGCTTTAAACTAACTGTGAAGGATGATGAAAATGCAACCTCATATGACACAGTTAACGTCAAAGCCGAATTTGGCAGCGAGCCAGAAAACACACCACCTGTCGCTGATATCAGTGGTCCTACTCAAGCGGAAGCTGGCGACAATGTTGTTTTAGATGCATCAGGTAGCTCTGATGCAGACGGTGACAACTTAACCTATAGCTGGTCTTCCTCTGACGTTACGCTTAATGAGAATGGCAACAGTGCAAGCTTTATTGCCCCTGAGTTTACGCAAGATACCAATGTTCTAGTTTCAGTGACTGTTTCTGATGGAACTGACTCTGACACTGCAAGTCTCTCAATTCTTGTCAAAGCCAAAGGTGATGGTGGTAACCCGGGAGAATACCCTCAATATGTTGAAGGTACTGCATATGAGGCTGGTGACCGCGTAACTAACGCAGGAAACAGCTACGAGTGTAAACCTCACCCATACACAGGATGGTGTGCAGGAGAAGCATGGGCCTACGCACCGGGTACAGGGCTTTACTGGGACCAAGCCTGGACCGAACTATAATTCACTAGATCCAAAACACCCCGCCAGTGCGGGGTGTTTTTTAAGTGCGGTAAAAACCTGAGTCCTATTATACCTAATTTTAGACCACAGTTTAGAAGCTACTCCTATATTACGCATCGGACAACTCTCTAATCTTACTTTGCCATTCAATACACCGAGTGCGAGCCTCCGCCGCCCCCTTTAGAAAGAACCAATGATTCCTGAATGATAACTGAAAACATATCAATAATTGATGGTGTTGAAGGTTATATTCATCTCCAATTATATCCACACATTTTGCAATACTTTTTAATGGTTTTTTATCGATTGAGCAATTGCTCTATATAATCACACCCACTATATTGAACACCGTTTTATTGTGTATCTGGCGCATGGAGATCGCTAGATTTATTCAGAGGGAAGCTTTTTAAGTAAGAAGTTATGTCTAAACTAAAATCAGCTCTGGCAGTATCTATTCTTTCACTCTCTTTTGGCACAACTGCTGATGAAACTAAGTCTTTTATTGAGTTTGGCTACACAAATATTGACGCTGGTACAGCCGATGGTAATGGCCTTAACATCAAAGGTGGTACTGGTCTTCATAAGAACGTTGATTTCATCGCTGCGTTCTACCACGCAAGCTCTAGCGAGAACATTAATGGTGTCGGTTACAATGCAGACCTATTTAATTACACAGGTGGTATTCGCCTAAAAACGGCTTTCCAAGTAAATGAGTATTTATCAGTAGAACCATTCTTACCTCTTGGCATGATGTACTCAACCGGTGATGTTTTATCTAACGGCTACACACAATCAGCAAATAGCGTAATTCCATACTACGGTCTGGGTACTTCAGTTATTGTTAAGGATGAAGTGTATTTCAACCTTGAGTTTCTAAGGTACGACTACGAACACGGTATACACGGTAGCGTTGTATACGCAGATCCTACACAAGTTAGCCTTAGCTTCGGTTTCCGGTTCTAAACGATAGCAATGATGAAGAAATCACTAGTATTACTCGCCCTACTGTCTGTGTATGGCTAAACATTAGCTCAACCGATAGTTCAACCACTGATAAAGATGATCTGGATAAAGACAACCTTCCAGACATTGGTATTAAGGATATTCCTTACGTAGATCAATAAGATAATGGTTACGGTATTATTGAGCATACTCCAATTACTGACGTAACTAAGCCAGAAACAAATCCAATCAATAGGTTTGTTTCTGGCGAAACTGACAGTAACACCGTATGGCTACATGAGCCAATCAACGGATTTGTAAAGCTTAAACAGTTAGAGCTTTCACCATGCCCCCCCCTTAATAATCTGGAGGTTACACGGTTATGTACTTACTTTTTTGAGAGGAATAAAAGTTATGCTAAGTTCGATATAGCACCTTTACTACATGCCAACCAAATTTGGTTTTCACTAAGTGTGGTACTAGCGTTTCTCCGCTAAAGCAGACTTTATCGAACTGAGGAACCATCTGACCTTTGCGAAACTCACCTAAATCACCACCCTTTTTACCAGATGGACATGTGGAGTATTTTTTTGCCAGAGTCTGAAACTTCGCACCTTTCTTCAACTGCTTGATGATGTCTTCAGCCTGTTCTTTATGCTTTACCAAAATGTGTAAAGCTGCCGCTGTATTTGCCATGTCAAAATCTCAATGTATTGGGCCTATCTGAGGGCGCATATTGTAACGAAATAGCACGGAATCACCATCCTATTAACTAAATATCCACACAAACTATCAAAGAATCTGACTTAATTGACCTATCTTAATTGATTCGAACCGTAGATGCGTTACCATCTCATATTATAAAGTATCAAATTTGAGAAACGCCCGTCATGGCAAAAACAATCAGTAAAGCAAATCAGTCTCAAGGCATGTTGATGTTCACGCTAACTCGCAGTGAACAGCTATTTGCGATTGGTACACTAAAGGTTCGTGAGATTGTCCCTTATCAACCGACAACTCAAATTCCTTACTCACATCACCATGTAATTGGTACAGTCACCATTCGTGATAAAACCATCCCTGTGATTAATATGCCTGCCGCTATTGGTTTTAGACCAATCCAGCCAGAAGAATACGATTCTTGCTATCTAATCGTCACCGATTGTCTGAGAACCGTTGTTGCCTTCATGGTGCGTTCGATTGAGAAAATCATCGAATGTGACTGGCGCTCTATTGAGCCTTCCCCTCAATCAGCAGGTAGCAATGTTTTCGTTACGGGTATCACGCGATTCGAAGAACAGATTGTACAGATGCTCGATGTAGAGCTCCTTTTGTCGAAAATTTACCCTCAATATGAATCTACTAAGATTCCGATGTTGACCGATATCGAACGAGAGCGGCTCAAAGCACTGAGTATTTTACTCGTTGATGACTCCTCTATTGCAAGAAAACAACTCGCCGATGCACTCGATAGTATTAATATTTCTTATCAGATCCGAAACAATGGCATTGAAGCGCTTGAACTGATGCGAGAAGAAGCGGAACGAGGCAAGCCAATTCAACTTCTTGTTAGCGATATTGAAATGCCTGGATTGGACGGTTATGAGTTGGCGTTTGAAACCCAGAGTGAACAGCAACTCAGTAATACCTACATCATTCTTCACACTTCATTATCGAGTGAAATTTGTGTCGACAGAGCTCGTCAGGTTGGCGCACATGAGGCTCTTGAGAAGTTTAATGCAGGTGACTTAATTAAGGCTATGCTGAGAGGTGCGGCCATGCTCGAATCAGGAAGCACAAAAGAACGAATTGAAGTCGCAGTGTAATACCGAAAGTTAAGCGTTCTGGACTTTAGTATGATGAACTTTGTTGCGGTAAGTTCATCAATTCTATTAAATATTCAAATTTTATTGACATTAACTCAAGCATCTCAGGTGTAAATCCGCTAATCTTAAGTTAATCGGTAGTTAACGTAGAATTCTTATAATCAGATGACAGAAGACGATTTTAAAAAATCGACCGCTAACTTAAAAAAAGCTGTCCCACTTATGATGCAAAACCACGTAGCCGCAACGCCAGCCAATTACGCGTTGTGGTATACCTACGTGGAGAATGCCATTCCTCAAATGAACCGTGAGCTCGAGACCATTCTGGAGAACTACGGCATATGCCCACCAGCAGCAGGTGAGCAACTTTATAATAATTATGTCGCTGCCAGAGCAGAAACTGACATCAAAGATCTGCGGGCCAACATTGAAGTGCTGGTTGGGCAAGTAGCCTCTTCGATGACAGATACATTGGCCGATACATCTCACTTTTCTAAGGTAATAGACAAAAGTTTTGAAAACCTTGAAAAAGTTGACGATGAAGCCATGTCTATCGACGAAGTGATGAAAGTCATTCGTCAGTTAGTGGCTGAATCTAAAGAGATCCGACACTCAACTAACTTTTTGAATAACCAGCTCGAAACGGCAACCGAAGAAATTCAGCGACTCAAAACGCAACTTGCTGAAGTCCAACAAGACGCCTTGTTTGATGGATTAACTAGCCTATATAACCGTCGTTCATTCGATAATGATTTGGACACGCTGTGCCGCTCAGAACAGAAAATTTGCCTGATTCTAGCCGATATCGATCACTTCAAGAGCTACAACGACACTTATGGTCATCTATTTGGGGATGCTGTGATTAAAGGCATCGCTAAGCGCCTTCAGATTAGTAGCCGTGATGGTATCCATGCCTACCGCTTCGGCGGTGAAGAGTTCGCATTGATTATGCCCAACAAGCAATTGAGAATCGCCCGTCAATTTGCAGAGAGTCTACGTCGTTCAGTAGAAAAACTGTCGATTAAAGACAGACGCTCTGGCAAGCAAGTGGGTAATATCACCGCTTCATTTGGTGTAGCCGAATTGCAACCGGGTGAAATGCCTAACTCGATCATTGAGCGAGCGGATAAGCTTCTCTATGAAGCAAAACAACTCGGGCGCAACCGAGTAATGCCACTTTAACCTATAAAAAGAGCTCCTAACAATTAGGAGCTCTTTTTTAATCTTTCACTAATTATTAGCCATCTGCAGTAATGGCTTCGATGAGTTCCCGCTCTACGCTTTCCGCGTTATCATTATCAATCTGGCAGGTTCCAGCAGCTTTATGCCCACCTCCACCGTATTTCAGCATCAGCTCACCTACATTAGTTTTTGAGCTTCGATCAAATATCGATTTTCCTGTCGCAAACACAGTGTTCTGCTTCTGAAATCCCCACATCTTATGAATCGAAATATTGCATTGAGGGTATAGGGCGTAAATCATAAACCGGTTACCGGCAAAGATGACATCCTCTCCCGTAAGATCGAGAAACACCAGATTGTCGTAGACAGTCGCACAGCGTTGTATCTGCTCTTTGAACAAATTCTCATGCTCTTTGTAAAGATCGATACGCTCCCTGACATCAGGGTGATCTAATATCTCTTCGATCGAGTGTGACGTGCAGTACTCAATCAGGTCCATCATCAGGTTGTAGTTGGAGATCCTAAAGTTTTTGAAGCGCCCCAACCCTGTTCTGGCATCCATAAGAAAGTTAAGCAGGTTCCAGCCTGTGGAATCCAACACTTCATCTCGCGAAAACTGAGCTGAATCTCCTTTATCAACCGCTTCCATCATACCGCGCCAATCCGTCGGGAAGGTTTGCTCTCCCCCATAATGCTCCCAAACCACACGCGCTGCTGAAGGCGCATTCGGGTCAATAATATGATTAGGTCTCTCACCTGGATTTCGAATCATTTCAGATAGATGGTGGTCAAACACAAGATGAGCTTGTGCGACGTATGGGAGGTTGGTGACAATATCTTGCGGCGTTATCTCTATGATGCCATCTTGCATGTCTTTTGGATGAACAAACTTGATGTCGTCGATAAGTTCAAGTTGCTTCAAAAGAACGGCACAGACTAGTCCGTCAAAATCACTCCGTGTCACTAAACGATGTTTCTGCTCCGACATCTTTATATCCTTATCTTTCACAGCACAATGCACACATTTCGAATAACTGGTACTTTTGCTTCAATACTTGTTTCATAGATAAGTACTATGAGTACATTTTAATTTTAGACACCTTCGATCTTTTAACAAACTTAAGGCAATGTTTTTTATCTACTCTTCTATACTCGATATGCGACTGATTGATTCGATTGGAGAACGAGAATGAAAAAAGCGACTTGGGTTTTGACCTCGGCAGCAGCAATAGCACTCGCTGGCTGCGCTAGTGAACCTGATGAATATGAAGTGAAAGGCTACACCTCTATTGCCAATCCGGCTTCCGTCTACTGTGCGCAGCAAGGCGGGAAACTAGAAACCGTGAGCGAAAATGAAAAACGTGTTACCTACTGTGTCCTTTCTTCGGACAACCGAATCGAGCAGTGGGAATACTATCGCCAACACCAGAAATCTTCAGAGAGCTAATACGTACACCCACCGCGATTAATCACCCCAGCCACTTGAAGCATCTAATTCGAGTGGTCTCGGGACAATTCAGCCAATAACTCCTTTACCAATCAGTTCAATCTGTAACAATATGCAACTAATGAACGGTGTTTTATTTATGACATTTTACTGACAAAACAGTGAAAGTGAGGAATAGAATGTGTCGCACATCACATTTATACCGTTCTACACTGGATGTTATTATGAAGCAAAAAACTCCCTCACTGCACGAGGAACAAGCAACTACCTCCGAATCTATTTCGCTTCAATCCAAAAAAGTTATTTATAAATCAGCACTCAATGCGCTCATTATCGTAGCAATCAGCATTTTGGTTAACTTATCGATTCGCGCTGATTTCAGCTACCTAAACGCCGGATTTGGTGAAGCGTCCATTACGGAGTCATTACAACTGATGATGTTGGTGATTTCAGTCTGGGCTTTTTACAGCCTGATGCGAGAGCGAAAAGACATAACTCATGCTGCGGCTTTAATTAGTGGCTTTTTCACTGTTTTAGCGATACGTGAAATGGATGTCTGGTTTGATATGATTTTCCACGGTGCTTGGGTGCTTCCAGCATTAGCCGTCACTGCTGTTGCGTGCATTTATGCTTATCGAGGAGGAAAGAACACTGTCAACGAAATGGCGACGATTTTAAACGCTCGTCACATGAATTTCTTGATTGGCGGCGTCGTTTTACTGATCGTATTTTCTCGTCTGTACGGTATGGGACATTTCTGGCACTCAGTCATGGGCGAGCACTACATTCGACAAGTTAAGAACGTGTCCGAGGAAAGCATGGAGCTACTTTGTTACTGCCTCATTGCGCTCGCCGCTGTGAAAACTCGCATTAGCATGAGAGTTCGTTAACGCTATAGTTTCGCTGATTTTCTGGATCAAGTTGCCTGTTTAGCCACGTCAACGTTTGGTGGAAATACATCAACCGCGATTCCATTGCGTGACAGTCGAGTTCTGAGGTTGTTGTGAGGACAACCTCTTTCATGGACTGTAACTTATCCTGTATTTCCACCGGCAGATTTAACACTTCCAGTAATGACAAAGCGCGCAAAGCCAACTTTTCGGGCAAACACCTGACATCATCTAACGGCCTATCAAACGCTCTGTTCACCACCCCTTCTAAATAAACTCGATACGTCGTCAACTCATCTACCAATAAAAACGCTTGAGCATACAAACCTTGATGCGGATACATAACACTGCAATGCTGATCTATGTCTTGGTCAATATGCAGATTTAATCCAGAACTTGCACAGTGCTGTTTAAGGGTACGCAACAAGCCCTGTTCATCCATCAATGACTGGATTTCAAAAATACGCTTGAGATGGTAATCATTGGACACGAGTGTCACATCAACACGTTGATCTTCTATGCCGAGTTGCTTTAACTTCAATGCAGCATTGTGGATGTTTTGTACCGTATTCTGAGAATCACTTTCTAGAATAATGTTCAAGTCATGGAACATCTTCGCCGACGGTAATTGCTTGAAGTAATCTCTCATTGCCATCGCTTCTGATGTGGTTTGACCTGGCGTCACACCACCACAAAACAACAATGCCGTTTCATTCAGGTCATAAGAACTGAGTAACTTTGGCAAAGCTTCAACACGTGACTTCCCTTCAGCGGTCAGAGCATTGCCAACAAGTCGCTTGCCAAGAACAATAACCACATTACGAATGTTCATTATTTACTCACTTCTCAATTATTAATACTAACTTGCTGAAGTACTGTACAAACATCTTCTTTGTAGATAGCGTTAGCAAGGTTAATATTTTGTTAACTATATTTAAATAGAGTCTGATCAACAGGCCATATCAACAGGAAGTTAGTTTATGCTGTCGATTTTCGATATTTTTAAAGTCGGAGTTGGACCATCCAGTTCCCACACCAACGGGCCTATGCTGGCCGGTTACCACTTTACGCGCCTGCTCAACGAGTCTCTGTCGAAAGTGCATAGAGTACAGGTTGATCTGTATGGTTCTCTGTCTTTGACAGGGATAGGTCACCACACGGATCGTGCAGTGATACTCGGGCTTATGGGTAACAGGCCAGACACCATCAAGATGACCAGTGCTAAACAGGCACTCGAACAGACGCTGGACGAAGGTTCGCTGCTATTAGCTGACGCACATACCATTGCATTCGGCTACGAGAGTGACATTGTATTCCATAGCGACAACCTGCCGTTACATGAAAACGGTATGACGATAACAGCTTATGATTCGTTTGGGACACAGCTCGCATTTGAAACCTACTACTCTATCGGCGGCGGCTTCATTGCCACAGCGGCAGAGCTGGAGAATGGTGGCAGTGAGCAATCGGTCGACGTGCCCTATCCATTTACCTCTGCAGACGAAATGCTCAACATGGCAGAGGAAAATGGATTCAGCCTTGGCGGTATGATTCTGCAAAACGAAGTGTGCTTTTTCGACGCCGATGAAATTGACCGCAAAGCAGAACAGATATGGAAAGTCATGTCACTCTGCATGCAACGCGGCTTTGAAACCGAAGGGATTCTAGAAGGTGGCTTGAATGTTACCCGACGTGCGCCTAACTTGCTCAAAAAACTGGAAGCCAACGAATCAATCGAAAACGATCCAATGGAAATCATGGATTGGATTAACTTATTTGCCTTTGCCGTCAGTGAGGAAAACGCTGCAGGTGGCCAGGTAGTCACCTCGCCTACCAATGGCGCCGCAGGTGTGATTCCAGCAGTATTGATGTATTACCATCGATTTATCAAAGAACTCGACCTTAAGCAGATTAAAGATTTCCTCGCGGTCGCTGGAGCGATTGGTATTCTTTATAAAACCAATGCGTCCATTTCTGGTGCTGAAGTTGGCTGTCAGGGTGAAGTTGGTGTTTCATCGTCTATGGCTGCGGCAGGCTTGACAGCACTTAGAGGCGGTAGCAATGAACAGATCTGTATTGCAGCAGAGATTGCTATGGAGCATTCATTGGGTATGACTTGTGACCCAATTGGTGGCCTAGTGCAAGTGCCGTGTATCGAGCGTAATGCGATGGGAGCAATGAAAGCGATTAATGCATCGCGCATGGCTCTGAAACGAACCAGCAAGTGCTTAATCTCTCTAGATAAAGTCATCGCTACTATGTATCAAACGGGTAAGGATATGATCAAGAAATATCGTGAAACGTCACTTGGCGGGTTAGCGGTTATTCATATGGCCCCACCGTGTGAGTAATCTAAACTCTTGGTGATCCACTCAGAGAATTGAGTAGCCAGTGGATTGTGAAGATCACGCTGCAATAAATAGTGCCCATCTCGACTGGGCACTTTTTTATCGCCTACTTTCACTAGACTGCCCTGAATAAGCTGCTCTTCGACCAACAACTCTTTCACTAACAGCACACCCAACCCCGCAACAGCTGACTCAATAGAAAGAAGGGAGTGATCAAACTGTAACGAAGGCTCTTTTACAGCTCCCATATACTGGTGGTAATCGAACCAGAATTGCCAGTCTTCTTTGTAACCCGTTGTGGCAATTTTGTCACACCCGGCAAGTTCTTCCAGCGTGTTCAACGGCTTGGATGTAACGAGTCGCGGAGCCGCAACCAGAACCCAGCTTTCTTCCATCAGTAGCTTTGTCTTCACTTCATCATGAGGTAAAGGTCCGTTAATGATTTCAATGTCCGCTACGTTACTCCCATTCGGATAAGCGTTGGATGTGGTGAATACCTTAAGCTCTACATTGGGATATTCGCGGCGAAAGTCTTCGAGACGTGGAATTAACCATTGAAAACAGAAGCTTTGCGCAATGCTCAGCTTCAGCATTTGGCGGTGTTTGCGTTGAAAAAGTTGCTCTGTTCCGACCGACAGTGATTCAAACATTTGGGTCAGTAGCGGTAAGTAGTATTGAGCATCTTGCGTTAGCAGTAGCTTGGCGCCTTTACGCTCAAACAAGGTCGCATCAAGATAAGTTTCCAGTTGCTTAACTTGCTGACTTACAGCAGCCCGAGTCACATTAAGTTCTTCCGCAGCTCTGGTTAAGCTCTGTAACCGAGCTGCGGATTCGAAAGCTTTTAAAGCGTTAAGAGGAGGGATGAAACGCATGGTAGGCAGTTTGACCGTTAAAACGTTCAGCATGCCAAGACTATATGACAAACGTATTATTCAACCTTATCTGCTTTACCCGCAGCTCCTGCAAGTTTTGCTAACCATTTATCCCAGGCTATTGGCGATTGCTCATTATCTTCAGCTTCTTCTTTTCTTCGTACCGCATTTCTCACCATCATGGCGCCTAGCCACCTTATCGGCTCTGGTGGAAAAGACCCTAACGGCCCTTGTGCTAACCCACTTCGAGTCCAATCATTATTTTTCCCAAGTACAAGAGAAGACAATATCTTTCCGCCCATGCGGGTCTGCACTACGCCATTGCCTGAATAACCGAATCCATAAAAGATGTTTTTCTGCTCCTGAAGACGACCAAAGAAGGGCAATCCCGTTACCGAACGGTCAGATCCACCTGTCCAGTTGTAGGCAAATTTGGCCTCTTTAAACTGGGGAAATAGCTTCTTAAACGACTTATTCAAAATGGAGAAATATCGAGTGGGTTGGTTAAACATATTTTCAACCCGATTACCAAACGAAAACCGATTACCGCCCTTACCTAGCATGAGCCTTCCGTCTTTGGTGTCTCGGTAGTAATGAACAAAGATACGAGAGTCTACTACCGCTGCACCCCGGTCAAACTCACTCTTTTCAAGAGCATTTTCAAGCGGTTCAGTAATGACCATATCGGAAGATACCACCACAATACTGCGCTTAAACTGTTTAAAGTGTTCAACCATCCAAGCGTTTAAGCCCAAGACCACTTTGTCCGCTGTGATGTTGCCGTTTGGAGTTATAACGGTTGCAGGAGCGCCAAAGTTAAGCTGCGTCATTGGCGTATTCTCAAACACTTTGATGCCTTTCTTGATAGCAACTCGGCGAAGGCCACGAACCAATAAAGCTGGCTGAACACTCCCTGCCGCAGGCGAATAGTACCCTTCAATATGCTTCGTAGAACCCGCTAACCGAGCGATAGCGTCATCGTTGCATTTTTGCCAACTGCTGATATTTAGTCGCCTAAGTTCATCGACCACTGGCTGCATCGCGCCCCGTTGAGCGGTGTTGGTTGCGGTGTAGTAAGTGCCCTGTCGGCGCAGTTCTGCGTCTATCCCATGCTGTTGGCAAAATTGCTCGATTTCGTATACCGCAGCTTCAGATGATTTAACGAGTCTTTTCGCCTCATCCTCACCAAATAAACGTTTCATCGTTGGGTATTTGGTAGACCAAGTCAGCATACAGCCACCATTCGCACCAGATGCCCCGCTGCCACACAGCCCTTTGTCAATCACGATGATCTCAAGTTCAGGTTGCTGCTCTTTGAGCATGATGGCAGTCCATAAACCGGTATAACCACCGCCAACAATAGCCACATCAACCGTAATGTCCTGTGACAAAGATTGCGTATCAAGGGGATGCTCTCTCTCTAGAGCCTGTTTAAACCAAAATGAGGGATGCTGTGACATAGCTGAATACCTTATGTTATCGATACTCAAAAGGTACGCATATCGGTGTCAATCGCCCAGCGAGGATATCTTTCGCTCAGCGATAGTATTACTAACGCGAACAAAAAAGCGCAGACAGGCTGCGCTTTTTAAATCAAATGATTTCTAACTAGATTTTGTCAGAAACCGCTAACGTTGCAGACAAGGTATCGGCACCAAACTGAAGACTTCTTTCTGGCGACCATCCATAAAGAGGATCGGGATAATCGTTGTTGTCTTTAAACGGCATTTCAATCGTGTAAGACAAGCACTTGAATTGCTCCGCTACCCAATTTGAACCTACTGTCAGGTTAGCTTTACCCGGCTCATCTTTGTCATAACCAAACTCATCTTGGAATTCAGGTGTCACAGTATGCAGTGCCTGTTTAAATGCAGTCTCAAGTGAAGCTAGTCGCTCATCATAAGAAGGAATGCCTTCTGAACCCGCAACAAAGTTGTAAGGAATCGCTTCATCGCCGTGAATATCAAGGAACATGTCCACACCAGTTTCAAGCATCTTCTCTCTTACCAAAAAGACTTCTGGGCTTTTCTCCATACTTGGAGATTGCCATTCACGGTTAAGGTTTACACCAATCGCGTTGCAACGTAGATGGCCACGGATACTGCCATCAGGGTTCATGTTTGGCACAACATAAAGTACCGCTTTATCCAGTAGCGCACGTGCACCTGTGTCTTCATCATCAATCAGGCGCTGAATCATCCCTTCCATAAACCATTCGGCCATGGTTTCACCTGGGTGCTGTCTGGCGATGACCCAGATTTTCTTCTTACCTTCTTCCGGTTCACCAAAAGTCAGTAAGCTCATGTCATTACCATCAAGAGTATGACCTAGAGTTTCCAATTTGCAGTGATGAGCGCTTTGCGCCGCATGCAACAGATCTTGGTGTCGGTCATAGCTATAAGGCGCAAAATAGGCGAAGTAAACTGAGCCATGCTCTGGAATCACGGTGAAACTGAGCGTATCTCCGTCAAATTCGGCAGGAATTCGGAACCACTCTTCTCGGTCATAAGAGGCCACTACGTCATAATCCTTCCAACCCTCTGGATACGCAGAGTTTTTCAGGTCAACAATCTGAATGGAATGTGACTGCTCGGCTTCTGTCTCCAGTCGAAAGTGGAACCACTGATAAAATTCAGATTGGTTGTCATTAGGAATCTTAAGTTGAATTGCATCTTTGTCATCTGCATTGACGACTTCAATACTGCCACTTTCGAAATTGCTGAAGATCTTCATTGAATTACTTTCCTTATCAATAAGAGCGAGATTGCCAGACAGGCTAACACAAAGGTTAGTGCACCAAAATGAAAATGCAGACTCCTGACAAAAGGTTTGCAAGTGATACTTATCCGACGCAAACGTTTTGGATCAACTTCATTATAAAAAGTTATGCGAGATTTAGAAAAACTCGTGCATCGAATGCATTTTCTGCGATAATTGTTTCAATTTATAACATGCCACAGATGATATTATTATCAGATGTTAATTCTGTGTTATACCAACTATATGAGACTATTATGTGGAATAAACTCAACAAATCAATGATGTTCTGCCAAGCAATGTTTGGTTTATCATTCTACGGTGTGATGGTTATCCTGACCCGCTTCTTCTTAGAAGATCTGGGGTATAGTGAAGCGGACACCATGATGGTTGTCGGGGCTTTCTCTTCTATCGGTCCACTGTTCGCTATCGCGGGTGGCTTCATAGCAGATAAATTCCTTGGAGCCTACCGTTCACTCACTATTGCTTACGGCACTTTTGCAACTGGCTATACGCTACTCGTGCTAGGTGCATCAACAACGAACGTGCCAATGAGCCTTGTCGGTATCGCACTGGCGAGCTACGCGCGTGGTTTGATGTCTCCTTCTTACCCAAGTCTATACAAACGCACTTTTTCTACTGAAGAAGACTTCGAAAACGGCTATCCCGTCAACTACTCAGTCAACAATGTCGGTGCACTTCTCGGCCAATATCTGTTCCCAATGTTTGTCCTGGCAATCGGGTTCCATGGTAGCTTCATGCTGTCTGCGGTAATGGCTGGTTTCGCTTTTGTTACTCTAGTCATCTTCAACAAACAGTTAGTTGGTGTGGGTGCAGATATCGACAAGAACTCTGTGAGTCTTAAAAACTGGCTGTCGTTCTTTGCCCTTTCGGCAGCAATGGTTGGCTTAGTGTTCTTCATGTTCTCAAACATGGATATTGGCCAGAACATTGTCTACGCCATCGGTGCTGCAGCTATCCTGTATTTCATCACATTAATGATCAAGTCAGGTAAGTCAGACGCGTTGAAAATGGGCACAATCCTTATCATGACTGTACTCACGACCTGCTTCTTCGTGTACTACGGTCAAATGATGACCTCTATGACCATGGTAACCATCAACACCATGCGTGGTGACCTGTTCAACATCATCCCTATCGCTCCGGAAGCATCAATGGCAATGAACCCACTTTGGTGTATTGTTGCGGGCCCTGTGATTGCCATGACGTTTTCTTCTCTGGAGAAAAAAGGCATCAACTTCTCCACTGCGACAAAGATCGGCTTTGCGTTTATCTTCACCGCTATCGCCTTTGGTATTCTGACAATGGCTGTAATGAACATTGGTGAAGACGTTGTGATTCGTCCTGAAGTCTTCTTAGCGATTCACTTCTTCCAAGCATTTGCCGAAGTTATCGTTGGTAGCTTGGTAGTCGCCTTTATCCTTTCAGTCGCTCCAAAACACATTGAAGGTTTCTCGGTGTCGCTCTTCTCAGTGGCGATGGCATTGAGTGGTATCGTGGGCGCGGTATTCTCAACCTCAATCGCACTCGAAAAAGGCCAGGAAATAACGCAAGAGATCGTACAAAACGTTTACGGTGATTACTTCCAGTTGCTAACTGTACTAGCCGTAGTCATGGTTGCAATTGCTCTGATTTCTTCTGTCATCATTCGTAAGATGCTAGATGCAGCTCGTGCAGATGAGCAGCCTGAGTTAGTTGAAGCTGAAAGCTAATAGATTCATGAAACAGAAAGCCCCGGTTTATATCCGGGGCTTTTTATTAGGTGCTAGCGAGATAAATTTAGGAACTTAATCTCTATCGAATGCTCGGTAGTTATAATCAACATGGACAACTGGTTGATAAGTAATCTGACCATCTGCACCCATTTTTTCTGTCAAAGTGACAGTTGAATCTTTAATTTCGAGTGAGCGCGTTACTTCTGGGTGCCATAATCCTAGACTTAAATGACGAGTTAACTCTTGCGAGGACATTGAATCAATATCGCTAATGATATCTCGACCTTGAGCATAAGCCGCTTCTTTCGAAATCGCTGAATCACCGTTAACTACTTTTGTATCTGAATACATACGATAACCACCAGCTGTAGCTGCAGTTGAGGCGATCATTAAGATGGTTGCAATACTTACTACTTTAATCATAACTGACTCCTTAGTTACCTTAAAATCGAGCCTTATTACCTTGCTCGAATACCTAAATGGTACGTAAAAGAAGACCGATAGGGATTAGAAAATCTTGCACTTGTTATTCAACAAATTCGACGATTATTTAAAACTGATTGTTGTATAAAAATTAGGGTTTTAGTGGTCTAAGATATGCTAGTAATAAAAATTTATGTGACTTCAATCACTTATTATTTCGAGTCTAGAACGAAGAAAGCGGAAGACTTTTACTATTTATAATCATTTCTCATAAAATAAGTAATAAATGTCATAATAAAAGCTGACAAAATTACTCAACTATTGAGAACAAACCACCCAATACATGAGTTGTAGCCTGTCAAAGCACGGTCAAAACTAAGCCACCTAAGATCAACATCGTCCCTGATAGGCGAGTAACTAAAAACTTTTCAGATAGCCAAATAATTCCAAATATCATCCCAAACACAATACTAAGCTGACGCAGCGCGACCACATAACTCACATTCTCCGTCATTGTCATTGCGTAAAGCACCAGCCCATAAGTGGTTGACATCATTGTGCCTGCGATGGCTGAAGGCTTCTTGATAGCCCAAGCATCTTTAAAGTCATCAAATCGCTTAGCAACTACTAGATAGCTCGCGATACACAACGCAATTGACCAAAACTGTATCCCCAAATAGAAAACCGCAGAGGCTTTATCACTCACTACTTGTTTAAAAGCATCACCCAAAATTACTAGAGCTTCTTTATCAAGAATCGAATAACCCGTGGTTCCAAGTGCAGCTATAAGAGCAAACAACACACCAGCATTGAGGTAGCCCTGCAAATTAAACTGCCTGAATGATTCTAACGGAACAAATAGACAACCGAGTGTGATCAGAGAGAAGCCAACCCAACTAAGCGTTGACAGATCATAACCAAGAGCAACCGTACCTGCGCCTACCATCAATACAGGTAGTGCCCGAGCAATAGGATAAATCACGCCAATATCCGCTTGCTTGTATGCGAACCCAAGACCCAGCATGTAAACCATCTGGGCAATACCACTTGCCAATAGAATCCACCAGAAGGTTTGAGGGAATGAATCGACACCAACTTGATCAATGTACCAGACGATATAAGGAGTGAGCAGCAACGCCGCCGCTGAACTACTGGCGAGAAAGAAAGCTGGTCCCGAAGCTTTATTGCTTTTGCTGAGCAAGTTCCATCCTGCATGAAGAAAAGCAGAAATAACAACCAGAAACATAGCCCAAACAGACATAGAAAATCCTTGTAAAAAAGGGCTCCCACAAACGGAAGCCCATCAAATTAAGAGAAGAGATTAGTGGTTTAGTACAGCGATAGATTCGATGCTGATTGCATCGTGGCGCCAATACTCGATATCACAATCGATAAGCTCACCATGCTGGTTGTAGTTAATACGCTCGACGACCATAGCTGGAGTGCCAGACGTGGCTCTTAACGCCTGAGCGGTGTCTCCGAGCAAACTACTGGTACTGATGCGATATCGAATTTTCTGATAGACCATACCGAAATGGTCACGATAGATATCGGTGAGCGATTTAGATAAATCGAAGTCCAATAGATTAGGAAACAGCTCAGGGCGAATATAGTTAGTGACAAACACCACAGGGCGATCTTCCAGATACCTCACCCTATCCACCTTATACACATCGGAGAATGGTTGAAGCCCAAGAAGGCTAGCAGCCTGCTTATTGGCGAGAATGCCCTTTGCCGCAATCAGTTCAGTCTGTGGGGAACGGTTTTGCGCCAGCGCCATATTGGTAAAATTCAACGTCTGCGTAGGGTCATACTTCAAAGGCTCTGGAGAAATGAACCAACCACGGCGGTCTTCGCGATAGATACGACCTTCTGCTTCCAGCAATGACAAGGCTTCACGTAATGTCACACGAGTGGTATCAAACGATTCTGACAGTTTACGCTCCGCTGGCAATTTTTGCCGCGGTGAAAGTAAACCGGATTCAATCTGCTCGACAATAGAATCTTTAATTTTTACGTACTGCACCCGTTGTCCTTACCTTTTACGCCACGCTTGCGTTCTGTTTTCCAACCATTTCCCTAGCGTCATGTGCACTAGCTTTGCGACCGCAGCTGAAATCATGATCATCACCGCCATCGCTGCTGCAGCGCCCGTCTGACCTGCATCGTCCATATTCAATACAGAAACAGAAGCCGGGATGGTTTCAGTTGAATAGATGAATACTACCGCAGAAGTGGTGGTTAATGCATTAATAAACAGATACGCTGCGATATCCAATGTCGCAGGGACACAGACGGGCAAAGTTACTTTAAAGAACAGCTTATATTGAGGCAACTTGACGGAAGCTGCTGTTGCCTCGATTTCTGCTGGGATCTGCTTCAGCGCCGTCACGGCTGTCATATGACCGACAGTGTAATAGTGAACCACTGTATTGATTACCAGAAAGGCCATCGTGCCATAGAGGAAGCTCAGTGGGTTATTGGCATCGTTAAAGTAGAAAATATAGCCCAAGCCTAACACCATGCCCGGCACGGCCATGGGTACCACACTCAGCATTTGCATTGCCTGCCTTACAGGAGCAAAGGCGCGTCCTTTCTCGATGCAATATGCTCCGACAAAAATCAATGCGGTACCAATAATGGCAGTCCATGTCGCCAGCGATAATGAGTTGAAGTACGGTTGCCAACCATAAGTACTCATCTCGGCGAAGTTATAGTTATTCAGCGTTAGTGCTTTATTCCAAGGCCAGAAGGTCACCAAGGAACCATAAACCGCCATGCCCAATACCGTAATGACCGCTAATGAGATCAGTGAACAATACAGGAAGCAAGCGCCATCTCGAACTTTGTTCGGTTCAGGTTGATAAGGTACGGAGCGCGTATCAAACAAGCTCTTTTGTTTTTTCTGCACCCAACGGTCTGCCGCGAATGCTAACAAAGCGGGAATCAACAACAGAATACTGGTCACTGCACCCATAGAGAAGTTTTGCTGCCCGACAACCTGCTTAAAGATATCCGTAGCAAGAACGTTATAGCTTCCACCGATGACTTTTGGCACACCAAAATCACACACAACTAAAGTGAAGACAACGATCAGCGTGCTGATCAATCCGTATTTCGCTGCGGGTAAAGTCACCATAAAGAACGTTTTCAGTGGAGATGTTTTCAACGCGCGAGCGGCTTCATACAAACGCGCGTCAGACGTACGAAGCGAGGTAGTCAGTATCATCAACGCATGGGGGAAGGTCCAGAAAATCAAACCTAACGAAATACCAATTAGACCATACACAGAATGACCGCCCAGCACTTCTTTCGCTATTCCCTGATTACCAAACAAAAAAATCAGGCTGATCGCAGGTAACAGCGAAGGTGCAAGAATAGGCGCTGCACCCAACACATGGAACAAGCCCTTCATCGGCATACAAGAGCGAGTCAATGCGTAGGCATAGCCAAACGCCAGTACACCAACAATAGCGGTTACCAACAATGCAACCGTCAATGTATTCCCGAGAGACTGCCACAGGCTCGCCTGTGAAAAATAGCTGGCAAAATTGGCTAAACCAACAAATTCACCTTCCGTACCCTGCACGCTTTTCGCCAACATCGCCCATAGAGGCATGACGATAAAAATCACCAGCAACGAAAATAGAAGCGCAAGTAAGCTAAACAAGACGATGTTATCGCGGCTGATACGTTTTAAGTGGCTGGTAGAATGATTCTTCAGAGCAATCAGCGTCGAACTATTCATTGTATTACTGTCCATTGCATTCATCCTAAGCCGCAATCGCTTTGTCGCCATTTGCGCTCAACGCTGGGTAGGCTCTGGCTCCTCGCTCGGCAAACTGAATGTAGCGAATGTCACCAACACGCAACTTCATGTTTTGCGCTTGTTCACCGGAAACGTCAACAAAGATAGGAGCGGCGAGCTTGTCGTGCTGCAACTCACACTCATATCGGCAGAACGACCCTAAAAATTCATAGGTACGAATACGGACTGGCAACGCATCCTTTACTTCTTCGGAAAAGCGAATATTCTCTGGACGGATTGCTAAGTCAAAACGATCACCACGGACCAGATTTCTGTTTTCCAACACCGGGGCTTGAATGAGGGACTCTGCAATGCGTAGCTGACTGTCAGTTGCCACCGAAGCACCAATAAAATTCATGCTACCAACAAACTCAGCAACAAATCGGGTTGCTGGTTGTTGATAGATTTCCTGTGGCGTGCCAACTTGCTCAATTACGCCGTGATTCATCACCACAATGCGATCTGCCATCGACAGGGCTTCATCCTGATCATGCGTCACCATAATGGTTGTAATACCCAGCTTACGTTGTAGTTTACAAATCTCATCACGCAAGTGAACACGTACTTTGGCGTCAAGTGCAGATAAAGGTTCATCAAGTAATAGTAGGCCTGGAGAAAGGGCTAAAGCACGAGCAAGTGCGACACGCTGCTGCTGACCACCAGATAACTGATTTGGATACTTTTGCCCAGATGTAGGAAGTCCAATCATCTCCAGCCAGTAATCGACTTTCTCCAGTGCTTCTTGGTTCGACATGCCTTGGTTCTTCAGGCCAATAGCAATGTTTTCCTGCACAGTCAGATTGGGAAACAGAGCATACGATTGGAATACAATGCCAAAATCGCGCTTTTCAGGCGGCAGGAAAGTCGTCTCTTCACCGTGTTGAGAAATTGTACCTGAAGTTGGAAGATCGAGCCCAGCAATGGCTCTCAGTAACGTCGTTTTACCGCAGCCAGATGGCCCAAGGAAACAAACAAACTCGCCTTTTTCAATGGCAAGTGAGATATTTTTAAGCGCTGTAAATTGCCCGAATTGCTTCACAACGTTTTCAATCTGTAGATAAGGTTGGTTAGTTGGCATAACACACTCTCCAAATGGTATATACCAACTCTAAATCTGGTTTATTTCAGACGCATTACAAATTTATAGACCAAAGATGACAAAAGCATGAAAGGCAGGATGATTTAGCCACAAGGACCGACTCGGACTAATCCCAAGCGACAGACATTTTATAATATGGGATATCCCCTTTGTAAAAGCGCTCACCCTCTTCTGTCATACCAAATCTTTTATACAGCGTTAATGCACTTTCGCGAGCATCACACCAAAAAATGATAACGCCAGTATTTTGCAATTCACTAATTATAGCCTTGAGTACGCTTGAACCTATTCCCTGCCCTTGATACTCCGGAGAGGTAGCAAACTTTCTCAATCGAGCGACATTGTCAGAGACAAATACAGAAGCGACACAGACTAACTCATCGTCGACAAACGCACCAAAATGTAAACCCACGTCATCTTCTTCTACACGGCAAAAATCGATACTCTTTTCTGGCCAGAGTACCCGATGCCGTAAAGCAAGCGTTTCTTCTGCTGATATTTCTCTAACGTCCATGACTTCTTCTACCTCGAATAACCTTTGAACAAATTTGCCTGTGATGAAGCCAAAATGCAAAAGGGAGAGCCTATGCTCTCCCTCAAATACTCAGTCGTAAAAAACCAGTAAGGTTATCTAGACCTTATGATTTTGGCTCTGATTTAGCATCAAATTTCGCAGACCAAGTTGCAAGAATGCCTGCTCGCTTACTACCCATTTGAGCAAAGTCCATCTCTGCCATGTTCTCTTGTACATTAGGGAAGTTAGAGACGGTCGCTTTGACATCTTTATGAGCAACAACCGGATACATTTCTACATACAGCTCGTTCGCTGCTTTAGAAATAGACCAATCAACAACACGTTTTGCTGCTTCAGACTCTTTGACCAAGCCTACTGCTTCTGACTCCCAGCCAATGCCCTTAGGTGTGATCACAGCCAAAGGGGCGCCCTGAGTCTTCAGCTTAGCCCCACGACTAGCCATAGAAATACCAATCGCTACTTCGCCCATACCCGCTTGTACACATGGCTTAGAACCTGAGTGCGTATAATGTGCGATGTTTTTATCCAGCGCCTTCATGTAGTTCCAACCTTTGTCTTCACCCATGTTTTGTAGCCATGCAGAAACCTGCATGTAACCTGTACCTGAAGACGCAGGGTTTGGCATAGCAATATGACCTTTGTAAACCGGATCTGTCAGGTCTTCCCACGACGTAGGTTTAGGTAGGTTCAACTGTTTCGCCACCGCTTCATTGAAACAAACTGCGTTGAAAAATGCATCATTACCAAACCAAGCTTGATTCGATTGCGGGTCGTTAAGGTTCGCATGTAGGGACTCTACACCATTAGGCGTGTATGGCTTAAGCAAACCTTGGTCTTTCAATAATGCCATTGAAGAACCTGCCAGGCCCCATACAACTTCTGCACGTGGGTTGTTTTTTTCTGCCAGTAACTTAGCAGTCATAATACCTGTAGAATCGCGAACCCACTCGATCTTGATGTCTGGGTTTTCTTTCTCAAACGCAGACTTGTACTTTGCAAGAATGTCTGTTTCGAAAGCGGTGTAAACCGTTACTTCCTGAGACGCCATTGCATTCGTTGCTAGCAGAGAGACAAGCGCAGCCAGCGATCCTTTCATCAAACGGTTTTTCATCATTTTCTCCAATTAAGACTATTTGTTTGAGACCGATTGACATTGCATCCTCTTTGCAAAAATCGATTGGTCTGTACCAGTTGACGATATACACCCTAAAATGGCTTTGTGACGATTCTATGAATAAAAAATGGCACTTTTTAGAAACCTATCCAAAAATTTGACCAAGTTAAAATCCCACAACAATGTGATGTTAAAGTTTTATGAATTTGAGTTTTTGTCTATTTACTCATCGTTTTCTGCCCTGTTAGAGTGAGCTCAAATTCTGGTGTATACCAAGAACAACAATCATGGATATTAGGATGAAAAACGAATACTTACTGCTAACTCCTGGACCACTTTCGACATCAGAAACGGTCCGTGAAGCTATGTTAAAAGACTGGTGTACTTGGGATGATGAATACAACAAAGACATCGTAGAAGTGATTCGTATTAAATTGACAAAGCTGGCGACTCAACACCAGGGCTATACGAGTGTACTTATGCAAGGCAGTGGAACAGCGTCAGTTGAAGCAACCATTGGCAGTGCGATAGCAAAAGAAGGCAAACTGCTTGTTGTTGACAACGGTGCCTACGGCGCTCGAATTGCACAAATCGCGCAATACCTGAATATCCCTTGCCATGTAGTTTCCCCAGGCGAAACATCACAGCCACACTTGAACGAGGTGGAAACTGCATTGGCAACGGATCCAAGTATTACTCACGTTGCCATTGTTCATTGCGAAACTACCACTGGCATGCTGAATCCAATTGAGGCTATTACTCAATTGGCAAAACAACACGGTAAAGTTGTCATCCTAGACGCGATGTCTAGCTTTGGCGGTATTCCGATGGACATTGGCGAAATGGGCGTCGACTTTATGATCAGCTCTGCCAACAAGTGTATTCAAGGTGTACCAGGGTTTGGTTTTGTCATAGCAAAGCAAAGCGAACTGGAAAGATGCCAAGGACAAGCCCGTTCATTGAGCCTAGATCTGTATGATCAGTGGAAGTGTATGGAAGTGAACCATGGCAAATGGCGTTTCACGTCTCCAACGCACACCGTACGCGCTTTCTACCAAGCTCTGTTAGAACTTGAACAGGAAGGCGGGGTTCAGGCACGTCACTCTCGTTATAATACCAACCAGACAACTTTAGTCTCAGGCATGCGTTCATTAGGCTTTGAACCATTGTTAAGCGATGATCTTCACTCGCCAATTATTACTTCTTTCTACTCCCCGACTCATCCGGACTATCAATTTAAGGCGTTTTATGACCGCCTGAAAGAGCAAGGGTTTGTCATCTATCCGGGCAAGGTATCTAACGCAGATTGTTTCCGAATTGGCAATATTGGCGAAGTATACCCGCAGGATATTGAGCGTTTGATCGATGCAATCAAGAACGCCATGTACTGGAAAGAAGCGCAAACGGTAGCTTAATCATGACTCAGTCGATAAAACTAACCCACTTCCGCAGTGAAGGAGACGTAAATACCACGCCTGCTCGACAGGCTTGGAACGCATCCCTAAACGACGAACGTACGCAAGAACTGCTACAGCGCGATAGCGACGTCTTTCTGCATCAGGCCATGTCTACACCGTGTCTGGACGCACTTGAAGCAGCCGAAGGAATCTATCTTCAAGATGCCACAGGCAAAAAGTACATGGATTTTCATGGCAACAACGTTCACCAGCTCGGCTACGGTCATTCACATGTGATTAAGCGTGTCACCGAACAGATTGCGAATCTGCCATTTTCGCCTCGCCGTTTCACCAACGATACCGCGATTCAATGTGCTGAAAAACTCACGCAGATCTGTGGTGGAGAGCTCAACAGGGTCTTATTCGCCCCGGGCGGCACATCGGCAATAGGCATGGCACTCAAGTTAGCTCGTCATGTCACTGGCAACTTTAAAGTGGTCTCTTTGTGGGACTCTTTTCACGGTGCCTCTCTGGACGCAATCTCTGTTGGCGGTGAAGCCTGTTTCCGTGAAGGTATGGGCCCTTTAATGGCAGGAGTAGAACGTATTCCGCCAGCTGTATCCTACCGCGGTGCTTTCCAAAATGTCTCTTCTGATGGTAGCGATGTTCACTATGCCGACTATCTGGAATATGTGATTGAAAAAGAAGGTGGCATTGGCGCTTTTATTGCCGAAGCTGTGCGAAATACCGATGTTCAGGTGCCAAGCAAAGCCTACTGGAAACGTATTCGTGAGATATGCGATAAGCACAATGTCATGCTCATTATTGACGACATTCCTAACGGCATGGGGCGCAGCGGAGAATGGTTCACGTATCAAGCCTATGACATCGAACCTGACATATTGTGTATTGGTAAAGGTTTTGGTGGTGGATTGGTTCCCATTGCCGCGATGGTAACCAAAGACAAATATAACACTGCAGAGCAAATTTCTATGGGTCATTACACCCACGAGAAGAGTCCAATAGGCTGCGCCGCTGCACTCGCAACTATGGAAGCTATAGAGCAAGAAGGTTTACTGGAAAAAGTAAAAGACGATAGCGAATTTGTACGTGAAAAGTTGCTGGAAATGAAAGAGAAATACCCAGTAATCGGAGACGTTCGCGGCATCGGTTTACTTTGGGGCGTAGAACTCGTGACAAATAGGCAAACCAAACAAAGAGCGTTTGATGAAGCGGAAGCCGTGCTTTATCAATGTCTGAATAATGGCCTGAGCTTTAAAGTTTCTCAAGGCAATGTTATTCAGCTCAGCCCACCATTAATTATTTCACGTCAACAACTTACCGAAGCGCTGGCTATCTTTGAAGAAGCGATTGCCAATGTATGTAATGAACACAACTACTGATAACAGGATATCAATTATGACTCACTCTCACTCACCGATTCAGGCTGTCATCTTTGACTGGGCTGGCACCATTGTAGATTTTGGTTCATTCGCACCAACCAGCATCTTTGTTGAAGCATTCAAACAAGGTTTTGACTTTGATATCAACTTAGCAGAAGCGCGCGAGCCAATGGGGCTTGGCAAATGGGACCATATTCAGGCGGTAGGTCGCCTTCCTGCTGTAGATAAACGTTGGAATGAGCAGTTTGGTCGTTCCATGAATAGCGATGACATTGACCGCATTTACGCAGCCTTTATGCCTCTGCAAAAAGCAAAAGTCGCTGACCACGCAGAACCCATCCTGAACGCGATTCAAGTCGTCGATGATTTAAAAGCTCAAGGCATCAAGATTGGTTCTTGCTCTGGTTACCCTCGTGAAGTCATGGATGTGTTAATCCCTGTTGCTGCTGACTATGGTTATAAACCTGATTATGTTGTTGCTACTGACGACCTCCCTCAAGGCGGTCGCCCTGCACCTTATATGGCGCTAAAAAACGTCATCGAGCTGAACGTAACGGATGTAAAGGCATGCATTAAAGTGGATGACGCGGCACCGGGCATCGACGAAGGACACAATGCAGGTATGTGGACGGTAGGTTTGCTGCTGTCTGGCAATGAAGCAGGTTTAACGTATGAAGAATATCAGAAAGCTGATGAAGCAACATTAAATGCTGCTCGAGAAAAAGCGAAAGTAAAACTGATGAAGAGCGCGCCACATTACTTGATTGACACAATCTCTGAGCTACCTGACGTGGTTAAAGATATTGAACGCCGTCTGGAAGCGGGTGAGCGTCCTTAACCCAGCAGTTCGTTCATAGTAGAAAAGCCAGTAGCCCTTTGCTACTGGCTTTTGTTTTTAAAAAGACAACAAGCGTTGCATTTCAGCAAGGAACTCAACCATTACCACAGTGCCTTCCTTAGTGAGTGTCCAGCAAAACAGGCCAAAGTTGGCAAACAGCGTTAGCCAGAATAAACTCTTATAGCCAATGTCATTGTACTTATGGTGCAACACAGATTGAGCAAGCAAAGCTCCCGGCCAGCCTCCGACAATATTCAAAACGTGAAAAGTCAACGAAGGAACACGCCACCCGCCAGTGTGAAGTGCATGTTTATCCAGTGCATAAACCATATAAGCAATCGTGCTTAACGCAATATAAAGGACAAACGACAGCGGTGGATAATCAAGAAGAAACACACTTGCTACTAGCGTGGTAAAAAACCAAATCGCAATAGACAAAGAGAAATTAAACACAACTTGCCTTTCGACATTGACAGCACGGATACCACCTTGGGCATCTTTCGCCAATCGAAACTGAACTCGCTCACTGATTCTTGGAGGATGACCGTATGCTTCTAGGTCACAAAGATGAAACTTGATTTGTGCTTCCTGATCATCAACCGAAATATACCCGTAGCCCTTAGTATCGTGCCACTCACTAATGGTTCCTTGAATCGCCATTATGGTCCCTCACTCTCTCAGGCTCCCTGCCTAAGATTCCTTAGCCAAACACAACGTATTCTCGTTTTACTTTTTAGTTCCAGTTTAGTTGCATAATCAACAAGTCGCCTAATAAAACACTCGATAATGCATCCTCCACTTAATATTCAGATCAAAAATCAATACTGACAGGTTCTGACACTCTCCTGCCATAAACTCAGTTTCGAACTCAACACCAATAGAAAAGGAGTAATACAATGGAAAACGTTATTGAAATGGTTAGCTTTAAGCTACTGGCAGGAACAACATCTGAAGACTTTATCGAAGCGGCTAATCAAAGCCAAAAATTCGTTGCGACATTAAAAGGCTTCCAATATCGTTCTTTAAGCCATAATGCAGATAACGATACATGGACCGATGTGGTTTACTGGGACTCAATGGAAGACGCTAAGTCGGCGGGCGAACAGTTTGTAAACTGTGCAGAGTGTCAGCCGTTAATGGCATTAATTGATTCTGAATCGGTCAACATGCAACATCAAGTTCTACGTATGAGTGATCTGGCCGCTAAGTACCAGTAGGATTGACTTAACGCTAGCTTAAGGAGGGTGCATAATGTGCCCTCCTGTAAGGAGAAAGGAACAAGATGAGTAAATCTGAACGACTGTTTGAGCTGCTGACTTTGCTACGCTCAAAACGTTATGCAGTCACAGCTTCTGAGCTAGCCCAAACTATGGAAGTGAGCGAACGAACTATCTACCGGGATATTCAATCACTCATGAATTCCGGGGTTCCAATTCAGGGCGAAGCAGGCGTTGGTTACATCTTACAGGCGGGCGCGCATTTGCCACCATTGATGTTCTCAGAACGAGAAATGATGGCACTGGAACTCGGAATGAGGATGGTTCGAGCTTGGTCAGACAGTGATCTAGCAGATGCTTCCATCAGCGCATCAAACAAAATCCTCTCCGTCTTGCCAGACAAACTCAAACAGCAGGTTGAGAGCTTTCCGATATTGGTGCCTGACTTTTACACGCAGACAGAATCCTCTCGCCACGGACAAATGCTCAGGCATGCAATTGATGCAAAGTTGAAGATAGACATTGATTACGTCGCAGAAAGTGAGTCTAGAACGCAGCGTACTCTGCAACCTCTCGGACAAATGTTCTGGGGAAAAGTCTGGACGCTAGTCGCATGGTGCGAACTAAGAGACGATTATCGTCATTTCAGGTTGGATCGAATTAAAAAGCTGAGCATCCTAGACCAGCAGTTTGAGACCAATAAAACTAAGTCTCTAGAGCACTTTATTACGCTTTACTCACCAAAAGATTAACCAGCAAGCTTAAATATAACAGGAGATATATTTACCGCCATCATACACCCGTTAAAGTCATTAACCACGTCAAACTCAACGTATTCCATTATGTACGGGGGCCCGTTCTCTCTACTCATATCTCTGACGTGAAAGAAGACTGTCTGATGTGAGTTTCTCTTGAAAGAGATTAAACCGTAGCCACGTTTGGCATCATACTTTACGATTATTCCCTGCATATTCGTGCCACATATCTGCCGCCTATATTGATAATAGATACTCACTGCAGGGAATAATGGATCACACAGTAATTAAGCGCGTAGAATACTCTTCAGTTCAAGTAGTGATTCAACCGTGTAGTTTGGTTCAATCCCTTCCACTTCATCTTCTTGGGTTGTATTTAACCAGCACGTCTCAATCCCAAAGTTAATTCCACCTAAGATGTCAGAATGAGGGTTATCTCCAACCATCAACACTTTACTCTTACAAGGGTTACCCATCTTTTCTAGTGCGTGAGAAAAGATCCCCACATCTGGCTTAGCAATACCGACTTCTTCAGAAATAATCACATGCTCGAAGTAATCTGTCATTCCTGTTCGTTCTAATCGAATCGCCTGAAGTTCAGTAAAGCCATTGGTAATGATCCCTAGCTTGGCTTTGCCTTGCAAAGCCTCCATGAGATCTTTTGCTCCGGGTAGCAAAGTACAAATGTCGGCCATTGCCTCGAGAAAGGCACTGTTCAACTCTGAGGTCGTTGTCTCAAGCTTCTCAGCCCAGCCTTTAAATCGGGTGTGCTTTAATTCATGTGCAGTGATGGTGCCATTCTGGTAATCCACCCAAAGTGGTTTGTTTACTGTTTGGTAATGACTATAGTCTTCTTGGGTAAACTCAATCCCTTTGCGAGAGAACATCAGCTGCATCCCTTTAAAGGCATCAAAATGGAACAGGGTTTCGTCAGCATCGAATAAGATCCAATCGTATTTCATTTTTCTCTCCTCAATTTTCGTCGCTAGTGTAGATTGTTTTCCTCAAGATGATAATCTACTAATCAAGAAACTGATTGTTTACTATTACTCAACCAATGCAAGCCTATTCATCGATACCTGTTTTTGTCGCCGTGGTAGAAAGTGGCAGCTTCTCCACTGCAGCTGAGAAGCTTCATATCACCAAATCCGCTGTCAGTAAGCGCATTAACCAACTGGAAGATGAGCTGGGTATTCGCCTGCTTAATCGTACCACTCGCAAATTAAGCCTTACCGAAGCCGGGCAACGCTACTACGATTACGTCGCTCAATCTCTTAGCCTTGCGCAACAAGGCATTGATGCGGTTACCGAATTGCAAGGAAAGCCAACGGGTAAGCTCAAGATTACGGCACCAATGTCATTTGGTGTTTTACATGTCGCTCCTTTAGTTGCCGAATTTCTGGCTTTATACCCAGACTTAGAAATCGACCTGCAACTGGAAGATCAAATGGTCGATTTGGTTCAAGACGGATTTGATTTAGGCATTCGCATTGGTCATCTACCACTTTCTAACCTAGTTGCTAAAAGGCTAGCCACTTGTCGTAGTATTCTGTGCGCCTCTCAATCTTACTTAGACGAACATGGAGAGCCAGAAAAACCCAGCGATCTGAGCCTTCACAATTGTCTACGTTACGCCTATTTTCGTGGCGGTAGCGAATGGACCTTTGAAAGCCCTACAGGACCAGTTAGTGTGGTGCCTAAAGGTAAACTGGTCGTAAACAACAGTGAAGCAATCCGCAGAGCTCTGTTGGAAGGCTTAGGGATTGGTCAATTGCCCACATTCATCGTGGCAAAAGATATTGCCGCTGGTAAGCTCAAACCCATTATGACGGCATACACACTCCCTCCTCACTCGGTTTATGCTGTTTTTCCAGAAAGAAAGCACCTACCACTAAAAGTCCGCGTGTTTGTGGATTTTATCGCCGAGAAATTTGGGTCAGATGTCCCCTATTGGGATTTGACTCCACCAGCACATAAACCTTGAACAATGAGTCAATCAAGATGTGACTCTGTCCTCATATAGCTGTGAATTACTCGACTCTAACTCGATTTCATGACCTAAAACAAAGGCGAGAACACCATACAGGCACACAATCGAGCGACTCATTGTTCCGTTGTATCCGAGGTCTTTATGAAACGATTTTTTCCTTCCAGTGTGATGCTCACCCCCTTCGTGGTAAAACATTATTCTCAGCCAGAACAAGACGATACAGATATTGAACCCAGTGATGACTTTGACGATTGCAGCGAATCGGAAGAGAAAGAATGAGACCCACTTCCGGTCCAAGTAGCATATTTTCATCTAACCTATTGGCGTCAGTTCGATAAGGAAACAAATAATGAAAAAAGTTGCAGTTATCCTCAGCGGCTCAGGCGTATTTGATGGTGCTGAAATTCATGAATCCGTACTTGCGCTACATGCCATCGAAAAACAAGGAGCAAGCTGGCATTGCTTCGCGCCAAACATTGAGCAGCTTCATGTGATAAACCATATTACTGGGGAAGAAATGGCGGAGACACGCAATGTCTTGACTGAAGCCGCTCGTATAGCAAGGGGCAACATTGAAGATGTGGCGAAACTCAATGCTGAAGAATTTGACGCCATCCTCCTGCCCGGCGGGTTTGGTGCGGCAAAAAACCTGACTGATTTTGCAGTCAACGGAGCAGAATGCAGCATCAATACTCACGTCGCTTCTGCTTGTCGAGCTTTCGCCCAAGCCAGAAAGCCAGCCGGCTATCTGTGCATTGCACCAGCTATCATTCCGATGATTTACGACAATGGCGTCAAAGGGACAATCGGCAATGATGACGCCACTGCTTCTGCATTCAATGCATTGGGAGGCGAACATATCACTTGCGAGGTGGACGATATCGTCTTCGATGAAGAACACAAAGTGCTTTCAACACCTGCATATATGTTAGCGGGCAATATTTCTCAGGCAGCCAGTGGCATCGAAAAGCTAGTAAGCAAACTTGTAGAAATTGCTTAATTTCTCCATTCAACACTACAGCCCTCTGCTCAATCAGAGGGCTTTTTTTAATTTTCCACACAAAGCCATCGCTGAAGAATATTACGACAATCACGATTCCTGTTGAACAAACGGTTGCGATAACCCACTAATATTTAACATTTTTATCACTACCCGAATACTCATCTGACCAAGCTCACAAATCCAGTGCACACCTACCACTTTTGGGTAGGCAAATTGTTTGAGATCAAAATTGCTACGACCTTGGATATGCCAATCTATTTGTAGTTTTTATTCTAAATATATTCGGAGCAAGTCGATGACAAGTGCATTTTTTATCCCTACTGTAAACTTAATGGGTGCTGGCTGTTTAAAGGACGCAGCAGACAGCGTGCAGTCTCAGGGCTTCAAAAAAGGTCTGATCGTTACAGACAAGATTCTTAACCAAATCGGTGTAGTAAAACAGGTTCAAGATCTACTGACAGAACGTGACGTCCAAACTGTAGTTTTTGACGGGACTCAGCCTAATCCAACCATCAGCAATGTAAACGACGGCCTGGCTTTACTGACAGATAATGACTGCGATTTCGTTATCTCTCTAGGTGGTGGTTCACCGCATGATTGCGCTAAAGGTATTGCATTAGTGGCTTCAAACGGTGGCAAGATCGGTGACTATGAAGGTGTTGATCAATCTGCAAAACCAATGCTGCCACTCATTGCCATCAACACAACTGCCGGTACTGCGTCTGAAATGACTCGCTTCTGTATCATTACTGACGAAGAGCGTCACATTAAGATGGCCATTGTGGACAAGCACACCACTCCACTGATTTCAGTGAATGATCCAAAGCTGATGCTGGCAAAACCCGCTTCATTGACAGCAGCAACAGGTATGGATGCTCTAACACATGCTATTGAGGCGTATGTTTCTATCGCTGCAACACCAATCACTGACGCCGTCGCCATCAAAGCTATTGAGCTTATTCAGGCTCATCTGCGCACCGCTGTCGAAAACGGTGAAGATATCGAAGCTCGCGAACAAATGGCTTACGCGCAATTTATGGCAGGCATGGCGTTCAATAACGCTTCTCTAGGCTACGTTCACGCGATGGCTCACCAATTAGGAGGCTTTTACGATCTACCACACGGTGTATGTAATGCGATTCTTCTACCACATGTACAGCGCTACAACGCACAAGTGTGTCCTGAGCGCCTACGTGATGTGGCTAAAGCAATGGGTGTTGACGTTGAGGGCATGACGGCAGAACAAGGCGCTGAAGCCGCAATCGATGCGATCGTAGCGCTTGCGAAAGATGTGGGCATTCCAGCAGGTATCAAAGAACTGGGGGCGAAATCTGAAGACATCCCAACACTTGCTGATAACGCGCTAAAAGACGCGTGTGGCTTTACTAACCCGAAACAGGCGACTCACGAAGAAATCTCTTCAATCTTCGAAGCCGCCATGTAATACCATTTTCTTTTCCTAACTCAAGCCTCCCTCGGGAGGCTTTTTTATTCAGAGAAAAGTTCAATATGCGCGGGTTAAAAGACCCAGTATTGAGGCATCAGTTTCACCAAAATACAAGGTCACCGACTTGGTCTCGCCTTGTGCAAAACTAGCATCTTGATCAATACGCGTTGGTGACACATAGTGCTCATTACCAAAATAAGCTTTGATTTGCTTAGGCTTTAAAGTGATCCCGCCACCAGAGTTGTTCGTCACCATCGCTTGTACCATGCGCTTGCCACCTTGACTGCTATAAATGTCGTAAGATTCTAAACTGAAATAGCTGTGTGCAGGTTTATCGCGATTTTGCTTTGGTTCTGGAACATAAACCGAGCCATCCATTGTTCGAACATAGTGCATCGTATCTTGAGACTTTTCGATGCTGTTTTTAATATCTCCCAGGCCAATGTCATCACCATTATCCGCAGCGTAAACAGAAAAAGAGCCTATTGAGGCGATTACCATGAGTAAATAGCGAGCTAGCATTACGTATCCTAATTGTGTTGTTAAAATTCAGCGGCGCACAAGTTTAAGAAACACCTATTAACATTTGTCAATCAGACGTTAATTTGCCTTCATTAACGAGTTAAGATCTCATAAAAGCAACCCAAAATATTTGATCGAAAAATACGCCAAATATATAAGAGAACAAAACATCCAAGAACGTAATCATTTCATGTGGTTATTGATACTTACTTTATTAAAACCAAGCGGTTAGCAAAGACTCTTAAGCAATGTAGAATGCTGCTATCGATTCAAGCAAGGAGTGTGGAATGATGAAAGTGAGTATTGTTGGTTTAGGCAGTCTTGGAGGATTTCTCGCCGCTCGACTGTCTTCTTTTCCCGATATTCAAATCCAATGGGTTTATAGAAAGAGTTCCATCAGGCAGGACGAACAGGTGTTACTCACCTATCCGGAAACCGATGAGCCACTAATCGGTCAAGCACACGCCACCAGCTACGGGTTAGAACAGGTGACAGGTGATGTCGTGTTTATCACAACCAAGGCGCACGATAACAGAGCCCTATTCGAGCAAGCCAAAGGCTGGACAAACAAAACGATCGTTTTACTCCAAAATGGTATTGGGGAAGATGAAAAACTCGCTCAAGCACTCGATTCAAGTAACGCTATCATCAGCGCAATCACTCATTTAAAAGCCAGTTACACCACCGCCCCTTATCAGGTCACTTTGCACAATCAGTTACTGGACTGTGTTTACGCCGTTCATCAAGGCCAAGCTAACCCGTATCTAGACTCAATATTGAGTCACGCCTTTGATGAGGTAAAACGAGAAACAAGCACTTACCATGCGAGGCTGCCAAAACTTATGATCAGCTTCGCTGCTAACGCTGCGTCGTTTATCTTTGATGCAGACATGTATGGCCTAGCCAATAACGCCAAGTGTCGCGAATTAATGCTAGAAATTGAACAAGAGTTCTTGGCACTGTTTGATGCGTTGTCTATTCCGCATCCCAAGCTCACTATTTCTGAGCTGATCTCTTTGCTGGATTCTCCCAGCTACAAGGATGCCTATTTCAGCATGAAAGAAGATTTCGACAGTGGAAAACAAGTCGAGTTTGAAACCATTTTCCAAGCTACGCGAAGCTTAGCCGCCCTTCACCACGTGTCGTTCACTCGTGGTAATCAAGTTTGTCACACGCTGGAGAACTTGCTGAGGAAGTAGAATGACGTGAAGCGCTATCGCAATAGGTGCGTAGCGCTTACATCGATCATTTTGAAAAGGTCTCTAGATGCTGAGATCTTCAAGCAAATCCGACTTAGTACGCAACTGCGCTGGCAGTTCTATACGTTGTTGCTCGATAATCTCTCCATCCATTGCCTGAAAAACAGTCTGAGCCACTTGCTGAGCAATACCTTCTAGGTCTTGAGAAGATGTTGCAATAAACGAGTTAGACGATTGTAGCGCTTCCAATGCAGGGGCTGTTCCGTCTATTCCCACCACTTTGATGCGGCCAGAGTAGCCTAGTTCGTCTATCGCCTTGGCAGCAACCAATGCCGGTCTGTCCCACGCCGACCAAACTCCTCGGATTTTTCCTTCACTATCAGCGGTTAGAACTTTTGCCAGTTTTTGTTTAAAAGCTTGGTAATCAGATTTAGCAACATCTGGCTCTATAGTGCTGTGTACTCGAATTTGATGATGGTTTTCAAACTCTTGCTTTGCCGCTAATTCGCGCTCGTAAACAGGTGGGTAGGCTCGATAACTCACCATCACTACCTCTCCTTGAAAGTTCATATCTTTCGCTAGGTAGGCCGCCGTTTCACGTGCCATAGCGGTATTGTCACTGGTAATGTTAGCGACAAAATACCTTGATTGAGCAGAGTCCATACCGACGACAGGAACGCCTTGCTCTTTCGCTATCATTAAATATTCTTCGATTGAGCTTGGGTCTGCGTTAACGACAATGGCCGATGGTTTGGACTTAGCATAAAGACTTTCACCAAGTTCAACAGGGTCCGAGACAAGATTGACGTTCCAGTGATTATCCCATGACACCTCCTTAAGCTTGTCGACCATAATTCTGGTTCCGGGCTCTTCGATCCAAGGGGTATAAAGAAGGATGTCTTTTGTATCACTTGCATAGGCGATATTACTCAGTTGCAACATAGGTGCAAGCAAGGCAGATAACTTGAGTAGCTTCATTTTCTTCCATTTAATTTAATGACTTATATCAAGAACATATCAAGCTCTTCAACCTGTTCAACAAACTCAAGTTTAATCAAGACATTTAAACTTAATTAATCTTATGTAAATTGTCTTAGCTGTCTAAAACTAAAACAATATCCACCCAATCTAAGATAAGGAGTAGTCATGATTTTTTGGGTGTTGTACTTGGTGGCAATTTACGCAGGAGTGTCTTTATTTGTTCCCGAGATTCGAGAGCTAGTGATAACCGCAGCTATCCTTTTCAGCCCACTGTGCTTGGGCTTGCTTCTACTGTTTAGCAGAGAAAACGAATATCGCTTTATGGTAGTCATATCCTTTTTGGGCTCTATCGTTTTACTGGCTCTAATCCTCGCCCAGCATCATTTATCGCCGTCAACTCGTGGGATCGCCTTCTTAGCATTCGTTATGCCGATTGCGTTCTTTGTCGACAGGATCATCATCGGTCTAAAAAACAAATACATGAAAAGAACTCAAGAGTTCTAGCAGCGAACCCAACACGTCATTAAAGGTTGTGATTTGTTCGTGAGATTAGGTTTACAGAAGAAGGGATTTTTATTGTGAGCAGCCTGCTCTGGGCATATTACCCAGAGCCTGAGCCTTTAGTCGACTTTGTGGTATAGATACGCTGCTCTTTCTGTGAACAATATAAAACCATTGTTGGCTCGTTCTATTGGAACAACAGTCATATTTTCTCTGCCCATTGTACCTGGACCAATGACCACTTTTTCACTAAATGGAATGTCTCGATCCGACGGCTGAAACGAAACATGCTCTTGTTCATAAAGCGATAAACGATAATTGTCATATACGTAGACTCCTTTTGTAAAAGAGCCACTTTTCTTTCTTGTATACAGATTGAGCTCATACATACTATTCGAGTTTAACTCTAACTCAGTTCGCAGCCTCAGCATCAAATCTTCTGTTTTACTCTTGGTCGCTACATGAGACTCAGTATCTGAATAGTAAACACCAGATAAACGCCCGTAACTTTCTGAGTGATAATACCAGCCTGTGATGAATGGCAGCGCTGAAACCAACGCGAGCACCGCCTTATTCACAGATCACCTCAGCAATATTCGATGGAAAACTCAGTGATTCCAGCTCTTCATTTATGATGATAGAGATACCATCATTTGTTATCACCGCAGAACGACCAAAGTCTTTCCTGTTGCCGCTAGATTTAGAGATGTACGCACACGAATCATATATCCGATACGAGTAATCTTTTGCGGTATCTGGCCCTTTGAACCCTTTGAAAGCTGCACTGGCGTACATACCCGCTGAGAAGCATACACCTGAGAGAGCGATATAAAATATGGTCCACCGAACGTTCAGTTTTCCTACAAAGCTGCTCGTATCTTTCTCTATAGGTTTCAAGCATTCATGCTCAATGACTTGCTGAGGCTCGGCACTATCAATTTCGCCAACAAATCGATAGCCTTTACCACGCTCAGTTTTAATGACCTTACCATATTTATCGTCAAACGCTTTCCTACAATAAGACAGCGCATTCATTAAACTACTTTCTTCGACAAACACACCTTTACGCGTCCATACATGGTCCAACAAGTCCTTCTTGGACAGTAAAGTATTAGAGTTATCTATAAAGTAGTTTAGTAATTCAATTTCATTTACTCCTAAGCTAACGATGTAATTTGTTTCTGTGTTTTTTACGATTCCTTTTTCAAGATCAACCTCGAAAGATCCATTAATTGTAATCATTATCCTTGCCAATTTTATTTCTGTATTTATTTATAATTTCGAAATCAGTTTAGAATTTCGATAATGGGCACTTTATATTTATGCCTCTTTCTACACATAAGTTAGGGATAAAAACGGAGTTTTTATGACCTTTTCTTCACTTTAAACATTTATTGATGCCGACAGCATGGCAATAACAACAATGAGTACAGCAACTGTACAGAATACTAAAAGCGTGAGCAAAAACCGATGGTTAATAATCTAATTAAGGTTTATATATCTTTAATATTCGTAAAAAAGCATTATATCCGTATAAAAAACCACCAAACATACATAATAAATATAGGAAATTAAATATTATAAAAATAAACTATCGAGATAAAAGCAATAGAATTAATATTAATTGTAAAACACTCTATAAGCCATCAAGTCAATAAAGCAGTGTCAGTTAACTTTAAGCTGCTTCAAAACAAGCGCTGACACATCATCACAAAATAAACTTATTAAAAACACCAATGCATCGTTTTGTGACTACACTACCTAAACTAACGGAGGTAGTTATGAAGATACAGTTAACGGTTATTCTCGCGCTTGTCAGCGTATTTGCTACTGCGGGCGAAAATAAAATTTACAATGTAAATGGTAATGATTATGAAGGTTACTGGGCAAAAGTCAGTGACGATGCACCATTAGTCTTACTCGTTCACGACTGGGACGGTTTAACCGACTACGAGATGAAGAGAGCTAAGATGCTCAATGATTTAGGCTACAACGTTTTCGCTGCAGACTTATTTGGGAAAGGCGTTCGACCAACCGAAGTAAAGGATAAAAAGCAGCACACAGGTGAGCTGTATAAAGATAGAGACAAACTAAGAGCTTTGATGCAAGGTAGTTTAGATTATGCTACCACTCTTGGCGGCAATGCCAATAATACCGTTGTTATGGGTTATTGCTTTGGTGGCGCTGCAGTATTGGAATCTGCACGAGCTGGGATGAATGCCAAAGGTTTTGTAACTTTTCATGGCGGGTTAAAGACACCTCAAGGTCAATCTTACCAAGAGACAACCGCTCCGATACTGGTTTTGCATGGTACTGCTGACAGTGCGATCCCAATGGAACAGTTCGCAGCATTGGCAAGCGAGTTAGAAGCCCAGAACGTAGCCCATGAGATGATCACCTACAGCGGTGCTCCTCATGCCTTTACTGTATTTGGCAGTGAACGTTATCGAAAAGAAGCAGATGAAAAATCTTGGCAGCGCTTTACAGAGTTCCTTGCCTCTTCAACAAACTAATCTCAATTAGACCAGAGCCTCAACGCCTCGAATCCATCTGGGTAGATTCGCATTGAACCAATCTAGATATTTTTGAAGTTGAGGCTTTTGGCGTTCATACAGCAGATTCGTGACTTCTACCACTATCCAAGCTTTAGCAATGATCACATGCCGGAACAATTCCTCTATTGGCATCGCTTTATGTACATCCATATACCTATCTACAATACGCAGCATGGCTTCTTCATCCCCTAACCCTTTAATTAAAGGAACGAGATCTATCGCTGGGCTACCCGTGCTGAAGCGTTCCCAGTCAAACAACACCAATTCCCCATTCTCTCTGCGCCCCCAGTTACCATCGTTGGTATCGCCAGATAAGAGCGTTGGGTAATCAAAAATGATGTCACTTTGGGACTGCAACTTTTTCAGCACGCTCTGTTCTTGAGAGTTGAGAGATAGGAGCCGAAACGCTGTACGTAGAGCCGCGTCACTCCAGCTATGCTGTTTAAGCGTCCAGTCTGAATCAATTGGAGTTTGGTGTATAGCCGCGATCTGACTAAACACTTGGCTTGAACGGGTTAGTTCTTCCAATGTTACAGCATGAGGAATGTACTCTATGACGATGGAATCACCTTCGGCTTGGACAAGAGAAGGTGAATGCACTCCTCGTTCACTCAACACTTTAGCAGCAGTAAAATAGAAACCTCGCTCTATTTCGTTAACGCCTTGTTTCTGAATGTATCTCTGCCCTTGCCTTTCTATCAAACGGACTTTCGCGCTGCCCATTTGTGACAGTTCGTTGTCTGTACCCATACTCTCAATCGCCGAGAACGTTATTAATCTATATTCATACACTACCTGACTTTCAGTAGTGACCAAAACAAAAACGCCCCATAACTTTGTTACAGGGCGTGTAAGTTTCACTTTCAATGAGTGTTAAGGCGCTGAATCCACTTCGACTGGAAGGTAGTGTTTAGGCTCAAGTTTAAGCCACTCTGGCAGCACAGTACCAATAGAGATAGAAGACCAAGTGCCCGATAGAATGCCGATAAACATCGCGATTGCAAACCCTTCAAGTGCATTGCCGCCCATAATCCATAAAGCGGACACCGTTAGCAAGGTTGTGCCTGAAGTCACCATGGTTCGAGAGAACGTCGCGATTACCGCTTGGTCGTTAATTTCGTCTGTAGGCGTCTTCTGTTTTGCTACCAATAACTCTCGAATTCGGTCTGCGATAATGATGGAGTCATTCAATGAGTAGCCCAGTATCGCCAAAATCGCGGCAAACACGGTCAAATTGAATTCCATTTGTGTCGCAGCAAAGAAACCTAATACCAATACGACATCATGCAGTAGAGCAAGCAATGAGCCACTCGCAAGCCTCCATTCAAATCGGAAACACAAATAGCCCAGAATACACAGCATCGAAATCAGCAAAGCCAGTCCACCTTGGTCTACCAAGTCCTGTCCGACTTGCGAACCCACCATGCTATTGCTGACTACATCAACCTGATGAGAGACCCCAGACAGTACAGATGTGATGTCTGGTGCCGTCGCCTCATCTTCTGGAATTGGGTAACGGATGATCCAACGACCATCCTGATCAGAATGCGTCACTGAAGTAAATTCACCTAATGAAGGCTGAAGAACTTCAAGTAAGTCGTTGTTATTCAGGTTCTTGTCCACCTGAACTTCTGTCACCATGCCTCCGGTGAAGTCCAACCCCATATTGAGGCCTTTTACTGCGAACGCCCCCAGAGAGATAACCATGAGTGCAACCGAAACAAAGCTGGTGATGTAACGGATACGACGGATATTTTGTTTTAGATATTCAACCATAATTAAACCCTTACATCACGACGGCTATCGCGTCCCCAAACTAAATTGATAATTGCACGAGAGGCAAACACGCCACTGAACATACTGGTTAGCAGTCCAAGCCCTAACGTCAGAGCGAAGCCTTGAATTGGGCCGTTACCGATTGAATACAGAACCACCGCGGTGATCATCGTTGTGATATTGGCATCAAGAATGGTGCTCAGCGCACTCCCAAAGCCCAAATCGATGGATTGAGCAAAAGTTCGCCCTTCCGCCAATTTATCTTTTATCCTTTCAAATATCAGGACGTTGGTATCAACCGCCATACCCACGGTTAATACCAAACCAGCGATACCCGGTAGTGTTAATACAGCGCCCGGTAGTAAAGCAATTAAGCCCAGCAGGCTAATCATGTTGACCACAAGTGCAACATTGGCCACCCAGCCCAAACGTCTGTACCACAATGCCATGAACGTCAGTGTCATCGCCATGCCCAAGGCTAACGCGGCAAAACCATTTTCAATGTTTTCTGCACCTAGCGATGCACCGATGGTACGCTCTTCAACAATCGTGACAGGAGCAGTTAATGAACCTGCACGCAGCAGTAATGCTAAGTTCTGTGCCTCATCTAAAGAACCCGCTCCTGTGATTCGGAACTGACTACCTAGCTGGGATTGAATGGTTGCAACACTGATGACCTTCTCGCTACGTTCTGTCTCGCCATTAGCATTGGTGGTGTACTCTCGATACACGGTCGCCATTGGCTTACCAATATGCTTGCCGGAGAAGTCGCTCATGGTTTTACCACCCGAGTGATCCAGCGAAATATTAACTTCTGAGAAACCCATTTTGTCCACGCCAGCACGCGCATTAACGATGTGTTCACCGGTTAACACAGGGCGTTTTGACAGCACAACATCACGACCATCGTTGTCCTTAAGCACAATGTCGCCATAGGACACACCTTCGGATGGCGATTTCGCTTCATGGAAGGCTAATGTCGCCGTCGCGCCAATGACGTTCTTCGCCTGAGAGGGATCTTGCACACCCGGCAGTTCAATGCGGATGCTGTGCTCACCCTGACGCTGTACCAAAGCTTCCGTGATCCCAAGCTCTTCAATACGATCACGCATGATTTTCAGGTTTTGCTTGATAGTGACAGTTTGAAACTCAGATTTGTTCTGCACTGTCGGCTTAACTGCTAGGTAGTCTGAATGACGCTTAATGTCCCAACCTGGATAGTTTTGACGAATATAGTTCGCAGACTTAGTTAAAGCCTCACCTGAATTACTTTTCAGGTCGAACCCATCCACGCCGACTTGGGCAAACTTAACGCCTCGAATATGCTCTTGGCGTAGCATGTCTCGCATTTCATCAACGATAGTGTTGCGCTGCTCTTCGAAGGCTTTGTCTACATCTACATTCAATAAGAATTGCACACCACCACGTAAATCCAAACCGAGCTTGATTGGGCTGAAACCCATATCACTTAGCCATTTTGGTGCGACAGACACGTAAGAGAAGCTAATGGCGTCTTGCTTACCCAATAAACCATTCAGTGCTTCGCGTGCATGGGTTTGATCGGTTTCGTTATCGAACACCAATGTGGTTGAGTTCTCTTGCTGAGTAATCTCGTTAGCGTGAATGTTTCGTTGTTCCAAGTAGCGGTTTAGTTCGACTGGATTGTCGATAACTTTATTTTTTTGTGACGTTGTCACCTGAATGGAAGGTTGCTCACCGTACCATGTGGGGATCGCACTGAGTGCAAGCACAATAACTGTCACGATCAGAACTGCGTATTTCCATGCGGAGTAGCGGTTCATCACTCTCGCATGTTTCGTTTTAGGCGTATTTTTCTTCATAGTTATATCTTTACATGCAGTACCCAATCAAAGTCTTAGCTGAATAGGTACAGAAAGTCATCTGACTCTTAAGTTTGGTCAGTCGTAAAACAATGGATCGAATCTGTAAGAAGGTGACTACTTTGTGCCAATGCGTAAGATGGCTAAACAGCAGAGGTGATAAGTGAGGTGCCAAAGGGCTTAAAGCTAGCCGATAAAACTAACCACACCTGTCTTACAGATTTGATAGAAGTCGTTAGACGAATTGAGCGTTCAGGGCCACATACAGCGCGTTGGATTCTTTCCAACCCGAGATGCGATGATTTGAAGTGAAAGAGTTTTCGACCCAGCAGCCATTCTGGCCCAGTGGGTAAGAGTAAAGACTATTTAGAGGCAGAGACGCCTGACTGGAATAATGGCCATCGCTGGTTCCCGGAGCTTCTCCTTCCTCTGAATTACGATCAGATAAGCTCCAGCGATTAAACTGAACAATGGCCAAAACATCGGTGTCAATTTCAGACTGTGACACCGGACTTTCAGATGTTTCTTCTTGTTGTGACTCTTCAAACAGAGTCTGATAATCCGCTTGGGATTGAGGTAAAGCATGAGCTGTATGGCGATTTAAGCGTGCGCTGGCTTCATTTTCAGCTTGCGCAAAATACGCCAATGCTTGCGTTGGTAACACCATCGTAAGCAAAGTAAGCCAGAAAAATTTGATTAAACGTTGAGCCATTCACGACACCAATACTAGAGGACGACTGGATGGTAAGTCCAAGTCTGTCTACAAACAACTAAAATGTTCTAAAACCTAATATTGCACATTTAACCGCTAAACCAAACTGATTAAAATCAGTAAAACACCTGAGTTATCTGTCGCTAGCGATAGAATATCTCTCCGGTTTGTGCGTCCAGATAGATCTTGTTTGCTTGCTTTAACCCACCGCAGTATACAAAGTAGACATCTCTTTGCTCAAACGTCAAAGAACGAATCCAACCACTGGTTTCTTCAAAGTCCTCTGGTTCACACGTTTTTTCTTTGAGCAATTGATCTGTCTTTTTCACAAACATTTCAAAGTGCTGTTTGAAATCGTCTGATTTTTCTATATAGCTGCTGACGGTTTCAACCCGCTCCTCTTTGGTAATGGTTGGGGCCACTTCCAGCAGGGCTTCCATTGGCACCCATTCAGCCACTTCTTCACCACCCTCTTCATAGACATAGTAAGGAGAAATTCTTCCCCAGCCGTCTTTTTTCTCAAGAATATGCAGTTTATCTCCGCGATAGGCCACACTTTCGACGAATGCGTCATACCTCGGATATTCTCTAATTCCGAGTTTAGGAGGGCTGACGTAAAAGTCCGTCACTTCGGGTTTCGGTGGTGGTGGCGCTTCCTCTTTTACCGGTTCTGGTGGTGGCTCTTTATTTTCTTCCATCATTGCAGCCGCAGCAGCCGCATCTTGTTGCGGCTTTAAGTAGAAGATGTAATAACCACCACCCGCACACGCAATGCCAAGCAGCAGAAGAACAACCATGAGTATCTTTTTCATATCGTGTTAGTGTCTTATCTATACTTAAGCCATCTTTCATGAACAATATAGCTAATATGAAATGGCACGGGCTATATCTCACTGTAGCGGCATTTATGCTGATCACTTTACCAATTAAAGGTGTAAGTGAGCATTGTCGTGAAGATACGTGGAATCAAGCCCTCAACTTTCAAAAGCAGGTAGAGTCCTGGTACAACAAAAAAGCCAGTAAATTCAATAAATTCCTAGCTTTCCACAAACAACAAGCTTTTCTGTATCAAGAATTTAGCACAGAGGAACTGTCTGCTTTGTGGGACTCCAAAAACGAGCTACACCAAAAGAGAATCCTCAATCATTCACAGGCTGCCACTATTGTTGTAGCACGCCTTCGAGAAGAGAGTGTTGCCATTCACAAACAGTCTTCGATCATAGATCGAGCTTACGACAAATGGAAAAACATATACACTCACTGCAACCAAGCTGAACTCAAGATAAACAGCTCTTCCAGTCAGCATTATATGAACGTAAATGTTACTCTGAAAAAAGAGACCGAAAGCCTCCAAAAGAAAATTGATGTGATGATTAAAACTTACCAAAGAGAAATCGAGGTTATAGAAGAACTCAAACTATGAAACATTCTGGATGATCAGCTCGCCAATTTACGCAGGTCAACTTCACGGACATATTTAAGTTGAGGCTTCACAAATTCCCTAAGCTGATTGATAGAGAAAGGCTTATCCAAACACTCTAAGCCAAAGACGTCTCCTAGTTTTCTGTCGTTACCCAACAGTACCAGCCGACCACCCTTTTCGAACAAAGAACCCGTATAAAGTTGAGAACATAGTACTTCGATATCACGTTCTGAACTAAGTTTGCTATCAGTATCCAACAAGATTAAGTCTGGCGCGCCTTGGCTCCAAAAATGTTTTACTTGATGGCGCCTGTAAAGTTTAGAGGCTTGAGGGTGGGAACACGCCAAGATCTTTGGATCTTCGCAAATCGATACTATCGTATTTCGTATTGTCGTACATATCAGCGGATATTCACTGATGATTAATACATCCAACGCTCATCGCCCCTATTTCCTACCAATTAAGCTGCCACCGTAAACGTGACAAGGGCGACGAGATTCCACAAACTTCAATCAGATTACAAATGATTAATTAACATTAAACCTCAACAATGAACCAATGAGAGACAATTCCACTTAATATCAGTACCTTAGTAAAACCAACAATGATAACCCCTGAACATTATGAAGTTTTCTGAACACCACTTTTAAGGAAAATCACACCTGTTTGGTGAATAATGGTTCGCCGCCACTGCCGACTTCAATCCTTTCACCACAATTTTTTGTTCAGGTATCAAATGCGTCAAAGACTTAGACACCGTTCAACAAACATCACCTCACCAGTCTGCTGAAGGAGTAGAAACTGCTGAGCAATCGGCGTATCTACTGTCAAGAGATGTACATCAACAACAGGGGTTTCTATTTGCTAAACCTATGCCCTATGAACAACTCACGGATTGGCTTAACCAATACAAACATTCTTCAAGTTGAACACCTCTTGGGATATAAACAAGTAAGCTCAGCATCAACACTAAAGCCTCAGAACAGATCAACCATGAGCTCAACCTAACGATGAAGTTGGTGTTCCACTGCCACAGCTAATGCAACGGTTGCTCCCACCATAGGGTTATTACCCATTCCGATAAAACCCATCATTGCGACGTGGGCAGGTACTGAAGAACTGCCAGCGAACTGGGCGTCTGCGTGCATTCTTCCCATTGTATCCGTCATACCATACGACGCAGGACCTGCTGCAACGTTGTCTGGGTGAAGAGTTCGACCTGTACCACCACCCGAGGCGACTGAAAAGTAGTGGCGACCCAGAGCATTGCATTCCGATTTATAGATACCAGCGACAGGATGCTGGAAGCGTGTCGGGTTGGTTGAATTGCCCGTGATACTGACATCTACCAATTCTCGATGCATGATGGCAACACCTTCACGTACTTCGTCGGCACCGAAGCACAAGATATCGCCTCGTGCGCCTTCAGAAAAACGCTTACGCTCAACTTCGATCAGTTGATTGGTTTGGTAATCAAACTCTGTTCGAACATAGGTAAAACCGTTGATACGAGAAATAAGATAAGCTGCATCTTTACCTAGGCCATTCAGGATAACTTTCAGCGGTGTTTGTCGAGATTTATTGGCATTGAGCGCTATTTTAATCGCCCCTTCTGCAGCGGCAAATGATTCATGCCCCGCCAAAAATGCAAAACACTGGGTTTCTTCACTGAGCAAGCGAGCAGCTAACGCTCCATGCCCAAGCCCAACTTCTCGCTGCGCTGCAACACTGCCTGGTTTGCAATATGCCTGCAAACCCTCTCCTATGATATTTGCTGCTTCTACCGCTGTCTGAGCTTTTCGGCTAATAGCAAGTGCGGACCCCAAAGTATAGGCGTCACAAGCATTATCGAAGGCTATGGGCTGAGTCTCCAACACGATTTTTTTAGGGTCAATACCAAAGCTCATGCAGTAGTCGTGAGCTTGCTCGATGGAAGATAAGTTCATCTCTTGAAGTAATTGAGTCATTGAAACATTCATAACGGCAAGCTCCTATTAAGCAGTACGTGGGTTGATGACTTTACTGGCCTCTTCAAACCGGCCATAACTGCCCATCGCCAGTATCATGGCTTCTTGCGCATCCAGACCCTGCTCAATGTCTGCCATCATCTTGCCCAAGTTCAGATACTGGTACCCAATAACCTCATTTCCTTCATCTAGTGCAAGTTTAGTAACATAACCTTCAGCCAGTTCCATATAGCGGACCCCTTTAGCGATCGTTGAGTAGCTAGTACCTACTTGGCTACGCTGTGATTTGCCTAAGTCTTCAAGTGCCGCTCCGACTTCTAATCCGCCTTCAGAAAAAGCCGACTGTGTCCGTCCATAGACAAACTGAAGAAAAATTTCTCGCATTGCAACGTTAATGGCATCGCACACCAAGTCAGTATTCAGTGCTTCCAGAATGGTTTTGCCTGTGAGAATTTCCGCTGCCATAGAAGCAGAATGCGTCATGCCTGAGCAGCCAATAGTTTCGATTAACGCTTCTTCAATAATCCCTTGCTTCACATTGAGCGTTAGCTTTGCGGCCCCTTGTTGCGGGGCGCAAGTACCAACCCCATGACTCAGGCCTGAGATAGCAATGACTTCTTTCGGACGAATCATCTTGCCTTCCACGGGAATAGGAGCTGATGGATGTAATTCCCCGCGTTGAATCGGGCACATGGATTGAATTTCAGAAGAGTATTGCATGGCGTTTTCCTTTATTTCGGAAAACAAGCGAGATTTGGCTGTGTATTTAACTGCTACAGAACCGACGACCTGCGTATAAGCAGACTGTCTATCGACGAATCACTTGTTTTCGTATTCTGTAGGAGTCATCAGCCAGAGTGGCGGTTAAGTAGGTGGAACCCCATCACCTTGCGTAATTAGAATAGATCTCTATCACATTTGATGACAAGCGCTCGCTTAGAACAATTATATATTAAAAAAGGCCGCCTTAGATTTTCCCGAGAATTAACACAAAAAGAAAGGCTGCTTTAAAAGCAGCCTTTCTTATCACACACATCGCTTACTAGGCGTGGTGACAACCTGATCTTTGGTACCTGCATAAAATACGATGATTTCAGCTGGCTCATCGCCTTCATTGCGACCGTAGTGACAGGTGTTCACCACTTCAATAAGTGAATCACCCGCTTTCATTTTCAGTTCTTTCTTGCCTGCAACCTTATCTTGAGTAATAACCGTCAATTGACCTTTGGTTAAAACACCAGCGTTGATTGCTGGGTGCTCATGTAATGGAAGCTGTGCTTTGGCTGGGATAGTAATCTTCAGGACAGTAATTTCAGGTGTTCCCTTGCCATACGCAGGCAGTTCCGTGCCCTCCCAACTCAACGTAGATTTTGCTAGCTGTTCAACTTTAGGCGCTAGTTTATCACTTAGGCTTGGCTCTTCGCTCGCCAAAGCCTGACCAGAAAAAGTGGCTACAAGACACGCTGCTACAAGTAGTTTTTTCATCATTTCATCCTGAGAATTAGTTGTTTGTTATTTAGCATTCTATTGATTGCGACCAGCCGTATTAAATACCATTTATTCGCAACGGCGACAGAATATATTTCAGAACAAAAACCTGTCAAACAAATATTCGTTAAACTCAAAAATTTACTTTTACATTTGAAATCATAACTTTAAATTACAAATATTCACAAAACAAGGTCTCCAAAAATAAAACCAAAATCAGCACAATCATACAAAAAATAGCCAAATGGATAGTTAAAATCGGCATCAAAAGCAAATATGACAGTATTATGAACCAACATTGACGATGTAATTTATTAAAATAAACTCCGCTCTTACTTAATATTAATTATAATTTGAGCAAAGATTACTCTGTGTGGAGAGGCTTTATTGAGTAGGATAACCATAGTGAGAATCTATGACACCTTTTCATTACAACAAAAGCGGCCTGAAACCCCAAATAGGGAGGGAGAGCTTCAGGCCTATTCAGAATTAGTCCGTCAATTTGTCACATTTAGCGGCGCAAATGAAATCATTGCGGTGCAAGCCTTTTATAGAATGGCTCCACCACGTTACGGTCACTTTCCCCCACTCCAATAAAATGGATGGATGGTGGAACTCATCCTCGGCCAACTCAGCGATTTTGTCAGCGAACGCCCACGCGAGTTTAAAGTTTTTAAACCTGTATTCTTTTTCCAACTGAGGAATACCATCACGTTCTATAAGCTGCCAGTCGTTAAGCTCAGTAAGCAGGAGTCTTTGTTCTTCTTTATTTAGTGCTACAGCGTCACTGCTGCAAGCTTCACAACGTAGTTCATTAAGCATGTGTTATTTCCTTAGGTTCAAACAATGGAGGCAACAACCCCTCTTTCATCGCTTGGTGTACATGAAACATTAAATCTGTCTTGCTCAGTTTGTACAGCTGCTTGATATCTTTGAGAATAAAATAGGCGGGCTGCATTATATCGATGCGATAAGGGGTACGTAGCACCGTCAGGATATCGAATCCTTCTCTCAATGGACGTTCATCGTCCAATGCATACAGTGTTTCGCCAGGAGAAGACAGGATACCACCACCGTAAATTTTGCTTTCAGAGCCTTCTTTAACCAAACCAAACTCAACCGTGAACCAATAAAGTCTTGCTAGATAAACACGTTCTTTACTGCTGGCCTTTTGTCCGAGTTGCCCATAAGTGTGAGTGAACTCGGCAAACTCTGGGTTGGTAAGCATGGCGCAATGACCAAAAATTTCGTGGAAAAAGTCCGGCTCTTGCAGATAATTAAACTCCTCACGAGAACGCAAAAAGGTCGCTACCGGGAATTTTTTATCCGCTAATAGGGCAAAGAAACGGTCAAAATTGATTAACGCTGGGACAGGCTCAACTTGCCAGCCAGTTTCTTTTAACAAAACTTTATTGATTTCAGGCAGTTGTGGAACTCGATCTATTGGTAAATCAAGCAACTCCAAACCGCGCAAATATTCCTTACAGGCACGTTCATTCACTAAGTCCAACTGACGAGAAACCAAATCGTGCCAGATCTGATCTTCCTCGCTACTCCAGTCGACAAATCCTTGTTTATTAATAGGTTTAGATACGTACTGAGTCATCACTTTTCCTTTTAACAACTCCTTTACATTAAGCCTATCGCCTCACGAAATTGGTGACAATTCACCTACGGACATCCTCGGCCAAACACCTGTAACATATTTTTTACATTTAACTGTTTTTTGCTTATTTATCAGCGATATGTTTCTTCCCTGATTGTTTGACTTTGGCTGTATTTGCAACAAAACTTAGCCATAGTTAAGGAAAAGTGTGTAAGACGAGGAAGTCATGTCCACTCAAGAGTCAGTTGAGCTGTCCCCTCTTTGGGATCCCAGCGAAGAAAGAATGGCGTCATCTAATCTGTACCAGTTTATTCAGCATATCAACATGCAGGGTGAGGCCATTGAGAGCTACAGCGATTTGCATCAATGGTCTGTAGAAAACAAAAAGCATTTCTGGCTGGAAATCTGGCAATTTTGTGATGTTATCGGCTTTAAAGGCGACTGCATTCACGGCGAAGGTGTCGCACGTTGGGGGCAATTTTCATCTAGCCGCGACACAATATGGTTTCCTCAATCTCAACTCAATTACGCTGAAAACTTGCTCTCTTATGCGTTTCAGGAGCCAGAAGGTATCGCTATCTGGTTCAAAAACGAGAGAGGCCAGAGCCGTAAGCTCACCTGGCAACAGCTGTGCGATCAAGTCTCCATACTACAGCAATGGCTAAAACAAAATGGTGTCGAAAAAGGCGATGTTGTCGCTGGCTATCTTCCACACATGCCCGAGACAGTGGTCGCGATGCTGGCGACGACCAGCTTAGGTGCGATATGGACGTCGACGTCACCAGACTTTGGTGTTGAGAGCGTGAAGGAGCGCTTTGGTCAGGTTCAGCCTAAGATTTTGTTCTGCTGTAACGGTTATAGTTTCAATGGCAAAACGTTCAAAATGGATGAAAAAAACAATCAGATTGTGCAATCGATATCCAGCATCCAGAACACATGCCATATTGATTATCTGCAAATTGGTCAAGAGAGCCCATTTGGCAATGAACAATTTTCAGACTGGGAATCCATTCTCGCTAGTTACATCCCTCGCGGCCTCCGATATCAGCGAATCGGTTTCAACGATCCGCTGTTCGTTCTTTACTCGTCAGGAACAACAGGCAAGCCGAAGTGCATCGTACACTCGGTTGGTGGCACCACACTTAACCACTTAAAAGAACATCAACTCCACTGCGATATCCAACCACGTGATCGCGTGTTTTACTACACCACCTGCGGCTGGATGATGTGGAACTGGCACGTCTCAACCCTTGCCAGCGGTGCAACACTGGTTATTTTCGACGGCAGTCCGATGTATCCAATGCCAAGCGTGCTTTGGGAGCTAGCGGAAGAAGCTCAAGTCAGTTTGTTCGGGACATCAGCCAAATACCTTGAAGCTCTACAAAAAGCCGAATTTAATCCGAGTCATTACTACAATCTGGATAATCTTAAGACCCTCTGCTCCACTGGTTCAGTTCTGTACCCTCAGCAATTTGATTATGTCTACAGCCGCATCAAGGCAGATCTGCATCTGGCTTCTATCTCGGGCGGCACAGATATCTGTGGCTGCTTTGTGATTGGTAACCCGATCTCTCCTGTCTATCGTGGCGAGTGCCAGGCACCCGGCCTTGGATTGGATGTACGCGTTTTTGACGAGAAAGGACAATCCGTTGTTAATCAACGGGGCGAATTGGTCTGTTTAAATAGCTTTCCGAATCAACCAGTCGGTTTTTGGCACGATGATGGCGAGCGTTATCACAACGCCTATTGGGACAAGTTTGACAACACCTGGCATCATGGCGACGACGTAGAAATGACCGACAACGGCGGCATGGTTTTCTATGGGCGGAGCGATGCCACACTCAACCCTGGCGGAGTAAGAATCGGAACTGCAGAGATTTATCAGCAAGTAAATCAACTCTCTGAGATTAAAGATTCTATTGCAGTTGGCCGTGTGCTTGATGGGGATGAAAAAGTCGTACTTTTTGTTCAACTCGATAGCGATAAGACGCTGAGTGATGAATTGATTTCAACCATCAAGCTGCAACTGAAAACCCAATGCTCCCCAAGGCATGTACCTGCAGAAGTTTACGCCATCAGTGAAGTCCCGAAAACCAAGTCTGGTAAGCTCGTTGAGCTGGCCGTAAAACAAGTGTTGCATGGTAAAGATGTACAGAATAAAGGTGCTATCGCGAACCCTCAGGTTCTTGACGAAATCGCTCAGTATGCAACACAAACGGTTTCCTAAAATAAAAAGCCCGAACGATTAAGTTCGGGCTTTCCAAATCTGCTAAACCAGTATTACTTTTTGGCCACTGCCATCAATACGGTCAATTTCCCTTGAGGCGAATCGATACTGAATGGTGTCGTCACTTCAACTTCATCAAACCCAACACTGCTGAGTACTTGCAATACATGGGTTGGTGTCATTCCACCCTCTTCGTCTTTATCCGATAGCCAGTCCCAATGAACAAAGTGATTTCCTTTATTGAGCAGGCTATAGACAATATCAACGACATCAGAATAGTTGGGCAGAAAGCTACATACTGACGATGCAACCACCAAGTCAAATTGATTCCGGAATGCGGGGTGCATTGCTACTAAGCCCCGTGACAGAAGGTCAACGACTGGCTCTACGTTGTCGAGCTCTTTCTTATCTAATTGCTCGATCATAGCCTCTGAGCTATCTAATGCTACGATATCTTTCGCGAAAGGAGAAAGCTTCTGGCTAAGTAGTCCTGTACCACAACCAAAATCGAGAATGCGCTTCCCTTGGACACCGACAATTTCTTGTAGAGAGTCAAACGCTTTCTGTGCATACAATACTGCTGAAGGCTCGTTTTCCCACTCTGCTGCGTAATCATCCCAATTAGTAGCCATCATGATCTCCCTGTTACCTCATTCATTTGGCGTCAAACAAGAGTATCAAAACTACATGAAATTCATAGCTTTTGGCGCCAGAAAACAGACAAGCGTAGTGTATTCTTATAACATTAGCTTATATAAGCACCAAATACGCGAATACCCCAGATGAACCTATCGCAGATTGAAGCCTTCTGTACCATTGCTGACACTGGGTCAGTATCTGAAGCTGCCAGACAACTCGAATGCAACCGCACAAAGTTAAGCATGTCGATTAAAGCCCTGGAAAAGGACCTAAATATCGAACTGTTTGTCCGAACAGGCAACCATGTCTCTCTCTCTGAAGCGGGTAAAGCCATCTATAAAGACTGCCAGAATATGTTAGTCACGGTTTCACGCATTCGTCAGACCTGTGCTCAAGTTTCCGGTGAATTCAACGCAGAAGTCTGGATAGCTCGCGATGATTCACTGCCAGATGACATGTGGCAGGACCTTTCACACCGGCTCAATAATAAGTTTCCTGCTACTTCGTTTAACATCGTCCTTGCGTCTAGTGGAGATCTAGCAAACCTAGTTGCCACTCAACAAGTCGACTTTGCTTTTGGCGTTGACTATGAACGCATCGATGACCCGCATATTAGTTATCACCCTTTAGGCAAAATCCGCCTCATGTCGGTATGTAAGGCTGATCATCGTCTCAGCCAGCTTCGACGCGTTTCGGATGATGAATTACGTAATGCGATGCAAGCGGTTATGGTCTATCTCAACGAAAAAGACAACCCTGAACTACAGCCGTTCTCCCTGCGCCATATTGGTTTCTCCAGCTTTGATTACATGCTAAGTACTATTCTCACAGAAGACGCTTGGGGCGTATTGCCTGAACCGCTGATCCGTCATCATTTACGTAAACAAGAACTTGCCGTCATCAAGCATACTTACGGCTTAACACAGGAAGACTATTGTATGTTCACTGCAGCTGGCATGGCAGAGCACCCAGGCATGTCGTGGCTGGCGGATAAGCTTAACGAATACTTGTTTGATTTCTAACTGTTTCGCCATCGTTTTCTGCGGCTACGGTGGCACTATACTCCTTCCAGCTTTACAATACGACAGTCAGTGTCAATTTTAATGGCACCGAAATTTAACACTATCTCATTGAATTTAAAGAACAAGGTATGTAACGCGTCTATTTCCGTCTATTTTTAGCACAGATCAAGTTTGTCAAATACGTTCAGTGCGAGAAGAATAAGAGTATGTATAGCGAAGAGAATACTCTATGTGTGACAGGACAAGCTTAAATGAAAAACGAATACTGATTTTCTCAGCCCTTTTAGCTTCAGGCTTTGCAGGTGGTGGATTAGTACTCGGGATGCTTGTTGGTTCACTGGTTATTGTATTTGATGGTGTTTATTCATCTGTCAGTCTGCTGCTAACTTTATTGTCGCTCGCCGCTTCTAAATACATTCAGAGCCCTTCTCGAAGCCACTTCCCGTTTGGTAAGGCCGTACTTGAACCTGTGGTCATTGCCATTAAAGGCAGTGTCATCCTCGCAGTCGTCAGTTACTCACTCTACTCTGCACTTATCGCCGTTTTCAATGGAGGACGTGAGGTTGATGCTTCAATCGCAACTTTGTTTGGTGTGGTCAATATATTAGGTTGTGGCTATGCATGGTGGCACATTGCTCGTAAGTCAAAGCGCTTTTCGTCAGGCCTGATCGAGGCGGAAGCCAAACAATGGCAGATGGATACCCTGCTCAGCGTAGCAGTCACATTGGGCTTTATTGTCGCATGGGGTGTCGCTCTATCCCCCCTAGCAGAGTACTCCGTCTATGCCGACCCTATGATGATGATTCTTATGTCGTTTTACTTTATTAAAGTACCCTTCGACATGCTGAAAGAAGCCATTAGAGAGTTATTAATGATGTCGCCAAGTGATGAAATTTGCGATGTCGTTGATCAAGAAGTGTTAGCGCTAGATAAAGAAGTTAAGCAGCACATCGAGCTCACCGCCGTTACTAAGGTAGGCCGTGAGCTTAGAGTTAACCTAGATGTCCACTCCACAGAAAAACAGGTGGCTGTGGCCGATCTCGAACGAACTCGCCGTATTTTGAAAAATAAACTGGCTAAGCTACCACTCGATCTAAGGCTTAATTTGAATATTGCCAGCTAATCAAGCTGTTGTTTATATACCTTAAACGCCCTCTTTAGAGGGCGTTTTTATTTATAACCCTACAAAAAGCGCCAGTTAGTTCTATTATTATGTATATGATTTCATATTGAACATCTCCACGCCAAGATGGAGAGGCAGTACCACGAGATACATCAAGGTTGGCGCCTATGAAGAACCCATTTACAGCATTACTGGCAGATAAACAATCAAAGAAAACAGCACCTCAGCAAGACGACAGTATAAAAACCAGTGTGTTAGATTTACTGTCTGACGGTATGGTGATCTTCGATGGGCAAGTCGGCTCCAACGCTATTTTCTACGCCAACCCAGCCTTTCTCAAATACTACGGTCTTCCGTCCAACCAAGTTATTGGTCGCAATATCATTGAGTTCTATTCGCACTACCTGAATGATGATCATATTGCTGAGCTTCATAGTGCCGTTCACGAGGCGACGTCTCACACCACTGAAATTTGTGTCAATCAAGAAACAAAGAAAGGCTGGCTGCGTATCAACTTAGAAGCAATGAGGAAACAAGGAGGGGGCAACCATTACCTAATTCTCAATCAGGCCGACATCAGCCAAATGAAGCAGGTTCGTCAAGAACTGAAAACATCCAACCAAAAACTTCAGCAGTTAGTATCCAATCAGAACCAGCGAATTAATGAACAAGAAGTACAAATGGGGGTTATGTTTGAACAGGCAGTCGATAATATGCTGCTTCTCAATGCTGAGTTGAAAGTTCTCGACGTTAATGACTCGGCACTTTCCCTTTTTGAGCACAGCAAGTCTGACTTACTTGGATTAGAACTGACGTCACTCCTCTATGAGTTCACAGAGAACAACATTGAAGACAAGCTCTCAAGTGTCGAAATGTATCAAGAAGTACCACTGGACGAAGTGATTAAAGTCAGTCGAACCAGCGATGTGCTAAGCCTACTAGGTTCCGTCCGATACATCACAATGAAAACGCAGAAGTATATTGTTCTAACTTTGCGAGACATCAGCAAAGAACAAATGGCTCAGAACGAACTGAGAAGAAGCCAGAGTGAGCTAGAAGAAGTCGTCAGAAGTTTGAATCTGGCTACGCAAGCTGGTGGCATCGGTATATGGAGTTGGGATTTTACAACCAATGAGCTTTCTTGGGATGACCGCATGTACGAGATATATGGCGTTGACCCAGACAACTGCAAGAACAACTACACCATGTGGCAAGAGAGAGTATTGGAAGAAGATATATTTACTGCTGAAGAAGCCCTCAACAAAGCCAGAGAAAACCTCACTCAGTTCAACTCTGAATTCAGAATACAACTACCCGACAAGGAGATACGTTGGATAAAGGCCGCGGCAAACGTTTTATTTGATCAAGATGGAACCACCCCTATTGGTATGGGCGGCATCAATATTGACGTAACAAAAGAGAAAAATGCACAGGCAAATCTAAGGCATGAAAGTGAAATCGCCTTAGCGGCTAGTGAAGCAAAATCCATGTTTTTGGCCAACATGAGTCATGAGATAAGAACACCGATGAACGGCGTAGTAGGTATGCTAAGCCTCCTTAGTGAATCAGAGCTCAATGGTGAACAGAAAAGTATGGTCACAACCATCAAAGATTCTGCTCTAACTCTACTGCACATTATCAACGACATCTTAGACTTTTCGAAAATCGAAGCCGGCCAAATGTCACTGGAAAGTGTCCCTGTGGAACTGCAAAAACTTATAGAAAGAACATTGGATGTCCTCTGTTTACAAGCAAACAACAAAGGTATAGAGCTCTATTTAACTTACGATGCTAGCCTGCCGAAAGTCATAATGAGTGACAGTGTCAGGCTCAGCCAAGTGTTGTTGAACCTCGTTGGCAATGCTGTCAAGTTCACAGACAGCACCGATGAGATGAAAGGCAAGGTGTGGGTCTCAGCCACATTAAACCAGCACGACATTGCCCCCTACGTCGAGATTATCATTGAGGATAATGGTATCGGTATGACAGAAGAGCAGATCGAAAAGCTGTTCAAAGCATTCAGTCAAGCGGATACCAGTACAACCAGACTTTATGGCGGGACAGGTTTAGGTCTATCCATAACCCGCTCTCTGCTAGAAATGATGGGAGGTGATATCCATGTTGATAGTCGCTTTGGTGTTGGAAGCCGCTTCTCCGTTGAACTTCCTTTCATTGAGGTGGAAGAGCCACCTCAAGATCCAACCCCAAACTATGTGAACGGTTCTAGAATTTTATTCGTCACCAATGATCAGAACATAGCCACTTTCTGTGATATCAACTTAGCTAACTTCCGCTGCAAAACCAACTGTGTAGCTAATATGCAAAGAGCTATTGCGGTACTTGATTACGCGAAGAAGGCCGGCGCAACCATCGACCTGATTATCGTTGGCCCTGACTTATATCACTATTATGAGGAAAAGCCGCTCTCCCAGTTCAACTCAGCACTACTTGAAGAGCAAAAATTCATTTTTCTCTCTCGCGACCCTAGCATTGAGTCCGGCCTAACAAAATCTAACTATTACGTCATGCCATGCAGCCCTTTCAAACCCAGTGAGCTCACCACTGCGATAGGCGTCATGCGAGAACTCATTAGTTGTGAGAGGAACATAAAGCCTATCGTAAATGAACCAAATCAAGACATTCGTGAAAACAAAACTGGGCTAATCTTAGTTGTCGATGATCAACCCACCAACCGTGATGTAATACAGAGGCAGTTGAATCACTTAGGCTACCAATGTGAAATGGCAGTTCATGGTCAGGAGGCATTACACAAATGGAGAAATGGTTCGTTTGATTTAGTCCTCACCGACTGCCACATGCCAGTAATGGATGGGTATGAACTTACAAAACAAATCAGAGAATCCGAAAGGAAGGACAAAACCTTAGGCCATACACCAATCGTCGCAATTACCGCCAATGCAATGGTTGAAGCCTCTGAGCAATGCATTGCTTCAGGTATGGACGACTATTTAACCAAGCCAGTCGAACTCAAAACTCTTGATCAATCGATCGAGAAATGGATGCAGCTCTCCCCTATCCCCTTAGAAGAAAAACCGTCTGAAGATCCATCTTTAGAGCCTGAAGACGTTGAAGTGCCGACAGCAAAACCTCCACATGATCCAATCTGCATGTCCACTCTAGAGCAGATATTGGGCACAAAAGAACTGTCTATCGTGGGACCTTTGCTCGAAGGGTATTGGGAGTCTGTTAACGAAGACATTGAAAAAGCGGAGATTGCGCTCACCGATAAGAACGATGGTGATCTCCAACAGATCGCCCACGCCGCCAAAGGTGCCGCTCGTTCTGCGGGAGCAGAAGAGCTCGCGGACAAATTTGAAGTGCTGCAAAACACGGCACACCTGAAAAACTGGCCAGAACTGTCTGACACACTAAGCAGCGCTAAGGTAGAACTGAAACGCTTACAGAGTTACCTAGTTGAGCACTCAATTATCGAAGACACGGAAGTAATATATGAGTAACTATGACCCGACCAATTTTACGATTTTAGTCGTAGAAGATCACAAGTTCTCTCGCCAAGCACTCGTTGGAATGCTAGTGAGAGGTGGTTACGAAAATTTGCTTTGCGCGAAAGATGGTATGGAAGCCATGACAAAATGCGCTGAAAACAAGATAGATTTGATCATCACCGACATCAACATGCCTAACATCAACGGGCTAGAGCTCATTAAGGCCATTCGAACAAATGAGGCTCAAATCGCCTGTGACACTAGGATAATCGCGGTGACAACACTATCAGATACTGCGACGATTTCCGCTTGCATGACATTAGAAGTCGATGCATTTCTCGTGAAGCCTATTAATATCAAATCCGCCAAAGAAAAAATCCAGAGCGCGATCACCGAACCAAAATGTTTGTACCAACAGCACTTTTATAGTGATGTCAGTACAAGTATTAATTTAGCGCCTCAGCCAAACGAGCCCGATACAACCAAACGTATTCGCTCCATTGATAGTCGAGTTCATGAGTTGTCACAACTTTCTGAACTCAAAGAAGGAATGACACTGGTCTACGATATCAATGCGGTTTCTGGAGGCTGCTTACTAAGAGCAGGAACAATACTCAACAAAAAGCTCATTTTACGTTTGTTTGAACTGAGTAAGATTGTCGATACAAATAGTATTGTCGTGCGAGAAGATAAGACCCAAATGGCTGTTTAAGCTTGTTTTCTAAAATTGAGAATCAAAATGAGAACTCGCAAACATTTCCGACTCTGAGAGAAAAATGATAACTCTCTAGTAACGAAAGCGCTTTGCAAAAAGACAATAAAATATTGATTTAACACAAAAATAACTCAAGTACCATCCGAAATAAATAATTGGTTCGATATTTGCTATTTTATTGTTAGACAACACTATTCTCAGCTTAATCTCGTTGTGAAGGAGAGCTTTATGGCAACATTCGAACCTAGCAAATTTACGATTCTGGTTGTAGAAGACAACAACTTGTCTCGCAAAGCGTTAATAGGCATGCTGTTCAAAAGTGGCTATGAGAACATCCTGAGTGCACCAGATGGTCGAAGCGCGATAGAGAAGATTGAACATAATCATATCGATTTAATTATTACAGATATCAATATGCCTCACATTAATGGTCTGGAGCTGATCAAGTCCGTGCGCATGGGCCAAACCAAAGCAGTACCCGAAACAAGTGTCATCGCGGTTACCGCCCTATCAGATACAGAAACTATTTCTACTTGTATGCGCTTTGAGATTGACGCCTTTTTGCCTAAACCAATCACTGTGAAAGACGCTCGCGAGCAAATAGAGCAAGCCGTCACTGGTCACACTGAGTTGTATCAGCAACACTTATACAATGACGTCGATACTGAACTGAACAGTGGCAATGAAACAGACACACTGGCGAAACCGATCCCAGACGCCAGTCAAATCACCACTCTGCAAAACTTGTATGAGCTACAAGCAGGTATGACTCTGGTCGGTGATATCTTCGCGAATAATGGAGGTTGTCTGTTAAAAGCAGGGACTCTTCTCGATAACCGCTTAGTGAAAAGGTTAAGAGAACTCAGTTCAATCATTGACGATCACCCGATACAAGTTCACCTAGAAGAAAGCCAAGCGGAAGAAGCCTGATTGCTCAGGCTTCTAGGATATTTATCTCTCTTAAGGCTTCGGTGTCAGAGTGTACTTGCTTCTTATGACCTTGTGGCCAAACGACTCACCTATTCGTTTCTGAACATCATCAAGTGTGATGGTACTCGTCATCGCATCTACATCTAGTAACGATTCCACACCATAGCCATGCACCAAGTAACGAGCATAAAACCAAGTGCGGTCTACTGGTTGATTTTCCAACGCTTGAAGAGCCACGGCTAGCTGACGAGCAGCTGCGTCAACATCTGACTGCTTAACATCCGTCAGCAAGTCATTTAATACTTTACCGATAGCCTGCTCGATGCGATCAATGTCCTGTGGCGCTACTTGTGCTTCAACAAACCAATCCGTAACCGGCTCCTGATCTTGCTGAGCAGAGTATGCTTCTGGCGCATAGTCCAGCCCCAACTCTTCACGAATATACGCCGTTAGACGCTTCGACAATATTCGTTGAATCATATCGTCAATGTAGGCATTGCGAACACTTGATTGAGAGGCTGAAGGGTTAGTAAGCCGAATCAGGTAGAAACTGTTCTGTTCATTATATATATCAAGATCAATCACACTATCCACGTTCTGGTTGTAACCGACCTCGAAGTCCATCGGCTCAGCCGTTTCAAGGTTGATCGAAGCTAAATATTGGCGCAAAACCTCATTAAGCTCATTGGCCTCTAAGTCCGCTATGATCACAACCTTATTACCGCGAAACTGACCGAATAACTGTTCGTGTACGGAGCGAATTTGGGCTTCAGAGACAGACTGATAACCAGAAGCAGACGACATATAGTGTCGGCTAGAGGGTAAATAACTATTGTGATTAATCGCCTGATTCCATTGACCTAATGGCGTAGATAGGTAGGTTTTCAGCTCTTGTTGATACTCTTGTTTTACTGTTTTGAGGTGGCGAGATTCGACATTCACATCGCTAGCAAAGTTAAACAATACCTTAAAGCCTTGCTGGAGTTTGTTTTTGGGCACACCCACTTCCACACCGTGATGGCTGAAACTGATAAACGGGTAAACCTCAATGCTATTACGCTGTAAGAAGGTGTCCAATTGAGGCCCATTAAAGTCCCCCAGCCCGCTGCGACTTATGACAGGTATGGTTAGCTCAACGGCAGGGTAAAGTGAAGGATCAAGCGCCGCTTTTCCTCCCTGACTACCATAAACTACATTTACCCAGTCACCTGCATTCGGGTCTTGCTGAAACCAGACTTCAATGCCATTTGACAGAGTCCAGACCTCAAACCCCAGATCATTCTTTTCCTGTGACAAAATCGCACCATTTTGACTGGGCTCTGCCAGCTCGTTTTCCGCCACCGACAATATCATCGGTTGAGTGCCCGGCTTCGCATATTGTGTTCTGATTTCTGGTATCTTCGCCTGCCATGCTGCAATAGAGTCACCTGGTTCAACACCAATAACAACCGAATACTTCGCTGCAAGCAAATCACGCAACTGTTCGTTAACCGTTTCGAGCGTCGCCAGATTCAAAAAGCGTTCTAAGCTTTGTCTATAGCCTTCACGCGATTGTATCGGTTGCTGCAAAGATAAACTCATTACCTTAGACTCAGCAAAATCTAGTGCTTCTTTGTGTCGCCAGTGATAGTCCACATCGTTGAGCAACTGCTGATAGTAAGCAAGTGAAACATCCACTTCTTCTTGAGTGACACCGTAGTCTCGCATTGACGCTAATGTACTAAGAAATATCCCTTGCGCATCGTCGCGTTCAGTAGCAGGAAATGAAGCCGACAAGATTCCATAGCGATTGAAGTTAATGTAGTAATTTGAGATGTACAGATCATGAAGTGGGATCGCCGCATCACTGTACATACGCTCCATGCGCTGATTGATCAGATGCAATGCGACTTCATCCAACCAGCTTTCCATCAGCTCGCCTTGCGTTGTAATCGCAGTTTTGCCCCGTTGAACCATAAAAGTGATACTCGGCGCTTCATACTCTCCAACTTCATCGACGAAATCACTCAATTCAATAGGAACATAGTCAATGCGAGTTTTACTTATGCCAGCACCAGCTTTCCAAGAAGCAAACTGAGATTCAATCAAAGCTTCAATCGTTGTTGTGTCAATATTCCCTGTGACAATCAGCTCAGCATTTTCTGGGTGATACCACTTTTGATAAAAGGCAATAATAGACTCTGGTGTCGCGCTTTGAACAGATAACGAATCGCCTACGGGGTCCAAATCTTCTAAAGCGGTACCTTTTAGCAAATAATCATAATATTTGTCGGCCAGACTTTTATTCTCTGGTCGTGTTCGGCGTATTTCGCCCTGTATGACACCTTTCTCTTTTTCAACTTCTGCAGGCGCAATTGTTAAGCCATCGCCAATATCTCGCATCCACAACAGCGCATTGTTCAACTGTGTATTGTCGGGAAGATCGAGTTGATAGACTGTCTCATAGTAGGCCGTATAGGCATTGATATCGGCACCAAAAGTGAGCCCCGCTTGTTCAAAAAGGCTGACCATTTCATTTGAAGAAAAATGGCGGCTGCCATTAAACGCCATGTGCTCAAGAAAATGTGCATAGCCGCGTTGCTGATCCGTTTCTTGTAATGATCCAACTCGCACGAATAATCGGACAGAAACAGGAGCGCCAGAAACGGGATATATGTGGTATTTCAACCCGTTATCCAGTGCTCCTTCAATCCATCCCTTATCCGCTTCAATCGGTGGATCATTAGAAAATGAGGAACAGCCAGAAATTACAACAGCAATGAAAAACAGAAAGATTCGCATAATCAGGCTACTTATTCGTATGAAACCTAATAAAACTATACTTCAAAGCTATGTTTTATATATAAAACCAAGCACATTTTCTTTTATTGGTACTTTTTAGTTGCACCGTTAAAATCGCAGGCGTATATTTAATCGCAATTCGACGATTAACTATTAATAAACATCTCATGACAAACCAATGTAGTCTCGCAAACCAGCAGGCGTTCTCGACGACAGACGCTGAAATCGCATTAGAAACGGCCTTTGCTTTAAAGGCAAAAGCGCTTTCACATCCAGCCCGAGTCAGAATCCTTAAGATTTTGGTGACATTGGATAACCTTGGCGGCTGTCTGAACAGTGATTTGGTGTCCCAGTTAGGTCTAGCTCAATCAACAGTGTCTGAACACTTGCGTATCCTAAAGCAGGCTGAGTTCATCATCGCGGAACCCAACCCACCTAAGGTTTGTTACAAGGTTAACCGGGAAGCAATTTCCGAATTTAACCAAGCATTTAATACCATCTTTAACTGAACTGACATCTGAGTATGTAACGCTACTACTCAGATTTTTTATACCTTCATCAATCGCCTTTCGACGATAAACGAAAGAGAGACAAACAATGAAAACTGAAACTGCAGTAAACAACGCCGCAAACAACATGAGCTTCCTCGATCGCTACCTTACCGTGTGGATCTTTGTTGCCATGGCCGTTGGGGTCGCCATAGGCGCCCTATTTCCTCAGGTAGCTGATTGGAATGAAGCCATGTCTGTTGGCAGTACCAATATTCCTTTAGCCATTGGCTTGATACTGATGATGTATCCACCTTTAGCGAAGGTGAATTACAGTCTATTGGGTAAAGTTCGTCAGGATAAGAAAGCCATCACACTCTCATTGGTTATGAATTGGATTGTTGGCCCTATTCTGATGTTCATTCTGGCACTGACATTTCTTGGTGATCACCCAGGCTATATGGTTGGCATCATTTTGATTGGTTTAGCGCGTTGTATTGCCATGGTTTTAGTCTGGAATGATATCGGTGGTGGTAACAAAGAATATGGTGCCGCTCTAGTTGCACTGAACAGCGCTTTCCAGATCGTGACCTATAGCTTCATGGCTTGGCTATTTATCTCTGTACTGCCTCCAGTATTCGGCTATCAGGGATTCGAAGTCGACATCTCAATGCTGGATATTGCAGAAAGCGTAATGATTTACCTTGGCATTCCATTTCTAGCAGGTTACCTCAGCCGTAAATGGTTAGTCGCGGCTAAAGGCGAACAATGGTACAACGAAGTGTTTATTCCTCGCATTTCACCTATCACTCTGATTGCCCTACTGGCGACGATTGTACTGATGTTCAGTTTAAAGGGAGAGATGATTCTAGAACTGCCGATGGACGTGGTTCGTGTCGCCATTCCACTGGCAATCTATTTTGTCTTGATGTTCTTTGTCAGTTTCTTTATTGGTAAGAAAATGGGCATCGAATATGATAAAAATGCCTCGATTGCCTTCACCGCTACAGGCAACAACTTTGAGCTGGCGATTGCAGTATCGATTGCAGTATTTGGCCTTAATTCCGACCAAGCGTTCGCGGGAGTAATTGGCCCACTGATTGAAGTGCCTGTGCTTATCGCTTTGGTTAACGTCGCCCTAAAAATGAAACAAAAATACAAGCTAAGAGCTCAACACGCATAGCGTTTCTCGCCCGCCAAAAATGGCGGGCATTATTGCCCTTTCTCTTTTCTACGTCGTTCACAACGTACCAATACCGCTTGTTTTTCCTCATCAGTGTAAGATCGCCATTCTAGAATCTCATTGAGGGTACGGAAGCACCCTAAACAAACATCCTCACCATCCAAACAGCAGTTTCTCACACACGGAACAGGCACCTTTTCTACATCTGTTGTCATCATCATCCTCTCAGTTTAAAGCTAGCGGTAGAGGCTCAAACTGTCGAACTCACACACCTCTTTAAAAGGTACAAAAAAGAGAGCCTCAGCTCTCTTTCGTTTCTTCTTTCTCAGACTGGAATCTATCTTCGTATAGCTCCATAAAATCTTTCCTGATTTCCTGCTCAAGGTGCGTCGCCTTATCAGTCGGACAGAAAATCATAAAGTGAACGACCTGTTCACCTGTCGAACCGCTGGTAATGTGGATGTGAGGCTCTGCACCAGGTAAATCGACGCCTGCGTGCTTCTCGATCATTGCATTGTACCGAGTTGCGACATCACTAAAGTAGTGACAATGCCCTTCAATCTTTTCGATCATCACAGGAACCAGAGGGTATAAATTGACAAATTCGCTCACGACAATCGAGAAGTTGTGATAGACGTAGCGCTTCATAAAGTTAAGGTTTTTCACCGGATAGGTAAAAAACATACTGTTTGGCAACGTCGCTGTTTTTCCTGTGTAGTGGTATTGGCCGTGATGAAGGTCAATTTCCTGAATCACGGTTGCCATCATATTGTGCTCAATTACCTCACCGCACAATTTGCCGACTTCAATCCAGTCACCAATTCGAAATGAACGTGAGCTCGCTCTTTGGATAGAGCCAGTGAAACAGAGGATGATCTCTTTCGACGCAACGACAATCGCAACAGCAATGGCTGTCACTGACAGAGCAAACTCATTGATCTCAGATTTCCACAGAATGAAAAGTAACAGAACGGTAATAGCAAATGCACCGTTCTTAGTGCGCGACATCCAGTTACGCTGTTCTTCTGATACAAAAGCAACATCACCACGAATTTTAGATAAAACAATTCGGCGAATTATCGCTATCAGAACGATAATCAACGCCGTAAAAATAAACTTATGAGTCAGAAGAAAATCGATTACAGCTTGTACTTTCTCCATTCTCGGCTCCTGTTGTTATGATAAATAAAAGGGGCCAACGCCCCTCTGAAGAAATTCGCTTTGAACGAGAATAACTTCCCATACTTATTGAGAAGGATCTAGTTTACATTTCTATTAATGCAAACTAGATAGCGTTCATATACTACTTGAATCGAGCAGATGTAATAAACTCACCAAACGTTTCACACCAGACAATCACGGTATTGTATTCACCCAAATCAACGTCTGTTGGCAAATTGAGGGCGAAGCGGTCAAACGTTTTCACCTCACCTACTTTTACCATGGTATGTTTTTGCTGGTTAAAATCGACTTCAGTTTCAATAAACTGAGGCGATAGGTAAAGTTTATAATCAGGCCCTGGTGCCAATTCACCAACAAAAGCAATCTGGTCATTGCTAATAGAGACAGAGCCCTCCCCCCAATGGAGGAAGTCACTGTCTTTTCGGTCACGCTGGAACGTTGCAGTGTAAACCGCGTTATTGGTCACACTCTCAACAGAGCTCATTGAGGGAGAATCTGGTTGGATAAGAATAGGCAATGCATATATCCCGACAGCAAAGCCGATTGCACCACAAATAAGGTGTGTAAACAGTAAAAAAATCCTTTTCATCCCCGAAACCTCTGTTTATCAAGCATACATAGTAAATGTACACGATAATCAATGAGATAACAGGGACATATCGAAATTTTATCTGTAGTGAAGTGCCGTTTTCTCAGACAAGGTCACAATAACCTTCACAGCCTGCTCCATACCTTCAATGCTAATAAACTCATGAATACCATGAAAATTATAGCCGCCTGTGAAGATATTCGGACAAGGCAAGCCCATAAATGACAATCTTGCTCCATCCGTACCACCGCGGATTGGCTTAATTTTAGGCTCAACATCGCAGGCAATCATCGCCTGTTTTGCCAGCTCAATAATATGTGGATGAGGCTCAACCATTTCTTTCATATTGAAATAGCTGTCTGACAGTTTCAGTTCCACACGCCCTTTGGTCAATGCATCATTAAGCTCGTCCACTTTGCTCTGCATGAAGGCCTTGCGTTGCTCTAGCCCATCACGCTCAAAATCTCGAATGATATAACCTAGCTCACAACGTGCTACAGCCATTTCTGCAGACTTCAAATGATAGAAACCCTGATAGCCTTCCGTCGCCTCCGGTGTTTCATCAGCAGGCATCATCATTTGGAACTGGGCAGCGATATTCATCGCATTCACCATTTTGTTTTTAGCCGTTCCAGGATGAACATTCACACCATGGCAGATCACATCAGCACTGGTTGCATTAAAGTTCTCATATTCCAGTTCGCCAACAGGGCCGCCATCAATGGTGTAGGCCCATTTCGCACCAAATTTCTCCACATCAAACAGATCTGCACCGCGACCAATTTCTTCATCCGGAGTAAATCCGATACAAATATCGCCATGTGGAATGTCTGGATTTGTTTTCAACTCAGCAATGGCGGAAATGATTTCCGCGATACCGGCTTTGTTATCCGCACCGAGAAGTGTCGTTCCATCCGTCGTGATCAGGTTGTGGCCAAGAAGCCTACGTAGATCAGGGTACTGAACTGGGGACAGTACTTCGTCCCCCTTACCTAATGCAATATCGCCACCCTGATAATCCTCAACAATCTGAGGTTTGACGTTTTTTCCTGACGCATCAGGTGCAGTGTCCATATGAGCCACAAAGCCAATAGCCGGGACATCGTAGTCAACATTGCTTGGCAGTTTCGCCATCAAATAGCCGTTATCATCAAGTGACACCTCACTCAAACCCAGTTCCAGCAATTCTTGTTTCAGGAATTGGGCAAAAGTGATCTGCCCTTCACTACTTGGGCATGCGGGGTTGGAAGGGTTGGACTGCGTGTTAAAGGTCACGTAGCGCAGAAAACGTTGAACCAGTTCATTCATAGCGGTATCTCTTTGTATTATGATTTTTAAAATACTGGCGCTTATCCTACGCCTTCCAAACAAAGAGGTTTTGCTGTAAATCAGTTTTTAAGCAATGAGAGCAATGCAGTGCATAATAACAACACTAGTAGTCAGCCTTGCTCTAAGAATCTTGTAGCCTGCTGGTTTGCGCTCTTTCTCCGCTATTCTGACCGCTCTTTCTGAAAACCAAACCAGAAAATAGCCAATTGCCAACAATATAAGTGCCAAGGCGATATTCTGACGTGAAAGCAATAAGACGCCCCATGTCATAACAGCAAACAAGTTACTGAGTAAAAGCGCGTTGCGACTGATTTTGTCTACAGAATGGTCAATGCCATTACCCCAGAGCACCCCTGATAAGAAACTCAAGATCACCACACTGTATGAGATAAACATTTCTTCGCCTGTGAGCCCGAAAAGACTCGCACCAGTGACGATACAAATTAGGCTCAACGCGAACGGCAATAGCCCTAAGTAACCCAATCTAAACATAATTGAAGTTGACGATGTTGCTTTGTTCATAATGCATCCTTAAGCGTTTTTTGTTTACTACGACAAAAAAGCCCGAATAGTTTCCTATTCGGGCTTTTAGTCTGGAACTTAAACAAGCATTAAAGCAGGATGAAAATACCCGCTAAACAAGCACTCATAAGGTTCGCCAGCGTACCTGCAAGCACCGCTTTGATACCGAGATTGGCGACTTCAGAGCGACGTTCTGGCGCAATCACACCGATAGAGCCAAGCTGAATGGCGATTGAACCGATGTTAGCAAAGCCACACAGTGCAAATGTGACGATCACTTGAGTGTGTTCAGATAGCAGCGCTTTGTGCTCAACAAAGTCGATGAAAGCAACAAACTCATTCATCACAATTTTCTGGCCAATGTAAGAACCCGCCATCAGCATTTCATTTGCCGGTACACCAATCACCCATGCCAGAGGAGAAAATAGGTAGCCAAACAAGGTTTGCAGAGTAATTCCGCTAAAACCTGCTACTTCACCCAAACTCTCCAGACCCGTGTTGACCATGGCGATAACACTCACGAACGCGATCAGCATTGTACCGACGGCGACAGCGACCTTCATACCGTTCATCGCACCGCTTGCCAGGGCGTCAATTACGTTGCTGTCTTGCGCTTTGTCCATTTCAATATCAGACTGATCGATTGGCGTTTCACGCTCAGGCACAATGATCTTAGCCATCATCAAGCTGCCTGGTGCGGCCATAAAACTTGCGGCAATCAAGTACTTCAGCTCAACACCCAACCCAGCATAACCACCCAGTACACTACCGGCTACAGAAGCCATACCACCAGCCATCACAGCGAACAGTTCAGAGCGAGTCATGCGCGAAAGGAAAGGTCGAACAAGAAGTGGAGACTCACCTTGAGATAGGAAGATATTACCTGTGGCAACCAGAGACTCAGCTTTACTGGTTCCTAGGAACTTTTGAATACCACCACCGATAAACTCGATAACCTTTTGCATAATGCCAAGGTAATAAAGTGCAGAAATAAGCGCACTAAAGAAAATGATGATAGGAAGTACACGAACCGCAAAGATAAACCCTGTATTGGCTAGATCACCAAACAAGAATCCAATGCCTTCATCAGCAAAGCCTAACAGGCTGGAAACACCATTACTTAAACTGGTTAGTGCGGTTTGTCCCCAAGGGAAATACAACACTAAGGCTGCAAAACCAACCTGAAGTAACAACGCGCGAGATACTGTTTTCCAGTTGATCGCTTTGCGACTTTCTGACAGCAACACAGCACACAATAACAGTGCCACAACACCGATTAATCCGAATAGGACATTCATTAAAGATAACCTCTACAAGCATTGGAAAATAGCTGGTCCGGTCCGTGGGGTCATTCACCATTCCATGTGACGGCTTGTATTGGCAGAGCGAGTGCTCTTAACCGGGCGGAGAGTATAGCGTACAGAGTGAGATATTCATCACATATTTTAACGCAAACGTTCAAACGTTCACTCTATGAACAGGTTCTTCTGAAACTGGCTAAATTGAGAAGACGAAAATTGAGTACAGAAACCCAATATATGCACTTCATTGCTATAAAACCATGAACCAAGATCACATTTTCAAACATGTAATCGAATTCAATTACTCAAAAAGTTTGGCAACTTACCATTTGGCATCTAGGTTTATAAAAGTGTCAACTAACGTACTAGTGACAAAGACAGATTCTCTAACAACGTCAGCAGCTAACAACGCAAACACAACTACATATTGCCCCACCATTTGGTGGGGCTGTTTTGTTTATCCTCCTGTTGAAAAGACGCATCGCATAAGCACACAACAAGATCTGCGTTATTTTGAGCTAGATTTATGCCATTAGCGGTATAAAATAACCCGCCCTTAAACAGACGCCAGAGATCACTATGCAACGCGATTACACCCTCTCCTCCCTACAAAGTATCCCTAGAGAAGAGCTGGAAGAACTGAGTCTACGAATGATCCATCGACTGATCGCAGAAGAATCAATGACTGAACTGTTTACGTTCGATGCAGACGAGACTGAATCCGAAGACAAACTGCAAGAAGCCCAGTTTGATGCCATGTTGAGGATGAGCGCTATCGCACTGAGTGAACTGCCTGCCCTTTTCAGCGAATCAGACAATCAACAGCAAAACACGCTGCGCATGCAACGCTTGCTCCTTTGGCATTTCTATTCGGTTTCCTTTCACCTCGAACAGGCAATACCACTTGAGGTCCATTGCCAACATGTAGAAGTACTCCTTAAACAGGCACCAACTAATGCGCTAGAATGGGTCACAACCTTAACGGATTTACTCCGCCAGTACGCGAAAATTAGCCAAAGTAGCTAATGCGCTCATCATTGATTAAGTTAAATGCCAGAGTTGTCTGGCATTTTTCATTTTTTGAGCCTGATACATTGGCAAGATTTATCGATTCAAGACATACTCAAAGTTACACTAACTAACCTATAAATTAAGCCTAATTGCGCTATTGCCTTCTACTTGCTTGCACCATTTCATTGAGTGCATATGCCGAAGATGAAATTGATTACTCGTCCTGCCACAGTCAACCAGACAGCGCAGGCATACTCGACTCAGCATTCAGCTATGTAAATGCCCGTCTTTGTGAGCCCGCTGTTTGGTTTGATAATTTCTTTGTCGATGACCGTACCGATGAAGACGCTAACGCGGGTAGTATCGTTCGCTGGACTAATGACTTTGCCTATGTTGAAGCGAAGGGTTATGAGTTCAAAACACGTTTCAAGGCGCGCTTTCACCTGCCTAAAGTCACAAAGCGCCTCAAGGTAGTTTTTGAGTCCGATGATGAAGATGATCTGCGCGATCTCTTTCCACAAAACTCCAGTGATGCGGAAAGCACGCTTGCGATGAGATATGACTGGCTAAGCAATGCCAGAACCAGCTTCAATATAAAGCTTACTGCTAAGCCGGGGATTGAAGGTCGCTTTAGCTACACCTACCCAATTAGCGACGACATAGTCCTCAGAGCGACACAAAAGATTTATCAGAGAAAGCGTGTCACAGGTGAATCTACAGAAGTCGATTTAGACTATTCCATTAGTCCAGATTTTTTGTTTCGTTGGAGTTCATTCGCAAGCTATGAAGACGATATCAAAGGTTGGGAATTAGGCACTGGGTTTACCTTATACCAGCACATTTCAGACCATCAGGCACTGAGTTATCAAATTAGCACGACCGGAACCAATCGCCCCTTTCATTACATCCCAAATACCCATGTTTCTATCACTTATCGCCAGAGCTTCTGGCGGCCGTGGTTATTCTATGAAGTGATACCAGAGTACAACTGGAATCGAGAAGAAGATACTCAGCGTGAAGGAGAAGCAAAAGCCACGTTGAGATTGGAAGTGTTGTTCCACAACATCTGAAAAGGCCGGGATATCCCGGCCTCATTATTTAATCGTTGGTTAGAACGACACGAGCGTTCTGTTTCTGAATTGGTCGGTTGTTGTTACCCATCACCATCTGCATTTGTTTTGCCTGTTCCGTCGTCAATGTTTGAGCGGATTTAAGAACAAACCAGCGTACGCCTTCAGAGCAAGGTGGCGTCGTCAGAGAACCATTGAAGCGGTAGTACTCCCCTGTTGCAGGCAGCATATCTTTTACAGCAAAAGGCGTTTGTAACCTTACCGTTTCACCTGGCTCAGGCATGGTTGCTGTCAACTGTGTGATCTGGTTATTTTCCCCTGGTGCAGCGTTATACATCACAGCGACGACCGCTAGGTTGCCATCTTTATCCGCATTTACAAAGTGCGCTTCCAATGGAAAGTTTTGACCACGAATGTGGTTTTCTGAAGGAGTATGGAAGTGGAACTGCGCCAGATTAAACTCAACTCCATCTACTGTCACGGCGTTATTCCCCTCAACAACCGCTTGAAGTGTGTGTCCATTATTAGTGAGCCCAGTAACCATGCCCTGATACTCAATGTTCAGTGGCATCAGCTCCGCATCAACCACATCCTTGATATCAATCGGGCTTTGGTTTTTGCCAGTCGCACACTCTTTTGCAACGTCTCCCCAATGTTCAGGTCCCTTATCACCTTTGTATCCCCATTCAGCGGCCTGAACCGTACCCGCCATCGCAATCATCAAACTTGCGGCAATAAATGTTTTTTTCATGTTATTTCCTTATTATCGTCACCAACTGATCGGCCACCATCATAAGTCCATGAACAAATCCATGAGTAGTAGGAAAACTTTGATTACCTGCGAATTTTGGAACCGGATACAAAAGAAGTGAAAATTATGGTTTTATCAATTTCACTGGAAGCTGCCTTTGTCTTTCTAACATTGCCAGTTTGATCTTGCCCTAAAACAAAAAACCAGTGTTGAATCACCAACACTGGTTTTTGAGCAACACTAGAGATCAGAGATCAATCAACGAAGTAAGGCAGTTGATCTTCTGTTAAGGCACTGCCCTCAGCAAACACAGCGTGCTCCGTCACACTGCTCACATTCCAATTAGTCAGGTCTTGTGAAAATGCCTTTGCCGAACCAAACATGAGTTCCATGTTTTTCACGCTTGATGTATCCCAGTGACTAATGTCCTGGTTAAAGTCATATGCTTCGCGAAACATCCATTTCATACCGGTTACTTTGGACGTATCCCAATTGCCAATATCCTGATTAAAGTCGTATGCTTTGTTAAACATCCATTGCATATCGGTCACTTTGGACGTATCCCAATTGCCAATATCCTGATTAAAGTTGGATGCACCGCGAAACATATGGGACATATTGGTCACTTTGGACGTATCCCAATTGCCAATATCCTGATTAAAGTCGTTTGCTTCGCGAAACATATAGGACATATTTGTTACATTTGATGTGTTCCAATCAGCTATACTTTGGTTAAACGTGAATGCCTGTGAAAACATCCAGGACATATTCGTTACTTGGGAGGTATCCCACTGAGAAATATCATGATCAAAAGCTTTTGCTGTATGAAACATGGATGCCATGTTACGTACTTTAGACATATCCCAACGGCCAATATCTTGGTTAAATTCATAGGCACAACTAAACATGCCCGACATACTTGTTACATTTGACACATCCCAATAGCCAACATTTTGGTCGAAAGACTTTGCGAAAGCAAACACCTCTGACATGTCTGTTACATTTGATACATCCCAATAGCCAACATTTTGATTGAATTCTTCCGCCTTATAAAACATGGCTGACATGTCTGTTACATTGGACACATCCCAATAGCTGATATCTTGATTAAATACTAAGGCAAATCGAAACAGGTCCTCCATGTCTGTAACGCTCGAAGTATTCCAATCGCCAATATTTTGGTTGAAATTTTTAGCATAACTAAACATGGCTGACATGTTAGTTACATTTGACACATCCCAATGGCCAATATCCTGGTTAAATTTTTCGGCCCATAGGAACGTGCCTCTCATGTTTACTACGTTTGAAGTATCCCAATCACTGATATCGGCGTTAAAGGATTTTCGATTATAAAAAACCGTATTCATATCTGTAACTTGCGTGGTACAAAAGCGGATCTGGCCACGTTCAAGATAATCCAACATGGTCTTGTCTCTGATAAGTGTGTTGTCGACCACAACGTAAACCTGCCCGTTCTCAAGTATCACAGAGTTGACAGCTTGGTCTGGGCATTTTACTGAGATATCAGCGGCAAAAGCGGAATTGCCAGCGAGCGCTAACGCGCCGACGAAAAGTGACGTAAGTGTACGTTTCATTGTATTTTCCTAGAATTGAATAGACGTTATTGAGGAAACTGTGGAAGGTCGTTTTCAGACAGACCGCTGTCTTTAGAAAAGTCCGTATGTCGTTTGACTTTACTAACATCCCAAACGGTTAAATCTTGGTCAAAGCGCTTAGCACCTAAAAACATGCCGTCCATATTGATGACGCGGCGAGTATCCCATCGGCTGATGTCTTGGTTAAAGAACTCGTCTTTAGCAAATAAATGGCTCATATCCGTGACATGGCTAGTGCAGAGTTGGATATTGCCAGCAAGGAAGTTTTGCCAGTAATCAGAGTTGCGAATAAGTTGGTCATTCACGACCACAAACAACTCTTCTTCTTCGATCAGCACGGTTCCCGGGGCGTTCGATTCACAGGTGATACTTTCTGTAGCAAAGGAACAGGCGCTGCCAAGTAACGCACACGCAAGCACGATAAGTTTTAATTGCATTTAAGATATTTTTCTTATCAATGAATAGTGCGTGAGATTATATTTATAAATTGATTATTATATAAGTCAGGGTTGTTTTATTATTTAAACCAATAATTTTAATTGAGACATTCAATATAATATTCCTTGATATTATTGATTTAAATAATTATTAGTGACATCTATTGTTTTTATTATCATTTATTTAATTTAAACCCTTCCCGCTATATGCTCATTATCTAACCAGACAGTTCACTGATATAGCTTGAACATTGGCTAAGAAGTATTAGGTGACTCAAATAACAAAAAAGGCGACAGGTTAACCTGTCGCCTTTTACTATTCAGTAATCTAGATTCCATTATTCCCAGTCAAGAATCACTTTACCTGATTGGCCGCTGCGCATTGCGTCAAAGCCTTTTTGGAAATCGTCAACCTTGAAGTGGTGAGTGATGATTGGTGTCAAATCCAAGCCCGATTGAATCAATGATGCCATCTTGTACCAAGTTTCGAACATCTCACGGCCGTAGATACCTTTAATCACCAGACCTTTGAAGATCACTTGGTTCCAGTCGATACCCATGTCTGATGGCGGAATACCCAGCAGTGCAATTCGGCCACCGTGGTTCATTGTCTTCAGCATGGTGCTAAATGCCGCCTGAACACCTGACATTTCAAGGCCCACATCAAAGCCTTCCGTCATGCCCAGCTCTTCCATTACGTCTTCAAGCTTTTCTTCCGCAACGTTGACTGCGCGCGTCACACCCATTTTACGCGCAAGTTCAAGACGGTATTCATTCACGTCTGTAATCACAACATGACGAGCACCTACGTGCTTAGCAACTGCCGCCGCCATGATACCGATTGGGCCAGCGCCTGTGATCAGTACGTCTTCACCCACAAGGTCGAAAGACAGCGCCGTATGTACAGCATTGCCGAACGGGTCAAAGATTGACGCTAGATCGTCTGAGATGCCTTCAGGGATTTTGAATGCATTGAACGCTGGAATCACTAGATATTCAGCGAATGCACCTTCACGGTTTACACCCACACCAATGGTATTACGGCATAGGTGAGTGCGGCCGCCGCGACAGTTACGACAGTGACCACAAGTGATGTGGCCTTCGCCAGAGACACGGTCACCGATTTCGAATCCGCGAACTTCCTGACCAATAGCAACCACTTCACCCACGTATTCATGACCAACAACCATAGGAACAGGAATCGTGTTCTGAGACCACTCATCCCAGTTGTAGATATGAACGTCTGTACCACAAATCGCAGTTTTCTTAATTTTGATCAGAATGTCGTTATGGCCAACTTTCGGTTTTTCAACCTCAGTCATCCAGATGCCTTCTTCAGGCTTTAGCTTAGATAGCGCTTTAATTTTCATTACTTAATGATCTCCATGTCACGACCCACTTCGATGAAGGCGTCGATGGCGCGATCAAGTTGCTCACGCGAGTGTGCCGCAGACATTTGTGTACGAATACGTGCTTGGCCTTTTGGTACTACTGGGAAAGAGAAGCCAATAACGTAAATGCCTTTTTCTAGGGCACGCTCTGCGAACTCAGCCGCAACTTTCGCATCGCCAAGCATGATTGGAATGATCGCGTGGTCAGCGCCACCCATAGTGAAACCAGCGGCTTCCATACGAGTGCGGAAATGTGCTGCGTTTTCCCATAGACGGTCACGTAGGTCACCACTTTGCTCTAGAAGATCAAGAACTCGGATAGAAGCATTAACGATGGCTGGTGCTACCGAGTTTGAGAACAGATATGGACGAGAACGCTGACGTAGCCAGTCAATCACTTCTGCTTTACCTGAAGTATAGCCACCTGAAGCGCCGCCCATAGCTTTACCTAGCGTGCCTGTGATGATGTCGATACGGTCAACCACATCGTGGTACTCGTGAGTACCTGCGCCTGTTTTGCCCATGAAACCCACCGCGTGAGAGTCATCGACCATAGTCAGTGCGCCGTACTTGTCAGCAAGGTCACAGATAGCTGGCAGGTTAGCTACTACGCCGTCCATTGAGAATACGCCGTCTGTAACGATAAGGATGTTACGAGCGCCCGCTTCTTTAGCTGCGATTAGCTGCTGCTCAAGCTCTTCCATGTTGTTGTTTGAGTAACGGAAGCGCATTGCTTTACATAGGCGAACACCATCGATGATTGAAGCGTGGTTAAGCGCGTCAGAGATGATCGCGTCTTCTTTACCCAGAATCGTTTCGAACAAACCAGCGTTAGCGTCAAAACAAGAGGTGTATAGGATTGTGTCTTCTTTACCAAGGAACGTAGAAAGCTTTTGCTCCAGCTCTTTGTGGATATCTTGAGTACCACAAATGAAACGAACAGACGCCATACCAAAGCCGTGCTTATCCATGCCTGCTTTACCCGCTTCAATTAGCTCTGGGTGGTTAGCAAGACCAAGGTAGTTGTTAGCACAGAAGTTAAGCACTTCTTCGCCTGTAGAAATTTTCACAGCCGCTTGCTGTTGAGAAGTGATAACGCGCTCTGACTTGTAAAGACCTTCAGCCTTTACTTCTTCAATCTGTTGTTTGATCTGTTCGTAGAATGCAGAAGACATTTCAAATTCCTTCCTAGTTATTATGTTAAGCACATTGCTTATTCATCACCTTCGTTTTCAAATTCGAAGGCGTCAAAAGTTGCCCTAAGTGTAATTCAAGCACGCTATTTTCATTATCCCACCAGATGGAAAAACATTAGTGAATTCCAGGCACAAATAAAGAATTTTTATGATAGCAATCACAATCCATGTTTTGTGTGATGAAATTTCGCGCTTCATATCAAATAGAAAATTTCTATCTGAAAACGATATGGAGCCCTAAATCACAAGCCCTCACAATGCCCGCCCTTAACTTTTAACTAACGAGCATTGCACATGACCTTATCTGATCAGCTAATCCGTGACGCTTTTTCGAACGGTTGGCATACATGCGTTTATCAACCAAAAGTGGAACCGAGCTTCGAAAAGATCCAAGGCGTGGAAGCACTGTTCAGGCTCGACATTCCGGGCCAAGGCATCTATCTGCCTTCGCACTTCATTGAGAGAGCTTTTGAGCTTGGTTATGAAGAAGCGATATTTTTCATCGTCTTGGAGCAATCTCTGAAAGACGTGAAAGGCATTGGTGCCAATATTGGCTTAGCGATCAATATCAGCCATCAGGTGCTCATCAACCCAGAAAACATCGAGCGCGTCCGAGAGCTACTTTGGGAGTATTCAATCCCGGCTGCACGCCTGACCTTTGAACTGAGTGAGAGTGAAGAGTTGGATGAGCAAGTTTCGCCACAAGTGAAAGCATTCCAGAACATGGGGATTAAAATCTCTATCGACGACTTTGGCGCTGGCTATTCAAACTTCAATAAAGTGCTAAGTCTGAACATCGATGAAATAAAGTTCGACCGTTCCATTATCAACAATAATGAGATGCGCAGTGCGGCACTCATCAAAAACATTCTTCAATTTTGCCGTGACTTTGGCATCACCTCTGTGGCGGAGGGTGTGGAAGATTCTGACACTCGAATTTACATTCGCAATCTGGGGTTTGATACCTATCAGGGCTTTCATTTCTCAAAACCGGTACGAATCCACGAACTAAGGCAGATTGCAGCATGATAATTCGAGCATCAAACCCAGTGCCACTGCAGCACCAAAATGTTATCGCTCAGTTTCGAGTTTTAGTGGTTGATGAAAGCACTCTATTTGCGCAAAGCATCAAAAAGATGTTGATGCAACTAAAGGTCGATGACAAAAGCATTACTCATGCCTCCGACACCAAACTTGCAGCGAAATACCTAAGAGAGAGCAAAGATTCAGGTTCATACTTTGACGTCATTATTTGTTCATTCAATTTTAAGAGCCAACCTCAAGGCCGTGAATTCTTTCGATACCTTGAGAAAGAGCAGGTTCGCGCTCACTTGACCGCATTGATCATTACTGACAACGCGACAGACATTGATACAGTTCGTCAAATCGATGCATTTTTGCCTGACGGATTCATTGCTAAGCCCTTCAACCACAATCAATTTCTATCTAAGTTTGGGCAGATTACGGAGAAAGCATTGCGGCTAAAATCGCTTAAAAATGCCTACTTTCAAAAGCGTTATCATGATGTGCTGGAACTAACACAAGACGAATGCCTACCCCCGAAAGTCGCTAACGACATGCTTCGTCTTCGTTGCCTATCACTCATTAAATTGGACCGCTTTGAAGAAGCTGTTGAGCTTTGCCAACCATTTATTGGAGCTCAACAGGAGTGGCCTTCAGTCCTCTTAATTGAGCTTTATAGCCTGCAAAACGATAGTCAAAAAATCAGTGATATTCTTTACACCACAACGACGCTCAAAGACCACCCCAGAGTCCATTGGGTATTAAATGAAAGTCAGCTTGAAGGTGACGATTACCAGTATCTGCTATCACATTACTCTAAAGTGAATGACGACCATGAGAAGTCCGTTAAAGCCGCTCTCGTACACCTGCTAGCACTAGACTACGATGCAACTTTAGATTCACTTGGTCATTTTCTACGCAGTAACAAAACCAACCCGTTGTTAGATAAGCGTCTGTTTGTATTTCTACAGGGGCTCGTCTCTCTAAGTAGTACTTTTGAAAATAAAAACAAAGTCTTGGAAGTCAACGATCTAAACAAAATAGCGCCAAGCAAAGAATCGCAACATCAGCTCTATTTTTTGTTTGTATATATTCTCAAACACTACGACAGGAAGAGCTTATTTCTGACTGGTCAACGGATTGATGCCTTTTTTGATAAGGCGCTGTATGCAAAAGATAATCTAGTGCTGATACTTTTGGCTCTTGCTTGTTATCAATTAGGCTTATATTCGAAGCTCCAAAAGCTTTATCAGCAAAGGATGAGTTTCATAGAGAAAGATTATCTGGCCATTTTAACCTCAAAAATTCTTGGCCAATTAGTTCAAATGAGTGACAAAAGGGAATTGTATTACGATACCAATCGAGATGACGACCTCTCGGCATTGGTGTCAATGACTCACTCATCACCTTTAAATACTCGGTATCATGAAGGGTTCATATCTCAGCTCTCCGACATAGTGAAACGACGGAAAGTGAAAAGAACCAAAGAGATCATATCCCATATTGAGTCGAGTATTGCTTTTCTCAAAGACAGCTACGAATCGCTGGGTCTTACATCGGATCTGATGAGACTAAGATCAGAGTATGAATTAATTAAGATCAACCTATAAGGAACTCAACACTTTTCTTCTTTTGCTTCAGGTCATGGTAACGAATGTACTTAAAGTAGACATCGTGTCTGTTTTGTATCGTTTGAGAGAAAGGATTCTCAATGACTTTCTTAATGTCAGCACGATAAAAGATAAAACCGTGCTGATGGCAGCAAGGCTCAAAGTACAAGTCGTACAAAAACTGGCTCATTGCAGGGTCGATGGTTGGGAAACTGACAAACGTATCTTCTAAATTCTTTGATAAATAATCGAAGATTTGTCGGCGAATAATAATGCTAGAAGCGCCCAAACTAAGAAACATATTGGCCTCTGTCGTGTAAGCAAAGTGCCCGACCAACAACCCTTCACTTCGAAAACAAATCACGACGATACCTTCCCGAGAAAACCCAAATCGCTGAGTCGTATCAAGAAAATCAAAACCATAAAGTTTTGCGTGCATAGAGCGTATCAACGCCAGTTCTTTTTCCGGTAAAGAGGAAAAGTTATACGTATCAACCTGAGTAATCTCGTAGTCATAGGCAACGTCTGAATTGAAGGGGCGATTCATCAGTTTCGTTGCCGACTTTACTTGAGACATTTCTTCAACGGAAAAGTCATATTCAACTTGAAAGAAACTCGCTAAGCCGACGCGACGGACGAAACTCGGTGTGGTTTTCCCCCTTTCCCACTGACTGATCATCACCTGATTGACACCAGAAAAGGCGCGATGGGAACTGGAAAGTAGATCTGCTAATTCTTCTTGAGACAATTGTCGCTCTTCGCGTAACTGCTTCAAACGCTCGCTGAAATTTTCTTTATTCATCGCCAACTTACCGAAGTTTATTTTTAGTGTAGTTTATACTGGAAATGAATTGGAGACATGGAAGAAACACAAAACAGGCGCTGGTTAATCTAACCTATCCGCCTGTTTTGGTGACATAAAAGAATGCGCGTGTTACTTTTCTAACACTAAGGTGACTATGGTGAGCAATACGACAGCGAACGCGGCCAGCAAGATATCTTGCATCATTGAGCCCAAGTCAAGAAGAAAGCCTGGTTCTTGCATTTTGAGTACCTCTTGCTGTTTAACATTTCGCCACCTTATCGATTCAACAATTCATTAACAACCGATTTAATTCTCAATTTAAAGACATATCACGGTTTCAATTTGGTTAATTCAAAACTTATCGCTTTGCTCCCAGATCTTGCATCCTTCATTTTGATCGTTGATGAGGGTAGCTTTACTGCTGCCGCAAAAAAGCTCGATGTAACTCCTTCCGCACTGAGTAAATTGATCACTCGACTTGAGTCTGCCCTGTCCGTAAAGCTGTTTGAGCGCACGACACGAAAACTCGTTATCACGCCCACTGGGCAGCAAGTTTATGATCAGGCGATTGTGATGGTAAACGCCGCCCAGCAAGCTTGGGAGCTATCAACAACCGATCACAAACAAGCGACAGGCTCTCTTACCATTGCAGCACCAGAAGCTTTTCTCAACTCCGTTTTACAGCCTTTTGTTGTTCCGTTTTTGCAGCAATATCCAGACATTCAGCTGAAGCTACGTGTCGCTGATGGCGAGATCGATCTACTCAAAGACAGGATCGATGTCGCGTTCAAACTTACTGACAAACCTGATGAAAACTTAGTGCTTAAAGAAGTTGGAAAAACGAACCTTGTCCTTTGTGCCAGCCCTGAATACATACATAAACGTGGTATGCCTTCCCACCCAACTGATCTGCAACATCATGACTGCCTTTATTTGGCCGAAACTGAGCGAGATAATATCTGGGACTTCTTTAAAGACGACGAATTCCATTCGATGACGGTCTCAGGTCGATATGCGGTGAACCACTCACAAATGCGTCTCACTGGTGTCAAAAATGCGCTCGGTATTGGCATCTTTCATGATTTTGTTATTGCGGAAGCCATCGAAAAGCAACAAGTTGTACCCGTTCTTTCAGATTGGACGATCAAAAGTAACTACCATGGCGCAGTCGCTATGCAGTACCCGCAAACCAAATATATGCCCGCTCGTCTACGTGTCTTTATTGACTACATCAGCCAAGCATTAGGCGATAAACTCGCCAACAGTTAACGAGAATACCAATGTTTAATAAAATTCATCACGTTGCGATTATTTGCTCTGATTACCCAGTATCTAAGCAGTTTTATACCCAAGTATTGGGGTTAAAAATCCTAGCCGAAAACTACCGAGAGGCGAGAAGTTCTTACAAGCTCGATTTAGAGCTCCCAGATGGATCGCAAATTGAACTGTTCAGCTTTCCCGGCGCTCCAGAAAGGCCAAGTTTCCCAGAAGCGCAAGGCCTTCGCCATCTCGCCTTTGAAGTCGATAGTGTTGAAGACGTCAAAAGCTATCTCGAAAGCAAAGGGATTGAGGTGGAGCCTGTGCGCATTGATGAATTCACCGGAAAAGCCTTTACTTTTTTCCAAGATCCAGACGGGTTGCCGCTTGAGATTTATCAGGCACAAACTAAATAGCTCGATTAGCGACTACTCGCTCACGATGCCCTTGCTTACGAGACCATATAAACACTTTCTCAAGCAAACTGCGCCGGACTCGCTTTTTGACGATCCGGCGAGGTTTAAGATGATTCATCAACTTTCCCTCTTTTCACGTCAGATGATAGAGCGCCATCCCTGTAGAACAATCCGCTCTCCAAAATCACACAAAGAACACCTCCCACGCCATACGCAAACAAGTCCTTCCAGTCAAAAGTCGCTCCCAGAACAACGTAAAGCGGAGAAGTAGGGTCAACCCCCAACCATTGTGCCAACTGAGAGTACTGACTAAGCTCAACCAAAGTTGCAATCCCGACCACCAGCATTGCTAAAACCTTAGGATCAATTCGAATCACTAACGCTATGGTGTAGTAGAGCCACACCACAACCAGGATATCTCCAAACGTCGGCCTGATGAAACTGTCCCGAACATAACCAGCAATAAAAATCAGCACGACAAGCATCATCAAACTCACCAGAGCATGATATTTCGAAAAACGGACATTAATGCGGGAAGAAGAGCCGCAATTACGGCTCTGACTAATTTCATGCGACTTCGTGTTACGCATCTGTACTACCCGCTTGTTCGTCGTTCGCTCTATCTACGGCTTTTTTACTGCGTTCATACCAATCTACGTTTCTGGTTATCACCATCACGAAACTGAGAATCACAAAGCACAATAGCGTCCCCATCAGGAGTGCGTAGCTTTCAGCCTGAAGTAGCCCGAAGAGTAGTCCGTATAGACACAATAAACTCACACCAAATACTGTACCGTGCTTGGTACTGTCCAACATACCGCCTACATAGACACTCAGTAGGCAGGTAGAAGCCAATACTGAGATAACATAGGCCCAGTTAAACCCAGTGTGTTCACTGAGTGAAATCAGCAATAGATAGAACAGTGCCAGAGCGAGACCCACAAAACCGTATTGAACAGGATGGACAGGGCGAGCCTGAAACAATTCGAGCAAAAAGAAGCTGGCAAACACGAGTGTAATGACAAGAAGCGAGTAGTTAATGGCACGATGCGACTTGAGGTAATGATCGACCGGATCAATCAGGTCAACACCCATTTGACGCTGTTCCAACTCATAGCAGGACGATTCTTCTTCCATGCAGTTTTTAAACAGCTGCGTGATATTGGATGAAAAGTTATTGCTCGCCCATTGTGCGCTGAACCCAGATTCAGACACGGCGGATTCTATCGGCAGGTAATCACCGATGAAGCTCGGATGCGGCCACTCTGAAGACAATTCCACGGTTGTGGTTTTCCCGATAGGGGTTACCTGAAGCTTCCCCATCCCCTGCAATAAGAAGTTAAGATCAAAATCGAGGGGCTGAGAAAGGTCTAAATGCGCTACATTTAGCTGAGTATGAAACCCTTGAGCTAGTTGCTTGATACCGGTTCCCGGCACAACACCAAATGCCTCGCCTCCAAGCTTCGTTTCGTCCAATTTCACTAGCCCACGGCTGTCTTTTACGCCAACCACCATTTTAATTTGTTCGATTTTATATTGCTCAAACTCGTTCAATGCTGACAAATCAAAGGATCCTTTGAGCGCACTTTGCGCTTTGTACAAGCGCGCTTTGTAGATACCACGATATTTCTCGAAACTTTCCAGATGAGCAGACATATCAAAAGTGTTTGGCAAAATGTAAGCCTGACGCTCAACGTTGTAAGTTCTGTCTTCACGACGAACGGTTTCCGTAAAATCAATCGCGATAAAGGGGCCAATAATGCGTTGTTCGCCACTACTGCTGCGTGCGATCTCATCTCTAACTTCTTGTTGGCGATATGAGCGCTCAGAAACAAGGCCACTGACCATAGACATCGGAATTTGTAGCAAGACAAACAAAAACAGCACAAAGCCAAACTTCATGCCAATTTGATTATTGAGGATTTTCTTCATTTTTCTTCTCCTTAACTGATGTTTTAACTGTAAAACAGCAAGTTGGAGAAAAGATGGAGCGTTTATGGAGTTTTTATGGAGAAGGAAAGCTCAAGGTCACTTTGACGCCTTGTTCTACGTTCTCAATCAGTAGCGAACCTTTGTGTAGCTTGACGACCTGCTCAACAAAATTGAGCCCAAGCCCGGTGCTTTTCACGCCATTTTGACGCGCAAGCGAATAAAACCGTTCTGTGAGTCGAGGCATTGCGTAATCGGGAATCGGTGGGCCTGCGTTAAATATCGACAAAGCGACTTGTTCATCTGACTGTGAGTACTGCCAAAGAATCAAACCGTTGCACTCAACAAAATCAAGCGCATTGTCCATGAGATTAAACAGCGCCTGTTGGAACATAAAGCTATCACCGACAGGCTCAAAGTCAGAGCTAACTGACGCTTCACATGCCACCCCTTTGGCATTGAGCCGCGCATCTGAAGCCGATACGATCTCGTCGAGCATAGCCTTGATGTTGATTGATTCCTGCTTATCTAAATGTGGTTGCTTCTCCAGTCGGGCCAGCTCCAGTAGCTTGTCGATCAAAGACTGCACCCGATCACTTTCACGCTCTATGTTGGTCGCAAATCGTGCCACTTTTTCGCCAGATAAAGGCATCTGCAATATTTCGCTGGCTCCCTTAATGGCAGAAAGCGGGCTCTTGAGTTCATGGGTTAAGGTTTGCACATACTCTTCGACATACTGCTTGCCATCGAGTTGATTACGCATGTTTTCTAACGCATCACTCAAGGTGCCGTATTCATAAAACACGCGAAATGTTGGCTTAGTGACCTTCTCACCCTGACCCATTTTCACTGCGTAGTTTTCCAACTTATTCAGTGCTGAGTGAATGCGCCAAGCAAATAAAGCACCGGCCAGTAGCACTAGGCCACTCATCCAAACCATCCAGAACAAAACGTTTCGCTTTGAGAGGTCAATAAATGGCTGAACCGATCGGTTGGACTTTGCCACTGTCACGCTGCCAATGATTTCGCCTTTGTGATAGATGGGAGCCGCGACATGCATCACCGTTGATAGAGGATCATCTGGGTCTTCAGCAGTGCTTCGCGCACCATATTGGCCGCGCAGCGTCAGATAAACATCATTCCATCTCGAATAATCTTCTCCGACATCTTGTTGCCATGAGTCTGCAATCACAATCCCATCTTTGTCTGTGATGTAAATACGATGATTGATCGCCTTTTTGCCGATTTCCCAGATACGTGCTTCTGGTTCTCTTAAGCCATACGCAGTAAGCAGTTTAGAGAATCGACTTTCTGAAATCTGACCATTCGCCACGTCTTCTTCTGCAAGCACAGCCAAGAGATTGGCCATGTCCACTAGCGTTTCTTCAGTCGTTTGACGAACCGTCGGTTTAAGCTCCTGAATCACAGTGGTACTCACGGTGTAGGCCGTCATACCGACAAGAACGAAATACAGAAAAAACAGTCTTAATCCGAGTGGGATTTTAGGCCATTGCATCGTTACTCACCCGCTTTATCGAAGTAGTAACCGAAGCCACGCTTGGTGCATATACGATCAGCCATCGAGAAAGGCTTCAGCTTGTTGCGTATCGCTTTAATGTGAGAATCGATATTACGCTCGTAAGATGCATGCGGTGTCATGTCAGCGGCGAGCATCAATTGCTCACGACTTAAAACAGAGCTGGATACGGCAATGAGTCTGTTTAGGATCTTAAATTCGACAGCGGTCAAGCCCAGTGGCTGACCATCAACGCTGTAATCAAAGTTGTCTGCCTTTAAATCATCCTCAATCGCTTGTTCATTCGCAGATTGGATTGTGGTTGGGCGTGATTTTATACGTAGTTTAATTCGCGCCAACATTTCCCGTGGGCTAAAAGGCTTAGTGACATAGTCATCAGCGCCAATTTCTAAGCCCACAACGCGATCGATTTCGTCATTTCGCGCCGTCAGGAAAATAATGGGTACATCAGAAAACTCACGAATGGTTTTGCAGAGTTCGAAACCATTGCCATCGGGTAAGCCTACATCAAGTACCAGCAGCGCGGGCTCACTCTGTTTCATGAACGTCAGCCCTTCACCTGCCGTTGAAAACCACGCCGGCTGATAGCCATCCATTTCGAGAACATGAATTAAATTGTCTGCAATGGCAGGTTCATCCTCAATAATGACGATCGTTGTTTTGTCGTTCAATGTTTCAACTCCGCGCAGCTACGTTTCCGTACTATGACTGATACATGATTACAGACAATCATTATTGTGAATAGTTTAAAAACCAAAGAAGCGCATAGGCCAGGTCACTTTGCCCATTTCTATCAAATCATAAATGGTGAAAAATACGGCACAAATAACCGCCAGTTTGAAAAGACGATAAACAATGAACATAGGTACTTCCTTAAACAGGATAATAGCCGCTAGAACGGCTCATAAGACAACTAGAAACAAGAACCACGTTATACCTTTTACTCATTAAGATTTCGAGCACCAAACACCACAAACTTTCCTACTCCCAGCGGGATTCAGCATAGCTTAACCTTGATATGCATCCCATTTAATAAAGTCACATAGCAAAAAGACGCTCGGTTCCAGCCATTTTAACCCCTTTTTAACCCTCCCTTTCCTAACATCCGGCCAATACTGCACACATGGAAGAGAACAATGAGAAAACATGCTTGTCTACTAACCCTGACTTTGGGGCTGGCATCCCAGGCGATGGCCATTCCAATCCCTGATGATCTGGATACTGAACTTCGTAAACTGATTGAGCAACACAGTCTCTCAGGCGAGCCAAACAAAGGCTTTGAAATACCCAGTGTAGATTCAAAAGAAGTGAAATTAGGAAAACTCTTATTTTTCTCCAAAGCACTGAGTGGTAACAAAGACGTTGCTTGCGCCAGTTGTCATCACCCTTACCTTGGTGGGGGCGACGGATTATCACTCGCAGTAGGGACACTGGCTGAAAATGAAGACGTGCTTGGCCCTGGCCGAAAAACAACCACCGGTGAATTCTATGTAGCACGCAACACGCCAACGATCTTCAACGCTGGTTTATACAAACGCAGTTTGTTCCGTGATGCTCGTGTCGAGTTTGTTGACTGGCTTGATCCATCAAAAGGGATCAGTACTCCCGATGTTGCATTTGGTGAAGCTGACCCAAATTCTGGAGATACCCTTTTAGCCGCTCAAGCTCGCTTTCCACCAGTTACTGCATCTGAAATGCGTGGTTTTGATTTCATGCAGGATGCATCCAATGAGGCCGTGAGAGCGCATCTAGCGGCAAGAATTGGCGATTATGGCGACGCCAAAGGCGAATTGTTTCGAAACCAGTGGCTGGAGAAATTCGCTTCTGTTTACGGAGACGATAAGTCACCTCAGGAGCTTGTAACCTTTGCCAACATTACTCGAGCACTCTCTGCGTACCAAGAGTCGATGAACTTTACCGACAACGCATGGAACCAGTACGTGAAAGGTGACTCGTCTGCACTTACGACGTCGCAGAAACGTGGAGCCTACCTGTATTTGTACATGCCACCTCCCCCATCTGATGGAGGGAATGAGCCCGACTTTTTACCCACACAGTGCATTGGCTGCCACAACACAGACACTTTCAGTCAAACCAAAGACTCAAACTATCACCGCCTAGCCTTCCCGCAAATCGGCCCCGGAACCGGAGAGCCAGGTATGGAAACAAATGACTTAGGTCGAGCCCATCGAAACGAAAGTGAAGCCGATATCTATAGCTTTCGCTCAGGCACCCTGCTAAACATTGAAGTCACTGGCCCATTTGGGCACGCAGGAAACTACGATACTCTAGAACAAGTCATTGATCATTATGATGATTACCACCAAATACTTGACCAATATATTGACGAGCTAGGCTGGTGCGAACAACCTCAGTTCAAAGACATCGAACATTGCAACAGCTTGTTTCCTGACGCAAGAGAGAACACAGATAAAGCTGCGAAGATCATTGACGATGAGATAGCAGATGGCGCACCCGTCTTGCAAAAGCTCAACCTGTCAGCTCAATCCAAGACCGATCTGGTTAATTTTATGAAAGCACTTACCGATCCCTGTGTGAAAAGCGCGGAGTGCTTGCAAGCTTGGCTCCCTCAACCAGAAGAAGCCGATCCTGATGGGCTGCAACTGGCAGCAATTAACTATCAAGGGGTTCCTCTTTACCTGCCATCCAAGTGTTCCGAAGGTGAAACCCTTCAGTCTGGTGGGAAGCTGACAAGAGATCAAGGCGAGTGCATTACTGGCTCAATGGAACACTTTTACTTTGATATTCAACAAGATAACACTACTGTCTATCTGAGCAGCCGAGATGGTCAAGGCGATCTCAAGCTCTATTACCACCCTACAAGTTGGGCCTCCAAACAGAATGCGTTAGCGGAGTCGATTGGTGAAGGTACAGAACAAGTTCTTATCATCACACTTAATCAGGGCCGTCACTACGTCAGCGCCATCTCACAGCAAGGATATCAAGGGGTTTCTATCGCTTTGGGTACACGGCGTGCCAGTAAAGAGCCTGGTGAGCATCCCAAAGCAATCTCAGATGAATGTGTGACCTCTTCTCCTGTTTCACTTGGAGAATTACAAAGCGGTACTCCAGTCTGCACTGCACAAGGTGACAATTACTATTTCATCAAGGTTACAGAGCCCAATAGCACTCTGGAAATTAGAACAAGACACGGTTCAGGTAATACCGATTTATATGTCGGTCCTTATTGGCCAAGTACAAGTCAGTTCGAGTTTTCATCTCGCAGCACAGACAGTAGCGAATACCTGAGAATAGATTCGCCCATACCCGGCTGGTACTTCATTCTTGCGGCTGGAGATGGACTCAATCAGGGCACATCGCTGCAACTTGATATATCCACACAACAATAAAGCATTGCTTTGTAGGCAGTAACGTTAACTACAGCCAAGCCATTTAATGGCTTGGCTTTCACTCATTCTACTAATCTCAATTTGGAAACTTATGATCAACACAATACTAGTTGAAGATGATTCACGCTTAGCGGGTAATATCATTGATTTTCTAGAGCTCGAAAACATCACATGCGATTACGCCAATAATGGCGAAACGGCACTCAACCTGATCGAAAAAAATCAGTATCAGGTCATCATCCTAGACGTCAATCTTCCTCGACTCGATGGCTTTAGCGTATGTGAACGACTTCGCACTCAAGGAGTAGCAGTTCCGATCATTATGTTGACCGCCCGAAATCTACTCGAAGACAAACTGACAGGTTTCAAGGTGGGTACTGATGATTACCTCGCCAAGCCCTTTGCTATGGCAGAATTGGTCGCCAGAACCAAAGCACTAGCGACCAGAAAAAGTGGTCAACTGATCCGATTCAAAGCGGGCAATATCGTATTCTGCACCCAAGAAAATCAAGCGTATATCGACAACCAACCAATCAAGCTTCTTCCCACCAGCCTAATTATCCTAGAACACTTGATGCGTGCTTATCCGCACTCAATCACACGTCAATCTCTTAACCTAGCAATCTGGGAAGACCGAGCACCTAACAGTAACTCTCTCAAAGTCCACATCCACTATCTACGCAAAGCATTATCTCAACACAGTAGCAGCGTCTGCGTTGTATCAGTAAACAAGAGAGGGTTTAAGTTGCAGGATACAGATAGTGAGAGCCAATGAAATTTAAAATATCGAGCTTAAAGCACTCTATGATCGCCATGCTATTTGCCACTGCGCTCATTCTCGTGACACTAATGTCTACGCTATGGTTGCTGCACTTTTTTAATAGTCACGACAACATGATAAAAGGCGCTCTGCTTGAGGTTGCCCACAAAAGTGAGTCGGAAAGCGTTGAGCAAAGCCCGCGTTTCATAAAAACCTCAAAGTGGCATCAGTTACCCATAGAAATTCGCCGCCACTTCGATCGTGACCTGCTCTCCCCAAACCAGATCCACCATAAATCAGATCGAACTAGTCCGTTATCAAGACCAACCGAATCCGTGTATGTGATGTTGATTACGAAACCTGATGGTAAAGTGCATTACGTGGCTCATCATTTCAAAGAACCACCAAATGCTCCTCCGCAAAATTGGTTTGAGACACCCGAAATTCAGGCCATTCTTTTCGGTGCTTTCGCATTAAGTTTCTTTCTAATGATGCTGTTCATGTTTATGTACTCAGCCACTAAACCCATTCAACACCTTTATCAGTGGGCTAGACAACTGGATTCCGCCAACATAAGTAGTGCACCACCAAACTTCCAATATGAAGAGTTAAATACACTTGCTCAGATTATTCTTGATAGCTTGCATAAAACCGAAGCCTCGCTCAAACGTGAGCAGGAGTTTGTGCGTTACGCCAGCCATGAGCTGCGCACACCGATTGCGGTTATTCTTAGCAGTGTAGAATTGATGGATAAAGTCGAAAAACAGTGGGAAGAAAAGAGCCACAATGCGAAGCAACGTATAAAGGACGCGAGCCTCTGCATGGCTGAACTCTGCGACACGTTACTTTGGCTCGACAAAGCGGAGCATTCTCAGCTAACCACTCAATCTGTTGCCCTCTCGTCAGTACTGCATTCTGAAATAGAAAACCTAAGTTATTTAACCCAAGCCAAAAACATTGAAATTCAAATCCATACCGATAGCTATAAAGCTAACCTTCCTTACGCAGCCATTCAGATGATAGCTGCCAATCTATTGCGTAATGCCGTACAGCACACCCATGAAGGTGTAATTACGATTATCCAGCAACAAGGAAGCATTCAGATCATCAACAAAGAGTACTCTGATTATTACGAGCACTATCCGGACAAGTCAGGTTTTGGCCTTGGTTTAATGCTTGTTAAGCGCTTATGTAGACAACTCAGGTGGGGCTTCAGATTTGAAAAGACACACGGCCAATGCCGTGCATCTTTATCGATTGGGGAACCAAACCTTATGTTGACTAAAGGTTTAGATGACGTTCTTTGCGAGCAAAGCGCACTTTAAACCAAGTTTTAGGTGCTTTCGTCAACAAAATGCCACACAGCAAGGGCAGCATCAGAGCCAGTGATTGGTGAGACAACATCTCACCATTGATATATGCAGAAATAAACAGTGCAACTACAGGGAATATCAGAAAGCAGATTGACGCCTGAAATGGTGTAGATACCTGGCCAAGCTTAAAGTAAGCGACAATCCCGCCAACGCTAGCTATCAAACCTAAATAAACAACTGCATAGATCGAATCCCAAGTAAAGGATTGCACATCAACATGCTCACCCACAGAAGACACGGCGAACAATAAAATGGAAGCGACCAAACACGGCAATGCATTGTAGGTAAGTACTTGGATCTCCTTACAATGCTTTTGCACAAGCACGTACATAACCGCATGAATCGCAACTGCCAACCCTAGAGATGCAGTACCAATCAGGTAGTCGGAACCACCCATCTGCATTTCATTACCCAATATTAAGCATAAGCTGATCACCGCCGCAAGAAGCCCAAAGACTTGGTGCTTTGCGAGTCGTAACCCAAGGAATAGACCAGACATCAACATCACCGCAACTGGCATGTTAGCGAAGATGATCGAAGCCAAACCGGAGGAGATATATTGCTCCCCGTAAATCATCAAAGTAAAAGGAATCGCAAAGTACATCAGCGCTACAATGATCACCCACTGCCCCTTACCTTTCGGAAACAGTAATGGTTGACCAAACACTTTAGCCAGTACAGCTAACAGTGGAGCGGCAAGTAGAAAGCGTAACGCGGTAGCAAAAATCGGCGGAATAGAGTGCAACGCCACTTCCATAGCGAACCAAGTGGTTCCCCATATCAAGCAAACAGAAACAAAAAGCAGAAAAGTTAGAGACTTCGAATTCATGGTGACTACTACTCATTTAATAATTGTTGTAAATCATCTGCTTGTAGAGCATTAATGACGTAGCACAGTATACGGAGTTCACCAGAGAAATTTTTTGCCTTTAAATCTAGAAATAGTCTTAAATAGAGAAATTAATTTTTTATAATCGAATAATTTAGAAATAAATACCACATAATTACACCACAGCAATATCATTATTTTTAAAAGGGATATTAATTATTACCATTGCTTTAGATGTCGACCAAAAGACATAAATCAATCCAATACAAGCTTCAAAGTACCGTGTGAAAAACAATGTATCGCGCTTTTGTGCGTGCTATAGCCAGACACACAATAGTGCATGTGGTTGAATATACTCTTAAGCTTCAACAATCATTAATAAACTTATGGCTAAAAGAAATGACAGCATTCTGATTCACTTGTGTAGTGCACCTTGGTGGGTCAGCGTCACAATGTCTCTTATCACCTATTTTGGACTTGCCAGCGTCTTACCAAGAATCTTTGCATCCACAGATAACTTTATTCTGAATGCAATTGGACCCAACTTGCCAAATCTAGCGCCTTTGTTTGGCTTTTTGTTTCTGATACCCGCTCCAATCTCATTGATTGCTCAACGTAACAGAAAGCAGAGGTACAGCCGAACCACTGCACAACTTAAATCTCAACGATCCACTGCTGCATTAAATGACTTGAGCTGGATTGAGTTCGAGAGTTACATAGGAGAGTTTTTTAAACACCAGGGTTATCACGTAAAACAAGCACTCTCTTCGGCACCCGACGATGGAGTCGATATATGGCTTACCAAAAATGGAGACGTTAGCTTAGTACAGTGTAAACATTGGAAAAGTAGAAAGGTTGGCGTTCAGGTACTGAGAGAAATGTACGGTGTTATGCTGGCTAATCAGGGCAAACAGATGATTATCGTAACCTCCGGCCACTTCACTTCTGAAGCCATCCGATTTGCCGCAGACAAACGCTTTTGGTTAATATGCGGCGATGAACTAGTGAACATGGTAGAAGATGGACGCTACTTCATTGACCGGTCGTCATCCGAACCATCAAAACACGACGAAGATAGCGTCCTGTGTCCTAAATGCCAGTCAGAATTAGTACTCCGGACTGCAAGGAAAGGCAAGAATTCAGGCAAGCAATTTTATGGCTGCTCCTCTTTTCCTAAATGTCGATTTACTTTAAACACCTAACCGATTAAAAACGTGGCTGATAGCATTAAGAGTAGCGCTAGGCATTAACTCCTTTCATACCCTCAGAAGTATAACGATCACCCACAGGTTTAAAATTGTTGATGGCTCGTTCCAGCATTTTATGGTCCTGAGTCGTCAGCTCAATATTCACGGCTCCAAAGTTATCCTCCAAGTATTTAAGTCGCTTCGTACCCGGAATCGGTACTATGTCTTTACCTTGGTCAAGCAACCAAGCTAAAGCTATTTGGGCCGAAGAACATTCCTTCTCAACTGCCAACTGTTTTACCGCGTCGGATAGCGGTTGATTAGCCTTTAAATTTTCAGACGTGAAGCGTGGAAGTGCTTTGCGAGCATCGCTCTGGGCGAAGTCCTTTTCTGACTGAATATTCCCAGTCAGAAATCCGCGTCCTAACGGCGAATATGGCACGAATCCAATACCGAGTTCACGACAAGTGGGCAAAATTTCAGCTTCCACATCTCGAGTCCAAAGTGAATATTCCGTCTGAACCGCCGTTACTGGATGTATTGCATGTGCTCGCCTCAGCGTGTTTGCGCTCACTTCAGAGAGCCCAATATGTGCGATTTTCCCAGCAGAAACTAGATCACTAAGCGTCTCCATTGTAGTTTCAATAGATGCATTAGGATCTAAGCGGTGAATGTAATAGAGATCAATACACTCAACGCCGAGCCGACGCAGTGAGCCTTCACAGGCCTTTCTTATGTAATCCGGGCTGTTATCAATACGTCGTTTGTATTCTCCCGGCTCACGTACAATGCCACACTTGGTTGCCACTTTTACGTTACTGCGACGAGTCCTTAAGAATCGACCAATCAGTTCCTCGTTATGATGGTCACCATAAGTATCTGCTGTGTCCAAAAGCGTACACCCTAGATCAACAGCTTTATTCAATACCTCTATTGATTCTTGATCATTTCTGGGCCCATAGAATTCACTCATTCCCATGCAACCTAGGCCGATCGCAGATACTTCTAAGCCATTTCCCAAGATACGTTTTTCCATCATCTAAATTTCCTTGGTTTGTTGTGTTGTTCACAGTATGCTCTCCTCAAAAGGAGGTTCATATGGCCAAAAAACACAATCAGTTTTCCGAATTCGGAAATAACAAACACAGTAGACTCAACTGGGATGATGCACGAGTCTTCTTGGCCATAGCGAGAGCAGGAACACTAAGTGGCGCATCCAAAACACTAAAAATAGGTATCGCGACAGCGACTCGTCGGCTCGAACGCTTAGAAAATGCGCTTGAACTGCGGTTGTTCGTGCGTGACCAACTAGGATACAAACTTACCGATGAAGGGCTGTCACTAATTCCTCAAGCAGAAGCTCTGGAACAAGCCGGATATGCGTTTGGCTCTGCGGCACAAGGTACGGATGATGGGGTTTCAGGCCACGTTCGATTAGCAACCGCACAAGGACTGGCTGATCATTTGATCATTCCGGCCTTACCAAATCTACTCAGCAAGCATGATGGACTCAATGTAGAAGTGGAAACCAGTGTTTCAACCGTCAACTTGCATCGAAGAGATGCTGATATGGCTATACGTATGGTGAGGCCAGAGAGAGGAAATGTAACTATCCGTCGTTTAGGAGATTTAGGTTTTGGGCTTTACGGATCTGAAAGTTATTTAAATAGAAGACCTCGTTCAAAGCAGACAAATCCCTATGTGAATGATGACTTCATTGGCTGGACGGAAACTCAGCAACACCTTCCTGCTGCACAATGGATTCAAAAAACACTACGTGGCAGAACTTGCAAGCTTACTACGTCCAGTTTGTCCGCGCAGTTCAGTGCCGTTCATGCTGGCCTTGGGCTCTCAATTCTTCCTCACTTCATCGCTAAACAACAAGGTCTCATCTGCATTGAAAATGAGGTGGGCTGTAATAAACCTATCTGGCTTGCGATTCACTCAGATTTAGCACACTCAAGACGGATAAGAGTGGTCGCTGATTTCTTGAGCGAGCTAATTTATGAAAATCGGGAATTATTGGAGTTTGGAAAGTGAAAATAGGTTACCGAAAAGCTAACAAGTACCTGTTGTAACTAGCAAGTCCATCGAATACAAAAAAGCCGCTTAATGCGGCTTTTATTGAATACTTAGTTTCTAGTGCACTGGCTTATCGGTTTTCGAGTAAAACTTGCCAAAGTACTGTTCTAGGATTTCTGGCGTTAGCTCGCCGGCTTCTTCAAGTTTTTTCAGCTCTGCCGCGATAGCTTTTTGCTCTTCAAGTGATGGAAGCGCTACCTCAGGCTCATCACTCATTTCCTGAGACATTTGCTCTAGCTCTTTTTCAAAATCACTCATGATATTACTTACCTAATAATATAAAAACTGGGGCTAAGTTTACCCACTTAGCCCCAGTTATTCTAGTTCACGGATGGTTTTATAGCTTAAAGCTACCTACCATGCGATCAAGGCGTTCTGACAACTCTTTCAGATCAGAGCTGGCAGCTGCCAGTTCTTCCGCCGTACTAGTTGTTACTTCGTTGATGGCGTTAATCTCTTCGATGTTTTGGTTGATAGTATGCACAACCGTTGATTGCTCTTCCGTGGCCGTTGCCACCTGAGTATTGCGATCAGAAATATCATGGATTCGCTCAGAAATATTCACCAACACTTCTACCGCTTCATCTGAAGATGACACACCTTCATGGGTGACAGATTTGCCTGCTTCCATGGCCGTTACCGCATCTTTGGCGTCGCTTTGAAGTTGGTTGATCATCTTCTGGATCTCTTCTGTCGAATCTGCGGTTCGGCTTGCTAGATTTCGCACTTCATCCGCAACCACAGCGAAACCACGCCCTTGCTCACCCGCTCGCGCTGCTTCGATTGCTGCGTTCAATGCCAGCAAGTTGGTTTGCTCGGAGATATCACGGATTACGTCAAGAATCGAGCCGATTTCTTGTGTTGTCGATGCCAGTTGCTCAACCACTTGACCAGTATTCTCTATGTCCATAGCCAAACGACTGATCGCGTCTTTGGCCTTGTTAACAACATTCTGACCGACCTGAGTATTATCTGACGCTTGATTCGCGGTTTCTGCAGCGGTTGCCGCATTCGATGCAATCTCACTAATCGTTGCACCCATTTCATTAATCGCCGTGACTACCTGAATGGTTTGGTCGCGCTGAATCTGGCTGTTATCGTGAGTCGTGTTGGCTTTATGGGAAACACTTTCAGAGGCGGTTTGTAGCGCACCGCTGGTTGATGCGACTTCTTTCATCGACTCGTGTATTTTCTCGATAAAGCCGTTAAACCCTTCAGATAACTGACCAATTTCATCGCTGCTCTGAACTTCAATACGCTGTGAAAGGTCACCGTCCCCACGACCAAGATCGGTAAAGCGCGCTGCAATAGACTTGATTGGGCGTGTAATGCTGTTCGCTAAGAATAAACCCATGAAGATGAACAAAGCAGCAACCACTATCATAGTAACAGTCATCTGTTTGGCAACATAGTTAAGGTCAGCGAACACTTCATTTACCGGTGCTACACCGATAACAAACCAGTCCATTGAAGGAATATATAGGCTCGAAACGAAAACTTGCTCGCCCTCGTAGCTCGCTTCAATCAGGTTGAAGCCAGATTTATTCAAAAGCATAGAAGCTTCGCTTCCATACAATTGAGATAAGGTCGAGCTGGCTTTGTCCTTCTGGCGATGAATTTGTATCTGTCCTTGTGCATCCGTCAGGAATACAAAACCCGTGTCTTCGATTTGGAAGCCGTTGAGCAATCTAACCATGTCGTCCATTGATTTAGACAAGCCGGACATGCTGAATCCGTTTACAAACTGGAAGTTAGCGAACATTTTCACTTCACCAGTCGATTCCTGAAACATGCTCACCATGGTAGGTTGCCCAGACTGCGTGAAACCAAAGAACCATCCGTCTTGCTGTTCGTTCAACTGACGTAAGAAGCCATTCTGGTTCCAGTAGTAGGCTGTTTCACGATTCGCAACAGAGGCATCATTCAAATTGTATTGATTGCGAACGTTATTGAGCTCTTTAACCAGCATCGCTTCCACTTGAGGGTCGATGTTGGTCGTACTGACCGCTTGTTTAATAAATTCATTGTTTGCTATCTGCTCGGCGGCGCGCAGTAGCTGAGTCACATCGTAATCGATTTGACCTTTAATCTGGTCCAGCATAGATGGTAGTTCGATATCTACTAATCTATGTTCGAGGACCTCACGTGCCTGACGCTGTGCCATCACTCCGACAATAATTGTTGAAGCAAGAACAGCAAAAGTAATACCCGCAACAACCTTTTGCTTAATACTGATCGCGTTTAGTTTCATCATTCGAGTTGCCTTATAGCGCTTTATGATTGTATGAAAGTTGAAATCACAGTTAATTTTTAGCTTAGGAGGAGAGCAAGCCAAATTAAATTGTGACGCACTTTTTTATATCGGACAAAAAATACATTCCTTTACTGAATAAGTCATCAATTTCGCACTAATTTGCAAACCAATTTTTCGATATTGAACACTTGCATGAAGCGTTAAAATCCCCATATTGTAAGCAACTGAAATAATAGAACTTATGTTGCAGTACTAAGTTGGATAGTTATTAACCATCCAATACGCAACATTAGTCAATGGATGAACTTTTTCACTTCAAAATCCACTAAGTGAAAAAGCGAGGAGACAGACATCGATGAACTCTCAGTCATTTCATACCCTACAACAATACTTGGAAGGCCAAGTTATTGGTCAGACTGAACTTGTTAAACAACTTTTAGTCGCTCTATTAGCCGATGGCCACATTCTGGTTGAAGGCCCTCCTGGATTAGCGAAAACACGCGCTGTTAAGTCATTGGCTGACTGCATTGAAGGCGACTTTCACCGGATCCAATTTACTCCAGATCTACTTCCTGCCGATTTAACCGGCACTGATATTTTCCGTCCGGAAACGGGCGAATTTACATTCCAAGCAGGGCCGATCTTCAACTCATTGATTTTGGCCGACGAAATCAACCGTGCCCCTGCGAAAGTTCAGGCCGCGATGCTTGAAGCCATGGCAGAGAAACAAATCACCGCTGGTCGTCAAACATACCCACTGCCAGAGCTATTTCTGGTGATGGCGACACAAAACCCAATTGAGCAAGAAGGCACCTACCCGCTTCCTGAAGCGCAATTGGATCGCTTTTTACTGCATCTCAATGTGGATTATCCGAATGCAGAAAGTGAACTGGAAATACTGCGCCTGAATCGCGGTGAGGCAAAAGGCGAGGAAAAAGTCGCTCCGCCAATCCTCTCTCAACAAGATATTTTCTCTGCGCGACAGGAAGTATTGAACATCCACATGGCGGAAGGGGTTGAGAACTATATTATTCGCCTTGTTATGGCGACACGCCAACCAACGCAATATGACGAAACACTGAGTAACTGGATAGAAATGGGAGTCAGCCCTCGCGCAACCATCGCGTTAGATCGCTGTGCTCGTGCTCACGCTTGGCTCTCTGGTCGTGACTATGTATCACCAGAAGATGTGCAGGCGATGGCTTTTCCAGTTCTCAGACACCGTATTCTGCTCAGCTATCAGGCTCAAGCCGAAGGCATTAGTGCCAATCAGGTGGTTAACCGCCTTCTGTCTCTGGTGGGCAGCGCATAAGGGTTACAGATGGATAAACAATTATCCCCATACTCTGACGGCGTAAACTTGTGTCTTGATGAACTGCTTTACTACAAGCAGCAAGCGATAAAGTGGTTACCTCCTGCAAAGAGTTTGTGGTCTCAAATGCTGGGGCAACATCAGAGTAAGCAACTAGGCCGTGGTATGGACTTTGCCGAAGTCCGCCAGTATCAACCTGGTGACGATGTGCGGAGCATTGATTGGCGCGTAACCGCTCGAACCGGTAAACCTCATACCAAGCTTTTCACAGAAGAACGAGAGAAGCCCATCATTGTGTATGTGGATTTCAGTGCCAGCATGATGTTTGGTTCTCAGCTGATGTTCAAATCGGTCTTGGCATCTCATATGGCAAGCCTGATTGCGTGGTTGTCTGTTGCTCAGCGAGATCGTATAGGCGCAATGATTGATACTGGCGACCAACTGACTGAGCTAAAGCCGACCAGTCGTAATCAAGGGCCACTCGCATTAATTCAGCATCTGGTGAAGCTTCATCAAGACAAACTGCATCAATCGACTACGCCCCACTCCTCAGATATGGGCCATGGCTTACAGGCACTGAACCGCCTATGTCCTAAGGGGAGTGAAGTGGTCATCATCAGTGACTTCCTGCGTTTCTCAGAGTCAAACCAGCTATTACTCACTCGGCTACGTGCCCACAACCGCGTACGACTGGTTCATATTTCCGATCCTTTGGAAGCGGGCATCACCAGTTATCGCGGCGTCGAACAAGTTTCCGACAAACGTCAAACGTTGTGGATGGACTTTTCTTCACGAAAAGCACGCGATCAGATTAAGTCTGTTTTTGAACAAAAACAGCAAGATCTGAAAGACTTATCTATTAACCATGGCTTGAGTTTTACCCGTCTCTCTACCCAAGAATCATTACTACAACAATTATCTGGACGTAATCAATGAGCACCAATAACAAGGATTCACTATTACCACTTAATCCAATGCATTTACCGGAGGTGCCCTCGTGGTTTCCACTGGCATGGGGATGGTGGGCGACCGCAGGAGCGATTGTCTTTGGCACATTGATAATTTGGCTGACCTATCGCTGGAATAAAAAGCGTATGGCACCAAAGAAAACCGCGCTGAAGCTTATTCAGGCAGGTGACAAACCTGCTGAAGCCATTGAATTATTACGTCAGGCCGCGCTGTGTTACTACCCAAGAGAAGAAGTAGCGCAGTTAACGGGCAAAGAGTGGTATGCCTTTCTTGATACTCAGGTGAAATCACCCGTGTTCCTCGAGAACTATGAACTCTGGCAAGAGGCTTTGTATTCGAAAGAGCCCGTAGGAAATGCCTCCGAATTGATTACCCATTGCTCCCAATGGGTCGATGAGGCGCTTCCGCCAAAAAGAAGGAGAGCCAAAGTTGGCTAACATCGAATTCGTATGGTGGTGGGCATTTCTGCTGCTACCACTCCCCATACTGATTTATTTTTTACTGCCGCCAGTTAAACAGTCATCTCCCGTTTATATGCCCTACCTGCCCGACTCAGCGGCAGGCAGTGCGCCGAGGAACTTGTTGGCTAAAGTTCTGGCGGGTCTGGTTTGGGTCTGCTTGATTACCGCGGTTGCAAGACCTGTCTGGTATGGCGACCCTGTCACGACACAACCGAAGCATAGAGACATGATGCTGGTAGTTGATCTGTCTTACTCGATGAGTAAAGAAGACATGCAATTCAACGGTGACTATATCGACCGTTTAAGCGCAGTCAAACAGGTCTTATCTGACTTTATTTCCAAACGTCAGGGAGACCGATTGGGCCTAGTGCTGTTTGCCGATCACGCTTATCTGCAAACACCATTAACGCTTGATAGACATACCGTTGCCGAGCAGCTCAATCAAACCGTATTACGCCTTATTGGGACCAAAACCGCGATTGGCGAAGGCATAGGGCTAGCGACCAAAACCTTCGTCGATAGCGATGCACCGCAACGTGTGATGATACTACTCAGCGACGGCAGTAACACTGCGGGCGTACTTGACCCAATCGAAGCGGCCAAAATTGCCAAGAAGTACAACGCCACGATATACACTGTTGGCGTCGGCGCCGGAGAGATGATGGTCAAAGAGTTTTTCATGACACGTAAAGTCAACACAGCTCAAGACCTAGACGAAAAATCTCTGATGGAAATCGCCAAGCTGACTGGTGGGCAATATTTCCGTGCCCGTGACAGCAAAGAGCTGGCGACTATCTATGACACCATCAATAACCTAGAACCTGTTAGCCAAGCCACACAAACCTGGCGACCACAGCAAGAGTGGTTCGGGTTTCCACTTGCAATCGCACTGGCGGGCTTCTTCGCACTTATTATCATCAGGAGGAATCATGTCTGATTTTCGCTTCCTCTATCCAGAGTGGCTGCTGGTACTTCTTCCACTATGTGGGTTAGTTTTCTGGCTCTCAAAACGTAGCCGTAACCAGACGTTAATTGCCCCCCACCTTGCCAAAGCAATGGGTATACAACACAAATCGGCACGCAATACTGTCACCAGTGCAATCGCCATATGCGGTTTAATCGCCACAATTGCTCTCTCTGGGCCAAGCTTTACCAGCTCAGAAAGGCCTAGTTTCAGCAACGATAGTGCTCGTGTGCTAATCATGGACATGTCGATGTCTATGTATGCCACTGACATCAAACCTAACCGGCTGACTCAGACTAAATACAAGGCCAGTGACCTACTCAAAAAATGGAGTGAAGGTACCACGGGTCTCGTCGCTTACGCTGGTGATGCGTACACCGTTAGTCCGATGACCTCAGATACGCGCACCATTCAAAACCTGATACCCAACCTCAGCCCCGAATTGATGCCCTACCCCGGTGCCGACGCAGTAAAAGCCGTCCGTTTAGCTATTGATATGATGAAAAACGCCGGCTTGTCTCGTGGTGATATCATACTCTTCAGTGACGATTTGGATGGTGCGGAAACCCAAGGAATTCAAGATCTTCTTGAGGGTACACACTGGCGATTATCCATACTCGGTGTGGGCACCCGCTCAGGTGCTCCTATACGACTCAATGATGGCACTCTACTCAAAACCGACGCTGGGCAAACCGTGGTGGCAAAATCCAACTTCGGTAACATGAATAGCGTGTCCAAATCCCTTGGTGGTTTCTTTACACCTATTCAGCTCAATAACAGCGACATAGACGCCATAGCCAATCGCACAAGTAGCATTGAAAGTACGGGTAAACTAAACCAGTCACAACAAATCAGTGATCGGGTCAACAGCGGTATCTGGTTAGTACCCTTGCTGATCATCCCGGCGCTTCTTATGTTTCGTCGTGGCTTTTTGTTTTCGATGATCATCTTGGCTTACCCACTACTGTCGCCTAAACCAGCGATGGCTTCAGCTTGGCTTAACAGTAATCAACAAGCCAAACAGCTCTACGATGCCGAGCAGTATCAAGAAGCGGCGGATCTGTTCGAGAACAAAGAGTGGCAAGGTATAGCGCAGTATCAGGCAGGCAACTTCCCTGCCGCCATCAATGCACTTAAAGATTCACAAACGCTAAACGGAAAATACAACCTCGCTAACGCCTACGCTCAAAACCGAGAGTTTGACCAAGCCATTAGCCTTTATGAGGACGTGCTCAAACAAGATCCGAGCAACGAAGATGCAAAGAAAAACCTGGAGATTGTCAGACAACAGCAACAGCAACAGCAACAGCAACAGCAACAGCAACAGCAACAGCAACAGCAACAGCAACAGCAACAGCAACAGCAACAGCAACAGCAACAAAAGTCTGGCGATGACTCCTCTTCAGAGCAAGAGAATTCCTCTCAATCTGGGCAAGATTCATCTTCAAATGAGAAATCGTCTGACAAGCAATCTGAGCAGCAGCAATCTCAAAAACCTCAGCAAACCCAAGAAGAGACAGGCGAACAGCAAAAGCAACAGGCATCAAGTTCCGAAACTCCTCAGCAACAACAAGAGCAGAACAAGCAACAGCAAGGTGCTTCAACGTCGGAACAAGAGTCAGAGTCGCAAGATAAAAGCGCGACTCAACCGCAAAGCGCAGCTGAGCAGGAGCAAAATTTAGAGCAAATTGACCCTGCACTTCGAAAACTGGAACAGGTCGAAAGCGCGCGCGACCCTAGCCGTTTACTCAGAGCTCAAATGATGTTGCAAGCTCAGCAAAAGCAACCACCGCAGAATACAGGTAAGAAGTGGTAACTATGAATCGACAAATAATGAAACTGATTAGCTTAGTGGCGCTGGCTTTATCTTTTGTCAGCCCTGCCGCTATGGCGGCAAATGTCTGGGCGACCGTCAGCAAGAATAAAGTCGTCAAGAACGAAGTGTTCCAACTTCGCGTTGTAGTCGACGAAAAAGTCTCTTCCGATGATATTGATTTCAGCGCACTGGAAAAAGATTTTTATGTTGGACGACCTAGTTTTGGCTCTTCGATCAACATAGTCAATGGTGACCGCAGTACACGCAGTGAGTGGAACCTAACACTAGCCGCTCAAACACTTGGCGTTGCCAATATTCCCGCTTTTACAGTCAACGGGGCGAGCTCAAAGCCGATTGCTATTCAGGTTACTATGGACACCGATGAGCCTAAAGTATCCGACTTAGTTGAGCTACGCAGTTCACTTGATAAGACGACGCTTTACCCAAATGAAAGTGCCTCATTACGTACTCGCCTGATCATTAAAGCAGATCCGAGACGCCTGCAAAGCCCTAATGTCATCCCTCCTCAAGTCGATGGATTGACCTTAGCTCAAATCGGTGAACCAAAGCAGTATCAAAGCGTTCTCGGTGGCGTGGAAGTCACTGTACTTGACCAAGCCTATCGCGTAACGGCAAACCAGCCCGGCGAATACACACTAAAAGGTGCAGCATTCAAAGGTTCTGTTGTTTATGGCAATGATCGAACAGGGACCAACAAACTGATCTCGGTTGATACGCCAGCAAAAACCTTTGCTATCAAAGTCGAAGATAAACCCGCTGGCTACAGTGGTGTATGGCTGCCGACATCGGAGCTTAAGCTAACACAAACATGGGTCGCGGCGAACGGGGAACCGATTCCTTCATCAACCACGCATCAGGCTAAAGTGGGCGATTCGATTACACGTGAAGTCACCTTGGACATTGAAGGGCTCTCTTCTGACCGTTTCCCGAACCTGAAGATCAGCTATCCGCAAGGCATTCGCGTGTACGAAGAAAAGCCTCAGTTCACCCAGCTAGAGAATGGTTTCACGCGCATGACATTGAAGCAGGTACTCATTCCTCAGCAAACTGGTGATGTTCAACTTTCAGAGATCAATCTCAATTGGTGGGATAGCCAGAACAAACAGCAGAAAACCGCTCATCTAGATGGTATAGCGTTAGCTGTCAGCCCGGGAGAGAGCCTAAATATTCCAGTGCCAGCGTCTCAGTATTCAGCGCCAACCGAAGTAAAAACGGTCACTGTCAAAGATCCCGGTTTTTGGCCTTATCTCACAGCGCTGTTTGCCCTGCTTTGGGTTATCACAACCGTTTTACTATTCAGAAAACGAAACACTAGCGTGGAAACCCAGCAGAAGCCAATCGCACCACTCGATACAAGTGGCCGCTTGGTTTCAGCACTTGAAGAGCAAGATCACTTTAAAGCACAGCATTGCGCTACTGAATGGCTCCAGGAGGCCCAGATTAGTGATAAGGCACTTCTTGCCGATATCCAAAATGAATTGGATGAAATGCAAAAATCACGTTTTTCTCAGCAAGAAACTGGCTGGAATGCTTCAAAACTGCTTAAACTAATTAAAAAGGTGGACAAAATGCCTCGAGCAAAAGGGAAGCCTGGGGAAACATTAGCGAAGCTTTAATACCGCGAAGGCACTGGTAGAGGCATTGTTCAGGTCCAAGTTCATTGTATCAATGAATAGCTGGAGGAATGATGTCGGCAATTGAAAAGCCAGATCCCAGTACTCATTATGTGATCCTATATTTTGATGGGTCCCAAATGACTTCGTTTGAAGTTGATGCGCATAGTCGGAATGAAGCGATAGAAGCGTTTAAAGACTTGGGATTTGCGGAGCGTGATATTTTCTCGATTTCTCCCTGATGACATTACGTAAACTCGAAAGGTAGCTTCACGGCTACCTTTCTGTTTTTTGGAAGAATAGTAAGACAATGAATGGCACTGCATTAAGGACGATAGTGACATTGGGGGCACTACTTTTTACCTGTGCTTCAACCGCAATGGTCGACTTAGTTAAAGTCGACAAGTCCAAACGTCGCATGTATCTGATTGACAATGGTCAAGTGGTGAAAGAGTTTCGCATCGCGTTAGGTAAACACCCTAAAGGGCATAAAACCCAGGAAGGGGATCATCGAACGCCTGAGGGCCGCTACTACCTCGACTTCGTGATTGATAATTCAGAGTTCTATCGCTCAATCCACATCAGCTACCCTAACCCACGAGACATTGCTTATGCCGCAAAACTTCGCGTCGATCCTGGTGGTGACATTAAGATTCATGGATTAAGAAACGGGGAAAAGCGGCCCGCCAAATTCGTACAAAGTTTTGACTGGACTAATGGCTGCATCGCCATTACCAACGAAGAAATGGATGAACTGCTCACTCTCGTGAAAACAGGAACACCCATTGAGATCCGCTGGTAATACTCAATCCTTACACGCTTCCGGTTCAGCCGATTCCGCTTTTTTCTCTCTTGTGACCCACCAGCACAGCAGTGAACCGATTGTCACTAGAGCGACGCCTTGCAAGAAGGTATCCGTAAGAACCAAACCAAGAATCACAGACGAAATAACGGTCGAAAGAACAGGTGTAAAGTAAGATAGCGTCGCCAAAAGCACCATGTTACCGCCGATAATTGCGTAGTTCCAAAGCGCGTAGCCACTGCCCATTGCAATACCTGTAATCAGCAACAAACCACCGGATTCAAGGTTAACGCTCATCCCTGTTTCATTACTGATCGCGTATTTAATCCATAAGGTCACGGCCGTCATGATAAAGAACAGCGTAATCGGATTTTGCCCTTTGGAAATACGCTTAGTCAGATTACAGTAGATTGCCCACAGAAACGCGCCCACAAATGCCATAGCGTAGGTTACAGGGTTAGTCGCCACATTGGCTGCAATCTGGGTGAACGAAAGCCCTTGGTCACCAGTGATACTCCAAGCCACACCAAAAAACGCCAGTGCGATTGCGGGATAAACGAGAATATTGGTTTTCTTCGGGCTGAACGTGACAGCCAGTAGAACGGTCAGAGCGGGCCATAGGTAGTTAATCACCAGCATTTCTACGGCTTGTTGGCGAGAATTCGCCATAGCCAGTGCAAGTGCCAAACATATTTCATAGGCGACAAACAGCCCACCACCAATCAATACATAGGTCAGAGAATAGCTTCTGATTTTTGGCAGGCCCATTACCATCACCAAAAACAGAGAAGCGACGGTATAGATTGATGCAGCGCCACCAATGGGCCCTAAAAACTCAGTGACCGTTCGCGCTAACCCCATCACACTGCTCCAAAGCAGGATGGCTAACACACCGCACAAAGTAAATTTATGTTGGCTCACTCTATTCTCTCAGATTAACAGCAAAGGAGCTTAACCTAGCGTTAACTGTCATTCTCTGTCAAATGTCTTATCAATTTTGCCGGAGTTCCACCATACAAGCTGTCGGGTGGTACGTCTCGTGTTACCACTGAATTAGCGGCGATGACACTGCGCGCGCCAATAGTCACACCTTGATTAATTACCACGTTGCCACCGATCCAAACATCATCTTCCACAGTAATAGGCAAACAGGTGGTTTCCCAACCTCTTCGGCTTCGATAGTCCAAAGAATGACCCGCGGTATAGAACTGAGTGTTTGGGCCGATAAGTACATGGTTGCCAATCGTAATCTCAGCCCCATCCAACATGGTCACATTCATATTGATGAAGGTGCTATCGCCAATCGATATCGTTTTTCCAAACTCACAAAGAAAAGGAGAGCGAATCATGCTCGCTTCGCCAAAACGTTTCAGCAGCTGACGACAGGTTTCAACACGCTGAATATCACTGGTATTGTGATTTAGCTCCTGCAAAAGGCGTGTTGCTTGCTCGCGAATGTTATTAACGCTGGGATCAGCCCCGTTAAACAACTGACCTGCGACCATTTTTTCAAACTCTGTCATAACGTTTTCCAATTAACTGCTTGAATAGGAAAGGTAAAATAGCGCGAATACAAGATTGGAAAAAGAGAAAACCTAACCGGTGAATATTTCCTTAATTTACAAAAAAGCCGGGCTGTAAACCCGGCTTTCCATCTAAATAGAACAGATTACACAATTTCCCAGCTGTGGGTCATTTCTACGCCAGCACCTAGCATCAGACACACTGAACAGTACTTTTCCAGAGAGTCTGCTGTTACTTTTGCGACAACGTCTGTATCCAGATTGTCACCCGACACTTCAAAGTGGATATTTACTGTGGTGAAAATACGAGGAGCTGTTTCACGGCGCTCGGTCGTCAGTTTCGCAATGCAGCTAGTCACCTTCTGAGAGGCTTCTTTAAGGCCATCAACAACGTCAACTGAGCTACATCCGCCTGCCGCCATCAGAACCATTTCCATTGGGCTGGGTGCTGTTGCACCGCCATTGCCATCCATTACGACTGAATGACCAGATTGAGAGTGACCTAGAAACTTAAAATCTTCGATCCATTTAACTTCGGCTTGCATATCTTTCTCTCTTATACGTCTGTCGGGAATGTTACACCCGTTTGCTTGCGAATCTCTGTCAGCAATTTAGCCACAATCAGCGAGCGCTTCATACACTCTTCGTCAATTTTTTTCGTTTCAAATTGCTTAGCAAAAGCCAGAGCTTCGTAATACATTGGATTCGGGTCTTGTTTAACACTCAAATCGACACCAACACCACCTCTGGCAATCTTTGTCAGTTTTTTGCCGGTTGAAATCATCTCCATAAGCAACGCCCCTTCCTCACCTTGAATTTCACTCGGCAAATAAGAGTCACTGGTCTTAGAATGTTGCAGCACCACTTCAAAGCCGTCGTAACCTAAAATAACGCTTCCGCTGCCATCGACACCACTATCTAGCATCTGAGCCTGTGCTTTTACGCCGTGAGGTTCGCCAAACAATTCAACAGCTGAGCCAACACAGTAGTAGCCGATGTCCATAATCGAACCATTTGCAAAGGCAGGATTAAAGGTATTTGGGTTTTCACCAGCTAAGTACTTAGGGTAGCGTGACGAGTACTGGCAATAAGTGATCAGTGCTTTGCGAATCTTACCGATGTTCTTACTTTGTTCTTTCAGTAGTTTGAAGTTTGGTGTGTGGGGCGACATGAACGCCTCAAAAAGAACCACATCATTCGCTAACGCTGTCTGGTACATTTGTTGTGCTAACTTATCATTCGCAGCCAGTGGCTTTTCGCAGATAACATGCTTACCTGCTTCAAGTAATTTCAATGCTTGTGGAGCGTGTAGTGAGTTGGGGCTAGCAATGTAAACCACGTCAATCGACTTAGAAGTCGCCAGCTTATCAAAATCATCAAAAAGAGCGGGTGATGCGTATTTCTCAGCAAACTCTTTCGCTTTCTCGATAGAGCGAGAATACACGCCAGCCAAAAGATATTGCTCTGTCTTCAACGCAGCTTCAATGAACTGATCGGTGATCCAGTTCGTCCCGATAACAGCAAGTCTAATCATCATTCCGTCTCCAATCATGACAAAAGGAGCCGATGGCTCCTTTGTTATTTATTTTTGTTCGTGTTGGCTATCTTACACTGTCATCACAACTCGTACCGCTAAAAATATCAGCACGGCGCCAGACAGGCGATCAATCAGTTGTGCTTTTGAGCGAATTTTGTCTAAAAGGCGTGGGCTCGATAGCAAGAAAGTAATCAAGGTATACCACAAACCGTCGACCACTAGCGGGGTGAGAACAATTAGCGCTTTAGCCGTTAGACTGTCCCCCACCGCAACAAACTGGCTGAACAGCGCGATAAAGAACAGCGCAATCTTAGGGCTAAGAATGGAGATAAGAAATCCTTCTTTTGCAGACTGCCAAGCCGATGTGTGCTCGCCCGACTCCAGCTTCGCTGCCACACCACCTTTTGAGCGCAACGCATTGTAACCAAGGTACGCCAGATACGCTGCGCCCGAGTAACTTATCGCTTTGAAAAGCAGTGGTGACTGTTGTAGGACAACGGCTAGGCCGATCAGGGTAATGAAAGCATAAATGCCAATGCCCAATGCGTGCGCCCATGCGGCTGCCAAGCCATTTTTTCGCCCCCCTGCTAGGCTATGTTTCGCGACCATAGCGAGACTCGGGCCGGGCGACATCGCCCCTAAAATACAAACCGTAAAAAGTGATAGCCAGATTGTGAGTGTCATTGTTTTTTCCTGAGGCTGAATCCATGTCGTTAAACTATCGCAGCGGATTAATGATTTGAAATCAAAGTTTATTATATCGGCTATGATTTCAAGTCATACCTACAGAATAATTTGATGTGCGCATCGCGTGCAGAACCATCTCACGCATCCATTGATGCGCTTTATCCTGATCGTATTTGGGGTGCCACATCAGCCAGTACTGATGTGCTTCTGTCTCAAATGGCAGAGGACGATATTCAAGGTTATGATTCGCCGACAAGTTCAAAGCGATGTGCTCAGGTACCACCATCAGATAATCACTGGAAACCAAGGCATTGACTGCAGCGGAAAAGAACGGGACTTTTAAAGCAATTCGCCTTTCAAACCCAAGAGATTTGAGAACAATATCTGTACTTGAATCCTTATCTCCGCCACCAGTAACCTTCAAATGTGGGTAACCCACCAGCTCTTCTTCTGTCAGCGTCTGTTTGACTGACAACGGGTGAGATTTACGCATCAGACAGACTGATTTGTCCTCACCGATTTTCACACTCGTTACATTAGCGGGTTTCTCTGGCTGCATGGTCGAGGCTAAGTGAATACCGGTTTCACCAAATTGTTGAAGATATTCTGGCTGCCATAAGCGATAGGCGAGATTGACGTTCGGCGATTGCTCTACCATAACGGCAACCACATCGGGCACTATGTATTGAGCAACATAGTCACTGGAAGACAGAACAAACTCTTGCTTCCATGTTTGCGGGTCGAAAGGTTTGTCGTGCAGTAGTTGTTCAAACTCTCCTAACAAAAGATTGAGCTTTTCCTGCATGGCCAATGCTCTTGGTGTCGGCACCAAAGCATTGCCTTCGCGCACCAATAAAGGGTCACCACACAATTCTCGAAGCTGAGCGAGCTGACGACTCACGGCTGATTGAGTAATGTTGAGTCTATCTGCGGCTCTGCTCACATGGCACTCTTCGAGCAACACCTGCAAAGAACGCAACAAGTTGAGGTTGATATGATTAAGAGACATGGCGTGTATTAAAGAACTCCGTAAGCACGGTGTGAGTCATCAGGTGGCGCAGTTCAGGGATCGCCTGTAGTTCATCACGAATCTCATTGAGCCTTGCCATGGTAGGTACTTCGACGAACAACATCATGTCGGTCTCCCCTGTTATCGCATGGCACCATTTCACGCCATCAATCTTATAGATTGTCTCAGCATAGGACTCGCAATAATGAGAGGAGGCTGACATGTCGAACTTTAATGCCATGTACGCCTGTATAAGTTCCGGTTCGTCTTGGGCGATATTCGCATGGTAGCCAAGAATGACTTTTTCCTGTTCCAACTTTTGAATTCTTGCCGTCACGGCTGAACGTGACAAATTGACCTGTCGAGCAATGTCACTGACCGAAGCTCTGGCGTGGTGTCTTAAAATACCGAGAATTTGATTGTCGAACTTATCCATATTACTTCCTGTCATACCTCAACTTATCCTGTTGATTTCAGGTAATGTGACACAAAAAACCGTTGGGCGAAAGAGTGCAAATTGCCTATTCACTCACCTGACTTCCGCCAAAATGACATATAACTACGACAAATTGCTTGCTGTGTTTTTTCATATGTTTGAGTAAGCTATCAAAAAAAAAATCAGGAAAGGAAACCATGAGTCAGCTAAAACAAGAAATCACGTTACTCTCAGGCGTTGGGCAACTCTCAACGACCTTGCTGGGAACTGGCCTTTTCATGGTACCAGCCATTGCCGCTGGTATTGCAGGTTCACTCTCACTTTGGGCATGGCTAATTCTATTTATTGCGATATGTCCGATTGCGCTGACCTTTGCTCAGCTGGGAAAGCGCTATCCGAATGCAGGTGGCACGGCACACTTCGTTCGCCAGGCATTTGATCAGCGCCTTGAAAAAAGCGTTGCTTGGTTGTTTGTCAGTGTTATTCCGGTCGGCGTCCCTGCCGCAGTAGCGCTAGCCGCTGGCTTTTTACAGCAATTACTGCCTGAAGCGCTGAACTCCTCTATTTTCGCCCAACTGCTAACAGTGTTTCTCTTAATCGCTGTTAATTTAGCAGGCACAAAGTCATCGGGGCGCCTTCAGACGCTGATTGCGCTCAGTATCTTCATTCTGGTCGCTGCATTCTGGTGGAAAGGTGATATTGGCGCGCAAGATCTAACAATGCCAGCGCTCTCCTCCGAATCAACTTGGAGTATTGGGGCTGCATTGGCCGTTATGTTTTGGTGCTTTGTCGGAATTGAAGCATTCGCCCACATGGGGGAAGAGTTTAAGAATCCACAACGGGATTTCCCAATTGCGATCATCATCGGTTGTTTTGTGGCGGGTGCAGCCTATTGGGCATGCTCTGTCGTCATACTCAAATATGGAGCTTATGGGAGTAGCGAGTTCGACAGTGCTTCTATCCCTTGGCTGTCAGAGATGCTATTCGGTGAACAATTTAAGTTGCTTATCAGCGCTCTCAGTTTTGCCGCCTGCTTTGCCAGCGTGAATCTATATACACAAAGTTTATCAAGGATGGTTTGGGCGCAGGCGCGCGAATACAAACCTAAAAGCGCGCTAGCCAGAGTCTCAATTCGAGGCGTCCCAGCAAACGCTACGTTGGCGGTTGGTGTGGTGTTGGTATTGTCATGCTTAGTGGGCGAAATTTCAGGGCTGGACTTAGAGTTCTTCCTTAAGCTGGCAAATGGTATTTTCGTTCTGGTGTATTTATTGGCGATGTTATCTGCCTACAAGCTACTTACCGGCATCAGCAAATGGCTTGCTGGCGTGTCGTTACTTATCTGCACAGGCGTGTTTGTCTGCTTAGGTTGGTCAATGCTATACGCCGTTGCTGTCTTTGTTTTATTGTCCCTACCATGGGGAAAGCGACAAACGCTGGATCAAAGTCAGGCTAAATAGCATATAAGGTGACGGCGTCACCTTTAATTTCCAGAATGCTTTGAGGAAGCACCGCCTTCCAGCCTGAGCTTTTCTCCAGCGGCTCTGATGCTAAAGCGATGTTAGCGCCCTCTTGTCTTATAAATACGGTTGGCGCATCATCATCAGAGCTATAACGGACCGCCCAAAACTGCTCTCCATCTGAAATACAAATAGACGCTTTTAATGGCTCTTCAATGCCTTTCGATTTCAACATCTGGCTAATATCAATAATGGTTTTACGAATCGCTTCGACAGGCTGTTCACACAGGCCATTGTGTAGCATCAAAAGAAAAATCAGCTCGCTGTCGGTCGTACCCATGCGTTTAAGGAACAATGATTCAGGTAACTGGCTTTGTAGCTCATACTTAACGCGCTCGAATTCACCAATCTGACCATTATGCAGAAACATCCAGTTGTCGATGATAAACGGATGGCAATTAGAGCGAGAGACCTGTGTACCCGTAGATGAGCGAACATGCGCCATAAATCGATGAGAACGAATGTGATGTGTCAGAGAACGTAGGTTTTCATCTCCCCAAGCTGGTAAAACTTCGTGGAACTGCCCTGGAGTGTCTCGCTCAGTATACCAGCCCAATCCAAAGCCGTCGGCGTTCACCCTTGTTACGGCTTTTCTTGCATCGAGGCTTTGATGCACCAGAGAATGCTCAGGTTCATACACCAATTCGTCTAAGTAAATTGACTCTCCCTGATAGGCTAACCAACGGCACATATTCTTCCCTCAATTGATGACATTTTGTTCAATACAATCACGATTCAAATAATCGGGCAAGTGCTTGTATCCCGGGTTCGATCTCTTGCAATGGTGTATTACCAAAACCGAGCACGACCGCTCGCCACTCTCGATGACTCTCCTTGTTATGTTCATAATAGCTCAGTGGCCGCAGCACTATCCCTTGCTTCGCGGCCCTTTTCACCCACGCATGCTCGTCTATTCTGCCGCTCCATTTTAGCGTGACATGCAAACCAGCAGCTTGGCTGATGATCGTAACCTGTCCACCGAATGCTTGTTCAATGGCTTGGCTGACAATCTCATGTTTTTGTTTGTACAGTCGGCGCATTTTTCGTATATGACGCAGTAAATGGCCTTCAGCAATAAAGTCAGCTAACGCTTCCTGAGTATGTGACGGAGAATCACCGCTCATGGCATCTTTGATTTCAAGACAGCGCTGAATTAAATTATCCGGCACCACCATGTAACCTAACCTTAAGCCGTTAAACATCACTTTACTTAGTGAGCCAATATAGATCACGTGCTCATCTAGCCCCATTTGGCCCGCTAATCCCTGTAAGCTGGTATAAGGCCGGTGTGCAAACTGAAACTCACTGTCATAATCATCTTCGATAATCCACCCTTGATGACTCGCCGCCCATTCAATCAACTTAAGGCGATTTTCAGTGTTGATGGTCGTTCCCATCGGATATTGGTTACTCGGGGTGATGTATAGCGCTCGTGCCGTACTTTTCAGGACATCACTCAACTCAAAGCCTGTTTCTTGATGCACCGTCAAAGGTTCCAGCTGATATTGGTTGAGTTCAAGCACCTTGGTCATTTGGGCATACCCTGGCTGCTCCATTAGAACTTTTTCACCTTGTGCCAGAGTCGCCGCCATCGCAATGGTCAAAGCCTGTTGAGCACCAGAAGTCACAATGATTCTCTGTGCTGAGCAGTGAACGGAGCGGCTGGAAGACAAGTAATCAGACAGCGCCGCTCTAAGCGCTTCACTGCCCTGAATATTTTGATTTCCCAGTAACACTGGGCGTAGAACATGCCTTTGCAGCAATCGCTGCCATTTACCAAGTGGAAACTGTGAAAGATCTGGAACGCCAGGTGCAAATGACGAATTGATATCAAAGCAGTTGGACTCGCCCGAAGACGTACCCTGAGTCACGGTCGCTGGCACATATTTATCCGGTAACTCAACCGCAACGTAGAACCCCGAACCTTGCTTACTTTCTATGTAGCCTTCCGCCAACAGCTGCTCATAAGCAGCCGTCACTGTATTGCGACTTACATTGAGTTCACTGGCGAGCTTGCGCGTCGAAGGCAACTTACCCTGCAATGGCCACAAGCTTTTCACTATTTTTGCTCGAATCGCATGAAATAACTGCTGTTGTAAGGTGCTCGCCCCACCTGAGAGAGTCAGATCTCCAATATCAATCAACGCCATTAACTGGACCTATAACTTTGTCAAAACTGGCTCTCAATAACATACCAGTTAAACATTAGATTGGAACCATAAATTACAAGCTAATGGAGAAACGCAATGCTATCAAACACAGAAAGGACCCAAATAAAAAAAGGCGCGCACAAAGCCGTGTTCGAGGACAAACATCTTGAACAAATTATTGATGAGTCATTAATCGCCCATATCGCGATTAATGACGCTAACGGCCCTATTGTGATTCCTATGTTGGCATGGCGTGTTGATGAACATGTGTATATACACGGTGCGAACAACAGCCGATTGCTGCGCTCATTAAAACAAGGCCACCAGACCTGCCTGACATTCACACTATTCGATGGCTGGGTTCTAGCGAGATCGGCTTTTCACCACAGCGCGCACTATCGCTCAGCTGTAGTATTTGGCCAATTTGAAGTAGTTGAAGAGAAGCAGGAAAAAGATCGTCTGCTCAATCATTTTGTTGAGCAGATTGCCCCCGGGAGAACGGAGCAGGTCAGATTAAGTAGTGACAGAGAACTCGCCGCGACCATGGTGCTGAAGATGCCTTTAAGCGAAGCATCGGTCAAAATCAGTCGTTTTGGAGTCAACGATGATGAATCCGATTTGGATCTTCCCGTGTGGGCTGGCGTCTTACCCTATCGGACGATAGTTGGTCCACTTGAGCCAGTAGAAGCATCTAAACATCTGGAAGAGCCCGATTACAGCAGTGCATATGGTGAACGCTGGCACAAAGTAGTGAACTAGCACTCGATCAAAACAGTAAAACGAGCCCCACCCAGTTCGCTTTCGCCTAAAGAAATACGCCAGTTGAGTCGCTTGGCTGCTTCTGAAGCGATGGTCAGCCCTAACCCAAAGCCGTCACTATGGCGGCTTTCATCCAATCTGGAGAATGCCAGAAAGATCTCATCGTATTTATCTTTTGGGATGCCAGCCCCGTCATCTTCGATATCAATCACTAATGTGTTGTCAAAACCGATTAAAGTGATCGCGACCGCAGCATCTGCGTAACGGAATGCGTTTTGAAGCAGATTATCAATCACCAGATTAGCTAAGGTTTCTAATACATCCAAAGCTGGGGCAGGCTCAGTCAAAGAAGCATGAAAGCTGATTTGTTTGTTGTAATGCTCTTGCCTGTCAATACGCTGTTTAAGCCAGCGTTCAGGGAGAAGGTTTTGTGTGTCGAGCAATTCACTTTCCGTCAAACCTCCTACCCGGGAAATTTGTACCACGCTAGCAGTCAGAGCGGAGATATCGTCAACATATCGGTCAATATCATCAAAAAACGGTTCTTGCTCCTCAACAGCATTGCGCCTAGCCATATCGCTGGCTAACTGAATTCGACTGAGCGGCGTTCTGACTTCATGAGGAATAGCCTGCGTGTAGATCTGACTCTGCTTTACATGGCCTTCAATGTCATCTGCCATGTAGTTGAAGCTTTCCGCCAGTTCTTTGAGGGGAAGTCGGAAGTTGTCACTGTCAATACGTGCACTAAACTCACCGCGTCCAAAGCGACGAGACGCACGGTTAAGCTGATTAATTTGGTTATGTAGATGGCGAATAGGGACATAAACAAATACGCCTAAGCTGACAAATATCCAGGCCACAAGACCAATCACAAACATGACTTCGGAGTCTTCGTACCACTCAAATTGGGGTTCAAAAAAATCGCGATTCTCACTGAACATGAGACTTCTCGCCGAGTTTGGTAACGGAAACACCGCCGCATACAAGTTATCTTCGACTAGATAAACGGGTATTGACTTCAATCGGTACAGCTCGCGACAATCTGAGCATGGCAGCGTCTCGGGTTTTACGTTAACCAAAGATAGATTAAAGATGTAAAACTGCTGCTTCCCCGTGTTGGTCAACTCTTTATAAAGGGAGTTAGGCTGACCACGTTGTTCGATGTATTGATTAACGAAAAACTGCCCATCATTGAGGAATATCTCGACTTCAGTTTTTCTCATAAAGTCAGAACCCAAAGTGAGAAATGCAACAACAGTGATTACAAGCCCTGTTGCCAGACTAATGTATGCTTTGGTAAAAGTGGAACGAACCATATCCGATTATGCTGCTGTGAGCATATAGCCCTGATTGCGAATGGTTTTAATCTGAGCGTTGTTCACATCCGCTCGGGCTAGTTTTCGTCGTAAGCCCGAAATACGCATATCAATGGAGCGATCATTGAAGGTGTATTCTATCCCACGAGATGATTGGCAACAGAGATCTCTTGATACCGCTTTGTCGGGAGATTGAACCAGCAAAAGAAGAATGTCGAACTCCGCCTGAGTTAAGTCAATGTTTTTGCTGCGATAAAAAGCCACTTTACGTAAAGGGCACAACCTAAATCCATAAGCTTCATAGTTGTGGGTCGATGGCTCCTGCCCCGCTGCCGCATAACGACGTAAATGAGCTTCAAGACGAGCAACCAAGATATGGCCACGAATTGGTTTAGTCAGATAATCATCGGCACCCAATTTTAGTAAACTGACTTCACTCAGCTCCTCTTGAACTGCTGTTTGTACAATCACAACACCCTGATAGAAGGTTCGTAGCTTTTTAAGAACCGTCGCACCATCTTCCCCCGGTAACATGAGATCCAATAGCACAACGTCAGGCTGGTAGCGCGTCACCGCATCTACCGCTTTATCACCTGAGTACACCACCTCAACACCATATCCTTCGGCTTCGAGGTACATTTGAGTCAGTCTTGCGATTTCCTTATCGTCTTCAACAAGAAGCACTCTGTAATTCACAATCTACTTTCGCAACCATTTATAAATTGACGCAAATTATATATTAGACGATTACTTGCTCAAGCAAGGAAATTGAGATTGCGCTCCCTGCCACACTGGATTTTGTAAGAGTCCACTTACAATTAATTACAATACCCGCTTTATCCATTCGATTAGATGTCGTTAATAGCCCCATTCTAGTGTTCGTATCGTGGACATACTGTGTTCTGAAGGCACATTTTTATGAGCTGAGTGTTTATGCTCTTACAAATCACAGTAGGCCTGTTCGACAATCTAGTTACTCTCTTTATTATTCACCAAAGTTATCATTCAATAAGTAAATAATGAAATGAATCCTAGCCGCTCTCTTCTTCTCTCGACGTTCACCGTCGCTTTACTATCTGGCTGTAACAGTGATGATACGAATCCAACATCAACAACGACCAATGCCGTTAATGTCTACAGCTCAGCAACCAACTGTAGTGTTCAGACTGGCGCGAATGCTTGCCAGTTCGATAAAGGCGTTTATGTACTGAGCATTGGACCAAATGTCTCTGAAACGCAGCGTGCTCGGGTACAAACCCAAATTAACAACCTGACTAACTGGGCACACAGTGATGTGCAAAAACAATTCGCTCAAAAAACCTTGGTCATTGGCGTCATAGAAAAAGAGCCAACGGGCAGTGCTGATTATGAAACCTTCGTCCTTAATTTGGCTCAACAGGTCAACACCTCCTCTGGTATTGACGGTATTGAGCTTGTTTACACCAATAACGGCGGTGGTGACGAAACACTAAAAAACACCTCTTACCAAAAGATGTTGCAGCTTTACGACTACTATGTCGATGAAGACTCTTTAACCACACAAGGCGCCGAAGTCGCCAGTGCCTATCAAGAGTTCCAGCGCCTTTTGTCGTTGCAAACTGGCGCGACTAAGCTTGAGTACGACCCATGTAACTACGGAAACGGTCAGCTCGCCGCCAATACATGCCCTGCCCCAGATGACAAAGGGGACGAAGACCCGATCCACACGGTCAGCAAGGATCTCAACCCAGGTGCTCTACTGGGCTCGATGTATGAATATAAAGTTGACCCAAGTCTAGGTACCTATCCCGGAGAGCTAAAACCTACATTTACCGCAACCGGGGATGTGGCTAGCCAAGACTCAAACGCAACAGATAACCCTCTTAACTGGACGCATAGAGCGTTTGCGTCACTGAACAACTTCCTCAATAGCTGGTTTTTCGTCAACAAGAAGTAAATATATATGAACAAACACCTACTCGTTAGCGCAATGGCGCTTGCCCTTACCGCTTGTGGTAGCACCGCTATCATGGATAAATCGCCCGCTGTCAAAGCTCAACCGGAGATCAACATAAAGACCGACAATAATTTATGGAAGTTAGGTCGAGAAGGTACTTTTGACATCGCTGGTATGTATAAGGGTAAGTACTCTCGCAGCGCCTCTTCATCAACGTGGTTCAATAAACTGTCTTTTAAAGATGGGGAAATGGCGGCAGAAGTTACTCGTAACAGTGATGGAAAAACATGGGTGCTGACCTGCACAGGTGGCGGTGTCTCATACAACTACATGGGCGTAGAGTTCGGTGGCAACGATCCTTATACCTGCGATATAAGCTCAGATGAGAAAAGCGTTGGTGAGTACAAAATTGAGCCAGATGCAGGTGTACTGGATATCGGCTTCGATAAAACAGAGAAAGGCTTGGTAAGAATTGGCACCAACCACTTTAATGTGAAAACTATTCATACTGGTGAAGGCCTACTTGTGCCAGTCGACACACCACTTGGCTACAGCTTTGAGCGTGGAACACAAGAAGTCGCTGCAGTGCAAACTAATGGCGCACTCACAATCCAGATGCTTGACTCACTGAACGATGATGAACGAGACACTTTAGTGGTCGGCGCGATTGCCAGTGCGCTCGGTTGGCGCCCTGAAGAGTAAGCGGATTGGAAAGCGCCATTGCGGCGCTTTTTTGTTCTCTGCGCCTAAAGGTAGTAACGCTGCACGTACTGGTTTGGCGTCAAACCCCGATGTTTTTTAAACATGCGATTAAAGCTAGCGATATTCTGATAACCAAGGCGCTGAGCAATATCATCAATCTTGATACCATGACGCATCATTTCTACCGCAATGTTACTCAGTACATAACCACTCACCGTGGTGAAGTTCATTCCTAAATTACGCAACCGACGTTGAAATTGCTGTACTGACAGCCCGAGTAAGCTAGAAACATTTTCTACCGTTGGCAACCCATAATGGCGGCTGTAGTTTAGAATTTCATAAATCACTTTCACTTCATCTTCTGGGTCAGGCATATTAAGCAATTCGTCCAAGTCAGCAAAATTCATCGCCAGTCGCCCTTTCTGCAGCCTCGCTTGCTGCTTGGTCGCTAAACGCAGCTCCGAATGAAACCATATCTCCGTGGACGAGTGACTCCATTCCACCTCACAGCCAAAATATGCTTCATATTTAGGTGTATTCTTGCGAGAACCAGACAGTTGTACTCTGAGTGGAGAAAAATCCTGACCAAGATAAGTACGTAAGATCTTGGTGAGTGCCATCGCCATACGGACACTGTCGTGTACTTTACATTCAGGTTCGATCATTGGATTCCGATACGCCCATTTGATCAGTGAACCACTCAGGGATGCAGATAGAAACGCTCCGCTTTGCAGACTACTAAATCCATAATTCACACGTCGAATGGTCGATGCGAGATCACTACCAGAAAGAAGCCAGTGAGAAATAACACCGATCTGTCCAACATCAACATCACGGTTGATATCAAGAATCACATCAGGGTTTCCTGTAACGCCCTCTAATTTTTCAAACCAGCGATTCACTTCAAACATTGGGACCAGCGTCATCGGATTGCGAAACGCAGATTCCGGAATCACTAGTTCGTCATCGTCAATTTGGTAGCGCGACCTCGCTTCCTGATGAATATGTCGAATTCCCAACACACGCATAAAGCGCACTTTATCCATATACAGATCACATCAATTAGACATTTAATATGAATCAATCTGTCACATACTAAGCTAATTTTCAAATCCGAAACACAATACAGATCCTTATTAATAAAGGAGCCTTGAATGAGTTTATTAAGTGTCCCGTTCGTGGGAACCGGTGCAGACACCGCATTACATGTCGTCGCAACTATTGTCTTGATTGCGACTGTCGGTGCAGCTCTGTTTGGATTCTGGAAGTTTCACGAACTACCAATCAACAAAGCCCATAGCAAAGATCATCATCAAATAGGACTGATAACGGCGTTGACATGGATTGGTTTCATCTGGCACTGGGTTTGGGTTGTAGCAGTCATTGTCGCTTTCGTCGATATGGACAAAGCCATTGTGAACCTACGCGACACTTGGCGTCATGCCCCCAACACGAAAGATAAACAGGAGGAGGCTTAATGTTAGAAGGTTTAGCTGTCTGGGCACTTTTTATTTACCTGCTAAGGCTGGTGGGTATGCCCTGGAATACCGCGACTAAGTCATTCGCCTATTTAGGTGGCGTTTCTTGGCTGATGTTTGTTTGGGTGGGTTTGATCAACTATACGCCAATGGATCTTTCTGGCGGTTCGGTGGTGCAATCCCCCCATATCCAGTTACGCCCCGATTCGCCTAACGTAACAGGTAAAGTCGACAAGATTTACATTGAACCCAACCAAAAGGTAAAGAAAGGCCAACTGATTTACGAGATCGACCCGACTCAATACCAAATCACCTATAACCAGGCAAAAGTAGAAGAAGAGTCAGCGATGGTGGAGCTTGAAGTTGCATTTGAGGATATTTCAATCTCACAGGCAACGTACGAGTCAATGGTTCAGGATTTAGAGACTACAGAAAGCCAACTTGCTGCTGCCAAAGCTGATTACAGTTTGCAAAACAAAATGTTAAAGCGTTACAGAGAGCAAAATCGTGTAGTGAACAACACCATCACTGCGAGCGATATCGATAAGCAGGAAACAGCAGTCACTAAGGCACGACACAACGTCTCAACCATAGAATCAAAGCTAAAAACAAAACAGGTGGACACCGAAAAAGCCAAACTCGCGATCGCGAAATCGGAATTAGCGGTAAAATCTAAACATGCTGATTGGAAAAAGTCACAAGAGAAACTCGCAAAAGCAAAGTGGGAGCTCGACAGCACCAAAGTTCATGCACCTGCTGATGGCTTTGTTACCAACTTCATCTTGCGCGAGGGACAGCGTGTCTCAATGTTACCTCGGCTGCAAATGTACACAGATGAGAAATACGTCCTAATGCGAGTCAATCATCAGGCGATTCGCAATGTTAAACCAGGACACAGTGCTGAATTTTCTTCGTCAGTCTACCCAGGTAAGATCTTTTCTGCTCAAGTTGAGGGAATAGTTGAAGCTACTGGCGAATCACAAAGCAATTTGCTTGGTCTGGATGACTCCGTGCGTGCGACGACGGGCAAGAACTTACAAAACAAACATCACTTCGTCCGTTTGAAAATAGAAGAAACCGAGGGCTATGACATTCCCGTCGGTTCTGTCGGGCTAGCTTGGGTTAGTGGCGAAAAGCCCGTTGGTTTTATGGCATTCCTTGATGTCATCAGAGGTATCATCATTCGTATGAAGTCTCAGCTTTACTACTTCTACTCTATTTAACACTCCCCTGTAAAAAGCTCGGTTAACCCGAGCTTTTTATTTGCATCCAGCGTTACACCAATCATTAGATTTTGTTATCACTTTTAAGCTTATCATTGGATATGCATCAAAACTCTTACTTTCATTCAATTTTACAAATTCTACCTTTGCGAAATGAGCCCTGCTCGCTCAATACGAGAGTGTATGACTATCCTGTTTTTGGGATTAGATAAAACAGCGCGTCATTCTCAATGATAAGAATGACAAGCGTTACGAGAAAAAATCTAAACAAGGGCCGATACCAATAAGGTTTGATTACACACTTAAATTGTGTGATATATCATTAGCAATGTTGAGGTTATTTGCAAAATGCAATTTCATATTGCAACCGTTTGCTTCCAAAACGGCATTTAGTGGTGAAATAGTGGGCAATTAAGCTCTATAAAAGTTGGCACATATACTGCATTTACTAGAGTGACCCTTCTTAAGCCGAGGGTCACCTAGCCAACTGACGTTGTTAGTGAACCGAATTTGTTCACACTTATTTGAGCCAATCTTACTTATTGAGATTGGCTTTTTTTCTATCTGTTGCCAACGAACTTATCATCAACTTTGATTGCTACATTGATGTGTCAGTTCAATGATCATCACATGGCACTGACACGCTCAATAATTGCACGCTTTCTCTTTTATCTTTGTCTTGTCTATTAAATTTCTTACGATTTAATGTAGTAAATAACCACTATAGGCTTTCTTCATTTCCAACACCTCAAAATCAGACATTATTCGATACTTCCACACCAAAATTACTCAAAATCACGTCAACAAACGTTTGGAACAGAAACTAGGTGAAGCTAACGTATGAAGCAATTCTTACAGACATGCATTCACAACAAACTTGTACAAATTTAGTAGAATTCCCTCTAAAAATATCATTTAGAAACCGATTACATCATCTTTAATATTTTTTTTATTAAATTCACAATTAAACTATCTTTTTGTTTTATATAAATTTAATTACAAGACAAAGCCAAGCAAACGTTAACCCTTATGGATTTAGATTGACCACGTGATATTTATCACCATAATAGCGGCCGTTTATCTAGAATTTACTCACTTAAGTTTGTTTTATCTATTTGTGGAGGTGATAGATGTCCGAAGATAACAACTACAGTCTGGGACCCGTTCCAACAACGGCCAGAAAAGGCGTCATTTCACTCACGATGGTGATGTTAGGCCTGACCTTTTTCTCTGCAAGCATGTGGACGGGAGGCTCACTCGGTACTGGCCTTTCATTTAATGACTTTATTCTCGCAGTCCTCATTGGCAACCTCATCCTCGGTATTTACACTTCTTTCCTCGGCTACATCGGGTCTTCTACTGGCCTCTCCACTCACCTTCTCGCTCGATACTCATTTGGAACTAAAGGCTCATGGCTTCCTTCTGCTTTACTTGGTGGCACACAGGTCGGTTGGTTTGGTGTAGGTGTCGCGATGTTCGCCATACCCGTTCAAAAAGCGACAGGCATTGATACCAATACATTGATCATTGTGTCCGGCCTTCTAATGACAGCGACGGTTTACTTTGGCATTAAAGCGCTGATGGTGCTTTCAGCGATTGCTGTTCCTGCAATTGCAATTCTGGGCAGCTACTCAGTATCTATGGCCGTCGATAGCGTGGGCGGGTTTGAACAACTCAAGCTTATTCAACCAGAAACGCCTATGGATTTCTCTGTCGCATTAGCAATGGTCGTAGGCTCATTTGTCAGCGCAGGTACACTCACCGCAGATTTTGTTCGCTTTGGTAAAAAACCAGCTGGCGCCGTACTGGTCACCATGATCGCCTTCTTTATCGGTAACTCACTAATGTTTATCTTCGGTGCCGCAGGGGCAGCAGCGACGGGTATGGCAGATATTTCGGACGTCATGATTGCTCAAGGCCTACTACTACCTGCAATCATCGTACTTGGGCTCAATATCTGGACTACCAATGAAAATGCTTTATACGCTTCAGGGTTAGGCTTTTCTAACATCACCGGACGCTCAAGTACTATGATGTCTATTATCAACGGTATCGTGGGCACCATCTTCGCATTGTGGCTGTATAACAACTTTGTTGGATGGCTAACGTTCCTATCGACTGCCATTCCGCCGATTGGTGGCGTCATCATCGCGGATTTCTTGATGAATAGAAAACGCTACCAAAATTTCGCTACGACAGAATTCAAAGACGTGAATTGGGCTAGTATTGTAGCAGTGGCAGTAGGTGTTGCAGCAGGTAAGTTTATCCCTGGAGTTGTACCAATCAATGCCGTACTGGGAGGCGCGTTGTGTTACGTCGTACTCAACCCACTTTTAAACAAGAAAACACTCAACGCGCAATCCGCGTAAGGACGCATAATGACTAAGTTATTGATCAAAAATGCAAAACTACAAAATCAAGAAGGATTGAAACAGATCCTGATTGAAAATGGTCAATTTCAACAGATCCTAGATAACGACATTGCTGTTAACCACTCTGGTGACATTTTAGATGCAGAAGGTGGACTCGCCGTTGCGCCATTTTGTGAGCCACATATTCACTTAGATACAACTCAAACGGCCGGAGAACCAAGCTGGAATATTTCCGGTACGCTTTTCGAAGGCATTGAACGCTGGGCTGAGCGCAAAGAAATGCTGTCTGCGGAAGACGTTAAAGCTCGTGCAAAGCAGACTCTGAAATGGCAAATTGCCAACGGTGTTCAACACGTTCGTACTCACGTTGACGTATCGGACCCGACACTTGTCGCTTTGAAAGCGATGGTTGAAGTGCGTGAAGAGATGAAAGAGTGGGTAGATATCCAAATCGTCGCTTTCCCTCAGGAAGGCATCCTCTCCTACCCAAATGGCAAAGAACTGCTTGAAGAAGCCGTGAAGATCGGCGCCGATGTGATCGGGGCGATTCCTCATTTTGAGTTCACTCGCGAGTATGGGGTTGAGTCTCTCCACTATGTATTCGAGTTGGCAAGAAAGTATGACCGCTTGATTGATGTGCACTGTGATGAAATTGACGACGAACAATCTCGCTTTGTCGAGACCTTAGCCGCTCTGGCCCATAAATATGAGATGGGAGATAAGGTTACGGCCAGTCACACAACAGCGATGGGGTCCTACAACGGCGCTTATGCGTCGAGACTTTTCCGCTTGTTGAGAATGTCGGGTATTAACTTTGTTGCCAACCCACTGGTCAACATCCACCTACAGGGCCGCTTCGATGATTATCCGAAACGCCGTGGCGTCACTAGAGTCAAAGAAATGCTCAAATCCAACATCAATGTGTGTTTTGGACATGATGACGTATTTGACCCATGGTATCCCCTAGGGACAGCAAATATGCTTCAAGTGCTCCATATGGGCTTACATGTTTGTCAGGTGATGGGCTACGACCAAATCAACAATTCATTGGATCTCATCAGCACAAATTCAGCACGTACGCTGAATATCCAAGACAAGTATGGGTTAGAAGAAGGTAAACCTGGCAGTTTGCTGATCCTGCCTGCCGAAAATGGATTTGATGCAGTGCGACGCCAAGTGCCTGTCCGTTACTCAATACGCCATGGTAAGGTGATTGCACAAACTCAACCGGCAGTAACCTCTATTCACCTTGACAGTGAAGAGCGCATCACTTTTCAGCGATAACGCTAGTTAGAATCAAAAAAGGGAAGCTTGAGCTTCCCTTTTTCATTTACAACGTTGTCGTGCCGACTTTCAACTTAAATGGTCGAATTCGATTTATTTGGATAGCATTCTTTTTCTCTATTCGGATATGACACAGTTCAAGAACTAAGCCAAATGCCATCGCAAAATAGACGTACCCTTTGTTGATGTGGATAGCGAAACCTTCTGCCATCAACAATCCACCAAGTAGCACTAAAAACAGCAGGGCTAAGGTTTTAAATCCAGGGTAACGGCTCACTAGGTTATTAATCTTTTCCGCGGTTAGAACCATAACCACCGCTGAAGAGAGAATGGCAGCAACCATAATGGGCACTTCACTCGTCAATCCAACCGCAGTAATCACAGAATCCATCGAGAAAACGGCGTCCACAGCCACTATCTGTAGCAAAACCACAGCCAGCCCAGTTCGTACATGAGTTGAATGTCCCGCTTCTTGGTGCGCTAGCCAGGCCCAAAGCTCCTTGAGACTTTTCAGCAATAAAAAGGCGCCACCTGCGATCATTATCAAGTCACGCCCAGTAAAGCTCGATGACATGATTTCCAATACAGACTGTGTGAGCGACATTACCCATGAAATCGAGAAGACTAGGACAATTCGAGCAATAACAGCCAACGAAATACCCAAGTTACGGGCTAGTTTTCTCTGATGAGCGGGTAGGCGTTCGCAAAGCACAGATATAAACACAACATTATCGACACCAAGTACTATTTCCAGTGCGAAAAGTGTTGCGAAGATAACCCAAGTTTCGGGTTGCATGAAAAGTTCTAACATAGGGTTGCCTCCTCGGATGAAGAAGCCAGAAGTGTGTTCAGTCGACTAAAGGGGTCGTCCATTTAAGTTTATTACCTTTATTGCTTAGGGATCGTCAGTAGACCACTCGCCAAGGTAATTCACAATAGCGCTATTTGTAACAATTCGTAAAAGAAAACCCCACTAAACTTTCGCCTAGTGGGGCTTATTCTTACTCGCAGCAATCCGGCTACTAATAGGTGCTCCCTGCATCTATTCCTTGATAGTACGCTGATTCCTTCAGCACTTTCCTTATCATCGCCTTCCTAGCGGTGTCCTCGGCAATCCAGCCCGTTAGCTATCCTCGCTAACTCTCATCGCTTTATCCTTAAGCGGTGTCCTGAATCTATCGTCCTGATAGAAATTGCCTTATTCCTTTAAGCGTCCATTAACTTTCCTTGATGTAACCATCCTAGTTACTAGCGTCCAGCCAATGTCCTTTGCTTTCCATGCCGACCATTCGTCCTGAATAATCGAATCTTCGTCCTGAAGATGACCTATCCTTGGGTCTTTCCTGTTCCGTGTCTGCTTCCTGCTGACAACTTAAGATTAAGTCAGTAGCGCTTTTTCACAATGGTCGATTTCGTCTAATATGATATCGGCCCGAATGTGAAAAACTAAAATAATCAAATAATATCAACACCTTAATATCAATAAATGACTGTTTCCTAGCATTTTACCATCATTAAACTTACGTATTTGTAAGAGATCTCGCACAAGAGTCATGGTCGTTTACTCCTCTATCGGAACACCTTGTCAGCAAAAAATTGAGATGTAAATCACATTTGTAGCGCGCTATCATTTTCTGAAATCGCTAAGGTACTGAATTTTACTGGACTAACTCAGCCGAAATTAGGATATTATTACCTGATCTCTATCACATTACGTTTGTTTATCTCCCTAAGCAGGGTTTTCTTTCCTAGAGGAATGACTGAATGATTTCTAAATGGGCACAACGCTTTTATCAGATGGCTGTCCTTGTGGGCTCTTGGAGTAAGGACCCTTCGACTCAGGTTGGCGCTGTCATCACGAAGCAAAACCGTATCGTTTCAGTTGGGTTCAACGGCTACCCACATGGAATCTCCGATAGTGCGATGACCGATGAGAGAGAGATGAAGTATCTCAAGACACTTCATGCAGAAGAAAACGCTATTCTTTTTGCTAAGCGTGATTTAGACGGATGTGAAATTTGGGTCACGCATTTCCCTTGCCCTAACTGCGCAGCCAAAATTATCCAGACAGGTATTTCAGCAGTGCACTGTCCTGAGCAGACCGAAGACTTCTTGTCTCGTTGGGGGGAGAAAATTAAAATCAGCCAAGATATGTTCCTTCAAGCAGGCGTTAAGGTAAACTGGCTACCGCTAGAAGATTTACAAGACAACGTGTAAACGTTCAAACGTGTCAAACAGTTGCTGGGACTTGTACGGTTTAGGTAAATAGGCGTCCATACCCGCTTCAAAGCAACTATCAATCTCTTCAGGCAGGACGCTCGCCGTTAAAGCGATAATAGGCGTTCTGTCTCGCCCTTGTTCTGTTTCCCATTTTCTGATGCTACGCGTTGCTGTCAACCCATCCATAACTGGCATCATGCAGTCCATCAGGATTGCCGTATACAATCGCCCCGACTGAAACATATTCACCGCTTCTGCGCCGTTACTGGCAATCTGGTAATTCATTCCAACTTTGCTGAGAAAGAAGCTAGCAATCTTCTGATTCATCAAGTTATCTTCGACAATCAGCACACAACGGCTTTCATTTATTGGGTAAGGCTGGGGGCGTTCATTATCAGAGTAACTGGTATTGATCTGGATAGAATTGAGAGCCTTGATGATGGCTGCTTCAAATCGGCTTCCCAAGAAGGGTAAAGTCAGATTAGATGATACAAGCGCTTCTGCATCCGGCAACATATATAAGTGATGCTGCAAACCGATGATCTCTGAGAAATTAAAACGAGCTCTAAGAGACGCTAAATCGCGGCGCGAGCTGTGATGTGGATGGTAACAATAGAAAATCAAATCAAACTGTTCATCAAGCATCGTCACTTCATTAGTGCTCTCAGCAGCTGTCACTGCTAAACCAAAGCGCTCCGCTTCACTCTTTATCAACGACTCATATTTGCTGTCATTTACAATAAACAAAGCTTTTCCCTTTGCTTTGTCCTTACTCGTTTCAACAACAGATTGCGCAGGTATGACGAAGCTAAAGCGGCTACCTAGACCGGGCGTAGAGCTCGCCGTAATACTGCCTCCCATTAATTCAGCAATTTGACGACAAATCGCTAACCCCAAGCCAGTGCCTCCATAACGACGGGTAATGCTGCCATCTTCTTGGGTAAATGGCTCAAAGATCTCTTCCAATTTCTCTTCGTTTATTCCCACTCCAGTGTCCACCACACTGCAGTGCAAATAGGCCTTCTCACCTTCATTCATGAGCTTGACTACCACGGACACCGAGCCATCTTGGGTAAACTTCACTGCGTTACTAAGCAGGTTCATCAAGATCTGTTTAAAACGAAACTCGTCAATGTACAAACTATCCGGAATGTCTGGGGACAACGTTGCTCTGAGTTCAACTTGCTGTTTAAGAGCTTTAGTACTGACCATGTTCATCGCTTCAAAAACCGCTTCGCGAACATCCGCATGACTGGGAGATAACGTCAGGTTGCCAGATTCGATTTTCGACAGGTCGAGAATGTCATTGATAAGTACTAATAGCGCGTGAGAAGAAACATCAATGTCACTGAGAATATCTTTTTGCGAGGAATTAAGACGACTATCCGATAGGATCTCGGTCATGCCCATAATGCCATTGAGCGGAGTTCTGATCTCATGAGACATGTTAGCCAAAAATACGCTTTTTGCTTGGTTGGCAGCCTCTGCATTTTCCTTGGCGACGACTAGATCCCGTTCATGGTCTTTCTGAGCCTGAATGAGATAGTTGATGTTTTGAGCAAACTTAGAGAACTCATCCTTGCCATCCACAGACACTAATTCAGTACTGCCGCTATTACGCATGCTGCCCATTACAGCCAGAATTTTTGCCAGCTTGGAATTAATACGATAAAGCGTACTCGTCCCCCAAAAAAACATCACGGAGAACACAATGAAACCGCCAATAGCGATGACGAGAAGCGTGTTTTCACTGCGCTGAATACTGCTCAGCAGTTCTTCGTGCAATTTTGATGAAAACAGGCCAAGTTGTTTTTCTACCAGGGCATTACGTTGCTCGATCGCAAGTGCAAAATCCCCAAGGCGTCCACGGCTCCCCTCATTAAGCAACATGTGCTGTTTGTAATAACTACCACGCTGGAAATCGCGACTCGCGAAAATGTTAAGTAGCGTGTTTATCTGGTCAGAATCTGCCCCCAAATTGATGAACTTATCGAGGTAAAATTGCTGCCTTTCGCTGATCTTGAAATACTCGGTGGCATACTCCGCATAAGAAAGGCGAATACCTTTGATTTCCTGGGCCAACCATGCTTCTTGCTCCATCCAAAAGTACAGCCAGCTGAGGTCACTCAATACAAGATCGAGTTTATGCACTTTTAGCTCGGTGCTATGGCTTTCAATGGACTGAACGTCACTGTACAGATCATACAAAACCGCATAAATCAGCCGACCTAGCTCTAAGCTTCCGTGAGAGCTGACTGTGGCGAGCTCAGGTAGGAGTTCGTTGAGTTCCTCAATGTAGCTTAAAGTGTGATCCGACTGGCTCATACTGCCACTAACGTGTTCTTCAGCGTGCGTCACGCTCGTTATTGAATTCAACGATTGCTGCGCCATCCCAAGCGCAATGGCTGCGCTTTGCCCTTCAATGCGGAGTGCAAGCGCTTCGTAGACGTAACGAGAAAAGGCAGACAAATGCCTTAGTGTCTGATTTTTTTCATTGATAACCGCGTAGCTGTGAAGCCTGTCCTGAATATGCACTACCGTATTGGCGGTGAACAAAATAATAACTAATGTAGGAATAAGGCATAAAATCAACAACCGACTTTTTATTGATATGTTAGTGAGGAGCATTGAGACTCGTTCCTTCGAATCATTTTTTGAACCACTAGGCCTATAATATTAGTTCATATTAAATTCGCTTCTTATTAACAAGAGTAAAATTAAGGTGATTTTTTCGAGCGACAAGGGATATATTTGCTTAAGCATTTGACAGCATTAACATTACTACTTTTCTGTTTTCAGTCTCTGGCATGTAATTTTGCCATCGTCACCCTGAACCCAGAGATAAACGTATTGCGCTCTAATCAAGTTAAAATGCTCTATCGAGGCCGTACTTCAAGTATTGGCGGTCAACCTATTAGGCTGATGGATCTCCCTAAAAACTCCACCCAACGCCAAGATTTTTACTACTCGTTATTGAATAAAAGCCCAGCCCAGATGAACGCTATTTGGGCACGCCAAAGCTTTTCAGGCAAAACACCAGCCCCCAACGAAATCGCTCACACTTCAATGAAAAATATTACCTTATGGCTGAGCAAGCATCCCAATGGCATAGCCTATGTTCCAGTCGATATGATTCCAGAACAAGCTAATGTCCTCTTTACACTCTGTAATAAAGGCTAGGATTATGGAGCTACGACAAAAATCATTTTTAATAATCGCACTGGCTAGCTGCCCTGTTACCGCTCAAACTCAACTGGCTAACGAGCTGAATCTAAGCGGCTTTGGTACCGTTGCTGCTGCCAAAAGCGATAATAATACGCCTGTGTTCTATGGCCGCGATATAGCCGATGACTGGTGTTTCGATTGTGATACCACTTTCGGTCTGCAGTTGGATTGGCAGATTAGTAATGAGCTGCGCTCAGTATTACAAGTGCTCAAGCGACCTCAGGACACTTTCTCATCCCCAATTCTAGAGAGAGCCTTTATCGAGTATTCAGACTCAGGGCACCGCTATAAAGTCGGACGATTGAGGTCACCGATGTTTATTATGTCTGAGTACTACTACGTCTCCAGCGCCTATCCATGGTTACGATTGCCCATAGATGTCTATGGGGGCAATCTAGGTATCACCCATTTTGAAGGTGCATCTGCGGAGTTTAACTTCGAGTTGTTTGAGCAATTTCAACTCAGCCTTACCCCCTTCTACGCTCTGGATAACGAGGAGAATTACGAACTTTATGGACGCTCTTTCACCTTAGACGTGAAAAATGCATATGGCTTCAGTGCAGATATCTATATAGAAGACAGCCAGCTCCATGTCTCTTATACCGATGTTGAGGCACGACAGATTTTTGCTAACCAACCAGACGTATGCTTTAACCTCCACTTAGTCAGCTTTGGGGCAAGCCATACGATTGGTAATTGGCATCTCCAAACAGAGGCAGTGCTTTCTGAAGATATACGCGCTAACTGGTATGCGGGTATAGACTATCGAATCGATATGTTTACGCCTTACATACAATATGGGCAATCAAGAAGAACCAAGGAGAGTAATAGCTACTTACTCGGGGTCAGATACGATTTTACACCTCAATTCAACGCCTCATTTGAGTGGCAACAAATACAAGGTCGAAAAAACGTGATCAGCGGCCAGTTCACCTTGCCACAAAACACAAGTGAATCGTTTGCTTCTAAGGTCGACTTGGTGTCTATAGGTTTGTCGTTTACCTTTTAAGTAGTTTACGTGCTACAGATCAACATACATTTAGTTCTTACACTATGATTTGCATACTTTTTGTGTGTTGAGTATTTTTTATCGAAAAATAAGTAACATACCCTGCAAAAGTCAATAGGTCATACCGACAATAAACCATGACTAAATCGTAACAAAACCAGCCAATTACTCTGCAATTATTTTTTCTAGCAGAATAAGATGTTAGGCATTACAATCCTGCCGCATAAAAATTACATAATTAAAACACTTTTTATCTCTGCTCACTCCCCCTACACAGTGAAGTAGAGTCAGTCCCCAAAACGTGAAAGGTCCAAACAAACAATGAGTCCAGAGAAACACCTCCTTGACTGGCAAACGAGCCAAACGATTGCGGAAACTATCTCTCCCCTACTAGGTCAACTTTATCGCGAAAAAGGCGTCGAAGTTCTACTGTTCGGTAAAACTCTGGTGAATGCAGCGACCATCGATATTATCAAGACGCACCGTCTTGCTCGTCGCTATACAGGAACTCCACTATCTGCAGATCAAACGCTTCCTCTGATTAAAGCACTATCAGAAATGGAACTGTCACCATGTCGTATTGATGTAGGCCAACTGGCTCATCAATTCTGGCAAGGTCGCGATGATGAGCACGGTGTCAAAGACTTCCTACATTCTTCTCTAATGGGCGCGATGAACGGAGAGACCGTTACTGAGCCTCGTGATGTTGTTCTATATGGCTTTGGCCGTATCGGCCGTCTACTTACTCGCCTATTGGTTGAGAAAAGTGGCCCTGGCTATCCGCTACGTTTACGTGCAGTTGTTGTTCGTGGTGGTAAGAAAGGCGATCTTGAAAAGCGTGCTAGCCTACTTCGTCGTGATTCAGTTCATGGCCAGTTCAACGGCAGCATCATTGTCGATGAAGAGCGTAAAGCAATCATTGCAAATGGTAACTACATTCAGTTCATTTACGCTAACAAGCCTGAAGAAATTGACTACACCACTTACGGTATCAACAACGCTTTGGTTGTCGACAACACAGGTGTTTGGCGCGACGCTGAGGGCCTAGGCCAACATGTAGCCTGTAACGGCGCTGAAAAAGTGCTACTTACGGCACCAGGTAAAGGCGATATTAAGAACGTTGTGTTTGGCGTTAACGAAGAAGTTATCCAAGCGGAAGATACCATCATCTCTGCGGCAAGCTGTACCACTAACGCAATCACGCCAGTACTTAAAGCCATCAACGACAAGTATGGTGTACTATCAGGCCACATTGAGACTGTTCACTCGTTCACTAACGACCAGAACCTGATTGACAACTTCCATTCAGGCGAGCGTCGTGGCCGAAGTGCATCACTCAATATGGTTTTGACCGAAACAGGTGCAGCGAAGGCAGTCGCTAAGGCGCTACCAGAACTTGCTGGTAAGCTGACTGGTAATGCTATTCGCGTCCCTACTCCTAATGTTTCGATGGCGGTTGCTAACCTGAACCTAGAAAAAGGCACCGACAAAGAAGAGCTGAACGAGTATCTTCGTGAGATGGCGCTAACTTCTAAACTGTCTGCGCAAATTGACTACACAGACTCGACAGAAATCGTTTCCAGTGACCTTGTTGGTTCTCGCCATGCTGGCGTAGTAGATGGTGCTGCAACGATTGCTCAAGACAGCCGCTGTGTATTGTACATTTGGTATGACAACGAGTTTGGTTACAGCTGTCAGGTTGTTCACTGTATGGAACAAATGATGGGTGTACGTTATAAGACTTACCCTAGTAAGTAATCGAATATCGCCCCTGAAAGATTCAGGGGCAAAACTCCACAACACAATTATAAAGATATACCCCCGTACTTGCCGTTTTCTTGATGAAAGCGGCTTTTTTGTTGCTGACGAATTTATTCATCTTTCATTCATTTCGATTTGTTTAATATTGAGGATAAAAGAGAGGTGTAAATTATGAATAGAGTGATTTCGAGCGCATTGGCGCTGTTTATTGGCTTCTTTACCATCATTTTTGGCCTGATCCTAGCAATTCCCTTAACCATCGCGGCTCTGATTACAGGTAAGAAGATCGAAAAAGCGATTAAGAAAAACGCATCAACATTTAACAACCAGCCATCGAAAGGATCTGTGTTGGAGGGAGAGTATGAAGAAGTGTCAAAGTAAAAAGGAAAAGCTGGAATACATCATGCGTAAAAAAACCGCGCTGGCATTTTACTTTGCTGCAGCCGTCACGGCAGGCCTTGTGGGCTGCAGCACGCCTTCTAAAGATCCAGCTTATGACAAAGCTGACACTTTACCTGAATATCAGCAGAGTAGCTTTCAGGAATACATCGCTGACACCAAAACTTGGCTGACGGAAAATCGCTTGTTTCTAACGGGAAATCAGCAGCAAGAGCTAGCACAAGTTTTACCACGAGAGTATGTGCCTTCTGAGCCAAACGGACAAGGTGTGCTTCTGGTACACGGTTTGGGCGACTCTCCATACTCTTTTACAGATATCGCCACACATCTAGCTGAGCAAGGTTACTTGGTGAGAACAGTCTTGCTGCCCGGTCATGGTAGTAAAGCTGGCGACCTGCTGCTACCTAGTTTAGAAGACTGGCAAGGAGTCGTTCACCATCATATTGGCTTACTAAAGCAAGACACCGATTCTATTTGGGTTGGCGGTTACTCTACGGGCGCGAACCTTGTCACTTCTGAAGCATTGTCTGATGAAGATATCAATGGCGTATTATTGTTTTCACCCGCCTTTGAGCCAGGGTCAACGACAGTCAAGTTTGCCGAGCTCGCGAGCTACTTCATTACATGGGCCGATCAGGATCCAGAAGACAATCCACTGCGCTACAACTCATTACCAATGAGTGCGGCAGCTGTTTACTATCAAACATCAGCACAAGTAAGAGATAAACTCGCGACAGCCAATTACGACAAGCCCGTGTTTATGCTCATGAGCGAAGCGGACAGTGTCATCAACACTCAGTTTTCAATTGATACCTTTACGCAAAAAATGAAGAACCCAAACAGTCGTATTGTCTGGCAAGGGGAGCACGATCTCACGGAGCCACGTTCAACCCGATTCTCAATGAACCTGCCTGAACAGAGAATTTCTAACGGCTCTCATATGGGACTGCTCTTTTCGCCAAATAACCCCAATTACGGCATCAATGGAACGAATATAATTTGCTCCAACGGTCAGGAAGAAACCGACGCAGCAAAATGTGCTCAAGGTGAACAAGTCTGGTATTCCGCTTGGGGTTACACCGAACCCGGTAAGATTCATGCTCGCCTGACGTACAACCCTTACTTTGACGAAAGTATGCAGATCATGGATTCCGTCATGTCATCTCGAATCTAACCACTCTTCATCATGCCCTGAATTATCAGGGCATGATGAGCGCCACTCCATTTCTGGGGCTCCTGCGTTTTTTCGACTAAGCTGGAATTATTGATTGCAGTTTATTGAAGTGTTTGTTAATAAGTTTAACAAACACATAAAAACAAAGGATTGACAGATGAGTAATGGTCAACGCGATATAACACTAAGATTTCTAGCTGAACCCGGAGATGTCAACTTTGGTGGTAAAGTTCATGGCGGCGCCGTCATGAAATGGATCGATTTGGCAGCCTATGCCAACGCAGCGGCATGGAGTGGTAAGTACTGTATTACGGCATATGCAGGTGGTATCCGCTTTGTTGCTCCAATACACGTCGGTAATTTAGTTGAAGTCAGCGCCAAAGTCATTTACACAGGCAAAACCTCAATGCATATTGCTATTGACGTCCAAGCCAGTGATCCAAAAGAGCTGAAAAATCGCCTGACAACGCATTGTATTGTCATCATGGTTGCGGTAGACGGAGAAGGCAAACCTTCACCTGTCCCTGAGTGGATTCCAGAAACCAAAGACGATATTGAATTAAGAGATTCAGCGATTCGTTTAATGAACATGCGTAAACAAATCGGTGAAGAAATGGAAGCGCATGTAAAGTATCTGAAATAACATTCCTATCAAAAAAAGAGGCTTAAAGGCCTCTTTTTTCGCTTTTTTATGTCAGATTAATATCATCGCAACACATCTGTCATTTTTCCTTCATCTTGGTTTGATTAAATCCGCAATCGATTAAGTAGAATGAAGGAACTGGCGTGAACCTTAGCCATACAACACTTAGCGAAACCACCTTAGCCAACCCAAAGGCTGTTGAATACCAATGGGTACGCACTATGTATGTTGAAGGCTACGCCGATTCGGAAATCAACCATTATATTCAAACCTGCTTTGGTGGTGACGATACCTTTGCTGACCTGTTTCGTCGAGTTGCGCTTTCTCAAGAAAGTATTTACGTGCTACTTCAGTATTTAGGATGTGCGCCTTCTAATCGCGAATTTTAACCCAAACGACACTGACTATTTAGAAATCCAGAGTTTGTAAAAATCGCTATACCCCGTTGGCCTAATTTGCACACCACGAACTTGCTGCACTTTCGTTACTTCCTCTTTCCCACAAAAAAGCGCCACACAACGTTTACTCTCATATAGCTCTTGCTCTATTTTCTGTAACTCGACAAGAGGCACGTGTGCACTCACTGCTTGACGAATTCTCTGTTGATGAGTTTCCATGCCCCGCTCATTTAACGCGAAACGTAGCCCCGTCGAGATGGATAGCCACTCAAACAGGCCGTATTCAAGAGGCGCCTCGACTATCTCTTCAATCAACATAAGATCAGCATGTGCAGTGGCTGCCTCAGGGTGACTAATGTCTTCGACAATATGGACGTCAAGTTCTAGTCCCGTTGAACGGATCAGTCTATGTAACCATTTTGCATTACGAATTAAACTGGGAATGGTCCAAATAGGCTCTGCAATCACCACTCGACCTTCAAGTTTTGGAGGCTCAACCGGCAACATATTTTCCGATAATTGTTGGAGGTCTACCCCCTCAACAGCGTTATCTTCATCATAATCGTATTTACTTTGGGCAATGTAGTTAGCTAACACATCCCAAGTAGCTGGGTTTAGCTCACTGTCGGCACGCTCATGATAGGTGAGATAAGAGAAGGCATTGATTGATTCTACTTCAACTTCGCCCACTTCCTGATTAAAGCTAAGCGCATTTTCAATTATCTCTGTGTTGTGAGACAGCGTCACCTTTTCTATCAAAGCCCGTGCAGCGTAATAATCATTGTGAGCTTTGAGAGAAAGGCTTTCTTCATTCCATCTATCAACCTTATACGGTCCGGTTCCGACATGGCAGGTATAACCATTACCGAAACATAGCTGATCTCGACAAATAATAGACGCGTAGGGCATTGCCAAAGCGTAAATAAATAATTTATTGGGAAAGTTCAGTGTAATCTCGACTTTGTCGGAGGCAGTAATATCTATTGTTTCAATACCACTCACCAGATCTCGAACCGGGCCAGAGTAATCGCGTAGGCGCTCCAAGCTCCAAACCACATCCTCTATTGCAAGCAACTCACCATCATGCCGGTAAATCAGTGGTCTAAGCCACAAACTGATCACATTGTCATTCTGTTCCCAATGATGGGCTAACCCAGGCAGTAGGCTGCCGTCTTGGTCTTGTCTTATCAAAACATCGTAAACACTTTTAATGACTTGCAACTCTGAGGCGCGATAAGTTTGGGCGGGGTCAATGGTATTGACCCAAGGATAGGAGGAAATAAATACTGAGTTAACTTGCTCGTTTCTCTCGTTAAACTCTTCAGCAGCGACACTGAGTGCTCGAATCGCAACTAATCCATAACTTTCAAGCAATTTCGTAATGACTTTAGACTGCGCTTGTTCGAGTTCATAAAGAAAAATAATGGAGAGAACTTGTTGGAGAGATTTTTTTACCTTAAGTTTACTGCTCTTGCCACGCCCTACTGCAGGCTGCCAATACACCCAGCCAATATTCGCTAACTTACCCATTACGGTTGAAACATTGCGTCTTGAGGTACAAAGCACAGTCTCAAGTTCACCAAGACCAACTGAGTAAACCTGATTAAGCTGGTACTTTTTAAGTAGCAACTCAAGGTATCTTATATTCACATCGTTCACGAATACTCCAAAATTCATCGCCCCTGTTTAAGAAGACATAAGGAGCTCTAAAAATAGAGCTCCTTCGTTTCATGGCTAGAAGTGATAACTTAAGCCTAGTGACAGAGTGGTAATATCTGACTCTACACTCAAGGTTTCGTTACCAATTTTAACTACCTCAAGCTCAGGTCTAATATAATCAAACTCAGCACTCAGCTTGATATTTTTAGAGATTGCAAACTCAGCACCTGCACCATACATTCCTGTGATAGCCTCATCAGAAACTGTAGCATAACTCGTTTTGAACTCAGCACCGAAGTATGCGATCCCCCCTTTAACAAATAGATTGAATCGATCACCAATTGGCAGAATGCCTTTAGCTTGTGTTGCCAAAAACGTCATATCACCAATAGACACATAAGAGCCATCGATAGCATCATAACCACCAAGTGAGCCTTCTATCGCGAAATAATCATTGAACTGATAACCAACAAATAGCTTCGCTGCCGTGCTGTCATCATCTTCCAAGTCTAACTTGTATGAGCCGTTTCCAAATAAAGTGGTGTTGTAAGAAGAGTAAGTGTCTTTAAACTTAGCTTGACCTACTGCCACACCAAGATAAGGGTTTGCGTTTGCAACCGAACATATTCCCGCAAGTGCGATCACTAAAATTGATTTTTTTAACATTGTATCTACTGCCTATCTTATTGAACTTTCAGATTGACACTTCCCTATGTAGCCAATGTTTTCCCTATCATTGGGTTTCGAAACAGAACTGATAATAGAGCTTTGCTTATCAATAAAACACGCAGAATATTTTCGTAAATTTTCTACTTTTTTTATTCACAACTCAAAATAAAGGTCACTTTTCTTTCATTTCTGTATGTAATCCAGCAGAGAATGGGCCCCATTCTCCCCTCAAGAACCAGTGACATACTATTTCTGTAAGTATCTACATTTCATTGAAATTAAAAGATAAGTAAGACTGTTGCAGAATGAATACGTAGTGAAAAGACATAAAAAAACCCGATTAAACTCGGGTTTTGGTTACAAAAACTGTTAGTAGTGAAATAGTAAGGAATCTAAGCTAACAGCCAGCTATGCGTAACGCCAGTTTTGCCCTCTTCTTAACTGATCGGCGGCCAAACCAAAAGTGTTAAGTCGAGAAACAAAATGGGCGACCTCACGGTCGCCCTTATCGTTCTTATTAGCCTTTCACACCACCGGCGGTTAATCCTCCGACCAACCAGCGCTGCGCAAGTAAGAATACGATGGTAATTGGTAGTGCAGATAATACTGCTGCTGCCGCGAAATCACCCCATAGATAGTTTTGGGGGTAAAGATACTGCTGCATACCAACCGCTAATGTATATGAGTTTACATCAGAAAGTAGCAAAGATGCCACCGGAACTTCACCGACCACCATAATGAATGACAAGATAAACACTACTGCAAGAATTGGCACCGACAAAGGAAGTAGAACCAATCGGAACGCCTGCCAAGGTGTTGCTCCATCCAATGCTGCCGCTTCTTCTAGCGAATTATCAATCGTCTCGAAGTATCCCTTAATCGTCCACACATGAAGCGCGATACCGCCGAGGTAAGAGAAGATCAAACCGCCATGAGTATTCAGACCTAGGAATGGAATATACTGGCCTAGCTTGTCAAATAGAGCATAAATCGCCACCAATGCTAGTACAGCTGGGAACATCTGAAAGATCATCATTGCCTTAAGGATGGTGTTCTTACCTTTGAACCTCATACGTGCAAACGCGTATGCCGAGGTTGTAGAAAGTGTCACGATAAGAATCGAGCTAATCCCAGCGACTTTTACCGAGTTCCACAACCATGTTAGAACAGGGAATGGCGGTGGAGTAACTGAACCATCCGCATTAGTTACGGAAAAGCCTAATGCCAGCTTCCAGTGCTCTAAAGATGGGTTTTCTGGAATAATGCTCCCCGTTGCGAAGTTACCTTCACGGAAAGAAATCGCGATGATCATCAACAGCGGGAAGATAATCAGTGCTAGGAACGCCCACATTGCGATGTGAGTAGCCCAAACACGGTATTTTAATGACTTGCCTTGTACCATTGCCATTGTGTCTCTCCTTAGTCCTGAGCTACTTTTGTTACACGAAGGTTCAATAGCGCTAGCGCACCAACCAACAAGAAGATAAGCGTAGCGATTGCACTTGCCAGACCAAAGTCCTGACCACCAGCACCTTCAAATGCGATGCGGTATGTGTAGTTAACCAATAGGTCGGTGTAGCCCGCAGGCTCCGACGTACCAATCATGTTCGGACCACCTTGAGTCAGAAGCTGAATCAATACAAAGTTGTTGAAGTTAAACGCAAAGCTCGCAATTAGTAGTGGCGTCAGTGGTTTGATCATAAGTGGCAGCGTGATGCGACGGAAGTTGTCGATAAAGTTCGCTCCATCAATCGCCGATGCTTCATACAAATCTTCTGGAATCGCTTTAAGTAGGCCCATACACAGAATCATCATGTAAGGGAAGCCTAACCAAGTGTTCACGATGATGATCATCAGTTTCGCCAAGAACGGGTCAGAGAACCACGTTGGGCTGATGCCAAACATCGCCTCCAAGACCATGTTCACTTCACCAAAGCTCTGGTTGAACAAACCTTTGAAGATAAGAATCGAGATAAAGGCAGGAACAGCGTAAGGCAGTATCAACAATACGCGATAAATCGCTCGCCCTTTCAGCTCTTCCCATTGAACAACACTTGCCAGAACCAAACCAATCAGAACAGTCAGAGCGACACTGACTGCCGAGAATACAATCGTCCAGATGAAGATACTAATAAAGGGTTCTTTGATACCGTCATCTTTCCAGACACGCTCAAAGTTATCAGTACCAATAGTTACAATAAAGCCTGGTGAGACAGTTGAGCCTACAAATTGACCATTTTCATCAACTGGTTGGTAAAAGCCGACTTCATTGTTAGGGCGTAGGTTTTCTTGCGTTTCATTGTTGTAGAGCGTCTCCCCATCCGCTTGCAAAGTGTAAAGTGGGACAACTGCCGCAAACTTGCGCAAACCACTCATACGAATGTCTTCACCTGACGGCAAGTGCAGGTCTACAGCGCCAAGAACAGATTTATTCTTGATGATGGCTTTAATTTTCTCTTTTTCACCTTCAACTTGCTCGACAGGAGTCAACGACATATCACCAGATAACGTAGCGAGGTTGAATTCTTCTGTTGCGAACAGCTGATCACCTTTTTTCACAGAGATACGGTGGCCATTCTCTGTCTTGATAAGAGAGAACGGGTAGCTATCACCACTTTGATAAGTACGATCAAGCAAAACAGACTGAGCACGTTCAAAAGAAAGCTGGTTTTTCGCACTGTAGTTAGTGAAGGCAAGACCAACGGTGTACGCCAGCGGGAACAGGATGAATAAAATCATGCCTGCGATACCTGGGTAAATGTAGCGATGTGCGTAAGTCTTTTTACTACCAAAGATATAAAGGGCAAGTGCGGTTATGATAAGGGTAAGAAGTGCAAACGCAATCTCACCACGTGAATACATTAGAATCGTCGCGTAGCCATTAAGAATACCGACTGAGCCAAGAAGCGCCCACTTTATGAATACATTTTTACTTGAAGGCAAGCTCGTTGTTGGTGATGTCATAGCATCTGTACCTTGAACTGACTGCATAAAAGAACCTGCTAGCGATAATAAAACAAAGAAATGAAGGAGGGGTTACCCCCTCCTTAAAAAGGTCGACAATTATTTTGTCATTTGTTTTTCTGCGTCAGCCAGTGCTGCATCTACAGACTGACGACCATCAACGATGTTGATGATTGCGTTTTTCGCGCTGCCCCAGAATGCGTTCATCTGAGGGATGTTTGGCATGATTTCGCCGTTCATCGCGTTATCCATTGTCGCTGCAATGCGCTTGTCTGCATCTAGCTCACGTTGGAAAGAGTTAAGCGCTACCGCACCTAGTGGCTTGTCATTGTTAACTTTACGTAGACCGTCGTTAGTCAGTAGGTAGTTCTCGATGAACTCAACCGCTAGATCTTTGTTTGGAGAAGCTGTGCTGATACCCGCTGTTAGTACACCAACGAATGGTTTAGAAGATTGGCCATTGAATTTAGGCAGAGTGGTTACACCGTAGTTGATGCCAGATTTCTCGATGTTACCCCAAGCCCATGGGCCGTTGATGGTCATCGCTGTATTGCCTTGGTTAAACGCAGACTCAGAAACTGAGTAATCCATATCAGAAGAGATCACGCCTTTGTCTACCAGACCTTTTACAAAGTTCATTGCGTCTTTGACGCCATCGTTCGCGATACCCGCGTCTTTGATGTCGTAGCCTTCTGCGCCGTATTTGAACGCGTAACCACCATCAGCCGCCATTAGTGGCCATGTGAAGTATGGTTCTTTCAGGTTCCACATGATGGCAGACTTGCCTTCTTTCTTCAGCTTAGTGTCGAGTGCTTCAACTTCTTCCCAACTCTTAGGTGGGTTTGGCACTAGGTCTTTGTTGTAGATAAGAGACAGAGATTCAACCGCAACTGGGTAACCGATGATTTTGCCGTTGTATTTAACCGCATCCCACGCGAAGTCTACGATGCCTTCTTTCACTTCTTTAGACGGCTTAATTTCACTTAGAAGACCTGCTTCAGCGTAACCACCAAAACGGTCGTGAGCCCAGAACACAATATCAGGACCATCACCGGTCGCTGCAGTTTGAGGGAACTTGTCTTGAAGTGCGTCTGGGTGAGCAACTGTTACTTTGATCCCCGTTTCTTCTTCAAACTGTTTTCCTACTTCAGCAAGTCCGTTGTAACCTTTATCGCCGTTGATCCAGATAGTTAATTGACCTTCTTCGATAGCAGCATTTGCACCAAATGAGCCAAGAGCAACTAGGGTACCTAGTGCCACTGTGCTTAGGGCGTTTTTCATGATCATATCCTTTTTATATTTGTGTTGTAGGGTTCCACCGTTCAGAGGTTTCACCGTATTTCGACATACATTTTTAGCTAAACTGTCAATTAGCTCATCCTCCTACTCCCTACGCCCTCGGTATTATGGCCTATTTTCGTGATCGTCATCCTTCGACGAAGGCGACCAGAATCACAAAAATGACGCTTAACGTGATCGATTTCACTATCAAACCCCAGATTTCTTTGAACTCGATCTAACTCCGTGCGATCAGCCCTCCTCTCCCTACTCCCCGCCTACTACCCCTTTAAAAAAAATCATCAGGAGGATGCAGTAACAGTCCAAGAAAGCCAAACTACAGTCATCCAAGAGTGGATGGTAAGAACCCTTTCCAGTGTGTTTATGATTGCTTTGCAATCAAACTAAAGCTGGTTTGCAATGCCGTGGGGTTCGCTGTTATGAAGTAGATGTTCGTAGTGATTCTGGTGTCATTACCAGTTTGGATTCAACGGGGGAGACAGTTACTTTCATACGGGGGAAGCGAACTTTATTTTGGCTTTGACGGGTGATGCGATTGAATCCATCACCCTTATTTTCTTACACTTCAATTCACCTTACCGAATTCCTACACTTACTGCTCGCGCGATAATTCATATAATGATGGGCAGTAAAATAAAAATATTGATCGAGGGCGAGCTAGATGGCGAGTGTCACGTTAAAAAATGTATGTAAAGCTTATGGCGACGTTTTAATCTCAAAGAACGTTGATCTGGACATTCAAGAAGGCGAGTTTGTTGTCTTCGTCGGTCCATCAGGCTGTGGTAAATCAACTCTGCTACGTTGTATTGCTGGTCTAGAAGATATTACTTCGGGTGATCTTTACATTGGTGAAGAGCGCATGAATGAAGTTGAACCTTCTCAGCGCGGCGTAGGTATGGTATTCCAGTCTTACGCGTTATACCCACACCTGAACTTATACGACAATATGTCGTTTGGCCTCAAGCTGGCGAAAGCCGACAAAGGTGAAATCGACAAGCGCGTTGAACACGCAGCGGAAATTCTTCAACTGAGTCACCTGCTAGATCGTCAACCAAAAGCCCTTTCAGGTGGTCAGCGTCAGCGTGTAGCGATTGGTCGTACTCTGGTTTCTCAACCTAATGTTTTCCTTCTTGATGAACCACTATCAAACCTAGATGCTGCTTTGCGTGTTCAGATGCGTTCTGAGATTACTAAGCTTCAGCGCAAACTAGGCTGTACCATGATTTACGTAACTCACGATCAGGTAGAAGCTATGACTATGGCTGATAAGATCGTGGTATTGGACGCAGGCTATGTTGCTCAGGTTGGTAAACCACTTGAGCTATACCATTACCCTCAAAACCGCTTTGTGGCTGGTTTCATCGGCTCACCTAAGATGAACTTCATGAGTGTCTTCATTGAAGCTGTAGAAGACGATCGAGTCATGGTTCAACTGGCTAACGGTACCACTTTCTGGATTCCAGTTGATGGCCGCACGGTAACACGTGGCGAGCGTATGTCACTGGGTGTGCGCCCAGAGCACTTGCTTCCAGCTGATCAAGGTGATGCTGCCATTGAAGGTGAAGTCAACATCGTAGAGAAGTTGGGTAACGAAACTCAGGTGTACATGCACATTGATGCAGCTGACGCGGATATGATCTATCGCCAACCAGATACGCTAGCGGTAGAAGCTGGAGACAAACTGATGGTAGGCATTCCAGCACACCGTTGTCACTTGTTCCACAGTGATGGTAAAGCTTGTCGCCGCCTGTACAAAGAAGCAGGTGTTGATTTCGAAGCATAATCATCAACCGATTAAAACAACGCCCGGCTCAATGCCGGGCGTTTTCATTTCCGTTACCCCATACTATTTTGGCATTGGATAACTTTTGCTAACGAATTCCGTTTCAACGACTTGTTGCATGCGGTTGGTATAAGAAGCCAACGTATACATGACATTCGCTAGCAAATTAGCATATCGAAACAAAATAGGATCAGGCGATTTTTTACCTGCATGTTCGATCGCTACAAGAGCACGCACAACTTTCTTCGCTTGTGTCCTGCACAAATGCAACTCTGCTGAAATAGGATGCCCTCCGGGCAATACAAAGCCTTTAAAACCTCCGTCTAGCTTTTCACGCAGTGCATTGTAATCATGATAAAGCTCCTGCAGGTTATCCTCAAAAATTGCCAGTTTTCCACGCACCGAACCATTCAAGTGATAAACATAAGGCTGGACTCGTTGCAGGACATCTCGGCTATAGTCATCCAGATCCATCGTCAGGACCAGACCAATCCTTGTACACAGCTCATCCGCCGCAATCTCAAAGTCACACACTGGGCTGTCTTCATAAATAAAGGGATAACAAATTTCCCCATGATCCTTGCTTACAGGTTTCACGCTTTTCCCTTTCAGATACAACAAAGGGAGCCAGTATAGCTCCCTTATCAGACAGTTTTCGACTTAATTGGACAGCTTAAGCGTTTTCTACCTGCTTATGACCTTCTTCAAGGTGAACAAAATCAACCAGATCATCACCTGATACCTGATAAGCCTGACCAAAGCCTTTTACAAACAGACCTTTCTCCGCTTTCAGGTTGAATAGAACAAAGTCTTGCAACTGGCTCAGACCATCAATGATTTCACCGAAGCGTTCTTTCATCTGACCCACAATTTGTTGCCACTGCTCAGACTCACGGTCAACAACGGTTGCTACCGCATCAAATGTCAGGCGTTTGCGCGCAAACAGCTGCTTTGATGTATCTTCGTCTTCGATCATCATGATAGAAACATTTGGGTTAACCTGAAGGTTGCGAGCGTGGCGCGCAATTTCCGAGATCAGAATAAAATAACCTTCCTGGTTTTGAACAAATGGCGCGTAGCTCACGTTCGGTTGACCATCAGCATCAACGGTGGCTAGCTGAAGCGTGCGGCGCTCTTGGCGAAACTCTTTGATTTCCGGACCAAGACGACCTTGAAGACGCTCTTGTTTTACTTGTGGATCCATTTTGAACTCCTGACTTTTCAATACTTTTTATTTCTAATAATGTTGGCTTCCGGCATAACCTGTCATGCCGGAGCTCCTATTTATTTGCGTAGCTCTTGCTGCCACTGCTTGAATGTTTCTACCTGTTCAGCGATCAGCTCACGCTTTTCGTTGCGTCCTAGATAGATTTTAAAAATGTTATTACCTTGTTCACAGAAAAAGCCAAAGTAGTGACTCTCACGCCCCATGAACGGCTTGCTAACTAAAGCAATATTTTTCACGTTGTCTAACTTAAGGTGACCATGAAGCTCGCCTTCTTTACCCATCAGGTTGTAGTAGCCTCGAGCAACTTTGCCTTTCGGGAATGGTGCCTTCACTTCAAAAATTGAACCGAACGAATGAACAATGGTTGTCACTGGGCCAAAACCGACCAAGTTTTCCAAGAAAGACTGAGCTTGCTCTCCCGGAGCCAAGGCAATCATCTCTTCTGGTAGAGCCGCTACCGCTTCGAATTCAGACACCTCTAAACGCTCTGCAATTGCAGCGGGTAGAAGTGTCGGTTCTTGCTCGATCAGTTGAGCGACTTGTTGTTTTAGTGCTTCCATAATAATTCCACTTAGAGTGCCACTTTGTGTGACGCGATTACTTCAGAATGTGTTTTTTGCAATACTTGAATGCAGGCTTGTGCCAAACTGACTGCCCAGAAGCTGCCAGCTAAAGTCAACGCTAGGTAATCCCCTTCAATGCGCGCTAAGCCTTTGTTCTGCCATACTTCAAACAGCGGCATAAAGAAATCAAACGTATCTTCACCTGCTAATAAAGGTAGTTGATGACGGCTAACGACACCTTTGTCGAAACCAGATTTAATGGCAGCAAACAAAGGTTCCTGCGCATGTTGCTTGGTCATCATAGCGACGACTGAATCACCAGACTTCATCGCGTTCATGTAAGTTTCTAATGTACGGTGGTTCATCATTCCATAACCACCAATGTTGCCACCAGCGCCACAGCCGATAGGTAATACTTCAGCGTATGTCTTAGCGAGGCTGTTGTACTGGCTGCGCTCTCGATTGTCTCTTGCCCAGTGATTAACACTTAGCTGGCGCATATAATGTTTGTCCATAAAAGCGACACCAAGTTCATACATTGATGCTTTATCTGGTGTCGTTGCTGGTGGTGGCATCTTGCCTTTTTCAACCAAATTCAGCATCGGCGCGGTTCCACCGACCACAAGCTGATAGAGATCTAACCCGTGAGCGCCTGTCGACATGAAATCATTCAAGTCCTGCTCAAACACATCTAGCGTCTGATACGGAAGACCGTATAGAAGGTCGAGAATTATTGGCGCCTCTTCGGTGGCAGAGAGCTGCGCGACACGTTCCAAGACGACTTCACGATCATCCAGACGTTTTGCACTACGGCGGACTTTGGTATCAAAACTCTGAATACCAAAGGAGAAACGGTTAAAGCCGCCTTCCAGAGCTCTTTCAAACATTTCTTCGCTGAATCGATTGATTCGCCCTTCTAAGGTGATCTCACAATCTGTAGAAAGCGGGAAGTACTGACGAATGGCTTTACCCAGACGTTCCACTTGCTCAGTCGAGAGATCGGTCGGTGTTCCACCACCAATATAAACCGCATGGAAAACACCGGTCTGTGTCCAAGGCAAAGCGCTCTTCTGTTTGATTTCATTAATCAGTGCTTCGAAGTAGTCATCGACCAGTTTTCGGCTCGCAGCATTTTGGAAGAAATTGCAGAAAGTACATCGGACCCGGCAGAAAGGAATATGAATGTATAGGCAACGCTTTTTGTTACGTTGACCTTGTTGTTCATACAAGGTGTTGAGAAGTGGCACTTTTTGTTCAGGCATGATGGGAGATGCCATACCGCCCGCATGAGCAGAATGCTTTTTGGGGAACGCAAATCGCAACGGATCAGGCGTATCCTCTCCCAAAATCGATTCATCAAATTTATCAATATCTAACATCACATAACATCTCTTAACGCTTATTCCACAAGGGCTCGCGCTAAATCTTTCAAAACTGCGAACGATCATAAAATGGTGCAAATGATAATGCAATTGATAATTGATCTTATTTCGATTGTAAGTAATAATCTCATTCCATGTTGTAAAAAATGATTCATTCGTGAGGCTGGTAGTGAACCTAAAAAGATATGCGATAGCAGGATGCGTTTCCCTTGCTCTTCATACCGCAATTCTCTTTGTCGCTGATGAACCAAAGCTTCATGCGATGCCTGCTGGTGCACAATCTTCCACGGTCTCTATCAACTTCAAAGCCGTACCCACTCAACAACCGCCAGCGGAACCGGAGCCTGTCGCTGAACAACCCGTAGAAGCACCTGAGCCTCCTAAACCAGTTGAGCCAGCGAAAGTCGACCCACCAGTGAAAAAGCCAGTGGTGAAAGAGAAGCCGGTAGTAAAGAAAGAGGCACCTAAACAACAGAAAAAGGTGGTTGAGAAAAAGACTGACAAACCCGTTAAAAAAACAACGCAAAAGAAACCACAAGATCAGCCTGTTGTTAAAAAAACTGTAGAGAAGGCAGAAAAGAAAAAAGAGGTAGTAGAACAAACGAAACCTCAACCTGCTGAGGTAAACCAAGGCGTTAGCCAAGAACCGGTACTGGTAAACAGACCTAGCTTCTTATCTAAACCGACTCGACCTGTCTATCCAAGACTCGCACAGAAAAGAAAGCTTGAAGGCGTAGCTATGTATGAAGTCTGGCTGGATGAAAACGGTGATCAGGTCAGACAAATCTTAATTTCTTCTTCCGGAGCAACCATCTTGGATAACTCTGCTCTGAAAGCCATCAAAAAGTGGAAATTTTCCCCGCACATCGTTAACGGACAAAAGATGGCCCACCGCGTCAGATTACCCGTTCGCTTTAAATTGGATTAACAATGGAACAACTAAATCAATTACAAGAACAGCTTGGCCTGATGACATGGCCACTGATCATTTGTTCAGCATTAACCGTTATGATCATCACCGAACGTTTGTTCCAGGTCATGATCAGCCTGGGCGTGGGTAAGCGCGCTATCCGTAATGAGCTCAACCAAATTTCTCCTTCCGACAAGCAGCAACTAGAAGCCTTGGCAGAGAAACTCTCTCCACGCCGCCCACTGCTATATAAAGGCGTAGCGATGCTGTTAGCCCACCATTCGTTTTCCAAAGTTTTGCGTGAAGATGCCGCGGGTATGTGGCTTCAGGAAAAGCGCCATCAACTCAATTCTGGCCTTCGTTTGCTGACTCTCATCGGTGTGATCAGCCCATTAATTGGCCTGCTGGGGACGGTACTTGGCCTTATAGAAATGTTCAAAGGCGTTGCCGCATCAACGGGCAGTATTACACCCAACGATCTCGCTGACGGTCTTGGTTTAGCAATGCGCACAACCGCTGCTGGCTTGCTGATCGCTCTACCAGCCATTGCTGGCGCTCAGTTGCTTGGCCTGTGGGCGGATAAAGTCATGGCGAAGCTAGAACACACACTCAACTACGTTAACTTATGGTTGGAAGGCATCAGTCTCCAACACGTTTCACCTCAAGTATCGGCGAAAGCCCCAATACCAGTGACCGAGGCGTCATCATGATCAAAGTATCACAAGAGAAGAGTAACTTCGGTCTAACTCCTGATCTCACTCCTCTACTGGATATTATTTTTATCGTCATGGTGTTCCTGATGCTCACCGCCGCCGTCAAGCTCGATTCACTGGAAGTCGACCTTCCAACGACTGACTCACAAGTGGTCGCGGAAGTGGATACTAAGTCTATTACCGTCAATATTCTCGAAAATGAGCCTTACTGGGCAATCAATGGCAAAGAATACATTGATTGGGAAAACTTCAAACTTGCTCTGCTGGAAGAGCATAAATCAAACAATCATCCGATAGTGATTGGTGCAGAGAAAACCGCTGACGTGCAATACCTCGTCAAGCTACTCGCCTTCTTACAAGAAAACAGTATCCAGGCGACACAACTACTTACGGAAGAATTAAAACAATAGAGTCTATTATGCTTAAGAAAACATTGATCAAAGGAGTTGCCGCCCTATCCCTATCTGCAGTTGCTGCAACAGCAATGGCGAATGAACGTATCATTAGTGCGGGTAGTGCGGTGACAGAACTTATCCTCGCCTTAGAGCAGCAAAACCAGCTGGTTGCCGTAGATGTCACCAGCGAACTGCCACAAGATCTAAAGCTTCCAAAGATTGGTTACCATCGCCGTTTATCCTCTGAGGGCTTGATGGCACTCAACCCAACACGATTGATTGGTTCCGATGAAATGGGGCCAGAAACGAGCCTGAGCCAACTAAAAACCGCTGGTGTTGAAGTCGATATCGTCAATACCCTACCGACTCCTGAAGGCTTGCTGGAACGCATTGATGAAATCGCGGCGCTAACCGATAGCCAGAAGAACGCTGAAGCGCTCAAAGCGGAAGTAAACCAGCAGATTTCGAGCCTTGAGAAAAACAAAGCTAAAACCAAAGAAGCCAAAAAAGTCCTGTTTCTGCTGATTCATGAAGGACGCCCGGCCAATGTAGCGGGAGCAAGCACAACACCAAATGCAATCATCGAGCTGGCGGGAGGCGTTAACCCTGCGGCAAGTAAGCTGGATTCATACAAGCCACTGTCTACCGAAGCCATGGTAGAGATGCAACCTGATGTCATCCTGGTTAGCGGTCGTAGCTATGAGAAGATGGGTGGCGCTGATGCCATTCTGGCTAAAATGCCACTATTGGCGGCCACACCTGCTGGTCAATCAAAGAACATTATTACTGTTGACGGCCATGCACTTGTCGGCGGTCTTGGCTTGAAGAGTCTTTCTGAAGCTGAGCGACTAAGCCAGATCCTGACTACCGTAGAATAAACGCCCGTATTTATGTTGTTACGTCGTATTCCTCTATCCGCAATTCTAACGCTGTTCGGCTCCATACTGGCGCTGACAGCGCTAACCTCTGTGACTGTTGGTCCCATGAACATCAGTTTTATGGACAGCGTATACAGTCTGATTATTCGCTCTAACGATCTCGCGCCTCACATCAATATGGTCATCCACGAGATTCGCTTCCCTAGAACCGTGCTTTGCATGCTGGTAGGTGCCATATTGGCGATTTGCGGCACGGTGATGCAAGGGCTGTTTCGTAACCCACTCGCAGAGCCGGGTATCATTGGTGTCTCTGCCGGTGCTTCTTTGGGGGCCGCTTTCGCGATCGTGATGTTTGCAAAATTCAGTATTGATTATCCTCAATTAATGAACTTTGCCGCCGTACCTCTTTTCGCTTTCTTTGGTGGTGCTCTGACAACCATCATGGTGTATAAGCTCGGGACCAGCAAAATGGGAACGTCAGTGACCATTATGCTCCTAGCAGGCGTAGCGATCAGCGCTTTGTCTGGCGCTGGTATCGGCTTTATGAGTTTTGTCGCCAATGATCAGATGCTTCGGGACTTATCGCTGTGGCAAATGGGCTCTCTGGCTGGTGCTAACTGGACCAGCATTACGCTTTGTGCCGTCACTCTATTGATACTGATGGTTATTTTTATGCGTAAAGCCATGCCTCTCAACGCCTTATTACTAGGTGAGGCGGAAGCAAATCACCTTGGTATCCCCGTACAGAAGCTCAAACGCCAACTCATACTGCTTACTGCCATTGGTGTCGGCGTGACAGTCAGCGTATCTGGCATGATCGGTTTCATTGGTTTGGTTATCCCGCATTTAGGCCGGATGCTGTCTGGCCCTGACCACCGTACGCTACTACCGATTTCTGCGTTGATGGGGGCATTACTCCTCACCTTCGCTGATATGTTCTCTCGTGTTGCTTTTGCGCCCGCTGAACTCCCTGTTGGTATCGTCACCGCTATCATTGGCGCGCCATTCTTTATCTATCTGCTGTTCAAACAAAAAGGGAAGATCTTGTAATGGGAAAAGTTGTACTGTCCGGTGAAGGTATCTCAATGCGTTTTGGAAAACGCAAAGTTTTGGATGATGTGGATATCAAGATTAAAGCGGGAGAAGTGACTGCGTTACTTGGTCCCAATGGAGCAGGAAAGAGTACGTTGCTCAAGTTGCTCTGTGGTGAAATTCCATCCAACAATAACATTCAGTATTTTGGTAAGCATCGAAAAGAGTGGCAAGCAGGCACACTAGCCAAACATCTTGGAATGCTGCCTCAACACAGCACCTTGAGCTTCCCGTTTCTGGCACATGAGGTGGTTGAGCTAGGTGCCATTCCACTTAACCTGCCTAACAAAGAGACTCAAACGTTAGCAAAACAATACATGCAGATGACGGATGTTGGGCACCTTGCCGAGCGGCTCTACCCTTCTTTATCTGGTGGCGAAAAACAGCGCCTGCACCTGGCACGCGTATTAGTGCAATTATCTCACTCAGGCGACGAGAAAATTTTGATGCTCGATGAGCCGACATCTGCACTGGATCTAGCCCATCAACACAATACGCTGAAGATTGCTCGCCAACTCGCAGACGAGCAGAACACCGCCGTAGTTGTGGTCTTGCATGACCTCAATTTGGCTGCTCAATATTCTGATCGCCTTGTGGTACTGCACGACGGAGGGCTGGTGTGTGACGCACCACCTTGGGAAGCTCTGACATCCGAAATGATTGAATCCGTCTACGGCTATAAGTCTTTGGTAGACAAACATCCATCACTGGATTTCCCCATGGTTTACCCAGCAGCATAAAAGTAAGGAGCGCATCAAGCGCTCCTTTTCATTGGTTGATTAAGCCGTCGCTGGACACGGTGCTTGGCGCTGCTTTTTATTTAACTTGTAAGCGAATAGAGATAGCAATAGATACGCTAGCACTATCGCGAACAAGCAGACATAAAAAGCACTGTAGTAACTGAATAGCTCTCCAACAATGCCAACGGCTAAACTGGCGGCTAACATACTAACGTTGAGTAAATTTGAAAACAGCGTTGATGCAGTTCCCAACCTGTCACGCATCATGTCCTGTAGCGCAACCATTCCCAACGTTGCACAACTGCCAATGAAAATGCCATTGAAGATCTGGGCAGCAATCAGCATGGCTTTGTCTGTTGCGATCAACATGGTCACAAAGAACAAACAACCACTCACCAAACCGACCGACATAACACGTACGGTACCGAACCTAGCAGCCAGCTTTCCGGCGTAGAACATGACTGGGATCTCGCACAACGCTGCCACTCCAAACAGCACTCCAAGCCAGTTTGCTTCCACTTTTAACTCCTGAGACAAATAGAGCGGCATACTGACGATGTATAAGTTGTTTGCCGCAAAGGCGAACACCACAACAAAGGCATACAACACAATCAGAAAGTTTATTGAACTAGGAGCTGTCACTTTATCTTTTTCTTCGATATCAGGCTTTACAACACTATCTGGCAGGTAGTATGCAATAACGACAATCGCAGTACAGATGATAAAGGCTGACGCAGCAAAAGAAGCATTGAAACCAAACTGAGCTTTAAGGATAAACGCCACGGGCGGACCGAACACCCAAGCAATCGCAATCCCTGCCCGCATTATCGACAAAAAGCTGGTGCTATCTTCAAACCGACTGTCGCCATACTCTCTGCCTAGCGCAAACAATTGACCAAAAGAAGCACCACTGACACTGCCAAACAGCGTCACAACCACTATCGCCAACCAAAATTCGCGAATAAAGATAAAGCTCACCACGGTCACCAAATAGCAGCTCAACGACACAATCAGTATTCGCTTTCTTTGCCAACCCTGATCTGAGTAGCGGGCTATGACCTGTGAGACAATCACTGAGCTAACAACCGCTGTGACCATGTAGGCAGACAGCATCATTGGAGAAGCCCCCAAAGCTTCCACTATAAACAGGCTCGAAAGCGGGTAAAAAAAAGCACCACAAAGCCCAGAAATGAAGGCTGTGATAATAAAAAGTATCGCGGTTCTGTCTTTATGCATATTCTGCTCTTTATGCTATTTGGAGATAGAGATTCACTTTAGAAAACCGCTTAATTTTAAATAGTATCGTACGGCTAAATTAATAGTATTCGACCTACATCTGATACTTTTCCACCAATAGATGTATTTTCATTGACAGTTTTCGCGCAGTTTCATTAGCCTAGTAAGGTGTCAGGGGAGAACTTCGAATTGAAACCGTTTATAGAAAACATCAGCAATCACCCTAGCTTTAACTGGTTGGTCAAACACTATTGTTGCGATGTTATCAAGCAAGAGTATGCCTGTGCCTGGCACTACCATTCTGAATATGAACTGGTGCTCTACCTAGATCCGCACGACGCCTTTGAAGGTAATTACTTTGCGGGTGATGCAGTGGGTAAGATCGATCACAACACACTGCTGTTATACGGGCCTGGATTACCGCACATGCTGAGTGGTCGTTTATCACGAGAGGAACAAGGCACACATCACACCGTTGTCATCTGGTTTAAACACCAATGGCTAGAGAAACTGCAAGACCTGATTCCAGAAGCCCATCACTTTAAACGCATATTGGCAGAAGCCGCCTACGGAGTCAGGTTTAGTAAGGAAACCGCCCAGAGAGTCAACGTCATTACTCGAGACTTAGAGCAACAATCCCTGCCAATACAGGCCGTCAGAGTCATGGAGATTGTTTTGCTCCTAGTGGAAGATCAAACTCGGCAAACCTTATCAGCGACTCCCTACCATTTACACCGCTTTGAAGATGATAAAGAGTCCTATCAAAGAATTCAGCAAGCTAGGTTCTATATAGAGGAGCACTACGCCCGCCCTATTAAGGTTTCCGATCTTTGCCAACTTCTTCATATGAGTGAGAGCTCTTTGTATCGCATGTATGAAAAGCATTTTGGGGTGAGTTTTTCCGAACATTTGAAGCAGTATCGAATAGGCAAAGCGTGTGAGTTGCTCGCAAGTTCTGCAAAACCAATCGCGCTAATTGCCGAACTGACAGGTTTTCAGAATCTTTCTAACTTCAATCGCCAGTTTAAAACCATGAAAGGCATAACGCCTTCAGCATTTCGTAAGCAATTTCTGTAATACTGCCCAACTTAGGCCGTCACCTTAATCAATACGGTTCACTGACATTGACACAACAACACTACACACACCCAGAATGTTATGTTATAACATTTCGATAATTTCATAGATAACACCTGCTATGCTTTCAAAACGCTCTCTACTAGCACTCATCGCTGTCACTTGTTTTTCCATCGCTGCATTCATTCAAGTTGAAACAACCAAAGAAACACCCTCACCTGAAGTTAAAATCCCCATAGTCCCCTACCAATCTCTTCCCGATGCGGTGACTTCAAAGTTTCAACCGATGAAAGTCCACTACATCGTGAAAGTAGGTGACACATTAAGTTCAATTTTCTCAGCTTGGCATCTGCCTTATCAGACGCTACAACACATTCTAGAAGCGGATCTGGTTTCACTTAAGCTGGATACGATCAAACCCGGCGATCATTTAGAGTTCGTTGTTGATAATGAAACACGCAAACTCAACGCACTGATCTTCCATGAGAGTTTGGTAGAGCAAGCAATTTACGAAAAAGACGACAGTGGGCAATTTAGCTATCGTTTTGATGAACAGCCCGGTAGCTGGCGTTCAAAGCTCTACTCTGGTGAGGTCAATGGAAGCTTCTCTGTGGCGGCGCATCGCCTAGGATTAAGCACAACGCAAATCGCAAACATCACACGAGTGTTAAGGGACAAGGTAAATTTTGCTCGTGATCTGCGCGCGGGTGATTCGTTCAACATTCTAGTTAAGGAACAGTACCTCGATGATCATAAAACAGGGAATGCCGAAATTGAGGGAATTTCCTTGTCGATGCGAAGTCACGAAATAGCCGCTTTTCTCGCTGACGATGGACGCTTTTATGACAGAGAAGGTAATAGCTTAGAACAAGCCTTTGATCGATACCCGATAACCAAAGCCTATCGCCGTATCACTTCGCCTTTTAACCCTAAAAGGAGGCACCCGGTCACAGGCAGAATTTCACCTCATAACGGCACCGATTTCGCAACACCGGTCGGCACTCCTATCTACTCTACGGGAGATGGAAAAGTGATTGCTGTACGAAACCACCCTTACGCAGGCAAATATCTGGTTATCGAGCATAACAGCGTATACAAAACCCGTTACCTACATCTCAGCCGTTTTCTGGTTAAAAAAGGACAACACGTGAAGAGAGGACAGAAGATCGCCCTCTCCGGAGCAACAGGTCGTCTGACGGGGCCACACCTTCACTTTGAAGTACTGGTGAGAAACCGAGCCGTTGACCCGATGAAAGCCAATCTACCGTTAGCGACTTCTATTCCTAAAAGCATGTCAGCGGCATTCACAGATCGAGTTGCCAACTTTGACGCAAGTGTTGCCGCGCGGCAAAAGAGCCCAGAGAAAAATTCATAAAAAAGCGGAAGGATAAAGGGCTAGTCTCACCCTATGAATTCAGATGAGCTAAGTTCAGACTAATAGACCAGATACGAAAAAACCGCTGTATAAACAGCGGTTTTTTATCGAAAGTGGCGGGGAGAGTGGGACGAATATGGGTACTGGTTTTTAGAAAGTGATGAAATTAGAATTTGAAGTACAGTTAACTCGCCCGGAGGTTTAAAGTTGAAAATTTTATACTTCGACACCAACAGTCTATTGTTCTCAAACGGGTATATTCGTGCAGATCAAGATCGTTGTACAAGATACAAGAATTGGCAAGCAGCCCCTACAATGCCCCTTTGTAAATTGATCTCACCAGACATCATTGGTTTAAACAAACTACGTGAAGCAGCTGCCTACTCCGGGTTAAAACTCTTCCCATTAGATGCTAGATATCCAAGGAGTTTTTTCATCAATGAAGATTTGATTAGCAACGATGAGCTAGCGCCGGAAGTAACAACAAGTGTTCGTATGGGGAATAGCGATCCATTGCGTAGGATGCTAGCCCATGCCCAAAACCTAGAAGCTGTATGGTATGTATGCGGCGATCTCGAACAAAGTGCTCTACTCGAGGCCTCACCTAATCGTTACTTGAAATCAGCTTTCGGAGAAGGTGTCAACAATGAGCTACTAGCCAAGATAAGAGCATTGAAAATCGGTTAGGTAGTTCAATAACGTAAACCATCTGCGCTTTTTTCGTCTTGAAGGTTTGATACTGCTTTCATTCATTTGGCTGAAGATAACCACACGCTTTTCATTATAGAGTGAATCCACATCAACTTATCTCTCATCTTCTCTTTACGAGTTAACAAACCAATCGACATGTGTACAAACCTAAAAAGAGTTGAGGACCATTGTAGTAGCAAACTGATTTCTATTCGAAAGTCTTTTCGTTAAGAGTTACCATACTAACGAACTAAAAGTTGCGATAACGTAACGATAAAACTAAGAGTACAGTAAATGCATGCAAAAACGCTTGAAGACATCGAAGCTAACTTCAATGATTATGAAGTAGGTTTAGAACGATATGTTAGATGTGCTTGGGCCCTAGATATGCGTATGCATCACGTGTTTCGTCCAGACTTGACCAACTCGTTAATCTCTAATATTGAACGAATTAATGAATCCTTAGGGGTCGCTGTAAAAACAATTGATTTGAATCAGTGGAAACAAAATTTCACGTCGTCAGGGAAGCTGAATAAGTCTATTGAGGAAAATGAGTATCCTACTTGGCTCTGGCTCTACGGTGTCGAGGCGTTAAAGGATCCTAACTTTTCAGGTTGGCTGCGTAATCGATTAACAGCTCGTTCAATAGAAAACCTACGAGTTATCTTTGTTGTCGATTCTTATGACGATTATCGAGAGGTTTTTTGTGATAGGAAAGCCGCTTTTTATCACTCTACGAGAGTTCTCCAAACGAATCTTAGCAACCAAAATGAAAATTGTAGTGCGTAAGACATTTGCAAACGACTAAACTTAATTAATCTGATAACAACCTGTCAGCTTAGTAACCTCACTTGGCTAGATCTGACAGGTTGCCATAAAGTGCTTCTGCCCCAAAATTAGATAGAGCTAAAAGTCGCTACGGAGCCGTCTATTTCCTCATCTAAAAAGATTATTGTCTTTACGATGCGTTACTTTCTTTGACCTTGTGATAAACACTGCCATCATAATAACTTCTATTAAGAATACTTTGATCACTTATGGCCACTTTCGCGCCTTTTTTTAGCAACTGAGACAAATTTTTTTCTTTTTGTTTGAGACTTTCATTTTGATCAAATGACTTGTGAGAATAAGCCTTCAAGATCATCTCATACGCATTCGGAATATAATCTCTTGAAGAATTTGTATTCCAGCCTTGTTTATTAAACGTTAATGGCTTGTTTACATTCAAATGCTCTAAAAAGCTATATCTTTCTATAAGTAAGAAATATTTATGGAAGGAATGATCGTCGACAACACCATCATGACAATTTACTGCTAGTAACCTTAAGATGTTCATTGGGAGCATTGATCGAACTAAGCTTGAATAATACTTTTCTTCCTCTGAGGGCACACCCTTCAAGTACTCGTCAGTGAAGATTTTTTCTGTGTTATCTACATGATTCTTTGCAATATATTTAAGTAGTTGATATAGATTTCGAAAATATCGGCTTAAGCTTGAATCATCCAGAATAACGTTGCGAATATCATTCAACGACTCTTTTTCTAGCCCTCTATGCTCAGTATCATACAACTTAACATTCTTATTCCCAGATAATTGGCTGAGCATCTGGTTATGTTCGGTCAACAGGCTTGAAAACGTACTATCAAAACGTTCTTGCTTGGCTGTTCTTTTCGCTTCCTTTAACTGCTCTTCAAGAGTCCCTGCTTGATCCCTTTGCGCTTCCGCAGAGCTTTGCAGTTCACGCCGAGTTAGCTCCAACTCATCTAGAGAAACTCTATGGGATTTGTTTTGTTGGACGAGCGTATAGAGCAAACCAAAATACGATAGCAAAGAAATAATAGGTGCTGCCATATTGTTGAAAAATGAGCCAAAGTCATTCAACCAACTTGATTTTACGTTACCTGTTGACGAGTTTTCGCTGGAGTTAACCAAATTAAAACCATCAGTAACTAAATCTCCCGGATAACTGCCCCATAACCACAACATCCATAGAATACCGATACAAGCAAAAAGCCAATACACAACTGTACTTGGTTCCGCTCTATTATTAGGCGATATATCTGGGTGTTGATTAAAGAACTCATCAACATTCTCTCTCAAGGCACATTTCAACTCTGCCAAACTATCTCGGCTAATGGATTTACTGTACTTTTGCAAATCGACCAGCCCCACGTATCCTGCATCTGTTTGCTCAATTTCAAAATTTATCCCTCGATATACATCGCCATTTTTCATTGTTTTTCGCTTCACAATAACCATAAAACCATGATTATAAAGAAATCAATCATCATGTGAATAGCACTCAAGCCTATCATTACCAGATGAAATCAACTAGTTTGAGCAAACTACAAAAATTTGATTTGAGTCTTAGTGGTAGAGTTAATGCTTTAACTAATTTCTGTCAATCAATGTGTCAGTGTAGTGCTCTTGGCTGTAGTGTGTTCTTGGCTCAGACGACTTGCCCCAAAGTTTGCCGGACGGGCATGTATAACAATTCTCGAGCTTAGTCTTTGACTTAATTTATCTAATAAACCTATTATAAATCAAATATCTAAAGAGAAAGCAGTTAATTTATTTAATGGATATCAGCTATATAGCAGGGTGTTATAGTGAATCAAAGAATAGAAAACGATACCTTTTCTGGGGGTGAAACGATTCACCTAAATGCCACAGTCGGTCACAATGGTAGCTTCGCACCTGAAGGAGAACCACGATCAAATACTGATTACGCACTTGGGTTTTCAAGTGCTGCACTGGAGCTAATTAGATCAGCGAAAGAATCTTCTGAATTAAGAACTCACCTTGATTATTTGGTATATCCTATATGTTTCAACATGAGGCATGCCGTTGAGCTAAGGCTAAAAAAATGGTGGAAAGATTTAAGTATTTTAGCGACTAAAAGGGACGTGAAGCTTAAACAGTATAGGGATGCGAAAGTAGCAAAAGATCCTTCTTTAAAGGGGACACTTATGCCCTTTCCTACAATAGATGAAGCATCCACTCATAACCTTTCTAAATTATGGAGTCTGGTTAGTGAATATGCTCCTATAATCGATTCACGTTTCAACAAGCTTGTCCCCCTTCTTGACCCTTACATCAAAGATATTGCAGATATCGACCCTACAGGCCAAACATTTAGATATCCTGCCAGCAACGATAGTCAGGTTCATTTATCTGAAACACCACTTATAAACATTGGAATACTTGAACTCAGGTTTACATTGCTATTCAAGATGTTTGATTTTCAGGATGATATTACAAATGAGATGAAATACGAGTACAGTTGGGTGACCACACCAAATCAGCTTTCACTTTATGACCTGCAGTCAATTTCTTTGATGCTTGCTAAATACGAAAGTAAAGAGGGCGAACCCATAGCTAAGCAAGCCAAACCATTTGTCAGAGATAAATTTAAGTTATCAAGTGGCTTGTATAGCAAAACGATTTCTGCAATAGAAAGTAATCATTATTTAAATCACAGCCTGAAAATTATTAACAAACCAAAGCACCTAAATTTGGAAGCGACCAGAACAATATTTGATGTGTATTTTGATTATAAGCCAGTGGAAGAGTATCTGTCAGAATATGAACGCACGAAGAGTAAAACCCGAATATATAAGCCTGATTTTGATAAAATTACACAGGAGCTATCAAAGAAAAGTGAGTTAGGAAAAAAGTTACTTTCAAGTTTAACGAGAGAGCAAATTGCTGAGTTTACGGCTCTAATTCAGTGTTACTCAGAATCAAAGTATATGGAGATTTATAATCGGATTGTAGAGGAACATATATGTGATGTTAATCGGATGAGTGAAACAGAACTTAAAGACTATTTATCTGAAAATTTCTTTGGTTCAATGATGTTGGAAAAATTCTCATTAATGCTTCTACAACAAAACTGTATAAACGTCGTGCAGCCACTAATTGAAAAGTATGGACTAAACACCATCAGTTGGTACAAAAACTTTAAAGAACGAGCATTTAATAGGTGCTACGATGAGTTTTTTAATTTTGAATACACAATTGAACAGTACCAGACTGAGGTGGTTAGTGTACTGGCTCAAGTTAAAGCAGAAAGGTTGAGTATGTAAGTAAGGGGGATCTCTGAGAAATTTTTATCCTTGCAAAAACTAATCTTAGTTGCGCTAATTTACAAAAATCGCTGGCATATTCTGTCCAAAATGCGACATATGGTAACAGTAGTACGATAGAGTCGTGACTGACGAGCGTATGTGTAAGTTCCTGTATGGATTACTACAACTAACCATCTACTTTATCTATCAACCTGTAGTCTCGGAAAGAGCTGGTATATTCATATCTAACATAACCACCGATTCTATTCAATTTTACGTTACTAGGAAGTAGAATTTCCAATTTATCAGTTTTATCAAAGCTAGTAATATTGGACAGTACGCTTCTACTTACTACTTCACAAAAAGTGGAAAGTTTCTCCGAGTATAATCGTTTAGACTGATAAACAGTGACATCTTCAAATCTAATGTAGCTAATGAGTTGCCTTACAACATATTTGTAGCCATGAAGATTGCAATTTATGTCCAGTGCACGGTTTGTTTTGGAAGTGAGTCCTTCGAGAAACGCATCGATGATATTTTCTTGATATTTATTGCTACCTAGTTCATTTAGATCCGAGAAAAGCCATTCAAAAATGTCGGCAAAAACTTGACCATTTGAGTACTTATCTGAATAGTCAGCTCTTGAGCTGAGGAGCGTGAATCTATCCAACACATCGACCCACTCTTTCTCTAAAGGTCTATTTCCATCTAAGTGTGGGTCGGATTGAAATTTGTTCATATAGGTTAGGTATGACTGAAATGAGTACTGGAGAACATCATTAAACACATATCGCGCGGTAAACTTCGCGTCATCTGATACTTGATGTAAGAGGTCAATTGTATTTTTTAAACCAATCACAAAACTCGAGAATAAGTCTTCTCTACTGTAGACACTTCCATCGTAAGATTTCCCGTAAAGAATCGTGTCTACTGAGATCTTTGCTAGTACGTGATATGATTCCCAGTATCCCTTTCTATTAACGAAAGGCTCACCATACGAGAAGAAACCATTCAGATTATAAACGCGATAAGCACTGTGAAAGTCATAGCAACCGAAAATTAACGCCCCAGCGTTATCGTTAAAAATGCCAATCCCTTGGAATTTCCCACTCTGGTAAAAGAAAGAGTTTTCGCACCTACAACTAGCTGAAATAAGTTCCTCGACAAGCTTATTAAAGAAGCCACGGTCTGGTTCTCTATGACGTGAAAACTCATCGAGAAGGTTATAAAATAACATAGGGTTATGAATCACTATGTTATTTGTGATGTCTTCATCTGAGAGCATGACAATTATGTTGTGAGCCAACCTTTTGTTTTCACACTCATGTTCACAATAGTAGTTGATGGCAAGATACTTGATGTTTGGTACTGACAGCTCATCTACGATAGAAAAGAGTGCACCTTTATCCTGCCCTTCTAGTGCTTGGAATAACTCTCTTTGGTAAAGCTGGAAGTTATCATCTTTAAGGGTTACTTTTGTAGTAGCAGCCCTCCAAGCTATTAATGCCGAAACTAAGATGAATACAGTGGCAGAAACCTCCCAAAATAGTGGATATCCTAACAACGGTATTGCTGTTCCCGGGATAGAAGGGAGTACTGCTGCGATCAAAATAGAAAAGATCGCTAATGATGACAAGCCGATAGCAAATTTACTAAATTGATGACATTTTATACGCAGTTTTATAAGAGGAGTTACCAATTGCCAGAACGCTATAGCTAACCCAAGCGCTGCGATTAAATCACCTAGGCCAAAGTATGTAGTCGGTTTTGCCGGATCGTAACTACAATCAGCGAAGCCTAAACACTCGAAAAGCATATAACCCATTCCATTAACATAACATCTATATTTCACTATAGTTAATCAGTAAAAGCTACTTCGTTTGGGCTCGGAGCAGATTGCTTAGGCCAAGTGCAAACTCTTACCACAGAGCTTACGGCTAACATCAAGTAATATCTCGCTTAACTAACTCTTCCAAATCACCTTTGTAACTTTCTAGAAATACGTCACAAGCTTCTTTTAATGATTGTATTCTCGCTATTTTTGACTCGATGTCAGCTATCTTTTTCTCTTTCAATGTATTTTCGTCGATTTCATCATCTAGAAAACTCAACAAAACCTTAATGTCATCTCCGGAGCTTTTTGGTGCAAGCTGCAGAATACTTTTAGACTTCTCGGTTAAGGCAGATTGAGCCGCCTTTTCGAAGCATTCTGAAACTAAACTTTTAGCTGCTTGGTCCACTGTTAAAGCAACGTTGACCCACTGTTTAGTGTCGGTTGACTCCTCGTCATCAATTTCTTCATCAAACTGAAGGAACTCATTGTAATAGTGGTTACTACTCGAACTGTCTAGACGGCTAAGCCCCTGAAAAACTGAGTCAAACTCAGTAAAAGGCCTGATGCCTCTAGGAAGTTCTGAACGATGCTGCCAAAGCTTAATAATTGCATCGACACAGTTTCTTTCAGCAGTATCCTTCGCATCGCCATCACTATGACTAGCTTTGTTGATATTCTCGGCAATGTAATGGACCATCCAACGAGCAGGGGTATTGCACTCTATTTCCATATCAAGCTCTGCAATGATCGCTTTACCTAAGTTGATAACATCTTGATTGGTAGTCTTTGATGACTCCATCTCTTGAGAGAGTATACAAGTTACAATATTGGCCTGAGTATTTGACATCTGTTGGTAAATCCTTATCAAAAGTTGAGCTTTGGCGACTAATCGACACTTCAAATATAAGTGACAATTCAGTATCAATGCAGAGGGTTTTAAGCATATCTAAAGACATGTAGACCCTATCCCCCTTTCGTATGATCCCTTCATTGTATCGGGTATGGGTATCAGTCCAAGTTTCAGAGAAACCATGCTTGTTACCTAGGATGTCAGTATAGGTTCGACTGAGGCTGCAATAGCTCAATTGAAGTAATTTCTCATATTCACTTCCTATCCTTTTGCTTGGAAACTGGAGTTCCCCGGCATAAGGGTCTATTTCATCGAAGCGCTTGTATGAATCAGGCTCAACGATCCATCCCTTTAATTGAAAGTCATGATCATCCAATTCAAACCGTTCTTCTTCATATGTAGGAAGCTTATAGTCGTGACTATTTTTGCAAGTGACTAGCGCTTTTAATAGCGAATCAGAGTTGCTCGGTGATACTAAGGCGCTTGAAATACGGTATTCCTCATTGTTACCGCGACCATCGGTGTCAGCCCATAAACCTGTGACACAAACAAATGTTTTCTCTTTATGTTTCAACAACAGACCTTCGAAAAAGTCGCAATCAAGAATTTCCCAACGCCATGACTCTGTGACTATTTCTTCAAGCCAGCCCCTCCTAATTAGAGGAGCAGGATCTCTTAAATCAGCTAGCAAATAACCATTATCTGTTGACAATAAGTGTCCAGATAACCATTCAAACCAGCGATCTCCCTCCCAATCGTTTTTGCTTTGTGCTATAGGAATGTTTTTAATTAGGCGCGAAGCAAGAGTAAATACTACGTGATACCCCAAATAAAAATCAAAACGCTGAGTTGGAGGTATTGAATAGTGCCTTGAATGTGTTTCCTTTCGACCATAACTTCTTGGATCGTCGAAGAACTGGTCATTGGGGCTAATTCCCCATTCATTAATCACTATATTCATTGCAGCTTGTTTCAATGATTTGACTGAAACATTAAAAACGTTGGCTAACGGCTTCAGCCAGTACTCTTGAAAATCGAGGAAAAATGAGACATCAGGAATGTCTTCACCACTACTCGCAATATTTACATCTACACACTCATCTCGTGATTTGAGAATATTTTTACCGAATTGGCTCTTCCCAACCTCCTTCAACTTACAAATCTCGTCCGTACTATAAACAGTAGAGTCTTTCTGCAACAACTCAAAAGCAACTTTAGAGGCATAGTGTTCCAATAGGATATGATCTGCACTTGTAGCTTGCTCAATAAAAAATGAGCTATACCTCAATAAAGTTGCCGGATTTGATTTGGCTCCTCTGAGCATCGCTATTAAAAAATAGAGCTGTGCATGATGCTTGTAGAATCGAAACTTGTTTGACGCGAATGCTGCGTTATCATTGCGTGGAAAAAGAAGGATCAATGAATCAATAATTTTGTCACAACCACACTCAACAAGGCGGTAAATTATATGAACACCTTCCCAACATATTTTAGATGTAGGATTAGAGATTAGTGACCAAATAAAAGATGCATAAGCTTCAGGAGTGCTACAAGAAGGTTCTAACCAGTGATCCCAACTTCCATCTGCGTCATCCTGATCGATATGAAGTTCGACCCGATCAAGAGCATAGCTCAAGGCATCTCTGGCTTCAGTCGGACTAAGCTTATCAGATACGACAGATATAACTGAAAAAATGAACTCAGCATCATCAAAATCACTTTTAGCCTCGAGAGCTTTGATTACGCCGTTACATCTTAGTTTAGCAAAGTCTTCTTTCAAGGGAAATCTTGACGTTGACTGCTCCACCCACCATGGACTTGAGACAAGGCTAGCATTATTTTCTACATATAAATCAAAAACCTGTAACCATACCTTTTTAAAATCATCATGTTGAAGCCATTCTATAGGTGTACTTTCTAAGAAGCTTTGCAATTCATATTTAGATAGAGATTTACATCTCAAGATAGAGCGAATGAAGTCCACAGAAGACAGTGTAGGAACCTTTAGATAAACCTGTTCCCAAAATACATTTATGTGACATCCATTTTTAATTCGGTTGAAATTGCCCAATGAGTTTTCAATATGATCAGAAGAAGTAAAATTGTTTGAACGAAAAACTGAACTCCAATCAATTTCTTGCTCTTTACTCTCTGAACCTAAAGATTGTTTCGTCGGAAGTTTATCTCGGTTTTGTTTTTTAAGTAGATGAATCGCATCAACAAGGTCGGGTGAACTCAAGCCAAATTTATCTCCTACTTTTTGAATACGACTCAACATTTTTTCTGAGAAGCCTTTTATCAAAGACTGTCTAGCTGCATCATCAAATATAATTTTTTTTACATTTTCACTCTTAGTTTTCTCGATGCAATCGATAATGAAGTCAATATACTCTGATTCATCTACCAATCCTTGAGCACACCACGCTTCTTCAGGTGCTAATACCCCATTAGCAAACGATTCTCTGATAATCGTGTCTTCGACAACCCCCCAATATGTTACCTCTCGATCTAACCAACGAGCCATGATCGCGAAAGCAGAAGAGGAGTTCATGTTTTGAATGGCTTTCATCGTTTTATCAATTGGGAAGTGATCAGACATATATTCATAAATCACTTCTGAACTTCTAGAGAACCTGTATGTCAGTTCTGCTGAACAACTCTCCTCTGAACTTTTCTCAGCCAAAGACAAAATAGAAGAGTGTCGCATCAAAGCTTCATCACCAAACTTTGATGCAGATTCGATAGCCTTATTGAAATACTCGGCGGACTTAAACTTTGATAAGGGACATACCGCAATTGCAGTATCAATATATGAGCTTGATGTACTTTCTGGGCCATCCTTTTTAAATGCTGAGATGGTGCTAATCAGAGGATTCTCGTACAAGCTGGCAAGATGATGAAGGTGTTCGACTCGACAAGTGTAATACAACCCATCTAGCAATAAGTTGTATGATGCCTCTTTAGCGATATCAGAGAAAATCAGAATCTGTTGTTCTTTGTTCAAACTCTTAGCACTAAACAAGCATTTTTGCTTTATCCCCTTAACTAATTCTGGGGTGTAACTACGTAGCTCATAAGATGGAGGAAGGTTTTTTGATACCTGTTCAAAAGTGGTTTCATACTCGGAGGAAAAATCGTTAATGATTCCTGAGCGGACCTGAATTAAAAAACACTGTGCAGGAATTGTAGCATCTAGTGTTTTCCTATATTTTTCTTTCTCTTGAGCTTTTTTATAGTCTAAATCATCGGCTAGGAACTCTTTTGGGAAGATAGAGTTATCTGGAAGCGGAACTCCAGATAGTAAGGTCATTAGTGCAGCAGCCTCGACAAAATCATGTAAATCACCATTATGGTACATAGTAGGATTTGCAAACCAAGGCTTAGGACTAAGAGTTATCTTACTTTGAAAAAAACTGTATAATAACGTTCGGTCTAATCCATTAGCCAAGCAACATTCAATGAATAAATTGATATTAACATTTTGAATTGTTTTATTTGCTACATTTACCTCATCGCTATCGATTTTAGTTATATTTAAAAAACAAGAGTTGACAATTTCTTTGTTTAAAGACACCTGAAACGAATAAAGTGAACATATGAAATGAATACATATATATCCAAACTCTCTAGAATAAAATGAAAGATCTTTTATTTCATCAAACCTTGATTCGTCTACTAAATTTTTACTAAAGACTTCAATTGCTTTTTGAAGCGCCTTAGATGGTGTAAAATTCAATATTCTTTCAATTGTTTTTTTCGCTCCAAAAAGATTCAAATATGTTGTAAAAAGTAATGCTACTTCTTTAGTAGACACACCTTCATTTCGCCTTCGATTCTTTTCACTTGCCTTGGATTTAAAGTAGTAAGCTAACCAGTTTTCTGCTGCTCTTAAATAACTTAGAGACTCACCTTTAAATTCTTGATGTACCGATAGTAATGAGGATTTATACAGATTTTCAGAACCTTTCCAATCACCTGCTAGCTTTCCTTGAAATGCCAACTTTTGAACTTCAGTTGGTGATTGAATGGCACTAATTAATATGGCATTCTGATTTAACAGGTCGATCTGACGTTGGTCTCCTGCAAATTCTTCTCCAGTCCTTAGCGCCAGTTTTACAAATGATACATAGTCCTGTAACTTCAAGGCCGATTTTAGTGCTGCATTTAATCTAGAAGTACTTATGCTTCTAGTGTCAATGGGATTATCTATAGGTAAAAACTCTTCTGAAAGAGCCAGATCGATTAAGTCTTGATGATTACCACCCGCCAGCATTAAATATGGCAGACATTCAGAAACATAACTGTCTGAGCTAGCCAGCTCACGTATGTTTAAAACGAATTCCTTCGCTTGTTCAGATGTAGATGCGTATTGCTTTCTAAACCAAGTTTCTGTCGGTTCATCTCTAAACTGAATACTATCGTCAATTAATATTAAGCCTTGTCCGAAATCACTTATAAAACTTCCAATTTCCGCCTCACGAAGATTCGTAAGTTTAGAGATAACACTTATTGGAATAAATGGAGGCAAACTAGCCAAAGCAGTGCATATTAAGTCAATTTTGACACTTTCACTTGAGACATTCTTGCTTTTTAATCGCTCAATTGCGTGTTCAAGTTGAACCTCGATCTGAGCATCAACTGTAGTTAATGTAGGGCCTAGGTTTTGCAACATGTCGGACAGCGAGTCTGGGAATGCCTGAATAGCATATGACTGAACTCGAGGATTTCCTCCTGAAAGTCGATGAAACTCTTTAGCATCCTCTTCATTTGCACCAGAGTAGTATAGGCGTAGGTGAGCAAGAGACTCGTTTTCAGTAAATGCGCTTAATTCATGCTGTCTAACTTCTGCCCGAGGACTTAGCAACTCGATTCTTTCAGATCTACACAATGCAACTACCGTACAGCCATCAATCATTAAGCTATTCAAAAGCTCGGGTATAATTGAGTTTTCAGCTTTCTCCTTCGCAGCCATAACTGCATTGTCGGCTGCATCGATAAACACGTACAACTGAGCTAGTTCATTCCCTTTTCTCAAGAATTGTACTGCAACTTCTAAACGAGATTGAAATTCTGAAACTAAACTCTTTCTATCTTTTCCTGATGAAACCAGAGGGTCACATATTCCTTCTATGGCAAGCTCATTAATGATTTGTACTAGAACTTTATCAAAAGAGTGTCTCGGATTATTGAGCGAACGATATAGGCCATCACCAAAACAGTCATAAACTATAACGCATGAATGTTCAGGAGCTACTGAGTGGGCTAGTCTCGCCATGACTGTTTTTCCAACACCACCTCGAGCATGAATTATGGTGTTTTTTTTATCATCAAATATCGACTTTAATATTAACTCTTGATGATTTCTCAAATTCGGCGGAATAGAAGCTTCAAATTTTGGAGGCGAAGGGAAGATGTCATTGTAATGTTCGGCTCCAAACCTGACTTCCAAATCATGGCGTTTTACTTCAACAAATGCATCAGAAGATTGTTTAGATAGCAAGTTGATTGCAAGTGCTTTAGTTAGCTCACTTACAAACCTAGAATTCTCAGTGCAAATGTATGGAGTAAAATAATTATCACGAAAAAATAACTTTTCAAGAGTGGCATTCTTAACAAAACTGCGAATTAATTCAAGGCTAAGCCCTGTAAATGACTCTTTCTTTTTATTAAATATCTTGGTTTTAAAATTACCTTTAGATGCATTATCCCAAAAATAATTTACATCTGGCGAGATATCTTTGTTAAAAAATATCTTCTTAGACGAAATCTTTAATGCAAAATCAGGAATGTTTTTTAGGATGGTGTTTAGTTCTTTGCATCCTATATCACCTCCCTTGGCTTTAAAATATAAAACATTGAGATGACTAGCTTTATGTCCTATTAACTGGACCATAAAGTCATCTTCAAATTTTAATATTTTAAACTTTAAGTTACCTTCTATTTCATTATTATTAGACAATAAACTTAAGCACTGATAAGTAGTCCAAAGTAACGGTATCCTATCATTACTTTCATCGAAGGCACTTGCTTGTGCAAGAAACGTGCTTTGAGCAAATGATTTCTGATCTATATTAATTTTAGAGTCATGAATATCACCAGTAAAAACAGGTGCATTAATATTCCCGCCAGCAGCCACAGCCCTATTTTTAGCTGTCACTTTGTTCAAAAACACTTTTATTTTACCGAACAAATTTTAGCCTTATTTAATTAGAGCTAGATACGATACATATAACGTCAGTGCACTAATAATAAGAGCAAGTATAGTTGAAACATTTGCTAACGTGTTTAATATACTTTTTCGATTAGAGTTGACATCTCCCGTCATCACAGGTCCATTAATGTCTCTACCAGCACTAACTCCGCGATTGTTTGATGATATCTTATTTATATTACTTCGAAAACTCAGAATAAAAACAAACAATGCAAAAACTGAAATCAAAATCGCCTCTGTATGGTTTTGAGACATATAGTTTATTAACGGTTCAAACATCTATTATCCACGGTTAATTTCTTTCACAATTTTATTAAAATAAAACTAGCGAAGATTAAATCAGCACTAGCTTTCCACCCTTAACACTTTTCGATTTTACTTCCTATATGCAACTGTGGCAATAAAAACGTCAGTTTTGAACTGAGGGAGAGAGGGGAGGTTCATTTTGACGGTAAGAGGAAACGTTGATTAACGTTTTAAACAGTAGGTAGCCAATAGGTTAACCTAATTACACATCTAAGATATCCATAAAATAACGTGCCATAGCATCCCGAAAACTTCGACCACCATTGGTTGCATTCTTATAGTTACGGCCAGAGGTATCAAGCACCATAGCCTTGCAATTGCTCCAATGACTAGCATTTTTTGAATAATCTAATTTGCCTAAAATTTGGCCGTAGATTGAAAATTTTTCAAGGTCATATTCTCGTCTTAATAGCTCGTGAACAACTAAAGACAAAGCTTGCCAAATCTGTGTAGAATAGTGAAAACCGTCTCTGTTTCTTAGAAATTGTGTAGTTGCTTCATCAAGCCATGATTTGTAAAACGCAACCAAAAATGGTTTCAACTCTCGTAAAGAGTCTTCATTTGAAAAAGTCCCGTCAGTAAGCTTTGCCAGTGACTCACTCGACATTTTGATTTTTGCACCACAAACCGAAGCTAAAACTACCTGTAACATTGTGGCTTCTGTGGTTACAAAGCTATCGGACTTTGTAACTCTTGTAGCTTTCGACGAAATACCCCCAAACCTTTCCAATTCCATTTCACTGGCGAGTTCGTAAACAAAGTCCTTAACGAAAGACTCATCTGAAATACGGCTAACAACCATAGATTGAAGGCCGCTATAGTTTGAGTTAAAGCTACTTAGTAACTTTATTATTCCGTTATCTTCAAGTGGCTGATCATTGTCGAGAATGAATTTACATGAGATTGACTGAGTCGATAACGAAGACCTCAACCTACTTGTTGTTCTGAGTTCACTTTGGTTCGCGACGAAATCCAACTTTTTATAGTTCCATCCCATTAACTCCATCAGTGCAACAAACTGAATAAGACCACCAATTAGAAGAGCATCCTTCTTACTATATTCAATACTCCGCAACACATTGGAGTTGCCGATCGGTTTTATAGTCCCCTCTCTAACAAGAATCGTCAGGTTAATTTCTAAACCAAGTCGATTTTGTTGGTATGACCGAGAGATTTGCTCTTTCAATTGAGCTATTCGTTTCTGGTTCTCTGCTAAGGCAAGTTCACCGTAAACCAACTGTAACAAAGAGTTAGAATCCTTGAAGCTAGCAAAGGCATTCAACACATCAACCAGAGGCGCAACCGTTAATAACGTTGTAAAGCGACCATGCTTGGCTGACACACCTTCAAAATTAATATTAGAGTTAAGCAATTGTTTTTCCGAAACTTTAAAAACTCGAATGACCTTATTATGCACAATTTTAAATTTAAAACTTGATCGGGGGCAACCCCCGATCAATAATTAAAAAACAGGTTAACAAAGTTGTGAAAGAAAAATGTCTGAACAGAGTAAAGAACTAAAATTCGAAGAAGAGTTTTTAAATAACTTAGTGAAAAAGTACCAAACACCTGCCGATATGTACTTGGGAAGCTCAACGGATCTAATCAAGTCATCAACGAGAAGACTTTCAAGAGATGAAATGGATTCTATGTTTAAAAAACATGCAAGTAAGTACGCAAGTCCAAAGGTAATCGACACGAACATAAAATGTCATGTTGTGTACATACCACCAACGCTTGCTAGGGACCTTTTACAATTTTCTCGAAGAGGTGCAATAAACCCAGAAAACCGAAACAGAAAAGTTGGAGCGAAGGAAGTTAAACGTTATACCGCTACTATGAACGAACGGAAATGGTGTTTAACAGGCGAACCTATCGTTTTCTCAAGCGACGGAGAATTGCTCAATGGTCACACTAGATTAGAAGCAGGCTCACAATCAGAGTTTGGTTTTATTACGGTTTTGATTACTGGAGTTACAGACCTGATGTCATTTGCTCATATTGACGTAGGGAAATTAAGATCTAGAGCTCAAGTATTGGAAATGGCAGGAGTTAAAGTCGACGCCAACGTATTATCTAAAGTAGCACTTTTAGCAAAGGCTTATGAACAAACGTTAAACCCTTTTGCCTTCCGTGGAACACAAGGAACCTCCTTCAGCCAGTCGGAGATTCTTCACTATGTCGAGCAAAATCAAGAGCTGGCTCTATCAGTAGATTTTGTTGCTAAGCTAGTGAAAAAGCACAAACACGAAAAACTTGCACCACCTCATGTCTATGCTTTCGCTCACTATCTCATTAATCACCAAGCCAAGTCATATTCTGGCGAAATCTTGACCTCTCCCGACAACTATTTATCTACTATTATTTCTGGGATTGGAATTTCATCAGAGAGCGATACTGAATTCAAGGTGCGAAATTATCTTTATTCAGTTATGGGAGGGTCTAGTTCATATGACGTAATCTGCCGATTAAGCTGTATTTTTAAAGGGTGGAATATATTAAATAAAATTCCGATTTACAAAAATACAGTAAAGGTAGCTCGTGTCAAAAACAAAACTAGAGATGAAGATGGCAACCTGATACCAATGAAAGGAGCGGGGAATATTAACGAGCCATTCACCGTTCCATTCTCAAACCCCGGAAAAACACCTTTATCAATACGAAAACAAGCTAATGTGAAGGTACTACCCAAATAGATTGACATCGACACTTATAATATATTCTCATTATAAAACCCTTGTTAATGAAAATATGTTGCTAAAAATCAATATATTACCACGTTATTGCTTTAAACATCGTGGCAATATATTGATGATTTTTATATAAAATGTGTTAGACTCCTATAACCACTTGAATATAAATAAGTAATATTTTTTTAAAAAAATTATTTATATTTAAAGCAAAATCTCTCCCACGAAAATCTACGATATTGACTTCCCAGTAATTTGTACATTAATTACTAGTACAATTTATTGGAGATTCATCATGAAAAATTATTTATCTGAGAAATACAAACTAACATATAGAACAAACCTAAATATAGAGGATTGTTTACTTTATTACATATCAAATATTAATGACGAAGACTTGCTAACTATATTAAATGATAATATCAGACCATTAGAAAGGGAGTAATATTATGAGGTATGTAGCTTACTTAAGAGTTTCATCTCACAATCAAGTTGAAACGGGCGACTCAATTGATGGCCAAAGAAATAAAATCATTAATTGGGCTAAACTAGGCAATCACCATATTGTCGCTTGGTACGTAGATGAGGCCAAAAGCGCTTATCAGGGGCCAAGAGCTGAGTTCAGTAGAATGCTAGACGATTTGGAACAAGGGCTTATTCTAGCTGATGGCGTGATTGTATACTCTCTATCCCGCTTTAGTAGAAATCTTCTGGTTCAACTACAAGCAACAAAAACCCTTGAAAAGCATGGAATTTCTTTGGTCTCAGCGATTGAATCTTTTCCCGAAAACCCAGAAGATCAATATGTGATGGTTACGATGCTCGGAGTTATGAATGAGCATCAAAGCAGACAAAATGGAAAAGTGGTGTCAGATAGGCTGATGGACACAGCTAGAAAAGGCTTTTTCACTGGCGGTATTCCTCCGTACGGGTACAAATCTATTGAAGTAGCTGGGGACACATCAAATATCCGACGAAAATTGGAGATAGTTCAAGAAGAAGCAGACATTGTTAGGCATATTTTTGAATTGGCCGAAAAAGGGCATTATGGAAAAGGCATTGGTATAAAAAACATGCTAAACATTCTTAATGAACAAGGGCTAACGTATAGAGGGAAAAGATGGAGTAAAAGTACATTATCCCGAGTTCTCAATAATCCTGTTTATTATGGCGAGAGGTTATTCGGGAAAAAATCTAAGAAAGATACTGTAGTTAGTCCAGCGCCAGCAATCCTCTCAAAGGAACAATTTGATCGCACAAGAGAAAGTATTCTCGCTAGAGGCGTTAATATGCCTAATTCGAAGAGTGTTCGCTCTTCTAGTCTACTTACTGGTATCTTACGTTGTGCCGTATGTGGTGGCTCAATGGTCGTAACAGCCGGAAAAAGTGGAAAGTATAAGTATTACCAATGTAGCTTACAGGTGCAAAGAGATACTAAGCTTTGTTCATCTAAAAGAATTAGTAAACCCAAATTAGAGAAAGAAGTACGAGAAAAGCTACTGCCTCAAGTGTTCTCAAATGAGCATATAACAAATGTCTACTCACAGGCTCGAGACCTACTCAAAGAAAAGTCAGCTGCGTCGAGAGACAAGATGCTACATACAACTAATGCAATAAATAGAGCAAAGGTACAAGCGAAAACTCTCGTGGATCTTTTAGCTAGTGGAGAGCTACAACCTAATGCCACAGTGAACAACCACCTATCCGAACTAAACAGTACTATTTTAAATCTGGAAGCAACGCTAAAACAGCAAACAACTCTCAGCCGTTTGCCAGTAAAAAATGTAGGAGAGAAACAGCTTACAAATTTTGTTCGATGCATCAGTGAACACATAAGAAGTTCGACTGACGAACAGCTCAAGCAGCTATTGTTATCTACTTTCAAAGAGATAAAGGTTCAACCAGCAAAAAAGCTCTTCGCCACAGGAGCTAACATAAACATACTTCGCATTGCCACAAACGCAAAAACGGGAACTGATTTCTCAGTTCCCGTTTTCGGTACAATATGGCGGAGAGATAGGGATTTGAACCCTAGATACGCTATTAACGTATGCCGGTTTTCAAGACCGGTGCTTTCAACCACTCAGCCATCTCTCCGTTGCGGGAGGTATACTAGGTATTGGCATGAGTTTTGTAAAGGATTAATTTGCAGTTATCTGTTTAAGTGACGACAAACTAACCATCTGGTTTTTTGGACAAAGACGACAAAAAGAAGGCAAGTTTACTGTGTAAATACTCTAAACTGTATTTTCTAATAAAATAATGTTTTATTAGAAAACCTTTGATTTATATAAGAAATAGCGCTTTGAGATAACACATGTACGCCCGAAAGTCATTGCACATAATTGTGAAGTATTTCAAAATTAACGGGTTGACCTTTATCAATATAAGATTTCTGAGGTTTATATGAAAGTCGCAGACCTATTTAAACATCGTGGTGATAAGCAGCACTCAGAGCTCATGCAATGGGTTTCTCCTGCTGTACGTGAATATTGGGGTGAGTTTTTACACAAGACAAACAACCGCCACCTGTTTACTCGCCTCAGAGATCTGCAACGTCCAGCAGTCAACGATGAAGTGCAGGCACCTGTCGAGCCACCTAAAGCTGAGCCAAAGCCTATTGAATTGAAGCCAGAAGCACAAAAACTGTTTGACGAACTGCAAGACAAACTTGGTGAAGTTATTCATACAGGTGACTGGCTTGATATTTCTCAGGAGCGTATTAACCAGTTTGGTCAGGTAACGGAAGATATGCAGTGGATCCACACCGATCCTGAGCGTGCTGAAAGCGAATCTCCATTCAAAACGACCATCGCGCATGGTTTTTTGACACTAGCAATGCTGCCAAAATTAACTGACAGTGTCGATCCGGACCACTCGTTATTCCCAACGGCAAAAATGGTGGTGAATATTGGTCTTAATCAGGTTCGTTTCCCGTATCCAGTTAAAGCCAATAGCCGAGTTCGTGCGGTAAGCCGACTATCGAAAATCACGCCAATTCGCAAAGGTATAGAAATAGAGCGCGAGATTAAAGTCGAGATCGAAGGGGTTCGTCGCCCTGGCGCCGTGGTGGTATCCGTAATTCAATTGCACTTTTAAAGACTGGCAGTTTAAAAAAGGAGAGCCGAAGCTCTCCTTTTTTGTATCTACTACTTACTGATTGGTGTGTAGCCGTACTCGCTAATCAGTGCTTTGGCTTCTTTACCTTTCAAGTATTGGATAAACGACTGGGCATCTTTACCTAAGTTTGCTTTTTTGTATAACACAAGAAACGGACGGGAAAGCTCATACTTGCGGTTAGCAATCGTCTGGCTGCTCGCTTCAACACCTTCAAATTGAATCGCCTTAATTGAGCTGTCGACAGAACCAGTCGAAATGAAGCCAATTGCCTGCTTATTGTGGTTCACTATGGTTTTCACCATGCTATTGCTATTTACCACCAAGTTGTCTGGGTTGATATCAGAGACCTGGCGGCCGTTGACGATTTTTGTCAAACCCAGCAGGCTCTCAAAGCTGTAACGCGAGCCTGAAGACGCTTCACGCGTTACCACGGCAATTTTCTGATCGGCACCGCCAATCTCTTTCCAGTTTGTGATTTTGCCTTTATAGATATCAAACAACTGCTCACGGCTCACATTCTGAACCGGGTTCGACTTGTTCACGACAACCGCCAAACCATCAAACGCCAATGGAGTCACCGTAAGCGTTTCATCCTGCTCGCTCTCAGTTAGGTACCTTGAACTCATGCCGATGTCAGCCACGCCCTTTTTAAGCAAAGTGATACCTGCTGAAGAGCCGATGCCTTGAACAGCAATATAAGTATCAGGGTGAGTGGTGTTGAAATCTTCTGCCAAAACGTCCATGACGCGTGCCACGGACGTTGAACCAGACACATTGACTTCACTCGCTAGCGCAGGAAAAGTGAGTAAGGAAGAGGACAATATTGCCGCCAGCGCAACACGAATCATAATAATCTCCAATCTGATGCGGATAAGTTAACTGGCGCTATCATATTTCGATTAGATGACATTTTTGTGAAAACCTATGCAGACTCTTCATATTCTTGTACATACTATGAATAGGTTAGCGAAAACAATGGAGCCGGTATGGGACTGGTCAGTTTGCTGCAAAAACAAGTAGAGAGCCGCGCACAAGTCATTTGTGAACAGCGTAATAAAAGCTTGCCTGCTGAGTTAGGCAAAGCGAGTTATGAAGTGACGGATAACGGAGTCGTGTTCATTAAACAGCACTTTTTGCTGGATTCAGCCCATTGTGACTACATGTTGCCTGTGGCTAAAGTGCAATGGAACGAGGAACACAGTACATGGCTGCTATTTATGGCTGACGAATTGAAAGAAGAGAATTGGTTGCCCTACCCTTATCTAGCACAAAGTCATGATCTTACAGCCATTATGCGTGAAGTGGACAAAGATCCTAAATCAGTTTTCTGGGAAGATTAATCTAATGTAACCCTGTAAATCACGATCAAAAAAGGGCGCTTTGAGCGCCCTTTTGTTTTATCAAGAATCGAATCATTCCGCTGGTGTTTCTGCCGCTTCAGGTGCCTTTACGTCTTCAAAGACTTGAGTTGGCTTCGCGACAATACTGCGTGTTTCTTGGTTTACATCATTCAATACCAATTCAACCACATCACCCAAACGATAGATAACTTCCTTATCGATAGATACAGTACCCGCTTCACCATTACATTCAAGACGTTCTTTGTTTGCCAGAATCAAGGAACCTGGAACAAACGCCGCGGCACCATTTTCAATCAGGCGAACGCGAATACCTGCGCGAGACACGTCAAAGATTTCGCCATTAAATACCGTCTCTTTTGCCGGTTCTTCAGCTAATGTGCGGGCATACAACCAATCACCAACATTGCGCTCTGCAATCTTATGGTGTTTACGATGCAGTGCGAGTTCTTCGCCAACACTTTCATCCGCTGTTTGTACCGGCGCTTTACCTAGGATGTGCGCTTTCAGCATACGGTGGTTAATCATGTCACCGTACTTACGAATTGGAGAGGTCCATGTTGCGTATAGCTCTAAGCCCATTGCATAGTGAGGCAAAGGTTGGTTACCAATTTCGCTGTAAGCTTGGTATTTACGGATACGGTTATCGAGGTAGCTAGTCTCTTGTTTTGCTAACCAGCGACGAAGTTCCGCAAACCCTTCCAGAGTCACCACACTTTCAGCAGTAAACGGCAACTCACCTTCAGGATTAACCAACTCAATCACGTCAGCGATCTTTTCTGGTTTGAAACCTGCGTGGGTATTGAATACACCTGAATCAAAGCTCGCCTTCAGCGCTTTACCTGCACAGATGTTTGCCGTAATCATAGATTCTTCAACCAAGCGATTCGCTGAGCGGCGCATATCTGCATGAATGGCTACCACGTCGTTATCTTCACTTAGCTCAAATCGGTAATCAGGGCGATCTGGGAACACTACTGCGTGTGTTTCACGCCATTCAGCGCGAGCTTTAGAAAACTCATACAAGTCACGAACAATTTCAGCAATCTCTTCCGTTGGCTGCCACGCTTCAGATTGACCTGTTTCAAGCCAGTCAGACACATGATCATAAGCCAGACGTGCGTGAGATTTGATGTTCGCAGCGAAGAACTTAACGTCATCGCCAATAACACCATCTTTGCTGATTGTTACTGTACAGCAAAGAGCCGGACGTTCTTCGTTTTCAATCAGAGAACACAGCTCATCAGCCAAATCACGCGGTAGCATCGGGATGTTGCGACCCGGAAGATAAATGGTAAAGCCGCGCTCTCGGGCGACCTTGTCCATATCGCTGTCCGGCGTGATATAAGCCGTTGGATCGGCAATCGCAATTGTCAGCTCAAAATCGCCAGATTCAGTCTTCTTCGCGTACAGTGCATCGTCCATATCTTTGGTTGATTCACCATCGATAGTAACAAACGGTACATGCGTCATGTCGACACGTTCTAATTCCGCGTCATCTTTGATTTCCCAGTTGTCGATACCTGCAGGTTCACTGTTTGGTAAATCATTTTGCGCTAACGTTACCCACCAAGGTGCGATTTTGTCGTCCGCATCAGTGATCTTCTCTGAGATTTCGACAAAAAAGCCGTTATCGCCTTTCAGTGGGTGGCGAATTAAATGCGCAACAACCCAGTCACCTTCTTTAAAGTCGTCACTTTTCAGGCCTTTTTTGACCCTAGCTTTCAAAGAGAGTTTTTTAAGCTGTGGGTGATCAGGCGTTACATTCAGTTTGCCTTTAAATAGCTTAACGCGGCCGATAAAACGAGTAACGCCTTGTTCCAACAGCTCTTCTGGCTCCGCCACTTCGCGCTCTTTTTCAGTACGGATGATGGCTTTTACTTTGTCGCCATGCATACATTTTTTCATGTATGGAGGTGGAATAAAGAAGCTGGTCTTGCTGTCGACTTCTAAGAAACCAAAGCCTTTTTCTGTCGCTTTGATCGTGCCTTCCTTCTTCGGAAGTGTTTCCTGGATTTGCTGCTTAAGTTGAGCCAGTAGAGGATTATCTTGGAACATTTTAACTTCTAACTAATTCGTTCTTTATTCCGAATGCCAAACGCATGCGGCGCTATGTTGTTCCCAAGTCAATAAGCTATCGGCACAAGGTAGTGGCGGGCCCATTTTTGGGAGTCAATCTATTGCGCCACATGGTACTAGGTAATGTACTGAATGTATATTGTAGAAGCTTTTTATCATCGATTGTTCATACTAAAACCGCAATCACAACGCTTTGAAATATCGCCATAGAAAACGCCGTTAATTAAACTTATGGTGAGTGAGCATCTCCACCACATTTCGCGCCGCCCGCGCAGCATTGTGTACCCCGCCCCAATCCTCTTCATCGGTGTGGTAGGCTTCACCGGCAAAGAACACTTTATCCTTCACAGGTTTAAACAATTTTGACGGACCGCGATACGATGCGCTGTCGGCAAGGTACGCACCCATCACAAAAGGTTCCTCATTCCAATTTTGAACTGTGTGCTTCACATAACCATTGCGAACTTGCTCACCATAAACAGGGGTCAATTCGGAAAGGATTTGATTGATCAGATCAACGTCATTGAGACTTTGATAGCGACGTGCATGCTCTCCAACGGCAAACAAGCCCATCACGTGCTTAGAGCTCTTGTGGCCATAAGCAGCATCGTAATAAAGATACTGGCCTTCATCAGTCTCGCTATCGAGAAAGGTCAAAAACGTCGGATAGAAGTGGTTCTTAAATTCAATAAACACCTTAATTCCTCCCCAGAACGCAGCTTGATTGATCGCATCTCGCTTGTAATCTGGAAGTGGGGGGAGAAAGCGAAGGCGTTCATTGCGAAGGATTGGGAGTGGAACAGTGACGACAACAACATCAAAGTTGTAATGCTTCTGTAGGCTATCGGTCAGCACTACGCCCGCGTCAGCATAGTTTACTTGAGTAATCTCAGTGTCGAAGAGTAGATTAGATTTAATTTCTGGTAATAGATACTGCTCAAAGAAGCCAAGCCAACTGCTGTTGGTAAATCTTGCATCCTGATAGTCTCCGATTTCGCCCTCATAGAGGTTTCCATCTTCAAAATAAGCAACTTTGGCCGTTTTTGGATATGGGCTAAGCCGAACATTAGCTGGCTTTTGAGCGATACGGTCGAGTTCACTTGGCGCGACATGCAGCCATTCTGCGCCCAATGATAAGGGAAAGTCAGCGAATGTGTTTTCTTCTTTGATTCGTCCGCCAATTCTTGATGAAGCTTCGAATAAGGTATATTCAACACCAAGCTCCTTGAGCAGATAACCAGTACACATTCCAGCAGCACCAGCCCCAATGATACCTACCCTTTTGTTTTTTAGTTGTAACTTGAGCGCTGCATTTAACGGGAATGCAGCGCTAATGCCGAGCAAACCGCAAAGTTTAGTAAAGCTTCTCCTATCCATTGATTTACCTATCCGTTTCGAAAGTTAATAACGACTATTTTGCGCGCTAATAGATTCATATATTCACTATTTTTGGTCATTGAATACTCGCTTTAATCAATAGTGAGAAAAATATGTGATGTATTTCAATTTTTTCTGGCTTTTTTTGTGCATTTAGGGAATAATTCCGCCCCCTTAGATATGTCCCTAGCGGCTTGATGCGATTTACGACTTATCCGCATCTGAACGGATTCAGCAAAGAACTGGATTGGTAATGGAATTGGTAGAGCTCGTGGGACCTTTTGTTGACATTAATTTAGTAGGATCCCAATGACAGATTCTGTAATTCAGTTTAGCGACTTAGCGCTTAACGACTCTATCCTTTCTGCACTTGACGGAATGGGTTTCGTTTCACCAACTCCAATTCAGGCAGCGGCTATCCCACACCTGATGGAAGGTACTGACGCACTAGGTAAAGCTCAAACTGGTACCGGTAAAACGGCAGCTTTCTCTCTACCACTTCTGAACAAGCTTGAGCTTTCTCAGCGTAAACCACAAGCCATCGTTCTAGCGCCGACTCGTGAGCTAGCGATTCAGGTTGCTGCTGAAATAAAGAACCTTGGTCAAAACATTTCTGGCCTTAAAGTGCTTGAAATCTACGGTGGTGCATCAATCGTTGACCAAATGCGTGCACTTAAGAACGGTGCTCACATTGTTGTTGGTACACCAGGTCGTGTTCAAGACCTTATCAACCGTGAACGTCTGCACCTAGACGAAGTACACACATTCGTTCTTGATGAAGCGGATGAGATGCTAAACATGGGCTTCGTCGACGACGTAACTGAGATCATGGAGCACGCTCCTGAATCAGCACAACGTGTACTTTTCTCTGCAACTATGCCTCCAATGCTTAAAAACATTGTTGAGCGCTTCCTACGTGATCCTATCACTATCGACGTTGCAGGTAAAAACCACACTGTAGACAAAGTAGAGCAGCAGTTCTGGGTTGTTAAAGGTGTAGAGAAAGACGAAGCAATGTCTCGTCTTCTAGAAACAGAAGAGACTGATGCATCAATCGTATTCGTACGTACTCGTCAAGATACTGAGCGTCTTGCTGATTGGCTATGTGCTCGCGGCTTCAAAGCGTCTGCACTACACGGTGACATTCCTCAGTCTCTACGTGAGCGTACTGTTGATCACATCAAACAAGGTGTTATCGACATCCTAGTAGCAACTGACGTTGTAGCACGTGGCCTTGACGTTCCTCGTATCACACACGTATTTAACTACGACATCCCATTCGATGTTGAGTCTTACATCCACCGTATCGGCCGTACAGGTCGTGCTGGACGTAAAGGTAAAGCGATCCTTCTAGTTCGCACTAACCAAATTCGTATGCTTCGCACTATCGAGCGCGTGACTAAGTCTTCAATGGAAGAGATTCAACTTCCACTACGTGACAAGGTTGCAGAAGCTCGTCTAGTTAAACTTGGTGCTGAGCTAGAGCAAGAGAAAGAACACAAATCTCTTGAGAAATTCGGTGAGCTTGTAGAGAAGCTACAAGACGCACTAGAGATTGACGCAGCAACGCTTGCAGCAATCCTACTGAAGCGCCAGCAAGGCAAACGCCCTCTATTCTACATTGGCGAAGACCCAATGATTGAAGCGATTGAGCGTGACAAGCAACGTCGTAAAGAGCGTCGCGAAGGTGGCCGTGATGGTCGTGGTCGTGACCGTAACTTCAACAACCAAGACTGGGATACTTACCAGCTTCAGGTTGGTCGTGAGCAAGGCGTTCAGGTTAAAGATATCGTTGGTGCATTGGCAAACGAGCTTGGCCTAGTTAAAGGTTCAATCGGTGCGATTAAACTAGCACAAGGCGAGACTTACGTTCAGCTACCAAAAGCAATGTCTTCTGAAACTGCTAGCAAACTACGCAAACTACGCATCCGCCAGAAACAAGTAGATGCCGTAGTATGTGACTTCAACGATTTCCGTGAACCACGTCGTGGCGGCGGTCGTGATGGTGGTCGTGGTGGTCGCGATGGTGGTGGTCGTCGTGACGGTGGTTACCGTGGTAACCGTGACGGCAATCGCGAAGGCGGCTACCGTGGTAACCGTGAAGGCGGTCGTGGTGGACGCGAAGGTGGCCGTCGTGATGGCGAACGTCGCTTTGATCGTAACCGTGGTGGCGATCACCGTGGTAACTACCGTGGCGAACGTGGTCATGGCCGTGACCGTCGCAGCGAAGCTTAATTAGCTAGCATTCTAGAAGCCCCACCAGCGCAAGCTCGTGGGGCTTTTTGTTATCCTGTGTTAATCAATAGGTAGCCAATGAGAAGGAGGCTTTAATCCCCAGCGATGCATCTCTGTTGTCGAATAAATAGCTCGACCCTGCTCACCAATAGTGATCGGAATTTGATCGGCTCTTTCACCAGCTAATATCCGATTGATCAGAGTGCCCGCCTGTTTACCTTGGCTTTCTCCAAATAAGACAACTCCACCGCTTGTTTTCCCAGCGCCGACTGAAAAATCCCAGAAAGAAAATAATGGAATCGTTGAATGCTCATTAGTCCACTGCAACACCAGATCAGAAGGCACACTCTCACCCCCTTCGTCAATCAAGGTATGGTATAAACCAATGATAATGAAGGCCACACCGTCAGCTTCAGCACCCATAATTGCCGCTTCCCATTCACTCCGAGTCGACAATAATAAAATTTCCGTTTCTATACCGAGATTATCTTTGATCATCTCGTACTGCCGTTGAATGTGCTTAGCCGCAATTTTAGAAGTCACCCCTGAGTCAAACATCACACGGACTTTAAAATATCGCTCGGGATGGATGAAACTAAGATCACCAAGACTTTTAATATAAAGCGGGAGCTCTAACACGCCAGTAATCTTGGCTTCGCCTCGATATTGGTACAGAAGGTAACGGGGGTTGGAGTTAACCCCTAAAAACACAATAGAAATGGGCTCTTTATATAGTCTAGGTAACATGTAACTCAACGCGTTATCGTCACCTAAGACCACAACGTCAGGCTGCAAACTGTAATAGTACGACAGAGCTTCATCAGCTTTTGATTCAAATTGATCTTTAGGGAGACGTTTGGTGTCCATTTGAAATCGAAATAGCTGCGCTGTGCTAGTCAGTACTTCCTCAATCCCTTTCACGTAGCTCGCATCCCAAGGATACTCAGCATGATAGCTCTCTATAAGTAGCACTTTCTCCGCTTGGGCAAAACTGCAATGCAGTAGCAACAAAAACGTCAGCACTCTCATAGAACCCCCTTAAAATCACATTTCATACTTTAGTTTAGGATTGAAAACTATCTTTGGTATGAATAGGTCGTTATAAAAGTTAATCAGTGCAGGCTATACTCAAGTAAAAACACGACTTTAGAGTCCTATGAGCCGCAGCAAAAAAGTAGAAGAAAGCATAAATAACCCTTTGTATAGCCGAATTGGTCGCCGCATCATCCTACTCATGGTGACATTGAGTAGTGTAGTAACACTGCTTACCACTTTGTTGCAGCTATCTTGGGACTATGAAAAAGAGTTTAGTGATGTCGACCAAAGACACATTGAGATACGCGACGTGCATGCCAGTTTGTTGGCCTCTTCCCTTTGGTCTTTCGATTTAGTCGTCCTTCAGGAAAGACTCGATGGATTAGTCAACCTTCCTAAAATTGACTACCTTGAAGTCCATTCTGGAAATTACACCTTCAACTCAGGAAAAGAAGTTAAAGGCAATGTCGTCAAAGCTACTTATTTACTCACCTATCGCGATCCTGAAGATGGTCATACTGAAGATATTGGTTCAATTTATGTCGAATCAAACGCACAGGAAATCTATGACTATCTGATTCAACAGTTTATTTCCACACTTCTTCTCAATGCTTTTAAAACGCTACTCGTTTGTTCAGTGATGCTGTTTATTTTTCACGCTAGTGTTAATCGTCGTGTCTTCCAGATTGCGCAGTATTTGAGAGCATTTAATCCGCGTCATCCGAGTCCCCCATTGGTTTTGGAGCATACTCGTTGGATCACAGAAAAAAATGACGAGCTGGACTGGCTGGGAGAAGGCGCTAATAAGATCAGTAACAACATTACTCTGCTCTACAACAGTATTAAAAGCGAGCAAGAACGTTTGGCGGACTTCACGCATGTGTCGTCGGATTGGTTGTGGGAAACCAATGATCTTGGTCAGCTTATTTATTGCTCAGAACCAATGAAAGAAACGCTTGGCCTAGCTGCGGTTAATGGCCTCAGCTTTTCTGACATAGAAGATTTGCATGACTCGACAGGCCTGCATCAGGCAATTGCTAGGCGGAATGATTTCACGCAAGTCGAAGAAAGTGTCACCATCAACAGCATCACCCTACATCTTTTGTTCCAAGCTAAAGCGCGTTATGAAAATAGCCAGTTTTTGGGCTTTAGAGGCACGGCCATCAATATTACTGAACTGAAGCTGACACAAATTGAGCTTGAAGAACTGAACCAAAATCTGGAACGCATGGTCGCTTCAAGAACACTCGACCTAAAGCAAAGTATGGAACAACTTCAAGAAACTCAGGACAAGTTGGTTGAGTCAGAAAAACTCGCGGCCTTAGGCGGTTTGGTGGCAGGTGTTGCTCATGAAGTTAACACACCATTAGGTATCGCCGTAACCGCAACTTCAGTAATAAGAGATGTAACCAGCGAACTCAACGCAGCCTTCGCAGCTCAGACTCTAACCAGTACACAATTTGAGACACTGATGAAACGCATGTCTGACAGCAGCCAAATGCTCGAACATAACCTCAGCCGTGCAGCAAAATTGGTGAAGGATTTCAAACAAACCGCCGTCGATCAGGTATCCGAAGCTCGTTCTCAATTCAACGTTATGCAAGTATTGGAGGCACTGTTAGCTAGCTTGCATCCTGAAACTCGTAAGATCCCCGTTGAACCTAGATTAACGGGTGACCGGACTATTTTGATGAACAGCTTACCAGGTGTGCTAACTCAAATTATCTCTAACCTCGTTATGAACAGTATCAACCACGCCTTTGATAACCAACCTCAAGCGGAAATCACTATCTCATTCTACCAAGTAGATGAATCAATAATCGTTGAGTACCGCGATAACGGCAGTGGCGTGGACGCCTCATTGCATCAGAAGATTTTTGAACCTTTCTACACTAGTAAACGCGGGTTGGGTGGCTCTGGATTGGGGCTTAACTTGGTGTTTAACCTAGTGAAGCAAAAGCTCCAAGGAGAGCTGGAATTCAACTCTCAACCAGGTGAAGGGGTGTATTTTAAACTCACACTTCCAGAAAATTTACCGATGGAAGATGAACACTAACGTTAGAAAATTAATCTGGTAGGGAATTGCGAATTTCAATAAACTCATCCCAATGTAAGATGAGCAGCTCAACCAATTCAGGTTCGAAATGCTTACCTTTTTGGGCAACCAGCTCTAACATAATGTCTTCATCACTCCAAGGCTCTTTGTAGCTGCGTTTTGCCCCTAGTGCATCAAACACATCGGCTAAAGCGGTAATACGACCCGTTACGGGTATATCTAGGCCAGATAAACCATTCGGATAGCCTGTCCCGTCCCACTTTTCATGGTGATAACCGGCAATTTCCTTAGCAACAGTAATCAAGCGACGCTTAGATTTGCTGAGAATATCCACGCCATAATCAACGTGTCTCTTCATGATCTCCCACTCTTCCGCATTGAGCTTACCGGGTTTGTGAAGGATCGAATCAGGTACCGCGACCTTACCTACATCATGTAATGGTGAAGCGTGCTTGATGACAGATGCATCTGATTCACTTAAACCATACAGTAGAGCCAGTTTTTCACAGAATAAAGAGACTCGTTGAACATGAGCACCTGTTTCTTTACTCCGCGCTTCCACTGCATTAGCAAGGGTGTAAACCAACTCTTTAGAAGTTTCGCGAATATCCAGCATTAGGCTGAGATTTTCAAAGGTTAAACCTATGTTCTGCATGTAAATCTCAAGCAACTGCATGTCCAATTCTGTAAGCTCACGCTTAACATTCACATATAAAATACAGTCTACGCCTTGTTCATCATGCGTATACAACACGTAGGCATCACCAAACTTCTCTGACTTTTGCGCTTCAAATACACGCTTACAACGCTCAGACACCTCTACGGGTAGCTTTTCAAAAGCACACTCACTATAGAAATCAACAAAATCACCAGTCGCAGCAAGCGTTAAGGCGCGCGACTCTTCGCCATTTGGTCGAGGTTGAACAATGCAGTATAAAGCGGACTGATCCAGCTTAAGCAGGGAAGTCAATTGCTCTAGCACGGAGGTAGCATAGGTCTGAAGAGTGGTGGTGTTTTGAACATACGCCGAAGCTTCAATCACTTTACTAAGTCCCTTCTTTTGTTGCTCAATCAAGCAAAGGTCGCGATAGGAACGAAGCATAGAATAAAGTAGGGTTTTGAGTTTTTGCGTAGTTAGTTCAGTTTTTTCTTTGTAGTCATCGATTTCATATTCGCGAATGACGGTATCTTCTGGAGCCTGACCCGCCTGCCCTGTTCGCAGAACGAGACGGACTAAGCTGTTACCAAGCTCTTCACGGACGTACTTAACCAGCTCCAGACCCGCGTGCTCTGTTTCCATAACCACATCAACAAGCGCGAGAGCGATGTCATCTGAATTCTGAAAAATACCTTTAGCTTCCGTTGCGGAAAAAGCGGATATCAGTTCCAGATGTCTACCTTCAAACTCAAAATCAGAAAGGGCCAGCTTAGTGACTTGATGCATTTGCTCATCGTCATCAATCAACAATACTTTCCATGGGGAAGCCAACCGCTCTGCTGAGTCTTGTTCACTGGTCGCAGGTTGCTGTGACTGTCGATGGTCTGCAAACAATTCCATTTCTTGTCTAACCCCTAATACTATTTCTCTAACTTAAGGTTTAGCACAAACTTATAAAAAAAGTGTAAATGGCACTCAATATGCAGTTCTAGTCCACAAAAATTAATTTAAAAATTCGCACTAAAAAAGCTGTGGAAACTTAAAGGCTTGCGATAGTTCTAGGAGAGCGCACGAACCGTTTTACGTTCGATTAAAGTCGGCTCGAGTTGGACAACTTGCGGTTCCGTCTCTCCACCGTCCAGTTTTTTCAACAACGCTTCCACTGCTGCCTTACCTAAACGGTATTTGGGCTGATGGATTGTTGTTAGTGCCGGAGTCATGAATTTAGAGATTTGAATATCGTCATAGCCGATGATCGATAAATCTTGAGGTACGCGAATACCTTTTTCGTTGGCGGCGTTAATCACGCCCATTGACATCATATCGTTACAAACAAAGATGGAACTTGGCAGAGGTCCTTTCGCGTGCATCTTATTAAAAGCGTCGTAGCCGCCTTCACATTCAAAGTCAGATTCGATAATCCAATTTGGGTTGAATTCTAAATCCGCTTCTATTAATGCGCGTTTGTAACCTTCATAACGCATCTGAGCCTGATGCTTCACTAACGGACCAGTAATACAGCCGATGTCCTTATGGCCTGATTCAATCAGATGCTTAGCTGCAATATAGCCACCACGCAGTGAGTTGTCCTGAATCTTGTCGCTGGTGAACAACATCGGACCCCAGTCCATCACAACCACCGGAATATCAGGGTATTTCTCGAACACGTCAATGCGTTCGCCCTCCAAGGAAGAACACATGAGGATCAAACCGTCGACGCGTTTTTGCAACAAGGTGTTAATTGACTCACGCATGCGCTCATTATCACCTTCGGTGTTGCAAAGAATGAGGTTATAACCTTGTTGATAGCAACTGCGTTCAACCCCCTTAACCACTTCGCCAAAGAATGGGTTTGTAGAGGTTGTTACTAACATGCCAATGGTTTTGGTACGATTAATTTTAAGGCTACGGGCGAGCGCGGAAGGCGTATAGTTGAGTTCCTGAGCGGCTTTGTTTACCCGCTCAGAAATTTCTTCACTTACATAACGAGATTTATTAATGACATGGCTGACAGTTGAAGTGGAAACACCGGCGAGCCGGGCAATATCTTTCATTGTAGCCATGTAATTATCTCCTTATATTTGACTAATTATGTTGCTCCAGAAAAGCGTCAACTTCATCTCGACTAGGGATTGAAGTCTGTGCGCCAAAGCGTGTTACGGAAATGGCTGCGGCAGCGTGAGCAAACTTTATCGCAGATTCTAGAGGCAAATCTTCTAATAAACCAGTGACCAAGGCCCCATTAAAGGTATCGCCTGCAGCTGTTGTGTCTGTTGCTTCGACTCTGAAGCCTGGGATTAGTTCACCACGTCCATTCTGACTTAGCCATACCCCTTTAGCCCCAAGCGTAATCAATACGATTTCAATACCTTTACGGTGAAGCGTATTTGCTGCTTCTTGGGCTGACTCGTTGTCTGTAACCGTCACGCCAGTAAGTACTTCTGCTTCGGTCTCATTTGGGGTAATCACATCAATACAAGAAAGTAGCTCATCCGATAACTCACGCGCTGGCGCTGGATTAAGGATAACGTTGGTTCTAGACGCTTTCGCGACTTGCGCGGCTTTTTCAATACCACACATTGGCGTTTCCAACTGCATAAGCAGATAGTTGGCCTGACGAATTCGCTCTAAATCAAACTCAATCGCGTCTTCAGTCAACTTAGCATTCGCCTCCGCGGAGATACAAATACTGTTCTCACCGCTTTCAGCTACCTGAATCATGGCAATTCCGGTTGGACAATTTGGCTGCATTTTGACGCCAGCAATGTTGATGTTGTCCATTTTGAAGTTTTCACGAATATTGATACCAAACGCATCATCACCAACGCAGGCGATGAATCCTGTGTCTGCGTTTAATCGGGCCGCCGCTACGGCTTGGTTTGCCCCTTTACCACCTGGGATAACTTGATAGTTGCGACCATGCAACGTCTCGCCTGGACGAGGAAAAGAAGGCACTTGGAGAACATGGTCAGCGTTAACACTACCTAATACCACTAACTTATTCATACGGTTATCCTCGGTTCAATTGAACCTTACTAATTTGGAACGGGAGTAATAAGTTTGCGCTCTCGCAAAAGCGCAAGCTTATTTGCCCTCCTCCTCGAAACGACAGATTAAAATGAGGAGAAGGGCAAAATTCACATTACTTAGTGATTACTTTCAGAGGTACTGGGATGTACTCTTCAACAGACTCACCTTTCAGTACTTTGTCAGCAGTTTCGATACCTAATGAACCGATAAGATCTGGCTGCTGAGCCACTGTCGCAGCCAGTTTGCCGCGGTTAACTGCAGCGATACCATCATCAGTACCATCGAAACCAACGATCATCACGTCTTTACCAGAGGCCTGTACAGCACGCAGTGCGCCTAGCGCCATTTCATCATTTTGGGCAAATACCGCCTGTACGTTTGGATTTGCAGCTAGCAGGTTTTCCATTACGTTTAGGCCTTTAGTGCGGTCGAAATCAGCTGGCTGGCTGGCCAGTAGTTCCATCTCACTACCCTTCACTGCGTTCATGAAACCTTCGCCACGTTCACGTGCAGCCGACGTGCCCGCAATACCTTCTAGCTGAATAACTTTCGCTTTTTCACCCACTTTTTCCATGATGAAATGACCCGCCATTTCACCGCCGACTACGTTATCTGAAGCGATATGGCTTACAACATCACCACGGCTCGCACCACGGTCTAGAGTCAGTACAGGAATGTCAGAGCGGTTTGCCATGCGAATAGCATTTGAAACAGCATCAGAATCTGTAGGGTTGATCAGAATTGCCTTTACGCCACGAACCGTGAGGTCTTCGACGTTAGACAGTTCTTTACTTGGGTCATTTTGTGAGTCCAGAACAATCAGGTCGTAGCCCAGCTCTTTCGCTTTTGCTTCTGCGCCATCTTTCATCGTAACGAAGAAAGGATTGTTCAGCGTAGACAGTACGATAGCCACCGTATCTTGCGCCTGTGCTGAAATAGAGACGGTGGATGAAAGAAGTGCAGCAGAGATAAGAGTTGCGAGTTTTTTCATTGTGTTTAGTCCTTGTGTAGGGTGGCTCGGAGTACTTACCTCCAAGCCTTTTTATGAATTACTTGTTCTTGTTGTCGACCAGTACAGCCAGCAAAATAACTACGGCTTTAGCAATCATCTGGTAGTAAGATGAAACGTCGAGCAAGTTCAGAGCGTTGTTTAGGAAGCCGATGATGAGTGCACCGATTAATGTGCCCATGATTCGACCTTTACCGCCCATTAAGCTAGTACCACCGAGTACAACGGCTGCTATGGCATCCAGTTCATAGCCCATACCAGCGGTTGGCTGAGCAGAAGAAAGACGAGATGTGATAATGATGCCTGCCAGTGCCGACAGCAGGCCACATATAGCGTAGACACCAATCTTAACGCGATCGACGTTGATGCCAGATAGGCGTGTCGCAGATTCGTTACCACCTAATGCATACACATAGCGACCAAAGCGCGTGTGGTTAAGTAGGTACCAAGCCGCAGCGAAAACGATGACCATCAACCAAACTGGAACCGGAATTCCCAAAGCGTAACCTGTACCGAACCACGCGAAAGCATCAGCGGTATCGGTAAAGCCAGTCGAAATTGGGCGACCATCGGTGTAAACCATAGTGACACCACGCAACAAGGTCATGGTTACCAGTGTTGCGATAAATGCTTGTACCTTGCCTTTGGCGATAATGATACCGCTGATCGCACCCAGTGCTGCACCGGCAAACAAGGCCGTTGGAACCGCCACCAATACAGGCACTTCCAAAGCGATTAAACTGGCAGCAAAAGCACCACATAATGCCAGAACCGAGCCGACACTCAGATCAATACCTGCGGTCAAGATAACCAAGGTCATACCTACCGCAATAATTGCGTTTACTGAGGTCTGACGCAGAATGTTAAGAATGTTATCGACCGTAAAAAAGTTGGGGTTAAGGAACGATACAACAACAATCAGGAAGATAAGTGCGATGAGCGACTTTTGTTCAATCAGCCACTCTTTGCTGAACAGCTTCTTGCTGCCCGCTTCGTTTGGTTTGCTCATGGTATTAGTACTCATGCTGCTTCCTCATTTATTTCTTTGCCTACTGCACACGCCAACAACTTCTCCTGATCGGCGTCTTTGGCATCAAACTCACCACTAATGCGGCCTTCATGCATCACAATGATACGGTCGCTCATTCCCAACACTTCCGGCATTTCTGAAGAGACCAGAATGATACTCATGCCATCGGCTTTGAATTTGTTGATGAGCTGGTAAATTTCTTTCTTTGCACCGACATCGACACCACGTGTGGGCTCGTCAAGGATCAGTACTTTAGGTTTAGTCATCAGACCTTTAGCTATCGCCACCTTCTGCTGGTTACCACCAGATAGGTTGCCAATGATCTGATCGCGAGTTGGGGTCTTGATGTTGAAGAGTTTGATAAAGTCTTCGACGGCAACCACTTCATCGCTATGCTGAATTCGACCACCTTTGGTCAATTTATCCAGAGAGCAAAGCGACATGTTCTCTTTTACTGACAAGCCCAAGACTAAGCCGTCACCCTTGCGGTCTTCAGAGATGTAAGCAATGCCGTTTGCAAGACCATCTTGTGGGCTCACAGGGTTGATGGTTTTGTTATTCAGATTGATTACGCCACGCTCACTAGGCAGAGCGCCATAGATGACTTTCATCAATTCAGTTCGACCGGCGCCCATCAAACCCGAGACACCGAGTATCTCACCGCGCTGGAGTTTAAAGCTGACGTCGTGAACGCCAGAGCCTGTCAACCCAATCACTTCAAGGCAAATGTCGCCATGTTGAACGTCAATGCGTGGGTATTGCTCTTCCAGCTTACGGCCAACCATCATCTCAATCAGTCCATCTTCGTCGGTAGACGCTACAGCGCACTCTCCAATGAACTTTCCGTCACGAAGCACCGTAATGTCATCGCAGATTTCAAAAATCTCTTTCAGACGGTGAGAGATATAAACAATGCCGCAGCCCTGCTCACGTAATTCTCGAATCACGGCAAACAAAGACTCGGTTTCGGTATCTGTCAGTGCATCGGTCGGCTCATCCATAATGATAACTTTCGACTCAAACGACAGTGCTTTAGCAATCTCAACCATCTGCTGTTCACCGAGGCTGAGCTCGCCTAACAGTTGCTTAGCACTATGCTTTACGTTCAGTCTTGCTAACAATTTGTCCGCTTCAGCGTACATTTTGTCCCACTGAATTCGACCCATCGCGCCTGTAAACTCTCGGCCAAGGAAGATATTTTCTGCAATCGTGAGTTCAGGGATCAGGTTTAGCTCTTGGTGAATAATGCTGATTCCCGCTTCCTGCGAATCACGCGGGCCTTTGAACGCTGCTGGTTGGCCTTGGTAATGAATGCTACCCGAATCTTTGCTGTAGATTCCCGTCAACACTTTCATCAACGTTGATTTGCCCGCACCGTTTTCACCCATCAAAGCCATCACTTTACCGGGATAAACGTTCAGGCTCGCTTTATCCAAGGCTTTAACGCCGGGGAAAGCTTTCTCAATCTCACTCAGTTGTAGAATAGCTTGAGTCATAATTGGTCCTCAGTCTCAAACGGCTTAAAACACAACACCAGCTTGAAAAATTACATTGGCGTAAGGCGTACACTCACCCGTTCTCACTACGGCACGGCTTTGCTGAGTGCGCGTTTTGAATTCTTCATGTGGTACATAAACCACCGAAATAGATTTTCCTGTCTGCGCTTCTTCAGCACGCAGCTCAGCAATCAAAGTCTCATGATGTGCAGGACTGACGGAGGCAAACTCTTCAGCGATGATCACCCCTTCTATTTGCGACTCTGAAAGAATCACTCGCACTGTTTCCAAAAAGCTTGGCACGCCGTGAGTCAACGCAAGATCTACACGTTGCACCTGCTCGGGAATTGGTAAGCCTGCATCACATATCGTGATTTCATCAGTATGGCCTAGTGTCGCCACGAGGTAAGAAAGTTCAGAGTTTATCAGGGTACTTTTTTTCATTTCATCGACCTATCGATTACACGTTCAAACTGCGTTGAGTTTCTATTTCGCACTGCATCCGCTATTAACAGAAAACTCATCGAAACGTTTCGATGAAATCATAATCGTTGACTTCAGTTTTGCGAGTCACTCATCTTTAGAGTGTGAAACGGATCCTTAATTGATGATTTTAACAGCCCCAAACAGTGACATCATTCACCAAATTTGATGCATTTTTTAACGCAGCAGGTGATTGATTCAGCCGTAAATAACACACTTGAGACGTAAATTTGGGTATAGTGGCGCAAACAAAAAACTGAGAGAAACGATGAAAAGAATAGTTTTCGTTCTTGCCGCAGCGTTAGCACTGAGCGCATGCCAAGAAGAAATCGGCACACAGGAATGGTGTGACAACATGCAGGATAAACCGAAGAGCGAATGGAATGCTCAGGGAGCGCTCGACTTTGCCAAACACTGTGTATTTCAGAATACGGTCGGTAGCGAAGCTTGGTGCCAGGACTTAGCTGATAAACCGAAAGGCGAATGGACAGCAAACGAAGCCACCAGCTACGCCAAACATTGCATTCTTTAGTCACTCAACGAAAAAGCCACTAACAAGAGGAATTCAACCTGCCTGTTAGTGGCTAAATAAATGAACCTTTATTTCGTCGCGAGAAACTTTGCTACTCGCAAGACCCCAAAGGCTTCCACCAATGATCTGCGGTACCCGGCTCTATGTTATACAAGTTATCGGTTAGCGCTTCATACTTATCGCCTTTATGCGCAACCTGAACACCCGTCATGTAAATGCCTTCTCCCGTTGAAGGATCATAAGTTTGGTAAGCGGGAATGCCTTCACAGACACCTGGATCAGTCCCACCATCATCAGACGTCACATTCACCGTATGTTCCACTGAATCCGTTAAGCCTTCGTTGTCCGCGACGACCAAAGTGAAAACATTTTGTCCTAAATGCCCCTGTGTGAAATCCACATTTAGCGAAGAACTCGATTCACTGAGCACTACCCCATTCCAGCTCCACTGATAGTTAGAAATAGAACCATCATGATCCACAGACTGACTACCATCTAGAGTGATAGAAGAACCAACAATGGCACTTGCCGGGCCATTGATAATAGCGTCTGGCGCTTGGTTTCCTTCGCTTTGGCAATCACCATCAGCCACAATCCAGCTCGAATCACTTCCAGGAACTGTTGTGGTGTACCATTGAGCTTCATAGACCACACCTTCGTAGCGCATTAAATCACCCTTATCTGCGTGATTATATTCGCCACCTTCCCAGTCCTTTCTAGGCCAGTCTGGGTAGTCGTGAATAACACAAACCGACGCTTCATTCACTGTCACATTTCTGTTTTCAATGGTGGTTGCTCCGTTGAAGTCAGAAACAGAATAGACCAAGGCATAACGGCCAGGTTCAGTTGAGTTTACCTCACCATCGACTAGAATTCGGCTGGTTAAATCACCATCTGTCGAGTCATGTGCGGTGACGCCATACAATGCATCAAATTCATCGCCCACAGTAATTGATACATCACTGATACCATGAAGTACTGGTGCCTCGTTAATGACTTGGACATTGCGCACCTCAACCGCTTCATTACCATCGCTGTCTTCCACACGATAAGTCAAAGTGTTATCGCCAATATTGGCAGTGTCAACATTACCTTCGATCGTTATCTGAGAAGTGATGTTGCCATCTTCACTATCTAGCGCAGATACCCCAAGCATGGTATCGAAGAACTGGCCAAGAACAGATGTTGTGTCTTCCACTCCATGAATTTCAGGTTTGGACCCAATCGTCCCATCATCATCTTTTACCGTTACAAGGCGAGAATCAGTTGTGGTATTGTTACCGCTATCCGTCACACGGTAGATAATGGTATAAACCCCTTTTCGGGACTCATCCACCTCCCCTTCATGAGTGATTTTGCTGGTTAGATCGCCATCTTCTTCATCCGATGCGGTCACACCTGCCATTTCATCAAACTCAGTATTGACAAAGATTTCAGTATCTTGAGTACCAGAAAACACTGGCGGCATGTCAACATCGCCACCATGAATGAAAGGGCCATAAGTGTTTACAAACTGTTGGTCATAGGGTTTGTCCGCTGAATCTTTTCCCAGATCCCAGTTGACTGACCAAGTCATAATACCGCGTAAACCCAGTCCTTCAGCCTCTAGCTGAGCAAACGCATCAAATAGGTCTTGAGGATCTTTTACGAATCCATTGTTAGCTGCATCATTGTTAGCGGGAACTCCATATACAAGCTTATCGTGCGGAATCTTCACGTAACCGTCGATACCATTTGCAACATTGTATGAGCTCCAATAAATGAACTCTTTCTTACACTCGTCATTGTTTTGAGCTAGCCAGCCACTGCATGCTTCACCGCTATAATCACCATTCACACCATCGCCAGCTTGATTATAAAATTGTGGACTGATCCAGTCGTAATAGCCCTCTAAATTTTCTATGTAAGCTTTATAAGACTGATTTGCGGCGTGCCTTAAATTGGGGAACTCAGGTGCCATAGCAATGATGAAATTCTTGTCAGACTTTCTGTAATGCTCTTTGACGATTTTAAGCGCATCAACAATAACTTGCTCGTTGTCTTTCTCTCTGATCGCTGATTGTTCAAGATCGATATCCAACCCGTCAAAACCATAGAGATCAGTCAGTCGAATGATTTCTTCAGCTAAAGGCTGCTCATCGCCTGATTGCATTGCGATGTGCGCATTTGCGCCACCCATAGAGATTAACACTGAGCGGCCCTGAGCATTTAACTCACCAATTTGCTTGATAAAATCTTGTTCAGACATCCCCAGAGCAGGGTCTAAACGAAATGTTGGTATACGTCCTTCTGTTTCATCAAACACTTTCATGAAGGAAACCATCACGACATTATAATCTCGTGGTACCTCATTGAGTTGGATACATGCAGATGAGCCTTGTCTATACCCATCTCCGCCACCAACATTACACCAATTGTGCCAATAGCCTTCTAAGATCATCCCAGTGGGATTAACCATTTCCTGACCAGCTTGAGCACTTGCTAACGCTGACATAGGAGACAATGTCGCCCCTACTGCAATAGATAAAGCGAGTAGTTTTTTGTTTTGTCGCTTGTTCATAATAAACCTCGAGTGGTTGATACATACACACTGCTTATTCAGCCAACAGACCGTGTTCGCAAAAATTATGTTAGCCACAAAAACAACAAAGTTTCACACCTTCGAGCACTCTTTTTAGCTTATGGACACAAGCTTGCAGTATTGGAAAAATTCACAAAATTTTTGATTACACTTCACACCCAACCAAAAAGAGCTTAACCAATTGATTTTATGATATATATCAGGATTTTTCGTTATTATCCTTAGCGATTTTGACGGTTTTTACGGTCCGTAAAACGTGTTTTGACGGAGAGGTTTACGTCATGATTTGGTTAGATTCACCTTAAACAAAACACTTCTTCCTCACCTTCTGATACATTCCCCTTACTACTTATGACTATTAAAACAATCAAGCTTATCTATAAATGGGCTGGTCTACTGGCTAGAAGGTAAAAATGAAAGATACATCAAAGGAATACGCAGGCTTTTGGATCCGTTTTGCTGCGTCACTAATCGATACCGTACTACTGTTACTCCTAATAACACCCTTAATGCACTGGGTTTATGGTGAAGTCTATTGGAGCTCAGATGATTTTCTGCTTGGAGGTTGGGACTTAGTCCTAAACTGGATTTGTCCTCTGATAGCCACCGTTGCGTTCTGGGTCTACCGCTCAGCAACACCCGGAAAGATGGCTTTAAAACTAGAAGTATTAGATGCAGTTACAGGCCATCGGCTGACGCTTTCTAAATCAGTCATCCGTTACCTTGCATATTACATCAGCGCTATTCCTCTTTGCCTCGGCTTTATCTGGATAGCTTTTAATGGTAAGAAGCAAGGCTGGCACGATTTGATTGCTAATACAGTCGTAGTGCGTAAAGTCGTTCAACACGAGAAACAAGCAGAATTTCTTGGCTAACCAGTGAGTTGAAAAAGAAGGGGAAAACTTCCCCTTCCACTTCCTAGATTCGGCGACCAATAGAATAATATTGAATACCTCGGCTAGAAAGACGCTCTGGCTCGTACAGGTTACGACCGTCAAAGATAACAGCCTGATTTAGAGCCTGCTTAATAAAATCAAAATCTGGCGCCTTAAAATTCTGCCACTCTGTACAGATGATAAGCCCGTCCGCACCACTGAGAGTCGCCTCTTTCGTCCCCATCAAGCGCAAGTCTGAACGTGGGCCATAGATTCGCTGCGCTTCTTCCATTGCTTTTGGATCGAAAGCCTGAACCGTTGCACCCGCCTCCCATAACGCTTCCATCAAAACTCGACTCGGGGCTTCACGCATATCATCTGTTCGAGGCTTAAAAGCTAACCCCCATAATGCCAACGTCTTGTTTCGCAACTGCTCTCTACCACCAAAGTGTGTTTGCACTAGGTCATACAACTTGTGCTTTTGATAGAAGTTAACGTTCTCGACCGCTTTCAATATTTCACTACTATATCCGAAGCTTTCGGAGGTCTTAATTAACGCCTGAATATCTTTAGGAAAACATGAACCACCATAACCACAACCAGGATAGATAAAGTGGTAACCAATACGCTCATCACTGCCAATACCTTTACGAACATCTTCAATATTCGCTCCAACGCGCTCCGCAATATTCGCCATTTCATTCATGAAGCTGATCTTAGTTGCCAACATGCTGTTCGCGGCGTACTTAGTTAACTCTGCTGATTTTACATCCATAAAGATCAACTTTTCATGATTGCGATTGAATGGCGCATAGAGCTCACGCATCAGCTCTTTAAGTTGTTGATAGCGCGCATGATGTTTGTCTACACCAACAATGATGCGGTCTGGGCGAGTACAGTCGGTAACTGCGGTGCCCTCTTTAAGAAATTCAGGATTAGACAATACCGCCACGTCCAATGAGTTCAATCCTCGACGAGCCAGTTGAAGCTTAATCTCACACTCTACGGCTTGAGCGGTTCCCACAGGTACGGTGGATTTATTCACCACCACTTTGTCTTCGTGAATGTACTTACCAATTTCTGACGCTACCGCAAGCACATAATTGAGATCGGCAGAGCCATCTTGATCCTGAGGAGTGCCGACAGCAATAAAAATGACGTCTGACCGATTCAGCTCATGCTCTGCGGAGGTCGTGAAAGTGAGCCGACCCGCAAAGGAGTTTTCAGCGACCAGCTTTTCTAGTCCTGGTTCGTATATTGGGACAACACCATTTCTCAATTTTGCAATACGTTCTTCATCGACATCGATACAGCACACATTATGCCCAGCATCACTCAAAACCGCGGCTTGTACCAACCCCACATAACCACTACCAAAAATTGCTACTCTCATTGTCATACCAGCTTCTAATGTCACCAGTACTAAGTGTCCCGGGGGAAAATGACAAGCTGCTTACGCTTTTGAGGCAGTAATTTGACAAGCGTTGTGAATCAAACTGAGAAACAGGGAGTAGAGTTATTGAGCCGCAGCGGCTCCCATAGTATCGAGAGAAAGCGCGATGCGAGTGCCTTTATTCACTTCGCTCTGAACATTAATCGCACCTGCAAGTTTCTGTGTACAAATGTTATAGACCATATGTAGGCCAAGGCCTGTACCACCTCTTGCACGTAGGGTAGTAAAAAACGGCTGAAAGATTTTTTTCTGGTTTTCTGGCGCAATGCCGACACCATTATCCTCTACGATAATATCAATACGGTTACTGGATTGGTGCACATTAACCATAATCACGCGTTGAGCTTCATCTTGCTCTTCACCAAAGCCATGCAGTGCACTATTGTTGAGAAGCTCTTCTACCACACACTGGAGCGAGATCGGTGGTAAGAACGCTTGCAATGTCTCTTCACATTCGATTTCAACCTCGATCGATTTCTGCAATAAAGTATCTTTAACATGCAAAACGGCATCATTCAGCATGGGTTTGAGATCAATCAGCTTAGGCTCTTCTGTCGTCATTTTCTGATTGACTTGCTTGAGCTTACTGACCAAATCAACCGAGCGTTCGATATTGTTCACTATCATTTCAATACATTCATTAGCGACGTTGAGAAAGCGGTTCAGGTCATCTGTAGTAATAGTCCGTTCCGAAAACTTCTTCGCCACTTCATCAAGATGCTCGCTGAGAACAGAAAGACTCGTAACAGAGATGCCCAGCGGCGTATTCAACTCGTGCGCCACCCCCACAACCATCCCAGTCAGTGCAGACATCTTTTCCGCTTCCATGAGTTGATCTTGAGTGCGTTTAAATTTCTCGATGAGTGTTTGGATGGAGTGCTCACTGGTTTCAATTTGCATGGCTTGATTTTCAATTTCGCCTTCCACTTCATCAATCAGCGAGCGTAAACTGACAATCATTGAATGAAGTGAGTTCGCCATTACGTCTTTATCACTACTCGGAACAATATCCACATCATCAAGGTTACCTTTTGCTACGTGGTGTAACACATCGATATTGGCCTCTAGCCTATCCATTAAATGATTGAAAGAAATGGCAACGTCACCCGCTTCCGTACCGATTTCCACCGGCACGCGTTTTGAGTAATCACCGTCTCGACTGATGCCTTCAATCACTCTAAGGGTCTCAAGCCAACTCATCTGGACACCATGCTCTGTGACATTCAAACCAAGCTCTTCATCCTGAGGAGACACCCTGTCGAGATGAAAACACTTCAATAGTTGAAAACATGCATAAGAGTTAATGCCAGACCAAAACAAGATCACCAGAATACCAACAGCTTGCACCATCACGTCCCAGACCAACTCACCATTTTGCGTCAAGCTGAGTGAATAGCCGGTGTATATAACGCCTAAAATACCGCAGAACAAATGAACTGGGATGGCACCAACAGGGTCATCTATCTTAAGTGCTACTAGGATTCTTTCGCCGTAGTACACCGTAATGGATGCCAGAAAACCCAGCAGAGCAACCTCAAATGTATTAAAGATATTGGCGCCCGCTGTCACGATAACTAACCCACCCAGAACACTATTGAGCGTGACAAACACTGGCACGTGTTTGGACCGATGGACAAGAATCAGAGTGACAAATCCTGACACGGCACCACAAAGGACAGTGTTAAACAAAACGACAGGAACACGTGCATCGAATTGGTAGAAACTCCCACCATTAAAACCGAGCCAAGCAAACACCATTAAAAACACGCCGATCGTAACCAGAGTGTGATTATAGGAGGGGATTTCATTTACTTGTTGTGTGCCAATGAATCGGTCTTTGCGTGGCCCTATGATCATCGTACCGACTAAACCAATCATGCCACCTACAACATGAACCGTCGCACCTCCAGCAAAATCTTGAAAACCAAGTATGTAGAGCCAAGAATTAGGGTTCCAAGTCCAGTAGGACACCACTGGATACGTCAGTATACCAATGAAAGCCGACGTATAAATATAACCGCGAAAACTCATTCGCTCGGCAACACAACCTGAGACAATAGTCGCGGCGGTCGCAACAAACATCAGGTTAAACATCACAACGGGAAAGTCTTCACTTGTTAGAGGGAAAGTGTCGAATGAGAAAAGCGAGCTGCCCTGTGCTAAATGGAAACCAACGAAAACATAGACGACAGACACCACTAGAAAGTCTGCCATGTTCTTCATCGCGACATTGACAGAATTCTTCGCGCGAACACAACCGGTTTCGATTAGGGTAAAGCCAGCTTGCATGAAGAATGCAATACAAGTGCAAACCAGCAACCATAGAAGAGACACAAAGTCCGTCCCAGCCATACTTACCTTTAGAGTTATACTTCCCTACTTATCAGTAAGCGTAGTCGATGACTACGAACTCTGATACATATCAGTTATAAATGTTAAAACGCATATTTAAGCCGTGACTGCTCTTTACCAAAAATTGACCAATAAAGTGTGGCAGCCTGTTTAAGAATTCACTAAGATAGTCGTTGTTGTGGGCACGCATCTCATCCCACATTTCCTATTTCGAAGCGCCTAACTCTGTTTTCTTACCTTTGAAATAGGCTCTCTCATAACTAGAAGCAATTTGTGTATTCATATGGACCAAGATAAGTTTACTCATATCTATCGCTTACCGACTGCGACACAGATACGTATAGCCAAATGGCAGCAGACATTTAATGGCACCTCTGATCTGGTCATTCATCAGGCGATTGAAACCCGGAATAAGCAATATCGTAAGCCTAACTTCTTTCCATCTGGTTGGAGCGTAACGCTATTCGACAAAGAGGATATCTCGATCACCAATCATGGTAAGTACATACAGACTGCAATGCGTACCATGCTTGATCGAAAAGTGTCTTATAAACGGATCTACTTGACTCGCCTGCCGCTTGAGGAAGCCGAGCCCGCTTTGAACAACTTTAAGTTGGAGTGGATCTCAAAGCACAATCGTGTTGCACGGAAGTACAACCAAATCAAGAAGAAAGAGTTTCTTCGCTACGCCCGTGAAGAAGAAGAAACTTTGTACCCTTCTATCCCCAAAGGTGAGTTCGACCGAGCCTTGTGGAACAGACTGGTTATTTCAGAGCTGGGGCCACAAAAGAAATTCGATAATCCTTATTTCGTTAAAAAGGCCAAAGTTTAAATACAAAAGCAGCCATTTGGCTGCTTTTTATCGCTCGTATTTGTCCATAATTTCCTGATATAAAGACTTTCCAGACTGACCTTTGGTGCTCTTGAGCATATCAACACCCTTTTGCAGCTTAGCAAGTACTTCCGGTTTAACATCAACGTTAAAAGCGTAATAGATCAGGCCTTCCCTCACAACATAAACAGATTCAAACAAACTCGGATCGACCTCAGCTTGCTTAGACCACCAAATTGCTGCGCGATGGGCGTAAACCAAAAGGTCAATACGCTTTTTCATTAGCTGCTCCGCCAACGTTGTCACGTAATTAGCTTCCTGCATTGAGTTCCTTGGCAAACCCATCGCTAGCAGGGTTTGCTCACCGATATCATCTCTGATCACCCCGATACGGTAATTGGCCATATCCATTGGCTTTTCAATTGTAATGTCCGCATCTTTTCGCGCCAAAACGACAATTTTTATATCAGCGATAGGGCCAACCCAATTAAACAGCGTTTCTCTGTGTTCTGAACGTGTCGTAGAAAACAACACCGAATTATCATGAGTTAACACCGTTCGATATGAACGAGCCCAAGGTTGTAAAGTCACCTGCGACATATCAATCTCTTCCCCGACCATCTTACTTGCGGCAAGGAGGATTTCCACGGCATAACCTGTAATTTTATCGCCTTCCATATAATTGGCAGGGGGATAAGACTCAGTAAAAAATGACAGCTCACGAAGGTCATCGGAGTATCCGGCCACAGATACCGAAGAGAAAGAAGCAGACAACGCAATGAGTAGTGACAGAAGAGAATACATTCGCTTCATGACAAACTCCCAGTTAGTGAGTACTTTATAAAGTTAGCCCACACAACGGGAGTTCTAAAGAAAAATAGCGGATTTATACCAAGCCGTTGCGCTGTAACCCCCTACGAACCCCATTGCACATCTTACCAAAGCGGCGAATTTCATCGAATTGAGGCGTAATACCTCGCCCCATCGCCGATTCCCAATAGGTCAGTTCAGAATCCACCAGCTCCAGTAACTTTTTCGGGCACCCCACACAACTGCCCTTTGAACCACAAACAAAGGTTTCCGGTGCGTACAAAGGAAGCTCTTGCTTCACTTGCTGAATGATGGAAAGCATTGCGCTCATCCTATCTGGCTTTTTGCTCATCGCCTGGTTTTGGTGTTCAATAATAATGCGGGAAGTATAATGCGCCTACAGACAATGCCAATACCCATTAAGAATTAGTGGTTACTAGCTTAGAACGACGTTTCCCCATGAACGGCCGGCTTGGTGCCTTAACCACCAAGTAAACTGCAGTCGCTGCCAGCACAAACCCTAGCATCCCAAGACCATCAAAAGACTCACCAAATACGAGCCATGCTTGGATTGCCGTCGTTGGAGGCACGAGATAAAAAACCGAAGCCACTTTCGACGATGCACCATTTTCCACCATATAGAGCAGAAGCAGAATCGCAACGCAGGACAGCACAACAACGAGCCAAGTTAGCGTAAAAATGAACTCTGTTGTCCATTGGACTTCCATGGTTTCAAAATGCATTGCATAAGGGAGGAATAAGCAAGCTGCCGCGAGATACTGGACCATAGCACTACCAACCATATCGGCACCTTTGCAATAGCGTTTTTGATACAAAGTCCCCAAAGTGATCCCGATCAGCGACAGCACACACAGAGCGATGGCTGCAAACTTATGCGTCTCCTCTTGCCATTGAGTTTTGCCAATCAAGACTAAACTGATACCTACAAACCCCAGAGCTAAGCCTATCCACTGCGATACTTTGAATTGTTCGCGGCTGAAAGCGACTAATAAGATAGCGGTTAATATCGGCTGAATACCAACCAGAAGCGAGCTCAACCCCGCAGGCATTCCTAAATCAATCGCAATATAGGTACCACCCAGATAAAAGCCGTGAATTAAAACTCCTACCACGCAGCTATGCCAAAACAACTTGCCTTGCGGTATCGAGCGACGCAGTAAAGCAATCAGCAATAAAAAGAACCCTACATTGGCCAGCATGCGAATCGTGAGTAATGTCGCTGGCTCCGCATATTGCAGACCCAACCTAGCTCCTACAAAGCCCGATGCCCAAAGCACCACAAATACAAACGGGATTAACCTCACCAACATGTCATTTCCTCTGGCTTTTTCTCTCCAATTAGCGCTACTTTAATAAGGGACAGATAAATCAAAAAGACACAGATTGAGTATTTTTAATGGGTACAGATTCATTAGCCGACAATAAGTTTGTTCAAGTAGAGCACCACATTCGACAAGCGATTCACAATGGTATTTATCAACCTGAAGACAAACTGCCATCGATCCGCCAACTGGTTGCCGACCTGAACGTCAGCAAAAATACCGTCATTAGAGCCTATCAGGAGATGGAAGCCGAAGAGCTCATTTATGCGGTACCCAAATCAGGCTATCGAGTTAAAGCGACACAGCCAAGGGAGTTGCACCAGCAGCCACCTCAGTCCGTCGATCTGCTGTCTGTGTCGAAAGAAATCCTCAGCTATCCAGAGGAGAAAGAGTTGTTACCGACTGGCTCTGCTCATCCAAACATTCAGACTCCCGCCATCAAATCCCTGTATGCAGAAATAGGTCGTCATAGCAGAATGCAAAGTCACATGCCGAGTCATTATCAACTGCCTCCGGGGAATGATAGGCTCATCAAGCAGTTGGCAAAAATCAGCCGTGATCTTGGTGTCAAAGCCAATCCGAATGATCTAGCCATCACTCACGGAGCTCAACAGGCAATCAGTCTTGCACTTCGCGCTCTAACCACACCCGGAGACATCGTCGCCGTGGAGTCCCCCTGTTACTTTGGAAATCTGCTTTTGATGGAATCACTTGGGCTAAAAGTGGTCGAGATTTCGAGTTGTACCCGCAATGGTATGGACCCTAAAGCGCTCGAAAATGCGATTCAGGAATGGCCTATCGCCGTGATTCTCATAACGCCCAATTTCACTAACCCAACAGGGTCACGGATACCTGAAGAAAGGCGAATTGAACTACTCAACGTTTCTAAAGATATCCCTATTATCGAAGACGACGTTTTTGGCGCACTGGCATTTGATCGTGGCGTATTACCACTGAAAACACTCGATAACCAAGATCGGGTGATCTACGTAAATTCACTCTCAAAGATGCTCGACTCCAGATTGCGAATCGGGTGGATTCTTTCTGGAAAATATCGTTCAGAGATCGAGAAGTATCTGATTTGTGACAATATGGGCAGCTTGAACCTGATGCAATCCGCTGTAGGCGAATTTCTATCGACAGGAAAATATCGACAGCATATCAATAAGATGCAGCGTACCTATCAACAAAACAACCGTCGTTTCAGCCTACTGCTTACAACAGCGTTAAACCGCTATACTGAGCTCCGCAATAGTTACCACCTATCTCAACCACAAGGGTCTTTTTTAGTTTGGCTTACTTTGCCCGAGTCAGTTGACAGCTTCGCTCTCTATAAGGAATGCAATAAACATAAGATCAGCATCCTACCGGGAACTGTATTTGCAACCGCGGATCAATTTCGCCACTGTATCCGTCTGAGTACCGCTAACTTTGAAGATACTCCGGAGTGGCATCAAGGCATCGAACTATTGGCTAAACTGATTCACCAACAAGTTATCGAATCTACACAGACCCTGATATAACTCTCTGATTAAACATTTAAATTTCTCCGTCACTCTCGTATATTAGATTCGACGGATAACCCATCACATACAAGGATGATATCACCATGACTCCCATCACTGCGCAAGAAGTCCTGTCCTTTTGGTTTGAAGAGTTAGAACCTAAAGACTGGTTTGTAAGTAGCGAACAGCTAGATAATACGATCACGCAACGTTTTGGTGACCTATTGCAACGTGCGGCGCAATCTGAGCTTTATAGCTGGCGTACCAACGCTCTTGGTCGACTGGCGGAAGTCATTGTGCTGGACCAGTTTTCACGTAATGTCTATCGTAATACGCCCAAAGCTTTTGCACAGGACCCATTGGCACTAGCTCTTGCACAAGAAGCCATCGCTTTAGGTAAAGATGTCGAGCTTTCACCAACACAGCAGTCTTTTCTCTACATGCCGTTTATGCACAGTGAATCTTCATTGATTCATGAGCGTGCCGTTGAGTTATTCAAAGCACCGGGCATGGAAAATAACTACGAATTCGAGATCAAACATAAGGTCATCATAGATAGATTTGGTCGCTATCCGCACCGAAACGAGATTCTAGGAAGAGAAAGTACTGCCGAAGAAATTGAATTTCTGACTCAGCCAGGCTCTAGCTTCTAACTTCGATAATGAGTACGTTTCTCGCAGGTTTTACGCTCGGCCTTTCATTAATCTTAGCCATCGGGGCGCAGAATGCGTTTGTCCTTAAGCAAGGAATCAAACAGCACCATGTGTTTTTGGTCTGTTTGATTTGCTCTCTTTCAGACGCCATCCTGATTTCTGCTGGTGTTGCAGGGTTTGGTTTAATCGTAGCGAAATTTCCTTTGATTGAACTAGTCGCCCGTTATGGCGGTAGCCTATTTTTGCTCTGGTACGGTCTGCACAGCCTGTATTCTGCTTACACGGCAAATCACGCCCTCAACCCTGCGGGTGATTCAACACAAAGTGCTTTAAAAACGGCATTGATGTGCCTAGCTTTTACTTGGCTAAATCCGCACGTCTATCTGGATACCGTCGTATTGCTTGGCTCCATCTCTACCCAATACGAACCGAATAAATTGCAGTTTGCTCTTGGCGCTGTCAGTGCCTCATTTGTATTCTTTTTCAGCCTTGGATATGGGGCTAAGCGCCTGATTCCAGCTTTCCGCCATGCTCGCTCATGGAAAATACTCGAAGCAATCATCGGAATCATCATGCTTGTGCTAGCGTATAACTTAGTATTTTGATTTTAGGGAGTCACCAACATGATTGAAGTGAAAGGGTTAGATCACATCGTTCTAAGGACGAGTAACATCAAAGATATGCTTCACTTCTATCGAGATATTTTACACTGCCCTATCGAACGCGAACTTCCAGAACTTGGCCTAACACAGCTTCGCGCAGGTAGCGCCATCATTGACTTGGTTTGCGTCGACAGTACGCTGGGTAAACTGGGTGGTAAAGAGCCCAGCCAGAATGGTCGCAATGTCGATCACTTCTGCCTTCAAATCGCGCCACTAGAAGAGAACGCTCTGCTTAACTATCTCGACCAATGCGGGCTTATCTATCAACCCTTTGCAGAACGATACGGTGCTCAAGGCTTTGGTCGCTCAATATATATTCATGATCCAGAGGGAAATGTGGTCGAGCTCAAAGCGCAAATATTGACTTAACACTATCGCTACATTTCTTCGATCATCTCTTTTAATATATGCACCTCATTGGTTAAAAGGACTGTGCTGTGCGTATTGCAATATTGGATGACTATCAAGATCAAGTTCGTCACTTAGACTGTTATAAAAAACTGAATGACCATGATGTCACTGTTTTTTCTGACATCCCCTCAAACGAGAGTCAATTGATCGAACAGCTTCAACCGTTTGAAGTATTAGTTCTGATTCGAGAACGCACCATCATCACTCCCAATCTGCTTAAAAACCTGCCAAACCTTAAACTCATCAGCCAGACCGGAAAAATCAGCAATCACCTAAACCTAACGGATTGCGATCAACATCAGGTGGCTGTTGCCGAAGGCATTGGTTCCCCCATTGCTCCGTCTGAGTTGTGTTGGTCATTAATTATGGCAGCCAGTCGCCATATTCCTGCTTACCTCGAACGGTTCAAGCAAGGGCACTGGCAACAATCTGGACAGCCTACATTAGGGCGGACACTAAATGGACAAACCCTTGGCATTTGGGGCTTTGGTAAAATCGGACAACGCATCGCTAAATACGCTGAAGTGTTTGGAATGCATGTGATGGTCTGGGGCAGTGAATCCTCCAGACAAAATGCTATAGAGATGGGTTACCAAGCCGCAAACAGTCGAGAAACCTTTTTTGAACAATGCGATGTGATTTCACTGCATCTAAGGCTTAACGATGCAACACGCCACATTATCAGTCAGAAAGATTTAGACGCAATGAAGTCGGATTCGTTGCTGGTTAACATCAGTCGGGCTGAACTCATTGAGCCAAATGCGCTCTATCAAACACTGGCTACGGCTCCAACCAAACAAGCCGCCGTGGATGTTTTTGACTATGAGCCCGCGACAAAAGACAACGAACCTCTATTGAGTTTACCCAACGTGATTGCAACACCACACTTAGGCTACGTAGAGCAAGGCAGTTATGAGCTCTACTTTCAACACGCCTTTGACAATATCCTCTCCTTCGCTAAAGGTGACTATAGCAACATCACCAACGCCTATATTCTGGAGTAATGGTCATGATCACACTCATCAACGGAGATATCACTCGAGCTCAAGTAGATGCTATCGTCAATGCGGCTAACCCAAAGATGCTGGGTGGCGGAGGCGTTGATGGTGCAATTCATAGAGCAGCAGGTTCAGAGCTCCTGAAAGCCTGCCAGCAGGTAGAAGCCGTTGATGGTGTGCGTTGTCCTTCAGGCCAAGCAAGAATAACCACCTCAGGTAAATTAAGAGCAAAATATGTTATTCATACTGTCGGCCCTATTTATCATCAAGTTGCTAATCCTGAACAAATATTGCAATCTGCCTATCGTGAATCGCTTAAGCTGGCACTTACTCATCGGTGTCTAAGCATTGCCTTCCCAGCAATTTCTTGCGGCGTTTATGGTTATCCATTTCAGGAAGCCGCCGAGATTGCGCTAACGGTATGCACAGAGAGCCAATTTGCTCAGCTGGACATTCAGTTTTACCTTTTTGGTGAAGAAATGATGACCATCTGGCAACACGTTCAGAACACACTCATTCAGGAACAATCATGATCAGACATATTCTACTTATTCAATTTAAACCGAATGCTTCACCACAGCAGATTGAAGAGCTGAAGAATTCGTTTCTATCTATGCCAACTAAGGTTGAAGGTGTCGATAGCGTAGAATGGGGGCTCAACGACAGCCCAGAAGGGAAAAACAAACACTACACCCACTGCGTTATGATGACGTTTGCTGACGAAGCAGGTCGAGACCGTTACCTACCCCACCCAGAGCATGATGTTTTGAAAGAAATCTTCAGGCCAATCCTTGAAGACATTGTGGTGTTTGATTATACGGTGTAACGCGATGAACCTTTTACAATCCATCCCTGACGATCTAACAGAAGAAGTTTTTGAAGATCTCCTGTCCGGTCAATCTTTTCGCCTTGAGCGCATCGTCTCAAAGGGGCAAAGTTCCGAACCAGATTTTTGGTATGATCAAGACGAACATGAATGGGTCGTGGTGCTAACAGGCTATGCTCGCCTCCAGTACCCTGACGGAGAGGAAGTTGAGCTGAGGGCTGGTGACCATATCAAAATACCAGCCCATACTAAGCATAGAGTCAGCTATACCACGCCAGATGAAGAAACTATCTGGCTGGCGATATTTTATAAGGACTGAGCATGATCTCTTGTAACCAATACGATTACATCGAAATAGCTTGTCTCTACCATATCCCTGTTCGGTTGGTGACGGAGTCGGGCCAGATTGTTGAAGGCAAAGCGATGACAACCAGCTATGATTCCCATCGAAGGGAGTCCATCGTCATCGCGACAGCAACGGGTGAAACACAGCTACCGACCGAAGCCTTGGTTTCTATGACAGCCTTGATAGAAAACCCGCATTTCAAAGACATAAAATTCACTCAGGTCAGTTAGTGCTAGTACAACCTTCATTAGCTTGATGTTAGACTGAACTTCTATTTCATTTAGTGGTAAAAAGGTAATTTGATGAACCCAATTCTAGAGACGTTGAAAGAGAACAACATCAGCGACGAGCAAATCAACGAACTGTTTCAGACGTTGACACAGAACCCTCTAGCGGCCATGGCAACCATCAGCCAACTTGGTCTACCACAAGAGAAGCTACAACTTCTTATGGGCCAAGTAATGCAAAATCCAGCGCTAATTAAAGAAGCTGTTGAAGAGCTTGGTCTAGACTTCTCTAAAGTCGAAGAAGCTAAATCGAAGCTTCAGCAATAAGCAAAAATCAGTCTAGAGAAGCCGCCTATCTTTTGATTGGCGGCTTTTTTATATCAGGAGGACTTTTGATAATCAGATTGGCTACTGGTAATACTACTCAACAATGACATCGAACCTGATCGACTGAAAAAGCCATCTACTCTCCCAGATGAATCACTTAACTCTTAATCTAATCTGAGTATGCTTAGTCCTCGATTATAGCGCTCTACAAATTTCTAACATTGAACTTTTTTGCCCACCAGCAGTCATATGTTATAACATAACAAAATCATTATTATTACAGTACAAATGAGCAAAATCGACGGCTTATTCGAGCCATGTATACGCCTTATAAAACGAATCTCTGGTGCTAAAAATAGCTTCTCTTCAGCTCACCATGATCGTATGCAAGAAAGTAGGTGCAATAAGATCGGGCTTTTTCTCGCATTGATTATTGCTCCCTCAGTACAGGCCCACCCTCACTCTTGGATCGATTTGAAGACCTATATTCAAGGCAAAAACGGAATGATCACAAGTTTGAAGATGGAGTGGACATTTGACGCGATGACATCCGCCTACATGTTAGACGGAAAAGATATGAGCGCTGAAAATGAGCAATCATCTTTGCAAGAGGTATCCGCCTCTGTGCTAGAGAATATGCTGTATGAACACTACTTTACCTATTTCTATGATGGCGAAGCGCCTATCAAATACAAAGTCGCTCAGAAAGGGACTCTAGCCCGTAATCGGTCAAAACTCGTTCTGAGCTTCGAACTGCCTCTTTCAAAACCCCAACCCGTGACACGAGATTCTCTACGCTTACTTATTTTCGAACCCAGTTACTATGTCGATATGGCCTGGAAATCACCCAATGACGTGGTTTTGTCTCCAGAACTGGATCGACAGTGTGATTTAGAGATGATTGAACCAAACCCTACTCCTGAACAGATGAGCTATGCAATGTCATTACCAGCGGATGCAGACCCAGATAATGCATTAGGACAGCTGTTTACCCAGACCGTCAAAATCAACTGTGCGAGCATCCCTTCCATCTAAACATGAATCATGAGTACAAATATGAAACCGCTGACGATTAATACTCCGGCGCGTCAAGAAAGCACGCCTTTACGTCCGTATCAAGCTTGGCTGGTCGCCCTTGCAGTCACAGCAATATTAGCTGTATGCCTTTATCAGCTCTGGCTCGCATGGCCGACACTGGTCGTCAAAACGGCACACTGGCAAAGAGAGGTCAATAGTCAGCTTGCAGACTTACTCTACGATGCGAAAGAAAACACGCTCATAGCTGGTAGCTACCTGATTGGCTTTAGCTTCTTGTATGGCATGCTTCATTCGCTTGGCCCCGGACATGGAAAAGTAATTGTGACCACATACTTGGCTACTCACCCAACTAAAGTAAAAGCGAGCTTGGTGATAACGGTTGTTTCCGCCATGCTTCAGGCTATAGTCGCCATTACCTTGGTGACGGTCTTAGTGTGGGGGTTTAATGCCTCGATGCGGGTAGTCAACCAGCAAGCTTCGCTTTTCGTGACATTCAGCTTTGGTCTGGTCGCCTTATTCGGTGGGTTGATCATGTACAAAGCCCTGAAAAATATATATAAGTCGATACGCAAACCACGAATTCGAGTAAATTCAGTAACACCACTCGCCACGCCTTTCTCAGGGAAACTAGCACCAATTGGAAATAGCTCGTTAAGCGATCCTCATAGCAGCTTTACTCAATCAGCACATCAACATAGCAACACGTGCGGTTGTGGGCACAACCACGTAGCTGATGCTGATGCCATTAATCAGGCGTCCACATGGCGCGAATATCTTGCCATTATTAGCACTATTGGCATTAGACCTTGTACTGGTGCAATTATGGTGCTGCTTTTTGCCAACGTTGCTGGCTTGTATTGGATGGGCGTACTCAGTGCCATACTGATGGCTGCGGGAACAGCTCTTACTACGTCTATGATTGCTATGATGACATTGACTGGCAAACATGTAGTTAAGCGCTACCTCGTTAAGGCTAACAGCAAAAGCAAAGGGTGGAGTGTTACTGGATCTTACATCCAGCTTATTGGTGGCATACTTCTCATTGTTATCGGTGTTTTACTAATGGCAGGAGAAAATTACGGCATGTCTCCCGTTTTCTCAGTCTAGAACGTTACTCGCACTGCCACGCAATATAGGTCTATATGGGCGTGTTGGGATATACCATACTTTCAATCCAATCAGCGGACTAACTAAGCCTGCTGGACATGTACACACATCCAGCAGACTTAGAATCTATCTCAATCATATTTGGAAAATTAAAAACTTTGTTGACAATTTAATCTCATTGAGTGTTATGTTATAACATCTCATTTAATGTTTGATTTTATGAAAAAGTTATCTCAGACCGTTATGTTCGCTTCACAGCTTTCCGCTTGTGGCCCTCAGGGTTGGCGAGCGGTTAACGAAGTAAGTTTAAACATCAAAGCAGGCGAATGTATTGCAATAATCGGCCCCAACGGAAGTGGTAAGTCTAGTTTGCTGAAGGCCCTTTCTGGCGAATACCAAGTTACCAGTGGCGAGTTAAAAATTTGTGGCACAAACCTCGAAGACCAAACTCCGCAAACATTAGCAAAGACGATCGCCATTGTTGCACAACATGAAAACGCCGACCCACGATTAACTGTCCGCGAGTACGTTAGACTCGGACGAGTACCTCACACATTCTGCTGCTCGCTCCAAGAACATGAGGCTGCCGTCAACCAAGCGTTAGAAGACGTCGGCTTGTTAAAGATGGAACATCGCCTTCTTGGGTCTCTTTCTGGAGGTGAATTGCAGCGAGCGAATATTGCGCGTACGTTCGCTCAGAAGCCAGAATTACTGCTATTAGACGAACCGACCAATCACCTTGATCCACTAGCACGCATAGAGTTACTTGAGCTTGTAAAACGAAGAGGAATTGCGGCGATCGTGGTCCTGCATGATTTGACTCTAGTCGCTCCTTTTGCAGATAAAGTGCTACTCATGTCTGAACAAAAAATGTTGGTATGCGCTGCTCCGAATATCGTTTTGCGAAATGAGTTCATCGCTCCGGTGTTCGGACTCGACGTATTTACTTTCAGCCATCCACAAACCAATAGCGTGGTTTTCCATTTCGAAGCCACGCCCCATCGCCACTCTAACTTATCAAAAGGAGCCGCCTAATGAAGTGGTTTATGTTACCAATCCTGTTTGTTCCACTGGCCACAGCCAACGCTGCAGTGACGCACTACCCCGTCACAGTTGATAATTGTGGTAGCCCTCTGACAATTGATGCCCGCCCGACTCATGCCGTATTTCACGATATCAATATGACTGAAATGGCTTTTGCTCTCGGCCTACAAGACAGCATGGTTGGTGTGACAGGCATTACAGGCTGGTACAAAATGTCTCCCACTTTCGAGCGCACGCTGGGTAACATCCCAGAGCTGGCTGCAAAATACCCCTCTCTTGAGACATTAATTGCATCAAAAGCTGACTTCTTTTTTGCTGGTTGGAACTATGGAATGAAAGTCGGTGGCGAAGTTACACCAGAAAGCTTAAAACCATACGGGATAGACACTCTGGTTTTATCCGAAAGCTGCATTCACATGGATAAGTCCTTACAAGCAGCTAGTATGAACTTACTTTATGAGGACGTACAAAAGCTTGGAGTCATCTTTGACCGTCAAGACAAAGCAAACAAGTTGGTGAAAGCCTGGAAGCAGAGAGTTGAGGCAGTACAACATAAAAGTGCTAACTCAGGGGAAGCCTCTCCAAAGGTATTCTTGTACGACTCAGGAGAAGATAAGCCTTTTACAGCTGGTAAGTATGCAATGCCTAACGCAATGATTCAGAAAGCCGGAGGCAAAAACATTACCGACAACATGGAAGCAAGTTGGGCAACTACCTCTTGGGAGTATGTTGCTAAGCAGAACCCTGATGTCATCATACTACTCGATTATCAGACAGCTAGCGGTGCAGACGCACTGAAAAACTTTCTGGAACAGCACCCTCTTATGAAGCACACTAACGCCGTGAAAGCTCATCGCTACGTCAAACTCCGCTATGAACAACTCACCCCGGGGCCTGCCAACATAGAAGCTATTGAGAAGTTATCCAATGCGTTTTTCCCGCAATAGCTTAACGTTAGTGCTGGTCTCTATGCCAATCTCTAAATATCACCTAGCATGGCTACTTGGAATCAGTGCTATGCTGGTTTCATTTGCTCTGAGTTTGATGCACGGCTCTGTGCCACTCTCATTCCATGAGGTTGTACGCGGTCTGGCTTCGTTTAACAGTGAAGAAGCCACGATGACTAGTCTTATTTTGGTTGATTTGCGATTACCCCGTGCATTGCTAGCCATAGTCGCAGGAGCAGGACTAGCGATGGTTGGTGCTTTGCTGCAAACAACGACACGAAATGATCTGGCGGACCCTTTCATTTTTGGCCTTTCCTCGGGAGCATCTGCGGGCGCGGTTTTAGTGATAACCTCTCTTGGAAATACGCTAGGCACTTGGTCACTTCCCATAGCGGCTTTCTCCGGTGGTATTGTCTCAGCAACGACTGTGTTATTTCTTTTTTCAACTCAGAAAAAGCGCGGTAACAACGATCTGGTTCTCTGCGGCCTTGCCATCTCTTTTTTGTTTAGCGCCCTAACCAGCTTTTTAATTTTTTCTGGCGATCAGCGCGCTGCTAGCTCCATTCTATTCTGGACGATGGGTGGCCTGGGTTTAGCTCGTTGGGACAACTTAATTTTCGCTGCGCTAGGATTACTATGCGTTGTTGTACTCGCGCTGTATCGCCATCGCGACTTAGATACTTTACTCGTCAGTGAGCAAACAACACGGTCTTTAGGGATAAATGTACATCGGCTGCGAAGCGAAATTTTTATCTGTTGCGCTTTCTGTACCGCTGCAATTGTCGCCCTAACTGGAGTTATTGGTTTTATCGGGCTCATGGTCCCCCATCTGGTTCGTCCTTTTTCTGGAATGACTCATAAACTCGCACTTCCATTAGTTGCAGTCTGGGGGGCAGTAATACTGCTGTTTGGTGACATAGCAAGCCGAACAATTCTGGCACCTCAAGAATTGCCTGTCGGTATTGTCACTGGAGCATTAGGTGGTGTGTTCGTGCTTTACCTAGTGTGGAAAAGGCCAACTCGATAAAAACAAAGGGCTCCAGATGGAGCCCTTTCACTTACGATGTTGTGTTTTTTTATTAGTCTAATCTTAGTGTCACGCCAGAGTAGCTAGAGTAACCTCTTAGCATCACGTGATAAGTTGTACCTGGTGTTGCTGATAGGCTGCACTGTTCAGTGTTACCGTAACGGTAAGGGCGGCAGTCGTAGCTGCTAGTAGTTGGTTTGCTGCCCGCTTTTACGTACAGATCCGCATCTCCAGTGCCGCCGGAGATAGAAACTGCAACGTTAGACGCTGAATCAACAGTGAACGTGTAGAAAGTTTCAGAAGAGCGTGCACCCGCTAGGTCAGTCACTGGCGTACCTTTTACGAGTACATCGCCGGTTGGTGGAGGCGTTGTACCACAAGACGCGTTTACACCTACTGTAGTGAATGCATCTTCAACATCCGATACGTTGTAACCCATATCAGCTGCTGCTTTGGCTACGCCACAAGCACCTGCATCAAACGTGCTGTTTGCTGTCCAGTAAAGTTGGTTCGCCAGCGTAAAGATTTCGAAACCTTTACGTACATCCCAACCCGCTTTGTTAGCCAGCAAGTAGAAGGCACGGTTGTACACACCACTTGAGTAGTGAACGTTCAGGCCATCGTAGTATTGAGAAACATGGTCGATAGAGCGGCCATCTTTTGATGGAAGATCGAAGTAACGTAGGCCACCTTCAGACTTAAAGATGTCTGCACCAACAACCCAGTCAACAGAACCTTTCATGTAGAATTCCGCTGCTTCACCTGCAATATCAGAGAAGGCTTCGTTCATACCACCTGACATGTTGGAGTACACCAACCCTGAGTTTTGCTCGGTGAAACCGTGGCTCACTTCGTGTGCACTCACGTTAATGTCAACCAATGGATAGAATGTGTTCTGACCATCGCCAAATGTCATTGATGAACCGTTCCAGAACGCGTTTTCATAGTTGTTGCCGTAGTGAACACGCATGGTTAGCTGGAAGGTTAACGGTGAAGTATTCATCCAGTCTTGGTACATATCAAACACAACTTTACCAAAGTAATGTGCATCGTTCAGAGGCGAATAAGCGCCATTCACATACTTGTGGTCGTTGAAATTGGTATCGTCATTACACGGATAGCTGAATGCTGTACTACCTGAAGTACCACCATTCAAATCCACGGTTTTCACCGCTGAGTTGTTCATCGTACAGGTTGTGCCTGATTTATCGACGATAAATCCCGGATAGTCCGTACCGAAGTTGTATTGACCTGTCTTTTGGTTACCACCAGGGCCTGTACCTGTCGCTTGAGCGTGGTTTATGCCTTCCCAATGTTTCAGCACTTCACCTGTTGTAGCATCAACCAAGTAGAATGGGCGTCTTGGTACCTTTGCCGCAACAAAAAAGTCTACCATGTAAACGACTTTTGCAGTTTGAGAGTCATCAAGCCACACCATCAGCTTCGATTGGGAGTTTTCGAACGGAGCATCAGAAGCCCCAAGAGAGTGCTTCTTAAATGCATTTTTCGCTGCTGCGATCGCTTGTTTCTCATCCAGAGTGGGAGCAACTGTTGCCAAGTCACCACTGATTCCCTGTGCCATGACACCGTAAACTTCATTCTGGCTGCTTTTGGTCTGAGTGGCGACTACAGAGGTGTTAAACACAGGTAGGCCCATGTGTGTCTGTTGATAACGAACTTTGACTTTACCATTAGGTAAAACGACTCGTTTCACTTCAGCGAAGCCGGTTTCCAACGGAACTACGCTGTTTGACTGAGCTTTTAGTGCTTGTTGTAGTAATGCATCGTTTTCAACTTTAACCATCTCTGCGGCTGTAACTGGTAGGCTAACTCCTAATCCAGCAGCAATCAGCCAAAGCATTTGACGTTGTTTCATTTTACTTTCCTGTTATTGGTATAAAATCCTTCTCCCCAACGACTCAATAGGAAGTGTCTCTGCGATAAATCGCACCAATAACATGAGCGATAGCTGCACAATCAAGCAAGTTACATACGAAATTATAATTCTTACAGTGGAAACAAAAAACTACACGAATTACTCATTAAATTTTGAATACGAGAAAATTTGATCAAGAAGTGATCAACAAAACAATCAGATAGCGACAAATGATAATTTTATGCCACTAAAAACGGACATATTTCTATCATTAGTGACGCGTGACATTCAGTCACATTTTTTTCTTTTTATTTCATTAATTTACAGAACATCAGATATAATAAAAGCCCCACACAATGTGGAGCTTTTAATGACAGAATTAATTGTAGTTAGATTAGCGACTTAGTGTGTAGCAGCACTCCAGGTCATAGTCGTCACCATTTTTCGCCGTGTACTCTTTTGCTTCAGTACATGCACGTGGTTTGCCTTTCTCATCCCCTTTCACCAAGCTGATCCAATGGCGCATCGCAGAAATTTCACTGCTTTCCTGAGGGAACATAGTGCAGGTCTCTAGTTGAATGTCATCAATTTCAACCAACTCTACACAGCCTGTGCCTTTATGATTGCCGAATGTCAGTTCAACATGGCTTCCTGTGCCATCTCTAAACAAGATAGATTCAGGATCTTCTTTCTCACCAGTGTAAGCAACAAAGTGTTTAGAGTGCTTCAAACCACTGTGACTACCATCTTTGAAATAAGCCATTACATGGCGATAGTCGATAACATATGCGGTAACGTCTTTGTGTGAGCCACTCTCAAGTGGAAATAGACGATCTAGCAATTGTTTTGCTTTTACTTGCTTCTCGGTGGTTTGATTTGAATTCATCTTTTCTACCGCGAAGACTGCTTCAGCGATAAATGGCTTGTCTTGTTTTTGGATTTCTGTTTTATCGAAAGTAAGCATATTCATAGTGTTTCCCTCGCGGATATTTCACAACTTTTCTGTCCTAGAGCAAATATTTCAAACTTGCGTTTAACTGATTGCAGATTTGTGACTTTGCTTACTTTGTATACTAGTGAAATTTTGACTACAATTTCACAACAAAAATTTTACAATGTGAATTTTACAAAATGATGCTGTCAAAAAGTCTAATTCGTCAGTCCCACTTTTTAGGGACCAAGATTCGAAACCTACGTAAACGCAACCATTTAACCATGGAAGATCTGTCAGCTCGCTGTATACGAGTTAATCCGGAATACGCCCCTTCTGTCTCCTATCTATCAATGATTGAGCGTGGAAAGCGTGTCCCTAGTATTGATATGTTGGAGGTCATCGCTGAAGTTTTCCAAAAAGATCCGACCTGGTTTCTGGATGATGAACCTGAACAGGCCGATATCACACCTGATAAAGGTAATAGAGGTGGCATTAGTGGAATGGCACTTGAGCCAAGCTTCCTCTTCTCTAATGAGATTTTACAAATTGCTATTCCAGAAATGCTCTCTCAAACCGGTATTACCGGCCGCCAGTTTGCTCACTTATTGATCCGTGCCCATCAGGAGAGCAACCAAAACCACTTTCCTGATCTAGAACGTGCTGCAGAAGAAGTCGGATTAAAACGCCTTAATTTGTCTGCTGAAGATCTGATGGATATTGCTCGTAGTATGGGGCTAACCATCCGCTGGGTGTCGCGTCCACCACAAGATATTGTCGATGAACTTGGAGTTAGCGCAAAGCAGGTCGTCACCTCTTTCTTTGAACCGCCTGGTTTTATCTATTTAAACGAGATTCTGAAACAATACCCGACTCGCCTGAAATACGATTTGGCCGTCTACATCGGCCATTGTGTCCTGCATAGTAAAGAGGGATTAAAGAGCGTCTTGTCTGTTGGTCACGCCAATAGCTGGGAAGAACACAACCAAGCCGCACCAACCTCAGATCTCAACTCTCAGGATATTTTACAAGCATGGCGAGATTTTGAATCGAGCTTTTTTGCTGGTGCTCTGTTATGTCCAAAGGTGCCTTTCCGCCAGTTGCTCGACCGTAGCGGTTACGAGATTGATGTTCACCTCAAAGCAGGGGTTTCCCCTTCTGTAGCAATGCGCCGAATGACGGTGGTGTCACCTTATCCACACTGGCATTACTTTGATGCCTATGGCCAGAACAAGCTGAAAGCGGTTTATCGCGGTAATGGCATCCCGCTTCCTTGGGGAAACATGCGCAAGGTTAACGACCCTTGTCAGCACTGGGCGGTATTCAGAAGACTTTCTGAGCCTCAAAACGGCAGCTCAGCGCAAATCTCTATTCTCAATGTTGGTGACGAGCCAAGAATCTACTGCTGTGAATCAGTCAACATGACTGACCCTGCGGGCAACAATCGAGTTCTCTGCGCGGGCATCGATTTAAACCCAGCGATCGACGCTCAAGGTGGTGACTCACGTAGTATCGCCGAAGAGCTGAAGTCATTGTGTGTTGATAACGGAGGCAGTGCTTCAATTCCTCGTCATATCCAAAGAGAGTTCACCACGATTGCCAAGATTCTCAATATTAACTGGATTGAGCGAGGTATTCAGACCGACGCAAGGGTGATCTGTTCCAGAGGCGCTGTGTGCCCTCGAAAACCAAGCTGCTATAACGGATGTCAGGAAAATGTACTGATGTGAGTTGTAAGGGCCTAAAAAGAAAAAAAGCCAATCACAATAATCGTGATTGGCTATATATGAATGTGAACAAAAATAAGGTTCACTAACAACGTCAGTTGGCTAGGTGACCCTCGGCTTAATAAGGGTCATTACTACTAAAGCATGAAGCGTGCCAACTTTAATTATCAATAAAAACCATTGTTTTTGTTCACTTCTGCATCAGATGCATGAAAACCATACGCATAATCCATTTCTAAATTGCACTTGATTGCAAAATGCAAATATCAAACAAATGCATTTTGCAAATTACAGGCTTTCTCCTAATTCGATTTGATATCCCAAGTCAATACTCGCTTTCCAGCTTTCAACACCTTTAAGGCGTTGAATTAATTGCTGTGCTGCAACTTGGCCGATCTCTTCACGTGGCGTAATCACTGTCGCTAGTTTTGGCGTCATTGCCTGACTGATGTCATGACCATGAAATCCAACAATCGCCATTTGTTCTGGGATTTTTATTCCTCGTCTCTGGCATTCAAACAAAGCACCAATGGCTAAATCGTCATTGGTACAGAAGATACCGTCTACCTCAGGGTGCTTTTGTAAAAGCTCACCTAATAGTTTAGCGCCCAAGGTAAACGACGAAGCTTCCTCCGTCTGGAGAGTAACTGGCGCTTTTCCCTGCTCTTGAAGTGCCAACTGATAACCGTCCATCTTTAGTCGGGTCCGCTCATCCATCCGCGCAGCAAAATACGCAATGTTCTCTCTTCCCTGCGCTAACATGGCTTTTGTCATGTCACGAGCCGCAAGCCTGTTGTCAAACCCAACAGCCTGCTCAATGCGAGGCGAGAATGAATCCATGATTTCCACCACAGGGATTGATGCGGTTTCCAGCATCTTGCGGGCCCTGTCGGTATGAACATTCTCTGAGAGTATAATGGCATCAACGTTATACGACAGCAGAGAAGCAATGCTCTTTTCTTCAAGCTCTTCACTGTAGCCGTAGTGTGCGATCATCGTTTGGTAACCTGCTGGTGTGGTCACCGATTCAATACCACGTATCACTTCAGCAAAAACCTGGTTAGTTAAGGAAGGAACCAGCACACCGATAGCATTCGACTTCGCATTGGACAGAATATCCGGTGCGCGGTTGGGAATATATCCCAGCTCGTCCACCGCCTGATTAACCTTTTCTTGTATTGCTTGAGAGACAAGAGAAGGGTCGCGTAGACAACGACTGACAGTCATTTTTGTCACCCCAACTTTATCTGCAATATCTTGCAACGTAGGGCGTTTTTTCTTATTGGCCATTGATGATGTTTCTTTCTGCTCTTTATGTTACTGGTAACATTTTACTCATAAAACAAAACGAATTTATTGGTTCAGATAACAAAAAAGCGCTCGCTTTGCAGCGAACGCTCTGTTTTTACACCGTGAGTTGCGTTTTGTTTGGCTCACTCCAAGTTAAATGAAACTTTTCATCTTCTGGTTTATCCACTCTGGAATAGGTATGCGCTCCAAAGTAGTCTCGCTGAGCCTGAAGCAAATTCGCAGGTAAAACACCGCAACGGAGCGAATCGAAATAGTTCAATGCAGAAGAGATAGCCGGCACTGGTACGCCATGAATAGCCGCATTAGACACACTGCTTCGCCAGCCACACGATCTCTGTGCGATTTGCTCGATAAAAACATCGGCGAATAGAAGGTGTTCCAACTCAGGTTCATTTTGGTAGGCCTTGGTGATGTCCTGTAAAAAGATGGCGCGGATGATACACCCTGCTCGCCAAATTTTAGCAATATCACCAAAATCTAGATTCCAGCCTTCTTCAACAGAAGTGGTCTTCAGCAGCTCAAAACCCTGAGCGTATACCACGAGTTTGGCGCAGTATAAGGCGTCGTGTAGCTCATCGAGCATAGCTTGCTTGTCGAAGCCACCCGCAGGTTTGGTGTGCGTTTTTAGAACTGCTGCTGCATTCACTCTTAGTTGCTTTTGTGCACTTTGTGCTCGAGCAAATACCGCTTGAGCAATGGTCGGTGCAGGTGCGCCCATTTGTAGGCTATTCACCGCCGTCCACAGCCCAGTCCCCTTCTGACCCGCTTTATCAAGCACCACATCAACAAACGGTTTTCCTGTTACTGGATCTTCTGTCTGCAATATCTCTGCGCTGATTTCTATCAAGTAACTATTGAGGACACCCTTGGTCCAACTTGAAAATACTGCACTGATTTCTCTAGCCGACATCTCAAGAACATCGGACATGAAATGAAATGCTTCACAGATAAGCTGCATATCAGCGTATTCAATACCATTGTGAACCATTTTAACGTAGTGCCCAGCTCCCGCAGGCCCTAGGTATGCTGCACATGATTCACCTTGTTCAAATTGTCCGACTGGCAGACCTTTTTCATCCACTTTGGCGGCAATCGCTTCCCACATCGGACGCACATATTCCCAAGCTGCTGGGTCACCACTAGCCATAAGAGCCGGCCCTGTTCGAGCCCCGACTTCACCGCCAGAAACCGCAGTACTAAAGAAACGCAATTTGCCCTGGTAGTGAGTCTCTCGGCGCTCAGAATCCGTCCAAAGGCTGTTACCGGTATCAATCACAATATCTTCGCTATCGATACCAGCAATGAGTAAATCATCAATCACCTTATCAACAATCTCTCCGGCTGGAACAGACAAGGCAATCACACGTGGTTTTTCCAAAGTCTTCAGTAACTCAGAGAGATTCGACGCCGCAACAAATTGACCTTTGCTGGCAATGCATGAAATGAGATCCGCTTCGGAAACAGCCCGTCGACGGTTAGCTTCATCAATATCAAACCCAGTGACATTAAAGCCATGGTCGAGTAGATTCAACGCAAGGCTTTTACCCATCACACCAAGGCCAATCATCGCAATATTTGACTGGCTCATAGCACTCGCTCCTTCAGTGCAATAAGCGCTGATTCCACTACGGTATTGACATCCGACGTAATATCGATAAACAACGCTTCATCGTCGCTTGGTTCAACTAAGGCTTCAAACTGACTTTTGAGCATCGCTTCGCCATTAAAATAATGGTTAGCACGTTGCTTGTGTCGAGACCATATAGTATCGAAGTCACCTTTCAGATAGACGATAGCCAGTTGTTGATTGTTACGACGAAGAATATCTCTGTACGCTGGTTTGAGTGCAGAGCAGGCAATCACCGCAGCATCATTCTCAACGTAAATTCGGTTTAGTGTTTCTAGCCAGCCTAAGCGGTCGCAATCATCCAGTGGAATTCCTTGCGCCATTTTCTCCACATTGGCTTTTGGATGGTAATCATCACCATCATAAAAAGGCAGAGACAACTTATCGGCAATCTCTTTACCAATCAGGCTCTTACCACAACCTGAAACGCCCATTACTAATATTTTTTTCACTTTCATTGGGTAATACTATCCTTAGCCTTCCAATTATCAGAAGGCTGTGAATACCAATTTCAATACTTTACTAATTCAAAATGCTTTGCGGTTATTTCCACCACATAGCGAGATCTGGGAACATAATCACTAGGCTTAATACGAAGATCTGCAGGCCAATAAATGGCAATAGTGAGCTGAAGATTTCCCCTAAACTGATGTCTTTTGGTGCGACGGACTTAAGATAGAATGCTGCCGGCCCAAACGGAGGCGATAAGAATGAAACCTGCATATTGAGGCAGAACACCACACCAAACCAAACTGGGTCATAACCCAAACTGGTAATAATCGGCACAAAAATCGGCATAGTCAGCAGTGCAACGCCAACCCAATCAAGGAACATACCAAGAACCAGTAGAACTACCATCATGATCAACAATGTCGCGAGAGGGCTACCGCCACTCAGGCCAAGAATGACTTCTTCAACGAAGTCGATACCGCCCATTAAGTTGTAGATTCCAACTAATGCGCTCGCACCAATACCAATCCACATGATCATGCCGCAAGTGCGCATGGTCGCGATCGCACTCTCTTTGAGCATGTTGATACTCATTTCACCGCGAATGATTGCTGAAATCATAATACCCACAACGCCCAGTGCAGAAGCTTCGGTTACAGAGGCGACACCGGTGTAAATGCTCCCAAGGACAACCGCTACAGACAACAGCGGGAAAAACAGAGCCTTGAAGTAGCTAACTTGCCTTTCATCTTCTTCATCACCATCACTTGGAATCGGGGCTAATGAAGGATTGAGCTTACAGCGAACTAATACGTAAGCGATGTAACAACCAGCAAGAATGAATGCTGGTAAGAACGAAGCCTTGAACAAATCACCGATTGATACACTCGCCGTCATACCATAGATAATCAGAACAATACTTGGTGGAAGCATAGTGCCCAGTGCGCCGCCTGCACAGGTGGTACCAATCGCTAATTTTCGATCATAACCAAGACGCAGCATCTGCGGTAAAGCAAGAATACCAAGCAGGACCGTTTCTCCACCAATCACGCCTGACATTGAGGCTAGAAGAACCGCCACCAGCAAGGTTTGTACAGCCACACCACCGCGTACTTTACGGCCGACAGATTTCATCGCGTCAAACAAGTCTCTGGCAATGCCTGATCGATCAAGCAGCGCAGCCATGAGAACAAACATAGGCACAGCAAGGAACACATAACCTGAAGCAAAACTGTAAGTCCGGCTCGCGATCAAAGGCAGTGCATCTGGCCCAAACCAGCAAAGAGTGAAGAAAATGGCGACAAAGCCTGTGACAAAGGCCAACTGCATACCTGTGAGCAGCAAGGCAATCATCATCACCAGCATGAGTACACTACCCCATGCGATGCCAATAGAAGATAAATCAAACATCGTTATTCTTCCTTAGCCCCATAACTTCCTGAATGAGGTGTAAGACAAACTGGATAACAAGAATACAAAGGACGACAAAAATCAGGCCCTTGAGTAAAGCTGGGTAAGGTGCATTCAGTACAGAACCCGATGTTTCAAGGCGAAGCTCACCCCACGGGGCATACCAAGACTCTTTCGCCATCGCAAAAGACGCGTAAGCCAGCATGCCAGCAAATGCCAGCCCCATGAGATGGTGAACAATATTGAGGTATTTACGTGTCTGTTCGGACACAGAATCGTAAATTAATACCACTCGCACATGCTTATTAGCAGCAAAGGCATAGATACCTCCAACAATAAACAGTGAACCACCAATGAAGGACGCCGTTTCGTGAACCCAAGTTGTTGGCGCGTTAAAGGCATAACGCATCAGAACTTCATAAAACGAAATAAATACAGTGAAGATGAATAACCAGCTCAGCAAATTACTGATTTTTATAATGGCTCTGTCGAGAAAGTTTCTCGGTTGCCCATCCTGCTGTTGAGGTGGATGTGGGACGTTGTCATTCATACCAATCAATTCCAAAAAGAAGGAGGGCTAAGCCCTCCTGAGAGAAGCTAGAACACATGTTCAGCTTAAAGAAGGCCGTTTTCTTCTAGGAAACCAGTCACTGAGTCATACACTTTTTTCGCGTTTGGTGAACGCTCAGCAAACACTTTCCATTGAGACTTAGCAATTTCACGGAATTTCTTACGCTCTTCGTCAGACCAATTATGGATAGTGATGGATGGGTTCGCTTGCGCTTCTTTCACTGCAGCCTGATCCGCCATTTTCAATTGAGTTGTCATGTCGTAAGAAAAATCACGGACTGAAGTTTGAAGAATAGTTTGTAAGTCTTCAGGCATCTTGTCCCATTTCTTCTGAGATACAGAAATATCGATCAGTGGTAATGAGTGGAAACCCGGTTGAACTGGGTGCGTAGCAATATCATTCATGCCCGCTTTTTGGTTGGTTGAAAATACCGTATAATCCGCTGCATCAATAACACCTTTACTCAAACCAGTGAAGACTTCAGAGCCAGGTAGGTTTACAGGCGTTGCACCGGCAGCGGCGAACACTTGCTGAACCAAACCTTCTGGCGCACGTAATTTCAAACCTTTCAAGTCATCGACACCGTTGAGCGGCTTTTTCGAGATGAAGGATTCAACGCCCGTTGTTGAAGCACCAACAAACTTCACACCATATGGTGCGTAAAGCTCAGTCATCAGTTCATTACCACCACCGTAGTTCATGTACTGCAGAAGCTGGGTCGTATCTGACCATGCACCGACCATGTTGCCAATTAGGCCAAAAGCAGGATCCTTACCCGAGAAGTAACCAGTTGCTGTCACTTGCCCATCTAGAATACCCATTTTGATCGCGCCTAAAGTTTCAGTGTGTTTCACCACTGCCCCTACTGGTAGAAGGTCGATGTCAATTCGGCCATTCGACATTTTCTCTACGCGCTCTGCCCATTTTTGTTGAACTTTAAAGTTCAAATCACCAGATGGGTCAGAAGACTGAATCTTCAGTTTGAAGTCAGCGGCCAAGGCCGAAGTCGCAAAAAGTCCTGTCAAAGTGGCAGCAAGCAAAGGTTTTGTCATCGCTTTCATAGTAGGGGTGTCCTTAGATTGTTTCATGTACTCCAATGCAGCCTAGTCTAGCTGCCCGGGATGAGACCGGATTATTATTTTATGTTACCGGTAACTTTGATACAAATGTTACCGGTAACAAGAAAACGTTTTCCATGACAAAAGTCACAAGTTTCAATTTTGTTAATAGCAAGATAGCTTAAGAGCAGAAGAAGTGTGATCTAAAACACATACGAAGCCCCCAACAGTTGAAGGACTGTTAGAGACAAACGTTTTGTTGAAGAAGTGTGTGCTATTTCTGGCGAAATACCCAGACAGGACCGATAAGAAGAAAAAGAAGATCTTCAAAGAATGAAGGCTTCTTACCCTCAATTTTGTGCCCAATAAACTGCAACATCCACAATACGGCAAATAAGATCAGCGAAACAAGGAGCACGGGCGCCTGAAGAATTTCCAAAGACCAAATCAAAGAAATACACGCCAATGTAAAACCAAGCATCATTAGAAACACGCTCAGCGACAGTTTAAAATAGAAAATCATGACAGGTAGCATCGCAACCCAAACCCAGTTTAGGGTAAAACCGAAAAACGAAATCGATGGAATTGACCAGATTAAGCCGACAATAGATAAGAAAATCCCCGGCACTGCTACTTTGTGGATTTTCTGGTTAACTGGATTTTGATGACTCTCACCATAATCGCTTAGCCACTGGGTCAGATCTCGCATTCTTATCCCTCTAAATCATCATCTTATAGTATTGTCTATAGCATGAAATTAGAGTAAGTGCCGACACGCAATCAGAGATTCGTGACTACAATCCGCTACGCTGAGCCTGTCGACGTTTCTCTTCATACATTCGGACATCGGCGAGCTTAAGCATGTCATCAACATCTTTAAAGTCTGCGCTATACAAAGCAAAACCAACACTTACATGAATATTGATGAGATGCTGCTCAAAAATGACCGGCGTATGGCAAATGGCTTTCTGTAGCTCAATGTTTAGAACATCAACATCTTCAATAGAAGATATCCTTGGAAGCATAATTAAGAACTCGTCTCCACCAATGCGAGCCACCACATCTGAAGCCCTGAGTACGCTTTTAATTCTCTCTGCTACCGCAATCAATACCTTGTCCCCCGCTGCGTGGCCGTAGGTATCATTGATTTGCTTAAATTTATCAAGATCAACATTGAGGATTGCAAATACCTCACCTTTTCCAGAATGAGAGACTGCGTCAAAATGCCCTTGAAGGGTATACATAAAATAACGACGGTTAGGTAACGACGTTAGCTCATCGTGAAGGGAGCGTCGATCTGCAGCTTGATATAGGCGAAAAATGGTGACAAAGGCAATCAGCAGAACCAGCACCATTGGATACCCTAGCAAACGAACTGCATGGACTCGGTACCACTCACTGTGTCGAAGCAAATCATCCTTAGTGGAAGCAGCTATTATCCAACTGCCGTATGGAAAGTGGACCGTTTCGGTGGCAAATGCGTTATCAAAAGTGCTCTGCGAGCCGTAAAAAACTTCTCCATCCAATCCCGAGCTGTTTATTCCACGCATTGCTAAATTGTATTTAAAAGAAAACTCTTCAGCACCAGCATCAATAAACAAGGTTTCCAATGAGATTACAACACTACATACTCCCCAGTAATCACGGTTGTATAGCGGATCGGTAAATATAGGTATGCGAGCAACAAGCGCCCTTCCCCCCTGAACCAAATTAACAGGACCAGCAATAAAGATCTCCTGAACCTCGCGGGCTTTCTTTATCGTTCGCCACTGACTTGGAACTGTTCGATAATCAAGTCCAAGTGCTTTCTCATTGCCTTCCAACGGGTAGATGTATTTGATGACATCATCAGGCGCCAAGCCGATGATAGTAACGTGACTCGCTTTGCGCATAATGCTGGAAGCAAGTAAATCCCAACCTGAATATTCGAAACTCGGGTTAGAAGCGACTAACGCCGATATATCGTTAACGGCGAATATGTCGTAAACGATAGCTGACTCTAGCTCTGAACGAACAATAGACAACTCTTCTTTAGCGCGGTCTAACAAGCTATCTCTCAAAAAATTCTTTTGACTGCGATCGATAGACTCGATAAGTCCAACTGCCAAAGAAAACAGTGTAAAAGCCAGCAAGAACACTGACCATCGATTGCCAAAGCGATACTTCATTCCACCCCCACAAAAGCTCATCGAAAAGATCATGTTTGTTAGACCGATGAGTAGTAATGCCTCTATTCCTAACCAGTTAGAGGTATATAATTATTATTATGGCTATTGTTTTAGCACTTATATAAAAACTACATTAACTTGAGTGAGTTTTCATCGGTTAAAGATAAAATTATTGATAAGAGAGTGAATTTTGGATTTGTTTGAAGCCTTACCCTATGAACAAAGATGGATCGACTTACCGAATGGTCGATTATTGTGGTTAGACAACTTTATTTCATCCAATGAAGCCGACGAACTGATGTCTTCACTCAAATTAGAAACACCTTGGACACAAGAGCGAATACAGCTTTTTGGACGTAGCGTGCTACAACCGCGTTTGCAGGCTTGGTACGGAGATAAATCCTATACCTACTCTGGCTTAACGATGCCTGCTATGCCAATGACGGAAAGATTACAGTCCGTTAAATCTCGATGCGAAGGCGTCGCCAACCAAAGATTCAATTCAGTATTACTTAACTTATATCGCGATGGTCAGGATTCGATGGGGGCTCATCAAGACAATGAGCCCGAGTTAGGACAAAACCCTACTATCGCTTCTCTCAGCCTTGGAGCTACACGACGATTTACTCTCAAACACCTACATACAGGACAAAACCATGATATTGAGCTTAGCCATGGTAGCTTGCTCATCATGGCCGGCGAAATGCAACACCACTGGAAGCACAGCTTACCCAAAACTAACCAATCAATAGGTGAACGTATCAATCTCACCTTCAGAACCATTTTTTAATTTCTTACGCTACTTTTAAGTTACTTTTCTTCAACCACTTAGGTAACAGTACGCAGGCTACGTTAGCAATGATAATGAGCGAAAGGCCTAACACTTGATACACACTGTAACTTTCTTTGTAGAACAGTACTTGCCATAACGCGGTAAACAATAAGTTGGTAAAAATGAGCGGTGCGAGCTGAGATCCGGACTCTGCTAGTTTGTAGGCTTTTGAGCGAAATACTTGAGTATTGATGATCAGGAACGCCAGAACACCAAGCACCGCTATTATAAGCCAAGGATTAGTTCCAGCAGGCTGATACATAGTTTGATTATTGACTAAACTCAGCGCTAAAAGCGGAGTAATTACCACAGCAGCATAGAGGAAAGTCCATAGGTTGATTTCAAACGCATTCAATCTACTCTTGCTGATGCGGTATAGGCTCAACTGCGAACCCGCATTAAACACCCCAGCTCCAAGGCCAATAAGGAGTTCTAGTCTGAAATTGAAGCCACTGACATCACCCGCTAACAAAACGACCCCGGTAAACGTAGTCACAAGTCCCACAATATTAACGACACTCAAGTGAACAGAAAATATAAGCTTTTCTAACACTGGAATAAATAATGGTCCAGTACCAAACAATACAACACTCTCAACGAGAGTCAGGTGCTGCAGTGCATAGATAAAGCACACCTGACATGCACCAATGCAAAGCGCTCTCACCCAAAGAGGGACCTGTTCATTGCGGTCTGGCCATCTTACTTCTTTGCCAATAAACATCAAAAGGAGCACCATCGCAGGCAAGATAAAACGAAGAAAGCTTAGCAAGTTAGCATCAAAATGCTCGCTTAAAAATTTGGAAAACAGTCCGGTTAGTGACAAACTGAATGTTGAAGACAACATGAATAAGACTGGGTACAACTGATTTGGCATAACTCCTCCCTATTTGCTGCTAAGTTTAGAAGTTTGAAGCAGAAATAAAAAACGAGTAATATTTACAGGTTAAGTAAGAAAAACTTACAGATGAAAAAACTAGCACCTCTTAAGTCTATTTACTCCTTCATTGCTGTGGCAGAAACAGGCAGTATGACGGAGGCAGCCAATGAATTGAGCGTCAGCCACTCTGCTGTTAGCCAAGCTATCAAGTCACTCGAAACACAAATCGGTCAGGCGTTGTTTATTCGGACGGGGCGAAAAGTGGCTCTCAACGCAGCTGGCCGCAGGTACTACAAACAAGTAGCCCCGGCAATAGAACAGATTGTAGCGGCCACTCAAAATCTGATTGACGAACAGCAGAGCCAGAGACTGACACTCAATATGGTCCACTCTCTGGCAATGCACTGGTGGATTCCCCGAGTCAATCGATTTAATCAGTATGCACCGCAACTGGATATACGCATTTCAAACCTAATCGGTAGCTTTGTTATGGAAAACGAAGGCATTGATGTCGCAATCATTCATGGAAACACTGACGATTGGCCTGATTACTACTGTGAATTACTAGCTAGGGATGAATTGGTAATGGCCGCTAGCCCTGAGCTAGTCAATGAAGAGACCACACCAGCATCTTTATTGGCTCAGTATCCCGCTATCGTTGCTGCTAACGACAGACGAAAATATGACTGGCAGGTATGGTGTGAAAACCATCAACTCTCTATGCCACCTTTTGCCAATAATTTAAGCTTTTCAGCCTCAATTCAAGCGGTTCAAGCGACCATTCGTAAACTGGGTGTCTTTGTGACACATCGACAGTTTATCCGGGATGATGTCAGTAATGGCTCTCTCGTCGAGGTTGGCCAGCCAGTCCTCAACCCTCATCAGGATTTTTACTTCGCCTGCCAGCCCGAGAAGCTTAAAAATGAACACGTTCTAATACTTCGCAATTGGCTTCGTAGCGAATTCAGTACTTAGCTGCCATTTATAGATTTTTTTATTATATAGAATGACACTAGGACTCCATTTTCTCTAAACTAATCATAGAGTTAAAAACGCCAATTTATTATCGATTATTATATTTGACCATCAAATACAATGAGTTACCTATGCGCCAAAATTTAGTGCCTTAAATTTAGCCCCAACTCATAAGCAATACGACTCATATAATTAATTGATCTCATTCAATTTCCTTTTCTAATACCTTCATTCAGACTCCTTTTTTTCTTCTAGACTTTAATTGCCGGATTGTGAATTTACGGGCAAGGAATCAAATGGCGAGTTTTGTAGGACAACATTTAGAAGAAATGGCGGATATGCGCTCTGCTCGCAAGTGCAAAGTCGTGCTCCTCTGTTCTGTCATTGCGCTCGTCATTTTAACCTATTACGGCTCTATCCATATTGCCAATCAAAACTACCTGTTTGGCACACTCAATATGCTGTGCGTGGCAGTGCTCTCTGCCAATCTTTGGTACCTCAGACTTAATCAGTCAGCCAACTTTTCAGACTTGGTGCTTTCATGTGTTTTGCTCTTTCAAGGAATGATGTTGCTACTATTCGGCGAACATATCTCCGATCGCCTTCTTTGGCTCTACCCTATTATGGCGGCTGTTATTTTTGTCTGTGAATTCCGCTATGGATTGCTGTTCAGTAGTAGCTTCTATGTTTTGACGATGATCACCTGTCTATTTACGGATTTAGTTTCTGTGCCACTGCAGCTCTCTGTAGATAGATTTCTGATCAGTTTATTTGCCCTATGCTTACTGTGTAATACCTCATCTTACTTCTACTCCAAAGTCGTCAACTATATTCAATCGCTCTATAAAGAGGGGATTGAAGACCTCGCTTATCGCGATCAACTCACTGGACTTGCGAATCGTTGGAGCTTTGAGAGCTGGGCAATGGAGAAATTAGAAGAAGTACGTGCCAATAAGACGGTCACCGCAATGGTGTTTCTCGATATTGATAACTTTAAGGCCATCAATGATACCTATGGCCATGATGTAGGGGATCGAGTTTTACAACATTTCTCAAAACGCCTAAAGAACAATATTCGCTCTAAAGACAGGAAGACACAGAAACACGACTATTCAATCGCACGTTATGCTGGTGATGAGTTTGTCTTACTTCTTTACGATGTACGAAGCATAAAAGACCTTAACAATATACTGGAGCGCATCTGTCATTTGTTTGAAGACAGCTACCAAAGCACAGAAAGGATTAATAAACTCACCGTAAGCGCTGGTGTCGCAATCTTTCCGACCGATGGAGACTCACTGCCAGAGCTCACTCGCTGTGCAGACAAAGCAATGTACGCCGCAAAACATAATGGAAAAAACCAATATCGATATTACCAAAGTGATCACGCTGGATCTGTCCCTGCAATCAAGAGTACCGATGCAGAGAAGGTAACCCCAATAAATAAGTTTAGCGGCTCATGAACATGAGCCATAGACAGATAGCCATCACAACCAACATCCAAGCAGCGTAACGAGCAGAATTAGGTTTATCCTTCTTTGGCACAACAATAGGCTTCATTGCGGTCTCTTTGGCAGCCCTTGCAGCAGTCGATAATGAGCTACGCTGTGCCATTTGATCGCGCCGAGCTTGCGCTTTATTCGCTACTTTGCCAAATCGGTGTAACTGATCAGCAGTAAGCTCCTGATTGGGATCGTAACGAGCGTTCGGGTCTTTGTGTTTCGGTACTACAGCCATCATCAACCTCCTCTCGAAGCAGTTCAGTTACAAACTAAGTATAGCCAACGATGTAACTGACAAATCTGTTTATTACTTGGTCATATCTCGGGATTTCCGAACAATAATGCTGCTACCTCATCATATAGCCTTGTTCTCAAGCCCTTTCATTAGTTTGTTTAAGCAAAGTCTTTGCCAATATTTGAAAGCATGTAAGAAATGATTTTTGGACAGAAATGTGATGAAGAGAGGAAATATACGTCCTCCATAGATGGAATTTGCGTTTTTAAAATCGAATTGCGTTTTGTTTTGCATGTTATTACTCGCCGCCCACCATACAGACATACGCGACGAGATTGTTGGTTTTATTTTAAAGGTACTCGCACAGATAAGCAGTTGCTGCAGTGACTTTAAGATCGAATGACGAGTCGCCTGCTACGTTAAATGACTCACCTTTGGTGTAAGTTACCCAATCCTCATCGCCAACACGTTTAACGGTTAAGCTACCCTGCACCACCGTCATACGCTCTGGCGCAGCCGTGCCAAATGTATATTCACCAGGAGCCATTACCCCTACACTAGATTGTGCGCCGTCTTGCTCGTACGCTAAAGACTGTACGTTCCCTTCAAAATAATGATTTGCTTTGATCATGTATCCTCCTTGAAATTATTCGATAGAAACTAAGTATCAGAGCTAGTTTTTATCGGAATCATTGACACCTAGCAAGTAAGTATTTCAACCGCACGCTAGGCGGTGCATTTACAAAGTGATATAAAAACAGTGGGTTGCCGTATAAACACCCAAAAGATAGGAGAATGTTCGATGTCTAAGGAAGAATCCAAGATCCCAACCAATAGATTATCTCGTTTTGGTCAGATGGCATCATTGGCGACCAAAATAGGCTCTAATGTCGTTGCGGAAGGAACAAAGCAATGGATGAAAGGCAATAAACCTAGTAAACAAGAGTTATTGCTTACTCCTACCAATATCAAACGCCTGGCCGATCAATTAGCACACCTACGCGGTGCAGCAATGAAAATAGGCCAAATGCTCTCTATGGATGCAGGTGATCTTCTCTCTCCTGAACTCGCCGATATTCTGGCTCGTTTACGTTCTGACGCCAACCCCATGTTGGCCAAGCAGCTCACACAAGTCATGTCGAGCGGCTTAGGCGACGATTGGAAGTCTCAATTCTTGTCGTTTAACTTTAAGCCAATAGCCAGTGCGTCAATCGGACAAGTGCACTTTGCTCATACTGATGCGGGTGATCCCATAGCAGTCAAAGTTCAATATCCAGGTATCAGAAAAAGCATCGACAGTGATGTGGACAATGTGGCGACACTTCTTAACCTGGTAGGCTTAATTCCCAAAAATGTCGACATCAATGGCCTTCTTCAACAAGCGAAAGAACAACTTCATGACGAAGCCAACTATAAAAAAGAAGCCGAATTTCTCGAAACGTATCGAAAGCATTTGATTAATGATACTGAATTTGAAGTTCCAAGAGTTTACCCTGCGGTGAGCTCTGAAACTGTGCTAACTATGTCTTATCTCGAAGGGCAGCCTATTGAAACAATCAGTAATTGCGACCAAATCACTCGTGATAAAGTGATGACCGCGTTGCTATCCCTTCTTTTCAGAGAACTGTTTGAGTATCAACTTGTGCAAACAGACCCCAACTTTGCCAACTATCTGTTTAATCATGAGAGTAAGAAAATCGTTCTGTTGGATTTCGGGGCGACCAGAACATACAGCGACAAAATCAGTCAAGGTTATCAACGAGCGTTTAAAGCGGTGACTAAAAATGATAGTCATGCATTAGATAGCGCACTCTCTCAGATAGGTTTCTTTAGTCAAGATATTGAAAGCCAACAGAAAGCAGCCATTTTAAATTTGGTTGAGCAGGCCTGTGAACCTATGCTTTTCGATGGGGAGTACGATTTTGGCACCAGTGATTTGTCCATGCGATTGAGGGAGGCCGGGACAGTATTAAGTATGGAAAAGAACTACTGGCATACTCCGCCAGCAGATGCGCTGTTTCTCCATCGCAAGATAGGCGGACTATACTTATTAGCAGCAAGACTAAAGGCCAAAGTGAATGTTAAGGCATTGGTGGCACCTTATATTGACTAAAATAAACCGTGCATTTTTTGGGCTGAAGATCAAACTTATTATTGATAAGTAATGTCAATGAGAAAACTCTTACACCACAGCAATCGAATTAAAGGTAAACTTTCGATTTAGTTCCGCTGACCAGAGCAGTTTAGTGTGGCGTTAAACAGAACAACCAATGCACCCAAATTGAAAAAGCGCTCTTACATGGAAAAAGAAGCTTTTGTAAAATTATCTTTCGCAACGCTATTTTTCATTTTGGCGACAGCTTTTGCTGCGCTGCTTTTTTTCAGCTACAAAGATTACGTCCACCCTAAGAATGTCTACGGCCGTTGGATAGAAATCGGCACTCCTGAATACAACACTGAAATTCTGACGTTTAACGAAATAGGTGTTTATCGAAATGACCGGTTAATCACCACTAACTTCGACTTTGACGGAAAGCTAGTCACGGTAACAACGGGTGGTGGTATTTCAATTTATCAAATTGCAGGTACCTTCGAATCACCTCAACTTCGTCGTCTAGAACCCAACAGCCCAACACAGCGATTTATCAAAGCCGGTTATGAAAACACGGTTGATATGGAAGGCGGCGGAGGCTCTGCCAAAAATCGCCGAGCCGCTTTATCTGAACACTTCAGCAGTAAGAAATAAACAGAGCGTTGCTCAGTTTATTGATTTACCGTCATCAGAAATGAAGGCGAATAAGACCTGTCGGAAAAATGTCGGTAGTGTGCCTACTGACAACCCCTTATACTTGTCCTCATAACTTCAACAATAAGACCCCTTAAATGAATGAGTTAGTTGCTTTATTGCCTCAGAACCTTGTGACTATGCTGCAAAGCTGGGATACCAACGTTCTGTTCATCACTGCCGCAAGTTTCTTTGCTTGGATCGCATGGCGCATCATCTACGGTAGACTAGAGATTCTTGTCGGCAAAACCAAATTCCACTGGGATGACCTTACTCTACACGCACTCAAAACGCCCGTCAGCACACTGATTTGGTGTTGGCCCGCGACAATTTCACTTGGATTCATTCTGCAAGACTACATGGGGTCTAAGCTGAACTGGCTAAGTACTTTAAAGCTTCTACTGGTGATCGCTATCTTTATCTGGATCACCATGCGGCTGATAAACAATGTCGAAGAGTATGTTTTAAAACAGAAGTCTAGGGACGAGACGACAGTCCAAGCGATAGCCAAGGTGTCGAGGCTGTTCTTCATTACCATTGGTATGCTGACCATCATGCAGGCATTTGGCCTAAGCTTGTCCGGTTTACTGACCTTTGGTGGTGTCGGTGGCTTGGTTGTGGGTTTAGCAGCCAAAGACCTCCTCTCTAACTTCTTTGGCGGTATGATGATTTATTTCGATCGTCCGTTTAAAGTCGGAGACTGGATCCGCTCTCCGGATCGCCAGATCGAAGGCACCGTAGAGCGCATCGGGTGGCGAATGACGATTATCCGCACTTTCGACAAACGACCTCTTTATGTTCCTAACTCAGTATTCAGCAACATAGTGGTGGAAAACCCATCACGAATGCTCAACCGAAGAATCAAAGAGACGATTGGTGTTCGCTACGATGATGGAGAGAAGGTTGCTCAAATCGTAAAAGACATTAAGACAATGTTGAAAAGTCACCCTGATATTGATACCAAGCAGACTCTCATCGTCAACTTCAACGCTTTTGGTCCGTCATCTCTGCAAATGATGGTGTATACCTTCACCAAAACCGTTAACTGGATTCGCTATCATGAAGTCAAAGAAGATGTTCTGTTAAAAATCATGTCTATCATTCACAAGCATGGCGCAGATATCGCGTACCCAACTCAAACCTTGAAGTTTGAGCCGCAATTTTCAGACGAACAGACGCCAAACGAACTCTAATAATAAAGCCCTCATTCGAGGGCTTCTATTTATGTTTGAGTCACAGGTTCTCTTTCCACTGGGTCTTCAGCGTGTTCGGCATACCAATAGAGCCAGATCATTGATAGACAGACGATAAAGCAGAAACCAAATAACCAGTTAGCGCCTAACCACTCAATCATCATTCCCCCAAGCAATGGACCAATTGCAAAACCCAACGTATAGAGCGCCGTCGCACCGAAGTAAGAGCCCCTCAAATGGGCAGGCGCGAGTCGATCAATTTGAACGTTAATGGTTGGGAAAGTCACCACCTCTCCGAGGCTGATAATAAAGCTGGCTATCGCCCAGCCTATCGCGGCATCTTTTGGTGACACAATAAATGCCAGTTGCCCAATAGCAATCAGGATCATCCCTATGCGAGTACGGGTAAAAAGCGGAAGCTTTTCCATCAGTTTAAGTAGCGGGAACTGAAATAGAACAATGGTCGCGGTGTTGATAAACAATAGCATCGCAATCAATGTGGCAGACTCTTCAATGCCACTTCGCACAATAACCTGAGGAACTGATGATTCGAGCTGCGCATAAACGAACATCAACATCAGATTAGCCAACATCAACAAGACGAAGATTCGGTCTTTACTGATGACTTTCAACGTCTGGCGAAAATTGGGTAATTGTGAACGATCCGGTTGCTTAAACTTGCCTTTACGTTCAATACCAAAAAGAATCCAAAAGCAATACGCTAAGTGAGTAAACCCAGTCACCATAAACAGGCTTTGAGGATCCGATAATGCTAGCGTTACCCCAATAAGAGGCCCTATTGCCCCGCCAATATTAAGCAAAAAGTAACGTGTGTTAAGTGCCAGCTCTCGGTCTTTCAGATCATCAAGCGAGTCTCCTAACACCGCCTTAGCTGGCCCATCAATGAGAGGATGCATCAAGCCAGTAAAGAGAATGAGAATGTAGAAATGCCAAACTTCACTCGCCAAAGCGATGCCGTTATACGCAAAAAAAGCGATGATACAGCCGGCCGACATCAGCCACTTTCTGCCGAACTTGTCAGATAGATAACCCGAATATAGCCCAGCGACTGAACCTATCAAGGCAGACGCTGCAAGCATCGAACCGACCTCGATAGCAGAGGTACCATAATCCTGATAGAGGAAGACAATCAAAAACGGCCAGGCCATGAAATAACTGGTCCTAGCAATGAGTACGCCAATTAGAACTGTCCAAACGGAAAAGTTAAAACGTTTCACCCTTTCCCATTGAAAAAGACTTTGTTCTTTATCCATTGGCTTACTCCTTCATTAACCAGCTTGTTGCATAAATGTTAACTTAGAGTACATGAGTTTTCGATGTAAAAGATAGCGTTATTTATAATTCCAATAAAAAGGCCCGCAATACGCAGGCCTAGTCAAAATATCGTTTATTTTCTATGGAGTTATAGTATCTAATTCTGAAAGCTTAAATCACCTTTTACCCACTTTTCATTCTGGTTTTTCCACCAGAATGACGTGTTTATCTCATCATTGAGCTCAAGTGTTTCTCCAACCATAGGTGTCACTAATCTCGCGCCCGTAACTTTGGCTTCTTCGATGAGATCGGTCATGGGTTCATCCCATTTGTGAGCAAACAGCTCGAAAGTGGACCAATGAACTGGGAACAATTGCTCTGCGCCCAGATCCATAAATGCCTGCATCGTATGTCGCGCTTGCATATGCCCCCAGTTTTCGACAGGGAAACCTTTACCCTCTTTCACATTGGCGGCCACTTCAATGAATGCCATATCAAACGGTCCGAGTTTTTTTCCGATCTCTTTAAAATGTGTGTCGTACGCTGAATCACCGCTGTAAAACAATGAGCCAGATTTACCAAGGATGGCCCAAGAAGCCCAAAGCGTGCTATTGGAATCAAAACCAGTACGGCCAGAATTATGGTTTGCTGGGGCTGCAGTCAGCTTAACGCCATTGATAGTGGTCGACTCCCACCAATCTAATTCTTGGATCTTAGCAGGACTTACGCCCCACTTTTCTAAATGGCGCCCTACCGCCAACGGCACCATGAAGACGACATCTTTATCGGCGTAGTAACGAATCGTCGACTCTTCTAAATGATCATAATGATCGTGTGAAATCACAATAGCGTCTGGTAGAGGTAATTCATCACGTTTAACCGGCGCTTTTACATTACGGGAGAAAAACTTTTTCGCCACCCAAGGTGACGCGTGCTCAAACACAGGGTCAATAAGGATTCGAGTTCGGTCTATATCGATAAATAGACTTGAGTGTCCTAACCAAGTAACACGCATATCATCACTGCGTTGCGCCAGTTTGACCATATTGACGGGAACATGGGGCAACATGGTTTGAGGCTTGAGGGAGCCTCGTTGGAAAAAGAATTTCCACATCACTGCAGACATACTCTCTGAGCTTGGCACGCTAGGCATTCTAGCCACTACTTTGCCATTTTTAAATTGCTTTGAGTTGACGATTCTTTTCGCTCTCAGCCGTTCGCTCTGTTGACGCTCAACACCGCTTTCGGTGTTAAGAAGCTGGCTGAATCCCATTACACCTAGTGCTGAATTTGCCGATGCTTTAATCCGATTGCTCATTTTCATGACCTAGTAGCTACCCAAGAAAGTAAACGATGGTGTATACTTTAGACACTGCAACATTAAAAGTAAACACCATCGTTTACTTTAAGTATCTTGAGATGAGTGCATGATTAAACGAAGCGATATAAAACAAGAAGATATCATCAGGTCCGCCATTGAAGTTTTCTCTCAAAAAGGCTTTGAGCAGGCCAGTATGGAAGGTATTTCTAAACATGCTGGGGTTTCAAAACGCACGTTATACAAATACTACCCAAACAAAGATGCTCTATTTGAGGTCATTGTAGATAAGCTAATATGTCGCTTTGATGAACAATGTGAGCTGAAATTTGAACCTTCTGTGTCAGTGGCAGCACAACTTATCGATATCACACTCAAGCAGATGTGTTACATCAATACCGACGATTTTCAAATGACCGCACGCTTAGTCATGGCGGAATGCATTCGATGCCCTCACACTTCTCAGTTGCTGATGAAACGTTTCGAGGCTATCGAGGACTCTTATGGCCTTAATCAGTGGGTAAAACAAGGCATTGAGGCTGGGGTGCTTGAAGTCGATGACATCTCCATGGCTGTTGAACAATTTATCGGCAGTATTAAAGCCGTCGTTTTTTGGCCTCAATTACTTGGGCATCAACCTCCGGCAAACTGTGAACTACTAAAAAGTGCAGTAGAATGTGCAACTCACACCTTCGTTGCACGTTATCAGACGAAATAACGTCTCTCTGGGCAAGAATACCAAGTCAAGTTCTTGCCTCTCTCTTCTAACCATTTGTCTAATTAGCAATAACTAAATAAAAGTCCAGACTCAAAGTAAATACCTGTTGTAAATAGCCAATAACAACCATTCTTATAAATAAGAACTCCAGCCATCTGTAATTGTTTCTATTTTGAGAAAGTTAAATTATTCTCATCCAACTTAGAAAATAAAATAAATAAAAAACACACTCTCAAATTATTGAGTAAAACATCTAATAATTATCTAACCAATTATTTATTAGTAAATAATTTAACCTATCACCTTCAATCTAAAACAATACACCATCAGTCTTAATATTGAGCCACCTTATATCATTGCAACCTATATAAAGATGTTATAAAAATGCGCCTTGCTATTTTTATTTGTTAAAACCTTACAGGGATTACATGTATTTCAGGAGCTCACAATGAGTGAACGAGGAAGGATACGTATTACCAATTATCACGGTAAAGTCTTTTATCGTCTTATTGACTGCTTGGTAATACTCTGTGCGTTGTATATTGCTATCAAAGCAAATGCGCACATTGTTACCTTAGGCTACATCTCTGCAGGTCTGTTGGGTGTTATCATCTACTCTTTCATCGCTGAGAGTCTAGATATATACAGCCATTGGCGTACTGCTAAACTTCGTTCTCTGGCGCTTTATACTTCTTTTTGTTGGGTCTCTACCGTTGGTGGACTCACGTTACTTAGCTACTTTTCAAAAACTGGCCCAGACTTTTCCCGTCTAATTATTGGTTATTGGATTGTACTCACTTTTGCAGCTCTGCTTATTTGGCGCATGTTCGCTTTCATGGCACTTTATTACCTCCACCAGCGGGGTGTTCATACAAAAAAAGCAGCCATTATAGGTTTAACTCCGCAAGGATTAGAACTATCAAACAACTTGCGTAATCATCCAGAATTAGGAATTAAACTCACGGGTTTCTATGATGACCGAGAGCCGAAGCGACTGACTAGTGATTTACCTATACTAGGCACAATAAAAGATGCATTAGCGTTAGCAAAAAATGGCGAGGTGCAAAATATCTATATTGCTTTGCCAATGCAGGCACAAAAACGTATTTCAGATATTTTGGAAGCTTTTTCTGACAGTACCGTAAATACGTATGTCGTGCCCGATTTCTTCACGTTTAATCTATTGCATTCCCGCTGGTACACCATAGGTGAAGTCAACGCATTCAGCATATTCGACACACCGTTTAATGGGTTATCGACTTGGTTAAAACGTTTAGAAGATTTGGTTTTGAGCAGCTTAATTCTTGTGTTGATTAGCCCAGTACTTCTTGCCGTCGCGATCGGTGTAAAAATCTCTTCTCCGGGCCCCATCATTTTCAAGCAGCTTCGATACGGCCTGGATGGTAAGCCGATAAAAGTGTGGAAATTCCGTAGCATGAAAGTAATGGATAATGGCGCTAAGGTCGCTCAGGCAACAAAGAACGACCCGCGTGTGACTAAGTTCGGGGCTTTCATTCGCCGTACTTCATTGGACGAGCTCCCTCAGTTTATCAACGTACTGCAAGGCCGCATGTCTATTGTTGGCCCACGTCCTCACGCTGTCGCGCACAACGAAGAGTATCGCACTATTGTGAACCGTTACATGTTGCGCCACAAAGTGAAACCAGGCATTACAGGTTGGGCTCAGGTTAACGGATGGCGCGGCGAAACCAACACCATCGACAAGATGGAAAAGCGCGTGCAATTCGACCTAGATTACATCCACAGATGGTCTCTATGGTTCGATATTAAGATTGTTTTTCTTACAGTTTTCAAAGGTTTTGTTGGCAAAAATGCCTATTAAGTCATGGACATGATGTTTATTATGAATAGATTCAACAAACTCACATCAATCACAAGCGGGTTTCTGACTCTTGCGGTTTCTCATTCGGTCTATGCGGCGCCAACACCTGTGCCAATTGAAACAGAATCGGGTATCGCAATTGTGCCTTACCTGAACCTCTACAGTGGCTACAACAGTAACGTGGCGAAAGAAGAGTTTGATGAAACCAGCTCTTGGTTCGCTGTCTATGAACCCGGTGTCGGGTTTGAGCTGGAAAGTGACAAACAAAAGCACAATCTTGGCTATCGCATCCAGCGCGGTGAGTTTTTTAGCTCACAACGCGACAACTATACCGATCACTTTCTTGACCTGACCAGTTACTGGGAAGCGAACTCAAGAAATGCGCTTGATCTACGCTACAGCTTAGCCAAAACGCATGAAAACCGTGGTGACAACGATACAACCTCCAACCTCGACTACAACAAATATGTCTCTAATTCGTTCAACCTTGGCTATCGCTATGGCAGCACCGAAGCAAAAGGGCAAATAGAAGCGAATGTTGGCTGGGGTGATTTGTCATACAAGAACAACCGAAATGTGACCCGATACCAAGACTGGGACGAAGGAAGATTCAGTACCGCTTTCTTCTACAAGGCGTTTCCTAAAACATCGCTGTTAGCGCAGTACATCGTCAATGACCGTAGCTACAACGAAGTCGCTCCGGGTTCCAGCGAGCGTGATAGCTTGCACCACTTTGTTTACTTAGGCACCTCATGGGATGCCACCGGTAAGCTACGCGGCAGTGTTAAAATCGGTTATCAGAACAAAGAGTTTGACGCATCACAGCGAGAGGATTTTGACTCATTTTCATGGGATGTTGACGTTGCATACATGCTGAGAAGCTACTCAGCACTCGAACTGAAATCTAGCCGTAAGTCCACTGACCCTAATGGCTTGGGTGGTGCAATTGATACCTCAGTCTACAACGCTAATTGGTCACACAACTGGTCAGAAATTATCTCTACGCATACTGAGCTTTCTTATCTGTCTGAAGATTACACTGACAGTAGTCGCAAAGACGATACTTCCAAAGCGAGTGTTTATCTTGATTACGATTTTCGTCGTTGGTTGACGTTCAAAGGCGGGGTGTCTTACGAATCTCGTGATTCTAATCTAAGCAACTTTAGCTATGACCAGTCTGTCTACTACGTAGCAGTAGAAGGTGTGATGTAAGCTCATGAAGTCTATATTTTCAATTCTGCTGCTATGTGTTTCGTTTCAAGTCTTTGCTAGCGATGAGCTTTATCGTCTTGGCGTTGGCGATCTGATTAAGGTGCAGGTTTATGACGAACCTGAACTGTCACTAGAAACCCGCGTTAGCGATAGTGGCTCTATCGATTACCCTTTCCTTGGCAGCATCGCTCTCAAAGGCCGCACTCTAAGAGAAGTCAAGCAGTCCATTCATGATGGATTGCTTGACGGCTATCTGGTCAACCCGAACGTCTACGTCAGTGTCGTGGAATATCGTCCTTACTTTATCAACGGCGAAGTCATCACGTCTGGCGGTTACCCGTTTCATCCCGGGCTAACCGTGAATAAGGCCATTACTATTGCGGGTGGATTTACTGAGCGAGCTTCAAAGTCAAAAATCTTCGTTTCGTCCAGCGACGAGCCAGATTCAAAACCAACTCGTGTCTCCCTACTTCACCGAATCCAACCTGGTGACATTATCACCGTTGAAGAAAGCTTCTTTTAATTGAATATTATGGAAAATACCCAGAATTCTCCGGTGAGCAAAGAAGAGCTCATTGATATCCGCCAATACTTTAAAGTGTTGCTTAACTATAAGTGGCGCATCATTATTTTCTCAATACTGGTCACTGCTCTGGCGATATTGGTGGTACTTTCACTGCCTTCAAAATACACCGCAAGAGCAACACTTCTGATTGAGTCTAAGCAAGCCAACATCATCTCCATTGAAGAGTTTTACGGCTTAGACACCAAGAGTCAGGAATACTATCTCACTCAGATTGAGATTTTGAAATCAGACCGAGTCTCCGAAGAAGTGATTCGTCGTCTCAATCTGACCAGTCACCCTGAGTTTGATCCGCGCGCACAGGAAGAATCCAACGTTTCTTTGAAAGATCGCTTGATGGAATGGTTTCCTGTCCTGCAAGCTTTTAGAAAGTCTCTACCCAATGAAGAGCTTGAGCAGTCAGACTACGCAAGAAACAAGCTAGTACTTTACAAGTTCAAACGCGGATTAGCGATCAACCCGATCCGTAAGACACAGCTTGTACAGATCTCTTATACCAGCAGAGACCCAGAGCTATCCGCGCAAATCGCTAATGAAATCGGACGCGTTTTCATGGACAGCAATATTGAAGCGAAAATTGAGGTCACTCAGCAGGCGTCGAGCTGGTTAAATGAGCGTATTGGCGATTTGCGCGAAAAACTGCGTCAATCGGAAGCTCAGCTACAAGCGTTCTTACAACAAGAAGGTCTAGTTGATATCCAAGGGGTGGAAAGCCTCGCCTCACAAGAGCTAGCTGAGCTCACTTCTCAACTAAACAAAGCTCGCGATCGTCGCGTTGCTGCTGAAACGCTGTATCAAGTAGCCAGAAACTACAAGTCTGACTCTAATCAGTTGTCAGCGCTGGCTTCGGTACCAGAGATTTCTAACCATCCAACCATTCGTGATGTCAAAGTCGCGGAAGTTCAGGCTGAACGAAAAGTTTCGGAACTATCTAAGCGTTACGGCCCTAAGCACCCTAAGCTCAAAGCAGCAATTGCAGAGTTAGAATCCGTTAAGAAGAACCTGCGCTCAGAGTTAAACCAACTGCTCAATGGCATCAATAACGAGCTTAAAGCCGCCAGACAAGCCGAGCAAACCATTCGTGGCGAACTAGAAAAACGCAAAGTTGAGTTTCAGGCTCTGACCGTCAAGAACGCTAGATACTCTGAGTTGAAGCGCGAAGTACAAACAAACCGTGAGCTGTTTGACCTGTTCCTTAGTCGCCAGAAAGAGACCAATGCGTCTAGCGATTTCAACGCCAATATTGCACGTTTTACCGACTATGCGAGCCCTCCGCTTGCACCAAGCAAACCAAACCGTAAGATGATCGTTATCTTAGCATTCCTAGCTTCTTTGAGTTTTGGCTGCGTGATGGCATTCGTTGCTGATGCAGTCAATGACACCTTTACCGATATCAAACAGGTATCAAAGCAGTTGTCACTCGAAATTCTGGGAATCGTTCCAGCACTAAAAACCAAACGCCCACTGGATGGCAAAGCCTACTTCGATGAGCGCAACCGTCAATTGACTGAAGCCGTTCGAACAGTGCGTACAGGATATTTGCTAGCGAACTCAAACAAGTCCAATTCTGTTGTCATGGTGACGTCTTCACAACCCGATGAAGGGAAAACCACTTCAGCACTCAATTTGGCGCTGTCATTAGCACAAATGGAAAAGACCTTGCTGATCGACTGCGATTTGAGAAAACCGACTGTCGCGCGACGATTTGGCCTGCCTTCTGCGCAACCAGGTGTGACGAACATCTTAACCAAAACTCACGCTATCGAAGATTGCATTTATCACGATGAGGAATCGGAGCTGGATATTCTCGCCGCTGGGACTTACACCAACAACCCACTTGAGCTTATCTCTTCAACAGGTTTTGGCGATTTCGTTGAGCAACTGAGAACTAAATACGATCGCATCATCATCGACACACCACCTTGTCTGGCTGTCAGTGATGCCTTCATGCTATCGCGATATGTTGATTCAGCGGTCATCGTCATCAATGCTTCGCATACTCGAACCAAAACAGTACGTGATGTAGTTGGCAAGCTCGCTCAGCAAGGCACAAGGATTGACGGTGTGATCCTTAACAAGCTGAACGTTAAAAAAGCGTCCGCTTACAGCGGCTACAAACAGTATCAGTCTTATTACGGAGTCGAAAACGCGTAATGAAAGGCAAGGTTTCCGCTTTGTTGTTTAAGCTGGGGCTAGCTGCCTCAGCCATGTTCATTCTGTTTATTTCGTATCACTTTGGTGTGGCCTCGCTCTACGCCAAAGCGGTTTCAAATAAAATAGAGCACTGGAACGCGTCAGAAGAGAAGCCGCAGCTAGGCGAAATAGAAAGCGCTGAGAAACTGATCGACGCCAGCCTTAATCACCATTCTTCTCACCCTCACTACTTTGACTTACAAGGAAAAGTGTACGAGTGGAAGGCGTATATCAGCGACGAATCAGAGAAAGGCAAATATCTGAGTTTGGCTAAGCAAGCGTATATCCATAGTACAGAGCTCAGACCTAACTGGCCGAACACCTGGGCGAACCTAGCGGCTTTAGAAACTCAGCTCAGCGGGGCTAATCGAAGCCAATACCTGATCCAAGCAGATACTCACGGTCCCTTTATTCCTGAGGTGAACCTAAAAATTGCAACGCTGGCACTTTCCAACTGGCAGACATTCACACCTAAGGAAAGGAAGCTAGCGATGCCACACATTTATCGAGCTATCAAACACAAAGACGTTCGCCAGACATTTCGCGATTACCTAACGCAAAGTAACAAGTTTCGTTTTGCTTGTATCGTGATGAAGCAGATGCAGGATGTGGACTATACGTCGATTGGCTCGTGCCGCTATCTCAAAGTATGAGTGTTTCATAATTGAACATGCGAGCGAATCATTTTTAAGAAAAACAGAATGTTAAATCAATAATTGTCGATTAATCAGTGTAAGACCATATACTGGCCTTATTAACGCTCACATTGAGTATTCAGGACTTATCACCATGAAAAACAGAATATGGATGTTGATTGCGAGCCTTGCGTTTTCAGCACAAACAATGGCAGAAGAAACACCAAATGTGGCCTGTTCCGATCTCGACGCTGTCCAAGCGTCCTTAGATAGCGCAACGGACCTGACTTCAACTCTCACCAGTTTGCTAACCAGCTGTCCTGACCAAACGACCGATATTCTCTCTCTTGCTGCTCAAAGCCATTCCGATGACAGTCTGGCTGTACTCGAAGCGGCAACACAATCTCTGGCACCTGAACAAATCGCCAAAGCAACAGCGATTGTGGTTAGCCACGCCAATCCAGATGCGTACGAACAGCTTATCCAACAAGCGGTGTTCTCTGCTCCTGACTATGCTCAGGATATCGTCGACGCTGTCGCCGAGCTCAATTTGCTCGACCCAACAGACATTCTGATTGCCGCGATTTCAGGCGGCGCTGACCCGGCGTTAATCAGTGAACCAACCGCTGCGGGTATTGCAACCGCTCCACCTTTAGCGGTTAATCCAGGCGCAACTACCGCATTAGGTACTGGCAATGGTAGCGGTGGTGGTACTGCCTCGCCAAATTGAGTTTTGATATGTCTATTCAAGGCAGGCCATGAGCCTGCCTCTTTTTTGTGCTGTTTTTATGACCAATTATCTTGAACGTCTGATCTACCCACTGTTTCTTTTATTTGTATTTTGGCTACCGATCCCTCTCGGAGGAAACAGACCTTGGGCGTGGTCGATCAATGAATTCTTCGTAGCGGGATTACTACTGTTTTGCATTCTGTGTTTTTCCACTGACCACTGGCTACATCAATTAAAACGAACTCGGTGGGTATTGATCCCACTTGCAATATTTACCCTTTGGGCTTTTATTCAACCCGTTCTTCCCTTTGGTTCGTTTGAGGACACCGGCCTAGCACTCGTTTCCTCAGTTAAAACGCTGCATTATTTGCAGATCTGCCTGATCGCTTCCGTCGTTATCACCAATATGCCGCGCCTCAAAGCGCTAATTCTTGTCATGGTCAGCAGCGGTGTATGTCAGGGGTTTTATGCCGGTGTCATTCAGTTGGTTGATCTTCCCTTATCACCCGTTTTTGATTTACCCAATGGACATCGAGCGTCTGGTAGCTTCGTTTATCACAATCATTTAGCCAACTTTCTGATGATTAACCTATGCATTGGTTTTGGATTGCTGATCTCCCAATTGCAAGACAGTCAAAAGCAAAGCATCACCCTATCGGCACAGCGCTTCTTCGCTGTATTCCTGTCCGATAAGGCTTTTATCCGCCTGGGTTTGATTATCATGGTGATTGCCTTAGTGCTGACGCGTTCAAGAATGGGGAACGTGGCATTTTTCATCGCCTTAACCACAGGCAGTTTGCTTCTGTTGCTCCTGTATCAGAACAAGCCTAAAAGTATGTACGTTTTGATTGCCAGCCTGTTTGTGATCGATACGGTCATCGTCAGCACTTGGTTTGGCCTAGAAAAAGTCAAACAACGTTTGGTGGAAACCAGCCTGAGCAACGAATCGCGTGACGACGTGGTTTACGCCGCATTGGAGGCAATTCAACATCAACCTCTGCTTGGCTTGGGGGGAGGCAGTTTTTACTCGTCGTTTCAGGCCTACAACAACGGAAAGATTCAGCTATTTTACGATCACGCCCACAACGACTATATCCAGTTTGTCTTCGAGTATGGTCTGATTGGTACATCAATACTGGCAGTGGCTGTTGTCGCCGCTCTGCTTAAGTCGATTCAAGCTTTTCGAAATCGACGTAGCCGTCAGATGAAAGGGGCAGGGCTTGGGGCTTTTATGGCTATATTAGGGATGCTGATCCACATGAGTGTTGATTTCCCACTGCAAGCACCAGCAACGACTATCTATTTCTTACTTTGTCTACTCATCGCTCACTGGGCTTTTGCCATCCCTGCCGTAAAACGTAAACGCTCAGATGACTAGCGAGTAAGCGAACACTCCCTCGCAATGAGGGAGTGTTCCTTTTTCATTACAATTGCTTCTCTACGATTTCTTCCAGTTTATCGTAAGGCACATAACCTGGTATCACGCTCTCGCCGACAATCAAAGCAGGCGTTCCACGCAAACCGAAGCCATTGAACAACGCGTAATTGTTTTCCAACTGCTTTTCAATGTCTTCAGGGTTGTTCAGGTATTGCTCTGTACCTGTTTTCTTGGCGATTTTAGCCAGAGAAATTGCATCGTGAGTACCTGGTTTCGCCACTAGCAACTCGTGAACTTGAGGATACTTGGCACGTGCGTTTTGCCACACATTCAAAGCATAACCCGCCGAGTTAACACTCGAAGAACCTTCTTTCAACGGAACATACAAGTTAACGACTTTGATCTGCGGGTAGTCCTCTACCAGCTTCTGCAATTCAAGATCTAGCTTCTTACAATAAGGGCAGCTGTAATCCGTCACGTTAACCAAGGTTAACTCCGCATTTTCTGCCCCTATAGAGGTGTGCTTAGGGTCATTGATGTACGCTTGGCTGCTCGATAGCAACTGATCAAATTGTTGCTGCTGTTTAACGTACATGCCCAGACTCTCATGAAGCCCGTCGACGACACTTGGATTGGCTTTGAGCATCTCGACAATTTCGTTGATTTTCTCATCCTGATTTTGAGCTTGAGCCAGAGGCGATAGCGCCATAACGCCCATCGCAAGTGCTATTGTTAATTTCTTAATCACTTTATTGTTCCTATTGATTTAACCAAAGTCTGGCTAACATACCCGGTGGTGTAATGATGCCTGTTGTAATGCTTTCCACCTTGCCATCTTTGATTATGAAAACGGTTGGGGTTACGGAGATATTCCAACGATTAAATATCTCCCCTCTTTCATCATTAATATTGCTAAATTGATACTCTTGAGCCTGCATAAACTGGCGAACTCGAGCGGAGGTTCCTGACGAACCAGCGACACCGATGACCGGATAGTACTGACTCAACCAGTCAACCGTTGGGCTGACAAACTTACACGCAGGACACCAAGTCGCCCAGAAATAGACCATCACTGGCTGCTCATAGCTCATGGCAATCACATCGACTGACTCTCCATCCAGAGTGACACCCGTGATCGGCGGCGCCGATTCAGTCGGTAGGCTCTGGCTACGAAACCAGTCTATTGCCGCAGAAATCGCAATAGCTAATACCACCAGAATCAAAATCTCTTTAAGCCAGTAACGCAGAGAACGTTTCACTAACTGTTCCCTCCCCCAGCAGTTGCAATGGCTTCCATCACAGCCTCGCTTGATAAGATAACAGGCAATGGGATACCTTCGGGTGCGCTTGGCCCATAGACAATGTTAAACGGCACACCAAATCGGCCATTGGCACGCAGATAATCCGTCACTAAACCATCAGGATGCGTCCAGTCCCCTTCAATCAAAGTGACCGATGGGTGCTTCAGTGCCGAATAGACCGGATCCTGTAGAATGACGCCAATTTTGTTCGCTTTACAGGTAACACACCAATCTGCCGTCACGTTAACAAACACCGTTTGACCTTGTTCAACGGCTTGCTCAATCCGCTCATTAGATAAGCGCTTCCAAACCAATTCATCTGGCAAGGGGGTTGCCCAGTGATCAGTGGTCATGCTCGCTAGAACAAAACCGCCCGCTATCAAGAGTACAGCACCACCACCTGAAATCGCCATGGCTTTGTCGCCATACACCTTTTTCACGCGAATCAGTACAACAACAAATGCCACCAAGGCAATAAGCAGCGTCCAGAACGGAGGAATGTGGTTATTGAGTAACGTGAGTAGCCAAATACTGGTCGCCAGCATCATGACGCCAAACAAGAGTTTGAGCTTATTCATCCATGCGCCTGGTCTCGGCAGCAGTTTCGCAATACCTGGGAAAAGCGCAACACCAATCCAAGGAAGCGCCATTCCAACGGCTAAGGCAGTAAAGATCGTAAACAGCTCCAGTGAGCTAGCGGCTAATGCAAAAGCTACCGCTGTTCCTAGGAACGGGGCAGAACACGGAGTGGCAAGCAAGGTGGCAAACATGCCTTGGGTAAAGTGTCCGGCATAGGAATTATCGCCTTTTGATGCAGCCCAAGTATTGGTTTTCGAAGACAGGCGAATCTCGAACAACCCCAACATATTGGCACCAAATAGACTGGTGACCAGCACCATAATGGCGATAAACCAACCGCTTTGGAACTGAATCCCCCAACCCACTGCATTTCCGGTCAGCTTAAGTATCAACAGGAAACCAGCCAGCAACCAGAATGAGGTAAGAATACCAGCCGAAGACGCGAGAAATTGCCAGCGGATCTGGCGTCGTTCAACACCTTGCACTGCCACAATACTGCTTAGCTTCATACCCAAGACAGGTAGAACACACGGCATGACGTTAAGAATCAAACCGCCAAATAGAGCAAAGCCAATCATATGCAATAGAGAGATATCGGTCTTGGTCACTACCCCATTTGAGACCATAACATCCTGTTCAGCCAGAAAGTTGTTGTCTTGAACCGTGACGAAAATACTCTGGTCAATGAAGTTGATGTCGCCTAACCAACTCGACACATCAAACGTTGCCGTAACTGTATCTCCATCAACACTATAGCCAGTCAGTTTGTAGCTGTACTCCTTTGCATCATCCGAATGCCCATCGACAATAAAGTCTGGGTCCTGCCAACCAAGCGCTTTGCTCATCTGAACTTGAAGAACATTGGCATTCGCATCCCAGGTCGCTTTTGCATTCGACAATAAAGGCGAAGACTTAGGTACCTGGCTGATGGCTTGGGCATGCGTATAAAGTGCGTCTTGATTGATAATCAGCTCACTTGGGGTGAAAGTGAGTGAAAATGGGTAATCCGTAAGCACACAAATCGTGGTACAGGACGACATCGTTAGCTTGGCATCCAATACAACGGGTTGAGCAAAATCCTTGACTGCTAACGTCATAGGAATCACGGTTTTATCTTTATAGCCCAGTGTATTAATGCCAAGCAAACTGAACTGTTCCGGGTAAGGCCAGTGCCACTCTACGTTTTCAAGATTGGTCGACTCTCCCCAATCAATAGAAGGAGCAACACCACCTTCTCCCGGGCTGCGCCAGTAGGTCTTCCAGTCGTCATCCAGTTCAACTTCTAGAAAGCCTTCGACGGTTTTACTCGCAGCGTCAGCCTGACCCGTAAGAACAAAGCGAGTTTTGAGTGGTGGATGCTCCTGTTTGGTCATCCAGCCGGTATCGACTTCTGCAAAGGCTTGGGTGGTGAATAGCAAGGTACTCAGTGCAAACAACAGAGAGATTGCACTCATGACCATGTCTTTTAATAAACTTCTCATGTGTATTTCCAAAATAGTCACCATTTTTTGTAAATGGTTGATATAACAGACGCATTAAATCCTCTGACCGAAGTCAGAAACACATGACTGAATTTATTCTCTGAAAACACACAATGTGAGGTGAACCCTAGATTTTGGGACGATAGGTTCGGTAAAGGATGGGGCTTCTGGTCGACTCCGATCCAGCCAGGCAACGATGACCACGATGAACAAAAACATCGGTACCATCATGTTATCAAGATTAACCTTGGCACTGCTGAGCAGCTTTTCTGTCAGGTCACACTGTTTTTGAATGCCATCACCGTTATCGGTGAGCTGAATTGTGTCGGTAAGAGCAGACTGCTTAAACGAGCACATGCTAATGATGCTGGTATTCTGCATAAAGCAGATAGCAAAAACCCACCCAACCAAAAGTAAGGTAATTCTCGCCATCACTGCAGATTTCAAACGCTTGATCATTAACTCTGTAAAACCCGAGGATTAAAACCGCCCCATTATGGGTATGCGGCTAAAGTGAATGTTAGTGTAGTATCAGAACTTCACTATACAATTTTCTTTTGTAAAAAAATCTTATCAACGCCTGCCGTTGGGAAACCTTCGTAGCGCCCAACTTCTTTAAAACCAAGCTTGAGATAAAATTCCGCAGCCTGAAACGAATAGGTATCCAAGTAAATATCCGTTACGCCATGGGCTTTAGCTTCTCGCTCGACTCTAGCCATTAAGCTAGAACCCGTGCCAGCAGAGCTTTTGACTTCATCTACCCATAAAAATTCAACAAAAAGTGTATTTGTAAAAATCTCACCCGTTAATCCGCCAACAAAATCACCTTGTTCATTTTCAGCAATGCACGCCAACGACACAATGTCTTCATCAGGAAAATGCTTGAGGTTAAATGATTTCAGCCCATTGTAGATAGCATCTTTAATGTTCTTTGGCGGGTTCAACATGAAACTGATGTGCATAGACGTCCTTTCCTCTTAACAAATAAGGCCAGCAATTGCTGGCCTTATATTACAACTCTGCGATAAACGAGCTTAGCATCCAAAATGCCAGAATGGCAAAAATCAGCCCCATGAACTTATGTTGGTATGTTCGGAACTTAGCATTTTCAAGCAGTGGTTTACCTAAAGTACCCACCAATGCAACTAACAGGAAGTTGAACGCCAGCCCTAGCACATTGAGCAGTAACCCCAATGCCAACATTTGTTCTCCAGATGAAGCCTCTATATTTACCGAAACAAACTGAGGTAAGAACATGACAAAAAAGACTAAAGCTTTAGGATTAAGCAGATTGCTGACCAATGCTCTCTGATAGAAAGTCCCAACCATTTTATTTGACGGGTCCAAATCAGGATTCCCACTGTCACTCGCTCGTAGACAATCCCAGCCCATTTTTAACAAATAAGCGCCGCCCAGAAAATGAAGTGCTTTGAGAGCTAAAGGGCTCATAGCCACCAAGGCTGAGACGCCTGCGGCAGCAAGCAGCGTTAAGATCACTCCTGATGTCGCGTTACCCAAACTGGCAAAAACACCTACTCGACGACCATAACTCATACTTGAGCTGGCGATCAGAAGCATATCCGGGCCAGGCAACAATAAAAGTGCCACCACTGCAGTTAAATAAACTGGAAGCACAGACATATCAATCATAATTATTATATTAGACAATCAATAAAACGCGGGATTTTATATCAAAAAAAGATCAATAACTAGGTATAAAACTCAATTAATGAGCAAAAAAGCAACACATAAAACCATCACAGACTATTAACTTTTTCTTAAAAGGAAAGCAATTTTGTACAAAAATAAGCGAAACTTATAAGCTAGACTGGTGAGAGTTTTAAGTGTGGAGTTTCTAGGAATGGCTGATATCAAAAAGAAGGAGTCGGCACGTTTTCAACTTGCTTCTGAGCTTGGTGGGCTAGAGTTACTCGATGCGAAATATACTCATCAAAACTTTTCACGCCACAGCCACGAAGGCTATACCGTTGGTGTTATAGAGAAAGGCGCGCAAAAGTTCTATCGAACCGGAGGCAATCATATTGCGCCTCAAGACAGCATTATCTTAGTCAATGCGGATGAAGTGCATAACGGCCAGACGGCGACTGAAGGAGGATGGGAATACAAAGCCATGTACCCTCTTCCTGAACAATTCTCTCAGATAACTTCAGGTTTAACCCCAGCATTATCTGCCCCTTATTTCCCAGAGCCAGTCGTATACGACCCTGAAATGGCACAACAGCTAAGGCTGGTATTTGACGTACTAGAAAAGTCGGACAATAAACTACTTAGAGAAACGTTGGTTTACGGCACACTGGTTAAACTCATCGCTCGCCATAGCAAAAGCCGACAATCCAGCGATTTGATAACATCTAGCTCTAAGCAGATTGGTATCGTTAAGGAGTTTCTAGATGACTTTCCACAGGCGAATGTGTCATTGGAAGATCTGTCCAAGCTTGCAGGATTAAGCCCATTTCATCTTGTGAGAAGCTTTCAGAAAGCGTATGGGTTGCCACCACACTCCTACCAAATCCAATCACGACTTAGATTCGCGAAGCGACTGATGCGTCAGGGAATGAAAATATCCGATGTTGCTCAAGAATCCGGATTCCACGATCAAAGCCACTTTCATCGCCACTTCAAACGAGCTATGGGGGTCACCCCAAAGCAATACGCCAACAGCATTTAGCTGCGCAATTTTATACAAGGCACGCGGTTTTACGTGTGTATTAATAATTACAAGTCTAACAACCAATCAAATTTTTATGAGTAGTACGACATTGAATTCTCCATACACACCAAGTAAACAACGATTATTCATGCAAGGAGCATTCGCTATGATGCCTCTGAGCCTTGCCGTTATTCCTTGGGGGCTGCTTGCAGGATCTTTTGCCATTGATGCCGGTCTTACTGTGATAGAAAGCCAAGCTTTGTCGGCGATTCTTTTTGCAGGTTCAGCTCAGCTTGTGGCAACAGGTATGTTAAAAGCCGGAGCTGGACTCGCCACTATGCTGCTGGCAACCTTCTTTATTACTTCACGCCACTTTTTATACAGCGTATCTATGCGCAGTAAAGTCAGCCCATTACCATTCAAATGGCGATTAGGGTTGGGTTTTCTACTCACTGATGAGTTGTTTGCATTGTGTGGTCAACAATCAGAACAGCAGTTCAATCGCTGGTATGCACTCGGCGCTGGACTCAGCTTTTACCTTTGCTGGAACCTAGCCACCTTGGCTGGCATCATTGCTGGCAGCCAAATCCCAGCAATGAATGAGCTCGGATTGGAATTTGCGGTCGCCGCGACATTTATTGCAATTGTCACACCCAACATCAAAAGCTTCCCTATATTAATGGCGGTGTTAACTTCGCTTCTCGTCTCGGTGGTCTGCAGCTATTTGAAAATTGAGTCAGGGCTAATGATTGCTAGCGTATGCGGAATGGTGGCGGGCTATGTTTGCGAGACAGTAAGAGGGGCAAAATAATGATTATGCTTTCTATTTTAGCCATGACAGCATTGGTTTTCCTAAGCCGTTATGTTTTTCTTGAGCCTAGACTACCTTTACGATTAAGCCCAAAAACGCATCGCCTGCTCAGCTATTCAAGCCCAGCAGTTCTGACCGCAATCTGGGCTCCTATTGTATTTATGCCTGAGAAGCAGCTCTGGCTTACGCCAGACAACCCATACCTACTTTCTGCAATATTGGCGGCAATCTTGGCTTGGAAAACTAAGAATGTGTTACTGACGACCTTAGCCAGTATGTTGGTGTTTGTTGGCCTAAAGCTGCTTTAGCCGAATATCAAAGCCAATAACAAAACACCACATCCTAGTATCGTGACCCACTTGACCAGTACACCTAGCTGAGTAGTACCACCTTTTGGAGCTTGATTACAACATCCCATAATAATGACCTCTGAGTTAACCAGAATTCAGAGGTTAATCCTTTCCCTAGGAGAAAGGTAAAGGGTTATTGCGCTAACCATTCAATTTCGATCAGCGTTTTACCTACAGCTTTTAATCGTCCAAGGAACACATCACCAGTATGAACTTCACCAACGCCTTGTGGAGTGCCTGTCATTACGATATCGCCATCATTTAAAGTGGTGTATGTTCTGAGCTCTTCAAGAATGGTTTGGGGCGGATACATCATTTGGTTGACGGCCCCCTTTTGAACACGAACACAGTTAATAAACAGCTCAATTTCCAGAGATTCAATTGCAATACCATTTAAAGAAATAAAGCGGCTAAATACAGCTGAGCCGTCGAAAGCTTTCGCGCGCTCCCACGGTAACCCTTTATTCTTAAGTTTGGATTGCAACTCGCGTTTGGTTAGGTCCAATCCGAGCCCAACCGCACTCAATTGACCTCCACTTACGATAAAGCATATTTCGCCCTCGTAGTGTAGCGTTTCACCGTGGTGCGATATTAACTGAGAAGAGATAGAAGAAGGCGGTTTGTTGAACACAACCATTTCATCCGGTACTGCATTATTTAGCTCTTTGATGTGCTCAAGATAATTGCGTCCTACGCAAACCACTTTGCTAGGATAGATACTTTTATCGCCAAGTTTTACCGAATTCATGCTGCTTCCCTGATCGTTCTACTCCGGACGCCAATATTAATTCAACAAATTAATGAATTAACCCATCGTGTTTCGAAACTAAGATCCAATCCCCATAATTGGTACACCCATCCCAGAAAACAGAAAAACGCCTATCCAACACTGGATAGGCGCTAACACAATTACGTGTTGAGGCAGTAGATCTTATTGATTTATAGGAAGTAACGAGCACCAATGGTCCAATTGTCTTCCTCTTTCACGTTAATGTCATTGCCTAGGTCAAACTGATAACCAACAAAGCCCATGAAATTAGGCGTAAAGGTGTACTCTGCCTGCAATGCAGATTCGCTGTACTGAGTTTTACTAGCTTTGTCATCAATTTCAGCTTCGTAGTTGACGCTTAAGTTCCAACCGTTACCCAATGCGTAAGCGAGAAGGATTTCATACTCATCGCTTTCCTCGAAGCCATTCATATTCTCATTCATTGCATAAACAACAGCAGAGTATAGGCCGTCACCGTATGAACCAGAGCTAAAAGCAAACGCGTGCGAATGCGCATCTACGTTGTCTACATCACCGCCGTTGTATGAATAGCCTAGGTTAAAACCGTAAACACTCATCGACAATGCGATTTGACCACGTGCGTCGTACTCTTTGCTTGTACGAGTCGTCGTAACAGTGCCACCAGAAACGGTTTGAGTATCCGTGGTTGCAGTATGCTTACCTTGCCATGCTAAGCCTAGATTTAGACTTCCCATGTCTCCCAGCTCGATCGCTTTACGGTAGCTGACCATGTCTTCACCGCGAGCTGTACCGAGATTGTTGTGATCGTCATATAAGAAGTCATTGGCGAATGCGATTGGTAAATCCGCAACACCGGCGATATCGTAGTATGGAGACCACTGAGTACCGACTACAAATCGACCGAACTGCTCATGAGTCGCACCAATGTAACCCAAACGAGTAGTGAAAGAAGTGTCACCACCATCAAGGTAGTTTAGAGCCCATTCCCCTTTCGCATCGACAGTAAAGCCGTTACCGATATCTTGTGTTCCAGCGATGTTGATTCGAGGAGACACATCATGCACCTCCACTTCATCTGCCGAGTCATACTCACCGATACCCACATCTACGTAGCCACCGATAGAAATTGTTGAACCTTCGCTATTGTAGATTTCTGCAGCGAAAGCGTTAGTACCACATGCTGTTGCCGCAATCGCAGCGGCTAATAATTTAATTTTCATAACTTAACGTCCGTTTAGGTTTGTAACTTCTGTCCGTGTCTGGCCTGTAGGGCCAAAGCATCACGAACAATTAAAACGTAGTACGAAATATTTAAAAATGAAGTGCAACCAAGTGCTTAGCTTGAAGATTTATTAGAAATTGCTCAAATAACAAAAATGTGAACAATTTTTAACCACATGAAAGTATTAAAGTTTTTAGTGAGAGAAGAGGCCTTTTCTTACCTCTCGATCAAGTTCACACTTTTTGAAATTTAAACGGAACTTTTTTGAAAAAAGCAAAAAGCCCTCTATCAATAGAGGGCTTTTAAAGCTAAATCCAGTCAAATTAACAGGATAGTAATTAGGCAAAGTGCAATGGTGGAACAACCTAGTTGGTTACTCTACATCCGCTATCTGAAGATCGTATTTGCCCAGCGAGCAAGCCCTGCCGTTACCGAACCAAAATAGTTCCCGCTTATCACAGGTGTGTCAGGAAGTACGGATTTCACTGCCCCAGTGAGGATAGGTGAACGGGCTGAGCCCCCTGTCATGTATATCACATCAGGCTTGATACTACTTTGCTTAATAGCTTCGATAACCAGCGCTTTGATTTTCTCAGTTGGATTGACAATGGCTTCTTCCATTTGTTGGCGTGTTACAGATAGTGAAACCACTTCAGAAAGTAGATCCAGATTTGCGTTGTAAGCCACCGCGTCAGCCAACGCTATCTTAGTTTGCTCTGCTTCTCGAATCACCGAGTAACCAAGGGTTTCTTGATGCAATTGGACTAGTCTAGCCAGTTTTTCAGGTTCACGAGCTTCCTTTAGCAATAGTCGTAGCTGCTTGAGGTTTTCATGTGCGTAGAACTTGCGCTGGGCCTGAACATCGTTGATTGCAATGGGGTTCCAAAATTGAGTGGTTGGGATGTCTAGGCCAGACTGGCTAGTTGACCCCATACCAAACTCCTGCATAAAGCATTTAAAGGCAGTGAAAATATCTAGGTCATTACCGCCAATTCGTTGCCCAGAGTGAGCAATTAAAGACTCACTTCTGTCCTGTTTTCCACACCAACTTGGACCCATCTGAACAAATGAGCAATCTGTTGTACCACCACCAATATCAACAACCAGCACATTTTTATTCTGCTCAAGGCTCGCTTCATAATCTAAACCTGCCGCCAGAGGCTCAAACTGAAACTCGATATCTTTAAAGCCTGCTCGGCGGGCAGCGCGGTGCAAAATACCTTCTGCCTGTAGGTTAGAATCATTTCCACCACGACCAAGGAAGTTCACTGGACGACCAATGACCGTCTGTGAAATCTCTTTTTGAAGTGAACATTCTGCCTGAGTTTTGATATTAGCCATCATTGCGCAGACCAAGTCCTCAAAGAAGGCCAACTGCATATCACGCAGGCCTGTCACCCCAAGGAACGATTTGGGGGACTTTACGTAATAAACATCCTTGGGATCTTCCAGATAGAGCTCTAAGGCTTGTTGACCAAATCGAATATCGTCAGAGCGTACTTCCAGTCCTTCCTCGCGATTAAGCTTAATTGCTCGACGCAGTACGCTTTCACTGATTTCGCTACCAGGCTCAATGTCTAAACAGCGAAACAAATATTCAGAGACAACTTCCGCTGTTGGCGCACATAAAGTAGATGGGATATAGTAGCTATCTCCAACCAGAGGGATCTGCCTGATCTCATCATTGACCAATTCCGCTACCGAACAGTTAGCCGTTCCATAATCGAATCCAATCGCCATCAATCACCTCTTTATCATCTACCAAAAATCGGGCCGCACAGTAAAGCCTACACTTATAGACAGGTCAACCCAGTTAGGTTAATTCTTTTTAACTGCATCCATTTGTTTTAAAGTGGCTGCTATCCGTTCATGTACTTAGGGAAGCGAGGAAGTGAATCTACGCCAGATAGAAGTGTTTTATGCCGTCATGCACGCTGGCACAGTGTCAGGGGCAGCCAAGCAGCTTCATGTTTCACAGCCCAATGTCACCCGAGTACTGGCTCATACTGAGCAGCAATTAGGGTTCACGCTATTTGATCGAGTAAAAGGTCGGCTGGTTCCTACTCAGGAGGCCCAATCTCTGATTACAGAGGCGGAAAAGATCTACCAACAACTTGGTCAATTTCGAAGTTTAACCAGCAAACTCAAGCATGGACAGCATCACCTCCGCATTGGTTCACCGCCAATACTTGCCTCTGGTTTCCTCGCACCGGTCATAGCAGAGGTTTGCAATAACACGGACTATACCTTAGAAGTGTGCACTGCAAATCGAGATGAACTGATTGATGGTCTAGTAAAAAACGAATTAGACCTCGCTGTATGCTTTGGGGAAGAGAGCGCTTCTTCCATTGTTCAAGACACGTTACTCAACACAGAAATGAAGGTGCTGACCCCCACAGAGACGATCGCTCAGCACTCAGTCACACTTCAGGAACTACTAGAGAGTTCGTTGCCACTGGTTGGACTCGACACGCGAGATCCACTTGGGTTTCAGCTGCACCAATCCATTCATGCCGTCGCCCCAAACTTTCACCCAAAGGTCAGCGTTAGAAGTTATAATGTTGCCGCGGAAATGGTCGTGCATGGTGCGGCAAACGCCATTATCGATCCTTGGACCGCCAAGCATTATCAATCGTATCCGCAGATCCAATGTGCTTCATTAATGCCAGCGATACCAGTAAACGTCTCCCTGATTTATTGCCAGCATTACCCGCTTTCTGTTTCAGCCAAGTGGTTCGCTGAGTGCCTTCAAGAAGCCGCGCGACAAGGTGTATAGCTTAACGTTATACCCTAGCAACAAATAGGTATTCGGCATAAAGCATTGAGTTCAATAGAGTGTATGCATCTGCTTACTCTGTTAATCAAGGATGCTTTATGTCTATTGCTCAACCTTACTTACTCTTTCTTGGCGACGTTACCGACCCGATTTCAGCAAAAACGGCACGAGGTATTGCACTTTGGCGACCTGAACAATGTGTTGGTGAGTTACGCCTAACGAGTGACACTGTCACTCTTGATTTGCCCAACCTAACTCTAGAAGAAGCAAAAAATGAGGGAGCAAAAACACTCGTCATTGGTACCGCCAATGCAGGCGGCTTCATACCTGAGAGCTGGCAAGAGTGCTTAATTCAAGCAGCAGAGCTAGGCTTTGAAATTGCCTCCGGCATGCATCAACGACTAAAAGATATCCCTGAACTGGCCGAGCTGGAACAACAAGGCATCACTAAACTGCACGATGTTCGTCACTTTGACCAAAACCTGGAAGTCGGCAATGGCATACCACGCAAAGGGAAACGTATCTTAACTGTCGGTACGGATTGCTCTGTCGGTAAAATGTTTACAGCATTGGCATTAGAAAAAGCACTGCACAATATTAATGTCTCAGCACAATTTAAAGCCACAGGTCAAACGGGCATCTTAATTGACGGACGAGGCATATCGATTGATGCGGTTGTTGCGGATTTCATTTCAGGCGCTGTAGAAAAAGTCAGCCCTGAATTTACCGATCACGAATGGGATATCATCGAAGGCCAGGGCTCACTGTTCAATCCTTCTTTTGCAGGCGTGAGTCTCGGCTTACTACACGGCGCGCAGGCAGATGCTTTGGTGCTATGCCACGAAATTGGCCGCCCTCACATTCGCCACCTACCGCATTGTGAATTACCAACGATTGAAGCAACAATAAGTGCTAACCTCGCAGCTGCACAACTGACGAATCCTAATGCTCAACTGGCAGGTATCAGTCTGAATACCTCTGCTATTAGTGAAGAAGATGCCATGGCGCTTTGTGCCGATTGGCAAGAGCAACATCAGGTTCCGGTCACCGACCCAGTCAGATTCGGCATCGATGCAATTGCAGCACATGTTAAAACTCTGTGAGGCTAAACATGGACATTACAGCATTCAGTGAATCAATTCCTCTAGCTCGTCCTTTTGCCATCTCGCGAGGAGTAAGAACGCATTGTGATGTAGTTCGAGTGGAGATCCACCATCTATCTCATGTTGCGATGGGAGAATGTACACCTTACCCGAGGTATGGCGAAAGCGTTGAATCAGTATTGACGCAAATTCATCAAATTATTCCTACGTTGAAAACGCTTTCCGCTGCTGAAGCAAAAGTCGCGCTGCAGAAAATGCCGGCTGGAGCCGCAAGAAACGCGCTCGACTGTGCATTATGGGATTTGATTGCAAAGACGGACGGATTACACTTTCCATCTCCCTACTTTGATATCCGCTCACAAATCGAGACAGCGATGACGGTCTCGATCGATATACCAGAAAAAATGGCGCAACAAGCCAGTGATTATATCGAGCAGGGCGCCACTCTGCTCAAGGTCAAACTGGACGACAAAGACATTGTACCGCGAGTCACTGCCGTTAGACGTGCAGCGCCAGAATGCAAAATTATCCTTGATGCCAACGAAGCCTGGCAGAATGAAGATCTCGGCGAGCTATTTTCAGCATTAGAACAGCTTAATATCACTATGATCGAGCAACCCGTTCCCAAAGGTCAAGATGGTTTATTAAAGGGGATCTCACATCCGATTCCTATATGTGCTGATGAGAGTTGCCATGTGCGTAGCGACCTCTCCCGCTTAGAGGGTTGTTACGAGATGATCAATATTAAGCTAGATAAATCGGGCGGCCTAACAGAAGCACTGGCGTTGGAACAAGAAGCCAGAGCGAAAGGGTTTTCTATTATGGTGGGCTGCATGCTCGGTACCTCGTTAGCAATGAAGGCTGCTTTACCTATCGCAACCCGAGCAGAGATTGTTGACTTGGACGGGCCAGTGCTACTTGGCACGGATATCCCTGATGGCTTAATTTATCAATCTGGAACTTTAGATTTAAACAATCATCAAAAATAATATATTCCTTCCAATTTTATAACCCCGAATTAAATATAAACTGTTTATTCGGGGGATTCTGTTTACTTATTGATCAAAATAGTTCCTATTAACTAGATCAAACTAGTAATAAAGTGCTAGTAAAAATAATCACAAATATATCGATAATAGCCCCTCACTTAAATCGCATCATGAATTAACAAAATATTGTTCTAAAGTTCATAAAACAGCTGTCGATAACAGTGAAAAAGTCATTGCTTATTTAATAGATATACCCAAAAACTTAGAATCTAAAAATTCCTTAGTAATATATCTAATACTATAAGGTTAAAATGACTCTGCTTTGATAGTGGAGGTACTCACTGCATGACCAGCCCATTACCTAGAAGGCTAAGAGACATAAGAAAGAAAAGAGGTATCACTCAGGAAGAGCTGGGGCAAAAACTAGGGATGGAGTCAGGAAGCGCAAGCGCTAGAATTAGTCAGTACGAAACTGGTAAACATGCTCCTGATTACACGACCGTAAAACGCATATCTGCGGCGCTAGAGATAACCGTCGCTTACTTCTACTGTGATGACGATACGTTAGCAAATATCATAATAGAAGCCTCCAGCCACAGTGAAACAACAAAGCTTGATATTCTAAAAATACTAGAAGGAATTCAAAAACAATAAGTTAGCATCTTTGCTGTTTTGGATAGACACGACAATGATTTCTGAACTCGACCTCGCCATACAACTGACAAAAATAATAATTCTTCTCTATATATCCTATCTTTTATTGCGCCATCAGGTGAGCAATAAAATACTGTATGGATGTTTATTAGCAATGATTTCGATGATCATTGAGCTATTCATCAACTATTGTCAGTTGTCATGGCCTGCTATTAGTTCTGATCATAAAGATGAAGTTTTGTTAATTTCGTCGACAACGCTGCTAATTGCTCATATTTTGATGCTATCTGGCGTATCTTCGTTATATTTTAAACTCAAAGAAGAATCAGAAAAAGATCATCTGACCCAACTTAATAATCGAAAATTCATGCGCAAGATCCCAGAAAAGGATTACGACGTCATCTATCTGGATATTGATAACTTTAAATCTATCAACGATACGCTTGGCCATGATTACGGTGATGCTTTGCTCGTATTATTTGCTCGATATTTGTCTCATTGCATTCTCAAGAATGAATATTTGGTTCGATATGGTGGAGATGAATTTATTGCTTATGTCCAACCTGGGCGTAGCGGTGACTTCATTGAACGGTTGTTAGGATACGTGGCAAACTCTGAAATTGAATTTAGCTATGGTATATCGGGTAGTGCTAAAGGCGAGTTATTTTCAGCAATTACCCGTGCCGATAAAAACATGTATCTGATGAAGAGGCGAAGATCAACATCTAGAGGCCGTAAACCTGCCCAGGTTAACGAGACCTGAGCCGACTTTACTATGGCGTTACTTAGTCTGCATCACAAGCAAGCCCCCAATGCGCTTTACTAAATGCGCTTTTTAAACTTTTATTAATAGAATGTGAGAATGGATTCTCAAGGTAGCTTATGGTGGCATCGGTTGGACGTATCGTGAAATATGTATTCGCGGCATCAGTTTTGCTGCTCACGACCAGTTGCCTTCCGCAGCAGCCCAATATCAAACTCGGTGTTGTCCTACCTTTGACAGGGACCTTTGCTATATATGGTCAGCAAGCACTGAAAGGCGCCCAGCTTGCCGTCGACCAAATCAATGCAAATGGTGGGGTTCTTGACAGACAACTTGAACTCATCATCCGTGATAACCAGACTGATCCAGCAAAAACCGTAAAATACAGCCGTGAATTAGTACAGCAAAGCCAAGTATTTGCTCTGTTTGGCCCTGTTAGTAGTGCGGCTCGTTATGCCATGGCGGAAGTCGCGGAAACATTTCAAACCCCTTTGTTTTACGGTATCGATTATGAAGGCCAACATTTTAATCGCTACCTGTTTTGCTACAGCGCCATTCCAGAGCATTACATTGAACCTATCGTTCCTTACCTGATCGACAACGTGGGGAAAGATTTTTATATCTTCGGCTATGACTATATCTGGCCACACCGGATGGCTGAAAGTATTGTAAACTCCGTCAATGAACACCAAGGTAGCGTCGTTGATATAGAGTTTACCCCATTTGGTGTAAAAGACTTCACTTCTGTATTCGAGCGCATTAAAACCTCTGGCGCTGAAACACTAATGCTCATCTTACCCGGTGTTGATGGCTTTACTTTCTTATCCCAGTTGAAGTCGTTTAACTTTGGCCGACCTCTTCAAATCGTAGCTTTTGCGGCCGATGAAACCTATTTGTCCAATCTTGGTGATGACGCTTTAGAAGGCGTACTCACTGCTCTTCACTTTTTTAGTCAGAACGATGAACCTGTATTACAGAAATTCGTCAACGATTATAAAAACTATCATGGTTCTGAATCGGTGGTGACCTATTCCAGCAAGTCTCATTACGATCTGATTTACTTACTCAAAGCAGCGATAGAAAAAGCAGGCTCAGTTGATAAAGAAGTTGTCATCAACCAACTCCCTGGGCTAACTCTATATGAGAGAGAGCTGGCGATTAAACTCAGAGATGATCATCACTTTGAACTGCCCATGTACTTGGGCCAGTTTACCAACGGTAAGCTAAATGTGATCGAACAGTTAGGGACCATCAAACCAGAGGATCAAAGACCTGTAGGAAATGAATAAGCTTAGCGTAAAGATTTTTATCATACTTCTACCCTTAGCAGTGTCATTGCTGATCTTCAGCTACGCCTATTACAAAGCTCGAGAAAAGCTCACCATCGACCACATTTTCCAGTCTATTCAACTTTCTTCGTCTCTAGGCGCTAATGAAATTAGTCACTATGTAGAAGGACGATTTACCGAATTTGATCGCCTTAGTAGTGAGATAACAACCTGCAAAGAAGGAGAGAGCTCATTATCTATCTCTTCTGCAGACGCCTTGAGTTTCACCAGTGGTTTCTCCGCGCTCGCGATTTCGGACTTATCCGGACAGGTCACTGCATTTAGTTTGTCTTCGAATAAGAGTAATCGGTACGTACTTCGTAAAAATATTAAGGGCCTTATTCTTCTGCCTGAACACGTTCTTGCCCTACTACACACTTCATACCAAGAGTGGCAAACCACTTATCCCGAGAATCTACGGTTAGAACAAGAAACCCTCCGTCAGTTACTCGAACTTAACCAGCGTGGCGAGGTGAACTCTCAAGCGAGTAGAGATTTGAGTAACTTACTGGTCAAGATTCGTGAGGGGAGACGACTCCCTCGCCAAGTCATCAGCCTTGCCAGCGCAGAAACTATTTCAAAGCTAGGCCTGATATTCGACACCGAAACTTATCTATATTCGCGACCTCTTATTGGATGCGATAAGCAAATCGTCGGCTTTTACACAGCCGTATTAGATCGCACCATTGTTGAAGACCACCTTTACCAGATAAAAAACACCTTGATTCAAAGTAACCTCCAACACGTAGATGTTTTAATGGTACGAAACCAAGGTCTTCACTCATTGTCCGCAGCCAATCATTTGTCGCTGCATGAACTCTCAAAAGCAGGCCTTAATAAGACCAATAAGCCACAGATGAGAGACGATCTAAACGGGATGCTGATCAATCAACCTATAGAATTGAATATTCAAAATCATCTTATCTCTGTGGACAACACCCACCCATCCATTCCCGATAATCAAAAAGGCATAAACTTGGTGGTGTATGTATCAATGGAGGAACTCAAGTCGAGCAACTTACTACTAATGCGCGAGGTGTTCCTCTACCTATGTATTGCTCTGTTCTTATTTGCATCTTTGACTCTTTATCTTTCCCACTACATCGCCTCACCGATCGTCGACCTGCGTCGACGAATCTCAGTGCTCTCAAAAACAGGCCGAGCTAAAACTGACTTCTCTGTCAGAGATGATGAAATTGGCCAGCTCTTTAGTGCCTTTTCTGACATGGCTTACAGTATCAAGACTAAAGAATCTCAACTGGTCAAGCTGGTGCGCGAAGACCCATTAACAGGCATTCTCAACCGTCGCGCATTAGTTAATCATGCCGAGGACATTCGACGGCTCAACGCCAGTTCATGCATATGTATGATGGACCTAGATCACTTCAAACAGATTAACGATAACTACGGCCATGCGATTGGTGATTCGGTGCTGAAAACCTTTTGTACTCTTGTTATGAGTGAGATTCGCGATACCGATATCTTTGGTCGACTGGGTGGCGAAGAGTTTGCGTTAATCTTGCCGGAAACTCAGCTGGAAGATGCCGCTAGTTTAGCGGAGAGAATTCGCAGCCGAGTAGAACTTCAACTGGTCGCCAGTTTGAGATCGGTCGTCTGCTCCAAAGTAACTGTCAGCATCGGTGTGGTGGAATGGTTGGATGATGACTTTGCCAAAGCACTATCTAGTGCAGATAAACAACTGTATATGGCGAAAGAAAGTGGACGTAATCAGATTAAAGTACAGGAATCAAAAAGCCCGCGATAGTGCGGGCTGATGTTGAATAACTTTTTCTACTGACTCAAATCTTCATTCGAGCGACATTCCTACCTGACCAATTCGAGTTTTGAACTCTTCAATACTGTCAGCCTGATAGGTGGGCGAGCCGTTAAAATATCTTGGTTTTTCAGGCAGCATGGCATTTTTCAACGCGTTTTCCTGATCAATGTCATCGTGGTAGACAGTAACGCGATGTGGAATGTCCTGTTTAAATGTCGCCATTTTCTCTTCTCCTTTTCATCTTACGTATACACGACTCTAAGCGTAGAAAAGGATCTCAGACTGTCAAAGCGCCCCATTAAGCATGGGTTGCAGATTAGCAGAGCGTTAAGCTAGACACTTCCTTGTTTGCACCTCTTTTTTGCCTAAAACAAATCATTTAACAGGAATTCTGTTTTTGTGAGCTTACATCCACATCCTAATTTGAAGCTAAATTAAACGGAACTTTGGCAAGGTGATGATGAACGCCAAACCCGGCTCTTGAGATCTCACATCAATTTTTCCCTGATGAAGAGCAATAACACGCTCAACTATCGCCATCCCCAAACCTGCTCCTTGAGCTTTGTTTTGAGTTTCTTTAGCACGGAAAAAGCGCTCAAAGATCCGGTCAATATCAATTTGACTCATTCCTCGACCGCTATCGGCAATCACGATCTGTACATGTTCTTCATGCTCAGTCACTTCAGCCCAAATTCGAGTTCCCTCTCCAGAGTAGCGAATAGCATTATCCATCAGATTTCGAAACAGACAGTTAAGGAAAATCTCATTGCCTTGAATCGCATAGGTTTCCTCATCGGCTTCTAATGTGATTTTTTGCTGTTGCTTCAATGCAAGAGGCACCAGCTCGGCGATCACATTGCGTAGTATCTGAGCGACATCGACGGTTTGGCTTAAATCAACGACCAGTCCGCTCTCTACTTTTGCCAATGTCAATAACTGCTCAATGGTTCGCTCAGAACGTGTAATGCTCTTTTCAATCTGTTTTAGGTCATGGTCTTTTTCTTCAGCATTTTGTGTTTCAAGTGCATTCTGCGCATTAAGCTTGATCACGGCCAGAGGTGTTCGCAGTTCATGGGCAGCGTCTTGATTAAATCGTTTTTCTCTTTGCCAAGCGGCATCGACTTGATCAAACAGGTAGTTTAAGCGTTTTACTAAGCTATCCAGCTCCGTTGGGACATCAGTAATATTAAGTGGTGAGAGGTTATCAATCGACTTCTCCGACACTTCCTTTTCCAGACGGCTTATTGGTGCAAACAAATGATAGGTAAACAGCACCAATAGCAGACATAGGAATGGTGTTGCCACCAGCATGGGGACAATAGCTGGGATCGCAATTTTGTTTTCGACTTCGCTGCGCAGGTGCTTGTCTTCACCCAGCCAGAGCCACATTGGCTCACCCGTTTTCGGTTGCGTTAATAGCATGGTTACGCCACGCCACATGTTGGATTGCTGCTGATCATGAATGTCGTTCAGGCCAGGATGACGCATCATCTTTAAGTCAACAGGTGGCGCATTCGGAGAGCTTGCCAATACAACGCCCTTTGAATCGAGCAATAAGTAGGCAAAATTATCTTCAAGCAGCTTGGCTCGTGACCATTTTTCTAGGTTGTCTTTGGGAGACGTTTTACTGGTGATGTTAGCGAAAACGGTTTCTGGGTCTGAGTTTCGGTCTTCGCCAATCACAGAGGGGTCGGTCAATAACAACACCTTCAAGAAACTCTCACTGAGATCCTGAAGCCGTGCATCATCAACGTCCGTAATAGCTTGACGAGTATCAAGATAGACCCAGATGGTAGACGCAGTAATAACCGCGAGACAAAGTAGCACACTCGCCAATGCGACACGACGTTTAACAGAATTCAGTCTCATACTAGTGCTGGATGATGTATCCGACTCCTCGAATGTTTTCTATGGTACCTTTCGGCATCTTTTTGCGCAGATTATGGATGTGTACTTCAATCGAATTAAGTCCGGCACTTTCATCCCAACCGTGCATGTTTTGCAATATCTGAGTTTTGCTTAGCACCCTACCAGCATTCGTCACCAGATAGAGGAGAATTTTAAATTCATTCGGCGTCAGATTAATGCACTCACCGGCAACCGCGACTTTATGTGAGTTGACCGAGACAGAGACATCTCCCACCACAATGGTGTCATCGGCCATGCCCGCCGATCGGCGAATCAACGCACCCATACGCGCCAGCAGCTCTTCCAGTTGGAACGGCTTAACCAGATAATCATCTGCGCCATGATTGAGCCCATAAACACGGTCATTGAGTTCATCTCGAGCGCTGAGAATCAAAACGGGCGTCTTGTCTCCTTTACTCCTGAGCTCTTTGAGTACTTTCAAACCACTAATACCTGGTAATGAAATATCAAGAATGACCAGCAGGAAGCTGTCAGTTTGCAGTGCATGAAGGGCACTTTCACCCGATGTTACCCAGTCTGCGGTATAGTGATGTCTGGCAAGGGAAGCGGTAATCGCATTGCCAAGCATAGGGTCATCTTCAACTAATAATACGCGCATGTTATCTATCTCTGTTCTGTATCGTGACCCATTCAGCAGTGATAAAAGGAAGGTCACAAGCGATGGTTTTATTTACTGAGTCTCACTGCTTTTAATCCATCTGTGTCGGCCTTTTGAGCTTTGGAGAGTGCAGAAGCCAAACATGGAATTCATTCAAATTAACAAGCCAGACTTAAAAAACATTTAATAAACTGAAAAACATTTCAATTTTTGGCCTTACCAGTGCTAGCTTGGCATTCGAAAGGCTCCGATTATATTAATCTCGTTGAACATGCTAAGTACATCAGTTTATGCACATAGTTCCATTTTGTTTCGCCGCAGAGGCCTACTATTGAGAGAGAAAGGTGATCACGTAGTCCGACTGCAAGGTGTAATGACACTCCACTTCTCGAAAACCTGTCTTAGCCACCAGCGAAGGCGATAAGTCCAGCCATATGCGCTGTTTGTATGGGTCAACACATTTAACCTGAGCACATTCAAAGCCGAAATACTCACCAATGTAGGAATAAAGCGCTTTAAACAGACTCTCTTTGGCGGAGAAGATGATTGTGGTGATGATATCGTTACTAAATGGCAGTGACGCCAGACGCTGCCACTCCCATACAGAACAAACGGAGCTGGATATCTCACGCACCACTTTGGCCGCTAGCACTTTCTCAATATCCATTCCGATGTAGCGCCTGATGTTCTGAATAGCAGGAAGCACTGCACATGCAGCGATATCATCGCAATGGGTAATGGTACCTAAAATTCCGTCTGGCCATGTTGGACAGCGATTTGCCCCGACCCCGATCTGGACTCCGCTGGCAACCAACCCACCGCAAGCAGATATCGCCTGTCTGGCCGCATAACGACCCGCCAGAAACTCAGCTCGTCTTGAGCTTACCGCGCGGCCAAGTCCATCAGGACATCGAATCCTGAACTGCTTGAATAAGGCATCGTGATAAAGGCTTGGGTTAAACTGGCACACAAAGACACTCGCGCCATTGATGAGAAACCTTTGCTCCTTGTTGATAAACCGACCGCTTGTTTGTTCAGATAAATCACGCGCTCCCACTATGGCGTCAATATCAGGAAATAATGTCGCCATAATTACTGCCTCGTATCCACAGTAACAACCGCAGATAACCCATTGTCGACCTGAACCGAATCATTGAACACAATCTTAACCGGTACACGTTGCACCACTTTGGTAAAGTTGCCCGTCGCGTTATCTGGTGGTAGCAAAGCAAAGGTGGCGCCCGTGGCTGGCGATACACTGTCGATTCGTGCTGAGAAAGTCTTCCCTGGATAGGCATCAATGGTGACATCAACAGACTGCCCTTTGTGCATGCGAGACTTTTGCGTTTCTTTAAAGTTCGCCAGAATCCACGGTGTACGATCAGACACTATGCTCACCACAGATTGCCCCGGTTGCACCATCATACCGACTTGCAGGTTACGATTGCTGATCACACCATCTATTGGAGCCACAATTCGGGTGTAGCCCAATTCAAGCTTCGCCTGAGACAAACTGGCTGTGGCTTGCTTGACCATCGCGTCAGCCTGCTCTATTTCACTTTCCAGTACCGATAGCTTGTCTTGTTGCGTTTTCAGGCTGGCCTTAGCCTCAAGATACGCCGCTTTATCAACTTTATAGGCAGACGCGCCGTTGTCACGTTCGCCTTTGGACACATAGTTTTGCTTCTCTAGAGCCTGCAAACGCTTGTATTGCTGAAGTGAATATTGATATTTGGCCTTCGCCGACGTCACCTTACTCTGATACTCTTCGATGGTACTTTTCTGCATCTTGTACGCCGCGTCCGCGTTCGACTGTTCCGCCTGACTTTGCGCCAAGGTCGCTTCAGCGAGCTGCTCTTTAATCACGAATTCGCGGTCATCCAGCTGCGCCAGTAAATCGCCTTTTTTGACCTTCTGATTGTCCTTAATATTAATTTTTACCACTTCCGCATTGATGCGCGAACTGACGTTAGTAATGTCCGTTTGAACGTAAGCATTGTCGGTGGTCTGGAAAAAGCGCCCGTAGTAATACCAATAGGCACCGCCAGCCAGGACCAACAACATCAGTGGAATCAAAATCTTTATTATTTTTTTCATAGCACGACCAACCAATCAAAAAAGGCGAAGAGTATTAAACTCGAACCAGTTGTTTACCGAAGTGCTTCCCTTCCAATAGATCGACAAAGGCCTGCGGTGCGTTTTCCAATCCTTCGGTCACCGTTTCACGAAATTTGAGTTGACCACTTTCCGCTGCGGCGGTCAGCCAACTGATCGAGCTGGCATATTCATTGACCCACTCGGTCACCAGAAAGAATCGATTTTCCGGCGCACTAGGCAGTGAGGAGTAGAAGCGCGATAACGTCGAGGCATCCACATCTTTGCCTTTGTTGTATAACGCTGCACTGCCACAAATTGGCACTCTGGCACCTTCGTTTAAATGACGTGCAACAAAGGAAGATATACGCCCACCTACATTTTCGAAGTAGATGTCCACGCCGTTCGGACAGGCGGCTTCAATCTCCTCGCTCAAATTGTCAGACTTGTAATTGACGCAGGCATCGAAACCCAGTTCATCGACCACATAACGACACTTTTCCTCACTGCCCGCGATACCGACCACTCGGCACCCCGCCATTTTGCCAAGTTGACCGGCAACCGACCCCACAGCACCTGAAGCGGCTGATACCACCATGGTTTCACCCGCTTTAGGTTTGGCAATTTTGTTCAATCCAAAGTACGCCGCTCGACCCGGAGTTCCCGCCACACTGAGAAAGATCGTTGGCGATAGTTCCGTATCTGGCAATCGATAAGTCATGAAATCCGCATCGTTACCGACACAATATTTTTGCCAACCTGAAAAAGTGAACACCCTATCGCCGACCTGATATTTAGGGCTGTTACTTTCGACAACCTTGCCAATGGTTTCTCCCTGAATCACCTCACCCAGTTTGATCGGCTCGACATACGCAGTGTTTTCATTAAGGCGCGGTCGCGTATATGGGTCCATCGAAAGCCAAGTGTTTTCAATTAAAAACTCACCCGGCTTTAACTCGCCAATTGGCTGGTTGGCGATACGAAAATTGCCCGTTGTCGCGGCACCTTGGGGGTGGTTGTCAAGCACAATTGATGGGTTAACTAGTTGATTCATAAAGCACCTCATTGAGTTTATAGTGTTGTAATTTGATACCAAGTCACTTGACGCCAAGTAGCTGGGGATTTATGCGCTTGCCTCCGAGGACCAACGAAAGCCGGGCCAGTAAAAACTGAAAGCAATCATCGCCAGCGTCAGTGGCCAGGCGCCAAAGAAAACGAAGTAGTCAGCGTAATCCGGCATATCACGGGAGAACTTAATCACGAGTAGCGCTTTCACTGCGTAAGCGAGAATCCAAACCAGAGAAATCTCCTGCCATACTTGGGCGTACTTTGGCGAGCCATAGACAGGCAACTGCATCAAACGAGGGAGCGCATTTTCCGCCTGAGTACGAACTACTGGGCGGCCAATCATGGAGTAGAAGCCAAACACGACGATGACAGACAGTGATCCGCCTACCGAAAGGAAGACGCTTTCTTGGTCAATCCCAAACAGGGTGTAACCATGCAGGTAAAGGTAATGAATAGTGCCCGATACCAAAATCAAAGCGATGATGGACAGAGAACCACTTCGTTTGCTGAACAACTCCAGTAATGCGGAGTAACACGCGGTGACAATCAACGCCGCTCCTACTCCTACTCCCCAGAATGTCAGGTTGTAAATCAGAATGGGCACTATGATGGTCATTCTTGCTTCTGAAGACAGCAGATAGCTCCAGACACTCATTGACGTTTTATCACTCATGCTGTTTCCTCTTTTTTCAGTTGAAGCTGGAAATCACGGTTTGAACACAACACCATGATGGCGGTGGCGAGCATCATGATCCCCATGATCATAAACAGGTCGTTAAAGGCCATGATTTGCGATTGAATTGCCATCCTTTCGCCCAGAATGCTCACCGCAGTTTGTTGGACATTAGTGCTATCAGACGGCAACCCCTGATTGACCAGCAGATTCTTTACCTCACCCAGATAGTGATAAAATTGCTGACTACCTGTCAGTAAGGTGGATTTGATAGAGTCGAGGTGGAAATCGATCCGAGTAGTGAAATAGGTCGACAGTACCGCGGTACCCATGGAGCCACCTAGACTACGAAATACATTGATTAACACTGCCGATGAGGCGGCATCCTCCGCTTTAATGTTCTGGGTCGCCAGCATGGAGAGTGGCACCATAATAAACGGCTGGCCTAACGCACGAACCAACATCGAGGCGATCATCTGCGGTCCGGCAAAATCAGCATTCATATGGCAATCCATAAAGGCACTGATGGCCAAACCAACGAAGCCGATGAAAATAAGATACTTAGGGTTATAGCGGCGAATGAGAAATGGGATCATCGGCAAAATCACCAGCTGCGGCAGCCCCATCCAGATAACAACATGACCAATTTCCGTCGCGTTATAATCATGAATCATCGTCAGATAATACGGCACTAGAAACAGCGTGCCGTAGATAGCTGAGCCCAACATGGCAAAGATGAGCAAAGCATAGGAGTACTGATATTCCTTAAACAGGCGAATGTTAATCAGCGGGTTGCGATGTACGATCTGGTCATAAACAAAAATCACAAAGCTGATGGCAGAGAGCACCGCCAGTACGCAAATCATGCGCGAATCGAACCAATTTTCATCGCCACCTTTTTCCAGAATGACTTCCAGTGTACCGAGAAACATCATCACCGACACAACGCCAACAAAGTCGCCCTGACGAATGATTTGCCAGTTAATAATGGGATGCTTCATTGAACGTTGAATCAGTGCCCATGCCACGACTGACGGTAAAACATTGACGTAAAAGATCGCGTGCCATGAAAAGTGTTCAGTGAGCCAACCGCCGATCGCCGGACCTATCGCTGGGGCGAACGTGGCGATAATACTGAATAACGACATCCCCATAGGGCGTTTTTCTAGCGGCAGGATTTCAATAATCAAACGGAAAGACAAGGGGATCAATGCGCCACCACAAAAGCCCTGCAAAGCGCGGAAGACAATCATCGAGTCCAGATTCCACGCCATTGAACAAAGCAAGGACGAGCCGAGAAAACCGCCGATACACCATAAAGCGTAACGACCCGTTCCCAGCGCTTTTGATAGCCAGCCACAAAGTGGGATCGCAACAATCTCAGCCGTAAAGTACGACGTCATCAGCCAAGAGGCGTCATCCAGGGACGCAGACAGCGCCCCCTGAATGACTTTCATCGAGGAGTTAGTGATCTGGATGTCCAGAATTGCCATAAAGCCACCGATGAGGCCACCAATGATGGCCCACCACTCCTTCCTTGAAACGACGACTTCGCTTTCCGGTTTTGAAAGTGCGATCGTACTCAAAGCAGCCCCTCCTGTAGACGACTCGCCAAGTCACCAATGTGAGGCGCGTTCATCATGGAGATGTGATCTCCCTTAGCAGGCAATACGGTCAGAGGCTGCTCGCTGAATGCCTGCCAACCCAGCCCAGATTCTTTCAATCGCGTACGGCCAGCTAAGATCTCTTCTGCTTCCGCCACGATAACAGGACCAGAATATCGCTGCCCCTGATATTCATCTGTCGCATTCATGTGAGCCTGAAGAATGGCGAGAAAATGCTGGAAGTCCTCAGCGCGGATATTATCCGGCACCAAATTCGCTTTACGAAAGCCCGTCAGGAATACCTGTGTTCTTTCCGCTTGTGACATCTTGGCCAGTTGTGGGCCCGAGGTATCAAAAGACGTTCCGGTAAACAGCTCTACCTTGTGAGCAAAGTAAGCAAGACGCTCATGCTCAGCCATAGTGGCACTGTTATCGACGTTCACTTGAGGGGCTGGTTGGTCAAAAACCAAAACCTTCGGCTGATTTCCGGTCAAGGCCTGAACCTGACACGCCATCTCAAAAGCGATGGTGCCTCCCAGTGACCAACCTCCGATGATCAAATCAGAACGTTCTGTCAGTTCGCCGAGCTGATTCACGTAGTGCTCAGCTAACGTTGACACTTGGCGGTTGTACTCAGCTAGCCCCTGAAAATCAGCCACCTGAACACCGTAGACCGGATACTCTTTACTCAACCCCTTCACTAATTCGTCGTAACAAAGCACATTGCCACCGGCAGGGTGAATCAGAAGTACGGTCGGCTTCTGCTGTGGGTTACCTTGATTGAGCATCACAATCGAAGAACCGTATTCAGCGTTATCGGATACCTGTTCAATCAGTTTGCCAAGTCGAGCAACACTGCTGTTTTCCAGTATCTGGCCGAGGGTCAATGTAGTAGAGAACGCTTTATTCACTTCAATCAACAGCTTCAATGCACTGATGGAATTTCCCCCAAGATTGAAAAACTCGTCATCAATACCGACCTGTTGAGTGTTCAAGGCTTGCTGAAACAGCGTCAGCAAACGAGCTTGCGTTTGATTGTTCGGAAGGGCAGAAGCCGATGTCTCTGGATTCCGTTTAGCCGCAGGTAACGCCTGATAATTGATTTTTCCGCTTGCGGTGATTGGCATAACGTCGAGCCACATCCACACTTCTGGCTGCATGTAAGCGGGTAATAGCTGTCTCAGTTCCGCCTTAATCCCTTCCTGATCGCCAGTTTCACCAGCAACGACATAAGCGACCAAACGGTTGGTGTCCGCGGTATGCTGCTGAACAACCGCCGCACGTTCAACATTAGCAATCTGGCCTAAAGCCTGCTCAATCTCGGCCAACTCAACTCGATAGCCACGTACTTTGACCTGACGATCCAAGCGACCAAGATATTCAAGGTTGCCATCCGCTAACAGGCGGCCTTTGTCACCAGTACGATACAGACGCCCACCTGGTAAGTACGGGTGGGGAACAAAGTGACGCCGTGTTTGCTCATCGAGGCCAAGGTATCCAGAAGCGAGCTGCGCTCCGCCAATAAAAATTTCACCGGGTACGCCAGCAGGAAGCAGTTGTTGATGAGCATCGAGAACCAGTACATGACTTCCATCGAGGGCCTGACCAATAGGCGCAACCTGATAACCCAAATCCGCAATGTTGTCGGGAATCGTCAATGTCGTCACGCCCACCGTGCACTCGGTTGGGCCATAGTGATTGACTATCTGGCAGCTTGGTTTGAGCGCTTTGACTTTCTCAATCAGAGAAACAGGTAAACGCTCACCGCCAAGTACCAATGTTTGCTCCGGAAGCAAATGCTGCGCGTTCGGGGCATTCAACAACGCAGACAAATGTGTCGGCGTGATTTTCATGCAATCAAGAGGTTTATCTTTTAGATAATTGGCGAGTTGTTCAGGGCTTTCCAGTAGGCCATTGGTCACTATCTCCAGCTCGCCTTGCCCGACCAACGCTGGGAATAGCATGGTATGAGCCAGATCCGTGGAGAAAGACGACATTAAGCCATATCGCGCTCTGTGAGTTTGTTCGAGTACCGGAGCAATCGCTCGGCAATAGTGGCTGAGTTGGGAATGGTGAACACACACACCTTTTGGTGCCCCTGTACTGCCAGAGGTATAAATGATGTACGCTGGTCCATCGCCAAAATCATCTGGCGGATTAGTGCGTGTTGGTGAAGTGTTACTCGTATCTGTGTTCAGAATGTCGACCCAATTTAGTGAAGATTGTGTAGCCAGTGCTTTTAAAGCAATGGGTACTTCACCTACGAGTAAAACACGCTTAACTTTAGCATCGTTTAAGATGAAGCCGATTTTAGATTCCGGCAGATTGATGTCGATAGGAAGGTAGCAACCACCCGCTTTCAGAATGGCTAATATCGCTACCACACTATGCTCACTTTTTTCCATCAGTATCGCGACGGGCTCACCGTGACTCATACCTTGCGAGGCCAGTTGTGCTGCCAGCTGATTGGCGCGCTCATTAAGAGCGGCGTAGCTCAGTGTACGGCCTTCACAACGTACTGCCACGTCTTCAGGGCAAGCTAGCGCCTGTTGCTCAAATTGCTGATGAACCGGCAACGTTTGACTTGCCTCTGCCGATAAACACGTTTTAAGTAGAGACTGACGTTCATCTTCTGTCACCAATGACAAGGCTTGAATCGATTGCTGTGGGTGCTCAACCAATGCGGTCAATATGGTATGTAAATCGCGCAGCATTCGCTGCACGGTGGCGCGTTCAAACAGCGCTGTACTGTAGTTGAATGTGCACAGCAAACCGTCGCCGTCTTCCTCAATCCATAAGTTGAGATCCAACTTAGACACACCGTAATCGACTTTGAGTGGCGAATAGCTAAACAAGGTATTGGTTCGCGAGTGCGGATAAACCTGATAAGTCAGCACCGCCTGATAAAGCGGGTTAACACGTGCATCTCGCGAATAGTCGACAACATCGAGAATGCGATTAAACGGCACGTTCTGATAGGCAATTGCCTCTTCGCTCTCGGTTTTTGCTGCTTCTATCACAGCCGAAAGAGGCAAATCATCATTGAGATTAAAGCGCAGTGGTAGCGTGTTCATGAACAGCCCCATCATTTCCTGCGTCTGGGCGTCACTACGATTGGCAAAAGGCACACCAATCACAATATCGTTCTGACTACTGTATTTATGTAGGAGTAACTGATAGGCCGCCAGCATCAAGTGAAAGGTAGTTGCCCCCTGTTTTGCTGCGCAAGACTGAAGCTGATGACAGAAGTCAGCATCAAGTGGATGGCTGACATAACTTCCCTCAAAATTGAGCGCATCCGGACGAGGGTGATCGGTTGCCAGTTCCAGCACACCTTGAACGCCACTTAGCTTATCGCGCCAGTAGTTCAGCCCCTGTTCGTACTTACCGTCTTCAAGCCAGCGGCTTTCCTTTAAGGCGTAATCGGTAAATTGCGCTGCATGATCTACCGCCTGACCAAAATAGGTGCTCATAAACTCTTTGAAGCACAAGCTGACGGTCCAACCATCTGAAATAATATGATGGAAGGTCAGCATGATGATGTATTCACCCGGCTGAGTTTTTGCCATTCGCCAGCGAAACAGTGGTCCGTTAGTCAGGTCAAAATTCTTTCTGCCTTCTTCACGAGCGACTCGCATGACCCACTGATTTTTATCCGCTTCTGGCATGGCAGTAATGTCATCAAAACCAAAATCAAAACTGGGCAGGTTGTCGATGCACTGGCAAGGCTCGCCATCGACCACTCGGATCGTGGTGCGGAATATGTCGTGATTATTGACCATTTTCGTCAGAGCGCGTTCGACTCTGTCTGGCTCGAACTCGTGATCAATGTGACAGGTGATCGCCAATGGGTTGTTATAGGCTTTATTGTCTTCGAGGAACCGATCCAGTGTCCAAATGCTCTTTTGCGCATTGGTGAGAGGGAATATTTTGCGTTTTGGTTCCGTTGTTGAAGAACGGCTCTCTTCCATGAGCTGCGCTTTTTTCTGTTTTTTCTCTCTGGCGAGCCTTTTCAGCTCTTCGAGTCCCATAGAGTTCAAAATCTGATTCGTTTTCGTTGTCATAGCCGTGCCCTTTTACCATTTGGAAGATTTGGCTGCCGTTGCGACAGCCTGAAGGTGATGAACTTCCCGGGCTAATGCCCGGGGAAATGGGCGCTATTCGCTCTGAAGAACAGATTCAAACGCTTCGATGATCAGGCCGGACAGCCCTCTTACGGTTTGATCCTGATAGAAGAGATCCACTCGAATATCGACTTCAAACTTGGCTGACACTTTTGACACAATTTGCACCGCCAACAGCGAGTTACCACCAAGCTCGACGAAATTGTCATCAACACCAATACCTGAAATGCCTAGAATCGACTGCCAGACTGCAATGATCTCTTTCTCGATATCGTTTTCAGGTGCCACATACTCAACAGAGAGTTCTGGACGGGCGTGCCCTTGGCTCACTTCCGCTTCCAGCTCTGCCAGCTGTTCATCTTCCTGTTCAGGAATCGCTTCGTAGATAAGCTGACCCAGATCACTAGTCACCACGACGAGTTGCTCAAACTCTAGGTGTGCAAGCTGTCGTTTCAGTGCATCCAGCCCTTCGTAGAACAGAATGTCCTTGTCGGAGACATCGACGGTAACCTGAGCTACAGCAGACGCTGGCGCAGAAGCTGCAACCTGATTCTCGGCTTTCATACGTACTAGCGTGTAGTTCTCCAGAACCATCAACGGCTTGCTGTCAGCAGATAGGAAGACCACATCCAAGATGATGGTGCTGTCTTCCGCCTGATACGGCTGTTTGAGCTTGATATGCGCGTAGCAATCTCCATCAAGCGGTGCCAGATAGCTGATCTTGCCGTAGCTGATTGGCAGGTAGTTGTCTGTCGTGATCAGGTTGATACAGCGAATGGATACCGAGTCAATCAGTGCTGGGTGATACGGGTACTGTTCAAAATCACTCTGGAACTGAGCATCGAGATCTTTATGAATCAGCCACTCATCCTCACCTTGCCACGCACACTTAGGACCATTCCAACGCTCACTGAGCGACAGGAAGGTTTCACCCGTTACGGCATTGACGTAATCCTTGCCAGTTAAGTCATCAGGCAGTTTGTTAATGCAGCGAGACTGAATCGCTTCAAGTGAATCTACAGCAGCAAGGCTCTCTTCACTCTCGACACCACGGCCAAGGTTGCCCAGCGCATGTTCGTCCCACTCGATGTCACGGACGCCGCGGCTACGAAGGCTAAAGCTGTAGCCCGCGCCTTCACTGCGTACATACAGGCGCATTTCACGTGGCCAAGCGTTGTGGTAAATCGCCGGTTTGGTCAACAGCAAGTTCTTAACCTGAAGCGCTTCCTGAGGCTTGAAGTGATTCATCAGGGTATGCAGCATCGACAGTATTGTGGTACCAACCAAGGTCGGTTGATTCGACAAGCTATGCTCGTTGAGTACCCAGTCGTTTCGCACATCCAGATTGACTCGATATTCTTCTTCCATACCTTTACGGCCGAGCAGCGTAAGCAGCCCTGTTTGTTCTAGGGGCGCTTCGTTGGCTTTGTTTTTCTCATCCAACTCACGAGCCCACTGAACCGCCATGCCGACATCACCCCATTTACCCCAGTTGATTGCAATGGTGCGACCGTTTCGATTCTGATTACGGTAGCCGGCAAACACATCCATAAAGGCATTACCAGAACAGTAATCAATCCGAGCTTCATCACCGACAATCGAGCTGATGGAAGAGAACAGCACCATGAAATCAGGCTGGCTGTCTCTGGTCAGGTCATCGAGAATCAGGCTGCCGAGGATTTTCGGCTCCAGAACGCTGGCACAATCTTCATCTGACTTGAGCGGAATGATGCCACCACCCGCAATACCAGCCGTGTGGAAAATGCCATCAAAGCGATCATAGCGTTCAAACACTTCCGACATAGCGACATAATCACAGACGTCCACATTGACTAGGTCAATGGTGTTACCTTGCTCTTCAAGACGCAGGATGCCCGCCAGTTTTTCACTCATTGGATCATCGACTGGGTGATTCTGAATCCAGTCATTCCATTGCTCGCGTTCAGGCAGACGACTGCGATAAGTCAGAACAAGCGTCGCATTGCTCATTTCCGAGATGTGGCCGGCCACCAGCATACCAAGACCGCCCAATCCACCAGTGATGAGATAAACGCCATCATCTTTGAATTGCGCTGGTAAGCCTGGTTCTTGCTGTTTTAAGTTAACCGCCTGATAGTCTTCCTCCCAGCGACAACCACCTCGATACGCCACCAGTTGGCCGTCAGTGTTAATACTGCTCTCAGCAATCAGACAACGTGCCGCTTGCTCTGCTGTCCACTGGCCGGATTCATTCGCTAAGTCCGCAGGCCAGTCGATATCGACTAAATGACACTGAACATCAGGGTACTCGTGGTAGAACACACGCGCAGGCCCGACCAACAGTGCTTTCTCAGGTGCGTAAACTCGCTCCCCAGATACACTGAAGATATTATTGGTCACCAACAGCAGGTGAAGATTATCCAGCAAGTTTTCATTCACTAACGCCTGTTGCAGGTACAACGGGCTGTAGAAAGAATCCAACTGGTGTTCACGGCACAGTTCAAGGTCGACATCACCTTGCTCAGGAGAGAGGTTCCACAGATCAACAATACGAACCGGATTCATCTTTTGAGCTTTGATTGCCTTAAGCACTCGGATGTAGTCTTCACGAGAGGTAGGGTCAATGACAAAGCTCTTCGCGCTGTCGCTGGTGACGACATTCTCCTGATAGCAGACGCCTTTGAACACAGTCACCACTTGCTGGCCTGATGCCAGAAGCTGAGCATGCAGCTGATCAGCCACACCATATTCGTCAGCGAAAACCACCCAACAATCATTTTCATCTTGAGTTTGCTTGCTCGGCATGAAGTCAGCAGGAATGGTTCGCTTCCACGCAGGCATATAGAACCAGTCACCAACATCGGTTTTCTTGCGTTTCAAACCGGCTTCCGCACTGTTGCTTGATAGGCTTTCAGCAATACCTGTTTTCAGTTCAGGCAGTTTGAATTCATTTCGCTCGAACGGGTAGCCCGGCAGAGGCAGGCGACGTCGGCGCTCACCACCATAGTAAGATGACCAGTCAATCTCGACGCCGTGCGCCCATAAAGCACCAAGCATTGAGATGAAATACTCACCGGAAATCTCTACTTCTTTGGCCGTAGGCAAAGAGGAGAAGATATCGGCATTCGAACCATCTTCTTCACGGAAGTGTTGCTTCGCCGCAGACTCCAAAGAACGGCCCGGCCCTACTTCTAGTGCCACGAAGCCATCCTGATGATCGGCCATCAAGGTTTTGAATGCATGCGAGAACAGCACAGGATTTCGCACATGACGAACCCAGTAGTCGCTATCCTGCGCTAGTTCGTCACTGATCCATTCGCCATTTACTGAAGAGACGAACGGAATCTGCGGCGCATTCAGTTCAATGCCATCGATCACGTCTTTGAACGCTGGCAACATAGGATCCATCATGCTTGAGTGGAAACCGTGTGACGTATCCAAGTGCTTGCAGAAGATGCCTTCTTCTTCCAGCTCATACTGGAACGCTTTTATCGCTTCAAGCTCACCCGCCACCACACAGAGCTCTGGGTAATTGACCGCCGCGATATCCAGTTCACTGTTTGATAAGCGCTCAGTAAGCTCAGCTTCTTCCATCAGAACCGCTAACATTGCGCCCGCCGGCAGAGCCTGAACCAACTTGCCACGAATCGCGACAGCTTTGAGCGCATCTTCAAGCGAGAACACACCCGATAAGCATGCTGCCACGTACTCACCGACACTGTGACCAATCATCACATCTGGCTGAATGCCCCATGACATCCAAAGCTGAGCAAGGCTGTACTCAACAACGAACAACGCAGGCTGGGTGAATTGAGTTTCGTTGATACGAGCCGCGGTTTGATCATCTTGCGGGAAGATAATCTCACGCAGATCCTGTTCTAGAATTGGCAGCAGATATTCGCAGCACTGATCCATCGCCTGCTTAAACACCGGATACGTCTGGTAAAGATCGCGAGACATATTCGGATATTGGTTGCCCTGCCCCGGGAACATAAACACCATTGGTCGCTTGGATTTGTTTCCAGACACAATCTGAGAAGGCTTAGCCAGCGCTTCAATGATTGCCTGACGATCATTGCCAACCACCGAGGTGGAAAATTCGAACTGTTTGCGGCCTACCTGCATGGTGTACGCCACGTCCGCAACATCTGCATCTGGGTTATCTGTCAGGTAACTTGCTAGACGCTTCTTCATCTCATTCAATGCGTTACGACTGCGAGCTGAGAACGGGATCATGAGTGGCGAGTTATGCGCATCACCCGGTTGAGTCTCGGGCGCCGCTTCAAGGATCACACAAGCATTAGTACCTCCGACACCAAAGGAGTTGACCAAGGCATTGTTTGGCTTGTCCTGCTGCTTAAATGCCGTCAGTTCGGTGTTCATTACGAACGGGCTGGTTTCAAATTCAATGTTAGGATTCGGCTCAGCATAATGCAGCGAAGCTGGCAGCTGTCCGGATTCCAATGCCATTGAGGCTTTAATCAGACTGGCAACGCCCGAGGCAGCATCGGTGTGGCCGATGTTAGTTTTGACTGACCCTAAACGACAGAACTGCTCTTTATCCGTGAAGTGGCGGAAGGTTTGCGACAAAGACGAAAATTCAATCGGGTCGCCCAACGCTGTCGCCGTACCATGCGCTTCAACAAAGCGGATGTTTTCTACATCAATATCGGCGTTGGAAATCGCCTGCTTCGCGACTTCAACCTGCCCCTCAATGCCCGGTGCCGTGAATCCCGCTTTGAGGCTACCATCATTGTTGATTGCCCCACCTTTTATCACTGCGTAGATGTGGTCGCCATCTTTGACTGCATCCTTAACACGCTTAAGCAGCACAGCACCAACACCGCGGCTAAACACCGTGCCATTGGCACGAGAATCAAACGCGTAACAGCGTCCATCCGCTGACTCCATACCACCTTGCATGTATTTGTAGCCGCGGCGCTCCGGTGTATCGATAGACACACCACCAGCAACTACGAGGTCACTTTCACGGCTTAATAGGCTGTTAATCCCCATCACCACAGCCACCATTGCGGTTGAACAGGCCGTCTGCACATTCACGCTTGGCCCTTTTAAGTCCAGCTTGTAGGAGACTCGCGTTGTGACATAGTCTTTATCGTTATTGGTCACAACAGACGCGCCACTGGCAAACTGACTGACGCCCGGATGGGAATGGACTTTGTTTAAATGCCACGCTGTGCCTGTACCGCCAAAAACACCCACTTTGCCCGGATAACTCGAAGGCACGTACCCCGCATCTTCAAAAGCATGCCAACTGCTTTCCAGAAACGCACGGTGTTGAGGATCCATGATTTCCGCGTCACGAGGAGTAATATCAAAGAAGTGCGCATCGAAATGTTGCGCGTTGCCGAGAATACCTCGGCGAGGAATGTAGTTGGGTGAGGCAATCAATTCTTCATCGACACCCGACTCGCGAAGCTCTTGTTCGCTAAATGTTGTGATGGTTTCCAGCCCTTCAGCGAGGTTCTTCCAGAACGTCGTGATGTCTTCTGCACCAGGGAATCGGCCTGACATGCCAATAATAGCTATATCTTTATCGCGCAGTGTTGCTTGGTCTTTCATATGCTACCTCACGGGTTGTATGTCGTATTTATTTGTACTTATTTCGGGAAAAACGGCCCCTCTCCTTTGAACAGAAAGGAGTGTTTCAATCAGCGAATAAAATGAATTTGTCTTCTAGGTAAAACTATTTAGCGAAGTTTTAATTCGATTTTTCTAATAACACCTGAGGGTATTTTTTAGATATATTCTTACTTAGCGAATCCACTGTAGGACATTGAAATAGCTCGATAATATTAATCGGAATTCCAAGCTGTCTTTTTATTTCCCTGTGTACTTTACTCATTAATAATGAGTTGCCTCCTGCATCAAAGAAGTTCTCATCTCGGGCAATTTTTTTAACGTCTAAAACCGATTGCCAGATTGAGAGAACACGGTTTTCAATTTCAGGTGTCATATTGGGTTTGTTATTCGACATAGTGCTAGAACCTTCTAATTAGTGAGCGTTTAAAGCTGACTTGCTAACTTTCCCATTAGGGAGCGTGGGTAAGCTATCAACGGAGTAATATCGGGAGGGTTGCATGTAGTAAGGCAATACTTTTGCCAGTTGTTCTTTGATCACTTGCACATCAACGTTGGACTGCTGAGAGGGCACATAAAAGGCAGTCAGGTAAGATGCCTTACCGTCATCGCTGCTATCCACAATCACTGCAGCGTGAGAAATGCTGGGCATCGCTTGTAGTTGAGCTTCAATTTCAGCCAGCTCAATTCGGTGACCTCGCAGTTTGATTTGTGAATCGGTTCGGCCATGGAAGAGTAACGCGCCGTCTTCTCGGGTACTCACCAAATCGCCTGTGCGATACATTTTTTCTCCACTCTGGGGATGATCTACAAAGCGTTCTTGAGTAAGGTCGGCACGTTTGAGGTAACCTTTCGCCAGAATGTCTCCGGCCAAATACAATTCACCGCACTGCCCTTGTTTTACCGGCTGTAAATCTTCATCAAGGACAAGCACTTCTGCGTGTGGAATCGGGCGACCAATCGGCACAACTTTTTCTACGCACTGTGGCTGACAGTACCAGTGACAGGCAAAGATGGTGGCCTCTGTCGGCCCGTAGAGGTTGTGGATATGACCCGGATACTGCGCGGAAAGGTCGTCCACCAAGCGTTGCGGCAACGCTTCTCCACCAGAGAAGATATGCTCTAGCGAGGTACATTGTTGCAGTACATCCGCATCGACAATGATACGCAGTGCGGTTGGCACAAATTGGGCGACAGTGACCTGATGTTGCTCAACGAAGTCAGCCAACAGCACGGGGTCATACTTAGCGTCTTCAGCAATCAGTGCACAGCTTGCTCCAGTCATCAGAGGCCAGAACATTTCCCAGACTGAAATATCAAAGCTGAATGTGGTCTGATTCAGTACCCGGCTGTTTGTCGTCAGTTGAAAGGCATTTTGCATCCAGTTGAGGTAATTCACCACCGTATGATGCGCGATCATCACGCCCTTAGGCTTACCGGTTGAGCCCGAAGTGTACATGATGTAACACAAGCTCTGTTCGTCTACCTGCGGTAAGTCTGGGGTTGTCGCGCTGGAAAAATCTATGCTATTCACATCCAACGTTGGAAGATCATTGCTAAGCCAATCCATGCTATTCAAATTGTCAGTGATCACCAGTTTGGCTTCCGAGTGCTCTGCCATATAAGCGAGGCGATCGCTTGGGTAATAAGGATCGAGCGGTAAGTAACAAGCCCCTGATTTCAAAATACCCAATATGGTCGCAACAAGGTTATTGCAGCGATTCATGTAGATGCCGACAACATCGCCTGATGTAATGCCAGAGCGGATTAATGACTGAGCAATATTATTGGCGCGCAGTTCCAGTTGGCGGTATGTGATGTTTTCGCTGTCACTTCGCAGAGCGATATTATCCGGTGTTTTGGCGCACTGATGAGCAAACTGACGGTGGATCAATTTTGACATTGTATTCATCTCCCCATATTTAATCGTTATTCATCTCCGGCTCCCTGCGAGCCGGAGACACTCCGCATTACAGAGATAATGTGTCTGAAATCAGAGCCAAGTATTGTTCTGCCAGCAAGGTGATCTGCTGCTTGGTAAACGCCGTGCTTTCATAATCGAAATTGAGGGTCAACTGCTCGCCGTCATCGACAGTTAGAGTCAAATCGCATCGAGCGGATTGCTCAGCGATGTGTTGAACTTTCATGCGGCAGCCTTGCACCTCTGTAGCTTCCGGCATTGCAGACAGATAATTAAACGTGACAGGGAAACGTAGTTTCTCGAGCCAGCCTTTGCTTCGCATTTCATCAGCAAGTTCTAGGTAGGACACGGACTGATTTTCTATCAACGAGTAGATCGCTTTGCTGCTGGCTTCAATCAAGCCTACAACGCTATCCACCTGATCAACCTGTTCGTGGTAGGTGACCATGTTGACGAAACAGCCGAGCTGACCATCGTTCTGACAAAGAGCTCGATTGGAGACAGGCAAGCCAATCGTTATGTTGTGATAACGAGTTTCGTGGTTTAACACGAGATTAAACAGCGTGAGTAACACGACATACGCCGTTGCATTGTGTGCGTGCGCAAAGTCTTTTATCGCTTGGCTGAAAGGCTGGGAAAGTTCCACAACGTAGCCTTGTGGTGACGGGTAATCCGCTTTTGGGTACAACGAACTGTCCGCTCCTTTTGTCAGATAGCGATTCAATCTCGACAACCAAAATTGCATCTGGCTTTCTTCATCCACCATCGCACCGCGATGCTGTTTCAAGCTCAAGTGGTGTTGGTGATGCTGGGCAAAACCATAATCTCCTGCCATATAAGCGCGGTAAGCTTGAACAAATTGCTCAAAGAATATGCCAATGGAATCATGGTCAAACACAGCGTGGTGGACACGAACAACGATCACATGCTCATCGTCACTATTGCTCAATAACGCCAGGCGAATCGGCGGCTCTCTATCAATGTCGATGTCCGGCATGTCTGCCATATCCAGCAAATCACAATGCGACATTTCACTGAGTTTGCCCGACACATGCTCAACCTTGCGGTGCGGAATCTCTACTTTACCTGCACCATAGCCACCTTCTTTAGCGGTAAAGTTATCGAGATCGAATTGAGTAGTCAGGATTGGGTTGCTGGCCAACACCCGATTGAGGCACCATTCCACGCTCTCCGAACTTGCCTTTCCTTCAAGGTAAATACAAAACGCAGGCTGGTAGGCTTTCGGGTTAGCGCTGGTTTGTTCTAACGTCAGGAAGTAAGCCTGTTGCGATGTGAGCGGTTCGAATTGCGCTTCTTGATTCTTCTCATTTGGAGTGGATGTCGCGTCATCCAAGTCATCTGCCAGATAATAAGGTACAACCGCAGCCAATTTACGCGGCGTCGCATTGCTGAAAAAGAGCTTGAAATCTATCTCGCTGTAGAGGCGGCGTCGAATCAGGGTTCTGGCACGCATCGCCTGCAAGGAATTCCCGCCTAAGTCAAAGAAGTCATCATCAACCCCTAGGCCACTAAAACCGAGCACTTCTTGCCAGATGTCTACGAGGTCCCGTTCAAGGTCGTTAGCGGGTACGCTGCGATCATAATTCAGCTCTGGCCTTACTGGCGCAGGCTCGGGCAGACGAGCGCTATCGAGTTTTCCATTCGGTAGTTTTGGAAAGCTTTCAAGGTAAACAAATTGAGCGGGCATCATCGCGCTCGGGCAGCGCTCGCTAAGGAAAGCACGTAGATCCCAAGCACTTGGTTTTTTGTCCGTCAGCAAGTAAGCCACCAGCCCACCATTGACCATTTTCACCGCAGCGTCGGCTACTTCACTATGCTGACGAAGATTGGCTTCTATTTCGCCCAACTCAACTCGCACTCCGTGAATTTTCACCTGACGATCTTTGCGACCCAGGCACACCATGTCTCCGTTTGCGTTGAACTGACCCAAATCTCCGGTGCGATGCGCGCTATGGCCGCGATGAGAGAAGAAACGCTCTGCGCTCAATTCAGGTCGATGACTGTATCCGCGAGCCACGCCCGGGCCGCATATACAGATTTCACCCACGCTGCCGTCTGTCACTAATGCGCCCTTTTCATCGAGTAGAAACAACTCACTTCCTGCCAACGCTTTGCCTATAGTCACGGGCTGGTCTGGCTCTAACTCAGTAAACGCACAGTTTGCAACGGTTTCAGTCGGGCCATATAGGTTAAACAAACGCACATTCTCGATGCTGTCGAACGTACGTTGCTTAATGTCTTCACCGATAGGTTCTCCGGATAGAAAAACAGTTTCAGGCAGAGACAGCGCGCTATCGACTGAGCAGCGGTAATTGAGTAATTCATTCCATATTGTAGGGACACAGTAGATCGCCGTGTTAGTTCGGTTCTGATACCAATCAAAGAGTCGTTGCGGGTTATTCAAAGTACCTTCAGGAAGAATATGAAGGGTGTCACCACGTAGCAAAGGAGCAAACAATTGAGTCACCGCAGCCGCAAAGCTTAGAGAGGAGGTGAGCGGTAGGGTTACCTGAGTTTCAGGCCATAAATCATGATTAAACCAATCGAGATAATACGCCATGCTACCATGTTCAACTTCTACCCCTTTTGGCACACCCGTCGAGCCTGATGTGTAAAGGGTATAAGCCAAATCAGAATGGTTTACCTTCGGCAATGATTGGCAGTGTAGAGTGCCAGCTAGATCAAGCGCTGCAACATTCAGCTTCTCTGTATCGCACTCAGCCATGCTCGGTTTCTTGCTCAGTAACTCATCAGTGATGATGAGGAATGCATCGGAATCATCCAAGATTTGCTGAATGCGTTTTGTCGGCTGGAACGAAGAGAGAGGCACATAACTGAACCCAGCTTTCATTACCCCCAGTATCACCACAGGCAACATCAGGCTAGGTTCAAGGTAAACCGCTACTTTGCCTTTATCACCATCAGGATATTGATTAACTAAGTAGCTCGCTAATTGGTTTGATTGCAGCTCAAGCTCAGAATAGGTCAGCGACTTGTCTTTGTAGATAACCGCTATTGCCTCAGGGGAAATCGACGATTGCATTGAAATAGTTTCAAATACAGGATTGTTATTTTTCACAATATTTACCTCGCTGGTTAAGGTATTCCTGAAGTCATGCGAGAATATTTTCTTGCTGACCGGTTTCTACAAATAAAAGTTAGACATGAAAACTTAGGATTTAATTAAGGAAACAAATTGCTTTTAAGCATCAAAGTTTTTAAGGCAGAGATAGAGTGGAAATAAAAACCAAATAACAACCACTTATGGAGATAAAACTTACTTTAAATTCAATATTATCAATTATAAACTGACTTTAAATTGACTATAAACAGACATAAAAAACACTTTGGAATTAAATTTAATTTCTTTTTATAAATGAAGAAACAACTCAAACATAATCATCAAGTAATAATGATAAAACATTCATTAGTAACCTACACCGCCAATAATATTCTTTACTCATTCAATCTTAATTAAATATTAAGTTTTCAAAGCTAGCTTGCTAAATACGCAATAATTAACGGTTTAATGAGGTCGTTTTATGAGTAATGTAGAGTCCACTAAAAAGATATCTGAAATCATGATGCTGCCTCTGGCAGCCAAAGCACTCAATGTGGCCGCAGAACTGGGGCTTGCCGACTTATTAAAAGAGGGCTCGCTCGACATCGACGCACTTGCTTTAGCTTGTAATGCGGATAAGACTGTCCTGCTAAATACGCTTAAGGTCGTCGAGCTGTTTGGTTTTTTTGATGTTGAAGATGATCGAATGATCAGCAATAACACGCATTCCATGCTGCTTCTTTCCGACCACCCCCAATCTATGCGACATTTCTGCCGACTGTTCGGCGAAGAATATTATCGCGGCTATGAGGGGCTACTCCATACCTGTAAAACTGGAGACTCCGGATTCAAACACATCTATGATCAGATGCTTTACCAGTATTTAGAATCCACACCTTCACGTTCCTCCGTGTATGATCTCGCTATGCGTGACTTTTCAAGACCAGTGGGCGCAGAGCTCGCCAGAGTTTTTCCAGATATGTTCAGTTTTGCGGGTAGCTTAATGGACATTGGCGGCGGAAGCGGCGTAATTACCGCAGAGTTACTCCATCGCTACGAACATCTGTCTGGGTGTATCTTTGACCGAGAAGAAGTGTGCGAGCAAAGTTGGCAGTACCTGCCCAGCGACATTCACGACAGAGTCGAGGTCTGCTGCGGCGATTTCTTCGATTCTATCCCCTCTGGCTACGATATTTATCTGCTGAAAAACGTCCTGCACAACTGGAATACACAGTCTTGTAAAGACATACTCGACACGGTTGCTCGATCGCTAGAAGACAATCGCCTGCTGGTGATTGAACCTCTCGTTGAAGACGGTGAGCGCTCTCCACGACTGCTGTTCAACGCCCTGTTCCAATCGGTTATCTGTGAAGACGGCACCCATCAACGCAGCTTAAGCGATATGGAAAAGCTACTCGCCAAATCAAATCTACGCGTCGCCCGTAGTGCAAAACTCGCCACGGGACACACTGTGATGGAAGTGATGAAAGGCTAACCAAAAGTTACGCACTAAAACTAAAGATTCACAAACCAAATTATCAACAAGTAAAGGCTAAGCATTTAATATGCTTAGCCTTGTTATATTTTTGAGTTTTACTATTTACTGTAATGATAATCAATACAACCTTTGACTCTCATCCCGATCTTGGACATCATCTCCCTCCTTTACCCTGATACAATTCTTATTAAACTCGGCAGAATAAGATGGCTCTGACCCATAAAGACTACTTAAAAATTGCATTTCCTTTCATCGTTTCTACTGTAACTCAGCCCTTGTTGGGGGCGGTGGACACTGCCGTGATTGGTAGGCTCGGTGTCGCTGAGATGATTGGTGGTGTAGCGGTCGGTACGGTCATCATGAACACCTTGTATTGGCTATTTGGCTTTTTCCGAGTCAGTACCACAGGGCAAAGTGCGATTGCGTTAGGTAAAAACAGTCCAGAAGAGCAAGCGAGCAGCTTATTTCGTCCTTTCGTACTTTCGCTCAGCCTTGGCTTGATTTTTATTGCATTGCAGTCCGTGATTTGGATGGGTGCAGAACTGATTATCTCCCCTGATCCAGTCGTGGCAGAAAACACTAAGATTTACTTCGATATCATGATCTTTGGTGCGCCATTTGTACTGCTGAATTACACCGTGATTGGTTGGTTAATGGGGCAGGCGAAAGCCAAAGAAACCTTGTTCACGCAAGTGTTTGGCAACGTGCTTAACATAGTGCTGGATGTCGTATTTGTGTTGTACTTCGACATGGGAATTGCTGGTGTTGCGTTGGCGACACTTATCGCGCAAATCTCGACGTTTGTTATTGGTGCGGTGCTGGTGTTGAGAACCTGTCGTTTTCGTTGTTTGATTACATTCAGACCGCAAAAATGACGCGTAAAGATCTCAAAGTCATTGCATCTTCCAATATGGATTTGTTGTTACGTACTGTGTGCCTGCTTGTGTTCTTCAACATGATGGCGCGTGTAGGCTCTCAACTTGGTTCTGATGTGCTCGCAGTGAATGCAATCTTGATGCAAGTGACCTTCATCGTCAGCTACATGTTTGATGGTGTGGCGAATGCGTCGAGCGTCTTTGCAGGTAAAGCGGTTGGGCAGAAGAATCCAACATTGCTTGATAACGTGATTAAGCTAAACACGCAATGGACCGCAGCGTTCGTCGTTGTCTTGACCTTGCTGTTGGTTCTTTTCAAACACCAAGTGGTGACGTTGTTTACCACTTTGCCAAACCTTGTTGAGCTGTATTTAGATATGAGCCCTTGGTTATTGGTGTTCCCATTAGTTGCGGGTTTTGGTCTTACGTTTTACGGCATCTTTACCGGCACGGGGACGACGCGACCAGTGCGTAACTCTACCTTCTTAACCATGGTGGTGTTCTTAGTGACCCAATTTATTGCGGTGCAATACTGGGGCAATCACGGTTTGTGGCTGGCATTTACTGTGTTCTACGTTGGACGCTTTGTTTTCTTGTACCCAAGCATCATTCAGGTGAAGAAAAAATGTCTTTAGTCATATTAAATGGACGTCATTTCATATCATTGTGAATCAAACCAATCGCGATAGTTCGCATTGATGATGTGAGGGAAAAATAAGCTGAAATAACTACTCCAGACGGTTTTATTGCACAAAATCACGTGATAGCATTGTTATGTTATAATGTTACATTTGTTTTGGTGTCGTGATTTCTCAACCAATACTCTCCGTTAATAATTTCAGCCTTGCAGACTCAGAACGCACACTCTTCAAAGACATTTCTTTTGAGCTGTTCCAAGGTGAAGTTCTTGCCATTATGGGACCTTCTGGCATTGGTAAATCCATGTTGTCGAAAGCCGTCGCAGGTTTTTTGCCGTCTGATATTTGGGTGGACGGAAGTATCCAGCTTAACAGCAGTGAAGTCGCAAAAACTGGCATGTTGCAACGCAGTCATTCGCAGCGTCCAGCGGTCATTTTCCAAGATGCACTCAAAGCGCTGAATCCATTGGCGTCTGTCGAACAACAACTGTGTTTGGCGTTAACGGGCAACAAAACACGCTTGTCTTCAGCAAACAGAGAAACGGTGACGACCTTGTTGTCTCAACTCGGATTTACGGATCCAAAAGCAGCATTGGCGCAGCACCCAAGCCAGTTATCTGGTGGTCAGCGCCAGCGTATTTGTATTGCGATTGCGTTGCTTGGTAGTGCCAACTTGATCATCGCTGATGAGCCCACCAGTGCGCTCGATCCAATAACTGAAGCGGAGATCCTTGAGTTGCTACGCAGTAGTGTTCAGCAGCGCAACATCAGTGGTTTGTTGATCACGCACGATCTATCTGCTGCTTTGGCGTGTGACAAAGTCTTAGTGATTGCGGACAACACCATGGTGGCTTATGGCGCACCATGGCAAGCCATTCAGCAAAGTTCGCATCCTTTCTGCCAACAACTTGCGCAACTGCTGCCTTAACCTCATCTCTGGAGCCTATTTTGACTAAGCACAACTTGAGCGGGCACACGCAGCCTAAATCGGCGGAAGTTCGCTTTGAGCAAGCCAGTGTTCACTATTACTCCAAACCAAGTTGGTTAGGGGGCAAACCGTTTAAAGCGCTTGAACAATTGGATCTTGCTATCGACACACAGAACATTGCGATTGTTGGTCCTTCTGGTGCGGGTAAATCGACCTTGATTGAGCTTCTTTTTGGTCTTCGTAAACCCACATCTGGTGAAGTGTATGTGTGTGGCTATCCGCTATCGCGTATGTCGGCTAATCAGCGCCAAGAGTTGTGTCAGCACATTCAACTGATTCCGCAAGAGCCGCAATCGAGCTTGAATCCGTATTACAGTGTTCGCCAGATCTTACTGGAGCCGCTAAGCAATATTGGTGTAACGCAAGGGCTCAATGAGAAGGTCGAAAAGGTATTGGCGGATGTCGGCTTGGAACTCACTTTGCTGGATCGTAACCCACAGCAATTATCAGTTGGGCAAGCCCAACGTGTGGCTATCGCCAGAGCTTTGATTGTTGAGCCTTGTGTGTTGGTTGCCGATGAGCCAACCAGCAGCCTAGATCCCGTCAGTCGTAAACAGATTCTCGACCTGTTAACAGGTATTCAAAAGAGTCGTCAAATGCGCCTGATTTTGGTGACACATGACCTCGATGCTGCACAAACCCTATGCGATGAAATCCTGGTGTTAGACAAAGGACGCGTTGTCGAGCACGGCACAACACAAAGTGTGGCAAATAACCCATCGCACTTGATCACGAGAGCATTAATGAGCGCTCAACACAAAAGTAATGAATTCACAAAAACCATTGGAGAGGTTTCTTATGCACCTTAGTACTCCCAAGTTAGCTTTGTCGCTAGCCTTAAGCGCACTGCTGACCGGTTGTTTTGACTCTGGCGAAAGCAAGCCAGAAGCGGAAAAAGCAGCGGCACCGCAAGCAACGGAAATTCGCGTTGCCATGATGCAGCCACCACGCACAGGTTTGTCGCCACTTTCAGATGACGCGTTCAAACTGTCACGTTGGAGCACGGCAGAAACGCTGGTGAACCTAAACGATCAGTCGGTAGCAGAGCCTATGCTGGCAACAGAGTGGGAACAAGTTGACCCGAAGACGTGGCAATTTACGGTACGTAAGGGCGTGAAATTCCACGATGGTTCTGACCTTGATGCCAACGCGGTCGTGAACTCTCTGCAAAAAGCATTAGATGCTGCACCAAAGCCACGCATTTTGGATGGTATCGAATGGCAAGTTCGCGCATTGGACGACTTCACTGTTGAAATCAAAACGACCTTTAACGATCCATTGTTGCCAAGCCGTCTTTCTAGCCCACAGCTAGCGATCCTTTCTGGTGCTGCATATCAAGAAAACGGTCGTGTTGTGCCAATCAATGCGGGTACGGGTCCATTCGTTCTGACAGAAATCAACGGGACAACCAGCGCAAAACTGAAGCGTTTTGACGGTTACTGGGGTGAAAAAGCGAAAGTAGATAGCATTTTTGCGGAATACGTACCAAACGGTTTTGCTCGTGCTGCAGCGCTGCGTACCGGTGAGGCGGATGTCGTTGAAGCGGTTCCTGTTTCGCAAATCGCGATGATGGAATCTTCACAGCTGCACGAAGTTGCAATGCCACGTACCAACACGCTTTACCTAAACAACAAATCAGATGTGTTTAGCCAGTTCGGTTTGCGTAAAGCAGCGGCTCAAGCGGTTAACCGTGAGCAAATCATCAAAACGGTTTACGAGAACCACGCCGATTCAGCGAAAGGTCTGTTAGGTCCAGCATTGGCATGGGCTCAACCAATTCGTGATGCGAACCCTCGTATGGAAACCATGGAAATGCGCCACGCGAACGGTGAGAAGATCACCATCGGTACATTTACCGACCGTGCTGAGTTGCCAGAAGTAGCGGTGCTGCTAAAGCAACAACTTGAAGCGGCAGGCTTTGTGGTTGAGCTAGATGTTCGTGAATACGCACAAATCGAAAACGATGCACTAGCAGGTAAGTTCGATGCGTTCTTGTTGTCACGTGCAACGGTGCTGGATTCTGGTGACCCAGTGGCGTACATGCAAAGTGACTTTAGCTGTAAAGGTTCTTACAACCTAGGTCAGTTCTGCTCTGAAGAGGTGGACGCAGCATTGAAACACGCTGATCGTCAACCTTTGGGTGAGAAACGCCAACAAGCGATCATCGAAGCAGAAAGCAAAATCCTTGAGCAATACGCTGTGATTCCACTGCTTCACGAGCGTGTAATCCAAGGTGAGAGTAACCGCGTAAAGAATGCACAACGTGACCCACGTGAGCGTCGTCTGATCGACCAGTTTACTGAGGTGAACTAACTCGATGTCGTCTGTTGCCAACATGCGCTCTCGTTGGAGCGCTTGTATGCCTGAATGGTTTACGCGTTTTTTGTCGCGCTTCCTGTCTCTCGGGGTAGTGGTTGTTTTGGTGGGTTTGATGCCGGATATTGCCGGTATCGATCCAAGCCAATCAATCCTCCGTGCTCGTGCGGGTGCTCAACAATTGCTGACGGCAGAAGCTCTGCAAGCAATTCGAGAGGATCTTCAACTTGACCGCAGCGCTGCTGAGCGACTGTGGGATTGGTTGACGCTTGCCATGCAAGGTGACTTAGGTGTCTCTTGGGTGAGTGGCGCATCCGTAATGGAGAGCGTTCAACAAACCGCAAAAACGTCGCTATTACTGATGGTTACAGCGTTAGGTATGGCATTTGTAATGTGCATGGCGAGCGTGCTTTACACTGTGCGTCGTTGGCAACAGAATCGTTTAGACAAACATCATGACACGCTCAGTTCGGTGTTGGTTTCATTGCCTGAGTACGTGATTGCTTCATTGCTGATCATGGTGTTTTCCATTTGGTTGGGCTGGTTCCCGCCTTATGGTTGGCAAGGCGTGCAAAACCTCTGGCTACCAAGTTTGGCAATGGCATTGCCTGCTGCTGGCTTGTTCGGTCGCTTGCTCAATGACAGCCTCAAGCGTGTATTAGATGAACCTTGGGTGATCACTTGGCTATCGGCGAACGTCCGTCAGTTTCAAATCTTACGCTTTGCCTTGTGGCGTGCCGTTAGTAACTTGATTCCTCAAATCGCAATGACGGTGATTGGTTTGACCGGCGGCGCGGTTGCTGTGGAACAGGTGTTCTCCATTCCGGGTATCGGACGACTAATTTTAGGCGCGGCGAAGTCACAAGATCTGCCGATGTTGCAAGGAGGCTTGTTGGTGTTGCTGGTGTTCTCGATGCTGATCAGCAGTGCGAGCATCTTATTGCAACGCTGGTTACTCGGGCACAGTGTCACAAGTGGCAAGTTGATCAGCAGTCACAGTACGTTCCGTTTTACCCAAAGCACCACCAAACGTATCGTCAGTGCGACAATCTTTGCCTTGCTGATTGGTTGTGCGGGGTGGGCGTTAATGCTCGATCCTTACACCATCCAATTTACCCGCCTTGAATCGCCAAGCTTAGTAGCACCGTTTGGTGCCGATGCAATTGGTCGAGATCTGCTTGCTCGTGTTGGTGGCGGTATGATGTCGACTATCAAAATGGGCATCATCGCAACGTTCCTAAGTTTGGTGATTGGTTTGCTGCTCGGCTTCGTGACTCGTTATAGCCAAGGCTTAATTGAGATCACCAAAGGTGTGCCATACATTGTGGCGGGTCTGCTGATTGCTGGCCTAACGGGGATGAATCCAAACAGTGCTTTGATTGCGATTGTTATGGTGTCGTGGGCACCATTAGCCGCGCACTGTGCAAGCTTGTTGATGGAGGCCAAAGCGCAGCCTTATACGCATCTTGCGCCAATTTGGGGAACCAGTCAGTGGCGGGTACTCCGTTACTACTTGTTGCCTTATGTGCTACCGCCATTGATTCGTCACGCGTTTCTACGTTTGCCGTACATTACGCTCAGCCTGACTTCTCTGAGTTTTATCGGACTTGGCGTTAAACCGCCAGAACCTGAGTGGGGCTTATTGATTGCAGAGAATCTGCCTTACATAGAGCGCTCGCCATTGGGTGTCTTGCTGCCAATCTCAGGTTTAGTTTTGATGGCAATAGCAATCAATCTATTGTTCGATGATTAGGAATGAGTCGCTTCTAATCATCGATTCCTCCATCTCCCACCACCTATCAATTACACAACTATGCAGCTAACAGTAAAAATTAATATGAATTTAACTGCATATCATATTGCCATGTATCACAGTTTGCCAGATAACAAACTTATCAATTAAAAGACCATAAAAATCTCATAACTAATTGAAAATGTTGATTTTGAGATCTAGAACATTAGCTCTACCTATGAATTACATCTTTCTCATTTTTATTATTTGATATGCATTCATTTTTATAAAATATGTTAATTTTAACATTTTTATAACTTAATCTTTTGTGAAGAATTGAATGGATTGTTTAAAAAGGAGTCACACATGCAAGTAAGCATAACAACAAAAAAATCCATTCTCGCGACTGTTATCAGTACCACCATGCTATCGGGGTGTTTCTGGGACGATCCACGTGAGGTGGCAAAATACGTCAGTGAAAACATCGATAGAGATGAAGTCGTCAGCCACCTAGTGACACTAGAAGGTTTGGCTTCTGCCACTACAGATGGCAATTCCATTACTCGTGCAGCAGGCACCAAAGGTTACGCCAACTCGGTTGAGTTCATTGTCGAAACCATGAAAGAACATGGCTACATCGTTACTACACAAGAGTTTGACTTCCGCGCTTGGGAAGAGCTAGCAGGCACGAAAGCCAACGTCGATGGCAAAGATCTCATCAGCGTACGTGAAGCCGATGAAGGTGTTGAAGCAGACTTCGCCGTCATGTCTTACTCAGGTAACTCCAATGGCCAGGTCAGTGGCGAGCTCGCGTTCATTACACCAGACTTCCGCTTTGATGCACCCGATTACGACAGCACTGATGGCTGTGAAGCATCTGACTTCACAGGCAAAGACGTAGCAGGCAAGATTGCCGTTATCCAGCGTGGTGGCTGTGCATTTGACGCAAAAGTTGTCAACGCAGAAAACGCAGGAGCGAAAGCGGTTATCGTCTTCAACCAAGGCAACGATGAAGGCAGAAAATCTGTCGTTAACGGCACGCTAGGCAGTGATACGAAAGCGACAATCGCCGCTTTGGGCGCGCGCTTCGATCTTGGTCAAGAGTGGTACAACAAAGCACAATCTGAAACGGTATTGGCAAATCTTACGGTCAATGTGAAAGATGAAGACGTCGTAACGCAAAACATTCTTGCAGAAACCCCTCGCGGTAACGACGATCAAGTCGTCATGCTTGGTGCTCACCTCGACTCTGTTCCAGAAGGTCCAGGTATCAACGATAACGGCACAGGTACGGCTGGCCTACTTGAATACGCCGTGACCCTATCTGAGCTTGAAGTACCAGTTAAGAACAAAGTTCGCTTCGCATGGTGGGCAGCTGAAGAAGCAGGTCTAGTAGGCTCTGAGTACTACACCAATGACTTGTTCCAACCAATCTACAATGACGCACAAGCTCAGATTCTTGAAGAACTTGGTTTGAAAGATCCAAGTGAGCTAACGCCTGAGCAAGTAGAACTGGTTGAAGCTCGTTACACTGAGCTCAATAAAGTGAAGCTGTACCTGAACTTCGACATGATTGGTTCACCGAACTACATCTATGGTGTGATGGACGGCGACTTGTCTGATACTAAAGACAGCCCAGATAACGCTTACACTGGTGATTTCAAACCGCCATACGGCACATCTGACATCGAGTCTATCTTCCAGGAGTTCTTTACTGATAAAGAAGAAGCGACCATTCCTCAAGCTCTGTCGAAACGTTCTGACTACGCAGGTTTCGCTGACTGGGGTGTTGCATTTGGTGGCCTGTTCACTGGTGCAGAGAAAGTGAAAACAGCTGAAGAAGTTGAGAAATTCGGCGGTGACATCGATGTGTCTTACGATAAGTGTTACCACCAGGCGTGTGATGACGTGAATAACGTTAACCAGAACGCGCTTTACACCAATACTCAGTCACTTGCTTACGTAACAACTTACTACGCGATGAGCAAACAGTTGTTCCCAGAGCAGCCGGCAGAACCAGAAGTGAAAGCACAACGTGCCTTCTCTACTGGTGAAGCGCCAAAAGAGAAACTACGCATTGGCGAAAGACTTAAAGCAGCCGACAGCGTCTCTGACCACGATCACTTCCACGGTGACTTTGATCAAGACCTAAAATAATCACCTTTCGTAATACAAACGCCGTGCCTCGCACGGCGTTTTTCGTTCTATCTCACGTTTTCACCACTGAGCGTCTTTCTACGCCCCACACTCTCGCCAAAAGGAGGAGTCAAACCCCATCAACTTCCACTAGCCTTAAATCAACCTCAATAAGAATGGTTAGATTGTTGAATGAAGAAGTACAATATTTATCAGGTCTTTACCCGTCTGTTTGGCAACACGAATACCACCAATCAGCCATGGGGCAACATAGATACCAATGGGGTTGGCAAGTTCAGTCACTTTACTGAAAAGGCTTTAAATGAAATTCGTGATTTGGGCATCACACACATCTGGTTTACTGGCGTACCACATCATGCTCTAGTCAATGATTACACGCATGTAGGAATCGACAATGATCACCCTTCGGTTGTCAAAGGCCGTGCAGGCTCTCCTTACGCGGTAAAGGATTACTACTCGGTCAACCCAGATCTAGCTGATGATCCCAGTCGACGAAACCAGGAATTCGACGATTTAATCAGTCGCACCCACAATGCTGGCCTCAAAGTGATCATCGACATCGTACCTAATCATGTGGCTCGGGTTTATAAAGGGTTAAACAACCCTTCAGGTGTGGAAGATTTTGGAGCTCACGATGACACCAATGTCGGTTATCACAAAGACAACAACTTCTACTATATTCCAGATGCTCCTTTTGAACTGCCAAGCGAATTATCGCCTGAAAAGATCCTTGGAGGAGACGTGCATCCACACTTGGAGACGCCTTATCAGGAGTTTCCGGCGAAATGGACCGGCAATGGATCAAGGAAAGCTCAACCGTCCATTGATGATTGGTACGAGACAGTAAAAATCAATTATGGTGTTCGCCCTGACGGCAGCAAAGACTTTCCTATCTTGCCAGAGGAATACCGCTTTAAGCCTCATTCTGAGCACCATCAATTCTGGCAGGATAAATCCGTTCCCGATTCGTGGAAAAAGTTTCGGGATATCGCACTTTACTGGCTTGAAAAAGGCGTCGATGGCTTTCGTTACGATATGGCCGAAATGGTGCCTGTCGAGTTCTGGAGCTATCTTAACTCTTCGATAAAAGTGGCTAACCAAGATGCCTTTCTGATGGCTGAAGTCTATCAGCCGGAACTTTATCGCGACTATATCCAGCTCGGAAAAATGGATTACCTCTACGACAAGGTTGATCTCTATGACCCAGTTGAAATCAATTGTACAAGGTCACGGTTCTACGCGAGAGATTGGCCGTATTGAGTATCAGCTGCGCGATATTGAGCACCATATGCTGCACTTTCTCGATAATCATGATGAACAGAGACTTGCTTCGCCTGAATTTTCGGGGTGTGCTCAAAAAGGCAAACCCGCCATGTTGGTGTCTACTTGCCTATCAAGTTCCCCTAGCATGATCTATTTTGGTCAGGAAGTCGGTGAACCTGGGGCGGAGTTCGGTGGATTTGGCACACCTAGCCGCACGTCGATATTCGACTATGTGGGCGTCCCTCACCATCAGCGTTGGATGAACCATGGCGCTTTTGACGGAGGCCAACTGAGTGAGGATGAAAAAGCACTGAGAACCTTCTACCAAAAGCTGCTTAACCTGACGTTAAAAAGCCCTGCCCTATTGGGAGACTATCACGACCTTTACGCTGCGAACTTTGACAATTTCGGCGAAATGCAAGATCAGTTGTTCGCTTTCGCCAGAGCCAGTGAAGAACAAAAGCTGATTGTTGTTGCCAATTTCAGCGCACAACAAGGTAAACAAGTCGAACTGATTCTCCCTTACTCGCTCATTACTGACTGGCAGCTGCTTCCCGGACAATATCGTTGGATAGATAGGATGAGTGACTCGGAGTACACCCTGAATGTGACTCAAACATCAGCTTCCATTTCTATGCTGCTTCCCCCACTGGCAAGCCTGTTTCTAGAGCTTGTCGCCCCTGATTCGGAACAAAAGTTATGACACATCCATTTATCTTTCATGGTCAAAGTAAAGACTGGTTTCGCGTTACCAACGACACACTAACCCTCAAGCTTGCAATAGAGAAAGGCATTGAGTTGGACAAAGTCTTGGTCCGTCACGAACCTGACAATGAAGAGTATCTTGTAGAAATGCAGCCCGATGGTGAAACACATCATCTTACCTTCTGGACCGCATCAATCACTGCCAACTCAGACCAAGACCTCACTCGTTACGCGTTTAAGATTCTCATGCCCCAGCGTCAGCTTTGGTTAGATGCAAAAGGCCTCCATACACGTATGCCGCCAAGAGAGACCCATTTTAAGTTCAACTCTAAGCATCAACCTCCGGCTTGGGTCAACAAGCAGGTGTTCTATCAGATATTCCCCGACCGATTCTGTAATGGAAACTCTGACATCAGTGTTAAGACTGGCGAATACAAAGTTTCAGGAGGAACAAGAAACGTCGTTGCTAAACAATGGGGAGAGCCTGTTGATGTGAGTAACGGCAATGCTGGCTGCGAGTTCTATGGCGGTGATTTGCACGGTGTTGAGCAAAAGCTGGATTACCTTGAAACACTTGGCATCACTGCTTTATATCTTAATCCCATTTTTGGCGCTCCAAGCAACCACAAGTACGATACCAGCGACTATCTGAATGTCGACCCACACCTTGGGAGCAACCAACATTTCGCCGAACTCTGCCAACAAATCCATCAGCGCGATATGAAAATCATGTTGGATGCGGTTTTCAATCACACCTCAACAGAGCACCCATGGTTCAATCTGCAAGGCTTGCATCCCGAAGTGGGCGCCTACCAAGGAACTCACTCTGAATATCGCGATTACTACCTTTTTGAAGGAGAAAGCCGCCACTACGAGGGGTGGAAAGGGATTAAGTCACTGCCTGTCCTCAATTTTGAAAACAGCCGCGTAAGAAATTACATTTACCTCGGTGACGATGCCGTCATCAAACACTGGCTAAAACCGCCCTATTCTATTGATGGTTGGCGGTTCGACGTAATCCATATGCTCGGTGAAGGACAAGGTGCTAAGAATAACCAGCACTATGTCAAAGCGTTTCGCCAAGCGGCTAAATCCGTCAATCCTGATTGCTATGTTCTTGGTGAACACTTCTTTGAAGCGACTCAGTGGCTACAAGGCGATCAGGAAGACGGTGCGATGAACTACTATGGTTTCGCTCACCCACTGCGTGCCCTGCTTGCCAATCTCGACATTGCCTTTGATCCAATATCAATATCCGTACCTGAGTTTCTCAATTGGTTGTCCGAAGCCAGAGCGAAAGTTCCTTGGTTGAATCAACTTAGCCAGTTAAATCAATTAGACAGCCACGATACTGCACGATTTATGGAGTTGGTTAAACACGATCCTAGGCTGTTCAGACTGGCTGCAACTTTGTTGTTTAGCTACGTTGGCACACCTTGTCTCTATTACGGTACAGAACTAGGCATGGAGGGAAGCCATGATCCAGACAATCGCCGATGTATGCCTTGGGAAGAGGTAGTCCACAACACCTATTTACCTTTTATCAAGCAACTGATTGAGATCCGTAAAACTCAACCGGCTCTACAAGAAGGTGATTTTGTGCTGCTCTACCAAGATGACACAAGCTTTGCCTATGCTCGCCAACTCGCTGGACAATGTGTGATCGCAGCTTTCAATTTGGGGAATAATGTAAAGTCGCTCACCCTGCCTGTCTGGAAACTGAATATCACCAACCCAACTTTCTTCAATACCATGACAAAGCAAAAGGTGGCGGTCAGCAACAGTGAAATCTCGATTCAGCTTGAACCCGTCTCTTCAATTCTTATCGAAAGCGAACGCTAATACACGTCTTATAGAACCCGATTGCCCAGATATCTCTGGGCAATGCTATTTCGTTTAAAGTTTAATCTTTTTAATAATCAATCTATTACCTTTCACATTTGCTATTTTCAATTTAAGTGCAAAAACAACAGTTGCAATTGCAACTGTTGTTTTGTAAATTTAAATCATCCCATACAGATAAAGCAAAGGTAATTAAGATGAAAAACTGGATTCGAACAATACATAAAGCAGCCGCCTTAAGTGGCTTTATGATGATTCTAAGCTTCTTTACTAGCACGCTTTATGTGGGACTATTTGGCAGTCTTGCTCAGATCGCAAGCGTTAAGACATACATCTTCTATGCAATATGGTTTTTGATTCCAACCATGGCATTGGCGGGTATTACGGGGGCTAAGATGGCACCAAAGGTCACAAGAGGGCCGATTGCAGCAAAGAAAAAACGCATGCCCTTAATTGCGTTAAATGGTTTGCTGGTTCTGACGCCGGCAGCCATCTACCTTCACTATCTTGCAAGCGCTGGGCAGTTTAACAGCACGTTTTACATCGTTCAGATTGTTGAATTGATTGCGGGCTTCACCAACTTGATACTAATGAGCATGAGTATCCGAGACGTTATGAAGCAGAAAAAGCCCGCGCAATTAGCCTAAGCCATTAAACGATGAATCTGCTCAATGGTATCTTGGGCAGATTCATAATCAACGGGCAGCTCGACCACACCATTGGCCGTCTCTACAAACAAGGATGGGAAACTATTCCCACCGATAGAGCGAGCGAAACCCAGCTCCTCCATGAATTGTTGGTTTAGAGCTTCAGACTGAAAATCTCGCAAGAACTGCGCTTCATCAAGCCCAACCTCCGCTGCTATCGCAATCAATACTTCACTGTCACTCGGGTTTCGTGCTTGAAGGTAATAAGCGTGCTGAATGGCGCGTAGCATCTCTTTCTCCGCTCCCTGCTTGCGTGCCGCTAACACTGCTCGACAAGAAGGATAAGTTGAGCGCTTAGGGGTGTTTTTTGTCCAGAAGTCATAGTTGAACTCAGTGCCTAGATAGTTTTCGATCTTCTTCCAATATGAGGCAATTTGTTCACGCATGGCGATGGGCATAGGCTCAATAGAGTCTGGCGCCAACCCTCCAACCACATATTGCACTGTCACCTCATCAGCTAACGCACTCTGGATTTTTTCCCAAGTGGGTTTATAACCCCAACACCAAGAACACATAGGGTCGTAAACGTAGTAGAGTTTGGCAGCTTGCATGAGTTCATCCTTATACTGAGTAGCGAATCAGGGTCTACATCACCAATTCGTCTATTTCCTTTAACCCCATAGAGGTAATTGTTACCTCTGCTTGATCGAGATCATTTTAACAAAGTCATTACATCATTTATGTTGACATAATGTTACGGAGATTAACAAGAGGGATGCCCATGGAACTGAAAAAAGACCCAAGATGTTACACTGACGTTTGTGTAGGTGGTAAATGGTTTCACCATGATCACTGTACCAGTAAAGCGTATATGCTCAAGGGCGGCGCGGATGTGAGTGTAGAATTTAACAAAATACCTGAAACAGAAGACGAACTTATTGAACTGTTAGTTCAGAGTGTTTAAACAACAAGCGCTTAGCAACCCCCATTGCTAAGCGCTTGTTTTTTATCTGTCTATTTATTGATTGCGAGGTAAGTACCAGCAGCAATCATCACGCCACCAGCCCCTTGATTCAGCTTGCGTTGAGCACTTGGAGTTTTCAACACTTTAACCAGTCGCCCTGCACCAATCGCTATCATCATTAACCCTGTCATCAGAGCAACAATGCTTAATACCGCAGCCAGTGCAATATCCTGACTATTAAGAACGGTTAAGTCCATAAACGTTGGCAGGAATGAAATATAGAATAGGATCACTTTAGGGTTTGAAGCCGAGATAAGAAAGCCCTGTACAAATCCGGCGATATGAGACGGAGCTTTTGGTGTTTGATCCTGTTGAATCGCTTCACTGGCCTGAGGCAGTGCTTTGATCATCTTATAACCGAGATAGATGAGGTAAGCCGCACCGACGTAACGAATCACCACAAACAGCGTTGCCCAGTTTTCAGCTATTGCGGCCAAACCCAAGCAGGCTAAAAGGAGATAGATAACGTCGCTGGCAACCATTCCAGCAGAAAGAGAAATACAGTGTTTTGCGCCTGAAACCATAGCACGAGCAACGATGGCAAATACGCCCGGCCCAGGTGTGATGCTAAAGATCAACATAGCGATAAAGAAGGTGATCGCACTTTCAACGGTCATGGCTGTGCCTCATACATAGTGGGTTACTGAAAAGTAACATTATTGTATAAAAATACAATCGCCTTGCAGCATTCAAACCCACTATAATTTTAGCCAACTGGCATACTCAGGATCCGTATCTTTTAGATCCATGTAAATCCAGACCATGCGATCGACAAACCATGCTTTGAATGCCATTACCCAGAAATTCCCCAATACGACGATACCAACATCCAAGGTATACAAACCGTATATCAGAATAGGTACACCAAGCGCAGAAAGCGTACTCAGCAGGTTACACATCCTCAGATGGTGCCCCGGTATCTTAACTTTTGATCGTTGCAAATAAATCCGCTCTCCGAAGGTTCCGATAGACGCCCAACTGTTAGTGTTTTTTGGCGCTGAGAAAACGCGAGGGTTGAGCCAGACCCAAGCAATAGAGATAAAAATCGGGAGTGTCGACCAGACGCCGATCCATTCTTTTGACCAAATCGATAATGAGAGCAGCGGCAATATCGTAAATCGAGAATAAACGCTGAGCGGACTCGCATGTCGCTGCCACGCCTCTTCATCCATTCCCATCATTTTCTCAGTCCACTTAAAGATATCCACTTTTGATCTCCTTCCATTACCACATACTGGTAAATTTGCTTTGCATCGCTCTGCTGATGGGAATGCTGTCGTCACCAATTACCGCAACCATTTTACCGGTAAAATCTTTCTTCACTTTGTCTATCATCGAGACGTTAACCACACTCGAGCGGTGCACTTGCCAAAACAAATCCGGATCAAGCTGAGCCAGTAGTTCCTTAAGTGACGTTCGCAGCACATACTCAACTTTGTTGCCCTGTTCTCGTTTGTACAGAGAGACGTATTTGTCTTCCGCTTTGAAGTAAAGCACCTCAGACAAAGCAATGAGGTGGATCTCTTCACCTTTGCTTGCTCTAATCCAACTTAAGTATTTCGGCTGAGCGGGCGCGTTGAGCTGCTGAATCTGATTCAACAAAGTACCAAGCTCTGTCGCGGGTTCAGCACTGCTTAGCCGCGCTTTCAGTTTTTCAACGCATTGGATAAGGCGAGAATCAGAGACAGGTTTAAGCAGGTAATCCACCGCATTAGTTTCAAAAGCTTGGACAGCGTATTCGTCATACGCCGTTACAAACACAATATGAAGTTGGCAATCACGCTTAGAGAGCTTCTTTGCCAGTGACATACCATCCAGCCCGGGCATTTTTATATCCAGAAATACCACTTGAGGCTGATGTTGCTCGATCATTTCAAGGGCTTGTTCACCATTCGCAGCCTGCCCGACAATATCGAGTTCAGGCCAATACTCAGCAAGCGCCTGATTAAGATGACGGCGCAGCAACGGCTCATCGTCGGCAATGACTGCCGTAAGAAGATCAGTTTGCATCCATGTTTTCCTCAAGTTTCTCCAATGAGCGACGTTGTACAGACAACTGAGCAATCACACCACCCGATGCATTCTCTTTCAGGTTCAGTGACGCATGTTGACCAAACAAAGTGGTGAGCCGATGACGAATATTGTCCAGCCCAATACCTTGCCCAGCATGACTAGGCGTATCGCTAAAACCAATCCCGTTGTCGATAACAGAAATGGTCACACTATCCTGATTTTCAGCAACCTCTACTGTTATTTTTCCACCGACAGAGCTGGGCTCAATGCCATGTTGTACTGCGTTCTCCACTAGCGGTTGAACCAACAGAGGCGGTATATTGAGGTCCCCCAAACAATGGTCGGAGATTTCATAATTCAAGCGTTCTCCGAGCCGTATTTTTTGAATGGCAAGGTAAGCATCCACCAGCTCTAATTCGCCTTTTAAGGTCGTGTTGTACTGACGACTGCGTTGTAACGTCCCGCGTAATAGCTCGGTCAGTTTCTCCAGCATCAGCTTGGCATTTGTCGCATCGCTATCTATCAATACGCTAATGTTAGCCAGTGTATTAAACAAGAAGTGGGGTTCAATCTGACTTTGCAGCTGCTTCAGTTGGCTTAGTAGCAGTGCTTTCTCCTGCTCCGTTTGAATACGGCGAGCCCGTTCCAGCTCCTTTTGAGTCTGCAGCTTTTGCTCATGCGTATAGAAATACAGAAAACAAGCCGCTGAGAAAATAAACCCAAGAATGATTACCGGCTTCATCTGGCTGAAGTCGGCAAACTTGTCGTATTTGCTTAACCAATAGTAGGCATTGGTCGTACCAAACACCATTGAAGCGCCAATAGACAACATGCTCAGCTGACGCCGAGTCCAATGCTCACTCGTCCACTGCAATAAATGAGAGCTCAATACTGCGCTATATCCGTAGCCGAAACTGATAAGAATATGCTCCCAAAACGGGCTCGGCCAGATGGCATGTGTTGCGAATGCGATGATGAGGCAAAAAACTGAGGTAAACACCAAACTCTTCAATACGTCTGTTAAACGAGTAGCAAAGTCAGTCATCAAAATTTCCCTTTTAGATTTATAAAAATCATACGCTTATCTGATAGATTTGCATATACGGAGTCATGTCTTCCCGTCATAAAACGGGCTGCAAGTTCAACGTCGACCGAAGTCTGCCCCGAGTCATAAGCACTGTAATTAATCCACTGTGTTGCAATGACACCGCCGTCTTGTGGCGATAATAAGAGATCAAAAGTTGGCTCTACATTCTCCAGCCATAAGGCATTTTTACTCCATTGCCACTGACCCCAGCTAGTGGGATTCAAACTCCAATGAAACATGACGTTATGCTGCGCCAGATTGATATGGTTGAGCCCCTGAGCGTACGAATGCGATAGACCAGCGGTGTTGGCGCTTTCTGATAAAGCAGTCGCTCTTTCCAGTCCCTGACGCCAATCTTCTTTGCTCCACGCCCGATTGTCATACCAATATTCAACAATGATTTGATTGCCGGCTTGGCTCGCCCAATTAAGCCCAACCAAACCTTGAAAGCCACTACTTTTGTTAGCAAGAGTTACGGGTGAGTAGAGCCCTTGCTGCTCAAACCCTAGATAATCCCTCTGGTACACAAAAGAAGCGTGGTATGCCCATGACGCATCATAAACAGACACCATGGAGCCACCAATTAAACCCTGTCTCACGTCGTCATAGTAAGCAATGCCCTGCCATTCCGTCTCATCTGCCAACCAGTAACGACGCAGACCAATGCCCTGTTGCTCAGTTCTCTGTTCGAGCTCGCTAGACTCTTGCTTTGTCCAACTGGAGTCGCTGTAAAGCAAACTCCACTCTCCCGAAGGATCAAAGTATGACGCCATTGCGACACCTGCGCCCTCCTCTACCTGAATTCCCACTGGGTTACGCCGATAAGGTTTGAACAAATCTAAAGGACGATATCCATACCCTACTCCCCAATCGAGGCGGATTTTACCCAGCGTCATATCAATCGGTAGTACGCCAGTCTCCCAGACGCCTTGCCAAAAAAACTCCTGAACAATCAACTCATTGTCAGTTGAATCGGATGAGTTGCTCGACGCTAGTTGACTACTCTTTGCTGCTAACAGGCCGCTCCAATTTTGCCACTCGGCTTGCACACGAAGCAATGCGTCTAGCTGCTCAGTGTGCGACGCCGTATGCGGTTCAAACCAGACGGAGTCTCTGTGCTGACTCTGGCTAACACTAACCGTCCAGTCCCAGTTGAAACTTGGCTGAGCAAGGCCACTGCCTGAAACCATTGCCGCCAACGCGAAAATCAAACGGTAAGTCACGTTACAGCTCCGACAGTGCGTTACGCGTCAAAAATGCCGGAATATAGTATTTATCTTCAAGTTGATGAGCCGTCACTTGCTGATATTCAATGACCGTTTTCTTCGCTGGCTGAATCTTGTCAATCAAGGTCATGCTCACGACTCTTGACTGGCCATCGCGCTCACCCTGTTCAAACAATGCCTGCTTAGCCAGCTTGCCAGATTTTAAGTACAAATCGGCTTTGATCGGGAAATCGCTCTCCGATTCCAACCATAATTCGATGCGATCGTAACTCGCACCTTGAGTTACAGACTGCAGAGAAAGCTGGTTTGCCAGCACTGCCCGCTCATTGATGGTCAAGGTTTCCTGAGCCGTCAGCGTCGCTCGGTAGTCCTGACTCCAAGTGAGAGTAGAAACATCGCCAACGGAGGCTTCACCGAGTAGCTTTTGCATTGGTGTTATACGGATCGGGCGACGACTTTTAGGCATCACTAGCCAATAGTTGTCTCCCAACATCAGCATCTTTTGCCCCGATTCAACTGGTGACTTAAACACAACCAAAGACTCGCGTTCGGGGCGCGTATAAACATTGTATTGGCGTGTTTTATCCAGCTCTCCGTTTTTATACAAGGTAACGAGAGACACCACTTTGGCGGACGCTGTATCAAGGCGGTAGGCATCTGCATTTTTGACCATGGTTGCCGTGTCATTAGCAAACACACCAGCACTCAACAGACTCAATGCGATGACGATAGAAAGTGATTTAAACATAGGTCAATGCCTCCGTTATCGGCTTATTGACACCCTTTCGGGCGGAAAGAAACGCAGCGAAAATACAAATTGCCATGACACCCAATGCGCTGTAACTCAGTAGCTCGGGTGAAAAATAGATATTGAGTGGATAACCGTCGGTTCGACCCGGTGGTGGTGGCATTTGCACATCCACCACCATCAGGACAATACTGGTGACGGCTGTTAGAAGCCCACCTAAGAGTGTGCCAATGCCAGCCAACAATGCGGCTTCGCGCACAAAGCCCGCCACGATTTCCGCAGGATATGTGCCTAACGCGGACAAGGTTCCGATTTCTCGCGTTCTTTCCGTCACCGACATCGTCATGGTGTTAAACAGGGCAACGAACACCACCAGCGACATCACCGCCCCCATAATGCCGAAGATTCGATCGTATAAATCTTTCACTTTGGTGTAGAAAAAGGCTCTTTGCTGCCACGGCGTGACTTCCAGTGCTTGGCTATGTAGCAAAGAAGCGAGTTGTTCTTCCACCCAACTCTGAAGCTTCAACGTGTTTTGTGTTTCGTAGAGGAAGACCGACAAAGTACTCACTTTGTCACTCACCAATAGTTCCTGTACCGATTCAATATGCAGGTATAGCTGGCGCTTATCTAAGTCCGGTACACCCGTTGAATAGATACCATGAACTTTAAAATCGAGCGCATTCAGCGCGCCGTCGCTCGTCGTCGCAAGCACGGTGATCCAGTCACCAATTGATACGTTGAGGTTACGGGCCAAATCGACGCCCAGCATCACCTCAGGCTCCGAGGGTTGATACCGCGAAGAGCGAATATCAGACAAAGTTTTACCCTGACGCACGTCGAGAAACGGCCCCTTCATATCGAACTCACGTTCATTCACGCCAGTACCGACAAAAATGGTCGATTTATTGCCATTTGAGACCAGCCCTGTGAACTCAATCCTAGGCTGAATGCCTCGTATATCCGGATTCGATATCAGTTGCTTGTAGATCGCAGCGCTGTCTTCCAGACCATTCGTCAATGGCATGTCTTCATCTTTCTCAAAAAATCCGGGAATGCTGATTGTCAGATGCCCCGTATCCCGCGCCGTTGATTCTTGGAGTGATTCATAGGTGTAAAGCCCAAACCCACCCGCTGACGTCAAAGCAAAAACGGCAATCGTGATAATAAGAGCGGACAGCACACTGCGACGACGATTTCGCAGCAAATTCAGATACGCTATGCGCACTGATTGAGGAACTAACTGGCCCATTTCATCGCCTCCTCGCTTATTCTGCCATCCACCAGTGAGAGGGGGCGGTCACATTGATTCGCCATTCTTTGGTCATGAGTGGCGACAATGAAGGTTGTTCCCAATTCATGCCCGAGGGTTTTCATCAGTTCAATCACACGCTGCGCGGTATGGCTATCCAGACTGGCGGTTGGCTCATCGGCAATAACAAGTTTGGGTTGATGAACCAGCGCCCGTGCAATGGCGACGCGCTGTTGTTGACCACCCGAGAGATGATCAGGTCGATGGTGAGCAAACTCTTCCAGCCCCACTTTGCCAAGCATTTCCATGGCGAGCCGTTGCTGCTGTTTGGCAGAGTATCCGTTCAACATTAGTGGGTACGCCACGTTTTCCCATGCACTCATTACGGGAACCAAGTTAAAGCGCTGGAATACAAAACCCATGCTGGTTCGCCTCAATTGCGCCGATTGTTGTGGCTCTTTCGGGTATAACGAGCCATCGAACATAACCTGACCTTCATACTCACTATCAAGCAAACCCAGAATATTCAGCAACGTGCTTTTGCCAGAGCCTGACGGGCCACAAAGCGCGACCATTTCACCATTACTGATTTCGCCAGTGACGTTGCTGAGAGCCTCCACTCGCTGCTGACCGAGTTGGTACTGCTTGGCTAGATTTTGAAACTGCAACATGCTCTCTCCTTAGGCGTTATTGGCCATCGCTATCGCTTGTAACGTCATCGGATGTTGGGCATTGAGCGTTGACATTTCCTGTGCCCATTTTTGTGCCTGTATGCTGTCTTCTGCACGTATGGCGGCCTGAATGGCGTAGATGTAAACCCAGGCAATCGCATCAAAGGATTGAGACCTAAAAGCCTGCTCAGAGAGAAGCCCCGAATACAGTTCATAACCACGTTCGAAATGATTAAACATGTCGGGCAATGATGTATAAGTCGTCGCCGCAACGGCTCTTGCCAATAGGGACTCTGGTAGCCCCTGACGAATCTCTTGCAGTGGAACAGGCGTTGTATCATCCGATAGCATATCCAACCCTTTGGCAATCGTACCGAGCCCTTGCTCGACGTATTTCATCTTGTTCCAAGGAAGAAAAGCATCGCGTCCCATCAAGGTTTGTGAGCTACCGAGATAGACCAATGTCAGAGCATCACCGCCTTGTCTTTCGATCTGACCTTGCAGCTGCTCATAAACGGATTCAACCTTATCTTCATCGCCTTGAGCGGCTTGATTATATTGCTCTATTAACTTGTCACTTGGCGCTGCGACCGCTTGAGCGCTAACCAGTAAACACAGACCTAATTGATGCGTCAGTTTCATTTTGTCGTTCCTTCTTCGTAGCTGATGTTCAAAGGTTAATCAGCAATGAGCAAGGCTGCTTGGGTATGCGACGAACGGTGGTTGGAAGACGTGAATGGTAAAAATAGAGCGTGAATGGTGAGATTTTGTTCAGCCTCTGCGGCTTATCTGGAAATCAACGGCTATGATCGTTAAAGTAGCGCCATGATTAGTTATCGCATTGAAATTCAATGTGACGAGAGAGAAGAAATTATGTTTAGTGATGATCGCATCATTGATAATCTCGAAGAGCTAGAAGCTTTTCTTATTGCTGTCGAAAACGGCAGTTTTGGTCTGGAAGGCATTGCAGGTATCGCCCTTGCCACGAACAATGCTGATGGCCGCCACTTTGTGGCAGTGTTGGATGATAACCACCAGCTGCTGCTAGCTCGTTGGGTAACAGACGAAATCTTCAAAACGGGTCAGGATTTAGTCCGCAACGGGCCGAAGAAAAGCCATTAAAAAAGCCCGCAATTGCGGGCTTTTTTAATTCAGATGCTGAGGCAAGGTTAACTCAGGCCTCCAAAGCAAAGGTATTTCAAATCCATGTACTCATCGATCCCCTGTTTGGCTCCTTCTCGGCCAATACCGGATTGTTTGACGCCGCCAAATGGCGCGACTTCTGATGAGATAATCCCATCATTAATTCCAACCATTCCGTATTCAAGCGCTTCAGCCACCTTCCAGATACGACGAATATTATCACTGTAGAAGTAAGCCGCCAGACCATAGATGGTGTCATTCGCCATCTCAATCAACTCTTCATCACTCTCAAATGCCAATACTGGCGCCACTGGGCCGAAGATCTCTTTCGAGACTATATCCATATCCTGCGTCACATTCTTTAAGATGACCGGAGCGATAAACTGACCGCTTTGAGGCTCAATGGGAGAAACAGGCTGCGCCCCTTGTTCAATCGCCCCATCAATCAAACGCTCGATACCCTCTTTGGCAGCTTGGCTAATAACAGGCCCAATATTAACGCCTTCTTCTAAACCGTTACCCAATTTGAGCTGTTTTACTGCATCATCAAATTTAGCCACAAATTCATCGTATACATTGCGGTGGATATAAAAGCGATTAGCGCACACACACGTCTGGCCTGCATTACGAAATTTAGAAGCCACAGCTCCAGCAACAGCAGCGTCTATATCTGCATCATCAAATACGATGAAAGGGGCGTTACCACCCAACTCCATTGAAGTGCGTTTAATATCGTGGGCACTTTGCTGCATCAGGAGACTGCCGACACGAGTTGAACCCGTGAAAGACAGTTTGCGAATCAGTGGATGAGAGGTAAACAGCGCCCCAACTTCTGGCGCACTTTCACCTACAACCACTTGTAATACATCGCGAGGAATACCCGCCTGATAGGCCAGTTCCACTACCGCAAACGCAGACAACGGCGTCAGTTCAGCGGGTTTCACCACAAAGCTACAACCTGCGGCAAGCGCGGGAGCGGCTTTGCGAGTAATCATCGCTATCGGAAAATTCCACGGCGTAATCGCACTCGCTACACCGACTGGCTGCTTAATGGTCACCATACGCTTGTCCGGTGTTGGTGCTGGAATGGTTTCGCCATAAGTGCGTTTTGCTTCTTCAGCGAACCACTCAACAAAGCTCGCGCCATAGAGCACTTCACCTTTCGCTTCCGCTAGTGGCTTGCCTTGTTCTAGGGTCATTAAACGGCTGAGGTCATCTTGGTTTTCAACCAGTAATCGAAACCAACCTTGGAGGATGGCAGCTCGCTGCTTGCCAGTCAGCTTGGCCCACTCTTTCTGAGCGTTATGAGCCCGAACGATTCCCTGTTCGATTTCCTCCTGAGTGGAAACCGGTGCATAACCCAGCAGCTCTTGTGTCGCGGGGTTATAAACCGCAACACTTCTGTCCTGATCCGACACCATAAAAGACACTAAACTCTGATTACCTATTTGCTGCATTGTGATTACCTTGTTCTTCGCCTATTGAGGGTTGGGCTGTGAATACTGGTGATTTTCTGACGATGAAAAACTGCTCACTCTAGGAAATAAAGCCCACGATTTGTGTGCCTCTAGAATTACATACGTTTGAGGGGTTTAACAACACTATCTAGGCCTTCAATTTTCAAACCTAAACATAGTTTAAGTCGCTGACACTGCTCACCGATTGGCGAGCCGTTGTTATCAAATCAAAAACAAACTGCTTTCTTTGAGGAGTTTTTGCTGCAACTCAGGATTGGACATTTCTGTGTTACCTATTTGACTAAATTGGTGCATAGCGGATTAGCTGAGGTATTGCTAAGTATTTACTCTAGTGCATATAGTTTATTCATCCTCTATACGTTTTTAAGCAAGACATGAGGTTTGGGGCCTATTTCTTAGAAAGCGTGAATTCCAGATATATACCAAATTGAATATCATGTGGCATAACCATGTCTTCTAATGTATGGTCATTATGTGAAGTGCATTTTGATGCATATTAAAAACTAATCCTATTAGCAATAAATATTTACCTACTAATAGGCTGATTTAATATAACCATGCATATAGTGAAGGAACACTCTATGAGAAATATAACGAACTCGTTGCTAGTGTTGGTCATGTCTACAGGAGTTGTCGCAGCAGAGTCGAAACCTGCAACTCAAGCCACTATTGATACTAATCAAGCACTCTATAAAACCCTGCCATTTAAAGACACCAAAGATTTTGAACGTGCTCAAAAGGGCTTCATCGCCAAGCAAGATGTTGTCACCATTACTAATGAAAATGGGGATGTTGTCTGGGATTTAGAAGAGTATAAAAAGTTCATTACACTAGATGCCAAAGCCCCGGATAGTGTTAACCCTAGTTTATGGCGTAATGCTCAGCTAAACGTTATAAACGGCCTATTTAAAGTTACTGACGGTATCTACCAAGTTCGCGGCTATGACTTGACCAATATTACCTTTGTTGAAGGTGAAAATGGTTGGATTGTTTTTGATCCGTTGATTTCTCAAGAAACCGCTAAAGCGGCGTTAGCATTTATCAACGCAGAACTTGGTGAGCGCCCTGTTACTGCGGTGATCTATAGCCACAGCCACATAGATCACTTTGGCGGTGTTCGAGGTATTGTTGATGAAGCCGATGTAGAAGCTGGCAAAGTACAGATTATCGCGTCACACGGATTTACGGAGCATGCAGTTTCTGAAAACGTCATCGCTGGCAATGCAATGGGTCGACGCGCAATTTATATGTATGGCGCGCTGTTGCCACGTAATCCTGAAGGTGGTGTCAACGGGGGCTTAGGTCAAACAACCTCAACCGGCCTTGCGACGCTAATTCGCCCAACTCTGATTATCGAAAAAACAGGTGAAGAGCACGTTGTTGATGGTATTAAAATGGTGTTCCAATACACACCAGGGTCTGAAGCACCAACAGAGATAAATACTTGGATCCCTGAGAAAAAAGCACTGTGGATGGCTGAAAATAGTACCAATACCATGCACAATATATTGACCCTCCGTGGTGCACAAGTTCGCGATGCTTTGAAATGGTCACATTACTTAAATGAAACCATCGAAATGTGGGGCGACGAAGTCGAAGTTAAATTCCAAAGTCACCACTGGCCTATGTGGGGACAAGAAGAAATTGTCGAGTACTTCAAGCTTCAACGCGATATGTACAAATATACTCACGACCAAACCGTTCGCTTAATGAATCAAGGTTACATTGGTTCTGAAATCTCTGAAATAATTCAATTCCCAAATGAAATTGAGAATAATTGGAGTACTCGTGGTTACTACGGAACTCTGCGCCACAACAGTCGCGCCGTCTATCAACGCTACATGGGTTGGTACAGCGGTAATCCATCAGACCTCAATAACCTTCCACCGACGAATGCTGCGGTAAAATATGTTGAATATATGGGTGGGGAAAGAACCGTCATCGACAAAGCGAGACAAGATTTCGATAACGGAAAATATCGATGGGTAGCGGAAGTGTTAAAACACGTTGTATTTGCAAACCCTCAAAGTAAAAACGGTAAAGCATTACTGGCTGATACTTATGAGCAACTTGGCTATCAAGCTGAGTCTGGCCCTTGGCGTTCCGTCTACTTACAAGGTGCATATGAATTAAGAAACGGTACTCCATCTGCAGGTGGAACCAATACAGCCTCTCCTGACATCATCAAAAATATGCCACCGGAGATGTTATTCGACTATCTTGCGGTTCGATTGCTTCCAGAAAAAGCGGCAGGCAAGGACTACACCATTAACATCAATTTCACCGATCTTGGTGAAAAATATACCTTGTATATCGAAAACTCAGTGCTTAACCACACAACGAAATTCAATGATGATCCAGATGTTTCGCTCACTTTAACCAAAGCAACGCTTGATGACGTACAACTTGGTGTAACCACTCTTGAGAAGGCTATTTCCAATGGGGATATTAAGCTCAACGGTGATAAGAAAGTGTTCAAAGATTTTGTTGGTATGCTTGATACCTTCAATTTCTGGTTCAATATTGTGACACCCTAGGAAGGTAATATGAAGGCATTATACCCAATGGTATTGTTGAGCCTTACATTAGGAGCAAGCATGGCGACTCATGCTTGCTCCTATGATGGGCAGTTCAATAACCCCTTTACCGAAAGCTTTCCAGGTTCACTCGATATTGCAATGGCAACACAAGATGCGTTAGCGAAAAACTATCTTGAAAGCGTTGAAACTCTTGAAGGTAAGCAAGGATTACGACGCGCGAGTTGGTGGCTAAAACTAATTGCAAAGAAGCAGCAAGTTGAACTTCGGTCTGTGTCATATATTTATCTTATCGACAGCCATTTATGGACTAAGGTATCCCCCGATCAAAATATTGAGATTCATGTCTCACCCGTTTCAGCCAAGCCATCATCCGTCATGCTTATGAGTGAAGCTGCATTACAAGCTTTAGTCCAAGGCAAAGTAAACATTGGTAAAGCTGTAGAACTTGGAATTGTTCATTTTACCAGTTAGCACGTTGTTTTACGCTCCTGCAAAAAACGATTCCGATATGTTCCATACAAGAAAGAGGTGACTGATGTTATCGGTCTCGATATTACATTGAGTACTTAAGCTTATTTACGTCGGCTGCGTATGTAGGGGGGTTAATCAACTTAATGTGTTTTTCATAACAGAATGTAATTCAAACACTAAGGTGACTGCTGCACAATAAAGCTTTAACGTAAAACACAATGGGGCAAAAAAGAGTCAGCCTAACAGGCTGACTCTTTTCAATGGAAACAAGATTTTTCTTGGGAGAGGTTAAGGATATTGTGGCAGGTGACATCCGCCGATTACTTAGACTGATGACCACTCTTCTTCGCAAACTTTTGCATAGCCTCAGCAAAGGTTGTTGTTTTACCTTTCGCTTGAACCTGTACTACTTTGTAGCCCATCTTTTCTAACGCTTGGCGCTCTGCCAAAACGGCTTTGTCATCTTGCTGGCTACCTTCAGCAGGCTGATGAATGTAGCACCCTTCAAGTTGGCCATCTTCGACCAGTTGGTGGTGTCTCAATGCTTCGATATCAAAATTCATAGTCAGTCTTTTGTTTAAGTTCTAGGGTTACATTCGCTTTAAAGGCTTAACGACGCTATCTAATCCTTCGATTTTTAGCGCAAGGCATAGCTTGAGGAGGTCGCCAAGCTCCCCATTAGGAAAGCCCTTCTTATCAAACCACAATAAATATTCTTCGGGGAGATCGATCAAAACGCGTCCAGCATATTTGCCAAAGGGCATCTGGACGCGTGCTAACTTAATGAGGTTTTCTTTTTCCAGCATGATTTTACTATTCAGGATGAACTCTATGCCTAGAGTACCACTGAAATTTAATGCCAGACAGAGGCGACGCTACCGTAGGCTCACATTACGCTTGATTTACAGTGTGTGCGTATTCGACCACAATTTGATTACCTTCGATGTAGGCGTTCTGGATTTCTCCGTCAACACTCATTCGGCTTTGAAGATAAACCACCTTAGGGCCCATATCATTAGCTTGTTTAAGTGAAGGAAAGACCAGTTTCGCATCGAGATGAAGTAATCGGCAAAAGTGGCTAATGAACGACATCGTCAAAGGCTCTTCTCCGCGTAAGAGTTGCGAGAAGCTTAGCTGACTGATCCCTAACTTTTTCGCAAACTCCATTTGCGTGAGACGCATTTTAGACTTTTGAGACATCCACGTATTGTATAACGCCTCTCTATCCTTCTCAGTAAATTCCATGGGTGAATCCTTGTATCGCTTAGTGCGATGGATTCTGCGCCTTTTCATTCACAGAGATGTCAGCAATGAGTTAACGTTAGTTAAGAGTTTGGTTTGCTCGCTAAAGGCAGTCTCTAATGCGGTGCAATGATGACATACAAATCCATTTACTATATGTAACAGTTCGACGGCTCATATCTTCCAAATAAATGACTATTAATAAATCAAACAATAGTTTTATAAACTCACTTGCAACCGTTATTTTTATTCGGGATATCCTTTCCAAAAACAGGGATAAATGATGAATATAACTCTCCTTCCGCTAGATTCTCACTTAATTAGCAAAATAAAATAACAGCAGAATCATCTAATAACTTTTATTAAACACTTATTATGTTGGCTTGATTCTGTCTAGTGTGAATATGAAAGGGAAGGTATGAACATGAGCGGAGTAAGTTATGACAGAGTCACCAAAACGTTTCATTGGTTTATGGCAATCATCATTGTGTACACAACAATGGCAGGATATGGGATGCACCTTACAACCCAGGATTCTCCTATGTTTCACTTCTTGTCGACATTAAACATGTCTCTTGCCACAGTGGCAGCTCCCGTATTTTTGGCACGTTGGGTGTGGAAGTATTTAAGGCCAAGCCTAGAGGTTGACGACAACATTGCTCATTGGCAAAAAAGTGTTGCTAAACTCATTCATTCACTGATGTATTTCATGATGTCTTGGGTATTTATTTCCGGATTTCTGATGCTACAAAGCCCGTATTATTTTTTCTGGATAGTAGAAATTAGCAATCTAATTCAAGAAGTAGAAATAAGTTCGTTTTTCTTTAAAGTTCACCGTTTATCTTGCCTGATGCTTGCTTCACTGGTGATGCTTCATATTCTCGCAGTGGCTCACCATCATCTTATTAGGAAACACAATGTCCTTAAATTGATGCTTTAGAGTACAGACAAAAGCGGATGCACAAGGCATCCGCTTATCTGTTAGAACCAGCTAGAAATCAGACGTTTGAACCAATCGATCAGCTGTTTGAAAAGACTGCCTTCATCGATATCAGTCTGAGCGATTAGATCTGCCGTCGCGACTTCATCACCTTCCACGCTGTATATGATGGTGCCGACTTTTTCCCCCTCAGTGATAGGAGCCACCAATTCGCGGTCAAATTCGACTTCAGCCGTCAGTTTGGCCGCATTACCTTTTGGCAGTGTCATATAGATATCTTCATTGACACCCACACTTAACTGATCCTGCTCACCCATCCAGACTTTCGCTTCGGTCACAGTGTCGCCAGCTTTGGTAGGTGACACCGTTTCGAAGAATCGGAAACCATAGCTAAGTAATTGCTTACTTTCAGACTCTCGACTCTTAGTGCTACTTGCACCCATCACCACGGCGATCAAACGCATGTCCCCACTGGTTGCAGATGTGGTCAAGCTGTACCCTGCTCCGCTGGTGTAACCTGTCTTCATACCATCAACGTTCATGCTGCGATCTCGTAGCAAACCATTTCTGTTGTACTGAGTAATGCCGTTGTAGGTATAAGACGTCTCGCTATAGAGAGGATAGATATCAGGCAAATCACGAATAATGGCTTGGCCCAGTTTCGCAATATCCATAGGGGTTGAGTAAAGGCCATTGCTATCCAAACCGTGTGGATTGGTATAGGCGGTGTTTTCTAGGCCGAGCTTTTCAGCCCAGGAGTTCATTAAGTTAACAAAGGCTCCTTCACTGCCAGCGACGTATTCTGCAATCGCCACACTCGCATCGTTACCCGATTGCACAATAAGACCACGATAAAGATCCATCAGAGGTACCGTAGTGCCTACTTCGATAAACATCTTTGACGAGTCGGGGAAGTTCTTTGCCCAAGCGTTTTTGCTGATCACAACCTGATCATCCAAAGTAATGTTGCCCGCTTTAACTTCCTGTCCCGCCACATAAGCCGTCATCAGTTTGGTTAAACTGGCCGGATTAAGCTTGGTGTTCGCATTCTTTTCTACCAACACTTGGCCAGTGTTGTAGTCAATCAAAACATAGCCTTTCGCCCCTAATGTCGGAGGCTCAGGGATAATAGTAGGTGCCGCAATGGCATTGAATGTCACAGCGATAGAGGAGAAAAGTGCTGCTTTTAGGAGAAACGTTTTTTTCATGGGACGTTACCAACTCTAGTCACAATCGGAGTTTTTATGATTAGTTCGAGTATAAACAAACAACAATGATATTTATTCGCTTTGTAATCAATCGTTACGCTTATTGGAAAGTTTTATTAAATAATGAGAGTTCGACTCCATATATGGGTAGATTAGTACAAAAAAGCCAGTGTTCATAACACTGGCTTTATCAATCTTGATTCTCTGAGCGACTAAGCTTGAGCTTCCTGAACCTTCTTCGGTTTTGGCGTAATGCTGTCTCGGTAGCTAAACCACAAGTAAGTCACTACTAAAGAGAAGAATAGGTATGACAGTGCGAATACTAATGGAGAAGTAATCAGCTCTTCCGACATACTCCAACTCACCCCAATCACGGTGATAGTCAGCTTAGATAGCATGCCACAAATCAGAAGCAACAAAGCTAGCTGAGGAAAACGAGTCGTTCGGAATGCAAACCAGTAGCAGCTGCCAACGGCCAATGCAGAAATCGAAAGACCTAACATGAAAGAATGAAGGTGTTCAGCGGATAGCACACCTGCTGAGATTGACGCCATTATTATCAGAAATAGTTTCATCATTGCCTCGCTTTTTAAACTTGGAAAAAGCTTCCTTTCATTTTTGCAAACTCATTTTGCACATATTTTCGCCATTTCCCTCCGAAATTCAACCCCTAAATTGGTACATTTTTTGTCCGTCAAATACCCCTGCAACATATGTAAAATAATGGTTAACAAAACAATAGGTAAGGTTCCTTACAACTCAAGCTCAAAACCCAATAAACCCGCCAAAAGTGAAATATACAGTTACAATTAGGTAACAACATTTACATCTATAATCATTGGTAATTTTGTGATCTGATGCATTTTAAACCAGACATTTCGAGCCCAAATACGTTGTTACAATCTAAGTTTTCACTTTTCAGCATCCCTATTATTGGGAATATCAAAAAGAGTGTGACTCTAGCCACTGTTCAGTAGATTTGCGCTCGAATAGAACATATGGCTTTGTTACCTTTGCGCGCATTCGATATTTCGTACTACATACCATGCCTTCAGAGTACAGAATCAAAAAGATCGTTGAGATCGGTGACACCTTGCATCGTAGTGGCTGCGCGCCCTACAAATTAGAAAAATACACTCAATTTTATGCTCGAAAACATGGCGTCGATGTCATGATTCAAGCGACTCCAACAACCGTTAACTATCAGTTTCCTGACGACAACAATGCCGTGGTTATGAAGCGCCATCAGCCCGCTTCGATTAACCTCAGCTTACTGGCGAACACCATTATTCGAATTAACCAACCCAGTAAGGAGCCCGTTCCAGAGCCTGTAGGCTACCCTAAATGGGTCACGGCACTTGCGAATATGGGGATTCCACCTGCGTACCTTATGCTGGTTGGTAGTACGCTAGAGGCTGTCTATATTTCGATCTTTCTTGGTTTTCTCGCATGGGGCGCTCAGCAAATCTGTAAAGCGAGGCGCTCCATCGCCGTAGAGTTTGTCGCTGCACTGGTCACCGGCATTCTGGTTGCCTTTTTCGCAAGTACCAGCGCCGATCTCCCTGTCTGGGCGCTGTGTATCGCCGCTATCGTCTTATTTGTTCCCGGTTTATCGATAGCTAACTCGCTCGAATGCCTAGCGTTTAACGATTTGGTTTCAGGGACCAGCCTGCTGGGTCAAAGCTTTCTCACCCTGATTAAACTGTTTGTCGGCATTATGATGGGTTTGAACATCGGAGAAGCAATCTGGGGGCAGCCGGATATCACTTCTTACGTCAATGAGATACCCACTTGGCTCCACATCTCAGGGCTGTTTCTAATATCCGTATCTCTTGGTGTGATATTCAATGCCAGACCTAAAGACATTTTGCTCGGTTTGCCTGTAGCGGTACTGGGCATGTGGGGACCGTTTTACCTAGGTTTCGAAAGTGGTTGGGTTGTGGGTACTTGGATTACCACCGTACTGATCACGCTCTACGGCACTTGGGTGGCGAAGAAGATGGATCTCACCGGGTCTATCTATATCGTCCAGGGCATCATCATCTTGGTACCAGGTAGTCGAGTTTTGGTCAGTGCTGGGCAATCTGTATTTGAACAGTCTATCTTGCCCATTCCAAGTATTGGTCTCTCAGCACTGTTTATGTTCTCAGCGATTGTTGCTGGTCAGGTTACGGCTTATTCCATTTACTCACCGCGAATCGAGCGATAGTCGCACTCAATAGATAAAAGAAAAGAGCACTATTCGAAAGTTGCTGTTTAAGCGGCTTTTGAATAGGGCTCTTTGCCCTTATGTTTTAGCTTACGAGAAAAACTCCCTTTCCCCTTTTTCGACTTCTCTACCCGCGTTTTAAACAGTTGGCTGGTAACGATGGCTTTTAACGCATTGTCTTGTATTTCACCTCTTCCAACTTCCAAATTAGCTTGAAGAGAAGCGGCGTGCTTAAGTTTTTTTCTGGCACTCTTGCCCATAATTTTGTCCTGCTTTGATTTTACAAACGACTAGTACTTGGTGATAAATCACTCATCAAACCCATATTTGACAGAATAAATCACCATACAAACGAATGTTACACTATCTATAGCCCAATCAGTAATATTTCCGAAACTCTACCTAGCGCAAATTTCGAATGAAAAGAGCATGGTAACGAAAAAGTATCATATGAATTTTATTGACTTAGTGCCACTTAGCTTTAGACTAGACGGCAGCTAGAAAACGGTTCTTGTTTTTATTCCGCCGTTTCGTTGGATTTCTTGTATTTCTTCCGTAACGTCGTGCGCAATAGCAATCTCCTTTTCCACGCTATCGTTGCCGTCATGGCTTTTACAAGATTTATCAAGGATATACATTATGTCTAACACTGTTACTGGTACAGTTAAATGGTTCAACGAAACTAAAGGCTTCGGTTTCATCCAACAAGAAAACGGCCCTGACGTTTTCGCTCACTTCTCTGCAATCACTGGCGACGGTTTCCGTACTCTAGTTGAAGGTCAAAAAGTTGAGTTCACTGTATCTCAAGGTCAAAAAGGCCCACAAGCTGAGAACATCAAACTAGTTTAATTTTCAACTAGCTAGATAAAGTTTTACAATAGCCAGCTTAAAGCTGGCTATTTTTTTATGTGTAGTAAACGACTATGGCACTCAAACCCACTATCTATAAGTTTCGAATTTCGCTCTCGGACACTAACCGTGACGTCTACGATTCTCCGCAACTGACTATCGCTCAGCACCCATCAGAAACCATTCCGCGAATGATGGCGCGTATTCTGGCTTACTGTATTCAATATCAACCGGAACTTGCATTCACTAAAGGCCTATCTTCGATTGAAGAACCGGACCTCTGGATCAAAGCACTTGATGATACGATCCTACACTGGATTGAAATTGGTGAACCATCCCTTGATCGCATTAAGAAAGCCACTCGCTTAGCAAAGAGAGTCGACATCTTCACCTTTACCAGCAAATCTGACGTCTGGTGGGCGCAAACCAAAAACAAATCTCACCAATATGACGCCAACATATACCGACTCAGTGCAGAAGGCATTGATGCTTTGTCCGAAGTAGTTGAACGCGGAATGGATCTGTCCATCATGATTACTGGCAGCAGCTTGTTCATTGACTGTGACAAAGGCTCATTTGAAGTTCAGATCGAGACTCTACAATCTAATGACTGATCTGGAACAGGCATTCATAGCTATTAGCGCAGAGTCGCTGGACGTCGTAAAGGAGCATCCCAAACTGTGGCAGCAGTTTTTGCAGCAACAATCGGCCTTATTTGACAAAGTAAAACAGAATAAACCCAATAGCGCCGATGAATCCCATTTACTCGGCATCATGACGAAAGCGCATATTGAGTGCCTGTCTCGTGTTGAAACCAACCGAGAAGCGGTTCAAGCCATGTGGAAAGCATTACACGATAACCTTGGTGAGCAAAATGCCAAGCGATTCGAGTATCAAGATTATCAAATGCTGACTCTGGTAACACATGTCTGGCTCTATATTCAGGGTTATCTGAAAATGGATTTCAGCCTGGCTAATGACCACGCTGAAACAACCGCTAATCTACAAAACGACCTTTCTGGTCTAGATGTAAATGCCATCCGGACACAGTATCTCGCGAGCTACTACTTGGGAAGCGACAATTCCCCAGTAACGCAACGAAGCAACCCTATTTGGAGTTGGTTCAAACGCACCTTCGGTTGATTAAAAAGGGCTTCCCAATGGGAAGCCCTTTATCAATCTTAAAGATAGGTATGAGGTCCAAACACTTCGTAGTGAATTCGATCTCTTGTCACACCCAATCCTTCTAACTGCTTAACCACCGCTTCCATAAACGCGACCGGCCCACAAAGATAGAAGTCAGCACTGCTTAACGGTAACTCGCGTTCCACTAAAGACAGGTTCATCTGTCCTTCGAAATGAGCCTGATCGTTTAAGTACCATGTAAACTGCTGCCAACCGCGCTGTGAAATCAGCTGTTCTGTTTCACTCTTGAAGGTATGTTGATCAGCGCTATTACAAGCGTAAAGGTACGAGACGTCTTTTTTATCAGCCGCAGCCAATGTTTGCAGCATCGACTGGATTGGCGTCGCGCCAACGCCGGCAGAAATCAGAACCACTGGCGCGTCTTTTTCTTGATAGTAGAAATCACCTGCCGGTGCATATAAATGAACTGTATCGCCTTCATTTACTTCATCATGCATGAAATTAGATACCAACCCATTGTGTTCCCCAACTTCACGTTTAACAGAAATTCGGTAGTTTTTGCCATTAGGTTTCTGAGACAGAGAGTACTGACGAATTTCATTGTGCTCGCCTGCAGACGGCTTAACTTCAACACCAACGTACTGACCAGGGTTATAATCCAACACATCACCACCATCCTTTGGTTCAAGAACAAAACTGGTAACGTATTCTGATTCAGGTTGCTTCTGTTTAACCACAAACTGACGTGCGTTTTCCCAGCCACCAATGGCTTGCTTACGCTGAAGATACAGCTCGCCTTCACGATCAATAAACACTTTTGCCAAGAACAGATATGCTGCCGTCCATGCCTCTTCCACTTCTTTGGTAAATGCCTCTGACGCCAATTCACGTAACGTTTCAATTAGGTGATGACCAACAATCTGGTAGTGTTCAGCTTGAATGTTAAAGCTGGTGTGTTTATGAGCAATACGCTCAACCGCTGATGTCAGTGCTTCAAGGTTTTCAATATTCTTGGCGTAAGCCGCTACCGCTTCAAATAGAGCAACACTTTGACGGCCCGTTTTCTGGTGCGTCATATTGAAGATATCTTTAAGCTCTGGGTTGTGCGAAAACATTCGTTGATAAAAATGCTGTGTTAAAGCCGGGCCGGCACTTTCGAGCAAAGGAATAGTACTTTTTACGACTTCGATATGTTGGTTGTTAAGCATCTTTATTTTCTCCTCATATGGGTATTATCTTTTTCCCTTCTAAGAGCACGATTGATGCCAAGTTTAAACATCTCCTAATTACTTGGATTATCGAGCATTATTCACTATCAAAAAGTCATAATGACCTAGTTGAAATATGTCGAAATGACTCTAAAATATAATAATTACACGTTAGCACTGGTTACTTTTAGCTCACATCGTTCTGTGAGGAGTCACCTACTGTCATTTGGAGCCCTACCGCACCATGCAAGATATCTCTGTTTCGACTTTAATCGATATGACCATCGGCCTAGCCACAGGCCACAATGAGCACGATCGTTTCAACAAACTGCTTGATGCTATTCGCAAAGCCATCCAATGCGACAGTGTGGCGCTGCTTTCTTTGCAAGGAGATACCTTAGTCCCCTTAGCCATTCAGGGCTTAACACGTGATACGCTGGGTCGTCGCTTTAAGGTCGACGAACATCCTCGCTTTGACGCAATCTGTGCCTCAAAAGCCGCTGTGCGTTTCGACGCAGACTGCGAACTGCCCGATCCGTTCGATAACTTACTGCTTGATTACGATGGCGATTTGCCAATGCATGCTTGTATGGGCCTTCCTCTGCTCTATGCTGACAAACTGCTTGGCATTCTGACTCTGGACAGCCTAACACCTAATGTCTTTGACCAAATCCCTACTCGCAGTTTAGACGCTCTATCGGCGATTGTGGCATCAACTCTCAAAGTTGCTATGACCGTTAGTCAGTTAGAACAACAAGCTAAGCAGACTCAACAACGTTTCGAAGAACTCAATGAGGATGCATGGGAGCGTGAAGGCGGCGAGATCATCGGTGCCAGCGAAAAAATGACGACGCTGAAGTCCGATATCGATGTCGTCGCTCCATCCAATTTCAATATTCTGATCAATGGCGAAACTGGTGTAGGTAAAGAGCTTGTCGCTCGAAGCCTTCATCACCTATCCAATCGCCGTAAGCAGCCTCTTGTTTATGTCAACTGCGCAGCCATTCCTGAAAACTTGGTAGAAAGTGAACTATTTGGTCACGTTAAAGGAGCGTTTACGGGAGCCGATAAATCGCGGCTAGGCAAATTTGCCTTGGCAGACGGCGGCACTCTATTTCTTGATGAGATTGGTGAACTGCCTCTGACAGCACAGAGCAAAATTCTTCGTGCATTGCAAAACAACGAGATTCAACCCGTTGGTCAAGATAAAGTGGAGACAATTGATGTTCGCGTTTTGGCCGCGACCAATCGTGATTTGAAAGAAGAAGTCAGCGAAGGTCGTTTTCGCTCAGATCTTTATCATCGCCTTAGCGTGTATCCGATCAGCGTCCCACCACTTCGTCAACGCGAAGGTGATATTGTTCTTCTCGCGGGTTACTTCCTCGAACAAGCGCGACGTAAGCTTGGTATCGTCCAAATCAAGCTGGGCAAAGAGGCTCAACTCCTCTTATCGCGTTATAACTGGCCGGGCAATGTTCGTGAGTTAGAACATGTGATTAACCGAGCGGCGCTGAAAGCAAGAGCGAGAGGCAACAACGGCAAACTGATCACAGTCTCCATTGATGACATCGGTGAGCTCCATTCTCTGCCTGTTGAAGAGTCGCCAAGCAGCGTCGTTGCAACTAAACATACGGAATCCATCGATTGGACAAAAGGACTTCGTGAGTCAACGGAAGAGTACCAGCGACACATCATCACACTCGCCTTGACCGATGCCGACTTTAACTGGGCAAAGGCAGCAAGACAGCTTAAAACTGACCGAGCGAATCTGACGCGGTTAGCAAAACGATTAGGTATCACAGTTACGAAGCAGCATAAGATAAGTACTAATTGACGAACAACTTGGTTACAATGCAAACACTAGTTAGTCACGATATAAAAAGTGGGTGAGACAACCCACGCTAAAGTCACCCTATTTGTTGTATTGTAAAGGAATGTTATGAAGTTTATCCGTTGGTTTTTAGGCCGCGTAATCCTATTGCTTAACTTTGTCTTTTCACCAAAAGGTGTAAAACGCTCGGCAGAGAGTCAGCAAGCCGTCAATGACAAAGCCCAGTCTATGGCTCTGTACCAATTCGAAGCTTGCCCATTTTGCGTAAAGGTTCGTCGTGCTATGAAGCGCCAATCAGTCAATATTGAGCTGCGCGATGCCAAAACAAATCAGGCACACCGTTCTGAACTCGAAGCTGGCGGTGGCAAAATCAAAGTGCCATGCCTAAGAATCGAGAAAGAAGGCAAGGTCGAGTGGATGTATGAATCCTCTGATATTGTTGCTTACTTAGAGCAGGAATTTGCCTAAAACTAACTGAAGGAAAATGCCATGAATGTAGTGACTCTGGAGATCAGCAAAATCAAAGCCATTGTCTTTGATTTAGATAACACCTTAGTCACCTCAAACTTGGACTTTCATTGGTTAAGAACACAAGTCGGCTGTCCAAAAGAAGTCGACTTGCTCACCTTCATTGACGAATTGGATTGCTCTCAATCAGCTATTCGAGCAAAACAGTTGATACTGCAACATGAATTGGATGATGCCGATCACTCCTCTCCGATGCCCGGCTGTCACGACTTGCTTGACTTCATCACACATCATAACCTTCACACCGCTATTATTACTCGCAACTGCCAACAAGCCTCACAACGAAAAATCGAGCATAACCAACTCAATATTTCGCGTGTAATCAGTCGTGAACATTTCCCGCCTAAACCAGCACCAGATGCGCTTCTTGCACTCGCAAAAGAATGGCAATTGGATCCGCAACAAATTCTCTACGTAGGTGACTATGTCTATGACCTACAGGCAGCAAGCAACGCGTGTATGCCGTCTTGTCTCGTGACTCATGGTAAACCAAGTACATTTACTCAACACGCCTCATTGACTGTAAATCATCTCAACGACCTATTGGACTTGTTCTCAACTTTTTATCAACAAAAAACTGAAACTATTTCATGACTTACCAAAAAGTAACCAATGGTTAAAAGTTGATCTGTGTGCAACAATAAAGTTCTAAACCTAAGATCTGCGAACTGGATAATGTCAAAGAATAAAGTTTTAGTGCTCTATGCCCACCCCTCTCAGCGTCGCTCCGAAGTTAACCAACCACTGTTTAAAGCCTGTCAGGCGGTCGAAGGTGTCACTGCGGTTGATCTGTATTACGAATACCCGACCTACAACATCAACATTGATCGTGAGCAGCAACGCTTACTCGACCACGATGTAATCGTATTTCAGTTCCCGCTTTACTGGTATTCAACACCTTCAATTTTAAAAGAGTGGCAAGACTTGGTATTGGAGTACGGCTTTGCGTATGGCCACGATGGCACTGCATTACACGGTAAAAAGTTTCTTTGTGCTCTCACTGCGGGTGGTCAAGAAGAAGCGTACCAAACAGAAGGATACAACCACTTCACCATACGTGAATTACTCCAACCTCTTGAACAAATGGCGACGCTGACAGGTATGGAATACCTTGCTCCATTTGCTCTGTTTGGTGCTCGTACCGCGAAAGAAGATGGTCGTATCAAAACACATGTTGAGGCTTGGCAAGCACTGTTATCGGCATTGGTTGAAGATAGAGTCGATTACGACAAAGCTTCAAAAGTCGAAAAGCTCTGCCACTGTTTGGATGAAATCATTGTAGGAGGTTTACAATGACCAGTTATTTCCTACAAGCATTTATCTATCTTGTTGCCGCTGTCATCGCTGTTCCTATTGCAAAGCGACTTGGGCTCGGTTCTGTACTCGGTTATTTAATTGCAGGCGTCGTCATTGGACCAATCATAGGTTTAGTTGGAGAAGAAACAACGACCATTCAGCATTTTGCTGAATTTGGTGTTGTCATGATGCTGTTTTTGGTCGGCCTTGAGTTAGAGCCAAAGATGCTCTGGTCAATGAGAAATCGCTTGCTTGGCTTAGGAGGTCTACAAGTCGGAGGAACCACAGCGGCAATCATGGGCGTGGCTTTACTGTTTGACCAACCATGGACCATTGCCCTTGCGATTGGTTTGATCTTCGCACTTTCTTCAACAGCGATTGTATTACAGACCTTTAATGAAAAGGGTCTAAACAAAACAGAGGGGGGACAGAATGCCTTCTCAGTGTTGCTGTTTCAAGACATCGCCGTCATTCCTATGCTGGCGTTTATCCCACTATTGGCACTCCCCGAGTTGGTGGAACAAGCTCAGGCGGCAGTCAGCAGTGCAGCCGATCACCACGATGAACTCAGTTTAGTCGCAGGTCTACCGGGTTGGGCGTATGCCTTGGTGATTATCGGCTCTGTTATTGGCCTGGTCGTTGGAGGACATTATTTAAGTCGTCCACTGTTTCGTTTCGTCGCTAGTTCAGGGCTTCGTGAAATTTTTACCGCTACGGCGTTAATGTTAGTTGTCGGTATCGCGGCGCTGATGAGCTTGGTTGGTCTGTCCCCTGCACTCGGGACTTTCCTTGCAGGCGTGGTTCTGGCAAACAGTGAATTTCGCCACGAGCTTGAGTCCAACATCGATCCGTTTAAGGGCTTGTTATTAGGCCTATTCTTCATCACCGTCGGTGCTGGTATCAATTTTGGTATCCTGTTCGACGACTTTGCACTTATCATCGGTTTAACACTGGGCGTAATGTTACTCAAAGCAACTATTCTTTACGTGTTAGCACTGATATTCCGTATTAAAAACAGCAACAAGTGGCTGTTTACACTCAGCTTAGCCCAAGCGGGCGAATTCGGTTTCGTCTTGCTCAGTTTTACGGTGCAGAATCATGTCATTCCACAAGATATTGCTCAAACTCTGTCACTGGTGGTCGCCCTGTCGATGTTCCTGACTCCGGGTTTATTTATCCTGTTTGATAAAGTCATCTTGCCAAGGTTTGAACTTGAGTCGAATGACCGTGAAGCCGATCAAATTGAAGAAAAGGGCACAGTCATCATTGCGGGTATCGGCCGCTTTGGACAAATTGTAAATCGATTACTCGTCGCTAATGGGGTCAAAACTGTGGTGCTTGATCATCAGGCTGATCAAGTTGATGTCGTAAGACGTATCGACACCAAAGCTTACTTTGGTGATGCCACTCGGCCTGACCTACTTCACACGGCTGGTATTGAAGAAGCCTCTATGCTGGTTATAGCCATTGATAACCCTGAAACCAGCGTTGAGCTGACCAAGTACGTCAAACACACGTATCCAAAGATCAAAGTGTTGGTCCGTGCCTTCGACCGAGGCCATGGCTACCTATTACGTCAGGCTGGCGCTGACATTATCGAGTCAGAAACTTACCATTCTGCGCTTGAACTTGGAGCACAGGCCTTGAAATCTCTGGGATACCACCCATTTCATGTAGAGCAACAACGAGCTGCGTATCGCCGAATTGAAGACAAGAAATCCGACATGCTTTATCAGGCATGGGAAGATGACTCTGAAGGCGAACGATTTGATAATAACTACCGAAAACTCTTTATGCACCTCGAAGAGCAAATAAAGCTGGCGATGAATACCGATCGCTCAGACAAACATGAGGGTGGTGAGCGAGGCTGGACACCGCCACCCAAAGGTTATGCTGAAGAGTTCAAGGAAGAATAAGTTGAGACCGGGGCACTGCCTCGGTTTTTCTTTTACAGAATGATTGAATGATATGACTGCTACAAACATTGAAAACTCCCCATCTCTGGGTCAACAGCTGTTCAAAATGACATGGCCAATGCTATTTGGTGTCCTGTCTTTGATGAGCTTTCAGTTGGTCGACAGTGCTTTCATCGGCCAGCTTGGCGTACTGCCGCTTGCAGCACAAGGTTTTACCTTGCCTATTCAAATGATCATCATCGGCATTCAAGTCGGATTAGGTATCGCAACAACCGCCGTAATCGCCAAGGCTATTGGGGCTAACAACACACGCTTTGCCCACCAGCTTGGCGGGTTAGTGATTGCCATAGGGACAATTGGTGTTGCGGTTATCTCTGTGTTTATTTACCTCATTCGAGTCCCGATCCTGCAGTTACTCAGTGCACCCGAAACTCTCTTTCCTGTAATTGACAGCTACTGGATTTACTGGCTAGTCAGTGCTTGGACAGGCGCTCTACTCTACTTCTTGTACAGTGTTTGCCGAGCCAATGGTAATACTATGCTGCCAGGCACAATGATGATGGTCACCAGTGTACTTAACCTGATCCTAGATCCAATTTTCATTTTTACTCTCGATCTCGGGCTAAACGGCGCTGCCATCGCAACCATTATCGCCTTTGGTATCGGTATCCTAATCGTTGCACCTAAAGTCACACGCAAACATTGGATGAGCTTTGACTGGCATGACCTCAACATCACTCAAAGTGTTAAGTCGATTGGTAATATCATGGGACCAGCGATGATCAGCCAATTGCTACCACCTTTGTCTTCGATGTTAGCAACCAAGTTACTCGCAGGGTTTGGCACTGCTGCAGTCGCCGCTTGGGCACTGGGATCTAGATTCGAGTTTTTTGCTATCGTCTCTGTGCTTGCTCTTACGATGTCTATGCCACCAATGGTCGGTCGATTATTAGGGGCGAAAAACATCACTGATATACGTCGACTAGTGGTTATTGCCAGCCAATTTGTGATTGGATTTCAACTACTGATTGCCGCCTTTACATGGCTGTTTGCAGATTGGCTAGCTTCATTGATGACCAGCGAATCTCAAGTCACTGAGATTTTAATCTGGCATTTATTGATTGTCCCTGTCAGCCTCGGACCACTAGGCATCTGCATGCTAATGGTATCCATTGCCAATGCATTAGGTAAATCCTACACCGCCTTAACCATTTCAGCGTTGCGTTTATTTGCGTTCTTTTTGCCTTGCCTTTGGCTAGGTGCACATCTTGGCGGAATAGAGGGGCTATTTTGGGGCTCTATGGTTGGTAACCTATTAGCTGGCATCTGTGCATGGCTAATGTATCAAAAAGCATTGAGGCAGATTGAAGCCAATCTTGAGCGATAAAACTGATTGCCTTTCCTAACTATGCTGGTTAATCTGGTTTTTCATCACTAAGGAATATCTCTGATGCAAATTTCGTTTACTTACCTTTGGCTCCTTCTCATTGCCTGTAGCCGGTAGGTAAACCTGTGCCTGGCTACGAGAACACGTAGCCAGCCTAATTCTTCTCGTAGCCCAACTCTCAATAAAGGATACGAGATTAATGACCGAAAACACCCAGACAATTCGACCTCTTGCTTTTCGCGCCACTCAAGTTGGCCTGTTGCTGGCTCTAGCGGGTTGTCTGCTCTTCTCCATCAAACCTGTACTGATCAAGATCGCCTACCAATACGGTGGTGACGCAACTTCTATCATGGCACTGCGTGCATTTAGCTCTCTGCCGCTTTATCTGGCCATGTTGGTGTATTTGTGTCGCACACCAGACAATCGTACCAAGGCCAAGCAACATGGTCTTAAAGCCGTGGCTATCGGTATCATGGGCTACTACATCGCCAGCTATCTGGATATCGCCTCATTGGAGTTCATCTCTGCTCAATTAGAGCGACTACTGATTTTCTTGTTCCCCACTTTTGTCGTGCTCATTAGTTGGGCTCTGTATCGGCAGGTCCCAAGCCGTCGGGTCATTGTGACCACATTGCTTGGCTATATTGGTATCTCTTTGATCTTTGTCCATGACTTTAACACCCTTGGCAGCTCTGTTTTATTCGGCAGCGGTCTCGCCATCACGTCGGCCTTAGTGTTCGCCTTTTATCTTGTGTGGAGTAAGCCGCTCATCTCAAGAATGGGTAGCTCTCTGTTCACGAGCATTGGCATGGGCAGTGCCGGAGTCGCAATCGTCATTCACCTGCTATTAAGTCAGGCAGAAATCTACAGTTGGAGCTCAGAGCTAATTACCATCGGCGTTACATTAGGTATTTTTTGTACGGTTGTTCCTTCCTATTTGATTGCGGCCGCGATGGCGAGCTTAACACCGACTCAATTGAGCCTAACCAGTAATATTGGCCCTGCGATCACTGCGATATCTGCAGTACTCGTATTAGGGGAAGCATTTACTGTTTGGCATGCCATGGGAATGACTTTGGTCGTATTTTCGGTTTACCTGCTCAATAAACCCAAAACCGACTAGTCCGTCGTCGCTAATGATACGACACCGCACAATAAAACAGGCTGTTTCTTCAGTTTTTTTGATGAAGTACAACAAGATAGATAGATGACGTACTACAAAGAACATCGTATGATTCAGCCTACTACATTCCTTAACACAACAATTATGGCTTCAAGACCCCACCATCCTATTCAGGGCGCGAGCTGGATGCTCACAGCTGGTTTAGCCTTTGCCTTGGTTAACAGCCTCGCTCAGGTTGCTAGTATTAATTTCGGCTTGTCTTCCACTACTGTCGCATTGATCCAATATGCGATTGCGTTGGTTGTCATTCTGCCCTACTTAAAAACATTGGGTATCAGACACTCTCTGCGTACTGAACATCTCGGAATGCACATTTTCCGGGTTTTTCTATCGGTTATCGGTATTCAATTGTGGCTCTGGGCGCTAGCTTACCCGGTACCAATTTGGCAGGGGATCGCACTGCTGATGACCTCACCACTCTTTGCAACGGTAGGCTCAGGGCTAATTCTTAAAGAAAACGTAGGTATTGCACGTTGGGGAGCAACACTGTCCGGCTTTATTGGGGCAATGATCATCCTTGAACCTTGGGCTGATGGCTTTAACTGGGCCGCTTTACTCCCAGTGGGCGCTGCATTTTTCTGGGCTTGCTATTCACTTATGGTCAAAAAACTATCCTCCGATGACTCCCCATCGACGATGGTGGTCTACCTACTGATCCTCATCACACCATTTAATATCTTGCTAGCAATTCCAGATTGGCAGACGCCAACTGGCGGTACGATCTGGCTGGTGCTATTCGCCGCTGGAGCACTGACAGCTTTGGCACAGTGGGCTATTGTAAAAGCGTATTCAGTCGCCGATGCTTCGTTTGTTCAGCCATTTGACCACGCGAAATTACCATTAAATGTACTGGCAGGTTGGATTGTATTTAGTTGGGTACCACCAGGCAGACTGTGGCTAGGGGCTGCGATCATCATTGCTTCTGTCGCTTTTATTACTCAATGGGAATCAAAAAAATCCCGCAAATTGAAATAAATATCAGCGCGCGCCGTTCTATTAGTTAAAGGCATTTAAGGGAGAGAGCTCTATGACAGATCCAATCAAAGTAACACTATATCGCTGGGCCGGCAGTTGGGGACCGTTCAGTGTAAAAATTCCATGTGGCGAATGTACCCTGACCAAAGACATTCTCAAAGATACATTTGAGAACGAACTGGTCGATGTTCCCGTTGAATTGGAAGTGAAAGATTGGCTCTCTCATTGGTGGGAACCGTTGAAGGTTGGAGCCTGGCATGCTCCTATTCTTATGGTCGAAGGCAAGGTGGTCAGCCAAGGTGAAGCCTTGAATCGCGGTGTGTTGGTACAGTCTATTATTCAAGAGTGGACTAAACGCGATACGTTGAAAGGAAACATTGTCTACGGAAAAGCGACCTGCCCTTACTGCGTGAAAGCCAAGAAATTACTTGATGACGCTGGGATTGATTACCAGTATCACGACGTCGTTAAAGACAGTGCGGCTCTGTATCGCATGATCCCAGAAGTGAAAGCCATTATCGGCGAAAAAACACCGGTAACCGTTCCCCAGATCTGGCTTGATGGTCATTACATTGGCGGCGCCGACAATCTGCAAGCTTGGCTGGCAGAAAAAGGCTTAAGTAATGTGCCCGATAATGTAGTGACCATGGACAACAACCAAAGCTCTGTTGGTTAAAAAGAAACAAAGCCCCAAATATGGGGCTTTGTTTTTATAGGAAGCGTAAACTCGACTATTTCGCGCGTTTTGGTTGTTGGTACGTTTTACCTGCAGCCTGATAGGTATCTTTACGTTTCACATCAAACATCACTTCAAAGAACCAAGCAACAAATCGAATCACGTCATCGCCTTCATTCATCACATGCTCAACGTATTCTTGCTCTTCACCCTGCTCATTTTCTTGCATCGTCACATGGTAAATGCGTTGTTCACCGTCAACTTCTGCCAAAGCAAACTGACCTGTTAGAGACTGCGCCGCCTCAGCAACTTCTTCATTTTCATGTTGTTTCAACACTTCAAGTGCTTGCGGTAGTTCTCTTTTGCACAAAGCGCAGTGACTAACTCTTCGAATTGTTTGTGTTCCATCGTCGACCTCTCAGATCGTCAGTTCAATCATTGAGGCGCATTGTAGCAGGGGTTTTACTCCTTTCAAGCAAACTCTTGGCGTGTCACTGGCCGAACCCGACTCGAGTAAAGCACCATTGCCAACAGGCTTGCTGATATCAAATAAAACGCACCTAATGCCATTTGGCTTTGTATCCAATTCTCCACTAAATAACCCCCAAACACCCCTGCAAGACACATCTGGATTGCTCCTGTCAGAGCAGATACAGAACCAGCCTGCCGTTTATGTGGCGCAAGCAACATGCTAATTGAGAGAGGGAAAGACAACCCCTGTGCAATCGTCATCCATGTAAAGGCCCAGACAATATTGAACAGCGTCAACCCAGTCACCGCCAACCAAGCTCCAGCAGCCATCATGATGAAGATAGCGAGAGCCATGAGTTGTTGTGTACTCAAATAGCGATTAAGGACATTCAATGCCAGTGTACCAATCAGTAGCCCTGCGGACGGTATCACCATGACTGAACCATACTCGGCAGCCGTTAAGCCCAATTCATGCTGTAACATGAAAGGCATTACAGACAAGGAAACCATGCAAGCAAGGTAAGTAATCCAGTTGTAGCTTGCGCTACTCAATACTTGTTTGTTGGTGATCAATTCTCCATAGTTTTTGACCACTTGGCCTACCTTGAATGATGTTCGACCGTAGTTCATTGTCTCAGGTAAGATGAAGTAACCCAGTGTAAAAATTGCGGCTAGGTAGACCAGAACAAAAATAAACACAGCTTCCCAACCCAGATAAAATGCCACCCAGCCACCGAAGACAGGCGCAATCACAGGCATGATCGAAGCCGTGACAGAAACGTAAGATAAAGCTTTGGTCAGCTCTGCACCGTCATAGCAGTCACGAAGCACACTTCTGCCTAATACAGACGCGCTGCCCGCTCCGAGGCCCTGTAGAAGACGCCCCAACACCAAAATCCACAAGTTATGAGAAAACAGCAAACAAATCACGGTTCCGATCAGGTATATCCCTTGCCCGAGCAGAAACACCGGACGACGTCCGATAGCATCCGATAATGGGCCATAAAACAACTGCGAAGCACCAAAGCCAACTAAAAACAGCGTCACAAGAAGTTGGACATCAGCTTGGTTAACCTGAAGCGTTTCACTGATCATCGGTAATGATGGCAGATAGATACTCACACCTACCTGACCCGTCGCAATTATCATCATCGCCAGCAGAATCGGCGTTTTTTTCATAGCGTCACCTCGTTTATTCTTTATGCAATAAAGTTTAAATTCGACGCTAACGAATGATAATATCCTCAATTGGAAACTAATTAGTTCCCAAAAAGAATTAATGGGAGGAAATCATGGACTGGATACAAAGTGTTCAAAGCTACATTCGTGTGGTAGACGAAGGCAGCTTCAACGGCGCAGCGAGAAAAATGAATACCACCAGCTCAGCGATCAGCAAGCGTGTCCATTGGCTGGAAGAAAGGATTGGGGTTCAACTTCTCAAGCGCACTACCCGAACCGTGACTCAAACCGAAGCCGGAGCGCTGTTCTATGAGCGAGCTAAGGTCCAACTTGATGGCTGGCAATCCATTGTCGATGAAACTCGTTCAGTAAACCAGACACCAGCGGGGCTTTTAAAAATTGGTGCCACCATTGCAGTTGGATCCAAATTTCTGGTTCAGTATCTCGATGATTTTCTACAAATGTATCCAGACATTCGCATCCAATTGATCACTACTACCCCTGGCCAACTGCCTGAACTTAGCCTTGATCTGTTCATCAGCCGTGAGATAGAACAGCTTAATTCACTCAGTTTTAAAGCCTCAGCACTGTTCGAGCACAAAGCAGGCTTCTACGCTTCGCCTGAATATTTGGATAAATACGGTGAACCACAATCGGTTGATGAGTTGACTGGACACAACACGCTAATATGGGGAGAACGGCCACATCGTGAAATAACACTGACGAATGGAAAGAAGATCATTTTGTCAGGAAATCTTGCAACCACTAACCCCGAAGCACTTTTTTACGCCGCTAAAAATGCTATGGGGATTTTAATTTCCAACGATGTGATGATAAAAGATGAACTAAAAGCTGGCACCTTAAAACGTATCCTACCCCGAATAACTGCTGATGAAGCAACAGTTTACGCGTATTATCCTAAGCTGGACTATCAACATACTAGGACAAAACTGTTTCTCGACTACCTTAAAGAGCGTTTAGCTAAAGAACAAATGGAAGAGCATTAAGCCAAGAAATATCTCCTTCCAATTTGAATTGTTATGAGATCTGTACCATATTTTAATTGAACCAATACCAACAAATAAGTGATTTAAATCACGATAAGGTAGGGTACTCAAATGGCTAGGTTACATGAACAAACTACGTCTATTAGCTTAGATGTGGTTAATCAAACTCTTCAATTAGACGGTGCGCAGCTACTCGATCAGGTCACTTTAGTGCTCCATCAGCATTTTGAGTCTTTTTGCACCTGCGTGATAGAGATTGATAAGTTCAACTCCAATGCTCATATGTTATCTCATGCTAGCGATAGCGCTTTAAAAAAACCATTCTCCTATGCCCTGAGAGGAACTCCCAGCGCACACGTTAGCAAGTCAGATCTTGACTTTGTACTTTACCCCAAAGGTGTAGCAAAAGACTTCCCTGAAGATATCTACATTCGAGAGAATAATATTGAGGCTTACCTTGGTATTCCGCTGAGAACTCGTTCTGGAGATGTGCTTGGCATTTTGCTATCAGCCTTTAGAACCCCAATTGAGCAAAGTGAAGAGTTGATTTACTACCACACTCTATTCGCTAATGTCGTAGTGCATAGCTTGAGAGCTAAGTGGCTCTCGGCACGATCGGAGAGTCTCGTCAATCAACTTAGCTATGAAGTATCGCACGACAATCTCACAGGCTTGCTCAATCGAAGCTTTTTATCCGACAAGCTCGAAAGATTGTCGGAAACCAGTGGAGACTCATTCACTCTAGCCTATGTCGATATTGACAGCTTTAAGTCCATCAATGACTTGTACGGCAACTATATCGGTGACCAAGTTATTAAGTTTGTTGCCAAGGCGATTGAAACCTCGATTCAGGACAGACAGTTAGCCTTTAGAATTGCGGGGGACGAATTTGCCTTTATTACGTACAATAGAGACCCGCTCGAAGTGTGCCGCTTAATATTGCACAAGTTGGAGTCCGGTTATAAAGACCCTGCACACAATATCAAAGTCAATGTCAGCATAGGCATTGCGAGAAAATCAGATAATCGACTCACTGCCGATCAGCTCATCCTCAACGCCAGCTTAGCTCTGAAAGATTGCAAGCAGTCAAGAAACTCTCAAGTGCAATGTTATGACACCCACCTCAGCGCGCAATACTATCGACGTACTATGGTCATTGACGCACTGCGCAACGAGCTCTCACCATCGAACCTTAATCCCAGCGAAATCTATGTGCTAGCGCAACCTATAGTGCGTCGAAACCAAGAACACTGGGATTACTTTGAAATCCTCGCTAGGTGGGAAAGCAGCGCACTTGGAATGATTTCCCCATTGGAATTCATAGAAGCAGCTGAGCAGTCAGGTTTGATTGTGGAGTTGGGAGAACGTATTGTCGATCTCGCTTGTCAGGCAAAGCAGGAACTTGAGCAAGGCCTTGGTTACAAGGTCAAACTTGGAATCAACTGCTCAGCGCATGAACTCAATGATACTAATCGTTACTTAAAGCACCTCACATCGACCATCCACCGTTATGGCTTCAAACCTAATGAGTTTACGATTGAGCTAACCGAAACCGTCTTACTGTCTCAGACCAATGAAATTCGATTTATTCTGGACCAGTTACGGCTATTAGGCTTTACCGTTGCACTGGATGACTTTGGTACCGGATACTCAAGCCTTAACTACATTCACAGTTACCCCATTGATTGTATTAAGATTGACGCAACTTTCATTCGCAACATGCTGTGTAACGAAACATCGGAACGCGTAGTCTGGCTGATTATTCAGCTTGCTAAACAGCTCAAAGTTGATTTAGTGGCTGAAGGAGTGGAGAGCCAAGAAGCGTTAGAGAAATTGCATGAGATGGATTGTTATCAGATTCAGGGCTACTTCTACTCACGCCCAGAGAAACCTAAAACGATTATTGATATACAGGCTTCACACACCGTTCAGGATGAACCACCAACCGTCGTGAACATGTTCAAATCTTAAAGATGGACGCTCGCTGCGTCCATTTCACTTTTCATTAGAAAGGTAACTCAAGCTGCATGATAACATCGCGCTCGTAGTCATCGTGCCAGCGATAATCTAATCGGAGTCGAGGCTCTCCCGGCTTCTTATCACCGAAGCCTAGACTGAGTTGAAGGCCATGGCTCATGATCCAATTTTCTGTATCAGAGACATTAATCTGATCTTCCAACTCAGACGGTACCCAAACGCCAATGCCAATATAATTAGAGGCTAAACTTTGACTCAGTATAGGGTTAGTCTCTGTTTGCAGAACCCAATCAGACCAATAAGAAGAATAATCTGGAGATTGTTCCTCTGATACCCAGTCATCGAACGCATCCAGTTTGTCAGCGGTGTATTGAATACCGTCAAGTAAGGAAAAACACACACCTTGTGAGGAATGAAATAAAACCGAATCAGACTGATAGCCAGAGCTATATAGCTCACATGCACCAATAGTTGAAGAAGCCAGACTTGCTAGCAATATCAATGCATGAGTTTTCATTCACACCCCAAATAATTAGTACAGCATTCGTTAATAATACCCTTTTTCGACCAACATTTGGCAAACTTTAGGCGTAGTAAGTGAATTAATGTCTTTTTTATCACTTATTGCCTTTCTTATGTCCGTACTACGTACCTTCACGGTCTCAGGGCATGCCATCACTGACCAGCGATTAAGTATTTCATCCGCTTTATAAAATTTAGCAAAATTAAAAAGATTATCAGGGCCAATTACGAAAGTTATTTCATATTCTGGATATTGACGCTGCAATTCACTTAAAACCGCAAATGTCGTTACGCTATGGTTTGGCTGATAAAGCGTCTCTTCAACAGTACTCCGCACGACATTGCTCGACTGCAAGTCTTCAATAAATGCATCCACCAGTTCACAACGTGCTTGATAATCAAGCATCTCTTTACCCCAAGCATGAGAAATACTAGGAAGTAGCAGTACCCTATCGAAATGCATAAGCGAATCAATAATGCTCTTATGTCCAAGGCTCGGCGGGTTAAATGCACTGCCAAATACTGCGATTTTGTTCATTTTCTTTCCTGATGATTGTGAAATCACTGTTCACAGTTTTCTAATCTGTTCATTTAGGTATGATATTACCATTATTTTCTAAAAATCATTGCTTGCAGGAAGGAAACATAATGGAACAGCTAATTCGCGACGAGATGCGCGTATTGCCATCAATCGACCCTCAGTTTGAGATATCACGTCGTGTCGAATTTATTAAGCGCAAGTTGCAGGAAGCACGATGCAAAGCGTTAGTACTGGGTATCAGTGGAGGTGTCGACTCAACAACCTGTGGTCGTCTAGCACAGCTTGCCGTCAATGAGCTGAATGAAGAAACCGATGGCGGATACCAGTTTATCGCAGTTCGTCTACCTTATGGTGAACAAAAAGATGAAGATGAAGCCCAGATAGCGTTGCAGTTCATTCAGCCAACTCACTCTGTGTCCGTCAATATTAAAGCTGGAGTTGATGGCCTGCACGCCGCCTCCCGCGAAGCACTCGCTCATACTGAACTTTTGCCTCAGCAGGCATCTAAGATCGATTTCGTCAAAGGCAATGTAAAAGCACGTGCTCGCATGGTCGCTCAATATGAAATTGCCGGTTATGTTGGTGGATTAGTACTTGGGACAGACCACTCAGCGGAAAACATCACAGGTTTCTATACCAAATTCGGTGATGGCGCATGTGACCTTGCCCCGTTATTTGGCTTGAGCAAGCGTCAGGTACGTGAAGTTGCAGCAACACTAGGTGCACCAGAGCTTCTTGTAAAGAAAACACCTACCGCTGACCTTGAAGAATTGGCTCCACAAAAGGCCGATGAAGATGCTCTTAATCTCACTTATGATCAGATTGATGACTTCTTAGAAGGTAAGCCAGTATCACAGGAAGCGTCAGACAGGTTGGTCGCAATCTACAAAGCCACACAGCATAAGCGTCAACCTATTCCAACCATATACGACTAATAAAAAACGGGAGCTCTCAGCTCCCGTTTTTAATGGCTACCTTAAACGCTTCTAGACTCTTTCTTCTAGCGCAATGTTGTTGTTTGCCCACAGTAAAGCCTGCAAACGGTTCTTGGCATTTATCTTCTTAAAAATATTGTGTAGATGTGTCTTAACCGTGTTTTCGCTGACAAACAGCTCATCTGCAATCTGTAGATTGGATGCACCATGGCCCAGTAAGCGCATGATCTCTTTCTCGCGTTTAGTCAGATTAGCGTATGCCTGTGATGTGGTGACGCTGTTAGCACAGCGGAAGTGTTCAATATAGTCTTGCGCAACTTTCCTTGATAACCACATCTCATCTTGCATGATCTTTTCCATGCCTTTGAGCAATAACGAGATGTCATCATCGACATAAAACACACCGACCAAATTACGCCATTTGAAAAGTTGAGTGGATGGGACATCCTTCGGGCAATTAATGACTATCTCTTTAGAATTCTTATAACTTTTTGATCGAACTTGATTATAGAAATCGAACTTTTCATCATCCAAATAATGATAGTCGAACAGAATATAGTCGCCGAGAACGGAAGTCTCACCTTCGCACGCTTCAAGTTCTTCAACCGGAACAATTGACACGTTTAACTGAATGCCCTGCTCCAAAGAGTCTTTAAACAATCTAGACTGCATGCTTACATCTGAAAGAAGTGTTATCTCGTGGGTACATTTATTTGCCATCTGCGAACTCTCCGGCTCAACTTATTATGTAATTTAAAACTATCGTTTAGTTAAAATTAGTCAACATAGCAAATCATTGTTCGCTGGCTAAATACACCATTAAGAAGATATCTTTCAATTATTTACGCACAATTCTCACTTTTGAGAACGATTTTATTTAGCTAACATCAGGCTAAATCAGTGAGCTGAGGTCAGTTTTCTTCGACAGTATATTACAATCATCATCAATAAAGCGGCATAGTGCAGCGAGCCCCCACTGCTGCCACCCGAAGTCGCTGCGACAGAGTTGCCATTCACATTACTATTCAACACCCTATTCCCGTTAACGGTTGTAACATAGTACTTTGGTGTGACTTGCCCATTAATGACGTTGTTGATCCAACCAATGTAGTCATAGACATCGGTAAACACAGAAGTGACATTCAAGGATGGGTCTCCACAAGTGCTGGGACCAAAACTAGTAATACCTATTTGTATGTATTGAACACCGTTGAACCAATAGACTGGCCCTCCTGAGTCACCATTACACGTGGAGTTTTGATAACTGCCAATTTGAGGCCCGCCAAAACAGATTTGTTTATCGGTTACTTTACTGTACTGCGTTTGACAGCTAGCAAGCGATATATAGTCTAGCGACGTTTCCAAAAGCTGGGTTCCATTTCCTCCCCCTTCTATCAGACCATGTCCAATCGCTTTGTAGTCTGCTGAGCTGGGAAAGTTGTTATTGAGAGTGGTATTTAGAAGAGAGGTGTAATCAGATACGGACAGTGGAGATTCAAGTTTTATAATCGCAATATCATTGGGCCACAGCTCAGAGCCTGAATCAATGTAGTCATCCGGATAATAAAACTCTTCTGCTTTTGCTTGTTGAGTAGATAAAAAATTCGTTTCATCTTCTAACTGGGGGACGACAACCGTATATAACATGGTACTTTCATTACCATAAATACAGTGAGCCGCGGTCAACGCGTATTGGCTGTTAATCATAGTCGCGCCGCAATAACTCGAGGTACTGTAAGTATTTCCGTTGCGGTAAAAAAGGCTGGCAAAAGATGGGTAATTGACGATATTCGCGTTGCTGCCATTCACGATATAAGGCGATACGTCGACAGCCAGCAATCGGGAGCTAACCAGTATTAGGCTAAGGAACCAAATTGGATTTTTCATTTTCCCGTCTCCCTTTCGCATCCGTCAACATTAAGTTTAGCTTACGAAAGGGCAAACGGTTTAGATTCTAACTTGTTAATTTCCTTCTAAATAAGGCGGCGCTTATCAATAGAAAAGACAGATAGCCAAGTGAACCGCCGCCACCGCCTCCAGAAGAGTTCGTTGAATTTAAATAACTAGTTCGATCTGAGTCACTAATAGTCCGAACAGGCGTTTCCGAGCCGCTAAGCACAGAGACTATCCATGCTTCGTGATCTAAAACCTCAGTAAACACTGAGTTAGGTTCAACTGCAGGATTTCCACACCCACTTGCAGGACCAAAGCTTGTAATACCGGCTTGCTTGTAGGTACTGCCATCCAACCAGTATAGCGGGCCTCCCGAGTCTCCTTGACAAGTAGCATTATCGAGACCATTGCTACTTGGTGTTGGCCACCCCATGCAAAGGTTAGCACTGGTATCAACACCTGTGTAAACATTACAAGATGAGTTGGCTACATATTGGAGTTGAGTGAATAGCAGATTATCATTATTGTCCGCTCCAGGTTCTGTATTCCCGTGCCCGACCGCGTGAAAGGTCTCAGAGGTACTTCTATATGTAGTATCATCACCAGTACTAACTCTAACTACGTAGTCTGCTGAACTTGATGTTTGCATAGGGGTTGCAAGCTTCAAAATCGCAATATCATCGGTTAAAGTCGAATCGTTATAGGTACTTTTATAGTAAATCTCATTTACCATCACACGTTCAATGACGCTATATGGAAAATCTGACTCGTTTTGAAGCTTTGGTACGGCGGAGGTAAACAACTGCTTTTCTTCGTCACCATAAATACAATGCGCAGCAGTTAAAACATACTGATCATTTAGTAACGTCCCGCCACAGTAACTTCCGACATAATACTTGTTGTCATAATCAATACGATCTTTAAACAAGCTTATTATCGAGGGGTATGTCGTTACGTTAGCGTAACTACCGTTCACTATATAGGGCGAAATCTCGGCACTTTGAGCATAACCACTGGCAAACAATGCAAACGGTAAAAGTATGGATAGCTTTCTCATACAAAATTTTCCATGCGAATTATTATCATTAATATCAGGTCTGATAGTACATATCAGAAATTACTTACGTCGAGAGATTTCATGCGTTCGGGCTATCTTTTGACCCAAAGTGTTAACTTGGTTAAGACTCATATCTACTATAGAAACTGATATGTCGAGCTACTTTCGACAAAATGAGGATAAAAAATGCCAGTCAGAGAATCTGACTGGCATTATATGTACTAGCTTAAGTGGCAATTAGTTCAGTTCGAACTGAATCGCGTCGACTAACCAACCCGCAGTCCAAGCATTGATTGCTTTGATCTGCTTACCTTGAGGGATATCGAAAGTTTCGACTTTGATTGGCGAAGCGTAGCCTTTAGATCCCAACATGACTGAAGAACCATTCTTGAACTTAAACTTCAACGCAACGATATGGTTACCACCCCAGTAGTAGTGGCCCGAGCTGACTTCGATGCTCTCTACTTGGCTCAAATCAACAGGGCTACGTAGCGCGCCTCCGTTACCGCCAATTAGCGCATTAAGCTCTGTACCTACTGCATCAATCGCTAAGCCGGAACGTACGTAAAGCAAGTTGCTCGCTGTCACTTCCGCTTTTTGTACATCACCATTCGGGTAACCAAAGATAGGAGAAAACTCCGTTTTACCTGCGCGTAGCGTGCTCGAGCGGTAAGTGTTGTGACTTAGCCAGCTTGGCTGATACGTTTCAGGAATTTGTCCCGCCTGTGTAATATTCGTTAGGTTGAACGAGTGTTGGTTCCAGATGCGCGTCGCGTTAGTCCATGGTTTGTCATCCTGAGCAGACTGATACACATACACGCCCTTGTTGATGCTGTACTTACCGTCGTAGTTGTTTGCGACCACGATCATTTCAGCATTGTTATCACCCTCTAGATCAACAACGATTGGGTATTCCCACAAAGTTCCGGTTGAGTTATCGATAACAGCTAACTCTTTACCAGTTTGACCGTCAAGGATTCGTACTTTGAAATGATCCTGTACAAGCACTTCGTCGATACCATCAGCATCAAAGTCGTACGCAGAGACACCAATCTTACCGCTACCAATATCGTCGTTTTCAACAGACCAAACTAACTCGCCTTTAGCATTGTACATATCAACGGCTTTATAACCTGCGTAAACAATACCGATGCTGTCTGTACCTGCTGTCGTTGCCGTTTCAAACTGTACGCCTTCAACCAGCCAACCTTGCGACCAAACGTTAACGCCCGTAACGCTCTCACCTTCAGGAAGAACAAAGCGCTTGGTTTGCAGATGGTAGCCATAGTTTTTAGATCCCACCATGACTGATGAACCATTCTTCAGAGAGAATTCCATTGCCAGGAGATGGCGACCACCCCAGAAGTACTTGCCGTATGTGACGTCAATTGCCGTAACATTTGAAAGATCGATAGGATCACGAAGTGCTCCGCCATTACCACCAATCGTGTTATGGGCATCCGTACCAATCGCATCGATTGCAGCACCAGAACGGACATAGAGCAGGCTGTCATTACCGACTTGTGCCGACTCCACATTGCCTTTCTCGTAACCAAAAACTTCCGATTGCTGAGTCACTGACTCACTGTACGCAGCTAGGAAACTTGAAACAGCTTGAACGCCGCCACCTGGGTTGTTCTCGTTAGTGATTTCCCATTTAGTTGAACCATCATGCTCCAACACTGCAAGTGAGCTGTTCTGAGCCGACGAGTAACTTGCCGGAACAGAGACGACCAACTCAGGGTTCTTATCTGAATCTAGGTTGACCAATGAAGAGAACCATACTTTATCAGCTGCGCTGTACTGCCAATCAACAGCTCCAGAGCTTTGGAATAAAGTACCATCAGCAAACACTTCCTGGCGGTTGTCACCGTCAAAATCACCACTGATTGATGCTGGAGACCAAGTATGGCTAAACACTAGCTGACCAGATTGATAATCGTAGACGCCATCCGCAGACAGAATTTCAATATCACCATCGCCATCCAAGTCTGCTAATGCGATGTCACCGACTGTTCTCCAGCCAGACTCAATAGTCGCAATCTGCTTCTTCACATTACCGTGATTATCTAGCACCTTGATGAAGTCACTGCCTGTACTGGTCGTGACAATTTCCACCACACCGTCATGATCAAGATCGGCAACAGCAGGACTGTAGCGAGCATCTGCAATAACACCGCCATTGTCGTAGCTCCATAGCTCGGAACCATCCACACCACTTAGTGCTCGAACAAGACCACCGCTTGAATAATTGCGGCCTTCAAACGTTACAACAATCACATCTGCGACGTCTTGGTTATCGATTCGACCATCACCGTTGTCGTCATTAAGCTGAGCGGTAACTGGCGTTACCATTACCTGATCAGACTCGGGTTTAAAGCTGCTACCCTGCCAAGACCATTTCAGCTCAGTCTCGATTTTCTTATCTGGCTCAGTGTAAGCCAAAACTCGCATAGAGCGTGGGTTTGAGAAATCAAGGATTTCACCGTTGTACGCTTTAACTGACTCTAGCTGAGCATTAGACTTGTAACCACCAAATACCGCTAGGCGATTGTAAGATAGGTTGTCCCAATCACTTAGCATCACCCCAAGCCCCTCTGGAGCACGGACTTCAACTTCATGACCTTTAATGTACTCAGGTAACGAGTAACCTGAACGTTGTCCTTCTTTTAGACAGTAACGTTCATCATTCTCTAGGCTGACAATACATGCTTCTGGGTATTGCTCCGACGCCAATACACGCATCGAACGAGGCTTAGAAAAGTCTAAGTAACGACCGTTATACGCTTTCACATTTTTAAGTTGTTCGTTTGACGTATAAGAGTCAAAAACGGCTAGTCTGTTGTATGACAAGTTATCCCAGTCACTCAACATAACAGAAACACCACTCGGAGCGAGAACATCGACCGGGTGCGCATAGATCCAATTTGGAAGTGAATAACCTGAGCGCTCTCCCGCTTTAAGGCAATACTTCTCCCCTGACTGCTGACTGATAATACATCCCATAGGTTCGGATGCATGGGCAGGCAAGCTGATGTTGGCTAATGCAAGTGAGCCAAATACCACTGCTAATAATTTACGTTCCATTAAGAACACCCTTTGCTGATTTGTTGCCAAATTAATGTATTGCTCAAGACTGGCGTAATTCTTCTGTTACGTTGCTTAATCCAGAAATAAGCGGTTAGGATTGATTCGCGCAAATTATCTGTATGGAATTTGGTCTGTTCAACAATTAGGCGAGAATATCACGCCTCAATAATGAGACATCTTAGAAACGAGACATTTAAATTGGGATACCGCTTCATTTAACAGACAAAAGATAAAAACTTTTATCTCAATATCCAGCGGCGTATAGAATGGCAGCCATAATTCGAGAAAACGTACCGATGCCCAAGCTAGGTCAGTTTATTATGAAAATACCTTTGTTCGTCATTATCGCTCTTTTTGCTCTGCCCACGTTATCTCAGGACAAGGTGTACAGACTGGATCAGTTTGGTGCCATTGGTAACGATTCCCAAGACGATAGCCAGGCAATTCAGAGCGCCCTCTCTTCTCTAAACCCTGGGGACATTCTCGTCATCCCTGAAGGCACATATGATGTGTGTCAAACGCTGTACTTAACCAACACCAAGCAAATCTCCCTAATTGGTAGCCAAGGAGCGGTATTGCGTAAGTGCGCTGATTTTATTGGTGAATACCTACTTTATATAAAAGAAACTCAGAACATATTCATAAGTGGTCTTCACTTTATCGGTCTAAATAATGGTGACATCAAACAGGTTTGGGGCGAGCAAGGCGTTTATCTCGCCAGTACGTCTGGCTCCCATCTATCGAACAATACGTTTGAGAATTTTGGTGACGCGGCATTAAGAGTCACAACCGGACCGAATCAAGGGGAGTCTCTTTCGCAAGATGCGACATTGTTCGCCAACACATTTCGCAACTGCAGCCAAGTCACCACCACGCAGGCGACTCAGGGCTCTAGTGCACCCGGCACACAAAACATCGCTTTCGAATACAATCTATTTCAGGGATGTACTCTAAAGCTTTCAAGCCGACACCAAGTTCAGGGTGCTCTTGTTCTTCACAATACTTTCAAAGATATTAGTAGCGCGGCATTAGAAGTCAGCTATTACACGGATGTCTCGGTGAAAGACAATAAATTCGACAATATCACCGGTTACGTCATGAATGTGTACCCCAATACACGTGCTGAACAGCCAGTACACTGGGGTAATGTTGAGTTTCATAATAACGATGTATCCGATAGTACGATGGGGATCAGGCTACAAAGTTTTTCCGCGAACGAGTCACCGACAAAGTCAGTGGAAAATATTTCCGTCTCACATAATCGTTTCTCCAACATTACCTGTGAAGGAACAAATGAGCAGAAATATAAAAAGATCATTCGAACTTATAGTCAGAAAAGTGGCTACTCATTTGAAAACGTAAATATTGTTGGTAACGAGTACGACGGGGAGTCAGGATGCGATTTTCTTTCTATTGATACGTCATCCGAAAAAATAAAAATAGAAGAAAATACCAAAACGCTAAAGGTCGATGGAAACTAGCTCTCTAACGTTTGATACTTCACGTGACAAGTGGAAGCGTACTTTAATTCGTGAGTTTAATTAGAGGCACCTGCTATGAAAATACATGAATTTAAAAATATTGAGAATATTACATGGGGAAGTACTTAAACTAATGTAGGTATTTAGAAGGGATGGATGAAGAAAGTAGCAGGAAGATACCTGCTACAGAATATGAAATGATGGATATACGAAAGATTTAGTCAGTAACGGCACGTTCACCTTTATAAACTTTAATTGCACCTTCAACACGTTTGCCACTATCTACATCATATAGTTGCGGTACGATAGTATATTCGCCATCCGGGTAGCTAGCGTCCAGAGTGAAGCCACGAATAATACTAAGTTCCTCCAGAGCTGGTACCGATTTAAGTACACGAGCGTGAACAGGAATTGCCAAGCCGTCTGGACCAACAGCAGTTACCCAGAACTCAATGTTGGCAGATTGATCTCTGGTATTATGAGCTTGCAGGTCGAGAATCAGATAACCACCTTCACTAGGGAAAATCGTGTCGTTAACAGCAAATGCTTCTAGTATCAGGCCATCGATAGCCGCTGGCTGTTCAATACTTACGCCCTTAGCAAACGTCTCTGATTTAGAGAAAGTTTTACCCGTTTCAACGTTAACACCTTCGACAGCTACTTGATATAAACCATCATCCATATACTCGCGTACCCAAATACCACGTTCGATATGTAGTGCAGACCCTTCTTCAATATTTTCACTGTCAAATTCAGAACTATTAACACCAACAACTGACTTAGCAGGAAATACAATACCTTTGGGACCTTTTACAGATACCCAATATTTAAGGCTGGCATCTCCATCACCAATATTTGTTAAATCAATACTTGCAGACAAATACCCACCTTCTGTCGGTACCTGATTTTTAGAAAGTTGAATTTGTGCATCAAGAAGAAATTCTTCGTTCGCAATTTGATTCTCAACAGCAAATACAGACAAAGAAGTGCTCAGCGCTATACTACCCGAAAGTAGAGCGATAATTAGTTTTTTCATTTTCACACCAAAATGTTAATAAATAGATTTGATTAGTACGGCAGAACAAAGCGTAACAACTGAGTGTTTTGCATTCAAACAAAAAACCAATAACACCTTGGGTAATAATTAAACTTATTAATCAAAGAAAATGTTTTCAGTTGTTACATTACTTTAGTGACAAAAGTCACATTAAGAATTATATAGACAGGATTGATTATTTGCCAAGTCGTTCTTTCAGTAATAAAAGAGCAAACTTTGAGTTAGTCACCAAATAGCGCTTCCACATTCTTCTTGGTTCCTGAATAACTCGATATAACCACTCTAATCCAGCATTTTGCATCCAAATCGGAGCGCGGTTAACCTTACCCGCAACCACATCAAATGTACCTCCTACTCCCATAACAAAGTCCACGCCCAACTCATCCCGCCATTTATTAATGAAGTTTTCTTTTTTTGGCGATGTAATAGCTACAAATAGTAATTTTGCGCCTGACTCCTTGATTTTGTTTACTAAAGCTTCTTCATCATCCCAAAAATAGCCATGGTGATATCCAGCTATATTGAGGTTGGGGTGATTGGCTTTCATGACTTGCGCCGTTTTCTCTACAACTTCTTGTTTTGCTCCTAGGAAAAATACAGGAAACGCCTCAGCCTCAGCCATAGCATTGAGATGATGAAACAGATCGACACCCGCGACTCGCTCAGGGATCTGATGACCAAGAAACCTTGCACCCCACACGACACCCATACCATCAATATTGATGATGTCACATTCAGTCACAGATCTTGCCAGCTCGTGATCTTTTTTCATGTTTACCAGTTTGGCAACATTCACAACCACGTGTTGAGTAAACTCTCCGGATTCAATACGATCTTTTATTGACTCTACGGTTTGAGCCATGGTCATTGTGTCCATTGGGCTTCCCAAGAATGTCACTCGACTCATGACTTTTCTCCTTTCTGATTCTTTAAATAAATACTCATGGACAGGTACATCCAAGCTTGAGTCCAACGCACATAGTTAATTGCGTTAGTTGTGCGTGCGGTCTTTTGATAAACAAATTGTTTTTTATCTGAAAGATAAAGCTCTTTGACAGACCAATTGAGTACTTTACCTGCCATGTCTAAATCGTCTTGCTCTCCACCGACCTTAATTAAGGTGATCACAGCTTGGGCTACTGAATGCGGATCAAGAGGGTAGCGGTTATTGTTGTAGTACTTAGCCGTACCATCTTCTTCAAAAAGATGCTCTTTGTAGTAAACCAACCCATGATCAATCGACTCGTCAAACTCGTCGGTTTGCAGCGAATGTTTGAGTTCGTATAACGCTTCAAGGTTATAACCTGTATGAAAACCATCAATGAACTGGTGGTGGCTGCGTGCACCATATACCCAACTGCCATCAGGTGACTGCTCATTGATACTTTGCCAAGCCACAGTTCTAGCAAGTTCTTGATATTTCGCGTTGTCTGTCTCAGAACCAACAAATCCAACCCAGGCAGCGGCCCATAAACTTGCGTTATGGACGAATGCTTTTTCCCCTGGGATATAAGCAAAAAATTGTCGTTGCTGATCTTCTGTGTATAAATGCTCAACAATAAACTCTGCACTGGAACATGCTGCATCAACATAGCGTTGGTTGTTGGTCAGCTTTCCAAGGTCGAACAAAGCTCTGCTTACGTAGATGGTTGATATGACGTTGGGTTTACCCTTGGGTACAAAAAATGCCCGGGCTTTCCAATCAAAATGATACCCCCAGCAAGAAGCACCCCAAGTTTTCGAGCAGCACTGATGCTCCAACAACCAGTCAGCCAATTTCTGGGCTTCTTCAAGTAAGTGAGTTTCATGAGTGGTCTGGTATTGCTCTAACATCCCTGAAATAAACAAAGCAACGCCTTTGGGATTGCGCTTCTTTGGTACCCCAAGAAGGTGACGCATATTAATACTCGAGCGCTTGAAAATCTGAATCCATGCGAGGCCGAATAGCGAATTACGCAACCGTGGGAAAATATCGAAAAGGCGAGCATTTAATCCATCAAACGGATCAAAACCGGCAAAATCATTGTGAGTGGCATCGTCTAAAAGTGAGCAACGAATATCAGTAATCATGCGCGGCTCCTTTGGAGAAGCACGGCATCATAAATACGTTGCACTTGAGGAATAATTGCTTGCACAGAAAAGTGTTCATCAAATTTTTGTTTTGCGTTTTGGGTATAATTTTGATTCATATCTTGATTAATCAATAGTTCAATAAGCGCATCAGCCAAGGCCTCTGAGTCCCCAGCTTCTACGAGAGTGCCCTCCTTGCCATGAGATATCGCATCAGGAATACCACCAGCGAAAGTGGACACCACGGCAATACCAGCCGACATCGCTTCCAATACACCCATTGGAAACCCTTCGTTATAGCTAGGCAGGCAATAGATTTGAGTCTGTCTCAGTACGTCGAGCTTGCGTTGACCAGAAACCCAACCCAAAAACTCCACATGGGATTCAAGCCCTAAATCCCTTGCCATCGCACGGTACTTTTCAACGTCACCGTCACCTCCGATCATAAGCTTAGCGTCAGGGCAGTGTCGTTTGACTCTAACCATGGCCTTGAGCAGGTCATGAACGCCCTTACGCTCACCCACTCTTCCTAGAAAGCTGATGGTTGAAGAAGATGTAGACGATGCTTCAAGCTCAAGTGATGGCACAGCGTTATAGACCAACTGGAAGTGCTCTGAGCGATGAAAAGTCGCTCTTGCCCAATCGATCCACTGAGAGGAGAGCACAATAACCACATCCGACATTTCGAATGTGTCACGAATGTGCTTCTTTCTATTCTCATCACACTCGTTCGCATAGAAATCGCGAAACTCAGCGCCATGCAAATGCAATATCACGTTGCCACCCAGTGCTTTAATCAACCTCACAAGCACTGATTTCCGCAAATAGCTTCCTCTTGAGGCAACATGAATATGTGCTAACCCGACACGATAAAACGCAAAATAGAACAAGACTTTAACTAACGCGCTAATGTAAAGCAGTAATGCTCCAACGCGACCAAGTCGATTGTTGGTAGAGTGAGTTGCAATCAGCCTTACCGCATTGTCAGCAAGGAAACCGGACTGTTGGTAAACGCCCAATACAGTTGCAATTCCGCCCTGCCCTTTGATATCAGTTGCAATGGTCAGATTGATGGTCTTTTTCAAAATTTGCTCTCCACGCTGCATACGGCCTGACGCACCTTGCCATTTTTCGTTCTCGGTAATGCATCTACTCTGTGAACATCGACTGTAATGCTTTGTCCTACACGCTCGTTAGTGTTGGCGATGAGTTGCTGTTCCTGCTGCGTCGTAAACTTGGCTTGGTCAACGACAACTAATACTTTGATTGATTCTGCTTTTTCTTGAACAAACTGGCAGCTTATTAAACCTTCTATACCTTTTGGTATGTGGTTAAGAATATGGATTTTCTGACCATCTTCACCGAGCAGAAAATCACCAACGCGTCCTTCGATTTTCTCAATAACAGGGTATGTTCTTCCACATGGGCAACGTTGTTCAGTTGCCAAAACAACGTGATCCCCAGTGCGGTAGCGTACGAGGGGATAAAGTGCATTGTTGTAGTTCGTGCCAACAATCTCGTGCTTGCCATCACCACTATCTAGAAATTCAACATGCGAATAATCAGAAATAAGGTGATAATTGCCATGTTCACAACTACCAATCGCTGCGACACGCTCAAACAGCCCATACCAATCAAACACCTTGCACTGAAAACGTTTCTCAATTACTTCTCGATCTTCTTGTGAGAGAGATTCTGAGGAGGTCACGATCGATTTCAATTTGCCTCGGTAATACAAGTCCTTGCTTTCTAGGAACTTGGCTAGCGTAGCGATTGAGGATGGGTACGCTTGAATAATATCGACACCGTAGTCTTCCATTGCTGTCAGATAACCCGGAATCGCATCCGCTGTCAGATGAAACGACGACATTAGAATCATGTTTTCAAAAACTGAATAGCGCCAATAAGGGCCAACTTTCTGAGATAGTGGCACGACTACATCACCGCGAATCCACGCTCGCTTGTCGCCTTTTTGGTAGCCAGCCCACTCTAAATGACGAGAGACAAACGCCTGCTCCCTAAGCACCGAATTGAGGTCTTGTGGGATCGATAGAGGCGTACCTGTTGTGCCACTAGTACTGCCCTTCACTGTCACTTTAGGGTTGAGCTGTGTGTTGAGAAAAGCGTCCGGTGAGGCTTTGACATCTTGTTTGTCAATAAACGCAAACTGGTCTAGCTGTTGATGTGTTCCGTAAGCAGCAGTGCTTTTTGCGCGTAACAATGCCGCTTCAAGTTGCGAATCACAAAAGATCTTGAGTGCATCATGAGAGTATTCGTTTTCTCTAAGTTGCCCCTTCAAGCCTGCGACACGTTTTTCACTACGAATGGCTGCACGCACTAGGTCTCGTAAAGACACCATTACGTTCTGAATAAATATTGGCGATTTCTTATATATCGACGAGGTGTACACGTTACTATCCCCTAACCACGGAGGTCCTGAAGGAATGGGGCTGTCCCTTCAACGTCAGAACGATTGTCATGGATGTCATAATCGTTGTCTTTTACCCATCCAATAATTTTGGCTGGAATCCCACCAACAATGGCACCTTCTGGGACGCTTTTTGTCACCACACTGTTTGCGCCGATGATCGCGTTGTCACCAACCACAATCGGCCCAACCAGCACTGCTCCTGGGCCGATAAACACACGGTCACCGACATTAGGGACTTCTTTAAACGGCCCTTTACCCACCGTTTTACAACCAATACCAATACTGCACTGCTCGCCAATTACCGTTTTGTCATGCAGCGATACGCCGATACCTTTAACGACGAAAAAACTTCCTTTACCAATATGACACTTAACGGGCACTCGGCAGTTATAGAACATAAAAATAAACAGCTGGAATAGCTTTGGAATCAGCGGGATTTTCTTCAGATAAAACCAGCGAGCAATTCGATAGATGGCAATAGCATTAGGCATGTGAGTAACCCGAATTTAATTGAAAATTTTGAGGAGCTGACAACTTTTCTCTCAATGACTTGCTTAAGTACAAACAGGTGAAAAGCAATAGCAAGGTCGGTGTTTTCGTCGTCAGAGAGTTGTTAGTGATGCTGATTACAGCAAAAGAGAAAACGCTCATTCTTTCAATAAGGTTTCCTGTCATCGCAAAATAAGTAAGTGGTACATAAACCACTAAGAACAAGGGAATAGTTCCTACGAGTCCAAAGGTGAATATCCAGCCAATGAGATAGTTTTCGATTACATTGATGCCAATATAAAGCTCAATGGATTCCATCAAACGATGGCTTGCACCCAGCAACCATTCACGAAGGCTAAGTTGATCAATGAGGTAAAACACGTTTAATCGTGCTGACGCACTGCCATCAATATAGAGTTTTGATGCAATTCGTTCCGTAATTCCAGACTCAACAAGCAGGTACGCACCAGCCCAGAAAGCGAAATATCCAATCAGCATGAATAATGCGATTTTTTGTTTATTGTCAGGGATGCCCTGCGTGATGGCTTTCCACTGCATGGGAGCAAAAGACACGGATACCGCACAAATAAAGATGGCTAACGCAGCTCTACCACCAAACGCGAATAACGCTAACGCAACGATCAACATATACACAAAACTTGGTAGCTTGGTTTTGTTGGCGATGAGTAGCGCAATGCTGACCGTGATCAACGCATTGTTAAGAGGGTGAGTAAGAAATGCCGTTGAGCGAAAGAATGAAAACTCCTGGAACTCAACCTTGACCAGACGAAAATGGAGCATGTATTCCATCACAGCCACAAGCGAGTTAAGTAATATTAGATAGGCAATCAGTTTGAGCAGAAACGATTTTTGATTATCACTAAGGTAAGCCAGTAACGGCACGATCAAAACTGGTGCTAAAAACGTATTGACCAAATAGGCCATCCCTGAAGAACCATGAATGGCAAAACCATATAGGATCACGAAAACATTACATGCCAAAGCAATCAGCCAAAAACGGTAATAGCTGCCTAACCGTTGAGAAATTCCTTTCACCCCATCAAACAGAAAAACCAACCCAAACCCCATCAAAACCAGATAAGAGTACAAATGGATCTTAAACAGCGGTGATCCCCCTTGAGATACGTACGGCACCCCAAGATCTTCTAACATGTAACCGCCAAGAAGAATCGCAGATGTAATTGCGATAAAAGGCAATAAATAGATCTTAGACAGCACGTTGTCTACTCCTTAGCTTGAGTAGAGATGAGCGAACCTCAAAGCTGTTCAACAGCAAATGCGCTAAGCCATATACGACTAAAGCAATACTAATCGAGACAATTAGAGCCAAGACATCGTTAATTTGCCCAAGGAATGGCTGGACAACAAGAATCGCTAACGCCATCACACCTGATGCGGTAACTGTTTTTAGCGCAGATTGAGGAGCCGGGTATCGATATCCAGCCTTCCAACCAACAAAGGCGGTTAGCAACAGGCCAACAAACATGGCCAATAGAATGCCGATTGCTGCTCCCTGCGCGCCAAGTTGAGGAATAAGAGCAAAAGCTGCCAGCACTTGAACGAATAAAACAGTCGCCATAATCAAAGGCACGTACTTGGTTTGTAGGGTGAACTGCAAACCATGATCAAAGAAATGCGCACGTAAGTTAAACAGTAAAGCGGCAGCGGCGACCAAATAAAACGTTGTTAGGTCGATATCTGCGTAGGCGTCACCAAGGAAAATACCCACTAGTGCCGGAGCTAGCAAACACAGACCAGTAGTCGCGGGCAAGCTGAGTGCAAACAGTAATCCGCTATACATCTTGTGCTTTGCAATTAGGCGTGTTCTGTCTTCGGTAAGCTTGGTGAGTTCTGGATAAAGCGGTAGAGCAATAGCCATAAAAACCAACGCCATAATGCCGAACAATAGATTCGCAATCGCGGCATACTGCCCTGCTTGTTCAAGCCCAGTGAGATTGGCAATAAAAAGACGATCACTTCTCGCTGCCAGTATGCCCAGCAGGCCAGACAACATAAGCGGTGCGCCGTAGGAGAACAGCTCTTTTTTAAGCGCAGTTTCAGGCGTCACTTTTCGATGCCACGCTCCAGCACCAACACACATCGCAGATCCTATCGAATAGCTCACGACTAAAGACAGCAACGCCATTTCTAAAGCGGGAAAAAATGATAGGAATAACACGGTTGTGAGTATCGACAGGACTGCTTGAGTCATTACAGACCGGCGGTAGTGGCCGGACTTTTGGTTCACACGCGCATACTCAATCGAAAACAGATAAAGAGCTTTAGCGACAAAAAAGGCGTAAACCGCGAAAAAGACGCGCCATTCAAACTCAGTCAATAACGCGACCAAAACACCAATGACAAAGAAAGAGAAGAGAATATTGCCAATCAACCAACGAACAACTGTCGCGCTGATCTGCTTTTGCCGATCCTGCTCCGCACTCGGATAGAAGCGAATAAGGCAGTTATTGATCCACTGAACTAATACTGAACGTGACGCTTCTACAATCACCATCAAGACAGCGAGAAAGCCGTACTCTTGCGGCAAAAGAAAGCGAGTCTGTACTGCAATAAGTGTAAATAGGCTTAGAGCAGAAAAGAGCTGAACAGGAGCATAAGTGAGCAGCTTTTTAATCACAACAACTCTCCGTAGAGCTTTTGATATTCATCGACCACTGCACGTGATGAAAACTTCGCTTTCAAGGATTCGGTATCCACCACAGGTAGGTTGTGCAAAAACTGCAAAACGTTGTCAGTTTCCTCGTCGGATCCGTCGGCCGATGTGTAGTGCACCCCAGCAGCACGGAAATAGGCTCGTTCTTCCTGCAAGATACCCACTTCGGTCGCGATCACAGGCAGGCCAGAGGCAAGTTTTTCCAATGGCGCAAGTCCAAACGTTTCCTCACGGGAAAGAAATACTCCGACATCAGAGTCTGCATACATTTGTTTGATCTGCTCAACATTCATCGGGCCAAGCCAAACTATTTTTTCTGCGACGCCTAACTCTTCAGCAAGAGTGTTAAGCTCTCTCGCGTAGCTCTCATCTACAGGGCCAATGATTTTTAGATCAACGTTAACAGTATTCGCTAACCGAGCCAGCAGCCTAATGATCTGATCGACTTGTTTGCGAGGTGTAATTAAAGAACAGGTCACCAAGCGCAATGCGTCTGACGTTGTTCGTTTTGTTTGCTTAAAGTAGACATCATTAACCGGATTACCCACTTTGTACGCCTTCTCATGCATCCTATTTGGTAGCGCATCAAGCAAGATATCACCCACGCAAGTTAATCGATCAGCAGAGCGCAAACTGAAAGCAGGCAGTAAAGTTTCAAAAATTAAGTTATTGAGCCAACTGCGACTTTTTCGACCTACCTTTCCTAATGAGTGCAGTGTAATTACTGAACTGGCTTTACGACTTGGCAGTAGTGGAAGGCTCGGTAGATGGCTATGAATCACATCCGGTTGAAAGCGACGAGCAAGCTCACTTAGCTTAACGTTCTGAAAAACAAACCCTGGCACAGGTAGTCCAAATACTTTCCCTTTCTTGGGTATGAAAGTGATATGAGTTCGCTCATTGAGTTGAATTCTTTTGTTTAACTCTTGTTGCGACGAACCCACTTTGATCGCCAGAATTTCATACTCAAAACCTTTAGGCGCGCTGAGCTCAAGTGACTGAACTATTTGCTGGCAGACGGAGTCAACGCCACCGGCGTTATCACTTCCCCATTTAAGGGTACTCAATGGCATCACTAGTAGGACTTTTTTCATCATCGAACCTTTAGCGAGAAGGCTCAGAGAGTGAATGACTGAGCCGCTTCACTCTCTGATTCATATCACGCCAGAACACCTCTTGTATCAATGACCACTTTCTTACTGAAAGCGAGTTTGTCTGCGGCTTTAAACTGCTTATGATCGACAAGGACCACAACCACATTCGCTACTTCAAGAGCACGCTCCAGATCCATAAATTCAACTCCCGCTTTAACGAGGTTTTCCGGCAGCGAAGAAATGTTAGGCTCGACAGCAATCACCTGCCCAACATTTTCATTGGCAAGCTGAGTGGTAATGTCCAGCGCAGGGCTCTCACGCAGGTCATCAATGTCGGCTTTAAACGCCAAGCCTAAACACGCGATCACTGGCTTTTTAAATTCATCTGCAGCTTGTTTAACCTGATCAATCACCCAAAGAGGCTTGCCATCGTTAACTTCACGAGCCATTGCAATTACTTTTGCTTCATCTGGGCAGCTGTTGACGATGAACCATGGGTCAACAGCGATACAGTGTCCACCGACACCAGGTCCTGGATTAAGAATATTTACGCGTGGATGGCGATTAGAAAGCTTGATCAATTCCCAAACATTGATCTTCAACTTTTCACAAATAAGGGACAGTTCATTGGCGAAAGCAATGTTCACATCACGGAATGAGTTTTCAGTCAGTTTAGCCATTTCCGCCGTACGAGAATTCGTAAGAATACATTCTCCGCGCACAAAGGTTTGGTATAGTTCAACTGCACGCTTGTTACAGGCATCGCTCATGCCGCCAATCACGCGATCGTTGCTCACCAGTTCCTGTAGAACATAACCCGGCAAAACACGTTCAGGGCAATGTGCAACTTTAACATCAGCAGCATCTCCGCTTTGCTGTGGGAACGTCAGGTCAGGGCGAGCTTCCGCTAACCAGCCAGCCATTTTCTCAGTAGCACCCACTGGTGACGTACTTTCCAAAACCACTAAGTTGCCTTTTTCAAGCACTGGTGCAATTGCCTTTGCGGCACTTTCTATGTAACTCAAATCAGGCTCGTGGTTGTCACCTTTAAATGGTGTTGGAACCGCAACCATAAACGCATCGGCTGCTTCAGGAACGGTTGTTGCCTTTAGTTTACCTGTCATTACCGCACTGCGAACAACGATATCCAAATCCGGTTCAACGATATGAATCTCACCTTGATTGATGGTGTCCACCGCATGCTGATTGACATCAATACCGATAACTTCAATTCCGCGTGAAGCAATAACCGCAGCTGTTGGTAAGCCGATATAGCCTAAGCCTACAACTGAAACCTTGTTAAACATTGTGTGTTCCTTAATCTTTAAAGCGCTAAAATATCTGCAATTCTTTGACAAGCCTGCCCATCACCATACGGGTTGTGGGCCTGACTCATGGATTCATAGGCTGTTTGATCAGTCAAAAGCTGAGTGAGCTCGCGACAAATCAAATCGCTGTCCGTACCTACCAGTTTGACCGTTCCTGCTTCCACAGCTTCAGGTCTTTCGGTGGTATCTCGCATAACCAAAACGGGTTTACCGAGAGATGGAGCCTCTTCCTGTATACCGCCAGAGTCCGTCAATATGATGTGAGCCTTATTCATCAGATAAACAAATGGCAGATACTGTTGAGGCTCCACTAAATGGATGTTTGGAATGTTTTTGAGCAAGCGATTGACTGGTTCTTGTACGTTCGGGTTTAGATGAACCGGATACAAGATCTGGCAATCTGGATGACGCAATGCCGTATCAGACAGCGCCTGACAGATACGCTCAAAGCCGCCACCAAAGCTCTCTCTTCTATGACCAGTCACCAGAATCAGTTTCTTGTCGGACTCAAGCATTGGGAACACACTGTCTAGTGTTGCTCTAAGATCTGAATCGTTTTCAATCTTGTCGCGAATCATGAACAGCGCATCGATAACCGTGTTACCCGTCACATGAACATCCGTGGCAGGCACGTTTTCATCAACCAGATTCTGTAAAGAGGTTTTTGTGGGCGCGAAATGGAATTTCGTTAGGCAACCTGTAAGTTTTCGGTTCCCTTCTTCAGGCCATGGAGAGTAGATGTTTCCAGTTCGAAGACCAGCTTCAACATGGCCAACCTGAATTTGCTGGTAATACGAGGCGAGCGTCGCACCCAGAGTTGTTGCCGTGTCACCGTGAACCAAAACAACATCAGGTTTAAATTCGCTAAGAACCTCTTCCATCCCAGTTAAAATCTTGGTTGTCACCGTTGTCAGTGTTTGACCCGGTTCCATAATATCGAGGTCATAGTCCGGTTCGACGTGGAAAAGCTCTAATACCTGATGCAGCATTTCTCTGTGCTGCCCAGTTACACATACTTTGGTTTCAAATCGAGAATCACTTTTCATTTGATGAACCAAAGGCGCCATTTTTATTGCTTCTGGTCGCGTACCAAACGTAATCAAAACCTTTTTCACAACACTTGTTCCCTGAATTAAGCCAAGAGTCATTTATCGCTATCGATAAAAATTCAAATAATACTTACCCAACCGAACCTGAGCCCGGCAAGACAATAGGAAAATAAATACAAAGATAAAAAATGAGTCTTATATATAAGAAAGACTCAATATCAATTAATAAACAGTTCTTCTGGTGTGTCTCATTTTTAATAACTGGAAAAATTAAATTTATGCCGCTATTGACGTAATATAATTAAGTACACCATCACTTCCCTGTTCAATCAGCTCAAAGGCCTTCTGGTGACGAACTTGACTCCCTTTATATGGGTCGGGGATTTCTTTTTCATCAACATCGGAATACGAAAGAAACAACGCAAGTTTGTTTCTGTACTCCCTAGGGCAGAGGTCATATAACGCAGCCAAGTTTGCCTTATCTGCTGCTAACACCATGTCATAGTTAGAAAAATCATTTTTCGTCACTTGTGTTGCAGTCAAACCATTCAGGTCATAACCGTGCTGGCTCGCTAATGATTGAACCTGTCTGTCTGGCGAGTTGCCAACCTGATCTCGAATAGTTCCAGCACTGGCAATATTGAGTACTAAGCCACGCTGCTGTGCTTTTGTTTTCAGAACAGCTTCAGCAAGTGGTGATCGGCATATATTACCCATACAAACAATAAGGATCGAAGGCATACTTTCCATAGCGACTAACCAAATTTTATATATATTTTTCCCAAACTATAAATCGGCTATAGGTTATCTTATTGATGTAATCTAAGTTGTCTCAATTTTGAGTATATAAAATAATTGCTAAACAATATTTGAGTTATTATTCCAATTATAATCCGCCACACTTGTATGCAAATCCATTCTTCTACTAAGAAGAACGACTTTCCAAAAGCACATTACAACTTAGCCGCTACTTATCTATAGCGTTCCAATTATGTGAAATTATTGTTAACCGTCAGTAAGTTGCATTGATATCCCTGTGAGCAACGTCTTAGAAAGCACTTTCCATTTTTGCTCATCTGTATTGTGTGACCATCAGCGAAGAAATTATCCGTCAGCTTCTGACAATGTCATTATCCACAATAATTTTAAGGAATTACTCTATGTTGTATTTTGAGTTTCTCTTCCTGCTGTTAATGCTCTATATCGGTTCACGCTATGGTGGTATCGGTTTAGGTGTCGTATCAGGAATTGGGTTGGTGATCGAGGTCTTCATCTTTAAGATGCCACCAACATCGCCACCTGTGACGGTCATGTTGATAATCCTTGCGGTGGTAACCTGTGCCTCTATCTTGGAAGCTGCTGGTGGCCTGAAGTATATGCTGCAAGTGGCAGAGAGACTTCTGCGCAAAAATCCCAAACGCGTGACACTCATCGCCCCTTTCGTCACTTACTCAATGACTTTTCTCTTAGGTACTGGTCATGCTGTCTATTCGATCATGCCTATCATTGGGGATGTGGCGTTGAAAAATGGTATTCGTCCTGAGCGACCCATGGCTGCTTCTTCAGTGGCTTCTCAGATAGCGATTACCGCGTCACCTATATCGGCGGCTGTGGTCTACTACCTCGCTCAGCTTGCCGATATTCAACATGACATCACCTTACTGTCCATCCTGATGGTGACAGTTCCCGCAACGCTGTTTGGCACTCTGCTGATGTCCCTGTATAGCCTAAAACGAGGAAAGGAACTGGATGATGACCCGGAGTATCAGGCGAGACTCAAAGATCCCGAATGGCGCAAGCGTATCGAGAGCACAACAGCCACTTCTCTCGACGAAGTGCTACCTGCATCTGCTCGCAACGCAGTGCTGATCTTCCTTGCCTCCATCATAACCATTGTCATTATCGCGATGGTGCCGGAAATACGCACCGTTGTTGAGGGCGATAAGCCAATAAAAATGTCCGTCATTATCCAGATGATGATGCTGTGTTTTGGTGGTGTAATCTTGCTGGCAACCAAAACCGACCCCCGCGATGTCCCCAACGGCGTGGTATTTAAGTCTGGTATGGTCGCAGCTATTGCCATCTTTGGTATTGCATGGATGTCCGACACATACTTTAAATATGCCATGCCTCAATTCCGTTCAGGTATCGTCGAAATGGTGACCAGCTACCCTTGGACATTCGCTCTGGCACTGTTCATCGTCTCTGTTGTGGTCAATTCTCAAGCAGCGACTGCTCGTATGATGCTCCCTGTCGGTCTAGGGCTCGGCTTAGATCCTGCCCTATTGATTGGTTTGATGCCTGCCGTTTACGGCTATTTCTTCATCCCAAATTACCCTTCAGATATCGCCACGGTAAACTTTGATACTTCCGGTACAACTAAAATCGGTAAGTGGTATTTCAACCACTCATTTATGTCTGTCGGCTTGATAGGTGTGATTGGGGCATGTTGCCTAGGATACGTGCTAGGCCAGGTTGTTATCGGTTAAAAGCATGAGATAAAACAAAGCGCCCTCAACCTAGCCTGAACAAGGTTGAGGGCGTTTTTATATTCAGAATTACTGATCGTGGACGATAATGTGCTGATCAAGCAAGGTCGATATAATTTGCGAGGAATCCATGCTGTTGAAGTCAATTTGTTGACCTAAATCCTCCACCAGAATAGTTTGCTCACCATTTCCATTACCATCAGGGTGCACTTTAAGTTCAATATCATCTCCATCAACTAACTTTGCATCCAAATGGGACAGTAAAGTATCCATATCCACATTAGCTTGCTTCAGTTCAGGTAACACTTCACGCAGGTCAATCTGATCTCCTTCAGCAATACTGAAATCGGTAATAGTGTCCGTCGCACCATCATCAATTTCATGCCAAATAAAGGTATCTTCACCAGTTCCACCTGTCAGAATGTCTGAACCTAAACCACCATCAAGAATATCGTCACCAGCACCACCGATAAGCGTATCATTGCCAGTTCCTCCTTCGATTCGGTCGTCACCGGAACCCGCCTGCAACTCGATACCTTCGTCACTTCCCAATAGCTGGTTATCTTGGCTAGAGGAAGAAACATCAATATCGGAGATATCATTGGTCACGTTAAGGTTGATATCAATAGGTGCTGATTCAGCCGTAGAGCTATCCGTTTCAGTCGACACCGCAGTCAATTGAATGGTATGTGCCCCTTCCTGTGCACCGACGATAGAGACGCTATCAATATCATCTGCAGGCACGACAACTTTACCGTCCACTGGAACCAGCGTTCCTGACGATGTTTCCACCGTTGATCCAGCAGGAAGTCCCGACAACTCCAGAGATAGAGCTTCATGGACATCCGTAAGTGCCGCAACGATCCCCAGTAGAGCGATACCATTATTGCTTGCTGTTAGGCTGGCATTAATGTTCTTCACATAATTGTTATCTGGCGCAATCGATAGAGTTGGCGCGTTTGCAACAGGCGTAATCGTGATCGGTTTTTGCGTTGTCTCCGACATCACCATGCCTGAAGGGTTGCCTGAATCCGTCGCAGTAATGGCAAGCGTCACGCTGTCAGATGGGGCGTGCGTCGCATCAAAGGTTACACCAGTGCCAGCAGATGGAGAATCCAGCAGGGTATTCAGTTCACCAATAGTGCCCGTCAGTGTAATTGAACTGCCTGACGACGGAGTCGCTGTGATAGAAGAGCCCGCAGGTATGGTTACATTCAGCTGTCCAAAATCGACACTGAGCGTGACAGTCATGGCGTCATTAGCAAATGCGTCAACATAGTCAGCATCGCTGACGGAGATTCCACTGATCAACTGGCCCGAAGATTCATTGATGATGGTCGTAATGTCGTCCACATCAATCTCAGGCTTATCATTTACCCCTATCACAGACAATGAAACCGTACCTGTATCTTGAAGGAAGTCATTGACTCCGTTCGTTGCACCATTGTCCTCAATGGTATAGCTGATGGACACATCACCATTAAAGTCATCTGCTGCCGTAAACGTCCAAGAAACACCGTCTGGGTTAAGAGTCAGTGTACCTTGCTCTGCGGGGACAGAGATGGACTTAACCACCAAATCATCACCATCAATGTCATTGCTGGCGGCAATCAACTGCGCGGCGGTGATCTGAATACTGCCTTCTTCAAGAATATCCCCTAGGTCAAGATCGCCAGCTTGAGGCTCGTCATTCACTTCAGAGACATGAATAACGAATGACGTTTCGTTGGTGTTTGAGGTGTCTGGGTTTGCAGCATCCACCGAACCCACATTGCCTTGATCGTCGATGTGGGCCGTCACTTTAACGCCATCAGTGTCGATCAAATCATTGCTGTTTTCATCCGGCTTGAATGTGACAAGGTCTTGAGCAAGAGCCGAGTTGATGTCAGCGACTTTACCCGTAATTGTCACAGTCTGGCCTGATGCATCCACCGAGACGGTGAGCCCATTGTTAGCTGCTATCGTGGTGTTTTGGAATAGCTCGCCGCTATCTACATTTAAAGTCAACGTGTATTCAGCATCGGGATCATCAAGGCTAGAATCCACATCGGACACCGTGAAGCCTTTAATCGCCACGACAGTATCTTCTGCGGTCTGAATATCAGCGATATTGTTGAACTCTGGGCGGTCATTCACCGCTTCAACATCAACGGCGACATCAAAGACCTGATTCGTTGTCGGACCAAGATATTCATTGCCATCCGCATCTTTATCCACCGATTGGACGGTAATTTTCAGGCTATCTTCATTCCAAGTTCCTTTGTTGTGATCCCCGGAATTAAACACAATCTTGTCGACTTCCTGAGCATCGACACGCAGCTCCCATTTACCATTGCCTAGATTGTTCGCAGGTGTCACACCATCTGGGTAGTAAATCGTCGCACCGTCCGGTACTTGCTCAACAGTAATTAACAATGTTTCTGGCTGATCCTGAGCAGAATCACCCGGTAACAGATCGGTTTTATCAACGATACTCGCGTTTATAGCAATGTCGATATTCTCACCTTCATTACCAGTCACACTGCTTGTTGGGTCAATGTCTACCACATCGCCAACAGGGGTAACATCAATGGTGAATTGCCCTTGATGTGCAGTAGGCTCTTGTAACAGTTGCTCTTGCGTAAACACAGTAATTCCAATATTGGCAGTGCCACTGAAATGCTCTGCTGGGCGAATCGAAATCGCTGACAGATCGATTTCTGTTACGCTCGGGTCAGTCAATTGAATAACCCATTCACCACCACCACTGTTCTTAACTACAAAGTCAGACGAAGTACTGGTTACCGTAAAGTCATCAGGCACACCCGTTAGTTTGGCTGAAAGGAATTGCTCTGAGCCATCCGTGTCATTCAATGCGATCGACAATCCAGAACCACCTGAAGTGAGCGAAATGTCGGTATCTTCATCACCAACCACAACGATATTGTCCGCTGCGGTTGGCATAGTGACAGGATCCAGGACTGGCGTGATATCAATGTCCACGTTCTGCGTGAAGGTGCGCTCACTACTCGTATTGGAAACTTGCGTCGTACCTGTGGTATCAAAAGTGGTTTGGTCAACCACCGTGCCTTTCACTGTAAAGGAGATTGAATTGCCACTGCTGTCCGTCGGATAGTTCTCTTTAGGTACAAAGTACAAGCCATCTAATGCCGCCTGAATAACCACAGGATCGTTAGAATCAACGACAAACACACTGCTGTCTGGTTGGATAGGGTCACCATTCACATCAGCGAAATAACCCAAGCTAGAATCAGGTAACGTGATTTCAACTCTCGTCAGTGTTTCTTGGCCTTGGTGACTATCGTTGCGAACATCTGCCAAATCAATATCAAGATCTAACTTAATAAGATTATCTTCCAGTGCATTAGCGTCCAACTGAGTACCCGTGCCTTTTTCAACTGAAGTCGCACTCAGGCTTATTTCAGGAGTGACATCGCTGTCGAGAGGCTGACCCTGCTCGCCCGCTCCCGGCGCTATATCAACTACCGGTGTTATTGCGACAGGAATATTCAATTCGACACGATTCTCATCACCGGACGCTTTATCCGTAGTGACAAAGGTAATCGGTAAGTTGAAGTCACCAGCATAATCCTCTGGCAGCTCTAGTTTGAGGCCATCAGGAATCGAAATACTGCCATCAGGATTGACGGTTGCTTCGAACAGGTAAAGGTTATTAGCGAAATCGTATTCCGCTCCGATCACTTTCAAACCACTCACTTCTGCTGGAATATCGCTTGGATCAATCACTATCGTGAGCTGATCCGCGACATGATCAGCAGTACTGATATTACTACCATCGACACCAATTTGGACAACATTGCTTAGCTGACTACTAAGGTCAACGTAGTTGTCTTCGACTCCTGTGATAATGGCGTCTGGAGTCGTCACTTGCTCAATAACCGCAGCTTCGCTGTTTTGATCAATAACATCAGTCGGGAAAGTAAGATCCACAGTGGTCGATTTCTGACTCACTGGGCCATTCTCGTTTTCATCACCTTTATCGTAAACCTGAGCGACAAACTCAACCGTCAAGGTACTGCTCGGTAACCCATTGCTATCGGTGTAACTAAGGCCATCAGGGGCGACAATGCTGAAGTTTTCTTCATCCGTCACTGTCCAAGAGCCGTCACCATTGTTGACAGCACCTGTGACAAACAGCTGATCCAAGTCATCACCTGAAATGCCGACAAAACGAACCACCACTTCTTTGACTAGTTCATCCGAACTCGGATCAAGATCTTCAAAGACAATAACATTCGCATCACCATTTTGATCGTTGATAGTGAAGTCTATACGACCATCATCATCTGCATCGTCAATCGTGGTAACAACAGCATTATTAGATTTAACCTGAAGATCACCATCACTCTCAACAATTGGCCTAACCACAACGGTGAGTGAACCCGTCACTTCTTTAGGGGCAACACTGTCCCCATTATTATCGGCGTCATGCTCTTCGATGACCAATTTGGTCTGTAAGTTCATGTCGACGCTAGAGTCTTCTGGCGGCTTAACACGCACGACAGGTTGGCTGGAGTTTTCGTCCAACCCAGTGATCGTCAATGTATTGGTAACGTCATCATAAATCGCGGTGCCGCCTGTGTAGTTAGCCACTGGAACGCCATCAATCGTAATCTCAACATCTTCAGGGAAACCTGAAATAGTAATGGATGAGACGAACTCATAATCACGATCATTGGTATCTGGTGCTCTGTCAGGATTCTCTGCATTTTGCAGATTCCAAGGGACGACGATAAAGCTGTCTTCGTTACCTGTAGAAGTCCTACTGTAAGCGTCATCACTACCACCGGCATCAATAACAGGAACAACTTTAACCAGAATACTGCCGTCAACTTCTCTGATGTGGCCGTCATTCTCCGTAACGATAACTTTCGTCGTTATGTTAATGTCTTCCGTCGAATGTTTTGGCGGTTCAACCGTAATACCTGAATTGTATTGCTCTTGAGTAATATTGGCCTGATAAATAGGGCCATTAGCATCACTACCTACATATACCAAGTCAATTGCACCACCATTACTGTCGTACAATTGAACGCCATCAGGAATATCCGAGAGAAGTACCGTTATCGATTCAGAGTTATCATTGACACCATCTTTTTCTTCACCCGACAGGACGGCAAAACTCAGCTCAATACTGGAGTTTTCGTTAATGACAACCTGCGCACCTGCATTGCCATTACCGTCTGTGTAGCTGTACCAAGTATCAAGCTCAGCACCAGTGTCAGGAACATCTGGTACATCTGGGATGTAAGGGATGTCAGCGACACCTTTCACCGACACATGAACGGTTTTACCCGCACCCATTTCGACCACATCGGTAACCTGAGAGCCATCGCCAAGTGTTGCGGTATCTTTCACAACACCTGTGGCCTCAAAGGTGAAGTTCTCGTTGGAATGTAGTGGCGGTTGAATTTCAACTTTATCCAAATCAGATTGTGCAATCTCGTAATAGCTTTCACTACCATCCGTAATCAGCGTTAGCGGATCACCTGAACTCACCCAACGTACTTCAAAGCCAGTTAGCGGCTGACCATTTTCGTCAGTGAAATCAGATAAACGGACATACAGCACTTCAGAAGTATCTCCCGGAGTATCAATGTCAACCGTTGAATTGAGCGTGATGACTTTATCGAGTGTAAACGGTTCATGATCGGTATCGGGATCGACTGTGTTCTGGCTCGCCGCATTATCCTCAAAGATTGAGATACGGTTGACTGAGAAGCTACTCTCATCTGCCTTCGGCGTAACATTGAATACCAGCTCTTGAACCACGGACTCGGCAGTTTCTTTGCCAGAAACAGCATTGGAGCTTTCTTCGGTCAATGCTTTTGCGTCAAACTTAATCGCTCCAGAGAAGTTATCCCTCGGATTTAGCTGAACACTGTTGATGTCATCAGAGCTGATCAGATAAACGCCTGGAGATGACTCTGCAATGACGTTTCCTGATGCATCCAGTAACTCAAACTCGCCTTGACCTTGAGTCACTTCAAGACGGTACGTAATCGTCTCTGGATTACTGGTATCTTGTGTCACCGCACTCAAGTTGAGCGTCTGATGAGCCCCATCCTCTGTTAGCGTGTATTCGTAGGTGCTATTGGCATCATCCCAGGTGGCAATATCGGCGACACTTTCCACTTCAATTCTGAAGCTCGAATTCAGCTTATGATCCAACGTACCATCGTTGTCAATTTCAAGCTGGTACTTGATCTGGATACCTGATTCATCGGTCGAGTAGTTTCTGTCTGGTACAAAATACAGGTTAGTGATCGTGGTGATTTGATCGCCATCGCCATTCACACTCGATGTCTGATCAATCAAAGAGCCATCAATGTAGATTTTGCCTCTGTTGTTTGGTTCAAGTTCGACGTATTGGCTGCCGTCAAAGTAGTAGAAGGTACCGTGGTGATCTCCCGCCTTGATCGTCATACCACCGATAGATTCGTTGTTATCCGCATCATACAAATTCGCTTGAAGCAAAATCTGTGTTGGAGAGTCAAGACCCGTGATGCCGCTCTGGTTATCCTGAACGTTAGCGGTATCAACGGTATTCGGATTATTTGGATCGTAGTCAATCGACGGATCACGACCAGATTCTTCGAAAGTCGTAACTTTGAGCGCGATTGCTGACGCTTTTCTATCGACGATGGTCAGATCCAATTGCGCCGTTGAGGTATCTTTGTCTCCATCCGTCGCAGTCACATCAATACTAAAATCAAACGTATCACCATCATGTTCTAGGTTATCGTACGCTTTGAAACGGATGTCACCATTAGAGTTGACTCTCAACTCACCCAGTTCGCGGATATCTCTTGTTCCGTTACCAGTATCGTACTCTTCGTAAACTTTGATCGTTTGATTGCCAGACTGAATATCGACACTATCGACATAGGTACCATTTTCACCGCCAAATTTAATCACCGAAGTACCGTCTGTAGTCCCTTCAATCATCGTAATAGCAGCGTCATCAGCCCCTTTATCAGTGGAGGCTTCAAACATATTCACTCTCTTGAAACCACTACCTTCAACTCTAGAAATCGAGTGGTCAGTCAACAATGGGACATCATCGACGACGGTAATAGGTAGAGTAATCGCAGCGGACTCATCTCCATCAAAATCTGTCGCCTTGATTGTAAAGTCTATTTGGACACTGTTTTCACCCGCACCGTCTGCATGATCAAGAGGTTTAAGTAATTCAAATTGATAGCTGTTGTCTAATGTATCAAAAACAATTCTAAATACTGGCTCATGACCATTTTCAGTCATTGCTGTATAGGTGAACGTCGTGCCACTGGTTTGGACAGCAGCCCACTCAAGCGCTTCGCCGTCAGCAGACAAACCATCTAACGTATCATCTGCATTAGTTAACTCATATTCCACAACACTGTCAGCGCCTTCAGCAATGACGAAGTTACCATTAATCGTGGTGTCTTCTGAGCGATCCGAGCCGATACCCGCTAGGTCATCTTCGTCGACAGATGTTTCCCCTGTCGTCCCCGTTAGTACAGGTTGATCATCAATGACTGCAATTGGTAGGCGGACAGCAGGTGAGATGTCGTTGTCTTTATCAATCGCAACCACATCGAACGGAATGGTCAACGTATCGCTGTTTTGTGCATGGTCCAAAGCTTTAAATTGGGTGTAAGTGTAATCACCGTTGTCAGACAGCACTATAGTGAAGATCACTTGACCGCCAGCCACACCTTGATAAGTGGTCGCGCCGGCAACGCCATTCACCTCTGAAATCGTAACGGCTTGCCCATTAGACGTTAGACCATTTTGCGTATCAGCTATATTCACCAACTCATAGGCAACAACACCATCAGCCCCTTGTGAGGTGACAAAACTACCTGTCGCAACGGCGACTGCACCAGACGAATCAGAACCTGCTGCCGTATCATCTTCATCAACGACAAACGTGCTTGATGGGTCAATAGAGCGAATTGTCGGGCTATCATCGCCAATCGTAACAGGCAATGTAATGCGGTCGGTGTCGCCATCGGTATCGGTCGCCACCACCGTGAAATCAAAGCGTTCACTGTCGCTGTTGGCGTCATGGTCAATCGGACCTTTCAGCTCAAAGGTGTAACTGCCATCAGGGCGTAACGTCAGCACAAACACATCGCCATCAGTGCTTGAAGCCGTGTACGTGGCCACACCATCGGCATCGATGGATTCAGAGAGCGTCACCGCTTTGCCCTGAGAAGTCAGGCCATCAATCGGGTTGGTGGTCAGGTCAAGCTCGTAGCTCACGACCTTATCCGCACCTTCAAGCGTGGTGAAGTCTCCGTCTTTGCTCACGCGTGTCGCGTCCGGGCTAGTGCCACTGGCTAAGTCATTCTCATTGAGGATTAACGCCTCCGCCGAGGCGATGTTCGGGCTATCATCGCCAATCGTAACAGGCAGAGTAATGCGGTCGGTGTCGCCATCGGTATCGGTCGCCACCACTGTGAAATCAAAGCGTTCACTGTCGCTGTTGGCGTCATGGTCAATCGGACCTTTCAGTTCAAAGGTGTAGCTGCCATCAGGGCGCAACGTCAGCACAAACACATCGCCATCAGTGCTTGAAGCCGTGTAGGTCGCCACGCCATCGGCATCGATGGATTCAGAGAGCGTCACCGCTTTGCCCTGAGAAGTCAGGCCATCAATCGGGTTGGTGGTCAGGTCAAGCTTGTAGCTCACGACCTTATCCGCACCTTCAAGGGTGGTGAAGTCTCCGTCTTTGCTCACGCGTGTCGCGTCTGGGCTAGTGCCACTGGCTAAGTCATTCTCATTGAGGATTAATGCCTCCGCCGATGCGATGTTCGGGCTATCATCGCCAATGGTCACAGGCAGGGTAATACGGTCGGTGTCACCATCGGTGTCGGTCGCCACCACCGTGAAATCAAGGCGCTCACTGTCGCTGTTGGCGTCATGGTCAATCGGACCTTTCAGCTCAAAGGTGTAACTGCCATCAGGGCGTAACGTCAGCACAAACACATCGCCATCAGTGCTTGAAGCCGTGTACGTGGCCACACCATCGGCATCGATGGATTCAGAGAGCGTCACCGCTTTGCCCTGAGAAGTCAGGCCATCAATCGGGTTAGTGGTCAGGTCAAGCTCGTAGCTCACGACCTTATCCGCACCTTCAAGGGTGGTGAAGTCTCCGTCTTGGCTCACACGTGTCGCGTCTGGGCTAGTGCCACTGGCTAAGTCATTCTCATTGAGGATTAACGCCTCCGCCGAGGCGATGTTCGGGCTATCATCGCCAATCGTAACAGGCAGAGTAATGCGGTCGGTGTCGCCATCGGTATCGGTCACCACCACTGTGAAATCAAAGCGTTCACTGTCGCTGTTGGCGTCATGGTCAATCGGACCTTTCAGTTCAAAGGTGTAGCTGCCATCAGGGCGCAACGTCAGCACAAACACATCGCCATCTACGCTGGAAGCCGTGTAGGTGGCCACACCATCGGCATCGATGGACTCAGAGAGCGTCACCGCTTTGCCCTGAGAAGTCAGGCCATCAATCGGGTTGGTGGTCAGGTCAAGCTCGTAGCTCACTACCTTATCCGCACCTTCAAGCGTGGTGAAGTCTCCGTCTTTGCTCACGCGTGTCGCGTCTGGGCTAGTGCCACTGGCTAAGTCATTCTCATTGAGGATTAGCGCCTCAGCCGATGCGATGTTCGGGCTATCATCGCCAATCGTAACTGGCAGCGCAATGCGGTCGGTGTCGCCATCGGTATCGGTCGCCACCACCGTGAAATCAAAGCGTTCACTGTCGCTGTTAGCGTCATGGTCAATCGGACCTTTCAGTTCAAAGGTGTAACTGCCATCAGGGCGCAACGTCAGTACAAACACGTCGCCATCAGTGCTTGAAGCCGTGTAGGTCGCCACGCCATCGGCATCGATGGATTCAGAGAGCGTCACCGCTTTGCCCTGAGAAGTCAGGCCATCAATCGGGTTGGTGGTCAGGTCAAGCTCGTAGCTCACTACCTTATCCGCACCTTCAAGCGTGGTGAAGTCTCCGTCTTTGCTCACGCGTGTCGCGTCTGGGCTAGTGCCACTGGCTAAGTCATTCTCATTGAGGATTAATGCCTCCGCCGATGCGATGTTCGGGCTATCATCGCCAATGGTCACAGGCAGGGTAATACGGTCGGTGTCACCATCGGTGTCGGTCGCCACCACCGTGAAATCAAGGCGCTCACTGTCGCTGTTGGCGTCATGGTCAATCGGACCTTTCAGCTCAAAGGTGTAACTGCCATCAGGGCGTAACGTCAGTACAAACACATCGCCATCAGTGCTTGAAGCCGTGTACGTCGCCACACCATCAGCATCGATGGACTCAGAGAGCGTCACCGCTTTGCCCTGAGAAGTCAGGCCATCAATCGGGTTAGTGGTCAGGTCAAGCTTGTAGCTCACGACCTTATCCGCCCCTTCAAGCGTGGTGAAGTCTCCATCTTGGCTCACGCGTGTCGCGTCTGGACTAGTGCCACTGGCTAAGTCATTCTCGTTGAGGATTAACGCCTCAGCCGATGCGATGTTCGGGCTATCATCGCCAATAGTCACAGGCATGGTAATACGGTCGGTGTCGCCATCAGTGTCGGTCGCCACCACCGTGAAATCAAGGCGTTCACTGTCGCTGTTAGCGTCATGGTCAATCGGACCTTTCAGCTCAAAGGTGTAGCTGCCATCAGGACGTAACGTCAGTACAAACACATCGCCATCAGTGCTTGAAGCCGTGTACGTCGCCACACCATCAGCATCGATGGACTCAGAGAGCGTCACCGCTTTGCCCTGAGAAGTCAGGCCATCAATCGGGTTAGTGGTCAGGTCAAGCTTGTAGCTCACGACCTTATCCGCCCCTTCAAGCGTGGTGAAGTCTCCATCTTGGCTCACGCGTGTCGCGTCTGGACTAGTGCCACTGGCTAAGTCATTCTCGTTGAGGATTAACGCCTCAGCATGGGTTATCGAAGGAGCATCATCGACAATATTGACAGAAATATTTTGCGCAGCAGTATCACCATCATTATCTTTGGCAATAACCGCGAAATTCAATGTTTTATCATCAGCATTCGCAGCATGATCAATCGGTCCTTTCAACTCAAATGAGTAGGTGCCATCTCCTTTTATCGTCAGGACAAATACATCCTGAGCAGACGTTGAAGCGGTATAGGTATAGGTATTAGTTGCGCTGTCATAGGTTTCATTCAGCGATACCGCCAAGCCATCGGACTTCAAACCTGATACTGGATTAGAGTTCGTATCGAGTCGGTATTCAACTACCGTATCTGCGCCTTCAGTTACAGTAAACTGACCGTTTGCCGTCAAAGAAGCCACGTCTGGTGAGGAACCTGAAGCGAGGTCATCTTCGTCAAGAGTCAAGGCGTCAGCGCTGCTAATCGTCGGTGCATCGTCTTTCACTTGGATGAGAATTTTGCCCGCTTCCTCGGAACCCGTACCGCCCGCTAATTCAGAACGGTCACCATCCGCATCAACCGCGTAAACTGGGAGTTCAATCGTCAATGACTCATCGTTCGCACCTAAATGATCAAGCTGTTCAAACAACGCGAACTCATAATCACCTTGCGCAGGTGAATCCACCTTAATTTCGAACACTGTGACACGGCTGCCATTGAGCTCAATCACACCTTCGTACGTTCGAACACCGTTCTCATTAGCCGTTAGTTCAAGAGTGACCTGCTGCCCCTGTGAAGTCAGTGAGCCATCGGTATTAAATTCGCTAGGCTCCAACTCAAAGTGATCGATAATATCGCTGCCTGCGGTGGCTGTAATAGAACCACTACCCGAAACCACAGCAGTCCCCACTTGCGAACCACCAGCAACACCTGATTCATCAAGACTCAACCCATCAACATTAGTAATAACAGAGTTGTCGCCGTCAGTAATCTCAATATTAAGGTCATTGGTTACCGTGTCCTGATCGTAATCTACGATAGTGGTAGGCAGCGAAAGAGAAATCGTATCAGAGCCATTGTGTTCCAAAGGCTTAAACTGCTGGTACTCATACTGCCCCTGCGTATCAACGCTAACCGTCAGTACGGTATCTCCTGAACCATCAGCCGTTAACGTGATTGTTGTCCCGTCATCTGACAGCGTTGCCGTCGTGGTTTGATTGTCACTGAGTAAGCCATCAAATTGCTGAAGTGCAGAACTGTCAAACGTTACTGAGGCCAGTGCATCACTGCCAATTTCAACGAATGCGCCTTGGATTAACGTTGAATCAGATTCGACGTTCTGAACATTCGTCGCTTGAGGTGTTGGATTAACGCCATCTCCAATTGAAACCTGAGCATCGATAGGAGCTCGAATAGCGTTACCACCTGAATCAGCACCTGTGATATCAAAGCTGACTGAAATCTGATCATCGCTGATTGCAACTTGTCCACCACCAACAGAATCTACATGATCAATAGGCTGGCTTACTGTTGTGGCCAGCTCAAGGCTGACATCTTTGCCGACCAGAGTCGTATCAATATCAATGCGCAACACTTCACCTTGAGCGTTGACACCGATAATAGCGTTCTCGGCAGAATCATAAGTAAACGTAACGGCTTCGCCTGAAGATGTGATATCAGAATTGAGTTCAGCCAATAAGCTAGCGAGTGAAGCAGGTTCAGGGACAAAACTATCGGCATCTAAGGGAAGGTCACCAGCAAAGATGGTGACTGTTGCTGTTTCTGATTGGGGGTAAGTACCAGATGATAGAGAGCCCTCAACAAGCGCTTCTGAAATGCTTTCACCACCAGCAGCAAATACTAACGTTCTTAGCTCATCTTCTGTCTCTTCTGCATCGTCTTGTGCTTGCGCAGATGTTTCGAAGAAAGTACTTGCTAACACTTCGGTGCCATTGTAGTCGATGGTTACAAAGCCACCATTAGCGGAACCAGCACCACCTGCTCCCGCAGCAGTTGCTTCTAGAATTTGAGTCGGGTCAGCACCGTCTAAAATTGCGCCTTGAATTGCCGCAATATCGTCTTCACTTAAAGCACCTTCACCAAGCTGGTCAAGATCAAACTCAACATCTCCATCAACTGGCGCAACATGCCATGCACCTGTTTCTGCGCTTTCCAAATCCAAGAGAAATGCTATTTTCGTCAATCTCTGAGGGAACACCGTCCGCACTTAACACCACGGAGGCATTACGAGCGGTGATCATAATTTCATTCGACTGGATAGTCTCGCCTTGAATGACTTTTCTCGCAGCACCGTCTGGCTTCACGGCAATAACATCACCATTTACCTCTTCAACGATGCGAGTCTGGCGTACAATTTCGACTTCCATACTTATCCCCTCAATCTGACTCAGCAAGTCAACAGCAATTAAGAATTTTAATAATATTTAACAAGCGTATTGGCGACAAAAATATCAAAATTTGTACGTGATTCCAGTGCTTATTTCCGCAATATGGCCGTTGTTCGCTATTAGAGTAAGTATAGACCTAATTGCACACTGTCACCCCTCAGCTAACTGCATGATATTCAACAGTTAACTCATGCTCGCCGCCAAAAGTCTCACAAGTGAGAAAATAGATTAAAAAATACGTTAAACGCCAAAATAAGGCTATGAAAAACATCATCTTTGATAGATAACTCTTAAAGTAAAGAAAATACTATACGGACATTGATGTCTTCATGAATTACAAAATTCAGCGTTACTTGGCTAATGGAAGAGAAGTTTTTGCGCACTTACCCAATTTATTTCCCATAGCGGGCATATTTGGGGCAGTATTTATCGTGTCGTTTATTTGGAACTACCATCAAACGAGAGAACAGGCCGTTCTCGACGGCAATCACTCAGTGACCACGTTGGAAAATTATATCGACCGAGTAGCCAGCGAATTAATCATCCTAAAGAAGAATGTGAGCGCTTCGTGTAGCGAAGAAGACAAACTCGCTCTTCGTGCTCATATGTTCCACTCTGATATGATTAAAGAGATTGGCTTATATCAAGGCTCCCATGTTTACTGCACCAGTAACGAAGGACCAACCCGTATCCGCTTATTTTCTTCCGTGTTGCAACGCATTTCAGAGTCATCAAATAACATCACCATTTCGCTGACCAAATCAAAAAGCAAACTCAATTCATTTTTCATTTATGTCTCTTCCGATGACGGAACAGGTATTAACGCGTTGCTTCCGCCTAATCAGTTTCTGCAACAAACGTCTTCTCTGTTAGACAATCAACACTACGGGTATCAGATTCAGGTTCTCAGCCGCAGTATTCAAGGACAGCATCAGATTTCTGAATATATGACCACGCCTTTCAACTTCTCATCACAACTCTATCCGTTGTCGGTCAAAATCCAGCTTGATACCGCCGCCTATCTTCACCACTACCAACAAAACATTTGGCAGGTCGTGTTGTTCGCTTTCGCCTTGTCACTGATTTATATCCTGCTGCGCCATCACACTCTTGTCAGGCATTCGATCGAATTCTGTTTGAATAAAGCCATTAGCGAGCGTCAGATCGAACTGTATTTGCAACCGATTGTGGATATCGAAACACGCAATGTGGTCGGTAGTGAAGCCTTGCTGCGTTGGAATCACCCGCTGAAAGGCCGCATTTCTCCTGAAATATTTATTCCACTCGCAGAGAAGTTGGATCTCATTGATGATTTGACTCGCCACACCTTTCAATCGGTGACAGGGTTTCTAACACAGAATGGCCATAACCTGGGTAATCATTACATTAGTATAAACTTAAGCCGTACATCATTACTCAAGCCTGACTTCATGGCTTTTCTACAGTCTTACGCCAAAGAAAACCCAGCTTACGTGCAGCACATTCTAATAGAGGTGACGGAAAACCTTGATTTCCCTGTCGATCAACTTAAAGACGCTCTCAGTTCTTTGCAACGTATAAGCCAGCTTGGATTTGAAGTCGCTGTGGATGATTTTGGTACCGGATATTCCGGGTTAAATTTGATAAGACAGCACAAGTTTAATGTGATGAAAATAGATAAGGTTTTCATTAACAGCTTAGGCGCAGACACCCATATTAAACCTGTTATTCAGTCTATGGTGAGCTTAGCAAAAGAACTGAACATGAAGGTTATTGCTGAGGGTGTAGAAAACGAACTTCAGATCAGCCAGTTGAATGAGCTTGGCGTCCGCTACATCCAAGGTTTTTACTATTCGAGGCCGATAAAGCCGGAGGCACTTGTCGAATATACGGTCACACCGTTTAGTGTTCGTTTTGCCAATCGTTCTATCTGTTACTAAAAAGGAGCCAGCTTAGCTGGCTCCTTTTTGCTTCCTTTTGAGTGGCCTATGGCACACCATGACCTTTAGAGGCTACCCAAACGCGATACCATTGCTCACGAGTGAGCTCAATGTCCATCGCTTCAACAGCGCTTTTCACGCGTTCAATTTTTCCTGAACCAATAATAGGCAGAGGTCGTGATGGCAGTCTATTTACCCATGCGTAGATCACTTGATCAATACTCTGCGCACCTACTTCACATCGGATTGCTTCTAGCTCATCACGAACACGTTGTGCCTGCTCGGTTGCACCAGTAAAGATGCTCCCGCCGCCGAGACAAGACCACGCCATTGGTCGCACGCGCTTCATTTGAAGCTGATCTAACGTACCATCATGGGCAACTTCAAAATTCAATGGATTGATTTCAACCTGGTTAGTAACGAGCGGTTTGGCCACACGAGATTGTAGAAGATCAAACTGACTTGGAGTGAAGTTAGACACGCCAAAGTGCTTCACTTTGCCAACTTTGTGTAATTCATTAAACGCATCAGCCACTTCATCCGCATCCATCAGTACATCAGGTCTATGGATAAGCAAGACATCAATTTGCTCGATGTTCAGACGTGCAAGCGAATTGTTAACAGATTCATAAATATGCCCCGCACTGGTGTCATAGTGGTTCACCTTGCGTTGAGGAAATTTGTCAGTACAGAGGTTAATATCACACTTAGTGACGATCTCAATCTCATCACGGACGGCAGGATCTAACTTTAACGCTTCACCAAATAGAGCTTCACATTCGTAATTGCCGTAGATATCGGCATGGTCGACTGTTGTAACACCTAACTCAATATGTTGCTTGAGAAACGACAATCTTTGCTGAGGCGTCATACCCCATTCTGCAAGGCGCCAGTAACCCTGAACCAGTTGAGAAAACTCCGGGCCTTGCGGCGCAATTGTGACTTTAGACACCATCACTTACCTCCTAATAAAAACTGCCTTTACAGTATTCTTGTTTAATTCAATGCTCAACGTATACTGACAACAAATTCGAACCAGAGTACGAAAAATTGAGTTTCTCCGAACGGCTAAAACAATTGATTGGTGAGGAGTCGGTTTCTGGTTTTGCTCGCCGAGTAGAACTTTCAGAAGCCCTGATTCGCAAATACCTCAACGGGAGTGAACCGAGTTTGTCGAAAGCTAATCAGATAGCCATGAAAGCCAACTGTTCACTTGAATGGCTGGCTACTGGCTGCGGGTATCTATATAGACAAGCTGAAGTGGTCGACATGGACGCCTATATAATGGCCTATCGACACGTCAATGGCTTTGAGCCAAAAGACCACGAACCACACCGCCATGTCATTGCAGGCTATCAATATCTACGAGGTCACAAGAAAGCCGATGGCTACCTGGATGAATCTGCCATGGTGCAATTTTTAAACCTCCAGATAAAGGCACAACGCTGAAACTGTCATTCGTACAACATAAAGGATGACTGCTGTGATTTTGAGCAAATTTTGGGGCGTAGATTAGGGGAATGATGTCAGCTTGAGGTAATCCGTTTAACCTTGTTTAAAAAACAATCAAGGAATGAACGTGAAGCAAACACATGTATCTCTTGCTGTGCTGACTGCCCTAATCAGTTCAGCAAGTATAGCCGCGCCGACTCTCACCATTTCAACCACCACCACAAGTCGGGATTTCCCTTTAAGCGCATCGGATCCATTGGTCCTGCCACTCAAAAAAGAAACTTATCAAGTCAGTATATCGGGGATTGATGGTACGTGCCCATCAGTAGCAGAACAGAAAGTTAAGTTTCGTAAACCACTGAGCCTCAATTGCAGCAGCGACACTGAATTATCGGTCAAAATTCGCTTCAGTGGTGATTACTCATTTGCCTACGATGAGGGCCAACACACGATCACGATAGCTCGAGAAACTAAGAAAGTGGCAGCCAAGAAGTTTACCCGATCTATCCCTGATGTCGTTTGCGAGCAATACAAAGGTGGAGAGGTGACACTTTCTTTAGGTGGCACCTTCACTGATGGTACTCAATTAAGAGAAGTATTTTCAAATCAACTCGTTACCGTGCAAAACGACCAAGTCAGATTAAAGCCCTCCCCGAACAGTGGTGGACTTGTTCTACTTGAACAGGCCGACGCCAGCGCCTCCTCTGCGCAATTCGACTATCGAAACGCCAATATCTATTTCGCCATGGTGGATCGATTCAACAACGGAGATACATCCAATGACCAAAGCTATGGCCGAAAGAAAGATGGCAAACAAGAGATCGGCACCTTTCATGGAGGGGATCTTAAAGGACTAACCGAAAAGCTCGACTATATTCAAAGCCTTGGCACTGACGTGATCTGGCTTTCTCCTATCGTAGAGCAAGTCCACGGCTTTGTCGGTGGTGGAGAGAAAGGCAGTTTTCCATTCTATAGCTACCATGGTTACTGGACTCGTGATTTCACCAAAATCGATCAGAACTTTGGTAATGAAGAGGATCTAAAGCAGCTGGTCACAGAGGCTCACAAACGCGGTATGCGTATCTTCCTAGACGCCGTGGTCAATCATTCGGGTTACTCGACACTGGCAGACTTACAGTTCGACAACATAAACGTTGTTAACACCGATAATATGCCCGATAAGTGGCAAGACTGGGCACCCAAATCAGGGCAGAACTGGCATAGCTTTAATGATTCCGTTGATTACACGAGTTCTAACTGGCATCAGTGGTGGGGTAAAGACTGGGTTCGTGCAGGTCTGCCAGGCTACAGCAAACCCGGCTCAAGCGACATCACCATGACACTAGCCGGCTTACCTGATTTTTTGACCGAGTCTGAGCAGCACGTTACGCCACCAAAATGGTTACTCAACAATCCAGGAACCCGCGTTCAAATACGCGAAAGCTACACTGTATCCGACTATCTCATCGAGTGGCAAACAGACTGGGTCAAACGATTTGGTATTGATGGTTTTCGAGTTGATACCGTTAAGCACGTTGAAGGAGATGTGTGGAAACGGTTGAAAAACGAGGCAACAAAGAGCCTTGAGCAATGGCGTGCCAATGATAATCAGATCGGACAACCTTTCTGGATGATGGGTGAAGTCTGGGGTCATTCTGCTTACCGCTCTCCTTATGCTGACCAAGGTTTCGATGCGCTAATCAACTTTGATATGCAGAAGAAACTCGACAAAGGCGCTGCTTGTCTGAGCCAAATGCAGGAGACCTATCAAAACTACGCCGATTCAATGCAAGAAACGCCAGATTTTACCCCTGTCAGCTACATGTCTTCACACGACACAGAACTGTTTTTCAGTCGTTTCAACTCGATTGAGATGCAGCGTAACGCCGCCAACGCTTTATTACTTAGCCCCGGCGCTGTTCAGGTTTACTACGGTGATGAAGTGGGAAGAGATTTAGGCCCCTATGCTGATGACTTCCATCAGGGCACTCGCTCAGACATGCTGTGGGAGCTAAGCAAAGAGCGCCAACAACTTCTCAAGCACTGGCAAACGTTAGGCCAGTTCCGTCAATCCCACCCAGCAATAGGAGCTGGTATACACAAAGAAATTGGCAACAATTCAGCCTATGTTTTCTCTCGGAGTTTGGAAGGCGACACGGTTGTTGTAGGTTTCGTTGGTAAATAAATACACAAGGGCTCTCTGCCGAGAGCCCTTGTTCAAATTAGTCAGATTAAGGTTCGTAGTTTGGATTCATCAATGAATATCGATATTGCTGATCTTTCTGCCCTTCAGCCGCAATATAAAGTAAGAACAGCCCTGTATGACCGATACCACATTTGAGATCGCAAGGGACTTCGTAATCTAGCTTCAAGGTAGGAGACGGCGGCGTAGTATCAACCTTCGCATCATTCGGGTCTTGATTCATCACATTGCGCGAGTCATCGTACTTGGGCAGAGTGTAAATAAACAAATCACTCTCGCTTTGGGCCGCGTGAGTCCATGGGGATAAAGCCAAGCATAGTATGACAGTCCAGATAGTCGTTGACGTTCGCTTCATGAATCATTGGGGTCGATAAGTTTGATTTCCATAATATATTAAACAGTGTTCAATTAAACCCCTAAAACGAAAAAAGCTCCCGACTTGGGAGCTTTTCTTACAAATAAGAAATAGGTTATTTGTTACGACGAGCTTCTACAGCATCGGCTAACTGACGAAGAACCTTTTCAGTATCTTCCCAACCAATACACGCATCAGTGATAGACTGACCGTAAGTTGGAGCTTGACCATCAACAAGATCTTGACGACCTTCAACAAGATGCGACTCAATCATTACACCAAAAATAGCATCTTCACCTGCAGAAATTTGGCCCGCTACATCTTCCGAAACCAACATCTGACGCTGGTACTGCTTCGAGCTGTTCGCATGACTAAAGTCGATCATCACCTTCTGAGGCAGACCTGACGCTTCAAGTTCAGATTTAATAGCACCAACATGTTCAGCACTGTAGTTAGGCTCTTTACCACCACGTAGGATGATGTGGCAGTCTGGGTTACCAGCAGTTTCAACGATTGCTGAGTGACCGTACTTCGTGACTGACAAGAAGTGGTGAGAAGCACTCGCACTGCGGATTGCATCTGATGCAATTTTGATGTTGCCATCAGTGCCGTTTTTGAAGCCGACTGGGCAAGAGATACCAGAAGCCAGTTCACGGTGTACCTGAGACTCAGTTGTACGTGCGCCGATAGCACCCCAGCTGATTAAGTCTGCAACGTACTGCGGAGTGATCATATCAAGGAATTCACTTGCCGTTGGTAGGCCAAGATCAGTTAGATCCAGCAGCAACTTACGACCCATGCGCAGACCGTCGTTGATCTTAAACGTGTCGTTCAGGTACGGGTCATTAATCAGGCCTTTCCAACCCACAGTTGTACGTGGCTTCTCAAAGTAAACTCGCATCACGACTTCTAGGCGGTCACCCAGCTCATCACGCAATACTTTCAAACGCTTACCGTATTCGATTGCTGCTTCAGGATCGTGAATAGAACAAGGACCAACGATAACCAGCAGGCGGTCATCATCGCCGTTTAAAATCTTAGAGATTGCTTCACGAGAGCGAAAAGTCGTTGAAGACGCAGTTTCAGTCGCCGGAAACTTCTCTAAAACAGCCACTGGCGGTAATAATTCTTTTACTTTGCTAATTCGTACATCATCAGTCTGGAACATTGCTTACGTCTTCCTATTTCTCTTAGCTTGAACACCGCACCAAAAATTAGTGGTGCATAAATGCTCTATTTTGTTTTTCATCTTCCCTGTAACTTATCTATCAAAAACGATGCTTGCAACCACTTTTTAAACCAAAAGGCAATATTTCTTCTATTTTTACATTTTACACCGCATGTAAAATTTAAATTACATACGATAAAGAGTGAGCAATATCAGGCTTTCTAGCTCTATTTGAACCACATGAGATGCAATATCTTCTTGATATTGTTAAGGTGGAAATACAAATAAATGCATATAAAGAATCGGCATGAGCGCCATCGATTTTACACACGTCAGCAAGTGGTACGGCCAATTTCAGGCACTGAAGAATATTAGCCTCTCAGTACAGAGAGGAGAGAGGTTAGTCGTTTGTGGCCCTTCTGGTTCTGGAAAGTCGACTTTAATTCGAACCGTTAACGGGTTGGAAACCATCTCAAATGGCAATATTCAAGTACTCGGCCAGCCTTTGACCTCTGTCTCACCGGGAAAAGTCGGCATGGTTTTTCAGCATTTTAATCTTTTTCCTCACTTAACCGTATTAGAGAACCTGACGCTGGCACCGATGCGCACATTGAAGCAGTCGAAACAACAAGCTATCGATACAGCCATGCACTTTCTAGATCGCGTCAACATCACGGAACAGGCAAACAAATATCCCGTTCAATTGTCTGGCGGGCAGCAGCAGCGTGTCGCGATTGCACGCTCTTTGTGTATGAAGCCCGAGATTTTGTTGTTTGACGAGCCAACCTCCGCTTTAGATCCAGAGACCATCAAAGAAGTTTTGGAAGTCATGACAGATTTAGCTACAGATGGCATGACAATGATATGCGTAACACATGAAATGGGCTTTGCCCGAAAGGTGGCCGATAGAGTGATATTTATGGATCAGGGAGAAATACTCGAAATGGCTACTCCTGAGCAATTGTTCAGTACGCCGCAACACCCTAGAACACAACAGTTTCTGGAGCAAATCCTGAGCCACCAATGATTAGCCGAATTTTAAAGCCCGTTTTGTCCGCCTTCGCTCAAATCCTAATACTAGGTTTAGGGCTGTGGTGGCTGCTGGATTCGGGTGCGAAAGCAATAGATTACCAATGGCAATGGCACCGAGTACCTGACTATATCGCCTTCTATGAAGATGGTGAGTGGTGGCCTGCTGAACTGCTCGAAGGCTTGTGGGTCACTATCAAGATATCGGCATGGAGCCTATTGTTTACTCTGCTGATTGGAATGCTGACGGCTTTGCTTAAGCTTTCTCAGTCTGTTGTAGGTCGAACCATCGCAAATACTTATATTGAGCTGATTCGCAATACGCCGCTTCTGGTTCAGATATACCTTTTATATTTCGTCTTTGGGCCTGTGATCGGCCTTGATAGATTCGCGACTGCGATTTTGGCGCTCTCACTTTTCCAGGGTGCCTACACCGCTGAGATTTTTCGTGGAGGCCTGAACAGCATCCCTAAAGGTCAGTTTGAGGCTGCTCGCTCCCTTGGACTCAGCCCTTTCTCTACCTACTACGACGTTATCTTCCCGCAATTACTGCAAAGAACGTTACCGCCTTTGACCAATGAAGTGGTTTCTCTGGTTAAGAATTCATCAATTGTCAGCGTAATGGCCATATTCGACCTGACGACAGAAGGAAGAAACATTGTTTCGGAAACCGCTATGCCATTTGAAATTTGGTTTAGCGTGGCAGCGATATATCTTTTGCTCACACTGTCACTCTCGGGAATCTCCGCTTGGCTAGAACACAAACTTGGCGCCCAATGGCGTGCTCAATAATAAGGAAATCAAATGAAACACTTAGGACAAAAGATTCGTTCGTTGAGAGCTTTCAAGCAAGCGATTACCGCTTTGCTTGGGCTAGCAGTAGCGCTACCAACGCTCGCCAGTGAAACCCCAAATTTGGATAAGATTAACGAGCGCGGCACCTTACGCGTCGGAATGTCGACCTTTGTCCCATGGGCAATGCGCGACAAGCAAGGGGATTTAATCGGCTTCGAAATCGATGTAGCTGAACGTCTTGCCGCGGATTCTGGCTGGAAAGTCGAATTTGTACCCACCGCTTGGGATGGCATTATTCCAGCGCTTCTGGCGAAAAAATTTGATGTCATTATTGGCGGCATGAGCGTGACTCCCGAACGCTCTAAGAGTGTCTTATTTACCACTCCTTATTCACACTCTGGTGTTCAGGTGGCTGCCAATAAAGAACTGGCTTCAGGCTTTTCTGAAATGAGCGATTTCAATTCTCGACGCGTTAAAATCGCTGCACGCCGTGGCGCCTTCACGGTACAAGTCGCTCGAGAGGCTTTTCCGAAAGCTAAGATTCTTCAGTTCGACGATGATGCTCAAGCATTTCAGGAAGTCCTCAATGGTAACGCTCACGCTGTGATTGCTTCTAGCCCTAAACCTGAACATGAAGCTGTGAAGAATGCCGACAAACTGTTTATCCCGTTTAATGAGCGCCTGTCTAAGGGCAACGAGGCTTTCGCCGTTCGTCTTGGTGAAAGCGACAAACAAGCCTTCTTCGACCAATGGATACAAGCCCGTACCGAGGATGGCTGGCTTGAGCAAAGATACGAGTACTGGTTCGCGACGCTCGACTGGCAGCAGCAAGTTGCAACGGGCCAATAACCACGTTTCTTAAACCCAGAATGATTGATGAGACATAAAGATTAGCAGGACGTTAGGTGAATAAATCGAATTTACTGACCGCCAGTCAGGACAGAAAACCCAGCTTAAGCTTCAATAAGCTAGATTTGGTTTTATTGCTTGCTTTAGCTGTGTTTGGATTCTGGCTTTACCAACGTGCTTCTATCGGAGTGAATTACACTTGGCGATGGAGCGAAGCATTCACGCTGATCTTTACTTCACGCTCTGATGGGTCGTTGCCCTACTTCATTCAGGGTGTGATCTCGACATTACGGCTCAGTGTTTGGGGAATGCTACTGGCACTAACCCTGGGAACACTCATTGGTGTAGCTAGGCATTCTTCCATTTACGTATTTCGTTCACTGGCCAATGTGTATATTCAGTTAATCCGAAATATTCCCCCGCTGGTCTTTGTGTTTATCTTCTACTTTTTTATCTCAAATCAGCTCATTCCCGCTATCGGGTTGGAAGGAGTTCTAAGGGAGAACTCCGGAGATGCGAATGCGTTGCAGTCGATGTTGTTCGGGCCTAAGTCCCTATGGGAAAATCTACTGTCTGGCGTACTTTGTGTCGGGATCCTTTCCTCTGCCTATGTTGCTGAAATAGTACGTTCAGGTTTGGCTGGCATAGCAAAAGGACAATGGGAAGCGGCGGACGCATTAGGGCTGTCCACTTGGGCTAAGTACCGCTTGGTAATCGCCCCTCAGGTATTAGCCGCAATTACTCCTGCACTTGCCGGACAAGCCATTTCATTAGTCAAAGATACCTCGATTGTGTCACTGATTTCGATTCAAGAAATGACTTTCGTTGGCACAGAGATGGCAAACTCCTCCGGTCTTATCTTTGAAATTTGGCTAATTGTAGGCGCCACTTACCTGATATTTTGCCTGACGCTTTCCGCCTTGTTTAAAAGGCTTGAGCGTCATTCATTAAAACATCAAGCAAATGGCTAGACAGGTACTTCTCTCAAATCAAATAGTGCTCGGCTAATAGCGCTGAGAACAGCAACATCAGGTGCCAAATAGAGAACTTAAATGTTTTGATGGCTTGCTTCTCGTCAGTACCAAATTTCAGCTTCCAAGCGTGATAGACAAACAGCGCAGACAGTATTGTTACGGAGGCTAGGTAGAAGACTCCTGCCATCCCAACCAACACAGGGAACAGGCAAACGATAAGTAATAATACGGTGTAAAGCAGTATTGATGTTTTCGTATATTCCTCACCGTGCGTGACAGGCAGCATTGGTATATCGGCTTTGGCATAATCCTCTTTGCGATGAATCGCTAATGCCCAAAAATGCGGAGGGGTCCATATAAAGATAATCATCACAAGCAGCCAGGCATTAGCATGCATTTCACCTGTGACAGCCGTCCAACCAAGTAACGGCGGCATCGCACCAGCAATCCCCGCAATGACGATGTTTTGTGGCGTAGCGCGCTTTAAGTACATGGTGTAGATAACGGCATAGCCCAGCAAACTGGCAAAAGTCAGCCAAGCTGTCAACGCATTAACCCAGACATACAAGACCACAAATCCGGCGAGCCCGATTCCAGTGGCGAACGCAAACACATTGCGCACATTGAGTTCACCCGACGGCAGAGGTCGCTTGTATGTTCGAGCCATAACCGCATCAATTCGTCGGTCAATCAGGTGGTTAAATGCCGCAGCAGAACCTGCCATCAAAGCAATCCCCAACATACCAAGAATTGATTGTTGAACAGGTAGTGATCCTGGCACCGCTAAACACATTCCGACCAGAGCGGTAAGCAGCATTAAAGCAACCACCTTCGGCTTAGTCAGAGTGAGGTAGGTTCGCCATAATGATCGGTCTTGTTCAGAGATGTGACTGATAGAATTACTCATCGCGAACTCTCCTTACGAAAAAATCGAGTGGAATGGGCATTAGCAGTGACTTTCTGCCGCAGCAGATAATTGACATGGAGGACTGAAAGCAGCAACAAAGCAGCGACTAGGTTATGCGCAACCGCCACCACAAGAGGTAAGCTAAGTAAGACATTAGCAATACCTAAGCTGATTTGTAGAATCAGCAACACACCCACTTTGAAAGCGGCACTTGTTAGCTTAGGATTTCTGGCACATAGCAACGCACAAAGTAAACTGATGGACAACAGAGCCACCAGCACAGCACCAAATCGGTGCGTTACATGAATCGTCATGCGAGCGCCATAGTCTAACGTGCCAAACTCGTAGGTTTCTTGCTTGGGTTGTATCAACTGAAAAGCGCGGTCAAAATCCAGATGCTCTGTCCAGTTCCCTTCACATACCGGTAAACTTGTACACATTAGGGCGGCATAGTTGGATGATGTCCAGCCGCCCAAGGCTATTTGAATAACAACAAAACACAAAGTGACAGGGGCGAGAAACTTTAGCCAACCAGATACATGAGGGACGGCTTCAATATGTGACTTGCGATCAAGTAGCCGCCAATACAGAAGCGCAAGTAGACAAAACAGTGTAAACCCTCCAAGAAGGTGCCCCATCACCACCAGTGGCATCAACTTCATGGTTACCGTCCACATACCCAAGAGCGCCTGAAAAACCACCACTAAAGAGATAACAATCGGCAGGCCATAAGGCAACGACTTCTCTTTAATCACTCGAAATGAAATAGCAAACACCAATAAACCCAGCGTGCCCGCAAAATAGCGGTGGATCATTTCCAGCCAAGCTTTATTCGCTTCAACAGTGAGCTCTGGATACAAGGATTTTGCCAGTGCTATTTCTTTTTGATCGTTAGGTACGGTCAACTGGCCATAACATCCCGGCCAATCGGGACATCCTAGTCCAGCGTCAGCCAATCGGGTATAGGCACCAAGCATGATGACAATGAACGTCAATACGAGACTTAGGCGAACTAAATTGGTCAATCCCATAACCAAACTCCTTCCCTGCTGTTAGCCTACTCTTGATAACTTAAGTAGTTTCCTTAAGTCCGCTAGTACATCTTTGCTTTGGCGGACCAAATCGTCTTGTGATTCCACTTTGGGATAACGCATCACCAATTGGCCCAATGGGTCGACAATGACGTACTCAAAGTCAGACACAACCTGATGGAAGGCTTGATTCACTTTGATGGCTTCAAACCCACCCTTTTCCAATACCGATGTATCACTGAGCTCAGAGACAAGCAGCACAGGCGCGACTCGGCTCTGATATTTGCCCAGCGCTAAATGACTTTGACCTAGCAAGTACACTTGCTTTTGACAGAATTCATCACATTGCTGCGGAATTAAGTACCCCAATTGCCATTGCTCGCTTGCATAAGGGTTGCTGATTCCAAGTCCATCAAAACTTTGCTTTGGTTCAATCAATTCGCCTTTGTTCGTCACGCCAGATTCATACCAATGATTGGCGAGAAATGTCTTAGCAATGACTGCGGGCAAAGCAAACATTAGTACCAAGGCAACCAGAATGATTCTGCCTCTTGTAACTGGATTAGCCATCCTGACCTCCTTGTTTTAATGCTCTGATAAAAACCCAACCACTCAACAACACGAGAGCCACGGCCATACTAAACCACTGAACGGCATATCCTGTGTGTTTAGCGGAACCCAGCGGGACAGGTTTCCAAGGCTGCCCATAGGGCCAATCTGACGTGCGGGGCTGTAAAATGTAAGGCTCTATTGGGTGCTGCCAATATTGTTCAAGTTCAGCAATATTGAGATTTTGAATTCGATGCGGAACACCCGGCTCAATATACAGCTCATCACTCAGCGGGTTCGAAGAGCGCTGGTAAACTCTCGCTTCTGATATCAGTGGGCTGTTCAGCCAGTCAACGCTGGGCAAGTTGCCTCGCTGGCCCTTTGAAGGAATAAAGCCGCGTTCCACCAAAACCGCACGATCACCCCCAAACTCCATAAGCTGATAAGCCAAATAACCAACTTCACCTTGATAGGTTTGATTATCGAGCAATAGGTACTTGCCCTCGATAGGCCATAGTTCAGCGGTAACCCGCATGCCTGTAAGGTAGCGGGTCTCGGTAACGTTTAGCTGAGTAATATCGATTGCAGGGGCCTGTTCTCGTGCATCCAAAAACCGCTCCATTTGCTGCTTTTCTTCAGCTCTCGATAGTTGCCACAAGCCTAAGTTGACCAAAATAGAAAAGGCAACCACAGTTAATAACAGACCAACCCAAAACGAGTACGACTTCATCTGAACTGATAAGGAAGACTTTATGGTATTCATCTTCAAATCGCTGTTGGTAGTGTTACTACTGTTTATCATCGTAAACCTCGCAAGAGCGATGCTCGAAATGGTGAAAGGGCCTCAGCCTGAAAGTGATGAGGAGCCTCGCCAAGATAAGCCTATGAGTTATTACCTTGGCCGACGGGTGTTCCTCTCTGCACTTGCCGTTGTGTTATTGATCGCCGCCCTTCTTACAGGTTTTATTGAACCTAATGTTCGTCCTTACTAAGGGCGAACACACCTACAGCACATAAACAAAAACAAACAGACATAGCCAAACCACATCGACAAAGTGCCAGTACCAGCTGCCTGCCTGAAACGCGAAGTGATCCTTAGGAGTAAAATGATCTTTTGCCACACGGGCGAGCAGTATGATTAGGAACGTTGTCCCTAAGAAAACGTGCATACCGTGAAAGCCGGTTAATAAGAAGAAAGTGTTGCCATATATTCCGGATTGCAGCGTAAGATTCAGGTCCTGATAAGCATGGGCATACTCAACACCTTGGTAATAAAGGAAAAATCCAGCCAGAACAATCGTAATTTCTAGCCATACAATGAGCGCCATACGTTTGTTCTGCTCAAGACTCGTATGGGCCATATGCAAAGTGATAGAGGAAGTCAGAAGAATCAGGGTGTTAATCAGCGGAATCCCCTGCCATCCCATCGCCGTCGTTGTGACACCATCAGGTGTGGTCGTCAGTGGCCAAAGTGCTTCAAACGCGGGCCACAAAACTTCATGAGTCATCGCGTTATTACTCGCGCCACCCAACCAAGGCACTGAGATCATGCGCGCATAAAACAGTGCTCCGAAAAAGGCGCCAAAGAACATCACTTCAGAGAAGATGAACCAACTCATTCCTTGCCTGAAGGAGCGAGAAATTTGCTCAGAATACTTACCTGTCATCGACTCGGTAATCACATTGCTAAACCAACCCGCAAACATGTAGAGCAGGAACAGGAATCCAGCCAGAAGAATCAACTTACCGAAGATACTGCCTTCTCCACCTTCGGCCATGTTCTGCACCGTGATCCCCGCGCCAACCGCGATAAGAAACAGCGCAACCGCTCCGACAATTGGCCAGCTGCTTTGAGCCGGAACATAATATGATTGATGTTTTGAACTCATGGCTTAGCTCCTTGCTGTGTGAGGTCGCCACTCGGTTCCATTCGTGCTACTTCAACGGGTTGAGGAACCTTATCCGTAATGTCGTAGAGGGTATACGACAGCGTTAATGTATGAATCGACTCTGGAATATCTGGCTCAATGTAGAAGATCAAAGGCATTTCGGCCTTCGCCAGGCTTTCCAGTGGTTGGTGATTAAAGCAGAAACATTCAATTTTGTTGAAATACGACGCGCCCATACCCGGAGACACTGAAGGAACAGCCTGACCGATAGTTGCTATGGATGACTGGTTTGTTGCTATGTAGGCCGTCTGAATCACTTCTCCGGGATGCACATCCATTGACTGTTGCTTAGGTTCAAACAACCAAGGCATACCCTGATTTCTGTGTGCCATAAACTCAACTCGAATAAGACGTGATGTGTCAGGAACCATACCCTGTGGCTGTAGCGCAGACTCAGTATTTGTTTTTCCGTTGATTCCTAAAGCCTCGCACATCACGTCATATAACGGGACAAGCGCAAAACCAAAGCCAAACATTGCCACCACTGCTGCCAGCAGCTTCAAGGTTAATTTGTTATTGGATTGCTGTTGTCCATCCATAGCGCTTCCCTCAATCCACTTTCGGTGGGGTAGAGAATGTATGGTGCGGTGCTGGGCTTGGAACTGTCCACTCCAACCCTTCAGCACGATCCCACGGTTTTGCCTCAGCTTTTTCTCCTCCGCGGATACATTTAATCACTAACCAGAGGAAAATGAGCTGAGACAAACCAAAGGCAAAACCACCAATCGACACTATCTGATTGATGTCGGCAAACTGAATCGCATAGTCAGGAATGCGTCGTGGCATCCCAGCTAAGCCAAGAAAATGCATCGGGAAGAATAAGACATTGACCGAAATCACTGAGCACCAGAAATGCCACAAGCTCAACTTATGGTCATACATATGCCCTGTCCATTTCGGTAACCAATAGTAAGCAGCGGCCATAATCGAGAATACCGCTCCTGAGACCAACACATAATGGAAATGCGCGACCACAAAATACGTATCGTGGTACTGGAAGTCTGCAGGAACAATCGCCAGCATAAGACCGGAAAACCCACCGATGGTAAACAGAATAATGAAAGCAATGGCAAACAACATCGGTGTCTCGAATGTCATCGCACCCCGCCACATCGTAGCCACCCAGTTGAACACTTTGACCCCAGTGGGCACCGCAATCAGCATGGTGCAATACATAAAGAAGAGTTCGGCAAACACAGGCATCCCTGTTGTAAACATATGGTGTGCCCAAACCAAGAAGGACAACAGCGCGATACTACAAGTGGCGTACACCATCGAGTGGTAACCAAACAATTTTTTACCACTGAACGCTGGGATGATGGCCGACACAATACCGAACGAAGGCAAGATCATGATGTACACTTCGGGGTGACCGAAGAACCAGAAGATATGCTGGAACATCACAGGGTCACCACCACCTGCGGCATCAAAGAATGATGTGCCAAAGTACTTGTCAGTCAGAACCATAGTCACCGCCCCCGCCAGTACAGGCATGACGGCAATCAACAAGAAAGCAGTAATCAACCAAGTCCAGACAAACATCGGCATCTTGAACCAAGTCATTCCCGGCGCTCTCATATTGACGATAGTGACGATCACGTTGATCGCGCCCATGATCGAGCTAATCCCCATGATGTGAACTGAGAATACAAACAACGCCGTACTGTCAGGCCCGTAAGTCGTAGAAAGCGGCGCGTAGAAAGTCCAGCCGAAATCAGGGCCCCCACCTTCCGTAAATAACGAAGCAATCAGGATTAAGAACGCAAAAGGTAAGATCCAAAAACTGAGGTTGTTCATCCGTGGTAACGCCATATCTGGTGCGCCAATCATCATCGGAATCATCCAGTTTGCTAAGCCAGTAAAGGCTGGCATGACCGCACCAAACACCATGATCAAACCATGCACGGTCGTCATCTGGTTGAAGAATTGGGGCTCGACCAATTGCAGGCCAGGTTGGAACAACTCGGCGCGAATGATCATCGCCATGGCTCCACCGGTCAGGAACATAATGAAACTGAACCAAAGGTAAAGCGTCCCGATGTCTTTGTGATTGGTCGAATAAATCCAGCGGGTTATGCCAGAAGGCGCTTCGTGATGCTCATGATCATCGTGTTCATCAATGGCAATCGCACTGTTTGCTCTTCCTAACTCGGCATCAGCCGCTGGCGCTGATTTTACTGATTCAGAATTCATTGACTCAGGTTTGGACGTTTTCATTGCCCCTCCTTGGATGCCTTAAATGCATTCACATCGGATGCCTGCACCACATCACCCGTACTGTTTCCTAAACCGTTACGTTGGTACGTCACCACAGCCGCAATTTCTTTGTCCGAAAGCTGATTAGCAAAAGCCTGCATTGCAGTCCCTGCCCGACCGTTAACCACCACATCAATATGAGTATCAACATCGCCCGTCGCGATCTTACTGCCTGTAATCGCAGGGAAAGCTCCTGGAATACCCGCGCCACTCACCTGATGACAGACGGCACATCGGTCGACATAAACCTTCTCACCTATCGTCATCAGTTCTTCTTGCGATAGTGACGCGGTTAGAGATGCTGCCGCTTCTTGCTTCGCTTGCTCTATCTCGGCTTTTTTCGCCAATAGCCAAGCATCGTATTTGTCTTCTTCCATGGCATGAACAACAACGGGCATGAATCCATGTGCTCGGCCACATAGCTCTGCACACTGGCCACGGTAAACACCGGGCTCATCAATGCGCGTCCACGCTTCGTTGATAAAGCCCGGGATCGTGTCTTTCTTCACTGCAAAGTCAGGTACCCACCAAGAGTGAATTACATCATCGGAAGTCAGGAGGAATCGTACTTTTCGGTTGATGGGCAACACGAGAGGGTTATCAACTTCAAGAAGATAATGTGCGCCTTTTTCTTCTATACCATCAATGGCTTTTTGGCTGGTTGCTAACAAGCTGAAAAACTCAACGTCTTCTCCGAAGTAGCTGTAGTGCCACTTCCACTGGGAGCCAGTGACCTTAATCGTCAGATCGGATTGGGACGTATCTTCCATGGCGACAAGCGTACGAGTCGCCGGAATTGCCATGAGAACCAGAATGATGATGGGGATGACCGTCCAGATCACTTCCACTTTGGTACTTTCATGGAAGTTAGCCGCCACTGCCCCTTTTGATTTTCTGTGATGGTACATGGAATAGAACATTGCCCCGAATACCACAACGGCAATAGCGCAACAGATATAGAAGATCAGCATGTGTAAGTCATAGACTTCATTACTGATGCCTGTCACACCTCTGGTCATGTTCAAGGTGTTCTCTTCAGCGTTGACTGAAGTAGCAAAACCAACAAACAACACATTGATCAGTTGCCACAGTGAAACCTGTAATCTTTTCAAAAGACCTCTCCTCTGCCTGAGGCATCATCTCTGATGATTTATCCAAGGCGCCCTTTAGCCTGAATGACGCAAAAAAGTCCTAGTGGGCCAAAGGGTGCGGAAAATTCCTTGTAAACAGCAAATTCGATGTAATTTGTTATAGTTATGTTAATAAAAGCTAGTTGGCGTTTACTAATTGTGCAAGAAAGTGCTAATGGAAATGTCGCTAACTTGAGCAGGTTAAATTGAAGATTGATCACAATAATTGGTTTAGCGATTGCGCTCTCGCAAATGATAATCAATATCACTTAATATCCATCCATTATTTCCCAAATGTCATACACTTGGGATAACGATAGTTAAAGGTAGAAATAAGTTATGATGGAACAAGTTACTCGTTGGTTGGAAAAAGATCCGGATCCACGTACTCGTGAAGAACTTCAACACTTGATTGATAAAGAGCAATATCAAGAATTAGCTGACCGATTTAGCCAGAGGTTGGAGTTTGGTACTGCTGGTTTACGAGGAAAAGTTGGCTGTGGTCCAAATCGAATGAACCGACTTGTTATTCAGGAAACGGCTACCGGGCTTGGTCATTATCTTATTAAGCACGTTCAAGATGCAGTAAAACGTGGCGTTGTCATTGGGTATGATGGACGCCCAGATTCAAAGCAATTCGCTCATGATACCGCCTCTGTATTGACCTCTTTAGGCATCAAGGTATACCTGACACACGATGTTGCTGCGACACCTATCGCTGCATTTGGTGTTCGTCATTTTAATGCCACCGCTGCTGTTGTCGTCACAGCCAGCCACAACCCACCCGAGTACAACGGCTTTAAAGTGTATTGGGAAAATGGCGCTCAAATTATTCCTCCTCATGACTCTGGTATTGCTGGAGAAATCGACGAAGCCGCCACAAAACCCATCCCTCTGATGAATCTTGATGATGCAGAAAAGCATGATCTTCTCGTGTGGCTAAAAGAAGATTACTACGAGACTTATCGCCAAACGATGAATGGCAACCCACTGCTGGCTAATCATCAACAGCCAGAAGCGGTTGGCGTCGCCTATACCGCAATGCATGGTGTAGGTGCTGACATGGCAGAAACACTGCTAAAAGATGCAGGCTTCACCAAAATCTACAGCGTTGCCGAGCAACGTGACCCCGATGGCTCTTTCCCGACTGTGAACTTCCCTAACCCTGAGGAAGCTGGTGCTATGGATATGGTGGTCGCGCTGGCGAAAGCTAATGACGCCGACATCGCGTGTGCCAATGATCCAGACGCAGACCGTTTTGCGGTCGCTGCTCGTCGACCTGATGGCGAATACCAGATGCTAACGGGCGATCAGGTGGGTTCTCTATTTGGCAACTACCTACTCAGCCATACTGATGCAACCAAACAGTTGATTGGTAATACTATCGTGTCTTCAACATTGCTTAAGAAGATTGCACTTTCTCATGGCGCTGAGTACTACCAAACTCTGACAGGTTTCAAATGGCTGACTAATATCGCCATGCAAAAACAAACCACAGAGAAGCAATTCTTGTTCGCTTATGAAGAAGCATTAGGCTACACCGTGGGTAATAAAGTGTGGGATAAAGATGGCTTGTCTGCTTTGGTCGCTTTCTCTCAGCTAACCGCCGAGCTAAAGAGTCAGGGGAAAACGGTGTGGGATCAATTGGAAAGCATTTATCGCGAGCACGGTATGTACATCAACGCTCAGCATAGCACCGCGCTCGATCCAAAAGCACTACCTGTTGGGGACAAGCTACGAGCTGCGCAGCCAAATCAAATCGCGGGCCGTAAAGTCGAAGTGATTGAAGATTTGAAATCTTCAACACGCACCTTTGCAGACGGAAAAACTGAATCTATTGACTTACCAGCCAGTGACGTTTTGATCTATCACCTATCTGGCGGTGCACGTGTCATCGTTCGTCCATCAGGCACGGAGCCTAAGCTGAAGTGCTATTACGAAGTCGTCGAAGCATTTGATGCAGCAGATAGCTTTTCCGTCGCGGAAGAAAAAGCTGAGCTAGCGCTGGATATGCTGATCAGTGAGCACCAAACAAGTTTGGATCACTAACGAGTCATCGTCTCGAAAGTACCTGTTTACAAAGCGGCTGGTTAGCCGCTTTTTCTATATCTCTACTCTTATTTCAATCCCCAAACACCTTCAAACTGACAAATATGTTAAAGTTTGGCTTCCACTTTCCTCTAGTGATTGAATCGTCATGAATACCGTTTTATCTGTCATCCCTGTTGGGGTGCGTTTTATGCTGCTTTCGGCGCTTGGCTTTGCCTTAATGTCGGCCTGCGTCAAATACGTCAGCAACTATGGTATTCCTGTGTTTGAAATTGTTGCCGCAAGGGCATTAGTTTCGCTGGTGATCAGTTACCTAGATGTCAAACGCAAGCGCATTTCAGTATGGGGGCACAATAAGCCCTTGTTAATGCTTCGCGGCGCAGTCGGCACGGTCGCTCTCATGTGTGTTTACTATTCAGTGACAACACTTCCACTAGCAGAAGCAACTATCCTCCAATATGTGCACCCTGTGTTTACTGCTTTACTTGGTGTGCTATTTCTCAAAGAGCGCATTCAGTTTTCGACTATGATCTGCATCGCGCTTTGTTTAGTGGGTTTAGGTGTGATGGTTCAGCCGAGCATGCAAACAGGCTCCAGCTCAGACTTACCGCTGTTTAGCGTGATGATGGCACTACTTGGTGCCTTTGGTAGCTCTATTGCTTATGTGATTGTCCGTCGATTAAGCCAGACAGAAGATAGCTCAGTGATTATTTTCTATTTTCCACTGATGGCCCTACCAACCTCGATGATGTTGATAGGCGATGATTTTGTATGGCCAAGTCTATTTTTGACCTTGATGCTGATCCTAGTTGGCGTCTTTACTCAGATAGGTCAATACGGGCTAACCAAAGCGATGCAGACTCAAGCCGCAGGCAAAGCCTCAGCCTATTCCTATGTGCAAATTGTATTTTCGGCCCTACTTGGTGCTTGGGTGTTCAACGAAATCCCATCCTATTGGACATATTTGGGTGGCTCGTTGATTGTCATTGGCGCATTAATCAACGTCTTTGGGCAACATTTGAAGCCACCGTTCCAACGGGCGAAATAGCTTCAAACCCTCTCGGGGTGTCTATACTTGTCATTAACGATGATAATGAAAACACCCCGCAATGAATTTACGAGTATGTTTTTGCTTTCTGATTCTGCTAACCAGCTCTAAAGCCCTCGCCACGGAGATAGAACTCCGTGACGAACATCTTAGTATCTGCGGCGACTCTATCGACTGGCCTCCCTATACATACCTAGATGGAGAAGACGTTAAAGGCTTCGATCTCGAGGTTCTTAACGAGGTTTTGATACCTAAAAACATCACCTTCAATTTCACCATGACATCATGGACCCGCTGCCTTAAAGGTGCGAAGAGCGGTGAATTCCAAATTGCAGTCAGCGCTTCACACTCAGAAGAGCGTGCCAAGCACTACCTGTATACAACTTGGTACTATCACGTCACTCCCCACTACTTATATAAAAAGTCGAGATTTCCTCAAGGACTAAACATTGATGGCGTCGCGGAGTTAGATAAATACAAGGTCTGTGGGATCCACGGCTACAACTATGGCGATTTCTGGCTTAAAAATGTTGACCAATACTCTCACAACATGCATGAACTCGTTACAGAGCTCAAAGAACAAAGATGCGACGTTATTCTATCTTGGCAGGAGATACTCGAAGGAATTAAAAGCATTTGGGGTATTACTTACGTAAGTGAAGAGATCGAATCTAAGCCGATTCCAAATATGCCTAAGCATAAATTTTACATGTTGATTTCCAAACAATATGAACATGGTCCAGCTCTGCGGAATATCCTCGATAAAGGCTTGAGAAGATTCCAAACCAATTAAATATCGACCCGAACTTTAGCACTTAGCCCACCAATAATCCCAACAAGTGATATATAAAATTATTATCAAAAATATATAACTGACTGAACTTTGATAACATTTTTCATCCAGCTCACTAATCTGCTCACCACAGCCCATGCAGCAGCATGCGGCGCTTTTACTCAACAACAGGAACAGATTAGTGAAAAAGTTATTACCTATACTGGCGCTGGCCGCAGTATCGTCAAACAGTATTGCCGCTGAAGACCCAAACATCTCCGTCGGCCTTGGTTATGATCAAGACCTGAGCGTCATCTTCGATCTTAATAGCACTTTTAGAATGACGGCAGGAAATGATGGCATGGCCATGGACTACGTATTTAAGCGTGGTGACATAGAATCAGAAACCGATATCAACTGGTTTTTAGGCGCTGGAGGTTACTACGAATGGGATGATGACTTTGGTGCACGCCTACCACTAGGTGTTGAAGTTCACTTTGCAGACAAATGGGAAATCTATGCGCAGGTGCACCCAGAGTTAGGTATTAGTGACGGCTTGGATTTCGGTGTCGGAGCTTCATTTGGCGTCACCTACTCATTCAAATAAGTCGTTCGGGGCAGCCTGCATTCACTGCCCCAGCTTCTTTGATTTACAGTAGCCGTCTTCTCAGGCCCGCTTTTTCAAGGATGCGGGTTGAAATCTCTTCTACCGACAACGATGAAGTATTGATATATGGAATGGCTTCACGTCGGAATAAAGCCTCAACACTTTCCAACTCGTTGATGCACTGTTCTGTACTCGCATATTCACTGCCTGCCAAACGGTTCTCGCGAATTTCCGTCAATCTTTCAGGATCTATCGTCAGACCAAACAATTTATGGCGATGGATTTCGAATTCTGGCAGCAGTCTCAGACGACGAATATCTTCCTCAATAAATGGGTAGTTCACGACTCGTAGACCAAATTGCATCGCCATATAAAGGCTGGTTGGCGTTTTACCGCTTCGAGAAACGCCCAACAATATAATGTCTGCCTCGTCCATTCCCTTGAGCGTAATGCCATCATCATGCGCTAAGGTGTATTCAATTGCTGCAATGCGGTCAAAGTAGGTGTCAGAATCTTTGCCTACACTGCGCGATCGCTGCAACTTCGGTTTTGGCTCCATCTGGATATCATCTTTAACCTGTTGGACGATACTCGCCAACACATCGTAACTGAATGCAGGGGCTTCCAATAGTTTCTGTTTGATCTCCGGTATAACGATGGAAAAAAACACTAAAGGCTTCACACCGCTCTCTTGGTAAGACTGTTCAATCTCTTTCAGTAGATCAGCTAATTTGTCTTCACTTTCGACAAACGGAAACGTTTTTTCGTTGGCGTTAAACGGGAATTGACCCAAAACAACATGGCCTAATGTCTCACATGTTATGGCCGTACCGTCAGAAACATAGAATACATCACGACTTTGAATATCAATTTGCATCTTTTATTTAAACTTTAAAATTCTTTTGAGTAGGATGGACACCATAATATCGATAATAAAACCCGGCTGACAATTACGCCCCCCACAGCTTTGAAAATTTGTTGAGAATTTTTTTGAGCCCATGCGTAATCGTTTGCCTATCCCTACAAAGCTGCAATGTTTCTGGAGAAAGACATGCAAAAGAACACCCTCTGGTTCAATAGCCTATCCATGGAAGATGTCGACAAGGTCGGCGGTAAAAACGCTTCACTTGGAGAAATGGTTTCAAATCTATCGAATGCTGGCGTTTCAGTACCGAATGGTTTTGCGACTACTTCTTACGCGTTTAACCAATTCCTTGATTATGAAGGTCTGGATGAACGAATCCACCAACTGCTCGATGAACTAGACGTTGAGGATGTAGAAGCTCTGCGTAAGACAGGTGCCACCATCCGTCAATGGGTTTTAGAAGCTCCCTTCCCTGCTGACCTAGAGCAGGATATTCGTAACGACTACCAAGAACTGATTGAAGGTAATACCGAGCTTTCAGTCGCCGTTCGATCTTCAGCAACTGCTGAAGACTTGCCGGATGCCTCATTCGCGGGCCAGCAAGAAACGTTTCTTAACGTAAAAGGTATCGATGCTGTACTTGAAGCAACGAAACACGTTTACGCATCTCTGTTTAATGACCGCGCTATCTCCTACCGTGTGCACCAAGGTTTTGACCACCGTGGTATCTCGCTGTCTGCGGGTATCCAACGCATGGTACGCTCAGATAAAGCCTCTTCAGGTGTTATGTTCACCTTAGACACTGAATCTGGCTTTGATCAGGTTGTGTTCATCACTTCCTCTTGGGGTCTAGGGGAAATGGTCGTTCAGGGTGCAGTAAACCCGGACGAGTTCTACGTTCACAAGCCAATGCTTGAAGCGGGTCAGCATCCGATTGTTAAGAAGACGTTCGGTTCTAAACTTATCAAGATGATCTACTCGACCAACCAAGAAATTGGTAAGCAAGTCGATATCATTGATACCTCAGCACAAGAGCGTGAGCAGTTCTCTCTTAATGACGAAGAGATCAAAGAACTGGCAAAACAAGCGATGATCATCGAAAAGCACTACCAGCGTCCGATGGATATCGAGTGGGCGAAAGATGGTATTGATGGCAAGCTTTACATTGTTCAAGCTCGCCCAGAAACCGTATGTTCTCAAAGCGAACAGAACGTGATTGAGCGTTACGAGCTGAACAACAAAGCAGAAGTTTTGGTCGAAGGCCGTGCTATCGGTCAGCGTATCGGCTCTGGCCCAGTACGTCTGGTTGACTCGTTAGACCAAATGTCTTTGGTTCAAGATGGCGATGTACTGGTCACTGACATGACTGACCCAGATTGGGAACCAGTGATGAAGAAGGCCTCGGCAATCGTCACTAACCGTGGTGGCCGTACTTGTCACGCAGCCATCATCGCGCGTGAGCTCGGCATTCCCGCAATCGTTGGTTGTGGCGATGCCACATCAAAGCTGACAGACGGTGCTACCGTTACTGTCTCTTGTTCTGAAGGTGAGACAGGTTACGTTTATCAAGGTGAGCTGGACTTCGAAGTGAAGCGCTCTGCGGTTGATGAACTGCCACTGCTGCCAACTAAAGTGATGATGAACGTCGGTAACCCAGATCGTGCATTCGACTTCGCGCAGATTCCAAACGAAGGTGTTGGCTTGGCGCGTCTGGAATTCATCATCAACAAGATGATTGGTATTCACCCGAAAGCACTGCTGAACTTCGATGCACAAAGTGACGAGCTAAAAGCAGAAATCACTCAGCGTATCCGTGGCTACAAAGATCCTATCGATTTCTACGTCAGCAAGCTGACTGAAGGTATCGCGACTATCGCTGCAGCATTCTGGCCAAAACGTGTCATCGTTCGTATGTCTGACTTTAAGTCCAACGAGTACAGCAACCTGGTTGGCGGTAAAGGTTACGAACCGCACGAAGAAAACCCTATGCTGGGCTTCCGTGGTGCGTCACGTTATATCTCACCTGTATTTGAAGACTGCTTCGAGCTAGAAACTCAGGCGATTAAGCGTGTTCGCAATGAGATGGGTCTGAAGAACGTTGAAATCATGATCCCATTTGTGCGTACTCCAAGCGAGGCAGCATCGGTTATCGATCTTCTTGCGAAGTTCGATCTGCGCCGTGGCGATCAGGGCCTTAAAGTCATCATGATGTGTGAACTACCGTCTAATGCTGTGCTGGCAGACGAGTTCCTCAAGTACTTTGACGGCTTCTCAATCGGTTCTAACGATATGACTCAGCTAACACTGGGCCTAGACCGAGATTCAGGCGACGTGGCTCACCTGTTTGACGAACGCAACCCTGCTGTTAAAGCCATGCTACAAATGGCTATCGATGCTGCAACTAAAGCTGGTAAATACGTCGGTATTTGTGGTCAGGGTCCATCTGACCATGATGATCTGGCTGAATGGCTAATGGAGCAAGGGATCAGCTCAGTGTCACTTAACCCAGATACTGTGATTGATACTTGGCTGAAACTTGGTCAGGTAAGCGGCAAATAAAACGACACGATAACTGAGTAAAAACCGCCTAGTCTGACTGGGCGGTTTTTTAATTTCACGATTAAATCGCTGACTTTATTCTCTCAAAATGTCTATTTATCCGATTTCGGCATTTTCCTCTCTACCCACTTTGATACACCTAAAAACGCTCAACGCCTTGCCCTGCCTAGCGACTTAACACTGAATTTATGAGTCCCACCTCTATTATTCAAAATAAAAATAAAGACCACACACAGTTCACGGTTGCAACATAATTTCAATCAAATTAACATCAGCAAAACAAAAATCCACCATTGAACGAAAATAGCACATTTAATCGTGAATATTTAGCGGTTTTTATTGAATAGTATTGCAAAGGTATTCGAAAGACAGTAGGCTTGCGCCCGATGATTAAATGCAGATGTATAGTGAATATATATGCCAGGTGGATTGGCCTATCATATTGACTAGTAGTAACACGAGAATTGTAATGCAGAATAACGCTCAATCTATCAAACAGACGAAAGGTAAAGGCAACTTTTGGATGTTCTTTATCCCTTCTTTACTGGGTCTGTTTCTTTTCATGGCGCCGATTAGCTATGACGGTGATATCACCATTCCAGTCGCTGTACTGGCAAAATCCATCCAAGCTGTATTTGGTGATCACCTAGTAGGCATGGTCACGTCTATCATCTTGTTTATGGCGGCAACATCATTGTTATGCCGTATTAAGAACCCTGCATTTATTGCTAACAACCCATTTTTAAACAGCCTGTTTAACCCAAGCCCTCTTTGGCTGGCAGTGCGTGTTATTGGTGGTCTTGCTGTTGCGATGACCTTCTTCCAAGTCGGCCCTGAAGCCGTATGGGAAGAAAATACTGGCGGCCTAGTACTAGAAGGTTTGTTACCAACGCTATTCTCGGTATTTATATTTGCGGGTCTACTGCTCCCACTGTTACTTAACTTTGGTTTGCTAGAGCTGTTTGGCACGCTGCTAAGTAAAGTGATGCGCCCTGTATTTAACTTACCAGGTCGTAGTGCTATCGACTGTATGGCTTCTTGGCTTGGCGATGGCTCAGTCGGTATCCTGCTGACCAGCAAGCAATACGAAAACAAATTCTACACACAGCGCGAAGCGGCTGTCGTGGGTACCACATTCTCAGCGGTATCCATCACGTTCAGCTTAGTCGTTCTTGCTCAGGTTGAACTGGAACACTTGTTCTTACCTTTCTACGGTGCAATCTGTCTGGCGGGTATTGTGGCAGCGATCATCATTCCTCGCTTGCCTCCTCTAAGCATGAAGAAAGACGCTTTCATCGATGGCACTAAGCCAGCAAAAGATGCCGATGCTATTCCTGCAGGCCATACAAGCGTGTCTTGGGGTATGGAGCTGGCACTGGCGAAAGCGAGCCAAGTGAAATCATTTAAAGATGTCTTTGGTGAAGGCGTGCGTAACGCGGTAGACATGGTATTTGGCGTGCTACCTGTAGTAATGGGCCTAGGTACAATTGCTCTGGTGATTGCTGAGTACACATCGGTGTTTAGCTTCCTGGGTCAACCGTTCATCCCATTCCTTGAGCTATTAGGCATCCCAGAAGCGGCAGCGGCCTCTGAAACTATCGTGGTTGGTTTTGCTGATATGTTTATTCCAGCGATTCTAGCGTCGTCTATTGATAACGAAATGACACGTTTCGTCATCGCTGCTATGTCTGTCACTCAGCTGATTTACATGTCTGAAGTTGGTGCGCTGTTACTTGGCAGCCGTATCCCAGTGAACATCTTTGAACTGTTTGCCATCTTCATTCTACGTACCTTAATCACACTGCCTGTAATTGCCGGTATTGCTCATCTGATTTTCTAATCTCAGGTTGCAAATCAATCTTTTTTCAAAGGCCCTTTCAGGGCCTTTGTTTTACCTGCCAACCTAGATCAGCAAAATAAAGTCTCTTACCTATACTTAAGTTAATTTGAGAGGTGGTAAAGGAGGGAGAGATGAGCCCTTTACTTTTGCACGTGCTATTGCTGACAACGCCCGCACCAACAGTCGATGCGAGCTCTTTGCCTTTGAAATGTCGCCTACTCCATACTGCTGACAACTTTTGGTTTTATCGCGAGCAGATGGTGTATGAAAGCAAGCAGTTTGTGATCTTCCAAAACTTTAAAGGTCGGGTTGTCACTCAAGTGGATTTAAAAACCAATGAGTTGATCAGGACAACTTACATTGGCGAACCTTACGATCCTAAATATCAAATCCTGCTTGGATTATGTGATAAAACCAAGCACACAGTTGAAATGTGGAAACTCAAACAAGTTCCCTACGATAATTGAGCCCTACCAATAGCGCTCAAAGGTGATGTTGCCTCCCGTCGCTCGACGGAATTTTTCTAACCCAAACCCTTGCAGAGTCTTGGTGGTCTCTTTGATCATTTCTGGGTTTCCGCACAGCATGACAAAACTGTTCTCCTGAGTGAGCTCTGCCTGTGCTCTTTCTTGAATCTCACGTTGATCCAACAGCTGAGGAATGCGGCCATATAGCGTATTTGGGTGCTGCTCTCTCGATACAACAGGCACATAACTCAGGCGACCTTCATATTGGTCAACTAACTGCTCAATCAAGTAGCGGTAGACCAAGTCTTTCTCATGCCTAACGCCATGGACTAAAACAATTTTTTCATATCCGGGGCGAACGTTAATGTCATCGAGTAGCGATAGGAAAGGACCAATACCCGTCCCCGTTGAAAGCAACCATAAGTCCTGAGTCGATTTAGGAATAGAACTCAAAATCAAATCACCGTAAGCGGCAGCGCCTACGTATACCGAGTCTCCCTCTTTCAAGTGCTGCAGTTTTGGCGTCAGTTTGCCTTCAGGGTTCGAAACAATCAGAAATTCCAGCATATCACTGCTGTTGAGTGGTGCGTTGACGACTGAATACGCTCGGCTGATCAATTGACCATCGTCGTCATACAGGGCCAGTTTAGTAAATTGGCCCGCTTTAAAGGTGAGAGGCGCGCCAGTAAGACGTAAACTGAATAGCTCTGACGTCCAGTCAGTGCGCTTATCTACTTTGGCGAGATTAAAACCATCGGGTGCGGTCATTGCAGATCCTCCATCAGGTTACCTCTTTAAAACCTACTCCTCTGATCTTTATAAGTAAAGACGGGCCTTTACTTAGTCATTAAAGATCACATTTTGATAACATTTTCACAAAACCACTTGATTCAGCATTAGAATAAAAGCTCTTTTAAAAACCAATGCAAGGAACACGCATGGAATCGTTACTGAAAGACTTTCCGGTCATCACAGAAATTCCGGTCGCTTGGGGTGAAATGGATGCTCTCCAACACGTCAATAATGTGGTTTACTTTCGCTACTTTGAAACCGCAAGGCTCGACTACTTTGAGCACATCAATCTTCTCGTCAACCTAAGCCAAAGCCATATCGGCCCAGTATTGGGCGAAACAAGCTGCCGCTATAAAATGCCCATCACCTATCCAGACACTCTGATGATAGGGTCTAAAGTCGTCGACATTCAGGAAGACAGATTCACTATGGAGTATCAGGTTGTGAGCAAGAAAGTAGGTAAAGTCAGTACCGTAGGGCGCGCCACCTGTGTGATGTTTGATTTTAAAAACAATTGCAAAGCAAACTTACCTGAGCAAATCAAACAGTCCATTTTAAATTTAGAAGCGACGGCAGAATCCTAATACACCGCTTGACCTTCCCCCTAGGGGAAGCTTTATGCTAGCCGGGTTATAGTCATTTTAGGTTACGTATGGGCTTCCCTTCGATTCGTAAATACTGGATTCTATTTATCAGCATGAGCGCCATGTTGGTATCCAGTTTTGCTACTAGCGAAACCCTAATGACGTTCGAAATGCTCAGCGATTCCGGTAGCAAGCAGGCTCACTGTGGCATGGCAATGAACATGAGCCCAGCGCTGACAGATTCTTCAATCCCTTCAGATCATTGTGAAACCAGCGAAGAGATGGTTCATAACTGTTGTAGCATGATGTGCGCAACGGTTTTCGCCCCCATTCCCCGAATTGATAAACCTCTACTAATCTCGACTCAGTTGGCTCTGATCCATTCAGATGTCCAAGGTCAGGTCATTACCCGTTTAAGCTCACTCTATCGCCCTCCGATAGCGTAATCCGTTCTCTGTTATCGACTCCCAGCCTATTGCTTTGGGAGATGGTTTTTCGTGCCTGTCAGGCACTCGGAAACGGACAATAAAGTGAAAATCAAACCAAGGATTCTGGCGCTTTCTGTCAGCGCCGCGGTCTGGTTTGCGCCTGTATCAGCAAGCAACTTGCAAGAGCAGACTCACCAGCCGCAAGCCGTGCTATCACAATTGATCAGCATGGCACTCAATAACGACAGCAATCGAAAGCAATATTTTGCTCAGTCACAAGCTTTGCGCGAGACCGGCGTTGCCAGTGCCACGCTAATGGACCCCAAAATCAAAGTTGGCTTCGGTGGCCTACCTGTAGACAGCTTCAAATTCGACGAAGATCCGATGACGAACATTTCCGTCGGATTGATGCAACAATTTGAGCGTGGTTCGACACTGGAGTTACAACAAAAGAAAAGCAATCAACAAGCGGATGGCGTCGGTTTACAAATTGATGCCCGAGAACTGGATGTCATTAACAGCATGACCCAACTCTGGCTTGAACTCGGTTACCAGCAGCAGGCGAAAACCATCATGCTGGAAAACCGTCGTTTGCTCAAAGAAATGGAAAGCTTCATTCAGACCAACTATTCGATTGGTAAAAGTGAAGCTCAGGATCTGCTCAATGCTCAGCTTCAAGTGAGCAAACTGGATGAGAAGCTTCAGGCTAATCAGCAGATGCAACAGCGCTTGATGGCCCAGCTTTCCGAATGGTTGGGAGCCAATTGGTCTGAACAGATTCAGAACGTCAGCGCATCCAATCAGCTTAACTGGATCAAGCTCGACCAACAGCTGAACGAGAACCTAGCAAGCTCCGAGTATTATCAGCAGCTCAGCCTGCACCCAATGGTACAAATGGCCAGCCAAACCATATCCACTTCCGAAACTCAGGTTGAAATTGCACAGCAGGCTTACCAACCTCAGTTTGGCGTTGAAGTCATGTATGCCTACCGTCAGGCCAACGGTATGATGGGAGAACCTGCATCAGACTTAGTTAGTGCCTATCTGACCATGGACATTCCTCTGTTCACGGGAAACCGTCAGGACAGAAATCTCGCTGCGGCCCAGTATCAGGTCGGCGCGGCCAAGTCCCAGAAAGACACGTTACTCGCTCAGATGAATGCCAAAGTCAACGCCTTACTTGTCGACCGAACCAATTTAGCCCAACGACTAGAACGGTATCAGTCCACCCTTCTTCCTCAGGCCAACGCACGAATTCGCGCGGTTGAGCGAGGTTATCAGAACAACACGTCTCAGTTTAACGATGTCATTACGGCCTCTGCCGATGAACTTGCTCTGCAACTCGAACAGCAACGTCTGATTGCAGATTTAAACATTGTGAACAGCAACTTAGCTGCCCTACTGGACGGTTTTGATTATCAAGTTGAGCCAGTCACTTTGGCTCAAGGCGAACAAGAATAAGGTATCTGACATGAAAACATTACAAATCGCTGCTATCGCTCTGTTGGTAGGAGGCGCGCTGGGCTATTCCGCTAATCATTTCCTAGCCGGATCTAGCATGGGAATGGACGCCAAGGCTGAGTCTGGTTCTTCTGATTCTGCTGAACCTCTCTACTGGGTTGCTCCGATGGACCCGAACTACAAGCGAGATAAGCCCGGTAAGTCACCAATGGGCATGGACTTAATTCCAGTTTACGCCGAAGACATGGCGGGAGAGCAAGATAAACCCGGAACCATTACGATTGATCCTTCGGTAGAAAACAACCTCGGCGTCAAGTCCGAACCCGTAACCCTAGAACCTCTCTCGCCTCGCATTGAAACGGTCGGTTACATCGCGTTTGATGAAAGCCAGCTGTGGCAAACCAACGTACGCGTCGCGGGTTGGGTTGAAAAACTGTTCATCAATGCGATCGGTGAAAAAGTCAACAGAGGCGATGTGCTGTTTACGCTCTATTCACCTGAGTTGGTGAAAGCGCAGGAAGAGTTACTTAATGCCTCTCGAACCGGTCGAACCGGCTTAGTCAAAGGAGCCACTGAACGACTCGTGACACTAGGTGTAGACCGTGCACAGATTAAGGCGATTCTAAAACGCGGTAAAGCGTCACAAACGATAGAAATAAAGGCACCGGCTAACGGTGTGATTGCAAGTTTAAGCATTCGCGAAGGGGGGTATTTGTCACCCGCGCAAGCTGTGATCAGCGCTGGCCCGCTGAACAATGTTTGGGTAGATGCAGAAGTGTTCGAGCGTCAGGCGCAATGGATTAAAGCTGGCAGTGAAGCTTCGATGACATTGGATGCTATTCCGGGCAACGAATGGCAGGGTAAGGTCGACTACGTCTACCCGATTCTTGATCCTAATACTCGTACTCTGCGCGTCAGACTTAAATTCCCTAACCCAGATGGCGAACTCAAGCCCAATATGTTCGCCAACATTGCTCTTCAACCTGTAAGTGAAGAGTCGGTACTGACTATTCCTAAATCTGCGGTGATACGCTCAGGCGGCATGGCTCGCATTGTGCTGTCAGAAGGTGAAGGCAAATATCGTTCTGCTCGCATCGAAACAGGCCGCGAAGCCGGAGATCGGGTTGAAGTTTTGCAGGGCTTAACCCAAGACGATCAAGTGGTGACTTCCGCACACTTTATGCTCGATTCCGAATCCAGCCAGTCTGCCGACCTTGCGCGCATTAATGGTGTTGAGCCAGATGAGGAGACCGTTTGGGCTAAGGGAGAGATCACCGATGTCATGGCTGATCATGGCATGTTGACGATCAACCACCAGCCAGTACCAGAATGGGATTGGCCGGGCATGGTGATGAATTTTACTCTTGCTAAAGAAGTCGATGCGAGTGCATTCACAACAGGTCAAAGCATAGAGTTTGAAATGCAAAAAACCGAGTCTGGCCAGTACGAAATCGTCGACTACAAAGTGGATGACTCTGTTGTTGCTGGCGAGCTTTGGTTGCAAGGCGATATTTCTATGCTGATGGCCGACTTTGGCATGATCACCTTAAACCACCTCCCTGTCGCGGAGTGGAACTGGCAAGCCGGTGAGATGAACTTCTCCGTTGGCGATGAAGTGGATCTATCAGGTTTTGAGGAAGGTCAGCGCGTTCGATTTCTAGTTGAACGACAAGGTGCAGATTACCTGCTCAAGCAATTGGTAACGGATGAGGGCTAACGATGATCAATGCAATTATCCGTTGGTCAATCAGTAATAGACTCCTAGTATTGATTGCCACCTTAGCTATTGTTTTGGCTGGCCTTTACAGTGTAAAGAATACGCCTGTAGACGCAATTCCTGACTTATCGGATGTTCAGGTTATCATCAAAACCAGCTATCCGGGTCAAGCACCTCAGGTGGTCGAGGATCAGGTCACTTATCCATTAACCACTGCCATGTTGGCTGTACCCGGTGCAGAAACCGTCAGGGGATACTCTTTCTTTGGGGACTCCTATGTCTACATCATCTTTAATGATGACACCGATATGTACTGGGCCCGCTCGCGCGTGCTGGAGTATCTCAGCCAAGTCGCACCAAACCTGCCTTCGAATGCCAAACCAACGCTGGGGCCTGATGCCACTGGGGTTGGTTGGGTTTACAGCTATGTTCTTCAGGATAAAACCGGGCAACACGATTTAGCCCAGCTACGCAGCTTGCAGGATTGGTTCCTCAAGTACGAACTGCAAACCGTTGATGGAGTATCGGAAGTTGCCACTGTAGGTGGCATGGTCAAACAATATCAGGTACAGATTGACCCCGCCAAACTGCGTGCTTACAACCTGACATTACAGCAAGTCAACAACGCGATTCAAAACGGCAACCAGGAGACAGGTGCCTCCGTGATTGAGGTCGCCGAAGCTGAACACATGGTGCGCACCACGGGCTACCTGACTAGCATCGAAGATATCCGCTCACTGCCACTCAAGGTAACCGAAAAAGGCACCCCGCTTCTGTTGGGTGATGTCGCGGATATTAACCTTGGCCCACAAATGCGTCGTGGCATTTCTGAGCTCAACGGTGAAGGGGAAACAGTTGGTGGCGTGATCGTGATGCGCTTCGGAGAAAATGCCAGTGAAGTGATCGCCAAAACCAAAGCCAAACTGACCGAGCTGCAACGCAGCTTGCCTGAGGGAGTCGAAATCGTACCAACGTATGACCGCTCTACGCTGATCGACTCTGCGGTAGAAAACTTATGGAAGAAACTGGCTGAAGAGTTCATCGTGGTTGCGATTGTCTGTGCTTTGTTCCTGTTCCATATCCGCTCATCTCTGGTAATCGCTTTGAGCTTACCGGTGGGTATTCTGACTGCGTTTGTGATCATGCACTGGCAAGGGATTAACGCCAACATCATGTCATTGGGCGGTATTGCCATCGCCATTGGAGCCATGGTCGATGGCGCAATCGTGATGATAGAAAACGTTCACAAGCACATTGAACGCACTCCACTCACCGATAAGAATCGCTGGCAAGTCATTGGCAAGGCTGCAGAGGAAGTCGGCGCACCGCTGTTCTTTTCTCTGCTAATCATCACGTTGAGCTTTGTTCCTGTGTTTGCTTTGGAAGGTCAGGAAGGGAAAATGTTCTCACCACTGGCATTTACCAAAACCTACGCCATGGCAGCCTCCGCTGGCTTAGCGATTACGCTAGTGCCTGTTCTGATGGGCTATTTCATTCGTGGCAAAGTGCTCCCAGAACACAAAAACCCAGTCAACAAAGGGTTAGTCTCGCTTTACAAACCCTTGCTCAACCTGAGCCTGAACTACCCTAAAACCATGATCGTCATTGCGATGGGACTTATGGCATCGGCTTACTATCCAACCAGTAAGCTTGGCAGCGAATTCATTCCTCCACTCGATGAGGGTGATTTGATGTACATGCCGACCACCTATCCGGGCATCTCAATTGGTAAAGCACGCGAGCTGTTACAGCAAACCAATAAGTTGATTAAGAGCGTCCCTGAGGTTGAGACGGTATGGGGGAAAATCGGACGAGCCGAAACCGCAACCGACCCAGCACCACTGACCATGATTGAAACCGTCATACAGCTGAAACCTCGCGAACAATGGCGTGAAGGCGTAACCACCGAATCGCTGCGCAAAGAGTTTGACGATCTCGTGCAGTTCCCCGGGCTAACCAATGCGTGGGTCATGCCAATCAAGACCCGCATCGACATGCTGGCAACTGGCATTAAAACGCCTATTGGGATCAAAATTGCAGGCCCTGACCTTAACGTCATTGAACAAATCGGGGCAGAACTGGAGCCTATTCTCAATCAGGTCAATGGTACGGCGTCTGTTTATGCTGAGCGTGTCGCTGGAGGACGATACGTCACTATCGATATTAAGCGTCGCTCTGCCGCTCGCTACGGCCTCAATATAAAAGATGTGCAACGCGTGATTTCCACTGCGGTGGGAGGCATGAACGTTGGGGAAACTATAGAAGGGCTGGAACGCTATCCGATTAATGTTCGATACCCGCAGGACTACCGTGATTCAGTGGTGAAACTACAGAACCTACCTCTGGTTACTCCAAATGGCGCTCGTATCGCACTGGCTGATGTTGCTGATATTCGTTACGAAGACGGCCCACCGATGATCAAAACAGAAAACGCTCGCCCTAATGGCTGGGTATTCGTTGATATCGATGGACGAGATCTCGGTTCGTACGTTGCCGAAGCACAACAAGTCGTGGCTGATCAGCTCAATCTGCCCGCTGGCTATTCTCTGGCTTGGTCAGGTCAGTATGAATATATGGAACGCGCGAAAGAGCGCTTAAGTGTCGTGGTACCGATTACGCTGGCGATCATTATGCTGCTGCTTTACTTCAGCTTCCGTCGCATTGGCGAAGTGCTGGTCATTATGATGACTCTCCCTCTCGCCATGGTGGGTGGCTTATGGCTGATGCATTACCTCGGCTATAACTTCTCGATTGCCGTTGGGGTCGGCTTTATTGCCCTCGCGGGTGTCGCCGTCGAAATTGGCGTCATCATGCTGGTGTATCTCAACCAAGCCTGGCACTACAAAAAGCTGGATGCCCAAGAGCAGAATCACGCCATTACTTCCGATGATCTGTCGATGGCGATACGAGACGGCGCAGGTCTCAGAGTTCGACCTGTGATGATGACAGTTCTGACCGTCATCATAGGTCTTGTGCCAATCATGTACGGCGAAGGTACGGGCTCTGAAGTCATGCAACGAATCGCCGCCCCTATGATTGGTGGAATGGCATCGGCGCTGCTACTCACGCTTCTGGTACTACCGGCCATTTTCAAATTGTGGAAACAAAGAGAAATCTCACGTCACTCATAACCATAGAACCATGTCCCCGTAGCTCAGTGCTTCGGGGCACCCTACTACTTAAGGAAACAATGATGAAAAAAACAATTCTGGCACTTGCACTGACTCTGGCTAGCACTCAAATTCTCGCTCAAATGGATCACTCATCCATGGATCATTCCAAAATGAATATGGAAGGTATGGACCATTCGAAAATGATGGGCGATATGAAGGGGATGGACCACTCACAAATGAACATGGACGAGATGTCCGATGTCGGTATGCCTGCCAAAGGTGCTAAACCGGACAAAGTGGTCCACGTGATCCTAGACGATGATATGAGCATTACATTCAAAAAAGAGGTGGATATAGAACCGAATGACGTAGTCCAATTTGTGGTTATGAACAAAGGGAAAATCGACCATGAGTTTTCAATAGGCTCAGCACAAGAGCAACTCAAGCACCGTGAGATGATGAAGAAAATGGGCAACCACGCTCATGATTCTGGCAGTACAGTGACGGTTGCTCCGGGCAAAGCCAAACAGTTACTGTGGCATTTCCATGGTGACAACAACGTTGAGTTTGCCTGCAACATCCCAGGACACGCGGAAGCTGGCATGGTCAAATCAGCAGTATTGTAACGCACCCCAGCCTGCCAGCTGTTGCTGGCAGGCCGTATGATGTCAGTCAAAGTGCTTCATCGGATATAAAGTGCCAGCTTTGGGTTGCTGTAGGTGACTCGGTAACGCGATAACCTCATCAAAGCCCGCTAACGTATAAACTTTTTCGGAATTGGGAATATTATTCTTTCCTTCTCTTAGATGTGCCACGTTGTTACGGTAAATCAGATTCTCAGCTCCCGGAGCTTGATGCTTGCCCAACTCCCCAGTCGCAATCAAAGGCCAATGATGGCTCCACGGTAACTGAATCAGGTTGTTTTCAACTAAATTTTTCCCACCGTCACCATTGTGAAAGTTTACATCCACTTCAAGGTGATTGTCATAAACCACATTGTATTTGGCTTGCTGATGCAGAGTAACATGGCGAATTTTTCGCACCCTCTCGTTCGTCACTAAAATGTACTGGCCGCGTATATCGTAATAACAGTGACCATTGATTCCCTTGTTGTAGCAGCGGTAGATATCATTACCGCGAAATGTCAGGTGTGAGGTATCGCTAGCTGCAAAGATGGGATTCGTCCCTGCTTCCAACATGCGGGTATCTTGTACCCAAGAATCATGACTCTTTTCAGAAAACTTAACCAAGCCGACATAGAGGTTTGGATCTGATACAGGTTGGTTTTTGTCTCCGGTTCGAGCCACTTTGACGTCATTGGTAAATGGCCACGCAGATTCAACATGAGGCTCATCGAAATTGTTTCTATCTAGAGGCTCAAATCCGTCAACCGCAAGCTGAATCGTCATGTTCTCCAAACCCGCCCCAGAAACATCCGAGAATTGGAAAGCAAATCTATCTGTACCATAGCCTTGCCAAGTATTACGCATGGTTACCAGAACTTGTGTCTCTATTTTGCTGCTGCCGCGCAATACTACGTTTGAGCGCATCTCCACCGTTGTATCCAGCAGATAAACACCCTCTTCCAGTATTACTGTTCCTCCGCCAGCACTTGCTACTTTATCAATTGCCGTTTGAATATCATCCTTAGGCGTTATCTTCGCAACCACTCGTTCAGGTTCAAAACACGGGATCCCCCCTCTGACTCCAGCCTTTGCCCATTCGATGCTCAGCGGAAATCGTTGGTCATACCGGCTGATATCAAACTGCCAATTCGCATCTCCAACCCGACTGCCGGCCGGACACGCCGCCCAAGCAGATGGCCACGTTATCAGGCTCAAAGTGGTGATAAAGAAAAGAGACGCTCGGCGTAATATCGTAAACGAGGAGGGGGTAGACATACTTTAACTCTGTTCAAAGTTGATCTTCCGAGCATAGAGACAAAACGGAGTAATCATTAATAGTTAACAATGATTAACCTTTAAGTAGGTCAAAGGGGTTTTCTAAAAAATCAAAAGAAGTAAATAAAGAAAAAGCCACGTATCTTAGACACGTGGCAAAACAAAAAGTGAATGGCAGTGGATTATTCGCTTTTTGCGTTTTATAGCCCCCAAGCTCAGGAGCTAATACGTAAAGTTTAGACGAAATAGTGCAACTATCTATTCATATGGTTTAATATCAATATTTTTCAAACTCACCGTTGTTGTAGTCACTGAGCGCCTGTTCAATTTCTTGCATGCTGTTCATCACGAACGGGCCATAGTGCACAACGGGCTCATCAATGGGTTCACCTAGGAAAATCAGCACACCGCTTGTGCTGTTTGCATTCAACTCAGCGACTTCTCCAGAAGACAAAAGCGCCATCTCACCTTGTTGCACCCTGCGTTCTTTAACACTAATTTCGCCCTGATAAACATAAAGCATCATGTTAAATTTCTGCGGCGTAAGTAACTTAATCTTCTGCGCTGTTTCAGAACGCCAGTCTGAAACTGATAACGGCACTCCGGTTTTGCTCAGCGGCCCTTGCTGTACGTTGCCTTCAACGGATACCTCACCAGCTAAAACGCGCAATACGCCAACGCTCTCATCTTGATATTCTGTGATGGTTTCAGGCTGAAAGTCATGATACTGAGCGGGTTTCATCTTGTCGCGCGCTGGCTGATTTATCCAAATTTGGAATCCATGCAACTCGCCATCCTGCATGATAGGCATTTCACTATGAATCACACCACGGCCTGCTGCCATCCATTGAGCGCCACCAGAACGTAACTCACCCACATTTCCCATATGATCTTTATGTTGAAAATGACCTTTGAGCATATAGGTCAGCGTTTCAATGCCGCGATGCGGATGAGGAGGAAAACCGCCTATATAGTCGGAACGCTGATCGGATTTCAGCTCATCCATCATTAGAAATGGCGAGAAACTTGCGTTATTAAACCCCGCCACGCGGCTAATTTTGACACCATCGCCATCGGACGTGGCATAGGCTGGAATGATTTGGCGGATTTCGCGAAGCTGGCTCATTTTCTTTCTCCTCAAGAGCGATGACTACAGTCTATCGCCCTCAAATTGAAACTTGAGCACAAGGATTCGAGCTACTTATTCAAAATTTTTGAATGCCTTCAATGCGGTTGCCTCTGCAAGACCTATTCGAATGAGAAGCCACTTAGATTTGTATTTTGACTGTCACGAAGCAGCAATGTAGCTCTGCCAATAGCGATGAAGCGCAGCGATATCTTTGGAACACAACCATTCCATCGCTCCCTTTAGCTCTTCGTCATGCCAGTGCCACCATTGCATTTCTAACAACTGCGCGATTTCTTCTTGGCTAAAACGAAACTTGATGTGCTTGGCTGGATTTGAGCCAACAATCTCATAAGGCGCAACATCTTTTGTTACCACAGCTCGGCTGGCAATCACCGCGCCATCGCCAATATTGACTCCTGCCATGATCATGGCCTCAGAGCCAATCCACACGTCATTGCCGATCACAGTGTCACCTGCCGGACGAAAGCCATCTTTTGCTTGAGCAAAATTTGAATCGTCCTGATAAAAGAAAGGAAAAGTACTTGCCCAGTCGGTACGATGCCCTTGATTGCCAGCCATCATAAACACTGCACCGGAGCCGATAGAGCAAAAGCTGCCAATGATCAGTTTATCGACATCGTCACGCTCAGCAGAAAGATATCGAGCACAGTCATCGAAACTGTGCTGATGGTAGTAGCCTGAATAGTAACTGTGTCTGCCAACGACAATGTTAGGGTTAGTAATTTGTTCAGCAATCGGTTTACCCGCGAAAGGCGAGTCAAAATAGTTTTGCATTATGGTGGTACCTGATTGTTTTTCGGACAATTTACACCAACACTCTATTGCCCCCAAGCATTCTTTCTCGTCTGAACCAGATATAACGCAACGCTGACAAGACATAGACCAAGCATCACCCAATAAGCGCCCGCTAGGCCAAGCCATTTCGCTGACAGGCCTGCACTCAAATATGTCACCAACCACCAAAAATGAGTCAACGAGAAATGCGCGGCAAAATATTCACCACTCTCTTTACCTTCGACTGCGGCATTAATAATGAGCCCAGATGTCGTTTGAATGCATGACATTCCGATACCCAGCGCAAAGCACATCAAGCCAAAACCAATCCAGCCTGGTGTCCAGGTTCCGGCCAAAAACGCCAGAGCAATAAAGACTAAACCGCGTAAATGGTAGCGCTGTGGTTGATGATGTTTAAGGAGTCGAGGAAGAAAAATCGCTACCAGCATGGACCCTAATCCAACCACTAACATGGCCATCGCCGTTTGGGTCTCGCTCCCATGCAGAATGTCGTGTACATAGACCACAGTATTCACCAAAACCATGGCACTAGCAGACGCAGCTGCCAAATAGGCATACCAAAGTGCACGCAGACTCGGCTGCTCTAAATACGCTGAAATTCCACTTAACACTGAGCGAAAAGAGAGTTTTTTTGGCTGAACATTCAGTTCTTTCCTTTTGGGTAGGGTACATAGAATGATCAGTACGCCAGACAATAAGAAAGTCATCGAATCAAGCATAAACAGCTGACGAAAACTGATCACACTCAGCAACAATGCAGTGAGCATTGGGCTAAAAATCTGTTCTAAATCATAAGCTAATCGGCTGTATGAGAGCGCTCGAGCATAATCATCTTTATCCGGTAAAACCTGTGGCAAAGTGGACTGAAACATTGGTGTGAACCCTGCCGAACATGCATTGATAACAAACATCAACACGTACACTTCCCACACTTCAGTGACGAAAGGGAGGCAAGCAAACATAAGGGCACGGATGATATCCAGAGCGACCAGCGTCTGGCGCTTGGGCAACTTGTGAGCCAAAACACCAAATACTGGCGCTAAGCCAATATAGGCCAGCATCTTGAGGGCGAAAGCGATGCTCAGTACTGCCCCTGCATTTTCTTCCGCTAAATCATAAGCGAGTAAAGCTAAGCATACCGAGCTCACTCCTGTGCCAATCAGGGATATCACCTGCGCAGACAGTAAGCGAACATAATTCACGTTCTGCCACAAGGTAGAAGGCTTCAAAGCAACGGTCATTACTCTCCCTCCCAAAACGCTTTAATGCCTGACACCAAAGCACGTAGCCAGAGTTGGAAGGTATCCATCAGCCGACTGGTAAATGAGCCTTGGTCCACCCCGACCTGACTTACGACGGGAGCAGTAAACACTTTCTCACCGTTGAGACTCCAGATGACCTGCCCCAGAGAGTCTCCCGCTGCAATCGGTGCCTGTAACTGGGATTCGACGACCACCTCCTGCTTGAGCGAGTCTTTCATGGCACGTGGAAAGGTCAAGTACACAGTTTCTGCCACCGTTACAGGGACGTTTTCCTCAGCTCCCTTCCACACTCGGCTTTGCATAATAACTTCGTCTTTTTTCGCCACTTGGACGGTATCAAAAAAGCGAAAGCCGTAACCAAGTAAGTTGCGTGAAGCGCTGGTTCTCGCCTGCTGGCTTGGTGTACCCATCACCACAGAAATTAAACGCATCCGCCCCTCTGTCGCAGACGAGACAAGGCTGTACCCCGCGTTTTCGGTATAACCTGTTTTACCACCATCCACATTCAGTGAGCGATCCCATAACAGCTTATTTCGGTTGTACTGTTCGATGTCATTCCAAGTAAATTTCTTCTCCTGATATAGCTTATAGACCTCAGGCACGTCCTTGATGATCGCGCGCATCAAGTTCGCCATATCCTTTGGTGTGGTTTGAATATTGTCGCCATCTAAGCCATGCGCATTGATAAACTGTGTGTTTTCCATGCCAAGCGTCTGCGTCCAACCATTCATCAAGCTAACAAAAGCGCTTTCACTGCCTGCTACGTGCTCAGCTAGCGCAACCGAAGCGTCATTTCCCGATTGCACAATCACGCCCAACATCAGGTTACGAATGCTGATTTCGTCACCCGGTTTGATGAACATTTTGGATGGCTCCGGAAAATTCACCGACCATGCATTACGGCTGATTGTCGCTTTGTCATCCCAGCTAAGGCGACCAGCGTTTATCTCTTGTCCAACAACGTACGCCGTCATAAGTTTGGTTAAACTCGCAGGAGCCAAAGGCGTATCTGGGTTTTGTGACGCAACTACCTGACCGGAGTGGTAATCCATTACGACATAACCTTTAGCATTAATCTGTGGTGCATCAGGTGTAATAACAGCCTCCGCGGAGGCAACGACCAGAGTACAGAGCAAGGCACAAAGTTGAGTCCATTTGATCATTTTGCCACCTCACTACTCAGCGCCGCGAGATCACCGATATATTGTTGTCTGTCTCCTTTGCCATTTGAAATGTACTGGTGAGTTTCACTGCCTTTTCCACACACCACGATCAAATCACCGGCCACACTCAATTGCTTCGCAAATTCAATCGCTTCAGCTCTGTCACTGATTTCAAAATGCGGAACTTTGGACACTTGCGATGTGAGTGCTCGAAATATGTCTTCCTGATCGACACCCATGGGGTTATCTGAGGTAAAAACTGCCGTATCTGCCAGTTGCGAGCACAGAACGCCAATGCCACTCGCGTCCTGAATCCGATCTCCCGTTACTCCGGTCACTACGATTAAACGCCCCTTGGTATAAGGTCGAACGTCTTCCAGCAGCTTACTGAGTCCATCAGCATTGTGTGCATAGTCCACCAATCCGGTCGCTCCATTGTTAAGCGACAAGAACTGAGCACGGCCATCGGGCGCTACTATGGTTTGCAATGCGGCCGCTATCCGACTAGATTGCCAACCGAGTGAAAGTAAACTCGCTGCAATCGCCAAAGCATTTTCGACATTGAACGTGAAAGGCATTTGAGAGTTCACATCAAAACACTCGCCGTCAATTCGGAGTTCAAAACACGAGCCAAAACGAGTAGTACGTACATTGGTGGCGAAAACATGCGCTTGAGCATTCTCAATACCAAAAGTCACCACGTTCACTCGCCCACTCGCTCGCTCAATCGCCGCTGCTGCATGCGGGTCATCAAGGTTGATCACCGCCGTGCCATTGGGTGCAATACGATCAATCAACTGCAACTTGGCTTGGACATAAGCATCTTTAGTCTTGTGATAATCGAGATGGTCGCGGCCAATATTGGTGATGATACCAATCTGCAGCGACACAAATCCGGCTCTGTCCTGTGCTAGAGCGTGACTACTCAGCTCCATAAGATTGAATTCAGTTTCGCGTTGCGCCATCTGATGGAAGAGGTTCAGTAACGTCACACCATCGGGGGTTGTGTTCTCAAGCGGGTAATCGCTACCCGCCAACTTCGCGCCCAGCGTTCCGATGTAAGCACTCGTCGTTGTCTGGTTCAGGATCTGGTTAAGACAGTGAGACACGGTGGTTTTACCATTGGTTCCAGTGACGCCTATGTGCTTGATTTTCTGGTGGGGGTGACCATAGTAAGCCTTCACTAACGCTAAACTCTGATAGTAGCTATCGGTCATTATTACCGGAATATCAATATCTAACGGACGATTCGCAATCACCGCAACAGCACCCCGACCGACCGCTTGTTGCGCATAACTGTGTCCGTCATGGGAGATCCCTTCACGACATACAAATACATCATTAACTTCAATCTGCGCACTGTTCGTTTTGAACTGGTTGACTGGCAGAGATTTTAAAACTTCTATCTGTGAGTTGATGGCTGGGGTTGGCATAGAGTTCTTCCCATTAACGAAATTACTTCGAGTATAGGAAGTGAAACAAAATCAGTGAAATCGAATGATTTTATCATCTACATCGACTACATTGATATTCATGGTTAATCACTGCTTTGAATGAAATGAGCGACAACATCAACTGGCGACGCGTAGATCTTAATCTGCTTCTGACCTTCGACGCCCTATACAAGCACCGCAGTGTTTCGGCGGCGGCAAAACATCTTCATCTTGGTCAACCTGCAACAAGTTACAACCTCAAAAGGCTAAGGGAGCTACTGGACGACCCCTTGTTTGAACGAGGCGGCAGCAGCATGACTCCGACGACGAGAGCGATGGAAATTGAACCTAAAGTTCGTCAGATCCTATCTATATTCAGTCAGGACATCATGCCTAAAGCCGCGTTTGAAGCTGACAGTTTCGACGGCACTTTCAAAATTGGCTTGAGCGATTATGCGGAACAAGTGTATGGCCCAGAACTGTTTGATAAGTTGCAACAGTTAGCGCCAAATGCCAAGGTGCTGTTCAAACCTGTTGATGTCAGCAACTGTGTTGAGGCATTAGAGAAACAAGAAGTAGACCTGTGTATTGGCGTGTTTTCAGATCTCCCTCCAAAAGTCACCTCGACCTTTCTATACCGAGAGAAACATTTGTGCATCTTTGATAACAGAGTGCTGGGTTCCGAGCTCCCACTCTCCCTAGAGACCTACCTAGCCACGCCGCAAATGATCATAACGGCCAGTCAGGAGCTGACTACTAAGGTTGACGCCACATTATCGAGTATGGGGGTCAAACGGAATGTGGTGTTGGGTAGCACCCGTTTTCTCACGATTCGAAGAATGCTCACTGGCCGTCGCTTGCTTGCTGTCATGGCAGAAATGGTGGGAAGGGTTGAACTGATCGACGACAACCTCACTCTTTGCCCACCACCTATCAATATTCCTGATTTTGATATCGAAATGGTCACACTCACCCGAGACAGCCACCACCCGAGAATTCTCTGGTTATCGGATTGGGTCAAAGAAGTCATCCAGCATAAAGTGGCGGCCCTGCAGACAACGTCCAATTAGGCGCGCTATCCTTTGCTCAGAATTGACCTGATAGGATTGGTTATCCGCTTCAACCAGAGTAAAGTAGCCCGACTTCAGAAAAGGAAATAATAATGAACGCTCAAGCATTTATTGACGCAGGACTGCATTACATCCCCCACACATTCTCAGTGCCACTGGATTACTCAAACCCAGCACAAGGACAGATTGATATCTTTGCGCGTGAAGTGTCTCTCGTTGAAGATAAGAATTCGTCTAAACCGTGGCTGGTTTATTTTCAAGGTGGGCCAGGGTTTCCATCACCACGCCAAAACGGCAATAACGGGTGGATAAAACGCGCGCTGCAAAACTACCGCGTGTTGCTGCTTGATCAACGGGGCACTGGTAACAGTTCGGTTGTTAATCACCAAACATTGGCCCATTTACAGCCACAACAACAAGCAGAGTATCTGAGCCATTTTCGCGCTGACAACATAGTGCGAGATGCGGAATTCATCCGTGAACAGTTCGGTGTCGATAAATGGGCTATCCTAGGCCAGAGCTTTGGTGGCTTCTGTTCTCTGACTTATCTGTCTCTGTTCCCAGACAGCTTGTCGAGAAGCTACATCACAGGCGGCGTGCCTTCTGTTTCCCGCCACCCAGACGATGTCTATCGTGCGACGTTTAAGCGCACGATGGAAAAGAACCAAGCGTTTTTTAGCCAGTTCCCGAAAGCTCAGCAGCTATGTCAGCAGATTGCTGATCATCTTTTGCAAAATGAAGAGTTTCTGCCCAATGGCCAGCGTTTTACCGTTGAACAATTCCAGCAAATTGGAATTAACTTTGGCGTTAGTGATACTTTCCTACCCACTTACTACTTGCTTGAAAACGCATTCATTACCGTGAATGGTAAGCCTCAACTTCGTTATGAATTCCTCAATAGTATGTTGATGGAACAAAACTTCCAGACCAATCCGATTTATGCCATTTTGCACGAGTCTATCTACTGTCAGGGTTTTGCTTCAAAGTGGAGTGCGCACCGCGTTCGTCAAGATCATCAGGCGTTTAATTATCAGTCGGGGCAGCCATTTTACTTTACTGGCGAAATGGTATTCCCTTGGATGTTTGACCAATATGTAACGTTAAAACCGTTCAAGCAAGCCGCAGACATACTGGCAGAAAAGCAAGACTGGGCACCGCTATACAGTGCTGAGCAGCTTTCAAACAACAAAGTACCGGTCAGCTGCGCGGTTTACGCCGATGATATGTTTGTTGAAATGGACATCAGCCGCGAAACTCTGGCAATGATGCCCAATGCTAAAGCGTGGATAACAAACGAATACGAGCACAACGGTCTTAGAGCCGATGGCGAACGTATTTTCGACAAACTGTTCGAGATGGGTGAACAAACTGCCGCCAATCTCACGCTGGTTTAACGAAATCAAGGCGAACACTGAGATCAATTGTTGGTGTTCGCCCTGTCAAATCGTATAATTTCCTTATTAGTCTGTTATTTCTGGATTCAGAACATGTCTTCAAAATTTATTGAACGAGTTTGGTCTCATGCTTGTGTCACTATGGAAGAAAAGCTCATCTTGCTCGCTCTGGCAGAATTGTCCGATCGCAGCGGTGCAGTAATTACCACCATGGCGGAGTTGCAGGAAATGACCAACGGTTCTGAATCCACAATTGACCATGTCCTTGGCAAACTGGCGGTTGAACAAGCCATTATTTCACTAAGCAAGACGTATACCCGTAAGCAGGGGAACATCAAGTGCAAAATCAACGTTGGTAACCAGCACTCTATTCCTGTGTATGCCACCTCAGAGCCGATCGCCAAAGTGCCGCAATTCCATAAAACGCAGGTGAAGCCACTCAATCCATCGGCTTCCAATGGCAAAATGATCAACCTTGCTGAACTGTCACCTAATGTGATCGAGTCGTGGGCAGAAGTCATTATGTTCCGCACTGGTTTCGCCAATCAGACCAACGTCTGGGCAAGCTTTGTGGAAAAAGTTCAGGCCATTGGTCAGCCACTGATGAGTCAGGATGACCTTAACAGTCGCCTTCACGCCCACCTGCACACGGAAAAGAGTTACGGACAAGGTAAAGGCTTTAGTAATAAAAAACCTGCAGCGACCAAAATGTCACCCAACCAAGCCTTCAAGAAAAAGATGGCGAACTTCAACTTTGATTTTGACGACTAGGTAAAAGATGAAAGATATCAACGAGATCGCCTCTTCTTGGAAGCAAAAAAGTCAGGATAAGCCCGCTCAAACAACTCAACAGGTTACCAAACCTAGCATCCCCGTTGTTCAGCAAACTCAAACGCCTGCCGCGCCTGCAACTACTTCGAACCAGATGCAAGTCAGCAGCGAGTTCAATCAGGATTTGAAGGATGTGCTTCGTCCCTACTCTGTAGAACAACGTAAGCACATCATGGGTTTCTTTGGCAAAATGCAGGAGAACTTCTCCACTCAGTTCACTCACATGTACGGCTCAGAGCCGGATGATGAATTTGCGGCGTTTGCCTCTGAGCTTTCCATCGATGATGTTGAGCGCATTGTTCATCATCTACGTGAGCGTTTGGTGGCAGGTAAAGAGTGGCCACCCGCGTTGGCTCTGCTCTCTATGCTGAAAGACCTTCCGCTCAACAACGAAATTCTTGAAGCTCGCCATCGCATTTTAATTAAGAAAGATCCGCAAACTCGCGTTGAAAAGTACATCTTTAACCGTAAAAACAGTTACCTGAAATCGCTGTCTGAGAAAAATCTCGCCGAAGAATTCAAAGTGCTATACATCAACGCGTATCAAGAAGTGCAGAACAACCTCGATCAGACACTCGACCAAAGAGAAAAAGACGTCGAACAGAACGTGCTCAAAGTGGAGCCAACAGAAACTGATCGTGAAATTGAGCGCCGAATGACACAAGGTATAAGGCCTAGCGGAAAAGTCGGCAGCATTCTTTCTCGTATTGATAAACTGCGTGGGGCGGGTGAAAGCACGTCGGCAGAAAACGCGTCGGAAGCGACATGGGAAGAGGTGACAGAACCTGCGAAACCAGTTAAACAAGACACGATCGATCGTGAGCAACAAGCTTTGATGGAACAGATTCTACGAGAAACAAACGGCGACAATGAGAACCTTTAATATTCTGAAGAAAGAGCGAGATTTCTTTCTCGCTTCCACTGGGCGTTCGCATTGTAAAATCATCATTGACGATTACAGTCGTGACTTGCCGCTCGGTGAAGTTGAGCTGCATGTTGAAGAAGTCTCAAACAAATACAAGTACTACTCCAACGAAGCCATTTTTAAGCTCACACTACCCCTTGAAGAGCAAAGCAGTATCGACATTTGCACGCTCAGCAGTGGCCGTAAAAATCAATTTCTTTACAAGAAATGTCTGCGACTCGGCGGCAAATGGGAAACGATTCTCGGCCAGTGGGTATTTTCCGCGTCGGTTGAAGATAAAGTGCGTGAACTGGAAAGTATTATCCGTTCTGAAGAACAGTATTTTGAGGTGACATTCAAAGAGACCGTCACTCTGACCAATCAAGAACTGACCTTGTTTGGCTATCCGGTGGTGCTTTCCTCATCTAGCGCATCGGTGAAAACCATGAAAGGTATCAGATTGCATCGTGGTGATATCGCCGTGATGGGAAATCGAACTGTCGTCGTCGCAGGGACGAAGATCCGACTATTTGTCCCATTGGAGATGAAAGACAATCCTGATTTTCGTGAAGATTATCTCTGTGCGACAGAGGTTGAGAAGAAGCGTAAGCCCAACAAGAAAACGACTTACTCTTGGGAATAAGGTGGTTTGCTTCCCTCACAGCAAAACGGAGGGAAGCGAATGGCTATCAAGCCATTGAGTGAAGGCCAATCATATTCCCTTCTGTGTCCGACACCACGGCGATAAAGCCATGAGGACCAATAGAGAATTTGGAGTGTTCAACTTTCCCACCAGCGTCAGCGACTCTGGCCTCTTCAACGCTGCAATCTTGGCACGAGAAATACACCATCGTGCTGTTGCCGCCTGCTGAAACACCTTCCATCTTCGCCAATGCGCCTGCCGCACCATACTGTTCCATCACAGCAGGGAATAGCCACATCTCCACACCCATTTTGGCATCATCGTTCATCTCCTCCAGCGTGACATCAAAAACCGTTTGATAAAACGCCTTCGCTCGATCCATGTCGTCAACATAAATCTCAAACCAACCTACCGGATTTGTTTGCATAGTCCGTTCTCCTTTTGTGCGCCGCCCGGTCTGTTAAAGGTAGACCATCCCAGTTGATAGCGTGGACTTACGACGATTCATTCGCACAATCGAAACATTTAGTGACGCTCTTTTGCAGCAAGAGGGAGTTAGGGTAAGTAATCACATTGCCTTCAGGGTGTTTAATCAGGGTATGAAACATACGTATATCGAGAATGGTCCCCTCAATATCTTCCCCGTCGGCAATTTTAATCGCATCGCCAATCCGATATGGAAAAACAAAGAAAATCAGAAAGCTGGCTGTAATGTTGCTCAAGATTGACCACTGAGCAATAAAGCCAACACCAAGAACAGTAAAAACAGACGAAAGAAAAATTGAAAAACTTCCATAGCCAATCCCACTAGCAATTAGATAAACAGCGAATAGGAAACCGAAGTAGATCAGGCTGAAGCAACGCTTAATAAACAGGGTACGACTTAGGCCAACTTTCTTAGCAACCGCCAGCGTCGTGATCGCTTTGTCCGTAAAACGAACCATGATCCAATAGATAATGATAAATGTCAGTGCGAGCAGAATATCGTACTCCTTAAGCACCGCAAAAAACCTCGCCACATTTTCCAGCATGATGATCTCCTCTCGATTTCTGGATTCAATCATGCAGGAACTGCACTGAAAATTTATCAACGGTGGATAGCCATTTAATAAAATCACTATCTAAGAGGAACAAGACTCCCACATAAGCTCACTGCACCCACCTTTAGGTCAGTTAAACAGATAAAGTACCGATAAAATAAATATCAAAACACTGATATATAAGAATTTATATTTTTATTCCCAGCAAATAGCTTGATGAGATATTGCTAACGATTCGGTAATTAAAACCCGTTCGGATTAGGAAATAATACACTCCTGTTCAACCTACACCAGGAATCTATTATGACCTTTATCGCTATTAAATTGCTTTTTGTTCTTGCCGCACAGCTACGTAAAAAATATCGAGCTAGCCGCGTGCAAGCTTAATCGACAATGCTCAGCCTTTTGATCACCCAACTTCTTATGCTCTGGGCAATCGTCGACCCTATCGGTACCGTCCCGAACTAAATATCACAGCCAACAACAACTAGGTTGTTGGCGTTGTAATGCTTCTGATTGGGCTGCGTACGTTTGCTACCTCCTCTAACTAATCGTTAACTGGTTATCACTATGAATTTAGACATTGCCATTATCTTCGGCACTTTGCTGGCACTGGAAATTATCCTCGGTGTCGACAACATCGTTTTCATTTCCATCTTGTGTGAACGACTCCCGATCCACCTTCGCAGGCGTGTGCGAAACCTTGGTATCGGCCTCGCCGTGGTGTCACGAATCGGCTTGGTGTTCTCAATCAGCTGGTTGATGTCTTTGACAGAACCTTTGCTCACCATCAGTGAATATGACTTCACAGGTAAGGCGCTCATATTGCTGTTGGGTGGGCTGTTTTTGCTGCTTAAAAGTTTGCACGAATTGTGGCATTGGTTGGGGGCGAAGACCCAAGCCCATTCGCGTACGTTAAGCACTGGTGTGGCCGTCATCATTCTACAAATCATTGCGGTGGATGCCGTATTCTCTATCGACTCAATCATCACCGCGGTAGGCTTGACTAACGACATCAATATCATGATCGCAGCAATCATCATCTCAGCATTAATCATGATGGTATTCGCCGATAAAATTCAGGGGGCAATATCGAAGTACCCTGGGCTAAAAACTTTAGCGCTGCTGTTCTTGGTGCTTCTTGGTGGGTTATTGATTGCCGAGGGGGTAGGTATTGTGGTCAACAAAGGTTATGTCTACGTCGCGATGGCATTCGGATTGATTCTGGAAGGTTGCCATATCTTGCTGAGCAAGCGTAAAGCGAGCAACAGTCAGGTTAACGCTGCAAATGATTTGAATCAGTTGGGCTAAGCCCTCGACTATCAAACAGAAACAAAAACGCCGGAATCACTCCGGCGTTTTTTCATTTACTGCTCTGGGCTTATATCTTCGAGAATAGGGTCTAAGTTACTGTCAAAAAACAGTGGCCCTGCCAGATTGAGCGCCCGCATAGAAGAATTACTCTGAGTCGCTTTTAAGTACAGCTCTTTAGCACCACCAATGTTTCCTCTCGCTTCTTCTGCTTTTGCCAGCAAAATGTAAGTCAGATTAGATTGCTGCTGATAAGGCATGGATAACAAAATACGTGAAGCAAGCCTAGGGTCATCTTTAGTCAGTGCCATAATGGCGTTAGCTTCATAAACTCTTGGTGAAGCGCCTTCCTGCAGCCTCTCAACTAATGCGGGTTCATAAAGCTGATTGAGCTGAGCAATCTTTGCACTCTTATTTTCCTCATCGGTAAAGAACACATTCATCACCTCTCCGATGTAGTTCACCGCAATCACCATCGAATTATCAGGTGACGCTTCTTTCGCGGCTCTGAATCGGTTCAAAGACCCCATAAAGTCGAAATTTTTGTACAATAAGCCAATGCCATTCATCATATTTTCGAGCGTCTGTGGGTCACGTGGCATTTCCTCTAGCGTGAGTAAAATATCGCGCTTAGGCACCTCAATGAACATCGAGCTCAGTACGTCATCCAGCATTGCCAAAAAGGTCGCATGAAATAGAGAGAGGTCAGTGGAATAACGTCGATTTAAATGTGTTTGCTCAGATACGCGATTGTAATACTTCATCGCCAGCTTTTGCTTGCCATCCTTGCCTTGCTTGAGCTTGAAGCTCAGCTCAACCGCAGCCAGTTTAGAATGAGGCTCTTCGTTCACAATACGAATATTGCTGTAATAGTCGAGATACTCCATGAACTTGGTCACCATGCCATACAGCTCCGGAGATTCTTCAATTTCAGGGCTGAGATTAAGCACCACATAACGTGATTCATAGTGCTGAATGTTATCGACCGCTTGATGTTGGTGGTCAGCTTCTGAAGTGGAGTTTGCCCAGTGATTGGCGATGAAGCTGGCTTGCAGCACCACAACCACACCTAAAGCCCAGGTAAGATAGCTACGCTTGGAGCGTGCAGGTTTGTCAGCGACGAAAGTCGTCGGTGCCACAACTTCATCGTCCGATTCTACCAAGTCACTAGCTGTTGAAGGCGACGATACTTCCAGCTTTTCGACTGTCACTTCAGCGTCAAACTTGTAACCGCGCTTTGGCACAGTCACAACATAATTTTTGTGAGATTCCGTTTTGTTTTTAAGGACCTTGCGCAGCTCAAATACTGCTTGGGTCACGACCTGATCCGTCAGGATTGTTCCATTCCAGACATGCTCGATCAATTCATCACGAGTATGTGTCTGCCCCGGATACTGACAAAAGAACTCAAGTAGCTTAGATAGCCTTCTATCAATATTAACCGTTTCGTCAGCAAAAAAAATCTGCCCTTCGTTTGGAACAAAGCGCCATTCATCAACAATAAAACAGGTACCTTTCTCTAACATATTTGGAAATCTCGCCCCTATTATTTCGTTAATTCAGATTAAAGATAGTATACAATTAGATGATTTTGTTGGATTTATTATCAATTCTTATCGACTTCATTGTCGTTCTACCCAATGGCTCACAAAAGCAGACTCTGATCGAATCAATTCTATGTGAAGATCTTCTATATCCAGTCCATAAATAGGTTTTGGTAGCTTCAGTAATTCATCCTGTTCACTGGTCAGCCCAACATCGTTCACACCAAAGGCAAGAACGACAACAGACAAGGTTTTAGCGGTTAAATTTAGCATCTCATTACCATCGAAGTTCGGAACCAAGGCTCCACGAATACCGAAAAGAGAAAGCATTCTATTCATCCACTAACGCATGTCATAAAAATAGAATAATTAAATAATTCATAAGGATATGACGAAAATTGGATGTTTTGTTTATCTTAGTTTTATCTTTTTTATCTTGTTACACACTAGTCTGTTGCCTTAATTAAATAGTCCTAAGGAGATAGATGTGAAAAAGCCTTTCACCGTTCTCATACTTGCAGCGGTATTTGGTGTTGTTGGCTACAGCAGCGTAAAAAGCTATGCCGAGTGCGAGGATCAGGAGATACTCTCCGTCGATAAAATGACCTGTGAGCAGTTCAACGAACTGGAATTGCAGACTCAACCTGTCGTGATGGAATATCTCTTGTCATGGAATTACAACACGGATGAAGTCGCCGTTATTATTGAAAGCAACGGAATTGAAGCGTATATCGATGAACTGGCGCAGCAATGCCGAGACACACCAGATATCATGTTGCATGATATCGTTGTCGACGAGCATCACTCATAAATTATCCGCTATCAGAAAAGGGCGCTCAGGCCCTTTTCATTTTTACTCTTCGGAGAGTGTCATCTCTGTATAGGCTTGCTCACTCATCAAGTCATCCAAAACCTGATTCAGCTTACTCCGATTTCTCACTGTCTGACCTGCGATAATGATGTGCGCCATACCATTTGCAACGGCAAGATGGTGCTTTCTCCAAATCGCTTCAGAAGGCTTAGGGAATACCACGATGGTTGAATTGGCGTTTCGCCAGGCTGGAATATTATGCTTGTTAAGTACCTGAACCGTTTCTTCTGCCAGTTCAAGACAGCTTTGAATTCGCTCTCTTTTTTCTTGTTCGCTGGTGCTTCGAATAAACTTCCACAGAAACAAAGGCGTTAAGCCATTACGCGAGCCCGTCAGCGTTTTATCTGGTGCAGCAATGTATTCAATCTGATGGCTGATCTTATCGGTGTGCTCTTTTAGGGCCAGCACCATGCCACACGGAATCGGTGAGCCCAGCATCTTATGGCCAGACACAGATATTGAGTCAATGCCGTCTCTGAATGAAAACTTGGGCGGGTTGTCTACGTAAGGAATGATCATGCCATGAAAAGCGGCGTCCGCATGTAAGTAGTACTGATCGCGGCTAAAGCCTGCGTTATACAATCGAGCCTGAATCTGCTCTAAGTTATCTATTGCTCCGGACATGGTTGTGCCAATATTGGCGAAGATAATTGGTGGTTTATTCGGGTTTTCCTTAAGAGCGGACTCTAGCGCGTCATAATCCATTTCGCCATTCGCCTGAGACTCTACAACACAGTGCTCGACGTTGAGAAAGCGAACAATCTTCATCACCGAATAGTGAGTATCCTTAGAGAAGTACACTACACCGTCAGGGAAGCGTTCACGTGCCAAGTAGCATCCGTACATATTGCCTTCAGTGCCACCATTGGTGACATAGCCCCAAGCTTTTTCTGTGCTGGTATGAAACAGCTGACAAAAGTACTCAACAACATCCTGCTCAAACTGAAAGGTATTCATTGGGTAGTTCGACGTTTCCGCCCAGTCACCAACATTGTTAATGGAAAACTGGAAGAAAGACGATAGGTCCTGATAGTCGTAATCTGTCGCAACTGGATATCCCAACATCTGATGTTGGCTGTCGAGGCAAACTTTGTAAAACTCCCTAAGTCTTTGAGTATCATCATAAGAAAGTGGCATGTTCAATCCTTTACGTCCGATTTATCGACGTCTAAATGCCCTTTTCAACAAGCAATTACAACAATAAATCGAACGCTAAATTCGGATGTGTGACTGGCGATAGAAAACCACTACATTTAGCTGATGAAAGACTAAGAGAGTAGTTGTTAAAATATTATATATATCAATTATTTCTAGTTAAAAACATTGATGTATCTGCGCTTTTTCAGGCCCTTAAATAGTGACTTTGAACAATAGCACCTAGATGGGTTTCACTCTTATGCAACTTGAAATTCAATGGTTTCACTAAGCTACCAAACAGCGGCGCGCCACCACCAAGTAATACTGGAATAGTAGTTAGGACCATCTCATCAATCAGGTCTTGCTGAAGGAAGCTTTGTACTGTTTTTCCACCATCAATGTAGAGATCTTTGTAGCCCTGAGCATTCAATTCATTCAATACATCCTTCAGCTCACCTTTGACCAGAAAGACCTTGTCTTCATAACCTTCCGGCACCTTGTCCATTGTATTGCTCAATACAAAAACAGGTTTGGAATAAGGCCACTCGCTGCCAAAGCCTAAAACCACATCCAATGTATTTCGCCCCATCACGAGTGCATCGACGCGTTCCATGATTGCGGAGAACCCCATGTCATGATTGTCTGGGTTCGAGACAGAATGCAGCCAATCAAGGCCACCTTCTTTATCCGCGATATACCCGTCTAGACTAGTAGCAATAAACACGATGTTAGACATAAAACAGCTCCGATAGTGATAGGTAAAACGAACTCGACACCATTAATTCTACAATGTAGAATTAATGAAAATACTATAACGAGATAACAAAATGACTGTCAAGAAGAAACGCGGAAGACCAGCAGGAGAAAAAGCTCAATTGGGTGAGGAACGTATTCTTTCGGTTGCAAAATCAATGATGAAAGAGCAAGGAAAAATTCCCAGCATACGGGCACTTGCCAGCGAGTTAGATGTCGACGCGATGGCCATCTATTACTATTTCAAAAACAAAGATGCGCTGCTGGAAGCCATCACAGTTTCCTTGATTGAAGACATCTATCTGCCTAAAACTAACGAAAACTGGCAGCATGAGCTCACGCAGTTAGCAACCAGCTATGTCCAGTTGTTGAAGAGCTATCCAGGATTATTGACCACGTTGCTCAGCATGGAATCTGTCAGCCCAGCGATGGTCTTCATTGAGCGTTTCAAATCTATTATCGCGCCATTGTCTTTAAGCGAAGCGGAAGAGCGTAATGCCATTGATCTTTTGGCGGACTACCTACACGGGTTTGCTTTAGCCCTTAACTGCAACCCTAACACCGACCAACTCGATGAAAACATGATGACAGGGCCGCTTTCACTCTATTGCCGAGCTTTAATGTCTGGTCAATAACGTAGGAGCTATGCTGCGCAGTGACAGGGTAAGCAGTCAATCATTTCCGATTTAAGCCAGTTGACGAATGGCGCACTCAGTGGCGAATGATGATCGGCAGCCTGGATGGCAACATAGTTGTGCCCAGTAAGAGAAAACCCCAAAGGCGCAATTAACCGCCCTTGCTGAATGTCATGGTGTACCAGTGGGTAAGAACCTATAGCGATCCCAAGCCCGTCACTTGCCGCCTGCAAACAAAAATAGAAATGAGCAAAGCTTTGCTGGGATTTTGTTGTGACTCCTGAGAGAGACGAAGCGTTTAACCACTCTTGCCACGCTGTTAAACGCGTTTGAGAATGCAGCACCTTGGCATTTTGTATATCACCTTGAATGCTCTCCCAGTATTCTTTGGTACACACTGGCCCCGCCCACTCTTCCACCAAAGGAGTTATCTGATAGTGCGACGGGATCGGGAAATCATCACGACGAATCGCGACATCCAGCCCCGCATTGACGAGATTGATTGGGCCGCCTGCCGTGGATAAGCGGACATCTGTCCCTGTTTGAGAATAGAATTCGTCCAGCTTGGGCATCAGCCAGCGCATGGTAAGAGTGGGCTCACAAGACACTTCCAAAGAGTGAGCATCGAGGCTGTTTAGCTTGGCAACACCTGCCGATAAAGCGCCAAACGCCTGCTCGGTATAGCTCTTGAGCAGTTGCCCTTCTTCCGTTAGCACCACATTGCGGCCTTGTTTGTGAAACAGGCGCTTATCCAAATACTGCTCTAATGTCTTGATTTGCTTACTGACGGCCCCATGCGTCAAATTGAGCTGATCTGCTGCCTGAGTATAACTGCTGGACGATGCGGCGATGTGGAATGCGTGAAACGCTTTAAGGTGACGCATATGTGAAATTATCTCACAAGTCTTTGGCGATAGTTTCGATTATAGAAAGGAGGAAAGCTTCCTACAATAGCTGCATCTTATAAACAATATACAAAGGTTCACAATGGAATTTGTTAGTTTAGCCGTGCTCGGTTTCTTTATTGTCATTAGTCCCGGTGCGGATTTTGTCTTAGTGTTGAGGAACAGTGTTCAACAAGGAAGAGCGGCAGGTGTTTGGACAGCCATTGGCATTAGTACCGCGATTACGGTTCACATCGCCTACTCTATTCTAGGTATTGGTTACTTAATTTCACAAAACCTTTTTCTTTTCCAATGTCTGAAATATCTCGGCGCTGCGTATCTGATTTATCTAGGTATAAAAGGATTTTTATCCAGCAGCCACGAATTAGAGCAACAAGCAGGCATGGACAGCCATCAAGCTCAATGGCGCTATGCATTGCAAGGCTGGCTATGTAACGCATTGAACCCAAAAACCATGTTGTTTTTTGTCAGTATCTTTAGCCAAGTCATTTCTCCAAACGGCGAAGAAATGACTCTAGCGCTGTTTTACGGTGGCTATATGATTCTGCTCCACGGGCTATGGTTTGGTTTAGTGGCCGTCCTGTTGACTTCGCCAACACTTCAAACGCGCTTGCTGAAATTGAAGAAAAGGCTAGAACAAGCCTGCGGCATTGCGCTTGTCTCTTTCGGCGCCTTATTGGCAACCAAAGCGTGATAAGGATCAGTCAAGCAGTTGCTTGAGTTGCTCTTCCAACCATAAGAGTGCCGGCCCCTTACCTGAACTTTTCAAGGTCGCCACATCCACAGGTGGGCTCCAAGTTTTGTGATCAATCGAAACATGCAACTCAACCAAGGCGCCTGACTCAATAGCAGGATCCACCATGTGAGCAGGCAGATAGGACCAACCTAAGTTGCCATGCAGAATAGTGTGCTTGATCGAGCTAAAGCTGTTTGACCACCACACCTTGGACGCCAGCACGGGAAATTGCTGTAGGGTAGCGCCTTGGTCACCACGCGGTAACAACTGACGGTATTTGATGGCATCAGTGATCGTGACCGTATCCAGCTCAGCCAGAGGGTGAGCAGGATGGCAGATCGCTTTAAACGGTAAATGCCCAATAAAGCACGGGTGAATGTCCTGACTAAAATCCAAATCAGTAAACATGATGCCAATGTCTGCCTGACGTGAAGTCAAAGACTCGACGACATCCATACTGGCGGTCGAAATCAGTTCAATCTCTGTAGCCGGAAATCTCTCAGCAAACTGGAGAAGTATCTTCGGAAAGTTCGGCACCATGAGCGCATCATCCACGGCAAGGCGAATTAGTTCCTCATCGCCGTTTTCAATCGATTCCACAGAGGCGTTCAGCTCTTCCACCTGCAAGACAATCGCTTTGACCTGCTTAAACAATTGACGCCCTTCACGGGTTAGCGTCGGCTTACGCGTCGAACGATCAAATAGCTGAATATTCAGATCAATCTCTAGATTGTTGATTCCCTGACTCACCGCTGACTGCACTTTGCCCAATTTTCTCGCGCTGGCGGAAAAGGAGCCCTGCTCAACGGCTTCAACAAACATCCTTAGTTGCTCAATGTTATACATATCATCATTCGTGATAGTTACTATCTTTATACAATCATAAATATCGATACTATTTATAGCAAATAATCAGTACATAAGTGAGAGAGAAACAATGTCACATAAAGAACGCATTCTACATATGGTGCTATTTGAACTGGTTGCCTTGATTTTAATGGCGACGCTAGCAACGCTGATCACTGGAAACGGCGCGGGCAAAATGGCGGGGCTTGCAATCGCACTATCGCTGATAGCGATGGGTTGGAACTACATTTACAACTATGGTTACGACAAAGTATTCGGCGCAGACCGCAGTAAGCGAACCGCCAAAGTACGTATTCTGCACGGGCTCGGATTCGAATTAGGCATGATGATCATCTCTTTCCCAGTTCTAATGTGGACATTGCAACTCGGATTCTGGTCAGTATTAGTCATGGATATTGGCGTGGTGATTTTTTTCGTCCTTTACTCCATCGGCTTCAACTGGGTTTACGACACTATTCGTCAACGTATTACCGCTCAGCGACTAGCCACTTCAGCATAAACACAGATTCACGGGCTTTGGTTTTATCAAAGCTCGTGGTATTTAGCCGCTATTCGCTTTACACTTCGCTTATTACTCCGCAAATCCACTTCATTAATGCTCACTATTTCAAACACAGTCACGCTTCAGGCATGGGAGATTCAACTAACGGCAATCCGCGCTCAAGGTGCCGGTGGCCAGAATGTGAACAAAGTGTCTTCTGCGATACACCTGCAGTTTGATATTAAGCACTCAACACTTCCTGCGGTGTATAAAGAGCGCTTGCTGGCCTTAAATGATTCACGAATCTCGAAAGAAGGCGTTATCACCATCAAAGCGCAGCAATACCGCACTCAAGAGCAGAACAAAGAAGACGCACTTAATCGGCTCGCCGAACTGATTCGCTCAGCTAATGTTGTACAGAAAAAACGCCGCGCAACCAAACCTACAAGAGCTTCGAAAGAAAGACGCCTAAAAGCCAAAGGGATAAAATCACAAACTAAATCCTTGCGCGGTAAGGTGAGCCACTAAAATATCCTTAATACCCCTTCAAGATTGGGGCGGCCTACTAGACTCAAATAAATAACCAAACTTACCCAACATAACTAGTGTTTGGAGAAACCTGCCTTCAGAAGGTTAAGCAGGCATCAACCCTTAACTTTAAAAATATTAAAGATAGTTACGCCAGCAACTCATCGATTTATTAAGTGATGAGTTGCTCGTTCAGCTAACACCGAAGCATAGAGTGCAACGAGAGGTCGCAACAACTCCCACCACACTTCCTCATGTGAAGCCACCTTTTCAAGCCGTTCAATTTTCCATATCACATTGGTTGCATTCATCATTTGTGATCTACTGCCTTTCACCAAAATATAAAACCAGTAGCATATGCAAAATTTTTATTAAACTCCTGTTTTTATTTATATTTATGATGATTATGCAAAGTAAATTATCACTATTTATAAGGCCGAGGTCGTACATAAAAACAGCAATGATAATTACAACGAGGCTAGCTGCTATGACGCACACCTACATAGATCACTTTGGACCAACAACTACACATCATTACTTTAATCCAGGAAAGTACTTGAGCGACGAAGCACTTTTAAAGATTTACGATGAGTTACTCTCAATCAATGGACGCGCCAAGAAACCAGTTGATCACAGACTGTTAGATGCCGCTGATGATGTAGACGCGATACGTAACAAATTCCAAAGCATGGTTGTCGGCATCTTGTATAAAGAGCAACAAGTGCCTATTGGATTTTTGGTGAGCCCCATTATTCGCGAAGGTAAGTTAACCGTTGTTCACGCAGGACTCGTTGTTATCGCAGAAAACAATGGGACGAATCTTTTGGCACTCGCCACCGCAGGCTTAGCCAAAGTCATTTACAGAAAATATCGACGAGTCTATACCACCAACATATCTGCAACGCCCAGGATCATAGAAAATTTCAGCCGTTTTACTGTAAAAGGATGGCCTACCGCGGAGTCCAACCAAATCAAACCACCTTCTAAAATCTATGCTCGAGTTGCAGAAACGCTGGTAAATGGTTATGTCAAAAAGTACTTCCACAATCCGGAATCCGTTACCTTTGACTCGAAGCGTTTTGTTCTCAGCTCAGAAACCGATGAAATGGGGTTTGAAAAAGACTACCGCCAGTTACCCAGAGCAAAGCGCCACAACGTAAACAGCTTTGTTATGACGTGGATTGATACTGAAAAGGGAGAAGACATTCTGCAAGTTGGTATATTTAACACTTGGGTTGCATTCAAAACCTGGATTCAAATCAGTCTCTATCGATTGATTTTAATGGTTAGCTCTGGACCAGCCTATCAAACCAAAGAAGCTGTCACTGAACAATCTACCGAAGGAGCCTAGTGATGGACTACTCACGTAACTGGTTGTTCGTCTCGCCTACGGAACAGCAGCAACTAGCCTCTACCAAACTTTTGATCGTAGGCTGTGGAATCGGTGGGGTCGTAGCAGAACTGGCTCTTCGCACTGGCATCCGGCATATCACCATTGCCGATGGCGATACCATTGAGTCAAGCAACCTTAATCGACAAAACTTTACTTCCCACGAGCTTGGTAAGAACAAAGCGTCAGCAGTTGGAGACCGACTGACAAAAATAGATGCGACAGCATCAATTAATGTTATAGACAAGTTTCTGGACGAGTCAGACTTGATGGCACATATCCCTGAGCATGACTTTGTCATCAATACCATAGACTTTGATGCACCTGAATTCCCTCTCGTACACCATATCTGCAAACAGCATAAGAAAGTGGAGATTTTTCCCATCAATTTAGGCTTCGGGTCTGGGATGACATTGCTCGATCACACGACGCCAGGTTGGCTGGAGCACTATCAAGTCGCTCATCACACCGAGATTAAACAGGCTATTCTGATGCACTTGCTTCACTCCGGTGCCATGTCCGACTATTTGGTAAAGAGCGCAGAGACTTACTACGCAAAACAAGTGGAATACGACTCGCAGCTCGCCATTTCTTCATCAATTTCGGCATCAATGGCTATAGGTGCTATCGTTGCGATAACCAAAGGTAGCCCCGTTGCCAAATTCCCTCAGTTCCAATACGTCGATGTAATGGCGCCAACGGTTTTGTAGGGTGTTCTTCTGATCATTTCGGGACCAAAACTGGCTAATTAAGTAAAAATCCCTCTTCGAAGAGGGATTTTTAACCAGAGCATTAAATATGTATGTCTTGAGGAGTAATTAAGACTCTTCCATTCCATCTCGCCATGCCGATAGCACTTCAATATGACTTGGTTCTATGCCACAACATCCACCAATAATACTAGCGCCGAGCGAATGCCATGTTTTTGCGAACTCTAAATATTCCTGAGGAGAAAAATGACGCAGCGCCTGCACAGTGTTATTCGCCTCATGGCTGGTATTTATTGGCGTAAAACTGTTTGCAAACACACCAATCGCTAGCTCACGCTCCAGTAGGCCAACCACGTTATTCACCGCTTTGATCGCTTGCTCAATAACCTCTGGAATTGAGCAATTAAAGAATATTCCTTTAGCCTCACTACTCAACAAAAGCTCTACTGCTGATGACACCGACTCACCAGATCGAAGACGAGCTGGTTGATTCACTTCATCCATCAAGGTGAAGGCAACAAAATAAGGTCTATCCGTCTGCGAGAAAACGTCCAAAACAACCTTTGCTTCTGCCAAACTCGATACAGTTTCCGCCAGCCATACGTCTACATACTGGTCTTGAGCCTGAAACAACAACGAACTTATTTCATGGGCCTTAGCTTCCTCAAAGAGGTCAGGACGATATGAGCCCAGAGGAGGAGGAAGCGAGCCCGCAACCACCACATTTTTTCCTGAACAATCCACCACTTCACGAGCAATTTGAGCTGCACTTTTTGCCAGCTCTTTGCCTCTGGACGCATACAGTTCTTCCCCTAGATGAAAAGGAACACAAGCATAGCTATTCACTGTGATGACCTCTGCCCCTGCATCAATAAAACCTTGATGAGCTTGCTTTACATAATGTGGGGATTCAATCAGAGCTTGAGCACTCCAGAGAGGTTGAGAGAATGGCGCTCCGATGCGTTTTAATTCGCGACCCATACCGCCGTCAAGTATCGTAACTTTGTTCATTTTGGACTTCTATACTGCTAAGTACCCTTAAGGCAATTCAATCACATTAATGCGTAGACAAAAGTGATAGTTTCTCATTATTAACATGAACAAACTTCAAGTTTATGTCTCTAGTATAAAATAACGTCAATGTAAGTGAAGATCTCTTTCTTCAAGGTACGAGATTGAACCACAGCTGAAGTACACTATCTTGGCCGACGACCAGTTTCACACAAGACTCATTCGAGCTTCTCTAGGTGTAATGAGTGATCGACGATATAACCTTGATATCGCTCTAGTGCACCTTCAGGAATCGCGAACGGCAAACCTCCCCAAGAGAGCTGCGGAACCGCTCTTACATAGGGTAAAACGCACAAGTCTACAAATTGCTGTTGAGTGTAAGGAAACGATATAAAATCGGTTTTCCACTGATTAATATTTGCGATCAATTCTTGGACAGAACGGTGTTCCTCACATCCCGCAAGGAGCTCTGGGCTCGGCAAATAATAGGATGTTTTATACCCTGATGCATGGAAATCAGCGAGTGCAGCCGCGTTTTTAGATTCTACAATTAGACGTTGCCTGTCTTCCTTCTGATTAAAGTAGCGGTTCAGATAGCCTACAATAGTTGGGCTAATTTCAGGCGTTAGATTTTTCAGATCTAACCATAAACGACTGCTTATCGGTACAATATCCACAAGCTGATGGAAGTAGAACGCCATTGATGCATGTTCAGGATAGTGGTAAATATCCAGCGCCTCTTGGTCCACATTCCAAACCGCATCAAACTCGAATGCCTGATAATACTTAGCGTACGTTTTTGCCCGCTCAGGACTGTTTGTTCGGTGAGCATAAACATGCTCAGGAATACGATAGCGTTCAAAGAACAAAGATAACGCTAGTGGATCTTCAACGCCGTATGAATCAGCATCTAACTTACCTTGTTCCAAAATAGTGACAACGGGTAATTGATCACAGCTTGCAACCAACCCTACTTTCTCGACGACTTTACAGCTGGAATAAACGGCAAAAACCCTGATCGGCCTCAGCTTATCGAACGTCAGCAAGATAAGAACAGATGTGAAAATTAAAAGATAAATTAATGAGCGTTGTATCTGCATTGCTGCTGCCCCGGATAATAAAACTCAAATGAAAAGTCACTAGGTAAGGTTTTCGTCACACCCTGCACAGAGTAATAGGTGAACTCACTGGTTGACTCTGGTGGCTCTATTTTCATACCGAGTGTTGATAACAAGACTTCAGGAAAGTAAGCGCTGTTAAACAGCAGATGTTGGTTATCCCGGTAACAGTTAATCACCTCAGACATATTTTTCCCTAGCGAACCAAAGACAAGGTAAGGCACGGCAAGCTCGTCTTCGATCCGAATAGGTTGAAGCCCATGCCCTTTCCCAATAACTTCACCATGATCGGAAAAGTAAACCAGTAAGCTGTTGGGTTCATCTTTAAACAGCCCAGAAATCAGTGCATCCAGAATCGAGTCTGTGAAATGAACAGAGCTCAAGTAAGCGATTTCAATGGGTGAAACATCAGAAGCAAGCGTGAGTTGCTGCTTGATGGCATCAAAGTGGGCTTGGGGCAATGCTTCACCATTTCTCACTGAGTAGTCAGCATGCTCGCCAGATAAATGCAGCACAACAAACTGATGCCCATCATCTTTGTTTAGCTGCTTTACCACCGCTTTGGCTGCATCAATATCTCGCCAAAGCTGTCCTGGCTCACCAGTATGGATAACATTATCTGAGGAAGTCGCTACTTTAGCGGTGAACGAGTCCCAGCGAGTGTAGAGCGCTTGGGTGGTAACCCAGGTAGTTTGGTATCCCATCATCCGGGCAACATCAATTAAGTTCACATAAGGCAACCCTTGGTACAACATTTGATTCGCCGAAATAAATGAGAACGAACGAGGGACGGATTCTCGAGTGTTGGGGGCAGGAGCAAAAACGCCATCGACCACGGTGACAAGGTTACTGTCTTCGATATAGCGAGCCTTCAGCTTTGGGCTCGAATTTATCTGACTACCGTAGAGAGAATAGGATGCTCTTCGTGAAGACTCTCCAATAACAATGACGATATTAGTAGGAATAGCGAGAGAAAAATCAGGCAACACATGCTCTGGCAAATCTTGTCCGTAGCTCAAGTGGCTCTGATAACGCTCATAAAAAGCCAAGGCAGCAACTCTGAAAATATTGTATGCGGGCGTGTCCTGATAAAGGTACAAAGTATGGACGTAATCTTCAGCTATCTGCTGTTTGGCTTCAGGGTCAAAGTTCCATTTAAAAACAGGTAAAGCGGTAGCCACAACCAAAACACTCAACAATAACGTCATTCGGCGCCATCCCTGAATAGGCAAGTAGGCTTTCCAGAAACAATACAGCCCTATGGCGGTGGATAGAAAGACCGGAACCATGATGCTCCAGTTAACGAGTTCAAAATAACCGATAACTTCTTCGCTATGTGTCAGCAGTATTGAGTGGAACGCTCCCGTAGAAACAAGGCCTCCCGTCAGAACCAAAGATACGATGCTGAACAAGCACGATAGAGCGAACAGAAGTTTGATCGCCTTACCCAACCAGCCTTTAAACGTCATGATAAATAACAGTAGCAGCACGCTCATCAGCGCGAAGTAGTAAGTGAATATACTGCTTAACTGCATGGTAAAAACGAGCGGAACGAGAAAAGGAAGTAAACCAACTACGCAGTACACGACAGCAGTTTTATTCATCGCCTTCATAGGCATTCTCCTCAATAACGACTTGCGCATTCAATCGATACAGCAGAGAACATGCCAACTATAAAATCTTTAAACTACAATGTATTAAGTGACAAACAGGGTTGTTGGGTTAATCTCAAACCCATATTGAGATAATCATCGCTTTTTGATTCTCATATCAAAAAACACTGTCGAAAACTTAGATATTGAGCTCCCTGCTTAACCAATAGTGTTTCTTGCAGAAATTAGATGCCACGGCTCAACTAGCCGTGGCAACAACGTGAGACTATCGCTCGTTCTTACTGTGTTTGCCTTCGAACATCTGATTAATAAATAAGGCTGACAAAATAATGGCTAACGCTAGCCCAGTATTGCCTTGGACAGACTCATCGGTGAGGAAAACACCAATCAATACGCCGACGGCGGGAACCAAATAATTGGTCATCGAAGTGAAAACCGCGCCCGCATTTTTAATACTCATCATATAGAGGTAATACACAACGCCAGCACATATCACACCTAGGTAAAGCAAAGACATAACTGATGACGTATTCGGGTGCGACTGATTGAGCGGTGCCGTCATCAAAGCAATCACAGTCAGCTGAACACTGGCCATACATAGAACATTACGCGCCACAATAAGTGGGTGCTCGCCTTTGACGCGATTAAGTAACAGCAACGCAATAGCAAAACAGATAGCAGAGAACACAATCGCTATCGAGCTAACAAGGTCGATACGCCCTGTCTCAGTGACAAGCTCAGGATAAAATAACACCAGCAGCCCGCCGAATCCTACGATAACGCTAATCGCACTACCTATACTGATTCTCGCACCTTTAATAAATACAGGCGCAAGCAACAATGCGTAGAAAGGCAATGTTCCCATCAATATCGCCGTAATCGAGCTTGATAACTCCTGTTGTGCCCAAGGTACCAAAACAAACGGAATTGCCGCCTCCAAAAGGCCAATTAGTGCAAACAGCCCCCATTGCCTGCTCACACTGGTTATGCCGATCATTTTGCATATCAGAGTTAATGTTAGTGCACCGAGAATAGCGCGGAATGTGCCTATCCATACTGGGTCAAATCCCATCAGCGAATATTTCTGGAAAACAAACTGAGAGCCCCAGATGAGCCCGATCGCAAGCAGAGTTAAATAGTTTTTAAACATGACGTGATTACCTAAAGTGCATCATTTTTCACTAGATGTGTATGTTGTCGTTGTTGGAGTAAGTTCGGTGGGCACATCGATTACATCGCTTTAAAAGCAACCGCATCCACTTCTATTTTCATCCCATCAAGCGCCAACCTAGGTACTGGGATCAACGTACTGGCAGGTAAGCGATCAGAAGGCCAACGCGTGAGCATCTCATCACTCCAGACTTTCAGTTTGCTTTCATCGTGATCGACGATTAACACGGTAATTTTTAATACATCGCCGAAGCTGATTGCATGGGCAGTCAGAGCAATATCTAAGTTGGTTAACACACTCCGCACTTGCTGGCGAAAATCTTCACTTAAACGGTGCTCGACGCCTTCTCCACCACTTTGGCCTGAGATATAAACAAGCTGCCCGTTAGAGGGAGCCGTTACTGTGTGACAAAAGCCATACGGTGTTGGATTGAATAAATCTGAGGGATTATGAAAAGTAATTGTTTTATTGGACATTTTTTACCTTCTAGCCATTGTACGTTCAAATCCCAGGCACTATAAAAGCTCAACCTAGCTTGAGGTCAATAGCATTTTTTAGTCCCGCAGATATAGCCAAAAGCGGGATAACAAATAAAACCCACAGACACGTATTTCTGGTTCGCTAAGTATGTCGAAAGGCTTTATTGCGAGCAAAAATGTTATGTTATAACATAAGAAAACAATAATAATGGAACATCAGAAAATACACGGTTTGGGTGAATGTTATGGACACAATCGAGACAATGATTGAACAGGCAGAGAAGCGCTGCCGGGCAAATGGAAAGCGGCTCACTTCAAAACGTAAGCAAGTACTCACAGCGCTCCTTCATGCTGATAAAGCCCTGTCTGTTTATGAGTTGATTGATTACGCAAAAACTCACTTTGGCCAAACGGTTCAAGCCATGTCTGCTTACCGAATCCTGGAGTTTTTGGAAGAAGAGCACTTGGCACATAAGCTCAACGCCTCAAGCAAATACGTCGCCTGTGCTCATATCCATCACGAGCACGAACATGGCGTCCCCCAGTTCTTGATTTGCCGCCAATGTAATAAGACTCAGGAACAAACTTTAGACCCATCCCTTATTACCAACCTAGAGTCAGATGCCAAGCAAGTCGGGTTTAAGGTGTTGACACCACAACTAGAGATCGATTGCCTGTGCAGTGAATGCAGCCAGAATTCCGATTAACACTCAGTAACTCAGCCAAAAGGAGCCGGTCCAACATTATGACCTCAATACTAATTAAGAATGCACACATCGTCAGCGACGGTATCGTGAGTCAAATGGATGTGCGTATTGTCGGTCAAAGAATAGAGAGAATAGAGGCAGATATTGTCGCCACCTCGGGTGACGAAATTGTCGATGCCAAAGGAGGTTTCCTACTGCCCGGAATGATCGATGATCAGGTGCATTTTCGTGAACCTGGCCTGACACACAAGGGCTCCATCGCTTCAGAGTCACGAGCGGCAGTAGCCGGCGGTATTACCAGTTACATGGAGATGCCAAACGTCAACCCTTCCACGACCACCATTGAAGCGCTCGAACAGAAATACGCGATTGCAGCCCAGCACTCCTGCGCCAACTACGCGTTTTACCTTGGCGCTACCGAGGATAACCTAACTCAAATACAACAGCTGGATCCAACAAAGCACTGTGGCGTAAAAGTGTTTATGGGCGCTTCAACGGGTGACTTGTTAGTCGAACACCCGCAAGCATTAGAACGAATCTTTGCGGAATCGCCCACGTTGGTAGTAACACACTGTGAAAGTAGCCCTATCATCGCCCAAAACAGCGACAAGTTGCGACAATCTCGTTCGGTATTCTCGATTGAAGACCATCCAGTACTCCGTGATGATGCCGCGTGCTTTGCGTCTTCATCATACGCCGTTTCATTAGCTAAAAAGTACCGCACGCAGCTGCACGTTCTTCACATCACTACGGAAAAAGAGCTTTCGCTATTTGAACCGGGGCCCATTCAACAAAAACACATCACAGCCGAGGCGTGTGTACATCATTTGTGGTTCAGCAATCAGGACTACGCTGAGCGAGGCAACCTGATTAAATGCAATCCAGCGATTAAGTACGCCAGCGACCGAGATGCCTTGATCCAAGCCTTGCACACCAATCAGATTGATATCATCGCTACCGACCATGCACCGCATACCTTGTCAGAAAAACAGGTGCCATATGAACAGGCTCCCGCTGGTATGCCATTGGTCCAACATGCCCTACTGAGCTTACTCGATCACGTCGACAAAGGAAGGCTGAGCTTGACTCAGGTGGTCGAGAAAGTATCGCACAATCCAGCACTCAGATACGCGATTAAAGACCGAGGATTTATTCGCGAAGGTTACTACGCCGATCTGGTGCTGGTCGACAGAGACAATTCCACCAGCGTCACTCATGACAACAGCCTGTATCACTGCAGCTGGAGTCCATTCGCAGGTCACACCTTTTCGTCGAAGATCCAAAGCACTTGGGTGAACGGCAACAAGGTATTCGACGGGAAACAAGTGACTTTTGAGCCATCAATCGCCAATGCCCTGTCCTTCACACGTTAGAAGCAGTTCCTATCCACTGAGATATTAAAATGTTAAGAAGAAACCCAAACGGGCATATGCCTGTCGTCTCCGAAACGGCATTCATTGACCCAACCGCCATCATCTGTGGCAAAGTGATTATCGAAGACAATGTATTTATTGGTCCCTACGCGGTGATACGAGCTGATGAAGTCAATGCGCAAGGAGAGATGGATCCTATTGTCATCAAACAGGATACCAATATCCAAGACGGCGTGGTTATCCACTCCAAAGCAGGCGCAGCAGTGACCATTGGCGAGCGCTCTTCTATCGCTCACCGCTCTATCATCCACGGCCCATGTGAGGTTTGCGATGACGTGTTCATCGGTTTCAACTCGGTCGTTTTTAACGCAACGATAGGAAAAGGCTGTGTCATTCGCCACAACTGTGTTGTTGATGGTTTAGATTTGCCTGAGCAATTTCATGTACCACCAATGACCAATATTGGCGCAGGCTTTGATTTAAGTAGCATTTCTAAAGTCCCGCCTGAGTATTCAGCATTTTCAGAGTCCGTTGTCTCTGCCAACCACACCCTTGTGAAAGGGTATAGGAGAATGGCAAATGAGCTCTGAACAACCAATCAAAGCGGTTCCGACAAATATTATTACTGGCTTTCTAGGTGCAGGAAAAACATCCGCAATCCTCAAGTTAATGCAGCACAAACCGGCTGACGAACGCTGGGCTATTCTGGTTAACGAGTTCGGTGAAATAGGTGTCGATGGAAGCTTGTTTCAAGGCCAACATAATCGAACAGAGCAAGTATTTATTCGTGAAGTTCCAGGTGGGTGCATGTGCTGCGCAGCTGGGCTACCCATGCAAATTGCTCTTAACCAATTACTTACCGAAGCCAAGCCTGACCGTCTTCTCATTGAACCGACTGGCCTCGGGCACCCTAAAGAAGTATTGCAAGTGCTCTCTTCTAAACATTATCAAGAAGTACTGTCTTTACAAAAAACACTCACGCTGGTTGATGCACGGCAGCTGTCTGATGAGCGTTACACGCTTCATGATACATTCAACCAACAGATTGCGATTTCAGACACCATAGTTGGCAGCAAAGTCGATTTATATCAAGGTGATGAGAAACGGCAGTTAGACGCTTATGTGACAAAGCTGGGTGGCTCGGACAAACGAGTGATTTTCGCCGAATTTGGCAATATTCCTTTTGATGAATTTGAGGGGCCTACTTTAGCTAACGAACAAGGCGGTCACCATCACCACCATGGCCAATCAAAACCTCTGGCCGCTGACCTACCTATGCCAGAGAGTGGCATCATCAAAGCAGTAAACGAAGGTGAAGGTTTTCGAAGCATTGGCTGGCGCTTCTCACCAGACAAAGTTTTCAGCCGACAGAAACTGGCATTAATGCTAGTTGAGCTGAACGTTGAACGTATGAAGGCTGTATTCATAACCGATATGGGAGTTTTAGGCTACAACATGACGTCAGACGGATTGACCGAAGTGATTCTGGATGATGGTTTTGAAAGCCGCGTAGAGTTTATCTCGGACAACCTTGATGACGAGATTGAAGCTCAGCTGCTGGCTTGCGTGATTGCCTAAACAACGAAGTCTTAGAGGGTAGACAGTACGCCTACCCTTTACATATCCACTTTATATTTTTACACGTATCTTTTCGGCCAGTGCCATGGCGATATTACTGGCACAATACGCACTTTCATTGATGAAATGAGGATACACTTCATTGCTCCCCTGCCAATGCACGTCATATCCATTGAAAGTGGCAAGGATTGGCTCTCCGGACTTAACAACTTCAAAGTCTTTCCCACAAATTGTCGGATGAACTGTCGCGATACGCATGCCATCATTATCCAGCGGAAATGCGACGTCTTCTAAATAACGAAACGCATCATACTCGGTACCGTGAATAGCTTTGCCTAAGTTATGTAGTTCAATAAAGTCTAGCACTGCGGTAAGCAAGTTTTTCATCAGTTCCAATGTTTCATAAGTCAAAGCACCGTGTGCTTGCGCACCGACTTCTAACATCACACCATACTGTCCAACCGAACATAAGTAGGGCTGCTCATGCCATGGTTTACGATCTTCAAATAGTATATTGGCACTCGGCATGCGGTGCTTCACGTATGACCCCATTTGATTGTAAAAAGGATCATCTGACAGCAGGATCAGCGTTGCACCCATGTTGCTGGTCGTGTTGTGTAAATCAATAATCAGTTGGTTTTGCGAATCTCCAAATCGTTCTGAAAATTTTGAGGCAAGTTCAGACTCCTTTGACTCTGAAGCTCCCGATAATGCCTTTGTTGAAAACTCACGGTTTAAATCACTTTCAACGAAACGAACACGACGCTCTACCGCCTCAGGGTTACCTATTACATTTTTAACCTCAAACGTTGATCGGTCGGCAGGGTAATGTCCATCTCTGATCAGCTTATGGAGATAAAGGCCTGTTAGCTCATTACCATGAGTGCCTGCCACGAGAAGCACTTGGTTTATTTTCGGCATAAATTGACGTCCTAAGTTCAATACAATGCAATAAATACAATGTTATAACATAACAATTTAATATTCGCGACTCGATGAGAATGAGAGAAACGTATTCTTGATGTAAAACCGGGGCACCCAGCAACAGTCCCCCCATAGGGTTAACCAATACTAGATAGGCGAAGAAGTAATACCAGTAGCAATATAAAATCAGTGGGTAGAAGCTAGAGATGGGTATAAAAATGGCTCCCTTTCATTGGGAGCCATTTGTTGTGAAGGTATCAGCTAAGGGTTACCCCCAAGCACCTTTACTGAGGGTTAAGACCAAGAGTTTGTAGAACAAGCTTGAAGTTATCTTGTCGCTCTTTAATCGCGTGAACTTCACCACTCACCGGACAAGTGTGATCCGGACAACCTCGGTTGACGATACCGGATACTGCATCAATAAACTCAGTACCTTGCAAGCCACCGTCTACATACTTCTTCAACTCAGTGTGATAGTTCCAGTGTGCGTATGGACCACCTTCATCGTTGTAAGCCTGTACCGAGGTTACCCAATAGAACAAGCCCGCAATCCACTTGATCTCTCTATTCTCTTCCGAGCTACAAATCAGCCCAGGGTTAGAACAGAAATCAAGGTCAGCATAAAGTGGGTTAGCAGGTGGTGCTTCTACCGTAACCCCATTCACTGTTGTACCGACGGTATCAGGGTCTACGTGCGAACGGCCCATGAAGTGGTTCAATGTACCGAAGTTCTGACGGCCAGTGGTTTGAATAACACCACGGCCCCACCAACCACATCCTTGGACAGTACCGTTAGTATCAGTGCCGTCCCAAATAAACGAGCCTGCTTTTTGATCAGCGTAGACTTTACATTCATCACGCTCCCATACCTGTTTCGACGTATCGACAACAGTTGGCACTTCATTACAGTGACCGCTGTTCGTCCAGCGCCCAACATTACCGTTCACTAACAGTCCTTGCTCTTCCAACACCGAGTCCGGAGCTGCGAAGATAGGGGCAGGTGCACCATACCACTTGGCATTGGTTAGTGCGCTCACTTCCATCTTCGGATCACGAGGACAAGAGTATGGGTGATCCTGACCCGTCACCGGATCCATACCATAGTCAGCATACTTCTGACCTAGCTGACCACAGCTTGCAGTCATAGGGTAGTTAACAGGCGCACCGTATCTCACTTCAGACCAGTTGTTTTCATCACAAGCATTGTAGCGAATCGTCTCTTGCATACTCTGTGACAAGAATGCAGCAATGGCGACTTTGGCATAAATGGTATTCGTTGCATCATCTGCCACGTCATCCAATAGCCAGAAGGTATTCCCTGCTACACCAACGTTGTGCATAGAGTTAAGGCCCGCTAAGAAATCAGCCCACTTGTACACCGTTGAAGGAATCCACTGTGATTGAGGTGTTTCAAACAGGAATGCTTGGTTGTTCATTGCTGTTTCTGCACTGGCTAACTCATTGTTCAATGAATCAATGCGAGTTAACGGCCCATTCGTGACACTTTCTCCAGCATAATAAAGCGGCACAGTGGCGCTTTGGTAGCGAGCAATTTTATCGCTCAAATCCGCCGTATCAGTATCAAACGAAATGGCGAAGATATTGCTGTGTGCGGCCTTACGAATATGGCGGTCACCATTCGTATTCCCCAAGAAGTAAGACGCGGTTTGCGTGGTAGGAAGAGAAGACAGCAGTGCTGGCGTTTGGAGATAATCAGTTACTTGTTTGACGTATTCCAAAGCGTAATGCCATTGCTCATCAGTTAGAGCTGGCGATGTGCTTGATTTAGTGAAAGCAACAAAGTCTGCTTTGGTCAACGACTCTGCTTTATACAGTTCAAAGCTAGACAATAAATCAGACGTTGCGCCTGACGCTGCATTCCAAACCGCTCTGCGACCAGAGTGAGTATCGTAAGCAAAATCACCGATACTTAATGTCCAACCGAACGTGGCTTGAGGCGCAAGTGTTGAGATAACTAGATTGTACGCCTGAGCCCAACCTTGTGCATCGTCACTTAGCGCATTGATATCATTGATATCAATTTGGCTACCTGTCGCATCAACAGCAGCAGTAAGCGCTTGCTTAACCGCGATGGCACCTAATGCTTGGCCTTTGTCTGCAGTCGCAGCATCCAGTACATCACTATTGATAATGACCGATGTTGAACCCGCAACTTCTACTGCTTGAATAAGAGATACAAACGCATTAGTTAACTTCGTTGTATCAGAGAGATCCGAGCTACCGATAGTATCGATCACTAGCGTCGCAGGTGCATTCAATGTCGCAGGGCTAGTCACGACAAAATTGCTTGGCCACCCGCTCACTTCAAGACGCACAGGGTCCATTGGATTTGGTAGTGACAGTAACGGTGCCGTACCCGGAGGTGTACTATCACAATTCAGGTGATGTCCCCAACTATCATCGCTACCAGGAACAGAAGCAGTCCACCAATTCGCTTTATAAGCGACATTGTCGTTCACCATGATGTCCCCACCATTCGCATGATCTCCACGCGTCCAGTTCGGATACACATTGAATTCAACACATAAGTCATCAACTGGTCCGGGGGCAGGATCTGGGTCTGGCGTCGGATCTGGGTCCGGTGTCGGATCTGGGTCCGGTGTCGGGTCTGGGTCCGGTGTCGGGTCTGGGTCCGGCGTCGGGTCTGGGTCCGGCGTTGTATCACTGATCAATTTCCACGGCGAGTCCCATTCATTTGGATACTCATCCGTTGGGCTTTGACCAGCGTTAGCCCACCACTTGGCTTCATATGTCTTCCCATCAATTGTGACTTGTGAGCCACCGGAGTAGGCCTTGGTTGAGTCATAAGGTTCCGCCGCATATAAACTGCCGCTTAAAACAATACACGCCAACGTAGTCGCTATCTTGTTCATCCTAAACATAAGTTTACCTTTAAGTTAATTTTATATTGTTTACTTCACGCTTGAATAAGGTTTTTAGATTCACTAATCAGATAAATAATGATCTAAAAATAAGCTAGCACTTTCCAACCTAATTATCTGGTCAATACGCTGTATTCGTGTCGTTATGCGGCTAATATCACGTCGATTTAGCTATTTCATGCCTAGTTAGTTATCGAGTTAAAATAACTTATGTACGCGTTAAAGTAGCTATTTACAGAATGAAATTTGGGGTAAGGGGTAGGTAAAGTTTAGTTACAAAAGAGGGTGTATTTTGAAATGTAAGCAACTCAATATATTGAATTTATGTCAGTATCTCTGTTTGTCTGATTATGATGAGCGGATAAATCTATTAGCGGATCATTATGGTCCAGTAATCGCAGGCAAGCCTTGGATCTGCATGAATGGCTCACAGCTATCCAAGGCTACTGATGTAGCCTTGGTGTTTTAAATAAGGTGACTTAGCGTGATTCAAGTGGATAAGAACGGTAACTCCACATACCGTAAGTTCGTAGAGCATCTCGGTAAATACCCAGCAGCTCGCTGTCGCTAGCCTTTGCCAGCTCTTTTAGCGGTTTGTCTGGGTAGCCTACCGTGTCAAACGTGATACCTTGCGGGCCTGTTTGCCAGCTTGCCACTTCAAACAGAGTCTGCCCGCGTCGTACGTGGCTCGCCGAGCTGATAATAGTGGCGTGTTTGATGCCGTGACGAGCCAAAGCGTAACTGCTGAACAACGCATTACCGACGGTGCTGGTCGCATAGTTTTCTTCAATGATGCGATCTTTACTGACACCTTTAGAGATCAACCAATCTGCCATGAGTTTGCCTTCCGTTTTATGGTTCTTAGGCACGCCCCCTGTCAGTACAATCAAAGCGTCAGGGTTGGCTTTCGCCATCGCTAACGTTGTTTCTAGGCGTTGAATCAATATTTCATGCATCGAGCCATCTGGATTTAGTGCGTAGCCCAACGTCACAATTGCCCCTTTGTCATCCAGCTTGCCTTTGTCCGCCGAGTCTTTCAGCGGTGTCGCCAAGACGCGATCGACGGTTTCAAAGAGACGAGTAATGTCAGCCGCTTTACCTGCATTTAACGTGCTCAGCTTTTCCATATGCTTGTTTGATTCAGCATCATTGCCTTTGAAGCGTTGCCAAACTGCAAGATACGCATGCAAATCCACATCATCAGGTGCGACCGTCAATGCTTGCTCGAACAACTCAATCGCACGATCAGCGTTCTTGTTGTAGATCTGCGCATTTGCCGCCGAAATCAGTAAGTCGGTACGGTAAGGCTCTAGTTCGTAAGCTTCCAGAAGTCGATTCGTGACGATTTCCATATTGCTTGGCATTTTTGCCGTAAAACCAGCGTGCGAGATACGTGCTGGTGACTTAAATGCAGTGACTGCATCTGCCAACAATTGATCCACCACTTGGCGTTTCGTTACAAGCTGCGCGTAGTCCGTTGACGCTTGAACCGTCGCGTCATTCGCAGCCAAAGAGTAAGGCGCAGCAGTAAGCGCTAGTGCGCCACCAAGAGCAAGGGCAATGATGTTCTTTTTCATGTAGAGGTCCTGATGTTGTTATGTTCGAACTGTGTCGATTAATTTTTTCGCAGTGTAAATTTACTCACCAGCAAAACCGTGAACCAATACGCATTTCGTGCTTATGACATTGATAAGGCTTTGAAAAAGCGAATTAAGATCACAAATCAACGCCATAAATGAATCCATAAAGATAATAATTTCACCCCATCAAATAACTTCTTATAGGCAACCTAATTACTCTTCTTGAGATAACCAAAAGTTAACCCGTCTCTTCTTATCATTCGGTCTTACACTGAACAAGAAGGACGAATGGAGTCAGGTTTCACAGTGCTACGTTATCCAACGTGACCTTGTTGGCTCCTGCGTTATCAACACAAGGACAATCTGATGAAGCACACCCAACAGCAGGTCAGCAGATTTTTGATGCAAGCCACGCTTGGTGCAGATCAAAAACTCATCGACTCTGTTTCCCAGCAAGGCATTGAAAAATGGTTGGCAAACGAGTTCAAATCAACGCCCTCTCCGAATCACTCATATGAGTCAACCACTCGTGAGATCTGGCACTACTTCAGAAGCAAGCTCGTCAATGCTCATGGGCAACGAGCGATAGATGGTGATGGCAACAACCCAGCTTTGCCATACAAGTGGTATTTCCATATGGCTTGGTGGCAAAAAGCGCTGGAAAACAACGAGAGTCTGCTTCGTCATCGGGTCGCACAGGCATTGAGTGAAATTCTGGTTATTTCCGACAACTCTGTGCTTGAACTCGATGCGATTGGTATGGCGAGCTATTACGACCTGCTCTACAAACACGCTTTTGGCAGCTACGCTGACTTACTCTATGACGTGTCTATGCACCCTTGTATGGGTGTTTATCTAAGTCACATCAACAATCGTAAAGCCGATCCTTCACAGCGTATCCATCCCGATGAAAACTACGCACGTGAAATCATGCAGCTGTTTTCAATTGGCCTTTATCAACTCAACCCTGATGGCACTCGTAAAACTAACCAACATGGTCATCCAATCGCTACCTACGACAATCGAGATATCAAAGAACTCGCCCGAGTCTTCACTGGCCTCAAAGCAGCGAGTTATCAGTTTGAGTGGGAAAACAGTTTTTGGAGTAAAGATTACAACGGTTACCAAGTCAGCTTTGAAGACGGTATCGACAAGCGCTACAAAACCATCCCATTTGTGAATATGACTCAGCCGATGGAGGTTGAAGAGAGCTATCATGACAGACAGGAAAAGTCATTGCTCAATGGGCACATCTCGCTGCGCAAGAATACTTCTGCTCAGGAAGAAATTCGGACGGTAACGCAAAAGCTGGTCTCCTATCCGAGTACGGCACCGTTTATCGCGACTAAGCTCATTAACCAGTTGGTGACGTCCAATCCCAGTGCAGAGTACGTCGAAGCAGTAGCCGTAGCGTTTGGTCCACAGGGTAATCTTAAAAATGCCATTCACGAGATCCTGACATACCCACTCAAGCACCCTGTGGGTAAAGTGAGATTTCTCAGCGCAGCTGTTGAACAAGGCACTCTGGTTCAGTCACAGAAGCTTAAGTCTCCCATTCTTCGAGTCACTCAACTCCTACGTGCATTTAATGTCTCTAACCAGTCAAAAAAATTGTGGGTGATTGGTGATGATATTGAAGATCAATTAGAGCAGCACCCGCTCTCCTCTCCTACCGTGTTCAACTTCTACAAACCGAGTTACACACCGCATGGCCCCATCGAAGACAGTGGACTGGTCGCGCCGGAGTTTGAGCTGCATAACTCGGCAACGTCCATCGCTTACGTCAACTACATGTACTACTGGCTATTTGGTGGCTATTTGCCTGCGGTCAGTACCGAGATAAGTCGCCAGCCGGGCATTCATAACGTCGCGGAGCTGGACATCGAAGCTCTGCAGGCGAACAAAGCAAATCGGCTCAAACTCAACTTTGCTAAGTACATTGGCAAAGCACGAGATCCTTCAAACCACGGCGCCCTCATTGATGAAATCAGCCTACTGCTGACGGGGAAAAACCAGTTAAGTATCAAGCCGCAGATTCTGTCTTCGTTTGCTGTATACAAAGATCAGCCAGAATGGGTGGTTCAAACCATCGTATTCTTCATTGCCATTTCATCTGAATTCACGGTACAGGAGGCGTAAACCATGGGTATTTCAAGACGACAATTTATAAAATCATCCACCGCCGCTTCTGCCTGCGCAGGGCTGATGCTTACTGGCACCGCTCCGGTTTATGCCGCACCTAAACCAGTCAAAAATACGCTTGGTAACATCAAACCAGCAAAAAAAGCGCTGGTGTTCATCATGCTTGATGGTGGTAATGATTCTTACAACATGTTGGTTCCCACCTCTGAACGTCACTATCGTGACTACCAAGTATCGCGCAGCAATCTGGCGTTAAACAAGAGCGAACTTCTTGCCCTGAGTGGCTACAAGGATGCTCAAGGGAGGCGTTTTGGTCTTCACCCTAGCATGCCAGAAGTGCAGCGGCTGTTTGATGCCAACAAGCTCGCCTTCGTGGCTAACACTGGCCCTATGATCAAACCGATTGAAAAATCTCAGTTTTACGCTGGGAATGTGCCACTGCCGCTTGGGTTGATGTCCCATTCTGATCAGTTCAAACACTGGCAGACAGCGAGACCAGGAGAGCGTATCAACCGTGGCTGGTTTGGCTATTTCGCAGACGCCCTTCAATCCAACAAACCGATTGAAGCGATTCCGATGAACATCTCACTCGCTGGCAGCAACATCATGCAGAACGGCTTGCAGTCCGCGCCTTATTCAATCACGGAATCTGGCAGCGTTGGGTTGATCATTAATGAGAGCCCAACCGAGCTTAACAGATTGCTGCTGGATAACTTTGAGAGCAGCCTCAATCAAAGCTACCCCAACGATCCTTTTAAACAAAGTTATCTGGCCATCACACGAGAATCCCAAGCTCAGCATGAAATCTACCGTAGAGCTGTTGAGGGGATCAGGGTTAAAACGACCTTCTCTGATTCGCCGTTGTCTAAAGAGCTACGCAAAGTGGCTCAGTCGATTAAGGCGGCAGATAACCTCGGCCACCAGCAACAGACTTTCTTTCTGCGCTATATTGGCTGGGACCACCATGATGAACTACTGAACAACCACGCTAGCATGCTCGCCATTCTAAGTAAGGCTCTTGGGGAGTTTCAACGCAGCCTTGATGAATTGGGAATTGCCGAACAAGTCGTGACGTTTACCGGCTCCGACTTTGGCCGCACACTGACCTCCAACGGTAACGGCACCGACCACGGTTGGGGTGGCAATACGATAGTGATGGGCAACGCGGTTAATGGCGGTAAAGTTTACGGCGACTACCCTTCTCTAACATTGGGAGACAAAAACCCGCTGGATGTTGGGGATGGCGTGCTGATACCCACCACAGCCATTGATGAGCTCTACGCTGAGCTCGCCCGTTGGTTTGGCGCCAGTGAAGAGCAGCTTCATCGCTTACTGCCTAACCTCAAAAACTTCCGGATTAAAGGTGAGAAAGATAAACTGTCCGGATTACTGAAGTAGCAATCAAGATACAAAAAACCACCAAATATGGTGGTTTTTTGTTTTTGTCATGCATCACAGCGTTATCTGAGATGCTCACCAATGTACTCTTGGTAGCTCAACTTTTTGTCCGCATTGTTATCCAGATAATCGAAGGCATACGCAGCGTATTGATTGAGATTTTGGTAGTACTCCTGCCAACATTCCGCTTTACACTCAACCGGAATGTTGGCATTAGCGTATTGCGTCTTCAACTTCTCAACATACGCATTGGCCTGTTTCAGATATTCGTCCTTGACCAGAAATTTGTCGCTATTGGTGTCCGCTTTATCAAACGACGCTTGCCAGTAGGCGTTGTAAATCACTGTACCTTGCTTAGTGAATTCTGATTTAGAAACCTGACTGTTACCATCTTTATCCAGTTGTTTAAATGTTTTGACCAACTCAGGCTCGGCGACCTGTAACGTTTTCTCAGAACACACTTTGGAGAGCCCTTGATTCCAATGTTCCCCTTCCGCATCCACACCACCATTTTTAAATTCTTGAATGTTCAGAGATCCGTTTTTATCGGTATCAAAGTAATCGAACATTTCATCAACGGCAGGCGCAGCGATAAGGTTAAAACTCAGCAGTGGTAAAGGTAAGTAAACGGCTTTAAGTAAGTGCATATCAGTTCCTTTCAATCGTGAATACCGAGCCAGTATAGAAAGCGGAACGTAAACGAATGGTTAACACTTAGAGATGAGTATTTGAGTAGAGAATAGAAAGAAGAAACCAAAAAAAACCCGTCTGAGTGACAGACGGGCACCTAAGTTTGGCAGTTAAACAAAGAGAAATTAATTCAGCCAGTACTTCATTTTGTCGATGAAGCTCGTATTCTTATTCCAGATCCAGTAGATACCTTGTTCCAATTCGCTTTCGGTCATGTTCTTAGGTCGATAGACGGGATGGCTTCCGTCATATTTGGACCAGTCTTTGGTCAAAATACGTCCTTCTTCGTCCAGCTTTCTGAAGGTCTCGGTTCCCGGAAAGGGAATCATGTAATGTGGAATCACTTTATCGACTTTAATGTCCTTCACAAACGCTTGAGTCTGCTTAAAAATCGTCGAATCATGCTCATCGAAGCCAAACAGAAAATCGCCCCACACTTCAATGCCATGACGACGGATTTTAGCGATGTACTCCTTCATTTTTACTGGTTTCACGAAGCCTTTCTTTTGCGCTTTCAAAGCGGCTTCAGACGGGGTTTCAATCCCGAGTAATACCGCTTTAAAACCAGCTCGGCTCGCAGCCGCTAAGAGCGCTTCATCACGTGCAATGAGCACCGTTGTCTCACCGTAAAAATTCATTTTGAGTGGCTCTAACGCAGCAAACAGATCCATGGCATACTGTCTATCATGAGTCAGATTGTCTGAATGCAGTTCCACCCACTCAACACCCAGCGTTTTTAGCTGCTTCACTTCTTCCACAATGTGGGCAATGGGCCTTTGTTCAAACTTGTTAAAGAATCGAGGAACCAAACAGAAATTGCACTTAAAAGGGCAACCCCGCGTAACAACCACCGACCACGTATAGTCGTAAACCGATGGTGGAATTATGTCGGTCGGATACGGGTTCAAACAGCTTAAATCAACAGGTTCGTTGCTTTGATACTGAGCCTTAAGTTGCCCGAGCTCTGCATCATTGAGCAGCTGAACCCAGTAGTTTTCCACTTCACCAAAAATTAGGCTGTCTGCATATTCAGCGGCTTCTTCGGGATTGAACTTGGTATGCAAGCCACCCAAAACCACCCACTTACCTTGCTGACGATAATGCGAAGACAGCTCATAAGCTCGATACGCGTCTGGGGTCGACATAAAAATCACTACCAAATCCGCATCGGGAGAAGGATCCGCTTTCATTCCAATGGTTTCGTCCACCATACCAATCCCATACCATTTCGGTGTGGCCGCGGCGGCGGCAAAGATGTTCTGCGGCGGCCCACCCGTTTCGGCTTTGTATTTGGAGTAATCGCTACCAGCAGATGCTTTAACCAGATAAATGTTCATCGTTCCCCCTCAACTCACAGACGGTAAAAGAAATCAAAAATGTTCTTATCCATGAAGAAATACAACGCGCCCATTGCCAGCCAGCTTAAAACGATAATCCAGAACAACATGGGATTTTTCTTCAGCTCGACCCGTTCAACAAAGTAAGCTTCTTTGGAGCGGAAATTCTCCCAACTCCAAAACACACAGAACATTCCCCAGACGAAAAACAGGTTGTACTTGAGGGCGATCACCGCCATCAGTAAAGCCAAAATGGTTTTCCATCGCTCGGGAATAAAACGCTGCATAAAGCCTCTCACAAGTCACACATTCAGCGGTGTTCTGCTTCAGTACGAGTAGCTTACTAAGCTAAGGGTTAACTTTTGGTTACCAGATGAGAACCGCTTCACGAATCATTTGGCTGCTCTCGCATAGGTCAGCCGAGCGATATAGTCTGATAACCTAGCTTTAAATACAGGGATTTGAGATGACACTTCCTCCAGCGCTAAAACATGGCTCACTCACCAAGTTTCGAGATGACCTCTATTGGATACAAGGGTGCGTAAAACTCAAAGCACCTCACCCTAAGTTCGGCCCGCTTACGATGCAGTTCAGCCGCAATATGACCATCATTCGTGACAATGATGAACTGACACTGGTGAACTCTGTCCGACTGGATGAACAGACACTGAAAGAGCTGGAAACCTTAGGCGAGGTTAAGCACGTTGTCAGACTGGCGGCATTTCACGGAATGGATGACCCTTTTTACCAACAGCGTTACGGTGCCACTATGTGGTCGGTGGATGCGCCCTACTTTCATGGCGTTAATCCGAACCAAGCTGACAGTCGTTACTTCACTCCTGACGAAATTCTCTCTGCGGATCATCTGCCTCCGCTAAAAGGGCTACGCTATTTCGAAATCAGTTCAGGAAGACTCAACGAAGGCTTGTTGTGGATAGATAAAGAGCAAGGTATTGCTATCTCAGGCGACAGCCTGCAAAACTGGGCGGAACCGGATGCATTCTTCAACTTTACCGCCAAGTTTATGATGAAGAAAATGGGGTTCTTTGCCCATGCGGGAATTGGGCCGGGCTGGATGCAAGCGGTAAAACCGGACTTAACGGAACTCAATGAATTTTTCGATTGGTCGTTTGAAGCGCTTCTTCCTTCACACGGAGAGCCCATAAAGGCCGGGGCCAGCGAGGCCTATCGCGCCAGTGTGAAGAAACTGATTGAAAAATAGAAACGGGAACTAGAATTCCTGATTCATTTTGCTCAGACATTCTAAAAGCACCTCAGACTGTTCATCGCTGATATGTCTGGTCAGATCCTTGACTAACGCTAGGTGGAGCTGGTTGTGATGCTGATAAATTTCATCGCCAGCTTCCGTCAATTTGACGACAATCGCGCGGCGATCTTCAGGGTGATCACAACGCTCAATCAGGTTGGCTTTTACCAGTTTTTCAATCTGTACCGTCAAGGTGCCCGTGGTAATCCCCAGCTTTTGCGCCAACTCTTTCATCCGCAGTGCACCAAAACTCCCCAGCACTTCAATAGTATGAATTTGTGCCAGTGAGTAACCCGTTTCTTTGACGACAGACTGCTCCCATGAGGACATTTTGTCGTAGAACTCGGTCAGTGTTTGGTTAAGTAACTCTAGGTTGCGCATAGTTTCGCTGGATGAACTTCAAGGGTCAGGTGATGAATCTTATCAAACTTCGCTAGCAATTGTTTATAGTCTGATAAGGATTTGTCCTCCAAGGACTCAATCGCAATCGCCGCCGAATAATGATCACTGCTGATTTTCCACATATGGAAGTCTTTTACCAAAGCGAGGCCCGCCAGCTCAGACTCAATTTTTTCTCGGTAATCCGGCTCAACGCTTTCATCAAGTAACACAGGGCTGGTCTGGTGAATCAAACCAAGCGTCCATTTACCAATGACGATGGCACCAACAATACCCATGATCGCATCGAGCCAGTTCCAACCGTAGAATTTACCCATAAACAGCGCAACAATGGCCAATACGGAAGTGAGGGCATCCGCCAACACATGCATGTAAGCGGCTCTTAAATTGTGATCATGATGATGTTCATGCTCACCGTGATGATGGTGGTGATGACCGTGATCATGATGATGTCCATGAAGCAATAGCATACTGACCACATTCACAATCAACCCTATCACCGCAACCATAATGGCTTCGTTAAACTGAATCGCTTGCGGGTTAAACAGTCGGTGTACAGACTCTACCACCATGAGCAATGCGACAATACCAAGGGCAATGGCGCTGGTATATCCGCCAAGCACGCTGACTTTACCTGTACCGAACGAGAATCGATCGTTGCCGGCATTTTTCTTCGCATAACGATAGGCAAACAGAGTGATACAAAATGCCGCAGCGTGAGTTCCCATATGCCAGCCGTCAGCCAGCAATGCCATCGAGCCGTAAACCGTACCTGCAACAATTTCAGCCACCATAGTCGCCAATGTCAGCAGTAGCACGTAAAACGTTCTCTTCTCGCCTTCCTGATTATGTGAAGAAAAATCGTGATGATGTTCGGTGGCAAATTTCAAAACTGAACCTTTAGTTTGATTATCAAATTATTTGAAAGTTAATTTAGTTTGACTGTCAAACAAAGTCAACCTTAAAAAGTGCGCCAGACCACTCTCTCACTTATATGAACGGTAACGTACAGCCAAATAAAACAAAAACACCGCCACTGATGCGATTGAACGTGCCACCATGATTATGAAGAAAGCTCTGCATATGGTGCGCGAGCAGTACATAGCCATACTCAACCGCAAATTCCACCACGGCAAAAGTGACCGCTAAAACAAGGATTTGTGGCGCCAATGGCTGTGCTGGGTCAATGAACTGGGGCAAAAACGCAACGTAGAACAACAGAACTTTAGGGTTGGCTACGGCTGTAAAGAAACCGCGTCGAAACAGGCCTTTACTCGCTTGAACATCATTCTCTTCACCTTCACTTTTCGTCAGCGTGCGTGTTTTCACCAGCCCAATGCCCAACCAAATCAAATACAGCGCACCTGCAACCTTCAAACCATTAATGACAGCGGGAGAGAGTATGGCTAAAGCGCCGACACCAATGCTGGCAATCAATATCAGCCCGAAAAATCCGGTAATACCGCCAAGCACTGTGTACTTAGCAGCGCGGCGACCGTAATTTACCCCGTGAGTCAGGGCGAGAATGCCATTCGGGCCGGGGGCTAAGCTCACCCCAATCACTGCTACCAGATAGACAAGCCACATCTCAAATTGCATTACATTCTCCCATTCATTGTTCACTTGATAGCCTGACGATAGCGTCAATCTTGTATTGTGACTTGGTAAAATTTGGACGTAATACGTGAAAATATTACGTGGTCGTTTATAGTGGTAGGAAGATTGCTTAGCGGAATACACTCATGATCACCACTCCGAAAGTTCGATTTTTAATCTTGCCCTGCGAAAGCTTTTCCCTGCTGGCATTAGGAGGGTTTATCGACAAACTGCGCTTTACCGCAGACGAAGCCGATCTGAGTGAACAGAAACTGTGTTCGTGGACAGTGGTAGGCCATGAGCATCGTCAGCTTGCCAGCTGTGGCATTCATATCGAAATCGATCACCTGATCGATGACATAGAGCTTCAACATTTTGATTATTTAGTTTTGTTTGGCTCACGCACCGCCAGACAAGCTCATCAGTGTGCCTCCCTGTATGCGAGTTGGTTGCGAAAAGCCGCCGCTCACAACATGCCGTTGGTTGCGATTGATAACGCAACCTTTACCCTTGCCGAGCTTGGCTTACTTGAAGGGTACGAAGCAACGATCCACTGGCGCCACGAGCAAGAGTTTCGTGACCTGTACCCTAAGATACAGGTGCATTCAGACCGATTATTCAGTTTTGATCGCAAGCGAATTACCTGTAGCGGTGGCAGTGCCAGTGTCGATCTGGCGGCAGAGATCCTCTCGCTTCACTTTGACAAATCTCGTGCGCTGAAAGGCCTAGCAGACATGCTGATTGATGAGAGCCGAGAACCATTCCACCAGCTCCGTTCAGACAAAGATGAGCAATATCATCACCCCATTCTTAACCGAGCTATCCGAACCATGCGCCAGCAACTGGATAGGAAGCAGACCATTGAACAGATAGCCGATTCCGTAGGCCTGAGTCGACGCCAGTTGGATCGCCTATTTGAGGCCCAAACTCAGCAGAGCGCGCATCAGTACTGGCTTGAAATGAAGCTTCAGTATGTCTACTGGCGACTGCTCAACTCCAGCACACCACTGACCACAATCGCCGATGAAGTCGCGATCTGCGATACCAGTTATCTGAGCAAACTGATAACAAAACGCTTCGGCGACTCACCGAGTCACATCCGCTCAGGTAGACAAAATAACGCCCTGGGACAAATCAGGGCGTACAGGGAAAGTTAGAGGCGCAAAGTTCACCGTTAAAACTCGTCACTGACCTCATAAGAATCCTGCAAAGTATGGAATCGTATTATTCGGTAATTCCGCGAATTCGGGCATTGCGCCTGCGTAACATTTCCAATGTCAGCAACAGCATAACGGACATCAAAATAAGCAAGCTGGCAACGGCCAGAATGGTTGGGCTAATTTGTTCTCGGATACCTGACCACATCTGACGAGGAACGGTTCTTTGTTCAACACCAGTGATAAACAGCGCCACCACCACTTCATCAAACGAGGTTCCAAACGCAAACAGGCCGCCGGAAATCATTCCTGGGCGAATCAGAGGGAACGTGACATGGCGAAAGGTATAAACCGGACTCGCGCCCAAGCTGTAAGCGGCTCTCACCAGTGAATGATCAAACCCACTAAGTGTGGCGGTCACGGTAATCACCACGAAAGGTGTCCCAAGTGCCGCGTGAGCAAGGACGATTCCGATAAAGGTTTGAGATAAGTCGAGCCGAGTGTAAAAGAAGTACATTGCGGCAGCGGAAATAATCACTGGGACAATCATCGGCGAAATCAAAAATGCCATGATGGTATTGCGAAACGGAACATTGTTAGCTGCCAGTCCCATCGCAGCCAAAGTACCGAGCACGGTCGCGACCAAAGTGGCGCAAACGGCTATCAAGGTACTGTTCTTCAGCGCCGACAGCCACTGGCTATTGGTGAACATATCCGCATACCAACGAACCGAATACGCGTCTGGATCGAGATTGAGCATGCCTTCCGTAAAAGTGAAGTAAGGCGTCGCGTTAAACGATAACGGCACAATGATCAAAATAGGCGCAATCAAGAACAAGAAGACGAGTGTGCAAAACAGCAAGTGACCCCAATAGCCGATGCGCTCGGTTTTGCTGCAATATACAGGTAACGCCATGATCAACCTCCAACCTTAATGTTATTGATGCCAACCACACGGTTAAACAGATAGAACAGTGCTAGAACCACAGCAAGCAGCAAGCCTCCCAACGCCGCCGCCATGCCCCAGTTCAACGAGGTTTGCATATGGTAAGCAATCATATTGGAAATCATCTGCCCACTGCGTCCGCCGACCAGAGCAGGAGTAATGTAGAAGCCAATCGACAGAATAAATGTCAGTAACGCGCCAGCCCCAACGCCGGGCATCGTCAGTGGCATATACACTTTGACAAAGGCTTTAGCGGGCGTCGCTCCCAGAGATCGCGCGGCGCGAAAGTAGCTCGGGCTGATGCCTTTCATCACGCTATACAGTGGCAAAATCATAAACGGAAGCAGAATGTGCACCATTGCCACAATAGTGCCAAAGGTATTGTGGATCATGGCAAGGCGTTCAGTTGCAATGCCCGACCATAACAAGAGATCGTTAATCACACCTTGATTTTGCAGTAACACAATCCACGACGTCGTCCTCACCAATAGTGAGGTCCAGAAAGGCAATAGCACCACAATCAACAGCAAATTGGCCTGCTTGTCAGGGAGATTCGCCAGCAGGTAAGCCACCGGATACGCCATAACCAAACAGATAATGGTGATCGCCAGTGACATGCCGAAGGTTTTGGTAAACAGATCGACGTAAACCTGTCGAGTCTCTGGTTGCTGAACGACCTGACCTTGCTCATCAAAACGCAGGTCCAGCGCCGCCAGATAATAGCTTAGGGTGTAAGGCTGGCTAAGGTTCTTTATCACCGCCCAGTATTGCGGTTTTGCCCAGCGTCTATCCAGTTTGGCCACTTCTTGAGCTGATTGAGGAAGGCTTTCCATCTTGCTCAGCTTACGGCCGGATTTCATCAGCAGGCTACGCATCCCAGACACTTCGATGTTCATCCGATTCGCCAGTTTGGGCAATGATTTATCCTGATATCGCACCAACAGCTCGCTCAAAAAGGTTTGCTGAATTTCAAGAGGAGGCAACTGCTGATAATCCCAACTCTCCATCGCCTCCACGGTTTGAGGAAAGGCTTTCGGGATGGCGTGATTATCGACGCTGCGATACAACATTTCGACGATAGGAAAAGCAAACGTCACGCAGATAAAACAGACCAAAGGAAGAATGAGTAAAAGGGAGCGGATCTGTTTATGGCGTTCAGCGCGTTTTAGCTGGGATCTAAGATCATTGTTTGAGCGCGAGAGCTTTCTCTGCAATGCGAGTACCGAGCCCAAACCTGTCAGTTCGCGACTCATGCGGCTTCTCCTTCCACTCTCAGCGGCTCTTGACCATCAAGCGCATGGCAATCGTGACTGTGCCAACCCAGCTGGCAAGTTTGTCCGGGGGTAAAACTGCGGGCATGACGGCTATCGTTAGGCACCTTTACAATCAGCTCACCCATCTCATCCACATCGATGACTAATCGGTAATGATCGCCATGATAAATCAGCTCGCGCAGCAGGCCTGAGACATGGTTGTCGCATTCTGTTTGTTTGGGTTCGACCATGATCTTTTCAGGACGAATCGACAAGGTTGTTTGCTGATACACTGTCGATACTTTCACCGCTTTTGCGTGTATCCGGTGGTCCCCGACCTCCACTTGGCAAATATCCCCTTGAAGCGATATCACTTGCCCTGTTATCTGATTATTCTCACCAATAAACTGAGCCACGAACGCATTGCTGGGAGCTTCATAAAGCTCAGATGGTGATGCTAACTGCTGGACAGCACCCTGATTGAATACGGCTATCCTATCCGACATCGTCAGCGCCTCATCCTGATCATGAGTTACATACAGCACAGTAATGCCAAGTTTCTCATGCAAGCGTTTGATCTCTAACTGCATTTGCTCCCGAAGCTGTTTGTCCAATGCCCCCAGAGGCTCATCCATCAGCACCAACTTAGGTTCAAACACCAATGCTCGCGCTAAGGCCACACGCTGCTGCTGACCACCAGACAGTTGCTTGGGATAGCGGGTCGCAACGTGTTCCAGTTCCACCATTTGTAAAGCGGTAGCCACTTTTTGCTCAATCTCTTCTTCACTCATATGGCGAACCTTGAGCGGAAAAGCGAGATTCTCTGCGATGGTCATATGGGGAAACAAAGCGTAATTCTGAAACACCATGCCAATGTCCCGCTTGTGCGGCGCAAGGTTGTTCACGGGTGTGCCATCAATATAGATTTCACCACGTGTCGCGGTTTCAAACCCAGCTAACATCATCAAACAAGTTGTTTTGCCTGAGCCTGATGGACCAAGCATGGTGACAAACTCACCGGGTTTTATCGACAGGTTGAAGTCTTTAACCACCAGATTCTCGCCATCATAGGTTTTCTGGACATGCTGAAAACTGACGTATTCCTTTTGCGCAGTCATGATTTATCCCTTTGGTTGCTGTAAACGCGAAAGCAATCCAGCTAAGTAAAGGGTTTAACATCTTCATAAGCCGCTTACGTAACTGGATTAAAAGGGCGGTTTATACCGCCCAATTTAGAGTTAGAGTTGGTATTTAGTCAGGTCCGGGCGCGTAGCAATGGCATGCTCAACCATAGCGATCACTTTGGCGCGCTCTTCTCCTTTTAGATTCTGTCGAGGTGCTCGAACCTGCTCGGATCCGCGGCCGCAAACCTGTTCAGCCAATTTAATGCACTGAACCAGAGTCGGAATCGTATCCAGACGCAACAACGGCAGGAACCAACGGTAGATTTCCAACGCTTCCGCGTAACGCCCTTGGCTGGCTAACTTATAGATCGCTACTGACTCTTCTGGGAATGCGTTTGTTAGACCAGAGATCCAACCGGTAGCGCCCAGCATCAACGACTCTAGTGCAATGTCATCTACACCACTGAACACTGTGAATCGGTCATCAAATCGATTGTAGAGCTCGGTAATGCGGCGGGTGTCTGTCGTTGACTCTTTTACCGCAACAATGCTGTCGTACTCTGCAAGTTTCTCCATCAAATCTAGGTTAACGTCAACGCCATAAGAGACCGGGTTGTTGTAGATCATGATGGGCATTTCCGGAGTCGCTTGCGCTAAAGTGGAATAGTAATCGACCGTTTCACTGTCTGAAGTACGGTACACCATGGCAGGCATCACCATACAACCGTCGATTCCTATCTTTTGTGCATCCTGCATGTAATCAATTGATGCCGATGTAATCGACTCCGCAGTGCCCGCAATCAGGGACACTCGACCTGCAACCACTTCGTGTGCTGCTGCAAGCACCTGACGTTTTTCATCTGGGTACAGCGCACAGTTCTCACCCACGGTTCCAAGGCAGATAATGCCATTGACACCATCATTAATCTGATTGTCGATCACCGTTTGTGTCGCATCTAAATCAATGCTCTGATCTTTGCGAAACTGAGTACTTACTGCCGGGTATACACCTTTCCAATCTACGTTCATCAATAACCTTCCACTTGTATATTGTATGCAATTTAAAATAGCGGCCGAAACCACGTGATGAGTAGTCATGCCACTCAGAGTTAAAAAACCTGTTTCTGCGTTAAAACAAACTTCACAGCAGCCAAATCCGCCAGCGCACTGCCCACGGATTTATAGAGTGTGATTTGCTGTGAGTCTTCGCGGCCAACATGGCGCCCACTGCACAGTTCAGGCAGTTCCGCACTTATCTGTTGCTCACTGAAGACACCTTCTTCAATAGGGATCAATAGGTCGCCGGCTTCCGCTAGTACGTTGATTCTGCTGTCGACAAACACTGTGGAGCGAGTGACGATTTGCGTATCACACTCTCGTTTGTCTTTGTCGTGGTTGCCAATCAGATCGATGTGTGTGCCAGCTCGGACATTGCTTCCATTAAACAGAGGCTGACTAGCGCCTGTTACACACGTCACCATGTCCACTTCACTCAGCGCTTGATCAACGGAGTCAACCACTTCAACACTAAAACGTTTTGATTCAGGCAGCGCCTGATATTCACTAGCGGATAAGATCTCATCCATCGTTTGACGAGCTTTTGCTTCATCGCGCCCCCAAACCAATACCTTGCTCAAAGGCCGTACCGCTGCGTATGCCCACGCCATGTATGGGGCGAGATTTCCAGTGCCGCAAATCAGCAGCCTGCTTGCATCCTGTCTGGCCAGATAATCCGCCGCGAGCGCTGATGCCGCCGCTGTGCGCCAGAAGGTCAACACTTTGCCATCGAGTAGCGCAAGCGGCTCACCGTTAGTGCGATCAAAGGCGAGAATTTTCGACGCCAGAGTGTCTTTGCCTTGCTCAGCATTGTTAGGGAAATACGTGAACGCTTTAACGGTGATCAGCGACTCGTTCCATGCAGGAAGCAGAGCAAAAGCGTCATAACTACCGTCTTCAAGCGGCATCACTCGACGCTGCGGAATGGTTGCCTGCTCAGTGTAAGTTTGGCGCATCGATTCGATAAGTCCTCGCATCGAAAGACAATTGACGATTTGCTGCGCGTCGATATTAATCATAGATCCTCCAGAAATGGTCAGAGGCCACAGCCTCTGACCTGCACGTTAGTTAAGTAGCCAAGTATTGAACTCTTCGTTGAGTTCATCGGCATAGTCAGACCACCACTCATCATCGATCAAAAAGGCCGTTTTAAAGTTGTTTGGTGCGGTTGGTAGACTGGCTAATATCTCCGGGCTGATCTGCGCAGAGGATGACTTGCGGGTTGGGCCATAAGCGACGTACTTCGCTTGATCGGCCAATGGTTTAGTCCCGGAAGAAAACTTAATGAAATCTAGGGCTTGTTGGGTATTCGGGCTGCCTTTTGGAATCGCCCAACCATTCATGTAACCAAGTTGATGATCCCAGATGATTTTGAACGGCTGCCCTTCTTCCTCTGTCGCACTATGGATACGACCATTAAACGCTGACGCCATGATCACTTCTTTATCAGCCAACATCTGAGGCGGTTGTGCGCCTGTCGTCCACCAAACCACGTAAGGCTTGATGCTATCAAGTTTGGCAAATGCGCGGTGTCGGCCTTCGCGTGTCTCCAGCATCTGGTACACATTTTCTGGCTTTACACCATCGGCAATCAGTGCCCACTCTAAATTGCCCTGTGGCATTTTTTGTAACGCACGTCGACCTGGGTATTTTTGCAAATCGAAAAGATCCACTAGCTTGGTAGGCGCCGACTTACCTTTGAATGCATCTTCGTTAATGGTGAGCACCGTAGATACGACGATGGTATTCACTGCGCACTCATGGATTGCACCGGGAATAAAATCCTCTTGCGCTGGAGTACCATCTGCGCCCGCTGGCAAAATGCTTGGATCAAAGGGTTCGAGTAACCCTTCCGCACAGCCGCGAACGATATCGGGTTTATCCAAAGACACCAGATCCCAACGAACGTTATCCGCTTCTACTTGGGCTTTGATTTCCGCCAAGCCGCCACTGAAGTCTTCGGACACCAGTTCGACCCCAGTTTTCTCAATGTATGGCTTGTGATAGGCCTCCACCTGACTCTTTGTAAACGCGCCTCCCCATGAAACGATCGTCAACTTATCCCCCGCCACGGCAGAACCAGCCGTACCTAACAGCGTTGTGGCTATCAATAAAGCCAGTGGTGTAAATGTCTTGCTTGACATGATGTTGTGCTCCTTTGTTGTTGTCTTATCGGGTTTAACCCGAATTTTTCAGACGCCTGAATACCGCTGTTAGGCACCAAATTCACATTAACTTTTCATTAACATAATACGACAGTATATTTTATACAATATTAAATTTTAAAATTTTTTAGCCAAATCGATTTAGGCAGAATGGCGCTAAATTTATATGTGGTTGCTCGCCACGATGAAGTTGAACAATTAAATCTGCAGTCACCGCCGCTTGAGTCAACCCCAGATGTTGATGACCAAAAGCAAACAGCATTTTTCCGTTTTTCAGGCTATCAATCACAGGTAACGAATCCGGTAATGAAGGTCGATTTCCCATCCAAGATGACCCTGTATTTTCCAGATTACATTCTGGGTTTAAGCACCGATTTCGCAAGATTTTTTAGCATGGTTGCGCGGCGCATATTGGCTGGTGAATTCAGGTCAGCATACTCGACAGTGCCCGCTAATCTCAACCCATTCTGCATGGGCGTCATGATGAATTTTCTGTCTGCTGAGCTCACCGGAAACGGCAGAGTTTTCGCCAGATCTGGCATCATTAGATGATAGCCGCGCTCCGCTTGTAGTGGCACTTTTATTCCCGTCATTTGCTTAACCAAGGAAGCGGATTCTGCCCCTGTGGCAACAATGACCTTATCAAAACTCTGCGAACGTTCCTGAACAGTGACGACCATTTTCTCGTCCTTTTCTTGGATGTTTTCGACCTCCCCTTTGCTCCACTCCCCCGATAATCCTTGAAAGTAAGACTTAAGCTCAACGCACATATCATAAGGGCTCAAGCTATGTGAGGTTTTTGGAAAGAACACACCGTGATTCACCGAGTGAGAAAGTTTAGGCACTTTTTCTCGTACCATATTTCTATCCCAAACCTGATAACTCACTCCTTGCTCATCCATGGCATTCAAAGTGGATTGGTAAGCCGAAAATAGCTGAGAGTCTTCGAAAACAAGTAGTGAGCCTTCATCCACGATCAGATGACTCAGCCCAATTTCTTCTAACAAGCGTTGCCAACTTTCCATCGCCGAATGATTAAGTTCAGTCAATGCTTGAGTCGCATGTTCAGTGGCTGATTTTCTCGCTTTCATCAGAAAGCGAATCATCCATGGCAGCGTTTTGTGGATGTCTTGAAAACGGATAGAAACCGGGCTTGATGGGCTCAATAACATCTTAGGAAGTTGCGGGATAAGTGCCGGTGTTGCTAATGGGAAAATTTGCTCCGTTGCGAAGTGGCCAGCGTTGCCTTTGGAGCATCCTTCTCCCGCATTGTCTTTTTCAATAATCGTGACTTTCTCGCCATTCATTTGCAGCTTGAGCGCAATACAAAGTCCAATAATACCACCACCAATGACCGCAATTTTTTGCGCTTGTGAGGAATTTTTGTTCACCATTTATTTTGCTCCTTATCACGTTTCAAAAAAGAAATTGTATAAAATATACTTAACATCACGATAACATCCCTCCAAAGCAGTTCAACCAATTTCGTATCCAAGGAGCGAGAAATGAGACAAGGAACCTTCTTCTGCATTGATGCACACACCTGTGGTAACCCAGTGCGTCTGGTTGCAGGTGGCGTACCGCCACTGCAGGGCGAAACAATGAGTGAGAAAAGGCAATTCTTCCTAAAACATTATGATTGGATCCGCCAATCTTTAATGTTTGAGCCGCGTGGTCACGCCATGATGTCTGGTTCTGTTGTCCTGCCACCTTGTAGCGAAAACGCTGATGCTTCGATCTTGTTTATCGAAACCAGTGGCTGCCTGCCCATGTGTGGGCACGGCACGATCGGTACAGTCACCTCAGCATTAGAACAAAAATTGATTACTCCACGAGAAGAAGGCCGACTGATCCTTGACGTTCCAGCAGGTCAGATAGAAGTGCACTATCAACGCGATGGCGAAAAGATCACTTCTGTGAAGATCTTCAATGTGCCTGCCTATCTTGCTCATCAAGATGTCACCGTCGATGTGGAAGGTCTTGGCGAGATCACCGTTGACGTCTCTTATGGCGGTAATTACTACGTTATCGTTGATCCTCAGGAAAACTATCTGGGGCTGGAGCATTACACCTCAGACGAAATCCTGATGTTTAGCCCTCGGGTACGTAAAGCCGTATCCGATGCCGTTGAATGCACCCATCCTGACGATCCAACAGTATGTGGTGTCTCACACGTACTCTGGACTGGCTCACCAACTCAGCCCCAAGCTACCGCTCGCAACGCTGTCTTCTATGGTGAGAAAGCACTCGATCGTTCCCCTTGTGGCACAGGTACCAGCGCCCGAATGGCACAATGGCACGCTAAAGGAAAACTAAAGCAAGGTGATGATTTTATTCATGAAAGCATCATTGGCAGCCTGTTTACTGGCCGCATCGAAGGCATTACGGAAGTCAATGGGAAAGCAGCCATCTTACCCAGTATTGAAGGCTGGGCGCAGGTTACCGGACACAACACCATCTGGGTGGATGATAACGACCCATATGCATTTGGATTTGAACTTAAATAGCCCAAGATCAACAGGACACAACCATGAATAAAACCAGCACTTTTTCTGCCCTCAATCCTGCAAACGAGCAGGTATTGGAAGGACAATTTCCAGAGCATCAGCAATCTGATGTCGACTTTGCGGCCAATGCCGCGGCTGAGGTGGCTAAATCATTTCGCCAAACCTCCCCAGCGATTCGAGCTCAGCTGTTACACAGTATCGCCGACCAATTGGAGCAAGCCAGAGAAGGTATTGTGGAACGAGCTCATCTTGAATCAGCTCTGCCGCACGCAAGACTTAATGGTGAGCTAAGCCGTACAACTGCGCAGCTTAAGTTGTTCGCCAATGTCGTAGAAAGTGGCTTGTGGCAGGAAGCGATTTTCGACACCGCAGATCCTCAACGTTCGCCACTACCAAAACCGGATATTCGCCGTCAGAACATTGCTCTTGGCCCGGTTGCGGTTTTCGGTGCCTCTAACTTTCCTCTAGCTTTTTCCACGGCCGGCGGGGATAGCGCATCAGCATTGGCAGCGGGTTGTCCAGTGATCGTCAAAGGGCACCCGGCACACCCTGGCACCAGTGAGAAAGTCGCTGAGTGTATTGCCAAAGCATTGAATGAGATGAGTTTGCCTCAAGCGGTATTTACTCTGCTGCAAGGAACCAGCCATGAGTTAGGCCAGTCCGTGGTTTCTCATCCTAAAATCAAGGCGGTCGGTTTTACGGGATCGATTGTTGGCGGACGTGCACTGTATGATATTGCGCAGCAGCGTCCAGAACCGATTCCTTTTTACGGTGAGCTGGGCGCTTCCAACCCTGTTTTCATCCTCCCCCAACGTATGGCGCAGCATAGTCAGTCTTTAGCCGAAGAATATCTGCTGTCGATGAATATGGGCTGCGGTCAGTTCTGTACTAAGCCTGCGGTGGTGTTCATCGTCGATGATAACGCTGGCACACAATTCCTGTCGTCGGTACGCCAAGGGATTCAAAACCAGCCTGGGCAGATCATGCTTACAGAAGGGATCAAACAGGGTTACCTGCAACAAAGTGAGCTGCGATCTCGCGAGCAAGGGCTGACACTCACCCAATCCCAGCCTGAACAAGGTGTACCTGCGTATCTATTTGAAACCACCAGTGAACAGTGGCGACGCAACCCACAATGGCAGGAAGAAATTTTTGGCCCTCAATCCATCATCGTCAAATGTGAAAGCGCCGAAGACATGCTTGAGTTGAGCCAGAATCTGGCCGGAAGCCTGACGACTACCATTCAGGCAGAAGAAGCAGATTATGCACTCGCAGCGAAACTGGTGACTGAGCTTGAAGAAGTCGCTGGTCGCTTAGTGTTTAATGGCTGGCCCACCGGAGTTGAAGTCAGCTATGCCATGGTGCACGGCGGTCCTTACCCAGCTTCAACCATGCCTGCAAGCACATCAGTGGGGGCGGAAGCGATAAAACGCTGGTTGCGTCCGGTCGCTTATCAGTCCATGCCGGACGAGTTATTGCCTCAGGCTCTACAGCAAGCAAACCCACTTAACGTGCGTCGGACTATAGATGGTCAGTAGTCACTGTTCAAAAAGGTACCAGCTGGTACCTTTTTGTTTTGACCCATCCCAAAAAACAAACAGGTGAACGGCTGCAAGGGTCGCAATGCCGGACGCTAATGGTATATTGAATAAAATATTGAATAAGAATGATGTGAGCGGAGACTTGGATGTCGCAAAAACCTGTTTTTAAAACTCGAACGCAGTTGGTCGAAGAAGCGATCCGAACCAAGATCCTCAAAGGGGAATTAAAGACGGGCCAACCCCTACGTCAAGATGCCCTCGCCAAAGAGTTCAACGTCAGCCGAATTCCCGTGCGTGAAGCTCTGATGCAGTTAGAAGCGCAAGGATTGGTTGCGTTTGAAGCACATAAAGGTGCCACTGTTACCGAGCTATCGCCTGAGAAGATTGATGAGCTATTTGAACTGCGCGCCGTCGTAGAGTGCTTTATTCTGGAACGCGCTATCCAGAAAATGACCGATGAAGATCTCGCTAAAGCGAATGAAATTCGTCAGCGATTTGAAGATGTTGTCAGCCGCGGAGATGAAGTGGAAGAGTGGAGCAACTACAACTATGAGTTGCACAAAGCCTTGTATGAACCCGCCGAAATGCCGGAAACCATGGATGTGATCTACAACCTGAATACAAAGTGCGACCGCTATATTCGTATGCAGCTTCTGTTTACATCAGGCATCGTCAAAGCCGACAAGGAGCATGTTGCCCTGCTGGAAATGTGCCAGAACCGTGATATTGAAGGAGCGAAATACATGTTGAAGAAACACATCCTCGAAGCTGGTGCTGATATTCGCAACTTGCTTATCGAGCGCCAAAACAATCAGGGCTGAAACCCATGCATATAGGACCAGAATTTTTGCTGGCTGCCATCCGCCAGAAAATCAAAAACGAAGGTTTGTGCTATAGCGAATTGTCTGACAAAACCGGCGTGCCGCTTTCGACCATAAAGCGGCATTTGCATAATCCTTCATTGGGTCTGGACAAGATCCTGATGTACACCAATCACCTCAATAGTGATCTGATGGAACTGACGCAATTGGCGGTGCAGCTCCAACGAGACAATGAGCAGTTCCTCTCTGATGAGCAAAACGCTCTGTTTGTTGAACACCCTTACCTTCTCGACTTTATCTACCTCATCACCTCACGTAACCAAACACCGCAGCAAATTGCCGATCAGTATCAACTCTCAGATACCAGCCTGAGATTCTACCTGAGCATTGCTGAAATCCTTGGCTATATGGAAGCGCACGGCGACAAGATCGTGTATCGCTCTGGCAGGCGATTTATCATGGAAGAAGGCACTGCACTCGATACCTTATTCAAGCGCCGTTTTGAAACGATCTCGATGGAAGACTCAACCCTTTCTCAAGTTTGTCAGGCCAGAGTGCGTTTGACCCAAGATCAAAAGCTCAAACTCGAACAGGAAGTGGATCGTAAAGTCAGTGAAATGCACGCGGCGAATTGCGCTAACGAAGAGGGTGAGTTCACCAATGTGCTGTTTCGAATGACGCCCGGCCAGCAGATCTACTTCTCGGACGGATTACCAGAGATAGATGGGGAATTGCTTAAACAGGTTTCCGCAAAATTCCGCAGACGCTAGGGCCAGAGTGAGTTTGACGTATCATTTTCATCAACTTTCTGTGACTCTGGATTCATTCTCAGACTTTCATTTGTTCATTTTTCGCTCAGTCTCATTTTATAAGACCACAAGTCTCTGAAACTGCCACCTTGTTACAACAATGTTAAATATCGATTGTTGAAAAATTTTATACAATATACATTTTCTCTATCCCTTTCACTCTGTGCAGTACTCGCCAATCCGGTCGTTTTGAGTGTCTGATTTCCCTCCCTTCAGATGATAGGGATTTCATCCGATAAGGACATTACGAGGAAGCTATGAAAGCAAAACAACTGATCGCACTGAGTGCTATTGCAACGGCATTATTTGCCAGCAATGCTCTCGCCAAACCATACCCATCAGGAACGCAGCTCGCTGAAAAACAAGAGATTGTTTTAAACAACGGAGCTGAGGTCACTTCAATTGATCCGGCAAAACAGGCCGCAGAGCCAGCATTCAATTTAGGGCGAGACTTGTTTGAAGGTCTGACAGTACAGGATAAGCAAGGCAAAACCATTCCCGGCATCGCTGAAAGCTGGCAAGCGAATGACAACAACACTGTCTATACCTTTACGTTGCGTCAGTCTCAGTGGTCGAATGGTGACCCATTAACGGCACACGATTTTGTTTATAGTTGGCAGCGCCTTATCGACCCGAAAACCGCGTCACCTTATGCTTGGTTTGCCGCGATTCCCGGCATCAAAAACTCCGCCAAGATTATGAAAGGTGAAGCACCAGCTAACACCTTAGGCGTGCGCGCCATTGATGATCACACCTTTGAAGTGACATTAGAAAAGCCAGTGCCTTTCTTCATCAAACTTCTGAGCCACCCTGTCCTTGCACCAGTTCACCAAGCCACGGTAGAAAAATACGCCAGCGAGTGGACTCAGCCAAAAAACATCGTCACCAATGGCGCTTTCACTGTGTCTGAGTGGAAAGTAAACGAAAAAATGGTGATGACAAAGAATGAGAAATACTGGGATGCTGACAACGTCATACTTGACCAAATCACTTGGCTACCTATCGGAGATGCCAATGTTGCACTAAACCGCTACTTAGCCGGCGAAATTGACCAAGCTCTGTCGATTCCCGCGGCTCAAAAGAACAAGCTTCTAAAACAATATCCTGAGCAGGTAGCGGACACCAGTGCCTCACTTGGCTCGACGTTCTACTATCTCAACACTAGTAAAGGCCCGACCAAAGACCTTCGTGTCCGTCAGGCACTCTCTTATGCTATCGACCGAAACATCATCACAAAAGCCATCGCCAAAAATGGCGGCATTCCAATGTTTACTCTGGTTCCCCCTCAAACCGATGGTTTCAAATCTCACACACCGGAATTCGCGACTTGGACTCAGCAACAACGTAACGCCAAGGCTAAAGCGCTGATTAAAGAGGCGGGTTACAGCAAGAGCAATCCCCTTAAGCTCACTTTCACCGTGCCGACTTTTTCTAAAGACGTCAAAATGGCCACCGCGATGGCGGGCATGTGGAAAAGCGTGTTAGGCGCGCAAATCGAAATTAAGCAACTTGAGCCAAAGGTATTCTATGCGCTGAAAGATCCGGGCAACATTAACCGTGGTGGCTGGACGGCTGACTACAACGAAGCCTCAACCTGGCTGGACATCTTTGTCTCGACCGGCGAATACAATGACTCAAAGTACAACAACCCAGAATATGATCGCCTGATGGCTGAATCGAAGAGCCTCAGTGACCCGTCACAGGAATACATTGCTGCGGAAAAGCTTCTGATTCAGGACATGGCGATCATCCCTATGTACCGCAATGGCAACGATCAATACCTGATCAAGGATTACATTGGCGGTTATGAGCGTACCAATCCGGAATCCTCCTACTACCGCAAAAATGTCTATGTAAAAGCACATTAACCCGAGTTTGCCCGTACCTGTCACTTATCCCTAGCACAGGCTACGGGCTTTTTTCTACGCAAGGAAATGTCATGTTGTTGTACATATTGCGCCGCTGCCTGATTGCCATACCAACATTGCTGTTTATTGCACTGGTGTCGTTTTGGTTAATGCATATCGCGCCCGGCGGCCCATTTGATATGGAACGCCCAATGCCAGAAGTGGTACGGGCAAATATCGAAGCCAAATTTCACTTGAACGAACCCTTTCTGGTTCAGTTTTTCATTTACATCACCAACTTCCTTCAAGGCGATCTCGGCCCAAGCTTTGTCTACCAGGATTTCACCGTCACCCAGCTTGTTGCTCAATCTTGGCCAGTGTCGGCGATCCTTGGTGTTATCTCGTTTTGTATCTCTGTGCCATTAGGTATGTTACTTGGCACCATTGCCGCATTAAACCGCAATGGTAAAGTTGACTATTTACTTATGTCACTTTCAATGACAGGAGTGGTCATCCCTGCGTTTGTATTGGCTCCGGTGTTAGTCACGATTTTCTCGATTCAACTCGGTTGGCTACCCGCCGGTGGGTGGGAAGGGGGTGAGCTCTCTTTCTTGATCTTACCCGTGCTGAGCTTGGCGATTGGATCCGTTGCCAGCATTGCGCGCGTGATGCGCGGTGCCATGATCGAGACACTCAATCAGCCATACATCCGCACTGCAAAGGCGAAAGGCCTGTCGACCAGCTACATTCTGTTTCATCACGCGCTTCGCCCTTCACTCATTCCTATCATTGCCATGCTCGGCCCCAGCTTCGTCGCGGTAGTAACAGGTTCGGTCATCATCGACATCTTTTTCAGCACTGGCGGCATGGGGCAGCATTTTGTCTCAGGTGCCCTCAACCGCGACTACGGTTTGGTGATGGGCATAACGCTGATCGTCGCCTCTTTGACCATCTTCTTCAATTTGGTGGTCGACATCCTTTACACCATCATCGACCCACGCATTCGAATTTAGGAGCGCCGCTATGTTAACCAAACGCATTGATGCCACGGAACTGACAGAGCAAATGAGTGCTCAGATTGAAGCGGTTGAAGGCAGGAGTCTATGGCAGGATGCCTGGACACGTTTTCGTAAAAACCGCGCCGCCATGACGTCGGTTTATGTCTTGATGTTTATCATCGTATGCATCATTTTTGGCCCGCAGGTCGCGGCATTCGGCCATGATGAGATTGACTGGAATGTCGTCGTCGATCCCTATGAGCTAGGTAAACCGTCGTTTAGTTCAGGTCATTACTTTGGTACCGATGATCTTGGTCAGGATATCTTTGCCCGTACTATGCAAGGTGGGCGTCTCTCAATCATGGTCGGGTTTATGGGCGCACTGGTTGCTGTGATTATCGGCACAGCTTGGGGAGCATTATCCGGATACATCGGAGGCATGGTCGATAGTGTGATGATGCGAATCATTGAAGTACTCGACTCAGTACCCTTCATGTTTATGGTCATTTTGTTTGTCACCCTGTTCGGCAACAACATTTATCTGATTTTTGTTGTGATTGGCATGGTGTCTTGGCTCGGGATTGCCCGCGTTGTTCGCGGCGTGACCTTTAGTATCAAGAAACGCGAGTTTATCGAAGCCGCCCATTCCATTGGTGTCTCCCGTTTCACTATCGTTCGCCGCCATGTACTGCCTAACGTCCTCGGCATTGTGATGGTGTACTCCTCACTTATGGTACCCGGTTTTATTATGTTTGAATCCTTCCTTAGTTTTCTCGGGCTCGGCGTTCAGCCGCCCGATACAAGCTGGGGCATTCTGATTGCGGAAGGCGCTAAGACCATTGATGTGGCTTTGTGGCAACTGATGTTCCCTTCCATATTCTTAGTCGCCACCCTATTTTGCTTCAACTTCATCGGTGACGGGCTGCGAGACGCCCTCGACCCTAAAGATCGCTAAGGAGGCCCCATGAGTATTTTATCGATCAAAGATATGAATGTGCGTTTCAAAACGCCTGATGGTGAAGTTCATGCCGTCAGTAATCTGTCCTACAACATCCACAAAGGTGAAACACTGGGCATTGTTGGTGAGTCTGGCTCAGGGAAGAGTCAGTCCGTTTTTGCCTTGATGGGTCTGACTGCCGATAACGGTATTGTTTCTGGTCAAGCGAGTTTTCATGGCGAGAACTTACTCAGCATGTCCAAAAAACAGCTTAACCACATCCGCGCGGAAAAAATCGGCATGATCTTTCAAGATCCGATGACATCGCTGAACCCGTTTATGAAAGTCGGTAAACAACTTGCCGAAGTGTTGATGGTTCACAAAGGCATGAACCGTAGTGAGGCAAACCGCGAAGCGATCACCATGCTTGATGCCGTCAGGATCCCTTCCGCCGCCACTCGTATGGCTCAATACCCTCACGAGATGTCTGGTGGCATGCGGCAACGTGTGATGATCGCGATGGCCTTATTGTGTAAGCCGGAACTTCTGATTGCTGATGAGCCCACCACCGCTTTGGACGTCACGGTACAAGCGCAGATTCTCTCTCTATTACGCGATCTACAGTCTGAATTTCACACAGCAATCTTGTTAATTACTCACGATATGGGCGTGGTCGCTGAGATGTGCGACCGCGTGTTGGTCATGTACGGTGGACAGAAGATGGAAGAAGCGGATACAGACTCTCTGTTCAACCACCCTGCTCATCCGTATACCCAAGGCCTACTCGAAGCTATCCCTTCCATCACGAAAGATATGGACAGGCTTCCGACCATTCCCGGTAACCCACCGAGCGCTCTCACAGAACGTAAAGGCTGCCCGTTTAAAGAGCGCTGTAATCACTATCGACCAGAATGTAACGCGTCAGTACCACCATTTCGGTCACTATCACAACATCAGTCTCTGGCTTGCCATGTTAATGGGCCTCAGGCCGTTACTCAGATAGCGCGTCGAGCATAGGAGAGCGACATGGAACAGCAAGTATTGCTTTCAGCGCGTGATTTGCGCGTGCACTTTAACATCAACAAACACATCCTGCCGAGTAAACGCAAAGTGGTCAAAGCGGTGGATGGCATCGACCTCGATGTTTATCGTGGCGAGACACTCGGTATTGTTGGCGAATCGGGTTGCGGTAAATCAACACTGGCGCGAGCATTATTAAGGCTCATTGAACCTTCAAGCGGTCAGTTGCACTGGAAAGGACAAGATCTGTTGGCGTTGGGGAAACATCAACTCGCCGATAAACGGCGTGAGTTTCAGATGGTCTTTCAAGACCCATCAGCCTGCCTCAACCCTAGACTTACGATCTCAGAGTGTATTGCCGAGCCTCTATTGACCCACGAACCCAGCCTGTCGCGCTCAGAAGTGGAGCATCGCGTGATTAAAATGATGGATAAAGTCGGTCTTTTAGCCAGCCAGCGTAACCGCTACCCCCATGAGTTTTCAGGCGGGCAATGCCAGCGAGTTGGGATTGCCAGAGCGTTAATTCTCAAGCCCGATCTTGTGGTTTGTGATGAACCCGTTAGTGCACTGGATGTTTCTATTCAGGCGCAAGTCATCAATCTTCTTGATGATCTTAAGCAAGAGATGGGACTAACCATGGTGATGATCGCTCATGATCTTAGCGTGGTGCGCCACATCAGTGACCGAGTCATGGTGATGTATCTGGGTAAGCCGATGGAGATTGGTCGATACGACAAAGTCTTTGATAACGCTCATCACCCTTATACCAAAGCCTTGTTATCTGCGGTCCCGGTTGCCAACCCTACCTTGGCAAGACAGAGGAACGTTCAGCTATTGCCCGGCGACCTTCCCTCGCCTCTCAATCCGCCAAGTGGTTGCGTGTTTAGAACGCGCTGCCCGGACTCCAGTAACCAGTGCGCTCAACAAAAGCCCACACTTAGCGGGCATTCAGACCATCAGATTTTCTGTACTCATACACAAATAGGAACTTATAACACATGACCTTAACGACCGTTCCTCAGCGCCTTAATGCTCTGCGCGAGAAAATGGCTGAGCACCAATTTGACGCCTACATAGTGACAAACAATGATCCACACTCCAGCGAATACTCGGCAGATTACTGGCTGGCAAGAGAGTGGATTTCAGGCTTCACTGGCTCAGCGGGTAACGCCGTCATCACGACACAATCTGGCGGCCTGTGGACAGATGGGCGCTACTATATCCAAGCTGCCGAGCAATTACAGGGCTCGGGGTTAGCCTTGTTTAAAGCCCGCTTACCGGAAACTCCTACCATTGCACAGTATCTCGCCGGCAGTTTAGAGCAATACAGTCGAGTAGGCGTTGATGGACGGAGCATCAGCCAGCAATTTTATCTGGAGTTGAAAGCCGCCTTTAAAGCCAAGTCGATACAGCTAGTCCTTGCTCAGGACTTGATCAGCCCAATATGGGCCGACCGCCCTGCAAGACCGAGCGCGCCTTTGTTCAATCATCCACTCGAATTTGCAGGACAAACAGCAAGTGAAAAAATCACAGGAATTCGTCGCGTACTCGAGCAAAAAGCGGCTGATGCCCTGCTCGTTTCCTCTCTTGATGATGTGATGTGGGCGCTCAATATTCGCGGCGGCGACACCCTATACTGCCCAATTTCTGAAAGTTATTTGCTGATTACCCTTAACAGATGCCAACTCTTTGTCGACAAGCAAAAGCTGACATCTGACGTGATCGCTACACTGACGGAGCACGGTATAGAGATGGAAGATTACACGCAGCTTAGCAAGACGTTAAAAGCTTTCACTCCTGATTCAGTACTCATTCATGATCGCAGAAACACCGACAGTTTGTTGATCAGTCACATTCCTTCTCAAGTACGTTTGCTCAATATGGCTTGCCCAGTCACTGCTATGAAAGCACGTAAGAATCACACTGAGCTTGCCAGCATGGAGGAGACGTTACGCAAAGATGGCGCCGCCGTCGTCAGGTTTATGAAGTGGCTAGACGAACAAGTGCCCAGTGGTAAGGTGACAGAGCTCAACGCTGAACAAACCTTAATGGGATACCGCAAGGAAATTAACAGCTATATTGGGGAGAGCTTTCGAACCATTGCTGGTTTCGCCGAGCATGGTGCGAAAATGCACTATGCTGCCGACGATAAGAGCAATTACCGCGTTGATGAAAGCCAGTTCTTTCTAGTCGATTCAGGCGGTCAATATCTAGGGGGGACGACAGACATTACCCGCACCTTCCATTTTGGTCAGCCATCGGCGCAACAACGTCGCGACTACACCTTAGTACTCAAGGCCGTGATTCGTCTCACCCAAACCCGTTTTATGAAAGGCTCCACTGGCGCTAATTTGGATATCATGGCACGCGGCGTTCTGTGGCAACACGGTATAGATTACAAATGTGGTACTGGGCATGGCGTTGGCATCTGTCTGAATGTCCATGAAGGGCCGCAGAACTTCTCTCAAAACCCAGCAGAAGTTGCTTTAGAGCCGGGGATGGTGATCACCAACGAACCGGGCATTTACCGTCAAGATCAATACGGGATTCGCATTGAGAATATCCTCAAAGTGGTTGAACTGGAAGAAAACGAGTTTGGGACGTTTTATGGTTTCGAAACCATAACTTTAGCGCCCATTGCGACTAACATGTTGGATAAATCCATGCTGTTAAAAGACGAGGTGCACTGGCTCAACGCCTACCATCACCAATGCCTAGAACAACTCAGCCCATATTTGGATTCAGATACCCAGAATTGGCTGAATTCGGCCACAAAGCCGATTTAACCATTTGTCCTTTGTAACTTCTTTGCCAACCGTAAGGTTGGCTTTTTTACGACTAACCATTTGATAGATTTGTGATTTATCAATATCGATCAGCATAACCAATACTGATAGAATTCCAGCAAATAAATAATCAATACAAATACCAACACACTTCCACTGATGTATTGGGTCGGAATATTAAAACCATGAAATCGCTATCTATTCTAATCGCTACGCTTGCCATATACGGCTGCGTTACCACACCAAAGTTTGAACAAGACATTTCTGGTCAGTGGCAATGCTCCGCAGAATCCACCATCGAACTCGTTAACCTCAAGTACAGTGACAACGTCCATTACTTCGAAGATGGACACTATGAGAAAGAGTCACTTCTGAAAATAACCAATTTAGACACCGACATCACTTATGACGTCAACATACTCAGTAGCGGGAAGTGGATGAAACGCAATGCTTCTCTGCTAGAAGTGATTGATAGTTTGGAGACTACTTTTTCAGACAACTCGCCTGAAAAATTGCAGAAAGTTATCACTGATAAGCTTTTTCCTACCGTAACCGAAAAATGGAAATTGAAGGCAGTGAATGAAAGTAAAATTTCAATGACGGCGCAATCGGGAAACCAGCTTTCTTGCGAAAAAGGCTAATAAAAAAGAGTAAATACGCAGGGTATTTACTCTTTTATTCTCAGGTGAGGTTAGTTGTTATTGAATGGTAATAGTTTGAGTCGCTTGGTCTGCACTCACATTTCCGCTGTTTATCCCAGTCACCTGAACTTCCATTTCTCCGGGCCTCCAGTCGGCACCATCCACCTCGATAGTAGACCAAGAGCCATTCGATTCGACAGTTACATCATCAGTGTACTTTGTTTGCCAGCCCTGCTTGACTTTAACTTTGAGCGTTCCACCTTGTTCAATACCTTTGGATTGCCCAGTGATGTAAAAGCCATTGATTTCATTAGGTTTGATTGTATTGTCACCTGTTACTGGCTCGATTTCGATCAGTGGTTTAACAAAAAACGATTCTTTATACTCTCGCACTGCGGCATTACCTGAAGCATCCTCAAAAGTGTTTAATATGAACTCTTCCGTCGCACTGCCCGCCGTCAAATCTATCCCATTTTCCGTTTCGGCCATCCACTGATCAGATAACTCACCAATCATACCAACTTTAGTGAAGTTCATCGGCACGCCAGCAAAGGTCCCCGACAACTCTTTCACAGGTTCATCAAAATTGATGGTTAAACTCACTGTACTATCAAACTCAGGTTCAGATGGCGTGAGAGATTCCACCCTCGTTACGTTTGGGGGCAAGGTATCCACAATAGATACCTTATCATTCGACACAGACTCTGCGGCTATCCCTTTTTGGTTCGAGCCAGAGACTTCTACTGTAATGAACCCTAATGGCCAATCGGACATATCCTGACCATTACTGTTTGTAGTCCAAACTCCATCTTCAGAAATAGACACAGTTTCTTGCCAATTAAAAGATGACTCTTTTTGCGAGGTCACTGTAACGGTAATCATTTGCGAATCTCCAGCGAAGCCTATGCCTGTTCCATGGATAACAACATGCTCAGCTTCTTGAGAGTCGATCTGATTGTTATCTTCCACGGTATCTAGAGACAATACTGGCTTCACCCCAGTTGCTGTCTCTTTATCACTGCCCGCTTCATTACCCGAAAGGTCTTGGTAGCCTCTATTCACCACCGCGGTAATCGTGTCTTCATTGGACGATAGCGTAACCGGCCCCTCTGTTTCACCTACCCACTGCTGGGCGGGTTCATCACCAGTGAAAGTCACACCCACACCACCTACGGTCGCTGTCACGCCTGTCACTAGCTCACTGAAATTCACCGTAATCGTTACGTTCTGGCCATCCACAGGAAATTCTGGACTAAAGACTATCTCACCATCAACTGTTGGAGGCGTGGCATCCTCGTAGGTAATAGTGTCTTTTGCACTATCCGCCGCCACACCATTATTATTCTGACCAACAACCGTGAGATTAATATCCCCACTTGGCCAATCACGGATGTTTTGCTCTGGAGTATTCCATGTTCCACTTCCAGCCACGTCTACCGTTTCATTAAAGTAGTGTTTATTGGGGGCTGATTCTAGGCGACCTACAACCGTCACTTTATCGCCCGTTTTAAAGCCTCTTGCAGTACCAGAAATCACCACTCGACTCGATTCGTCTTCACCAATCGAGTCACCTCGCTCCGTAATCTCAATCACGGGTTTCACCGGCGCTTCACTTGAGTCTTCCTCACCGCTATTGCCTTGCGCATCCTGATATTCCGTTACGGTCACGGTTTTGAACATCTCATTGGCGTTCAGCGTCACCACACCCGACGTGGTCCCTTCCCAGACCGTCTTCGCCGCATCTCGAGAGATAAACGTCACATCGACACCATCAACATTCGCAACAACATTCTCCACGCGCTCGCTGAAGGTCAGACTGACAAAAGCCGTTTGGTTATCTATGATAGGGTCTCCTGAGTTCACGGTAATCCCATTCACTTTTGGCTCAATATCATCCTCTAGAACGACTTCCTGAGACGCTTGTTCCGCCGCCTGCCCACCATCATTCGCGCCGTCCACCGTGATGGTCAAGGTACCGCTTTCCCATGATGAAATATCCTCTGGTGCCGTCGTCCAAATCCCGTTGGTCACTTTCGCGGTAAGATTAAGCTCCTCATCTTCATTAATTGGATTGTCACTCGAAACCACTACCCTTAACTGAGCGTTATTCTCAAACCCTCGCGCCGTCCCTGATACCACAAAGTCCGTCGCCTCGGTGGTCGTTAAGTCTTCAATGTCCGAGATAAGGATGATTGGTTTAACGTCAACCGTCTTCTCATAAGGAGCCCCTGAATTTGGCTCGCCCGCTGTGTCTGTGTAGTTTGTAACGACTAGCTTCGATGTCGATTCACTCTCAGGAAGGACAAGCTCTGGGCTCGTCCCCACCCAAGTTTTGGCCACATCACCATCGGCTGGCTGGTTAAAGGTTATGAGTTGTCCGTTTAGGAGCGACTCAGGTTTACTCACTCGCTCACTGAAGGTCAACGTGACCGTCGCGATTTCCCCATCAATCAGCACTTCGTCCGAATTAACAGGAAGTAAAGTCACCGCGGAACCGGACATTGAAATTTGAGATTGGATGACTTCCGGGGCAATACTATCAACGTACCTGGAGGGCTTATCTTCAGTCACATACTCAGATTCTTCGCTATTTCGGCCTGTCACCTCAATCGTGAAGTCCGACTCTTCCCAGCTGGACATATCTTGATTAGATATAGACCAAACACCCTCTTGGTTTACTTTGACCTCAGTGAATTCAAACTTATCGATGTTCGGGCGCTTGTCTGAAACCACATTGACTGAAAGCTCACTATCCTTTAAAAATCCTGTCGTTGTCCCGCTAAAGGTTATATCTGTAACGTTATCTTCTTCGTCATCAACAATGTTGTTATCTGTAACGTCATCGATTGTGATGACCGGCGTAACAATGATGTCCTCGGTGAACTCAGCACCAACATTATTGAGTTCATCGTGATAGGCACTCACCACTAACTTTTTTGAATTCTCATCAGGGTTGAGTGAAATGACTTCCGACGTTGTCCCAGTCCATAGCTCTTTGAAGTCTTTAGATTCACCAAAATCAATATCGATGTCGTCAAATGTTGCAGCGACCGCGGTTACTGGTTCGTCGAACTGTAGTGTTACCGTTACATCATCTGCTTCAGTTGGATATTCAGGAACCACTGTAGTAAGACTGCCAACAGGCGGTTCGTTGTCTACATAATAGGTTGACGCAATATAAGGGCCTTCACTATTCCCAATTCCATCTTCGACTGTCGCTTCGATTTCAAACTTCTCGACTCCATCATATTCGGGTAACAAAGAGTTAATGATGAAGTCGTAGACCTTTATATACTCTGTTGATTCGGCATCATTGAGAGTAAACTCTATACTGGTTGGCGTCTTTTTTTTTGAGTTACCTATCCAATAGGCAGATAACACGGTCTGTTGATCATTTACTGTTGCGATGTCTTCAATCGTTACCTTGGAATGGATGATGCCAGAGATATTGTAATCAGTATCATTGCCTACTTCTGTAAATGATCCATGTGTTTGCTCCTCATTTGGAGCAACGACAACCGAGGGAGCCTGCTGATCGATACTACCGCCTTCATCTTCAAAGACATTTTGGTCGGCAAACTCCGGATATGCTTTCGCAAAGTGGTCGGCCTGTTCCAACGCTACTTTGGATTCTACGCCGTGTATTCCATGCGCAACATCATAGTAGCCCTGTGCAAGCTCATTACGATACGTGTCAGAAGATAGTGTGTAGTTACCGATTTTTATTGGACCGCTTTTGTCTTCTCCATTAGCCAACCCATCATAGGACAAATCGCGATAAAAAGCGGAAGCATAGTCGAAGGTGCTCGAATTCTCTGCCGAGTTATCCCCTGCCATGTTAGTTAAGCTTTCCAGTAAGAAACGATAGATAAACTTATCGGTCAATGGATCAGGCAATGCCGAGTTTAACATTCGGTTAGTCGCGTACTCTGTTGTTACAGGATCAAACCCAAGCATTGAACGTTCCTGCGTATCTAGAGCGGAATTCACTTCATCCAGAATCAGACGGGCGTTTTCTGTAGTTTTTTCATCACCGTTTAAATTATTCCACTGACTATCAAATAGCCCTGTGTGGTAGGTAGAAAACTCTGTTATGTATAGAGTATTTTTATCTACTTCTGAAAAGTAAGCTCCAACATTAACCGATGCAGGAATATAAACTGGAGTATTTTGATCGAGGCTCCATTGATAATAATGTGTATTACTCTTGCTACCTAAATACACCCTAAAGAACTCATAACCTGACGAGTCGTAAGGAATTGTACAACTCGCTACATCCTTTTGCCCTTCAACTTGCACTGTGTCACATGAGTTCAGATAATTGAACGAGCCAGATGCGCTTAAACCTTCTAACCTTACCTGAGCATCAATAAACGGAGTAACAACCGTCACCTCAGGCATATCAAATGAGGTACGATAGTAGACTTCTTCCGGTACACTTTCATTGCCAGAAGCATCCAAAACGGAGATAACCAATTTTTGAATGTCTTGCGATGTTTTGTCTCCATAGGTCAGCCCTAGTACTTCTTTCACATAGGGGATAATATACGTCATGCGAGGTACGGTATTATCGTCTTCAAATTCTAGTTTTTCAAAAGGAATCCCTTTATTCTCACCGACCACAGCGTCGCTGGCAACTTGCTCTGCGGTATAGTGATAGCGATACGTCTCTTCACCTTCTTTTTTGGAATAATACTTCACTCTCAACGTCAGGTTTTCCGCTGAAGACCCATACGTTTCCCCATCACTTTGATCACTTATCGTCGCAGACACATACGGTACGGATTGATCAACTAAGTCTTGCCCAATGAAATCTGTAAACTCAAGATCAGGGTCAATGGCACCTAGTGTGGCGGCCAAGCCTTTTGAAGCGTAATCGTAAAGTACTTTTAAGTACTCAGTCGCACTTTCTACCGATTCATGATTGTAAGTAGTATCAGAATAATCAATTTGGTACACATCCCCTGCATCATCTTCAACATTAAAGAGCGAGTTGGGGTATGTTAGATATATCGTGGGTGGAGTGTTATCGTTATATAATGTGAAATCCAAAACACCAACATTACCGTGGACGTCTTCTGCAGTAACTCTGAAGTTGGCTTTATCGCCAAAGTTTTCGGTTAAATAACCAATCGTCTCAAATTCACACCAAATTTCGTCTACATAGATTTCGGTACAGAGATAAGGTTCATCTTCTCCGTTGGATAACGAAACAAGTACGCGTTCACCTTTCAAATATTTAGGGTTTTCTTTGACTAAACCTTTAAGCACATAGGTTTCAGTATCACTATTAATAGTTTCAGCCGAGGTTATTTCAATGATTGGAGCAATGTTGTCCCACTCAAATGGAATCTCAGAGCCTGACAGGAGGCCACTGCTGTTACCCATAACATCCGTGGCTTGGATTAACAAATAAGCTTCCGGCTCTTGTTCGATATTAGCAGGATCCAATTTCTCTGTATCAATATAGACTGTTAGGCTTGTTTCTCTTGTTCCTTCAACGAACTCACTAACATCAACCCAACATATATCACCGTCATTAGGTGTCGAGGAGCAGGCAAAATCACTCCAACTGTCCCCTTCGTCAAATTTGTGTCTTAAAGTTACGCTCGCCGACTTTACTCCCACCGCATCAGTTAGAGCTACGTCAATAGACGCTATACCTTTCAAAACACCTTCATCAGATCGTGTTGCGACCGGAGGTTGATCATCAATCACTGTTTCTTCACGCTCTGGAATGGCACCATCGGCAGAGCCATTTGTTCCCAATGCATTAAGGTGCTCAGTCATCGCCAGGTAATCATCAATAGGTGTTTTGGAAGCATTAAGGTTAGGATCGCTGACAACAACTAACGTATGCTCGGCCATTTGGTTGGTATACGTATCAGGTGTGACTTCCTCTAAACCAAAATAAATTTGTTCGGCAAATGACCCCGTTCTATCCAACTCCTGACCATCGAGATAACCATCAGCAGAAATATCTCTATAGCCAATATCTGACAGGTTCAACGAACTATAGACATTACCCGCGTTACCATTTTCATCAATAAAGTCATAAGCATAAGAAGAGTAAGCCGTCAATAACGCACCGTAGCGATGCCCTTCGCTAGCAGAACCACTAATTCCGCCTCGGGTAATATCGATGGGTTTAACAGAATTGACATTAAACCCATACATAGCGTTTATGGTGTTTAACGCGTCATCAATTGCAGAAGATGCTTCAGTGCCATTCTTGATCTTATATTCGGCTAGCCCTGTCACCATGTAGGTTAAAGGTGTGATCATCACATCCTGATCATTTCCTTCACCATAGTTAATCACACTGACTATGCGTATCGGCTTGCCTTCACTCGTCTCAACAATGTCGTCTGTCAAAGGGTCTTTATAAGCCCCGCCTTTAGCCTCGATATACAAAGGCATTGACGATGCATCAACTTCGATTGAGTACTCGCCGTATGGTGTCGTCGTTGCTGAGCCAAGTTTACGCCCCACCTTGCCATTTTGATATTCATAAGCCGTAACCACAGCTTTAGAGACAGGCGCATCAAAAACGATTCCAGATATCGTTCCCTTGTCTCTGGCTCTTGGTGATGAATCACCACCGCCCCCACCACCGCAGGAACTCAGTGACAGGATAACTATGATCGTAAGAAAAAGCTTAGCTATATTTTTGTATACCAACATGGTACCGATGTGACGTTGCAAAAAAGTGGCTAAAGTATATTTATCGATTTAATAATGACAACGCGGCAAAATAACCAGAGATAATAAGAATAAGAACGACGATCTATATACAAACAGATAAAAAATAGATTTATATACAAACAAATTTCACTATTAGAACAGTAGAAATGATTACTAATGAATATTTATAAAAAATGCTTAGGATATTTTTTTTAAAAAATTAGAAGTAAACAACATAATTCAATTCTCAGTTAATATAAATAAATAACAACCAATACATCTAAAAAATAAAACAGAAAATTTATAAATATATACTTTAAATAAAATCAGACATACCAATCACCAGAATAATAAATATCAATTATTAATTTAAAACCCTAATATTATTAGAATAATAAATTCATATTGATAATGAATGTTGTATATAAAGGTAAATTAACCTAATGATTATTCGTTAATTTGAGTGCAAGCAATTAATTTATAAAGAAAAAGAGTAACCACATAGGTGGTTACTCTTTTTCATATTTACAGCGATTAGGTGTTAGGATGCTAAGGTGAAATTATCTCCACATTCTCATCAACCGCGTTCTGACTGACGACATTGTTCGCGTTCTTGCCCGACGCTACGACCGTAACGTAACCCAAAGGCCAAGCAGACATGTCAACGCCCGAAGTCTTCCAGCTACCGTCCACGCCGATGCTCACCGTCTCCGTCCAATGCTTATCGCTGTCCACTTTAGACGTCACCGTGACTGTCACTTCGTCATCTTTGACCAAACCCACACCAGTACCCGATACCACAACATCACTCACTTCCGTTGAGTCAATCTTATCCAGCGCAGTTATCGTCACCGTTGGCGTTACCGTCACCGTTCGTGGGTCATCCGTCCCCGCGTTTAGCGAGGCATCCTGAAAACCACTCAGCTGCAAGGTCATTGACAGTTCACCCACACCAACATCCACCGTAGATGTGCCAACCCATACCGATTTCGTCTCTGATGGCCCTGTAAAACTCAGCGCCTGACCGTCCAGTGTCCCTGTCGTTCCACTCACCGGCTCACTGAACGTCACCGTCACTGTCACTTCCTCACCATCCGCTGGCTTTTCTGGGCTCAGCACCACACTCTGAACGCTTGGCTCCGCTGTATCGATAATCTCCACATTCTCATCAACCGCGTCCTGACTGACGACATTGTTCGCGTTCTTGCCCGACGCTACGACCGTAACGTAACCCAAAGGCCAAGCAGACATGTCAACGCCCGAAGTCTTCCAGCTACCGTCCACGCCGATGCTCACCGTCTCCGTCCAATGCTTATCGCTGTCCACTTTAGACGTCACCGTGACTGTCACTTCGTCATCTTTGACCAAACCCACACCAGTACCCGATACCACAACATCACTCACTTCCGTTGAGTCAATCTTATCCAGCGCAGTTATCGTCACCGTTGGCGTTACCGTCACCGTTCGTGGGTCATCCGTCCCCGCGTTTAGCGAGGCATCCTGAAAACCACTCAGCTGCAAGGTCATTGACAGTTCACCCACACCAACATCCACCGTAGATGTGCCAACCCATACCGATTTCGTCTCTGATGGCCCTGTAAAACTCAGCGCCTGACCGTCCAGTGTCCCTGTCGTTCCACTCACCGGCTCACTGAACGTCACCGTCACTGTCACTTCCTCACCATCCGCTGGCTTTTCTGGGCTCAGCACCACACTCTGAACGCTTGGCTCCGCTGTATCGATAATCTCCACATTCTCATCAACCGCGTCCTGACTGACGACATTGTTCGCGTTCTTGCCCGACGCTACGACCGTAACGTAACCCAAAGGCCAAGCAGACATGTCAACGCCCGAAGTCTTCCAGCTACCGTCCACGCCGATGCTCACCGTCTCCGTCCAATGCTTATCGCTGTCCACTTTAGACGTCACCGTGACTGTCACTTCGTCATCTTTGACCAAACCCACACCAGTACCCGATACCACAACATCACTCACTTCCGTTGAGTCAATCTTATCCAGCGCAGTTATCGTCACCGTTGGCGTTACCGTCACCGTTCGTGGGTCATCCGTCCCCGCGTTTAGCGAGGCATCCTGAAAACCACTCAGCTGCAAGGTCATTGACAGTTCACCCACACCAACATCCACCGTAGATGTGCCAACCCATACCGATTTCGTCTCTGATGGCCCTGTAAAACTCAGCGCCTGACCGTCCAGTGTCCCTGTCGTTCCACTCACCGGCTCACTGAACGTCACCGTCACTGTCACTTCCTCACCATCCGCTGGCTTTTCTGGGCTCAGCACCACACTCTGAACGCTTGGCTGTATGTCGTCTGTAAATGCTATCGCTAGGCTCGCCTCTTCCGCTGCTAGTTTCTTATCGTTTTCACCATTTACAGTGATTCTTATTTCACCACTTTCCCACGTCGAGATGTTTTTCGGATCAAGAGTCCAAACACCGTTAGTAACCTGGACATCTTCATGTTGATATTTAAGTTCATCTTTCAAATACACTTTAATGGTCAGTTTCGCGCCATTTTGAATACCTTTCGATGTACCTGAAATAACGAAGCTTTTTGCTAGATCAGAATCTGAGTTGAATGAATCAATATGATTGATAGCAATAACCGGCTTAAGATCGATATCTTTGCTAAAAGAACCAGGGTTTGGTTCACTTGCAGTGTCTTGGTACGATACTTCTAACTTTGCAGTTGATGCATTGACAGGTAAGTCTAATGCTGCTGTCTGCCCCACCCATTGGTCAGAAACACCTCCTTGAGGCTGGTCAAAAGTAATGCTCTGGCTATTGAGAGATGCCGTCGGCTCAGTAACTCGCTCACTGAATTTCAGGGTTACTTTGGCAGCTTTACCATCAACCAGTACGCTATCTGCCAGAGACGTTTCCGCTCCACCAGACATTTGGATCATACTGCCGCTTTCACTAAGTGAGGGAAGAACCTTATCTTTATACGTAACCTCCTCTGCTTTAGGCTGAATCGTATTCCCACCCTGATCATTCGTGCCAGACACACTGATAGACACCTTTGCTTCTTCCCAAGTTTGGAAGCTGACCGTCTGAGACCAAGTGCCGTCAATTTGTACCTTTAAATCTTTAAAATCGTCAGGCTCATACTTATCAATGTCCTTACGACCACCTTTCTCTGAGGTCACCGTCAAAGATAGTTTCGCACCAGACTCTATCCCCTTGGTGGTACCACTGATCACGACAGCACTGATATCTTCATCACCATGTTGAATGATATTGTTTGTTGCTACGTCATTGATAGTAATGACTGGTTTTACACCGACGCTGGCTGTAAGTTCTGCTCCAACATTACCCAATGCATCACTATATGTATTTTTTACTTTAATCGATTTCGACGTTTCATTGACTTCCAGGCTCATTACGCCTAGAGATGTACCAACCCACTCAGTTTTCGTCTGACTTGACTCGCCGAAATCAATTTTGATGTCGTCGATTGTTGCTTCTACTTGATTCACTGGTTTATCGAACTTGACCGTTACATCGACTGCACTGCCATCAACGGGATATTCAGGTTCTGTCTTCTCAACCAAACCCTTTGGTGCCACGTTATCGACATTGAATGTGGCAAGTAACGCCTCTCCGTTAGACGTATTGTTCTTTACGTCTTTCAGTACCGTTGCATAGGCCTCAAAACGAGTTACGCCCTGGTACAGGGCGTTTGTGGAGTCGATGGCGAACTTAAGTTTCTTTTCATAAGTATCACCACTCGCCTCCTCAAAAACTATGTTGGTCTCTTTTCTTTCCGTTGGATTGTCAGAATGGTACCAATAGACTCTGAATTCGGAAGCGGCTAAGTCTACGCCAGAGATATCGGTCACCGTTATTAGCGAATAGACTTTGCCCGCAATAGTGTAAACATTTTCGCTCACCGCAACGTAAGCACCATCATCCTGAGTGGTATCCATTGACACTATTGCTACTGGTGGCTCGTTATCAATACTCCCACCAGCGTCTTTAAATATTGGGGTGTCATCTATTGTCGGGTTAGCGGTTGCAAAAACATCTGCCTGAGCAACAGCATTTTGAGAATCCACACCATAACTAACTGCGAGATCGTAATAGCCTTTAGCTAGATTCTCTCTATAAGTATCCGCACTAATGGAAATATACTTGTCTCCAACTTGAATTGGCTTCTGAGCATCACTTCCAGAATCACTTTCTGCATTACCGTTCGCTAAGCCATCTGCTTTTAGGTCTTTGTAAAAAGCAAAAGCGTACTCTAAAGACGTCGTTTCACTCGATAAGCCCGCCAATGATTCTAAAAGAATGCGGTACTGATAAGCCGTAGCAGGGTTATCGGGTACTGAAATCATGTTTTCATTGGTCGCATATCTACTGCTGAAAGGGTCAAATCCCAGTAGAGGTTTACTGTCACTATCACCGACTATGGCCTTTGCCACATCCGTCAGGATGGTTTCAGCGTCATTTACCGTTTTAGCCGACTTATTCCATAGATACTCAAACAACCCTGTGTGGTAAGCGGAAAACTCAGTGAGGTAAATGGTTTTGGTTTCTGCTTTAGTGAAATAGGTTCCAATAGCACCTGCTGCATCTGCAAAGTCAGCCGTATACTTCACAGCATCGTCTTTAGAACTGTTAGACCACTGGTGATAATAAGTATCCTGACCATTTTGCAACGTCACTCTGAACAGATTGTAGAATTGGATCCGAGTGTTGTAAGGCATAGAACAGGTAGCAACATTCGTCGTGGAATGCGTGAAGTCCGTACACGATTGTATTTGTTCGAACTTTTTACTTTCCTCATTCCAGCCTTCAACTGTGGCTATCGCGCCTACAAAAGGAGTGACGATTGTTAACGTCGGTCTTTCAAAAGTGGTTTTAAAGTAAACCTGTTGTGGGTCACTAGAGTTGCCAGCCGGGTCTTCCACACTGACTTGGATTAGCTGTGAATCACCTTCTGATGCGTTGGCGAAGTCACTCAGCAGATCCGCCGTCAGTGGAAGATAGTAGTCCATTGAGAACACACGCTCTTCTGAACTTTCGTCAGGAAGTCGCTTGAAAGGAATACCACTATTATCGTCAAATGCCTCACTGGCAACCTGCGTCTTTGTACTTACAAGTGAGTATTTATCTTCTGTCGAGCGCTTACGCAGGTACTCAACTCTTAAGGTTAAGTCATCTGCTGATGAACCGTAGGTATTTCTATCACTTAAGTCTTTAATCGTAGCAATAAAGTAGGGAATTGAATTACTTTGCAATACGCCTTCTGAAAGCTCGAAATCCTTATAGTTCAAACCTTCATGGGTTTCGTTTAAACCAGAGGTGGCGAGAGCAAAATCAATATCCAAGTATCGATCGAGACTATCAACGCTACCTGAAGGGAATGTAGTTTGATCAAATAATCCAGAATACCCACTGCCATCAGTCTGTTTGTAATTAAAAAGTGCTTCTGAAAAAGTTAGGGATACTTGAGGTGGTTGATCATCCTTATAGACTGTATAGCTTGCTTCACCCTTGTTACCATAAATATCCGTTGCAGCAACGGTAAACTCAACACTGGCTGAAAATAATTCCGTCTCATAGCTGTAACTAAACTGGCATTGAGTATTTAACTCTTTACACTCAATTTTAATTGGGTCGCCAGAGCTCGCAATCGTCAAATAAACTGACTGATCAACGATATCGTTCAACGTTTCTTTAACTATCCCTTTAAGAATATACGTTTCGATCTTGTTATTGTTATCGTCTGTATTTCGTACGCTCTCGCTGGATGTAAACTCAATCACAGGCTTAACATTATCCCATTTAAATGGGAGTGCGATGCCTGAATTATCTTCATTGTTTAGGACATCGACCGTTCTAACGATTAAGTTTGCGTCTACAGTGCCTGTAAAGACGCTCTCATCAAGGGACGTTGTATTGACGAAGACTTTCAAAGTCGTTTTACGTGGCCCCTTAACAAAACTGGTTTTATCCAACCAACAAATTGAAGCGGTATCCTGCTCACACAATACTTCTACTTCGGTGCCAGTGCTTGGATCGCTTGTATTTTTCGCAAGATATTTAACAGTCACACTTAAACCTTCAACACCCGTCTCGTCTTCCAGTGTGACTTCCATTGACTCCGTACCAACCAAAACACTAGTGTCTGAGCGCTTTGCAGTTGGTGCGTTTTTATCCATTTCTTTCGGCTGACGCGACGGTATTGAGCCTTCACCACCGCTAGTCCCTAGATTATTGAGGTGATTGACTGTAGTTTCGTACTGATTAACTGGCGTACCTGAAACATTGACATTTGGATCACTAACCACGATCAGTGTGTGCTCAGCTACCGAGTGAGTGTAAAAATCGGAAGTGATATATTGAGTACCAAAGCGCGCGTCTTCTAAGAAATCTCGGCTATCATCAAGTACTTTTCCGTCTAGTAAGCCATCAGCAACAATATCGTCATAACCAATTCTGGCTAGGTTGATTGACGTATAAGTCTCGGCACCCGTCGAGTCGTTTTCCAAAAATGAATAAGCATAGGAAGAGTAGGCTGTTAACAGCGCACCGTATTTATGGCCATCTGTCGCTACAGCGTCGTGTCCGCCTGTTGTGATATCAATAGGGTTAACCGTGTTAACGTTAAAGCCATACATTGAATTAATAGTACTTAGCGCGCTATTGATTGCAGATGATGCGCTTTGCCCTTCCCTTTTGATTTTGTACTCCGCTAGCCCTTGAGCCATGTAGGTCATAGGGGTGATCATCACTTGCGCAGTTTCACCTTCGGAAAAATTAATCACACTGGCCAGTTCGATAACACCGTTAGAGCTCGTCCTAACAACATTATTTGAGAACGGGTCTCGATACCCACCACCCTGAACTTTTATGTAAACAGGCATGGAGGCAGAGTCTACGTTCAGAGTGTATTCGCCACTCGCGTTCGTTTTAGTTTGGCCTAACTCTCGACCTAACACGCCGTTTTTATATTCGTATGCCGTCACTACACCACCAGAGATAGGTGCATCGAATACAGTACCGGTGATAGTGCCCGTTTTACGTGACTGTGGTGAAGAGTCCCCATCTCCACCACCGCCGCCACAGGAACTTAGTGACAGGATGGACAGGATGGTGAGAATAAGTTTAATTTTATTAGTGAATCTCAACATGGTGCCGAAGTGACGTTGCAAAAAAAGTGGCTCAAGTATATTTTTGGCACTAATAATAACAACGCGGCGAATCACCACTAGATATGGAAAAATCGTCAGGGTTGTGGCTAACTTTTGATAAGAAAAAAGAAATTCAGAGAGGTATTTAGCACTGTTGTAGTAGTCAAAATGCCGTTCAATTGGCATTTCTTATACATCAATAGACAATATTTTTTTTATTTATGAGATCTAGATCACTCATAAATCTTCTGTGGCAAGGTTTAAAAATGTCACGCATTCATGTATTTGAAAATGGTTAAACTTCAATCAAAACACTAAGTTAATACAGAATCACTATAGTTCACTTAGTTGATTTATAAAATACGACCAGTTCACAAACACAGAATATCAATTCATAAGGTGACTATTTGAGGCTTCATGTAACAACCATGTTTATCATATTACTGATGGCATTTTGTCGCCAAAGGAACTATCTGGAGTGCCACTCAATGACTGATGATACTCAGTGCGGATTGCGCCCAGATGGATAAGAAGGATAACAACGAAAAGAGCGTATATCCTTTCGAATATACGCTCTTAAATGTAGATGGGTTGTCGCTAATTATTCAGTCGGTGAAATTGTTACTGGCTTGAAGGTCGCGACAGCATTGCCACCAGCTCCAGGACGATCGACATAAGTTGTGTTCTGCATCAAGGTATAATAAACATCAACGTAGTCGTCATCATTGGTTAGTAAGCCATCTGGAATCACGTCAATTATCTTACCGGTAATCTGAGCAATGATAGCGTAGCCTTGAACTTCAGGATCCGGAATCATTTTAAGGATTTCTTCAGCGGCTTTGACCAATAGCTTCGCCAGTTCTTTGTAGTCAGTACCATCGTCTTGCTCCATCAGGATCATGTCGACAGCGCCCCAGCGGTAACGTGGCCAAAGCACCATTGTCTGTCCTGGGTAATAGTCTTGACCATCGTAGTCAAGGTAAGGCATTTCAACTAAATCAATTTCCGGTTCAACGCGACTTGGATCGACACCAGTAATGATGGCGTAGACTTCAGCTTTGCCAGAAATCCAAGGCTCTTGGTCATCATTTAAACGAATTTTGGTCAACTGAGTGGTGTTAAGAGGCTCAACATCGGCAGCCATGACCGAGCGGCTCATTTTACTCATCTTAGCAGCCGGTTTTGGTGCAGAATCATTGGTTGTCAGCTCCGTATCCTGACCTAAACGCTTCATTTCTGCTTGCATGGCCATCAAACCAGCACGTAGTTCTTCTGCGCCATTACTATCGACAACCAATACAGGCACATCTGGCATCTCATAAACATCCAGTTGATGCACCTGGCCATAAACATCATACGCCTCGATAAATTGCCAGTTAGAGTCATCACCTGAAGGCTCGAACGCGAACAGTGGGCTTTCACCCTCTTTCCAGTTTTTCACCATTGAAGCGTCCGCGATACGCAGCTCCATGATTGAATCACTGTACTCACTAATGCCTTTCATGGCGCGATAGCTACGATCCGCTTTTTGCATTTTTTGACTAAACGCAGAATATGGCTGAGCAGACTGTAGGTTGTTCAGAGGTGCTGATAGATGCTCTTCGTTAATCTGTGACTTGATAGAGGATTCAAGATCAGCATAGCGAGCACTGATCTGCAAAGCGATGGACTGTTTCTGTTGTGCAATCGCCTCAGCCTTAGATTGAGCATCTGTTGTGTCTACAGTCTGCGCATTCGACTGGAAGCCAACCACCGCCGTTGCAAGCATCATGCTAATAGATAGATTTGGTCTCATAAAAATGATCCTTATTTTAATTTTTATCATTATATAGAGCATTTGCCCTACACATAAAAACCTATCAGCAATATCAATAAGTGGAAGTAAAACGATTGCTTTTTGTTCCATTTTCCAGCTCAAGATCACTTTTTAACCAAATTGTATGATATTTAATCTTATCTAAATTAGAATGTGCGAATTAATAATCCAATCAATAAGCAATTCATAATATTATTAGCTAAAAGAGCACCTTAAGTGCTCTTTTGTCCTTTCTAATAAGTGGCGTAAAGTTCGACTTCTCCACCTTGCTGTTCGGCGCTTAACGTAAAGTGAACATAACCTGCTTTCTCTACCTCAAACTGGACAAACTCATTGCTACCAGTTTGCTGACTAGCTACATCAAAGTCTTCACGTGTTGCCCAAGAATGTTTGCCTATAAATACGTCCACATTACTTGGAATGTCGTCTAACGCGTTTATCCAAAGCCGAACCGTGGCTGGTCTTTCAACATACATACCCACATAACGTGTCTTATTCACCTTTACTCGCAGGGGTTCATTCGCTGGCATCAGTTTTGGCGTCAGGTCATCTTGCTCAACGGTAGGGGATTGAGTGACTGTTTTGCTTGTCACCCTGACAGATTCAAATGATTCGCGGGCTGTTAAGCTGAAATAGTAGCGACCCGGCGTAATGTACCCGTTTGGCTGTGGTTCAATCTCGATTGACTCTTGACTTCCTCGCTGAAAGTCCGAAAGCTGGTACTCATAGTAGTGCGCAACACTCTGGTAACTTGCATATAGATCAGCGTCCCCATCACCTTCAATCGAAACGGAGAATTCTGTCACTTCCGCAGGGATATCGATGTAAAACAGATGCTCCTCGTAGGCGTTAGCGCTAAAGATCTGAGAATGGTTGGCGGCAAAACTCACTATTTCTGCTGAGCCTTGGGGCGATTGTTCTTTCTCACCGTCATCGTTGTGAGAGTCAGAATCGGCAGATGAGACTGCTTCTAGCCACAATTCAAACTCGTCATTGAATTCAACACCCAAACGCTTCGCTTGTTCGCTCCAAGTCACATAGTCTCCTCTCCTTGCAGACTCTAATAAACGAGCCATGTGCTGAGGGTGCTCTTCCAACATAAACCGAACCCCGAGATAACCCCAGCGGTAGATACGGTTTACGTCATCTTCGTACGTGGTTTCAATGACTTCGCTGAAAGACAGTGGCTGATGTTCAATTAAATCTACCGCCGCTTGGTAACCTTTGCGGTAGTGCATATACTCTGCGAATCCTTCCAGCCACCAGACCATACGACCACGGCTTAAAGTGTCACTAAAGTCACCATAGAGGTTAAAACGGCCATCTAAATAGTGAACGTACTCATGCTCAAGGTTTAGGATGGCAAGTTCATCACTGAAGTCGTAGCGGTAAGCTAAAAAGCGAGCCACATTTTCAGGTTTGGATGGATCACCCTCTAGATATTGCCCTCCATTGTCTGTGCTGTTGCCGAACAGAAAATTAGAGTAGGTAACGTAAGCATCATTGTCCTTCCAGACCACCACTTCAACATTATCATTGTGATCATCATCGACCGGAGCCCAACCAGAGTTCACCACTTGATGAAAATCGGCTTCAACCGCTGACAGAACGTCACACGCCTGTTCAGATTGTTGCTCTGATAAGTTTTGCGAACGTATGATCGCGGCACCCTGACATTCGTAACGGTATGGAAGAAGGCTAAGTTCAAGTTGCGATTTACTTTGTTCAAGCTTTAGTTTTTTGCCTTCCTCTGGCGCATAAAACAAGATCATCTCCGCAGCCGCAATCCATAAACGTTCGCCTTCACTGCCGATCGCATTACGTTCTAGCGTACGTTTCATAAACGCCATCACCTGGTTACGTAGCTTCTCATCTCTACTCGCCAATAGCCGGCCAGATTCACGTACCGCATTGTAGATGAGAAACTCAGCGTCTGTACCCAGTGCCCAGCGATTCTGATCAACAAACCGCTCCAGCCTCACCAAATACTCAGGGTGAGCTGCGAGATCCGCATAAAAATAATCTCGCGCCACGTGACCACTCATCGCTCTGAACAAATTGTTTAATCCATCTACATACTGCAGCCGCTGGCTATTTTGGTGGTTGAAGCTTTCGAGCAGGTCTAACATGGCAGGCATTGCGGTAGGTAATTGTTTCACGCTATCGACCATTATGCTCATCGCAGACATTGCACGTACCTGTTCGCGGCCCAGCGCTTGAGCATATTGGCTACTTAAGAATCGAGCTGAAATTTGCGCAAGCTCACGACTCAACTCTTCAGAATAATAGCCATAGCTTGATTGGGTTGAGTAACGCGCAAAGTACGCCGCTTTGATAAATTCACTAAGGTTGGCAATTCGCTTAGCCTGCTGCTCATCTCCCTCATACTGCGTCACTTCTTCAAGCAACTCACGCTGTACTTGTCTTATTGACGTTTCGCTGTAGATGCCCGTCGCTGCTTCTTCAGGCGCATTGAACCATGAGTGATAACACGACGAATCTGCGCGTTTGATCTGTGTCAGCCAGTCAGAAGAGTGCGAAAGCAACTCATACTCACACTCCTGAGCAGATAAGGCATTGAAACTGATGCCAGCTAATAGCAAAGCGCTGGCAATTTTCTTGGGAATAAACAAACGTTGATTGTGCTTCATACGCAACACCACACTTATTGTAATGATTTGGAGCTGCGTTATATCAACGATCTATAAGTCACATAAGACCGATTGATGAGCAATTTAGAGGCTGGTTCCGATAATTTCTTAGATTAAATCTTCGCAAACGATTAAATAAAACACTTATTTAACAATTAGTTATAGTTAAAAAAGTTAATACGAAAGTCGCTAATCTGCTGCTCAACGTACTGTTGCCACTCAAGATCAGACATTGCTGACCCCGCCGTTGAACGTTGCTGGTCGAGTGACTCTTTGAGATCAGATAACTGGCTTTGATAGCTTGCGACTTGTGCCTCCTGACTCGCGACTTGCTGCTCTCGTTGAGCAATGGATGCCGACTGTTCAGCATTAAGGTATTTGGTGGCGAGCTTTGCTTTTGCTTGATCCTTTTGCTGCTGCGAAAACGTGCTTGGTATTAGACTCACGCCTTTTTCATAACGTGCAGCACCGCTATCTAAAGACAACGACTCTTCATTGTGTTGCCATTGATTCAGCAATGCTTCATAGCTTTCAACATAACTCTCAGCGTTATCAGTGGCTAAGTCCTGGGATGCCAAACTAAAGTCATAGAGCGCATATTCTTCAGCAAACATAACACTTGCGAGCTCGCCCCAAATTAACAATGCCTGCTGCTTCATTTCGGCAATTCGATCAACTAACGAGTGGTATTGATTGAGATCCAGCTCTCCCATTATCTCTTGCCACTGGGCTTTCAATTGAGGGTAACGAGCAAGGAGTTGATACCTAGCGTCCGACAGTTCAGCTTGGAGCTGAACCAGTAGCTGTTCACAATCGTTACTCTGTTGGCACTCTTGCCAAAAAGATTCCAACGCTTCAACCAGCGCGTTTCCTGAGGCTTCCGCAAGAGGATTTAACACTTTGCCTTGATAGGGGCTAATCGTATTTTCGGACGGGCTTCCACCCTCTACCACTGTTCGAGCAAGACTCTCGTTAGCAGCGACAGATTGGTCAGCATACTCCCTCTCAACCATCACCCGAGAATTAACAACCTCATCGGAAGGCCAGAGAAAGATGCCCGCCACAACGGCGAGCATCAACAACAGGTAACGATAAACCATTACTTAATCACCGCCGACACAGGGAAATGGTCGGATAGATTGTAATGCTTCCACAAGCGTTCATCTGTGCTGCGCGGTACATCTACACGGTTATCGTTGAATGCTTTCACCGCGTACTCGTCACTCACCATGACGTAGTCAAGATATTCGACATTTTCACCACCTGACATGGCTTCGCCAGCAAAATCATTAATGCGTGGATCGAAAGTCGATTCCGTATAGCCTGAGTATTGCGGTTCAATTGCGCTGAGGTTTGCAATCATCTGCTGATAGTCACCCGGGAACTTACGCTTGTTAACATTGAAATCACCGCTGTAAACCACCGTTTCATTTGACGGAATATTGAGTAATGTCGCCAGTTCACGGATCTGTTTGAACTGACGCTGGCGATAATCACGAGCGGTGTCTGTATCGAACGACGCTGTATGCGTAGCAAACACGTGATAAGCCTTACCACCTTTAATTACTTCTGCGTAGTTGACGCCTTTGTCTGCGAAGCAATCCGTTCCGGTACAATCAGGAAATACATACTGGGCTTGATTGACGATTGGGTAGCGGCTGACGATAGTAACACCGCCGTCGTAAATGTTGATGCCATCTTTATCTAACATCTTGGTCTGGTAAGGATACTCTTTTGCCAATTCGCGTAGAAACTCCTCTCGACCGCTAGCAAACACTTCTTGCAGAGCCAACACATCGTAACCTTTGACGTATTCAGGGATCAGTGCGTAGCGATCGCCAATGTGCGACGCAATAACAGGCAACGCCCAAATGTTGTAAGTCATTAACTTAAGCGTGTTTTCATCTGGCTCAACCGTTTCATCGACTTTGGCAGGTGTGATGGTGTAGTAAAGGTCATCATAGCGAGCGGTATTCGCAGACTTAAACGCCAACTCCGCTTGTCGCTCACCAAATGCAGCCGTATTAAAGCGATGTACATTACGGTCATCTTTTAAAGCCAGTTCAACATCAGAGGAAGAGACCCCATATTCAATAGTAGAGTTATACCAATGACCTTCCATCACTTGGTTTAGTACGACGCTTTCACCTACAGGATTGGAAACCACGGTGTTGAATTGGTATGTCTTGCCCGATTTCACCCCTTCCCAGCGATTAAAGCTGAGTACTTGCTTGGTCTCCCATGGCCCAAGCGTTTCTGTGTGTTGTTTCCATTCTTCCCCATATTCAAGTAAATCGGTACCATCATGGCTCACCTGAATAGTCAGAGACTGGTCTGAATTGTTGGTCAAATATACATCTGTGTCCGCTAAAACGGGAAGCGCAATCAGAGACGCTAACAAGATATTCCACTGCTTAAGATTCATGTTTTGTTCCTTAGTTTTTGTTTGAAGGCTAGAACTTAAAGCAAACAAGTTGCATATTTGTTATAAATATATGAAAAGATAAAAATCACGTAAGTTAATGAAAATATGTGATGAAGCGTCTATTTTTTGATCAGTTGTTGTTCAAAATTTAACATTTGCCCACACCTTACTAGATTCGATTTAGATCAATAACTTTATCAGTAGAGATGAGATAATTTCGGCACATTCTCCAGATGTTTTCGACGATGAGCGACGCTGAAATCCAACGAAAAATTGCCCAATTATCCTCTATAGAGGAGGCGTTAGATTATTTCGAGATCGGTTACGAACCAGCTTTTATAAGCGAGTATCGAACGCCTCTAGTGAAGCGGTTTAACGGCTACTTAATTATGGTAAAACCTGAAGATTGGTTTGCAGCGCGGCGCTGCCTGAAAAGTGCCTACTGCAAAATTCAGCGTAGCCGTCTGGATCCTCATTCCCGCTCCGCATGTCGAGGGTGCACCACTTGTCAGCGACGTTAATCCCTCAGTGAAGCTAAAAACGAAAAAGCTCAGCGAATGCTGAGCTTTGTTCGAAGTCACGACCTATTGACGGCAACCTGATGTATTGAAATCAACCACCAGTGCTGCGTTGCTGAACTCTCCTGACACTTTCAAGTACCCCCAGTAATTCGCCTGACCATTAATAGTGATACATTCTGAATTTCCTGAATTATCAGACCATCCATGAAGATTGGAGCCTTCATCATTTGGCCAGCCAAAGTTACTGTACTCCAGTTTGAGATCACCAGTACCATGCGCCGATGTAATCGACATCGACTGATATTCATTAACCCCTTCGATACTCAGCCATATTGGCGACTGAGACGCCAAACATACTGGCTCTCCGGCCGTCAATCGCCCACCACTGACTTTCGGGCGAACAGCACAATCGGTAGGCAAAGAGTCGTTGTCACCTTGGCTGCGAATATTGATCGATGCGTTGGTATTGGCCGTTAGACCATCATTATCTGTGACCGTTAAGCGGACCGAATAACTCCCCTCACTACTGTATTGGTGCGTCGGATTGGCCTCTGAACTGGTCGCGCCGTCACCGAATTCCCAGAGGTAACTCGAGATTTGACCGTCGGAGTCTGAGCTACCTTTACTGCTGAATGAAATGGATTCACCTACTTGTCCCTCACTATTGACCGATATCACCGCTGTTGGTGGCTGTTGTTCCGAACCACCATTCACCAACTCTTGCTGCCATTGTTCAAACTCACTTTGGTAAGCCGTAGACCAGCCGTTGATGATGGTTTTATATTGCGACCAGTTACCTTTACGCGTTTCCACCAGCATCTGATTTACGTCGTCCATGTGACGCTCAAACATGAAGCGGACTGCCAGATAACCCCAACGATAGATTCTGTCGACATCAAAACCATCGTACGTTGTTTCAAACACTTCACTCAGTGTATAAGTTGAGCCGTCTTTGATCGTATCTATGGCTTTCTGATTGTTGTCTTCGTTGGCGATATACTCCGCTACCCCTTCACTCCACCACACAACCTTTTCAGTTGGATGACCAAAATCGCCATACATATCAAATCGTCCGTCCAGATAGTGGACGTACTCATGTTCTAGGTTCCAAACAAAATGATCAGGATTAGCGTAGGAGGCTTCATAAGCAATGAAGTTGGGCACGTTGCCTTGTTTGGAAGGGTCACCTTCGAGGTACATTCCACCGTTGTTGGTATCAATGCCAAAGATCGGTCCGGCGTATTTGCCGTAGTCATTACTGCTGTCGAAGATGTTCACTTGCAATTGAGTATTGTAGTCATCAGCCACTGGTTGGTTACCCGTTTCTAAGCGCTGATGGAAATAACCTTCCTCGTAACCCATTTTGTCACAGGCCGCTTGGTGTTGAACCTGAGTCATATTCTGGGACAAAATACGGACCGACGGGCCACAGGTGTAGCTTTGTGACAGCACTAACGACTTCAATTCTGTTTTGAAGTTACATATTCCCAGCTCTGTACAATCTGAGTAGTATGAAGCAGTATCCGCCGTTCCCAGCCACACTGAATCACCAAAACCATACATCTCATACTGATCAAAGATCTGCTTCACCTTAGCTTTGACATTGGCTTCAATAGGCGTGTTTTGATAACGCGTTAATCGACCCAGTTCACGGCCCGCATTTGCGGTCATAAACTCATCATCGCGACCAATTGAGTTACGGTTTAGCGCGAAACTCGATAACGCATTCACTAGGTCAGTCTGCTCGCCGATTTTCGCCTTGTACTCATCATTCCAGCTGCCACCAAACAACACGGTGAAGACGCTATTTACTGCATTACGCATGTACCAGCTCTGCGCGTAGTCGGCGTTCCAACGGTTGAGCCATTGCGTGACAACATCGATGTAATGATGTTCTAGGCTGGCGCTGTCCATAGTGATGATCACTTCTGCTAACACCTTACCGTGAGCGTCACTGTTCTCGTAGAAATTGCCGTTGGCAACAAACGCATCTACCGCCTCTTTCACCGCTGGGCGCACCCAAGTGGTGAAGCTGACCTTATCGTTGTAAAACTCCGCGTAATAGCCAGCACGTAGATAGAGGAACAAAGCTTCCAGCTCATCGCTTCCTCCACCTTGGTAATTCTTAGCTAAAGTTGTGGTGTGCTTGGCAACGTTAAACATGTTGCTAGATTCAAACGTTGTCTCCTGAATACGGCTTTCAGCAGAGAACAGCTCATTAACACAGCTAGCACCTTGAGTTGTGATGGTATTAATCAGGCTGGTGCTGTTTGATGTCGCGAACGCTTCAACGTCACATGGTACAGCTGCTTCATCAGCCGCAATCATGTTAAACGCTTTGATTGTTGGTTGAGGCTTTTTGGGAGTGAGTTTCGTTGGGGCGTATTCGAGGTGTTGATCTTCTACACCATGGTGATGTTCGTGATTGTGTCCTGCATCGAGTTCGACAACCTGTGGTACGGGCGCGCTGATGGCGTAGGCATTCGCACTAAGTAATACACTAGCCACTGCCACTGTTATTTTTTTAAGTTCCATCTTTTTTTCTTCTGTCTGTCGTTAAGTAGGAGCACTTCACGGTGAAGTGCCATATGCAATCGGTCACCCGATCACTACTCACTCTAAACAGAGAAAAATGCGCATAGTAAGCAAAATATTAACACTGGATGTTGTGGTCTCAGTTTCTAATCTTGCTGGTTTCAGAAATGCGCTCTCAATTATATTTTCTGGTGGAAAAGCTATCTTATGCTACTAATTTAACAACCTTTTTAACGGCACAAGTTCCGTTAAATGCATACAAAAAAGCCACCTATTACAGGTGGCTTTCTTATTACTCGTCGTCGGCTTTCGGGGCGACTTTCTTTTTCGGGATAAAGACCGAATCACCCACAGCGACATTCTGATAGAAACCTTTATCACGCTGAGCAGGCTTCTTCGCTGTTTTCTTCGCTTGTGGTTTGGCTTTCTTAACCACTTTCTTCTTACCACGATAATCCGGTTTACGTGGTTTGATTCCTTTGAATTTACCTTTTAAACCTTCCAGTTCAGAGAACGTTAGGTCCTGCTGGAGGTAAGCTTCAACACGCTTAAAGCTATCCCAATCTTTCGGGCCAACCAAAGACACGGCGTCACCTTTATTACCAGCACGGCCAGTTCGACCAACACGGTGAACGTACTCTTCGGTATGCTTAGGCATGTCAAAGTTCACAACGTGTGTGACGTTCGCAATATCCAGACCACGAGAAGCGACATCTGTTGTGACTAGAATCTTGAACACGGCACGCTCAAACTGGCTCATGATGGTGTTACGCTGAGTCTGATTCAGGTTACCACTCAGAGCGATTGCTTTAAGCTTCTTCTCGTTGAGTTTGTCCGTTAAGCGCTCCGTATCTACGCGAGTCGCAGTAAATATAATCAGTTGCTTGTATTCAGCTTCTTCTAGAATGCGCTCAAGGATCGCTTCTTTATGGTCAAGGTGGTCACACAAATAGAATTTCTGTGTGATGTCTTTATGCTCTTCATTAGAAACACCAATCGCGATACGTTTTGGAGCATCTAGCATCTCAAAAGCAATCTCATTCACTTCTGCGTGATCAAGAGTTGCTGAGAACATCAATGTTTGACGGCGACGGTGCTTAGCCGCGTTGTGGATGCGACGTAGCTCAGGCGCGAAACCGAGATCCAGCATACGGTCAGCTTCATCAAGGATCAGAGTCTCTAATCCGTCTAGGTAAAGCGAGCGGTGATCAAGGTGGTCCGCTAAGCGACCCGGTGTAGCAACAATAAATTTCGGGTAGCGACGTAGCGCTTTCACCTGATCATTGAAGTTTTCGCCACCCACAATTAGAGTCGCGTCATAAGACAAACCACCCAGCATAGAACGCAGCTCACCGTAAACTTGCTTCGCCAGTTCACGGGTCGGAGCCAAAATCACACCACGAGGATCTTTCGCTGAAAATGCTTTGTTCTTTAACGACTTGTGTAGCATAGGTAGCACAAACGCCAGTGTTTTACCTGAGCCAGTTTTCGAAGAAGCCAACAGATCTTTACCAGCAATCGACACCGGGATGGCTTGTTGCTGTATCTCTGTCGCTTGCTTGAAGTCAAAGTGCTTCAGGTTTTTCAGTAAGCGATTGTCTAGGCCTAAATCTTTAAAGTGCAAAGTATTCTCCAAGTTCATAGATGTGTCTCAGCCCTGCTCTAGGTTATAGCTCAAACACGAAAGTTTTCAAAAACGCGCTATGATACCGTGAAAGATCCATACTGGATAGAGATCACAGAAAATTATCTTATTTCGCCGTGTTTACATCCCTCGATATAGTTAGAACATTGACACTTATAGCTCTCGTCAGTGAGACATATATCAACTAATTTGATAATTGCTTAAATTCTTGGGTTTTTTTGACTTTTTTCTGCTTTTTGAAGCCTAGATTTGAGTCTACACTTTAGGAACCGTCACTATATGAGCAGAAATGTATAGGACGTCATTTTGATACTTACAATGCAAGGAGTTCATCTATGAACAAAATGTTGATCGCAGCTGCGGCGTCTTCTGTACTTCTTCTAGCTGGCTGTGCTTCTGGTCCAGACGAAGCATCTTCAGCAAAAATTGACGAGCTAAGCAATCAAGTTAGCCAGCTAAGCCAAGATGTACAGGCTCTACAGTCTGATGTACGTAAATCAGGCGATGCAGCAATGTCTGCTCAAGAAGAAGCAGCACGCGCTAACGAGCGTATCGACAACATTGCTCAGTCTTACACTAAGTAATTCTGTCAATTTTCGATAAGAAAGGGCCTGCAACTGCAGGCCCTTTCTCTTATATAACAAGACTCAATTCACGTATGAATAACTCGGGGAGACCACTTCCACTGGTACACCATTTTGCGCAAGAATCGCCGCTCTTGCTTTAGCATCCGATAGTTCAAACTCTTCCAACCACCACTGCAGTTCCTGAGGGATCTTCAAATCCTTCTTACTACCATCGCTTCGCGTTAACGGTTCATGAGCTTCCAAAAACACACTGCGATCCGGCTCTAGTGCAATTTTTACTGGCTCATTAATCACTCGAACTTTTTCACCCAACTTCACTTTTGGAAACAACCAGTCAATGTCCTTAGGGTTCATACGTATACAACCTGAGCTGACACGCAGCCCAATACCAAAGTCTTTGTTAGTACCATGGATAAGGTAATCTCCAACGCCATAAGCCAGCCTCATCGCGTATTCCCCAAGTGGGTTTTCCGGACCTGCGGGTACAACACGCGGAAGCTCGATGCCTTTCTCAAGGTATTCTTTGCGAATAGATGCGGGTGGTGTCCAAGTTGGATTTGGCCGTTTTTGACTAATGCTGGTCACCATCTCAGGAGTGTCGCGACCAATTCGACCTATACCGACCGGAAAAATATGTACTAAGTTCTTCTCCGGCTGGAAGTAATACAGACGCAGCTCTGCCAAATTGATGACTATCCCTTCTCTTGGCACTTGAGGAAGAATGATTTGCGTCGGAATCGTCAGAACAAAGTCTTCAGAAGGTAGGAAAGGATCCACGCCTTTGTTTGCAGCCATCAAGGTAAGAAAGCCAACATCATATTGCTTTGCAATATCTGCTAGGCTCTCACCACTTTCCACTTGATGGTATTGTGTGCGCCCGACCATGCTGCTTCCCTCTGGAGGTAATTCGTAGGTTGCGGCGAATAGTGAGGTACTAAAGCAGCAACAGAGAGAAAGTATTTTTCGCAGCATTCTAAGCGTCCTTCGCTTCCTTATAGAGCCGTAAGGTTACTTCTCTTTCTACCTTATGATCAACTATTGGCGGCGGATATGACAAGCTTCTTACACCACTCCATTTCCAGGGTTGGTGCAAGTATTTGTCAGGTACTTGTGCTAATTCAGGCAACCATTGACGGACAAATTCGCCTTGCGGGTCAAATCGCTCACCCTGCGTAATAGGATTAAAAATTCGAAAATATGGCTGGCCGTCACAACCTGTCGACGCACACCATTGCCAACCACCATTATTCGCCGCGTAATCGCCGTCAATCAGTTTATTGATGAAGTACCGCTCACCAACCCGCCAATCAACGTGGAGGTCCTTAACCAGAAAGCTCGCGACTATCATTCTGAGGCGATTATGCATCCACCCTGTCTGGTTAAGTTGCTTCATGGCAGCATCGACTATCGGGAAACCAGTTTCACCCTGCTTCCACGCCTCAATATACTGTGGCTCATTCTTCCATACCAAGCGATCCCCCCAATCAACGAAAGACCTTCCTTTACTCAGCTTAGCTTCAAAATAAATCAGATGCTGATAGAACTCACGCCAGATCAACTCACTCTGCCAGACTTCTCTACCTTGGCTGAGAGGGGGAGCTTGGCCAAACATCAAACGCGCCATACATTGACGAACAGATAAAGCACCGATAGCTAAGTAAGGAGACAGTTGGCTCGTTCCAGCAATAGCGGGAAAATCTCGGTTGCTAGCATAGCCTTCTACGTCTTGGCTATCAAAATCTCTCAGCGTTTGGATTATCGACTGGGTATCCGCGGCAAATTGGTCGCTCGGCTCTCGCGGGTAGCTGAAGGTCACATCATCAGCGAATAGTAGAGAACTCAAGTGCTCAGGTAACCTACTCGAACAAGCCACTTGTGGTTTGCGAACTTGAAATGAGCACTCGCCAAGTTCAGCGAGGTAGGCCTTCTTAAACGGTGTGAACACTTTGAAATAGCTACCTTGCTTGTTCACTATGCTACCGGGAGCAAATATGCATTTGTCATCGCTGGACTTAACTTGAATGGCAGTATCATTCAAACACATTTCAAGCGTGGCATCTCGACGCTGCTCATTAACCTCGTATTCCTTGTTAACCAACACTCGATTCGCACTGAGCAAAGTAGCAATCTCAGCGACACGCTTTGCGCTCTCAGTATATGTATCCACTTCCTCATAAAGCAGTGGAATACGTAAAGACTCCAGGTCTTGCTTTAATCCCTGCAATCGACGGTAAATCAAATCTGCCTGAATAGGCGCTAAACCGTGCTCATGCCAAGTCTCAGGAGTTGCAGTGTAAATGCAGACAACCGGCTCACCAGTCTCTACAGCATTAACTAGTGCTGAGTTATCTTCGATTCTTAAATCGCGTCTTAGCCACACCAGATTCATGACTTTACCTCTTTAGGCGTTGTAACAGTTCCGGCAATATCAGCTCTCCGGAAATCATGGTTTCCAGTTGTTGGATCGCAGCCATTTGCGACTCATTAATCGCACGTGCGCTGTAAATCGCTAAGGTTGAAAACTCTTCAAGACATGGATGACCAAGCAGTCCAGATAAATCTTCAACCTCATCGATGATGGTCACTTTGCACCCTTTTTCTACCAGTGAAAGAGCCATTATGCGAGATGCCACATCCACACTTCCTTGAACGCTGATAAAGAGCGCTTTGCCTAAACGAGCGGCTTTGTTTTCTGCTTCAATAATCGCGTTGAGCTTGGTTAGCATCAATGTTTGAAACAAACCAAATTGAAGTGATCGCAAATTCTGTCTGACAAGTCCTAATGCCTGCTCCACAGGCTGAATAAACTGAGTTTCCACGACATTGAGCGGGTATTCTTTGAGCACTGAATGAATCAGAGTTTCGGCTTTCCCTTTATTTAGGCTTGCCAAAGCATCTAAAACAGGTTCAACATCATCTAAATGAGCCATATTGGTAGAGACATCGGATTCAGCCTGATCTCCTGATTCCAATAACGCTTTCACCTTGCCAATCGACACTCCTTTAGCTAACCAACCTTGAATGTCATTGATTAAGTCGATGTGCTTTTGTGTATATAGGCGGTGGCCTTTCTCTGTTCTTTCAGGCTCTATCAAGTTGTAGCGGCGCTGCCAAGCTCGGAGAGTGACAGGTTTCACCCCCGTCAGCTCTGATATTTCTCTGATTGCATATTTCTTCATTCTATAATCCATATCTCAAGCGCATTTCCTGAGGGTGAGGCTGCAAATATTTCTGCTCGGATAAATAAGCATCCGGGTACGCAGCCAAATAATGTTTAAGTAAAGTGATGGGGGCCAGTAGTGGTAACGTACCTTGACGGTACTCATCAATCACACCACACAATTCCGCTTTCTGGTCCTTGGCGAGGTTTCGCTTGAAGTATCCTTGGACATGCATAAGCACATTGGTGTTGTTCTTACGACTTGCTCTGTGCGATACCGCATTCATCAAACCCACACGGTACTCTTGATAAAAAGTATCGATGTCATACTCTTTGATATTGGCGACTAAGCGACCTAACTCTTTGTATGACTGAGGGTGATGGGCCATCAAAGTAAGTTTGTAGCGAGAGTGAAATGCAACAATTTTACCGGCTGTCGGAGCACCACCCATGGAGTCGTAAAAATCTCTCAGCGTGTAGATGCGAGTAATGAAATTCTCTTTCAAAACCGGGTCGTTCAAGCGGCCATCTTCTTCAACTGGTAGCCAAGGCATTTGCTTCATCAGCTCTTGGGTGTAAAGACCCACTCCTGTGTTGTCAGCCCCACCTTTTTTGTACACTTTCACCCGTTCCATGCCACAGGTTGGTGATTTGGCACACACAATATATCCGCACAGTTCTGTGTCACGCAGCTCAGCCACTTTATTTTTGGAGTAGTCCACCATCTTGTCTGTGTGCTCTATGGACGCATCTTTTGTTTCTACCAAAGCAATACGTTCTTGATCCGACACCAAACGGATAGTCGGCCTTGGCACGGGCATCCCCATTCCAACTTCCGGGCAAATTGGAACAAACTCGAAAAAAGGTGCGAGTTCTTTAGTGACGAACTTACTAATCTTGTGCCCTGAGTCGAAGCGAACTTTTTCACCTAAAACGCAAGAACTAATGCCGACTTTAATTACGTTGCTCATATTGTGCTCCAGTATTCTTGTTGAGGTGTACAAAAATATCTTTTGTATAAGTTTTAGCACAACATCTCAAAGTTATACAAGAAATAAAAATGTACAATTTAATGGAGTGTTACGTAATTGATACGATTTCGGTTCAATTCTGAGGCAATCGTTTTTCCAAATCGATTGCATTAACCCTTTCAACAAAAAACGTTATAAATACTTACATCTATAGTGAAATGGATTACTTTTGTGACGTACTTCTCATGGAGCCTTGCCATATCTAGCTAGTATTGCTTCAACAGATTTTTGAGAATCAACAAAATTAGTAATCAGAACACAGAATTACTAATAAACTTGGAGTAACAACTATGGCAACCCCACACATTAACGCTCAACCAGGTGATTTCGCTGAAACGGTTTTGATGCCAGGCGACCCACTTCGCGCTAAATACATCGCGGAAACATTCCTAGAAGATGTAAAACAAGTTTGTGATGTTCGTAGCATGTTCGGCTTTACAGGCACTTACAAAGGTCAACGTGTTTCTGTGATGGGTCACGGCATGGGTATCCCATCAGCTTGTATCTATGTTCACGAGCTAATCGCTGAGTATGGTGTGAAAAACGTAATTCGTGTTGGCAGCTGTGGCGCAGTACGTGATGACGTAAACCTGATGGACGTTGTCATCGGTATGGGTGCATCAACAGATTCAAAAGTGAACCGTATCCGTTTTAACGATCATGACTTCGCGGCAATTGCTGATTACGGCCTTCTAGAAGAAGCGGTAAACCAAGCACGTGCTCAAGAAGTACCTGTAAAAGTAGGTAACGTATTCTCTGCAGACCTTTTCTACACTCCAGAAGCCGACATTTTCGAGAAGATGGAAAAACTAGGCATCTTAGGTGTTGATATGGAAGCGGCAGGTATCTACGGTGTTGCTGCCGATTTAGGTGCAAAAGCACTGACTATCCTAACGGTTTCTGACCACATCATCCGTGGCGAGAAGTTGAGCTCAGAAGAGCGCCAAAAATCTTTCAACGACATGATGAAAGTTGCGCTTGAGACAGCCATCAACATCTAATCGCCATTCCTTCGCTGCCAGAGCCAATAGCCTGGCAGCCCAGATAATCCCGAGGGGGAGATAGTGACAACTGGCAAACTGCCACAGGAAGCAGACGGGTTACAACTCAACTTTTGTAAAACATTGGCGTGTGACAACTTTGGATTGAGTGATGCACATCGATACGTCGTGCAACATGCTAACCCTAAGCGACCTGCGATGGTATGTCGGGAGTGCGGTGCTTTCCCCCCCTTACTTAACAATCAGGAAGTGTTAAACGAACTCCATCGTTTAAGACAACTCCACAGTGACGGTCTGCCAACCTGTCGCAATACCGATTGCGAAAATTTTGGCTTATCTGTCCATACTCATAAACACCTTTATCATGCCTTTGGTTACAGCGGTGACCGCCAACGTTATCGTTGCAAGCTTTGCCAATCGACGTTCGTTGATAAATGGTCAGGTGCCAATAAGAAACTTGCCTTTCAGGAAAACCTCCTCGGTTTGCTCTTTATGGGCTACTCAGTACGTGAAATCTGCCGTAAGTTAGAGATCAACCCGAAGACGTTTTACGATCATCTCGATCATATTGCTAGCCGATGTCGTCGCAAGCTGGCTATGTTTGATGCACGCTGGGTCAATCATGCTGAGAAATATGAACTGGCGTCCTACTACGTGCCTCTGCAACCTAAGAGTAATAATGGCGTACTATGGATAGCGACTGGTGAAGCCAACTCAGGCTACATCCTCTGCCAGCACGTCAACTATTCTGGTAATGAAGAACCACTAGGCAGTATTGACCACGATCCGTATCAGGAAACCGCTCGATTCGTTTCGCGCGATCACTCATCTGAAGCCAGCATCCCAGTTCCAGAGCCATCACCTGTACTCAGAGAACGTATTGATCAGCAATATCAAACGATCCTAGCACGTGGCAATGTTGAAGACCCGATGGGTAACCTGACCGTGTTCAACTACCCATCAAAAGGAGCACTGATCAGACCGCCATATACCTCTTACGCTCATTTCCTTCATGTACTGGATCTGTGTAACAGTGAACGTCAGGTTTCTATCTATCTACCCCAAGATCCCGTTTTGCGTTCTGCAGCGCTGAGTGTTTGCTTATCACGCATCCAGCGTCAAAATGTCGACCTTATGTATGTCGAGGAAGATGAAAGCTGGAATGAGCACAGTCTGGTCGGAAAGATCGATATTGTTCATATGGGTTGGTGGCGCGATCGCTGGGCTATTACCTCTTTTGCAAATTCATCAAAAGGGATTTGCTACCTTGCAGGGCAGAATAACGAGCCGAAAGAATGGCTTAGAAAAGCAAGCGTCCGCCAGACCGAATTCTACCAACAGCGCTTTCAAACTCTTTTTGAAAGCTTTATCAACGAACCTCGTCGTAAGCTTCGCCCTGGTGGTTTATTACCAATGTTGGATATTTTCCGGGCATGGCATAATTTGTGCTACCAAGATAAGAGCGGTATGACAGCGGCGCAAAGTCTTGGTTTAACTCAATCACCTTTGACTCTGCGGGAACTGCTTTCATAATTACCATTATTGTGAAGTACGCCATTAAACCTTAGGCGTATTAATGCTTTTACTAGAGTTACATCAGTCACTATTTTTATAATACTTTTGAATGATATTAAGAATGGCTGTTAAGGGATTGATTCATTGGATAAAAGCCAGCATCTGCTAGATACAGAGATTGAACAGCTCAAAGCACGAATTGAAAGTGAGCCTGAAAAGGTTTTAGCCATCGCTGAACAGTGCGCGACGCGCGCCAGTCAGATTTTGTACCCAGAAGGGGCTGTACAGTGTCTGATTATCATGTCTCGCTGTGCCTGGAGCCTGATGGATTATCGGCGTGGGCTAAAATACATCAAAGAAGCCCATAGTAAACTCAACTCCCTAGATACCGACGACTTTCTTCCTGAGATTCTTCATATCCATGCGCTTCACTTCTGGGGCCAAGCCAAATATTACTCCGCTCAACAGTTCTGGATTAACGCCCTTGAGCAATCCGCTCTGGTCGATGAAATCGAAATACAAATCGAATGCTTAATCGGGCTAGGCAACGTCTGGCGAATTACTCATGAATATCAACTCGCCAAAACGACTCACGAATTGGCTGTGACCGTTGCCAATAATACACGTATCGGTTGGCTTGAAGGTAAAGCGAGAATTCTACTGGCATGGGACCTTTACCTACTCAACAACTATGTTGAGATGCTGACAGTACTTGATGGCGCGACCGAGGCACTCAAAGGCCACGAAGATAAAACCTGGCAAGCAGAAGTCTGGGACTTCAGAGGATTAGCCCTGTTAGGGCTTGAGCGGATTGAAGACGCAGAAATTGCAACGGGTAAAGCGCAAGACCTAGCTGAAAAACACGATCTGGTGTGGATGAAAGCGCACTCGTACATCAGCCAGGCAAGACTAGAATTGTTGAGAAAACGCCCGGAAGAAGCCACCAAACTACTAGTACAAGCCGAACGTTCAGCATCGTCTTTCGATAACGGCGAACTGTTGTCGCAGATTTGTTTTCAGCAGTCACGTGTGGCTGAAGAGCAAGGTAACTTTAAAGAGGCGCTGCACGCGTTTCAAAAGTACCGTAAACACTCAACAGATATGCTCAGAGAGCAAACCGCCCGAGTAAGTAATGACAAAGCCCGAGCATCGAAGCGTCAACTCGAACAGCGCGCGCGCAAATTGATTAACCGCATTCGTGGCCAACACGAATACGACCCAGAAAAGCACCTTAATCAGATGGTGTCTGAGATTTACTGGTGGGAGCAACTGGTTCTGTTCAAGACCGAACTGAAACGTTCTAACCATGCAGTCGTTATCATTCAGCACAGCGACCCTGAATACATTGAAGTGTGTGCTGAACTCGCACACTCTTTGTGTACACAGCAAGACCTCCTTTCTCGACTCAGTAGTGATCGCCTCGGTGTCCTGCTCGCAGAGAAAGACGATGCCGCTTTGCAAGTGTTTCACGTATTAGCAAAAATGATCGAAATCTACCCATGGCACCGAAAAGGACTCAATAAATCACTGCCTAAAGTGGTTTTTCAAGACATCCTGACGTTCCCATTTACTTTAGAACAACTAGAAGAAAGCCAACCATTGGAAGTACAGAATGGAAACTTTGCTTAATAAAATCTCCGAATCGGGTTTAGATGCTTCTTCTGTTTCAGGTGAAGAGGCGATTATTTTCTGGAACCACATTCGTCAGCATATTGCGACAACACCTCAGGAAAAAGCGCAAAGCTTAATCATCAGTGCTGAGTATCGCAATGAGCTCAAACAGCCCAAAATCAGCATTGAAGAGTTAAGAAGTGCACTCGAACACCTCTCTCTGCCAAGCGACGCAGAGTTGATTCTAGAGGTGAAAAACAGCTTAGCCGATCGACTGGTGGAAGGGGGCGATTACTCAGGTGCATTGCAGGAGTACATTTCTTCCTCAACCATTGCCGTCGATACCAGCCATATCGATGCCTATGTACTGGCGGTCTTGGGCATGGGTAATCTATGCGATGCCTACGGCGACCATAACCGAGCATTACGCTACTACCAAAAGATAGATGGTATCGATCATGCCATCTCCAGCCGCTCATTGCGTCTGCGCTACAAGCTGTACATGTTGTCGTGCTATATCGAGCTTAATCGCACCTCGGCGGCAAAAGACCTACTTAAAGAGTGCTCTGAGCTGGCGATTCTGGTCAGTGACAAGGTACTTGCTGGGCAAATCCTACTCTATCAAGCAAAGCTGTATCGTCGACAGGGCAAGCAGGACAAAGCGATAGAGTGTTTAGGCAATGTTCAATACACCGCCGGTAATATCCACTCGATCTGGCTGTCGAACATGATTCGCCTTGAGCTGGCGCACAGTCTCAACGAGTCAAACAAACCCCATTTGGCTAACTGGGTACTAGAAAGCGCCCAGAAGAAGATCAGACGTTACGCTTCTCCTGTACTCAACCTCAAGCTGAACACGGCATTAGGTGATATCTACGAGCAACAAGGCGATTTCCAAAAAGCACTGGAATGTCAGAAGCGGGCATTTCGTATCGAAAGTGACTTGATGAAGCAGATCCCAATCGGTGAACTTGGTGCGGCACAGCTGCGGCGTTTATCACGATTTGAACTGCAACTCAAACTGATTCTATCTGAACTTGAAAATCGTGAGCTCAAAGAAACCACGGAGAGCCAGAAGCACACCGTGGCTCAGCTCCAACAAGATGTGTTTACCGATCCGCTGACCAGCCTGCACAACCGACGCTGGCTGGATGTGAAGCTCAAAGACCTATTGCTGCATGACGTGCCTTTTGCGCTCATGGTTATCGATATTGACCATTTTAAATCCATTAACGACGAGCTGAGCCACTTAGTTGGCGATAAAGCCATCGTGAACGTCTCTCATGAGCTGTCTGCCTACTTTAAGTTCCGAGGTGCATCGAGCGTACGATTTGGTGGGGAGGAGTTTTTGGTTATTCTTGAGCGTACCACACTGGAACAAGCCACGATGCATGCTGAAAATTACCGTGAGCGTATTTTTAAGTTTGGCTGGCAAGATATTCTTGGTGAACGTGGCTTAACCGTCAGTATTGGCATAACCCTTCACCGGGAAGGCGAGAATACTCAACGTACATTCTACCGTGCAGATAAAGCTCTATACCGAGCAAAAGCCAATGGGCGTAATCAAGTCTGTACGGAATAAGATTTAACGCCAAAAGAACAACGATATCCCACCAACCGCAGCCAAAGTACCGATGATGCTTTTGGCTGTGACTTTCTCCCCTTTTAACATATAGATAAACAATATAAATAGTGGACTGGTTGCAATCAGAGTTTGAGCGATGGCAGGGTTAGCGTGTTTCAAAGCGATTTGTTGAAGCCACAATGCTAAAAACGTCCCGACAAAGATCGCACCTAGCAACCAAAGAAAGGCCGACTTCGTAAGTTGCCCTAAATGCTTTCTCATTGACGAGAAAGGTTTTTGCTCAAATAACACGATCACCATAGCTACCGCCAGCACACCAACAGAAAGCCGGATTAACGCTCCCAACAGAGGCGGTAAATCTCCTGCTACCAACGCGTAATGTGAGATAACCACTCCCGACGCCTGACACACACTCGCAAGCAAGCCAAAGCCTACACCTGACCACTTCGTTTGTTCACCACTAGCATCAGGCTGAAAAATAACGAAAGTGACGGCTAAGGTTGTCAATAACACACCGAGCCAACTTTGCAGAGGTAGAACCGAACCTAGGGCGACCAGCGCCAACACACCTGAAAGCGGCGGCGCTAAGGATTCCAGTAATAGTGTTTTATTGGCACCAATTCGCTTTAAGGAGGCGAAATAAGCGCTGTCTCCGACGGCAATACCAATGATTCCCGACACTGCCAATATAGCCAAATGAGTAGCAGATATCGCCATTGTGGGCATCTCAATCCATGGCATCACCACCAGCATCATGCCTGAAGCGCCGACACCTTTAACAATATTGAGCTGCATAGCTGAAAAGTGATGACTGAATTGACTGTAAATCCAAGTCGCCAGCGCCCAGACCACTGCAGCCGACAACGCGGCAATCTCTCCCTGAAACTCCATCTATTGACCTTAGTATTGATTTGAAAAAAAGAGGCAGACTTACAAAGTCTCTCTAATATCTTGTTTTTATTTCTATACTTAGCTTTGTATCACCGTACGTTTTATTGAATACAAACACAATAACAGGACGCATTTATGTTTTTGGACTATTTCGCGCTAGGTCTACTCATCTTTGTTGCTCTGGTCATTTTCTACGGCATTATCGTGATTCACGATATTCCGTATGAGATAGCCAAGGAGCGAGAGCATCCACATCAGGATGCGATTCATTATGCTGGCTGGGTGAGTCTCTTCACACTTCACGCCATCTGGCCTTTTCTCTGGATATGGGCCACCTTATGGCGTCAGGAACGAGGGTGGGGCTTTCAAAAGCTGGAAGAAGAACAACACGATATTCATCACCGTGTTGATTCACTGATTGATCAAGTAAGCCAGCTACAAAAGGAAGTCCTTGAACTTAAGCAGCAACACAACAATCAAACGACTGTAACACCCCGTATCGATGAACATGAGGAGGAGCAATAATGGATTTACTTCTCATTCTGACCTACGCCGCTTTGTGCATTGCAATCTTTAAAATCTTCAATATTCCTCTCAATAAATGGACCGTCCCAACAGCCGTATTGGGAGGTGTGGTTTTAGTCGGCACCTTAATTTTGTTGATGAACTACAACCATCCCTTTACCCAGCTTGGCAATCAGGTCTTTTCTAGCACTCCTATCGTTTCAGGAGTAAGAGGCCGTGTTATCGAAGTGCCTGTTGAGCCCAATAAACCACTCAAACAAGGGGACATTCTCTTCATGATTGACCCTATCCCATACGAAGCTGAAGTTGAAAAGCTTGAAGCACAAATTAAAGAAGCCAGCCAAGGCGCACTTGGACTGGAGTCTGATGTGCAAGAAGCGCAAGCCGCTCAAGCTCAAGCCATCGCAGATAGAGATAAGGCACAACGTGAATACGCTCGTTATCAACGTGGCTACGATAAAGGCGCCTTCACCGAGCAAGAACTGGACACCCGACGCCAAGAATACAAAGCCACTGAGGCTGCGGTCAAAGTTGCGGAAGCCAGAGTGGATCAAGCCAAGATAGCACTCAACTCTGAAATTGGTGGAGAAAACACAACAGTGGCGCGTTTGCTAGCGGAGCTGCGTCAAGCTGAGTTCGATCTTGAACAAACCATCGTCAGAGCTCCCACCGATGGTTTTGCAACGCAGTTAGCTCTGCGACCTGGGGTTATGGCAGTTCCACTGCCGTTAGCACCTGTGATGACCTTTGTTCATACAGAGGAAACGCTTTATGCAGCCGCGTTCAGGCAAAATTCCTTACAACGCTTACAGCCGGGTTATGAAGCAGAATTTCTCTTCAGAGCGCTTCCAGGCAAGGTCTTTAAAGGGGAAGTAGTAGATGTGTTGCCCGCCATTGGCGAAAGCCAATTTCAGGCCCGTGGCGCCCTGCTTGGCACGGAGGCATTGCGCACCAGTGGGCGAGTCTTTGTTACTCTGAAGATCACTGATGACTTATCTGACTACCACTTACCCATGGGGACAGCGGTCGAAGTTGCGGTTTACTCCGATCAATTCACTCATGTATCCATTATGCGTAAAGTACTCATTAGAATGAAAAGCTGGCAGAACTATCTCTACCTAGACCATTAAAATCCGTCAGAAAGCAAAAAGGCCTCTTAAAGAGGCCTTTTCTTTTATATATGAACTTATTAGCCGATAAAGGAGATATACCCTTGAAGGATAATTAAGTTAACAATGTCGATAAAGAAAGCACCAACAATCGGCACCACCATAAATGCTTGCGGTGAAGGGCCAAACTTATTCACCAGAGAACCCATATTCATAACAGCTGTCGGTGTTGCCCCAAGGCCAAAACCGCAGTGACCACCCGCAATAACAGCTGCATCGTAGTTTGAGCCCATCACTTTGAACGTCACAAAGTACGCAAAAATACCTAAAATGACAGACTGAACCGACAGAATGATTAGGAACGGAATCGCCAAGTCAAAGATGTTCCATAGTTTCAGGCTCATCAGTGCCATAGCCAAGAACAAAGATAGCGAGACCGTACCCAAAATATCAACGGTTTCTGCGTCTACCTTGTGTGTCTTAGTAACTTCCATAACGTTGGTGATGAAAACACCGATGAACAAAGCGTAAACAAAGTCTGGAATCATCAGCCAACTGATTTCCAAGCTACTCACCCACTGTTCAAGGTATTTAGCACCAGTTACACAGATAAGAAGAATAAACAGGATTTCAATAACCTTTTTCGCCGTCACCTTATCTTCTTCGTATTCGTTATACGTCACGACTTCAGGGAACTTTTCATGGGTTTGTGTTCCGCGTCCGTATTCAGATTCGAAGTTATGTTTAGTAACCAATTTCTGAGCAACCGGGCTACCGATAATACCGCCAATGATCAGACCAAAAGTCGCAGATGCCATTGCAATTTCAAGTGTATTACTCAAACCGTAAGTGTCAGTAAAAGTCTGAGACCATGCTGCACCCGTACCATGCCCACCCGACAATGTGATGGAGCCAGCAATTAACCCCATTAGAGGATCCAAACCAAGCGCTGTCGCCATTGACACACCAACACCGTTTTGAATGATGATGTAAAAAGACGCAACGGCTAGGAATAGAAAGACTTTAGCGCCGCCTTTCATCAGTTGAGTGTAATTTGCAGCCAGACCAACAGTGCTGAAGAACATCAACATAAAGGTGTTTTGCAACGGTAATGAGAACTCTAAGCTAACCCCATTGAAATGCATTCCCGTGATGATCATCGCAACGATCAAACCACCAACAATAGGCTCTGGAATATTAAACTTCTTCAGAATAGGGAGCTTTGAGTTTACAAAGTGACCAAGAAACAACACGCTGATTGCGATTAAGAAAGATTCTAGTGGTCCAACCGAAATTATCTGATTCATATAACCTCTTTATTGTCTGTCACTCATCTTCCCTAACGAGTTAAGAGCATACTGCTCTGGGCCATTTTGCTACCAAGGTCTCAGGTAACAATTGCAGGCACTGATTGAGATATTCTCTATTGAAAAACGTCCTCTCTACAGCGGGTCTCCCCACTCCATTTCAACAGCGAAACCCTACGGTGTACTTTAGGGCTATAAAAAGAAAGCGGACATTATTAATAAACTCGCAGGCGTTTGTCGAGTATAGACAGAAAATTCGTGTCATGAATCCGTGTAAATTGACCAAGAGTTAACCAAAGGACAAAAAAAAAGCCAACCGCAATGAAGGCGATTGGCATATATATAGTGTGAACAAATTCATTCACTAACAACGTCAGTTGGCTAGGTGACCCTCGGCTTAATAAGGGTCAATCACATTAATGCATGTAGCGTGCCAACTTTAAAACCCATAAAACCACAATATTGATCCAACTTTTAGCCAATTTATTATATTGAATGTGCAAAATGAAAATTGCATTTTGCAAAAAAGTGCAATTCGATATTAAACAAGTATCTTATCAACTAGTTTATCAATGCACTATTTTCATACTTTTTTTACGTTATTGTCGATATACTCCCACTACCTGAACTGAATCGCTGTATCGAATGAATTATCTATCCACTTTCTGTAAAGGCTTAGCCATGGGCGCGGCCGACGTTGTACCAGGAGTTTCTGGTGGCACCATCGCCTTCATCACAGGCATCTATGACACATTGTTGGAAAGCATCCGACGCATTAATCCAAGCCTGATTGGTGTATTGAAACGCGATGGCGTTAAAGCTGCGTTTAACCATATCAACGGCTTCTTTCTTATCGCCTTATTCGGGGGCGTTCTCACCAGCATTGCAACACTAGCTAAGCTGATTTCGTGGTTGCTAGTGACACACCCTATTCCGTTATGGTCTTTTTTCTTTGGTCTGATTCTGGTTTCCGTTTTCCATATACTGAAACAAATAGAAAAAAGAACCTTCAGTCGCCTTATCTTCCTATTACTTGGGGTCGGGTTTGCTTACAGCATTACCATCCTCAAACCCCTTCAAATGGATCCGACCAGCATTAATGTCATGTTTGCTGGAGCGATCGCCATTTGTGCGATGATCTTACCCGGTATCTCTGGCAGTTTTATCCTGCTGCTCATTGGTATGTACAGCCCTGTACTTGGCGCAGTCAAATCATTGGATATCACCATTCTGCTGTTATTCCTCACGGGCTGTGTCATTGGTTTACTGAGCTTTTCCCACGTCTTATCCTGGCTCCTAAAACGATTCAGAGACATCACTCTTATCTTCCTGACTGGCCTAATGATTGGCACATTACCAAAGATCTGGCCTTGGAAAGAAACGTTGACGTGGCGCACTAACTCAAGTGGTGAACAAGTCCCGTTGATTGAACGCAACCTATCACCGTTTGATTTTGAAGCCATCACCTCACAACCTGCTCAGATAGGCATCGCCATCGTTCTCATGTTGTGTGCCATTGCGCTGGTCCTCGGCTTGGAAAAATTTGCCGAAAATCGCGATATCTAATTGTTTTAAAAGCAGCCTGTTGGCTGCTTTTTTTCATCTCTGTATTCTCAACCTCATTCCAAAAACTCATAGCGGTCAACTTTTAATCGATTGCGCGTCTAAGCTTTGTTGTACAGGATAAGGCTAATGCGACCACCGAGTGACCTGTTATGTCTCACGTATTCCACCGACACTGTCATACACAACTACCTACTATCAGCCACGGCGAAGGTGTTTATCTTTATGATAAACATGGAAAAGCTTATCTAGATGCTTGTGGCGGCGCTGCAGTTTCTAATCTTGGCCATAGCCATCCGATGGTCAAACAAGCCATCGCTGAACAACTTAAGCGTATTCCTTTTGCTCACACCGGTTTTTTTACCAACGAGCCCTGTGAACAATTGGCCGATGCACTGTGTGCTTTGATGCCTTCGCAATTCAATCACGCTTACTTTGTCAGCGGAGGTTCTGAAGCCGTGGAGTCGGCGCTAAAAATGGCTCGACAGTATTTTGTTGAGCTAGGAAAACCAAGCAAGACTCAGTTCATTGCGCGTAAACAGAGTTACCACGGAAACACGCTAGGAGCACTTGCTGTCGGTGGAAATGAATGGCGTCGTGAGCCATTTCAGCCACTTCTCACAACTAGTCACCATATCGATCCTTGCTACGCCTACCGTTTACAACAACCACAAGAGTCAGAGCTGGACTATTCACTTCGCAGTGCCAATCAGCTTGAAGAAAAAATCCTCGAATTAGGCGCAGAAAACGTCATGGCGTTTGTCGCTGAACCTGTTGTTGGCGCGACTGCTGGCGCCGTGCCTGCGACAGAAGGCTACTTCAAACGAATTCGAGAGATTTGCGATCAATATGAAGTGTTGCTCATTTTGGATGAAGTCATGTGCGGAGTCGGTCGCAGCGGCAGTTTCTTTGCATTCGAGCAAGAGCAGATAGAACCCGATTTGGTCTGTATTGCGAAAGGACTGGGAGCGGGTTATCAACCTATCGGTGCCACCATCGCCAATGACCGGATTTACCAAGCCATTGCCGATGGCAGCGGCTTCTTCCAGCATGGTCACACCTTTATGGCGCACCCGATGGCATGTGCCTCTGCACTGGCCACAGTCGAAGCTATTCAACAACAATCTTTGTTGTCTGCGGTGCAATCTCACGGAGCAGAGCTTAAACAAGCCCTGTCGAGTGAGTTGGGCAACTTGCCTTACGTGGGCGATATTCGAGGCAAAGGACTCTTCCTTGGCATTGAACTCGTCAAGGATAAAGCAAGCAAAGCTCCGCTCAATATCGCCACAAAAGCCCACACTGCGGTTAAGTCTCAAGCAATGAAAAATGGCCTGATGTGTTACCCAATGTCCGGGACGATTGACGGAAAACAAGGTCATCACATTCTGTTAGCGCCACCTTTCATCATCGAACCAAGCCACATCGACGAGATTGTGGCTAAACTGAAAACCACATTGACTGAGGTGTCCGGAGCATGGATTTAGCAACAGTTGATGCTGGCCACCAGCAAACCAGCGCAATTATCGTGGCACCAAATGGAGCGCGTAAAACCAAGCGAGATCATCCCAATCTTCCAATGACCGAGGAAGAAATTATCTCTGAGGTCATTGCATGTCGTGATGCCGGCGCTGCAATGATTCATCTTCACTGTCGAGATGAACATGGTCAGCACAGCCTAGAGATCGAACCCAATCTCCAACTGTATGACAAGGTGAAACAGGCCGTCGGTGACAGCATTATCGTCCAGCTGACAACCGAAGCCGTAGGGATTTATAGTGCAGAGCAGCAAATAGCACTGACTAAAGCGGTCAAGCCCGAAGCCGCCTCATTCGCACTGCGTGAATTGATACCCGATGACAACCACATTGAGTCTGGAAAGGCCTTTTTCCACTGGGTCGCGGAACACGGAATCATCAGCCAAATCATTCTCTACGATCAAGATGATATTGACCGCTACTTCCGGTTTCGATCTCAGGGAATCTTGCCGACAATGAATCAACACGCTCTCATCGTTCTTGGCCGATACCATGACGAACAGCAATCCAGTCCGTGGGATTTAAAACAACTCGACTTGAGTCGGTTTGTTCAACAAAACGTCCACCTCGCAGTATGTGCGTTTGGAGATCGTGAGCAGGACTGCCTAATCAGTGCCATGCTACTCGGCCTCGATGTACGAGTTGGGTTTGAGAACAATCACCTTGATCCACAAGGAAATCCAGCCATTAATAATGCGGAACAAGTGAGAAACCTCAAAAAAATTAACAAATTATTAAACATTTGCATTCATGATGCTTATAGTTTCCGAAAGGCACTAAACAAAAACTGATTCGTGCCTCTGGTAAGTAAGATAGGATCGTTACACGCAATAAAAAGGAATTATTATGACATTGCTAAAAAACGTACTGACTGCCGCCTCAGCAACTGCACTTTTAGGCGCCACTTTTTACGCTTCGGCTGCTGACAGATTTGTAACCATTGGTACTGGTGGTGTAACAGGCGTTTACTACCCAACAGGCGGTGCTATTTGCCGTTTGGTAAACAAGACGAAAAAAGAACACGGCATTCGTTGTTCTGTTGAGTCTACCGGTGGTTCCATCTACAACATCAACACGATTCGTGCGGGTGAACTGGACTTAGGTATCGCACAGTCTGACTGGCAATATCACGGCTACAACGGAACAAGCAAGTTCTCTGAAGCGGGCCCATTCAAAGAGCTACGCGCTGTGTTCTCTGTTCACCCAGAACCGTTCACCGTTGTTGCTCGCGCCGATTCGGGCATCAAGAGCTTTGAAGACCTGAAAGGTAAACGTGTCAACATCGGTAACCCAGGTTCGGGGCAACGCGGCACAATGGAAGTTCTGATGGACCAGTATGGTTGGACAACTAAGGACTTTAAGCTGGCTTCAGAATTGAAAGCAGCTGAACAGTCGAAAGCATTGTGCGATAACAAAATTGACGCGATGGTTTATGTGGTAGGCCACCCAAGTGGTGCAATTCAGGAAGCCACCACGTCATGTGAAAGTAATATCGTTCAGGTAGCAAGTCCGCAAGTCGACAAGCTTCTGTCTGATGCCAGCTACTACCGTACTGCAACGGTTCCTGGTGGCATGTACAAGGGCAACCCTGATGATGTGCAAACATTTGGTGTTGGCGCAACGTTTGTCTCTTCTACTGCGGTACCGGAAGATGTGGTCTACAACATTGTGAAAGCGGTATTCGAAAACTTCGATAACTTCCGCAAGCTGCACCCTGCGTTCGCAAACCTGAAAAAAGAAGAGATGGTCAAAGACGGTCTGTCTGCACCTCTTCACCCAGGTGCACTGAAATACTACAAAGAAGTGGGACTGATTAAGTAACCACGTCATAAGTAACAAACCCGGCAAACGCCGGGTTTTTTATTTGCTTTCTTCGAGTTCGTCTCTGAGCCACTGGTGAAAGAGCTGAACTTTCCTTGAAGCCAAACGGTAATTCGGCACACTCAAGTAGTAGCCATAGCCACTTAGCATGGAGAGCCCAAGCAGATTACTCACCAGAGCCTTTTCCAACATTTCACTCGCCATAAAATCAGGCACCAAAGCCAGCCCTTTGCCCCGCTTCACCGCCTCCAGTGACAAGTAAAAATGTTCGTAGCCAACACCATAGTAGTTGAGCGACTCCGCGCACTGATGTTCTAACTTAAACAGCTCCCACAGCTGTGGTCTAGTAGTGTGAGGAATCAATGCATGCTGCGTTAAAACAGAATTGACGTCGCTACAGGTCGCAGATTGTTCACCAATCAAAAGCAGTTTTTCCTGACACAATAATTGACTGTGCTCGTAGTGCTGGGACAGTGGCAAGCAACGCAAGGCGATATCCGATTCACCCGCAAGTTTAAGCTGGGTATTCTCGCGAGTGCGAATTTTAACCTGAAGCTGTGGATGCAAACGGCGAAACTCTTCGATCTTAGGCAACAGCCATAAGCTGGCAAACGAAGGCGTCACATCAATAGTCAGTAACTCTTGCTGAGTGTCACTTTGAATCAAGCTGGCGGTTGCGTGTTGGATGATCTCTAGCGCTTCAATAACTTTGGGTAAATATTGCTTTCCAGCAGTCGTTAGTTCAATGCCATTCAACTGGCGCTCTAACAGTGGCTGACCAACCATTTGCTCCAGTATCGCTATCTGCTTACTAACAGCACCCTGAGTAACATAAAGCTCTTCTGCTGCTTTTGAAAAACTCTGATGATGAGCAACAGCGATAAAGGATCGCAGTGCTTTAATCGATGGAAGTTCGCTTCCTTTGAGCATAGGTGTGAATCTATTCCTTTAATTCATACATGCAGAATAAGAGGCGTGACGGGCAGTTGTAAAGGGAAGTATCGATCCAAAACAAAACAGCCTGTCGAGTGACAGGCTGTTGTAAGATTATAAGTTGTTCTTGCGGCTTGGCAGGAAGACCTCACCCAACATACAACGAACACTGCCACCACCGATTGACTCAATGGTCTGGACGTTGAATGGAAGAAGCTTACCGTGGCTCGACAGCTGGGCACGCTGTGCAGGTGAAAACGCATCGTACGCCGATTGCGACATTGCAATCACTTTATCACCATTGACCGTCTCAAGCTCCAAGATGTTGCCACAGAACTGGTTCATCTGTTCAAGGCTGATTGAAACAACCTGCTTATCTTTCGCAAGAGATTTGAGTACAAATCGACGCTCAAATTCAGGAATCACTTCATCGCAAATTACGCAGAAATGCTCGCCGATCGCCATCATTACATTGGTATGATAGATAGGCTTGCCCGATGGAAGTGCCGTCTGGAAAGAAACCACACGCTCGTAACCAATTCGCTCGGCGTAATCTTCCAACACTTCTCGATCACAACGTTGTGACAGCGCAGCATAAATGGTGCGATTGACATGATCAATCACCATCACACCGGTACTTTCTAGGTGGGCATTCTCTGCTAAGTAATCCGTCAGCGAATCTTCACTAGATACAGCTCGACCAGCAGCTTCTAGAGCTTCACGCAAAGCCTCAGGGCGAACTTCTTGTTGACGGTTCTCACACGCCATTGGGAACGTATAAAGAGCACCGTCAGCAGTGGTGCTAAACCAATTGTTTGGGAATACCGCATCTGGCGTTTCCACGTCTCCAAGCGGGTAATCAAATTCGACCACTTGAACGCCGACCTGACGCAGCTGACCGACCATTGTCTTGAACTCTTGCATCGCCTGTTTGCGAACTTGTTCAGTGGACTCAGTCACCTGATGTTGAAACTCATTGTCTCGAGCGGTTTCAGCATTAAACGCAAATTCCTTTGGTGGCACCATCACCACACAGTTAGCGTTTTGCACTGTAGAAACTGACTTTTCTAGTTGTGTTTGCTGTTTGAACATTGCGATAGACTCGTTATATCTCACTCACTTACGTTGAATTGTAGACATATTGTTAAAATAACAATTGCTGAATTCACCCATTTCAATAGATATATACCTTGCATTTTTACTGTGAATTTCGTATTTCTCAGTAAATTTTATGGTCGGCATGACTTTTAAAACTTATTGCCTGAATAATATGCAGCAGTTCGTATAACAAATGGTTGATATATGGTTACATTTCAAACATTAACGAGCTACCATATGACACAAGCGCAATTGCCATGTCTGGCTCTCTCCTGCGTTGTAATATTTAAGGCGAGATATGTTTAAGAAATTTGAAGGCTTTACGAAACCTTTTCCCGATGAAGAACCCTCTCAGCCACCGAGTGGGATCTTCGCTTTTTGTCGCTATTACACCCGTGGATTTGAGGTGCCTCTGATCCTGATGTCATTGATGGCCACTGTGGTTGCGATAGTGGAAGTATCGCTATTTGGTGCTATGGGTAACCTCGTTGACTGGCTATCAACCAGCAATCCAGAAACCTTCTGGCAGGAAAACCAATCAGAGCTGATGCTGTATGGCGGCTTGCTATTAATAGTCATGCCTATCTTGGTCGTTGCGTATTCTCTTTTGGTTCACCAAACGCTACTTGGCAACTACCCAATGTCTATTCGCTGGCTCGCGCACCGCTACCTGCTCAAACAGAGCCTGAACTTCTATCAGGATGATTTTGCAGGCCGCGTGGCGACGAAAGTGATGCAAACCTCTTTGGCCGTGCGTGAAACCGTGATGAAAACCATGGACGTATTCGTTTATGTGTCGGTTTACTTTACCGCGATTGTTGTTCTGTTGGCGCAGGCTGACTGGCGTCTAATGATCCCAATGGTGATCTGGCTGATGTGTTATGTCTGTATTCAGCTTTACTTCGTGCCGAAACTGAAGAAAGTGGCGTCAGAGCAAGCCGATGCACGTTCGACCATGACTGGTCGTATCGTCGACAGCTACACCAACATTGCTACAGTTAAGCTGTTTTCCCACAGCAAACGTGAAACGGTGTACGCAGAAAATGGTATGCGCGGCTTCCTAGATACCGTATACCGCCAGATGCGCTTAGTCACCGGTTTTGACGTTGCTGTTGAGATCACCAACTACCTATTGGTCTTCACTATCGGTGCGCTCTCTATTTATCTGTGGATGGACAATTCGATCAGCATCGGTGCCATCGCTATCGCAATCGCTCTAGCGCTGCGTATCAACGGCATGTCTATGTGGATCATGTGGGAAGTCGGTGCCCTATTTGAAAACATGGGTACCGTTGTCGATGGTATGAAAACGCTCTCCAAACCGATTGATATTCAGGACAAAGATAATGCTAAGCCTCTTGTGGTTGAGCAAGGTGGCATTGAATTTGATAATGTCAGCTTCCACTACGGCGATGAAAGCAAAGGTGTGATCAGTCATCTCAATCTCAATATTAAGCCGGGTGAAAAGGTTGGCTTAGTTGGACGCTCAGGTGCAGGTAAATCGACCTTGGTCAACTTGCTGCTGCGCTTCCATGATGTCGAAAGTGGCAGCATTAAGATTGATGGTCAGGTGATTTCTGATGTCACTCAGGACTCACTGCGCAGCAATATTGGTATGGTTACGCAAGATACATCCCTGCTTCACCGCTCTATTCGCGATAACATTCTTTATGGTAACCCTGATGCCACAGAAGATGACCTACTGCGCGCAACCAAACAGGCTCATGCTCATGAGTTTATCGAGTCACTCAATGACCCGTTTGGTAACAAAGGCTACGATGCTCAGGTGGGTGAGCGAGGCGTGAAGTTGTCTGGCGGTCAACGACAGCGTATCGCTATCTCACGTGTGCTGCTTAAAGATGCCCCTTTGCTTATCTTGGATGAAGCGACCTCTGCTCTGGATTCAGAAGTAGAAGCGGCCATTCAGGAGAGCCTCAATGAACTGATGCAAGGCAAAACGGTTATTGCGATTGCACACCGCCTATCAACCATTGCAGCTATGGATAGATTAATCGTGTTGGATAAAGGCCAGATTGTTGAACAAGGCACTCATCAAGAGTTGATTCAGAACGAAGGTATCTACGCTCAGCTCTGGGCCCATCAAACGGGCGGATTCATCGGCGATGAAAGCGAGCAGAAACAAACAGCCTGATCAAAGCGATCACCCAATACAAAAGCAGAGGTATTCCCTCTGCTTTTTTGTTTCCGATATTCAATCTCTACCAGCAATTGAGATATACTCGCGCCATTCCCATTCAATATTTTTCCACAAATCTAATGAATAAAAGCTTACTGACAAATTTGCTGGCACTAGCGCTATTGGCTGGTGGCTATCAGACAGGCAACCAAATTGCTTTTTACGCAGGCCTATTCGCTTTCTCTGGCGCAATCACTAACTGGTTGGCGATTCACATGCTGTTCGAGAAAGTACCCGGCTTATACGGTTCCGGCGTGATCCCTGCGCGTTTTGAAGAGTTTAAGGCCGCCATCAAGAACTTGATGATGGAACAGTTTTTTACAGCAGAGAACATTGATCGATTCCTCAACAAAGAAATGTCGGGCAAGACTCTCAATCTTGAGCCTGTACTAGAGAAAGTCGATTTCAATCCAACGTTTGATTCTCTGGTCAATGTCATTGCAAACTCTTCTTTTGGCAGCATGCTGGCCATGTTTGGCGGCGCGGAGGCCCTGCAACCGCTTAAAGAACCGTTTGTCGAAAAAATGCAGGAAGCGGTGGTAGAAATAAGCCAGAGTGATGCGGTTAAAGAAGCGCTTAAGGGTCAACTAGAATCACCAGCCATGATGGAAGAGATTCAGGCCAACATTGAAAACATTATTGACCAGCGCCTAAGTGAACTGACGCCAAAATTGGTCAAAGAAATCGTCCAGAAAATGATTAAAGAGCATTTAGGCTGGTTGGTAGTCTGGGGCGGCGTGTTTGGTGGTCTAATTGGTATCGCATCATCATTCATTGCCTAACGTAGAACTCAGCAATTGACGAAAAAGGGAAGCGAATGCTTCCCTTTTCTTGTTCTACAGTGTTGCTATCAAATCCGCATTCACACCAAAGCTGGTTTTATGCTCTTCAATCACCACTTCACTTCGCGTCTGGATCACACCTGGCAGTGTCCCGAGCTTAGTCGACATAAAGCTCTGATAAGCTTTCATATCTTTAACTCGTACTTTGATCATGGTATCGAAATCGCCGGATAACGAATAGCACTCTTCGATCTCTGGCATGTCTTCCACTGCTTTGGCGAACTTTTCAAAGATAGAGAAACTGGTTTGATCAAGGCGAATATGGATGAAAACCTGAACGTCTAAGCCTAGCTTTTCAGGATTCAGCTCTGCATGATAGCCCTTAATGTAACCCTCTTTTTCCAATCGTTTGACGCGATCAGAACACGGGGATGTAGTCAGGTTCACTCGCTTAGCAAGCTCGACGACAGGAAGACGCCCTTTAAGGTTTAGGGTGCGAAGGATTTCACGGTCAATTCTATCTAAGTCCATTTAACGCTCTGATTAGATGTCTTTCTTTATGCTTATCATAATCGAAACGAGTCAACGAAACCTAATAAAGGAACCGACTTAGAAGAAATTTTATTGAGAGGAATGGAAACTTAAGCGGCTTCAACGTTCGAGAGCTCACGCTCTTCGACTAAGTCTGCCTGAGTGTTGCACACTCGACAAAACGTCTGCTTTTCCATTTTTACATAGTGTGCGCCCTGAAAGAGGGTCGCAAAGAAACACGCCAAACTCTTTTTCACCGAGTCATGCTCTTCTTGGCATCGCTTCATAACAACTTTGTGGGCAGTCACTTTTTGGCAGCAATGGCAATATACCTGAGGCATTTTCTCTCTCCGTGAGCGATGGCGTTATTGATAGTGGACATATTAGTAAGGCCTTAGTTCCAATTGCTCAAATTTTCATTTTCAATTTGTGAACCAAGTTCAATTATTAACCAACTTTATTAAAAAAGCCCCGAATATCGGGGCTTTATGTTTCGTCAGCTTACCGCTTATTCAAGCTCAGTAAGCTGTTTTTCAAACTTAGCGTGCTGTGCTTTCACGGATTCTTCTGGTTCACCTGTCATCAAGCTCACAACTACAATTGCGATAGTAGAGAAGATGATTCCCGGAACGATTTCGTAAACATCGAACCAACCACCCGTTAGCTGCTTCCATACCACGATAGTCACACCACCAATCACGATACCTGCAAGCGCACCGTTGCGGTTCATACGAGACCAGTACAAGCTAAGCACCAATGCTGGACCAAATGCAGCACCAAAGCCTGCCCAAGCGTAAGACACTAGGCCAAGAACTGAACTGTCTGGCGTCATCGCTAGGATTAGCGCCACGATAGAGATAGCCACTACCGCAATACGGCCAACCATAACAATCTCTTCAGACGTAGCGTCTTTCTTCACAAGCTGCTTGTAGAAATCTTCTGCCAATGCTGAAGAAGAAACCAAAAGCTGTGAGTCCGCAGTACTCATGATTGCCGCCAAGATCGCCGCAAGAAGAACACCAGCAACCACAGGGTGGAAGATAGAGTTCACCAGTAGCATGAAGATCTTCTCGCCGTCATCAATGGATACGCCAGAGTTGGTCACGTAAATCAGACCAACCAGACCAACCAGCATCGCGCCAACCATAGACAGTGCGGTCCAAATCACAGCGATACGGCGAGCCGTGGTCAAATCTTTGTTGCTACGCGCTGCTTTGAAACGAGCCAGAATGTGTGGCTGACCAAAGTAACCTAGGCCCCACGCAACCAAAGAGATGATCGCAATCGCTGACAGCGGCTCACCTTTAGTATCATTCCACAATGTCAAAAGCTGAGGGTTGATGTTAGTTAGATCAGTGCTTAGTTGACCAAAACCACCTTCCATCGCTGCAATAGGCACAATCATTAGTGCCGCTGCCATCAGAAGGCCTTGTACAAGGTCAGTCCAAGATACCGCTAAGAAACCACCAAACAATGTGTAAGAAACCACACAAACAGTACCAATAATAACTGCTGTGGTGTAATCCAATCCGAATACCGTTTCAAACAGTTTTCCGCCCGCTACCAGACCTGAGCTGGTGTAGAAAAGGAAGAATAAAAGGATAAAGAAAGCAGAGATAACCTGAATCAGTTTCGAATTGTCGTTAAAGCGACGTGACAAGAACTCAGGCAGAGTCAGAGCATCTGTCGTAATACTGTATGTACGTAGACGTTTTGCACTGATTAGCCAGTTCAGCCAAGTACCAACTAGCAGACCACCAGCCAACCAGAAAGCCTCAATACCCGCTGCATACGCATAGCCAGGCAAGCCAAGTAGCAACCAGCCACTCATGTCAGATGCACCCGCTGACAGCGCCGCAGGCCAAGGGCCCAATGAACGGCCACCTAAGAAGTAATCAGTCGAGTTTTTCGTTCGTTGATAAGCAATAACGCCTATCGCCAACATCAGAATAAGATACGCAATAAACGTGGTCGTAATAGCAAAGCTATTTTCCATGTGTTTGTCCTCTATTAAGATCGCCTTCCATGAACGCCCTCACTTACACTGAGTGAGGGCTCTCTGAGAAAGGATTAGTGGGCCTCACTCCCAAGTTCTAACAAGGTCGCGTTGCCGCCCACTGCTGTTATATTTATTGTTCTCGTTCGCTCTGTGATAAAGCGAAGCGATAGATGTGGATCATGCGCTACCGGAATAGTCGCAACATCCGTCTCCGAAACTAGGCCAACAATAGCACCTGTACGCTTCGACAATTGGCGGTTGATTGTTTGTTCAACCTCTTGATTCCCTATGTATCCGACACTACGTACATCTGACTCCAGCAGCTGATGATAAGCATCAAGAGAGGCAAATTGTAATAGGTTCATAGGTAAGGAAGACTGCGTGTAGGCAGCTTCCAGATTTTGAGTAAGTTGTGTGTCATCACTACACAAGATGACACTGTTACCCGCAACTAACGCAGCAGTCACCTGTGCAATCGTTGCTTGTTGTGCTGACTCTGAAGATTCATCTTGAATAATCAGTGCCACACCTCGACCTGCGGTATACAGTTCGTTTGTTTCTCCAGTAGGGCCTACCAGTTGATGCGTTTCAGCTAATAGCGCTGACGCATGTTCCATGTGGTATGCCACAACAGAAGCTAAATTCGGCTGTACTGATTGCAGAGCCTGTTTAAAAGCCAGTAAACACTCGCTTTTTGAGTCAAAGTTAGTCAGATTCCAGTTTTCCCACGCTGAAAAAGCATCAGAAAAACGAGTTACTTGATGAACCATAATCTTTCTCCTTGCCTACAGATTAAGAAAACGAAGTTTGTGTAAAGCGGAATAGGTAGTGCGGACCGCCAGCTTTTGGACCAGTACCAGAAAGGCCCTGACCACCAAACGGTTGCACGCCAACAACCGCACCCACCTGATCACGGTTGATGTAGCAGTTACCCACACGTGCGTGTTTTTCAATCCAGCGGTAAGTGGTTTCGTTGCGGCTATGAATCCCCATAGTCAAACCAAAACCTGTGCTGTTAATGCGATCAACAATCTGGTGAAGTTCGTTCGCTTTAAAGCGGACAATGTGCAGAATCGGACCAAACTGTTCTTCTTCAAGACAAGAAATATCACGAATTTCAAAGGCACTTGGTGCAACGAAATCACCGTGTTGATGTTCTTCACCCAAAGTAAGCTCAGCCACTTTCTTTTCCGTCGCGGTCATACGCTCAATATGCTTAACCAGTTTGGTTTTTGCTGTCGTATCGATAACCGGCCCCACATCAGTGGAATGAAGATAAGGAAGACCGACACTCAGTTCCTGCATCGCACCTTGAATCAGTGCAACGATGCGATCGGCAATGTCTTCCTGAACATAAAGTACGCGCAGAGCACTACAACGTTGGCCTGCTGATGCAAACGCAGAACGAATAACATCGCGCACAACCTGTTCAGGTAGTGCCGTACTGTCCACAATCATTGCGTTTTGACCGCCAGTTTCTGCGATGAAAGGCACAGGTGCCGCATCACGAGACGCCAATGTTTGATTGATTCGTTGCGCTGTTGCCGTTGAACCCGTAAAGGCAACACCAGCAATGGCAGAGTGAGAAGTTAACGCAGAACCAATTTCAGCACCGCGACCTGGCAGCAATTGAATCGTACCTGCTGGGAAGCCTGCTTCATTCATCAACTCGACGGCACGTGCAGCAATCAAACTGGTTTGCTCAGCCGGCTTCGCAACCACAGTGTTACCTGCGACTAAAGCGGCTGTAATCTGACCGAGGAAAATCGCCAGTGGGAAGTTCCAAGGGCTGATACACACAAACACACCGCGACCTTGACGAGACACTGTACGTGCCTGCCCATCAAAACCGTTTAAGTGAATCTCGCCTAAAGCATCGACCTGCTTAGCGTAGTAGCGACAGAAGTCCACGGCTTCACGAACTTCATCAATGCTATCGTGAATAGTTTTACCCGCTTCCTGATGACACAGAGCAACAAGTTCAGCAAGATTGGCTTCCAGTAGCTCAGCCAATTTGTCCAGCATAGCGGCTCTCTGAGCTTTATCGCTGGTCTGCCATTTGGCAAACGCTTGCTGTGCACCATCGATGGCAGCGGAAACATGATCAAGAGTCGCGAAGGCAACCTGACCCACTTCAATGCGGCGGTCGTAAGGCGCTGTTACAGCTTCAACATTGATGTTTTCCTTGATCATGCTTTCGGCATGAGCTTGACCATTGATGATCGGACCCGCCTGCCACTGATTCTTCAGGAAGCTTTCGACAGAGTGCTCAAATGGTTTGGCTTCTGATTCAATATCAACGTTGACACCATATGAGTTTTGACGCTCAGGGAAGACCTGTGGTGGCAGTGGTATCTTAGCGTTGTTCAAGGTATCGAACGCTTTTAGCATATCGACTGGGTGCTGAGTCAAAGTCTCTACCGGGCAGCGAGCATCAACTAAGCGGTGTACAAATGAACTGTTTGCACCGTTTTCTAGAAGGCGACGAACCAAATACGGCAATAGATCTTTGTGGCTGCCGACTGGTGCGTAGATACGCACAGATTGCTGATAAGCTTCCATCGCGTGGTTGTACAGGGAATCACCCATACCGTGCAAGCGCTGGAATTCGTAATCTTTGTGCTCAGCCATGACTGCAATAGACGTCACCGTCTGAGCGTTGTGGCTCGCAAATTGGGGGAAGATGTTACCACGAACATTCTCAGAAAGTAGGAATCGCGCACACGCTAGATAAGCAACATCCGTCGCTTCTTTGCGCGTGTAAACTGGATAGTTATCGTAGCCAGCTTGTTGAGACCATTTGATTTCACTATCCCAGTATGCACCTTTAACCAGACGCAGTGGGATCAAATCGCCCTGCTCTTTTGCCAGACCGTTAATCCAAACCAGCACAGGCAGTGCGCGTTTTGAATAAGCCTGAATAACCAGGCCAAACTTACCCCAGCCTTTCACTAAGTCGCTGCGATACACTTTCTCGAACAATTTCAGTGAAAGCTCAAGACGATCGGCTTCTTCCGCATCGATTGTGATAGCAACATCCAACTCAACAGCTCGGCGAAGAAGCTGCATAAGAGTATCAGCCAATTCAGTTAGAACACGCTCTTCGTTCGCCACTTCGTAGCGTGGGTGCAAGGCTGACAGCTTGATAGACACTGAAGGCGCAGGGCTAGTGTCTAAGCCATATTTGTCACGACCAACCGCTTCAATCGCCATCAGGTAATCTTTGAAATATTTATTCGCATCTGCTGTCGTCAGCGCGGCTTCACCCAACATATCGTAGGAGTACGTAAAGCCTTTATCACGCATGGTGCGACCGTTTTTCTGCGCTTCGGCGATACTACGTCCAAGAACAAACTGGTGGCCCATCACTTTCATCGCCTGGTGCATCGCTTTGCGGATAACAGGCTCTGACATCTTGTTAACTAGGCGGTTAACCGCAGAAACAGGGCTTTGTGACTCAGCTTCTGACAAGCCAACCACTTTACCGGTCAGCATTAGGCCCCAAGTCGAGGCATTCACGAATACAGAATCAGAGTTCTTTAGGTGAGATTTCCAATCGGCAACACTCAGCTTATCTCGAATCAATGCATCGGCCGTCGCTGAATCAGGAATACGCATCAAAGCTTCTGCCAGACACATCAATAAGATACCTTCTTGAGTATCTAGACTGTATTCAAGCAACAAGGCGTCAATCATCTGGATTGATTTCTTATCAGCACGAATCGATTCGATTAGCTGGGTGGTCTTGTCGCTAATTTGTGCTTTTTCAGCATCAGTAGGGATTGCCAGAGGCAACAGTTGTTCAAGCCATTGGGATTCGTCCACCATGTAAAGTGGCGAGATCAATGACCATAACTTATCAAGCGGCTGCTCGACAAACTCGGCATTCAACACATCAGTTGCTGTAAACATGCGTTTTCCTCAATCTCAACCTGACAATTTCATCAGGATTCTTACAATGGCTTGCAGTGTATTTTGAGCGGGAGAGGATTACTTGTCAAAAACTCCGAGTTTTTTGCTAAAAACTCTGATTATTAACAAAACAAAAACAGAGTCACATGCATATAAGCAAAATAATATATGGTTAATCTTTTCTTATTTAACCAAATTGTTTCTTGTATTGAGATGGAGACATGCCTTGAAGACGAGAAAAGGTATGAGTAAAAGCACTTTGGCCGGAGAAGCCCGTCAGCTCTGCTACTTGACCTAATGAAAGGTGGCCTTTTTCAATCAATGACTTGGCCATATCTATCCGCTTACCCAACACGTATTGGTGAGGTGTAATGCCCATCTGTTCTTTGAACAAGTTGTGAAACTGACTCTCACCAAGAAACACGCTACCTGCTAACTGAGCAACGGATATCTTCTGACTAAGATGTTGTTCAATGTATCTGTCGATGGCTTCAAGGTCGAAGCGTGAATCTTTACGGGATGTTGCAAAGTTCGACATATGACGCTGCATCAAAGCAATCACAGTGTCATTACAAGCCCGGCTGAGAAGCAAGTCCTCTGGGCTAGACTGCATTTCTGCAACGAGCATTTGTATCAGCTTTTGAATTTGTCCATCGAGTTGGAAATAGGTATCACGCTGGTTGAGTTCGTTGAGTTTTTGCAGCATTAACGGGTCATCGCCTGATGGCGCGGGCATGTTCAACACCAGAATATCGGATTGTCCGACTACACCGCCAAACGCATGACCAGAGCCAGACGTAACCACACAGCCTTGACCAGGCCCAACTAAATTACCAAACCCACTTACTTCAAATTCCGCCTGCCCTTTCAATCCAATCACAATTTGGGTATAGCTGTGATCGTGGCAGTCCATATAAGACGGCAGTGTCACTAGCTCTGCGGGCTTGGGTGACAAAAGTTTGGCATGTTCACCAATCAATTGTGTGTACTTAGATGCTGTCATGGCACAATTTGTGATCTCGAATGGCACTAGAGTCGCATGTTATACCAAAATCCCTTCAATTCGAAATTTATCGATTAATATGCAATTGGGTACAGTATCACATTATTGAAGAGTGAAAAAAGTACCGAACATAGGTTAAAAAGCACACTTTCAACCGCTCCGGAAGAATGATCAAGTGCACATAAATTACGGTATATGTCACTTCTAGCAACTTTTCTTTTTGAAGATGCCCAATCTTCACTTGCATATTTCCCCAATCAACTCAAAATGATAGATAGCATCCAAGTTTTATATACTTAAGTTAGATTAATCTGATTAATCTGTTAAAAAGAAAGATGCTAGGTTAAAAGAAAACTTGGGAGAGGCAGGGAAACAAGGACTGTCAAAAGTTTGTCTTTTTTTGGTTTTTACGTTGGTAAAATGAAACGTTAATTGTTGCAGGGAAATATGATAACACGTCGCATCCCAGCGCTTTTACTTGCGCTAAGCCCTATGTGGGTATCGACTTCGGTTTTTGCGGAAACGGCAACCTCTGCCGATCCTGTCGCAACTATCGATGGAAAGTTAGAGAACAAACAAAGTGAACTACAGACACTTGGAGCTGAGTTTGAACAAGAATCTGAGCGTTTACAGCAGCTAAGGGCTGAGCTGACCAAGTACCAGCGTGAAGAGCAAGAGCTAAACGCCAAACGTAACCGTGCCAAGTCTGCACTGGACAAGCAATATAACCGCCTTCTAGACGATCCAGATGTTGACCTGCTTTCTTTCCAGCAGGAGTATCAACAAGCTTGGGCTTCGGTTAAAGAGAACCAAAGTCAGATTCTGGAACAGGAACAAACCATTACCGAACAGGAAATGCGTTTGTCGCAAATCAAACAGAAACGCTCTCGCATTAACTCAGAGTTATCTTACCTAAAAGAGCAGAAAGTCGAAGCGCGAGTGAAGCGTCTTGACGCTGAATTGCGCGAAAGCGATGTGCTCAACACAGCATTTAAGACCACTTGTTCTGCTACCATGACACTTGGTGAATGTACCAATCAAGGTAAATACCTAACTAAGCAGCGCGCTGTAAACACGTTCAAAGCGAAACTGCTTGATGGTTTAACTGAAGCCAATCTGGCTAAGCAGAACCTTAAAGGTGTGCAGCTGAATGTGTTTGTTCAGGAAAGCCAAATCATCCGCTCTGGTTTTGAAGGTAACAACAGCTACTACACTGAAATGCAGGCGCAACTTCAGGCGCGTCCAGAAGCCTCTGCAGCTTGTAAGCTATTGAACGTGTCATCTCGTTACTGCCTAAACGGCACCGAAGTTGTCAAGAAAGAACAAGGCAACAAAGAGAAGAGTTGGGCAAACATTACCATTCGTTCAGATCAGTACGAAGATCGTGTCACCATTAACGGTGTCAACTACGGCAGCACACCAGTTGAAGTTGTGTTACCAAGAGGCAAACACCAGTTTACTGTGTCGAAAGATGGCTACCAAACCTATAACCGTACAATTCCAGTCAATGGCAACGATACAGTATGGGTGAAGTTGCGCCCAGATTCAGATATTTAACCCACTTCTCTTTTTGGAAAGAGGGGAATTGCACAAAATTGACCTAAAACGCCGTTTTGTCGTAAGTTATCGCTTTATAACTTAAGACAAAATGGCGTTTTCGTTTAGAATAAGCCCATTAGATAGAAAAGAATTGTAGATATAGATAATGCGAACTGGTTTACCAACGCTTCTTCTTGCTTTATCACCATGCTTCATCACAGCTAATGTTGCGGCACAGGATACTCGTGATCCTATTGTCGAAATTGATCAGCAGTTATTTGATAGGCATGGAGAGCTGAAAGCGGCAACTCAAGCTCGGGATGAGCAAAAAGCGACGTATGAGCAACAGCAACAATCTGTCTCTGAATTAACCAAGCTGGCCAAATCGCTTGATGAGGCACTGACCGAGGCAAAAACACGCCTTGAAAGTGATTACTCACGGATGATTGAAGACCCGAACATCGATCTCGCCGCTACTCAGAAAGCCTACCAAGATGCCTGGTCAAAGGTAAAACAAAACCAGAAAGAACGCCTATCAGAAGAACAGCAACTGCAAGAGCTTAAACACCAGCTTGATCTCGCGAACAATGAAGTTGAATCGATTGAGCAAGGCATTGATGCTCTCGACCAGAATAAGTTGCGTGCACGCGCCGAGCGCCTTCAAGAGGAACTTCAGCAAGCTCACTCCTTATCTGTGAGTTTCACAAATCGTTGTCAGGCAGATATGACTATTGCCCAGTGTGATCGCCAGACTCGCGATCTTGCATTGCAGAAGGCGGTTAAGCAATTCCAGTCAGAACTTGTAGCAGGTACCAGTGAGCCTCAAGTGGTGAAACTGCATGCCAATAAGGTTCCCTTCAACATTCACGTTTTGCGCTCAAAAGCGAAAGAATCTGGCTTCTATGATGGTGTTCGTTACCGCAGCTTAATGGACGTTGAGATGCAAGCCAGACCAACCCAAAGCGCAGCTTGTACACTATTGGGCATCGATAAGAAATACTGCTTCGAACCGGAAGCACTGAGCGATAAAGATCAGTTTGTTAGCAATAAAGAAGTGGCTTGGGTCACTTTGAATATCCGTTCTAACCTTTACGATGATAACGTTGAGATCAACGGCGTAAACTATGGCAGTACTCCTGTCGAAGTCATGTTACCCGTTGGGCCGCATATGATTACCGTCCAGAAAGAAGGCTACCGCTCTTTCCATCGTGAGCTGACCGTCAGACGTGATCAAAATCTTCGTGCTGTTCTGGTCGAAAAAGAGAACCCATTGCGTGAAGGTGACAAGTTCGCAGACTCACTGGGCTCTGGTTATCAAGGCCCTGAGTTGTCCACTATTCTATCAGGCCAGTACATTCTTGGTGAACATGGCTCAAAGCAACTTCAGTTGAAACACCCATTCGGCTTTGGTACTACTCCTATTACCGTTGGTCAGTTTAAAACGTTCGTTGACGCCACTAACTACCAGACTGACGCGGAGCTTAAGAACACCTGTACCGCTATTGTAAAAGGCGAAGTAACACCTATCTCGAAAGGCTACTGGCGTAACCCTGGCTTTAAACAAGCAGCAAACTCTCCTGTGGTTTGTGTTAGCAGAAACGATGCTCAAGCCTACGTAAACTGGTTAAGCACAAAAACCAAACATACCTATCGTCTACCAAGTGAGGATGAATGGGAGATCGCCGCAAGAGCAGGCGCGGAAACCAACTATTGGTGGGGTGACAGTTTTATCCCCAATCAAGCCAACACGGGTTGGGGAGGAACGCCTTGGTCAAACAAGAGTACCTCTCCAGTCAATGCGTTCAAACCAAACCGTTTAGGTATTTACGATACTGTGGGTAACATCTGGCAATGGACCAGTGACTCTCGCGGTCTGCTAAAAGGTGGCGCATGGAACTTTTCACCAGACATGGCAGCGGCTCATCAGCAGCTTTCGCTATCAAGTTCGTCTGCTGCAAACTATGTCGGATTCCGTGTCGTAAGAGACATCAATTAAATAAACAATACACATAATGGTTTAGGGGGGATTTCCCCCCTTTTTTGTACGTCATTTCCACGTAGAATTTCCCCTGAGCTCACCCAACAATGGGCTCAGTATCGATTGATACGTCTATGCTCAGTTCCTCGTACTGAGTGCATAGAACCTCTTCTACACGTCGACAAGAATTATTCTTGTGTTTGCCAGCCATCCTGTCGATAGCTGGCTTTTTTTCGTTCGATACTTGTCGATTTACCGCAAAAATTCTTATTTTTAAAGCCCTTACAGCAAATCTGGGATGGATTGACAGATTACTCATCTGATATCATAACCGGAGTACTGTAAAAGGTAGACATCGCTTTGGAACCGCACCTAATTTCTTTATTCAACCAACTCCCTGGCTACTGGGGATGCAAAGACCTCAATTCCGTTTTCGCTTACGCTAACCACTCTTATGCCAAGCTCATTGGCTTTGAACTGCCAGAGGATTGTATCGGTCTCACCGATCATCAGATGCCTAGCCCAACCACTAAGTGTGCCAGTGACTTTCAGGAGCAAGATAGGTTCGTGATTGAGACTAAACAGTCAATTAAGGTACTGGATGTTCACCCCTACCCTGACGGCAGTTGGCGCACACACATTTTCAGTAAGTCCCCTTGGTATGACTCTCAAGGAAACGTTCAGGGCACTATCTTCTATGGTCAAGAGCTGACTGATACCGCAGTGTTGGAGGTCGGTCATTGGATTTGTCGGGCGACGGGTTTACACAGTGAAGAGCGAATCTCGTTGAATCAATTGTCGCCGCAAAACCATCAAATCAAGCTGACAACAAGAGAGTCAGAAGTATTATTTTTGTTGCTGTACGGTAAGAAGCCGAAATACATAGCCGATGTCATGAACATCTCGACTAAAACGCTGGAAAACTACGTGTTGCACCTAAGAGGGAAATTTGGTGCCCACAGTAAAGCACAACTGATTGATATGGCTCTGGATGCAGGATTTGGCTCGCACATCCCTCAAACCCTGCTGAGAACACAGCTTTCAGTGGTATTGAGTAATGAATACGCCGCATAGCACGGCGTATTCAACGTATGTCTTGTAAGCGGCTAACCTATGGTGCTAAACGGTCAATCTGCCACTCGTTATCTGACTTGGAGAATAAAAAGCGGTCATGAAGGCGGTGATCGCCACCCTGCCAAAACTCAATGCTTTCAGGTTTAATACGAAATCCTCCCCAGAAGCTAGGAACAGGAATCTCGCCCTGTGCAAACTTTTGCTTTAGCTCGAGAAACTTACCTTCCAGTACGCCGCGTGTAGAAATACGGCTACTTTGTCTACTTGCAATCGCCGCCAGTTGGCTTTCTTTTGGACGTGAGGAGAAGTACTTAATATTTTCTGCAACACTCAGTTTTTCAGCCACACCCGTAATATGCACCTGACGCTCCAATGGATGCCATGGGAAATGAAGGCTAACTCGTGAGTTAACTTCAATTTGCTGCGCTTTGCGGCTACCTAAGTTGGTATAGAAGACAAACCCCTGTGTATCGACATACTTCAGCAACACGATTCGCTGGAAAGGCTGACCGTTTTCGTCTACCGTCGCCACTGTCATTGCGGTTGGGTCAGTAAGTTTAGCGTCAATCGCTTGCTGCAACCATAGATTGAATTGATCTACTGGGTTGGTTTTTAGGTCTTTCCTACGCAAACCACCTTTACTGTATTCACGGCGGATATCTTCGAGTTCCATCTTCTCTCCTGCGAAATTTTTTTGCCGATTGTGCGCTCATATATACATGAACACAAGCTCATGTACCAGATTGTCTCGGGAGATTTGATGCACGTAAAGCGCTATCTATCGGTAGAAAGCAAGTTATCAAGAAAAATCGCCGTATATACTTAGTACAACTGATTGATTGTTTTCTATTATTTAAGTGTTTGATATGGCACACCGTTCTAACGACTACAGCTTAACATTTATCATTTTGGATAATAGAATCAATCAAATACGTAGAAGTAACAAGGATCATCAATGGGTCAAGACAATTACAACAAGCTCGCTAACAATGAGCTTGAGTATGTAGATGACAAAACAGCAGCGCTCTTGCTCAATACGCCAAGCAGCGCGAGAATTATGCTGTGGGTGATGGTTTTGTTTTTTATCCTTGCTGGGGCATGGGCGTCTTGGGCTCAGATCGATAAAGTTACCGTTGGGCAAGGGAAGGTTGTGCCTTCTTCTCAAATACAAGTAGTACAAAACCTTGAAGGCGGCCTAGTTAAAGAAATCCTCGTTCGTGAAGGTCAAATCGTTCAGAAAGGTCAGCAACTACTTTTGATCGATGATACCCGCTTTCGCTCAGATTTTCGTGAACGCGAACAGCAAGTGGCAAACCTGACGGCCAGTGTTCTGCAGCTATCAGCGTCTATCACCAGCGTGAGTGTGAATGAAGACTTCAGTGAAAAATCTTGGCAGCAAAGTGTTCAACTCGACTTCAGTAAACTGGCATTTCCACCTGAACTTGAAGAACGTCAACCAAAACTCGTCGCTCGCCAGCGCGCTGAGTATCGTCAAGACTTAAATAACCTGCGTAACCAAATCTCAGTGATCGATCAACAAGTTAAACAGAAGCAGCAAGACCTCGTCGAAATTCAGGCTAGGGTAAGCAACTTACGTGAAAGCTACAATTTTGCCCGTAAAGAGCTGGAAATCACCAAACCACTCGCTGATGAAGGTGTTGTTCCACGTATTGAGTTGCTTAAATTACAACGTCAAGTTAATGATACCCGCCGGGAGATGACTTCGAGTGAACTGAAGGTTCCCGTCTTAAGATCCTCTATCAAAGAATCCATGCTCAGCCGGATAGATGCCGCACAAAAATTCCGCTCTGAGCAACAAGAAAAGCTTAACGAAGCACAGGACAAGCTATCAGCCCTAACCGAATCAACAGTAGGGCTTGAAGACAGAGTAAATCGAACTGTGGTCGTATCCCCCGTTACCGGAACAGTAAAAACACTGAATGTGAATACCGTCGGTGGTGTTATCCAACCGGGCATGGATATCGTTGAGATTGTCCCAAGTGAAGATACTCTGTTGGTCGAAGCAAAAATTGCCCCACAGGATATTGCCTTCCTACGCCCTGAATTGCATGCCATCGTTAAGTTCAGTGCATATGATTTCACCAAATACGGGGGTTTGGAAGGAACGTTAGAGCACATCAGTGCTGATACCACGACAGACGAAGAAGGCAATAGCTTTTATCTGGTTAGAGTGCGAACTAAAGAAACCAGCCTGAACAACGATACCTCTTTACCCATCATTCCTGGGATGACCGCTTCTGTCGATATCATCACAGGCAAACGCACGGTAATGGAATACTTACTTAAACCAATTTTGGGCGCCAAAAACAACGCACTAAAGGAATAAAGATGCGAACAACTGAGACTGCAAGTAAGGTCAGAGTATAGCCAACATGAAATACTGGCTCGCAGCTCTATTTATTATTTTAGCTTCCACAGCTTCACAGGCGCTCAATACTCAAGAGCAGCGCTGGGTCGAGGCTGTGCGTAATACTTATGGTGATCGAGCAGGCAAACGTGTCGAAACATGGCGTCGTGAAATGGAACAGTTTAAGGGGCTTTCGGAAAGACAAAAGCTCACTGAAGTCAATAGCTTCTTTAACCAGCTGAACTTTGTCAACGATGACCGTTTATGGGGAAAGAAAGACTACTGGGCTACTCCGTTGGAATTTCTCGGCAGTAATGCCGGCGATTGCGAAGATTTTACCATCGCAAAGTATTTCTCTCTCCTTGAGCTGGGCGTCTCAGATAAAAAACTGCGTTTGGTATACGTTAAAGCTATCACGCTTAACCAGTTTCACATGGTGCTCGCATATTACTCTAAGCCCAGTGCGGAACCGATTCTGCTCGATAATATCGACCCAGAGATAAAAAAAGCCTCCAAACGCAGGGACTTACTACCGATTTACAGCTTCAACGGTAAAAACCTATGGCTGATGAAATCAAAACAAGGACAACTGGCAGGAAAATCATCCAGACTTAGTCTATGGAATGATCTTCGTGCACGAGAAAAATCACTCAAACTCAACAAACCAATAGTGAATTACGATGAGTAGGCAATATGACTTTATATAAACAGCTTGTCGCGGGAATGATTGCTGTATTTTTGATGCTGATGGCTTCGGTCTTCATCATCGAATTTAACACCACGCGCAATAACTTAGTGCAGCAGCAGCGCTCTGAAGTGAATAACACCATCAACACAGTCGGTCTTGCTTTGGCTCCATATCTGGAGAACAAGGATCAGGTCGCCGTTGAATCCGTCATTAATGCCCTGTTTGATGGCAGCAGTTATTCAGTCGTTCGACTGATTTTCCTCGATAATGGTGAGGAAATTCTTCGTTCGTACCCCGTCAAGCCACTGGATGTGCCAGATTGGTTTACCAAACTGCACCTGTTTGAGAAAATTCACGAGCGCCGAGTCGTTACTAGCGGATGGATGCAACTGGCAGAAGTTGAGATTGTCAGCCACACTGGGGATGCCTACACCCAGCTGTGGAACGCATTTGAGCGCCTAGTTATCGCGTTCAGTCTGATTTTCACTATCGGACTCTTATCAATTGCCTTCATTCTTAAGCGCGCCCTTCGTCCTCTTCAGCTCATCGTTGAAAAAATGGAGCAAGTGGCACGTAATCACTTTGGTGAACCACTCCCAAGACCGAGCACGAAAGATCTTATTTATGTCGTTGACGGCATTAACAGCATGTCTGCTCAAGTAGAACAATCCTTTAAGGCGCAAGCAAAAGAAGCACAGCAACTACGTGAGCGTGCCTACATTGATCCAGTATCAGGGCTTGGAAACCGCGCTTACTATATGAGTCAGCTTAACTCGTGGCTTGGTGAAGGCGGTATCGGCGGTGTTGCAATCCTCGAAGCAAGCTTCATCAACGAGCTTTATGAAGAGAAAGGTTACGAAGCTGGTGATGGAATGGTACGTGAGTTGGCTGACCATCTTAAAATCTCTCTCACGTCTCCAGATGTGACGCTGGCTCGAATCTCCTCCGCAGAATTCGGTTTCATCCTGCCAAATATGGATGAAGTGGACCTTAAACTGGTTTCCGATAGCATCGTAACTTATGTTCAGGACATCAACGCCGATCCGACAGGCATGGCTACCTCCAACCTATCACTGGGTGTTGTATACAGTGAAACAACTAAGAACCCATCTGAAATTTTGACCATGCTAGATAACGCACTGGCAACGGCTAAGTCTGATCCGGAAATTACCTATGGCTACGTCACGGGTGATAACTCTGAAAATCTGATGGGTAAACAGCAATGGAAAACGTTGGTTGAGGAAGCCATCAGTAACGATTGGTTCCAGTTCCGATTCCAAGCTGCCAATGACGAAGGTGGAAGAACTTATCACCGAGAAGTCTTTTCTGCGATTGAGAAAAATGGCGAACGCTTCAGTGCTAACCAATACCTGTTTGCCTTAGAACAGCTCAATGCCAGCCACCTGTTTGATGAATACGTTATCAAGTCCATTGTCGAACGCCTTGAGAAAGGGGAATTTTCTGAACCAATTGCCATCAACATTTCGCAAAGCAGTATTGCCCAGCCAAGCTTTATCCGCTGGATCACTCAGATGTTGAATCGCCATAAGTCCGTTGCCGATAAGCTACATTTCGAAGTTCCCGAAAGCTGCTTTGTCAATACACCGCACCATACAGCTTTATTCTGTAATGCGGTTCGTGGTGCAGGTGCGGATTTTGGTGTCGATAACTACGGACGTAACTTCCAATCGCTGGATTACATTAACGAATTCCGCCCGGCTTACGTCAAACTGGATTACCTATACACGCACCATCTGGATGATGAGAAGCAGAAATTTACCCTGACTTCTATCTCACGTACCGCACATAACCTTGGTATTAAAACCATTGCGTCCCGAGTTGAGACACAAATCCAGTTGGATTTCTTGTCTGAACACTTTATTGATGTCTTCCAAGGCTTCATTGTCGATAAGTAAAAAGGTTATAGATGCAGGATCCTTTATTAAATTCGCTGATTTACGTCAGCCGCTATTACGGTCTGGCTAACTCGCCGGAAGCCTTGATAAATGGCTTGCCTTTAACCGAAGGCAAGCTGACACCATTTTTATTCCCTCGCTCGGCTGAGCGTGCCGGTCTGGTCGCGAAAGAGAACCGTTCCAAACTCGAAGATATTTCGGATTTAGTTTTGCCTGTGGTCTTACTGCTAAAAAGTGGTGATGCGTGCGTGCTTAACACTATCAACAGTGATAAACAGGAAGCAGAAATCGTCACTGGCGAATCTGGCTTAGTACCAATCGCTATTCCGCTTGATGAACTGGAAGAACTCTACATTGGTCGCTACTTTCTGGTTAAGAAACAGTTCCGTTATGACGAACGTTCTCCAGAAGTCCTCAAAACGCGCGAAGGGCACTGGTTCTGGAGCACGATTTGGCAGTCGAAGAACATCTATCGTGACGTGTTGATCGCTTCTATTCTGATTAACTTGTTTGCCGTTGCAGCGCCAATGTTTACCCGTTTGGTGTATGACAAGGTGGTGCCCAACCTCGCCTTCGAAACCTTGTGGGTGCTGGCAAGCGGTATCTTTGTCATCTTCCTGTTTGATCTGACACTCAAGATAATGCGCAGCTACTTTATCGACGTGGCAGGCAAAAAATCCGATATTCTGATCTCTTCCAAGCTGTTCAGTAAAGTACTTGGCATTCGAATGGAAGCGAGACCACCGTCGGTCGGCGCGTTTGCTCGTCATTTGCAAGAATTTGAGTCCATTCGGGAATTTTTCACTTCAGCCACCATTGGTTCTTTAATTGACTTGCCTTTTGCGCTGCTATTCCTTGTTCTAATCTGGCTGATGGCGGGTAATCTTGTTTTGGTTCCAATTGCAGGCGTGCTGATCCTAATTATCTACTCGGCGCTGATTCAGGGACCTTTGCGACGCACAATTGAAGAGGGTTCACGCCTAGCCTCACAAAAGTACGCTAACCTTATTGAGAGTCTGTCAGGGCTAGAAACCGTCAAGCTGTTTGGTGCGCAAAGCCAATTCCAGTTCCGCTGGGAAGAAGCGGTCGCTCATATGGCAAACTGGAACATCAAGAGTCGTCGCATCACAGATGGCATCCAGAACACCGCAGGCTTCGTTCAGCAAGCATCCAATGTTGGGATGATCATTCTTGGCGTGTACTTGATTGCAGAAGGTGACCTCACCATGGGTGGCCTGATTGCAGCAACCATGTTGAGTGGTCGAGCCATTGGTCCTATGGTTCAGCTTTCTTTGCTATCCACACGATACAACCAAGCCAAGTCTTCAATGACCATTATTGAACAAGTGATGGAAATGCCAGATGAGCAGGAGGAAGGGAAGCGCTATATTCACCGTCCAATTGTTCACGGTAAGATTGAATTGGATAAGGTCACCTTCCACTATCCGGACTCGCCGATAGCTTCTATTCGAGACCTGAGCATTACCATCAATCCTGGTGAAAAAGTCGCTATTATTGGTCGAATTGGCTCAGGTAAAACTACGCTTGAGCGTTTGATCCTTGGATTGTTTAAACCGACGGAAGGCCATGTTCGTATCGATGATACAGATATCGAGCAGCTGCATCACATCGACATCCGACGCAACATTGGCTGCGTGCCACAAGACAGCCAGCTCTTCTATGGCTCCATTCGCGATAACATTACTTTGGGTCGCCCATTGGCCGACGATCGTGATGTGATGGATGCGGCTAACCGCGCTGGTGTGACCGTATTTACTCAGCAAGACCCAGCAGGTCTAGAACGTCAGGTCGGTGAAGGAGGCTTATTGCTCTCCGGTGGTCAACGTCAAGCCGTTACCATTGCACGCGCCTTCCTTGGTCGCCCACCAGTGCTGTTAATGGATGAGCCAACCAGTGCTATGGATAACCGCTCTGAAATGCACATCAAGCAACAGTTAGCGCAACTAAAGCCATCGGAAACGCTGATCTTGATTACGCATAAAACATCCATGCTAGATGTGGTTGATCGAGTCATCGTTATGGAGAAAGGCTGCGTCATCGCTGATGGGCCTAAAGCTGAAGTACTCAACAGTCTTAAGCAAGGTAAAGTCAGAGCCGTTAACTAAGCTGACAAGAACAACAAAGCCGCTCAGTATTGAGCGGCTTTTCTTTATCTACGATAAGAAGAGTTGTTTAGATTAGCAGTTTGCAGGGCCTACTTCTTTCCAAACACCCCACTGACCAGATTGAGTAGGATCATCACCTTGTGTCCACCACTTCGCTTCCCAGACTTTACCATCCCAAGTCACTTGGTCACCGCCATTGTAGATTGCGCCAGAATCCCAAGCGTTGGTACAAGTACCGCCACCAGTATCCTTCTTCGCGACAACAACAGTAGCCGAAGCAGAAGACGTCGCTTGAGAGTCACTGACTGTTACAGTAAATAGCAATGAAGTATCTTGCGTGTACTCAGCAGCAGTGAATGTCACCGTTGCACCACTAATGGTGGCATTGAGTCCAGCAGGCACATCCCAACTGTACGTTAGTATGTCATTATCTGCATCACTAGAACCAGAAGCGTCAACCACTACCACATCTCCAGCATTCGCTGTAGCAGGTGCTGATACTGCCGCAACTGGCGCAGTGTTTACAGGGCCAGTGTCTTTCGCCTTTACTGTCACAACAACTGTGTCGGTGCCCGTCGCACCTTCATTATCCGTCACCGTCAATTTGAAAGTAAGCGTTTCAGTTTGCGCAACTTCAGCTACATCGAAACTCGCCTGTGCAGTGTTTGCACCCGTTAGTGAAACGCTAGTACCTGAGAGCTGTTCCCACACATAGCTTGCAACACTGCCATCCGAGTCACTTGAGCTGCTGCCATCCAGTACAACCGATGCAGGACCGGTTACTGAAACATCCGCGCCCGCTGCAGCAACTGGAGCTCGATTCGCTGGTGTTCCACCAGCTAGCCCTTCATGCATAGCATTGAGAATGTCACCGTTATCAGCGTCAATCTCCCAGGAGAATAGACCGGCAAGGCCTAAATCACGTACATATGCGCCTTTCGCTTTCACAGAGCGGTCATCATCAAACGTAATCAGCTGACCTGTAGAGCGATTCCAAACCCAAGGTGCTTCAGCTTGCGCGTCGTAGCCATATTCAAAACCGTTGATGCCAGTATTGTCCGCGCCAAGCATAAAGGATTTCACGCCTTTATAATCAATCACACCATCTTCCCAGACACCTTGTGCTGTGCTGCCTTTCAGCTTACCAGTACCTGTTCCAGTCATTGGGTCATTAGGATCGGTGAGCGTATCAGGTGTCACGCCTTCCCAACCACGACCATACATGGCGGTACCCACAACGAGTTTATTCGCAGGAACACCTTGCGCTAGCAGAAGCTGAATACCGTTGTCCGTGGTGTAAGCAGGGCCTTTGTACGGTTCGCCATTTTCATCTACACCAGAGCCATCACACTGACCTGGGCGCATGAATGTACCACAGTACAGTGCCGTCTGATGACCAGGAACATTGTTCCAACCGCCGTAGAAGTCATACGTCATGGCAAAGATGTAATCCATGTACTGAACTGCATCCCCGTAGTTCACATCTTCAATTTTGTCGTAACCCACACCGATTGCTGACGTAAGCTCATACGTTCTGCCGGTGTCTGCTTCCAATTGGTCAAGCATCGCACGAAGCTCTTGCATCAACGCAATGTACGCTGGGCCATCATTTACAGGATCACCTAAATCAGGAGCAGCACCGCCGCCGCCTGGGAATTCCCAGTCAATATCCACACCATCATAAAACTTCCACGTCGTCAGGAAGCGCTTAACAGAAGCGACAAAGGTGTCTCGGTTCGCTTTGGTAGTAAAGTCAAAGAATGGGTCTGATAACGTCCAGCCACCAATGGAAGGGATAATTTTCAGATCTGGATTGCGCTGCTTAAGCGCCATTAGCATCGCGTAGTTGCCTTTGATAGGAGAACTGTACTCATGGCCTGCTTGAGGGAAGCTCTTTTGGTAAGCTGCCCATGGGTCATGAATCACGACTTCATAGTCTGGCACTCCTTTACATGCGGTCATCAGTGCGTTGTAACTGTTGCCACCGACTGATTTCACTGATTCATTCGGGCCACAAATTGGAATAAAGCCGTATAGAATATGGGTCAGGTTATCGGCAGGAATATTGTCTACCGTAAAGTCACGGCCATAGATACCCCACTCAACAAAGTAAGTACCAACGACCGTGTTAGGGTCCGTGTTGTAACTCTTGTTGTTTGGATCAACATTCATCGCCAGCGGTGCAAGGTGAGCACCATCGGTGTCAGCAACCACAATTTCAGCAGGCGCACTCGTGCTACAACCGCTTGCGTCACACGCTTCAATCGTCATTTGATAACGACCGCCATTTGCATATTTGAAGCTTGCTGTGGTCTGGCTACCGGTAATGTCTCCGGTTGCTACCTGAGCACCGTCAAAGTAAACCTTGTAGGTGTCCCCCGTTGTGCCACTCCACTGATTAAATTTAATGGTAATATCCGCTTCATCGAAATATTTCACCATGTCGTTGTAGCCAGAAGTGGTTTCCATTGCTAACTCAATCTTCGAGAACTGAAGATTGTTTGAGCCGTAAACATCAATACTAGGGGCTGTTGGTGCAGCCATCGCGGTGCCGGATAGCGCCAAAGCGATACTAGCGGCGCACAAAGTTATACGATTCATACCTATTTCTCTCATTCCTTGTACATTTACCCGAAAGTTGGGAAGTGATACCTATCATCGTAAGCCGCGTTTAACTGCCTGCTGGCCAAGTATTGAGCCGAAAGACTTATCGAGGATCGGTATTCGCTGTTCTACGGATACATCGCGAAGAACATCACTTTCAGTATTTGAGAGACTTTTTTTTTGATAAAAAAAATAAAGGTTGTTTTCGAGGCAAGATCAGAAAATAGTTGTATATACGAGGTCTGTTACATTACAAATTGGATTTCGACCCATAATTTATAAAATCCTAGCAAGCCGAGAAACATACTTATTTGTCAATAATTTAAAGAATGAGATACCAAATATTGGAGGATCGCCATTACAAAATACTGCCCCCTAAAAATTTTAGGAGGCAGGTTTTAATTAAGGATTATTTGGACTTAAATCGCGCCGTGAAATGACGCAGCACGGGAGGTTCATACTCAAACATTAAGCCTTTAAGTTCATGAGCACGCTCTTTGAGCGCAATGATCGCATCGGCAATATAATCCATGTGATCGTTGGTATATACACGACGAGGAATGGTAAGACGCATCAGTTCCAATTCCGACGATTTTTGTTTGCCTGTTTCCGGATCACGCCCCAGGAGCAACGAACCAATTTCTACCGCTCGAACTCCAGCTTCAAGGTATAGGGCATTACACAAGACGTGAGCTGGAAACTCTTCTGCTGGAATGTGAGGGAGTATCTTCGCTGCATCGACAAACACTGCATGCCCACCTGTTGGATACTGAATGGGAATCCCCCCTTCACGCAGACGCTCACCAAGATATTGCACCTGACTGATCCTATAGTGGAGGTAATCTTCGTCTGCACCTTCATAAAGGCCGCGAGCCAACGCTTCCATGTCTCGCCCTGCCATACCGCCATAAGTGACAAACCCTTCCATTGGCACACAACGCGTTTGTACGGCTTGGAACAGCTCTTGGTGATCACGAATACAGCACAGGCCACCAATATTGACCATAGGGTCCTTCTTAGCGGACATAGTCAGCATATCACCGTATTGATACATCTCTCGGATGATTTCGAGGATCGACTTATCCTGATATCCCTCCTCACGCTGTTTAATGAAATAGGCGTTTTCACAATAGCGTGCAGAATCGATCACAACAGGGATGTCATTCTTGCTTGCCAACTCATAAACCGCGCGCATGTTGGCCATAGACACCGGCTGACCACCAGAGCTGTTACAAGTCACCGTGGTGATGATGGCGCAAATGTTATGTGCACCATACTGCTCAATAGTCGCTTCAAGTTTGTCGAGGTCGAAATCACCTTTCCAGTCATACGGGGTCGTCGTATCAAAAGCATGTCTGTCGACGACATTAATGGCCTTGCCTCCATTTAACTCAATATGCCCCGCCGTGGTATCAAAGTGATAGTTGGAGATGAAAACTGGCTCCGTCCCGCCGCGAACACTGCGCATACGCTCAATCAATGCCGGGAATAGAATTTGCTCCGCCCCGCGACCTTGGTGAGCGGGCACCGTTAGTTTATAACCAAAAAAGTGCTCGACCGCCTGACAAAGATTGTAATAGTTGCGACTCCCTGCGTAAGACTCGTCCCCCATCATCAAACCAGCCCACTGGTTGTCACTCATCGCACCTGTGCCCGAGTCAGTCAGAAGGTCAATATAGACATCATCACTTTTTAATAAGAAAGGGTTCAGACCGGCTTCGTCAAGCGCAGCAACTCGGTCTTGATAAGTGGTCATTTTGATCGGTTCAACCATTTTAATGCGAAAGGGTTCTGGAATGCGTTTCATATTTAATTTCCTATAGATAGATCGATCCCTGCAGACAATCTGCATCGGATTTAAAGCGTTAAATTGCGAATAGATGGTGCGAGTGCACCCAGGAAATCAAAGCGAAGGGGATTCTTTGCTCAAAAGCGATAGGCAAAAGTCTAAGTTGTACCATGACGACAACACAAAACGGCTGTCTTGCATCCAAATGCAGTTCATAGCGTTATCCTTCTCGTAGGTTATAGACATAACCATCAATATAGTCGTGATCTCACCTATTTACCGTGAAATGTCACTCAAAATTTATAAATCACACACCCCAAAATCATTATTTAATAAACCTTAGCAAAATAAGTCATCCGTACCCCTAAACACCTGTCACACTTAGCTTGCGCTTAGTTAGTGGTTTATCATCACTGAAAGTTAAGTTTCCGTGAAATCTTATCACTTTGACATTCATCTAATTGAAATATCTGGACTTGCTAGGCAAAGTGTTGGCTAACCAAATCAAATGGATCAAGTCATGAAAATCAAAACAACATTATTGGCCGCCGTTGCATTAAGCATCAGCGGTATGGCGGCGGCTGAAGTAACCATTACCGTCCCAGACACTGTGGATGTATTGGTTGCGAACGACGCAAAACCAGAGCTCTCTGGTGGCTTCTTTTCAGCAAACAAAACGCTGACTTTACCTGACGGCGAAAACCAAGTTTTGTTCCGCTACCAGCCATACTTCACGCAAGGTAATGACCGTATTATTCTTGAAAGCGATCCCATTATTGCCACGTTTGATACCAACGATACTGAACTGACATTCGATATGCCTAAATACCGCGATCAACACGAAGCGGAGAAGAAGATTAAAAATGTCGACTGGCAGCTCACAACTGCAAGTGGTAGCGCTCTAGCAGTTACGCAGGATAAGCTCGTAAAAGACGGTATGCAGATTGGCCGAAACTTCCAGATTGAACTGGCAGATTACAACCGCCGAGGTGGTGTTGCAGCTGTCTCTGCCGCCGCTATTGGCGCCACGGTACAGCCAGTAACGCTACCTGCTAAAGTCACCAAAGAAGGCGTCAAAGGCGACTCGACTGCCGAGGAAATGCTGCATTTCTGGTATAACAAAGCCGACGCGGAAACACAGGCGCGCTTCAAACAGTTCTTACTGGAAAAGTAATCAAGCTCAATAAGCCAAAAGCCAGCGCATTAAGCGCTGGCTTTTTCTATGGCAGGGTGACCTGTTGAAATCTGATAGCACTCAAGATCGTTCTCCATCAGACACTCAAACACGACAGAATCCAGTTTCGATTCATCTACCAATTCCTGCAGTATTTGCATTGTTTCCTCAAGTGACACGCCTTGTCGATAAGGGCGTGATTGAGTCAGAGCCTGAAACACATCGGCAATGGCCACAATTCGGCTTGGTTGATCGAGATCTTTGGCTGTTTTCCCTAACGGGTAACCAGACCCATCCAGCCTTTCATGGTGATTCGAAGCCCAATCAATAACTTGGCTAGAGCGAAACATATTGGTCAATGCGTGACGGGTATCGGTCGCATGGCGCTTTATGCACGCATACTCTTCATCCGTCAGCTCTGCAGGTTTATGCAAAACCGCGACCGGAGTTTTCAGTTTTCCAATATCGTGCACTAACCCTGCCAGATACAACATTCGTTGTGCTTTGGTCGAGTACCCCAGTTGTTTACCCAGAAATGACGTTAACTCCGCAACATGACGAGAGTGCTGAAACGTGAAAGTGCTTTTTGCATCGACAATCTGGGCAAAGAATTCCGCTACAGCAATCGTGTCTTCCAATCCCAATCGAGATGAAAAGAAAGGCACCGATGGAAAGCGACTTGCCATTGTCTCGATATAGCGAGATTCCATTGAAAACCAGAAGTCATCGTTGTCTATCAACTCACACATGTGCTGAACCATATTAGGCTCAAACAAGATCCCAGCATTGGCGGTCAATTCCCCGATGATCGATTTTTTGTTGTTCTCGGTGATATTGCCGTATTGGTCTGGGTAAAAACGTGAGTAGAGATAATCAACCCGGTCAGAGATGAATAGCAATCCGGCGAGTAGTTTATCGTTTTCTGAAGCTCTGGTTTCGCCGCTCAGCTGCTCCCACCAGGTATGATGATACAGAACTGGCAATGCTAATCCAGCCAGAGGCGGGCAAGCGCTCAACAGCCCATAACCTTTAATACAATGCTTTTTGGTGTTCTCCGGAGCCATCGACTTGAATAGATAGGAACGCTCATTAGACTGCGAAACACCGCAATCATGGATCAATCCCAGGGAAAAAGCGATTTGAGCCTGCTCTTCCTCCCACCCCATTCGTTTAGCACATTGATAAGCAATGTATGCAACCCGGTGACCGTGATTTATATCATCGATCCCGACTGCATCGAGGGCTGAAGCGATTTCAAATAGCACCTGACGTAAATCTACGCTTACGTTATCAAGCGGCTCATCCATTAGTAATAACCTAACTGACTAATTTTTCTTATTTTAGGGCTGCAAGGCTAAACGATTTCCTTTCATAAAAACCACAAATTATTTAAGACTATTTATATAATTGTGATTTGCATAACGTCTTGGGTGAATTCCGTGCTACATGGAAAATGTTTTTTGCAACAAGTGTTTATGGTCATACCAGTCTTACTCTGTTAAGTTAGCTCTTCATATTCAACTTGTTTAGGTTCCTTATGTTCACAATCTCTATCGACTCTGAACTCGAACTCGCTCTTGTTCAGGAATCATTTGCCACTCAATACAGTGAATTAGTATCCACTCAAACAGAATATTTATCACAATGGTTGACTTGGCCTCCCTACTGCCAGTCCGAGCAAGATTTCCGTATGTTCGTTCAGCGTGTTTTACATGAATATGCAGACGGGAAATCAATGACCTGTGCGATCATCTATAACAGCAACATCGTAGGAAACTGCAGCTTCAACACAATTAGTTACGACACAAAAACTGTCGAGATTGGTTACTGGCTATCGCAACACCAGCAAGGCAAAGGCATCATTACGCGCGTGGTGAACAAATTGATTGATATTGCGTTTAATGAATACCAGATGGAGAAGGTCCAGCTATCTGCCGCCAAAGATAACCTACCGAGCCGACGAGTCGCCGAGCGCGTAGGTATGACCCTAGAGGGTATCATTACCAATAAGGAGAAAGTTGGAGATCGAATTCTGGATCATGCTGTCTATGGAATTCATCGCCAGAACACCCATCATTGAGTAGATTGATTCCAAGCACAGATTTATTTGTTGGCTGAGGTATTTAGACTCACTTGGTGCTAGGATTGCGGCTTTAGAATCAAAGAGAGAACACCGTGTCTTCAATGTTAAAGCTGCTCTTGGTCGTCGTAACGCTTGGTGCAGGCTTCTTCGCCGGTGACATTTACCAGTGGTTTAAAACCCGTTCCCAAGTCAAACCTTTGTCAGAATATTGCTTACTCACTACTGAAGCTTGTGAAAGCAACGATGTTCGTATAAAAGTTGATCGCGACATCAGTCAGCCATTGGTACCCACTGAAATCGTCGTCGACTGGCCCGAAGCTCAACAGGAAAGTCTGTTGCTGACTTTGGAAGGCCACGAGATGGAAATGGGTACCGCCGTATTTAAACTCAATAAAAGCTCAACAGGTCAGTTTACAGGCCAGGTTATTCTGCCGGTATGTACGACTGATGCCATGACTTGGGTTGGCGAACTCACTGATGGCCAACACAGTGTGAGCACCTCGATTAGGATGGAACAATGAGTAAGAACTGGTCTTTAATTTTAGTTGCCGCGTTTGCACTAGGCTTTGGCGTGAAAGCGTATCTGGATTCACAGCCAACGACCGAGGCTCCTGCTGCAACCAGTAAAGAAGTCGTCCTGTTCGGTGAAAATGACAAACCGGTCAAAATCTTCGATCAACAAGACTCTCGCGTACGCATCGTTTACTTTGGATTCACACGTTGTCCAGATGTCTGCCCAACCTCGCTAGCCATGTTAGCAGGCGCGCTGAATCAGGTGGATGATGAAGTAAAATCTCACTTCAGGCCTATGTTTGTTTCGCTCGATCCTGAACGTGATGCCGCGGCAGACTCATACAAATACGCCCAGTACTTCCATCCAATGATTGAAGGCTTGTCCGCGCCACTCGATGTCACCACACCTTTGGCACATAAATACGGCGTTATTTTCCGTAAGACCAAATTAGAAAACTCGGAGCTGAAGTACACCCTTGACCACAGCTCCTATTTTTATTTCCTAAAACCAGATGGCACATTAATTACTAAAGTGCCACACACGCTGACACCGGCTCCTTTGGTTGAAGCGATGAAAACACTTACGTCACAAGGAAAATCCTAATGAAGTTAAAAGCCCTCATTTTAGCGTCTATCGCACTTAGCCCACTTGCTCACGCTGCTTCAGACATCATGCTATCCCATACCTATGCACGTGCGACACCACCGAGTGCCGCCACTAGTGCTGTGTTCACTGAAATCATGAACCACAGCGCAAAAGACCGCGTTATCGTATCAGCCAGTACAGACGCTGCAGGCAAAGTTGAGCTGCATGATGTGATTAAAGATGGCGATGTAATGAAAATGCGTCAGGTAGAGCAAATTACTGTGCCAGCCAATGGTATGGTCGAGCTAAAACCCGGTAGCCTACACATTATGTTATTTGACCTGAAAAAGCCGCTGGTCGAAGGTGAGAGCATTGATGTGAAACTGACCTTCGCAAACGGTCAGGAGCAGACTGTCTCAGCACCTATCAAGAAAGTCATGAGTGGGATGAGCCACAAACATCATCATTAAGTTTTGTTGATTAGCCCGGCCTTCGCCGGGCTTTTTATTGTTCACTCTTTAGCGAGTTGGGTAGAGGTGAGCAAAGTTGTCCACCTGCTTTTCCCAGATTGGTGGTGTACCAATATGTGCCTGCACCGCAGAAATAAACTCTCTAACCAGCGCCGTTTGCTTACGATGTGGGTACAGAGCATATAGGGCGAGGCCGCGATTACATAGAGTGTAATGCGTCAGGATCGGCTTTAGATTCATCTCGGCAACTGGGCGGTATAGGTTGGAAGAGGAAATCATGGCATAGCCAAGCCCATCTTGGACGGCCGCTAACAAAGTCAGCACATCATTGACCTTGTATTTACCCGTCATTTTGTGATTTATGAACGTACTGCCACCCGGTGCTTCACTAATACGTGCCGTATCTACGGTTAATGGCCCATTACTATAGACGACAGAAGGCAAGCTCATTAGCTCCTCAGGAGTCTGAGGTTCTCCGTGCTGATCGATAAAGCTTTCAGACGCCAAAATCACCGGCCTGATGTCAGCGATTTTCTTTGCAATCAAACTCGAATCTTCTAGCCGACCAAGGCGAAATGCGACATCAAAGTGATCAGAAATAATATCTGAACGCTTATCATCCATTTGCAGGTTAATTTCCACCTCAGGATAACTGCGCATAAATTGCGTAATCACGGGCTGAAGGTAGTGCTGGCCAATATGCAAAGGTGCGGTAATGCGTATGCGTCCTTTCGGCCTTGCCTGATAAGAGTCTGCGATGGAGTGAACATGCCCTAAAGTCCCAACCAGATTATGTGCCTGCTCGAGAATTTCTTCACCCGCTGGCGTTAGGGAAAAGGAGCGCGTTGAGCGATTAAGAAGCTGCACGCCTAGTTCTACTTCCAGTTTTTTGATCTGTTTTGACAACGATGAGTTGTCCATATTGTGCAAGGTCGCAGCTTTAGTAAAAGAGCCTTGCTGCACCACATCAATAAACAGCGCTAACTGGTTAACCAAGGACATCCACTCCTCCTATTTTTGCGCCCTTTGCCACTGCACTAACCATTTGTCTAAATGGTTAGCAAATTGCTGTCGATCCGCTTGGTTTAGCGGTGCTGGGCCGCCTGTTTGGACACCACTACTGCGCATGGTTTCCATAAAATCACGAATATTAAGGCGTGATTTTATATTCTCTTTGGTGAACTGCTCCCCACGAGAACTCAACACGTGGCCGCCTTTGGTGATGATCTCATCGGCCAATGGGATATCGCTGGTGATCACCAGATCGCCAGCTTCACAGCGCTGAACAATCTCATTATCTGCGACGTCAAAGCCAGCCTGAACTTGTAGCATGGTGACTTTTGGAGAAGCAGGAGTACGAATAAACTGGTTAGCCACCAAAGTGACTTCCACGCCAGTGCGCTCAGAAGCTCGAAAGAGAATATCTCTGATAACGACCGGACACGCGTCTGCATCAACCCAAATTTTCATCTGTTACTTTCCTATATCTGCAATTGGCGCCATTACACCGCAAAAGCGCCTTGCTGAATAGCCTTATTTGAACTTCACCGCGGTACCACTGACGCTCACCATCATCATGCTGCCGCCACTGCCAATCACTTCGTAATCAATGTCGATGCCGACGATGCCATCGGCACCCAGCTCACGTGCCCGCTCTTCCATTTCAGCATAGGCTATCTCACGAGCTCGGCCCATCTCTCTTTCATAAGCACCAGATCGGCCACCGACGACATCTCGAATTGCGCCGAACATATCTTTAAAAATGTTTGCCCCTAAGATAGCTTCACCGACCACAACGCCCAAATAATCTTGTACAGGTCGGCCTTCAACTACTGAAGTCGTTGTTTTAATCATAATCTTTCTCCTTTTGAATCACTGTTATCCATATTAGCAGTGGGTTTAGTCAAACACTGCGCTCACAAACTAATCTTGCTACAAGGTTAACTTCGGCTGAATAAAGTCGATAAACGCGGAGATTCGCCGTGCCACTGCTGAAGATTTGTAGTACACAGCACTCACCTGCTCTCGACCGGTATCAAGACGCTTGGCATCATCAAGCAAAGATACCAGCCTACCTTGTTTAATATCTTCGCGAACCATAAAGCCAGACAAACAGGCAATACCATTAGATGCCAATGCCAACTGCCGAACCGTTTCACCATTACTCGACGTGATATCTGGCTCTATGGCATCAACTCCTTTTAGCGGCCATTGGTTAAGCACTTTAGGTGATGTAAAACCTATCAATTGATGCGACTGTAATTCTGACGTTGTGCGGGGCGCACCAGAAGATTCCAGATACTGGGGAGAAGCTACGATGAAGAGCTCACTTTTACCTAGTGGACGTGCATGCAATGTTGAATCTTTTAGTTGTCCGATACGGATAGCGACATCGGTGCGCTGCTCGAGCAAATCAACAAAACCTTCGTTAGAGGTTATTTCCAACTCAATCTCTGGATAAGTATCTTTGAATGACTGTATCAGCGGTACAAGCTGATGGAAAACAAATGGACTGGCGGCATCCACTCGTAACTTGCCTCTTGGACGTTCGCTTCCAGAAATCAGATCTTCTTCAGCCTGATGAATAATGTGAAGGCCCTTACGCACAGAGTCAACAAAAGTCCGACCTTCTTGGGTTAACTCTACCCGCCTTGTTGTTCGGTTCAATATTGAAACACCCAGCTGTTTCTCCACCTTGCTTACCGCACGTGAAATTCTGGCAACTTGTATGTTTAACATTTCAGCTGCCGCTGAAAACCCGCCGCTATCGACAACCGCGAGTAGCATTTCTAACTCATCTGAACGTGTGCGCATGTCTTCGTCCATTAAATTCAATTACCTTTATTTATAGCAAAAGTAATTTGATAAAATCACCATTTTTAACAAATAAAAGATTTTCAATAATGGCGGCCACGACATCATTATTGGAATTTATTATGCCAATTGCACTTTTTGCTTTAACCCTTAGTGCCTTTGCTATCGGCACTACTGAGTTTGTTATCGTCGGATTGATTCCGACTATGGCAAGCGACCTTGCAGTATCCCTACCTTCCGCTGGCTTATTGGTTAGCCTATATGCGCTTGGCGTGGCAATTGGAGCTCCCGTCATAACTGCGCTTACTGGCAACTGGCCAAGAAAAAAGGTCCTATTGTCCGTCATGAGCTTGTTTGTTTTAGGGAATGTACTCGCGTGGCAAGCTCCGAGTTATGAAACTCTGATCATCGCTCGCATCCTGACCGGACTGGCTCATGGTGTTTTCTTTTCCATCGGTTCTACTGTTGCTACAGGACTGGTCAGCAAAGAAAAAGCCGCCAGCGCTATCGCGATCATGTTTACAGGCCTTACCGTTGCTTTGGTCACCGGTGTTCCTCTTGGCACCTATATCGGGCAAGCATTTGGATGGCAGGCGACATTTCTCACCGTGGCTATTCTTGGCGTCATTGCCTTGCTTGGCAGTGCCCTGTTAATCCCTGCCAACCTCAAACAGCCACCAGCAACCAAAATTTCAGCCCAGCTAAAGGTTCTTACCGAACCTAGGTTGCTACTGGTTTATGCGATTACGGCACTTGGATATGGAGGAACTTTTACTGCTTTCACTTATCTCGCCCCTATACTGGAAAACGTTTCTGGATTTAGCTCTGGGACCATAGGGTTAATCATGTTGGTGTATGGTGTTTCCGTTGCCATTGGCAATATCTGGGGAGGCAAAATGGCCGATAAACTTGGCCCTATTAAAGCACTTACCGCCATTTTTATTGGTCTTACGATTATACTGTTTGTCTTCAACCTTGCGGCTTATCATCCTGTTAGTGCTGTTATTACGATTCTAATCTGGGGGGCATTCGCCTTTGGTAACGTCCCTGGGTTGCAAGTTTACGTGGTGAATCTGGCAGAAAAGCATACGCCTGATGCGGTTGATGTCGCCTCTGGACTTAACATAGCGGCGTTTAACGTCGGCATCGCTTTAGGCTCATGGGGAGGAGGATTAATCGTTGCAAAGCATGGCCTAATGAATACACCTTGGGTCGGCGCTTTGATTGTCATCATTGCCCTACTTCTCACCCAATTCAGCGGTTTGCTCGATAAGCGTGAAGCAACATGTCAGGGCGCAGAAGTAAACTAAAGTCGCTGATCAATTACTTCAATTTTAGAGTGCTGCTCTTGGCAGCACTCACATCGACGTCTAGCTGTGCGCTGCTGCTGGTTTCGCTGATCTTGATATCCGAGACAGATAGCTCAAACTCATTCGACTCTGGAGCATCACTACAGCCAGACAATGCAAAAACGGCAAGCGCTACGACAACACCGTGTACGACTTTCCTTATCATGAGTTACCTCCGTTCCGTTGTGGTATCGCAACTCGCCAGCCCCGTAGGACACTGTTTGAATTGATAGGTGATGACCAGATGTGTATCACCCGAGCTCAATTGCAAAGGAGTGGATAGAGTGAATTCAAGCTGACCGTCATCTTGAAGGTAGATACCACTGGCAAGCAGGGTATCACCCTCGCCATTGGCATCGGTATCTTGATAAAGCGCAACTAGACTTAAATCAGTTTGCTCATTCAGATCACCCGATGAAGATATTTGTAAGCTATCCAATTGGGCTCCTGCCAAACTGGCAGTCACTTTCAAGCGTAATACCACTTGTTCTTGGTCGTTACGACTGAAGGTATTGGCGTTATTACTAACCACCGCAATGCTGACTTCTGGCGTCGTCGAAGCAACAGCGATACCACCAGGGTCACTGACAATACCATTGACCTTACCATCGGCATCATTAGGGCCACCATCTTCAATCGTGAGCTGAATACAGTCATCCCCTTGATTCAAAACGCTTTTAAAGCTGACATTGCCCGGCGCGGGGCAATCGTCACTCACGCTCGCCGTACTGGCAAGCGCATTGTTTGCATCCTCAACAAACGTAAACCACCCTTTTGACTCAATGTACTTACGATAAATCGCGTTGGCGGGAATAGCAGAACTCAGTCGCAGTACAATCTGCGCGGAAGCGGCCAGTCGAAGTTGTTGCACTTCAAAGTCAAACAAGCCGCTTGGATACTGATAATCCCCATCCTGCTGCTGCTCACTGAGATTGTAATGATCAACAATGTTATCCATGGAAACACCTATAAAATCTTGACCATTCACGTAAGGAACATCGCCCAGAACAAACAACAAGCCAGTCTCGGTGTAAGCCAAATGGTGGACAGAATCTGAATAAATTTGTGATGAGCTTGAGATAGAGTCAAGGTAATCGGGAATACCATTTCCGGTAGTGTCGAGCGAATACTAATTTCCCTGCTAATAGTGACCGTTGTCCCGACAGGATCGGTCACCACAACACTCAACTCATGGCTACCGACATGTCCTTGAGGATCAAAGCTGAAGGTTTCGCTATTGAGACCTTCACTGGGCTCAAGGTCAACGTCTGTTTGGCTCCAGACAAAACTGTAACCCGCTGTACTGCTAGCGCTGTCCACTTGGGCCCTCAGCACCGCTGTTCCTTGATCTGCAAAAAATATGGAAACTGAACCACTTCCCTGGCTCAAGACAATACGAGAACTCAAAGCCGCATCATCCAAGATATCAAAACTGACGTTCACATCATTCGCTGCTTCATAGTTGGTATCTCCTGACTGGCTCGCGACTATAGTACATGTGCCTGATGCGACTAGCGTCACCACAGCGTTTGTCACAGTACATATGGCTGATGTTGAGGAGGAATGACGGATAGCCCAGAGGTTGCTGTCGCGCTGATAGCCAGAGTGCTGGCCGATAAAGCTTGAGGGCTGATTGCAGCAAAGTTGATAGTCTGGTTGGTCTTATCGGCATTGTCTCCGATGCCATCTCCATCAGTATCTTTGGTCTCTGAAGCATCCAATGGAAAGGCATCATTAACGTCATCAACACCGTCACCATCATCATCCGTGTCAGTGTTATTCCCGATACCATCCCCGTCAGTATCGAGCGTTTCTGATGCGTCAAGTGGGAATGCATCACTGCTGTCATTCACACCATCGCCATCATCGTCTGTGTCAGCGTTATTACCAGTGCCATCCCCATCGGTATCAAGAGTTTCGGAGGCATCCAGTGGGAAAGCATCACTGCTATCATTGACGCCGTCACCATCGTCATCTGTATCAACAAGATCACTAATACCATCACCATCGGTATCAAGGTCATTAATCAACTTTACGAACAGCGCCTGCTCAGTGGTATCTGTCATCTCTGCATAGCCCGCAATCACGATATCATTGTCACTGTCCAACACCATATCTCTGGTAATGAACCTATCGTTACCCGGGTCGAGTTTGATCTGACCATTGTCACCAAAGTATGTATCTAAGCTCCCGTCACTCTTCAAACGAGCAACATGAAGATCGCCATTTGAATCATAGCCAGAAACAACAACGCGCCCATCGCTGCTTTTCACAAGATCAGCGGTCTGCAGCGTCTGATTGAGTGTCTGTATTCCCCCATCACCAAAGCTTTCAGCAATATCGCCATCCTCATCCATGGCGATGACTTGCGACGCAGAGTTGGCAAAAAGGATTTTGTTGTCTGCAGTGCCTAACATGGCGTAAATGGTACCAAACACGTTGGGGTTAAGGCCTGTTGCTCCTAAATGAACAAAGCTGGTATCGACGCTACCGTCCGTTTTGTTTATTCGAACCAGATAGCGAGAACCATTGTTTTGCTGAAGAATGGTGAACAGGTAGTTAGCCTTTTCGGCAACCGCCACTGATGTTACGGCGAAAAAGCCCGTTGGTCTAACATCCGCAGATCCAGCAGTACCAAAGCTGGTATTCACCGTCAGATCACTTTTAAAGCGAGTGAAATAGATTGTTGAGATGGGCACGCTGCCATTAGTGCTGCCAACCACAAAACCACCATCACTAAGCGGTATTATCCCGATTGGAAACTGAGCAGGTAGAGTATAGATACCAGAAGAAAAGACACTGGTCAGGCTGCCAGTTGAGTCGAGATTCACCAACTTAGCCTCGGAAGAGTTCCCCTCTCGGCCTATCGCCACATAGCTACCATCATTGGCAACGAACACATCGCCGAGAATTTCATTACAGCCAGTTGTACAGGAAGTGGAACTGAATTGAAGCTTGCCGTCACCATCAAAGGCTGTGTTGAGCGTTCCATCTGAGTTGACCGAGATAACCGTGCCAAATTGGCCGCTGAATCCCCCTGCATTATTCTCGTTTTGACCCGCCGCAATAATGCCATCCGTCGACGTGACATCCACAGCATGTTGGTAGGTATAATCTTCATTAGCTTCTGTAGTAGTGACCAACCACCCCTGACTGTTAAAGCTAAGATCCCAGTCCCCCGCATCATTAGTATCCGCATTGTTCCCTGTCCCATCACCATCGACGTCAAAAGATTCACTGGCGTCATTGGCGAAAGCATCCAACTGGTCGATCACACCATCCCCATCGGTATCATTATCGATGTAAAATGACAGTGCGACTCGATTGGCAGGATTATTGTTACTATCACCAGCTTGGTCAGCATAGACCGTACACAGGCCGCTGGTCACAAAGCTCAATGTCGTGCCAGAAACCGCACAGACACTGGTCGTATTGGAGCCAAATGTCACGCTTAAATTTGCAGTAGTCACCGCCGATAATGTTAATGAACTATCAGCTAAATTTTGCGGACCAGGGTTAGGAAAGAGAATACTTTGCGTATCTTTAGCTATCGTGGTGGACTGCGAGACGTCTGGCGCGGGATCGTAAGTGCCATCACCTGCCTGTGAAGCAACAATGGTACAAGTTCCGGTCGCGCCAATCGCAACATAAGGGCCTGAAATGGTACAGACGGAAGGAGTGGAAGAGGCAAAGCTGACCGTCAAACCAGAGGTTGCCGTTGCGCTGATCGCAAAACGCGTATCCCCCGTGTCATAGCTACCCGTCAGCGTAAAATCTATTGTTTGACTGAGCCCTGCCATAGCAAATAGTGGTAAGAAATAAAGGCTAAAGCCAAAGTATCGCCTTTTTCTGCACCTGCCCGTCATTCACTAAATCCCTGTATTATCTGGATACGGAATACATAGCTAATATCTGACTATTAGCTAAGTCGCTTCCCTTCCATGTATGGATATATCTATTAATAATAATCGATAAACAGGGCTAGCATTTAGGCGTACGTTCTTGAAATACCGGAAGAGTTCTTATTCTTTGCTTGGCGATAGAGCACTTGGAATGACTTTAACATTCAACTCATTGGGTAGGTGATCTTTATTGGTGTAAATACGCTCAAAGTGAGCAAGAGGCGCAACCTTGATCGCAGTAGTGCGGTCCCATTTAGTGGCATCAGCTACTAGCCAAGTTTGGCGACTGTTACGTATGATGGATTGAGACAAGTCCGATTCTAACTGCTCGTGCTCCATTGCGAAGTGGCTGCTTGTCACCGATGCACAACCGCATAGGCCGATATCGGCTTCAAAGCCCTCGAAGAAGTGAACTACACTGCTCCCCACCAGATCTTGATGCTCACGGCGAAACAGGCCGCCTGCAAGGTAGACTTCGATGTTCTGATTGGCTTCTAAGATTTTCGCGACTTGCAGGTTATTGGTGACCACGCGCAAAGTAGTTTTCCCCAATAGAAACTGAGCAATGCGTGTAACCGTAGTACCAATACCAATCATCACTGTCGCGCCATCAGGAATCGCTTCCGCGACCGCCATTGCGATGTCATCTTTGGTGGTCGATTCCACCTCTGAGCGAAAGCGATAACTGGTGTTTGTTAAGGTAGCAGGCAAACTGACCCCACCATGAACTCGACGCGCCAGCCCTTGTTCGCACAAGTTGTTTACATCGCGACGAATGGTCTGAGTGGTCACCGAAAACAACTCGGCCAACTGGTCGATCTGAACATCCTGATCCACTTTAAGGGTCGCGAGAATCTGCTTTTGGCGTTGGTTCAGTTCCATAGTTCCTACTAAAATTCGTTTGGCTTATCCGTGATGATGTAATCCACACCCAAATCGTAAAACGCTTGTGCTTTGTCTGGCGAATTCAACGTCCAGATCTTTAACACCAAACCCGCGTTTTTAATCGAGTCCGCAATCTTAGCATCAAGAACTTTGTGATCAATGTGGATGCTGAACAAGTCTAAGTCTTGCAGAGACTCTAGGCTAAAATCATTCCACACTTCACAGATGAACCCACGTCTTACTTCTGGTATCTGCGCTTGGCAAATGACCAGTGCCTCTTTGCTAAAACTCGATAAAAGCAACTTATCCAACGGGTAGTTTTTCTGCTTCACTACCTTAACCACTTGCTCAACCAGAGTGTCGATAGTTTTGTCATCGTAGGTTTTCAACTCAAGATTAAGCGTGAGCCCGAGTTCGACACATTTATCCAAGGCCTCTTCGAGAGTGGGAATGGATATTCCTTCGAACGATGCCCCGAACCAACTCCCTGCATCGAGTGCTTTAAGCGCCTTAGTATCAAGGTCTGATACTTTACCTTTGCCGTTGGTACAACGATCAACCGTCTTATCGTGAATGATAACTGGAACGTTGTCTGCGCTGAGTTGGGTATCGATTTCTACCCATAGGGCACCTGACGTAGCAGCGTGTTCAATACTCACCAAAGTATTCTCTGGTGCTAACGATGCCGCACCGCGATGGCCTGTAATCATAGTGTACTCTCAATGTTCATTTGAAAACCAAGCGACAATAGATTGGTTTTATTACAGTTTTATTATTCATAACGTCCTATACTGTAATTTAGCTGAAAATCGACATTGAAGGCAATGGCTGATGTTGCTAAACAATTGTGAGATCTCATTCAAAAATATGTTCATATTAATAATGAAAATGTTCATATGAGTGTAACAATTCACTCGCATACTCTACAAATATTACATATCACTCTCTAATTTTTATAAAACAGCCATCAATAAGGTACTGACAAATGAAAAAGCTATTAGGTGCGGTAATTACAGCGGCAGCGCTACTTTTAGTAGGTTGTGGTGAATCGAAAAAGCCTGAAGCTGAGGCGACTGCTGATCCAATCAACATCAACATGAGCCTGGTATTTACGCAAAATGAGTTGCTGACTAAGGAGCTCATCAAGGCGACAGACAAAATCCGTGAACGTACTGACGGTTCAGTGAACATCAAAGTATTCCCGGGCGGGCAGTTACCTGTATACAAAGATAACCTAGAGCAGGTTGTGAACGGTGCAAACTGGATCGCGGTCGAAGATTTAACCTACCTAGGTGACTACGTGCCAGACTTCGCGGCGCTTGCCGGACCAATGCTTTACAACACGTACGATGAATACCTAGCAATGATGGACACAGAGTTTGTCGCCGGGCTAAAAGCGAAAGCAGAAGAAAAAGGCATTAAAGTACTGAATGCAGATTACATGTTCGGCTTCCGCCACATGATCACCAACAAAGAGATCGTGAACTCTGCAGATATGAAAGGCATGCGTATTCGCGTACCACAGAGCCAACTGTTCATTAGCACGCTATCTGCGATGGGCGCAGCACCAGCTTCTCTGCCATTCCCAGAAACTTACGCGGGTGTTCAGCAAGGTGTGGTTGACGGTCTGGAAGGTTCTATTCTGACGATGTACTCGACTAAGATCTATGAAGTCGCGAAGAACATGTCACTCACCAAGCACTTCCTTGGCACAGTCGGCATCTATATTTCTCCCAAGTTATGGGACAAGTTCACTCCAGAGCAGCAGCAAATCATTAACGAAGAGCTGGAAGCGGGCGCGATTTCAAACACCTCTGAGCTGGTCAAGCTAGATACGGAATACACCCAGAAACTGGAAGAACTTGGCGTAACGTTTAACGAAGTCAACTCTGAAGAGTTCAACCAGTTAACGGCTGATGTCTACAACCAGTTCCCTGAATGGAGCGAAGGCATCCACGCTAAGATCATGCAAGAGCTAGAAACGATTCGTGCGGCTCAATAACTCACAAAACACTAACTAACCTAGATGCGGCTTGACGTTTTTCAAGCCGCATTGTTCGTAAATTATCTATGGTTAGTAGGTAATTTGCCGGAGAAGATTTTTTGTTTTTACTAAGAAATATTGAAGAGATCCTCGCTTCGATTGCTATTTCAATCACAGTACTGGTTGTGATTGTGAACGTGGTTTTACGTTACGGGTTTGGCTTTGTCGTCCCTTGGAGCGAAGAGCTGTCTGTGATCTGCTTTATCTGGGCGGTGTACTTAGGTATCAGCTCTTGTTACAAGCACAAGCTGCATATGGGCGTCGACGTCATGGTCGCTATGCTACCAAGCAAAGCGAAACCTGCATTTAAGCTCGGTGTGTCCGTGTTCTTACTGGCCCTCAATATCTTGATGGCGATTCTGAGCTATCAATACCTGATGCTTTCTAACAAAGTCACGCCTGTAATGGGCCTGTCGTACTTCGCCATTAATGGCGTACTGTTACTTTGTTTTGTTCTTATGGCTATTCACACAGTGAAGTTCATTGTGGATGACGTCGCGTTACTTAAGCGTTCACATAAATAGGTTCTGTCGATGGAAAGCTATCTGCCAATCATCATTCTATTTGTCCTTTTTCTGCTCAATATTCCCATTGCTTTTTCACTGATCGCCTCATCGATGGTCTACTTCTTATTCATCAATGATTCGATTCCCGTGAGCTTAGTTATGCAGCGTTTCATCAGCTCTGCTGAATCTTTCCCGCTGCTAGCGATACCGTTTTTCATTATGGTTGGCTCGGTCATGAACTACGCTGGGATCAGCCGAAGCCTACTGGCCTTTGCCGATTCTATGATTGGCCACAAAACAGGTGGTCTGGCACAGGTTAACGTGGCATTAAGCACTCTAATGGGCGGCATCTCAGGTTCTGCCAACGCTGATGCTGCGATGCAGTCGAAAATACTGGCGCCAGAAATGACCAAACGCGGTTATGACCTACCCTTTACCGCAGCGGTAACCGCAGCTTCTTCAAGCATCAGCCCAGTGATTCCGCCGGGTATCAACCTGATCATTTTTGCGTTGCTCGCCAATGTTTCTGTTCACCAGATGTTTATTGCGGGCTATGTGCCAGCGCTTCTGATGGCGGCTTCCCTGATGCTGACCATCGCATTTATCGCCCGCAAGCGTAAGTACAAGCCGTCTCGTTCGGAGCCTGCAACAGCGAAAGAGCGTTTCCATTACTTCCTGAAAGCTGTGCCTGCATTATTGATTCCTTTCGGCATCATTTTGGGGATGCGCTTTGGTTTGTTTACACCGACAGAGGCAGGTGCGATTGCGGTTCTACTCTGCATCATCATTGGTGCATTTGTGTATCGCGAGCTTGGCTTTAAGCATATTCCAATGATCATGCGTGAAACGGTTCAAGGTACCAGTAGCGTCATGTTCATCATTATTGGTGCCATGGTGTTTGGCTACTACATGACGCTGGAACAAATCCCACACAATGTGGCCTCAGCGCTGATTGAACTGACAGACAACAAACTGGTATTGCTGCTACTCATTAACGCTCTGTTGTTAGTTGTTGGGATGTTTATTGAAGGTGGCGCGGCGATGATCATCCTCACGCCATTGCTACTGCCAGCCGTACTGAACTTGGGCGTCAACCCAGTTCACTTCGGCATCATTGTCATTGTAAATATCATGATTGGGGGTGTGACACCGCCATTTGGTTCAATGATGTTCACCGTATGTTCCATTCTAAAGGTACGTATGGTTGATTTTGTACGAGAAGTGGCGCCACTACTGTTGGCGCTACTGACGGTGTTGATGCTGCTGACTTTCTCAGAAAGCTTAGTGATGTTTTTGCCGAATTTACTTTAACACGATGTATTGAAAGAATTTTGAGGTGTAGAAATGAATTCGGTAACGAATGATTTAAACCAAAACTGGAAACAGGTCGACTGGGTACTGACTGATGTCGATGACACCCTGACTTGGGAAGGCCGTTTGCCACCAGAGACCTTAATCGCGCTACAAAAATTAAGAGACTCAGGTAAGAAGGTAGTCGCTGTAACTGGCGCTTGTGCGGGTTGGTGTGACCATATTGCCCAGCTTTGGCCTGTGGATGCCGTATTAGGTGAAAACGGTGCGTTTATTATGGAAAAGAAGGATGGCTATCTTACCCTACGCTCTGGTGTTCCGTTGGAAGCTATCCGCGACGACCAGACAAAGCTAAAAGCGCAGGTTGAAGACATCCTACGTGACTACCCAGATTTGTCACTGACACTGGATCAGTCCTATCGCTTGTGTGAAGTGGCGATTGATATCGGCCAGAACCGCCCCCGTGTAGACGAAGCCATGATCGAAGAAATTGTCGCTAAAATTCATGCTTTAGGTGCCCACGCCACCGCCAGCTCGATTCACATTAATGCATGGTATGGCGAGCACTCGAAAAAAGCGACAGCCACAGCATTCCTTACCGAGAAAGGCCTGTCTAGCCAAGAGATCACAACGCGCGCCTGTTATGTCGGTGACTCAATGAACGACCAGCACATGTTTGAAATTATGCCAAACAGTGTTGGGGTCGCGAATATTAAACACTATTGGGATCGATTGGCGTTTCATCCTTCGGTCCTAATGACGGAGCCAGGTGGCTACGGTTTTGCCGAATTCACACAAAAGCTGCTCGCCATAAAATAGTCAAACATAGGCAGCTAAATGAACAAAAAGCGCTGACCTTGTGTCAGCGCTTTTTTAATTCTATCCAGACCAGTTAAATCCGCGCGGTTCTCAGGTGCTCTTTACAGCTCCTGCATCAGTTGGATGTAGTTACCACAAGTATCGTCCAGCACCGCAATCATAACGGGCCCTGCCTCTCGGGGGGCTATTGAAAACTGGACACCTAAATCCACTAGCCTTTGGTGTTCTTTATTAATGTCTTCCACAGCAAATGAAGTCCAAGGTATTCCCGCTTCCTTTAATGCGTTTTGATACTGCTTCGCGGGCGCAAAAGCCATAGGCTCTAACAACAGCTCAACACCTGACTGCTCATGTGGAGACACAACAGTCAACCATTTATGCTCACCTAAAGGTACTTCTGTTTTTTTGATAAACCCTAAGATATTGGTATAGAAATCCAATGCTTTTTCCTGATCATCAACAGGAACACTCGTTAGACAAATTTTGATCACTTATATAGTCCTTTTCAGTGATGGGATAAGTACAAGATAGCCAAAACACCGAACAAAAACTTATTCCAGATTGCTTTTATGACGTTTTTGAAAATCTCTAGGGGAATAGCCCGTGCATTTTTTAAACACGCTAGAGAAAGTCGTTAAGCTTTCATAGCCAACCGAAAAACACGTATCCGTCATTGAGTGGCCTTCTCTAAGCAAAGTTTTAGCTCTCGAAATCCGCATATCTCTTAGATAGCTTCGAGGGGTAACACCATAGATTTGCTTGAAGATCCGCACGTAGTGAAAGCGCGACATAAGCGCCGCTTTAGCCAAATCATTTAAGTCTATTTTTTCGAAATAGTGTTGCTCCATGAACACTTTGGACTGCCTAACCAACGCGTACTGTTTGGGTCTCAGCGGTAACTCGCTATACAGGCGCTCAAGCTCTTGTTCATAGAATGTCTTCGGCATAATTCCTGCGCATCAGAAGAGAAACATACGTTGATTTTAACACGCTAAGTTCAGCGGCCAGGTAGCCAATACTCACATCGATGGAGAGAAACGCTTGTTGTGTCTGAGCGGTTCAACAAGAACTGAATACGGGTCTTTCAGTCGTTGATACAAAAAGAGAGAGACTTCTCCCTCTCTAACAATCGTACTTATTGATGCGCGCTTACCAAACGTTTATGAAGGACATCCTTCATCACTGCGCGATCATGTTTCATCTTATGCATTTCTTCATCGCTGAGTGGAGAATCCATCAGTTCAAGCTTGCGGATTTCTTTATCCAACGAGTCATAGGACTTCATCTCAGACAGAAAACTGTCATCCATTTTGGCCAATGCACGAATGGTATCTTTGTATTGCGGGAATTCGCTTAATAGAGAGTGATCTTCACCTAGCATAACAACCCCTTTGTTCATCTTGGTGGATTTTACTGGTTAAATTTCATACAAACATAGCACCATTATGTGTCCATATTTGAGATCCAAATCGACAACTTCACTCTGAGATCTAATTCTGACGAATTCTTAACTTTTCCTTCTTAAACCCTTTGTTCATCGGTCGCGCCGAAAATTCCCTGACTCTGCCCAATTAGTCACACCTCGATTCCAGTAGCGTTTGTAGGGATCAATCAAACCAGAATACATGGAGTCAAACATGAAAGAACTCACCCTATCCTCGTCGGTTGGAATTGGCGCGGACAACACACCTGATGATGTGCTCAACGTGCAAAAAGCCCTTAATCAATTGAGCGACAAAATTGGCTTGAGCACACCACTGAAAGAAGATGGCATCATCAGCTCAGAGCTTGGCCAATCGCCAACATGTCAGGCAATCGCCACTATGCAGAAAACTATTCTGGGTTTTCATAATCCTGATAGCCGAATCGATGCTAATGGTAAAAGCCACCGCACACTCAACAAAGAACTGAGCGCAGGTCAAAGTGCGCTGAGCTCGTTATTCTTGCCAGCGATTGAACCTATCAAAGGACTGACTGACGATGACTACAATGATGCAGCTGACTCCCTTGGCTGTGAAGTTGCCGCGATTAAAGCCGTCTCAGATGTTGAATCATCAGGCAGTGGTTTCTTTGAGTCTGGCGCGCCTTGCATCTTGTTCGAAGCGCACCAGTTCTCCAAATACAGTGGCCATCAATTTGATGACTCACACCCTAATATTTCTTCCCCAAAATGGGATCGCTCACTCTATGTAGGTGGTGAAAAAGAGTATGACCGCCTGAAACAAGCTATCGACTTGGATAGAACCGCCGCTCTGAAATCTGCTTCCTTCGGCCGTTACCAAATCATGGGCTTTAACCATCAGGCTGCGGGTTATGACGATGTCGAAACCTTCGTTCGCGACATGTTCTTTGCTGAGCGTCACCACCTGATGGCTTTTGTGAATTTCATCAAATCAAACTCAAAACTGCACGAGGCAATTCAAGCACTCGACTGGCCGACCTTCGCCCGTTACTACAACGGCCCTGGCTACGCTGAAAACCGCTATGACGAAAGACTGGAGTCCGCCTACCAGACTCACTCAGCTTAAACGGCTTGCGCAGGGCGACCTGCGCAGCATTCATTCAGGCGAAGAAAGGAGTCTATTCATGAACAACGTCCAATCTACAACTATCGCCCAATCCTACGACGATTATTATCGCATCGGCCTGTATACCTCTCGCTATCCAAAAGCCAATATCCGAGTTCTCAACACGCTCTTTCAGCACGCGCAATTTCTCGCTCAGGACTCATTAGCACTGGACTATGGGTGCGGAAACGGCCGCTATAGCTATCCGATACTCAAACAGACTAACTTGCACCTCTATGGCTTCGATATCAGTGAAATCGCCGTCCAACAAGCGAAGCAAACAACACAACAATTCTCTGAGCGCGTCGACTGGTTCAGTGACCAAAATCAGCTTCATCAACACGTTGAAGACCGAGATGAGAAGTTCCAGCTAGGCATGCTTCTTTTCGGTGTCATGAGCCATATCCGAGAACAGAAAGAACGCGCTAAGCTACTGAAATGGTTTCACAAACACATGAAACCCGATGGGTCGCTGATCTTATCCGTGCCCAATCGACGACGGCGTTTTCTCACACTGCAATGGCGACAAAGAAATCAACAGAACTTGCCCGGAGATATTCAGTACCAACGCTTTCAATCAGGCCGAAAAATCCCTCTTTTTTATCATCTTTACACTGTAAACGAGATCAGAGCAGAGCTGATTGAAGCGGGGTTTGACATCGAAAAAGTCACTGCAGAAAGCATTTTTCCAGAGCGTTTTGTCATTCAGAACTCCGCCATGGCCTTTTTAGATAACCTACTGTGTAATCTTTTACCCGCTTCGCTGGGTTACGGCCTACTGGTGGTCGCAAGGAGGCGTGCATGATTCGTTTCTTTACCCTCCTTATAAGTTGTTGCCTATTGTTACCCAGCGTTCAAGCGCAAGATCTGCTGAGCAAAATTAAACAATCTGGACGGATTGTTATCGGCGTTAAAGCCGATTACCCACCTTGGGGAATGCTGGACAGCAACAATCAACCTGCTGGTTTTGAACCCGATTTGGCGCAAATGATCGGCCATGCGCTCAATGCAGAAGTGGAATTCAAAACCGTCACCAGTGCCAACCGTTTTCAAAAGCTTAACGAAGGGCAAGTAGACATGTTGATTGCAACGGTCGGTGACTCCATGCAACGTCGACAGCGTGTCCGTATGATCACGCCTCACTATTTTCGCAGTGGTGTCACCGCCCTGACTCACAAATCGAACAGCGTCGAAAAATGGACTGACTTAATCGGCAAGCCGGTCTGCCTGACCGCTGGGGCATATTTCAATAAATCGCTGGTACAGAACTATCGCATCAAACCAATCATTCTGATGAGTAATAGAGATTCAAAACTGGCGCTATTGACCAACAAATGTCAGGCATGGGCCTACGACAGCGGCATTCTGTTCCACTTGTCGAATCAGAAAGAGTGGAGTGATTACAGCGTTGATGTAGAGACCATTATGCCAATCCACTGGTCGATGGTGACTCGCAAAGATACGGCATCGCAGTCTTTAGCAAACTGGTTATCTCGTTTTATCGCGAGCCGCATCAGAGATGGTCGTCTGAAGAGTCTCGCCCAACAATGGCAGCTGCCAGAACAGGATTACCTTGCTCAGCAGCACAAAAACTGGAACTCAATGGATGAGAATGGCGATGCCGTGTGTCAGGCAGATAGCGACAAGGTCAGCAAGAAAAAGCTCTGCTTTGATACCGTCATATCACTAGGGCAACAAGGGGACCAACAGTTTTGGCCTTTTGACCAGTTCGATACAGAGCGACTTATTCAATCGATGCTTCACACTGCTCTGTTTACTGTGATTTCAATCCTAACCGCCATCGCGCTGGCGTTAGGCTTTACTCACATGACGACGAGTTCCAAACACTGGGTCGCAAAACCCATCGCGTTTCTCACTCATCTACAAAGTTCGATTCCTCCCATTTTGATGCTCTACCTGATTTACTTCGGTGCGCTGTCTTTCTGGAACGAGCACGGTCAGCACTGGCTATTAAGCGGAGCCAGTGTTGCCTGGCTGGTACTGGCGCTGTACACCGCCTCTGGTATCAACAACCTAGTCACCGCAGATGTTACGTCACCGCTTTCCTTAACTCAGCGCTATCTTCATCACAGTGCTGGGGTCAAAGCTAACTTGGTCAATCTCGCTAAAGCTGCCGGTATGGCGAGTGTTATTGCTTCGCCCAATGCGGTTCTGGTGGTCAACACCTTAGTCTCCAGTTCAGGCTACCCCGTTCTGCTCATGACACTTCTGGCTCTGTTTTACTACCTTGAAGTACTGCTGTTTGCCTATCTCGTCGGCAAGCTGTTCACCCGCTATTCCGATTATCTGAAAAGACAAACATCGCCCGACATCAACAACAAAGGAGCGTTGCAATGATTTTATCGGACATGACTTTATGGCTGTCGCTTACCTACTCCTTCAGCCTCAATATTCTTATTGCTATATCAGCGATGACGATAGGTTTTCCTGTCGGAGCTCTGCTGAGTCGCGGAACCAATCACACTCAAACACCAATCAAGTGGCTGGCGAAAGGGGCTCAGTCTTTACTTTGTAATGTCCCCAGTTTCGTGATGCTGTTTTATCTTGCGCTGATCGTCCCCTCACGCTGGGAAATGATGGGCTTTGAAATGTACGTACCCGCACTAGGTAAAGCCATTATCGCTCTGGCGATCCCTGTCATGGGTTACAGCTGTGATTTGGCCACACAAAAACGTACCAGCGGTAAGTCCTTCTCGCTATCAGCAGTGAATCAGTTCTTTCTAGTTATCTTAATGGCCTCCACCACAGCATCAGCCATCGGTGTGGATGAAATACTGGCAACGGCAAACTCATACATTGCGTCTTCTGGCCAAGCCGATGCGATATTGCCGATTTACACCATGGTGGCTTGCTTTTTCATCGTCAGCGGCGCTTTGTGTCAGAGCTTTTTGAAGACCTTTATCACGCTCACCGAAAAGCGCCAAAATCGGCATATTGAAGCGAGGGACGAATCATGATCAAACCTTCCGAACTTCAGTATTACCATTTGCGCTGGATTGCAGCGCTTATCTGGTCTGTTGCGGCCTTTATCACCATTACGCTTTACCAGTTACACGCAGATATTGATACTGATATCCGCCATCACTTGGTCGAACAAAGCCAAGCGGCTACTCGGGCCATCAACAAGCGCTTGGCGGAGTTATCGCAGAAAACGGAACTGTTAGCGGCCGCAATCAACCAAAAGCAACGTGATGATAAAGAATTGCGCCACTTGATCACTCAGTCAGTGATGACAACCCAAGGGGCGCACCGAGGCGGTGTGGCCTTTCGTAAAAATCGTTATTCGGATCCTGCTAATCCTTTGTACTCACCCTACTTTCAGAAGAACGGAGACAATCGCCAAAGCCAGCAGATTTCGGAACGTTACGACTACACCTTGCCAGACAGGATGAACAACGGTCCACGGACTTTTTGGTTTCATCAGCCAATGTCAAAAGGCAGTATGTGGATGGAACCGTATTTCGGCACCACGGCCAATACCTGGCTGGCTGAATTCATCGTACCCTTTGAGTCCAATTATGACGGGCAAATGAACAATGGCTTTGACGGTATCGTCTTCCTCAACTTCTCGCTCAATAGCCTGACCAAGCAAGTCTTGAATCTAGATCTTGGTAGCCAAGGCTTTGGCATGCTGATTTCACGCACAGGTCAGATATTGGCCTACCCGAACAAGTCGGTTCTTGGCAAAGACATATACAGCTTAGACCCTGCCGAGTACCCGCTGCTTGCTTCTATCTCGGAGCAGCTGACTAAGGGGGATCTATCCACTTTTTCTCATCCGGTCACTGGTCGTGAGGAGTGGATGGTACTGAGTAATATCGAAGGACTCGACGCTCAGCTTGGACTCATTATTGATGCAGATGAGCTCAGGACATCAACCACGTCTCATGCTGGGTATCACGACCTGATTTGGTTTCTCAGTATTGCTGGTTTAATCATTTTTGTCGCTTCGCTGCGTTTTCCCGATGCGTCGCGCGCCAAATTAAGACGCCTGTTTACTGTATTATCACTGTGCCTATTGTCATACCTGCTCCTGCTTTGGTATCAGGCTTTAGCACCCAAGCCTCTGAGCAAAGGCGAAGCTCTGCTGGTCAATGAAGAAAGCGCGTACCTCGCTTGGCAAGCCCAATATCCACCGGGTAAAAAAGCCTCTTCGGAGCACATTCATCAAATAAACTTAACCGTTGAGTCACTTGATTTGGTCGAGGCGGATCAGGTCAGTATTGTCGGTAAAATCATCACCTCAGATCAGGCAACCGATGAGCCACCACTGCACATAAATAATTCCCTGAATACCTCTTGGTCTCTGATTCGGGAGAGCGAAGGATTCCAGCTGTGGCAGTTTGTCGCTCTCATCAAACAGCCTTTTGATTACGAGTCTTTTCCGTTCGATCGTGAAGTCATTGAGCTGACAATGATTCCTAGGCCAGACTCAGGCTACCTAATGCTGGTACCCGAGTTTGACAGCTACCCTTCCATGCGGCCCGAGGACTTACCCGGTATCAGAATGGCTGAACATGATTTTGGCAGTTGGAAACTATTACAAAGTTACTTTAGTTATCAAACTGACAAGCTCTACAATGGCCATCAAACCGTCAATTTGAAGTACAACATGGTCATACAAAGGAGTATTACAGGACCTTTAATAAGCCATATCATGCCGCTGCTGGTCGTGAGCTTTCTTACTTATTGTATGTTGCTTCTTTGGACCAAAGACGAAAAGCAGCAAGCGCTGTGGGGCTTTAATACTGCCACCGTTCTCCAATATTGTGCCTCGTTATTTTTCATCTTGGTCATTGCGCATGTCGCACTTCGTGAGGAGCTGAATGCTCAGGGTGTTATCTTTATCGAGTACTTCTATTTCCTCGCTTACCTGCAGATTATTTTCACCTCCATTGGCGCTCTGGCGTACACCACGGAGATGAAAATTCACGCGTTGGAATATCAGCAAGGGCTGAGGGTTAAACAGTGGTACTGGCCACTACTCCTCATGCTTTCGCTGATTATTACCCTGCTGTTTATCGAAAAATAACCGAGCGTCGATTAGCGGCAATTCTGGTCAGAAATCCCCGAGTATCTTTCGGGGATTTCGCTACATTGGACACGTTAAATGCCTCAATCAACAAGGAGTGACACGTGTCAGTGAATACCCAATACATTCAGCAGGAAGTGCTTAAGATCCTCAACCAAATAGCGTTACCAGAAAAGCTATCTAAAGAGGAGATGGACGAGTGTTGGCAACAACTTAACCAGCTTCAAGTGCTGAGTCAGGTAGAGATTTCATCTCTAGACTTTAAAGGGACCACCTCACCTCTGGATGAGTCGATCACGATTCGAAATCGCGGCGATATGACTGCAGACATTAGTGGTTGGCATATACAGGCAGGTTCGCCAGATCAGCAATATATCTTCCCAGAACATACCTTCCTGTCGCCGTTTGAGTACATCAAAATTGATACATCAGGTAAGTCGGAGCACAGTTTTGGTTCCAATCAGCCAGTGTGGAATAACCGAGGCGACCTTGGCACTTTGGTCAACCACCACGGCCAGACGGTTTCAAGCTTCATTTATGGCGATAAAGCTCACCCTCATGCCATCATCAGCCACGTCAATTATGACGGTAAAGAGTTTCGCAGCGAAGGCGATGAGTACGTCGAGATTCACAACACATCAGAGTATACAGTCGACCTTAGCCAGTGGCGTTTAGAAGCTCTGCTCAATGACAATTGCTTTGTGTTTCCTGAAGACACTCAGTTAGCGCCGCTCACTTCCTTACGCGTTTTTACCAACAAAGCGTCGCTTGAAGATAACGAATACAGCTTTAACAGCCCCACAGCGCTTTGGAACAACGACGGTGGAGGCTGTAAGCTGATTGATTATCAGGACAGAGAAGTCTCCAGTTACAACTATTAATCAAAGGAGATAGCCGTTGGCGAGTGACTCATTAGTAAAATCGCGGACTCACGAATCGATCCCTGAGTCTGATTTACAACAACTGATCCGTGAAGGTATTCAGTTGCTGCAATACGTTGCTCGCCACGGTGATCTCACTATTGACCCAGAGATTGCCCAGGGAATATATCGCGCCAAATATCGCATTGATACTCGGCACTGGAGCGTAGAAGATGAAACTTTGCTGCTGCAATGTTACGACCGTTTAGCCAAACAGGTGTACCCAGTGACAGTCGAGAGCATCAAAGCCGTTGTGCCCGACACTAAAGATGGCAAGCTTGAATTACCGGGCGCTTCAAGGGTGATCACCTGGTATCGGCGCTACACCGTTTTAACCCTGATTTTCCTGCTCATTGTGCAGATGTACTACTTGTTTGGCTACGCACTGACGCAAAACCTTCTCACCTCTGTGGGGTCAACGGACGCCCTCAATTCTCCTATGCCCCCAGATATGGAGGCCAATTACCAGTTGCTGCGAAACTGGAATCACATCTGGCTAGGTGGACGTAACATACCATTGGATGCCGAAAGGACTGCCAATGAAGACTCACCCGTTGAATATGCCGCTAACCTGATCGCCGCTCAGTCGGTATTGCAAATGCTACAAAACTACATTCTTCCGCTGATGTATGGCCTGCTTGGTGCGTTTATCTTTGTCCTGCGAAGCCTGCTGCAACAGGTGCGTACTCTTACGTATACCGCCAGCAGAGAAGTCGGCTATCGACTGCGCCTCACACTAGGCTGTTTAGCGGGAATGATAACCGGCTGGTTACTCAAGCCGGAAATGGGCGACATGGCACTGTCTCCGATGGCGCTGGCTTTTATCGCAGGCTATAGCATTGAGGTGTTATTTACTTTGCTTGATCGTCTGATTGATGGGATTCGTCGTCAGCCTGACTCTTCTCCTGAGGCTTCTTCAACGGGGCGAGCGCCTGATTAGCCATCGTCGGAGCTTGCTCAACAAACGTTTTGACCAACTTAGCGACCAGTTCGAGAGACTCTTTCTGGAGTGATTCCAGCTTATCCATTCCTTGAAGTACACCGGTGACTTTCTGGTGTACTTTGACCTTCTGCTTCACTTGCTCTGGCGTCATCTTCAGTTTTTGCAATTTCGGCTTATAGGCTTTTTTGACCAGTTTAAGCGCATCGATTAAATCCGACATAGCATTTCCTTGCTGACTCCTCCTGCTTTTAACTTATCACTCAACAAGGAATAATCACGGCCAAATAACCCAATTATTCAGCCAATTAGCCTGAGCTACTCACCCTCTTTCCAAGTCATCATGGAGTGAAACCCGAAAAATAAGGACACACAATGAAAACTCGTTACCTCGGCTGGATCGCCGCCTGTTTGATATTACTGAGTGGCTGTACGTTGCGCTTGGTGGCTCCCTACGATCCTCAAACCGTTCAGCAGGCACAAAGTATCGAACGTGATATCGAATACCTCTACCTGAGCATGCAAGCGCTGCCGGAAAGCGAACGCCTCTACGCGAGATTCACTGAACAGTACCTCAAAATCGATGTGAGCGTGCGTGGATTAGAGCGCAGGCAGGCAAGGCGAGAGCAAAACCAAGAGACCTTAAAGCAGGCTCAAACACTGGTGCAATTCTGGCAGCAGGACATGAAAACCCACCAGCAAAAGCAAACCTTGTCAGACTTTCTCATCAAGCGTCGCTTAGATCAGTACAAACGGCTTATTGATACGTTAATTCGTGGTGAACTCGCCAAACAATAAATCATTCAAGGAGCAGAAAGATGACGGAAAGCATAGATAACATCATTGAACAAATTACTAGCCAAATTGAAGACTCACCAATTAAGAACCTGCTGACCAGTGCGCTGACAGTCACACTGGATAAGCAAAAGGCCACCTTGCAAGAGCTGATAGAGGCTAGAAACAACGGCGACTTAACCAATGAAGATTTTGAGCTAGAGATATTACGTGAAAAGCAAATCGCTGAGGCCGAAATGCTGACGTGGCAAATCAGCGCAAAATCCGAAGTGCAGAAAATCGTCAATAAAACCTTTAGCACACTAGTCGATACGCTGGTGTAACTGTTTCTGGCGGGAGCTTCCCGCCAATCTTGCTCATAAGGGGGAAGCATGGGCAAATATCGACGCCGCAGAGTCGTATGGGTTCCTCGTGGCTACCGACTCAAATCCCGCTATCGCAAAGCTAACAAAACTCAACCGGTAGAAGCGACTGTGCAGGAAGAGTCCGTTATTTCATCGCCAGAAGCATCGGAAAATACACCACCCGTTTCCCAGGCTAACCAAGATTCACCTTCACCAAAAGAACCACTCATGCAAGAGACGGCAGAAGTAACAAGCACGACCAACACCGAAAGCAAACTGGCGGAATTTGACGCTAGCTTTAACCCTTATCAAAGCTATGTGCAGGATCTGGCGCGCTGCCTAACCAGCATGCCTAAAAGTGTGTTTACGGCCAGCTCGGAAGAGGGAGCTGAGGTTTCTAACGATGCCAACCATACAGAAGAACCTGTCGACCATCTAAAAAAGCCATCCGAGCCCGTGCGCCCAAAATCTGGTAGTGAACGCCGCAGGCTCGAGCCAAACGCTTTACCACAAGACGATTCCAAACCAAAAGCCAAGACTCAAACAACCAAAATCAACTGGTCTCAGCCTTCAAGCTATCAGGGCCATTCAAGTTACCCGTATCAATTTAAGTTTGTGGCTAATGGCGCATCGGAACATAAGCAGGAATCTGCAATATCAGCAGAAGCTAAACCAGACTTTCAACACGCTGAAAATAAAAGACAAACAGTGAAGAATTCCGTTCACTCAAAGCCTCAAAGTGCATCTCGACAACCGAATCTTCGCTGGCTCACAGGCGTGCGTTCTTGCATGCGTGCAACGGATCGTCAATAACCCCAAAAGAGTGAACTATTGCACCAAGTATACATAGCCTGAAAAACCTATTCTGCGGAGGTAACTACTCAACAGGAGAAACCAATGAGACAACTACTATTTCGCCTTTGCGAAGCTTCTGACGGACGTACCTTCGCATTCCTGACTGACCAGCCTGATGTTGAAGATTATTTTGATAGCGGCTACAAGGTCGCTTACAAGTATCGAGACGGGCACAAAGGGAAACAACTCCTAGCCCGCTGGCGAAGCTCCTATTCGGTGAAATCACAGAACTACAGTCAGGTTCCAGAGCAAGATGAACTGCCTGAAGGCGTCCAAAACGCGTTTGATACTATGATCTCCAGCCTGATCCCAGGTGTCGATGTCTTCTTCTGCGACTACAACTTAGCCATCGAAGCTGACCTGCCTATTTGCAATCAGGTCATGGATAATTACCGCTCTACAGACTTCGTCCTCTTCTCGTGTGAAGAGCTGATCGGTAACGATCCGAACACCCAGCCTTACATGGTGTCTTATGCAGCCCCTCGCTACCCAGAGTCGGGCAACACAGGCAGCCAGCATCGTATTTATAGTAAAACGGATGGGTTCGCTTTTGCTCAGGCCGTGAATGCCATCGTCAACCAAAGAGATCGTGATGCGTTAAACGGTGGGCATATTCGCTCAGAAGTGGATACCTACATCAGTGAACCTTCCGTCAAAGAGTCCGTCGCAGAACAGGTCATCAACCGCTTTGTCGAAACGCTGCCGCAGTTTAACAGCAACGTGAAAGCCCTTAGCGCGCCCACTGAATAATCCCGACCGGGAGGACTCTTAATGCGATCAGACCAAATGTATTATGCGGCCTTCAGCGCCGCATTAATGGCCGGAGCAGAACCCGGCCTCGCCCAACGGCTGGCGTACCAACTGGCTTATCTGGCTCTTTCCTCCCCAGTGCAAGAGGAACCGCCCGCTTGTGAAAGCTCATCAGATTTACCTGAATGGTCACAACACTCACAAGCTGGTAAACCTATGTCGATACGCCCGATTAACCCTCTCAGTCATGTAGACTGGCTCAATGGTGGTGCACTGAATGAACGAGGTTCTAGGCTCGGACAACACGGTATTTCCGGTCACTTCCATTACTCTCATGAACCAAGAGAGGTCAATCGACCACCCAAGCAGCCCACACCTGAGGAGAAATACGCTGGCAAGATCAATCGTGCCATCTTATTGGCAATGACCAATGCAGATAGCCTCGCCACCAGCAAGTTTGTTGCTGCACTGTACCAGTACATGAGAGCCACCAAACCGGATGGATCGGATGTTCAGCACGATTACTGGCTGCTCATGCACACCATCCGCTGCTTTTTGTTTGGTACGACTTTTCAATGGCAATCGGGTTATGCCAAAAGTACTGATTCAAGGCAACAAAGCAAACCTATGTATCCGGTGATCAAAGCATTGTGGTCATGCTTTGAAGGGGGAATTGAAGAGCCTGAGCTTTCCGATATTTTGTCTGAGCAGCTCAGTTATTTTTCTCCCACTCAGCAAGTTCAATGCCTATCTTTGGGCATAGCCTTTCGTCCAGAGCTATTGAACGATTACAACCTTGCTAACCATGCCAGCCAGAGCAGAGTGTATCTACATGAACTGGATGATGCACAGCTATGGCTAGAGAACGCATAACCCTAACCTAACGCCAGCATCCCCTATTCTATGCTGGCTTATCCCGAGTTTCTGCCCACTTCGATTGATACTCTGAACGCATCGCTCTTTCGGAGAAACCTTATGATTCAGCAATCACTACTCAGCCATCTCGCCGGTCAGCACGATTTCAGCAAAGCGAATCAGGTCATCGCCATGCCTCAGGCAAAGCCCTTTGTACATTCCTGGCTCACGCTCGATCTCAGCCTGTCACTGGCTCAATCTTCAGATATCGAGGATATCCATTTCGCCTCTCCCTACAGACATAATGACGAGTACCTCAAATTTGTTAGCAAATCGGCTTCCGTCGAACCTTGCGACAAACGCTACGCATCAAAAGCGGATCTGCGTATTTCAACGCCGGGGAAAAACCTTTGGTTTGAATTTCACGTTCTTCACCAGGACGAACTAGCGTCAAAGAAAGATCGCAACAAACTCTATGATGACACCAAACGAGTGGCTACCTTGCGTAAGTCACTACCTGAAGATGAAGTGATGCTGCTGGTCGGATTATGGGGAAGCTTCAGTGGCGAAGACATCAAGCATTTCGAGCCACTAGACAACAACACTCAATGTGCGTATGTGCTTGATACCAGCTTAACGGGCAGCACTCAGATTGCGCGGCTCAGTCATATGAAAAAAGAAGGGGAGCCACGTTTTCTGCTGGCTGCATTTTGAGGCGGGACATTAGTCCCGCTCCCAACATCATGGTTATCACGCTATGTAGCTTTCAATCGCGGCACGCGCATTATTTTGAATATGAACGTTTGCAAGATCCTTGAACAACTTACTCTGCTCGCCCAGTGGACCCGTTAACCCAGACTCACTGGCATAGAAAGCGCCACTCTTGAATTTGTCATCCAGCAGCCCATCCACAAAGCGCTGTGCACCCACTTCCAGTTTATGCACTTTACCTAGCATCAACATAACCTGCATCATTCCCTTCATCATGTACTGACGCATTGGGCTAAGGGTATCAAAGCCTTCCGTACCTGTTGTCGCACCGGGGCTCATGGTCACAAAGCGGACTTGAGGATACTCACGAGCGATGGACGACATCCAAAGCGCTGCCATGTACTTCACAGGCCCGTAAGGGACCGTCGCGTCTTTTTGATGGTTGTATAATCGCCCTTCACAAATGTCCGCGAATTCCTGAACTGATGAGTTTTTCAGCTCAGGGCGCTTCATTCCCATCGACTTCACACCACGCGCCGCTTCAGAACCGGCATACAATGCGACCTTGTTGAGTTTATTGGCTTTTAGCAGACCGTTCGTCAGCGCCACATGCCCAAGTAAATTCACCGCAACGATTTGGGTTACGCCAGCGCTGTTTCGCTCATAGAAACGTGCGCCACCTGTGCCACCTGCATTCATCACCAGTGCATCTACCGCTTCAGGTAGGGCTTCAACCGCGGCATTAACCGATGCAAGGTCAGAAACGTCGATATCCAAAATATCAAATATCGCTCTTCCGGTTTGTTCCTCCAGCTCTCGCTTGGCAACCAGAGCTTTAGTGTAATTGCGGCATCCTAGATAGATCTTCTCGATGTTTTGATTGGCCGCTAGCTGTCTCGCTGTTTCCTTACCTAAGCCAGCATTCGCACCAGTAATCAATACACTCTTCACCATGTTTCACCTCTAAATTTCGACTATTGTTGCGGCTATTGCGCCGTCTTGATGGTGAAACTTTATCAACTCAGATTAAGTCATTTTTGATATTTCTTGCTCAATCGCAGTGCGGTTATTTGCCCCGCAAACACTGTCAATCCTGCCGAGTAAGCTGTGGTTTGTTCTTATAAAGTTTTAAGCACACTTATCACTTAAGGCGCTATTACTATGACAAAAAAGGTTCAATTTATAGGCTATTCAATCAATACAGGACCACACACTCTTCAGAACAACAAAGCCATTTACCTTGGCTTAGATGATCCGATAGCAGACTATAAAGCTCGCGTTGAGTTACTTAAGCAAGCAATTGAAAAAGCAGCATCTGATAACAGTATTGATAAACAAGCAGTCAAAATTTTTACAGTCCCAGAGTTTTATTTTCGCGGGCACCTAGGAGCCTATGACCTGGCTACGATTATGGGAGTACCAGGTGGCGATACGGGCTTGATATCCGCGTTACAAAACCTTGTAAAAGATAAGAAATGGCGTAACTGGTTGTTTGTAATTGGATCAATAATTGGCTGGTCTGCAACTGCGAAAGAAAAGTCCGTTTTAGTTTCAGATATTGTAATTCCAACGTTTAAGCCCAAAGGTAAAAATGGAAACGACACTGTAAATAAACCCGTAGACAAAAGCGGGTACACGGTGGAAGAAGCACTTCGCATATCTGTATTTGAATATGAATTTAAGCAGGCTTTTAATAGCGATAATCGATTCAATACTAATCCAGATAGAGATAACCTTGCTCTAAAATACGCAAAAGACATCGTTGATAAAACACCGATTTCAGATGTCGCCGTTAATTCAATCATTAACGCCTCTGGAAACAAACTGAAAAACGACCGCTTCGCTAGTGTCACTAATGATGCCAAATGCATAGAGCTAAAAGAGCTGGTTAACTTTTCTTGGTCTGCCGCAACAGACCAGTCAAAAGTGAAAGAAGCATATAACCTTTGTCCAATAATCGTTGGTGGTTTCGGTACTGCAAAAGCTGCAGATAACACTTATATGACGATGAAAAGACAAAAATCATCAATCGACTTTGTAAAGCTAAACAAGGTCGATAGCGATGAGTACAACTTATACGGCAGAGGCTCCCTCCTTGTAGATCTGAATGATGATTTGCTAGTAGATGTGCAAGGCGGGGACAACGACCCGAGAGTTATACATGCCAAAACATGGAAACTAATAGAGGCGAATGGAAAAATAGACTCAACAACCATTGAAAAGTTGAAGAAAGAAAAGGACTACGCGGTACCTGTCTCTGACAAGGACTTTTATTGGTTTACTGCGAAGCCAGAAAATGATGACCCACTAGGCTTTATCAAAGTTAACAACTTAAATATAGCTGTAGATGTATGCTTAGATCATTTATCGAAGATAAGCAAAAAAACGCTTCACGCACTCACCGATAATAATGTTCAGCCAGTACTATCAAAAATAGTGCCTAGTAATAGTGAAAGTTTATTAAAAGAAATTAAAGGCAAAGGGGTAGACATTCAAATTGTCCCATCATGTGGAATGGATATTAAGTCAAACTCCATAGTTGCAAAAACGGGAGGCTGGGTTTTCAACTGCGACGGGCTTCAGTCCAAAAGATATTTATATCAGCCCTTTGTTGGTGAAGCCAACAGTGCTGTGTTTGTAGACTATGAACCCTCTGGAGCGTTGAAGGAGCTATTAGGCTATCAAACGTCAGCTAAAAACACGGATAAATCCGTAGGAAACTCTCACACAGGCTTAATGTATGTCGACACTGCCAAGCTAGATCCAACAGAAAGTAGCACACTCACGGCATACAATACCAAAGGAGTTACCGTAAAAAATATCAACTTGGGTGTGTCTGAAGTCGCCAATGGAAACCCAATGAACTCTCGGATAAAGGTCAACGCATTATATACCTCAGGTAGTAATACTTTATATAATGCTTTTAAAATGCCGGCAGTAAGGCCTGGCGTCGCAACTTCTGTAAGTTTTGATGGGCCTATAGGTGGCTCAGTACATATATACAGCTCTGTAGAGATTAGCTGATAACAATCTATTTCTATCTCTAGCCCACTAAGACTAGATCTTGATGGGCTAGCTTCCTCTAATTTATCCAACTTTCGTGCTAAATCCTCTGTGCTAGGGCACCAGTAAAAAACAAGATTCCTTCCATCCCCCGAGAAGATCACAGCTAAGCCTGAGTGAATCCACCGGTAGATTCATATAGTTGAACCACTTCATGTGTGATTCGTCGGCACAACGTCTGACGTTTTTTGAAATTCCACGCCTTGGACGCTTCGTCCAGCCATTCAACCTAATTGGAGTGACAACAATGCCAACCAACACTAACCCGTTAAGACAGGGGGCTTCAGGCAGCTCAACTGAAAACGAGAGTGCCCCTCTCACAACCAGCCAACAACAAGCTATGGATGAGTATCTGTGGCAGCAACTCACAGAGTTAGAAAACATTAACTCTGAAGAACAGTAAGGAGCCCGTGATGACCATTAGAAATAGAGCATGTAAGCATTTGGCTTCAATCCTCAAAAGCCGAGGGGATTGGGAGAATGGAATGAGAAAAATGGACGTAGACACGATACCTGAGAAAGTTCAGTACCGAGATTGGACACATTCACTGCTCAATAGCGGCGACTTCGTGTACTTCCTATATCAGGATTTTCCGACTGTTTTAGCTCATATGCAGACTGTGCTGTCAGATTTACTCGCCGACAAAAATGTGAGTACACACTCCTCCTTCTTGGATTCGCTTATCAACTCAAGCTCGAAAGAATCCGTTAAGAGCTTGAGTGGCGCTCAAGTCCACCTAGCCAAAGCAAGTAAACTATGCCCCAGCCTTGTTTCCCCTCTTGTTTTAGAGAAATCCAATGCTACCGCGATGGCTCAAGCTTTGTATGCCGATCTCAAGACCAGCTTCAATGGCATTAAAACCGAGATATCGGAATATCCTAAAAAGCTCCCGAAAGATATCCTTGATACTAACCCTGCTTCCACAAACTATGCCGATTGGTTAATGCAGCTAATCAGCTCAGATTCCTTTAACCTGTTCTGCAACGAATACTCTCCGCAAACCATCACAGCGATGAACTTTTTGTGGCAGAAAATCAAATATGACACACATGATGTCACCAGCACTGCGGAAGCACCTTATGTTGTATGTAGCGGATTATTTGGTAGCGACACCCCCGCGAGCAAGGATGATTTCGTCAAATTCTTTGAGAAACAACTGGAAATCATCACGAAAAAGCTTGATTTTCCGACACCTGAAATCAAGGCACCTGAATCAATCCATTTCGTCTCAATTCCATTTGAGAAAATGCCACTCGCAGGCTTCCATTCGATAGATACACTCATTACTCAAGTAAACCCAATGCTTGATTTAATTAAGGCAACTCAACGTCAAACCAGCGAAGAAACCTGGCTGGAATGGTTCACTAATAAAATCACCAGCATTCCATCAACACTAAAAGATAATGCCCGCAGTATTTTGTGGTTTGCACTGGGCCAGATTGCCAGTAAAGGCGGAACGGCGTTGGGCCTCCATTTCGGCGGAAACTTGCTGACTCCGTTAACCGCAACGGTCGATTTCAATGTGTACATGGCCAAACAGCTGCTTCTATACGATCTCAAGCAACATGGCAAAGAGACGCTCAAGCTCAAAGACGACGATCCTGTTATGGCATCCATCATCTTGGCAATCGACAATATTGATTGGGCGGCCGTGCGCTACTCATTCAAAGTCACGCCATTCGGTCTGCTTATTTCTGCTTACAGTGGATTTAAATGGGTAGCGAGAAAAACAGGTGTGAGCGATGGTGACAAATCTCAGGCACAGAAACTATTAGAAGTAGCCGATTTGATTCACAATAAAGATCACCACAATGATGCTCAAGTGCGCCTAGCACTGATTACCATCTTCCACTTGGTGGAGCAAAAACCGCACAAGTTTGTCGAAATCATGACGTGTAGAAAAGACGCTGCTATCAGTACTCTCGCAGGTAAACTGAGAGTTTAGTTCTTTCTTTATGGTTCGCTCCAAGCCCATAAACCATTATGGGCTTTCCTTCTTCCTACAAGACGACTTCTCTTACCTTTCCGAGTTGAATTTACATTCAATCAAAGCCAAACTTTTTGTCATCATTTATTGATAATGATTTTCATTCGTATAAATTATCACCCTGATGATATCAAGCTAACGGCGGAGGCCAACATGAATCAACCAGACATCACTGAACTGCTAATTCCTCAAAGCGAGTGGGCTTCACCGGAACTTTACCTTTATGAAAACGATGACCGTCTATGCCTAGATTTAGCGGGGGCCATTCAATACAGCGGTATCAACAGTATCGGTGGATTGGTATTAGGTTTCAGGCTGGTTCAATACGCGGTTAAGCTCGGCGCAGGGAGTGAAGTATTACAGCGAGATGGTATCAGTATCTACACTGCCTTCCCCGGTCGCGGCACACAGGATGCTTTTGAATACACTTGCCGAGCACTGCGCGATAAACGCTATTGCTGCGACACCACCTTGCATCATCCAGGCGCTCAATCGGGTCAACGAGGCCAATTCTTGTTTACAATGCGAGTCAATGAGCAGTCCATGGTCATGACGCCTGCAGACGGCTTACCGAGGCACAGCTATTTTGAGGCAGACAGAAGGTCTAAGGAAAGCCCAGAAGCTGGGCTGCAGTGGCGCAATGAAAAGATTCACTTTGCGAATACGCTGCTCAGTCTTCCGCCAGAGCAATGTTTGAGAGTGTTGTAGAAGACTTGATAAGCCACTTATAAAGTAAAAGCCCATAGGGACTGATCTCTATGGGCTTTCTCTATAACCAACCATCAACAAGCAGCTGGAATAATGTATTGAACTGATAAAGCGTTAAAAAGCTCAACCAAACAATGAAAACTAAGTCTAAAATCCGCATTCACTTTCCTACCTTTCGAGTTTCAATCCAAACTCTACAAGGTATTCACAAGTCATTCTCAGTTTAACCGAGGCATCTTGTTGGCTTAGGCATTAAGTCATGCTTTATCTTGCTTTTTTGGGTGGTGGAGCTGGATGATCTCTTTTTGTCACAGCATCTTCCATAGAATAATGCTCGCCTTTTTGATGGAAGGTTTTGAATGATTCTGGACCTTGTTCACAGTCATAAATCAAGTCGAGATCTTCAACATTTTCAACAACTAGCCCAATATCATTTTCTAACAGTGAAACAATGTTTGAATATTGCGCTTCGTTTTCAGGGAAAATAGGTATACATGCTTTCGCTAAGGCTCGATATATATACCCTTCATTCTTCATTGATGGAATGCATGAATCAATACTTGTAAATATACATATAATATTTCTTTCTCTATTAGCTCTTATAGCCATGAATTGGTCATATGGAACTACTCGACGATAAGCTTCATCTTGCTTTCTATTTATCAAAAAAAACGATACCAGCATAAAGCTTCCGGCACCCACTAACACTGCAAGGCCAACAAAAGCAACAAGGATTAAACAAACTGCGCTTCCCAAAGTCCCAATAATTTTAACTACGTTAGGAACCCAAAGTGGCTCACCTAAGCTCTGGTGCACAACAATACCTTTTTTGGATAAAATGTAATCAAACCGATCATCCGATGCAAAGCTTATATATGTTGCAAACCAGCCTATAGAGAGTCCGACTAAAGTAGAAATAGCAAGCCCTTCCATGTTCTTCCACATTTCTATATCTGCAACTAAACCAATACCGATCAGAAGTGCAGAAATTAATAGAATAGGAAAAAACCACCACTTTTTTCTAAGCCATCTATCTTTTTCATCTAAGTTAAAACTGGTCCAAGAAAAAACCTGAGTACTATTCTCTATATCTTCTATCTGTTTTTTTTGTAACTCTGAGAATTCTTCTAACGTTATATAAAAAGGTAAATGCGACATTAACCAATACTCAAATCTTGCTAAAGCATTTATCTAGGCTTTTTTGGGGGTGGCGTCGGTAGGTGACGTTTGTTAACCGCATCTTCCATCGAGTAAGTAGCTTTAGCTCGACGAACAGCTTTGACTATCTGAGGCCGTTTCTTCGTGTCAAAAAGCGCCTCATAATCGTCCTCCTCTTCCACACTAATAGATGAACTATCATTCAACGTTTTCAATATTTTGTCGAATTGAGCTGAATTTTCAGGGAAAAGGTATAATTCTCCCTTTGACTGAGCACGAAACACAGAGTCTTCTTCATGTGGAGAAGGCATACATACGTCTATCTTAGAATAAATACATACCACATTACGCTTCCGGTTATATTTAACCATCAGGTATTGCTCTGTAGGTACAACCATTCTAGTCGGCTCATGAGGCTTTCTAGACACTAGAGCAAACGACACTAGCATAAAACCTCCAAGCCCCACTAAAGCAACAGGCCCAACAACAGCCACTAAAATAATACACCCGACACTACCAATAATTCCCATACCTTTCACGGCAGCAGGTACCCAATCAGGCTCTCCAAAGCGTTGAAAGACGGCGGTTCCTCTTTTAGAGAAAACATAGTCAAACCGATCATCGCAGGCATAGCTAACGTATGTAGAAAACCACACCACAATCAATGCAAGCATTGTAGCAAGAGCGAGCCCTTCCATACGCATCCACATTTCAAAGTCTGCTAGCATCCCGACCCCAATTAGCAACACAGAAACGGAAGCCGTGATAAAGAACCACAGCTTCTTTCGAATCCATCTATCTTTTTCATCGAGGTTATAGCTGGTCCAAGAAAGAGAGTCTTTCGCTTCTCTAAACTCTCTTTCTTTTTTATCTTCTAACTCTGTAAATTCTTCTGGAGTGATATAAAAAGGTAAATATGCCACCAGCGCACCTCAATAAAAAACTGTCATACTATTAGCTGTTAGATTCGATGAATAACGTGCAACTTTCTTTTCATCAGAATTCGATGTGTATGCTACTTCATTTTTTACAGCATTTTGATAGAAATATGCACTTCTTACCGATTCACTATTTGGCTCATTATCAAAAACGACGTACTCCACCTTCATCGTAAAATATTCTTCATTCTGTCTAATTGGTAGAGTGAATGTATATTTACTAGGCTGGTTGTCTTGCTTATTTAACAACCAATTTGTGTTTTCAGCTGTGGATAAATCAAAATTGCTGTGAATCCGAAAAGCATCTATACGCGCGCCATTGGGAATTAAAACATCCACTTTAATTGCTGTCTGAGTAACTCTCACAGCGGCAGGACCATGATAATTAGGTTCGATAGCATTTATAGGAGTTTGCTTTACAACAGGCTGATGAACAATATCTTGAAGTTTTTTTAACGCCTTTTCTACTATCACCGAATTTTCAGATACTTGCAGCTCAAAATCTTGACTTGTGCTCCACTGTTTTCGACTAGCATCACGTCCCCAAGGAAGCTCAGAAAGCCACTTTTGATAGTCGTCTTTTTTTGTAGCTTCAAGTAAAAAGTTTGTTGCCACATATATCATTACGGCCACTGCAAGAACACCTGTAGCGAAAGCGCCTACGGTTACAGACAAAGACAAAAAGCCCGTGTATCCTACCGTCTGAATTGTCAATACACCTGCTGATGCTACCAGCGAAAAGCCTTGAGCAAACAATAGGTGCCTTTCGATGCCTGAGCTAACTTTATACTTTTGATACACTCGATATCCTTCAATTGCAGTAGCAAATAGCCCAATTACAGCTCCAACTGCTAACCATTTGTTAAACCTCATTAATTTTCTTAGCTCTCCAGATTTAACACCGAGTTCATTACGTTTGATAATCAAAGCTCTAAGCGAAGCTCTTCGTAAATGCACCTTACCAGTCAACGCTTCAGACCAAGCTTTCCCAGCACGAATACCGACAACTGCAGAAAGCGAGTACATCCCTGTTTGAATAATTGCCAGATACTCATCTGTCTGAATAAAGTCATCCTCAAATGCGTCTTCCAAGGCGTCATGAAATGAAATCAGGTTGAATAACAAACCGATGAAGCCGAGCCCGCCTACCGATTTATAGTAATCTCCGAGCCTGTCAATTTTACCCTTAAGGATGTCCATATGTGCGTTGGCCATCGCAGATGCGAAATCTCTCGGTAAGACAATCTTTTGTGGGTACTCCAACATGCTGGCTCTGAGTACTTTTTTAGCGTTGGTGTATTTTTCCCGAGCTGCCTTGAAAGCACTCTTGGATACTGATTTATCATTACGATTAAACGCATCCACCATCGCTTTGGATTCTTTTAAGGTCGCCTCATTACGTTTGATCTTATCTCGCCACTCGACAAATTTCGTTGAATAGTCATCTGGCACTTCCAGCCCCATCTTGAGAGCAAGGCGTTCAGCCATAGCCATTCGCATGTACGTTGTATTCGCTGTGGCAGTCGGGGCAACTGCAGATAGAACCAGTACGGATGACTGAGCGATGAAGCTAGCACTCGTTTTTGGCGCGGCAAGTGACAGCGCTTCAACAAATTCGTGGATAAGCAAGTGAATATTCTTTGCTCCGTCACTCAGAGGTTTAAGCAGTTCGCTGCCATAAACATCTTCGTTGGTTAGAAAATCCACCAGCTTGCTGTAAATACCTGTAGCGCTTCCCCAATTTGAAGCTGCCGAAGCAAACTTGTCCTGCATTGAAGACTCTGTTTGCTGATCCGCCGAAATCGCTGATGCATCATCGATACTTAATGGAATAGCGGAACCCAGAATACTGAATAGCTCACGGCTAAAACCACTGGTGTTTAGTGGGATAATCGTCGTCGGGTTGTCAAATTGTGCGGCAACAAACTCTTGATCTTGTTCACTTTGGATAAAAGTGACTGCCTCGACTATTTGCATGTGATAGTGGAGTAACTCATCCTGAGTTTCCCTATCCCATAAGTCCATCAGCCACTCAATACGGTGCGGGGAAAGTTTCTCTAAGTTCTTGTGGAAATCTTCTCTCACCTTTGCCACCGGTTCGAAGAGTTCCTCGCGCTTCTTGGTCAGCTCCTCCATTTCAGAGAACATTCGCTGCCAGTCCAGCATTTTTCTCCATTTATCTGTTGCTGCCCATGTATCGTAGCTTTTTAGTTTGGCAGGCGAGACATTGTATTTCTCTTCAAAATACGCCTCTTTTGACTCCATAGCCGAAGACATATTCGAGCCATAGAGTTTATTAAGTTCACTGTTTATTTCATTGAACTGCCCTGGGTATGCCTCATTTTTCTTCGCAATATCAATAATATTTCGGCTCGAATAATAGCTAGAAAGGTCTTTATAGAACTCAAGCTCTTGGCCTCTTCGCTTGACGATAGATGGCATCTTGAGATCATCTTTTGAGCCAAACATGCAAAGCTGCATGGCGGTTTGCATCAGAGCCCATTGGTTGGTGTATTGTTCTTCGAATAACCGATAAGGAGATGCAACACCTACAAAATACGCAGAGACATCCCGCCCTTCTGCCAAGTAATCATCAATTGCCATGATGCAAGCAGCTTCTTCAGGGGGTAAAGCACTTTTAATCTCGGCTGCGGATGCCACAGGTTTCACTTCTAGATCTGGGTACTCACTATCCACCGAGGTTAGAACACTGCTGTTAGCAAAACGCTGGTCCTCAACCGCACTCTCCTCTATATCCGCCACTTGTGATAACAGCTCAATATCGCCGACATCAGAAGCATCTGGCAGCTTTAATGCCCGAGTAGACATAAACTGGCCGTTCTTCGCTTCGCCAGCACGGACTCTTTCGTAGCTTTCCCAGCTCCAACGATGTTTTGAGAACACACATGAAATGGCGGTTTTTGTAGAATAAGTGATATAAGGCTTTGCTTCTTGTGCCTGACCGCGGCTGTCTTTACCTAGTTCAGGATCTTCACTTTCGCCCATCAGATACTGAGTGAAGTTCACGCCCTTTACTTCGTATTCATCGAGCTCTTTTGTCATGTGGTCATAAACGTATAGCCAACCATCACGCAGTTGTCTTAGCGTATAACTTAAGCCTGAATCTGCACTGTATTTTGTTGAGCCTTTCCCCTTCCAATCTTCAGGCAATCCAAATGGCTTTGTAGCAGGCTCAGCTTCCGGGTCTTCGATTTCATCTATCGCGTAACGCACAGGAACAATATTGATTGTTTCCCCTTCTACCTCTTTTTTCTTTAAGTTGAGTTTTTCTTCGGGTACGCCTTGTTCTGGCGGCTCAATTTTTTCCGTCCCCCCTTCCCAAAACATGCTGTGTTCAGGTGGCGATCCTGCAAGATCATCAGATTCCAAGTCAGACATCTGATTAAAGGATGTAAGAGTGCCATCTTGCTCATACGCTGTGACCGCATCATCATGGCTGAAGCTCTGATCGTTCCAAAACATGGATTTCTTAGGAGGAAGGGGGTTGTGGTTGCTCATAGTTACACCAGACGGACAAAAACTATCTGGATTAAGCAAATAGCGTACCTAATAAAAAGTTAAATAATTCAAACAATTAAAATGTTTCTTTTCTTGGTTACACAACATTTTGCTAATTTGAACAAGAAGTTGTGTTTTTAAACAAATTCTTGAGCACCTGACTATCCAAATTTCTTTGCCACATCAGCCGCTTTTTCACCCAATTCGGCAAAGTTGGCGGTGCCTTTTTCCATGATTTTCTGAGCTTGCTCGATAACCTGAACGTATTTTGGGTCACCTGTAGCCAGAAGTTCAGACAGAGCAACACCGATAGCGGTGGTACTGATGGTATTGAGATTGCGCAAGTTGTCGGCAGCGTCTTGCACTGCGATGGCAGTAGATTGAGCGACCGATTGTTTGGCCTTGTCAGTCGTGCTCTCATTCGACATGAGCGGCTACCCGTTAGCCGCCTTTTTTGAGGATCAAGGCGCAAGCTGTCGAGGTTGAAGCATTGCTAATTGCCTGCATACCTTGCTGTATGGTCACGGCGTTTTGCATGTGCAGACCCATGGTGTCTGACATGGCTGACTCTGTCAGCTGATCGATCATCTCTGACACTTGTTTGAGGTCTTCCGCACTTTTTTTATCACTCATGGTTCACTCCTAAAACAAAAGGCCAATGTCATTAACTGAATTGGCCGTTGGGTCAAATGGTACTTTTGGCAAGAAAATCAAAGTGTGCTGACGTTTATTCTTCGTCTTTTTCGACGATCGCTTCTGTTGCTCGACCCAAAACTGCAGTACCAATAGCCGTTAGTGCGTTGACACCTTGAACCGTCGCCGCCTGCATACCAATGTTTGCCTGTTGCTGCGCTGAAGTCGCGTTATTGTTCAGGTTCGACATCGCCAAGCCAATAGAGGTAAACAGGTTACCCATCGCATTAGCTGGTGATCCCGCCAGCACTTGAGTATTGGTTTGAGTTACAGAGTCCGTGATCTGCTCGTTGACTTTTTTCGGCATGATAACCTCACTTATTGAATTTCATTTGGCAGCAGCTCCTGCAGCTGCTGATTGATTTTGCTGATTTCCTGCTCAAGCTGGCCTTCGATGTTATCCAACATACCCGTGACCGCGCTTTCCACTTCATCAATGGACTCAGTCACCTGGCCTGAACCAAAACGCTTCTGTGACTCTGCAATCAACTTTTGCACATCCTGTTGTTGCCGCTCGGTGAACGACTCAATCTGCTTGAGCTGTTCATTGACATCAAACTTCATCGTGTCATTGCTGGTCATCGTTCGCCCCTTTGTTTCTCTTCAGAAAACGTAACAAGCTGAATGAGCGTTTTTTCTCTTCAGCCTCTTCCTGAATGTCTTCACTGCCACCGTCTTCTCTTCCTAACCGATGACTGGCATCGACAAAAATGGCGGGCTCAGTTTTAGGCTCAACTTTCGCCTCAACCGTCGGTCGAGTTTGAGTCTGAAGTAGTCGGGCGCAGGCGTTCGTCACCGAAGCCGCGGTGGTCATTTGAGACTGTTGCTGAGTGCTGACCGCGTTATGCATGGACAAACCTAACGTGTCAGCCAATGTGGTTTCCAGCAAGCTGGTTGGTTGCGACGAGAACGCCTGCAACGTATTAAACTGGTCGATAGCGTTTTGCGAGAGTTCCTGTTCGAACTCGTTTTCGAATCTTGTATCCTGCTCTTTCATGTTCACTCCTTGCGATGCCTTCAACAGGCGCTGAAACGAATGCTGAACTCACAAACCTGAAATGGAAATGAGAAGAACAGCAATAGTTACTGAGAGCGATCGTGTAGCACTGTCGCTACTTTATCGCCGACCACACCGAAGTTTTCGGCGCCGTTCGTCACCACTTTTTGCGCCTGGTCGATAATGTCCATGTACTTTGGATCACCCGTTTCCAGAAGTTGGCTTAACGCTGTGCCAATCGCAGTGGTACTCAATGTGTTCAGGTTGCGCAGATTGTCTGTTGCATCCGCAAGTGCCATGGCGGTGGACTGAGCCACAGATTGATTCGCCGCGTGGAATGCTGACTCTGCCTGATCAGGGGGTGTGTTTACCGTTTTCATTCACATCTCCTTCAAATACACCTTTGCCAGCCATCAGACTGACAAAGGTGCGTATGGCATTACGAGTCTTTTTCGATGATGCCTTCTGCGCTTCGGCCAACAACCGAAGAACCGATAGACATAAGCGAGTTAACGCCTTGGACCGTTGCTGCCTGCATAGTAATTTGTGCTTGCTGCTGGCCGCTTGTCGCGTTGTGAGCTGCAGTGCCTAACGCTTGGCTGGTAGACATTAGCAAGTTACCCATTGCCATTGCCGGAGTTTCACCAACCACTTTTGTGTTCACCTGTGTTACTGAGTCTGTTACTTGTTCATTAACTGGCATTGTTTCGTTCCTTATTTGTTGTTAACAATTAGTTTTTTCCAACCTGGCTATAATTAGCCTTTTTCGATGATGCCTTCAGCACCACGGCCAATGACCGAAGAACCGATTGCCATCAAAGAGTTCACACCCTGTACTGTTGCAGCCTGCATAGTGATTTGTGCTTGCTGCTGTGCAGCCGTCGCGTTGTGAGCAGCATTACTCAAAGCGTGGCTGGTAGACATTAGCAAGTTACCCATTGCCATTGCTGGAGTTTCACCAACAACTTTCGTGTTCACCTGTGTTACTGAGTCTGTTACTTGTTCATTAACTGGCATAATTTGCTCCTAATTTCAGTTAATTAGCTTGCGCTAGGTTCTAGGATGAGTTCGACACTACGGCCTATAACCGCGGTACCTGTAGCGAGCAAAGAGTTCACTCCCTGCACTGTCGAAGACTGATGGACCAAAGTCGCTTGTTGGTTCGCCCCTGTACTGTTGAGTGCGGAGATGCCCATTGCCTGACTGGTGGAAAGCAACAGGTTTCCACTCGCAACAGCGGGGGTATCACCCACAACCTCGGTGTTTACTTGCGTCACAGAATCGGTGACCGCATCATTTACTGGCATATCAAATGCTCCTTTGCTGGTTAAGAAGTGCCGCATTGCACCTCAAAACTGACTAAGACCCTTTTGCTGCAATGGAATAAATCAACCCGGAACCTAACGCCGTATTGGTGACCACTATGGTCTGAATCTGCTGCTGAGCATGAGTCGCATTTTGTGATGCTTTCCCTAACGAATCGGCCACCATGTTGAGGTACATATTGCGCGATGTTGTCGGGGTAAATTGACTCAGCATTTTCTCGATGTTGATTTCCATTTCAGAGGCTCTTGATGTTCGTCTCTATGCTTTCCATATTAAGAAGAAGCCCGCTTGATAACTTGGTCGAATCCATCAAGAATTGCGGCCTTTTCACCAACTTAATTCGTCGCAAAGAGACGCGCTTTTTCTCGTTCTTTCTGTCGGTACTGACGTGGTGTGCAGCCGACATTTCTCTTGAACATTTTTTCGAAATGACTCAGGTCACCGAACCCGGATTGCAGGCATACTTCCGTCACTTTCATCATCGGTGATTCATCAATCAGCTGCTTGGCATAACAGATACGCACCTGTACCAGTAGTGACTTAAATGAGTAGCCAATGTGCTGGCGGAATAGATAAGAGAGGTGGGACTGGCTAGTAAACGCCGCGTTAGAGAGATCGGCTAGCGTCAGTTCTTCGGTGAAGTTCTCGCTCATATAGTTGAGCGCTTTTAGCAATCCTGGGTGAAGATGACGGAATCCACTGAACTCTTGACTTAATACAGCTTCAACAATGTCGAAGGTTTCACTTTCGGGGAAAAGATCGAGATTCTGAATGTCTTCAACATCAATGTTGTTATTGCAACAGGACGCTAGAGTCACAATGACGCGCTGCAACTGCTCAACATTACCCGGCCAGTGGTATTTATGAAGAAGCTGAATCGCTTCGGGGGTAAATCGTGTAGTGGTAAAGGACTGGAGTTTATTGAGTATATGGTCGATGTGGTTGGAGAGGTCTTGTTTACGCTCCCTGACTGGCGGGATATGAAGCTCTAGGTGCGGAACCTCTGTCCCCAGTAACTTAGCCAAAAATTGCCGATTTCCTTCCGCACTGTTGATTGACTCGGTACAGGAGACGATCAGCTGGACCTTTTTTTCAGTCAAGCAACTTTGAAACTCCTCCTGACTGAATAAGGTGGTCAGATAGTCCTTCTTTTCCTGTGGCAACACATCGACTTCAGATAGATACAAAGTGCCTTGCTTCGCTCGATTGAGGCTACTCTCTAGATACGCTTTAAATTGTGACTGATTATGGATGGTTGGCGGGATAAGAATAAAACGGCCTTTACCTTCCAGTCTGTTGAGATGAATAAGAGAGGCTATGGAGCGTTTTTCCGTCCCTGTCTCTCCGCTGATAAATACCGGATAGTTGGTTCTGGCAGCAAATTCAATCTGACTTTGGATTCTCTGTATTGAAGGGGATAAGCCTAGCAGAGGGTACTCTGCTCCACTTCTATTGACAGGGTTATGTGGGAACGAATTGTAATTATTAAGTACCATAGGAAGGCCATTTCCGGCCGCTCCTGTATTGGCGTAGCTTAGCTCTGACATTGTAATTATTCCTTTATTTTAATGTAGTCTCTGACGTCGAGCTTCTATGCTAAGGGGAACATCCCTAGGTAAATTGGTGTTATTGGCTAAATTCACGGTTAAAGCAGTGAGAAACCCGTTGAATATGAAGTGACTAGCATTTACAAAGGAATAATTAACACGATAACTGTTGTTATCCACGCCCAACGCACGAGAAACAAGTGATGGCAAAGGAAAACCGTGCGTCATTTCGATGAAAAGGGCTTAACATCTCCCTATCAGGCACACTAAAAAGTGCATAACTATTGATTATCTATGCAAGCATCAAGTCATCCGACCTCCATATGCACCTAATCCCACAGGTAATGAGAATGACTTGTTTTTTAACACCTCCCAAACAAGATGTGAAATTTGAAAATACTTAGATAAAACATTTAACTAACATTGTTATCACAGAGTTAAAACCCAATAATCTCCAGTGATAAAGATCACATCTATAAATCTGATAATGCATTTTACTTTCGTATTTTCCGGTTCGACTGATAACCTCCTGCACGCCTTGAAGTGAACTCAAGGTGCATAACTATAAGGAGTGTTCACTATGAATACCAAGAAACCAATGTCGCTAACCAGCCGAGTAATTCTGGGCATGGTTGCGGGTATCTTGACAGGTTTTGCGATTCGCAGCCTTTTTGCCGACAACGGATTTGTCGACACATACATCGTCAATGGACTGTTTGAAGTTGGTGGCCAGATTTTCGTTGCCAGCTTAAAAATGCTTGTTGTCCCACTAGTTTTTGTTTCACTGGTTTGTGGTACAAGCTCACTGAAAGACCTATCTACTTTAGGCCGAATGGGTGGTAAAACACTCGCTTTCTATATTACTACAACCGCTGTTGCGATTACGCTTGCACTGACTATGGGTAACCTATTCCAGCCAGGTGCAGGTGCTGATCTGACCGCAGCGAGCTCATTCAAATCCGCAGAAGCACCGTCTCTGGGCCAAGTCATTATCGACATGTTCCCAACCAACCCGATCAGCGCCATGGCTGAAGGTAAAACCCTTCAGGTCATCGTATTTGCTGTACTGTTTGGTATCGCGATCAGTGCCGCGGGTAAACCAGGTGAGCGTATTGCCGCTGTATTTGCTGACCTTAATGAGGTCATCATGAAGCTGGTTGCGCTACTGATGAACCTAGCTCCTTACGGTGTGTTCTTCCTAATGGCGAAGCTATTCACAGGTCTAGGTCTGAGTGCAATTCTGAACTTAGCAGAATACTTCCTCGTTCTGGCGGGTACACTTGTGATTCATGGCCTAGTTACCTACAGCGTGATGCTAAAAGGCTTCACTGGTCTTAGCCCAATCACCTTCCTGAAGAAGATGGAAGACGCCATCATGTTTGCGTTCTCGACTGCATCTTCCAACGCGACAATCCCTGTCACGATGGAAACCGCTAAGAACCGCATGGGCGTTGATAACCGTATTTCTTCGTTCACGGTTCCACTAGGCGCAACCGTAAACATGGATGGTACGGCCATCATGCAAGGTGTTGCGACAGCCTTTATTGCTCAGGCATTCAACATTGACCTAACTATGGGTGATTACCTGATGGTGATCATGACAGCAACACTTGCGTCTATCGGTACGGCTGGTGTTCCGGGTGTAGGTCTGGTCATGCTAGCAATGGTACTTAACCAAGTAGGCCTACCACTAGAAGGTATCGCACTAATTATGGGTGTAGACCGTCTACTAGACATGATCCGTACTGCTGTAAACATCACAGGTGACAGCGCGGTAACGGTTATCGTTGCTAAGTCAGAAGGTGCTCTGGATGAGTCACGCTTCAACGACCCAATGGCCGGAGCGAAAGAAGAAGAAGTTCATCTGAAAAAAGCAGAAGCTTAACTTTCTTATCTACACATAATACATGCCCCGTGCTTTCACACGGGGCATTTTTATTTCTGATTAAGAAGCTGTTCGGAAGAACTGCAACTGCAATGACTGGTTTTCTGATAACTCTAGAGAATAAGTAAAAGAATTCATAGCTCATGTCCTAGCTATAGAGGTAGCCTTGCTGAAATCGATAGCCAAGTTTGCACAAGATTTCCTGCTGCTCGATGGTTTCAACACCTTCTTGTATGATCTTACAATCCGACATGGTGCCGATATCCGATAATGTCATGAGCAGCTTTTTTTTGACTTCATTCGACTCAATACCTCGAATAAATTCTTTGTCTACTTTGAGATAATCTGGAGACACTCGCTGAACAATCTGAACGTTATTGTTTCCGGTACCAAAGTCATCTAATGCTATATGAAAGCCCAGCGATTTAAGGTGAGTGATATTGGCGTAGATTTCTTTGCTATATGGCTGGTTCGAGTTCTCGGTCAGTTCTAAAACCACCTCATTGGGTTCCAAAATCTGGAGGTACTTTTCCAAAACGTAGAAGTTCTTGTTTAACAGTGAGCTTGGACATAAGTTCATACCATATACCCCAACGACTCCGTGAGCTCGGGCGTTGGCTATCGTTTTGGCTATCAGAACAGTATGAAAAGTGACGAGCTGGTTTTGCGTTAGGTTTGCGATATATTGCAGTGCCGTGCGGTGCTTCACTCTAGTTAACACTTCATGATAAAGGACGCTTTTGCAGGTGGTATCAATAATCTTTTCGAGCTTGTAGCGCAGTGTTGTCCAGTCGTGACAAAACTTTCCAAATCGCAGCAATCGATTGCCATAAAAGCCAACCAAAAACACAACAAATAGACTTAGCCATTCGCTCAACAAATTGTGACTATAGAAGGCGACACTAGTACCGTTGTCAAAGGTCGCACTAAATACCCTAATGCCCGACTGACTTCCCGTCGTAAACACGTTAGAGACTTTATTGTTTATAGTCACGGCATCGATGAGCACAGGCCATAGATTATTCCGATAGCGGTTCTCAATTGCACTGGCAGAAATTCGGCCAATCATCACCGAGCCGCTTGGTAAGTTCTCTCTAATCGTGTAAACAAATTGAGGTAACCCCAGAAACTCTTCTACCTGCTCTCTGCTAAGCGTTTTGACGACATCTCGATCGACAAGGCAGGACTGAGATTCTGCAAGTAACAGCGCTGAATCCAGATTCAATGATCGGTTAAACGCCGTCACGGTTTCCCGATCATGACAACCAAGAGTCATAAGTGCTTGCGCCACTTGATCCGTATTATAACTGTACTTCCCAACAATGGAGCTCAAGTGCCAAATTTGGAAAACATAGAGAAGTGCAATAACAAAGCCTGCGAGTGAAAGAGCCTTCGTCGCTCTGTTTAACACTGTCAAATGATAGATTTTCAGAAAGAGCCAAAGCATTTCCAGATTGGAAGGCTTAAAACTATTGAAGTTAGCAACGATGCTTTCTTTAATTTGATTGTTTACAATAAGATCTAGGTCAACGTAGTAGCCCTTTTTAAACACATTAACAATCAGTTCTTTGTCTTCCATAGAACCACTGTATTCAGCAACAAGGTGTTTATACTTTTTTCTCAATGATGCAATTGTGTTTTTAAGTGCATATAGACCAAATTCACCCTGATAATAATCTTTATATGCGGCTTCGATATCCCTCGGGCTTGACGGAAATTCCCTTGATGAATTCTCGACTAAAAACTCTAAAACAAAACGTTCCTTATCGTTTAAATCAAATTCCAATTTCTTTGCTTTATCCTCAACGCTGTATAACAAGCTCCCATTAAGAATTAAACTTAGCGATCTATCATTACTTAAGTTAAATGAATAGAACATCCCTTACCCCGTTAATGTTTTTATTAGACTTTTTATTCGAATTAAAATGAGCTTACGGATATAACCAACAGAGTTAATTAAAGCTATTTAACCATTGATGTCACAAAAGTATCCATGTGAATTCATAAGATTAATGATGCATATTTTGTAACTGGTTATTTATATTTTCTAAAGTATGACGATTAACTATCTAACCTTAGACAAAGTCATAAAAACAAGAAAAAAGTAGGATAAAAGCAAAAATAAGATCGATTATCACTGTGATATCTCAATCGCCACTAGTTATCTTTCTATTATTAATGAACAAGTAAGTAAAATCATTCAGTTCTTATTACACCTCCTTAGCACCATATCCACTACTGAAAGTAAATTGTTAAAATATAAGTCATCATTATTATTAATAATAAAAAAACCAATTTTCTGACTAAACAATCATTAATAACTTAGCTACAAATTAAAAAGCTTCAACAGCGGAAGTTTCAATTTCAAGACTCTAGAACAATTTCGCTCTAATACACCGTACATAAGGAAATGAAAAATGAGGATTAAATCCAGGATAGCGCTTTCTATTTTATCAACAGCCTTATACTTCCCAGCCCATGCTGATGTGAATGATACGTATATTGTGGTTTTAAAAGATATTGCAGCCCAAAACAATTCACCTCACACCAAGGTGAAGGATATCGCGCAACAGATTATCGACGAAAGCCCTACTAGAGAAGCACGGAACTCAGCTAAGTCCAAGGGGCAAATTTCCCGTTCTTTCGAAAACTTAAGGAGTTTTTCAGCCACGTTATCCGAAAAGCAGGCAGAGCAACTCAAGAAGCACCCCAAAGTATAAGGGGTGTATAAAAACGTGACATTTACGTCGGATAACGCTACTCAAATTCAGGGCAGCTCAGCCCCATCGTGGGGGTTGGATCGTTCAGATCAAAGGAACCTTCCACTCGATGGAACTTATGATGTAGGACAATATACGGGGAAAGGTGTTTCAATATATATTGTCGACTCAGGAATCGATCTCTCCCATTCAGACTTTGGCGGTCGGGCAGTGTCTGGTTGGGACTTTGTAGATAACGACGGTGATGCGTCTGACTGTCGTGGACATGGTACTCACGTTGCTGGAACAGCAGCTGGGAATCGCTTTGGAATTGCCCCAGAAGCTGACATTTATTCAGTGCGGGTGCTCAATTGCGAGGGCAAAGGCAACGGCGAAAAGATTCTTAACGCATTTGACTGGGTTGTCGATCATGCCAAACAACAAGGTAAGCCTGCTGTTATCAATTACAGTATTTCGAGAGACGAACGCTGGCATGCAATGGATGAAGCCGTAGACACCATTGTGCAGACACATAACATTTCGTTTGTACATTCTGCGGGCAACAATGATACCGACGCATGTACCAAAAGCCCTCATTCAGACTACTCTATCACTGTCGGCTCCTCCACTAATGACGATCACCGCGCCCACAGCTCTAACTGGGGAAACTGTGTTTCACTTTTCGCACCCGGTGATCACATCACTTCAGCGGCAGATGGGGGTGGATCCAAAATAATGAATGGCACCTCAATGGCAGCCCCACATGTTACGGGTCACGTAGCTCGTTTACTACAAATGAACCCGCAAGCCACAACAGAGGAGCTCAAACAAACGCTTATCAACCAGACAACCCAAAACGCCTTGTTTGATGTGGGCTCAGGTTCACCAAACCGCTTGCTATATACACAGATAGAAAGCAATAACATCAATACTGCACCTATCGCGAAAGCGACAATAAGCCATACTGAAGTCAACCAATCTGGTTACGTTGAGCTGGATGCGTCAGCATCTTATGATCCTGACAACGATACGATACCCTCTCCTATCAATGGAAGGTGGTTTCACCTCAATCACATCAGGTCAATATCGTCAGTGAAAACGCAGTAGCAACACAAGCCTATATACCTGAGACTCAGCAAGACACGCACTACGTTTTTCAGTTAACGGTATCTGATAATCAACTCAGTGATAGCTCTCAAGTATCAGTTCACTATGTGGCAGAAGACGTTTCCTGCGAAGTCTGGGACAAATCAAAAATCTATGACCTACCAGGGAATGTCGTTACTTGGAACGGTAAGTTCTGGGAAAACCACTGGTGGACCCAAGGAGATACACCTGGCACCGGAGGTGAATGGGGCGTATGGCGAGAGGTACAAGCCTCAGCCTGTAAATAGTATTAGAAACAAACAAAAAGCAGCCAGCTTGGCTGCTTTTCTACTCTTCTTATCAGGATAATTAGAACTCGTATTTGACGTTCACTTCAACAGACTGTTCTGCACCAAACCAGCAGTTATATTTGTCGTAGCAAGAATAGTATTCTTTATCGAATACGTTGTTCACGATTAAGTTAGCCGTTGCTCCGGTAAGGGATTCACTTGCATTACCTAAATCATACCCAACGGACATATCTACTGCAGTGTAAGATGGAACTTTGCCCTGAGTGTTGGCCGCATTCATTTCCATTTCTCCCACATAACGTGCACCACCACTGATACGAGTACCCGCAAGCAGACCACTAAACACGTTGTAGTTTGCCCAGATATTCGCACTGTGCTCTGGTACATAGATTGGTGTGGTACCTTCGAGGTCATTACCTGAATCCTTGGTAATTTCCATATCAAGATAGGTGTAGGATGCCGCAATATCTAGACTCTCAGATGCATACCAACGACCTTCTAACTCTATCCCTTGAGACACCGCTTCACCGACTTGAATGCGAGGACCGTATACGTTGCTTGGATCCGTCATCAACATGTTCTTCTTGGTGATATGGAAAAATGAGGCCGTTGCTGTTTTGGACATATCGGCCGACATGTATTTCACGCCCACTTCCGCTTGCTCGCCCGTTTCAGGGTCAAACGCCTTGTTGTTTTTGTCTACACCAGGCGCGGGTTCAAAGCTGGTCGCGTAACTTGCAAATGGTGACAGGCCATTCTCTAACTCATACAGCGCGCCGACACGATACGTGAAATGATTGTGATCAGATTTTGTCGAGTAGTACACGCTTTCTGATTCATACTGATCGAAGCGACCACCACCAATCAGTACCAGTTGATCAAGTCGAACCTGATCCTGGAAGTAAATACCTAGCTGTTTCGATTCGCTGTCATCTAAATATTCACCTGTTTTAGTCAGATCATCGCGGTCCAACAGATTATTGTTTGGATTAAGCGGATCAAACTTCCCGAACCCACTTGAAGCATCAACACTATAAGCGGAATAAATCGTGTTTCCATCCATAGATTGGTAATCAATGCCGAATAACAGATTGTTTTCAATACCTGCTATATCGACGATGCCAGACACTTGGTTATCAATAACAAACCCTTTTAGCTCTTCGTCAGTTGAGTAAGGAGTACGAGTTAGCGTTCCATCAGAATTCAGGCCCGCTGTGTGGTAGGTGTTCTCTTGATACAAACTCGCATCAGTGAATCGAGCATTTTGCAGAAACGTCCAGTTTGAATTGAATTCGTGGTTGATTTTGTAACCGACCATTACGACTTCACGTTCAAACTTACTCCAGTTCACATCCCCCATCGACACGGAAGGAGAGCTCTTTTCTAACACCTCTAATGGCATAGAAGAGTTAATGCCCATTGACGGGTCATTCTGATAGTAAACATTAAAGTTAATCAACGTTTTATCTGTTGCCTGCCAATCCAAGCTCGGTGCCAACACGTAACGCTCTTCTTCGGCATTATCAACTTGGCTGTCTTGCTTACGTGCCAGCGCAATTAAGCGATATGAAAAGTCACTGTCACCAATTTGACCTGTCGTATCAATCGAGGCTCGCATCAGATTTCGTGAACCTGTCGCAACATCAACGGTTGTAGATTCTTCTTGCTGAGGTGTTTTGGCTATCATATTGACCATACCACCAGGAGGCATCGCACCATACAGTACTGAAGTTGGCCCTTTAAAGATCTCCACTTGCTGGAGCGCGATAGGGTCCACCTGAGGCTGTAAGTTCCAGCCTGTCAGGTAGAGCATCGACAAGCCGTCATAGTAATTGAGGTTTTTTGTCTGGAAGCCACGTATGGTGAAATCATCAAACATGGTTACCGAGCTGCCTCGGTTCTCAGTCGCAACACCCGGTACGTATCGCAATGCTTGATTGATCGAAGTGACGCCGCGCTGTTCAAGCTGCTCTCCTTCAATAATTGAGATACTTTGTGGTGTTTCTTCAGGTTCTAGCGATGTTTTGGTTGCCGTATTCCGATAGGCTTTGCCCATCACAGTGATGGTTTCTAGTTCAGTTGTATCTTGACTGACTTCATCCGCAGCCATTACAGGGGCTGAAAAGGCGGTAAGCAGCGCTAAAGTAAGTGTTGAGCGCTTAAAATTAGTTGGAGTTGTCATGTGTCCCTCAAGTACCAATGCTTTTCTTATTAAGAATAAATCTCATTTGCATTCTACAAACCTGAGAAACAGGAAAGTTAACAATTTGGTGCATCTTACGCGAAATAATTTAGTTAACTATCAGTAGGTCGTTCATTTGATCATTGAGACAAGCGTTCAACAGGAATCCAATATTCCATAACTGCATCGGTATCATGTTGATTGTAATTGGCGGGATAGCATTCGAGTTCATAGCCATCAATACCTCGATAGCCAGAATTAGGTAACCAATTAAGCAGAAACCACTCCAGCGTTTTTGGCAAATGCACCACCGGGCCACAATGTTTAACAACCGCGTACGTTTGCGCAGGCACCACCAAAGTACTCAGTTCAGAAGAGATGGCAGAAGGTAGTTGAGGCAACAACAGATCATCGGTTAATTCCACCCCTGCCCAATATTCCATATTACTGCCGTCAAAATGGCTTTGAGTGATATCAATGACGCCTGTTAAAGCAACCGGCCGCTCAGGTTCGTCTGGGAGGGTTTGCTCTAATCGGTGCCACAATGCAGGGACTTTTTGCTGAAAGTCAGGATTGAGTGCGAATAGGCCATTAATTTCACCATGAAGTCCTTTTAGGAAAAACTCATTTTTGGATTCCACTCTCACTTCAACGAAAAGAGGGCAGGCCTCTTCAGCCGTGCGTTGAGAGACCTGAATAGGTTTACGTAACCCCGTTCTGAGACCTTGTTTACGATAAGCTCTGGGACTGAGGCCAAACACTTGCTTGAACGAGCGACTGAAGCTGATTTCTGAGCTAAAACCAAGCTCCAGAGCGATATCAATCACCCTATCGGAAGTGTCGATCAACCGTTCTGCAGCCTGGCTGAGCTTGAGCTCTCGAACATAAGTGGCCACCGCCATGCCTGTTTCGGTCTGGAATACGCGCTGCAGTTGCCAACGTGACCAACAGCTTTGGCGTGCAATATCATCCAACGATAGCGGTTCACTGATGTGCTGATGAATAAACGACAGTACCTTGCTTATCCGGCTAAACACGTTAGAAGGTCGTTCTGTGGACTTGCCTGTCACCATGCTGCATCTCAGTCAAATAAGAGGGGATCTGTCTATCCTAGCAAATTCACAAATGAGAATTAATACCAATTGATAAAACACCCATCTTACATAAAGATGCACGGTGAAATTCCACTCACAAATACCGACTAAGTATTCATTTTGGTGCACAAAAATAAAAAAAGGTTGAAAAAGATAAAATCAAATACATTTGCTGCTTTTATATGCTTCATATAAAACAACATCAATATCAACGATAGCGTAGAAAAACCAAAGAATTCATAGCACCACAATCAAGCAATTAAAAATTAATCACAATTTAACATTTGAGAAACAATTGGCTGTAATCAACGATATGGGGGCTAACTAACCAATGAAATACACTTAATACACAAGGAAGAACAACATGAAAATGATCGGTGTAGCTATCGCTCTCGCACCCTTTATCTCTCCAATGGCAATAGCTAACTATCAAGAACAAACTGTAGAACCCAACAACATTACTTTTGAATTTAAAAAGGTCGCTGATATACCAGACTACCCAAGAGTCGTAAGCGATAGTAACCATGTTATTGGATTTGTGGATAGCAATAGCACATGGCCAGATACTCCTGACTTTTACGTACGTGCGATGTTTCGATGGAGTGAAAGCAATGGTGTAGAGTGGCTTATCACCGACGATATTATCAGGTCTGAACCATTAGATATTAACAATAGTGGTGATGCTACCGCTAAAGTCTGCGACTCAAACACTTGCTATTCCGCGATATGGACTAAGAAAGGAGAAGTCCAGAGTTTACAAGACGAAGTAGACACCCCTATTCAGAAGTTCATTGAAGAAAATGAGCTTGGAATGGCAGATCAGATGATTCAGGAATCCATTAGTATCAACGAAAGTGGAAAAATTGCTGGGACCTCAGTCTTTCCAAATATGGTAGGGGCTCGCTCTACACTTGCTTGGCGTTGGGATGAAAAGTCAGGCTTAGAGATCCTAGAAAGCACTTCTGATAATTCTATGTCGGAAGCGACCGATCTTAACAACAAGAGCCTTGTGGTCGGGAGTAGCCATGGCAATGAGATCAATAATGAAACAGCAACTTACTGGGATAAGAAGGGTAAAAGGACACAAGTAATCCTCGATCAAACCGACTACCCTTGGGGAACACTCGCCACGGCCGCGAACAATTCAGGTCTAATGACCGGTGTCGACCGCATGAGTTATGCAAGCCCTTGGAGGTATAACATCAACTCGAAGCAAAGACTGCCTATGGAAGAATCTCCTTACGGTGGAACAAGAACCACTCATGTTTTAGAGAATGACTACATTGCAGGAGCAACCTCATCATCTTTCGATAGTGGAGACCTATTCCTAAGACCTGTACTTTGGGATAGCAAAGGCAACATCTATGATCTTAACGATGAGTTCAATGATCCAGAAAACTACTTAGCAGGCTGGTTTGGAATTAATACAAGTTTGTTAATGGCAACATCGTTACGCCCAAAAAGCGGAGGATATTATGAAGGGGCAGCTGTTTACCAGTTAGTGGTCGTACAAAAATAAAACAAACTCCCCTCAACCTAAATTTGGTTGAGGGGAGTAGGCATTACAAAAAAGCCGTTTATGTTCTGAACACGCCTGGTATTAATCCACTAGTGTAAGGAACCGGTACTCCATATGCGTCAGCGAAGGAGCTCAGTCCCCCTCCTATCAGCCCTAATCACGAATGATGTTCCCTCCAGTCTGAGTTGCCTCCTCCCTCTTGAGAGCCGAATAATTGGCAGAAAACAGCATCATGGTCTTCATTTTGTGATAAGCCAGCCCCCCTCAACAGGTGTTTGCAAAAATGCTCTTTGAGATACATTAGTCACTGCATTCATTCTGCTAATCCTCTCGCTCAGATACAACTTGGGACATCACCAAATCCGAATTACAACTTTAAACAGCTCAAACTATGTGTATTCAGGCTAAAGTGGGCTGAACATCAAGATTTTCTTAATTCAATGATTACGCCATCTGACTAGCTGTGGTGATATTACTGGAATGAAAAAGCCAAAGCGGTATGTCACTTTGGCTTAAATACTTTAATTCGTTCAGCAAAACTCAAACAAACAGATTCATAACCAGCATCGCACCAAATGCATTAAGCACTGAAATGATGATCATAACTGGAATATAGCGGCCTTCTGTACCAATTGGCCCCATAATACGTCCCATATACTGGACTTGTGAACCCATCAGGTAGATCGCTGGGGCCAAAATCGCAATGTGTGCGCCGTTAAGAATGCCCTGATCAAACAAGGTTATGACTACACCAACAGCACCTCCCATCGACATCCACGCTCCAATCAATACGGCAGCAGCTTCACCGGGCAAACCAAATATCGCCATAACGGGTGCAAAGACCGTCCCCATCATGTCTAACGCTCCTGTGATTTGCAGTGCTTTAATGATTACAAACGCCATCAGAACATTTGGCACCGTTGAAGTCGTTGCAATCACCCAACCTTTCTTTGCTCCTTCGACAAAAATATCCGTCACCATGGGTTTTCTCGTTTTCACTTCACTCATTGTGCAGCCTCCTGTTGTAAACGTTGCGTATCTTTATCTTGTTTACCTTCAGTGATGTTGAGGTAGATGCGAAACAGATTGGCGCCAACAAACTTAAAGACAAACATAATGGCTACAGCGAGACCAATTGACGATGTCACGGCCAGCGACCCATCAGCCAAAGTCAGCGTGAACAACACAGCTCCAGAAGAGAAGAAATTAACAATAGTCGCCCCCGCAGTGAACTGAAACATGGTAAATACATCGGTTTCACGTTTAGTCAGACGACCTTCATCCTTGAGTTGGCGCGTCATGGCAGCTCCGGCATCAGTGCTTTGCAGTGACGCAATCAATGCAAGGCCGGAGCTACCCGGTATTCCCATCAAAGGTCGTAATAAAGGAGTAAGCAATTTACGAGCAGCATCTAGTGCACCGTAATGCTCAAGGACATTGATCACACCCAGTGCGAACATGACGGTTGGAATCAAAGTTAATGCAAAGATAAAGCCATCACGTGCACCACTACCGCCTTTACCGCGCAGTGACGTCGTTGCAGCTTCAACGCCATCCGCCGTTTCAGTCACGTTATACGCAACCTGCCCGAACGAGCCATTGAGAGTTGTAAAATCAAGCACACCATACCATTCACCGGACTTCATCAAGCCAGAAAAGAATATGACAGCAAATGCGAGAGCAACGTAGCATCCCCAGGTTACTTTACGCTGCTTTATGTTTGGATCGGACATATATCACCTATGTTTTATGTGGAACAGGACACATAGGATCTTGTTTTAAATCGTACGCTATAGTGATGATCCGTATCAATTACTTAGAAGGGGCAACTCTGACCAGAGTTCTATTATCTTATTTTGTGATTATGTTCATAATCAGCGCTTTTATCTGCACATAAAATTCAACAATGCATATCAACATGATTCATAAATCATTCATTTATTGATAAAAACTGGCGACAATTCAATCAGATCAAACCTATCTCACATACCCATCGCCAAAACCTCTTTAGAATGGCTCCACCATAACAACAATCTTCTTTCAAGGAGTGAAAGTATGAAATTGCAGTGGTCCGCTTTTGTCGCCCTTTTATTACTTCCCTTTTCGACTTTTGCAGCCAACAGCCCCCAAGAAACCTTACCTTTAACTCAATCTACCATCGGCTATGTGGCCATTCTGATTTTCACCTGTGCGTATGCGTTGGTGATGCTGGAAGAGTACCTGTCACTGAGAAAGTCCAAACCTGTCCTGCTCGCGGCGGGCCTCATATGGGCCATGATTGGTTACGTCTATTCGCAACATGGTCAAATTGAAGTCGCCAAGTCAGCACTGGAGCACAACCTGCTGGAATACGCAGAATTATTGCTGTTCTTACTAGTCGCTATGACCTATATCAGCGCAATGGAAGAGCGGCGATTATTCGATGCACTACAAGCGTGGATGGTTGGGAAAGGCTTTAATTACAAGTCGTTATTTTGGTTAACCGGTGTTCTGGCTTTCTTTATTTCTCCGATTGCCGACAACCTCACTACCGCTTTATTGATGTGTGCCGTAGTGATGAAAGTCGCCGGAGATAACCCCAAATTCATCAACCTAGCGTGTATCAATATTGTGGTCGCTGCCAACGCCGGCGGCGCCTTCAGTCCATTTGGTGATATCACGACATTGATGGTGTGGCAGGCAGGCTATGTCTCTTTCTCTGAGTTTATGCCTTTGTTCTTGCCTTCCGTCGCCAACTACGTTGTACCGGCGATAATCATGTCGATGTTCGTGCCGAGCACCACACCGGATGTTGTCCACCAGCACGTAGAGCTAAAACGTGGTGCACGCCGAATTGTGGGCTTATTTATCCTCACTATTGCTACTGCCGTCGCCTTCCATGCCGTACTGCACTTCCCACCCGTGATTGGCATGATGATGGGTCTGGCTTATTTACAATTTTTCGGCTTTTTCCTTCGTAAAACCCTTAAAGCATCGCTGCATAAGAAAGCAGCGCTTGCGATTGCCAATCGTGATGACATCGCATTGAAACGTCTAGGCTCAGTTGTACCGTTCGATGTGTTTAGACGAGTCTCTCATGCGGAGTGGGATACGTTACTTTTCTTCTATGGCGTAGTGATGTGTGTCGGCGGCTTGAGTCTACTCGGCTACCTAGGTTTAGTATCTGAAGTGATGTACACCCAGTGGGATCCGATCTGGGCGAATGTCATGGTGGGGATCTTGTCTGCCATTGTCGATAACATCCCAGTTATGTTTGCCGTCCTGACCATGGAGCCAACCATGTCGATGGGTAACTGGCTACTGGTTACGCTGACCGCAGGTGTGGGTGGCAGTTTGCTATCAATAGGCTCTGCTGCTGGGGTTGCGCTGATGGGGGCTGCGCATGGTAAGTATACCTTCTTCGGCCATCTCAAATGGGCACCTGTGATAGGTATCGGCTATGCCGTCAGTATTGCGCTCCATCTGATGCTCAACTCTGCATTGTTCTGAAGCAACTGAGCACTCTACAACAAAAAAGGACAGCCAAATGGCTGTCCTTTTCAATTGCATCTAAACAAGTACGTGGTTATTCCAAGCGTTTCTGCCACACACTTGCCAGTTGGTATCTTGCACAGGTGCTGCAAGTGAGCGCCTCATTTTCCCCATGAATGCGCATAACAATGTCTTCACGTTTCTCTTTGGAGTTGTTGCGCATTGTTATGGTAAGAAAGTTATCGTCCACCACAAAAGGTTTGGTGACATCTGGCGCACCGACGCGACTAATCGTGACCATGGCATCTTTAAACATCAGTAAATCTTGGGTATACAAATTTTCATATACCCCTTCAAACTCATAGGTTTGTTTGTTGATCATTCGATCAAGCTTTTCTTCAAAACACCCTTGCAGCAAAAGCATTACTAGCAAGGAGAAAATTCCTTTTTCTAACCGCATCACTCAGGTTCCCAATGCTCTATCTTTAACAATGCCGCCTTCCTTTCCAAGCCACCAGCATAACCAGTTAGCTTACCGCTTTTACCAATCACTCGATGGCAAGGCACAATCACAGAGATAGGATTCTTACCATTTGCTAGCCCCACAGCTCTCACTGCTTTTGGGTTACCAATGGCATCTGCAAGCTGTTGATAGCTCCACGTTTCTCCAAAAGGTATGGTCGTTAATGCCTTCCATACCTGCTGCTGAAACACCGTTCCTTCTGCTGCTAATGGTAGATCAAATTCCTTTCGGCTACCGGAAAAATACTCGTCTAACTGTTTGATTGCTTTAATAAGTATAGGATGTTCTTTATCGTTTTTGCCTAACTCTTCAGGTTGTGTGGTCTGAGTCTCAAACCAAGCACCTAACAAACCTTGCTCATTAGCCTGAATCGTCATCTGTCCAAGCGGCGTTTTAAAGGTGGTATAACTCTTGTTCATGCGTGACTCCAGCAATGGAATGTGGCGTAACTCCCCCATGGAGATACGCTTTCAGCATCCAGTTCAGGGAATTGATTCAGGGCCTTCTTGACCACTAAATCACCCTCTAGGAAACAGTTGGGCTCAGAGGCACCTCTCAATCTGGCGTAACTTACCGTCCACGGGCCAACTCCTTTTACATCAAGCCATTGCTCCAGACTCGCTTGAGGGTTTTCTACAATAAACTGCGCAAAGCGTGCCAATGTTTCTTTACGACTTTGCGGCATACGTAAAAAAGAAAGGTCCGCAGTAGCCACCTCTTGTGGTGTGGGAAAATGCGTAACACCATCTGGTTGTAGAGTTTGAACCAACAGATTGAGTTGGCCAATGGCCGCTTTGATCGACACTTGCTGGCCTAAAATAGCTCTGACGCCACCTTCCCAGGTGCTCCAGACGCCAGGAATACGAATCCCGCTACGCTGTATAAGGCTTGGATTCAGCGCATTCAGTTTCTGTTCAATGGTCAGAATGTCCGTATCTAGGTCAAACATTCTGCGCAGTTGATTCACCAACGCTTTCAAGCGGCGGGTATCAGATAGCTCAAACTCTACCCGCATGATTCCGGGTTTATGATAGCGAATCGCAAACCAGCCTTTCGCCCCTTCAATCTCAAACTTCCTCTGATAGCTTTCGTCGCTGATTTGCTCTAATCCATTAATGGCTCGCAGGCGGTAAAAATCCAGCATATGCTGCCAATCTAAAGGCCCTTTAAACGCCAAATCGATGTAGCTACTCTCCATCGTAGAGGCAACCTGCTCTTTTCTGACCTGAGTCGGGGTCAGCTTAATAACCTGCTTAAAGGCATCATTAAAACGACGCACACTGTTGAATCCACTGGCGAACGCGATATCCGTCACCGACATAGAACTGGAATGGAGCAGTTGTTTGGCAAACATCAGTTGGTGGTAAAGGGCGTATTGTTTTGGTGCCATTCCTAGGTGGTCTTGAAACAGCTGTCTTAAATAGCGGTCGCTAATCCCAAGACGTTCAGCCAATTCAGCCAGACTGGACGTCTGCAACTCCCCTTGTTCAATCATTTTCAGAGCACGAAGAAACGTAGTTTCGACCCCTTTCCATGCCCAAGAGCTTGGCGCACTGTCAGGACGACAACGCAAGCAAGGTCGATAGCCTGCCTGAAGCGCCTGCGCTTTCTCGACAAAGTACTCTACGTTTTCTTCTTTTGGTAAATTGGCTGGGCATATGGGACGACAAAAAATGCCCGTGGTTTTAACCGCCACATAGAAGCGACCATCGAAGCGTGCATCTCTTGCCTGACGGGCGCTTTGACACTCTTGCAGCGATATTGATGATAATCCGTTCACACTCTTAATCCCGACATCTTTCAAACTCTTAAAACGAGTCTAATCGGCTCACTTTTTAATACTAGCCATTTTCGGAAGTTAATCGAATTTGCTATCAGTTTAAACTCTTCTAGAGTTAAAATGCAGATGATACAAATAATAAGGAAGTTGGCTATGAACCTGCACACATGCACGATAGTGCTAAAAGATAATCTCACCCTTACGTATGACAACGTCGAACAAAGCCTCAGCGTCATTGAACAACATGGTCAGTCAGGTATCAACAATATATTGATTGATGCGACTGATGGTCAGACCATTCGCTCCTACCATAATCTATCGATTGAGGAGTCAATTGAAAGCCTGATGGACTTGTAATACACAACTTCACTTCAGGAACACTCATTCAATCAGACAAAGAAGTGGACGTATCCTTCATTCATTGATTCAATTTATGTAAACAGTGAACTGGAAGGATACATAAAGCATGAAATTGCTGCTGGTTGAAGATGACGCAGAGATTGCTGAGTTCATACATAAAGGCTTAACAGAACAAGGCCATTCTCTTTGTCACGAACCTGATGCGAAAACTGGACTCGTTCGCGCCGCGAGCGAGTCTTTCGACGTTATCATTTTTGACCGCATGCTTCCCAGCATGGATGGTATCGACGCGATACGCGTACTCAGGCAAAGCCAAGTACACTCTCCCATTCTCATTCTCACCGCTAAAGACAGTATTGGTGATCGAGTCGCTGGCCTCGAAGCCGGTGCCGACGACTACATGGTCAAACCTTTTGCCTTCGAAGAATTAAACGCGCGAGTCAAAGCTTTAGCGAGGCGCCAGCCAGTCAGTCAAGCCTCAACTCAGTTAACCGCCGGCCCACTCACGCTAGATAAGCTCAGTCGCAAAGTGACCCATTCAGGCACAGAAGTAGACCTGTTGCCCCGTGAATACCAAATTCTGGAATTGCTGATGGTTAATCAAGGTGAGTTGGTAACCCGAACCATGCTGCTGGAGCAGGTTTGGGGCTTTCAGTTTGACCCCAATACCAGTCTGGTTCAGACCCACGTAAGTCGCCTGAGAAACAAAGTCGATAAGGCATTCAATACGGAACTGATCAAAACGGTACGCGGGGCTGGCTATGTCCTCTCGTTCTAATACCAACCCAACCACACTTTGGCGTTCGTCCATTTTTAAATATACGCTGATTTCCTCTGCGCTGTTTTTTGTGTCGGCGTTGATTTTGTTAGGGGTAGTTGGTGGAACCTTCCTGTACAGCACCAATCAGATCGACAAGCAAGAACAACGCGACACGTTCCATTGGCTGGCGGAAGAAATCAGTGACAATGGCATAGACTGGCTAATCGAAGAGTTGGGGCTGGAAATTGAGGAAATTAACGAGCCTGACTTTTGGCACAACCGGATGGAACGTAATCTCTATGTGATGTACCTTAAATTCGGCGACCAAAGTTACGGTTTTGAACCTCTCCACCAAGCGCTTCCGGGTTGGAACTGGCAGCCTCTTGAGATCACTCACTATGACGAAGAGGATCAACCATACGAAGAAACGTATCAGGTCAGAACTTTGCGCCAAGATCTGGACCAAGATGTCACACTGATCGTTGCCACCAGCGAGAGTTACGATTACCAATCCATCTTCAACACACTGTCGAGTGGGTTACTCTGGGTCTGCCTGACCGCTCTGCCCTTGTCTGTCCTGATTGCCTACCTGCTGAGCCGCAAAGTGTATCAGCGTCTTGATCTATTGTCGGACGAATTAGAGTCCATCGGCGCCACCAATCTTAGCCAACGAGTTCCTTTATCCATTCATGCCGATGAGTTTGATCGCCTTTCAGAAAACATCAACCATATGTTGGAAAGAATCGAAAACCTCCACACCAATATCGAAGACGTGACGGTGGGTATCGCCCATGATTTGAAAACACCGCTTACCCGGTTAGCCAATCAGCTCCAGCTGATGGCAATGGATAATGACCACTCAGAGCAACACATCGAGAAAGCCCAAGCTCAAGTCGCAGAGATGCTTAAAACGTTTAACAGTTTGCTGCGCCTGAGCGAAATTGAATCAGGCAAGCGGAAAGCGCATTTCACACCCATCAATTTGTCCGAGCTTGTTGAGGATCTGGTGGAGAGTTATCAGCCTGTCTTTGAAGATCATCACTTACAGCTCACCAGTGCTATCGTGCCCGGAATAATGCTTTCTGGGGATAATGAACTGCTGAGCCAGATGATCATTAATCTGTTTGAAAACAACCTCAAGTACAGCCAAGAAAGTGGCAAAATATGGGTGCACTTACAGCCTTCTGAATCAGGTTTAACTCTGCAACTGGGAGACGATGGCCCGGGTATCGCCTCTCAGCACCAAGCAAGAATTTTCGAACGCTTCTACACCGCCGACACCAGCCGAAGTAACGCCAGCAATGGTCTCGGGTTGAGCTTGGTTCAGAGTATCGCTCATCTTCATGGCGCCTCCATTACTTTGTTACCCGAGACTCAAGGAACAGTGTTTAATATTCAGTTTTTCACTAACCATACAAATTTGTAAGGTTAGCTGCCCTGATATGTAAACCGCGCTAGCACGCCAGATACATATACTCCTTTCAAGCCTTATGGAAAGGAGTATTGGCCATGCCATTGAATTACAAGTTATCGGTAATACTGTTACTGAACGTATTACTGACGGCTGCTTGTCAGAGTTCAGAGGATGAACAAGCAAACGAGGGCGCGCTATCAACGAACACTCAGCAAAACTGGCATTGCCAGAATTCCGATACCTCGCACCAGGTGCGTTTTCTGAATCAATCAACGTTTGGCGCAAACCGCACCGAAGTGGCCCGTTTATGCCAGCTTGGGCAGTCGCAGTGGTTCCTAAATCAGCTCGATGAGCGCCCAAGTTATCTGATGCCCTATGTTCAGACTGAACTGGCACAAGCCGACCGAGACTCAGAAGACGAGTTGAGCGCTTTTGTGTTTGAATCACCTACGTTTGGTTTCTGGACGAATGCGATTGCTGGCAATGATCAGCTTCGACAACGCATGGCCTTTGCGCTGTCTGAGATTTTTGTCATTTCGACGAAAGGGGGCGAGGTGCTTGCTGAAACGCCAACCGCAATTGCCCGCTATCAGGATTTGCTGATTAAACACGCTTTCGGCAACTATCGAACGCTATTGGACGACATTACCTATTCCGCCACCATGGGCTACTACCTAACGTATATAGGCAGCAAAAAAGCAGACCCAGCAACAGGGAGAGTACCAGACGAAAACTATGCTCGTGAGCTATTGCAACTGTTCAGTATTGGCGTCACCTTACTCAATCAGGATGGGACGCAGAAGACTGACAGTCAGGGAAAGCCTATCGAAGCCTACAACAATCGGGACATTACCGGCCTAGCCAAAGTGTTTACGGGCTTTGACCTCGACGTGCCAGCAGCGCTCGATGAAGATGAACGCCACGATGCATGGATGGACGCAGCGCTCAAACCAATGATCATTCGCACTGGGGATCACTCTCAGGCAGAAAAACACTTTCTAGGAAAAACCCTCGCGGCCAATACTCCCGCCAGACAAACGATTCAGCAAGCACTCGATCATATCTTCGCTCACCCAAATGTTGCACCATTTTTCAGTACTCAACTAATCAAACGATTGACCTCCAGTAACCCATCCCCAGCTTACGTTAAGCGGGTTGCCGACAGCTTTGATGCGGGTTGGTACACCTTACCAAATGGGCAAGTCGTTGGCACTCGGCAACGAGGCGACTTAGGAGCAACATTGGCGGCTATCCTATTTGACCCTGAAACACGCCAAGATCCTACTTCTCAATATGGCAAACTGAGGGAACCCATACTCACTTTCACGCAATGGGCCCGAGCTTTTGAGATAAGAAAAGTCACTCCTCAATTTAAGCTCGACCTCTGGTCAACCGACAGTGCAGACGCGCTCTCTCAACACCCTTATCGTTCGCCTTCGGTATTTAACTACTTCCGCCCCGGCTATGTCCCTCCGGGCAGTCACAGTGCCGATATGGGCTTAACCGCTCCGGAAATGCAACTAATTAATGCCTCCAGCCTTCCCGGTTACAGCAATTTTCTCACTCATTTTATTTTCAACAATATGGTAGAGGAAGATATCGACGACGCGCAGGCTGAGCTGGCTGAAGAAGGCAAAAAGGTCAGCCGCTCACAAGTAAAACAGAGTTTTCACGCTCGCTATCAATACGAGTATCAACTTGCTCGCCACCCCGACAAACTGGTCCAACACTTAGACCTGCTTCTGACCGGTAACCGCCTGTCGACCGATACTAAGCGCTCTATTGCCACTAGCATCAACGAACTCGACTCAAACGAGGATCGCTTACTGCGAGTCCAGCTTGCCATCCTAATGGTCATGACGTCACCGGACTACCTATTTCAGTACTGAGGAGTAACGGATTATGAACCGTAGAAAATTCTTAAAAGGCGGTATAGCAGCAGCGACTATGACCCCATGTATGGCTTCATTTGCTGGGCTACTGTCGTCACTAAACAGCTCTGTGGCAAAAGCTGACACGCCCAGCGAGTACAAAGCCTTGGTGTGTATGTTCCTCTACGGGGGAATGGATAACCACGATACTGTGATTCCTTACGACGCACCAAACTATGAGCGATGGGCTAAAGTACGCCGGCCTTTACTGAACAGCAAAACGAAACGTGCCAGAGAAGACCTTAATCGACTCAGCGGTACTGAAGGCCAGCAGCAATATGCGCTCCCCCCAGAATTATCCGGTATTCACTCGCTATACGAGCAAGGACACGCCGCGGTGATTGCGAATGTAGGCCCTTTAATTCGGCCGACCAATGCCAGCAACTATGACAGCGTTCCAAACATTCAACCCGCTCGACTGTTTTCTCACAATGACCAGCAATCTACATGGATGTCGGGGCTTCCAGAAGGTGCTCGCTACGGATGGGGAGGCCGTCTTAGTGATGCTCTGGCCCGAAGTGGTCACTCGCCAGACACGCCATTCAATAACATTTCAACTGGGTCTGGTGAGCTGTTGTTAACCGGAGCCCGCAGCTACCCCTACCGAGTAGAGGGTGGGCAAGCAAGGCAACCTTACATACTGGAAGAAGCCGATGGCGAACTGAGAGCGCACCTTCTGCGACATTTTCGTTCCTCCCACTATGTTTCATCAAAACCCATTCAACAGGATCTAGCTCGTAAAATGATGCAGTCCTTTGATGCCAACCAAAGCTACAACCGTGCCACTGGTGGTGTCCGCATTGCGACTAAATTTCCTCAAACAGAGCTGGGCAGCCAACTGTGGAGCGTTGCCAATACGATGGCTGCGCGGCATCAACTGGGTGTGGCGCGTCAGATCTTTTCGGTTGATTTAGGGGGCTTTGATACTCACTCCAATCAAGCGACGACCCTGCCACAGTTACAACAGCAAATGAGTGCAGCGATCACCTCATTTTATTCCGCACTGCGAGAGCTCGGGCTAGAGAATCAAGTCACCCTATTTACGGCCTCAGATTTTGGTCGAACCTTGGCCGTCAATGACGATGGCACGGACCACGGCTGGGGCGGCCATCACTTTGTGATTGGTGGCGCGGTGCAAGGTCGTCAAATCATCGGGGCTATGCCACCCCCGACGTTCGGACATAACCAAGATGCGGGCAACGGCAGGCTAATTCCAACGACTTCCGTTGACCAGTACGCCGCAGCGCTCGGAAGTTGGTTGGGAGCATCGGACAGCGCGCTATCAGAGATTTTCCCTAACCTGAAAAACTTTACTAAGATTAACGGCTTATTTAAGAGTTAAAGTGCCCAGTAAAGGTCATTTGAGCAAGGCAGCCCTGCTGTTTTGGGCTGTCTTGCAATTCAAACTTCCAGCCATAACTCTGGCAGATACGGTTAACAATCAACAACCCTAAACCATGCTCTGTTTCAGGCTTATCACTCAAGCCAGACCCAGTATCGGTCACTTTTATCGAGTGTGAATCAATGGTAACACTAATCTCGCCCTGCTCGGTAAACCTCAGCGCGTTTTCAATCAGGTTTTTTAAAACCATATTCAATACACTCATCGGAAGATTTATCTGGCACCCGGTTTCGATCTCCAGAGTCAGATCGACGCCCGGTTGCAGTTTTTGGCGATAACGCTCCATCACAATATCTTTCTCAACCACATCGAAATACTGATCGTTGCGATTGGCATTTTCCTGCTTAACGATGTTAAGCAGCACTTCCACCGTTTCCTGCATTCCAGTCGCCGCTTTCAGAATACGCTCTCGCTGCCTCGCCTGAAAATCGGTATCGGATTTCATGTTTTGCAGGTTTGCTGCGCCAAGCACCACTGAAATGGGTGTTTTTAATTCATGACTGGCATATTTGGCAAACATCAGTTCCTGCTTTGCTAAGCGCTCTTTCTTTTGTTTGTAACCGTTAAGATGGCGAGTCAGTTGCTTGATTTCATCAATCGCCTGTTCAGGTACATCAAAATCTTGCTCCTTTTTCTCTGCTAATTGCTCAGACAACGTCGAGATGGGCGACATCAACCCAGCAAATACTCGCTTCAGAGATGCTTTCAGCACTAAAAGTAAAAAAACCATCAGCAGCATTGAGATACCCATCAGCGTATCCCAGTTATCATCGCCAAAGTCGAGGGCAAAAGAATCAATAGCAAGATAGGTCGGAATTACCGCCCCTTGATATTCAAACTCAAAGTAAAAAGCGACGTAACCGTGAAGGTCATAGGAATCTAATAGAAAGTCGGGAATATTCGGTTTGATATCCCGCTTGACTTCATTGATGTGGTAATCGCGTTTAACCTGATTCGGCGCGAAAGGCTTCATTCTTTTCACCGCGTTACTCAGATAGCTTTCTCCATAATAGGCAATCACATGTTTGCTGAGGTAGGACATAGGCACCTGTTCCAGCTGATAGTGCTTTATCGCGACTTGCTGAAAAGAGCGGAGGTGATCTTCAAGCTGTTCTTCTTCTTGCAGTACCAAACCAATCGAGAAAGCAAAAAAGACCAAAAACGATGTGGTCAGCGCAATCGCTGAAAAGTGAATCATCAAGCGGAATTTCACACTCTCAATCGAATTTCCGTGACGCTTTTGGCGCCATTTATTTCTCCAAGTCATTGTGCCACCAACTTAAACCCAAACTTAGGTACGGTGACCAACATAGGGTAGTCAAACGGTTTATCCAGTACATTTCTCAGTAGATAGATATGACTGCGCAGAATATCTTTGTCTGGCGCGTCTTCCCCCCACAATTGCTGAATCAACGAGTCACGAGATACTACTTCTCCTTTGGCTTTCACCAGCATCAGCAAGATTTGATAGGTTGCCGGTGTCAGGTCAAGCTCGATACCAAGGCGGGTAACTCGATGGGTCTTTTCTTCAATCGACAGATCGCCGTAGTTTAAGCGTGTACGGGTAACATTGCCTTTATAACGTTTGATCAGCGATATTAACCTGACTTCCAACTCTGGAAACTGAAATGGTTTACTGACGAAGTCATCGACACCAGATTCAAATCCGGCCAGCAAGTCTTGCTGCCCATTGAGTGCGGTCAGCATCAAAATTGGCGTAGTGATTCCATTGTCTCTCAACTCTTTGGCAACTTGCATCCCGTCTTTTTTCGGCATCATCACATCAAGAATAATCGCGTCAAATTCATGCTTTAACGCAAGATTAAGCCCTAACAAGCCGTTACTGGCAAAATCGACTTCAGCCCCTTTCACTTCGAGAAAATCAGCCAGAATCCCCTGCAACTCCTCGTTATCTTCGACGACCAGAATTCGACTATCTACTAGCATATCCAGCTCCGATGATGGTGTTTCATTCATGGTGAAATCGCTCTTGTCGAAAAAATGTCAAATTGAGTGTGAAAGAGAATCTCAGTGCTGTCGAATACATTTCGACAAAAAGTCGACATCCCCAAATTCAGACTTTCTGTCATAGAACACGGGGAGACCACCATGAACATAAAACTATCGATTCTCGCCATCGCAGGCATTCTCATTACCGGACCCGCTCTCGCCATTGAGTTGATTGGTCAGGTGCAAAGCAAACACAGACAAAGCATCGTTGCTGAAGTCGACGGTGTGGTGGAGTCTGCACTGCTCGAACTGGGTGACTTAATTAGCAAAAATCAGGTTCTAGCCAGAATCAAAGTGCAGGATTTTCGCTTTGAAGTAGCCAAAAAGAAAGCCAGCCTAGAGTTAGCCCAAGCCAATCTGCAACTGACCAAAGCCACGTTTGAACGTTATCAGGAGCTGGTCAGCAAAAAAAGCCTATCTGCCAACGAGTTGGATATCGCCAAAGCGGAATACCTCAATGCCAGAGCCAATGTCGATCTGGCTAAGATCGAGCTTGAAGAAGCGGAACAAGATCTGAGTGACACCAAAATAACGTCAAACATCGAAGGTTTTGTCGTCAGCCGGAGCGCAGAATCTGGTGATTGGGTCAGTCAGGGCGACCTACTCTATCAACTGGTCAATATTGATACCTTGACCATACGCTTGCTTGCCAGTGAGCACGATATGAAAGAGCTCAATGTCGGGCAACCCATTGAAGTCTGGACCGAAACATTACCGGGCAACCGCATCCAGTCCACCATTAAACGCATCGGGGTGGAAATGGATACCGAAACCCGCGCCTATCCGATTGAAATTGAAGTCGACAATCCGGGTTTCCACCTCAAGCCAGGCATGTCTGTCTACGCAACGACTTCACTTCCATCAAACTCAATCAGCGCTAACGCGCAAGATTAAGATCGGGAGGAACAATGGAATCACTGATTGCTTACTTTGCCACGCGCCAGTTTTTAGCCCGCATCATTACCATCATGGTGATGCTGGCCGGAGCCGCTTCTCTCTATACTCTTAAACTCCAAGAGTACCCTGATATCGCTTTTGACTCAGCGGACATAGAAACCTTTTACCCAGTCTCCACCGCTCAGGATGTTGAGCTCAACATTACCAATCCGATAGAAAAAGAACTGCGTAGTGTTGAAGGTATCAAGTATTTTTCCTCCCAGTCGACGGATGGTGTGTCGGCGATAGAAGTAGAATTCTTGCCCGGCGAAGACGCTGCTCGCATTCTGCGCGACATTCAGCAAGCGGTTGACCGAGTTGAAGGGTTACCGGAAGACATCACCAATCCTCCGGTCGTCACTCAGATGCAAACATCCTCACTCGACATATTGCGCTTTGGCGTTGGATTATCGAACCCAGAAGACGATGAGGCGCAGCTACAGAATTACGCTTACCAGCTAGAAAAGAGCCTCAACAATGTGTCCGGCGTCGGTAAAGTGACAATGTTTGGCTATAACGAGCGTGAGTTCTGGGTTCAGATTGATCCTGAAAAATCCAGCCGCTATCAGGTGACGTTTGACGATCTCAGTCAGGCTGTAGAGCTGCACAACCTGTCCCAATCCGGTGGTGTGGTGGAGTCTTGGAGTCGAGAGCAAAAAATCGTCACCATGACACAAGTACAAACCGCACAAGACATCAGCGATATAGTGGTCAAAAGCCTCAGCAACGGCACCATAGTCAAAGTTGGAGATGTCGCCACTGTGATTGATACCTTTGCCAAAGCTACACAGAAGGGCACAGTCAACGGCTCAGATGCGATTATTTTCTCCGTCACCAACAGCAGCAATGCCGATATCATTGCCACGGTTGAGAACGTCAAAGCACTGTTAGAGAAAGAGCAAACGCGTCTTAACGGTCAGTTCCAGTTCGAGATCAGTGAGAACATTGCCGATGACATGAACGATAAATTTTCGATTGTCGCCACCAATGGCGGGATCGGACTGGTGCTGGTTTTACTCGTCTTAAGCCTGATTCTTAAGCGTCAAATCGCGTTCTGGGTGTCGGTGTCGATTCCATTCTGTGTGTTTGGCGTGATGATGGTGTTGCCTGTCATCGGGCTTAACTTAGACAGTATCACGTTAGCCGCACTGCTGTTGGTTGTCGGCATTATTGTCGATGACTCCGTCGTGGTGGCAGAAAGTATTTATCAGGAAAGAGAAAAAGGGAAAAAAGGCGTCGAGGCCGCAATCTCAGGCACCAAAAAGGTAATGAAACCCATCATTGCCAGCTTAACCACAACCGCTCTGGTCTTTATCCCGATGGCCTTTATCCCCGGCGTGATGGGTAAGGCGGTCTTGGTGATTCCAATCACCGTGATTGCAGCGCTGCTGTTTTCCATGGCGGAATGTACCTTTACCCTGCCCGCGCATTTATCTGGCTCATTAGAAAGTAAAGAAGGCAACGACAAACCTGACCGCTTCGCCGCTATTAGCGTATTTTACACCGCACTTCTCACACGTTGTCTGAAATTCAAGAAAACGGTCTTGCTTGTGGCCATTGTGTGCTGTGTTGGCTCACTAGGGTTAATCAGCACCTTGAAGCTAGATATTTTCCCTTCGGAATCAGCGAAATACATCGAGATTTATACAGAAATCGAACCGGGCACACCTCTCGACAAAGTGCGTGAAGCCCACAGCGCCGTTGAGCAAGCCATCACTTCTCTGCCTGACAGCGAACTGGTTTCCTGGGATATGACCTACGAAACACCAGTCAGTGAAGGCGTTGTCACACTGACCAGCTATGATCAGCGCGAGCGCAGTGCAGCTCAGATCATTGAAGATCTCAATCATCAGTTGGAAATGAAGAAAAAGGGCTTGTTCGTTAAATTCTCCATTGATGCAGGCGGGCCACCTCCGGGAGAGCCAGTCGAAATCCGTGTTCTTGGCGGCACCACCAGTGAACGTGATCAGGCCGTCGAACTGGTCAGCCAATGGTTAGAACAGCAAAACGGCGTTGCAGACATCACCAATAATGAAGCCCTCAAAGATCCGCAGCTAAATATAGTGCCGCAATACGACTGGCTCGCGACCTACAATCTGACCGTGTCTGACTTAGCCAACACACTACGCCTAGCATTTGATGGTGATAGCGTCACATCAACCTGGCTCGGCGATCAGGAAGTCGACATCCGACTTTTACTTGATGCTCCATATCGAGATATAGAAAAGTTGAGTACGACCAAAATCTACACCACCGATGGTGACCGAGTTCCACTCAGCCGATTGGCGACGGTTGAGCAGATTGAGGCACCGCGATTGATTAAGCACTACAATGGTGAACGTGAAGTCACGGTCACTGCGCAAATCACCAGCGACGACGTCAGCCCTGTCGCACTCTCGAATCAGCTTCTGAGTGATCTAAATGGCAAATACGCATCGAGCATCACAATTGATGTCGGTGGTGAAGCGGAAAGCACTAACGAAACCATGAGTGGCTTTGTTGTCGCCTTCCCCGCAGCTATCGTCGCGATCTATTTCGTCTTAGCGATCATGTTCAATTCACTGCTACAGCCATTGCTGGTGATGTCGGTGATCCCTTTTGCGGTCGTTGCTGCATTAATGGCGTTGGTGGTTCACCTGCAACCTCTGTCTATGTTCGCTTTGATCGGAGTACTGGGTATGACAGGCGTTGTGGTTAATAACTCGTTGGTTCTGATTAACCGCATCAACGAACTCAGAGCAGAAGGGCTTGCGGCCCTCAATGCAGTGGTTGAAGCGTCAGTGAGTCGACTGCGCCCGATTTTGCTCACCTCCATCACCACGGTAGCTGGCCTATTACCATTGGCGTATGGGCTGGGCGGAACTGATGTTTACATGGGGCCAATGTCACTCACACTCGGCTATGGCTTATTGTTCTCATTGCCCGTGGTATTGATTGTTGTCCCAGCGCTTTACGCGTTATGTTTCGCTCGAAAGCAAACCCTCGCAGAATAATAAGGTAACCAAGAAAATAGCTAAGAATAAGGCTCACTTTGACCACTGCCATGGGGCTCAGGCTGAATATTTTCATCTGGGCTAGTCTCAAGGTGAGCCGCTTTACACATCAAACAAAGTCATTCAAAAATTTCGAATATCTCCCTCGAAGAGAGTGGATTTTTTCTCGCCTCCGTTAAACCTAAACTCAGTTGCAACAGACACAAAGGCTCGATTGAATCCAGCCTGACTAGACAGAGAAACATGATTATGACGAATACACTTGTTCTTAAATCCAGCATTCTGGGCCCTCACTCTCAATCGAACCCAGCTGATCGATCACGCTCTTGAAGGCAAATCGGGCATTATTGAGCGCGACCTAGCCGCGACACCTTTACCCGTGCTTGATATGAATGTCGCCACAGCACTGCGCAGTGACGGCAATGACCTATCAGATGATCTTAAAGCGGTATTAGAACTATCTAACCAACTGATTGATGAGCTAAAAGCAGCAGATACCATTGTCATCGGTGCACCTATGTACAACTTCATGGTACCGACTCAGCTTAAAAACTGGTTTGACCTAATTGCTCGTGCTGGCGTGACCTTCTCTTACACTGAGACAGGCCCGGTTGGTTTAATCGAAAACAAGAAAGTGATCGTCGTGACTACACGTGGTGGCTTGCACAAAGACTCGCCACGTAACTCAATCGAAAGCTACCTGACGACAATGCTAGGTTTCATTGGCATTACTGACGTTGAGTTTGTCTACGCAGAGGCCCTGAACATGGGTGAAGATGCCGCAGCCGTAGCCCGTGAAGATGCACTGAAGCAGTTGGCTGAATTGGTTTAACCCGATTTAGTAAAGCCCTCGGCACACCGAGGGCTTTTTTGTTTATTCATCTAATGACAAATCCGCCATTTGTTGTAATGAGTACGCGGTAATCGGGTCAATGTCTTTCACCAACTCCTCCACCTGCTCAATCGCTTCAACCGAAGAGCTCGCCTTGCGGTAACTTAAGTAAATGGGTCGGTGCCAGTCCTCAACACCCACCACTTTAAACAGCTGCCCACTGGCAATAAACGGTTCCACTAGTGATGTAGGTAAGTAAGCACTTCCTCCCTTTTCAAGAATGAAGTCCATGGCAATACGTGCAGTCGAGGTTCTCAAATAAGGTGCTGGAATTTTCGGATGTCGCTCAGCATGTTCAGATGCAAACTTGGTTCCCCAATCAACATAAGCATACTTATCCTCAAATACACTCTCTAGCGTATGCTCTTCTGTTGAAACCAGAACCAAAACGATATCAGCCACCTTTTTACAGTGCAGTTCGTCTGCTTTAATCTGATCAAACGCGAACGCCATATCCAGTGTTCTCTCCTGCAAGCTGCGATTCAGCGCTTCTCGCCCCATCACTTCAGCCATAAACCCGTAACCACCAAACGAATCCGTCACAATGCTCAGGCAGTTTTGCAAATAGGCATCCCAGACATTTGGCGTTCCGCCCATCGTAAGTTGTAACGCTTTACCACTTTCCAAAGACAACTCCAACTTTGCTTGTTGAAGGGTCGCCACCATGACTTCGGCGTAACTCACCAAACGTTCACCAGACGACGTCAGTTTGATATTGTTCCTGTCACGAATAAACAACTGGGTATCAAAATAGCTTTCCAGTTGCTTAATTCGCGCACTCACAGCAGCCTGAGTGATGTATAGGTTCTCCGCCGCACGCCCGAAGTGACGCACATTGGCCAGTTCTAAAAATGTTTTGAAGACTTTGACGTCCATCGAAATACCTCAGTAAAGAGCATTAAAGGATAACAATAATGGGTTTCACTTATTTTCCCGTTAAACAAACTGTTATCTAACCTTCATAAAAGTGTTTAATTGAGACGATAAAAAGGTTTTGTTTTTCTTTTGTTAAATTTACGCCTACTTTTCGTTTTAGTTCAACCAAGTAGGTTTATAGAGGCTATCAAAATGTCTGACACTCTATTTCGTCACGGCAAAAAACGTTTTTATGACAACACCAAATTCCCACGCGGCTTTGCCAAGTCCGGGGATTTTACGCTTGCAGAAGAGGAAATCCTAACGCTTTATGGGGATACGATGCAGGGTTTGGAGATGCGGATACTTGAACCGGAAAATGCCGAGGAAAAGCACTTCATTAAGGTGATAGAAAATCCAGGTAAAGCGAAATCAAAACTGGAGCGAGTCTGGCTGAAGTATGTGCAGTTAGCGCGTGGTCGTAAGCGTTTTCATACCCTTAATGGTCGCAATAAGCCAGACGCCATTGAAGACTATTCTGAAGATGTTAGCTTGGCCGAAGAAGATTAGTAACAAAGACAAAGCCCCGTATCACGGGGCTTTTCATATCGCGAATGCATTACTTCGCTAGGGTCGCGACTTTCTTCAGAAAAGTATCACGCAGATGCTCCTGATCGTACTCCAGATGATAGGTATTGTGGAAACCGATCTTAAGCTCAACGCCGTTACCACGTAGATACACACTGTATCCGTCATAGTCCGAGAAGGCTTCTACCCCTTCATACATCTTGCCGTATTCAGTCGGCGTCCCGTTTGCCATCACCGTCTCATACGCGTGAAGTACTTTGGTCGGGTCGAGTTCGTTTTTCATCACTTGCACTCCGTGTTTATACCTCTTAAGTATGAGTAGCACGTCTATTTTTCGCCATAACATACTTTGAGCAAGGTCAAAAGTTAGGCAACTTTTCTTTCACTGTATACCCCAAAAACATTCATCGCCCGCATGAACAGTTAGATGAATTATTTGTAATGTTCAGGTCAGAAGGGATTTAGTTCCGTCACGTAATCTTGTTTGGGTCAACACAACATCCCTTACAGATCGAGGATTACACTATGTTTAAATCATCCATTGCTTTCATTTGCCTTTCACTCACTATGATAACGCCAGCGATCGCAAGCGAGAGCCAAAGCGGTCCAGCCCTCAGCGCGGTCGAAGCACTGCAACAAATCAAACGTGAATACCCAGCCAAATATGAGTACATCGCTTTGGCAGTCGATGAAAATGGTAAAGATCAATACATTGCTCAAGTCGAAGAAGCCAATCCACCACAATTGGTCAAACTCGACGGTCAGGGTGGTGCAAGCCAAGTCGTCGACACCAGCTCAACCAAATACAGCCTTTTGGACGTGCTGACATTTGTTGAGAACAACTTTCGTGGACAGGTTGGCGAAGCGTTTAAAGAATATCAGCCGGTCGGTGTCGTTTATCAAGTGATGCTGATGGACAAATCTTACGCTGAGGAAGCAACGATGCTGCAGATCGACGGCAACACTCTAAAAGTCACCTCCATTTACCAAGAGTCCTTTGAAGACATGGAAATGTATAACGAGGATGTCGAAATGCACAACATGGCAGAACTATAATTTAAGATTATCTCATCATCAGCGTATATTAAGTCGATGATATCTAACGCCCTGGCCATCGTCAGGGCAAAGCAGTGGGTATATCCATAGATGAAACTATTACTCGTTGAAGACAATCAGGAGCAGGCTGACTTTTTGCGTCAGAGCTTTAGCCAAAGCGGTCATCAGATAGACGTTGTCGAGAATGGCAAACTGGGCCTGATCAGTGTCATGCAGTCTGACTACGACGTCATCATCACTGACCGTATGATGCCAGAAGTTGATGGCTTACAAATGGTGAAAGCGATTCGCTCCAGTGGTAAAGAGACACCTATTCTAATTCTCAGCGCTTTAGACAGTGTCGAAGAACGTGTCAACGGGCTGCGCAACGGCTGCGACGATTATCTAGTCAAGCCGTTCGCCTTTTCAGAGCTACTGGCTAGGGTTGAACTACTTGCCTTAAGAGCCAATAGCAACTCTGACAAAACCGATAGCCAGGTTTTAGTGATTGACGATTTGGAGTTGGATCTGTTGTCCCGTCAGGCAAAACGCGGCGACACTGTGATTAGCTTTAACAATCGCGAGTTTCAGATCCTCCAGTACCTGATGAACAATGCAGGGCGAGTCATCACCCGAGCCATGTTGCTGGAAAAAGTCTGGAGCTTCAGTTTTGACCCGCAAACCAATGTCATAGATGTTCATATCAGTCGTCTGAGAAAGAAAATCGACCTTGATGGCCACACTCCTCTTCTCCACACCGTGCGCGGCGCGGGCTACATTCTTCAGGTAAAAAACGATGTTCCTGACTGATCCGTTTAAGAAATTTATCTCATTTTATGGCGTTCTGGTAATGGCCGGAATTCTGATCATTCTGTTTGCCAAAAATGAGCTCAGCAACTGGGTATTGGATGTGGGTGCCTACCCCTTACTGGAATCAGAAGCCAGAATGGTCGAAGACCTATGGTATGACGACGGGCAGTCTATCGTGCTCAAAGAGCTGGTTCGGCAAGAGAGCAACCCCCTGTTTTATTATCAGCTTGGCCCCAAAGTCAGTAATGAGCAACTCAGCAGCACGCTCGGTGAAGAGTTGATTCCAGAAGGTTGGGATGTTGCCAAAGGTGAAGCCTCTCTGCTCGATGATCTCGGTATGCTGCCAGATGATGAAGACGCTGACGCGCTCTCATTATCGGATGTACGTTTTAGTATCACCTTCAGTGGCTTAGATGATGCTGAAGCCGAAAGGAAAATGATCGAACTGCTGCAAAGCGACCCTGAGATTGAGCAGCCAGAACTCGCTCACCCAATCAACAACGACACGACAATCATGCTACTGCTGCCTAACCAGTCACAGTGGCAAGTCATGTATATCTCGCTGAATTTGGACTACTTCGACTCCTTTACCAACACGATCAATTTGCTATTGATGAGCATAGGGGCCGTCCTGATTGTGGGTTATCTGATCACCATGCTGATGCTGCGTAACATCAAAGCGCGCCTTACCGACATCAATACCACCAGCCATAAAATTCAGCAGACCAACAGTCTCAGTCAGCGGATTGAAATCAATCAGCTCAGTGGGCCATTAGCAGAAACCAGCCAACAGATTAACTTGATGCTGGATAGCATTGAGGAGCAAGTCAATACCACTCGCGAGCAAGCCAATAACATTGCCCATGATTTACGCACTCCGATTACAGCGGTGTACAATAAAGTGCAAAGGTTAGCGGCTGAAAACCCTCAGTTGGTTGATTTGGAAGTCACACTAGGAAAACTGGTCCACACCTTTAATACGCTGCTGCGAATAAACCGTCTTGAACGAGGTAGTGAAACACTAGACCTTCAGACCAATCATCTCTGTACCGTCATCAACAGTGTTCACGAGCTGTATGAACCAGTTATGGAAGAAAAACAACTTAACCTGACGCTAAATCTGGTGTCCGATTTACAAGTCATGGCAAACGATGAGCTGCTGTTTCAGGTGTTGTGTAACCTGATCGATAACGCAGCAAAATTCTCCCCAATAGGAGGAGCGATTGAAATCAACACTTATGCCGACAATGATCACATCTTACTGACCATTGCCGATCAGGGTGGCGGTGTGGAAGCGCAAAGCTTAACTAAGCTCGGTCAGAAGTTCTTCAGGCAGGAAGCGAGCCGCTCAACAGAGGGCAATGGATTAGGGCTAAGTTTCGTCACCAGTGCCATAGAAAAGATGTCCGGTGAAGTTAAGTTCAGTAACGCGACTCTCAACCACCAGCGTGGGCTGAGGGTGGAGGTTAAGTTGAAGAAATCTTAGTCAGAGATAAAAAGGGAGCTTTAAACAGCTCCCTTTTCTATTACGCCCAGAACGTCATGGCGATAAAGGTAAGAGCGACAATACACGCAATATTGAGGATCAGGCCGACGCGCATCATTTCGCTTTGCTGAACATGCCCGGAGCCAAACACAATGGCATTGGGCGGGGTGGCGACAGGCAACATAAAGGCACAAGAGGCCGCCACGGCGATCAATACAGACAGCACCACTGGCGATAATCCAAATGCTTCTGCCACGCTGGCAAATACGGGAATAAGCAGCGCTGCACTGGCGGTGTTACTGGCAAACTCTGTCAAGAAGACCACAAATACAGCGATCACCGCAACGATGAAGAAGATGCCTAGGTGTGAAATCAACTCACTCAAACCGTTGGCTAAGAAAACGCTGGTACCGGTTGCCTTAAGCACGTTGCTAAGACAAATACCACCACCAAACAACAGTAATACGCCCCAGTCAGCCGTCTTCTCGATGTCTTTCCAATGCACCACGCGAGCAAAGTTAACCGCAACAATCGCACCCAAAGCGACAACCGTATCGAACTTAGCATACCCGCCAATCAACGCATTGATTGGCTTACTGAAAATCCACAGGCAAACCGTTACAGCAAAAATACCCAAGGTGACAATTTTGCCTTTGTCCCAGTTTACTGGTTCATTGTTAAGTTCAAACTGACCTTTCAGGTCTGGCTTAAGCACCATAAACAACACAGCCACAGCGATAGGCAGCAAGATGATGGCAGTCGGCAGGCCAAAACTCATCCAGTCTGTAAAGCTCAGCCCCACTTCTGCCGCCGCTATAGCATTTGGTGGGCTGCCAACGATGGTCGCAATTCCGCCGATACTGGCGCTGTAAGCGATCCCGAGCAGGACAAACACATAAGTTTTGTGGCCACTTTCGGAATTCACTTTGCTCAAGACACCCAGCACTAACGGCAACATCATCGCAGTGGTCGCGGTATTACTGATCCACATTGACAGCGCAGCAGTCACGCCGAACAGCATAAACACCGCGACACTCATCTTTCCTTTAGCGATGAGCAACACTTTATCGGCTATGACTTTATCTAGCCCCTGACGGTGCATCGCTGCAGCCAATGCAAAGCCACCAAGAAACAGAAAGATGATGGAATTGGCAAAATTATTTAGGGCCGTTTGAGTATCAAACACACCAAACAAAACGGCCATAACAGGCACCAAAATAGCGGTAACGGTTACGTGCAGTGCTTCAGTGAGCCAGAGAATGGCGATAAACGTTAACATGCTCAGACCAAGAACGACCTGAGGTTCGAAGGGCAGTGTAAAGTAGAGGGTCGCGAATAAGGCGACATTGGCAAGAACAATCAGGCTGTTGCGGTTTAACAGCCACTCCCGAGTGTTTGTGGGCAATGGAACACTATCATTTCTATTCATTATTATATTTCCTCATGAGGGCCAGATGGCAATGCAAATGGTCCCACATAAGCTCATGAGGAAATATTTTTCATTTCGAAATTGTTAACCATATCAAAAACGAGGTTAACCCTGTTAAAACAATGAAATAGCTGGAGTTTTATTTATAACCAATTTGTCTATTACGCAATCAACTCATCAAAACTTTGCATGACTTGAGGGCATTTCATTACCCGCCCATGGCCTTGTCCCTGAGTCGCGACCAAGGTGACATTTTCCATGTCCTGTGCCGCTTTCTGCGATACAGAGAACTTAGTAAATTTATCCCCTTCGTCATGCACTATGATGGTTTTCGACTGGCGTAATTTCAGTTTGTTGTATGGGTCAATCGACTGAATCGGGTAGCGGTATTGCTCCTCCACTTCAGAGACTACCGCACTAAACAAACGCATTGAGTAGCCTGAGCGAGCGACGCTGCCAAACAGGTTATCAAGGTAATCCAATACCGGAGCGATAAGCAGTAATGGCTTGTCGACCAGTTTCTGATGGTGGCACTCAATCGCTGAAGCAGTTCCCATACTGTGGCCCACTAAACCTGCCACTTCATCAACGCTATCAAGAATTGCCTCCAAACCATGCACAAACGCCGGAATATGTCCGTATAAACCGCCACTTTCACCATGGCCGGGATGATCGTACGCCAGTGCAGTATAGCCCTGTGAAGCGATATGCTCCATCAAAGGGAAGAACTGGCTCGCTGTACCAGACCAACCATGAGTGAGCACCCAAACCGGGCCTTGACCGAGTTGATAAGTCTTAAGTGGCCCTTCTTGAGATTGAACTTCGCCTATGACTAAGCCTTCCGGTTGAGCATTCTTTGGTTTCGTTCTCGCTGGCGTCAGCAGCAATTTGCGAGCCGTCTGCTTTGCGTGACTCGGTGCCAGCGTGTGATGCAAGCGTGTCGTCAGGTTAACTAAGCTCTTCTTAACACTGAACTTGTTCGAGGTATTAAAATAAATCTTCTCACTCATGGTCGTTATCCTTTTCGGGTTCGCCTCACTAAAAAGCGAACGACCGTGCTATTTTTAGTTAATTTATTGGCCGAGCCCAGTTTATGTTCAGACTAATGGCTCAGCCAGCTAATGCTTACTTCCAGCTTGTCATCATGCGTTCAACGCCTTGCCAGAAATGTTGGTAACTCTCGTGCTCTCCGTGAATCGAATAGAACAAGTGAGCACTTAAATACAAGCCATACAACTCAAAGGTGGCCTGTTTCGGGTCAAGATCTTGGCGAAACTCACCATTTTCTACCCCTTTTGCGACCTGAATTCTCAAGTACTCGACCCAAGTCGCGATGGTTTTTTTCAAAGCTTGTTGCGTTGGGTTCGCTTCTGGATTGGTCTCTTTCCATGCATCCAAAAACATGCAACTGCCCTGAAATGAATGATTCCAACCAAGCCAATTATCCAGCAGAGTACGAATCTTCTGCTCCTGACGAAGGGCGCTGCTTTGCTCTCTCGCTGGTGCAATCACCCGTTGGGTAAAAATCAGGTTTGCATACTCCAAAACCGCGATCTGTAAGTTATCTTTGGAGTTAAAATGAGCAAACAAACCACTTTTCGACATACCGCATTGCTTGGCCAACTCACCGATCGTAAGGCTTTCCAGCCCGTTCTCGCTCGCCAATTCAAATGCCTTACTCAGGATATTGTCTCGGGTTACTTTACCTTTGCTCATCATACTCTCACTTATTCACTCTTTTTATTTTTAGCACGTTCGTACTTTTTTGCAATCTATAAATGTCTCGATAGTCAGGAATCCAGCCGATAAGTGTAACAATTGTAAGGCCTCGACCCGACTCGCAGAATTGGCTCAATATCCAAGGAAACGCCCGAGTAGTTTGACCTGACACCGCTTATCGGCATCCCAAAACTGTTAGCGTAAGCGCAAATTATTCCTTATCCATATTGCGATGAAAAAAGATAAAATTCACAGTATTGAGCTGGGTCGTGTTATTGCCATTTTTGCGATTCTCGCGATGCACTGTCAGATGTTCCTCACCTATTGGCAATATCAAGGCACGCCTTGGTTTGGCTACATTTTTAACCAGACGACGCGCTTCGCTGTGCCACTGTTTTTCCTCATAGCCGGTTACCTGATTCAACCTAAGCTCAGTGCCGCACCAATAGAAACGCTCAAGCGCTACATAACACCATTATTTAGAATTTTTGTAGTCTGGAGTCTGATATGCCTGCTGATGCCATTCAACTTCGGTGTTTTATTCGAACATGGCTACCTAGCTGAAAGACAAGGCTATTGGCACTTTCTGGCACAAAACCCGATAAACTCGCTGATGGAAGGAGGCTTGGTACACTTGTGGTTCTTGCCTGCCTTAATGCTGGCGGCAACCCTGTGTGCGTTCTTCATTCATAAAGACATGCTCGGCTGGATGCTTCCTGTCGCCGCTTTGCTCTACCTATACGGCACGCTAGCAGGCAGCTACCAACTGGTCACTGAGATGTGGGCGCCCTTTTTTACTCGTAACGGCCCGTTTTTCAGTACATTGCTGTTTACCGCAGGTTTACTCATTCGCCAGCAAAACGTTTCTGTCACTGCCAGACAAGCCTTATTCATAGCACTTTCGGGTATGGCGATTCATTTCGGTGAAGCTTACTGGCTATCAAGTTTAGGCCATACGTTTAACGAGAACGACTACCTGTTCGGCACTCTACTCTGGAGCCTCGGCTGCTTTCTTTGGCTACTCGCCAAACCAGAACTAGGAAAAGGTTGGGCGATAACATCGCTGTCAAAATATGTGCTGGCAATTTACGTATCGCATCTTCCAATGATTATTTTGATGATGAATATCACCGGGATGGCAGGCATGACTGGGGCAAGCAAAGATGCGGCAGTGTTGATCGGGACTGTTTTCTTAACCTTAACTTTCGTCACCACAATGAGCAAAACACCTCTCAGGCGCTGGCTATTCCGCTAACAAAAACGCCTCCATAATGGAGGCGTTTTTGTTTAATCAAGGCTTTCTGGCCAAGTCTCGAGCCAGAATCAAAGTCAGGCCAAAAACTTGCAAAAACAAACCAATATTTTTGTACCAAGCGATTTTCTCATTCAAAGCCGCCATCACTTCGGTAATGGTAAGATTCTTCAGATAATAATCATCAATCTGATTGCGATAACCCTGCTGAGCCTGATTAATCTGCATCATTAATGGACTCAGATTTTCACGACTGATCAGCGGAACACTTCCACCTAACCAAGCACTCAGTTGGCCTTGAAGCGCGGTTTGTAACGCATCATCGATCTTATCGTCACCGACCTGATTCAAGTGCAGCAAAATAGCCTCGCGTTTGCGCTCCAATGTTTCGACACTGCTCCAAGCGAGCTGAATCGAATAGATATTTTCGTCTTTCTGCTCTGCCAGAGTCGCAATCTGAGCACTCAACCTATCCAACACAACACTCGACATGACAATCGCGAGAATATTGAGGACTAGGCCAACCAGTACCAGAGACCAAGCGGGCGGAACTTTGAAAGGCATTACCATAATTTTCCAAAAGGCAGATAAACAAGGTTAAGGACAATAAGCACCGCCATAACCAGAAAGGTCAACTTCATACCGGTAATTCGACCTTTGAGCTTTTCAGCCAATACCGCCTTAGCATGCATGAGTCGGCCAATGACAAATACAATTCCAGCCAGATGAATCATCCAAGGGCTGGCACCGTTAAATTCAACCATTGCCATTAAGAACAAAGTGATCGGAATATAGTCCATCGCATTGCCCTGAGCACTGCGAGCGACCTGAAGGGCATTCACTCCACCATCTGCATAGGCAACTTTGGCACTGCGACGCTGTTTGATTACCTGTATCGACAGCCATATCATCAATGCGGCTAATATCGACGCGTAAAGCGCTGTAATCATAAGTATTTCTCCTTGTTACTCTGATTATTGTAGAGAATAATTTCAGAAGTTATGGAGAAAATCTTTGACGTACAACGACTCCTCAAAAGAAACTCCAAGAAATAAGATACTCTTTCATTGCTTCCGTCAGTGAGTCCGCTTCCAAAGCATGCAAAAACTCTAACTATGTTTCTCTTCAGTGAGTTGACGCTCTTTAACTCTCCCAAATGCATATATATCGTATAGAAAACGATAAAAATCATTACGTCAGTGTACTTGGGAAATCTATGAACCAGCTATTAGAACATCAAAAACCACATCTATCCTCTTGGTGCCGACTTTTCGGCCTTAGTGGTATAGGTATATTTGTCTTTTTTGCACCCATCACCATAGGTGGCTTACAGAGCATTCCGATCGACCACATCGTGAAGATTGCGCAAAACCAACTAGGAGCCAATACCTCATGGTATGCGTTGTTGATGATAACTCTAGGTGCCTTGTACCCACTATTTAACTCGGGTTGGAGAAACAATCGCACCGAGCAAATTTTTCTAATATTAAAGTGGATTGGAGTGATCGCTGGATTTTTAGCAGTCACAAAAATTGGGCCTACACAATTTCAATCTCCAGACATGCTTCCCTTTTTATTTGAGAAGTTAGTTATTCCTGTCAGTCTCATCGTCCCAATTGGGTCTATATTTCTCGCTTTTCTGGTCAATTACGGAATGATGGAATCGATAGGCGCACTAATGCAAAAAGTCATGCAACCAATTTGGAGAACCCCTGGTCGCTCTGCAATTGATGCACTGGCCTCATTTGTTGGTAGCTACTCAATTGGGCTGCTTATAACCAATAGAATGTACGTTTCTGGACATTATTCACTTCGCGAAGCAGCCATTATTGCTACAGGTTTTTCTACTGTTTCAGCCACTTTCATGCTTATTGTCGCAAAAGCCTTAAGTTTGATGGATATGTGGGCTACTTACTTTGCAGTAACTCTAATCATCACATTCTTAGTCACAGCCATAACAGCCAGGCTCCCTCCCCTATCAACGCTAAACAACGAAAAAAGCACCGAGATTCCAACTAATCGAACCCAAGTAACACTTAGATCTGCTTTAGAGGTTGGTTTGAAAGCAGCCGATGAAGCACCCAGCATTCGCGTAAGCATCATGACCAACCTTAAAGATGGCCTAATGATGACGCTTAACATTCTACCTTCAATTATGTCAGTAGGTTTTATTGGATTACTTGGAGCAAAATATACATCGATCTTTGACTGGATAGGATTCACCCTTTATCCGTTTATTTGGGTATGGGGTATCAACAATAGTGCGGAGCTCGCCAGCGCAATTGCAGCGGGGCTGGCAGAAATGTTTTTGCCTGCGTTGATAATGCAAGACACAGACCTAGTTTCTCGGTTTGTTACGGGAGTCGTAAGCGTTTCTTCTATCCTTTTTATGTCCGCATCAATCCCGTGTATTCTATCGACAAAACTCCCTCTAAAAATTAGTCACCTGATTGTAATTTGGTTCTTAAGAACAGCTTTAAGCCTCACACTGGCTATCCCAACAGCATTGATCTTGTTTGGATAATGCGTTGGGCAGACTTAGCATGAAAAATGCCCCGGTTAATTACCCGGGGCATAGCGGCAAACCAATTAACAGCAATCCGTGCCGCAACCTGAGTTGGCAGTGCAATCTTCACCTTTACCTAGGAAAGTCTGATCGGACAGGTAAAAGCCGGTAAATGCTTCTTCAAAGTCTTCTGCGACGGTTTTTTCTACCAAGCCAGACTCCAGAATCTTGTTCTGCCACGCCTGAACTTTTGGTAAACCTTCTAACATGTCAAAGCAGGTACGTGACTTGATAATGTGCGCTCGATGCAACAGCGGCAGCCAAGCCATATCCACATTACTCATCTGCTCGCCTTTAAAGAATGGCCCAGCTAACTGTTTCTCCGCCTTGGCAAACGCTTTTGCCAGCTTCTCGACACGTTCTGTCAAGGTCGCTTCATCCGCGCTGCGCATTGTACTGCACTGAACCAAATAGTGTTTTGACGCTAGATAGCTCCATGCACGATCCAATGCACGCTGCTCGTTTGTTACCCCTTGTTCAAGCGGGCCGAATTCATCTTCGATATACTCAATAATCGCATCCGATTCAAACAGCGCTGTACCGTTTTCCGCTACCATGACCGGAACCTGGCCATTAGGTGAGATATCAAGGAACCATTGCGGCTTGTTTTTCAGATCAATGTACTCAATCTCGTACGGGATCTTTTTCGCTTCCAGCGCAGCAGTCACACGTTGAACAAACGGACAAATTTTGAAGCTAACTACTTTAATCATCTTGTACACTCTCTTGTATCTTAAGAATCGATGCTTTTGCATCACTTACACCCTTAAGACGAGGCCAAGAAAAGGAAGACGATAAAACGGCGAAATTATTTTAGAAAAGTCCAACCAATAGGTTTAGCAACGACCACAACTCTCTGATTTCTCTTCACAATCGATCACATTGCCGTGCTTATCTAAAGAAAGAGAACAGCAGCCTTCGAACAATTTACGCAGCTCTGTACGGCCTTTCTGTACGCGAGATTTCAGCGTGGAGTAGCTCACACCGGCCTTCTCAGCAAGCTGTTTCTGACTTGCACCTTGCAGTTCCACTGCATCCAATAGTTCCGATTGATCGGCAGGTAACGCCTGAATGAAAGGCTTGATGCATTTCATCATGTCCTGATCGATGGACTTTTCTTGCTCTTCAAACCACAAATCATTGGCTTCCAATTCACCGTCACGCTGCTGGCGGGCTCGCTTGCGGTAAAAATCAATGATGGTTCGGTTGGCGAGCTGAAACAGCCAGGATTTGACACTCTCAGTGTCTTTGACTGTGTTCAGGTTCTGATAGGTTTTGATCAGTATCTCTTGCTGAAGATCATCGACATCATCGGGGTTACTGACTTTGGAATGAAGAAAGGACTTAACCGCTTGCTGATACTGAGTCCAGACATCTTCAAGTTTTAAGGTGGGGTTAGCAACGTTCATCAGCACAACACTCATCTTGTAAGAAACCAATCACTCCTTCTAGGCTCTCGTACTCTGCAACACAATAAAGTGTGCGGCCTTCACGACGCTGGCTGATTAAATTTGCCGATGCCAAACTGGAGATATGGTGAGACAACGTCGAGCCGGGAATATTCAGCTGTTCCTGAATCGCGCCAACGGCAATACCCTGAAACCCAGCTTTAACAACACTTTTATAGATGGAAAGACGCGTTGGGTGGCCTAGCTCTTTCAACGCTTTTGCGACAACTTCAAGTTCCATCAGTCACTCCTACATAAAACATTATTTCCAAGATAATCGAAATATATGTGTTTTGCAATGTACTCAACAGAACATCCTAATATGGGCATGCTATTTTTCAGCAGTAACTCATTAATAGTAGCCACCTAATCCTCGATTCCTGTTTTTTCGAAAACAAATCCTGAAATGAATTTCACATTTAGCCAACCCGTTTTTGATATAGTCACAAGATAACGTGCTAATTAAGGGATAAAAAATGAGAGTATCATTGATTGTGACGGCTATTGCTCTGCTAATTGGCGGCTGCTCCAACACATGGCAAGGCGTTAAAGATGATTCATCAAAAGTGTGGGGCGACACAAAACAAGCCATTCACGAAGCCACAGCCGAAGAGTAAAACCACGTCCTTTCTCAAAGCCAGTGCCTCAGAAACACTGGCTGATAGAACCATGGAAATCAACCTGTCTGGGGGATTAAAACCGCTATATCGCTCTGTGCAATCTTAGGCGCTGAGATATGAAGGTACAAAGCCTTAAGCCTAACACTGAGACTGACAATCCAAGTAAAATCAGTGCACCGCCTAGCGTCTCTAAGTCGGTTAACTGCTCATTCAAAAGCAGACTTGAGCCAACAATGCCCACCACAGGTATTAGTAATGCAAAAGGGGTAACAACAGCAGCAGGATAATTTTTGAGTAACCATCCCCACAAAGCGAAAGCAGCCAAAGTTGAGATGTAACTTACATACAGCAAAGACAGCCACGATTTCTCTGTTGTGGCTAATAATATCATCAAAGGCTCATTTGTTTCGAATAGCCAAGAAATCAAGAATAAAGGGATTGGGGGAATCAGGCTAACCCAGACCATGAAATGCAGTAAGTTCACATCACCCATTCGTTTCATGATCAGATTTGAGACTGACCAAAATGCAGCAGCACATAAAATAAGTGTTATACCTAAAGTCGTTGCGTTACCTCCCGCGGTGTAGAAGAAGAGACTGAATCCAATACAAGCTACCGCCATCCCAAATGGTTGATATCGGTTCAATGATTCCTTCCACAGCAATACGCTGAGCAAAATAGTAAACACGACTTGCGCTTGCAGTAATAGTGACGAAAGCCCCGCTGAGACATCTGACTCCATAGCCACAAACAGGAAGCTAAATTTTAGGACACCTAAAAATAACCCTACGCCTATGACATTCCATACTGATGTTTTAGGGAAAGGAACAAAAAACACTGCAGGTATAGCAACAACAAGAAATCTCATTCCAGAGAATAGGATTGGTGGGATTTCTTCAAGACCAAACTTAATAACGGAAAAGTTTAACCCCCATATCAAAACGACTAGAACAACACCTGCTAAGCTTTTGAAATCCATTTCAACCTCTTTAAGTTTTCTTATTATCTTTTTGACAGCCTATAATATACGCCTAACTTATCTTATACCTCACCCTGCATTTGCATTTACTATCAATCAACATTAAACCCAAACCTCTCCTTTTGATGGTATATATGCGAGCACTCACTACCGATTCATTAATTTAACGCTATTTTAAGCTGCTACCAATCTTACCTAAAACATGACGCCACACCAATTGTTTACATATCGAGCGTTACTAAAGATTGACAGATCATTTCCAGGAAAATCACTGTCGGTATGCCACTTCATAATAAAGCTCAGCGTTCAAGTAGCAACGTGACGGAGTTTATTCAATACCCATGAATAGTATTTATGTACCTATTTAGGAATAAACAACACCAATAAAGTGTAGAAATGATCGTATCAGCCGCATTCTTGTGAACTCATCACCAGAACAAGAAGAAACATCGGCTATCCATAAAATGTCACGCTGGTTAGCTATGCACCCCAAGTGGAATATTCCAAAAGAAATAACCACGATCGCCAACAGGAATAATTATTTCTGGATAGTTTATCTTTGATTGAATAAAAATCCTGCTTTTCTAGGCTCTACCTGCCAAATTGTATTTTGACTTTTATCACAATTGCCAGCTGTCTATTCACCTACTATCTCGTCACTCTCATCCAACACATAAACCCTACCAAAGATACAAAGATATCTACGGACAACAGAGAAGGATAAACATCGACATGAGTGGCGGTATCATTAAAGTCTCAAGAAACACCGAACGCGCACCGATCTGCGAGCTATCTTCGCAAACTGTGGCGTTTTCTCACTACAACAATATTTCGGCCCAATTGCCTGTCAGCCCAGAAACAGGAGAGATAATTGTTGGAGATATCAAGCAACAGGCGAAACAATGCCTAGAGAACATCAAAGCGATTGTTGAAAGCATCGATCACACGCTTGAGGACGTCGTAAAGATTAACGTTTTCCTTAAAAATATAAATGACTTAGACGCGGTTGATGAGGTTTATGCTAACTACTTCCAGCAACATCTACCTACACGTACCGCGCTCGCGGTTGAAGCCTTGCCGCTAAGTGATGCGTTAGTTCAAATGGATGCCCTGATCTCAAATGGTGAAGGTACGGCACCACAAGCACCTTGCAACTTGATTAAATTGTCCAGAAATACTGACAAAGCCCCAACAAGTGCGATATCGACACAAACAGTGGCCTTTTCTCACTACAACAATTTGTCGGCACAACTGCCGATAGACCCAGCCACTGGCAGCCTTATTCAAGGCGGAGTGAAAGAGCAGGCTAAGCAATGCTTAACAAACATCAAAGCCGTGATGGAAAGCATTGATGTCCCATACGATGATATCGTTAACGTACGACTCTACCTGACTGATTTGGCAAATCTGGACATCGTCAATGAGGTTTATACAACCTTCTTCCCTGATTCAGCCATCGCCCGCAGCGTCGCTTATGTACCAGCTCGAACCATCGTTTCTGCAAAAGCATTACCAATGAATGCCTTGGTTCAGATGGATGTTGTCGTTTCGCATGGTGACGGCACACCACCACAAGAAGTCGAAGACAGACACGGCATTGTCATTCGGGCCCACAATACTGACGGCGCTCCTTTCAATGCATTACACACTCACACCGTTGCGTTTTCTCACTATAACCACATCGCGGCTCAGTTACCCCTGAACCCCATAACTAATCAGTTGGTGACTGGTGGTGCGAAAGAACAGGCACAGCAATGCTTGAACAACATTAAAGCCATTATTGAAAGCATTGATCATGTGATGGATGACATTGTAAAAGTGAATATTCAACTGCGTAATATTGAAGACCTGTACATCGTAGACGAAATCTACGCAGCGTATTTTGAAGGAGATCTACCAGCAAGAACCGTCGTTGGAGTCTCTGATATTGCCATGAATGCACTGATGCAAATCGACGTCGTTGCTTCAAACGGAGAAGGGACACCTCCTAGAGGGTAGCCAATAATAACGACGCGTTTGAAAAGCCGACTAAACCAGTCGGCTTCTTATTTTAATGCGAAGACGGTACTTAGCGTCCATACTGAAATTGGTTCAAAAACGCACCATAAAGGCGCATTTTTATCTATATCGTCACATTTTTAGTCCACATATACTGATTGAACAATCTGATATGTCAGACCTAGAGGAATGTGATTATGAATATCTTAAAAGTAGTTGAAATCAATCGTAAATCATCTGATGTGTGGAAAATTGTTGCAGATCAGTTCGAACATGCGCACACGTGGATGGGGTTTGTTGTCGACTCCTATGCGCTGAAAGAAGGCAATGTCTTAGATGGCGCACCTGTTGCGGGTCGTGTCTGCGAGTTCACAGACAAGCCAAATGGCCTCAAAGCAAAAGAAAACATCTTGTACTTTTCAGAGCAGGATATGCGCTTTCAGTTTGATGTCGTGCCATTCAATGCTCCGAAAATATTTCCGGTAAAGAAAAACATTGTCACGCTCTCTGTTAAAGAAGTGTCCGCAGAAAAATGTTTGGTTACCTGGGAGTCTAATATTGAACTGTCCACATTTGGCTACCTAGCTTACCCATTTCTAAAATTAGGGCTATCAAAGAACTTTGGGCAAGTGTTAGATGACCTTCGATACCACATGGAAAACCAGAACCCAAGCTATAAATCCGTACATGCGATATAACGCTTAGTTCGTTTATCTAAGACTCAACTGTTCAGCTAATTCAGCCAACAAAAAAGCAGCGCTATACACGCTGCTTTTGGACCTACGCCACGGAATCTATCCCGCTCGACAGCCATTTGGCACTTCAGACTCTGGCATGGCTAGGCACGGAGTTATCTTATCCTCGTAGCCAATATCAAATAGCATACCTTGCGAAAGTTCACCGGCCATTTTTCTTTCAGGAAGGTTAACAACAAACAAAGCTTGTTTGCCTTCAATCTCACGTGGATTTGCTCGCTCCTGCTTGATCCCCGCCAAAATTGAGCGAGTATGATCACCAAAGTCGACTGTCAGTTTCATCAGCTTGTCTGATTTTTCAACTTCACTGACCTGTGTAATTGTACCGACTCGAATATCCAGCTTGGAAAAGTCATCATATGTAATCAAATCTTTGATTGGAGCAGGTTTCATTATTGGTTCCTTTGCATTCGCCTCAACATCACTACTAATACTCGAATTTGTCCTTCAACAAATTGATATTCGTAACAAACACCGCAAATCGTTATGTCCCTGATGCCTCTTTATAAGCTCAACGAATGCACCACTATGCCGTAAGCCGCAATCACCACGATACTTACCATGGTTTCTACCGAAATTCTTGCTGCACTGGTTCCTGTGCCCAGATAGGAGGTTTCCAGCACAATAATGTTAGCAGCAGGTGGAAGCAGACAGATTAAAAACAGCAACGGCAGTTGTTGATGCACAATCTCTGAGTTTGATATTTGGCCGATGCCAAAAACGACAAGAACCACTGTACTCAATATCACAATTCTAAATGCATAAGACTTGGTGTAAGCCAACACATCGCTTTTCTTTAAACTTGTTTCAGAAAGCCAGATACCAAGTATCATCATGCCTAAAAAGCTCATCAGGAACTTGGACACGACATATACATTGTATCCGTACACTTCGATATCGCTCCCAACTGGAATCAACAAACAACCAATAAGTAAAGCAATCACCGGTGGTGAACTCAGAATCTTTAAAATCGAGAATGCTTCTTTTTTTAGATAGTTCGCGCCAATTGAGTTACCCACAATAGAGCTTCCAATATACGCAGCTAACACGAATCTAGCAGCTTCATCTCCCAGCAATGTGTGGGCAATTGGCAAACCCAACCAACCTATATTCAGATAGCAAAAACATAAACTTCGAATTGCATCTTTTCCCATCCAGTGTCGCCAAGCGAATATCGCTAGCATAGACACCATCGTCAATGCGATAACCCATGCCATTTCCTCTAAATGAAGGGAGATGTTCCAGATGATAATTAAAGGTATCACTATCTTAGTGAGTACGAGAGATGAAAACGTTTTGACGTTTAACTGCCTTTTGCCAATCAGAATTCCAACAAGCAAATAGATAAAAGGGAGTAAAGTTGCCATTACTAAACCACCACCTTATGTTCAGTTGCCCATGCTTCAGCTCGCTTCGCCCACTGATGAGCCCATTTTTCTGAACATTGAGCGTTAAACCAAAAGGCATTAGTGGAGAACAAAACGCCCTTGTTTAGCAAATCAATTCCTTGAGTTTTAATACTTCCATATATTCCCACGGCTGATGTCCGCAATTTGATGAAAACGCGGATTTTATAAAATAAATACAAATATGCAACCAATTTAACTTAAAGAGAAAATAGCTTTAAGAAGTTCACTATAATGAAAATACGTGACACCCTTTAAAATGCAGGCATTGAGTAAAAAAGCAGCTCAAAGGAGCCGCAAGCTATATCTAATATTTCAATTTCGGATCAACGGTCAGCACAATTTTTCCAACAGCTTTGTATTGCTCAGAACGTTTATGGGCAAGCTGGATGTCCTCAAGGGGGTAGACACTATCTATCGGGATGATTAACTGGTTCACATTGAACAGGCCGAGTACTTTGTTAAGATCATCAGCGCTGTTTTCGACCCACATTCTTGTGAACGAAATACCATAAATGCCGACTTCGCCTTCTGAAAGCTCATCAAACGTAGAAACAATTCGGCCACCTGATTTAACACAAGAAACCGTGCGATGAAGCAGATAAGCACCTGCTTTTGCGACAAAAGCCAAATCGAACCTCATCGTCGAGTGCCAATCTATCAGGCTTTCATCGTGCACTTCGTCCGCCCCCAATGTTTTTATGTAGTCCAGTTTCGCTTGAGAGGCTGTAGCGACGACGTAAGCCCCAGCGGCTTTGGCTATTTGCACCGCAAATGCCCCAACACCACCAGAAGCATTATGAATAAGAACGGTTTGCCCCTGCTTGATGTGACCATGCGTATGTAATCCTTGCCAAGCAGTAACAGAGGCCAATGGCAAAGCAGCCGCATCAACAAAACTCATTCGCTCTGGTTTTGCTACTACGAGCTCTGCGTTCACCGCGATATATTCAGCGTTGGTGCCCTGCTCTGAAATAGGAGTGAAAGAAAGAACTTTGTCGCCTGGCTTAAACCCACTCACGTCATCACCAATTTGCTCAATAACACCGGAGCAATCCCAGCCTAATACCTGTGGTAACACATGTGTATCGGTATCAGCCATCATGCCATTTCGAATATGAAAATCGACTGGATTCACACCTGATGCCACGATTTTTATCAATACCTGATTGGCTGATGGTTCTGGCTTGTCCAACTGACCAACATTGAGTTGAATGACATCTCCATATTGTTTGATGAATGCTGCTTTCATAACTTTCTTCCTTATCTGTGATGAGAACAGCTTCAGTATTCAACTAATAACCTATTTCTTCTAATTAATAGTTGATATAAACATTATTCCACATAGGAATGAGTTGTATGGCTAAAATTGATTTAAATCTGATAGTTATCTTTGACGCAATCATGCGTGAGCAGTCCATCACCATTGCAGCAGAGCAATTAGCAATGACCCAGCCTTCTGTGTCGAAAGCCGTCTCTCGAATGCGCTACGCGTGGAAAGACCCTCTGTTTATCAAACATGGGAGAGGAGTCACGCCCACTCCTTACGCAAGGCAGCTCTGGCAAGAGGTAGCGGAACCTCTCAATAAGATCAGCCATACCGTTTCTCCACCTAAGTTCGATCCGATGACTTCTTCAACTCAGCTTAGGGTGGCGTTAACCGATGGCATCAGCAGTCTTTTCTGGCCACGATTGCGAGCGATCATCGAGGACAGAGCGCGAGCTATAGATTTATATGCCGTCCCTTTTCAAGGGAATGGACAAAAATTACTGCTGGAAGCTGAGGTGGATCTTGTCTTGGATTACTACCCTACGAATCACGAGCAGATTTCAGTTCAACACCTTTACGATAACCACTTTACCTGTGTCATGCGGCCAGATCATCCACTCGCAGAGCGTGCGCTTTCGTTGGAAGATTTTTGTGGGGCAGACCATTTGCTGGTCTCACTTTCTGGTGATCCAAGTGGTGCTGTAGACTCAACACTGGCTCTCAAAGGACGCCAGCGACGTGTCGCGATGACTGTCAATAGTTTTTCTGGTGCCATGGATTTATTGGAAGAGTCCAATCTGATCAGTGTTCTGCCGTTTACCGTGGCCAGCAAAGCAATAGAGAAAGGGAGACTGATTCAAAAGCCAATGCCCATTTCTGTCCCATCTCCTACCATTTCCGTCGCTTGGCACCGAAGAAATCAGCATAACCGAGCTCTGAAATGGCTGATTAACGAAGTCGAAGCGATCATTTCAACAGAGGCACATGTGTTTGCCAGTAAAGTAACTGGTTAGCGAAAAAATCCCCCTTTTAACTGATTGATATTATTAGATACGCCCTTTATTTCGATTTTTATCGAAATATTTTTCTTGATCATTTGTTTTTTATTTCTATAATTCGAGAAAAATAGAAATGAATTTGAAACGTTCAGATTCATAAAACTCGAATTTGGAGTCACCTTATGAACAATGAATTTATGTCCATGGCCAGTGAAGCACTCGATATGTTTGCCTTTCTCGCGACTGAACTAATCATCCTGTTTCTTGCCATCAGCTATATCGTTGGCGTGTTACAAGAGTTCCTTACACCAGAAAAGATCCAGTCGATCCTGAGCTCGCGTAATGGCAAAGGCTATGTCGTAGCAGCACTACTGGGCGCCATCACGCCTTTCTGTTCTTGCTCAACCATTCCTTTCCTTAAAGGTCTGCTTCGAGCGCGTGCAGGATTCGGCCCTATGATGGTCTTCCTGTTTGGTAGCCCATTGCTTAATCCAGTGATCATTGGCTTGTTTGTCGTAACCTTTGGTTGGAAAGTCGCCCTGTTCTATTTCATGATCGCTATGGTTGTGTCTGTTGTTGCGGGCTACGCATTAGAGAAACTCGGTTTTGAACGTTACGTAAAACCGGAGGCGTATCAGGCGGCAGAAGCCAGCAGTTGTGGAACAAGCTGTGGTGAAAGCAAACCTGCACCGAAGAAAGAGGGCACGTGTGGGACATCGAGCTGTGGTGAACCAGCGCCAGCAATGGCAAAAGAGTCCAGCTGCGGCGCAAGTGCAGAACCATCAGTCGGTGTTGCAAGTTGCTCAGCAGACGGCAGTGCAACCGCGACTTTAGTTGAAGAGCGTAAGCCAAATCGCTGGGTAAAAATCTGGCACTCGACTTGGAAAGACTTTAAGCAAGTATTCCCGTACCTAATGCTGGGCATTGCGATCGGCTCATTTATCTACGGATTTATTCCAACAGACTTGATTGCAGAATACGCAGGCGCGGGTAAGTGGTATGCGATTCCAGTCGCCGCCATCATCGGCATCCCACTGTACATTCGTGCTGAAGCGGTGATTCCTCTAAGTGCGGCACTAGTACAAAAAGGGATGGCGCTGGGTTCTGTGATGGCACTGATCATCGGCAGCGCGGGGGCAAGCTTAACAGAAGTGATTTTGCTTAAATCTATCTTTAAAAATCAGATGATTGCTGCATTCTTGACTGTCATCCTAAGCATGGCGATCGGCGCTGGCTTCCTATACAGCTACCTGTTTGCTTAATGTGACAAAAAGAAATCAAAAAGGGGACACGCCATGCGTATCCCCTTTTTGTTATCGTTCGCCCAGCACTTCGAATTCATCGTAAGTTAAGCGAGCTTTACCATCTTCTTGCAGTGTCCACACTTCTTTATGTACGACACCGAATGCTTTGTTCATCGTCCACTTTGACGACAAGATATAGTTATTGTCATCGACTTTTTCCCATGTCGTATCTGTGTAAGATACATCGCTAAAGCCTTGGTCAATGATGTTTTGCCAAAACGCCTGAATTTGCTCGCGACCTTCAAACGTACCAAATGGCTTGGCGATCATGGTTGTGCCTTCGGCGTATTGCTCTGCACACCCTTTTGCATCCTGACGATTAAATGCTGCTTTCCACGCTTCGATACCTGCCTGACACGCTTCTAATACTGATTGACTCATTGTGTTTCTCCTTCTTGTCTGATGGGGAGAAGTTTAGGCCTAGGATTAGCGTAGAAAAACAGATAAATTAGAAATCACTGTTTGGATAAAGAGAACAATAATGAACAAGCACAAACAAATGATGATCTTCAAAGCGATTGTCGAGGCAGGCTCGATTTCGAAGGCTGCTGAAAAATTGGAGTTGTCAAAATCAGTACTGAGTACTCACCTTAAACAACTAGAGAATGAGCTCGCGACCGATTTGTTAAAGCGCACCACTCGTAAACAGTCACTCACTCCTGCGGGCGAAAGGTTTTATCAACACTGCATCACAATGAACGACGTTATGTCGACAGCCTGGGATGACATTCGCCAATTACAAAAAGAGCCCAGCGGCAAACTGTCTATCACCGCGCCGATTGCGTTAATGGAGAGTATTGTTGTTCCTGCCCTGAGTGATGCTTTTGCTCCTTTTCCCGATGTATCACTGAACTTAGTCGCTGAAGATAAGCAATTGGACTTAATGCAACACGACATTGATTTAGCCATCCGAGTTGGCGAGTCGCCGGACAGTAATGTAAAACAAAAGCGTATTGGTCAATTTTGCGATGTGTTATGCCAGTCAGTTGAAAGTCATCAATCGCCTGAAACCGCTAAGTACATCGCCAACAACTGGCAGCCAAAAACCATCACACACCTTTTTCACGATACCAACAGCGACAATGCAACTGAGCTTACCTACCTCACCCATCATAAAGTCAACACGGTCAGTCAGGTGGCTAGCCTTATTCGGCAAGATATGGGGATTGGTTTACTTCCAGACTTTATGCTCAGCCAATATCCAGACTTGCGACCCTGTTTTAAACAAAAACAGCTGATACACAATAATGTCTATGCGCTTCATCCTTACTCCAAGTCTCCTCCAACTTCGGTGATCAGAGCCATAGATGCGATCGAGAAAAGACTGAAATCCGTGACGGAATTTTGAACAGCTGTTTAACCTGGATCAAGCTTCACGATTATTTCACCAATTGTTCAAAAACTGTGTCCTACAATTGTAAAACGCGTCAGCAAACTAGATAAGGAGGACAGCATGATTTCAACATTTAGGGATTACGAATTACAAGACAAAAACCATTTCCATGCTCATATAGAGGTCAACCCGACGGGGTTGTTAGATGTTGATATTATTGAAAAAAATGAGCATCATCAAACGGAGCTGTGTGACATCAGTTTCGAAAAGTTGGATGGTAAAACACGCATTAAAGGAAAAGAAGCACAACACCAGTGGCAGATGGATCTGGATGATAGAGATGCGACTGAGTTGCACCATCTAATATCTGAAGCTAATGAAGAATATGAGATTTTAATGCGTGATTTGTAAAGCTTGTTAGTCAGGAAAAGTGCTATTTGCTGGCGCACTTTTCCTGATACATCCGTTTGTCAGCTTCTTCAAGTAAAGAATCAATCGACATATCCGAAGACGGCTTAGCGACGACAATACCGACACTAAATTTAATCTCGTAACCTCTGTTTTCCTCATCATTAAATCGCTCAACCGATTTTCTAAACCGTTTCACCGCAATTTCAGCCACTTTTTCGGTTAGGCCAGACATGAAGACCACAAACTCGTCGCCACCAATACGGGCAAAAACATCCGAGTCGCTGAATGAACTCGCCATTAAATCAGCGAACTTCTGCAGTGCTTCATCGCCTGCTTTATGGCCTAACTTATCATTAATTGCTTTAAAGTCATTCAAGTCAAAATATGCCAGCGCGACACAAAAACCGCCCATTCGGCAATAGTCCATTGACTTCTCACTGAGTTCGAAGAAGCCACGACGGTTGGAAATTTGCGTCAGAGGATCGAGCGTTGCTTGAATGGTTGCTTCCAGCTCTTGTTCGGCCACCTTTGCCAAATCAACTAAGTCTGCCATTTGCTGCATGGTCAACTCACGCGGTTTCGTATCAATGATACATAACGTGCCGAGCTTACTCTGGTTGTGATAGACCAGAGGGACGCCTGCATAAAACCGAATAAAAGGCTCGCCCATAACAAGCGGGTTATCAAGAAAACGCGGATCTTTGGTGGCATCATTAATAATGAAAGGGCCGTCATCATTAATGACATGTCCGCAAAACGAGACATTCCTTGCGGTTTCACGAACAGGGAGGCCAATACATGACTTAAACCACTGACGATGGTTATCTACTAAACTCACTACCGCAATCGGCACATCAAACAAATGCTTCGCAATACGGGTGACACGATCAAAACGTTCTTCAGGTTCGGTATCGAGAATATCAAGAGAATGAAGGTCTTTGATTCGTTGTGCTTCGTTATCAGGAAAGTCAGGCTCTTTCATCAGTACTGCTCTTTAGAAATGATTAACTATGAGCTTAGCACTCAACGCTCAGCTTGCTGAGTTTGAACGCTATTGATGAATACTTGAGTAAAAAACTGTGATATTTAGCTGAATATCAAGGTAGCGGCGCAATGAGTCACGCCGCCAAATCCATGTTTAGGATAAGGTTAATAGTGGTTCAAACTTAAACATATCATCAAAGCGACAAAATTCTACAGCGCCATGTTTCAGTCGACCAAAGGACTGAGAAAAGCGCTCTGAGATACGTTCAGCAACTTGCTGCAACTCGACCTTTTCACTCTCTTCAAGCTCCATAATGCGATAGCTGAGCGTGATGTGGAAATGATAATCGTCAAACTCAGGCATGTTGATGCCCGTTGATGCTCTTAGTTGTTCACGGCAATTTTTCAGGGCCAGATCTGATTCGTCCGTCGCCGGTTTAATTCGAATTGACGTGCCACCAACCGGGCAGTTATAGACATAATCAAACATCATTTCAAAACCTGAGTGGGCCCCGATCTGGCTCACTGCGCTAGCAAAAAAATCCGTAGTTTGAGCTAAAGGCGCGTCAAGGGGCAATTTGCTGGTCCACTTCTCTGGCTGCCTGACCTGATCACATACACCTTCAAACACCGTCATATGCATTGAAGAAATCGGCAAAAACGAAAACTTAGCAGCACATTGCATCGCTTTAAGCTGGCTTTGTGCCCACTCAAGTTCAGCAATTAAATCAATAGATTGATCAATATGACAGATGAAAGTGTTGCCGGGGAAGTGTCGGACTGTACCGTCTTGATTAAATTTGACCCCAACCGCTGGTGCATAGTTCATGAGTAGCTCTCCGCATAATTTTCGATATATACTACCCCCAATAAGTTAAGTTAGTTAAGTTAATTTATTCAAAAAAGTAAAATTGTGAGCTTTACAGGGAATTGGTTCCCTTTATTGGCGACAAACCATTACCCAGATAAGCCCACCAACCTGTCAGACAGGCAGGAAAGCTAATCAATAATGCACTGATATATAAGGGTAATGAATGGAAAAGCTAACATGCTTTAAAGCCTATGATATTCGAGGCAAACTCGAACAAGAGCTCAACTACGATGTGGTGTATCGTATCGGTCGGGCATTTGGTCAATATCTGAGTGCCAAGAAAGTCGTGGTTGGCGGTGACGCGAGAGCCACCTCTGAACCACTTAAACTGGCACTGTCCGATGGCTTGATTGATGCCGGTGTCGATGTCATCGATCTTGGCCTGACGGGCACCGAAGAGATCTACTACGCCGCACAAGTCATGGATGTAGACGGTGGCATTGAAATTACCGCCAGTCATAACCCTATAGATTACAACGGCTTAAAGTTAGTTCGGGAAAATGCCAAACCCATCAGTGGCGATACTGGCTTAAAAGACATTCAGGTATTGGCAGAACTGGCTGAATTTATTGAACCAGTTCAAAAAGGCCGCTACCAGCAAGCCTCTCACCTCAACGAGTACACCGAACACCTGCTCAGCTATATCGACAAAGACCATATCAAGCCACTGAAGCTGGTCGTGAATTCAGGTAATGGCGCCGCTGGACACGTGATCGATGCTTTGGAAGAGCGCTTTCAGCAACTGCAGATACCAATTGAGCTCATTAAAATTCACCACGAGCCGGACAGCAATTTCCCCAATGGCATTCCGAACCCTCTGCTCCCTGAAAACCGCCACGCTACATCATCCGCAGTGCTAGAGCACAGAGCCGATATGGGCATCGCTTGGGATGGTGATTTTGACCGCTGCTTCTTGTTTGATGAGCAAGGCCAGTTTATCGAAGGCTACTATATTGTTGGCCTACTGGCAGATGCATTTCTTGCCAAGCACCCCGGTGCAAAGGTGATCCATGACCCTCGCTTAACATGGAATAGCATCGATATAATCGAGCGAAGCGGTGGTGAAGCGGTCATGTCCAAAACAGGCCACGCCTTTATCAAAGAAAGAATGCGCAGTGAAGACGCGGTCTATGGCGGAGAAATGAGCGCGCATCATTACTTTCGTGATTTCGGATACTGTGATAGCGGCATGATTCCATGGCTACTGGTCAGCGAACTTATCTGTCGCAAGGGCCAACCTCTGTCGAACTTGGTAGCTGAGCGCATCGCAGCCTTCCCATCTTCTGGTGAAATCAATTCAACATTGGATAACCCAAATCAAGCTATTCAACGTATCAAGGCCATATTTGAGCAAGACGCACTCACCGTTGATTACACCGATGGTGTCAGCATGGAGTTTACCAACTGGCGCTTTAATCTACGTAGTTCCAACACGGAGCCAGTCGTGCGCCTCAACGTTGAATCCAGAGCAGACGTGGAACTGATGAAAGTAAAGACCGAACAAATTTTAATCCTATTACAGTCAAAGTAATCTCTCACCATAGAGCTGTCGAATAGACAGCTCTATTCTTTCATGCAATTAAATTAACACCTTTAATCAATATCGCCATTTTCCCCTAACAAGATCACATTTCTGCGCTCTTTTATTCAGTAAAACCCTAGCAAAGCTTAAGTCGTGAACACTTTCACAAAAACATTAAATTAACTTAGTTAATATAATTGTCATATTAGCTCTCTACTCTACGCGTTGATGCTAGAACAACTTCGACAGGAAAAAGGCAATCGAATGTCACGACTAGAACTTAAAAACATCTGTAAGAACTTTGGCGATTTTGTAGCGTCAAAAGACATCAGCTTTATTGCAGAAGAAGGGGAAATGGTTACCCTTCTGGGTCCATCCGGTTGTGGCAAGACAACACTGCTCAAGATGATTGGTGGATTCCACACGCCTGATTCTGGCGAAATCATCATTGGCGACGAGGTGGTCAATACGGTTTCTCCAGAAAAACGTAACACCTCAATGTGTTTCCAGTCTTATGCCTTATTCCCTCACTTGAGTGTTGATCACAATATCGCTTTCGGTCTCAAGCAGAAGAAAGTCAGTAAGCAAGATCAAATCACCCGCGTAGAAGAAGCTGTCACTCAGGTGGACCTAGATGAACACGCACACAAGATGCCAAGTGAGCTTTCTGGTGGTCAGCAACAGCGTGTTGCACTGGCGCGTGCGATGGTAACTCGACCAGCCGTTATCCTTTTCGATGAGCCTCTGTCTAACCTAGATGCCAAACTACGTGAATCGGTTCGTTTCGAAATTCGTGAACTGCAAAAGCGATACAACCTGACTGCCATCTACGTAACCCACGATCAGGCCGAAGCACTGGCGATGTCGGATAAGATTGTGGTTCTGAACAAAGGCCGTATTGAACAGATTGGTTCGCCAGAAGACATCTACTACCGTCCGGCTAACCGATTTGTCGCCGATTTCATTGGCGCCGCTAACATTATGCCTGCACAGGTGAAGTCCCTAGATCAGGACAATACCTACCAAATTGACACAGAACTGGGGCAATTCGTTGTTGAATCGGATGAGAGACCAAAAAGCGAATACATCTATGTGAGCTGGCGTCCGGAAGATGCCGAGATCGCCACCAGCGAATGTGAGAATAGCTTTGCCGCTAACGTACAGAAAATGGCCTTTATGGGCAATGTCACTGACTTGGTGCTACAGCCAGCGGAAGGTTCAACTATGGAAGTGCGAGTTCAATTACCGAAGAAGCCGGTATTTGATGATCAATCACTGAACTTCTCCATTCCAAGAAAAGGCATTCGTTTCCTAGAAGAGGTCAGCGCATGAACAAAAACATCGCAAGCTGGAAAGTGTGGCTGATGCTGCTTCCCGGCGTTGGCACCATCATGCTTTTGATGGGTTCCACCTTCTACATGGTGGTCGCACAAAGTCTGGGCTTCCACAATATGATGGGCGAAAGTGGTTTCTCCCTCACTTTCTGGCAAGAAGCATTGGCCGACGCCAAACTACACAAATCTCTGATTTACTCAGTCAAAGTCTCAGTGATTGGCGCACTTGGCGCCGTAGCGATGGCCTATCCTCTGGTACTGTGGCTACGTAAACCGTTCCCAGGCTCAACCACCATCACGGGTGTGTTAAGAGCACCTATGTTCATCCCAGGCTTGGTAGCAGCTTTCCTTCTGGTTAACGTGATCTCTTACCACGGTATTGTTAACCAGATGCTCATGGCTGTCGGCATTACAGATAAACCGATTCGTATGCAGAATGACGATTTCGGCTGGGGCGTAATCATGCTGCAAATCTGGAAACAGTTGCCATTTGCCATGATCTTGTTGGCGGGTGCAGTGAACTCCATTCGAAATGACGTGCTTGATGCTGCCTCTGATCTAGGTGCTTCAGCTTGGAGCCGCTTTAAAGGCATTATATTCCCGATCTCTATTCCATCGCTTCAGGTGTCACTGATTCTGATCTTTATCGGCGCACTGGGTGATTACTCGTTCTACTCCATCGCGGGCCCGAAGAACACCTATTCACTATCGATGCTGATGCACATCACATCGACAGAATTTATGGAATGGAACAAAGGCGCGGTTATCGCTGTGATCATAATGGTCACCGCAGTTGTCGCTGCTCTGGCTATCTCTCTATTAACTGCTCCACTCGCTCATAAGAAAGGGAGATTAAAATAATGACTTCTCTGGTATCGAAAGCTTTGCCAAACAGCAGCAAACCGAAAGTAAAAACCGCCAATGGCAAGCTGATCAATAAGATCGCCATCGGTCTGTTTATTGCGGTCAACTTCTTCTGGTTGGGTGTTCCTTTCATCATGGCACTATTGTGGTCTCTGGTTGACCCTGAGCACCCTTGGAGCTACCCAGATGTGCTTCCACAGGTTCTTTCATTTGGCCGCTGGACAGACATGTGGGAGAACTCAGGCCTAGTTGAAGCGCTGCAAAACAGCTACACCATTGCTCCAGCGGTTGCGATTCTGACCGTACTACTGGCCCTACCGACCGCTTACGCGTTAGGCCGTATCGATTTCAGAGGCAAACGCGTGGCGGAAGTCATCACGCTACTGCCACTGGTTATGCCTGGCATGATCATCGGTGTCTTCTTCAGTTCGATGTTAATTGCCCTTGATTTTTCAAACGCCTACGTCGGTATCGTTATTGGCCACACTGTTCTGGCGTTGCCTTATGCGATCCGTATTCTTTCGGCGAGTTTTAAAAGCGTACCGCAAGACTTGATCGATGCGAGCCGCGACTTGGGTGGTAACTCTTGGACGACATTCAAAAACGCTTACCTGCCAATGCTGAAGCCTGGTCTGCTAGCGTCACTGATCTTCTGTCTGGTGATCAGTATTGAAGAATTCAACATTGCCTTTGTACTGGGTTCACCGGATTACGTTACCGTTCCAACCATTTTGTACTCCTACTTAGGTTACTCCTTTATTCGTCCGAACGCGGCGGTGGTCTCTCTGATATTGGTGATTCCTAACGTGATTCTGATGCTAATTATTGAACGCCTGCTGAAAGGTAACTATCTGGCAGAGTCGACAGGCAAAGCCTGATCCATAACGAATGTACCCCTAAACATAGAAATCTATAAGAGACACAACAATGAAAAAATTGCTTCTTACTGCTGCCATTGCAGCCACTGCCGGTTTATCGACCAATGCACTCGCGTATGACCTGAACGAGATGACTTGGGATCAGATCGTAGAACAAGCCAAAAAAGAGAAGATGGTCAGCGCGTACATCTGGTACCTCCAACCAGAATTCCGCCAGTTCTTCCGCTCATTCGAGAAAGAGTACGGTATCAAAGTGCGTGTACCAGAAGGCAACGAAGCTGGTAACAGTAACAAGCTGCTTGCAGAAGGGAAAAGAGAGCAAGGTTCTATTGATGTGATGGCGCTCGATACCGTCAAGCTGCCAATGATGATGCAAAGCAACCTGGTCTACGGCCCATTGACGGATATTATTCCAGGCAGTGACAAGCTACGTACTAACTTGGTGGGTGTTGACACCCAAGGCTACGCTTATGCCTTCTGGGGCAACCAGACGGGATTTGCTTACGACCCAATGCGTGTCGATGAGAAAACACTACCTCAGTCATTTGATGACCTGACAAACTGGATCGAAACCCACCCAGAGCAGTTTGGTGTTAACGATCCGAACAAAGGTGGTGCTGGTAACGCGTTCATCCAGCGTGCCATCTACCACGTATCGGGCAACAACGACGCTTACTTCCAGAGCAAAATGGATAAGTCTTCGATGACACAGTGGTCTAAGACTTGGCAGTGGTTTGATGACCACAAAGACAACATTGTCATCACCGCATCGAACGCAGACAGCCTGACTCGAATCAACGATGGTGAAATCGCGATGGCACCAGCGTGGGAAGATCATCTTGCGGGCCTACAGAAGAAAGGAGCGATCACTAAGCGCATCAAGTTCTACATTCCTGAATTTGGTATGCCGGGTGGTGGCAACATCATCATGATGCCACAGAACGCCAAAAATAAAGCTGCCGCTGCCGTCTTCATCCATTGGATCACCTCAGCGCAAGCACAAACAGGGTTGAATACGGCCTTCGGCGCAGCCCCTCAACACCCAGACGCTGATGACTCAAACGCATTAGTCGATAAAACCCAACGAGGCTACAGCTCTGAATTCTTTACTTCAGACTACGCAACTGAAGCGAAAAAAGCGTTTGTAGAGAACGTATTAATGTAATAATTCACGCCCGGTTTCGGCCGGGCCTATTCGATTAGTCACTTGAATGACATTGATTAGTGATTAATCAAATAGAACGATTAGGTGGTGTGCTTGCACTTTGTCACGCTCTCCACCAGACGAACAATAAAATTAAACCTAACGGGTTAAGGATTGAATGTGATTGATTTTGGCTCCGATACACAGCGTCAAATACTATCGATAATCCATCGCAATGCGCCAACAACACGCGCCGCAATCGCAGAGAAGAGTGGCCTGACGCCAGCTGCGATCACGAAAATCACCAAGAAGATGCTCGATGATGAGCTAATTCAGGTAACGGGTAAACAAAAAGGTTCACGCGGTCAGCCGGGCATTGAGCTGGGTATTAATCCAAGTGCCGCGTACAGTCTCGGCATCAATATTGAACTTGAAAAAATCAGTATTGAATTGGTCGACTTTACCGGGGAAAGCGTTTTTTCCCGTGCAATTCGCGGCATTTTCTCTGATCCTGAATCGGCCATTGATGAACTCTCTGACCTACTTCAGGTGACGTCTAGAGCATTTGCCGAAGAATTCGATAAACTGATCGGCATCGGCATGACCACCAGCTGTAACTTTGTTCAAGGCAGCAACAGCATCACCATGCCACCGCATCTGAAAAAGTGGGAAGACATCGATATTCCTAAACGTATCGGCCAACATTTCAACTGCCCGTGTTGGATAGATAACGATGGTAACGCCGCCGCACTGGGGGAATCTGTGCGCTCTAAACGTGCTCGCCATGCGAACTTTTTCTACCTTTATCTTGGCTACGGGATTGGTGGCGGCCACTTCTTCAATGGCCAGACTTATCGCGGTGCAGGCGGAAACGCGGGCCGTATCGGTAAATTATTCCCAGATCGCAACAACCGTCCTTCTCTCTCTTGCTTGTATGACTACTTAGGCATGTCAGAGCCGAGCCCACATCGCGAAGAGATTCTGTCGACCTTGTTATCGAAGAATCCAGAAAAAGTCACCGAATGGAAGAAAAACGCGCAGCAACAATTGGTGTCTGCGCTGCAAGCCATTCGTGCCATCTGTGACCCAGAAGAGATCATCGTCGGCGGTCTGTTGCCACCAAAACTGGTTCAGGAGCTACACACCGCCAGCATGGAATCACTGCAACACTATCTGGAAGACGAAGAAACCATGCCCAATATCACTCCCGCTACCTTGTCAGGTGACAAGATGGCGGCGACGGGGGCAGCCATGATTCCGCTCTACCAACTGGCTTACTCCGCGGCCTAACCGACCCTATAGGGCGTGATTGATCACGCCCTGCCTAAATTCTGTTCCTAAGCGTGTAAAACACCCATGAAAAATCAGACACATAGCCCGAAAACCAACCAAATTTCAACCGATGTGTGCCAAAAGCTCTCGGCAGAGCACTGGAAAACGCAGACGATCGCACCCGGTGCCTACTTCAATCCCAACGCACTGACAGGATTCAAAATGGCACAGGGCCCGCTTGGTAATCCGCTCCACCCTAATACAGAGCCAACATTTGAAGCAGACCTGAGTGAGCTGTTCGAGTCAACTCAACAGTCACAACCAGAAATTGAACTCAAACGCGTGCATTTTCAGATGCCAGCGATCAATCCAGAATCACTGCCTGGGCCGCAAGATTACACGCAAGTAGAAGAGCCACAACCACTTTCCACTACCTCAGTAACTCTCGCATGGGTGAAACAAGAGAAGCTCAAGCAGACTAGCATCGGTTATCACTTTGAGGGCAACCAGCTCGCTAACCTGAGAGACCGGTTGGCTGAGGGCAAAGCCTTTCGCGGCTTAGTGGGCAACCTTGGTTACTTCATGACGAAAGAGCTCAACGTCGGCAACCATATCTGGTCACACAGCAGACGCTACCCTGCCTCGGAACATCAGTTACCGGAAAGGCTGGCTTACCTCGGTTTTTACTACTTTGGCGATGCTAAGGGACAAGTCGAGAGTGCGGGTTTTCAGAGCGCGCATAGTGCTGGTATTGGCGTGAAACATAGCGGCGAAGTCAAGATTCTACCGGCCATCCAATGCCATGCGTATGATCTCACTATCGCAGGGCAAACCCTGAAAGTTGAGAACATCAACCCAGCATTAGACAAGGTCGATCAACACGATATTGCACTCTTCAATGTCAACTTTCCGCTCAGCCACAAAGGGCCATTAGTCGAATTTTCTCCTATGCTCCCGCTTGAAGAGCGCGTCAATGTTTTCATTAGTAACCAAGGAGATGGCCAGCGTCCGCACGAGCATGTCGTTAAGGTGTGGCGCGGAGAATGTCCATTGCCATCCTTTGGCGTGGTGCTCTCAATCAAGTCTTGCCTGTTTGACGCGCTTTACCCACATGGGTTGGAGACAAATACACCTGTCTCGGTCACGCCATACTCTCACCAATGTGATTTCGCCGAATATGCACAAATTCTTGCCGGACTGGTGCCATCCGTAATCGACGGCCAAAGTATTGTCCCGACTGGCGCAGCATTTACGGCTCAGCAAGCAGAGCAAGCCCTTGATGAGGTGGCAAACACTGACGCGCCTCTGTCACGTACAGGCAAAGAAACCAATAACTTTGATGCCATCATCCGTGAACCGGGCGGCTTGTTTATCGAAACAGAAAACCATGTGGGCTATCTTCTGTTTGATGGCCGCCATGAAATGAGTGTTGGAGTGAACATTGTCGATGTAGCGAATTTAGTCAGCCGTTTGTCTCAGTCTGATATTGACCTGTTTGACGGTGAGACGATACGCAATGCCATATCGATTGACGGTGGTTCAGCAATGAAAGCCTACGCAGTCAACGTCGGTAACGGCACTGTCTCAATGGATATTTTAAACCGCGTTGCTGCGGGCAGTCGAAATGCTCCCGGCAACGACACACAAGGGTTAAACCTTTATTCAACAGTTGTAATGGAGCTATAAGTCATGCGAATTTTGTTAACCCACTATCGTGTCGGTGAAACCGATGGTGTGTCACTAGAAATGGATAAATGGAAATGGGCACTGGAGCAGCAGGGTCACGACGTCTTTTACATGGCGGGTAGCTCTGGCAGTGTGGAAGCAGAGTGCATTGATGCGCTACGTTACGAAGACGAGCTGAACGCAAAAATCACTCAGGATGCGTTCATAGCGCCAACCTACTTTGAAAGCGAAGAAGCGTTGCTGGCCGCGATTTACGGCCAAGCGGAAGAGATCGCGACACAAGCAATAGCGATTATCGAAAAGCTCGACATCGACGTGATTGTTCCCAATAACATCTTCGCTGTTGGCCACAGTTTGGCCGCTGCGATTGGACTAGAAAAAGCAGTAGAAAACACAGGCGTCAAAGTAGTCAATCATCACCATGACTTCCACTGGGAACGCGAGAAGTTCAGCCAGCCTTGTTACCCGAGTATCCAACGTATTCTCGACAAGCACTTTCCTCCGCAACGTCCACAGGACAAGCACTGTGTCATCAACCAGTTGGCAAATGAATCTCTGAAAAATGCGACGAGTTATGACTCAACAGTGGTACCGAATGTCTTCGACTTCGATGGTTGTGATTGGAAAATCGACGACTACAACCAAGATCTGAGAAGCGAATTCGGTATTCGCGAACAAGACATCGTTGTCTTACAAGCAACACGCATCGTGGCTCGTAAGGGGATCGAGCTGGCCGTCGACCTGATAGCTAATCTTCAGAAAAAGCTACCACAATGGGTAGGTAAGTCGCTGTATCGTGGACAAAAAATTGAATCTGATAGTCGCATAATTCTCGTGTTAGCGGGAATGAACGAAGAAGACGAATACTACGACAAACTCAAAGCGAAAGCTCAGCAGATGAACGTTGAGCTACTGGACATCAACCACCGTATCGAGCATTCACGTGGTGATAAAATCGGCATCAAACAGTACTCTCTTTGGGACGCCTACGTTCACGCCGATATCGTCACCTACCCAAGCTGGCTCGAAGGCTGGGGGAACCAATTCCTAGAAGGTTTGGTAGCCAACGTTCCTCAGGTGGTCTATCGCTACCCGGTGTACAAAACAGATATCGAACATTTTGGCTTCCATATTATCGACCTCGGTGATGAGCTAAGCTGGGATGACAACAACCTCGCACAAGTCTCTTTGCAGCGCATCGGTGCAGCCGCAGAACAAACCGAAGCATACCTATTCGACACAGCCCTACGTCAGCAGCACATGCAGGAGAACTACGCCATTGGTCAGAAACACCTATCGTACAAGGCATTGAGCGACATTCTGGCGACGGTATTCTAAACCTATAGACACAAAAAACGGGCCTTTTGGCCCGTTTGTTACTCTTCCCACATTAAACTGAAACGGGAACGGGTGCTGGCGTCGCGGATTTCACCGCAAATTCATGGCCATCCAATAACCCTTTGCCTTTCTTCAATTCATTCAAGCGCGCATTGACCACACCATCTTTACTAGTGAAATCAATCTTATAGCTATCGACATACTCCTGGACATATTTACTCGATAGAGATTTAAGCTTATCGATATAAACGACCGCTTTATCAAAGTCACCTTGCGACACGACTTCAAGCTTAGGTGTCAGCAACTGAGCAAACTTATAGGGGTGGCCGACAAAGCCACTGCCCATCACCAGAGCCGCGACAACAGGCGTGGTAATCACCGCACTCTGGAACCATTCCGAGAACATTTTATGATCATTCACTAAGCTGCTTGGCGCAGTACGGTTATTCCACTCTTTCTTAGCACGTTTAACAACTTTGGCCAGAAGGCTACGTTGAACAAAGAAGTCCACCAGTTTGATAATACGCTCAAGAATACTGGTGATTAAGCTGATCAATGATCCTACCCCTGCGGCAGCATCACCTGCTGCCTGAAGGCCAATACCAGCAACACCCATAGTAAAGTCTTTGATTCCCCCCAAAGCACCTTTTGCAGAGTGGCGCGCCAAAGCATTTGAAATGATGCTCGGGTGACCACCCAGCAGCTCAACGCCACGGCCGCGGTAGATTTGTGAAATCAGGTCTTTGGATTTCAGCACTGACTTTTTCGCCGCAGAGTAAAGCCCAGATGCACTTTGTACATAGCCCCACCCCGGAATGATATTGGAGAAGGTACCTGCGAATTCACTCGCCAGCCAAGTTCCGACTTCAGCGAGCCACTCGATGCCATGCAACAAGTCACCATAGATGTTCTTCACTTTATCCAGCAAAGAACGGAAGAACTCGGAGAATAGTCGTTTCAGCTTCTCCTTAATCGCTGAAGTGATCTCACCTACTTTATCCGCCGCTTTTGACATCTTTTTCGCGACCTTGCTGTTTTTCAGCTTAGTCATGGTATCGGTTTTATTCAGCAGTCCCATTGCCGCATCTTTAAAGTCAACGAAGGGCTCAGTTCCGACCACAAAGGCTTCAAAAAAGTGCGCGTTGGAAATCTTCGCCACTTTGGTAATTTCGGTACTGGCTAGCATGTACATCGCACCCATGCGAGCATCGGCCATCTGTGCGACCTGAACGCCCAGTGCTGTGTTCTTGGTTTTACCAAACATTTTGTCTTTAATCAGACGCTTTAATAGTTTTATCTGCATGCAAACCTCTGCCCAAACGATAACGACACATAAATTACTTATGCCAAAAGTGATAATTACATAAACAAGATAAATAATAGCGAGTTTTATCAATTATGTGGTCTGTTTTGCTACTTTAGTTACAAAAGACTTATAAAAACTACGGATTAATATAGAAAGTATAGTCAAGAGCTAATAAAAAAAGCCCCGCAAGTAAGGACATTACTCGCAGGGCCAAGGGCAGTTAGGTAAAGCTGGAATCAGGTTGTTAATTGAGACCAACGAAGAGAAAGCTTTTCAGTGATCCGATCAAATTTGGGGGCCAATATATACAGCATCAGTACAAACAAAACCGAGCCGACGAGATCTATCGGTCGGTGCATTCCCAGCCAAAGGCGACTGTATGCCATACCTACCGCCCACACACTCAGTGCAGCGGCCAAACCATAGCGTCTTTTTTGAATAAACAGATTGCCAAAAAACGCCAGACAAATTGCAGCGAAAATCGTGTGGCCAGAAGGGAATGAGTAGTCTTTCTCGCCTAACCAATGGCGAGTTCGCCACGAGCTCACGCTATGAGAAATATCATCGATCACATGCTGCTGTTGGACGGTGCTCAGATTGTAAAAGTGGGATGGCTGTGGGATCAGCAATTGGTGCGTTAACAGCTCAGTGTATGGGCGAGGGCTTTCTGTAGCTTGCTTTAGCGCCGTTTTGCTGGCAAAACCGATCAGAAGGATCAAACCAAGCTGAGCCATTTTACTTAGCCACTCAACACGGTTAGGGATCAGCTTCCACGAGATCGCTACCAAAACTAATAAGGTGAAGAGAAACCCTTTAGATCCCGCGGAATCTGTCAGCAACGTAAATGTCAGACCAAGTGGGTAGGACACTGAGCTCAATAAATCGATATGGCTAACCAACAGACTCATCGGTGCAATAACCAAAAGAAATACACCCAGAAGCCCAATACCATATTGTTTTTCGATCAGAAAATTCTTCACCGTGACGTCCCACACCGAATCAGTAAGATGCTGAATATTAGTCGACGTAACGTGGAAAATTTATCAACTCAATGTCAATTCGGTGAAAGATCGAACCGGCTTGCCTATGTAATCACAAACAGCTATTTCATGTAAAAATATTCACTTAACGGACATTTATAAAATCTATTGTTTGATCCGATTTTTACACACAATATCAACCTGAGAGGGGTATGGCTCCAACTCGAAATGACGTAAAATCCCTTTAATATCATCCCCCCTAAGCCTAGCCACTGCATAGTCATAATATGGCGGGTCTAACACTTCTTTAAGTCGGTATTCACCTTTACTCTGACGTGTCAGTATCAAAGTATACGGCGCAAGATTAAACGCTGCCGCATCAGCCCCAGAGACGATTCTTATCTGCGGATTCTGCTCAGCAAACTGATTGAGGAAATACGCCCAATCACCATACCACTCTCCTGCCAGTTCCGGGCTTTCCCCGAGCACAGCAACGATCTGGTCAGCCGCATAATCTCGACAAACAGGCGGCAATGAATCCACTGAAGAAGAAGTGACAGCCTGACAGCCACTAAGTGAAGCAGCCCCAAAGACCGCTGTGATGAGAATCGTCGATTTCATTGCAACCTAACTTTTCTTACGTACTGGAATATTCAGATACAGCTTATTCTCAGGGTCAGCATCGTTAAAGCCAGCTGGGTAGAGTTCGAAGTCCGGCTTTTCCTCATATTCATAAGCGCTTTTCGGTAACCAGCTGCCCCATATATAACGCAGTGTTTCTTCCAACTGGGCAATTGGCCCTTTATGGGTAAAACGAGCGTAAGTCTGCTCTGGCATCTCACGCGTGATCATACCTTCTGGCACTTGTTCGAAATTCTCTACCCGAGCGGAACAGATATAGACAAACGTCGTGCCTTCCTCAGCCTCTTCATATGACTCATAAATACCGAAAAACTCATCGCCCACGCGGTTTGCAATAGTGTCTCGGTATGGTGCAAACCCCGACCACAGACGAGGCAGACTGAGGTCTTCATCTGTATATTGATTGGCGATTCCCACCAGCTTTATGGCCGGCTGTGTAATGATTTCCGGCTCCATGCTAATACGATTCTGCAGAAAACTGAGATCATCTTCGTTAATTTGATTTTTATACAACAAACGGAAAGGTTCGTTCATTTTTCGGTATTGCGCAGGCGTCATGTTAAACAGCGCTTTGAATGCACGTGTGAACGCTTCCTGTGAATCAAATTGACAATCCATAGCAAGATCCAGAATGCCGACTTCTTCTGTGAGCAGGCGCTTGGCAGCCATTGTGAGACGGCGCTTACGCAAATACTCTTTAGGTGTGTCTCCGACCAAAGCTTTAAATACCCGACTGTAGTGATAAGTGGAGTAATGAGACGCAGCGGCGATCTGATGAACAGAAATTTTGTCGTACAAGTGCTGTTCTATATATTCAATACTTTTAAAAAAACGCTGCATTTCATCCTCCTAACTTATCTGTTTGTAATGTTAGAGTTAAACGGTAGTAGGTTCTACCCATTCACCACCCACTTGTTCAAATAAGTTTTCCACCGCAGGTTCCAGAATCATCCCTTCCATTATCAGATTAAGCACTGGTGCTACTAAGCTGACATTCTTGTGGAAGTAATGGCGCCACGTGACCAATGAGCCACCTAAACCATCAGATTCAACCGTAAACAGCGATAAAGGCTCTGTGATAGGAAACGAAACTGTCGAACGCTCCATGTCAATCGTATAAGCATAGGAGCGCTTATTTTTGTCATAGTAAACAATGTCTTCATACAATATCTCATCGTCCAAGCTGCAACTGCGCACCGAATGCGTGCCCATCGCTAACGGTCCATTGAGTGACTTGGAGTTATCCATCTCAGGGTTCTTGATGCCCGTAAACCAAGTTGCCAGTTGATCAATTTCAGACACCAGTTCAAAGGTTCGATCCGGCGATGAGTTGACCCTGAACATCAGGACAATTTGCTCCGGCGCACTGGTCACAGAACGAATATCAAACTCGTTCACAGTGGTGGAGGTGTGATCATACTGAGAGGTGTACTGTGGCGCGCTGCCTTCCGGCGCAATGGTTGAACATGCTCCAAGCAACACCGTACCTGCCACTAGCGCTATGTTTCCCAAAGGTTTGATCGAGTTCATTTTCTTCATCTTAATGCCCTTTCATCCCTATCATTATTGCGTGTAAGCCGCTGAGCTTTGTTGGTTAGGCAGTGACTGCTCGGAATAGGTTTTCAAACCATTGAGTAATTTGCCAAATGCACCGGGAATCGCTAAGCGGAGCAGTGGGTAGAATGGATAAGCGAAAAATTTAAGTTGCGGTTGGGCATACCAAATTACTTCGGATTTGTTGGTTCCAAGAGAGCGAACCGTCATTTGCACCTGATTCTTTTTCACTGGCACAATGGCTGGCACATTGATGGGCGTAATTTCAAACGTCAGAGATTTGTTTGCTTCGTTGTACTGTGTGATGACTTCCTTTGCTTTAGCGCCATTTGGATTCTTACTCAGGTTGCAGATGCGGCCTTCCATCGGAGCCCCGGTTGAGCTATGACCGGTTCCAATTTCGTACGAATGTGGGATCGGGTCCATCCACAGGTGGGCTTTATCAAATTGATGAGCAATCAGGTCCCAGACTAGTTCTGCAGGTTTGTTGATCGTGACTGTTTTAGTGATTTTCATAACATCTCCTTAATTTGAGCGGGTTTGCTCTCTTCGTTGCCTGAGATGTAATTTAGAAAATCCACTCCACGCTTTTTTGATATTTCTTGCTATGTTGAGTGGGGTGATAACCATAACTTTGCTCACACTGAGTTGAGAACAATAAATGGAATCAAAAAAACCTCGCTGATGAGCGAGGCTTATTAGAGGTTAAATCTAGGGTTAGGCTTTAGCCACCGTCTTTACCATATGCGCATTGAAAGGTGCATAGAAGGTCGCCAGCTTCTTCAACCAGCTTTCAAAATCCTTACTCGGCACTTCAAACTCACCATAGTTAGGTTCAAAAATATAGACGGTGTCGTTATCCGTTTTCAAGCTGCCTTGCTTCGGTGATAAAGAACGATAAAAAGCAATAGTGTGTGCACCGGCAGCACCCACAACGGCTCCTGGGAACCAGAAAGAATAGATAAAGCCAGCGTGCTGCGGCTTAGTCACTGCCTTTACAATATTTTTGATATTAAAGTGGGTGTAATCATACAAGAGTGCGGTTTCTTTTAAGCCACGCAGTGAAATCATCATCCTGTCTGCAACCTGATAAGATGCCCCACCTTCCGACCAACGGGACGCAAACGTCTTCTGTAAAACCGGGTTACCTGCACCATCACGAGCAGATAAACGCTTCATGCGTTGCTTAGCGTCGCCTTTTTTCTCGAACATAAAGCTAAGCCACTCGATACTGAAGTTATGACAAGCACCATTCGTTGCTGCAGCGGATGTCCCTTTCTTCGCCTTCATCACATCCACCTGCGAAAAGTTAGCAACAATTTTGTCCTTCATATTTCCTCTCCAACCTATTGATGTAATTAATGATATTATTAGAATCTATCTAGTAAAAATAGCAACTAAGAGAGTAGTGACCTAATTATTTTTTAGAGTAAATAGTCTCTCCCACATCTCTAACATCGGAATCAATTCGACGAGGCAAGCAAGTAACAGGCATAAAAAAGCCCCGCCAAAAGGCGAGGCTTCATCAGGATTTTAAACTACTTCGCATCCAGACCTTGCTGCCAGAACGCTACTTCCATCCGAGTCGCAGTTCTGAACACTTCAATCAGGTTTTGTCCCCGCTGACTATGAAGATCAATCTCTTCTAAGAGTTGGTTAAAATGCTCTGCACCTTGTGCGACACCACTTTGGAATTCTTCACCGCCATAAAGCTCAATCCAACTTGCGTAAGGGTTTCCTTCTCGTACGGTGTCATTGCTTTCAATCAACGCTTTTCCAATCACCGCATAGCCAATCGAACACGGCGCCAGCGCGGCGTACAGGTCAACTAAATCACCTGTCATGCCTGCATCAAGCACATAGCGTGTGTAAGCAACGGTTCCAAAATCTTCATGTTCGTTTTCCAGATCAGATTCCGTTAGCCCCCATTGACCACAATACGTTACATGATGACCAATTTCGGAATCTAACAGAGCATGCACACTCGGCAAGGCACGACGCATGTCTTCCAGCGTGCGCGCTTTATAGATGGCTAACGCGTAAGCACGCGCATACTGTTTGAGAAATAAAAAATCCTGCTTCAGATAGTGAAGAAAACTGTGCTGATCTAAAGTGCCTTTTGCTAGCTGCTGCACAAAGTCATGCTGTGTGTATTCCTGCCAGTCCGACTGACAAGCTTCGATAAGATCCTGATATTTCATTAGTTAAACTCCGGCACATAGTCTGCGGCTTTAGGCAAAGTCTCGATGATCTTTTGTGAATACATAAACTGGGCGTAATCGTCGTAGCGCTTAAGATCAACCGCAGAAGGACGCAGTGCAAAACGGGTTAACGTATCGTTCCAAGCTCGTTGGTTAAGTTCATTGTTGAGAGTGTCTGGCGCATAAGCAACAAACTCCTTCCACGACGTTTGTGGGTGATTAACAATGTAAGTGGTGGCTTGCTCAAGCGCTTTGTTGAAAGCTTTGATAGCCTCTGCATCATGAGTTTTGGCGTTCGCCACAAACACCAGCTCGTCATAGGCTGGCACACCGTGCTCTTCAGGGAAAAAGGCTTTCGCTTTGTAGCCTTCAAGCGCGAGCTGGTTAGTTTCAAAGTTGCGTAGACCACCCCAGATCGCATCGACTTTTCCTGATGCCAATGAAGAAGAGAGTGCCCAGCCCACATTGATGATGTCCACATCGGCGAACTTCACACCGTCTTGCGCCAGCATAGTACCAATAGTTGCTTCTTCATTGCCTGCGATGGCAATACCGATTTTCTTGCCTTTCAGGTCGGCCAGATTGTCGTTCTTACCATTGTCTAGCACCATCAGAGTGTTGAGCGGTGTCGCGATTAGAGTTGCAGAACGAATAAGCGGCAAACCCGAAGCAACGTCGATAGTCAGACTTGGCTGGTAAGAGATCGCCAGATCGACTTTGCCAGCAGCCACCAGCTTAGGTGGCGTGCTTGGGTCAGCGGGCTCTTGAATATCAACATCAATGCCTTGCTGCTTGAAGTAGCCACGCTCTTTCGCAATCACGATTGGGCCATGGTTCGGGTTAACAAACCAATCCAGCATCAGAGTGAGTTTTTTCTCTTCCGCCAGCGATTGAGCAGAAAATGTTGAGCAAAGTAGTGCCACTGCACTGAGTATTTTTTTTGTTTTCACGGGAGTGTCCTTTCTTTTATTGATTTTCCCAAGGAATCAGTTTCTTAAGTAATTTATCGGTAATGAAGTAGAGCGAGACAGACAACAAAGCCAGAATAAACAGCGCCGCAAACATCTCATCAATGATCATGCGCGCGTTGGCTTGCAGCATCAGGTAACCCAAACCTTCACTGGAACCTACCCACTCTCCGACCACAGCGCCAATAGGTGCAATGACCACAGCGACACGTATACCGGAAGCCAGAGTTGGTAGAGCCGCTGGGAGTTGAATGTGCTTCAACATTTGCCATTTGCTCGCCCCCATGGTTTTTGCCAGATCGAGATAGCCTGTCGGCGTGTTTCTCAAGCCGTCGTAGCAACATGTGGTCACGGGGAAGAAAATAATCATCGCCGCCATCACGACCTTTGATGCGATACCGTAGCCAAGCCACAACATCAAGACAGGTGCAATCGCGAACACAGGAATCGCCTGACTGGCAATTAGGATCGGCAATAACCAGCGCTTGAGCGGTTTAAATAACAACATCTGTAAAGCGAAGAACAGCCCCATTGACAAGCCAAGTAACAGACCCAACACAATTTCTTGACCAGTCACTAGCGTATGTTTCATCAATACGTCAAAGCGGCTAACGAGGCGTTCAAACACGTCAAGCGGCGTAGGGAGAATAAAGCTTGGCATATCAAACATCACCACCACTAACTGCCAAAGCCCCAAAATTATGACTGTACTGATCGTCAACCGTAGCGCAGGGTGTGTCAGACGTTCTTTTTTCACTACGTCGCGTCGAATGGCGTCAAACTGAGTCATATCACTCATAATCACCCTCCAACGAATTGAGGATGTTCTGCTGCAATTGCGCACATTCTGCATCTATGACACGAGGCGGCTGAGTGGTTGGAACATCATGTGATTCGGCATAAGCGGGCTGACCGCGGAGGATGTACAGAGCGTCGGCCAGTCGAATCGCTTCTTGTGGATCATGGGTGATCAGCACCACCGTTTTGCCACACAACAGCTCAGCGGCCAATGTCTGCAATTTATGTCGCGTCACCGCATCTAGCGCAGAGAAAGGCTCATCCATGAGTACCACAGGCTTGTCTTGCATTAACGTGCGAGCCAACGCCACACGTTGACGCATACCACCTGACAACTGTACAGGCATAGCCGCCGCCTGATCCGATAATCCGACTTGCTCCAGCAATCGCAGCGCTCGATTTCTGTCAGGTTGAGCGCTGCCAAACTTACTGCTCAGGCAAACATTATCCAGAACATTGAGCCATGGTAGCAGCAGGTCTTGTTGGGCCATGTAAGCAATCTGGCCTTGCAGCGCATGGCTATGACTGAGCGTCAGTTCTCCGGTCCAGTGCGCTTTGTCGTTCAACAGACCTGCCAGATAACGTAGCAAGGTAGTTTTCCCGCAGCCACTGCGCCCCAAAATACACGTCCACTGCCCAGCGGGTATCGACATAGAGAAGTACGCCAATGTCGGGGCTGGATTGTCCGTGTACTGTAAGCTGGCTCGCTGAATTTCGATCCCAATCGGCTCAGCGAACATTGATGTGTCCACAGAAGAAATGATGGACCGGCCCATGCCCCGTACCAACATTGAGTTCATCAGCATGAGCGATGGCCTGCGAGATGTATTGCTTACCTAAGTACACGGCTTTGTGCAGTCTATTACCCTGCGCAAGATAAGACGCAATCGCCGAAGATAAGGTACAGCCTGTTCCATGAGTGTTTTTCGTCGGGAATCGTTTGGCACTCAGAAGCTCACTCGTTTGCGCTAAGATCAGCAAATCATTGCTGTTGTCATCTTTTTCTAGATGCCCCCCTTTCAGCAATACCGCTTTGGCACCGAGTGCGCGCAATTCTTCGATCATATTGCCCATTTGATCTTCGTTTTCTGGCACAGCGCCATCAATCAAAGCCGCCCCTTCAGGCAGATTAGGGGTGATCAGATCCGCCATCGGGATCAACTGCTCTTTTAATGTGCTAATCGCCGACTGCTCCAGAAGAAGATCACCGCTGGTTGCAACCATCACAGGATCAACCACCAGATGAGTAGGCTTGTACTGTCTGATTTTGTCCGCAACGACCTTAATGATCCGCGCGTCAGCCAACATCCCGACTTTAACAGCAACCACATTGAGATCCGTAAACACGGCGTCGAGCTGACTTTCAATATGCTCCAGAGGAATCGGGTGAATTGCGCTTACGCCAAGCGTATTTTGTGAGGTAATGGCCGTAATGACAGAACACGCGTAACTGCCAGTCGCAGATATGGCTTTAATATCCGCTTGAATACCAGCGCCACCACCGCTATCAGATCCTGCGATGGTTAATACAATGGGTGGTGTGTCTTGTGAATGTGGCATGGATGCTCCTATTACAAGACGTACAGGAACTCTCAGCCAAACATGAAGTGATCAATAAAAGGGAAGATCGAATCATAAAAAGCGAGTGCACCAAAGCGAGAATACTCAAACATCGGTGCTAATAGTTCCCTACGTCAGTGCTAACTGAATCAGGTTCTACGGGTCTCGCAATGCGATCTCAGCCCTAAGGCTCCCCGACTATTTCCCGCTGATAATAACAGTAATTAAAAAGCGAATGCACTTTTAAATTCGCAAAAAGTGCTCGCAGTCATTCAATCCCACTCTGGAGCAAAGTCTGGATTGGCAAGACGTTGATTGCGATCTAATGTTGCAATCAATGCCATATCATCGTGGCTTAAGTGCACGTTCTTCGCCTCGAGATTGCTTTCAACATTGGCCTGTCGAGTCGATGATGGAATCGTCACGAATTCATTTTGACGCATCCACGCCAACACAATTTGTGCTGCCGTTACGCCATGCTTGTTCGCCAGTTGAAGAATGATTTCATCTTTCAAAACAGCACCATACGCAAACGGCATATACCCCGTAACCAATACATCGTTGCGTTTGCAGAACTCAACCACCTTCTTGTTTTGCAGATATGGATGAACTTCTACCTGATTGGTAAAAATTTCCCCTGCTCCCAAAATACCTATCGCTTGTTCTAGCTGCTGGTTGTTGAAGTTAGAAACGCCGATATGCTTCACCAGGCCCGCCTCTTTCACCGCCTTCAACTCTGTCAGATACTCTAGCATGGATACTTTTTCATCTTTCAGCGGCCAATGAATCAATAGCAAATCAATGTATGAGGTTTGCAACTTATTCAAACTCTCTTCGACACTGGATCGGAACTCTGCTTTCGACAGTTTGTTCATCCACACTTTAGTGGTAAGAAAAATCTCATCTCGGGCAATGCCAGACGCCAACATTGCATCACCCACCGACTGCTCATTACCGTAAATCTGAGCTGTATCGATATGACGATATCCGGCTTTAAGCGCCATCATAACGGAATCAAATGCCGTCTGACCTTCCAGTCTAAATGTACCGGCACCTAGCATAGGAATGTGTTTCATGGTATTTCCTGTTTCTGAATGAGTTGAACGGTGCAATTATTGCGAGTAATTAACTGATGAAAAATGGCAAAAAACTCAAATCACTTTTGTCTTTTTTGCCATCAATGGTTACACCAATTTCGCGACAATTTTACCCGTGGTGCGTTGATTTCGAATTTCTACCAACTTATCCCCGACCTGATCTAACGGAATCACTTGCAGTGCTGGCGTTTCGAGTATCCCCAGTTCGAACAGTTTAGAAACCGCATTACCGGCCGCAACCATATCATTGCGGCCTTTTTCACCATTTACATGGCCAGAGCCTAAGCTAAGTTGATGGAATGAAAGACCTTTCAGAAAAGCATCAGGATAAAGCTCAGGCTGCACGGTTTTTACCAGCTCAACCATTTGTCCTTCAAAACCCAATACTGATGCCGCTAGCAGATCATTGTCACCACCAACACAATCTAGTGCGACGTCCACACCAAGCCCATCGGTAAGATTCATGATTTGCTCAGCGACATCATCACTTCGGTAATCAATCACATGGGTTGCCCCGAGCTTTTTCACATAGCTGTGTTTTGCTGTTGAGGCCGTAGTAACAATTTTGCTTACACCAAAATGTTTGGCTAGTTGAATGGCGAAACTACCTACACCACCAGCGCCACCGGCAATGAAAATGCTACTACGAGATTCAATATTCAGCTTGTCAACCAAAGCGCGATAGGCTGTCCACGCTGCACATGGAGTTGCTGCAGCAAATTCAGCAGGAACATTAGGGTGCGCCGTGAGGGTGCGTGCATCTTGGAGCGCATATTCTGCAAACCCGCCATGCACACGGCGCATATTTCCGTGATACAGAACTCGATCACCCACAGCCCAGCCAGTTACCTGTTGACCTATCGCAACAATTTCCCCTGATACATCCAACCCTCCAACGAAATTGTCGTTCATATCAGGGACCATTCCATGCCAAAAATTTACTTTGGCATCGACTGGGTTTAGCGCCACCGCATGGACTCTTACCAAAACGTCAAATGGTGACTGAAGATTAGGTTGCGGCAATTCGGAGACTGTGAACGTGTCTTGTTCGCGCTGGTACGTGATCGCTTTCATTGATTTGTCCTTAGTTTCAAAGAATAAAGCCACTCATAAACATGAGTGGCTGAATAGCTTACTTGTAAGCACCTGCTGAGTAATGCAGCTCGTAGCTATGAGAGTAGATTTCAAGGATGTTACCGAATGGGTCTTCCATGTAGATCATGCGGTAAGGTTTCTCACCTGGGTAGTAATAGCGTGGCGCTTTCATGCGCTTCTTACCACCTGCTGCAACAATCTTCTCTGCCAGCTCTTCCACATTAGGATCCTGAACGCAGAAGTGGAAAATACCTGTTTTCCAGTATTCGAAGTTGTCTTCTGGATTTTCCTGATTCTTGAACTCAAACAGCTCAACACCGATACGGTCACCCGTTGAAAGGTGAGCAATACGGAAACGCTCCCAACCCGCACCAAATACGTCAGTACACATTTCACCGATAGCAGAATCGTCTTCAACGATTTCGGTAGGTTCCATGATCAGGTACCAACCAAGTACTTCTGTATAAAATTTAACTGCTGCTTCTAAGTCAGGTACCGAAATACCGATATGAGAAAAATTACGTGGATATGGAGTAGACATGTAGACCTCTTCTTTGCTCTTTGTGTCGGGGACTCTCCCGCTTCGTTGAGTACATATTAGGCAAAGAATATATCGATTAAAAATTATCAATTATTCTTATTTTAATAATTTTTTGTTATTAAAATATTTTAAGAACTTCTTCGTTTACAACTTTGTATGAAACTAATTTACTGTTCTATAGTAAGAAAGCTCATAAATAAAAAAGGAGAGTGCTAATGAGTCAGGAGGCTTTAATTTCGCGTCTTAACGAGTTACCTAGGATCCAGAAAGTACTACAAGAGCTACTTGATATGGTGAATCAGGACGAGGTCGATTTTGGCGAGCTCTCGAGAAAAATCGCTACCGATCAGGTATTGAGTGCTCGATTGCTACGTATGGCGAACTCTGCCCATTTCGGCGGCAGTAAAACAGTTTCTTCCGTTAACGAGGCTTTGCTTCGTGTCGGTACTGGTCCAGTAAGAACTCTGGTAGTCGCCTCAGTGCTTTCTGGTGCATTCCCTAAAATCAAAACACTGGATATGGACCAGTATTGGGAAGACACCTTCGAGATTTCCGTTATCGCCAGCAAGATTGCCGACGAGACAGGGATGGATTCCAACGAAGTGTTCACTACCGGTATTCTTCACAATATCGGCGAGCTGATGATTCATACTTTGGTGCCTGATGCCGCAGTCAAAATACATGAACGTGCAGAGGCAGGAGAAGACGCGATTTCAGTACAAGAAGAAGTGCTGGATATTACCGCTCCGACACTGGGTGCTAAGTTGGCGAAGACTTGGAAGTTCCCTGACCCTATGGTGGACGCCATCGCTAATTATCATGATCCTAGAGACGCAGAGCTGTCTCCTAAAATGGCAACGACACTGCACTTTGCTCGCTCGATCCATCGTGACTGGGATAAACTAGACAGCGATGATGCGAAAGCGCGATACCTAGCTGAGCATCCAGATTCTCGCTTACTTCATGTTTCCGCCGCCTTTGCACCAACCGTCGATAAATTCCGCGGTAACGGCAGGGATCTCGCCACTCAGCTCAACGCAGCTTAGTTCTAGATGGCGAGGTAACACATCTCGCCATTCTTCTCTTACTACCAAAACTTAACGTTATCACATAAACTATTAAGCATAATTTTTTGTTATTAAACGATGACGATGCTCAACCCACTATGGCTGAAGACCTTTCAAACACTGATCGATACTGGCCACTTCACTAAAACCGCTGAAAGGCTTTTTATGACCCAACCAGGGGTTAGCCAGCACATCAAAAAGCTTGAGCAAGCATGCGGTCATGCTCTCATCGCCAGACACAACAAAACATTTGAAATCACAGAAGCCGGGCAATCTGTCTATCTCTATGCCCTAGAAGTTGAGCGCCAACAGGCTGAACTACTTAACTCTCTCAATATTGAAGACCCTTATTCAGGCAACGTCTCGCTGTCCTGCTCTGGCTCTCTGGCGTTACTGCTCTATCCGCATCTTCTTAATTTACAATGTAAATATCCGAAGCTAGTTCCAAAACTCGAAGCCGCTCCTCATCATAAGATTTTAGCTGATGTGTTATCTGGAGAGAGTGATATTGGGATCGTTACTCACATTCCTTCCGACTCTCGTTTCGAATCAGAGATATTGGGCATCGAGCCTCTTTGCCTGATGCTACCTGCCAAAATGGCAGTAAACAGCTTAACACCTGAGGTTTTGAAAGCGATTGGTTTGATTCAGCATCCCGATGCTATTCACTATCTCTCTCTATACTTTGCCCAGTGTGGTGAGCCTTTGCTAGAGAAGATCAACATCGACGATATTCCGGTCACGGGGTATATCAATCAGCTGAGCCAAATATTGTTACCTGTTGCAAAAGGGCTTGGGTTTACTGTGTTGCCTAAAAGTGCTCTCGATTCATTTTCAGATAGAGACAAAATTGCCATTTATCAGGCAGAACATGAAGTTGTAGAAACCCTATATTTTCTGACCAAAAGACATCGCCAGTTACCACAACGCTTTACGACCATAATGAAAGAAATTTCCCCTTACTTTCATCACGACTAACCTATGGTTACTTCTGTTGCTAGCTCCTCAATCACAGCACCGCCTTCCACACCAATCAAAGTGAGTGTCACAGTAATAGGGTCGCCTGCATCAGAGTATAAAGAGAAACTTTCAAGCTTACGCTCACCCTGCTTGAGAAACTGCATCTTGATATTGTAAACCGAATAATCCCAGTACCCATCTTTGTTAATATTGAGCGAACCGAGCGTATCCTTGCCTGCAACAACGCTATTGGGGTCGAACTGGGTCTGGCGACGATGGCCGCTCGAAATAAGAAGTCTTCCTGAATCAATCAATAGCGGAGAAGGTGTCCATTCTGAAAGCTCATTTTTTTCCTCCGCGTACTCAGAATCTGCTTGATGAAAACTCTTGCCGAGCATTCGGCTTACTCTATCTCTAACTCCCTCTGGAGGGCTAGGTAAAAGCGACAGTGATGCCAAACGATAAGCTCTTGAGCCTTGAGTACTAGACAATTTAGTATCAGTCAGAGCATAGGTATCTGCACGGTTTACAGCGCTTCTGAAACGATGTGTGTTAGTTGAATGAGCCATAACCTTCTCCTATTTTCTCTGATTACACTTGTCAAAATCGAACGCATATTGAATCAAGCTAGGTAAATTGATTAAGGCAAGCCACGTGCCAAAAAACAGGAAATAAATATAAGCACAAAAGTGCATATAATTCATAATGATAGAAATTGACAAAATCAGAGCACAATCTGATTCTCAATATGAAATGCAAAACACAACAAAAGTCGATCACTCATTTTCAATTTGCTAACGATCTTAAAGCACCAATATTTAACAATATTCTTAATCAACATGACTGTCTGAGTGCTAATCTAGCGCGGCTCAAAAAACAATAAGTATGAAAAAATGAAACTAGAACACATCGATACACCGGCTTTGTTTATCGACATCGAGACTGTCGAACATAACTTAGCTGAGATGCAACGCAGAATTAATCAACTAGGCTTAACCCTGCGCCCTCATACGAAGGCGCATAAAATCCCACAACTGGCCCACAAGCAAATTGAACATGGTGCACAAGGCATCTGTACATCAAAGCTAGGAGAGGCGGAAGTGATGCTTCAAGGTGGTATCACTGACATCCTAATCACAACCCCAATTGCAGGTCAGGCTAAGTATCAACGTCTGATAGATCTTCATAGCCAATACCCGCAAGCCACGCTCTATCAAGTTATTGATCACCCTCAGCATGTGGAATCAATCGCTGAGCTAGCTAAGCAGGCAGGTGTCACGGTCAACCTTTTGATTGAAGTCGAAAGTGGTCAGCAGCGATGCGGTGTCGCTGTGGGTCAAGGACTACTGAAGCTCATAGAGAAAGTCGTTCATACCGAAGGGGTTCATTACGCTGGGATTCAGGCGTACAGCGGTCACTTACAACTGATCAAAGGCTTTGAACAGAGACAACAACAAGCACGCTCCGCAGTGACTGAACTGTTTGATTTTATCGATACTCAATTAAAGCCACGCCATCTTGCCCCAGAAATCATCAGTGGAGGCGGCACTGGGACGTACCAAGCTTATCAGGGGCTAGCGTACACTGAGATACAAGCCGGCTCTTATCTGTTTATGGATAACTCTTATTGCAATATTGGCGATGAGCAAGATGCAAATCTTAACCAACAGTTCAATCCTGCACTCAAAGTGTTAAGTACCGTGATTAGCCACCCAACCCCGCAACGCGCCGTTATTGATGCGGGTATGAAGTCACTTTCAATTGATCTAGGTATGCCGATTGTTGAATCTCGCCCTGATCTTACCTATCAATGTGGTGGGGATGAGCATGGCATTCTTCATCTTAGTGAAGACAATCCACTTAGTATCGGCGAGACGCTCGCTTTAACTCCGAGCCACTGCGATACCACGCTGAACAACTTCGACCATTTGTACGTGGTTAGGCAAGGTGAGGTTGTCGATAAATGGAAGATTGCGGGGCGTGGCCGCTCAGACTAACTCCACGGCTAATTTCTGACATTAAAAAAGGAGCCAATGGCTCCTTTTTGCGATATCCATAAGTAAATGAAATTTATGCTTCCAATACGTCTTTTCCAGCGGCTTCCGCAAGGAGTAGCTGATCAGTTTCATCCAGCTGCATGCCAAAAACTGGCAGACCGTGTTGGCATACCCAACAAGCAAAGAAAACAACGATACCCAGAGTTACTAAACCCAGAACAACCATAGCCAAACCTCCTCCTTGGTTATCAACATACGTACCGATAACTTAAGATGTGGCGTCGCCGGAGCGATGAGCTAAAAGGCCTTTGTAAATACTTTATTCTTAGACGCTTTCGATTCACCCTCAGTGGGAACATCACTGAGCCATGTGTTTCGTTTTCGTTCAATTTTTCGTATCAACTCTGTGAGTTTACTCGGGTCTCTACACCTTTAAATTATGTGGGCACCTTTTCAATATAGTTATACCGTACAAACTGAGCAACTACATTTAGTGGTTAGCAGCCATAAGATCACAATTTTTATGCTCATTTGCGCATATTTATCCTTGCTAGCCTTTCTCAAAGATCAAAAAAGGGGCGAAATGCCCCTTGAAGTAGTGCAAGTATTCCCTAAAGGAATTTGTATTTATGCGCCTATTACACCGCCATCTTCGCGTGTGATAGCCATAATTGTTGAGCGAGGTTTGCTGTTACCACCAGCAGGGAAGTGAGACGGAGCACCTTTCTCACCTGGATGCTGAACACCAACAAACATCGTCTTGTAATCTTCAGAGAAGGTCAGGCCGGTAATTTCACACGCTACAGGACCAGTCAGGAAGCGACGAACCTCGCCAGTCATAGGGTCACCACACAACATCTGGTTGTTACCTTGGCCTGCAAAATCGCCTTTGTTGGAGTAGTTACCATCGGTTTGAATCCACAGACGCCCTGCTTTATCAAAACCAATACCATCTGGGCTGTTGAACATGTTGTCTTCATTGATGTTCTCGCTACCTGCATAAAGGTTGCCTTTATGCACCTTTGGGTTACCCGCAATTAGGTACAGATCCCATTCAAATCCTTCGCTGGTGTGGTCACCACCTTGCGGTACCCAGCGAACAATCTGACCATAATGGTTTTCTTTGCGAGGGTTTGGTCCACCAACCGGTTGGCCTTCTTTTACACCACGGTTTTTGTTGTTGGTCAACGTACAGAAAACGTGTTGGTTGTCAGGGTGCACTGCAACCCATTCTGGGCGGTCCATTGTGGTTGCACCAACTTGAGTCGCCGCTCTACGTGCAAAGGTCACCACTTCCGCTTGGTCATGGAAGCCATTTTCTTTCGTCAGGCCATTCTTACCATATGTAAGCTCCAGCCACTGCCCTTTACCCTTCAGTTCAGCGTCTTCCATCTCGAACTTGGCGACATACAATGTCCCTTCTTCCAACAGATCGCGATTTGCTGTGTTGTTGCCTGGCTGATATTTGTTCTTAGAAACGAACTTGTAAAGGTGCTCACCACGTTCGTCATCACCCAAGTAGACAACCACATGGCCGTCGTCATTGATCAGCAATGCTGCATTTTCGTGCTTGAATCGGCCTAGTGCAGTGCGCTTAAGCGGTGTTGAAGTCGGGTCGTTCGGATCTATCTCAACAACCCAACCAAAGCGATGTGGTTCATTTGGATGCTTAGCTACATCAAAACGCTCATCGGTGTCATGCCATTGGTATTTGCTAGGCTTAGGTTCAACACCATAGCGTACATGGTCGTCCGAGACTTCAGCGCTAGCGCTGGTACCAAAGTAACCATTGAAGTTCTCTTCACATGTCAGGTACGTGCCCCATGGCGTTTGGCCATTTGCACAGTTGTTGAATGTACCCAATGGTTTCATACCTGTCGGATCGAGCTTGGTCTTCATCAAATCGTGACCAGCTGCTGGACCTGTGAGCTTCATTTCTGTAGCAGCGGTAATTCGACGGTTACGCTTACCGTTTTTGTCCAGCTTCCACTCACCACCAGATTTGACGATTTCAAACACAGTCACACCGTGAGCGGCCTGTGATTTCATGACATCATCTGCGGTCATCGCTTTACCGCCATGGTCAAACAGGTATTCGTAGTTGGTGTATTCATTGTTAACCGCAATTACGGCGCGGTCTTTCGCGATTGGGAATAAGCTCATGCCGTCAGTATTGTCACCGAACTGGCGTAGTTGAGCTTTTGAGTCTTGCTTACCGCTCTGATCGAATTCTGGCGCATCAGCAAATATAGGGTCACCCCAAGATAACAAAGGTGTTGCTTTATAGCCTTTTGGCACAATAATCGCATCTTCTGTAGAAGCCGGAACAGCGTCAAAATTCAGTAGTGCGCTTTTCTTGTCTGCGGCAAATGCCTTAGTGATTGGGTTAAGCGACAGAAACGCGCCTGCACCCACTGCTGCGGTACCAGCCAAGAAACGACGACGTGACAGTCTCGCCTCGATCATTTGGCTGAATTGAGAATCTTGCTCATCGCGATTCCACATTGCTGACTCCTTGCTCGAGTATGTTTTTTATTAATAGCGAGCAGATGATAGATAGTAAAAATGACAATCGCGTTAAAGTATTGTTTCTATTACATAAAGGCGGTATTGCAGTTTTATTTTAGTTACATTGCAATCCTATTAAAGTGAGCTCATATTCACTTTATATAAATAAGGTATGACGTACATACAAAAAAATGTGATCTAAACCCTAGCGATCTTCGAATTTGGTCGCTACATTAAATCTTGTTCATGAGGAACTTGATTCACATATGCTCAGTGACGAGCAAGCCATTAAAAAGTGAGGGAATATCATGAAGAAAATGAGAAAAGCACAACTTCATCGTGTCCGAATTCAATATTGGAAAGACGCCAATAAAGACACAAATAAGAAGTAACGTGCATCCTTTCAGCCTGCTCTAGCAGGCTATCAACGTCTAAGCTGGCAATCCGTTGCCAGCTTTTGTGTTTCTAAAGCACAGAAACCTTACTCCTGCACAATAAAAGAAGCCCCATATAGGGGCTTCTTTTATCAGAGACTTAACACTACTAGCCCAAACTCAAATCATGATTTAACGTTCCGAGCAGACAACGAGAAATCATCTAAGGTTGATGAGATACCCTTCGCCATATCACTCATATCAACCGCAATGTGGGAACTGTCCATGATCTTCTTATTGGTGTTCTGAAGAAGGTTAGACAGGTAGTCCTGTGCTTGTTTGAGATCGTGAATACTTCGAGACTGCTCATCAATAAGTGCCGCAATTTCATTCTGTTGTTCGACCGTCAACGTAATCGAGTTGGAAATCTTATCGATGTTATCCGCAGTATCACTACTGCATTGCTTACTGTTTTCTACTTCTTTTTGCAGTTGCGCCACAGACTCAACAGAGACTTTCACTCGCTCTGTCAAATCATTGAGCAAGCTACTGATTTCCCCGGTTGAGTCATTGGTTTTACTGGCTAACATTCGGACTTCATCAGCAACAACGGCAAAGCCTCGCCCTTGTTCACCTGCCCGTGCAGCCTCGATAGCAGCATTAAGTGCCAATAAATTGGTCTGCTCGGCAATGGTCTGGATAACATCAATTATGCTATACACTTGCTCGGCAACAGAACTCAGTTCCTGAATGTTTTCAGACACTTTATGCGACTCAGCAGACGCTAGCTCTACCGCTTTCATATTGGCGTGAACTGAATCTAAGCCACGCTTTGCACTGGTTTGACTTTGAGCGGCAGACTCCAAGGTTTGATCAACCACCCCTGAAACGCGATCAAAGGAATCCACCAAACCATCTGAAATTTGAGCAATCTCTTCGTATTTGCGTTTCTCATCATCGTAGCTCTCATTCACCTCTTGCGACAGAGACTCAACTCGACTCGATAAACTAGAGATGTTGTCCGCACTGGTTTTGAGACCTTTGACCACCGAAGACAATGCGTGTCTCATCGACTGGATGTTCTTCGCCAACAGGCCAAGCTCACTATTATTGACCAGCTCATTGATATGATCTTTGTCCTCCAGATCACCTTTTCTTGTGTCTCTGCTCACCGCGACCAATTGATGAATTGGCTGTGTTAAGCTTTTCCCAATCAAGTAAGAAAGCACAATGACGAGCAGTATGCCGACACCAGAGATGACTAAAATGTCTTGCTTCAAGCCTTTCACATTAGCGTCTGCATAGCGGTTATAGCTAAGTACCGCTTGGTGCATCGCTCCGAGTGTTTTGTGATTGGCCAACATAAACTTATCAACCTGCTCCTCCGTCGGCTTGTCCGTTTGTTGCAGCAAAGAAAAAGCCATGGCTTTTTGCGTATTCCAGAGCTGCTCTACCGTGTTGAGCCTGTTTTTAAAGTCTTCTGCTGTACTTTCAGCAAGGTTAATCGGATTTTTCATCGGTAAATCTGAGAAGGTCTGGCCACCACTTTTTAACGCCTTGAGCGAGGTCTCGTAAAGTTTGATGGTATTGTCGTAATTGAGCTGAGAATGAGCTGACTTATGCCCCTCATATACAGAAAGCATGACCTCACTGGCAAACTTCTTGGTCAACATTCTCTGTCGGCCAGCAACATTAATCACCGTGCCATCCTGCTTATTCTTTTCCAAAGTCACAATAATATCGGTCGCAATCAAAACAATAGTGACGACAAATACAACGAAAATAGCAACCAAACGATTGGTAACAGACCACTGAGACAAAAGTCGCTTCATGTTCTTATCCCTACTCATATTTTCCAACTAACCATATGAATCTAGATGACAATATTGAAACTCGCTACCGATCATCAAAAATTCATCCTATAGATGGGTTAATACGTAGAAACTCTCACTTAAGTCTGCTTTCTGGGGGCATGTTTACCCTTTTCAGTCAGCAAGTGATCAAACACATTTCGAACAAACGGCGCACCCACTTTGGAACCACCATTACCGTGTTCTATGACGACTGTCGTGACATACTCAGGATTGCGACACGGAGCAAACCCTGTAAACAAGCCGTGATCGAGAAGGTTGTGACTCAATTCTTTGGAGTTATAGACTTCGTCTTTCTTCAGGCCGAAAACCTGTGCGGTTCCCGACTTACCACCACTGCAATACTCGGTCCCTCTGAACGCTCTTCGGCCTGAACCTCTTGGGCCTTCATTCACCAGTCGCATTGCATTCAGAGCAATATCCCATGAACTGTCATCCACTTGTTTCATGTTGTTAGTCACTGGCTCATCAACTAACGTCGCAGACTCAAAGCTTTGACCATGCTCAATGACCGCTTTCAGCAGATGAGGTGGCGTGACATTGCCGTGATTTACCAATACCGATGTCGCTTTAGCAATTTGCAACGGTGTGGCCGTCCAGTAACCCTGTCCAATACCAATAGGCACCGTATCCCCTTTATACCAAGGTTGATGATGGCGGCGCTGTTTCCACTCTCGGGTCGGCATATTGGCTTCCGTTTCCTCAAGAATGTCTATGCCTGTCAGCTGACCAAACCCAAACAGCCCCATCCAATCCGAGATACGATCAATCCCCAAATCGTAAGCCATCTGATAGAAAAACGAATCTACCGACTCTTCAATCGCTAGCGTGACATCAACATCACCATGCCCCCAGCGGCGCCAGTCACGCCAAGCTTTGGAATGACGACTGGAGCCAGGAATCTGCCAACGACCGTGATCGTTACGAATCGTAGTAGGGCTGATGACATGTTCAGTCAGCCCAGCAATCGCCATGAAGGGCTTCACTGTAGAGGCGGGCGGATACACACCAAGGGTGGCACGATTGACCAATGGGTGGTGAGCATCTTCAAGTAATTTACGATACGCAGGCCCTGATATCCCATCAACAAAAGGGTTTGGGTCATAACTGGGGCTGGATGCCATCGCCAGTACACTGTTGTCTTTCGGGTCAAGTACCACCGCACTGCCCTGCCTGTCTCCCAACAGTTTGTAGACATAATTCTGTAAATCGACGTCAATGTTCAGAACGATATCTTTACCCGCCACAGGGGGCACATATTCAAGGGTGCGAATCACTCGACCACGGCTGTTCACTTCAACTTCTTCATAGCCTTGCTCGCCGTGGAGCATTTTTTCGTAGTAGCGCTCGATCCCGAGCTTGCCGATGTTCTTCGTTGCCCGGTAGTTAGACAACTCATCCTGACGCTTGAGACGCTCAATATCGCGATCATTGATGTGAGAAACGTAACCTACAACATGCGTCAGTGACGCACCATAAGGATAAAAACGTTTCATTTCAGCGTTGATTACAAAGCCCGGAAATTCATGTTGATGCGCAGAAAAACGGGCCACTTCCAACTCAGATAGCTCCCCCTTTATGGTCACCGCCTTGAAACGCCTGCGATGTAGATGTTCAAGCTGGTTCACCTGCTCTGGTGATAAATCGACATATTTTTGCAAGTTAACAATGGATTGTTCGAGGTTGAGCGCTTTATCCGGAAACACATCCAACACATAAACAGGAATGTTTTTGGCTATGAGATGGCCGTTGCGGTCATAAATCAGCCCTCGAGGAGGAGAAATAGGCAGAACCTGAATACGGTTGTCATTTGCTCGGGTCTGGTAGTAGTCAAAATCTTTGACTTCCAAGTGGTAGAGGTTTGCCACCAGCACACCCAATAGGGCGATCATCGCAATAAAAGCCACGACCGCGCGGCGCTGGAATAGCTTAACTTCCCACTCATGATTGCGCATGTGGGTACGTTGTCGATTGAACTTCATAATAGGGGAACAAATTGACGGTGATTTTTCGTCCTACACCTGTCAATATATTTACATTTGGTTACATTGGCGATTACTTTAACAACAACGGGTAAGCGTTATGTACGAAGAGTGTCAACATCCCCAAATCAACTAGTCTCTCAAGCGAGCCAGAAAATAATCTGAAAGAGCAGCAAGACTTAAAGTCTGCCATTGATTTCTTCCTCTCATATCGGAGGGTAAAGTAAAGGAGCCATATGGCTCCTTTATTTCAAGACTTTAGCGATGCTCCGTGAGTTCGGATAACGTCCTGATACCAGAAAAAGCTTTTCTTGCGCTTACGCTCTAATGTGCCACTTCCATCGTCATGACGATCAACATAAATGTAGCCGTAACGCTTACTCATTTCCGCAGTGGAATTGGCAACCAGATCAATAGGGCCCCAACTGGTGAAGCCCATCAGCTCCACTCCATCCAATATAGCTTCTCTGGCCTGAACCAAATGATCATTGAGATAGGCAATGCGATAATCATCTTCTATCTCCCCATTGGCGTTGATTTCATCGCGCGCCCCAAGCCCATTTTCAACAATGAACAACGGCTTCTGATAGCGGTCATAAAGAAAGTTAAGCAAGATGCGTAGCCCTTTAGGATCAATCAGCCAACCCCACTGACTTTTCTCTAAATACGGGTTTGGCACGCTGTCGACAATGTTACCGACCTCTTTCTGCTTGGGATCTGCACTAGCACAGCCACTCGCATAATAGCTGAATGAAATGAAGTCAACGCTGGCGCTCGCCAGTTCCTCTACATCACCTGGCTGCATATCGATCTCAATCCCTTTTTCACGGAAATAGCGAAGCATGTAACCTGGGTAACGACCACGAGTCTGGACATCACCAAAAAACAGCCATTTGTTATTTTCCTGCATCGCCGCGATGACATCGTCGGGATTGCAGGTATACGGATAATTGAGTGCACCAAGCAACATGTTACCTATCTTGGCATCTGGAATAATCTCATGGCATAGTTTCACCGCTTTTGCATTAGCGACAAGCTGATGATGTATTGCCTGATAAATGGCCTGCTCACTAGCCTCTTCAGCCAAGCCCACACCGGTAAATGGCGCGTGTAGAGACATGTTGATTTCATTGAACGTCAACCACAGTTTGACCTTGTTCTGATAGCGTTCAAACACGGTACGAGCATAGCGCTCAAAGAAGCTAATCAGTTCACGGCTTGCCCAACCGCCATAGTTTTCTACCAACGCGTAAGGCATCTCATAATGAGACAAGGTGACAAAAGGCGTAATGTCATGTTTCGCTAATTCGTCGAAGATACGATCATAATACGCCAAGCCTTCTTCATTGGGCTCGGATTCATCGCCATTCGGGAATATACGCGTCCAAGCAATGGACAACCTCAGACAGTTGAACCCCATTTCATTAAACAGAGCAATATCTTCTGGATAACGCTGGTAAAAATCTATCGCCAGATCTTTAATACCTTCGGTGCGTTGTTGGCGCGTCTGGTGTGGACTGAGAATCCCATTGGGCAACATGTCGGACGTCGACAGCCCTTTACCATCAAGATCAAAACTGCCTTCCACCTGATTCGCAGCAATCGCGCCGCCCCACAGAAAATGCTTAGGAAATGTTGTCATCATATTCTCTCTCACTTCGAGTCTGAACTGAGTGTAACTCACATTTTAGGAACAAAATGAGGCTGAGGTGTGAGATAGTTATTTCCTAGTTTTTAAGGTTATCAACACAAAAAAACAGCGCATGATTTAAGATGACCGATTAACGAAACATGCGAGCATTTGTACATACAAACCAATGCAATTTGTAGCATTTCCGCGATCTCTTAGACAAAATTTTTCAGCGATTCGCTCTATGATGAAATGAGTCAGTTCAATAAGAGGACATGGTAATGAAATATCGACATATTCTGGTCGCGCTGGAACTTTCTGAAGAGAGCAATGTGTTGATTGAAAGAGCGGTATTTATGGCTAAGCAGCATGACGCGGAGATTTCGCTGATTCACATTGATGGCACCCATGGAGAAATCTATCCAGAGCTGGTCGACATTCACGCTGACGCCAGCGTCAGACCACTCAACGAACACTCGATGGAATGGTTGCGCGCATTCCAAACCAAGCTAGATTTTCCTGTGAAGCATTTTTTAGTCGGGACTGGCGATCTGGGCGATAAGCTCAATGACACCATTACAGAAAACCGTGTCGACTTGCTGATATGTGGCCACCATCAGGACTTCTGGAGTAAGATCATTTCTTATTCAAGACACCTGATCAACAAATCTCCGGTCGACATTCTGGTTGTGCCAATTCCGAACTAATCCAGCGAGTTAAAAATCAAAAAAGCCATCCTTAACGGATGGCTTCGTCATATTATGTGCGGCTACACTAGCGCCTGCTCGGTCTCGATATCAAAAAGGTGGCACTCAGAGACATTAAAATTCAATAACGCCTCTTCACCATTAAACACCATGCGATCTGCATCAAGCGGCACGCGAGCAATCAATTTGTCATTACCGAGTTGGAAATAGAGGTACAGCTCATTCCCCATCGATTCCACGACATTAATAGGATGACGTTGAGTGTTGACTTCTGAGAGTGGTGCATCATGGTTCGCCAGTTGAATATGCTCTGGGCGAATACCAAACCACACCCACTGGCCGATTTTCTGCCTTGCTAAGTCTTGCTTACTTTCTGGCAACGTCCATCGGTTACCGCTCTCTGCTATGGCATTCATTACACCATCAATTTCATCAATACGGGCTTTAATGATGTTCATCGCCGGAGAGCCAATAAAACCTGCCACAAATTTGTTGGCTGGATAGCGGTATAAGTTCATTGGGGTATCCACTTGCATGATTTCCCCCTGATTGAGCACACAAATGCGATCCCCAAGCGTCATGGCTTCCACCTGATCGTGGGTCACATAAATCATGGTTGCATTCTGCCCTTCCGCTTTGAGATCAGAGTGCAGCTGAGCAATGCTCACTCGGGTAGACACTCGCAATTTAGCATCAAGGTTCGACAACGGCTCATCAAACAAAAACACATCTGGCTTGCGCACCATGGCGCGACCAAGTGCAACACGCTGTCTTTGACCACCTGACATTTCACCGGGTTTATTTTGCAGTAAATGCTCAATCTCTAACGTTTTTGCCGCCTCAGAAATACGCAGTTCAATTTCTGACTTTGCCAGTTTTTGCTGTTTAAGCCCGAATGCCATGTTTTCATACACCGACATATGTGGGTATAGCGCATAGTTCTGAAACACCATTGAGATACCGCGATCTTTCGGCGGTAAATCGTTGACGCGTTTGTCACCGATATAGACATCACCGTGAGAAATCTCTTCTAGGCCAGCGATCATTCTTAAGGTCGTCGACTTAGCACAGCCAGACGGCCCAACAAACACCATAAACTCGCCTTCGCGAATGTTCAGGTCAACACCATGAACCGCTTTGAATCCATTCGGGTAGGTTTTTTCCACCCCTTTAAGCGTGACTTCCGCCATAGCTTATCCTTAAATCAACTCGTTAAATGCGTGTGGGTCAAAATGGGCTACCGATGGAATCACCAGATCTGCAACAGGCGTCAGTTCGCTTTCCAATGCGGTTCCAGTTAGAACACCGATTTTCTTCGCGCCCGCATTGGTGCCAAATTCCATGTCTGACACCGTGTCGCCAAACATGATCACTTCGTGCGGCTCAACACCGCATTGCTGACAAAAAGCATTCAACAATGCCGGGGCTGGCTTTGGTTCGATGTCACCATCCGAGTAACCGACATAATCAAACATCTCGCTCAAACCAGATTGCTGCAAAGTGTAGAGTGTTGAGTCCTTGGTATCCGCGGTAGCAATGCCAAGAATCATGCCCTGCTGCTTAAGTGAATCTAGTTTTTCTGTTACCCCTGGCAGCGCTTCAACCCATTCGGGATGATTAGCGACATGATGGTTAAACGCCTCTTTGGTCACACGGGTAAACATTTCCAGAGAAACAGCTGGGCGTAGGATCTCGAACCAAGCTTTGGCCGTGTCTTCCACCGGATTGGACGCCAACAGACCATGGTTATCGACAGAGTCGCCCTCTACGCCGATGGCTAAGAGTAACTCCGCAACTGTGACGTTTTGATGACCCTGGTTTGTGTCACTGAAATCCTTTACGGTCTGGCACGCACTGCGTGAAGCGTTGAGCCACATATTGTGGAATTCCAGCAGAGTGCCATCTTTATCAAACAATAGTGCTTTAAACTTCATCACTATTTAATCGCTCCATAAGTTCACCCCAGGTTTTGACCAGAGGCGTAGTAAAAATGGGTTGGTCGCCGTCATAAACGGCGTTAATACAGCCTTCAAATTCATCATTCTCGGCGCGGCGGATATCGATGCGGCACCAAGAGTAGCCTGCTTCTACAAACAGCATTTGTTCGGTGTTGTGCAACGTGACTTTGGCAACGACAACGCCATCGACAACACATTCGGCGTAATAAATATGCTCATCATCGTCCACAGCCAACTGGTAGCACAAAGCCTGCCCTTTAGAATCGCAGCCGGGTAATAACTCGTTGCTGTTGATGGCAAAAGATAAACCGCAGCGACGCTCTAAATAGACATGTCCGTTCCGTAGCCCAGCGAGAATGCCTTCACCACACAGTCCATGACTAAACACAAAGGTTGACGGGTCACCGTAGAGTGAAGGTTCCGTCGCTTTCGGATTGCGCTCATGAGGCTCTAGGTGGGAATCACTGCCGCCAATGGCGCTGATTCTATGGCCGCAATTCCACATTTCGTTCAATACCTTAAGCGCTGAGTTTGTCGCTTTAGGTGATGTTGGCCAAGTCGGATCGCAACACACCTCAAACGTCGATACTTTGTCGAGTTCGAGCGGTGCATAATGCCAATGCCATGGCTTCATCATCGGGTGGTTAACACTAATAGAGCTATGAGAAGCGTTGGCCAATGCCAGTCCTGCTTCCATCACACTTTGGCTGCTATGCTCAACATGACGCAAATCCAGCGCAGATTGTGGACCATGAACATTGAAGTGCCCAAGGTCTGTAGTCACTTCAAGGGCAGGCATAAACAGGCATTGCTCAGACAAGGGTAATCTTGGCTGGCAGATGTTGTGTTCAGTAAGGAAGAAGAAATCTAAGCCCTGCGCTTCGACTATCTGCTTGGCAGCAGAAAGGGTGTTGTGTCCATCCGATAACTGAGTATGTGCATGCAGATCACCTCGATACCAACGAGACTCTGAGCTCAATAACCGGCTGTAATCAAAAGAAATCTGATGATCCAACCCTACAGTTGCGACACTGTCTATAGCTAGAGTATCAACCGGTTGATCAAACGCGATATTCACCTGATACTGCATCGCCCGCTCGGAACGAAACTCACCTTCAAGGTTGTACAGCTCCAGAGACCACTCTCCAGCAATCAGCTCACCGTCAATCGCGCCAAACCCTGACTGCTCTGCACAGATATTCAGCGACTTATGCGCTTTTTCAAACAATACCTTTCCGCGAAAATGACCATGGCTATCGTACGCTACTGCGTATAAGAACCCTTTGGTCACAGTCGTGCCCGTAATTTGAACGGCCTCAGCACCGTGCGGAACCATAAACGACAACGACACTCTGCCGAAGGTCAGTTCACCTTGAAATTCTGTCATCGGTTTCACCAATTAAATCCACTGTAGGATGGAGGAGCCTACCTAAGCAGGCTCCTTATCAAGATTAAGAACGGTTGGCTCTATCCAGTGCACGCTGCGCTTTCTTCGCCGCTTGTTTCAGCGCTTTCTCAGCAGGTACGTTCTGAATTTGAATCTGATCGGCAGCCACTTTCAGGGCATCCATGATCTTGCCATTCGTTGGGTCTAGGAAATCCTGGCTGGCGAAGCTTGCCTGCTTTAACGGAATCAGAGCTTGTGGGTTGTCCTTGGTGAACGCCTGATACTCAGGCACGCTTTCTACACTCATACGTACAGGGATGTAACCTGTGAACATAGACCAGTTCGCGGTGTTCTTAGCGTTGGTATAAAACTCCATAAACTCAAACGCACCTTGTGCTGCCTTGTCGTCGGTCCCTTTAGGCATTACGTAGACAAGAGCACCAGCTTGAGGTGCGGATGGGTGAGAACCCCAACCAGGCTGTGTGGTTGCAGCAAGTTTAGTGAAATCGAGATCGCCCTGATCACCCGATGAGCCTGTGTAACCAAGGGCGTTGTCTTTCATGACATCATCAATGGTCTTGTACCAGTACTCCCAGCCCTGACCACCGTGGTGAATACGCATGATTTGGTCTTCGTGAATCCATTTGCGGAAGCTGTCCCACACTTCAACCCATTGCTTTGAGTCAATCAGTACTGTTTTGCCATCATCGCTGATCACCTTAGCGCCATTAGAGAAAGCGGCGTCGATCATATTGTCCTGACCCCACATCGGTTCCCAGCCATAAAAAGTCGTGTTGCCTTTCGCATCTCGCTGAGTCACTTTCTCAGCAACTTTAGCCACATCCTGCCAGGTACTCAGGTCTTTCTCCGTAAAGCCATTGTCTGCCAACACTTTCTTGTTGTAGTAAAACACCTGGGTCGTACCGTAAGCTGGTAAGCCAATCACTGTTCCATCTTCAGCCATCACCTGATCTTTAAACGCCCCGACAAAATCCGAGAAGTTGAACTCTGCGTCCATATACGGTTTAAGATCACGACTCAAGCCGCGCTCATACATCGCCTCAGCTCGGACCGAGTCAAGCAGAACCACTTCCGGAGCGGTTTTTGAAGCCAAACCTGCCTGCAGTTTCTGATAAGTTTCGGTGTAGTTTCCTTGCAATGCTGGCTTGATGACATATTCATCTTGGCTGGCATTAAACTCTTCAATAAGCTGAGTCATCAGCTTCTGAGGTTTTGTACCGCCGGAATACCAGAAATTCACTTCCGTTTTTGCCAGAACGCTACCCGAGACCATTGAAGCGCTCGCTGCGCCAGCACACACTAGTGCGAGAGTTTTTAGTTTCATTTCCATTTACTCTTTTACGCCGTTATCGGCGATACCTGAAAGAATCGTCTTTTGACACAAGACGAATAGAATCAACAAAGGCAATACGGCAATCGTGCTGGCTGCCATAATTTGCGACCAGTTAAGACCGTAATTGCCTTCGGCGATGAAGTAGTGGCGAATCCCGGTTGCAATCAGGTTCAACTCTTGTGAAGTGATCACCAGACTCGGCCACATGTAACTGTTGTAGTTCGTGATAAAGGTAATCAAGAACAAGGTTGCGACCGCTGCTCTGCATTGAGGCAGCAAAATCGCCCATAAGATTTTCAGCTCACCAGCACCATCAATGCGTGCTGCTTCGATCAGTGACGGATGGATTTTGATGAAGACCTGACGCAGGTAGAAAACGCCAAAAATAGACGCGGCATTAGACACCACCAGCCCCATATGTGAGTCAAGCAGCCCCAGCTTCGCCAGCGTGATGTAAGATGGAATGTAAGTCACCGCCCCCGGCAACATGTAACAGCCCATCACAACAAAATAGAGCACTGTCTTTGAGCGGAATTTCAACTGAGTCAAGGCATAAGCGAACATCGCAGAATTGATGATCACTAGCAAAGTCGTAAAAAGCGCCACACTGAAGCTGTTGAAAATGTACAGCCCAAATGGTGCGCTATGGAACGTCTCAATAAAGGTCTCCCAGCGAAATCGCTCCGGAATCAAATTCAGTGGGCTGGCAAAAATCTCATCGTTCGATTTCAGAGAACCAGACAACATCCAGAGGAAAGGGAACACCATCAGTGTTCCGCATATGGCGAGGAACAGGTGCTTACCTATCGAAGTCAGTGTTTGTATTTCCAGCCGCTTACTGGCGGTTTCCTGACTAGCTGGTAATGACTGGTCAGTGGTCGCCGCTTGAAGTGACCCATTTATCTGGCGTAATCGTGGCGCGCTATCCATAACTTGTGTCGTCATAATCCTATCCTCAGTAGTAAACCCAGCGTTTACCAATGTAGGTATTTGCCAGTGCCAGTAGTCCAGTGATCAGGAAAATCACCAATGATGTCGCCGCCGCCGGCCCCATTTCATAACGCTCAAACGCTTGCTGATAGAAGAGATAAAGCAGTGTGCGAGTCTCACCACCAGGCCCGCCTTGCGTCAGGATCTGGAACTGGTCAAACGCCTGAACCGCATTGATGATGTTGACCACCAACAAGAAGAAAGTTGTCGGCGATACTAGAGGTAAGGTGATTTTGAAAAAGCGAGTCAGACTGCTGCAACCGTCAATCAGTGACGCTTCATAGAGAGAACTCGGGATTTTGTTGAGCGCGCTGATGTAAAACAGCATTGTCCAGCCGATGGCCTGCCAGATAGTGACAATAATCACCGCGACCATGGCAGTATCGCCCTGCTCCAACCAGGCAATCTTGTCGAAACCCATCGACATCAGAATTTGATTCGCCAGACCGGATTTGGACTCAAACACCCAAGACCAGACAATCGAAACCGCAACCGTTGGTGTAATCCAGGGTGAGAAGATTACTGCACGATAAAACTGGCTGCCCGCAAAGTTTTTATGCAGCAGTAAAGCAAAGATCAGCCCCAGCACCACAGTCGGAATAACCACACCAAGAGAAAACCAAAATGTGTTGAGTAACGCCTGAGTAAACTCAAAATCCTCGACCATATACTGATAGTTTTCCAAGCCGATGAAATCGTATTCAGGCGAGATATAATCCCAATCTGTAAAGCTGATATAAATGGAGTAGCCGAACGGCACTAACCAAAAAGCCACCAGTGGAATCAGCAGTGGTGCAGTAAACAACAGCACTTTGAGGTGGTTCGATATTTGTTGTGAGATGGTACTCATGGTTTGACCTTAGTACTTCCGTGATATGTCAATAAACTAAGTGCGCTATATGACAAGCCTGTTGGAGTGCCCCTCATTTTTTTTATGGGCACTCATAAGAAAATCTTTAAGCCAAGCCATCATCTTTGATCTGATGGTGCAGCCAGTCACAAAAGAAATTGACCTTGGCATTACGACTGTTATTGGTGATCAGATAATGGCCCGATTCCGCTGGCATAGAGGCATCCACCGCCAATACCAGCTCTCCACTCTTTAACAGTTCTGACACCGCCAGCGACCTTACCAACAACGCGCCGACACCATGTTTGACCGCTTCCAAAGCATGCAGAGAGTTACTGATTTCGAGCTGAACTTTGGGCAGCATCGCATCGAACTGATTGTGGCTTAGCCACTGAAGCCAGTTCTCCTGATATCCCTTGACCTGCACGGCAGGAAGCTGTGAAAAATCACGCTCATCAAGCTGAGTTTGATAAACACGTTTGAACTCAGGACTGCACACCAGTTGCCAGTGTTCCTGAAAGAGTCGCTCAGCACTGGTGTCTTCACTTTCTACTTTGCCATTGGTCAATTCGATATCAACGTTCTGACAAGGTGTAGTTGAAGGCCAGTCGACCAACTGAATATCAAGGCGAATGAAAGGGTATTTGTTGTAAAAATGCGGTAAGCGCGGCAGAAGCCAGTTATGGCAAAGGGTGTGGTTCACCCTGAGGCTCAGTACATCAGTTTCCTTTTCACCGAACAACAGTTGAGTCTGAAGTTTAAGGTGAGCTAGAGAGCCAGAAACAATCGGTTGGTACTGCTGAGCAGACGACGTCAACCTGACGCCCTTTTGCGTTCGCTCAAACAGCGTCGCATCAAGAAACGCTTCCAGACTTTTCAACTGTTGACTTACAGCGGCCTGCGTAACACACAATTCCCGAGCAGCGGCACCAATCGAGCCAAGCCGGGCAACCGCTTCAAAAGCGACCAGAGCACGTAAAGGAGGTAACATGGCGTTCACCTGATTGAAATAAAACTGAAAACTACTTCAATCAGGTTGCAGATTTTCGACGCGAAGATGACAGATTAATGACTAACGGAGGTGGAGAACAGATTTATGATCACCGTCCCACACAGGATAAAGCTGATACCAACCAAAGCATACACATCCAACTTTTGTCCGTAGACCAGCCAGGAAAGAGCAGCGACAAGAACAATGCCCGCGCCACACCAGATCGCATAAGCCACGCCTAACGCCATGCTCTGTACTGTCAACGAAAGTAGATAAAACGCTACTCCATAACCCACTAACACGCCCAATGTAGGATACAACGCCGTAAACTGCTGCGTTTTTGGCAACCAAGAGGTGGCGAAGACTTCAAGAACAATAGCGATAATCAGGGTCACCGCAGGTGGTAAGGACAACAACATATTTAACCCGCATTTATAGTGTAAATCGGGCAGGCTAATGAGCTTGCATGTCACTATTGTGTCGATACCTAATAGAAAACCTAAGCAAAGTGCTTAGGTTTTCTGAAGTGAATCATCGCTATGAACTTAGTGGTTCAGAGCGGCGATGTTTTAAGCCGCTATTTTGTGCGGTAGCTTGGTTAACAAGGTGAAAATGGAAGGCACAAAATAGAACGATAGCAGAGTCGTCAGTGCCGTCCCCCCAGCGATCGCCACCGCAAACGGCGGCCAGAACCCACCACCAGCGAGAATTAAAGGCAAGAAGCCCCCAATAGTCGTAATCGTGGTCGACGTAATGTGGCGAGTACAACTCATGACAGCGGCCAAAATCGCCTCTGAATCACCATTGAGCGCATCGGTATCCGCTCTGAGTTCTGCAAGAATCACGATAGCCGCGTTAATCGCAAGACCTATCACCCCCAGCAGCGCAATGATGACGGTAAAGCCAAACGGATAACTGAACAACCATACGGAAAGAATGCCCAACCCTGCAGCCAGTCCCGCGACGAAAAATATCACCGCACTCAGCCTGAATGAATTGAATGACAACACCACAACCAGCACCATGAGAATCATCACCAGAGAGACATTACCAATCAGGCTGTTAACCGACTCATCACGTTCAGCGGCTTCGCCTCCAAACTCAACTCGGTAGCCAGCAGGAAACGAGTAGCCTTCCAGTGCTTTTTTAAATTCGTTTAGCACAGTTTGGGGTAACACTCCCGCTTCGATATACCCTTCGATGGTGTTAACGCGAACACCATTACGACGAGTAATATTGCCTCGACTTGGTGTCAGCTCCAAAGAGGATAAGTTAAGTACGGTAGTGCCCAGTTCTGCATCACTTTGCATTAGTGGAAAACGAAGATTGTTTAAATCACTGTAGCTTTCGCGTTGCTCATCTTTAACCCGAACACGGACGGGAACCGACTCTGTCCCTTCAATCACGCTGCCACTTTCTCGGCCGACGAGTGTTGACTGAAGTAAGCCGGCAAATTGATTTAGGCTCACCCCATTCATCTGGATCGCCTGCTCATCCACCGTCACACGATACTGAGGCACACCGGATGTCAGGCTCTCACGAGTGTGTGTCACATGGGGTACTTGAGAAAGGAGCAGGCGAATATCTTCACCAATCGATTTGAGTTGTTCCAGATTGTTGCCATACACTCGCAGTTCAACAGGGGCATTAAACGGTGGGCCCTGTTCTAGCTTTCTGACCAACACTTGAGCTTGTGGCACTTTCTTGTCCAGCAGCGCTTGAAGCTTAGGTATTAAGGCGTTTGCGGTCTGAAAATCGACGGTTTTCACCATTGCCTGAGCAAAGTATGGCGCTTTTTGTTGGTTGCCGACCAGGTTGTAATAAAAAGAAGGGAAAGAAGCCCCGACAACCCAATGGACCTGCTCAACGCCTTGTTCAGCTGTGATTAAATCCTGAATGATCTCCGTGGTCGCTTCGGTTGCGTAAATACTCGATTGTGGAGGAAGAAATACCTGCACTTCAAACATGTCACGGTCAGAGGTCGGGAAAAACTGCTCGGTAAGCTGAGACGTGCTCCAGAACCCAAATAGCGGCAGCACCAGTGAGAGCCCTACAGCAAGGAAAGGGTGGCGAATCGACCAAGCGACGGAGGCAGAGAACCCTCGGCTGAGGGCCGGAATAGTCACACCTGTCTGATACCAGTGGTGGCCTTCCTGCTGACGAGGCAAAAAGACACTCGACAACGCTGCGATGATCGAATGGGAAATGATGTAAGATCCAATCAGAGAAAACGACACCGTCAGGGCGATAGCCCCCACAAACTCTCCCGTAGCTCCCGGCATCAAAAAGATTGGCGCAAAGGCTAACACCGTGGTCAGCGTTGACCCAAGCAGCGGCACCCATAAGTGTTGAATCGCCTTCATGGCCGATTCCAACTTCGCCATGCCTTTCAATCGATAGCTTTGGATAGTGTCGACCATCACGACTGCATTATCGACCATGATGCCCAATGCAACGATAAACCCCGTCACCGACATCTGGTTGATAGGAATTCCGAGGAACTTCATGAAAGTGGTCGTCATCAGCATAGTCAGAGGCAGTGCCAAAGCGATGATAACCGCCGCTCGAATACCCAATGTAAACAGCAGAACGGCCAATACCAACGCTAAACCAATCATTAAGCTTTCGCTGAGCTCAAATAGGCGGTTTTCGGTGTAGCCCTGTTGGCTGAACAGCACATCGGCGCGAATTTCTTTTGGTAGCTCTTGCTCGAACTGCGCTAGCACCTTCATGGCGGCTGGTGTCCATTTATCGACACGCAGATTAGATTGCATGCGCGCCGCAACGATCACCCCAGGCTGACCATCCAGCAACGCCATTTCATCAAACGGGGCTTTGGCCGAGCGCCTGACTTGTGCAATATCGCCAATTTGAACCGTATGCCCGTTTTCATCTACCGCAACAGGCACGTTACGGATTCTTTCAAGTGAGTCCAAATTGGACGTCAGCTCAAGACCATAGCGAGTATCCTGAGTATTCAGCTCCCCTGCGGAATTTTTTGCATCGGCGCCTTCAAGCACACTGGCAAGTTGCTGGGCAGAGACACCAAGCGAAACCGCATCACTGACATTGAGGTTAACCACTATCTCTTCATCAGGGAGACCGTATTCATCCACAAATTCGGTACCTGACATGGTTCTAAGACGCGTTCCCAGCTCTTTGGCATAGCGCCCCATCGTGAGCAATTCAGGCTCACCAACGCCTTGCCATTTTAGACCTATGATAGTGGTAAATGCGTAGGTGCGATCACTGTCTAATTCAGGCGGCAAAGCTTCCGCGGGCAGTTCCGGTTCTACATCAGACAGCTTATCGCGCACTTTGGACCAGATCGGATCGGAGTCTGTAATCGATTCATTCAGCTCAACGCCTATCACTGCAATTCCCATGCGTGACGTCGACGTAATGAGATTAATTTCATCGATCTGCCTGAGCTTATTCTCAATGACTTCTGTCACCAGTGATTCCACCCGAGTCGCACTCGCGCCGGGATAAACCGCTGTGATGGTCGCGTTGCGATTAGCAATAATCGGGTCTTCGGCTCTGGGCAAAGTCTGAAACGCAGATAAGCCACTGACAATAAGAAACGCCACAGCAAGAATCATCAAACGGGTATTGGAAAGGATACTTTGATACTTCATGGCGACACTCACTCAGCAGTTTGCACTGGTTGGCCGGGGACCACCTTATGCAGCCCGGACGTCACAATTTCGTCTCCACCACTCAGGCTGCCTTGTACATACACTGAATCGTTGCTGGCAAATAGAACATTCACTACTCTTCGCTCGATAATTTTCTGCCCTTGCTCTGAACCCAAGGTATATACATTCCATGTACCGCGAACCCCATCCGTCAGTGCGGTGGCAGGAATCCAGAATCCACTATCGGTGTACGATTTTTCAAAGGTCAGATAAGCCAATTCACCATCCAAAACAGCGCCACTGTCCTGAAGAAGAAAACGCAGCCCGACACTGCGAGAATTACTGTCAACGTTCGAAGGATGAGAAAGTAAGGTGGCCGCATAGGGCTTATCATTGACGGTTATGCTGACATTTTTGAGCTGAGAGAATTTCTTGATGTCTTTACGATTAATACCAATCAGCGCTTCTTTGTTGTCGGATGACAGTAAAGATAAGGTCGCAGTGCCCGTGGATACCACATCACCTATCGATACAAAACGTTTGCTCACCACTCCCGCATAAGGTGCTTTTAGTATCGACTTTTCTAGTTTGAGTGAATTGGCTTCAAGCGCAGATTTTACTCGCAGTGCGTTAGCGGCAAGGCTCTCTTTCTCACTGGTGAGCGCATCAATTTCAGACTCAGAACTGAAACCTTTCTTTTGCAGCGAATACTGACGTTTAAGGTTACTGTCGGTCAATTTGGCCTGAGAACGGATCTCTTCCAGTTGTGCCAACAGCTCATTTCTCTCAGCATCAAGTAATTGAGTGTCCAGAGTCACTAAGATGTCACCTTGCTTAACTTGATCACCCACATCCACATTGATACTGAGCACTTTCCCTGCCAGCTCAAAACCAAGGTTTGCTCGCTGCGCTGCCTGAACAACGCCGACATATTCTCTCGGGACAACGTATCCATCACTTTTCTCAATGTTTTTTGAGTCTACGGTGATGAGGTTTATTGGTTTAGGTTCTTCACCCACGGATTCAGAGCACCCAGAAACCAGCAATAGAGTTGTCATTACCAGCGCTGTCGCCATTTTATTCTGATACAGCATAAGTCAGCCTCGTTAACCAAAAATCAACAATCAAACTAGACGGTCTAGTTTGATCACATATTAAACAGCAACAAAACTAGACTGTCCAGTTTGATATTGATATGTTTGGCTCGTGTCCTGCAAATTGCGAAAGATCGATGACAAGTGCCAGTGAATTAAAACGCCAAAGAATTCTCCAAGCGGCCACTGAATTATTCGGTGTCCACGGCTATGGTGCCAGTATGGATAGTATTTCGAAGCTCGCTGATGTTTCGAAACAAACCATCTACTCGCATTTCAAAACCAAGGACTTGTTGTTTGAAACGTGCATGAGAAACAAATGCTTGGAATATCAAGCGAATGAAGCGGTGCTCGACCTCAACCTGCCAATTGAAGAGGCTTTGGTGAAATTTGGGATGGGTTTTCACCAAACTCTGCTGAACCCAGGCGCACAACAAACGTATCGAAATGCGGTCAGCAACATCGATACTCACCCAGAGTTTACCGCTACCTATTTAGAGTACGGCCCGATTCAAACAACCAAAATGCTTGAGCAATATCTGGATAAGAAAGTTGAAGACGGCACCATTCAACTTGATGTCTCCAGTCATCAAAGCGCCATTCAGTTACTGCTGATGTTTCATGGCAAGGCGGTCTACTGGCGCTATCTCGGTGAGAACATCGAAGAATCTCACGAACAAAAGCATCAATACATCAAGAGTTGTGTCGACCTGTTCTTGAGCCACACGCTAAAGTAACCTCTTTCCGAACTTGTGCTCAGAACGCTTCTGACGCCCAAAATTTATCTCTCCTTTTCTCAATAGGTTAAGCCATCTCTCCATGGTAATGGTTCATTTGGTGTTGATCTTATTTATGAGCCTATCTATATTTATGACCTATCACACCAAATGAACCAAAACATTTTTATGGCGACGTACCTTTACTCTCGATATTCTCCAAAAAACCAAGCCTACTCTCAGCAACTTGAGCAATTGCAGAGTTGCACTCCTGAAGCAAAACACTTTCAGGACAAAGTGCGTGGATACGTTCCAGCGATGGAGCGTCCTGAATTCGTAAAGCTTTTAGACACGCTAAAAACCGGCGATACCGTGGTCATTTGGTGGCTAAGTGCATTTGGCCATGATTTTAGTCAGGCGCTCAGCGTGGTGGAGAGACTTCAAAACAAAGGCGTCAATTTACAAACCGTGTGTGAGCCATTGCGAATCGAACCCAACACAATACAAAGCCAAACTCTACTCGCCCTACTGTCGGGTTATGGGCAAGTGCAGACTCAGCATCGCTTATTTGCTGCCGAAATGGGGCGTAAGCAGCTCAAAGATAACCCAGAACTGTGGAAACAGAAATTCCGTGGCCGCCCAGCTGATAAGCAGAAACATCGCCGGATTGCCGAGCTTTTGATGCAAGGTAAAACACTACATAGCGTGGCAGAACAATGCGATGTGAGTCTATCGACGGTGAAAAGAGTCAAAGCCAGGCTCCAGCAAGATGATGATGAGGGCTGCCTAAAACGCCGAGCACAAGGTCCGTCTGCTTGTGGGGAAAATGATGAGTAATTCTATCCAGCCAAGAGCCATTCTGCTCGCCTGCTTAATCATCAGTATTGGCCAGTTAAGCATGGGGCTGGTGTTTCCTTCACTACCGTGGATAGCTCGCGACTTTAGCATCTCACTCGACCAGGCTCAGTTGTTAGTCAGTGTGTACTTACTTGGCTTTGGGCCTTCACAGTTCCTATACGGTCCTATATCCGATTCGCTAGGACGCAAAAAGGTATTGCTAGCAGGTTTATTGATTGCAATGACAGGCTTAGTGCTGATTATCTCCTTCAGCGACTCATTTACCGGCATGGTACTTGGACGATTGCTGCAAGGCTTAGGAACGGGTTGTTGCGCGGTATTGGCCCGAGCCTCAACCAGAGATCGCTACAGTGGTGCTCAACTGCCTGTCGCCCTTTCTTACATCGCTATGGCGGCGTCAATCACACCTTTGATAGCACCAGTATTGGGCGGCTTTATCAATTTTCACTTTGGCTGGAGCATGGTATTTGTCTCATTGTTGGGTTATGTAGCAATCGCATGGGCGATCATTGTGATTCGCTTTGACGAAACGTTAAGCCAAACCAAGCCTATGCCTTCACCAGCTAATATGCTGAGACAATATCGCGAATTAGTCACCTCCCGATACTTCATCAGCTTCGCCAGTATCGGCTGGCTAAACTTCAGCCTGATGATCACTACCGTCTCAGTGATGCCGTTTATCATGCAAGATCAGATTGGGATGACATCAGATGAATACGCCATGTGGGCACTCATTCCAGCATTGGGCATGCTGACAGGTACCAGTATCTGTAATCGAGTAAGGCCGATAATTGGCAGTAAGAAAATGCTGCTGTGCACACCTGTGTTGCACCTTGCTTCAGCCCTATGGTTTTTCTTCTGCCCGCTTGAGCCGCTCTATCTGATGTTCGGCCAACTATTGATGATTTTAGGCAATGCGATAGCGCTACCATGTGCGCAAGCAATGGTAATGCAACCCTACAAGAAACAAGCGGGAGCAGCGGCGGCCATGTCTGGTGGCGGACAAATGATCATCTCATCTATCGTCAGCATGGCACTGGTCACACTGGGTTTGAATCAAGCATGGCACCTGAGTTTTGTAATTATCGCTTTCGCCGCCATTACACTGGGCAACATTGTACGTGGATTCAGTACTCATGAGGCCTTGGTGCAGAAAGAGCGTCAGGCCGTATGATTTTCCAATATTTACACGGTTGGATTTCGGTCAAAAGAAGCGTGTATGTGAATCTTTTTGTAACCCAATGAGATAACACCTTCTGCTTGCAGCTTGTTCAACTGTAATCCGACCGCTTCTTTAGTCACGCCCAGTAAACAGGCCAGATCCATTTGGCTCATCGCTAAGGTGTCGGTATTTTGCCAACGGCTTAGCTGAGCCAACATGGCTTTCGTCCTTTCCATCAAAGGTTGGAACACGATATCTTCCAGCCTTCGGTTGTAATGAACCACATACTGAGCCAACTGGTGACTAATACAATGCCACAGCTGAGGGTTTTGGTCAGCCACAGCCATAAAATCCGTCAATGAGAACTGAATTAACTCGGTTTCGGCTAAAGCAATCGCATCATTTGGTCTCGTACCACCGCCAAAACAACCAATCACACCAAACCACTCACCCTGAGTGAGATCCTTAATAATGAATTCTTTACCAGATTCACTGCACTTGGTGATTCTCACCGCCCCACGGTTAACGAAAAACAGATGTTTGGCCTCATCACCTGCATAATGAATATATTGTTTTTCGGCGTAGAGAACTTTGCTTTGAGTGCCCTCAAGTTTGGCACGCAGTGAAGGATCTAACTGCTCAAAACTTGAGCTCAACAGTTCACTTTGTCCTTCTGTCTGATTCTTTTCCATAAACACAATCCAAATTGTAGAGTCGTCTTTACACCGATGGGTATATATACCTCTCCAACGAATTAACACCTAGGAGAGCCCATGTTAAACAAGTTCACCACGACACTTGCCAGCCTACTTCTTGGAATCTCATCCGTTCACGCTGCGGAGATACCAAGCAAATTCTACCTGCCCACCAATGTCGCAGAACAAATTGCCAAAGAAGCCATCGCTGAGTGCAATGCTGTTAACGTCCCGATTTCGGTTTCCGTTGTCAATGATCAAGGTCGATTACTCTATTTCTATCGTGGCGAAGGCACTGGTAGTAACACCGTTCACACCAGCTTTCGTAAAGCCTATACTTCCGCCACCCTTAAGGCGCCAACTTCAGCGTTAACTGGCGCAGTTGAAGCAAAAGGGTTTAGCCAGTTGGGTAAAATGGAAGACGATATTCTTATCCTAACGGGTGGGCTACCCATTACATACAAAGGTACCGTCATTGGTGCCATTGGCTTATCTGGCGCACCTAACCCTCTTATTGAAGAAGAGTGTGGTAAAAAAGCGATCAGCAAAATAGCGCTTTAACATTGGCCACTCACTTCCTGTGAGTGGTTTTGTTGAACGGCTTTACAGCACTTTTCATTGTCGGTCGTAATGGCCAGTGTAGAGATTGGTTGACCAGCAGACTACAAACGAGATTGTATTTACAGCGACAAGAGAAGCGGGAGGTGCATGCGAGACTCATGCACCCTGCGATGTTAATCCGTAGTGAGTTGTTCAAGTGTAGAAATGGTACGGGTAGGTTCAATGCCCCAAGGGTCAAACAACGCTTCCTCGCTACGCTTAACCCACACAGACTGGATGCCCGATGACATTGCACCGAGAATATCAAATGGATTACTCGATACCAGCCAGACATTAAAAGCACCCGTACAATCAATCAGATACTGATACACATCTGGATTAGGTTTAAAAGTTTCGATATCTTCGCAGCTAATGACACCATCAAAAAACGCATGCAATTCCGCTCGGTCAAGCAGTGTATTGACGGCTTGAGTTTCGCCATTGGAGAAAGCAAAAAGTCGATGACCCGCTGCCTTGAGGCGCTTAAGTGCCTCGGCCACATCTCCAAAAGCGGGCAGGCTCAGATACCCTTCTAACAGTCGTGTTTTTTGTTCATCAGACAACTCAACGTTGTGGTAATCACAGCTGTAATCTAAAGCGTGTTGAGTACACACTGAAAACGGTTGATACGTTTTCATCAAGCCGCGACGAAAAGAGTATTCCAGCTGTTTGTCACGCCAAGTCTGGCTAAATGCTGATGCCTTATCTCCAATCCAGTCTTCTAGCAAAGCGATCAAACCATGGGTATTAATCAAAGTGCCATACACATCGAAGGCAAATGTCTTACTCACTGCACGCTCCTTATAACAATGCTCACGTCTTAGTGAGCATTGATAACTATAGGTCACTGGCGGCAAATAATCTGATTTGTGCCACCCTGCAACTCGACTATTTTTTCCAGGCGTAAGCTTCAAACATGGCATCGACTGGCGTCTGAGCGATGCGATTAACGTAATTGCTAATGACCTTTTGAGACAAGCCAAGAATCACTTCAAGTACATGCTTTTGACCATAACCAGCTGCAAAAAATGCCGATAGTTCTTGTTCAGATACATTTCCTCGGCCTCGAACCACACTCAAGGTAAAGTCATGGAGCGCCTGAAGCTTCTCTGTAGGCATCGCTTGACCATTTCGCAACGCTTCAGTTAATGCAGGATCAACTTTCATTGAATGGGCAATGGCAGTATGGGCCGGCACACAGTAGTGGCATTCATGCTCAACGTTAATGGTCTGCCACACAACGGTCAGCTCTTCCTCATCAAATGAGGTACTAGTGAAAGATTGATGGAGCTGCGTGTAGCTCTGCAACAGTTCTGGCGATTCCGCCATAACAGAATAAAGCCCAGGAATGCGTCCCATGCGTTGCTGAGCACCTTCTAGAATCGCTTTACTAGCCTCTGGCGCACTTTCCACACTGTGTAATTTGAATTCACTCATAATGATGTCCTGCCATATTCACGTTAATTCAGAGAAGGAACCCCTTCCTCGTATTTCGATGTTTACTATAGAATCACTTGAACGACTGTTCAAGTTTAATTTTGAACACTCGTTCAAATAATTACAGAGTCATATTTAAACTGTGGATTAACTGGAAGGCAGCAGGATAGGAAGACGACAGTTGTCCTGATTACTTTACCCTTGCGAGGGAAAAAACTATAATTTGAACTATCGTTCAAAATAACCAGAGAACAATTATGGGGAATGCTGCCAAATTCGACCGTCAGCAAGTCATCGATAAAGCCACCCATTTATATTGGGAAAAAGGCTTCCATGCCACATCAATGCGCCACCTTCAGGAAGTGATTGATATGCGTCCGGGCAGTATTTACGCGGCATTCGGCAGTAAAGAAGAACTATTTAAACAAGCGTTAAGTCATTACACCCAAATGGGTATATCGAAACTAGAGCAGTTCAAGTCCCAAAACGACTCTCCCCTAGCAGCACTCAAGGCTTTCGTTAAACATCTTGTTTTACAATCGCAAAAAGGCGCACCAGATGGCATGTGTATGCTGGCAAAATCCGTTGCTGAGCTTACCGAAGCTAACCAAGATTTACTGGATGAGGCCAGACACTCTTTAAGATTAATGGAGCGTCAGTTTGAATTAGTACTGCAACAAGCTCAGCAACAGGGGGAATTAAGTGCAGATAAAGACACTCAGCGACTCGCCAGTCACGTTCAGATCCAGATCGCAGGTCTGAGAACCTATGGGAAAGCCAACAACAACCCTGAACTTTTGGAATCACTGATCGACGATATGTTCGGTCATTACCCCTTCTAATGAGAGGAGGCAATGCCTCCTCTTACTTTGCTAACTCACTTCTTTTATCGCCGCTGATAATGCGTGGAACGATTTCTCGATCTGTTCCAATGGCGACGCAATGTTCATTCGATAGAAGCTGGGATTCTTCTCCCCAAACCATCCACCAGGTGTCAGCCCCATTTTCGCTTGTGTGAACAACAGACTTTTCAGTGCTTCGGGCTCTAGATCGAGCCCAGAAAAGTCGAGCCAGATCTGGTTCGTTCCTTGCGGTTTAAACATTTTTATTTGTGGTAGGTTTTGCCCAATGTAAGCCTCAACCCAGTCGATGGTATTTTGTGTATAAGCGAGAAACCCCTCAAACCAAGCCTGACCATGAATGTATGCAGCAATGGTGGCGTAATTGGTCAACGTATTACCGTGATCCAATGCCATTGAGGCCACCGTGGACTTAATCTCTTCGAGCAGTGCTTGGTCTTCTGTATAAAGATAACCATTAGCAATACTGTTCAGACCGAAGTTCTTTGCTGGCGAGCCAATGATCGACACAACGTTATCGTAGTTTTGGGTGAGAATACTGTTGAATTGATGGCCTTCAAAAACGATGTCGGCATGAATCTCATCACTGATCACCATAACATTGTACTTGGCCGCAATCGCCACCAGCTTCGCTAACTCATCCTGAGTCCAAACGCGTCCGACTGGATTATGAGGGTTACAGAGCAGAACAATTTTGACGTTGTCCTCTCTCAATTTAGCTTCAAAGTCGTCGAAATCCGGCTGATATTGGCCATCTTCTAATGCAAGCGGGTTAGCAACCACTTTGCGTCCAGCAGACTCAATCAGCCTTCTAAATTGGTGATAGACAGGTACCTGAATAAGCACACCATCGCCTTTGTTAGACCACTCACGGATCATCAATGCAATCGCGCTCAGTATTCCTGGCACTTGCACAAAGTAACTTGGGTTAAGATCCAAACCATGGCGCTGCTTATTCCAGTCAGAAATGGCTTTAAACACACTTTCTGAGTCAAATTCATAAGCGTATCTCTCACGTTCAACGATCCGAGCCAAAGCTTGAGTGATCGGGTGAGCAACAGGGAAGTCCATATCCGCTACCCAATAAGGCAACACATCATCAGTCCCGTATATCTGCTGAAGTATCTTGCTGTCGTGCTTGATAAATTTGTCTGAAATATCGTTTCTTTGCGGTTTTGTCGTAAACATAGCTACTCGCCTGAGGGTCATTTAATGTACTGTTCCTAACCTTAGACGACATAAAACGGCGAAAGACGAAAATAATTGGGACATTTCAGACATATTTTGAACATTATGGAAACGCGTTACATTTCATGAAGTTCAGCGGTGTTTGCCCAATTTGTTTCTTAAAAAACGCGATAAAGGCGCTGTCGGAAGAAAATTCTAGCAAGTGCGCGACATCACTAACCTGACGTTCACGGCACAGAAGCTCGATGGCTTTTAGGGTTCGCCATTGCTGCTTCCACTCCTGATAAGACATACCCGTTTCGGCCTTGAAGATCCGAGTAATGGTTTTAGGACTGGCTCCCGCAGAGTTAGCTAACGTCACCAAATCTGGTGCGAGAAAGGCTTCATCCGAGACTTGACGACGGAACCCATTCAATCTCCGGTCTGTGGGCAGTGGCAACTCGTAAGAGTATGTTTTGCTTTGACTAAACTCTTCCCAAAACAGAGCGGTGTAGTTGGTCATTCCCGATTCAGGTTTGTCTATAGGCCAGAAAGCCATCTTGTTAATCAGTGCTTTCAGTAACTCACTGACTTCAATAATGGTAATCGCTTCAGGGCAAGAGAAAGCGTCACAATCAAAATACAACGAGCGGTATGCCACAACATTGGTCATAAAAGCACGATGTATTGTGTTTGGTGGAATCCAAACTGCCTTCGTGGGAGGAAGGATACAAATAGAGTCCGACAACGCGAAATTCATGCAGCCTTTTGGCGCATATAGCAACTGTCCTTTTTGGTGTTTGTGTAAGCCGGAGTCGTGTCTGCCAAGATCAGCCGCAATGCCCACCACTTTAGAATTAACACTGTCGGGATCTATCACAGAATGTTCATCGATCAGCACACCATTGTCCTTATTTTGATGTTTTTTGTATTATTATCGTTAATAGAAAAATAGTAGTGCTCCTTATACTGCGTCTCAAGTTAAATTTATTGAGGACGTATCATGAAGCACAAGCCTTCACTCAGGCTGATGTTCGTAATGCTCATGTTTCCGCAGATCGTGGAAACGATTTACAGCCCAGCACTCCACTCGATCGCCGAGGCCTTTTCAGTCACGGATTCGCAAGCTTCGCAAACGTTATCTGTCTATTTCATCGCATTTGCACTAGGCGTTGTGTTTTGGGGGGTAGCTGCGGATAAATGGGGCCGACGGCCAGCAATGCTAGCAGGTATTGCGGTTTACGGCTTATCCGCTTTAGTCGCAATGCTTACCGACCAGTTTGAGTATCTGATTGCTGCGCGAATTGCCAGCGCATTTGGCATTGCCGTTGGCTCGGTGGTCACTCAAACGATATTGAGAGATGTATTTGACGGAGAAGCTCTGGCTAAAGTGTTTGGGCTGATGGGTATGGGAATCGCGATCAGTCCCGTAATAGGAATGGCCATAGGTGGACAGCTTGCTCAAGCTGGTGGACACACCTACGTATTTTCTGCTCTGTTTAGCATGGCGATCCTACTACTGTTCTACAACCTCTTCAGGTTACCAGAAACACAGCAATCGAAGACGCCACTTAATCTCCACCAGCTAGGCTGGAGGATGCTCAAAGATGGCCATATATGGTACTCCACCATCTTGATTGCAGTCTTCAATATCGCGCTGTTTTCCTATTACCAACTGGGCGCATTCGCCTTTGCTAAGCTTGGCTATAGCTCTGCCCAATTTGGCTACAGCGGCATCGCTTTAGGGATTGGTACAATGATTGGCAGCTACTGTAATAAATACCTGCTAAACAAGCATACGCAGCCATCAACTCTGATTGGCCTAGCCCTTTCATTGCTATGCTTAGGGAGCATAAGTATCTATCTGACTCTGAACAGTATCTACTTTGTTCTCGCAATGATGTTGGTCGTAATGGCATTTGGTATCGCGATTCCCAATGTAATCAGCGCAGCACTAAAAGATTACAAGCAACATGCAGGCAGCGGCGGCGCGATTCTCGGGCTTATCTACTACCTACAGATAGGTATTGGTCTGGCTATCGCTGGGCAAATACAAGATCTTGGAAAGGTCTTAATGTCTTGTGCAGTCATCGCTCTAGTAACCTACGCTACCAAGCATCGTAACCAGAACTTATTCGCTGCACTCAGAAAATAAAAACAGCCAGCATAATGCTGGCTGTTTTTCTATCAAATCCGCCTGAGTTACTCCTGTTCAAGCGCCTCTTCATCCATAGCGGCAGCACATTTAATTTCGTACTGGTTAAAGGAAAACGTACTCGTACCATGCACTCGCTTGGTGATAACTTTTTCTTCACCGTATTGAACCGTAACATGGGTATAAACTTTGTTTTTCACATCTACGATGTTGTCTTCAAGCGCTTGTTCAAACTCTAACTCATGTTTGTCTCGCGCCATTTTCACTTTTTCTAGACGTGCATTGGATTCAAGTTTAAGTTTCTCAATGTTTTCTGCTTCTTCTTCGCTGCGTTCTGCTTTCGGTGTTTTCTTAAATTCCAGCTCCCGACGAACCACATCCATAGTCGCTTCTTGGGCAAGCTTATATTGCTCTTTGTATTTTTGCTGGCGCTCTTTGAAGTTCTGATAACGCGCAAACGCATTGATGTAAGTTGCAGTATCACCTTCAACACCTAGGTTAACGCACGTCACCTTCCCACCTACTTTTGCGTGGCCACCACTTAAAGTTCCCTGCTTCTCGGCGGCATCAGAGACGGTTAAATCTTTACCACAGCGAATTTCGTTGTTCATACAGTGGACTGAAAGATTGATATTTTCAGCAGCCTGAAGTTCTGAGAATTGCGCGTAATTTGCTGTAATAGAGCCACCCGCTTTTACATGACAACTTTTCGCTTGGTCTTCAGAAACGTTATGACCGATGATACCTTTAGCCACATCTATGTCGCCTTGTGCCTGTACATCTGCCGATTCGATAAAACCACCAACGGTTAAGTTTCCAGTTGCACGAACCATCATATCGGACTCAATGTTTCCAGTGACGATTACATTGCCTTTGAATTTTACATGCCCGGTAGCGACACCAATTGCAGGCAAGCAAAGCGCGTCTTCCACTTCGACTGTACGCTCTTTGATCATAGGCATACCGGAAACTGCAGCGACAAGGAGATTGGGATCCTCAGATGAGATTTCTGAACCCTTCGATTCTTTCAGCATCGCATCATTGCCAGGCTTGGGTGGAATAGGCTTCCCCTGCACTGTGATACCAGGTGTCCCTTTAGTCGCGGGGATGCGCTTCATCAACCGAGCTTTCGCTTCTACGGTGACCGTTTCACCGAGATCCAACATATCGACTTTGCCATCTGCGTCTTGTGAAGGAGCCAGAACTTGCTTAGTGATGTCTTTGACCAGTGGGATAAACTTTGCATCTTGTCCCTGAACAGGGTTTTTGCCTTTGGCGACAGGTTGGGTAAAGGTCTCACCCGGTTTGAGTTGATGGCTCATCATTAACACTTTTTTCAGTGCTAATTTGTTGATTCCTTTAGTGACGTGAGCTTGGGCTAATGCGTGTACAATCTGAGGCCCTTTAAGCGGCGAACCGCGATAAGCACCAGTGACTACCATACTGGCTAACATATCGTGATCCGATAAAACGACTTCAACCACAGCATCTCTGATTTCCGCGATAGCAATGCCAACCAAAGCTTCGCTTTTGCCTTCTTTTGCACAGTTAATGAATCGAGTAATTTCATCATTCAATACGCAAAAATCGGTCGCACCGATGCCCGCAATCGCTTCTTCAACACCTTTGCTGTCAAAGCGACCATCGATATTCATATCTGGTCGCAATTTAGCAATAACCTGTTGATTATCATCAGATAAGCTGACTAACTTGTCCCACATTTACAGCCTACTTCATCCAGTCCCTATAACTTTAGTTTATATAATCCTCGTGAAATACAGTATTAAATTTGTGACAAAGTAAGGCTTAGGTCACTTCTCAAGGGCTTTTACACTGTAAATATGATTAAGCTGAGCTCGGGAAATGGTGTTTAGCATCTAGGCTGTATACCGCCGTCACACATTTTCCTTGTTTCGAATAGTCCAGTGAATCACATAGTTCTGAAGCTAATACGATCCCTCGTCCATGCGTCAAAGATTTATCAATACTTTGCTTTAACTTGTTGTAATCGAATCCAACACCATTATGTTCCAGCTCTAAGACCAGCTGTTTTTGTTCTGGCTTATAATCGATAAATAACGTAACCCAAAGCTCTTCAGACAGTTCTTTAAGCTTCTCTTCGCGCAGCTGATAGAAGGTGAAGAAGCCATCGGGCTCTTCCTTGATCTTCGAGTCTAAATGCAATAACCCATGCTCAATCGCGTTAGCAAACAGCTCAGACAACACTGAACAGACCAAATCTAAATGTGGCCCTGTCATCACACCTGTCAGAAACTGTCTGACTTCACTCATCACCGTCACTGACTTAAGCACAGATGCTGGGAAACGCATCTTTGACTGTGCCGGAGTTTTGCTAAGATAAAAGCTGCTTTGCTGCACCACTTTATCGTTGCTGTTTGAAATCGGAAACTCCATAGCCAAAATAGACAAGTCATCACCCACATTACGATTGGCAAACTTTCTCACCGACTCAAACAGCGTTGGGATCATCGCTCTCCCAGACGTTAATGCCTCTTCCAAACGCTCTTGACCGAATTGCTCTCCAAGCCCATTTTCAGCTTCTATCACACCATCGGTGTAGCAGAGGATTTTTTGGTCTGGCTCCATTTTGAAGTGCACTAGATCCGATTCAAACTCATGAGATTTCAAAACACCAAGCGGCATGTGCGTGGAAACCAGTTTTCGGCTGATCGAGCCATCTTTATCCAATAGATAACCATCAGGTAGTCCACCGCCCCACCAAGAAACTTCAAACCCGTTAGCACGAATTTCAAACACGCTTGCCGCCAACATCATCCCCATGGGTAAGAAACGTACCAATACGTCATTGAGCTCGCGAACAATCTCTCCCAAAGAAAGACCTTTAGAAGCCATAGAGAAGAACGCTCGGGTTGCAGGAATAGCCGAAATAGCAGCCGGAAGGCCGTGGCCCGTAGCATCCGCGATCATCACGTATACTCCCCCATGCGGCCGGTTTGCCACAACGATCAAGTCTCCGTTGAAAACAGTTGATGGGGTAGAAATGTAGTTGATGCCATAAATGCTTTTCACTTGAGAACTCATTTCATCCATTAAATTGGAGAAAATCGACTCCGCGATCGCATAGTCGTAGCGAACTTGCTCGTGAAACTTACTTAGCTCATCACGATGTTCCTTCACCTCATTGTGCATCTTTACAACTCGATAGTGAGCTTGAACTTTCGCCACTAGCACACTTCTCTCAACGGGCTTAGGAATAAAGTCTTCACCTAACGTCAGGCATCGCTCGAACGAATCGTGATCATCCAGTACAGTGAGAAAGATGATCGGCATATGAAGATTAGGGAACGCATCACGAATTTCCTGTGCTGTCGTAAAGCCATCCTTCACTGGCATCATTACATCCAACAAGATGACATCTGGCAGAGACGGCATCTTGAGCATTGCCTCCACGACCCCTTCACCATTCTCGAACGTCGTGACTTCTTGCGCCATTTCGCTGAGCATGAATCGACACAATTCTCGATTCGTAGCGTGGTCGTCAATTATCATGACATGCATACGACCCTCCTTAACCGCTATTCGATAGAAAACTTCTTATCAAAACGAGAAATGGTCAGTATCTTTCGCACCTGTGGCAAGGTATTGGTAATCCGGATCATCCCGTCATCCTGCTCAAGATAGTTGTGCATATTAAGCAGCATACCTAGCCCTGCACTATCTATATAATCGACTTTCCGTAAATCGATGGTAAAACGAAAATCCTTCTTATCTGAATAACAACGACGGAACTCTTGGACTAGATTAAATCCAAAAGCCCCTTCAATTAAGATCGTTACTTGCTTGGAATTTGAATCAACTTCAGCTTCTACCGACATAATATTTCCTTTTCAACAACGAAGACTGCACCGCCTTCACGACAATATGTATACGCATGACCCATTAAAATAGCTCTACCTCTCCTTCTTCAATACTTTCCTGAGAAGCAGCAGGAGCCCCGCGATGTTCTATATTTGATTTCAGATCTGCCACAGCCTGTTTCATCTCGTCAGGGTCTAAGCTGCCATTGGCATGAGCTACCAGTATTTCAGTTACCTGATCGAGGAAATCAACACTGATCTTGGCGTAATCACCCTGTTGGACAATGATGTCTGTAAACTGTAACGCCCGAATACCGTCACCAACACGTGTGTGCAGCGTGACCCCAATGGATTTGATTTTCTGAACTTCCTGTTCAACGACAGCATTAGCCGCTTTGACACCCTGAAGCATATCATCCACTTTTTCCTTAGACTCTATCGCTTCCGTCATATCGATTGATGCCATCTCCCCAACTGTTTTATTCGCTTCTTTGACCGTATCCTGAGCGACATTAATTTCCTTCTCTATTTCGCAGTTAAGCTCTTCTGCTTTTACAGAAAGGTTTCTTACTTCTTGCGCCACAACAGCAAAACCTCTCCCAGCCTCCCCAGCACGTGCTGCTTCAATCGCAGCATTCAAAGCGAGCAGGTTGGTTTGTTCGGATAGGCCACGAACTTGCGCTAACAATTTAAACACCGCATCCAACTTATCGGACATGTCATGAATACTATGTACTGCGGAAATGCTCTTCTCAGAGATATTAATGAGTGTGTCAACGAACTGGCGAATGATGGTCTCTGTTTTGGGCAAGACCTGGGTAATATCGTAGGCATTATCTTTATTACCCATAATGTTACTCACTAGCTCTTCAGCAATTGCATTTTGTCCCTCTGCTAACTTCTGCAACTCAAAGAAGCTTTCATTTAGCGTCTCTGCAGATTCATCAACAACACCATGTTGATGATCTAAAGGTTCATTTAATTGTAGGGATATTTTTTTCAATATTTCACTGACATGTAGGCTGATCTGTTTTTCGTCCTGAGATGACTTTTCACGGAACTGAGTTAACTCAGACTTATTTGGCGTAGAAGCCTCTCTAGGGAAAACAAACCATGGTATAGCCGCCGCAAGCACCATAACAGCGACATGCGCAATCGACGATGACAACGTCATCCCGATAGCAAGCAATACAATCTGCGTCCCTATAGCAAGGGCGTAGCGGATTTTTGGGGTCATTGTTATTTTATTCATAGTACATCCCTGACGTTGTGCCCGCACAGGCGCTTATTTCTTTAGACAATCACATATCTGCTGAGGTATCTGTTTAAGACTCAGCACTTGTTGCGCAGCGTTCATTTCAACCGCAACTCGCGGCATTCCCCAAACAACGGAAGAAGCTTTGTCCTGAGCGATCGTCATTGCCCCTTCTTCTCTCATCTTAAGCATTCCTCGCGCTCCATCTTGCCCCATACCAGTCAAGATGACGCCGATGGCATTCTTTCCGACCGTTTCTGCAACAGTATCAAACATCACATCGACCGATGGTTTGTGTCGGTTCACTGTTGGACGATCATCCAGTTGGCAATACAAATGTTGGCCACGCTTAATGACGACTAAATGTTTATCTCCCGGAGCAACATACGCGCATCCATTGACTAATGGGGCTTTGCTCGCCGACAACTCCTTAACCTGAATATCGCTGTTGTCATTGAGACGCTGGGCAAAAGACGCACTGAACATAGCGCTAATGTGCTGCGTTATGACAATCGGTGGCAACCCTGAAGGCAGAGCAGACAACACTTGCCTGACTGCTTCTGTTCCACCTGTCGAGGCACCTATCGCAATCACTTCAACTTTGGTTCTTAAGTTATTAGGAGCAATTGTCTGTGAAGGCGCATGTTTAGTTCTATCCTGAAAAACGTTAGCGCCCGCAGCCATTTTTATCTTGTCATTAATATGATCTTTGTAATTGACCATATCTCCCGTGTTATCCACCGCTGGCTTAGGGAAATAGTCCACAGCCCCAAGTTCCAATGCCGTCAGGGTTGGCTCAGCCCCATGCTGAGTAAGGGTCGATATCATCACGACAGGCATTGGACGCAAACGCATGAGGTTTTTCAGAAATTGCACCCCATTCATTTTTGGCATTTCAATGTCTAACGTCAGTACATCAGGATTGTGAATCTTGATCAGATCTCTAGCCTGATACGGATCCTCTGCCATCGCTACAACTTCAAGCTCGGGATCGGAATTGATCAATTGAGCAAGTAAGGCTCTGAAAACCGGAGAATCATCAACCACGAGTACTTTAATTTTCTTCATCAGAACAGCTCCACATCGTCATCATGAGGACGATGACTTTCTTTATCCAACTGACTGGCGTACTTATCTTCTTCTTGTTGCAAGTGATGAATTTCAGTGTAAGGAATGCGTTTCAACCAAGCTTGCCCTGTTAGCGGGTTAAATATAATTTTGCGTGGGTCAACGCCCCCTAAATCTTGAGCGACGACTGGCAAGTTTTCCTGCTCAACATAGTTAAGGATAAACGCGATGTTTTTTTCCCCAATCATAGAGTGTCGACCCAACATCTGTGCCCCACCGAACAGTTTAACTTTGAGTGACGAACGTCTTGCACCCTGAGAAATTAGGGTATTAATCAGCATTTCCATTGCATGGCTACCGTAACGCGATGCCGTAGATACGACTTCATCTGGACGCCACGAGTTAATTTCCGAATGGTTATGGAATGGCAACAAAAAGTGATTCATACCACCTATCGCTGCATAATCATCCCAAACACAAGCCGCGATACATGACCCTAACCCCGTTGCAATCAACTCATCCTCATGGGTACAGTAAAGCCCTCCAGGAAACACTTTGATCATGTGCTTCTCTTTTTGAGGGTGATAAAAACGATTAAAGTGGCTATTTTCGTACTTTGGCTTTCCGGTCTTTAACCCAATCATAACTGCCCCTATTGTTTCACATAGATGGTTTTGCCTAAGTGACGAAAAATATCGCTACAGGCTCCGACGCTTTCGGAATGCCCGATAAATAAAATCCCATTAGGTTTAAGTTGCTGATGAAACCTTCTGATAAGTTTTTCTTGGGTCGGCCTATCAAAGTAGATCATCACGTTACGACACGAAATCAAATCAAAAGGCTGTCTAAAGTCCCACTTATCTAGCAAGTTTAGCTGATGAAACTGGATGTGTTTTTGCAGCCCCTTGGCTATTTTTATGTTTCCCTGCTGACCATCTCTTCCTTTAAAGAAACAGGGCTTTAGATATTGTTTAGGGATAGATGAAATCGCCTCATCACTGTAGATCCCCTGCTTCGCATGAGAGAGCACTTTTGTATCAAGATCTGTTGCCGTGATGGATACCTGTTTGAACTGGTTAAAGGCATTGGAGCAGTAAAGGGAAGAAACGAAACTGTATGGTTCTTCACCTGTCGAGCATCCTGCAGACCAGATTTTGATATTTTCAACCCCTTGTTTCTGCCACTCATCCAACATCACATTTTCTAAAAACTCAAAATGATGGTATTCACGGAAAAACTGGGTTTTGTTCGTCGTAAGGCTATTGATAAACCTCACTCGTTCACTATTGTCTTGTTCAATAACAGATTTGTACTCAGAGAAACGAGTGAGTCCTAGCCGCCTAAGCTGGCGGCTAATGCGTCCATAGACCATGGTTCGCTTTCGATCAGAGAAGTAAATGCCCGCATGCTTGTGCATGAACCACTGGATAAACTTAAAATCTTTATCCGTTAGCTCAAACTCAGTTGCAGATGCCCCTCCTCCTTCACGAGTTAGAACTCTTCCCATTCGTCCCCTTCCTCACCCGCTTTGAATCCTGCATTAGCAACGCGTGGTGTCCTGATTTCCCTTACATTGCTGCTTTGATGCCCAGAGTCTTTCGTCTTTGGTGAATCAAAGGTGGCAACATTGTCGTCAGAAGCAAAGAAGTTCATCAGATGAATAAGTTGCTTACCTTCATCTTTCAGCGACTGACTAGCTGCCGAGGTTTCTTCAACTAAGGACGCATTCTGCTGAGTCATTTCATCCATCGTTGTGATAGCGCGGTTGATCTCATCAATACCTGTCGATTGCTCTAAGCTCGACGAAGCAATCTGTGCGATTAACTCTGTCACCTTCTCGACTGCCTCAACGATTTCATTCAAGGTATCACCGGACTCATCCACCAATCTGGAGCCTTCATCCACTTTCTCTACGCTATCTTTGATTAACCCTTTAATTTCTTTTGCCGCCGCCGCACTGCGCTGCGCTAAGTTTCGAACTTCACCTGCAACCACTGCGAAACCACGTCCTTGCTCGCCAGCTCGGGCAGCTTCCACCGCAGCATTCAGTGCCAATAAGTTAGTCTGGAAGGCGATTTCATCGATAACACCAATGATGTCAGCAATTTTCTTGCTCGCAGTGTTGATTTCGGACATTGCTGAGACTGCTTGACCGACCACTTCGCCACCTTTACTCGCTTTCTTAGTCGCGTCTTCCGCAAGAGAATTCGCTCCTTTCGCGTTATCAGCATTTTGGCGAACAGTAGCTGTCATCTGCTCCATGCTTGCGGCAGTTTCTTCTAGATTAGAAGCTTGTGCTTCAACACGTTGGCTCAAATCATTGTTGCCTTCCGCTATTTCCGTAGAAGCGGTAGCGACTCGTGCCGAAGCTTGGGTGATCTTATCGACCATGTTGCGCAGGTTAAGTATCGAGGTGTTAACCGCATCAGACAGTCGACCAAACTCGCCCTTGTTATCCTCAGACATATTGGTATTTAAATCGCCGTCAGCAACACGACTCATGACATCAATACACTGACCAATAGGTTCGACCATGGTGTCGAGCAAGTTATTAATGCCATCCCCGAGCTCTTTCATGAAGCCGCTGTATACAGAGGTATCAATCCGCTCGTTAAGCTCTCCAGAAATTGCACGCTGAATCAACGCTTCAACCTGACGCTGACCATCTTGCTGCTCAGTGATATCTTCCCACTGTAATGCAGGGCCGATATAGTTGCCTTGAGCATCGTGCATAGCAATACAGGTCAAATTAAATTCCAGTCCTCCGACGGCGATGTTAGAACTGAATGGAAGCCTGTCCGGGTTACTAATAATGTTCCTCTGGTGGCTGGGGTTTTTATGGAAGACATCGATATTTTTACCAACCAAGTTGCTGGCATCAAATCCAGGCAGTGCTTTTTGTAAATCACTTTCTCTGGATTTAAGTAATGTCGATAATGCCGGGTTGAGGTACTGAATAATACCGTCTTTATCAGCCATCATCATATTAGTGGTCATCCCTTTCACCGCCGATGCTAAACGACCAACTTCCTGCTCTTTTGCACGTTCTTCAGTAACATCACGCCATTCAAGTGTATTACCAATATAGTTACCTTGCGCATCAGTAATCGCAGCAACATTAAGCTCTATTTTGATATCCGCAATATCAATATCGGTTTTGTAAGGGAGATTATTCGGCGTCGAGAGAAGCTGTCTCTGATGGGCAGGGTTCTTATGGAACTCATCAATACAACGTCCCATCAACCACTCTTCAGATGCTGTAAAGCCTGACCAAACTGTTCGTAGCTTCGCTTCATGCTTACCAAACAATTCGATGGTTTCTTTGTTGGCATAAGTAATAAGGAAGTCTCGGTCTATCATCACCATCGCAGTTTGGGCTTGATCAACGGCTGCTTGCAGCCTGGCCACGTCATCTTGTTGAGCACGCATCGCTGTTACGTCTGACCACTCCAGAGTATTACCGATGTAATTTCCCTGTGAGTCAGTTATTGAAGCGACGTTAAGTTCGATGGTTAAGTCTGCAATCTGAATGTCGGTCTTGTATGGCAAATTCGATGGGTCAGACAACAATTGTCTTTGGTGTGCTGGATTCTTATGGAATTCGTCGATGCAGCGCCCCATCAACCAGTCTTCTGAAGCCGTAAAGCCTGACCAGACAGTTCGTAATGTTGCCTCATGTTTACCAAACAACTTGAGAGTTTCTTGGTTGGCATACGTAATATTAAAATCACGGTCTATCATCACCATTGCCGTCTGGGCTTGATCAACCGCAGCTTGCAGTCTGGCAATATCGTTTTGCTGGGCTACCGCAGCAGTAACATCAGACCATTCCAGTGTGTTACCAACATAGTTACCTTGACCGTCAATGATCGCGCCGACATTCAGCTCAATTTTTACATCTTTGACTTCAATAGTAGTGGTGTAAGGCAGATTTGAAGGGTTGGACAGCATTTGGCGCTGATGTGCTGGGTTTGAGTGAAAACCATCAATACAATAGCCCATCAGAAAATCTTCATCGGCACGGAAGTTAGGCCAGAAAGACTGAAACAGCGCCTCATGTGTTTTCAGCAGATCCATCGACTTCTGGTTCACATAGGTGATTTTAAAGTCCCGATCGATCATCATCAGCGCTGTCTGCGCTGCGTTCAACGCTGAGAAGAGTTGCTCTTTAGACAACCCTTTATTACTTTCCGGCTCGTATTCATCCATTAAACTATCCTGCGCAGACGAAGCAAATTGCTCCGCAGTAGCAGGCTGTGGTTTCCGATTCCAAAATGCCATGAGTCACCTCTCACTGGTTGCTTCGTTTGACGTGTTTTAAGCCCAACTCTCTTCGTTCTGGTCAGGTACAACAAGCTCTGATACATCAAACAGAGCCTCAAGTTTTATTAATATCAGATGACCATTTTCGACTGACGCAATACCTCTTATATAGCTGTGGTCAACTGAGTGGGATACGTGCGGTGCAGGTTTTATTTGTTCATCTGTTAGCGGATAGACCTCGGAGACACCGTCAACGATGATACCTAACGGATGCATCTCTGCATCATTGAGAACAATCACCACCGTGGTTGCACTGATCTGCGCTGGGGGTAATCCGAATCGAGAACGTAGGTCAACTATCGGGACATACTCTCCACGAATCTCTAGTACACCCAGCATATAATCTGGAGAGTTGGGCACTTCACGTACCGAGCTCCAGCCACGAACTTCACGGACATCAAGAATGGGCACGCCATACTCGTCATCCCCTAACACAAAGCTCAAAAACTCTTGCGGTATGATCATGGCTCTTTCCTCAAAATTCGCTCTATGTTGAGAAGCTCTTCAGTATCGAGCAATGACATGACTTGCTCGCCTACATTTATCAGCCCTTGAAGATAAGGAGAAACAGCAGACTCGCCCACTCCTGGATAAAGCTCATTTTGCCCTTGGCTAACGACATCGCTCACAGCATCAACCACCAAGCCCATTAGGCGTTCACTTTCTTCTGCCTGAAAGCGCAAGACAATCACAACTGTGCTTGGCAGGTATTCGCATTCACCGATTTCAAACCGGCTACGTAAATCCACCACAGGCACAATCATTCCTCGCAGATTGATAACCCCTTTCACATATCGTGGTGCTCGCGGTATTGGTGTTGGGCGCTCCCAGACACGAATTTCTTCAACATCTTTTATCTCTACGCCATACAATTCGCTCGCCAACTTAAAGCTTAAGAAGTCTGCACTTTCAGAAACCCCTTCTTCGCTCACTTGTTCTAGAACGGCTTGCGCCTGAGCTTCAATCGCCTGACGAGAGTTAACCTCTGTTGCTGTTTCCATCACGCCCCCTTATGCTGCTAAGCCGTTGTGCGTTGAGTCAGATGCTCGTTTGAGGAAGTTGGTGATCAAGCCCTGTATGTCGAGAATTAACGATACAGAGCCATCTCCGAGAATAGTGGCCCCTGAAATGCCAGCAACTTTGCTGTAGTTAGATTCTAGGCTCTTAATCACGACCTGTTGCTGATCGAGCAATTCATCTAATAGAAGGCCTACACGGTTACCAGCTGCTTCAACGAAGCAGAGAATACGAGCATCCAGAGAACCACTCTGTCCCATCTCCAGTTCTTCTTGCAGACGAAGGATCGGAATGTTCTCTTCACGCAGGCGATACAATTCAATTCCCCCAGAGGCAAGCTTGATACATTCGGGGTCAATCTGAATCGATTCTACTATCGTCAACAGTGGGATTACGTACACCTCGCCGGCGACTTTTACCAGCTGGCCATCAAGAATAGCGAGCGTCAGTGGCAAGCTGATCGTAAAACAGCTTCCGACTCCCAACTCCGATTCCACTTCAATGTGACCACCCAACTCTTCGATGTTTCTTCTCACCACATCCATGCCGACACCTCGGCCCGAAATATCAGAAACTTCTTCTGCAGTAGAGAAACCTGGTGCAAAAATCAAATTCATAATCTGCTTTTCGCTCATGTCTTCGCGACGCGCATCTGGCGCGAGAACACCTTTTTCAGTGGCTTTATTCCAAAGCTTGTCGCAATCTAAGCCAGCACCATCATCTTTAATTTCAATGACAATAGAACCACCTTGGTGATAGGCGTTCAGCTTGATCACGCCTTGCTCTTTCTTACCCCTTTCCAATCGTGTTTGAGGCAACTCTATGCCGTGGTCGATACCGTTTCTGACTAAGTGAACCAAAGGATCCACAATGCGCTCTAGTACCGTCTTATCAAGCTCTGTCTGCTCGCCCTGAATTTGCAAGTCAACCTGTTTCTCTAAACGAGTCGATAGATCACGGACCAGACGTGGGAAGCGGCTGAAAGCAAAGCTCATCGGTAACATGCGAATGTTCAGTACGTTTTCCTGCAGGTCCTTACTGTTTTGCAACAGTTGCGCTAATCCAACCTTGAGCTTCTCTAGCTTATCAATCGTGAAATCATTGCCGATCTCAGTAAGCATCGATTGAGTAATAACAAGTTCCCCGACCAAGTTGATCAGGCTATCAACTTTGTCTATATCCACTCTAATGGAGCTGACACTTGACTCTGTTTTCGCAACTTTTGTTGGTTTCTGCTCGGTTTTAATTGAATCTTGTGCCGCCACTTCTTTGGTTGCAGAGGGGTCTTTTGTAGCGGAAGTTTGAGGCTCCTCAACTTCCTCAGGAGCTGCTGTATTTGTGGCAGGGATAGCGGAGATAAACTCGACCGTTAGCTCACATTCATCTTCGACCCATTCGAAAATCTCTCGGATTTCCTCTTCTTTTACTTCAACATCAAGACTTGCTTGCCATTTGAGGTAGCAAAGTTCAGCTTCGATCGCTTCAATTTCAGGCAAAGACTCTGTATTCACCGTAATCTGACAGGAAGCATGAAGCTCTTTTAACTCGCGGAGTATTCTTAGCGGGTCATTGCCACTAAAAAACATTTCAGGGTGGGGTTCAAAAGTCACCAGCCAGTGACCTTCACCGCCAGAAGTGTCTGGTTGTGAATCATCACTATTCGTTGTTTGTTCAGAGAGTTCTTCGTTATGAGGCTCGGAATCCACAGACGCTTCACCGAGTAACTCATGAAGCTGCGCACTGACCTCTTTTTGCAGTGCTGTGTCTACTTCACTGCCTTGTTCATGCCCTTCCAGCATGCTCTGGATACAATCACCACTTTTAAGTAGCAGATCGACAGTCTCTGCAGTGAGCTCTTTTTCATTATTACGGACCAGATCTAGGTAGGCTTCTACAGAGTGGGTAAATTCACTGATATCAAACAAGTTAAATGTTGCTGCTCCTCCCTTAATCGAGTGAGCAGCACGAAAGATGGTATTAATGGATTCTTCATCGAGAGAAGTCACATCCAGATTAAGTAACACATCTTCCAACACCTCAAGATTTTCACGACACTCTTCGTAAAACATCTTGCGCAATTGTTCCATATCTAAAGCCATAAGCTTTTTTCCCTGCCAGATGACGTTGTTAATGAATTATTTGATTTAGATAACGCGTTTTAGAGTTTTTAGAAGCGTTTCTGGGTTAAATGGCTTAACTAGCCATCCCGTTGCTCCGGCTGATTTACCTTGTTGTTTTTTTTCGGTACTGGTTTCAGTCGTCAGCATTAGAATAGGAACGAACTTGTACTGAGGCTTATCTCTCAGCGCCTTAACAAGCTCGAACCCTCCCATATTGGGCATATTGACATCCGAAATGACCACATCAAATTTGCTACTCGCGACTTTGTTGAGTGCATCTCGACCATCATTTGCGGTTTCGACTTCATAGCCAGCATCACGTAACGTGTGGCTCACCATCTGGCGAATGGATACAGAATCGTCTACTGCAAGAATCTTAGTCATTTTGATTACTCTCCGACTTTAGTTTTAGCTCAAACACGTCTTGCAAACCTAGCGTATCGATGCCTTCAAGTAGAACATCACTAGGTTTAAGCAACTGAATTTCTCGTTGATTCTTCTTTGCGGAAATAAAAAGAGAAGAGAGTAGTTGTACGCCAGCCGCATCCACTCTCGCCACTGAACTAGCGTTTAACTGAATAGAGTCGTGATTGGCAAACCATTCTTGATAATGAGTCGTTGTGTCTAGCACTGTAGAAATGTCTAGAGACTCAGGAAGTAAACATTCCATGTTTCTACCTACACTTTTCTTATAATTTCCTAGCCGTTATGGAAGCTTTTCGCTTAATTTTGAGTGTAGGAAGGAATAGATATTTAGCAAATTAACAAAATCAAATTATGAACTAAAAGTCATATATTTACGTTCAAAGCAAGGTTAATTACCTTGTTTTTTAAAGGGTTAGTTCATTAATGACGGACAAAATAATTTCCATATATTTTTTATAGATAAAGGAATATTTGCAAACAAATCAAAAACATCTACCTTTTGTTAAATCTATCAACCAAGAAATCTAGCACTTCAGAGTTTACAATGTAAATTGTAAACCTATTGCTTGCCCTATCGAATATCACAATTATTGAGCCACATCAGAGTATTCCCCACCATCGCTACGCAATAACATCAATATTAAACTACGCTCATATTTCATTATTAAGTTTAATTAACTCAATACCGCTTATCAGCGCTTAAGTGGACGGATGATAGGAAAGAGTCTATGAACCTTTTTGCTGATCTCAAACTACGTTGGAAGTTAATGGCAATTATCGTCATTCCGGTTGTGTGTTTAGTCTATTTTGCCCAAACACAGGTGATGAGAAACGTTGCTCTCGTTGAAGAAGATAACAACATACTGATGCTGTCAGAGTTTTCAGTTAAAGCTAGTGCTCTCGTGCATGAGTTACAAAAAGAGCGAGGCATTACCGCCGGCTTTATGGACAGCCGCGGCTTACGCTTCTCAAATGAAGTTCAAGATCAACGCAGAACCGTAGATGCAAAGAGAGATCAGCTCAGGTTGTTCATGCAAAGTTTTGATCCTTCTATCTATGGCTCAGCCTTTGAGAAGCAGTTGGATCATTCCCTCTCTGTACTGAATGAATTGGATTCGAAGCGGACAGAGATAGACGCCCTTGAGATACCTAAAAGCCAGGCAATTGGATTCTATACAGACATGAATGCCCAGTTCTTGGGTGACATTGTTCATCTTTCTAAAGCCAGTTCAAGTGGAGAGCTCAGCTCTATGGCCGCAGCTTATGCAAACTTTTTGCAAAGTAAAGAACGAGCAGGTATTGAACGTGCATTGTTAATGGGGGTATTTGCTAATGATGAGTTCCAAGGGCGTCAGTATGAACGCTTCCAAAATCTTGTATCCGCTCAGACCAATTATACTAGTGTATTCAAAACCCTCGCAGCGCCCTCACAACTAGAAATATACCGCGGAACCATGACTGGACCGATCATGGAAGAAACGGCCTCTTTTCGTGAGATAGCTATTGAATACGCTATGATTGGGGGCTTTGGTGTTGACCCGGCAGAGTGGTTCAAAGCGCAAACAGCAAAAATCAATCTGCTCAAGCAAGTAGAAGATAAACTGGCAAATGATCTCATCACCCTAACACAAGCTTATGCGGATAAAGCGAGTTCCGAACTCACAAGAGATATCATTTTAATGGTAGCTGCACTGTTACTGACAGCACTTGTCGTTTATGTAGTGCAAAAAGGTATTACCGTACCGATTACAGCTGCTGTACAAATAGCCAACTCTATCGCTTCAGGGAAACTGAACAATCAAATTAATGCCAGCTCGAATGATGAATCAGGTATGCTGCTCAAAGCCCTCTCAACCATGCAGGAAAATCTTCTCCAAGCGCAACGTGACCTTGAAAAGAGAATGGAACAGGAGCGAGTACAAGCAGAAGAAAATAGCCGTATTCGTCAGGCCCTTGATCAAGTATCCGCAAGTGTGATGGTAGCGGATAACAACAACGATCTCATTTACCTGAATCACGCGATGCATCAAGAATTTGCTCGAAATGTATCAAGTTTCAGCAATGCCATTAAAGGTTTTGACCCTGAAAGGTTACTAGGTAGAAACATTGGTCTATTCAGTCACACAACTGAATACCAACGCATTCTTCAATCAATAGATAAAACTGTGGCTGTAGAGATCAACATCGACAAGCGAATCTACAAAGTCATTGCGAATCCGGTAATGGGCGAAAATGGAATTCGCCTAGGAACCGTCATTGAGTGGGATGATTTAACGGAGCAACGTGATGCAGAGCTGCAAGTTGAGAATGTCATACGTGCAGCTGCATCAGGCCAACTCAGCACTCGTTTAGATACCACCCGCCTGAGTGGCTTTATGCACGATCTTGGCGATGGTATTAACGAGCTTCTCGACGCCATCGTCGGACCATTAGCTATCGCTGCAGATTGCGTGGCGAAAATATCCCTAGGCCAGATCCCCGATACAATCACCGATGAGTACCGCGGCGACTTCAACAAACTGAAAGATAACTTAAACACCTGTATTTCAGCTATCAACCTTCTGGTCAAAGATGCCAACAACCTAGCAGATGCAGCAATCGCAGGTCAGCTATCAGCAAGAGCCGATGAAACTCAGCATCAAGGTGATTTCAGAACCATCATCAAAGGGGTCAACAGCACGCTAGACGCGGTTGTCACACCGCTCACGGTGGCAGCAAATTGCGTCGATCAAATAGCGAAAGGTCAAGTACCCTCACCTATTGAAGAACACTACAATGGTGACTTTAACCTACTCAAAAACAACCTCAATACATGTATTGCCGCCATTAAACAGCTTATCGATGACGCCAACGCATTAGCGATTGCGGCGGTTGAAGGAAAGCTAGATAACCGGGCAGACACCTCACGCCATCAAGGTGACTTCAAGCAAATTGTTGAAGGAATGAACCAAACATTGGATGCCATGGTTGAACCAACGAATGAATGCAAAGAAGTTCTCGCTCGCTTAGCAGATGGCGACCTAACGAGCACAGTGAAAGGTAATTACCAAGGTGATTTTGCTGTATTGAAGGAAGCCGTGAATACCAGTATTGAAAACTTGCTAGAACTGATTAAAAACATTAGCCAATCAGCCGGTATCGTCAACAACTCAGTGAGCGAACTATCAAGCGGTGTTGTTAACTTGAGCCACCGAACCGAAGACCAAGCCGCGTCATTAGAACGGACCTCTGCGTCGATGTCTGATATGACTGAGTCGGTAAAACAAAATGCCGACAACGCCAGTTTGGCAACTGACTTAGCGCGAGATGCTCAAGTCAAAGCACAACGTGGTGGAGAAGTTGTTGAGCGAGCGGTAGTAAGCATGGCAGAAATCAATAGTTCCAGTAAGCGGATTTCAGACATTATCGGTGTCATTGATGAAATCGCCTTCCAAACTAACTTATTGGCACTGAACGCTGCCGTAGAGGCAGCACGGGCTGGTGAACAAGGACGAGGGTTTGCCGTCGTCGCAGGAGAAGTACGCAATCTAGCTCAACGCTCAGCTCAAGCAGCCAAAGAGATCAAGGAATTGATTCGAGATAGCGTATCCAAAGTGGAAGAAGGTACGGAGCTGGTTAATGAATCTGGTTCGACACTCAAAGATCTCGTTTCCTCGGTAGAAAAAGTAACGTCTATGATTGCTGAGATTTCAGCAGGCTCTTCAACTCAAAGCAATCGAATTTCTAAGGTCAATGAGACCATTAAAGACATGGATGATATGACTCAGCAAAATGCAGCATTGGTAGAAGAAGCTTCCGCAAACAGTACGTCAATGGAAGAACAAGTCAACAGTGTTATACAACTGCTGTCCAGCTTCAAAATTGAAGATATTTCTCCATCATCATCGAGCCGAACAGAGGCTCAAACTGTGCTCAAGGTGAGTAACTATTCGTACTAAGAAGAAACATTTAAACAATAAAAGAGGAGATATATTCTCCTCTTTTTTATACGCTGTTCTAGTAGGGTAAAGCCTGAAATCGGTCCCTTTTACAGTGTAAATTCGGGCGTTTTCATCCGATATCTAACAAGACCTGTATATCTGTTCTCAATTGCTGCTCGGTTTGCTTTTTCCCAGTAAAACCAAATTCTTCACTACACGCTTGCCAACTGCGTTGCTGCAACACCTTACGGATCACAAGAGATGAGCAACCTATTATTGCTTTGTTCGAGGACAGCACCCAGTTAGCGATAAACGGAGCCACACTTTCGAACCCTGCCCCGCCCAGACTATAGTTTCTAACAAGCCTCTCAAATTCACATTCTGCTACGGAAGCATCTTCCTTACGCAATAGATTACGTACAATGTCAGTTTCAATATCAGCGAATACATCACCGAAAAGATAACGCATAGACTGATGAAAATGCTGCTCGGCCACCGAAATCCAATCGAAATTCCCTTTGACCATGACCACTGAATGGCAGCCACTCGCTTGATCTCTTTGCACACCTAACTTAACAGGAACAAAACCATTCTTACGCCAGAAGCGAATTAACTCACTAGTCGCTCCAAAGCTGGTGGACATAAACTGACTCCCTGACCGTTGCGTCAACTGTTCTAACATGGCAGAGCCAACCCCCTGCTGCTGATAGTCAGGGTGTGTAGCAATTCTCATCACTCTGAGGCTTGCCTGGCTGGCAGCTTGGGTTAAACCAAGGTGATTGGCTAGCATCACTGGTACCAAATGCCCTCTTGGCCTTCTTTGTCCTTGTTGTATCGATTTAATTAAAGGCTCTTCTAACTGACCCTCTTTAATCGTTAACATACAACCTAGGCAATATTGTTCTGAGAATGCCGCATAAAGCTGGATCGCATCATCTTCAAGCAACAGCATTAAATCATTTGGTGATGTTTGATAGTGAGCGTTTACCAGTAACGCAAAACAAGATCGCAGTAAATCAGGCTGAACCACAAGTTGTTGCTTGTCGATTAGCTCCAATTTAATTGGCGGTAAAACAGTGGGAGGCGGCGTCTCCAATTCGGCATTAAGCAAAAAAGTCTCAAACAGCCAACGTTCGACAGGGTCATTCTCATTCCAGCGAATCGGCTGATCCAAGTGATAAAACACCGCACCTGGTCTTTGCTGTCTGAGCCAAGCCTGAAACTTGAGTGTGAAACCGCGTCCGCACCCCTCATAGCCATGAATCGTTGTCGAAAACACACAACGGTGGTGGCGCTCGACCATTTTCTGCAACATTGGAATTGGAATTGCGGAGGCTTCATCAACCAATAGCAAATCGCATTCAGGAGGCATTCGAAGTAGTGCATCAGGCGCAATAAACGTCAGTGTCGATTGACCCAATTGAATGAAACCTTTTTTGGCGGCCGCCTCTGGAAGCAGACGATGAGCATGTTCGAACACAGGAGACACTGTCGCAAGGCTCGGCGCAGTCACGACAATGTGGAGGTTACGCGCTTCCATCAATTCAGCGGCAGCAATCCCCAGAGCACTGCTCTTCCCTCTCCCACGGTCAGCGGTCATCACCAAAGGACGTTTGCGATGCCCTTCAACGACTTTTCGTATTTTCTCAACCGCGACTTTCTGCTGTGCTAAAGGTTCAGCGCTGGCACTCTCCATTTGAGGTAATTCAGGCAAAGGCTTAGATTGCTCAACCTGAATCAGCGAACCTAAAGCAATATCGAACCATTGTTCTGACAACGAAAGAGAATCGGAATCAACTGGTATTATTACAACCAAGCCACCACCGGTTACGCAGCCCAATGCGGCACTAAAGGAATTTGCGTCAAATCCATCGGAAAAATCGCAAATGAGAAGGCCACACTCTTGCCCTAGTAACCTCTGCCCTTGCTTAAACGTAACCAGATGTACATTATCATCGTCACTTTTCCCACCCAGCTGATAAATAGCAGAATTTGAAAACAACTCTTTAAGGGCTGACAACGTATTAGACTGCCAGTCAACACTGCCTTTCAGCACCACTCCAAATCTGTGATTCGCGTTATTGGCGGATTGAATAAGTTGAGAAAAATAATTGTGCATGGCCGTTGTCAAAGTTCCGAGAATAAGCGAATTATAACAACTAAGACGCGTAAATGAGAGGTAGAAAAAAAGCCGCAAAGTGCGGCTTTCTGTCAGGTAACAATAACGCTATTTGAGTTTAGTCGATACAAAGTCGAGAATCTCTTGCATCAGTGCATCATCCACTTTTTTCAGATTAAGTGCTAAGTCTGCGCCTTTGCGACTGTAACTGGCGCGCCCTTTAACTAACTCTATTTTTCGGCTGGCTGAACGTTTACTTGGCGCAAGCTCTTCAATCCACTGTTCAAGGGTTTCAGAAACTTCTTTCGTAATACGTGCAACGCCCTGAGCTTGACTGCGTTGCCAAACAAAACCGTCCGTTGACTGACACTTATCTAAAAGCTTGCCACGGTTTGCTTCACTAAGTTCATTGAATTGCTTGTGAAGCTTCACAATCGTCGGACGCCCTAAATCAGCTACATTTGGGTAGGCCTGAAGCAGCGTTAACGGCAGATCCGCGGCTTTCAATGCGCCACTCACCAAGGCTTCACTGCATTGGAACATCTTAGCTAGTGCTTTTTGATCTTCTGCCTCACCGCTTTCCAGCTTCGCCTGCATCTCTTTGCCTTTTTCATATAAAGACAAAGGCTTGTGGGCATTCGCCACATCGGACAAGAATTTTGCATGCTCACCATTGATGTTTTCAGCAACGTAGATGAGGAAATCTTTTTCGGCCAAGATACAAGACATACGACGGCGGCTACCGTCAAGGACTTCAATCTTACCGTCTTCGCGCTTACGGCCAACGGCTGGGTATTGCTGTCCACGTTCTTTTAATGTTGCCAGAACATCGGACAACGCATGTTCATTTAGGAAAGATTGCTCACGGGCATTTTCTGCAAATACAACCGTCTGCTCCGCTATATCGCTGGCCGAAATGCGTACCAGCTCAAACGTAACCATCTCCTCGCCTGCAACCGCCAGTTCAATCACCTGCGCTTGCTCTTTAGCCGCTTTTTGCGCTTCCTGAGGCGTTGCTACATGGCGTTTATTGGCTTTACCAAACAATCTTGCGTTTAAATCTGAAGTTTTAATTGCCATTGTCTAATTACCCCTGATTTAGTGATGACCAGTTGCTATGCAGAACTCGTTCAAGCTCTAACGCACTCTTTTGAACAGCATCTTGCGCTGTCGCCAACGTCTTTTTACCACCTTCAAAATCGCCAGTTGTCAGGTCAAATACAGTACTGTAGGTATCGGCACAGGTTTCAAAAGCACGGCTACGTGGAATAGTGGCCATCGTCACTTGATCGCCTAACAGGTAGTTCATCTCCGTCAGAACGGCCACTTGCTTCTTGTTGTCATCTTCAAACATCGTTGGCATCAAACGAACAAACTCAAGCCCCTGCCAGTCTTCTGGGAACATCTCGTATACTGTCGGGAGATGCTGGAAGAAGTTTACCGTAGATGCCCAGTCTAGACGCTTAGCGGCACAAGGGATAAGCAGTGCGTTAGATGCATACATCGCATTCCACACGAGTGGATCAACGTGTGGACCGGTATCAATCATGATGATATCGAAATCATCGGCGATTTGATCAATCAGCTTTTCCTTCAATAGTTTTACGATATCGAGAGATTGATTCTGTGATAGATTTTGCCACGCTTCTGCGTTAAACATCGCGTCTTCCGGGAACGCCGATACGGTTTTCAGGTTCGGGTACTGAGTAGGAAGCAACACATTTTTATGCAGGAATTCTTTGTCGACTTCGACGCCTTCAGGCACGTTGTCGAGCATCACATCCACGGCTGAGTAAATGTTATCGTGGTCAGTCAGGCTAATTTGTGGATTAAGGAATAAACGCAATGAACCTTGTGGATCCAAGTCAATCAGACAAATACGGTAACGCTTGTCTAAGTTCAATGCTAAACACGCCGCAAGGTGCACAGCCGTCATGGATTTACCTGTACCACCCTTCTGGTTCTGTACATTGATAATCCACGGTTTATTGTCATTGTTTTTCTTACGCTCATGGAATTTCGCAACGCCAGCCGCGTCCATCAACATGTGAGCTTCTTGCAGTGAAATAGAATAGTGATTCGCATTATTCTTCGTAAACTGATGACCGGACTCCTCGAGTTTACTGATCGCATCATCCAATTTACGACGAGTCAGACCTGAACGAGTTTCCATCAATGCTTTCGACATAGGCGGGAAATGCTCATCGCTGCGCTCTTCCAAAACGATCTCTATTCGGTCAGCCTGAACCTGTGCAGTTTGTTCAGCGAGTTGAATGAGACTATCAATTGTCTGTTCTCTTTTCATTGCCAAATTCCGTTATTAGTGTCTGTTGATAATTGTACAGCATAATCAACCAATAACAACAAAAAGGTGAACAGACATTTATAGATGCAAATCACATTAATAAGAGAGTTTTCAATCGATTTAATGAATACACAACAAAACCTGTCAAAAATTGACCATTTTAGATGTGTAAAAGCCCTTTAATATTCGACTACATTTGAAGTGTTACAGTATCACTTATTTACATTGTAAATAAAAAATCGATGAAAAAGAGAAAAATTTCCCGGAACGATTGTTATATGCTCACATTTTACGGCCTGTGTAATTTCGACTCTAGACGAACACCATATTGACTTGCTAGTCCTTCCTAATTCAATGAACTTAATCTGATAGAGAGTAAACTCAACAACTCCTCATGCTCGCGACTTTCCGAAACAATGATCAAGGCAATTACGGTGATCATGCTTTCAGGCATAAAATCGCTTATAGGAAGCATGATCAAGGAAAATTCGATGTGTTTGAGACAGTTAAATACCTTCAGTTTTAATGATCCTTATTCGGATCAATGATCAAGTAACGATGACGCTCGGAAGCATGATAATTTCAGTCCGAATTACGGCGGAATGCAGATGAACCAAGAGATGTCGCTGTATGTACTGGTATCTCACGTTAAATCGAGTAACGAAGAGAGAAGAACCTTACATGGCTCGATTTTCTTGATCATGCTTTCGACACCGATGTTAGTCAGATTTACTCCCTGCAAAATGAGCAATGTATGTCAGATGGATTTCAGATTGGTGAAGAAAACATCAATTCACATGCACACACAGGCTATCCTTGATCATTCTTTCGTGTTCTACACTCAAATTCCCCATCAAATGAAGCATCCATTTCGGGTGTGTTCGTTTCGCTCTGTGGATAAATTGTGAGTCTACGATGATCATGCTTCGGGTTCGATATTGATCATGCATTCGTAACACTAATGATCATCGTTCTGAAAAGGTTTGATCATGCTTTCAGTCATTTGATGATCATAGTTTCGAGGTGTTCATGATCATGCTTTCAGCAGTGGATAAAAAAAGATTATGAATAACATGAAGTTACAAGCAAACTCTTTACCAGATCATTAGATCATATAATCATTTAAGATCACTTTAATCAGAAAGATCAGTTATTTAAAACAACAAGTTTTTTCTTTATTTATGATCTGTTTTTCTTTATTCTTTCGGAACCATAGCGATATTACGGCTAGTGTGATACGGATCATAATAAATGAGTTCAGAAGAAAAAGTACTGATTAAGGCTCCAAGAAGCCATAAAGACGGACATATGTTTGAGGTGTCCGAAGCCGCAGTGAATTGGATTGAGCAATATCAGCACTTCAAAGGCGTCACTAAAAGCATAGTTGAACTTCTGAATCTTATTTCTTTACAAGGCTTCAGTAGCAAAGATGGACTGGTCTCTACCACAGAGTTGATTGATGCCACTGACGGTCAATTGACTCGGGCTGCCATTCAGCAACGTCTGCGAGCTGCAGTAAATATCGGTTTGTTCCAACAGATCCCGGTTCGTTTTGAAGAAGGTCTTGCTGGCAAAACTATGCTGCACCGTTTCGTAAATCCTAACCAATTGATCACTGCATTAGGCGCCACCAGCCTGATGACGGAATCCGTCAAACAGAGCGAAAAACAGAAACGCTCCAAGGCATTAGCACAAACTCATGTGAATAAGCGTCTGTTGAATGAACATGGCCTTAATACGCCACCTGCAATGAAAGATGAGGCGGATCAGTTTGTTGTTTCGCCAACCAATTGGGCGGGTATCATTGATCAGGCATTGGCTCCGCCACGCACCCGTAAGCAATACCAGAAAAGCATGGTTTCGATCTCTGGCACTAAAGCAGTGATCGAAACACGATCATCGAAAAACATTATGACGGTGGACGATCTGATGACGTTGTTTGCGTTGTTCACGCTTACCGTTCAGTACCATGAGCACCACCAGCACCAATATCAATTGGATGCCAAGCAAACTCCGAATAAGACGCCATTATATATTACAGACATTCTTTCATTACGTGGTAAGAAGGATAGTGGACCTGCGCGAGATTCGATCCGCGACAGTATTGATCGTATTGAGTTTACCGATTTTCAACTGCATGAGCTGACGGGCCGTTGGTTGAGTGAGAACATGCCAGAAGGCTTCAAGAGTGATCGTTTCCGTTTTCTGGCTCGGACCATTACGGCATCAGAAGAGGCACCAACAGAAGGCGCTGACGGCGAAATTCGTATTAAACCGAACCTGTATATCCTCGTCTGGGAGCCTTCTTTCTATGAAGAGCTGCTAACCCGTGATTATTTCTTCCTGTTCCCACCAGAGATCTTGAAGCAACATACATTGGTTTTCCAACTGTACAGTTACTTCCGTAGTCGGATGTCACGCCGTCATACTGATGTGATGCTACTTAGCACATTGAATCAGAAGTTGGCACGCAACATCGAGTGGCGTCGATTCTCAATGGATTTGATCCGCGAACTCAAGAAGTTATCCGAAGGCAGTGGCGTTGAAGATCCGTTTGAGGTCAATCTTTGGGGTTATCATCTGACGATCTCCACGCTGGAAGAAGACGGCAAGATCAAAGACTATCAGTTCGACATTAAGTGCGATGCTGAAGAAGTCTTACGTTACTCCCGTGCGCGCACTACCAATGCAGGTAAACGCAACATGGCGCCGACCTTGCCAAACCCGCTGCGTAACGAGATGGTCACCAAGCAGCAGTTGGATGAGATGTCACAGATCATTGACGGTGAGTTTGAACCTATCCAACGTAAAGAGCGCTCTCCTAAGGGCAAATTAGGACGACGAGTCAAAGTGCGTAAGCATCTGGTTGAGATCAATGCCGATGAAATTACGATTACTCTCTCTAAATATACCTCTCCAGAGGCTCTAGAACGCTCTATAACGGCTTTAGCTGCGATGACCGGGCATTCTCACAATTCCATCCAAGAAGAGTGTCAGGAGCTCATAGAGAAGCTCGATTTCCTCAGAGTAGGGGAGGAGATCATCCCATACGAAACGCTCAGTAAGTTGATTGAGCTCTACAATGGTCAGAGTGAAAACAAACACTTATCCATTGAACGCCTGATTGCTGGCCTTGCGGTAAGACGTAAAGTTTGCAAACAGGTGCATGAAGGGCATTTGGACGAGACCGTGTTCAGAGTGCTTGACGAAGTGGCGGTATAAGTGAAGAATAGCCCGCGTTTTCTATCAGCCAGCAAATTCTTGCTGGCTTTTTTATATCTGTTTACTGCTTGATACAGGCTGTTACATACCTGTGGTGAATAGACATATCTACTACATTCCCCTGACAATGAACTGACATTGGTTGCAGTGGAGTTGGATAATATTTATCCCGAATAGACAACCTTTTGTCCTTTCTGATGAATGAGGGATTTGGATTATCCCTGATAGATTGGCTCATATTGTTACATTCATTCTGAATATTTTGCGAGTTCTTATGAACTCGCTTTTTTTTGCTTGAAATTCCTCAATTACTGAAAGCATGATCAAGAGAAAGCCTTGATCATTGTTCCGCCTTTGAGCGATCTACCTGTATCTGTTTGGTACCTACTGAATTTCACTATCACACTTTCGTTAGTCATAAAATCAGTGGCATGAATGTAATTTTATTATCTAAATCAGATTCTTATTCCACCTTTTAACTCATTCATATTAATTAGCACATGGTCATTTTTCGTTAATGGAAGTGTCACTTATTGCTCAAATGATGTCCCTCGCACTGCCAATGCAGTGATTCAGTTTGTTTATTGAATAATCGGGAAAAATGATGAAATTTGGGAAGCCTATACAAGTGGTACTTATCGTACTCAGCTGCTTAGTGTTGAGTGCCTGTAATGAAACAGAGACTGAAACCGATACCATGGAGACGGTTCGTTCTCACTCTCATAATGATTACTATCGAGATGAGCCTTTTTATGGCGCGGCAGAGCTGGGTTTTGGGAGTTTTGAAGCCGATGTTTACTATGAAGAAGGTTATGAGGAGGTTCTGATTGCCCATGATGAAGACGACCTTGTTCACGAGTGGAAATTTGACGAGCTTTATGTTCAGCCGATAGTTGAACACGTCAGAAATAACCAGAACCAAATGTATGATGGTTGGAACTACACCGCAGTCCTGCTGATTGATATCAAGACTCAAGATGTTCTGACTTGGCAGGCAGTGGAAGAGGTACTTGCAAAGTATCCGGATGTATTCAGCCGCTATCAAGATGGTAAAGTGTATCAAGGCCCAGTTACTGCGATCATCTCCGGCAATCGTCCGATCGAGTTGATGGATCAACAGCAAACCCGTTATTCGTTTGTTGATGGGCGACTGAGCGATCTTGATAAGGGCTATTCACCTACTCTAATGCCATTGATTAGCAACAATTTTGATTACTTTGATCAAGAACAGTTTGGTGATTTCAATGGGGAAGGGGAGTGGCCTGATGCTGCACTGGTGGAACTCGAACGGATTGTGACGACTGCGCATAGTAATATGCAGAAGATTCGTTTCTGGGCAACCCCAGAAGGGGATCCTGAAACCCATAACAAAATTTGGGGCGAGCTGACGAAAGCAAACGTGGACTACATCAATACAGATTTACAACAGACCCTACACGACTGGCTATTGCGCCATGATCCTCACCCAGATATGCCAGGGCTTAACTGGCTCGATCACCCAGACTGGCAATCCATGTACTAATGTAGTGCTGTTGTTTTCAAGGTAAATGGCAGCCTTGTCGCTGCCATTTTCTACTGAATGAATTTGCTACTGAATGATCTGCCTATCAATGCCGCTGTTCGTAAAGTTCTTGATCATCGTTCCGAGATTCATTCCAGCTTTGTGCGGCCATAAACTGGACGTGTGACTCAATCAGTTGATGTGATTGACTTTGCCAATGTGCTTCGGGGCGTTGATTGCAAAATTCTAAACTGACCACCGTCAGGTTTTGCAGTCGTTTCATGCACCAGTCTTTAAGTGCTAACTCTGTTTCTGGGTTACAGGCGCACAATTGAAGTTTGCTGTAGGCAAGCTGAAGATACTGGTAAGCTTTATCAGGTTGTGAGTAGCGCTCAAAATGGAAAACTCGCAAACAAGCATCCAGCCAGCAGGCAATGGCTTTACTTTGTAGCTCGCTAATCTCTGGGCCCCATACTTCGTCAGGCACACTCAGTACTAAAGCTTCAATACCTTGATCATGCTTCTGTGTTTGGTACCAGTTGTCGATGTGTGAAACCCAGTTATCAAGCGTCATCATGCAGCTTTAACCCAATGTTTTACAAAATGATTTGGACCAATTTGATCATAGCCTTGTTGCACTACCGCGCTGGTCGCGCGAATTTGATCAGCGTCTACAGAGTAGTTTGGTTCACTCTTGACCAGATTACCAAACGTCAGATCAGGATCCGGTACCGCAGAGATCAGCAGCTTGGTATAAGGATGTTGCGGATCGGTTAAGATCGCCTGTGTGTCACCCCACTCAACAATCTGGCCTTTGTACATCACGGCGGTTTCTTCCGCGATGTAATGAGCGGTCGCTAAATCATGTGTGATGTACAAAAAGCCGATACCCAGTTCTTTTTTCATTCGTTGCATCAGGTTAAGCACGCCAAGCCTGATCGATACATCAAGCATCGACGTCGGCTCATCAGCCAATATCACTTCCGCGCCAACTGCTAGTGCTCGCGCTAAATTCACCCGTTGTCGCTGGCCTCCGCTTAACTGGTGAGGGTACTTTTCTAATGTGTCTGGCGCGAGTTCGACTAAGTCCAATAACTCAGTCAATCGTTTCGGGATGGCGTGGCTGCTCTTAACCTGCTTATGGATCTTAAGTGGGCGGGTGAGGTGGTGAGCAATGGTATGAGTTGGATTAAGTGAGCCAAACGGGTCCTGAAACACCATTTGCACTTTACTGCGATAATCAAGGAGGGCTTTTCGGCTCTGGATCTGTTCAATGTTGTTGCCGTTAAACAGGATCTCTCCTGATGTGGCAGAGTGGACTTTGGTGATCAAGCGTGCACAGGTGCTTTTTCCACAACCAGACTCACCGACCAGCGCCAGAGTTTTGCCTTTGTGCAGACTAAAACTGACGCCTTGCAGTGCTTTAAATCTATCTTGCGCGGCGAAACCACCGCCAATCGTGAACTCTTTGACAACATTGTTGAGTTGGATAATCGGCTGGCTCATACCGTCGCTCCTTGTACGTGATGCTTACCTTGATGAATGTTGGGGAATGACGCCCATAGTTTCTGTGTGTAAGGGTGTTGAGGATGGTTACGGATCTGAGTCGATTGATTGATTTCCACAATCTCTCCATGGCGCATGATGGCAATCCGATCACACAACTGGCTCATTAGTGCCAGATCATGGGTAATGAACAGAACTGAGAAGCCAAACTCTTCACGCAATTGATAGATTTGTTGCAGGATCTCACGTTGTACCACCACATCCAGTGCGGTTGTGGGCTCGTCCATAATGATCAGCTTTGGGTTAAGCGATAACGCAATCGCAATCACGAGTCGCTGGCGCATGCCACCACTGAACTGGTGAGGGTATTCGCTTAACCGTTCTCGTGGAATATTAACCAGATCCAGCAGCTTTTCCGCTCTGTCTTTCGCCTCAAGGTCACTCATGCCTTTATGGTGGCGCAACACGTCGGCAAACTGCTCCTGAATGGGCAGAACTGGGTTTAGCGAATTCATTGCACTTTGGAAAACCATTGCAATTTCGCTCCAACGAATCGCGTTTATCTGGCGATCTGATAGTTTAAGCAGGTCTTGACCGTCAAAATGGATTTGCCCCTCAGAAATGAACGCGGGCGGCTTGTGGAGACGATTGATTGCAAAAGCGATAGTGCTTTTGCCACAACCTGATTCTCCCGCGAGACCGAATATTTCACCTTTGCCTATATCAAAACTGACGGATTTCACCGCGCGAAAGTCGCCGTTGTCCGTTATGTAATCGACGCATAAATCACGAACCTGAATGATCGGGTCGTGATGTACCGCATGCGTTAGCTCTTTATCACTCATAATCACACTTACCTAAAAATAAAGGAGAATGATTATCATTAACTGTTAACTTTTGACTGAAAAGAAGTGGTGATTAAAACAGTGAAGTGACTCGAAAAACGCTCAGTATGTGAACAGGTTTGTCATTTGTGAGGGAGAAGTACTACTGGAGTTGGCGTGAAAAGTGAGAGCTGGATCGCCTTACAAATACTAGGGGGAATCCCTTAAATGTACTTCGCCATTTGGCCACGCGCAAAGCTTATTTATACAAAAAACAGTAACTGTGCACGAACTATTAGCGCAATCACATTATGAAGCTAAAATTCTTAACAAGGGCGGCGAGCTTTTGCTACAGATTAGCTGTCCCTTGCATGGTTTGTTCGGAGGTTACAATGTCCATTAATTCTATTGACCATGATGAAATGACTAAAATCACAGACAAGTGGGACTTCACGGAAGAAGTACAATCACAGAAGCCAACCAAAAGTGTTAAGTCGGCGGAGGCTCGTCGTCGTATTGAAGCATTAAGAGAGATTCGCGAAAGCGGCTTAACCATAGAGGAAGCGAAAGACCTAGGCATACTGCACTAGATGTGATGACAGTGATAATCGACGTAAGGGTGGCTCAAATAGCCACCCTTAATTTTTCTTTTTTTGATCTTAGTTAACTCACTCACCGCGCTTTGATGTCCATTTAAGTCACGAATGTGCTATATTCCCTCTCCATATTTTTGCAGATTCAGCCCCTTTGTATGTCGATTAATTTATCTACCCTCCCGGCCAACGAAAAAAACAAAATTGAGCTTGATAAACAGGCCTCATTTTTAGTCTGGAAGCTGCGTGAAGCGAAAGCAGGGCCAGATGAAATTGATCAGCAAGCGGATAAAATCAGAGATGAAGATGAACGAGCGTCTTTTCTCGAATCTGTAGCCAAGTACAAGCGAGTGATGGGTGTCGCCTGACGTCCTGTGTGCAAGACATCGAGAAATTGAAATGGTCTCGATTTTTGCTAAAATCCTTCGCGTTAAATTGAATTAGAGAGAACATCCCGATGGGAAGAAGTTTTGAAGTGCGCAAAGCCTCGATGGCGAAAACAGCTGGCGCAAAAATTAAAGTTTATTCCAAATACGGTAAAGAAATTTACATGTGCGCGAAAAATGGTGGTGCAGACCCAGACATGAACTTGTCTCTTAAGCACCTGATCGCAAAAGCGAAAAAAGACCAAGTTCCTGCACACGTTATCGACAAAGCAATTGATAAAGCCAACGGTGGCGGCGGTGAAGACTACGTTCCTGCACGTTACGAAGGCTTCGGCCCTGGCGGTACTAGTGTTATCGTTGATTGTCTAACAGATAACGGTAACCGTACTTTCCAAGATGTACGCCAGTGTTTTGTTAAAACTGGTGCGAAAATTGGCGTTGAAGGTTCAGTTTCGCATATGTTTGATCACCAAGCGGTATTCCAGTTCAAAGGCGATGATGACGAGATCATTCTAGAAACGCTAATGATGGATGATGTGGATGTTACTGACGTTGAACTTGAAGATGGCGTGATTACGGTATTCGCTCCTCACACGGAGTTCTTCAAAACTAAGACTGCTCTAAACGGCGCTTTCCCAGATCTAACGCTTGATGTCGAAGAAATTACATTCGTTCCTCAAACTCACACGCCTGTTGCGGGTGAAGATGCAGAGAAATTCCAGAAATTCCTCGACATGCTAGATGATTGTGATGACGTTCAGCAGGTTTACCACAACGCTGAGCTGTAATCTCTGACACACTAACATGTGCTAAAAAATTGCTAAAAAAGGGATCCTCGTGATTCCTTTTTTTGTTTCTGAACACTGAGAAAACTCATCATCTGATTAGACAAGCCGTTGTCTTTTAGGTAATAAAACCTTTCAATAGATGCTGGTTAGATAAGGTACCGGACGACAGATGAGTAAACGACTTGCGATATTTCTTAGCTGCTACGTAGCATTTCCCGCCATCTCTGCACAGACGGATGTGCTCGAACGAGCCAATACACTCTATGAACAGGGTGAAAAGGAGCAAGCCAAATCGTTGTACACGATGGCCGCAGAACAGGGCAGCGCTGAGGCGCATTTCAGGCTCGCTTACCAATACATCCTGTCTGACCAGCAGAGTGTCTATCACTATCAGCAAGCCGCTTTGCAAGGCCATCAAGAGGCACTAGACAACTACCTTGAGAAGGTGTTCTTTAGAGCGGGCAGTATATCAATGTCAGACCCTAAAAGTGCGCTTGAGACTTATCAGAAGGCCAAACAACACAACCCCGCTTTATCAATTTATGATGAAGAACAGAAAATCCAAACGATTCGCTATGCTGCAGAGTTACCTGAGCGGGACGTAGAAGCGTTTATCGAGAGGTATGGCGTAAAGGATGAAGATGGCGACTGGCCATTTTATGATGTTTGGGAGCTGGCAGAACAGGCCTCGCGTGAAGGTAGCGTGTTTGGTAAACCAGACCCAGAGCTCGTTTTCTGGCTCATCACCCGTGGTGGTTGGGTTCCCGCTGAGCTGTCATATGCAGTCAAAGATTACTATCAGCACTGGAAAGATAACCAAGTGGTGCCGTTCGATCTATGTCAATACGTGACAAGTGGAGCAGGGATGGGGTATTGCGCTCAGCGAATCGCGGACAAGCAAGAAAAACAGCGCCAGAGTGCTCTGAGTTCTTTAAAGGCGGAACTCTCAGGTAACTATTCAGGATTGATGGAGGCTGCTTATAACGAAATGACGACCTTTGTCACTCTTAAAGCACAGCAAGAAGAAATGCATGGCGGTTCTGGGAGAGCTGCGTGGATAACGGATTCCATCCAAGAACAGAAAAACGATTACCTAGAAGCTTTGGAAAAAGCGGTTCGGGGCAACATCGAGAGCGTACCTACACCTCTGGCAGAAACGGATAGGCGTCTAAATGCGACTTATCAAGAAGTGATGGACTATCTCAAGCTGCCATCACCAGAGTATGCGTTGCCAAAACCTCAATCTTTGGAGTTGCGAGAGGTTCAAAGGCAATGGATAAAGCACCGAGATGCGACCTGTCGTCTGGTGGCTGCACCCCATCCGTCGCTAAAAGAGCAATGCTTAAATTGGCTCACTGCTCAAAGAGAACAGCAACTGCGCGACATCATTATTCCATAAGTACTTCAAAATCGTAGAAGAGGGAGTACAACCAGGCGCTCCCTCCAATCTCAAAAATCCAGCATTAGGCTTGTGATACAGTACCTACTCCAGCTAACCAGTTTGAGAGCTTACGTATTAGCGGTAATACGGTCAGGTTGAGTACGAGTGCTGCTGGCCACGCAAGAATAAAACTGTCGAGCCAGATCGCTGGCCATTCGCTACTAAAACCAAGTTTATAGCCAGAAATTAATCCAGACATGATGACGGCCATAGTCAATGAAGAAAGTAGGGCTGAAATCCAAAAATGTTTGCGACTCATATTTCGCCTCCTCTGCTTGTTCTTATGTTGTCATTAAGGATATAACTAGCCATAAGTGAAAAAAATAAGCAGGTTTAGAAGCATGAATTCCATATTTGGAAACATCGACGACCTTTATTTGTTCTGTTGCGTTGTAGAAGAAGGTTCTTTACTGGCAGCGTCTAAGAAGCTGCAATTGCCTGTATCAACTATGTCGCGCCGCCTCTCGACCTTAGAACAGCGTCTGAATATTAGATTGCTTGAGAAGAAGGGAAGGGAGCTGGTCGCAACACAAAGTGGTGTTCAGGCGTTTGAGTTGTTGCAGAGCGGTATGGAGTCGATCGAGTCTGGATTTGGCCAAATGGTCTCAGATACGCAGCAAGTTTCCGGCAAGATAAAGTTAGCGATCCCACACAACTTCTACCGCGCTTTTGTGGGGGATGTCGTTGAGCAGTTTCTGGTTGATTACCCCAAAGTCTCACTCGACTTAGTGCTCAGCCAGGAGCAAGCCGTTCCCCAAACTGACCGAGACTTATTGATCACCTTCGATTTGGCAGAGATGAATGACATGATAGCCAGGCCTTTGTTTAAAGCTCGTCATGCATTTTTTGCCAGCCCTGAATACTTAGAGAAGGTGGGCGTTGTGGAAGATTTACAGCAACTCAGCAAACTGGATTGGGTTAGTGTCGATCATGCATTAGACATCTCGGTTTACGAACAAGAACGTTTAGTTGATGTCATGACTGTCAAACCTAAGTTGATTGTTAACGATATTCTGGCGGTATGCGGAGCGGTTGAAAAAGGGCTGGGTGTGGCTTCTTTACCGTTTAGGCACGTCCATAAAGGGATGAATATTGTTCGGGTTTTGCCTCAGTATCAGCGTAGTGTGAGACAGGCGTATCTGGTGTACAAGCAAAGGCGCTACCAACCTAAGGCGTTGACCTTACTGGTTGAGCGTTTAATGAGTGGTGTGGCGAAAATGCAGGAACCGACGCATTTTACAGTGTAAAACCAACCTAATAGAAAAGATAAGGAAAGGACGAGCAGATGGATAAAGTGGTCATCGTTACAGGCGCGGGAAGAGGGATTGGAGCAGAAACTGCCAAGCTTCTTGCGCAGCAGGGCTACGCAGTGTGTGTCAATTATCTTAAAAACCACCAGCGTGCTGATGAGGTTGTGGAGGCGATAACTCAGTCAGGTGGTCGTGCGTTCGCGCATCAGGCGGATGTGTCTGATGAAGGTCAAGTTGAAACTATGTTCAGTGCCGTCAACGCTCGTTTTGGTATGGTGACTCATCTGGTGAACAACGCGGGTGTATTGTTCCAGCAAACGACATTGAATAAGGTCGATGTAGGCCGATTTAGACAGGTGATGGAATCCAATGTGGTGAGTTGTTTCCTGTGCTGTAAAGCGTTTATCAATCAACTGGATGCTTCAGGGGCGATTGTCAACGTCTCTTCGGCAGCATCAAGAACGGGTGCGCCGTTTGAGTATGTCGATTATGCGGCATCGAAAGGCGCGATGGATTCCTTAACTAAAGGTTTATCTCTAGAGCTGGCTGAACGTGATATTCGAGTCAATGGCGTCAGGCCGGGCTGCATTTACACTGAGATGCACGCCGATGGCGGTGAACCAGGGCGTGTAGACCGACTCGCTTCTCAAATTCCGCTTGGACGTGGTGGTACGGCACTAGAGGTTGCTCAGTCGATAGCATGGTTGTTGTCTGACGAAGCGTCGTTTGTGACTGGTTCGTTCATTGATATAGCCGGTGGAAAGTAGGGTGATTGAACTGGCCATCTAGGTTAACCAGATGGCCATTTTATCGAATCATTTAGCGTAATAAGGGCAAATGCCCTGTTTTGACCAGAATGATTGTTTCCTGCTCAACAAAAGGAAAATGCTCGCTCATATGTGGGCTACGTAACCAGCTCCCTTTTGGGTAGCGGCCATGTTCGTCGGCGAACTCTCCTGAGAGGACAAAGATCTCTTCACCGCCAAAATGTCGATGCGGCTGAAATCTTTCTCCCTCTGGCCATTTTACCAAAGCGACGTGTTCATGTTCGAACTCATGCAATGGCATCACTTCAAGGCCGCCAATTCCAGGTAACCAAGCTTGCGTGCGGGTGTTCACCCTGATGCTCGCGCTATCTCTCTCATCAAACTGATTCAGTTTCACCAAGATGGTACAACCTTGATCGCTGAAAGGAGCGTGTTGACTGCCTGGTGGATTACGCAGATAGGTGCCTGCGGGGTAGTCCCCCTGTTCATCGGAGAAGATACCTTCCAAGACGAATATTTCTTCTCCCATTGGATGTGGATGCGTGTTGAAACGAGAGCCCGCATCGTAGCGTACAACACTGGTTGTATGACCGGATTCTGCGTCTTCTCGCTCTAGCGGTTTGCGCCAAACGCCTTTGGCTGGGCTAGCAACCCAAGGCATCGACTCAGTATCAATTACGACGCGCTGGGCAAAGTTCATATTGAGCATCAGTTACTCCTTAGGTTGATATGCATTAGTTACGGCCTGCGATCACGCCGCCATCCACGTCCCAGACTGCTCCTGTTACCCAGCTTGCCTGATCCGAGAGCAAAAAGCTGATGCTGTTCGCCACATCTGCCGCGGTTCCGACTCGGCCTATCGGGTGAAAATCGTTAAAGCTTTCCAAAGCCTGATCGACTTCTTTAGGGTCAATAAACGCTTCATAGATGGGCGTTTTTACCACGGCAGGCGAGACAGCGTTGACTCGAATATTATAATCCGCCAATTCCATCGCTAAGTGCTGAGTCAGCGCATGTAGACCCGCTTTAGCCATTGAGTAGGCGGAAGAAGGTGTGGCTTTAATCGCTTGTTTCGCCCACATGGAACCAATATTGACAATACTACCACGGTTGGCCTGAATCATCTTTTGCGCAACGGCCTGCGTGATTTGAAATATCGCCTTATTAAGCTGGTGGTAGCGATCATAATCTTGTTCAGTATGGTCAATGAAGGCTTTGGGATTAAAGTAGCCCGCAGCATTGACTAAATAACCGATGGTTTGTTGAGAGTCTTGGATGTTTTGCACAAGTTGCGAGACAGAGTCTGCATCATATAAATCCGCCTGATGCGTTTTTACCATGCCCAACTCACCAAGCTCGCTAGCCGCCTGTGCTAGCTTGTCGGCATTTCTTCCTACTAGCGTGACTGGGACTTGATTTTCTAGCAGTTGCTTGGCGGTTTCAAAACCCATGCCGCTCGAACCACCAATGATGAGTGCTGTACCTCGATTACTGTATGTCATTTTTCTTTCTCCTGACTGATTCGGACGTGCTAATATTAGGAGCAATGTAAATCACTGAATAGTAAGTACAAATCAGTAGGGTAGGTACTTTTTGGTACATCTTTATGAATAACAAAGAAAAACTTTTTACGAGAAAAACTGCACCCCAAAGCAGTGCCCGAATGGTGGAAGCAATCTATGGCTGCAAATGGTCGCTAACGGTCTATCAATTACTCGCTGCAGGTGTAAATCGACCGGGAGAAATGGTGCGCAATGTTGAGGGGCTATCGACGAAGGTGTTGAACCAGTGTCTTAAGCGCAATGTGGAGTTTGGAATACTCGATAAAGTGATTTATAACGAGTTGCCACCAAGGGTGGAGTATCAGGTTACAGAGTTCGGAGAGAAATTTTTAGCCATTCTTGAACAGCTGGAAGCCTTACAAGACGAAATCGATCAAATCGGGTGAGCCACAGTGACTCACCCATACATTGGTTAGCCCGCCAAACGCATCATGTTACTTAAGCGTTGATGACTGGTGCTACCTATGTCATTACGATCGCAAACTGACAGTAGGTCCTCAATAAAGTGACTCAAAGCTCTGGCCTCAACACGGCGCACACCTTGCTGCTGAGCGTCAGTCAGATAGTCATAGACTGAAGCTGCCCCGAAATCGCCGAATATCATCTCACCTTGTGCATTGATCAACACATTGTGGGCATACAAATCACCATGACAGACTTTGTTGTCATGCAGGTGGCTGAAAACGTTGAGCATTTGGTCAACGATGTATTCGATCTTTTTGGCACTAAGGATAAATTCCGGTTTGAATACATCACGCGTACAGGTGTTTAGAGTCGGCGGCAATCCCAAATTAAAATAATCTGATGGGATTAACTCCATGACGAGCGCAAGGTGGTTATCTTCGCTCAACTGTGCAATCGATTTGACTAGGTTAGTGTGATGTCCAGCCTGCAGACAAGCTTGTAACTCATCTTGCGGGTAACCGTCACTGGTTACTTCGCCTTTAAACACTTTTACCGCTACTTCTGCTGGGAAATCAAAATCCTTATCGAGCCAGTTTGCGTGTGAGATTACCCCAGAAGCGCCTTGGCCAAGCACGTGATTCATTGAATAACTGGCCGATGAGATCTGAGGGACACTTTCGTTGTGTGACAGACGCTCACAGAATGGGTTGCCTGCAAATGCCATCCAAGCCAGTTTTGGCAGCTCAAGCAAGACTTGAGGAAACACATCGATTTGGTTGGCTGACAGCCTGACTAGCTCTAAGTTAAGCAAATTTTTAAAGCTCTTTGGCAGAGCCGTGATCTTGTTACCCGCTAACGCCAGTTTTTGCAGTCGTGGTCTATGGCCTAAAGATTCTGGTAGTTGCTCTATTTGGTTATCTGTCAGAATCAGCCAGCGGAGTTGCTCTGGTAGAGATTCTTCCGCGACACGGACAATTTGATTGCTCTTAAAGCCAACCATTTCTAACCGTTCACATTGACCGAGCACCAAAGGAAGACGGGTAAAACGGTTATTGGAAGCAAAAACAATCTTGAGTTGGGTAAGTTCAGTCAGCCATTCCGGCAGTTCACACAGTAGGTTGTTGGACACATCGAGGATCTCTAAGCTGTCAGATAACGTTAAGATCTCACGTGGTAACTCAGTTAATTGCTCAGAAAGCTGAAGGCGCTGAATGCCTGCCAGCTGGCCATTTCTTAGTTGTTCTACTGTATGCAAACTTGTCTGCCTATAAATGTTTGGGGATGGAAAAGAGCGCGTATTCTACGCAGTAAATGGATGAAAGGCGAGACAAGGACGATGCGCCTAATCATAAGAGGCGCTCGTCACTACGTTATTGCTGGGCGAGTTGCCGATAGCTCAGTATGGTCAGCAGAGTGAAAAACGCCGGGTCACTCCAGCCAAAACCGACAAAAATGCCGATAAACCCTGCGTAGCCGGTGATTACGAGGCCAAGTAGGTTGGTCACCACCAGAGCTTTAAACAGCTGACGCATTGTTTCTCTGTGTTCAATGTGGCGCAGCAACAAACTGACAGCTGCCACCCCGCCCAAAAAGATGCTGGTATGTTGAGATAAGAAGTAGGCGTATTGATCATTAATTTCTACGCCATACATCGGCCACATCACATGGGGCAGAAAGAATAGGGCGATAGCAAAGGCAGTATAAATACCGCCATGTAGGGTTAGGAAGGTTTTGTTGTTCATTGTACTACCTGCTGATTGACAGGGCCTTGGTTTATGGCTGTCAGTGGTTGGTTGATGTCGAAGATAATGCCGCGTACTTCTGCGACCCCCATTTGTTTTAAGCGTGCAGCGTGCATCTCAAGATAGCGTTGAGCGCAGGTTTCATCTTCAAACAGGTAGATTCCACCGCCGAGCTTTTCAGCTTTACTCTCAGTCCAGATTTTCCAGATCATGCCCGGTTCGCGATTGATTGACTCAGCCAGCTTTATCAGCGCCTGAGACATTTCTTCTCCCATCGGACCGTGGTATTCAAAATCGACTTGCAATAGTTTCATGATGGTTTCTCCGTAAGTGGTGTTTGGTTGCTGTTGGGATGATTGTTGCCTATAAAAAATAAACAGAAAAGTTCATAATATTGCGTATAATTGTCTAAAAAACTGACAGGTTAAAGCGGTGAGACTAAAAAGCACGTTAGAGCAATGGGTCACGCTTCGTGAGATAGACAGAGCTGGTAGCATTCAGGCCGCCGCGGTCGCACTCAATAAGAGCCATACGACCTTGATTTACTCGGTCAAAAAGCTGGAAGAGCAACTCAGTGTTCAGCTTGTTGAAGTAAAAGGTAAGCGAGCAACATTGACTGACCATGGCCAGTCTCTGCTGCGTAGAGCAAATAGCATGCTGGATCAGGCAAGAGAACTTGAGGATCTTAGCCAGCAGATCGCAGCTGGCGTTGAGTCTGAAATAACTGTTGCAATGGATCACTTGTGCGATCCGTTTTTGCTTTATCGTCCAATGGCACATTACCTCAGGCAAAACAGCGCGACTTCGATTCAGGTTGTGGAAACGTCACTATCGAAAACATCTGACATGGTCACTAGTGCACAGGCTGATATTGCCATCATTACCCTACCAGTCACCAACTATCCGGCACAGGCATTTGCGCTGACCAGCATGGTTCCTGTTGTGTCGACTGAACACCCGCTTGCTCAGCAAGCGAGTCTAACTATGGCTGATTTCGCAACGCATTGTCAGATCGTTATTCGCGATCTTGGCGCGCCTCAAACCAATGAGCAGGCGCAAAATGTCGGCTGGCTGAAATCCAACCAGAGAATTACTGTCGATAACTTTGACCACGCCTTTCGCGCGGTAGAGCAGGGTGTGGGTTTTTGCCGTTTGCCGACTCACATTGTTGCCAAGCGAAATCAGGGACAACTGCAAGTACTTAATGTGGAGGAGAGTGACTGTTATCAGGTCCCGCTTCATCTTACTCTACCCAAAGGGGCCAAAACCGGCCCAGCAGCGCGGTGCTTCTATGAGTTATTGCTGAATGGAGCTTGGTCAGAATCTGGTGAAAAATGCCAGTAGTGAGATGATCAGCGAATACCTGCCCAGCGAAAGCGTTATTATGGACGCTAACTTTGGATTTTTGAAGGTCAACGTAAATGCAACCTTGGTTAGATTGGGCTAAACAAATTAAAGCTATCGCACAGGCTGGCGAAACGTATGGTAGAGATAAGTACGATCTGGAGCGCTACCACCAGTTAGATGAGATTGCCCATCAAATGTTTGCTCATTTGAGTGGCAGCCCAGTTGAGCAGGTACAGAAACTGTTTATTCCGGAATCAGGTTATCCAACACCAAAAATAGATCTACGTGCTGCGGTGATCAAGGATGGAAAAATACTCTTAGTCAGAGAAAGAGAGGATAATTGCTGGACGCTACCCGGTGGTTGGGGTGATGTATGTGAAACACCGAAAGCAGGTGTTGTGCGTGAAGTATTGGAAGAGTCGGGTTATGTGGTGAATAACCCTCGGCTGGTGGCGGTGAAAGATCGTGCGATACATAACTATCAACCTGAGTTTCCGTTTCATATCTATAAGTTATTCTTTCTGTGCGATTTTGTATCTGGTGACGCGACGACTAATATTGAGATTTCTGAGATTGAATTTTTTGCACCGGATGAGCTTCCTCAACTCTCCCAAGGACGCGTATTAGTCGAAGACATCGAGATGATGTTTGACTATCTCGCCAACCCTGATAAGCCTATTTACGTTGATTAACAGTGAGAACTTGTGTTTACAGTGTAAAGTGAAACGCCATGACATTGTCATGGCGTTTGTGCTTATTGGTGGTGAATGCTCTTAATTATTTGACCCCGAGTATCGAAAGGCTTCACGTGTCAGTTTATCGAGCTCAGTATGGTCCATGTCACTATGCACGACGGTAATGCGGCCAAGATAGATCTGTGGTAATTCTTCTGCTCGACTTTCCAGATGAAATTTGATGGCTTCAGCTGTTGCGACGCCGAGATCATCGCTCATGCGCATCGGCGTCGCATCTAATTCATCAGAGCGTATTTTTTCAATTTCTTTCGCTGTTCCACCCCAGCCAGTCACATAAATGTCAGAGAGCTTCCCTGCTTCCCCTAAGGCATCTACCGCGCCCATTGTCATCGCAGTATTCGCGTTGTGAATCATGGTGACTTCAGGGAAATTATCCAGCACCAGTTTGACACCATCAGCGCCGCCGAGTTTTTGGTACTGACCGAAATGCTCATAGGCTGTCAGCCAGTCTCCTTTTTCTTCTACACAGTCAATAAACCCTTGAGAACGTTGGGTATCTGTAATGCCAGGAATACCTCGATTGGCTGCAAAGTCGACCTCGTTACCTAGGTGTTTGACAACGTGTTCACACAATACCTCTGCGCCCATTGCACTGGAGAAATCAAACCACGCATCTGGCTGGTGCTGCCACTGAGAATCTGGAGTATGGAAAGCCCAGATAAAGGTTTTGAACTTATCGGAGGCAGACAACTTCTGGATGTTTCCTGACTGCAAGCCGAGTTCTGACGGGCCAAAAATCACGAAATCGTAGGGCTTAGCAGCGTTTAACACCTGTTTGGTGTATTGCGTTTGCAATGAGTGTTCGATTTGTTTAGAGGTGTATTGAACGATTTCAAAAGGTACGTCGAGATCTTCGAGGCGTTTGACTAGAGCCGTGTAGTTGCGTACCCAGAAATCAGAAATATCCGCACTTGGGTAAATTAAGGCGATTTTGATTGGTTTATCGGCTGAAGGCCTGTTTAAAGGGACCGGTTCCCCACTGACTGTCTTTTGAAATGTTTCAAGCTTGATTTTATCTTGTTGAGTGTGGGAAGTCTCTGAACTAAAAGCAAAAGATGAAACACATAGAGTACCCGTCAGCACGGCTGTTAGCACTCTATTAACGTGAAATCGCATACTTGTTACCAAATGTTTTGATTGTGTATTAACATTATTATAAATATATAAAAATTATGAGTTAAAGATTTTTATAATTAATATGCATAAAGTTTTAATTTTGGCGAGCGTGTTGCTCGCCTCTGTTTGTAGCTTGCCGTTATTTGCAGACACAACTGACACCGATTTTTTTACCTATGCCAAAGATAAAGTAACGCTTGCAATAGCTAGCGATCAGGCGTGGGATGGACCTAGTTCTGGCCCTAAAATTGTTCACGACAGAAACATCATTTTCGTTGCTTCAGACCTTCGCAATGGCGGTGTGTATGGCGTTGCGAAAGGCATGTCTGAGGCTATTTCTCACTTGGATTGGCACTTAAGGTTTATTGACGGTCTCGGTTCAGAGGTGCGCCAGGGGGCCGCCATAAGAAAGGCGATTGGCTTTGAACCCGATGCGATTGTGTTAGGTGGCATTGATGCGCACCGACATAAAGATATTCTCAAACTTGCTGAAAGCTTAGGCATTACGGTTATTGGTTGGCATGCCACGGAGCTAGCAGGGGGCAATCCAGATATTGGCTTGTACATGAACATCACCACTGATCCATTGGCTGTTGCGGAGGTAGCTGCATTACTGGCCATCGTTAACTCCAATGGCTTGGTGAATGCGTTGGTGTTTACCGATCCGAACTACAAGATCGCGACGATTAAGTCTGATGCTATGGTTGCGGCAATTGAGCGCTGTGAAACGTGTAAAGTGTTAGAGCTTAAAGCGCTACCGTTGGATAAAATTGCTGAACAAATGCCAGCTGTACTCGATCAATTGTGGGAAAAACATGGCGATGAAATTACCCACATACTCGCCATCAACGATCTGTACATTGATTACGCGATTCCTTCTTTGGAGTCGATTTTAGAAGAGAACAAGCCTATTCCACAGAACATCTCTGCTGGAGATGGCAGTAAAGCAGCGTACAAGCGTATCGACAGTGATTTCTTTCAGCTTGCCACTGTACCTGAGCCCCTTTATCTACAAGGTTGGCAAATCATTGATGAGCTTAATCGAGCCTTTCATAACATGCCGCCTAGCGGTTACTCCGCCCCTGTACACCTAGTCACGCCTGACAATGTTGCAGAGTTAATCAGTCAAAAAGATACGGGGATTTATGATCCGCAAAACGGCTATCGCGAAGCGTATCTGAGTATATGGAAGCCGCAATGAAATTCAGCCCTATCAACCTAACTCAGCGCTTGATTGTTTCCAACCTGCTTTCTTTGCTGATCGTCAGCTTCGCGGTGTTTATGGTCATTCGCTCGCTCCACTCTGTTGAGTCGACTCTTAAAACGGAGACCACATCGCATGTGTCAGATCTGATCGTGAACTCCGAGATCAGTCGGCGGGTATTTGCTCTGACTTCAAGGGTTAAGCTGCTTGAGCAGACGTTCTTGTTCAGTGAAACCACCTTGTCGGAAGAAGCTTTTAATGTCGACTTCCAACTTCAGCGACTGCGCGACCTCTCTACTAATCAGGAGTTCTCACTCAAGATTGATGCATTTATCGAAAGCTTCCATCGCTTTCTGGGTAGTTCTTTAGCGTTAAATCGTATTCTTAAGCAAACTCATGAGATTGACGACACCTTAGCAGAGCAGTTGGATCAACTGGAACTTGCGATTGCTGACAGCAAGCTTCGCCACATTAATGAGCCTGACTTTATGCGCTATAACAATGAGTTAGACCTAGTGAATATGTTGCGCGAAGCGTTTCTTTCTGCCGGTAAAATGGTCGGTGATATACACAGCCGAATCACCCCTGAAACAGAAAAAGTGCTGTTGATTGAAGTTGAAAAAGAGCTCGATATCTTCCTGCTTCATCTGGAAAACGTCGATATCAAAACTGAAGCGGTCGTGTCACAGAAGAAACGTATCAATCGTACGGTTAAACGCTATAACGCAGCCTTGAGACGTATTCGCGCTAATCTGGAACAGCGTTGGATTGTGATGGCCTCGCTGGTGGATGCACAAACTCAGCTACTGAACATGGTCGAGAACACGGAAGCGCGAGTACTAAATCAGGCGCTTGAGTTAACCAAAAAGCTGGAAAAAGAGATAGAAGCATCGCGACTCAATGCCGTCACCATGAGTGTTGCTGCAGTTCTGCTGTCAGTATTGTTGGTGAGTCATGTGGTGCGTCGTCATATTCGAAAACCACTTGATGATTTGAAGGACGGTTTTGATCGCCTTGAGTCTGACTCAATTAAAAAACCGATCGACTTAGGGCGCCAAGACGAGTGGGGACACATAGAAAGTGCCTACAACAACATGGCTTCTCGTCTGTCAGATGCTTATTTAGAGCTGCATGATGAGAAAAAGAATTTCGACTTTCTCGCGCACCATGATCCGCTGACTGGTTTGGCTAACCGCTTATTGGCAACGAAACAGCTTGAACGTGAAATCGCACAGAGCAAACAAAGTGGCGCTCCTTTCGTTCTACTCTACCTCGATACTGACGAGTTCAAAACCATCAATGATTCTTTGGGTCATGCTTCTGGGGACAACTTACTAGTAAACATTTCTGAAATTCTGACGAAGATTATTGGAGACTCAGGGTTTGTCGCACGTATGGGCGGTGATGAGTTTATGATTGTTATCTCTGATGCCAATCTCAAAGATGGTGAAGCCCTGGCGGAGCGAATCAACAAAGCGCTGCGCAAGCCGTATTACATTGAAGACAACCTGATTTTTGTCTCTACCAGTATCGGTGTATGTGAGTTCCCACTCCATGGTAAGGATGGTGAAACCTTAGTGCGTAATGCGGATACGGCTATGTACCACGCGAAGCGATGTGGCCGAGATCAGTACAAAGTCTACGCGGATAAGATGACCCATGAAGTGACGGACTTGGTTGAGACCAATATCGGCCTTCGTCAAGCGATTGCTAATGAAGAGCTAGTGGTGTATTTCCAACCCAAGGTCGATTTAGACTCAAACACCATTGTTGGGGCCGAGGCATTGGTGCGCTGGAATCATCCTAAATTGGGGATGCTGCCACCGGCTGAATTCCTTGAAGTGGCCGAGAAAACGGATTTAATTACTGAGATCGATAAATGGGTATTCAGAAAAGTCGCGAATCTGATCACTCAGTGGCAGCGAGCGGGTATCGATTTGCAAGGTGTGCTGTTCTCTATCAACTTTTCAGCGCGTATGTTCTATCGAACTGATTTAGCTGAACAGTTGCAACAGATATTGGATGACACCGACTGCCAGCCGCATCAGTTGCTACTGGAAATCACAGAACGCGACATGATGCGTGATTTTGAAACCTGCGTTAGAACTATTGCGACCTTGCGTGAGAAAGGCTACAAGATTGCGATTGATGACTTTGGAACAGGCTACTCTTCACTGTCGGTACTCAAAAATCTGTCAGCAGATTGCATCAAGCTTGATCGGAGTTTTATCGAAGATGTGAATTCCTCAAAAGTTGACTACGAAATTACCCGAGCGGTGCTTAAGTTGGCACAAATTCTTGAGTTTTCAGTGATTGCCGAAGGGGTAGAAACCGAGTCTCATGTAGAGACCCTACGTCAGATTGGCTGCCGATGTGCACAGGGGTATTATTTTGCTAAACCTCTGCCAGTCGAAGAGTGGATTAACTATCTTCATTCAATTGAACAGTCAGCCATTGTTTCTGACACCTTTAGTTAATCAAAAAGGGCCACATTAACGTGGCCCTTTTCAATAGATGTAATCTGCTCAGCTAGATTTACATTGTGCTGGCGACGGCTTGTTTTGTCTCAGTGCCAGTATAGCCTGTGGCAGAAGCGACATCACAATCATGCCAATCATCAAGCTGTACTGGAATGGGCTAAAGGATTCACCCAGCAGCACCAGTCCCGTTAAGATGCCAGCAATTGGGTTGGCAATACCACCAAAGGTAAAGTCTACCACTGTCATGCGTTGCAGCAGCCACACGTACATGCCGTATCCCAGTGCCGTATTAAGACCTACCACCCACAATAAACCTAAGCCATTATGTAGTGAGAAATTCCCCAGTGCGTTGCTGTATTGCGCTGGGTCCACGACAGCCTGAAATCCTGCCGCAACAGACAAAATTGCACCACCGAGAATCAGTTGCCATGTCAGTACTGTCCACCAGTGCATGCGATTGCCCAATGACTTGGTCAGAGAGCTACCCGCAACAATACACATGATGGCAGCCAGCATGGCACCCAAACCAATCGGGTCGAGGCTGATGGAGCCTGGAGAGAATAGCATCCACGCCAGACCAACCAACGCAGCACCACAGACAGCTTGAATAGAGTTTGGACGGTTTTTGTTGACCACCCAGTTGTACACCATGGCAAATACCGGTACAGACACCATACCGACACCTGAGATTGCCGAGGGCAGGGTTAATGCCATAACAAAAATCAGACCGAAGAAGGTCGCAATGTTAATCAGTCCAAGACTGAAGAGAATTTGCCAGTCTCCTTTTTTTGGCAGAGACGGCTTAATCATCAGTAACAATAGTCCGGCAGGCAATGCTCGAATGGCGCCAAGTAGTAGTGGAGGCCAGTCGGTCAAACTATACTGTGTCACTGCGTATGTTGTTCCCCAGAAGAAGGCGGGGATCATAGCCAGTAATATATTCATAATCTTTTATCTTTACGTTAAGATATTTTTGCGTGAATGTACGCCTAAAAGTTCTGTTTGTAAAGTATCTTTATGTTAAGATACTTCGAAACGTCATTTTCTTAGTGGAGAAATCTGTTCATGGACGCTATAGATAGAGTGGTCGATCAATGGGCAAAGGAAAAGCCCGAATTAGATACTGAACCCATGGCCATCATGGGCAGGCTGCTCAGAATTGCCAAATATATGGAAACGGAAGTCACGCAATTACATAAGCGCTATGACTTAAAGCTAGGTGAGTTTGATGTACTGGCGACCTTACGTCGCAGTGGCTCACCATTCCGCCTGACCCCTTCTGAATTAATTGATTCAATGATGCTGACTTCTGGTGCGATGACCAATCGTCTGGATAAATTAGAGTCTAAAAGCCTGATTGTGCGTGAGCACAGTAAAGAAGACCGACGCAGTGTTACTGTGCAACTGACGGATGAAGGATTCACCTTGATTGATAAAATCATTGAAGAGCATGCTGAAGTGCAGCAAAAACTGGTAAAAGGCATGAACTCGAACCAGAAGCACCAGATTAATCAGATCCTCAAAGGTTGGCAGACTCAGTTCGAATAACCTCAAATCATGACCCGATGGGCGCTACAGTTGGTGCCCATCGGGTCAATCTTACCTAACTTTACTTATCTTGTTGGCTGTTAGAGCTTTCTTTATCCTCCTAACGGTAATCTTTGCTTTTATCGTAAAGATCGAGCGGTTCTAACGTGCTATAGAAGGCGGCGACATTCTTCATGTCCTGATCGGACAAAGATTTCACCACCGACTGCATATACAGATCCTGACGCTTATCTGTTTTGAACTCGCGTAGCTGTTTAAGGATATAATTCGCCTTTTGCCCTTTTATGTTCGGGTATGACTGGACGAAAGGGATGATTTTGTCGCCATGGCACTGGCTACAGAGGTTGGTCACCAAGCTCTCTCCCGCCGCGATATCGATGATAGCCTCAGGTGACTGCTCAGTATCGGATGGTTTCTCAACTGACAGTGCGTCTGATGGTTGTGTCGGAGCTGCTGGCTCCTCTGAACAAGCAGACAATACTGCGATGCAGAGTGCAGATACACCCGTTAGGCAAAGCGCGTGAAACATTGAGCGTGTCATTGTGTTTTTCCCCGCATTGGCGGCATCAAAGCACTTTCAATCGGCTTACGTCGATACTTGTTCATATCGATGCCCTGATCCTGATAGTAGGTGCTGAGGTAGTTGAGTACCGGATCCCAAGTGTCTGACAGATCCCACAGTCCTTGTGTGTCCACCATCCACTGAATCGTTTCTCGCCACTGTTCCTTATCACCGCTGTTCTGAGCCACAATAAGACTCGTGTGGCAGGCGTTACATTGGCCATTCACCAATTCCCACCCCGGCGCCATGATCAGCCCAGAAGCTTTATCGACACCGTATTTCTGTTCCGGTGTCAGCTTGGCTTCGTCTTCCGCTTGCACACTGAGTGCAGATAACGCCAGCAGTGAGGCGATAAACATCGCACGAGATTTGCCTGTAGCCCTTTTCATCACGACACCCTGATGGCAATACGATGACAGCCGTTGAACAGGTAACCTTTAGGGTTCCATTGCGGTTGGACGACGGGCTGGCTGTCGCCCTCGCTGTCGGTTGCTTTAGCCCAGATCTCATAGTACCCCGCCATTGGCAGTTCCAAATCGGCTTGCCATTGTTGCCATGCGCCTTTGTTGACGGGCTTCTCCAGTTTAGCGTCATGCCATGTCGTGCCATAGTCATAGCTCACCTGAAGCTTCTCCACGCTTCTCATACCTGCCCATGCATGGCCGCTGACCGTGACGGTTTTACCCAGAGCAAACTCAGTGCCGCTTTTAGGTGAGGTGATCAGTGATTTGACGATCATCTCTTCGATGATACGAAAGTCTTTATTATCGACCTTCTCTCCGGGAGCAATCGGGTATTTTGGCACCTGATAAGCCGGGGCGGCCATTTTGTGGCCATCGTGGATTTGATTGCGAACGCTGATCCCAGTGGCGCACTTTTGTGAGACGGAAGCTGGTCGGCCCGCAAAGACGACACGTAGCGGGTAACCATGCAGGTAAGGAATCGGCTCGCCGTTCATGGCCCACGCGATCAGTGCGTTGTCGTTCATCGCGGCTTTGATAGGCACGCCACGCGAGATGGCTTCGCCTTTACCGCTCAAGTGCTTGTCAAAGCCATGGTTGCCTGTGTAGACCGCATCATCTTTGATACCACAGTCTTTGAGCACATCACTAAGCAGTACGCCTGTCCATTCGGCACAATACACGCCAGCGTTGTTCCACTGGTTCCCCTTAGTGCTTGGGTAGAAGTTATTGCGGCTGTTACCGCCGCACTCCAATACCAGACTTTGGGTGTGATGTTTGAACTTAGATTTGAGCTCAGCAATGGTGTATGTCTTGCTTTGCTTGACCGACTCTCCCTTCACTTCAAATGTCCAGGTTTCTGGGTCGATTTGAGAAAAGTCCGGCATTTGACCATTCCAACGCACAAAAGGCACTCCTGCTGGTGTGACAGGAGGCGCGAGCATGCTTTCTGGCGGATAAGCATTGAGCGGATTCGTGTTGAGTACCGTGTAGTAATCCGGCAGATCTTCCGCTTTGGCCCAAGTTAGTGCGCTGATATCCAAAGCCGCAACGTTTTCCGGTCGATTAGCAGCAAACACCCAAGATACAGGTAACGCAGATACGGCGGTGGCGGAAAGGGCCGCCTTGAGAAATTGTCTTCTATCTAAACTCATGGGGTTACTCTTGATGGTTCAGGGTGTAAAAGTAATCGGCCAGCTTTTCGATATCCTCTTCAGACAGCAACTGGGCGACTTTGGTCATGGTGGCATCCTGACGCTGGCCGTTTTTGAAGTTGGAGAGCTGTTTGGTCAGGTAGAGCTTGTTCTGCCATTTCAGATTAGGGATAGAAGGAAACGCAGTATTGTTGTCACTGCCGTGGCAAGCGATACACATGTTTGCGAGTTTTTGGTAATCGTCGGCGGCCCCAAAGACAGGCAGCGAACAAAAGATCAGGGCAAGAATGGACTTTCGCAAAACGTCTCCTAAGCCTTAGGTTAATAAAGCAGGCTGGGTGATTAAAAATCACGCGCATTAGAACGAGTTTTTGCGATCAATAAAATTCAAATAAATTTAACCTAGGTTAACTAATATTTAACCCAGTAACGAAATCAATACCTGGTAACTTACTGATAGATAATGAGTATTTTAATCAACCAAAGATGAATTTTGCTGATGGTGGTAAGTATCTGAAATGCACTTAGAAATTGAAATCAGCGTGTTTTGACCATGGGTAAGAGCTGCCGAAAGCGCGAATAGAGCCCCTACCATAAATAGGGGCTTAATTTTCTAGCTCGGGAGTATCTCCAAGGTCAACATTGATGAATGACTGTGGCTACAGTGAATGGTGTTTTTGGCCACTTGTTTGGCATACGCCTCACCTTCGGGTTCACCGCTATTTGGGTTGACGTCAAACTTAGGGAAATTACTGCTGGCAATGTCTAATCGCAGTTTGTGTCCCTGCGCGAAGCAATTCTGAGTGGCAAACGCTTCAACCTCAATTTCGTAAATCACGCCGCGGCAAAGCTGCTCTGGCTGCTGCCAGCTCTTGTGGTAGCGACAACGAAAGATGCCATCGGAGATGTTCATCGCGAAGCCTTGCGGGTAGTCTTCGCTTGGCGGATAAACATCCACCAGTTTGATGGTGAAATCCGTATCCGGCGCGTCGGATTCAATAAACAGTTTCGCCGATACTTTTCCTGACACAATCAAATCTTCAGCGAGTGGTTCGGTCTCAAACACCAGCACATCCGAACGTGCGGCAAGGGGGAGATGGTTGCCTTTGGTACCATAAAAGCGAACATCTTCACGTTGATCGTACGCACCACCTTCAAACACTGGCTTACCCGAGGTTAACGCGCCGCCAATAGTGGGGACTGGGTTGCTCGGATCGGCCAGATAGCTGATGTGATTGTCTGTGGCCGGAGCCTGCTGGGTCAGCTGGCCCTGTCGATGCAGATACCAGTTCTGAGCTTCGGTGTTTTTCATTGGCCAGCGATCACTGCTTAGCCACTGGCCTCCGTGTTGAAGCCGGCCCAGTTGGTTTTTTTCACCTGAACCGCCGCCCATTTGGAACACCTGCACGTTGGCAAACGTATGACGGTCATCATTAAGCAGCCAGCGCTGAAACCACTTCACGCGAAAATCCAGCCAGTTGCTGTCAATGTTGTCGTCAAATGAGGCGTCCTGACCGAACTCTACGTCACCGCTATGCGTGGTATTTCGGTCTCCATGAAGCCAAGGCCCCATGATCAATGCTGTTTGAGAGCGATTCTTTTCACTCAACACCGTGTAGTTTTCCAGCGTACTTTTAACGTATACGTCGTACCAGCTCGACATGAGCAACACCGGAATATCAGCAATGTTCTGATAGCTATCAAGCGCGTAGATGCCGGACTTTTTCCAGAAATCACTGAAACTGCCCTGTTTCCACTGCTCAAGTAGATACGCTTCATATTCAGGCACATGGCGCAGTGGCGACTGGCCCGCTTTCCACGGCAAGTACTTAAACCATTCGCGAATGTCTTCCTGCTCCAGCGCTTTTTTTACCACAGGATCTTGCTCGGCTTTGGGGCTCACCAGTGCCTGGCGATAGGCCCATGTCGCCTGCTTGAGCTCAAACGCTCCGCCCTGACGAATACCGCACTTATAGGCATTGGAGAATCCCCCTGAATCCATCACCATACTCGCCAGCCCCGGAGGATTGAGACACGCAAGTGCCAGCTGAGTGTGGGCGGCGTATGACAGCCCCATGGTACCTATTTTTCCATTGCACCAAGACTGCTCAACTAGCCATGCACACGTATCGTAGCCATCTTCGGCTTCGTTGATGTACTTGGTAAAGGTGCCGCTGGACTGATAACGGCCGCGACAGTCCTGAAAGACACACACAAAACCTTTATCAACGAATGCCTGCGCCATTTCTTCACGGGAGACCTTATGCCCTTGCAACGTGACTTCAGAACGAGAAGGCGCCGTTTTGTCGTAAGGCGTTCGCTCCATTACCACGGGCCATGGGCCTTCACCGTTGGTTGGAAAGTAAATATCGGTCGCGAGTGTTTCTCCGTCTCGCGTACGGATTTTGACATCAGTTACTGCTTTCATGAGATGTCCTTAGGCGTATACGTGTAGGCTGATAGATAGGAAGACCAGGGCACACGCAATGGTGATGAGGAAGAATGGGAAGATGTATCTCGCCCATTGTCCCCATCCAACTTGTGCCGTCGCAAGGAAGATCAGTAGTCCGCTGGAAGTCGGTGTAATGATGTTTGTCGCCCCGTTACCCATCAGGAAGGCCAGTACCGTGGTGTGTGGGTCGACACCGGAAAGCTGCCCGAGTGGACCAAGGATTGGCATAGTGACGGCGGCTTGCCCAGAGGTGGATGGAATCGCCACGTCGATGACCAACTGAGAGAAGAACATGCCATAGGCAGCCAGCGTTGGTTGGCCTTCACCGATGACTCCGGCTAAGTGGTAGATGATGGTATCAAGCACTTTACCTTGCGCAAGGACAATAGCGACAGAGGTGGCGAGCCCGATCAATACGCCTGCGATGAGAACCTTTTTCATACCGCTGATGAAAGCGTTGATGGTGTCATTGGCTGACAAGCCGCCGATGACAGCGAAAATCACACCAAGCGAGATGTAATACGCAGATAACTCATTGTATTTCCACTTCCACGTTTGTGAAGCATAGACCAGAAAGGCGATGCCCAGTCCAAGAACCGTTAGTACAAGCGTATGGCGAACTGGCAGAGGTTTGTTGTCCCATTGCGCGACGATTTCCGTTGTGCGCGCTTCTTTGCGAATACTATGCAGCACGTACGCCACACCGATGATCATCAGTACCACGTAAACGAAAATACGCATCCCCATACCGCTGAATATCGGCACATCAACCAGTGGCTGAGCGACGGATAGGGCATAAGGGTTAGTGATCGATGCTAAGTAACCGACTTTAACCGGAATGGTGACAATCGCCAGACCGATAATTTTTGACAGTCCCAGTCTTGTTGCCATGGCGACGACCATAGGTATCACGAGCAGGAACTCCTTCGCCATCCCCATGAAGGTACTGCCCATGGAAAACACCACCATCAGGATCGGTACCAATAAGTAGACGTTACCGCGGGTGGCAGAAAGTGTGCGCTCAAGGCCTGTTTCAATGGCGCCCACTTTGTCGAGTACGCCAAACATGCCGCCGATAAACAGCACCATGAAAATCATGCCAGCTTGTTTGGTGATGGCTTGAGGAATACTGACTAACGCATCAAGCAAACTGACGGCTTGAGCTTCGCCTTCTTGAGGGTAAATACCAATCAGGTTGAGTGGGGAGACGTCTTTTTCCAGCACTTGGTAGGTGCCGGGAATGATCAGTTTGCCGTTACGTTCAAACTGTCCGGAATCGAAAAAATAGGTCATCAGTACTGCTACCACAACGACAGACAGCAGGATGATTACAGGGTTTAAGTTACCTTTCTTCTTGGGTTGTTCAGTAACATTTTGTTGAGCTGGTGATATCGCTTCACTCACTTTAAATCTCCATTTCGTCACATTCTATCCTACAACATTTCTGCAACATATTTTTTTGTGTTAGGGTTTTCAATTCAATGACGAATAGTCATAGATGTATGACTAAAGTGACTTATTTAAATGGAACCAGATGAATATAACGGCGAAACAACTTCGGGTGCTTAAAGCCATCAGCCAAGCTGGGACAACCAGTCTGGCGGCAGAGCAATTGAACTTATCTCAATCTGGTGTGAGTCGAATGTTGGCTCAGCTGGAAAAGGAGCTTGATCTGGATCTCTTTGAACGAGACCGAGGACGATTGAAAATTAAGCCCGAATCGCTCAATTTGTTATCAAACGCACTGCACGTTTTAGAGGGTATGGAACAGCTCCAGAGTCAGGCGTCGGAAATCAAAAGGGGACGCAAAGCGAAGCAAGTATTCAAGATTGCGATGCCTTATACCTTTGCCAAGTCACTGGCCCCCAAACTTATCAAGCAGCTGGTGGCGCTATTTCCTGACGTGTCGGTTGAATTGTTTTCCAGCCATTATCAGTCGATTGAAGAAAGTGTCTATTCCGGTCAGGCCGATGTTGGGTTTACCCGCATCAGCAATCATTCCAAGTTTCGTTCCACGGCACTGGATTCAGGGATTGCGATGTGTGTGTTTCCCGAGGGCCATGAGTTCGAGGCATTCCATTCGGTCAACGCTGACAACTTGCGCGATCAGAAACTGGTCATGATCGGGCGTAAGAGCAGTACTCGTCATGATGTGATGAACTGGTTTACTCGCAGTAATCTGTTTCCGGAAATCGTTGTTGAAGCGCACTCTGTCGATGTCGCTTGTTCACTGGTGGCGGAAGGGATTGGCGTGTCGATTGCCAACAGCACCATGCTCAAAGGGATGGATAATCACAAGATTCGAGCGCTGCCGATCTTGGACTTGCCTCGCTATCAGTACGGCGTGATCCAGCGGCCTGATGACATTGCCAATGAGCGCAAACAGCCAGTCATTGATGCGTTTTCGGATTTACTTCAGGAAATGTTGACAGAACTGCCCGTGTTGGGCCGTTAACGGTAATAAAAAAGCGGCCGGAGCCGCTTTTGATGAAGGGTTATGCCGCGTTCTCATCACAGAACAAGTCGGCGTGAGTAATACCACGCAGGGCGCAGCTTTCGTCGAGGTCGGAGATATCTCCACTGACCCCGACTGCACCGAGGATGTTCTGCTCAGCATCACGGATAAGTAAGCCACCAGGAACGGGGACCATATTACCGTGTGCCAGAACGTTTACGGCGGAGATAAACGCGGGGCGGTTGTCTGCGTCTTGAGCGAGCTTTCTTGAGGAGCAGCCGAGCGCGAGAGCACCCCATGCTTTTGCGATTGCGATGTCTGGCCGCATCATGCTACTGCCATCTTGTCGTTGCAACGTAATCAGCTTTCCTCCGCTGTCGAGTACAGCGACCGTCAGAGGGGCGCTTTGGCTCTTTTGTCCAGCCTGAAAAGTACCGTCAATGACGGCTAGTGCTTGTTCTAGAGTTAAACTTCCCATGTTATCTCCTGATTTTTTGTTTACGCGGCTCCTTGCAGAAGCTCGTAACTAGGTAAGGTCAGGAAGGTGGCGAACTCTTCTGCAGTAGACAACTTATAGAAAAGGTCAGCAGTTTGTTCAAAGCGGCCTGCCGCATAGCGAGCCTCACCCACTTCCTGTTTGATAGTGTCGAGTTCCTGATACAACCACGTGTGGAATAATTCTTTGTTGAAGGTTTGGCCATCATCCAGCTTCACGCCGTGATGAATCCATTGCCAGATGTTCGCGCGTGAGATTTCTGCCGTCGCCGCATCTTCCATCAGACCATAGATAGGTACACAACCTGAGCCCTGAATCCATGCTTCAATGTAGTAAAGAGCGATGCGAATGTTCTTGCGCACGCCAGCTTCGTCACGCGAACCTTCACATGGTTTAAGTAGCAGCTCTGCGCCAATCTCGTGCGCAGGGCTGACGAAATCGAGCTGATTGACTTTGCCTTCAAGGTTTTTATCAAACACAGACATCGCCAAGTCGACTAAAGCAGGGTGAGCGACCCAAGTGCCATCGTGACCATTGCGTGATTCACGTTCTTTATCTTCAATCACTTTAGCGGTGACGCGTTCCATCTCCTGTGGGTCTTTGGCAGGAATAAAGGCCGACATACCGCCCATTGCCAGCGCACCACGCTGGTGGCAGGTTCTGACGAGTAACTGACTGTAAGCATTGAGGAACTCTTTATCCATACCAACCACATGACGATCTGGCAGGATGCGATCTGGATGGTTTTTCAACGTTTTTATGTAGCTGAAAATGTAATCCCAGCGGCCGCAGTTCATCGCCACGATATGATCGCGCATGGCGTAGAGCATCTCTTCCATTTGGAATACTGCTGGCAGTGTTTCGATCAGTACGGTTGCGCGGATCGTGCCACGTGCCACGCCGAAGTGATCTTCAGTGAAAGCAAATACGTCATCCCACCATTTTGCTTCTTCCATGCTTTCTAGCTTAGGAATATAGTAGTAAACGCCCAGACCTTGTTGCGCTCGGGTCTGGTAGTTGTGATAGAAGTACAAAGCGAAGTCCATTAAACAGCCCGGAATCGCTTGTTGATTGAATTGGATTGATTGCTCTGGCAGGTGCAGGCCGCGTGGACGAGCGATCAGTAGGGCAGGGTTGGCATTCAGCTCATATTGCTTATTTTTTTTGTCGTCAAAGTAGCTGATGGTGCCTGCATTGGCGTCTCTGAGATTGATTTGCCCTTCGACCATGTTTTCCCATGTCGGTGAAGAAGCATCTTCAAAGCAGCACATAAAGACTTTCGCGCCGGAGTTCAGCGCATTGATAACCATTTTTCTGTCTACTGGGCCGGTAATTTCTACTCGGCGATCTAATAGCTCTGGCGGTGGTGTTGCCACTTTCCATGATTTGTCATCACGGATCGCCTGAGTGTCAGTTCTGAAATCTGGCAATGCACCCGCATCGTATTGCTTTTGCTGTTCCTCGCGTGCTTGCAGCAAAGCGTCACGACGGGCGCCAAATCGGTTTACCAATACTGTCAGAAAAGAAAGGGCTTCATCTGACAGAATCTCCTTATAGCCTGGGTTGTCTGTATGACCGACAACCTCCAGACAGGCAGTTTCTTCTCTTTCGGCTAGATCGTTCAAATTCATTGTTCGTCTCCTTTAAACAATATTGATCGATTTTGTGTACAAAAATTATTTACACGAATACTTATATGGGAAAATTTGTAAACAATCAAAGGGTATTTAACATTTATTTTTCATTTACTCGTCTGGGAAATTATTTTTACGTAAAGATATTTTATGTAAAGTAATGGTTTCTTTGTGTTATGGGGTTAGCAACCACTTAGGGTAAATGTTCTATGTTGAAAAAATGTTGCAAATGGGGTTGCTATATTTAGAAATTGATTCATAGTACACAAAGTATCTTTGGATTGTATACAATTGAAATGGAGGTTCGCATGGCAAAGATGAAGGCAATCGAAGCAGCGGTAGAAGTATTGAAAAAGGAAGGCGTAGACATTGCCTTCGGCGTTCCAGGCGCTGCCATCAACCCTATGTACGCGGCAATGAAAAAGCTTGGTGGTATTGATCATGTGTTAGCACGACATGTGGAAGGTGCATCACACATGGCGGAGGGTTACACCCGTACTAATCAAGACAACATTGGTGTCTGTATCGGTACATCTGGCCCAGCAGGGACAGACATGATCACTGGCCTGTATTCAGCGTCGGCGGATTCCATTCCAATCTTATGTATTACGGGTCAGGCGCCAAGAGCCCGTTTGCACAAAGAAGATTTTCAGGCGGTGGATATTGAATCCATTGCGAAACCAGTCACCAAATGGGCGACGACGGTTCTAGAGCCCGCTCAGGTGCCGCGTGCTTTCCAGCAGGCATTCCACCTAATGCGTTCTGGTCGTCCGGGCCCGGTTCTAATCGACCTTCCACTTGATGTTCAGTTAACGGAAATTGAATTCGACATCGACACCTATGAGCCGCTAGAAGCGTATCAACCAAAAGCGACACGTGCGCAGGTTGAGAAAGCGATGGCGATGATGTGTGAGTCACAAAACCCAGTCATCGTATCAGGTGGCGGCGTAATCAACGCTGGTGCGGAAGAGCTACTGCAACAGTTCGCTGAAATCACTGGCGTGCCTGTTATCCCAACCTTGATGGGCTGGGGCTCCATTGCGGATGACCACGAACTGATGGCCGGTATGGTGGGCTTGCAGACTGCGCACCGCTATGGCAACGCGACTATGCTGGAATCGGATTTCGTGTTCGGTATTGGTAACCGCTGGGCGAACCGACACACTGGTTCACTGGATGTCTACACCAAGGGCCGCAAGTTTGTTCACGTCGATATTGAACCAACTCAAATTGGCCGCGTGTTTTGTCCGGATCTTGGAATCGTTTCTGACGCCAAAGCAGCGCTGGAATTGCTGGTTGAAGTGGCTCGTGAGTGGCGTGATGCTGGCAAACTGCCTAATCGTGGCGCTTGGGTGGCGGAATGTCAGCAGCGTAAATCGAGCATGCTGCGTAAGACACACTACACTGACGCGCCAATCAAACCAATGCGTGTTTATGAAGAGATGAACAAAGCCTTTGGCCGCGATACGTGCTATGTCAGCACTATCGGTTTGTCCCAGATTGCGGCGGCGCAGTTCCTTCACGTTTACAAACCACGCCACTGGATCAACTGTGGTCAAGCAGGTCCGCTTGGCTGGACAACACCAGCTGCTCTAGGCGTGCGTGCAGCGGATCCAAACCGCGACATCGTGGCAATTTCGGGAGACTACGACTTCCAGTTCATGATTGAAGAATTAGCGGTAGGCGCTCAGTTCAACCTGCCATACATCCACGTATTGGTGAACAACTCCTATCTAGGTTTGATTCGTCAGGCACAGCGCCAGTTCGATATCGACTACTGTGTTCAGTTGGCGTTTGAAAACCAAAATGCGCCAGAGCTTGATGGCTACGGTGTTGACCACGTGACTGTGGTTGAAGGCTTAGGTTGTAAAGCGATTCGTGTAACTGACCCAGAACAGATGCAGGCCGCGTTTGCACAAGCGAAAGAGCTGATGAACAAACACAAAGTACCTGTTGTGGTGGAAGTGATTCTTGAGCGCGTGACCAACATTTCTATGGGTGTAGAGATTGATGCCATCAACGAGTTTGAATCTCTGGCAGACAGCATCGACGACGCACCAACCGCGCTAGCCAATCAATAATCTGTTTATCGCAAAATACTGAAGCAGCCCGAAAGGGCTGCAAGAAAAAGGACATCACTATGGCAAAGTTTGCTGCAAATTTATCCATGTTATTTACCGAGGTTGATTTCCTTGAGCGCTTTGACGCTGCTGCTCAGGCTGGATTCAGCGGTGTGGAATACCTCTTCCCTTACGCATTTGATGCTGAGCAAATCAAACAGAAGCTGGAGCAAAACAACCTGACACAGGTGCTGTTCAACCTTCCGGCGGGTGATTGGGATGCTGGCGACCGCGGCATTGCGTGTGATCCGTCACGCATCGAAGAGTTTCAGTCAGGCGTTGCGTTAGCCATTCAGTACGCCAAGGTGCTGGGCAATACGCAGGTCAACTGTCTGGCGGGGATTACGCCTGCTGGTGTCAGCCAACAGGATGCGCATGCAGCCTTTGTCATTAACCTCAGATACGCCGCTCAAGCATTGCAGGAAGCAGGGCTTCGACTGGTTATTGAAGCGATTAACACTCGTGATATTCCGGGCTTTTTCCTCAATACTACTGAGCAGGCCAAAGCAGTGATTAAAGAAGTGGGCAGTGACAATCTGTTCATTCAGTACGACATCTACCACATGCAGATCATGGAAGGGGATTTAGCGCCAACCATGAGTGCCAACATCGGCCAGATCGCCCACGTGCAGCTGGCAGACAACCCAGGCCGTCATGAACCGGGAACTGGTGAGATTAACTACCCATTTGTCCTCAAACATCTGGATGAATTGGGTTACCAAGGTTGGGTGGGCTGTGAATACAAGCCAAAAACCACCACAACTGAAGGCTTAGATTGGCTAAACCTATACCGCTAAGTGCGGTTAACGTTACGGAGAACATATTATGAAAATTGCATTTATCGGTACAGGTATCATGGGTAAGCCAATGGCGATCAACCTGCAAAAAGCGGGTCACGACATTGTGTTGACTGATCACTTCAACCCGCCACCGGTTGAACTTGTTGAAGCTGGTGCGCTGGTTTGTCATTCACCAGCAGAAGCGACTCGTCTGGCGGACGCGATCATCCTGATGGTGCCAAACACGCCGCAGGTGGAAGACGTACTGTTCGGTGAGAACGGTGTTGAAGCTGGCCTAAACGAAAGTGGCGCAGCAGGCAAACTGGTTATCGACATGAGCTCGATTTCACCAATCGCAACCAAGGCGATTGCGGCACGTGTCAACGAAAGTGGCGCGCAATATCTTGATGCACCAGTATCAGGTGGTGAAGTGGGTGCTATTAATGCCTCACTGAGCATCATGGTTGGTGGTGAGCAATCAGCGTTTGATAAAGCGCGTCCACTGTTTGAGGTAATGGGTAAAAACATCACGCTAGTCGGTGAAAATGGTGCAGGTCAGACGTGTAAAGTCGCTAACCAAATCATTGTTGCTCTGAACATCGAAGCTGTATCTGAAGCTTTAGTGTTTGCGTCAAAAGCGGGCGCCGATCCAGCGCGTGTACGTCAGGCATTGCTTGGCGGATTTGCCAACTCGAAGATTCTTGAAGTGCACGGCGAGCGCATGGTGGAAGGCACATTCGACCCAGGCTTTAAGATTACATTGCACCAGAAAGATCTAGACCTTGCGCTGTCTGGTGCAAAAGAGCTGGATGTAGCACTGCCAAATACGGCAAATGCTCAGGAGCTGTTTGAAGATTGTGCAGCAATGGGCGGCCAGAACTGGGACCACTCTGCGCTGATTAAAGCGATTGAGAAACGCTCAGGCCACTCAATCAGGGACTAATTCCTGTCGGGACGATGTGGATTCCTCTCCCGCATCGTTCCATGGGGTAGCGGTCCTGCTGATTCTCTCATGGCTTGAATCCGTAGTCGCTGCTCCTAAATGATTCATTACTAAATCGCGTAGTTTTTCGTCTCCTTTTATACGCGTTCCCGTCGTAAGACAGCAGGTTGGAGTTACACCTTCCTCGGGCTCCATATTGCAGGCTCCTGGTGTGCTTACTTCGGGATTTTTTATCCCCACCACTTTGTCTCTCTTAACATATTGTTTAGTATGTCGTTACACCAGATGTATAGGGAATAACAATGTCTCGTATCAGGCAGAAAAATCAGGGATTGATTATCGATGTCGCGAGTGAACAGTTTGCCACCCATGGCTACGCAGCGACAAAGATGGCGGATATTGCAAAAGCCGCAGATATCCCTAAACCTAATGTGTTCTACTACTTCAGCAGTAAAGACAAGCTCTACTATGCTGTGCTCCAGACTGTGACTCAGCCGTTACTGGAAGCCTCTAGCCCGATTGAAGAACTCGACGACCCAGTCGAAGCCTTAACTCAATACATTGAAGCTAAGCTGCGTATTTCACGCGACCACCCACACGCGTCTAAAGTGTTCGCTAATGAAGTGATGTCTGGTGCTAAGGTGCTGCCAGAAGATATCGGGCAGGAGCTGTTTAAGCAGTCACAGATGATTTTGGATAAGTTCGCGACCTGGAGTGAAGAAGGGCTGATGGATAAAGTCCCTGCACACCACCTGATGTTCACCATCTGGGCAGCGACGCAGACTTACGCAGATTTCAGCTGGCAGATCTGTAACGTTATGCAGAAAGACACGCTGGATAATGGCGATTACCAACAAGCCGCTGAATTTATCACCCAGCTAGTGATTAAAGGCTGTGGAGTGAAGGGTAAAGCGTAAGTAATCACTCACTTATGCGAATTAGCGACTGAAGTTAGTTGGTTTTATCTGATCAAAAAAAGGGCGTAACCAATTAATGGTTACGCCCTTATTGTTACCTTGGAGATTAACACCAATTTAGCACTGAAAAATCACAATTATCACAAGAAATATTCTAACGGCGCGATCTCTTGGAAAACCATATTGTACAAGCGACCATTTCTTTTGGGTTTCATACGCAATGCTTTTATGGCTGGCAGCGCATTGAGTTCATCAGGAGTTAGTTCACGCATTTCATGCCTATACTCTGGTTTTACATTAAGCCCAAAGTACGTCTCATAAACATGCAATAGTATGCCATAACCTTCTCTATCTTCTGCTTGCATACTCCATGCTTCTTCTAAAACCTCTACTAGTTCTATAGATGCAGGGCTTTGCTTCCACTTTCTAGCATGTTCATATTTTTTTATCACTTTGTGAGTGTGAAGAATGAGAGGAGGGATTTTTAGCCGTCCGGCGAGATAAAAATTCCCGCTGGTGTTAAGAATGTGCTCCAAATATTTAGGAGTGACGCCTCTAGGATCTGAGCCGAAACAAGTTTTACCATACAAGGCCACGGATGCACTCTCATATGCCGCTACAGCGAGCTGTGAACAAAACATGTTAGGGATAACATTGCTGCTTCCATATACGAAGCTGATAATGTCTTCGATAAATTGATTGGTAGTCGACTTAAAGGCTCTTTCTTTAAACAAAGATTTTTTAGCGCCTTCCATATCATAATTACCGTCAAGCATAGTTAGATTGCTGGGTCTTGTACCCACATCCATTCTGCACAATGCCTTAGTGACCGTCACAGCACCCGCGGCTAAGTCTTTGTTTTTACATTTAAATACAATCGCGGCATTGTTTGGTATGTCATCAGTGTCGTGAATTTCTCCAGCAGCTTCTGCTAACAAGTCTTTTGACAAACCAATGGCGGCATGTTCAGAAGTAGATGAGCCTCTAAGCTTTATCCCAAACTTTTCATCAGCTGACTTCTTATGTAGGAGCTTTTGCCCCCATGTAATTCCGAGTTCGATTTGACCAAATGCCCAGCCAGGAAATACCTTGAATATCAGTATATCTCCAGGTTCTACTTCAACTTCATCCAGCTTGTTGTATTGTTTTAGACTTGCAATAGCATCATTTTTATACATTGGTTTATCTCCCCACTCGGTGTACTTTTTCTGTGCCTATACCATCCTAAAAGTGCTGTGTTTCCTCGTTCGTTCATGAACATCTTAGATATGCATCCTATGATGCGAAGTGCTACTTAAGTGGGCGTATGAACTCTCAATACGCTATAACAAGAAGGTATCGAATGCGGTAATCTGACCCACCTAATTAACATTTTTATAACTTCTAGATGAACGTAGCGCAATAGTGCTAGCAAGATAAGTATTTTCTTGAAGAAATTTGAATTCTAGGAACGTACAAAATCTGTTCATCGAAGAAGAACAGCTTAATTTAAAACCGCAGTGAGTATTGTATGGCTTTGTAAGGCTATGTAAGGGCTCTCATAAAGTGACAGCAAATTAACCGAATGCTGAAAGGTATAAAATTTATATTTTGATAGTACACATGAGTATTTAAGCAATCGCTTCCCATATGATTTAAGGCATGTACCCCGTTTACTTTAAAAATATTAGACTTGCAATAAGAACTATGTAGCTCCACATGCCTAATACGTTGATCCACATAAATATTTTAAACTTCTTTGAGTCGGTCGTAACTCGATGACGAATAAAGGCGGATTCCAAAGGATTAACCCTCATTATATCGACTCATTTCTGGACATTTCTGTGTTACCTATTTGACTAAATTGGTGCATAGCGGATTAGCTGAGGTATTGCTAAGTATTTACTCTAGTGCATATAGCTTATTCATCCTCTATACGTTTTTAAGCAAGACATGAGGTTTGGGGCCTATTTCTTAGAAAGCGTGAATTCCAGATATATACCAAATTGAATATCATGTGGCATAACCATGTCTTCTAATGTATGGTCACTATGTTAAATGCATTTTGATGCATATTAAAAACTAATCCTATTAGCAATAAATATTTACCTACTAATAGGCTGATTTAATATAACCATGCATATAGTGAAGGAACACTCTATGAGAAATATAACGAACTCGTTGCTAGTGTTGGTCATGTCTACAGGAGTTGTCGCAGCAGAGTCGAAACCTGCAACTCAAGCCACTATTGATACTAATCAAGCACTCTATAAAACCCTGCCATTTAAAGACACCAAAGATTTTGAACGTGCTCAAAAGGGCTTCATCGCCAAGCAAGATGTTGTCACCATTACTAATGAAAATGGGGACGTTGTCTGGGATTTAGAAGAGTATAAAAAGTTCATTACACTAGATGCCAAAGCCCCGGATAGTGTTAACCCTAGTTTATGGCGTAATGCTCAGCTAAACGTTATAAACGGCCTATTTAAAGTTACTGACGGTATCTACCAAGTTCGCGGCTATGACTTGACCAATATTACCTTTGTTGAAGGTGAAAATGGTTGGATTGTTTTTGATCCGTTGATTTCTCAAGAAACCGCTAAAGCGGCGTTAGCATTTATCAACGCAGAACTTGGTGAGCGCCCTGTTACTGCGGTGATCTATAGCCACAGCCACATAGATCACTTTGGCGGTGTTCGAGGTATTGTTGATGAAGCCGATGTAGAAGCTGGCAAAGTACAGATTATCGCGTCACACGGATTTACGGAGCATGCAGTTTCTGAAAACGTCATCGCTGGCAATGCAATGGGTCGACGCGCAATTTATATGTATGGCGCGCTGTTGCCACGTAATCCTGAAGGTGGTGTCAACGGGGGCTTAGGTCAAACAACCTCAACCGGCCTTGCGACGCTAATTCGCCCAACTCTGATTATCGAAAAAACAGGTGAAGAGCACGTTGTTGATGGTATTAAAATGGTGTTCCAATACACACCAGGGTCTGAAGCACCAACAGAGATAAATACTTGGATCCCTGAGAAAAAAGCACTGTGGATGGCTGAAAATAGTACCAATACCATGCACAATATATTGACCCTCCGTGGTGCACAAGTTCGCGATGCTTTGAAATGGTCACATTACTTAAATGAAACCATCGAAATGTGGGGCGACGAAGTCGAAGTTAAATTCCAAAGTCACCACTGGCCTATGTGGGGACAAGAAGAAATTGTCGAGTACTTCAAGCTTCAACGCGATATGTACAAATAACTCACGACCAAACCGTTCGCTTAATGAATCAAGGTTACATTGGTTCTGAAATCTCTGAAATAATTCAATTCCCAAATGAAATTGAGAATAATTGGAGTACTCGTGGTTACTACGGAACTCTGCGCCACAACAGTCGCGCCGTCTATCAACGCTACATGGGTTGGTACAGCGGTAATCCATCAGACCTCAATAACCTTCCACCGACGAATGCTGCGGTAAAATATGTTGAATATATGGGTGGGGAAAGAACCGTCATCGACAAAGCGAGACAAGATTTCGATAACGGAAAATATCGATGGGTAGCGGAAGTGTTAAAACACGTTGTATTTGCAAACCCTCAAAGTAAAAACGGTAAAGCATTACTGGCTGATACTTATGAGCAACTTGGCTATCAAGCTGAGTCTGGCCCTTGGCGTTCCGTCTACTTACAAGGTGCATATGAATTAAGAAACGGTACTCCATCTGCAGGTGGAACCAATACAGCCTCTCCTGACATCATCAAAAATATGCCACCGGAGATGTTATTCGACTATCTTGCGGTTCGATTGCTTCCAGAAAAAGCGGCAGGCAAGGACTACACCATTAACATCAATTTCACCGATCTTGGTGAAAAATATACCTTGTATATCGAAAACTCAGTGCTTAACCACACAACGAAATTCAATGATGATCCAGATGTTTCGCTCACTTTAACCAAAGCAACGCTTGATGACGTACAACTTGGTGTAACCACTCTTGAGAAGGCTATTTCCAATGGGGATATTAAGCTCAACGGTGATAAGAAAGTGTTCAAAG
>NZ_ACZN01000017.1 GCF_000176135.1 Vibrio coralliilyticus ATCC BAA-450 | reverse complement strand
ACTCTTGAAGGTAAGCAAGGATTACGACGCGCGAGTTGGTGGCTAAAACTAATTGCAAAGAAGCAGCAAGTTGAACTTCGGTCTGTGTCATATATTTATCTTATCGACAGCCATTTATGGACTAAGGTATCCCCCGATCAAAATATTGAGATTCATGTCTCACCCGTTTCAGCCAAGCCATCATCCGTCATGCTTATGAGTGAAGCTGCATTACAAGCTTTAGTCCAAGGCAAAGTAAACATTGGTAAAGCTGTAGAACTTGGAATTGTTCATTTTACCAGTTAGCACGTTGTTTTACGCTCCTGCAAAAAACGATTCCGATATGTTCCATACAAGAAAGAGGTGACTGATGTTATCGGTCTCGATATTACATTGAGTACTTAAGCTTATTTACGTCGGCTGCGTATGTAGGGGGGTTAATCAACTTAATGTGTTTTTCATAACAGAATGTAATTCAAACACTAAGGTGACTGCTGCACAATAAAGCTTTAACGTAAAACACAATGGGGCAGAAGCTTGTTATAGATTCAGCCCTCCCACATAGTTCTTCTCAATCCCCCCCCCACACACTTTTCGAGCCATATCGCCATAATGGTGAAAATAGTTATGTGATTGCACTACTATGCAGCAAATATCATTCTACTCTCCGCCCTAACTTGGTGGGTTTGAATTTTAATTACTTAAAAATCAATAAATTAATTGTTATTTAGTGTGGGTTTTAAGCTTGGCACTGTTCTTGGATTTCTCTTCTCAGATACCGAAAGGTTGAATAACCATTCATTATAAGGAGATATCCAACATGAACATGATGTTCAAACTTAAGCTTGCTGCATTAGGCACTTCACTGGCAATTGCGGCGGGGGCTGCTCAGGCGGAAGAGACGATTAAAGTCGGCGTTCTGCACTCCCTTTCTGGCACCATGGCAATCAGCGAAACCACTTTGAAAGACACTGTTTTGATGCTGGTTGAGGAGCAAAACAAAAAGGGCGGTCTGCTAGGCAAGAAGCTTGAAGCTGTGGTGGTCGATCCGGCTTCCAACTGGCCTTTGTTTGCTGAAAAAGCACGTGAGCTGATCGAAAAAGAGAAAGTGGACGTTGTGTTTGGGGGCTGGACCTCGGTATCGCGCAAATCCATGCTGCCGGTTTTTGAAGAACTCAACAGCATTCTTTTCTACCCTGTTCAGTATGAAGGCGAAGAGTCTTCGAAAAACGTTTTCTATACTGGCGCTGCGCCAAACCAACAAGCGATTCCAGCAGTGGATTATCTGATGGAAGAGCTGGAAGTTGAGCGCTGGGTGCTGGCGGGTACCGATTACGTTTACCCTCGCACTACCAACAAGATTTTGGAATCCTACCTTAAGAGTAAAGGTGTCAGTGAACAGGACATCATGATCAACTACACGCCATTTGGTCATTCTGATTGGCAGTCGATTGTCTCGGATATTAAGAAGTTCGGTGCTGAAGGTAAGAAAACCGCCGTTGTTTCAACCATCAATGGCGACGCTAACGTACCTTTCTACAAAGAGTTAGGGGCGCAAGGGGTCTCATCTGAAGATATCCCTGTGGTGGCTTTCTCTGTGGGTGAAGAAGAGCTGTCTGGTATGGATACAGCGCCACTGGTTGGTCACTTGGCGGCGTGGAACTACTTCATGAGTGTCGATACTGATAACAACGCTGAGTTTGTTGAAGCTTGGCAGAAGTTTATCGCCAGCGAAAAACGTGTGACCAACGACCCTATGGAAGCGCACTACATTGGCTTTAATATGTGGGCGCAAGCGGTGACGAACGCTGGCACCACGGACTCAGAAGCTGTGCAGGATGCCTTAATTGGGGTGTCTGTGCCTAACTTATCTGGCGGCTACTCAACCATGCTACCAAACCATCACATCACCAAACCCGTCCTGATTGGTGAAATTCAGGATGACGGTCAGTTCGACGTGGTGTGGGAAACTACAGGGCTGGTTGCAGGGGATGCATGGTCACAATACTTACCGGAATCCGCCAAGCTTTATTCCAGCTGGTCTAAGCCGTTTTCTTGCGGCGCATTTAATGTTGAAACCAATAAATGTGCAGGTAGCACAAATTAGATGTCTCCCTTCGGCGCCAAGGAGGGCAACCTCTACGGCGCTGCTTTTTCTTTTCTGCCATATGTCTTGTAAGGATACAATTCATGACAAGCTTAGTTCGGGTGCTTAAAAAGCTGGTGGTCTGTTTAGCCTTGGTGTGGCTACCCTTTATATCTCAGACTGCTTTCGCGTATAACGGGCCAGCAATAAACCCATCGGAATTTTCAAAGATTCTGACTGGTAAAAGCACCGCCAAAAAACAGCAGGCCATCTATTGGCTGGTGCGCACTCAGCCTGCCGATATCGCTCACCCTATTCTTTCTGCCTGGCTCAATGGTCAGCTCTACCATCTTAAGGCGCCGGGTGAACCCCGCGAGCAGGCACTGTATATCACATCGTCTCCGGCTGCTGGCTCTGAGGCAATGAATGTCTGGAGTAATGAAACTTATGTGATTGAAAATAAACGTCAGTTTAAAAAAGTGAGAGTGAACAATAAATTGCGCGGAATATTGCGCCTTGAAATAGCTTCGCTCGACTTGAACCACCCAGAGCCCTCGGTACGCGTTAGTGCCGTGAATGCCTTAATGGCGAAGATGAGTCAGGACACGGTCGCACTGCTTAAGCTGCAACTTAAGGCTGAAAGCGATGAATCAGTGATTGCAGCTTTGCATCTGGCGTTGGCGGTGGATAGCGCTTTGAATGCGGATACCAAGGCACGCATCGCAGCGATTGAGATTCTGGCGGATTACCAGCAACCCATAGTGCTAAAAACGCTTAACAAGGTGTTAAGCCGTGAACAGGATCAGGCTGTGATTGCTGCTGCGCAAAGAGCACTAGACGACTATCAGCAAAGTCAGCGCTTTTACTCAGGCGTAGAAACCTTGTTTTTCGGTTTGAGTCTTGGCTCTGTGCTGGTTTTAGCTGGGATTGGTCTGGCGATCACTTTCGGTGTGATGGGGGTGATCAACATGGCTCATGGTGAGCTGATCATGCTTGGCGCATACACCACTTACGTTATGCAGCAGTTATTGCCTCAACAAACTGGGCTAGCGCTGATTCTATCTATTCCAATGGCGTTTCTGGTCTCGGGGTTAGTCGGTATTGTCATTGAACGTTCGGTGATACGTCACCTCTATGGCCGACCGCTTGAAACCTTGTTAGCTACTTTTGGTATCAGTTTGATTCTGCAGCAAGCGGTTCGCTCGGTGTTTTCTCCACTTAACCGCTCTGTTAGTACGCCAGAATGGATGTCTGGTGCGCTGGAAATCAACCCAATGCTGTCTCTGACATTTAATCGCCTCTACATCATTCTATTCTGCGCCATGGTGTTTATTGGCTTGGTCATGGTGTTGAAGAAGACGCCACTAGGTTTACAAGTGCGTGCAGTATCGCAGAACCGTTCGATGGCGAGAGCAATGGGCATTCGCTCGGAGCGCGTTGACGCCATGACCTTTGGTTTAGGCTCTGGTGTGGCAGGCATCGCAGGTGTCGCACTTTCACAGTTGACCAACGTCGGTCCGAATATGGGGCAAGCATACATCATCGACTCATTTATGGTGGTGGTGTTTGGCGGTGTCGGTAACTTATGGGGCACGCTGGTTGCTGGCTTAAGCCTTGGCCTGTTCAACAAACTCTTAGAACCATGGGCGGGTGCGGTACTGGCGAAAATTCTGGTGCTGGTGTTCATCATCTTATTCATTCAAAAGCGCCCTCGCGGATTATTCCCGCAGCGCGGTCGAGCAGCAGAGGGGTAACCAGACTATGAATCAAGTACTTAAAAATGGTCTGTCACGATCATTTCTTCTCTCTTCTCTGGCTGGAGACAAAGGCGGGCAACTGACGCTGCTGGCGATTCTGGCTGCGGTAGTGTTGATACCACTGGCGAATGTTCTGCTTCCAGCAGGGCACCCTCTGCATGTGGAAACCTTTGCCATTTCACTGCTAGGTAAGTATCTCAGCTACGCCATGTTGGCATTGGCGGTAGATTTAGTGTGGGGCTATCTCGGGATCCTCAGCTTAGGCCACGGCGCTTTCTTTGCGCTGGGTGGCTATGCGATGGGTATGTATCTGATGCGTCAGATTGGCGATCGCGGCGTGTACGCCAATCCTGAACTACCGGATTTCATGGTGTTCCTTAACTGGCAGGAGTTGCCATGGTTCTGGTATGGCTTTGATCAATTCTGGTTTGCCAGCCTGATGGTGGTGTTGGTTCCGGGCGTGCTGGCTTATGTGTTTGGTTATCTGGCGTTTCGTTCACGGGTGTCTGGTGTGTATTTGTCGATCATCACTCAGGCACTGACTTACGCTCTGATGCTGGCTTTCTTCCGCAATGAAATGGGCTTTGGCGGCAACAATGGCCTAACGGACTTTAAAGATATCCTTGGCTTTAGTTTGCAACAGGACTCAACCCGCATCGCGTTGTTTATTGCAACAGGTATAGCGCTGATTTTCAGCTACCTGCTGTGCCGTTCGATTGTCGCCAGTCGCCTCGGCCGTGTTGCACTGGCGATCCGTGATACAGAGTCTCGCACCCGATTTATGGGCTACGACGTTGATGGCATCAAGCTGTGGGTGTTTGTCCTTTCAGCTGTGATTGCTGGTATTGCTGGGGCTTTATACGTTCCTCAGGTCGGTATTATTAACCCCGGTGAGTTTGCGCCACTCAACTCTATCGAAGTCGTGGTGTGGGTAGCGCTGGGAGGCCGAGCGACATTGTTTGGTGCGATTGTTGGGGCGCTGCTGATCAACTACGCCAAAAGCTGGTTTACGGTTGAATTTCCCGAAGTCTGGTTATTCGCGCTGGGCGGTTTGTTTGTGCTTTCAACCATGTATTTCCCGAAAGGCTTGATGGGTTTTATCAGCGATAAATCCGCTTTCTTTACATGGTCCAACAAAAAGGCCAGTCAGCAGACTGACAAGGAGGCGCTGGTATGAATGCGTATACTCAACCGGGGCAGATCAGTGAATCAATGCGTACTCTGACTCGCCGCGATCAAGTTTTTCCTTTTCTAAAGCCCGACAATCACCCCTTGATTGATACTCGCCACAACATCTTGCTCTACGTCGAAGGCGTCAATAAAAGCTTTGATGGTTTTCAGGCAATCAATGATCTGAATTTGTACATTCGTGAAGGTGAATTACGCTGCATTATCGGCCCAAACGGGGCAGGCAAGACCACCATGATGGACATTATCACTGGTAAAACCAAACCCGACTCAGGCTCTGTCTGGCTGGGAGCGAACATCAATTTGTTAAAGATGAACGAAGCACAAATTGCCAACGCTGGGATTGGTCGTAAATTCCAAAAGCCGACCGTCATAGAGTGCCTCAACGTCTGGCAAAATCTTGAGCTGGCGATGTCCGGTGTGCGCTCAGTCTGGGGGACCTACACCGCCAACCTGACTGGTGAGCAAAGGGATCAGATCGAGTCGGTACTGAGCCTTATCCACCTTCAAGACTGTGCGAAATCGCTGGCTGGAAACCTTTCTCATGGGCAAAAGCAGTGGCTGGAAATCGGTATGCTGCTTATGCAAAACCCTAAGTTGCTGCTGATTGATGAACCTGTCGCTGGTATGACGCATCAAGAAATGGATCGCACATCTGAACTGCTTAACTCTCTGGCAGGTAAGCATTCCGTCGTTGTGGTCGAGCACGATATGGACTTTGTCCGTTCCATCGCCAGCCATGTCACTGTGCTCCACCAGGGACATGTGCTGGCTGAAGGAACCATGGATGAAGTACAGGCACATCAACAAGTGAAACAGGTTTATTTAGGGGAATAGAATGCTGACGATATCTGGACTGAATCAGTTCTATGGCGAGAGTCACACGCTATGGGATCTGAATATGACCATCCCTGAGGGAAAATGCACCGTGTTGATGGGCCGAAATGGGGTCGGAAAAACAACACTATTGCAGTGCATCATGGGCTTGGTGGCGAGCAAGAGTGGCGATATCACTCTGGAAGGTAATTCATTACTCAATGTGGATGCGGAAATGCGTTCAAGACTTGGAATCGGCTATGTCCCTCAGGGCAGGCAAATATTCCCTATGCTGACGGTTGAGGAGAATCTTCAGGTTGGTTTACCTATCAGAGATAAGGGCGACAGGCAGATTCCTGAGTTTATTTATGAGTTGTTTCCGGTTCTTAAGGAGATGCGTCATCGACGAGGTGGTGACTTATCAGGAGGCCAGCAACAGCAGCTTGCGATTGGTCGTGCTTTGGTAATCAACCCGCGACTTTTGATCCTCGATGAGCCGACGGAAGGGATACAGCCCAATATTGTGCAGGAAATTGGTGACATTATACGCATGCTTAACGAAAAGCTCGGCCTGACGGTGTTGCTGGTTGAGCAGAAGCTGCCTTTTGCACGCAAAGTGGGTGACCAATTCTGCATTCTCGACCGAGGACGGAATGTTGCTCAGGGTGAAATGGGCCAACTGAATGACACACTGATAAAGGAGTATCTGACAGTATGATGTGTGATCCTGCGGTGGCGTTCGCCATCGAAAACAACAATCAGCGACTGGATAAGCTGATTCAATCTGATACTGAATCTGGCTGGAAAGCGAAACTCAAACTGCTGTTTACGGATCGTGGTGACAAAACCGTGATTCGCGAACGCCAGCAACAAGGGCCTTTGGCGATTCAGCGTCCGCTTTACCCTGAAGGTAAGGCTTGCCACACCTATCTATTGCATCCTCCCGGTGGCGTCGTGGGTGGTGACACGTTACGCATTGACACACAAGTTGCGCAAGGGGCACACGCTTTAGTGACAACGCCGGGGGCAACGAAGTTTTACCGCTCCGAACAGCGCTACGCGCACCAGCAACAAGTCCTGACTGTCGAAAGTGGTGGATTACTCGAATGGCTGCCACAGGAGAACATTTTTTTCCCCGATGCGCACGCGCGTTTAGACACTCAGATTCACTTAGAAAAGGATGCACAATTTGTGGGCTGGGAGATGCACTGTTTTGGACGTCCTGCACTAAATGAGGGATTTTCCTCAGGGCATTTGGTCGGAAAAACAGAGATTTATCGCCAAGGCAAAAAAATTCTGACCGAGGGGTTAAATATTCGAGGTGGTGATAAGTATATGAAACAAAAAGGCCTTCTCGGATTTCCTATGTCGGGAACGCTTTACATTTCCTCACAGGATGACGATTTTTTCCATTTGGTACAGAGCTTGCTCTCTAACATACAAAGCCAAGTGGGCACAGACAAAGTCATCATCGCTGCGACACAGTTAGAAGAGCTGGTGGTGATTCGAGCATTGGGTCACTGGAGTGAAGTGATCCTCAACATTTTTCAGCTCGTGTGGCAGCAGGCACGTCAGCAATGGACAGGCACTCTCCCACATCCACCGAGGATTTGGGCGACATAAGGACAAACATGGAATTATCACCTCGAGAAAAAGATAAGTTACTGATATTTTGCGCTGGCATGCTGGCGCAAAGTCGCAAAGAAAAAGGTCTCAAACTTAATTACCCCGAATCTGTTGCCTACATCAGCAGTGCCATTCTCGAAGGTGCTCGTGAAGGCAAAAGCGTGTCTGAACTGATGGATTTTGGTCGCACCCTACTTACGGTAGAAGACGTAATGGAAGGAGTGGCCTCAATGATTCCGGATGTGCAGGTAGAAGCGACATTCCCTGACGGAACTAAGCTGGTCACGGTCCACGAGCCGATTGTCTAAGGGGGATATATGGCAGGAACAACCACTCATTTATCCGGCTTTGTGCCCGGTCAGATTGAAACCGCAGCTGGCGAAATTGAGCTCAATGTCGGACGTAAAACCATTCAGGTGAGCGTTGAGAACATTGGCGACCGTCCGGTGCAGATCGGCTCCCACTATCATTTCTATGAAGTCAATGATGCCTTGGTGTTCGATCGAACGCCTTGTCGTGGCTATCGACTCAATATCCCAGCAGGCACTGCGACGCGTTTTGAACCTGGGCAATCTCGCAGCGTCGAACTCGTCGAATACGCAGGCAGCCAGCACGTATACGGCTTTCAGGGCAAAGTTATGGGCAAATTGGATTAGTGATCGCCTGAACAACGAAAAAGCAAACACAAGGATAGGTAATGGCAAGCATTTCCCGACAGGCGTATGCCGAAATGTTTGGGCCAACAGTGGGCGACCGCATGCGTCTCGCGGACACTGAGTTATGGCTTGAAGTAGAAAAGGATTTCACCGTATACGGCGATGAGGTCAAATTCGGTGGTGGTAAAGTGATTCGCGATGGCATGGGCCAGAGTCAGAGACCCAGCGCTGAAACACCCGATTTAGTGATCACCAATGCTGTCATTCTTGATTATTGGGGGATTGTGAAAGCGGATGTCGCGATTAAAAACGGTCGAATTCAAGCGATAGGCAAAGCGGGCAACCCAGATGTTCAGCCAGAAGTGACCATTGTGATTGGTCCCGGGACGGAAGTGCTGGCAGGAGAGGGCTCGATTTTGACCGCAGGCGGTATCGACTCTCACATCCATTTCATCTGCCCGCAACAGATAGAAGAAGCGCTCGCGTCTGGTGTGACAACCATGATCGGTGGCGGCACTGGCCCCAATACCGGAACCAATGCGACGACCTGTACTCCGGGGCCGTGGAACATGCATCGTATGCTTGAGTCTCTTGACGAGTTTCCGATGAACTTTGGCTTGCTCGGCAAAGGGAATGCCAGCCAACCAGAAGCCCTGCGAGAACAAGTCGCGGCAGGTGCAGTGGGGCTTAAACTGCATGAAGATTGGGGTACAACACCCGCATCAATTGATACTTGTCTGACGGTCGCCGATGAAATGGACGTGCAGGTTGCGATTCATACCGATACGCTTAACGAGTCTGGTTTTGTGGAGTCGACGCTGGGTGCGATTGGTGATCGTGTTATCCATACCTATCACACCGAAGGTGCCGGTGGTGGCCATGCACCTGACATTATCCGCGCTGCGGGTGAGTCGAATGTCTTGCCATCATCAACCAACCCGACACGCCCTTACACGGTTAATACCGTGGATGAACACCTCGATATGCTGATGGTGTGTCATCACCTATCTCCTTCGATTGCCGAAGATGTCGCGTTTGCGGAATCTCGCATTCGCCGCGAGACCATCGCCGCTGAAGACATACTTCATGATCTTGGTGCTTTCTCTATGATTGCGTCGGACTCACAAGCAATGGGCCGAGTTGGTGAAGTGATCACCCGTACATGGCAAACGGCGCACAAGATGAAAGTCCAGCGTGGCAGTCTGGCTGAGGACTCGTCTTACAGTGATAATTTCCGTCTTCGCCGCTATATCGCTAAATACACAATAAATCCGGCGATTACTCACGGTATGGCCCATGAAATTGGTTCGATCGAAGTGGGTAAGCTAGCGGATTTAGTTTTGTGGAAGCCCGCTTTCTTTGGTGTCAAACCTAGCGTGATTCTCAAAGGTGGCATGATTGCCATGGCGCCAATGGGGGACCCGAATGCGTCGATCCCAACCCCTCAACCGGTTCACTATCGCAGTATGTTTGGCAGTTACGGCAAAGCGAGCCAGAACACATCCATGCTGTTTGTTTCTCAGGAGGCACAGCGTGACGGTGTTGCTCAGCAGCTTGGGCTTGGCAGTCAGATTGGTGTCGTCAGCCATTGCCGCGATATCAGCAAAGCCGACATGAAACTCAATGACTGGCAGCCAAAGATCGAAGTCGATTCCCAAACTTATCAGGTTCGTGCTGATGGTGAGCTGTTGGTTTGTGAGCCTGCCGACGTGCTACCTATGGCACAACGATATTTTTTGTTTTAACACCATCAATGAGGGAGCGAGATGATTGAGCTAACCGAAATCAATACTGAAATCACAATACAACCCAACGCATTTCTCAGCCTGCCGATTGACAGTCGAATTAAAAGCCGTCTTAAGGTCGAGCTGGATGATGGTCGGGAAGCGGGGCTGTTTCTGCCTCGCGGGCATATTTTACGTGGTGGTGAGCAGCTAAAAAGTCAGTGCGGCATGGTGGTTGAAGTCAAAGCCGCGCCTGAGAAGGTATCGACGGTGTACTGCAGTGATCTGCACCTGCTGACTCGTGTCGCTTATCACCTTGGTAATCGCCATGTACCACTGCAAGTCGAGTTTGGCTGGGTGCGCTATCAACATGATCATGTTCTGGATGAGATGGTGGAAGGGCTTGGCGCAAATGTCACGACGGAAGAAGCTCCGTTTGAGCCAGAAAGTGGTGCTTATGGTGGCCGTTCTGGTGGGCACCATCACCACCATTAACTGCCAATAAAACGAATTACTTACTACAAAAACGACAAGGAAGTTATTATGAAAAAAACACTTACGTCAGTGCTGCCGCTGCTTCTGATTTCAACACCTGTTCTGGCTCATCCGGGGCACGATAGTCATTCTTTTTCTTCAGGCTTGACGCATCCCGTCACAGGCTTTGATCACCTTACTATGCTCGTTGCGTTTGGTATTTTGATTGCTTGTCTTCGCACGTCGGTTAAGCGCCAAATCGGCCTCGTAGCGGCCGCGTTAATGTCTTTGGTTGTGGGGCTGACAACAGGGCAGGTGATGGGCGGATTTTCTGCCATGGAGCTTGCTATTGGCGCTTCTCTGTTTGTGGTCAGTGGCGCTATCTGGCAAGCCTTTCACGCTTCTGAGAATGTGATGCGATTGGCTGTCACCTTATGTATTGGGCTGATTTTTTTCCACGGCTACGCCCATGGTGTGGAAGCGCAAGGTGCGGTGTCTGCGTTTGCTGCCGGCATGGTGGCCAGCGCAAGTGCATTGATTCTTTTAGGCATGCAGCTTGGCCGAGCAATGTTCAGCCCTTGGTTAGCGGCAGGGGTTGCTGGTGTCAGTGCATTGGTTTTGATCTAATTGAATAATATGGAGCCAACGAAAACGCAATCCGATTTAGCGCTATACCGACTTTTTCAGCTCATCAGCCCTTCCTTACCTATTGGCGGCTTTACCTACTCGCAAGGTCTGGAATGGGTCGTAGAAGCGGGGTGGGTCGACGGACGGCATGCGATGGAGGATTGGCTAGCGAACATGTTGCTTAATAGCGTGGCGACATTGGAGCTGCCCTTAATCGAGCAGTATATGCAGGCGCTTCGAGACGATGACATGGAGAAAATACGTCATTGCAGCGAGCTACTTTATTCCAGTCGGGAAACCCGTGAGCTAAGAGCTGAAGAGCGTCAGCGAGGTTTGGCACTGAAAACGCTGCTCAAGCAATTGGACATTGAGCATGCCTGCTTTATCGATGAAGAGTTGGAAATGAATCAGCTATTAGGGCTGTGTATTGCCGCGCAGCACTGGAACATTGATCCGCTGGCTTTGAAGCAAGGCTACCTGTGGAGCTGGGCTGAAAACTTGGTCATGGCAGGCGTGAAACTGGTGCCTTTAGGGCAAACTGACGGACAGCGCGTTTTGATTCACCTGAGTGAGTTGTTTCCTCAAGCGCTGTTGCAAGCCGAGCAGACGGAAGACTGGATGATAGGCAGCTTTACACCTTCGGTATCTATCGCAAGCAGCCTTCACGAAACGCAATACACGCGGCTGTTTCGCTCATAACGGAATTTAATCAGAGGTTTTAATATGGAAAGTTACAAACAACCACTGCGAGTGGGTATCGGCGGCCCAGTGGGGTCGGGTAAAACGGCGCTATTGGAAGTGCTATGTAAAGCGATTCGCGACAAGCTTAATATCGCTGTGGTTACCAACGATATCTACACACAGGAAGACGCTAAGATTCTCACCCGCGCGGAAGCACTCGAACCGGATCGAATTATTGGTGTTGAAACCGGAGGCTGCCCGCACACGGCAATTAGGGAAGATGCTTCCATGAACCTAGCTGCGGTTGAAGAGCTTGCAAAGCGACATAAGAATCTGGATGTCGTGTTTGTCGAAAGTGGTGGTGATAACCTCAGCGCGACGTTTAGCCCTGAATTGGCGGACTTAACTATCTACGTGATTGATGTCGCCGAAGGCGAGAAAATTCCACGAAAAGGCGGCCCGGGTATTACGCGTTCAGATTTATTGGTGATCAATAAAATCGACCTCGCACCTTATGTCGGTGCTTCATTGGAAGTGATGGAGCAAGATACGCAACGCATGCGCCCAACCAAGCCTTATGTATTCACTAACCTCAAAGAGAGCCATGGTCTGAATACCATCATCGACTTTATTGTCACACAAGGCATGCTCACTCCTCGCAAATAATTAGTTCAGTTCTTCCCCCAAGAACGTACTGCTCCTGTCGGGCACCTTAGTGTGCCCATTTTTATCGTTAAGACTTCCTACCTGAGGCACGTTTTTAATTCGACAAACTCGTGTTGTTGCATAGTGTCTGATAATGTCGCTTAACTTGAGCGTGTCAGTTAATCCATGTTGAGAGGAAGATGATTTGATCGAACTGGTCACCAGTGTGTCGCTTTGGGAGTTAGTGAAGCATGCCGGAACCTGGGTATCTAACCTGAAGCGTGCGAAGCAATCCCGAAAGCTGGAGTCAACCGCTGCGCTGCGTAAGGTGGTGGTTGCGAGTCGAAAAACTGCCATTTACATCAGAAAACAAAAGCAGAACCCTATTCGAGATATTGATACTGAAGGAGAGCTGTCATTGCTCTGGACAGAGCTGAGCTTCGAGTTGAAAGACCTTAAGCTAGATAAGCTGTCGGAGCGCTGTTTTATTAAAGGTAAACAATGGGAGAATCCAGAATTGGCGGATTTGCTCTTGTTAGACAAGAGTGACCACTCGTTGGAGAAGATAGAACGCATTGCGACACAATTGCTTGAAGAAATAGAAAAATAAGGAAACACATGGAGTTGATATTCAGATCGGCGACTGAGGATGATTTAGGCGCTCTCGTTGGTATGCTGGCCAACGATCCATTAGGTCAGCAGCGTGAAGATAAGACGCAATTCGATAAATACCAGACGGCTTTCGCTGAGATTAACCGAGACCCAAACAATGAACTGATCGTTGCCGTGTTTGAGCAACGGGTGGTTGGAATGCTACAACTGACATACATTCCGTACTTAACGCATCAGGGAAGCTGGCGTTGCTTGATTGAAGGGGTACGAGTGGATGAAAACTTTCGCGGTCAGGGACTAGGTGAGTGTTTGTTTCAGCATGCCATCGAACTTGCGAAGCAAAGAGGTTGCTCTATGGTGCAACTGACTAGCGATAAACAGAGACCCGATGCGCTGCGTTTTTACGAAAAACTGGGCTTTCTACCCAGCCATGAGGGCTTCAAACTGAAGCTGTAATCGATTTACTTTTGAAGAATACTCAGATGCAGATATCTATTGTTCAAGCTGAGCAGAGTGATTTACCTCAGTTTTTTGTTTACCTTGAAAATCAACTTGCGGAAAATGGTGTCGATGGCACACCACTTTTTCAGCCACTATCACGTACAAACAGGGCCATTCCGACTCAAACACAGCAAAAGTTTATAGACGGGGTGAGCGTTGAGTTTTCTGACGTTGCATGGAGACAACTCTGGTTAGCGAAAGACGTACAGGGTAAGATTTGTGGCCACATTGACCTTCGACATCATATGGAAGATTATTGCTCTCATCGCGTTTGGCTAGGGATGGGCGTAGAGCGGGAGTGCCGGAAAATGGGATTAGGCAGTCGGCTAATCCAAACCGTGATCGAGTTTTGTCAACGCAATGAGCAGATCGTCTGGCTCGACTTAAATGTGTTATCAGTCAATCTTGCCGCTAAAAATCTTTATCTCAAACATGGATTTCGAATTGTTGGGGAAATGACAGATTATTATCGAGTTGATGATGAGTCTGTTTCTGAACTCACTATGACGATCAATACTCAGGTAGAGCTTTGCTATTGATATTTTAAAGCTTGTCATTTTTACACTGTAAACCAAGGCATGCAATGCAACCCAATATAGAAACAAACAGATTAGTCCTAAGACCCTTTCGTTTATCAGACAGCGAGAGAGTGGCCCATTTAGCGGGAGAAAAGGTTATCGCGGAGATGACGGCGAATATACCTCACCCGTACGAATCGAATATGGCCGTGGAGTGGATCAAGACACATATTCATCATTTTAGCGAGAAAACGGCGGTTGTTTTTGCCATCACAATTAAAGGTTGTGACGACATCATTGGCGCCGTCAGCCTTCCAACACTGAAAGAAGGTGTTGGCATTCTTGGTTATTGGTTAGGGACACCCTATTGGGGGAAAGGCATCGCGTTTGAAGCATCCCAAGCCTTAATTGAGTATGCCAAACAGCACCTGAATCTGGTCGAGATTGAAGTTCAGCATTTGGTGCACAACCAGCGTTCAAAGTCAGTAATTGAAAAACTGGGGATTAAGTATCAGGAAGACCGGACGGTTGAGGTACACGGTGAAAAACGTGAGGTTTGTGTATACCGTTCATTGGTATAGCACAGCCATTGTATTGAGTTAGGGTACAACTAGATAAGGAGGGTTTCATGATTAGCCATATTGATCACATTGTTCTTACCGTTTCGGATATTAAAGCTTCGGTTGAGTTTTATCGCCGTGTATTAAAAATGGAAGAGGTAACTTTTGCTGGTGGTCGTAAAGCATTGAGGTTCGGTAATCAGAAAATCAATCTTCAGCTCTTAGGTCAGGAACCCCGTAATCATGCTCAGGTCGGCTCAGGTGATCTGTGCTTAATCACACACTGGTCACTGGAAGATGTGATTACTCACTTACAGCAGCAAAATATTAGGATTGTTGAGGGACCAGTCGAAAAATCGGGCGCGACTGGAGCTATTAGCTCGGTCTACTTTCTCGACCCGGATAGTAACCTGATTGAAGTCAGTGTCTACCCATAAGTTACCGATCATATGAACTCCACAATTGACGTGTAAGTCTAGGCATAATCAGACTTCTAATCGCTTCCTTCCTAATTCCACACTTTTTATAAGGTGGAGTGCCATAAACTCACTTTGGTGTGATGTTTGTCTCATTTTTATTTCAATTTGATAATTGATTAATCACTTACTACTTTTTTAGATAACTGCCGAAAATCAGAAGGGGCAAGTTTTGAAAAGATTAAAGGTAGTATTTTTGGCCCAAGTAATCGTGGCATTGACGCTGGTATTACTGGTCTCAGCATTTATTAAATATCAGAATTTTAAAGATAATTTACATCAAGAGCTGTTGGTTAACGTGCAAAATACCAGCCAGAGGATGTCGATCAGTTTGCCCAAAGCCGTTTGGGATTTTGATTTAGACACAGCCAAGGTTGCTATGGCTGCTGAACTCGATCTCGCTGAAATATCCGCGATTCAGTTAATTGACGCGCAGGAAAGTGAATTATTGTTTTTGACTCAGACTGGGGAAGGGGACGAGAAACAACTGGTTGATGTGACAAACAAAGACGCCTATCTAGCTGAAAACAGCATGAGTACAGAGCTGACGTTTGTCGATTATGGTGAAGAAAACAAGGTCGGTAAAGTAGTCGTTTATTTTGATACTCATGCGATGGATGCCAAGCTGGCAGACTCATTGCGGACGAATATCATTGAGTTAATCGTTCTCGACATCATCATTTCTATCGTCATTATCATTGTGTTGTCGATGACTGTACTAAGGCCGATTTCTGAACTGACTGATGTTATAAAAGATTTAGCTTCAGGAGATGGTGATTTAACCAACAAACTTGCTCCGGCGAAATATCGAGAGTTCGACGAAATCACTAACGGCATCAATAGCTTTACCGAGTCGTTGAGAGTCATTGTTCAGGACGTAAATCAATCCTCTGAAGCTTTGGGTGAGAAAGCACAGGCGAATGGCGCAACAGCGCGAACCAATGCTGAGAAACTAGAATCCCAAAAGCAGCAGCTCACCACAGTGGCAGCTGCCGCTACCGAGCTGAATCAATCGGTATCAACGGTGGCTGATACTGCCTCAGAAACGGCTGATCAGGCTCAAACCGCCACAGGTCTGGCATCGAGCGTTAATGATGCCATTGAAAGTTCTGCGAACGATATCATCAATATGCGTGAAGAGATGAACCACGTGAATGCAGAGATGCACATATTGATTGAAGAAGGCGAGAAAATCACCACTGTACTGAACGTGATTAATGATATTTCAGAGCAAACCAACCTACTGGCGCTCAATGCCGCTATTGAGGCGGCTCGAGCAGGTGAGCAAGGTAGAGGTTTCGCAGTCGTGGCCGATGAAGTGCGTAACCTTGCTGTGAAGACCAGCGAGTCGACAGAGCAGATTCAGAAAAATATTACTGCGCTCGGAGTAGCAACCAAATCCGTTGAAGATGAACTTACCCGTATTGCGACCCTGTTAGAGGCGACGGCATCGCGCGTCAGTGAATCTCAAGCTTCAGTCGGAGAGGTGCAGTCCTTAATCACCATTATTTCAGACCGCAGTGGCCAAATTTCTCAGGCAACGGATGAGCAAAGGATGGCAGTTGAGGAAATCAGTCAAGCGATAGTAGAAGCATCGGAAGCAACCAACGAAGTGTCTTCAGGTGCGACACAAAATGCACAAAGGACACAAGAAGTGCTGGGCTTAAGCCAGAGTATCGCCAGTCATATGGCGAAATTCCGCACTTAGGTAATTCATAGAGGATATGTTATGAGAAATTTCGTACTACTGGCTTTCACGGCCCTATTTTCAATCACTGGTTATACTGCCACGATTACGGCTGCACAGGACCCTTGGGCACCTTTTGTGCAAAAAGATAGCGCCAATCCCGGGGTGTCAGTTGAAATTATTACTGAAGCTTTCAAATCTCAAGGTCATGACGTGGACTTTAAGATCATGCCTTGGACGCGCGCATTGAATGAAGTGAAAGGTGGCCGTGTCGATGTGTTAGTTGCCACATGGTTCACGAACGAAAGAACGTCTTATCTGAATTACAGCGAGCCTTATCTAGAGAACTCATTGAAATTCATTAAGCGAAAAGGTGACGGATTCGAGTACAACGGAATGGACAGTTTATCTGGCAAAACTGTTGGTATCATTCGTAACTACGGCTATGGCGATGATTTTCTTGGCGCTTCTAACTTTAAAAAGCCAGAAGCGAATGATTTAGTGGCGAATGCTAAAAAATTGATGGCGAAACGAATCGATCTGACGTTGGAAGATGAACTCGTCGCTAAGTCGACCTTGTCAGGTGCAGGCATGAATCTCGATGATTTTGAGTTTACCAGTAACGCCCTTTCTGTGAATCCGCTGCATGTTACATCAGGTTTGGCTAACCCAAACAATGCGGAATACATAGATGCTTTCAATAAGGGGTTGGCGGAAATTAAGTCTAACGGTACGTTTGATAAGATTCTGGCGAAGTATGGGATTAAATAACGTTTAGCGAACAAAAAACCTCAGCATTTGCTGAGGTTTTTTTAGTCGCCGAGAGGTTGTCTATCAAGGCCGCCACGATAAGAATCAAGCGCCAGTTTTAGGCGGCGCAGTTTGTCTCGTGAACGGCGTTTGTGATTGACGGCCAGAGCCATAGAGATCACATCAACCAGTGCCAGCATGGCGTAGCGTGACGCAGAAGGTTTGTAGATAAAGTCGGTTTCTTTGTGCTCGATAGGCAGCGTCAGATCAGCAATCTCGGACAGTGGCGAGTCAGCGGGTGTAATTGCAATGACTTTGACGCCATATTCTTTGGCCAGCTCTGCTGTTTCAATGATGGTTGGTGTGTAGCCTGTTGCTGAGAGCATCACCAACACATCGTTATTATCTGCGGTGGCGGCAATCATACGTGATAGCAGGCCGTCATTGTAAGCAACTACAGGGTAGCCTAACCGAAACAGCCTGTGCTGCATCTCCTGCGACGCAATTGTAGATCCACCGCCCATACCAATGGTGATCACTTGGCGTGCGTTGTGCAGCCAGCCGACCGCAGTGTCGATATCCTGCTCATTGATTAGGTTGCGGTTGACGTCCAGTGATTGCTTGATCGACTCGTAAATACCTTGATAACCACTTTGATCCGGCGGCTCAAGAATAAAGCGTTGTCCGACGGTCAGAGTCTGAGCCAGCTTGATCTTCATATCACGAACATTTTTGCAGCCCACTGCTTTGGCAAAGCGGGTGATGGTCGCTTCACTGACTTGTGCATTTTCTGCCAATTCTGTAATGCTGGCATTGGCTGCGCTCTGGATATCATCCATGATCAGTTTGGCGACTTTTTTTTCAGCGTCACGAAGGGCGCTAAATCGTTCTGTAATTCGAGAAATAATATCGACTTCTAAGCTCAAAACGTCTTCCTGTCCAATGATGGCGGCGAGTCAGTTGGCCGCCATTTGATTTGTGCCACAGTATACCTGAAATAGGGTTAAAAGCGTGTGTTGACCCAATGTGTCACGTTGAACTCATCATCACACACCGCAATAGCACGCCACTTGTCGAACGTCAGGCATGGGTGAGAAGTAGAAAAGGCAATCACGTCACCCACGTCCAGTTCACTGCTGGCGTCGACTTCGATAAAGGCATGCTGATCCATAACTGCGGTTGTTACCGCGCCTGAAACCGAAATTGCTTGCCCATCGCGATAGGCACGTTCAGGAATCGGCAAGCCAGCGTCAAAAGCGACATCCCGTTTGCCAATGCCTGCCACTAGTTTGGTCGGCTCAGGTCGGGAAATGACGTACGCCCACACTTCAAGCGCAGATTCAAGATCTCCGCCCAGCTCGCAGGCCATGCCCTGATTGGTTTGGGCGCGTTGCATGACTTTGTTTTGAGCATCGAGGTAGATACCGGTGTCGTGGATGACGTAGCACCCCGGGCGAATTATGGCATCAAACTCCTTAAGGTGGGAAAAGCACTCGGATACCACGTCATACCAAGCGGAGCCTGCGCCAGTGACCAGAGGTTTACCATCGATCAGAAGGTCTTGCTGCAACTGTTTGGTGAGATGAAGAGTCTGGCCTAGAAAATCTCGAATGTCCTGCTCGGCATTGTCTCCGTGAATCACGCCTTCATAGACTTCAATACCACGCAGGGAAAGATGTGACTGTTGGTGAATCAACTGAGCGAGCTCGGCAACTTGCTGCTGACTGCGACAGCCACATCGGCCTCCTTCTACGCCAAATTCAATCAGCACATTGAGTTGTTGCTCATGCTCTGAAAAGAAGGCTTCTAGTGCCAGCACATTGCGCGTGGAGTCCACACAGCAGTAGAAGTTGACATCGTTGTTTTGTAGCAAGCTACCGATCACGGCCATGTTGGCTTTACCCACCAATTGATTAGCCATGATGACATTCTTTGCGCCCGCTGCAACGGCGATTTCTGCTTGAGCCGGTGTCGCCACGGTAATGCCCCAAGCACCATTGTTGAGCTGCTGAGAGAAGAAATCCGGTGTCATGGTGGTTTTCCCATGTGGGCACAACTTGACTCCGTGCTGCAATGCAAAGTCTTTCATCCAATCGATATTATTTTGCAGTGAAGAGGCTTTGATCACTGCTGCAGGCAGAGTGATCTCTTCGTTGACCAAACTGTGTAAACCGTCGTCATTGCAGGCGACGGGCTGGGCTTTTTCGCCGTAACCTGGCGTTACCATTTCTTGTTTTTGATAGTTTTTATCACACTTTTGATTATCCGTTATCATGGGGAGCTCACTTCTAACATGACTTAAGTTATTGATATTTAATGTTTGATGTTGTCAAGAATAAATTAAATGTTAGAAACTATCAAACAAATTGAGATTGTTTGTGTGTTTTGTCACTGATTCTAGTGTGTGAATTATTAATATGGAGGTTATGAAAACGACGGACGAAGAGAGTGAAAAGTTGTTCGATACCATTATCAAAAGTGTAGAAGTCTTTGACGGTACGGGCGCCAAGCCATTTATTGCCGATGTGGCTATTCGTCAGGATCGAATTGAACAAGTCGGTCAGCTCGATAGCACTACGGCTCGCAGTGTCGTCGATGGTTCAGGCCTTGCTCTGGCTCCGGGGTTTATTGATGTCCATACCCATGATGATACCAATGTGATTCGCTACCCGGACTGCTTGCCAAAGATCAGCCAAGGTGTAACGACGGTGATCGTTGGCAATTGTGGTATTAGTGCGAGCCCGACCGTGTTGGCAGATGATCCACCTGACCCAATGAATTTGTTGGGTAAGCAAGAAGACTTTCAGTATCCGACTTTCGCCACTTATGCCAAGGCAGTGCAAGATGCTCACCCAGCGGTCAACGTTGCTGCCTTGGTTGGCCATACGACATTGCGTAACAACGTGATGGATGATTTGCAGCGCACCGCAACCGATAGCGAAATTGCTCAGATGCGTGCTGCGTTAGATCAGGCAATGGCAGAAGGTGCACTCGGTCTGAGCTCAGGTCTGGCATATGCCAGCGCCAAAGAATCTACTGCAGATGAAGTGATGAGATTGGCTCAGATTCTCGGTCAGCATGGCGGTATTTACACCACACATATGCGTACTGAGTTTGAAGAAATTCTCAGTGCGATGGAAGAAGCGTTCGAGACAGGTCAGTACGCTAAAGTACCAGTGGTTATCTCCCACCTTAAGTGTGCCGGAGCTGGGAACTGGGGTCGTACTGTTGAGGTACTGGATTTGATGGACAAGGTATCTCAGCAGCAAGATGTGTCTTGCGATTGTTATCCGTATTCCGCCAGCTCTTCCACGCTGGATCTCAAACAAGTGACTGATGAGATTGATATTTTTATTACCTGGTCTGAAGCCAAGCCCGAGCATGCGGGAAAAATGCTGAAAGACATTGCTGACGAAATGGCGTTGCCGTTACTTGAAGCCGCTAAAGCGATTCAACCAGCAGGTGCGGTTTATCACTGCATGGATGAAGAAGATGTTAAACGTGTCCTTAAGTATAAGCTGACTATGGTCGGTTCGGATGGTTTGCCAAACGATCCGCACCCGCACCCAAGGTTGTGGGGCACGTTCCCTAAAGTTCTTGGCCATTATTGCCGTGAAGAAGCTTTGTTTTCGCTAGCGGAAGCGATCCACAAAATGACAGGCATGTCGGCACGCCGATATAACCTAAAAAATCGCGGGGAAATAAAACCAGGCGCATTTGCCGATTTGGTTTTATTTAACCCTGACACGATAAAAGATACCGCTACATTTGAAAATCCTATTTCAGTAGCAGAAGGAATTGAATCGGTATTTGTTAATGGTGAATTGTCTTATTTAAAAGGCGAAGTCACTGAAAATAGAAACGGCGTATTTATTTATAGAAATTAAATACCTGAAAACAAACTGAATATATAAATCAGAAGTAATAGATTTAAAACTGGAGAATATTATGTCAATTAAACGATATGGTGTAGAAGGCGGTGTCGGTACTGGCGGTCAACATCTACCATTTGCCCGTGCAACAGAAGCTGGCGGTTTCCTTTACGTTTCAGGCCAGACACCTATGGTTGATGGCGAAGTGGTTGAAGGTGGTATCGTTGACCAGTCACGTCTAGCGATTCAGAACTGTGTCGATATCATGGAAGAAGCGGGTTATGGCCTAGAAGACGTTGTACACGTGAAGGTCGTGCTGACGGACTCGCGTTACTTCCAGTCTTTTAACAAAGTATTTAAAGAGTTCTTCGGTGCAAATCCTCCAGCACGCATCTGTATGGTGTGTGATTTGGTGGTAGATGTGAAAGTCGAAGTAGATGTGACTTGTTATCGCGAAGACCGCCGATAAGCGTCACAAAACTCTATTAAGAGTGCCGGGAAATATTTGTTCCCTGTTAATATATTCTTGGCACTCTCTCCCTACAAATATAATTCTAATTCGCAGTGCTAATAATTGCATTTAATAAGCAAATGAAAATAACTAGATAATAATATTCATCATTATCTTTAAATAAATACTGCTGGAATTATATCACTCTGAAAGATGGACTTTGATATTGAGAGGTGTTCAATGAATAGCACACTTTTTCTTACCGGTTTCGGCGCATATGTCGTATTTCTGATTTGGTTAGGATGGTTTGTTTCCCGTAACCAAAAATCAGGTGAAGACTTTTTGTTAGGCGGACGCGGCTTACCTCTGTTTTTAGTATTAGGTACTACCGTTGCCACTATGGTGGGTACTGGCTCAAGTATGGGGGCTGTTGGTTTTGGTTACGCTAACGGCTGGGCGGGTGCGCTCTATGGTATCGGTGGTGCGATTGGTATTTTGTTACTGGCACTCTGGTTTGCGCCAGTGCGTAAACTGAACTTCATGACCATGAGTGAAGAGTTGGCTTATTACGTGGGTGCAAATCGCATCGTCAAGAACGTTGTTGGTCTGCTGATCTTCATCGCTTCAATCGGCTGGCTTGGCGCTCACATCTTGGGTGGCGGTATGTATCTAGCGTGGATCGCGGATATTGACCTTAACACCGCTAAGATCATCATCGCTGCTGCCTTTACCATTTATGTTGTGATCGGTGGTTACACCGCTGTGGTATGGACCGACACTATTCAGGCAATCATTTTGTTTGTTGGCTTTATCCTGATGGCGGTGCTGTCTGTACAACACATTGGTGGTCTTGAGAACCTGTATTCAGCAATGGACCCTGCAGCGACCAGCTTCCTAGCGATTGAAAAGCTTGGCGTGGTGCCAGCGCTATCACTGGCTGTAGTAATTGGTGTCGGCGTACTGGCAACACCATCGTTCCGTCAGCGTATCTACTCAGGTAAAGATGTGCCGACTATCCGTCGTTCATTCGTCGGCTCAGGCATTCTGTACTTATTCTTCTCAATCATCCCAGCTGTGATTGGTATGGCCGCTCACGCGATTGACCCGACGCTGGATAACCCGAACTTCTCCTTCCCTTACGTGGCAGCAACTGTGCTTCCTGTTGGTGTTGGCCTGATTGTTCTGATTGCAGGTTTGTCTGCGACCATGTCGAGTGCAAGTTCGGACGCGATTGCGGGTGTCTCTATCCTGCTGCGTGATGTCTATGTAATGTTCACGGGTCGGGTGCCAAACAAAGAGTCAATGCTGAACTACTCTCGTCTGGCATTGGTGATTGTAATTGGTTGCGCTCTGCTGTTTGCCCTGACCTCGAACGACATCATTGGCTACATCACTAAGATGATCTCTACCGTCATGTCGGGCATGTTTGTGTGCGGTATGTTGGGTCGCTTCTGGAAGCGTTACAACTGGCAGGGGGCACTAGCAACATTAATTGGTGCTTCGGTAGCGTCTTTCACTGTGATGCTAAGCGCTGACCTAACCGCTTACTGGGGTAACCCTGTGATCCCTTCTTGTGCAGTTGCATTGTTTGCTGGTGTGGTTATTAGCCTGATGACACCAGCGAATAAGGTATCTCCAGAAATGGCACGTGCGATTCTTGATGACGAGCGCGCTCTGATGGAAATGGAACTGTCAGAAAACGGCGTACTACAAAACGACGAATCTCTACAAAACCGCAAAGCAGCGGAAAGTGCCTAGTCCTTTCTAAACGGCGGCGGTCTGTTCTGACTGCTGCCTCTAATTCACAGGTCGAGTATTCATGACACAAGTTTCTCAACCCCATATCGCCTTTTTCGGTGAGTGCATGATTGAGCTGAGCGGCGAACCTCTTCGCAAAGGGTTTGGCGGCGATACGCTCAATACTGCTTTGTATCTGGCGCGCTTAACCGCGCAAGCTGGATTATCGGTTTCGTACGCCACCGGGCTGGGTGAAGACAAGTTATCTCAGCAGCTGTTATTGGCTTGGCAGCAAGAGGGCATTCAAACCCATTTGGTGGAGTGCTTTGCGAACAAATTGCCAGGTCTGTACATGGTGGAAACTGATGCAACGGGCGAACGCAGCTTTATGTATTGGCGCGATAGTGCTGCCGTGAAAGGTTACTTCGCGACTGAATCCGCCAACAAACTTGAACAAGCGATGATGCGGGGCGAGGTGCAATACGTGTATCTCAGTGGGATTAGCTTTGCCATTCTTGATGACGCGAGTAAAGAACGTCTGATTCAGGAGTTAAAGGGCTTTGCTCTGCGTGGTGGCAAAGTCATCTTCGATAACAACTTCCGCCCTCAACTGTGGAACGCGGAACAGGCAAGGCATTGGTATGGCCTGCTATTGCCATTGGTTGATATTGCTCTCATCACAGAAGACGACGATCAGTGTGTCTGGGGTGACGAAGAAAGTGTCGAGCAACGTTGTCAGCGTTTTGGTTGCAGAGAAGTGGTGATCAAGCGAGGCAGTGAGCCTTGCCAGATTATCCAATTTGATGCAGCGCAGCCTGAGCGTTGTACGGTCGGCGCTGAACGTGTCGCTCATGTTGTCGATACTTGTGCCGCTGGTGACTCTTTTGCCGCGGGCTATCTTGCAGGCCGGTTAACGGGTCGAACGCCCGAAGCTTCTGCAACGTTAGGCCATCAGCTGGCCGCGACTGTTATTCAATATTCTGGCGCCATCATCCCTCGTGAAGCAATGGCCCATCTGACTCAATAAAATTTTTTGGTAAGCAACATGACTATCGAAATGATCAACAAACTTAAACAATTCAAAGTAATTCCAGTGATTCAAATCAACAGCGTTGAGCAAGCTATTCCGCTTGCCAAAGTGTTGGTTGAAAACGGCCTGCCAGTGGCGGAAGTGACCTTCAGAACAGAAGCGGCCGCAGATGCGATCAAAGCCATGCGCGAAGCTTACCCTGAAATGTGCATCGGCGCGGGCACGGTGCTCAACGCAGAGCAAATCGAACAGGCACAACAAGCGGGTGCAGAATTTGTCGTAGCACCGGGTCTGAACCCGAATACGGTACGTCGCTGTCAGGAAGTTGGCATGACAATCGTGCCGGGTGTTAACAGCCCGAGTCAGGTTGAGCAAGCGTTAGAACTTGGCCTGAATTTCCTTAAGTTCTTCCCAGCAGAAGCGTCTGGCGGTGTCGCGATGGTTAAGTCGTTACTGGCGCCGTATGTGGATGTCAGCCTGATGCCAACAGGTGGGATCGGAAAGGGTAATGTGAACGACTACCTAGCGATCGATCGCGTTGTTTGTTGTGGTGGCACCTGGATGGTCGCACCAAAGCTGATTGAGAACGAACAATGGGAAGAAATTGGTCAACTGGTTCGTGAAGCGGTCGCGCACGTAGCGTGATGTGAATCGAAAACAATAACGAATAAAAGCAAACAGTGGGTGAATACGGATGAAGAAAGCTACATTAGCACTGGTTATTTCTGGTTTAATGGCGGCCCCTATGACAATGGCTATGGCTCCAAACACAGACCTTAATTTGATGCCTTATCCACAAACAGTGGAATTGGGCGAGGGCAAGGTCGCAATCGACAAATCTTTCAGCATTTACATCAAAGGCTATGATTCTGAACGTGTTCAGTTCAACGCCAAACGAACGGTGGATCGCCTCTATCGTCAGACGGGTTTGCCAATGCTCCACTGGCAGGCTGAGTCGGAAGACAAGGCTACCTTGGTAATTGATATCAGTAAGGCACCGAAAGATGAAGTACAAAACGTTGAGAGTGATGAGTCTTATCAGCTGTCGATCAAAGATGGCCAAATCCGTATTGACTCCGAGCGCCCATACGGCGCTTTGCATGGTCTGGAGACGTTTCTACAACTGGTGACCACAGACGCTTCCGGTTACTTTGTACCGAATGTAGAGATCGAGGATGAACCGCGTTTCAAATGGCGTGGTGTCTCTTATGATACTGCGCGTCATTTTATTGAATTGGACGTGATTCTGCGTCAACTTGATGCAATGGCATCCGCGAAGATGAACGTCTTCCACTGGCATATCTGGGATGACCAAGGGATTCGCATTCAGCTCGATAACTACCAGAAACTGTGGCAAGAGACGGCTGATGGTGATTACTACACCAAAGACGAAATCCGTTATGTGGTGAATTACGCGCGCAATCTTGGTATTCGTGTCATTCCTGAAATTTCCCTGCCGGGTCATGCTTCTGCTGTCGCGCATGCCTATCCTGAACTCATGTCTGGCCTTGGTGAGCAATCCTACCCGCAGCAACGGGGCTGGGGTGTGTTTGAACCTCTGATGGATCCAACTAACCCAGAGCTCTACAAGATGTTGGCCAGTGTATTCGATGAAGTGGTTGAACTGTTCCCAGACGAGTATTTCCACATCGGTGGTGATGAGCCGGATTATAAACAGTGGCAAGAAAACCCACGCATCCAGCAGTTTATCGCTGACAACGAGCTGGATGGTGAGCGTGGCCTGCAATCTTACCTCAACACCAAAGTTGAAAAGATGCTTGAACAGCGTGGTAAGAAGATGACGGGCTGGGATGAGATCTGGCATAAAGATCTGCCTACATCGATTGTCATCCAGAGCTGGCGTGGTCACGACAGCATTGGTCGCGCGGCGAAGCAGGGCTATCAGGGTGTGCTTTCGACCGGCTACTATCTGGATCAACCACAACCGACCAGCTACCACTATCGCAATGACCCAATGCCAAGCGGCATCACCGTTGACGACAAGTTACATCAAGGTGAAAAGTTTGCCACCTACGACTGGGTTAAACCACGCAATAAGGGCGGTCCGCGTAAGGGTAACCTGACCATTATTGAAGCGGCAGACGGTTCATTCAGAGCCTTTACCGACTACAACGGCAAATCACGCCAGGAAGTGCATATTCTTGAATACGTACCGGGTGTGAAATTCCGTGGTCACTTCGATAACTTTATGTCGTACACCGAGTTCAACTATGAGTTTGCAGGCGGCAAGCTTAAAGAGGGCAGCTACCAGTTGATTGGTAACGTGCGCTGGCCTGCAACGGGTGAGCTAGTGGCAAGTAGCGACGTGAAAGGCAGCGTGATTCCTGCTCCAAACGGTGGCTATCCAGCAGTACTAGAAGGTGATGCGAAGGATCTGATTTTAGGTGGTGAGATTACCGTCTGGGGTGAGAATCTGGATTCAACCACCATCGAACATCGACTGTGGCCTCGTAGCTATGCGATTGCAGAGCGTCTTTGGTCTAGTCAGGAGCTGACCGATGAGCGCAGCATGTATCAGCGCATGAAAGTGATGGACACTTGGTCTGAAATCTCGCTAGGCCTTCGTCATCACGCGGATGCCAACATGATGCTCAAGCGTCTGGCGAATGGTGCTGATGTTGCACCGTTGCAAACGTTGTCGAACTACATCGAACCTGCGCAGTACTATGCACGCCATTGGGAGAAGTGGATCTCCACACCAAACAAAGGTGACTTGTACAACAAGTACGAGCGTCTAAATCGTTTTGCGGATGCGCTACCGATGGAAAGCCTCACGGTGTATGAGATGAACGATTTGGTTGAAGCGTTCGCCAAAGGGGACACTCATGCACTGGATAAGTTGGCGCTTCATTACCAGACTGCCAAGCTTGCGGCGCAGCAGGCAAAACCGATTTTTGCTGCCAATGTGGCATCAGTGGATACTGTGGTGGTGTCAGATGCGACGGTGCGAGTTTCTGAGTTAGCTCTAACTTTGATAGAAGCAGAAAAGCAAGGACAAACACTGCGTGTGAGTGATGTGGCTGAATATCAACGCATCATCGATGATAACGCCATTGTTCTTGATGAAACCATTGTGGCGATTGTTAAACCGACCGAGATGTTACTTCACAAACTGGCCAACTAATTGACTTTTGGCATTGCCGTCAACGTATGTTGGCGGCAATGTATTAAGAGTCTAATGTTTTATTTATCTGGTCAATAATGAAAGCAAGTAATCACTTACATTTTTATGTTGGTACCTATACCGACGATCCAAGTCAGAGCCAGGGTATTGCTCAAGTGAGTCTAAACACCTCTTCGGGGGAACTGACGCGACTTGATGATGCCATGGTGATACGCAATCCCTCTTACCTCACTCATACTTCCTCTGGTCTTTATACATTTTCTGAAGTTTCCCGCTCCGACAGTGCTGCTTTGGTGTTTCAGTCGGATGCTCTTTCTGGCGTGTTGGCCATTGAAGGTGACTACCCTTGTCATATTGATGTGGATTGCCAACAGCGATATGCGGCGGTGGCCAATTATGGTTCCGGAAATGTGAATGTCTACGTGCTGGATGGCGATGGAAAGCCGCTCAAACTCGTCGCGGACCTGTTTGTGGATGGTAAAGGCGCGAACAGTGAGCGTCAGCAATCGCCGCATGCTCATCAGGTGCAGTTTTTAAATCACACACCTCAGTTGGCTGTGGTCGATTTGGGTAGTGATTCGCTGCATCTCTATGACATTGATACACAAAGTGACCAGTTCCAACTTCATCAAACCATCTCACTGCCCTCCGGCTGTGGCCCTAGGCATCTGGTGATGAATGGCGATGAAGACATGGCTTACGTTGTATGCGAGCTAGCGGAAACGCTGATTACGCTGACTAAGGAAGGTAACCACTGGCGTATGGTAGACCAGTGCGACTTGCTGCCCGGCCAGCCAAAAGGAGAGGCCGCCGCAGCGATCAAGCTGTCTTGTGATGAGCGCTTTATCTACGTTTCTTGTCGTCAGCAGAATGCGATTAGTATTTTCGAGCTGGTAGATGGGTTACCTTCGTGGTTAGCGGCGCAAGATTGTCAGGGCCAGTTTCCGCGGGACTTTACGCTATCATCTGATGGCAACTGGCTAATTGTCGCCAATCAACATTCTAATAATCTCGCTAGCTACCTACGTTGCCAATCAACAGGTCTCCTGAGTCCGGCAAATTACCAGTGCCAAATTGATGCACCTGTTTGTCTGATTGAGCACTAATATTGAGAATCAAATGAAACAAGTACACCGAATTAACCCCACCAAACGTTGGTCTGACGTGACCGTATTTAATGGCATCGCACATTTTGTCGAAGTCGCAGAGAGCGATACTTCTGCTGACATGCAAGGTCAGGTTCAGCAGATTTTTGCTCAGGCAGAACAAATGCTTAGCAGTGTCGATAGCGATAAGTCGCGTATTTTGTCAGTCACCATATATGTGACTGATTTTGCTCATTTTGATGCATTAAACCAAGAGTGGGATAACTGGTTTCCGCAAGGAACGGCACCGAGCCGCGCATGTGTCAAAGTGGAGCTGGCGAACCCTGATCTTCTGGTCGAAATGGCGTTTGTTGCCGCGGCTGGGGAACGCTTTCAGTAGCTTTTCGCTCACTCCAATCTCATCTTCGATCCCCGTCTTATGATGGGGATTTTTTTACCTTCTCTGCTTGGCGTGTAGTCGCATTGTTCATCATAGCGTCAATAAGGTCGTAATGATTTTATTGATGAATACATTGGTGCTGCAGGTGATTTTTACCGTGAATACCCATCAAAAACTACGTGAATTCCATGATGTGATTGATGTCACATTTCTCTGTCTGTAGATCGAGCTGTTTAGCTCGTTAAAGGCGAACAAATGACCTATTGCTTAATTGAGCTGTAAATCAGCAGCTATCCCTTATCTTTCATAGCTTTCTTATGTGGCACGTTATCAGTGTTGTGGAACGTAAGCAGGTGTTCTTCAGTGCGTCAATTTCAGAAATGGAAGGTTAGTTTCCAAGTTCGACAGATGAGCTTCAATTTCGATCTAAGCATAATGCGCAGAATGTAACATTGTATTTCGAAGTGTAACAATTAAACCATATAAGTAGCATGGTTTTTAACCGGATTGCTTATTTGATAACCCCGCACTTTGCTTTGCGATGCTGCACATGCTCAACACATAAACATTCTAATGACTATAACAACCGGCCTTCAGGCATTGACCTGCAACCGGACAAACATCGAGAAAGTTAATGGAAGCCTCAAGATATAAACGCATCTTGTCGAGGGGAAGTTTGGTGACCGCCATTCTGATGCTCTCAGGATGTAATTCTGCTTTGCTTGACCCGAAAGGTGCTATTGGTGTCCAGGAAAAAGAGCTGATTATTACTGCTCTTTTGCTGATGTTGATCGTTGTGATCCCCGTGATTCTGATGACGATTTACTTCGCCTACCGATACCGAGCGACCAACACCGACGAAGAGTACGCGCCTGAATGGGCTCACTCGACCAAGATCGAAGTGGTGGTATGGACGATTCCAATCATCATCATCGCGATTCTTGCCACCATTACATGGCGTTCAACGCACGAACTGGAGCCGTCCAAGCCTCTGGTGAGTGATGTGAAACCCATGACGATTGAAGTGGTGTCACTCGACTGGAAATGGCTGTTCATCTATCCGGAAGAACACATTGCAACGGTTAACTACGTTGCGTTTCCGAAAGATGTCCCGGTCAATTTCAAACTGACGTCAGACAACATTATGAACGCGTTCTTTATCCCACGCCTTGGGACACAGATATACGCGATGCCGGGCATGGTGACCAAGCTGAACCTGATTGCTAACCACGAAGGCGATTACAAAGGCTTTGCTTCGAACTACAGCGGCAAAGGTTTCTCGCAGATGAAGTTTACTGCGTCCGCTATGCCTGATCGCGCGGCATTCCTGAACTGGGTGCAGAAGGTGAAAGCCAGCCCAGATCGCATCGAAGACTGGGAGCAATTCCGCTCGCTGGCAGCACCAAGTGTCGCTGAGCCAGTCACGCTGTTCTCCAGTGTGCCACCGTTTTTGTTTACTGATGTCGTGACCCAGCATCCTGGTTCAATGAACTGTTTGCCTGAAAACCAAGGACAATCGTAATGTTTGGAAGATTAACTCTCGATTCAATTCCATACCACGAACCCATCATCGTCATCACCTTAGCGATTGTCGCTTTGGTTGGTTTGGCAGTGGTTGTCGCGGTGACCAAAGCAGGGAAATGGCAGTACCTGTGGAACGAATGGTTTACGTCAGTAGACCACAAAAAACTCGGCTTTATGTACATCGCAGTTGCGATGGTGATGCTTGTGCGCGGATTTGCCGACGCCGTCATGATGCGCAGTCAGCAGTTGCTGTCTTCTGCGGGTGAAGCGGGTTACCTGCCGCCTCATCACTATGACCAGATTTTCACCGCGCACGGCGTGATCATGATTTTCTTCGTCGCGATGCCTCTGGTTATCGGCCTGATGAACATCATTGTTCCGTTGCAGATTGGTGCTCGTGATGTTGCCTTTCCGTATCTGAACAACCTCAGTTTCTGGTTGTTTATTGTTGGTGTCATCCTGACCAATATGTCGCTAGGCTTAGGTGAATTTGGTCGTACTGGCTGGTTAGCATATCCGCCTCTGTCGGGTATTGATGCTAGCCCAGGAGTTGGGGTCGATTATTGGATATGGGCCTTGCAGATATCTGGTGTCGGTACCACGCTGACGGGTGTGAACTTCTTCGCCACCATCCTGCGTATGCGTACTCCGTCTATGCCAATGATGAAGATGCCCGTTTTCACTTGGGCGTCTCTATGTGCCAACATCCTTATCATCATCTCGTTCCCAATCCTGACAGTGACGATTGCATTGCTGACACTGGATCGATACCTCGGATTCCATTTCTTCACCAATGATCTTGGCGGCAACGTGATGATGTACGTCAACTTGATTTGGGCATGGGGCCACCCTGAGGTGTATATCCTGATCCTGCCAATTTTTGGTGTGTTCTCGGAAGTGACCGCGACCTTCTCTCGCAAGAAATTGTTTGGTTACACCTCGCTGGTGTGGGCAACGGTTGTGATTACCATTCTGGCGTTTGTTGTATGGCTCCACCACTTCTTCACCATGGGATCGGGGGCGAACGTTAACGCCTTCTTCGGTATTGCAACCATGATCATTTCCATCCCAACTGGGGTGAAGATTTTCAACTGGTTGTTCACCATGTACAAAGGCCGCATTCGCTTTACCACACCAATGATGTGGACGGTAGGCTTCCTGATCACCTTCTCAGTCGGTGGTATGACTGGCGTACTGATGGCGGTTCCGGGTGCTGACTTTGTTCTTCATAACTCAGTATTTCTGATCGCGCACTTCCATAACGTCATCATCGGTGGTGTGGTGTTTGGTTGTTTTGCGGCAATCACTTACTGGTTCCCGAAAGCGACTGGCTTCACGATGAACGAAGCGTGGGGCAAGCGTGCATTCTATCTTTGGATTGTCGGCTTCCTGATGGCTTTCCTACCACTGTACGCACTGGGCTTTATGGGCATGACTCGTCGCTTGAGCCAAGACATTAACCCAGAGTACTTCCCTCTGCTGGCTGTTGCTGCGGCAGGTACTGCTGTGATTGCGATGGGCGTCATATGCCAGTTCATCCAGATCTACGTCAGTATCCGTGATCGCGAACAGAATCGTGATCTGACAGGTGACCCATGGGGTGGCCGTACGTTTGAGTGGGCGACGTCTTCACCTCCGCCGTTCTACAACTTCGCGCATTTACCAAAAGGCGACGAGCTAGACGCATTCTGGTATCAGAAGCAGAGCGGTGATTTCGACCCAACCAAAGAAGTGGAATACGAACGCATCCATATGCCGAAGAACACGCCTACAGGTATTTATGTGTCTGCATGGGCGCTGGTATTTGGTTTTGCGATGATTTGGTACATCTGGTGGCTGGCAGCAGCGAGTTTCGTCGGCATCATCGTGACCTGTATTCAACATAGCTACAACGATGACGTGGACTACTACGTTGAAGTCGAAGAGATAAAAGCGATTGAAGCTGAGCGCCGTGCTCAGTTTGAAGAAGCGAATAAAAAACCTGTGCAAGATGATAATAAGAAAGACGATCTGGAGGTGACGTATGCAAGCTAACATCGCGTCTCACGATCATGATCACCACGATACCAGCGGCAACAAGCTGTTTGGTTTCTGGGTTTACCTGATGAGTGACTGCGTACTGTTTGCGACCCTGTTTGCGACCTACGCAGTGCTAGAAAGCGGCTCGATTAGCGGGCCGACAGGTAAAGATATTTTCGAACTGCCATTTGTGTTCGTTGAAACCATGCTGCTGCTGTTCAGTAGTATTACGTTTGGCTTTGGCATGATTGCGATGAAACGCAAAGATGTCGCGGGCTTAAAGCGTTGGTTGCAAGTAACTTTCTTGCTCGGGCTTGGCTTTATTGGCATGGAAGTGTACGAGTTCCATCACTTGATTGCTGAGGGCTACGGCCCACAGGCGAGCGCATTTCTTTCTGCGTTCTTCACGCTGGTGGGCACTCACGGCCTGCACGTGACGTTTGGTCTTATCTGGCTGGCGGTGTGCTATCACCAACTGTCGACGAAAGGTCTTAACGACAATATGGCGATGCGCTTTAACTGCCTGAGCCTGTTCTGGCACTTCCTAGACATTGTTTGGATCTGTGTTTTCACCATCGTTTACTTGTTGGGGGTAATGTAATGGATCAACATCTGGAAACGGGTGCGTCGGATTACGTTAAAGGTTTCGTTGCATCTCTGATTTTGACCGTGATTCCGTTCTACTTTGTGTGGACGCAATCGCTGCCTGACACGACGACATATGTTCTTCTGTTTGGTTGTGCTCTGGTACAAATCTTTGTGCACTTTAAGTACTTCCTGCATATGGAAGTAAAAACCTCCGATGGTCGCTGGAACCTAGTGTCACTGATGTTTACAGCCATCGTTGTCTTGATTCTTATCGCTGGCTCGGTGTGGATCATCTACAACATGAACGTCAACATGAAGCTGTAGGCCAGAGTATGCTGAAAAGTTATTTGTCTATTACCAAACCGGGCATCATTTTCGGCAACCTGATATCTGTTGCGGCGGGGTTTTTCCTTGCCGCAAAAACAGAGCACGCAAGTCTGAACTTGTTACTGGCGACACTCGCTGGTGTCGGGCTTGTGATTGCTTCAGGCTGCGTAGTGAACAACATCTTTGACCGAGACATCGACCAAAAGATGAAGCGCACTCAGAATCGAGAAACCGTCAAAGGTAACATCAATATCGATGTTGCTTTTGTCTATGCCTTGGTGATGCTGCTCAGCGGGACCGCCTTGTTGTTTCAGCTCGCCAATCCGCTGTCGGCAGTGGTAGTACTGCTGGGCTACGTGTTTTACGTGTTTTTCTACACCATGTGGTACAAGCGTACGTCTGTGTACGGCACGTTAGTGGGTAGCATTTCCGGTGCAGTGCCACCTCTGGTGGGCTATCTGGCGGTAACAAACTACATCAGCCTTGAGGCCATTCTGCTGTTTACCATGTTCTGCTTATGGCAAATGCCGCACTCGTACGCGATTGCGATGTTCCGTATGCAAGATTACCGTGACGCGGGCATTCCAGTTTTGCCAGTGAAAGAGGGTATCAACAAAGCTCATCGCCATATGAAGGCATATGTTGCGGCTTTTGGTGCCGTCTCACTGGCTCTATTCCTATTGGGAGAGGCTGGCTATGAGTACCTAGCGGTTGCCGCTGTTGTGTGCTTTATGTGGACGCAGGTGACGTTTCGCAAGGTTGACTACAGCAATTACGTCCAATGGTCGAAATCGGTGTTTAAAGTCTCTCTGCTGGTGGTGATGAGCATCAGTGGTGTACTGGGTCTGGAGCTGATTCCACTACCCATCTAACGAGTTAAGCGCTCCTTCCTGAACCTGCTAAGCCGATAACGGTTTTATGCCTGAGATATCCGATACCGGCATGTTTGTGTAAGCAGAGAAAGGACGGGGCGCTTTTTATTGCTGCTGGAACTCGCTAAGCAATGTGTAGCGTTTTAGTGGCGCATTCCAGAAGTATTTTTCTGGTTTCTCAATTACCTTTAGCGGTTAACTATTGGAATCTGCCGCCAAAGTGTGGAGGGAAAGGTTTCGATATTTCTTTACATGATCTAGAAAATACTGATTTTCCATTATGTTCTACACCTAAAGCATAGGTATCTTTGAACTCAGCAGAATGTAAATTAACAACATCCATTGCGTAGCTAAGGACGTAGCTGTAATTTCCTTTGTTGAAGAATATTTCTTGCTTCAGGCTGGGGCCTTGAATTAATCGCCAATCTAGAGGTTTTTCACCATCATTTGGATATTCAAGCTCAATATTATCTGGAACTCCATATCGATAAATAAAACTAGATCCTATGGCACATAAAGATACATTTTTATTGTTTTCTAAAGTGCATGAGAAAACTTCTTCTGTACCGTCATTACACATAGATAGCTTGCTTGGCTTTTTACTAGATTGAGAATACTTAGATAGTAGATACTCTTCTACTTCTGGTAGTTCTTTTAGTTGATATTGACCATTGCCACCTTCACCTTCGTTATATATACCTTCGAAACCCTCTAGATTATGATCATTAGTGATTTTTTTGTTTATAGAAAGAGCGCCATTTTCCAACGTATAAACGTAAGTTTTATAAACCGTTCCTCTTAATTCAGGATTTGCAACATTCCAGTATACGAGAACTATAAGGTTATTAGAGTTTTCTAAGCTTACTATCTTCATTGAATCGATTATAGGTCTTGCGCCTTCATGGAAGTATTCATCAACTTTGGTCGTCTTACTTCCATTATCTATTGATAGAAAATAGGGAGCAAACTCGTTATCTTGTTCCGAAATTTTAATCCTATATCCTTGTTCTGTCACTAGTGTGTCAATTGAGAAAGCAGGAAATGCAAATGCTATAGATAATATTATTAGGGTATTTTTTATTACGTTCATAATTTGTCATATTTTGATAGTGTCAGTGTATCTCTCTTTAGATAGCCAATAGTATTATTGTATTTCGAAAATACCCACTCTGTCTCGCCATCATAGTAATAGTCGGATACGTTAACTTCATCACTATCAATAACGTAATTCCCTAATCTATTAAAGTCCTTATCATAAAAACATGGCCGGACGGTAATGAATTTAGCATGGAGCCTTTCTCTATTTATTATTTATCTATATTAATTTTATCAAAAACTCTTTCTGGTATTTTTTCAATTTTACCGTTCTTTTTCATAATATTATAATAGTGCCTATAATTTTCTTCGGCCAGTTTTATTTCCCCTACAGAAGAATATGAGTCAGCAATATTTATGTATGCAACAATTCTACTCGGTACAATGCGTATTATTTCCTTCAATATCTTAATTGCATCTTCATGGTAACCATTATTAGCTAGGTAATAAGCAATATTATTATATGTAACTTGGTTACTCTTACTTATTGGATGGGATTTGGTTAAATATTCGATGAAATCATTATTAATAACTACATCTTTGTTTTTTATTGATTTCTCAAACCATAGGAGATTGTTTTCTGCAAATACTTTAATTTTACAGTAGCGATCAAGATCTTTTTCATTTCTTGATAGCAAAGGCTCCAAGCTTGAAATATCAATGTCATCTAATAATCTGTTAACATTCTTGGTACAATTTTGGGTAATACTAAATATACCATCAGATATATAGTTATACGATGATTCAATTTTTTTTACTATAAATATATTTTTTTCTAAAGAAATATAAATATTGAAAGTGGAATCAAAGCCGCTGGCTTTATTAACAATGTAAAATCCATCCTTGGTCGGTACTATTTCTTTAAATGTACTGTATCCATCTACTGTGAAGTTTGTAGTTTCAACAACTTTATTTCCTTTATTATCATATATATATAGATAATTTTCGATTGGATTGCTTATTATCTTTTCATTGACAGAATCATGATTTATGTCTAAAAAAAATTCTTTATCCTCAAAAGCAAAAGAGTTAAATGGTAGTAGAGCAATGAATAAAAGTATTTTTATTGACTTTCTTTTATCTAACATTATTACACTCATCAAATTTAAATATTTCCTTAAGTTTAGCTACATATTCTCTTCTCTCTGACAAGCCATTACTACCTCCATTAACTAGGTAGCTAATGACATCAGTATAATCACTGTCAGCTAAAATATTGAAGCTAAACGTACCATAGCTAATTGTTTTTCCATTGCTCAGTGACCTGCGCACTTTTGTTTTGGGTATCTCTATTTCGTTACTATAACTTCCCACTATACTTGAGCTGGATATTGGTTTCCATGTATTGGAAGTACTCAGTATTTTTCCTTCGCTCCAGAACCATCCAGCTGAGTCGACAGCAAGATCTATTCTCTTTCCAACTTTATCAAGATCTCCCATGATATCCTCATTCAAATATGCTTCATAATTCAGGTAGCCACTACTCTTATGCGTAAGGTGCATCAGCCCTCGTCCGTAATAAGGTGAGTAGTCTTTTCTAGTTCCTGAGTATTCAACAGTCGAACGAAATCTATCCGTCTCATGATAAGTTTGAGCAAGGAAATGAATTTTTCTAATACAGGAGTCAATATTATACTTTTTAAAACAGTTATTTAGAGAATCAGCAAACTTTTCGTACGTTCTATCTTGTTCGTTTAAAAGTGATCTCGAGTCACTAAACAACTCAATCGAGTTTATGTTCTCTGACTTCCTCAGTTCAGAAACGATATGCTTTAGTTGCATTGCTGTGAGAGTTTCATGGCACAGACAGTTTGATTTTTGTTTAGTAACAAAAGGCCAATAATGCCAGACACTTTTATCGTCCGGGAGCGTAATCTTGCTTTGTGTGTCTTGCATCCAGGAAAACTTATCCGCTCTTTCTCGTTCATGCTGTGAGAATATTTCGTAATGCTTCATGACCTCACTGCGCCAAGGTGACTCTAGGTAGTCCTGCTGAGAAACAAAACCAGTCATGTACTTTTCATCCATCACTTCTTTGGCGAGTTGATGAATCATAGAATAGCTTTCTTTAGTGACGTCTGTATACCAGTCAGAAGGGTGCTTTGCGATAACGCGTTCAAAGTGTTTACGTTTGTTTTCTAAGTAAACCTTGGCTTCTCTTGGTTTGAATACTGAGAAATCAATCTCTTCACCTTTGGATAGCTCTTCGAGCAGTTGGCTATAGAACGCATTGGATACGCTCAGAGCGCCATCACTCCCACTGCCGTCAATGGTGATAAGAGGGCTTTCTTCTGCATTTTTTGGGGCAATCTTTTTTAAGAAAAACTCAGGCGGCTCTTCTACGGAAAATAGCTCTATGTGGACTCGGTTATCTTCTTTCTTGGTGGCGTGGGCATCGTTACTGTACTCGTGAAGCCCCATATAGCCCAGTTCATCCCCCGCTTTCACTTCGATAGCGCCAAAGTCGATGTTGAGTGGTAAGGGGAGGCCCAGTGTTACGACGCTGCCATCGCGTAATGAGGCGGCATTTTTAGACATCCACTCTGGTTCAGAGACAGGCTCAGGGACCATTACTGAGGTGTTGTTAAGAATATCGAAATCGCTGTCTTTACCCGCAGCAAACCAGACGATTTTGCCTTTCATTCTCTTTTCGCTAGATGAAGGGGAGTCACCTAATTGAACAACGCGGCACTTAATCATCTTATAAGTGTGGCCCCCAATTTCAAACCCTACGGTTTCTTGCTCTTCTGCATGCAAATACTCCAAAACCGTACCGCTTGACATAGAGACTTTGTTTTCCACTTTCCCCCTTTCAGGATCACCACCAAGTTTAAACGTTCGGACGTTCCACCCATCGTCAACCAACTTATAGCGAGTCGTCAGCGATGAATTCGCCCCGATATCGGATGGTGGAGCAAGATGCATGTAGAGAGAGTACAGTTTAAAGACTTCGTCATCTTTCTCAGGGTTTTTGTATTCATGTTCCAGTAGAACGAAGTTGTTACTGTATTTGAGCTCTTGGTCTTTGTATGTAGTGGTTTGGTAGTCAGCGTGAATACGATAAGCGACAATTTTCCCATCCATCATTGCTTGGATAGGTCTTAATCCTTTACCCCAAGGCACCATTTTGGACGTCAAGTGAACACCACTGTGCCAACCATAACCTTGACCTAGGAGGTAACGACCGCTCTTAACTTGGTCGAACAGTTTAGTGAAATCACTAAGTGTATGATAGGGCTCGCCATTTCTTTGTGTTATAGGAAAAACTGCATCCATGAGGTCATACCTTAATCTGAGAAAACGTCGTCAAAGACAATGAAAGAAGGACGGTTGAGGTTGTTGGCTTTGGTGTAGACAACGGCGTTGATTTCACCTGAGTTCGTTGCGAAACCTGATTGACCCGTGACATTCACGATGGTGCCAATCGCCATGCCTGAAATGGTTAAAAGCTTATCGTTAGTCTGGGTGAGGATTTCACTGAAGACATCAGGAAGCGCACGAGACATCACTTTCATGCCATCTCGATAGCCTTGAACGCCTTCTTGAACTGCAGTCAGAGAGCGAGCCTCAGCTTGCGCCTGAATGAACTCTAATCGCATGTCCAATGCAGCAATCAAGTCATCAATAAAGCCACAAAGCTGCTGGTTGATGAGTGTCCAAAGAACCAGTTGAAGGTGCTGTATGGTATTGCCTGTACCCAACAAACGTAGCTTGGCAAGCAGTTCAGAAGGCGGATCCAGAAGATCCGCCTGGAATAAGATGCGCAGGATATCGCCGTTCTCATGCACTTTCTCGAAAAGGAGTTCAAGCAGTGATTCGTACTTTTCTAGTGATTCAAGATCTTCCTGAATGTGGAAAAGGGATGAAACGAAAGACTCGGAGAAATCGTTAGAATGATTTTTGCTGACGACATGGGGTGACAAGATTCGGCTTTGTTCGTAGACCATAGCTTTGAAATCATCATCGCTAAAAGAAGGCGAGAGCAAGATGCCCCAGTCATTGGCAACACCAACTTTGTCTTCCCAAAACGGCGCTCTTCTTCCCGCGACAAAAGTACAAAAATCATGGGAGTCTTCGTATGTTTCTGTTGGGGCGTTTTCTGGCAATGTTGCGTTTGGAGCATAGGTGTCTGCGGTCTCTTTTAGCACCAGAATACACTCTTTTAGAGGTAAGCCGCTGACGGTGCCACAACCTGTTGCATCCAGCACACCTGCGCCAATTGGGCCACCGCCTGATTCTCTCAGCTCAAATGGTGCATTCGCGTAAGGCTGCCCATTGGGGTATTTGCAAGTAAGTTCGAGTGTGTAGGTGCCTTCCTGATCCTCAGTGACAGAGACGGAAGGGTTTTGTACACCACCAAGGCACATGGTATTAGCCATATTCATGGTCATCTGGTCCGTCAGGCGACAAACACCAATTCCTTCCATTGTGACGGTTGGAGAAGCAGAGATAAATTCAGCTTCGGACTCAATCGTGCCAGATGACACGCCTTTTTTATCACCACCGGCGTCACCAGTACTTGCTGCAAATTTGCTGCCTTTGATGGCAATACTATTACCACCATCCATAGATACCGTTGTGGTCCCGCCGACAAGATCTGCCGACTTCGCATTGTTACCATATGGAATTGGTACAACGGAATTACCTACTGTCGTCAAACAAACGTCGGGGAGAGTCGCATTTGCTTCTCCTCCCGATCCCTTGTGGACCACGCTCAGCCCATTTGCGCAAACTGTGACACCCATGATGTAACCTGAATCAACAAAAAAGATAAGCAATGATATAAAATAAAGCGCACATCAATCTAACCAAAAGGTTAGTTAAAATGAATGGTTTACCGTTCTAAATGACTAAATTGAAAGGTTTTGGCTGAATGTCTCACAAAAAGGTAGGGTCCACACTGTGGAGCTCGTCAATACTGGGGGCCGCATGACATGTAGACGATCGAATGTTAACGTTCGATTAATAGTTTTTCAATATATGTTTTATTTTATTTAAATGAGATGTGAATATGATTACAGCGTTGGCGATCAATAATTATCGTTCGATTCTAAATCTGGTTATTCCACTAGGCAGATTGAATGTGATAACGGGAGCCAATGGCACCGGTAAATCCAACTTGTATAAAGCACTTCGTTTGTTGGCGGATACAGCGCAAGGTGGTGTGGTGTCTGCGCTCGCGACTGAAGGTGGCCTGGATTCAACTTTCTGGGCGGGGCCGGAAAAGATAACCAACTCGATGAAGCGAGGCGAACATGCCATTGAAGCGACAGTAAGGCAGAAGGTCAAACGCCTCAAGCTTGGCTTTGCCACTGAAGAGTTCAGCTACGCGATTTCCTTAGGTTTACCAGCGCCGACGATGTCAATGTTTGGCTTTGACCCAGAGATAAAACGTGAATGTATTTGGAATGGTCCTTTATATCGACCTGCCAGTGCACTGATAGACCGAAATGGGCCCGCGATTAAAGCGCGTGAAGGACGAAAATGGCAAGTCATTTCAAACCATATCGCCACTTATCATAGTCTGTTTGATCAAATTGCCGACCCAATGGCAACGCCAGAGGCGTTTATGCTGCGGGAAACGATTCGCGGCTGGCGCTTTTACGATCATTTCAGAACTGACAAAGATGCCCCCGCCAGACAACCCCAACTTGGGACTCGTACTCCGGTTTTACACCATGACGGCCGCGATCTGGCCGCTGCTTTACAGACCATTATCGAAATTGGTGACAAAGAGGTACTTTATAAAGCAATCGACTATGCGTTTCCCGGCGCCAGCATCCGTATTGTGAATCAGGCTGATGGTCGATTCTCGTTGGAGTTTTCCCAGCATGGTTTGCTCAGACCATTGAGTGGTGCTGAGTTGTCAGATGGGACTTTACGTTACTTGCTGTGGGTGGCCGCTCTTCTTACGCCTCGACCACCAAGCTTGATGATTCTTAATGAGCCAGAAACCAGTCTTCATCCAGATTTGTTGCCTGCTTTAGCGCGTCTAATTTCTCACGCGGCCGAGAATACTCAGGTCTGGGTTGTGTCTCATGCTCCACGTTTGATTGCGGCGTTGGCCGAGCATCCAGAATGCAATGCTATTCAGCTAGACAAGGAGTTTGGTCAGACGATTATTCCGGGTTTGGACCCTCTTTCATCTCCAAATTGGTACTGGCCTGATTCTTAAACAGAAAAAATCTCAGTGTATTTTTTCTCCCTAAAAAGGAGATTAAATTATGGTCTATGCACCTCTCGTTAAACGCCAATCGCGACTAAACTCAAAGTTACGTTCAATGAAAAGCGGTCTTTGCGGGAGGGCATAATGACAACCCAGAACATTCAGCACTTTTTTCATCCTGAATCCGGTAGCTTGAGTTATGTAGTGGCAGATTCGGACACCAATGAGGCGATAGTGATTGATCCTGTTGCTGATTATGATGAGGAAAACTGTAAGATCAGTTTTGAATCCGCGCAGCAAATCATTGACCACGTTGAACAAAATCAACTTCATGTCACCGCGATTCTTGAAACACATATTCATGCTGATCATTTGTCGGGTTCGTTCTACCTCAGCAAAGTACTACAAGCGCCAATCTACATTTCTGATCATGTCAAAGAGGTATACGCTAGCTGCAAGGATGATTTGTCACTTACCGATCTTTATCATTTTGAGCATTTCCTGCTGGAAAATGAACAACTGGATTTTGGTCATTCTCATATTGAAGTATTAGAAACTCCCGGTCATCCACCATCTGATCTTACCTTTAAAATTGGTGATGCATTATTCGTGGGTGATTCACATCTTCATTCTGGAGAAGGGGATTCGGCTAAAGATAGCGACCCGACATTTGAGTCATTATCTAAGATATATGAACTCAAAGACTCGACCGAAGTGTACCTGTGTCATAACGAACCAAGCAGCCCAGATGAGTTGGTTTATAAGACGACGCTTGGTGATGAATTGCACGATCAGGGCTCTGTTCATCAGCCTAGCGCGAGAAATCCAAAGCTGCCGACCCCGAAACTGATCAGCTCCGCGTTAGAATATAACCTTACTGCGATGAGGCCACATATGTAGATGGAATTGCCTCCATCTTATTGACTTTATTGCGTATTAAAATTCATCACCAGATAACATTGATGTCATGAATGCTGTGTTAAATCGTCCGCGTGTTTAACTCCACAGGAACAACAATCATGACAAAAGGACTAATAACGTTACGTTGGCTGCTACCGCTAATCTTCATCTTTGCCACCACTGCGCAGGCCAGCAATAAGAAGGTATTGCTGGTTGGCATTGATGGCATGCAGTTTGAACATATCGCTAAATTGCCGACCCCTGCTTTTGATCGTCTCCAGATCACGAAAGCTTATGCTGGAGGTGTTAAAGGGCGATTTAGTGAACAGAAGACCAGTAGTGGCCCGGGTTGGACAACGATTCTTACTGGTGTTTGGGTCAACAAACACGGCATTTCGAGTAATAGTGTCGGCCCCGCCGATGCTGACTGGCCGAGTATCTTTCGTCAGATTCACAACGCCAAAGACCAAGCTCAGATGTACTCATTTTCGACCTGGGGGACCATCAATACGCTCTATTTCCCTGCAGATATGCCTCTGTTAGCAGCCCATTCTGAAGGGGGCGGTGACGATTACAGTGTGAATCGAACGCTGGAAGTCCTAGGCTCTCAAAGCCCTGACTTCATCTTTGTTCACTTGGATGAGCCTGATGGTGCAGGTCATAGCCATGGCTGGGGTGATGAGTACGACAAATCAATTACAGACAGCGATGCTAGACTGGGTAAGCTGCTAGATGCGGTTGAGAAACGCCAGACTGAGAAAAACGAGGATTGGCTGGTTCTTGTCACCACCGATCATGGCCGCAATGCGAGAACAGGCAGTGGCCATGGTAACCAAACCTCGAGTGAAAAGACCATTTTTATTGCTTCCAACCAACCTCTGCACAGCCGCTATCAGTCTTATGTTTCCGTGGCGAACCAAGACTTTGACGGCCTGTATAACCTGCCAGCTCAAACCTTTATTGTACCAACGATTTTAGAGTTTCTCGGTATCAAGCAAAACCGATTACGCCTTGATGGTTTTCCTCTTGTTGGTGATATAGAGGCACAAAAAGTTTACGCGACGATTGAAAGTAAGCGTTGTGGTTTGGAGTGGGATGCAGACAAGGGCTCACCGATAGCGCTAGCCAGTTACGAGCATGTGGCAAAATTTGATTGTAATGGCTCAGCTGATCCTGTGCAGATAGAAGACGGTTACATCTATGCCAATATTTATGGCTCTTCCTGCGGATTGCAATGGCATGCCGCCAAAGGTACGCCAAGCCCAATGGGCAGTAATGAGCATATAGCTAAGTTTGATTGCAGCAATGACGGCGACCCGTTGTCTATTAGTAGCAGCTACATTTACAGCCTGATTGAGAGCAAGCAATGCGGTTTTGAATGGAACGCGAAAAGTGGTGTACCGATGACGTTAGAGGGGTACGAGCATGTCGCTAAGTTTGATTGTGATGGTAACGCGGACCCACTTAGCTTTGAAGCAATGCGTTAACTAAACGATATGACGATTTGGCCTGAAGCCTTTACGCTCAGGCCAGTGTTGGCTGAACTTAGCCTCCAGCGAGCGCGTTAGATTCCAGAATCTTAATGAATTTGTTGACCGTTGGGGTGTAGACCGCTTCTCGCCGTGCTATCCACGATGACTGCCAGTAAATATTTGATTCTAGAGGAATCTCAGCTAACTGTTGTTCTTGAATCTCGCGGGAAAAGAGCAGTCTGGGACCCGCGGTGATAAAGTCTGATGTCTTCACCAGAGATTTCGATGTGGTGTAGTTATCGCAGGTTATCTGGACGAAATCGCTGTTGAACTGACTTGAGTGATAGCTTTTAAGTGTGTTGCCAGCATCAGGAGCAATCACTGGGTACTGTTTAAGCTTATCCCAATTGAGTTTCTTGTCGCTAAACAATGGATGCTCTGGGCGAGCGACAAACACAATGGGCGCACCTTGCACAGGGGCTGAAATAAGCTCATTGGGTAAGTCATCAATGTTAAATGGCCCTACTGCGACATCGAGGTGACCATCCATTGTCATAGTGAGCAGTTCACTCGCATTCGCGGTTTTGAGTAACGTCTTGACCTGACTGGTTTGCTCGACAAAGTCCAATAGGACTTTGGGAAAGTAAAGTTGTTCGATGATAGGCCCAACACCGATATTCAGCTTACCGCCTTCCAGAGAGGCAAGTCGTTCAACGTGTCGGCACATTGAATCCAATTTGGCCTGCACCAACTGTCCGTTTTTTATCAGGTAGTTAGTCACATCAGTCGGCTGCATTCCTGAGCTATGACGGAAAAACAACTTTACGTTAAGAGTCTGTTCTAGTCGTGAAATACGCTTGCTCAAAGTTGGCTGCGACATATAAAGCTCGTCAGCGGCCTTGTTAATACTGCCCAATTCTGTCACTTTCTGCAGCAGCTTTATATCCGAAACATCAAGCATAGTTCTTCTCTTTAATTGTCGGCCACATAGCACATTAGGAAATGAGTCAGTGTGGGGTGATTCTAGGTTTCATGGCTATTGATTGTATGCCACTGGTACAGTTTGGCTAATGAAGGATCTTTTCAACACCGACAAACTTTGTGCATAGCTCCAGTATAAACTTGGTTATTCCAAATTTTTGTAACGGATAATAAAAATATTCAATTATTTTATTGCCGTTCTCTTCGTATAATTTGTGTAAATCAGATTGGAGGACAGAACTATGACAGCCGTAATGATAGACCACACACACTCTTCATTTGACTACCTAAGTCAGGTGCTTGACGTTCAGAAACAAGCATTTGCAGAAAACCCAATGCCAAATGCAGATGAGCGTATCGCTAAGCTGAAGAAGCTGAACTACGCGGTGTTGGACTACAAAGATCAGCTTATTGAGGCTGTCAGCGCTGACTTCAGTAACCGCAGCTCGGCGGAAACCATGATGGTTGAGATTCTTGCTGCATTGGAAGGTATTGCATACAACAAAAAGCATTTACGCAAATGGATGAAAGCGCAAAAACGCCATGTGCCTCTTTCCCTTAAGCCGTCTCGGGTTGAAGTTAGATATCAACCACTCGGTGTGATTGGCATCGTTGTCCCTTGGAACTTCCCGATTTTTCTTGGTTTATCACCTCTTATCGGTGCTCTGGCGGCAGGCAATCGAGCCATGATCAAAACCTCAGAATTTGCTCCGAAGACGTCTACGGTAATGAAAGAGATGCTAGGTTCAATTTTTGATGAGAATGAAGTGGCAGTCGTGGAAGGCGATGTTGAGGTCAGCAGCGCGTTCACCAAATTACCTTTTGACCACCTAGTGTTTACGGGAGCAACCAGCGTGGGCAAATTGGTGATGAAGTCTGCGGCAGAGAACTTAACGCCTGTAACACTGGAGCTTGGAGGGAAGTCGCCCGCTATTATTCACGATAGCTATTCCGCCAAAGAAGCGGCCAAACGTCTCGCATTTGGTAAGGCAATTAATGCCGGTCAGGTGTGTGTGTCTCCTGACTATGTGTTCTGTCATCACTCTCAAGTGGAAGAGTTTTGCGAGACATTCAGTGACGTGTTCTCCAGCCGTTATCCAAGCATGAAAAACAATCAGGACTACACTGCGATCATTAATGAACGCCAGTTGCATCGACTTCAGCAGTATCTGCAAGATGCAGAGGACAAAGGCGCCACCTTAATTGAGATAAATCCTGCAAATGAAGATTTTTCAGGCACTCGAAAAATGCCAATGACGCTTGTGCTTAATCCAACTAACGACATGTTGGTGCTGCAGGAAGAGATCTTCGGTCCGATTCTTCCGGTCATCACCTATTCGGATATGTCGGAAGTGACTGAGTACGTTCAAGCGGGCGAGAGACCACTGGCACTGTATTACTTCGATGATGATCAGCGCCGGGCAAATCAGCTCCTTGATACGACTCATTCTGGCGGTGCTTGCATCAACGATTCTATGATTCATGTGATGGCAGACGATATTCCTTTTGGCGGCGTGGGCGCTTCAGGAATGGGACATTACCACGGTAAAGAGGGTTTTCTGAATTTCAGCAAAGCAAAAGGTGTGGTGAAGAAAGGGAAAATCGATCTCGCGAGTATGATTGCTGCCCCATGGGACAATAAGATGTTTAATTTGTTGGTGAAGTTCCGCCTATGGCGCTACAGCCGATAAACTGTGTGATATTTAAAAAGGGGACGCTTGTCCCCTTTTTTATCAATTACTGTTTGAGTTCGCGGTCAACGTAATCGTAAATGTACTGCCTTGATTCGGTTCAGACACCAGTTGAATGTTGCCACCTAAGTTATCAACCATAGCGGCGGCCAGTGATAGGCCCAGTCCGTACCCTTCTATGTTGCTGCGACTGGCATCGACGCGGTAGAGTCGTTCGAAAATCAAATCCTGATACTGTTTGTCGATACCAATACCCGTATCAGAGACAAGAATCTGAACGTGATGATCACTGGTTTTATCGGCTTTTAGACTAACTTTTCCGCCTGTTTCGGTGTATTTAATTGCATTATCGACCAAGTTCACCAGCGCCTGTGTGAGTTTTTCTGGGTCTGATTGAATGATGAGATTGTCGTCAGCTATTGCCTGCAATTGAATCTGTTTGTCATCCGCTACGTCTTCATACCAGCTCACAACGGTTTTCAGAACCTCAGAGACATTGGTTGAGGTGCTTTGTTGCTGACGTTTGCCGGTGACCTCATCGTTGAGCTTCATTAGAGCGGTCAGCATATTGCTGGCCTGCATTGCATATTCAGCGCAATCAGATAAAGCGTGCTCCATCTGCTGGGGGTCTTTGCTGCCTAACAGCGCGGATTGTGAAGAGAGCGTAATTCGTGATAAGGGAGTACGGATATCATGAGCAATGGCATCGACGGTCGTATTGAGTGTAGTGGTGACATGATGCAATCGGGCGATAGCGTCATGCACACTGGCACTGATGACGCTCAGCCCTTGCGGCGTGGCGGCTGGTTTGTCCGTCATCTCTAATTTGCCTTGGCTAAGCTTATCCAGCGAATCTCCGAGCGTAACCAGTGGTGACATCGCGCTGCGAATAATGCGGTGAGTGAACAAAGTAGTGATAGCAACCAACACAATTAAAGCGTACAAAGTCATCAGCCATTGTTTATAGGCGATAGCGTAACGCGGTTGATTGTCGAGAACTAACCAAAAATCTAGCGTTTCTCCTTTAATCTGCAGCGACATATATGGGTTAATAATGAAAGCCGTGAACCAGGATTTATCATCTGTGACGTAATCATTGAGTTTGATGTCGGCTGGCAAGTTGTTATCACCAGCGACAAAGTTGGGGCTTGCCGCAGGCTCTTTCGAAATAGAAAAGGCCGCGATATTGTTTTCGATCAGGCGATGCGGATTGGCAGTCATGACGTGAATCAGTTGATCGGCTGAATCGTAGGTAAGAATACGCTGGTATTCTGTGGCCATTGAGTTGAGGATTTTCTTTTCGGTGCGGTATAAATCGAAGAAGAACATCACACCCACCACTATTTCAACCAGTATCAAGCACAGCAATAAGATCGCCATAAAACGCATCAGTAGCGTGTTGCGAGCCTTAGCCAGTGCCTGCTCAATGTTGTGACTTGAGGACATAGCCAACCCCTCTGAGTGTATGAATTAATGGGGTATCAAAGCCTTTATCCACTTTGCTGCGTAAACGACATACCAGTACATCCACCACATTAGTCTGCGGATCAAACTGATGCCCCCAGACTTGCTCAAGAATGGCGGTTTTTGAAATGACGGTTTCAGGGTTTTCCAGCATCAGCTTGATCAACATGAACTCTCGTTGATTGAGTTGAATCGAGGCGCCATTTCTTTCAAGTGAGTGTTTGAGCAGATCCAGCGATAACTCACTGTAGCTCAATTGATAACTTTGGGCAGGGTTCTGCTGACCTCGGCGGGCCAGTGACTGACAGCGAGCTAGCAGTTCCGGAAAAGCGAACGGCTTGACCAGATAATCATCCGCACCAGATTGCAGCCCTTTGACTCTTTCATCTACAGAGTGTTTTGCGCTCAGGATGAGAACTGGTGTTGCATGGCCTTCTCCTCTCAGTTGAGCCAAGACTTCAAAGCCGTCTTTTTGTGGCAGCATAATGTCGAGCACAATCACATCGTAAGATTCGCTGATGGCTTCATGCAATCCGTCAACGCCGTTGGTGGCGTGTGTTATTGTACAGCCTTCCTGCTGGAAGCCATTGATAAGAAAGCGTGCAATGTGGGTGTCATCTTCAATCAAAAGTATTTTCATCAGCTGTCCATTTCCTCACTCTCCCTAAACAGTCCTTCATACTCTACCAACAACCTTTCATGAATTTAACCAACATTACAGCTTTGTAATGATTGGGAAAGTCTTCAGTAATAGAGCCTTAGTTAGGATGTACCTGTCGAATCAAACAAGGTCTACCTTACAGGAGTGAACATGAAAACTATCAAACTTAGCGTACTAGCAGCGTCTCTTGGCTTCCTTTCTATGTCTTTTAATGCGTCAGCCGCAGATAAAGGCCACACCGTATCAGTGACGCAAATTTCGTCTCAGTCCGCTTTTAGTCTGGCAAAAGAAGCCGTTAATCAATGTGAAGTGAAAGGCTACAAAGTATCCGCGACGGTGGTTGACCTATCGGGCAATGTACTGGCTCAGCTTCGTTCAGACGGTGCAGGCATCCACACCTTAGACAGTTCACGTAAGAAAGCCTTTACTGTGACCAGTATGAAACAGCCGTCAGGGAACTTGATGAAGCTGATAGCTGACAAGCCGATTATGCAGCCGTTGCAAAATATGGATGACAACTTGCTGTTCTTAGCGGGTGGTGTTCCTGTTCAGCTTGATGGCAACCTAATCGGTGCAGTTGGTGTAGGTGGAGCACCGGGTGGTCACCTAGATGTGGAATGCGCTGATGCCGCAATTAAAAAAGTGTTCTAATTTGAGTTAACCACTGCCTTTGAGTGAACTCAATTCCCCGACCAGAGACACTGGCCGGGGTTTGTTTGTATCTGAAGGTTAAGCGTGAATCTGTTGGATTTTAAACTGCTCACACTGGTTGAACTGGGCAAACTCCGACAGCTCTTGTTCGAGGGCAGAGTGAAAGTCATCTCGCTTTCTCAGTGTGGGTTCGATATGTAAGCTTAGCGCCTGAAGTGTCGAGGTTGGCTTGTCTACTTTGCAATCAACACGAGCGACTAACTTTCCATCCCACATGACAGGCAGGCAGAAGTAACCAAACTGGCGTTTATCCGCTGGCACATAGCACTCAAGCAGGTAATCGAAGTTGAAAATCTTCTGAGCACGTTTTCTCTGGATCAGTAAATTATCAAACGGAGAGAGTATTTTGGCCTTTTGGCGATTGAGGCGCTTACCAAGCAAATCCAACGCGCCGTGGAACGTGTAATAGGTGTGGCCGTCGACCTTAAATGGGAAAATTTCACCTTGTTGGCACAACTGCTTCATCGTGTTGCTGACCAACTGCTTAGTGTTTTTGAGCAGGTAATTGATTTCCGACAGATGACCAAAACCATGCGCTCTGAGGTAATTCATCACCAAATAGCGCCCATATTCTTCGTCGCTTGGCATTGAGGTATCTATTCCTGGCGGCAGGACTCGTTCTGTCAGGTCGTACACCTTATGGAAGTTGCGTCTCTCGGTGATCATTAAATCACCTTGCATGTAGAGATTCTCCAGCGCCTGCTTAGTGGGTTTGGTTCCCCAGCCCTGTTTTTTGACGCCCGCAGACTCAAAGTCTTTTGCCATTAATGGCCCTTCGTGCTCAATTCGACTCATGATGTCATTCATTAACTGGTTGTCGCGGCGATACCAATGGTTCTGGTCTCCGGATTTTATGGCCTGTTTACGTGGCAGAGTGAAGCGATAATCTCGCATGGGCAAATAAGCGGCGGCATGAGACCAGTATTCAAACACAGAACGATTTTTTACCAGCTTATCGAGGTGATTGGGTTGATACTTTGAATTGCGGCTCCACAAGGTGTGATGGTGGGCGCGCTGGACGACCGAGATAGTGTCGATTTGCACATAACCGATACGCTCAAATGTTGAAAGCGTGTTTTGTAACGCACCACCTGATTTCGGGTTTTGTGGTAAACCTTGGGACAGTAGAGCAAGCTTCTGAGCCTGTGCAATTGAGAGTGTTTCCATACTGAGAGTGAATCCTGTATCTACCTACTCGGGTGGGTGAGAGTCTGATTTGCAGTGTAAATTGGATACACCAGTGTAATGAAAGCGCTCGAAGCATTCGGTGGGGAAGATCGAGTTATCAACAAAAGATAAGCCTCGGAAGTATCCCGAGGCCAAGTTTTAGTGAGTGATAAAGTCCCTTAAGGCGGTAATGAATGCGTCTGGCTGTTCCAACATCGGAGTGTGACCACACTCTGGTAGACTGATAAAGTCTGCGTTGCAGAAAGGAGGGTGAACGTCTGACCACGCTGAAAGTGGCGCGATGCTGAAATCTTGAAGACCTCCTAGCACCAGTGTGGGTAGCGCAATAGCTTGCGTGTAGGCGCTGATGTCCAAATAAGCGAACTCATTGCCCCATAGTTTATCGAGCAATGCGGTATGCATTGGAATATCTCGCCACAATGGGAGCTCATCGAAGTCTGGATTAAACCAGCGCATTGGACCTAATCTCCGACAGAGATGGGAAAACTTTCGATGTGGCTCAAGCTGAATATCGCCTTCCAACAACGCAATGCTTTTCTCAAAGGCCGTTTTGCGATCCTGACAGGCATGTTTTTCCCAATTAGCCATCTGCAGAGTTCGTATTTCCTCTGATAAGCTTGGCGAAGCGCCGATTAAAGCACACCCTTTTACGCGAGTTGGAAATCGGTAGGCGAAGTCGAGAGCCATATAGGCATGGCCAGAATGTCCCATCACCCAACAACGTTCTACGTGGAGTTGTCTGCAGGCTAGTTCAACATCCTGCGATATCTGTTCCAATGACACGTCATTTAAATTCACAGGCCTTTCGCAGTGCGCAAAACCTCGGTGATCAATGAATACGCAGCAAAAATGTTGATAGATATCGACAGGCATAATGCGGTAGTAATAATCTGCACTACCGATAATCAGAAGTGTTGGTCCTTGGCCTTGCTCAATGACTTTTAGTCTGAACCCATCCGTTTGAATAAAACTTGTCGTCTTGTTGTACATATTGTTCCTTTTTCAGGTCGCAAGCGACCCCTTCAGATTTAACAAAGTGATTGTTTAAATAGAAAGAGGAAAAAGCGTCAACGGATCAGTTTCATTAGGGGATTTTTGGATAATGGAATTGAATCTATCTTATAAAAAGCCCTAGCGTGATGCTAGGGCTGAATTAGGTTTATTCACCGAGTGCTTTTTTCGCCAAACGTGCGGCGGCGTGTTTATGCCGCTCGAGTAGCTGATGCAAGTCGACACCAATCACTTCACTATTTAGCACGCGCCAGTGGCCCGCGACCATAACTCGGTCTGCTTGCTGTGCGCCACATAAGATCAGAGCGGCTAACGGATCGTGACTGCCAGAAAAACGGATATCATCGAGCTTGAACATGGTAAGATCGGCTTGTTTTCCGACGGCCAGCTCACCGATATCGCTACGGCCCATGGCACGAGCAGAGCCTTGTGTTGCCCAGCGAAGGGCGTCGAAATGGGTAACATTGGCTGAGCCGTATTGCAATCGTTGCAAGTACATCGCCATACGAACTTCGGCAATCATGTTAGAGCCGTCGTTGGATGCCGAACCGTCGACACCTAAACCGACTTTGACGCCAGCGGCCTCCAAATCGTTGTTTTTGCAGATCCCCGATGCCAACATCATGTTCGATGTCGGACAATGGCTGATCCCCACACCTGCTTTGCCAAGACGGCGAATCTCTTCTTGATTGAAATGAATACCGTGTGCCAGCCAGGTTCTATCATTCAGCCAACCAACGTCTTCGAGATAGTCGACGGGTCTCAGGCCGAATTTCTGCAGACAGAAATCTTCTTCGTCGAGTGTTTCACACAAATGCGTATGCATCATGACGTTTTCCTGCGCGGCAATGTAAGCAGTTTCCTTCATCAGATCTGTGGTTACAGAGAAGGGCGAACACGGCGCGAGGGCGATTTGCGTCATGGCGCCATCGTGGTGCTGGTGGTATTGGCGAATCAAGCGTTGGCTGTCATCGACAATCGCTTGTTCTGTCTGAATGGTGTGACGAGGAGGAAGGCCACCTTCATCTTCGCCGAGGCTCATTGAACCGCGGGTAAAGATGGCTCGTACGCCGAGTTTTTGCGCCGCTTCAACCTGAAGATCAATCGCATGTTCGAGTCCGTTTGGCAGTAGGTAGTGATGATCGGATGCCGTGGTGCAGCCAGATAGCATCAGTTCCACCAGTGCCAATTCAGTCGCGACACTCATCATCTCTTCGTCTAGATTCGCCCACACTGGGTACAGGCTTTGCAGCCAGTGGAACAATTCTTTGTTCAAGGCATCAGGATAGGCGCGAGTCAGAGTCTGGTAGAAGTGATGATGGGCGTTGATTAAGCCGGGGGTCACCACATGGTGCGAGGCGTCGACGACGTAATCTATCTGATGAGACGGCGTCTCGTTTTTTGCGATAAGTTCGACAATCTTGTTTCCCTGCACCACCAAGCCGCCTTGCGCGTCTTGATGATTTGCAGTGTAAATTGCCAGTGGATTCTTAATCCAGATGGTTTCCATTCATAGTAATCCTTAGCCATCTCAGCCATTTCAGGGGAGAGGGTCTTGATCGATTTTAGGTTGAGTTATTGCCAGACTGGTCTGACGCTAAGTGTGTTTCGGTTGCTTCTAGAGAGGAACAACCGAAACAGTCGTTATTCTTGCTGAGCTTTCAACGGGCTTTGTGCGTCTGGTGTCTGCTCTTCTTTCTTAGACTGTGCCAGCTCTTCTTGCACTTGATCGCGGCTCTCTTTGAGTGCATCGCGCTCTTCTCTGCGGCTCGATTTAGGTAACAGTTGATGCAGAAGAACGGTTGCGATGGTGCCCGTTGTGATACCTGAGTGAAGGAAGTTAGCAATATCATGTGGTAAGTGCTGTAGCAGACGCGGCTCAAACGTGACCGCCAAACCTGAAGCAAGGCCAACACAAATCACCAGAGCGTTACGTTTGGTGTCCGCGGCTGTGATCAGCATACGAATCCCAGCATAAGCAATCATACCGAACATCACAAAACCGACGCCGCCTAATACCGGCTTTGGAATGGTGACGGCAATCGCAGCCAGTTTCGGGAAGAGTCCGCCTAGGATGAGCAAGCCACCAGTTGCAGCAACGACAAATCGACTGGCAACGCCGGTAATGCCGACAATACCAACGTTTTGACTGAATGAAGCCAGTGGCATCGCGGTAAGAATTGCGGCAAGCGTGCTGCCGAGGCCATCGCCCAGCAAGCCACGTTGTAAATCTTTACCTGATACTTGCTTGTTACAGTTATTGGCGAGCGCCATGAAGTCGCCTGTGGCTTCTGCGATCACGACAATGTAAACCAAACTCATACTGACAATGGCGCTGGCGTGAAAGCTTAAACCGTATTTAAGCGGTTCTGGGCCACCGACCCAAGCGGCGGTCGAGACGTCGTCCAGATTGACCATGCCCATGGAAAGGGCAACGATATAACCGCCAGCCAGACCAATAACGATGGCGGATGCTGCAACGGCACCTTTACAGTAAACTGATACCGCGACCACAATGCCCAGTGACACTATGGCGAGGAAAAGCTTGGGTAGTGTCGCGAAGTTTTCACTGGCGGCAGGCGCATCGCCAACCCAGTTCATTGCGACTGGCAATATGGTCAAACCAATCAAGGTGACGACCACGCCGCTGACCACGGTCGGGAAGAGCTTGCGTACCTTGTCCATATAGAAGCTGGCGAGAATCACCACCAGTGAGCCGATTAACGCCGATCCCATGATGCTGGCCACACCGCCTTCGAGGCCTATCGCAATGGCGACGCCAAGAAACGCAAAACTGGAGCCCATTACCACAGGTAAGCGAATACCAATCGGACCTAAGCCGAGACACTGCGCTATGGTGACAATACCTGAGGCGAGTAGGGCGGCATTAATCAGAGAAACAATTTCTTCGTTGGGAAGCCCAATAGAGGCGCCGACGATGAGAGGAACGGCAACAATGCCGCCGATAGACGCCAGCATATGCTGGAGTGCAAGGAGTAAAGTGATGCCATGAGGCGGTTTTTGGTCAAGCGTGTACAGAAGTTTCATTTGTTTTACCTCAGAGAGAGTTGGCGTAATTGGTTATCTCTCGTTGAGTGGGGAATGCTCCCACTAAACAGGTGACAGACTTCTACAAACTGCGTAGGGTCGATGGATTTTACGTGTAACAGTCTCGCCTGAGCAGAAGCTCAGGCGAGGTGGTGGAGATGAATTAGATGTAAATCAGCTTGGCAACGAAGATGACTGTCAGGATGTACATCGAGATAGAGACGTCTTTGGTTTTACCCGTGGCAACTTTGAGCACAGTGTAAGTGATGAAGCCTAACGCGATACCGTTAGCAATCGAGAAGGTCAGTGGCATCATCAGTGCTGTAATCGCAGCAGGAGCACCATTAGTGAAGTCTTTCCAGTCGACGTGCTGCATACTGCTCATCATCACAAAGGCTACATAAATCAGTGCGCCAGCGGTCGCGTACGATGGAATCATCCCCGCCAGAGGCGATAAGAATATTGCCGCGAGGAAAAGCGCAGCAACCACAATGGCAGACAGACCTGTACGAGCGCCCGCAGCTACACCAGCGGCACTTTCAACATAGCTAGTTACCGGAGGACAACCTACACACGCTCCTGCCACACTAGAGATACTGTCGGCTTTCAACGCTTTGCTTAGGCCTTCAATCTTACCTGTTTCCTTGTTGATCAAGTGTGCTCGCTCTGCCACGCCCATCAGGGTACCTGCAGTATCGAACATATTGACGAACAAGAAGGCTAGAATCACGCTCACCATTGAGATATTAAATGCGCCAGAAATGTCCATTGCCATAAAGGTTGGAGCAATACTTGGCGGTGCAGAGAAGAAGCCGTTGTAATGCACCAGCCCTAGCATCATGCCAATCAGAGTCACACTCAGAATGCCGATAAGAACAGCACCGAAGATTTTACGTTCGCTGAGCACAGCGATGATAAGGAATGCGATGGCAGCGAGCATGGCATCTGGCTTGGTGAAATCGCCTAGTGAGACCAAAGTTGCTGGGTTTTCGACGACAATGCCTGCGGTTTTAAGACCAATCAGACCAAGAAATAGTCCGACACCGGCTGTCATAGAGAAGCGCAAGCTTTCAGGAATACTTTCGATGATCCACTGACGAATCTTATAGAAGCTCATCCCGACAAACAGGATACCAGAGAGGAACACCGCACCTAGTGCCACTTCCCAGCTGTAACCCATTTCGCTGACAACGGTGAATGAGAAAAACGCGTTGAGGCCCATACCCGGTGCCAGACCGACAGGCCAGTTAGCAAACAGCCCCATTAATAGACAGCCGATGGCTGCACCGATACAGGTTGCGACAAAGACGGCGCCTGAATCCATTCCAGAAGCGGCCATGATCTGAGGGTTTACGAAAATGATGTACGCCATTGTGGCAAAGGTGGTGATGCCCCCAATCATTTCATTTTTGACACTGGTTCCATGTGCTTTCAGTTTGAAAAAGCGCTCCAAAAAGCCACTAGGTTGACCTTCGGTATTAAGCACTTCTGCTTTGCTTTCATTCATGTCAGCAAGTCCTTTTATTTTGGTGTTTCTTCAATTGAAGACCGCACTTCGCCCGGACTTCTCTGTCTCAGACGAACTTCAATTATCCCGATTGAATAGTTATATGACGCTGTTAGGTGACGCTTATCGTTATTGAGTTAGCTGCCCCGATAAGTCGAGAAGCTATACGGTGAAACCAGTAGCGGCACGTGATAGTGCGCATCTTTCTCACCCAATCCAAAACGGATCACGACGTCATCGAGAAAGGCAATGTCGCCCAGGTCGACGTCTTTGTTGCGAAAATAATCGGCAACGTGAAAAACAAGCTGATACTTTCCAAGTTCAAAAGCTTCGCCTTCTAAAACAGGCGCGTCAGTGCGGCCATCAAAGTTAGTCGTGACGGTTTTAATCTTGGTTAGGTTGTCACCTTCCACTCGGAACAGTTCAACTTCGATGTCTGCACCTGGCAGGCCATGCATTGTATCCAATACGTGTGTGGTTAGTTTTCCCATAATTCCTGTTCGCGCGTCGCGCTCTCCTTAGCTTTGAGGTTATTTTAAATTGTATACAAAGTTGTTTTTAAACTTTGTTGGATACCTATATATGTACACAAAATATTCATATAGTAAAGCTCGTTGTTATAAAAATGTTACTAGTGGATAAATTGAAAAATGAATTATGTGAAGTGTAATTTCGTCTGTATTGAAGTGCGTTTATTTGTAACTAATTGATTAATATGCTTATGTTGATAAAAAGTAACTTTAGCAACAAAATCTTTACATTAAGATATTTTATTGTATACAATGAATGTATGAAGTTGATGTGGCGTTACAATCGCGCCAAGCTTTTTAAGGAGAGCCTGAATGGATAAGGATTATTCACGAGATCTGGTTGGCTATGGGGCGAATCCTCCGCATCCCAAATGGCCGGGCGGTGCTCGTATCGCAGTGTCATTTGTATTGAATTATGAAGAAGGTGGTGAGCGTTGCCTTCTGCATGGAGATGACGAGTCCGAAGCCTTTCTATCTGAAATCCCAGCCGCTCAACCTATTAAGGGTGAGCGCCATATCAGCATGGAGTCTATCTATGAATACGGTAGTCGTGCTGGTGTGTGGCGTGTCTTACGCCTGTTTGACGAATACGAAATTCCACTCACCGTTTTTGCGGTGGCTATGGCGATTGAGCGACACCCTGACGTGGCAGAAGCCATGGTGCAAGCAGGCCATGAAATTTGTAGCCACGGTTATCGTTGGATTGATTATCAGTACATGGATGAGTCACAAGAGCGTGACCACATGGCAAAAGCGATTGAAATCATCAAAGAGATCACAGGTAGCAGACCACTCGGTTGGTATACCGGTCGCACTGGGCCAAATACCCGCCGTTTGGTGGCGGAAGAAGGCGGATTCTTATACGACTCCGATGCCTATGATGACGATTTGCCGTATTGGCACACTGAAGCGGGTCGTCCTCAGTTGGTGATTCCATACACTTTGGATGTTAATGACATGCGTTTTGCTACCGCTCAGGGGTTCAACTCTGGTGAGCAATTCTTCCAGTATCTGAAAGACACGTTTGACACTCTTTATGAAGAAGGGGAATCCGCCCCGAAGATGATGTCGGTCGGATTGCATTGTCGATTGATTGGTCGACCCGGTCGTCTTGCTTCACTCAAGCGTTTTCTCGATTACGTAAAACAACATGATGATGTGTGGCTATGTCGCCGCATTGATATTGCTCACCACTGGCATGAGCACCACCCATACACACCAAAAAAGGAGAAGTAATATGACTGAATTTCGTACTTGTAAACCATCAGAGATGGCTCGCGCGGAATTTGTCTCGCATTTTGGTGATGTGTATGAGCACAGCCCATGGGTGGCCGAATCGGTATTCGATCAAGGGCTTAATACCGAAGACAACAAAATTGAAAACTTGCACCTGCGTATGGCTAAAACCTTGCTGGGTGCAGACAAAGATCAACAACTGGATCTGATTAACGCTCACCCGGATTTAGCCGGACGTGCTACCGTTAATGGGGAACTGACCGCAGCCTCGACTGCTGAACAAGCGGGGGCGGGCATTGACCAATGCTCTGCGGACGAGTTCGAGAAATTTACCACTTATAACAACAGCTACAAAAGTCGCTTCAATTTTCCCTTCATTATGGCTGTGAAAGGGGCCAATCGTTACCAAATTCTTGAGTCGTTCGAGATGCGATTAGGAAATGATAGTGAAACTGAGTTTGCTACTGCGATTCAGGAAATCAACAAGATTGCGCTGTTTCGCCTGCGAGATATGTAAGTCACAGAGCTGGCGACTATCCCGTAATAACGCTCTCTAGAGAGCAGATAACTGACTCACTTAACCTATTTTTGATTAATTGGAAGGATGAAGGAAATGTCCTTAGATTTTGAACAATACATAAACCTCGCTGATGACAAACTGGGCGCTCAAGCTATTTACGCGACCGACGATTTCTTTGCTGATAAAAGCCGCCTTTTGCGCCGTGAAGCGCCGGAGTGGAAGGAGGGTGTTTATGACGATAATGGTAAATGGATGGATGGCTGGGAAAGCCGCCGTAAACGTGGTGAAGGCTACGACTATTGTGTGATTCGTCTAGGCCTAGCTGGCACAATTGCAGGCGTTGATATCGATACCTCTTTCTTTACGGGCAACTTCCCACCATCGGCATCTATTGATGCGTGTTACTCACCAGATGGCGACCCAACGGATGCCACTGAGTGGCAAGAAATTCTGCCGTCAATGAGCTTGCAAGGCGACCATCATCACCTTGAGCAAATTGAAAGCGACGAAGTGTTCACTCACTTACGTCTTAACATCTATCCAGATGGCGGTGTTGCACGTCTTCGTGTTTACGGCCGACCAAGCGTGGATTGGGACCGCATTGATGCTCAGCAGAAAGTGGACTTAGCCGCTGTTGAAAATGGTGGTCGTGCGTTGGCATGTAGTGACGAGCACTATGGTAATAAATCAAACATTCTTGGCCCTGGACGAGGCGAAAATATGGGGGATGGCTGGGAAACCGCACGTCGACGTACTCCAGGGAATGACTGGGTGATCGTTGCGCTGGGCCATGCTGGCAATATTGACCGTGTTGTGGTGGATACTGCGCACTTTAAAGGCAACTTCCCAGACAGCTGCTCTATTCAGGCGGCCTACGTTAAAGGTGGCACGGATGACCAAGTAGCGACACAAAGCCTGTTCTGGCGTGAACTTTTGCCTGCGCAGAAGCTCAAGGCACACGACATTCATGAGTTTGTCTCTGAAGTGAATGAACTGGGTGCTGTGACGCACGTTCGTCTGAATATCTTCCCGGATGGTGGTATTAGCCGTCTGCGTTTATTTGGAACTAAAGCGGAATAAGCGAGGGAAGCACAATGAGCAATGGAATTCGCCGATTAAAAATAGAGCCACTCACCAAAGAGGCGTTTGCAGAATTTGGAGACGTTATTGAAGTCGAAAACAGCGACTACTTTATGATCAATAACGGCTCGACCCGTCGTTACCACAAGCTAGCGAGCACGGATGTACAAGATCAAGGTGGTGAAGCCATCATCAGTATCTTTCAGGCCACGCCGCTGAGTTACCCGTTAACGATAAAAATGCTGGAACGTCATCCGCTTGGCTCACAGGCCTTCGTTCCGTTGCTTGGGCGACCATATTTAATTGTTGTTGCACCGAAAGGAGATGACCCGCAGTTGTCGCAAAGCCGTGCCTTTATCAGCAATGGCCGACAAGGTGTCAATTACCACAAAGGTGTTTGGCACCACCCGGTGTTGGCGCTGACCGAGCGTGATCAGTTTTTGATCGTCGATCGAGGTGGTGAAGGGCATAACTGTGATGAAGTGTTTTTCGACACCGATTTGGTCTCTCTGCATCTGGAAGATATTCCAGGCAACAGCAGCACGGATGAAGAGCAACGCATGGAACAAGCGTTGTAATGTTGGCACTGCCCATCACAGGGTTCCCTTGTGATGGAAAGCGTTGGCAGTAAATAGGAGTTTATTATGGATCCACATATCACGGAGTGGTTGAATCTGGCGATTCGCTGGGTTCACATGATAGTCGGGATCGCCTGGATTGGCGCATCGTTTTACTTTGTTTGGTTGGAGAACAACCTAAACCGCGTTAACCCGAAAACTGGCCTGTCAGGCGACTTGTGGGCAATTCATGGCGGTGGTATCTACCACCTTGAAAAGTACAAGCTTGCGCCACCAGAAATGCCAGAGCACCTGCACTGGTTTAAATGGGAAGCATACTTCACTTGGATTACTGGTGTGTTGCTACTGGCGGTTGTTTATTATCTCAACGCAGAAATCTATCTGATTGCACCAGGCTCTGGCCTGTCACCTACCACTGCTATTGCGATTGGTGTGGGTGCGTTAGTCGCGGGCTGGTTCATTTACGATCTCTTGTGTGATTCGCCTTTAGGCAAAACCCCAATGTTGCTGGGACTGGTTCTGTTTGTACTGCTTGTCGGTGCGACCTACGGACTGGCTCAGGTCTTCAGTGGTCGTGGTGCTTACATCCACGTTGGTGCCATCATAGGTACTATCATGGTGGGTAACGTTTTCCGCGTTATCATGCCAGCGCAGCGCAATCTGGTGAGTGCGATTGAAGAAAACCGCGAACCGGATCCTGCACTGCCAGCGAAAGGTTTACTGCGTTCTCGTCACAATAACTATCTGACACTGCCTGTACTGTTCATCATGATCAGTAACCACTTCCCGAGCACTTACGGTTCGGAGTACAACTGGGCGATTCTAGCGGGTTTGGCGATCTTCAGTATCCTAGTACGACACTATTTCAACACACGTCATGGCAGTCAGAAATTTGCCTGGACGATCCCTGTGGCGGCTTTGGGTATGATCACGTTGGCATTTGTGACTTCTCCTTATGCGAACCGACCTGCAGCGCCAGTGGCGAAAGCACCGGTTGTACAACAGCAGGCTGCGCCTGTTGCTGAAGCTGCAACAACAGAAGCAAATCAAACCGCATCGGCATCAACCGCTGAGCAGGCGGCTCCTCAGGAGCAAGCAGCACCTGCAACAGGTGGTGTCAGCTTTGCCGAAGTGAACAAGGTCATTCAGGAGCGTTGCTCTGTATGTCACTCTGCCACGCCAACGCACGCAGCATTTGCGGTTGCGCCTGGAGGAGTTGTACTGGATACCCCTGAAGAGATCTTAACGAACGTTCCACGCATCATTTCTCAGTCCGTTGCGACTAAAGTGATGCCGCTGGGCAACCTTACTCAGATGACTGATGAGGAACGATCCCTTATCGGAGTTTGGGTGGAACAAGGTGCAGTTATCCAATAACTGTCCTTGCGGGACTGAGTGTCAGCCTGACTTCCTGTCATCCTATGTTCAGGCTGACATAGACTCCTCATTCCCAGCTGTCTCCAGACAGTGTATTTCCCTTTCCCCGGAACGTGTTCCGGGGTTTTTTATAGGTGTTAAGAAGCAAGAAATGCAAGGTTGTTGAAGTTGTGATGTTTACCTTCAATCAACGCATGCAGAAATTTCGGCTGTGCTACGTTTACTATTGATAGGTAACGCATTAGTTGTGAATGAAAGGCTGAGAGCGACATTTCTACCTTCTTTCTCTTTTCACGGGCTCATTAGATGCGCCCTACATTGGTCAATTATAAAAGGATTTAGATGTGACGAAATTAGCCATCAGCATCAGACACAAAACCATACTGGCGACAGTATTGGCAGTGGTTCTGGTGATCATCGTACTGATCAGTACCACCGTGAGCCAAGGTCGTAAGATCATTCTCGACCAAACCTATTCACAGCAGCTTCCGGCTTCGTTGGGAGAAGTGAGTAACAAAATTAAGCTTGAGCTGGAGAAACCGCTGGTTATCGCAGATGTGATGTCAGAGCTTTCCCAGCTGACCGAATTTACCGGAGAAGGCAGTGCAGAAATCGTCGACATCCTTAGCCGTATCAAGCAACAGTTCGGTGCACTGACGGCGTTCTACGTTAATACCGTTGATAGTAGCTACTACATTCCGACCGGCAAATTGAAAGACATGTCGGCGCAGTCTAATGATGACCAATGGTTTTATGGCTTTCTCGCCAGTGGCAAGAAAGTCGAGCTATCGATTGATGTCGATGACTCTACTGGTGTAGCGACTGTGTTTGTTAACCATGTGGTGATGCAACAAGGCAAGCGTATTGGTGTTACCGGGATTGGCTTGTCGCTACAAAATATGGGGAAAACCGTCGCCAACTACTCACTGGGTGAGCAAGGTCAACTGATGCTGGTCGACAATCAAGGAGTAGTGAAAATTCACGCAGATGCCAATCTAGTTGGTAAATCACTCAACGACTTACAGTTGCGAGAATTGGCAGCGGAGCTGGGTAAACTCAGTGACACAGACTCACACATTATTGAAGCTGAAGTGAACGGCAGCGCCATGATTGTCGGGTTTATTGCTTTGCCAGAGCTAGGTTGGACACTAGTTTCTCTTCAGCCCCAAAGTGAAGTGCTGGCGGAGCTGAATCAGTTCATTCAGACCATGACTTACATCGGTGTGGTGGTGGCCTTACTCTTTATTGTCATCAGTGCTTATATGACGAATGCTTTGCTTAAACCTCTGTCGACCACAGCAGACTTGCTGCTGGAAATCGGCGGCGGTGGTGGTGACCTGACGCAAAGGCTGGACGAAAGCCGTAATGACGAAGTCGGCAGCATTGCCCGTGGTTACAACCAGTTCGTTGCTTATATGGGCAATGTCTTACAAGAGATCGACCGCTCGCGCGCTGATTTGGTGGCAACCATTGATCATATTGATTCTCAAGCCAGTGAGATGAAACATCAGATCCAAGGGCAGGAGCAGAACATTGACCAAGTTGCGACAGCGATCCATGAAATGAGCGCTAGCTCGGAAGAGATCGCCAGCAATGCCAACAATACGTCAGACAATGTGCAGCAAGCGACAGTAGAAGTGAAACATGGTTTGTCATCGGTCAGTGACACATTTTCTCATACCGAAGCGATGAGTCGACAGTTGGATCAGAGTAGTCAGAGTATTGAGAAACTCTCTAATGATATCAACGCCATTGATACGGTACTGGATGTGATCAGTGGCGTGTCGGAGCAAACCAATTTGCTTGCACTCAACGCGGCGATAGAGGCAGCTCGTGCGGGAGATCAGGGGAGAGGGTTTGCTGTGGTAGCGGATGAAGTACGCACATTAGCGTCACGCACGCAGGATTCAGCCAGTGAAATTCGCACCATTATCGAAAATCTTCAGGGCCTCAGCGATACGGTGGTGAAAGAAGTTGGCCAGAGTCACAGTACCGGTAAAGCGTGTTTAACCGCCGCTCAGGCTTCAGAGAAGCACTTAGAGTCTATCAATCAGTTTGTTGATGAGATTCACCAACTGAGTAGCCAGACCGCCACTGCGACCAATGAGCAGTCTCAGGTTATCAATGAAATTGCTCCGCATATATCGAGTATTGCTGATGTGGCACGCAGCAACACTGAGATGGTGAATCAAACCTCCCATCATTGTGCCGATCTGAAAGAGAATGTGAATTCTCTCAGCCAGCTGGTGGCGAAGTTCAAGTTCTAACTCGTAAGGCGGCCGCGGCCATAAGGCCGCTTTTTATTGGAGGCTAGGGATCGTTGCGATAGCCAGGCAGATAGATAGGCTCCTGCTGGGAAGCTTCATCTAGCCATTCTCTTACGTATAGGCGATTGAGAAGTTCACTGAACCAACGTTGGGTATAAGGCCATCGTTCATCGGCCTCAAGGTGAGAAGAGAAACGCACCACCGAAGGCAACAGCATAATGTCGGCGATGGAAAACTCTCCTACCAAGTAATGCCCTCCGTACTCGTTAATGGTGTCGTTCCAGAGCTGATAAATGGCTTCAATTTGCGTTGTCTCATCTTGGCTCAGCGCTTTTTTGTCTGGATAAAATGCACTTTCAAACGATAATGCTGAGCAGACACGGCCAAAAGTGGAATGCTGCCAGGCGGCAAACGATCTGGCTTTCGCCCGTGCGCCAATGTCCTCTGGCCACAAACTACCTTCACCGAGTTCACTGGCGTATTCTGCGATCGCCAGTGAGTCAAAAATGATCAGGCCATCGTCATCCAGCACGGGCACTGCTGCCGGTGGAGAAAAGGTGCCGATATGCTGCAGGTTTTCCCAACGTTGCGGGCGGCGAATGTCCATAATCCGCTCTTCAAAAGGAATCCCCTGTTCTTTTAACGCCAACCAAGCCCTGAATGCCCAGCTAGAGGCATTGCGATTACCACTGTAGAGAATGCGTTTCATGTTGCGTCCTTTCTGATGATGATGGCCCTATTATAAGGTTGCTCCGCTGTTAGTTCGCTTGAATATCGACATGTAAACGCCTATAAAAAGGCGTATAATTCAATTATACGCGGAATAATGGCATGGATGCTTTTGATCATCACATTCTTCGAGCTCTTCAGAACAACAGTCGAATCAGTAGCGAAGTATTAGGTGCTGAGATTGGTTTATCACCATCGGCCTGTCAGCGGCGGATCAAAAAACTCAAACAACAGGGGGTGATCAAGCAAGAAGTGGCGGTGCTGGATGCTAGTCAACTGCCGGGATTCATCACCACACTGGTAGATATCACTCTGGAGCGTGGTGGAGAAACTGCGCTAGATGAGTTTATTCACGCGCTTGAAGCTGAGTCTCAGGTTCAGCAGTTTTATTACGTAGCGGGCGACGTGGATTTTGTCGTCATTGTCGTCACTCAGGATATGAAGGCCTATGATGCACTATCGAGGCGTCTGTTTATGTCCAACCAAAATATCAAAAAGTTTTCGACCAAAGTCGTGATTCAACCGGGTAAAGTTGGTCTTGAACTTCCTGTGTGAAATGTGCAGCTTTTGTTTTGACTTCAAAGGCTTGAAAAGGCATTTAATGAATCCTTGTCTATACTGATTCTGAACACTGATAAATAGTGTGAATGATTGAAGCGGGATATTCGAGGGGTCTCTATGCGCAGAACAACTTGGTTTAGCACTTTGGTGGTTGGTTTGATGTTATCCAATGTGGTTTACGCTCTGCCGGTTCCGGAAGGTGACCCAATTCTTTGGGTATCGGGAAAGATTACCAAATCCAACACTGCCGATGGTGTTGAGCTCGATTCCGCGATGATAAAGCAACTTGAGCAAGGAACGATTAAGACCAATAACCATGTGGTTTCTGATGTTGTCGAATACAAAGGACCGAAAATGAGTGCTTTGTTGGATTATGTGGGTGCTAAAGGTTCGACGGTCAAAGTCATTGCTTGGGATGAATATGTGGTCAGCATTCCGATGTCAGACATCAAAAAATACGGTGTTTTGCTTGCGACGCATGAAGATGGCATCAAAATGACCATTGATGGTAAAGGTCCGTTCTTCGTTGTATTCCCCTTCACTGATAACCCCAAGATCCAAAACGATCTGTTTTATAGCCTGTCCGTGTGGCAAGTTCGAGAGATTGTTATCGAGTAAGCAGTATGGAACGGTTTTGGGATAGGGGACGTTACTTTGTTGTGATTATTTCGGCATTGTGCTCTCTGCTTTTGTTGGTCATTGCCTATGTTTTTTACTCTGTAACAGAAATCAAAAATGTATCCTCTGAGCCTTACGTTACGATCATCAGCAACAACATTTCAGCTAAAACAAAACTGCTGTTCGTAAAATCTGAAGTGCTTTCCTTTTCCGCCCTTAGAGATAAGAAAAGCCTGTCAAAACTCAAATTTAAATCCAGAATTTATAAGTCGAGTATCCTGCAGGACCTCCTCGCTGAACGAACCAATCGTGTTCATGAAAAATTTGGTAACGTGGATGAACTTCAGCAAGTTGTTGAGGATATTCGATCTGTTTTCGACTCGATAGACCAGCTTAGCCTTACCAATGTGGAAAATATCGATACAGTGATAAATCGTATTGATGGTACTTATTCGAGACTCAATATTTACCTAGCTGACTTTGTCGCCGAAGTACAACGTCAACAGATCGAGTTTCTCGATTTCAAAGAATCTTTCTATAACAAACAGTATGTTTATTTAGGCATCATTTTGTTGTGTTCCATGCTGATGATTGGTGTGATTTCATGGATGTATCTGCACCAGATTCGGTTAAGTAAAGACCTAGAGGAAAGAACCAAGGTGATGGAAGAGGCGAAGCGCAACGCTGAGCAAAGCTCTATTGCGAAAGCTCGATTTCTCGCCAACATGTCTCATGAAATGCGAACTCCTCTGAATGCAATTATCGGGTTGAGTCAGAAAGAGTATTACCAATCGTCTGATGAGCAAACCAGACACTTCCTTTCGATGATCAACAGCTCTGGTGAGCACTTGCTTAAGCTGATTAACAACGTGTTAGACCTCAGCAAGATTGAGCAAGGTAAGTCCAAATTGGACAGTGATGAGTTCTTTATCAGTGAGCTGATTGATGTCTCTAAAACCGTGTTTATTAACTTCGATAAGCAGCAAGCGGTAGATGTCTTCTTTTCAGTATCCTTGGATCGAAACTATAAGATAAAGTCGGATAAAACTAAGCTCGTCCAGATAATCAATAACTTAGGTTACAACGCGCTCAAATTTACGGAATCAGGTCATGTCGAGATCCACATATCTCTTAGTTCAGAGTCTGGGATGCTGCATATTGTGGTGAAGGATACTGGGATTGGTATGACTCAGGAGCAATTGGATAAAGTGTTTCAGGAGTTTACCCAAGCAGATGACTCGATTACCCGAAAGTATGGAGGCACCGGGCTGGGGCTGTCGATATGTCAGTCTTTAGTGAATTTGTTGGGTGGCGCTATCAGTGTAGAAAGCTCGCTGGGTGAGGGTAGTGAATTCTCAATTGAAGTCCCCGTGAGTATTACTGATTCCGCCCCTTTAGCCAGTGACAAGCTGGCGACAGGATCAGTGAGAGTAGTATCAGATAACCGCTATGCGACTGAATTGATTATCAAAGAGCTTAACAAGCTGGAGCTGTATGACGCTCATGGGGATTCGGTATTATGTTATCTGCGCAGTGATGATGTTTTGGAAAATACGCTCAAACAAGCGCACTGCCGTGATGACCAAACACTCATTGTGTATGGGAATATCAATACGACACTTCCGCCGAGCGAAAATATGACATTATTGAGTAAGCCGTACGACTTATTTAGTTTGCTCGATTGTTTACAAGCGATGGCTAAAACGGATTCAAAACAAGAGCGCACTGTGGGTGGGGACGACGTTTCTGGGGTCTCCGTTATGTTGGTTGAAGACATTCGTATGAACCAAATCGTCGCTCAGAAAATGCTGGCAACCTTGGAGGCAGAGGTCACCACCGTGAACAACGGGCAGGAATGTGTCGACTTACTTAATCATGAGCATTTCGATATTATCTTTATGGATATCCAGATGCCGGTCATGGATGGGTTAGAAGCACTCAAACAGATAAAGCGTGACAACCTTGCACCAGATACCGCAATCATCGCGCTGACCGCCAACACGTTTGAAAGTGATGTACAGAACTACCTAGAGCAAGGCTTTGATAACGTGCTTCCTAAACCATTTAAGTTAGAGTGGTTGAAAGGGATGTTAGAGAAACACGCATGAGTTTGTAGTTCTAATCAGATTTCACACCCACGATCATTCCCACTCTTTGGTTCTCGATACCTAGCAGCCATTTTTTGATGGGATTTAAGTTACCAAAGTCGTAGCAGTGGGCTGAGAAAACGCTGCTAAAGCCTGCTTTGATCAGTTGTTCTCGCCAGAAAAGTTCTGAATTAAAACACACTCCAACTCCGGCATTATTTGAACCTAACTTGGCTACAAGCGTTTTAATCAGAGTCGAGGAGGTGAGCTGATAAATTCTTTTGCCTGGAATATTGGAGTGGTCCGTGCCTTCATACAGATTCTCAAAAATCACAACGATGCCCTCAGGTGCTAGCATGTCGTAAGCATCTTTTAACCCCTTCAGCTGTAAATCCTGCGTCTTGGAGTAGGTTGGCGCGACAAAATGGTTGAGTACCCAGTTGAACTGGATTAAGTCGTATTTGAAGAAGCAGTCGAAGCTTTGGTAATGGGCTTGGATCAGGTTTTTGCGACTATTAGGGTTGTTCTCGTTCAATGCATTCTCGTCGGGGTCAACGATAGTGACCTGGCAGCCTGGATATCGGCCGATGAGTTTGTCTGCGTAGCTACCGTTGCCTCCACCGACATCGAGAAAATGTGCTTGGTTAGGGTTTGGGATGTAGCGTTCAATAATATCTGACACAAGGTGAAACAGCTCCTTGTCGATAATGTCTCCCTTGGATAAAACAATCTTATTCTGGCCAAGATACTTAGCTTGTTCACTCATATTCAACACCTCCATTGTTATGATGAAACTTAGCAGTTATTGTGCCGATATTTTTTGTATTTAAGTCGCTGTTTTATATGTGTTTATTTTGACTATTGCAGACGTTATTATTTTGAGATTGATTTTGATATTCAATAAGATACGAGAAACAAAAAACGCCCTTGCGAAGCAAGGGCGTTTTCACTAAAAGACCGAGTTAACTAGCAAACTTTTTTGCGTCGATACGTCCTTCTGCGTCATAGGCTTTCTCGCCATAGATGTACGTCTTAGAAACGGTGCGGTCATCGCCAAGGCTCATCAGCACAAACAGCTTCTCTTCCAAGGTTTTGGCCTGTTCCATGCGGAAACGCATCAGTTGAGTTGCGTGTAAATCAAGCACGACAAAGTCCGCTTCTTTACCCACTTCAAGGTTACCAATTTTGTCTTCAAGGTGGAGTGAACGTGCGCCGCCCAGGGTTGCTAAGAACAGGGACTTCAATGGGTGCAGTTTCTCCTGTTGAAGCTGCATGATCTTATACGCTTCACTCATTGTCTCAAGAATCGAGAAGCTGGTGCCGGCGCCGACATCGGTGCCCATACCGACGCGAACCCCATGCTCTTCCAGCTTAGGCAGCTTGAAGAGACCAGAACCGAGGAAAAGATTCGATGTTGGACAGAAGGCAATTGCCGATTCAGTTTCTGCCAAACGCTGGCATTCACAATCAGAGAGATGAATGCCGTGAGCAAACACAGAGCGCTTATGCAGAAGTCCGTAATGGTCGTAGACATCCAGATAAGAGTCGCGTTCTGGGAACAGCTCAAGTACCCATTCAATCTCTTTCTTGTTCTCTGAAAGGTGGGTATGCATGTACACATCTGGGTATTCTTCCAGAAGTTTACCTACAGTTGCTAGCTGTTCCGGTGTGCTGGTTGGAGCAAAACGAGGTGTAACCGCATAAAGCAGTCGACCTTTGTTATGCCATTTTTCAATCAGCTCTTTAGATGCTTCATAGCCGGATTCTGGTGTGTCGGTTAAGTAGTCTGGTGCGTTGCGGTCCATTAGGACTTTACCTGCGATCATACGCAAGTTGCGGCGCTCGGCTTCTTCAAAGAACACGTCGACCGACTCTTTATGTACTGTGCCAAACACCAATGCTGTGGTGGTACCGTTGCTCGCTAGCTCATTGAAGAACAGTTTTGCGACTTTATGCGCGTAAACCGGATTTTTGAAACGCCTTTCTTCTGGAAAGGTGTAGTTTTCTAACCAGTCGAGCAGTTGCTCACCGTAGGAGGCGATCATGCCTGTTTGCGGATAATGAATATGGGTGTCAATAAAACCTGATGTGATCAGCTTGTCTTCATATTCGGTGATGTTGAGGTTCTTTGGCTGCCTTTTGAGCACCTCTTCTGTCTCACCGATATCGACGACGTGGCCGTCTTCTACTACGAGAAGACCGTCGTCGAAAAACTGATACGAGTTTTCCAGTCCGACGTCTTTTGGGTCAGCAATACTGTGCAGAAGGCTTGCACGATAAGCTTTACGTTGAGTTGTCATGTTTACTTCCTTTAAAGGCCCTCTTTGGGGCTAGGCGATTTTCTCTTCCAATGATGAATCGCTCAGTTGTTCTTCTTTACTGTGTGGCGTAGGGCGTTTTTCTTCAAGCGAAATTCCCTGATAGTGTGCGATTAATTCACCCGCAACCGATACCGCAATTTCAGCAGGATGTTTTCCATTCACCATGCTGATTCCAATTGGACAAATCATCGTATTTATTTGTTGCTGGCTGTAGCCTCGCTGCGCCAAACGCATGTCAAACTTTTTGCGCTTGGTTAGTGAACCTATCATGCCGAAATACACACTGTCGTCGCGATCGATGATGGCCTTGGCCAACTCAAAATCGAGTTGATGATTGTGTGTCATGACCAGATAGTAGCTGTTTGGTGACATGTCGCGCACTTCAGCGACCGGATCATCGCTCACCAGTTTGGTTACGTTGCGAGGGAGTTCGTCAGGGAATACGTCTTCACGCTCATCAATCCAAGTGACACGGAAAGGGAGAGTCGAGACGATATGCAAAAGGGCTTTGGCTACATGGCCGGCACCGAATACCACTAGATGTTTTTGCGCGGTACCAATTGGTTCGAAGCTCAGTGTTGCCATTCCGCCACAACACTGACCTAAACGAGCCCCGAGATTAAAGCGCTCCACTTTCAGTGAACGTTCACCCGCAAGCAGCATTTCACGCGCCATTTTGGTGGCGATGTGCTCCAGATGACCACCACCAATGGTGGCAATCAAACGGTCGCGAGTGACCAACATTTTTGTGCCCGCATCCCGTGGCACTGAGCCACGGTCTTCCAATACGGTCACCATCACGCAAGGTTCACTGTTTTTCTCTAGCTGTGCCAGTTCATGAATCCAATTGTCCTTAAACATACGTCTCTCCTTGAACGGTAAACCCTTGAATAACCGCTTAAACCTCTTGCGTGTTCTGTTTTGCCACTTGTTGTTGCGTTTGCGTTACCTCATTGATTGCCATCAACACACGTTCTGGTGTTGCTGGTGTATCTAATTTAGGTATAGCACCTTCAACGGCAACTGAGGCAATGGCATCTTTCAGTGCACTCCACACTGACATGCCGAGCATGAATGGCGGCTCACCGACAGCCTTGGAGTTAAACACGGTATCTTCTGGGTTGGCTCGGTTTTCCAGAAGGTGAGTGTGGAACTCGATAGGCATATCGGCGATCGCCGGAATCTTATAGCTGGCTGGCCCATTAGTCATCAGACGACCCTGTTCGTTCCAGATCAGCTCTTCTGTGGTCAGCCAGCCCACGCCTTGCAGGAAGCCACCTTCGACCTGGCCAATATCAATTGCCGGGTTAAGAGAAGCCCCTACATCGTGCAGGATGTCTGCGCGAAGAATTTTGTATTCGCCTGTCAGGGTATCAACGATGACTTCTGAACAAGAGGCACCGTACGCGAAGTAGTAGAACGGACGGCCACGTGCTTTTTCATGGTCATAGTAGATTTTTGGTGTGCGGTAGAAACCTGTGCTCGATAGCGATACTTGGTTGAAGTAAGCCAGCTGAACAAAGGCTTCGAAGGTCAGAATTTCGTCACGAATCACGACCATACCGTTTTTGAACACCACTTCTTCTGCTGACACTTTGTAGTGACTGGCAGCGAAGTCGATCAGACGTTGTTTGATAGTCAGTGCGGCGTTCTGGGCGGCCTTACCGTTGAGGTCGGCGCCCGATGAGGCCGCGGTTGGTGATGTGTTCGGTACTTTGTCTGTGTTGGTAGCGGTGATTTGGATACGTTCAACATCTACTTGGAACTCCTCAGCAACGATTTGCGCCACCTTGATGTTCAGACCCTGACCCATTTCCGTACCACCGTGATTCAAATGAATACTGCCATCGGTGTAAATATGGATGAGCGCACCAGCCTGATTCAGGAAAGTCGCAGTGAAAGAAATACCAAATTTCACTGGTGTGATCGCCAGACCTTTTTTAAGGATCGGGCTTTGCTTGTTGAACTCAGCGATGGCTTTACGACGGGCGTGATAGTCACTGCTTTGTTCAAGTTGCTCAGTGATTTCTGGCAGGAAGTTATCTTCAACTGTCTGGTAGTAATGAGTGACGTTACGCCCCTCACCACCGTAGTAATTCGCTTTACGGACTTCGAGTGGATCTTTACCCAGATAGCGGGCAATTTCATCCATGATATGCTCAATGGTCATCATCCCCTGCGGGCCACCAAATCCACGGTAAGCCGTATTCGACGCCGTGTTGGTTTTGCAGCGGTGACCTGTCACTGTAGCATCACCCAGATAATATGCGTTGTCTGAGTGGAACATGGCACGGTCGACAATCGAGCTCGACAGATCCGGAGAGTAACCACAGTTACCCGCTACGATGATGTCTGCCCCTTCAATGACGCCATCATCGTTAAATCCTACTTTGTACTGGTTATAAAATGGGTGACGCTTGCCCGTCATGGTCATGTCTTCCATACGAGGCAGACGCATCTTAGTTGGGCGTTTAGTTAGATGTGCAATGACTGCAGCCATACACGCTGGCGCTGCGGCTTGCGTTTCTTTACCCCCGAAACCGCCGCCCATACGACGCATATCGATCACGACTTTGTGCATCGAAACCCCAAGTACTTCGGCGACCAGCTTTTGTACTTCAGTTGGGTTTTGTGTCGAGGTATAAACGATCATGCCACCATCTTCGGTTGGCATCACGCTGCTGACCTGAGTCTCAAGGTAGAAGTGTTCCTGACCACCAATCTCTAGATCGCCTTCAATCACGTGTTTTGCTTTGGCGAGTGCAGCCGCTGAGTCACCGCGTTTTTGCTGGTGGCTTTCAGTGACAAACAGCTCTTTCTCAAGCGCTTCTTTTACGTCGAGTACTGGCGGTAGGGCTTCGTATTCAACAATGGCGGCTTGTGCGGCTTTGCGTGCCGTTTCCATATCATCCGCGGCAACGGCAAGTACGGGCTGACCGTAGTATTGAACTAGACCGTCAGCAAGCAGTGGATCGCCCGGTAGAATGGCACCGATATCCAACTGGCCCGGTACGTCTTCGTGGGTGATGGCAATCGCAACGCCCTCAAATTCGTAACACGGCGAGACGTCCAACTTGGTGATTTTTGCGTGAGCTTGCGTACTCAGACGTGCATACACGTGCAACTGATTAGGGAATTCCAAGCGGTCATCAATGTAAACCGCTTCACCTGTGACCTGCTTCGGGGCGCTGTCGTGTTTTACGCTTTTACCAACGCCGGTTTTCAGATCCTGCTTTACGATGGCGACCATCTCTTCTTGAGTCATGGTCTGATGATGTGCGTTAGACATAAGACGTTACCCTTGTTTCGATCTGGTTGTTGTGATGAGTCTGCTCGATGTAGAAGCGACGCAGCATGTTCGCTGCTGTCATTGAGCGGTACTCTTTGCTGGCACGGAAGTCGCTCAGTGGCTCAAAATCGTTATGGATTTCAGCCATCGCGGCATCAATGGTTGCTTGTGTCCATTCTTTGCCTAATAGCGCATTTTCACAGTGCGTTGCACGTTTTGGCGTTGCCGCCATACCACCGAAAGCGATGCGGGCATTGATGACTTTATTGTCTTCAATCTCAATATTGAATGCGCCACAAACCGCAGAAATATCATCGTCTAGACGCTTGGAAAGCTTGTAAGCACGGAAGGTTTCGTTCGCTTTTGATTTAGGAATAATCACTTGCTCGATAAATTCACTTTCCTGCTGAGCGGTGACTTTATAGCTGATGAAGTAGTCTTCAATCGGCAAGATTCTGGTCTGCTTACCACGGCGCAATTTCACTTGTGCATTCAGTGCAATCAAAAGCGGCGGCGCATCACCGATAGGAGAGGCGTTACCAATGTTGCCACCCAGTGTGCCCTGATTACGAACCTGAAGAGAAGCAAAGCGATGCAGCAGCTCACCAAAATCAGAGAAATGTTGAGTCAGAAGTTGGTAGGCATCGCTGATCGCAACGTTAGCACCAATGTGCAGAGCATCGTCACTTTCTTCACACACTTTCATGTCTTCAACCAGATTTACGCTGATCAACGTTTCAATCTCGCGGTGGAATTGGGTGACTTCAAGAGCCAAATCAGTACCGCCAGCAACCAGCTTGGCCTTTGGATTTGCAGTGTAAATTTGAGCCAGTTCGTCAATGCTACGAGGGATATACGCTGTTAGGTTACCTTGGCTCAGACTGGCGGGTTGCCCCTGAAGAGCTTCTAGTCGAGCAATGGTCTCTTTTTCCAGCTCAACAAACTGGTCCATCAACGGTTCATCAGAAGTCAGAGACAAAGCGGCGTCAACAATAGGGCGGTACCCGGTACAGCGGCATAAGTTACCCGCCAGAGACTCCATGACATCTTCCTTGTTCGCCGCAGGTTTGTTCTTGCTCAGAGCAAACATCGACATGATAAAACCTGGAGTACAGTAACCACATTGAGAACCGTGGAAATCGACCATAGCTTGCTGAGTTGGGTGAAGCTTGTTTTTGTTCTGCAAGTCTTCAACGGTAATCAGCTGCTTACCATGTAGTGCGGATACGAACGTCAGACAGGAATTCACCGAGCGATACTGAAGTTGGCCTTCGATCACTTCGCCTAGTACTACGGTACAGGCACCACAGTCACCTGAGCCACAGCCTTCTTTAGTACCTGTTTTTTGTACATGTGTTCTCAGGTACTGCAGCACTGTCATATTTGGTGACAGCTCACTCTCTTGTCTGAGTTCTTGATTGAGTAGGAAAGTAATCAAGAGACCTCCTTGTGCATTGACACTATTGTTCCAATAATAATTTTCTGACCTTTGGGTCAATAATTGGATAATTTGACTATAAGGTCAACTTTAATTTTACAATATTGCAACATGAAATGACCGATAAAGGTGTCATTAACAAGAGTGGTGGCAAAGTAAGTCTATGAATTTAATGATGTTAAAGTTTGTTTTGACGTAAAAAATTTTAACGTAAAGAAATTTAATATTGTATTTTATTTTGTGTACAATCTTGATGGTGAGAAACAAAAAGTCCGGCAGGGCGCCGGACTTAGGTAGTGCAAAATTAGCTGATTATTTGTTCTTCAATAGATCCGAAAAGACGACATGTAGGTCGTTTGAAGCAGCATTACTATCAAGGTTTAGCTTGGAACGTATATGAGATAAGTGCTCTTCCATCAGGCTGATAGCTTGCTCAGTATCGCCAGATTCAATCGTATCTAGCAACTGGGTATGCTCGTCCTGAGAGCAGTTTGAATGGTTGCCAGTTTCATACTGGGCAATCAGCAGTGATGTTTGCGACACTAAGCTTCTCTGGAATGCGAGCAATGGGGCGTTGTTTGCCATCTCGGCCAGCTTAATGTGGAACTCCCCAGATAGTCGAAGTCCTTTACCGTAATCACCGTTATCGAAAGCCTCGTTTTCTTTCTCTACCAAGCGTCGGCACTCTTCTATCTTCGCGGTGGTGGCATGTTCAACGGCAAGCTCAATAATGGCAAGCTCCATGACTTCACGCGCTTTGATGATTTGTTTTGCTTCTTCTTTGGTCGGTGCAGACACCATCGCACCGCGGTTTGGCCTGATGCTGACCACCTGTTCCATCGACAGTCGGAGCAAGGCTCGACGTATGATGGTTCGACTAACGCTGAAGATCTCTGCTAAAGCTTCTTCATTCAGCTTGGTCGCTGGTGGCAACCGTTGTTCAAGTATCGCATCGAAGATGTGGCAATAAACCACGTCATCCTGCGTTTGACCGGCGACTTTTGTTTTAATGTTTTTCGCCACAGAATTTTTTAGATTTGCCATAGGCGGCTTGTCACCCTCAACCTATTTATTTCCCTGATAAAACAATGATACTTCACTTTGTATACACGTGGCTAGCGTTGGCAAGCTGGGCGAGCACAGAAGTGAAACATAAAGCGCAAAATGCCACCCATTTTTCTAGCGTTATTGTTAATAAAGTGTTTTGAACAGCGCAGTGTAGATTCTAACCACATAGTAATGCGGTATGATTGACGCGACCACAACACCTAGCTATATCACGTGGAACACTGACACCAAACAAGGTTACTAATCGGCTGGAGTGGATTGTTCGGTGTATTCGGTCCCCCGAAGATACCCGGATTTTGTGTGGGTGGTTCCTCCTTGCTTTGGCGGCTACACTGTTCAGGCAAACAAAACAAGGAATGCAGACATGATTCAGAAAGGCCAAGCTATACCAACCGCAACCCTTAGCGAACTAGGTGGGGAGGGTATGGTAACCCATAACACAGAGGAGCTTTTTGCAAACAAGCGAGTTGTGCTTTTTGCTGTTCCAGGCGCATTTACGCCAACCTGTTCAGAAGCTCATTTGCCTGGTTACGTTGTACTTGCTAACGACATTAAGGCAAAAGGTATCGATATTATCGCATGTGTTTCGGTGAACGATGCTTTTGTCATGCAAGCGTGGGGAGAAGTGCAAAATGCCACGGAAATTATGATGCTGGCTGATGGTGATGCGAGCTTTACAAAAGCTTTGGGACTTGAAATGGACACGGCGACCTTCGGTGGTATTCGTTCACAGCGCTATGCCATGGTTATCGAAAACGGTGTGGTGACCCAGTTAAATGTTGAAGAACCTAAGCAATTTGAGGTGAGTAAGGCTGAGAATATATTAGCGACTCTTTAGTAACCTTTAAGGCCACCAAGGGTTCAGGATGGTCCATCCTGAACCCTTTTCAGTGAGAATGCTTAGCAAGGAGGAGGAAGCGGTATTCATTTCCAACCTTGAAGCCATTTCTCCCGGTGTTTTAAGTCTCGCCAGTCAATGGCATATTCTTTTTTGGATAGCACCGCCTCCAGTTTACAAGAGGTGACCACACCATCCTCGTCAAACTCGACTTCAGAGACTAAGAAATGCTTTTCTCGATTAACAGGCTCTAAGGCTGTCCATTTGCTGTTAGGTAATTTAGCTGGGTTTATTCGATTCATCTCAACGCCATACCGATCTAATTGCATTAAAAACAACAGGTTTTACGCAGGTGATAAGGTATAAGTTCAGTGACACATCGCGTTTAATTAGATAGAAGTACCTAACGCCTTGTTATGCTGTGTGTGAAAGGTACAATCGCAAGCTTTCCAGCGAGGATGAGCCAAGATGCTATTTAACAATGATATCGATGAGATGATTAGCTATTTAGAGCGTTTCTGCAAAGCGCCACATGTCAAAGCCTTGGATAGCGTCTCAGATGAACAGATCAACTTACTTCTCGATTTCATAGCGCTAGCCCACAAGTTGAATTGTGATATCTACCCAACGAGAAACCTGAAGAGTTCGCACTTCATTGGTATCGGTATTTTCGCTCTCACACAAGATAGAGCTCCTCAAGGAAACCTGTTTCTTAAAATTGAACAAGACCAAATTCACCTTACATTCGAACTCGACCCATGTCATGAAGAAAACTTGTTAACGCCTATCCGAGTGATTGACGCACTTAGTTATCTTGCTGAGCATTCAGGCGATGCTCTTCTGCCCGAAGACTACTGTCAGTGAAATCATGCAACGTTTGTTCTGTGTCTAGTGCGATCAATCGGACAATGGTTTCAGTATTCTACTCCAGTGTTAAAGGACTAAGCTCCGCGTAGTCGGTAGTAATCTTTATACCATTGTCGACTTTGATAAGGACACCATCACCTACTACTAACGTCGCATCCTCTAGCATTACCTTTACGCTTCCTGTTACAACGGAAGCGGCTTCTGTCCCCCAAAGTTCATCTGACTCTACTTCAAACGTCAAATCTTCAGGCACAAATATTTCTACATTGCCACTAAAGAGTTGAGCGTTGTTTTCATCAGAACTTTCTATCTGATCTGCACTAATTTCAATACTTGAAGCCATTGTGGGCTGTACAAAAAACAATATAACGCTGACAAAAATAACGATAACTGAAGAGCACATCGCCGCGAGTTTCGTTTTGAAACTTATGCCGATGGAATTTTCTGAGCTTTCTTCTTGTACTAGCAGTTCATTGGCATCTATTTCAAAACTAGCTGCCAGTGCTTTGACTGTTTCGGGTGAGGCTGTGCCTTCTTTCTCAACTCTTTGAATGGTTCTTAAACTTAATGCACTTACATCAGCTAAGTGTTGTTGACTCCATGCTCTAGATTTACGTTCATTTGATATTTTTTTAGTATTAACCTTCATTACACGTCCAACATCGAATGTTTGAGACTCAAGCATATATGAATTCAACATTTCTTATATGACAGTTTAACGCCAGTCATGCGCCAAAGGGGTGACATACAGCCTGGTTGAACGACACCCAACACAAATCTTGCCATGGATAGCTAACTAGTTTTTGTTCTGCGGTACATTCACAAGGTTGAAAAAAAATTTGAGTACGTGTCGAAAATAACGAAGTGAAAACGTCCTTGAGTTTGAAACAACAAACCAGAAGGAAACCTAAAATGAAATACATGCTTTTGCTTTATGCTGCACCAGATCAAGAACCGGCGTTTGGCACCCCTGAATTTGACAAGATGATGGAAGACTTTGCCCTTACCAGTGAGACTTTTGAAAAGGATGGGGTGCTTGTTGGCGGCGAAGGGCTACAGGAGGTTGAAACGGCAACTTCACTGCGGATTAAGTCCGGTAAGGTGGAAACTATGGATGGCCCCTTTGCGGAAACACGTGAACACTTGGGTGGATATTATATTGTTGACGTTCCCGATTTGGACGCCGCACTGCGATGCGCAGAAATCATCCCAGTGGCTAAGTTCGGCACCGTCGAAGTCCGCCCTCTATTGGATTATAACGAAGCCGATTAACGTATGAATAACGCCTCTTCAAAAGCTATTGCTATCGGTCATGCTATCAATGATGTCTTGAGTAAAGACAGAGGGCGGCTTTTGGCGGGGCTTATTTCGCGTCTTAATGACTTTCAATTAGCAGAGGATGCCCTACAGGAAGCATCGATGGCGGCATTGAAACACTGGGTTCGATCTGGTCCACCTCATAATCCAGAAGCTTGGCTGCTTAGAGTTGGTTTGAACAAAGGTATAGACCATCTTCGTCGAGTTCAGCGAGAGCAACGTAAAGTGGAGGGCCTTGCTGACACTTTCACCGGTGGTAAAGAGCTTGATGTTCCCGAGACCATTCCGGACGAACGTCTACGTCTTATCTTTACCTGCTGTCATCCAGCCCTGGAAGAAAAGTCGCGTATTGCTTTGACCCTGCGTACGGTCTGTAATTTAACGACCAAGGAAATCGCCGCCGCTTTTCTTGATAGCGAGCAAACCATGGGGCAACGATTGTATCGCGCCAAGACAAAGATTAAAGCCAAAGGAATTCGGTTCTCTCTCCCCGAGGCAGACAGATGGCATGACAGACTGGAGACAGTGCTAACAACCATCTATTTGATATTCACCACTGGCTATGTCTTGGAAGAGGAGTGCCCGCGTACCCTATGCCAAGAGGGGATCTTCTTAGCTAGACTTCTCACTAAGCTGCGACCGTATGAGCCGGAAATAGAAGGCGCACTGGCGTTAATGTTACTCACCGATGCGAGAAGCGCAGCTCGAATAAATGTAGATGGAGTTATGGTGCCTGTCGAAGAACAGGACGCTGCGCTATGGCAGCAAAACAATATTGATGAGGCTCACCACATCCTTTCTAATGCTGTCGAAAGAAGACAACCTGGGCATTTTCAGATTAAGGCAGCAATTGCAGACTGCCACATGATGAAGCCCAGTCCTGATTGGGTTCAGATGTCTCTGCTTTATCAATCGCTATGGCGATTCGAGCCCACTCCGGTTGTCGCTTTGAACTGGGCAGTCGTGATGGCAGAGCTTGATTGCGCAGAACTTGCACTCAAGAAGCTGGATGAATTTAAAGAGGACCTTAAAGATTACCAACCTTGGTATGCAGCGCGGGCGCATATTCTGAGTAAGCTAGGGCAAAATGCAGAGGCGATCATTTTTTATAAACTGGCGATTGAGAAGGCTCCAAGTGCGGGGACACGTAAGTTTTTAGAGTTTAGATTACGAGAACTGGCACATTGACGTGTGGCTTACTTAACCTGTTTTAACGCTTCAAAGATCGCCAATTCGATTACCTTTTATTAAGCTTCATCACCATTTTCAGGCCCTCCATTCGCGATTCTTCGGCAGTTGTTTTCTTTGTGGTGCTGTGTATACGACTCGCATCCAGCTCATGCTCCAAGCCTTTTAGCATTGTACTAAGGCTTCTTGTTTTTGAAAAACAATGCCCGTCCACCAAACCTACAATGCTAGAACCTTTAACTTTTAAGCAGTCAGAAATACTTCTCATAGCTCCAGCTGTATCGACTTTGCCAGCCATTTTCCCGTTAACTTCTTTCGTATAGGTATATTTATTTGGCGTGCCATTTTTTATAGGAATTGAGTGGCCAGAAAAACCTATCACATAATCTTTATTGCCATCGATAAGCCCTTTAAGTGCTTCTTCGCTATTTGGTTTAAGATTTCCGTCCTTATCAAATTCAGCCACAATATTGACTGTATTTCTGTGTACAGACCTAGTTCCTATATGTAAAAAAGCGACTAGACGCTTTGTCTTTGCGGCCGCTTCACTCTGCTCATTGCACCGCTTTTGCCAACGATCATAGTCGGCTGGAGTGTACTTTGAGTCAGTAATTCGTTGTGACTGTTGACTTGCTGCTAGCTCTCTGGTGGTTTTTTGCGTGGTTGTTGGTAATACGGGATTTGAGTGACGTCTCATAGGTGCTACTTTTCTAGGACAAGAAGATAATAACAGTATTCTCCACGGTTTAATTTTTCTAGCAAGATGCGTGGTGCGGTTGACGTGCCAAATGTTTGTTATACCTAGTAAAATGATGAAAATGACTATCTAATTAGTTTTTTTGGTTGCTTTAAGTATGTTTTGTTTGTTGAAGTGAGGGGGCTTGAAGGAAGATAAGGACCATGTGGCGCAATGCGTTACCCGAGAATAGAAGTTTAGTTAATTATTAAAAAGGCACCAGTTGGTGCCTTTTTGACGCTCTAGTGTGGTTATTGGTATGTCACTTTTAGCGCTTCACGTGTTTTTAAGTTTTGTGCTGCATGCTTAGGCGCTTCTGCTAACACATCTCGGCTGCCTTGCTCTGCTTTTCGATTTAGCTTTACTGAAGTGATTTGCCAATTATCACCTGCTCGTTGCAAACCAAACTCGTATTCCCCCGAAACGGACCAGAAACCTTCTTCACCTGACCAGTGGCTTGCGGTGAAGTCGACTGTTGCATTCGCCTTATCACCATTAATAAAGACGTTCAGATTGCTTAAGTCATGGAAAGTGGCGTCAAAACCCGGCAGGAATCCCGCCCACTGTTGCATCAAATCTTGGCGTTTGACTTGTTGAGCCTCACGGCCAAATAGCGTGGTGTAATCGACCGTCAGTTCGGGAGCGAATAACCGACCTAAGTATTCAAATGCCCCTTGGTCTGCCAAAGCTGAGAAACTGTTAATGTTGCTGCGAATCTTAGCTTCATCTAAGGTCATAGTCTGGGCGTTTACACTCATGGTTATCACTCCAATAAACAGTAACAAGTATTGTTTTAGTTTCATTACGTGCTCCCTTATAGATTCGCTTCGAAGTGCTTAATAACTTCATCGACAGCTAGCTGTACCGCTTCTGGTTGGTCGTAGAAGTCGAATTGGTTTATGTCGGATAGCCATACTGCGTCAATATTGCTGCCAGCATTTTCAAGGTAACGGTGAGCTCCAGCAGGCAGAGCCATCGCTTCAGATGCCACCATAAGTACCGGTTTATCTTGTGTTGCTGCGCTTGCTTGAGCGTCGTAATTTAACCATCCTGTCCAAGATGCAACGTTGTATTGGTTGTCATACTCAGGAATCAATCCACGGTCTGTCTCTGTGTAGTAAGGCGCTTGGAACATCAATGCATTCTCATTGGTCGTGCTTGCCGCTTCAATGTAAACTGGCGTTGCTGAGCGAGCTGCTTCTGCCGCTAATGCAAGTAAGTTTTTAGCACTTTCTTCACCACCATAAATTTCTGTCGCCATCGCTTTGTCGTGCAGCCAGGGAGCAACTACGGCTGCAGCTTTTACTTTGTCGTTACCTGTCACTGCATCTAGCATGTAACCCGCTGACGCACAGATACCCAAACCAGCGATACGTGATGCATCAACACCGTCCAATTGACTCACCACATCAATTACTGCGCGAATGTCTGCCGTTTTACGTGCAGGATCTTCTAAATACATCACTGGGTCTTTGCTTTCCCCCCAACCCCGAAAATCAAACGTCAGTGCGGCGTAGCCTCGCTCTGCCAATGCTTGAGCGTAAACCGCTGGCATCTGCTCTTTCACCGTTGTCCATGCGCCAGTCACAACCACAACTGGAGCATCTTTCGCGTCTTTTGGTAGGTAAAGGTTTGCAGCAAGTTGACCTACTTGAGTATTAAGTTCGATGTGTTTCATGGTGGTCTCCTCTAAAGCTAGGTTCGTGTTGTCATCATTTGCAGAAACTGAGTGAGCAAAAGTGGCGAACGGTAAACTACTCAATAGTAGTAAAAGCGATTTCTTAAACATGGCGTCCTCTCTGTCTGGTGCATTGCCTGAGCTATGCGGCTAACTTGGGTATAGATTAGCGCTGCAGCGCGAGAGAAGATTGAACATTCCTGCCTGAATTTTTGTATTTTCTTGCCCCTCAATAAGTTGACGAAATGTGCAAAACTCAGCTAGTTTCAGCTAGCAAGTGGAAGATAACTAAGGGAAGAAAATGAAGTCCGAGCTAAAGTTTTATGACTCTGAATCTAACGAGCTATCAGGTTGCGGCGATGTGCTGGATATTGAGTTTTCAAACCATGGATTAGATTGGCTCGGCGTGTTGGTAGAAAAAGGATCGTCTCCTTACTTCTATCCAAAGAATGTCTACACCCCATACTTCTACTTTGCGCTTGCGCTAGAAAAAGATTTGAATTGGAGCGTCGAAAAGGATGGCACGTTCGCCGACCTGAAAACCAGCCCGGGCAACATTTGGATTAACCCGCCTAAAACCCCATTTACCCACGATGTAGCTGAGCCTTGTTATTTCGTTATCTTAGCGATTGAAGAACAGGAGTTTTTCTCATACTGCCCATTAAATTTAGACGGGATTGAGCTGCAATTTTTGAACAACTACAATGTGTTAGATGAAACCATCAAAGGCATCATTGAATTGTTTATGTTGGAAGCAAAAGCCAAAGGGCGAAATGGTAAAACCTACCTCAATAACTTGATCTCGTTGCTGGCAACTCACTACATTCAAAACTATTCCAACTACTTTGATCTAAAGAACAACCAGCTTGCTGCCTCTAAGTTCGACCAACACCAAGTCGATAAGATTGACCAGTACATTGAAGAAAACATCGGCAACAATATCGCGGTTGATGATCTCGCCGACTTGCTCGGCTGCAGCAAGTTTTACTTTCTGAGGGAGTTTAAAAAGCTCATCGGGGTAACGCCTTATCAATACTTGATGAACAAGCGTTTGGAGCAAGCACGATTGGTACTTTCGTTAGGTTCAGCGAATATTGCGTTAACGGCACACGAGCTTGGGTTTAATGATCAGTCTCATTTTACGCGTGCGTTCAAAAATCATTTCGGCATGACGCCAGGGCAATTCGTAAAACAGAATGAAAACTAATAGACGAATTAGAGATTGGAAAGAGGGCCTTTTCGTATAGAGGCCCTCCTCTAAACCTGATTAATCCATCAGACTTTTAGATTTAATCGCTTTCTTGGCCAGCTCTTTAGCAAATTCACTGATATCGGCTTCGAAGGCTTCAACGCTCTGGCGAATGTCGTCCAACTGCACGGTTTCCATTTCACGTTCATGCATGACGACCTGTCCGTTGACGATGGTAGTTGAAACATTGCTTGGGTTAGCTTGGTATACCAAGGTCGCGTACGGGTCATAGTTTGGCATCATGTTCGCAGACTGTGTTTCTACAATAATAATGTCCGCTTTTTTACCTGTCTCCAATGAACCGATCTGGTCTTCCATATGCAGGGCTCTTGCGCCGCCGATGGTAGCCAGCTCTATAGTTTGCTGAGGAATCATGATGGTACGGTCGTTATGTTTCAGTCTTTGCATGTTGGCGGAATAGCTGAGCGTACGCCAGAGATCGACTTGATTGGAGCTCATTGGCCCGTCTGTACCCAGCCCCATACGTATACCAGATCGATACATCTCCCATGCTGGGGCAATACCTGTTGCACCTTTGGCGTTGGCCATTGGGTTGTATGACACACCTGCATCAGCCTGTTTGATCAGTTGTTGATCTTGTTCTGAGAGATGGATGGCGTGGGCCAGAACGGTGCGTTCATCCAGTGCGCCAATCTGTGCCAGGTAATCGACCGGAGATTTGGCGTTGTGCTCCTCTTTGATGCGCTCCTGCTCATTCGGGAACTCGGCAACATGGATTAGTACAGGCACATCATGTTGTTTTGACAGCTGATTGATTTGTTGCAGCTTTTCTTTGCTGACCGTGTAAACGGCGTGAGGTGCGTAAGCTGGAGTGACTAGTGGATCGTTTTTGTATGTATCGATAAAGTGTTCCGCGTATTCGATGCCACCATAGGGTTCTTTGGCATCAACGACGGGAAACTTTATCACGGTCTCACCTAGTACTGCGCGCAGCCCCACTTCTTTGGTCGCTTTGGCCATTTCATCCATGTGGTAATACATGTCCGCATAGGTCGTTACGCCACTTTGAGCGAGATCGATAGTGCCGAGTTTTGTGGCGTTATAAATCAGCTCTCGGCTGAGCTTTTCGCCCTCTAGAGGGAAGAAGTAGGCAAACAGGCGGTTGGAAATCCCTTCTTCGCCAAGGCCGCGAAAGGCAATCATTGGCAAATGGTTGTGGGCGTTGATAAAGCCGGGTAATACGATGCCATCATCAGCATCGATAGTTTGTTTAGCGTGATACTGATCTTGCAGTTCCTGTCCACCAATCGCGACAATGGTGTCATCTTTAACGACAACGACACCATTGTCGATCACGTCCATGTCGGCGTTAATGGTCAGAACTTGACCGTTGGTGATCATCAGATCGACCTGGTTTTCTGGCGCAAGTTGAGCACAACCAGAGAGGAATGTTGCTGCTATAGCAATGGAGAGAGTTTGCTTTTTCATGGATGCCCTGAAGCCTCTTGGTTTTCGAAACGTATCGATAGCAAGAGAAAAATTATCTGTATATAAAAAGCGCGCCAGCCTAACACCGAAATATGACAGTTTTAGGTCAGTGCAGTTACCGAATTGAGTAAAGTATCATGACGTGAAGAAAGAGATTTGTCTGTGTTTAGTATCAAAAAATGCCAGTCGGCAAATGCTGACTGGCATTATTGTTTAAGGAAAAGTGGGAAAGTTAGTAGCTAGCCTGAACGCTGACACCGCTAAAGCTAGTGTAGCCATTAAGCATCACGTAGTAGCGACCATTTTGAGTGCTAGACACTGTGCATGTCTCAGTGTTGCCGTAGCGATATGGGCGGCAGTCCCAAGAGCTAGTCGTTGGTTTGGCGCCAAAGCGAACATAAAGATCGGCATCACCTGAACCACCGCTAGTGCTTACAGTTAGTGTCTGGCCAGCAGTCACGTCGATGTAGTAGTGCTTCTGTTCACCGCGGCTGCCGCTGATACCAGTCACAGGTGTGCCGTTGGTGAGTTCACCATCTGGAGAAGGTGTACCACAATCTGGGTCACAACCGCTGTCGGTTTGGCTGTATAGCAGTTTATTCACGGTACCTTTAGTATCACTGACTTTGTTTACGCTCGCACGTTCACTGATCAGCGTTGATACTTGAGCAGGTGACAGAGAGTTGTTTTCTTGCAGATACAGAGCCGCGACACCTGCTACGTGAGGTGTTGCCATTGATGTACCACTGATGGTGCGGTAACCACCATCGTACCAAGCTGATTTGATATCTGAACCTGGCGCAAATACATCAACACAGCTCCCCCAGTTTGAGAAGCTTGAGCGGCTATCGCTGCTGGTTGTTGAGCCTACAGTTACGCCGCTAGACTCGCGAGCTGGAGAAGAGTTACAAGCGTCAGCGTTGGAGTTACCTGCTGCTAGCATAAAGCTGATGCCTGATTGAACCGCGCTGGCAACCGCTTGATCAAGCGCTGTAGAAACGCCACCACCCAAGCTCATGTTGGCTACTGATGGGCCAGAAGCGTTTGCTGCTACCCAATCAACACCGCCAATGACGCCAGAAGTTGTACCTGAACCGCTACAACTTAGTACACGTACACCTACGATATTGACGTTTTTCGCCACACCATATTGTGAGCCACCAATGGTACCCGCTACGTGAGTACCATGACCGTTACAGTCGGTTGCGTCACTATCGTTATCGACGAAGTCATAACCTGATCTTGCGCGGCCACCGAACTCAACGTGAGTGTTTGTTACACCAGTATCGATAACGTAAGCGGTCACACCTGAACCATCGTAGTTGTAGGTGTAGCTGTTGCTGAGTGGCAAATCACGTTGATCGATTCGATCTAATCCCCAAACTGGGTTAGTCTGAGTCGCGTTGGCGGAGACGACAGGATCAAGTGAGATGATTTGGTCTTGCTCAATGAAGTCAACTTGTTGATCTGCACGAAGTGCTTTCAGTTGTTCAGCCGAAAGAGTCGCTACAAAACCACTTAACGAACGGTCATAAACTTTATCGATCTTAAAGGCGTGTTGGCTAGCTAAACCAGAAACGGTTTGCTGCGTAAACTGCTGAAGGGCTTGTTGGTCGTTACTCATCGTTAATGGCTGTTTTAGCACAACGATGTATTGATTTTTAATCGCAGATTCTGCCGACGCCGTCATTAAAGGCGCAAGCATTTGATCCTCAGATGCAATGGCTCCTCCTTCGTTCTGTTGCGCAAGCCCCGAGGTTGAGATCACTGAAAGAGTCGAGGCGATACAACAACTTAATAATTTCTTAAACATACTGTCTTCCTTTGAATAGTAAAAGAGATTGTTGAACATGGCCTACTACAAACATCAAGCATGTCAGGTGGGTTCTCGTGGTTCAAAGAGAACCTGACTACAGAATTCACACTATGCATATATCCAATATGTTGCATATTGTTGTTTTAGTTAGTCTATAAATCTGCGCGTGGTTTATAAGATTATTGAAATTGACTTATTACTATTTCTTGAATCGTGGGATAAGAATCATAAATGAGAGCTTTTGCTCTATGTGGTGGAATCTACGTGCTAAGGCAATAGTGATTTATTTTGGATGACGGGTTTGCAGAAGGCCCCTGTTAGACAAGAGGCCTTACTGAGGCTTAAATCAGTTGCTCAGTGTTTATCAACGGAACACGTGTAGAGATGGCATGAAGGGCGATATTATGAATCATTTCATCTGTGGTGGTGCAACAATCGGCCAGCACAGATACTTCATATTGCTCTGCTGCTTTGGAAATCGCAGTATGAGTCACGCAGTTTTGCGTCATCATGCCGCAAACAATCAATTCAGTTACCCCATGCTTTTTGAGCACATTTTCTAGCTCTGTTTGTTCAAAGCTGTCTGCGAAAGATTTAACGACAATATCCCCTTCCGGTGCGCTTGCGAGGATCTCTGAGTGGATATCTGCACCTGTACTACCTTTGTTGAAAAAGGGGGCGATACCCATAGCAGGGTCTGCAATATGCTGAATGTGAATCACAGGAATCTGTTTCTGTTGGGCTTTTTTAATCGCTGCTTTGATATTGGTTAACGTGTTCTCTGTGTTCCAAAGAGGGAATTTCCCGGTTGGAAAGTAGTCGTTTTGTAGATCGATGACGAGTAGTGCTTTCTGGCTCATTTTGTCTCTCCTGTTTGGTATCGTTCAAAGTAGAGTCATTATGGCGCTTTATTTTTTGGCTTTTTAGAGTCTAAAATGACACAAATAATGCTAAAAACGACATTGTATGCCTAAGATTAATATTGCCGTATTTAACTATCCTTTTGCTCTCAAATCGGCCGTATTTGGTTTTGAAGAGCTTTTTCAGTTAGCCAACCGAGCATGCCGTGAGAGTGAACTTGAGACGGAGTTCAAAGCGCACATTATTGACGCGTGTAATATGCCTCCCAAGCAATTTGATGTCGTGCTGCTCCCGCCCAGCATTGACGATCAGTTCTACCGAAAACCAGAAGCACCAGTACTCGAATGGCTGGTTGAGCAACACCGACGTGGCAGTGTGATTGCGTCGGCGTGTGCTGGCGCGTTTATCTTGGCGGCGTCAGGGATTGGTGGACAAAGGACTCTGACTACCCATTGGGGGCTAGCTGAGACCTTTAAGTCACAGTACCCATCGCAGCCCATGGAGATAAATCAAATTTTAATTGATCATGGCGATGTGATTACAGCTGGTGGCATGATGTCTTGGTTGGATCTCGGACTGGAGTTGGTATCCAGGTATGCTTCACCACAAATCATGCGACAACTGGGTAAGATGTTGGTCATCGATACTGCGCCAAGAGAACAGAGGTTTTATCAGCAATTCACGCCATCATTCTCTCATGGTGATATTGCAATTGTTGAAATTCAGCACAGAATCAGTGCCTGCTTTTCTCGGACAGTGTCGGTAAAACAATTGGCTGTTGAAGCAAACTTGACCGAAAGAACTTTTCAGCGTCGATTTATGAAAGCCACAGGCATGAATCCAAACCAGTATTTGCAGCGAGTACGGGTGCAGAAGGCTTGTGACTACCTGGAAGGTTCAACTCATTCTTTTGAGTGGATAAGCCATCAGGTAGGGTATGAAAACGCGAGTGCATGTCGCAAGGTATTCAGTCAGATAATGGGGCTGACCCCGGGGGAGTTTCGTCGGCGCTTTAGACGATAAATAAAAAGCCCGCAATGATTGCGGGCTTCTGGGAGTTGGAGGCTTACACCTTAAATCTGTCTACCAATTCGTACAGCTCATTGGCGCGTTGATTCAGCTCTTGGCTGCCTGAACGGTTTTCGTTGGCCAGTTCAGCCGATTGAGAGCTCTGGTCAGAAATCACCACTATGCGCTGTGAAATTTCCTGGCCTACCAAGCTTTGCTCTTCGGTCGCGGTTGCGATTAGGGAGTTCATATCCATGATGGTGCCGATGGATTCCTGAATCTGAATCAGCGCCTGAGCAGCAGCATTGGCTTCTGCTACCGTGCTGGCCCCACGCTTCTGGCTTGATTCCATGGCTCTTACCGCGTCGTCCGATGCAGCTTTTAATTGTTCAATCATCTGGTGAATCTCACCAGTACTGTCTTGGGTACGACTCGCCAGTTTACGAACTTCATCGGCAACAACTGCAAATCCACGACCCTGCTCACCAGCACGAGCGGCCTCAATGGCTGCGTTCAGTGCCAGCAGATTAGTTTGTTCTGCGATGTCTTGAATCACTTCCAAAGAGGAAGAAATGTTTTGCACATCACCTTCAAGACGAGAAATAACGCCATTCGCCTGAGAGACTTCTTCGGCAAGCGCTTCCACCGATTGGGCGGCAGAATTGACGATGCCTTGTGCTTCTTTGGCATTGTCATCAGCTTCTTTGGCAGAATGCGCCGCTTGGCTGGCATTGTTCGAGATTTCAGATGCTGTTGTGGTCATCTCGGTCATCGCGGTTGCTACTTGCTCAGTCTCTTGACGTTGACCTGAGGCCAACTCATCTACTTTCGCTGCGCGACCCGTCATGTCGCTGGTCTCGGAAACAACTTGCTGACCTACATCACTGACGCTTCGAATGATGGTTTGCAGACTAGCGACAAAAGCATTGAAGTTTTTGCTAAGTTGGGAGAATTCTGGCGCTTTGAAATCTTCCATACGGGCGGTCAGATCCGCATCGCCGCTGGCAAAAGAACTGATCGAAGCATCGAACATTTCTAATGGCTTAAGAATGGTTCGGTTAACAGCCACAGCAAAGGCAGCAACGATACCAGCGATCACGATACAGAACAAAATGATGGCAGAGAGGGTTTCCTGTAGCGCTTCCGTCGTCGCATTTTCCATTTCAGCCACAATGGCATCGATGTCGTCGGTATAGAAACCAGTACCTAGCATCAAATCCCATTCAGGAATAAATATAGAGTAACTCAGCTTAGGTAATGCTTCGGTTTCTCCCGGTTTCGGGAAGTAGTATGTGGTGAATTCACCTGTTTTGGCGTTACGTATCAGATCTTGGATTAAGTAATTGCCTTGTTTGTCCTGTAGGTTCCAGAAACTGTCGCCAATCCCTTTGCTACTTTGACCTTGGACTCTTCGTATGCCTTTAGAGTCGTAGCCAAACACATAACCTGTCTTACCGTATTCTAAAGTCTTTAGGGTTGGGTAGGCTTCTTCTAGGCTGGCGCCTCTATCAAGAAAAGGTTGGACGGCAGATTTTGCCATTTGAAGGTAGTTTCTCAGTTCCGCTTTCTTCATGTTCATCATGTTAGTGCGGGTTACATCGATTTGTTGGTCATTGAGTTCACTGGTTTTTACGTAAGTAAAACCAAGCATGCCCAGTGCAATTACCAGTAAAGGAACAAGCGCCAAAATGTACAGGCGACTTCGAATAGTTAGACTCATACAAACATCCTGTCTTTGAAAGGTCTTTGGCGTTTTTACATTGTCAGAGCTGCTTCTGGTATGAAACGCCTGTTGTTATTAATTTGGTTCACGCGTTCTTCTTCTGCTCGAGTTTGTGAGTAAAAGAAGGGCATTGTTCCAAACGTTTATTTTATAAGACTAGCCAATTTATCGACGTAGGACTGTGAATCTTGATAGGTTAATTCGTGTTCGATGTTAGACATTAGTCCTATTTTATCGGAAACATTGACCGGAATCGCATTTTCGCTTTCCAGTCAGCAGCTTAGAAATGGTATATCGGTTGTTTGCAAATCTGAGATAGCACCAATCTGCAACTGGACGGATGAGCTTCCAACGCAATGGAGCGTACAACCAGCCTTTTCCGACCAGTTTCCATGCGAGATAAGTCACATCTAAACCAAGCAGAAGCGTCCCGTTGTTATCCAATGCGTGAAGAATTTTAGTCGCATGTCTGGCGTCAATCTCAGGATAATTGAGGAAGTTTTCGGAGTGAATATCAACCAGCATCAAATGCTCTTGGTTGTCGTAGTGTGCAAGGCGCTCCATTTCTTTCACACACAGTGGGCAGGTACCATCGTAGAAAATCGTAAGTTGAGTCATAGGATTATCCTTTTTTCATCTTCTACGTATACACGACTTCATTGATCAGCCACAGGCTCTTTTAAATAAGTGTGCCAGATATCGCTGAGCGACTGGTACTGGAAAACACAAAAATCTTTTCGATCAGCCAAGTAATCATTTTCTACTTCATCCAGCAAGTTGCTGTGCTTTTCAGGGTTACTGCCGTAAACCAAACATAAAGTTGAGAAGTAGCGTTGCAAGTCAAAACTGTGTTCATCGATGTATTCACCAAAGTCGTAGTAATCTGGCCTGTCGTCGGACTCAAAAGCAAACATATCAGCAGCGCTGATAGCGGCTTCATCACCATCGTCTAAATATTCGATCATTAAAATCGCAGCAAGATTGTCCACCGCATCTTCTTCTTTACCGAGAATAGGAATGTTTTGATCGGCGATATATGCATGCCCTGCTTCGTGGAGCAGCGTGTGTAAAACGGTGTCCATCGCTCCAAGTTTGGCCTCTTTACCGTACTTTTCGTCGTACTTGTTCTTGATAAAGTAATCCAGTGCCTCTTGATAGAAGTGATAAGGCATATGCACCGTGTGCTTTTCTGGGTCATAAAGTGGCCCGTCTTCGCTACCATATTGAATCGTTAGCGTCTTGTTAAACGGGAACAGCGTATCTGACAACTCTATTACGGTATCGTTGACTCCGCTTGTTTCAATGTCTGCTTTCATTTGCTCTTCTGCTTGGTTAGCGGGAGGCAGGTATTGGATCTGAATGTTCTTCTCAGCGGCATATGCCGCCGGCGTGATCGCTGTCGTCATAGCAACAATTGCCAGCGGGAAAAGGTGTTTAAACATAGGCAAACTCAATCTATCTGTATATTTAATATGCTGACTCAATATTGACATAAAAACCGCCTTTTCGCGTAAAGTTGCACCTCGAAAGGAGACCTGACCATGAAAATCATCCCGCTGCTTAAGCAGCCGCGCATCCAATAAGCGTTGTTTAGCTGAACGTCTAAGCAACGCCACGAAATTCGTTCCGTGGCAAATCTGAATTAAACATTGAGGATTTTGTCATGTCACAAAAACATTGGTCGACATTTCAGTTACTGCATCAAGTGGTACAGAACAAAAACATTCATATCAAAGGGACTCACAGCTACTACAGCGATTGTTGGGATAACGGTTTTGAACAGTCCGTCGTCCGCTATTTGCATGGTGACGAAATCAGTAAGCAATGGCAGCCGAGATGGGATATTGATCAGCTCTATATCGGTGACTATGTTTGCATTGCAGCAGAAGCCGTTATTTTGATGGGTGGAAATCACAACCATAGAACGGACTGGTTTTGTCTCTATCCATTTATGGAAGAGGTTGAGCGCTCTTATCAAGGTAAAGGCGATACCGTCATTCATGATGGAGTATGGATAGGCATGCGTGCCATGATCATGCCGGGCGTGACCATAGGTGAAGGTGCGGTTGTAGCGGCCAACAGTGTGGTGACCAAAGATGTGGAACCATACTCGATTGTCGGCGGAAACCCTGCCAGATTGGTTAAGCATCGTTTTGCCCCTGAGCTGATAGAGAAGCTGGTGGCACTGGAAATCTACCAGTGGCCTGAAGAGAAATTTGCTGCGATGCGTAAGTTTCTGACTCAACCAGACTTCGAATTGCTCGAAAAAGCCATGAAAGATTACGACCAAAAACATGTCTAACGACTAAAATTAGGGCAGCGAGTCAGCTTGTGCTACACTCGCCGCCCTTTTCTGTTTCAATGAGATCAATACCATGAGTACTAAGCAAGAACTTCAAAACCTTCACAATCGTCTGGACAAGTGTCAGCGTAAGCTGGATGCGGCGAAATCTCGTGGTGATCAGGAAATGGTGACTAAGTTCACTGATGAAGCAGATAAGCTAAGCAAAAAAATTCACGTGATGAAAAGCAAACAGAAATACGACATGAACAAAGAGCGTAAGAGCTTGATTGACATGCCGTTCTCACGTGCAATTACTAAAGAAGAACAAGCAGACATGGGTAAGCTGAAAAGGTCAGTCAAAGGTCTAATCGTGGTTCACCCAATGACTAAGCTGGGTAAAGAGCTGAGACTTGAAGTCATGACTGGTTACGCACCGAAGAAATTCTGATTTCCAGATAGCTGAAAAAGCGCCGTAAGGCGCTTTTTTGTTATTGCTTTCTGTTATTGAAGGAGGCTTAGTGAATATCGAGTTTGCTAAGCAATGATGGATATCCCCAGCCATTTTCTCCGGCTTTGACGTCATCTCCGGTCAGGTATTGATACAGAGTCGGAGCCAGAGAGCCGTTCTCCTCACTACTCAGTGGCGTAGCTTGTTTGCCAATTGGAGCGCCCCAAAATCCGATAAAGGCGTCCTTCTCCAAATAGCTTTCGCCTGCGTGACGGCCCGGAACTTTCGTATTGTAGCCAATGCCTTCCCGAGGGAACAAATTCACTGTACCTGCTCGCGGTTCGGCGTAAAGCTTAGCGAGTTGTACCACTGAATCAGGCCTAGGCGTAAACTGAGTCAGTTCGCGCCATTGCATTTCATCACACCAGCTTTGTGGGTTGTCGATGTCTGCTCGGTTGACACATTGATTGATCAACTGAGCAAACTTCTCAAGCTTTGCTTGATTTGGTGAAGGCAGATAAGGGTTGAGTTTGTTGACTTCCAGTAACGCTGTTTTGCAATTGGCTTTGTAGAAATAGCGCTCTCCTTGTTTGATGATGAGCTCATCGATTCGTTTGCCGTCACGCTGAGCGACCAAACGTACCTGACACTCTGTCTCATCGCAGGTTGATTCTCTGACGACCAAGTAGTCGAGACTATCTGAAAGCTTTTCTACTGACTCTGCAATGATGTCCAGCTTTTCCCCTTGTGGTGCATTGACCGGTGTCCAGTTGGTCAGCTCCGAATAGACAGGTTGTGTTTGCCAACCCGATTGCGAATTAAACATATCCATCATGAAGTTACCGCCAGCGGTAGAGGCTACCACCACATCAACACCTTTGTTACTCGGATAATTTAATGCATTGGTGATCTTTGGTCCTTCGCCTTCATCAGATGAGATTTTCTTGATCACTAGAGGGTAGTCGAGTGATTCCGAAAGTGGCTCAAAGATCGCTTTCTCCGGATTTAAGGTGTAGTAGACCGGAGATAAACCATGGTCCCCCGCCATTCCCAAAAGTGTCTGCTGGTAAATACCGGCGTCCTTGTACGCTTGTTCAATTTGACGTATCCAGTAATCGAGACGGTTAAGTTCACCTGTTGGCATAATGATTTCATCGCTAAAAGGGCCAACAAAGTGAGCAAAATGATCCGGCCACGGATTGTAGATCAGAGCGTAATCTGGCATCCCTTGCCCATCAAGCTCTGCATAAGTAGCGATGTCCTGTTCAATCTTCCATTTGCGGGTCAGCTTAGTGTAGAAGTCCCATAGCGGTATCTGTTGATAGCTTTGAATGTTATCGATGAGGGACTGACGCTGCTTCGTTAGCACGTTTTCCACTTCGGCTCTTTCATTCAGTTCTCTCAAGCAACGTTTCTCACCAAAGTCACGCAGTGCTTCGCCTGCGCCAAGGTTAACCAGACCGTCGTAACTGGTGTGAGCATTCCAGTCGTATTGGGCGTTACAGTTAAGCGTTTTCAGGTGAACCAGTCGGTCAAACATCGTCTGAACCTGATTGGCCTGCATTAAGCGATCGAGTTGAAGGGCATCATTACCAAAGAAGTAATAGGCTCTGTCTTCGTTTCGGTCGACAAAGTGGAAATTCGGGATTCCTGTTCCCTGTTCGCCAGAGACTTTTGCCCCTGTTTTGATGATAGGCAGGTTTCTTACGCTGATCGTCGGTGTGGAAGATATTCCGACCCGAGCAATGGAGTCGATATGGTTTTGGTAAAGCCGTTTGAAGAACGGTAAGTAATAAGGGTCACGATACGTTTGTTCTGATAGAACCTGAAGAAAACGCATGGATTGAACGTGTTCTGGGCTGCTTGTTGCGACAGGGCTGCCGAGCTCAGTACTCTTAAGATGTTGTTGGTAAGCGTGGGAGAGAAAAGGCTTATCTGGATCAACCAACCCTTCGATTAACCCTTGTTGCAACCCGTCGACCGTTATCTGAACAGCAAAGCGGCGGTTCTGCTGTGACTCGAGAAACTCAATTGCTTGTTGAGGGTGATCATCAAACGCGTTTTGTAGCCAGTCATTGAGGCGTTCTTGTCTCTCATCCTGATAGACAAACTGACGATAGGCTTTCAGCACATTGAGACGCACAAAATCAATTAAGGTAATGGTTAACGCTTGTGCTTTGTTATTCGGTTCGCTGGCTCTGTCGGCTGCACCATCGGCCACAATGCCGAGTATGGCCTGTTTCATGTCGCTCTCTTCCATCCCCGAGGCGGCTTGTTGCATGATGCCAACCACGATAGGTTGAATTTTGGCGACCAGTGCTAAATCCTCAGGTGACTTGGTCAGATATGTGTATTGCTCAGGCAGTCGATCCATATCTTGCCATTCGCCAATCTGAACCAAAGCGTCATATACGGTCACCATAGCCGCCATAAACTGACCATTAATTTGGATGCCTTCGTGGTGAGCCTGATCTTTAGCGTGTTGCTTAGGCTTTTTTTTGGCTTTCTCCTCTAGAGCAAAGAGCGAGTGCTCAAAGCCTTTCAGAGCTTGTTTGTCATACACAGTTTGCAGGTAGGTTTTAAATTCATCGTCACTGCTTATTCCTGTGTAGCGATCGTAGAACTGATAAAGAAAATAGCCGAGAGGAATGGAATACGTCGGATCGGCAAGCTGTGTCATGACCCGGCTTTTCGTGCTTGCATCAAGTGGTAATGTCAGTAGGTAGGTCTCTAGAGTGAGACCGCCAATGGTAAACAGGGTCATGTCACGAGCAAAGCGCGTGGAGTAGGACAATGACGAGGTGATTTGATTTTTCAGTACTTCTGTTGAGTTAAATAGCCCACCGATCACTGGGGTATCGCCGATATCGGCGTAAGCCGAACTTAAAGGGGTAACTGCTGCCACAATTGCAGCAGGAAGAAGCCGTTTTCTCAACCAAGCCATTACTTATTATCTCATTCATTATACTGATGATTTTCATTCTGGCAGGCTTATGGGAGAGTGCAAGAACAGGCTGACCAAAGCCTCGATTTGATAGCGTCAGAATGTGACTTGGTTCCAGTTGTCGTTGCTGTTAGATAATTAATCCTAGTGAGAAAAGCTGTAATTCAGATTAATTTACAATGTAAACCCTAAGAGATGGGAAGGGATTTCCCAGTCTCAAATGATGACTTTTTATCATGGTGAATATGATTTAAAGTGATTTTAATTCATTCTTGATTGGCTTTACCTTATTAGCTGTTCAAGATGATATTGAAGAGAGATGACTATGAGCCAAGAAAACCTTCGTATAGTGCCTATCACAGCGCAACACGATGCAGCGATCTGCCAGATAATCAAGCAGGTCGGCAAAGAGTATGGTGCTGTGGGAGAAGGGTTTGGGCCGTCTGATGCTGAGGTCGACAATATGAGTCAGCATTATCATGAACGGAACCGAAGCTTGTACTTAGTTGCGCTCCTGGATGACAAGGTGGTTGGCGGTTGTGGTGTTGCGCCTTTTGGGCAAGATGAGCAAACGTGTGAATTGAAGAAGCTCTTTTTACTCAAAGAGAGTAGAGGGCTTGGCTTGGGGAAAACCTTGTCGTTGGCCTGTTTAGAATTTGCTAAGCAACAAGGTTTTGAGCGTTGCTATCTGGACACTTTATCCAATATGTCTGCGGCGGTGCGTCTCTACGAAAGCTTGGAATTCGAACACCTCACTGCACCGCTAGAAGGTACCTTGCACAATGGCTGCGATGTTTGGATGCTTAAAATTTTGTGATGCTAAGAAGGTGATATGAATAACTACAAACTGCTGCGCCCATTGCTGGTACTGCTCCAAACTCGTAGCTTGACCGAGGCGGCACTGCAGCTCAACGTCACCCAGTCTGCGATGAGCCGAACCTTGAGCCAGATAAGGACGGCCTTTGACGACCCGATTTTGATTCGGGAAGGCAAACAGTTTGTGGTCAGTGCTAAAGGCCAGCAGTTGCTCGCTCAACTGCCTGAGTTGATTGGGGCATTAGATGAGCTTTATGCGGCGGAAGAGTTTTCGCCTCATGCTTGTCAGCGAGAGTTTAGACTGGCCTACACTGCATTTCTGTCTGAATCGAGTGTGCCTCTGGTGTCTTCTGAACTATTCAAATTGGCGCCAAACGCAGGGGTAAATGGAGAGCTGTGGCAAGATCAGAATGTCAGCGTTCTCGGTGACAGCCCGATTGATGTACTGGCGACCACACTCGACTACTTTCCTGAGAATATCTACGGCAAAAAATTGCTTGAAGACGAATATGTGGTGCTGATGTCTGGTAGTCATTCGCTGGCTCAGGCTAGCCTTGAAATGGATGATTATTTTAATGCTTCTCACGTGATGGTGCATGGTATGCGAGAGATGCGTCAGTATGTGGGCGAGCAGTTTGAACAGCGCCAGATTCGCCGTAAGGTGATCGCCAGAGTGCCATCGTTTACTGCGGCAATGGAATTGGTCTGTCAGAGTGATGCGCTGGTTACCGCGCCTTTGCATCTGGCGGGCTATTTCTCCAATCGGTTTGACTATGTTGTAAAACCATTGCCCTTCGACTTGCCCAAGCATAGTTACTATCTGCTGTGGCACAGTCAGTATCAAAAAGATCCTGCCCATCGATGGTTTCGGGAGCAGAGCTTTGCGGCATTACAGCGGCATTTGAAGCTGATGCACGCTTCTGGCGTTGAGCAGATGTAAAAAAGCCCTGATAGTCAGGGCTTTTTGCTGAGATTGAGGGTCTAGTGTCAGTAACCCATTAATTGCAGTAGGTTTTCTGCTGTTTTTATCGCCTCTTTTCGGTTAGCGATATTGAGCTTCTGGTACAGGTTACGAATATGAGTTTTGATCGTGGTGCCCGCCACATCCAACTCCTGAGCAATTTGCTCGTTACTAAAGCCAGAATAGATCAGGCCAAGTACCTGCCATTCACGTTGAGTTAGTGGACTGGTGCGCACCAGCTCTGGAATATTCGGGTGGTTAACCAGCTTCTCAACAAATTCTTCATCAAAGTGAACCGAGCGGCTACGTTGAGTTGTCGAGATATCTTTGAGCAGCTGCTGAGCGCGATGGCGTTCAAGATCACCCAACTCATTTTTGTTGACCAGCTTTTCGAGAATATGACCGATCTTGCCGCCTTCAACGAGGAAGTTACCCAAAATACCCGTCTGATTTGTCAGTTCCAGTGCTTGTTTGAGCAGTAACTTAGCGCGCTCTTCATCTTGCTGTGTGGTCGCCAGTACAGCTTCAACAATCAGGTTGCGGTTATTGTCCGTGACCAGACTGTTTTGATTCGCTTGCTCTTGAAGGAATTTAAGCGTTTCAGCCGCTTCATCAAACATACCTAGATTGATCTGTGCACGGGAGATGTTACGCCACTGCAGTTGAGTAAAGTGGTTACACGCTTTTTCTGGGCGAGGTGTGGTTTCCAGCCAATGTTGGATGGCTTCCATATCGCCTCGTGCCTGCCAGAACAGAATCAGAGACAACGAAGCGTTAGCCGTCCAGTCAACATGGTAGGTAGACTGCTTCTGTAGGTGAACAATTTGCTCAATGAACTTGTTGGCTTTGTCCAGCTCACCACGGCCAATAGCGATGCGTGCCAGCATAGAGTAGCTATGTAGGTGCTTACTTGGGCTGTGATTGCCCAGTACATCCAAGCCTTTATAGGCGCATTCCTCAGCTTCATCAAGACGATTCCAGCACCAGAAAATCTGTGCACGAATACGTAGCAGAAACTCATGCATTGGAACTTGCTGCAGCTGCTGTTCTTCGATCAGCTTGAAGGCATTTTCCTGCACTTCAAAGGCTGCTTGGACATAACCTTGGGCAATTAGAATTTCGCTTTGCTGAAGCATCGCCCATAACGCCTGATGGTAAACCTGATACTGACGTGCCAGCTTTTCGGTCTGCTGCATCATAGGCAATGCGCGGCTAAGATGACCTAGCACATGGTTTACTTCACCAACAACGGACGTTGCTACGATACGGCTTCGGTAAACCGTGCTATCAAGTTGTCCTAGAGATAACTCAGCGAGCTCGAGCGCTTTTTCCGGTTCATTTTGGTTAATGGCTACCTGCGCACGTAAAGCGTTAAATTCGCCCTGTTCTTTAGTGCTCAGCGTTACATTGAGCGCTTTCATTTGCTCATCCGCTTTGGATAGCAGATCGCCAACATCATTATATCTGTGCTGACTTTGCGCTAACCATGCCTGAAGCATGCACAATTTTGGCTCACTATAGAGCTGCTCAGGGGCGAGGGTGTTGATCGCTTTTTCTACCGTTTGTAACTCACCACCGTTAAACATTTTCCAGCCATATTGGCTCAAGATGTCTGCAGTAAGCTGACGGTTCCCCGCTTTTTGTGCGTGACGAAGCGCCTGATGTGGAGAAGATAAATTCAACCACGCCTTGGCAGCGGTTTGATGCAGTTCTTGCTCTTGCTGAGGAATACGTGCCGAGCGCTCATGGGATAAGAATTCAGCAAACAGGTTGTGGAAGCGATACCAGTTCTGTTCGCCTTCAAGTGGGTGGATGAATAGGCCGTAGCGATTGAGTGACTCAATCATGCTAAGCGCATCATCACGTTTTGTCAGAGTAGAAACCAACACATCGTTGAAGTGATCGAGAACAGAACATTGCAGCAGGAACAGGCGTGTTTCTGCATCCAGTAGGTCAAACACCTCTTCCACCAGATAATCCCAAAGATGGGCATGATTAAACTGAGAGAATGACTCGGCGGATTGAGCCAGTGTTTTGTGCTGGTGTTGAGCCTGAAGCGCGATCAGTTGCAATGCTGAAGGCCAGCCTTCGACATAGTTTCTTAAGTTGTCAGCAGTCGTATCATCAATCCCATCTGCGACTCGCTGATTAAAGAAGCGGGTGGTTTCTTCTGTATCGAATGCCAGTAATTCGTCACCAATCTCGATCATCAGATCGCGAACACGTAAGTTAGCCGTACCGAGCGGCGGTGTCGCACGACTGGTGACAACTAGAGTTAGGTTGTCTGGCATGTGTTTGAGGAAAAAGCGAATCGCCTCATGGATATCATCGTTAGAGATAAGATGGTAGTCATCCAGGACCAGATAACACTCTTGATGAAAATTGGCGAACTCGGCAAACACTTCGCTGAAAAGGGAGTGAAGTGAAGAGAACTGGCGCTTTTCAGCCAGCTTCTGAGAATTTGGACAAGCGTTATGTGTAGCTTTATTCAATGCCTGTAGCAGGTAGTTGATAAAGCGGAACGAATCGTTGTCGCTTTCATCAATACTGTACCAGCCCGCATTGGCTTTATCAGCCAGCCATTGCGAGGCCATAGTCGTCTTCCCGTAACCCGCTGGCGAGCGGAATAGGACCAGTTTATAGCAGGGGGCTTGCTGTAATAAATCGAGAACTCTTGGGCGGACAATTGCGTTGTGTAAACGTCCCGGACGGGTTAATTTCGAAGGAATCCACATCTTCTTTTCCCTGTTCTTAAACACTCTCGAATCCAGATTCTACTCGGAGTGTGTTGATTAAAACTTAGTCAATCAGACCTAATGACAGGGATGTTACTTGAGAACAATAGCGACAGTTATTGATCAACCACCAGATTTTCGCGTATTTCACACTTTGCCTGCCTCTACGCCCTTTATTTGTGATGTTTGTCACTTTATGTTGATTTTATAAGTGAGAGTTATCGCTCCTTCTGCACCAAAAACAATGAAAGTTGCGTAAATCTTCCGCTCAATATGTGATCAGATGAACATATTGATTATTTTATTGAGAATCCAGACACCTAACATTCATACATCAGCGTTAAGGTGAAATCCGTTGATGGTGTGATCTTTATCACCAGAGCTTAGGTGTGAGCCCAATTGATTTGAGAGTTAGATCACTGAGCCTCTGGTCATACGCCCTCTACGCCCTTCATCCTCCTCCTAATAAGCCGTGTATTTGGGAGGATGTTTTGGTTGTCGTGTCAATGCACGATATGTCTCAGATGGATTAAACCCAATAAGTGAGATTTCTCTAATGAAACCTACGCAACAGAAAAATTTTGATAAGGCGTCATTCCAGGAAAGCGTCAAGAAGCATCTGACCGCGACGTACGCTACGACGGTTGAAAAAGCTGACAGCCGCGCTTGGTATCTGGCAATGGGCCGAGCTCTGGCTGAGCTGACTACGTTTGATATGCTGCAAACGGAGCAGGATGACAAAATCCTTAACGCAAAAAGCGTTAACTACTTATCTCTTGAGTTCTTGATTGGCCGTTTGACAGGCAACAACTTGATCAGCCTTGGTTTGTACGAGCAAATCACAGCAGCAATGGAAGAGATGGGGCAAAATTTAACAGACCTGCTTGAAGAAGAGCGTGACCCGTCACTGGGTAATGGCGGTCTGGGTCGTCTGGCTGCGTGTTTCATGGACTCTCTAGCGGCACAAGAATTCCCAACCGTAGGTTACGGTCTTCACTATGAGTACGGCCTGTTTAAACAGTCGTTCCAAGAAGGTCATCAGCAAGAAGCGCCAGACGCATGGCGTGGTGTTGAAGGCTATCCGTGGGAAGTTGCACGTCCTGAGCTAGCTCAGGAAATTGGTTTTTACGGTCACGTTGAAGTTTACCATGAGGACGGCAAAGAGAAGCGTCGTTGGGTTCCAGGCATGTCTGTAAAAGCAATGCCATGGGATTTGCCAATTGTGGGTTATGAATCTGATACGGTTTACCCACTGCGCCTTTGGGAATGTCAGGCTATTGCGCCATTCTCATTAGCGAGCTTTAACAATGGTGACTACTTCGAAGCTCAGCACTCGTTAATCGATGCAGGCAACATCACTAAAGTTCTATACCCGAACGACAACCACGAGAAAGGCAAAACGCTGCGTTTGATGCAGCAGTACTTCCACTCAGCAGCATCGGTACGTGACATTCTTCGTCGCCACGAAGAAGCTGGCCACACACTGGCATCGCTTCCAAAATACGAAACCATTCAGCTAAACGATACTCATCCGACTATCGCGATTCCTGAACTGATGCGTATCCTGATCGATGAAAAAGGTTTAGGTTGGGATGAAGCCTGGGATATTAGCTCAAAGACGTTTGCTTACACCAACCACACATTGCTTCCAGAAGCATTGGAAACGTGGAGTGAGTCTCTGATTCAACGTCTGCTTCCTCGTCATATGGAAATCATTTACCACATCAACCACCTGTTCCTGCAGGAAGTACGTCAGAAGTGGCCGGGTGATGTCGCTAAACAGCAAAAGCTATCGATTATCCAAGAAGGTTTCCACCGTATGGTGCGTATGGCGAACTTGTGTGTGATCGGTTCCTACGCGGTGAATGGTGTAGCTGCGCTGCACTCTGAACTGGTTAAACGTGACTTGTTCCCTGAGTTTGATGAACTGTATCCAACTCGTCTGCACAACGTGACTAACGGTATCACGCCACGCCGTTGGCTGAAATTCTGTAACCCAGGTCTGTCTGCACTGATTTCAGAAAAGATTGGTACAGAATGGCCAGCAAAACTGGAACAGCTAGAGCAAATCGCTAAGTTTGCGGATGACGCGAAGTTCCAGAAAGAATTCATGGCTGTGAAGAAAGAGAACAAACAGCGTCTTGCGGACTGGGTGTCTGAAAACATGGGTATCGAACTTGATACCAACGCGATTTTCGATGTTCAGATCAAGCGTCTGCACGAGTACAAGCGTCAACACCTAAACATGCTGCACATTCTGTCACTTTACCACCGTCTATTGAACGATCCTGATTTCGATATGGCGCCACGTGTTGTGTTCTTCGCAGCTAAAGCGGCACCAGGTTACCACTTAGCGAAAGAGATCATCTATGCGATCAACAAGATTGCTGAGAAGGTGAACAACGATCCTCGTATCGGCAACAAGCTAAAAGTTGTGTTTATCCCTGACTATCGTGTGAGCATGGCAGAGATCATCATTCCTGCTGCTGACGTATCAGAGCAAATCTCTACTGCGGGTAAAGAAGCGTCAGGTACAGGTAACATGAAGATGGCTCTAAACGGTGCACTGACTATCGGTACTATGGATGGTGCAAACGTTGAAATCCGTGAAGAAGTCGGCGACGACAACATCTACATCTTCGGTCTAGAAGTTGATGGTGTTGAAGCGTTACGAGCACAAGGTTACAACCCATTTGATTACTACCACGCAGACCCACTACTGAAAGCGTCTCTGGAGCTATTGCTAGGTGAAGAATTCACTCCGGGTGAACCAGGTAAACTGCGTGCAACATACGATAGCCTACTTGATGGTGGTGACCCGTACCTATGTCTGGCCGACTTTGCATCTTATGTGAAGGCGCACGAAGACATGGATAAGCAATACCGTGACCAAGCGGGTTGGGCGAAGAAAGCGATTCTGAATACGGCATTAGTTGGCAAGTTCAGCTCCGACCGCTCTATTCGAGATTACGTCAATAACATCTGGAAATTAGAAAGCGTTAAACGCTAATTCCTAACAATAAAGCCAAGGCTGCAAAGCCTTGGCTCTCTTAATTACATATTAATAAAAACCCTACATGTTGAAGGTATTCAGTCCTTCGGAGAGAGCGATGAAAGAACAAAACGCATTAAAACAAGTCGCTGAAATGGCAAAAATTGTCGACAGCTACGTTAGCGCGTGGGGAGATGAGGCAAAAGTTGACGATGAAACGATTCGTTACCTACTGGCGTCTTTAGGCTACGACACGACAAATGATGAAACTCTTCTGCAATCGGCAGAGAAAAAACACAAGAAGGATGTCCTGGATCCGGTACTGGTAGTACGTGATGGTGATCCGGTTGAAGTGGCACTAAATCTTGGTGCTAGCGCTCGTGAAAGCGAGTTCAGCTGGCGTTTAGATACCGAGCAGGGAGAGGTACTTGAAGGCTATCTTCAGTCTCAAATCGTTCGTGATGAGCGTAAAGAGGGTGGCCCTTTAGTGTTTGCATTGCCGAGTGATTTAGCGTGGGGTTACCACAAGCTAACCATCACTCGTAAGCGTCGTAAGTCCCCTTATGAGATGACTCTGATTGTCACGCCGAGATCTTGTTTCAAGCAAGACGAGATCGACAGTGGTAAAAAAATGTGGGGCCCGAGTGTTCAGCTTTACACCTTACGCACTCAGCACAACTGGGGTATCGGTGACTTCGGTGATCTGAAACAGTTGGTGGCTGATATTGCGTCCCGTGGCGGTGATTTTGTTGGTTTGAACCCGATTCATTCTCTATTCCCAGCGAACCCAGAAGGGGCGAGCCCTTACAGCCCGTCTTCACGCCGTTGGTTGAACATCATGTACATTGATGTCAGTTCTGTTCCTGAGTTTGCATTGAGTATTGAAGCTCAGCAACGTGTCGGCAGCGCGGAATTCCAGCAACGTCTGCAAAAAGCTCGCGAATCGCATTGGGTCAATTACACCGAAGTGGCGGATCTCAAGCTGAGCGTATTACCATTGCTGTTCAGTGAATTCAAAAAGCGCCACTTAGACAAGAACACTGAGCGCGCTCAAGCGTTCCTTGCGTTTGTGGAGGAAGGCGGTGACAGCCTGATGCATCAAGCAGCGTTTGATGCTCTGCATGCTTCTCTGCACGCTGAAGATTCCAACGTCTGGGGTTGGCCTGTGTTCCCTGATGAGTACCGTCGTTTTGAAAATACAGCGGTTCAGAAGTTTATTGAACAGAACCACGACCAAGTACACCTTTACATGTACCTACAGTGGGTAGCGGATATCCAAATTAATGAAGCTCAGGCGTTAGCTGAAGAGAAAGGCATGTCCGTTGGCCTATACCGTGATTTAGCGGTTGGTGTCGCTGACTCAGGTGCGGAAACTTGGGCAGATGACGGTAACCTTGTGATGGATGCCAGCATTGGTGCACCGCCAGATATTCTTGGCCCGTTGGGTCAAAACTGGGGTCTGCCGCCATTGAACCCTCAAGTGCTTCAGGAAACCAGTTATGATGCGTACATCAAATTGTTACGCGCCAATATGAAGCATTGTGGTGCGCTGCGCATTGACCACGTTCTTGGTTTGCTACGACTTTGGTGGATTCCGAAAGGTGAAAACGCAACGAAAGGCGCGTACATCTACTACCCAGTTGAAGATATGCTAGCAATTCTTGCGCTGGAATCTCATCGCCATCAATGTAGCGTGATCGGTGAAGACCTAGGTACTGTGCCAGACGAGATTGTCGAAATTCTGCGTGAAGCAGGTGTGCATTCTTACAAGGTATTCTTCTTCGAAACGTCTGAGGAAGATGGTGGCTTTATTTCACCAGCGCACTACGCGGAGCAATCTATGTCTGCGCTATGTACGCATGATATGCCGACTTTACGTGGCTTCTGGCACTGTGACGACTTAAAGATGGGCGAAGAGCTGGGTCTGTACCCAGATCCAGAGCAGTTAAAAGGCCTGTTTGCTGATCGTCTTGAATGTAAGCAGGGCATTTTAGACTCTGTGGCATGGCATGGTTATCTGCCAGAAGGCGTAGGGCGTGATGCTCAATACGTTCCAATGGATTCGTATCTTGCAGAAGCGCTGCAATTGCACGTTGCTGCGGGTTCTTCCACTCTGCTCAGTGTTCAGCTAGAAGATTGGCTAGAAATGGACAAGCCAGTCAACATTCCTGGCACCGTTGAGGAGTATCCAAACTGGCGTCGTAAACTGTCGATGAATCTAGATGAAGTATTTGCTCAGGAAGGGGTGAATCGCATTGCGCATAAGTTGACAGAAGTGCGTGCTAAGGTCAGTAAATAACAGGATCTTATCTCGAATAACATAGAAAAATATCGACTCTATCACTCTATGTGAAACCGGAATTCGGTAAACTTTCAGAACGCTATATTAAGCCCGCAATCATTAGCGGGCTTTGTTTTATAAAACTAGAAGCTGTTTACGTTGCGCCTCGATTTTAACGCTTATCAACCAGCGTTCCTGTCCGCAATTATCCACCTCAAAAGTAAGCAGACTTTCGGGATTTTTTAGAAAGTTAGGTTAGGGAGAGAATAACTTGAAAGCGGCAACACTAGACAAAAAAACCAGAGTGTATAACCAACTTTCACATGCGTCGTATGCGGATCCATTTTCGTTTATTGGGCCTTTCTTAGATCCGGAACACGGTGCTCTTCGGGTATGGATGCCCGGTGCCGACAAAGTAGAGCTGGTGATTGAAGGAGAAGAACGTGTTGAGCTGGTACGCGAAGATGCGTCTGGCTTTATCATGCAGCAACAACGCGATCTGAAATTTACTCACTATCAGTTAGCTGTTCACTGGGGAGGCGAAGAGCAACTGATCGATGACCCATATCAGTATCACACTATCTACGCAGAGTACGATGACCTGCATACGCCTAAAGATATGTACCATCATATGGGGTCGCAATTTGTTACGCTTGAGCGCGATGGCAAGCAGATTTCGGGCATTCGTTTCCTCGTTTATGCACCCCATGCTTCAGCTTGTAGCTTAGTCGGTGAGTTTAACCAGTGGGACGGCCGACGCACACCGATGCAGCGTCTCGATTACGGTATCTGGGGCATTTTCATTCCAGGTCTGGAAGAAGGGACTCAGTATAAATTTGAGCTGAAAGGGCCAAATGGTGAAGGACTGCCGCATAAGGCAGACCCTTGGGGAGCGTATGCAGAACAATACCCTTCCTTTGCCTCGGTGACTTATGATCACTCTCGCTACGACTGGCAGGATAATCAGTGGCAAAGCCGACCAGTCACGGAAAAGCGTAAGGAAGCGTTGTCTTTTTATGAGCTTCACGCGGGCTCATGGCGTCGCAATGATAATGGCGATTTCTTGAACTACCGTGAATTGGCTGATCAGCTTATTCCTTATCTGGTGGATATGGGTTATACCCATGTTGAGTTGATGCCAGTCTCTGAGCATCCTTTCTACGGCTCTTGGGGTTATCAGCCTGTTGGGTTGTTTGCACCAACGAGTCGATTTGGTTCGCCGGATGACTTTAAATATTTCGTCGACCAGTGTCACCAAGCTGAAATTGGTGTGGTGCTGGACTGGGTTCCAGCTCATTTCCCTTCCGACGATCACGGGCTGGCTAATTTCGATGGAACACCGCTTTTCCATGACCCTGATCCACGCCGAGGCTGGCATCAGGACTGGAATTCCTACATTTACGACTTAGGCCGTGAGCACGTACGCCGCTTCTTAGTATCCAATGCTCTGTACTGGTTTGAACAATTCCATATTGATGGTATTCGAGTCGATGCGGTCGCATCCATGTTGTACCTCGATTACTCGCGTAGTCACGACCAGTGGATTCCAAATGTCGATGGTGGCAACGAAAACTACGATGCCATCGCGACTCTGAAATGGATGAATGAGGAAGTGTACAAATACTTCCCGAATGCGATGACCATTGCTGAAGAATCGACGGCATTCCCAGGGGTTTCAGCCCCTACCTTTATGGGTGGCCTAGGCTTTGGTTTTAAGTGGAATATGGGCTGGATGCACGATTCATTGCAATACATTCAGGAAGATCCTGTCCACCGTAAGTACCATCATGACACCATCACTTTCCCACTGGTGTATGCACACAGTGAAAACTACGTGTTATCTCTCTCACATGATGAAGTGGTGTACGGCAAGGGTTCAATTCACAATAAGATGCCGGGCGATGAGTGGCAGCAGACGGCTAATTTACGTGCTTACCTTGGTTACATGTACGCTCAGCCAGGTAAGAAGCTCAATTTTATGGGGGCTGAAATTGGTCAGACGGCGGAGTGGAATCATGACGATCAGCTACAATGGTTCCTGCTGGAGTTTGAACGCCACCAAGGTGTGAAAGCGCTAACTCGAGATCTCAATAAGCTCTACACCTCTGAACGCGCGATGCATGAACTGGATTGCGAGCCACGAGGTTTTGAATGGCGTTTGCAGGATGCTGCTGAGTCTTCGATTCTTGCCCACGAACGTTTAAGCGATAATGGTGAGCGTATCCTGGTTATCACCAACTTTACCCCTGTTCCTCACGATCAGTTCCGATTAGGTGTACCATTGGCTGGTGAATATGAACTGCTGCTTAATACGGACGACCAGCGCTATAACGGCAGTGGTTATGAGGTGAAACAGAGTGTGGTGACAGAAGAGGTTGAGAGTGAAAGTCAGCCTCAATCCTTGTACCTCAGTCTGCCACCATTAGCTACGGTGTTCTATAAACTGAAGTAATGCTGATGCAGATAACAGAAAGGGCCAGTCAATCGACTGGCCCTTTTGTTTTTGGCGATTAAATCGTTAAGGTAGGGGGAATGGAATAGTTAAAGGGACTGCGAGAGCGAATGGAGACGACGCAAACCACACAGCGCTTTGAAGTGACAACTTTTAAGCCAGGCCACACTCATGATGTCGTGTCTTTGTGGCGAGATTCAATGCAGGAGGCGATTGGTATCCCCCCGGTACATACCTTTGAATCACAAGCATTTTTCCTCAATCACATCTTACCTGAAACGCATAAAATCTATGTGGCGCTAAGCAACGAGACGCGTCTATCGGTAGCTTTTGTTGCCATTAGTGACAGTGAAATCAATCAGCTTTATGTCCATCGAAAGTTTCAGTCAATGGGGATCGGCAGCCAGCTTTTGGCAATGGCGAAACAGCAGTCGTCAGGACGCCTGAGTTTACGAACGTTCGAAAACAACATTCGAGCTCAGCAATTCTATGAGCGACATGGTTTTGTTGCGATTGGCGGCGATGCAGAAAACGAAGAAGGACTGCCGGACATTCTATATGAATGGAGGCGATAACCATGACGGTAAAAGTATTCTGGGAAAATCCTTATCAAACTGAGCTGCTTTCTACCGTCAGTTGGATTGAGGGCCGTAATCTCAGACTGGATAAAACCATATTCTATGCTGAGTCAGGCGGTCAGGAAAGTGATGAGGGTACAATCGCAGGCATTCAGGTTGAGTGTGCACAAAAGCAGGGGTCAGAGATTACCTACACTCTAGCAGCAGAACCGCCATTTCAGGTTGGTGACGAGGTTATTACCGTGATTAATTGGACTCGTCGCTACGCTCTGATGAAGCTCCATTTTGCAGCAGAGGTGATACTTGAATTGTTTACACAAAGTTATCCTGATATCGAAAAGATTGGGGCGCATATTGGTCAAGACAAAAGCCGAATTGACTTCGTCTGGCCCGAGAGTCTCTCCCCTCTACTTCCAGAGTTTGAAAATAAAGCTCAAGCCCTGATTAATAAAGGTCAATTAATTGAGAGTCAGTTTGAGGACAAAGCGAGTGAAAGGCGCTTTTGGCGCGTCGAAGGGTTCGCTCAGGTAGCATGCGGCGGTACACACCTGAGAAGAACCTCTGAGGTGGGAAAAATAGCGTTGAAACGTAAGAATATTGGCCGAGGGAAAGAGCGGGTAGAAATACGCCTAGTGGTTTGATCTATCATACATTTTTATCTTGAACGGTGGCTAATTAACACAAGGATTGGTTACACTCGGCATAAATTATTTAGGGTTAAGGAGTACCCGCTTTGTCTATATTATTGCCGCGCCGTTTATCGAAAGGTGACACCATAGGATTTTTCTCACCTTCGTCACCAGCTACTTATTTTGCCCCGAGTCGGTTTCAACGAGCTAAAACGTACCTCGAAAGCAAAGGATTCAGGCTCAAAAGCGGGAAGTTAACCGGAAAGTCAGATCACTATCGCTCGGGTTCGATTCAAGAACGTGCCGAGGAACTTAATGTCTTGATTCGTGACCCAGAAGTCCGCTGTATTATTTCGACCATTGGCGGCTCTAACAGCAACGCATTACTGCCCTATATTGACTATGAGGCCCTGAAAGCTGATCCGAAAATCATCATTGGTTACTCTGACGTTACGGCCCTTTTATTGGGGATTTATGCTCAGACAGGGCTCATCACCTTTTATGGCCCTGCTTTGGTTGCATCATTTGGCGAGTTTCCACCTCTGGTTGACGACACTTTTTCTTCGTTTGAATCCATACTATGCTCCGCACCTTCGCTACCGTATCGCTATCAGATGCCAGAAGTCTGGACAGATGTCATGATTGACTGGGAATCCCAAGTGAATGCTAAACCTGTGACAGCCAATGAATGGCAGTTTATTGGTGACGGGAAAGTACGAGGTCGTATTATTGGTGGAAACCTGAACACCATGAATGGGATTTGGGGAAGTCCCTATATGCCTGACATTAGTAAAGGCGACATTCTGCTTATCGAAGATTCTCTTCATAACATTGCTGTGGTAGAGCGCAGTTTCAACCTACTCAAGCTCTGCGGTGTGTTTGACCGTGTCGCTGCTATCGTACTTGGTAAGCATGAGCTGTTTGATGACAAAGGGACAGGTCGCACGCCTCTTGATGTGTTGTATGAGGTATTGAACGGTCAAAAAGTCCCGATCCTTTATAGCTTCGACAGTTGCCACACGCACCCTATGCTGGTCACACCATTAGGTGTTGAAGCAGAGCTCGATTTTGATCAAGGAACTATATCTCTCACGTCTCCTTGGGTAGTTAACTAACTGACAGGAGAAGAGTAATGGCAAGGCTGTATCTTGTGCTAGCTGTTATTGGAGTGGCTGTTCCCTATGCAGCCTTTGCACCATGGTTATTGCATCATGGTTTGAATATTCCAGAGTTGATATCTGAGGCAATGGCATACCCTCTCAGTCAGTTCGCCTGGCTAGACGTCATCATTGCAGCGATCGCACTGATTGTTTTTATTCTTGTTGATGGTAAACGTCTCAAAGTAAAAGGGCGTAATTGGGCTATTGTTGCGACGCTATGTGTGGGTGTTTCCTGCGGCTTACCTCTTTACCTTTATTTGCGTGAGCGCCAGCTAAAGGTTGATTAACGACACCGGTATGGTGTCGTTTTCAAAAGACGAAACTTTTACATTGCGTAGGGTAAAACAATGTAAAGCTCATTATTCTCTGACGGACTCTGATTACACTTACTGTATGTCGTATCAGGAAGTACGTTATGAATTATTACCCAGACGCGAAAATCCTTGCGGAACAAAGGTTTGGTTTTGGCCCCCGACTCGGTCAACAGACGGTGCCACTGGCGAATCAGCTTGATGAAACAGGCTATATTCACCCTGCTATTCAGGCACTGCCAACCACCGAAGAGATTCTGGCGCAGTTTGGTCACAATCAAATCCAACGCGCCAAAGTTAAAAATGACGATGTGAAAAAGCGTGAGCTACAAAAACAGACTCAGGCATTTTTTCGCCAGCACTATCGACAGCAGGTTGAAGCGAGGCATCAGCAGAGCCTGCATACCCCTTACGGCTTTCAAGAACGCTTAATCCAATTCTGGAGTAATCACTTCGCCATCTCAGTGGATAATCGACGCTTAATGCCACTCGCTTCTCGAATCGAAAATGATGTAGTCCGCCAATACTGGAATGGCAACTTCAGCGATATGCTGATGAGGGTGGCGAAACACCCTGCCATGTTGATGTACTTGGATAATCAGGTTTCAGCAGGGCCCAATTCCAAACTAGGTAAAAGAAGAGGCAAAGGGCTCAATGAGAACTTAGCGCGAGAAATTCTTGAGCTTCATACCTTAGGTGTCGATAGCAGTTACACCCAGCAGGATGTGATTGAGCTAGCAAAGGCCATTTCGGGCTGGAGTATTAAGCTAAAAGCCCCCAATGTTGGATTCCGCTTTGTGCCCAATATGCATGAACCCGGAGCCGTGACAGTCATGGGGAAAACTTATGCGCAGAAAGGGACAGAGCAAGGTGAGGCTTGCCTAAAAACGTTAGCGTTGCACCCTGATACGGCGAAACATCTTACCCGAAAACTGTGCCAGCATTTCTTTGGTGAAACGCCCCCCTCGCTGCAAGACAAAATGGTGGATGCCTACCTGAAATCAAAGGGTGATTTACAACCCGTTTATCGGATTTTGATTGACAGTGAGCAGGCGAAATCAGCCAAACCGATGCGATACAGGATGCCTAAAGAGTGGATGTTTGCCGTATTGCGGAGCGCACAAATTGATATCAATGATAAGCAGGCGTTTAATGCGCTGAATGCTTTAGGCCAAGCTCCATTCAAACCAGGCTCTCCGGCGGGGTGGCCGGACAGAGATAAAGATTACAACAGCCCATCTGCTCTCACGCAGCGATTACAAATCGCCAATATGCTGGCAGCGAAAACGGTAAAAAATGCCAAAACCAAAGGCATCAAGCCGCAAAAAGTGGTCGATGAAGTGATCAAACGGCTTTATCACTCTGACTTGGATGAGCACACGCGTTTAGTGCTCAATAAAACCAAGAATCCCATGATACAGCTGTCGCTACTTTGGCTCAGCCCGCAGTTTCAATATCGCTAAGGAGAAGTTTGATGTCGAATTTACAGCTAAATCGTCGCCGTTTTCTCCGGAGTGCCGCTGCGCTGAGCATTAGTTCACTGTTACCAATGCCTGTGTTTGCTAAGACGAACTCAGATAACCTGTTTGTCTGGATATCTTTGCGTGGAGCAATGGATGGATTGAATGTCGTCGTGCCTCATGGTGATAAGTCGTATACCTCGCTCAGACCTTCGATTGGGCTCAAGCCGGAGCAGTCACTCAATCTAACTTCCTACTTTGGCCTTCACCCTTCTTTGAATCAATGTCATCTGTGGTTTAAGGAGCGGGAAATCAGTTTTGTCCACGCTTGTGCCACACCTTATCGTGAGCGCTCTCATTTTGATGGTCAGAAGATACTAGAGAACGGCACTCTAGACCCGTTTTATGGTGAAGGCTGGCTAAACCGATTACTCAGCCTCGAAAGCCAGAATCAAGGTATTGCGATTGATTCGGGCTTACCGCTTATCATGCAAGGCGATGCGAGTGTTGATAGCTGGTATCCGAACCGACTTAAGACCCGAGAACGGCAAACCGAGCTTCTGGAGCAGCTATTTCAAAGTGACGCTACTTTGTCTGCCAACTTTGAAAGCATGATGAAAATTGACAAGCTAGTCGGCGATGAAGGCGTCGGTAAGCAGTTCAAGTCTTTGACCCAGAAGACCGGAGAAATTCTGGCTGACCCAACAGGGCCTAACATCGCAGCCTTGGAAATTGGCGGCTGGGATACTCATGCTAACCAAGGCAGCGTGAATGGAAGGTTGAGTAATCAACTGAAACTACTGGACAGCGGTTTAGCGGCTCTTAAGCAAGCTTTGGGTAAGCAGTGGCAACGTACAGTCGTCATTGCGGCCAGTGAATTTGGCCGAACCGCGCGTGAAAATGGGACCAAAGGGACGGATCACGGAACAGCCAATGTCATGCTGGTGGCAGGGGGAGCCATCAATGGTGGTCAGGTGCTTGGTGACTGGCCGGGGCTCGGAGAAGCCGAGCTGTATCAAGGCCGAGACCTCAAGCCAACCACTGACATGCGTTCTGTGATTAAAGGCGTGCTGGGCCAACATCTATCGGTCAGTGCTGATAAACTTGAGACCATCTTTCCGCAAAGTGAGCAGGCACCACCGTGGAAGTTTGATTTCGTTTAAGTGTTACTCTTTGATTTTTGGATGAGTCGCAGTCTGGTAGTGAGGGAGCTGCTGCCGTAAGCCTTCGAAAGTATTACGAGCGCTCTCTTTTGCCAGATCATTGGCCAACCAATCAGGTAGCGCACCTCCGGGATCGGCAAATGCGATGTACTCGATGTGAGTCGTCCCATTAGTAAGCTTTTGTAGCGTCCAAGTGGCTTTAACCCGGGTGATCCGAATGTAATCCTCCTGCTCAGCTAAGGTGTTGCTTGGCGCATCCTTGATACGTAATGTAAAACTGGCATCGTCGATTACGAATTTGGAATAAGTCACCATGTCGCGATCCTTGGCAGGCCAAGGCGCTGCGAACTGGGTATAGACGATGTTTTCAGTCTCGCTGATTTGCCGCAGCACTCGGCTGTGACTAACGTTATCAATCCAGTTTGGAACATTGTCACTGTCTTCCAATAAGGTTAGAAAGGCGCCATAGGAGGTGGGAGCAAACATTTCTGCGCGCACTTCAACCAACCCATCCGTGTGCTCTCTGATGTAAATAGAAATGCCATTATCACTGCTATCAAATTGCCATGGCTGAATAGGCTCAGATTGAGCTGGTGTTGAAAACCCAACGATGGCGAGAGTGGCTAGGTAGAATTTCATTGTTGTTTAGAAATAGGCACGGAATAAATTAAAAATAAACTTGGGCTACAGAAAACACAAAAATGGGATTCATTTGGGGGTATTTGTTTTCACCACGCTACTATAGAACAAACAAATAAAAGGAATCTCTGCGATGGAACCTAGAATCAGCATCATTACGCTTGGCGTCAGTAACCTCAAAGCCTCATTCGACTTTTATACTAAGCTCGGCCTCGAATCGGCTAAAACGCCAGAAGAGGGGATCGTATTTTTCAAAACACGTGGAACCTGTTTGGCGCTATACCCTCTTGAGGCGTTAGCTGACGATGTCTCGCCGGCTTTTGCCGCTAAGCGGGAAGGTTTTAGCGGAATAACCTTAGCGCACAACACGCGAAGTAAAGACGAAGTGGATGAAGTGCTGCGTGTGGCCGTTGAGGCAGGAGGAAAGCTTGAGAAACCTGCACAAGATGTCTTTTGGGGTGGATACAGCGGTTATTTTTCAGACCCAGATGGGTACTTGTGGGAAGTCGCTTATGGAGACTGCTGGGAGTTTAATGAAGATGGCAGTTTGGTGATTTGATCGAACGACAAGCCCATAGTGAAAGCTATGGGCTGAGTTATTTTATAAGCGATTAAACGACTAGCGCACCAGGCAGCTCGCCCTTGGCATACAAGCCGAGGCTGACTTTGTTGAGTGCTTCTGCTTGTTTGGGCATCACAGTCAGTGTCGGGCTGATCCCCATGGGAATATTCTTCACCATTTGCTTAACTTGCACTAATGCTTCCTTTACCTCAGGGACTTTAGTTTCAATAAATGAGAACCACCCATCGTTCATGTGCTCTCGGATTTTTATCACCACGTCGGGATTGCTGATGGTATAGGGCTTGGTTTGATCTTTCGATTCACGCAAAATATCGTAAATCACATGCTCTTTCTCTTTCGCAATCAGCATGTCTTTGGTGTTAAGTTGCAGCTCGCCGATGACGCCATTGCTCATTTTGAGGAAAAATTTAATATCCTTGTAGCCAGACTTCTGTGCAGAGGAGTTGAATTTGAGCAGGCCGTCTTCCTGTGTGCCACTTGAATATCGGTCTTTGAGCGCTTTCTGGTAGCTCTTGACGGCCAAGAACTCCTGAGATTGAGCAATTTTTGCTTTCGCCAATAACATTTGTTTCTGGTTATCAAACTCGATTGTCATACGCGCGCAGTCTTTTAGGTCTCCAACCTCATCGTTACGTTCACGTTGGGTGATTTTGTTGAGGGCGCCGTTAAAGCTCTTGATACCGTTGAAAGCCCCCGGAGGTGCGCAAACCTTACCTCCTACGGTTGAGACAACATCATCACATAAGACACGCAGAGCAACCTGAGCTTCAATAATGCGTTTGTAAAACAGAAATAACTGTTTGCGCTTGAAACGTAAACTACTTAACTGATTCCGAGTGCGATCGCTGTAGCGTATACCTGTCCCCACTTTTGTGGTTTTCGAAGTATTTGGCTTAGGCTTTTCACTACCCCATCTCAAGTCCTTATGGTGAATTTCTTCGACAACATCTTTATCAAGATATTTTTCCAGCTCAGTATCATTCTCCAAAATCGCCAGCGTGAGTTTGGACATTTGACCTTCAGGCGTTTGTTGGAAAGTAGAGTTTTTCAGTTTTGCTTTCAGTTCAGCCAATTCACGTTTGTATTGGGATTGATTGACTAATAGAAAACCCTGACTAAGGTTTTTTTGCTTATTGATTTGCGCTAGGAATTTCTTGCTTTTAGCTCTAGTTTTTGCAATCTCTCGGCGCTGAATTTCATCCAGTAGCGCTTTAGAAAAATCTTGGAACATCTCTCCCCCTTGAATATCGACCAGTTGTGGCGGGTTGGAAACAGTTAGTTTCTTAGGTAACGAATACGCCAGTGAACGAGTGTTTTTATTGATGCTTTTTGATATTAGGAATAATTGTGGAGAGTGAGTAGAGAGAAAAATGCACGTCTGTGGTGCATATTTGAACCAAGGAGAGAAAGATAATTCAGACTTGGATCAATATCACATCAGTATGTTCTAGCTGAATTTATTAACAAAGCATTATAGTTAATAGATTGATGAGTTACGTTTAGTTAGGAATATATTGGTGCAAAATTCATCCATGGACTGGAGCGATGTGGCGATTTTTCTCCAGACTATGCGTGCTGGCAGTGCACGCTCGGCAGCAGCAAGTCTTAATGTCAGCCATTCAACCATTACTCGTAGAATTGCTAGCCTAGAGAAAAGTCTGGGAGTATCTCTATTTCGTAAAGATACCTCAGGTTACACACTCTCTCCTGAAGGGGAGAGCTTGCAGCGTTATGCTGAGCAAGCAGAAATGTCACTACGACAAGCAGAGATCGAGCTCAAAGGGAAAGACGCCAAATACAGCGGTGAAATTCGTATCACCACTGCAGATGCGATTGCCAACCATTTATTGATGCCGACGATCGCTATGTTCAGTCAGCAGTATCCTGATATCAACGCCGAAGTGGTTTTGTCGAGTCAGGTGCTGGACTTGGGTGATCATGAAGTCGATATCGCGCTGCGGATTATGCCAATGAATCAAATGCCTCCCGAGCACTTAGTGGGGCGGATCATAGGTAAAATTGCCATCTGTTACTACGCTACACCACACTACCTTGAGCAACACGATCCTTGGATGTCAGATTCCAGCGCTCAACTGATAGGTTGGGGAGAGCTAGGCAAAGAAAGCCCTATTTTTAATGACTCCCCTCTGCGTCATTTATCTATTTCGTGTCGAATGAACCATAGCGCGATGCAGTTAGAAGCCGCTAAGCAGAGCATGGGGATTACGCTCTTGCCGTGCTTTATTGCCGACAAAGAACCGACATTGGTTCGTGTTCCCAAATGTGAACCGGAAATCAAACACGATATCTGGATGTTATCAAAATCAGAGCAGAGAGAAGTGGCGCGTTTGCGTGCGTTCAAAGAACGGCTCATCGACGACTTCAACAGTAAGCAAATGAAAGAGCGGCTGCTTGGTAATTGATTGATTGTATACCTTGGATAGTTGTGATCGCAGGACTAGTCTTGTGGTCTCTATCTGCATATCAGTAATCCATTTTTTGCTGTTCAAGATCTAATGTCATTGAGACAAAACATTCATCTTCTTCAGTGACTTGATAGCCTAATCGAGTGTAAAATTGGATCGCTTTGGTGTTGCGAGTGAAGCTGGATAACGTGATTTTGTTGCGGCCTTCACTTTTAACGAGAGTGTTGATCTGCTGCATGACTATGTGTCCAAAGCCCTGATTTTGATACTGAGGGAAGAGGATCAACAAGTGAATGTGGTAAGCGGTGTCGTAAGGTTTGAAGCACACTAGCCCGATTTTGTTCTGTTTGCTAACGACCCAATGAAACCATTCTGGTTGATAGTCGGTAGACAGCCGATGCTGCTGGAACTGATCATCCCAGCCAAACACAGAATCAACATGCTCATAAAGCGCCTGTTTTACAACAGGAAAAACCTCTGGAAACTCTTGCTCGGAGATAGGCAGTAGCTGAATAGACACTAATTTCAACGCCTTGATTTAATTAGAGTTGATAGTAAGCGATGTTGGCTTAGAAAAGGCAACTCGGATGTGTCGTAATTGTGATACTAGATGAGAAGAAAGCCCCGCCGGATAAGTTCAGGGCTTGATGCAGTGGAAGTCGTGCTGAATTTACTTAATGTGGCTGCGGAAATGCTGTGCGACTGCTTGAGTCGCTTTCTCTACATGCTCGGGCACATCATAAAAATCGAATTGCGAAACGCCCTCCAACCAAATAGCACTTACGTTATCTTTGGCATTTGCCAGATACTGATGCGTGCCATCAGGTAAAGCCATGTCCTCAGAAGCAACTAATAAAATAGGTTTGTCCTGATCTGCTGCACCGGAAACCGCATCATAAGTTAGCCAGCCTTTCCAAGAAGCGACATTGAACAGATTGTCGTATTGAGCCACTTGTCCACGATTGGCTTCTGTGTAGTATGGCGCTTGGTACATTAACGCATTCTGATTTGTCGTACTTGCTGCTTCAATGTAGACAGCTTGTTCACCGTGTGCAGCGTCTTCACTTAACTGAATGAGGTTTTGAACACTGGCTTCGCCGCCATAGATAGCGTTCGCTAAGTCGGCGTTGTGTAGCCAAGGAGCGACAGCCGCCGCAGCTCGGATGTGCGGGTTTGATTCTACTGCATCCAGCATGTAGCCAGAGGAGGCGCAAATACCCAGTCCAAAAATGTTTGAGCCATCGATATCTTCGCGTTGAGCGAGTGAATCAATAACCGCTCGTATGTCCTCTATTTTTCTTGCAGGCTCTTCCAGATATTTAACTTCATCCAGCGACTGACCCCAGCCTCTGAAGTCAAAAGTAATAGCGGCAAAACCTTGTTTAGTTAGAGCTTCGGCGTAAACCGCGGGCATCTGTTCTTTCACTGTTGTCCAAGCACCAGTGACAATAACGACGGGTAGTGTCTGTTTGATTTCTTGAGGAAGATACAGATTGGCGGCCAGTGTTCCGATTTGAGTATTTAGAATGATAGATTTCATGAGCATGCTCTTTATTTGGCTGACTAAATAGTATTTTCAGATGCTTGATACATCTATGGCAGAAAAGATATCCAGAGTCCCGGCTCGAAAGCAGGGACTTCTTGGTGATTAACTCACGACAGGTGCCACAAGATAATTGTGGATAAGAACATCACCTTGTGTGTCGAAGCTTACTTGCCAAGTTTCGTCGACCAAAATGTTCACCGACTGACCGACAAAGGTGGAATCAGGATAAGTGTCTGCCAGTAAGCGGACTCGTAGTTTTACGTCAAACTTATCGCCATTGGGTATGACTTCGATTTGCTCTACCAAGTGTTGGCAGTTGGGTTTAAATGTTTCAAATGCAATTCGATACCAATCACGAAATCCCTCATGACCAAGGAATTGTCCTTCAGGCATTGAAAGGGTGAGGTCTCGTGCAAGATGGCGCGTAAAGAAATCGCTGTCCTCTGGTAATACGTCAAATCTTGCAAACCATTCGGTGATGAATTTATTAATTCGTGTTGTTGGTGAAGTCAGTAGTTCCGAAATTTGCGAACACAGACGCTCTGCATGATTTTTTGCGCGCGCTTGAACATCCTCCAACTCGTTATATACGTTTGGAATGTAAACCATGCGATGGGTGTAGATAGGTTGACGGTAGTTCATTCCAGCAAGATAAGCGGTTTGCTGCAAAGGATGAAGCATCTGCTCAACCGTGAAATGGTTGTAGCCCAGTGGATCATAGCTTTCAGCAGGACCGCCTACAGTAAAGGATAAAATGAAATCTTTACCTTTCAGCTTGTCACCCTCAGGCCCATAAGCGAAGTTGAAACTGAAGACATCGTCGATCCACTTCTTCATTAACGCGGGAACCGCATACCAATAGAATGGGAACTGAAGCACAATAATATCCGCTGCTAACATCGCTTGTTGTTCAGCCGCTACATCAATTCGATAGTCTGGGTAAAGACTGTCGAGGCGACGTACTTCCACATCACTCAAATTGCTTTGGATCTGCTCCAAAATAACGGTGTTGGTATAAGAAGCGTTAAGATCAGGATGACCTGAAATGACTAATACTTGGCTCATGATGGTTCTCCCGTTACTGAGCAAAAAATGCGTTAAAGAAAGCGTCAGAGGTGTATAAATCACCTGAAAAATTTTGAACGCGTTTGATCTTACCGTCTTCAATTTGGTAGAGAAGAATCCAGTTCAGGTCGATATTTTCGTCGGCAGCTGTACTGAACCCACGGTGAGCATCAATGACATAGGTATCATTTGCCGCAAGAATCATGACTTCCGCTTTGAATCCTGCCTGCCCAAGTTTGCCAAAGAACTCGGTAAATTCGGTGATGCCGCGTTTTGTGCCTGCTGAGGAGTGGCGACCGGGAATGTGCCATTCCACCTCTTCAGAGACATATTGTTTTATTCCTTCAAGGTCACCTTTGGCGTAAGCGGCGAAAAAACCTTGCACGACTTTGAGTGCTTCGCTGTTTTCAGAGCCAGCTGCTACTGGGTTGTCGGGCTTTGGCCAAAGTTTGGCATTATTAATCGCTTTGGCGTCTTGAATTGCTGACATGTTTTCGACTCCTGACTGCGCTAACACGGAATGTGAAAAAGCGATAGTACTTGCCAGAAGAGCGACATATTTGATGGTTCTGAACATGATTTCCTCACTCATTACGTGATTGCTGTTGGTATGGAAATCAGTCTAAGAGAATTGATTCGTAATGATTAGATGGTATTTATCTAAATAATTGTTAGTCTTGAGCTAATAATTGGAGGGTTTGAGATGAATGGCACTATCTTCAATCAGTTAACGGTTTTTCATGCCATTGTGCGTGAAGGAAGTATTACAAAAGCGGCGCAGAAGCTTGAAATGGCTTCACCTTCTGTGAGTAATGCATTGAAAGCCTTGGAGGAACAACTGGGGCTACCTTTGTTTACTCGCACAACTCGACGTATTGAATTAACGGAAGCAGGGCGCTTGTTGCATCTGAGTACATCGGATTCGATGTCAGATCTGAGTTTGGCGTTTGAGAGTATCAGTGACCTTAGCAAAGTGCCGTCCGGCAAAGTCAGGCTGACAACCCCACGATTTGTTTATCAATATCTACTTCAGCCTATATACGCGGAGTTCTGCCAGCGTTACCCCAATATTCAGTTGGAAATATCTATCTCTGATGCGGCAATTGATATTCTCAATGAAGGTTTTGATCTGGGTATTCGCTTTGGTGATCGCGTCGAAGAAGGCATGATCGCGAGGCAGTTGACGCCAGCGATGAGGGAAGCCTTGTTTGCCTCTCCGGAGTACATTGAGCAGTACGGAATGCCTGACACACCCGGAGCTCTCAAGCAACATAAACTCGTCCAGTATCGATTTATTTCTTCTAATCAGCTAGCACCCTTAGAGCTTAGCAATCAGGGGGAACGATTAACGGTGGAAATGCCTCATGCCCTAGTTGTTAATGATACTGGGTTAATGCTGGATGCCGCGCTAAAAGGTTTAGGTATTGGCAGAATTGTCGATCCTATGGTGGAAGATCTATTTGCCTCTAAACAACTAGTACCAGTACTTGAGGAGTATTGGGCACCTTACTCTGGGCTCTACGTTTATTTTCATAAGAACACCCAAAAAGCTAAGCGTGTTCGAGTCCTGATTGACTTCCTGCTGGAGAAAAGCGCGTTATCAAATTAATGACACTGCTCGCGAAAGTAGCCCGGTGACACACCTTTCCACGAACTGTAGGCACGAATAAAGGAGTTAGACTCTTGAAAACCGAGAAGAAAAGAGATTTCCCCTAGAGACATCTGAGATTTTTCTAAGTAATGGTCGGCTAGCTCAGCACGCACATTTTGCAGCAATACCTGGAAGCTCTCTTTTTCACTGCTGAGCTTGCGCTGGAGTGTGCGCTTACTCATCGCTAGTTTTTCAGCAACACCTTCAATAGAACTGTCCCCACTTGGCAAGGCTTCTAAGAGAACCGCCTTCACGCGCTCAGCGGTTGAGGCGGACTGATCTAAGTCAGCTAATTTCTGGTTGAGTTTGGTTTCAAAAAATTCCCACATGGCTGAATTTGAAGTCAGAAAGGGACGTGCGGCGTCCTGCGCTGAAAAACGAATACTCACGCTTTTTCCTTTGCTTAGCGTACAGCCGAAATAGTCTTCGTACAGAGATAATTTCTCAGGCAGTTCAGGCAGAGACAAGCGAATGGGTTTGACGTTCTCACGGGTGGTTGTGCGTATGAGCTGCGTAAAGAATACTAACTCCATCAGCCCTAACGCACGAGGCAGTGGACCACGGTGGCCGTAACAGCTGGTGGTCAATTCGGTAAAGCTCTTTGCCTGATTGACGGTCAAAACCATCGGCCCTATCAGTGGCTTGTACTGGCTCAGACGCCTGAGTGCCACATTCATATTCGGGCTACATATCGCGGCAAAGACAGGAGCATCAAATGACTCCACTGAAAAGTTTTCCGCGAGTAACAATGGAACTTCACGCTCCCCGGCGGCTTGCTCCATTCCGTGACAAAGCTGGAAATATTCGTGAGGCGCCAAACTGGCGTGCTCACGGTTAAACAGGTCGGCGGGTAACTCTGCGAATTTGAGAACATCAGCAGGGTCAATTTGCATATCACTGAGCAGTAACTTCCAGTTGGGCGCAATGATAAATTTGTTGGCTCTTTTCATGGTGTCAGTTTTTTTCCATAAATTGACGTGACATTTTTAGCACAGTTTTACGTGGTAGTAGGGGAACCACCCAGTTAAGCATAAGCTTCAACCCTGTTTCATTAAAAGCGACCAACTCACCTTTTTCCATTGCCTTATAGCCACATTCAGCGACAGAACGCGGGGATTTGGCATTCTTCCACACATCGAGCCCATCTAAATCTCCTGCTTTAACAAAGCCGGTATCAACCGCACCAGGGCATAAAGCAGTGGCAGTCACATTGTATTCAGAGACTTCTTCGGCTATCGCTTGAGTAAATGAAGTAACATAGGCTTTAGTTGCGTAATAGACTGCTTGCAGCGGGCCCGGCATGAAGGAAGCGGTGGAAGAAACATTGAGAATTTTTCCGCGCTTGCGTGCGACCATATCTTGTAAAAAATGATGAGTAAGGTTTGTGAGTGTAATCATGTTCACTTGCATCATCGCTTGATCGGCACTCAATTCTCGCTCATGGAACAGACCATGGCCACCAAAGCCAGCGTTGTTGATGAGGATGTCGATCTCAAGCCCTAAGTCTTTAACTTTCTCGGCAATACGATCAGCGGAAAGAGGATCGGACAGATCTTCAGCAATGACATACACTTGCGTCTGATGTTTCGCTTCGAGCTCTTGTTTAAGCTCGTTAAGTTTGTCTTCAGAGCGCGCGACTAAAATCATATCTCGACCTTTTTCAGCGTGTATACGCGCTAGCTCTAGGCCTATACCGCCAGAAGCACCTGTGATTAATGCTGTTTCGATCATCTCTTTTTCCTCACTGTGACTGCCATTCTGCTAGGTTGCATCATGTCGTTGAGGAAATATTAAGCAATCTGATCGTGCCACGCACTGGCAGATAATGACAGCTTACTCGCGAATTGTGCCATCGAGTCTTGATCTGTATCGCGAAAAAACTCAGTGGTTTCTTCCCCTTAGCGGATTTTTTTCAACTAAATTGTATGTATGTGAAATTTTCTTATTGATTTCCCTATCTTGTTAACCATGGCGTAGCAATAAACGCCATGGATAGTTAGCCGGCCTATGCGAGTAGCGCTGAACATTTGAAGAAGTATTGCTGAGGTTAGAGATGGAGTTAGCAAATCAGATACAGGCATGGTTGTACGCTGGGCATACATCAGTCGCAATGCTGTTTGTTGGCATCATCCTGCTTTCTTATTTACTGGAAGACTTAGCCATCGTGACCGCGGCAACGCTCGCAGTACAAGAGCTAATGCCAATGAGTATGGCGCTAGCGGCTATCTTCGTTGGGATTGCTACAGGAGATCTTGGCCTCTATCTGATGGGGAAAAGTGCACAACGTGTACGCTTCCTACGATATCGAATTTTCCAATATCAACGTGTCCGTCAAGTGAAGAAGAAACTTCACCAGAGCGCGTTTATCACCCTGTTTATTGTTCGTTTCATTCCTGGCCTACGCACGGTGGGCTTCACGCTAAGTGGTTTTCTTGATGTGCCTATGATGCGATTTTTTGTCGCGGTGATTGGTGCAACAGGGCTTTGGACTGCTTTGATTTTTGGTTCCTTCTACCAGTTAGGCAGTGTGGCCTGGCTGAAAGAGAGTCACGTAAGCTGGGTGCTGATTCCGGCAGGTCTATGCTTAATGTGGATGCTCAATAAAATTATTACAAAAACATTCTTAAGAGGCTCTTATGACACAGCTCGCTAATGTCGAAATGATTCCACAAGGAAAGGTCAATGCGGGAATGCCAGTTCTCCATGAACCGAAAAGAGTCATCTCGCCATTTGAATTTTTACCAGCTTGGTTCGTTTATGCGCCTGTGGTTATCCAAAGTGCAGCATTAAGCCTGTATCACAGAGATTGGGCACTGCCGCTGATTGCTAACCCTGCGATCAAACTTAGCGGTATGGTTGGAGAATCCAAACACGACATTTTCAGCGCGGCTGGAGATATTACGCGCCAGTGGATTTTGCCTTTCATTACGTTGGAGAAATCTGACACCAACGAAGCGCAATTGTTTACACAAGCAAAAGAACAACTCAAACAGCAAGGAATTACTTACCCTCTTGTGGCAAAGCCTGATTTGGGTTGCCGAGGGGTTGGGGTCAAGTTGGTGAATGGCGACCAACAACTCAAAGACTATATCGCTCAGTTCCCTTCTCAAGGACGCTTTCTGTTGCAAGTTCGCTCGGACTACAGTGCTGAAGCGGGCATATTTTATGTCAGACAACCGGGAGAGGAGCGAGGCAAGGTTATTTCCATCACTCTTAAATACTCCCCACGTGTGACGGGTGATGGACGCTCTTCACTCAAACAGTTGATTGAACACTGTCCACGTGCAGGCAAACTTCAGCATTTGTATTTGCCTCGTCATAGCGAACATCTCGATGTGGTTATTCCGGAAGGGGACGAGTTTCAGTTGGCATTTGCGGGCAGCCATTCGCGTGGTTGTATCTTCCGCGATGGCAATCAATTCATCACGGAGGCTCTCGAACAAAAGCTGGACGAAGTTCTCGGTGATTTTGAAGGCTTTAACTACGGTCGTCTGGATGTGAAATTTAAAGATATCAATGCATTAATGCGTGGTGAAGCGTTCGACATTCTCGAAATCAATGGCGCGAGTAGTGAAGCCGCGCATATCTGGGACAGCGACACATCACTGTCGCATATCTTCAGTACGCTGCTTAAGCAGTACCGTTTGCTTTATCAAATTGGCTCTAAACACAAACAGCAAGGCCATCAGACGCCTTCTCTGGGTGCGCTACTACGGGCGTGGCGAGAAGAAAAATTGCTGACTCAGCTTTATCCCATGACCGATTAATAGCTCTGCGCAGGAAAAATGTTTATGAAGAATACTTCGACGCTTTCAGCCATGCTTGCTAAATCTCAGACTTCTCAGGCCGTTGTCGGCTGCATTGAGACGCTCAATCAGGGCTACGAGTTTTTAGAAACGTTGCAACCGGAAGATTATACTTTTATCGCCCAACCTCATGTGAGCAGCTCGATTGGTGAGCACTACCGTCATTGGCTCGACCTGTTTCATGCTATTCGTTTGGACCGTGACAAAATTGATTACAACGTTCGCCGCCGCGGTCATAACGTCGAGCGAGATATTAATGTCGCTAAGCAGGAGATAGCTGAGCTGATTGAATGGCTGTTTGGTTTACCAGCCAATGAACTGAATCAACCTGTTCAGGTTGAAACAGAAGTGATGCTCTCTCAAACGCATGTTGAAGAAGTCACTTCGACCTTTGTCCGCGAAATTACCTTCGCCGCGCTCCACGCTACTCATCACTTTGCGATGGCGAAAGTCGTGGCATCGTTAAGAGGCGTGGCATCAGATAGCCATTTTGGCGTCGCACCAACGACGGCAACTTACCAAAGGGCGCAGTAATCTATGTGTACATTATCTTGGGTTTACCATGGCAATAACCACTACGAAGTTTATTTCAATCGCGACGAGCAGCGTTCTCGCCTGCCAGCGCTTGAGCCACAAAGTCTGGTCATTGATGGTGTGCACTGTGTGATGCCGATTGACCCTGTGGGTGGAGGCAGTTGGATTTCCGCCAACGAGCACGGTGTTACTGTGTGTTTGCTTAACTTCTACCAAGGGAAGACACCAAAAGGTCCGCTAACCAGTCGGGGTATGATCATTAAACGTCTTGCTAGCAGTTGTTCCAGTCAGACTGTCGATGCTCGATTGTTGGAAATGGAACTCACACACTTTGCACCTTTCACTGTGGTTTCTTTCGATACACGCAGAACAGCGAATGAAACCGTGTTATGGACTTGGGATGGGGAGCAGCTTACGCGTTCACATGCGTTTGCGCCGATAGTCTCGGCGGCTTTGCACTACGAAGACGCGAGACAATATCGCCTAAGTTTGTTTAACGAATTAGTGTTGACGACGCCAGATGAAGAGATAGGTAAACGCTTTCATCAGACGTTTGATGACAGCTATCCGCACCTTTCTCCTCTTATGGAAAGAAATGACGCTCGCACTGTAAGTTTTACCTCAGTTGTCGTGTCTTCTACTAAACAAGAGATGAATTACCAATCAATCGACAATCATCGCAATGTTGATTTTCGAACGACACAAAGTTGTTTGAAGGCCGACGTTGTAGAACAAGGAGTCTTCAAATGAAGAAGTTATTTGCCCTTTTAATCATGTTAGTCAGTTTCCCATCTTGGTCAGCAGATAAAATTTACACCGGAATATTCAGCAGCAAAGCAGTGAGCGGTTATGACACGGTTGCCTATTTTACCGAAGGTAAACCTGTTAAAGGAGACAGCAAGTGGCAAGTCGAATATGAGGGCGCTGACTGGTATTTCTCTTCTCAGGAAAATTTAGACAAATTTAAAGCAGACCCTGAAGCTTACGCTCCTCAATATGGCGGTTACTGCGCGTGGGCGATTTCAGCTAAAAACGATTTTGCGTCAGCGGATCCAAAACAATGGGCGATCGTCGACGGTAAGCTTTACCTGAACTATGACGCAGAAGTGAAAAGCTGGTGGGATGACGACCGTGCTGGTCACATCAAGCAAGCTGATATCAATTGGCCAACTTTAGTTAACTAACAAGGATTTCCCTCTATGAAATTTTCTCCGATTAAGCATATTCCTTCAGCGTTTATTGCCTTTGTTTTTATTCAATCGTTGTTCTTCAAGTTCTCAGGCTCTTATGAGACGGATCATATCTTTGGCACGCTAGGGGAATGGTCAGGGATTGAATGGTTTGGTGTTTACGGTGGTTACTTAATTGGCTTTTCCGAGCTGATTGCCTCAATCCTGCTGTTTACTCGCTTACACGGTGTTGGTGCGGCAATGAGTGCAGGTATCATGACAGGTGCGATTTTCTTCCACCTATTCACTCCACTAGGCATTGTTATGCCCGAGTTCAACGCTATGGGTGAGATTGTTGGTGACGATGGTGGTTTGCTATTCGGTATGGCATGTATTGTTTGGTCGTGCGGTGTATTCCTGTTCATCCGTGATGTGAAAACGGAAGGAACGTTTACGCATAACTTGCTAGCAAAAGGAGCTTAATATGTTGGATAGTCCTTTCAGATTGCCGCGAAAAACGCCGTTTGGTATTGGTGAGTCAATGGTGGAGTGGGCAACGGGTTTATCAACGCTCGACGCACTCTACAAGCAAGATATCTTGCCGGAAGACAGCTTTGAGTTTATGCAAGAAGCGCTCAACCGAATTGGCACCCAGTATGAAGTTGACCATGGCAGTCTGGAAAATATCCCCGCCGAAGGTTCGGTGCTGATTGTTGCTAACCATCCGTTTGGTGGCATTGAAGGGATAATTCTCGCGTCTCTGATTTCTAAGGCGCGAAAGGACGTAAAAGTGCTGGCGAATGAACTGCTAAAACGCATTCCTGAACTGGATGACCTGTTCATTGGAGTGAACGTATTTGGTGGAGAACAAGCCAGACAGACCAACAGAAAAGCGATCAAAGAAGCCAATCAGCACCTCAAAGAGGGTGGGGTGTTGATTATCTTCCCTGCGGGCGAAGTCTCTGCTTGGCAGGCGAATGAAAATAAAATCACCGATAAAGCGTGGAGTAAGTCCGTCGCTAAGTTTGTGAAGCATGCCGAAGCGACAACGGTGCCGGTTTTTATCAATGGTATGAACAGCAAGCTCTTCTATCAAGCGGGACGAATCCACCCTTTGCTGAGAACGGCGCTACTTGGACGTGAACTGCTCAACAAATCAGGGCAGACGATATCCGTATCAATCGGCAATGCTATCCCATTCTCAGAAATCAAAGGTTTTGAGGATGAAGAAGATATTACCCAGTACTTCCGCCTGAACACGTATTTAATGGGCAGTATGGGAAAGCCACAGATGTCTGCACTACAGACGGATGATGCCGAGCCAATCATTGCTCCTGTAGGTGTTGCCACATTGGAGAATGAGTTGTCGCAGATTGAACAATACAAGCTCCTCGAACAAGGTGACTTTGATGTTTACTGCGCTCCAACGGATGTGATTCCGCACATGATGCAGGAGATTGGCCGTGTGCGTGAAGAGAGCTTCCGTGAAGTCGGTGAAGGCAGCGGTTTATCGTGCGATATCGACAGATTTGACCCGCACTACCATCAGTTGTTTGTCTGGAACCGAGCGAACCAAGATTTAGTGGGTGCTTATCGCTTAGGTCTTGTAGATGAACTGATCGCTAAAGGTGGGATAGAGCAGCTATATTCCACCAGCCTGTTCAACTATGACGAAGCGTTTGTTGATACTTTGGGGCAGTCGATTGAGCTTGGGCGTTCCGTGGTGTCGAAACAATACCAACGCAATATGCACTCCTTACTCCTGTTATGGAAAGGCATCGCCAAGTTTGTTGAGCGCCATCCGAAATACACACATTTATTTGGTCCGGTCAGTATCAGCAATGATTACAGCCCGGTCGCGAGACAGCTGATTGCATCGGTAATGTCTGTCCATTATTACGATGAAGAGAAAGCAAAGCTTGTATCGCCAACAACACCACTAGAGAAAAGTGGTCAGGAATTCTGGCGTCCGGACATGCTGAGTTCATTGGCTGATTTACCGTTGCTCTCTAAAGTGCTGAGTCGCCTTGAGCAAGGTATGGGGTTACCTGTGTTACTGAGACAATACCTCGGAATGAACGGTAAACTGGTTTGCTTTAATGTTGACCCTGCCTTTAACTTTGCGCTGGATGGCTTGATTGTCGTCGACCTGACTTCGGTACCAGTCAGAACATTAGGTAAATATATGGGGCGGGATGAAGCGAAAGCGTATCAAGAGATTCATTCTGCACAACTAAGCAGTGAACAGTCTCACTAAACTCATCCATGAGTCTAAGCCGCGATAATCATCGCGGCTTTTTAATTGTCTATCGATATAGCTTTCGAGTATTAACCAGAAACAACCGAGCTATCCTGAACCTCAGCTTTCGCCATACAATCCTATGGTTGAAAGGGAAATTTATGCATAAATCTATTCTTCTTGTCGCTGCGCTCACTGCGTTTGCCGCTAACTCATTTTTCTGTCGGTTTGCTCTCGCAAATCACGCTATTGATCCTGGCTCATTTACTTGGATTCGTTTGGTGTCTGGGGCGGTGACGCTATGGCTTATCTTAGCTTTCAGAGGCCAGATGAACTACCAATTTGTCAGCGACAGAGCCAGTTGGTGGGCTGGGGGAGCACTGTTTGGTTATGCGGTAAGCTTTTCATTCGCGTATACCCAGCTCACTACAGGGACGGGAGCGTTGATTCTATTCGGAATGGTTCAGATGGCACTGATTGCTTTCCATTTGATGACAGGTAACCGCCTTAAAATAGGTGAGAGCATTGGCATTGGTATTTCTCTGACGGGGTTTGTTGTGCTTATGTTGCCGTCTGCCGAGACACCCAATTTCGGTTCCGCTGCTTTAATGTTGATCTCAGGTATTTGTTGGGCTGGGTTCACATTGCTGGGCCGTAATACTGCCAATGCTGCTCAGTCGATAACTCATGGTTTTTTGGTGGCGAGCCTGATGGCTCTGATGCTCAGCCCCGCATTACTCTCATTGGAGTCTGTCACTGCGCAGGGAGCCATGTGGGCGCTACTGTCTGGGGTGTTCGCATCAGGGTTCGGTTACATTCTTTGGTATCAGGTTCTAAGGCAACTCTCCGTTCTTCAAGCTTCTGTTTCTCAGTTGGCGGTACCTGTGATTGCGTTTATTGCGGGTAGTTTACTACTTGGTGAAACGATCACTCTAAATGCAGTCATGTCGTCATTGCTGATTTTAGGGGGCATCGCGCTGATTTTTACTGCTCGTTTCAGGAGTTAACTCTCGTTTTTGTTATGTGTCTCAGTAACGCGCTGAAATCAAAGCTAAATTATGGAGAAGAAATATGAATTTAATGAGAAGTAATCGATGAAAATCTGGATGATGCTGGGGCTTGCTTTAATCTCTCTGAGCGCTTTTGGACAGCCACCACCTGAGAGTGACAGTGCATTTATTGACGTTAATGTGACGCTGGAGTTGGACGGGATAGAGAATTCCATCGATCAAACTCGTGCATCGTTGGATAGCATTGCGGGTGCTCTCGATGGTATTGCGCACAGTGATAATCTGACCGAACAACAAAAGCAGACGTTGAGTGAGACTATTTCCAACCTCAATCAACTGGTCTCCATCTCCAGAGACTCCGTTGCTAGCTTCCCTGCCGCTATTCAGCACTCGCAACAAGTTGTCAGTGAAAAGAGTCAGCGATTTTTCGACGATTTGCAGTTTAAGATCGTGTTGATCGTCGCTTTAGTCGGTGTCATCTTGATCGCTGCCATCGGTGCAGTGTACTGGCTATTGCTAAGACCACTTCAGAGTACGGTATTCAGTGCAACACACAATGTGTCTCAGATGGCTAAAGCCCTTAAAGTGACCGCAGAGGCAGTTGAACGCTGTTCCAAGAGGCAAGAAGAAATCACGCAGCAACTCGCAGAACTGTCGGAGAAAGAGAAAGCCGCAGTGATAATCGAAGATGAGAAAAAGCCCGAAAACGACGGTGACGGGCTTTAAATTGATGCGCTTTAAAGCAGCTTGTCCTTAATGACTTTAAGGACGCCATTCTCTCGATTACTTGGTGCGCGGAATCGAGCGGTCTGCTTAATGGTGTCGTGAGCATTCTCCATGGCGTAGGAGTGGTAGCTCTCTTTGAGCATTTCTAAGTCATTTAGGTAGTCGCCAAAGCTCATGGTTTGTTCATGACTAAAGCCAAGCGTTTGTTGGAGATGTTTAATGGCTGCGCCTTTTGAAGCCTCTGCATTCATCACATCCAGCCAGATCTTAGCACTCACAACCACTTGATGATTGTCACCAAAGTGCTCGTTCATGGCAGGGAACACGAGTTCTTCAGTTCCATCGAAGTGGCAAATGGCGATTTTAATGAACTCTTCTTCAACGCTGAGTAGATCTTCAACATACTCGCAGCGGTGGTAATACTTGGCAAACTCTTCCAACGCTCGAGGGTCTTGCGTTTCGATGTAAGCTGAGTTTTTACCGCAAAGCACAATGTGTGTTCCACTAATTGTTCGTGCTTGCTGAATGATGGCTTCAATGGCACTGCCATCAATTGTGCAGCTGTAAAGCTCTTTGCCTTGGTGCATGACCAGCGTGCCGTTTTCAGCGACAAACATCATACGATCTTTAACTGGAGAGAAAGTCTCCATCAGGCTGTAATACTGACGCCCCGATGCCGCTGCAAAAATGATCTGTTTCTGTTCAAGCTGCTCGTATAGTTCGAAGAATTCAGGGTTTAGCTGGCTGTTTTCATCCAGCAGAGTGCCGTCCATATCGGCAGCGACGAATTTGATATCTGAAAGCGACATGTTGTGTTTACCTAAAAATGCAGAAAGCGAAGGGCTTGGAAAATACTCAAGCGAATATCAGGTAAAGTACAGGAAATTGTGACGATCTCAAGCAGAAATGCAGAACAGGAGTCAGTCAGATTGTGGCCTGAGGTAGTCAGGCCACACAGTCTGAGAGTATTGCTTAATAATCCTGATAGGCCCCACTTTCTACCATAGCAGTCTGGAGCATTTTGTGCAGGCGTGAGCCTGGCTTGAGGGGATTGCCATACTGACTGGCTAATACGCTATTTTTGATTGAGACCGACATATAGTAATTTACCGCAGTTACCAGTTTATCGGACTCTCTGCGTGTTACTAAGTTTTTCAGTGTTCTGACAGCGTGTTTGGATTGGCTGCTTTGTCGAAATTTAGTTGCGCCATCGTATTTCGCCAATGCACCTGAAATGAGGTTGATAAAGTAATTGTTGTCAGACACGTTATCTTCACCAATTACATAATCAAAGATAATCTCCGGATAAGCTTGGCTGGCACCAGTGATCATAAATTCATTGTTGCCACTGGATATATTCCAGAAGTTGTTGTTGGTACCTCTGGAAATGACCGAATCATAACCCAGCTCTTTGGCGTGATCTGAACTCACTTTTCTAAAATCATTCCTGGCAGATGTGAATGGAATCGCTTTATGGATAAGGTGAGGAAACAGTTTAGAGTGTCCAAGGCAAACTCTGGAGATTAGTGCTGTTTTACTGAATTTTCGGCCTGTATTATCTCTGCAAAAACAGCGATAGTCACCACACTGTGGACAGGTCGAATAGGTCATAATCTTCGAGAAATTGTCTGAGAAATATGCACCTTGACCAAGCATCCCATAGCAACCTGTTTTCGCATTTTTCTTCCCTAGGTCTGGTCTGAACCCTCCACCTGCAATTAAATCACCGATATAAGGTGAGGTGCCGTGAAAGAGCATCAACTCGCCATTTCTTCGATTAAGCACCGGTGCACAGAAGTCCGTATATTCTGTGTCATTTTGAAACTTAGACTGGAATTTGGTGGCACCAATTTTATTAGCTGAGTTTTCGCCAAGTGAGTAATTGGTATTGAGAAACGCTTTATATGTCGCTAGCAACTCTTTGTTATAGATGATTTTCAAAGAACGAATCGAGATATTTGCTGACTCTGGAGGTTTAACATCGCCCTTACCTTCTTTCATTCTCCGCGTCATTCTCGAAACGATCATTTCGCTATTTTGAGGGTTGTTTTTCATCTCATAGGCATAGTGCATACGAGCGTTTTCAGCAGTCGGCGAAACAACTTTTCTTGCAGAGATATTTTCGTTAACAAAGTCTTCAACGTGTTTAAGAAAAGGGTGACCACTTGTGAGTTCTAGATAGATATATTTGCCACTTTCTGGCGATTTCCAAGAAGTTTTAATCTCGCCCCAGTAATTTGGAAGCTCAGAGCTTAGATATTTTGCGTAATCGGTAATCATATTCTTCAATACCCCGTCTAGAACTTTACTTTAATCGGTATTTTTTAGATGCGTCTGCTTGCCTAGAGCACCACAGCTGTTGCTCATTTGTCAACCAGTCATTATGTGCGAATACTCCTACACAATATGAACAATAGCGCATTATCAAACCCAGTAAGGAGTGAGTGATTCGCTATCAATATCTGGTTAGACCATTAATCCCAAGTAGGAGTATTTTGGTTTGCTATTCAAGGCTCCAAATCCTCTGTTCACCTGATCAGAAATTGGCTTGACGGATTAAGCGCTATATATACAATAAATATACACTTCGTATATAAGGCGTATAATATTGGGTATTGTCAAAATTTCAGATGAGCTGCATGAAGAGATCAGAAAAGCCAGCTCCGTGATGTCTCGTTCGATTAACTCTCAGGCAGAGTTTTGGATCAAAATGGGTATGTTGGCAGAGCTACATCCTCAGCTGTCGTTTAATCAAATTATTTCTGACCTGATGAAGTCGGCAGAAGTCTCAGCAGCCAATGTGGCATCAGCGGAAGGGGAAACGGTTGAATAACAGCGTCATTATCAAAACGGCGGCAGAAGCAGAGTTAATGCGTGAATCTGGTCGCCTGCTTGCTGAGGTGTTCCATATGCTCGATAGCTACGTGCAACCCGGCGTATCGACGATGGACATTAACAATAAGGTGGAAGACTTTATTGTTAATGAGTTGAAAGCCCGCCCTGCCAGCAAAGGGCAGTATGACTATCAATACGTGTTGAACTCTTCGATCAATGAAGTGGTTTGTCATGGAGTCCCGAAAGCTTCCCAGTTTTTGAAACCTAAAGACATTATCAATCTGGACATCACACTGGAAAAGAACGGCTTTATTGCAGATTCAAGCAAGATGTACGTGATGCCTGATGCCACTCCGTTAGCGAGAAAGCTTGTTGAAGTGACTTGCACCGCCATGTGGCAGGGAATCAAACAAGTGAAGCCCGGAGCCACTCTGGGGGATATCGGTCATGCGATTCAAAGTTATGCTGAATCTCATGGCTACAGCATTGTTAGGGAATATTGTGGGCATGGCATTGGTCGCGAAATGCATGAAGAGCCTCAAGTACTTCACTACGGAATCCCCAATCACGGGCTGACTCTAAAAGAGGGCATGGTTTTCACCATTGAACCTATGATCAATCAGGGAACAGCGAGAGTAAAAACAAAGAAAGATGGCTGGACGGTGGTGACCCGTGATAAAAAGTTGTCTGCCCAATCTGAACATACAGTTCTGGTAACCAGTACGGGTTATGAAGTGCTGACGCTGCGAAATGAAGAGAAGTCCTGTGCTTAGCGTTGTGATAGAGTTGACGTGAGTGGGGTTACGTATCATTTGAGTCAATGTATTGGTTGCTTATGTATTTAATAAGTCGTTACACAACTCGACATTTTAGCGCTTTACATCTCGCGCTAAGCAATGAACACTTCCCCCAAAGTAAATAGCAGCCGACATAATAGAGTTAGTAGGAAATTATGAGCAACACGACGGCGAAAAAGTCGAATCCATTATTTGAGATCCTTTTTAACGTATTCATCCCTTCATTCATATTGATGAAGTTTAGTGGTGAAGAGCACCTAGGCACGGCAATGGCGCTTGTGGTCGCTTTGCTTTTCCCTATTGGTTACGGCGGTATGGATCTTATCCGTAATAAGAAGTTCAACTTCATTTCCGCGCTTGGTTTTGTCAGTGTGTTACTGACGGGCGGCATCGGTCTGTTGGAGCTTGACACGCGTTGGTTAGCTCTAAAAGAAGCATTGATCCCTGGCCTGATCGGCTTAGCGGTATTGGGTTCTACTTTCACTCGTTACCCGCTAATGCAGAAGATGCTCTTGAACGACACGGTGTTAAACCTTTCTTTGATCACCAAACGCCTTGAAGAAAACGGTAAATCTCAAGAATTTGAGCGATGCCTGATGTCATCAAACTATCTATTCGCCAGTACCTTTGCGTTTTCTTCTGCGATGAACTATTTCCTCGCAACTTGGATTGTCACCAGCCCTGCTGGCACGCCTGAATTTAACGAACAGCTGGGCAAGCTCACTTTGTACAGCTACCCAGCCATTGCGATTCCAAGCATGTTGATGATGTTCGGTATTTTCTATTACCTATGGCGTCAAATCCGAGCAATGACTTCTCTTGAAACCGAGCAGATATTCCATACCAACAAGTAGATATCGCATCGGTAGATTCAAGCCGAAGAACATAGATACACCAAACAAGCCTGAGCGGATAAGCGTTCAGGCTTGTTTGTTTTTGACTGGCATGAACAGCATTAGAGGCTGAAATAGGTGCAGCGAAGGAATAAAGCGGGTTTTCCTCTGATAGCCTAAAATGTAGAGTCTAACCCCGCTTAAGGTGTGGCTGCCTAGAGAATTACATGACTTTTAGCGACTATTGCATAGAGATTGCACTTTTCTTGTGAAAGAGATTCAAAAAAGGTGGACTTCGCAAAGCCGTTGTAACATCCTGCCACTCCAATTCATTCAACCACAAATAATGAGACGAAGTGCCTGCTGAAATGTTAATCAGCCTCCCGTATCTCATTAAAGTAGTAAGGAGTTCAACTTGAACCTATTTGTAAGAGATCTTACCGTTATCGATTCTTCATTCATTTGTGAACACAGAGGCATCGTGGGAGATAGTTGGATTTTAGATGCGACCTTGTCGGGTGAGCTCAATGAAATGAGCATGGTGTTAGACTTTGGCAAGGTAAAGAAGCAGATTAAACACCTCGTCGATCTGCATGTTGATCACCGTCTGCTGGTGCCGATGAAAAGCGCTGCTGTCGTTCACAACACAAGCAAGCCCGGTTATGCCACACTGGATGTCATGCGTGACAACAAAAGCATCCACCTTCAATGCCCGAATGAAGCGTACTGCTTAATTGATGCAGAAGAGATCACTATCGAAAGTCTGACTGAGCACGTTTATCACATCCTCCGTGATAACCTGCCAAGCAACGTGACGGGACTAGAAATCACACTTCGCCACGAAAATATTACCGGCGCGTTTTATCACTACACTCATGGCCTTAAAAAGCACGATGGTAACTGCCAGCGCATTGCGCATGGTCACCGCTCTCCGGTTGAAATATTGGTGGATGGTCAGCGTGATAGTGAGAAAGAAGCGGCGTTCGCAAAACGTTGGGAAGATATCTATTTAGGTTCTGTTGAAGATCAGGTATCTGTAACGAGGCTAAATTTGAGCTCAAATGCCCAACTTATCTCAGACGAGAGCCATTATGGGTTCCGCTATACTGCGCCACAGGGCGAATTTGAGTTAGCTATTGCGAAGAGTGAAACCGAAATTCTGCCAACTGATACTACAGTAGAACTGTTAGCTGGCTACATCGCTGATCAAGTAAAGCCAAGCCTAGAGTCTAATCAATCCTTGCAGATCATCGCTTATGAGGCGTAGGCAAGGGTGCCATGGCGTTCCGCTAGTCGAATTAAGTCGCTTATAGCCCGCTTCGCGTTTCATTTATTACAGCGCTTACTCGCTCAACGTTCTCTGGAGAGAAGGTTGAGCATCTTATCTGGCGGGCTTACCTATCTCTCTTCTTGAAGACCAGCGATTGGTTTTCATGCTAATGCCTTTCAAACTCAATGAGTTGCACTCGGCGCCTGCCACCTTTGTTTAAAGCTTATACATTCATCTCGGTAAATCTTGGGCCGCAAGCTGTTTTTGTTTTTCTATTTGTTATGTTATAACATTTCAATGGTTATCCTTGCTGCTATCAATCGATAACAGGCAAGGTTGTAAAAGGAATACGATACGTTTGCCGCATAGGAGGTCATGCAATGAATGCAGTTGTCGCTGAACCGATGGTCATCAGTACCCAAGATACGTCAATTGAGGTGCCCAGTTTCAGTTTAGGGGAGCAACCGACTGTGTTGGGAGACATCTATCAGGACGAGGTCAACATTGCGATTTGGCGACGTCACTTTGATCAGGCATTTGTTGATGATGTAAGCCAATTTGTTGCTGCAAATCCGAATCTCAGCAAATCTCTGACTCTATCGCCAGAATCGGCTTATGAAGCGCTAGATTACGCGACAGATGGCACCGCGCCTAAAAAGCTATTAGAAAACATGGCTGAGCTGGTTGATATGTTTTGCTATCTGTTCGACATAGAGCAGGCAGGCCTGCGCTTAGCGACACTAAGCGGCGCTATGTGCCCACGTTTTCATGTTGACCAAGTGCCTTGTCGTTTAGTGACCACATACCATGGTGTTGCGACTCAATGGTTACCCAACCACGTACTCGATCGCACAAAACTAGGACGTGGCGCCAACGGACAGCCGGATTCAGTCTCTGGTTTATATCGTCAGGAGTCGGATATTCAGCAGCTTGTTTGCGGCGATGTCGCGCTGCTAAAGGGTGGACGATGGGAAGGCAATGAAGAGACAGGCTTAGTACATCGCTCGCCTTCGAATGTGTCTGATCAACCAAGGTTACTGATGACGTTGGACTTCGGCTAAGCCGCTTGATGGCATGCAAATAAAAAAGCCAGTAACTGTGGTTACTGGCTTTTTCGATCGTATCGAGTCGACGGTATAGGGCGGATTAGATTTTGAATGAACCCACATGGCTGTCGAGCACTTGTGAAAGCTCTGCGAGTTGCTGACTGGATTGCTCAAGCTGTTCGCTGGCACTAAGGCCATGTTTCACTGAGTTGCTCACTGTGTCCATGTTCATGTTGATCTCATTGGCCACGGTAGATTGCTGCTCTGTGGCGGTTGCTACTTGCGTATTGATATCCAAAATGGTCATCACTTGGGTTGTGATTTCTTCCAGTGATTGTCGTGCCAATTGAGTTTGTGACGTACCCTGAACAATCAAGGTTTTACTATTGTTCATTGAGCTCACTGCACTTTGAGCTTCGGTTTGCAGTTGATTAATCATCGCATCAATCTCATCGGTCGACTGAGCGGTTTTGGTTGCTAGATTACGTACTTCATCAGCAACAACAGCAAACCCTCGACCAGCTTCACCGGCACGAGCTGCTTCGATAGCAGCGTTCAAAGCCAATAAGTTGGTTTGCTCAGAAATCCCTCTAATCACATCGAGAATAGAACCAATCGACTGAGTATTCTCGGCCAAGCTGACGATGATATTCGACGTGCTGTTCATCTCGGTTTCTAAGTTGGTAATCGCAGTGGTCGTGCTCTCGATGGTTTTGTGGCCCTCTTGGGCTTCATTTGTTGCTGTGCTCGCAGCATTTGCGGCGCCAGCGGCATTGGATGCGATTTCATTGACCGTCGCGATCATCTCGTTCATTGATGTCACAACCAGCATGGTTTGTTCGTTTTGCTCTTGTCCTCTTGTCAGTGCTTGTTGAGATTGTTGACGAAGAGCGATCGCCGAGTTGTTAAGTTCCGCGCCAGTGCTGACCACTTGAGAAATGATCTCATGGACTTTGCTGACAAAGACGTTGAATGCAGAAGAAATCTGAGCGACTTCGTCATTTCCTTTAATAGGGAGGCGAACCGTCAAGTCACCGTTCCCTTGAGAGATATCATGCAGAGCATTTTTCAGTACCGAAAGAGGTTGCATCAACTTGCCCAGCAGAAGGAAGAGCAGCGCCACACAAATCACAAAGATCACCACCATAGATGTCAACTGATACGCCACAATACCATTGGTTGCCTGACTGACTTCGGTAATAGGAATACCAATGTCAAAGGTGCCGTATAGCTTACCGTCAACATAGATTGGCGCCATAATGTCGTACACCCATACTTGTTGTACATCTGCATACCATTTCGAGTATTGCTGCACGCCTCTCGTTGCTCCATCTACGGTGTAGCTGTCTTCATAAGTTTTATTGAGCTTCTGTTTGTCACTGTGAGCAACGGCGGTGACATTGCTATCGATAACAATCGCATAGCTAACATCAGAGCGTTGTTTCAGCTTGCTGACTAACGCTTGCAGGTCTTTAAGAGGTTGTTGTGAGTTTTCAAGAATGTAGCCTGCATTGCCAGCGAGGAATTCGGCTTGGACTTGTGATTTATGGAGTATGATCTCATCGATTTTCTGGCTGGATATGAGGTAGGTTGAGATCATGCTGGCGGCCACCGCAATGCCAAACATGATACAAACCGCGATTAGGATTATTTTCTTCATTCTGAACGTCTCTATGCAAATCTGCTTAATAATGTTTGTTGATGCCCAATAAAAGATAGCTTTTATGATAAGCAACAAATCTTATAGATAGTTTGTCTGCATAAATTTCAATAACTTTAGTTATCAGAATGAAAACTCTAATTTGGTGTCACACTTTTGTGAAGTAACGTCCATGAATTATCGGGGTGTCTGTGTTGTCGGAAGGCGGAGCTATAGATTGTTTTTCATGTACCAACCATAGGCAATGACTGCACACCTATTGAGCTAGCGGAACGGCCAACTTAATACCGGTTGATTGCTCTGTTGAATTTTGAACCCTACCAATTCTCCAGATGCCAGATGGTCTTTCCCCAACAGTGAATAAAGAGATACGCCTTAGTGTGAGAGTTCTGAGACAAGTAATGCTTCGTCATTTCTTTCTTGTCGAGTAGTACAGCAATAAGGACGGAAGTCGTTATTTTAACGCCTTATTACGTTAGTGGCTCAAGACAAACTGCCGGACAATACTCTCCATTTGTCGGGAGTATGTATGTTACTGTCAAAGGACATGAGTCGTGGCGAAGCACTCAAAGTCATGCTGCAGAGTGAGCGTCGTCAAATCGCCTTTTCATTGGGCAGCGCCGTCATGTGCAGTCTGGTAGAAGTCGTGCCTTGGGTATGTTTGTTTCTTTCTCTCGAAGCCATGGCTTCTGGAGAATCTCCAATTCTATATCTGCTTGTATTCGTTATTGCATTGCTGTGGCGTTACGGGTTGTACGCTTTTGCGGTTTGGCTGGCGCATTTAGCAGCGTATCAGATTATTCAAAAGACACGTCAGCACATTGTTCGTGCTTTAGCATCCATGAAGATCGAACAACTCCGAAGTCAGAAACGAGGAGATATCGAAAAGCGTTTGTCAGATGACTGCCAAAGTCTTGAGCCTCTCATTGCCCATCATGGCACTGACGTGATTAACGGTCTTTTGATGCCAATATTGCTCACCATTCTGATGGGTTACATAGACTGGCGTCTGGCGCTTATCGCCCTGTTACCACTGCCTGTGGCACTGGGCGTTCAGATCATGTTGATGAGTGGATTCCGTCATCGCCAAGAAAAATACATGCAGATCGTTGCCAATATGCATCAAGCGCAGATGGAGTTTTTGCGTAGTATTGGCGTAATGAAACTGTTCTCAGTAGATGCAGATTCTTATTTGGCACTTAGCCGCACAATTCGCTCACACAATAAAATTGTGACTGGCTATACTCGCATGATGGTTGGGGCGTGGGTGACTTTTGTCACTCTGGCTCAGGCATCACTCATGTTGGTTGTACCTGCGGCGATAGCATTTGTGCAAATGGGACAGTTGTCGCATGCAGAATTGGTTATGGTGGTATGTATCAGTGCGGGTATTTTAAAACCTTGGCTGGATCTAACTCAGGTCTTTTCTCAGATCCAACAATCTTTTGTTGCTGTCGATCGCCTGTTACCTTTCTTTCATACTACTCAGACTGTCGTACCAAGTTACGATGCACCGCTTGAGAGCCTATCCTGCGCTCAGTTGACTCTTTCTCGCGCCGACAACCCGCTATTAAACGAAGTCAATGTTGAGTTTTATCCTGGTGAACGGGTGACGATCGAAGGGGAGTCTGGAGTAGGCAAGAGTTCCTGGCTGATGACCTTGAGTGGGGCTCTGACAGCGGACGGCGGTGAGTGGCATGTGAATGGCGTATCAATGAAGGATTGGGATGATGTAACACGCAGCCGTTATGTTGCTTCCGTCGATCAACAGGTGGTGTTCTTCTCCGGTTCATTACGTGACAATCTTTCACTGGTTAGAGAGGCGTTAAGTGATGATGAGCTGTGGTCACTGCTGTTGCTCATGAGACTGAAAGAACTAGTTCTGAAATTGCCGCAAGGCCTAGATTCACCTATTGGAGAAGCCCAGCGTTTATTCAGTGGTGGAGAAATGCAGCGATTAGCGATCGTTAGGGCTGCGTTAGCCAAAACCCCCGTTTTAATTTTAGATGAAGCGACAGCGCATCTTGATCAAATCTCAGAACAAACGGTTCTGGAAGGACTTCGTCAATTTCACCCTGAACAGATTCAGTTAATTATCAGTCACCGTGCGACTCGTGTTCAGCAGGTTAATCGCCGTTTACGAGTGGAGGCAGGGGAAGTGCAGGAGAGTCGTCATGACTAATATTCAGATCTTGATACGTCATAGTGGTATCAGTGCGCGGCAGTTCTGGATTGGACTTGCCGGAAAGCTTGTGGTTGAGGCATTACCTCTGTTGGTGTTTGGGGCATTATTTGCTTGGCTTTTGGTCCCCGAGTTGGTTTCTTGGATGACGATAGGAGTCATATCACTGATGGTGGTGGCGGGCCAATGGTGGGTTGGTCAGAGTGCCAAGCAGACGTTTCTCGGCGCCTATGAAATCACCCATGGGCTGAGAAGCCAGTTGTTGACTGATATTCGAAGACAACCGCTTGCAGCACTAAAAGGGAAACGTTTAGGTGAAAAAATGAAACTTCTGACTGCAGATTTGAAGCAGTTTGAAGATATATTCAGTCATCTGTTAGCGGATTTCATTTCGGCGTGGGTCGCGCCATTCGCGATGCTACTGGTGATTAGCTTCATTCATCCTGTATTGGGTGCTGTGACTTTGGGAACGTTTGTTCTGGCGCTGGGTGCGTTAGCTCTCGCAGAAAGGACATTCAGTCAACGGGCAAAGCACCAGCACAGCATGAATACTGAAGTCTCCAGTCGACTTCTGGAATATGTCGATTGTCTGCCAATGCTTCGTGGATTTGCTCAAAGTGAGCGTCTGGCGGAACCACTGTGTGAAAAGATAGAGCAACAACGAGCCGCGGGTCTTGGTCTGGAGTGGGCTGGGGGAATGGGTGTTCTTATCGCCACATTGATTACGGAGCTTGCGCTGGTTTTGAATCTTGGCCTCGCAAGTATGTTCCTACAATCTAGTCAGCTGACATGGCCGGAATGTTTAGTCGTGATTGTGGCCAGTGTGATTTGTATTCGCCCTTTAACCCGTATGACAGTATACGCTGCTTTATTACGATACATGCTTAATGCTGCCGACCGCCTACTGGCGCTCGCTCAATTGCCACAACAAACAGCGAAAGGGGTTGCGCCGATTCATCATGACATCGTGATTGATAACATGCACCTTTCCATTGATGAGCAAAGGATACTGAGTGGCGTAAATGTCACTATCCCTGAAGGACATCGTGTCGCTTTTGTTGGCCCAAGTGGTGCGGGGAAATCCAGTCTTCTGGATGCCATAGCCGCTTTCCATATCCCCTCTTCGGGAACGGTGAATATTGGCGGACGCAGTATTGATGAGATCGGAACACATCACTGGTATAAGCTGATTTCATATGTCACGCAAGATGTTCAACTGCTCGGTGGCAGTTTGCGTGACAACCTGTTACTTGCTAAACCAGAAGCGAGTAATGAGGAGTTGCAACAAGCTATTGAGGCTGCGGGTCTGGCTGCCTTTGTTGCGGGTTTACCTGAAGGTCTTGATACACATATTGGTGAAAACGGTAACCAATTGTCTGGTGGAGAACGTCAGAGGGTCTCAATTGCTCGTGCGCTGCTGCATGATGCGCCGATTCTCTTATTGGACGAGATTACCTCGGCTCTCGACGAGACTACGCAAAACGAGGTGTTAGAGTCGATTGCTCGGTTATCTGAAGGAAAGACCGTTATTACAGTCGCTCACCGGTTAGAAACCGTTCAAGACGCGGATACGATTTACTATTTAGATAATGGTGAAATTACCGATTACGGAGCGCATGACACGTTGATGGCTGAAAAAGGGGGTTATCAACAATTGTGGCAAGCCGGTCAAATCGCCTAGCCGCACCGGAATTCAAAGCATAAGCCTCGCTGTAAAGCGAGGCTTTTTTATGGAATTAGCCTAGATGCCAAGGAGTGCCTGATGGACCCAGGATAGCTTTTTTATCAATTTTTCCTACTGCTGTTTTTGGCAGTGTCGAAACCAACAACAATTCATCGGGCATCTTGAATGTCGCTAGATTCTGTTGAAGTAGGAATTGTCTCAAATCTTGCAGTGTCAAAGACGCATCGCGTCCTACCGCTGCCACTCCTATTCGCTCACCTAGATGCGGATCAGGGACTGCAACAACCGCAACCTGAGCGATTTTAGGGTGAGCCAGCAATTGCTCTTCGATTTCGTCAGCAGCAATGCACTCACCTGCTCGATTAACGATATCTTTGATGCGGCCTGTGACAGAGAGGTATTGCTGGTCATTCATGCGTACTTTATCCCCGCTGCAATAGAAACCATCTTCCGTAAATGAGCGGGCATTGTGTTCAGGAGCACGATAGTAGCCACGGAGTGTGTAAGGGCCTCGGGTTAACAGTTCGCCCTCCTCTCCCAGTTCAACGTCCTTGCCGTCAGCGTCAACAACACGTACCTCGTCCCACTGGCTGACAGGCTTACCTTGCATTGAGGCAACAACCTCGGGTGTGTCGCTGAGACGGGTGCAGGCAATCAGGCCTTCCGCCATACCAAAGACTTGCTGCAAGACTCCCGGAAAGACTTTTTGCATTGCTATCGCGTCGCTATACGCAAGCTTAGAACCTCCCACCTGGATACGCCTGAGACTGGTCAAATCAGCTTCTTCCCATTGGGTCGCCTCGGTCCATAGTTGTGCCAGAGCGGGAACAAGAGCTGTTGCTGTCACACCGTACTGTTGGATAAGTTCAAAGCAGTGATCAGGGCTAGCCAACTGGGTAAAAATAACTTCACCGCCTGCTGACAAGGTGCCTAAAAACCCAGGGCAACCTAGGGTAAAATTATGAGCAGCAGGCAAAACGGCTAAGTAGATTTCTTTTTCTGTCACTTCACTCGCGCTGCAACAACAGCGAATATTGTAGAGGTAGTCGTTATGAGTTCTGGGAATCAACTTAGGCAGTCCGGTTGTGCCTCCGGAGACCAAAAATAAAGCGGTTTCTGCTGGATCAATTTTCGCAGGGACGAAGTTGGTAGCGGCTGAGCGAGGCAAAGCACAAGTTGGTGAGAATTGATTCACTAAGTAGAGTTTGAGAGCCGTCTGTTTGTTGAGATTCGCCATGATTTGCTCGCCAATCTGACCTTCTCCAACATAACCCTGAGCATTTGAGACACGCATGAAGTGCTCTATTTCAGCTAGGCCATGTGCGGGTAATGCCATGACCGGAATGAGCCCCGCACGCAGGAATCCGAAGAGCGTGACGGCGAACTCACAGGAGTTGGTCAGCTGCATCACGATACGATCACCCACTGCCCAGCCCTGAGATATTAACCCTTGAGCGATTTGGTCTGCCTCACTGATTAACTCCTCGTAAGTCAGAGACCGACTGTCATCTCTGACGGCGACTTGGTTGCGTGTATCTGCGCAGTGAGACCACAATAATTGCCATAGCGGTACTTGTTCCCAGAGGCCAGCTTGTTCGTACTCTTGCTTTTTTTCATAGCGATGAGGGATAACAGGCTCCATTTCCTTGAGAAGTGTCATGCTTTCACCTCTTCATTACGCTGAGCTGTCGGAGAAGGCTGGTCTTCCTCTGGTGCCTCAAAAATCAGGTGGTCGAGGACACAAGCCATTTTTTCGCACGTTTCTTCCCACTCTCTATCTGGGGTGGATAGGCTGATGACTCCAGCTCCGGCCTGTAGCATAGATACGGAGTGACGTTTGTAAGCTGCACGTAGCACCAACGCGGCGTCAAAGAACCCATCCTGATCGGCAATTAAGACACTGCCGCTGTACAAGCCACGCGCATTAGGTTCAAAGCGTGCGATGGCATCAATGGCTTCTCGTTTTGGGATTCCCGATGCTGTGATCGCCGGAAACAGGACTTTAAATGCATGCCATGCTGATTTTCCTTGTGCCAGTTGCCCAGTCACACGTGAAGCAAGATGCTGAACCGTGCCGCGTTCAGATACGTCCATAAACTCAGCGACATTAACTGTGCTTCGATCGCAAACCTGTTCAAGTTCCTCAACGGCCAATTTAACCGATGTGGCGTGTTCTGCAATTTCTTTTGGATCCGTCGTCAGCTCTCGTTTCAGTCTCTGTGCTTCCGCGGGATTGGTCGGCAGGAATCGAGTACCTGCTAAAGGCTGAGTGCTTAAATGACCAAGATTATCGACCTCCAATACGGTTTCAGGTGAAAACCCAAAGGCTTCAAGCTCACCTAGTTTCAGCATGAAAGATCGGGCTGGCGTGTTGTTACGACGTCCAGAGACAAAGCTGCGACGAATATCAATCGCTGCTGGCAGGGTGGCTGAGCGCGACAAGATGACTTTTTTATAGTCGTCCGCGACGATTTCTCTGACTGCTGAAGCGACCATGGTTTGATAGTCGTGCTGAATTTGCTGATGGTTGAGAATGTCAGCTTGAGTGAGTGGTGCCATTGGCTTGGGTAGGGATAGAGGCGTGGATGCTCGTGCTATCGCTTCATGAATCTCAGGTAATATTGAGTTATCGGTTGTGCGTACAGCGAGTTGATCATTCGAAATCCGAATATCATGTTGAGCAACAAATAGCTCAAGCAGAGTGCGATTTGCCTCTTTCTGAGCCAGATGATGGGCAAAGTGGCTGAACTCGAAATCGACTCGGCCAAATACACGCCAATCTTTCCAAGGTAAGGCTTGGGTAGCCTGATGAATGGTGTCACAAATCATGTCTTGTTCTGGCTGATGAACGTGACCAGAAAAGTCAGTGACCCTGCCTTGTGTATCGACGGTCAGTTGTATCAGTTTATTGATACCGATTGACCATTCTTTGTCGTGTTCATACACCACATAATCATGGCAAAACTCAGCGATACTGAGCTCAGTCGCTATGGCTAGAGGGTTACATTGATGTGGAATGATGTGGTTGTGATATTGAGTAATAGCAGGCTTAGCCATAATGATGTTCTCCAAATTCGTAATGAGATGCGTGAGGGGCATCATGAGCATGCGTAATCACGCTCTGAATAAACTGTGTTGGTTGAGCTGTAATGTAAAAATGATCACCGGGAAGACCCGATACGGAAGTCATTTCCGGGTATGTGTGCCAGTCTTGCCAAGCGGTCACTTCGCTAGACCATGCCTCAGGATCTTGCTCACCGAACAACAAAGTGCAGGGGGTGTACGCTAATTTAGGTGCGTTCCCCTGAGTCGTTAGATAGTTTTCTGTGGCTGAGAAATCTGCCCTGAGCATAGGTAAAAAGAGTGCCAGCAGTTCAGGGTGTTGTTTAAGCACAGGACTGCCGCTGCCAATTTCTATCAACTGTTCGACAAAGTCTTGGTCGTTAAGGTGGCTCAGTTTGCGCCTGCTTTCGAGATGAGGGGCATGACAACCTGATAAAACCAGCTGTGATACTGGTGTCGATGAGCCGTAATGGTCTTCGAAATGTTTGCACACTTCAAAGGCAACCTGTGCGCCCATACTGTGTCCACAAATACGCAAACGTGGCGTTTGGCTTTGTGGTGTCGAAGCCATACGTGCCATTAGTGCATCAAACACATCACAGGCGATCGCACCGATGCTAGAGAGGGCGCGTTCTTTCATCCGTTGATCGCGGCCAGGGTAGGTGGCCAGAAGGACCTGCGTATTATTGGGCAAGTCGTTTTCTTTCAAGGAGGCCCAACTGTTAAATGCGCTGTGACTGCCGCCAGCAAAGGGGCAGAGCACCCATAATTCATCAACAATCGTTCCTCGCTGACATAAGGTTTTGAAGGCTGGTGTGGTCATGCTTCACCTCCCGATGCGAAGTGAATGGTATCGGCTGGCTTTAAGTAGCACTCTCTAACAGGTCCACATAAGGTTAAGATCTCTTCCCATAGGCGAGCGACATTTTGTTGATGAGTGAAAGTCAACGAAGTGATATCGGGTTCCCCGTCAATTTGACGAGCGAACAGGCTCAGCGTTTTTTCTACGCCCTTTGGCCCCAGTGTTTCGAATGTATCGAGTCGTGAAGCACTCTGTTGGTAGAGCATCTGGGTCGCTGGAGCCTGAAGGTAATCACCTTCAGGTGTGCCTGCACGCTGATACAGGCTGAGATGATCGTTTTGGTGGTTGTTGGCATGGAGTACAGGTGTCCAGGTGACTGGGCCGTAGCTGTCTGCCAGTGAAAGGTAACCATTCTCCCAGCCAAGCATCATTCGATGCATAGCCAGGCTATGCATGTCAGGGTCGCGGGGATCCAGATAGTTTTGCAACTGCAATAAATAGTGACCGGATTTTGAACGCAAATTAATTACATCAAACTGAGGTTGTTTGCTCAGTAATTCAGGTGTTAACGCCTCTGCTTGAGCTCCAAAACTTTGCAGTAGCCAATCCAGTGTTGAGTACAAAAGCTGCCTGCTGGTGGTGATGTTACCGTAGCTCGGGCTTTTGCCTGTACTTTGTCTGAGATGATTGGCACTGGCTAACCAAGCTTGTCCTGCCGCCGAGGCGGCATAGAAAGAATTGACACAATAGTGTGCCTGATGCTGTGCAGCCTGACGTTGATGGCGCGTCATCTCCTGAATTGACACTGGGTGTTCCTGAATGACATTGATGCCACGTTCTAGCAGTTCTTCTACGATCAGGTTACCGCTGCCTCCGATAACGGAGGCTCGAACGACTACGCAGGCAATATCGATGTCTTGTGGCAAATCAGAAACGTTCTGATATAAAGGCACGCCGAACGCTTTAGCAAGGCTCTGTGAACGTGGGCTGCCCGTTGAAAGCAGACCTGCCAGTTGCAGATGTTCGGGGGGATCAATAAATGCATTGAGGTAAAGCTCTCCAAATTTGGCGCCAACAATGATGACTTTTTTTGTTTTATTCATTTTCTAGGGTTTCCGTAGTGGAAGATTGCGAACTCTGATTGCGCTTGAGAGTTCGGCGAAGTAAAGAAGCAAGCGTATTGGCCAACTCACTCACGTTAGGCTCTTGCAGCAAGGTATAGTGATCGCCATTCAGCTCATGAACGGTAAGGTCACACACATCTTTCCAGCCATGATGAGGGCAGCGCGCAATGTCAGGATCTTGATAACTCATGAAATCGAGATGGTTATTCTGCCCTGCGGCAATCAGGGTTGTGTTCACAGAGGTGAGTTCAGGCACGACATACGACAACATGGCGGACAGATTTCGGCGATAAACATCAAGTAATCGCTGCACGCTATCTGTCGTTACATCCTCAATTGCTGTGATATGGCCAAACGCTGAAGAAAGATGTGCACAGAGTGTGTCGTCGGTTGATAGATCTGGCGCCTCGGCCTGTGTAAGCTGCGGGAAACGGCCTATAACATCAGCATAAAAATGACGACGTACTTCTTCATCAGACATCACCTCTTTTCGAGGGGTTGGCTTGTAACTGTCGATTAAGATGCACTCTTCAACCTCCAGCTTTTTCTCTATCAACTGATGCGCCATCTCATAAGCGACGATGCCACCAAATGACCAGCCCGCCAGACGATAGGGTCCATGTGGTTGAATCTTTTGGATTTGGTTTAGATAGTGCTGTGCGAGTTGTTTCACGCCCAACTCATCGTGCTCGGATCCCGTGTTTGGGTAAGCCAATCCGTATAACGAAACGTGCTCTAATCGCTGGGCTAGAGGCTGGTAACTGAGTAGGTGTCCACCAATCGGATGTACGATAAACAGAGCTGGGTGTGCCTCATTGGCAGGGTTGAGTAACACAGGCTTAGAGCACTCATCCGTTGTCTGATGATCGATCAGCGACGCCAATCGCTCGATGGTGTCATGAGACTGCAAGTGCCCAGCGGTAAGCTGGCTTGCTAACTGTGTGTTGATTCGACTTATGACCCGCACAGCAGCTAGGGAATTTCCTCCCAGATCGAAGAAGCTTTGATTGGCTGGAATGGAAGGTTGCTGCAGACAGTCACGCCATATCTTTGCAATCTGTTCTTCTGTCTCCGTCATTGGAGGGCGCGAATTCGCGTTGATCTCAACGTCCGGAGTCGGCAGAGCTTTACGATCTACTTTTCCATTAGATGTCAGGGGAATAGCGTCAAGCGAGACTATTTGCACCGGGCACATATAAGTGGGCAGATTATTTCTCGTGTAGTCGAGTAAATGTGCCGCGTCTTGAGACTTGTGCTGTGTACTGACGATATATGCAACTAATCTCGCACCTACACCTTCAATCGCGACAGGCTGAACGATTACGTTTTGCAGGCGATCTTTCAACCCTCCATTCGGGCACTGGCGCAACGTATGTTCCACCTCACCAAGTTCAATCCGGTAACCGTTTATTTTGACCTGATGATCGTTCCGGCCTAAGAATTCGATGTTGCCATCGTCTTGGTAGCGCCCCAGATCGCCGGTTTTATACAATCTTTCGCCGGATTCTGGATGGATGATGAACGCGGCCTGCGTTTTCGCTTCGTCTTGCCAATAGCCAAGTGATAAGCCAGCACCACCGATATAAAGTTCACCAGAAACCCAGTTAGGGCAGGGCTTGAGTTCTCTGTCTAGGACGAAAAAGGCTTGATTAGTTAGCGCCTGCCCATAAGGGATACTAGTGCGATCCGAGTGACTCCCTTCGATGGGATAGGCAATTGACCAAATGGCTGCTTCTGTCGCACCGCCCAGACTGAGTAGCTTAGCGTTGGGTGCAAGGGTATTCAGCTGTTCAGGCAGGGACACAGGAATCCAGTCACCACTCATCATAATATGACGCAATGATGGAAGCACTGAAGATTGCGCTGCCAGCCCATCGGCTAATAGCTGAGCAAACGCCGGAACACTATTCCAGATTGTGACCTGTGCGCTTTCGGCTAGTTGAATTAGGGCATCAGGATCTTTGGCTGGTGATACCTCAGGTATCACAAGGCAAGCCCCGCAGTGAAGGGTTGAGAACAGATCAAACACCGACAGATCAAAATTGAGCGCGGAGATTGCCAGTACTTTGTCGTCACTATTGAGAGTGAGACGATTTTCTACGTCCACAAGCGTATTGATCACCGCTTGATGATCCATCATCACGCCTTTGGGCTGCCCGGTAGAGCCGGACGTAAAGATTACATAGGCTAGATCAGATGGTTTGAGCGCCTTAGGTTTGAATGTGTTGTTTTCCGTGTGGCTGATTGATGGGGTGAGGACACGATAAGGTTCCAGAGCGTCTGTTAACGCCTGTTGAGCAACAACGGTTGTGACTTGTCCCTGATTAAGCAATGCATGGATTCTTGCTTGAGGATAGTCGGCGTCTATAGGCAGGTAAGCTTTACCAGCCATCAAGATTCCTATCACTGCAACTACTTGTTCCCAACTTTTGTTCATCACAATGGCGACCAAAGGTGCATCATCGTCTTTGGCCGCAATGTCTGCCGCGAGTACACTCGCTGCATTCCAAACGTCTTGATACGTTAGGAAGAGTTCACCTTGTTGAATTGCGATTCTTTCCGGATATGCCTCGGTGCCCTGCTTGATCATTTCCAGTAAGGTCTGAGGTCTTGAACCGCTTGGCTCTTCGATGAGGTTAGGTTGAGTGTTTGGCTGATGCCCCCATTGATTGTCGGATAAGCTCAGAGTCAGTACATCATGCCAGTTGCTGCTCGTCAGCGATTCTACAGCCTTGATATAGGCATGGAACATAGCCTCGAAGACGCCTGACTTGAGGTGATCGTGTTGTACGGTCCATTTGATGTCTATGCCGCCGCAAGGTGAGGAAATTAACATCGCATCTAAGTAAACATGCGGCGTTTGCGCTCCGAAATCGCGAAGCGTTCCCATAGTCATAGAGCTCTGCTGGCCTACCGATACGGTATCGTTAAAGACCACTGGCATACCAGCGCTGAAGTTACGATTGAGCCTGTTCTTTTCGGTTAAGACGTCCTGACCGTCAAACTCGGCATGGGCAAGATCGTCTGACATTTGCTGTTGAACTTGCTGGATAAGAGCAAGTAAGGCTGGTTCCTCACTGATGTCTACTTCCAGCATGGATGTCGTCGATAGATTCCCCACCAAATTGGCTAAATCAGGTTCGTTAGCGGGTCTATTGCTGTGCAAGACATTTAACGAAAAGTGGTTTGTATCACTCCAACGACGCAACACGAGGCAGAACGTTGTTAGCATTGCCATAGAAGGTAACACATTGTGACCAAACGCCTGACGCTGAAGCAGGTTCCAGTTTTGTGCAGATACACGGTGCGTCAGCACGCGTTGATCCAAACTGTCACCTCTTGAATCCGCTAAGGGAAGTGCAGGAGCATCCGGCATAGTCGGCAAGCGATCGTTCCAGTATTGGCGAGCGGCTTGTTTCGAACCATTGGTACTTTGTTCTGCTTTGTTTTCCAGATACTGAGCGATGGTCATTAAGGGTTTGTCGAGAGCCACTGATGGGTTGTCGTATAAGTGTTGCCACTGCTGGAATAGCAGGTTGAGGCTTCTCCCGTCTGCCACGACCAAATCAACCACAAGGTGAAGCAGGTGAGTGTCTTGATCTGTTTTCACAATGCTGAGGTCGAACAAAGGCCAGCAATCCGTCGCTACCCCTTGCGCGGCAATGCGAGATCGTGCTTCGGTTAAATATTGTGCTTTGTCCGACTCAGCGCTCTGTGTCAGATCAACATAGTGAGGCTCATAATGGGGCACTTCTTGAAGAATGCAGTAATGCCCTTCATGGATTTCTCCACGCAACTGGTCATGGTGATTTATCAGTGTATTCCATGCGTCGACAAGTTTTGAGCGGTTCAGATCTTTAATTTCTAACTCAGCGTAAAAGTGCGCAATTCCCTGACCTAAAGAGAATAGGCTGCTCTCCCCCAGCCAATACGCGTTCTGCAACGGAGTCAATGGGTAGTCCCGATTAGCTTTCGGTGCATTGACCGTTGCTTCAGCATCCGGCTTGAATAAATGCTCACAGAATTGAGCGAAGACTGGCTGCTCAAAGATATGCTGCAGCGTCACCGCTGCAAATCCCGCCTGTTGCAGTTGAACGACCAGTTTGGTCGCCATCAGACTGTCGCCACCACACTGGAAAAAGTCTGTCTCCGAAGTGATGTCCTGGCTAAGGAGTGCCTGCCAGATTTGCTGAACCTTCTGTTCTTCAGGGTTAGGCTCGGGTGGCTCATTGCTCGCTTGCGGAGCGAACGTGCTGTCCAGCGCCTGAACGAATTGTTCGAGCGTTGGTTGTTCAAATATCTGCTGCAAGCTAGCGTGAGCGATCTCCTGTTTGTTGATTTCCACAATCATCTTAGTGGCCATTAAACTGTCGCCACCGCACTGGAAGAAGTCTGTCTGCGGAGTCACTTCCTGCCCGAGTAACAATGTCCATATTTGAGCGATGCGTGACATGAGCACATCTTGTATTGGCGTAGCCTGAGGTTCTACGACCACCTTTTGTGTTTCGTTTTCATCGTAGGACGGGTAAGCAGAAGGTTTTTCCGCTGGTGATTTACTCTGTGTCGTTCGTGCTAAGAGCAAATGTTGGCGCAACACTGATTGCTCAGAGTCCGGGAAACGACATTCGGTGATGAAACCTTGCTCGCCAAGTACTCGCTGCCAGTCACTGGCGTTGAGCATAGCGCTGCCTGTATGTTGACGGAAATCGGTAAAGGCGTTGATCCCTTCGATAAACCCAACAGTGGCGAGCTGCATCGGGCTGAATTGATCGGTGGCTTCGATCAGCAGTATATGTCCATTGGTCGCAAGTATGCCTTTAAGTCGTTCAAGCGTATCAGGTAGGTCCGTTGCATCATGAAGAACGTTGACTGCAATGATGACGTCGTAACCGCCTGTTACCTGCATTTCTGGTTCGATATCGAGGTTGATGTCTAACCATCCAAAATCAACTTGGTTGTATTGTGCTAAAGACTGCCTCGCCTCGTTCAAAAAAGCATGCGATACGTCAGTGAAGCGATAGTGCTCAATGTATCGGGCTGCATTGCTAAGAACAGCAGTAGACGTTGCTGCTGTACCTGCCCCCACTTCTAGGATTTTTAGTGGCGCTCCTTTTTCCTCTCCCAGAGCCGAAATGAGATTGGCAGCGCTTTGGTTGAGTATCCTTAGAGAAGGATTAGTTCTGTATAGCGCATCAGTGATCTGGTTATCTTTGAATAAGATCTCCAGTGCGGATTTTTGGTCACTCAATAACTCGTGGTGTGCTTGAAGGGACTCGTCGAGATATTGAGATAAACGCTGACACCAGTCGCTCTGTGGTAATTCACACTCTGGCACAACGGGCTCATCCCCTTGCCATTGATAGAGGCCATTGTATACATGGAGTAAGCCTTCCCTTACTAATTGATCCAGCCATAGTTGAACTAACTTATGATGCTTTGGTGCGGCGCGCAGTGTTTGTAAGATCTCAGAGTAGCTGAACAGTTGGTTCCGCTTGTTAAACAACTGATGTTGATGCAGGGTCGCCCACAGTCCGGTGAGTGCCTTATGTTCTAAGTATGACCAAGCACTGGTCACTTCATTTTCGACCGCTGAGCTAATCTCAGGAAGTGTCGCTGCGTATGATGTTGGTTCTGATTTCGATGCTGGTTTTGATTTCGATACTAGATTTGTACGTTCGAATTCAGTTGGCGCCTCTGCCATTTGACACAGCCACTGACCGTACAGCGTGAACATTTCATCCAGAACATCTGATGCGATCACGCCATCCATGCAGTACCAGTGATACTTTAGTTCGCCATCAACCTCCATGATTTGGTGATCCAGCCAGACTTGCGGTGTTTGGCTGAGTACATAAACTGGATCGCCGAGCAAGTGTGTCATTGCTTTTTCGATGTCCATTCCGTCCATCGACATACCCAACATGCTAGTAAACACGACGGGTGTCATAGGGAGCGATGCTTCCTGCTCCGTCATGTGCTTTTCGGCTTTGCGGTATTTTGCTAGCTCTCGCATCACTTCAACGCCATTGACTTGGCTGTGACTCAGACGGGTCCAAAGCGTTTCCTGAGTGCGAGAAAATTGATCTTTCAGGTTCAGATCTTGAGACCAATCAAAATCCATCAATAGAACAGATGTGAAATCACCAATTAAGTCTTGTACATCCTGATGAAACGGCTGTCTGTTGAAGAAGGTCATATTCAGCGTAAAAGCAAGGGATTCTGACCACTTGGCTAATATGTGAGAGAATAACGTCAGTAAGCCTGCAGACGGTGTGATACCGGCTTGTTGCCAGTGTGATTTCAGATTCGACCACTGGGCTTTTGGTAAGCTGCCTTTTCGAGTCACAAATTCGGGCTTGTACGAATCAGCCACATTACCTAGTGGTAGCTGAGGCGCTTTAGGTATTGATGGAATCAGCTCCATCCAGTAATTCCAGGAAGTCTGCCAGTCGGGCTGGCTTTTTAACGCCTGTTCATGAACCACATAGTCCCGGAAAGAAAGGGAAAGTGGAGGCAGATCTTCGCCGTGGTAAGCGCGATTTAGATCATCCATCATGATTTTGAAACTCTGGACATCAAACTGAAGCAAATCAAGATTCATATGAAGTCGATATTGGTGTTCAGTAAGGTTGCTGATACGCACATCAAACAAAGGCCACTGAGTTGCAGGACGGACTTGCTGGCTCATTGTCTGACGAGTTTCTGCTAATGCCTGTGTTTTGGCGTTGTCATCTAAACGAGATAGGTTCTGAGTGGAGAATGTGTAATTGGGAACGTCTTTTAAGATGACTTGTTCACCAGTGGGTAAGACGGACATTCTCAACATATCGTGGCGCTGTATCAGCGCATTCCACGCCGTTTCTAGCCGCTGAATATCAAACTGAGAGTGTGATAGATCCCACTCAAAAACGACGTTACATGCGATCCCCCCATAAGGGACCCAAGACTCGCGGCCTACCCAGTAGGCATGCTGGATGGGAGTCAGTGGGAACGGCAGATGCTGCTGATCCGGTTCGATTACAAAAGGCAGGGACTGCTGAGGCACTGCGTCATGACTTTTGGTATCAATTAATGCTTCCAGCCCCTGGATAGTCATTGCCTGATACGCCTCTTCAGCCGTTAGCTTAACGTTAAATTGCTTCTGTATCGCAGCATTGAGCTCCAGGAATTGTAACGAGTCCATACCTAGCTGCATAAGGTCCTGTTGAGGTTCCAGCAGGTAATTTTCAGCCAAGCCTAATTGGTATCGCACCCGATCCTGAAGCCACGAGTTTGTCGCTACCGTCTCAACGGCTAAAGCTGCACAAGCAGAAACGGTTGTCCCTTGTGAATCCATCGTAAAATATTTGGCAAATTGAGCGGAATTTGAGCTTATATTCATGGCAAAGGCATGCTCGCTCCCCATTAATAAGCTTTGACTTAGGTGCCAAAGGCCCTCGGCTGGAGACAGCGTATGCATTCCTTCCTGGCTAAGCTTGGCGACCAGTGCAGCGTCGCGGGTCATGCCGATGTGATCCCATGCCCCCCAAGCCAGACTCATGACACGACAGTGTCCATCGGCATGATGAGACTGAGCAAAACCGTCAAGAAATGCATTGGCGACAGCGTACAGCCCTTGTGCCGGAGCGCCGAGAGTGGCGACTGAAGAAAAGCCGATCAGGTAACCCGCCTGTCGAGCCTCTAACCAATGATAAAGTGTTTCGAAGGTCTCGGTTTTTACTCGGATTACCTGTTCTGCCGTCAGTGAATCCCACTGGTCGATCAGACCATGATGAGGATTACCAGCGGCATGAATGGCGCCTGCCACAACCCGCCTATCAGTCAGCTGGTTGAGAAGGTTAGCCAGCTCTCCACTCACGGTTAAATCGACCAAATGTGTTTCGATGTGACAGCCGAAGTTAGCCATTTGGGCACAAAATTCTGACCAGTCTGAGTGCTGGTTGCGGCCAATCGCTATGACATGCTTGACTCCGGAAGAGGCCAGCCAACGAATTACTAAGCGGCCAATTCCCCCCATCGCACCCGTCACGAGATGACTGCCATCGGCATTGAACCAAGACGCCGGAATTGAGTCGCCATTGGTTGGTGCATGCTCAAGTTGATAGGCCCAATATTGATTATCTCGATAGGCAAGATCGCCAGCCGAAGAAAATGGTGCATGAGCTAGTGCTTGTGCAACTTCTTCCGCGCAACTATCTGGTGTATCCAGAACGAAAAAGCGTTTGTTGGGATATTCTGCACGCGCAACGCGTATCAGAGACAACAAGGCAGTTGCATTAGGCTCTGTGATGTCGTTAGTAGCGACTTTCATTGCACCACAAGTCAGTATCCACAAGTTATCAGGGCTATTGCCTAAGAGTTGAGCAAGCTGTGTGACCGCTTCTGATAATGACGTCGAAGGTAAGGCAAGTATGCCCTGATCTGTTGCCGTCTTATGGATTGTTCCTCGTAGATTGAATGCCGATGCCACTTGTTCAGCGGTGATCGGATTGAGCTGTTGGTTTGCTTCAACAGGACTAGCTTGCCAGTGATAACGATTGTGTGGTGAAGGGAGCAGCTCCGCTGGGTCATCTTTTTTGCTTGCCTGAGGCTCAAATCGGGCAAGCCATTCCCAGTGCCCTTTAGGGGCTTGTGCTCGCAAGTCATAAACATCTTGTCCCCACATTTTGCTTAGTCGGTTGATGGCGACTCTCGACACATCTTTGAGCCCATATTTAGACGACACCGATAGATCGCTATCTTTGAAACCGCTTGGCAGGAACTGTGAACATTGGTGGTGAATGGCCGCACGTAAATCAGAGTGTTCAGCCACTGTTGACCAGTCTTGATAGATGAGGCTTGAGTGCGTGTTTTGCCAAGTTACCTCTGCATCATGGCATGGGCTGACTGGCGCTGAACTGTCGTCATCCAGCAATGGTGCCAATTGCTTGCGCAGACTTTCTGCATGGTCGAGCTGGCGCATTAATTCTGGTAGGGCTTGCCCTAAAGCTAACAGGTGTGTACAGGAATGCTGGACACTGACCAAGTCCTGATTACCTGTGTCGGACAACCAGTGTTGAGCAATAACGTTGGCACTTGGCAGTATGGATTCAGACGGCACCCACTGCTTGTCTTGTTTGTGGTAGTACCCTTGTGTCACCAAGAGATCTAATAGCGCCTTGATATGATGTCGATGGCGAGGAAGTATTCTTCCGCCTCGAATAATTTCGATAAGGCTGAAGGAGTCGCGTTTGGTGCAGGTTTTCAGGAAGTCTTTTATGATTGCGCAGCGCAGTGTTAACGGTTCCAGAGGGTATGTCGTGACGGTTTCTGGACTGATTAATGGCTGCTGTTTGTTGTCTTTGTGAGAATCGACCCAGTATCTTTGTTCGTCAAAGACATATAGAGGCAATTCACATAGTCTTCCGACATTGTCGAAGACGTCCTTCCAAGGGGCATCTACGCCGAGTGTAAAGAGTTCGCTCAAAACATTCTTATCGTCAGCGTGGAGCCAGAACGACGCTGAAGTCCAGGTTTCACGACGGCCAATGGACGTAAGGTGAGGCTTAGGGCCGATTTCCATAAAAGCATGACAATCTAATGCAAGCGCCTGCTCGATGGCTGGTTGAAACTGAACCGATTCTCGAACATGACGTGTCCAATAGTCGGCGTTAAGTTCGCTCATTGAGCGGATAACTTGGCCTGTTACGCCTGAAATCAGCGAAATTTTTCCTTGAGTCGGAGTCAGGTGTTCAGTGAAGTTGGCGTAGGACGACAACATCGAATCGAGATGCCTTGAATGTGCAGCGCAAGGGACCTCTAATTGACGATATGGAATGTCGGCAGCGTCGAGTTCTTTACTCGCCTGTTCAACCTTCTCAATATCTCCCGAATAGACCCAATGTGCAGCACCGTTATGGGCCGCTCGATCCAGTTCCGCCAGAGATGGGATGGTGTTCAGCTGTCCAAATGGCGCGAAAGCCGCGAGCATGGCGCCGTCTTGATTTTGAGTACATTGATGCATTCGCTGGCCGCGTTCGATGACCAGCTCAATTGCCTGTTGGTGGCTCAAATATCCCGCAATGACGCACGCTGAGATCTCACCGACAGAGTGGCCTAAAACAACGTCTGGAGTGATTCCCCTCGACTGCCAGTGAGCCGCTAACGCCAGCTCAAAGGCGACAATTGCTACCTGAGCGCCATCGGTGCGAGAAAGCAGGTGTGTGCCTGAGCCAAACATGATCTCAGTCAGAGGTGCTTCAAGCTTGCCTTTTGTGTAGGACTGGCTGAGATCGATACTGTGTCGGAAAGCCTCACTGGTTTGGTACCAAGTTTCACCCATCCCTGCAAACTGACTGCCTTGCCCTGTAAATGTCCATGCCAGCTTAGTGCGCGACTGGACATGGCCTGTTCGCACCTGATGGGACGCTTCGCCGGATTCAGCAAATGCACGGAGTGCCGATTCTGCTTGAGTGGTATTAATGATGGCCAATCGATGCGGCAAATCTAATGAACGAGAGCGCAAGGTTGAGTAAGCAACGTCGGCAGAATTAGGGTGTTGCTCCAAGTGCTCGGAGTAACGACGAGCGATTTCACGAAGAGACTTAGGAGAATTGGCAGATAGGAGCAGGGGAATATCTGTGTTCTCTGCTGTGAGTGGCTGAAAAGTATTGTTTTGCTCTGGCGAAGATTGCACCAGCATATGACAGTTAGTGCCTCCGATGCCAAATGAAGAGACAGCGGCGGTACGGATGGAATTCCGCCAGTCCAGTGTTTGTGTTGCCAAGTCAAAGCCGGAACCATCTAAGCGAAGTTCAGGATTGGGTTGGGCAATATTCAATGACATTGGGATCTTTTTTCGTGATACCGACAATACTGTTTTAATCAGTGAGGCAATACCCGCTGCGGTATCTAAATGTCCAAGTCCACTTTTGACTGAACCCAAGTGGCATACTGGCGCGCCAGAACTGCGTGAGTACGCATTTTTAATGGCGGTGACTTCGATAGGGTCGCCGAGTTTGGTACCGGTTCCGTGAGTCTCAATCATCTCCACTTCATCGGGTTGGACGTCTGCGAGGTGAAGTGCATCTGCCAGAACCTGAGATTGGCCATTCACTGATGGGGCGGTGAAGCCAACTTTATCCTGGCCATCATTGTTGATGGCACTGCCACGCAGAACTGCGAGGATGTTATCACCGGCTTCAATGGCATCATCTAGTCGCTTCAATACGACACTGCCAACGCCATGTCCACCAAAAGTACCGTTGGCCTGTTGATCAAAGGGGCGGCATAAGCCATCAGGCGAGAAAATCATGCCAGGCTGATATTCATAACCTGAAATTTGTGGGAACGATACAGCTACGCCACCCGCGATAGCCATATCGCACTCACCAGACCTTAGACTTTCACAAGCAAGGTGCGCTGCAACCAATGAGCTGGAGCAGGCGGTTTGAACAGTAAAAGCCGGGCCCGTGAAGTTGAATTTATGTGCGACTCGGGTCGCGAGATAATCTTTGTCATTGCCTAATAACGCCTGTAGCCCTTTTACTTGCCCAACCTGAGTGACATCGAATGCTTCAAAGGAAGGGTAGGTACTGGTTCTTACTGCGCCGAAGACGCCCGTTCTTGATGGCGCTTGCGTTGGGGCATAACCTGCGTGTTCTAGCGCGTGCCATACATTTTGTAAGAAAAGGCGTTGCTGTGGATCGATAGAGGTTGCCTCAGCAGGCGAATAGCCGAAAAGAGCGGCATCGAAGTACTCGGGTTTATCAATAACGGCTCCGCTTGGAACAAAGTGCTCTCTCTGACAAACGTTGGCATCGACCCCCGCTGCTTGTAACTCTTGAGCACTGAAGAAAGATTGACCAGAAAGACCATTAGTCAGGTTGTGCCAAAAAGCGTCTATGTTTGGAGCTTTGGGGAACCGACACGCCATTCCGATGACCGCAATCGGGTCACAATTGTCATATAAGTGATTGTTGTCCATGGTTATCCTCTAATTTCGAGATGAGCTCTCAATAGAGCTCATCTCGATCTAGTCTTTAATTAACGCGTTGTCGGCGTGTGAGTTTGCGTTTAGTCTGTCTCTGCTGACGCTGAGTGCGGTCAGAATTAGGTTCAGTACACTCTGTTGGTGCCTGATACGCGCCAGCAAGTAAGGCTGGTGATGGATAGGTAAACAGGTCGGTAACCGACAGTGTGTCGCCTTGCTGGGTGAGTAACCCGTGCAGTTGGACTAACTGCAATGAGCTTGCTCCTGCATCGAAAAAGTTGTCATGTTCACCAATCGGTACCGAGACAATTTGACGAAAGGCCGCCTGAATCCGTTGCACATTTTCTGGTTTGCCTCGGTTGCTCTCTGGTTGGGAGGCGATAGGTTGACCTGTCGCGTGTGGGATCGGCGAGGTGACCGGTTGTGAATGTTCAGGCAGCAGAGTTTCTAAGGATTGGGACCAGCTCTGAGGCTGGCTGGCCAGTGTTTTTAACAATGCCACATACTGAGTAAACATCTGCTCCAGCAATGGTTTAGGCAATAGCGCTTCAACCGCATCCCAGTTCAGACACAGCTTCCCTTTGGATTCATACACTTGATGGTCAAGCCAGACTTGAGGCGTCTGAGAGATGCCCCAAGCAGGTTTTAGCCAGCCCTTATCCGACATAAAGTCGCCATCGGAGGTGCCCAGCGCACTGGTGAAAACGACGGGCATGCTTGCACTGGATAATTGCTGTTGACGAGCGAGTTCTCGCATGACCCAAACGGCGGACACATTACTGTGTTTTAAGTCTTGAGCCAGTTGTTGCTGTAGGCGTTTGAGACTACTCAGCCAGCTAGAATCTTTGTGCCAGGCCAATAGGAGCAATGTAGTGAAATCACCTAGCACCTTCTCAATCTGTGGGTGTACATCAGGGCGATCAAATAAAGTCAGGTTGAGGGTTAACGATGATTGGCGTCCCCATGCTGCTAAGGTTGCAGCGTATGCCCCCATTAAAATGACAGACGGCGTGACCTGATGTTGGCTTGCTTGTGTCTTGAGAGCTTGCCATTCATCTGAGGATAAAGTCCCAGCTGTACGTATGAATCTCGGGCGACTTAATGTCACAGGATCGGCTCGCAAAGGAAGCGCGGGTGCCGGAGGGAGATTCATAAGTTGCTGTTGCCAATAGGATTTAGCGTGCTCTTCAGATTGAGGTGAGCGGTGATCTCTCTGCCACTGAAGAACATCTCGGAATGTCAGTTCGAGCGCCGGAAGCTTAATGCTTGGGTTCAGATACAAAGCTTCAAGCTCTGAGAAGAAAATCTGCATGCTCAACCCGTCCAACATCATGTTGTCCAATCCTATGCACACTCGAGCATCGGATTGCTCTGGTGACACAATGGCTTCTACTGTGAACAGTGGCCACAAGGCAGGGTCATTCACTCGGTGGGACAATTCAGTACGAATCAGGTCAGCTTCATGACTGTCGATATCTGCGAAGGTATGGCATCGGACCGAGAAAGCCGGAACATGAATCAGGACTTGCTGTTGATGATTGCGTACAACTGTTCTCAGGGCATCGTGGCGATCTATCAATTGGTTCATCGCCTGATTAAACCTTGGTGCATCAAACGTGGAGACACGAAACTCGACGAAGAACTGCGCGCTTGTATTACCTAAAGCAAAGCCGGTTTGTCTGCCAATCCAATAGGCTTCTTGGACTTCGTTCATTGGGAACGGTCTGTAGCGATCTTCTGGATTTGGTATGAGTCTGGCTGACTCTTCCGGAGCCTCAGCCTGAGTTAATCTGGCTGCAAAGCTTTCTAACGTTGTGTACGTAAACAGATCGGTGAGATCGCCAACGTATCCAAGTTTTTGTAACGCGCCAATGCAGCGGGTTGCCATCAGGCTATCGCCACCGAGTAAGAAAAAGTCGCTGTGGCGGTCAAAAGATTGTTCGGGGAAGAGCGACTGCCAGACTTGGGCTAAAGCGTGTTCGCTCTCTGTTTGTAGCGGTGATTCAAGTGGTGACGCTTCTTCCGTTGGGCTACTGTTTTGTGCTAAGCGTTTGCGATCAACTTTCCCATTTGGGCTCAATGGAAGAGATGTTAGGAAATGGACACGTTTGGGGAGCATGTAAGGAGGCAAAAGCTCAGCCAGTTTTGCTTTTAGAATGCCATCTTCAGGAGCAAGCACTCGGGTGTGATTGCGAAGGACATAGCCCATCAAAGGCCATTGGTCTAACGTATGCTCCAGACGCAGAGAAGTGCCTTCAAACCAAGTGAGCAGTTCGGTCTGAGTAGGCAGTGTTGATAGTGCTGGCTCCATGACTAGGGCGCTGATAAGGGCACCTTCTCCCAGAGTGGAGGTTTCAAGCACCAGCATCAAGCCTTGTGGCGTCAACAGTTTTTGAGCGTTGGCTAGCCCCTTTTGTGGCTCCGTTAGTCGGTGGAGAACGTTGTTGATCAGAGCTACGTCGGACTTGCCGAACAATTCATGGCTGCCTTTGTCATCCCAATGGTGAACGCTGGCGTGAGAGAAGTGCGCTAATCTTGATTGGGCTGATTGCACTAAGGACAAAGAAGTATCCATTGCATGGTAGTGCAGGGTATCAGGACCGCACAAATCCAATAGTGCACTCGCAACTCGTCCGCTTCTTGCCTCATACTCTGCGAGAACGACAGGGCGGCCAAGTTGAGATGACAGCTCAGATAGGCTTTGAGCAAACGCTCGGATTTGCGCCTGAAACGCAGGACTTTGTGTCATTAGTGCTTCAGGAGAGAGTACGCTGTCTAACAGGGCAGGCGCGGGTTTGTGTCCCGTCATGATGGCTTTCAGCAATTCACTATTGAGCGTAAATTCTGAAGGTGTTTCAAACCAGTTTGGACACTCACCGATTGGAGGGTGCAACTGGTAATGGGTTTCTGATTGGGTCGCTAATCCTTGCTGACATAGTAAAGCCCACCATTGCATGAACAGTGGCTGGTAGACTTCCGTTACTCCATAGGCATGACACCAAGACTCGATTGAGCGTGATGCTTCGCTTGCAGGGATACTGGCGCAAAGATGATATTGTAGGAAATGAGCAACTTCACTTGCTGCAAGTTGGTTAACAGGAGTGGCATTTGCAGGGAATAGATCGCGATAGTTGTCGGGAAGACGGGGATCTGGGTCTGAAACACCGCAAAGTGCTTTGCCTTCGGCGACAACAAACGCTTCTAATTGACGATCTTTCCCGCCAGATGCACTAAGTGCTAAACATACGCCATGGCGAACACCTTCTACGCGGTTGAGCGCAGCGTCAATATCGCCCAATTCTATCCTGTAACCACCGACCTTGACTTGAGTATCTAAGCGTCCTAAAAACTCAAGCGTGCCGTCAGGCCAGTAGCATCCCATGTCTCCGGTTCGATACCATCGCTGACGTTCGCCGCTTGCTGAATCCTGAGTGTCTATAAACTGTGCTTTGGTGCGTTCAGGGTCATTCCAATAGCCTTGCGCGACACCTGCCCCACCTATCCACAGTTCACCCATGACCCAGTCAGGACAATCACGACCTGCAGTATCAACAACACGATAAGTTTGATTGCTTAATGGGTAGCCATAAGGAATGGAGCGCCACTTTGGATCAACCTGATCGACCAAATATTCGTTTGACCATATGGCTGCTTCTGTTGCTCCGCCCATAGCACTGAACGTTCCCTGTGGGCGAAACTTGCGGTAGCGCGCCGGCAGGGATAAATCGATCCAATCCCCCGAGAGCATCACGGTTCTGATGTGGGATGGAGTTTTGAGCTTCATGCCTTCACAGTAAGTCAAAAACATGTCAAACAGAGCGGGCACCGTGTTCCAGAGCGTGACATTGTGTTCATCAACCAGAGCCTCCCAGGCCATAGGGTCCCGGCGTTGTGTCTCAAGTGGAATGACTAATGCTCCCCCCGCTGAAAGCACACCGAATATGTCATATACAGACAGATCAAAGTGCAGAGCAGATAAAGCCAATACGCGATCTTTTGCGGTGATTTGGTGTCGTTGGTTAATATCGATACAAGTGTTCAGAGCCGATTCATGAGAGATCACGACACCTTTAGGTGTTCCCGTAGACCCTGATGTATAGATGATGTACGCGGTGTCATCAGGCGTGCATTCATGAGGGGGAGATAACAAAGGGGAATCAATAGCAGTTTGCCACTCTATATGATGGGCATCTGTCCAGTCATAGCGGGAGAACGAACTCTGACAGCGCAATACAAATCGGATGTTTGCGCTGTCTAGTATTGTTTGTCGGCGACTTAAAGGCTGGTCAGGGGAAATAGGCACATAGATACCGCCAGCGTGGAGAACTGCAAGTGCAGCAATGATTTGCCCGGGACCTTTCTCCATACTGATCGCGACACGTTCATCTTTTTCCAAGCCTGCTTTGATTAATATGTTGGCGAGGCATTTAGCACGAAAGGTCAGTGCTTCAAAGCCAATCGTTTCCCCATTGTGCACTACTGCTATCGCATCTGGGTGACGGAAAGCGACATCAAAAATGCGTTGGTGAAGAAGTCCGTCAGGCAGTTGGGTCGCTAGAGGAGTACGAGCCCGCCTTTGATGTTTTTGTTGCTCTGGTAAGAGATCTGGGAAAGGCTCTGACCAGTTCGCGTTTTTGGCAATCAAATGTTCGACACACTTTATGAAGGCCGCAAACAGACTATCCATAAAACCTGAAGGAAACAGTGCGTCCACGCTATCCCATTGCAACATGATGCAGTCTTTGTGCTTAAAGGCGACAAAATCGAGCCAGACCTGAGGTGTTTGTGAGATGCCCCAACCGGGTTTGCCCAAAGGAGATGAGTCATCGTCACCGAACAGGGAGTTGTTCAGGTTACTGGTAAAGACGATAGGTGCGCCGTGCGGATGGGTTCCATTCTTTTTAAGCTCTCGAAGAACTTCGACGCCAGAGTGATGCCTGTGCTCGTAAACTTCAGCGAAACGTTGTTGATGTGCCTGAGTCAGCTCGATAACGCTCTTGTCTTCAAGGTGCATATCCAGCAGGAGAATGTTGGTGAAGTCTGCGAGTAAGTGTTGGACATCTTCGTTGAATGGATGGCAATCAAATAAGGTCAAATTAAGCAGGAGATCGGTTTGACCGCTCCATCGGGAGAGAACTGCTGCATAAGCTGTTGCCAGTACCATGGTTGGTGTGACTTGATGTGCCGAAGCGTGTTCCTGAAACACCGCCCATTGCTCTTGATTTAGAGTATGGCGACGTCGGTGAAACTGGGGCTTATCAATTTGGTTAGGCTCATTAGCTAAAGGAAATTTTGGTGCCGTAGGTAACGAGTCCATTTGTTCGAACCAGAATTCTTTGGCGGCTTGTTGTGAAGTCGTAAGTTCAGCTTTCTCCTGTGCCAGGTAGCTGCAAAAATCATAGTGCTCTGAGCGAGGTGGTAACGACATGCCCTGTAGTAGCTGCGACAATTCGTTGAAAAACAAGCTAAAGCTCGCGGCGTCCATGACCAATAGATCGATGCTGACATGCACTCGGAACTGATCTTGAGGCAATAAAGAACAGTGGAATTCAATCGTCTGACCATTTTGTACGTCTAATGGACGGTGGCTAAGCTTCTCTCTCAAGTCGAGTAATACGCTGTCGACTTTTTCAACCGGTGCATCCGTCAAGTCGTGACGAATAACTTTCAATAAGCTTGTTGGAGCTTGCCAGCGCTGCATGCCATCATTTTGAAATGCGACGCTTAGCATCGGATGGCGTTTTACTAAGGTGTTTAGAGCGTGCTCTAAAAGATCTGGGTCAAGCAGGCGTCCATTAAACTCTTGATAAAGATGGCAGCCATTACCTCCCAGAGGCTGGTTGGGGTCTCGACCGACATAATAGGCGTGCTGTACCGGTGTCATCGGGAAGGGTTGACCATCGAGCATACGGGGGAATGTTGGAAGCGATACTTCGGGTTGCGTGTGCAGGTCAATGTTATTGCCTGAGTGTGAACGAAGCAGCTCTCGTATATCCCCCAGTGTAGGATTTGCGTAGAGCTGTTTGAGGCTAATTTTACAGCCCGCTCGCCTAAACTGACTGACCATACGCATTAAAAACATGGAATCTACGCCCAATGCGAACATATTTTCTTCGTCATTGAGGGCGGAATGAGAGAGTGCATAAGTATCGCAGAGCGCCTGTTCAAACTGGGTCATTAAATCAGTGTTATTGGACATGTTGGCATCTTACTTTTATCAAATTTAGGTAAAGCCTCCCTAAGCCACACGACATCGTGTGGCTGATTTGAGAGGGGGAATTTGCCCATCTGAGATGGGCTATGGAACTATGTCGTTTGGGGTTGAGGAGATGACCTTGGTATAGAGATACGAAGAAGGCCGAGCCCAAAAGCAATCACAGTTGCAACAATCGCGATACTATAGTGCACGGTATAACCCAAGTGAGCGATGACACTGCCGCTCACAAGCGCCATCAGAATGGCAACCGCCATATCGGTCGACTGGAAAAGTGTAAAGTCGACACCTGCTTGCTTGCCGTATGCCCATTCCATCATGAGAGTGTAAAGGGCAACAAACTTAGCGGCGGCTACTGCTGAGCTAAGTACGTATAGGATCTGCAAACCTAAAGTACCTGCGATTAGGTCTATCGTGTCGAGGAAGAAGCCGACAAAAACTAAAGCTTCCAAACCTAAGCAAGCCAATAGCATGGTACGGGCATAAAAGCGTTTCATTAAGATGGCGCTGACTAACACACCAATCAGCCCAGTGACGGCTCCTCCACCAGCGGCCAGCACTCCCAGATCGGTCAATTGCAGTCCCTGATCAAACAGGTAAGGCATCATCATTGACTGTACGCCTCGCGTCCCTATCTGGCATAACACCACCATCAGTAACCCAAAGCGAACGCTGGAACTGTCCCAGGCTCGGCGTAATGAAGGGCGCTCTTCAGTGTGAAGTTCTGGTGAAGAAACGTCTTTACGAAACAGTGCACTTGTTGGTAGCGACATCACGAGAATGAGTGCCATCAAGACATATAGTGCAGTTTGCCATTGGTATGCGCCCATCATATAGATGAAAAGTCCACCACCAAACAACGCACCAATATAAGCCCCCCCGACTTGCATTGAGTTGCCTAAATGGCGGCTCTCTTGGGGCAATCGATCGACAGCTAAACCATCCGTGCTTATATCCGCAACCGTGGAGAGTAATGCCAGAGCAAACACGCCGGCGAATAACAGGACAGGGAGTTGTATCGCTGAAGTTAAAGCCATCCCTGCGAGGACGATCACGACTCCTAACTGAGCAAGCCCGATGAGTCGCCCATGACTCAACAGCCCATTGCGCTTTCGCCTTGCTTCAACATAGGGTGCCCAAAGGAATTTTAACGCCCATGGGAGCATTGCTAAATAAAACAAGCCGATTTGGGAAGTTGAAATACCCTCGGAGCGCAACACTGCAGGCAGACCCTGCAGTGTAAACATCCCAACGAGGCTTTGTATGGTGTATACGCCAGCAAGAACCGCTAACAGTGGTTTGAGGCCCAGCGTCGTTTGAGAAGTGCTCATGGCCTTACCACTCCAGTTTCATGTTCACGCCAACTTCTCGCACTGTGCCGTAGTTGCTGTAGCGCGTGTTGTTTTGGGTATAGGCGTAAGTGACGTACTCTTTGTCGGTCAAGTTGTTACTGAACAAGCGGAAAGAGAGGTTTTCATTCATGGCATACTGAATGGCTAAGTCGACCAGAGTATAGCCGTCTTGTGCCACAGTGTTGTTTTCATCAAAGTAGATTTTTGACGTGTAACGCGCGTTGGTCATGATCGAAATGTCGCCGTCCACCCATGTTTGAGGCAAGTAGTATTCGATCCCAGCCACAGCGGTTGTATCTGGTGCGTACGGTAGAGTTTTACCTTCAATATCATCATTGCCAGATTCGAATGTCGACTGACCGAAGGTGGCACCAAGTGTCAGAGTCAGATCATCTGTAGGGTAGTAAGCAAGATCGAGTTCAATACCTTTACTTTGAGCATCTCCCATATTTCTGAGAACCTGACTGCCAGGGTTGCCCGTATACAATTGAATATCATTAGTGTCGATCCAGTAAAGAGCGCCACTCAAGTGTAGGGTGTGATCGAGTAAGATAGTTCGCCAACCTAATTCACCATTTAGAGACTTCTCTGCATCATAACCATTTTTATCGCCTGAACTTCGTGGAACTGGGCTAAAGCCGCCTGGTCTGTAACCACTGGTTAATGAGGCAAATATTCTTGAATCTTCGTCAACTTGCCAGCCAACTGCCGCTTTTGGTGAGACCACATTTTCCGACTTGTCCGATTGGTAACTGTCAATCATCCAGGCGGAGTTACCGCCAAAGTCGGACTCGGAAGAGAATCTTGATGCACGTAACCCACCAGTGAGGTCGACGCTGTCAGTCAGAGCATAATTGGCTTGACCAAATAGAGCATAGGTATCGGTCTTGATGTCATTCTGAGCGCCAGTATTAACATCAAAGCGTCGATTTTCGTAGTAGCCACCAACTAATGTTGAAAGGTCATCGCTGAATTGGGTATTAGCGCGCACCTCCTGGCTGAACGTGTTTTGATCTTCAACCCACTTACCACCGATATACTCGCGGTCAACGTTGCGGTTCTGGTACGCCGTGATACTGGTTAACTGGGTTGTCCCCAGATCGTAACCCACGTTTAAGGCGTAGCTGTTGACGACTCGTTTAAGTTCAGGAATGTTTTGGCTGGTGGCTTTGTTATTATATTCCTCTTGAGTCAAATACCACTCTTCATGGCTGTCTAAGTGCGCAGAAGATACTGAAAAAGTGAGGGAGAGTGGCGATTGTTCAGGTAGGTAATGGAATCGGGCAGTACCACTAAAGTCTTCGGTTTCATTCGCATCATCAGTGTTGCTTGGAATATGACGAATGTTGCCTTCGTCTTTTAATGAGCGAATGGCAAAATCAGCATAGGTTGTCTCGCTAATCGCGACAGCCGCAGAGCCATCGATCTGCCTGCTTAGGTTACTATATGACACACCTGCTGAAGCTACAGTCTCATCTGTCGCCTTTTTCGTAATGATATTGATGATACCACCTTGAGCATTGCCCCCGTAGAGCGTGCCTTGAGGGCCTCTGAGTAGCTCAACTTGTTCTACGTTCATTAACTGTTGAGTGAGGAATGCACTGTCTTGAAGTACACCATCAACGTAGATACTGACTGTTGGTGAATAGTAGTCTGGTGAGCTAACGCCTCGTATGGTGGTATTAGCATACGTACGGTTGCCTCGTGTCTGAATCATCAGGCCTGGAAATGCTTTCTCTAAATCTTTAACTTCGTGGATTCCCGCTTTTTCAAGCTCTTCACCAGTTTTGATTAGTACGGAGTTGTCGACGCGTTCTAACGGAATGTCCTGCTTAGTGGCTTCGATGATCATAACTTCCTGAGTATGGTCATGAGCGGCGACAGCAGGACTTAGCGTTGCCGCCAAGACTGCAAGTGAGAGGGGAGAAAGTGAAAAACTGTGCCTGTACATCTTACGGAATCCTTCTATTTATGATTTTATCGTCTATGGTGCAAATCTCATCGCCGAGGCGCTAACTCAATCAGGGGAAAAAAACGCGCGAATGGGCGTTTTCGATGATTAATAAGTAAAATTCAAACGAGATTGATTTCAGATGAACGCTACCTCTCTCGATCTTATTGATTTAAGTTTTTGTATTTAATGATATTTTTTTTAGCTCTTTTTAATGGATTTTTGGAATTCAAACAGTCTGCCGTATTGTGTTAAGAGTTACTTACATGGTGTGGTGACACGGTAGAGAGGGGACTTTGGCGATGAAGGGTAAGCTGAGGGCGCACAGCCAAACTCTTTTTTAAATGCTGCGGCAAAATGACCATGATTGGCATAACCCACTTCTTGCGCAACATGTGAGATGGATAAAGTACTCATACTTAATAACTCGGCGGCTTTAGCCATGCGTTGCTGAACGATGTATTGATGTACTGTGGTGTTTAGCTCTTTACGGAACCACTGCTTGAGTGATGTTTCGTTAGTGCCAATCCGGTGAGCTAACTGTGTGATAGTTGTTGGCACCATGTATTCTTTATCGAGAATATCAATGGCTTTTTCCAGACCATTGCAGCTGTCTATACGCGTACGTCGGACTCCATCATCTGCAATCAGGTATCGGGTCGCATCCGTCATGAAGGAGTAGGACAAATGGTGGTGCAATGTGTCATTTGGCGCAGAAGGTAAAGATAGGCGAGCAGCAAACCGTCTGAAGACCTCTGTTGCGGGCTTCATTAGCAGAAATGGCTCCCTGTTTCGAAGCTTATCTTGAATGTGGTTGCCGATTTGCATGACATCCAGATATTCCATCAAGACTTTTCTCGGCATCTGTATTGCAAAGAGTCGTGTCTCCTGAGGTTGATAGCGGCACATGCCTGTTCTCGCATCGGAGTAACATAAGGCTAATGCTTGGCTGGGGAGGATACGAGGTGTGGCCAAACTGTCTATATGATAGTAAACCGCATTGCCCAGATTGAGCATGATGGTGACGGAATCGTATTCCGTTTTATCTGGTGTATCTAGCTGAGTTGGGGAGCAAAAGTTGCCGTGAAACTCACTCAGTACAATGTCATCATTAAGCTGATTACACCTTAGAGAAAACTCACAGCTAGGGTGCTTAAACACAATGTTGCCATTGGTTTGGATAGACTCCTCCATGAGATCTAAGTGGAAAGGAAGACGGTAGTAAGCCATAGTTTTATTAATAATTATTTTTTGATAATGAGAAACATTATCATTGGGTGGGCGTTATGTCTATTCTTGCATTAGTCCAAAGGCTCTAGGAAAAAGTCCCCCAGCGCGCACCGGGGGCTGGTCTCAACTTGCTACCAGAGGGAAAGACAGAACGGTAATATCAGGCTCGCTGACGGCACTTACGATATTGAAGAGGGTTTTGTCCAAAATGTTGTTTAAACAGTTTGGTAAAATGAGAAGGGCTTGAATAGCCAACTTTGTAAACAATATCTATGATCGGTTGATCAGTGAATTCGAGTTCTGTTGCCGCGATATCCATTCGTGTTTGTTGCAGCCGCTTGGAGAACGTTGTATTGAAAAGTAACTTAAAACCTCGCTTGAAACTCGTTTCATTGGTACCCACTTCTTTGCACAGTTCTGCGATACTCCAGTTTTTCCCTGGCTCATGCTCGATCAAAGTGTGTGCTTTACGGATTTTGTTTAGAGTCCGGCTGGATAAACACGCGCATTCTTCAGGCTTTTTGTTCGGTTGAATCATGTCCAATTGATTCAGAAGCTTCGACAAACACTGGTAGGCTTGGGACACGGTGTACAAGTGTGTCGTTGCATCTGAAGAATGGCTTGTGTCATTCACATCGAGTTGACTGAGAAAGCGTTGAATATCAAAGCTTGTATCAAAGATCCAAGGTCGATTTTCAGCTAAAGGTTCAAGGATACGATTCTTGAGCACTTCTTGAATCTGGTGATGAATCTTGCCTAAGTAGTGGCACTCAAATCGGATATCGGCGATCTCAACAAAGGTTTCTTCTGCACTTATAAATACATCATTGAATTTGTTGGTGGATAAGATCAGAACACTCTTGCCCGGTTCCAGTTCAAGCGGTTGATCCTGGCCATTGTGCCAAAATAATCGTTCACCGCGCACAACAGTTAATATGCGCAGGCAGCAGGTTGGTTCCACGGGTTGGGCTTCATAGGCTGTGCAACCTCCATACCCCGATAAGGTATGGATTTGACATCCTAAACATCCGCCGAATGAGTGACAGGTTGGTTTTATCGGTGAGCGTGAAGCTTCACTGTTTGCGCGCGGTGTGGCTGCACCTGAGCAATTAGATTGAAATTTTGAGTCAACGCAGTTCATAGTTGGTACCCTTCAATACGGCTTAGTCAGCTAATGCACACATGTTTCATTGGAGTATTGAGAAGCGGGCCACACGATAAAGTGTTCATTTTCCACGCGTTGTCTCATATTATTATTTTATTCTTTGGCTCGTATTATTGGTTTTATAAACGAGAGCTCCATTCTGTTGAGCCACTCGGTTTCTGTCTACTCGGATCGGAAGCCATTTCTTTCCTCTTTGCACCGAAATTGAGTAGTCTTTCCCTCTTCATCGATCGTGTTTTGTCGTTTAACCCCAGATGAGCATTACGCTGTGGCGGGTTGGCGGAGCTTCATTCTGTCAAGACACGCATGGTGTAAAACACGCAGTAAGTGAACGGTATCTTGCCAATTCAGACACTCGTCAGTGATTGACTGACCGTAATTGAATGGTCTTTGGTGCACCGATTGCTGTCCGCTTTGCAGGAAACTTTCGCACATCACTCCTGCGATATAGTCATCGCCTGCTCGAAGTTGTTCAGCAATATCATCAGCGACCTTGAGCTGGTTTTGGGCAACTTTTTGGCTGTTGCCATGGCTAAAATCGACCACCAACTTAGCTGCGAGGTCGTTACGTTTTAACGTGGAAGCCGCGGCTTGAATGTGTGATTGCGCGTAGTTAGGTGAGTGGCCTCCACGTAGAATCAAGTGACCATGTTGGTTGCCTTCAGAGTGTACGACGACGTGAGTGCCATCATCACCGCACTGAATGAAAGAATGTGGCATACGAGAAGCGTGAATCGCATCGACTGCAATATCAATGTTACCGTCGGTGCTGTTCTTAAAGCCTACGGGGCAACGCAGCCCCGATACCAACTGGCGATGAGGCTGGGATTCTGTTGTTCTTGCGCCAATCGCTCCCCAACAAATCATATCGGCAAAATAAGGGGCAAAATTGGGGTCGAGAAATTCAGTCGCAGTTGGAAGCTGGAGATCTAGAATGGATGCCAGTAGTTCACGGGTAAGTTTGATACCTTGCGCGATGTTGTGTTGTCCATCAAGATCTGGGTCAACAACGAACCCCTTCCAGCCTACTCGGGTTCGAGGTTTTTCGAAGTAGGTTCGCATGACTATTTTGAGTGTCGGAGCAAATTCTCGTTGAATGGCGGCCAGCTTATTGGCGTACTCCAGCGCAGCATTTGGGTCGTGAATTGAGCATGGACCGACAATCACCAGTAACCGCGGGTCTCGTCCTTCCAATATTTGTTGAATTTGTTCCCTCTGTTGATGAATGAAGCGGCGTTGCGACATGCCTATCGGAGAGCGGATTTCTTTGAAACTAGGCAAAGGGGTGAATGATTTAGCATGGAAAATGTTAGAGAGCATTGACATGAGTTTGTCGTCCTACAGTCTCATTAAAATGAAAATAGTAATCATTTTCATGATGTGAAGCTTAATGATTGTTGTCAATGACGCAAATGGGTGTATTTGTTTTAATGTTCATATAAATTAAATAAAAACAATAGGTTAAGTTGATCATGTTTTTTAAAACTGGCGTTTAAAAAAGGCCGATATCGCTATTTTTATCTGAATGTTGTGGAGCAAAGTCAAAAAATTGAGATGGGTTTGAGTTGGGGGAAATAGTCACTAACTGCTGTATCAATAGCGCTAAAATTTAAGCGAATGTGCTCACTAATTTTTGTAATAGTAGCGTTAATTTTGACGTTGATGTGGAGTTGGGGCGAGAGTCGCCCCTTTGACCGATTTTGGGCTTAATACACTCCATTGGCATTCTGGATATCACCACCACTAAGCAGAGAATAAAGTCTCATCGAGAAGTCGAGCGCTTGGATTGAATCCCAGTGTTCAACGATTCTGCCATCTTCTATTCGCCACGTATCGATGATATTCATGCCTTTCTCGTCGTTCCCTCGGTCTTCTTTATCCAAAGTGGCATGTGAATGGAAAATCACGTAGTCACCATCCACATAGATATGTTTTACGTCGTAGGTGTAATCAGGGTAATCCTCCACGAACTCTTTCAGGAAGCCAACCAAACCTGTCACTTTGTCAGGCAAGTTACGATTGTGTTGTGTATAGGCACTGTCGTTGTAGTGTTCCAGAACATAATCAAAGTTATGGTCATTCATTAAGTTCTGCACAAAATCGGTAATCAATTCGGCGTTGGCCAGCTCCTGCTCAGTCCAATTTGGTTTCTGTAACTTTTGTAGGTCAATCGTTAAGTTGTCTGATGATTGCGCATAACTCGTTGTAGTTAATAGCAAAAGAATAGTGGATGTGATTAGTTTTAGCATAGCTCTCTCCAAGGTACTTATTGTTGTTTAGGTATATATTGATCATTATAGTAATTAATAGTAACCTACATAACAAGAAGGCACTTTCGCGTTCGCTAGGCACATTTTGGTAACCTATGCGGCGCTTAGGGTTGGATAAGGGGTAAAAAATGGCTGAACAAGCTAAAGCTGAAAGACGTGTTTTTCATAACAATGAAGATTGCGCGGTGCGCAATGTGGTTTCGCAAATCGGTGACAAGTGGTCGCTCTTGATTTTGTTTGCGTTGGTGGATGGGGAAGATCGGTTCAACTCTTTAAAATCAAGGATTGAAGGCATATCTCAACGGATGCTGACTCAAACATTGAGAGATTTAGAGCGAGAGGGCTATGTGAATAGAACGGTCTACCCCGAAGTACCGGTAAAAGTAGAATACTGCCTGACGGAGATGGGACGAGAGCTAGTTAAGCCTCTTTATCAATTAGTCTCGTGGGCTGATGACCATAGGCAGGATATTGAACGTGCACGCAAAGCTTACGACGAGAGAAATGCATAGAAGAGCTGGCACCAAGGCAGGCTGTGGAATTTATGCCTTGATGCCAAATCTATTAAGCTAGAATTTCCACCAACTTTTGGCCTACACCGTGTGCACTGGTTGGGTTTTGGCCTGTAATGACACGTTCGTCGACAATGACAAGCTCTTGCCAAGGTTGAACCTTGCTAAAGCGTGCTGCACTTCGTGCCAGTGACTCTTCCAGTAAGAATGGAATATCGTTAATAGTGCCGAAGTCGATTTCTTCTTCTCGGGTGAAGCCTGTTACCGACTTAGAAGCCAATAGCTTCTCGCCATTGCTTAGTGTAATTGGAAGCAGCGCCGCAGGGCCATGACATACCGATGCTACAACACCACCATTTTCATAATGTTTAGCGGCGATCGTGGCAAAGTCTTTATTGACGGCAAGATCAGACAGCAAGCCAAAACCACCCGGATAGAAAATGGCATCGTAATCGTCACTGTTTAGCTGAGATACCGGAATCGTGTTGTTGATACGATTTAGGAAATCATCATCTGCCAAGATCTCCGCATTGACGTAATCTCCCTCGATATCTGTCCCGTATAACGGTGCTTTACCACCTTTGATCGAAGCAATATCGTATTCAATACCAGCGTTGATTAACTCTTTAAGCACGTGAGTGAGTTCTGGCGCGTATGTGCCATTTGCTTGTTCTGTGCTGCCTAGTGTGGCGTGATTAGTGACAGGTATTAGTACTTTTTTCATGATTCTATCCTTTCTCGCTGACTCATATTTTTAGTTCACCCACATACTAATTGTGAATCATTTGATTGATAATATGAGTAATCTGCAAAACATTATTGCCATATAGCAAAGGTGAGTATGGACAGTTTCGAAGGGATCAATGAGTTTGTTGCGGTTGCAGAGAGCCAAGGGTTTTCATCTGCGGCGAAGCAGCTGGGATGCAGTACGAGTCACGTTAGCCGGCAAGTCTCCCGACTTGAATCGCGTGTTGGGGTGGCGTTGCTTGCCCGAACGACGCGTATGGTGTCATTGACGGATGCCGGGCAAATTTACTATCGCCAATGCAAAGAGCTGGTGAACGGGCTTCAGCATGCGAATGAGCAGCTTTCCTCACAGCACATTCAGCTTAGTGGTACGCTGCGAGTGAGCGCCGCAGGGGCATTTGCGGAGAATTATGTAGCGCCGGCTTTGATGGCGTTTGCAAAGAAGTATCCAAACTTGACGGTGGAACTCGACTTCAATACTCGCATGGTCAATTTCATTGAAGACGGTATCGACTTTGCTATTCGCTATGGTCGGCTTAATGACTCAGGGTTAGTGGCAAGAAAATTGGCAGACAGGCCTATGGCCGCCGTGGCAAGTCGTGACTATCTCGAACAATTTGGGCAACCGACTCATCCTGAACAGTTAAAGCAACATAGCTGTATTATTGCCAACAATGATCATTGGCTGTTCGAACATGAAGGTAAACCACTGAATGCCGTCCGTGTTCATGGTCGGTGGCGCAGCAATAACTCCACAGCGGTGATTGAAGCTTGTGAGCAAGGCCTCGGTATCGCGTATTTACCCAAAAGCAGCTTTAACCATGCGCTTGAAGAAGGGAAACTGACTCCAGTTCTGGAACCATTTTGGGGAAAAGGCTCAAGCAGTTGGATTGTGTATCAGAATCGACGGTTTTTACCTCAGAAAGCGAGAATGGCGATAGATTACTTGGTCTCTTATTTTTCCGATTGGCAAGAGTAAATAACATTAATGAACTGTTTCCCGCAAAAAGAGATAGCAGTCTTTTCGAGTATAAGAATTTTTAACTCTTGCTGAGTGCAACTTTCTGTCAATGACGAATGTTTTCTGCTCGATATTCAGATGGTGTCATCCCTACCTTGTTTTTGAACAGACGTGAAAAATATTGCGGATATTCAAAACCAAGAGCGTACGCGATAGTCGCCACAGAATCCTTACTTGAAAGCAAGCGATCTTTTGATTTTTCGATTAAAGCATAATGAATCCAATCTTTGGTTGTTTTGCCAGTTTCCGCTTTCAGAGCGTCACTTAGGTATCGACTAGTCATTTTCATGCCTTGAGCCAGTTCTTCAACTTCAGGGATTGTAGCCGACTCATGAACAACAGCTTCTAAGCGAGCCTCCAATAGCATTGAAAATCTATCGTATACAGATGTATCTGCTTCTTTGCGCATTAAAAACTGGCGGTGATAGTAACGGTTGGCATACATCAGTAGGGTGCTGATTTGTGACAAAATAAGCTCTTTGCTGAAGGCATCCAGGCTATTGCTGTTTTCAAGCTCAAGTGCATCAAACATATTTGCCATATGTCGCTCTTCCTTTGGTGAAAGGTGAAGAGCTTCATTGACAGAATAATTGAAGAACTGATATTTCCTTATCTCATCTTGTAGCTTGTGGCCACGAATGTAGTCTGGGTGAAAACAGATAGTTCGAGCTACCGCATCCACTTTAATTCCACTGGCGGATACCTCTTGATTAGGTGCAAAAAACAGCATGGTGCCATTCGAGCAGTCGTACCGCGTACGCCCATACATGAGCTCACCAGAAATGATATGTTTGAGCGATATCGAGTAGAAGCTAGTAGAAAGTGAAATATCCTCTTCGCAGTTCAATTGGTTATCATCACTGTTTGAACTTATCTTTATCACGTCAATTAGAGGGTGCTCTGGTGGGCGAAGCCCAAGGATTTCATTTTGTTCTGCAATCGTATCAAAGTGGAATTTTTTCATAGTTAAACCTCATTTCGTAACGCAACTTTGGCGCCAGTCAAAGACAATAACTCACGCAAATGTCGGTTATTGCTAAAGCTACTATGCGTTAGCCTAGGCAATATCACAGTACATAAAACACCGTAATGTGTATACAAAATAACGAAAAGGGGCATCTCGGAGATTTGTATACAACTCTCGTGGTTTTGTGCACTGCTACTTCAGCAATTCCCGCCTAAGATAACGCTATCAATTACGAGACAGCTTATACGGGGTGATAACTATCATGCGAAATGAAGCAAGGTTGAATAAGTTGATTCAAGCCGTTGATGGTCAAAAAGTGCATCAAATTAGATGTGGCGAACACCGCTTTATAGACATCACCATTGTGCAAACAGAAGGTAGATTTTTTATCAGACAGTATAAGTTCAGCAAGCGTAGTTGGTATGACGCATTCATCAACGCCCCGAGCACTGATTGTCGACCAAATGGGGCGATGAAAATCGGTGATCTAGAAGTGCTCGTGAATGGCAAAGTCCCTGATGACTTAAAAATGGTGACTCCTCGAGTTAATAAAGCCTATCGAAAGTTACTAGGGCTTATTTATCCAATAATGCGTTTAACGTTTGATAAAGAGAAGCATGAAGCAACAACATTAGAGTTGGTTCCTGTATTTGAAAACTAATCAAATCAATCCCATAGAGCGACAGAGACAAAAGGTATAGCGATGAATATTAAACAAGTAACATTTAAATCATTCGGTGTGGAACTCGTTGGTAATATGTACCTGCCAGAAGGGTTTGATGAGAAGAAAAAATACAAAGCAATTCTTGGTGCGAGCCCGTTTCCACAAGTCAAAGAGCAGGTGCTAGCCACTTACGGTCCAGAAATGGCAGAGCGTGGTTTTATCTTCCTTGCGTTTGATTACTTAGGCATGGGGGACTCTCCATCACTCCCTGGAGAGCACATGCAAGCTCGATACATGTTTCGCTTAATCGAGAATACATGGGATGCGGTTTCTTTCTTGGGCTCACTACCTTATGTCGATGAAATCTATGGCCTTGGTATTTGCCAAGGTGGTTCAATCATGGCGTCTTCCGCTGTGACTGACCATCGTATTAAAAAGCTGGCCCTAGTGTCAGGAATGATGGCGACGGATGCCTTCCAGTGGACAGATAAAACAATGGTTCACCAGATGATTACGGCAGCAAACGCTTCGAAACAGCAAATGTTTGATACGGGGAAGCCAGATTATGTTGCTCCATTTGGTTTGAATGACGAACAGTCGAAAGAGGAGTTTGTTGGTGAAGCAGCTTTCCCAGAAATGGCAGGCGAGACCTATGACTATTATGGTCGTGATGGCTATCGAGGCCCTGTAGCGGTCGAGAATTTCACTAATATGCATGTCGCTGATCAACCAATGCAATCCTTGTTCTCTCTTTGTGAGCATTACGCCGACAAAATCGTGCAGCCAACATTAGTGGTATATGGTCAGGATGCACCAACTGCGATTTGCTCAACTGCATTTATTGAGAAACTAACTAATGAGCACGAAGTGCTAGCATTGAGCGAGTTTAGTCATGTCGATTTTTACTACAAACCAGAAGCGGTAGCATTATCAGCAAATGCTGTAGCGGATTTCTTCAATAAATAATCTGATCAAGAAAAACGCTTTAGTGTGCTTGCACTAAAGCGCTTTTGTCATGTCGTAACTCTAGGTTCATACTGACTCGCTATGTAGAAAAAGAGTTAGCAGCATGGCTAAAACATAGCGCTAAGAGTCAATGATGTTGAAAGACAAATTGGTGAACAAATCTATTGTGCCAGAATCGTTTGAGTAGATGTTCAGAGCACGTTTACTCAGTTAAATATCAGTGCGATTCTTGATGTTGTTTTTTGTAATACTATCTACGTCGGATGCTTTGAAACATCCACCTCCTTTTAGAGGCTTGCGGGAAAACATAACGCCAATAGCGAGCATAGCCATGAAGCTCAGAAAAATCATGATTGTCAGAAATAAAGTCATAAAACTATCTCCTGTTTGCAGCTCCTAAGTCCATATTCCTCTTTTTTATTTTCTTTACAATGGTCATTTTGTAACCACTCATGATCTACTAAACACAACTCTCTGTATATCAGTCAGATACCTACTATTACTGTTATATCACCCTCCAGCCTGCTATGTGCGGCTGGAGGGTGCTGAAAGTTGTTCTTGTCTGAGGCGAATCGAGACACGCTATACATTTATCCAATCATAGCTTTGAAGCGAGCGTGCTGTGGGGTAGGCTTTTCAGCAAATTAAGCAAGGATGAACCAAGAATGCGCGTTGATTACAAAAAACGGCTAACTCCAGTCATTCGCTATCTGGAAAAACATTTTAACCAACCTTTAAACCTGCCAGAAGTCGCCGCCTTGGCTAACCTCTCTCCATACCATTTTCACCGCACGTTTAAAGCGGTACAGGGTGAGACTCTGGCTGACTACATTCGTCGTCTGAGACTGGCCGCCGCCGCTGATGATCTGTTCAAGTCTAAGCAACCAATACTCAACATTGCACTTGAGTATGGTTTCTCCTCTTCGCAGAGTCTGGCTAAGGCATTCAAGCAGCACTATGGCGTAACACCAACTGAGTTTAGAGATTGTGAAAACTATCAAGAATTTTCCAAACTGGCGCGAAACAGCAAGATTGGACACACGTTGCGCAAGAATGGAAACGAAGGCGAGAGTGGCGATCCATATACTGGCTCGGAACCAACGATGTGGAGCAAGACAATGGAAATTCAAAAGTTTGAAGCAACAAAATTAGCCTATGTTCGAGTTACTGGTCCTTATGGCGAAGGCTATCAGGAACCATCAAGTCGCCTTTATCAGTGGGCTGGAATGAAGGGACTGGCTGAAAACACCTGTATCTTTATTTTCCACGACAATCCAGAAATTACCCCAAATGATAAGTGCCGTACCGATATCTGCTTAATGGTGCCAGAGGGCACGGAAGTACCGGGCAATATAGAACTGCAGGATTTTCCGGGTGGCGATTACGCGGTTATGCGTCAGAAGATTACCGAGCCTACTCAGTACTCAAAAGCATGGGATGATCTAATGAGTAACGTGATTAATTCTGGAATGGAAAACGATGATCGACCTTGTTTCGAGCTTTATCACAGTTATGACCCAGTGACTCAACACTCCGATGTGAGCTTTTGTACTGCGATTAAGCAGTAACTGATTAAGGTAGCGTATCCCGATAAAAAGCCTTCATTTATTGAAGGCTTTTCTATTTGTCCAGCAATCTCGCGAGTCTTGGCGAAAGGTCGTTAGATCGGTTGAGTGACCACAAACACCGCGACTGCTGCCAAACTGCCGGCAAAACAACGGTTCACCATCACCATTTTCTCAGGAGAGTTGATCAGGCGCGTCAACATTGAGCCAAAGTAAGCCCAGACCAACATACCAATGACACCCGTTATCACCATCACTCCAATAATAAACACCACCTGAGCGATATAGTTACTGCTAGGCGAGACGAATTGGGAAAACACTGTGATGGATGCGACCCAGCTTTTCGGGTTAAGGATCTGTACTAAGACGCCGGACAACAGGCCGGACTTTTTCACACTGGTATCACTGTCGAGTTCCATATGGGCAATACCCCATGCCATGTATAGCAAATACGCGGCACCAAGCCACTTCAAGACTAGGTACAACGTCGGATAGAGATTCAGTAGCCCTGCAACGCCAAGGCTGGCTCCAGCGAGAATGGCGATCACACCAACTGCGTTACCGACGATAAAAGGTAAGGTCGCACCTACACCATAGCGGCTAGAAAGACCAATCAAAGCGATATTCCCCGCGCCAGGGGTCATCGAAATTGATACTGCGAACAGCATAAAAGCTGTCATTAACTGAGCACTCATTGCTCACTCCCAAAAAGTCATTGTTGCAATATGAGATCCAGTCTACCGATCTCCGCAGGAATAAAATTGCTATCTGGGTTATGGTATTCGTAAATTTGAGCAGACTATTTCTAAACAGGTCATGAAAAAGAAAGAATCAACCAATTTCGAGTTGGACAGTACAGATTTCTCCATTCTTGAACGTATCCAGAAAGATGGCCGTATCAGCAACAGCAAGTTAGCCGAAGAAGTTAATCTGAGTGAAACACCTTGCTGGCGACGCTGGAAGAAGATGGAACAAGAGGGTTATATCGAAGGTTATGCCGCAAGACTGAACCGTAAGAAGCTTGGCTTTCAGGTCTCGGGCTTCACTCTGGTGACACTGGGTAGCCATGAAGTAGAAAACACCGACCCGTTTGAAGACTATGTAGCGGTGTCAGACTGGATCACTATGTGTCACTGCATCGCTGGTGGCGCAGATTATATCGTACAGGTCGTGGCACAAGACTTAGATGAGTACTTTGAACGAATTAGTTCCATACGACGAGTCAAAGGCGTTAGCGCTATTCAGTCCAATGTATCGGTTAAAGAGATCAAGAGCACTTTCCATGTGCCTTTGAGTTAACGGGGCAATAAGGCTGGTTGGGGGGCTGACTTACAATTCCCCCTTTCTGAGGCCCTCTGAAAAAGCAGACTGTTGATAAGCGCTAATGCAGGCTTTTCTCTCTTCCGAAAAGTCTGTGCCCGATTATGTCTTAGACTCTTTACGATCACTAATTGTTATTCATCGTAAATAACTCTGCATAGTAATCGCTTATTTTATGTTTCCCATAAGTTGGAGCAATGGAGTCATTCCCCATAACAGTTAAGAAAAACTCTGTGGCACCACCCCATTTCTCAGGTAGACGCTCCACTAAACATAAAGCTACGCGTCTTAGATAGTCTGGTAATCGGACAATGCTCTCGTCTTTATGTTGGGCTTCAAAAGCAAACTGGGCAATTTGGGTTGTTGTTAATACTTCTGGGCCTCCTACATCTAATTCTTTCATATTCGACTGGATAGATTTGATGCAAAATTCAGCGAGATCTTCGCCATGTATCGGGTTTAACTTCATAGCCGAAGATCCAAAAATGTAAACGCTACCTTTGGTTGCCATGCGATAGATTTCTTCTAAATCAGAGAAGAAACCATTTGGTCTAATTACGCATGGTTGTAGTCTTTCTGAGCTAAGTAGACGGTCAGAAAATCTTTCTTTAGCTCTTAACATGCGAACATTGGTATATTTTTGTGCATTGAATGCTGAAATGTAGATAAACTTCTCTACGCCTGATTTTTCCGCCTCTACCAAGATATTAAAGTTGGCTTGGTAGTCAACATCCATATATTTCAAACCATCTCGTTGTCGGGTAATACCTAAGCAAGATATGACAACATCTATGTTCTTACATAAGTCCACAAGGGAATCAGGATCCGTTGCCTGCGCTTCAACTACCTGATGGTCATGCAACCCGAGATCAAGTAGCTTCTGTCTATTCCGGGCGAGAGCTTTAAAGTCATATTCTTCTCGCTGTAACTGTTTGATAATGTGTGAGCCTAGGTAGCCTGTTGCACCGACGACCAATACTCTTGGTGGTTCTAACATGTTTTGACCCTTAGGTATGGAGTTACGTACTCTCCGGATTGAATTACTTTGAAGCAACAGCGGACTAAATTTGTGTCACCATTGCTTCAGTGTCGTTAGCTTTCTAGTGTTGGACGATATGGCTCTTCTCTTACGCCATGAGAAAGCACTAACTTAATCATGTAAATGGGAGCAATCCACTCAAGACCGATAGGTGAAGGTATAAGTTGAGCAAGAATGATCGATAGCATTACGATCAACAGTGCGACAGGACGGTGTAGATACAAAGGTATAAAAAGCATAAATACAATTGATGCCATCATCATGCCATACCAAAAGAAAGCATAAGACCATGCGACGTCAAAACACAGTGGAATCGCGAACAATTGAAAATGGATTGCTGGGAATAGGAATTTACTTTTCACTAGTTTCCCCAACCAATTAACATCTAGGTCTTGATTGGTATGAAGGTAACGCTTCATTGAACCAAGCGAGTTCGTTAGCACACCACCAATCATATCTAAGGTTAAAACAGCGGCTACGATAATTTGTAGCACACTCCAATCAAGCTCTTTCCATGCAAAAAAGTATAGGATTGCTGGTGCGATGAATGCGGCATAATTTGCAATCGCACTCTCAGTTTTAGTCGCACCATAGCCCGTTGTGAAATTGAATTTACCATTGCACTGCCAGTTAATAGGTGCATCTTTTAAGGTAAGTTGATCTTTGTTCATGGTGTCCCCCTTTATCTGAAATAACTACGAACGAGTAATTATGTAATCTTATTTAGTCCGTGTGGTCTAAATAAGATTACTTGATCATTTTTGATCTTGTCAATGTTTTTAGTCCAGGTGGTCTTTTAAAGGTTTCGTTTTATCGACCAGTGGACTTTTAAACTCAGTGAGGATATAGTCCAGATGGACTTTAAAAGAGGCGAAATAATGCCAAAAATCGTAGATCGAGAAGCATACCGTAATGAACTTATCACCAAAGCCGTTGATGTTTTTTCAGAGCACGGGCTGAATGGATTAGGAATGCGAGGCATTGCAGAAGCTCTAGGCGTATCCAAAAGTGCTCTTTACCACTACTTCTCAAGTAAGGAAGAGCTATTTACTGCCTGTACAGAGTTTGTGCTAGAGCCTCACTCACTTTATGGCGTAGAGCGTAATTCAGCCCTACCTGAAGACAAAGGGCAAGCCATTACCCAATTGATAAAGGCTTTGGATAGTCGCTTTAGGGGCGAAATGACGGTGCTATTGGACTATGTTAAAAATAGAGACAGTCAAGACATAGCCAATGATCGGCTTCTAAAAATGGCAGATAGCAAATTTTTGGCAGAGCTACATAAAATTGTAGGTAAAGAGAATGCTAATCAGGCCTATGCTTTGTTATTGGGCGGTTTAATGACTCGACTACTAAATGGCAATCAAACCACAATCGAAGAGATAGCTTCTTGGATCCTCCAGCTTTCAGGAAGTGATGCGAGCTAGCAGATATTCTTGTTCTGTTCTGGGCAAAGTGAATTAAAGCAAAGTACTACACGTTTATGTCCAGAACCCTCACAGGCGACACTTCGTAACTCAAAAGTGCCCCAATCCTGATAGGGGACAACTTGCCGATTTCAACTTACTGAATAGCTTTCAGTGCATTCGAGTAATAAAGGTTTGCTCGTCATCCACAAAAGCGACAAAGCCGCCGTGGTAGATAAACACTCGACCACGTCCCTCAACTAAGCACGCAAGCTGTGGGTTTAAATCTTCTTCGTTATCACGGCTTTGAAAAGTGCCGGTATCAGTGATTACTCCGTCGAGTGAAGGCAAATATCCATAAGCGCGCTTGGCTTGATCAATCAGGCTCAATTCGCTGTCAGCAGAGAAGCAAGAGGGGATCGCACCAGCTTCTTCAATAAATAGAGGTTTCAGTTCTTTAAAGGCGGTAATCACCAGCCAATCGATGCCGTTAACATGATGGATAAACATAGAGTTTCTCGGTAATTCTGATGCGGGGATTGTATCACTATCAGGGGGGAGAGCGGAGTAGAGAATTAGTGGCTTTACTTAGCTACTACATCTGTACCCACTGCAGATTTTGTCTGGATTTTTCTGTCCATAGACATCCAGTACAGTTGAAAGGATGTCTATGAATTACACATATTAAAAATTGTTTATTACCACTCTATGTTTGAGCCATCAAATACTCGGAAGCTACCAGACCCTTCTAGTGTTAAAGACTCTGTCACATTGATGATACCTGCCACACTCTCTTGTGGAGTATAGGTTGCATCCTTCCCCCCCATATTTGTTTGAACCCAACCAGGATGAACCGCTAAGGTTTTAACCCCTTGTTCTGCTAGGTTTCGTGCTGCAGAGACTAGGATCTGGTTAAGCGCAGCTTTTGATGTACGGTAGCTATACATATTGCCAGAGCTGTTGTCACCAATGCTGGCAACTCGGCTTGAGATACCAACAATAGTTTTAAGCTTGCTAGCAGCAACATTTTCTCTAAGCGCTTGGATAAGAAGGGCTGGCGCAACGGTATTAATGTTCAAAACCTCAAGCCATTTGGACTGAGTCATTTCACCAAGTGTTGCACAATCTTCACCTAAAACACCTGCATTGAGGATTAAGTGATCAATTGGGCGATCTTTTAGCTGTTTGCCAAGTTGGTTAATATCCTGCTCAGAGGTCACGTCCAACTTAAGCAGTTCAATATTATGGGTTTCAGATAAGTTAACCAACTCACTTGCCTGCTCTGGGGCACGACAAGCAGCCAATACATTCCAGCCTTTTGCATGATATTGTTGAACAAACTCAAGGCCAAGACCACGATTAGCCCCAGTAATCAGTACAGTAAACATAATTTATCCTCAATAGGTTCTTTGGGTAAAAGAAGCCTATTACAGAGAGCTACGATTACCTCAAGATTGCATGGATAAATGGGCGAGATTCGACATTATCAAACTCAGCTTGGCTGAGCTCATCTACTTACTCAGAAAAGTACCGGCAAAATGGATGAGCCGCTCACGATTGAGTTCTTTTGCATTGCCACTTACGCCAGCGACGGCGACAAACTCACCATTTATATAAAGCGGGATAGCTAGACAATGAAGATCGGGCTCTGCTTGTTCCAGATCTAGGGCAAAGCCTTGCTTTTTCACTTCTGTAAGCTCTGCTTCAAGAGCGTTAGAGATCTGATTATTGAGCCGTAAATTTCGTAAAAGGCCCTCATCAAAAGCTAAAAACACTTTGCCGATAGCTGATGACGTTAACCCTTCACGTTTTCCACGCGGACTGCGAATAGTGAGAAGGTTATCTTGTTCGATAGCATCTATATAGAGATATTCTTGCAAGCCGCTTTGAACCGCTAGATAGGCAGTGTTATGGGTGAGCTGGGCCATTTTCCCGATGAGTGGGGCAAAGTGCGTTCGGATAGTCTCGTCCTTTTGTTCCAAAGGTTTAGATAGCTCGCGAAAGCGCAGCCCCAAGCTATAACCTTGTTTACTTTTCATCACATATCCAAGTGAATGAAGTGTTGCGAGCAAGCCGTGAACCGTTGTTTTGTTGATATCGACTCTGTTACTGATCTCTTGTAGAGAGAGTCCAGCTGGGTGAAGAGAAAGTACCTCAAGTATAGAGAAGGTACGCTCGATAGACTGAATACTACGGATTTTGGTTGTCATTAGCGTCTCTATGGAACTAGGTTAGATAAATCACTAAGACTTAATATAACCCACACAGCGCATCATAAATAAGTTGGGTTGGAGAGCTGAGAAAATTCGGCGGTAATTCTAGAGCAGTTCTGCCAAGGACCTTCACAGGCGACACTTCGTACCTCAAAAGTGCCCCTTTGCGTGCTAGGATGAAAGGTGGGCGGAGAAACCCTGTCGAATTTTGCCTAACATTTCTTAATGCTAATTCATGGATGTCTCCTCTCTTCTGTTGGGCGAATATTCTACTGAAATTAGATTCCAAGGTTAGTGATCATCATATCCTTGAATTCTGAATCGCCCATTTTTTCTCTAGCCCCAAGAACTTGTATCGCATCTCCACCAACAGGGTAACGCAGAGTAGATGAATCATCAGTAGCAGCTTGGAATATCTTGTCTGCGACCTCTTTTGGATCCTGTTGCAAAGTTGCAGCCATCGTCTGCATTGCAGTTTTTGCGATATGCAATTTATCAGAATAAGGGTTATTGTGTTCACCATTTGCCCAGGAAGCGGAACTGTTTATGTTTGTGCCAAACGCCCCTGGCTCAACCAGTTTAACGCCAATACCAAAAGGTAATAGTTCATATTGAAGCGACTCCGTAAGCCCTTCCACTGCGAACTTTGATGCGTGATAAAATGTCGTAAATGGAAATGCTACACGCCCAGCAATCGACGAGACATTAACAACCACTCCGTTCATGCTGGTGCGAAAATGTGGTAACAATGCTTTGGTAGTATCAACCAAGCCAAAAACGTTGACATCAAACTCTCTTCGCATTTGCTCATCAGACGTATACTCAAATACCCCCTGTAATGCATAGCCAGCATTGTTGACCAACACATCAATTTTGCCAAAGTGAGCAATACCATCAGATACCGCTTGGTCTATTGAACTTTTATCGGTCACATCTAACTTGAGCACTAATACGTTTTCGAGTGTATTCAATTCTTGTTCTTTTTCAGGTGTCCTCATTGTGGCGATAACGTTCCACCCTTCAGATTGAAATTTTTTAACCGCTAGCTTTCCAAAACCTGAGCTTGTACCTGTAATCAAAACAGTCTTTTTCATAATGGATCCTCAATGTATCGAGTAATGCTAATTCGCATGACTTAAAGTTTCATGTAGCGGTCAAACCATTCAATCATCTGCTCTGGGTGCTCACCACAGTAGTTGTAGCCGACAAAGCGTCTGGTATCACCGTCTTCTATCCAGTGCAGTTTCTTTTCCTCTGTAGGAATCAAGTCAAAGGTAGTTTGTACATCATCAGGCACTGTCCAAACATCATCTTTGTTCTGCACAATAAAAGTCGGGATGTGGAGGTTTTGCACATATTTATGTGGTGTCATGTCATCAAGTTTGATGCCTATGCTTTTCTCAACTTCTTCAGCAAATACATCAAAAAATGCACCTAGCCCCATACCATCTAACGCAACTTTAGACATGATGTTGATAGAAGCCGGCTGGGCGCAGACAAATGCTTTTATGTTTTCAGCATATTCAGGGTATTTATTCAGCGCGTTGATTGCGGCATTACCACCAGCACAAGGATTGAAAAGCCCGATTATCATATGTCGTAGATCCACTCGAGACTTCACGTACTCAAACGTAGCAATGACATCTTTATGCTCGTCACCAAAGCCTTGTCCCCAAGAGTTGTTCTTAGCATCGCCGCTTTCACCGTGACCACGTAAGTCGTATGCAAGTACGTTGTACCCAGCGTCATGAAGGACTTTATGAACATTACCGAATTTTACTTCGATGTCTTGAAACTGGCTCCAAGGAGCTTTATGTCCTGGGAAACCATAACGATTAAGAGTCGCAGGATGGTTACAAATGATCAGCTTTTCTGAACCTGTTTTCGGTATAAACCATGCCGCCAGCTCAACGCCATCTTCGGTCATATACCTAACGTCTTCATATGCAAGGCCGTAATTTTTTGGTGTTTCTAAAATTGGCGCTCTGTCAGCAGGAAGGCTCACGTAGCCTTTTGCCACCGCCGCTAACGTTGCTTTTTGTTCTTCATTTAATTGATTAGTCATTTCTATAACTCCTGCATATCTGATGTATTCAACAATCAGTTATCGTTCTTAATGAGTGTGTTTACTAGACTATATGTAACTTCAGGTGATAACTAGAAGGTGTTAAACTGAATAAATATCAACCTGAAGCTAACAATTGGGGTCAGTGTGCAAGAATTTAAAAATGATATTACTTACAACCAATTGATTTCTTTTAAGACGATTTATGAAGAAGGAAATATCAGTAAGGCTGCAAGACTGCTTGGTATCAGCTCCGCTTCTGTGAGTAATTCATTAAAAGTATTAGAGAAGAATGTAGGCGAACCTTTATTTAATCGTACTACTCGAGCTATCTCGCCAACAGAAGTCGGTAGACGATTGTATGAGTTAATTCATCCTAGCGTTGACGATTTAACAAACGCAATTGAGCTTGTTTGCGACCATAACAAAGCACCAAGTGGCAGCTTGTCACTAAATATGGCAAGAGACATTTACGATGTTTTTCTCAAAGACGTGCTTATGGATTTTCAGTTGCAGTTCCCGACTATCCAGCTCGAAATCACCCTATCTGATTCTTTTGACAGTCAAGTAGAGCATCACTTTGATATCGGCTTTCGTTTCGGAGAAACGGTCAATGACAGCATGATTGCTAAGCGCCTCAATAGTGGTGAACAACGAACAGAATTGGCACTGTTCGCCTCTCCTGACTATGTTAGCCGTTTTGGTGAACCAACTTCTGTCGATGAGCTTCAGCAACATTCAATGATCCAGTTTAGAGCCCCTTCAAGTCACAAGCTTCTGCCAATACGTTTACACAAAACGAAAGACAAGAGCAGTGAGCTTGTTTCATTACTGCCATCAAATACGGCCATGGTAGTCAATAACTCAAAGGTCATGGTTGACTGCGCATTAAAAGGAATCGGCATAGGCTACCTGATGGATGCAAGCATCAAAGACGAACTCTCAAGTGGGCAACTCGTCCCCATCTTAAAACAATATTGGTGCGAAGTACCCACCGTGTACATGTACTATGACCCGGAAAACCGGCAGACGCGTAGGGTGGCTTGTTTTCTTGAGTATATGTCTCAGCAATCTGTTTAACCCATGGGCTCGGTAACAGCTCAACAAGCAGTGCTTAATTAAACGACAGGATACTAATACTAATCGATAGGGTAGGAATCAACCCATCCCTGAAAATCGGAATTGTCCAAAAACTTGCTAAAACAATTGGCACATCTTTGTGAGCTTAATTTCTTTAGTGGAGTACCCCTCCACATACAAAAAAGCCGCTTAATGCGGCTTTTTTATCCCGATAACTCTGCGCTTAGGCTATATGCGTCATGCGGTTGATTGTGAAAGTCTCTACCGCGCCGTCAACAGCTGCGACGTAGTCAGCGATATGCGTGCTGGCGAGATGCGTATCCAGTGCGGCTTCTGACGTCCAGTTTTCATGGAAAACGAAATGTGCCGGGTTGTCGTTGTCTTGATGCAGATCGTAGTTGATGCAGCCATCTTCAGCGCGTGTTTTGTCGATCAGCTTGATTAGCTCAGCTTTAACCAATTCAACCTGGCCTTCTTTGGCAATGATATTGGCGATAATCGTTAACTTGCTCATGTGCTTACCTTTTTCGTCAATTTCTAATGCTTTACAGTGTTGTGATGACGTCTTCTAGAGGTAGACGTGCTTTTGGCAGGCCGTGGTTATAATCCTCACCGTCTTTGTGATAACCCAGTGCTAGAGCAAAATCACACACAAAGCCTTCTAACTCTTCTTTGAATTCTTCACCGATTAGCTCTGGGTCTACCCCTTCCATAGGTGTTGAAGCGATGCCCATACGCGCCAACGTGTGTAGCGTGTTACCCAGTGCGATATAGGTCTGAGCTTTTGTCCAATTACCGTTGAAACCTGTCTCATCTGTGTTGAGTTCCGCAAAGCCGAACGCACCATTTAGCATGTCATTGTATCGCTCTGCTGGCAGGTGGCCTGAGGTCACTTCTGCATCGACCACTTTTTTGTAGTTGTCTTTGGTAAAGCGAGGGTTGTGAGCAAACAAAATCGTATGAGACGCTTCTTTGGCATGCGGTTGGTTGAACTGGTGCATGTTGGCAAACGTGTTGTGGAAACGTTGTTTTGCTTCGTCACTTTCAAGAACGATGAACTTCCAAGGTTGTGAGTTGATAGAAGAAGCAGATAAACGAATCGCTTCTTTAATGACTTCCATATCTTCAGCAGAGATACGCTTACTTGCGTCGTATTTTTTTGCTGTGTAACGAGTATTTAGATCTTTGATGATTGGGTGAGTCATGTTGGCTCCTAGTTGAATTTAAATAATTGCATTAGGTCTCACGAACCGCTCGGACGATTTTGAACCCTTATTTCAAGTAAACGAACAAGCTCAAAAACTCGAAGACTTCGATATGAACAATGTCGATGGGCGTAGATTAACGACATTAAAGAAGGGGAAAAATAGCGAAAATTTCCAATCATTATGGAAATAATTGTCCATAATTAGACAGAGTGCTCGACAAGAGGTGGAGCAAGATGTGCGGACGCTTGAATGTAACGGATGATCCACTGGCAAGAGTGGTTTCCCAACTGGTGGGGATCGACTTCTTCCCTCAGATGAACCTTGACTTGAAACCGACTGAAAATGTCTCTGTGGTGGCGTTTGAAGCACAGGCGTATTGTCAGAAAGATATCAAGTGGGGAACTCGGCCTGAATGGGCTAAGCGACTGATTATTAACGCTCAGTCAGAAACGGTGGCCAGTAAGCCCACATTTCGTAACGGATTTATCCGCAGGCGTGTCATTGTGCCTTGTAACGGTTGGTATGAGTGGTGTGAGAGTGGAGGAAAAAAGAACAAGTTCTTGTTTACCAATTCAGATGGCATGCCTCTGTATATGGCCGGAATTCTGGCGGATGATGGCAATTTGGTCATTCTGACTACAAGCCCGAACACACAATGCTTACCATACCATCATCGTATGCCATTTCTTGTCCCTGATATTGGTGTCGAGCAGTGGTTAACGGCAACGCCACAACAGGCACAAAGTTATCTTGAGTTAGCTTGGAGCGATGAACTTTTAATTACTGCGGTTTAATGCGTTAATAACGCGCGACCAATGGCATCAACGAGTTCAAGAATGTGGATTTGGGATTCTCGGCTGTATGGCGAGATACCATCGACTTGTTCAGCAAGATCTAAGTTGGTGCTGGCAATCCCTGCGAGTGTTGACCCTGTATGGCTGATCGCGAATACTTTCAAGCCTTTGCGTTTTGCATTGTGGGCCATATCCACCACAGACTGCGTTTCTCCCGATTTGCTGATCAGCATAACCGTACCACTTTCGGCGCGCGCCAGTTGGTGTATGTCTGTGATCACTAAGTGGGGAACATTCGCCAGTGATAGAAATCGCGAAAGGTAAGAGACGCTGACAATCGAGGCGCCACGGGAATATAGGTACACCACTGGCGACTGATCTAATGACTGGGCGATCTTTTCGATGCGTTGAATCTGGTCATCTTCTTCAATCACAGAGTTTGTCTGTTTTTTCAGATCATCGGCGAGCTTGTACCTGAGTTCCGTGTAACTGGCGTAGCCCATCTTCTTGCACACACGATTGACTGAGGTCGTCGTCGTGAGTGCTTTGTTTGCAATGGTCTTCGCAGAAATCTCAGCCAGCTCACTCGCGTGACTGATCAAGTACTCATAGATAACGCGCTCAATGCCCTTAAATGTATTCATCGCATACAATCATTAGTAATGAAATTGTCATTATTAGGCGCTAACTAGCAAATATTTTCCTTGATTGCTATCACAAAAGTATCGTCATACGTAGGTTGTATCAGGAAACTGTACCTTGGTACATGGAGGCTAAATATACTTGGCGGAGTTGATAAGAATACGGTGAACAACCATGAGTAAGAAAAAGCTCGTTGCAGTGACCGCTTGCCCTACCGGCATTGCACACACATTTATGGCAGCGAAAAAAATTCAGGCATGGGCTGAGAAGCAAGGCTACGAAGTCAAAGTTGAAACCCAGGGCAGTGATGGCGTTAAGAACAAGCTGACAGCGCATGATATTGCGACAGCAGACGGTGTGGTTCTGGCAGTTGATGTGCCGATCATGGACATGGAACGTTTTGATAATGCCAACCCGCTAAAAGTTCGCACTCAGGAATTGATTAAGCGCGTAGATGAACTCCTGCCAACCGTCTTCCTACGCGGTAAAGAGAAGTCTGACGCCGATATTGAAGTGGCAGAAGAAAAACGCTCCGCCTATCAGGTGGCAATTGGCCACATCATGACGGGCATCAGCTATATGTTGCCAGTGGTGGTACTTGGCGGCCTGTTAATGGCAGTCGCGAAGATCACGGGTGAATTTGTCGATATCTCCGGCACGCCAATCGAAACGCTCGATAAGCTTGGTTTTATGACCATCAAGTTTATGTACCCAATCTTTGCTGCGTATCTGGCGTATTCGATTGCGGGTAAACCGGCTCTGATTCCAGCCTTTATCGGCGGCATCATGAGTGATGAGGTCTACAAGCGCTTCTTTGACCTTGAAGGCTGGGCGCCATCGGGCTTCTTTGGCGCGATTGCGATTGGTTTCCTTGTTGGTTATCTGGTTCGTTACCTCAATGATGTGATCAAAGTGAAGTCAGAGCTGACCACGCTCAAGACTATGCTGTTGGTTCCAGCCGTCACAGGTGTCGTGATGGTGCTGACCATGGAATACGTGATCAACCCATTCTTTGGCGCTTTGAACATTGCGATGATTGAACTGTTCACTCAGGCAGGTGATGCAGGTCGCGGTATCTACTCAATGGTGATTGCTGCGGGTACTGCGTTTGACCTTGGCGGCCCGATCAACAAAGCTGCTGGCTCGGTGGCACTTGGCCTGAACGGCATGGGCGAAGGCTTTGACTTGATTGCTCGCGAACTGGGTATCGTTATTCCGCCGATTGGTGTTGGTCTGGCAGCGATTCTGGATGGCAAGTTCCGCAAACGTGTCTTTACTCCTGAAGAGCAGACGGTAGGTAAAACCTCACTGATGCTAGGTATGATCGGTATTTCAGAAGGCGCAATCCCATTCATTCTGAAGAATCCGAAGATGATTCCAATCATGATTCTGGGTTCTATCATCGGCACACAGCTCGCGGTTGTACTGGATGTATGGCAAAGCCTGCCACTACCAGCTGTATGGGGTTGGTTCCTATCTTCAGACCCAATCAGCTACACCATTTCCGTCTTCGCTGGCTCACTATTTATTGCAGTAGCACTACTGCTGTGTACTAAGCCACAAAGCGCTAACGCCTAACACGTCACTTACCAGAGGCTCTGCTCTCCAAAATTGAGCCTCTGGTAACAAGAATCAGAATTTAGATTAGAGAAACTCCCATGACTAAAGTACATGTCATTCCACATACTCACTGGGATCGTGAGTGGTATTTTACTCAGCAAGACAGTGACGTTTTAGCGACTTACAACTTCACCAAAGTGATTGAAACTTTGGAAAGTCAGGCAGATTACAGCTGCTATCACCTTGATGGTCAGTCTGCGATTGTAGAAGATTATCTGAAGGTTCTGCCGCATATGCGTGAGCGTATGGCACAGCTGGTGGCAGACAAAAAGCTATTCATTGGCCCTTGGTACACCCAGACCGATACCTACAACGTAGCGGGTGAGTCCATCATCCGTAACCTGAAATACGGCATGCACATCGCAGAAGAGTTGGGCCACAGCATGAAAGTCGGCTACCTGCCTGACACATTTGGTCATAACGCGCAAATGCCAACGCTATTCCGCGGTATGGGTATCGACAACATCGTCTTCTGGCGCGGTATTGATTATGACCAACATGTCAGCAAATCCCATTTCATGTGGCAATCTCACGGTGGCGATAAGATATACGCTTACAACCTAGTTCATGGTTACGGTGCAGCGAAGAACATCGTGCCGGATGCTGAGCATCTGGATAAGAAAATCTTCCCAATGATTGAGAAGATCAAGTCGTTGTCAGGCCTTGATGAAGTATTGATTCCATCGGGTGGCGACCAAGTCAATATCGACCCGAATTTGCCAGCCACGTTAGCGGCTGCGTCTGAGCGTTCTCCATCTGGCGATGTGTATTCTATTTCTTCGATGGAAAGCTTTGTCGATTTCCTACGCCGAAATAGTGAAGGGTTTGAGACTTACTATGGTGAGTTCAAAACACCACGCTACACACGTATTCACAAGACCATTGGTTCTGTGCGTTACGACATCAAAAAGCTTAACTTTGAGATCGAACAGTTCTTGCTCAAGAAGCTGGAAGTGGTGATTGCGATTGCCAAAGCACAGGGCATAACGGTACACACAGAGCTTGTGGACTTGGCATGGAAGAAGATCCTTGAGTGCCATGCGCACGACAGCATGGGTGGTTGTAATAGCGATGCGACCAACGCTGATATCATGCATCGTCTTAAGCAGGCGGAAGAAATCTGTCATGGTTTATACAACTTGGTGGTCAAAGAAATTGCCACTAATGCCTGTGATGATTCGGAAGTGATGATCTTCAACGGTCAGACAACGCCGTTTAGCGGCATTACCCGTGTTGTTGCGTTTTCCAAGCACGAATCCATCGCGCTAAGAGATGGCGAGAAAATCCTTAGCAGTGAAGTGGTCACTCGTGAAACACTAGATGGCGGTAAGGTCATCGAAGTGACTAAGGATGGCGAAAAAGAAGTGCCTGTTCCTCCTTACTACCGATTTGAGCTCAATGTTGATGTGGCAGATCTGCCAGCAATGGGTTATCAGGTATTTCAGGTAGTGGAAACAGATTGCGATACCCAAGTGCAGGTATCTGTTGCAACTCAGATTGAAAACAGCCAACTAGCGCTTTGGTTGGAAGATGGTCAGCTTAAGCTTAAAGATAAACGTTCAGAGCGTATTATTGAGCAGCTTATCCGCTTTGAAGAGCAGGCCGATGACGGCGATTCTTATGACTTCTCACCGCTGGAAGGCGATACGCCACTGTACACTAGTGAACTCAGCTGGGTTGAATCTCATGTGGGTGAAAGCCAGCAGTCGATGATCCTGAAAGCAAGTCTTGAGCTTCCGGAAAACCTAGAAGCTCGCCAGAACGGTGAAAAATCTGTTCTAGCGGAATTTATCGTTCGCTTGACGCTTACTCAAGGTAAACAATCGCTGGAAGTAGAGATCGATACGCTTAATCAGGTTGATGATCACCGTGTGCGCGTTTTGATTAATTCAGATGTTCAGACCGATACATCCATCAGCACTCAGCCATTTGCGTTGATGACTCGTCCAGTGGCACCAAATGTTGATGGCTGGCGTGACAGCTTCCGCGAATGTCCGGTAGACATTGAAACCACCGATGGCGCGATTGCGGTAGCGGCAGAGGATCGAGCTTTGATTGTTAACGGTCGTGGTTTGAAAGAGTTCCAGATCCTGAAAGGTGATACCAGTGACTTGATTGCTCTGACTTTGTTCAAGGCAACGGGCAAGCTTGGTAAAGATGACCTGTTATGGCGACCTGGCCGCGCCTCTGGCATCAACAACACCGTGGTGTACACGCCGGATGCTCAGTTGCAAAAATCCATGCAGTTCAGCTTTGCTATTGCGTTGGCGGACAACGCTGAGCATCAGACAATCCGAGAGCTGGAAAGTGAATATCTTGATAGCCCATTCAGCTACCAGAAACAGTCGCTCAATAGCTTTGAGAATCGTCTCGAACGTTTTCAGGTTAGATTTGATAGCCGCGAAGCTGAGAAAAAATTCAGCCTGTTTGAACTGAATCAGCCGTTGGTTTTATCCAGCGTTGGCCATTCATTCTATCAAGACAATGCGGTCATTGTGCGCCTATTTAATGCGACGGACAGTGAACAGCAACTCGATGTCACCGCGTTCGCTCATTTCGCTGATGTTGAGCGTGTCAATCACCGAGAGCAGAGTGTCGAGCAGAATTGGACAGTCAAACCAAACAATGCCATTGACCTGCGCGTTAGTTTCAAGATTTAACAGGTTGGAATCACAATGAAAGAGAAGATTTTTAATAAAGTTGCCAAGCTGTACGGTGAAGAGCTAGCACCATCACTGACACAGGACATTTTAGCACTGGTTGATAAGTGGCGTGGTCATGCGCCGTCTTATCAGAGCTGGGTCGACGAATCGACGGCGTACCTCATCACATACGGCGACAGTATTCGCCGCGAGGGAGAGCCGACGCTGAATACCATGAAGTACTTTGCCGATAAGTACTTGCGTGGCGCGATCAGCAATATCCATATTCTACCTATGTTCCCATACACTTCGGATGACGGCTTCAGCGTAGTGGATTACCGCAAGGTTGACCCGAACTTGGGTGACTGGAAAGAGCTGAATGAGCTGGCGGAACATTTTGACCTGATGTACGACTGCGTGATTAACCACATCTCTAAGAGCAGCGACTGGTTCCAGCGCTATCTCGCGGGCGATGCGGCTTATCAGGATTATTTTGTAGAGTCTGACCCGAGCCTTGATTATTCGAGCGTTACGCGTCCCCGCGCACTACCGCTCCTGACGCCGTTTACCAAGGCCTCGGGTGAGACGACACATGTCTGGACAACGTTCTCAGACGATCAGATCGACATTAACTTTAAAAGCCCGAAAGTGCTGTTGGAAAGCATCGATATTTTGCTGATGTACGCAGCGAACGGTGGCCGTTCTATTCGTCTTGATGCCATCGGCTTTATCTGGAAAGTGCTTAACACAACCTGTATTCACCTTGAGGAAGCCCATGAAATCATCAAGCTATGGCGCATTGTTCTCGATGACGTCATGCCGGGCTCTTTGCTGATTACAGAAACCAATGTGCCGCATAAAGAGAATATCTCTTACTTTGGTCAGGGCGATGAAGCGCATATGGTGTACCAGTTCCCACTGCCACCATTAACGCTGCATGCGTTCCTTAGTCAGGACAGCAGTGTGCTGACCGAATGGGCGAAGGGACTAACGAACGAAGCCATGGCATCGTTGCAAGCGGGGAGTAAAACCACTTACTTTAACTTCCTTGCCAGCCATGATGGTATTGGTGTACGTCCGACGGAAGGTATTCTTAGCGACGACGATCGCCACATGATGTGTCAGCAGGTTGAGCGCAAGGGTGGCCGAGTCAACTACAAGAACAATGGCGATGGTACCCAGTCCCCGTACGAGCTCAACATTAACTATTTGAGTGCCATTACTGAGCCTGAAGATGACACACAGACGAAAGCGGCGAAGTTTCTCGCAGCGCAGTCAATTTTGCTCTCTTTCATTGGTGTGCCTGCGGTCTACTACCACAGCTTCCTTGGCAGTGAGAACGATGTGGCCGGAATGGAAGAGTCTGGCATCAATCGTCGTATCAACCGCAAAAAGTTCTCGGTCGAATCGCTCGAAGCCGAGTTGGCTGAGCAAGGTTCACTGCGCAATAACGTCTACAGTGAAATGGTACGCTTGCTAAACGTACGCCAGCAGCAATCTGCTTTCTCACCAAGTTCATCTCAGCAGGTATTGGAGCTGGGTGATGGCCTGTTTGGCTTACAGCGTGGCGAAGGTGAAAAGGCGATTCGCTTCGTCGTCAACTTGTCTCAGCAGGCGCAATCCGTCACGCTGAACACTGGTGGTAAGGATCTGGTCAGCGATCAGAGCTTTGATAACCAGTTTACTCTTAATCCGTATCAATTTGTCTGGCTGACAGAGCAATAGGAGCCACACTATGAAACTTGCGAACCTCACCTCTGAAAATCTGATCATGCTTGATGCGGCGTTTGATGATCGAATCGCTGCTATTCATGCTCTGACAGACAAAATCGAGCAAGAAGGAAAACTGACGGATAAGAGTCAGTTTCTAGAAGCTGTATTAAAGCGTGAAGACGAGGGCCCGACGGCACTAGGTGAATACCTCGCTGTGCCGCATGGTAAATCTGCTGCGGTCACAGAGCCCGTATTTGCCTGCGCATTCGTTAAAGATGAAATGATGTGGAAAGGTCTGGATGGTGATGAGCCTGTGACCATGATCTTTTTGCTCGCCATTCCGCCGGCGGAAGCTGGCTCAACACATATGGAAGTGCTGACTACGCTCACTTCCTCTTTGGTAGATGACGATTTCCGTGACCAGCTGGTGGCAGCGAAATCGAGTAAAGAAGTCATGCAGCTGTTTGGCGCTGAAGAAGAAGCGTCAACAGAAGCAGCCCCTGAACCGGAAGTAGAAGAAGAGCAACCCGAAATGGCAAGGGATATCAGTCGTCATGCGTATCCACTTGTCTTGGGGGCGGGTGTTCTGATTTCTGCCTTCTTGTTCTTATTGCTTTAAGACGATAAGTCTTAGGGATTTTTCTCTCTGTTTTGCCCGGCATGACCGGGCTTTTTTGTGCTGAAAGTAAGCAAAACGGACGTTATAAGAAGGGAGAGAGAACTTTGACTTAGCAGTTGGTATTTTCAACCCGTACGGTACAGACACAGCCTTCTGCAGGGCAGGTACCTGATGACCTTCCACCGAAGGAGTCATAGATTACATAGCAACCCTGCGGCAGCGTGGTAATGTTGCTACTGTTAAGTTCAGTATCAGAAAAAGAGTGTTCAAAGCCAATTACAGTATGTCGATTGCCGATGGCGGTTGTGAGATCATCGGTTGTACCCAGCGTCATAAAATCGAGCATGGTCAATGCATCTCCCGACTCGCCCTCACTTTCTGGGCATAGAGCCCCCCAATCGACTTCGACAGTTCCGATACCGAAATCCAAGATATAGTTCTGCTGATTTCCCGGGTTAGAGGTGCTTGGCGTTAATCCGTTAACGTAGGCTTTAGCGCTCACTTGACTTATCACGCCTTCCATTGCGTTTGCAATGCCTTCTAACGTTGCTTCACGAGCCGATTTTTGAAGGTTGAGAAATTGAGGCGCAGCTACGACGGCCAGAATACCTAGGATCACCACGACGGTAACCAACTCGATTAATGTAAAACCTGATTTTCTCATCAAACTGCAATACGCCTATCATCTATGTACGTGTTGGCTTTAATCACGTACCAGAACTATCCAACAGGGGTAATTATGGAGACAAAACAAATAACTACAACTACGGATAAATTGCCATTCATATAGCTAAGGTTAATAAATGAAGGTAGAAAAAGCTACTCGAACCTTGGCATTTGGTACTTTAGTTAATAATAATCAATTGCATTAACCTTATGTTATCACTATCCTAACAAGCTGATTTTGATTGTATAAATATCACCGTTATGAGCTCAGACGCTTTCTTCGACCACCTCTTCGAATACTCTCAACAGGTCACGCCTTATCTGGCTGGAACGGTTTCACCGATCCCCGAAGATGCGCCTCAGCAAGACATTCTCCACGTCGATCATCCGTGCAGTGAAAATATCCAAGAGTTGTACGAACGCCTTAAGGCGGCTCATCCGGAAGCCGGTTCTGCCTATTGGTTAACGCGAACGTGGGATCTGATTTGTTGGCAGCCTGTCTATCTTTCGTTCATCTCGATTTATGCGTTGCATGGCTTGCCCGATCTCACTCGTATTGGGCAAAAAGTGCAGTCGGAGTTTGTGGCGGGCTTTCAATTCGAGTCGACAGAGCATGTTCATGGCACAGAGGCGGAGTTAGTAGCAAAAGCAGGCGTTCAACTGCAGGCCTTGTTTGCTTTTTTCCGTGAAGAGATGAGCCAGTGGACGCGGATTCGTCCGGGCTTTACCAACCACTTGTTCGCTGATGGCGTGCTGGGTTGTTTGGTCAAGCTGAGCAAGTTTGCCCCGCATATTCCGAATGACTATCTGCTTGAGCAGGCTTCACTTTGGTTGGATGCGTGTGGGCTGCCCGCTAAATTGGCTAAAACACTGACCGTGGATGAACAAAGTGGAGAGCTGAAACTGGTGCGTACCAGTTGTTGCTTGGTATACAAATGTCACGGACGTAAACTCTGCGAGGATTGTCCGAGACATCCGGATAATAAAGCCTAGCCCTGTGTTTCCAACGCTCCAGCGCTACGTTGTTTAAGCGCGATGGTGAGAATGATTGCGGAAAAGCCGATACAAATGTAGATCGGGTAAATTGGATTGATGGTCGCACTATAAGCCAATAGCGAAGCAAACCCATATCCGAGTGTGTGTGACATTGAAATATACCCTGAAATCGCACCAGGTGAGCTTTTGTCTGTTTCCGTGGCTTTCGCCGTATAAGCAGGGACCAAGAGTGCAGCGCCACTGGCTGCAATCGCCATTGCAACGCCGAATAGCCAGATGTTAGGTATGAGGAACAAAACAAACCCAGTCAGCATTGCCAACCCGCCTAACTGATACATTGCCGTCGGCGTCAACTTTTTCTTTTTGATAACCAGTACCTGAGTACTCAAAGTCATGGCAGCACTGATGGTCAGAAGAATGCCGATCGCATTACTGATCTGGTCTGTCGACCATTCTGTCACGCTGAAAATCAGTGGAGAGAAACTGTATTGCAACAAAGCGATGACCGCACACAGTAGTAAGCCAGACAACAGAAATGGCATCAGGTGAGCGTTAGGGATCCAAGAATGCCGAGATTTTTCTTCACCTGAAAATGGCTTGTCCAATTGTGGGGAAGGGAGCCAGTAAGCCCCCATTAACGCTAAGACAGGGAATAACACCATCACCATTAATGGTGCGAAAGGCGAGAACTTCAATAGCACAATAGAAAGCAAAGGCCCAAGTAGACGCCCCGTACTGAGACCAATACTCACGGAAGTAATGGCCTGAATCCGGTTTTGCTCACCACAAAGGAGAATCGCCCAATGCTGGCTGGCGGGAACCATGCCGGCGACGGTGCAACCGTAGATAATTCGAGCAAGCACAAGCCCCGCTAGGCACCACCCGATCCATTGCTGACCTTGAGCGCTGAGTACTGCAAACACCAGCAATAGCAAGAAGCTCACAGCCATTCCCAGCAGTGCTTGAATGACGACTCGTTTGGGGCCAAATTGATCGCTGTGGCGCCCCCAGTAAGGGGCGGCGGGGAGAAACAGAAAGCTCCCGACGGCAATTAAGATTGACCACGTTGGTAAGGCAAAAGCGGAGTGCTCAACCAGGAAGGGTAATGACACCAAAAGCCCATTTTGGCCAATTCCCATCAAGGCGGCGATTAAACCAATCACACTGAGTTGGATACGTGTATTTTTTACAACTGACATGAGAAAGCATCGTTTGTCGGTTTCTTATTGATCTTGGTGATGAAAATGCATCGAAATAACGTGATATTTAATGATTATGAAAATAATTATCATTAACCTTGCGGTGTGATAAAGTTAACCGCTGGTGCCAAATAAAACAACTCTTCATTTTCATGTTTCAATTACTGGATGCTTCGTTTGCAATCGAAGATAAAACCATCTTACATCCGACAAGTCTGACCTTTAAAAAGGGCGCGGTGACGACCTTGCTTGGTCACAATGGTTGCGGTAAGTCGACGTTAATTAAATTACTCAGTCGACAGAATCAACCAGCCAGTGGTCAAGTACTTTTCAATGACAAGGCCGTGTCTTCTTACACCAGCCAAGACTTTGCCCTTAATGTTGCTTATTTGCCTCAGCATCCACCAATGACGGATGGTGTGACTGTGCGAGAGTTGGTGTGCTTCGGACGTTATCCGTGGAAAGGCGCCTTTGGCCGCTACAGTAAAGAAGATTACGCGTTAGTGGACGAAGCGATTGAAAAGGTCGGGTTGACCCAGTTCAGTGACCGATTTGTTGCTACCTTGTCTGGTGGTGAAAGGCAGCGTGCGTGGGTGGCGATGCTACTTGCCCAGCAAAGTCAGTGCATCTTGCTGGATGAACCGACCTCAGCGCTGGATGTGGCGCATCAATATGAGTTGTTGGCGCTGATTCGAGAGCTGAATCAGAGCTTAGGGCTGACGGTTATCATGGTGCTGCACGACGTGAACATGGCGGCCAAGTTCAGTGATGAGCTGGTGGCTTTGCATTCTGGTCAGGTTATCGCCAAGGGCACGCCACAAGAATTGATGACACCTGACACTCTCATGAAGATCTACGGTATGGAGCTGGCTTTGTTCCCGCATCCGGATACCGGCCACCCTATCAGTTACATCCCATAATTTTTGATCGTTGAGGAATCCGCTTGTGAAACGAATCATCATACTTTTGACCTCTTTTCTAGCCTTTGCCGCGAATGCATTCGAAATCAAACACGAGCTCGGGGTTGCCTCTTTTGATCAGGCACCAAAGAAGGTTGTCGCGCTTGATTGGGCATTAACTGAAACCGTATTAAGCCTTGGTGTTATGCCGCGAGGTATTGCCGATGTGGCAGGGTACAATACATGGGTGGCACAACCTGAGCTGAATAAAAATGTCATTGATGTTGGCTCTCGCCGCGAGCCAAATCTGGAGCTGATTGCTGACCTTAAACCTGATGTGATCCTGATTAGTGAGCACATTGCCCCTGCCTACAAGCAGCTAGAGCAGATTGCACCAGTTCTGGTTTATACCGTCTACAGCGATGCAAAAACACCGCTTGCATCGGCAGAGAGCATCACCCGTTCTCTTGGCAAGCTTTTCAACAAAGAGCAGCAAGCACAAAAGGTAATTGAGCAAACCACGGCTCGTCTTAAAACCAATGGTGACAAGATAAAAGCGGCAAATGCGGATCTGAAACCTTTGATGTTCATCCGCTTTATTAACGATAAAACGCTACGAATTCATAGTGATGGCTCGCTTGCACAGTCGACGATTACGAAGATGGGTCTGAAGAACGATTGGCGCGAAACAACCAATATGTGGGGCTTCACCACCGCTGGGACTGAGAAGTTAGCTGAGCATCAGAAAACAAACCTAATGATCTTTGGTCCTTTAAAAGACAATGAGCGTAAGCAATTGACCCAATCGCCGCTGTGGCAGGCGATGGAATTCACTCGTACCGATTCCGTGTATGAGCTACCGGCTATCTGGACTTTCGGCGGCCTGATTGCTGCACAAAGGTTCAGTGACCACATCACAGAACAACTGACCAGCGATAAATAATGAACGTGACACAAACGCAGACTGAACGTCGTGCTGCGATAAATCTAAAAACGCCTTTAGTGGCGTTTTTGTTATTGGCAACCCTTGTTTGGCTAGTACAGATTACCGCCCCTTACTCACAAGGCTGGTCTCTGTTGTGGGATACGGTGTTTCACTATGATGCGGCAAACTATCAACACCTGATCACTCACCTGACTTACCTGCCGCGTTTGGCGATTGCCGTCATTTGCGGTTTTGCGCTGGCAATTGCAGGTTGTGTGATGCAGTTTGTGTTGCGTAACCCGATTGCCTCACCCACTACGTTAGGCGTTGCGGCAGGCGCAGAACTGGGCATGGTATTGGGAATACTTCTCCTACCTGCTGGAATGAGTGTTGCTGGTTTTATTCCGGCCTTTATTGGTGGATGTCTGGCGACTTTTCTGGTGTTTGCTCTAAGTGCTAAACGAGGCTTTTCGCCAGTTCATATGGTGTTGGCCGGTATGGTGGTCAGCCTGTTCTTTGGTGCGCTCAACACCATGCTATTGCTGTTACACGAGCAGCAGCTAACCAGCGTATTTGTTTGGGGTGCGGGCACCTTGAATCAGAATGATTGGTCGAGTGTCACGACTTTATTGCCTTTAGTGATTATCCCAACCCTGTTGTTGCTTGTCTTGCAACGACCATTATCAGCATTGCAGTTTGGCGATGGGGTTGCTTCATCACTGGGTGTGAACGTCAAACAAATCAAAGTGGCGTGCCTGACTCTGGCAATCTTTGTGACCGCGGCGGTTGTCAGTGAAGTCGGTTTGATTGGTTTTGTCGGTATCGTCGCTCCAGCACTGGCAAGAATGTTAGGCGCGAGAGCGCTGCACTGGCAGATTCTTATCAGTGGTTTAGTCGGCGCGACCATGTTGCTACTCGCAGACTTGAGTATTCAGCCTTTCTCCGGAGTGGGTGGTGAGCTACTGCCAACCGGCGCGATGACCGCGTTACTGGGTGCGCCTTTCCTGCTTTGGCTATTGCAACGTAAATCCTTACAATCGGACCTCAAAGCCCGTGATGAGGTGGTTGAGCAGTATCGCCATCGCAGCTTACTCAAAGTCGTATCCGGTTTGGTGATTGTGCTTGTTGTCGCAGTTGTGGTAGGGATACTTGTCGGTAAGAATCAGACGGGCTGGTCGATTGCTGATTCGATGGCGGTGCTTGAACTCCGCCTGCCACGCGTGTTTGTTGCCTTACTTGCAGGTATTGGTTTGGCGTTTGCGGGAACCATCATTCAGCGCGTATCAAACAACCCAATGGCGAGCCCTGAAATTCTCGGTATCAGTTCAGGCGCAGCCTTGGCACTCGTTCTCGGAGCTATGCTGGGTTTTGCGGTTGAGCGCCATGAGCAAATGCTACTTGGTACAAGCGGCGCATTGCTGGTGACTGGGCTGGTGTGGTTGTTCGGTCGTAAACACAATTTTGCACCTACTCAGACTTTGCTGACTGGTATTGCACTTAGTGCTGGCTTGGATGCTTTTTTGCGCATCGCAATGACGTCAGGGCAGGACAATGTCCGCGCGCTACTTACCTGGCTTTCCGGTTCTACTTATTTGGTTTCAAGTTACGATATTGGCCTGTTGCTCGTGGGTGTGACTGTACTTGGCGGAGCGGCATTACTGGCTCATCGCTGGATTGAACTGATTGGCCTTGGCGAAATTACCGCCAGCAGCATTGGTATTGATTGTCGCAAGGTTCGCTTGCTGTTGCTGATCTTAGTTGCGGCCATTACTACGCTATGTACGATTGTTATTGGCCCGCTAAGTTTTATTGGCTTGTTGGCGCCGCATATGGCGAGATCACTCAATCAATATCAAGCCAAGAATCAACTAATTACCGCTGCGCTTATCGGTGCAGTGGTGATGGTGATGGCGGACTGGATCGGTCGAACGCTGTGGTTCCCATGGCAATTCCCCGCAGGCTTACTAGCCTCGATTTTAGGCGGAGCCTACTTCCTATATCTGATGAGAAAGTAATGCTGTTGGTGCGAGTGGTTTAGTTTGTTCAAACCACTCGCTAAGCCTTACTGGACTAAAGCTGTGCCAACTTTGTAATGAGTATACGGCACAGATTTTTTTGATATTTTTATATTAATGAGGTGGCTATTTTAATTATTTAGTTAATTTTATTTGTTAACGAAAATAAGAATTCTTATCGTTCTCGATGTCAGTTATATGGAAATCGAGATATCTAATGAATCGTTTAAACGATCAGATCCCCCCTTTCGAAGCAGTTAATGATGTTCCCGCTGCATGCTTTCTTAATGCCCTTGCGCGCGAAAGTGAGCTTATTCAGTTTGAGCATAACTCCTCTGTTACCTTGTACAACATTCCCTTGTCCGGTGAACGAAGTATTTCAATTAAGCTCAGTCACTTTTCTTCACTTGGAGGTCACGAATACCTCTTTCCAGCCATGTTGAATGACCAGGCAACCGATGTTTCTCAACCTATTAGGTTTTCTCAGTTGCTCGCGTTAGTGCTTGATGAGCCTGCCTTAGTTGGGCTGCTCAGCAAAGAGCAGAAAGCGATATTCACCCAGCGTGTGACTGAGAGCTACCACAATACGTATCTGGCTGCGCAGAATCATCCGAATGGATCTAAATTGTTTGAACAGCGGCTGGACTTTACTCAAGCAGAGCAGAGTCTTTTGGTTGGCCACTCGTTCCACCCAGCACCAAAGAGTCGTGAACAATTTAGTTTTGAAGACGCGAAGCAGTTCTCTCCAGAGTTTGGTGGTCATTTTGCTTTAGTTTGGTTGGCGGTTAGCGAAGATGTGCTGATTGGCGATAGCTCTGCTGATTCTACGTTATCGCAGCGATTGCAGGCGTTAGTCTCACAAGATGGAGCTTTGTGCCATGGGCTTGAAGGTCGACTGAATGATGGCGAGACGCTGTTGCCTGCTCACCCTTGGCAGTGGCAAGTGATGCAAGAGCTGCCAAGCATTCAGAAATATTCGCAGCAGGGCAAAATTCGTCAGCTAGGTCAGTTGGGCGCACAGTGGTATCCAACATCGTCGACACGTTCGCTGTATTCCCCGTCGTTACCATACATGCTGAAGTTTTCTCTCAGCGTGAAGCTGACTAACTCCATTCGCAATTTGTCACTCAAAGAAGTCGTACGTGGTACGCGATTGAATGATCTTTTCCAGCACTCGTCACTGCAGGAAACACTTGGCGATGGGGCGGGTTTCCAATTAATGCAGGAGCCTGCATTCCTTGGCTTAGTGGATCAAAACGGTGAAGTGATTGATGAAAGCCTTGTCGCATTGCGTGATAACCCATTAGCCACCCAGCCCGATCAAGAAGCCGTCGTACTGGCAACCTTGACCCAACAAAACCCGTATGGTGGGGCAAATCTCTTGGCGAACCGCGTTAGTGAATATGCCCGCACACAAAACATTGATGTGAAACATGCGGCAACAAATTGGTTTGACGCTTACTGCCGACACACAGTGGTGCCTCTGTTTCATCTGCAAGCTAACTTTGGTGTAGTGTTTCTCGCCCATCAGCAGAACATAGTCATGCAGTTGGAGAATGGTTTTCCAATCGGAATGTACTACCGAGACTGCCAAGGAACAGGCTATACCGATCTTGCTTTTGAACTTTTTGGTGAGCAGCTAAAAGAAGCCAAGCGAGATGTTGAGAATTATTGGGATCAGGACAAGGTAAGACGCTATTTCGCCTACTATCTGATCATTAATTCCTCGTACAACGTCATCAGCAACTTAGCCGCCCAATGTGGAGTTGAGGAGATGGAACTCGTGGCTATCCTGCATCAACATCTCCGTCGTTTATTAGACGCAGGGGTTCGAGATGATCAGTGTTTGCGCTATGTATTGGAAAGCCAGTCCTTATGTTGTAAGGGCAACTTCTTCTGCTACCTGCAGAACTTCAATGAAAACTCTATTCCTGATCCTGCGGTGATCTATTTCGATTTACCTAACCCGTTAGTTCGCGTTAAGGAGACCAGCCATGCATGAGTTTCGCACCGTAACTTATCAGCCTGATAGCCTGCCTAAAGTCACTATCGCTATACAAGATAGTGACTTAAACCAAGCTGATTTATTGTCTTTGATGGTGGATGAACTGGATGCTTTGTTTAGCCAGCATGTTGAGCTTTTGGCTGTTGAGATCGAATGTCAGGACATCAATGTCTGGCACAAAGTTAAGCAGAAGTTGCCTATCTTTACTGACTGTACGTTAAAGCGCGCCGCATTCTATCAGAGCCAATTTAACTGGCTAAAGCACAAGCCTTCCGATCGCTATCCATTGCTTCAGGTCCAGACGGATAGCCGATATCGCCATCACCCGCAGAGGCCACCGATGCCGGAAGGTTTGGTTTACCAGCGTTATGACGCTAAGTCTGAATTAACAGTGAGTTTTCGTGTTTTTACGTTGGAGAAAGACCTCGATAACTTTACGATTTGGATGAACGATCCGCGTGTGGCCGAATTTTGGGAGCAAGCATGGAGCCGAGAGAAACTGGCTGAGTTTGCTCAGCAGCGCCTAGCTGATCCGCATATTATCCCCTTGATAGCGGAGTTCAACGGCCAGCCTTTTGGTTACATCGAAGCTTACTGGGTCGCTGAAGATCGATTGAGCCCGTATTATCCGGTCGAAAGTTTTGACCGCGGTATCCACTTGTTGGTCGGTGAAGAAAGTTTTCGTGGGCCTAAGTATTTTGATTGCTGGATGAGAGCAATCAGTCACTATCTCTTTATTGATGACGCCAGAACTCAGCGTATTGTTCTTGAACCTCGCCACGACAATCAGAGGCTATTCAAGCGCATTTTGCCGCTTGGCTATGACAAATGTATGGAATTCAATTTTCCTCACAAACGTTCCGCGTTGTTAATGCTCAATCGTGATCGATTCTTTGAGGAGCAATGGTGATGACACAATCCGCACTTCACAAGTATTGGCACATTGCGAACCTCAAAATGGTTGCCAAGCTCATCAGTGAATTTGGTTACGAGCAGGCGTTTTCGATCCACCGTGTAGAGCAAGGTTTCGTGCTTGAGCTTGATAACGGCACTACCTATCAATTTGATGGAAAGGAAAACATCTGGGGCCAAATCGTGATTGAGCCGCAATCACTGGCTCGCACATCACGAAATGGTGAACAAGAACCGCTTAGTGCAGCACTGTTTATGCGCGACATTCAGGCTTTGCTTGAGATGCCAGATGAAGCCATGGCAGAGCACCTTGAAGACCTCAATGCAACTTTGTGGAGTGATTGTCAGTTAATGGCGCGCAAGGCATCGATAACGGCTAAAGATTTGAGTCTAATGTCGTGTGAAGAGCAGCAATCTTATTTCGAAGGTCACCCAAAATTTGCATTTAACAAAGGTAGAAGAGGCTGGGGGAGTGAGGACTTGCTGCGCTATGCACCTGAATCTCAGCAAGCTTTTCAGTTGGGTTGGGTCGCTGTACACAACGATATTCTTCAAGTATCGACCAATCAAGAAGTCAATTGGGGCCAACTGGTGGAAAGCGCAGTCAACAAGGCTGACATTGACCAAATGCAATCGGTGATTTCCGGATTGGATCAAGATGTTGCTGATTACCATTTTGTGCCTGTCCACCCTTGGCAATGGCACAACAAACTTGCTTTGCTATTTACTCGTGAACAGGCCTGCAAGCAGTTGATTTATCTGGGTGAGTTTGGTGATCTGTTTCTTCCTCAGCTTTCCTTACGTACGCTGAGTAATGCCACCCGTCCGCAGAATTTCGATATTAAACTGCCGCTAACGGTGATGAATACTTCCTGCTATCGCGGTATTCCGGGGCGTTATATTCTAGCAGGCCCTAGCGCTTCTGACTGGATCCATTCTGTTTTCCAAAGCGATCCAATATTGCTGGAAAAGCAAGCCGAAGTATTGCAAGAGCCCGCAGCGGCATTTGCCGCTCAACATGATTATGCGCAGTTGCAACACGCGCCATATCGTTATCATGAGCTGCTTGGTGTGATCTGGCGAGAGTCGGCAATCTCTAAGCTCAAACAAGGCGAAAGCGCGATACTAATGGCAGCCTTGATGGAGACGGACTGCCAAGGTGCATCTTTGATTAGCGAGTACATTCGCGCATCGGGTGTGTCTATCGAGTCATGGCTCAGCCAGCTGTTCGATGCGGTCGTGATCCCTTACTACCATCTGCTGTGCAAGTATGGCGTTTCTCTGATTGCACATGGTCAGAACGTCACCTTGGTAATGGAAGATTCCCTACCAAAGCGAATCCTTCTTAAAGACTTCCAAGGCGATATGCGCTTGGTCGACAAGCATTACCCTGAACAGGATTCATTGTCTGACTCAGTAAAAGAAGTCACGGTGCGATTACCCGAAGAGCTAATCATTCATGATCTTCAAACCGGACATTTCGTGACGGTCTTGCGCTTTATCTCTCCGCTGGTGGAGCAAATCGGTGTCAGCGAGGAAACCTTCTACCAGATACTTGGAAACCGCATTCGTAGTTATGCAGGAGCGCTTCCAGAACTGGAAGAGCGCTTCCGATCTTTTGATCTATTTAAGCCCAGAATACTTCGAATTGGCCTTAACCTCGCCAAGTTCAGACACAACACGGATTCGAGCTCCTCAAGAATGCTGCCGGATATGGACGAACAGCTCGATAACCCACTCCATCTGTCAGCAAATAAAGAAGTAGCCACAGAGCTGCAATAAGGCTTAATGCTTGTTTAAGCCTTGGTTTAATAACAACTAAGGAACGTTCAATATGGAACGCACTAACGACACCATACTTGATTTGGCTGGCATTGGAGCTGGCCCATTTAATCTCAGTGTTGCCGCACTATTGGCTCAGAAAAACCATATCAATGCCCGATTCTTTGAAAGTCGGGAGCATTTTTCGTGGCACCCTGGGTTGTTGCTTGATAACACTAATATGCAGACTATGTTTCTCAAGGATCTGGTCAGCGCGGTATGCCCAGAGAACCCTTACTCGTTTCTGTCCTATTTAGTTAAAAACAAAAAGTTCTACCGTTTTCTATCTGCTGAGTTGAGCTGCATTAGTCGTCACGAATTTTCTGATTATCTCGCATGGGTGGCCCATCAGTTAGATAACGTGCAGTTCTCTTCGCGTATCGAGCATGTTGAGTTCACGGGTGACCATTTTGAACTGCACACCAGTCAGGGCAAAGTGGCGGCGAAGAACCTATGCATTGGGACTGGCAAGGTGCCGTTTATTCCAGATTGCGCGACAGCCTATATTGGTGAGCGCGTGTTCCATGCGGCTGAAATTGGCCTGCGCCAACGTGACTTTAACGGTAAGCGCGTTGCAATTGTTGGAGGTGGTCAGAGTGGGGCAGACATTTTCCTTAATGTACTAAGAGGCAAGTGGGGTAAGGTCGCCTCTCTTGACTGGATCTCACGACGATCAAATTTCCAACCTCTGGATGAAGCGGCGTTTACCAATGAGTTTTTTACCCCAGATTACGTTGATGCTTTTGTCGGTTTAGCACCTGAAGTGAGGCAAGCAGAAGTACAGGCGCAAAAGCTTACGTCTGATGGCGTAACGCAGAAATCCTTGTTGGAGATTTATCAGGAGCTCTACTACAGGTTTGATGTTTTAAAAGAAGATAAGTGGGTGCGCCTATTACCTCACCGTACGCTTAACAGAATGTACGAACTCCAATCAGGCTTTGAATTGGAGACAGCCAATGCGCTTAGCTCGCAATCCGAAGCACACGATGCTGATATTGTGATTTTGGCGACCGGTTTTCAGTCACCTTATCCCGCCTGTCTCGATGCGATTCTGCCATTGTTGGAACTTGACGAGCAGCAGCGCTACAAGATGAGTCCTGATTTTGAACTCAAGTGGAGCGGTTCTGCAAACAACAAGATTTTCGCCGTTAATGCAGGTATGCACACTCACGGCATTGCAGAGCCTCAGCTGAGCCTGATGGCGTGGCGAAGCGCAAGAATCATCAACTGCTTAGCGCAAGAACCCCTCTACGACCTTGATGCCGGAAAGGGCATGATTGAATGGACGACACCTTCAAAAGTTCATCAACTACTCTCGGCTTGAGAGGAGAGGACAACAACGTGAGTAAATTACATATGACTGATTTATATAAATAATTATACCGATAAGAGTTTTATATAAAGATGGAAATGAAAGTGTTAGTGAGTACTATTCTCGTTCTTATAGCGCTTTTGATTTAATTATAAACAGAGTGATAAACATGAAACTCAATAAAGGGGCATTCCCGTTTAGCCTAGTTGCAATTGCAGTGGCAGCAGCAACATCAACCGTTGCTTCAGTAGCAAATGCTGAAGAATACACCACGACCCAAGAAAAAATGGTGGTGGTATCCAGCCGAACACCAAAAGCGATCAGTGAGATCCCGGGTACTGTCTGGTACATCGATGCCGAGCAAATCGAGCAAGAGTATCGCGGTGGTAAAAGCTTGGATGAAATCCTAGCGGCGACGATTCCTTCGCTTGATGTCAGCAGTGGCGGTCGTACGCATCAAGGTCAAAATTTGCGTGGCCGCAGTATCATGGTGATGATTGATGGCGTGTCTCTACAGTCTGTTCGTTCGATCAGCCGCAGACTAGATTCAATAGACCCATTTAATATAGAACGAATTGAAGTGTTATCCGGTGCAAGTTCAATTTATGGTGCTGGTGCGAGTGGTGGTGTAATCAACATCATCACCAAAAAAGCGCAGGGCGAAGTGCCAGAGTTTGAGTCTTTTGTTGGCGGTACGTCTGGTCTGAATTCAAGTGAAGATTTCGACTACAAACTGGCGCAATCTGTCGCAGGAGGAAACGAGAAAGTGCAAGGCCGAGCATCGGTTGCCTACACCAAAACTCAAGGCTACTATGACGCTGATGGCACAATCGTGACGCCAGACATTTCCCAAGGCTCTACTCAGTTTAATGAGACGATTGACCTACTGGGTACTTTGCAGATCAATCTTGCTGAAGACCAAAACCTAAACTTGCTAGCACAGTACTACGATAGCCAGCAAGACTCGCCATATGGTCTGTATTTTGAAGAAGACGGTAACGGAAAATATCAGTTTGTTGAAGTGCGTGATGGTTACTCGGCTGATCGTCAGCAAGGTACAGAGCGAATCATGTTAAGTGCTCAATATAGTCATGCTAATTTTCTTAATCATCACCTTATTTCAGAGCTCTCATACAGAAAAGAAGATAACACCTTCACACCATATACTGAGGATGGCGCCGACAGCTTAGAATTAAGGTCATCAGCCCAGAATACGGAAGTATTATCATTAAAAGTTGCTCTTAATAAAGCTTATGGATCTTTCAATGTGACGTACGGTGCTGATGGTTTTATAGATAAGCTGACGAGCAATGAAGCGGTTTACAACACTACGATTACTGAAGGATCGGGTGGTATGGTCAATGTGATTGATACCATTGAAGGCAAATATCCTGGTGTAGACACCGAAGTGTTGGCAGGTTTCGTTCAGGCAGAGTATTCACTTACTCCTGATTGGTTGCTGCAAGGTGGTTATCGTTATCAGTACATGAATACTAAAGTTGCTGATTTCCAGAAAAATGCTAGCTCTGACTTCGTTCCTGGTGGTGAAACAGACTATTCGGAAGGCTTGTTTAATGTAGGCACTATTTATCATCTAACACCATCTTCACAAGTGTGGGCTAACTTCGCTCAAGGCTTTGATCTTGCTGATCCTGCTAAGCGCTATGGCAAAAGTGCGGACATAAATGTCAATGATACGCAGCTTGATGGCATTAAGACCGATAGTTATGAAATTGGTTATAGAAATGACCTAGATAACCTATCATTGCAAAGTGCACTTTATTATTCACATTCGAATAAATCGATCGAATATGCGGATGACCAGACAATTAAGGGGCTTAAAGATGCCAAGCGTGTATACGGCGCTGAAGCGCAGATTAGCTACTGGGCAACGGACAATCTTCAGTTAGGCTCTTCTGGCCACTATGTTATTTCTGAAGGTAAAACGGATAATGGTTGGGAAGACTATGCAGCCACCGAAGCTAGTACTTCTAAGGCGAGTGCTTGGGTTGGCTGGTATGAGTACGACTACAACGTGAAGCTGCAAAGCCTGACCACGTTTGATTACACCGATGCTGACAATCGCAAACTTGACGGTTATACCGTGGTTGACCTCGTGGGTAACTATCAGCTTCCTGTCGGTAGCCTTGGTTTCGGAATTAAAAACTTATTGAATGAAGATTATCTGACTACGTGGGCTCAACGAGCCGTTTACTGGTATGGAGATTCTCCTATCTATGACTACAAAGGTCGCGGCCGCACGTACACATTGAACTATCAAGTTAAGTTCTAAGAGTTTCATTAAGTAAAAAGGCCGCTCACTGAGCGGCCTTTTTTTATTGGTATCACTTACTACGCGTAGCTGAGCTTGTGATGTTGAAGCTCTGTACGCATACCCATCAATAGGCTGACACACATGGTCAGCAGAATCACAGTAAATGGTAAGCCAGTTGAGATAGTTCCTGCTTGAAGCGCTTGAATGGCCTCTGTACCACCAATCCAAAGCAACATTGCTGCGATAGCACCTTCTACCGATGCCCAGAAAATACGTTGTGGAATCGGTGCATCCACTTTTCCGCCTGACGTAATACTATCGACAACAAGTGACGCCGAGTCAGATGAGGTAATAAAGAACACCATAATCAATACGATAGAGATTACTGAAAGCAGTGTTCCCATTGGCATGGCGTCAAAGGCGTAGAACAGTGACAAAGTAATATCAGTCAGGCCGTTCTGGCCCAGTTCACCCACTTGATTGACAACTTGCTCAATCGCGATACCACCAAATGCGGACATCCAGACTAGGGTAATAGCCGTTGGAATTAGGATAACTGCAGAAAGGAATTCGCGTACGGTACGGCCTTTTGAAATACGGGCGATAAACATACCGACACATGGTGACCAAGATACCCACCAAGCCCAGTAGAATACCGTCCAACCTTGCATCCAAGCTTCGTCTTCACGGCCATATGGATTACTCAGTGGGAGCATATTTTCCACATAGCCAGTCAGTGTTGTTGGAATGGTACCCAGCGCCGTCGCCAGACCTGCAATGATCACAAACATCAATAGGGCGAAGGCCACAATCAGGTTGGTGTTACTCAACACTTTTACGCCGCCATCAATACCACGGACAACAGACACAACAGCTAGGCTGGTGACAAATGCAATTACTCCCAACTGCAACCCGAGACCACCATCAATACCAAACACATGACTGATACCGCTCGCGGCTTGCTGAGCGCCTAGACCCAATGAGGTTGCAAGACCAAATAGTGTCGCTAGCACTGCAAGGATATCGATGATATGACCAAACCAACCCCAAGTGCGATCACCCAGAATCGGATAAAACACCGAGCGAATAGAAAGTGGCAGACCTTTATTGAAGGCAAAGAAGGCCATCGCTAACGCGACCACTGCGTAAATCGCCCATGGGTGTAGACCCCAGTGGAACATGGTTGCACCTAGGGCCACTTTTGCTGCTTCTTCAGTGTATGGCTCGACACCTAGTGGTGTTTCAAACCAACCAGTGAAGTAAGCAACTGGCTCCGCAACGCCCCAGAACATCAGGCCGATACCCATGCCAGCGGCAAATAGCATGGCGATCCATGAAAGGTTGGAGTGCTCAGGTTTGGCATCGACGCCACCAATACGAATTTTACCAAACGGCGATAAAACCAGACCAATACAGAAAATCAGGAACACGTTTCCTGACCACATAAACAGCGTGTCAAATGACTCGATGATTTGCAGTTTTACGCCATCAATAGTGGATTTTGCAACGGTAGGATCGGCGATAAGAAGGGCGACAAGAAAGACAATGATCAGGCCCGCACTGGCACCAAAAACTGGGTTGTGAACGTCAAAACCCCATTTCTGAACGTTGTCCTGACCGACGGTATAATCGGTATTTTCAATACTATACCTATCCTTAGTACTACTCATTAATCCTCGCTAATTATTTAGAGTTCGAAATAAATTTTCCGGAGAAGGGTAACAGAATGCTAGTTCAAACGAAAGTGAGTCTGGTTTATTAACAATAATTGAGTAAATAATGGAAGGAAGATTAAGTAGAGGTCTAATGAAATGTGTCAAGCCTCAATGGTGATTTGCTCTCCTCATTAGAGAGGCCAACGCTGTATAAGCAGAGTATTTTATGGGCAGGCAGCGATCCTTGCTTTTGACGGTGCTGCCATAACCTTCGCGAGGGTAAAAGAGAGGGGATATTCCAGTGTCGCTACAGTTGGATCATCTCGCGCAGGCCTTGCACTATTTCGGCATTGTCTTCGGTCAGAGCTGCTTCACTCAGCGCATTGTTAAGGAATTCAGCATAATCTTTTTCTGCTGAGGTTTGAGCCTCTCGGCCTTTGCCAGTTAATACGGTGTAAACGCCTCGCTTATCTTTTGGGCACAAATCACGGATAGTGTGGCCGCCTTTTTCGAGTCTTTCTACGAGTCTGGTGACGGAACTTTGATTCAATCCTAAGCATTTAGCGAGCTCTTGCATTCTTAGTTCTGAATCAGGGGCCTCAATTAACAAGCTTAGCGCTCGGTACTCTGTAATACCTAACCCATGTTTTTGTTGTAGCTCTTTCGCTATCTGGGCTTCAACGCTGTCGATGACAATTTTCAGTTTTTGCCAGAGAAGAAATTGCGTTTTCATTTGAGGACCTCTTCGTCGTTGGTGAGGCGTCACCCTTACCGATTTGTTGTTATTTGCTTATATAAATATGTACATGCATTTAATTTGTAAGACCGAATTATAGCAGTAGAACAGATTATTGTGAAACTCTTCACATATTTAGTGTTTTATAAAGTTCTCATTTTAGGCGTTTCATTGCATCGATTTATTTTATTAAATTCAAAATCATCATTATAAAGAACTGTTTCATATAACCTATTTATATATATTTGTCGATTAACCTCTTGTTCTAGTAATAAAAACACATAATTTTCATTCTAAATATCAAACATGTTGTATGTGCAAGCATGTTGACATGATTATCGCTGATTAATAATATGCTTGCACATGCAAGTTAATGTTATTAGACAAGGAAGAGTCATGAAACTGGCGAGGGTTGTGTCAGCGCTATCGGAAAAAGTGAAAAAAGATCCAGAAAGCACGGCATTTGTTACTGAAGATAAAACATGGAGTTACCGCCAATTTGATCAGCTTGTTCAGCGTGCCGAACAAGAATTGGTCCGACTGAAGGTCCCTATTCAGGTAACTGTTGCTGTGTCTGCGGTAAAGTCTGTTGCAAATGTGGCTTTGTGCGTGGCTCTTGGTCAAAAGGGCTGCACTCCATTACTGATTTCTAAAGATTTGGGTAGTGAAGTTAAACCTCACATTTATCAAAAAGCCGCTGTCTGCTGTGAGCTGGTGATAAGTGAAGTCGAAGGCAAGGTTTCAGTTGTTGGGTCCTGGGATTTTGAGCGAGCGCCTCATGCTGAGGACGATAAAGATGTGGCATTAATGCTCACAACATCAGGGTCAACTGGTGTTCCTAAGGTTGTTCGCTTAACTCAAAGCGGAATCGATGCATTTGTTAACTGGTCAGAAGAATTCTTTAGCCTTGGCAATGAATCCAAGGTTTTGAGTTACGCACCACTGAACTTTGATTTGAGCCTATTGGAAGTATGGGCGCCACTGATGCTCGGGGCTTGCGTGATTATGGTGAGTCAGGAAAAAGCAACGCAGGCTTCTTATCTCAAAGCTTTAGTTTCTCGAACTCAACCAAACCTTATACAAGGTGTACCTATGCTTTATACGTTGCTTTGCCAGGATAGTCAGGCAGAGTCAAGCGTGTATTCACCTGAACATATTGTGTTCACGGGGGACGTCACGACGAAATCATTGAGAGAGCAAGTCGCGGCATACTATCCCTCTTCCCGCTTCCACAATATTTATGGTTGTACGGAAACCAATGACTCATTTGTTTTTAGTGCCGATGCTATAGAGATCAATCAGCTAGAAGTACTTCCTTTGGGAATACCTATTCAAGGCTCAACTTTTAAGATCGTTAATGATGAAGGTTTTGAGCTTAACGGTGCAGGTGAAGGGGAACTGCATACTTCTACGCCTTTCATGTCCCTTGGCTACACCGAGTCAGACAAAACGAGTCAGGCTTTCTATTTTGATGAAGCCAATAACCGATGGTTCTACAAATCGGGTGATCGGGTTTCCGTCAGTGACCGTGGAGAGATTTCATTGATTGGTCGAACTGATTTCATTGTAAAGGTTCGAGGCGTGCGCACTAATTTAAAGGATATCGAACATGTCATTAACCTTTCGCAGCAGGTCAAAGAGTCACTTGTATTGGCGGTGAGAGATGAGGTTGCGGGCTCAGTACTTCACGCCGTTGTTCACTGTAATTCAGAACAGGATTTCGATGGGATGTCCCTGCGTCTGCTGTGCGCCAAGCATCTTCCCAGAACGTCTATTCCATCTCGTTTTCACGTTAGTAAAACTTCCCTGCCTAGAACATCTACAGGGAAGCCGGACCGAACAAAAATTGCTCACACATTAAACCTATAGGAGAAAAACATGAACTACCGTACCGAGATCAAAAACTACATCTGCGGGGAGCTAGCCCCTGATATTGCTGCTGAGACGTTGCCTGAAGACTGTGATCTTCTTATGACAGGCGTCATTGATAGCTTGTCTCTTGTTCGACTTGTGGCCTGGCTAGAAGAAGAGTTTGAGATACCAACCGGTGATATTGAAATCGCACCTGAAGACTTCAGTTCGATCGAACGCATTGAACAATTTATTCATGAACATGCACCGCTAACAGCTTAGCTTTGCATTAAACGCTAAATCCAAACAACACGTATTTGAAGGAGCAAAAAATGATACATCGAAATAAAAAGGAACTTGAAGGTGTTCAGTGGGGCAATGGTTCAAGCTTTCGACTACTCACTGAGAAAGATGGGATGGGTTTTACGGTTTGTCACACCGTTGTAGAGGCGGGTAGTGAGTCTCGTCTTCAGTATCGTCGCCATTTAGAAGCTTGTTATTGCATCAGCGGCAAGGGGCAAGTGATTTCAGCCGATGGCAGCACAATCTATGATATTGAACCGGGTGCAATCTACGCACTTGATGAGAATGATCCACATATCCTGATTGCTGATGAAAGTGACGACTTACATCTAGTCAGCGTATTCAACCCTCCATTAACTGGCCAAGAGAAACATCAGCTAAGTGCTGATGGATTTTCACAGTACTAATTTGATTGTCCAATAACAGTTTCTAAAGGACGCAAAATGCAACGTCAGGATAAAAATATAAAAAAGCGTGCGAGAAGTTTCATCGATGCCGCGATACATGAATTAGAAAATGAAGCCAGTAGCGGACGGTTTCCGCGTGATAAATGGGAAGCAATTGCCAGAACTGGGATATTTGAGCGAGCAGTCAGTAGTGTTATCGACAAGCGTGAATCCGTGCTCTCGACCTTATACGGCTTAGAACGGCTGGGAGAAATATGTAAAGACTCCGGCCTGAGCTTCTCAGTGGCTACGCATTTAGCGAGCACGATTACCGCTCTGAATAAGTTTGGCTCGCAGGAGCTTAAACATGAGTTTATGGAATCGTTAGTCAAAGGTCGTCTGATCGGTGCTCATGCCATCAGCGAACCGCAAGCTGGATCGGATGCACTCAGTATGACGACAACGGCGAGAGAAGAGGGTGATGACTATGTGCTCAACGGACACAAAGCTTTTGTCACTAACGGAAGCATCGCTGACGTTATCGTTGTATACGCAAAAACCAGTGATTCGAGTACAGCAGACTGTGTTTCCGCGTTTTTAGTTGATACCAAAACTCAAGGTGTGCGCCTTGGGAAAGAGATGGAGAAAGTGGGCCTACATACTTCTCCTCTATGTGAACTGACACTGGAAGAGTGTCGTGTTCCCAAAGCCAATATGATTGGCCGACGTGGAGCTGGTTTTTTCGTTCTCAGTCATGTGATGCAAAGAGAAATTCTCTTTGCCTTTATGCTCAATGTGGGGGAGATGAAACGTCGCTTAGATCGCTGTGTCAGCTACGTGAACTCGCGTCATCAATTTGATAGCCCTATTGGTTCGTTTCAATCGGTCTCCAACCGAATTGCAGACATGAAAATCCGCTATGAACTGAGTCGTCAGTGGCTTTACCACGTTGCTGAAAAAATGATTGATAACAAGGACATTACGAGTGAAGTGGCTATCGCTAAAGTGTTCGTTAGCGAAAACGCTTTGGCGACATCGGTCGATGCACTTCACATTCACGGTGGATACGGTTATGTCGCGTCAAATGGTTTTGGCGAGGAGGTGTGTAACGCACTGTCAGGGCCAATCTATTCGGGAACAAATGATATCCAACGAGGGCGAATCGCCGCGATGTTGGGGGTAGCAACTCAAAGTAAAAAGCGATCAGAGAGCAACCAGATTCGCGTGCCGAATGTTAAGAAAACCCTCAAAGTAGCTGAACATTCTGAGAGTGAGGCCGTGTTTAATTATCAGCATCCTGATGTGCAGTCATTTGTGCAAAAAGCGTTAGGTTCAGAGAAACTCAACAAGCGAGAGACCGCGGTCAAACTCTACTATGCAGTGCGAGACAAAATTGCGTACATGGTGTTCAACACAGACATCAGTGAGAAGGGTCTCCGAGCGAGCTCTATTGTCAAAGCAGGTATAGGTTTTTGTTTGCACAAGGCGATTCTTTACGCTGCCACCTGTCATTCTCAAGGTATTGAATGTCGTATCGTCGCCAATCGGGTGAACAACCATATCTCAACGCCTGAGCTGCAGGACCTAGTCGGTGGAGAAGTATTCTTACATTGGTACAACGAAGTCAAAATTGACGGTAAGTGGCTTAAAGTTTCCCCGGTGTTTAATAGCTTACTGTGCAAGTTGTATGGGTTAGAAACACTTGAGTTTGATGGCTTTAGCGATGCGCTTGCGCAGCCATATAGCGACGGCGGCACCATGAATTACATCGGTGAACCGATTCGGTTTGAACAGCCAAACTACCAACAATTGATCGATTTGGTTGATGCCCACCACCCGAACATGGTGACGGAGTCAGGTACGGTTCCGCAGGCTAGAAAACCAACGTCTTCTAATGAGAACAGGTCGATTTTATGAAAAAGCAAATTCAGATTTATACCGACTACGTCTGCCCGTACTGCTTGCTTGCAGATCACGTGATTAACAAGGTCATTCAGGGATTAGATGTTGAAATCAAATGGCGTCCTTTTGAATTAAGGCCCGCTCCAGTACCGACACTAAGAACGGAAGACCGATATTTGCCAGAAATTTGGGAGCGTTCTGTGTACCCAATGGCAGCGAAGTTAGGAGTGGCGTTGAAACTCCCTGAAATTTCTCCTCAACCGAGAACAGACAAAGCTTTCCAAGTGTTTGCACTGGCAGAGCAAGTGGGTCTAGGGGACGAATTTTCAGTTGCCGTTATGAAGGCTTTTTTCCAACAGGAAAGAGATATTGGTGAGCCAGATGTTCTTGCCGATATTGCCAGCCAGATTGGCATGGAGAGAGATGAGGTTCTTGAAGCTTTATCAAATGGAACCTACTTAGAGCACCACCAAACGGCGCTGAAACATGCGGTTGAAGAGGCTCGTATCTCCTCTGTTCCAACCATTTATGTTGGTTCACGAAAGTTCTCAGGCGTCCCAGACCCGACAGAGCTAAGACTCGCGATAGAAGCGTTGGACGAAATACAAGCTTAAAAAGGCATTAAAAGTGTGGCTTAGGGAAACTGAGTCACAACAATCATAAACACTAGGAGATATTAATATGATCAGTTGGCTTTACCTCGGCACGGCAGTGCTATTTGAAATCGCAGTGGCTATCTCTGCTGGCAATGCGAATGGCTTCACTAACCCAAAGTGGACCGCAGCGACATTGATTAGTGGTGCGATAGCTACTTTCTTCCTAAGCCTCGCTCTACTCAGTTTTGATGTCGGGGTGGGGTATTCAATTTGGACTTCTGCAGCTGGTGTCGGAATTGTCATCTTAGGCGCTTTGTTCTTTGGTGAACGTCTGAGCTTACAAAAGCTGTCAGGCATTGTTCTGGTTATTGGTGGAGTGATTGGTCTGAGAATGAGTGGCGCTGCATAAACTACGTCGATAAATCATAAAAATTATTAAAAAATAAGAGGTTAATAACATGGCAACAACTAAACAGAACAAAGCAAGTACAAAACAGGCTTGGATAATGCTGCTGCTGGCAGGCGTATTTGAAATCGGCTATGCATTGAGTGTGGCGGGAAGTGAAGCATTCACCGTTTTAAAATGGTCTGTATCCGCCGTCATTTTCTTTTTGCTGACACTTTATGCACTCAGTGTGGCCCTTAAAGAAATCGATGTTGGTATTGGTTATGCGGTTTGGGCTGGTATCGGGGCAATTGGTGCTGCGGTATTTGGCGCTATTGTCTTTGACCAAACGCTGACTCTGTATCAAGCATTTTGGCTAAGTGTCATTATCGCTGGTGTTATATGGCTCAAGTTGGCGAGTAGTGAAAAGCTTCAATCTTCTGACCAAGTATTAGCTTCAAACCAATGATCGATTGAGGTGTAAGTGGTGCTGAAAATACCCACTTACACCCAGATTTTAATTCTATGCGAGGTGAATATGTGTAAGAGCAAGATCGAAAATATGGATACGCTTTTAGATGGTCTGGTGAATTACTCAGTCGATCATGTGCATCAGGGCGGCATCCCTTTCACGGCTTATGTTGTTAATTCAAAAGGAGAGGTGCTTGGCAAAGGGGTTAATAGAGTACTGGAAAACCATGATCCTACAGCGCATGCAGAGGTGGAAGCGATTCGTGATGCATGCCGAAATACCAAGTCTTCTCATCTCAGAGGTTTAACGCTGCTCGCCTCAGGTGAACCATGTGCCATGTGCTACTTGAATGCACTATTCGCTGGTATTAGTGAGGTGGTTTATGTCGCTGATAGAGATGAAGCCGCACGTCATGGTTTTGATTATCGCAACTCATACTCGGCATTGGCAGGGTTCCCCGAAAACTGGGGAATGCTGGTTCGTAAACAATCAACGGAAAATGCGCTTGAACCATTCAAGCTATTGCAAAGTAAAAGGAAATTTTAATGAGTAAGCTGGAACTGGAAGTTCAGAACACACAATCAATTGAACATTTATTCGAGCCAGATGGCTGGAACAGAACGGCTCGAATTGGTGTTGTGGTACCGCATGCTGATGTTGGCCCAGAAGCCGAAATTGGCGCCATGGCAGGAGATCATGCAACGGTTCACGGCAGTCGTATCTTTTTTTCAGCGATGAGAGCGGGTGGTGAGATGGATGACAAAATTCCTCATGCTCCTGTGGAATCTTTTGTGCAGGCACCTTATCTGGATGAGGCTGTAGAGGCAGTTTGTCAGTCACCAATTGATTGTGTGGGTTTAGCCTTTACCAGTTCAGCTTATAAACATGGACCGGATGGAGAAAGAGCGCTGATTGAACGCCTTAAACCAGTAGCAAGAGAGATACCGATTGTTTCAACTTGTCTTTCTGCGGAGCGTGCACTTAAGAAACTGGGAACTCAAAAGCTAGCGGTAGTGAACCCTGCGTGGTTTGACTATGACCTAAGCGCACAAGGCGCGAGTTACTTTGAAAAAGCGGGATTCAATGTCGTTCATCATAGTTCTTGTGGTATTCAAAGTGGGCAAAAGTATGTTACGCCTCAAGCACTTTACACTTGGATAAAAGACGTTGTTTTAGACTCAGGTGCTGACACTGTTTTTGTCGGTGGTAACGGACAAAGATCTGTTGGCATTATTAAAGCGGTTGAAGAAACATTAGGTGTTACCATTATCACTGGGAATCAGCTAATTTTGTGGGACGCATTACGTTCAATTGGCTCAGATGCCAAGATTGAACGTTATGGCAGGCTTTTCAGCTAGAGCATGTTTTGAGGCAGTTGGCATGGGTTAACTGCCTTTGTTCTAGTCTAAGGTTTTCGACTAGCGGATTATTCAGACGTTGGAATTACTAGAAGAATTATACGAATACATCCTGATGTTATCTCTAGGGAACCACCCCAGTTTCTCATAGAATTTTTGGGCATTGAGGTTGTCGTCGTAGACAAACAGGTGAGTTTTAGGAATACCAATCTTGGCTAGTGCGTTAATGGATTGGCTTATTAACTGATAGCCAATTCTCTGACCACGAAACTGAGGCAAGACTGCTAGGTGTTGCAGATAGCCCCTCCTGCCATCGGTTCCAACTAAGACGGCGCCGATAATATTACCTTCACTGATTGCTACGAAGCTTAAATTGGGGTTTCTGTCGAGGTAGAGCGCAATGTTCTCACGAGAATCGGCATCTCTTACGGACATGCCTTCAGTCTGAAGCCACAACCGGATTACGGCGTCGTAATCTTCGATTGTCATTGGGCGGATGGTCACCAATTTAGCCTCCTTGCTAAGCAGATGATGTTGGACGTAAAAATGTTTTAAGTCAATAACTATCAATAAGTTACCGCTTTGTCAAAATTGGCGCCTAATAGCCGCTTTCCTGAAGAGAGTGAAACTGTGCTGAAAGGTGGTTTTTACTCATTGTACAAATAAGCAAGCCTTGTTGAGCATTGTCGGATGTACCTGCTAATTCCCCTTGAGCATTCCAAACACTGTTCTTGCCGCAAGTATCCCATCCACCTGTTTTCGATATGTGATTGCAAAGGAGGACTGGGAACGCATGGTTACGAGCAATGCCAGACAAAATATTAGCATCAGGGGTGAAACCAGTTGGTGAGATCAGAGCACTAACAAGATAAAGGTCGGCTTTGTTGTCGGCTGCGCCTTGGGCGTGCTCAGGTTCAGTAAAATCTGCACATACGGCAAGCGCAATACACTTATTATTAATGTTGAGCACGTAATTGTTTTTTCCTGCAGCGCAATACGCGCCTTCACCGTCATGCAGATACTGTTTGGAGTAGAACTCGATCTCTCCGTTTGGAAAGCAAATAACCGCGGCAATATATGGTTTTGAGTCTGGCACTGCAAGCGGACAGCCCGCAATGACCGTAATATTATGCGCAGTAGCTGCGGACGAAAGTGTATTAATCGCAGGAGTTGATAGATCAAAGGCAAGTTCGTCGGCTAGATCCAGCTCGTACCCTGTTAAAGACAGTTCGGGAAACACGACGAGATTTGCACCAAGTTGAGAAGATTGCTCCACATACATAAGGTGAGTGTGCAAATTGGCTTCAATGTCTCCTCGCTTGGCTGGAGCCTGAGCCAAACCAATGATAAGTGTTTGTTCCATCTTTAGTTATGCCTTTCCTTTAATGGCTTGCCGCTAGGCTACTGGCAGCATTTTCCTGAAATCTGAATGGGTGGGCAGGGAATCGTGCCATAAGAGCAAAATACACAGCAGTCTCCTGCCAGTGGCTTAAGTAGTTCGCCACAGCTTTTACATTCATAGAAGTAAACGCAGGCGTTATCTGGCATAGATTCTAGACTCGAAAAACCGCATTTAGGGCAAGTCAGTTTGGATACTGTTACTACTTCCATAGTTGCATCTCCACCATGTGCACTATTTAAGCATAGGTGCGAATATCAGACTAGGGTTTCAACCACTTTAAACCATGGTAAGGTTTTGATTTTAAGCTTTGTAAGCGACTTTCCAAACTTCCACAGTGAATCTCTAGTTTATGCCTATCGGGATCGAGAATATACACAGAGGAACCTTCACTTTGGTTACTTTTCCATTGCTCAGCTTTGTGCTTTTCTAGGTGTTCACATAATGTAGTAAAGTCTTCCTCAGCGACATTAAATGCAATATGACTGTAATCGGTTTTAGGGCAAGGTGAGTCTAGAGATAGGCACAACCACAATTCCCCTATCGAGAGGTAAGCACCTTTCTCCCATTTGACCTCTCCCTCGAAGCCAAGAACACGAGTATAGAAGTCCAACGAACGTTCTACGTTACTTACAGCGAGAGTGATGTGGTTGAGTCCGGTTATCATCGTTTATCCAACAGGTTTTGTTTGATTAGTCTGCGCTTGGCTTTTCACAACGGAAGAAAATGAAATTAGGGTTGTTCTTCAAACGCTGATAAGTAGCTTCACAAACGGATTTCACTTTTTCATCCACGTTACCTTCGGTAATACGAGATATCTTTAACCCAGACGCACTAATTGCCTCACTTATTTCCATCAGAGAGCGTCGATAGAAGCTCACTTTGACCGGCGTACCGACCGTGTTCCACTCTTCTTCGATGTATTCGCGTTCAAAGTAATTGCCCGAGATTGAACATTCAAAATCTGCAAAAGGGTGATGGGTTGAAAATACGATGTAGCCGCCGGGTTTAAGGACTCGATACATATCCGCGAAGACTGATGTGAGATCTTCGATATAGTGCAACACTAGAGGGCAGACGATGACATCGGCGCTACTGTTTGACTCTTGAGGAAGGCCTTTCGCAATATCCTGTACGTAAGCGCTGACTTGATCGCCCAGTTTGGCCTGAACAAGATCGATCATATCGCTAGACGCATCAACACAAGTTAGTTGCTTCACCGATTGGCTGATAAACCACTCAGCATACACGCCTGAACCGCAGCCCATGTCAACGACATCAGCACCTGAAAGGTCATCGAGAAGCGCCATGGTTGAAGGGCGTTCTAGCAAGGCGTTGTAAATGTTGTCCTTGACGACAGCATCGTACTGTTTAGCGTGTTTGGTGTACATTTCAGACATGATAGAGACCTTTTGTGTGAGCAGCGAATCCGCTATAGGAGAGAAGCGTATTGTAAGCGCGAACGTCCGGCGTGAACAAATGTTGATCTTTTATTGATCGCGTAATGAATCGATCGCGGTGTGAATGGAATCAAATTGAATCTTTATAATACAAACTTGAGCTTTGCTGAATTCATGTGCCTGAATTAGTTCGGTTATTTCGGTCAAGTCGTATGTTTTTGGCATCATGTTTAACCCGATTTTTTCAGAGTCTGATTCCAGTTGGAAACACCTCCCTCCAGAATCGATGACCAAATCGTTGGTGTCGAGTATCAGTGATTCTAATTCTCGAAAAAGCATATCTTGTGAAGCGAGGAAAATGAGTTCGTTATCACCTTCGAACTTAAGTAAAGCGGGCCATTGAATCTCACAGCCCTCTTTGTTGATTGCGGTATCTATCAAAACGATTCCTTGGGTTTTTGGGTGAACAAAACTTGATCAAGACTCTATTGTATAAACATTTTCCTTTTTTGATGTGAGATATCAACCATTTAATTTTTGCTGACTTTAATACATAGATGTGGTGCTTTGACCTATTGCTGCTCCCTTGTTTAATGTTGGATTTGTTACTTTAACTATTTGATTAAAATTGTTTTTTTGGGGCTTGAATTTGGTGGCTTCTTAGTGTTCTTAGTCTTGTGACGCTTTTTTAGGTATGCCTAGGAGATGGTTAATATGAAGTTTGTATATTTAAGATGTTGTTTTATATTTATTTTTATTCATTGAGTGCATAAAAAGATAAAACGGCTATTTCCTACAGTAATCGTAGCTTTATGCGGATTGAATGGCTGTTTGTTAGTGATATACATTCTCATTGGGATTGTTCCCGCTATAAATATTTGGAGAATTAAAATTGAAAACTAACAACGTCATTGGCTTAGTGGCCCTACTTGCTGCAACCTGCGTTTCAGCTACTGAAACCATTACCTTTCCTGAAGCTTCTTCTTCAGTTCCAGATGCACCTATTGTCTTTCCGAAATCTCAGCACCCGATCGCTCTGTTAGGCGGCTACACAGTTGAAGATGGGGTTCTGAGGTCTAGAACTTACGACTGTGGCATTAATATCAGTGATTTAAACCTTACCGCTAAGCTGATATGGGATGGAGTTACACCTAAACTGGCCATAATGGGTGACGATTTAATCATGTGCCGCTCGGGAGCAAACAGCCCGTTTGAGCTTGACCTTAATGCCTTCTTTAATAACCTTCCTGATCATGTTCTAACTCGTTTAGAAGTGGCAAATCCAGTCGACTTCAATCGCTAATCCCTAGATTCATGACGAACTGAAGTTCTTACCTCATTTAGGGCACTACTCATCAGATTGTGCCCTTTTTCAATACACTACAGAATATAAAATTGTGAAAAAAATACTGTTGTCTATTTTAGCGCTTGGGCTAAGTTTACCCACGAGCGCGACTTCCTCTGTGTACAATCAATACGAACATCATAAAGCGATGAGGGATAAGGTCAGTCAGTGGGTGGACTGGCAATCTCAGGAGCATTCACTCAGTGCAGTCGACGCGCTCAATGTGGTGAAAAAGAAGCACGGCATTACCTATATGCCAGACTTGTTTTTTACGCGGCTGAAGGAATCTGCCAACCAAAATTTTAGTACAGAAGGTCTCTCTTCATTAGATGTCGCCATCATTAATGAGTCAGCTACGTTATTCGTTATGTCACAGGCTCACGATTTGCCTCATTATGAGCTGTTTCCAGCAGAGTATATGAAGCAGACTTTTCTGGACAACTTGTCACGAGAGCTAGAGCTTGCTTCCCCTTCAGCGGAAGATGAAGCACTGTATCTGCAACGTTATTATCAAAATGATCTTCCTGGTTTGGCCATATACTCGATAGCGTTGAACATAAGTTTAGAAAAGTATGGAGAATCTCAACTGCTCCAAAAGCTAGCACAGCAAACGGGTAGTCGTTATGCAGACTCAATACGTCAATTTTTGATTTCAGGTTTCTCAGGAGGAGGAGCATTCAAAGATCGCTTAGAAGAGGTGTTATTGGCTGAACTTAAGCAATCGGCAACTGACTGGAAGCCTGTCTATGACGACTTTTCGCAGTATCAAAATGGTTCACATCCCTATGCTCGAGTTGGAGCTATGTTGCAAACGACACTTTTGGCCCGCTGGCCATCGCTAAGAGAGGCAAATAGGGAAAACCTACAGGATTGGTATCAACATATTGAGAATCTACCTGGCTCAAAATATGGTTACTCTATGGTCGGCGAAGCTTTGGTTAACGATGTTCGTCAAATAAAACAACAACCGCATCATAGTCGTTGGAGCTTTCCTTCGCTAGCTGCGATCACGATAGTGACGCTAATTGCTCCTGAGGTGGTTGGCGAGTTAGCGTTGGGAGAAATCGCGCAAGGGCTACTGTTTTCAAGGACGATGTTTAATGGAGCGAGAGTGGCTGATGCCGTCTATACGAGCGAAGTTGTTGAACTTGCCACAGAAGAAACAGCGGTATTGGGCGAACAGATGACACAAAGTGGCGCTTTACAGGTGAGTAAGGTCGTTGACTCAACACTCATTGGGCAACAAGTGGAGCCAGGGTTGCATTACTACTTAGGTGAAGGGGCTGCAGAAGGCGCTGATTTTGTCGCGAATATACAAGGAGCTTGGCAACGAGTTCGACGCTTCCCTTCAAGTAACGAGTATGCTTTGTTTGAAGGAGCTGGTTCTTTCGGCGTGCATAAGGTAACCCGAGCCGGAGCCACGGGGTGGTTGCTGAATCAAACCGCTACCAGCCTCAACAATTGGGTCTCCTCGGGTGAATATCGTCATGTACTACTACTTGGGAAAGGAGAGCCGGCGTCACTGTTTCGACATTTTGGAGAGAACGTTAAGAGTCGCTATGGTATCCCTCAAGGGAATTTGTATAGTGACGGTGACGTAAGCTCTCGCCACCTCAATAACTTGTTCCCTCACGCGCAATCCGATCAACTGTCATCTTTGACGTTCAATCATCGTTTGGATGTGGTTGCTCACGGTAATCCTTATGGCCCAGTTTGTATGAATCAAAGTGGTATTGAAACATCACTGACACCGACAGGATTGGCAAGAAAGCTTTTCGAGTTGGGTCTTCGACAGGTTGGTGTACTAAAGGTGCAGTCATGTAACGTTGGTGGAGGGTTTTATTTATCGAAGCTTGAAACAGAGCTAAAGAAAATCGGCATTGACGTTGGCTTTCTGGCCGCTCCGAAGGGATATTTAGTCCAGCTTCCTCGTTTACCGAGAGCCGTATTCGATCCGTTTCCTAACTTCAGCGCTGATCGCTATGAAGTGATATCGACAGGGTTGCATCAAGGCTTTCCGGGTACTCGATATCATTAAACGTTCGTAAACAAAGGAAAAATAAAAACGCATCACCCAGTCGGTGATGCGTTTTTGTTCTTATCATTTACTGGTTTCGGTACATCTACTCAAGCTTATCTAGCGCTTGGTAACGATCAAAGTCCACTTTGTGGTAGGTGCCTTCATCGATCATAATGGTGTGAAACTCTGCCTCACCGTCAGAGTTGATGAAATTAACTTCAAGCCACACCTGATCGTATTCGTCAATTAACCAGACTCGCCACAGCAAGTTAGAATCGATGACACGTTGATAAATTTCATAGGTGTCGTACAGATGGTGATTCACATCCCCAGAAGCACTCTGTAGATCGCTCGGTAGCTTAGTGACTTGAACCAGGTAATCCAATTCAATCATGTCAGTGGCCTCTGGTTAATGTACTTGGAGTCGAGCTAGCCAGCTCGGCGGCAATACGACTAATACAACGTACTGCTGATTGACTGACAGCAGAAAGTTGATAAAAACCATGTATGACACCTAAATATCGTTCACAATGCGCTTCTACACCATGCTTCAACAGCTGACGGTAAAGCAGCTCACCTTCGTCTCTTAATGGATCAAATTCTGCTGTGATAATAGAAGTTGGAGGTAAACCTCGAAAGTCACCACATAACAGCGGGTTGAGTTCAGGGTTTGCATCAATGTGCTCTGGACTTTTATCACCAAGATACATATCAAAGCCAGACAGCAGCATTTTGTCGGTAATGATGTAGTCGGTTGCATTAACTTTGTAACTGGCCGATGAACCGTGCGGATCAAGCATTGGGTAAATGAGAATCTGGCGCTCAGGTAGCCAGTCTTGTCTTTGCTTAAGGCGCATTGCTGTCACTAACGCGAGATGGCCGCCGGCACTATCGCCTACCAAGGAGATACGTTCGGTATCACCACCATATTTCGAGCCAATTTTTCGGATTGCGACAACGGCATTGTAGGCATCATCGTGAGCGGCAGGATAAGTGTGCTCTGGCGCCAATCGGTATTGAACGCTGATCACCACATTGTTAGATTCAGCCGCGAGTTGACGCAACTGCTGTTCATGGGTGTCAAAGCCTCCACTGATAAAGCAACCTCCGTGAAAGTAAATCGTTATCGGCAAGTGAGAAGCGTTGCTGGGTCTGAAAATTTTGAGCGTAATCCCGTCAACGATATCGATATACACCTGCGCCATCTCAGGGCCTTTGCCTGCCAACTCAACTGTTGATTGATAACCAGCACGTCTCGCTTCAATGGGTTGCTCAGAAGGACAAGGCTTTCCGGCTGCGATGAACCCTTCAACCAATTCTCGGATACCTGACTCTAAGTGTTCAATCATTATTATTCCTTACCACTAGACTGAATAGTTTTGATTCTAATTTTATAAATTCAATATGTGTATACATACAGTTCAGTTTTTGGGAGATAGCGGTCAAATCGCTGTGAATATGGGGATTAACGTAGCCTTAAGCAGTGATTGAAGACGAAAATGTGTTTGATTTTCTAGAGCACATTTTGGGAGAGAAAAGCCTTCGGTGGGTAAAGGCTGAGTTATCTCAGCTCTTAAGAGGTTTCAAACAGATCGCCCTGAGCGGCCTCTAAACTTCGTCGATGATGATAGGCGCTACCCTGCGGAGTTTCATGAGAGCCTACGCCATGACCATGTTCAAGAACCGTCTCCACGGAAAAGCTGGTGATCACGATTTCACCAATGTGGTCTAGCTTCGAGCGAATATTCATGACGCAGCGGATAGAAGAGCCATGTTGGAAGCTGATTTGTTTGCTCAGAACATCTTGTTTGAAGCTGATATCTTTCATCGTAAAGCTGATGTTTTGTCCTTGCCAGATGCCTTTCCATCTATAGTTGCCCTGCCTTAATACTGGCGAAACTATTTCTATGACTGCATCGTCGATGGTTTGAATTGGCAGCCGGTGAGAAGGTAAGACAAATTTTTTGAAAACGGCCCTGCTGATGTGTGACTCGGGCATCGCATCAGAGCCGGATTTGGTGAGTCCATTGATGCCAATTTTGGTGACTTTAGGGTATGCACTAAGATACTTAAACAGGTTGGAACGTCGGGTGATGACCTTATAATTTTCGTTAACAACTTCAGCAACCTTTGACACCGTTTCTGGGTTGACACGTTCAGACTTTACTTCCGCTTTTAGCTTTTCAATTCTCAGCTTACGTTCCTCAATGCTCAAACGCAGTTCTTCTTTTTGTAAACGTTCAAGCTCGGAGTCTGATTTTGGAAGAAGGGGGATAGCCAGCGAGGCAATGCCAACAATTACGGAAAGGATACCAGCGTTCGCGTTGGCGACTTTCCAGATGTCACGCAGACCGCCTTCCTGATGTGCTTCGCTTTCTATCTGAATGTTCTCATCAATTGTGGTGGCAACTTCAAAAAGTATGGCGATGATCTCAGCTTCGCACTGGTGTCGCACCAGTGCATCTATCGAGTGAGAATCGTCGTTGAAGTAATAGTGGACTTGAAATTTATTGGCTAACACCTGTTTATCCATACAGTATTTTTGACTTTCCCATACACAATACGGACTAATTTTTTGATTTCAAATGCAACTGCGTGATTATGTTCAAAGTTTGAAGCAATGGCGAAAAGTTAGCCGAGATGGATTGATAGTTTGCTGTGGTAAGGAGGAGTGTTAGAAAGGGCGGCTATTCATACAAAACCCCATACCACAATAGTACGGGGTTCTTGCTTCGTGCTTGCAGAGCCAGCTTGGCTCTCGTTGAGCCTAGGAGACTTTATCCAACTTTGGGGCTGGGGAATCTTCCTCCACTTGATCTGAGAAAATCTCTGCAACGGCACTTCGTTCCAACTCGCCTTGCAAATTACCTTCATCATCAACAACTGGTAGTGAGTAATCACAAGAGATGCTGTCCATCAGTACTTCTTCGATAGCAGCATCTGGAGAAATGGAAGGGACCTCTTCGTAAATCCCTTCGTTAAACTCTTCACTGGAAGTGTCTTTCGCTGCATCCAGTAGGCTTTCTTTGGTGACAACGCCTTGATAACCCTCATCCGTGACATGGTAAGCATAGTCCTGCCTGATGCCTTTCATTTGTTTGATCGCTTCTTGGATGTTGGTTGCTGAGATACGATACGCTGGTGGTTGCATCACTGTCTCTACAGTTAATGCTCGCGCGCGGTTCACGTCTTTGACGAAAGCTTCAACGTATTCATCGGCTGGGTGAAGTAGGATTTCGTCAGGTGTACCCTGCTGAACCAATAAGCCGTCTTTTAGAATGGCGATGCGATCACCGAGACGAAGTGCTTCATCGAGATCGTGAGTGATGAATACGATGGTCTTGTGAAGTTTCTCTTGTAACTCAATCAGCTGATCTTGCATTTCGCTGCGGATCAAAGGATCGAGTGCAGAAAAGGCTTCATCCATCAATAAGATTTCTGCATCCGTACATAGAGCCCGTGCGAGACCAACTCGTTGCTGCTGACCGCCAGACAGTTGAGCTGGATATTGATTCTCATACCCTTTCAACCCAACGGTTTCCAACCATTGTTCGGCTTTGCTTTGTCTTTGAGCTTTCTCAACCCCTTGAACTTCAAGGCCGTAGGAAACATTTTCCACTACTGTTCTGTGTGGCAACAAGCCGAAGCGCTGAAAAACCATCGACATTTTATGACGACGAAACTCTTCCAGTTCTTTCTGATTGAGCTGCATCACGTCTGTGCCTTCGACCAGAATTTGTCCTTCTGTTGGGTCGATAAGGCGGTTAAAGTGACGTATTAATGTCGATTTACCTGAGCCAGAAAGGCCCATGATAACGAAGATCTCACCTTTGTTGATCTGCAAGTTGATATCTTTGAGGCCGACCGTGTGACCAGTATCTGCAAGCACTTTGTCTTTGCTTTCACCGGCTTTGACACGTTCCATCACAGACTTAGGTTTGCGCCCGAATACTTTATACAAGCCACTAATTTCAATAAGAGGTTTAGTCATGCTTCATGTCTCCTAAGTGAGCTTGAGTACGTTTTGCGTAGGCTTGAGATGCTCGGTCAAACAAAATGGCTAAGGCTACAATGGCAAATCCGTTAAGTAGACCTAAAGTAAAGTATTGGTTGGTAATAGATTTAAGTACAGGCTGGCCCAAACCTTTCACACCGATCATCGACGCGATAACCACCATAGATAGAGACATCATGATAGTTTGGTTAATTCCAGCCATGATGGTTGGCATAGCAAGCGGAAGCTGGACTCCCCATAGTCTCTGTTTGGCGCTGGCACCAAAAGCGGTGGCCGCTTCCAGCACTTCTTTATCGACCAGACGGATACCGAGGTTGGTTAGACGAATGACTGGTGGAATAGCGTAAATTACAACTGCAATTAGGCCCGGAATCTTACCTATGCCCAGCAGCATCACTACAGGTATCAAGTAGACGAACGCAGGCATGGTCTGCATGATATCCAACATAGGAGTCACAGCGGATTGAATGCGGTCAGAACGCGCCATTGCAATACCAATCGGTATTCCGAGTGCGATGGAGAGCATGGTACAGACGGTAATGATGCTTAGGGTGCGCATGGTGTCTTCCCACATACCGAAGTATCCGATGAAGATCAAAGAGACAAAACAGCCTAAAGTCAGTTTCCATGAGCGACTGGCGAGAAAAACGAGACCAGTACAGATAGCAAGTACAATGACCCAAGGCGTCGAAAGAAGAAGCTTCTCAAACCAGATGAGAAATGAGAGTAGTGGGTCAAAGAGGGATTCAATAAATTCTCCGTATTCTCGGGAGAACTCTCGGTAAGCGCCATCGAGGCTTTTTCGGATAGCTCTTAAATCAGAGCGTTCCATTTCAGGAAAGCTGTTAAACCAGTTTTCTGCAGACATCATTTAATTCCTTTTAAAACCAAAGCCAGACAGTGCTGGCTTTGGAGTACTTCATACGCGCCTAACGTTTGTTAAAGCGCGCTTTTTACTTTGTTTGCTACGTCTTGAGAAACCCACTTGGTCCAGATTTGTGGGTAATCTTCTAAGAAGTAGTACATGGTTTCTTCACCATCCGCTTGATTGTCTTCCATCCACGCAAGCAGTTGGTTCATATCAGCGTTAGTGAAACCACGTTTGGTAAAGTATTGATAAGCATCTGGCGCTCGAGTCGCGAATGCTTCAGTTGTAATTGTGTGTACAGGTGATGGTGGGTACATAGTGGCTTTAGGCGCTTCACAGTCTGCATTCGTGGTACAGGCGATGAATTCTTTTTCATCGACGCCGCTGCCAAAATCGACTTTGACCATGTCGTATTTACCTAACACAGCAGTTGGAGCCCAGTAGTAACCAAACCATGGCTCTTCTCGCTCGTAAGCTTTTGCAATTGCACCTGAGAGGCCCGCACTTGAGCCCGGATCGACGATAACGAAACCTGAATTATCAAGTTTTAGTGCTTTAAACAGGTTACCTGCACTAATTTGACAGTTCCAACCCGCTGGGCAGCTGTAGAATGCAGATTTCTCTGGATCTTCAGGATGTTCAAACAAGTTGGCGTGCTTGATAACACCATCAATGGTCTTCATTTCAGGATATTGTTTGACCAGATAGGACGGAACCCAAAACCCTTCTTCACCACCATCAACTAGTGATCGCCCTGCATAGCGGAGTCGCTTCTCCTCTACACCTTTATCGAGTGCATCTTTCAGGCTGTTACTCCATAGCTCAGGAGCGACATCTGGTTGACCTTTCTCAATCATAGATGTGCCGGTTGGCATGGTATCACCAGGAATTAACTCGGCTTCACAATCGTAACCGTGTTCCAAAATGAAGCGGTCGATGTTGGCGATCAGACTGGCAGAGTTCCAGTTCATATCAGCGATGGTCACCTTGCCACATTCACTTGCAACAGCTTGAGAGGTAAAGGCTGCGTTAGCGGCGATTAAGGCTAACGCTGCAGTTGTGTATTTCATTTCGAAATCCTTTCTGAAGTATACAAGCACAGAGTAATAAATATTTATTTAGTGTTCAAATTATTATTTTATTAGTTTTTAGAAGTGAGATATTGGTTTTGGCTGCAAAAGGTCGATTTTTAAAGCAAAAGGGAATGTTTTTCTAAAACATTCCCTTAGAGTGCTAAACATAAGAGTACAAACGAATTTTGTTTAATCCGTCGACCAAACATTTCTTATGTCAGGCCAACCCCAATTGGTCAGCTCTACATCTTTGAGTACACCGTGGAAACGCAGTGTCTGGCGATGATGGAAAAGTGGTGTTAGCCAGTACTGATTAATCAGGGCTGAAGCGATCGGTTCCAGAGCATCAAGGTATTGATTTAAAGGAGTTTGCGTTCGAAGTGTTGTGAGTGATTGAGTGAGCCATTGTTTAGATTCTTCACCAATGCAGCTTTGCAGAACCGGGTTGTGATACAGGCTGTTGAACGCGGAAGCGTGTCGGTTATCATCCAGATTGATATTAGTGATGATCATGGACTCGTTGAGCTGTTGATTTTGGGCAAGCTCATTGAGCTCTCGATAAGAATAGGTATTAACCTCAACTTTTACGCCCAGTTTCGCCAATATCGCTTTGACAGCAAACGCGCAATTTCTCAGCACAGTGTAATCATAAACGGCAATATCGAGTTGCTTTGGTAATTCTATACTGGACGCCTCTGGGCGAATGACTGGATGCCACATCGGCAGCATGTTCTGCGCGATTTCGCAGCCAAACAGTGTCTGACTCGATTTGAGCTGTTCAAAAACACGAGATGGGCTTAAATGTGAAGACAGGTAGCGCCGCTGAGCATCATTAAGAGTGGTGGAGGCAATCTGGTTGAACAGTATGAACATACAGCCATCTTCAATACGAGATTGCTGAGTATCATTGCGTACTTTCACGTCCACCGCATGAGAGAGGTAATAATTGCACTCGCTGCTTTCCTGAGCGCCGGGTTGGTTAGTCTGAATCTGTTTGTTGGCCAATTCACTCTCATCAAGCTTCCAGATAGTGACTTGATCGGTTAATGCGCGGCAGCCATAGTAGCGCTCGAAGGCTTCCAGACAAAGGCGAGTTTGTGAATGTTCACTTACCTGAAAAGGGCCAGAACCAGTCACCGCGTAACTGTGGGCATTGTTGACTTGACTGGTTGGTTGAATCGCATACTTCACGCCAGAGATAAGGCCGCCAAAACCTTGGTCGGGTTCTGAAAGCTGGAACACGACCTTGTTCGCCATCGGAGACGTCACGCTGACTAGATGAGAGAGTTCACTCTGATAGTTGGCTAGAGTGGAGAGTTTGGCAAACAGGCTGACAATACTGTCTGCGTCTATCGCTGCGCCATTGTGAAATGTGAGGGCAGGCCTGAGATAAAACGTCCATTGATAGTGAGTCTCATCGTATTGCCAATGATGTGCGAGTTGAGGTTCTAAATTGCCTTCGGAGTCACTGCTTACCAAGCAGCAATAAATCTGGCGCAGTAAGTATCGCTCACTGGAACGCTGCAATTGATGAGGCACTAAGCGTTCAAAAGGACGTTTATAGGTCAACTGAATATGAAGTAATCCCTCTCTGAGTGATGCACCCGATGTGCTTTGTAGCAAGCGGCCAAATGCAGTTTCATCATCATCGAGAATGCTCAGTGCTTTCTCGTACTTCCCTTCCAGAATACGTTTGGCAGCCAGCTGAGATTTCAGTTCATCCAGCGGAAGGTTGAGCAGCAAACCGGAACGTTGGTTCCTGCCTACCTTAGGTGACCATTCCAACCATTCAAGTTGCTGCATCTGGTTGAGCAAATTTCTCGCATGACGAGGGCTGGTAAACAAGAGTTCAGCCACCTGCGGCAGAGACGTTTTGATTTCTTCGCCAACACCTAGTGGTTCTAGTCGGGAATAGTAACGCAGTAAGTTTAAGTCTGACATCGGTCCCTCAGATCGAAAAAACAAGCACAATGCTAATTTTTAATTTCCCTATTTTACCTATTTTGGGCGTCATTTGATTGATTAAACCCAATTGGGGAACTAATAGGGAAATATATAGAATAAATCTCTCGGTTTTTCTGTTCCTATTATAGAGGAATAATAATCAGGTCAACACAGGATACAGAGAGAGAAGCAAGATGAGTTACAGTAAGCAGAAGTGTCTGGTCTCGTACTATCACGAGAGATTGGAAAAAACCGATTCTTGGTTGGAACGTTCAGCGATTCTGGCCTTGATACAACTTTGCCACTGGTAAGTGGCTAAAGACAGCAGCACTGGCAGGCAAACATGCTCCTAAAACCCCCACGAACATGATTGGCAGTGCTGCTCTTTTTACCACGCATTCAGGCCCATGCCTGAGCCTGTGAGGTGTTACTTTTTGGCTAGGCCCTTACTGTTTAGGTAACCTTTGATGTGCGGACGGGACTCGCCAGCGAGTTTGCCTGTGACTTGCTCAGACCAAGTGCTTTGTTTCTGGTTGCTGCTACGACCTGCGTAGTAGGTCTGCATTGTTTCATCGTACTCGCGAATATCGTCTAGATTCAGAGTCTGATACTCGTTTTCATGCACAATGACGTGTGCAGGCAGGCGTGGTTTGATTTCAGGGTTTTGATCTGGATGACCCAAACACAGCCCAAACAATACCGCGCTGTTGGCTGGCAGATTCAGTAACTGGTCAACTTCCTCAGCACAGCTTCTCAAACCGCCAATGTAAACACCGCCCAACCCGAGTGATTCGGCTGCCACTAGGCAATTTTGCGCCATGATGCCGCAATCTACTGCCCCGATCAGTGTCAACTCAGTAAATTCAGGTTTTACCTGCGGGTTAATTTCAAAATGTCTTTGATAATCAATACAAAATACAAGAAACTCTGCCGCGCTCTCAACGTAAGGCTGATCGCCTGCTAGATGCGCTAACGCCTTGCGCTTTTCTTTATCCGTGACGCGGATGATCGACACAACTTGCAACATGCTGGAAGACGAAGCTGCAAGGCCAGACTGAATAATGGTGTTGAGCTGAGATGAATCGATGGCCTGATCGGTAAATTTACGGATCGAACGGTGAGACAGGATAGTGTCTATCGTCGGTGTCATGGCTGAGTCCTTTGTTCTTGGTATAAATTGCTTGTGCAACATATCGAGTATGCGTGGAAATGTCGAGTCAGAGATCACTTAGTTGTCACTTTTCTGTTTCACAGTTATGGTCTCCTTCTATACTGAAATCGAAAATTTATAGAATAAGAAGGACTTATGAAAGAATTAGTCGTGCATGCTGTTACTGTGTTTATGGGTTTTTTCGCCATCATGAACCCGATTGCCAACATTCCTATTTTTCTTGGCCTGACCAGCGATGATGATCGACAGACGGTAAAATCGATTGCTTTTCGTTCGGTTTTCTTTGCTTTTGTGATTGTTTCAGTGTTTGCCATTTCAGGGAAACTGATTTTTGATTTGTTTGGCATCACGTTGTACGCGCTGCGCATCACGGGGGGAATCCTAGTGTTCCTGATTGGTTTTCATATGCTGCAAGGCAATTCCACTCATCATAAAACCAAGGAAAAAGCCTATTCTCCAGAGCAGCAGCAAGCGGCTTTGAGTGTTGCGGTTTCTCCGCTTGCAATGCCTATTCTTGCTGGCCCAGGTACGATCGCCACAGCAATGAACTTTGCCACGACAGGTGGCTTTGACCAGACGATCATTACTATCGTCGCGTTCGGGGTATTGTGCGTCATCACTTACGTTCTTTTCTTGTTTGGCAACAAGCTGGTGAAAGCCGTTGGCCCAAGTGCGCTGAACGTGGTGACTAAAATGATGGGGTTGATTTTAGCGGTAATTGGTACTCAGATGCTGATTGAAGGGTTGGCGGAAGCTTACAAAACTGTCTTTGTTTAAGGTTGAGCACTTTTAAACTGATACATGTAGGCCATCCTGATGGATGGCCTTTTTAATGCGTTCAATTCGTGATCAGATGCCCGAAGGGGTCAATACACGTACTGTGACGGAGTCTTGGTCGATATGCTCAAATACCCGTGGGCGAATTTCGTTGATCCACCACTCGTTGTACGTTTCCGCGTAGATTTTTTCGCGTGATGCTTCATCGTCAAATTCGCGTAACCAGATAAAGTAATCTTCTCCGTCTTCACCCTTGTGAATATAGGTATTGAGTACTTTCATGCCTTTAGAGATCTGATACGGAAGAATTTCCTCGTGCATCCAGTCTAGCCATTGTTGAGTCATGCCGGGTTTGATCTTGTATTCACGAAGTTCAATGAGTTTCAAAGTGTCATCCACTGGTAGATAAAGTGATGTTTCTTGTTGTAATCCGATTTAATAACAAACGCAATATTTTACGTCAGACGAAACAAAGTTTTGACATCACGCCAGTAATCGAGCATTGGCGAGCGGCTGAGCAAGGACGATTGATGTGCTTCAAGCCATTCATTGAGAGGCTTCTTGTCTCCGGTGTAAGCGACGTAATCGAGCATAGAACCTGCATAAGCTTCGCGCTCTTTCGCTGAGCATTGCTGTGAGGCGTTTGCGAATCCAAACTGAATAACTTTTTGTTGCTCAGTGGTATCAAGAGTCTTAAACCAACCTTCATTTAATGGCTTGGCATAATCAAAGCTTTTGCGCATGGCCTTACACGCTGAAACGCGTTCATTAAGAACGGTATATTTGGCATGCATTTCTTGCTCGAGCTGTTCTGCCCAAGGATCAAGACTCGCTGCTTGTGCCGAAAGGCTGCAAAACAACAAGCCTAAGGCCATAGTTTTATAACGCATTGTAAATGCACTCCCAAAACTTTCTTTCTTCACCGGATGTTTCCAGAGAAGCCTTTAATGCTATCAATGGTTATTGCTGATTCATGATACGTTCAAACACCGTTGACATGTCCGTAATGTGATTCATTTGATCGATGTAATTCATGATACGGGGTGAGGGTTTTAAACCTTGTATTTTGCAGTATTCGCTTATGATTCCTAGTTCAACGTTGAACGCCAATACTAACGAGCTACAAATGCTTCGTAAAGCTGGAAAAGTAACTGAATTTAAAGTGGTTTTAGCTACTAGGACTTAGGTGATATTTTATTCACTGAATAACTTTGAACAAGCCTGTCGCATGTATAGAGAGCAGCGCTGAAAGGCACCAGGTCGCTTCATTTTGTACTCACAAAATAAAGGGAGGCTTGGCCTCCCTTAGGGCTAAAGCGCTTTGTATAGTTGCACTCTGTCACCACGGTTTGTGCCGTTTATGTAGACTCCGGTAATCTGGCTAGCCTGTGTCGCTGTTGAAGGGCTCCAGTTCAACGTGACATCATTAAACGCCTGCGCTGAACTTGCCGATGTTCCTGTTTGAGTCAGCACATAACCTAAGCTGGTTGAGTTCCAGTGAGAGGTCGAGGTTTTTTCCCAGCTCTCAAGCAGCTCCTTGGTTACTAATTGAGAAGCAACTTTTAGCTTAGGCCCTGAGATGTTGGCGAACTGGAAGTAATCTACTCCATTTTTGTTAATGGCTATCGCTTTGTCGTTTTGGACAAACAGATTCGTTGTCTGGCTTGCGTCAAAGCTGATTTGCTTAGCGATTTCTCGCTTAACATTGTCGAGCAAGTAGACGCTGGTGGCAGTGATGGCAACGGTGAACGCGCCGTTGGGAGATGAGTCCATCAGCTTGACCTGACCGTCGAGATTAACAGAGCCAAGTTGCTGAGTATTAGGCGCTTTATCTGTCCAAATGATTTTGTTTTCCGATGCCAGTGCCATCACTATTTGACCGCCAGAAGCGAAGCTGGCATTTAAGACGTCGGTGATATTCAAAGCTAACCGTTCGGTTAAAGTCTTGGTTTCAACTAGCTTAGGTGCAGATTGACGATTATCCGAGATAATCAGAATTTCATTATCATCTTTGGAGAAGATAATGGTTTTCTCATCAGAATCTAACGTGTAAGTAATGGACTCCATACTGAGCGTGGTGGCGTCTAAGCGGCGTAGCTGATCCCCGTTTGCATTTAATCCGTCATCCAACTTAGCAATCATCGTACCTTGCTGATAGAGAGGGTGCATCCACTCAAAGTTATCGTTGTAGCAGGAAGACGCAGATAGCGGAACGGTTGGTTGAGCAGGTGGTGGAGTCACAGGGAGCTCACTTCCTGAGGCACCTCCGTACGCATCGATTTGCAATTTCCGCGTTGCTGTTCTGACCGCAACGTTGGTATTCGGGTTGCCCGTCTTGTCCTGCAGGCTGGTCAGGAATATGCCGTTACCCCCTGTCGTATTGCAGACGAAGCTCTGGTTTCGTACGCCATTAGGTTCGTACAATTTGTATGACTGAACACTGTTGAGCGCGGGAACCACTTCCTTGAGCGTGTTGGAGGTATCCTGTTGATATCCAGGAAGTTTGTTAGCATTTCCGCCATAATGGTCATCATCGTCATGCTCATCTTCATCGTCGTCATCATACGAAGAGATACTACGAGAGCTAAATGATGAACTTGAAGCACCGACTGCAACCGATTGTTTTGTGGCCGTATCCAGCTCTCGGACATTATCGCGTGCATCAACGTAGATTATTCTGCTATTGGCAGGGTTAAGGGCGATCGATTTCATAGCGGCCAAGCCAGCATCACTTTGTGACCCATGAATTAACAGTGAACCATCAAAACTGACATGGCGTGATGTTTGAGCTGCTAGATCTATTGCGGAAAGATCAAGCGTCTTGTGTTCAATCATTGCATCAAGAGCTTGGGCTATATTCACCATTGGCGAACTGCTTGAGCCCTGGGTCTGAGCTTGTTCCAGCGATGCCATCAGAAGATTTGTCGCTTGTTGAGGGCCATGGCTGACGTCCACCGATGTGAAGTCGACACCTACGTGCTGGCCAAGCACAGACTGAAGGTAAACCTTTGATTTTTCGACACTGCCACTCGTCGATGGGTTGTATAGCATCTCACTGTGGAGCAGAGTCGTGAAGGGAGAGATGATGCTCAATTCAGCGGGAGAGGTAAGTATTGCCCCATTGGCATCGATCATTCTTGAATAGCCGCTCGTAACCGCCACTTGTTTTTCATAGTTACTACAACTGCCATCAAGGTCAGTATCTGCACAGGATGCCATACTTTGGTAGCTGTACGTGCTGGCTGTTGCCGCCGATGATGAACTTCCAGATTCTCCGCCACCACCGCATGCGGATAGAGCTATAGCACTAGACACAGCAAGGGCTACACTGCATATTGTTGTATTCTTAAGCATGTTAAACCAATAATCTTGTTAATTAATATCAGACCTAGCATTTATCTCTATTATTTAATCACCATGTGAAATAAAAGATCAAATGATATTGATAATAAATATCATTTAAATTAATATCGCCGCCGGAATTTTGATTAGACCTACAAATTTAAGGAGTATCCAGCGGTGAAAATGCTGACCAAAAAGCTCAGTGTCGGGGCTATTTCCGTTGCACTTTTCGGTTGTGGCGGAGGAAATGAATCTGACCCAAAACTGACTTCAAATGAGACGCCTGCAACAGGCAACTCTGGCTCAGTATTATCTGGTGTGGTACTCGATGGTTATCTTTACAAAGCGAATGTTTGTCTGGATAAAAACAACAATGCGGTCTGTGATAGTGGAGATGGTACAACGGTTCAGACGGACAAGTCGGGTCAGTACACATTGCCTTTTGAAGGCAACGTCGAAAATTACAAGTTGCTGGTAGAAGCCATTGCCAATGTGACGGTTGACATGGACAACCCAAATCAAGCTGTCACTCAGGGCTTCACTCTGGAAACGCCATCATCACAACCGAGCATCATCAGCCCTATGACGTCGATGGTTGCCAGCCTAGCAACAAGTTCTGGGGCAACGTTTGATGAAGCTGCAGAAAGCCTTGCTAGCGAGCTAAGTGTTTCCGCCGATGTGCTTAAGTCAGACTATGCGGCAGATACTTCTCAGGAAAGTCGAGAGATACACATGCTGGCACGAGGGATTACCCGAGTCTTGCAGTCTGCTCAGGAAAGCTCCGTCAATGACGGTGTCAGTCAGGAAGTGGCGAGAAAAGGCTCGATTCAAAGATTGGCGAATTTAGACGCCGCGCAACTAAAGCTTCGTACCGATCAGTTATCTCATGGCGCGAGCAATACGGAAGAAGCGTTAGCTCAGATCGGTTCTGATTACTATGAGCATCTTAAAATTAAGCCAGAAGACTTAGATGGCGACAAAATTCTAACCAGACCGAGAGCACCACGCGGCGGGGTCGTCAATGACGCGGCTGACACGTTTGATTGGCAATTTGTTCCGGGTTTCACAGAGGTTAACGCTTACGAATTCTCGTTAGATAGAGGTCAAAGTTGGCAACCGGCAACGTCAAAGCCCATTAATGTCGGTGCTCCAGCAAGAAGTGTTGGTGATGTTCAGGTACGTATCATGGCAAAGCCAGCGAGATCTTTGGCATCAGGCATGGCACTTCTATCGACTAAAGCGTTCACGGCGACGCTTGTACCTGCCGCTCCGACATCTTTGACACTCAATGACGCTGACAATAGCTTTGACTGGCAACACTCGGCAGATTTTCGGCTCGTCGCTCACTATGAGTACACACTGGATGGTGGCAAAAATTGGCACGATGTAGTGAGCAAACCACAAAACATCGCTGATATTGCGATTCCAGTCGGAGACTTAAAGCTCAGAGTTAAAGCTGACCAAAGTTCAGGTCGTCCTGCTGGGCTGGTGGTGAAATCAGAGACCGCGATGACGGTCACTCCTGATGCGCCCGTTGCTCCGGTTTTAATCTCTGCGAATGATGACTCAGATATCCTGGCTTGGGAAAACGTGTCTGGTTTCGGTAACGCCGCTGATTATGAAATCAATCTCGGCAGCGGATGGCAAGATGCGTCAGCGAACCCTTACCAAATTGGCAATGTAAACATTCCAGCCAACACCATTCAACTGAGAGTGAAAGCGAACCCGATTGATGGCCGCCCGGCTGGTAAAAGTCTGGTGGTGAGCAGCGCGTTTAACAAAGTGTTGAACAAGCCTGTTGCACCGACGCTTCCAGTCATCAACGATGCTGACAACCTTCTGAACTGGACGAACGTTGACGGTTACCCGAACGTGGAGCAATACGAATACTCACTTAATAGTGGAATCAGCTATCGCCCTGTAACATCAAAACCTCAGGCTATTCCTGATGAAGCATTCAAAGTGGGACAGGTCTGTGTTCGTATCAAAGCATCAGACGATGATGCTGTCGGTGAAAACTTGTGTTCAGACAAGGTATTCACTGTCACTCCAAGTACGCCAAGTGCGCCGACGAATGGGCTGGTTAATGATGCGTTAAATACGTTCAATTGGGATTGGGTCGATGGTTTTAATTCGGATAGTGATTATGAATATCGCGTCGATGGTGCAGCTTGGGCAACCGTTCAGAGCAAACCTCTTCAACTTGAAGACAAAGTTTATGCCGTTGGTAGTTTAGAGGTCCGTGTTAAGTACGATCCCGTCACAGGACGTCTTGCTAGTTCCGCTTTGTCAAACACCAAGGCTCTGACAAAGCAACCGGATGCGCCAGCAGCGCCAACAGGTGTGGTGGTGGATGACATTGCTGATACATTGGACTGGACCTTTGTCACTGGCTTTACCTCATTGTCCGACTATGAGTGGTCAATGAATCAGGGAACTGATTGGGCTCCAGTGCTAGAAAAGCCTGTAGTAGTGGGCGATGTCGCCAAAAGTATCGGTCATGTTCAAGTACGCGTTCGTGCTAATAGTGAAAACGGCATGCCAGCAGGCGCACAAGCCAGTAATGACACTGCCTTTACAGAGCTTCCAAAATTACCTGCACTGACAGGTGGAAACATCGTTGTAGGGAGTGACCAAGCCAACACAAAGTACCCCAACTTAATCTCTTGGAACTTCCTCTCGACCACCATTGCTGATAAAGCCGTCACCTTTGATAAGCCTGAGTATTATGAATTTACGGTCGACCAAGGTGCTAGCTGGAAACCTGTTACATCGGTTCCTCAGTTTATCGGTACACAGGCTTATGCGAAGAGTAACGTCGGCCTGCGTGTTAAAAAGAGCGTATTCCCAGGTTTGGAACACCCGGCGAGTGAGATTCTTTGGGCATCTAGTTTGGAAGGTAAGTTTGTTGCGATTCAGTATCTTCCGATGGTGTCAATGCTGCAAGTACCAAGCTATGCGGATTACAATGGTTGGGTAGGTAGCAATGTTAAATGTATCGCTGAATATGATACTGAAGGTAAAGGTACACCTATCTTTTGGTCAACTTCTGTTTCTATCTCGACTTCAGCTGAAGTAATGAGCGTGATATCTGAACTAAACAACTGCGGTATCAGCCAATGGACTTTGCCTACAGCTGAGGAAGTTGCATTACTGTCGAAGAGAAACAGTGATTCTTTGCCTCCAACAGTGCGAGGCAACATGATCAGTGATGCTTCTCCGTCCATTTGGGCCAACAAGTCCGGCGTACCCGTGACCTATGCAAAAGGTATAGAAAAAGAGCCTGGTATGCTTTTCAACTATGCTTATGCAAAATGGGAAACCATATCTAGCGATAGGTTGCTCGCTGACTCAATCACTCAGTTAGCTAGTGCAGAAAAGCTATTATCTGACCAAAATACGTTAACGACAGAGTCTGAGAATTTTTTATCTAACTGGTTTACTGCACTCAAGAATCAAACCAAAACGTCTCGAATATTACTTACTGACGTTTCAGATCAACTGGAGACTGTGAACAAGGCTGTCATGCCATCAAGTTCTCAATTAGTGCAATTTGAATCAGTGTTAAAAGATTTTAAACTACAGTCCAACCTCCTGCGCTACAACACTGATACGGCGAGCATTAGTTTCCTGGTCAACGTAAAAAGCCTTGAGACTAAGCTGTCTACCATTCGTGAAAACATAAATGCTTTAGTCGTAACAAAAGAGCTTCTAGAAGCCGCCAAACAAATAGCGAAAATACATACACTAGATAGTGAGCTTGTTTCTGAAAAAGATCGTTTATTGGCAGCAAGTCTAGGCAGTGAAATTCATTCTTCGTCATTGGCATTGAGCGATTTAGTCGCTCAAATGGAAAGTGAAATCCAATCACTTGCGATTTTGAAGCAACTATTAGACACGAATTTAGCGGCTCTTCCGGATCGCTTTAAGACACTTGGTTTGTTAATTACCCCTCTTACAGAGGAAGTTGCACACGCTTCTTCACTTCAGGATATTTCGGCTCTGAAAGTCGCAATTGTAGACGGATTAAATCGAGCGCATGACGCTGGGTATGTTGTCAGTCAGGGAGAAGCGACCGTATTGGGTCGGTTTGCCAAATTAGATTTACTTGGTCGTTTCTTGCCTGCAAGTGCAACATATGCTCAAGGTTGGCGTTGTGTATTGGATGTGAGTTCTGGTGATAAAAAGAGAACATGGACTCTACTACAAGATGGCCAAATTGGTGGTGTTGACCACGTCTCTTTCAATGCAGCAGGCGCTGACATAAAAACCTTGCTAGGTGCTGGTGGTTACTTAGAAGCGAGAAACAATCGTTCTTTTTGCGGATTCAGTGACTGGCAGGTGCCGAGCTTACCTCAGTTAAAAGGATTGGCGACAGCTACCACGCTAGAAGGTAAAGAGGCGACTTTAGATCTTAAAGCTTTCCCTCATCACCCCGCTAATCAAGGCCAGAAAACTTCCACATATTACTACTGGTCAGACGCTGAATACAGTGCGGACAAGCAGAAGGCTTATACCTATTCAACTGAAACGCACATAGGTGAGACGGAAAGGTTCTCACACAGTCATTATTCAGATCAAGATGTTACGTTAGCGCGTTTAGTCCGTGAAACGGTCCAACAGATTAACTGGATCTATCTCGCGCACAATGGCGATATTGTGCAAAGTAGAGAACAGGCATCGTGTGCAAAAAATGATTCTACTGGGGAAGTCTGGCAGTTGTTTGATACCAATGATGGGGGGGCTCGCCAAGTTGATTACGCACTTTACAGCGAAAGGTTAAACCTTCAAAACTCTGAAAAAGTTTGCGGCTTAAGCAACTGGCGGTTGCCATCTGTCGATGAACTATCAAGCTTGATGCCACTAGATGAAACTGTATTCGTACACAGCATAGTAAAAGGCTCTTACGGCGGCACAGTCTCCATTTATTTGAACAACCTAACAACTTCAAATTATTACGATTATCTAGATTTAAAATCAGGTGAGCAAGGACGGAAAGAAAGAAGCTCTCACGAGTTCTTTAAAAATTACCTATACCGATTTATCTCAAAATAATAATAACTTTCAGCCCTTTTATTGCGGCTGAACCTTCTCTTTTTCAGGAGTCTATTCATGTTAAATAAAAATAAGCAACGTGGCGCAGCTGCGATTGAATACGCAATTTTGGCAGCGGCAATGTCTGTTGTTCTTCTTTCGTTCGTTGGAGGCAGTGATGGCAAGTTGACCAAAGCCATTGTGGGTGCCTACGAGACAGTGATCGAATCACTGGAGCAAACTCAGGATTCTGGTAACTAAACCGACAAGGCTGAAGGAATAATCATGACGGCTAAGCGATTGATGATGTTATCTATCTTACTGTCTAGCGTAGGCATAGGATTGTTGCTGCTTGGGCAAGATAACTCAGAACATCAGACGAAAGAGCAACCTGAACAAGTGTTCCAGCGAGTGCTGGTTTCGGGTCAGGATATCGGTGTCGGCGATGTCTACACGCCCAATATGTTTCGTTGGCAATCTCTGAGTGAGGAGCAGCTTTCTGATTACGTCGATTACGTGACGGAAGATGAGATCACTTCCATTAACCTGGCGAGTGGTATTGCACATATTGCAATTAAACAAGGGCAAGTTATCGCTGCGGCTGACTTGATACCACCACAGGGTGGGGCTTCATTAGCCTTGAAAGTCAGAGCTGGGTATAGAGCGGTATCGGTGCCTGTTGATCAGGTGACTGCCAATTCTGGCTTTGTTCAACCGGGTGATAAAGTCGATATTTTACTGCTGGGTTCTAAGGTCAGCGAGTTGAAGAAGTACGATAATGTGGTTGAAGGCCTTTACGTCAGCACTATTGCAACCAATGTTCGTATTCTTGCTTTCAATAATCTCTCATCATCTGAAGGGTTCCAGGAAAAGCGTCATGACTACGGGGCAAAAATACCGGATAACAGCTCTGTATCACTTGAAGTGACGCCAGAGCAGGCAACACAAATTGTGCTTGCTAACCAGTTAGGCCGCTTGACTCTTTCATTGCGTGGTTCGGGTGAAACAGACTTTTCATTACCGCAAAGCCATACCATCACAACGACTCAGCTGAATCCGGAAAGCAAACTAATTGCTCCGGACGTAGACCTGATTCAGTTACGACCAAACAGCGACAAAAACTAACAACTTCAGGACGAAACAATGAACACATTACTGCGCTGGTGGAGCTTGTTGCTGCTTCCCGGTTGGCTTTTTGCGCTTCCAACATGGGCAAATGCCCTCGAAGTGAACATAAATGAAGCGAAAATGATTCGCCTGTCAGAAAAGGCAAAGTCGATTTTTATTTCCAATACACACATCGCGGACTATCAACCTATGACCAACACTAAAATCATGGTGTTTGGTATGCAGGCTGGCACTGCCACGATCACCGTTCTTAATGAGCAGGAACGAGTGATTTACAGCAACAAAATTCGCGTGGTCCATGATACTCAGGAATTGGATGAACTAATCAAAGCCCAGTTCCCTGACGCTTCCGTGAATTCTGAATCACTCGGTGGCAAGCTGTGGCTTAAAGGGTCTGTGCCGACTCCGGTAATGGCGCACAGTATCGTTAATGTGGCGAAAGGGTATTTGTCTCCGATCGTCGCTCCGCAAGAGAGCAATAACAATGACTCTTCAAAAAGCAGTAATTCATCGGAGAGTAACTCTGAAAACCAGCAAAACTCGAATGGTGACGAGCTGATTAACCAGTTGGTCGTGACGATGCCAACGCAAGTTAACATCCGTATTCGAATTGCAGAAGTCTCACGCAATGTATCGAATAAACTCGGCATTAAGTGGGGCTCTCTGGTCACCAATGGCAGCACCGTTGAGAATACGGTCGGTAGCTTTCTTTACAATAAACCTTGGGATGTAAGTAGTTGGGGCAAACCTAACCTAAGTGCGCTGGTTGATGCGCTGGCTTCTACTGGTGATATGTCGATTCTGGCAGAGCCAAACCTGACCGCAATGTCTGGTGAAGAAGCTAACTTCCTAGTTGGTGGCGAAGTGCCAATTCCTCTGATTCAAGGGGACACTGCGACGGTTGAGTACAAGCCATTTGGTGTCAATCTGAACTTCAAACCTGTGGTGCTTGGTCCAGATAGAATCAGCTTAAAAGTTGAGCCTGAGGTCAGCAGTGTCTCTGTTGATAATCAAGCGGTTTTAAATGGCAATGTACTGCCTTCCTTTACGTCACGTAGAGCGTCAACAACGATTGAACTGGCTAGCGGGCAGAGCTTTGCACTTGGCGGTTTACTGCAAAGTAGTGAAATTGAGCAGCTACAAAAACTGCCGGGTATGGGAGATATTCCAATTCTAGGTGGTCTTTTCCGTTCTAACGAGTATCAACGCCGTGAAACAGAACTGATCATTATCGCTACCGCTTATCTTGTCGAGCCAACACGAAGCGATAACTTGCCGATTCCTACCGATGCTCTGATTCCACAAAGCGATTTGGAGAGACTACTGGCGCTGCCTGACGAGGATTTCGTCGGAACCAGTGGCAAAGCAACTTACACCGACAACCGCAAGCCTCGTTTACTGGGCGACAACGGATTTTACTACTGAGGTGCGCATGAAAATACAATCGTTACTTTTGCCTGTTTTGCTTGCCCTGAGTGGCTGTGCTTCTGATCAAATAGCGCGTCAGCCTGCCATAGATGTGGTCTCCGTAACTAATAAGCTTACTCTTGCGGTCGAAAAGCAGTCGCTAACTCCGCAGCAGCAACAAGATATCCGTTCGTTCATCGTTCAGCGCGGAAACCCTTATAGCCTAAGAGTGAAATTGGTGAGCTATTCACCTAAAGGGCAGTCTCAGATTAAGCCTATTTCAAACCTATTGCTCGGACAGGGCCTCGCCAAGCACCAGATCATGACGGAACGTGCGACCGGAACTCAATCTGGTGATGTGCAGGTCATCGTTGAGTCGTTTCGTGCCAAAGTGCCTGGATGTGGCACTGACAAATCACAGCCGGTCATCTTCAACCAATATAAAACGCATCAGGCATACGGGTGCAGTAATGCTGCGGCTTTAGCGCAAATGGTCGCTAACCCGAAGGATTTGGTTGTGGGTGAAAAGCTCGGTCCAACGAATGGGGCAAAAGCCGTTGCAGCCATTGATGCTTATGTTGCTCCAGCAAGCACCAATGAAAATAGTCAAGACAACGGCTCGGTGATTTCGATTAGTACGGGGGGTAACTAATGATGAAAAATCAGAACCTTTCAGTATTGGTGGCAAGCTCTCCGGCGCTGGACAGCTACCATCTAAGCCTTGCATTTGCAGAGCAAGGGATCACTCAGCTTACTCAGGTTTCTCTAGAGCGTGAGCAGATCATCAAGCAGGCACTGATCAATAACCACAGCGTCATTGCGCTAGATGTGATTGGTTTGTCAATTGAAGATGCTCAAAGTCTTGTGAGTAATCTAGTTCATCGTACAGGCTGCAAGGTCATCGCAATTGGTGATGATGAGAAGATCGCTTACTACCGCAGTTTGCTATCGGCTGGAGCTCTCGAATATCTGGTGAATCCTATTGCACCGGATGCGTTCGCGTCTCTCGATTTTGGTCACCATCACAATGGAAACCAAAGGGGTAAACGTATCTCTGTAGTAGGTACTAAAGGTGGCGTTGGCACTTCCACTGTCGTTGCGAATCTCGCACGAATGATGAACAGCCGTGGCCAGTCGACAGCAGTGGCTGACCTTGATTTTGCCTCAGGGGATCTGGACTTGCACTTCGATGTTCAAGGGAATACCGCTTTGGTTGAAATGCTGCAGTATCCAGAGCGCCTTGAGCCAGTAGTCTTTGAACGAAGTGGCATTACGGTTCAGCCAGACTTAACCTTGTTCACGGGCTATTTACCTTTGGATACAGACCCGTTTTGGCCGGACAAAAACGCGTTAGAACATTTCAGTAAATACTGCCTGGAGCACGCCGATAATCTCATCTTTGATATTCCCTCGTTCTCTCTGAGAGATCAGGTCGGTATGAGCGTGCTAAAAAGTGCAGATGTGCGCGTTATCGTCGTTGAGCCAACCTTGTCGTCAATTCGTAACGCTGGGCAAATCTTTAGCTTCCTTTCTGCTGGGGCAGAAGCTGGTCTCGCTAAGGAAAACCTCTTAGTCGTCAATCGCACCAAATCGAACAAAGCTTCCTTAATTGCATTGAATGATGTTCACCGTGCACTGGGTGTTGATATTGATGTTTCAGTGCCTTTTGCACCGAATCACTTCTTAGCTAAAGAGTCGTTGGGGCAGTCTGCCATCAGAGGGAATCGCAAGGTCAGCCAAGCGTTTTCTGACTTAGCGGATAAAGTTGAAGGCACACCGCAATCACGCTCATTCAGATTCTGGAAACGAGGGGCGTAATGTTTAAGTCGACAAGAGCGAAAGAGCCATTAGCGGTAAACCACGCACACAGTGCCGTAGCAGCGCAATCGGATCCTATTCGTGAACATTATCACCTGATCCACTCTCAGGTGGTGAATGCGATTGAAGCCAGTGTTGTCATCAAACTCAGCCCTCAGGAATTAGAAGCGAGGATTTTACTGCTGGTGACGGATGTGGTTGCGACTCATCAGCTACCACTGGGCAATCGTGAAGTCGCGCTAGTGGTCAAACAGCTGGTGGATGAGCTATTGGGTTTGGGGCCGCTGCAACCATTGATCGATGATCCCATGGTAAGTGACATCATGGTGAATGGCCCCAATGAGGTTTACATCGAGAAATTGGGTAAATTGCAAAAGACGTCGGTCGAGTTTCGCAGTGAAGAGCAGTTGCTCAACCTAGCTCGTCGAATCGTCAGCAAAGTAGGTCGTCGAATTGATGAAAGCTCTCCACTGGTTGATGCGCGTTTAGAAGATGGCAGCAGGGTCAATGTCATGATCCCTCCGCTTGCATTGGATGGCACGTGTATTTCAATTCGTAAATTCAATCAGGAAAAACTGTCTCTCAATCAGATGGCGCAAAATGGCGCCATGTCAGACAGTATGGTGCGCTTACTGGACATCATTGTTCGTTGTCGGTTGAACGTTTTGATTGCGGGTGGAACCGGTGCAGGTAAAACGACGCTGCTCAATGCGATGTCATTCAGTATTTCGCCTCATGAGCGGATTATCACCATTGAAGATGCCGCAGAGCTTCAGCTTCAACAGCCGCACGTGGTTCGAGCTGAAACCAGACCTGCAAACGCAGAAGGGCTCGCTGCTGTCAGTCAACGAGAGTTGGTTAAGAATGCGCTAAGGATGCGCCCTGATCGTATCATCCTTGGAGAGGTGCGTGGTGACGAAGCCTTTGAAATGATGCAGGCTATGAACACTGGCCACGAAGGTTCTTTATCGACCTTACACGCGAATTCTTCGTTAGATGCATTGGTTCGAATTGAAAACATGCTGATGATGGCGCAATCCACCTTGCCATTGTTTGCATTGCGTCGACAAGTGGCTGATACGATTGATGTGGTGGTTCAGGTAGAGAGAATGCGTGATGGCAAGCGTCGTGTCGTCGCTATCACAGAGGTTATCGGTTTGGAAGGCGAGCAGTATGTCACCAACGATCTCTACCGCTTTGAGGTTCAGGGCGAAGATCATCAGGGTCAACTGCTGGGCAAGTACATGAGTGCCAGAAGCTTGCCTGCTTTTGCATCCAAAGCGCAATATTACCAACTTGACAGCCAATTACGTTCGGCCATGGAGCTCAACTTATGATCCTTGCTCTGGTCGTGATTTGGTGCCTGACCGTAGCGTTTTCCCTTCATTACTACAGCCAGCGTCGTAATGTGAAGCGACGCTTGTCGAAGTATACCCCTGAGGCGGGTACGAGTCATTTGAGCTCGATTGTTAAATCGCGCCAGTCTGGCGGGAGAGTGCGCGAGTTCTTGTATCGTACTGACGCCTTGTTGCCACGTCAGGACAAGCTACTGCTTGCTTTATCAGCATTCGCTTTACCGCTTGGCACGATATTCTGGCTGCAAGCGCTGGCATGGTATTGGCAAACCGCTGTTGTTTTAGTGTGTTTTGGTGTCTTGTTCTGCGCGCTGTTTGTTGTGCGTCGTAAAAAGCAAATTGAAGAGTTTGATACCAATATCGTTCAGGTGTTGGGGCTTGTTAGTCGTGCGGTGTCCGCCGGCCTTTCTGTTCCTCAAGCCATCGAACAAGTGGCGAATTCTCAAACAGGGTTATTGGGGCGGGAATTTGCGCTTATTACAGACAATTTGGCGTTAGGTATTTCACTGCGTCAAACACTTGATGAAGCCTGTACTCGCCTTCCTTACCGTACTTTTCGTTATTTTTCCGTCGCTCTGATTCTTAATCAGAGTAACGGAGGCCAGTTGAGGGAGATCCTCCACAATCTGAGCCGCACCATGCATGACAATCGAGCCATGCTCAAGAAGGTAAAAAGTATGACCGCGGAACCGAGAATGACGGCAAAATTTCTTTCGCTGCTGCCATTGATACTGGTGGCCGTTGTTGCGTGGATTGATGTGTCGTTGTTCGAGTTACTGGTCTACACCGAAAGTGGTCAGTCGATTCTGATTTACTGTGCAGCCAGCATTGCTTTTGGCGGTTTCACGCTCCATTCGCTGACTAAAAATAGGAAGTTCTCATGATATCTATGATTGCGACCTTGCTGATTGTGGTGGGCGTCATTAGTTCCGTGGTTTGCTTTCAGCTTGCACGTCAGCAGGACGTCATCCATCGCCGCTTGAAACAGGTCAGTATTTCGACACTGCACACTCGCTCACTAGGCGAAAAATGGCGATGGAAGTCGAACCCAGCTCGTCAAAAACAACTGGCATTAATTGGCTTTAGCCAAAATCATGCAGAAACCCAGTTTGTATTGATTCGCTTTGTCTTGATGCTTTGCGGCGCTGGCTTGTGGCATTTTAGCCGCTCTTTAGGCTGGTCAGCGGCGGATATTGCTCAGGATATAGCTGTGGCAATCGCATGCGGTATTGCGGTTGATCGACTGCTCGAATGGCGCGTTAACCAGATTCGTCAGGAAATCTCCAAAGTGGCACCCGATGCACTCGATCTTATGGTGGTCTGCGTCGCTTCTGGGCTGACATTGGAAAACACTTTCCGTGTTGTTGGTGAAGAAATGACGTCAGTTTCTCCGGCTTTAGCCCGAGAATGGGCACTGACCGCAACGGAAATGTCGGTGCTGGATTCTCCGCAGCAAGCTTTGCAGAATCTGGATCAGAGATTGGAATTGCCAGATATCAACAACATGGTTGTGACTATGTCTCAAGCACTTCAGTTTGGTACGCCTCTCTCGCAGGCATTGAGCCTGATTGCGTCTGATAGTCGTCAATACCAGTTGCTCGATCTCGAAGAGTGGGTAGGAAAAATTCCAGCCAAAATGTCTTTCCCACTTGTGGTGTTCATCATGCTTCCAGTCGTGGTCATGATTGTCGCCCCTGTTGTTCTCAGTCTGTTTAATACCTTGGACACACTATGATTAAACCATTCATTTCTGCCTGCTTTTGTCTATTGGTTCTTGGTTGCCAGTCCACAGACAATCAGGTTGAACAATCCGATTTTCAGCTGGCTGAAACCGCACTGACAAATGGTCATGCGGACAATGCGCTTAGTATTTATAAGCAGAAACTGGAAGTGACTCCAGATGATCCCCAGCTTTTGTTTCTGGCGGGGAGTGCCAGTAATCAAGCCGCTCGTTACGATGAGGCGCTGCATTATCTCAAAAAGGGCAGTGCACTTAAGCCCTCCCCACAGTTTGATCGTGAATTAGGTCGCGCGCACTTAGCATTGGGAAATGTACGTTTAGCGACGGAATCACTGCGCAGAGCGGTGGAAGGAAACGAGAAAGACGAAGTGGCGCTAAACAGTCTTGGTGTGAGTTACTCACTGCAAAAAAACTATACGGATGCTCGTGATGCATTTCAGCAGGCGATTAACATCAGGCCGGACAGTTTAGAGTACCGAAACAACCTCGCGCTGAGCTGGATGCTAGATGGTCAGCCAGGTCAAAGTATTCGGATTCTTTACCCAATTTACCAACGCGGAGAAGCGACAACTAAGCTGCGGCTTAATCTAGCATTATCTTATGCGTTGCAAGGTGAGGTCGATGCTGCACGAACGATCGCGATGGGCGATCTGACCAAAGCGGAGTTAGAGAACAACTTAGCGTATTACCAGCATCTTGCTGAGCTGGGAGCTAGCGCATGGTGATGAAGCGTCATTCTGGGAGCCAGACGATAGAGTTTGCAATGGTAATTGTTCCCCTGATGATTGTGCTACTGGCGGCATTTGAATTTGCTCGCCTGATGTGGGTCACCATGATCTTTGAATCTGCCGTCAATGCTGCGGTTAGGGATGTAAGAACGCTGCCACCTTCCACGACTTTAGACAGTCGAATCCGCGATCGCATCGCCTCGTTTCCATTGCTCGATCTAGAGAAGATCGACATTGACCCTCCACGTTATAGCGATAGCGTTCAATCTTTAGCTTTGGGGAGAACGACCACTTCTCTGACTGCGGTGATGGCCGAGTACCACATTCGATACCGTTTTACCTTTTTATTGGTACCAGCCCTGTCTGAAACGTTTCCTTCAGTGGCGTCTTTAAGCCGAACCGTATTGGTGAGTCATGATGCGTAGTGTTTCAAAGCAAAATGGCGCAACCGTGATCGAGTTTCCGTTTGTTGTGCTCGGAATTCTAACCATCGTTTTGGGGCTGTTCGCAGTGTACAAGCTGCTCTACCTTCAAAGTCGTGTCGATAGTACGGCATATTCGATGGCGAGCGCTGCTGCAAGAGCGTTAGTGCCACAAGGTAGCGCTAAAGCCTATGACGATGCGAGTGCTAATCAACTGTTGAGTGTTGCACAGCGTTCTTTACCCACAGGTTTTGAAGCAGAGCGTATAGGGCTTGTACTTGAAATTCGAACTGTGACTGCTGGCCGCACTGAGCTCGTCACCCAAAAAGCAGGCAGTGACTGCGAGGTAGAACAAACGATAGATGCTCTTTCTACACTCGCTCCAGTTAGCCGAAGCTCGATCGCCTCGTTACGTGGTAAGACTGCGAGCCTATATCAGGTAACGCTTTGTGTCTCTGAGCCGTTGGAGTCGGATAGTGCCATTTTCAATTGGCTGCCGTTACCGCTTCCAACATCCATGCGCAGCCAAGCTGCCATGATAGGGAGGCGCTACAGTGCTTAAGCAACACACAGGCTCCGTCTCCTTATCCTTCTTAGCTCTGCTGATTCCTTTGGTGGTGCTGTCTGCTGCGACCATCATGATTGGTTTTCAGGTACAACTGAGCAGTCGTGCGATGCAAGCCGTAGACGCGGCTTCCTTGGCGTGTGCATTTGCCGACTACTCCGATCCTAGCGTTAATCAGGCGTATCTGGAGTATTACCAGCCCAACGTAAAACTGGTGAAAAGCGAGATATACAGCGCTTCAGGCTGTGAGCTGAACATGGGGTATCAACTGACGGGGCTTTTCTCATCATTGAAATTTGCACAGGCTTCGTATTCTGCGCAGTCAGGCTCTGTGGAGCAGGCGCACGTCAATCAGTCGGCTAGTGTGACCCCAACGGAAATGACTTTAGTGTTGGACATTTCCAGTTCCATGGCAGGGTCAATCGACACATTAAAGAGCATCCTTACTCGAGCAATAGAACGCATTGAGCAAGACAATGTACAAATCGATGGAAGGCGAGCAATTAGTATCTCTATCGTGCCTTTTTCTGATGGGGTGTCTGCTCGCAATGCCGATTGGTTAGATGACAAAGGCGTCTTTTGTATCGATGGGCTAACCAAAGAATCTGGCGGCTCTGTATTGGTGAATGAAACCGTTCAAAACCTAGACCGAATCCACTCCGAGAAGGCGGTTAGTCACCGTGCACCGGACGAGTTTCTCGCAGACTGCAGTGCCTCAGCCACCCTTGTCCCGCTTACCGACAATATGAGCGAAGTGAAAACAGCAATTAATGCCCTGACTACGACAGGTGGCACCCGCTCGTATCAAGGGGTTATCTGGGGGGCTCGTCAACTGATTCCAAGGTGGCGCCAAGAATGGGGATATAACCCTTATTCGCTCGCACCTAAGCAAAAGCTGATTCTGATGACTGATGGAGTTGATAGTGGTTATGTACTGGATGACCTGATTGACGCTGGCCTTTGTGACCGTTTAGCCAATGAATTTGCTATTGAGCTCAATTTTATTGGTTTCAATGTCCAAGACAGCCGCCTAGCTCAGTTTCAGAGCTGCATCAACGCTGCAAATACAGACGGAATCAAGGGGCAGGTTTTCTCTGCAACCAACACCGAGAAACTCGATGAGTACTTTTCAAAGATATTAGAAGTTCAGTATGACACCACGCTTAACTTCGGACAGAAATAAAACAACAAAATTATGGAGAAAATAATGATTAAACAATTGGTTGTGCTATTCGCCTTATGCGCCTCTTTCTCTGCATCTGCGTTTAAAGAAGGAGACACAATTACAGATTCAGCGTCAACGGGGCTCAAGCTGGATCAAAGCCAGTTAACGATAGTGGATTTCTTTGCGGAGTGGTGTGTTTCATGTCGCCATGAACTGCCTTTGGTTAATCAGCTTTACCGTGAACTAGAAGGGACAGGCGTGACGGTTGTCGGTGTGGATGTCGATGAGGAGGTCGAAGTTGGCCTTGAGTTTCAAAAATCGTTAGGTTTGACCTTTCCTGTCGTCAACGATCCAAAGCAACAGTTGATCGCCGAGTTCAAGCCGATTGGTATGCCAGCGCTCTACTACATCTATCAGGGCCAAGTACTCAAAGTTCGGTTTGGCGCCATCAACGATATCCGTAACGTTATTCTCACTGATCTGGCCGATATGGGAGTGCAGCTATGAAGCCAGTCGTTCTTGTGTTTGCTCTCTGCTTTCCGGCGCTGAGCGTTGCTGCACCCAAAGTGGATTTAAGTCAGTTAGGGAAAAAAACTTCCCATGCTACGGAAACATCTGTCAGTGCTTCCAGCATTGAAGAAGAGGTGATTTCTGGTCAGGTCTACACCAGTGGCAGTTCTGAAATCGGTGCTCGTCGCAACGTTGAATTAGTCAAACCTCAGGCTAAGGATTTAACGCTGAATAAGCCAAAAGCCGTCGCAAATGAAAAGTCAGCACTCGCTTTTGTCGACGAAGCATTGGGTATCGAACCCGTTAAGCCGTGGGAAAAAGGCACGCTGGCTAAGAAAGAGATGAAACCCGGAGGGCCGGTGCCTGAGTTCGACTTATTTTCGGAGAAGGTCTTCTCATACAAGCAAGGTTCAGTGGGTGGCAGTGGCGTCGGTGGCGGCGGCTGTGGTTGTAACTAAATACTAAAAATAAATCAGAATGAAAAAACTACCTTTAACGCTGCTGAGCGCAGCGGCAGTGGCGAATAGTGCGCTAGCAGAAGACCATATCTCTGTTCACTACCTAAATTACGAAGAGTATGACGATAAAGTGGAAGCAGGCGACAGCGTTGTTTCTATCGAAAAGAGTTTTGGTCTTGATTGGACCATCAATCTTGAATTGGGCTACGACACGGTTTCTGGTGCGTCACCATCTTGGGGGCCAACAACTCCAATTGGCAGTGCAGCGGATGCGGTAAACCGTGCGACGAAAACTCAACAAGCTCAAAATATGACGGATCAGGTGATCCGCGCTGGCTACGATCCCCACAGCAGTGGCTACAAAATTCAGAAATATGAGCTGGAAGATACCCGTAAATCGATCAATGGCAGCGCGACTTACCGAGACGAGCTGCGTAACGAGTGGACTTTCGGCGCTAACTTTTCCAAAGAAGAGGATTACCGCAGTATTGGCTTAAATGGTAAAGGGCTAATTTACGCCGACGCACAGAAAAACCGCTCATACAGTTTAGGGTTTTCTACCCTGTTTGATGAAACGATGACGTTTGGCAAATATCAAACCTCGACCAATCCACAATCTTGGGAAGACATCTTTACAGGGAATGTTGAGGCAGGGCTTTCACAAACCTTCTCGCCAAATTACTACATGGTCTTCACCGGCTATGCGGGTTATCGTTCTGGCTATCTTAGCAATCACTATCTGACGGTGTTGCGTGAGGTGGATATTGATGGCGATGGCTCGATTGGTACTGACGAGGTCTTTCTTGGTCAGGATTCACGCCCGGATACTCGTTTGTCAGGTGGCGTGAATATTCAGGCGTTCTGGTCAATGTCCGAAACTCTAGTGGTTCGCCCTCGTTACAAATGGTTCCAGGACGACTGGGGCGTAGCCTCTCATCAGCTTGGCGGCAAGCTTTCTTGGACGGTCAACAGTTGGCTAACGTTAGCTCCGGGTTATTTCTGGTACACCCAAAGCGCCGCCGATTTCTACCGTGATCCTAATGGCAGTGATCCTACGTTTGCTTCATCGGGTTATGCGACCTCTGATTTACGTCTTGGTGATTTTACGGCCAATGCCTATGAATTAGGCGCAAGCTTTAAAGTGCATAAGAAACTGCGTTTCAATCTGCTTGGCGCTTATTACGAGCAGTCCAATGGTTTTGAAGCTCAGTGGTGGGCAGTAGGGGCAACCTATGAGTTTTAATCCGCCGTTTGTTCACCGATTTCAGGCGATGACGGTTCCTTGTGAAGTTCAGTTGTATCACTCAGAGAAAGCCGCAGATATCGTGGCTTTAATTGAGTCTAATACTCTGAGATTAGAGCAGAAATTTAACTTTTATGATTCTCAATCTTGGCTCAATCAGCAAGTGAATCAACGTCAGTCATCATCTGTGGCCTTGGATGATGAAAGCTACGCTGTATTTGAAGTTTTGAAGCGTTTGGTTGATGGCACGAAAGGTGTTTTTGACCCTACGGTCGGTACTGTGAAGTCAATGATGGCCAGCACGCCTCAATTGGACAGAAGTGCGGCTTATGAAGGTGCTAAGGCGTTTATGGGCGTTGATGCTTGGTCTCTATCAGATAAAACGCTCTCTATCCCCCACGCAGAGACTCAATTTGACTTGGGTGGAGTGATTAAAGAGTTTGCGGTCGATCAGGCGGTGATGATCGCAGAGAAATTTGGTGTTTCTTCTGCGCTGGTGAATTTTGGTGGAGACATTCGAGCGCTTGGCACTAAGCCAGACGGTGCACCTTTCAATGTGGCGGTGCTCAATCCGAAGAATAAGCATGAGCCATTTTTCTCATTGCCACTGGCTAATGCCGCATTGACGACCTCAGCTCATTACGAGCGAAGCTTCCAATTTGGTGATGAGGAAAGCTCACACATATTGTCGCAACGTGGAACACATCCTCAAGTGCTCTCTGTCAGCGTCTTAGCTCCAACGACACTGGAAGCCGGCGCCCTCAGTACGGCATTGACATTAGAGCCGACTTTACCAGTCCCTGAACAAGTCGGTGTTGTATTTATTGACGATCAATTAGCTATTCATCAAGACACGGAGTTTGTAGCGTGATCAGAATTTTCATCCTGCCATTATTACTGTTTATCTCTGCCTTTACGTTCGCGCAGGATCCTGACTTTTTGCCTGTCGAAGAGGCATTTCCTTATCAATGGTCGGTCAGTGAACAAGGTGTGCAGATCCATTTCGCGACTCAGCCTGAATATTATCTCTATAAAGGCCGATTTAAGTTTTCAGCAGATAGCGGCGTTGAGTTGACTGACCCTCAATTTTCTTCACCGGGCAAACAGAAACAAGACAAGTACTTTGGCGAAGTCGTCGTTTTCGATAAGCCAGTAACCGTGCTGGTACCTTATGGTGGCGAAGGTCAACTAAAGGTTCGTTATCAAGGTTGCTCAGAAAAAGGTCTGTGTTACTTACCTCAGACGATCAAACTCGACTTGCCCGCCAATACACTGAATGACAGCAGCTCCTCTATTTGGGATAAAGTTGGCGGTTTGGCGGAAGACACGGCGGGCCTGTCTGAGCTCTTAGGCAGCGCGTCCAAAACTCAGGCTCTCCTCATCTTTTTCCTACTTGGTTTAGGGCTGTCACTGACACCTTGTGTGTTGCCCATGGTGCCTATTTTGTCGAGCATCATTGGTGGTGACGCAAAAATGACAGGCCGAAAAGGTCTAGTTTTGTCAACGTCCTATGTGTTGGGTATGGCTTCCAGTTATGCGCTAACGGGGATCTTAGTCACGACGCTGGCTAAAGGTGTTAACCTGCAAGCGGCGATGCAGCAACCTTGGTTGCTATCGATATTTGCGGTGGTGTTTGTCTTGCTTGCTTTAGCGATGTTTGGCTTTTACGAGCTGCAATTGCCTGCATCCATTCAACAGAAACTAAATGCAAGCTCAGACAAACTAGGCGGCGGCAAAGTGGCAAGCGTATTTGTGATGGGCGCTGTGTCTGCGTTAGTGGTTTCACCTTGTGTGAGTGCGCCATTGGCTGGGGCGTTACTCTATGTTTCCACCACGCAAGATTGGGTATTAGGTGGCGTAACCCTGTTTGTGATGGCATTAGGTATGGGTGTGCCACTGATTCTGATTGGCATGAGTGGCGGTAAATTGCTCCCCAAAAGCGGCCCTTGGATGATTGCCGTGAAGCAACTGTTCGGTGTGTTGTTGCTGGCGGTCGCGATTGTGTTGTTGAGCCGTTTTATTCCGGATTGGTTGACGATGCTCTTATGGGCGGTGCTTGCCATTGGAAGCGGTATTCATTTTGGCGCGCTGGATTCAGCGCAACCAGGTTGGGCGAGGACCCGTAAACTGGCCGCATTTATGTCTCTGTTCTACGGGTTGATCTTATTTGTCGGCATGTTGACAGGCTCAAATGATCCTCTTAAACCACTTAATGTTGCACAGACTACATCAGACCAACCAGTCGCGGTTTTACCATTTGAGAAAGTCAGCTCTGTTGAAGTCTTGGATCAACAATTAATACTCGCGAAGCAGCAAGGTAAACCGGTACTGATTGACCTTTATGCCGACTGGTGTGTCTCGTGTAAGGTCATTGAGAAAGAAGTGTTTGGTCATGAATCTGTACACAAGCACTTTGCTGACTGGAATACGATCAAGTTTGATGTCACCGAGAGTACCCCTGAGCAGATGGCGTGGCTGGCAGAGCGTAATGTGTTTGGCCCACCGGCGGTATTTTTCTTTGATACCAAAGGTGCTGAAATCGCTCAGCAGAGAATTGTCGGAGCCACAGGGCTTGAGCATTTTCAATCTGTGATGACCCAATTGCAGTAATTAACAGAAGGCGACATTTATGTCGCCTTTATCTTAGGCACGTTAGGAGTGTGCTGGCCAAGACATTGGTGTCGAATCTGGCTACTATACTTATGAGCAAAGAATAACCAATCAGGCAATGATGGCACATGGAAGGCGTCGTAGATCTTAATCGTTGGCAAAAAGAACACATCAGAACGCAGCAAGAGTTACTTCATCTCTATGCTGAAGTCCGGGCTTTTTATTTAAGTGAGCCATATTCTGGCTATAACGTTCGGATGAAAAGGCTAAAGATCCTCAAGCAAGCTTTACTTGAACACAAGGAAGAGTTGGTTGAGGCTCTGCAAAAGGACTATGGTGCACGCAGCCGCTTCGACAGCATGATTTGCGATATCCTACCCGCGGTCTCTCACATCAATTACACCATCAAGTATCTAAAAAAGTGGATGAAACCAAGTCGACGTAAAGCGGGCTTGTTGCTGTCTCCTTCTTCAATCACAGTCGAGTATCAACCGCTAGGTGTGGTCGGAGTTATTGTCCCTTGGAACTTTCCAATAGTGCTGAGCATTGCACCTATCGTGACGGCGATTGCGGCGGGAAACCGAGTCATGGTTAAGCTGAGTGAGCATACCCATCATACCAATCAGGTACTCAGCCAGATCTTGTCTTGCTTAGACCGACACATTTACCCAATTGAGGGCGAAGCGGATATCGCCAGCTATTTTTCTCAGCTCCCCTTTGATCATCTTATCTTTACGGGGTCGACGCCAGTAGGGAGGCTAGTCGCTCAGGCTGCGGCGAAAAACCTTACCCCTGTGACGTTGGAGCTCGGCGGTAAATCACCTGTCGTGATTGATAATGACATTGATCTTCGCGCAGCGGTTGATGCCGTGTTACTTGGCAAATCAGTCAATGCCGGGCAAATTTGTGTTGCACCAGACTATGTTCTGCTGCCCCAAGGAAAAGAGCTGTTATTCATCAACCTGTATCTGAAACGTTATAAGGCACTGTATATAGAAGGCGATAAAGCGCCAACGGTAACCCACATCATCAACGAACGGCAGTATGACCGCCTTCACGCGATGTTAGCGGACGCAAAAGACCATGGTGCCGGCATTTATACCATTGAGGACGTGATGTTGGATGGGCGTCAGATGCTGCCGCATTTGATTACGGGGGTTACAGAAAATATGCAGGTGATGCAGGAAGAGATATTCGGCCCACTGCTACCCGTGATTGGCTATCGTCATCTGAATGAGGCGCTCAATTACATTAACGTTAAACCACGACCGCTGGCTTTATATCTGATGTCGACAGATCGCATCCTGCAGAGACAAATCATCGAGCAGACCCACAGTGGCGGTGTTGCGATTAACGATACTCTGTTACATGTGGCGGCTGAAGATGCACCGTTTGGCGGGATAGGGGAGTCTGGTATTGGTCATTATCATGGCTTCGAAGGTTTTCAGACTTTCTCTAAAGCAAAAACCGTTTTAAGCTCCCCAGCTTGGCTGCCAAGGAGCCGAATTCTTTTGCGCTTTAGGAACTTGGCGGAAAAAGTCTTAGGCCGACTATTTATCCGCTAAGCGAGTATCGAAGTAGTGCTTCACAAAGCTGATGAACTCTCGTAGCCGCTTAGGCTGAAAACGATCTTTATGATAGATGGCCGAAAAATCGACGCTCGGAATTCCCCAGTGGTCAAATACTTCGACCAGTTCTCCTTGTGCTAATTCTTCTTCACAGTAAATCATCGGCACACGTATGATGCCGTTGCCATTGAGCGCGCCTTTTACCAACACACGGCCATTTTTGCACTGCATGTGGCCATTGACTAACACATCGTAGTGTTGCGGATCCGCTTTACTCTCAAAGCTCCACCTTTTGACTGAGCCAGTTAAGCAATGATGCTGAGTGAGCTCTTTAGGGTGATTAGGTTGACCATATCGTTTTAGGTAGCTAGGGCTGGCTAGAGTGCCCATTTTGATATCAAGCAGCTTTCGGGCGACGAATCCTGAGTCTTCAAGTTTGCCCATGCGAAAGGCAATATCGAAGTCATCTTCAATCAAATCCACTCGATGACTGCTGAAGTCTAGATTGATGCTGACATCGGGGTGCACATGCATAAACTCCGTCGCAATTTGAGCAATTAGATCCTCCCCGAGATAGCCGCCCACGCAATTGATCTTTATTTCGCCTTGTACCTTTTCTACGTCATCCACTGCCGCTAATAACGCCTGATCAATATTGTGTAGTGCTTTCTCACATTGCTGGTAAAAGGCTTTCCCTGCTTCAGTGAGCTTGAGCGTGCGGGTGGTTCGGATCAGTAATGTCACGCCCATTTGATTTTCAAGGCTGCTTATCTGGCGTGATACGTGAGAGCGCGACACATCCAGCGCTTCTGCAGCTTTAGTAAAGTTCCCCAATTGTGCGATGAGGACAAAAGAGCGGATGTCAGCGAGATTAATCTGGTTGAGCACAGTAGATATCCAATCAAATCTAATTCTATTTATTGTTGCACTACAGCAACAGTGTTTCAACTAGAGTGATATATATCAACAAAAACGATTTACGTAATATACCTCCATCGCAGCGAAACAGAGCTGCTACTGAACAACTACAGAGGAAATAAAGATGAAAAAACTAATCGTAATCACAGGTGCAAGTTCTGGTATTGGTGAAGCAATTGCTCGTCGTCTAAGCAACGAAGGTCATCCTCTGCTTCTGCTTGCTCGTCGTGTTGAGCGTCTTGAAGCACTAGATCTGCCAAACACTTTATGTGAAAAAGTGGATGTGACAGACAAAGCCTCATTTGAAGCAGCGATTGCAAAAGCAGAGGCGCAATTTGGCCCGGTTGATGGCCTAGTAAACAACGCTGGCGTTATGTTGTTAGGTCAGATTGATACTCAAGACGCGACTGAATGGAAACGCATGTTTGATGTCAACGTACTTGGTCTACTGAACGGTATGCAATCTGTATTGGCACCTATGATGGAGCGAAACAGCGGCACGATTATCAATGTCAGCTCTATCGCGGGTAAGAAAACCTTCCCTAATCATGCAGCATACTGCGGTACTAAATTTGCCGTTCACGCCATCTCTGAAAATGTACGTGAAGAAGTGGCTGCGTCAAACGTACGTGTAACAACGATTGCTCCGGGTGCGGTAGAGACTGAACTGTTGTCTCACACGACTTCTCAGGAAATCAAAGATGGCTACGACGACTGGAAAGTGGACATGGGTGGTGTATTGGCAGCAGATGATGTAGCTCGTGCGGTCGAGTTTGCTTACAGCCAACCTCAAAACGTGTGTATTCGTGAGATTGCGCTAGCGCCAACTAAGCAACAGCCATAATCACTTTATGATTTTAATTAGGTCAGCGAATGCTGGCCTTTTTTACTTTGCTAGTGGTATTTAGTGAGGTAAAAACGCCGACCCTTGGGTCGGCGCTTGTTATTCTAAACTTTAAAAAAGCCTAGCTGCTGTTTTTGTTTTTCAGCCAGAGTAGACAACTCATGACTGGCTGCAGCGGCTTGGGTAATCCCAGTTACGTTTTGGCTCACCAGTTCATAGATGTTACTTAGGTTGTTATTGACGTCGGATGTGACTTGGCCTTGTTCCTCAGACGCGACGGCGACCTGAGCGTTGATGCTAGTCAATTCTGAAATTGATGCACTGATGTGACCGAGTGCCTCACTCACTTTGGCCGCTTGAGTTTGGTTTTGTTCGATCATTTCAAGGCTTGAGTTCATGCTGTCATTTGCAACACCAGACTGGCGCTGAAGATCTTCAATGATCACCTGAATCTCTTTTGTCGACTCCTGAGTTCGAGCTGCAAGCATTCTTACTTCATCTGCAACAACGGCAAAACCACGCCCGCTTTCCCCTGCGCGAGCCGCTTCAATCGCGGCATTCAGTGCGAGTAAGTTGGTTTGCTCTGATATGCTTTCTATCACTTCAATGACCTTGCCAATTTGCTCCGACTGCTCTTTTAACGAGTTAACCACCCCAGCGGCTTGAGAAAGATGCTGAGCCATCTTTTCACTGGCGCGGGTATTTTGTTCAAATGTTTCTAAGCTTTCTCGCGCCAGTTTATCCGCATTAATGGAAGCGGAATCTGCGCTGTTAGCATTCTGAGTGACTTCCGTGGCGGTGCTTTCCATTTGATTAATCGCGGAGGCGACTTGCTCGACTTCATTTTTCTCTTGATCAGAGTTGGTGCTTGACTGAGTCATGACTGCTGCTAATTCAGTGGAAGCGGATGCAACATCAACACTGATTCGAACCAGTGAGTCGACCGTATTCTGTAGCTGTCCCACTGTGCTATTGAAATCGCGAGATAGGGCTGAGATTTCATTGTTGCCTTCTTCTTTTACGGAAACCAACAAGTTGCCCTGTGCGAGCTCTTTCATTGCTTGCTGTAATTTCTTAATCGGTGTCACTATGATACCCGCCAGCATCCAGCTGATGGCTAGCGCTGCAGACAGAACCAATAAAAGACCGACAATACCGCTGTTCATCACATTGGAGTGGATGGCCTCGTTAGCATGCACTTCATCAAGCGCCAATGTGTTGAGCTTTTTCGATAGCCTATCGATTGCCTGAACCATTTGGTTGCCTGCAGTGCGATAGTCGCCTGCCGCGCGATCATATTTTGCCTCAAACCCTGCTGGTGGGTTGTCGCTGCCGTGGCGCACCTTGAGCAAAGGGATCATCACATTGATGGAGTAGTTCACGTAATGGTCGATAGCGGTGTTCATATCAGCAATTTCTTGCTCCAAGCCTTCTACTGTACTGAGAGACTGGAGTAACTGACGGTTTGCCTGCTGTTTGCTTTGCAAATGTGTCGCCAGCTGCTTTACATCTTCAGCGCGAAAAAGGCTGTAGATGGCTTTGATTCGCATGCCATAAGTGTTATCGATGATCTGAGTCAGTTCATCTTTATGATTAACGAGGTTTTCTGTTGAGACGGTAACTTGATTGAAAGCATTTTTAAGACTGGTTGTGCTGTAACTTATCCCGACCACTAGTAGTAGCAATGTGAATATGACAGGAACCACTACCTGGAGCTTAATGGAAAGCCCACTAAGTAATTGGCGCATGAATTGTCCTCTTCTATATTGTTAGTGAGTTGTATGTTGTTATTTTTATAATTAGGAGGAATGATTCTAATTTGTCTCAGATATAATTCAATCTGGAAAATGATGATTTTATAAAATTATCCTTAATAAATTCGAAAATCATTTTCTTTTTAAGTCATAGGGTTATTGCTCTATTGTCGTATTTCGATAGTCGAATCTTACAGCTTGTTACACCATTGTTTGACCTGTCAGTAATTCCCCATCAAAAATTCCTAGCAAATCTCATCTGTCATACAGGCTTCAACGAAGTGAAACACAACTGTCACATTTGAGTCCTAAAGTGAGCACCGTTCAAGTGAAATACAACGGCAATAATGCCAACTAAGGAAATTGTGATGAAAAAGACAGTTATCGGTGCAATCGCACTTCTAGGCGCAATGGCAGTGACTTCAGTTTCTGCTAAAGAAACTATCTCTGCAGTGGGCTCTAGCAGCGTAACTCCACTGATGGAAGTTTTCTCTGAAACATACATGAAGACTAACTCGAACGTATTTATCGAAGTTCAGGGCCCAGGTTCATCTGCTGGTGTTAAAGCAGCGAAAAACGGTTCTGCTGACCTAGGTATGTCTTCTCGTAACCTGAAAGACTCTGAAAAAGAGCCAGCTCTTAAAGAGCTAACTGTTGCATTAGATGGTATTGCAGTAGTTGTTAACCCTAAGAACGACCTAAAAGCACTGACAGCTGAACAAGTAACAGCTATCTACAAAGGCGACATCACTAACTGGAAAGAAGTTGGTGGTGCTGATAAGCCAATCGTAGCAATCACTCGTGACACAGCTTCAGGTACCCGCGGTGCTTTCGAAGACATCATGAAGCTGAAGAAGAAAATCTCTGGTAAAAAAGTGTCAGCTATCTCTCAGCGTGCTCAAGTTGCAAACGGTAATGGTGCTCTAAAAACTATGGTTGCATCTAACCCATACGCAATTGGCTACATCTCTCTAGGTACTGTTGATAACTCAGTAAACGCACTACCTATCGATGGTGTTGAAGCTAATGTAGACAATGTGAAGAACGGTTCTTACAAAGTTGCTCGTCCATTCCTTGTTCTTTACAAAGACGGCCAACCTTCTGCTGAAACTCAGAAATTCCTAGACTGGATGGTTTCTACCGAAGCTCAATCTCTAGTAGACAGCAAAGGCTACATCTCAGTTAACTAATTTTTTAGTAAGACTTCTTAATTGCTCAGCCCACTTTGGGCTGAGCCTTTTCTTGACTTCAAGCGAACATAATTCGTGAGAACGGTAAGAATTTTATGACCATCGCAACAAATAGTGACAAGCTTATGAATACTGAAGCGACTCAAGTTTCTAAGCCTGGTTTACGTGCTCAAAAGCGTGTGGACTGGAAAGAGCGCATTTTCCATGGCTTATTCCTTACCAGTGCTGTAATTGGCATTGTGTCTCTGGCGGTTATCGCCTATTTCATCGTTAAAGAATCTATTCCAGCCTTCCAAGAAGCCGGTGTGACTGGCATCGTGCTTGGTCAGGACTGGTTGCCGCCAGCACTATACGGCGTTGCAACAATGATTGTTGCTTCAATCGTGTCGACGTTTGGTGCGGTTATTGTTGGCGTTCCTGTTGGTGTTCTGACGGCGATTTTTATTGCTGAAATCGCACCGAAGCGCTTAGCGGATGTTATTCGTCCAGCCGTTGAGTTGTTAGCAGGTATTCCATCAGTGGTTTATGGTTTCTTTGGACTGGTAATCATTGTTCCTTTGATTCAGAACGTCTTTGATGTTCCGGCAGGTAACACGATTCTAGCGGGTATCATTGTACTGGGTGTGATGATTCTTCCGACCGTTATTACGGTTTCAGAAACCTCAATTCGCGCGGTACCTCGTACTTACAAAGAGGGCTCTTTAGCTCTTGGCGCATCCAAAATCTTTACCATCTTTAAGTTGCTCGTTCCAGCAGCACGTTCCGGCATTATGACGGGTGTTATTCTCGGTATCGGTCGAGCTCTGGGTGAGACGATGGCAATCATCATGGTAATGGGTAATGCCCCTGCGATGCCACAAGGCATACTAGACTCGGCTCGTACCCTAACCGCTAACATCGCCATTGAAATGTCTTACGCAAGCGGTGTTCACGCCAATGCACTCTACGCAACAGGTGTTGTTCTACTGGTGTTTATCATGATGCTTAACGCAGCATTGCTTTATTTGAATCGCGAGAAAGCGAAGTAAAGCGGGTTAAAGGTGACTATTATGGATCGCGCAAAACTTAAAAAAGCACGCCAGTTTAAAGACAACATCTTTAACGGCTTTATCTGGGCTGCCGCTGCGCTGACGGTTGGCTTTTTGTTCTGGATTATCTGGTACATTTTGTCGAACGGTTTACAGCACGTAGACTGGAACTTCATTACGGACAACTACACTCGTACTGGCGAAGAACACGGTATCTTTCCAATGATTGTAGCGACGGTTTACATGGTAATCGCATCGATTGCGGTTGCGGCGCCACTGGGCATCATGACGGCAATTTATTTGACTGAATATGCCAAAGTGGGTAGCCGTTTGGTGAAAGTGATTCGATTCTGTACCGAGTCATTGGCGGGTATTCCGTCAATCATCTTCGGTCTATTCGGTATGACTTTCTTCGTGGCAATTCTTGGTCTTGGTTTCTCGATTTTATCGGGTGCGCTAACACTGAGTATTCTGATTCTGCCTGTTATCATCCGTACAACGGAAGAAGCGCTGATGGCTGTACCTCAGACATATCGTGAAGGTTCATATGGCTTAGGCGCTTCAAAAATCTACACTATCTGGCGTTTGATATTGCCTAGTGCAATGCCAGGTATCTTAACCTCGGTCATTCTAAGTATTGGTCGTGTAATTGGTGAATCAGCTCCTGTATTCCTGACAGCGGGCATGGTGGCACGTATTCCTGACTCGCTTCTCGATTCAGGTCGTACGTTGACCGTTCACCTTTATAAGCTGACTACTGAGCTGTTCACTATTGAAGAGTGGAACCAAGCTTATGGTACAGCAACCGTGCTGATTGTCGTTGTTCTCGTTATCAACATGATCACTAAGTTAATTGCAAGTCGTATCAACACAGCAAGCTACTAACAAGCGACATTACTGATTAAGCACTAACACGAATTTTAGATTTAAGAGATTGAGAACATGAACAAATTTGATATTGAAAACCTAGATCTGTTTTACGGCGAAAACCAAGCCCTGAAATCCATTAACCTACCTATTCCTGTACGCCAAGTTACAGCGCTTATCGGCCCTTCAGGCTGTGGTAAGTCTACACTACTTCGTTGCCTTAACCGTATGAATGACCTAATTGAAGGCGTGAAGATTACGGGTAAGTTGGATATGGACGGTACAAACATTTATGGCAACATCGATGTAGCAGACCTGCGTATCAAAGTTGGTATGGTTTTCCAAAAGCCAAACCCATTCCCAATGAGCATTTACGAAAACGTGGCATACGGGTTACGTGCACAGGGCATCAAGGATAAAAAGCACATTGATGACGTAGTCGAGCGCTCTTTACGTGGTGCTGCACTTTGGGATGAAGTCAAAGATCGTTTGAAATCACACGCATTTGGTCTTTCTGGTGGTCAGCAGCAGCGTTTGTGTATCGCTCGTACGATTGCGATGGAACCAGATGTCATCTTGATGGATGAACCAACGTCTGCCCTTGACCCAATTGCGACACACAAAATTGAAGAGTTGATGGAAGAACTCAAGAAAAACTACACAATTGTTATCGTGACTCACTCCATGCAGCAAGCTCGTCGTATCTCAGACCGTACGGCTTTCTTCCTGATGGGAGAGTTGGTGGAGCACGATGACACTCAGGTTATCTTTAGCGAACCAAAAGATGACCGCACTAAGGGATATGTAAATGGTGATTTCGGTTAATCACCTAACCGTTTTACTGGCATTATCACTATAACAATAAGCGATGGTACTTTGCCCCTCTTCGAGAGGGGCTTTTTTATGTCTCGGGGTTGGGACTATTGCTAGTGTCTTTTGAGGCTAAATACGTTGCCGTCACCGCTTTTGGTAGAGAACTTCTTTTGGTACATACTCTGATCGGCAATGGAAATCAGTTGGTTAAGGCTGGTAGCGTCGTGTGGATAGGTTGCAATTCCTAGACTAGTGGAAAGATAGACCTTCTGGTTCTGAATAGTAATACTGTCGTCAAAGCAGCGATTGATGGACTCCGACAGTTGTTTGATGGTGGTTTCATCTGCTGAGTTGGTGAGAACCGCGAATTCATCACCACCAATCCTGAATACGGATAGATTGTGACGACTCATTAGTTCGACCAAACGCGCAGAGACGATCCTCAACGCGAGGTCGCCTGCTTGATGGCCGTGGGAATCATTGATTTTTTTGAAACCGTTGAGATCGAGCAAAATCAGTGAGAATTCAGTGTTCTGTTCGATGTAATCAGTCAGTTGCCTCATGAATGCTAAGCGATTCGCAATCCCTGTCAGAGAGTCAGTCAGGGATGCTTGCTTATGAAATAGCGCTTCCTTGTGGATGATATAGCTGACGACACCAACACAGGCAAAAAGTAGCATCATCAGGACGAATTGCGCATGTGTTATTGTCTGAGCTTGCTTCATTTGAGATTGGTATAGCGGACTCTTAATACGAAAGTTCGTATTTACGTAGTTGATCATCGACATGTATTGATATTCGAAGTCTTTTGCGAGGCTGTGAGCCAGTCCTCGATCTTCAGGTAACCGCTCTATTTTGTGCTCCAAGCTCTTAAATTGCTCAAACAAGGTTTTGAAGTAGCTCTTTGCTCCGGGCAATGCAATAAATGTATCGGCTTCGCGGCTGTTTATTAGTAGATCGAAGCGACTCCAAGTGAGTTCGTATTTTAGTATCGTAAGATCTAAAAACTCGTCATCTTTTTCAGCTAAAGGAGTGATGGCTCTCAGCTCAGAAAATTCTTTTGTTAGTTGAAACAGAAACCACGTAGCTTGGTTTTGCTGTTCACTGTAAGAGTGGGCTAAGTCTCGAGTAGCAGAAAGAAAGTAAAGATTGGCGACGATCAGTATCGCAGAGAGAAAGATCAGTAATACCTTAGCTCTAGATAGAATCTGGTTAAAACTACGAACTCTAGTTGGATTTCTCATCGATATATCTGTGAATCTTTATCTCGTCAATTTGCCACACCATCTGAGAGTGAAAAGCGGTGTTATCAATCTCAGGGTACTTATCTAAATTAAAGACCAGCCAATAAGGGCCTTTATTTCGCACCTTCATTTTCTCGCCATTCATTTTATAGGCAACTATCGGGTCATACTTGAGGATGTTTTCGATCGTGGTACTGGCTGCATAATCATTAAGAGCAATGAATGAAACCGCGAGCGTGTCTTCAACACCAAGCTGCTTGAGCAGGTCAGAGACTCTAAAGCCCGTGAATTGATTGGCATCTGGGTACCATGGAAGCTGGGTTGTGAAGGTGATTGGGGGGTATTGGGAAACCAGTTGGTCATAAACCAAAGTCTTAGGCTGTTGGTTTTCCATGCGGACGACCAACTCTGCACTGAACAGGGGCGTGCTAAACAGAAGCACAAAGGCGATAACAACACCTCTCATAGAACTTCCTTAAATACGGCAGTTAATTAATAAGCATTATGTCACTAAGTATATGTTCAGATATTAGCCATGGAAATTAATTTACCAACTAAGTCGATTTATCTGGCTTAACCACATGAGCTACAGTGTTTAGTCTTTAGCTTGTGACGAAATATGTAAGGTTGGGAGACACTTCCTGAAAGGCAATTGTTACGACGATTTCTATGGAACACGTGGTGGATAGGGAATAAAAAAAGCCCGGCATGTAGCCGGGCTCTAATATGTGTGTAAACAACGAAGATTAAGCGTTCTGCTTTTGCTTCGCTTTACATACTGCTGCAGTGAAGACAACGTCTGTCGAGCTGTTGAGTGCAGTTTCAGCTGAGTCTTGAACTACACCGATGATGAAGCCTACAGCAACAACCTGCATCGCGATTTCATTAGGAATACCAAATAGGCCACAGGCCAATGGGATTAGCAGCAGTGATCCACCTGCAACACCAGAAGCACCACATGCAGAAACAGCAGCAACGATACTCAGAAGTAAGGCGGTCAGAATATCGACTTCAATACCCATTGTATGAACCGCTGCAAGTGTCAATGTGGTGATCGTGATTGCCGCACCAGCCATATTGATAGTTGCACCTAGCGGGATGGAGACAGAATATGTATCTTCATCAAGCTTTAGTTTCTCACACAGTGCCATGTTTACTGGAATATTCGCAGCACTTGAACGTGTGAAGAAGGCTGTTACGCCACTTTCACGTAGACATTGGAATACAAGCGGGTAAGGGTTTTCGCCAGTTTTGACCAAAACAATGATAGGGTTTACGACTAGTGCAATAAACAACATTGAGCTTAGCAGTACACCTAGTAGCTGCGCGTAACCTGCCAAAGCATCGAAACCCGTCGTTGCTAGCGTTGAAGACACCAGACCAAAAATACCAAATGGTGCTAAACGGATAATAAAGCGAACGATTTGAGAGACACCGTGGCTCAAGTCTTCAAATACTGCTTTAGTTGTGCCTGATGCATGGTGAAGTGCAAGGCCCAAACCAATCGCCCATGCCAGAATGCCAATGTAGTTAGCATTCATCAGTGCACTCACTGGGTTATCAACGATTTTGAACAGCAGAGTGTTCATAACTTCGCCGATACCTTGAGGTGGGGTGGCACCTTCAGCACCAGAAACCAGTGTCAATGTGGTCGGGAACATGAAGCTAAGTGCGACTGCGGTTAACGCTGCGGTCAGCGTGCCGAAAAGGTACAGAACCACTATTGGACGCATGTAGGTGTGCTGATTTTTCTTCTGATTAGCGATTGATGCAGCAACCAGAATAAAAACAAGAATAGGGGCGACGGCTTTTAATGCGCCGACAAATAAGCTTCCGAGTAAACCAACACTTTGTGCGTATTCTGGAGATACAGTTGCCAAGCCTACACCGAGGACGATACCGGCTAAGATTTGTAATACCAGATTTCCGCGAGCAAAGCGGGCAAAGATAGAGTTGTGTTGCATAGTTATCCCTGCAATGAATTATTTTATAAACTTCTAGTAATTTCAGTTATTGATAACTGAGTGGGACAATACTAGCGTGTTGATATAATGTGTCTAGAATTAATTGATTTTTAGCATGATAAATTATTGGAAATGTCAAAATGTGAATATTGTGTTATTTATGTTGTCAGTATTGTACAAAAAAAGGGGCGTTTAGCCCCTTTTAAATTTACAAACTTTGTTTGCGACTTCGGCTGGCCGTTTGAATGTTCCTGTACATCTTAGTCTGCTGCTTATAAGAAGCGCGACGCTCAGCTAAAGTAGCGCTATTTCTTTGCTGTTCGCGCATCAACTTCAGATAATTATTCAGCCTTCGCTGTTCTAATTGCCCTGTCTCGATTGCATTTATTACCGCACAACCAGGTTCACGGTCGTGTTGGCAGTCAGAGAAGCGACATTTCTCCGCAAACGCTTCGATATCTGAAAAGGTTTCTGCCACGCCATCCGCGCAGTCGAACAATTGCAATTCTCTCATTCCAGGTGTGTCAATTAAGACACCGCCACTTGGCAGGAAGTGCATTGAACGGCCAGTGGTGGTGTGTCGTCCTTTACTGTCACTTTCTCGAATGCCTCCAGTTAACTGAACAGAATCGCCTAGTAAGCCATTGACTAAAGTCGACTTTCCGACACCAGAGGAGCCCATGAAAGCGACAGTGGATCCTGACTTACACCAACTACTTAGCGATGTATATTGCTCTCCATCTAAAGCATTGAGCATTTCTACCATAAGCAAAGGATCGAGTTGTTGTACTTGTTGGCGCTTCTCTTCTGCATCAGTGACTAGGTCAGCTTTTGTTAACACGATGACAGGCTCGACCTCGGCTTCGTTTGAAGTGGCCAGATAGCGCTCAATACGGCTTAGATTGAAATCATCGTTAAGCGCACAAACGATAAACAAAGTGGACACGTTTGCAGCAATCAGCTGCTCGGCGACTTTGCTGCCAGCAGCTTTACGAGCAAACAAAGATTGGCGGTCCAATAAACGCTCGAAGCCACCTTGTTTGTCTAACAAAAGCCAGTCACCGACAGTCATCATCGGCAGTGATTTATGGATGGCTAACGTCGTTTCACCATCTTCGCTGAGCAGCTTGTAGCCACTTCTATGGTGCTCTACTACGCGCGCAACGCGGCTGTGTTCAAGTTCTTCAAGTGTCAGTTGTTGTTGAAATAAGTTATTCCAGCCAAGTTGAGGCAAATTCAACGGCTGCTTGGGAATGATATTCATTGTATACCCCAGACCTGCAGAAGGGTTTCTGCATTAATTTGTCAGCTAGGGTCATTAGACCCCGGTATGATTACACCGGGCAAAGGAAGGGAAGTCTGTAACCTATTGTTACTTATGAGGTCTTCACTAATTCTGCCGGGTGGGTTCTTGCTACAATCATCGTATCCTCCTAAATTTTTCGGTTTGATTTTGTGGTGAGTTTAGCCAAACTCAGCCAGATTATAATCTCGATTGTTCTTCTAATCGACTCTTTTTTAAGCGCATTATAAATTAATGTAAATCTAATGTTAACTTTTCTTGCTGATACCGTGTGATTGCTTATAAACTGTATATGTGAGTTGGTTTATATGGACACAGTAGAATAATGACAGAAGCGACGCAAAGCGAGACAGCGGAAGTGATCGAGCTATCTTCCGCTGAAGCTGCCCAGACTAAAGAAGCTCCCAAACCGCCTTCTGATAACATCAAATATGGTGAAGATGCTTTCCGTGATGTTAAGCCCTTGAGTGAAGTTGCATTCCTGATCACCACCCCAACGGGCAAAAACCTTAAAGGCAAAACCAAATATATTGGTCTCCACTCAAACAACCTCATGCTGCTAGAGATGCCAAAGGTTTCCCCCAAAGAAGTGGCCGTATTTTTTCAGCGCGGTTACGCGATCAAAGCCTGCGTCATTTCTGAGGCTGGTGAAGGCGCAAGAATTTACTTTAAGAGTAAGCTGGAATATGTGATTGAAGCGGGAGGTAACAGTCTATTTCTTATTACTTTACCTGCTGCGACTCAGGTTGCTGCTGGGTTGAGAGAAAGTGCTCGATTAGAGTTAGCGTTAGAAGGGGTATTGGCTCCACAATCTCATCACTTTAAGTGTCAGATTCGCGACATCTCGAGTAATGGCTGCTTGATTGTTGTCGATCGCAACCTGACTAATCATAAAGTTGGTGATCTTATCTCATTGAGCATCCAAGTTACGGAAACCGATAAAGTTGCAGAGCCTCAAGTGCTTGAAGCTGTGGTCAGAAACGTGAAAATGACCAGCCGCTATTGTAAATTCGGAGTACAGTTTGAGAAAAGTAGTCTCGAGCCTGTAGCAAGCTTAATTGAAGGGCTCAACTTTTGTCAGATGAGCCAAAAATTTACACTGTAGTAAAGTATTACGAAGAAAGGGAGCGCCTTTGTACCAGGCGCTCCCTTTTATTATGCCTTAGCGTCTTGGGGGAATTTCATCTGGTGTGAGGTAACCGTCGTTATTCCGGTCTAGGCGGCTAAAATCTTTTTTCAACGGCCCTTTTACCTCATTGCGTGAAAGTTTCCCGTCACCATTTCGATCCATTCTTGGCGGTAACCCTCCTGAGCCTGAGACCCCTTTTTGTGGGCGGCTACTTTTCATAGAATGGGTATTTGTCCCACTGTTAGTAAAAACTTTAGCCATGCGTTGATGTTGAGGTGGGTTTTGCACAAACTGGACATCACCGCCTGCCACACAGCGCACCATGTTTTCAACACGTACCGCATCTCCCTGAGGTCCATGACCTGTTGGGTACATGTTGCTGCTGCCAGACTTAGGATCACTTCGTTGTGAACCCGCACCATGAACATCTATCCATTGATTGTTCATGTATCCCATTGAACGACCAAAAGCGATATAAGCCGCATTGGCACCATTGCGCAAATTCTGGTGAGTGGTACTGCTCCAATAGTTGGCGTAGTCTGTTTGTCCTGCTTCATTGCGAATTGTAGTGGTCTCGAACATCGGATCTATAGCTGCAGAATTTGATGTATTAGGAGAGCGAGAATAATCCACAATGGATTGCAGTTCTTTGGCATTTGGTAAGCGCCAATCACTTCGGCCTGCGAATGATAAGTTCTGACAGTAGCTTAGGGCTTCTGGGAATTTAACATTCTTTCTATTATCGCTTTGTTGCCATAGCAGGCCAGTAGCCGTGTCTTCGATCGTGCCGTTTTTGTTGTCTGTGAATTGATTCTGACCGTACAAAGTATTGCCGCGTACAGCTAGAACATAAAAGGTTTTCTTACCACCTTGTGGATTTTCAATACCATAGCCTTTGATTCGACCATCTATGAAGTTAACGCCAAATACTGTTTCATCTCCACGCATTGTTGTTGAGACATACTTAGTGCTCGATACAAACTGACTGTCAATGAGCCTCTCTCCTGATAGTGTGTCTCCAGAGTTCATTGCAAAGTACTGGTCGTCGATGAATGGCACCAATTTGATATTGCCAGTCTGCTTAAGTCCGCTGGGATCTTGACCATCAAATAAGATCAACGAGTAAAGTTCTTTAATACTAGGTAACCGCCAGTCGTCGTAACCAGCAAGACGTAACTTGTCTACATACTCAAGCGCTTCTTGATAACTGAGCTTGTCATCGGCGTTGATCTTGCCGTCTTTGTTGATATCAGTGGTTGACGACCAAACTAGCCCAGTCACCTTATCCGTGACGGTGCCGTCGATGTTAGCTTGGTATGTGGGATGGTTACCAACGTATTGTGCGTCCTGACCGAAAGTGTCGGCAGAAGAGGTGGGGCAGGTCGAAGACGCTTGTTTAATGCCAAAACATTCTGTTTGGCCTGTATCAACAATAGGGTAGGTCAGGCTGGCTGAACTAGTCCAAGAGATGCTATAGGCCATCAGGGTGATGACCATGTAATTTATCTTCATGACGTATCCTTGCTCAATGATTTATATGATGAATTTTATCGTCAGATGTGTAAAGGAGAGTAGTGAGCGAGTAAAATAACGTAAAGAGAGTAGATAATAAAAACCGAGCAGAGTGCTCGGTTTAGAGAGGAATTTAGAATGGATACCAGAACAACTGGGGTTCTAGCGCTCTTTTGACTATGGCTAGAGTTACAATGACGAAGATACCAGTGAGACAGTATCTGTCTGCGCGGGAAAGAGGTTTCTGGCTATACCAATTGCGTCGTTTGTGGCGACCAAATCCGCGCAGTGTCATTGCGTTAGAGATTTCATCTGCTCGCTCCAAGCTAGAGAAGATCAATGGCCCAAGGATGTTGGCGACGTTTTTCATTCGGCTAAATAGCGGCGCAGTTTTGGATATATCCAACCCTCGTGCTTGTTGGGCATGCATAATATTGATGAAATCTTTTTTTACTTCAGGTAGATAGCGTAATGTCAGGCTGACGGCGTATGCAATTTTATAAGGCACGCCAATACGGTTAAGGCTCGCTGCAAACTCAGTTGGGTGGGTTGTGAAGACAAACGCCAGCGCAACTGGGAACATGCTAAAGTACTTAAGAGTCACCGTTACCAAATAAAACAGAGTTTCCTGTGTTAATGCATAGTGGCCAGGAAGGTTAAGGATGACGTTCGTACTCCCCAGCAACTCACTACCTTGTTGTGGCGCTAGTAAGAACATAAAGAGTGCATTTAGCATCAGCACTCCACCTGTTCCTATCAATAACGGTTTGTAGACTCTAAATGGCACTTTGGTGCTTGCTAGCAACCATAACCCGCCTGCTATCAGGGCTGAAATAAGGCGCAAATCGAAAGTGGTGAGCACCACCGTGACCCAAGCGATAAATAACAGAAATTTTGTGATGCCGTTCAGTTGATGCAAAGGAGATTGAGTATCTACATAACTGATACCAAACTTCATTTTTGAGGTATTCATGCGACTCGCTGCTCCAGCTTTATGAAATGCTGCATAAACTGGTTTTTGTCTGCAACGTCGAGCCTCACCGCCATATCGTACAAACTGGTTGTCGTCAGGTTAGCTTGGTTGAGCAAGTCAGGTTGAGAAAATACATGGGTCATTGGGGCATCGGCAATCAAACGGCTATCCGCTATTACAATCGAGCGCTGAGTATGCTCTAAGACTAAGTGCATGTCGTGAGAAATTATCACAACGGTGATACCTAGCTCCTTGTTGAGTGTCTGGATAAAGTCGAGCATTGATGTGTAGTTGCGATAATCTTGGCCAGCCGTCGGCTCATCAAGAATGAGCAGCTCCGGTTCAAGAACCAAAATAGAAGCAATAGTGACTCGCTTTTTCTGTCCATAGCTCAGAGCTGAAATCGGCCAATGGCGATATTTGTTTAGCCCGCATAGTTCGAGCACACGAAGTACTTTCTGCTCAATCTCTTTTTCATTCAGACCTTGGTTGAGCAGTCCGAATGCGATTTCATCAAAAATCATATGGTGTGAAATCATGTGATTTGGGTTCTGCATGACCACACCAATTTTCTGGCTTCGTTCAAATATGGACAGTGTTGATAAATCTTGGCCGCGCATTTCTATACTGCCGGCATCAGGTTCGATGACACCCATGATTAACTTGGTGATGGTTGACTTACCTGAGCCGTTTTTACCAAGAATCGACACAAACTCGCCCTGATGAATATCGAAACTCACACCTTCAAGAGCGTTCTTTTCACCATCATAGGAATAAGTCAAATTATTAATGGAAAGTAAGGGTGTGTTTGATTGTGCTGATGCTACTGCCAGGTCGCATTGCCAATGAGAGAATTGCTTGGCATGTTGCTCAAGATTAATTCCACCTAATGTGGATGGTTTGTCCTCATCACTGAGTACAACGTTGGCTGCTTTAAGTGCAGACAAATACAAGGGCTCGCGGATTCCGTGTTTTTCCAGAAGTGATGATGCGAGTAGGGCATCTGGCGTCATATCCGCTACGATTTCCCCTTGTTCCATCAGGATAATTCTATCTACAGAGCGATGGAGAACATCCTCCAGCCTATGTTCAATGATGATGGTGGTTTTGCCGCTCTCTTTATGAAGTTGGTCAATGATTTCAATAGTCTTGCGGCCTGTCTTAGGGTCTAACGCTGCAAGAGGCTCATCGAACAGTAGTGTATCGACGTCATCGACGAGAATGCCCGCTAGAGAAACACGCTGCTTCTGTCCGCCCGATAAATCATGGGGAGAACGGGTAAGCATATCTTCAAGCTCTACCATTCGAGCCGTTGATTTAACGACTGGGTACATGTCGATATTCGATACCAACTGGTTCTCGAGAGCGAAGGCGATATCTTCACCGACACTAAGGCCAACAAACTGGCTGTCGGTATCTTGAAGAACAGTGCCTATCTGCTCGGTAAACTGGTGTAGTTCCCATTGTGATGCGTCCTGACCATTCAAGGCCAAAGAACCGGATATCTCGCCGGAAATGGAATGGGGGATAAGCCCGTTAAGGCATTGGCCTAGCGTAGATTTTCCACTACCACTCGGGCCAATAATGACGATTTTCTCTCCTTTCTCTATCCTTAGATTGATATGTTTTAGCGTCGGTCTATCCAGTGACTCGTACCTAAAAGAGAAGTCAGAAAATTCGATGGTCATTGCCGATTAAGCCTCTGTCAGATTGCGGCTTTGTTTGTTTCGTTTAGCGACAGACTTGAGAATGAAATAGCCTACCACCGCAATCAGGACTGTGTTACCCGCAGCAATAATCGTCAGCTGGGTAAAGACTTTAGTGAAAGGTTCGGCATAAAGTACTGTATCGAGAAATGCGGAACATCCGTAACCAACAATGTTACCGATGAGCGCGAGAATTATGAACAAAGAGAAATCTCTGAGGCTGAATTCGCCCTTTGAGATTCGATTTTGGGTCAGGCGAGGGAAGAAGCCAATCACCATACCAACAATGCCTGAGCCCAATACCCAAGTCAGCCATACCCCCCAGCCAGCAAAAAGGTCTGTAACCCAGTGTCCAATGAACCCTACTAGGAAGCCAACCAAAGGGCCGAACAGAACTGAAAATAGTGCCAGCACTGCCATTGCTGGCTTTAGTGTGGTGTTAGCGAATACCGGAATGCCAAACATTGGTAATCCACCGATACCGTATAATGCAGCACCGATTGCAATCACAACCACAGTTTTAGCTGATAGATTCATAGATAATCCTATTTTGTCTCAATTATTCAAAGAACTGACACAAGTTCTTATTCTGATTGACTTTTAATTGATTGTAGATGTTAGGGCAAAGATTATACCTGTTGATAATAAAGTTGGAAAGCTAACTGTCTAGATGGCTAACCGGTATGTTCAAGAAACCACCTCTAAGGTTTCGATAGGTTAGAAAATAAAAATCCGATGCTTTATACATCGGATTTATTATCTTTTACTGGCTTACTTAAGCTTGTTTGATGAATCAGAAACCCTTGATGTTTTCTGCTTCAAGCTCTGTGAAGTATTTCACTGTCTTCACCTTCAATTCTTGTGTCGAAGGCTCATCACACACAATGACAGATTTAGGGTGTAGCTGAAGCGCAGAGACTGTCCATAGGTGATTGACGCTGCCTTCTACGGCGGCTTCTAATGCCAGTGCTTTATTATGGCCAGTAACCAAAATCATAATTTCTTCTGCGTCTAACAGAGTACCTACGCCGATAGTCAGAGCGTATTTAGGAACTTGATTGATATCACCATCGAAGAAGCGTGAGTTTGCAATACGGGTGTCTTCTGTCAGTGTCTTAATACGGGTGCGAGAAGACAATGAAGACGCAGGCTCGTTGAACGCTATATGACCATCATTACCAACACCACCCATAAACAGGTTGATGCGCCCATAAGACTTAATTTTGTCTTCATAGCGCTGACACTCGGCTTCGTGATTAGCCGCATTACCGTCTAGCAGGTTAATGTTCTCTTCCTGAATATCAATATGATTGAAGAAGTTACTGTACATGAACGAGCGATACGACTCAGGGTGATCAGCTGGAATGCCAATGTACTCATCCATGTTAAACGTTACAACGTGTTTAAAGCTTACTTCACCAGCTTGGTACAGTTCGATAAGCGCTTTATACGTAGCAAGCGGTGTACCGCCGGTTGGTAAACCTAGTACAAACGGACGATCAGCACTTGGCTCAAAGTTGTTAATGCGTTTAGCAATGTGCGCCGCAGCCCATTTACCTACCTGTGCAGCTTTATTTAACGGGATTAGTCTCATTGGTTGCCCCTAGTATTGGAATTATGATGCTCTGAAACATTAATTTTCATTATAAAATAAGTTTGTTGGAACGGCTATTGTTTTTGGTCAATTTTTCACTTTTCTTTTCATTTAGGGGAATCATTAGCGGTCTTTTCTCAAAAAGCACCTGTCACTGACAATATAAATTTATTTCGAAAATTAAGCATGTAAATGTTTGCTCCTGTGACATGTTTTGTATTTTATTCATCAACCAATCATTGGAGTGAGGTACAATTAGAGAAAGATGGTATAAATCCTCAACTTTTGTTGTGGCTGGCCGACAAGAATTTCATACGACAAAACGCCAGTCGAAGGTGAAGAAAAGATATAGATGAATGTTATAGGGATCGCCATCGGGGCGACCGGTTTGTTACTGCTTTGCATGTTCATGTGGATGCTTGCACTTCAGCTGCGTAAGAAACGACTGGAGCAAGAGCGTAAAGAGCGTGAAATCGCTTACCGGAAAGCAATGGAAAAAAACCGTAAGCAAGAACATGAAGATCGGATTCATAAGGCCGAGAGTGGCCATATCCCGACCATACTGTTTTTGGCTAAGGAAGCTGAACGTTCAAGACTGAAAGAAGCACTGTACTGGTACAACAAAGCAGCGCGGCTGGACAACGTCACTGGCATGTACGGTGTTGTTCGCATCAGTAATAAGATGAATCAGGACTTAGTGCTGAGAGAAGAAGCTAAATTCTGGCAAACATGTATTCCTGCGATGGAAGGCAGCATCCCCCATAAATTTGAAATGGCGACAGCTTTATTCCATGGTCGAGGAACGGATCAGAACATTGGTAAAGCGATTCAAATATTGAAGCAGGCTGCAGAGCAGAATTATGTCGACGCCCTGATATTTCTGGGTGACTGGTATGCGTCACCGCATAACCCTGAACCTAAGCCAAGTCTATCCACCGAGTATTATCAGAAAGCCGCCGCGTTGCGAAACAATGAAGGGCGTATGAAGCTTGGGTTGAACTACATTCACGGTATTGGCGTGGCGTCTAATCATGCCAGAGGGTGTTACTGGCTCGAACGCGCGGCCGAAAAAGGTTACACCGACGCTATGTATAATGCTGGTGAAGCTTGGATGAATCATCGTCCAAATGGCAATGCGATTGCTTATATTTGGTTGTTCTTGGCTGGGCAGTTAGGTCATGAGCCTGCAAGAGTATTGCGTGACCAAGTAGCATTAAACCTTGGTGTGGATACGGTTGTGGGTTTGCAATCTTTATCTAAGCCTATCCTAAAGAAAATTAAAGATAAGAAAGTCAGCAAGCACGCTGTGATTAAAGCGCTCAACAAGTTATATAAGCGCAATATTCCCCTTGAAGAGAAAGAGGTACTTGGTAGCCAGGCTACTGAGGAGCTCGAATTGGATCTTTCTCAAGAGCCTCTGGTTTCTCCAGATGATGGCAGTGACCCTCAACCAGAGAATGACGCTCAACCTGCAATTAAAGAGAAGCTCGATTTTTCTCAATCTAATATCGACAAAGCATGATATGCGGCCCCTTACTTGTTAAGGGGCTTTGTTTTTATACAGACTCTCCAGTTGCATATTCTCGTCGCACGGACATGTAGTGGGCATCGGTATTCGCGTTGCGATTTTGAACGAGATGAATCTATTTAACTGACCCAAACCGACCTAAAAAATAGTCTTTAAATTCATTGTGATACTCTCGAAGCAAGCGTATGAAATGCGTTAACTCAGAATATGGCCATTTTCGGAAATGTAATGCAATTTATGATTGATTCTGCTTAACAATTGATTCACATTAGGCGCAAACAATAAGAGGGATAAATCATGTCTACCGCTAGTTTCCTGCGCTTAATCTGTCTCGCTGCAATTTGGGGTGGCTCTTTTCTGTTTATGAAGATTGCCGCCAATACGTTTGGTCCAGCCTATTTGATTGAGTTCAGAGTGGGTTTTGCTGCGATCAGTTTGTTTCTAGTCTCTCTTTATCTACGCAAGAAATTAGCTTTCAGAAATCACTTTAAACACTTCATGATCATCGGCTTGTTTAATACGGCGTTACCTTTTTTATTGTTCGCTTACGCCGCTCAAACGCTCAATGCATCGACTTTGTCCGTTCTGAACTCAACGGCGGCGATTTGGGGAGCACTGATTGGCGTTTTCTGGCATAAATCCCTTCTGACCGGTAAAGCGATATTTGGCATGTTGCTTGGTGTGAGTGGCGTTGTTGTGCTAGTCGGCTGGGATGCGGTGAACATTGGTATTAGCGCAGCACTACCCATTGCCGCAGGTGTCATGGCAGCTTGCTGTTATGGAATTGCGACCAACTATACCAAAACAGCTCCTAAAGTAGCTGCATTTGAAAATGCGCACGGAAACATGTGGGCGGCCGTTCTGTGGATATTACCTTTGCTTCCATTTGTCCCGATGCAAGGTGAGCCAAGCACCCATGAAATGTTGTCTGTGGTTGCGCTGGGTGTGGTCTGTACAGGTGTGGCTTATCTGCTCTATTTCCGACTAGTGGCTGATGAAGGGGCGGCATCTGCACTGTCGGTAACATTTTTGATCCCGGTGTTTGGCATTATGTGGGGATCGTTGATCCTTGACGAGCCGATAGGACTCAATACCTTTGCCGGAACCGTACTTGTATTGTCTGGTACTATGCTTGTAACGGGGTTCTCTCCTGTCCAGCTGTTGAAGAAATCACGTGTCGCTGAGCAGGTCTCGGGTTAACGCTCGTTTAGATCGAGAGTCATAAAGTTACTATTTGGGTCAGGTTGGTAGTCAGCGAAGGGAGAGCAGTATTCAAAGCCAAACTTTTGATACAGTTCTCTGGCAGGCTTAAAGAAGGACATCGAGCCTGTTTCTAGACTAATCCGCTGATAGCCTCTCAGTTTTGCCTGTTCAATGGCATACTGAAGAAGAGCTGAGGCGACGCCTTTATTTCGCGCGCTAGGTGTTGTCCTCATTGATTTCAACTCAGCATGTGACTCAGACAGCTCTTTAATGGCGGCACAACCTAAGAGCTGCTCTTCTTTCCAGCCTGTCCAAAAAGTGACTTCAGGGGCTTTTAAGGCAGATGTATCCAGAGCGTGAACACTCTCAGGTGGCGATGTCGCATTCATATCCGCCAAGTGTTCTTGCAGTAAATGGATGACATCAGGGTGGTCTAATTCGTCTACTATTATCTTCATCACTTTTCCTTGTTGATAGCGTACAAATAATCTAAATCTTCCGTAGAAATTTCTCAATCACCGCTAATCAATCAGTTGCTTAAATGTTGCGGATGTAACGAGTTGTTGCAGAACGACAGGTCGTATAAGTAAGGGTTAGATCTCATAAATGACATTTCAATAGTATTACATTTCATTGTTACTTGATTCATGTCTCATAAATTACTCTTATAGGCCGATAGTTTTATATAACCAACATTCCGTATAGGGAGTTCTTGGTTAGAAGAGGCAGGATTAACATGAAAGAAGTAGATTTCAGAACGATAGATAAGCTTTTTATTAAGATGTCTATCAATGACAAAATGTGGGTGATTTTTGCCATTTTTCTTGTTGCTATTGGCAGCATCGCTGGTGGAAATTATTACTCTAAAATTGAACAAATTGAGAAAACGGCGATTTTAGCCGCGAGTCATCAACTCGATGGGATGTTGAGTACGGGTTCTGAAGCGTCAATAGCTGGCCAAGCCAATATTGGCAAGGTCTCTAGCGTCAGTAAGCCTGCTTACAATAACGGCATTGTGACTGTGTCTCAAACCAGTAAGGATGGCAATGTTTATCAACTGACTTTAAACAATCAGGTACAAGATCAGCAAGCTAGGTCTCAAGCCCTATCCAGTTTCTTCTTTAGTTTTGTTTGGGTGATTCCTTTTGCGGTATTTTGTTACTGGGTTGCGACGTTTATTGGTGGAGCGTTATGGGTGCTTTACACCACAACTCAAAAAATTGGCGAAGGCGATCTGACTTCGCGTTTGGGCTTCCACCCAGGGCGAGACGAGTTCGGTACTATTGGTTGCGCTCTTGATAAAGCAATGGATACGCTCACGGACTTAGTGAACAATGTTAAAGAGAACGCCAATACACTAAGTGAAACCTCTGCTTCGTTTGAAGAAGAGATGAAGTTGAGTGAGTCTCAGATTAGCAACCAGTATGCATCTTTAGATTCTGTTGCGACAGCGATGGAAGAGATGACTGCTTCTGCGAAAGAAGTGTCCAACATTTCACAGCAAGCCATGGGGCAAACGGAGCAAGATTCGCAACACATTGATGGCAGCCACAAGCGTGTCCAGTCTGCGATCAACGAGATTGATAAACTGTCGAGCTATATCGAGCAAGCTTCCAGCTCTGTTGCAACGCTGAATGACAACACGACTCAAATTAATGAGGTGATCACGACGATCAATGCGATTTCAGAGCAAACGAATCTGCTGGCACTCAATGCTGCGATTGAAGCGGCGCGCGCAGGTGAGCAAGGCCGAGGGTTTGCAGTGGTAGCGGATGAGGTTCGTACTCTAGCTAGCCGTACTCAGGCAGCAACCGTTGAGATTCAGTCAATGATTGAAAAATTGCAGGCAGAAAGCCAAAACATTGCTTCGATTACTGAACAGACTGTAGAGCAAGCTCGCACCAGTAGCGATTTAATTGAAGACATTGGCAGTGATGTGCAATCTATTTCCGAATCGGCGCGCGGTATCATGGATATGAGTATTCAGATTTCTACCTCCGCGGAAGAGCAGAGTGCGGTGGCAAATGACATTGCTTCTGAGCTGAGTGATATCCGTACTCAGTCTAATACTATCCGCAGTGTGGCTGAGCAGTCTTCAAAAGGTGTCGCTAACCTGACTCAGGCGTCCATTTCACTGGCTGATATCCTTAAGCAATATCGCACTTAACGTTTATCAGACGTTAAAAAGGCTTGGTTAATCACCAAGCCTTTTTTATTGCCATGTTTTTAGAAAAACCTAACGCAGTGTCAGTTTAGAACCATCAAATTTCAGGTTCGCCAGCAAGTGCTTGGCATTGGTGGTTCCGTTTTCATCGAATTGGACACCGTAACGTGCGTAATGCAGCGAGCTTTGCAGATTACATATCTTGCCAAATAAAGGCTCAAACTTACTTGATTTCCCCATACCAGAATGCACTTCCAAGGCAATATCATCACCAACCTGAAACGGGCGACTTAATGGCGCTGTGACAAAGCGGCAACCACTTTTTGACAGGTCTCGAATCTGACAATCAAGCTTATGCGTTGATGCAACCACACGTGCTGCAAGATTTACGTCATACCTTGGTTCTTTGCGTAGCTGGGTGACTTGCATAGCGTTAGGAATAGTTAGAGCAACCATAGGTATTGGCTCTGTCATTACGTGTTCAAGCTGGCTTCTGAAATGGACTATCGCCCCTTCCCCTCGGTGAGAAATTGCGCGCACCGCAGTCCAAAAGCCTGATTGGAAGAAAAAGTCTAAGTCGTCGTCGGATATTTTTGGCAGTTCCGCCAAAACAAAATTTTTCGAGTGAGTGCCAATAAAAGTGGATTTGCAGCGGAAAGTCGTTCCGACTGGTGTCGTAATGCCCATTGTTAGCTCTCCGCCATGCTCAAGCATCGCCAAGGCATCAGTACTGTTCAGCGTGGAAACGCTCTTATCTCTTGAAGACATAGGTGAAGATTTGTCTGTCTTGGCAACCGCCTGAGTATTCATCTAGCCTCCGTTGGACCTACCATGTTATTGTTTTGGCTGTAGGTTTGTTTCTCTTTCTAGGAAGATCTTACGTTTTCCCAGAGGGTTAAAATTCTATGTGCGCTTTATTGTTCGTTCAAATATCAAAATAGCAAATATTTTCGATCTATGTATCAATTTTAGAGGTCAATATGTCACATAAGTTAACATTTGATAGGGCTAACTCACTGATTCGGGTCCATCTAGAGGCAGAATATGACGCCATTATGAAATTTGAGGTACATGACAATGTCTATGTCATCACATCAACTAAAGTACCTGAAGCTTTGCAAGGCAAAGGCTATGGGAAAGTGATGATGGAAACGATCTTGCCAGAGCTTGAGCGTCTTGGAGTCACAATCAAACCTGTCTGTAGCTACGTTGTGCATTATATGTCCCGTCATCCAGAATGGTCCCACTTGCTTGCGGAACAGCCATGAGCACCTCCTATGACTACCAAGCTTTGAGTCAACGTTTAGGTTATACAGAACTTAAAGGCACTGAAGTTTTGCAATCGTTGTGGAGTGGCTATGGCGAATTGGTCAGGCTCCATGTAGATGAAACCAGTATTGTTATCAAGCATGTGCAATTGCCTAAACCTTCCCATCATCCGAGAGGCTGGAATAGCGATCTCTCCCATCAACGTAAACTGAAATCCTATCAGGTTGAGCTGCATTGGTATCAGAGCTTTGCTCAGGTGGCCCATTGTTATTGTCCGCAACCTAAGCCTATAGTCGTTGAACAGCAAGGGACGGAACTCCTTCTGGTGATGGAAGACTTACATCAATTGGGTTATACCCAAACTCATCAACACGCGGCTCATGTGCAAATGGAAGCCTCGCTAAAGTGGCTTGCTTGGTTTCATGCTTCACATATTGGAGAGCGAGGAGACGGCTTGTGGGACATCGGTACTTATTGGCACCTAGATACAAGGCCTGATGAGCTGGAAGCGCTAGATGATACCCCTTTGAAACAAGCTGCGGTTCGAATTGACCGAATGCTTCGTCAAGCACCATATCAGACACTGGTTCATGGTGATGCCAAACTGGCTAATTTCTGTTTTACTTCTGATGGCAGTGAAGCCGCAGCGGTCGATTTTCAGTATGTTGGGCAGGGATGTGCGATGAAAGATGTCGCTCTGTTCATGAGCAGTGCGGTTGAGCCGGAACAGTGTGATGAAATGGAAAACTGGATTCTGGATACCTATTTTTCCCACCTTAAACGGGCACTCAACAAATTAAAGCCTGACATTGATGCCAACGATGTCGAGCAAAGCTGGCGGCCGTTATTTGCGATTGCATGGGCGGATTTTCATCGATTTGTCAAAGGTTGGAGTCCCGGCCATTGGAAAATCAATGATTACACAGAAGCGTTGGCTGACAAGGCGCTTGAGTTGTTAAAGGCTTACCCATGAGGTAAGCCTTTTCGATAGCTCGCTATTACCCTTATTACTCTGGTTTCATCCTTGCCATATAATAAGTGCTTTGGTATTTGCCCTCTCTGAATACCGCATTCTTCGCTTCACCTTCGATTTCAAAGCCAAATTTCTTATAGCACGCGATGGCCGCGCCATTATCGGTATTAACTTCGAGATGAACGCGCTTTATTTGCAGCCAGTTATCCGCTAAATCAAGGACAGTTTCGATCAGCTTACTGGCGATGCCCATTCCATGATAATCATCATGAACTGCTAACCCAAAAGTGCCGCGGTGAGCGGTACGCGGTCGCTGAGAGTGCTCAAAACCGATGTTCCCTACTACTTTTCCGTCTAGTTCCGCGACAAAGCTATAGACTCCAGTAGGCATGTTTTCCAGTCGTTGTGTCCACATTGCCACAGATGGCTTAGGGAGTTGGAGGGTTTCACGCTGCGCCTTAGGTTGTGAAAAAATTTCACACATTGCGGCTGCATCGCTCACTAGAGTAGGGCGAATTATTATTTCCATATTATTACCTTCTCGACTGGTTAAACATGACTCAACCATAACGAGCAAGTAACCAAAGATAAAGCATTGTTTTCACTTGTTTTAATAGGTCTAAATTTAATTCTGACACGTTTGAAGCTTGAACGTTGGCGAAGACGTATAAATTGTAAATAAGTTTGTTTATTTGTTGGCGAAGACTTAAGGTGTTTGAGAGCTCATAAAAGGAATAAAAAATGAACACGTCGGCTGGCTGGAAAACTCCTCAGAATTTTTTGATCATCATTTCTATTGTGGTGCCCATCGCTTTCTCTAGTTGGATGGCGCTGCTTAACAACTTTGTTATTGAAAAAGCGAACTTTGATGGTGCTGATATTGGTCTTCTTCAAAGTGTCCGTGAAATTCCGGGTTTCTTAGCGTTCACCGCCGTATTTGTTCTGATGTTCATTCGCGAACAGAAGTTCATGCTACTCGCGCTTGGGGCGCTTACTCTGGGTACCGCAATTACTGGCTTTTTCCCTTCATTGTTTGGATTGCTATTAACGACTTTGTTAATGTCTACTGGTTTTCACTATTTTGAAACCCTAAAGCAGTCTCTCTCTTTGCAATGGCTTTCAAAAGACGAAGCGCCAGAGATGCTGGGTAAGTTTATTTCTGTGGGCGCTTTGGCATCGCTAATCACTTATGGTGCGCTATGGGTCTGTCTGGAAGTGTTTCAAATGGACTTCAAGTGGGTGTATCTGACTTTTGGTGGCATTGGTTTTCTACTGGTGGTTTGGATGGCGTTTGCATTTCCTCAGTTCCAAACCCAAGTCCAGCAGAATAAAAAACTGGTGCTGCGCAAGCGTTATTGGTTGTACTACGCTCTGACGTTTATGAGTGGTGCACGTCGACAAATCTTTACTGTTTTCGCAGGCTTCCTGATGGTGGAGAAGTTTGGTTACTCGGCGGCAGATATCACCATGCTATTTCTGATCAACTACCTGTTTAACTTCCTGTTCGCGAAAAGAATTGGCAAGTTCATCGGTAAAGTGGGTGAACGTAAAGCTTTGTTGTTTGAATACACAGGTTTGATATTTGTCTTTATTGGTTACGGCTTGGTGCAAAGTGCGGAATGGGCGGCAGCCTTGTACGTTATTGATCATCTATTCTTCGCTTTAGCGTTAGCGATCAAAACCTATCTACAAAAAATTGCCGATCCTGCAGACATGGCTTCGACAGCGGGTGTGTCATTCACCATCAATCATATTGCAGCGGTATTTATCCCGGTATCCTTTGGCCTTATCTGGTTAGTGTCCCCGTCAGCCGTATTCTACATTGGCGCGGCAATGGCGGTCGTTTCGTTCATTTTGTCGCTTAATATTCCCGCCAAGCCTGAAGAAGGTAATGAAGTGCGAGTTCTCCGCTGGAGTTAGAGGTAAAGCGAAGGTTTAGCCTTCGCTTTTTTATGATTGTGGATTAGGGGATGAGACTCTTTAGCTCTGAGGTGCTTTACTCTATAATTGCCGCGCTTTTATCTGGGACATCCCGTTTTCACCTTGGATACATTATGATTTCGAAAAACCAACTCAAATTACTACGTGCTTTAGGCCAAAAGAAACAGCGCAAAGCGCACGGTCTGTTTTTGGTCCAAGGTGAGAAGAACGTACTTGAATTGGTGAACAGTGAGCTTCAAGTAAAACAGATTTTCGCTACTGGCGAATTTTTGACCGCAAACCAAAGTCAATTAAATGATTTTGAATGCATTGAGGCGTCATTAGATGATTTGACCAAAGCCAGTACGCTGGTCAGCAATAACGCAGCAATTGCGGTGGTAGAAATTCCTTCGGTTAAAGTACCTCAAGCTCAGGGCTTGATAATTGCTCTGGATGGCGTGTCAGACCCCGGTAATCTCGGCACCATCATTCGTGTTGCTGACTGGTATGGCATCAAGCATATTGTCGCGAGTAAAGATTGCGCGGACCCGTACAACCCGAAAACCATCAGTGCCACTATGGGCAGTTTTGGCCGTGTCACAGTCAGTCAACTGGATCTGCCAAGTTACTTAGAGCAGGCAAGCATTCCTGTATATGGCGCGTTCTTGGAAGGCGAAAGTATCCACAAAACGGAATTTAACGCTGAGGGTATTCTTCTGATGGGCAGTGAATCTCATGGTATACGTGAGCAAGCCGCTAAGTTTGTCACCGACAAGATAACCATTCCCGCTTTTGGTGGTGCAGAGTCACTCAACGTGGCGATGGCGACGGGAATTATTTTAGATAACTTGCGTCGTCAGCATGGTGAATAAAAAGTCCTGAATGCAAAAAAAGCGCAGTGATTTACTGCGCTTTTTTGTATCTGAAGGTAGAGTGCTTTATTTCTCTAGCATACCCAGCTTATCTGGCACACCATTCCACTTCTCGGCTTCATCCATAGCTGGCTTAACTTCGGTTTGCACAGGCCATAGTTCGGCAAGTTGGGCATTTAGCTCAACGTAAAGCGTTTGGTCTGCAGGCACTTCGTCTTCCTGAAAAATAGCATTCGCGTCACACTCATCGACACATAAGCCGCAGTCAATGCATTCAATCGGATTGATCACCATGAAGTTTGGCCCTTCGTGGAAGGCATCTGCAGGGCATACTGCTACACAGTCAGTATATTTACATTGAATGCAGTTATCGGTTACGACGAACGCCATGATGATCCGCTCTTAAGTTAATCAAAAATTGAGGAATGGGGATAATACTCATCCCAAGGCAAAATTCAACATCCTCTACCGTGAATGTTTTGTTCTCGCCTGATTTAGTATGACAGACAATTCAAATTCTCGTAAAATGCGCGCCATTGTGAGCTGGTCGCTGAGCGACTCTGGCTAAGACACCTGATATTACGAGACATCAACATGATACGTTTAACTGAAATTAAACTCCCTCTCGACCACGAGGAAGAGGCACTGATTGCCGCCATCACCAAAAAACTCGGTATTTCTGAAGACCAAGTGATCTCTTTCAATGTATTTCGACGTGGTTACGATGCTCGTAAAAAGACAAATATTCTGTTGATTTACACACTTGATGTTGTCGTTGAAAACGATGAGCCATTGTTGGTGAAATTTGCGGATGACCCGCATGTTAAACAGACTCCAGATATGGAGTACAAGTTTGTCGCTAAGGCTCCAGAGAACATCACTGAACGTCCGGTGGTTATCGGCTTCGGCCCTTGTGGCTTGTTTGCTGCATTGATTCTAGCGCAAAGCGGCTTTAAGCCGATTGTGGTTGAGCGAGGTAAAGAAGTTCGTGAGCGTACCAAAGATACCTTTGGCTTTTGGCGTAAACGTACTCTGAACACAGAGTCCAATGTACAGTTCGGTGAAGGCGGGGCAGGTACGTTCTCCGACGGCAAACTCTACAGTCAGGTTAAAGATCCAAACTTCTACGGCAGAAAGGTGATCACTGAGTTCGTGGAAGCGGGCGCACCAGAAGAAATTCTATACGTCAGTAAGCCACATATTGGTACCTTTAAACTGGTGACCATGATTGAGAAAATGCGCGCGAAAATCATCGAGCTGGGTGGTGAGATCCGCTTTAGCACTCGCGTCGATGATATCCACATGGACGGAGAGCAAATTACAGGTCTAACACTATCAAACGGTGAAGAGATTCAATCTCGTTATGTTGTGTTAGCGGTTGGACACAGTGCACGTGACACCTTTGAAATGCTGCATGAGCGTGGTGTTTATATGGAAGCTAAGCCGTTTTCTGTCGGCTTCCGTGTTGAGCACAAGCAATCGATGATTGATGAAGCACGTTTTGGTCCTAATGCAGGTAACCCTATTTTGGGTGCTGCGGACTATAAGCTGGTTCACCATTGTAAGAATGGCCGCACCGTTTACAGCTTCTGTATGTGTCCGGGTGGCACAGTGGTTGCGGCAACGTCAGAAGAAGGCCGCGTTGTGACTAATGGTATGAGCCAGTATTCGCGCTCAGAACGTAACGCAAACAGTGCAATTGTTGTAGGTATTGATCCTGAGCGAGATTACCCTGGTGATCCTCTGGCTGGTATCCGTTTCCAGCGTGAGCTTGAGTCAGGTGCTTATGTACTAGGTGGCGAAAACTATGATGCACCAGCGCAGAAAATTGGTGACTTCCTGAAAGGTCGCGATCCAAGTGAGATCGGTGACGTTCAACCATCATTTACGCCAGGTATCCATCTGACAGATATTTCTAAAGCGCTACCGGATTTTGCAATCGAAGCGATTCGTGAAGCTATTCCTGCTTTTGATAAGAAGATTAAAGGGTTCGCGTCAGAAGACGGTTTACTAACAGGTGTTGAGACTCGTACCTCTTCGCCAGTATGCATTAAACGTGGCAAAGACTTCCAGAGCATCAATTTGAAAGGCTTCTTCCCTGCTGGTGAAGGTGCGGGCTACGCAGGTGGTATCCTATCTGCGGGCATTGATGGTATTAAAGTGGCAGAGGCGCTGGCCAAAGCCATGGTGGCAGATATCGACAACGCATAGGGCTTTTGATGATGAGTAAAAGGGTAGCTAAGTAGTTTAGCTGCCCTTTTTTATTTGCTGCTGTTCATTGAAGCGACTTTGCAAGTACTCGATAAAAGTCTTAATCTGGCTGGGTATGTATTTAGATTGAGCATATTGAGCAATAATTTTGCCTTGGTAGTTTCCACCGACATGCCAGTCTTTTAGCACCTCAACTACGTCTCCTGAATCGATGTAAGGCTGAATCACGAACTCAGGAAAAACAGAAATTCCTACTCCACGTAATACCGCTTCTCGGCGAATTTCACTGTGGTTTACCGCGAATGAACCAATCACATTTATCGATAGTTTTTTATTGTTATTGGTGAAGTCCCATATTCGATCTTTTGGATTCTCCCCTAAACACAGGCAGTTATGCTCAGATATATCTTTTGGGTGCGTGGGCATACCATGCTTTTCAATGTAGGAAGGACTGGCACACATGATCAGACGACACTGGCTTAATTGTTTGGCGATTAGGCCTTCTGTGGGGTTGTCAGTGATATGGATGAGTATGTCTACTTCATCACCTATTGGATCGATATAGTGATCGGCGGCTTTTAGCTGCAATGAGATATTGGGGTAGTAGTCGATGAAATCCAAAATCATCGGCATCAAAACTTGTCGTGACAGGGCTTTTGGTGCTGCGACTCGTAACGCGCCGGATACATTCGTTTTGTCAGCTTGAGCGGCGGATATCGCCATTTTGGCTGAGTTCATCATGTCATTGCAAAGGCTATAAACTTCTTGCCCTGTGGTGCTCAGGCGCATTTTTCGGGTAGTTCTTTCCAGTAGCCTTTCCTGCAATGCACTTTCCAGCCTAGTAATAGAACGACTAACGGAAGACGGTGAGACACCTAACTTCTGGGCGGTTTTTGAAAAACTTCCTGACTCGACAACACTGACGAAAATTGCCATCTCTGATAAGAGAGGGATTAATTTATTTGTGTCCACAGTGCAATTATCCTTTGCATTTTGGCTGTATTGTTTCGCTCAAGTTACTTATGGATACTGAGCAAGTCAATTGACAGTATCCCCAGTGCTTTCAATACGTGATGTATGAACAAATAAGAAGTGCTGGTGATGCATCTCAATGATTATCCAGTTAGCTCGTGACTAGAGCGTCGAATCATTGTGAACAAGGGTGAGCTGTCTGGTTTTGATGGTTATGACGGATAGCTCCACTCTCGAAAAACAACCGACTTTACCCCAGTAGAGTTGTATCGACTCTCTTTACCAAAAACCATCAACCTATAAAAAGCAAATGAATAATAACAACGTAAGGCAGGATATATGATGTCAACGACTAACCTTCAGGGCCTAGATAAACTGGATCGGAAAATTCTCTCTAACCTTTTATCTAATGGCCGCGAGTCAATCGCTAACTTATCGCGTAACATTGGCTTGTCGCGCACCGCAGTTACCGAGCGCATCAACCGGTTGGAAAAAACCGGTATCATTAAAGGCTACACCGCACAGATCAGAGTTGAGCAAGAAGGCAGAACAGCAGCAAGTTACTTGCTGATTTCATGTGAGAAAGGCAAAAAGAATAATGTGACGGAAGCTCTTAGAGAGATTCCAGAGGTAAGGCTGACGAGTATCGTGGGAGGATCTTATGACATTATTGCTCTCATTGAAGCGCCAGATCTTCAGTCGATATATACCCTGTGTAACGAAATAGAGTCGTTTAACGGCATTCAGTCATTAAACAACACCGTAGTACTGCATCAAACTATTCAACGTTAATCTTTTTCGAGATTTGGGCCTGAACCATTAAAACAAATCCCGTGATTCAGTGTTTTTATCACCAACTACAAAGGACTTATTTATTTGGACAAGTGCGCGTACAGGGACGTACTCGCAATAGCATTCACAAGGATGGAGGAATGAAATGACAACAGCTGCAAATTCGCTAAAAAAAGGGAATGTGAGGTTCCCCGTAACGGAATCATTGTTGTTGCTGGTTGCGATATTTTGGGGGACGAGTTACGGCCTGACGAAAAGTGCCTTGGCATACACAAGTGTTCTGGTGTTTATCTCGATACGATTTTCGATCACCTTTTTATGTCTGTTACCTGTGGTGATTCGAGACTTTCGCCGGGGATTGAATAAAGACTGGAAGATAGCGATTCCCACTGGTTTTATTCTATCGGCGATTTTTTTCTGTGAAGTGTTTGGCGTTTCCCAAACCTCAGCATCAAACGCGGCGTTTTTGATCAGCATGTCTGTCATTCTGACCGCTTTCGCAGAGCTGTTGATCAATAAAAAGAAGGTCAGTAATACCTTATGGGGGCTAACGGCTTGCAGTGTGGCTGGCGTTTTATTACTGACGAGCGAAGAGAGTGTTGAGTTTTCCCTAAACAGTGGTGATTACTTCATTTTAACGGCAGCTCTGCTCCGTGCATTAATGGTTACTATGACCAAGCGGTTTACGGAAGGTAAGGTGATCACCACATCAACCTTAACATCGCTCCAATCATTAGTTGTGGCATTGGTGGCGATTGTATGCGCCGTCACTTACTTACCTACATCTGAGTTTGTTGTTCCTGCTTCATGGGAGTTTTGGCTAACGGTCATCTATCTCGTCTTGTTCTGTACCTTGTTTGCCTTTTATGTTCAGAACTATGCAGTGCGCCGTACGTCTCCAACGCGCGTATCCTTGCTGATGGGGAGTGAGCCGTTATTCGGCGCCCTATTTGCTATGGCTTGGTGCAGGAGTCGTTCACTACAATGCAGGTTATTGGTGGGGTGTTAATTTTGTTTAGTGTTGTGGTCACGTCGACCAAAGAATCTTAAATAAAAGCGGACTTTACAGTCCGCTTTTTTATTATCGACTTAAGCTAATCTTGTGGCCTAAGTGCTGAATTTCGATAGTGGCATAACCTAGAGTTACCGCTTCAAACTGGTTACTGAGTTCACGAGCATGCTGTGCATCTTTTGCAAGGAAAGAGACTGAGTAAATGGGGCGTACGACACCATTAGATAGTTTCTGCGTATCAAGATAAGAGGAGGTAATAAACCCAGCTTGATTGAGGCTGATGACACGCTGCAAGTCGATGCCTAATACTCTGTCCATTTCAAGCGCTTCTATGCCTTCTTTCCAAGTGATGACAACACCGTAGTTGTTGTAGACAGGCGTGTTATCTAGCCATTTAGATCCCAACATGCGGATGTTACTGATCTTGACCAGCTCCTTTTGGTACATAGGCAAGTCTTTTAGCTTACGCTGTACATCGGCTTCGCTGTCTGCCTCAAGTACGAACCTCAATAACTGAATCGGTTTGCCATCCACTTTGCTTCGAATAACAAACATATCTTTGACAGCTCCTTGCTCAATTAACTCGCCAAATGCGGCTTTTTGTTCTGGTAGCGTTTTTAATACTTGCTCAGCATTGTCTGTGTTCCATGATAGCTCGACGCCATAGTCCGCAGCGAAGACGGTACCTGAAATAAAAAGAGAGATTAAGAGTACGGATGAGCGAATAAATTTCATGTTATTTCCTTAATAGTTTGAAAATGGCTGTATTTGTTATTGCTGTCTGTTGTTATTAAATGAAGTTACCAGCGAGAACGGTAGCTGCGATGGCAACTGCGGCAGGTATCTTGAGCGCTTTCAAAACCTGATTCGGCCATCTTAATGTCTTTGTTCTGGCTCGCTTGATAGAGGTCTTGAAAGCCTTGATCCATTTGTGTGAGCAATTGATTGAATTTGTCTGGTTTACTCCAGATTTCAGGCTTTGCTTTGCTATCTACATGGCTACCTTGCGGAAAAAGAGTCAGCAGCGTTTGACTGTGGTTTGCTAACTTTTGGCTTTGATTTTCAAGCTTTCTCCAATCGGTATCACGGCCATTCAAGGTTTTGTTGACCAGTTTGCTGGTCGATTCAATGCCTTCAAAGGCATTCTGGCGTTCTGTTATCTGCTGACTAAAGTCTTGTGCAATTGCAGTTAAAGGCAGCACCACTGCTAAACCGATGAGTATCTTTTTCATGTGACTCTCTCCTGATTAATCGATCCGAAAGGGATCTTCTTCGTTGATGAAATTAAATTTACACAGCAATAGTTGCAATTGCAACTATTGCTGTGTAAGTTTATGCAAAGATTAGTTCATCAACAATACCGTCGAGGTGGAAAATGAAAGTTTGGGATCTGGCGACACGCCTTTATCACTGGTTACAAGCTGTTTTGTTTATTGCATTAATGGCGTCTGGGTTTTCAGGTAACGGCCCGCATGTACAACTCGGGTTAGCCTTGTTCACCCTTATTCTTTGGCGATTAATTTGGGGTTATGTGGGTAGCGAAACCAGCCGTTTCAGGCAGTTTCTACGTTCACCTAAAGTAGTTGTCCGCTATATGATGGGTAGGGCAAGTGCACAACCTGGCCACAATCCAGCGGGTGGGTGGATGGTTGTGGCTATGATCACGGCATTGCTTCTACAGTGCGTTTCTGGTTTGGCGTTAGCTGGGATGTTAGACAATTTGCCTCTGGCGGAGATTTGGCTAACGGATGGCTTATTCAATATGCTGGAAGTGGTGCATTTAACCTTGGCTAATGTTCTTCCGGTTTTGATCGCGCTGCATGTAGGGGCAATTATTGTTTATAAACTGCGTGCTAAGCCGTTAACTTGGGCGATGGTCACTGGTGTTCAGAAAGGCGTGTTTGAGTATCCGGCTCTTCTGTTTGTTTCTCAACTTCGAGCTTTGCTAGTGCTAGTTATAGCTACATCAGTTACCATGACAATTATTGCCTTTTCTTTGTAAATTTACTGGTTGAGAGAACTCGTCGATGAGTGAGACGTTTGATAGACAAAGCAGCTTTGGCTGGTTGATCAATGTGGTGGCGAATGATGCTGCAAAAACCTTTGATACGGAACTAAAAAAGCATGGATTAACACTTGCCCTTTGGCCAACGCTTATGTGTTTGTGGGAAGAGGAAGGCGTGACCCAGCGCGATATCGCTCAGAATCCAAAGTGGAAAATTCAACTACGACACGCACTCTTGATAAGTTGGAAAATTTAGGTCTGGTTAAGCGTCAGCCTGATCCTAATAGCCGTCGCGCTTTTCGTATTTATCTGACTGATGAAGGAAGAGCGTTAAAGGAAACCTTGGTTCCTATCCCTATGGCGATCAATCAAAAGCTGCTTAGCTCGCTTGATCCTGAAGAGCGTGATGAAATCATCCGCCTGCTGCAAAAAATGGTCGCCGCTGTTTAAGGGAAGAGAACTGATGACGAAGCCACTAAATGAGTGCATTGTGCCTATGTATCCAACGATACAAGCGTTGGACGTTAATGCATTGGAGCCGGGAGAGCATAAGTTCTGGTTTGCGGTTGCCACAGATGCCATTGGTCATCCACAGACATTGCCTGTACGTGTGTTTAAAGGTGATAAACCGGGTAAACGTATCATGATTACCGCAGGTGTTCATGGTGATGAGCAAAACGGAATTCTAACGGCACAAAAACTGGCGCGTGAGTTGGAAGGTCAGTCTATCTCAGGCTGCATTACCATAGTGCCTACTGTTAACCTTTCTGGAATAGCAAGGCATAGTCGAGACTTTCATTCTGCTGCCCCCGATAGCTCATCCGCTAACCTTAACCGCGTCTTCCCAGGTAATCCAAATGGCGATGACGCTAGCCGCTATGCCAATAGCCTTTGGGAGAACTTGCTGAAACCCAATGCGGATTTGGCCATCGATCTCCATTCTCAGACCAGTGGTTCGGCTTATCCTTTATACGCTTTTGCTGACTATCGATTGGATGATTCGATTCGAATGGCAAGACTCATCAATCCCGATGTGATTCTCAATGATCCCGGAGACCCGGGGATTTTGGAAACGGTTTACAACCGAGCTGATATTCCATCCATCACCATTGAAGTTGGGATAGGTCGATACACTGACTTGGAGATGATTCAGCGCGCGACCACGGGAGTACAGAATGTTCTCAAGGATTATCAGCTTATAGAAGGCGATGTTGTCGATCTGGATCACCCTTGTGTGGAAGGCGAGCGAATCACCAGTGTTCGGGCTGAGCAAGGCGGTTTCGTTATTTGCCATGTTGAGCTGATGGATTTGGTTGAAGCAGGGCAGAAGCTGGCCACTCAATACAACAGCTTTGGTGATGAGATCCAGACGTATTACTCACCAATCAAAGCGACTGTGATTAGCCACAATGTTGAGTCGGTTCGTGCTCCGGGGTCATTGGTTGTTCGGTTGATTGATTAGTTATCAATGAGGGTCTTACCATTTATGTGGTTTTTGCCTGAACGACAATATTTAACAGTGATGAAATTATATTATTAAGAATTGCTGTTTTTTCGTATTAAATTGTTTCAAAGGGCGATTTTTAGTTCTTTTATAGTTGAACATACTAACTAATTGTGTGATGTTTTATGCGTTTTTAAACTATAAATATTCATAAAATGTCACACGCTCAAACACAACAATCTGGGGTAGAAAAAGCCCAAACCTGGCAGATGCCGGACACTTTAGTTCTCATCTTTATTATCGGTATCTTCGCTGCCATTCTCACCTACTTTGTACCCGCTGGCTCATTTGAGAGCCAGGAAGTGGCCTACATCGCGGACGGAGTAGAAAAAACACGTTCAGTCATCGACCCTGAATCTTTCTCTTATGAGAGGGATGAGCAAGGGGAACTGGTGTACAACAGCGTTGGTTTTTTTGCATCGGGTGGCGGTATTGGCCTGATGAACTTCCCCTTTGAAGGGCTGGTTTCAGGTTCTAAATGGGGCAGTGCTATTGGCGTTATCATGTTCATGTTGCTTATCGGTGGCTCGTTTGGTGTGGTCATCCGCACTGGCACGATAGACAACGGTATCCTCTATCTGATCGACAAAACAAAGGGCAGCGAGATCTTATTCATTCCAGTGCTGTTTCTGCTGTTTTCTTTGGGCGGAGCCGTTTTTGGTATGGGCGAAGAAGCGGTCGCTTTTGCCATTATTATCGCGCCATTAATGGTGAGATTGGGTTATGACAGCATCACTACCGTAATGGTCACCTATGTCGCGACCCAAATTGGTTTTGCGACGTCTTGGATGAATCCATTTTCCGTTGCAATTGCACAAGGTATTGCCGGAGTTCCGGTGCTGTCTGGGATGACGATGCGAATGGTCATGTGGGCAGGCTTCACCCTACTAGCTATTGGTTTTACCATGGCTTATGCATCGCGAATTAAAGCGAACCCAAGCAAATCGATCACCTACAACACAGATGCTTACTTTAGAAAGCAGGATTCATCAGACCAACCAGCGGTAAAATGGACATTTGGTGATACATTAGTGCTGCTAACCGTGGTTGGCACAACAGCTTGGGTTGTTTGGGGGGTTGTCGCTCACGCATGGTATATCCCAGAAATTGCCTCTCAGTTTTTCACTATGGGCTTCATTGTGGCGATTCTTGGCACGATCTTCCGCCTTAATGGGATGACGTTAAACGAAGCGTCGGCGGCGTTTAAAGATGGTGCAAGTATCATGCTGGCACCTGCGTTACTGGTTGGCTGTGCCAAAGGTGTATTGCTGATCCTTGGCGGAGGTTCAACTGATGAAGCCAGTGTCCTAAACTCGATTTTAAATAGCGCAGGAAGCTTGATCAGCGGTTTGCCAGATGTGATGGCGGCTTGGCTGATGTATGTGTTCCAATCCATCTTTAACTTCTTTGTGACCTCTGGTTCTGGTCAGGCAGCACTTACTATGCCGTTGTTGGCTCCTCTGGCTGACATCACAGGTGTGACACGTCAAGTTGCGGTATTGGCTTTCCAGCTGGGTGACGGCTTTACCAACATCATCGTTCCGACCTCAGCCTCTCTAATGGCTACGCTGGGTGTGTGTCGCATTGACTGGGGCGTTTGGGTCAAGTTCTGTGGTCGCTTTATGTTGATTTTGTTCGGGCTTTCCAGCATCGTCGTGGTTGCCGCGCACATGGCGGGATTTGCCTAACAAAATTCTAATCTGGTGCTATTCACAACTAGCAACAGAGATTAAAGTAAGCTGTTTTTTCAAGGCGAGTGTATGCTCGCCTTTGTTCTATAAGGAAGTTTGGGTATGTCTGACGTTGCCCCTGTGGTGGAACATTTTCCAATTATTCATTCGCTTGATGTTGATTCACTGCAAGCGGGTGAGCATGCGTTTTTATTTGCCGTTGCTACGGACGCACTTGGCTTGTGGCAACAAATGCCTGTCCGAGTATTTAAAGGTGCGAAGCCTGGTCCAAAAGTCATGATCACAGCAGGTGTTCATGGGGATGAGCAAAACGGTATTGTTACCGCTCTGAAAGTAGCAAAAGCGCTGGTAGGGCAATCGCTGGCAGGTTGCGTTACTATCGTCCCGACCATCAACCTAAGCGGCATTCTTCACCATAGTCGTGACTTTCACACCGTTGATCCGGATGTCTCTTCCGCCAACCTCAATCGCTTTTTCCCCGGAGATAAAGCGGGCAATGAAGCAGCGCGTTATTTAGGTAACCTTTGGCAGCATGTACTTAAGCCTAATGCCGAAATCGCGATTGACTTGCATACTCAAACCACCGGCACCAGCTACCCGTTATACGTGTTTGCTGACTACCGCCTTGAACAGGCCAGGACATTAGCTAAGCTAATGAATCCAGATGTTATTTTGAACGATCCGGGTGAGTCAGGCGTTTTGGAGTCCACTTGGAACCAGCATGGTGTACCAAGTATTACTGTGGAGGTCGGTTCTGGCCGATACCATGATGCTGAAATGGTTGAGCGCGCCGCAGAAGGCGTTCTGAATGTGCTGCGTTATCATAAGGTGTTACCAGGTGAGGTTGTTGAAAATGACTCGTGTCTAGAAGGGAAGCAAGTCATCAGCATTCGGGCGAAGCAAGGTGGTTTTGTAGAGCCACAGGTGTCTTTGTTGCAGAAGGTTGAGAAGGGTGAGTTGCTTGCGATTCAATACAACAGTCTAGGGTTTGATGTCGCAAGTTACTATGCCCCGGAATCTGGCACTGTCCTTAGTTGTAACCTAGAAGCACTGCGTTCTCCGGGGTCTCTCATTGTTCGGATGATTAAGTAAACATCGTTTGGTTCGATGTCTTACACATCCCGTTAACTGCGCCAGCTATTACCGAGTAGCAATGAGACACCGACAGAGACTCCCAATGCAATCAGGATATTAGGTAGGGTGAATCCCCAGATAGCGACACAAACCGCAACGGTCACGATTGCCCAAAGTAATGTTTCTAAAATCCAGGTTCCCATGTTTGACTCCTGCTGTTTAACTTGGGAACAAGGATAGTCGATGGCAGGTTAATTTTTGGTTACCGTCTACGATTCATACTCTTTCTGTAAATCGACTTTGGCTAAATAGGTGTCATCTTTCTGCTGATGAATGAAGTGCCAGCCCTGATTTCGACACACTTTTTCAATCAGAGCCAAGCCAATTCCAAAGGACGTTTCGGTGGACTGTTGACTATCCGACAGCTCTACGGGATTGGAGATGGTAATGTGCTCCTCAGACAATTCAATATGGACAATGCCGTCAGCGCTGTGTTGAAAAGCATTGCGTACTAAATTGTTCAGGACAATTTGGATTAGCGCGAGTGGAACCTGCGTTTGTAAAGAGTCTGAGCTGGCGTCCAACTCTACACTGATGTCTTTGCTTTCAATCAGATAGCGATGACTTTCGATGATCTCACTGGCAAGGTGATTGAAGTTGACGCGGCTGGCTTCGAGTTCCGTCTGGGTATTTCGGCTCATCCATAACAACGTGGTGATGAGGGTTTGCATCGTCGCCACCGAACGTTGGATACGAGCAACCGCTCTTTGCCCGCCTCGCGGCATCGAATCAGACAAGCGCCCAAGCATTTCGCCACTGGCAGACATAATCGAGACGGGTGTTCTTAATTCGTGACTGGCGGCTCTGAGAAAGAATTCCTCGCGGTCGATGGCATCTCTTTCATTGCGGACACTTTCGACCAACTGGTTGGCGAGAAGGTCCACCTCGCGATAGCGAAAGCGTTCTAGTTTCTCTGTCTGATTTAGATCCAGCGTTTCCGACCACTGGGAAAGCACGAGAATGGGTTTCGTCAGGCGATAGATCAATAAGCGAATGATCAGAAAGACCAGCAACAGTAAGCCGCCAATCATGATAAAGGCAGAGTTAAATTGGCTGACCGACTCGGGAGGATTGAGCTCAAACAATTCCAGATAAATGGACTCGTCATACTGAGACACCACATACAAGGTGGCATCGATACTGGGGATATGATGGTAGGCGGCATACAGATATTCGCCCGACGCTGCATCGGTGGCGGGGATATAGCGTTCGTAGATGGCGTCGTTCTCAAAGCTGTTCCAGTCGAAGGCGGTCAGAAACTTCTGCGGGACTTGATTGAAATCGAGGTAGACCTGAAGCGTACTGCTTTGAGATTGAGGAAGTTGCCCAGATTTGAGGTACTCGCTTTCCGCCGCTTTAAGCTCGTAAAGAAAGCCATACTTGGCGGCTTCATACAGCCCCGTTTGATAACTCTGATTGATCATCAGTCCATAAATGGCAGTGAGGCTGATGACGATACCAAAAAGGTAGAGGTAGATATCGCGCTTTATACTGACCCGAGTCATGCCTCCTCCTCTCTGATTGTTACCCCTACGCCGTGCACGGTATGAACCAGCTTACTCTCAAAAGGGGCATCGATAGCCTGACGAAGTTTAAATAGGTGGACTTTGAAGCTATCTGGACTAGGAAGCTCATCTCCCCAGACTTCTTCTTCGAGTTTGGTTTTACTGACGACGTTGGGGCTATTGCGCATCAGACAAACCAACATTTTCCAACACACAGGTGGAAGCTTTAAGGTTTGACCCGCACGAGTGGCTTGATGCTTATCCAAGTCGATACTCAGATCACCGACTTTAAGATAGGTGACGGTACCTTGTGAGCGCCGAATCAGCGCTTGCAGACGAATTTTGAGCTCTTCCATGGCAAAAGGTTTAACCAAATAGTCATCAGATCCAGCAGCAAACCCCGTGACTTTGTCATCGAGTGTATCTCTTGCGGTGAGCATCAGAACAGGAGTACTGACGCCTTGCTCTCTGAGTGACTGACAGACGTCAATACCATCCATTTTGGGCATGTTGATGTCGGTGAGTATGATGTCGTATTGATTAGTTAACGCTAGATTAAGCCCTGCTGCGCCATTGTAGGCAAAATCAAACTCAAAGCCGTCTAGCTCCATATAGTCACTGATGGCTTCGGCCAGATCTCTATCGTCTTCGATTAGCAGGGCGTTAATACTCATGATGCTCTATTTCCTTTGTTGTTCTTGTTTCCATGCCCAGATGGGCGGCTTGACCAGAAGCTGTAGGCGATAACTCCAGCTTGGTGCATGCCACAATTGCTGAATCAGTTTGGCATAGCCGTGGAAGTATACTTTAAATGGATTGACGGAATTAATCCGTGGGTAAACTCCGTATTTCACCTCTTCGTCTTCGCGAGCAAAGGTACCAAACATACGATCCCAAATGATCAGAATACCCGCGTAATTCTTATCCAGATATTGCTTATTCGTCGCATGGTGAACCCTATGGTGTGACGGTGTATTGAAGATGGCTTCTATCGGTCTCGGAAACTTCTTCACGGTTTCGGTATGCAGCAGCGTCTGGAATAGCTGAACAAAGGTTTCGCACATCAGGACCACAAAAGGATTAAAACCAAGCAGTATTAACGGCAAATGGAAAAAGAATGGGAAAAACCAGTCTAGCGGCCCGAAGCGGTAAGCCACGGAAATATTAAAATACGGAGAGCTATGGTGCACGGAATGTGTCCCCCACGCTAAGCCGTTGCTGTGCAAAAATCGGTGTTCCCAGTAGTAGGCTAAATCTGCCAGTATCAAGCAACCCAGAATGGTCCAGCCGGTGATAGGAAGATGGGTCATGCTAAGATTCTCATAAGCAAAGACAAACGCTGCAACATAGGCTAAGCCGACAAAGAATATCGTCACTAAGAGGAAAAACAGTGTCACAAAGTTGGTCGCACTGTCACCCAACATATTCCAGCTTAGTTTCTTTTTGAACGCGTATCGAATCAGCTCGATCAAAAAGATCGCAACGGCAATGAGAACAAAGTTATCGTCCACCCAAGTTTCGGTGAAGATAATGGTCGCCTCAGAGAAAATTTGAGACATAAACTCCATAACGTATCTCCTGTGCCTCTTTATTTATAGTAGACAGACAACTGGCTGGATTCCGGTTGTCCTTGTGAATTGAGGTAGTGGATCTCCACTAAAGCATCGACGGACTTTTGGAAATTAATGCGTCTCCAAGCATCCATGAGTTCCGATTCTGAATGCTGACCTCTATGCATCAGTAGCTCTGCCTCTTCAATGGCAGGGAGTGTGACTAAGTCGCTCGCCAATGGGCTCTTTTCGGTTGGGTAGCCTATGGTGACTTGAGCTTCAGTAAAGTCGCTATTGAGGTCTTGATACAAGACAACGATTCTGTCTAAGTTGTCTGGGAGTTTATCGGGCTCAACTAGCTTGCGATCGAATTCTCGCCACAGCGAAGGTAAGGACTCAAGGGAGATTGTTTTGGTCACTCCACGTAAGTATTGCTGCGGCGTATCGCCTCGTTTCATGTCACGAGAAACATCGCTTGATTCATTTTTGATCTGCGCTTGCTGCTTGCTGTCAGCCATCGCTGGCTGAAGTACAACCAGCCCCCAAACAAAGCCAGTAATCACGGCAGTGGCCAGTATTGAAGCGAACAGTTTCATTTCATCTCCGTCCCATATTTACTGTTGTGTTAAATATGGCGAGAAGAATAAGCGCGAAGGGGTTAACAAAAGGTTACTGCCCAAAACAGCAATCTGGGACACTTTTTCTGGTTAATAATTGGTAATACTGGCGCCACATTCATTTGTGGGGTCAATAATGCTGTTCAATCAACCCATCACACTTCGGTCCGTTATCCGGCTGAGTCCCATTAAAGTCATGTTTACTTGGCTGATGGTTCTGGCTGAGAACGTATTTATGATTTTGCTGCCGCTGTTTATCGGTTTTGCTATTGATGGTGTGCTTAAGCAAAACTTGCAGCCGTTGCTTATGTTTGCAGCGATCTTGTTTGTACTGGTGGTCATCAGCGTTGCACGTCGTTTTTACGATACTCGCGTTTATGGCGGGATCCGAGTGCGGTTGTCCAATTTGGTTGAGCGTAATTTGCGCGGTCAATCGGTATCAGTCAAAGACGCCCGACTGTCCATGTCCCGCGAGCTGGTAGATTTTCTAGAAGAAGATTTACCATCGCTGATTACTGCCGTTGTGCAGTTGGTCGCTACCGTTGTCATTCTCGCCACTTTTCATATCAAACTTGCATTATGCGTATTGATCGCAGGGCTGAGTATGCTGCTGATTTATGCTCTGTTCCATCAAACCTTTACGCGACTTAACGGCGCGTTAAACGATCAGTTAGAGCAACAGGTTCGCGTGCTCAGCGGTCAGCCTTTTGCGGCGATTAGAACGCACTTCGAACGCTTGAAACGCTGTGAAATCAAACTGTCCGATACCGAAGCGCTGGTGTATGGGCTGATCTTTATTGTTTTATTTGCCGCAGTCCTAACCAACCTTTGGATGGTCAATATTCTTACTGATCCTACTGTGGGTCAGGTTTTTTCCATCGTAACTTACTCACTCGAATTCGTGGAAACGGCAGTGATGTTGCCTATCACACTGCAAACCTTGTCGCGTCTGATGGAGATCAGCCAACGACTAAATCAAAACCCCGCTCAATTGGCTGTAGAGGAGAAGCCTTATGAAATTTAAAAAGACTCTTGCAATATTAGCTGGCTGTGGGGCAATTTTCGCGGCATTAGTGGTTGTAGATGTTTTAGAGCCTCAGCCAGTTGTGATTGAGCAAAAAGCGCCGAGCAAAACCCCCGTTTCGGTACTGCAAGTGACGCCGGAAGATCACGATTCCAATTTGACTTTGCTGGCAACAACCACCGCGCGTTGGCCGATTCAACTTAAGGCTTCAAGCAGCGCTCAATTAGAGTGGTTGAATCCCGATATCGAACCGGGCGTACTGGTGAAAAAAGGGACCTTGTTGGCGAAGCTCAATACGAGCGCTTTAGAGTCTAATCTGGCTCAGGCAAACAGCAGTGTTAAGCAGGCAGAGCTAAACCTGAAACAGGCACAGCACGAACAAACGGTCGCGTTAAAAATGTTATCACCGACCAAAAGCTCACCGTTTGCTCGCCGTGAGCCACAGGTGTTGGCAGCCAAGGCAGAGTTGGCGCAGGCAAAACAGGCTTACACCAGTGCAGCAAAGTTGCTTGAGGAAGCAAGTATTGCAGCGCCGTTTGATGCTGTGATCATGCGTCGTAACATCAGCCCCGGTGAATGGTTGGAAGCCGGGCAGGTGACTTTTGAACTCGCCGCCAGCGACTCACTGGATGTCGAGCTGCCTGTTTCGGAAATTCACTGGCAGCAGGTGCAATCCGCGTTGCGTCAGCCTGAGATTAAAATTGTGAATCGAGATGGCAGCGAGTGGCAGGCACAGGTTCGATATCTCTCGCCTCAGGCTGATCCAACCACACGTCAGCGACAAGTGGTTTTGTCTGTTCGCGAACCTTATCAAGGAATGACTCGTTTACTGCCTAATCAACAGGTGAAAGTCATCGTTAGTCTCGGCTTACGGCCTGAAATTGTGACCTTGCCACTCAGTGCGATCACACGAGATGGATACGTCTGGACACTTGATGAGCAGAACCGATTGCAGAAAGAGTGGGTTACGCAAATAGGACAAGCACGTAAACAGGTATATGCCCGCTTTGATCAGGACAGCGCTAAGGCACGTCAGGTGGTGGTGTACCCACTGCTGTCGATGCTACCGGGGAAGCAAGTCGCTCCTCAAGCTGCGCAGATATTGGTTGCGAAGCAGGAGGGTAATCAATGAGCTGGCTGACTAAGTGGTTTATCAACAACCCAGTAGGGGCGAATCTGTTGATGCTTGCGATCATCGCCAGTGGTGTTATGGCGTTTGGTCAACTCCGTGTGGAGTCTTTTCCGCAGATTGCGCCGTCATCGGTTGTGATCAATGTTGCCTACCCGGGAGGTACAGCTAAACAGATTGATGAGAGTGTTACACAGCGAATTGAAGAGTCCATCAGTGGCATTTCCGGTATTAAACAGGTGACCAGCCAGTCTAGCGCAGGAATGTCGAGTGTTGTTGTACGCAAAACCAGCAGCGCCGACCTCAATAAGCTGCTGGATGATGTACGTAACCGAGTGAACGCCATCAATGGTTTTCCTGCTCAAGCTGAAAAGCCTCAGGTGGTTAGAAATGAATTTACTAACTTGGCCGCTTTTGTTGTCGTTTCGGGGCCACGCAGCGATGAGCAACTTCAACCCATCGCAAGACAGGTCGAGCAAGCGCTAAAAAGTAATCCAAAGATTTCTAAAGTATCCAACTGGGGAAGTCGCAAGCCACAACTTATCATTGAACCAGATCCAGCGCAGCTCAAGAAACTGGGTTTGAGTCTGGAAGATTTAGCCAGCACCATCGGACAGATGTCACTTGAATCTCGCACAGGTGAGCTGATCAGTGACAAGGGCCGCATGGTTATCCGTGGTGATGGCTACGCCGATGACGTACAGAAGCTGCGTCGTTTGGCGATCGTCTCTCGCCCATCTGGTACCGTCTATTTAGGTGACATCGCTAAGCTGAGTCGTGGCTATGAGCGTAGTGGCTCCATTGTGCGCAATAATGGCATCAATGCTATCGCTCTGCTGATCAGCACCAGCCAGACCGACAACCTGCTCAAAGTGAGTGATGCAATTAAGGATACCTTGGCGGAGCAACGCAAAATCCTGCCTTCAGACATTGAGCTGAATACCATGGCAGATATGGCGCCCTATATTGAAGAGCAACTGTTCAGGCTCGGTGATAATGCGTGGCAAGGCCTTTTGATTGTTGTGGTGCTACTGGGCATTTTTCTTGAGCTGAAACTGGCATTTTGGGTGGCCGTGGGTATACCAGTCGCTATCGCAGGTACCTTAGGAGCGATGCAACTGGCTAACTACAGCATCAATGACATCACTTTGTTTGGCTTTATTCTGGTATTGGGGATTCTAGTCGATGATGCCGTGGTTGTTGGCGAGGCCATTCACGAGCAGCGAGGCAAACATGCGAGTGGGCGCAAAGCGGCATGGCACGGTGTACACTCGGTTACCGTTGCAACGGTATTTGGTGTTTTGACCACTATTGCGGCATTTTCGCCAATGCTTTGGATTAACAACGATTTTGCCAAGATTCTGGCTGGGTTCTCCGCTGTGGTGATATTTGCGCTGATCTTCTCTCTGATTGAAAGTAAGTTTATTCTGCCATCACACCTAGCGCAGTTGTCCGTGAGTAAAAAATCTAATGGCATTTTCTCTCGCATTCAGTCTGTGGCTCAAGGTGGTTTGGAGTGGTTCAATTTCAGAGTGTATAAGCCCACCTTGGAAAAGGTGTTGGATTACAAACTGGCATCACTGCTGGGCTTTGTCGCCGCTATCGTACTGGCGTATGGCATGTGGTCTACTGGGACGATTCGAAGTGCCATTTTCCCCGAAATCCCCGGTCGATACGTTACCGCGAAAGTTGAGCTAGAAGACGGTGCCCCTTTGCCGTTACAAAAGAAAGCCTTAGATCAAATCGAACAGGCGATGATCAACGTCGAAGACGAGCTGATGCAAGACTACCCGTTGAGCCAGCCACCCGTGGTAAACCTGCTTGCGTGGTCGGGTGGTTATGGAGAGGTGGAAGTGACCGCCGAGCTAACCAGTGAAGCCCTGAGCCTCTTGCCGGGTAATTTACTGACCGATAGTTGGCGTACTCATACTGGGAACATTGAAGGAGCCTATTCAGTTCAGTTTAGTGCGGCTGAAGCGCCTGCTGGTGGAACATTCATCTCGATATCATCCAGCGACCGTGAACTTGCTAAGCGCGTCAGTAGCCAGTTAGTGGACAAACTGGCTGCTTTGCCTGGCGTGGCGGATATTTATGATGATGGTAAAAGCGGCCAGCCTCAGGTGCGGCTAGTGCTGAATGAATACGGTCAACAGCTCGGATTGACGCAAGACAAGTTGGCGCGATTGGCGGGTGAGGCATTTGGTGAGCGAGAAATTCACCGCCTGTTAGAACAAGGCCAAGAAACTAAGGTGCTGTTGCAGTATCCTCGTTCAGAGCGTAAAACCCTCGCTCAGCTTGAGCAGACGATGGTGTTGCTGTCTGAAGGGAAGAGTGTCTTACTCGGTGATATTGCTGAATTTCGTCATGAGCAGGAGCCTCAGATACTCTACCGACGTAATCGTGAGCAAGTGGTAAACCTCTATTGGAAGCAAAACCGAGACGTTCAGGCGCCTGAGCAGACAATGGCTCAGCTCAGCTCTGAGATCAAAACGCTGCATCAGCAGTATCCAGGAGTTCGGATCAAAGCAGGCGGCGAATTTGAAGAGATTGGTGAAGTCTCTGACGGCTTCCGCTCAGCGATGATTTTGACCATTCTGCTGATTTACATCTTGTTGGCGGTTCCGCTGAAGTCTTATTGGCAGCCATTCATCATCATGGCGGTGATTCCATTTGGTTTTGCTGGGGCGATCTTTGGGCACTACTTGATGGATCTGCCAATCAGTTTGCTGTCTATGTTTGGCATGATGGCAATGACGGGAATAGTGATCAATGACTCATTGGTACTGATCACGCGCTTTAATGCAGAATACCGCAGTGGTGTACCGCTAAAGCAGGCATTAGTCACGGCTGGAACCAGTCGCTTGCGGGCCATTTTTCTCACCACGATAACAACAGTATGTGGCTTGTTACCACTACTCAGTGAAACGGCTGAGCAGGCTCAGTATCTTAAACCTGCTGCGGTTTCTCTGGTGTTTGGCGAATTGTTCGCTACTGCGGTGACGTTACTGCTGATCCCTATATTGTTGGGGATGACCAGTCGTAAGGCGCCTAAAGTGATGGAAGATGAGTTGGCGCTTGAGCCTGCATAATGCTGAGCGTAATTGATTTTATTCGGTTGGCGGGCGATAGTGATCCTGTCGCCCCAGTGAGGTCCGTATCAATGTCACAACAAGAGAAACCTGCATTCAAACTGGTGCCTGAAATTGCTTTGTTGGAGCCATTACCTGAGCATCTCAGAAAGCGCTTTGCACATGCATTGAAGCTAATGCATGAAGAACTGGCTGAGCACAGGTCGTGGGAGCAAATAGCAACCGAAAGCGCGATTTCTCCTTATCATTTCCATCGCCAGTTTAGCGAATTGTTTCATGAGACACCGGGGCAGTATCTTAGTCGCTTACGCCTGCAAGTGGCGGTGAATTTGCTGCTCAATGATGAACCTTGGAGTGTGATGGAAATTGCTCACTACTGTGGCTTCTCTTCCTCACAAGCTTTAGGTAAGGCTTTGAAAAGAGAGCTTGGGGTTACCGCGAAACAAATTCGCAAAATGGGTTACGAATCTACACCGCGAGAGACGTCTGAGTTTATTGCTAAGCTTGCTCACCCTGGTACTCAACAATCGATTGAAACTGAATTGGCAGAATCAATGCCGACCGAATTGATTTGGTATCCCAAAAGAGGCATGAAAAAGATTGCTCTGGAAGATCCTGATTGGGATTCGGTTATCGAGCTCTACGGCAAAAGAACAGTCAATTTGCTCGGTGCAACGCCGATAAACCAACTTGAAAAAGTATGGGATCAAATTGAGACGTTCATTGGTGATTGGCAAGTCGACGAAGCTCTCTACGATTTTGTGATTCCTGAAGGGTACTACCTGTGCGCTGAGGTGTATCTGATTTCTGATGTTGCTTACAGTGCGGCTTTAGAAGCGCTGTTTGAGATTGTAGACGAGCAGAAGTTGGAAATTGATGGCAGTGCTTTTTTGATTGAAATGGTTCGTGATATTGAGTTGACCTTAACAGGGGGGGCAACGTTTTCATTTCAGATACCTATTATCCGCTAACTCTATTCATCGGGGCTACTCGAATCACTTTGCTTATGGTTGATGCATAAATAGTCATATTTATGCTCGATATAAAAGTAAGTAATTAAAGAGTCTGTGGTTATTATTAAAGCACGTGCGTACAAAATGCCACCAATTACCTTAGCTCCATAACGTATTGATTTATATTGTTATGCGTTTTTAGTGAATTATTTTTCATTATTTGCTTGAGTGTGAAATCTTTGTCGTTATAATTTCGGCAAAGAGAACTTATTCACTAATTGTGAAAATATAATCATCTAGGGAGCAGTCAGATGAGTGATACACTTTTAGCCGAAGAGAACCACAAAAACAGTCGCAACATATTGATGTTCGCAATTCCGTCTTTGTTGGGCCTTTTCTTTTTCCTTGCACCGTTAACCATTGATGGCAACTTCACCTTTCCGCTAGCGCTGATGGCGAAAGGCGTCAAAGCTATCCTTGGGGATGCGATTTTACCAACAGTCACCGCTGTGATTTGCTTCTCTGCGGTCGCTTCTATTCTTGCCAGTCTCATCAAGCCAACTTTTGTGACTCAATCTGCATTGATGACAAGGCTGTTTGTTCTGACGCCAGTTTGGCTGGTCGTTCGAGTTTTAGGTGCGGTGTTCACTCTTATGGCATTGCATCAGATCGGGCCTGAAGTGATTTGGAACGGCAATACGGGTGGGCTGGTTCTTAATGACCTTCTGCCTTCTTTACTGGTGACTTTCTTCCTAGCCGGTTTGCTGCTACCACTGTTACTCAACTTTGGTTTGCTTGAGTTGCTGGGTACTGTTCTGAGCCGTTTTATGCGCCCAGTTTTCCGTTTGCCAGGTCGTGCTGCGATTGACTGTATGTCTTCTTGGCTAGGTGATGGCACCGTTGGGGTGATTCTGACCAGTAAACAATATGAAGACAAAAAATACACTGCGCGTGAAGCAGCGGTTGTCGCGACTATGTTTTCTCCGGTTGGGATTTCTTTCTCACTGGTGGTATTAACTCAGGTTGGCTTAGAGAATTTCTTTGTCCCGTTCTACTTCTCTATCTGTTTGTCTGGCGTGATTGCCGCGATGGTGATTCAGTATCTGCCACCATTATCGTATAAGAAAGACCTGTACATTGATGGTACTAAGCCTAATCGTAATGACGAATTGGTGCCTGCGGGTCAGTCGGTTATGGGCTTTGGCTTGAAGTTGGCACTGCACAGAGCAAGCAAAGTGAAAAGCCTTGGAGCGGTAGCTAAAGAAGGTGTGCACAACGCACTGGACATGGTAATCAGCGTGCTACCTGTGGTTATGGCGATCGGTACTTTAGGTCTGGTTGTCGCTGAAACGACACCATTATTCTCATTGCTGGGTGCACCGTTCATTCCACTGCTAAATGCGTTGAATGTTCCGGAAGCGGCTGCGGCGGCAGAAACTATGCTTGTTGGTTTTGCTGATATGTACGTACCTTCGATCATTGCAGCGTCGACGATTAATGCTGATCTGACCAAGTTTGTTGTGGCAGCGTTGTCTGTAACTCAGCTGATTTTCATGTCAGAGACTGGTTCTGTAATTCTAAGCAGTAAAGTCCCTGTGAACTTTTTGGAGTTGGTAGCCATCTTCCTGCTAAGAACGCTAGTTACGCTGCCAATCATTGTATTGGTCGCACATTGGATCTTTTGATACGTTGATTGACATTGCTTGATGAATTAGCCCGCTAAGTCTGACTTAGCGGGCTAACTTGTATATGGGCTATTTATCATCAAAGCGGGCATGGTACGGATCCAGCTCATGCCCAAGAGGTTGGGTCAGATCGGTGTATAAGTCCGGTCGTCGTCCACGAATCCAACGTCGACCAGTACACATTTCCAGCTCTGTTGGGTCGAGTTCCGCTATCACCATATCGTCTTCGACACTGTCCGTTTCAGTGATGATCTCGCCATAAGGGTTAAGAATCATCGCATTGCCAGTACGCACTTCATCAACATCGACGCCAACGCCGTTGCTGAATATTAGGAAAAGGCCATTATCGTGAGCACGGGCGGGTAGCCAGCGCATCAACCACTCTCGGCCTTTTCTGCCTTGCATCTCCGATTTGATCGCCTGCGGGTTGGAATCTCTGTTGTGCCATAGTTGAGGGTCAATGAGCCCCATAGCGTTCGGGCTTCTCGAATGGCAGCCGCCTGTCTGGTGGGGGGCTAACAACAAGTCAGCGCCTTTAAGAGCCGTGATGCGAACATTCTCAACCAGATTGTTATCCCAGCAAATCAAAATACCCACTCGCCAGCCGTGAGGCGTATCGACTACCGTGTATTCGTTGCCACTGCTCATGTATTGGCTAACAAAAGTATGCAATTTACGATGTTTAGTGATTTGACCATCTGACATGGCGAGAATAAAGGTGTTGTACAAATTGCCGTCGGCATCAATTTCAATCAGGCCAGCACCAATGGTGATTCCCGTTTCTCGTGATAGCTCCAGCAAAGCCTGACTGGATGGGCCGTTAGGCACAGCTTCTGCCTGTTGTTCAATCTCATGGCGTTCCAGTGTGTTGAGGTGCCAGTAGCCGCTGATGCACATTTCTGGAAAGGTAATAAGTTCTACGCCCTGAGTTTGAGCATCATAAACAAACTTTTTGATTGTCGAAAAATTGTACGCTTTGTCTCCGGCGTGATGGTTAAATTGAACCGATGCCACTTTCAGCTTCTTCATTGTGATCTCTCCAGTTAAGTAACTGACATCGAGTTTAGATATCTTTATCAATTCCATATAATGAAAGATATTCGACATTCAATGAGTAATTGGAATGGATTTGGAGCACCTGAAAGCTTTCTGTGTATTGGCAGAGAGCAAGAACTACCGCTTGGCATCGGAGCGTCTGTTCATCACCCAGTCAGCGCTAACGAAAAAGATTCAGCGCTTGGAAGAGAAGACGGCTGCTCGTCTGTTTGAACGAGGCAGGCATGGTGCAGTACTGAGTGCCGCGGGGCAGACCCTGTTGCCTGAAGCTAAACAACTGGTCGAACGGTTCGAGCAGTTTCACCGACTGTCTGAGCTCGTTTCTCAGGGCGTAGCTGGACATCTCAACATTGGCTTTGGTATTTCGACATATCATCAGGCACCGCACTGGGTGGCACAATTTAAACAACGTTATCCCGATGTCAGCATGACGCTCAATGACATTCCTTCTCAAACTCAGTTGGAGAAATTGAATAGCGGTGAATTGGATTTGAGCTTCAATCGAATACCTGATGAAGGCAGATACGATGCAGTAGCGCTTTATTCTGATCAGTTGGTTGTGGCTGTCCACGAGAGTGAGCACTTGGATGAAGGCAATCTCTGGTGTTCGTTGCGAAACATGCATTACCTCAAATTGGCCTCCAATCGTGGCCCCGGGCTCAATCTTCAGATTGAACGTTACTTGATGAGTCAGCACCAAAATTTAGCCGCGGATCAAGAAGCAGATGATATTTTAACTTTGCTGGCATTAGTGTCTGCGCGGCTTGGATACACCATTATGCCGAAAAGTGCTCAGCAAATTCATAGCCCAAGCGTACGTTATATACCCTTAGGTGGTGAGTATACCAGTTGGCAGGTTGGGTTGGTTTGGCAGCGAGACAATAGCAATCCACTGGTGTCTCGCTTTGTTGATCTGGTTAAATCGCGCTGATTAACACAACTCAACTTCGACGTCGGACTGAATTTGGCTCGAACACGCTAAGGTATAACCATTGGCGAGATCTTCTTCAGTCAGCGTTTCCGTACTGGTGCGGCTGACTTCGCCCTTAATCACTTTACATTTGCAGGATCCACACATGCCGCTGCGACAGGCGATAATAATTGGCACCCCGTTTTCTTCCAGCACGTCAGCTAAGGTAGCGCCTTGGCTGATTTCTTTTGATACGCCAAACGCTGGCACTTCGAACTGAACAACACCATCTGACGAGCTTTCATTATGAGCTTCGATAGGGGTAAAGCTTTCCTGATGGAATTGCGCCGCCTCAACGCCCAGTGCCAACGCGTTGCTCTCCATATCCTGCATAAACAGAGTTGGTCCGCAGAGATAAACTGTGCGTTGGTTAAGGTCTGGGCAGAGTTTGGCTAACCACTCTCTGTCGAGCCGTCCTTGCGGGTGGCGTGTGCCTGTATTGTCTTTAAGCAGTAACTTCAGGTGGAAATTTGGGTATTGCGCATCCATGGACTCCAGCTCATCAAAGTAGATAGTCTGAGCAGCGCTTTTCGCCATGTGAATAAAGGTTATCTCGACGTCTGCTTTGGTTTTCAGCCAATGTTTTGCCATCGACATGACAGGTGTGATGCCGCAACCTGCACTGAGCAAAGCCACTTTATGCATCGGTGGGCAATCGATGCTGTTGAATGGTCCAGTCGGCGCCAGTGCCAAGACGCTATCTCCGGAATTGAAGTGGTCAATGATGTAGTTGGATACCAAGCCATTCTCGACTCGTTTGACGGTCAATTTAAGATGCGATTCCCCCGGTAACGAAGAAACAGAATACGCGCGGTATTCCACCTTGCCGTCGAACTCAAAACCTAACGAAATAAACTGACCCGGTTTGAAATCAAATCCATTTGGTAGGGGAGTATCAGAGGTCAGAGTCAAGCTGACGGTATCCGATGTTTCCTGCCATTTATCAACACAACGAAGTCGGGCGGGTTGGTTGTTTTGCCATTCGCGAATCATAATTCCTCACAAGTAAAAGAGCCCAGCCAAACAAACTGACTGGGCTATCAAAAGGCAGGGATTAAGCTGCTAGGATAGTTTTCAGATCGTCTTCAACATTGCCGATGCTGCGCATGTCGAATTTGTCCTGAATGATTTGGATGAGGTTATCGGTCAGGAATGCAGGTGCGGTTGGGCCTGTATAGATGCCTTTCACACCTAAAGCAAACAGAGTCAGCAATATCACGATGGCTTTCTGCTCAAACCAAGACAGCACGAGTGTTAGCGGCAGTTCGTTGATGTCGCAGTCAAATTCTTTCGACAATGCTAGGGCAAGCTGAATGGCTGAATAGGCGTCATTACACTGGCCAACATCCAGTAAGCGCGGGATACCGTTGATGTCGCCAAACTGATTTTTGTTGAAGCGGAACTTACCACAGGCCAGTGTCAGGATCAGAGTATCTTCAGGCGCGCTAGCGGTGAAGTCGGTGTAGTAGCTACGTTCTGCTTTGTCGCCGTCACAACCACCAACTAAGAAGAAGTGCTTAATGTTCCCTTCTTTGACCTGCTCAACCACTGCTGGGGCTGCACTCATCAACGCATTGCGACCAAAGCCTACGGTGATCATGTGTTCAATTTCATCGTGTTGGAAACCGTCTTGCGCCAGTGCACACTCAATCACCTGACTAAAATCATCACCTTCAATGTGTGCAACACCCGGGCCAGCCAACGATGCTACGCGTGAACAAGCGATCTGAGTACTGACCCATGTTCGGGTTCAACAGACAGTTAGACGTCATGACAATCGCGCCAGGGAAGTTAGCAAACTCTTTCTGCTGGTTTTGCCATGCGCTGCCGTAGTTGCCGACCAGGTGCGGGTATTTTTTCAGCTCAGGATAACCGTGCGCAGGGAGCATTTCACCGTTGGTGTAAACGTTGATTCCGGTTCCTTCGGTTTGCTGAAGAATTTTCTCTAGGTCATGCAGGTCATGCCCCGAAACCAAAATACATTTGCCTTTAACTGGTTTAACGTTGACCTGAGTTGGCTCTGGGTGGCCGAAAGTAGTGGTTTCACCAAGGTCTAGCATTTCCATAACTTTGTAGTTCATCAGACCAATACGCATTGAACATTCAAGCAAAGCGTTAAGATCTTCTGGATCAGTGCCTAGCCACGCCATGATTTCATGATACTCAGCGTAAATATCGTTATTGGTTTGCTCCAAGACGCGTGCGTGTTCCATGTAAGCGGCAGCACCTTTCAGGCCGTAAAGGCACAGCAGACGTAAACCAATCACATCTTCACTGATCTCCTGATAGCCACGGTTGACCGCAACCTGAGGAGCAAATTCGAGGATCGCTTCAGCACTCGCTGGTAACTCGAAATTAGCGACTTTAGGTGCGGGCTCAAGTTCAACGTCAGCCAGTTTTGCCGCAGCGAGTGTCTGCTCTTTTAGTCGGGATTTAAACTGCGCAGCCTGTGCAGCGAGTTCAAGAATACGTTCGGGGTCGAAATTCACATTGGTTAAGGTCGAGAAGAAGGCTTTTGGCGCCCATTGATTAACTTCGTCATCAATAATGTCAAAGCGACGAGCTTGTTCTGCCCAGTACGAAACACCTTCAAGGGTATAGACCAGTACATCTTGTAGATCGGAAACTTCAGATGTTTTGCCACACATGCCTTGGGCGAAAGAACAACCTTTAACAGTTGGGGTTTGAATAGTCTGTTCACATTGAATACAGAACATTGCGCTTCTCCAGTAATAGTCTTTATGCGGTCACGCCGCTTGGATTTGTTTAGCGCTATAACTGCAGAGAGCGTGCCACTATTTAAATATTTGATACTTAAAGAATTTACCTTTATTTGGATATGGGGATGTTGTCTAGATGACAACGGTGATGATGTAAATAACACATCAATAAATGCTGCAAAGAGCTAAACAGTAAATAAGATAGTCATTAAAATGTATGAATTTTGAGCTGAGGATAAGTGAGTAAAACAGAAAGTTAGATGATGATTATCATGATGGGGTGAGCTGGAACGCGCGATGTGCTTTTAACATCAATTCCATTAAATGGGAGATGAGCCAGACCTGAATCTGGCTCATAGAGAAGATTAACAGCCGTACGTTTTTGCTATGTAGTCTTCAAACTGCTTGCACATCAGCTCATCGGATGTAGCGTTGTCAGCTAAGCAATCAGCACCATCAACAATACTGATCTTTGCATTCAACGGTGCGGCATCGGGTCGTTCACGGGAGTTTAAATCAGTAATCTTTTGTTTCTGAATTTCCCACGTTTGCTCGGCGGTGAGGCTACATGCCTCGGCAAGATATTTGGCATTGAAGCCTTCCCCCGTCAGACTCTTGATGGTGTCATTGTGAGACAAGTGATTGCCTGCACGCCAATAATGCTCTGCCAGCAAAGGGCCAATTTCAGGGTTGTCAGTCAGGTACCCAAACCTGTTGAGGAAGTAAGCGCGTGTCTGATAGACGGCCATGTTGGCAAGCAAGTAACCGTGATAAGCACAGGACGCTTCGTCAGAAAGTAAATGAGGAATCGCCATCAATGGGCGAGGGCTGCATTCTAGTCCCAGAATCTGCTTTTCACACTGACGAGCCAATGCTGTAATGTGTTCTGCCGTCAGTTCCTCATCGCTAAGCTGATACAAGGCTCGCTCAAAGTAAGGCACCACCAAAATGCTACGTTCCTGATACGCTTTAAACGGCTGGCTGCTATTGATCATCGATTGAATGAGCTCGTCTGGAACTGGATTTCCATTCGCATCCAGAGCGTATTGTTTCAGCCAGTCAGCATCATTCAGCAGGCTGTCACAGAACATGGATTGAGTTTCGGCATAAGCCATGGACGTCGGTGCAAACTCCTGAGAAAAACAAGGTGAGTTCATCTTGACGTTAGCAAAGTGGGCGGCATGTCCCCCTTCATGGAAAAGGGTGTTGATGCCATCATAACCGCTGCCGATCTGATCAGGCTTTGCGTTACTGGTGAAATTGACCTTGGCTGCTATCCATCGCCCGTCGTCATAAAACGAAGGTATCGGGCCGTGGCAAAAACCGTTTTGGTATTTACCTTGACGATCCAGCAAGTCCAGAGTGAGTTCTGCACCAGAGTAATCAATGTTCAGCCGGCCAAAAGATTCTACCCAGCGTCTGAGTGACTTGGAAAACGGAACGTATGGATCCAACTCACGCATCGAATCGCCAGAAAAAGAGTAATTGAAGTTGTAACCTGTGAGCGCATTTTGGCCTTTCTCACTGGCGAGTTTATCTAAGCTGGTGAGATTAACTTGTCTGGTCCGCTGCTCGAAATCATCCAGAATGGTAAACAACTCAGTGGTGGTCATTTTTTCGTTTTTCAGTACTGAGTAATCGAAGAAATTATCGTACCCCAACGAGCGGGCAAACTGGTTACGCAGTTTGACTAAATCGATAAAGCCATTGCCAAGTAACCATTGCTCAAGATCTAACAATGTTTGATGTGCTGACTGGCGCACGGCTTCATTATCGTTTGCCATTATGGTTGAGCGTAGTGCTGGTAAAGAGGCGTCAACTTGTTCTCCTTCTTCGTTGACGTAAACCAGTGCATGATTTTGTTTTTTCTCAAATAGTTCCGTTTCAAATGCTATCAGTTCTGTCTTGAGTGCCTGAGCTTTATCTCCTTCGATAGCGTGTGAGCGGAAAGTGGCTAGCCAGCCTTCAAGCCCTATCTGAGTTTGTTTACGCTTTTCTAAGTCGGCTATTTCATTGAGCGTGCTGAGCTGTTGTTCGATGTCAGAAATCTGATCGGCATTACTCAGGAAGTGAGTCCATGCGGTTTGCGCAGTGGCAAAACGATCATGTTCGTTACTGATCCCCATGTAGGTGTCCCAGAACAAATCTTCTTTGGTACGATGAACGTCTAGGTAACGCTGGTTAAGATCTTTGAGGTATTGAGTTGCAGTCATTTCAGTCCATAAAATGGTGGTGTGAAGCACTATTATGGCATGACTTATATAATGAAATTAGTTACATACGTGGCGTTTTTGATGTTTTCTCAATACCGAGCTCTGAGCGAGTTTACGTTTAACACTCGCCAACGTACTGTGCGGTGATTTCCTCCATAAAGTTGAGCATGGCTTTTAAACGAGGAGAATGAGTGGTTTTGCTAGCGTAAACGGCTGAAATATTCACATGCGGTAAAACGTTAAGTTCATGGGCGATTTGCACTAGCTTGCCGTCACGACATAATTGACGGCAGTAAATGTCAGGTAGCAGGGAAACGCCACTACCAGATGCGACCATATCTCGCACCAGAAGAACATCATCCAGTTGGTTGGCATGTTTAAATTCTATGGTTTGTTTACTGCCATCAGTCATTGTTGAGTACAGCACCGACTGGTTATTCTCCTGCTCGTGATAAAAACTGACGTGCTGTTGCAAAGTCTCCAACGTAGCCGATTGGAGCTCTGGATTCGCCAGCAAGTATTCAGGTGTGCAGAACCAGAGTAATTTCACAACAGTGAGCCTTTTGGCATAAAAACCAGAAGGGGCTAAATCACCGAGCTGAATCGCGAGATCAAGTTTGTCTTCCAGTAAGTGAGCACGGTGCGACATGCTGCGAATAGATAGCTGTATATCGGGGTAACGTTCGGTGAAGGCCTTAAGGTTAGGTGACAATATTTCCCGAGAAAAGGCGAACGTAGTGGCGATGCGGAGAGTGCCGCATAGACTTTGCGATGGAACTTGCTCTTTGATTGCAGACAGGTTCTGCATCAGCGGCTTAAGTTGATTGTATAGCTGTTCTCCGTCTGAGGTCAGGTTCAGATGTCGGCTGTTTCTCTCAAGCAGTTTAATATTCAACGACTCTTCCAATCTGTTTATGGCTCGGCTGACACTGGATTTTTGATTGCCAAGCCTTTTTGCTGCTTTTGAAACGCTGCCAGTTTCTGTGACGGCAATAAATATCGGAAGATCGTTTAGGTTCCAGTCCATACTATCTGCTTTCTCTCTCAATTTGATTCTTTAATAACACATTGAAACCTATATCCAAAGCAACGCTGTGTTGCCAATTTTGCGCTATTTGGCTTGAGTGAAAACTTCTAACCTTTGGCCTATGTCAGCCCTACTTAAGGCCAATAATGAAAACCTCATCAGTTCCTAACTTAACCCGAGCCTGTTTACTACTTGGTAGCAGCTTACTCGTCATGGCCAATGCTGCGATTGCGCCGTCTTTGACTGAACTAAACCATGTGTTTGATGACCCGTTCGGCGTTTCACTGTTAATGACGCTTCCCTCCATTGCGGTCATTGGCTTTGCGCCATTTGTGAGTCGTATGATTGACCACTTGGGGGAGAAGAAAAGCTTAATGTTAGGGCTTGGATTTTATGGAGTCGCGGGTAGTAGTGGCTTGTGGCTGGATTCATTAGCAGCGTTGCTTGTTGGAAGAGTCATTTTCGGGGCAAGTATCGTCATCTGCATGACGGTTATCAACCAGTTGATTAGCGACTACTTTTCAGGTCAGGAAAGAGTGCATTTCATCTCTCAACAGGCCATTGCGGTAAACCTTGGAGGGATTGCTTTTGTCGTTGCCAGCGGTTGGTTAGCCTCTTTGCATTGGCGACTGCCTTTTACTATTTACCTGATTGCTTTGCTGACACTCGCACTGTCGTTAAAAGGAATTCCCTCAAGTAAAAAAGTGCGTACTCAATTTCGGCCTAAACTGGGCTGGTTGGGCTTTAGGTCGGTTTTGCCGTTTTATCTACTTGGGTGTGTGGGTATGTTGTCATACTACCTAGTATTGCTTGGCTTACCTTATCTATTGAAAACGTCTCAAAGTTTCAACAGCTCTGAAACGGGGTTGGCGATGGGGGCGATGAGTCTGTTGTCAGCCTTCGTAGCGTATTTCTTTAGACATGGCGTCATCAACTATGGTGAGAAACTTGTCATGGCACTTTGTCTCATGTGTTTCACCACCTCATTTTGGGCGTTGTCGCAAACACAATATGATTGGCGCGCGTACATAGTATTAGTCAGCACAGGTATTGGGTTTGGATTATTGCTGCCAGTGCTCACTCACCTGATTATTCAGACGAGCATACCAGCGCTGAGAACATCCGTGCTGAGCGGTTTTGTGATGTTCTATTTTCTGGGGCAGGCGTTGAGCGCCTTCGTGCTCGATTTGCAAAACCTGTTTGGTACAGAGCGTTTTTTCCTATTGCTGGGTAGTTTAATTGGTGTGGTAAGCCTATTGTGCTTCAAGTTCGTCCCTGACCTCAGAGAGACGGTTGTGGAGGAAGTGGCATGAATTTCCGCGTGATTGACTCAGCAGGTGTGCCTCAAGCAATGAAAGACTTGGGCTCACTGACACAGATTTTGCGTTCTGCGAGTGAAGATTTCCTGATTCAACCGTTACGTGTGGTCAGTCAAAGCCCGATTTACACTCGGGAAGTGATACTGTGTGATGGCGCTTTGCCTTTGGTTTGGGCCAAATCAACTTTGTTTTCTAAACATGAAAAGACAGTCGCTGCGTATTGCGGCTTGGAAGGTCAATCATTGGGAGAGCAACTGCTTTTCTCCTATCAATCGGTTAAGCGTAGCCCTTATCAATTTATTGAGTGTTCACTTCCTACAATTGAATATTCGAAGCAGTGTGGACTCATTCAAAACCAAGGTCGTATCTCAAGGTTTACATGGCAAGAGCATGACTCGATTCTGGTTTTGATCGAAGTGTTCTATCAGCAGGCACTGAAAATGATCGATACAACTCAGTCGTTGGGAGATTGAAACTTCAACAACGTGGCTGAAATATGTGCTTACAGTGAGAGACAAAGAGCTAACTGAAAACAGTCTAGCGATAAAATGTCGTGAGGAGGGGACAATTACTCAGGTAGCTGTTGATGAACTCATTGTTTATCTCAAGGAAAAACTAAGACAGTCACACCAGAAAGGGGGCTGTTCGGAGGCGACATTTTCTTTGGCTTAGTCTTGTTAGACGATTGTGAGAGATCAGGTAGGCCTGCGGGCCTACCTATGTGTTATTGAACTTAGGCTTCAACGCCTAGCTTTTTCCCCATTCGGTATAAATTGCCGCGATCCATTTGTAGAAACTCCGCCGCTTTAGACCAAGTACGGTTCGATTTTTTCAGTGCGTGAACAATGAGGTCTTTCTGGTAAGATTCGACGAGATCTCTCATTCCTTGGCTACTTTGCGGCAGGTAGTGTGATGTGCTTTTTACATCCGTATTCTCAAAACCGCCGTCAAAGTGATTGAGGTGAATAATCTGCTGTTGCTCCTGAATGGCTCTTAACGCTGCGCGGGTTAGTGTATGTTCCAGTTCTCGTACATTACCGGGCCAGTTCTGTTTTTCCAAAAGCACCAAGGCTTTGGGGTGTAAATGCAAGTTAGGGATGTTGAACTGGCTACGGACTTTTTCCAGAAGATAGCCTGCAAGAACAGGAATATCACCCTCGCGCTTACGTAGCGCTGGAACGGAAATCGGGAACACATTTAGACGGTGGAATAAGTCGGCGCGAAATTGCCCTTGCTCGACTTCATTTTCAAGTAAACGGTTCGTCGCAGCAATAATTCTTACATTGACCAGTAAATGCTTGTCACTACCGACACGCTGCAGCTCACCTTGCTGAATCACACGCAGCAGTTTTGCTTGCAGAACTAAAGGTAGCTCTCCCAATTCATCAAGAAAAATGGTACCACCATCGGCCAGCTCGAATTTACCTGCTCGTGAGCTGTTGGCACCGGTGAATGCCCCTTTGACATGGCCGAATAGCTCACTTTCTGCCAAGCCTTCGGGTAAAGCGGCGCAGTTGACGTAAATCATTGGTTTGTCTCGGCGGCTTGATTGCGCATGGACACTGTGAGCCACTAACTCTTTCCCTACACCCGTTTCACCTGTGATTAGAACGGCATAATCTGATTGAGCGACGGTGGCAATATTGGTTCTAAGCTGTTGAATTTGAGGGCTAAGACCGACCATCTCACCCTGTTTTGAGCGAGCTTGCTGAATCAGGGTTTGGGTGACAGAGCGCTGTTTGCGATTTTGGGCTTTGAGCGCTTTAATTTGGCCAATATTGCGTAACGTGGCAGCCGCCAGTGCTGCGAATGTCTCAATGGTCATTGGCTCTATGGCATCAAACGCGCCGATGTTGAGAGAATCAAGAGTCAGTATGCCGACCAGTTGCCCATCCACGTATAAGCTGCAACCGAGGCAGTCATGCACATCTAGCTCAGCTTCTTCACTGAGTAGTACACCACTAAAGGGATCAGGTAGATCACAATCGGCGCTAAACCGAACCGGTTGCTTGCTTGCCATGATTGCTTCCAGCCTCGGGTGCGCTTGAGGAAAGAACCGTCGACCGAGGACGCTGGTGGACAAGCCTTTCACCGCAACGGGGGTGAGAAATCCATCCTGATCCAAAATGAATAGTGCGCTGGCATCGCATGGAAATACCCGATCAATACCATCAATCAAATGCTGATACTGGGCTTCGCTGTTGAGGTTAGAGCTCAGGTTGAGGGCTATTTCCAATAGCACCTGATTCATTTTTGCATCCATAGCTGACTTCGGTAGTGAACGACGTCAGCCATGCTATCAGCGCGTTGTCGTTTTCACATCGTCACAAAGGATAGAAACGCCATACGTTTGATTAAGGTCAATTTCTCTCTCAGTTTTGACCAAACTGCGCTCTGTACTTCTGCGGTGAAACGCCCACCAAGCGGCGAAAATGATGGCGCATGGTGACGGCGTTATCAAACCCTGCTTGGTTAGCCAATTGTTCGATTGGTAGGGACTCGGTTTCCAGCAACCCTTTTGCCCTTTCGATGCGCTGTTGGATTAGCCATTCTTTAGGGGAAAGGCTGAAACTGGCGCGAAATTTACGATCAAAAGTACGTCGAGACATGCTGGCTTGTTGAGCCCAGTCTTCGACAGTGATTGCTTTATCCAGATTCGCAGACGCCCAGGCGATAGCTTGTGAAAATGTGCCCGGAACTTTGAGCATGGGTGTTTCAACAAACTGCGCTTGTCCGCCTGTTCGGTGGGAAGATATGACCAGCCTTTTCGCGACCTGATTGGCAATCTGATAGCCATAATCGTGACGGATAATCGCCAGACCAAGGTCGAGAGCAGATGCACTTCCGGCCGAACACCCAATCTGCCCGTCCAATACGTAAAGTACATCTTTCTGGTATTCGACATCGGGGAACTGCTCACGAAATGCGTTTTCATACATCCAGTGTGTGGTGGCTTTACGTCCTTTAAGCAGTCCGAGTTTCCCAAGTAAAAAAGAGCCTGAACAGAGCGACAAAACGCGTTTACCATCAGCGACAAACTGACGAATCTCGCGCTGAATCAGGGGAGGAATCGCGTAGTCTCCAGTCGGCCAGCCGGGAATGATCAATGTGTGGTAACTCTTTAAACTCTCTACGAATTTCGTCCTGAGAGTAACACCGCCTGTGCTGTCAAAATCTTTATTCTCCATATTAATGATCTCGCAGTCATACCAAGGATCGAACTCTGGTCGAGGCAAGGCAAACAGTTCCGCAGCGCAGGACATTTCAAACAAGGTGATGTGAGAGTGGGCAAGAATGGCAACTTTGATCATCTGGAAACTCGTTAGTGAGCAATAGTCTTTGGCTGATTATTATCGAATATTGACTTTTAGGCCAGTGTTGAGTTGCTCATTTCAACGCAATAATGATTCAAAAGACAAACAAGGAGACGTTATGACAAGTGCAGTAACTAGAGTTCCAGCCGCCAGTAGTGAGCGCGCGTTGGCGCATTTCAGTCGGCTATTGGAGTTTGAGACAGACTGCTGGGATGTTCATCATGCCATCAGCAATGATCGTATGGATTTTGTGTTGCTTGATGTCAGAGGAGAAGAGCTGTTTGCGCAAGGACACGTGAAGGGAGCGATTAACATTCCTCACCCGAGGTTGAATGAAAAGGGCCTGAGTGCCTTTCCACCAGATGCACAGTTTGTGGTGTATTGTGCGGGGCCACACTGTAATGGCACCGAGAAGGCGGCGATTCGTTTGGCAAAACTTGGTAGATCTGTGAAAAAAATGATTGGGGGAGTCACTGGCTGGCTTGATGAAGGGTTTGAGCTGGTTAAACAGGAGGTTGAAACATGCGTTTAATTGTTGGAACAGATTCTACGTGGTCTTTGCGCGCTTGGATATGTGCTTATATTGCTGGAATAGAGATGGAAACTCAGGTGATCGATCTAACGAAACCTGAGGCGAAAGAACAGCTTAAACTGATGTCTCCGACAGGGCTCGTACCAGCACTCACTACGGATAACAACTGTGTAATCCATGATTCGCTTGCTATTAGTGAGTATTTAAACGAGCTATCGGGAGGGAAATTGTTACCTCAAAGCGAGTCTCAACGAGCAGAAGCACGGAGTTTATGCAGTGAAATGCACTCAGGCTTTGTTGCATTGAGAACGTATTGTTCGTTTACTCTGGATAAACCGGATGTTGACCCACTTCCTATGCAAGAACTGTCCTCTGATCTTACGCGTATCAACACCATTTTTGTCAAGGCTCGGTTGCCGTTTATGTACGATGAGCCAACCATGGTTGACGCCTTCTATGCGATATTAGCTTACCGGCTTGAGAGTTACGGCCTTTCTCTTCAAGGCAAAGCGGCGGACTACCAAAGAAGCTTGCTTGAGTGGCACGGATTGACCAGTGCGATTGAAGCCGCCACAGAGTGGCGTAACGGGTGATTGAGGAATTTACAATGACTCTATGACTAACATGCATAGAGTCATTGTGAAAATGTCATTTGAGTCATAACGAGAGGCTCAATACACTTCGCGCTCTTTATTTTCTTGCTGAGACTATGAATCATGTTTTCTCAATCACTTTTTGCTCAGCTTGTGAGAATGACTGTATTGCTTTGCCTAACTCTGTTGGCCGTTCATCAGTCCCCACGTCTTATGGAATTGTTAGCCGAGCAGGCCATCAATAGCGGTTGCCACCAGCAAAGCCACGATATGTCCGGTGACCATTCTCATCATCACCATCATTAGGGTAAGTTCATGAGCATTTTCCGTTTTCCAGCAATGGTCTGGTTAGGCATCGCCATTCTGGTTATCTGCCTGGGTATCAGGCAATCATTTGGCATCTTCATGATGCCAGTTTCCGATTACTTTCACACAGGACGTGAATTTTTCAGCTTTGCTATTGCGCTGCAAAATTTGTTGTTTGGTGTCTTTCAGCCGTTTGTCGGTATGGCTGCCGACCGGTTTGGTGCTAAACGCATCATCATTGCAGGTGCTATCGCGTATGGCGTCGGCCTGTATTTGACCTCTATCGCTGTCGAACCTTCAACACTTTATTGGACACTTGGTGTTCTCGTTGGTTTGGGCCTGAGCGCAACCAGCTATGTCATTGTCCTTGGTGCTGTTGCTAAAGTTGTCCCTGCGGAGCACGCAGCAAAAGCGTTTGGCTTGACCACTGCTGCAGGCTCCTTTGGTATGTTTGCTACGATTCCCGGAGCGCAGATGCTGCTGAGTGATTTGGGGTGGCAAGGGGCATTACAGAGCTTCGCTATTCTCTGCTCAACAATGATTGCATTTGCATTGTTTATGCGAGCGCCGAAAACAACGGCCAGCCAAGGAAACTCTGTCAGTGAAACAAAGGAAGATCATTTAACGCTTAAGCAGGCGTTAAGAGAGGCGTTTTCTCATAGAGGCTATTGGCTGATCCATCTTGGTTTCTTCGTTTGCGGCTTCCATGTGATGTTCATTGCGACGCACCTACCTAGCTATTTAGCAGACAAACAGTTACCAGCATCAACGGCTGCGATGGCACTCGCCTACGTCGGGGTTTTCAATATCTTCGGCTCTTACTTTTGGGGAGTGATGGGTGATAAATTCAGCAAACGCCATGTGATGTCGGCTCTGTATCTGATGCGTACCATGGTGATTGGCGCATTTGTGACGTTGCCAGTCACAGAGCATACAGCGGCGATATTTGGTGCGGCCATTGGTTTTTGTTGGCTAGGTACGGTGCCATTGACGTCTGGCTTAGTGAGGCAGATCTTTGGTGCTAAGTATCTGTCGACGCTTTATGGGCTGGTCTTTTTCACACATCAGGTCGGTAGCTTCTTAGGCGCTTGGGCTGGTGGCCGTATTTACGATTACTACGGTTCTTATGAGCCCATTTGGTGGTCGACGGTTGTTCTCGCGTTTGCTGCGGTGATTATTCACCTACCAATCAACGACAAGCCTGTTCGACGCTTTGCAGTAGCGTAATAAATTTATTCGCCACAAGTCTTAGTTCCTGTTTTTCACGTACTAACGTGAAAGAGAAAAGTCAGGAGCTGAGACTTGAAACAAAAAGTTGGTCTTTACTGGTTCACTTGCGATCTTCGCATCCAAGATAACCCATTGCTATGGCAGGCGAGTTGCGAAGTTGACAGCCTGCTTTGCGTCTATTGCTTGCCTCAAATGGACAGATATCTGGTTCGTTATTCACAAGAGCAGAGTTTAGGCTCTGAGAGATTGGCATTTCTGCAACAATCCGTGGCCTGTTTATCGCAGTCTCTCGAAAACATGGGCCAGAAATTGCTCGTTTTTGATGACCGTCCCCTGGATGTTCTCAATCGTTTTATCCAAGATTACGGCGTCACGCATTTTTACTGTGATCTTTTTTCCGGTGTCAATGAGCAAAGCGTAGTCGATAGGTTGTCTCAGCTACACTCGGATCTCACCTGCATTCAAGAGCCAGTTAACACACTCTTCAGCCAACGCCTTCTCCCTTTTACGTTAGGTGAATTGCCAAGCACTTTTACTCAATTCAGAAAGCAAGTCGAGCACCTTCCTATCGGTGTAGATTCAAGCCTGTCTGCATTGCCAGAACCACCTGCGCAGGTAATCAGCACATTAAACATGGAAGAGGTATCGTGTCAGCTATTCGCTGGCGGAGAAACTTTAGGGCTTGCTCACTGTTCAGGTTACTTTGCTACATCTTTAGCAAGTCACTACAAACAAACTCGCAACGAGCTTGATGGTTTTGACTTTTCTACTAAGTTTTCTCCGTGGCTAGCCGTAGGATGCCTGAGTCCGAAGAGGATCTTTGTATTGCTTCAAGAGTATGAGCAGAGGGAGGGGGCAAATGACTCAACATACTGGATTTTCTTTGAGCTGTTGTGGCGTGAGTATTTCCATTGGTACGGAAAACTATGGGGAAGACGTCTGTTTAAGTTTTCCGGCTTGAAAGATGCTACACCATTGACAAGTTTTTACAGCTACCGTTTTCAGCAATGGAAGCATGGTGAAACTCAATACCCAATCGTCAATGCTTGCATGAATCAGCTTAAAGCGACGGGCTACATGTCCAATAGAGGCAGGCAGCTCGTAGCAAGTTGTTTGATTCATGAACTTGGTTTGGATTGGCGCTACGGGGCCGCCTACTTCGAGACTCAACTCGTTGATTATGATGTCGCTTCGAACTGGGGGAACTGGCAATATTTGGCGGGCGTGGGTGCGGATCCTAGAGATTCTCGTCGTTTTAATTTAGCGAAACAAACGGAAATGTACGATCCAGATAAGGTTTTCATAGAGCGGTGGCATGGAAACAAAGTGATTATACCAAGTGATCATGTTGATATGGTCGACTGGCCACTCTCTTGTTTAAAAGGGGATGAGTAAGATGACGTTTAACACTATCCGCCTTATTCTCGGCGATCAGCTCAATATGCGTCACTCTTGGTTTAAAGAGTCAGACAAATCAGTGTTGTACTTGATTGCAGAGCTCCATCCAGAGGCAACTTATGTTAGGCATCACATACAAAAGGTGTGTGCATTTTTCGCTGCAATGCAGGCCTTTGCGCATGAGCTTCAGCAAGATGGGCACGAAGTGTTGCATCTCAATCTGGACCAAACTTTGGAATTTTCTGATGTCTCGCAACTCGTTCATCACTATGTCAAAAAGTTTGGTGCAACAGTGTTCGAGTATCAAAGACCAGATGAGTTTCGTTTAGCAACGCTCCTCGATGAAATAGAGATACAAGGCTGCCGTATTCAACGTACAGAGTGTGAACACTTCCTTCTTCCTTTTGAGCAGATTGAGCAGCACTTTCCTCAAGGAAAGCACATTATGATGGAGCACTTCTATCGTAAAATGCGAAAAAATTTCAGCATCTTAATGGATGATGGAAAACCTAAAGGTGGAAAGTGGAATTACGATGCGAACAATCGCAACAAACTCAAAGCAGCGGATATAGATCGTTTGCCGACCCCTCTAATGTTTGGTAATGATGTCACCGAGATAAGAGCGTCGCTTGAGCGGCACAATATCAGCACCATAGGGCAACTTGAAGGCCCGTTGTTATGGCCGATTAACCGCAATCAAAGTCTGACATTGCTTGCCCACTTTTGCTCCGTATGCCTACCTAACTTTGGTCGGTTTCAAGATGCAATGACGCAGGCGCATGAATCAAAATGGTCGCTTTACCATAGTCGATTGTCCTTCGCCTTAAACAGCAAAATGCTTCACCCTCTCGAAGTCATTGATAGTGCGTTGTCAGCGTATGAGTCAAACCCAGACATTGATATTTCTCAGGCAGAAGGCTTTATACGTCAAATACTCGGTTGGAGGGAATACATCCGAGGCGTGTATTGGGCCAATATGCCAGATTATGCTGAGCACAACCACTTCGACGCTAAACGCCACTTGCCTGAGTATTTTTGGTCTGGAGAGACGAAGATGGCATGTATGAAGGAAGCCATCGGGCAGTCGTTGGATTTTGCCTATGCGCATCATATTCAAAGACTCATGGTGACGGGCAACTTTTGTTTGTTAACAGAGATTGATCCAGCCCAGGTTGATGAATGGTATCTCGGTATCTATGTGGATGCGATTGAATGGGTAGAAATGCCTAACACCCGAGGTATGGCTCTGTTCGCGGATGGAGGCATTGTGGGAACTAAACCTTATGCTGCGAGTGGCTCGTACATCAATCGAATGAGTGACTACTGCAAAAGGTGCCATTATAACCATAGTGAAAAAACGCAGGACAACGCATGCCCGTTGAATAGCTTGTATTGGCGCTTCATGCATAAACACAGAGAAATGCTAACGCAGAACCCACGTATTGGCGTTATTTATCGATCTTGGGACAATCTTGATGACCATGCACAAAGTGAGATTTTGCAAAAGGCAGAGTATTATTTGGAGCATATTGAAGCCTTGTAATTCAATCTCTAGCGTGGTGGAAAATAAAAACGTGCCAGAAGGTATTTTTGGGACCGCTTGAGAACAAATTAGATTATGATGAAGACCTTTGTTCCCAACGGTCTTTCTTTATATGTTTGCTGAATGGATAACGACAGAGGCATTGCTTGCTGCTTTCCTGATTTTCCTTGGCTCGTTCGTACAGACAGCGATCGGTTTTGGCTTAGCGATTGTTGCCGCGCCTCTACTGTTTCTTGTCTCGCCAGATTATGTTCCCGCCCCTATCTGCTTGGTAGCGCTCTATATCTCAATTCTGAATGCTTTGAAGCACCGTGATAGCGTAGAGATTGGTGGGCTTAAGATGGCGTTGATTGGCCGTGTCCCTGGCTCTATAGCGGGAGGCGTGCTATTGGTGATGGTATCTACCGACTTGTTGGCACTCTGGCTTGGTCTATTGGTGCTGTTTGCTGTCGCAGTGAGCTTACTTCCTTTTCGTATTGAACCGACACCAACCCGCATGGGCGTTGCCGGTTTCTTTTCTGGCTTTTTCGGCACAAGTTCAGGTATAGGTGGACCGCCGATGGCCTTGTTGTTACAACATCAGGAAGCGAATCAGTTGAGAGGCAATTTGTCGGCCTTTTTTGTGTTCAGCTCAATCATTTCATTGATTATCCAAATGCCTGCGGGCTTTTTGACGACACATCATCTGTGGATCAGTATTCCTCTTCTTCCTGCTGCGTGGTTGGGTTATAAACTCGCTTTAGCAACGACTCAATCTCTACCCAAAGAGAAGATTCGTCTTGGAGCATTGATGCTGTGTACCGTCAGTGGTGCGACGGCAGTCTGGCAGGGCTTAATATAAGTTATTTTTATTGATGTTCATCTTAGGTTAAGGAAAAACCATGATACTAGAAGTCGCAATCTTGGATGTGAAGCCGGATATGGAGAAAGAGTTTGAGCAAAACTTTGCAAAAGCTCAGGCCATCATCTCAAGTATGAAAGGCTATGTTTCACATCAGTTGCAACGCTGTATGGAAAATCCGGGGCGCTATATTTTGCTAGTGAACTGGCAAACATTGGAAGACCATGAAATCGGATTCAGACAATCTGCTGAGTACCAGGAATGGAAAGCACTTTTACATCATTTTTATGATCCATTCCCGACCGTAGAACACTATGAGAGTGTGTTCGGTTAAGGTTTTCTAAAAGGAGAAACAACAGGTTATGAGAACGATAGGTAATATAATTTGGTTTTTGCTCGGTGGCGTTGTGATGGGCCTGATGTGGTGGTTCTTCGGTCTGCTGGCTTTCATCAGCATCGTGGGTATTCCATGGGGACGTGCCTGTTTTGTAATGGGGAATTTTTCCTTCTTCCCATTTGGTCAGGAAGCGATTGCTCGAGATGAGCTGACCAATGAAATGGATATTGGAACCAGCCCGCTCGGTTTGGTCGGCAACGTCATTTGGTTTGTGTTTGCAGGTATCTGGTTAGCGATAGGCCACATCCTGTCAGCGGTGGCGTGTTTTGTGACCATTATTGGTATTCCATTTGCTATTCAGCACCTCAAACTGGCGTACATCTCGCTGGCTCCTATTGGTAAAACCGTGGTGCCTAAAGAGCAAGCGGCAATGGCAAGATATTCTAAATAATGAAAGCCCCAATTGGGGCTTTTCTTTTGTCCGTCAATTATTAAGCAACTTCAGCCTAGTTCGAAAAGACTAGCGAGAAATTCTTATATCTCCTCTAATAAAAGAGACAGTGTCATCCGACAAATTGGACCTGTATGGCATTGACCCGACATAATTGTCATTTATAGTAGTTCGCTAAATTTGCTGCTATAAAAATAGAATAAACACTCAATGCTGCGCTGGATAACAAAGATAAAAACCTTCCTCTGCGCGTCAAGCTTGATCGTATCCACTGCCAGTGACGCGCATCCCCATCCCGTGGAACTGGAACTCTACACTCAGGAATTTCCGCCGCTACAGGTGGAAGTAGATGGTGTGGCAGAAGGTTATGTGGTCAAGTTTGTCGAAGCTGTGGTACAAGACGCTGCTCAATCCCTGCCGATGGAAGTTCATCAGGTGCACTTCACTCCGTGGAAACGGGCAATGCGAATTACGCAGAATCGCGCGAACGCCTTGTTCTTCTCTGTATCGCGTACGCCCGTGAGAGAGGATAAATTTCATTGGATTGGTGAAGTCTCTCCCTATGAAGTCGGGATCTATCGTCATATTACTGGGCCTAAATTAGAAACGGATGAGCTGCAGGCGCTCAAAGGCTATCGTTTTGGTGCACAAACCGAGGGTTCATTTGAAGAGTTGATCGAGTCTCTGGGCTTTCAGCGGATTATCCCTGTTAACTACGGTAAAGATGCGATTCGTTTGCTGCGTGCGAATCGGGTCGACTACGCACCTTTAGTAACGGTCAGTTACCCCTATCGTATGGAACAATATGGCTTTGATCCCGATAACTTTGTCGAAGTAATGAAAGTAAAGCAATTGTGCAAAGCGCTGTGGTTAGTTACGGGGAAACAAACATCACCAGAGGTGGTGAGCGCTTTAAGCCACAGCTTTGAAACGTTGAAAAAACAAGGGAAGCTGGCGGCTTTGATTGACGCTTATCAGCCGGATAGCGCGGTGATGCTTCGTTATCGAAAACAGGCGGCTAAGCGATAAAAAAGGGCCTGAAGACAGGCCCGAATGGATTTACAGCTCTTCGCCGTAGATGTCAAAAGAGAAGTACTTTTTCGCAATCTTGTCATACGTACCGTTGGCGCGAATGGCGACAATGGCTTTATTGAATTTCTCAGCCAATGCTTTGTCATTCTGACGTAATGCTAACGCTGTTCCCTCACCTATGTAAGCTTTGTCGGTAACAGGTTGACCGACAAACTTGAACCCCTGACCAATGTCTTTGGCCAGAAACGCTAAGGCTAGCTGATCTGAATTACCAAAAGTCAGATCCAAGCGACCGTTTACCATATCAATGTAGACTTCATCTTGACCGGTATAACGTTTGATCTCTGCGACGTCACCGAACTTGTCCGTTACGTAGCGATCGTGAATTGTGCCACCTTGAACACCGATAACTTTGTCTTTCATCCCTTGTGCTGAAATGTCGACCTTAGCGTCCGTCGCTGTGACAAAACGAGCCGGAGTCTGGTAATACTTGTTGGTAAACAGTACACGCTTTTTACGCTCTTCCGTAATGCGCATCGAAGCCATGATGACATCTGACTTTCGTGCCAGTAGGCTCGGAATGAGCGAGTCCCAATTTTGGGCGACCCAAGTACAGTCCAGTTTGGCTTCAGCACACAGCGCGTCGGCAATTTCAATGTCGAATCCCGTTGGGTTGCCGCTCTGATCTTTGTAGTTAAACGGCGGGTAAGTGAAGTCAGATGCCAGACGTACTTGCTTTGCAAAAGTGGGTGTAGACAGAAGGGTAGCAGTACAAGCAATGACACTAAGCACTTTTTTCATGTTCGAAATCCTTATCTTCGTTTTTCGTTGATACTGGGTCAGCGAAGTGGCTAATGATGGTAGCGACTTCCTGCATAGATTCTTGTGAGCCAATCGTGATTCTCACGCAGTGTTTCAGGCTCGGTTCATGTGATTGATTGCGGGTGACAATTCCAGCTTTAAGCAAGTAGTTGAACAGATCGACATCCGGTCGAGTGCGAATCAGCACGAAGTTGGTGGAAGAAGGGTAGACCTTTTCAATCCAGCTTAATGACTGGATCTGGTCAACAAACCAATTTTTAGTGGCGATCAACTGTTGGGTACTTTGTGTCACTTTGGCCAACCCTTCTGGGCTCAGTGCGTTTAACACGATCTCGGCTGAACTGTCTGGCATTGGGTAAGGGGGAACCATTTTATATAGGTAGTTCATGACGGATGTATCAGCGATGATGAAGCCACAGCGCACTGCCGCAAGGCCAAAGGCTTTAGAGAGAGTACGAATAACAACTAGATTAGGGTATTGCTCGATTAAGCTGACAACGCTTTTTTCAAGTTCAAACTCAATGTATGCCTCGTCCACAACAACCAAAGCCTGATCTTGTGTTTGATCGAGAACAGATAGCACATCTTGTCGACTAAGCATCTGGCCTGTCGGGTTATTGGGTGAGCAAAGAAACACCAAGTTTGCCGACTCTGCCGCTTTCACAACACCGTCCACATCCAGAGCAAAATCCGGCGCAAGCAAAGGGACGTCAATGGTTTCAACGGCAAGTGAATCAGCACAAAATTCATACATCGCATACGTAGGGCTACAGATAGCGATACGGCTTTTACCCGGTTGGCAGAAAGTGCGCACGAGAAGGTCAATCGCTTCATCAGCGCCTCTCACTGCGAGAACGGGCTTTTGGGTGTGGCAGTAATCCTGATAAGCAGAAGCGATGTCCTGAGGCAAAAAGTCAGGGTAACGATGGTAAGCATTTTGTTGGTCACTGAAATGCAGTGGTTGCTCTAACTCGTTGGCGTTGAGCCATAGTCGACCAGAACCTCCAAGTCGCCGTGCGGATTGATAAGGTATTAATTTTTTTATGTTATCTGGTGCAATCTTGTCTGCCAGTGACGCCATTTCAATATTCCTTTACTGCATAATTAATCGAATAGAAATCAAATTAATAACTAGAATTTCTTATTTGATAAAAATGTAGTCAAAAACCTATTTGAGTAGAATCGAAATAAAGGCATACTAGCTATGCAAAAAATGCATAGCTAGTATGGTGGTAATGATGCGCTTACCTTCGACGAAAAACTTACAGGCATTCTTGGCAACCGCCGAATACCTTAACCTGACCCATGCCGCCGAGTCGCTCAACATGACGCAAGGCGCGGTAAGTCGGCAGATTCAGTCTCTCGAATCTTTGATGGGAGTGAGCTTGTTTTATCGCCGCGCTCGAGGGCTTGCCCTGACGCCTGAAGGGAGTATGTTCATTCCACTCGCGCAGGACATCATCAAGCGCTTACAAAGATCGGTGAGAGAAGTGTCCGAAAGTGCCAACCGTGTGAAACTGCTGGCACCAAGTTGTATTACCACTTGGTTACTGGCGCGCTTAGCTAATTTTCAGCAAGCCAACCCTGAAGTGAATGTAGAACTGACTTCAACCACTAAGCACCAGTTTCATCCGGACTTTGATAGTTTTGATATGGTGATCGTTTATGGTAAGCCAGTGCGAAGTAAGCAGGTTTCCCAAACCTTGTTGTTTGACGAAATTCTTGCGCCCGTTTGTTCTCCTCAGCTGTGGTCACAATTCGTTGAGCCAGATGAATCTATACACGACAATTTGGTTAATCGCTTTACTTGGTTACATGCAAACCCAGAGCAATCTGACTGGATGCTTTGGTGCAACAGTTGTGACGAATCTACACTTAAAGGGAAAGGGAATCAGACGTTTGCTACGTTAGATCAGGCCATGAACGCGGCTCAACAGGGGTTTGGGATGACAGTGGGGGACGTGACCTTGGCGGAGCAGGACATAAAGTCAAATCGCTTGCTCTGCCCGTTTGATAAACGTATCCGATCTGGCAATAGTTACTTTTTGCTTTCGGCCAATCAAGAGCCGAATGAATCGGTCAAAGCGTTATCTGACTGGCTGGAGCAACAATAAGGTAAGTTATGGAAATCTGTGTATTAGGGACGTCATCAGGGACTCCAACCAAAGCCAGAAATGTCTCTGCAACGGCTGTAATGGAAAGCAAGGGCAAAGGCTGGTTTCTGGTTGATTGTGGTGAAGCCACCCAACACCAATTGCTGCATACGCCTTTGTCTCTCAATTACCTTAAGGCGATTTTCATTACTCACTTACATGGTGATCATTGCTACGGTTTACCGGGATTACTTGCCAGCGCTGGTATGAATCGTCGTTCAGACCCATTAATCATTATTGCGCCGAAAGGAATTCGAGAGTGGCTTGAAGCGACAATGCAATTTACTAAGCTTCACCTGCCTTACGATCTTCAGTTTGTCTCTGCTGAATCTTTACCCTCAATGACGATCGGCCAATTCACCATTTCATTGTGTGAATTAGAGCATCGCGTGCCTTCCTTCGCCTATTGTTTTACGGAAAGTACGATTAAAGCCTATCTAGATTTTGACAAGCTGGCACAGCAAGGTGTTCCTCGAGGCCCGCTATGGGGGCAATTAGTCAAAGGGCAAAATGTCGAACATGAAGGCAAAACGCTGATCAGCGAAGAGTTCACTTATTTGGAACACGGGCCGAGAAAGCTTGTTATCGCCGGTGACAATGCCGATCCTGAGTTGCTCAAGCACTTATGTGAAGAGTGCCATTTGCTGGTACATGAGTCGACTTATGCCGAAGCTTTCGCCAAACAGGCGAAAGAGTTTGGCCATAGCTACGGAAAGTTGGTTGCGGAGTTTGCCGAAGTCGCTGGTATCCCTAACTTGATTCTCACCCATTTCAGCCCACGTTATCAGCTTCACCCTGAAGCAGAGCTGTCAGTCGAGATTATTCGCTCAGAGGCTGAGCAGGTATACTCTGGCAACTTATTCCTTGCACAAGACTTACTGCGCTATCGAATCGACAAACAGGGTAAAGTGACGTTAGTCGATCCACCTATTTCATCACCACCTGATTGAAGTCTATCCAACCGTTGGCAAGCAGTGCAGGCGCTGTCACGGTGTCTGAGATATTGAGGTCCTGCTCTACATGAAAGAGTGGTTGATAAATGCCATTTCTGATTAAGCTTTTCTCAATCTTTTCAAACTGTTTGAGTCTCGCAGCTAGCTTAGGTTGTGCCATTGCTTGAGTACATTTCTGCTTGATCCAATGTTGCTCTTTATTGGTCAGGCAGGCGGTAAGAGCACTGGTGTTAAATAACCAGCCTAACCAAGACATTTCAGTATCTTCACCGAATACTTCGCCACAAATGATGACATCCGCTTGAGATAAGGTGCTGAGTTGGTCAAACACGGGGTATTCATGAACGGTCAGTTTGGCATCTATACCTAACTTTTCTAGCGATTCGACAACTAGCTGAGCGGTTTCTATATGGGTTGCAAGTTGGTAGGTGACGACAGAGAGAGGCGCTTCCGGCTTAGGGAGCGAACGAATATATTCTACAATTAAATCTAACGCTGATGGTCTGAGTGACTCGGGAGAAGACATCATGCCGCTCGCTCCAGCGAGCGCTTCGCACTGTTGCGATTGCGGCGCGCCCATATGAGATAAAACCTCTTGCAGCGCAGCCCGGTGAGCTCGTTTGGTCATCCAGCCATTACGATTCACGTTGAATGTTGCGTAGACACAACCTTCCTCCCATTGATTTTGTGCACGGAAGCCAGATGCGTGTCCTTCACGTATGTGGCTGCCATGTACGACATGACTGTTTAGGTCAAAGTTTTTAGCTTTATCACCAATGTTCCAGATCTCAATACCGTCTATCCAAGGTCTGAATCCGTGATAGTGCGGGTTAATGGTCATTAGTGTTCGCCACTCAGATTGCTCTTCTAAGCAGAATGGGCCAGTTCCGACTATCGCACCTTTGCTTGTTTTGGTGATACCCATGGCAGAGTGTATCAGCAGCTTAGGCAGTAGACTCGACATTGAATTGCTGACAAAGTGAATAGATAGGTCATTGATTACGGCGACGTCATCGATACATTCAAACAGAGCTTTGCAGCTAGCGTCTGAGTTCATTAATCGTTCAAAGTGAGCTTTGATATCTTGAGCGAGCAAAGGACTGCCGTCTTGAAATTTAAGCCCTTTGCGTAATGTTACTTCAAGTGTATGGCCGCTCAGTTTCCATGAGTGTGCCAGATCAGCTTGTATGCCGAGATGATCGGTATTGATGGTAAGCAGATTGGCATACAGATAGCTTGCAAGGTGGATTTCTGTTCGCCGCGTGATCAGAACGGGATCTAGGCAATGGGTGCCGCGGTAGAAAGGGATCTTTAGTATATGTTTTGACGCATCTTTCGGCTGAAACTGAGCGAGATAGTTTTCCAAAAAATTATCACGATGTGAATCCTTGACCAGCAATAGAGCCTGCGCGACTTTTCCTTCTTCTAATAGACGAAAAGCTTGTTGCTCCAATCGTTCGTTTGGGCACTTCAATAGCTTTGCATTGGGTAAATTACCTCGGCCTACCCCCGGCTGCCACTCCAGGAAGCGTTCTTTAATCAATCGCTTAATGAGCAATTGGGCATTGCGTCTTGTGCAGTCCAGTGATTGGCTGAAATTATCCAAGGACATTGGCCGCCACTGCTCAAACTGCAGATTATCACGGCAGAACGCGAGGGATTTCCAGTAACGCATAAAGGTGAAATTCCTTTTTCTTATTTCTATTTTTCTTCATCTTTTGATTCGGATAATAGTGGATTCTTATCAGGAAGAAAGGATTATTCGATGGAGACGTTATCTCACCCTCAAAATTCAGTGTGGAAAAATAGATCGTTTGTGGTGCTCTTTTCCAGCGCATTGTTCGTGGCGTTTAGTGCCCAGATTTATAATTTGGCATTGCCTTTGTTGGTGTATGAATTGACTCAGTCGTCTCAGATGATGGGCTGGATGCGAGCAGTTGAATTCCTACCTAATTTATTGCTGGCGCTGTTTATTGGTGTATGGGTCGATAGAGTCGACAAAAAGCGCTGGTCTCAAATGATGTTGTTAGGCCAGTTGCTGATGGTATTGAGTTGTTATTTTGCGGTGGAATGGTTGGATAACCCGCTCTGGGTTCTTTTTCCGTCGGCGTTTTTCATGATGGCGTGTAATTACGGTTATCACAATGCACGCATGGCGATGATGAAAAACGGTATTCCTCATGAACTGCAAAATACTGCTATTGCGCGCATGAGTTCGCTGAGTAGTTTTATGGAAACGGTTGGACCGGTACTTTCTGGTGCGTTGATGCTCTTGTCAGCGATTCATAATGTCTTTCTTGGAGTGGCAGCGATGCTGGTGCTGGCCTATTGGCAACTGGAAAAGTTAGCTTTAGTGAAACCAGAGCCGAAATCGCATCCCCCCGTGCTAAAAGCATTGGCGGAAGGGTGGGCGATACTGCGTGCTGAAACCAATATGTGGTACATCACCTTGGCCGTGATGGTAATTAACACTACAGGTGCAATATTCTGGATTCAGTCGATTTTCTATGCGAAATCCACTCTCAGTCTGAATTCAGTTGAAGTGAGCTACTTGATTGCCGCTTCGGGTGTGGGTGGCTTATTGGGTTCATTTACCGCAGATAAAATACGTACCAAGTTTGGTTTAGGCCAGTTATTGATTGCCTCAATTGCGTTGGAGGCGTTTGGTTTCCTCATTCCTCTGGTGCTTCCCGGAGTGTGGAGTCTGGTCTTTGCCTTCTTGTGGATCTCTGCCATTGGCTTATACAGCTCGATCTGCATCTGGAGTTACCGCCAGGAAGCGTTCGATGAGCAATGCCTCGGCAGGCTAACGGGAATTACGGGTTCGTTGTTTAAGTTGCTCATGCCGTTTGGTTTAGCAGCGTCAGGGTATATGGTTGCTAGCTTTGGTGAGCAAGCGGTGTTCGTTTCATGCTTTATACTTCAGCTCTTGGTCGCACTAATCTTATTATTCAGCCGAGTTCGATTTATTCAATAATCATCATTGTTGTGTGGTTTATATTTTGAATGCAGTATGCTATTTACGTGCTTATAAATATTATTTTACTCATTTATTTTTAATGAGATTAATATTCAAATAATTATCCCTTTATGATGGTTTGTCGTTTAATCTCCTACTGCATTCAATAATTAACTGATTTTATTGATTGAATTGGAATTAGATAGTTCTATCTATAATAATTATTTGTATTATACAAATAACTATTATTCTTATCGTGACGTTATAATCTATATATTTAACACTATTTGTTTTTAGGTTGAATTTAATTAATTTATTTTATGATTGATAAAATAAATACTAATCATATTGTGCGCTTGTTTGGTTTATTAAATAATTATTAAGAATAGTGAGTATTAATTCTAATTGTTAATGATATGTTTCTCCCCGGCATTTATAAAATGCCACGATAAGGAGAATCATAATGAAAATAGCCAAGCGTTTTTTGGCAGTAGCCGTGGCGAGTGCGATGTCACTATCTGCACATGCCGGTGAGTCAGTTTATTTAAGCAAACCAATCAACTTTACATCATTTTCTGGGCTGAATTCTCAGCTTGGTGTCGACAATGCTTCCAGCTTCAAAATGGTAAAAGAAGTGAATCTGAAAAAGCGTGGCATCTACAAAGTTAAAGTCCAGCAAAACATCTGGGGAGTGCCTGTGTGGGGCCACTACCTAAACGCAACGCAAAGTGCCAAAGGCGGTGCCCTAAAAGCTGTTCAGGGCAAATACGTTAAGATGGCCGGCGTTGATCGTAAGTTCGTAAAACCTTCTTTAAACCGCGCACAAGCACTAGAGTTAGCGAGCAAAGATCTTAAAGCTGGTGTTGCTGCGAGCCCATCTTTAGCGAACGCAAAAGACGATCTTTATGTATATCAAGACGGTGATAAAACTCGTCTGATTTACGTAATCTCTTATCTGATTGAAGGTAAAGCACACCCATCGCGTCCGTTTACTATGCTGGATGCACACAGCGGTGAAATCATCGACCGCTGGGAAGGTATTGCCCATGCCCAAATCGGTACTGGTCCTGGTGGTAACGAGAAAACGGGTCAATATGAATACGGTACTGATTACCACTATCTTGATGTGACGGAAAACGGCACTGAATGTGTAATGGAATCCGATAACGTTGTAACTGTGGATCTAAACGGTGCAACTTCAGGTACCACGCCTTATTCCTACGAATGTCCGCGCAACGAGCACAAAGAAATTAACGGTGCTTATTCTCCACTGAACGATGCGCATTACTTCGGTAACGTTGTATTCGACATGTACAAAGATTGGTTTGATACAGCGCCGCTTACATTCAAACTGATGATGCGTGTTCACTACGGCAACGGCTATGAAAATGCCTTCTGGGATGGTCAGGCGATGACCTTCGGTGACGGTGAAAGTTACTTCTACCCATTGGTGAGTCTGGATGTGTCTGCGCACGAAGTCAGCCATGGTTTCACTGAGCAAAACTCAGGTCTTATCTACGCGAATCAATCTGGTGGTATGAATGAAGCCTTCTCAGATATCGCTGGTGAAGCTGCTGAATACTACATGAAAGGGACCAACGACTGGATGGTCGGTCGTGACATCTTCAAAGCAGACGGTGCACTGCGCTACATGGACGATCCTTCACGTGACGGTTCTTCTATCAACCACGCTTCTGATTACTACGATGGGCTGAATGTTCACTACAGCTCGGGTGTATTCAATAAAGCTTTCTATCACATCGCTACCACTCAGGGTTGGGATACTAAGAAGGCGTTCGAACTGTTTGTTCTGGCTAACCAGATCTACTGGGCAGAAGACAGTGACTTCTGGCAAGGTGCTTGTGGTGTGAAAAACGCAGCAGATGACCTAGGTTACAACTCAGAAGATGTCGTAGCAGCGTTTGGTGTTGTTGGTGTTGAGCCATGTGCAGAGCCACCGCTACCGCCAGAACCAGAGTATCAGCGTCTAGAAAATGGCCAAGCTGTTACTGTTGCCGGCGGTACAGGTTCGAAGACCTACTTCGACATCGAAGTGCCTGAAGGTAAAGATAAGCTAACAGTAGAACTTGGTGTTTCAACCGGTGACCCAGACATCTATGTTGGCCTTGACTATGCGCCAAGCTCGCAGGAAAACATCTGTAAGAGTGAGTCGGTGACTGATGAAGTTTGTGTCATCGAAAACCCAACGGCTGGTCGTTACACCGTCAACGTATTCGGTTACTCAGAGTATGCTGATGCAAACCTAAAAGCATCGTTTGATTCTGGTAGCACTAACGTTCCACCAGTCGCTTCATTCGATCACGTTGTCACAGGCAAGAAAGTTGACCTAACCAGTACAAGTAGTGATAGCGATGGGGACATTGTTTCTTACCAGTGGAACCTTGGTGACGGTAACTCTCAGTCAGGTGCAGTGGTTAGCCACACTTACGCGGCAGCTGGTGATTACGTTGTGACTCTGACGGTAACGGATAATGCCGGTGCTGCAACGACTACCAACAAGACCATCACAATTGAAGATACGGCAACAGACGCATTCCCACTTAAGCTGAAATTTGGTAACAAACAGCCTAACGGTAAAGCACGCGTTAAGCTGGCTTGGGAATACCTAACAGACGACTACTTTGTTGTGAAACGTAACGGCAAAGTGGTGGGTGCAACTGAATTTACTTCTTACGTCGATAAGTTCCGTCACAACGGCACGATTGATGTTGAGTACCAAGTATGTACCTCAGGTGACGTTTGTTCTGAAACGAAGCGCTACCGCTTCATCAAAGCCAACTAATCCATTCTAAAAACGACAGGGCTCCGAATGGAGCCCTGCTTTGTATCACGTCTACAGAATTTACAAGGAACTCAGTTCTGCTATGAAAAAGACATTATTAGCTTTAGCTCTATTTGGGAGCGCTTCTGCTTTTGCAGCATCAGATGCCAACGTATTGAAAGATGGGGAAGTATGGATTACGACGGATGCTGATGCTCAGCATTTGATAACGCAGCATGGTGCAGCGGTATTTAGCGGCTTTGCAGCAAATCCAAATGCTGTGGTTGCCAAAATCAATGAGAAGCAGCTGGCGGCACTCTCCAGTCATATGCATGAAGCGAAACACCGTTGTGGTGGTTACATGGTGCATGAGGACAAGGCAAGCGCAATGAAAGCGGCGGGTATGCCACTGTCGATGAGTACGTTTGAGAAGCCGGTGATTAGCCACCACGATACGGTCGAGTCGTTGATTGCGCAGGTTGAGCCAAACAACATGGTTACTACCATTGAAAACCTAACCAGCTTTACTAACCGTTTTTATACCACTTCTACGGGTATCGCTGCTTCGGACTGGTTGCTAGAGCGCTGGCAAGAAGAGATTAAGGATGTACCTTATGCCTCCGCTCAGCAAATCTCACACAGTGATTACCCACAGAAATCGGTTGAAGTAACTTTAGTCGGTGCCAAGCATCCAGACGAGATCGTTGTGGTGGGTGGTCACCTAGATTCAACAGTTGGGTCATGGACAACCGAAGGTACAATATCACCGGGAGCCGATGATGACGCTTCGGGTATTGCAACCGTGACAGAAGCATTGCGTCTTATGATTGCTAGCGGTATCCAGCCAGATCGCACCATCAAGTTCTATGGCTATGCTGCAGAAGAAGTGGGTTTGCGAGGTTCTCAGGACATCGCTCAAACGCTGAAAGGCGAGCAGGCGGATGTTGTCTCTGCTCTGCAACTGGATATGACCAACTACAATGGTTCGGCTCATGACATTACTTTCATCAACGATTACACAGACGCGAATTTAACGGAATTTCTCAGCGAGCTGATTGATACCTACGCGAGTGAAATTACTTATGATTTTGACCGCTGTGGCTACGCCTGTTCTGACCACGCTTCTTGGCATAACGCTGGTTACCCGTCAGCAATGCCATTTGAAACCATGTTCAATGATTACAACCCGCATATCCACACTGAGCACGACACGTTGGAGAACTCCGACCCAACCGCAAGCCATGCGACTAAATTTGCTAAGTTAGCCATCGCATACTTGGTGGAAACCAGTTTGGATGACGCAGAGTCGCCAGTGAAGGAGCTGGAAAACGGTACACCAGTGGAGAACCTGACATCCGGTTATTTCGATGAACAGTTTTTTGTTTTCCGCACTACAGAGCCGGGCGAAGTAACGATTTCCATTACAGGCCCACGCAGTGGCGATGCGGATCTATACGTGACCTATGAAGGTCCGGTTTCGAAAACAGAATATGACTGTCGTCCGTTCCAGAATGGCAGCAACGAACAGTGCGTGTTTAACAAACCAGCTGGTGAGTTCAACATTATGATTCGTGGTTACCGCAACTTTGATGAAGTAGATATTGTGGCTAGCTTTAGTCCTGAGAACGCTCAGGATCAGAAGCAATAGTAAGGTAAAGAAGTCCACCAATTGGTGGACTTCTTTTGATGATGAATCGTCACCGGATTTCGGTTTAAAGCAAGTTAATGGAAGATCTGGCTACTGAATCTCATCATTTTGCTCTGGCCCATTAATTGGCGAAAAGATTCCTGATCGAGTTTGATCAAGGTTTCATGATCGCCTGCTTCAAAGTAGACGTAGTTCTGGCGAGTCAACACTTCATCATAAGTGGTCGATATATGGTAGGCGCTACCAACAGGTGGTATGGCACCATTCTCACAATCGTCGAACATCTCATAAATCTGTCGCTCTTTAACAAGATGGAAATTGGCATTTAGCTCGTCATTTAGCCGGGACAAGCTGATCTTATTGTTGGCGGGTAAAACAGCCATCATGTGATGACCATCGTGATCTTCCAGAACGATGCCCTTTGCCAGACACACCAAAGGTATACCTGCAGCAACACCGCTCTGAAGTGAGCTTTGGCTGTGGCTATGCCTGACTGTCTGGAACGGGATATCGTGTTCGCTTAGATATTGGTCTAATCGTGTTGCAATACTCATACAAACCTCCATGTGCCTGGGGCCCATGTTGAGTATAGGTAACGAACACTTAAGTCACCATTTGCGCTTTTCGACTCGTGTGAAGGCTGCTTCGCCGTAAACCAATCTGTTGAATTTGGATCTATATTTATACTCATATGCAATTACATGGATGTAAGTTCAGTTGCTTAATAAGGCGCTGAAAACATATAGGTGTTATGAATTCATTGTTCGTATTTTTGTGTACGTTGCTGGTCCTGCTGATGCAGGTCGGCTTCTTGCTGCTTGAAGCTGGCACTGTACGACGAAAAAATACGGTCAATGTAGCGGCTAAGAATTTAATCGACTTAGCTGTGGTTCTGGGACTGTATTGGCTGGTTGGTTACGGCATTATGTTTGGTGAATCTTGGCAAGGACTGGCAGGCACTAATCAGTTCATGATCCCGAAATTTGATGCTATTGATGAGGGTGCATTTTTCTTTTATCAAATGGTGTTTTGTGCCACATCGGTTACGATTATTTCCGGTGCTATCGCAGAGCGAGGTAGCCTGAAGGGCTATATTGCGATTTCTGTTCTGGTTGCTGCCTTTATTTACCCTGTTGTGGGTCACTGGGTGTGGGCGGAACAAGGTTGGTTATCGCAATACGGCTTTGTCGATTTTGCTGGTTCGACAGCGGTGCATGCGGTGGGCGGCTGGGCGGCGTTAGCCGCAGTGATTGTGATTGGACCAAGGTTGAACCGTTTCAAAGACGGGCAGGCTTTTAATCACAGCAGTTTGGTACAGACGGTCGCAGGTGTCGTATTCCTATGGATTGGATGGTTGGGATTCAACGCGGGCAGCTCGCTTGCATTCAGTTCAAATACTTTCAATATTATCCTCAATACCATACTCGCTGGAGCGATGGGCGGATTAACGTCCGCATTGGTCTCGCTTCACTTGATTAAGCGAGTGCATGTTCCTCATTTCTGCAACGGTATTCTTTCGGGACTGGTGGCAATTACCGCGAACTGTAACTTAGTCAATGCACCTAGTGCGGTTGTGATAGGTATGGTTGCTGCACTGATTTATACCTTGACCAACCATTTGTTAATTCGAAAGAAAATTGATGATGCAGTTGGAGCAATCCCTGTTCATTTGGCAAATGGTATCTGGGGGACCTTGGCTGTCGCTTTATTCGCACCTCAAGACGCATTTTCTGGAGCACTGATAGCAGAAGATAGAACCAGCCAGTTACTGATTCAAATATTCGGTATTAGCGCGACCAGTGCATTCGTCTTTCCTATCAGCTATTTGAGTTTCTACCTGCTTAACAAAGTGATTTCTTTGCGAGTGAAGCAGGAAGAAGAGGTTATCGGTCTTAATATCTCTTCTCATGAAGCGGGCAGTGATCTCTATGATCTCGTCGCTGTCATTCAGCATCAGGAGGCGAGCGGTGATTTTACACAGCGAGTCGATTACGATCCGACATCTGAGATTGGAATGATTGCCCGTCAATACAATCGGGTGTTGTCACGCTTCGAAGAAGCATTAGTTAAGGTCACAAAAAAGCATCATTCTCTTGTTGAGTCGAACCAACGTATCAAGGATATGGAAGCTAGGCTAGAGAGAGATGAGAAGCTGTCGAATCTCGGTCAGGTAAGCTCTGGGCTTCTCAGAGAAATCAATGAACCTATCAGCTATGTCTTGAGCAACATTAATACGCTTAGAGACTACAATCGCTTTTTCAAGGTATTAGTGACAGAGTACAAAACCTTTGCTGCGGTTGCGTCGGCACATCCTGTGGTTGCGAAGGAAGTGTTGAGCCGAATTGATCGAATTTGTGAAGAAGAAGATCTCGACTTTGTCTTCGAAGACAGCGATGAGCTTATCAAGGCAACGTCAGAAGGGGCTTTGAAAATTGACAGCATACTTTCTAATATCAAGACGTTTGCAGATTACAGTGATGAGCAATTCGATTTAAGAGATATTAACGTCATTTTGTCATCATCAATTGAAAGCCTCTCAGATCGTATTGAGTCGAACTGTCGGATTATTGAGTCTTACGATGCTGAAAATGCTTTAGTTTCATGTAGTGCACATCAACTTGAACAGCTCTTTGTTAATTTACTGCAGAATTCGTTACAGGCAATTGGCCGTGAACTCGGTGTAATCAAAGTGATGACGAGCCTTTGTGACAAATACGTAGTCGTTCATATTGTGGATAGTGGGATCGGTATTGCTGAAGAAAATCTGCCTCAAATCTTTGATCCCTTTTTCACCACTCGCATGGACATGAGCAACACAGGGCTAGGGTTATCTATTTGCCATGGGGTGGTGAATAATCATGGGGGCAAAATCGATGTAGTGAGTAAAGTCGGTAAAGGCACCAAATTCACTGTGCGCTTACCTATATCAAACCATCACTAGTGGCAGGGAGCTCTTATGGATGGAGACACCGCAGTAAAACTCATTATCGTTGATAGTGAAGTTCAAATCACTCGTGCACTGTCACGACTGCTAAGGAAAGACTTCAGTGTTGTGACATTTAATGACCCGATTTCGGCCCTGACATATCTCAATGACTACGAAGTCTCCATCGTTGTTGCGGATTCCAATATGCCGTCCATGAGTAGTTCCAAATTCTTTTATGAGGCTAGGTATGTCCAACCTGGGGCTATACGTGTCGCACTATCAAGTAATGCGGAGAAGAATGATTTAACAGCGTTTATCAACGAAGGGGATGTTAGCTATGTATTACCTAAACCATGGGAAAACGAAGAGGTAAAGAAAACGCTGCTTCGGCTCAAGTCCCAGTTTGAAATGACGGGAGGCATAGAAAAATATGCGAAACATCAGGAAGCCATCAACGCTAAGCTTCTCCGAGATAATGAAAGCTTGCAAGGGCAGATAGAGGAGAAGAATAAACACATTAAACAACTCGATCTAAAGTACAAAAGTGCAAGCCATAGGCACAAAGAACTGATGAATAATACGTTGAGTTTGTTGGTGAACGTGATCTCTGAAAGTGTTCATGTTGAAAAGCAAGATTTGCTGAGAATCGCTGAACACGTCAAGGAGCTTGCAGGGCATATAACGTCATCTGAAGTATCAAATGATCAAGCTTATCAAGCGGCTCTGCTCCATCTTATTGGCATGGTCTCTTGTCAGTCTAAACAGCAGTTATCTTCAGCGTACACAGCTCATCACATTGGCCCGTGTGGCTCAGGTCATAAAGCCGCTGACTTACTTCTGCATAATGCGTCATTCCAACCACTTCTCGCGGGAATCCAATATCAGGATGAAAATATGGATGGAACAGGGTTTCCTGAAGGATTAAAAGGAGAGCAAATCCCTGTATTGTCGAGAATTATAAGAGTGGTGAAGGATTACGATTATCTAACGGTCAATCACGTTGATAGAACAAAGCTTCGTTTGCCTGCGGTTGCTGAAAGTTTAATGAAAGAAAAATCTAAGAGTCATTATGATCCGCTCATTCTGAATACTTATTTTCATATGCTAGAAGATAAGCGCAGAAATAATACAAGTACATTTGAATATTGCGTCAGTATTGGCGATCTAAAACCAGGGATTGAAATAAAACGTGATGTCTCCCTGCCAAACGGAAAAGTCTTAATTAAGAGAGGGAGCAGGCTTAATCAGGAGATGCTAGATCGGTTGTTCGAGCTTGAAGAATTCGAAAGTCAGAATTTTGTTTATGTCATCTAAATTAATTTTTCTAATCCAATAAAACCCTTCCATTTAATAAATATTACATATATTTCTGTTCTTCTTTGAACCAACTTTCGTTCTTGTCTTCCATATTTTTGCAGTGGTCTGATGAGATACTGAGTAGTAGCACAAGTATTTCCCTTAATAATTGTGATGGTTCTTTTTAAATTGAAAATGCGTCTTTTTTGATCATTTCCCTTACTTTTTTTATGGGTATGATGCGTATGCGCTTTGTTGCATTGGAGAGGTATATGAATTCTATTACAAAAAGAAACCAAGATATTACTAAGGTGCTCGATAAGCCCTTCACCATAAATGTTGACGGGAAACCCATTCCGGCGGTTGAAGGTGAAAGTGTGCTAAGCGCTTTGTTGGCTTCAAATATTCGTCAGTTGATGACAAATGATTACGGTGCTGAATCCGGCCCATACTGCGGGATGGGGGTATGTCACTGTTGTTTGTTGCACATTGATGGTCGCCACAAGCAGAGAGCCTGCCAGACTATCGTCAAGCCAGATATGGAGGTTGAGACCAGCCGAAACTTGGTACTTGAGCAAGGGGGTGAGATATGACTAAGAAAGTCGTGATTGTAGGTGGTGGACCGGCAGGTATGTCGGCAGCAACTGAACTTGCACGCTTTGGTATTCATTCCACTGTGATTGATGAAGCACCTAAAGCTGGTGGTGTTATTTATCGAGGACCATGGCGAAAAACGGCGGACATGCCCCATCTGGACGAAAAGCTGACCAATGCGATGGACAAGCTTCAAGAGGACTATCAAAGCAATGCGTCTTTCATTGACTTGCGGACTCAGACACGAGTCTTAGGGCCTTTGGGTGACAACAATCTATTGGTTACCCATGACCACGAACTGTCTAATATCGAGTATGACCATTTGCTATTGGCGACGGGGTGTCAGGAACGAAGCATCCCTTTTTCGGGATGGCAGCTTCCGGGTGTGATGCTTTTAGGTGCGATACAGCTTCAGCTCAAAAGTGGGCTAGTCAGACCGGGTAACAAAGTCGTGATTACAGGGAGTGGCCCGCTGTTAGTTCTGGTCGCTTGCCAACTACATAAAGCGGGTTGTCAGGTTGAAGCTATTTATGAAGCTGCGAAGTTTTCGTCGGTAGCCAAAGAAACGCTGGCGATGCTCAACCGCCCTCAACAAGCGTTGGATGGGCTATCGATGATGTGGTACCTCAAGCAACATAATATCCCGCTCCACTATGGATGGGGGTTGGTGAAAGCAGAAGGTGTCCGCCAGCTCAATGAAGTAACCGTTGCGCCTTACGATGACAACTGGTTCCCAGATCACTCTCAAGCTGTGACTCATGTTGTGGATACGCTAGGGGTGGGCTATGGCTTTGCGGCTCGCTCGCAACTCGCTCAGCTTATCGGCCTCGATATTGAATATGACCACATGAGTGGGGCAATCCCTGCTGTCGATAAATGGCAGCGAAGCAGTCAGGAGAACATTTTCTGTGCAGGTGACAGCGCTAAAATTGCGGGTGCCGATGCTGCCATGCTGGAAGGTAAGATCGCCGCAAAAGCTATTGCTTGTGAACTTGGCAAACTGGGTAGTGCAGACGCAGAGCAGTACATTGCTGCAATGCGGCGTAAGTTGTCACGTCTCTATCGCTTCCGTCAGGCCTTTGATAATGCGGGTTTCCGCGAACTCGGCCTGCTCTCTCTACCAGAGGAAGATACCGTAATTTGTCGCTGTGAACAGGTGAAGAAAAAAGCGATAGATGAAGCGATAGCTCAAGGTTGCCGAGACATTGTGACCTTAAAAATGCGCACCCGCGTGACAATGGGGGATTGCCAAGGCAAAACCTGTGCCCACTATTGCTACGACCGATTGAAGAAAGAAGGATTCAGTCAGGAACAAGGCCTAGTTCGCCCTAGATTCCCACTCGATCCAATCCCATTTGCAGCGCTGGAGGAAGAGTAATGAAAGCGTATGATGTAGTCATTTGTGGTGGTGGTGTTATAGGTGCGTCCATTGCGTACTTCCTGAGTCGTCAGAAAGATCTCAAGATTGCTGTCGTTGATTTCAAATACCCGGGAAATGCGTCTCGTGCATCTGCCGGTGGACTATGGGCAATGGGTGAATCGACTGGTCTCGGCTGTGGCGTCATTCTATTTAAAACATTATCGAAGCAAATGCAGGAGTCAGGAGCAAATGAAGCACCGGAAATGAACCCGCATATTATGCCAGAACCATTTTTTGATATGGCGATGATGTCGAATGCGATGTACCCGGCACTATACGAGGAGCTGGTTGAAAACCACGGTGTCGACTTCAAATTTGAACGCACTGGCCTGAAGTTTGTGATGTTCGATAAATATGACCGGATGTACGCTGAACAAATCGCAGCAGCGGTGCCTAATCGTCACAATCATGTTCGTTGGGTTTCTCAAGAAGAATTGCATTCCGAAGAACCGAATGTATCCAAAGACGCCATTGGCGCGATGGAGTTTGATTGTGACCATCAAATTAATCCGTATCGCCTCAATGAAGCGTATTTGGAAGCCGCTCGCCAGAACGGGGTTGAACTTTATCTCAATACTAAAGTGACAGGAGTTGAGAGGCAGGGTAATCGCGTTACAGCAGTGAAAACAGAACAGGGTGTTTTACCGTGTAAAATGATGGTCAATGCTGCAGGTGCTTGGGCAGAAACTATCAGCCAATGGGCAACAGGTTATAAGCTGCCAGTCTTCCCGGTTAAAGGGCAGGTGATCATCACAGAGAAGCTACCGAAGTTACTTAACGGCTGTTTGACGACCAGTGATTGTTACATCGCGCAGAAAGACAACGGTGAGATCTTGATTGGTTCTACGACCGAAGAACGTGGATTTGATACCAGCAATGATATTAAGTACATCAAGCAGTTAGGTCAGGGGGCGATGAAATCCATCCCTGCTCTCAAGGACATGAACATCAAGCGCTGTTGGGCGGGGTTGCGTCCTGGCTCACCAGATGAGTTACCGATTCTTGGTCCGGTTCCGGGTGTAGAAGGTTACCTCAATGCATGCGGCCATTTCCGTACCGGTATGCTGACCTCAGCGATTACGGGTCGAATTCTCGATGAGTTGGTGAGAAGTTTACCGACTTGTGTTGATATTTCACCTTTCTCCTACCAGCGTTTCCTAAATAACGAAGGGGAAATGATCGGTAAATACCAACTGGATCATGCGCTATAGATAGGTTTGCTTTTGAATACGACATGAGCCAGCGACTACGCTGGCTCTTTTTTTAGCTCAGCACGTCACTCACTGAGGCCATTTCAGGAAGCAGTTCCACACCGAGTACTTTGCGTGGTGTCGGCAACGGGCATTCAATGTCGAGAGTATAGATGGCTTCTTCTTGGTGGAAAGGGGCAATCAACTCCCCATTAGGTGTGCAAATCCGGCTGTCGCCACGATATTCTCCAACCAACTCTTCAGTCACATCTTCGCCCACACGATTGCAGGTCACTATGTAGTAACCATTTTCGAGTGCTTTTGCTCTCGCGACATGCAAGCTGTATTCGCCACCAAAGTTCGCTGGATGCAGCAGTACATCGATACCTTGCTTGGCATATTCGCGAGTGATTTCTGGAAACCAGAGATCAAAGCAAATAGCGATACCAAACTTCACTCCTTTGTGTTCGAAACAGGTTAGCTGGTCACCTCGTGAGAAGTAACGCTTATCGATATTGGTTTGGCTGACCTTGCGAAAGCGAGTTTTTAGCCCATGTTCATCTACTACAGCCACACTGTTATAAAACTGATCGCTATGCCTTTCCGCCAGCCCCGCAACAACTAAGGTATTGTGCCGCTTAGCCAGATTCTGCAGTGTGGCTATCGTTTCGCTGTCAGAAAAGTCCTCACAAAGCGCATGAATTTCTTCTGTGGTGTTAAAAATGTAACCTGTCGTTGAAAGCTCAGGAAGAAGCAGAATTTCACCAACCTCTTTTTGGTTAGCGACTAATGAGGAAATATGGTCAAGATTGCGTGCTTTGTCTTTATAAAACACCTTGTTCTGAACCAGAGTGATCTGCATAGAATGGTCTCTTTGTTTGAAGAACGAAAAGGTTTGAGGCAAATCGCTATCCGCTACGGACAGACGTCACTGACTTCATTTTCACCGCATGGAAAACAGCTTTTTCTTTCGGGTCCGATATAGGCGTGGCACACTTCACCGGTTTCAATGTTGACTAGAAAAGAATGGTTCAGGCTACTGTAAAAGTAGTGAGTAAACTCCATGCCCTGATCGTTGAATGTTTCAACGGTATCGGGAGTATCATCCAACTGAAACATCAAGTCGAGATCGGTCACCCATTCATACGCTTTTTCCGTTTCGGTGGAGTGTGCTGTGGAAAGAAACATCAATCCTGAAAGTAAAACCACAAACTTCATATCATTGTCCGTCACTGTGAGAGCTGAATACAGAGTACAGCCCAAATTAAGAGAAGGTTTGTGAATCAATATCTCATTCTGTTAATGGTGATGTTCCATCTGGCAGTCAAATTTGACCCAGCCGTGTTGCTTTTCTTCGTAAACAGAGAAACTTGGGGTCTGAAAATCCTGCTCTTGGAAAATACCGACAGGTATAACAATGAAATCTCGGGCGGCACTGAGTTTGAGTGACATTGTCGTGCTGCACCTAGGGCAAAAAGAGTAGGTGACTTCATTACCTGAATCACTGATACGAGTGTATTCGACAAGATCACCGCTGAAAGAAACTTGCTCTTGATTAAATCTAGCCTGGACTCCGAAAACGCTCCCGGTTCTCTTTTGACATTCAAAGCAGTGACAGACTGACGTTCTGACTGGTTCACCACGACAAACCAGATTGACCTGCCCACAACTGCAATCGGCCATACGTATTTTCTGCTCGTGTTCCATTTTATCTCCTTGTCCTTGCTGCTAACATGACGTCACTATGTTCATGTATCTGATAAGACATACTACAAGATGAAAAAGCGCCTTTTACCAATTCCTCTGATTCTTTTGATTCCGATCCTCTTATTAATAGTAGTCACGATCGCTGGCCTGTACCGATTCAGTCTTTCTGATGAAGAGATAATGGCAAAGTTTCCTAATCATGCTGCAAGCAGTGATGTGGTTATGCAGTCTGTTTTTGGTCTTTCGACTACAAACCCTTGGACGGTGAAAGTGCCCGAAAGTCAGGCTTATACGTTTATGGAAGAGCTAAACCCAACGAAAGGTCTGGCAAGTGGCACGTATGAAGATGGTGAAGAGCGTGGCGTCGTCACTGTTGATACAAGCAAGTTGCTTCAGATTACCCCCACGATGTTTGCCTCGATTATGACTGTCTCAAATCAGGGCTCCGGCGTGTTCTACTATCTAGCCACGTTTCACTATGATGATTTTAGAAAACGCATGATTTCGAAAGAAGCTCAATTTCTGGGGGACCGGATCGTCGTCGATGCACTAGAAAAACAGCAGCACAATATTAGTGTGAGTATTAAACAACGTGATGCTGATCAACCCATGTCACATGAGCCTACCATTTCAACTACTATACTTTTCGAGTTGACTGGGCAGGATAGCCTGGAACGTGTCGAATAATCAGTGTTCAATACGGTATTGTGCATGGAGTACGGATTGCTTATTATTTGGCCTGACAAGTTATGAGATGGATTTGTTTTTGTCGTTAATGGAGTTAAACATGATCAATAAGCGATTCTTTAAAACTAAAGATGAAGTAGAAGTAACGTTCGAACTTGCTGCGGAACAAGTTGGACAGTCAGTGGCTATCGTAGCGGATTTTCTGGATTGGCAACCAACCGAAATGAAGAAGGTGGCTAAGAGTAAATCCTACAAGTTTAAAACGCGTTTGCCGAAAGACAGTGAATTTGAATTTCGTTATTTGGTTGATAATGAAAAGTGGATAAACGATCCGAATGCGGACCAATATCAGCCAAACGGTTTCGGCTCAGATAATGGTTTAGTTTCCACTTATCAGTAATCTGAATGCATGTGAAAGTGGGTGATTACTATCAACCATAAGTCATATTTATAAAGGCGCGTTTGCGCCTTTTTTGATCCAAACCTGACATTCCATAGGTGACAAGCTAGGCATAAATTCGTACCCTTAGGCCTTTCTGAAATTCAAGCAATAAGGTCAAACTGTGCAATCCAAAAGATTGACATCTCGCTTTCGAGAGCTCTCCAAGTCGAGAAAAATGATGCTTTTGAGCCTTCCTGTTGTTGCCGCATTGGTTTTATCTGCAACAAACAAAAGCAACCAGTATCAGCGCACTATTGATCTTTCGCTTCCTGAATCCAGCATTGTGAATGACTTGCTTACTGATGTTGAAGTCATTCATGACATGCCAAACTATGAGTACGTGATTCAGAAAGGCGACAATCTGAGTTCCATTTTCAGCCAGCTAGGCTTTGGTTATAGCGAGCTGATGAAGATTATGGAAACAGATCTTAACTATCTTGCGCTGGATACTTTAAAACCTGGAAATACTCTAAGATTTTGGCGAGATGCTGAAACTAAGAACTTAGCGAAAATGGAGCTTGAGTTCAGCATCGTAGAACGCGCTGTTTATAATCGTCACGATGATGGCAGTTATACCTTTGAGGATGTGAAGATTCCTGGCACTTGGAAAGAACAAGCGCTAGTTGGGGAAATCGCAGGCAGCTTCTCTCAATCTCTGCACCGATTGGGGTTAGGAAGTAGTGAAAACGAACAGATCGTATCGCTGCTCAAAGACAAGCTTAACTTTGCCCGCGATCTCCGTGCTGGGGATGTGTTTGAAGTGGTCTTGTCGAAGCAATATGTTGGCGAGCAACTAACGGGTAACAAAGAGCTTCAAGCGGTGAAAATCTATAATCGCGGTAAAGAAGTGACGGCTTACCTTCACTCTGATGGACAGTACTACGATAAGAATGGTAATAGCCTGCAACGCGCATTCCAACGTAAACCGCTCAACGCAAATTACCGACTAAGTTCTAACTTTAACCCAACGCGGAAACACCCAGTCACTGGGCGAATTGCTCCGCACAATGGTACTGACTGGGCTGCGCCAACAGGTACGCCGATTGTGTCAACTGGTGACGGTGTGGTTGTCATGACCCGTAAACACCCATATGCGGGTAACTATGTTGTGATCCAGCACGGTAGCCGCTACAAAACGCGTTATCTGCACCTGAGTAAAATCCTCGTTCGAAAAGGGCAGAAAGTATCACGTGGTGAAAGAATTGGCTTGTCTGGTGCGACTGGCCGTGTGACTGGTCCTCATATTCACTATGAATTGATTGACCGTGGCAGGCCTGTTAATGCCATGACGGCTAATATACCAATGGCGAGCTCAGTTCCGAAAAGTGAAATGACCGCATTTAAGATACGTCGAGATGAACTTGACGCGATGTTGCGACAACAAGAGATTCAACTTGCCAAACAAAGTGAGCCTGAAACCACAGGCTAACCGCAAACATATCTAAACAAAAAGCTCCTTCGGGAGCTTTTTTTGTCTGTGACACACGCAAAGGCTGCATTACATAAATGTCATTGTTTTGCATTGAAAAGGTGATCAAGTCGAAACAAATGTAAATCGCTAATCAATAAAATTCACAAATTGATTTCCATCAAAAGAGTAAGGTCTTTGTGTGTTAACTTGCACGCCACAATAAATAAGATTCCCTCAATCATTAATTAAAAGAAAGCCCTACGTAAGGAAATCAACAATGAAAAAAACAGTATGTGGTTTGGCAGTCGTTGCTGCCCTTGTTTCCGGTAATGTTCTAGCTCACCAAGAAGGTGATTTTATTGTCCGCGCTGGTATCGCAACCGTAGCGCCAAATGATAGCAGTGGTGACGTACTAAATAACGCAGGTTCTGAGTTCGGTGTAGATTCCAACACTCAGCTTGGCCTGACTTTTGGTTATATGTTGACTGACAACATCAGCCTAGAAGTACTTGCTGCGACCCCTTTCTCACACAAAATTTCAACTAACTTTGGTAACTTAGGTGACATTGCTGAGACAAAGCATCTGCCACCAACTTTTATGGTTCAGTACTACTTCGGTGATGCGAGCAGTGAGATTCGTCCTTATGTTGGTGCAGGTATCAACTACACAGTTTTCTTTGACGAAGAGCTAAATGGTACGGGGACTGGTGCGGGTTTGAGCGATCTTTCCTTAGATGACTCTTGGGGCCTAGCTGCAAACCTTGGCGTGGACTACATGCTTAACGAAGACTGGTTCCTGAATGCTTCTGTTTGGTATGCCGATATCGATACAACAGCGACGTACAAAGCTGGCTCTACGGAGTTCTCAACAGACGTACAAATTGACCCGTGGGTATTTATGATCGGTGGCGGTTACAAGTTCTAATGACTGGTTCGACATTATAAGTTGAATGGTTTACGCAAAGCCAGTGACGCGAGTCGCTGGCTTTTTTAGTTGTGTTTATCGGCCTTCAAACCACTCATTAGGCACTTTGACGGCTACAACTCGACTTTGACAGCAAAGTGTGTTTCCAGAAAACAGCTCGCATTGGAGCTCTATTTTGTTGTCTTTCGCTTCAATGATAGAAGCGATAAGTTGAACGTCATCGTCTATGGGAACCGGTCTGAGGAATTTGACATCTAAACTTCCGGTTGCAAACCAAATCGCTTCACCTGATCCAATCTCTCTGCCCTGCATGTAATAACCTTTCGCTATGGCAGTACAGACACAGTGGCAATCAATGATGGTAGAGATGATCCCACCATTGAGGAAATGCAAAGGGCCAGCACTGTGATGAGCAGAAGGAGTGAAAGTACAAACAGATTCATTGTCTCCATTCCAGTAGCTTTTGATTTGTAGCCCCATCGTATTTTCGGCTCCACAGCCAAAACAATGGTTATTGGGGATCTGTTCCTGAAAGGCGTTGTTCTGCTCCATACTGGCTCCTGAGACATTAGTATTTTTAGATTTCAAAGAGTTATACACAGTCTAGTTAAGCAGGAGATGACCAGACTTCAAGCTTATCTAGCAATTCTGTGAAGGCTTGCTCAATGCTTTTTCCAGCGGTATCAATCCTGATAACGTCATCAGGCCATGCTTCATAGTGGCGATTTTCAACCTGTTCCCAATTTGGCAAGACAAGGTTTTTAACTGTGTTAGGTCGTGTTTGAACACGATGTTTATGCTCTTCTTTATCCGAGCACCAAATTTCAATGTCGACAAAGCGGGCGTCTACACTGGTGGCGACATCACGCCATTCACGTCGTGTGAGTTCTATGGGGTTACAAGAGTCTGCAATCGCGCTAATACCTAGTCGAAGGTTGTCTTCAATGATTCTGTAGCTGAGCCGGTAGCCTTCCCCTTCTACTTTAAAGCTGCATAGGTCTCGCAAGCCTTGTTCGACCGTATCAATACGCACATATATTGATGATGTATGTTGAGCGAGGCGCTGAGCAAGTGTTGATTTACCAGAGGCTGGTAATCCAGAAAAGATGTATAAAATTGGACGATTCAAAGAGTCTCCATACCAGTGTGGGACTGGACGTACTTAAAGCTTGTTAGCCAGCTTCTTAATGTATTCTTTTGCTAAGTTGGTGTCGTCACGGCTGAGCCATTTGATGCAGTCGAATAACTCCCAAATAAGCCCTTGATCACCGCTAGTATAAGCTGGGAAGTCTTTATGCTTGGGTGCTGGCGCATCAGTAAGGCGGGAGGTGACGATATCTGATTTATCAAATAGTACCTTATAAGGTTTTGAGAGCATGAAAGGTTCTTCTAGATCGAGACAGTGAATCTCTGCACTGGTCATATCGTTGAAGATATATTTCTTGAAAAAAGCATGGTCATTGTGGAAGCCCTCGAGACAGTAAAAGATCTCTTTGTTGCTTTCAAATGCTCGGTAAGCTAGATCCGATTTTCTATGAAAACCATTGGTCGTGAAGACAATAACATCGGCATCAGAAACCCTGTCACCTGTCTCAGCGGCCAAGGAACCTAGCAATACCGCAGCAAGAACATCTTCGTGGTCAATAAAGGCGTGGTAGATCGAATCGACTAGAGCTTGTTGCAGTGGCAGATGAGATAAGTTGAGTTGTGGCATTAGCTGGGACATGTCTCTTACCTATTAGTAATGATGAGCAACTAAAATAAATCAATAATCCAACGGATACCACAATGTCACACGTAGGTATTTTCTGAAGTTTCCAATTTTTCATGATCGGTGTTCCATTATTTATTGTAGATAATGATATTAATAAATATTGAGGTATCTCGGAATAAATAAAATTTTAAATTATTAATGAGTTATTTGATAATAATTTATTGGATATTTATGAATAGATATCTATTTAATTAATGATCTTAAGCTTATGAATTAAAAGATTAAATTAATATACATCATGCGTTATATAAATGTTGATATTATTAATAGAATTTATCTCAAATTTTGAGCGATAAATATCTCTCTTAGTGAGATCTTATACTCATTTAATTGATTTTGTGAATGATCTTAATTGAGTTGCATTTTATCTTTTGTGCGCTTTGTAAGCGTATAATTAAATAGGATGTAACAGAATGACAAACGGATATAAGCTTTCCGCGCTTGCTGTCGCTATGATGGCTTCAGCGTCGGTTTCAGTCAGCGTCAGTGCTGAACCAGTTCCAGCAAACTCGCCTTTCATCAAAGATGTGAAAGGTAACATTGTTGAAGATTACTCGCCTAAGCCAGTTAAACCTTTCGCATTGTTCTCAATGCGCATGATGAGCAACCCGTCAGATGATCGTGGAGACTGGTTTAATGCTTCTGCAAACTACTCTAGCCTGCAGGGTGTGGGTGCCGATTATGTTTATGAATCACTACTGCCACCTTTAAAGCCACAGCCTGTGATTGTTGCGGTTCTTGACTCAGGTGTTGATGTTGACCATGAAGATCTGAAAAACAAACTTTGGACTAACGAAGACGAAATTCCAGGTAACGGCATCGATGATGACGGTAACGGATATATCGATGACGTTCACGGTTGGAACTTCCTTGGTAACTCTCTTGGTGTCAATGTGGATCAAGACACACTAGAAGTGACTCGTGAGTACAAAAAATATCTGAAGCTGAAAGAAGGTAATCACTGGATTCCGCGTAAGAAGCGTGAATACTACAAGGGCGTAGAAGCAGACTATCTAGAATCAGTTGAATACAACCAGACTTCTCTTGATCAAGTGACGGCAGCGACTGAGCAAGCGAATCAGTACAAAGATCAAATCACTCAGTTAACGGACCACAAAGACTTTACTGTCGACGGCCTACAAATTTTACTTGAGCACTCAAACCCTGAAGTGGTTGCAGCCGCTAAAGGCCTGCTTGGCGTATTTGAATCTTGGTACTCATTCGATTACCTAGAATCACGCAGAAGCCGCTACCAAGAGTCTCTGGACTACCACTACAATCTAGAGCTAGACACGCGTCGTGACATCGTGATGGATAACATCCACAACCCTTGGGAGAAGGGCTACGGTAACAACGATGTGAAAGGTCCTGTTGGCGCTCATGGTACTCACGTAGCAGGTATTATTGCCGCGGAACGTCGCAATGGTATTGGTATTGATGGCCTTGCTGATTACGCTCAAATCATGGCGGTACGTATGGTACCAAATGGTGACGAAAGGGATAAAGATATCGCTAACGCGGTTCGCTACGCTGTTGATAACGGTGCGAAGATCATCAACATGAGCTTTGGTAAGAGCTACTCGCCACGTAAGTACATCGTGGACCACGCATTCCGTTACGCAGCACGTAAAGGCGTACTGATTGTGCATTCTGCCGGTAACAGCCGCAACGATAACGACATCAAGCCAAGCTTCCCGAACCGTTTCGCTAAGCACTCTTGGTCTAAGCCAATCTCAACATGGATGGACATTGGTGCATCAGCGAAATATGCAGATGACTCACTGGTTGCAAGCTTCAGTAACTTTGGTCAGGAGACGGTTGATGTCTTTGCTCCGGGTTACCGTGTTCTGTCTTCAACTCCAGATAACAACTACGCAGCGTACAGCGGCACAAGTATGGCAGCGCCAGTCGTTTCTGGTGTAGCTGCAATGGTATGGTCGCACTATCCAGACCTGTCTGCCGTTGAGCTTAAAGAACTGCTGATGAGTAAAGCGCGTACTTACCCTGAACTATTGGTTAAGAAACCTTCTACTCCAGAAGAACTTGTACCGTTCAGCACACTGTCAATCTCTGGTGGTGTTGTTGATGCGGAAGCGATTTTCGAAGAGCTAGAAAGTCGCTAATAAGTTAAAGGAAAATGCTAAGGGCTACCATTGGTAGCCCTTTTTTATTGCTTCATCGCGAATCAGCTATTTTCTAAGTCGATGACTTTACAACGAATAGGTAAGATCGACATCGCTGCACCTGTTGACAGGCTGCGGGCAAAATCTATCGCTTTTGCTAAATCTTCAGGTTCGATTTTTAGTTCGTTTTTGATTCGTCCATCATTGGTCATATCTGTATCTACAACGCTTGGACACAAGCAACACACTTGAACATTGTGCGGCAGTAGTTCCTGATAAAGGGACTGGCTATAGCTTACCATTGCTGCTTTAGTGGCTGAGTAAGCCGCAATCTTTGGTACAGGAGATAGCCCTGCGGTCGACCCTAGATTATAGATTTCCCCGATTCCTTGTTGTTTCATTTTTTCTGCCACGGCATTACACACTGCAATGGTAGAAAGTAGGTTGACATTCATTAACTCAGACAACTTTTGGAACGTCAGATCAATATGACCTGCTTTTAGGACGCCAGCACTGTTTACCAGGACATCAATGGATTCAAGCTGATCTAGAATCACCTTAAAAGAATTCGCAGTAACTTCAGGCTGCGCGAAATCTAGACTGTGGGTTTCGATGCTGAGATGAGGAAACTCTTCACTTAACTCATCAAACACATGTTTAAGAGTTGCTTCTTGCTTTGCAATCAATACCAAGTTGTAACCTTGTTTAGCAAAGTAGTGCGATAGTGCTTTACCAATCCCTCGACTGGCACCGGTGATTAAAGTCGTTTTTGTCATTGACGATGTCCTGTTTTTGTTTGTGCATACTGTACAGCGATTCTCAGTGCGGCGTAAGCGATGTCTCAGAGGTCGTAGCAGATTCTTAATTTTTTCGATTTTATAAAGTAACTCGTCCAATTGTTAATTACTTGTAAAATCGTGATGACCTTCTACGAATGACATTTCTATGTGACACTTTTTATGCAGCTAATTGTCTACTCATGCAACATCTAAAGGCAATTAGGCGTGCTTGCCAAAACATAACAGGATGTGTGAGGAGGACAATTTGCGACATTCAGCGATAACTCAGCAGCAAGCTCCAGCACTGGCTGCGTTACTTGATAGTGACTACCGACTTAATTTTCAGGAGCTTATGGAGCAAATTAAGTTGTCTAACAAACCACTGTCGCTTGCAACGATAAGATTCATACTTGAAAACGTGGCTTTGAATGACACCGAAATAAAGGCATTAGCCAGCTTTGATGAAGACAGTTACTGTCGAAAGCGACTATTTAAAAATGACCACTGTGAAGTGCTCATCTTGAGTTGGCTAAATGGTCAGAGAAGCAAAATTCATGACCACTTAAATACCGCCTGTGGCGTGCGTGTGCTGCATGGTGAAGCGACAGAGACCTTATTTGAAACGGCAGCGAACGGTCATATTTACGCGTCTCAATCCTCCCATTACCAGCAAGGTAGCGTGACTGTCAGCAAAGACAACGATATTCACCAGATATCCAATTTGCAGGCTGATGATGAGCCTCTGGTTACGCTGCATGTCTACTCTCCGCCGTTACAACAGTTCCATTTGTATCAGCTTGAGGGTGGCGAGCCAGAACTCCTAGATTTGCAGCAAGATTCTTGGTTCTATGAAATTTGATATCGAACTGATGGCTAATGCGAAAGGCGAGCAATGTTGCTCGCCTTTTCATTTCTACCGATATTCTGAAATCAACATTGCCCGTGTATCTTCTTCCAGCGCTTCAAACATATGCGGTAAGTCTCCAGGGTACGAAATGTAGTCCCCTTCCTCTAGTTCATGAGGATCCGATTGCAACCCGAGTTTCGCTCGGCCTTTATGAATAAAAAGCGCCAAGCAAAAGATCGGCGCTACGGTGATGTTTAATGATGAGAGGCGTGAAGCAAGTGCGAGAATCCATTGTCTTTCAGGCTTCGTTCCATGAGAGCAATCACCTGGCGACTGGTTTCATGAGGAACGAAGTCCGAGCTCGATTTACCATCAATGATCAGCTGGGATAAATGAGAAGCTTCAAACTCAAATCCACCGCCTGCAGGTAAGTGTGAGATCTGGGTATGTTCACCTTTGTAAGTTACATCAATGATGGTTGGATTCCACCACTTATCTTGGATAACAATTTCGACCTCGGGCCCACGTATTGTCGCGACACGTTTTAGGCGTTGGCTGATTGAAGCGCCAATCTTCCCCTTGATACCGTGAGTAAACGTAAACTCTACAGTTTCATCGACCTTGGATTCATTGTTGTGCTTCTGATAGGACACCGATGGCGGTTGGATCTCACTCTGTTTGAGCTGGCAAAGATCCGCGTATAGCCAGAGCGCATAAACGCCGACATCTAAAGTCGCACCGCCGCATAAATTAGGGTTGAAAATCTGCTGTTGAACATCAAATTCATGCCAGTTGCCGAACGCCGCTTCGATTGATTCTATCTCAATACTGTTTTTTTGAATGAAATCCCGTAGCGCTCGGTAAGCTGGGAAAGTCACTGACTTCATTGCTTCCATGAGCACTAGGCCTTGTTTATCTGCCAGTGCCTTCATGTCGTCCCAGTCTTGGGTATTAGTGAAAGCTGGCTTTTCAACCAGAACATGCTTGCCGTGGTTCAAGAACAGTTCAACCATGCTTTTGTGAAACGGATGGATAGTCGCAATGTATACGGCATCAACATTTGGGTCTTCTGCCATGGCTAGATAAGAAGAATAAGCGTGCTCAGCCTGATATTGCTGGGCAAAAGCATCAGCGCGTTGTTCATCTCTGGCTGCGACGGCATATAGACAAGCGTTGTCGACATGCTGAGTGAGATCGGCGGCAAATCGATGTGCAATTTTACCCAGCCCGGCAATGCCCCAACGTACTTTTTGTTCTGTCATATTAATTTTTATCATTCTAGTATTTGTGAGGCTGATACTAGCGATGAGCACGGGTTTTCGTCAAATAGAAGTGGTTGAACTGAATGAGAAAGCCGCCGGAGTCGGCGGCCTTGCATTAGGTTGTAGCTCACCAAACGGTGTATCACTCAATACCGAGTTTTTGGTTAATGATAGCTATTTCATCGCGCCACAAAGCCTGAAGCTTTGGTTTTTGATGTTTGGCTTTTCTCGATACATCTTCCTCGAGTTTCGTTTCGAGGTCATAGAGTTTTTCAATCAATTGCTCTTCATCAGTAAGCCCGTCCGTTAGAGGTAAATGAGACGCTACTCTCGCTTCCTTGGTTACTGTTTCATTTGAGGTAAGGGATGACTCGGAGCTCATTGCTTGATACAGCTGTTGCGGGTCTAACCACTCCTCCAGAGAATTTCCCTTGATATACCAAAAACGATTGCAGCTTGCTTCAATTAACTCTCTGTCATGCGTGACGAGTAATAGTCCGCCTGCAAAATTAGTTAGCGTTTCTGCCAGTTCTTCTTTGCCTTTGAGATCCAAGTGATTGGTTGGCTCATCGAGCAGGAGAAGGTGGTAGTTCGCCAGAGTTAACCCGATAAGCAACAAGCGTGAGCGTTCGCCACCACTCAGTTGATGAACATTCTGATTGTGTCTAAGGTACGGGAATCCAGCGCTGATCAGCGCCATCTTACGCTTTTCTTCTGGTGCAGAAGTGAAGCTCGCCAGAGCGTCCAATAAGGTTTTGTTATCGTCCAGTTGCTTAAGGCTCTGATCGTAAAAGCCAACGTTCGCTCTAGGATGAAAAACAATACCTTGTTTCACCGCGTCTTCCTGCTGGTAGCTTTGCCATAGCGTTTTCAGCAAGGTTGATTTACCCCCTCCATTTTTGCCAACAATGGCCACCCGATCGCCACTTTTCAATTGGTTAGCCACGATATTGAATAAGCATGGACCTTCGGACGATGGAGAGACATCCAGATCGGATATTTGCAGTAAGCGGTCCGCTTTTAAGCGTTCGCCTTTTAACTCCAACTTCCAGGGTGCCCCAGACGTGAGTGTCGTCTGATCGTCTTTGAGCTTCTCGACTCGCTTTTCCATGTTCTTGGCTTTTCGCGACAAGTCTTCATTGTCGTAAACATGCCCCCAAACAGCGAGGCGTTTCGCGCTCTTCTCAATACGGTCAATTTCTTTTTGCTCCGCTTGATGACGCTTCATGTCAGCTTCATCACGTGCTTCAAGCATTTCCAAAGCTTCGGAGCAGGGCAGTTGAAAGAAGTGCAGGCTATTGTCACGCAGTATCCAGGTGCAATTGGTGGTGTTGTCCAGCAATCTCCGGTCGTGTGATACAAGCACAAAGCTGCCGTTCCAACCTAGCAAGAATTGCTCTAACCACAGCAATGTCGTCAGATCGAGGTGGTTACTAGGTTCATCCAGCAAGAGTAGGTCAGGTTCCACGATCAATGCTCTGGCTAACAGCAAACGGGTATGTTGGCCTCCACTTAAGCTAGAAGTAATTAATGCCCAATGTGATGAATCGAATCCCATATCGGAAAGGATGAGTTCAGCACGCCAGCGCTGGCTGATTCGCTCATTGTCAGGTAAACGATCAAGTACCGCATCAATCATCGACCGGTGCATCAGAGATTGTGGAAGATGCTGCTCCACGCATTCTAACTGGCAATGACTGGCTGTTGTAATAGTTCCGGAATTTGCTTGAATTCCACCATGGAGTAGATTTAGAAGGGTACTTTTACCGCAACCGTTGTGACCGACTAAGCCGATTCGGTCGCCTTTTTTTAGGGTGAATGAGATGTCTTCAAGCAAAGGAGCTGAAGTCGTTTGATAAGAAATAGATTGTGCAGATAGTAAAGTGCTCATAACTTACTCAAGAATTACAGGCATGAAGATGCCTTTCGTCAAACATTGCTGACGATAACCCGGTAAGCCAGAGAGAAGAGACTCTAGTCTGTATGTATTAATCTTCGCTCAAGCAAAGGTTATCGCAGCACGATACCAGTAAAACTTGAGCTTGCGTGATTGCTGAAGAAGCGCGCGAAATGTAATTCACACTTAGTCATGGGGTTCCTCCTTATATTAGTTTGATGGGCCCAATGTCGAGATTGTAGGAGAGCTTTTCCTGTGTGGTCTAGTGTAATCTCTCGAAAACATAGCCTGTCTGGCAATATTTTATGGCCCATCAGAGTAAAAACTATTGGTTTGGTGATTTTTGGAAGTACTGCTTAGCCGTTATACCGTAATACACTTTATCGTCGAATCCAGATTCAACCTTGTAGTAGTCAATTTGGCGACCTTCAAAGGTAAAACCGCATTTCTCCATAGTTTTGTATGAACCTGTGTTAGCGCCATAGCAGTCAGCACTGACTTTGTGGCTACCTAACTCGTTAAATGCAATATCGGTGAGCAAGCGACAGGCACGAGTAGCGATCCCTTTGCCCCATGCGTGGACGGGAAGTTGATACCCGACTTCGTAGTTACCTTCGAGAAACATCACCTTAGATAATCCGCACATACCCATGTAGTGGCCTTGTTTGTCCCGAATGACAAATGTTGGGCTGTCTGGCCAATTACCTTTGTTTATTGCGTGTTCAGTGTTTTCAATGATTGGGGTAAAAAACGCGTGAAACATACTTTCCTCTGCGGGAGCAAAGAACAAGTAGGCGTTGACCTCTTGGTCGTTAAGCATTGGGATGATGTCGTTTAAATCTTCGCGTTGAATCAGTTTGATGTTTAGTGAGTCGCCAAAGGAGATTGATTCACCACGTTTTAGTTTTTTGTATGTCATTGTGTACCTCTCAATTTGCTCAGCATGGTAGATCAACATCTGCGCCGAAAATTGGATATTTGCGACAAGTGTTATTCGAAGTCCCCGTAGATGTCGATGGTGAGGTCTCGGTCTTTGAGGTACTTAGCTGGTGTCCGATTGAGCTGATCTTTGAGTTGGCGGATTAAATGGGACTGATCACTAAAACCAAATGCTTGTGCAAATTCAGCCCAGTCGGGATCGGCATCTTGCTCATAGATAGACAACACAATTTCTTCCAGTTTCATTATCATGAGATATTGCTTAACGCTGAGCCCTGTAACTTGTTTGAAGTGCCTTTCTAAGGTTCTTCTAGAACATGCACATTGGTCGGCAATCTGCTCGATACTCCAGTCGGATAGGCGATTTTCTACTATTTTGGTCGCTTGGTGTGTAATAGAGAAAGCGCGGTCTTTTTTGCGGTTTAGGTTGAGCTGATGGAAATGGTGATGAAACACATCAAGCAGGTGTGATTTGTCATTCGATTGCCATAGCTGGTTGTGGAGTGCGGGCCCGAAAAACGTATCCAACCAAGTAGGCCAGCTGCATTGGTTAAGATGATGACCGACAGAAGAATTGAGTAGGTACAGCCCCTCGGGCCTGAAAGTGACACCGATACGTTTTAGTGGAGCAGAGTCGTCTAATAACAGTAACTGATCGCTCACCGAAAGCAGGTGACTCCCTTTACCTTCAAATTTAGTTATGCCGCTGTCGTAACTGTACTTTTGTTCATCCGGCGTAAAGAGCAAATGAGCCCTTGGATTGGGAATGAGCCTTGGTTGTTGCGTGATGACATCGTCAGCCTCTAGCTCCAGATACCAGACTTGATGTATTAACCATTCGAAATCTTGCAGCGGTTGTTTCCAAGTAATCATGGCATATTTAATTTAGGGTTTACTAAACAGTCTACGTGATAACACGGTAACCTAGCAAAGTGCTCTTACTTATCAGTGTAGTATAAAAAGTCAATCATTCCGGATAGTTAAGCATTTCGTGGGTTGATCCTCATATCAGTAAAACATGTCGTTTTAGTGACACCTAAACGATAAGCAATAAAATTCATATCAATAGTTATTGTAAATCTGTCTTAGATCTCAAATTGTTAACATTTATGTGTTGTTTTTTTAACCTAGTGCAAAGGCTCTCATCGGATGAGTTGAATAAAAGAGAGCCGAAGACTAATCCTATTTAACGAGCAAAAGTGGTTTCGATGTTTGGAATTTTGCTCGCTGATGACAAAGCAAATAACGCTAATTTCAGGACGAAAAGGTTAATAACATCATGAAAATAATGACAAAGATTGCCTCCATTGCAGTGGCAATTGCGTTTTCTAGTTTTACACATGCTGCCATAGGAAACTACAAGGTCGTGCTGATTCACGGCTTTCAATCGGATCAATTACAGTCCAAACCTGATGCCGCTCAGGTTGAGCTGGAAGGTGAAGATTACTGGAAAGAGTACTGGCTCCAATACGCTGACGCTCGGATTGACTGGCCTGCTTATGAACGTGTTGAAGGCAAAATCTCCAGCGAATACGCTTGGCCTAAACTCCAGGAGCTTTCCCGCAACGGGACCTGCCAGTCAGGGTGTATTTTTGTGACGCACTCCGCTGGCGATCTTGTTGCACGATACCTGCTAGATAATCAGGAAAACTGGCTGACTAACGCTGGATTAGAGCCTCTCAATGTTGTCGCTACTTACGATTTTGCTGGTGCTGGTGGTGGCTCTGAGCTTGGGGATATTGTGGTCAACATCATCGAAGGGGGAGGCTGGGCAAACAGTGCGATGCGCTACGCTATTTCACTGTGGTTGGGGGAAATGCCTAATCAGGAAAACTCAGGTGTACTCAATGATCTAAAAGTTTCCAATGCGCGCCAGATAGCACGTCTGTCAGAGCACCGCATCCCACGAATTCGGTTTATTGGGAACGGGACTGACTATTTCAAAACGACGTCGGTTTTTCTTCCCGGCAATGATGACGGTGTTGTGGCGGCGCATTCCGCTTGTGGCGCAGCAGAGTCAGGAAGTTACGACAGCTGTTCAACAAGTTTAGCGATGAACGGTAAGATAGCTTCTCAAAGCAAAGGCGTTTCTAACTTGATGCCTGAGCACTATCCCTTGATCATGGGAGACGACTACAGCCACAGTGATGTAGTGGGTCCGAAACACAAAGGAGAAGTTACCTCCAGTGTGACGGATGTGACGCTAGCCAATGGCCAATCTGTCGGGGTAACAACTTACAAGGAAAACGGCTGGTGGGGAACCAAATATCTGTACGTACAAGGGTCTAATAAAGACACCATGTCCGAAATTGCGGTTGGCCTAAACTGATCGTATGCAGGGCTGAGTGAGACGACTCAGCCCTGATTTTCTGGAGAACCTTATGAAGACTAAGTTATGGGTATTCAGCTTCATCACTGCGTTGACAGCAGCAGGCTTCATTTTTTGGCCAAACCCCGTTGAGACATCCGAATACGCCAAGCCTAGGGGCAAAGTGGGTCATGATGCAGTTCCCCTTCCTGAAGCGGACAATCGCTTGGTTGTTTCAAAGCAGGCCTCGACAGAGAGAGCAAACTCTATCGAGACGAAGGCAGTGGCATTGAAGTTAAAGCAAGTGGCCATCAAACATCAACAAATTCTTCAATACCCATCATACTCTCAACCGATAGTTAATGAGAGCAGTCCCTACTTGAACTGGAATGCATTTGAAGTGGTAGAGACTCCGATATTGGACGGCAAGTCTACGGCTTCGTTGAGCATTAAAAAGTTTCGGCATTTTTACCCCGAACAGATTGCGGTTGAGCTCAAAACGCAGCAGACCGTTCTTGGCGCTTCATTGGATGTCGTTTCTGTTGCCACGCAGCAAGTCCTAACGACATTGCCTTCGGATGAAATGCAGTGGCAAATCACGCCGGGTAACGATTGGCCAGAAGAACTGAGACTAATAGCACGTGTCGACTTTGAACGAGGAAAAGATATTGTTAGTGCCGATGTGCGTTTATATCATTCAGTAGCGAGCGTGGTGTCAGTATCAGAAGGATATGCTCAGGGGCCTGATATGAAGATTCCGGTCACGTTACAAATCGATAAAGAAGGCATATTCAGACTCCGCGCGAACCTCTATCAGCAAGGCGGTAAAGCCATTGCGTCTTTAGTTGAGAAGCAACGATTGTCAGAGGGTGAGCAAACAGTGGAGTTAAAAGCGTTTAAACGAGTCTTGCCAGAGGGCGAGATCGATCTAGAGCTACGTGATGTGGTGATTGAACGTATGTCAGGTCACCCTGGAGAAAAAGCAGGTTATGGACAGAGCGATGCCGAGAGTTATCCAGTTGGTCGATTTGATTCCGGTACGCTGACGGATGAAGAGTACCAAATGACAGAGCAGGAAAAGCAGCAACTGGCTTTTCTGCAGCAACTGCTGTGAGGTATTTGGTTAATACACTGGATAGAAAGCATTTGTTGCAATACAATTGAACGATGTTTTATTTCTGTTGAGCCGCTATGTTTCGTACTAAGTTCTTTCTTTTGTGTAGTTTCTGTTGTACGGCTACAGCCTGTGCAAGTACTGAGGATATCTCTTCAGATAAAGTGACAGAAGAACATATCGTTGAAGAAACAACGGATATCAAAGAAGTAACGACCGCAGACAAACCTGAGTCAAAAGGCAAGGGTATTGATGGACAAGCTCTCCTCGATAATGAGCCGACTCGGCAAATTCTAAGTTCACTGGAAAGTGTGACCGATACGCTCAATGTTCTGACTTTTGGCATCTTCGCTGGTGAACATCGTTAACCTAGATTCTTTGGCGCTTTACCACTGACTTGTGTACACAGCTCGGTAGAATCAGGTCTATGCTTTATTAACCGATATGCCAATAGCGGATGGTTATGCAGCTGCTTCAGACCTTTTTTCGTAAACTTTCTATTAGAAACCGACTCATGTTCGGTTATCTGCTACTGTTTTTGCTCGTCCTTAACATCGCCAATCTCTCGAATTACGTCTTGATGCGAGATCTTGTAGAAAAAGGCGTAGAGAAAGAGCTCACAACGGCAACTGAGTCTATCACCAATAATATTGCGACTACGGTCGATATTACGATCAGGAATTACTTGCGAGGTATCTCAGAGTTCAATCTGCAATATGTAGAGCAGCAGTATCGTCAATATCAGTCAGGCAATCTGTCTGAGCAAGAAGCGAAGCAACGCGCCGCTAATTTCCTACTAAATCAACAAATCGGTGTTACAGGGTATCCTTATGTTGTCGACTCCGAAGGGATCATCCGAGTCCATCCAAAGCAGCCATTGCTTGACGTGAGCTTGATGAAGTACGAATTTATTCAGAAGCAAGTAGCGGCCAGACAAGGTTATCTTGAATATCAGTGGAAAAACCCTGATGAGCTCGTTGAGCGACCAAAGGCGCTGTACATGGTGTATTTTGAGCCGTGGGATTGGATCATCACTTCATCTTCTTATCGTGAAGAGTTTGCCAGTTTGGTGGACATCGAGGATTTCAGTGAATCAATATCCAAGCTTCACTTTGATGAAACTGGGTATTCTTACGTGCTCAACGATCAAGGAGACGCCATTGTTCACCCTTATTACGATGGCAACTTCTATAACGTGCGTGACTCAAGAGGTCAGTTGTTCGTTCAACAAATGCTTAAAGAAAAAAACGGTACAATTAAATATACGTGGAAGAACCCACAAGAGCCGGAACATCGTGAGAAAATCGCAGTTTTTCGATATTTGCCCGAGTACAAATGGTACATCGTTTCCTCTACTTATGTTCAAGAACTTAACCAACCGCTGTTCGACCTTAAGGTTATTCATGCCATTGTGCTGTTAGTCTCCATTTTGCTCATCGTACCGTCTAACTTACTTCTCAGTCGCTCTATCGTATTGCCGTTGAAAAATGTCATGCAGTGGATAGGTAAGGCCTCTGATGGTAACTATAGCGTGCGAGTGGAAGATAATTCGGGCTCGAATGATGAGTTAGCTCAGTTGGCAAATTACTTTAATCACTTTCTCTCGGAGCTGGAAAAATCAAACCAAGAGCTTTATCAGGAGATTCAAGAGAGGGTCAATGCTCAGAGTAAGCTAGAAAATCTCAATGAGACACTAGAAGAGAAAGTCACAGAACGAACTCTGGCTTTAGAGCAAAGCATGGACCAATTGAAGAGAACGCAAGAGCAGTTAATCGAATCAGAAAAGCTGTCGGCGTTGGGTGGATTAGTCGCGGGGATTGCTCATGAGGTCAATACACCATTAGGTATCGCGATCACGTCATCGTCGCTAATCCACGAATCAAATACCAAGCTCAAGGCTGCGTTCGAAGCTCAGTCTCTGACCAGCGAACAGTTTGATAATTATGTGACGCAGCAGGCACAGGCCATCGAATTACTTATGGATAACTTGAATCGGGCTTCTAAACTGGTGCAGAGCTTTAAGCAAACGGCAGTGAATCAGGTTTCTGAAGATTGCACGGATTTCGAGGTTACTGAAGTGCTTCAAGCGCTTCTCGCAAGCCTACATCCAGAGACTCATAAAGCTGGGGTAGAGCCGGAACTAATTGTTGAACCAGGTCTTACGATGCACAGTTTATCTGGTGCGTTGACACAAGTATTTTCTCATCTGATTCTCAATAGTATCCACCATGCGTTTGAACAGCAGCCTAATCCTCGGATTGACATAGATGTGCGGCTTGAAGGCGACATGGTGGTGTTTCAGTTTGACGATAATGGTTGCGGTGTGGAACCAGAGCTACACAAAAAGATATTTGAGCCTTTCTATACCAGCCGAAGAGCACGCGGTGGGACGGGCATTGGCTTGAATTTGGTGTTTAATCTGGTGACTCAGAAGCTCAAAGGAACGCTGGAATTTACCTCTAACCAAGGTGTGAGTTTTACGATCCGATTGCCAAAACGCTTGCCCTAGATTATCCGCCTATTTCATCCTGCGCCAGATTTGATAACCGCTTTCTTTCGTTGCCTTACCAAGCAAATGTGCAGCGACGGGAGCGGTAATAAAGATAAACAACATGGTCCCGATTACTCTGGAAATGACGGTGATATCCGGAATCGCTATTGCCACAGCCAGTAGAAGCGAGGCCAACCCGACTGTTCCCGCCTTTGTAGCTGCGTGCATTCTCATATAAAGGTCTGGCATTCGCAAAATACCCAGGCTCGCAATGAGAATAAACAGGGTACCGAGGCAAAGCAGTACACCCACGATAATGTTCATGATGCCTCTCCTTTTCTTTTGAAAATCAGTCTTGCAAACGCGATAGTTCCCAGAAACGCAACCAGACCGAGTGTAATTGCGACATCCAACAATGACTGTTGTCCACTATCCAACGTATAAACGGCAATGAATCCCACTGTGATAAATGCAATCAAATCAAGTGCGATAACTCTGTCTGCCAGTGTTGGCCCAAGAATCAAACGGATGAACGCCATGACGACGCTGAGTAGTAACCCTGTGTAAGCTATCGTCGTGCTGGTTTGTAGCCAGTCACTTATTTGTAACCATTCAGCCACGAGTCACCTCCAAAATTCGCTTCTCCAAACCATCTTTAATTTCCCTGATCACCTTTTCATGTTCAGGAGCGAACATCGCATGCACCACCATATGCTTTTTATCTGCGGTGATATCTAGGCTCAAACTACCCGGTGTAAGTGAGACCATATTCGCCAGTAGGGATATCTCTAAATCGGTGGAAACATCCAGCGGTACATGAACAATATCTGGATCACTTAGATGCGTCGGAGTGATGACATCCCAACAGACCCTGGCGACGGATATCACCATCTCGTAACAGAAGTAGAGAAGTAAACCAACCAAGGCCCGAAAACGCCGGAAGTAACTGGTTTTCAAACCGAAAGGTTGGCTTAGTCTCAATGCAACGAAGCCGACAGCAAACCCTACAATAAAGTTAAAACTAGTGTAGTCGCCATTGAGTAACATCCATGCCAGAGCGAGGAAGAGATTCAAAAAAAGGTAAATCATTGGTTTCCTCCCGTCGTACTCTCGACAAAACGTATTAGTCCAGAATCATGTTCGACTCGGCTTTCCCCAAGGACGGCGTGAATGTAGTCTTGCGGATCAAGTAGCTGTTCTGCTGCTTCAACAGCAAACTGATACAGTGGTTCAGCGGCTAAACCGATGGTCAGACTCAGCGCTGTTAATATTGCGATGGGTGCGCAGTAGAGCCATTTTGTGGGCTGAGCTATTGGTTTCTCTTCTACACCTTGTGGCGCGGCTTTCCAAAATACTTCGTTCCAGATTTTGGTCATAGAAAATACCGTTAAAAGACCAACTAAAAGCGCTGACCCAGCCAGCCAATAATGCTCGGTTTGCAAGCTGGCTTTGATAACAAGAAACTTCCCCCAGAACCCAGACAGAGGTGGAAAGCCCGCCAAAGAAAACGCAGATATAAGAAACAGAAAGGCGAGCCATGGCATCGCTTTATATACGCCACCTAATTGCCTAAGGTTGCTAGAGCCATATTTACGCTCTATGAACCCACCAATTAGGAATAAGTTTGCTTTAACTAATATGTGGTGGATGATATAGAAAACCGCACCCGCGATTGCAATCGGGGTGTAGACGGCTAACCCCATGATCATGTAACCAATTTGGCTAATGATATGGAATGATAGGATCTTTTTGATATTTTGCTGACTCGCTGCGCCTAACACGCCAGTCAGCATAGTAAGCCCTGCAACCCACATCAACGTGGGTTGCCAACCACTTTCTGATAATGGGAAAACTAAAGTGAATGTACGGATTAGAGCGTACACCCCAACCTTGGTTAGTAAGGCAGCGAACAGGGCGACAACAGCACTCGGCAAGGTATGATAAGAGGCTGGAAGCCAAGCAAAAACAGGGAACAGAGCCGCTTTTATAGCAAAAGCAAATAAAAATAGTGCCGCGAGTAAGGTTTTTGTATCTGGTGGTATTAGCCCAGTTTTGGCGTGTAAATCGGCGAGATTCAGAGTACCTGTTGCGCCATAAAGCAAGCCGATCGCCAGTAAAAAGACTAACGTTGAAATCAAGTTGAGCATCACGTATTTGACGGCTCCATCCACTTGTTTCTTTGAACCGTCCAACACCATTAAACCAAATGATGCAATCAACATCACCTCGAACCAGACATAGAGATTAAAAATATCTCCTGTAAGAAACGCACCGTACACGCCTGCAAGCAATACGTGTATGAGCGCATGGAAAGTGCCGTATGAGCGCTTATCTTGAAGATCGGCCTTTGTATAAAACACACTGATAACACCAATGATGGACGTTACCATCACCATGGCCGCAGCTAGATAATCTGCAACAAAGACGATGCCAAATGGAGCCGCCCATTGACCAAAAGCTACTGCTTGCGGCCCACTTTGAATCACGTCATGTGTCAGCAAGGCGGCAATCACTGGAACAGAGACTGCGCTCGTGCTACTTATCACATCGACCAGATCGTTTCTGCGCTTTGCGCAAAATATAGCGACAGCAGTGAGGAGTGATACTACTACGGGTAATGTCAGCCAAATCGTGGTCATTCATCCTCCTCTGAGCGTCTCATAGCATCGATATCCGCCGACCCTGCCTCTGAATAGGCGCGGTAAAATAGCATCAATGCAAAAACCAGCAGCCCGAAGCCGATCACAATTGCAGTCAGGATTAAGGCTTGAGGGAGAGGGTTTGCAGCTCCTTCTGGTGGCAGTACGGAATGCGCATCTATCAGCGGAGGCAATCCTGGTGTTAATCGTCCTGCGGTGAAAATTGCGATGTTTATAGCGCTGCTTAATAAGATCAAACCGAATAGCAAGCGCAGTATGTGTCGCTCCAGCATGAGGTAAATGCTGGCGGCAACGAACACACCCACAACGAGACTCCATAGTATTTCCATTACTCTAGCTCCTCATTAATGCGCAGCAACATACCCATGACGCCACCAAAGATGGCGAGATAAATGCCCACATCGAATATTAACGGTGTGCCGAGTGGCAAAATGTCTTTCCACCATAAACCGGTTAAGAAGGGTAAATTGAAAGCAAGGCTCATCAAGCCCGCAATAAAGCTAATAAAGATACCAAACAGAGCAATCCTAAATGGTGAGTAATACAAGCGGTCTCGCACGTACTGTGGAGATTCTGCAAACATCAAGAGTGCAAAACCGATTACCGCAATCAGTGCACCGATAAAACCTCCGCCGGGTTCATTGTGACCACGTAATAAGAGATAAAGGGAGAACACCAACATCAACGCCGCTACGATGTGTGCTGTCGTTGCAAAGATGAGAGAGTGGATTCGGTTGCGTTTGTGATAATGCGTTTTTACTAAGCTCACGGCAGCAATGCCAGCCATGACGACGACGATCACTTCCCCTAACGTATCAAAGGCACGAAAATCCACTAGAATCACGTTTACTATGTTGCGACCATGTCCACCTAGTACGCTGTTCTGCGCAAAGAAGCTTGCGAGTGTCGAATCTAGAGGTTGTGATGTAATGTGGATGAGTAGTGCTGTTACTGATACACCAATAACAATCGCAATAGCACCGTGCAGTAGCTTACGGCGGATTGGATGCTGGGGGACTGTGAGTAAGCCTGGAATATGACGTATCAAGAGCACTACAAATACGACCATCAAGGTTTCCACCAGCAGCAAGGTCTTGGCAACATCTGGTGCGCTATAAAGCATGAAAACCAACGTTGTCATAAAGCCCACCACGCCTAGTGCTGAAACGGCCAATAAGCGAGACGTGGTAAACGTACATACCAAGGCTGCTGAGATGAGCAGCAAAGCTATGCTGCTCTCATAAAAACTGATGTTACCCAAAGCGGCGAAGCGTTCTTGTGGTATCGACAGCGGACTACTTAACAACACACCAGCCAATACAAAAAAGAACATTAGCACGTAGTGACTCAACCGTTTTTGCTGCAGTAACTGCGTTTGCCATTTCGCGAAGTGCATCATACTCGACATGATCTTATCGAACACAGACTCTGCTTTGAGCAATGGGGGTATTTTGTGGTGCCAACTTTCCAATAACCTTGGGTATACACGATATAAGGCATAACCCAGCAATAAGGTGAAAGCACTCAATACCAGAGGTAGGTTAACCCCCTGCCACAGTTTGGCCGCTTCTGGTGTTGAATTTGGCAAACTCGACAAAATACCAGGTATGACAATCTTGTTGTTGATCCAATCTAAACCCAGCGTCGGCACGAGCACACTTCCTATGGCAAGTAGCATTGCTGGTATCCATAACCCTTTGCTTACTTCTACGGTCTTCGCTGGAATAGGGTTTTCTTCATGGTTGCTGAAAAAGGGTTTTACGAGTAAAGCAAGCACAAGCGCCACCATAGTGATGTTAACAATAAGAAATACGGTGGTGATGAGAATATTTACTTCTAGCCCCGACTTGTACATATACTCTTTGCTCAAAAAACCGAGCAAAGGAGGGACGCCTGACTTTGATAGTGCCGCGATAACGGCAGCACTGAAACTCAGTACCAACACAGCTTTCAAGCTGTGAAGTCGTCGAATGTCGCGAGTTCCGGTCGCTTTATCTATGTTACCCACGACCATAAACAGGGCTGCTTTGTAGAACGAATGTGCCAATATGAACAGCAGCGCCGTTGTGATCGCAAACTCGGTCCCCATGCCAATCAGAAGGACTAATTTTCCCAGTGCAACGTTAGTGCTATACGCTAGCATCAGCTTTAGGTCGGTTTGCTTGAGTGCAAGTAGCGCACACCAAATGGCAGTGAATCCACCAACTATGCCCAGCGTATAAAACCAAATATCACTGTGTGAGTAAACGGGCGAAACACGGGCAAGCAGGTAAACACCGGCTTTAACCATGGTGGCCGAATGTAGATAGGCGCTCACTGGTGTTGGGGCTGCCATGGCATTGGGTAACCAGAAATGAAACGGGAATTGTGCTGATTTAGTAAATGCGCCGAGCAAAATCAGTAACAGTGAAGCAATAAACCACTCATGTTGTGCGATCGCTGCACTGTTTCTCACAATCTCGCTTATCTCGTAACTGCCTGCCATTTCGCCAAGTAGGATCAAGCCAGCTAATAGGGCAAGGCCCCCCGCGCCAGTGACGATCAGAGATTGCAGTGCGTTCTTGCGTGATTTTTCTTTCTCATGATTAAAGCCAATCAGGAGGTAAGAGGTAATGGTCGTCAACTCCCAGAAAACAAAGAGAAGAAGAACGTTATCGCTCGTAACCACACCTAGCATTGCGAGCATAAATAGCGTTAGATAGACATGGAATGAAAACCGAGAGGGGTTGTCCTTGAGGTAAGCTAGTGCGTATATCTGAATAAGTGCACCGATACCGCTAATCAAGCAAGCGAATAAGAACGATAATCCGTCCAACTTGAAACTGAAGTTTATACCCAGTCCAGGAACCCAGTTCGTTTGCCAGTTGACTCCTCCCGATTGATAGAGGCTGATGAGCGCAGAAAAAATGGCTATCGGCAGTAAGGGGAACAGCAACCAAACGAGAGATTGGCTTGTCAAACTATGAGTGTGATTACCGTTAATTAGCTTATTCAATAGCACCACCCATTGAGTTGATGATGGAGATTAAGAACGTTTAATCTGCTTTACCTCAGGGCCGCCGAAACGAGTTGCGGGCGGCCCAATTACGTTGTACTCCTCGCTAAGAATTACTTACATTCGGATACCGAGTACGAGCGCAATTCACTCATGGCTGTTTCTTGATTGAAGATAATCGCTGGCTCATCCTCTTCCATACCAAGTGCATCATATGAGCAATCACCGATGTCATTTCTTGGACAGATGTGGATGTTTGAGCGTTCAAGCATTTCCGTATGGCAAAGTGGGCATAATGGTTTCATACCTTCCTCCTGAATAGCTTTAGTAAGCTAATGTTCAAAACACGAAATGGGTTGTTTTCATCAATAACAGTACTGGTGCGTTCTAACTTATAGGGGAAATGAAGCCTTCGGGCTTAAGTGCTACCAAAGAACAATTGATGGATTGCAGTATGTTCTCCGCGGTGTTGCCGATGACAAAACCTGAAATACCAGTTCTTGCCAATGTGCCCATGACTAACACATCGATTTCCTGTTCATCGACGCTTTCAGGGATCTTCTCGTCTGGCTTGCCGTGAATGTGGTGTATAACCATTTCTCCCGATATTCCTGCTTCGTCTATCAGAACTTGAAGAGCCTGCTCATGGTTTCTTCTCGCACTTAGCACGTCGCTGGCAAGTTGTGCCTCATCTACTTGGATCCAGACATGATTGTCGAGGTAACTCTCTAGGTAATGTTCCCAACATGAAATGATATGGAGTCGACTATCACATGTATCTGCAATTGAACGGGAGAGTTCCAGTAATCGTAGAGAGAGGGCGTGATGATCTGCATCTACGGTCATGGGATCAATTGCGACAGCTACCCGCCTTGCGCCTCTTGGCTTTTCACTTGGCCTTTGTAGCCAGACCGGGCATGGACACTTACGCAGTAGTGTCATGTCTATCGCTTTAAAACCTTCAGCGCCTTCGTTGAGAGGCTCTGCTTCCTTAATAACCAAATCATGATGCGCTGCAATGGCTTCTTTAATAACACAAACCGCGGGCTGCTCGCTGCTTCGGATGGTGAGCGGAAATGGAACCTGCTCAGCTGAAATGTCTTGTTGGTCTCGAAGCTGTTCAATGCTCTGTTGTACCGAATTGTGCAGAGCTTGCTGGTAGGTTTGTTGGTATTGTTGCATGTCATCTGGAAACTCAGGGCAGGCAACTAAGCCTGAGACATGAACATGATTGCTGGCGGCAATACGAAGAGCTTGACCTAAGGCGTCGCTGTGGCCGGGGAATCCCTGTGTAGCAAAAAGTATGTTCTCGAATCGTTTCATACATACCTCCTTGGTGTTGGGTAAATTTTAACCAATCAAGAAACGTATTCGCCAGCACACAATTGTAACGGCTTATTAGGGAAATGATATTTGTTCTCAGTCAGGTAGTTGCATCCATATTCAAGTGGTTTTTATGCAAAAAACGAATAGATTTTCAGACCGGATGTAACAAAATAATACGTGATACGCGAAGAAATGATGGTTATTCGAAGAGGTAGCGATCTGGCGTTGAGCTTGGTTACCTAGGTGACAGGTATTGAATGATATCGAGAGCCAGTGGTAATCTCAGAGACAGTTCTCTCGCATAGTATGGTGGAAGCAAGCCTTTGCTTTTGACCTGAACTGCCCAATAACCAAGGCGTATTTATGCAAAGTGCTGAGCAGCATCAGACGAGTTCCACTCTTAATCAACAAACCAGCTCATCTTCTCAAGGAAAAAGTAAGAATCTCGGTATTCTTCTAGAACTGATTAAATTCATCAGACCGTATCAATGGAAGGTCATCGCCGCGTTGGTGGCATTGGTCTTCACTGCGTCATTAACACTGTCTGTTGGCCAAGGTGTGCGCCTGTTGATCGATGAAGGTTTTGCTCAGCAGTCGACGCAAGAGCTCAGTAGCGCCATTCAACTCATTCTTGCACTGACGGTGATGATTTCTATCGGCACTTTCTTTCGCTTCTACCTTGTTTCTTCAGTAGGGGAAAGGGTGAGTGCTGACATCAGGCTTGCGGTCTTTAACCATGTGATTACCCTTCACCCTAGTTACTTTGAAACCAATGGCAGCGGCGACATTATGTCGCGAATCACAACAGATACGACATTGTTGCAAAGCATCATTGGGTCGTCGTTTTCAATGGCGATGCGTAGCGCGTTGATGTGCGTTGGCGCAGTGATCATGCTGTTCGCCACTAACATCAAACTGACGCTCATTGTTTTAGCATCGGTCCCCTTTATCCTTGTACCTATTTTGTTTTATGGCCGACGGGTGCGAGCCTTATCTCGTCAAAGTCAGGACTCAATGGCTGATGTAGGTAGCTATGCAGGTGAAGCGATTGAACATATCAAAACCGTCCAGAGCTACAGCCATGAAGCCCAGGAAAGAGCGTCATTTGCTACGGAAGTCGAGCGAGCGTTCGAGATTGGCCGACAAAGAGTAAAGCAGCGCGCGATATTGATTTCGGGTGTGATTGTCATCGTCTTCAGCGCGATCTCAGGTATGCTCTGGGTAGGCGGTAGTGATGTCATCAATGGCACTATGTCTGGTGGTGATCTTGGTGCGTTTGTTTTCTACGCCATTATGGTAGCCTCTTCATTAGCAACCATTTCTGAGGTGTTGGGAGAACTGCAACGAGCGGCAGGGGCAACCGAAAGGCTTATTGAGATTCTGCAGGTTGAGAGCCACATTGTTGCTCCTAGTGATAAGGTGGTATCGACCCAACAACTCGCCAGCGAAGTAATATTTGATGATGTCACTTTCCATTACCCTTCGAGACCTGAACATGCCGCGATTGAGAACTTAGCTCTCAAGGCTGAAGAAGGAAAAGTACTGGCATTGGTTGGGCCTTCTGGGGCAGGGAAAACCACGTTGTTCGAACTTCTTCAGCGTTTCTATGATCCGCAATCAGGGCAAGTGACTTTGGGTGGCGTTGATGTTCGCCAAATGGATCCTAATGAACTGCGCCAGCAAATGGCTCTCGTGCCTCAACAACCTGCATTGTTCAGTAATAATGTCCTTCACAACATCCGTTATGGCAACCCAGATGCGACCGATGAGCAGGTGATTGAAGCGGCGAAAAAAGCACACGCTCATGATTTCATTATGAAATTACCAGAAGGTTACGATAGCTTCCTTGGTGAGCGTGGAGTGCGCTTGTCTGGCGGCCAGCGCCAGCGTATTGCAATTGCACGGGCCATTCTCAAAGACCCGAATATTTTGTTGTTAGACGAAGCGACCAGCGCACTGGACAGCGAAAGTGAACATCATGTTCAACAGGCGTTGGAAGAGCTGATGCGCAACCGAACCACCATCATCATTGCTCATCGCTTGTCGACAATTCAGCATGCCGATCAGATTGCCGTGTTAGACCACGGCAAGCTTGTGGATGTGGGTAACCATAATGAGCTACTGCAAAGCTGTGAGCTCTACCAGCGTTTGGTTGAATTGCAGTTTAAGCATATGGACCGATAACGCTTAGCCATAGGTGACGGCAGAAAGACAAATACCTCTACAACCTCAAGGAAAGAATAATAATGAGCAGTCAGTTGAAACAGCTTTGTCATACGATTTTCCCCGGTAACAAAGAAGACACGCCGGCAGAGCACTTTGCCAAAATGGCCGCATGGTGTGAAGAACACAATGTGGCTCACGACGTTTATGGCGAAGGAGAAACCATTCAGGCGTTTGAACAAAAAATTGCGGACTTGCTTGGTTACGAGGCGGCTTTGTTCGTGATTACGGGGACGATGACGCAGCCCACCGTATTGGAATTGGTCACTAAAGAGAAGCGCAACCCAGTGGTCGCAATGCATCCTTCCAGCCATATCTATATCCATGAAAGGCAAGGTTATCAGTTGCAAAATCGTTTCAGTATTCTTCCGATTGGTAACCAATATCAAACATGGTCACTGAAAGATCTGAAAGCGTGGCCTGATGAAATTGCGGCGGTATTGTATGAACTGCCTATGCGTGAAATTGGCGGGCAATTGCCTGATTGGGAAAGTCTGGAGGAGATTAAGTCCTACTGCGCGACGAATGGCATTCATCTACACATGGATGGTGCAAGGCTTTGGGAAACCGCGGCCTACTATCAGAAAGAGCACCATCAAATCGCTAAAGGTTTTGATACGGCTTATGTTTCTCTTTACAAAGGTATCAATGGTTTAGGTGGTTCTATGCTGCTGGGCTCAAAGGAATTTGTTGAGCGAGCATCGATTTGGATGAAGCGTCAGGGAGGCAATGTTTATCATCGTACCCCTTATGTTGTCTCAGCGGCCATGCAGTTTGATCAGAGGCTTAAGCAGCTCCCAACTCTGTTTGAGCGTACCAAACAAATCTACCGAATCCTTGAAGAGTATCCGACGCTTGTCGCCAATCCGATACAACCACAATCGAATATGCTGCATTTGATACTGCCGTTTAGTCATGAAAAAGCGTTAGAAGTGCAAAAGCAGCTGGCGAAAGAAAAGGGGATCTGGATTGGGCATCCGCAGGTTACAGGTCACCCACACCAGTCGGTTGTTGAGTGGTATGTGGGCGATAATCTGCTCAACATAAGTGATGAAGATCTAAGGCATACCTTCGAACTGATATCCAAGGTATAACTAACCCTAGATGCGCAAAAATGGGATAATATCTAATTAGTTGTTTAATTCATGGAGCCAGAATGAAACGAGTATTGGATGATTTGAACATTTTTTTTAGTGTGGTCGAAACGGGTAGTTTGAAAAAAACGGCTGAGTTGTTGTCCATGCCACACAGTACCGTCAGTAGACGTATTGATGCGTTAGAAAATAATTTGGGGTTAAAGCTCCTTCATCGTTCAACACGAGAAGTCAAGGTATCGTCCCGTGGGTATGAGCTTTACCGAGACTGCGCGCCAATGTTTGGTTCCATTCGACAATCTATCAATCACGCGGTTGATGCTGAGGTGTCGTTTCAAGGTAGTTTAAAAGTATCTATGCCAGTTAGAGCGGGCCTAGACTTTCTGGGGCCTTGGCTCATTGATTTCGCTAGTCAGCACTCTGAACTCAAACTTGACGTTTCTCTGTCTAATACCAATTTAAACCTGATACAAGATGATATTGATTTTGCGTTCAGAGTTGGTCCCTTAGTGGATTCTTCAGCAATAGCACTTCACCTCTGGGACATACCTTACAGTGTTTGTGCAACCCCTTCATTTATTGAAAAACACCAACTCACTGGGTATGTATCTTCAGCACTGATTGAGTCTTTACCTGCGGTTGTTTCTTTGCCCGCAAAACAATGGGCATTTGTTACTCAGGAGAAAGGAGAAGTTAGCCTCAGCCCTATGGCTGAGTTGCTCGTAGATGATTTGGAATTAGCCCTCCATGCGGTTATGAGTGGGAGGTACTTGGCATACTTGCCAACTTCAATGATAAGAAACCAATCCTTACTCGAAGTAAAGGTTGATTCTCTTCAGCCAAGGACACGCTCGATGTATGCTTATTATTTTGGTAGGCGACATGCGCAAAGCCAAATTAAGCACATTGTCAGCTATATAAAAGAGCGTTATTCAGAGATCAGTTAATCTTTATAATCCCACTTTTGCAATTCTGTTATCCGGTTATGCCAATTACGCAGCTTAAAAATATCACTTAGTATTTTCCTGCGAGCAAAAGCTAAACGAATTTTGGAGAAAGCATGAAAGCGATTGTAATTGAACAGACTGGTGGCAGCGAAAAACTTTTATACAAAGAGGTCGCAAAACCCGAGCTAAAGCCGGGACAAGTGTTGGTACAGGTACATGCCGCACCAGTGAATTTCATCGATACCATAATCAGAGAAGGGAATATGCCTCCTGGTATGATGCCAGAACTTCCATTTATTTCTGGAGTAGAGGGTAGTGGCATTGTTGTTGATGCCAATGATACTGAATTGGAACAAGGGCAAAAAGTTGCGTTTCTTGGCCCAATAGGTTTGTCAACATATGCGGAATACACTGCGGTTGAGGCTGATAAGTTAATTGCGTTGCCAGAATCTGCCGATTTGTTGCAAGCGGGCTCCATGCCAGTGACTTACTTTACGGCTTATCACATGCTACACAATGTTGTGCGAGCTGAGCAGGGTCGAACAGCATTGATTTATGCGTCTACTGGCGGGGTGGGGACGGCACTGATTCAGTTGGCAAAGGCTGCTGGGATTACCGTTATTGCACTTGACAGAAAAGATAGCAAGGTAGAGCAGGCGCTAAGTTTAGGCGCAGATTTCGCGTTTAATTCGACTGGCAACTGGGTTGATAAAGTTAAAGAAGTCACTAACGGTCATGGAGTGGACTATATCTTCAATCCAGTGGCAGGAGACAGTATCTCTGATGATTTAGAAGTGCTGGCAACGTTAGGCCATATCGTGATCTTTGGTTTTCTGGCGGGAGTGGGTGAAACAAACACTCAGGCTGAAGTCGTTAAGCATTTTGCCAAAGCTCCAACCATTTCGTACTCAGAAATTTATGCGACTTACTTTAGTAACTATCCGCTAGTGAAACGATCTATGGAATCTATCTATGCACTACTGGATAAAGGGTTGGTGACCCCTATTTATTCGACAGTACCTCTATCGGAGGCGGGCACAGCCCATGAACAACTTCAAGCAGGAAAAGTAATGGGTAAACTGCTGTTAGTGCCGTAGTGCTAGCATGTAGAAAAGGCTAGTCAAGAACTAGCCTTTTATTCGATATAGGGCTTGTTATCTAGTGAACAAAGACTGGAAGTTGTTCTTCGGTAAGGGCACTAGCTTTGGCAAAGTTGCTGTGCTCACTGACGCTGGTTACGTCCCAAATGCTAATATCCTGATGCATGTTTTTGGCGAAATAGAACATATGCCCCATATCAGTAACATTGGAAGTATCCCATCGACCAATATCCTGATTAAATTCGGTGGCGTAAGTGAACATTAAAGACATATTTGTGACGTTTGAGGTATTCCAGTGGCTAATATCTTGGTTAAAGCTACTTGCGCTGCTGAACATACGGAACATATTGGTTGTATTTTCGGTATTCCACTGCCCAATGTCTTGATTAAATTTATGTGCAGTGCTAAACATCTGGCTCATATCCGTGACATTTGACGTATCCCATTGGCCAATGTTGTGGTTGAAGTTTTTAGCGAAGTTAAACATGGAAGACATAGATGTCACATTAGCGGTGTCCCAGCGGCCAATATCTTGATTGAATCTGTATGCATTTCTGAACATCTGGATCATGCTTGTGACGTTTGATGTATCCCATTGGTCAATGCTCTGGTTGAAGCTCTCAGCACTGTCAAACATGTTCGACATGGTGGTCACATTAGACGTATTCCACTGCCCAATATCCTGGTCAAACGATTTTGCGTACCTGAACATATTGCTCATATCAGTGACGTTTGATGTATCCCATTGAGCTATGCTCTGGTTGAAGCTTTCAGCGTGGTAAAACATGTTAGACATGGTAGTAACATTAGATGTGTTCCATTGCCCAATAGGTTGGTCAAAAACATCAGCATAGTAAAAGATGTTTCGCATATCAGTAACTTTTGATGTGTCCCAATTCCCAATATCTTGGTTGAAGCTCCTTGCATAGTTGAACATGCTTATCATATTAGTTACTTTTGAAGTGTCCCATCTGCCAATGTTTTGATTAAAAGCTCTAGCTGAGCTAAACATACTCGACATATTAGTCACACTTGAAGTGTTCCAGTGACCGATATCTTGATTAAAAGCTGTTGCAGCATTAAACATACCTCTCATATTTTTTACTTTAGTGGTATTCCAGCGGCCAATGTCTTGGTTAAATGCCGCTGTTCGAGCGAACATGTTAGTCATATCTGTGACGTTAGAGGTATCCCAGCTTCCAATATCTTGATTAAACGCTTTAGCCTCATAAAACATATGCATCATATTGGTTACTTTTGATGTGTCCCAGTAGCCAATGTCTTGATCGAACGTCTTAGCACCACCGAACATCCACAACATATTAGTGACGTTTGAGGTATCCCAATGGCCGATATCTTGGTTGAAACTCTTTGCATTCATGAATGCTCTGCCCATGTCAGTTACGTTAGATGTATTCCAGTGGCCTATGTCTTGATCGAATGATGAAGCACCCTGAAACATCGTTCTAAAATCGTATACGTTGCTCGTGTCCCAATGGCCGATATCCTGGTTGAAGTTTGAAGCGAAACTGAACGTGCCCAGCATACTTATTACACTGGAGGTATCCCAATGCCCGATATCTTGGTTGAATTTGGATGCACCCGAGAACGTATACGCCATACTTCGGACACTAGACGTATCCCAGTGGCCGATGTCTTGGTTGAAACTCTTTGCATTCATGAATACTCTACTCATGTTAGTTACGTTAGATGTATCCCAATCACTGATTTCGCCATTGAAAGATTGGCGATCTTTGAAGAGTTCATACATATCAGTGACTTGACTGGTACAGAAACGGATATGGCCTTTTTCTAGGTTATCCAATAACGTCTTATTTTTGATTAGTTGGTTATCAACCACTACGTACACGTATCCTTTATCAAGGATCACTGAGTTAACGGGTGCATCGGGGCACTTTACCGCAATGTCGATTGCATAGGCTGTGCTACTTATTCCAAGCAAAGCGCAACTTAGCAAAGCCTTTCTGGCTAACGTTGATGTTTTCATTGTTATTTTTCCTGATAGATAGTTTTGAGTTGAAACAACACTAGTGAATAGACAAGGGTGTTTTTTCGAAAGAGAGTGTTCAGGTGAGAATCGAAAGTAATAAATAGGCTTTAGATTTCATCATTAAATATTTCTCTCAATATAAATTGAGTGGGATTATATTGATGAGATTCACTTTATAAAATAATGAGTTATGTGTTTTTATATGCAATTTGGTGAGTTTTAGCTCTAAAGCACAGAACTTATATATTTAAGTGATGAATGTGTTTTTAGTGGTGTATTGGCAGGGTGATAAAAAGAAAATAAAAAGGCGAACCTTGAGGTTCGCCTTTGATTTATCTGTATAGGAAAAATGAACTTAGTCTTCGTAATTCTCGATGCTAGGACAAGAACAGATTAGGTTACGGTCACCGTATACGTTATCTACACGGTTAACGGTAGGCCAGTACTTCCAAGACTTAGTGGCAGGTGAAGGGAAACAGCCCAAGTTCGCGCGAGTATGGGCGATCCCATTCTGCAGCAGAAAGATCAACTTGAGTATGCGGTGCATTAACCAGAGGGTTATTCTCTAGTGGCCATTCACCATTCTTCACTTTAGCCATCTCTTCGCGAATTGCGATCATTGCTTCACAGAAGCGGTCGATCTCTTCTAGATCTTCGGATTCTGTTGGCTCAACCATTAGCGTACCTGCAACAGGGAACGACATAGTTGGTGCGTGGAAGCCGTAGTCCATCAGACGCTTCGCGATATCTTCTTCGCTGATACCTGTTTCTTCTTTTAGCGGACGAATATCAATAATACATTCGTGTGCTACGCGGCCGTTCGTACCACGGTAAAGAACAGGGTAGTGAGGGCGTAGGCGCTCCATCATGTAGTTCGCGTTCAGAATCGCAACTTTAGTTGCATCTGTAAGGCCAGCTTCACCCATCATGGCGATGTAAGCCCAAGAGATAGGCAGAATAGAAGCGCTACCTAGGTCAGCTGCCGAGATAGCAAAGTCATCGCCTTCAACACCGTTCTCGATGTGGCCAGGAAGGAATGGCGCTAGGTGCGATTTCACACCGATAGGACCCATACCCGGACCGCCACCACCGTGTGGGATACAGAAGGTTTTGTGCAGGTTCAGGTGAGAAACGTCAGAGCCGATGAAGCCTGGAGACGTCAAGCCAACCTGTGCGTTCATGTTTGCGCCGTCTAGGTAAACCTGACCGCCAGCAGCATGAACCATTTCACACACTTCTTTCACTTGCTCTTCGTACACACCGTGCGTAGAAGGGTAAGTGATCATAATGCTAGAAAGGTTATCTTTGTGCTTCTCGATTTTTTCCGCTAGATCGTCGATATCAATGTTACCGTCGTCATCACATTTCACCACGACTACTTTCATTGACACCATAGATGCTGTCGCAGGGTTAGTACCGTGCGCAGAGCTTGGGATCAAACAAACGTTACGGTGACCTTCACCACGGCTGTCATGGTAGCGCTGAATCGCGATAAGACCAGCGTACTCACCAGACGCACCAGAGTTTGGTTGTAGTGAGAATGCATCGTAACCTGTGATTTCACACAGTTTCTCTTTCAAGTCTTTCGCTAGAGCTGAGTAACCTGCAGCTTGTTCGATTGGCGCGAATGGGTGAATTGAGCCGAATTCAGGCCAAGTTACAGGGATCATCTCAGCCGCAGCATTCAGCTTCATTGTACAGCTGCCCAGTGGAATCATACCGTGCGTCAGCGAGAAGTCTTTGTTCTCAAGCTGTTTCAGGTAACGCATCATCTGCGTTTCGCTGTGGTGCGTGTTGAATACTGGGTGAGTTAGGTATTCTGAAGTACGACGAAGCGCTTCAGGAATGGCCGCGAACTCGTTGCCTGCAATTTCAGAAGAAAGCGCGTTGATTTCTTCTTTTACGCCGAATACGGCAAATAGTGCTTCGATGTCGCCCGTTGTCGTTGTTTCATCGAAGCTCACGCCTAGCTTGCCGTCTAGCTTGCGTAGGTTGATGTCTGCTGCTTGTGCTTTCGCGTACAGCTCTTCTGTCTTACCAGCAGTGTTGATAGTTATGGTATCGAAGAAGCTGTTGTGCGCGAGCTCATAGCCTGACTTAGTCAGACCAGCTGCAAGAATAGCTGTCATGTGGTGAGTACGACGAGCAATAGTACGTAGACCTTCTGCGCCGTGGTAAACCGCGTAGAATGAAGCCATGTTTGCCAGTAGCGCCTGAGCCGTACAGATGTTTGATGTCGCTTTCTCGCGGCGGATGTGCTGCTCACGAGTTTGCATAGCCATACGCAGAGCTTGGTTGCCCTTAGTATCGATAGACACACCAATAACACGGCCTGGGATTGTACGCTTGTGCTTTTCACGTGTTGCCATAAAGGCTGCGTGTGGACCACCGTAACCCATAGGTACGCCGAAACGTTGAGCAGAACCGATGACAACGTCTGCACCCATTTCGCCTGCTGGCTTCAATAGCGCTGAAGCAAGTAGGTCAGTGGCTACGGCAACTAGTGTTTTGTTGGCTTGTGCTTTGGCGATGATGTCCGTTAGGTCGCGCACTTCACCCGTAGTACCTGGGTATTGTACCAATGCACCGAAGACATCTTGCTCAGGAAGAGATTCGAGAGAACCAACTTGTACGTCAAAGCCGATGTATTTAGCGCGAGTCTTAACCACTTCTAGCGTTTGTGGGTGAACATCGTCTGCTACGAAGAAGACGTTGCTCTTGCTCTTGCCGGCACGCTTACAAAGCGTCATCGCTTCACCAGCCGCCGTCGCTTCATCAAGAAGAGATGCGTTCGCGATATCCATTCCCGTCAAGTCCATCACCATTTGCTGATAGTTCAGCAATGCTTCTAGACGGCCTTGAGAAATTTCTGGTTGGTAAGGGGTATAAGCTGTGTACCAGCCTGGGTTTTCCAATACGTTACGTAGAATCACGTTTGGCGTAAAGGTGTTGTAGTAACCCTGACCGATGAATGTACGTTTAATTTGGTTTTGATCTGCGAATTCACGCATCGCAGCCAGCATGTCTGCTTCGCTCAATGCTTCAGCCATTGTCATTGGCTGCTCTAGGCGAATTTGAGCTGGTACGGTTTCGTCGATCAGTGCGTCAAGACTGGCAACATTGATCGCATCCAACATTTTTTGTTGGTCAGATTTATTTGGGCCGTTGTGGCGAGCAACGAACTCATTTTGTGTGCTGAGGCTTTGAAGTAATTCAGTCATTGTCCTTTACCTACTCCATCATTCGGGTATCGGATATCATTACTGATATAAATAATTATACGTCCGAACTTTGAAAAAAAGCTGCCTCCCGTTTGGGGGCAGCTTTAAACTCGTCCTAATTACTCGTCTTCGATCGAGTTTAGGTACTCTTCTGCGCTTTTCAGATTGTCTAGCTCTGATGCATCTGACATCTTCACTTTAACAATCCAACCGCCTTCGAAAGGTTCTTCGTTGATTAGCTCTGGGCTATCTTCTAACTCTTCGTTGATTTCTAGAATCTCACCAGTGATTGGCGCGTAGATATCTGAAGCTGCTTTTACAGATTCAACCAAAGAGAAGCTATCACCCGCTTCGATTTCTGCTTCAACTTCAGGTAGGTCTACGAATACAACGTCACCTAGCATTTCTTGTGCATGCTCTGAAATACCGATAGTTACTGTGCCGTCACCGTTGTCACGTACCCACTCGTGGCTATCTGCAAACTTCAGTGTGTTGTCCATTGCTTAATCTCCAAAAATATAACTTTGATTAAATTGTTTATTGGTAAAGTGGGTAGCGATTACACAGCGCTTTCACTTCTTTGCGAACGCGTTGTTCTACTTCTGCGTCACCTTCAGGGTTGTTCACCAATCCGTCCAGTACATCGCCAATCCAGTTACCGATGAGTTTGAATTCTTCAGCGCCAAAGCCGCGGCTTGTCCCCGCAGGCGTCCCTAAACGGATGCCCGATGTAATCATAGGCTTCTCTGAATCGAATGGGATGCCATTTTTGTTACATGTGATCCCTGCACGCTCCAACGCTTCTTCTGCTTTGTTACCTTTCAAGCCCTTAGGACGAAGGTCAACCAGCATCAGGTGCGTGTCAGTGCCGCCAGTCACAATGTCACAACCGCGAGTTTGCAATACTTCCGCCAGAACTTTTGCGTTATTGATCACTGAATCAATATAAGTATTGAATTCAGGGCCTAAAGCTTCACCGAAAGCGACGGCTTTAGCTGCGATCACGTGCATCAGTGGGCCACCTTGAAGGCCTGGGAATACCGCTGAGTTAATTTTCTTGATGATGTCTTCGTGGTTGGTCAGAATCATACCGCCGCGTGGGCCACGCAATGTTTTATGCGTTGTCGTTGTAACAACGTGTGCGTGTGGCAGTGGGCTAGGGTGAGCACCAGTCGCAATCAGACCTGCGATGTGCGCCATATCGACCATTAGAATCGCATCAACTTCATCAGCGATTTCACGGAATTTTGCGAAGTCGATAGTACGAGGAATAGCACTACCACCTGCGATGATCATTTTTGGTTTGTGCTCAAGTGCCAGAGCACGAACGTCTTCGTAGTTGATTTCTAGTGATTCACGATCCACACCGTACTGAACAGCGTTGAACCATTTACCAGAAAGAGCAGGGCGCGCACCGTGAGTTAGGTGGCCGCCAGCATCCAGAGACATGCCTAGGATAGTATCGCCAGGTTGAAGCAGAGCAAGTTTAACTGCGCCGTTTGCCTGTGCACCAGAGTGAGGCTGAACGTTAGCGAAATCGCATTTGAACAGCTGTTTAGCGCGCTCAATCGCGATTGCTTCTACGGTATCAACATGTTCACAACCGCCGTAGTAACGACGACCAGGGTAGCCTTCTGCGTATTTGTTGGTTAGGCAAGTGCCTTGAGCTTGCATCACTGCTTTTGAAACAATGTTTTCTGAAGCAATGAGCTCGATTTGTTCGTTCTGACGAGTGTTCTCCGCTTGGATACCTGCGAAAACCGCGTCGTCTGTAGCAGCAAGATTAGTCGAGAAAAAGTTCTCTAGGCTGTGATTTTGGTAAGTGTTGTTCATGGTAGATGACCTTCCATTCGTGCTAACGAGATTATTAATAGGGTTATCGCTCTCGTTAGTCCTCTTTCTATTTACTGCCCTCAAAAACGAAGACAGGGTGAATTCTATACCCCTAAGCGATGTGTCAAATCTTGGGGAAAAGCCGAATCTCACTGTTAAATCACTTTATCAGTCAGTTCGGAAATAGCATCTCTACAACTAACAAGTTGGTAACATAGCGGTTGTCGAAGGAACAATCAACCAAAAATTTCCTATTGGAAACATGGTTTCTAAAACTGTTACCGAGAGCACGCTTTATTTCCTATTGTTATCTTTCCTCTCTGAATGGGTTCGTGCACAATGAAAATGGAACAGGAAGTGGACGTTTAATAAGAGGGAAGCATGCCCGAAGATATCTATGATGAGTACCCATCTTTGACTCTGGCAAAAGAGGCCGTCGATCAAAACATCGAACCCCTAAAATTGGGTGAGAGAATCAAGGATATTCGCGGTAAGTTAGGGATTACTCTTGAAGAGGCAAGTCAACGCACTGGCCTCGCTCGTTCGACCCTAAGTAAGATAGAGAATGAGCAGATTTCTCCTACGTTTCAGGCGATGCAGAAACTGGCGCTTGGATTGCAGATAGATATGCCTCAACTATTTGAACCGCCTAGAAAAAAGGTGGCAACAGGACGTAGGGATATCACTAAGAATAAGCAGGGAAAACCACACCCGACACCGACCTACGAACATGAGCTCTTGGCGACTCAGCTTTCCAATAAGAAAATGATGCCTTTTAAAAGCCAAGTTCATGCGCGAAACTTTGAAGAGTACGGTGATTGGGTACGTCATGACGGTGAAGAGTTTTTGCTGATTTTGTCTGGCTCTGTCATGTTCTATTCGGAGTTTTACGAACCGGTAGAATTGAGTGAAGGTGACAGTGTTTATTATGACGCAAACATGGGCCATATGCTCATCTCAACCAGTGAGCAGGATGCCAATATTTTGTGGGTGACCGCTAAATAACACGATTTATAAAGAATTTCGTATAGTGAAGGCAAACGTTTGCTTTTGCGATTTAGATGAGTACAATAGCGCCATCTCGGACAGAATCAGTCTGAGATGGCGCTTTCTTTTTGCCCCTTTGAATGTGAATATGATGTTAAATGTCACACTTTAGACTGTTCCCTTGTTGTTAATGGTGCAAAAATTCTCCACTCGTGTTTATTATTGGAAACAAGGTTTCCTTGAACGGGAAACGAACCTGATTAAATGGAGACAACAATGACTCAAGATCTACTCAAAACACCACTTCATACGCTTCACGTAGAAGCTGGTGCGAAAATGGTTCCTTTCGCAGGCTACGACATGCCAGTCCAATACAAACTGGGTGTAAAGAAAGAGCACTTACATACTCGCGACGCTGCGGGTCTTTTTGATGTGTCTCACATGGGACAACTTCGTTTGCACGGTGAAGGTGCCGCAGCGTTTCTTGAGTCGTTAGTTCCAGTTGACATCATTGACCTACCACAGGGCAACCAGCGCTATGCTTTCTTTACTAATGAAGAAGGCGGCATCATGGATGACCTAATGGTGGCAAACCTAGGCGACCACCTATTTGTTGTGGTTAACGCAGCGTGTAAAGAGCAGGACATCAACCACCTTGAAGCTCACTTACCAACGGGTGTTGAGCTAGAGATCATCGATGATCGCGCATTGCTGGCTCTTCAAGGTCCTAAAGCAGTCGATGTGCTTAAGCGTTTCAACCCAGAGTAGCCGAGATGCTATTTATGGATGTGAAGAAGTTAGACATCCTAGGTGTTGAGTGCATCGTTAGCCGTAGTGGCTACACAGGTGAAGACGGTTATGAAATCTCTGTGCCGAACACGCATGCTGAAGAACTTGCGCAGAAGCTAACAGCGGAAGAAGAAGTGGAGTGGATTGGTCTTGGTGCACGTGATTCACTTCGTCTAGAGTGTGGTCTGTGCCTATACGGACACGATCTTGATACAACGACGACACCTGTAGAAGCAAGCCTTCTTTGGGGTATTCAGAAAGTTCGTCGTACAGATGGTGAGCGCGCTGGTGGTTTCCCTGGTGCGGATATCATCCTTAAGCAGATTGAAACTAAAGACGTATCACGTAAGCGCGTTGGTCTAGTAGGTCAGACGAAAGCGCCAGTACGTGAGGGTGCTGAGCTGTTTGATGCTGATGACAACAAAGTCGGTGTCGTGACCAGTGGTACAGCGGGTCCAAACGCAGGTAAGCCTGTCTCAATGGCTTATGTACGTGCAGATCTTGCAGCAATCGGCACTGAATTGTTCGCAGATGTTCGTGGTAAGAAGCTGCCTATGACTATTGAAAAAATGCCATTTGTTCCTCAACGTTACTACCGTGGCTAATCTTTCAAAATAAATAGTATTTGATTGAATTTTAAAATCCGATATTGGGTGACCAATATCGGATTTTTACGTTCTGAGTAAGGATATTAAGTTGGCTGCCTGAGGTAGGTATTCGCTCAGTATGCCGAAATGCCAAACTCTCTTAATTTAGCAGGGAGGACATCGTCAAGTTTGTCGATGTCTTCAGGCTCGACTTCAATCAAATCAAATTGATGTTGCTCGTATATTCGTTTGATGTCGGCTTTTTCGTTCTCGGGGAATGCTCCGGCATCACGCCCCCAATATTGCAAGTAGACTTTGCCCGTGGGCAGATAGAAATCGCTGAGGACATCTTCTTCAATAGGTAATTGACGGTCATAGGCGTGAACAATGCCATTCATATAGAGCCAGTTATCAATCTTCAACTCTGCTTTTGAGCGTACGTAGTGCCCATCCAGCGTGCGGTGTTTAGCTTCGAACTTCTGTCGAAAACTCGATATGGATTTGTCTGTTGCGTGAGCTTCAGCATCTTGGCCGGAAAATTCTATTACCGACTGTTTCAGGCGTTTGTTGCGGATGATGGAGTCATGCCAGACAGCAAAGTGATTACCACTCTCTTTGTCTTCTCTCTGGTAGCCACCGACTTTGAGACCATTAGCTGTAACTTCCCAGCCTGCGTTGACCTTTTGCAACCAACCCAGCTCCTGAAGGAGTTGGTTGATCTTCTTAGCATTGAGCGAGAAACGCTCGCCAATTTGGGTCGCACTTAAAGACTTACCGCTCGTTGCGGCGGTATCTATCAGGAGGTTTTCTGGCCAGACGATAAACTGACCGAACTTCTGGTGCTGGACATACTCTCCGCCAAACTTTTCCCCAAGCTCCGTCAATACCCACGCATCCTCTGAGCGATTGATATAACCCGCCAGCTTAAGCTCCTGAAACAACTGCTTAGCATCAGTTTGACGCAATTTTGCCAGTGCAGTTGTAGAGATTTTTTCAGCCATGTGTCCTCCTTTGCCAGTGTTACCAGCTTAGGGATATTGTTGGAGAAAAAGGTTATCTAATCAAGTAGATAGTCGCTGTTCTGATGGTGACTTATCAGAACAGCGAAGGATTAAGCTTTCGCGTGGAAGATGGCCATTGAACTGGGAGCGATTAGGACTTGCTTGTGATCTATGGTCTGATGCAATTCGTGATTGTCAGTATTGCATACCATGGTCCATTGCTGCTGATTCTCGCTAGGTAAACTGAAGCGTGCTGGCGCGTTGGTTTGGTTGATGCAGTAGAATAACTCGTCACCATGTTTGCCGATACCCAACTGAAGGGCAACCGAACTAAGCTGATTCCAATCGTCGTGTTCCATGAATGTGCCGTCAATGCGTCGCCAATGGATGCGATTGTCGTTTCTGTTCTCCCCACTAAATGCTCGAATAAATGGCACCATGTAAGTTTGTCGTGCCTGAACCATATTCGCTAGCCAGGTTTTGAATTCGTCTTTTTCATGAGAGGACTGCCAATTCAGCCAACTCAGTTCATTATCCTGACAGTAGGCATTGTTGTTGCCTTTTTGGCTATGTGAAAGCACGTCAGCGGTCAGTATATGAGGAATACCAAAAGCGAATAGTAGGCTGGCCATAAAATTACGCTTTTGCTTCTCACGTTTTTCGATGATGCTTGGGTTTTCAGTGTCACCTTCAACGCCATAGTTATCGGAACGATTGTCTCCGTGGCCATCTCGGTTTTGTTCACCATTGGCCTCATTGTGTTTGTGACGGTAAGACACCAGATCCTGCATCGAGAAGCCATCGTGATAAGTAATGTAGTTAACGGTCAGCTTGTATGGCCAGTTTGCAGCGCTGTATAGGTCACGTGAGCCCATCAGCCGCGTCGCAAACTCTTTCAGGTAACCTTGATCGCCTCGCCAGAAGCTGCGAGTAATATCCCGTAGTCGGTCGTTACATTCATTCCAGCCAAATGGGAAGTTACCCACTTGATAGCCGTTAGGGCCGATATCCCATGGCTCAGCGATAAGCTTGACTTCTTTGAGGACTGGGTCTTGAGCCACCGCTTTGAAGAAGCCAGAATTTGGATTGAAGTCTTCGCCTTCTCTCCCCAAAGTTGCCGCAAGATCGAAGCGGAAACCATCGATTTGATACTCTTCAACCCAATACCTAAGGGTATCCATCACTAGATTGAGAGCTGGTTGGTAGGATAAGTCGAGGGTATTCCCACAACCTGTAAAATTTGCAAAATGCTCACCGTACTTAAAGTAGTAACGATCATCCAGTGCTTTTAAGTTAAACACTGGGCCTTTTTCATCGCCTTCTGCAGTGTGGTTATACACAACATCGAGGATTACCTCGATACCATGTCGGTGAAGTTCACGAATCGCTGTTTTGAGTTCAGTTACTGCATCTTGAGCAGCGTAGCGAGGGTCCGGAGCCATAAACACATAAGGGTTGTAGCCCCAGTAATTGACCTTATCCATCTTGAGTAGGTGCGGCTCGTGCATACAAGCGGCAATGGGCAACAGTTGTAAAGTATTAATCTGCTGCTCTTTGTAGAACGCAAGCATTGCATCGCTAACTAAACCAAGATAGCTCCCCTGGTATTGCGTTGGTACGTTGGGGTTTAGCTTTGAGACTCCTTTAACATGAGTTTCAAATAACACCATTTCTTCGCGTGGTCGATATGGTTTCTCTATGCCCTGCCAATCAAACTCATTTTGAATGACCACACATTTGGATAAATCAAAGCTCTTTGCTGAATTAAAAGGGGTTTCGTAAAAAAGTGGCTTATCCAGCGCTTTTGCATACGGGTCTGAAATTAACTGAAGGTTATCTTCGTCACCAATTATAAAACCGTATCTTTGCCCAGCCTTCACTCCGGGAATAAAAGTGTGTTTTATCCCTGCATATTCATTGGTGAGTGAAAAGGTTTGGTAATTATTTTTTTCATCAAAAAGCGCAAGTTGGAGATCTTTATTCTTAGGTGCGTAAATCGCGAAGTTACAGCCTTCGTGATTCAACGTAGCACCAAGAGGATAGGGGCGAGAACAAGGCATCGTTAATATTTGGTATTAGTTTGTAATTTAGTAACTACAAGTAAGTAAATAGCTTTGTCGAAGAGACGTCAAGAACCTTATGTATAAAATAAAAATGTAATTTTATTTCATGGCGGAGATGTTTTTTTGTTTAAAAGGTGAGCTATGTGACATTTTGTGAGGTAGCTATAAAAGAATCTTATACCTCCTCCCCCTTATATTTGTGACATAAGCCTAATGTACGTCGTGCGGTTATTTTTCTCATCCCTTCTCATCCCCCCAAAATAAGTTTTAGGTGGAGGAAGTCATCCTTGAGCCTTATCGGTAATCTTGTCAGCAGTTGAAGCAAATGGGGTTTAGGCAATATAGCTTGGCCCATCTTACCTCTCTTTTTGATGGGTTCTGTTCCTGCCTTTTCAGAGCGAATCAACGAGCGAGTTAAAAGAATAATAAACCCTAAATGGAGTTAAAAATGAAAAAAGTAAGTGTAATTGCTGCCGCAGTGGCTGCGACATTAGCGGCTGGTTCTGCTTTCGCAGTAGATTTCAATGGTTACTTCCGTGCTGGCACTGGTATCAGTGACAACACTGGTGGTGATGTCTCTGTAAGCAAAAACGGTATTGGTCGTCTAGGTAACGAAAACGACAACTACTACGAGTTTGGTTTTGCGGAAGAGCTGAAAACGGGTGAACAAACTTGGCGCGTTGAGTCAATGTTAGCGAAAGGTAATGATGATGGTAAATCAGGCTGGGAAGCTGGAGATATAAACGTCGCTCAGTTCGCTGTTAAAGCAAAAGGCCTGATTGCTTCAGATAAAGAAGCAACCATGTGGGCGGGTAAAACGTACTACCAACGTAAAGATATCCACATCACTGACTTCTACTTCCTAAACACATCTGGTACTGGTGGTGGTATTGAAAACCTTTCAGTAGGTAACCAGAAGCTTTCTGTTGCGATTATTCAAGACGGCGAAGTCACGGCAAACAATGTAAAACAGTCTGCTGGCTACATTCTAGATACACGTCTTGCAAACATTGGCCTTTGGGAAGATGCATCTCTTGAACTAGCACTAGCTTACAACTTCTCTACAGAAACAGCTGACGGTACAGAAGCGGCAGACGACGGTCTATTAGCGTCTGCAATTATCCACCAAGGTATGTCTAACGGTTTCAACCAGACTGTGCTTCAATTTGGTACAAATGGTTACGGTACTCAAGTTGCTAACTTCGGCTCTGGCGCATACTACAACCGTGGTAATGATTCACAGAATGACGCATCTGGTTACCGCTTGATCAACTGGGGTGTAATGAACCTTGGTGAAAACTGGGAAATGGGCCACCAACTAGCATACCTAGCAGGTAGCGATATCGGTAACACGACAACTTCTTCTAAGTTTGACATTGACCAGTACTCGGTAGTTGTTCGCCCTATGTATAAGTGGAACGACACAATGCGTACTATCTTTGAAGCGGGTGTAAACTCAGGTGAGAAGATCAACTCTGCAGGTACTGCGACTGAAGACTTCGGCAACACTAAACTGACTGTTGCTCAAGGTTGGGCGATGGGTGACAGCTTCTGGGCTCGTCCAGAACTACGCGTGTACGGTTCTTACATCACTGATACAGAAAACGACAACGCATTTGGTACAGGCGAAGATTCTGAATACGTTGTTGGTGTTCAGGTAGAAGCTTGGTGGTAATAGACAAATTACTGTCCTAATTGTCTAAGTCCGATTATGATAGCCGACAATTGTCGGCTATTTTTTTAAGCACTTTTCCCCCTGAGTATTTAAAAAAATAAAATAAGGAAAACCCTATGTATTTTCGTGCCCTCGTCCTTAGTGGCTGCGTTGCACTAGCAGGCTGCCAATCTCCTGAAGTAATCCAACAAGTTCAAACTGCACAAGCTGAGCAAGTAGACTCAATCTCTGCGTTGCAGGCTGTGACGATGAAGTTGCCAAGTAGCACCATCGTAGAAATTACCCCTAAGTCTCAGACGTTAAAGTACCAAGACATCAACAGCCCTGTTGCGATGTTTGAATTACCTGCAGACCGTGGTGAGTACTCAATCACCATCACTAGTATGATTGGGGATACGGCGTTTGTTCCTAGAGCGCTAATTGTCGATAAAAATGGTCGTGAGCTAGAAAACTACGGAAGCGAAAAATTTGAATACACTAAGCCTCGCCTGAATCTTGGTAACCGCTTAGTTGCAGAAGTTGATTTCTTTCCGCCAACTCATACTGAGTCTGTTTACCTGATTGTCTACACCGATAAGAGTGAATTGGGTAAAGCGACCATGGTTGCCCACCCTGCAAGATTAGATGCAGAGGGGCGTGGAAACTATCTACCAGAAGTAAAAGATATTGCCATTCCAAACTCTGAGTACGGCAAAGTGGAAGTTTCTATTGATCGTTTAGGCTTCTTCAAGCAGTTGGGCTCTTCAAGCTCAGCAGAGACCAACACCAAACCAGTAATGGCAAAGAGTGTTGAAGTTGTACAGCCTGAAACTCAAAAATACTATCATCAGGCAATTACCGCTGCGGTTGAGTCGAATGACTTGAACAAGGCAATCAGTCTGTTGGAAGAAGCGAAGGCACTTAATGTTGAAGGTGCTCAGGAAATCTTCGTAAAAGCAGTGAACGCTAAAAAGTAAAAATAGCCAACAATAAAAAGCCGCTGCCAGATTCATCTGGCAGCGGCTTTTTGATCGCGGTGGATTAAACTTTAAAATATTTTAGTTGGTCTGTGAGGTGCTCAGCTGTATTAGCCATCAGTTGACTGTCTTCAGCTAGAGAGTGAGAAGCCTGAAGTACCTCATTGGCTGCCAAGTGAATGCCAGACACATTTTCGTTCATTTCTGTGGCCACAGTACTTTGTTGTTCCGAAGCAGCAGCAATCTGTGCCACCATATCGTTGGCATTCTGCATCTCTGACACTATTACATCAAGCTGCTCGCGAGTTTTGTTCGATGCCGAGACGCTTTCGTCAACTTTTTCATTGCTGCTTTGCATTGCCGTAAAGGTTCTGCCAGCTTGCTCAATAAGCTTTTCAATCGTCACTTGGACTTCGTTTGTGGAATTCTGTGTTCGGCTAGCCAAATTACGCACTTCATCAGCGACTACCGCAAAACCACGGCCTTGTTCACCTGCACGGGCTGCTTCAATGGCGGCATTTAAGGCGAGTAAGTTTGTTTGTTCAGAAACGTCTCTAATCACACCGACCACATTGCTGATTTCGTTGACGCCAGTTTGGAGATCCGTCACCAAATCATGAGCCGTAGAAATATTGCGAGACACCTCCGCAATCGTATTTGAAGTGGTTTGCATAGTTTGATCATTGCGATGAGCGTGTTCGACCACTTTGTTAGTACTTACTGCGGTGTTCTCTGCGTTGGTTGCAACATCTGAAATCGTCGCACTCATTTCAGTCATTGCTGTCGACAAAAGCTCTAACTGTGCATGTTGAGAATTTACGCTGGTTGCGGCCTCTTCACTGGCTTGAGCAATATTACATGCCATAGCACTGGACTGTTCTGCAGACTGGTGCGCAGTGCGTAAAGTATCCTGAAGCTTGCTCAGCATTTTGTCGATTTGCTGGCTCATTTCGCCCAGCTCATCTTTCCTCGACATATTCATACGTACACGAAGATCGCCATCCGCGATCTTGTGGGTGTTATCGATCAATCGGTGCAATGGTGTGATGATGTTGTTTGAAATTGTGTAGCCCATGGCGAGCAAGATGGCTGACAGGATAGAAGCAACAAACGCCTCCTTTAAGGCAAGTGCATAAAATGCCTCTTGAATATCAGCCACTAGTAGACCTGAACCGATAATCCAGCCCCACTCAGGGAAAAGTTGAACGTAGGAAATCTTATCTTTAAGCTCGCCTTGCGGGCTCTTCCACTGATAGTCAAGGAACCCTTTCTGCGCGCTTGTTTGAGAAATAGCGACCATTTCTCGCCAGTGAAATTTACCAGCACCGTCTTTAAAGTTCTCGGCATTTTGCCCGTTGAGTGCTGGTTTAATCGGATGCATGACCACCTGCATCTTCTGGTCGAGAATCCAAAAATAGTTGGACTCGTCATAACGCAGCGCTTTAATCGCGTCCAATGCTTGCTGCTTTGCAGCTTCCTCCCCAAGAGTTTGTCTCTGATCGTAATAGTGCTGAACCAAACTCACGGTCGCTTCCACTTGAGCACTGAGTTTGTCTTCTCGTTCATTCAGGGAGCTTGTCCGTTGTTGGATCAAATTATAGGTACACGCCATCGCAATAAAAATTATTGCCAAGGCAACAATGGTCGCCAGTTTATATTTGACGGTGAGATCGCTGAGTTTCATCGTTAAGCCATTCTTATAGTTTATGTTTTGATTTTGAAGGTGAGTAGAAAGGCTATTCAATGTTCCAAAGTTGAAAATTGATTTCTGTCATGAATATTTTGTATTCATATTGTTACATATTTATATAGTGCGCTGGCTCAAAAGTGAGACACTTGATATTTGTTTACTTTGGTGCATCGGTTCACATATTTGGATATATCGCTGTTGTGAATGCAATTAAGCTGTTTCAATTAGTTATCAAATTTGGTGTTTGGGCATATTCCTACCACAATCTATTAATAAACTTGTTGATTAGGTCGTGCATATCTCCTAATGGAATGGTGTATGGAAAGTTTATGATGAATGAATTTAAGATGCATAGGGACGAAAAGAGATGAGAAATCTGGGTTTTAAAAAGTTATTGCTCATGTCCATTATTGCACTGGTGGTTGTATCAGTGTCTGTTTCAAGTTACGTAGCTTATGTGAAGCAGGAAGAGACACTTGTGGAGTTAATTACCGCTTCAAACCAGAGCTATGTGAAAGGGCAAGCGCAGAAAATTGCCGACCAGCTTGGAGAGAAAGTTGGTGGTTTAGAGAAACTGGGTAAGCAATTTGAAAATAAGGAAATCACAGGTACATCTGATGACTTTATTGAGCTCACTCATATCATCGCTAATGCAACCAATCTAAACAGCTCCGTCGTTGCATTTACTAATGGTGATGCCTATTGGAACCAAGATGCCGCTACTTGGCCCAACCACAAGTTTGAGGGGGATGTCACCACCCGAGGATGGTATCAGGCAGGTCGACAGAGCTCGACAGCATCGATTACTGAACCTTATCAAGGTAGCGGCGGCGGGGAGTACTGGGTATCAATCGTACGTAAGACCCTGAGTGGTATGATTTCCGTCGATATGCAGCTGGGTTTTCTCAATGAGATTGCTAAGAGCGCCAATAGTATCCCAGGAGCGGTTGCTGTTATCTTGAATAGCGATACGACAATTTTGGCTTCTTCAATGGATAATGTTGAGGCAGGCAACAAGACTGACAAATATCCTTGGCTCAACACGGTAGCCAACAAAGCTATTGGTCAGACGGATGTGGTTTATGATGGTCACCAAGATGATCTTGAAAAACTGTTCTTTTCCCATGAAATCAATATCGCAGGTAAAAAGTGGTATTTTGTCGTCGGTCTGGACAAAGACATTGCATTTGCAGACCTGGCTTCCGCTAAGCAAGCTGCCATCCTGACCGCGGTGATTGCTACCATCATCAGTATCGTTGTCGCGCTGTTTGTCATGCAAATCCTTTATCGACCAATTCTGGTACTCAAAGAAACCATTGCTGGTTTGAGTGAAGGTAATGGTGATTTAACCCAGCGTATCACGGTCACGACCAATGACGACTTAGGTCAGATTTCAGAGGGTGTGAACAAGTTCATTGCAAGCTTACAATCAATGATGTTGGAGATTAGTGAAGCTACCAATCAACTCAATGGTAACGTAGACCGTATGCGGGATCAGAGTCAGCGTAACTCGTCTATTCTTCAAAGCCATGTTCAGGAAACGGAACAGGTGGTAACAGCAATAGAAGAAATGAACTCAACGGCAGAAGCCATGGCGACTGACGCTGCAAATACCGCTCAGCTCACTCATAAAGCTAATGAAGCGGGCTCTGCATCAAAAGTGACGGTGACGCAGGCACAGACTAACGTGCAGGATTTAGTGGATGATGTCAGTGTTGCATCTGAAAACGTGAATAAGATGGCTGCAGAGACCGATGGTATTAATACCATTTTGGGTGTCATTGGTGATATCGCAGAGCAGACCAACTTACTTGCACTGAATGCGGCGATTGAGGCGGCTCGTGCAGGTGAACAAGGCCGAGGTTTTGCGGTGGTTGCAGATGAAGTACGTAAACTGGCGAGTCGCACTAAAGACAGTACAGAAGAAATTGAGTCGGCGTTGGCCAGTCTCCTGCGAGGCAGTCAGTCGGTGGTAGATTCAATGGATTCGACCAAAGACAAATGTGGTCAGACAGCCGAAGGTGCGGGTGAAGTCGCTGAAAGTCTCGACGTAATGACAGATTTTGTCACGGAGATTAATGACCTGAGTACGCAAATCGCTACAGCAGCGGAAGAGCAAAGTAGTGTGACCCAAGAGTTGAGTCGTAATATGAGTGCAATTAACGATATTGTTGGTGAGTTGGACAGCAACGGCCAGCAAGCTTTGGAAGATGCACACAGTATTGCGGACATTAATGCGCATTTATCGAGTATCGTGAATCGATTTAAGCTGTCTTAAATAATGTTGTTTAATCAAGAGCCTTGCTAGTCGCGAGGCTCTTTTTTTTGGGGAAGCCTTTGCCATCCTAACAATGGGAAAAAAGTTACCTAAACCATTTTCTTCCTCTCCAGTTCATCCACTTAACACAGTCCTATGACTCAGAGGCTATATGCAGAGCTAGCGGCGCTCATCACGTTATCTAAAAGTCCAAATAAAAATAAAAAATAGTCACTATTTACCTTTTTTATTTATCTTGTTGATAGGATTCTCAACGTTCTGTGCCATACGAGGTCCAGACGCTTCTGTCGTCGTAGGAGTGATGATTTATCGAAGTGAGGTTGCGTTATCGGGAAGAATAATGGCGGTCTCAATCCATTTCTGGAGCAGACTATGGCAGAGTTTTTTTGGGGATTTAGCGGTGGCTGTATTGCCATGTATTTCTTGTTCGTTAAAGGGATGATTCAGGAGTTAAACCGCCTGACCCGACTTGCGTACGACCTACCATCTAAAAAATAAACAGAGCCTGTTTTTGACAGGCTCTTTTCATCTAGAACTAATAGGTTAACGTTGGATCAATGCACTGGAAAATCTGTCCGGTGCTACTGGCATCGTTTAACAACTGTTCGGCCAATCGAGCCACTTCTTCTCGGTAGATAAGGCCATGAACCTCACATGCCTGAGATAGTTCCCCCTTGCCTGTCTGCTCACCGTCTTTTAAGCCACCAGGTTGTAAGATGGTGTAATCCAGCTGGCTTGTAGTTAGCCAAGCCTCTGCGAGTGATTTTTCTCACACTGCAGCCCCGAAACCTTGCTTTGAACGCTCAGATAAGTATTGCCATGAATCACCACATCCAAGTGAAGTCACTAACAGGAATCGATGTAGACCGTGTGCTTCCATAGCATTGATCAAGTGACGATGACCAATGTAATCAACAGGCACATCTGCGCGAAAACTGCCCATTGAAGAGACAGACAGGGCACCCTGAGGCAATTGGCGTACGACACTGTCACTTGTTCCTGAACGGTGGCATCGCAACGACAAGTCTAGATGCTCAGTTGAGCAAGGCGAGGGTTTTTCTCTGGATTGCGGGTGATGCCAATCACTTGGTAATCTTGAGAGTGGAAATGTTCAGCCATCGCTGCCCCCAGCCCACTTGCGGCGCCCCAAATAACGATCGTTTGTATCTGTACCTTACCTGATAATGAAAATTAATCGCATTATGCAGTTTTCCGTACCTTAGACGATAGGTGAGTTCAAAAATAGAAGTAAAGTCACCATTGACCCGTCTATAGGTGAAGGCTTTAACCTTCCATTTTGTCCATTGAATGGAGGTTACTATGTTGTCAAGTCATACCCATTCCTCAGGTCGGTTGCAGTCATTGCGAAGCCGATTCTCATTGTTACCTAACATTTGGAAAGGAGTCCTGCTTGCACTCATCTCGACGGCGACTTTCACGGTTGTGGGCGTTATTGTCCGGATTCTGAGCGACACTATGGCGGTATTTCAGATTCTGTTGTTTCGCCAATTGGTGTTCGTCGTGCTACTTACCCCGGCAATCTGTAGCAATATTCAGGTATTGCTAAAGCCCAAAAGACTCAAATTACATACATTCCGTATTCTTGGCGCATTCACCGCTTTGTATCTCGGGTTTGTTACCGTAAGCAACATTCCTCTGGCAGACGCGACAGCATTAGGTTTTACCCAAGTTTTGTTTGTTGCTTGTATTTCAAGGTTATTCTTGGCCGAGAGTATTTCGGCATCACGCCTGTTTACGATTATGGTCGGGTTTATCGGCGTGATGCTGGTGGTGCAGCCGAGTTTTGAACAAGGATCATTACTCTATGTCGGGCTAGGTTTGGTCGGCGCGTTAGGGGCTGCTGTAGCGGTGGTGTGTGTTCGTAAAGTGGCGCAAGTCGAACCCAAGATCACTTTGCTGGCCTATCAGGCGATTTTTGTCGGCTTGATGGCATTGATCCCCAGCTTACGTAACTGGCAATGGCCTTCGGCTTCTGAATTTGGTTTGCTGATTTGTGTCGGTGTGTTGTCATCCTTTGCACAATGGATCGGGATTTCCGCCTACAAATATGGTGAGGCGAATGTGATTGCCAATGTGGAATACGCAAAAATCCTATACTCACTGCTGTTTGGCTACTGGTTGTTTGCTGAAATACCGAACTGGATGGCGATCGTTGGCGCCATGATCATCATAGCCAGCGCTATCTTACCTATGCTATATAAAAACAAAACGATTTCATAAGGTTGCTTATGTTGACTGTCACTCAATTAGCCAAAGCGTGTAATGTTTCCAGAACCACAGTGCTGTACTACGAACGTGTTGGCTTGCTGACGCCTGCCACTCGCTCAGACAATGGCTATCGTTGGTATGGGGAGAAAGAGCGTCGGCGTTTAGAAAGCATCATGTCTTACCGATCATTTGGCTTGCCGGTTCAGGACATTGAGCCGTTGCTGGACCGTAGTGATGAGCATAAACAAGAACAGACGTTGCGCGATCAGTTTACTGCCTTGGAACGCGAGATCCAGACATTGCGCCAGCAACAAAAAGCGATTTTAGCTCTCCTAGAGCAGCCGATTTTGTTTGACCAGAATTTGCTGACCAAAGAGCGCTGGGTCAACGTGCTTAGAAGTTCTGGCATGACTGAAGAAGATATGGCTAACTGGCATAAACAATTTGAACGAATGGAGCCTGATGCTCATCAGGAGTTCCTTGAATCGTTACAAATTGATGTTGACGAGATTGCAGAAATACGTGCAATGGCACGTGCCTAGGAGGAAGGTTGGACAAGAAATTCGAACCATGTTCAGAAGAGGATTTGATTAATCGAGCCATCGAGGTTATTCGCGCTAAGTCATCAACTGTGAATACATTGTGTCCATTTCCCGTCACGATTAACTTTCACCCTGATCGAATGACCAAAGAGGGGAGACCTATATTGTCCGCGATGGCGGAAGATGGCGTGCTCAAGTCTCAGTTTCAAACAGGCACCAGTAATGGTGGTTTGACCGCATTCCATGGGGGTGACCGTTGGAAGTGGGAGCAGCGTGTTTTTGAAGGCGTGTACGATCAGAGCTGCGATCATCTTCGTCCGAAATATGGCGCACTTCATTTCATCGAAAGCGTCGCTGGCGGCGCTCCTCGTTTTGGTTCTTCGTATTTCAGGCTGAAACCCCATGTTTTGGAACGCACCACTTTTTGTTATCCAGACAGTTTCTATGAGCCTGAAGACTTTGCTACTGCTGAGCAAGTCTCAACTCTGATTGCATTGGCAGAGGGTGACATCCCGGACGAGTTAGATCGCTATGTTGAAGCACATATCCATGGTGAAATCCGCATTGATAGAGACGTTGATGCCCTTGTACTCGACCCAATTTACCAAGGGACAAATATAGAGAAGCTGGCGAATGAGTTACCTTGTAAAATCGAGTGCCATGAAGGCTATCGAGCAGAGGTGGATGTTTTTTCTGCTTTTCCGGAATACCGCGGTGAGGAATTTATTGAATTGGCTAGGCAGATTGCCGTAAGTAACTTGATTACGCCTGATGTGCTGTCTCACGCTATTTATCAGCAAGGGTTTGACGAGCAAAATGTGAAAAAGGTGTGGCACTATCTTGCTCGTTTTGGCTATGGCGTAAGCGGCTCAATTTAATCCGTTTTGCTTAAAGGCATCGGTGTAAGCTTTATCTTCGCGCATAATATGCTGGCTTAACCAGTTTTTGAGAAAACTCATCAGCTCTTCACCTATGTCTTCTCCGCGCTCAACGCGTTTTTGAAACGCCAACACTTCATCGACGAGTTGAGCGTGTTTATCAATGTGTTCCTGTGTCTGCTCATAGCCAATCTGAGCAAACAGAGTTTCTTCATATTTAAAGTGGTTAGCCGTGTAATCGATCAAACCTTGTACGACGCGTTTGATCGAAGAGAGACCATAGTTGTGTTTGAGTAAGTAATACAGCTCATTAATCAAGTGCAGCAAGGTTTGATGTTGGCGGTTAATTTCATCCAGCCCAATATCGAGCTGCTCATTCCACTCCATCAGCTTGTCGCGTTTTGACTCTTCCTGCTGAATCTGAGTCTGATTGGTTTCGAATCGGTGCAGCAGTGAATCAATTTCCCCTGACAAGTTTCGTACTGTGATACTAGCTCGTAATGTTTCACGTGTTGACTGGACGTTATTGTCAGATTCTTGCGTGATTTGCTGCAAACAGCTGTCCAGGTCATGTGTTTGACTCAATTGCGTTTCTGATGAACGGGCTATCTGCTGGCCGTAAGAGCGGACTTCTTCAATTTGCAGATTTAGCGCCTTAAAAGACTGTTCAGCAGTTGAAGCTAACGCTAACGATTTGTCCATACTGGTTTTGTTTTCCTTCATAGTTTCAAGCACGTCATCGGTTTTTGCTTGCAGGTTGTTGATCTTACCCCGGATCTCTTCTGTTGCTTCCTGTGTTCGCATTGCCAGAGTTCGGACTTCATCAGCAACGACAGCAAAACCGCGCCCTTGTTCACCAGCACGTGCACTTTCAATGGCTGCGTTTAATGCCAGTAAGTTGGTTTGGTCTGCGATGCTGCTTATGGTTTCCATTACCTGGCTGATTTGAGTGGTTTCTTCCATGAGCGACTGGAAATGTTCATTGGAGTTTTCAATATGTTGGTTAGCACTGTTGAGTGCTTCCTCCAGCGCTACCATGTCGCGTGAACCCTGATCGGCTTTGAGTTTGGCTTCGTTCGCCAAATTTGCAGTTGATTCGCAATGTTCAGAGACTTGCTGAGTGATATCAGACAACTCATTGATGATGGTTTTAGCGCTGTCGACATCTTGCTTTTGACCAATGGCGCCGGCTTGCGATATTTCTGAGTCTTTCTGTACGGTATCTGCAACGTCCAGCAGCCTTGTAGTTGATTTACCAAGGGCATGAACGGTACGCGAGATATCTTCTCCGATGCGATTGACTGTCCGGGATAATGATCGCGCTTCGGGATCTTGTAGTGGAATACGTACCGTTAGATCCCCCTCAGAGAGCTGCCTAGCCGCATTTCGGACTTGGTTTAGCATCTGGCTTAAGGCATAAAACATAGCCAGCATCAGGCAATGATATAGCACGAGTGCTAATAGCCCGATCCACGCTTGTGCAAACATTAGATAGAGGGCTGCAGGTGAAACCAGAATGGAGAAAACGATTATCCACTGGATGGGATTAAACTGACTGAATTTTTCGGCAAGACTGTCAAACATGCACCAACTCCTTGGTGGTATATTCAATGTTCTACCTAATAAATTTAGGCCAAAGATCCAGATATCCCTACTTATAGGCGAGTATTTCCATATTTTCTGTCGATACAGCCTGAAATTCTCAGGCTGTATCATGGTGTTTTAGTTCTGAACGATGATTTCTGGCTCTATATCATCGTGCTTATTGAGCTGATGCATCGTTAACACTGCGCCTATCATAGAGACTGCCGCCAGCATGAAGCCATATTGAGTGATTCCGTAATGGCTTAGTAAGGCAATTGCTGTGTAGCTGACGCTCTGTATCATGGTCGCAAACATCTGCAATCCACCATCGGCTCGACCTCTCTGCTCGACCCTAATTGTGTGGTGCATCCAATTGGTTCGGGCAATGCGATTGAGAGCGTTAAATGAACCGAAAAACAGTGTGAATATCAATAAGTATGCTGGGTGAACAGAGAAGCTCATACCAATCAGCATCACGGACGCTATGGCCATTGAGTAGAGCATGGTGGACTGGTGAGATGCCAGATTAAGCAATTTGGCGACAAACAAACCTGTCATCAATGATCCTAAACCAAAGGCGATGTTGTAGCCTGCATACCAGTCTCCCGAGATCCCGACTTCTGAAAACCAGATTGGCACCAGTTTGCTTAAGAAGGTCAGGATCGGATAACTCAATGCTGAGAGTAACAAGAATGCGTAAAAGCGAGGCTGAGCAGTGAATATCTCCTTACTCTCTTTCATTTGGCCAATAAAGGATGTGGTTTTGTTCTGACGCAATTTCTGACGATATGGCGTCACTAGATAGCTTAACGTTGATAAGCCAGACGCTGCCGCGGCAAACGCCGCAAATTCGAGCATGCCCCAGATTTGCAGTAAGACAACGCCCAACGCACCAGCACCCAACGTAGTACCCTGTAGAATAATTTCCTGTTTGCCTGAAATCGCCGCGTACTCATGTGGGCCATAGTTTTCCTGTGTAAAAGCGTTGTTTGCAGTCCAAGCAAGGTTGCTTGAAACCCAGAAGACTAATTGTGCCGTAGCCAGCAACCAGTTTGATTCAATGCCTAGTCCGTAGGCCAACATGACGATGGCGGCTGTCGATGATTGTAAAATCTGAACCAGTACTAGCAGCGATTTTCTTGAATGCCTGTCGATGAGAGTGGAAAACAAAGGGGTCAGGAAAAAAGAAATTGCTGTACACGCTAAGGCGACCATAGCCACAAAAGGGCCCATGCCTGGCGTTTCCAGCATGACCCAAGGTAAAGCCATCATAAATAAACCGGAAGAAATTCCATCAAAGAAACGGCCACTCAAGTAGGGCATGGTTCTGTTTTTCATAATTAATTGCATTGTTATTCTCCACTGCAAGCCAACTTGGTGTTACTCTAAAACCTCAAGTTAACTTAAGGTAAAGCGCTTTTTTGTGTTTATTTAACTGAGATAGCCAGAAAGGAGGGAGAGGTATATGGAGATGACCGTCGGAGAGGTCGCAAAGCGTGCTGGGGTAAAAGTCTCTGCGTTGCATTTTTACGAGCAAAAGGGGCTTATTTTCAGTTGGCGGAATCAAGGTAACCAACGTCGCTATCACCGCAGTGTGTTACGTCGAATCGCTGTAATTAAAGCAGCGCAGGAAGTCGGACTGACATTGGAAGAGATTGCCCAGTCTCTGTCTCATTTACCTAAACATCAAGCACCCAATCGTCAGCAATGGGAGCGCATGGCATCAGGTTGGCATGATTTGCTGGATCATCGAATTCAACAGCTTAAAGCATTACAGGATGACCTTGGAGGCTGCATAGGCTGTGGTTGTTTATCGATGGAATCTTGTGCCATTTATAACCCACAGGACATCCGAGCTGAAACATTCAAAGGGAAAACAATGCTCACTAATCCCGAAGAATGGTCAGCCGAGGGACAGAGCGAAAGTCAATAATAGCGGTAAGGTTAGAATACTGAAGAAGTTGCCAAACAGTACCATGGATGCCACACGATTCGGCTCGATGTTAAATCGTTCTGCAAACATATAATTCATGACGGCAGGCGGTAGCATAGTAAACAGCACCATCATTTGTAACTGCATGGCTGGCAGAGGGATAAAGGTATAAATTACCCAGAAAGCAGCCGCACCCGTTGCCAGAGACTGAAGAGTGCAGAAAATCCCTACTCTAAGCCCGCTCAATCGCATATTACACATCTGTGCACCCAGTGAGAGTAGCATTACTGGCACTGCTGCTTGGCCAAGCAACGCCGTCGCTTCATAAAGTGGTTCCCACACACCGATCCCGCTCAGGTTAAGCACCATGGCGGCAAATGCAGCGAGAAAGACCGGCATACGAATGACTTGCTTAAAAGGGTTTCCTTCGCTTAGCAGCGCGAGTCCAAGACTAACGTGGATACAGGCTGAAACAACGAACAATAGCACTGCTGATGCCAAGGCTGTATCACCAAAGGTATAGGTAAAGAGTGGAATCGCCAGATTACCACTGTTACGAAACATGTGAGGGGGAGCCCATGCTTTATAGCGCAGGCCTGCAAGTTTACAGATGGGGATCATTAAAACCCCCGGCAAGAGTACCGCGATTAATGAAGCGCTAAGCAACGGGACTTGTTCGGTGTCCAACGGCATTGAGACTAATGACGAAAACACTAATGCTGGCGTAAACGCATCCATATTGATGCGATTGATTGGGCGAAAGTCAGGTTTGAGCCAGCGTCCAACAGAAAAACCGACTAAAACCAGCGCGAAGACCGGGAATAGAATCCCGATAACCTGCTCCAACATATTCGTCCTTGAATCCGATTGAGTACTTTAAGCAAAGTACCTGATAAATGGATAATTTAACGCGATGAGATTAACAAAAGCTTTGTTGCGTCCAGATGCTTTACTTCTGAGTGTATATGTCGGTTGAGATTCAATGCCTGAGCGAAGAGTTGCTCAGGCATTGAGGGATAATTACAGAGAAGGGTTTAGGATTGCTTGAGTGCGCTCAAATACATCAAGGCCTTGTTGTTTCAGCCAGTATGGAAGATCAATCAAGACCCAGTTTTCAGATAGTTTGTCACCGTCACGGTAATACACGTCAACCACCTGCATGTCAGCACGGATTTCACCACCTGTCATTCCAAGGAAGCCTCCAATTGGCGTATTGGAAAGATTTGGCCAACCGAAGAAGCAAGAGAAGTTACCTTCTGCGAATCGACAAACGTGGCCGTTGAACTTCTTGTCCTTCAAGTTATTGCGGAATGGCAACTGGTGCTGTTGTTGGTAACGCGGAATTGTGTAAGAAGCGCCAATACCACACGGACCATACCAAATCATGTCTTTTGACCAACTCTTTTCGAGAACTTCTGGTGGGCAACCCATAGCGCCGCTATCGTTCAGTGAAGACAGGTCATCGACCATTTTGTTAACCAAGTCGAGAGTCGCTTGGCCTTCTTCCAGTTGCGCATCGTCAAATAGCAGGCCGTCATGATTACGTGGCCCAGGATAAACAAAATGCTGACCAGTTGAAGGAGGAAGTGGGTAACAGCCAGCTTGATCCATCACGCCAAGCAGATCGAGGAACAAACCTGTTTTTGTGATCTTACCGTTTTCTACGCAGTTAAACTCAGCGTAGCGAACGTTCATGATCTTCCCTGTTGGGCGCATCCCGAGATACTCTGCATCGAATAGGCCCATAAAGTGCCCCATGCTCATTACCCAAATTTCATCTGGATTGATTTCGTTGTTACCGCCAATAAAAATATCCTGACGGCGCTGCATGCGTGTCATTGATTTCATCAACGGCGCCCAGAAAACCTCGGCGACAGCTTGAGCTCCTTCTTGCTCGCGGAAAGGGTAGACTCCGCGCCACAAGTAATCTTCTGAGGTATGTGCTTTTAGTACTTCTGCAACATTCTCATGAGTCGCGTTTTCCATTGCGTTGAAATAATCACGCACGATGCGTTTTGCTTCTTGATATTTAGCCATAATTTGCTCTCTTGATACGTCGAGCCAGATGTTGGAACAGGACTCGAAAAGTTTTTGGAACCGGCCTGCCCAGTGTTCAGGCCGGAAAATCTGACTCAGTTATGCTTGAGCGGCTTCCGCTCGTTTCTTCTTGTCGAATAAGCCACCTTTCAAGGTTTCTGGCAGTGATAGCCAGAGCAAGCCTGCGACAATCCATACAATCGGTGAGCCCCACATAGCAGTTTGTAGGTCGGTACGTTCCTGAATAAAGATCAATACCATTGGCGCCCACATGCCGATGATTCGACCACCATGGAACAGAGCAGCGCCGTAGCTGCGAAGGTGTGCAGGGAATAGCTCAGAGAAATAGCCACCCCATACTGCTGATGAAGATAAGCCGAAGTTGTAAATTAAACCGAGGATAGCCAGCATGTTCAGGCTCCCGATCATGACGTCACTCGGCGCAATGAAGAATACAGATGCCATCACGCCTGCGAGGATGAAGCCGAATGCGTTAACCTTTCGTCCATATTTGTCGGCGATTGCTCCCCAAACCCAGGCTCCAAATAGAGACCCAAAAGCAGAAATGGAGAAGATGACTCCGATAGTGGCTCCATCAAACTGACGAACTTCTTTCAGGTAAGTGGTTACGAAGCCGCTGAAGAATTGGAAACCATAGAAATTAAGGCCCGCCAACAAAATGCAGCTGATGGTCAAGGTTCGATAGGGTCTGCTGAGCATTTCACCCCAAGAACCTTGTTTAGCTGGAGTGGATGTGCCTGATTCAGAAACCTGCTCCTCTTCACCATAGGCGATGACCTTTTTGTCACTTGGTAGAACAAAAATCATCGCTAGTGCGGCGACTAATGGAGGGATACCGCCGACCCACATCAAGCTTTCCCATGGAGCATCAATGCTGGAAATGAACGCTGCATAAGCCCCCATCACCATCAGAGCGACTGAGAACATCGATGAAGCAAATGCCGTTAGCTTACCTCGAACCGTTGGGGTAAATAGGCCAATCATTAAGCTGACTGCCACCGTGAAGTAGCCACCCAACGATAATCCAATAATGAATCGCATCGCTGCCCAGGTTGTATAGTCGGTAAACATCATATTGATGATGGTGGCACCGCCGTTTAGAGCTGTGATGGTAATCAAAGTTGATTTTTTACCAAACTTGGTCGCAAACCAGGCACAGCTCAACGCCCCGATCAGCGCGCCTACTGACTGCCAGGTGTAGAATTGAGCAGTATCAGACAGGCTAATGCCGTCATAGGCTTCAACAATATATGGGCGTACGTAGTCAATAATTACAAAGTTATAACAATAGAAAAAGTATCCGACTAGTATCGCTAGATAGGCGGTGACCCTTTGAATTATAGGAACTTCGCTCATGTGTTTTTTCGAATTCATGACCGATAAACCTCTATTTTACTCGGTTTTTTAGTTTTGTAAGTCAGAATTAAAACGATCGTTCTCGGATCTGACCACTCTGTATTTCGCTGTGGATCATAGATTTTTTGCTGTGATTGGATCCGTGATCAAAATCAACTTTAAAATGAGTGCGTACCCATTTTGTTGTTTTTGGTGATCAAGATCGCCATTTTGAGTGTTCTAACAGTTAATGTGCGAAAAGTAATCAAATCAAGTGACAGTAATCACAGTAATGGTGAAGAAATGCCAGGTATCAGATCCTTTTAAGTATGATGAGTACGTGATTTACGGCACTATGCTATCAGGTGAAATCTAAAAATGGTTACGTACTCAAGCTTTGCAATTGTTGCTATTTATATATTTATAACCATACTGATCAGCTACTTAGTTAATAAACGTGGCCGTGCTGGTGGGGATTTTTCTACTGGAGATAAGCAGTTTGGTTGGTTTACTGCTGGGGTTTCGATTCTCGCGACTTACATTAGCGCAATGACGTTTGTAGGAATGCCAGGTTGGGTGTACAGCTCAGGTATGGAAGCGATGAGTATCCACCTCAACTATCCCATCGTAATTTTCTTTGCGGTTATTTTCTTTGTTCCAGTGTTCTATAAGCTCGGTCTGACCTCAATTTATGAGTATCTAGAGCTGCGCTTCGGTGTTTATGCCAGAACGATCAACTCAATGGTGTTTCTGATTGTTCAGTGTATTTCTGCTGGCGTGATCCTGTATGCCGTCGCCCTGATTCTTGTCCAGGTTCTGCCCGTTTCTATTTCCGAAGCTATTATCTATATCAGTCTTTTTACTGCTTGCTACACCTATGCGGGTGGTATATCAACAGTCATCTGGACAGACATGCTTCAATCTGTGGTGTTAGTAATTGGAAGTATTGCCATACTGGTTATCTTACTGATGGATATCAATACCGCAGAGCATCTTTCGAAGCAGCACCTCAATATTATCAATGCAGACTTTGATCTGGGTATTGATACAACGTTATGGGCAGGGGTGGTTGCTGTGAGCTTTTTACATTTAAGTGTTTATGGCACCAATCAGCTCATTATTCAAAGAACATTGGCAACCAAAAATGAACACACTGCGCAGAAGTCGATGCTGCTGTGTGGGTATGGCGCCTTTTTCATTTACCTCTTTTTTGCTTTGATCGGCGTATTGCTCAGTGTGTTTTATCAAGATCAAAGCTTTGATAATAGTAATGAAGTGATTCTAGATTTCGTTTTTAATCATACAAATCCAGTCGTCGTAGGTTTGATTATTTCGGCATTGGCTGCCGCTGCGATGTCGACGTTGGACTCTACTTACAACTCGATGGCAACAGTAGCTACATTCGATATCTATAAACGTTTTATTCAACGCGACGCAACAGCTCAGCACTACGAGTCAGTTGCACGTAAGATGAGCCTTCTTGCTGCGGCGATGGTCGTCGTGCCTGCGTTGCTGGCAGTATCCAATGAATCTGTTTTGAAAACTATTGCCAGCCTTACGTCCATTTTTGTTGGCATTCGACTAGGCTCTTTTGTGCTTGGTTTGTTTTGGTCTAGGTCGAACGAGATAGGGGTGATTGTAGGCAGTATTGCCAGTGTATTTGCCGTGTTTGCAGCAAGGTATGCAGAGGTGGCTTGGCCTTGGTTTGCGCCAATAGGCACTGTTGTTTTCTTAGTATTTGGCGTAATAGCGAGTCGATTCTGGGGGCGAATTACCTCTCAACAGGCGTCTTTTATTCGAAATCAAAAGCATCTTTTTGCAACGCCTAACATCAGCCATTATGGTTTGCTGCTGTTTGCCATCGTCTCTATTTCTGCTTGTCTAATTCTTCCTGACTGGCTTTATACTGCATTGTCCTAATGTTTAGATATCTTCAGACTGGTGCTGATTATCAGTGAGCAGAGGTTATTCGCAGAGCTGTTGATTTATAATGGTAATTGGTCAACTTAGTAGTATTCATTGTCCAACAACAGAACCTCCAGAGCGTTGCTGGATCCTTTTGTAGGACCACCCACCATCTCGTCATAGGCGCTTGTGTGCCGCAAGTATTGTTTAGTGACATTTAGCTTTGAACATTTCTTTTGCATTTCAACGACGGATAGAGCTTTCAGCATCAGCCCCTGCTCATCCGATACATAATATTCCTGCCCCTCTATAACGACAGATGCTTGATAGAGTGACAAATCCAGAGAATGAATGATCAATTTATCGATGAAGAAGAATTTCTCTAGCTTACTCAAACTCATTTTCATGGTGCTCACCAGTAATTATATAAAATAATTGATATTGCTATACAGATTGTTCGTACAAGTCTTTGATACGAGGAATCCTATGAAAAAGATTAACTTAGTCTGGTTGAAACGCGATCTGAGACTAACGGATCATGCGCCACTTAATGCAGCATTATGCTCTGATACTCCAACTCTGATTTTTTATCTGTTCGAACCAGACCTTCTAGCAAACGCACATTACTCCGAACGACATTGGCGTTTTGTATGGCAGTCACTCAGTGACATCAACGGCCATTTAGCACCTTTCAATGCCAAAGTGATGGTTGGTGGATGTGATGTACTGAGTTTTCTTGAAAAGATGGCGAAACAATTTCAGATCGAAGCTCTCTATTCGCACCAAGAAACTGGTCTAGACGTGACATTTCAGCGAGACAAACAGGTTTTGAAATGGTGTAAAGACCGCCAAATTAGTTGGTATGAGTTCGCTAATGGTGCTGTGGTAAGAGGTTGTAAGGAAAGAAAACATTGGGATAAGAATTGGCAGAGGGTGATGCGCGCACCGATCGAATCTAACGCATTGAGTGCTGGCGCTCTTCTTCCAAATCTCAACGATGATTTTGGCATTGTTTTCACTCCTCCTGAAGCATGGTTGAGTAAGGTGCCCGGTATTCAGACTGGGGGTGTCAAAGTCGGCTGGGCAACGTTGAATGACTTTTTTACTCGGAGGGTCAAGCACTACTATTTCTCTATCTCTAGCCCTTCGGCTTCCCGGGAGGCGTGCTCACGATTGTCGCCTTATTTGGCCTGGGGGAATTTGTCACTGCGTGAGGTGTATCAGTTTCTACTGAGTCACTGGAACGACAAAGGAATGAGAAGAAGCTTAATTGCATTCTCTTCACGACTGCATTGGCATTGTCACTTTATTCAAAAATTTGAGTCGGAGCATCAGATGGAATTCAGATGCGTCAATCGAGGCTATGAATCACTGATCCAACATTCAGCCAAGACAAACAACGATCATCTCACAGCATGGAAAGAGGGCAATACTGGCTATCCTTTGGTTGATGCTTGTATGAGATGCCTCGCGCATACTGGTTATCTGAACTTCAGGATGAGGGCGATGCTCGTCAGTTTTTTAACCCATCATTTGGCTCAAGATTGGCGTAACGGAGTCGCTCATCTCGCGTCTTTATTTCTGGACTTTGAACCTGGTATTCACTACGCGCAATTTCAAATGCAGTCCGGCGTTACAGGTATCAACACAATAAGAATCTATAACCCGACCAAGCAAGCAATTGACCATGATCCCGATGGAGTGTTCATTAAAAAATGGGTGCCAGAACTTAAAGACGTCCCGATTTCATTGCTTTTTGAACCTTGGAAGATGAGTGCAATGGAAGCGCTAATGTACGACATTGAAGGATCTAGCATTTACCTAAATCCCATCATTGATCTTGATACAGCAGGCAGGGAAGCGAGGGACAGACTTTGGGCATGGAAGAAGAAAGAAGACGTCGTTTTGGAAGCAAAAAGAATATTGTCCACTCATGTCAGAAGCAGTTGATCTAATGGGATAAATGAACCGTAAAAGTGGATTATATCTCTGTAATTCTTGGAGCACGTTATGTTGAAGCCAACCTTGATAGTGACTGCAATACTGTTTCTGATTCTTTCCTATTTAGCCGCTTAGCTGCGTGCCTGTTAATTCTGATGTCTTAAATGGTTTAGATAACGTTCAATGAAAGATAAAAATTTTACCAAATCTCAAATCACTGCCATGGATGAGCGAAAGAGAGCTAGGCTAATAAACAGTTTGTCGGGATTTAAAAGCGCCAACTTGATTGGAACCCAAGATAAATTCGGCAACAACAATCTCGCAATTGTCAGCTCTGTTGTGCATATAGGTTCTTCTCCTCCTCTTCTTGGTTTTGTCAGCAGACCAAACACCGTTGACAGGCACACTCTCGAGAATGTTTTGCAGTCTGGTTTTTTCTCTATTAACTCAGTCGAATCTGACATTGCAAGAGCAGCACATCAAACATCAGCACGGTACTCTAGAGCGCAGTCAGAGTTTGATGAAACAGGTTTAACACCGTATTTTTCTGAGTGTTTCCCCGCTCCATATGTGTTGGAGAGTAACTTAAAAATCGGTTTAAAGCTCAGTGAATACATTGATATCACTGCAAATAATACGTGCTTAATTATTGGAGAGGTGGAGGAAATCCTGATTCCGGATCAGTTTATCCAACCAGATGGATACGTCGACATCGAATCGATGGAAGCAGTCACAATCTCAGGACTGGATAGTTACCATGTAACTCAAAGGTTGTATCGACTGAGCTATGCAAAGCCCAATTTGTCGTTACATCCACTAACGTTAGAAGGGGATCCTTCTTCTTGGGCGGCTTTGAAATCGGAAACAGATTGAACAAATTCAATGATGTTATTAATACATCACTCAAAATAACATCGAAATTATATTCACCTTGTCAACTAATTAGTTAATAAGTATTAGATTGCTCCCATAAATGACTTTTATATAAGTTGTTAATATGTATAATCACCGCGTTTTATAACTAAATTGTCAGTTGTTGGAGTAACAATGTTTAGAAGCTCTATAGTTAGTGCTTTAGTACTAGTCGCACTAACTGGTTGTCAGAGCACAAGCACGTCTATACAAAAGGATGCGAATAACCTAAATAAACAGTTCGAGATTGATGTCAATAACACTACTTATAATATGGCGTTCGATAATTCTCAATCTATGGTGACATCTGTTGAGTATATTTCTCGTGAGCAATCAAAAGGGATATACACTAAAAAGGCGAAAAGTGGTCTGTGGTCGCAAGAGAAAGTTGAGCATCAAACTCAGCTATTAAATTCTCTTTATTCGAATGGTGCATTTATTGTACGAGTATACGGTGAAACAATTAACTCGGTTAGCCGCGATTTGTACAAAGTTAAATTAGTGCAAGATGGAAAAGTCGTACAGCGCGGTGTATTTGATGCTGTAGGGGATGTTCCAAATATGGATTACCCATCACGCCTGTGGCGTAACGATTCCAAACTTGCGACCAATGGTTTAGATACCAGTGAGCCTTTTGAAATCCAGGTAATTACTGGTGAAAACATCGAAAGGTATCATTATCAGCCGAATGTCAAAGGCTGATAAATAGCTTAAATTCTTGAGCACGGATGAATGTGCTCAAGAATGTTTCACTTCTTTTTACATCCCATACTGAAATGGCTTTCCTGCCTCCACCATATCCCGATGTATTGGCTTTAGTGCATGTGCATAAGCGGATAACAGCTTCATCGTGTACTCACTACGAACATGAAAGTTCACATCATTTACGCTCCCATCTGGATTGAACAGACTTTCCACGTTGCGAAAGATTAAGTGGTCCGGAATCAGGCACACGTGATTATTCTTACTGCCGGTTAAACGAAGCTCACTAATAGGATAAACCCCATTAACACTGGCCGAGATACTGACGGCTAAAGCAGGTTTGTGTGCCATCTCTTTAGCAGTCGATAGCATTAAAAAGTTCTTTAGAGCTGGTGTTGCCATACCGTGCCACTCTGGGGTGATGAAAACAAACGCATCACTGTCTTGTAGCTGGGTGGCAATCTTTCGCCAAGGAGCCCATTCCTCACTACCTGTCCATACGCCTTCATTCCATAACGGTAAATTGAGCTGGTGGAGATCGAGAATATCGATATTCGTAAAATCAGCCTCTGCCAGTGTCGATAAATAATGGGCTGCTTTTAGGCTTTGTGAGTCAGCACGCTGGCTGCCTGAGATAATGGTAAGTTTCATGCGAGTTCCTTTTTACTATTAATAAATGATGTGTTTGTTTTAGTTGCTGAATAGGTCGGGGCTGAGGCTGCCAGCAAAATTGAAACTAATACGCTTAAGGCACCGATAAGTTGAACCCAGGTCAGAGTCTGACCAAGGATCAAGTAACCGAGGACCACAGCAGATACACTGCTGAGAAAGCCAAGGAATGAGACAGACACTGTGCTGAGCTTTTCAATTCCACGGAACCAGAGTGAGTAGGCGAGCATGGCGCCAACAATTGCCAGATAGCTGTAACCGACAACATTTGTTAACGTGATTTGTTGCGGTAACCCCTCTGTACTGATGGCGACAGGGAGTAGCATCAGCCCTCCAAACAACAGTTGCCAGCCAGTGAAGCTCAGCAGGGACATGTTTGAAGGTCGCCCCCACTTTTTCGTTAACACCACGCCTAGCGCCATGCTAACGGTACCGAGCAGCCCCATGACAACTCCCGAGGTATTGAGTTGACCTGGGTTATTGACCACAAGCATGGCGATGCCACCTATCCCCAAACCACTAGCGATTATTTGCGTGAAAGTTAATGTGTTTCTCAACAAAAGCACGCTCAGTCCCATAACCAGAATAGGCTGGATGGACATAATCAGAGCTGCCATACCTCCGGGTAAGTATGTGGCAGCATAAAATAGGCAGTAGAAAAAAAATCCGATGTTGAGTAGGCCAAGTACGGCCAGTTTCGTCCACCAACTTCCATTTGGAATCGAGCGAGAAAACAACACCAATACTATCCCAGCAGGCAAAGCGCGCAGCATCGATGCTAACAAAGGGCTGTTGGCAGGCAGAAGTTCAGTGGTGACGATGTAAGTGCTTCCCCAGACCATAGGCGCTAATGCCGTAATGGCTAACGTCGCTATTCGTTGTGTGCGTGTCATTGGTGCCTCCTTTCGCTGTAGCCTATCTTTATAAAAAGTATCTCTCATGAAAGATACTTTTTATAAAGTAATGGTGATTTATCTTTTTATCAAGTATCTTTTTGAAAAGATAAATTAGTAGAGGGATGAGATATGCAAGATCCTGTCGACCACATCTTGAAGCAGTGGGGCGATGTGAAGCCTGAGTTGGATTGTTCTGACATGGGAATTGTCGGTAGACTGATGCGTGTTCATGGGCTCTGGCACAGTCAATTGGAACATGTGTTTAAGCAGCATCAACTGAGTATGTTGGAGTTTGATATTCTCGCGACATTAATGCGAAATCAGCAACCGCTGACCCCGACTGAAATGTACAAAACCCTGATGATTTCCTCAGGCGCTATGAGCACTCGGATTGAAAAGTTGGTTCAACGAGGCTTGGTTGAGCGATTAGCAAGTGGCGATGATAGACGCAGTTGTAAAGTAACGCTTACCCAGCAGGGCGCTCAATTAGTCGATGAGGCTTTAGCATCACACTTATCAAATATGAACGGAATGTTGAGCATGTTTGATGAACAAGAAAAAGCCCAGCTGGCTAATATGATGCGAAAAGTACTGCTCGCAAATCAGTGATTGATGGAAGTGAGGTGGTAGGGTAATCGCTACTTTGCCACCGATATCGCATGAATCAAAATTCCCTTTTGTTTACCTGACATCAGTTTGGGTTAAAGATCCAATTTCTTAACATTGAAACAGCTTGTTGTAATCCTACAGCGGTTGGTTTATTCGTCACTACAAAGTGTCAGATTTCTCACTGATTGCACATCATCTGAGTAATTTTTCGATCGTTTTCAGGGCTGTAATTGTGAGCCTGATTCTAAAATTTTTTCTCCTCCCCTCCGTCTACGCCTACTCAATCAGTTTTATAGGATGAGGAAATTAACTGTTTTAAAAATATAACGTTAGCTTGAAGCGATTTAACCAAACAGAAAAGTTTATCGCTCGTGGAACGTGAATATAAATGGAAATAAAAATGAACATCAAGCTAACAAAACTGAGCCTAGCTATGGCGTCACTTGGGCTTTTGGCAGGTTGTAATGACCCGCTAGAAGTCAACGTGATGGATGGCTACATCGAAAAGGCATCTGTCTGGCTGGACGTCAACGGAAATGGTCGACAAGACCGTTATGAACCGTCAGCCGTCACTGATAAAGACGGATATGCTGCCATTGACCTTGAAGGTCTAAATATCGAAGACGAAGACGTTTATCTTGTCGCTAAAACCCAACGAGGCGTATCGATTGACGCTGATATTCCGGGTGTCGCTGTGACAAGAGACTATACCTTGATGGCACCGAGCCATTACTCTTTGGTCACACCATTCTCGACTTACATTGCTGCGCAAATGCAGCAAGGTGTCAGCGAACGTAAAGCATTGCGCAAACTGCGTCGACAACTCAAACAGCCACACCTAGATATTGAAAGCGATTATATTGATCAGAAAGAGGTGGTCGTCGCAAGAAGCGCGAAGGCGTTAACGCAATTACTGCCAGAAACCGTTGAAGAGCAAGATATGGAAGCGCTGGCGGATACGTTGGAGCTGGGCAGTAAAGCATTAGGAAAAGAGCTTAAACGTGGTCGTAATGAACTGCTTAACAAGACGTTAATGCTGGATGAGCAAGGTGTGCCGGTTATCGCGCAAGATAGCGATGGTGACGGCGTAGCCGATGCGATTGATCTGTTCCCAACCGATATTAAAGAGTCGGCAGATGCCGATAATGACGGAATTGGCGATCATGCGGATACGGACGATGATAATGATGGTTTCAGCGATGTTGTCGAGTTAGAACTCGCTAGCGACCCCTACTCATCGGCGAGCTTCCCCTCCGATCTGGATGGCGACAAAATCCCAGATGCGCATGATTCAGATATCGACGGTGACGGTTGGAGTAATGAAGAAGAAACTCGTTTAGGAACCGACCCTTACTCGGCATCCAGTCAACCTGCCGATCGTGATGGTGATGGCATCACTGACAGCGAAGATAGTGATATTGATGGTGATGGTGCCGACAATGGCATGGACGCGTTCCCGGAAGATCGATTTGAAAGTAAAGACACCAATGGCGATGGGCTAGGAGACTTTGCCTCTAGCGACGATGATGGAGATGGGATTCCAGACAGCATCGATCCAAACCCAACCAGCCCAGATAACAGTTCATCCGAGCCTGCCCCTGTTTATTCTGAATCGATCATTTACTACAAACGAGATGACGGTAATTACGCGGACTGGGGGCTGCACCTGTGGAATAACGCATCTTGTGACGCAGTGTCGGCTGACGCCTTAAACGGCGTAGATTGGGGCAACCCATACGCTTGGGGAGAAATCGACCCGCAATATGGTGCTAAGTATGTTGTACCACTGAAATCCGATCACGGTGCATGTATGAACTTCATCGTGCACAAAGGTGACGAAAAAGCGCTGGGCGGTGATGATCTGAAGGCTGAATTTGCTAAAGGTAATACACTTTATACGACACACGGTAGCTCAGTCGTTAAATACTCACCAGATGAGCAAATTGTGGTGAAACTTGATGGTGCAGCGGCTCACTGGCTCGATGTTAATTCCATTGCTTGGTTTGATCATAGTGAAGCAGCCAGTTATCAAATCTGGAGTCGTGCTGCGGGTAATGGTGATATCAACCAGCCAGAACAGTTTATCAAGTACGACATTTCATTTGCTGGCAACGTTGACAATCCTGACTTCCCACACCTGAAAGATCGTGTCGGTTTCTATCTGGATGTTGATACTGAGACGGCTAAAGCGTTGCTGAAAACACAGCTAATTGCAGTGGCACTCGATGATGAAGGCAAACCGTTGGTCGCAACTCGTGTCCAGATTCCGGGTGTTGTCGACACGCTTTACACCGCAGGACCAAATGATGCGGATGAAGCTAAATTGGGTAGCTGGATTGAAGGCGATAGTGCGAACTTTGCGCTTTGGGCGCCAACAGCTCAAGATGTTGAACTGTATTTGTACGATCAGGATAAAGCACTAATCGCACAATCGCCATTCAGTTTGACTGTCGACTCAGCAACTGGCATCTGGCATTACCAAGGCGATGCTTCACTGAAGAATGTGTTCTATCGTTACCGTGTGAAGGCTTACCATCCGAAAACCGACCACGTTGAGTGGATGATGACTACTGACCCTTATTCTCTCTCTCTGAGTACGTCCAGTTTGCACTCTCAACTGGTTGATCTCACCGATGATGAAACCAAACCGGCAGGTTGGGACAGTCAATCGATTCCAGAGCTGGAGAATCCAGAAGATCACATCATTTACGAGCTCCATGTACGTGACTTTAGTGTCAGCGATACGCAGGGTACACCAGCAAACAACGGTAAGTATCTGGCCTTCTTAGAAGATGAACGCGACAGTGTTAAGCAGTTGAAGTCGTTAAAAGAAGCTGGCCTGACAACGATCCATCTTCTACCGACTTACGATTTGGCTTCCATCCCTGAAGATCCAGCGAAGACGGTGAATCTGACCGATACCGTAGAAAAACTTTGCGGCATTAATCCTGATGCCAAGTTGTGTAGCGATGGTACTTCACGCGGTGCAACCATTCTGTCTTTGTTAGAACAAACGGACCCTAACAGTGGCGAAGCACAGGCATTGCTCGCAGATGTTCGTCCACTGGATGGATTCAACTGGGGTTATGACCCATTCCACTACAACGCACCAGAAGGCAGCTATGCTGTTGCAAAAGATGGCATTTCGCGTATTCGTGAGTATCGTCAGATGGTGCAGAAGCTTCACGATATGGGCTTCAGAGTGGTACAGGATGTTGTCTACAACCACACCTATTCGTCAGGCTTGTATGATAAATCTGTGCTCGATAAAGCGGTGCCAGGTTACTACCATCGCCTGAATCCGATCACGGGTGCTGTCGAGAACTCAACCTGTTGTGATAACACTGCGTCTGAGAACCGCATGTTCGAGAAACTGGTGGCAGACAGTGTAGTGATGTGGGCTCAGGACTATAAGATCGATGGCTTCCGCTTCGATTTGATGGGACACCTGATGAAGTCGAGCATGCTGCACGTGTATGAGAAAACCAAGTTAGTAGATGAAGACACTTGGTTCTATGGCGAAGGTTGGAACTTTGGTGAAGTTGCTGATGGTCAACGTGGTGAAAACGCAACCCAATGGCCGATGGCGGGTACAGGCATAGGGACTTACAACGATCGTCTACGTGATGGTGTACGCGGTGGTGGTCCATTCGATAGTGGTGATGCCTTGCTTGAAAATCCGGGTTTTGCTAATGCGGGTAGCCGATTCAATGATGATCTGAAATCGAAGATGGATCTTATCCGTTACGGTATGACAGGTAATCTGCAAAACTACCCGTTAGAAACGTATAGCGGTGCCACTGTGTACGGTCGTGACTTCCAGTACGGAGGGCAAGGTGCGGCTTATACGCTCGATCCTCAGGAATCCATTAACTATGTTTCAAAGCATGACAACCAAACGTTGTGGGATTTCAACCAGTACAAAGCCGATGCCAGCGCTACGCCAGCAGACCGTGCACGGATGCAGATCGTAGGTCTATCAACTGTAATGCTCGGACAAGGTGTACCATTCTTGCACATGGGGTCTGAATTACTACGCTCTAAATCCATGGAACGCGATAGTTACGACAGTGGTGATTGGTACAACAAAGTCGATTTCAGTAAGCAGACGAATAACTGGAACATTGGTCTGCCACGTGCTGACAAAGATCAGGCTAACTGGAGTGCTATCCAATCAATCATTAGCAACCCGAATACCGTGGCAACTCCGGAGCATATTGCTTGGACAGACAAGGTCTTCAAGGAACTGCTGAAGATTCGTTCCGGCACGCCATTGCTTCGTTTAGTGAGTGAAGAGCAAGTCTTGAAGCGTGTACGTTTCCATAATACTGGGCCGTCGACATTACCGGGCATGATTGTGATGTCGGTGAATGATGGGGTGAGTGTAGGCGCAGACCTTGATAGCAACTTCGACTCAATTGTTGTTGCGATTAATGCCAATACTTCAGCACAAACCATTCAGATTGCTGGAGCACAAAGCTTTGAGTTGCATCCTGTGTTGAAAGCCTCGTCTGATTCAGTCGTTAAGCAGGCGAAGTTTGAAGACGGCGCTTTCACTATTCCACCATTAACTGCGGCTGTCTTTGTCCAGACACAAAATGGTGCGCAAGGAGAAGGGCTGAATATTGATAGTAAGCCAGTTGATGTCGCGCCTTACGGTTCTACAAAAGTATACGTTCGTGGCTCAATGAATGGCTGGAGTACCAGTGATGAAATGGCCTATCAGGGTGACGGTGTGTACGCCTTTGAAGGCTACCTCACTCCGGGAGAGTATGAGTTCAAACTGGCTTCTTCTGACTGGAGTACGATCAATCTTGGTTTTGGTGGCTTCTCAACTGGCAACGGTTCCGTAACACTTGAGGATGCAGGTAATGGCAATATCAAGGTGACAGTGACCGAGCAAGGCGTGTACAAATTTACGTTAGACGCTTCAGACCAATCCGCGTTGGTAGTATCTGTCGTAGATACAAATCTTGACTATGCCTGCTATCAGGATGACAGCAAAGCTTGTGATCTGAGGATCTATCAGGTGATGGTGGAGTCATTTGTCGATGGAGACCCAGACCATAACTATGGTGTGGGCTACGGCAATTCGCACCACAATGGAGACCTTCAGGGTGTCATTGACAGTCTTGATTACATTGCAAGCTTAAACGTGAATGCGTTGTGGTTAACACCTGTGTTTGATTCTTGTGCGGGCCAGGCTGGTGATGATCGCCTTGACGCCACGGGCTATTTTGCTTGTGACTACTTCAATGTCGATCCTAAATTTGGCACGAATGAGAAGCTGAAAGAACTGGTTGATGCTGCTCACGCTAAAGGTCTATACGTGCTTTTAGATGGGGTGTTCGGTCATACTAACCTTACTGGTGTGAAACCTTCCCCAACGGGTAAGCTACCAAGCCTGAGAGGGGAAGAGGGTTACCCGGGTATGTATGTGAATTACCCAGATGCAGCGAGTGAAGCCTTCTTCACAGAGGTGGCAACTTATTGGGTGAAAGAGTTTGGTATTGACGGCTGGCGTCTCGACCAATCTTATCAGCTTCCACTTGAGGCATGGCGCAACATTCGAGCTGCAGTAGAGCAAGCCTCACTGGACAATAAGAATGCTGGTAAGCAATGGGGAACACTGGGCTACATGGTCGGTGAAGTCTGGAAAGGTGCAGATGAGATTACGGCAACAACCTATGGCAGTGACTCACAACCGGGCCTTTCGTCGGCGTTCAACTTCCCGTTACGCTACGGCTTAGTTCAAGCTCTGGCGGTTGAAGAATCAGGGGCGAGCAACAATGCCCGTGTTTTGGATGCAGAGTGGAACAACCGCGCTAAATCGCCTTACCATGCGATGCCAAACTTAATGCTTGGTAACCATGACTTGTTGCGCTTCGGTGACCTGATTCAGCGTGGCAATCTTGGTGAAGCAGTCAAACGACACAAAGCCGCGTTTAGCTTTCTAGCGGCTTACTCTGGACCAATCACACTCTACTATGGTGAAGAGATTGGTGACGAAGTCGCTAACTTCTCGGACAAGGTCACATCAGATTGTGCCTCTCAGGGGCTGTGTGATGATCATGTCGCTCGCTCAAGCGCGAAAGTGCAAGGCGTGACTGGGGTGACACTGACTGCTGAGCAACAAGATGTGAAAAACTATCTGACTCAAATTATGCAGGTTCGTAGTGAACATCCGGCGCTTTATGCGGGTGAGAGGCGCAACTTATGGTTGGATGACAACCTGTATGCTGACCTGAAAGTGAATGGTGATGAGCAGATCATCTATGTGCTGAACACATCAACATCGGAACAAACACTCAATGTCGATTTAACAAGAGTCAAATCGACAGACGAATTTGAAGACTTGATGAGTGGTGAGCTGATTAATGTTCAGGCAACATCCGGTGCGGTTTCTGTTCCAGCTCTGACAGGGCGACTTCTTTTAATCAAATAATCATTTGTCATAAGAAGTCGACTGAAACGAAAAAGGCTCTCCTATGTGGAGAGCCTTTTGTTTTAGAGTCCAATTATCAATGCAGCTGTTGATAAACATTTAATGGTTGAGTCTTTTGGTCATGACCAAGTCCAACGTTTTATTTCTGGTGAATCACTTGGTTGGTAGGTTTCTTATTCTGAAGTTCGTCCAGTAGTAGCTGTGTGTGAACATAGAGGTAGCTTATCGCCTCTTTTTTCTCGGGCTCTGCGTGAATCAACCGGCACCAGTAGGTTATCTCTTGAAGGCGAGACTCTAGGTCTTCTGTATTCATGATTATTTACCAACAGTAAAAGATACACTTTAGTGTACACATTATGCATGCATGTGTATATTTAATTGTTTTTTAATATGATACTGATATCATTTGCTTTTTGGGAGAGGTCTGGCCTCGCTTTATGACCAAAAGGCACATAAATGAAGAACAACAGTGAGCAACTGGACATACTCAGAGACAACATACAGTTTGGCCTAAATAAGAGTAAAGAAACGAAGGCGTCATTAAGTCGCAAAACCGGTGTTACGCGTTCGACTATCTATAAAATACTTGATGGCAAGGTTGAAAGAGTGCAGACCTCGACGGTTGAACGCATTGCTAACTTCTTTGGAACAACCTGTCATATCATTCAAAACGAATCCCTAGAAGATCTTCTATCTGAAACACCTGTCGTGTCGGTATGCGGAAACAAGAACCCAATTGCTGTTCCGATTCTGAGTGAAATGGAGTTCATCCAGAAAAGTGAATATTACATCGGCGACCTGGTCACTGATTATCCCCTTACCTACCACTTTTCTGAAGGGAGTAACATCGTAGCGATTAGAGTGGGTCAGGTTTTGTCTAATTATTTTACCAAGGGCAATCTACTGATTATTGATCGCTCGAATCACAATGAAAAAGAGCTGAGTAAGCTCATTGTTCGCGGTGGTGCATTGCATTCTCTTCCCCCTAACACTTCTCTTTTAGAAGGCGATTTTCTTTTTGGAGTAATACTCGAGGAACGTTTTTGTGTTTAATAAAAAATATAAATTGATTGGCTTTAATGGTGCCCCTGAAATGATGGCTAGCGTGATGATACGGGGAACTGGAAAGGTCGTGAATATGCCCGCTAAAGATCTTATTTCCAGTGAAGTTGCTGATGATCTAAATCGAAATGAATTAGTTGAAGTATGTAAGAAAGTTTATTCAAAATCGAGCTTTGAAGGAGCATACGAGCTAGAGGACAGACATGAAAGTTATTGGATGAGTTACTCTTTTCTCGTACTTTGTCTGTGTTCTCTTTTTACATTGTCAAACATTACCGGAATTAAACCTGTAGAAATATTCAACACAGGCTTAATTGTACCTGCCGCAATATTTCTTTACCCAATTTCATTTATATTTGTTGATATATTAAACGAATACTTTGGTTTAAAGCTCGCCAGAAAAGCCATCATACAATCGACAGTGGTCAATGCTGGGATACTCGTTCTTCTCTATTTATCCACCACTATTCCTAGCATAGGCCCATGGCAAGCGATGGATGAACAGTATACTTCGCTTGTCACGAGTATGACCTCAGTGTTCTTAGCTTCTTTAAGTTCTTACTTTATTTCTGAGAACATCAATGCTTACGTCCTGAACAAAATAAAGATCGCCACACAATCTCGATGGCTCGCCATTCGAGTCATAGCAAGTACCAGTATCGCATCTGTAGTGGATAGCGCACTATTTATTAGTATTGCATTCTTTAATGTACTACCAAATGACGTGCTGTTCGTAATGTTTCTCAGCCAGGTTACTATTAAGATCTTATATGCACTGTTCAGTGTCGCGCCAATTTATTTCGCAAGGAAATTGTTTTCCCGCTTAATCAACGTCAAGGAATTAAATAATAATGACAACCTATGATAAGAACCTAGGTAAAAAAAGCGAGTATATCTCTCAGTATCAACCTGAGTTACTCGATCCTATCCCAAGACAAAAAGGCAGAGATGAGATTAAAGACCTTAAGGTCGCTACTCATGCTGGTTATGACTTATGGACGGCTTTTGAAGTGTCATGGTTGAACAATAAAGGTAAGCCGATCGTCGCAATCGCGGAGTTTATTATTCCTCATACGTCCAACAACTTGATTGAATCGAAGTCATTCAAATTGTATTTAAATAGCTTCAATCAAACACGTTTTGAGTCGAAAGATATTGTTATTGAGAAAATGCAGTCCGACTTAACTAATGCTGCTGGTGCTGAAGTGACGGTGTCATTTATGGGTGTAGATGAACCACAACAAACCTCAATAAATAAGCAATTTGATTGCATTGATGGTTTGGATATCACCGTAGACTCGTTTGAGTATGATGAGGATTCGCTCTCCGGAAGCACTGTGGATGAATATGTCTCTGAATCTTTATGTTCCCACCTTTTGAAGTCGAACTGTTTGGTGACGAATCAGCCAGATTGGGGAAGCGTATACATCCGTTATACGGGAGCTAAAATCAATCATGAGAGTCTTCTGAAATATCTAATCTCATTCCGTGAACATAATGAGTTTCACGAGCAATGCGTCGAGCGCATCTATTCTGATATCAAACGATGCTGTGCTCCTGAAAAGCTGACAGTTTTTGCTAGATACACGCGACGAGGCGGTCTTGATATAAACCCTTATCGTAGCGACTTTGAAAGCGAAATCTGCTCTGGTAGAAACCCGAGACAGTAAACCAACGGCTTAAACTAAAAAGCCTGCTTGAAAGAGGGACTTAACCCGAATTGAGCTTAACTTGTAGGTCCGTTGTTCAGAGCAGATGTCTTGCTTACATCTGCTCTACCAACACCGCTAAATATTTGGGCTGAGTGGTATTAAATCGTCAAAGCTTGCGTCCAGTTCGATGCCAAACGTTTCTTTTAAAACACCAAGATAGCCTTCGTCCTCAGCAATCTCTTTTTCCTCTGTATGTTCGTTCGTTTTTATCTTTAACGTGCTGTTAAGCAGCGTGATGATGCCGTTATCTGTGGTTATTGTTGCCACCCGCTTTTGCAAGAAAGTGGAGTCAGGGCTGGTCGAGGTGTAGAAATTGCCGCAAGCAATATCGCTTTCGCAAACGTGAGTGAAATCAAGGCTATAAAGATCAATCCAGTTATCGTCTATTTTTGCCTGAAGCATGGCGCCAAATAGAGGATGTTTTACAAACCGTAAGGTCTGTAAGTCGGTGGTGATTTCCCTGTCGAAAACAACAGGTATAGGAGCACGCGGAGTCTGGGCCCCGAAGCCAACATCGACAATCCATTCCTGCCCCTCAAGCACAACGAGCGATACCTGATGGCTGCGGCTGGATGGTTCTGGCCCAAGATGTACCCGACCAAGCAGCGGTTTTGCATCAAAGCCAAGACTCTTGAGAGCACTAAGAAGCAAGGCATTCACTTCAAAGCAGTAGCCCCCACGTTCACTCAGAACCAGTTTCTCGAACAAAGCGTCCTCAGATAAATGGATGGTGCGGCGCAGTGCTACATCAAAGTTTTCAAAAGGAATTCTGCGATGTTGAGCACGATGGAGGGCAGTGAGATCGTCGATTGTGGTTTGGGGTATGTATGACAGACCGATCTTAGAAAGATATTGGTTTAGTCTGCTTGAGTCCATTGAACAGCTCCGTTGTTAATGAGAAATAACACGTTAACAGAAGAGGTTTAATTAATTCAATCCGAGCCTTGATGATTGCGAGCTAAGTGACTGCCTAATAGAAACTGATAGGGAGGTAAAAGTCGAGTTCAAAGTGCTCATCGTCATGTAGGAAGTGGTTCCTATGATAGTGAACATACGCGGGTGTTGACCCCAATTTAAAGCCAGATTCGGGTAACCATTGTTCATGAACCTTACTGATTTGAGGAAGCAGCTCTCCATACACTCCAGTGAGACGAAACACGGCATGTAATCCACCCGGTATCACTAACTGATTAACCACACCTCGAACCTTGATTGGTTTGTCTATCTCGATACACGCAACGTAGCGACAGTTATCCAGTTCAACCAACGCTGGGTTTGAATGATGCAAACCGTATTGACGTGATGTGTCACGCCCCTCGCTGCTTGCCCATGCATTTAAGACTCGCCAAGCATTTTTTACGGTTCGGCTGTAACCTACATGGCGAACATAGGCAGCGAGACGATCGGAGGTTTCGATGATTTTAGGCTCGGGAAGAGTTTTCTTTGCGACGCGATAATAGCCTGCGGCGATTTCAGGATCTTTGAGATAGGGCTTATCGATATTTTGTTGCTCGTGCTTTCGCCATTCTCCTGGTGAGACACTGAAAGTGGATTTAAATGCGCGGCTGAACGAAGAAACAGAGTGAAAGCCACATTTGTTGGCGATGTCCAATACCGAGGAATGCGGATCAAACATTAGTTGATTTGCGGCGTACTCCATTCGTGTTCGGCGAATATACTGATGGATGGATTCTCCGACAACCTGCTTAAAAACGCGGTGAAAGTGCTGCTCAGAATACGCTGCGATGTCCGCTAATTCCTTGGCTGGTAAGGATTTACTGATGTCTTTATGAATGTGATAAAGCACGTCATTGATTCGGAATATGTGTTGTCGGCTCATAAAGAAAAATAGCATAAATGGACATGTTGAACAGCATAAACGGACATCCTATTTTCATCAATGGGTTATACACTTCATTAACGTCTTTTCGACGATAAAAATTCTAAAATTACACTCAGGAACTGTTATGGAAATCGCTCGCTCCCTGCAACAAATCTCGTCGTCTTATATTCGTGAAATTCTCGCTGCCGCATCGGATAAGAATGTCATCTCGCTTGCGGGTGGCTTACCAGATGAAAGTACATTTCCAATTGAATTAATGAAGCCAACACTAGAAAGCCTTTCATCAATGCCGGAAGTTTTCCAGTACGGGGCAACTGCAGGTTACGCCCCACTTTTAGAGTTCCTGACAGAGTATTTTGAGTTGCCAGAGACGCACTCAGTAATGGCGTGTACAGGATCACAGCAAGGGCTAGACCTGATCGCTCGTGCTTATGTAAACCTAGGTGACAAAGTGGTCATGGAAGCACCTAGCTACCTTGGTGCGATGCAGGTGTTTGGTTTGGTTCAGGCGGATATTGTCACTGTACCTCAGACGGAGGCGGGCCCTGATTTACAAGCGCTTGAGAAGAGCTTCGCTGAACAATCACCTAAGATGTTCTACGCCGTACCAGATTTTCATAACCCAACTGGTGTGTGCTGGACGTTGGAAACTCGCCAAAAGGTTGGTGCACTGTGTGAGCAATACAATGTTGTTCTGATTGAAGATGCACCGTACCGTGAACTTAGATTCTCAGGTCAAGCGATTCCATTGGTCTCTGATTTCTGTCCACAACACTCTATTGTGCTGCGCTCTTTCTCAAAGATTGCGTCTCCAGGTCTGCGAGTTGGTGTCGTCAGTGGTAAGAGTGAATATCTTGAGCCACTCATCAAGATCAAGCAAGGTGCTGACTTACACTCAAGTGTCCCTATGCAAGCGCTACTTCTGGGCTTGCTGAAACACCAAGGCTTTGAACAGCACATTGGTACGGTTAGAGACTTGTACCAATCTCGCTATGAGAAGCTATTTTCTGAGCTGCAAAAGCAACTACCAGCTGGCTGCGAAGTGAAGCCTGTTGAAGGAGGCATGTTCATTTGGGTGACGTTGCCATCTTGCGACACATTTGCACTGGCAAAAGCGTTACTAGGGAATGGCGTTGCGGTTGTGCCAAGCCCAGTGTTCTATCCAAATGCAGATGAAGCCAAGCCCGCATTAAGACTTAACTACACTAATGCCTCGCCAGAGGAGCTAACGGTAGCAGTCGAGCGTCTTGCTAAAGGCTTGAAAGCATCCATCAGCGAGCCTGAACTCGAAAACGCGTAATGAATGAAAAACAGCCCCTACTCACTGAGAGTGGGGGCTTTTTCATTACTGAACCTAGATTCTAGCTTGCAATCAATTCAAAAGACTCGGCTATCTGGCGGGCGGTTTCTCGGGCATGCTTTTGTACGCCGATAATGGTCGCCGAAGCGTAGCCAGACCATTCCCCATAACCAATCAGCCATAGGCCTGAATGCTGAGTAGAGCGAGTGCCTTGAGTCAAACTTTGTAGATCCGTATTTAGCTGTAAGCCTTTCAGGTGGTTGAGCTGAGTCTTAAAGCCTGTGCACCAGATAACTGCATCAATGGCAATGCGTTTGTTAGCAGTGATAATTTCATGCTCGCTAAAAGATTCAATGTCTTCTTCACGAATCAACACTCCGCGTTCACGTGCTTCTTTGACCGAGTCAACCATGACGATTTTGGAGAAGTCATCGGTGTTTTCTAGCTTTTCACCCTTCATCGCGGCGTAATAACGTTTTGTAGAAAGCTCGAATAAGTAACGTCCATCCAGTTCATCATCGAGGTAATCGAGAGGGCGATTGGTAAACCAGTGCGTATTGGCGACTTGAGATACTTCAGCCAATATCTGAGATCCTGAGTTACCGCTGCCTATCACCGCGACGTTCTTACCAGCGAATATCGCATTGTTTTTGTAGTCTGCAGAATGTACCTGATCACCTATAAAGCGCTCTAGGCCGGGGAAAGTTGGAATGAATTGGCCTGAAAAGTTACCAGTCGCAGATACAACGGCTTTCGCGAGGAATTCCCCGTTATCTGTTGTGATATGAAAAGTGTCTTCGAACTTAGTGACATCCAGCACTTTCACAGGACGTTCAATACGAAACTGATAACGCTGCTCATATTTGCCGAAATAGTCGATCACTTCATCACGGCTAGGGTAAGCCTCGCGAGTTTTAGGCATCATAAAACCAGAAAGCGAGCTGTACTCCTTTGGTGAAAATAGTCTCAGGCTATCCCATGCATGTAACCAAGCGCCGCCATGTGTTGGATTCGCATCTAAGATCAGTGGGTCAATACCATTTCTTTTCAAATAGTAAGCGGTCGATAGCCCAGCTTGCCCTGCACCAATAATGATTACTTGCTCGGTCATGTTTACCTTCCCACACCAAAATGTTGATGAAATCTAAATTTCCAGAATATTCGAAATTTAAAGTTTTGTGACTGGTTCGTCAATATATTTCGACAAAATTGGAAATTTAGATGTGAATGATGAAATACAAGCCTGAAGAAAGAGGGGAGTGTGATTCACTTAAAATGTGTTTATCAACATAAAGATAGCAAGAGCGATGAACAATAAACCTGTGGCAACCTCGATCCAATGAGTTTTCGCTTTAATAAACTGGGCGGCATAACTGCCAGCAAACGCGTAAATAAGGTGTACGGAAAAGGTACATAATAAAAGGATTACAGTGAGCTCAATACCAGTTTGTAAGCTATTGGCTTCAGTGTTGATGAAAGCGGGCAGTAGTGCGACAAAAAAGACAATAGTTTTGGGGTTAAACACAGATAACATCACTCCAGAAGTGAATACGGTAGTACGGTGAGTGGTTTGCGGAGCATCATCACCTTCACTAGGGTGGGAGCGCAGTAAGCTCACAACACCAAGATAGAATATGTAGCCAGTTCCTATGAATTGAACGGCTTTGAACAGCGATTGTGAACTTAAAATGATGGCTGATAACCCAAGAATCGTAGCTGTAGCAACCAGCGCCATCCCGGTAATAATCCCGCACATAAGAGGAATGGTGCGTTTGGTGCCTTTAATAATCGAAGAGTTGATGACGGCAAGAGTGCCGGGGCCTGGTGTACCTGCTGCGATTAGGCAAGTCATGATATAAGCGAGCATGTCAGTGTGTTGAAGCATCTTGGTTTTCCTATCTCTTTTTACACCATTTTTCTGTGTTTCATGCTTTCGAGATAGGACGATATTGGCGTTTTAAGCTCATTTTATTGCTTGGTTTTCGTTCAAATATAAGAGCGTTCTTTGTTATTTCTATAATTATTAGATAGTTAGGTTAACTGTGAGTAGAAAAGTAATAGGATGAAATTGACTTGAAGCCTTTCTCAAACTCGATTAGCGTTAAGTAATAGAACGATCAAGGAGGGAGTCTGGGTGAATTCAACGTATTCGCAAATCAAATGCTTTGAAGGCATCGAGAGTGTCTATGCCCATTACAAAGATGAACACTTTTCTCCTCACGTTCACGAAGGTTATGCCATCGGCATCATTGAACGTGGTGCACAGAAATTCTTCTACAAAGGTGGCAACCACTTGTCTGGTGCGGGTTCTTTAGTGGCAGTAAATGCAGATGCTATCCACACCGGTCAATCAGCCAGTGACAATGGGTGGAGCTATCGTGCCATTTACCCAACCCCTGAAGTGGTAAACAAAGTGTTGGCCGATTACACCGATGGTCGCCACTACAGCCCTTCGTTTCAGACGCCAACAATTGAAAATCCGGCGTTGACGAATCACTTACGCACCTTATTTGAATACTCGGATATCGATGCGCCTGCTCTAGTGCTGGAATCCTTGTTGATCACTTTTCTCTCCAGTCTTGCTCGTGCTTCCGGTTCTAAGTTGCCGGATGGTGAGACGGCCAGTGCAAAGGCTAACATCGAACGAGTGCGTGATTATATCAGAGAGTATTCACACCAAAACTTAACCATCGATGAGCTGGCAAATCTGGCCGGCATTAACAAATACACATTATTGAGACAGTTTAAGCAGGCTTACGGTTTGGCGCCTCATCAATATCAGATACAGCTGAGGATTCGCCATGCTCAGACGCTTTTGCGTCAAGGTGTGGCACCGTCGATTGTCGCGACTGATTGCGGCTTCTACGATCAAAGCCACTTGTCTGCTCACTTCAAAAAAGCCCTCGGCGTGACGCCTAAGCACTATCTCAATGGCATGCAGATGTGCCGCCGTTAGTCAGAAAGCGTAATCAAAAGATCAATAAGCGTGTCCAATTCTTCTTTTGCACGCCCTTCAAGCGGGTAACCCATATTTATTCTCACACAGTCGGAATAGAGATCGAGAGTGGTAAAGAGATGCCCGAGGCGGATATCAATTTTGTGAGTTTCGATTTCGCTCTGTAACTGTTTACTGTCCAAACCCGGAGCTTGGATCCAAAGCACCATACCGCCTTGTGGGTTGCTGATCTTTATGTGCTCGGGCAACTGCGCGGTTAGATAGTCGAGATAGTCTTTTCTTAGCGAAAGTAGCTTTTGCTTTCTGCGTCTGAGTTGCTTGGCGTACTGGCCAGAATCAATGAAGTCAGCCACGGCTAACTGAACCGGAGTCGAAACTCCATAGCAACTCGCTCCAAACTGACCTTGATAGGTTGACTTGTAACGACCGGGCAAGCACCAGCCTAATCGATAACCCGGAGACAGGCTCTTTGAAACTGAGCCGCACCAGAGAATATAACCAGCTTGATCGTAATATTTTGCAGGCAAAGGCGTATGGTCAGAGTAGGATAGCTCTAGGTAAACGTCGTCTTCAATCACAGGAATCTGGTATTGATTTGCCAGTTGCGCCAGCGTTTGTTTTTGCTGAGCCGACATGCTGATCCCCTGTGGGTTCATATGAGAAGTACAGAAAATACCCGCCTTGACATTGCCTTGCTGAAAGTGTGCTTCCAGTTGTGCTAAATCGATGCCGTCGTCTAAAGAGGGAATCTCGACAATTTTTCGCGCCATCTGACCAAGTAATTCGATGATGCCGTTGAAGCATGGTGAACTGATTGCGATAGCATCACCTGTCTCAGTGCAGGATTCAATCGCTGCTTTTAACGCTGACATACAACCAGCTGTGACGACAAGATCACTGGCAGAAAAGTGTACGCCGACTTTAGAAAAGTGAGTCGATAATGCCTGACGCAGCAAAGGCTCTCCCTGAACATCAGGATAGTGGTTGAGTCGGTCGCCCATTCGGCGCAAGGCTCGGCGAAAACTGCGTTCGAGCTCTGTTACGGCTTGTTCATCATTGGCGGTACTGGAAACACCTAATGGGCCTCGCAGTGCAGAATGTACGGAATTGAAGTTGCGGACTGTTGATACGGTGCTGACAAACTGTTTGAGCTCGGGTGTCTGATGGGAGTGCTGGCGAGGTGCGACGAAGTGACCTGCTTGCGGGCGGGATTGGATCCACCCTTGTGACTCCAGCTCTTGATAGCAACTAACGGCGGTCGACATACTGACAGAGTGCTGCTGTGAGAGTTGCCGTAAAGAGGGCATTTTGTCCCCTTCACACAGCTTAGCGTGTTGAATATCTTCAATGAATTGATTGGCTAACTGCTTATAAATGCTCATCATCATAACAACTGTACTGGTTTTTATTTGAAAAATTGTATCTGTATCCCTTTTTGCTCGCAAGCGATACTCATATTCACAGAATGAATGGAGGGATAACAATGAAAAAAAACGACCTAATACTTGCGGTATTCGTCATGGCTATTTGGGGATTTAACTTCTCAATGATCAAAATGGGGATTACCAATGTTCACCCACTGATTGCGACAGCTGCCCGTTTCGCGCTTGCGGTGATCCCGGCGATCTTTTTCATCGCCAGACCAAATGTGGCTTGGCGCTATCTGGTCAGTTATGGGTTAGTGTTTGGCGTCGGGATCTGGGGCATGGCGTCTTGGTCGATTACTGCGGGTTTGTCTTCCGGAATGTCTTCGGTTTTGCTGTCGAGCAACGTATTGATCGGCATGGCGGTCGGGCTTTTTGTCTTTAAAGAAAAGTCGTCACCTCGAAAATTGATGGGGGCTTTGCTTGCTATGGTCGCGCTGCTGGTGCTGGTGTCTGCGACCAACGGTAATATTACTGCTTCAGGCCTTATGTTGATTATGATTGCGGCAATCAGTTGGACCTTAATGGGAGTCATCGTTAAAGCTTCCAAAACCAAACAGGCTTTTGCATTTAATGTATGGGGAATGTTGTTTGCGCCTGTACCGCTCGTGTTGTTCGCGACGGCATTGCACGGTGAACAAATCCTTTGGCAAGCGTATGAAAACTGGGATATGAACACGACAATTGCAGTGGTTTTTCAGGCTTACCCAACCACCTTGTTTGGTTACTGGGTCTGGAATCGAACGCTGATTAAGTACCCGTTAAGCACCGCAGCACCTTTGACTTTGCTTGTTCCAGTATTCGCTTTAGTCAGTGGCTATTTCATGTATGACGAAGTGCTCTCTATGCCGCAAGTCATCGCGAGTGCGTTGTTTCTGATAGGCATCGGTTTGATTGTAAAACCTGCCTCGGAAAAACACAGAGCGGCAAGCGCTAAGTTAGCAGGTCAAAGTCGATGAATGGATTTATTCATTGAGCGAAGATTAAGATGGGTGAGCAGAGTTTTGCTCGCCCATTATTTTTGTGAGCGAGAATATTGGTAAGGCACGTTACGTCGTTTGACGGGTGTTGATTTCACAATGGAGGTATTGGTTTCAGCCAGAGAGGATACTTTGTCTAGGATTTCATCCAATTGCTCCATTGTGCCGAAACGCATCCGAGCATAAAAACAATCTTCACCAGTGACTTTGTCGCATTCAATAAACTCTGGCGTTTCGATGATCATGGCTTCCAGCTGTTTTATCTTTCCTGGTAGTTGACGCATACGTACGATGGCTTCAAGTGGGAATCCTAAATTTTCTGGTGCGAGTTGAACCCGATATCCTGAAATAACGCCGAACTCTTCCATACGTTTGAGTCGCTCGTTAACGCTCGGAGACGACATTTTCACTTCTCTGGCTAGCTCTGCGACTGGCATTCGTGCGTTCTCGTTAAGTAAGTCGAGTAGTTGGCTATCGATGGCGTCCAGCGTCCAATCTTCGTTTTTAAGGTTCTTACGCATATTTGTCTTCCTTTTTTAAGTCTCACTGAAAAATGAGCTTCATTTCGCCATGCCTTTGTGGGGGATTACTTCTTAATCTATGTGTATTACTTAGTAGATTCAAGGGGATGAATTATGTATAGGAATGATACAGAAGCCGGCACCATCAAAATGATCACCGCTATGGTGTTATCGGGAACCATAGGATTGTTTGTGATTGAGTCAGGTCAATCGTTTTGGAATGTCGTATTTTTCCGCTGTTTGATCGCAGGCCTGTTTCTGGCTGGTTACGTTAAATGGCAGTATGGTTCGTTTACTGCAGGCCTGAATAGAAAAGTACTTGGGTTGATTTTGGCGGGTGGTATTACTTTGGTGGGTAACTGGGTTTTGCTCTTTGCCTCTTTTGATTATATCCCTTTCTCTATTGCTACGATTGCTTACCACATGCAACCAATTATGTTAGTTGTTGCTGGTTCACTGATGGCAAGGCAACTGCCAAGCGTGAATCTCATTGTGTGGCTATCAGTAGCATTGCTGGGGTTGGTGTTAGTGACTGATCTGGATCTAAAGCAGCTAAGTATTTTGCTGCAAGGTGAAGATGTTGGCAGCCAGAAAATATTGTTTGGGCTGTTATTGGCACTGGGTGCTGCACTGTTGTACACAGTGACGACATTATTGACCAAAGAAGTCAGCCAAGTATCGCCAAGCGTGATTGCACTTGTTCAGCTCAGTGTGGGTGTTGTCTTACTGTTACCTATGGTGGATTGGTCGGCGCTGCCGAAGATTCCAGTTCAGTGGGGAGCGTTACTCACACTTGGTTTGGTAAATACCGGATTTATGTACGTCATCATGTATGATGCCTTTCAAAAACTCACCACTCATCTCATCGCCATTTTATCTTTCGTGTACCCCGTGACCGCTTTAGTGGTGGATTACTTTGCCTTTGATAATGTGGTGAATCTATCGCAAGGTTTGGGAGTTATTGGGATATTGTTGGCTGTATGTGCCGTAAAATTTGACTGGCGGATTGGAGCATTAATGCCAACCGTAAAAAGTCAGCAAAAAATCTAAGCAACTCTTTTCCATATGTTTTGTGTGGTTATTACTCACCTTAACCACATTGCAATTGCATATTGCGACTTATGTTGCAATATGCAATTGATAATATGCACTTGATGGATATTATCATGTGTTTTCACTCAAATCTCACAGCTGTTCACGCTTTCTCATCTGGCATGTAAATTGTAAGTATATTGTTAATGTTTGGTTACCTATTAGGTGGTAAGGTTTTAGTGCAGAGTCTTTTGAAAGTATCTCAATACAAGAAACACTTTTGATAAGAATCTGTTATCAAAGCTTTATCTGTCGTCTTGATGGAGCAAAATCAGTTCAGAACAAGTTATGCCCGAGTCATAAAAATTGAACACACTGGCTTAGGACATATAAGTGATGGGAGCCATAAATGGAAATGATTGAACTCGTGTATGTCAGCAAAGCGGTTCAACGGCTTAAGCAAGATCAATTGGAAGCGATTCTGTCGAAAGCACGTAAGAATAATACGGACAACGAAATTACTGGCCTTCTCCTTTACGACGGTTATGGCACCTTCATCCAAGTTTTAGAAGGGCCTGAAAACAGCGTCGAATCACTATTCAGTAAGATACAGAAAGACACTCGTCACACCAACATTAACCGTATCGGTTTTCATCATATAAGCACTCGCAGTTTCCCTGATTGGAAAATGGGCTTCAAAGTTCTTGACCAGCACCTTGGGTCGTCGATTCCTGGATTTAGTGATTTTATGGATCACAAAGGAGACCTCGATTACCTGCTGGAGCATAAAAGCTTTGCCATGCGAATGATCAAGCATTTCGTTAAAAAGGATTGAGGGGGATAGGCATGTTATCTAGATTAACCATTGCCCAGAAGGTGTATTTGCTCGGGTTGTCCCAGTTGCTTGCCATGATTATTATGGGCGTTTTTGCCCTTTATCAAATGAACAAGATTGGTAACGAGCTGGTTGATATCGCAGAAGAAGATATCCCGTTAACTAAAATGTTGACGGTGGTGACAGAGCATCAGTTGGAACAAGCGATTCTGTTCGAAAGAGCACTCATTAAAGCGATCCGCGTTGAGCAAGGATTGGCCCAGATGAGTGTATTCGAAGAAGCTAAGAAAAAGGTTCATGACCTGACGGTCAAAACCGAAAAAGAACTCTATGAAGTTGAAGAGTTCATTGAGAAAGCCATACCACTGTTGCACTCAGTTGAGGCTCAAGAAAAATTCAAGAAGCTTCTTGGCGAGCTGAAAGTTGTCGAGAAGTCTTACAGCACGCTTGTTGGTGAAGTTGACAAAACAATGGACTACGGCAGCAATGGTCAAATCGAAGAGATGCTCGAGTTCTCTAAGAAAGTGGAAGCACATGAAGATGAAATTGATAAATCGTTGATTTCGATTCTCGATGAAGTGCAAAACTTTACTCTCGCCAGTGCACTTCAAGCTGAAGAGGATGAGAAATACGCGATCAAGTGGATGACGATCATTGCTTCAGTGTCAATAGTTTTAGGTATTCTTATGCCTTTCTTGGTCACACGTGCTATTCGCACCCCAATAATGAATCTCATCGACAGACTTAAGCAGGTGGCTGAAGGAGATGGCGACTTGACCATTCGATTGGATGACTCGTCCCGCGATGAAACGGGTACCGTGGCAAACGCATTCAATAAGTTCTTGGGTGTGTTGATGGGAACCATCACTCAAATCAACTCTAAGGCGGAAGAACTCGGGCAGTCATCAGAAGTCGCAGTTTCAGCTATGCAGCGTACGTTGCAGAACGTTGAAAAGCAGCGTTGTGATATCGAGCAGGTAGCGACAGCGATTAACCAAATGAACGCGACGACACAGGAAGTGGCGAACAGTACAGCAAACGCGTCTTCGGTGACTGATGAAGTGAGAAAGCACGTAATGGAAGGTCAGAAAGAAGCGCTAGCTACTCAAGAGGTTATCCAAGAGCTTGCGAATGAGGTGACCACATCATCCGGTGTGATTGAAAACCTTGTTTCTGAAACCAACAATATCGGCCAAGTACTGGAATCTATTCAAGGTATCGCTGAACAAACTAACTTGCTTGCTTTGAATGCTGCCATCGAAGCGGCTCGCGCAGGTGAAACAGGGCGTGGTTTTGCGGTGGTTGCGGACGAGGTTCGTTCACTCGCTCAGCGCACTCAAGAAGCAACCGTAGATATTCAGAAGTTAGTCGATACGTTGCAGTCGGAAGCGAAAAATGCCGTATCAAGTATGAAGAAAGGAACAGATACCGCGAAGCTTTGTCTTGAGAAAAGCTCGGAGTCTGCCAATACCTTCTCTGTTGCTGCTGAATCGGTCAATCAGATCGCTGGCTTGAACTTACAAATTGCAGCTGCTGCTGAGGAACAATCGACGGTGGCGCAAGATTTGGACAATAACCTGACCAGTATCAAAACGTTAGCAGAAGAGACCGCGGAAGAAACAAAGAATACAGCGGCTGCAAGTGAAACCATCGCGATGAATGTGATTGATTTACACAAAAACCTTAACAAGTTCCAAGTGTAAGAGCTGTTTGAACTTGCTAACGAGAGGCCAGAGCATTGCTCTGGCCTTTTTATTTATTGGTTTTTGTATTTGTGCAGTAAATCTATCGGAATGTGGCAATAATCGTCTGGGTGGAGGGTTAGGCGATCCTGATGTTCATCATCGCTTTTAACATAGTTGGTCAGCGGAAGTATCTCTACCACAATACGTTCGCGATCTGAACGAGACTCAATAAAGTCCTGAGCCTGAGTCAAATGCTTATGGTTTATGCTATATACACCAGTGCGGTATTTTTTACCGATATCTTCGCCTTGCTTGTTGAGGCTGTAAGGATCGATAATTTCAAAGAAGAAATCCATCAATTCCAGAACTGATACTTTTTCAGGGTCAAACTGAGTGCGGACGCATTCCGCATAGCCATCATATTCCCCTTTGGTATCCTGATTAGTGCCATTGGCTCTCCCGGCTTCAGTTACGATTACTCCGGGCAGATGTTTCATAAACTCCTGTACACCCCACAAGCAGCCTCCGGCAAAATAGATTTCTTCCATTACATGATCTCTTAAGATTAACTGCCATGTATTAGAGCAAAACTGCTCCAATTGCTCTACGCCTTTTTACTTTTTAAAACGGTCATCTGAACAGTAATTTAAAGGTTGAAACTTTTTTCTTGATACGCGCCTTCAAATTTCAAAGTAGCACACCCTTAAACCGCCATTTTGATGCCTTAAATTGGCGATTTTGGGGTGTTTTAAGTTCTTGATGTTTAAGGTTTTATTTTTGTGGAAAAACAAAGGCTTAGAGTGCTAGTCTTGCGCCAACTAAGGAGAACACATGTCTATAAAAGATCAGACGTATCATCAGCAAGACTTCTCTCATCAGGACTTACAGCAGCAGGTGTATGAGGGTTGTCAGTTCATTAAATGCAGCTTTGACCGAGCGGATTTACGTGATGCAAAGTTCATCAACTGCAAATTCATTGAAGCGCAAGCGCTGGAAGGGTGCAGCTTCCAATATGCCAACCTCAAGGATGCCAGTTTTGAAAACTGTATGTTAGCCATGAGTCAGTTTGTTGGTGCTGATTGTTTTGGTATCGAATTTAGAAAGTGCGATTTAAAAGGTGCGAACTTTCAGCGAGCAAATTTTGTTAATCGTATTAGCCATTCAGCTTACTTTTGTTCTGCATACATAACTGGGTGTAACCTGAGTTACGCCAACTTTGAACGTGCATTGCTAGAAAAGTGCGAGCTGTTTGAAAATCGTTGGAGTGGTGCCAACCTGTTCGGAGCCAGTATGTTGGGCGCGGATTTGTCACGTGGTGAATTCAGCAAAGAACAGTGGGGCACATTCAACTTGGAAAGCGCAGACTTAACTCATGTTGACCTGGAAGGTTTAGACATGCGTAGGGTCTCACTCAACGGTGTGAAGATCTGTGATTGGCAGCAAGAGCAGCTACTGTCGAAGTTTGGTTTGGTTGTGATTGGTTAAACCTACTCCTCTAAAAAAGTATCCAACGAATTGACATCGAAATAACGGCGAGTGAAAAAACACTCGCCAACCATATCAAGAAAAACCATCCAAATTGTTTCATCAGTGGTACCCCTCACCGTGTTTTAGCTTTCCTCTGAATACCCAGTATGAATAAGCGCTGTAGGCGATGATCATGGGTAGCAAAATAGCCGCTCCGACCAACAAGAAAGCAAGGCTTGAATCTGGGCCTGCGACCTCTTGGTATGTCAGTGCAAATGGAACTAGGTAGGGGAAAGTGCTTACGCCAAAACCAAGCGCAGAGATAACAAACAGTCCTATGCCGCACAGGTACGCCTTGAGTGCCTTGTGTTCCAACAAAGCGGAAAATAGTGTCCAGATACACAATGCTGCAGCAATTGGAATGAAAAGGAAGAGCAGCGCGTTAGGGAAACTGAACCAACGTTCGAATACCAAACCATTACTGAGTGGTAACCATAAGCTAGCGATTGCGATACAGGTAACGAGTGCCAACCCCCAACGTTTTGCGACCGTATAGTAACGGTTGATCAGATCATCGGGCAATTTCATGATTAACCAGCAAGCACCTAACAATACGTAAGCGCAAACTAAGGCCACAGCACAGAACACGCTGAAGGGGCTTAACCAGTCAAACCAGCCGCCAGCATACGAACGTCCATCCACTTTGATACCTTGAAGAAGGGCACCGAGCATAATGCCTTGCATCGCTGTTGCTAGTAATGAACCCAAAAAGAAGGCTCCGTCCCACAGGAATTTGCCTCGTTTGGTTCGAAAGCGGTATTCAAACGAAACCCCTCGTAGTATGAGCCCTAAAAGCATAAGGATCAGCGGGGCATAGAGTGCTGGCATGACGACGGCATAAGCCAGCGGGAATACCGCGAACAAGCCGCCACCACCTAACACCAGCCAAGTTTCGTTACCATCCCACACAGGAGCGATACTGTTCATCATGAGATCGCGTTCGTTTTCACTGTGAGCGCTGGGGTAGAGAATACCAATTCCCAGATCAAACCCATCCAAAATTACATAGATGAGGACAGCTAAACCGATTAATCCGTACCATATTAGTGCGTAATCCATATCGCCTTCCTCACGTTAGATGGTTGGAATGAGAAGCAGGTGGAGAATCTGTGCCATCAGGGAGACGACTGTCCAACGACTCTTCATATTTTGTTGGTGATTTACGCATCAAGCGCAACAGATAAAAGAATCCAGCTCCGAAGACAACAAAATACACAACGATAAACGCGGTTAAGGAAACGCTTATCGCTGCGGCGTCAATAGGCGACGCAGAATCGGCGGTAGTGAGTAGTCCATATACGGTGTATGGTTGGCGACCCACTTCAGTGGTTATCCAGCCAGCTAGTACAGCAATAAAACCTGCCGGGCCAAAGAGTACGCACAGTTTGTGGAACCAAGGCGTTTTAAACAGAGTTTTTCTCTTTCTTAGCCATAAACTACAAAGACCTATGAATAGCATGCCAAAGCCAATGCCGACCATAACCCTGAAACTCCAGAATACGATAGCAACAGGAGGGTGTTCGTCGGCTGGAAATGCATCTAAGCCTTTTACTTCACCATCCCAGTCATGTGTCAGAATCAGGCTGCCAAGTTTGGGGATTTCGACCTTATATTCCACTTCCTGAGTTTCATCATTGGGGATACCAAACAAGATTAGCGGCGCACCTTTGTGTGATTGGTAATGACCTTCCATAGCCGCGACTTTAGCTGGTTGATGCTCCAAGGTATTCAAACCATGCATGTCACCGGCAACAATCTGTATTGGCGTGACAATGGCCGCCATCCACATAGCCATTGAGAACATTGTCCTAGCCAGAGGGTTGTGGGGAGCAGATAGCAAGTGGTAGGCACCTACAGCAGCAACGACAAAGGCTGTGGTTAGGTAGGCAGCGAGTAGCATGTGAACTAATCGATATGGAAAAGAAGGGTTGAACACGATTTCAAACCAACTTTCTGGGATGAATTGACCCACTTCATTGATTGAATAACCTGCGGGTGTTTGCATCCAGCTGTTGACGGAAAGTATCCAAAATGCAGAAAGAAATGTGCCGAAAGCGACAACACAAGTTGAAGCAAAGTGCAGCTTTTTACCGACCCTGTCCATTCCGAATAGCATCACGCCGAGAAAGCCTGCTTCGAGGAAGAAAGCGGTGAAAACCTCATAGCCCATTAAAGGTCCGAGTATTGGCCCCGTCTTGTCTGCGAAGACACTCCAGTTCGTGCCGAATTGATAGCTAAGCACGATGCCGCTGACTACCCCCATACCGAAACTGATGGCGAAGATTTTCAGCCAATACTTGTACAGCTGTAAGTACTTTTCGTTGTTTGTTTTAAGCCACAAACCCTCTAACACGGCTAAATAGCTCGCTAATCCAATGGTAAAGGCTGGAAAAATGATGTGAAAAGATACTGTGAACGCGAACTGAAATCTTGCTAAGTCCACTGCCAGCGTTTCCATAACATGCTCCTCGCGACGAATATGCTGTTATGTACGATGTCTGGCAGTTGATTGTTCACAACCTAAGAAAATTAGTAGTGCGCCAAACGACAAAAATGCTCGTAGATAAGATTGAAAACTTAATTCGGAAGTAAAGATATGAGCTTGAAAAGTAGACTGGATGCCATAGCCCCCGATTTCGAACCGGGCGGTAAGTATGAGAAGTTTTATCCCGTGTTCGAGGCCGCTGCGACCATATTTTATACCCCAGGTTTAGTGAATAGAGGTGTGACACATGTGCGTGACAGCATTGATTTGAAACGCATTATGATAATGGTGTGGCTGGCGACTTTCCCTGCCATGTTTTGGGGGATGTACAATGTTGGTAACCAGTCCTCCATGGCTCTGTTAAGCGTATACTCTGTGGCAGAATTGGAGACCGTTGTTGCTGATAGTTGGAGACTAATGTTGGCATTCGGCTCCGCTCAGGGGGTCGCCGATGCCGGCTGGATGAGCAAAATGCTGCTTGGGGCAAGTTACTTTCTACCAGTTTACGCCACCGTTTTTGTTGTCGGAGGCTTTTGGGAAGTATTGTTTGCAGTTGTGAGGAAACATGAAGTAAACGAAGGTTTCTTCGTGAGCTCTGTACTCTTCTCTCTCATTCTTCCTCCTACCATCCCTCTTTGGCAAGCTGCACTCGGTATCACCTTTGGTATTGTCGTGGCAAAAGAGATATTTGGTGGCACAGGTCGAAATTTTTTGAATCCTGCTCTGGCTGGGAGAGCGTTTCTCTACTTTGCCTATCCTGCCAACATGTCAGGAGGCGCGGTATGGGTTGCCGCTGATGGTTATTCTGGAGCGACACCGCTGAGTCAATGGTATGAAGGTGGTCAAGGTGCTCTGATAAACAATATGACTGGTGAAGTGTTGCGTTGGAGCGACGCGTTCTTGGGTAATCTTCCCGGTTCGATGGGAGAAGTTTCTACGTTGCTGATCATGCTCGCTGGCTTGCTTCTCATAGCGATGAGAATCGCATCGTGGCGGATTGTCGCGGGCGTTATCATGGGTTTAGCTGTTACTTCAACACTGCTTAACGTGATTGGTTCTCAAACTAACCCCATGTTCTCGATGCCTTTCTACTGGCACTTCGTATTGGGTGGTGTGGCATTTGGCACTTTCTTCATGGCCACGGACCCTGTCTCGGCTGCGTTTACTAACAAAGGTAAATGGGCATATGGCATCCTCATTGGTGTTATGACAATAGGCATTAGAGCGCTTAACCCTGCATACCCCGAGGGGATAATGCTGGCTATTCTGTTTGCTAATTTATTTGCGCCGTTATTCGATTTCATGGTCAAAGAAGGCAATATAAAAAGAAGACTTAAGCGTTGTGAGCGCTAACTGCATGAAGAAACAGCATTTACCGAAAAAAATGTGTGTGGTCTGCAGTAGACCATTTACATGGCGCCATAAGTGGCGCCATTGTTGGGAGGAGGTTAAGTATTGTTCGGAGCGATGTAGAAGAAGTCGTAATCACCAAGGCAGTTCTTCACCGTTATAAGCAAGAAAGCTGCCGCTGATATCCGAAGTTGCTTCGGAAATGATGTTGACGAGATCTGCGGCCACTCTATCAGGTTCAAACAGTTTTCCCTCTGGTACATTGGCTTGAAAAGGTTTTGATAATTCGGTGTCCGTTGTCCCTGGATGCAGTGAAAGAACGCATGCTTTGGGCATAGTTCTTCCCCATTCAATACTGAGGGTTTTGAGTAGCATATTGAGTGCCGCTTTAGATGAGCGATAGCTATACCAGCCTCCCAATTGATTATCTTTAATGCTGCCGACTTTGGCTGAGATAGTTGCGAGCTTTGGCTGGCTACTATGCTTCAAGGCGCTTTGAAAGTGTTTGGCGATCAGCATCGTCGGCATCGCATTATTCATGATGTTTTTTAGGTAAAAATCGGGATCAAATGATTTGAGGTTCTTTTCGGGCCCATGGTGTTCATCATGTAACAATCCAACCGCGTTAATAATCCAATCTAGTTGCTCTATCTCATTCGCTAGCAATTGCAGTTGCGCCTCATCTGTCACATCTAGTTTGTGCCAAATGATTGTTTCATGAGAATGGGTTGGTTGCTGATTTCTATAAGTAGCGTGTACTTCAATATCAGGACTATGTTGGGCTAAATTCCGGCAAATTGCGTGTCCAATACCGCCGTTTCCACCAAAAATAAGTACTTTCATTAGATACCCTAGAGTTAAGCTGTTTGAGAGATATTTAAATGTATAACTATGACTTATAGTTTGTTTTACGACCTAGAGGTTGAGAGAGATTACTGTTCGAATACTTTTTATTGAGCGCCGCTTTTTGAGAAACGTGATGCTTTAGTCGCTGATTTATGTGATTAATTTCACGCAAATGATAAAGAGTTACACAGATTTCTATAAAAAGTCGTGTTCCCTTCCAAAGTCACAATTCTATAAGCTAACTTTATATGTGCTAGGTTTCTTATTTTAGAGTGTGTATGTTATGCCACTTGTTAAACGGAATTTAATGGCTTTAGGTCTTGGCTCCTTACTCATTGGAGTAGCAGCTTTGTTTGCCAGTCAGTATGAATCGCGAAACAAGACCAATGATACCAAAATAAGAGTCGGTGTCTCTTTGACTCCGCTGGCTTCTCCCTTTTTGATTGCTGAACACCTTGGCCTTTTCGATGACTATGATCTTGATGTCACTTTGTACCCTTGTGCTAGTGGAATAGCCTGTACCCAATTGATGCTAAATCGAGATGTCGAGTACGCGACCGCCTCCGAATCGGTAGTGATGTTTCAGAGTTTTGAGCGTAAAGATTTGGCATTGCTGGTGAGCTTTGTTGAGTCAGATAATGACCTTAAGCTGCTTACGCTAAACCCCTCTGAAGTCGGAGACGTGGGAGCGCTACAAGGTAAGAAAGTAGGTGTAGTAAAAGGCAGTGCCAGCGAGTTTTATTTTGATTCTGTGCTGATTGCCAACAATCTCAAAACCCTCAATGTAGAAAAAGTCTATCTCCAGCCTCATGAGTTGGTTCCAGCGTTACTGTCCTATCGTGTGGAAGCGATTTCAGCTTGGGAGCCAATGGGTTACAAAGCCGACATCTTATCTGCTGCCGAAGTGAGTAATCTGGGTACTCCGGGGATTTATCAACAGTCCTTCAATTTACTGTCGACCACTCCTTATCTTGAGTTTGCCGGTAATGAGCCCACGCAATTATTGGGCGCTCTTGATGAAGCTGTGGAATGGATCAATGCAAATCCGGACAAGGCTTTGGGCATCATTACTAAACGCCTCAATATTCCTGCCAATCAAGTTAAGTGGTCATGGGAAGACTATGTTTTCCGTTTATCGCTGGGCAATTCGTTGCTTTCTAATCTGCAATTACAAGCGAGATGGGCAGTAGAAAGCGGACTGGTCGGGAGCGAACAACCCGACTTCAGAGACTTGTTCTTTACTCAACCCTATCAACAAATCATTGCTTTGCGAGAGTAAGCTATGTTGGATTCACTGTTTAAAAAGCTGTTTGTACTATCAACGACAACCTTGATGCTGACGTTATTCATCATCATTTCTTTTGCGAAAGTGGCGGGAGAACAACGTGAAACAAAAGCCGAATTGGATCAGATCATTGATTTACAATTGTGCGTTGATTTACTCAGAAGCCAGTTGTGGGTCTTCCTTCAGTTTGGTGATGAATCCAGCCTCAATCAAGTGGAATTGGCTCAGGCGGAGTTAGCGACCAAATTGACAGCTTATAAGCAGAACAACAGTCAGCTAGGAAATATCCAGCGTATGAATCACAGCTTAAATGCGCTGCTGAATAAAGAAAAACAAGTGTACTTTTTATCCATCAATGGCCTCGACGAGCAGGGGTCCGCAAACATCAATGCGCGAGGCTTACTCCACTCTCGTTACAACATGATTGTTCAGAACATGACAGAAGAGCTGGCTTATGTTCATCAGTCTGTACTTAACCGTAATGCAAACAGCCTGCATCAAGTTATGCTTTATGCGGCAGCATGGTTGATCATCTGTTCAGTCTTGGTCAGTGCGACGGCTTGGTTGATTTCGTTCCGCTTTAAATCCGGTGCCGAAGCAATGAAGAATGCGATTATCGACTTGGCTGAAGGGAAATTAGACTCAAAAGTCGAAGCAGTGAAAATGGATACTGAGTTTCGAATCATGGCGCAATTTTTTAATCAGATGACAATGTCATTGTGTGAAACAACAGTAACTAAGCAAGAACTGGAAGAAGAGGTGATGCGCCAGACTCAGCAGCTCAAACATAAGCAGGAGCAGCTGATATTTTTATCAGAGCACGACCCTCTGACGAATCTCGTCAACCGCAGAGCATTTGATAAAGCATTAGAGAATGCGATCGTTAAAGCGAACCGTACTCAGTGTAAACTGGCTATTTTCTTCATTGATTTGGATGACTTTAAGTCCGTCAATGACACATTTGGCCATGAAGCGGGAGACGCCATTCTTGTTGAGGTGGCAAGTCGTATCACAGCGGCAATCCGTGAATCTGATTTTGTTGGCCGTTTTGGGGGGGATGAGTTCGTTATCTGCCTCGATCTTTTGCATGACTTTGATATTGTTGCAAAAAAGGCTGAGCAACTGCTGGATGCGATTAACGCACCGATTGAGTTCAACGGCCGAACCCTCAAAGTAGGAGCTAGTATTGGCGTCAGTTATTTCCCTGATCAGACTAAGAACAAAGAAGTCTTATTAAGTATTGCCGACGAGGCGATGTACAGAGCGAAACAGATGGCGGGATCCGCGTGTTTTGATGGGAAAACTACAGTCTGCAAAAAAGGTTCTAAGTCTGTTCGGTTAACTTCAATCAATGATTGAAATTAGGGCAGAATAGATTCAAATCGCCTTTAAATTCACTGGCCTTTCTAAGAGGTTGTACATTTCTTTAAACACCCGTTTATTGATAGATTTAACGCATTATCTCGACATTATTGTCAATTATCGACATCTTATCCGCGTTTGGTTCACGCATGGTTTTGTGAATCGTATTTGGATAGGAAGCCAACATGGATAAAGAACACAGTTTACGTGAGAATTTGCTCGCACTTATCTTAGGGAGCGCTTTGGTCTCTCTCGGAGTTATTTTCTTCAATAAAGTTGGGTTACTGACTGGTGGGACTGCTGGCTTGGCGATATTCCTGACGAAAGTCAGCGACTTTAGCTTCGGTCAGGTATTTTTTATGCTTAACCTGCCGTTCTATGCTCTGTCTATCGCTCGCATGGGTTGGCGATTTACCGTCAATACATTTGTCGCTGTCAGTATTGTTTCCCTTGCTGTTGATCATCTGCATCATGTCATTGAGATAGCTCGCATTGAACCTTTATACGCTGCTCTGCTGGGTGGAGGCTTAATAGGCATGGGGATGCTAGTTATCTTTCGCCACAAAATGAGCCTAGGAGGGTTTAACATTCTGGCGTTATTCCTTCAGGAGCGCTTTGGCATTCGAGCAGGTAAAGTTCAGATGGTGCTGGATTGCACAATCGTTGTTTTATCTCTGTTTATTGTCGATCTTTCTCTTATTCTGCTTTCAGTAGTTGGCGCCATTGCCACAAACCTAATCTTGGCAATGAATCATAAACCGGGTCGTTATCAACCCCAGCAATCCTCAGCATCTTAGATAAAGCAGTCAAACGGTTTAATGCTATATTAAGCCGTTTTTATCTGTCTTCGAGTAGCGCTTCTAGACTTTGAATACTGCGAACGCCTTTTGGAACAGGAAGATTTGTTGGGTTGTACCAAATGGTCTGTAATCCTGCTTTCTCTGCGGGGTAGATATCTTTCTCAAGAATGTCGCCGACCATCACCAGTTCAGAGGGGTGATGGCAAAGTGATTTGGCAATTTCGAGATAAAACTCAGCACTATTCTTCTCTAGGCCTAAGTTAGCCTTGCAGAAATAGCCGTTAATATAGGGATCTAATCCGACCCTTTGAAAGGCTTGTTGGATTTCACGTTCGGTTGAGTCTTGAGCGCTGGTTGCTACGTAGACTGGGAAATGGCGGCTGAGCGACTTAAGTGTCTGTTCCGCTTTATCTACGGCCTCTACGTTCGGCCATAGATACATTTTCCCCTGCTGATCTGGGAAGTCGACCATGAGCGTGTTTCCCCAATCAAAAAGATAAACCTTATTCATTACTCTCTCCGTTTAACATGGTTGATTTCATTATTTTAAATCGGCTGCCATAAATCCAGAGGTAAATTTCGCCAACATATAAACATATTCACCTAATTAATTTATTTCGGCGTTTGGCTTGTTTTATTTAACTGTTTGTATTTTATGAACTTTGTTGTTGGCACTCTCTTTGCTCACGCCTTTAGTGCAAGCAATTCGTCATCGGTGAAATGGATTACCAATTAAAAGCATTAATTTTATGGATATTTCATATCTTTATGATGTCGAAGCTATAGCTTACTCGTATAAAACAAAGCCTGCCTCGTAAGAGCAGAAAAATAATAGGCTGTCATTCTAATAAGGACTTTTTATGAAAACTAAGCCGTTACGTTGGTTGCTTCCCGTTGTCATCCTCGGAGGAGCCTACGGTGGCTATGCTGCAATTGCCTCAAGCGCAGCAGAAAGCACAGAAACTAAACCAGAGAAAAAGCCGTTAACTGTGACTGTAGCGTCAGTGAAATCAAGCGATCATAAAGTACTGATCACCAGTCACGGTGAACTGTTGCCCGTAGAGGTGACGCAAGTTTCTGCTCAGGTATCTGGTGAGGTAACGAGCTGGCACCCCAATTTTGTTGCAGGTGGGGTCGTTAAACGTGGAGAGACGCTGTTTTCAATCGAGAGCGACAACTATCAGGCCGCGGTATTACAGGCAGAAGCGAATTTGGCCAGCGCTCAGGCGTCTTTAATTGAAGAAAAAGCAAAAGCAGAGGTGGCGAAGCGCCAGGCGAAAAACCTGCCAGCTAAGCAGGTAACAGATCTTTATTTACGCAAGCCCCAGGTGCTGAGTGCCATGGCACAGGTTAAATCAGCGCAGGCTGGTCTTAAGCGGGCAAAGCGCGATCTTGAAAACTGCAAAATCGTTGCACCCTATGATGCGCTGGTGGTATCACGCGATATTGGTGTCGGGCAATATATTTCAGCTGGCGCACATGTCGCGACGCTTAACAATATTGAAGCAGGTGAGGTTCATATTCCGATTGCTGGCTTTGACAGCGCTTTCTTGCCGGAAAACTACGCCGGAGTCTCAGCCACAGTGGTGCAACGAGGTATTATTGATGCGAAGCGAGAGGGAGTAATCGAGCGTGATCTTGGCGTGGTTGATAGTGCTACTCGAATGATCAATATGGTGGTCCGTGTTGATGACCCGTACGCCATTGAATCCGACGCTTCACCGCTCAAGTTTGGCTCTTATGTGGAAGTGCAGTTTATCGGTAAAGAACTCAAACACATTTACCGTTTACCTCAGGAGTTGGTCAACAACCGACAGGTTTGGGTTGTCAACGAAGATAACGAATTGGAACCTCGTATCGTCAACGTGTTACGCGCCGAGCAAGAGTTTATGCTGATCAGCGAAGGTTTATCTGACGAAGACCAGATTGTTCTGACGGTACCTGAATATCCGCAAAAAGGTATGCGGGTAGAAGTTGCCGTCACTGAAAGTGAACAGTAGGGGTTATAGCATGGACGATTCTAAACAAAAGGGCTTGATTGCCTACTTTGCTCACAATCCAGTCGCCGCTAACCTGTTGATGGTGTTTGTCCTGATTGTTGGTACGGTGAGTTTCTTCTTCATTCAGAGACAAATGTTCCCCAATATTGAGGTTAACTACATCAATGTTAGTGCGCAGTATCCGGGCGCTTCGCCTCAAGAAATCGAAGAGAGTATTCTCATTAAGTTGGAAGAATCTCTAAAAGATGTAACGGGGATAAAAAAGGCGGTCACCACAGCTTCTCGTGGTAGTGGCGCTATTGAGATTGAAGTCGATGTCGATCAAGACGTCGAAGACGTGCTGGATAAAGTCAAACAAAAGGTCGATTCTGTATCTAACTTCCCAGCGGGAATGGAGCCGATTCAGGTTTACCAGTTTGAGTTTAGGCAGGATGTGATTGAAATGGCGCTGGTCGGTAACCGTTCGCTACTGGAACTCAAACCGATAGCTAAGCAGATCGAAGATGAGCTGCTGCAGTTGCAAAATGTTGCTCTGGTAGAGCTGAGTGCGCCAGAGTATGAAATTGCGATTGAAGTAGAGCCACAGGTGCTACGCAAATATAGTCTCACTCTCAATGATGTGAGTCAGGCGATTCAACGCTACTCCGCTAACTACTCGGCGGGCGAGGTCAGAACCAACGCTGGGATGATTTCGGTTCGCATTGAGAATCAGTATTACAGCGGTGAAGAGTTTCGTGATATTCCGGTCAAGATCGGTGCTAATGGCGGTCGGGTCTTGCTGCAAGATATTGCGACCATCAAAGATGGTTTTACCGAAGATGATCGCTACTTTAAGTATTCTGGCGAGAATGCTATTTACCTGTCTGTAAAAGCGACCAAAGACCAAAATATGGTCACGGTAGCGGAGTCAGTAAAGGCTTATATAGAGCAAAAGAACACAAGCTTACCCGCAGACCTGAAGATCAAAACGCTGGTCGACATGACCTATTACCTCAACGCACGCCTCGATATGATGCTTAAAAACCTGCTGCAAGGTGCTGTTCTGGTTGCATTGATGCTCAGCCTTTTCTTGCGTGTCAAACTTGCGATGTGGGTAATGATAGGCTTACCTGTCTGCTTCCTTGGGGCTGTGATGTTAATGCCTGCGATTGGCGTCAGCATCAATATTGTCTCACTGTTCGCTTTCATTATGGTGTTAGGGATAGTCGTCGATGATGCCATTGTCATTGGTGAGAGTGCTTATTCTGAGATAGAGAAAAGCGGCGGTGGGGTTGATAACGTGGTACGCGGCGTTAAGCGCGTGGCAACTCCTGCAACCTTTGGTGTCCTGACCACAATTGCTGTATTTGCGCCGTTTTTAATGTCGAAGGGAATTGAGCGTGCCTTTTTCTTTGGTATCGCAGCGATAGTGATTCTGTGTCTCATCTTCAGCTTGATTGAGTCCAAGCTGATCTTACCGTCACATTTGGCACATTCGAACTTTAAGCCGATTAAAAAGGGAAGCTGGCGAGATAGATTCAACCAGCGTTTCTTTAGTTTTGTTCATGGCCCCTACAAGCGCTTTGTTACCGCTTGTACTTACTGGCGCTGGAGTGTATTTGCTGGATTCGCGGCGTTGCTTGTGATCAGTATTGCTCTGGTTATGGCGAACTATGTGAGAATCATACCATCGCCGAAAGTGCCGCATGACTTCCCAAGTATTAAGCTGGTGATGAACGACAATGTGTCGAGTGAACAGACCATTGAAGCGCTCAAACAGATCGAAAGTACTGTGTTACGTATCGATAGGGAAACGGAGCAGCAAACCGGCCAGAAGATGATCCGGGATATTTTGACTTTCAGCCAGGGCCGCAAAGAAGGTCGATTGGTGATCCCGTTAGTTGACGAAGAACTGCGTCCTTTCAATACCTTTGAGTTGGCGCGTCGTTGGCGTGAAGAGATGCCGAATATACCGGGGCTGAAGATGCTCAATGTCTCTGACAACGTCAATGACGATGAGAAAGGGGACGAGTTTGGTTTCCTTCTTTACGGCTCAGACATTGACACTTTGAATGAAGCGGGACGTGCGCTGATTGTGAAACTGAAGCAAGAAGAAGGCTTATTTGATATTTCGTCTTCTATTGATGCGGGTAGTCAGGAAGTTTTACTGTCTCTGGCACCTGTCGCTTACGACCTCGGGCTTAATTTGTCTGATATTGCCGTGCAAGTCGGCGGTAGTTTTTACGGTGGTGAAGCACAACGCGTGCTTAGGGATGGCGAAGAGATCAAAGTCATGGTTCGTTACCCTAAATTGACGCGAGAAGCCTTCGCCTCTCTACGCTATGCGGTGATCACTACACCCGAAGGCAAAAAGGTAATGCTGGGAGATGTAGTAGAAATCAACCAGAAACCGGGTGTGAGCAGTATTCGCCGAGAAGGTGGCTTCCGCAGTGTGTATGTCTACGGCTCGATTGATGAAGAGCTGGTGGAGCCAAGTGAAATTGTAGAGCGGGTCCATGAGCAAATCATACCGGATATTCTATCTGGTTATCCTGGCGTGAAAAGCCAGTTAGGCGGAACCATTGAAGAACAGCAAGCTCAGCAAGATGAGCAAAAAATCTTCTTTGTCGCAGGGATGATCATCGTCTACATCTTATTAGCCGTGCCGTTAAAGAGTTACACTCAGCCGTTGATCATCATGTCAGTCATCCCGTTTAGTCTCACTGGCGCAATCTGGGGACACTACTGGTTTGGTTTAGATCTCAGCATGATGTCGACCTTTGGTTTGATAGCCGCCGCTGGGGTAGTGGTGAATGACTCCTTGGTCATGACCGATTACGTCAATCATGTGCGTGCTCGTGGGGTGGCAATTAAGGAGGCTGTGATTGAAGCAGGTTGTGCAAGGTTCCGTGCAATTACACTGACTTCAATCACTACGTTCGTTGGGGTCTTGCCGATTATGTTCGAAACGAGTTTGCAGGCAAGATTCGTGATTCCAATGGCGGTTGCTTTAGGTTTCGCTGTGCTATTTGCAACCTTGTTAACTTTAGTGCTCGTTCCTTGCTTGTACCTGATGTTGGATGACATTAAGGGTATCTTCCGCTGGATAAAACAGAAACTGACCCGTCGCTCGACGTCGGAGGTTGTTGAACAGTAATTCGGATACAAGGGGGCAACTAGGCCCCCTTTTCTTTAATCCACCTAAAGTCAGTTTTCTCTATTGACCTGTCTAAAGCTTCATAGTTTATAGTGTTGATATCAACATGAGGACGAAGCATGTATCGAATTTCTCAACTCGCAGAACAAATCGGCTTAAGTCGTTCCACTCTTTTGTATTACGAAAAACTGGGTTTGATTCAAGGGACCAGACAAGCCAATGGATACCGGATGTACACAGACAAAGATGTGCAAAGGGTGCGTCTGTTGCAGCAGCTACAGGCAGGTGGCTTGACATTGGAAGAGTGTCTTGAATGTCTGGAGTCGAAAATCGACAGAAACAAGTTACTGCAAAGACTGAACGCGCTGGATGAGGAGATCCAACGCAAGAAGAAAGCCAAGGAACTGCTGTCAGCCATGTTGGGGATGAATTCAATGCGCGATTGGCACCAGGAGATGGAGGAGCACGCCCCTTCGGCTCACATGGAGTGGTTGATAAAACAGGGCTTCAGCGAAAAGCAGGCATTGAGATTGAAATGGTTATCAAAAGATATGAATGAACACGAACAATATATGGCAGATTTCGAGCAGATTTTTACGGGATTGAAGAGACTTGGCCCCGGCTCTGAGCAGGATACATTGCGTGCATTGAGTGCATTATCCCAGAATAAAGGGGCTTTACTGGAAGTCGGCTGCGGTAAAGGCATCGCCACCGGGGTCTTAGCGTCTCATTCGGAATTCCGTATTACCGCGTTGGATAACGACGAAGCAAGTCTCAGAAGCTTACAAGAAGGAATACCCGTTGAAAAACAAGTGAATGCGATTTGTGCCAGCATGACGGACATGCCATTTGAAGCCGCTCAGTTTGATGTGATTTGGTCTGAGGGCAGTGCTTACATTATGGGAGTAGAGAATGCGCTCAAAAGCTGGAAAGCCCACCTAAAACCAAGCGGTTACCTTGTCGTGAGCGATCTTGTGTGGTTAACAGATAATCCTGACTCCGATGTCTCGAATTTCTATCAAAAAGAGTATCCGGATATGGTGACCGTAGATAAGCGCATCGCGCAAATGCGTCAGGCAGGCTATGAAGTAGTAGAGACGTTTACTCTAAGCCAACAGTCATGGAATAACTTTGTCGATCCTCTCGTGTCTAGAGTTGGTGAACTGGGGAGCTCTCTACAAGCTTCTCAGGCACTAATCGATATGAAGTCAGAATTACATATGCACCAGAACTACTTACATCAATACGGCTACCAAATGTTTGTTCTAAGAAAAGTGTAAGTGAAAAGGGCTGTGAACTTCACAGCCCTTGCTTGTTAATAGAGGTTGTTAAATCTCCTCATGCTTACGCACTACGCCGAAATCGGCGAGGATGGCGTACGCGGCAGGGATCATAAACAGCACCAGTAGAGTTGAAGCGAAGATACCAAACACAATTGAAATCACTAGTGGTTGGATAACTTGCGCTTGCAAGCTGGTTTCAGTTAACAGAGGTAACAAACCGGCTGCTGTGGTCATAGAAGTGAGGAATACAGCTCTGAAACGTTCCCGGCTTGCTTTGACAACGGAGTCATGAACATTGTCGCCCTCGTCCACATGATGTCGGATGTACTGAACCAGTAGAATGGAATCATTGACGACAATCCCTGCAAGGGAAACAAAGCCCATTAAACTAGGCATGCTGAGTGAGTGACCGAGCAGGATGTGCCCCCAGACGACACCAACAAATGCCAATGGAATGGCTAACATCACCACGAATGGTTCGAGGTAGCTACGGAACTGGTAACTAAGGATGGCGAACACCCCAAATAGCCCAAGTAAGAAGCCTTTACCCATTGAAGCTCCCGTTTCCGCGGTGTCTTTTGCTTCGCCTTCAAAATCGAAGCGTAGTCCCGGATATTTCTGCATCAACTTAGGCGCTTCGTCTTTTTGGAACTGGGCGATGATGGCTGTGGAATTGGCTTTGGTGTTATCAATATCGCCGAATACGCTGATGGTACGCAGCCCATCAATGCGTTGGATTCGCACATAGTTACGTTGGAAATCCAGAGTAGCGATAGTGGCCAGCGGGATCTGGCTGCCATCAGATAAAATGATGGGGAAGTTGGCCAATTGTTGCAGATCCCCAGCTTGGACTTTGTCCAAACGCACTTCGATCGAAATGTTCTCCACACCTACTTGAATTTCGTCTGCCGTTTGGCCGAAAAAGGCAGCGCGTAACTGATTGGCGATGAGTTGGCCGTTAACGCCATAGGTTTCGGCACCGGGGCGAAGTTTGACTAGCACTTCCTCTTTGCCCATTCGCATGTCATCCAACACGCCGTGTACGCCATCAAACTCATTGAGATATTGCTGAATTTCGATAGAAGCGGCTTTTAGTGCGTCGAGATCATCATGCTTAGCACGGATCTCAATGGCACGCCCGCCCGGTCCCATTGTTGGTTGTTTGTAGACCAAAGATATTGGATCAGCGAGCTCACCGACGTCTTCACGCCAAGCTGCAATGAATTCCTCAATCAATGTGTTTCGGCTTTCAGCACCGAGTAAATCCAAACGCACAGTGGCGATGTGAGGCCCAGACTCATTGGCGTCCGCATTGGCGTTGAACTGGCTAGTGATGTGTTGAACCAATGGTGTGCCATTTTCGACTTTCTCACTCCATTCTTTGTCCAGCTTTCGGGCTGAGGTGACGATCTTATCGACCACCGCTTCAGTCTGAGAAAGGGAAGAGCCGGGAGGAAGAATGATTCGTGCTTCAGCAATATCCCCATCAAGCTCAGGAAAAGGCTGAAATTTGAGTAACCCGCCCGCTAACGTCGCTGCAGAAATCAGAAGTAACGCAAAGACACCACCAATAAAGGCGTAACGGTATTCTACGACTTTCTCAACCGCACTGACCAATTTGGTATTACGGAAGTTTTCAAATCCATCGAGCAGCTTTTGTTTGAACTTTGCTGGTGGCTTTTCCTTTTTCTCTTTGTGTAATGAGTGCGAAAGGTGGTTGGGTAAGATCAGAAATGCTTCGACAAGACTGAGTGTCAGTACCAGAATCAATACCTGCGGAACGGCCTTAAGTACAGCACCCATCTCACCTTGCAAGAACAGCAGGCTACCAAAAATACACACAGTGGTAAGGAAAGAAGAAATAACACCCGGTAGAACTTTCTTAACGCCATTGGTCACTGCATCATCGACCTTTTCTCCTCTATCCAGATGCGCGGCGATAGATTCTGCAATCACAATCGCATCGTCCATCATAATGCCGATGGCCATGAGCAGACCGACAAGTGACATGATATTGATGGATAGGCCCAGTTGAGCCATGAGAAACAAACCGCCGAGAAATGCAACAGGTAACCCTGCTGCGACCCAGAATGAATAGCGTAGGCTAAAGAACAGCCACATGGTTGCAAACACCAAGATGATCCCTTGCCAACCATTTTTGACCATCATGGTTAGGCGATCCCAAAGTACCGAGGACAAATCATTGGTCAGCTCAAGCTTAACGCCGTCTGGTGCTATTGCTTGTTGGTCTTCAACAAACTGGGCGACACGCTCTTTGATCCTCAGTGCGTCATCTTCTTTGTTTTTGCTCACTTTAAGCAACGCGGAAGGGTGACCGTCAAATAACACCTTTTGTTCGTCCAATTCAAAGCGATCGGTAATGGTTGCAATATCGCGTAGACGAATGAGCGAGCCATTCGGGCCGGAACCTACAACAATGGATTCGAGTTCTTGTGGGGTGACTCTTCTTTCGTCAAAACGGATCAGAAAGTTCTTATCTGGTGTTTCGACATTACCACTCGGAAGCTTGACGTTCTGGCGACCAATCTGTTCGGCAATGTCGCCGACACTCAAACCAAGCTGTCGCATAGCCTGACTATCCAGCTCCACGCGAAATTGATGATCAGAGAAGCCCGCTACTTCTACTAGAGAGACGTCATAATCTAGCTTTAACGTTCTTTTAAGCTGCTCTGCATAGGCTTTCAGTTCTGGCCAAGTGGTATTCGCGGTAATCGCAACATCAACAACAGGCTCATTCCAGTCCAGTTCCTGAACCACGGGAGATTCAATCTCCTGAGGAAAGTCGTTAATGGCGTTAATTTGAGTCTGAACATCGACTAGCATACGGCCGATGTCTGCTTTTTCGTTCAGCTTTAAGATCAGACGAGCAGAGCCTTCGATGGCTTCACATTGGGTTTCTTCAATGTTGGCCAAGCCGTCAACGGCATCTTCTAATCGTACACAGATGCTTTCCTCAACTTCTTGTGGTGAAGCGCCTGGATAGGTAACCCCAGCCATAATGTAAGGCGGATCAAACTCGGGGAAGGTTTCGCGTTTAATATTAGGCAGTGAAGTGATACCCAAAATCAGCAACGTCAGCATTAACAGATTGGCGGCTGTCGGGTGTTTAGCAAAGAATCGAATCATGATTCAGACCCCTCTGCGTCACGGTTCTCTTCCTTAAGCAGCATACCTTCAATCGCGGGCAGCAGATCGTTAATGATCAGTTTTTCGCCTTGCTCCAGATTGCCGTCGATAATGACGTTATTGTCGCGGCGATAAAGCACTTTCACTGTGCGTATCTGCAGCTTGTTGTCTTGACCTTTGACGTAAATTCGGTCGCCATGCAGTGCGCGTTCTGGTATGACCCAGCTTGGGTTTTCCTGGCCTTCAATTTTAGCTCTGACAAACATACCGTTAACTAAAGGTGGGACAGACGTTGGGTTAAGGTTACGGTAATCCTGCTGCACTTCGAGGATGACGCCGACGGTGGCCTGATTTGGGTCAACGGTTTCGCTGATACGTGCCACTCGCGCGGGCCAGCTTGCATTAAGATTACCGCTGTTCAGTTCAATGGTTGCACCAATGAAAATGGTGTCAGGCTGTGGAATCCCATCCGAATCACGACCGAACTCACCAAGGCTCGACGCCAAGGTGTGCATATCGTGGATCGAGAGTTGTGCTTCCACTTCCATTACTTCAATGCCGTGTGCTGTAACCATGGTTTGTTGAAGGTTCACGACCTGATTCTGCTCGATTTCTATATCAGCAATTCTGAGATCGTAAGGAAGCGTAATGATGGTTTTTTCCAGCGCTCGCTGTGCTTCTTCAACTTTAGAGGCATTGACTTTAACCAGTGCTTCCGCGACTCGTTTTTCATCAGGCATCAGACCGATCTGATTGTCGATATCGAGGACTAATTTGCGTTGTGACAGTGCACTCTGCTCTTGCTGGTCGACATCGGATTGAGAAGTTAGCCCTTTCTTTCTCAGGTTCTGTTTGCGTTCCAGCTCTTTGTTAGCAATGTTCAGACGATTGGTTTCAATCTTTAACGTCTGTTTAAGATTTTCTTCTTCGAGTGTCAGTTTGGCTAAAGAGGTTTGAGAAGATTTAAGGTCAGCCTGAGCCTGCACAAGTTTGAGTTCATAATCGAGTGGGTCAATTCTGAGAATTTCCGTTCCCGCTCTTAACACTTGCCCTTTGTTGAGTTGGGGGTGGCGATAAACCACTTTGCCTGTCACTTCCGCAATTGCCTTCCATTCTAGCTTCGGTGCCACTTTGCCAAATCCGATGGCGATGGGGGCGACCGATTTTAGTTCGAGCGACATAGTTTCAACCAGTCGGGCTCGGTCACCAGCAGGTTTGACGGGTAACTCAGGCTTCATTTTAACCGCGAGAACTAAGATGAGTATTCCGACAGCAAGTGCCGGGAAAAAGAGTAGTTTTCGATTGAGTTTCATAACGTCATTCCGTTGTGTGTGAAGGTTGCAGAAAACCTTGCGTCATAAGTTTGATATTGTGCTCGAACAAGCGGTTCAAGAACTCTTCATTGAGTTCAATGCCGTGGATATTGAGTAGGGCTTGCGGAGCAATAAAGGGAAAAACCATTAAGCTAACGTAGGAAACGCGGCATAAGGTCGGGTCAACGTCTTTACGTAGTACACCACTATCAGCCAGTTGATCGAAGATGACGTGCTGCATCGGTTTCCCAATGTCGTCAAAGACTTTCTCCAATAGCTTTCGTTGTGTTTCAGACGGTGGCATGTTCATGACTTGCGCGACAAGCCGAGGAAACTGGGGTATTTTGACCATTTCACGATAATAGGTGCGCATTAGGTCGAGGAAGTTCTTCTGATTGCTATCCGCAGCCAGTGTTTTGAGCTGTTGCTTCATTGGTTCGAGCGTTTCTCGAAGCATGGTTTCAAACAGCCCTTCTTTGCTACCGAAGTAGTACCGAATCATAGCGACATTCACGCCCGCACGTTTAGCAACTAACCGGGTCGACACTTTGTCATAAGCCATTACGGTGAAGAGATCTCTGGCGTGTTCAATGAGTTGAGTTCGAGCATCGATATCTTTGCTCGGCCTGCCTGCTTTACGGGGAGAATCAGCCACGAATACTGCCTCTAATATTAAACGTTTGATTAATTATAGATTGGTGTATTTGTATCCGATATGTGAAAAATTCAACACTATTTAATCAAATGATTAATTAAAGCAATATTGTGAACAGAGTAGAGTTTGTAGAGTGGGGTTGAAAGAAAATACCCGCACAGTGGGCAGACTGTACGGGCAAACAAGGGCAACAATTTAAATTTTTTAGTTTGGAGATTGTTGGTCTAATTTCCGTATCCAAACTGTTATAAAGTATTCGTGGTCTTTAGAATGACTTTGTATCAGTGTAACCAACGCCGTTTAAAGTAACATTAATGTAAATTTAATTTAAATGATAAATATGAAATTATAAATTTCATTTATGAAAAATTCGTGCGACAGATTGCAGCTAGAATGGCGTGATGTGAATGCACAATGGCGTTAAATGAATCTCGGATGCGAGTAAGGGGAAATATAATTCACAGGCTGCCCTGAATCAGAGATTTCTTATGAATATCAAACCTAAACTGATGACGCTATTCATACTAACCAGCCTATTGTTGGGCTGTACTTCCACAACAATGTATTCGCCTGATACGCCACTTGTTGTTGTCGCTCATGGTTTAGGCCGCAGTGACTTCGCGATGCGAGGCCTGAAAAACAGTCTTACTGACGCAGGTTATGCGGTGTGTCGTCTCAATTATTCTTCCATTGGTCAGTCTCTACAGAAGTGGAAAGAAGAAACCACCTCCCAGATTGATCAATGTGTATCAGGTTACTCCACCGTTCACTTTGTCGGTCATTCACTTGGCGGCTTGGCGATTCGCTCATATCTAGCAAACGATGAACAGCTGGCGCAAGATAAGCGACTCGGTAAAGTTGTGCTGCTTGGCACACCGAACAAAGGTAGCGAAGTGGCTGACAGCATGAAAGGGCATTTTCTGATGTCGATTGCGGGAGAAGTCAGCCAGTCGCTGACAACGGGAGAGCAATCCCTTGGGCAGAGATTGCCACCTCCTTATTATCCAGTCGGGGTGATTGCTGGTACTTCAGAATCATCGGGAACAGCCGAACTTTTCCATTCTCTCAACGATGGGCTGGTGTCTGTTGAGTCAGCGAAAGTCAGCAATATGGCAGATTTTATCACCTTAGACGTGAGTCACACTGCGATGCGCTATGATGCCGAAGTCGCGAAACAAACGATCAGCTACCTTCAAACCGGGCATTTTCTCCACTAGACAAAAGCGATATTCGCCGCTCTGTTGTCATTGATTTGGATTGGCCTGCCACTTGATGTTTCGACCAGTACTGAGTTGTGCCAGTACAGACTGAGCCGGGAGCGTAATGCTAGCGTAGGTGATCGGTTTCGAGCTGAAATTGGCGGTGATCGTACTTCCATCGCTGAACGTCGTTTGCTGCACCAACCCAGACTTGCCGAGCCATTTGAACTCGGTAAGCTGTTTATCCCAAAGCTGTTCATGCATGGGGGTATAACCTTGCTGATAATGAGCCAGTGCTTTGAGTCTTGGGCTATCAGGAGAATTCGCTTCATCTCGTGTCAGGTGTACCATTGGAGGCGTGTTGTAGAGCATAGAGATCAAATCGCGCTCCGCCTGCACATTACTAAATTTGAGGCTGTCACTGTGCCAGTGATGACTGTTGACCACTTCGTCGTGGAAAACAATCTGGTACAAAGGTACTCGATATTGTGGAGCAAAAAGCAGGGTTTTATAGGGTTCTTTTACTTTTGCCTGTTTAAAGAAGAAGTCAGGTTTGTGGTCTGGATACCAGCGGCCCAGAAAATACGGTGAACGAGCATCGTTTTTCATTTCGTTGTCTGTCCAGCCAAAGCCGACGGTTTCAAGACCATGAGCAAACGCGATGCCTCGGGTTGTCAGGCTGTTGCCATCTTCTGACCCCAGTACGAGGCCGTCTTGTTTCGTTATCCAGTTCATGCGTTGGTTAAAAGCTTCAAGCATATCTTTCTCGCTACTGCCATCGCTGTAATCTTCTCTTGCCATCGCGGTGGCATCGACGTCGAGAAATAGGCTGTTGAAGCGACCATATTTGACGACATCCAGTACTCGCTGTTTTACGTAATCCAGTTCGCAGTTTGGGTTAAGGTAGTAACCGTTGCCTCGGAAGCCTTTTTTCTTTTCTCCATTAGCAAGCTCTATTGAGCAATGTTGTCTCATTAGTTCGGGTAACTGAGCCGTCAGCCATCCGTCATTAAGCCCTAGAGGAATGGCAGTGTTGTAAGAGTCGTAAGTGGCGACCAGATAGCCCGCTTGCTTAGCGTCGTCCACGACGTTTGGTTGATAAAACGCCGGCATCCAGTTATCAAAACCCAGCCAGAGTTTGGTGAGCCCAGCTTGTTTTAAGTTGGTCAACATATCTGTTGATAATGCTTGCCCCCAGCGCTCAGGTTTGAGCAGATAAGACGCCGCATTTTCTTTCAGCCACTGCTTTTGCTGCTGGGCAGCGTGGTATTGAGCTGCAATCGCATTGTTGCTGAGTGTCGGTGCCGGTGAAGGAAATTTTTGGTGTAGCGAATCATTAAGCGAATCAATCAACAACTGCTTGTGATAGCGACTTAGCCAGTCCTTACCTTTTTTCAGTGGTTGAATCTCTTTGAGTGCTTGTGGAGGAATGGTCAGCTCTGCCTGCTCAAAATACCACTGCTTGAGTCCCCACCAGTTGGTGACATCATCGGTGCTCAGCAAATCCTTACCAAACAGATACACTTGGCTTGCCCCAATCAGTTGCTTGATCTGAGAGGTGTTCTTCATTCTTTCCGCGAGTGTCGTCGACTGATTATGATCAATGCGCCATTGCCTGTACGCTTTGGCTCCATCCATCCAATCATTACCAAGCTTGATCTGAACAGTAAAATCTTGGTGTTGATTGAGAGGAGTGAATTGATGCTCCGCCAACATGTCAATTTTGGGGTGAGCATTCGAGAAATTTAGCGTGTTGTTTGTGGCATTCAGTAATTGATAGCTGATGTAACGATTGTCTTGTTGTGCTGTCCAGAAGGGCATCTTGAGGCCTTGGGTAGTATTAGAACCAGAGTGCTCTTCGGCCAGATAATCTGCCCATACTTGATTGTCTGTCGGGATGCGCATGCCTTCACTGAAAGGAAGAAAGAGTGTTTTGGTTCGCTCCTGAGGCAAATCAAACCAGCTTAACGTGAGGGGCTGGTTACGTTTAATGGCTGGCTTACTCGGAGCAGCGAAGCTTATTTTTAACGCCTCCTTAACCAGTTTAGTCGATACACGAATACCACTTGGCTGAAGCGTCCAACGGGCTTCTGTTTTTGAAACTGACACCAAATCAGAAGCCACCTGAGTATGTTGATTCACTTTCATCGCTTGGCTGTTAACAATGAGATCATTCCAGCTAATTTCTAAATCTTGCGGTGAAATAGAAATCTGATTGTTTTTGTCACTAAGAGCGATGGACTGAGCTTGAACACTGGTTGCTAATACCAACAAAGGCAATGCAGCATATTGCGTTAAAGAACGGGCTTGAAAAAGCATGATGGATTCCTTGAAAAACTAAGGAACCCATTACAGCTGAGGCGGCTTAAATGATTGTCACCCAATTGTCTCTATTCGTAGCCATTCGTGGATTTAGGGAGCAAAAGGAATGGCTATACGTTGAATGTACTCAATCTTTAAGCCTTGTTGGTATTCAAACACAGACACGGTGGCACTCAGGTGTTTGGCGCCGTCAGGGATCTGCGTTGAGCGAGGAACAGGAGCAACAAGTGACGAAATCGGTTTTCTCATTCCCAGCATCAAATATTGGCTGTCAAACCATTGCCACGTAGCAGTGGGCTTGGCGCAGCTGCTTTCGGTTACTGGAAGGGTTAAATGTATTCGTTGCATCGAATTGTCTAGACGTGTCCAGTTTTGATTCTCTGGCATGGCCACCAGCAAAGGGTAAACAGTATTTCCCAACTTGAGTTTATATAGGCCAGATAAGGGCTCGATCAGCAACTCGTCGGTTTCAATTTCCTGATAGTCACTTTGTTGAGACAGCTCTCCGTTTAATAGCTGCTTGACTGACGGATCAATAAGCTCAATCGTTAAGTCATTCTGAGTGTTTTCAGCCGAAATTTTTATTTGGAAACCTTGTGAAGACAGGCCTGAACGGCGTACAAAGCTGACGCTTAGAGCCGCGGGTAGCGATGAAGAGTTAGCCATCAGTTGCTGACCACACTGAGACTGGTTCAAAATCTCTTGTTTGACAGGTAACCAATATTGACGATCGATATCTTGCTGGTTAAGGGCCAGATGCAATTCCTGCCAGGCCAATTGAGGCTGATTGTTAAGCAGCGCTTGATAAGTGCGCGCAAGTGGCGTGTCCTCAAACCAAGTTGCCTGGGTGGAGAGTGGAAAGATGAGGCAAGCAAGTGTACTCAAGAGCCGACGTTTCATAGCGCCTCCTCATTGAGACGATAGCCGACCCCTCGATGTGTTTCGATGTTAAGGACTGGAAGCTTTTGCCTCAGTCGCAAAATATGGTTGTCTATCGTTCTCGTACTCGGGAAGGCTTGATAGCCCCATACTTTGTTGAGCAACTCATCACGGTGGAATACTCTTCCCTGATTCTGAATCAAGAGCACCAGTAACTGAAACTCCTTAGGTTTTAACGTTACAAGTTGATCGTTGAACATGGCTTCACGTTTCGCTAGATGGAGTTCAATTCCGCCATAACAGAGATAGCTCGCGCCTAAGGGCCTCAGCTGACTAACTACTCTGGCAAGCAATTCATCATGGGAAAATGGCTTAGTAACGTAATCTTTGGCACCAGCCATCAGGCCTTCCACTTTTTGCTCGGTGTCGATTTTGGCGGTCAGGATAATGACAGGTACGGCCTTGAGAAGCAGCCAGTGTGGTAAATGTTTTAGGCTGTCTCCATCGCTCAGTTGTCGATCAAGGATAACCAAATCCGCTTTAAACCAGAGTTGTTCTACTTTTCTGGTTTCTTGTACCCAGACGCAATGGTAGCCATTGGATTCAAATAGAGAAACTAATCCCTGTCCAAGTAGTTTGTCATCTTCGATCAGCAATAAGCTCTTCATAGCGGTAGCTCCAAAATACAGCGAGTTGGGCGGCGTCGTACAATCAACTTACCTCCCATGAGTTTCATTAAATGCTCGACAATGCTCAAGCCTATTCCCATGTTTTCATGGTTTGTTTTCCCTTGGAACTTAGTGAAAAATTGAGCCATGGCGGAAGGAAAGTAGCCTTGATCGGTCACTTCAATGACGAGCTTATGGGTGAGAGTGGCACGAATTTCAATCTTGCCATGCCCGTGCTGTTTGGCATTTTTAATCAAATTGTCTAAACAAATCGACAACCAGTAAAAGGGTAAAGTGAGTTCTCTATCTTGACTGAGCTGGTAGCTAAGGGCGTGCTTCTCACAGGTATGTTCTAGCCAATCATCCAGAGAAGCCGTTTGTTTGAGCAATTGTTGAGAACGCTGTGTGCTGAGGTAGATCTTACTGTTTTCAGTCAGTTGAGAAAGCCGTTGGTGATCAGACATTAATCGCCAGACGGCATCTTGAGTGTCGTTTGGTAAGCGATCAAACTGACTGCGGAACATTTCCACGGTTAGGCCTAGGCTGGTGATCGGTGTGCGCAGTTCATGGGTCAACAACTGCAATATGAAGCGTTTCTCACGGCTTTGCTGGCGTCTCGTGTAAAGGGTTTTGACCGTTATAAAGAGAATCAAAATCGACAAACCTGCGACAAATAAACGTAATGCGAGCACGTTCTCGGCAACATCACTGATGCAAAGGTTGCTGTAGCGGAAGGTGCAATTTGGGCCTGATAGCGTGATCTCCAGTCGCTTTGCAACAGGTTGCCACGTTTCAGCTGTCACGGCTTTCCAACCTTGTTCTCCACTTAGCCACAAGGTGTCTTTTTCCATCCATGCACGGTATCCGTTCAGTAGGGCTTCACGTCCTTCATTGGACAGAGTGGATAGTGCCGCATGCAAAGGGTGCTGCGGATTGTCGATGGTTAAGTAGCGACGTATCGTATGGCTAGGTTGGTAGTTAGGTTGACGATCCAGATAGCGGTCTGCAAAGCTCCCGCCAGCTGGGTGCAACAGCGTGTGCGCTTGAAACCAATCATCGGTGAGCAACTGATCATTGCACATTGCCAGTTCAAACTCGATGGCGTCATTAAGGTTAGCGTTGTGCTGCTCATTTTTCTGACAGGTTTGAGACACTCGATAAACCTGCTCGATCTCTTGCCAGTTGTATTGTTTGAAATCTGGGTAGCGAGCCTGCTGTGTGAGTAATTCAGCAGGGTACTGGCTGAGCTGCTGCTGTGTGACTTTGAGTTCGGTAGCCTGCCAATTTTGCTGATAAAGCGATTGCCAATTTTCTTGGAGACTCTGCGCTTGTGCGACTAGAGGAAACAGAAACAAAAAGCACGCAGCCAACTTACCTAAAGGCATCAATTTACTCATTAAATATAGGGTTCACTGTGATTTTAGCGGCTTTTGGGCTTGCTTTGTAACCTGTATGTCAACATTAGTCAGTTGAGAAGTTTTGTCGCCTAGCTTAACAAAGGTTAATGATTATTGATGAGGTGAATATTAATTTGGCTCCCACCAATGTAAGGAGAAATGCAATGTTAGAGTGGCGAGTAAAGAGGTTTGCCGAATTATCTGTGAATGAACTGTATGACTTTCTGCGTCTACGAGTTGATATCTTTATTGTTGAGCAACAATCGCCTTACAGTGACTTAGATGGGAAAGATACTCACCCTGAAACGCGACATGTGATGGGCTATGAAGACGGAAAGCTGGTTGCGTATAGCCGATTGATGCCGCAGGGCCTAGGTTACCCGGAAGAAGTGTTAGAACTGATTGATACCAGCGCCAATGATGTATGCATCGGGCGAGTGATCGTTGCGATAAGTCATCGTGGCCGTCAGATTGGTCATGAACTGATGAAATTGAGCTTTGATACGCTGAGAGAGATACATACTAGCAGCTCTATTTTCATTTCATCGCAGGAACATTTGAAAGACTATTACGGTGCTTATGGGTTTGAAGTGATCACGGGTCGTTACTACGAAGACGGGTGCACCATGCTTGGGCTGAGGTATACACCCTGAATTGAAGGCGGTGCAACCGCCTAAATTGACATTATCAGTCCCAGTGTAGAATGGTCCAGTTTGGACGATCTGCGATGGCTTTTAATCGAGGACAAGGGTTGACTAAGTAAGCGTAGTCAGCGCGCTCACATAAGGGCAGGTCATTGATTGAATCAGTGTAAAAGTGGATCTCTGAATAGGTTTCGTCTCTGGCACTGAGCCACTGTTCTAGTCTAGTTACCTTACCCTCTCGATAGCTTGGAACACCGGACACTTTTGCCGTGTAACGATCGTCCTCGGTGACCAATTCGATCCCCATGGATTGCTCAACGCCTAGATGCCGTGCCACGGCTTCGACAATAAAGCTCACGGTTGCGGAGATAATTAATGTGTCGACGCCTTGCTTATTGAGCTGTTCTAACAGCGGGATAGATTGTTGAAATTGCTTTGGGGCAATCCCTTTATCAACGCATTCGTTGACCAGCTTCTCAACTTCTCCTAAAGAGAGGTGGGCAATAGGGGCCATGGCGAACTTGAGGTAGTCATCCATGTCTAGCTTTCCCTGAGAATACAATGCCATCAGTCGCTGATCTTCTGTGAGGAAACTTGCATCATCGACAATACCTTTCTCGACTAAAAACTCATTCCAAATCATCGCACTGTCTGCTTTGATTAATGTTTCATCTAGATCGAATACGTACAAAGGTTTGGTCATGGAGCGTCTCTCAGTGATGTAGGTTGTTTTCGCAAGGCAGGGTAACTAGTAATTATGACAGTTTATTTTCACTCAGAGCTCTTTTTATAAGTCGGACGGGTGAGAGACAGAAATTTGATTTTCTACACTGATGATCTTTTGGTATTCACCCGATTGAATCAATTGTTGGATGCCTAAACTGAGTGCTTCACTAAGGCGTGCACTACGCTCATGATCATGCTTAGAGAACATAGTGTACATGTCTTTTTCCATAATTGGCTTAGGGTGAATCCGGATCTTATTTATCTGTATGGCAGAAAGTATCGTGCCCATCATGTAGTAACCACGTTCAACCGCCGCTGGGTAAGCGTCTATGCGTTGTTTCCCTAGTTTAATAAAATTACTTTGGTCCTCATTGGCAACCTCGACTTTTACGCCCTGCGACTGGAGCAAGCGGGTCACTTCATAGGCTTGTGTCGCACCAATATGGTAGTTGTTTAAATCCAATGATTTTTGCCAATCAAAGTTGCTGTCGACATGGTAGAAAAAGACAATTTTTTGTGTGAACAGGGATTCTGAGAAGATGAAAAGGGATTGTCGTTCATCGTTCTTAAACCAAGGGAATGTTCCGTCATATTTGCCTGACTCAACGTAACGATAAGCTCTGCTCCAAGGATGATAGTCGATAGTGACACTATAGCCTTGCGTTTGGTAAGCAGCGATGACCAGGTCTTCGGCAATTTTATAATTTGGGTTATTCAGGCTGCTGGTATACGGTTCCCAATCACCGACAACCAATTTTACGACTTTGTCACTATTTTGGGCGACAGATAAGGGTGAGCACACGAACAACAAAATTATCGCAAAAATCCTACTCATAGCTCTTCCCTTTATCACATCTACCTTCAAATTTAGATGATAATTTGATCAATAAGTAGTCTGACTCATGAAGATTAACTATTTGTGAATGCTTCTATCTCATCCTTTCGTTTGGCCCTCAGGTGCCTAATGGTTTTAACTCTCATACTAAGAGCGCGAGCTTGGTGTGTCCAAATTATTGCCATTGGCGACTTTGGCTCTGTTCTGTGCACTCTGATAAGCTGGGACGTAATCAATTAGTGCTTCTTCTATTTCTTTAGGCTTAACCGGTTTAGAGAGAAAACCATTCATACCGATTTCAAAACAACGCTCACGATCCTCCTTGATCACGTTAGCTGTGACAGCAATGATAGGTACATAGGCCGCCCAACCTTCGAGCTGACGAATTTTCTGTGTTGCTTCGTAACCATCCATGACAGGCATATGACAGTCCATCAAGATGGCGTCCACCTCATTCTGCTGACAATATTCCAAAGCTTCGACGCCGTTATTCGCTATATCTACCTCCAAACCAAGCAAATTAAGCATTACTTGAATCACTTGTTGGTTTACTCGAGTATCTTCAACAACCAACACTTTGAGGCCAGTTTTGTATTTCGGAGACAACTTCTTCATCTGAGTACCAGAAGAAGCTGGAAACTCAACCAGATTTGGTGACGATTGAACAATACCCCCAATAGCCGTTGATGGAGTATCTATTGGGATAGAAAAATAAAAGCTGCTGCCAAGATCAACTTCACTGGTCACCTGGAGCTTACCACCCATCAACTCAACGATTTTTTGGCTTATCGCCAGCCCCAACCCCGTTCCTCCGTATTGTCGGGCTGTGCTGCCATCGGCTTGTTGAAACTTGTCAAAGATTGAGTCGAGTTTGTCTTTGGCGATACCAATCCCTGTATCTTTGACTTCAAACTGAAGTTGGTTGCCTGTCTCGTTTTCCAACAGCTTGATGTTGAGCTCAACATATCCACGATGGGTGAACTTAAGGGCGTTGCCGATCAAGTTATTGATGACCTGCTTCAGCCTGACAGAATCAGCCTCTATTTCCTGAGGTACAGCTGGGTCTATATTGCAGTCGAAGAACAGCTCTTGTTGCTTGGCGCGGATGCTATATTCGTTGGCTTGCTGTTGGATAAGTGATTTGAGGTCAAACTTGGTAGGATCCAATTCGAAGTGGCCGGCTTCTATTTTCGAAAAATCGAGGATGTCATTGATAATATCGAGCAAGGTATGGGACGACGTCAGCAAAATATCGACGTAGTTGCGCTGAACTTCATTCGGCTTGGTTTCTTTAAGTAGTTCAGCGACGCCGACGATCCCATTCATTGGGGTGCGAATTTCGTGGCTCATGTTGGCTAGGAATTCACTTTTCTTAACATTAGCGATTTCTGCCTTTTTTTTTGACTCGATGATTTGCTGGTAATTGACTCGTAGCTGCTCTGCACATTGATTGTATTTGTCTGTCAGATGGCTGATCTCATCGTGGAACAATCGTTTTGGCATCACCAGTTTGTCGGGAGTCGGGCTGGTATGGAAATCAGCCATTGCAGATGAAAGGTGAGAAATGGGTTTTAAGATCAGTTTCATTGTTAGCCATAATAAGCAGGAAACAATGAGTAAGGTCTGTATCAAGGTCATCACCAGCAGAAATAAGAACTTTTGCCATAATGCGTGATAGACAGGAGCTAAATCGGTTTCAATTCTTAATTGCCCGAGCGTAAAGCTCTTGTTGCCGAGTTGGTAAGTTAAATCCCAGACGTTAGTAACCTTCTTACCTGTGATTTCGTTACCTAATTCTATAAGAGTACTTTTGCTGTCGATGATGGTTAATCGATCGACTGCAGGTAACTGGAAGATGCTTGAGGCTTGAGTCGTGAGTTGCTTTTGGTCTTCAATCCACAGGCTGTTTTGCAGGCTTGTGACGTAGCTGTCTTCAATTTGAAGCATTTGTTTATCTAAGTTGTTTTGCTCCACTTGGTAATCAACGTAGAAGTTTACTCCCGCCATAACGAATGCGAGAACGAGACTCACGAGGAGCGTGACAATGACAAGTTGCTTGTCGATGCCAAGTTGACGTTGTTTATTCATAGCAAGTTATTATGTGTGTAATTGCTTACTAATAGCCTAGTATTAATTGTGGCATTAGGAAAATCGATATCCGGATATTCAGTCAGCTCATTGACGATTATTCCATTTATCTTGTTTTTTCAGTCAAATTGATGAGTGAGTTCAGGCATACATTAACACTCGTCTCAAAGTACTTCGTCAGTCTAGAAAACTGATTGAAATAATAAAAAACCATATTTAGCCAGAGATGGTACATACTTAAATAAAGCTCCACTTTAAAAGGACTTACAGTGAGGCGTTGGAAAATCTGGTTGATCGTTTACAGCCCAGCATTGCTGTGGGCAGGGCTCTCTTTAAAAGAAGCAACTTGGTGGGTGGAAAACATCGTTGCTTACCCAAGTCTGTTTTTAATCGTCTACATCGTTTTCGCACTGATTTTTGCCTTAAGATTAAAATGGGCACCAAGTGCAATATGTATTGTTCTGGCAGGTGCGTTTACCTTGATGGCTCCAAAGTCCAATCAAAATTTGGTGTCTCGCTGTGCGAATTCTGTCTCAGTAGTGCAGTTCAACCTCTACTATGAGAACCCTGATGTAAATGCGTTCATCAATTACTTGCTTACCAAGCCTGCAGACTTAGTTGTGATGCAAGAAGTCGCGCCAGAAATTGGTGAAAGGCTGAAGATGCTCAGTGACATCTATCCCTACTTCTATGGCGGCCAGAAAGGTGTGGGTTATCCCTCAAGCCAGATGATTCTGAGTGTTTCTCCGTTAAAAAATATGTCGGTGTTTATGACGCCGGATGAACAAAATATTATTCGTGGGACCTGGTATCCCCACAATCAAAGCGCTATGACTCTCATTGTGGCGCATCCAACTTCACCAAGGACTAAAGAGTTGTGGTACAGGCGAAATGCACTAATTAGGACCATTGAGTCGCTGATAGAAATCTATCCAAGTGATGAAGTTATGGTATTGGGAGACTTTAATCTCTCCTCCGCTAGTTTACGTTTTGCCAAACTGTTTCCAACTTTCCAGAAAGCCCCAGTCGCAAGCTGGCCCAATTGGTCTCAAGCGTTCAATACGCCGCCGGTTTCCATGATCGCAATTGACCACTTGTGGCTACAATCTGTGAATGCAGGTAGAAAGATCTGTCAGCGCCAAAGTTCACCTAATCCTGCTGGTTCAGACCATTTTCTAGTCAAAACTGAGATTGGTTATTGATTATTATTCTCAACTTGTTGTGTGAAGATTTTAGCTAGGTTACCCTCCAAATAACTTAATCAGCCTTTGGATGGTAACTATGGCAAATCTGGCGATTACGGAAATTAAATCCTTTATTCCCAGCAAAGACTTTGAAATTTCGCAACGATTTTATCAGGCGTTGGGATTTGAGGTTGCTTCAGTCTTTGGTGACGTTGCTTACATGCGAAAAGATAACACCGCTTTTCTGCTGCAGAACTACTATCAAGTTGAACATGCAGAAAACGCGATGATGCATTTACTTGTAGAGGATGCGATGGGTTGGTTGGAGCATGTTAAGGCGTCCGGTATCGAAAAGGACTTTGAGTGCAAAGTGACGGAGTTGATTGAACAACCGTGGGGTATGTTGGAGTTTTGTCTGATCGATCCTTCTGGCGTGCTATGGCGAATCGCGCAAAATATCCGTTAATGTAAAAACGCCCCTCATCATCGAGGGGCGCTTTCCTTTAATCCAACGACTTCTTGAACCTCGTTGAGGCGATCAATAGACCAATCACAGTAAAGCAGGCCAGCCATAATGTGTCGTGCCACATACCGCTTAGATCAGAGCCACGTAGTACAATACCGCGAATTAAGCGCATAAAGTGTGTGGCGGGTAAAGCTTCAGAAATCCATTGAGCCGCAATAGGCATCGCTTCATACGGGAACATAAAGCCAGACAATAGTATCGAAGGCAGCAAGATAAAGACGGTCATCTGCATGGCCTGAAGCTGAGTCGACGCTATGGTCGAGATCACCAAGCCAAGAGTCAGGCTTGCGGAGATAAACAACAGCGTTCCTAGAAGGATCTGGCTAATGGCTCCGTTAATCGGGACATCAAAGATGAAGTGGCCTAATCCCAGAATGATGAACACCTGAATCAGGCCGACAAAAATATATGGGACGATTTTAGCGACCATCAATTCGAAAGAGTGGATTGGTGTAGTGATTAACAATTCCAGATTGCCACGTTCCCTTTCTCTTACAATGGCTGCGCTGGTAAATAGAATCATCGTCATTGTCAGAATGACACCAAGTAGACCCGGTACGATATTCACCGCAGAGCGACGACTTGGGTTGTAGAATAAAGCAACTTCAAAGGTTTTTTGTTGTTCAGGGCGGATATCAAAATCAAAGTCCGTTAATGGCATATTCTGCAGTGCCAGAATCGCAGAACTGATCATGGTATCGGAACCATCAACCACCCATTGCCCCAGCACGCGACCTTGGGTCATTCGTTGCGTCAGGTCAGATGGAATGATTAGAGCAGCACGTATTTCACCGTTCTGAATCGCTTGTTCTGCCTGGTCCGCGGTCGGGTATGTAGCTTTGACGTCAACCACCTGGGTGACCTTAATGGATTCTGTTATGACGCGTCCGGTGGTGCTCTGACTTTGGTCTACAACACCGATTGGAATATTGCGTACGTCGGTGTTTATCGCAAAACCAAATAGCAGCAGCTGAATCAGGGGAATCATCACGACCATGCCAAAGGTGATGCGATCACGGGAAAGCTGACGGATTTCTTTAAACATGATCGCCTTCATGCGAGCGATAGACTGGATCATTGTCTTCCTTCTCCCGTGACGGTGACAAACACATCTTCTAGGCTCGGTCTGGCTAGATTCATTTCCGCTTTGATGAGTTCAGGAAACTGCTCGCGCAACCATGCAATCGGATCTTGGATATGTTGATGAATCAAAACCCGCAGGCGAATGCCTAATTGTGCGGCAGAGCGCACTTCCTCTCTGGCAAGAAGGGACTCCTTCAGTGTCCGCAAATTGTCTGCTTTGACCTCAACAATATTGACACCCATATCGGCCATCAACTGTTCTGGCTCGCCATCGGCACGAATTCTTCCTGCCTCCATGATGGCCAGTCTGTGGCAACGTTCCGCTTCATCCATGTAGTGAGTCGTAACCAGAATTGTTGTACCTTGGTCAGACAGATCAAAAAGCTGTTCCCAGAATTCGCGGCGGTTTTCAGGATCAACGGCAGAAGTCGGTTCATCAAGAAACAAGAGTTCAGGTTGATGCATAGTAGCGGCTGCGAGAGAAAGGCGCTGCTTCTGGCCACCGCTCATTCCACCGACACGTTGTTTTCGTCGCTGGTCCAAACCGTAGGTTTTCAGTTGTTCATTGATACGTTGCGTGAGGTGCTTTGACCCCATCCCAAATATTTGACCGATAAACTCTAAGTTTTCCTCTACGGTTAAATCGTCGTAGAGAGAAAACTTCTGCGTCATGTAGCCAATTTTGAGGCGCAGCAGTTCAGATTGGCGTGGTATTTCCAACCCCAATACATCGACGTCACCTTCACTTGGGCTTAGCAAACCCGTCAGCACGCGGATGGTGGTGGACTTCCCACAGCCATTCGGTCCAAGAAAGCCGTAAATACTGCCCTTGGGTACATTGAGCGTGATGTCGTCGATGGAGGTGAAATCGCCAAACCTCTTTACTACATTCTCTGCTTTAATCGCATATTCCATTGGCGCTACTCTCCAGACAAGTCGATTTGTGCCGGGATGCCAGAAGGTAGTCGCTGTGCCGAGGACTCAAGGTCAACTTCCGCCAGATACATCAAGCGAGAACGCTCGTCTTCGGTGAGCGCATAATAGGGCGTAAATGAGGGCTCGCTAGCAACCCAACGAACTGTCCCAGAGATTGGATTTTCAACGCCGTCTACAGTAACGGAAACTGATTTACCCGGAACGAATTCAACGCGATGGCTAGCAGGCACGTAAACACGCGCATATGGGACACGGCTAGCCTGTATGACGGCGACCACGCCATTGACGGGAACGCGTTCGCCCAAATTGTAAGGCAAGTTGTCCAGTACCCCATCACGGGTCGCGGTAATGGTGAGCTCGCTAAGCTTCTGTTGCTGGAGAGTCACATCAGCAACAGAAGCCGCGAGCTCGGCTTTCGCTTGTTCGATATCTTCAAGGCGTGAACCAGCTGTCAGCTTGCTAAACTCTTCTTTGGCTGAGTCCAGTTCGGCTTTCGCGGAGTCGCGTGCGGCAAGTGCAGTGTCTTGTTCTGATTGACTGATCAACCGCTTTTCAACCAGCTCCGCTTTTCGGGTGTAATTCTTCTGAGCTTCAGTTAATTGGGCTTCAGCACGTTTAACACGAGCTTGGGAAGCGGCAATGTCTTCTGGGCGTTCACCATTGGTCAATTTGAGTAGGTAAGCTTCTGCTTTGGATTGCTCAGCAACTGCACGAGCGAGCACCGCTTCTTGGCTGGTGGTATCAAGTTGAACCAACACTTCGCCTTGCTGTACTTGTGAGCCTTCTGTCGCGGGTAACGCACGGATGATTTCGTTGGCTGTTGCAGTGAAGGTGACACGGTCTCTCTCCAACGTACCAAGGGCTTGGGATGAGTCATCTTGTGTACAGGCCGTTAACAGCGAAATCAGAACAGAACCGATCAAGAACCGTTTCATAAAGTACTCCAAATCAGCAAGTTAAGGTGAAGGTGTCGCTAAGCGAAGCGATACCATTGATTTTCTAAATAGGATATATTCTCGATTAACTATAGATACAGAAACTTAATTCATACAAAATTAATCTAGTGATTAATTTGTCGTGATTTCTTCTTTTTCTTCATACAGTTACTACAGAGGTTGAAATGGACTTTGAGCAAATGAGTGAGCAAGCTCTTTGGGACCTAGCCAATCCACTAATGGATAATTTAATGCAGGCGTCGACGGAGATAAATCATGCGAAACATGTGCAGGATTTTACCCCGCGCTTGCGCGATATCGTAAAGCCCGATTATTTTAAGCGTGTCGTGAAACAGTATCAGTCACAAAAGGGCGTGTTCACTGGTCGAGAACCAGTGGCACTGTTCAAGCGCCCTGATTCAGCAGCTTTTGTCTGGAAGCAAGGTTTCAGTCGAGTTGAAGGAGATTACGTCGCTGAAATGGTCTTGGTTTATCGTGAAGGTAAGGTCATGGTGGATCATGTGATGGTGTTTTGACCGAACTCTGACGGCTATAGGCATTGCGGTCCCTCAGATTAGGCTTTAGAATCGCGCCTCCACTAACATAAGCGCATGTTTGAGGAACTATGAACAATGCCCAAGCGATAGTGGCGCATCCAGCGAAGCACACGATATCACCTAAGCGTGAAATTGTACTTCGCGAGATGTTGTCACTGGCAAAAATGGCATCAATGATTGCTGTCCCATTTTTGCTTATTACTCTGGCTTGGATCTAAACCAGAGCACACAGCACAAGGATGTGTGCTATCGGGTTTATTCTGCAACACCACCTTGAGTCAGCTTCGCCGGATCTAGCAAACGCTCTAGCGTAGCGCGATCAAGGTCCGTTTCTTCTTCTGCCACGTCAATAATGGCACGTCCTTGTTTGTATGCTTTCTTAGCCACTTCAGCTGCTTTCAAATAGCCAATAACAGGGTTGAGCGCCGTCACCAGTATTGGGTTTTTCGCTAATGCGACTTGAAGGTTGTCTTCACGGACATTGAAGGTCGCGACCGCTTTGTCTGCCAGAGCAATTGCGCTGTTGGCTAACAGTTCGATGCTTTCCAGTACATTGTGAGCGATCACAGGCAGCATGACGTTAAGCTGGAAGTTGCCAGATTGGCCGCCTACGGTGATGGTGGTGTCGTTGCCGATGACTTGTGCGGCTGCCATGGCTGCGGCCTCTGGGATCACTGGGTTTACTTTGCCCGGCATAATAGAAGAGCCTGGCTGTAGGCCTTGAAGTTCAATCTCACCCAAGCCAGCAAGTGGGCCCGAATTCATCCAGCGTAGATCGTTCGAAATTTTCATGATGGCAACGGCAGCCGTTTTGAGCTGACCGGAAAGTGCGACCAAGGCATCCTGACTGCTTAGGTTATAGAAGAAGTTTTCGCTAGAGGTGAACTGTAGGCGTGTTGCCTGAGAGAGGTTATCTGCAAAGGCTTTAGCAAATCTTGGATCAGCATTGATACCTGTTCCCACAGCGGTGCCACCTTGGGCCAAAGCTTTAACGTCAATCAGGCTTTGTTCAATTCCTTGCTTCGCTTGTTCAAGCTGGAATTGCCAACCGCCAAGCTCTTGATCAAATGTGATTGGCATGGCGTCCATTAGGTGCGTTCTGCCTGTTTTCACAACATGGCCGATTTCATTACGCTTACTCTGTAGCGTCTCAATGAAATGATTTAACGCTGGGATAAGCTGTTTTTCGACTGTTAGTGCTGCGCTGACCTGAATCGCTGTTGGAACAACGTCGTTGCTGCTTTGACCCATATTGACATGGTCGTTAGGGTTCACGTCACCGCCCAGAATATCACTGGCTAACGTAGCTATCACTTCATTAGCATTCATGTTCGAACTGGTGCCTGATCCAGTTTGAAAAACGTCAATCGGGAAGTGTTCTAAGTGCTGACCATCAATAATGGTTTGCGCTGCGTCGGCTATCGCATTCGCAATATCACCTTCCATCAGACCCAGTTGAGCATTCGTTAAAGCGGCTGTTTGCTTTACGTATGCCAGCGCCTGAATAAACGCGGTTGGCATCGTATGTTTGCTGAAATGAAAGTTGTCCACTGCGCGCTGTGTTTGCGCTTGATACAGAGCGTTCGTGGGTACTTTCACTTCTCCCATGCTGTCTTTTTCAACACGGAATGTCTGTGGGGCAGAAGATTGAGTCATTGGTGATCCTTTTGAATTTAATCGTGCGGCGTCTGGATGCGCTGCAATTGTTGTTGTAGGTTTAAAAACTTAATGTCGCCATCTTCCCACTGGTAGTAGTAGCGCTTTAAGCATAGTAGGGGAGTATGAATAGCGTCGAGGCAGACCCGTCGGAACGTGCGACTTCTCACCGGATCTTGAATGGCTTCAATCAAATGAAAATACACCTGACGTAGGTAAAGTTCACACAGCAGTGGGTTCTCATTCTCGGTACCTTGCTCATAGAACGAAGACAAGGTCATCGCCCAGTGAATGTAATCGTGAATGATATCGGGCTCGAATCCACAAGGTGTGTAGCGTTCAACAAATCTGTCTTGTGCTTTAAAGAAAGCATTATAAAGCGGTTTCTGGCTATCCATACTGACCTCAAACTTTTTGTAATGATAATTATTATCGTTTTCAATAATCGAATCAACCCTGTTTGATGTATGGATGTCAGACAGTGCGCTGGCGCACAATCAGGTGATGTTTTCTTCTGATAATGGCGGCGACTAATGAGGTGCTTCAAGATAAGAGCAGTGCTGAAAAGAATAAACCGACGCCATAGGCGGAGTGGGTGAACAGACTTAATGTTCTCGCTTTGGTTCCAACCGTGACTATTACAGCAACTTGGACTGCTTAACAGGCTTATCAGTCAGCAGATTGATAGAGATGTGGTTACACTAAACACTAATTAGAACCAATAAGGTCGCGCTTTGCTTACCGACAAAAGACTTACATTTGCCACTGCCAATTTGTTCAATTTCATCGAACCCCCCGGTGCGTTCTATGACTTTGAAAATATCTATGACGCTGACGCGTGGGAAGCTAAATGCCAATGGACAAAAAATGCCATTCTGAACCTCAATGCAGACATTATTGGAGTTCAGGAAGTATTTAGTCTCGATGCTGCCCGCCAGCTATTCGAAGAGTTGGGGTACTCGTATTTCGCTAGTGTTGATAGCCCAAACATTGAAAGTGATTACATCTACTCCCACCCCGTTGTGGCTCTGGCTTCTAAATACCCGATCTCGCATGTTGAAGCGGTCACGTTACCGGCATCATCGCTAGCAGGCTATTCAATCCCGCAGCCGGAGTTTAGCCGTCAGCCCGTTTTTGCTGTGGTAGAAGTGCCAGATATCGGTGAAGTCGCTGTTTATGTTAGCCACCTAAAATCTCAGAGAGCCACCGAAGCAATAGAAGAAGGTGAAGGACAACCGCTGGTGGGCCAATGGCTTTCAAGCCAGCAAAGAGGATGGGAGGCGGTGATGTTAAGATTAGCGATGGAACAACAATACGCGAAGCATCCGATCCCGACTGTTCTGGTGGGGGATATGAATCAGCCGATCAGCAGCGACATCACAGGCTTACTGACCAAAGTTATCGAAGGCGAATCCTTCCTTATGCTGCGAGACAGTTGGGACATTTTCGTTATAAAGCAGCCTGGGGCAGAGCGTCCGCCCACACACTATCATTTCGCAAAAGGTAACGTGCTCGACTACATCTTATTTTCGCAGGAGTTTCAGCCCGACTCGCAGTACTCAATGGCCGATGTGACGTCCTATTCGACGCTCGACAATCACCTGATAAATCCCAGTTTTGAGCGGGACAAGCAGGCGAGTGATCACGCGTTTGTCTCGGTGACAGTTAGGTTTGTGCTGTGATGTGTTCGACACTAATTGTTAGCTAGCCATCGAATTGATGTGAACGGCAGTGTTTCCAAGTGAGCGATAGCGTTTTCAGGCGTGCAAAAAAATCCCCTCGTAAAAATACAGAGGGGATTGAATTCAGAACGAGTAGGCGTTACTTAGATTTTCTTTGCTGTTCTTTACGTGCAATCTTTTCTTTTCGACGTTGAGCAATCACCTGATCGGCCTCGCCTCCAACGTGCGTTTCGCCGCGTTTGTTAGCGAGTTGAACTTGCTTTTCACGCTCACGGAAGCGTGCTTTTTGCTCATCTGTATGCTTGTCGATACATTTAGGGCAGCTAACGCCTTTCTCAAACGCTTCAGATTCCATGTCTTCCTGTGTAATCGGCAAACGACACGCATTACACATCTCGTAGCCACTTTTCTCTAGCTGGTGGTTTACCGCGACACGGCCATCGAATACGTAGCAATCGCCTTCCCACATGCTTTCTTCTTCAGGCACTTCTTCAAGATACTTCAGGATGCCGCCTTCCAGGTGGTATACCTCTTCGAAGCCTTGTTCCTTCATGTAAGCCGTAGACTTTTCACAACGAATACCACCAGTACAGAACATAGCGACTTTCTTGTGCTTTGCTGGATCCATGTTTTCTGCCACGTACTCAGGGAAATCGCGGAAAGTGTCTGTTTTCGGGTTAACGGCATTTTTGAACGTACCAATTTCGATTTCGTAGTCATTACGTGTATCGACGACGAAAACTTCTGGATCTGAGATCAGCTCATTCCACTCGTCTGGCTTAACGTAAGTACCGACGACATGACGAGGGTCGATGCCTTCTACACCGAGCGTCACAATCTCTTTTTTCAGCTTAACCTTGGTACGATTAAACGGTTGGTTTGTGTCGAATGACTCTTTGTAAACGATATCTGCAAGGCGAGAATCCTGCTTGAACCAGGCGAGAAGAGTGTCGATACCTTCACGGCTAGAAGCGACCGTACCGTTGATGCCTTCGTTAGCAAGCAAGAGCGTGCCACGGATTTCATGTTGTTCCATCAGCGCTTTTAGCGGCTCACGAAGTTCCACATAATCTTCAAGACGCACAAACTTGTAAAGTGCGCATACTACGTAATCTGTCATGTTTTTTCCTTTTAGCGAACTGGAGCGTAAATCCAGAGCTTTGAGTTAAATCGGGCGAAGTATAGCGGAGAGTACTAGCGACAAATACAGACAGTTTTTAGGGTTTAATCGACGAGGTATGTTTTGTCATATTCTGAAGATAAAAGGTTTGTCTAAACCGTTAGCTCAATTCGGTTTCCGTCCGGGTCAAAGAAGCAACTTTCGTAGTAGCCGTCCCCCGTTGTTCTTGGGCTGCTGAGTATCTCGTAGCCATCTTCAACTAAGCGTTGAGTTAATTGATCTACCGCCTGTTCTGAGCCAAGTGAAATGGCAATATGGATAAAACCAGTGAACTGGTCATAAAGGTCATCTTTTGACTCTGGAATGCTGTCCATTTGCATTAGCTCTAGGCGGCAACCACTGCTAAAAGATAGGAAGTAAGAAGAGAAGCTCTTTTCACTGTTATGGTATTTTTGATTGGGCGTCGCGTTGAAATACTTGATGTAGAAATCTTTTAGTAACTCTAGCTGTTTGGTCCAGAGCGCAACGTGCTCAATTTTCATAATCGCATCTCAGTCGGTGTGTTTGATTGGAAATGCTAATCGTGAGCGAGGAAGGAAAAAAGAGATGATTTCTTTAGTTTTTTTTCTTCATTGTTGGCGACATTGGTTGGGAAGAAACCAGATATCGCTATGGATTCGTGACACTTAACTCTGGTGGAGTTGTAGTGCAAGAAAAGAGGATGTGATTGCCGGCGGCGTTTTCCTAATTAGTGTGCCTTGCAGGGGCGGTGGAATAAAATAAACCCTCTCATTTTGAATGAGAGGGTTTATTGTTGTGCTTTATGGCCTAAGGTTTGAGTTTAAGTACCTTATCGATATCTTCAGCGCTGTGGCGTTCTGGTACTTGTTCCCACTCTTCGCCCCATGCGCGGTTGACGATACGACCACGCTGGACTGCTTGGCGAGCTTCAATGGCTTCAGCCCAACGCTTAAGGTGTTTATAACTATCGACATCTAAGAACTCACCTGCATCATAGGCATTTCCTAACACTAAGTTTCCGTACCAAGGCCAGATAGCGATGTCTGCAATACTGTACTCTTCACCCGCGATAAAGGTATTGTTTGCCAGCTGCTTGTCTAACACGTCCAGTTGACGCTTCGCCTCCATTGAGAAGCGATTGATTGGGTATTCAAACTTCTCTGGCGCGTAGGCGTAGAAATGACCAAAACCACCGCCTAGGTACGGCGCAGACCCCTGAAGCCAGAACAGCCAGTTCATGACCTCTGTTTTCGCCGCGACATCTGTTGGTAGGAAATGGCCGAATTTCTCGGCGAGGTAAAGCAGAATATTACCTGATTCGAATACATTGATTGGTGTGTCACCTGAGCGGTCAACCAATGCTGGGATCTTGGAGTTTGGGTTCACCTCGACAAAGCCAGAACCAAACTGATCACCGTCGCCAATTTTTATCAAATAAGCATCATATTCAGCTTCACTGACACCAAGCGCGAGAAGTTCCTCAAGCATAATCGTGACTTTTTGGCCATTTGGTGTGCCCATTGAATGAAGCTGGATTGGGTGTGAGCCCACAGGGAGCGCCTGCTCATGACGGGCGCCTGAGTCCGGTCGGTTAATGCTGGCCCACTGGCCGCCATTTTCATCTTCCATCTTCCAAACTTTTGGTGGTACGTATTGGTTAGTCATTGTTATTCCTTATCCAAAATTGATATCCGGCACTTCCTTATCTTGGGACAGATTCAAAAAGATAAAAGCCCCAACGGGTATTCTCATTAGAACCAAAGGTTCTGAAAAATTGTTTCTGGATATAAGAATATCCTAGAGAGCCACTTCCGTATTACAAAAATATTTTGAGCGGGTGCCAGCAGGTGTTTTAGTTAATAACGCGAGTGGTGACCTTGCGGAAACCGAAATGAGAGCGCATTTGGAAGCGGTAATGCGGATTGAGAAATAACACTCATGAGACAAAGCAGCCCTGCAAGTGATATGCAGGGCTGTTTTTTTATTGGGCTTTCAATTCTGCCAGTACGTTAAGTAGTGACGGTTGAATGCTATGCCCCAATGCTTTCACCTCTTCACAGGGTTCGAGCAAATCGGGGATTTGATAGGTGGTCATGTTGGCGGCGACTGCACTTTTTACCCCGTTATTGGAGTCTTCGAACGCGATACAGTGTTCAGCTTCAACATTGAGGCGGTCAGCAGCCAATAGATAGATTTCTGGGTCCGGCTTGCCGACAGACACTTCACAGCCGCAAGTCAGGCTATCAAAGTACTTGTCTAAACCCGCAAGGCGCAGTTTAATTTCTGCGACGTCACGGTGAGTAGAGGTTGCCACTGCGGTTGGAATTTGCTGTTCTTTAAGCCATTCCAACAGTTCCACGACGCCTTCTTTTACTGGGATTGGTTGGTGTTTGACAATAGCGTCGTAGTTGCGGCGCCACTCATTGTGGAGTTTGTCGAGATCATCCCCATAGGCAGCTCGAAAGATCTTTTCTATGCCCGCGGCGTTACGCCCGATGATGGAGAGATAAACGTCTTCATAGAAAGGCAGGTTGACGTTCACACAGGCTTGCTTAAAGACTCGCATGCATACACGCTCGGTGTCTAACAGTAGGCCATCCATATCAAAGATAGCGGCTTGAATTTTCATGGGTACAGCATAATCCTTAACGGTTCGGGCGCTCATTCTTGCACACTTCTAAATTATAGTAAAAGCGCTGATATGACGTGGATTTATCGATTGTTAAGGTGAGGTTAGGAGAAGGTCACAATCCGATATTTGGAGTGATTGAATCGTTTGCTATTTATTGTTTTGTTATTTACTTTATCGTCAACTGTTCTATACCAAAGTACTCTCATGAAAAACATTTTCACTATAGCAGCGTTAAGCACTGCATTGTCCGTTCCTTTTGCAGCATTTGCCAAACCGGTTGAATTTCAAAACATCCCTGAAATCATGAACAAATTTGAGTCTGCGGATTTGTACGTGAAAAAATCCGCGACATTGGGCCGTTTGCCTGAGGCATCAGAGCTGGGAAGCGATTTCCCTACCTATGTCTCAGATGGTAAAGGCGGTTATAGCCTTGAAACGCGCAACGTGATGACGGACAGCGTGGTGATAGCCAGTATGCCAGAGCCGATTGTGGGTGAAGTCTATAATCAGTGGTTAGTGCCAAAAGAAACTTGGCAGAAAACCTATGGAAAGTTGCCAACGTCGACAGAGTTTAAGCCGTTCAAGCGAATTAAAACCATCAAAGCCATCAAGATTGATGACGAGATGCTGAAATTACTCGGCAGTGAAGATGGCAAAACCGCCATTATCAAAGTGAGCTGGGATGAGCAGGGAATGAAAGTCTACAAAGACGGTTACCTTGCTGATTATGAATACGGTATTGCTCCTCAGGAAATGCAGGAAAACTACGAATTAGCCAAGTAATATTAAAGGCTTACACATAAAAAAGGTCTGGTATTTACCAGACCTTTGTTATTTCAGCGGAAACTACAGCATCCACATTCTAGCTGTGCGTGCCGGAATGTTAAACGTATGGTTACGCGAACTCACGACAGTTGTATCTCCCGTTAGCGTATCTTTGTACGAAACGTTCCAATTGAACTCGTGTTGGTACGTATCCACAGTAACGGATTTCGCATCGCCACACTTGTTGATGCCGACTACGCCTTCCTTACCACGTTTGAAGACCAGCGTGCACTGGTCACTGTGTAAGACGGTCATTGATTTACCCTGCATCGAGTTGTGGAACTTGAGCATGTTAATCATAGTGGCGTCTTTCCAGACGTCAGCCCAGCGACCATTATCTCTATCTTCGCTATCTGGTAGCTCATCACTATAGACAAGTGGCGTACCACCGTCTTTACCCAAAACGTATGCGTAAGCTAGCTGCTCATCCTTAGGATCCATGATTTGATAACGGAAGCCATCATTGGTTGGAATGTCATGAGTCACGGTGAAGGTAATGGCGCGTGAGTTTTCTAACGCTTGACCGTAGGCTTGAGGATCATGAAGTTGGTTTAATCCGCCACCGAAAGAGAAAGCGCCGCGAATAGAAGCGAACAGAGGGAAATCGTAAGCAGCGTGATTGGTATTGTTCAGGTAAGGGGCCAAAAAGGCTTCATAGCCACTATCGCCCTTACCACCACTGGTAATGACTTCGCCAAATACATGCATTCCAGACGTAATGTCTGATGTGAAAATCTGGTCGATCTGGTACTGACTCATGTGTTTGACAGCATCGATGCGGAAGCCTTTAATTCCCATCGACTTAAGTGCCTGAAGGTATTGCTTCTGCTGTGACACCACCCAATTGTTTGGATCCAAATCTGGTAATCCGGTATCGCCATTATCACCACAAAGTCTCCAGTACTGAACGTGACCTGGGTCGTTCCAGTTGGTGATACAACCGGCAGCGTGAAAGTCATTGCCAGAGAACAGGTTCTGACTCAAGTCGCCAAACAATGTCTGGTTGGCGTAATAACTTGAGCGTGCAGAGTAGTCGTTAAGCACTTCAGTACCAGGGTAATTCAGGTCGCTACGCTTTGACGCTTCGTTGGCCATATGATTCAGAACGACATCGGCATAAACGTCTACACCTTGCGCTTTAAGTGCAGCAATCATCGCTTCTAAATCTTGCTTATTGCCCAGAGGAGAATCGATAACACGAAAATCCTGAGGCTGATAGCGTGCCCACCATTGGGTGCCACTAGATTTCATAGCGGGTGAAATCAGAACCTTTTTGAATCCGTTCGCAGCGATTTGCTGGGCGTTATTCGTTACATCCGAATATTTCCAGTTGAATGCATGCAGGATTGCATCGGCATAAGTGACTTGCGGTACGCTGAGAGCAGCGGTGGCAGCGAGTAAAGTTGTTATTTTTTTCATAGGGTGTTTCTCGTTATTGATATTCAGGCTAATGATATTTTTATGGCTTGCTATTAGTAGTGCTCGAAATAGAAGACTGAATTACGGTCACATTCTGTAGGGGTCCAATTTATAAAATTTCTAGTAGAGTAGAACTTTGCAGGGATTGAGGTTATTTTTTGAACGAACTGTTTGAAAGTTGTACAAAGTGTCAGCTCGAGCACTTTTTTATAACGTTGACGAAACCGTCATTTATTATTTGTTGAGTTAAGGTGGCCATTGAACGACGTAAGCTTACGCAGACTCCAGCAACTGCTTATAAAATATGAGGCGGGGAAAACATATCATCTGTCGATCGATGAACTGGAGATAGCATTATCAACTTCGAGAAGAAACACTTCTAATATTCTGAAAAGCTTGTCTGAGATAGGTTGGATCAGTTGGCTTCCCTCTAAGGGAAGAGGAAAACTCAGTCAGTTTAAGATCTTGCATAATCTGCAGGGAGCACTAGAACAAATCTTTTATAAAGAGCTAGAACAAGGGCGCTTTTCTTGTATTTCTCGTTTGATGGAGCTTTATGGACACCTTGCTGTAAAAGCTATGGCTGAAGCAACAGCAACGCGAGCGAGTGCCAATGAGCGTTGCGATAGCTTGCTAATCACTGAATATCCATGGGTAGATACACTAGAACCAGCTAAGACATACCGCATCGCTGAGATGCAGGTAATCCGTAGCATTTACAGTACGCTATTAGTGCAAGATGAATCAGGACGTATTCAAGCGGGACTGGCGCATTGTTGGAAGGTAGAAGGGCGTTTTATTCATTTGTGGCTCCGTCAGGGGATAGTTTGCCATGACGGGGAAAATTTAGAAGCTACTGATGTCGCTGAATGCCTTAACAAGCTAAAAGCTACCGACGGACCGGTGAAGTATCTCTTTGAGCAGGTTGTTGAAATACGCATCCTCGATGCAGGGCAAGTAACGATTGAGCTCCAGCAACCTAATGCTTTGTTTTTGCATGTTTTATGTTTGGTTCATGCTTCGATTTATCGCCTCAAATCAGCGTACTTCTCAAGTGGCCTAAGTACGTATATAGGAAGCGGTCCTTTCTATCTGAAAGATTGGGATCGAGAGCGCTTGGTGTTAAAACGACATCGTAATTACTATGCGCAATCCGCCTTGCTAGATAAGATCACCTTGTCTTCTTCTTCAGAGCTGAGTGACTTCAGCATCAGTTTCAATAAGGATGGAGATTGTGAGGAGAGTACTATCAATGCTTTGTCTTACCTTGCCATCAACACAAGGCCTAATGCAGGAATCAGCCGAAACGACCTCCTTGAACTTGTTGAGTACTTACGTCGTTGCCGAGCTAATTTGGACTCAGAAACTGTTGTTAATGATGTAGGTTTTGCGCCTTGCTTTGACAGTGTTTCTGATGACGCGCCACCACGCTTAAGTGGACACTTAGTACTGACCATGCCTCGACTGACGATTCCTTGTCTGCAAAAGATCGCTGGGTGGATACAAAGTACAATTCTAGAAACCGGACTAACCCTTGAAATTCTCGAGTTAGAGGATATCAGTAATCCAAGTTCAGTCAGCGGCCATGCCGATATTCTATTTATTGAAGAAGTCATAGAGCAGCCTGAAGAGTTTGGATTGTATGACTGGCTTCTTGCTAGCTCCGGCCTGAAATTCATTTACGATCAAACAGAAATGGATGTTCATTATGAGCAAGTGAAGCACGCAATGAGCGATATTTTATACGTCTATTCATTGCGGAAAATTGAGCAGGCTTTGTATGACAATAACCTGCTTTTGCCTCTGTTCCATGGCAAAGAAAAGATTTCACGTAGCCTTGAAGTTCATGGCGTTGAAACGAATAAATCTGGACTGAGCGAGTTCTACAAGCTTTGGATTGATAAGGAAAAACAATAATTTAATACCATTTTGTTGATAATGGATGGTTAATAAAACATGCATGGTTTTCGTTAAACCCTTTCATGTTTTATGCCTATCAAAGCCTATACCATCGGCACGTGTTACCAATGATTACACATCAGGATGCACTTGCTCTGTGCGGTGCAGTTTTACCCATAGGAAATATGTGTCAGGGCTTATTATCATGACTTCCAAAATTATAACTATCGCGACTGTTTCTACACTTTTGACAGCCTGTGGAGGTGGTGACGGAGGAGCAACCTCGTCATCCACTTCACCCTCCTCTCTTCAATCTAAATCAATTCAAGGTGTCGCTATTGATGGCTACATCTCAGGTGCGACTGCATTTCTTGATCTGAACTACAACGGTGAGCTTGATAGCGGTGAACCAAAGAGTATTACCGATGCCAATGGTCGATATGAGCTTTCTCTATCCGGAGATAATGCAGATTGTGTTGATTACGTGCCAATCGTGGTTGATGTACCTGTTGGTGCCATTGATGCTGACGATCCAAACAATCCAATTGAAGAGCCGTATCAGCTGTTCTTTCCTCCAGTAAAGATGACGACTTCAGATTCTGAAATTAGGTCAACGACCCCATTGACTTCCATGCTTTGGAACGAGATGAAGCTAAAACTGGACCTAGAAGATAATGCTATGAGTAGTTGTGCAGACCTAAAACTTGCGATTCAGTTGCAAGGCATTACAGACAATAGCATTCAGGAATTAGAAAACGGTGTGGCGAGCCGGAATAACGTTAGTGTAGAGCAACTGTATAGTGACTTCATAAAAGAGGATGACAGTGAAGTAAAAGCGCTTACACAGAAACTAATGCCAGTAATCAAGGAGTCTTATCGTGAATCAAAAATGTTGAGACAAGAAAACCCAGCAGCCGAAGAAGCATACGTTAGTTACATTGTGCGCAGTAAAAAGGATACCAATGGCGAGCTGAACGACCAATGGTACAAAGTTCAAGTGACAAAGAGTGATTCAAAGGTAGAAACAAGAGCATATGAAGTAACGAGCGAGCTTGTTGACCCTCAATTGCTTGAGCATATTGTGACACACACAGCCGAGAATAGTGACTTGTCCTATACAAGAGAGTACAGCCTGCGTAGAGAAGCTGAGGGTAATCAAGAGTCTATTTTGAGTCGTTCATTTAATTGCACAATTAAAGAAACTATTGAGGAATCTCGAGTTACCGATGCAAATTCAATGACTATTTATGAAGTAACCAATCAATCTGGTATTAAAAAAGAGTCCAGTATGGACGATTGTTTTGGTAATTATGTTGGTGGGGCTGATTTTGAGCAAACCATAGAAGTGATGGCGATTAATAATAGTCAGGATCAAGGGACAGTTATTACTGGGCATCGTTTTACTTATGACCAACATACGCCCTATGCCAAATGGGTAGACGTGGATCCTACTTTGAATAATGTTAATGGAAATTTGCTGGGAAGTTTTTTCTATATAGGCACCGATTTTAGTGAAAACTCGGCTCACGACTCAGTACGTTGGGTGAGATCGAAAGCTGAGTTTGGGCAAAGTGTGTTTGGTCAAAATGAGTCGTTACAGTATCAAGTGATTACAACAAAGGACTCAAATGGAGATTGGTATATGGAAACTGACTACGATGATGGCCGCTCTGTATATGAGTGTTCTGAAAGCCAACTTGGTGAGTGGGCTCAATGTTCAAGTTCACTGCCTCCTTTCACCAATAACGATAAGGTTCTTAACAATACTAGACTAACAGTACTTAAGGTTACAGCTGCACTTTTGCAACAAAACAATGAGTAGTTAAGAATAGTGGGCTTAGTGAGAAAGTAGGCCATTTGAATGAAAAAACATGCACTATTTTCCTCCATTTCTTACATGTTTTTCCAAGTGTATAGCCGTTAGTATTCTCAATGCGTTAACCACTGCTATAACGCTACGCGCCATTAAATCCTTAGTGGCGCGTTTTTGCCTTTCACTTTTCATCGGAAATTTTGCAATGAATCTTAAACTTCTTGCTGTTGTCCCCTTCTCTATAGGCATAGTCGCATGCGGGGGAGGCGGCGACGGTGGCTCATCTAGCTCTAGCGCTTCATCACAAACACGAAGTCTTCAAGGTGTGGCTATTGATGGATACATCTCTGGAGCGACGGCGTTCCTAGATATCAACTACAACGGTCAGTTAGACTCTGGCGAGCCGAGTGCTGTGACTAATTCTGAGGGCAGCTATCGCTTATCCTTGTCTGGTAGCAACTCTGATTGTATTGATTACGCGCCTATTGTCGTAAATGTCCCTGTCGGTGCGATTGATGCAGATGCTCCTAATACGCCTATCAGTAAACCGTATCAGCTTGTTTTTCCTCCAGCGATGACACTGAGTTCTGAGCATGAGATAAAATCCACAACTCCTCTAACGACGGTATTGTGGAATCAAATTCAGGAAGATCTGCATGAAAGCGGTATCACCAGTTGTACGGCGTTGAGATCAGCTGTTAACACCCAAGAAAAGGTTATTCAAAATGTGAAGGAGCACGATCATCGTATTGCGGCCCGTTACAACATCGCAGTAGATAAAATTTACGGCGATTTCATTAAGGATGATAACAAAGAGCTGTACGAATTAGCTCAGAAGATGATGCCCGCGATTAGACAGTCGTACAGTGATACCAAAGCACTTCAACTGGAGAACTCAGGGGTTCATCAAGCCTACATAGATTACTACTGGAAGTACTGGGACGAAGATACAAAGCAAAAAGTCGATAAGTGGTATAAGGTCAAAACGGTCCTCACTGAAACTAAGCTGGTACACACAGAATATGAAGTGTTAGAAGACTTAAAGACCGAAGTGCTATTAACCCGCCATACAGAGCGAAATACGAAAAAGAAAGCAGGGTTTGATTACACTAAGAATGCTTCATTATGGATCAACGAAGATAACGCCAGCTACAGCTGTTATATCACGGAGTCAATTGAGCAGCTTGTTCAACCCAACTCTCTGAAAACTTACCGTGTCAGTAACAGCTCAAGCACGCAAGAACTGGATTGGGATAGCTGCAAAAACAATAATGTGGGAAGTAATTTCACCCAATCTTTGGAAGTGTCAGTCGTTAATAATTATCGTGATGGTATGTTACGTGCCCAGCATATTTTTAGCTATCATCCCGATCCTAAGTATCCAGAATGGGTAAACATTGAACAGAAGATCGATAGTTTTAGCCGTAGTACATTGGATCAACTAAGTTATATATCCTCAGATTTCAATGACGACTCAGATTACGGGGCACATACATGGGTGAGATCCAAGTCTTCTCAAGTGGCTGTAACACCTTACAAATTCGACGGTATCTCAATTTCAAGAAATGCTATTGGTGATTGGTGGAAGAATACTTATTACCACAATGGTACATCTTCGTTGGAATGTTCCTTGGACAAAGGTAAGACTTGGTCAAAGTGTAAATGAGTGTTGTCTTTAGAGATTGAGCCCCTTAATGGGGCTCTTGTTTAACTGGATAGTGAGTATTTGTAGTAAACCAAAGAGAGAATGTTTAGTAGACTGTGTCCCTAATTACAAAATCATAAAGGGAAATCAGAATGAGTCAGCAGAAAGTCGCGTTTATTGGCCTTGGTGTGATGGGCTACCCTATGGCGGGTTACTTAAGTAAAGCCGGATATTCCACCAAAGTGTTTAACCGCACTAAAACCAAAGCAGACAAATGGGCTGAGGAATACCAAGGTATTGCGTGTGAGACGCCTAAACAAGCGGCTCAGGATTGTGATGTTGTGTTTGTTTGTGTGGGTAATGACGACGACGTACGCAGTGTTATTTACGGTGAAGATGGCGTTCTTGCTGGATTGAAGGCAGAAGCCGTGCTGGTAGACCATACGACAACGTCCGCTGAGCTAGCAGTTGAATTGGCGGCAGCAGCAAAAGAAAACGGCAATCAGTTTATTGATGCGCCAGTTTCTGGTGGTCAAGCGGGTGCGGAAAACGGCGTGCTGACCATTATGTGTGGTGGTGACCAAGCGGTGTTCGAAGAAATCTCACCAGTGATGGATGTGTACTCTAAACAAATGACGTTGCTGGGAGAGAATGGTCAGGGTCAACGCTGTAAAATGGTTAACCAAATCTGTATTGGCGGTATTCTCCAAGGGCTTAGCGAAGCGTTGCTACTCGCTCAAAAATCTGGTTTGGATGTAGAACAAGTGGTTGAAACCCTCAAACATGGTGCAGCGGGTTCATGGCAAATGGAAAATCGCGCCGTGACAATGTCACAAGATAAGTTTGATTTTGGTTTTGCCATTGATTGGATGCGTAAAGACTTAGGGTTCTGCCTAAAAGAAGCGGAACGAGTCGGACTTGATTTACCGTTAACTAAGAAGGTCGATGAGCAATACGCTGAGCTACAACAAGATGGCTACGGACGTATGGATACTTCTGTTCTGATGAAAGCGGTGGCGAAAAGACAATAAGCGCTGAATAAAACAATACGCCGATGCGTGCAGGTTAGCGATCGGCGTATGGATTTCAGTACTGACTCAAGCGGGTTGCTCAGTATCAGTAGAAGATGAACAGCTCTTTGGTGTCAAATAACTTAAAGAATTCGAATCCTTTCATAGCCAACTCTCCTCATTTGTAACATCTATGGTTAATGGATTGGTGAAGCCGTATATGCGCTTCTTTTCTTAACTGCTGTTACATACTTAAAACTAGTGCAACCTACAGTTTTTTGCCAAATTGTTGATGAGTTAAACATCTGTCCAGATCGATTCCCTGTTACCCCACGGACTCACAAAAGCCGTGGGGCGTCAGTGCAAGTTACTGTTTCAAATCAAAGCGGTCAGCATTCATTACTTTGGTCCAAGCGGCTACGAAGTCGCGGACGAATTTCTCTTTGTTATCATCCTGAGCGTAGACTTCAGCGTAAGCGCGTAGGATGGAGTTAGATCCAAACACAAGGTCGACTCGGGTTGCTGTCCATTTTTCGTCACCGCTGCTGCGTTCGACAATAGAGTAGGAGTTACGCCCTGTTGGTTTCCATGTGTATCGCATGTCTGTCAGGTTGACGAAGAAATCGTTCGTCAGCGCACCAACATTATCTGTTAATACACCGTGGCGAGAGCCAGAGTGGTTGGTCCCAAGAACACGCATACCACCAATTAGAACCGTCATTTCTGGTGCTGTTAAACCCAATAGCTGTGCATGGTCTAGCATCAATTCTTCAGGACTTACTGCGTAATGCTGCTTCTGCCAGTTTCGGAATCCGTCAGCGACAGGCTCTAACACATCAAATGAATCGACATCCGTCTGCGCAGCACTTGCATCACCACGTCCCGGAGCAAAAGGAACGGAGATGTCTACACCAGCGGCGCGTGCTGCTTGCTCAATGCCAACGTTACCTGCAAGAACTATGGTATCGGCAACACTCACCCCTGACTCAGAGGCGATACCTTCTAGTACCGAAAGTACTTTAGCGAGCTTTTCAGGTTCGTTACCTTTCCACTGATTTTGTGGCGCAAGGCGGATACGAGCACCATTCGCGCCGCCACGTTTGTCTGAGTTACGATAGGTACGAGCACTGTCCCAAGCGGTTGAAACCATATCGCTAACGCTTAAACCACTTGCGGCGATTTTAGCTTTGACCGCTTCAACATCGTAATTGCTTTGACCAGCAGGGACAGGATCTTGCCAAGTTAGCTCTTCTGCCGGAACATCTGGGCCAAAGTAGCGAGATTTTGGCCCCATATCGCGGTGCGTCAGCTTAAACCAAGCACGAGCGAAGGTGTCGGAGAAGTAAGCAGGATCGTTGTAGAAGCGCTCTGAGATCTTGCGGTATTCAGGATCAATCTTGAGCGCCATATCGGCATCAGTCATGATTGGGTTGTGACGAATACTTGAATCTTCGACATCAACAGGTTTGTCTTCCTCTTTGATGTTGTCTGGTTCCCACTGCCATGCACCTGCTGGGCTTTTTTGCAAAGACCAGTCATAGCTGAACAGAAGATGGAAGAAGCCGTTATCCCATTGAGTTGGATGGGTTGTCCATGCACCTTCCAACCCACTGGTCACTGTGTCACGGCCAATACCGCGAGAGGTGTGGTTATTCCAACCAAGACCTTGTTCATCTAGCTCTGCACGCTCAGGTTCAGCACCGAGTTTAGCAGCGTCACCGTTACCGTGGGCCTTACCAACTGTGTGGCCGCCAGCGGTCAATGCGACGGTTTCTTCGTCATTCATTCCCATACGTTCAAAAGTGACACGCATGTCTTGAGCCGTTTTCAGTGGGTCTGGTTTTCCATCGACACCTTCAGGGTTGACGTAGATGAGGCCCATCATGACGGCGGCAAGTGGGTTTTCTAAGTCACGCTCACCCGAATAGCGACTGTTTTCACCACCGCTTTCTGCTAGCCATTCTGTTTCTGCACCCCAGTAGATGTCTTTTTCTGGATGCCAGATGTCTTCACGACCAAATGCAAAACCGAAGGTTTTCAGCCCCATAGATTCATAGGCCATGTTGCCAGCAAGGATCATCAGATCAGCCCAGCTGATTTTATTGCCATACTTCTGCTTGATAGGCCAAAGCAAGCGACGAGCTTTGTCCAAGTTCGCGTTATCAGGCCAGGAATTGAGTGGAGCAAAGCGTTGGTTACCGGTATCTGCACCACCGCGACCATCGCCTGTACGATAAGAGCCTGCTGAGTGCCACGCCATACGAATCATTAGACCGCCATAATGTCCCCAGTCTGCTGGCCACCAGTCTTGGCTATCGGTCATCAGTGCTTTAACATCATTTTTTAGTGCTTCAACGTCGAGCTTTTTAAGTTCTTCACGATAGTTAAAGTCCAGGCCCATTGGATTCGATTTCTGGTCATGCTGATGCAAGATGTCGAGGTTGAGCGCGTTTGGCCACCAAGCTACGTTAGATGAGTCTGAAGAAGTTGCACCGCCATGCATGACAGGACATTTACCGCCAGTATTCACGTTTTTGTGTTCCATGATTTGCTCCTTTAGTGTCGCTTATTCACGGTCGCCACTTTGATTTTTCTTATGTCGGTGGCAATCGAATTATTCGTTATTTGCTTAAAGCCAAAGACGTCTTCCATTGGCAAAGCGTCTAATTGAATGTCCGTCATTGGACTGACTTTCTAGCATTGAGAATAGATGGCGAGTGGATTTTTATAAAACTGGTTGTGGCTATGTTATTGATAGATGTTTTCTATCTCATGGATACTGATGGCGTAAGAGGAAAAAATAACAGGGGAATTTTTAAAGGGGAAGCAGGGCTACCATCTCAGAATGGTAACCCTGTACAGGAGTGGTTAACCGAACTTGCTCTCAAGCTGTTCGGCGGTCTGCCAGCTGTCGTGGCTCGCAAGTTGTGAGGCATACCGGGCAATATTGGTGTAGCGCTCAAGCAAGCCAAAGTTAGTCAGAATATCAACAATAAATGACATCATAATATCCGCACCAGTGAGTTTATCGGCGACTAGGTAACGCTTACCTTCCAAGCGATGGTCGACATAACTCATGACCTTATGCAGCTCTACCTCGGCATAATCCGGAAGAAAGTTCATTTGAGCGCCATCTTTGGACACGAATATTTTTAGCAATAACGGCAGGGCAGCAGAGCTTTCTGCAAAGTGCAGCCATTGTAGGTAATCGAGGTGGTCATCAGAGCCTTTGGCTGGCGCAAGCTTTTCTGACGCATACTTGTCGATAAGATATTCAGTGATTGCGCCAGACTCCGTAATGACTCGTCCGTCTTCTTCAATCACCGGAGATTTGCCCAGAGGGTGAATAGATTTAAGCTCTGGTGGTGCGAGAAAGGTCACGCTGTCGCGGTGATAAGGTACGATGTCATAATCGATACCCAGCTCTTCCAACAGCCAGATAATACGCTTGGAGCGAGATTGATTAAGGTGATGCAGTTTAATCACGTTGACCTCCGATTATAGTGGATTGTTGGTTTTTACAACCAGTTTGCCAAAGTTCTTACCTTCAAGAAGGCCGATAAATGCTTCTGGTGCCTTGTCAAAACCTTCCACCAAATGCTCGCGATAGTGAATTTTGCCTTCCGCAAGCCACTGGCTCATATCGGTTGCAAACTCTTCATAGCGGTGAGCGTAATCATCAAAGATGATAAAGCCCTGCATTTTGATTCGTTTGATCAGCAGTTGAGCCATCAGCATTGACATTCTGTCAGGGCCTTCAGGAAGAGACGTTGCATTGTATTGAGAAATCAGGCCACACAGTGGAATTCGAGCGCCTGTGTTCAGAAGCGGCATCACAGCGTCAAACACTTTACCGCCAACATTTTCAAAGTAGACGTCGATGCCTTTATCACACGCTTTGGCTAACTGATCTGCAAAATCTTCTGCTTTGTGATCGATACATTCATCAAAGCCGAGCTGTTCTTTAGCATAACGACACTTTTCCTCACCACCGGCAACACCAATAACACGGCAACCTTTGAGTTTACCGATCTGTCCGACCATCGAGCCTACCGCGCCTGTTGCGGCTGCAACTACCAAGGTATCGCCAGCTTTAGGTTGGCCGATATCCAGCAAGCCCATGTAAGCGGTGAAGCCTGGCATACCCATTACACCCAGTGCATAGGAAGGGTGTAATGGGTTCATGCCCATTTTAATCAAGCCTTCACCATCTGAAATGCCATAATCTTGCCAACCAGTGAAAGCCAATACCCATTCGCCCACTTGGTAATCTGGATGATTCGAAACTTCAACCTGACACACTGTGCCGCCGACCATTACATCGTCGATAGCAACAGGGTCTGCATAGGATTTCGCATCGTTCATGCGGCCACGCATGTATGGATCGAGCGACAGATAGACGCTTCGTAGCAGCAATTCACCTTGAGCAGGCGTCGGTTTCTCCGCTTCTTCTAAGCGGAAGTTTTCGGTAACAGGAGCCCCTACAGGGCGTGAAGCAAGGACAATGCGTCGGTTTACGTTGTTAGTCATTGTGTTTCCTATTATTAGACCAGTCGTCTAGTTATAATTTCAAAAAATTCCCGTTGGGTTAATAAGCCAAACGGGAATGTGTAACTTAAGCGCTAAGTAGAGACTCAGTGGTCTCTAAGCTACGTTCAAGATGTGAGTGATCCTGAACCAGTTTGTTTAGAAGGCTAGCGCCAAGCCATTGTTGGTATAGCTGGGTCGCGACTTGCTGCGCATCCAATACCTTTATCGAACCGTCTTCGATACCGGATTCTATGCACTGAGCAATGGAATCAATGACTTGTCCCGCACCGCTTGCAAGAGTGATTCGCATCGGCTCAGACAAGTCAGAAACCTCGGCACTAAGCTTAACCACTAGGCAACGGTTGGCATTGCAGACGCCATTTTCTACATCTAACCAGCGTGAGAAGTACCCCATTAAACGTTGGTTGCCAGTACCTTCATCAGCATTAAAAATCGCATTGATGCGAGCTAGGTAGCTTCTGAAATAGTCTTCAATAAGTGCTTCACCAAATTGTTCTTTGGATTTGAAATAGTGATAAAAGGAACCTTTTGGCACATCGGCAGTTTTGAGCAATTCAGATAAACCGACGGCGGTGAAACCTTTGTTCACTACTAATTCGTAACCCACATTGAGAATATGTTGGCGAGTGTCGTTTGTTTTTTCATTCATGGAGCGGACTATAGATTAAATTAGACCAGTCGTCTAGTGGTTGTTGGTCTTTATAAAACATGAACGAACGATGGAGTGGGAAATAGCGCTTGCTCCTGTGATAGGAGCAAGCAGAGTAAGTAAGATGAAGCCCTAGAGTTTCAGTGGTAGCACGTCTCTGCTTTCAGAGTGAGCGCCAGTCTCTAGCTGTTTAAGATATTCTTTTGATTGAGTATGTACCGCTTGGCTCCGCCCGTTGTCTTTGGCCTGATAAAGGGCAGTATCGGCCGCTTTAATGAGTTCGGTGGTAGAGGTATTTAAATCTGGGAAGGTCGTTACCCCAATTGAGACACCAAGTTGACCCAGAGATAAGCCCTTCATGTCTAAATGCAAATCTCTGACGGAATTGACAATTTGGTTCGCCAGCTCCATAGATTCGCTGATGGAGCAATTAGGGCTTATCACCGCCAGTTCTTCACCACCAAGACGACAGGCAACGTGTTCGTCGCCAATTTCGCGTTTCAGCAAGTTTGCGACTTCCTTGAGAACATAATCTCCCGCGTCATGGCCGAAGTTATCATTAAAACGTTTGAAATGATCTAAATCCAACATCAGCAAGGACATCGGACAATCATCTTGAGAGGCTTTCGCCCATTCTTTTTCGAATATCTCCTCAAAGTAACGGCGATTGAAGAGCCCCGTTAACGGATCGCGCATCGCCTGCGAGCGCAGTTTCTCTTGAAGGCTCAAGTTAGCTAATGCCAATCCGAGATGCTCAGCAATCGTGAAGGCGAGTTGTTTGATGTCTTCGGATATTTCTTCAGATTGTTCATCAAAATAGAGATGGAACATGCCGACAGTATTACCATGAGCGGTTAGCGGAACGCACAACGTGAGCCCTTCAATGGAAGAACTACTCATATGGGTGCAAGAGAGGTTATGGTGTTTTTCTTTCGATAGGTGGTATTTACCTTTGCGTAATGCCCAGCAGTCATTGGGGGCGTAGAGTTTACTCGCGGGCCATTCTCCTCCCCAGTCGAGTTTAACTTCGAGTTGATTGCGTGAGTCACGCATGATGGAAACACAACCGTTCACTTTGCCTAGCACTCTTGGAATGATGTCTGCGACGACAACTTGTGCCTCTTTGACGCTGTTACAAGCGGCGAGCATATTTGCGAGTTGGTGGAGTAGCTCAATCTCTTGAGTACTTTTTTGAATACGGTACTCCTGTTGATCTCTTTCTTCTTTAACAAGCTTGTAGATTTTTCGGTTACTCAACCAGGTTAAGAGAATCAAAATGGCCAGCGAAAATGCCATTAGCGCGTGCTCAATTAATTTGAGGTCGGCGGACATGGCATAAAGCGAAGTCATTGGCATCGCGAGTCTGAGAACATAAGTTGAGTCGTGGCCATGGTCGTCTTCAGGAAGTTCGAGCTTCTTAGCGACATAAAGTAACTCTTGGTTTAAGGACTGGCTAAATCGTTTGGATAAACCAGTTTCACCGGAAAGAGCAGCACTTATCTCGGGTCTGCTACTGTGATCTTCCAACTGGGAAATCTCCCTATTGGTAAGTTGTGAGTCTCCCAGCACGGCTCCCGAGCTGTGTATGATGGTAAATCTTTGTTCAAAGCTGGATTGCGAAAGGTTATCGAGGAAGTCGTCTATTTCAGGTTGGCTCATGTCATAGAGGTCGAGCTCTTTTTCTTGAATCTGATGCGAGACGTCGTCAAGCAGATTAGACATGTAGTTACTGACGATATCAGTTACCCAATTGTCTAGGGTTTTGTCGTAATAGTAACCACCGACTACCATAGAAAGAGCAAGGGCGAGAATTGGGAAATATTGAAAACGACTTAAAGAAGAGCGAACCATAGAATCCTCGTGTTAACTGCTACAAAAACTGATGATTTACGTAAAAAGTCAAACGATATTGTCTAGTGATATTAATATTAACGATATGTAAGTGTAGAAGGTCTTAAGTGTTATGCAATTGCGTTATTGCTCTATGGTTGCATAGAACTTTCTCATTTAATCATTGGCTTATGTGAAGGAGACAGGATGAAGTGGTTGCGTTTAGGAACAATCATTCTTGCTCTAGTGGCACTAAAACCTTGTGCTGCAAGGCCGGTTGATTTGGTCACACTTGAATACCCGCCCTATATAGAAATGCAGGGACAGCAGGTTTCAGGGGTTGCTGTAGAGCTAGTGAGGTATGTGTTCCATCAGTTGGAAACACCAGTCAACATCACCGTATTGCCTTGGGCCAGAGCCCTTACACTGGTAAAGCGTGGTCGTGCGGATGGCATTTTCACCGCCTTTAAAAATCCTGAGCGAGAAAAATTTGCAGATTTTAGTCAAAATGTGCTCTTCGTCCAAAATATTAGTTTGATGGCGCTTAAAGGTAGTGACTACAAACCTGAGGAAATTTTAGCGGGTGATGTATCCAAAATCGCTTTGTGTGTCGTCAATGGTGTGAGTTATGGAAAACGAATGGATGCTAAGATAGAAGAGGGTCGCTTTCGGCTTATTTTCCAGAGAAACAGCACTGTCGAATGCGCTCATCTCGTCCGTACAAAACGCGCTGATATTTGGGTAAACAATGAATTTGGTGCCCGAAGCATTTTGGTCAGAGAAGGACTAGATAGCGACATTGATATTTTATCGCCTCCTATTGAAGCAACGCCCAGCTACATTGCATTTTCCAAAGACCGCAGCCATGCCGAATTGCTCCAGCGCTTTGATCAAGTATTATTCGATATGAAGCAAGATGGACGTTACGAAGCACTCATATATGATTATTTTGAGAACATGAGAGTTAAATGAGAGGTTCTCTTTTCATGTAGACAAAAGCGTTATCTTCGAACGTGAATTGGAACCCGAAGCGTTGATAAAGACTGCCCACACGGTTTCCTTGCAAATAACACAGTTGGATCGGCTTACGTTGGGCGTCGGCTAGCTCAATACAGTATTGCAGTATTTTGCTTCCCATCCCTTTACCGTGGTATCGGGCCAGAAGGAAGAAACGACAAAAATACAGATGCTCGCCTTTATCTTGCAGCAAAAAGCTACCAGCGGGCTGGCCGCCAACAGTCACGATGGTAGGCTGGTCTTCCTGCCATTCTTCATGATGAATACGCTGCTGTACTTCTTCATCCCAACCAAATATGGCTTTTATCGCTTCGTATTCTGCGTTCTTTTTGAGAGAGAATAAGAAGTCGAAATCGCCCGGTGTGGCCGGGCGAAAATCAAAGTCGATCATGCATCAACCAGCTCATAAGTAATCAGGAATAGCTCGTCGGTGTTGGGGTAGATTTCACGAATCAGCTGCTTAAGCTTTGGCAGTTCAATCGCTTCTTGCTCAGCGTGAAACTCGTTGATGTCTTCAAAGTGAAGGGGCTCTACCGCTAGGATCTTCACCTCACACACTTTTTCGTCTTTCTCCAAAGTGAATACTTCAACCTGAGTACCCGGCACGTAATGAGATTCTGACTCATCACGAATGGTAATGGTTTTCTTACCAGAAGTGATCAGTGGAGTAAGAAACTCAAAAAAGAGAATTTTGGTAGGTGCGTTCATCATGAATCCTTGTTTTGACGCTTGTGCTTAGGCACATAATTGAGAATGGAAATAGGCACAGGTTTACGCGGTTCAAACCCTTCAACTTCGCGACGTTCAATCAGATGGCCGAGTCGGCTTTCGATCATGCACAAATTCTTGAAGTTATCTTTTGAGACAAAGGAGATGGCCTCGCCTTGTGCGTCCGCACGACCTGTTCGACCAATACGGTGCACGTATTCGTCAGCAGGGAAAGGCAGGTCATAGTTAATCACACGAGTTAGCCCTTCAATATCAATACCACGAGCGCCGACTCCAGTGGCGATCATGTATTGGATTTTTCCAGCTTTGAAATCTTCGAGTAATTTAGAACGTACCGCTTGGCTACGACCGCTGTGGAACGCCTCTGCTTCAATACCGCGCTTTTCCAACTGTTGAGCCAATTTCGCAGCACCGTGTTTAGTCTCGATGAAGATCAGCGCTTGATCCCAGTCATTTTCTTTGATCAAGTGGCTTAACAGCGCTGACTTCTTGTCTTTATCGACCGTAATTAGCCATTGTTCGATGTTCTTTTTCGACGCTTGGTTGGCCGCGATGGAAATCTCATAAGGGTCGTGTACTGCCGTTTTCGCCAAATCACGAACTTTGTTCGACAGAGTCGCGGAGAACAGCAAGTGCTGGATATCGGTTGGCAGTCGGTCAAGGATTTTGTTGATGTCGTCAATAAACCCCATATCGAGCATGCGGTCGGCTTCATCCAGCACCAACATTTCTACTTCCTCAAAATGTACGGCGCGTTTGCCATACATATCGATCAGTCGACCGGGTGTCGCGACCAGAATATCAACGCCTTCAATTAGGGCCTGTTTCTGTGCCTGTTCATCCACACCACCGTACATCGCAAGTGAAGTAAGAGCGAGGTGTTGGCCGTAATCTCGAATCTTCTCTTCAACCTGTACAGCCAGCTCACGTGTTGGCGTGAGAATCAAACCACGAATACGTTTCTTACGCTGAGTTTCGCCCTGACTCAATTTTTCGAGCATTGGCAATACAAAGCTGGCGGTTTTACCTGTACCTGTTTGTGCGGCTGCAATTAAATCTTCGCCACGCAGAACCACGGGAATGGCTTTGGTTTGAATTGTTGTGGGTTTGTCATAACCCAGTTGCTGAATGGCGTCGGTAATTGGTTGGCTTAAGCCGAGCTTAGAGAATGGCATCTGTACACTCTGAATCTGAATAGTGAAGCGGGGTAAACCCTGTGTTTGGCGCAGAGTTTAGCATGAATACACTCATCACGGGATCTCTACCCGCCTTAATTCTTGTCGGATCAGCAGCGATTTAGGGAGTAAGAATTTCTGTCACGATTTCGGTTTTAACAGAGTTGGCGATGAAACAGTGTTGATGAGCGAGGTTATGCATCTTCTCTAACTGGGCGTAATCAGGTTGCTTGCTACCAGAAAACACGATGTTAGGTCTTAGGGTTACTTTCGTTACCGAGGTTCGACCTTTGTCATCTTCTTCCATAATGCCTATGGCTTCATCAACATAAGAGTCGATGACGTAACGACGTTTAGCAGCGATGCCCAGAAAAGTCAGCATGTGGCAGCTTGAAATAGCGGCAATAAATGCCTCTTCAGGATCGACATTTTCTTCGACCGAATAAGGCAATGGAACCACATGAGGTGATGCTGAAGCGGGGACACTGACACCTCCATCGAACTCCCACTGGTGCCCACGGCTGTATTGATTGTCACTAAATTTTTCGTGCTCGGCTCGCTGCCAACGAATAGTTGCCCTGTAGTCTGACATCTTTCCTCCTTGAATATCGCACTGGGCATCTTTACATACTAAGCCGTATATGAATACTGATTTCGGCCACCACTTTTGCTTCGATAAATTTGCTCATCAACGCGGTTGATAAAGGTTTCCACATCTTCACGACTTCTTGTTACTGCGCCGAGGCTTAAGGTGATGGCAATCGTCTTATTTTAAAAGAGTAACGGTGTCGAACGGAATGGATTGGTTCAGGGCAATCAATGCTATCCCAAAACTCTGATAGTGACTATTTTTCACTAAATCCAAGGACTTGTTAGGCTGTGCGTTAAGACAGCCCCTATACTGTGAAACGTTAGGGATGAATAACAAGGAAACCAAGCCAATGAAACGCGCTTACACTCTGACACTACTCGCGAGTCTCACTATGACAGCCAATACTTACGCAGCGGATTCCGCCGACATGGTGCTAACTAATGCCAGCATCTATGGCTATCAAACTGCGGATTCAATTGCCATTTCGAAAGGTAAAATTCTTTACGTAGGCAAAGCCTCAGACATGCAGAGCTTCACTCGCTCATCGACGGAAACCATAGATTTAGACGGTGGCTTTATTGCGCCCGGCTTTATCGACAATCACAACCATGTCTTCGAGGCTGCATCAGAAGCAGGAGGCCAGTGTGAGCTGAGTATGGATGCGGGATTAGAAGAGCAAATCCCTTACCTGAAAGCATGTCGTAAAGACGCGCGTCGAGGGGAGTGGGTGATGGGCTACGGTTTCTCGATCGAGGCATTACTGGCAGAGGACAACAGACGTACGCCTCTGGAGGTCATTGATTCAGTCTTTCCTGATCAGCCAGTCATCATCATGGAGCAAACTTCGCACTCAATGTGGGTCAATTCTGCAGCACTAGAAAAAGCAGGGATCAACAAGAATTCGCCAGAGCCGCAAGGCGGGAAGATTCTCAAAGACGAATACACAGGCGAGCTCAATGGTATCTTGTTGGATAACGCCGGCGATATCGTGATGGAGATAGCGTGGAACAGCCTTGAAGAGCAATTCGATCAAAGCTACGAAGGTATGATGACTGGTTTGGATGAAGCTCGCTCACACGGTATTACGACCATCGGTGATGGCCGACTTTACTGGAAGCGTGGGTGGTATGAAGTATGGAAGGAAGCCGAGAAACGGGGTGACCTCACTGCGCGTGTTTCCTTAAGACCTTGGATTTACCCGACGGATTCAATGCAGCCGCAGTTATCGTTTTTGTCTGAGGTATTAGCGACGGACAAATCTCAGCTACTTCTGGTGGATCAGGTCAAAATGTACAGTGACGGAATTTTAGTTAATGGGACAGCGAAGACGCTTGCACCTTATCTGGATACTTACATCCCAGATGAGCCTTACGGCATCAACTACATCCCACCCGAGGCGATGGAAGAGTGGCTCAAAGCATTGGATAAGATTGGCTATGGTGCCCACATCCATGCGATAGGTGATGGTGCGATTCGTGAATCACTCAATGCTATAGAAGCGATGCGTCAGCAAGGCGGTGCAAAGGATTACACACTGACACACGTTGAGTTGGTGAACTCTAAAGATGTAGAACGTTTTGCGAAATTGAATGTGACTGCGGATTTTCAAGTCGGCTCTGATTACGTTGCTTATCATGATCATCAATGGGCAGAAGCGTTTCTTGGAGCCAAGCGTACACGTGCTTTGATGAACCTGAAAGCCATCTTCGACACAGGGGCTAACGTCTCCTTAAGCAGTGACTGGAATGTACACGACATCAACCCGCTGGTGGGCATTGCCAATAGCCTAATCATGGGGAAAACGGGCCTGCCAAGTGTTGAAGATGCGATAGACGCCTATACTATCAATGCGGCAACAAGCTTAGGTCTTGATGATATTACAGGGTCAATAGAAGTGGGTAAGGCGGCGGATTTTGCCATCTTGTCGCGTGACATTACCCAATTGTCTGCCGAGAAAATCAAAAAGACAGATATATGGATGACGATTCTTAACGGTCAAATCGTCTACGACATCGACGAATAAGTCACAACGCCGCACGTTAAACGTGCGGCGTTGTATTTTGAGGGATTAGCGTGTTGAAATCACCGATATTTTTAGCCGAAGTTGCTGTTAAACAAGCATTCATTCTAATGTTAGCGGTGCCCATGTTATTTGAGCTGACGTTTGATGCGATGCAGGAGATGGATAGAAGCAATCAGTCGTCCATTTTAGCGGTGGTCGGTCTGTTGATGGCGGCTGCGATTGTGGGAGTATTTGAAGCTACGTACCAGAAAACCAATATCCATCAGCAATCCCATCGCTTGCTTGCTCATCTTACTAAAGCATTGCTTTTTATAGGTATTTCAGAGCTGATGATGTTGGCCGTCGCGACGATTGGCACGACAGAAAACGTTTACGACGACCCACTGCTTTGGGCTTTGGTGCCAATTTATATTGCGTTATACCTTTATGACTGGTGGGACGCATTAGTCTCCGATTAAGCAAGAAACTCGTGGCATTGCTTCAGTGACTCGATGATCTGATGACCTGTTTTAGAGAGAGTCAATCCCGGTCTCCAACTTAATTCCACCCGTCGGGGGATCTCACTTTGTTCAAATTCAGACGTTAATCTAACCAACGTACCATCCTGAATTTGCTGAGTGATATTAGCGAGCGGGAGAAAAGCAAACCCTTGTCCAGCTTCGAGTAGCTTGATTAACATGGTTAGGTCATTGATTACCGCGTAATCTGGACTGTATCCTTCGCCTTCTTCGTCACCTAACTGTCCCCAAATTAGCTCTTTGTACTCGCTTAATACATCCACCGATATGGGCTGAGCAGAAGCAAGAGCGAGAGAGTGGTGGCATACCAGACCTTCAAGATAGTTGCCCAACTTTGTGTATTCCACATCGTCCTGATGGAGCTGATTTGACTCATGCTGGACAACAAGATCGGTTTCGCCATTAAGTAAAGCATCTCGTAAGCCTGTTTGTTCATCGCGATAGATTTCTACATGAAGGTTAGGTAATAGGAATAGCTGTTGAATGGCATTTAACAAAGGGGCCTCAGGCACGTAATGCTCAATACCAATACGAATTGTTGTAGGCTCTCCTGCGCTCAAAGCGGAAGCTTTTTCAGCCAGCTTTTCTAGCTGTGCCAGTGTATGAGTCAGTGATGGAAGCAGTTGTTCACCTTGTTGGCTAAGCGTGCTTTTGTTTCCTGTGCGGTCAAAGAAACTGACGCCAAGATCAATCTCCAGATCGGAGATCCATTGGCTAACTTGAGACTGCTTTTTGCCGAGCTTTCGCGCTGCTGCGGAAATAGAGCCTGTTTCGATAGCTAGAAGGAGCGCTTTTAGGTGCGTGGTGTTCATCCGTGAATTCCAAGAGAGAAGAGCAACAGGGCTTATTGTAAAAGATACCAAATTCGTTGTGAATGGTTGATTAGGGCTCTGATTATCACCGTGAATATCTCTCTTAATGTCGAGTGCGAGCGATGAGATGTTGCTCCCATACAGATGTTTCCCAGCGGCATGCAACATCGACTTTTATGCTCATACCGCTCAATCTACAAAGCACTAGAATAGCATTCTGATCGCTGTTTTATCGCGCTTGTCTAAACTTATTTAAGGGATCAACTTCATCAGAAATGAAGGAAGTGACGTATCGTAAGGAGAAACGATGAGAACACCATTTGCTTTAGCCGCGCTACTGCTTAGCTCGCCAGCGTTATCTGCCGACTGCAGTGACTTTTTTCAAAGCGTTTCCTTTGGCAACATCGCCCGCCTAAACGCTTCAGAGCACCCTCAGCAGTGTGTTAATACGTTGTCTAGCAACGGAAAAACGGCCGTCTATATCGCGACAGAAAATGATGATCCTGCAATGATTGCTTGGTTGGTCAAGCAAGGGGCCGATCTCAAACAACGTTCTCGCTATGACGATATTAACTACACGCCGTTTCTAATGGCAGGGGCTAAAGGCAAAAATAAAGCGTTGGTTGAGCTATTAAAGTATGACATCGATTTTGCTTCGACCAATCATTACGGTGGCACAGCTTTGATTCCTGCTGCTGAGAAAGGTTACCTTGAAACCGTTAAAATTTTGCTCGAAGATGGCCGGACAAACATCAATCATGTTAATGACCTTGGCTGGACAGCATTAATGGAAGTGGCGGTACTGGGTAAAGACACGGAAAACTATCAGATGATAGTTAAAGAGCTTTTAAAACATGGTGCCGATGCCAATATCAGAGACAACCAGGGGGAAAGTGCTCTGCAACACGCTGAGAGCCGTGGATTAACTCATATTGCTGAAATTCTTAAAAAGTCGGGTTAAGTATCCAATGGAAAGCTGGCTGTGAAGCCAGCTTTCTTGTGTCGATTAGTAAATTGAAAATCGAGTCACTACAGCGCCGTGATCGGACGGATGCATCTCACTATGGCCATCATCCAGTAGGCAGTAGCTCTCTTCTGCACTCAGATTATCTCCTTTATACAAGATAAAATCGATTCTCCCTGCACCTGAATTGCCTTTGAAGAAGGGTGTCCATGTGATGCATTTATTGTGTAGAACATCTGGGTTTACTTCGCGATAGCTATCAACGTAGTTGTGGCTATCTGCCACTCTCATGGTAGGTAAGTCGATATTACCGCGACCAAAGATATTGGTTTCCGCCGTTGTATCTACATAGGACAAGGTATTAAAGTCCCCCCCAATAATGACAGGAATGCCTTGTTCAGAGTCTTTTTCGATTTGCGTCAGAATGCCTTCGAGCGGTTGTGCTCTCGCTGAATCATCCTTGGTGATCAATTCTTGATTAGAATATGCAGGATCCGGTAACAAGTTGACGATGTCGTCGCCTGAAGTTAGCCAGATTGAATAAGCGTCTACAAGCTTACCGTTGCCCATATCAATTCTGACACCACAAATGTGGTTGTTACAGCTGCCTAAGGTTTCCTTAATCGGGTAGCGACTGAAAATCGCGAGGTTATCATTAGCACCGGAGGTTCTGTATTCAAACCCTAGGCGGTTAGCTAATGCCTCCTGATAACCATAAGCTTCCTGCATAAAGATAACATCGGCACCAGAGTGAATGATCTGTTCATAAACGTATTCTTGGCTACGCAGAGGATCCGGCGCCGACCCTGCATGCCAGATGTTGTATGACATGGTTGTCAGCTCGTCCGGGTTCTGATTCGCCGCTTCTGTGGTGAATTGCCAAACGTCTCCGGTTACTTTGTCTGAAGAGGACTCAACATCAACTCGCCAGTAGTATTGGGTCTCTGGCAGCAAACTGCGGGTCTGAAGTGCTTTGTCTGTTGTCGTCCACTCATACAGTACATTCGAGAAATCTGAGCGGTCAGAAACCAACACTTTGTAAGTGACGTCCTGCTGTGCCTTAAACTCATCAGGATGCGACCATTGCAGCAGCGTGTCTGTACTGCTCACACCTGTAACCCCTGTGGACGGAACAGGGTTATTGACTGGCAGTGTACGTCTTTCGCCTAAATCATAGCGATAGAGTGCTCTGGCATATTGTGCTCCCATATCCTGTGAATAGACACGAATGTTGTCCATTGCAACGTCAGCAGAAGGGATGTCTTCCAAGTGACTGTCATACCCTGGACTTGCCCCGAACGCGAGGTGCATAGAAGCCAAAGCAATTGGTGCGCCTGTCGCTACTCGCTCACCATTGAGATAAACGCTGGTTGAGTGTTGGTTGCTTGCCATAGTGAGTTGTACCCACTTTCCGCGGGGAACCTTAACTCCAGAAAACAATTGGCTCGGTAATTGAGTATCTGGAATTTGTGTACCTTCGTACTTACGCCATAGCTCTAGTGTGTCGTCTTGTGTATTCAGCAATAAGACGGGCTCTCGGCTTCTCGCTTCACCGTGTGAACCGTTCATTAGTGAGAGAACTTCCTGCTCCGGCTGGGTTTCTTCGAGCTTAAACCAGAAGCTGACGGTTCTGTGCTCTGACGCTCTTAGATCGGAAAATCGAAGCGCGTTAAGGCCAGTCAATGATTTCGCTATTGAGCCGTCAAAGGAGGGGACGTCTAGTAGAGAGCCTAGCTCTTCGATAGTAACAGGGTATGTCTTGCCTACATTCTGCGGGCTCACCTTAGAGCCTGTTGGCGGATTATCGAAATCCATACCAATAGTAAGATTGAAGTTGGTCGCTCGTGGGTTAATGTCAAGATCGCGAGTATCTTGCTCAACAATGACCTCCTCATCACAACCTATGAGTAGACCAATAAGTGATATCGTCACAAAAGAGCGTTTAAACGATAATGAAGCGAAACGTTTGGGAAGCAGCATAGCCTTCTATCCTCAGTAAAATGTGAATCTGAGAATAGAAATGGAATATTAACTTTTTGCTTATTGGCTATTAACCTAAAATAACGACCTTCATTAGTTTTTATTTTGAGCTCAAACATGAATATCACGGTTATTATTTTGGTTGAATAGCATAAGGATTATTGATTGGTTCTGAGATGAATCATATTAAATATATTCCCTGAGCGTTTGAGTTGGTTGGTTGTGATAAATAGGAGAGTTTAATATAAATCTTGTTTATTGATTTTATTTATTGGCAATGAAATAGCGATGTTTCTGAAATAAAAAAATAATATTGGTGGAGAAGAGCATCCTTGCTGCAATCTGAGACTCTGTTCTAAAGCGTATTGTAATTTACTGCAACATCCCTGAGTGAACTTGTAACCCTAGTTGGGAGAGAGAATAAATTTTCCCTTCCTCTTTCACGACCAAACCACTGTTAACCAGTTGCTTGAGGTGGAAGTTAAACTTGGTGTGATCCTCAATACCAACCACACGACATAAATCCATGAATTTGAGTTTGCGGTGCACTTTAAGTTGTTTGATGACACTGCGGCGTATCGGGTTCGATAATGCACTGAAAATCAGATCGTTATTGCGTTCCTGTTTAGGTGTCTTTGGAGAACGTTCGGCATGAACACGTTTTAATGTCACCGATAATGTCGGCAAATTAAACGGCTTGGTCAGAAACTCATCCGCGCCCTTTTTCATGGCGTCGACAGCGACATCAACAGTGGCAAAAGCTGTGGTAATCACTATGCCGATATTAGGGTGGAGGCGGCGCAAGGCGGTTAGCGCTTCAACTCCCGTCATACCAGGCATAACAACGTCAAATAGCGCCAAATCAAAAGGGTTTTCTGAGGCGGCGTCTAAAGCATCTTCTGCGTTGTCGAAAGCCGTGACTTCAAAAGATTCTAGAGTCAGTGCCTCAATCAAGACTTCTCTCAGTTCTTGATCATCTTCGGCTAGCAGGAGTTTCAATGTCATTCGATATTCCTAGGTAAACGAATTTCCACAGTGAGGCCGGTGACTTGGTCACTCTTCTTGGAGTTCCTGAGCAGCAGCTCCCCACCATGTTGTAGTATGATTTGGTTGCTAATAGCAAGGCCCATCCCAGTCCCTTCACCTCGCGGTTTGGTGGTAAAGAAAGGGGTCTTAGCTTGTTCTAGCTTTTCCTGAGGCATGCCAGTACCCCAGTCAGAAATGGAAAGTATGGCCACAAGCTTATCTTGATACGTTTCGATGTAGAGCTGCTTGTGGCTTTGGCTGGCGTCGATTGCGTTACTGATTATATTGGTCATCACTTCTTCCAATTGCCCAGCATCGCCAGTGACACTCAGTGTCTCGTCAAGGCTTAATCCTATTTGGAAGCCTTCCAGGCGATATTGATTCAGCGACAACGCGGACTGAATGACTTTTGCAACACACACATTTTCACGTTCAATTGGTTTGTGGTGGGCGTAGTTCAGTACTTCGTGACTGATTTCCGCTGAACGTTCCAAGCCTTGACGAATACGCGAGATGTGTCGTTTATAAGTGTCGTCTTCAGGCAAGCTATTCTCGAGTAAATCGCAGCTCATCATTGCGCTACTGAGCGGGGTTTTTATTTCATGGGCAACCGCAGAGGTGAGTTCACCCAGCTCTTTAAGTTTGGCATCCTGCTGGGTTTGTTGAATCGCGGCTTCGATTTGCTTGTTTTTCTCATCATCAAACACCCGCAAAGCGGACCAAAGCGTGACCAAAATGGCGAGTGCACAAGCGGTACGCAATATCAGTACCCACAGACCATAATCGACAGTCAGTATACCAGCGCTGAAACCATACAAGATGAGAGCTAGGCCCGTAAGCTTGAATGGCAGTGAGGCGCCATGGCCTTCTTTTTCCAGTACGTTGGCGTAGCTCATCATGGCAAAACCGGATAAAGCACCGGCGCCTAGACCGAATACCCAGCGTATTTGGTTCGCAGTATTGTTGAGATAAACAGCAAATTCGTTGTGACCGTAGCGATAAAACAGGCTGAACACAAACAGAGTTACGACCGCAAGCGTGCCCCCTTTGAGTACGCGAGTATAGCGCCAGCGGGTAAGATCGAGCATTTTCCAAGCAAACGCCCCCAATGCGATGTAGGAAACCCAAAGTTTAAACACCATGAAGATGTGTAAATCGCGGGTGAGGGGAAAATCGTGCTCATAAAGGACTAGGTACAGTTCAGACCATTCGTGAAAACCATGAATTAGACCAAACAACGCCAGCGTGGGGAGTGCGGAGGCAATGGCAATACGGCTTTTTTTAAGATTGCGAAACAGGATCGCAAAGAAGATGGCAAAAAACGCCAACCCGTACAGCAGGTAGATCTTGAAGATGAGTAGCATGTCCATCGGTTAATCTTAATTGAGCATGAACTCTTCATCAATGCTTAATCTAAGCGTTTTATAAATAGCATTGAGTATATATTTTATTACACTTTGAATTAGCCTAAGAATATTCTGTGAAGTTTTTTTATCAAATTATATTTGGTTTCTATAATTGTTATTCACGACTAGTTGGTTGACATCGTTTTTTAATAAATCTGTCACATTGTATTTCTAATCTCCGCTTTGTTGATTGGTCAGCATCGATCGACTGTTGAAGTTATTTCAATATCTTTAGTTTTACTTGAACACTAAAACTAATACGGGCTAATTAGATTTCACTTTAATTAGCCCTACCATTTGCTTATTTATATCGGAGATATATTGTGAAATTCATCAAATCAGCTCTAGTGACTTCAGTACTGGCGGCAGCATCCTTTGGCGTAGCTGCCAACACGACGATTAACGGCGCTGGTGCGACATTCCCTCACCCTATCTACGCTAAGTGGGCTGAGCAGTACCAAAAGGAAACGGGCGTTCAGATCAACTATCAGGCGATTGGTTCAGGCGGCGGTATCCGTCAGATCACAGCAAAAACCGTCGATTTTGGTGCGACGGATGCACCTCTGACTATCGAAGAGCTGAAAAAAGAAGGAATGATTCAATTTCCAATGGTAATGGGGGCTATCGTTCCTGTTGTTAACATCCCTGGCATCGATGCCGGTGAAGTTAAGCTAACAGGTAAAGTGCTGGCAGACATCTACCTAGGTAACATCAAGAACTGGAATGACCCAGCGATTGCAGCCATCAATAAAGGCGTTGAGCTACCAAGCCAACCTATCTATGTGGTTCACCGTTCAGACGGTTCAGGCACAACCTTCAACTTTACTGAGTACCTTGACCAAGTTAGCCCTGAGTGGCACGAGCAAATTGGAGTTGGTAAAGACATTACATGGCCAAGTAAAGCGACCACTATCGGCGGCAACGGTAATGCAGGGGTTGCGAACTTCGTAAACCGTACGCGTGGTGCAATTGGTTACGTTGAGTATGCGTTTGCCAAGCAAAACAATCTTGCTTACACCCAGATGCAAGCGCACGACGGTGATTTCCTGATGCCAACGATGGAAAACTTCCAATCAGCGGCTGCAAACGCGGATTGGGATAATGCTCCGGGCTACCACTTGCTATTGAACAACCAGCCGGGTGCACACTCATGGCCAATGACTGCTGCGACTTTCATCCTAATGCACAAAAATCAGGCTGATGCAGGCAAAGCGAAAGAAATCGTTAAGTTCTTTGAATGGAGCTACACACAAGGTAAAGCTGCGGAAGAACTCGATTACATCCCGATGCCAACCAAGGTTGTGAACATGGTGAACGACACTTGGAAGCAAGGTCTGAAATCTGACGGTAAAACGATCATTCACTAATGAACCTATGCCTCACCAGCTCGGCTGGTGGGGCTGATTAAATTGTTATGACAGCATTAACGTTAAAAAATAAAGTCGATGGCGACTCAATTTTCAGCAAACTGAGTTTTGCCAGCGCTTTATTGATTTTTATTACTCTGACGGGGATTGTTCTTTCTTTAATTGAAGGTGGTTGGCCTGCATTTAAAGAATTTGGTCCGGGATTTGTTTTCAGAGATATTTGGGACCCTATTGGGGGTCAATTCGGTGCAGCGTCGGCGATTTACGGCACGCTGGTCACTTCATTCATCGCTATTGTTATCGCAACGCCTATTGCACTAGGTACTGCAATCTTTCTTGCCGAGCTGGCACCAAAATGGGTAAGCCAACCAGTCAGCAAAGCTATTGAACTACTCGCAGCTGTACCAAGTATTATCTACGGTATGTGGGGCTTGTTCGCGTTTGTTCCTTGGTTCTCTGAGGGTTTCCAGCTTTGGGCTGGCACGCATCTGGTGGACATTCCATTGATTGGTCAATGGTTTAATGGACCACCGATTGGTATTGGTCTTTTAGCGGCGGGGATCATTCTGTCGTTTATGATCTTACCAATCATGACGTCTCTGACGCGAGATGCATTGAGATCGATTCCGGATGTTCTGCGCGAAGCCGCCTACGGAACGGGTGCAACACCGTTCGAGGTGATTACTAAAGTGCTTATCCCGAAAGTGAAGAATGCAACGGTCAGTGCAGGCATTCTTGGCTTAGGCCGAGCGCTGGGTGAGACCATGGCGGTCGCGTTTGTCATTGGTGGTGCGAGCCGTATTGAGTTCTCGTTCTTCATGCCAGCAAGTTCAATCTCATCAACGATTGCTCAGCAATTCAATGAAGCAACAGACCCGATTCATATTGCATCATTGATCGGTCTTGGTGTCGTTCTGTTCATCATTACCTTTTTTGTTATGGGCTTTGCTCGTCGTCTTCTGAGGAACTCATAATGAATTTGAGAAAACTCAAGAATCAACTGTTTCTGGTGTTCTGTGCATTGTCGGCAGCGTTTGGCGTCTTCGTTTTAGCCAGCATTCTTTACACACTCATTGGAGAAGGTGTTAAAGGGCTAAACATCATGACGTTTACGGAGCTGACTCCTGGGCCAGGTAGTGAGGGTGGGCTTAAAAACGCTATTATTGGTAGCTTGATGCTCACAGGATTAGGCATCCTGATCGCTACGCCAATCGGTATTCTGGCAGGGACATGGCTTGCAGAAGCACAACCAGACAACAAGATTGCCGAATCACTGCGTTTTCTCAACGGCATGTTGATGAGTGCACCGTCGATTCTGGTTGGCCTGTTTGTTTACGCGATTATTGTGGTACCGACTGGCGGTTATTCCGGCTGGGCGGGCGCGATTGCGCTGGCTGTGTTGGCATTGCCAGTGATTGTTGCTTCAACAGAAGAAATGCTGAGATTAGTTCCGCCAACGCTAAAAGAAGCGGGTAGTGGGGTGGGGGCGCCGAAGTGGCGAGTGATCACTCAGTTGAGTTACCGCGCAGCAGCACCAGGTATTATTACCGCGATACTACTTTCGGTGGCACGTATCTCTGGTGAAACAGCGCCATTACTCTTTACTGCGCTAAACAGCAGCTTCATGACGACAGACATGGGCAAACCGATGGCGAACCTCCCGGTTACCATCTATCAGTTTGCGATGAGCCCATTTGCCTCGTGGCAAGAACTGGCGTGGGCAGGCGCACTGATCATCACAACATTTATCTTGGTAGTTAATGTATTGGCGACGTCGTTGCCGCAGTTACTGAAAGCGAGAAAAGCATGAACACGGCAACACTCAACACGCTTAACGGATCGTCTATGAATACAATGGTTGATAACTCGGTATCTCTTGAAACAGTGTCGAACCCGACACATCGCATGGATATCCAAAATTTAAACTTCTTCTACAACAAAGGCCTAGACGCAGCGTTGAAATCGGTTTCTATGCCGATTTTCAAAAACCGTGTGACGGCGCTGATTGGCCCATCGGGTTGTGGTAAATCGACGCTACTGCGTACCATGAACCGTATCTACAACCTCTACGGCAATCAGTACGTGGAAGGGGACATTTTGCTGGATGGTAAGAGCATCTTCAAAGACACCGATGTAAATGAATTGCGCTCTAAAGTCGGTATGGTCTTCCAGAAACCGACGCCATTCCCAATGTCTATCTATGAGAACATGGCGTTTGGCCTGAAGATTCAGGGCTGTTTTTCTAAAGATGAAATTAAACAGCGTGTAGAAAAAGCACTCAAGCGTGCTCATTTATGGGAAGAAGTGAAGGACAAGCTGGACGCTGATGCGCATGGTTTGTCTGGTGGTCAGCAACAGCGTTTGTGTATCGCACGTACGATTGCGTTGGAGCCAGAAGTGATTCTGATGGATGAACCTACGTCCGCTCTCGACCCAATCGCCACTGCTGCGATTGAAACACTGATTACTGAGTTACGCGAGAAGTACACCATTGTTATTGTTACGCACAATATGCAGCAAGCCATGCGTATCTCTGATTACACCGGCTTTATGTATCTTGGTAAGCTGGAGGAATTTGGCAAAACCGATAAGATTTTCCATGCTCCAGATAATGACCGCACGAAACGCTACATCTCTGGTGACTTTGGTTAATTTGCCCTGAAAACGTCGCTAAGACTCAAGCCCGCTTCTATTGAAGCGGGCTTTTTAATTGCATTAAGCCCCAAGTTTAATAACTGAGCGTATTGATTATTTCTATGACAACAAGCTTAAATTACGTAAATCATCCTTGATATTTTCGTTGGGGCGCAGATAATGAACGTAAAATTTACGTTTTGTGGTAGGAGAGCGCCGTGAGTGCACCAAAAACAGATGCAGAGCTCAAGAAAGCTACGATACATGAAGCGGCGAAAATCGCTGGTGTATCAATAGCTTCTGTTAGTAGAGCTTTGAATAATAAGCCCGGGATTAGCGAGAAAACGAGAAAGAAAATACTCGAGATATGTAAAGAATTGGGTTACGTCCCTAGTACCTCGGCGCGAGAACTTACCGGCAGCCACAAGAATACAATTGCTATTTCTCTGGGACCACATGACTTTTACGCGTCTCGTTACCTCGGAATGCTTTGGCCATCGTTGTCGGCGGCTATTCGTAATTCAGGTCGGAATCTTTTACCAGTCAGCTTTGGCGAAGTAGAGCTTGAACAGGTTGGCGGAGCGGTGCTCCTTGGTATCACAAATGACGACCCGAGAATTGAAGCGTGTAAAAAAATGGAATTACCCTTCGTTTGTATTGGGATGAGTGAAGGTTCGTTTTGGGTTGCACCTGATGACTTCAATGGTGGTCGAGAAGCGACACAACACCTTGTAGATAAAGGTCTGACCGATATTTGCTTTGTCACACCAACCACTTATGGCGATGGTTATCAGTTCAGACATCAAGGTTACATGTCCGTCATGGCAAGCAACGCTTTACCTGTCAGAGAGCTACGGACTGGTGCAGAACCGTTGGGAGAAATCGCGGCGTATCGCTTCTTTACGCAAATGGAACGTAAACAGCTTGAAGGTTATCAAGGTTTTGTATGTGAATGTGATGAAACCGCTTTGGGCGTGATTGCGGCATTGAAAGACCGTGGTTACTCGATTCCTGAAGATTTTTCCGTAGTTGGCTACGACGGATTACCGGGGATCTCGAAGGAGCTGACAACCGTTGTTCAAGATACGGATAAAATTGCTGAACGCGTAGCGAGCATGCTAGAACAAGCGATTTTGCGAGAGCAACCTGTAGGTTCTATCGTTCCTGTAGGCTTAAAATTGGGTAAAACGACGTAAAAATAGATCAAATAATTAACAGAACACTCAAAAAGCATGACTTAAGTCATGCTTTTTTTATTCTTAAACGTCATGAAAGCGTAATGTGATCAACTTAACGTAAGCGCTTACGTAAAATGCGCATAATACTCTCAGATTTAAAGAAACGAGATTTGAGGGCACGATGAAAAAAACAATATTAGCAGTATCCCTACTTGCTGCTGGCCTTTCTGCAAAAGTAGTCGCAAATACAGAAGTGACCATCGCCGGATGGGGTGGTAACGATGTTGTGGTTCTGAACAAGTTAGTGAACGAAGTTCTGACCGAAGATTTTAAGAAAGCAGGGCTTACTGTTAAGTATCAAGCTGTGGAAGGTGATTTCTCTCAGTTCATCACTAACTCTCTTTCCGCAGGAACCGCGCCAGATGCTTTCTACATCGATGTTGTAATGGCCAACGCGTTAGTTGGCTCGGGTAAGGTTGCTGTTAATGCGCCACAACTCGACAAAGTCAGTACTAACATTATTCCAAGCCTAAACTCCGCGTTTACTCTCGAAGGCAAGCAGTACGGCGTCGCTAAAGATTTCAACACCATTGCACTGCAATACAACAAAGACATCTTTGATGATGCGGAAGTTGCTTATCCAACGAATAAAGATTCATGGGAAGACTTACGTAAAAAACTTCTTGATGTGAAAGATGCTTTAGCGGATGAGGTATCAGGCATTTGTGTCATGCCTGATTATGCCCGTTTTGCGCCTTTTGCACTCTCAACTGGTTGGAAGCCATTCAATGAAGAAGGCAAAACCATTCTGGATGAAAACTTCGAACGTGCATTTAACTTCTACACTGGATTAGTAACAGAAGACAAAGTGGGCATTCTGGCAACGGACCTTGGTCAGGGTTGGGGTGGTGGTTGCTTCGGTACCGAAGAAACGGCTATTGCGTTAGAAGGGAACTGGATAAGTGGCTACTTACGCGATAAGGCACCGAACCTGCCTTACGGCACGACCTTGATGCCAAAAGATCCAGTGAGTGGTGAACGCGGCAACTTATTGTTCACTGTCGCTTGGGGCGTTAACGCAGATGGTAAGAACGTCGAAGCAACGCAAAAAGCGGTAGAAATTTTGACGAGCCAGAAAGCGCAGGAATGGGTATTGGATTCAGGCCTTGCTCTGCCAAGTCGTGAAGCTCTTGGTAAATCAGAGTTCTTCGCACAGCAGAAGGCAGAAAATGAACTTGCAAAACAAGTGTTTGATGGTGCTCTTGAAGGAAATGTAGAGCCATTCGCATTTGGAAATTACGGCACGGCATGGATGACTCCGATTAACGAAGCATTGAATTCAGTGTTGCTTGGTCAGATGACGCAAAAAGAAGCGATCAAAATGGCACAAGCGAAATACGATGCACTGACAGCGAAGTAACGGGGCGAGTGATGAACTCTTTACGTTTACGCCAACAAGTTTATGGATGGCTCCTTGCTGGGCCATTTGTACTGACTTTGGTGGTGTTCTTTCTTTACGCGTTGGTTAGAACGGTTTACTTCAGTTTTACTGAGTACGACTTATTCAGCGATGCAATCTGGGTCGGTCTGGCAAACTTCAAAGCGCTGCTGACCGATGATCTGTTTTTACTTTCTTTGGCTAACACCGTTTGGTTTTCTCTGATTGTAACGTGTGTGCAAACTGTCTTAGCACTCGGCTTAGCAATTTTAGTCAACTCAAAAATTCGTGCCAAAAGCTTCTTTAGAACGGCATTTTACTTACCGAGTATTTTGTCGAGTGCCGCTGTCACCTTGATCTTCATTTGGTTCTACCAAAAGAACGGTTACTTAAATGGCTTTGTGACGGATGTTGTCAATCACTACCCGCACCTGAGCTGCTTTGCGCTTGTGGCCATTGTGACTCAGTTTGTTTTGGTGACGAAAGACCGAATGAAAGGTCTGCCCGTTGGTTGGTTTGACCCTGCATGGGCGATACTTTCCTTCATCATTGCGGGCGTCGCGACTTTTGTGGCAAGTGCAGTGGGTTGGATTGAAGTGACGAAAGACGTGGTTGAGGTCAACTGGCTAAATACTCGTGATAACGTCGGTCCAATGCCTTTGACTCTGTGGGCAATTGTCATTCAGAACATTTACACCACGATTCCAACATTCATGTTGTTGTTCTTAGCCGGTTTACAAGGCATTCCGGGTGAGCTTTATGAAGCGGCTCATATTGATGGTGCAAACAAATGGCAGCAGCACTGGAACATTACGATTCCTCAGTTAGCACCGGTGACGTTCGTGGTCGTGACTTTCTCGATTATCGGTACGTTGCAGATGTTTGACCAAGTGGCACTGCTTGGCTCGGCAGCACCATTAGAGTCTCGTATTACTCTGGCGTACTACGTATATCACAATGCGTTCCCACCAGGTGGCACTCCGCAAATTGGTATGGCAAGCGCAGCGGCATTGGTATTGGCGTTTATCACGCTGGCAGTGGTTTATCTGCAGAAAATCTTTGGAGTGAAGGAGAAAGCAGATGGCTAACCAAATGTCAGCAATCAACCATGAGGATGCAAAACCTATGGCATCTATGGAAGAGATTTCAAAGTTTCAAGCGCGTCGTCGCTGGGCAAAAGTAGCCTGGGTTTACAGTGCCTTACTACTCGTGGCGACAGTGATGTTAGGGACCTTCGTGGTGGCGTTCTTGGCGAGTCTGAAAGATGACCCGTTGGAGCAGCCATTTAAGTTCAACTTTGCTCAGGTTCAACCTAGTAACTGGGGCGCGGCTTACCAGCTCGGTAAAGAAGGTAACGATGCGCCAATGTTCGGTGGTTTCGCTCCGGGCGCAGAAGTGAACTTCACCGTGACTTACGCGGTGGAAGACGGCAAGGAACTGAAAATACCTGAAATTGAAGTGCCACGTCGTCGCCCTGGTACAGGTATGGCTGCGGCTATCGTGACCGACTTTGCTGCTGATTACGCACAAGTCAGCGAGCCAGTGTTGGTAGACACCAATGACAACGTGACGTTTATAGAAAAACGTGGTCGCCGTGAACTTACTAAGCAAGGCCACAGCCAAACGTGGGCATTTTCCATCAAGTATCAAGGTCAAGGTCCTGAGATTGCAACGCTACCACTGACGATAGAAGCGCCGCGCGGGCAGGTTCTGATTGATAGCACACTAGCACCAAGCAAGATGGAACGTCGTGGCCGTGTTGCTGCATGGGATAACGCGGCACCGGGTGTGATTGGTTACGTGTTTAAGTCTTACGTTCGCGTGTACACCGAGTCAGTCAGTTTAGAGACCGGTAAGAGCCTGTTCATGAGCTGGACCATCAACTCGTTCTTCATTGCGATTGGTAAGGTCATTCTGACCCTGTTCTTTGCATGTACTGCTGGTTATGCCTTAGCTCGATTGAAGTTCACTGGTGCCCGCGCTGTGTTTGCTTTCATGTTGTTCAGCATGATGATTCCGGGACAAGTAACCTTCATCTCTAACTACCTAATTTATAAAGATATCGGCTTATTGAATACGCCATGGGCGGTCATTACGGCGGTCGTTGCTTCGGGTCAGGTCCTGATCATGAAACAGTTCTTCGAGAACATTCCGAAAGAACTGGAAGAAGCGGCAATCGTAGATGGTGCAAGCCCCGCTGTGATTCTTTGGAAGGTATTTATGCCACTGGCGAAGCCAGCCATCTTGTCGGTGACCATCCTTGGTTTCCAAGGTGCGTGGAACGACTTCTTCTGGCCACTGGTGGTGATCAACAGCCCAGCTGATGCATTCACGCTTCCCGTTGGTCTATTGAGTTTACGTAACGCCTATGGCGTAGCAGGTGACTGGAACCTGATCTTGGCGGGGGCTTTCCTGTCAACAATCCCAGTACTAATTGTATTTATGGTTTTCCAACGTTACTTCGTGGGTAACGACATTTCTTCCGCTGTTAAAGGTTAAATTTCGGGGATATTTAAGATGTTTATGAACTACAACGCTGGTCAAGGCGAACTAAAAAACTGGATCGTTGAAGAGACGGCTTTTGACTCAGCTTTCCAAGGTAAATGTGAAGTAGTAATGAGCCAAGGAAATGGCTACATGGGCGCGCGTAGTGCAACGGAAGAAAAATACGTGGGACAGGTTCGCAACCTTTTTGTTGCGGGTACTTACAACAAGTTTGACGCAGACGAAGTGACCGAGCTGCCAAACTCTGCAGACATGAGTGCGATTGAAATCTTCATTGATGGCCGTCGTTTTCACCTAGAAACAGGCGAGGTAAGCAACTACTCTCGTCGTCTAAACGTGAAAAACGGTGAGTTAATCCGTGAATTCACTTGGACAAACACAGAAGGTAAAAGCTTCGAAATGCGCTTCCGCCGTTTCTTCTCGCAAGCAAACCTTCATCTAATGGCATTCGACGTTCAAGTTAAAGCTTTAAACAGCGATGCGAAAATCGAAATCCGCTCTGGTGTGGACGCGCAGCTTTCTAACTCAGGCGCACAGCACTTCCACGAAGGTGAAAAGCGTATTTACGACAAGCGTTTTATCGAGCTTCTGCAGCACACTACAGAAAGCAAAGTAGACTTTGTATTCCTAACATCTCACCGCTACCTTGTGGATGGTCAGGAAACTGAGATTGATCCAGGTCTGCAAATGGACCGCCGTAAAGTATGGCTAAACATCCACCACGACCTGAAAGCGGGTGAAACGTTCGGCACAGAGAAAGTTGGTGTGGTGCATACGTCTCGCGATAAGCAGTTCGATGTTGAAGGCTACGAACTTCAGGCTCTGCGTGACCATGCGTTGACTAATCTTAAAAACAATGCAGACCGCAGCTTTGATGAGCTTTTAGAAGAGAGTGCAGCAGAGTGGGATAAACGTTGGGCAGGCATGAGCATTCAAATTGGTGGTAGCGATTTCGACCAACTTGCGATCCGTTTTGCTCAATACCAATTGAACATCTTTACACCAATGCATGACTCTCGTTTCGGTATCGGTGCGAAAGGTCTCTCTGGCGAAGGCTACAAAGGCCACTCATTTTGGGATACAGAAGTCTTCATGCTTCCGTTCTTTATTTACACCATGCCAGAAGTGGCGCGCAGCCTACTTGAGTACCGTTTCAAAACGCTAGACGGCGCTCGTAAGAAAGCAAAAGACAACGGCTACATCGGTGCACAGTTCCCATGGGAATCAGCGCTAACGGGTGAAGAAGTAACGCCAGTATGGGGTGCAGTAGACATCATCACGGGCAAGTCGACCAAGATCTGGTCTGGCTTTATCGAGCAGCACATCACATGTGACATCACTTACGCATTGTGGCAGTACTACCAAATCACAGGTGACCAGAAGTTCATGGACGACATGGGCTACGAGATCATGTTCGACACAGCAACGTTCTGGACTAGCCGTCTAGAGTGGCTAGAAGATCGCGACATGTGGGGTATCTGCAATGTTATCGGCCCTGATGAGTACAAAGAGCACATCGACAACAATGCGTTCACTAACTACATGGCAGTAGAGAACATCAAGCTGGCGATTCGTTACTACGAAGATCTAGAAACGTCTAACCCAGAACTACTGGCTAAGCTTTCTGACAAGCTAAACCTAATTGAAGCTCGCAAGATGTGGCTAGAGCGCGTAGACAACATCTATCTGCCACAGCCACGTGAAGAAGATAAGGTTATCCCACAGGATGACACTTACCTGCAGAAAGAAATCATTGACCTGACTAAGTACAAAGAGCAGCCATTCGTTGGTGGTCTGTTCCAAGACTACAACCTAGAGCAGGTTAACGAGATGCAAGTTTCTAAGCAGGCGGACATCATGGTGCTGTTCCTTCAGCAAGAAGATAAGTTCGACCTTGAAACTAAGCTAGCAAACTGGAACTACTACGAGCCGAAGACGCTACACGATTCATCGCTGAGCTTATCTACGCACTCGGTATTGGCGTCTGATGTGGGTAACCCAGAGCTGTCTTACGATTTGTTTCAACAGGCAGCATCTATCGATATCGGCCAGAACATGAAGAGCTCTGATCACGGTATTCACGCGGCGTCTATTGGCGGCATGTGGCAGTGTGTAGTTTACGGTTTCGGTGGCGTACGTATGCTAGGTGGCAACCTTCGTATTAACCCTAACCTTCCAAAAGAGTGGGACAGCCTGAACTTCCCAATCTACTGGAAAGGTGAGCGTTTGGAAGTAACGGTAGATCAAGAGCAAGTTCGTATTGAACGCCCTGAATTCAACGGCCAAGCGCTAAACATCGAAGTTGCAGGCGAGCCACGAGTTATCGATTCAACAGAGGTGACTTTCAATGTGTAAGGCATTCATTTTCGACCTGGATGGCGTCATTACCGATACCGCAGAGCTGCACTACCAAGCGTGGCAACGTATGGCGAACGAAGAAGGTTACTACTTCGACCGCGAAATCAACGAACAGCTGCGTGGTGTGTCTCGTCAGGCGTCTCTGAACATCATCCTGAACGGTAAAGAGATCAGCGAAGAGAAGTTTGCAGAGCTGATGAAGCGAAAGAACGATTACTACGTGGATCTGCTGAATACGATTTCTGCAAAAGACGTTCTACCGGGTATTGAGCAGTTTCTACTTGAGCTAAATGCACGTGGCATAAAAGTCGCGTTGGCGTCAGCAAGTAAGAACGCACGTCCTATCTTGCATCGCCTTGGCCTAACGCCTCTGTTTGATGCGATTGGTGACGGCTGGTCAGTGCAGCGCTCTAAACCAGCGCCGGACGTGTTCATCCACGCGGCGGGTCAAGTCGGTGTAAACGCTGACGAGTGCATCGTGGTTGAAGATGCAGAAGCAGGTGTAGATGCGGCAAAAGAAGCGGGAATGCGTGTTGTCGGTATTGGTCCTAACGACCGTGTTGGTCACGCGACATGGCGCTTCGATGATACTGCCAAGCTGACTTTGGCTGAAATCCTGTAGCAACAATAACAATGGGCGAGCTTGCTCGCCCTCATTAAAGACGTAGGTAGAACAATGGCACGTTTAGAACTGAAGAACATCAATAAAATCTATCCTGATGGTGCACACATCATCAAGGATGCCAACCTGACCATTGAAGACGGAGAGTTCACGGTATTCGTTGGCCCATCAGGGTGTGGTAAGTCAACCATGCTACGTATGGTGGCTGGCTTGGAGGAGATTTCATCAGGAGAGATGTGCTTAGATGGTGAAGTGGTGAACAACCTTTCGCCTACAGACCGTGGCATCGGCATGGTGTTCCAATCTTATGCGCTTTATCCGCATATGACGGTCTACGAAAATATTGCTTTCGGCCTGAAACTGGCGAAGAAAAGCAAAGAAGATATTGATTCAGCAGTTCGCCAGGTAGCGGAAATGCTGGAACTGACTAACCTGTTGAAGCAGAAACCTAGTCAGCTATCAGGCGGTCAACGTCAACGTGTGGCGATTGGCCGAGCGATTGTGCGCAACCCTAAGCTGTTCCTGCTAGATGAACCGCTATCAAACTTAGATGCTTCGCTGCGTGTTCGCATGCGTCTACAGTTGGCGGAATATCACCAGAAACTGAAGTCGACGGTTATTTATGTCACGCACGATCAAGTAGAAGCGATGACGCTGGCGGACAAAATAGTTGTCCTTCGTGCCGGTGTGGTAGAGCAAGTCGGCTCGCCTCTGGAGCTGTACTACTTCCCACAAACTCTGTTTGTCGCCGGTTTCATCGGATCACCGAAAATGAACTTGCTGCCAGCAACATTGGTTGAGGCGACTGGCGATCAGGCAAGGGTAGAAGTGGGTGATTACACATTTGAAGCCGATGTTGACGCGACTGCTGCAACTCAGGGCGCGCTAATGACTTTGGGCATCAGACCAGAAGATATCCACCTCGATGAGAAGGGAGTGGGCGTTATTGTTGAAGGTCTAGAGCGTCTGGGAACGGAATCGCTGCTTTACACCACACTGGTTCGTGGCGGTCAGGAAGTCTTGGTGCGTGTGCCGGGGACTGTCCACGTTGAAATCGGTCAAAGGCTAAATATCCGAATTCCTGCTGAGAAGTGTCATCTTTTCGATAGCAAAGGGCTGGCGTTTAAGCGTGGTAAAACCATTGATGACCTGATAACGCTTCCACCGCAAATTCAGCAAGCCAGCTAGTTACCCCTAAATCATAACAACAATAAAAAAGCCCGCTTGGCGGCGGGCTCTGGATTACTGCATTCAAAATTCAGCTTTCGACTGATTTGAATGTGCACTTAATGCCTGTTGGCGCAGGCATCAAAAAAACTATCCCGTTGGCGCGGGACAGACAGTAACACTGAGATAATAAGGTATACCTCATGAAAAAGACAGTAGTGGCATCCTCTGTACTTCTTGCACTCACAATTTCCGGCGTGGCAATCGCCAACGAAAAAATTAACCCTGAAGAAGCTGAGCTGAAAGCCAAGCTGAGCGCGCTAGAAAACGAGTATTCGAAAGCTGAGTTGTTAACAGCACTGAATGCTGAGCCACGTGAAGACAGCAAACTGCACGGTACGATTGGCACCAACGTTGAAATCGAGCAGTGGAAAGAAGTCAAAAACGGCGAAGTGCTGAACAATGGCGGCAAAGTCAAATACTCACTAGCGAATGGCAACTTCCGACACGAAGACTGGGCGGGTGTGGACTTTGGCTTCTACATGGCTCGAGAGTTTAACTACTCAGGAGAGCTATTTAGTGCCGATCATGACGGAGTGAATGACATTACAGAGATATACCTGAATAAATCTTACGCCATTGACAATGGCAGCATCGGTTGGGGTGTGAAATACGCTCAGGAAAGCGCGGATAAGCGAAGCACGCCTGAAGGTAAAGTATTTGGCTCATACCAGATTAACGATTGGCTAGATTTTCATGGCTACGCTCTGTATCACGTCGAGATTAAGCAAAACCTCGGAAACTTTGACTACTACGAACTAGAACCAGGCTTTGGCTTCAAGATCGCGAAAAACATGGGGGCATGGATTAACTTCCGCTACCAGCAAGGTGTTTGGGATGCTAAAGGTGACTCCGATAAAGAAGTTGAAACGGAAACCATCATTAAACCGGGGATGTGGTACAGCTTCGGTCACTGGAGCGCTGCTCTCTTCGCTGAAATCGGCAAGTTCGATAAAGAAAATGACCGTACTGGTGCAAGCTTACACTCTGAAGATTACGTCAAGCTAGGTGCTTCGGCTAACTATCCTATTTCGAAAAACTGGAGCGTATTTGGCGAGTTCAGCTACAAAACAGTTGATGTGGTGTTCGGCGATGGTCAAGACGGCGAAAACACCCTGCCATTTGGTCTGATTGGCGTGAACTACAGCTTCTAAAATGACCTATCCTCCTGATGCTCAGGAGGAGAGTTTCCACTGCAATCAATATTTCTGGTTTTGGACTGACATTGGCAGCTTTGAGTCCGTTTGGAGCCTGTCCGGCTCCTTTTTTTGAACCAAACCCAGACGTATTCAACGACTTTACAGGTTGGAAAATGACAGAAAAATACCGCCCATACCTTCACATGACACCGGATTCGGGTTGGATGAATGATCCAAACGGATTAGTGTTCTTCAATGGTCATTATCACCAGTTCTACCAGTATTACCCGAGCGACACCGTTTGGGGGCCAATGCACTGGGGGCACAAAATCAGTACCAACCTGATTGATTGGCAAGAGCTTGAGCCAGCGCTCTATCCCGATGAATCTGGCATGTGTTTCTCGGGAAGTGCGATTGTTGATTGGCATAACACTTCAGGCTTATTCGAGGCGGGCAAACCAGGCTTATTGGCGTTCTACACGTCGTTTATTCAACCCAAAGTGAGATTGGCTGATGGCACTGAAATGGAAGACCCAATTCAGCAGCAGTCACTTGCTTATAGTCAAGATGGCTTAACGTGGAAAAAATACGCTGATGGAGCACCGATCATCTCTGCACGTGGTAACCCAGATTTCCGTGATCCTAAGGTGATTTGGCATGAGCAAAGCCAAGCGTGGGTGATGGTGGTGTCTTGCGGTCAACATATTGAGTTCTACCGTTCAACTAACTTATTGGACTGGCGTTTGGTGAGCGAGTTTGGTTACCGCCACGGTGCCCATAGCAAAGGCCCTTGGGAATGCCCAGACTTGTTTGAACTGCCGATCGAAGGCTTGCAAGAAAAACGTTGGGTGCTGGTGGTTGGCATTGGTGAGGGCGCACACTGTGGCGGTGCAGGTACACAGTACTTCATTGGTGATTTTGATGGTGAAACCTTTGTGAATCATAACCATCCTGAGACCGTATTGTGGCTCGATTTCGGTCGTGATTACTACGCGACTCAGTCTTTCTCTGATATCCCAGTTGAAGATGGCCGCCGTATCGTCAGTACATGGATGAGTAATCATCAGTACTCGCTTGAGTTACCAACCCAAGAGTTTCGCAGTTCGATGGCTATGCCTCGTGAGCTGTTCCTGTTTGAAGGTAAAGCAGGGTTACGTGTAGGGCAACGCTTTGTCAAAGAGCTTAATCAGGCGTTAAGTCTTGATGTGCAAACGCCAGAGCCAAGTGACGAACAAGCGATTAGTCTTTACAGCCAACAAGAAGCCATGAAGTTCAGCGCGGATGTGGCTCTACAAGATACACAAACGTTGCACTTGAATGCTTACCAAGATAATCCGGTTTACTTTGAGTTTGTTCTTGTAGAACAAGGGGTTGAGGTGCGATCAGTGCGCCGTGGTCAGTTTGGCACTGAACGGATTGATGAGCACTTCCCACATGACTATCGGGTGACTTTACCGATTGATAACAAATTCCAAGTCGAAGTGTTGATAGACAAAGGCTCAGTCGAGCTACTGATCAACGCTGGCCAATTCAGCTTTACCAACCTTGTTTATGCCAAAGAGACGCAAGCAAGTGTCGCTCTAAGCGTGGATAGCGGCTCGCTAGCACTTCGCAACGTTCAAGTCTCTAGCTTGGCAGGAGAGAAAACATGTTAAACGAATTACAAACTAAGCAAGCACTACAACAAGTGCTTGATTCAGTAGAGCTGCCAAAGCTAACTAAAAAAGACGAGAAGGTGTTTCTTGAACGTCTGGCGCAGCATTTTCCATCCTTAGTCGGGCAACTGCACACGCTTTATGGCGAGCGTTATGATTTTTTCTTGCACCTACAAAATCTGGTGGTAGTGCTTGCCAAGGCCTTTTCTGGTCGTAAACGTAAGTGGAAGAACCTTGATGAGAAACGACTTAAAGATCCAGCTTGGTATCGCAGTGAAAAGATGCTTGGCATGGCTGTATATGTGGATCTGTTTGCTGGTGATTTGAAAAATCTGCAAATGAAGATCCCGTACCTCAAGTCACTTGGTATCAATTATCTGCACCTGATGCCGCTTTACAAAGCGCCGGAAGGTGACAGCGATGGCGGCTATGCAGTGTCTGATTACCGCAAGGTAGATCCCAAACTGGGCACGGAGAAAGATCTGGCGCAGCTCGCTGAGGCGTTGAGTGATGAAGGCATTAGCCTAGTGTTGGATTTCGTGTTCAATCACACCTCAGATGAACACTACTGGGCAGAGCAAGCACGTAAGGGTAACCCCGAGTTTGAAGACTTTTACTACTTCTTCACCGATAAAAAGGAAGTGGATGAGTACAACCAAACTTGTCGCGAGATCTTCCCGACCGTTCGCCGTGGCAGTTTTACATTCTTAGAGGATGTAGAGAAGTACGTTTGGACGACATTCAACAGCTTCCAATGGGATCTCAACTATTCAAACCCAGCGGTGTTTAACGCCATTACCGATGAAATGCTGTTCCTCGCCAACATCGGCTGTGAAGGGTTACGTCTTGATGCATTAGCGTTCATCTGGAAAGAGAAATGGACTCAATGTGAGAGCTTGCCGAAGGCACACACCTTGATTCAGTGTTTCAACACTTGTTTGCAGATCGCAGCGCCTGCTGTGTTGTTCAAATCAGAAGCGATTGTGCACCCAGATGAAGTGGCACAGTATATCGACAAACAAGAATGTCAGTTGTCCTACAACCCATTAATGATGGCGCTGATGTGGGAGAGCTTAGCTACGCGTGAAACCAAGCTACTGACAGCGTCTCTAAAGAAAAGCTTCGAGATCTCAGACCAGTGTTCATGGGTGAACTACATTCGTTGTCACGATGATATTGGTTGGACGTTTGACGATGCTGTAGCTGAGCAGCTTGGCATTAACGGCTATGATCACCGCCGCTTCCTAAATCAGTTTTACACCGGCAAGTTTGAGGGTTCATTCTCTCAGGGCGTGCCGTTTCAAGAAAACCCGACTACGGGAGATTGTAGAGTGTGCGGCTCGTTAGCATCTCTAGCGGGCTTAGAAAAAGCGATTGAAGCCGACGATTCACAAGCAATCGAATTTGCACTTAAACGTATTCGTCTATTGAACAGTATCAACCTTAGCATCGGTGGTATTCCGTTGATTTATCAGGGAGACGAGCTCGGCATTTTAAATGACCACAGCTACCTAGGTGATGAATTCAAACGCGATGACGCACGTTGGGTGAACCGCCCATCGATTACCGATAAGGCGATTGAACAAGCCAGAGAAAAAGGCACGTATCAAAACCGAATCTGGACTGATTTAAATCAGCTGGTGGCAATACGCCAATCTCATCCAGAATTGGGTAATGCAAAGACTGAAATTCTTGAAACTTATCGTTCGCAACTTTTTGCTTACTGCCGAACCAACGCAAAGGGTGAGCAACTTCTCGCTCTCTGCAATTTTGGTGAAATGGAGCAAACAATCCCAGCGTCAATATGCGATATTTTGGGCACTCGACAGACGAAGGATCTGCTTTCTGGAAAGCATTTCCTCGGCGATGAGATTGTTTTATCAGCCTATGATGTGCTGTGGTTAAAGGTAAGTGCGTAATGAGAAGTGAAAAAGAGAAAATGCTCGCTGGTGAGCCCTATGATGCATGGGACAAGCAACTTTATGGCGAGCGTATTGAATGTCGCAAAGTGCTGCAAAAGCTCAACAATAGCATTCCTGATACGGATGAATGGCGCGATGCAATAGACACCTTAATTCCAGATTCCGAAGGTGCTTTTTTAGAGCCACCGTTTCGCTGTGATTATGGCTCCAACATTAAGTTGGGTAAAAACTTCTACGCTAACTTTAATTGCGTTGTGCTAGACGTAGCGGAAGTCCATATCGGTGACAACGTATTGTTTGCACCGAATGTACAAATCTACACCGCTGGTCACCCATTAGATGTTAAAGGTCGAGTGGAAGAGGGCGTAGAGTTCGGTACGCCTATCACGATTGGTGACAATGTATGGCTGGGCGGTGGTGTTATCGTCTGTCCGGGCGTGTCTATAGGAGAAAACAGTGTGGTGGGCGCAGGTAGTGTTGTCACAAAAGATATTCCACCTAATGTGGTAGCAGCGGGTAATCCTTGTAAAGTAATAAAACCAATAGAGCAATAAAAATAAGTAATATTAATATTATTTGACTATATTTAAATTGCTGAATAAATATAGGAGGTAATATGAGGGGAATATTTATTTCTTTAGCTTTGTTGTTTTCGCCATTTGTATTTTCATCGAATAGCTCGCTTCCAAGCTCAGACCGATACGAGCTCTGCTATCTTGATGGTAAAGCTATCATGCTCCAACCGAATATGTGCTACGCATTAGGTGGTATAAGGGGTGGCTAAGGTTTTACTCAATCTAATCAGGCCGCTTACGCGGCCTTTTCTTTATTATCTTCAACGTAAACTAATAACGTAAATATCAAATGGTGGAAATATTATTACGATGATGTTTACTCGATAAACAGAAGGTATTTGTTTACGTAAAATTACTTATTTAAGAGTAAATGTTTGAATTAAATAGAGCTAAACTATAAGCGTATATTTATATAAAATTTGAACGCTTGGTTAAGCTATAGAGTTTACTTTAGCGTTACGACGCCTTGAGCTGATGCTTGTGCAAGCTGCTCTCATGATCCTTTGCATCCCCCCAAACCCGCTTTCTTTCACATTTTTTAAATTCAACTCGATGCGCATGTTATCAGTTGCTTATTTTTGAGATCTCCACACTCATTCACCATGGTTATGTTTGTTATATTCCATGCCTTTCATAGGGTTAACAGAGGTGCTTAGCACATTATTGCGTGGTGAAATTGAGCATGCATACTTTTGGCTAGAGTTAGCTCACACAATATACAAATATTAGAAAAGGAGTTTAATTTGAAATTTTCATTAATCAGTATTTTAGCTACAGGAATGGCACTATCTTGGAGTAGCTACGGCTATGAACTAGATAAACAAAAAGAGGCACTTAATTTAATAGTCACTACAGCAAAAGAACTTTGCGACAATGTTCCGTTATCAGGAGGAACAGAAGGTGTACAACTTACTGGAGAAGCAAAAGCGAAGGTGAGTGGCATAGTAAAAAAGTTAGCTGATTTAGGACTAGAAGGAGCGGTAAAATACGAGAGCAATGAATATGAAGGTGTCCTTCAAAAAGATCTTGCTTCAATTGTCAACAAGTCGGCTAATTGTAAAATGGATGTCTGGAGAGACCTCCAAAATAAGCTCGTATTGCCACCTGAGACACCTAGTTCTATGAAAAATAGTGAAGCTCTTATTAAAGACCAGAATCCTACAGAAATAGAAATTCAATCTATCGAACTAAAAAATTACTGGGGAATTGATGAACCTTACGTGGTTGCTGTTGTTAAAAATGGCTCTACTGTGTCTGCTAAAAATGTAACTGCCACTTTCTGGAAAGGAACAGATCAAGAAATCATTTCAAAAGATAGTATTCGTAAGCAGTATCATATAGATAACTTGATCATTCGTTCTGGTGAGGATCATGATTTTCCGATAGCACCATTGTCTAAATATGTGCAAGAAATTAGTGAAAGTTCGTCACCAGAAGATTTGGTAGATTTTACAGTTTCAAATGAAGAAAAACTCCCCTTTGCCTTACAAGAAAAATTGTGTGGAAAGCTAGAAAATCAAAGTTGTAGATTTGATTCATTCACAAAAGGAACATTTGTCCTTCTTAAGTACGATACCATATTTGGGGATCATGTTACTAAGAGTACTAGTTTTTCCAATACCTTTTTAGATGGAGATGTACGAGTATTCTAGTTTTTCTAACAAAGTACTTAAGAGTGATTCTCAACGTTTTGCTCTGTGTTTTCGGTGGTATGGTTAAGTTTGTTGGCAGCGTTGCTCACACCTTAATGCGGCATTATATATATGTAGTCGAATTCTCGGAGTAGGGAAAGGAGTCGCTATGAATGGAACAAATAACTCTGAAGCATCGTTAAACACTAATGAAATATCCTCCTTGGACTCACGGTTAAAAAACTGTGAAGATGAAATAGTTGGGCAGGAACACCGCCTTTTGGAAGTTTTTCGAAATGTATATCGTGCAACAGTAAATAATGAATGGACTGCTAATCGTAAAATGGGGGCATGGGGCGCACTATTTCGTTATGTCTTCTTCGGACGTCCAGCCATCGTATTAACCTTGGGAGTAGGTGGCTTCCTAGCGTTACACGCCAATTTTCTGTTCTTTGAACAGAATAAGAAGCTAGACTTGCAGAACCACTTAGCGATCGTTGATAGCTATTTGGTGGAGTCTCAACGTAACAATCAACTATTTCAGTTGTTCCCCCTTATTGTTGGATCTATCGAGAAAGAAACAAGTGGAGATCCAAAAGTATGTGCACCGGAACAGTATCCGGTTCTTGCGCAGAGGGGCGACACTTATTGCCTTAGTAAACGTCTATATAGTCGCATTATCGGATTGGTAAATGCACTATCGCCATATCGTTGGGTCAACAGTGAGGAAACATCTGTCGAGTCGATTCTTTCTGCGGGTGGTAGTGATTCTGGGTTAGCATTGTGGGCTGGTGAGATGATCAATTCGAAGTTACTCTCCGGGTCTTCTGGACAATTGTTAGCCCAAGACCCGGTTCCGTTGGTTACAGAATTAAGATTAAGCCCAGAACGAGGACAAATATTAATTACACTACATAATTACGGCGTCGATTTAACTGAGTTAACCGCCAAGTCTAATACTAACTTCAGATATTCTTATCTACGAGATGCTCCATTAACAGATATGTACTTTGCTTTTGCTGACTTAGTGGGTAGCGATTTTACCGAAGCAAAACTAGACAATAGTTGTTTGAGCGCTGCTGAAGCTGACTCGGTGAATTTCTCGAATGCATCTATGTACCGTGCAGATCTGAGTGGTATTGAGGCGAGAAATTCGAGTTTTAAAGGAGCATTTTTAACTGACGTTGACTTTTATGGCGCTACTCTTGATGGTGCTGATTTTACTGACGCGACTTTAGTCAGAACGCAATTATCTATTTTGGATATGAGTAATGTAAAAGGCTTAACTCAAGAACAATTAAATAAAGCATGTGGAGATGAGGTTACTTTACCACAAGGGCTTTCCATTCCTAGTTGCGATACAGTGGAATGGTCAAAAAATGTCACCCGAGCTTGTGCAGTTAGTTCGTAGACAGTTGAACATAACAAACAGGTTAATCAGGACGTTCGCAAGCTCACGCCTATTACGCGGGCGTTATGTATATTAATTGACTAAGGAGAATAAATTGTTTGAAGGAATCAACATTCGAAATGTAGTTGAGCACTATAATAAGAGAGAAAATGCTCATCAATTACTCACAAGACATTTTGAAAACGAAAAAGTAAATGATTACTGTCAGTTGGCTTTAGGAATAGAAATGCCAGAAGGTAATTACAGTGCATCTGAGCATTTTCTTGGTCCTAAAGTATTAAGTTCCAGCCCAGCCTCTTCTGTTTTTCAATTAGCTAGCAAACTGAAATCAGCGCCAGACGTGAACCACGTACCGAAAACGATTTATGACTCAAATTTGCCATATCTGCGTATTAGTGTTGGCTCTGAGATCGCAATGATGCTTAATCCAAATGAATTTTGGGTTGGGAATGTGAGGACAATTTACACTCATCTAATCATCAAGCATAAAGGGAACATATCTTTAGCTAATGAAGAGTTGGCTCTTTACAAAGAACCTGAACCAAATAAGTCACGACCATCCAAAATGGAATATCAAATTTGGCGAGACTTATACCTTTCTCTTGAGTCTAGTTTAATTCAGCTTACAAATATGGGGCGAGATATTGCTGAATCTGAAGGCTTAGAGAGTGGTAGCAAATGTTTTATGTGGGCTGATGCTCTGTGCTCCGAGATTTATGCAACATATACGTAACAACCTGCTCAAGAGGGGCACGCAACGCATGGCATTTTTACTATACGTTGTGTTTAGTGTTTAAGGTGATCTGCGGAGGCTTTTGTATAGCGTTGCTCACACCTTGAATAGGCGTTAAATGCGAATAACAAATTGGAGTGTATATGGATATTTTGGCTGCGTTAAAAAATGTTGAAGCACTAGCAAATGGAATCGACCCGACTTCAGGTGAAGCCTTACCTGAGTGCTCACTTTATAATAACCCAGAAGTTATACGGTCTTTGTTTACAGTTATTGGAGCAGTAAAGCAACCAAAGAAAGGTAAAAAATCAATTGAGCAAAAACAGGAAGAAAATATTTTGAAAGGTCTTCCTAAGAATGCTGGACTTCCTTGGTCAGAAGAAGAGCGAGAAAGGCTAGTGCACGCATTTGATGCAAACAAGTCAATCGACGAACTGTCTGAAATTCATGGTCGTACAAGCGGTGCAATTACTTCTGAATTAAAAAAGCAGGGGTTAATTGAAGAGTTTGAAACTAGCATCTAACAAAGCGTCTAAGATTGATTCCCAAGGCCTAATCTTAAAACTCAAATTCAGCAAAGGATGACGATGAATAGAGATTTTAAAGAACTTTTAGGAACCGAGCTGCCGATCATTCAGGCTCCGATGGCAGGGGTACAAGGAAGTGCCCTTGCTATTGCGGTTAGTGAGGCTGGTGGGCTAGGTTCCCTACCTTGCGGTATGTTGACGACTGAAAGCATAGTCAGTGAAATTGAGTTAATCAAAGCATCCACGAGCAAACCTTTTAACCTGAACTTCTTCTGTCATGATCCTAAACCTTACGATGAAGGTCGCCAGGTGGTGTGGCGAAATGCACTTCAGCCTTACTTTGAAGAACTGGAATTACAAATAGAACATTCCGTTGGTGGCAGTCGAGTGCCTTTTAGCCATGATATCGCTGATGCAATTGAGCCTTTTTCGCCAGAGTTCATTAGCTTTCATTTTGGCCTTCCAGACAAAGACTTATTACAACGTGTGAAAAGCTGGGGAACCAAAGTTGTTTCATCTGCAACCACAGTAGAAGAAGCGATATGGCTGGATTCACATGGCGTGGATGGAATCATCGCTCAAGGTGTAGAAGCTGGAGGGCACAGAGGCATGTTCTTATCCAGTGATATCTCTACTCAAATGGGGCTAGTGTCACTTGTATCGCAAGTGGTTGATCATGTGAAGGTGCCCGTTATCGCCGCTGGCGGCATTAGTGACCGCAACTCAGTACTTGCTTGCATGCAATTAGGCGCGTCGGCAGTACAAATTGGTACTTCTTACATGCTATGCACAGAAGCTAACACATCAGATCTTCATAAGCGGGCAATAAAGAGCGAAAAGTCTTCTCATACTGCATTAACGAATATCTTTTCGGGTAAACCCGCTAGAGGGATTATGAACCGCGTTATGGATGAGCTGGGATGTATGACAGAGCTAGCACCAGAGTTCCCATACGCTTCAATCGAAATGTCTCAATTACGTAGCCGCGCAGAAAAGCAGGGGCTTAATGACTTTTCGCCACTATGGTGTGGCCAGAATACGCAAGGATGCAAAGAGATTTCAGCAAAAGAGCTCACATTGCAGCTAGCTGGAAAGTGCTGACTACATACACTCGGTGTTTTGAAGTAAGTGGGCCGTCACCAGACGCATAGTTTCACATAGACGTTATTCTTAGCAGTAGTAGCGATCAACCTTGCCAGTTGAATTGCTGTTGTTAATGGCTCTTTATAGAAGGAAATCATAATGAAAGAAGTAGCGTTAATAACATTACATGGAATGGGAAAGGTAAAACCAGATTATTATGATGAGCTAGAGAAAGAACTGAAAAAGGAATTGGGTTCTGAATGGACGAAGGTGTCATTTCAGAATGTTCAATACGCGCCTATTTTGCAGCAGCCAGAAGATGAACTATGGCAAGCAATGATGTCAGAGCCGAGTAACGATTTGGATGCGACTCGATTGAGGCAGTTTTTCCTTTATGGATTTGGTGATGCTGGTTCGCTTGAACACAGCTCACACAGACGGAAAGATAAGTATCTTGCAGTTCAGAAGGAAATCTTCAAAACCCTTGAACACGCCTATCTTGATATCGGCGGGAATCAAGATAGGCCAGTCATCATTATTGCTCAGTCTCTTGGTTGTCAGGTTATCTCAAACTACATATGGGACGCAGAGCATGGTCTCAATATTTTCAAGGATTACAGTGACGAAGAACGCAAGGAATCATTCATGAAATTGAAAACTTGCGAGAACCTCGTCACCACAGGTTGTAACATCCCTCTGTTTAACGCTGGATTACAAGAAAGAAAATGTTTCCCAAGTCCACACCCTTCATTCCGATGGGATAACTACTATGACCCAGACGATGTACTTGGCTGGCCTTTGAGACAATTAGGTGATTCCTACAATTTGTTAGTTAGGGATCATCCGATCAATGCTGGAGGCCTTATTGCATCATGGAACCCATTCAGCCATGGCCAGTATTGGGGTGATAAAGGCGTGATTAAGCCGTTAGCAAGCATTATTAGATCAAAACTTAGTTAACCGTTTAAACCAACAGCTAACGCACCTTTCCTTTGGCACTTTAAGTGAAACACTGGCTTGTTAGCTGTTGTATTTTGATAGATTCAATTCAGTGCGTTGAGTATGTTTAGCGGTCTTAGTGCTTCTCCATTTATCTAGATCTTCCTTTCTAGCCGGTTACTCAGGATGTTCCTTTTATGACCCAAAAACTTAATTATGATTTTCTGCCGCCGATTTCTGGTCCCTATGTTCATGCAGTCAAACACAATAAGACGTTGTACATTTCCGGACTGACGGCATTTGGCACTGAATCGCAATCTGGAGGCTTAATTGAGCAAAGTGCTGAAGTATTAGACCAGATCTCGCGGATACTGGATCACGAGCGGTGTACTAAAAGCGATTTAATTAAGCTAACAATCTTCGTGACTGACATCAGCTTACTCCCTTCAATTCGTGAGCAGCTCTTTACCTTCTATGAAGGGCAGCTACCCGCTTGCTCGCTGGTTGAAGTCTCCAAATTGATTCATCCCGATTTGAAGATAGAGATAGAGGCAACCGTAGCTTTGAGTGATTAAGGCTGTATTTTAAGGCCTGCTTAATCAGCTAAGATTAGAGACTAAAAAGGATTTGAAATGAGTAATAAAAGCAATAGAGAAAACTTGGAATTGTATGCCCCTGAAAGCTACTGGGCGGCAACACAAGATGAGCTCGGGCAAATTGTGAATGGATGTGGTACGTCCGGTTGGAAAGGGAAGCTAGTACCGGAGACCTTATATGGATTGTCGGTATCCGAGAGCTGCAATATCCATGATTGGATGTACCATCATGGCAAAGATATTAACGACAAAAATACAGCAGATAGAGTTTTTCTGAATAACATGATTCGCACTATCGAAGATGAGGGCGGGTTCTGTCTTCTGAGAAAGCTTCGTTTACGTCGTGCAAGATTGTATTATCGAGCAGTAGAAAACTTTGGTGGCCCTGCATTTTGGGCGAATAAGAATAAACCGGAAGAATTTAAGTTCTCTCGATATGCGCATGTTTCGAGCGTATAGAAGAGATAACTGGAAAGAGATACGACATGGAATTTTGGAAGTTACTGCTATTTATCCCTGCGTGCTTTGCACTCAATATGACACCAGGGCCAAATAACTTATTGTCGATGAACAATGCCCGTTGTTATGGTTTTAAAGCAGCGTTGGTTGCTGGGTTTGGGCGCATTGTCGCTTTCTCGTTTATGATTGCTCTGGCGGCGTCTGGGTTAGCCGTGATTCTCTACACCTCTGAGGCGTTATTCTTCATCATCAAGCTGGTGGGCGCTCTGTATCTACTCTGGATTGCGTTTAACCTATGGCGCTCTGAAGCCAGCCCAGTCGCAGAGTTGGATAAGACGCGTAGCCACTTTGGTCTCGCGAAGCAGGAGTTTGCACTGGCAGCAGGAAACCCGAAAGCGATTCTTATCTTTACTGCGTTTTTGCCTCAGTTTGTCGATGTGACGGCGAACGTGGATCAGCAATTCTTTACGTTAGGTATTACGTTCTTAACTCTAGAGCTTGCAGCAATCAGTATCTATGCATTATTTGGTTTGTATTTGAGAAATTGGTTTTCACGACCAGCGATGGCGAAACGATTTAATCGAGCGTGTGCTGCGTTTCTTGCTTTTTCAGGAGCCAATTTACTGATTAGCAGACAATAGAATAGCTACTGCCATCTTTACACTTTATAAACAATAAAACCATCAGCATCACGCTGGTGGTTTTTTATTTTCCCCATGGGAATCTAAATATTTTAACCAACTGTTTATATCTCTCTTTTTCTATCCCTATTTTTTTGGAATTAATCTCTCATTGGATTTTATTGTTAAATCTGTTGAAAGTGGGCGGAATATTAAACTTTCTTGAATTCTTATTAGTGCTATTGCTTAAAATTGCGACACAGGTTTTAGTATTTCAATGGATAAAATTTAATCTATATTTCGGACTTATAAAATAAAAAGGAAACAAGATGAGTTCTCCGTTGAATAAAAGCGTCTTACTGGCGTCTCTATTTCTTACCCCTACGCTTGCTCTGGCTGAAATGACCAATGGTGATTTCGAACAATGGAGCAGTTCCTCTCCAACAGGGTGGAACACAATCGATAGTGGCATTTCGGTGTCACAGGAAACCAGCATTGTAAAAAGTGGTAGCAATGCAGCAAAAGTGACGGTCAATACCGGTACGCAAAGCAACACGGACTTTCAGCAGTCTGTAAGTGTGGTATCAGGGCAGACGTATAATTTTTCTGTGTCTGTTTATCACACTGAAGGCAATGTTAAAGCACGCCTGTATGTGGATGGATACCAAAATTACAGCGTACCTAGCCAAACCGGTCAATGGCAGGATATTGCTTATTCGTACACGGCCAGCAGCACCAAGAGCATAAACGTTGGGCTGCGCTTCTATGACGAGTCTGGATTTGATGGTTCCGAAGTCGTCTACATAGATAACTTCCAGCCATCTGATGGTGCTGTAACACCGCCTCCGACAACTTGTAGCAATCATGAAGTCACACTCAACCTGACGACGGACAGTTATGGATCTGAAACAAGCTGGACGTTGAAAAACAGCAGCAATCAGACTCTATTCTCTGGCTCTGACTACGGTAATAACACCAGCTATGAAAAGGCGATGTGTGTTGAATCAGGCCCGTATGTGTTTGAAATAGTTGATTCCTATGGCGATGGCATCTGCTGTAGCTCTGGAAATGGGTCTTACACGCTAACGTCTAACGGTCAAACTCTTGCGTCTGGTGGCGACTTTACCAACTCTTCTCAGCACTCCTTTACGCTTGGTGGTAGCGACCCTGATCCAGAACCACCAGTGCTCGGTGACTACTACAAATCAGCCGAAGGTAAGACAGGCTATACGTTGAAGACTGCGCTGTATAACATCATCAATAACCACAACTCGCAAGGCTACTCTGCTGTTTGGGATTTAGTCAAAACCGCTGATATCGACAACTACTATGAGAAGGACGGGACGATTCTCGATATCTACTCAGAGAAGGTATCTGGCAGTGATTCGATTAACTTTACTAAAGTGACAGACCAATGCGGCCAGTACAGTAAAGAAGGTGACTGTTACAACCGCGAACACTCTTTCCCTAAGAGTTGGTTTGGTGGAAAAGTGGAACCAATGAACTCGGATGGTCACCACTTGTATGCGACAGATGGTTACGTGAATGCGAAACGCAGCAACTGGCCATTCGGTGAAGTTGGCAGCGCGACGTACACGTCTTCTAACGGCTCAAAAGTTGGTTCTGCAGCTTCTAGTCTAGGGTACTCTGGTACTGTGTTTGAACCTATTGATGAGTTCAAAGGTGATTTGGCCCGTGCGTACTTCTACATGGCGACACGCTACGAAAACGAAATCGCTAATTGGGAAGGGAATAGTGATAACTCCAACGCTGTGCTCAACGGTACTAATACGACGGTATTTGAACCTTGGGTTTTGGCTATGTTAAAACGTTGGCATGCCAATGACCCAGTCGACCAGAAGGAAATTGATCGCAACAACGCGGTGTACAATTTCCAAGGTAACCGTAACCCATATGTTGACCACCCAGAGTTCGTCAACATGGTTTGGGGAGACTAACCGAAACAATCAAAGGCCTAACATATGTTAGGCCTTTTGGTTTGTGTGAAAGTACTAGTCCATAAAGGCTAATTCAAATGTGGTTCCACCTTGAGTAACGTACTCAACTTTTACGTTTTCGCCTGAGAGATCAGCAGAGTAGATTTCTGGCTTTCCGATCTGTACCCAGTAAAGCTTACCTGCATCGAAATCGACTTCCATATCTACAACGCCTTCAAATCCGTTACTTTCGTCAATTGAAAGGATTTTTTCGACCTTTCTCGACTCTCCTTTGATGTTTGCGCGATAAATGCCATGTTCATTAGCAAAGTAAAGGAACTTGTCTTTCGGATCTAAATGCATTGCGATGATTTTGTGCCAATCCTCGTAGTGGTCGATACCGTCTTCAACCGATAATTCTTGGCGTCTGTCTACAGTTGAGTGTTCACCTAATGGAAAGCTGATGACTTCCGTTTCTTGGTTAACGCCTAGTGCCATGTACATCCGCTCGTTAGCGTTATCGATAGCCAATGCAGTGTTGTTCGCACAGTAGGCAATACCACACTCTTCCATCGTATCTCCGAATATAAACCGGAAATCTTCTCCCTCAATTGGCGCTCCTGGCGAGTCTGTGTAGTCCGGATAAACCTCAACCACAGTGTCTTGAGTGATACTGGAGGTATACACTTGCCCAGTTTCTTTATCGACCACAACCGGAATGTCACCAGTCATAGGAATTCTGTTCACCATCCGGTATTTTTGACCGTCCAAAGTGACACGCGACAAGGCTTGAGTACTCGGAGAACTTGTCGTCACATAGATTGAATTCTCTGTGACTGCCAAACGACCGCCATAATTAATATCTGCTAACTTACTCGTTTCTTTGGTATCGAGATCGAGTATCTGCAGCTCATTGTAAGGCTTATCATCATAACTGCTGACTAAGTAAAGGTCTTTCGCGAGAGCGTTGTAGCTTAAAGTAATAAGCGCTAAAGCGGAGAGAGTTCGTAGTGTAGGTTTCATTAGTTCCTCGTTTAAAAAGTTGATTAAAATTGAGTGTTAGTTCAGGACGCGTCGAACATGCGTTTAAATCTAGTTGCATATAAATTGTTTTCTAGATGATTAATAATCATTAAGTGGGCTTGAGATTGTTTTTGGAGATTTGAGGCGAGGCGTCAGGACTGCTGACATTTATCGTGTTTGTTTACGCTTGATGCATCAAGGAAATTGAAAGCTGTATCAGGTGAATAAATAGTCAAAAACGAGTTTTTGGGTGAAAGGTAAAGAAAACTAAAAGGGATGGCACTAGCCATCCCTTTTTAGAAATATCGATTCGTATTGCAGTCAATAAGCACTATTTATACTCGCCTCGGATTGAGGCTTCGCGGTAAGCATCCAGTTTGCCTTCCGCTTTGAGTTTCGCTAGTCCTCGGTTGAAGGCATCAACCAGCTCTTGTGAACGAGGGGATTTTTTCGAAATGATAACGAAGTAGTCTCTTGCGGACAGTGTTTTGGCATTCGGCTCAATTTTATCGGTTAAATTGAGTTTGGTGATGGTCTCCATACCAACATCCATATCTTCCAATACAATGTCTAGTCGGCCTGCGCTGAGTTTTTTGTAGTTGTTTTCAGCACTGGCGATACGCTGTATGTTGATTTCTCCGGCTTTTTCCATATCCTCGACCCCATAGGCATAACCTGTTACGCCACCGATTTTGAAGTTCTTAAGGTCTTCTTTGCTGCTCCAGCTTACAGGTTTACTTTTTTGTTGGAACAAGCCAGTACTTAACGTAATAACGGAGTCGGTATAGTGGAAAAACTGCTCTCTGTCAGGGTTTTTACTCCATATCAATGAGCCATCAAAGTTACCAGCTTTGGATTCTTCGAAGCCACGCTTCCACGGCATATAAGTAAACTCAACTTGATAGCCCTCTGCTTCAAAGGCTTCTCTGACAATTTGAGTCATGAAGCCGCCGTTTTTAAGTGATTTGGATTGATACGGCGCCCACTCACCATTGGCGAGTTTAACGGTGTTAGCTTGAGCAAGGCTGGCAAAGAGCAGAGAAACGGTCAGACATAAAAAGGTTTTAATTAAGCTGCGCATTTTTTCTTCCTTAAACATGCAAATAGATTCAATAAAAGAATAGTTGCTGATAAAGATATCACCAAAAAGTTTAAGGGTATTTGTGCTGGTAAACCTAAGGTCTATTAAGGAAGGCAAACCAAAAAAGCGCCACTATATGACGCTTTTGGAAGGTTCAGAACTCGCATTCCGCTTCGAAAGTCATGGGCTGTTTACTGTAAGGATGTTCGATCTCTAATCGCTGTGCGTGTAAGTGCAATCTATCGGAACGTTGACCATAGAGACCATCGCCAACCATAGGTAAATTAAGCCCAAGACGATGAGCACAGTGCACTCTTAGCTGATGCGTTCGACCTGTTTTTGGGTAAAGGTAGAGCTTGGAGCGACCATCACGAGATTCAATCAGTTCCCAATAGGTTTCAGCTGGTTTCCCATGTTCAAAACAGACGAGCTGTCGGGGGCGATCATCAGGATCGCCACGCATTGGTAACTCTATCTGACCACTGGTTTGGTTTACCTCTCCTTCAAGCAATGCTACATAGCGCTTTTGCACTGAACGCGAAATGAATTGTTTCTGTAGGCTCTTGTTCGCACGTTTTGTCAGAGCGAAAACCAGCAACCCTGATGTCGCCATATCCAGTCGATGAATCACGAAGGGGCCTTCTACATCTGGGTAGCGTTGCTGCAGGCGTGTGTACGCCGAGTCCTTGATGGTTTTGCCAGGGACTGACAATAGCCCTGAAGGTTTGTTGACGACCACCATCGCTTCATCTTCAAATAAGATCTCTAGCTCTTTATCTTCTGCCCAGTTTTCTTCCAGCGGATTATCATCAACGGCCATTCCTTCCAGCATGTGGCCCAAAATAGGGAAGCACTTACTATGGCAGGAAGGGTAGAATTTTCCGTGCTGGCGAACTTCTGATTTAGGCGAGACACCCCACCAGAACTCGGCTAATGCCAGCGGCTTAAAGCCATGTTTAAAGGCAAAGTGCAGCAGCTTTGGCGCGGCACATTCGCCAGCGCCTGCTGGTGGTACGGGAGCACTGGTCGGTTTGAATATTGCATTGAGGGATTTCTCTTCCCCTCTGATATTCAGAAAGCGGTAGTTATCAAACAGCTTATTTTGCAACGTATTAGACAGGGTTTTACGCTGCTCTTTCAATGCATTTAAGTTGGTATTTAATTCGTCTAGCTCGCGTTGTAAGACGGCGATTTTTTCGTCCCACTCGAGCTTGAGATATTTAAGTACGTTTTTTTCCGCAACGCTCTGCTTCGCCAGTTCATCGAGCCTGCTTTTTAGCGCTTCTCCTGCCAATGATGATTCAGCGAGTTTACGTTGTGCTTTGCGCTCTGCTCTGCCTGCAATCATAGTCTCGCGTTGTAACTGTTCCTGCTGCTGATACTCAGAGTTCAGCAAGCTTATCTTGTCGGTCAGCTCGGCAATGCGAGGGTTGTTTTTTAATTGATTGAACTTCTGATTTGCCGCCATGATCTCAGCGGTTTCTGCCCGAAAGAAACTTTCTTCTGCCAGCATATCGAAAACGGGTGGGACAAAGCCAGGTAGTAAGTTTTGGTCTGCTATCTTGCCCGAGAATGCTGAAAGGTAACCCACTTCACCCTGAGGGGACTCGACTAGCAATACGCCGAACATTTTGCCTGTACCACTTTGGTTTCCATCGATACCGAAGTCATGCTGCCAATCAGTCTGCTCTACTAAGTGTTGCTGCAATTCTTGTGCAGCAAGTTCACACAGGGGATGCGGCTGATAGAAAAACGGGAAGGTGAACTTGTCAGGCAAGCTATAACCATCAATTGGGGTGTTGAACGGAGTAAACAAATTTTCAGGTTGATGCATTTCAGCTTGCCGTCGTGACGAAAAAACAGAAGGCGAGATTGTACCTGTTTGGAGTGTGATTACCAGTGTGGAAAGGGGAAGAAGCTTCAGCCCAACTCAGGCTGAAGCTAAAACACTGAAAGGCTATCGAACGTACTTGATGGTGGCGCTGATCAACCAGTGATGTGCTGTGCCGTCAGCTTTGGTGATCCATAAGTCGTTGTCGAAGGTTTTTACGCGACCAACGATGGTGACGTCCAGCTTATTGTCGACAACATTTTCCACGCGGATAAATGGATCCGAAGAAATAAGGAAAGGTTGTGCTTCTTTCACTGATTCACCCTGTGCGACGAGATAGTAGTGGTTGAGTTTGCCATCTGTTGGCTCAGTAGAGATGGCTTTGTATCCGACCAATTGAAATCCGTCGCCAATGGGTTGATTAATGATCTCTTGCCCGAGGCGAACGTGCGTAGGGATAAAAACGTAGGCAAGGAGAATACCCAGAACAGCGATAAGAGAGAGTAGTGAAAGTTTGACTTTAGACATGGTGTTGTTCTTTATCCAATATGAAGTGATAGCTTATCACAGGCAATCGCAAAGCGTGGATAGTAGCTTGAAACTCTATTTTCTAAGTTGATATTGATTAAATCAAGTAGAGTTAGCATTCAAAATCAGTTGGAGAAGGTAAGTTAAATTTCTTATTCGGATTTATATTATTTATTATATTAAACTAAGAGCTATATTATATATGATGAATGTAGTTTATTTTTCGATTGGTTTAATTAAATTGATTATCTTTATTTATTGGTTGAGTTTATCTAAAAAATAATTAATAAATTAAATATTCACTTTGGTTCCAAAGACTCATTGGTTTTTATTTCTTTCTTTTAAATTAAACACAAATTTAACAATTCATGCCTATTAATAATTGCCACATAGGGAGCAAATGCTCGAGTAATAGATAGCAAATAAAAGGCAGTGTTATGAGTCGTTGTACAACTACCGATGAAATTTTTAATAAAAGTAAGCAGACACCACTTTCTGAAATTATGTCGAAAGCGTTATCAAGACGAACCATGCTAAAAGGGACTGGCGGGGTAGCAGCATTTGGCGCCATGAGCTCTATAGGCTTGACGGGTTGTGGTACAGACGAAGCTACAGTAGATGTGTCTGATCGTGTTAACTCTCTGGGTTTCGATTCCATAAGCGCAGAAAGTAAGGATGCGTTTACTGTGCCGGAAGGCCACTTTGCACAGGTATTAGCGCCATGGGGAACTCGATTATTTTCAGTTTCCTCACATGGTGACATTATTCATCCCTTTAAACAGGACGGGACGAACAGTCATATTGATCAGCTTCACTCGGTTGGCCAAATGCACGATGGAATGCATTATTTCCCGCTGGATGATACCCAAGGTATTTTATGTATGAATCACGAATTCATAAAAAATGATATTCTCCATGAAGATGGTTATCCAGAGGTAGATGCGCAAGGTCGCCGATTGCCTGATTATGTTCGTAAAGAATATTATGCTCATGGTGTTTCGGTTGTTCATATTAAACTTGAGCAAAGTATTTGGCAGGTAGTAATTGATAGTCCATACAACAGAAGAATTCATTTATCTACCGAAATGGACGTAACAGGCGCTATTACCGACGGTGATTTACTCACAACTAAGTTTACTACTGAAAACAATAAATCTAACGTGACGCACGGTACTTACAACAACTGTGGTAATGGTTTTACTCCATGGGGCACGTACCTAACTTGTGAAGAAAACTGGCCGGGACACTTTAAAATTACGTCGGAACCTGATGATGTTCAATCTCGTTATGGCACGACTACAGATGAGGCTTTTAACGACTGGGATACGCCTGATGAGGGTGAAGAAGCCTTTACTGGTGAGTTTAAACGCTGGGATATTTCAGCAACTGGACTTGCCCCTGAAGAGGACTTTCGCAACTACGATAATGGCTTTGGCTACATTATTGAAATCGACCCGTACTCGCCAAATGCTAAACCCGCTAAGCGTTCGTCATTAGGGCGTTTCCGTCATGAAGATTGTACTTATGGTGCAATCGAACCAGGTAAACCCGTTGTATTCTACAGTGGGCATGATGGTCGATATGAGTACGTATACAAATTTGTTTCTGATGCTTTGTGGGACGAGAACGACGCGAGCGAAAACTTGCCTGTTGGTACCGATCGCATGGCGATTGGTGCTAAATATATGGACCATGGCACACTTTACGTTGCGCGTTTTGATGAGCAGGGGAAAGGTGAGTGGTTGCCACTAACGGAAGACTCGATAGATTTAAGTGGAAATCGCCTTGGTGACACTATTGGTAATCAGGCTAACATTATCAGAAACACGCTTGGGGCGGCTGACGCTATGGGCGCTACGCCGATGGATCGCCCAGAATGGACGGCAGTTGATTATGACACAGGGCTAGTCTACTTGGCTCTGACCAACAATACCGATCGCACTGACCAAGATGTGAATGCCGCCAACCCGCGTCCTTACAATGAGTTCGGCCATATCATTCGTTGGAAGGAGGGCGCAGTCGTGACGGAGTTTGAGTGGGAGTTCTTTGTCTTTGGTTCGTCCGCAGAAGCGGATGCTTCTAGTATCAATATGTCAGGGTTAACGGATGAGAATGAATTTTCGTCAGCTGATGGTATTTGCTTTGATCAACGAGGTATCTTATGGCTACAGACCGATTCCAGTAGCAAACCTGATATTGGTGTGGACAACCAGATTCTTGCTGTCGTTCCAGATGGCCTGGGTCAATCGGTTGATGGGGCACCCGTGCTCAATGTGAGTAACCAAGACCATCTAAAACGGTTTGCAGTGGTACCAAAAGGAGCAGAGTCGACGGGGATTACGTTCACTCCAGATTACCGTCATATGTTCACCAATGTTCAGCATCCCGCGAACTGGCCGCATGAAGCAATGAACGCTTCGGTTGAGACGCCACAAGACGGTCGTACGTGGCGAGCGCGTTCAAGTACTGTGGTTATCTCTCGTTATGATGGTGGAAAGCTCGGTATTTAGACGTATCATTCACGTTCAGCTACGTGTCACCGTCAAAGCTAAATTTGGTGATATAGCGATATGAATAGAAAAATCCCCTCAACTTAGAAGGTTGAGGGGATTTTTATTTGGTGATTTATGTTTATTTGAACATGTGTTTCGCGTGGAACATCAGGTGTTCATCAATAAAAGTAGAGATGAAATAATAGCTGTGGTCGTACCCAGTCTGCATACGCAGTTCTAAGTCTGAACCGTGGGTTTCCGATGCGACTACCAGATTTTCGGGCTTTAGCTGCTCAACAAGAAAGTTATCTGCATCACCTTGATCGACAAGAATTGGTAAAGGTGACTTGGCTAGTTTGAGAAGCTCGCTAGAGTCGTATTCTTTCCAGCTTTCAAAATCGTTCCCCAGATAAGCATTGAAGGCTTTCTGACCCCATGGGCATTGGATTGGATTGCAGATTGGACTGAAGGCAGAAATTGACGTGAATTGCTCTGCGTTTTTCAGGCCGATAGTTAGCGCACCATGCCCGCCCATGCTGTGACCAGAGATGGCCTTGACAGTTGAGACTGGGAAGTTAGCTTCAATGACGCTAGGTAGCTCTTGAATGATATAGTCGTACATACGGTAGTGCGTAGACCACGGCTTCTGGGTCGCATTGAGGTAGAACCCTGCGCCTTTGCCCAGATCATAGCCTTCGTCGTCAGCAACGTCGTCACCACGTGGGCTAGTGTCAGGAGCAACGATTGCTATGCCTAGTTCTGCGGCCTTTTTGAAAGCTCCTGCTTTTTGCATGAAGTTTTCATCGCTACAAGTCAAGCCGGATAACCAATACAACACAGGAACGGGAGACTCCTTGCTTGCGTTTGGTGGCAGGAAGATAGCAAAACGCATAGTGCAGTTTAGTGTTGCAGAATCATGGGTGTACTGCTTGTGCCAACCGCCTGCGACTTTATTCTGACTGATGTTGGATAAACTCATTGATACTCTCTCAGATAAAGTCGCCACATCGGATGATGTGGCGACTTATTAATGGCTTAATCTAGGATTACTGATCCATATGGATAACAGTACGGATGCTCTTACCTTCATGCATTAAATCAAAGGCATCATTGACGGCATCAAGACCCATAGTGTGGGTAATGAATTCCTGAAGACCAAACTCACCCGCCATGTAGCGTTCAACAATTTCAGGAAGTTCAGAGCGGCCTTTAACACCACCAAAAGCACTGCCACGCCATACACGACCGGTTACCAGCTGGAATGGACGAGTTGAAATCTCTTGACCTGCACCCGCAACACCGATGATTACCGATTCACCCCAACCTTTGTGGCAACATTCAAGCGCTTGACGCATTACGTTAACGTTACCGATACATTCAAATGAGTAATCTACGCCACCGTCTGTCATCTCAACGATAACTTCTTGGATTGGTTTGTCGAATTTTTGCGGGTTGATACAGTCAGTCGCGCCAAGCTGCTTCGCTAGATCGAATTTGCTTTCATTGATGTCTATGCCAATGATGCGACTTGCACCAGCCATACGAGCACCGATGATTGCAGATAGACCAATACCGCCAAGACCGAAGATAGCAACCGTATCGCCTTTTTCTACTTTAGCAGTGTTAAGAACTGCGCCCATACCGGTTGTTACCCCACAACCTAGAAGACATACTTCTTCAAGCGGTGCTTCTTTGTTTACTTTCGCTAGTGAGATTTCTGGGAGAACTGTGTACTCAGAGAAAGTCGAACAGCCCATGTAGTGGAATATAGTTTCTCCATTGATGGAGAAGCGGCTTGTTCCATCTGGCATCAGGCCTTTACCTTGAGTTTCACGCACTGCTTGGCACAGGTTAGTTTTACCTGAAGTACAGAACTTACACTCGCCACACTCAGCGGTGTATAGAGGAATAACGTGGTCGCCAACTTCAACGCTTGTTACACCTTCACCAACCATTTCAACAATACCACCACCTTCGTGACCAAGGATTGAAGGGAAGATACCTTCTGGATCGTCACCTGATAGTGTGAATGCGTCCGTGTGACAAACACCGGTTGCTACGATGCGTACTAGCACTTCACCTGCTTTTGGAAGTTGTACATCAACTTCTTCCATTTTTAGTGGCTCGCCAGCAGCCCATGCCACCATTGCTTTTGATTTGATAGATGTTTGACCTGGTTGGATATCAAGTGCCATTGGATGTTCCTTTATATGTAATTGTTTTTGACGTTCTAAGCGTAGACGAGGAACTCTCTTCTCGCTGTTTCGCTTGGTTGGTGACTATTCTAAATATTTCTTAAAATTTGATAATCCCTTTAATTTGAAAATGATTTTTACGTATATGTAATAATGGTAGAGTGTCACGGTTAGATTTACTAAGGGAAACAGTATGGCCAATTGGGACGGAGTGAGTGAGTTTGTCGCAGTCGCGGAAACGCAGTCATTTACCGCAGCAGCAAAGAAACTTGATACCTCCGTTGCGCAGATCAGTAGGCGGGTTTCTGCGTTGGAAGAAAGGCTGGCCGTTAAACTGCTTAACCGGACGACGCGGAAAGTGTCGGTCACCGAAGCGGGGCAGGTTTACTACCAACAGTGTAAGCATTTGGTCGAAGGCTTAGAGTTGGCGGAGCTGGCTGTGACTCAAATGCAATCTACTCCCAAAGGGCTGCTTAAAGTGACCGCTCCGGTGACATATGGTGAAACGCATTTAGCGCCGTTACTGCTCGATTTTCTAGAGTCTTACCCTCAGGTTGATTTGGACCTTAACCTGACGAACCAAAAAATCGATCTGATAGAAATGGGTGTGGATGTGGCGATTCGATTGGGTCGTTTGCAAGATTCTAGTTTGGTAGCCAAGAGATTATCCAGTCGCCAATTGTATGTTTGTGGCAGTCCTGATTACTTAGCGCGCTATGGCGAACCGCATACTTTATCTGAACTGGAGAGTCACCAGTGTTTAGTTGGCTCTATTGATTATTGGCGTTTCAAAGAGAGCAAGCGTGAAAAATCTCTACGAGTTTCCGGCCGTATTCATTGCAATTCTGGCTCCGCTTTATTGGATGCTGCAAAACGAGGGTTGGGGCTAGTGCAGCTTCCCGATTATTACGTGCGAGAAGGCTTGGATTCTGGTGAGCTGATTGAAGTGTTGTCTGACTATCGGGATGATCGAGAAGGGATCTGGGCTTTGTACCCTCAAAACAGAAACCTGTCACCTAAAGTTCGTCTGTTGATTGATTTTTTGGCCGAAAAGCTAGGTAGGAGTACTGGAATCTAAGTCTGCACCTTGAATGGATTGCTCGACCATTTCGGCTATTTCCTCGGCCTGTTCAGGGGCAGTTTCAGATACTGCATTGACCCATTCTTCAACCGATTCCGTCAGGTTAGCGTCGTCACGGTCAGCGGGTCTCAAATTGCTGCTGTTTTCTACCATGTTGGCCACCAGCTCCTGACTCACTTCGACTAGTTTGTCAGGGTCATGCTCTGCGAGCGTTTCAATTACCTTGGTTGGGTCTGATTCCATTGATTCAGTGATAGCCGCGATGATCGACATTGCATTTTCAGGTTCTTTCTCAACCAGCCATTCTACGAGCTCTTCTATCTGGTTGTCGTCAGACTCAGCCAGGCGCTTTGCTATATCGACTGAAAGCTCTGGGTTGGTCAGAGTCATGGCTCTGAAAAGCAGGACGGTATCTATACTTTCGATTTGTGCTGCGCGTTCTGCAATTGTCACAGCCCATTCGGGTTGCTTGTTAGCAAGGCTGCGAATAAAAGTAATTGCATTGGAAGGGTGTGATGCTGCTAGTTCTTCTACCTGTTCTAAAGCCTCTTCTACATACAACGAGTGTTCCTGATACTCAGTTCGAGGATCTAGTTCACCATGAATAGAGGCGGGTGTATGCATGACAAAGCTTTCTTGTTCTTCCACTGGCAGTGCCTCGCGAACTGACATCCGATAAATAGTGAATACGATAAGGCCTAAGTCCACCATGATTAGGAACGTAAATAGTGCACTGTTATCGAGTCGCTCCATTAGTATGGAGGCAGTGTAGGGGCCTGCAATCGAGCCGATCGCATAGATACAAAGTAGGCCTGACAATACTGGCACAAGTTGCGCTTTCGTAGCTCGGTCAAAGGTTTCGGAAATACTCAAAGGATAGAGACAGGCAATGAGGCCCATGGTCAGCGCGACCAAAATCAGTGGAGTGATCGACCATTGCCATTCAATCGAAACAGGCAGCGCAAAACTGACAATAGCGAGTACAAAACAGCTGCCAAGAATAACTTTGCGCCGCTCAAATCGATCAGATAAATACCCCATTGGCAGCTGCAATAAGATCCCGCCGGCTGTCGCTGCGCCCATAAAGACAGAAAGCTGGAAGCCAGTGATACCTATGCCGTCTGCGTATATCGGCAGCATGTTGGCAATGGTGGAGTATAAGATGCCACACACGAAACAGGTGACAAAGCCCAGCGGAGAAAGAATGTAAATGGACTTGAGGGGGATGGAGTCCGATTGCTCGATCTGTGGCTCGAACTGGGAAATGAAGACCACTGGGGTGACTGAAATACTGAAAAGCACACCGCATACAATAAACAGAGTGGTTTCATTTGGCGGTGCAATGGCGAGGCCAAACTGGCCGAGTGTAATTGCGCTGAGAATAACCACCTGATTGACCGCAAGAATTTTCCCGCGGTTGGATTCGGTCGACACACTATTGAACCAAGTGTCTAAAGTGGTCGTTGCACAAGCGATACAAAAGCCCATCACAGCCCGCATTATTGCCCACATCCAGACATCGGAATTTAGCCCCATGATAAGAATCGCACTGGCTCCGAGGCTGCCGCACATAGCAAAAGTCCGCACTAAGCCTATGTTACGTAGAATACGTTTTCCTAGGATTGCACCGAGCAGAAATCCGACGGAATACATTGAGAGGACGAAACCTATCGACTGGATGCTGATATTCGCTTCCGCAAGTGAAACCGGGAGTAGGATACCGCTCAAGCCATGACTACTCATCAGCAAGAATGAGCTGATGAAAAGAAGTGCTAGTGGCCGGAGTGTCGCTGCGATAGTCATAACAATTGATTTAAAAGCAAAAAAGAGCCATTTACAAGAGGGTTGTAAATGGATTGTTATGGTTTGGTTTCTTTATTGGCTCGATGATTGTATGACTAATATCGCATATCGAGATTGCACTACTTCGCTTTTTTACATCATCTTGTTTAATTATCATGCCAATTAACATTGACAATCGCCTGTCTCGCTTCTGACATTGAGTGTTTATTGCCTCATTATCTTATGCGCAATGCGATTGGTTCCTACCAGACAGAAAAGGTACAGATGAAACTTAAAGTAACGGCTTTTTGTATTGCCACTGTTGTTGCCCAGCCAAATGCCTTTGCGGCCGAAGAAGTGACAGAAGAGCTTAATAGCCAAACTGTTTACATCGATGAAAGTGACGATTGGGTGAAATTGAAATCCGGTGAAGTGCTAAAAGGTGAATTGACTGGAACTGTTAAAAAGGAATCTAACTCATACGATCAGGAAATCGAATTCGACAGCGATGACCTTGGCGATCAGGAAATTGAACTTGAAGATGTCTCTGTCCTTGAGACAGCAAGTTATTTCACCATCCGCACGGCTAGCGGAGAGATTCATGACGGCTATTTATCAATCCGAGATAACAAGCTCTATCTGAAAAAAGGCGATCAGGAACAATCATTCCCGGTTACTCAGGTGGTTTCTATTTACCGAGGCTCTGAGAAAGATTCAGATTATTGGACTGCGGATTTATTCTTTGGTCTAGATATCAGCAAAGGGAACACTGATGAGTTTTCGATGTTGGGTGAAGTCGAGGCTGAGCGAAATACGGTGGAGTCTAGAACCAAGCTTAATGCACGCCATGAAGTGTCTGAATCCAACAAAGAGAAAACGGCTCAGAAGAGTCAGTTTGACGGCTCTTACGATATTTATATCAACAATCGACTGTTTTTCAGACCGATCAAGTTCTCAGCGTTGAGTGACGAATTTCAGAACTTGGATTATCAGGTAAACGCTTCGATGCAGGTGGGTTACTTCTTTATCGCCAACTCTGATACAGAGTGGGATGTATCGATTGGTCCGGGTATGCAGTACAGTGAGTTTTCAACAGTAGAAGAGGGCGAGGACTCAAGTGCCAGCAGTACGATTTTGACCTTAGAATCAAACTTCGAATACGAGTTGACCAAGGACATCGACTTTAGCTACACCTATAACCTAGATTGGGCAAGTGATGACGCGGGTGGTATGCGCCATAAAAATGATCTTGGATTTGATATCGACTTAGTCGGCGATCTGGAATTCAGTATCAAAGCCACTTGGGATCACGTCTCGCAAACCAAGGCTGATTCGGATGGCGTCGTACCAGAAAAAGACGACTACAAAATCAATTTCGGTCTGAGTTACGAAATCTAATAAAACGAAAAAGCGAAGCTATCGAGCTTCGCTTTTTTGATTATTGATTTTCGTCGGCGTCTTGTCGCTTGACTACCTTATGGCCATCTTCTGACACACCTTGTTTCCAGTAACTGCTGATGTAGATATTCTCGCGAGCCACTTCCTTTTCATTACGGAAGTACTTCCTTAGTTTGCGCATTGAATCAAATTCACATGCACACCAAACGGAAGCGTTGCCCTCTAACCAAGGCAGGCTTCGTACCTGCTCTTCAAGAGATTGTGACGCAGTGAGCCAGATAACCTTGACGTTTTCTGGAGCCTCAATTGGCTGAACATCTGCTTCTGATTCAACCTGAATAACAGCGTAACCTTTTGCCTGTTCAGGTAGGCTTCGAACTTTAACACTTAAAGCTGGCAGAGCCGTCATGTCGGCGACCATAAAGAACCAATCTGCTTCCAGATTTAAGGCCGAAATGGAACCTGGCCCTGCAATAGCGATGTTGTCATTAACCTGAGCTTGCATTGCCCAACGTGCAGCGAAACCACACTGTAAATCCTGAGTGATGTGGCGAACAAAATCGACTTCAACTGTACAGGCTACTGGGTCAAAATGGCGAATTGTGTAAGTTCGCATCACGGGGCGTTCTTCTTCACCTAGTTGACTTAAATCTGTACCACCTTCTCGATTAAACAGGAGCTTGATGTAGCCGCCAGTGCAATCGGCTGGAAATTCAGCTAACTCTGAGCCATGCAGCGAAATACGTTGCATGTTCGGAGTGATTGCTTGTGTTGACTGGACGGTAAGTGATTTTGCTGATGGCTTCTTCATACTTCTACTCGATAACTATTCTCTTTCGCATTTAGATTAACAGCACTTTCGTCAGCGAGACAGCATCTTTAACATTATTTACATTGAAGCGCCTGATCACAGCATCGGCAAGGTTGAACCGACCAACAATGCCGCCATAAGCACATTAAAACTTCTCACTCTAATATTGCTTGTTAACCAGCGCTGGAGCTCACGACCAGCAATGATCCAGAAGCTTCCCGATGGAAAATTTACCAATAAGAAGGTACAAGCGATGATCGAGAGCTCAAACCAACCGCCGCCGTTACTGTACAAAGTGACTGAGCTTAGCGCCATTGACCAGCCTTTGGGATTTACCCACTGGAAACTGGCTGCACCCAAAAAGGTCATTGGCTTGAAGTCTTCGACGTCTTTCGCTTTACCACTAAGGGCAATTTTAATAGCCAGATAGCCAAGGTAAGTTAGGCTAACATATTTGAGAATTTGGTGAGTCACTGGATAAGCTTCAAAAATGCCCGTCAGACCAATACCGACCAACATCACCATAAAAGCAAACCCAAAGGCTACTCCTGACATATGAGGTAGAGTTCGTCTGTAACCTACATTTGCTCCTGAGGTCATCAGCATAATGTTGTTAGGCCCCGGAGTGAAAGTCGAGACAAAGGCAAAAAGCACCAGAGCGCCAAGTTGTTCTAATTCCATGATGGACTCCTGTTCTTGCTTGGAGAAGCAAGATTATTGCGTTGAATGAATTGTCTGACCGGTCGAGTTCTATATTAGGTGGATTAGGGCGCAATTTTGTGTTTTTATTCGAAGGCTAACCTGAAATTGCACAATATAGAGGCGACATGGATAAGTTTGACGAAAGAATATTGCACGAGCTGAAATTGGACGGAAGGATCTCCAATGTTGAGCTCGCTGAACGGATTGGTTTATCACCTTCAGCAACATTGCGAAGAGTGCAGGAATTAGAAAAACAAGGCGTTATTAAAGGCTATCGTGCTGTATTGGATAGCAGCCAACTGGGTGTTGGATTTGCTGCCTATGTTTCCATTGGTTTGGCGAGTCACAGAAAACAAGCTCAGTTAGAGTTTGAAGAGCATGTCAGATTTGTTGACGAAGTCGTAGAGTGCCACAACATTACTGGCTCAAACGAGTACCTGCTTAGAGTTGAGACTAAGGATCTTCCTAGCTACAAGAAGTTTCACGCCGATGTGCTTGGTGAGTGCCGACAGGTGAACTCTATTACCACTATGGTGGTGATGGATACACCTAAAGATGAACGCTAATAACATCAGTTTTTCCGAATAATACCACTCACCAATTTCATTAAGCTGTAAAAGTCACCCCATGAAGAGCTAATGCTATGAGTTGGCTATTTTTATTGTCACGAATCAGACGTCTTCATCTGAATCGAAGCCAGGCATTAGCTTGGCTTTTTTTATTGCAGATAATTTAAATAAACATTAATTAATCTCGGCGTTTTCTTTAACTAGATATATTTGTTTTGTTAATTAAATATCATTGATTTATATGTCTGTAACTATATGAAATTAAACAAATAATAGTGTGGACTTGGTCACATTTTATCTCTAGAATTGCCGCCTGATTTTATATGGGAATATTCCCGAATCAAGGAAGACGCTAACTAATTGATTGAGATTAATTCAATGCAACAATCATTAAAGAACTTGTCTATTCGCCGTCAGGTTTTATTACCTGTCTTACTAACAACGATTACTCTGCTCGTTGCCCTTTGGATTACAAAGAACAACTTGCAAGAAGAGCAAGCAACGACTGCCTCTAACACAGATTCTCTAATCTTTTATAAAGATACGCTGGCAAATATCGATGATCAGGTATACCCGCTGAGAATCAGTGCCGTGTATGCGATTTATGATGCTTCTCGTCGCGAAGTCTTCCTGAACGAATTGAGAGCTGGAATGGCTCAGATTCAAAAAGACCTCGACATGATGGCATCAAGAAAAACATTTCGTGATGATGTGAATGTGGTACGCCGTGCCATTGAGAATTACGTCAGTTTTTCCAATCGCTCGGTTGAATTGTTTACTCGTCGTGATAACGGTGCGGTCAGTGAGCAGGAATACAACAACTTCATTGCTCAGTACCGTAACGCTGGTAATGAAATGGTCGGTGCAATCAATACATTATCTCAAAAAGTGAATGAATTTGCTGGTAAAGCAATGGAACAGAGCACTCGTAATAACGAGAAAGTTCAGAACACTGCGATGTATACGGTATTGGCTGTTTTGGCGGCTTCTCTTTTTGTCGCTTGGCTGCTGTCAGGAATGATCGTAACGCCTATCCAAAAGTTACAATCGGTGATGCGCGAAATTGCTCAAGGTAACTTGAGCGCTCGTGCGGATTCTGAAGGTGAAAACGAAGTCGCTCAGCTAAGCAAAGATGTTAATTCCACGGCTGAGCAACTGCACATGACTGTAGACGAGTTGATGCGTATTAGTGAAGAAGTAGCATCGGCATCTACTGAACTAGCGGCAGTGATGACGCAAGCTGAAGGTAATGCTCAGCAAGAGCTGGCGGAGATTGAGCAAGTGGCTTCTGCTGTCAACGAACTGGCTAGCACAGCAGATAATGTCAGTGACAATGCTCAGCTCGCTGACTCCACGGCACGTGAAGCTGATCAACTGGCAAAATCTGGGCTACAAATCTTCAAAGAGAGTAGTGAAGCCAGCGCACAGATGAGTCATGCACTGAATAATGCGGCTCAGGTTGTACTGACTCTTAAAGAGCAATCAGAGCAAATCAGTGATGTGATTGAAGTGATCCGTGGCGTCTCTGAACAGACAAACTTGCTAGCGCTGAACGCAGCTATTGAAGCGGCGCGAGCAGGGGAGTCAGGCCGAGGATTTGCTGTAGTCGCGGATGAAGTCCGAATGTTGGCAGCTCGCACTCAAGAATCGACTGGCGAAATTCAAGCGATCATTGAAGAGTTGCAGAAGCAATCCGGCTTAGCAAACGACAGCATGCAGGTGAGCTTGGAAATGTTAGATAAAAACAATCAACTGGCGAAACAAGCTAACGAAGCGTTGGTCGGTATTACCGAGTCAGTGGTTAATATTAATGACACCAATACTCAGGTGGCCACGGCAGCCGAACAGCAGTCTCAGGTCACTCAGGATATCAACCGAAACGTGGTCAACATGTCTGAGTTGGTTAACCAAAACGTAACGGGCATTAGCCAAAGCGCGAGTGCTAGCTCGGAGCTGTCACAATTGGCAGAAAAACAAAAAGCGCAGCTTTCGTTCTTCAAGCTTTAAGTTGTCATTGTTTTCATTCCAAAGGGCTGTTGAGCGATCATCAGCCCTTCTTCTTATTTAAGACATTTCTGTGACATGGATTGTTATTTTATTTGATTTGGTTACAATGCTCGTTCGCTCCTGAATTGTGCATTCGTATTTGTGCAGAAAAGGACAAAACTCTCGTCTTTAACCTTTTGTTTTCTCAGTTAATGACATGATTTTAAATTGCATGTGTTGCTTGGTGTGCAACACCACTGTAAAGGACAGTTAAATGCCTATTATTACTCTTCCTGACGGCAGTCAGCGTCAATTTGACAACCCAGTTTCTACTCTTGAAGTCGCTCAATCTATCGGTCCTGGTCTTGCGAAAGCAACCATCGCTGGTCGTGTAGATGGTAACCGTGTTGATGCATGTGATCTTATCGAACAAGATGCAAGCCTAGAAATCATCACAGTTAAAGACGAAGTAGATGGTCTAGAAATCGTTCGCCACTCTTGTGCTCACCTACTTGGTCACGCGATCAAGCAGCTTTTCCCTGAAGCGAAAATGGCGATTGGTCCAACTATCGACAATGGTTTCTACTACGATATCGATCTAGAGCACTCTCTAACGCAAGAAGATCTGGATAAGATCGAAAAGCGCATGAAAGAGCTGGCTAAGACCAAATACCAAGTAATCAAGAAAAAGGTTAGCTGGCAGGAAGCTCGCGATGCATTTGAAGCTCGCGGTGAAACGTACAAGATTGAAATCCTTGACGAAAACGTATCGCGTGACGATCGTCCAGGCTTGTACCATCATGAAGAATATATCGATATGTGTCGTGGTCCTCACGTACCACATATGGGTTTCTGTCAGCACTTCACACTACTTAACGTAGCTGGTGCTTACTGGCGTGGTAACAGCGATAACAAGATGCTTCAGCGTATCTACGGTACTGCATTCCACGACAAAAAAGCGCTGAAAGCGCACCTAACTCGTTTAGAAGAAGCGGCGAAGCGTGACCACCGTAAGATTGGTAAGCAGTTAGACCTATTCCACATGCAGCAAGAAGCACCGGGTATGGTGTTCTGGCACCACAATGGTTGGTCTATCTTCCGTGATCTGGAAGTCTTCATCCGCGCTAAGCTAGATGAATATGGTTACCAAGAAGTAAAAGGCCCATTGATGATGGACCGAGTGCTTTGGGAACGTTCTGGTCACTGGGACAAATACGCAGATGCGATGTTCACGACTTCTTCTGAGAACCGTGAATACGCGATCAAGCCAATGAACTGCCCAGGTCACGTTCAGATCTTTAACCAAGGTCTTAAATCATACCGTGATCTACCGCTACGTATGGCGGAATTTGGTTCTTGTCACCGTAACGAACCTTCTGGTGCGCTACACGGTATTATGCGTGTACGTGGCTTCACTCAGGATGATGCACACATCTTCTGTACTGAGAGTCAAATCCAAGAGGAAGTGACTAGTTGTATCAAGATGGTTTACGATACGTATCAAACATTTGGTTTCGATAACATCGTCGTTAAGCTATCGACTCGCCCTGAGAAGCGTGTGGGCTCAGATGAGATCTGGGACCAATCTGAAGAAGCGCTTAAGCAGTCTCTTGAAGCAATGAATATTGAATATGAGCTTCAGGAAGGCGAAGGTGCATTCTACGGCCCTAAAATTGAATTTACGCTGCATGACTGTTTAGACCGTGCATGGCAGTGTGGTACGGTTCAGCTAGACTTCAACCTACCAGGCCGTCTAGGTGCGACTTATGTGGATGAAAACAACGAACGTCAAGTTCCTGTAATGATTCACCGTGCTATCCTAGGTTCACTAGAACGATTCATTGGTATTCTGATTGAAGAATACTTCGGTTTCTTCCCGACTTGGCTATCTCCGGAGCAAGCAGTAATTATGAATATTACTGATAAGCAATCGGATTATGCTCAGGAAGTGGCCCAAAAACTACAAAAATGTGGAATTAGAGCTAAAGCAGACTTGAGAAATGAGAAGATTGGCTTTAAAATCCGCGAACACACTTTGAAGCGTGTACCGTATATGCTGGTTTGTGGCGACCAAGAGATGGAAGCTGGAGAGATTGCAGTACGTACTCGTAAAGGTAAGGATCTCGGCAAGTTTAAAGTGGATGACTTTATTTCATACATCCAAGACGAGATTTCAAGCCGTAAGCTCAATCTGGAGGAATAAACTATTAAAGGCGGAAGACGCGGCCAAGTACCGGCCAAACAAAATGCTCATCGTTTAAACGGTGAAATTCGTGGCGTTCGTGAAGTTCGTTTGACTGGCGCTGATGGCGAGTCAGTTGGCGTTGTTTCTATTCAAGAAGCAGTAGCAGCAGCTGAAGAAGCGGGTATGGATCTAGTAGAAATCAGTCCAAACGCTGAGCCACCAGTATGTCGAGTAATGGACTACGGTAAATTCCTCTTTGAGAAGAGCAAATCTGCTAAAGAGCAGAAGAAGAAGCAAAAACAGGTTCAGATTAAGGAAGTAAAATTCCGTCCTGGAACTGATATTGGAGACTATCAGGTAAAACTACGCAACCTGACGCGTTTCCTTGAAGAAGGCAACAAAGTGAAGGTAACAATTCGCTTCCGTGGCCGAGAAATGGCACACCAAGAGATCGGTGTTGACGTTCTAAATCGTCTTAAGGAAGACACTGTTGATTTAGCAGTAGTGGAATCTTTCCCTAAGAAGATCGAAGGTCGTCAGATGATCATGGTTCTTGCCCCTAAAAAGAAGTAATTAACGGCTTACAAGTAATTAAACCCTGCCGTTTTTAAACGGCGGGGTTTTATTCGCCCTGATTACATGTTTATTAAACTACTACAATGCGGAGTTATTCATCATGCCTAAGATGAAAACCAACAAAGGTGCTGCTAAGCGTTTCAAGAAAACTGCTGGTGGTATTAAGTTCAAGCACGCTACTAAACGTCACATCCTGACTAAGCGTACTACTAAGAACAAGCGTCAACTACGTCCAAACGCAATCCTTTCCTAAGTGTGAAGTGGCTGCAGTTGTTCGTATGATGCCATACGCTTAATTCTTTTTAGTTTATTTATCGTTTAGTTTAGGAGAAGCATAATGCCTCGCGTAAAACGTGGTGTACAAGCTCGTGCACGTCATAAGAAAGTTCTAAAACAAGCTAAAGGTTACTACGGTGCACGTTCACGTGTTTACCGCGTAGCTTTCCAAGCAGTTACTAAAGCTGGTCAATACGCTTACCGTGACCGTCGCAACAAGAAACGTCAATTCCGTCAACTATGGATTGCACGTATCAACGCGGCATCTCGTCAGAATGGTCTATCTTACAGCCGTTTCATCAACGGTCTTAAGAAAGCATCTATCGAGATCGACCGTAAGATCCTTGCTGACATCGCGGTATTCGACAAAGCTGCATTCGCAGTTCTAGTTGAAAAAGCGAAAGCTGCTCTTTAATTAGAGTTAGTTATTAGGATTAAGAAAAGGGGAGCTTCGGCTCTCCTTTTTTGTTTCTGCTATTCCCACATTTCGTTCAAGATGACCAACCCCTACGTTATTGGTCAAATGTTTCAATCCATTCATTACTTTTCTTCTGCCAATATATTGGATAGCAAGTCACAAATCGCACGATTAATCTGGCTTAACTATTAGACATTGCTGTGACTGTGCTCCACCTATGCGCAATTAGGCACAATTGTGATTAAGATGCTGTCTTGATATGGGCTAAGAGAAAGGGACGTCGTGCACGATTATATTATTGTTGGTGGGGGCATAGTGGGGGCGTCTACTGCATGGCAACTAAAACAAAAATACCCAGCTAAACGAATACTTCTGCTAGAGAAAGAAGCTGATTTTGCGCAGCATCAGACAGGGCACAATAGTGGTGTGATTCATGCTGGCGTTTACTATCAACCCGGAAGTCTCAAAGCGGACTTCTGTAAGCGTGGTGTGCAGGCGACCATCGACTTCTGTCAGCGTCACGGTATCGACGTAGAAAACTGCGGGAAGCTCATTGTCGCAACGACAGACGCTGAATTAGAGCGGATGGAAGCGCTTTTTGAACGTTGCCAGCAAAACGAAATTGATGTTGAATTGCTCGACCAAGCTCAACTGAAGTTGGCAGAGCCCAACATTACGGGCTTAGGTGCTATCTACGTTAAGCAGACAAGCATTGTCGATTACAAGAAAGTTGCTCATTGCATGGTTGAAGAATTCACGGCCTCTGGTGGGTTGATTGGGTTGAGAACGAGAGTCGTAGCCGCGCAAGAGCTTGAAGAGGAGATTCAGCTTACGTGTGTCGCAGATGGGCAAACAATGCAGCTTAATACCCGACATCTGATCACTTGCAGTGGTTTAATGGCAGACAGAATGACGCGAATGTTGGGGATTAAAACTGATTTTCAAATCATCCCCTATCGAGGCGAATACTACCAATTACCTGAGAAACACAATCAAATCGTTAATCACCTGATTTACCCCGTTCCTGACCCTGAGTTACCGTTTCTTGGGGTACACCTTACTCGCATGATAGATGGTAGTGTGACGGTAGGGCCCAATGCGGTGCAAGGCTGGAAGAGAGAAGGGTATTCGAGGTTTAACTTCAGCCTACGTGATACGTTGCAAATGTTGTTGTTTAAAGGTTTTTGGCGTGTCTCAGCGAAACACTTAAATACTGGGCTAGAAGAGTTTAAAAACTCGTGGTGGAAGCCGGGCTATCTCAAGTTAATCAATAAATATTGTCCTGCAGTGGTATTGGAAGATTTGCAACCCTATCCAGCAGGTGTGCGTGCTCAGGCTGTGCTAGAAGACGGTACTCTGGTTCATGATTTTTTGTTTTCTGAAAGTGTTCGAAGCCTTCACGTCTGCAACGCACCTAGCCCTGCAGCTACTTCAGCCATTCCGATTGGCGAATATATTTGCAAAAAAATAGAAGAGAAGTTCGAGTAAAGCAGTAGTGCTTCAGGTTATCTATTAATCATAAAGGGCGGAGCCGGTAATGGACTCTGCCTTTTTTGATTTATGTAATGAAGTTATGGACAAAGCGGCCCAGGCTTGGCAATTCGCTCAATCATATAATCATCCCGAAGATTCCGATTGACCACGGCATGCCACACTTCACCATCTTCGAGGGTAAATTCAATGGCGTAATTCATCCCGCTGACCACTTGGGTTCTGACCTGATTGATTTGTTTGACGGGTGACTCGTTGTTCATCTGGCCCAGAATGGTATCCATCGCCCTCATGACTTCAGGCGTTATGCTTGAGGTCGACCATCCACCAGGCAACCCTTTTTCAATGCATATTGGATTTTGAGCGAGTTCCTGTTCCGGCTCGGGCTGCGATTGTGTAGCACAGCCTGCAAGTACCAACACGGAGATCACTGACGAAGCAAAAGTTCTGTTCATTATTATTGTGCCTTGATGTTAAGAATGTAAGCGAAGCTTGGGTCAATCTATTACTTAGAGTGCGTGGCTTCCGTTCAATTAATCATAGATATTTAGACGTTCAATACGTTAAATTTAGGTCAGAGTTGGGCATGAGGAAAGGTGTTGCCGTTTTTAAGTGCGATACGAGCTAATGCGTGAAGTTAGGATAGATGGTTGTCAGAGGTTTCTATGGAATATCAGCCAGCTAAAGCGCATTTTAAAATTCTGGTATTTAATTTGCTGGTAATTTAATCAGTGCACACTTCTCTACAGGTGTGAGAGCTATAATTATAATGTTCTCAGCAGTGTTGGGCAGAGGAATGGATGATGAAGAAATGGGGATTATTAACAGCGCTCTGTTTTGCTTTAACTGGCTGTAGTACCAAGTTTGTTTATAACAATATGGATTGGTTGTTGGTTGAGTATCTGGAAGATTTTGTTGAATTAAATGACGAGCAAGAAGAGCTGGTCAGTGAAAAAATTGAAGTGCTCAGCGATTGGCATCGACGGGAAGAGATTCCAAATTATATCCAGCATTTGGATCAGCTCATTGCGCTTGATCCTAAATCGTTTACTGAAGATGACTTAAAGCAGCAAGAAGCGCAATTCCAGAACCATACTCAAAGACTGGTAAGTCAGATAGCGCCAGAAATGTTCGCTTTAGCGAGTGAGCTGTCTGATGAGCAAGCGGAAGAGCTAATGGATAATATTCGTGTTCGACATACACGTTATAAAAAGAAATATCAGAAGCTCACTGAAGACAAAATTCGTGAAAACTATGAAGAAAAAATCACCGAGAATTTTGATGACTGGCTAGGTTCTGTAACGCCCGAACAAGAACGAATGATTCAGGAGTGGACTTCCCAACTTTATGTAACTTCATATGATTGGATAGACCATCAAACCAAAATGCGAGTGGAAATGAATGCTTTGCTTACCAATCGTATGCAAGTCGGATATTTTCAACCTCATTTCCAACAACTGATGTTTAATCCCGCTAGTTTTTATTCGACGGAGTTGGAGCAAAAGATCGGCCATAACAAGGCGGTCGCCGATAAGTATTTGGTTAAAATAATAAACTCAGTCACGGACAAGCAGACCGCGTATTACCGACAAGAGCTGCGTGATTGGAAAAACATCGCACTCGATATTCAGTGATCTAGTTGGCGTAGTAAGCCATTTCATCGTATTCCAAAGGGGCAAAAAATTTGCCCCTTTAGTTTACCTGAGGAGAGAACGCCGCTACATTGGGCTAATAATCCTCAACTGAATCAAAAAGATGGAATGGATTCTATTGTTTGTAGCCGGAGTGCTTGGCGGAATTCTTAACAGCGTTGCAGGTGGTGGTAGTTTCATCACGTTTCCTAGTTTACTGTTTGTTGGCGTGCCTCCTGTTATCGCCAACGCAACTAATACTTTTGCTGCTTGTGCTGGTTACGTCAGTGGTGCTTACGGGTTTCGCCAAGACATAGGTAAACATCCTCAAACCATTTTGTTTACAGTTATCCTGAGCTTAATCGGTGGCGCTTTAGGGGCTTACCTATTGCTGAGCGTGTCTGAATCTCTGTTTCTAGAAGCGATCCCTTGGTTGCTGTTGTTTGCGACGGTGTTGTTCTTATTCGGCAACAAAATCAGTGAGTGGTCTGGAAAACTGGTTCGTAAGGGCTCTGTAAGCCCCGTTTGGTCGACCATCGCACTTTCCTTGTTTTTGGTTTTGGTCTCCGCATATGGAGGCTTCTTCAACGCTGGGCTAGGGGTCATCGTACTGAGTTATTTGGTTCTTGCTGGGTACAAAGACATTAACCAAATGAATGGCCTTAAGCTTTTGGTGTCTTCCTGCGTTTCTCTAACGGCCATCTTAGTATTTGTTCTGGATGGCTCAATTGACTGGCCTAGAGGGATTGTCGTGATGCTAGGGACGCTATCTGGAGGTTACGCCGCTGCACGGGTATCGCGTAATGTGCCTCAGCAGTACGTCAAAGGTTTTGTGGCGATATCGAGCGTTTTGATGACCACATACTTTTTCTACGATGTTTATTGGGCGTGAATGAATCGACAGATCATAGTTAGTCATGTTGTGTCTCATAAATAACCACATAAATTATGATGAAATTCTAAGTTTGCTGATGTGTTGGTAAGCAAGTTGTTAAATATTTGATACGTTTAGTTTCTATACTGAGAAACTGCTTCAAATTATCACAACAACAAAGGTTACTCATTACATGTTTGATTACACAGCGTTCAACCAGACGGCTGCTCAAAATCAAGACATCATCACCAAGCTGAACGAAATCTATGCTCTGGCAATGAAGTCTTACCCACCGCTCTCCCGTTTTTCCATCGCCTTGATTGGTAACAATACCGTGTCTAATTATTATGTCAGAGACAAGCTGGCAGACATCGGTCGATATGATTATCTTGAGCAAGAACTAAGAGAAAACTCGTCACTTACCAGTATTGCATTTACCGCTAATATTCGAATTGTCGACTGTTTGCGCGACATGCTTCAGACAGAGCGAATCAAGGAGCTGATTAAACTCGGTCATAGTAGCAGCTACACCTTTCCCATTTCTTATCAGGGAAAAACGATTGGCTTCATATTTTTCAATGCTTCTGAAGATGGTTTTTTCAGCCTTAGCGACAGTCAACGAGACTTTGCCTACCTGTCGCAGCTCATTGCAGGCTTGTTTGTCCAATTGTATGAAAACCAGAAACATTTTCAGTCTACCTTGGCGGTTGCGTTGAATATGGGGCACGCTCGTGATCCCGAAACGCAAGAGCATCTGACGCGGATGGGAATGTACAGTGAGCTGATTGCCCGTTTACTGTCAGAAACCGTTGCTGAAGTGACACACCCATTTATTCATCGTATCCGTTTGTATGCGCCCTTTCATGATATTGGCAAGTATATGATTCCTGATGAGATTCTGTACAGCAATCGACGATATACACCTCAGGAGCGAGAAATAATGAACCGCCACACGGTTTATGGTGAAGGCATTATCGACGATGTAATCTCGTTATCGAGTGTGAACTCCGTTTCGAGTGAAGAAATCGCGTTTATCAAGAATATTGTCCGTCATCACCATGAACACTTTAATGGAAAAGGGCTCCCTGATGGCTTGAAAGGTGAGTCGATTCCGCTAGAAGCTCGGATTGTCACACTGGCGGATGTTTTTGATGCGTTGCTCAGTAAGAGAGCCTATAAGCCAGCGTGGTCTGTGGAGCAAGTAGTGGAATATATCGAAGAAAATGAGGGCGTTATATTCGATCCACAGTGTGTCAGGGTTTTAGTGTCTAACCTCGAACTGTTTCTTGATATTCGAGCGGCCTACGTTGATCGAGCTGAAGCGGTAGACGCTATAGCTTCGTGATCGAAGCGCAATTATGAATCACATTGTTAGATGTTTTGATAAGGATTTAGGTTAATTTTTGTCCGTTAATGCCACAATGACTGTGTAGAAAAAGCGCGCTCTACCTACCTCACTTTTTTCCTTTCTTTTCTCTTGGTAGGAGGAGTTATGGACAGAAAACTAGGTCGTGTAATGTCAGGCAGCAGAATGGTAACATTTATTGCTTTTCTGGCGGCAACCTTTGCCTGGATTTTAAAGATGCCAGCTTTGTTCACCGTTTCAGTGGTAGCGTTGATCGCCAGTGGCATGTTGTATTGGAATGACAAGCGTAAAGAAAGCGACAAACACGAAGAAGCCTGACAGTAAAAGAGCGCCCTAGGGCGCTCTTTATGTTTAGAAGAAACCGAGTGGGTTAACGTCGTAGCTAATAAGTAAGTTTTTGGTGTTCTGGTAGTGATCCAGCATCATCTTATGCGTTTCACGGCCAATACCCGACTTCTTATAACCACCGAAGGCAGCGTGTGCTGGGTAGGCATGGTAACAGTTCACCCAAATACGACCCGCTTCGATGTTGCGACCCATGCGGTAGGCTAGATTGGCATCTCGCGTCCAGACACCTGCGCCTAAGCCATATTCGGTATCGTTCGCAATGGCCAGTGCTTCGGCTTCGTCTTTAAACTTAGTAATGGCGATGACTGGGCCAAAGATCTCTTCCTGGAAGACACGCATCTTATTGTTACCTTCAAGAAGTGTTGGCTGAATGTAGTAACCCGATTCGATATCGTCTTTTTGCTGAGCGACTTCACCACCGAACACAACTTTCGCGCCTTCTTGGCGGCCTATCTCTAGGTAGCTCAGGATCTTATCAAATTGTTCCTGAGAAGCTTGTGCACCTACCTGAGTGTCTGTATCCAGCGGGTTACCTTGCTGGATGCTCTTTGCACGTTCGGCCACTTTGGCGATGAACTTGTCGTACACGGACTCATGCACCAATACACGTGAAGGGCAGGTACAGACTTCGCCTTGGTTGAAGAAGGCCAATAGCGTACCTTCGATACACTTCTCCAAGTATTCGTCTTCATGGTCGAAGATGTCCGGGAAATAGATGTTAGGTGACTTACCGCCCAGTTCCACAGTTGAAGGAATTAGGCTATCGGCTGCACATTTAAGAATGTGGTTACCGACTTGAGTCGAGCCTGTGAAAGCGATCTTGGCAATACGGTTACTGGTGGCAAGCGCTTGGCCTGCTTCACTACCAAATCCGTTGACGACGTTTACCACGCCTGCTGGAATCAAATCACCGATCTTTTCCATCAAAAGCAAGATAGAAGTTGGGGTTTGCTCAGCCGGTTTCAAAATCACACAACAACCTGCCGCGAGCGCTGGAGCCAGTTTCCATGCTGCCATCAGCATAGGGAAGTTCCACGGAATGATCTGGCCGACAACACCAATAGGTTCAGGGAAATGGTAGCTCGCGGTATTCACATCAAGCTCGGCTGCGCTGCCTTCTTGAGCGCGGATACAGCCCGCAAAATAGCGGAAATGGTCGACTACAAGAGGAAGATCTGCCGCAAGGGTTTCACGCACTGGTTTGCCGTTTTCCCATGTTTCTGCCACAGCAAGTTCTTCAAGGTGCTGCTCAATGCGATCGGCAATCTTGAGGAGAATATTGGAACGCTCTGTTACGCTCGTGGCTGCCCAGCTAGCTCTGACATTATGCGCCGCATCAAGTGCCAGGTTGATGTCTGCCTCACCGGAACGAGCCACCTTACAGTAAGCTTGCCCATTGACTGGTGAAGTGTTGTCAAAGTATTGGCCAGACACAGGCTTCACCCATTCTCCACCAATGTAGTTGTCGTAATGGGTTTTGAAGTTAACCACCGAATCCTGACTGCCTGGTTGTGCGTAAATCATAGAAATATCCTTATTATTTTCTCGTTCAAGTTATGTTTGAAGCTGTCACCAACAGGTGAACACTTCAGTTACCATTCATCTAACTAACGCAAATCACAGACCAATTGTTAAAAACTTGTTGTGACTTTGTTCTGGCGCTAGAGTGTTCAAGGCTTAGACTGTGTTGTTTTAAACGCATGGAGATGGAATGGGGTGTTAACAAAATGTTCACCTGTTCCAAAATGGCACACCCCAAATGCTCAAGAGTGGAACAGGTATGGAATTACAAACCCATCAACCAGACAGCTGGCTCATGTCCTCATGGCAGAGAAGTACTAATGCGGGCCTCAAACAGATAAAGAAGCCTGAAGACATTAATGTGTCCAACGCATTGCTCAAAGAGCGACGTTATAAGGCTCAAGGCGTGATTGAGGCTGTGGAGCAGTGCGCTTTGCCTTTGTTTAATCAAGTTCTTTCTCGAACAGATAGCCGGTTGATTTTGACGGATGATGAAGGGGTCATTCTTGCGAGTTGGGGGCAGGAAAGATTTCGAGAAAAGTTGATGTCGATAGCGCTGGATTCAGGCAGTTGCTGGCAGGAAAGGCTAAAAGGGACGAATGCGATTGGAACTGCACTGTTCGAAAAGAAAGCAGTGTCTATTATTGGAGAGCAGCACTTTATCAAACAGCATCGCTTCATTAGTTGCTCAGCGAGCCCGTTATTTAACCATCGTGGTGAGCTGGTTGGCATTCTCGATATAACCAGTGAGCAAAGCAAACATGATGTGACTACGCAGCTGTTGGTCCAGAACATGGTGCAGCTGATTGAAAACTACCTGCTGACGCAAATCCCTGAAGGGGTTTTGCAAATCAACCTTGCGCACAATGAGTCAGTTTTGAAGAGTGGTTGGCAAGGCGTAGTGATTGCTGATGAAAATGGTCAGGTGGTGGCACACAATCAGGTCGCCACTCAACTTATCCCTAAGGCAGCACTTGTTGGAGAGCATGTCGAGAGCCTTCTCAAGCAGCCAGAGCAGAGCGCGCAGTTCGTCTTTGAAAAACGGACCTTAGGCCAGAAGCAGGTCCAGAAAAAATGGCTCAGCGTATCAAGTGAGCTTCACTATGGTGATCACCAAGTGGAACAAGCGTGGCAACAGGCAAATAAAGTACTGGGTTGTGATATTAGTCTGTTAATTCTCGGAGAAACGGGAGTTGGTAAAGGCGAATTCGTCAAAGCGCTACACAAACACAGTGCCCGATGTAAGCAGCCGCTTGTCACCGTAAATTGTGGGGCACTACCTAAAGATTTGATTGAATCTGAGCTATTTGGTCATGCGTCTGGAGCGTTCACCGGGGCGAGTAAGCACGGCTATTCAGGGCGGGTGAGACAGGCGGATAAAGGCATCTTATTTCTGGATGAAATCGGGGAAATGCCGCTTGATGCGCAGTGCCGTTTGCTATCTGTCCTGCAAGACAAAGTGGTTATGCCTGTGGGTTCGGCTCAATCCTATCAAGTGGACATTCAGGTGATTGCCGCAACGCATCAGGATTTAAACCAACTGGTCGCTCAGGGACGCTTTAGGCAGGATCTCTATTATCGATTGAATGGCTTAGTGATTACTTTACCTTCATTGTATCAGCGCGAAGACAAAGCCGCGTTGATTCGGGAAATTCACGCAAAACACCAACAAAACTCTCAACAAATCTCGGCGTCGCTAATGCAGTTAATGCTCAATTATCGTTGGCCAGGCAATCTGAGAGAGTTGGATAACCTTCTCAAAGTCACCAGCTTGATTGCTAGCGATGTAGAAGAAATCAGCATTGAGCACGTACCTACTCACTTTGCCCAGCCATTGTTAGAAAACACTCTGGTAGAAAATGAGGTAGTAGAACAAGATTTGAAATCAACGCTTAATAGCACATTGGTCGACACCTACCATGCGCATAACGGAAATGTCAGCAAGGTGTCCCGAGTGCTGGGAATCAGCCGGAACACCGTTTATCGAAAGCTCAAAGCATTGGGGTTGATCAAAACTAAATGATGGTCTGGTGTGAAATCTCGGGATGATAAAGAGGCTGGATGACGTGACCTTCCGGATCGCGGCAATGGAAGCTTCTCGCACCGTCGCTGTGATCATGAGGCGCGTCGAGCAGTGTGACTCCTTTCTCTTGCATGAACTCATACCAATGATGGAGCTCATCTTTACTTCTAACAATAAAACCAAAGTGATCGACGCTGATAGGCGAGCATACCCGTTGTGAGTGGGCGCGACCAAGTGAGAGATTATCGCAGCCGTTAGTCAGGTAAACCAGATTATCACTTGCTCGTCTCAACACTGTCATACCCATGATGTCAGTGTAAAAAGCCTCACACTCTTCGAATTTCTGAACCACTAACGCAATATGTCTCATACCATTAAATGGAGCGGGTCTGTCCATAATTACACTTCCTTGTATTTTATTTTGAATTAAATTGTATACAATAAAGCAATTGTTTTGCAATGATGATGAACCTTATCAAGGAAGGTAACTAATTATGTACTGCATAATCGTCTCCAATCGAGTAAAGAAAGGTAGGGAAGAAGACTACATCACTATCATGAATGAAAACGCCAAAGCGTCCTGTCAGAATGAGTTGGGTTGTGTACAATTTGACGTAATCAGAGATCTCAACGACCCGCAGCTCTTCCATCTGTACGAGATTTATCAAAGCCAAGAAGCTTTGGCTGAACATAAACAAACTGAGCACTATCTGGCAAGTCGAGTTCAGTTAGCTGATATAGTAGTTGAACAGTCAGTCATTCGTGCGGATGTCGTAGCAACAAATTCAAAATAACAATCAAAAGGAAACAATGTGATGATTTGGAAAGTCTATCTTAGCGGTGAAATTCATACCGATTGGCGCGAACGTATTGTGGAAGGTGCTCAGAAGCTGGATCTGAATATTGAATTCTATTCTGCGAATACCGATCACGACTCCAGCGATGCGGCGGGTGACGTACTCAGAGAGAATGAGTCAGGCTTTTGGCGTGACCACCAATCGTCCAAAGTCAACGCCATTCGAACGTCTACTCTTATCAAACAGTGTGATATTGGCGTGGTGCGCTTTGGTGATAAATATCGCCAGTGGAATGCCGCATTTGATGCAGGTATGTTAGCGGCACTTGATAAGCCGTATATAACGCTTCACGATGAGTCTTTGATTCACCCGCTTAAAGAAGTCGATGCTGCGGCAATGGCGTGGGCGGAGTCACCGGAACATGTCGTCGAGCTCCTAAAATACGTTACGAGTCAGAATTAAAAAAAGAGCGCCAAAACGGGCGCTCTTTTTACTGAAACCTAGCCTTTACAGTCCGCCCTGTTGCTGCGCCTGTTTTACTAATGCCTGACGTTGAGCTTCCTTAGTTTTTACCACTTCACTTTCCTTTTTCGCTTTAGCTTCTTCAATAGAAGGAACAAAGACAAAGTACTTATTAATAGTCATTTCAAGAACCTCAATTTAGATTGTTATAAACCATCCAGGTTAAGCTATTCACCAATGCCGTTGTGATAATTCACGCGACTCCTTGTTGTAGGTTTCAAAAAATAGAGGATGCGAGCTAGGCTAACATCCTCCATAACGTCTTAATTGTAGTAGGAGTTTCGGGTATTACAAAATACCGTACTAAGCCCCTTTAAGCAGATTTATACGTCGTAAGTAGTAGACGCTGTGTCGCCGCCTGTACCAGTCCAGTTCGTGTGGAAGAATTCGCCACGTGGACGATCAGTACGCTCGTAAGTGTGAGCACCGAAGTAGTCACGCTGAGCTTGAAGTAGGTTAGCTGGCAAACGCGCTGTAGTGTAACCATCTAGGAACGACAGTGCAGAGATAGTACAAGGCATTGGGATACCTGCTTCTAGCGACTTAGCCGCGACTTTACGCCATGCGCTCAGGCTGTTTTGCAGAATGCCTTTGAAGTAGTCATCTGAACCTAGGAACGCGATGTCTGGGTTTGCTTCGTACGCATCACGGATGTTACCTAGGAATGCAGAGCGGATGATACAACCACCACGCCACATTAGCGCTACGTTACCGTAGTTTAGGTCCCAACCGTTCTCGTTAGACGCTTCGCGCATTAGCATGAAGCCTTGAGCGTAAGAGATGATCTTAGAAGCCAGTAGAGCTTGGCGAAGTGCATCAACCCACTCTTGCTTGTCACCTTCAACTGGCGTGATTGTCTTGCCGAATAGAGATTCAGCTTCAACACGTTGATCTTTCAGTGCAGATAGGCAACGAGAGAATACAGACTCAGAGATTAGCGTCAGTGGAATACCTAGGTCTAGCGCGTTGATACCTGTCCATTTACCTGTACCTTTTTGGCCGGCAGTGTCTAGGATTTTCTCTACTAGTGGCTCACCGTCTTCATCTTTGTAGCCAAGGATATCCGCTGTGATTTCTACTAGGTAGCTGTCTAGCTCAGTCTTGTTCCAGTCAGCGAATACTGCCTGCATTTCGTCTGCAGACATACCGAGGCCATCTTTCATGAACTGGTACGCTTCAGTGATCAGCTGCATGTCGCCGTATTCGATACCGTTGTGAACCATCTTAACGAAGTGGCCGGCACCGTCGTTACCAACCCAGTCACAACAAGGTTCGCCAGCGTCAGTTTTGGCAGAGATACCTTGGAAGATAGGCTTAACCGCTTCCCAAGCTTCGGCAGAACCACCTGGCATGATTGAAGGACCAAAACGAGCTCCTTCTTCACCACCAGATACGCCTGTACCGATGAAGTGGATGCCTTTTTTACGACAATGTGCAACGCGACGGTTTGTGTCTGGGTAGTTAGTGTTACCACCATCGATGATGATGTCGCCTTCGTCTAAAAGCGGGATTAGGTTGTCAATGAACGCATCTACAACAGCACCAGCACGAACCATAAGCATCACTTTACGTGGTGCTTCTAGCTTCTCTACAAGCTCTTCCAGAGAGTAAGCACCAACGATGTTAGTGCCTTTTGCTGGGCCTTCTAGGAATTCGTCTACCTTCGCAGCAGTACGGTTGTGAGCAACCACTTTAAAGCCGTGATCGTTCATGTTCAGGATAAGGTTTTGACCCATTACTGCTAGGCCAATTACACCGATATCACCTTTCATTATTTCTCTCCAATTTCTCTAAAAATGGACGCTCGCATTACGCGATTTTTGCTGCTGCGTCTGAATCTAAGTACCACTCGGTCTCACCAGCTTTAGACTGGATTTTCGCAGCTGGATAAGGCAGCTCGCTTGCCGTAGTAGTATGAATTTCGTTTACGATTTCAACTTTGCCTGCACCAAGTACAAGATAGCTGATACGTTTAGCGGCTTCTAAAACTTTCGCTGTTTTAGAAACACGAATCTGGCCTGATTCAGGGTGAGAAGCCAATACTGATAGGTTCTCGTCTTGATAATCAGTTTGACCTGGGAACAGTGATGCTGTGTGTCCATCTGCACCGACGCCTAGCAGAATCCAATCGAAGACAGGCGTGTCGTTTTCCGTTGGAATCACATCCGCCATCTCTCGTGCGAATCGCTCAGCTTCTGCTTTTGGCTCTTCTTCGCCACGGATGCGATGGATGTTTTCAGCTGGTAGGTTCACTTTGCTAAATAGCAATGCGTTCGCTTCACCGTAGTTGCTTTCTGCATCGTCAGGTGCCACACAACGCTCGTCACCCCACCAGAAGTGCAGGTTGTTCCACTGGATAGATGTAGCGTATTTGTCGGTTGATAGCAGCTTAAACAGCATTTTAGGTGTGCTACCACCCGAAAGTGAAATGTGAACAGGTCGACCAAGTTCGCTGAACGCTTTCATGTCGTTCGCTAAGCTTTCTACTACCTGTTCTGCTGTTGGGAAGATCTTATGGTTGATCATAGTTCGCAGTAGTCCGTGTCTGTTAGGTTCTTACATGGGAAACGCCAAGCGCGGTTTGCGCGCTGAAGTAGATCGTCTGCTTCTTTTGGTCCCCATGTGCCACAGGCGTAACCAAATAGCGCTTGTGGGTCTTGTTTGAAATCGAGAATTGGCTGAACGTACTTCCAGCAAGCTTCTACCGCATCAGTACGTGCAAATAGAGTAGCATCGCCATTCAAAGCATCAAGTAGTAAGCGCTCATACGCGGTTAGCATCTGAGTCTCTTCCAAATCATTGTAAGAGAAGTTCATCTTCACTTCTTTGGCTTTAAAACCAGCGCCTGGCTCTTTTAGGCCAAAGCTCATCTGAATGCCTTCATCCGGCTGAATACGAATGATGAGTTTGTTTTCAGGCGCGTTCTGACCAAACACTGGGTGCGGCGTGTTCTTAAAGTGGATAACCACTTCTGTTACGCGTGTTGGCAATCGCTTACCGGTACGTACGTAGAATGGTACACCGTTCCAACGCCAGTTGTTTATATAAGCTTTTAAACCGATGTAGGTCTCAGTGCGTGAATCGTCAGCGACGCCGTTTTCTTCACGGTAGCCAAGTAGATGCTCGCCACGAACGTCAGATGCGGTGTATTGGCCTAGAACTAGGTCTTTACGTAGCGACTCTTCGTCCAGAGGTTTCAAACACTGTAGAACCTTAACGACTTCGTCACGCATAGAATCTGCGTTGATTTGTGCTGGTGGCTCCATGCCAACCATTGCGAGAACTTGCAGTAGGTGGTTTTGGAACATGTCGCGTACTGCACCAGAGCCGTCGTAATATCCGCCACGTTCCTCTACGCCAAGGAATTCCGCACCGGTAATTTCAACGTATTCGATAAAGTTGCGGTTCCAAAGCGGTTCAAACATCGCATTTGAGAAACGCAAAACCAGTAGGTTCTGTACTGTTTCTTTACCAAGGTAATGGTCGATACGGTAGATTTGGTGCTCTTGGAAGTGTTCGTGAATTTCTTTATCGAGTTTTTGAGCAGACTCTAGATCGTAACCGAACGGCTTTTCGATGATTAGGCGTTTCCAACCATCCTCTTCGTTACTTAGACCGTGTGCAGCAAGGCTTGCAGGAATAACGCTGTATAGGCTTGGTGGAGTAGCTAAGTAGAATAGCGTGTTACGTTGCTCGAAGTTGTACTGTTCGGACAGTTGGTCAAGACGGGTAACCAGTTTGCTGTAGTCTGCGGTATCAGAGGTATTGATCGCTTGGTAGTGCAAGTGATTAATGAATGCATCTAGCGTTGCAGGCTCAGTTTTTTCCATTTCCTGAAGTGAGTGCTTCAGTTTCTCGCGGTAAGACTCGTCGCTGTATTCTGTGCGACTGACACCCAGAATGGCGAAGTTTTGTGGAAGCTGCTTACTCGCATAAAGGTGGTATAGAGCAGGGATTAACTTACGATACGTTAAGTCTCCCGAAGCACCAAAAATAACGATGCTGCTGTTTTCTGGTATTACCATCATCTTTCCCTTAGAAACGAGGTAGTTATCATGTGCCGTCAATGCTGGCCTTTGGAAGAGCCAACCCTATCAACGGGACTTCAAAATTGATAATCGGTGATGCCTATTACTTTGATAGCCAAAACCTTAATCTTCTTGAGCTATAGAGATAAATCTCAATTCGGCAGCGTATTGTCTATGAGTATTTGATATACATCAACCTTTGTGAAGGCAATCGATTAAATATTGACTAGCGAAAACTTCAGGTCATTGATTCTATGAGATTTATTTAGAATTCTGATGAGCGCATCTGTATGGAGTTAAAACTCTATTTGTTTACATAATTGAAACGCTTACGGTGGGTTTAGAATAAGGTTTTGAGGTGTGCTTTGACGGTTTGCATATGTTCTTCTCGTTCGACAGGAACGATTTGCTGCGGCGATAAGAACATCTCAGCGTATTTCTGATCAATTTCGTGCTCTAAGAAGAGCAAGTAAAGCTTAGGATCGATATGACCTGAAGTGGCCATGTGAGTCATGATGTTGAGTGACTCCTCCAGATTCTTCGCTTTTTTATAAGGTCTGTCACTGGAAGTGAGTGCTTCAAAAACATCCGCAATGGCCATGACTCTGGCTGGGATAGACAGTTGGTCCTCGTTTAACCCTCTTGGATACCCTTTCCCATCCATGCGTTCGTGGTGTCCGCCTGCTATTTCCGGAATATTTTTCAAATGCTCAGGGTAAGGAAGACGACCAAGCATCGTAATCGTTTGAATGATATGGTCATTGATAATAAACCGCTCTTCATCGTTTAGAGTGCCGTAGCGAATTGAGAGGTTGTACAGCTCTCCGCGATTATATTTAAGGTTTCCGGGTTGAAGGATAAAGTGTTCTTTCCAGACATCCTGCGGACTCTCTCCCTGTTTCCATGGGATATGATGAACCTGCTTATCACTTAATAGTGGCTCCATCACTGGCAACGTCAATGCGTCACCAGCGCGTTGTTTTTCAACCCAAGATACACCAGCTTGATCATCCAAGGTTCTCTTCCACTGTCTTTTTGCTATGTTGTTGAGCCGCTCAATGGCAGATTCTTCCATTTGTTCACTACCGACATTACATTGAGCGATAAACTGAAATTCCTCATCTAACGTTTTGTGTGTGTCTGTCAGGGTGCGTTTTAATTCGGTCGCGCTACCTCCTTGGTAAAGACCTTGCCAATAATCCACTTCTGCTTGAGTTTTTAGCAGTTCAAAGCGCATTCGAATCTCATGGATTCTGTCGTAGATGGTTTCAAGTTTCGTCGCTTTATCAATGACATACTCAGGGGTAGTGACTTTACCGCAGTCGTGGAGCCATGCAGCAAGGTGAAGCTCTTCCCACTGTTTTTTATTCATACCAAATTGCGGGAAGTAATTGTCATCGTCCTGAGCGATCTGAGTCAGCATTTTTGTCAGTTCAGGGACACGCTGGCAGTGGCTACCAGTGTAGGGTGACTTGGTATCAATCGCTGAAGCAATCAGCTCAATGAAGGCATTTAACATGTCTTTTTGTTGCTGCATCTGGTCGATATTTTCTTTGGCGATTTCAGCAAAGCTGAGCAACTCTTTGAGGAATGCATGTTTGTCGCTTTGTTCTTTGGTGATGGCGCGCTCATACCCGAGCAGCAAAATACCAACTAAACGTTTCTCTCGGTTGAGCAGCGGGAAGAAATAGACGTCAGAGTTATAGAAATACTCTTTATGTCGGTTGAGCGCATTATCACTTCGATTGAGGTGCATAATCTCGCCTCGACGCAAATCGGTCTCCAACCAAGCCGTCTCAGTCAGAAACTCATTTAGTTCAATCTTAAATGGAATGATGGCGTGGTTCGCTGCAGTCTCAAATGTTTTATGTTGTTCCGAGTAGGTGTAGAGAACAATGGTCTCTGCTTTTGTGACAAGGTAACTTTGGTGTGTGATGGTTTTAGCGAGAACTGAGAAATCCTGATTACTAGCCGTGTCGCGCAACAAGCGCAGCAAATCATGTAGAGTATGCTCCATCAGCTCAATCGACTCGGTCAGATTGGCGACTTCTTTGATGACACTTTTAGGGTAGCGGGTTTTTTTGAAATCAAAGCGAGCGATATTATCAGTGAGCAAGACAAGGTTTTGCAAAGGTGTCGCCAATTTATTCGCCACGACCCACACAACGACAAAACAAATAGCGAGCATAGCCATCGCAACGGTGATCTGTCGGTCACGCATCGAAAGTAAATTGGCTAACAGATCATCTTGTGGGGTCGCCTCTGCGAGAAGAAGGCGCACATGTTCATTTAGCACCACTGGGGTTAATGTTACCGCCCAGTTTTTACCATCGTCGACGACGGGCTCATAAAGTGTCTGGCTGCTATGACGATCGAGGATGGAGGAGAATAGACTGTTCTCAAGTTTTTGTTGAATTTGTTCATTATCTAGAGCGAGATCGACACCTGTCTGATGCTGAGCTAACACTCTGAATTGATTGTCAAAGAGCATAAGCTTGGTGTTGTCAGAAAAGCCAATCTCACCAATTTGTTGTGATAAGGAAGATAGCGTGAAATCGGCCGCTACCACTTTTCCGCCATCTACTGAGCGGCGAGATAAGGTCACGCCGTTGGTTTTCAGAAAGTAAAAAAAATACGGTTCGGTGAGGCGGATATCTCCGTCAGGATCGGCGTTGGTAAACCAAGGCCTGACTCTGGGGTCGAATTCGTTGTCGTTGGTTTTTTTGTATCCGATACGTTTGTGATTGCCATCTAAATAATGGAACTCATTTGAACCATCGACCTTTGTGAAATTGATCATCATGCTGGCTTTGGGTGGTGCGCCAAATCGTTCACGAGATTTGTTGTCGCGCAGTGGACGAAGCATCGTAAACTCACCGTGCTCATTCGCATAGAACAAGGCGACTAGCCCCTGATTTCGTTGAAAAATTAACTCTAATGAAGAGAGGAATCGTTTCGCTCTGAGTGGAGCTTTACGTTCATCGATAACGGCACTCAGTGCCATGAAATCGAGAGTCGTGAGTATAGGGCCTGCTCGCACCATGAATGTGGACTCAAGTTTTCGACTGTTCTCACTGCTAAGTTCTTTAGCGCTGCCAGTCAGCAATTCCTGAGAGTGTCGATAGCTAATCGCAATTAACACGGTACCGACTAAGGTAGTCAGCACTAAAAACAAGCTTGTTATATGGATACTCAGCGAATAGCGACGTTTCTTCATGTCTTGCCCATTAACCAATTACTTAATAAGTATTGGTCAATATACGAATCATGCAAAAGTTGTCGTTAAGCTTTGCAAGACTAATGCGCTAGTTTTCTGATTTACAAAGTAATATGTCGTTAAATCAACTATAACTAATAGAGGATGGGAAAAGGAAAAAACAGGATGCTAACGCTAAATTATCAGATTGAGGTGGCGACAACGCCAGAAACTATCTGGAAAGTGCTTACGGAAGTTGAGCTGTATTCACAGTGGGCGAGAGTATTTTCACCTCAATCCCAGTTCGAAGGCGAATGGTTGGAGGGGAGCAATGTGTCCTTCTTCGATCCAGAGCTAGGTGGGACTCGAGCTATTGTTGACCGTATCGAGAAGCACAAAGTAATTGAATATCATCATATTGCTATCTTCAACCCAGATCATATACAAGACATAGACAGTGATTCTGCTAAGAAGTGGATTGGCAGTAAGGAAAGTTATCAGATCATGCCGCTGGAAAATTCAGTCTTGCTTAAAGTGACAATTGAAACTCATCCTGACTTTGTCAGTATGTTCAATAGTGGATGGGAGAAGGCGCTGCCATTGATCAAAGTAATATGTGAGCAACAAGGAAGTTAGACTGGTAAAATATCGACCAGACTTTGGGAGATTTAGGAAGCTGACATTATGAAGCTTGTTGTTGACACGCATACTCACACTTATGCGAGTGGTCACGCTTACAGCACACTTATTGAAAACGCTAAACTGGCAAAAGAGCATGGTCTGGAGATGTTTTGCACCACTGATCACGCAGAATCGATGCCGGGAGCGCCACACTACTGGTTTTTTTCTAATCAGCGGGTCTTGCCTCGATTTATAGAAGGCGTTGCCGTCATTCGTGGTGTTGAATCCAATATTCTAAACACGAAGGGGGAAGTGGATATCCATCCCTCAACAGATAAGAATCTAGACTGGGCGATTGCCAGTTTTCACGAGCCTGTATTTCGCCCTTCTAGTAAAGAAGAGCACACTGAAGCCCTCATCAATACTATTCGTGGCGGTCGAGTTGATGCTCTGGGGCATCTAGGCAATCCGAACTTCGACTTTGATTTTGAATCGGTTCTAACGTGTGCCAGAGAGCATAACGTAGCAATCGAAATCAACAACACCACATTAAAAGGCAACAGCAGAGTGGGAAGTGTAGAACGCTGCCACGAAATCGCCCAGATTGGTAAAACGCTGGGAGTGTATTTTACCACGGGTAGTGATGCTCATTTCTGCCAGGATGTTGGTAATCTCAGTTTAGTGTCTGATTTGATGGATGATGTCGGTATCGACAGTACGCGGGTTATCACGTATTCTGCTCGCCAATTCCTCGATTTCCTTGAACTACGTGGTCGAGCACCGATCGAGGATTACGTCAATTTATAAGTTGATACAATTTTCATCTCAAGTGTGCTGACTGAATTCAGTACACTTTCTCCTCCTATTCCAAGATAAGAACAATACAATGAGAAAATTAATTCCAGCTCTGGTACTGATGGTATCGGTACAAGCTTTTGCGTCAGATTTCGACCTGAAAGCAACAATGAAGCAAATGAAAGTTGAATTTAAACACGCTGCTGAAGCAACTGAAATTACTGATATGAAGACAGCGGTGACTAATCTGTCTGAACTGGTCGAGCAGTCTAAGCGTGGTGACTACCCACCAGAGAAGTTTGATATCTACTTTGAGGGTTTCAATAAGCTATCAGGTGCGTTGGATAAAGTAGAAGCGCAATTGGACGCTGGTGATATGGCGTCGGCAAAAGAGTCTTTGCGTCAGGTCGATGAACTTCGCATTGAATATCACGACAAACGTAACCCAAGCATCTGGAGTAAGCTATTCGGCTAAACTGGTGTTTGATTTGGACTGTTGCTGAACTGAGCTTGCAAGAAAGGCAGGAGTAACAGTCCAATAACCGCTGAGCAGATCGAAATTGTGACGAAAAATCCAGTCCAGTGGAAATACTCCATAATGATAGCCATAGGGTAGCCTGCCAGCGCCGCCCCCATATAAGCAAATAGCCCGACAAAACCCGTTGCTGCACCCGCTGAGTCTTTGTGCGAACACTCTGCAGCGGCCATACCGATTAGCATTTGTGGTCCAAACACAAAGAATCCAATGGCAAAAAATCCAGCGGCCTGAAAAGCAAAATTCGTCACTGGCATTAGCCACAAAGCGGCCACTGACAAGAAAACTCCCATCGCAAAAATCAGGTTCATTGGACCACGATTTCCACCGAACAATTTATCTGACCCCCAACCCGCAACCAAAGAACCGATGAAGCCACCGATTTCAAACAAGGATAAAGCGGCATTTGCGTTGATCAAGTCGAAACCGTGCTGTTCGGTAAGGTATAGATTACCCCAGTCATTGACCGCTGTTCTGACGATGTACACCAACACGTAGCTAAACGCCAACAACCATATATATTTGTTGTTTAGGACATAAGTACGCAGAATTTGGTGGGGTTTCAGTCCTATACCGTCGTTCTCTTGTGCCAGCTCAAGCTTGTCGTTTTTCCATCGGCCAATGGTGGGTAGCCCCATAGTGATCGGTTTATCTCTTAGCCTCCAGCAAAGGAAAAGCCCGATGATGACACCGATAATCCCCGGAATAACAAAGCCTTCCCGCCAGCTGTAATGTAGTACCATGTAACCGACGACAAGAGGGATTAAGGCTCCGCCAACGTTGTGGGCGGTATTCCAGATAGCCCAGAAGAAACCGCGTTCAGAGCGTGAATACCATGTCGTCAGCAGTTTTGAACAGGAAGGCCAACCCCAGCCCTGAAACCAGGCATTGAGTACCCAAAGCGTGAACAGCGCGTAGAGTGAGCTGGATAAGCCAAACAGAATGTTAATGATGCCTGTCGCAATTAATCCAAGCCCCATGAAGTAGCGCGGATTAGAACGATCGGAAACGATACCGGAAACGAACTTAGACAAGCCGTAGGTCAGATAGAAGAACGTGCCCATCAAACCTATGTCACTTTTGTCTAAACCTAAGTCTGCGATCAAAGCAGGTGTCGCATAGTTAAATGTCTTGCGGGTGAAGTAAAAGCCAGCATAGCCGAGATACATACCGACCATGATATGCAGCCGCCAGTACTGGTAAGTCGATTTCACTTCGTGGGTAGTGTGATTAGGTTGAGCGATAGAATCTGACATAAGTTACACCTCAAATTCCCGGCAATTCGACACGAATAGAAGTACCATGCTGCTCTGATTCATGCTGGCTATAGCTGCGAATATTAAATCGCCCACCGAGGGCCTGCACCCTCTCTTGCATGCCTTTTAAGCCAAAGCCTTTTTGGCTGTCCTGTAGTTTGAATCCAATGCCGTTGTCTTGAATCTTGAGTTCGACTTCGTCTCCCAGTTTGATATCAATCTCTAAACGGCTAGCCTGAGCGTACTTCTGCGCATTGTTAAGAGCTTCCTGACATATCCGATACAAGGTCGCACTGGTCGCATCGCTTAACGTAGATACATGCCCACCTTGCAGTTTGAACGAGACGTCAACGCCTTGCTGCTCAAACTCCATTTCGCGAACTAACTGTTGCAGAGCTTCTACCAGATCAAGGTCATCCAGTGCTTTGGGTCTGAGGCGAGTCAACAGCCCTTTAGTGGTGTCATAAACATTCAGCGATAAAGATTCGATGGTGGTGGCGCAATTGGCGCTCATCTCTGGGTTTTCAACTCGCTTAATGATGCTGGCTTGAGTGCGGATGGCCGTAATATTCTGGCCGATTTCGTCGTGTAATTCGCGTGCGACTTCCTGACGCACGGATTCTTCAGCCTTCACCAACTGACGGGATAAGTTTTGGTTGCGACTTAACTCGTGGCGCAATTTTTGGTTCAAATCTCGTTGGCGCTGGACTGCCATGCCCAGCAATATCCCTGTTAAGGTCTGTGCCGTAATCGACAATAGAAGGTCGGTGACTTCGATTTGTGACACGCCGCTGCGTGCTGCAATCAAGGCGATACTGTTGAGTAGGGTACCAAGCATGGCACCTTGCCAGCCGTAGCGAAAAGCGAGCAGGATGATAGGAATCGCAAGGCAGAAAGGGGCAAAACGACGCAGTTCATCGGGAAGCCCAATTTGTAGCGCGATGCTGACAGAAAACACGATCACGAACAGAATAATCGGTTTGACATTGAACTGAATGGGCTGGCTGATCAAATTGGACGTCAACGGCAGCCAAGTGCTTTGAAACAGGTAGTTCCAGACCAGATAACAGGTCGGAACCAGCATGAGCCCACCAGTGACGCTAACCAGCCAAACTAAGCTAGGTGACTCAACGTGACTACTTACAGCAGCAACATTGATCAGCGACGACACTATAATTGCAGCTGCCTGAACCAGCAATCGTTGAGATTGCGCCCCGTAGTTAAATCGCACCGCCATAGCAGTAACTGGAATACTGGCGGCACTGGCTGCTAAAACGGTAAGCCATTGAGGCTGGTCTAGCAATAGCGCTAGAGAGATCGTCAGCAGCCATTCGGCCGCATAAATTGCAGGCCAGTGCTTCTTGGCTGTGTGTAGGGTGACTCCCAGTCGCAAAGCGAAGGGAAAAAAGAGAATAGCCAGCTCAGCGTCATTAACGAAATTATAAGAAATGACCCATAAGCAAAACCAGCTGCACAGGGTAATGAACCAAGCACAGGTTGAAGTGATCAGGTAGTTGCGCATTAGAGCGGGATTTCCTGACTGAACAGCTTAGCCAGCTCAACGTTGTTTTTGACCGCGAGTTTGTCCATGGCATTGGCGCGATGGACGTGAACCGTCTTGTGGCTCAAACCGAGCTGGCTAGCCACTAACTTAACATCCATGCCTGTCGCAAGCAGTTCACAGACTTGTTTCTCACGCTTAGTTAGCTGACTTAATGAAGCGGTCGACTTTTTAGGAGAGGCCAACTTCAAGGCGATTTCTGGGGTTAAATAGCAGCCCCCAGTGGACGCGGTTCGTACCGCTTGAACCAGTTCTTCCGGGCTGCATCGTTTAGTCAAATACCCAAGAGCCCCTGCTTCAAGCGCTTTTTCTACCATCGCGGGAGAATCATGGACACTCAGCATAACGCAGGCGATGCCAGAAGGTAGCGACTCAAGTAGAGTGAGGCCACTTTCATCGGGCATCGATATATCGGTAATGCACACATTGGCGCCGCTACCGGGCAAGCCTTGTTTTGCATCGGACACAGAGTTGAATTCACCAACAACGTTAATGTCACTTTCCAAGCTCAGAAGCTGGGCGAAACCGGATCGGACGATGACGTGATCATCAACGAGAGCAACATTAATCATGGCAATTATCCAAAGCAAGGCAGAATGCGGGGTAAGGTACCGTTAAGTGTATCAATAGGCAAATAGCGTTTGGAACTAAAAAAAGCGCTATCTATATCTCTCTGATTCAGGCGAACAGCGAGTATTAGATAGCGCTAACTGGGGGTATTAAGCGTTTACTTGAGCGAGCTGTTTCTTAGCTTTACGAATCTTCTTCTCTTCAGCGATGGCTACAAAAGCAAGTAAGCCGATACAGATAGCCGCAGAAGTATCCAGCGCAGCAAAAGTGCCTTGCCAACCCGTCAGGCCAAAAATAGGCGTGCCGTCTGCAATCATACCTAGACCAAGTTTCGCGAAGCTATCACCGATCAGGTACGCAAATGTGCCTTTCACACCGTCAGCGACACTGATGGCTTTCTTCGGTACAAAGCCAACGGCTGCAACGCCAATCAGCAACTGAGGACCAAATACAAGGAAGCCTAATACGAACAGTGACGCTAGGTACATGAACTCGCTGGTGGCATGTTGGTAGAACTCGAGTGACACAATAATCAAGCCAAGTGATACACAAGCAACCAGCGCACGGCGACCGTTAGCTAAGTCTGACAAGTAGCCCCACATTAATGTACCGACCAGTGCACCCACTTCGAATAAGGTGAAACCAGAAATTGCCGCTTCTTTAGATAGACCAAGCTCTTGGTAGGCATAAACCGTTGACCATTGGTCGATACCAATACGCACGATATAAAGGAAAATGTTGGCGAAACACAGTAGCCAGATCACTTTGTTTTTCAGTACATATTCAACAAAGATTTCTCGCTTAGACATTTGCTGCTCTTCCGCGGCATTGTCTTCTTCACTGACAGCTTCATCGAACAGCTCTTCCACTTTACCCAAGCCGTAGGCCTCTGGAGAGTCGCTACCAAAACGCATCCCGATAAAACCTACAATCAAAGCGATGATAGATGGGAAGATGAACATACCAATCACGTGACCATCGAATAGGTAATTCGCGCCAAATAGAGCGACACCTGCAGCGCCCGCACCACCAACGTTGTGCGACATGTTCCACAGACCAAGGTATGAGCCGCGCTTGTTACGTGGTGTCCATTTGGTGATGGTTGAGTAGCTAGAAGGGCCGCCCGTACTCTGGAAGAAACCACTTAACGCGTAAAACGCAACCATGAGGAATAGGCTGATGCTACCGCCTCCCATGCTCATACTGAAACCCAGCATGGCAAGGCCCGAAAGGATCAGCATGAATGGCAGAAACTGCTTGGTGTTTTTGCCGTCGGCATAATAAGACACCACAGTTTTACCAATGCCGTAAGTAATCGAAAAGCCAAGGCCAATCATACCTAGTTCAGTCATTGATAGACCGTAAGTAGAGATCATATCGTTCTGAGCGATATTGAAGTTCTTACGAATCAGGTACATGGTCATATAGCCGATGAATACAACCAAGTAAGATTGCAAGAAGGGTTTGAACCACATTTTTCGGCGAACTTCGACTGGCAGGTCCAGTGTTGGTTTGCGCACTTGTTCTAGAAATTTCAACATAGTGAATCCTTAGAGCCCAGCTTAGCCCGTTGGGCAAAGCAAATAAAAAATTCGGTTGATTTAGCTGACAGGCAGTCAGGAGTAAATCGATGGCGCTAAGTGTATTCATCGCGGTGCGTTGTGGCTTGAGAGATGCTCCTAGGTGGACTAGGAAAATTTCCTAGATCGAATTGGCTAGTGAGTGTTTCGTGAATAGTGTCACATGATTGATTGGACTCGTTTCGGTTAGTTATTGTTCTTTTTGTAGAAAAGTTATGACTAAGCTAATGTTTTGCAGCACAACTGGCTGAGTTTGTTAACTTCACGTTATATAGTTACAGCTAACAAATCGAGAGTGATCATGTTACGCGCAACGAATTTTAACCGGACGATGTTATTGGCGAGTGCCCTGAGTTGGCTGCTCGTTTCTCTGATGCCGGTCATAAATGCGCACGGCTCAAACGCAGGAGTTTGGGCTACGTTATGTACCATCAATGGTTTCGAGCTGGTTCAGGTCGAAGAAGGTAAACCGGAAACTCAGCACGGCAAGCCTTGTCCATTCAGTCACTTTTCCTCTTTCCATCAGGATTCACTTCCAACACCACCTTACTTTACACGACAGTCGTATGTGAGTGATGAAGCGTATGCTTTTTTGGCTCTAAGCGTTCGCTATCAGCTTGCACTCCCACGTGCGCCACCCCTGTCTATTGCTTGATATAAAAATAAAATTATTAAATAAGGCATAGCGCCTCACTGTAAAGTCTACGCTCAGCAAACACCATTGAACGATCAATTCGGGTTGAATCCGAAGGGCTTTGCTGCGCGCAATAAAAAGGAAATTGTAATGTTGGGTAGTCAAACTCAGACTTCACCTAAGGAATCTTCACGCCTATCTTCAGAGAAGGCTCGAACCAAATCACGCTACTTCATGACGTGGCGCTGGCATTTTTATGCTGGCCTTTATGTCATCCCATTTATGCTTATGCTCAGCCTGACAGGGCTTGTCATGCTGTTTGATGATGAAATCGAACAAGCCCGATACCAAGATGAATTGGTTGTCATGCCTGAATCTTCAAAAGTTCCGGTCTCGCAGCAACTAGAGAGCGTTCAAGCTAGTTACCCATCTGGGCAGGTTACTCAGTATATCCCTGCCGCTGAAGCCAACCTGGTCAATAAGTTCAGTGTGCGTCTGGAGGATGGCACTTCGGTGTTTGTCACCGTGAATCCCTATAGTGGTCAGGTATTAGGTGAAATAGATCGCAGTGACAGCTGGTATCAGCTTGCGAATGAAATCCACGGAACCTTGTTGATTGGCCAATGGGGTGATTACTTAATCGAAGTCTCTGCTAGCTTGAGTATCTTACTGTTGGTGACGGGTATCTATTTGTGGTTACCAAGGGACAACGCAAGCAAAGCAGGATTTCTGAAAGTGCGCGTTACATCGGGCACACGTATCTTGATGCGCGATCTGCACGCGAACTTGGGGGGAGTATTGTCCGTTGTGTTACTGTTTTTCGTCATTTCAGGTTTGGCTTGGGCTGGCGTTTGGGGTAGCAAGATGGTTCAGACGTGGAATACATTTCCCACTTACTATACTTGGGGTGATAAGCCAGAGTCACAGCTGACTCACGCTGATCTCAATCACGGCAGTGAGGAAGAAATGCCATGGAACTTAGAACAGGCTCCGTTACCTGAATCTGCGGGGCATGTTCATGGCAGCGAAGATCATGCTCATCATGAACATAGCTCGTATGATATCAGTCAGAGTATTGGTATCGATTCGATAGTCGAGCAAGCCCAGCGCCTTGGTTTTACTCAGTTTAATCTCTTTTTACCTCAGTCTGAAACGGGTGTGTATACGTTAGCAGCGAATTCTATGGCGGGTGACATTAGCGACCCGAGAAAAGATAAAACCACTCACATAGACCAGTACACAGGTGAAGTGTTGGTGGATGTGACATGGGAAGACTACAGTTTGTTCGCTAAATTTATGGCAGCAGGAGTGTCTTTGCACCAAGGGGATGTCAGCGTGGTTAACAAGATACTCAATGTTTTGTTTTGTGTGGCGTTCATCGTTATTTCCATTACTGGTATTGTGATGTGGTGGATCAGAAGGCCGTCAGGCAAGACTCGAGTCGGTATTCCGCCTCGCTTTGAAAGTGATGGTATCTGGAAGGTGGGTGCAATTACACTCGCTATGGTTGCAGTCTTTTTCCCGCTAGCAGCGGTGACTATCGTGCTCTTTGGTGTGATTGATTGGTTTGTTTTCCGGCAGAAAATGGAAACGTCAGCAGCCTAGTACAACAACAAAAAAGGCCACCTATTGGTGGCCTGATTCACGTATGGTTCTGCTATTTTACTGACCAGTCGATGGTCTCACCAGCGCGAATTGGCACGACAATGTCCTGACCAAATGGCATTGATTCTGCAACTGCCCATTCTTCTTTAGTGAGCGTCACGGTATCTGAGTTACGCGGCAGACCATAGAAGTCTGGGCCATTGTGGCTCGCAAATGCTTCAAGGTTCTCTAACTTACCCTCAAGCTCAAACACTTCTGCATAAAGCTCTAAGGCTGCGTGAGCAGTATATGAACCAGCGCAGCCACACGCTGCTTCCTTCATACCTTTTGCATGCGGAGCGGAATCTGTACCTAGGAAAAACTTCTTGCTACCGCTGGTTGCAGCTTCAATCAGCGCTTTTTGGTGGGTGTTGCGCTTAAGAATCGGCAGGCAATAGAAGTGAGGTTTAATTCCACCAACCAACATGTGGTTGCGGTTGTATAACAGGTGGTGAGCTGTGATAGTTGCCGCAACATTATCGTTGGCGTTTTTAACAAAAGTTGCCGCATCCGCCGTTGTGATGTGCTCAAGTACGATCTTCAATTCTGGAAAATCATTGACGATGGGCGCTAAAACCGTATCTAGAAACTCTTTCTCACGGTCAAAAATATCGACATCATGAGTCGTCACTTCGCCGTGGACCAGAAGCAGCATGCCGACTTCCTGCATTGCTTCAAGCACATGGTAGATGTTTTTAGCAGAAGTCACACCAGAGTCAGAGTTGGTTGTTGCGCCAGCAGGGTAGAGCTTGGCTGCCACCACTTTGCCTGAAGCTTTCGCTTTGCGAATTTCATCGGGTGAAGTGTTATCCGTCAGATACAACGCCATCAAGGGCTCAAATTGTTCGCTTGGTTTTTCTGCCATGATGCGCTCACGATAAGCGAGTGCCATTTCAGTGTCGGTAACTGGTGGGACTGTGTTTGGCATGATTAGCGCTCGACCATTGTAGCGGCTGATGTCGCGGACGGTATCTGTTAGAACATCACCATCGCGTAAGTGAACATGCCAGTCGTCAGGACGAGTGATCGTAAGTGTTGTCATTATTGCTCCCACCATAATAATAAGTTGTCTGATTGGAGCCTAAGCATCAACGAAAACTGTGAAGGCAAACGCTTACGCTTAGGCGACAGGATGATAGTGCAAAGTGCCTTTTAATGCATCTGTTTTTTACTTTTGAAGTGGGTTGGATGAAAGAAAAGGGCTAATCCGTTAACCCTGAAATATCGGATTTTCATATTCCGTTATACAACACAACAATGTTTGGAGTACCGCACCTGGGATAATGCGGTAAATCCATACTAGCGAGCTGGAATATTAGAACAAGTTAATTTAATGGATTCTTACATAAGGGGGGAGGGTGTTAACAGTTTTCAAGACAAAGACATATTTCGATACGCTTTATGATGAGGTTTCGAGTTAATTATCGGATTCACAAAGTTTGAAGTGAATTTTATGATTGGAACTGACATCTTCATGAAACATCTCGTTAGAGAGTCGGGTATAATCGCAGCAAATAACAAAGCTCAGGATTAGCAATGTCATCTCCAACTCTTTCTCAAATCAACGTTTTCCCAGTTAAATCCTTAGGCGGTATCAGTCAATCTTCTGCTTGGGTAGAAAAGCAAGGCCTGATGTTTGACCGTCGCTTTATGCTTGCTTTGTCCGATGGATCTATGGTGACGGCACGTAAGTATCCGCATATGGTTAAAGTTCAGTCAAGCTTGACGCCAGACGGTTTAATTTTTGTTGCTGAAGGCAAACCGCCGCTTCGCTTAAAGTACTCAGATTTTAAAATGCAGGAAGCCCCTGCTCAGGTATGGAAAGATAATTTCACCGCGTATACCACAACGGACGAAGCGGACGACTGGTTCAGCGATGTCTTACAACAGAGAGTAGAGTTGTTGTTTTCAGGTGAACAATCGAACCGTGTGCGAGAGAAAGTTGGGCACAACGTCAGTTTTGCCGACGGTTACCCAATGCTTGTGATTGGTCAGGGTTCTTTGGATGAGCTCAACCGTCGCAGCCCTGAACACCACTCTATGGACCAATTCCGTGCCAACCTGATTGTTTCTACGACTGAGGCGTTTGAGGAAGACAGCTGGAAGCGAATCCGTATTGGGGAAGTGGAGTTTGAAGCGGTTAAAGCGTGTGAACGCTGCATCCTGACAACGGTTGATGTCGATAAAGGTGAATTCAGGCCAAGCAAAGAGCCACTCAACACACTGTCTCAGTTTCGCGCGAACGAGCGAGGTGGCGTTTTCTTCGGTCAAAATCTAGTCGCTAAGAACGAAGGCATGGTTCGTCAGGGAGACGTTGTTGAAGTTCTCGAATACAAAGAGAAAGAATTTTATCCAGACAACACTCCGGCACAATTGGTGATGACGTGTGTTGAACGTGAAGAGATTGCTCGTGACTTTGTGACATTTTGGTTAGAACCAGAACACGGCACCGCTCCTGTCTATCTACCTGGCCAGCACTTACCGATTTCATTGGATATTGATGGTGAAAAAGTTGCGCGTCGTTATACGCTTTCTTCTAGTCCCTCAAGGCCTGGACGGTTGGCTATTTCTGTCAAACGTATTGACGGCGGGCGAGTATCCAACTGGCTCAACGACAATCTGAAAGTCGGCGATACGTTAGCTTGCGAAAACCCTGATGGCAGTTTCCATCTTGGAGATAAACACGACCAACCCATTTTACTTTTGTCTGCGGGAAGTGGCGTGACACCAATGCTGTCGATGCTGAGATACTTATCTGATTACGATCAAGCGGATGATGTTATCTTTTACCATCAGTGCCGCAGTGTAGAAGATATACCTTGTAAAGAAGAGTTAGATACCTACAAACGTAAACACCCTGGCTTGAGAGTGCTGATTTCGTTGTCTCAGCCACCTATCGACTGGTTTGGTTTAAAAGGGCGTTTAACGACCGCACACCTAAAACAGATTGAAAATCTTGAACAGCGTCAGGTGTTCGTATGTGGGCCTGATGGTTTTATGCAGAAAGCTAAGAATCTTTTGTTGAAGAAAGGCCTGCCAGAAGAGTGTTACCACCAAGAAGCATTTGGTGTTTCGCAAACCAGTACACAACCTTTTAAAGAAGTACAGATCAGTGTTAACGGCCAACCGTTTGTCGGTAATAACCAAAAGCCACTGTTGGAACAAGCTGAGGACGCAGGTATTCCGATTGCGCACAGTTGCCGCGCTGGTTTGTGTGGTGCATGTAAGGTGACGGTTGAATCAGGAAAAGTTCACCAACCAGATGTACCAGGATTACAAGATCATGAAATGAACATGGGTATTGCTCTAGCTTGTTGTTGTGTCCCTGAAACTGATATCGAAGTGATGAATTAAACACAACTTAGGACAAGTCATCTGAAAGGTAAAAGCCCCAGACCAAAGGTCTGGGGCTTTTTTTAGTGTGAATACTTTGTTTAATTTGTATTTAGGACGTATTCATCAGTCTGAGCCAACTGACGTGTCGTAACTCAGTCGCATAATGATATTAAAAACAATAGGATAGTGTAACTGTCCGATCGGACAGGTTTTGTGTTAAAATTGATACGATTTGGTAGATTAAAGCAGAAAATATAGACATAACTAATCAAATTAACTTCGATTATTTGTGTTGAAATTGAGAAATACTATTTTCTGTTACTGGTACGGTTTAATATGCCCACCTAATAGCGCTCTCGTCACTGCTTGGCAGCGATTGGTTGCTCCGAGCTTCTTACAGGCATTACTGAGATGGAATTTTACGGTTCTTTCAGTGCAATCGACAATATCAGCTATCTCAGAAGCGCTCTTTCCATCAGCCGCCCAAGTTAGGCATTGAATCTCTCTGTTAGTCAGCATGGCTTGCGAATGTTCGGTCTGCGATGCGTGAGATAAACGCGAAAGGTTTTGCACAATAAGAGGAACAATCAGTTGAGCAAATAGCAATACGTCGGTGTGGGTAGGGTAGGCAATAACATCTGATGTCGCGAAACTGAGCATACCCACTTCACCATTTAATCCATGGATTGGAATGCTGATTCCTTGTTCAATCCCCTGGATATGGGACAAAGAAAAAAGCTCCTGACTGTGGATGTCTATTTGTTTGGAAGATTCCCAGACACTGGGCATACAGTTTGATGCGCCAAACTTGCAAATAGGATCTACGTACATCAGCCCCAAATTACATGAATCTTCTCGGCAATCGGCGGGGAAGTTGTCTACGACGATAAAACGACCATTTTTAATATGCGGGTCAAACGATACACCAAGTACAAAATACTCACTGTTAACTATATGGTTTAACTGCTCAAGCAACCTTCCCATTGATTCAATAGAATCAATGGTTTGGTAGTCATCTATCAGACGTAAAATTTCTTTCATTGAGTGCCATAAACGCGACTTTTTATTACTTATAACAAATTACAATCGGGTTATGTAATATTTTTCTCATGTTAAAAGTGAGATTGAAGGATTTTTGAACATACTGATAAGTCGAAATAGAAAAAGGCGCCCAATGGCGCCTTTTCCTATTTTACCACCTGAAGAACGGTGTCATTTTCTTTTGCGTAAGATTCAATTTCTTTAGGTGGTTTTCTATCAGTAATAATTAGATCGACGTCAGCGATAGTGCCAAGTTTTACCATAGCATTGCGACCAAATTTACTGTGGTCAACACCGAGGAAGACGGAGCGACTGTTTTCTATGATGGCGCGTTTGACGCGAACTTCATGATAGTCAAAGTCGAGCAGTGAGCCGTCATAATCGATCCCTGAAATACCCAGAATGCCGAAATCGAGACGGAATTGAGAAATAAAATCTAATGTCGCTTCACCAGTGACGCCGCCATCTTTGCCACGAACCTCTCCACCTGCCAAGATCACTTTGAAGTCGGGCTTCGACATCAAAATAGTCGCGACATTAATGTTGTTGGTTACGATACGCAGATTCTGATGTTTGCCTAGTAGTGCTCTTGCGACGGCTTCTGGAGATGTTCCGATATCAATGAACAAAGTCGCGCCATCTGGAATGTGCTTGACCAATTCCAGCGCGATCTGGCCTTTTTCCTTTTGATAGGAAATCTGGCGAGTCTGATACGAGGAGTTCTCTGCACTAGATGTGATAGTCGCTCCACCGTGGTTGCGGCGAATCTTGTTGTCATCAGCTAGCTCATTGAGGTCACGACGAATCGTCTGTGGGCTCACGTTAAATCGTTCAACCAATTCGTCAGTACTGACAAAACCTTGAGTTTGCACCAGTTCAATAATTTCCTGGTGACGCTTAATGGCTTTCACTAACAATGTCCTTGTCTGTTGGAATGGAGTAATTCTACGGTTTGCGTGAGGCAAAGCAATGATTTGTGAGCGAAACTGGCTGGTTAAAGTTCGTTTTAAGAAAATGTTCACATAAACGAGCATTAATCATTAGGGTTAGAGCTTCTGGCTGCGATTGCGTCCTTTGTTTTTCGATACATAGAGCGCTTTATCAGCACGACGGTACAAATCAAAAAAATCCTTATCTTTTTCTGTTAATTCGGTGACTCCGCAACTGATGCTGAAATTGTTGTTGTCAGTAAAAAAGGGAAAAGAATAAAAGTCACAACGCAGGCGTTCGGCGATCTGGAGTGCTTGCTCTGCGTTCGTTTGATGCAGAACGATGAGGAACTCTTCCCCGCCGATTCGCCCGCAGGAATCGGTTGAACGTATATGAGAGCGAGCAATATCTGCCAACTGTACGATGACCTCGTCACCATGGTCATGGCCGAAGGTATCGTTAATATGCTTGAAATGGTCGATATCAATCACGATGCAAGAAAGAGATAGATCGTGGGTTTGAGCATGAGCAAACTCTTCTGAGAATTGGCGCCACAACTTCCGGCGATTGTACAACTTAGTAAGATCGTCGGTATTGGCCAGCTCAGCCAACTTTTCACGCATTTCAACAATGTCAGTAATATCTGTTGAAACACCGATCAAGCCAATAACTTCGTTAGTTACAGAGCTGATGATCGGCTTTTTAATAGCTCTGTAAACTCTTAACTTGCCATCTGGAATAGCTCGAGCGTGTTCTTCATTGATCACCGTTTCACCAGTTTCGAACACAGATTGGTCGGTGTGGAGAATATCTTTGAGAAGATCGGGCTGAAAGTAGTCGTAGTCAGTTTTGCCTTTTAGTGACTCAAGATCGGTTTTAAACAGTTCTAGAGTGAGTTGATTCGCGTAGAGGTACTCTCCTTTGCGATTCTTAACGAAGACGTAAGAGCCGATTTCATTGAGTACTTCTTCATGTAGTGCAAACTTATTATCTTCGTATATCTCTTCAATATGCTCCAATTCGATCATAAGACCTCCCTGTAGTGTGAGGTCTAGCCTTATTCTGACGTCTTATTGATGTTGTTTAATATAAACATATACTCTTTTGCCGGACTCCACCTATACCTGCTTAACATTTTGCAGACTTTCATCCGTTCTTCGCACACGTTTTATTTGTGAGAGTATGACACCAGAGATCACCATAATTCCGCCCATGACGTGGTAACCCTCAATGTTCTCTCCCAGTAAAGTTGCTGCCAGAGCCACCGCTACAACAGGAAGCAGGTTCATGAACATCGCACTCGAATCTGCACCTATAGCATCAATCGCTTTGACCCACATCCAAGGCGCGAGGAGAGAGCCAGCCAAGGATGCATAAGCAATCAGAGAAACAGAACCTGGCGTTGGGGCTAAATGCTCACTCGATAGCCAAAGTGGAGTCAGTATGAGTACAGCGAACAGCCCTTGCATATAGATGAGTATCCAGTTAGACAAAGGCATTTTCCAGCGCTTTATAAGCACACAATATGTGGCGTAGCAAATGGCTGCCAATACCATCAGGGCGTCGCCTTCAGTGACACTTTGGTGGAGGAAGAAAACCATATCTCCTTGTCCTAGCATGAAAGAGAGACCAGCCAGAGAGATAATGCCACCGATAATACTGAGCGGTGAGATGCTTTTTCCGAGGAGCGGTACGCTCATAAATACACTAAGGAGCGGAACCAGTGAGGTGATTAACGCCATGTTGGAAGCCGTGGTGGTTACGCCGGCGTAGTACCCCAGAGATTGATTTAATACCATGCCAAGTAAAGCGAGGAAGGCTAGTTTGTTCAAGTGAGGCTTGATTACAGTCCACTGTTTGATGACCTGAGGTAAGCAGAAAGGGGTGAGTACCAACATGGCAAAAAACCACCGAAAGAAGCTCATTGCACTGGGTTCAATTACTGAAGCGGCCATTTTGTTGATGATGGCATTGCCTCCCCAGATAAAGACAGTAAAAAGTGGAAGTAAGTAGATCATGTGATCTCAATCTCAAAGTGAACAGTGGAAGTGAGTTTGACAGGTCTGTATGATTGTAGATATCTCTTAAAAGACATCGAACGCGATAGGAAGACAAATTTGAGAAAATCGGTCAAACACCTTCATCCTTCCTTATCAATCGATAAGGCACCATCAGATGTGTTTATGAATTTTGAAGCGTTCCTATCGAACACGGAAACGAGAATGCATAGTCATCCGTGGGGCCAAGTTCAGCTGATTAGTGGTGGTATTCTGGAAATGGAAGCGGAAGGCACTCGATTTCTTGCGCCGCCGCATCTCGCTATCTGGGTGCCCGCAGGTGTTATGCATACCAGCTACAATCGCAAACCACTGTCGTATTGTTCACTGAACGTAGCACAAGATCTGACCACGCACTTTCCCGACTGTACCAGTTTGATCAAAATTACGCCTATTGTGTCCTCAATCATCGATGATTTTCGCCAGCGAGGGATCAATGTGGCGCAAACAGAGCAAGATAAACGCTTAGTACAGGTTTTATTGGATCAACTGGCGACACGAGATACTCAGCATCATTTTCTGCCATCTTCAGATAATAAATACCTAGCAAGAATATTGGCCGAAGTAGAAGAAAACCCGATTGATAATACCAGCCTATCCGAGTGGGCTGAGAAGGTACATACCACAGAGCGCACCTTGGCAAGGCACTGTCAGTCTGAGTTAGGGATGAGCTTTACTGAGTGGAGGCTGAGAGTACGCTATTTATACTCAATGGATTTACTGAGAAAGGGTCATTCGGTGAAAGAAGTCGCTTTGACGTTAGGCTACAACCAAGCCAGTCCGTTTATCGCGATGTTCAAGAAATACTCCGGGCAGACCCCGGAGCAGTATAAGAGTAAGCTGTTATAGCTTTTTGATTACGAAATCCAACCCGCCTACGATGGCCGCAACTTGAGCATCGTTACACTCTTCGTCGGTTACTTTAGGACTATCAGGGTAGACTTCAGTAGTGGTGCCGTAAGTGCAGTTGGTTACACCGCCACACAGGCCAAGTTTTACCATCGGATAATTGATGACGCCATCCTGTACAACGGCTGAACCGATGATTTCGCCTTTTTCATCAGCAGGAGCAATATGAGTCACTTTTCTAACTGACTCAATCACCGCTGCCTGAAACTCAGGTTGAGGGTTTTCAGTATCACCTACCGTGTAGAAGCCATCAGGAATCATACCTTCGATATACTCAATGCCATCACGGGCAGCCAGAGCAGGTCTGAACTCGGTTTCATCCGTGTCTGTAGTTTCATGCAAATCAATATGAACCAGTACTTCTTGTCCTATTGATGCCACAAGTGCTCTTAGATTGGCGGATTCTTCTGCTGGGCTGTTTTCATAGAAAGAGCGGTTCGGGTCAATCGCTAGCGGGTTCCAGCGATTGATCGTCTCGTAACCCCATGGGCTGACACATGGGGCGACGATGATGTTGAAGTGCTCAGCGTATTTTTCCATCTGAGTGTCAGCAAATTTGAGTGCACCATGAACGCCGCTGGTCTCGTAGCCATGAACACCGCCTGTCACCAGAACAACGGGTTTTGCACTGTCCCAATTCTTACTTTTAATGCAAAAAAGTGGGTAGCGGCTTGGGTCGTAGGACAGCGCACCATACTGTTCGATATCGAACCTTTCTTGTAGGGCTTGAATCTTTGGAACCACTTCTTGTTGGTATTCACGTTTGATGGTGGTTTGTTCGCGCCAGGCTAGTCGCTCGGCGTCTTGCCATTTTTGACCAGGTGTTCCGATAGGGTAAGAGTAAGAGCTGTGCATTACTTTGCCTATGTTTGTTATGAGATGTGCGCAACAGCATAAAACGCCCATTTTGGGGAAGCAATCAATATAAGTTCAGCCAATAACCGGAGTGTTGTTATTGACGCATTACTGACGAGAATTCGGTTTAAGTTCGATGTGGTCAATGTTACATTTGGTTACATGTCTTATTTCTAAGAGAAAACAAATGGCGGGTGCGAGTCTGTTAACCCTGTTAGATGATATCGCTACGGTGTTGGATGATGTCGCTTTGATGTCCAAAGTCGCAGCAAAGAAAACTGCTGGCGTGCTGGGTGACGATTTAGCGCTTAATGCGCAGCAGGTCTCTGGTGTGGCGGCGGAACGTGAAATCCCTATCGTTTGGAGCGTTGCTAAAGGTTCTTTTCGCAACAAATTAATTTTGGTACCTGCGGCATTATTAATGAGCTCACTCGCGCCGTGGTTGATTATGCCTTTGTTGCTACTCGGTGGATTGTTTCTGTGTTTTGAAGGTGCTGAAAAGCTAGTGGAGAAGTTGTTCCATTCAGGTGAAGAAATAGAAGTCGAAGAGGAGGAACCGACAGGCTCCATTGAGGATTATGAGAAGAGGAAAGTTGCTGGTGCGATTCGCACCGACTTTATCTTATCCGCTGAAATCATTGTGATTGCACTCGGCACCGTTCAAGGTCACTCCATGTTGACGCAAATTATTGTTGTCAGCCTGATTGCAGTCTTAATGACAATCGGTGTTTATGGCTTAGTTGCTGCCATTGTTAAGCTGGATGATCTCGGTTTTTATCTCAATCGTATTTCAAAAGGGCAGGGTATCAGGGCGTCAATCGGTAAAGGTTTAATTGTGTTCGCACCAAAGTTAATGAAATTTCTCGCGGTCGTCGGTACAGCGGCCATGTTTTTAGTCGGTGGTGGCATAGTGGTACACAATGTTCCAGCGATCCACCACTGGATTGAGCCAGTTTTACTAAACCTACCCAACCTGACGCTGGCGAAAGCCTTGTTTCCATCGATACTAAACGGTCTAATTGGCGTTGTAGCTGGTGTGTTGATTGTACTGGCTTGGGGTGTTATCGGTAAGATTCGCCAACACAGCTAGTTTTAGTCTATATCGCTCTTTTGATGAGTGATTTCTCTTAGCGCTTCAACCAAAATATCACTATTCTGAGCGCCAGAAATCAGGTGCTTGCGGTCAATAATGATAGCAGGCACCGCATTGATCCCAGCTTCTAGCCACTGTTGTTCCGTGGAGGCGACCGTCTCTTCCCAACTGCTGTCTTCCAGAACAGCCTGACAGGTTTCTCGATCTAGTCCAAATGACTCTGCTATATCGAGTAACACATTCTCGTCACTGACGTCTTTACCATCGGTAAAATATGCATGGAACATGGCTATTTCGAGATCAAGCTGCAAATCCTGCGATTGTGACCACAATAGAAGCTGGTGGGCTTTACGTGTGTTGTAGATGCGCATTTCATCGGTGAAATTAAATTCAAAACCGAGTTCTTCACCTAGCGAGGCGATAGTTTGACGAGCCGATATACTAGCTTCTAGTGACGTACCGTATTTCTCCGCTAAGTGTTCACGGAGGTTCTGGCCTTCTTGCTTCATTGCGGGGTTCAATTCGAATGGATGCCAATGTATTTCAGCCTCAATGCTGTCTGATAGCGTCATCAAAGCTTGCTCCAGTCGTTTGTATCCTATGATACACCACGGGCAAACTACATCTGACACTATGTCTATGCGGACACTCTTCATGATTGACGCCTTTTTCTTGCTTCATATTTCATTATAGCGAGTGAGGATAATTAAATTTATAAATAGTTCAAATTCTACGCCTTAGAACTACTACACCCATTCCGCTTTCTAGGGGTGAAGAAAAAAAGTCTTGGGTGATTATAATTGTTTCAACTCTTCATCTGTGGATGAACAGATGATTATGGAAATTGAATTTAAGGAACATGACATGACCGCTTTTAAGACAGCCAACGTCATTCTTCATGCCTTCGACTGGCCGTATGCATTAGTTGCTCAACGCGCTGATGAGATTGTTGCGGCGGGTTATAAATCTGTGCTGGTTTCTCCTCCAATGAAGTCTTTAAAACAAGCACAAGGTACAAAGTGGTGGCAGCGTTATCAGCCACAAGATTATCGTGTAATTGATAACCAGTTGGGCAACACACAAGACTTTACACGCATGATCGACGTTCTGAATCAGCGTTCTATCTATGTGTATGCGGATGTGGTGTTTAACCACATGGCGAACGAATCTCATCAACGGTTGGATCTTCAATATCCAGCGAAAGACGTTCTGGAATCCTACCAAAGCGACTCTGATTACTACGAAGAGATAAAACTATTCGGCGATCTCAGCAAACCTCTATTTATTGAGGATGATTTTGTTGAAGCGTTCGGTATTGAAGATTGGCAAGACAAGTGGCAGGTGCAAAACGGTCGCATTACCGGTGGTCCAACGGATCCGGGATTGCCAACTCTGCGAGTGCATAAACGCGTCGTTGAACAACAACAGCATTACCTGAAGGCGCTGAAAGCACTGGGTGTGAAAGGGTTTCGAATCGATGCGGCTAAGCACATGACACTAGAGCATTTGCAGAAGGTTTGGAGCAAAGATATCTGTGAAGGTATTCATATCTTTGGTGAAATCATCACAGACGGTGGAGCTACCAAGCCCGAGTATGACATTTTTCTTGAACCGTTTTTGGCTGAAACACGTTTGGGCGCGTATGATTTTCCTCTATTTCAGACTATGTTTGATGCATTTGAAGCCAAAGGAAGTCTCAAGAGCTTGGTCAACCCTTATTGTTTCGGCCAAGCACTTTCTGAGAATCGAGCCATTACTTTTGCAATCACTCACGACATACCTAACAACGATGTGTTTGCTAATTTAGTGATGCCAGACAAAACAGAATGGTTAGCGTACAGCTACATCTTAGGTAGAGATGGTGGCGTTCCATTGGTTTATACCGATCTTGATACTAGTGGTTTGACTGGAGTGGATGGAAAGCCGCGCTGGGTAGATGCTTGGAACGATGAGCGAATGATTGCTCGTATCCGTTTTTATAACTTAATGCATGGTAAAACGATGCAGGTTATTGAGGCATCGGAAGACTTACTGATATTCGCTCGAGGAAAGGAAGGTATAGTGGTGATCAATAAATCGAAACGTTCGCAGAAAGTACAAATAGCAGTAAGTGGTGAATGGTTAGATTTGCTTTCCTGTGAGAAGCATCAAGCTCAGAAGGGGACGCTAAACCTCACAGTGCCCGGAGAGGAAAGTTTGATGCTGGTGGCGGAATAAAAAAGCCCTCCCAATTGGGAGGGCGAGAGCATTTACACTTTAAACTTGTTGAGAATGGCATCCTGTTCGCGAATGTTTTCAGTTTGCGCCTGCATGGCAATGTTAGCGTTCTCTGCTGCATCGGCAACCTGAACAGACAGGTCTTTGATTTTGACCGTATTGTTGTTTATTTCCTCGGCGACTAAGCTTTGTTCTTCCGCGGCCGAAGCGATTTGAATGTTCATATCGCTAATGCTCTGGATTGCATCGCGGATGCTGTTTAGAGCGGTGTTGGCTTCTTCTGCACGAAGTACGGCACCGCTCGCAGTCTCCTTACTCATGTTCATCGCATTTGCCACTGCAGTTGCACCAGACTGCAGTTGTTCAATCATATTGCGGATTTCTGTGGTGGATTCTTGAGTTCTCTGAGCCAGTGTTCGAACTTCATCAGCTACGACCGCGAAGCCTCGGCCAGATTCACCAGCACGTGCTGCCTCAATTGCTGCGTTAAGTGCCAGTAGGTTGGTTTGGTCGGCGATGTCATTGATCACTTTCAAGATGGTTTCGATGTTGTCTGTCGCTGATTCCAGAGTTTTCACTTCTTCAACTGCTTCATCAATGCGCTGCGACAGTTCTGTAATTGAAGCCGTCGTATCGCCTACAACACGTGTACCCACTTCCGTAGCTTCGTCGGCATCTTTCGCAGCAGAGGCTGCCCCCTGAGCGTTATTGGCAACATCACCTGAGGTTGTTGCCATCTCATGCATCGCGGTTGCAAGTTGTTCCAGCTCTCTCAATTGATCTTGCATTGCCGCCGCTGATTCTTGTAGACCCATGGATGTCATTTCGGAGCCACGTAAGATCTCTTCACCAATGGCTTTTGACTGAGTGATTTGCTGTTGAAGTGTGCTGGTGAAAGTATTGAAATTTTCTGCAAGTGAAGAAAACTCTTGGTCTGTGCTCGTATCTAAGCGCTGAGTTAAATCCCCTTCACCTGATGCAACATCTTGAATCGCTGCGTTTAGTGTACCAAGTGGGCGCATTAGCGCAGCCATCAATACTAGGAGAATGACGATACTAATGGCTAACGCAACGACAGTGTAAATAATTGAACTGTTACGCAAATCTGCTAAGGATTGGTATGCAATCTCCTCATCGAGAACGACACCTATATACCAGTCTTCTCCTGGAACTTTAGAGAAATCTAGCGTGTAGTCTTTGCCATCAATAGAAACCTGTTGCGGGTCATCCTGAATACCGGCGTCACCCAAGAAATCCTTCATCGGTTTGCCGTTTAAGTCGGTTTGGGGGTGTGCGATGGTTGTGCCATCACCTGCAACGATAAATACGTACCCTGCATCGAAGAGCTGTACCTTGTTTACAACATCAGCCAAACCCGCAAGGCTAACATCGTAGAAGATCGCGCCGATGAACTTACCGTTGTCGTTTACAGGAGTCGCAATGGATACCAGAATTTCGCCAGTCGCAGAGTCGGCATAAGGGGCAGTGATAATGAGTTTGCCTGCGTTTTTGGCGTCTATATACCAAGGTCGAGCTCGGGGGTCCCAGCTGGAGCCGGGATTCCAAGAAGGGTCATTGTTTATATTAGAGCCATCCTTTTCGAATCCCAAACCGACCAAAAGGAATGTGTCCTTTACTATGGGGCGAGTGATGACGGTAGAAATAGCATCGGGAGACAGGTTGGCTTCCAGCATACTGGTCGCGTAATTGGCGATGGCTTTTCGGCCATCAATCTCAGCGGCTGTGGTGTCTCGAACGCCATCAACGATTTCCGTTACGCTCGATGTAACCTGAGATTTAATTTCGGATTGAACGGTGTAGTACTGCTGTAGGGTGAGCAACGTTACAGTGGCCAGTAAGAGGAGAGAGGATGCTGCCACAATCTTATGGCTGAATTTCATATTCGCCTTCCTATTTTATCTACAAATATAGAGGATATTTATAGATTTATAGTTACGAAATCGACAATCAGCCAGTAACTTAGTTAAGTTTTCTGCTATTTACCCAGAATTGCATGTTCAATTTGTGAGTACATCGCCTCATTGTTGTCGAACAGGTCTGAAATGATCTGCTCTCGCTTCTTACCAGACTTCATTCGCTTATAGGCTTCACGAACCGTCAATACGAGCTGTTGCTCTGCCAATAGTTTGCTGTCGGTATTCGGTGACCACTGGCTAATTAATCGGGTTAGCCTGCTCTCTTTTAACTGAGGCTTTAAGGCGGACAGCTCGGCCTGTAATACAGTCAGAATATCTCGTTGGGCATCATGAGTTTCGTCCATCACCTTCAGTCTATTTAACAAAGCGTTAGTCAACTCATTAAGGGTAACGAATCCACCTTGTTTTGGCAGAGACGTTGTGACGCGACAAGAGACTTCTACTTGCTGAACTTGAGTTTGAGGGAAGAAGGTCAATGCGCACAAAACGTCAAACGGAATCCAAACTGTCTGACCTGCTTCAATCGCATACTCAGACTTTCCAAGTTTCATTAGTGCTAAACCTTGTTCCACCTTGAGTAACATGTGCTTGATACTCTTTTTTCGTGGAGTCATGGTTAGATACTGAAAGTCACTCTTGTTATGCGAGATTGCGTAGTGCATGAAATTGCTCATATTCTTGTATGCTCAAGGGGCGCTAAGGTTAACGTTTCTTGCAGAAAAAGCCAACTTAACTCCGACTTTCTACAGAAACGGTGATTTTATGCTGGTCTGACCTTTTTGATTATGAGAGAAGTATAGCTGTTAATCCCCCCATCTCCGCGTAGAATAGGCCAGCTTTTTCTCAGATGTAATAAGAAATGACTTCTAAAAACGACCCTTTTGTTGAAATTCGTCCATACAATGACGAAGAAATTCCAGCGGCGATTGACCGCCTGATTAACGATGAAGAATTCATCAGTGCGATTCTACAACATCGATTTGCAAACCATGCAGGTTGGTTTAAAGCGTTGATGTCACCAATCGTTAAAGTCTACCTCAAGATGAAGTGGTCTAAACTGAACTCCGTTGAAGCGATTCAGATGGAAGTGAAGAAGTACCTTGAGCAGACATTGAATTCAACAACTAAGGGCGTAACGTACTCAGGTTTAGATAAGCTGGATAAGCAGACGTCTTATCTATTTGTCTCCAACCACCGTGATATCGCCATGGACCCAGCGTTGGTCAACTACGGTCTACACCAGAGTGATCATAAAACAGTGCGTATCGCTATTGGAGACAACCTACTGAAAAAACCTTGTGCGACTGAATTGATGAAGCTAAACAAGAGCTTTATTGTAAAGCGCTCTGCAAAAGGCCCTCGTGAAATGATGAAGGCGCTAGGTACTTTGTCGGGCTACATCAAACATTCGTTGGATACGGGGAACTCTATCTGGATTGCGCAGAAAGAAGGTCGTGCTAAAGATGGCAATGACTTTACTGATCCGGCGATCCTAAAAATGTTCCACGTTGAAGGTCGTAAGCAGAAGTTAGAGTTCGCTGAGTACATCAAGTCGCTAAGAATTGTCCCTGTTGCTATCTCTTATGAGAATGACCCTTGTGATATTGCTAAAGCGCGTGAGCTTTTTGAAAAAGCTACAAGCGGTACGTATGAAAAAGGCGAATTTGAAGATATTGAGAGTATTATTCAGGGAATCGTAGGTGACAAAGGCCGTATCCATGTCGCATTTGGTGACGTGATTGGTGATGAGTTCGAATCACCGGAAGCTCTGGCAGAAGAAATTGATCGTCAGATACACGATAACTACAAGCTGTTCCCAATTAATGAATTGGCGGCAGGTGATGAGCAAGTCGAACAGCAGGTTAAAGACGTTTTGGCAGGTAAACTTAACCAGCTTCCGGAAGGCGCTCAGTCTTATTTGGTCGCAAGCTACGCCAATCCGGTTAAAAACCAAAGTTAAATAGATTAGAAAGGACGCGATTAGCGTCCTTTTTACTATTGGTTAAGGTGCTACTGCACCGCCGAGGTCGAGTTGAGAAGGCCACTTGGTTATTCGGTTTCCACCTAAGAATATGTTGCCTTTGACTGTCATCTTGTCCGGAAACTCAGTAATTTTTGACCCGCCAATATAGAGATCTCCCTCAACTGTTAAACCCTCCGGTAACGATTCCAGTGGTGTTCTAATCACACTTAAGTCTCCTTTCACTTTAAAGCGGGGAGGGAGTTTGGTTAAGGGGGTATCTGTTAGGTTTACGTATCCACCGACTTTGATCCCTGCTGGCCATCGAACGATTTGTGACGCAAGTAAGTTGGCATAGCCTTTAATATTGACGCCTTTTGCTATCTTTTTTAGCTGACTGTTTGAAGCGTCTAGACTGCCTTGAATATCCACTCCTTGAGGAATCTCTTTAATGCTGGTTTTGGCAATATTGAGGTTACCTTTTACAACCAAACCCGATGGCAGCTCTTTATAAGGTTTATTACGCAGGTCTAGATTCCCGTAGTTATCCAGATGATTGAGAATACGATAATGATCAATCGGCTCACTGAGAGCAGGTGCAGACAGCAGTACAACGAGAGAAGGCAGAAGCCAGTGCTTCATAGGACAATCCAGACAATGATTTGTTCTAAGTATTAATTAGGAGTTTGGTTAGGGTCAATAAAGAGATGATGGAGTGAACAAAAAAGCGGACTGAATGTCCGCTTTTTATTTTCTGGCCCTAAACCACCTTCTTTAGAAGGTGGTGATCGTTCTTTTGGGCTTTGCCCGAAGAACGCTCATGTTCAAGATGTCCTCGTTTGCAACCAACAAATGAAGGAAATAACGAACATGAGCAGATATGAATCCGCTTCACACGTTTATCATCGGTGCCAATATCATATTGTTTGGACACCTAAATATCGACTAAAGATTCTGAAAGGAAATTTAGGCAAAGAGCTGTATCGAAGTATCTACGTTTACAGCAATATGAAGAAATGCAAGGTTGTCGAGCTTAACGTCCAAATTGATCATGTCCATTTAGTCGTGAGGCTTCCGCCGAGCATGAGTATCTCAAATTACATGGGGTTTGTTAAAGGTCGTACAGCGATTAGGTTGTTTAACAAATTTCCGTATTTGAGAAAGAAAAAGCTCTGGGGTAATAAGTTCTGGCAACGAGGTTACTTTGTTGATTCGGTAGGGATGAACGAGGAAATTATACGTAGATATGTCAGGCACCAAGATCGTGTGGGGAAAGAAGAAGAGGAGCGACAAATGCTTCTAGGGTTAGATAAATAGCAGTGAGCCCCCTTATAGGGGGCCAACCAAAGCCACCTGCTATGCAGGTGGATTTTTACTAGCTTAGCGAGCTAGGGAGCGAGTCTTTAGTTCAAAAATCAGTTTTTCCGCGCTGACTTCGAATTTGAATCGAGCTGTTAGTTCACTCGAGTCTTCTTCAATAGAAGACATTTCATACTCTACGCCTTCGCAGACCTGTTTTGCTAAATCGATGTACTTTTTCAGCTCCGCTTCGAGAAGGGCTTTACCTTGGGCAAAAATCGTCACTTCTGCGACATCGTCCCCTTCTTTGATAATAAAGCCCATTTCGCCAGCGCAACCACATGCTTCACATACGTCAGCTTGTTCTCGTTCTGTGCTCATTACGACAATCCTCTTACAAAAATTATGGATATTTTATCGGGTTATTTGAAGGTGATCCATAAAAATACATCAGCTCCCAAAATGGGCTCTGAACAAGATGCTATGTTATAAGAGCGTTAAACAAATGGGTGAGAATTGATAAACCTGTCAAATAATGTGACGTTAGTCATGTTGTTGCGAAATATCATGTCATTATCGAGTCAGGATGGTGTGCAGTTAGTTGTAAGCAAGTTCGATTTGTATGATTATCGTGAGCCAAATTATATAAATGAAAGATAATGCTTATTGCTTTTATAAATCGAGCTGATGTTGTGATTTATGAAAAGTTATCTTACACGACATTGTGTGCTCCATCTAAGACGCCGTTCGTATTATATGGTACGATGGTTTCATTAGGTTCCCATAGGGATCCTCTGAGGCCAAAGCAGGTGTCATGTAAGATATCTAATAGGCGTCATTATTGACTCGTTTGAGTTAGATGGATTTACAGAGAGAAGAGCCTGAACATGCCAAAGCGTAGTAAAGAAGATACTGAAATCACGATTCAGAAGATTATGGACGCAGTAGTGGATCAACTTTTGCGTCTGGGTTATGACAAGATGTCATACACAACCCTAAGTCAACAGACAGGTGTATCGCGAACAGGTATCAGCCACCACTTTCCAAAAAAGACAGATTTCACGGCAGCGTTAGATGGTCGAATCTTTAAGATGTTTGTAGAACATCTGAATTTTGACAACAGTCTGCAAGATTTCTCAGACAGCTGGGTAAAAGCGTTAGACAACGCTGAATTCCTAGCGATTCTACGTCTGCTATTCCACCATATTGTGACATCTCAAAGTACGCACGAGTTTGCAATGAACGGGATTGAGCGTCTTTACAAAACGACTGAAGCGCAATTCGGTGCAGACAGTGCCAAAGAGCTAGAATGGTTAATTGGTAAGTCACTGGTTCGCATGGCGAAGTAAACGAATATATCGTTGCAGTATTAAAAAGCCTTCCGATTGGAAGGCTTTTTGCGTTTAGAGCTTACGGAATTGATTGACCAGCTTACCTTGCGAGTCCAGGTTGTTGACTAACCCTTCGCATTCATCACGTGTGTCGCTTGCTAGGATGTTGGTGGCGGAGCATACTTCACTGATAGATTGAACGCTTGAGTTCATGTCTTCGGTTACCCTGGCCATTTCTTCAATCGCTGTAGCTATTTGACTATTTCTATCGGAAATATCTGTGACTTGGCCAAATAGTGCGTCCAGCTTATCACCAGATGTATTTGCGCAGTCAACACAGATGTCAGACAACTTGTTTCCTTCTTCCATGGCTTGAACCGCTTTATCGGTGCTGGTCTGAATGAGATTAATAATGTTCTGAATTTCTTCTGTTGATTCGTGACTTCGCTGAGCCAGCTTGCGAACTTCGTCAGCCACTACCGCAAAGCCTCGCCCTTGGTCACCGGCCCGTGCTGCTTCTATCGCCGCATTCAGTGCCAGCAGATTTGTTTGCTCCGCTACGCCTTGAATGACCACCAGTACTTCACCTATGGTTCGGCCATGTTCTGACAATTGCTGAACAACATCCGAAGCCACACCTAATTGCTGAGAAAGCTCGTTCATGGATGAAACTGTTTGTTCAACTGAGGATTTGCCTTCCACAACGGCTGAGTTAGCTCGTTCAGTCGCATCCGAGGCGCTCTGAGCATTTTGCGCAATTTCGTTTGCGGTTGAGTGCATTTCGTTGATTGCAGCCGCCACTTGCTCGGTTTCAGAGGTTTGCCCCACAAGGTTCTCTGCTGTGGTATCACAATTATTAGCAGAAGACTGAGCTGCGGTTGCGATTTGCTCGTTGGAGTCCTGAATCCGGCCGACAACAGCGTTTATCTCTGATTGGCGCATTTTCAAAGCTAGCGAAATCTCAGAAATATCATCGACTCTCTGATTATAAACCAGCTCCATCAATGGGTTATCAAACACTTTACGCGCTTGTTCTGATAAATCCTCTAAGCGACGAGTGAGAACATAGCCAGACAAGGTGGCCAATAAAAACAATGCCCAAACAGCAGCACCGGGTGCAAATGCCCCAATGATTGACGAAATGATCGCAGAGCCTAAAAAGGCACCTCCTAAGCGTTGCCATAGGCGGGTGCGCGGCATTTTTAGCTGAAAGGGTGTTGTTCCTGCTTTTAACTGAGCGTAGATCTTTTCTGCATTCTTAACATGCTGACGGTTCGGGCTAAGGCGCACTGATTGATATTCGACGATTTTTCCATTTTCCTTAATGGGAGAGGCAAACGCATCAACCCAGTAATGATCGCCATTTTTACAACGGTTCTTAACCAGTCCCATCCAAGATTTACCTGACTTGAGAAAATCCCACATGTCCTTGAATGCCTCAGGAGGCATGTCAGGGTGGCGAACGATATTGTGAGGTTGTCCAACAAGTTCATCCAAGGTATATCCAGCTACATCACAGAATTCCTTACTGGCATAGGTGATATGGCTGCTGGTCTTGGTGACGGACAACAAATTGTATTCCGGCGGGTAGGTGACTTCTCTCTGGGTCACTGGTTCATTTACGCGCATCGAGTTAACCTCGCATCGACAAGATAATGATAATGGCTCGTTACTTCTCAATCAGTATAAGTACAATTTTTAAAACTTGAGAGAATTACTCAATCATTTATTGACTGATTTGTTATTAATTTATGTTCTTATTCAACTTGTAGCTCACAAGTTGTTTTTATTGACTACCCTAATACTAATAGGTTGGGTTAGTGGTTTTGGCTCATTCTCGAACAAAAGTACTTAAACGCAAGGAGGCGGGAATGTCGCTTAGCTCTTCGGCAGGAAGTTATACCAGCGCACAAAGTTTACTCAAACTTCATGATCTCAATGAGGCCGATCTAGCATTGATTAGAAAATTTGGCAGCATGATGGTGCCCAAGTTGGACGATTATGTACGCCATTTCTACGACTGGCTTGATAAACAGCCCGAATACGTACAGTTTTTTGGCGATGAGAAAAAGCTCAAGCGCGTGCAAGATTCACAGGTGCATTATTGGACCGCATTTTTTGAAGCTAAAGTGGACGATGTTTATGTCAAGCAGCGTCGTGATGTAGGTGAAGTGCATGCGAGAGTCGGGTTGCCTCTGCCGACGTATTTCGCAGGCATGAATATCTCGATGGTGATTTTTACTAAACGTATGTATGACGGCAGCCTATACAGTGATGAATACAGCTCGCTAGTGACTGCCTTTACTAAGCTGCTTCACCTAGATACCACGATTGTAGTCGATACTTATTCTCGGCTGATCAATAAACGCATTGCTGAACAAAGTGAAGCACTCCTTGCCATGTCGACGCCTGTTACCATGATATGGCGCGATATTCTGATGTTACCTATTGTCGGTATTATCGATTCCAAACGAGCTCAGGACATCATGACGGCTGTGCTCAATAAGATTTCCGAACACAGAGCCAAGATATTCATCATGGATATTTCCGGTGTCGCTGTCGTTGATACAGCAGTGGCGAATCACTTCATTAAAATCACCAAGGCGACCAAGTTAATGGGGTGTGATTGTCTTGTGTCAGGAGTGTCTCCTTCAATTGCGCAAACCATGGTTCAACTAGGCATTAATGTCGGCGAAGTCAAAACGAATGCTACCTTGCGTGATGCACTTGAAAATGCATTCAAAATAGTGGGCCTCAATGTCGAAGGTCTGAAGAAGTTCTCAGATGAGTAATTAACAGGCCTAACTATGCATAAGTCGATTTCGATAAACCGATTGAAGCACGCGCTAATTGCCACCATTCAAGTAGACCTGAGTAAAAAGGTATTGGATGAATTTCGACAAGAGCTGCTTGATACGATCGTTATGTCGAGTACGGTGAAAGGTGTTTTGATTGATCTGTCCGGTGTAAAAACGCTCGACAGGCAAGACATGGATTCGTTGATGGAGATTGTCAGTGCTGTTGAGGTGATGGGACGTATCTGTCTGTTCGTTGGAATACGACCGGGTATTGCGATGGCGTTGGTCAATATTTCATATAAAACAGAGCAATTGAATTGTGTAAACAATATTGATGATGGTTTAGCAGTTTTGGAGCGCTAGGAAATGACGGCTTTTAATATAGTTGAAGATATTATCGAAACTTATGAGGTGCGTTCGGAATCCGATGTGATGAGCTCGGTAATTGCAGTCTATACATTGGCAAAACAATTTGGGTTTAGTACGCCTTCTGTCAGCGAGGTTTCCACAGTCGTCTCTGAACTGGGGACTAACATAATTCGATATGCGCAGTCTGGGGTGATATCTGTTTGGAAGTTAGAAGGCGAAGATGAACTCGGCATCAAAGTGATTGCACAGGATAACGGTCCAGGGATTGAGGATATTGCTAAAGCACTTGAAGAAAACTATTCGACTGGCCGCTCGCTAGGTCTTGGTTTACCAGGCGTAAAGAGAATGGTGGATGAGTTTGATATAGAAACTGCCGTTGGGAAAGGAACCCGAGTTCAAGTAGTGAAATGGAGAGAGTAGGATGGGATTTGCTTACAGCTCTCGAACTGTGCCGTATTTCGGGGAAATAGAAACTGGAGATGGTTTTTTTATACAGGAATTCAGCGATGATTTACTTGTCGTCATCATTGATGCTCTCGGGCATGGAAGCAAAGCAGCGAAGTTAGCACGCGGCATAGAAGGTTTCCTTGAAGGGCATGGATGTGAAGATGTGGAATGGCTTATTACTGAGATTCACAGATCGTTTCTTGGTTCAATAGGTGCAGCAATCACAATTGTTTTCTTTGACGCTGCTAAAAAGTCAGCTTTTGGTGTTGGAATAGGCAACACGCTGGTTCGCCAGATTGCCAACGAAAAACGTTCGTTCCCTGCTCAACCGGGCATAGTCGGTGAGCTATTGCCTACGCTTCATCCCTTCCAATTTGCCTTCGCCGACGGTGATGTGTTCATGTTCACAACCGATGGAGTCAAAGAAAATATCAACTCTGAACTCTTATCCAATGCTAGTAATGAAACGGTCGAGTATCTATCGTCAAAGTTCATTGAGTCGTTCAGTAAGCCTTATGATGATGCGACGGCGATTGCTGTGAGGTATACAGATGAATAGCCCGCACGCGTTCCGTTTTACGAATGATGACGAGTCTCGCATCGCGTTACGGAGAAAGCTGATCTCAGTACTCGATATCATGGGCTACGACAGGCATTACCGCGACCAAGTGGTGTTTCTCTGTGGTGAAATACTGTTTCAGTTGTTTTCTGTACTGGACTCCATTGAGCTCAAAGTGAAAATACACGACAACGGCATACAGACCTTGTGGTCGTCCGCTGAGGGTAGCGAGTGTCTGCCACGTGTTTCGATCCCTTTACTGTCAATTTCTCAGTCAGAAGATGAGCTTGTTTGGACGTTAAATGCAAACAAGCAGCTCAGCGAAAATGATTTCCTCAATATTAAAAATGTGCTGTCTGAGAAAACACGCGATGATCTCATGCATGAGTTACAAATTAAGAACCGAGAGCTGGCGATTCATCAAGAAGGTTTAGAGGAGGAGATTGAGCGTCGGACACGGGACCTGCAAGCTAGCGAAGCATTATCACGTACTATCATTGAAGGTGCACCTTCTAGCGTTGTCATTTTAGATGCGCATAAAAAGATAGTCTTGTGGAATAAAACGGCTATAGAAACATACGGTTATAGTGTTGAAGAGGCGACAGGTCAGAACTTGTTTGAGCTGTTAAGAGCAGAGCTTCCATTGGAGCTATCTGAGCTACTTTCTCAAGACATCACGATTGAAGACCAAGACAAGGTCAGCGGGGCTTTCTTTGAGGTGCAGACTTACACTCGTGAAGATAAACCGATTCCAATAGATCTTGGTATGACAGTGTTTCTCTTCGATGACGAGTGCCGGATTGCTATGTTTCTTCGAGACGTCACATCAAGAAAGCAGGTCGAAGATGAACTCAACGAAGCTCGAGCAAAAGCAGAAGAAGCGGTTGAGATTAAGTCTATGTTTCTTGCCAACATGAGCCATGAAATTCGCACACCGATGAACGCCATTATTGGTATGTCACATCTGGCACTAAAGACCGATTTAACGCCCAAGCAGCACGACTACATCTCTAAAATCCACAACTCGGCTTCTCTATTGCTAGGAATCATTAATGACATTCTTGATTTCAGCAAAATTGAGGCCGGCAAACTCTCCATTGAAGAGATTGAGTTTTACCTTGATGACGTTCTTCATAATGTCTCCATGGTGACCGGACAAAAGGCATTTGAGAAGGGGCTGGAGCTGCTGTTTGACATACCAAGAGATGTGCCTAAAACCCTGTATGGCGATCCACTAAGGTTGGGGCAAATCATTATCAACCTAGTGAACAATGCCGTGAAGTTTACTGAGCAGGGCGAAATCTCGGTTTCAGTCAAAGTGATCCGATCGCTAGACGACAAAATCGAGTTAGGTTTTTCGGTTAAAGACACCGGCATTGGTATGAGTGAAGAACAGTCGAGTAAGTTGTTCAATGCATTCACGCAAGCGGATGGAAGTACAACGCGAAAATACGGTGGTACGGGGCTCGGATTATCCATCTGTCGTCGATTAGTCGAATTGATGGGCGGCGAGATTTCCGTAGATAGCGAACTCAATGTGGGTAGTACTTTTCGCTTCAACATCTCGGTTGGCGCAGTGATGGATAGTGGCTACACGCCAGTCGTTGTTCCGGATTTGCTCAATCATGTTCATGCGCTGGTTGTTGATGACAATGAACACGCGCTCTTAATTATGGAAGACTTGCTCGACATCTTCCTGTGTAAGCCGACGTTTGTCAGTAGTGGTGAGCTTGCATTGGAAGAGCTTAAGAAAGCGTCCGATGCAGGGCAGCCATACGATCTGGTCTTTATGGACTGGAAGATGCCCACTATGAGTGGCATTGAGGCCAGCCAACAAATTCGTCAGCAAGTCATCAGAGAGCATCAGCCAAAAATCGTGATCGTGACAGCCTATGATAAAGACGATATTTCAAGCGAAGTGGAAGAACTGGATATCGCGGGCTTTCTCTCAAAACCAGTTGGGCAGTCTTACCTGTTTGACTTGATTATGGATTTGTTTGGGCCAACCAACAACCACTCAACGCCTGGTGTGCAATCCCGAAGACATAAACGAGATAAAGAGCTGGACGGACTAAGAGTGTTGCTCGTTGAAGATAATGAGATAAATCAGCAAATCGCTGTTGAGCTAATGGAAGAGAAGGGTATTACGGTTACCGTTGCAAATAACGGTGCCCAAGCGATAGAGACTCTGGAAAAAAGGATTGGCACTTCAGAGATGTTTGAAATCATCTTTATGGATCTGCAAATGCCAGTGATGGATGGTTATGAAGCCAGCACGCGCATTCGCAGTGATGCGCGCTATGATGACATTCCACTGATTGCGATGACTGCCCACGCCATGGTTGAAGAGCGAGAGCGCTGTTTGAATATAGGCATGAATGATCATGTATCTAAACCCATCGACCCTGAACACCTATTTTCTACTATCAAGCGTTGTTGCCAAAATGACTTCACGCAAAATTTTACTCCAATCAGTATTGAAAGTACGGAGCGAACGGAGGAAACATTGGTTAAAGAAGGCGCTAAATCGGTCGCTTCAAGCCTCCAAGAGATTGAATCACTTGATACTAAAAATGGGTTATTGCGGGTTGCCAGTAATGAAGCACTCTATCATCGTTTACTCTCACAGCTAGTAGACAAAGAGTACGATTATGATAACCGGCTTGATATCGCTTTAGACAAAGGAGACTTTGAATACGCAACATTGATCACCCATACGCTTAAAGGGACTGCCGCCAATCTTGGGGCAATTCGCTTGTCCGACATTGCGTCAAGGTTAGAGCAAGAGCTAGGCCGAGGTGAACGCACAGAGTCACTGGAGCAACTCAAGAGTGAGATGTCCGACTATCTCATGCCGTTTTTCAACGCTATTTGTGATGCACTCAATCGCCCACAACCATTGAATACCAAGGACAAGCTCGACAATGACAGTGTAAAAGTTATCCATCAATTAGACTTGCTTCTTCAGGAGCTTGACGCTCGCGCCATCGATTACCTTGACGAGCATTATTTGTACCTCAATACTTTACTAGGGTCGGAGGAGTTCGACACTTGCTGCAAGTGTATTCACGATTGTGATTTTTTGTCTGCTAGTGTCGCCTTGAGAAAAGCAGCCAGCATTTATCCGTTAGATATGGATAAAGTGTTTGGGGGGAACAATGGATGACCACCTAACCAGCGTCTTAGTTGTCGATGATAATGCTGAGAACCGAGTGTTACTCAGTGGCTTACTTAAACCTCACCATCGCGTATTGGTCGCGACGGGGGGCGTTCAAGCGATAAATATTTGCAAGCAGAAGAAACCTGATATTGTTCTGCTGGATGTCATGATGCCTGAAATGGACGGCTATGAAGTCTGTGAACGATTAACTTCGGACCCAGAAACTCATGATATTCCGGTGATTTTTTTGACAGCTAAGTCGCAAATAGAGGATGAACAACGTGGTTTTGCTGCCGGAGCCGTTGACTACATTCTCAAGCCTATCAGTCCACCGATTCTTATCTCTCGCATCAATACTCATTTGAGACTGAGAGGAGCTATGGATGCCTTGGCAGAACAAAATGAAGAGCTTGAAGAGCGAGTTAGAAAGCGAACTCGAGAGCTAGAAATGCTTCAAGATGCGACGATTGGGGCAATGGCATCGTTGGCCGAAACGCGTGACAACGAAACAGGGAATCATATTCGCCGCACACAACACTACGTTAGAGCGTTGGCGGAAGAGTTGGTACGGACAGGTCATTACACGGAGTCTTTGACGCCAGAAGCGATTGAACTGTTGTACAAATCGGCACCACTTCATGATATTGGCAAAGTAGGTATCCCTGACAGCGTATTGCTCAAGCCTGCTCGATTGACTGATGAAGAATTTGATTTAATGAAGTACCACACAACGCTAGGTCGAGCCGTATTAATGACCGTTGAAGACTCAATCGACTTCAAATGTGACTTTCTAACTATTGCCAAAGAAATCGCATATAGCCATCAGGAAAAATGGGATGGCAGCGGTTATCCGGAGGGTATTTCTGGGTTAGATATCCCATTGAGTGCGAGGTTGATGGCGCTGGCTGATGTATATGATGCATTGATTTCTGAGCGGGTTTATAAGCCTGCATTTCCTCATGATGAGGCGGTGGAAATTATCGCAGAGGGCTCTGGAACGCATTTTGAGCCAGTGATTGTCGATGTTTTTCTTAGTATAGAAAGTACCTTCAAAGAGATTGCTTCTAAGTACAAAGATGAAGGTTTTGATGAAGATTCGTTTCAGTTGAAAGCTAGTGGAGAAGAATAATTTCAGGCTTTATTGGTTGTTGTTTTGTTTAACTTGTTGGTAGTAGGTTCAGCGTCTTTTGGCAGCATTAGTGTGTCTGCTCGGAGTTCTCAAAATAGATACGTTTAATCTCTTTAGATTCATGCCTGATGAGCTAACTATCTGTTACACTGAAATTATTAGCAACACGAATAGCAGTAGGTATATGCATGTCTTTTCCTGTCCTTATTTGTGACGACTCCGCGTTAGCTCGAAAGCAAATGGCGCGTTCATTACCTGCTTCATTGAATGCAGATATTACTTTTGCTGTTCATGGCTTGGATGCCTTAGAGCAGTTAGAGCAAAATGATTTCAAATTAATGTTCCTTGATTTAACCATGCCAGAATTGGATGGTTTTGGGACCCTCGAAGAAATAGGCACGCGTGGTATCGATATCCAAGTTGTCGTAGTGTCTGGTGACATCCAACCCAAAGCGAAAGAGCGAGTGATGACGCTCGGTGCAAAAGCGTTTATCCAAAAGCCGATTGATAAAGATGCTCTGAACGCTGTGCTGAAAGAATTGGTTGAAAAACCAAGCCAACCGCAAATAGTGACGCCCGTTACTGTCGATTTACCCATACTTCGCAGACGCGATATTTACATGGAGGTGGCGAACGTTTCCATCGGCCGTGCGGCCGACGCTCTGGCTCGCCATTTTGATGTATTTGTTCATCTGCCCTTGCCGAACGTCAATATCTTTGAAGTGAGTGAGCTTCACATGGCACTGCGTGACTTAGCGGAAAATGATCAGGTCTCAGGGGTGTGTCAGGGGTTCAGTGGTGAAGGTATTGCTGGTGAAGCTTTAGTGCTGTTGAGTGATTCAAGTGTTTGCGACCTTAAGAAGCTTATGAAGGTTCCGGCAGACAGTGAGGAGTTGGAAGAACTGGAACTTCTAATGGATGTCTCAAATATTCTTGTCGGTTCATTTTTGAATGGTTTAGGTAAGCAAGCGGAAGTCCGTTTTTTCCAGAGCTCCCCCGTGCTCTTGGGCCAGCATATTTCAATTGATTCAGTGATTCAGTCCACAACGGGGTCGTTTAAAAAGACTATGACATTTGAGGTCAGCTACAACATCGATGGCACCTCAATCCGATGCGATTTATTGTTTATGTTTGTTGATGAGTCCCTTCCTTTGCTCGACAACAAGTTGTCTTATTTGATGGAGGACTTTTAATGATAAATCTTCCTGCAGAGTTTGAGCAATTCCACTGGATGGTGGATATGGTGCAAAATGTTGACCTAGGGTTGATTGTTGTGGATCGTGAATACAAGGTTCAGGTCTGGAATGGCTTTATGACTCACCATAGTGGCGTTCAGGCTCACGATGCGATAGATAAGTCGCTATTTGAACTGTTTCCGGAGATCCCAGAAGATTGGTTTAAACTGAAAACCAAACCTGTGTATGACTTAGGTTGTCGAAGCTTTATTACGTGGCAACAGCGCCCATATCTTTTTAAGTGTCGAAACGTACGACCTGTGACTCAGCAGGCGGAATTCATGTACCAAAATATTACACTTAATCCAATGAGAACGCCGACAGGCGAAATTCGTTCACTGTTTTTATCGATTCAGGATGCTACTGCGGAAGCACTGGTATCACTCAATCAGCACAAATAGTTCGACGTCAATCTTCAGCAATAAAGCCAGAAATTATCTGGCTTTATTTTTATCTTAGGAGAATCAATGCCTTCACCAACCCCTCTTTACACAGCAGAACAAGTCAAAAATGGTGAGGTTGATGCGGCGAGAGCCAAATCGATCCCCATGTATGAGCTGATGACTCGTGCTGGTCAGGCGGTATTTGATGTCATGATGCATCAGTATCCGGAATGCCAAAAAGTATTGATTGTATGTGGTGGTGGGAATAATGGTGGTGATGGCTATGTTGTCGGCAAACTTGCGTTGGAAGCTGGACTGCAAGTAACACTTTGGCAGGTCGTTGAGGAAACAAAATTAAAAGGTGATGCCTTAACGGCTTATCAAGATTATTGTGCTGCTGGTGGCGATACTAATGAACCGGACTTATCGTCTGAGGTCGATTATGACTGCATTGTCGATGCACTTTTCGGAACTGGGTTGAGTGGTTCCGTCAGACCGGATGGAATCCACCTCATTAACAGGTTAAATCGGGTTAACGCACCAATTGTTGCCGTTGATCTACCCTCTGGTTTATCAAGTAATAGTGGTCAGGTATTGGGGGCGTGCGTAAAAGCCGACCACACGGTGTCGTTCATTGGGCTTAAACAAGGCTTGTTTACTGGACAAGCTCGCGACTATACCGGAGTCATTCACTTCAACGGGTTAGGCGTAGAAGATATCTTTGATCAGCAAAATACTCCTTCTGCTTTGCTTCTCAATAATTTATCCGATTGTGAGCCTTTTGTACCGCGTTTAAAAACCTCACATAAAGGCATACACGGTAAAGTCGTAATCATTGGCGGTAATAGAGGAATGGGCGGTGCAGCTTTGCTTTCCGCTCAAGCATGCTTGAGGAGTGGTTCCGGTCTCACGGCATTGCTCACACATCCAGAAAATACGCTGGCATCTTTGGCGGTTTGTCCTGAAGTCATGGCGTCGTCATGGGAAGAGGGTTTAGTGAATGAGCAGAGGCTAGAACAGTGGTGCGATTGCATTGCTATAGGCCCTGGTCTTGGCACTGATTCTAGCGCGCTGAAGATGTTTCATTCGGTAACTCAACAACCAGTCCCCAAGGTATATGATGCTGATGCACTGAATCTACTCGCTAGCCATGTCCACAAAGACGCGCAGCGAATTTTAACGCCTCATCCGGGGGAAGCTGCGAGGTTACTTAACTGTTCAGTCAGTGAAATTGAGTCTGAACGATTCCTCGCAGTAAAAAGGCTACAGCAGAAGTACGGAGGAGTCGTCGTGCTAAAAGGAGCAGGCACGCTAATCTACGATGGTCAACAAACGTATGTTTGCAACGCTGGAAATCCGGGAATGGCGACCGCCGGAATGGGAGATGTGCTCACTGGTGTCATCCTTGGTTTGTTAGCTCAAGGTGAAAGCTTAACCAGTTCGGCAGTGAAAGGGGTAATGGTTCATAGTCTGGCAGCTGACGTGGATGCTGAAAAAAACGGCGAACGTGGACTTTGTGCAAGTGATTTGCTTCCTCATATACGTCATTTGGTTAACGGAAAATAGATATTAAGATGCCTTTAAGAGACGTTTTACAAAAATTAACGACGTTAACGGTTTCGGTAAACGATTGCTTTCTGGTTTTGATAATCGAGGCTATTGTAGTTAAGTCTTTGTTTACTATGAACTGTTTGAGGTTTGGTGCGTATGGTAGGGAATTAGGTTTGCAAGACTTCAAAATGGTATCACAAAAAAAATGCAATTATCAGTCTTGCGAGAAATAAATCACGACCTATAATGCTGAAAACCGGAGCGTCTGCCAACGCTCCGGTTTTTTTGTGTCCGAAACTCAGTAAAACGTCTGCCAACGTTTACCGAAAACGCACGACACGTAAATTTGCTTACAGGAAAATTTATCATGCGTATCGAACAAGAACTTAAGTTAGGCTTTAAAGATGTACTATTTCGCCCGAAGCGTTCTACTCTTAAAAGTCGTTCTCAAGTTGAATTAACCCGCGATTTTACATTTAAGCATAGCGGTCGTCAATGGTCTGGCACGCCAGTAATTGCAGCAAACATGGACTCGGTAGGCAGCTTCGCAATGGCGAAAGCGCTAGCTGAACATGGCGTAATGACGGCTATCCATAAACATTACACAGTAGAGCAATGGGCTGAATTCGTAAAATCAGCAGACAAGAACACACTGAACAATGTGTTTGTTTCAACGGGCACCTCAGAAGCTGATTTCCAAAAAACAAAGGACATCATGGACCTGAGTGATGACCTTATCTTTATCTGTATTGATATCGCCAACGGTTACTCAGAGCATTTAGTCGAATACGTAGAAAAAGTACGTGCTGCATTCCCTGACAAGGTAATTTCTGCAGGTAACGTTGTGACTGGCGACATGTGTGAAGAGCTTATTCTAGCTGGTGCAGACATCGTTAAGGTAGGTATCGGCCCAGGCTCTGTATGTACTACCCGCGTTAAGACTGGTGTTGGTTATCCGCAGCTTTCTGCAATCATCGAATGTGGTGATGCTGCGCACGGCTTAGGCGGTATGATTATCGGTGACGGTGGCTGTTCTTGTGCTGGTGATGTCGCTAAAGCTTTTGGTGGCGGTGCGGATTTCGTTATGCTTGGCGGTATGCTAGCTGGTCATGAAGAGTCAGGCGGTGAAATTATCGAAAAAGATGGCGAGACATTCATGAAGTTCTACGGCATGTCTTCTCAGTCAGCGATGGACAAGCACTCAGGCGGTGTTGCGAAGTACCGCGCAGCTGAAGGAAAAACCGTACTATTGCCATTCCGTGGCAGTGTTCACGGTACTATCTCAGATATCCTTGGTGGCGTGCGTTCAACGTGTACATACGTAGGCGCAGCAAAGCTTAAAGAGCTAACCAAGCGTACGACTTTCATCCGCGTACAAGAGCAAGAGAACAACGTTTTCGGTAAAGAGAAGTAATTCAACACTTCGGAAAGTTCAAAATAACAAGAGCCGCATTTTGCGGCTCTTTTTTTTTGCCTGAAAATTGTAAAGTGGCGATATCTAAAGGCCAAAAAGCGTGTGGTGGTGTGAGCTTTTGATAGACGAGTAGGAGTTAACGGACTTAACGCAATCTTGCAATCAGGTTATGTTTTTTTATCAAATACACCTCAGTATATTGAATCATTAAACCGAGCAGAGATAAATCTGAGCTAAAACTGCAGCCCGAGCTGTGTAAACTGGAGTCGGAAAAGATGGATATGTCCAGAGTGAGTTGTATTGCATATGGTTTTTGTAATTCCTGTTAGGTAGTTAATGATGTTGCGTATGAGTTTGGGTGGGATTGATGTTAAAGTTGCTCTTTCGAATATTCAAACATCAGGAATGTCGTTTTGAAAAATATCCTTTATTCAATCGTTTGGGTAGCTATATCGTTATTTCTCGGTCATGTCATTACCTCAGTTAGTGGTATACCAATACCTGAAGGCGTTATTGGGATGATGGTATTACTAGCTTTCTTGGCTACAGGGGTATGTGACTCTGCTAGGCTATCCTTCACTAGTAACTTGCTAGTAAAAAACATTCCATTACTGATTACACCTGTATCTGTCGGATTAATGATCAAATGGGACTTAATTGAGTCTAACTTGAGCATACTGTTAGCCAGCGTGTGTGGTGGAACAATGCTGACTCTCGTGGTTATGGCGATTTCAATCAATACTTTTGAGCGAGATAAAGATTAATGTGGTTAATTTTGACGTTGATTACCTATGTAACTGCTAAGCAGATATGTAGGAAATTGGGGCACCCACTTCTTAATCCTCTTTTGTTAGGTGTCTCATTCATTATTGCTGTTTTACTTTTATTGGATGTTCCGTATTCCGAGTATTATGAAGATAATCGACTACTGGGTTATTTGTTGCAACCGGCAATAGTAGTGATGGCTTACCCAATCTTTTCTCAGCTAAGCACAATAAAGAAAAAGGCTCGGTTAATACTTGGGGCATGCTTCCTTGGGGCAATATTCTCGATGTTGTCAGGAGGGCTCATAGCATTATCGCTCGGTGCCGATATTCCATTAGTGGTTAGTGTCTTGACTAAGTCGGTTACAGTCCCTATCGCGATGGCAACAACCTATCAACTAGATGGCGATGCTGCTGTCAGTGCTGTCCTTGTTTTATTTGCTGGTCTCATAGGAGCAATGACCGCTTACCCTATTTTTCATCTGTTGAGGATTAAAGGGAAAATTGCGAGAGGCATTACAATTGGGGCTGCTGCTCATGCATTGGGGACTGCACAAGCTTTAGATAAAAGAAATGAAGATGCAGCGTATAGCTCTTTAGCTCTCGCATTGTGTGGTATTTTTACAGCAATATGTGCTCCCGCAGTAATGGCTTTGATCGTTATGATTGTTTAACTACGAGTTCAAATCTGGAATAACGATCGTGCTTAAATTTCTATCGTTGGTATTATCTTTGACTAGTACAAAATATCAGATGACTGGCTTAGTTAGCAAAGTTATGGAAAATGATGAGTTGATGCTTCACTAAAGGTTAGACATTTTGTTGGCTCTGATGAACGAAATGCCGAACTCTGACGCTCGGCATTTTGTCTGTTTTAAATAACCTACGATACCTAGTCACATGACCGGACAGGTATCAACCTTGTATTTGATGCTAATGACATTGTGTAGGGAGTGAATGTTCCACTTTCGCTAGCTTCAATTTGAATGCAGAGATCTGTTCGGCGCTTCGTTTGGACCTGTAAGACATTGTGAATCCCTTCGCTGTGGTCTGACTGTATCTCATATCTGCTGTTGTCCTTATATAGAGTCATATCGACGGAGAGTAACTTACTGGCATCATCGAAATTTTTGTGTTCCCAGACTAGAGTTGCCTTAAAGTTCTTGTCATTGCTGGCTACTCGATATGATTTCGATCTAGACCACGGGCGCAGCTCAAATTGTTTAGTGTTCTCGTATTCACTGTATGCTTGAGTCAAATCCATGTAACCCCAGCCGCGAGAAGGGCACCAGTTGCCATTAGAATCACAGTACTGAGGAAGATCTTCAGATAACACATTGCGTGAGTTGTTATCTGCACTGTTGATTAGCACGGCTTTTACCAAAGGAGAGAATTTTTGGTATTGGCGGTTGTTTGACTCTTCTAGTGCTTGTCTTACAAGTACCGCGGCGCCAGCAACGTGCGGAGATGCGAGACTTGTTCCTGTCGCAAGTCGTGTAATTGTATCTTCGTCATATTCTTTGTATTCGTCCTCTAAAAATCGGTCTTTGTAAGGCCCTTCATAAGTGTATGCGTTGGGATCTGGCGCTGCGGTTCGAGTGTCATGACCGGGAGCGGCGATATCTGGCTTACGCCTACCATCAGTAGTTGGCCCGCGGCTGCTTGTTGCACGTATTGAATGTTGGCTTCTATCTGTCGTCTTTTCAGTTGGGCCATCTGTTAAGGTGGTGTCTACGTTGGCTACTGTTAAGCCGTTATAGTTATCTCCGGGTTTACTGATGGAATAAGGTTGTGGCGCTTCAGCACTACTACCGTCAGGGTACTTTGAGCCATCATTACCGGCAGATTTTGAAAGTAGAAAATCATTTTCGTAACTGACCGCATCGAAGTATCTTGCCCAAAAAGACCACGTTTGCCACTGGTTTAGTGAGCTTTGTTCTACAGGTGCGAGTATCCGCCCATTACCAAAACTGTAATTAAGTGATACGGCATTATAGTTTGTTAAGTAAGACAAACTCGACATGGTCAGATTAGCGGATTTTAGCTCCCTGAGTATTTGTGCGAACTCGCCATCCCCGTCTGGCAAGAGGGTATCTGAGGCCGAACCCGCATAGCCACTAATCACATCAGCGTCTTTGGCGATACCGTCATGAGGGCTGATTGAAGAATTCCCTGCCATTGCGCCAGCTACAGCGGTGCCGTGAGTACTCCTTAGATGTCGACTGCCTGCTGTTTTTAGCCATTCTCTTTTCATTGGCCAGTTATAATCTTCTCCGCTAATTCCTTCACTCCCCATCACCAACACATTTTTATCAACAAATGCAGGGTGCTCAATATCGGTGCCACTGTCGAGCACAGCCGCAGTGTAACCAGTGCCAGTAATTCCGTGCTCCCAGAAGCTGTTGATATAGGCATCGCCGGGTTGTGTTTCTGAACGAGACAATAGGATTGATTCCACATTAATATCGAGCTCTTCCTCACCTGCTTTTATCGGTTCAATAAGGCCTAGGCTAGCATTTTGTTTTTGGAAGCTCTTAATGTAAGAAAAATCAGAAGGAAACGGACCCACCAAAAATGTGTAGCCCGCCGCTTGGTAGCGGGTATAGAGAAGATCATGGTCAGTATAATTTTTAAAACCTTTTAAATGATTCAAGACAGTAGCTTGGTGATTCAATTTTGATTCAACGTTCTGAATGTCACTTTCAGATGCATCATTTTTGAAAACAAATCCAGTCACGACCCAAGATTGGGGTGCCAACGCTTCAACTTGTGCGGTTTCTGCATGAGTTGGCGCAACAGAACCTGCGACCAACATAGCTGCGAACAACGCAGTGTGTTTTATCATTTTATGTCCTTATACAACAATTGTTTTTGGGTATGGAGTTCCATATGCAATGTTGCCAAGTTTCCTATCGACCTGCGCTGAAGTTTTGACAGAGTGATGTCAAGAAGGGATGAGGTGTGAGTCTATACCCAAAATACCGAGTGCTAATTATTAACTTTATAATTTTATTATGGTTTTCAGGGAGGGTGTAAGCTCATAGCTATAGTTGCCTCTGTAAGTAGCACGAATAATTCAACCAATTATTGAATGCATCTCTCATCATTGATTTAAGACTGAAATCATTTGGCAGTCGGTAAGGTCTACTCGTATATTGGTAAATTGATATGCCAGAGTGGAGTAATAAAAAGCATGTATGAATTTTTAGTACGAGACTTCGATAGCGAAGGTGGATACATAAAAAAGACGACTCTGGACGGTAGGCTTCCACGCAGTCGAGAGGAATCCTATGTACCGTGGGGAGTAACGTTAGATTCTAAAGTCGTTTATGCCAAAACAGGTGAACACACCGGCTTCAATGCGGGTAAGGGAAAATTCCGATTAAAGCCTTATGACACAAACATAAGCCAGGCACGCCGTGCAGAAGCCCAGTCGGTGCTTGGTGTAATGGCACTGAACGTTGCAGAGTATACAGAAGATGCAGTGAATAAGGTTTCAACTGGTATTAAGCAGTATCTTCAGGCTCATAAACGTAATGATTCTGAGGGTGTCACTGAAATGGTCAAAGCACAGATTGGTCATTATTTCTTTACTGGTGGAAGAATGGGATTTGGCCGAATCAGTGAGGAAAAAGCCAAAGATATTTCCGCCTCGGTCATTTGGGAAAAACTGATCCTAGCACTAGATAATGGAACGCTGGAGCAGAAGCTCGCGATTCATGATGCGGTTGGGCGTAAAATTCTGCCAAAACTCAAAGGGCCTGAAGAAGTCAAATACGCGGTGTTAGCTAACAAAGTTCGAGAAGCTTGGTTTGATGACAGCCGCTATCGTGGCCGTCGTAAAAAATCTGGATCAGCAGCACCAGCAAGCACAGTAGGGGGAATTGTTCCTGCGTCGAGTCAGGATATTGTCGGAACCGTTACCCAGAGCCGCAACCGAGGTGTCGATATGTTTGAGCGAGACCCTAATAGAGAAGCTCATGCTACCGCGGATAGCTACTATGATGATGTTGATGTTCGTAACCTCTTATTTGGGGCAGGTATTTCGGGAACAACAGGTACATTGCTTCAAGCAGCGTGCGCGTTTGGTGGTTTGCACACTTGGAATGCTGAACTATGTAAACAATACATGCTGGCGATTGTTGGCTATCTAATTGGAGGCGGGATGCACAGTTTTCACGAGTCTATGGCCATTGCCCAAAAGGCCGGGATTGTAAACTACAACCCTGGGTCATACGTCGAAGTGTTACCAACCTCGTTCCTACACAGTATCAAAGGGAAAGCTTGGGTCGCTAGATATTATGATGTCTCTGTACTAGGTGCGATTCATTGGCGCTATAACTCTGGAAGATTGCCTTCTCACATTCAACGAAGTTTAGTGTTAGATTAAGCCGTTTGCGCTGAGTCAACGACTCACTTGCATGCAGGGGCTTGTCACCTGTCTTTCTGATAGCGTGATGTGATTTTATCTATGTGCTTTCTGGCTGCGCTATTTTCTTTGCTTGTCGCAACATGTAAAGGAATACAACTGAAATGAATCGTGCTGATATGGAAAAGGCCGCGGTTTAGCCGAGCCTTTTCTAATGTGTAGGTCAGCACGTTCTTGTCGACTAATATGGCGTCAACGCGTTGTTTTATCAGCTTTTCGATGCCTTCTTCTGCGCTGCTGACTTCATACTTTTTGAAATTGGTAAGTTGTTCAAAATCGTCACTGTATCGGTAGCCTCTCTGAACACCAATGGTGAGCCCAGTTAAACTTTTATGACCACTATACTGCAGTCGGTTTTTATGTCGACTCAGTACCACTATTTCATTCCAGTAGTAAGGTTGGCTGAAATAAAGAAAGCGCTCTCTTTCTCTTGTTCTCCACGCACCCAAAATGACGTCGTTCTCCATTGTTCGCACGCTCTTCAAGGCTCGATTCCAAGGTTGCAGCTTAATGTCGAGTTGAAAACCTGAATGTTCAAAAATATCAATCAGAATTAGCTGTGCCTTTCCTGTGTCTGGCGCTTCTTGAAAGTAAGGTGGCCATACGTCTTGTGTCCCTTTTACGGTGATTAAGGAACCCTGTGCAAGAAATGGAACAAAAGCCAGTAAAAACAACCTCATACCTTTTCAGCCCCATGTAATGAGTAAACTGTTCTTAAAATAGTAAATAAAATGTTGATTGACTAGTTTCAAGTTGATGCCTATTTCACCAGCTTGATTTTTACAGAACGAAAGAATTCTTATCTTTAGTGCTCTAAATAATAAATTGGAGAATAGCAAAAGTCATAGCGTTGGATGAGTGATTTTTGTGCGTTTAATTAGAGCCTTGTGCCTAAGTGTTTAAGTATTTGGAATTTTCTTATGTGATTGATATTTATGATTTTAATTGTTGGCTGTTCTGCGGGTTGGATGTGTTTTCTGCTTTGTGGATTGATTGGTTTTGACTAAAATGATCGATCGAATTATTAATCAAAATTCTCTAAAATTTAGGTTTAATGTATCGGTTTTGTGAAAAATAGTTTGAGTACTAACTAATTTTCAGGCATTTTATATTTAATTGAACGTTCAATTAAAAAAGGAAATGCGGTAATGCCTAAGGTAGGGATGCCAGACATCAGGAAGCCTCAACTGGTTCAAGCCACCATGGCAGTGATTGATAAAGTCGGCTTGCACGCTGCGAGTATTTCACTGATTAGCAAAGAAGCAGGCGTATCGACGGGCATTGTTAATCACTACTTTGGCGGAAAGCAGGGTTTACTTCATGAAACCATGAGAGAGGTACTTCGCCAGCTTTCTACTACCGTGACCGAGCGTTTGAGTAAGCTACCAAAACATGCCCATCAACAGCGTATTAACGCCATCATTGATGGCAACTTTGTGGGCTATCAAGCTGAAAACAAAGTGGCCAAAACATGGCTAGCATTCTGGTCCTATTCTGTTCACGAACCTGAGCTCAAACGCCTTCAACGCGTCAATGAAAAGCGACTTCTCTCTCACTTGAGAATTGAGTTGAAAGCGCTGTTTGAAAAAGATCAGGCGGAAATTATTGCTCATGGTATCGCTGCCTTGATCGATGGGATATGGCTTCGCGGGACAATGAACCCAGATGGCATAGATGCCGATAAAGCCAGATTGATCATCAATGATTATCTGGACAAACAACTTACTTTCTATTCTCAAAAATAACGAAAAGTCAGAACTATCAAATGGATATGAAATCACTATACATCGATGGCAGCGCATGTAACGCAACATCGGGTGAAAGCTTTATAACTTACAACCCTGCCAATGGCGAGCCGCTCGCTACTATTGGTCAGGCGAGCCCTCAAGACTTAGAGCGAGCGATCGAATCAGCCAAGCAAGGCTTTAAAGTTTGGTCTGCAATGACTCCAATGGAGCGAAGCCGCATTCTCCTTAAAGCTGTTGCAATCTTGCGTGAGCGCAATGATGAGTTAGCCGCCTTGGAAGTAGCTGATACAGGTAAGCCGCTTCAGGAAGCGATTGAAGTAGATATCGTTACAGGCGCCGATGTTATCGAATACTTTGCTGGTCTAGTACCTGGAATGCAGGGTGAGCAGCAACCGCTGAGTGAGAATCAGTTTTTCTATACACGTCGTGAGCCACTCGGCATTTGTGCTGGCATTGGTGCATGGAATTACCCAATCCAGATTGCAATGTGGAAATCGGCGCCAGCTTTGGCGGCAGGTAATGCCATGATCTTTAAACCGTCGGAAGAAACACCGCTGACTGCTTTAAAACTAGCGGAAATTTTCTCTGAAGCAGGTCTACCAGATGGCGTGTTTAACGTTTTGCAGGGAGACCACCGTGTCGGACAAATGCTAACGGCACACCCGGAGATTGCAAAAGTCTCATTCACGGGTGAATCGGGCACAGGCAAACTTGTTATGGCGGATAGTGCCAAGACATTAAAACAAGTCACGATGGAGCTGGGCGGCAAATCTCCGATGGTGATCTTTGATGATGCCAAGCTAGACAATGCGGTTTCTGCTGCGATGGTTGCAAACTTCTATACCCAAGGCGAAGTGTGTACCCATGGCACACGTGTTTACGTTCATGAAGCGATTTACGATGCGTTTGTTAGTCAGTTAAAAGAACGAACTGAAAAGCTCATTGTGGGTAACCCAATGGATATGGACACCCAAATCGGTGCCCTGATCTCCAAAGAGCATCTGGGCAAAGTCTTAGGGGCTATTGAAGAAGCTAAACAAAGCGGCGCGACGCTACTGACGGGCGGTTATCAAGTCAAAGACAATGGGTTGGAGAATGGCAACTTTGTTATTCCGACGGTATTCACCGATTGCACCGATGACATGCCACACGTTCAAAATGAAATTTTTGGCCCCGTTATGTCTGTTCTGAAATTCTCAGAGGAATCGGATGTGATTGAGCGAGCTAACGATACCTCTTATGGCTTAGCTGCCGGTGTATTTACACAAGACCTGTCTCGCGCGCACCGAGTGATTCACCAATTGCAAGCAGGTATTTGCTGGGTTAACACTTGGGGTGACTCTCCAGCTGAAATGCCGGTAGGTGGCTATAAGCATTCCGGTATCGGCCGTGAAAATGGACCGGAAACGCTTCGCCATTACACTCAGACAAAGAGTGTCTTAATTGAACTTGGCGATTACGCCAGCCCTTACGCTTAAGCAGCAACGGAGATAGAAAATGGAGCAACGCTACGATTATATCATCGTTGGTGCGGGTTCGGCTGGTTGTGTACTGGCTGACCGGTTGTCTGAAAGTGGCGAGTATCAAGTGCTTCTGCTTGAAGCTGGTGGCACGGACAAAAGTATTTTCATCCAAATGCCGACCGCACTGTCTTACCCGATGAATACAGAAAAGTACGCGTGGCAATTTGAGACCATCGCTGAAGAGGGCTTGGATGGGCGCAAGCTACATTGCCCTCGAGGTAAAGTGTTGGGTGGCAGCTCTTCAATCAACGGAATGGTTTATGTCCGTGGACATGCCTGTGATTTTGACGAGTGGGAAGAACAAGGAGCAAAAGGTTGGAACTACCAGTCTTGTTTACCTTATTTCCGACGCGCTGAATCATGGAACGGTGGTGAAGATGAGTATCGTGGAGGAAACGGTCCGGTCGGAACCTGTAATGGTAACGACATGAAGCTTAATCCACTGTACCAAGCCTTTATTGAAGCGGGTAAAGAAGCGGGTTATCCGGAAACTTCGGATTACAATGGTTATCAGCAGGAAGGTTTTGGCGCTATGCACATGACGGTGGATAAAGGTGTCCGTGCTTCCACCTCTAATGCCTACTTAAGGCGTGCACTGAAACGTTCTAACCTGACACTGATTAAAGGTGTTGTTGCCCACAAGGTGTTACTGGATGGCAAAAAAGCGATTGGTGTAGAGTTCGAACGCTCTGGAAAAGTCGTCAAGAGTTATGCCAATAAGGAAGTGGTATCGAGTGCAGGCTCAATCGGCTCGGTTCAACTGTTGCAATTGTCTGGCATTGGACCAGAATCAGTACTGAAAAATGCTGGTGTTGAAGTAAAACATGATTTGCCGGGAGTAGGTGAGAACCTTCAAGATCACCTTGAGGTGTATTTCCAGTACCACTGTGAAAAACCGATTACGCTCAACAGTAAACTAGGTCTCGTAAGCAAAGGGATGATCGGTGCAGAGTGGATCCTGACCCGTAAAGGTTTAGGTGCAACCAACCACTTTGAGTCATGTGCATTTATCCGTTCTCGCAAAGGACTGAAGTGGCCGAACATTCAATATCACTTCCTACCAGCGGCGATGCGCTACGATGGTCAGGCGGCGTTTGATGGTCATGGCTTTCAGGTTCATGTCGGTCCGAACAAACCACAGAGCCGCGGAAGTGTAGCTATCACCTCTGCTAATCCAAGTGACAAACCAAAAATCGAGTTTAACTACATTTCAACGGAGCAAGATCGTCAGGACTGGCGTGACTGTATTCGTCTGACCCGTGAAATCCTTTCTCAACCTGCCATGGACGCCTATCGCGGTAACGAAATTCAGCCGGGTGAAACCATAGTTTCTGATGAGGCGATAGATGAGTGGGTGAAACAAAACGTGGAGAGTGCCTACCACCCATCATGCAGTTGCAAGATGGGGGCAGAAGATGACCCGATGTCAGTATTAGATGAGCAATGTCGAGTCCGTGGTATCGAAGGACTGCGAGTTGTGGACTCTTCGATCTTCCCAACGATTCCAAATGGCAACCTCAACGCACCGACCATCATGGTCGCGGAACGTGCTGCTGATTTGATATTGGGTAAGCCTCTGATTGAAGGGAAAGAATTACCAGTATGGATTGCTCCGGACTGGGAAAAAAAACAGAGAACCAAGACACCGAAAAGAGGCGTGTCGTCTATCTCGTAAAGTCAGTAAATATTACAAGGAAATTATTATGTCTATGATGACAAAAACGCTGTCGACTATCGCTCTTAGTACGATGGCAACAGCGGCATATGCCAACCAGTGTGAAACCGTTCGATTTGCGGACGTAGGCTGGACTGATATTACCGCTACAACAGCAGTCACCAGCGAACTACTTAAAGGCATGGGTTACAAAACGAAAACAGATTTACTATCTGTACCGGTCACTTACTCATCAATGGCAAACGGTGATATCGATATCTTCCTTGGCAACTGGATGCCAACCATGGAGGGAGATATCGCTAAATACCGTGAAGCCGGAACAGTAGAGACAGTTCGAGCAAACCTTGAAGGTGCGAAATACACGTTAGCCGTACCTAAATATGTTTATGACGCGGGCGTTAAAAGCTTTGCTGACATAGCAAAAAATGCCGACAAATTTAAAGATCGTATTTACGGCATTGAGCCTGGTAATGATGGCAACCGCCTGATTCAGTCAATGATTGATAGTGATGCGTTTGGCCTTAAAGGTTTCAGCCTCGTCGAGTCAAGTGAGGCGGGTATGGTTTCGCAGGTATCACGAGCGGCTCGTCGCAACCAGTGGATTGTGTATCTCGGTTGGGCTCCACACCCAATGAACAGCAATGTTGATATGGAATACCTAGACGGTGGCGATGACTTCTTCGGCCCGAACTACGGTGGCGCGAATGTATACACCAACGTACGTTCTAACTATCTAAATGAATGTCAAAACGTGGGTCAGCTGCTTCAGAATCTAGAATTTAGCCTAGAGATGGAGAACGAGTTGATGGAAGCGATCCTTAACCAAAACATCAAACCATCAAAAGCGGCTCTAAAGTGGCTGCAAGCGAACCCAGAGCAAGTGAAATCTTGGCTTAAGGGTGTGAAGACTCTTTCTGGTAGTGATGCAGTTGAAGCTGTAAACAACTACGTCAAATCAAATGCATAAAGTGACTAGGTGGGCGTTTTCGCCCACCTAACAATGTAAGGTTTTATTGTGAATTTTATTACCAACAACAAAATCCCTGTGGGTGAATGGATGGAAACGGGCGTCGACTGGCTGACAATGAATGCAGCAGGCTTTTTCGACTCTGTTTCTTATTTTCTTGAAACCATCATTCTTTTTGTTGTCGATATTTTTAAATGGATGCCACCGGCGTTGCCTATTCTTCTTACCGCGGCTATTGCTTGGTATCTACATCGCAGCATTCCTTTAGTGCTGTTTATTATCGGTGCACTTTTAACGATTCTGAACCTTGGCTACTGGCAAGAAATGCTGGAAACCTTTGTCTTAGTATTTGCTGCGACAACGATTTCCGTATTAATTGGCGTTCCAGTTGGCGTAATGGCAGCACATCGTCCGTGGTTATATACCTTATTGAGGCCAATATTGGACTTGATGCAAACCGTTCCTACTTTTGTGTACCTGATACCTACTTTGGTGTTGTTTGGTTTGGGCATCGTTCCTGGGCTAATTTCGACCATCATTTTTGCGATCGCTGCGCCTATCCGCCTGACTTATCTGGGGATTACCAAAGTGCCGGAAGAGTTGATCGAAGCAGGGCAGGCATTTGGTGCCAGCAAAATGAAACTGTTATTCAAGGTGGAACTACCTGCGGCGCTACCAAGTATTATGGCGGGTATCACCCAATGTATTATGTTGTCGCTTTCTATGGTGGTGATTGCTGCTCTAGTCGGGGCAGATGGTCTGGGTAAACCAGTTGTTCGTGCTTTGAATACAGTGAATATTTCTCAGGGCTTTGAAGCCGGTCTCGCTATTGTGCTGGTTGCGATCATCCTAGATCGCTTGTGTAAATCTCCAAATCAGAAGGAAGTGTAATCATGGATGCGATTAAGATTCAGAACCTTGATGTTGTATTTGGTGATCAGCCGCAGAAGGCTTTATCTCTGCTGGATGAAGGAAAAGCACGTCAGGAAATTATCGATCAAACAGGGCAAGTCGTGGGCGTCGATAATGTCACTATGAGTGTAAAAGAAGGCGAAATCTGCGTGTTAATGGGCTTATCTGGTTCAGGTAAATCAAGCCTACTTAGGGCGGTGAATGGCTTGAACTCAATCAGCCGCGGCTCGTTGCAAATCAAGGATGGCGATAATCAGGTCGAGCTCTCTTCTTGCAATGAAGAAACGTTAAGACACCTGCGCACTCATAGAGTATCTATGGTCTTCCAGAAGTTTGCCTTAATGCCATGGCTGACCGTGCTCGACAACGTTGCGTTTGGTCTTGAAATGCGAGGTATGCCGAAAGCTGAACGACGAGCGAAAGCACGTGAGCAGCTGGAAATGGTCGAGCTTTCAGACTGGGAGCACAAGTATCCGCATGAGTTATCTGGTGGTATGCAGCAGCGTGTTGGCTTAGCAAGAGCGTTCGCCATGGACACCGATATTCTCTTAATGGACGAGCCGTTTTCAGCGCTAGACCCATTGATTCGTGCACAATTGCAAGATGAGCTAATCCAATTGCAGAAAAAGCTCAATAAGACGATTCTGTTTGTCAGCCATGATCTCGACGAAGCGCTTAAAATTGGCAACAACATTGCCATTATGGAATCGGGAAAACTGATTCAGCACGGTAAGCCCGAGCAAATCGTGCTAGCTCCAGAAAACGACTACGTTAAAGATTTTGTTTCTCACACGAACCCGCTTAACGTGCTAAAAGGTCGCTCTCTGATGCAACCCGCGAGTGAGTTGGAACAGGAAGACGCGAGATGGCAGATCTGTCCAATGAAGAAAGTCTGGGTTGAAGAACGTAACAACCAACTGCATCTAGACAACAAAGCCGACCTTAAATTGGTCGATTGGCGTGATGATGAGATAAAACTGAGCGATATCGATAAAGAATCTGTGGTGATCGCTAGCCCAGATATTGGTATGCGCGAGGCGATCAAATTAAAACAGCGAAGTGGTCAGCCAATCCTGCTAGTTGAGAACGGTGAGCTAATTGGCGTGTTAGACGACAGCGATTTTTACGCAGGTTTGGTGGGAAAGCACCATAAGCCACAAGCAGCGTAACGGTGGGGGCAGAGAAGAGTAGGTGAACAACGCACAAATCACGGTGATGAACTTACCGCTCTTCTCTTCGTTAACTGTGCCGTTCAGCGAACACTCAAACGAATGAATAATGGCTAAGTTATCTGAGCTTAGCCATTAGAGCTAAACCTCAGTGGCTGAAATTATCGGTGCGAATAAACAGATCAATTTGTTTTGGCACGAAAGAGGTGTAGATCATGCTCGTGTGAGCACTATGAACTTCAATATGATCGGTCATGCCGTCTATCGTGGTTTCTTCAACTGTCACCGTTCCATCCGATAATGTCTGATTCCCCATCATTAACAAGGCTCTGGCTCCTACGGCCATAGTACCAGCAATGCTGCCCAGCTTTTGTGGGAAGCGCCAGACGTCCTCGTGTTCTTGCAGTCCAAAGTCTGCTGCGTTACCCAAGACAGCCCCCATCCCTAAATCTTGAATACGGCTAACAATTGATGCGCCCCGTAAGGGGGAGCCGACGGCCACAACGTGTGAAATCTGTTTTTCGTCTGGTCGTCGAGACGCGAGGTAATGTTTGATTATTAGGCCACCAAGGCTATGGCCGACCAAAACGTTAGGCTCGGTGTGAGAGAGTGCTGAATCTATTGTGCTGAATACTTTATGCTCATCAATAGACACACTGTTGTAGCTAATGGTTTGAGTGTTATAGCCATAAGAGCGCAACTTTTGGCTAAGTGGCTGCATCGCGATTCCGTGCATGTACAGACCATGAAGAATGATTATTTTCATCGGATTCCTCACTACAAAATCTATGTTTTATTTTGCCAACTCTGCTTAATGTAAGCCAGCGACAGATTGGATATTTGATGCTCATCTGACAATAATCGCGCAGTGAGTTAGAGAGAGTACTCAGTGATAAGCCGCTAAATCGACAACGTGGTGTTTAGCGGCAAATGATTAGATCGCCTGATTAAGTGCGAGTGAAACGGAAAGTCTGTAATTTGGTTTGCTGACCATCGATGAATGCGTAGCTGTCGATAGTCCAGATATTGTTTCCGGCGAAGCCAAGCTCAACATGAATGTCTGCTGAATTCATCCCCTCGTAAATAACGTCATTTACATTGGTCGGATAGAAGTTGTAACGGTTTGCTTGTGGTTGAAACTCTCCCGCAAAATTGACTGCGACGGATTTTGCGTTATTAACTAGGTTTAACTGGTAGCCTGCTTCCGGAGTGAAAGAGAACTCCGCGGTAAAGTTGATGCCTTGTTCATTAACTAAGGTCACATCGGCTTGAGTGGTTCTTGCGAGTTTGCCCTCTGCATTAATTGGCTCTACACCAGAAAGTTCCTGATGATGGTTTTGGATGTTTACATTCCAGTTTCCAACAAAGTTATCCAACTGCTCCCAATTTTGTGTTTGGCTGCTGTCGTTATTCCCGTTGGCTATATTAGCGATGGCTTGATCCCTGCTTTCTGAACGAATCCCTTCGCGGTTGTTTTGAATGTCAGCTGATGCACCAGTAACGCCACCGGCGACCCCTCCGGCCACCGCGCCTTTCATTGCGAGTTCAGCGTCACCCGTTAAGGCCCCAAGTGTTAAACCAAGAAGCGCACCGCCAGCAGCCCCTTGTTTTGTGAGCGCGTTTGGATCATCTTCGCCCGGGGTGACACAACCAGCTAAAAGAGGTAGAGAGATTGCCGCAGCTAGTGAGGTCTTTAAAAATGTATTCATAATACCTGCCCTAAAAAACATCGTTCAAAATGACTAGGACAGACTATCTATGAAATGTCAGAAAACGGTTATGAACAGTGTTCCATTGTGTGTCGAGATGTTTCTTTTATAGGCAGGAAGTAGGCTTTAGTAGGGTAGACAATAGGTGCCTACCCTAAAAGTATTTGTATTAAATATAGATTTTGCTTTTTGAGTATAGGACAGCGTCGCCAGACACAATTACAGACTCGTCTTGCACATGGCAATAGAGTGTTCCACCTCGTTTTGAAGCTTGGTAGGCCACGAGATTGGGTTTGCCAAGTTGCTCAGCCCAGTAGGGAGTCAGTCCGGCATGAATGGAACCCGTGACAGGGTCTTCACAATCACCAACATCGGGCCAAAAGTAGCGAGAGACAAAATCATATTGTTGGCTTTTGGCTGAAACCACTAAGTCATAAGGTGCCAGCTTTTCTAAATATTCACGACGAACCTGAACCTCAATGATATCTTGTTCACTCTCATAGAAAGCGAAATAGGCCTGTGGGCTTTTTAGTACTTGGCTTGGTTGAATAGAAAGTGCTTCCATCACTTCCGGTGGTACTTCAGATTCGATTGGCTTCCGATTTGGGAATGTCATTAATATTCGCCCAGACAGGTCTTTTTCAACTTCTAGTGAGCCTACATGTCTTGTTTCAAACTCGATTTTTCCATTCAGAGCGAAAAATTGATAAAGCACATACGAGGTGGCGAGTGTCGCGTGGCCACAAAAGTCGACCTCTGCGACGGGAGAAAACCAGCGAATCTCATATCGGTTAGCACCTGTGGGTTTAACAAAAGCAGTTTCAGAAAGATTATTTTCGGCTGCAATGTTTTGCATTATTTCATCGCTGAGCCAATCAGCTAAAGGAACTACTGCAGCGGAATTCCCTTTAAAGCGTTGAGTTGTAAATGCATCGCAGGTGAACATCTCCAGTTCCATACTTCTCTCCAATCATTTTTGCGAATGTGTTTTGAAACTATATTCTCATGGTCGATCTTTTGTAACGGTTTACACACTGTGAGTGGGAGTGCCTTCGCAAAGGATAATACTTTTGTTACATGCTGTTAATAGGAACTGGGACGGGCGCAAGAATTAGAGAGGGGGGAAGTTAGGCAGCACAGCATGATGAATGTACTGCCCAAGTTGTTATTTGAAGTTAACCAGAGATTCCCTAGTCAGTTCTTGAATGTTTTTCGCGCCAGTAAGTGTCATGGCAACGCGCATTTCTTTTTCGTACAGATCGAGAAGGTTTTCTACGCCTGCCTGTCCCTGTGCTGCAAGTGCATAGATGTAAGAACGGCCTAGCATGGCACAATCTGCACCCAAGGCGAGCATTCGGACTACATCCAGACCAGTGCGAATACCAGAATCAACAAAGATCTTCAGATCCCCTTTTACGGCATCAGCAATGCTTGGTAATGCTTTAGCTGATGACATAACACCATCTAACTGGCGACCTCCGTGGTTGGAAACCACAATGCCATCAGCGCCAAATTTAACGGCATCTTTTGCGTCCTGCTCATCTAGAATTCCTTTGATGACCATGGGGCCATCCCAGAAGTCACGAATCCACTCTAGGTCTTCCCATGAGATGGAAGGGTCAAAGTTTTCACCTAACCAGCCAATGTAGTCTTCGAGCTTCGTTGGCTCACCGCGGTAGGTTGAAATGTTGCCTAGATCGTGCGGTTTACCAAACAGGCCGACATCAAATGCCCAAGAAGGATGACGCATTGCTTGAAAGACTCGTCGCATTGCGGCATTTGGTCCGCTCATACCAGAATGCATATCACGATAGCGAGCCCCCGGCACTGGCATATCAACCGTAAAAACGAGTGTTGTGACTCCGGCTGCTTTCGCGCGTTCAAGTACGTTTTTCATGAACCCGCGGTCTTTCAAAACGTAGAGCTGAAACCACATAGGTCTTGCGAGCTCTGGTGTGACTTCTTCAATAGGGCAGACGGACACGGTCGACATCGTAAATGGGATGCCTTTGTTTTCCGCTGCAATAGCGGCCTGTACTTCACCACGTCTCGCGTACATACCAGTTAGACCAACTGGGGATAGAGCAATAGGTAGAGCGAATTTTTCACCAAAGATTTCGGTTTCCAGATTCAGATCAGACATGTTTTTGAGAACACGTTGTTTGAGGGCAATATCCGCGAGATCTTCGGTATTGCGTCTCAACGTGTGCTCTCCATAAGAACCACCATCAATATAGTGGAATAAGAACGGCGGAAGTTTAGATTTAGCCGCTTTGCGGTAGTCTGTTGAAGCTGAGATGATCATAAATTCAGTCCTACATTTACATATTGGGGGCCTAGATAAGGCTGGAACGACATCTTTTTTAGATTAAAAAGGCGTTAATACCCGCAATTATTCGACACTAGTGTCCAGTCTTGTCAGGGACAGGTATTAACGCGAAAAGGTTTACTTCAATAGAGCATCGGTAATTTGGATACCATAAATGGCAACCAGACCAATAACGCCAGTCACTACAAGATAGTAGAACGTTGGGATAACGGTCTTGCGTAGCGTCGCACCTTCACGACCCAGAAGGCCGACAGTTGCCGAAGCGGCTACAACGTTGTGAATCGCAATCATGTTACCTGCTGCCGCACCGACTGCTTGAAGAGCGACGACGACTGCACTTGAAATAGACAACGTCTGAGCAACTTCAAACTGGAACTGACTAAACATCATGTTAGAGACGGTATTTGAGCCTGCGATGAATGCACCCAAAGCGCCAACTGTTGCACTGAGTGCCGGGAAGGCTTCACCCACCAAACCTGCAGCGAAGTTTGCGGTAGTAACAGGCATACTTGCTAAATCAGCACCGTTGATTCCAGAGTTGATAAAGATACGTACCATTGGGATGGTAAACACAAGTACGAAGCCTGCACCAATTAGTGTCTTACTCGATTCACCAAACGCTTTCGTCAATGGGGTAGCACTGCGTGCTTGAAGAAGTACTGCAATCAAAGCGACAAACACTAAGATGCCACCAGGCAGATATAAAGGTTGGATAGCAGTACTGATACCAGCTTCACCAAGAATGTTGCCAAACGACAAACTCACACTACGCAGCATGGCTTTGAATTCAGCGCTGACACGACTCGCTACCAGGACTACAGCTAGAAGCACGTATGGCAGCCAAGCCATAACCATGCTCATTGGCTTGTCTTTGGAATCCGCCAGATCAATCTTAAGAGAGCCTAGCCATTCTGCAGGCCATTTCTTCTCGTCTTCAAAATCCCACGTTGATTTAGGAACAAGGAAGCCACGCTTAGCAGCTGAAACCACGATCGCTAAGCCAACCAGACCACCGATAAGTGATGGGAATTCTGCGCCCAAGAACACACCCGTTAATGCGTACGGAATAGTAAAAGCAAGGCCTGCAAAAATGGCAAATGGAAGAATGTCTAGGCCTTCTGTCCAGCTTCTGTTCTTGCCAAAGAAGCGCGTTAGCATCATCGCCATCAGTACAGGAATCAGAGTACCCACAGAAGCGTGGATTAGCGCAACGCTGGACGTTATCTGCTGGAGGTATGCGTCCCAGTTTGAACCGTTAGCCACAAGCGCTTCAGTAATGTTATGTGTGTCTAGGCCTTTGTTCACGCCGACAATGATCGGGGTTCCTACAGCACCGAAAGACACGGGTGTAGACTGAATCATCATGCCCATTAGAACGGCAGCAAGAGCAGGGAAGCCAATCGCGACCAGAAGCGGAGCAGCAATGGCAGCTGGGGTACCGAAGCCAGAGGCGCCTTCAATGAATGAGCCAAAACACCAAGCGATGATGATCGCCTGAACTCGACGGTCTGGCGAAATATTGGTAAATCCATTGCGGATGGTTGATATCGCTCCAGTATGCTTCAGCGTGTTGAGCAGGAAAATGGCGCCGAAAACAATCCATAGAACAGAGACAGTGATGCCTAATCCTTGGAAAATAGACGCAAGAACTCGGGTAGTAGACATATCCCAGAAGAATAGGGCAATAATAACCGTCAATCCGAAAGCGACAGGCATTGCGCGTTTAGCTGGCCAGTTGAGACCGACTAATAATATAGCCGCAACAACTATCGGCGAAAAGGCCACTAAGGCCAGTAAGGTTTCACTCATTGGTACATCCTCGTACAGGCTTTTACTTTTACAAATCAGGATTCTCTAGAATCTCTTGGATTTTATAATTGTGATATTTGTGTTAATTCGAGGTGAATTTACCCCTTTCTTTTTTATTGATATAGGGAAATAATGAAAATAATTAATTCCAAAAATGACATAATGGTATGCGTGCGGACGATATAATCTTGTTTTCTCAGGTCGTAGAACTGGGTAGTTTTAGTAAGGTGGCAGAGATAAATAACCTTACAAATTCGGTAGTTAGCAAAAGAATTGCTCGATTAGAAGAAGAAATTGGCGTTCAACTATTATATCGAACTACGCGTAAATTAACGTTAACTGAGGCTGGCAAGGCGCTGACCCACGGCGCGAAAAATGTGAAGCAAGCCGCTCAGGAAGCAATGGATGCGGTGTCAGGATTTGGTGAGAGTATCAGCGGCCACATCAAAATGTCGGTTCCTTCAATCTCTGGTGACCTAATTTTGGCTGATGCAGTGGCGGAGTTTTGCAACTTACATCCAGGCTTAACGGTTGATATGTCACTCGATAATCGCTTTGTCGACTTAGTCGAGGGCGGTTATGACTTAGTGATTCGCACGGGGTATCTTGAAGATTCAAGCCTGATTGCTCGTCATATTCTTGATTCTCAATGGGTGGTCTGTGCATCACCTTCTTACATCGCACGCAACGGAAAACCGATTAAACCTGAAGACCTTGTCACTCACAACTGCCTGCAATACGCATATCAAACAACAGGTGCCTCTGAGTGGGAGTTTAAGTCAAAATCGGGCAACTATATTGTAAAGGTCTCTGGCTCGTTCTCGACCGACAATGCGACGGCATTAAGGAAAGCAGCGTTGGGTGGGCACGGGATTGCGTATGTACCGCGATGCTTGGTTTATCATGATATTCGCAATGGTCAGCTGGTGGATCTGTTTCCTGAGTTGGTCGGTAAGCGACTGGGAATTTACGCGGTGTACCCGTTTACTCGTCAGCCACCCAATAAGGTTAAGCTACTGATTGAGCACATTCGGGCGCGTTATCTGGCTATTTCACACTACTTTTAAATAGAAAAGCCGATGCATCCATGCATCGGCTTTGATTGGCGGCCAAACCAATGTATTTCTATTTACTACGCTGCGACGATCTCTTCGTCTAAATCGAAAGACGCATCAATAAGCATCTTAGTATAATCGTTCTTCGGAGAGTGGAAGATTTCATCGGCTGTGCCTTCTTCCATCACTTCGCCTTTCTGCATCACTAATACGCGATCAGAAAGTGCTTTCACTACGCTCAAGTCATGACTGATGAACAGGAAGCCGATGTTGTGCTTTTTCTGAATATCTTTAAGCAGGTCGATAACGGTCAGCTGTACAGAGCGGTCGAGTGCAGACGTAGGTTCATCCAGAAGAATAAATGAAGGTTCTAGAATCAAAGCGCGAGCAATTGCGATACGCTGACGCTGACCACCAGAGAACTCATGTGGGTAGCGGTTAATTGAGTGAGGGTCGAGTCTCACCTCTTCCAATGCTTTACGAGCACGCTGCATACGCTCAGCACGACCCATCTGAGGCTGATGCACTGTTAGACCTTCAGTGATGATGTCGCCGACAGTCATACGTGGGGAGAGAGAACCATAAGGGTCTTGGAAAACCATCTGAATGTCTTTCTTAAGCTCAAAGCGTTCTTTCTCGCTCAGTGCTTTAACATCCTGACCTTTAAACTCAATGCCACCCGAACAAGGCAGTAGGCCGATAAGCGCACGGCCGAGCGTCGATTTTCCTGAGCCAGACTCACCGACAATACCTAAGGTCTCGCCTTGTTTAAGCTCAAGTGAAATGCCTTTAACCGCTTCAAAGTACTCATTTTTACTCTGAATAAAATGAGACTTTATCAGGAACTTGACTCGAATATTATCAGCTTTAAGTAATGGCGGAGCGCCATCCTCTACCGGATCTTTACTGCCTTTCGGAATCGAGTTGATCAGCATTTTTGTGTAATCATGCTGAGGGTTTCTAAACAATGCCTGACACTGGCCTTCCTCAACCACATCGCCTTTACACATAACAATAACGCGATCAGCAAGGTGTTTTACGACCCCTAAGTCGTGCGTAATGAACAGAATGGCCATGCCCATTTTAGCCTGAATCTCTTTGATCAGATTCAGTACTTCTGCTTGTACTGTTACATCAAGTGCAGTAGTCGGTTCGTCAGCAATAAGAATGTCAGGTTCGTTGATAAGCGCCATCGCAATCATAATACGTTGCAACTGACCGCCTGAGAATTCGTGTGGGTACTTAGTGTATGCTTGCTCCGGGTTTGGAAGATGAACCAGATTAAACAGCTCAAGCACTTTTTGTTTCGCTTGAGAACGCGATACTGGGCGATGACACATGATGGCTTCTGCCACCTGAATGCCCACTCGCATAAATGGGTTGAGAGAAGTCATTGGTTCCTGAAAAATCATACCAATGCGGTCGCCGCGAATGGACTGCATATCTTTTTCAGGTTTATCGACCAGCTGCTCACCTTCAAAGATGATGCTGGACTGGGAGTGAACAATGGCATTATTTGGTAGTAACTGCATCAGAGCGTTGGTCGAAACGGACTTACCACTACCAGATTCACCTACGATAGCGAGCGTTTCACCCTGAAAGAGTTCGAAGTTAACATCCTTTACCGCGTCTACAATACCGTCGTTTGTTGTAAAGCTGACCGAAAGGTTTTTAACCTCTAAAATTGGCATCTGTGACATTTGCATTCCTTGTTTTAATTTATTTGATGCGAGCTTTCCGTTGCATTGCCATAGCTCTTCAATGCTGAGAAGTGGTGATGAGCTTTTTGAACTTGTTCAAACTCTAGCATCCACTGAGCATTACGTTGAGCACTACAAAACGCGCCCATATGGCGCAAAAGATCCTCACAGTTTTTATCAAGAATGTGGTGAGTAGCCTGAACCAATTCTGCCGATTCAATCGACATAAACTGAAGCAAAGCATAGCTTTGGTTGAGCAAGTCGAAGGCACTTTGATGCTGACCCATCTTGTTGAGGATCTCTGATTGAGAGACAGCAGCATCACGTAAGCCAGTTAATAAGCAGCTGAATTGGCAAGGTTTGGTTTGGTCATCACTTAGCGCGCTTTGGATATGCGTCGGTAAATGATGCAGAACTTGATCGTACAAGTAGTGTGCCTCTGGCCAATGACCTTGTTCTAATAACTGCTCAGCTTTTAGGTAATGTGTCCAGCACTGTTGTAGATCCATGTTCAATTACTCCACCAAAATCGTAACAATGCATATTTAAATGCAATTCATTAACCATTGCAAATAATTATCATTTAAATGATATTTGACAGCATAATTGGTGAATATTTAGGCAGTTGAACCCGAATAATGCCTAAGTCACTAAAATATAAACAAAACTGGCCTACACTAGGTCGTTATAGAGTTGATGGAAAATAACAATAAGGAAAGAAAGATGGCAATTCAACGGCTAGAAATGAGCCAGCTGTATCATGCTGCGGAGCTGGAAATGCTACCGAGTAAGTCTACAAAAGAGCTGGCACCCATTGACGAAATCGTCGGTCAAGAACGTGCTCAAAAGGCAGTAGAGTTCGCTATGTCCATTAAGGAGAAGGGCTACAACATCTATGCTATTGGCCAAAATGGCCTTGGTAAGCGAACAATGATTTTGCGTTACCTCAATCGCCACCAGCACGATGCGAAAGCACTTTACGACTGGTGTTATGTCGCAAATTTTGAAGATATCAGGACGCCCAAAGTACTGGCACTCCCATGCGGTATCGGCAGTCAACTTAAACAAGACATCGAGAAATTGATGTCAAAACTGGTCAATGCGATTCCTCTGGCATTCGACAATGAGCTCTACTACAGCCGAGCCGATAAGCTTAAAAACCAACTGGCGCAAAAGCAGGAAGCAGAGTTAGCCGTCATCACCAAAGAAGCAAAAACCAAAGGCATCAGTCTTACGATTACTACTCAGGGTGACTACCAGTTTGTCGCGATGAATGGTGAGGAGATGCACACTGAAGAGTCTTTTGAGGAGCTGACAAAGAAAGAGCAAGAGTATTTTGGCTCTACCATTGATGAACTTGAAATCAAGTTGAGAGATATGGTTCGTCAGTTGACGGAGTGGGAAGAAGCGTACAGTGAAAAAATTAAGAAACTGAACGACGACGTTACATTGGATGTCATCACCCACTTCATCAAACAGCTGAAAAAGGACTACTCCGGTTACGCAGAAATCAAAGCTTATCTGACAGAACTTCAGCAAGATATTGTTGAAAACGCTGACATCTTTTTAGAGCAAAGTGCAGAGCAAGGAGAGGTTGCTACAGCATCTTTAGATAAGAAACTGCCACGTCGGTACAAAGTTAACGTTCTTGTAAGCCGCAAAGATGATGAGTTTCCTATTGTGGTTGAAGAGAACCCGAACTATCACAGTTTGTTTGGTTACATTGAAACAGCCACTTTCAAAGGTACCGTGTTTACGGACTTCTCATTGATTCGCCCAGGTAGTCTGCATAAAGCTAATGGCGGCGTGCTATTGATGGACGCTCAAAAAGTGTTGGAACAGCCTTATGTCTGGGATGGATTGAAGCGTGCACTGCGAGCTCGCAAACTAAGCTTTACCTCGCTTGAGAAAGAAGTCACGTTAACAGGTGCGGTTTCGCTGGACCCTGAAGCCATCCCACTGGATGTTAAGATTATCCTATTTGGTGATTACCGCACCTATCAACTACTTCAACATTACGATCCGGAGTTTAGCGAACTGTTCCGCGTAACGGCTGACTTCGAAGATGAAATGACACGTAGTCCGCAGTCTGAACTGCAATATGCGCGTTTTATTTCCAGTGTCGTCAACGACAACAATATGCTCCATTGTGATAAGAAGGCCATCGCTCGGATTATCGAGCATAGTTCTCGATTGTCCGGCGATCAGACCAAGCTCTCATTGCACTCAGCCAACATCGCTAACCTGATCCGCGAGTCAAATTACGTTGCTCGTCAGGCAAACTCGAACATGATTCGCTCTAGCCATGTTGAAGAGGCATTAGCTAATCAGGAGATGCGAGTCAGTCGCCTTAAAGATAGTGTGATGGAAGGTTTCATCAACGGAACCACCCTGATCCAAACCGAAGGGGAAGCCATTGGCCAGGTTAACGCGTTATCTGTTTTGAGCACCAGTGAGTACATGTTTGGTGCCCCAAACCGTATTACAGCGACGACTTGTTATGGTGGCGGTGAAGTGATCGACATTGAGCGTAGTGTTGACTTAGGTGGCAGCATTCACTCAAAAGGTGTCATGATCTTAACCGCTTACCTCTCTTCAGTATTTGGTAAAACGGCCAAAGTGCCGTTAACAACCACCATCACGTTTGAGCAGTCCTACGGTGGTGTTGATGGTGATAGCGCAAGTATGGCGGAGTTCTGTGCGGTGGTATCGGCCTTTTCTAAACAAGCTAACCGTCAAGATATTGCAATTACAGGCTCAATGAACCAGTTTGGTGAAGCACAGCCTATCGGTGGTGTTAACGAGAAAATTGAAGGCTTCTTCGATGTGTGTACGATTAAAGGTCGAAGTGAAAATCAAGGCGTGATCATACCAAGAGCCAACATGCACAACCTCATGCTACGCCCTGATGTTGTAAAGGCGGTTGAACGAGGCGAGTTTCAAATCTGGGCTATTGACCATGTGACTGAAGCCATTGAGTTATTCATGGGTAAACCTGCGGGTGAGCCAAGTGATGAGGGCAGTTACCCAATTGATACGGTATTTGGTATTGCTCAAGCCAAGCTCAATGCATTAAGAAAATAACCAAAAAGGGCTTTCAGATGAAAGCCCTTTTTAATTTTATAGTTCTACCAGTTCATTACCAGATGTTTGGCTTTTCCCAAAAGCGTCAATATTGCCTAGGGTAGTGTCAGCTATGTTGCCAAGTGCTTCATCGGTTAAGAAAGCTTGGTGACCAGTGAAGAGAACATTGTGACAAGCGGACAAGCGACGGAATACATCATCGACAATGACGTCATTAGACTTATCACGGAAAAAGAGTTCTTTCTCATTTTCATAGACATCTAGCCCAAGGGCACCGATTCGCCCAGTTTTTAAGGCTTCAATGGCAGCGGCAGCATCCAACAATCCGCCACGGCTTGTGTTGATGAGCATTACGCCATCTTTCATCTTACTGAAGGCTTTTTCATCTAGGAGGTGGTAGTTTTCTTCAGACATCGGACAGTGCAGCGTGATGATGTCACTTTTCTCAAACAACTCCTCTTTTGAGCAGTAGATTGCTCCCAGCTCGATGGCTAGAGGGTTCTCAAATGGATCAAAGCAAAGGATGTTCATGCCTAGGCCTTTGAGGATACGCATAGTAGCGATACCAATTTTACCTGTGCCGATTACACCCACTGTTTTACCGTGAAAGTTAAAGCCAACTAAACCGTCTAACGAGAAGTTTGCATCTCTGGTACGCTGATAAGCTTTATGAAAACGGCGGTTTAGGCTCATCATTAAGCCAACAGTGTGCTCTGCGACGGATTCTGGTGAGTAAGCGGGGACACGAACCACCTGAAGACCAAGGCGCTTAGCCGCGTCTAAATCTACGCGATCAAAACCAGCACAACGCATTGCAATCAGTCTCACGCCTTGTTCTGCAAGTGCTTCTAGCACGGGTGCAGATAAGTCGTCATTAACAAACGCACAAACCACCTGGCAGTCATGGGCCATTTTGGCGGTCTTTTTGGTTAACTGGAATTCATGGAAATGCAGTTCAAATCCATACTCTTTATTTACTTTCGCGAAGGACGCTTCGTCATAAGACTTAGCACTAAACACAGCGACATCTAACATGGTAGGCCTCTCTCAAAATATTACGGGAGGAAATAGAACGGGCTCTATTGAACCGTGATTCAAGAAAAAATTAAACCACAAATTTGCTGTGGAAAATTAAACACTTATATTCCTCAATTATTTACAGTGATGTTTTTATTATTAATAAAGTGCCTCGCAAAATTAGCTCAATTTTCATCTCAAGATCACTTTTTTACTGCTAAAGTGGTATTTATAAATTAAATAGCTCTTAGCTTATTAATCATCGACTTAAGTGGAGGTGAGGCTAAGGGCAGATGGAATTTTGTTCTCTGGCTAGGAAATATGGATATGATTAAACAAAAGCTTTCTGAAGTGTCCATAGCAGCACGAGCGTGGTCTATATTAGGCTTGTTTGCTATTGGTTTATTTGCGAATACTCTCCTCAACATTGCCCAGTCCCGCGAGCACATGCGTGAAAACTATGAGCGAGGTGTGTCAACTCTGGTCGAATCTGCATCAGGTGTTGCTAAACACTACTACCAGCTCTATCAATCGGGTCAAATCTCAGAAAGCGAAGCTCAAGGTAGAGCGCTACAAACCATTTCCGCAATGCGATTTGATGGTGACAACTATATATTTGTCGGTGATTCTGATGGTGTGCAGTTAGCCAGTGGTGTGTTGTCTTTACTTGGAAAAAATATCCTTGGTTTGAAAGACAGCGAAGGTAAGTTTTTTGTTCAGGAACTTTATCAGGTGGCCAGAAATGGTGGTGGCTTTGTCGACTACAGCTGGAAGAACCCAGATAGTGAGAAATTGGATCCTAAAACCAGTTATGCGTTAATGTTTCAGCCTTGGGGTTGGATGATTGGCTCTGGCATGAATATGGTCGCGCTTCAGGCTGACATGCACCGCTCTGAGGTTGCATCTGCGGGTTACGCCATTAGTATTCTTGCTGTTCTTTCTATCACAATCGGTTTTTTCATCAAAACAATCACATCTCCTATTAAGCGTACCGTTCGAGCTATGCAAACCTTATCTAAAGGTGAAGGTGATCTGACCCAAAGGCTTCCAGAAGAGGGCAGTAAAGAACTCGTACTTCTCTCTCGTTACTTCAACCAATTTGTTGCTTCCGTGCAAGGAATCATGCTCAGCATCAGCGATGCGGGTAGCCAAGTCTCTAGTGCTGCTAATCAGCTTTCTAATTCTGTTCATCATATCGACGACAGCCTTAACCAACAGCAAAGCGATGTGGATATGCTCGCGACGGCTATGACCGAAATGCTAGCAACGGTTGAAGAAGTAGCCGCTCGCACTGTCGAAGCGAATGACGCTAGTCGTTTAGCTGCTCAGGAAGCCAACCACAGCCATAAGATCATTGACAAAAACGTTCAAGAAGCCAATGAACTTGCGGAGCAAATACAGTCTGCTAGTCAGGTTGTTCAGAAGCTCGCATCAGATGCTCGTAACGTTGACACGGTTCTTGAAGTTATTCGCGGCGTTGCTGAACAGACCAATCTACTCGCTCTAAATGCAGCAATTGAAGCGGCAAGGGCAGGTGAACAAGGACGCGGCTTTGCAGTGGTTGCGGATGAAGTAAGAAGCCTCTCTCTTCGTACTCACGAGTCTACTTTAGAGATTCAGAACATTGTTGAGAAACTTCAGGTCGGCGCTGAAAACGTGGTGAAAGTTATGGACCAGGGCACAGCCAAAGCGACTAATGCATCAGAGCTCTCAAGTCAGGCCGGTGAGGCTCTGAACAAGATTAACAAAGAGGTTCACACCATTGAGGAAATGAACCAGCACATCGCTACTGCTGCAGAAGAGCAAACCGTGACGGTGAATGATATTAACCGCAATGTGGTGAGCCTGAGTGATATGGCATCTACGGTGTCTGGAGAGTCTACCCAGATGGCGAGTTCTAGCAAGGAGCTTGGCCGAGTTTCAGATGACCTAATGGCCATGATTAATCGTTTCAAACTGGCTTAGCTTGAGGCCTCGGGGTGATATGGTAGAATCGCGGCAAATTTTTTAATCGTGAACATTGAATGCGACACCTAAAAACTGCTATTCACCCTGATATCAGCCATCTTGATGACAAAACGGTCTTCCAACGTAATGCTGCAAGAGCCATTGTTATAGATGGCGAAGACATCCTTTTGTTATACACCGAGCGTTATCATGATTACACCATCCCCGGTGGTGGTATTGATGATGGCGAGGACATTATCGCAGGTATGGTACGGGAGCTTCAGGAAGAAACAGGTGCGCAAAACATTCACAATATCAAGCCATATGGTATCTACGAAGAGTTTCGCCCTTGGTACAAAGACGACGCTGATGTCATGCACATGCACTCTTATTGCTACACCTGTAAAGTCGATCGTGAGTTAGGTGAAACTGCGTACGAAGATTATGAAATCAAAAATGGCATGAAGGCCGTATGGATGAACATCCATCAAGCGATTGCCCACAATGAAAAGACTATTGCAGAGAGCCCGAAGAAAGGCATGAGTATTGAGCGCGAGACGTTTTTGCTACATATGATCGCTAAAGAAATGCTCTAAAATAAAGCCCGTACCTTGCGGGCTTTATCCTTTTATCAATTGGATCAAATTATCTTTGCTATCAAAATGGACGCTGTATTCATGGCGATGGTTGATGAGTGAACGTGCTCTCGCCAGTTCCATGTGCTCATGAACTAGACCTAACAACTCATCACCGTCAATGTCACTATCTGATGAATAACTCGCTCCGCCAATTTGTAACGTAATCGGTAATTCTGATGAGCCGTCTACGGCGGAAATGAGGCGTTCACAGATTGCTTTCCCATCCCTGTTCGTGGTGTCTTCCAAGACGAAATAAAAGTTTCCACGTGTTCCTCTGGCAATCAAATCAGACTGACGAATGAGCTCTTGTGCAATGAATGCGAAGTTTTGTAGTAAGGTATCGCCAGCTTCATAGCCCAAACGACGGTTTATCGCCCCCAATCCTTCTAAATGTATGTCTAACACCAGCACGCTGGTTTTGTGTCGCTTACAACGAGCCAGCATTTTTTCCAGTTCATTAGGAAAGGTGTTGTGATTGTACAGATCGGTTAGCGGATCTTTTACTTCCATTAATGCGGCGTAGCGACGAGAGTCTTCCATCGATTTGGTGTGCAAAAATTGGAGTAAGATAGATAAATCCAACTGCAAGCGAAGTTCAAGTGAACGAAAGTTCTCTAAGGAACGGCAGCGGCTAGCCAGATTATCGATGATACATCGATGTAATACGTGGCTCACAATGGAGTAGTACTCATGCACCTCTTCATATTTGGCAATGCCAAGAATGTGTTGAGCGAGCTCTTCAATATACCCCTCTTCTAATTCTTGAGTCAGCAGCGTATCGAGATAAGCATCTAAGGACTGGTGAATATGGAAGTGGCCAAGTATTTGGCTAACCACGTCAGAGTGTTCAAAATGCTGAAGGAGCTGAGTGTAGACCGCCGTTTTAATCTCTTCTCGGCTTTCTGTGGTGAGTGAACTTTGCCATGCCTGACTATCGCCATATGACAAGGAAAGCGCGTCCAAGCGCTGGTGTAGTTCAAACGGTCCAAACTTAAACAGGTCACTAATCTGTGGCATAGCGCATCCTTGACGTGAACTCTTCGATAGGTTTTTAGCGAACACCTATACTTATTCAAGTATTTGAATTATTAATGTTAATTAATAGTATAGTAATAAAAGAATAGCGAATTCAGCTGAGGACACAGGGAATGACCAAAATGCGCAACGTTCTATTAGGTGCCATGATCGCGAGCATTAGCTCGATCGGTTACGCCAAAGTTATCGAAACGACCAGTTTAGTCGGTTTTGGTGAGGCTAAATACCCAAACAACTTTACTCACTTTGATTACGTAAACCCTGACGCCCCCAAATTTGGCAAAATTACTTATGGCCGAGTCGGGACGTACGATAACTTTAACCGATTTGCCTCCAGAGGTGTCGCCGCTGCCGCAACAGGGGAGTTGTATGACACGCTCATGTTTTCCCCTAGTGATGAAATCGATGCCTATTACCCTCTGATCGCAGAGAGAGTGAGATATTCGGATGACTACACCTGGCTTGAAATGGACATCAATCCTAAGGCACGTTTTCACGATGGAGAGCCAATTACTGCGCACGACGTGGCTTTCACGTTCGATAAATTCATGACTGAAGGTGTACCGCAGTATCGCGTTTACTATAAAGACATTAAGTCGGTAACGGCCAAGGACGATCTGACGGTCCGTATTGAAATGGCAACGCCTAATCGTGAAAAGATGTTCAGCTTTGCTCAATCTACCCGAGTGTTGCCGGAACATTTTTGGAAAGACAAGAAATTTTCAGAGCCTCTTTCAACTCCTCCTATTGGCAGCTCAGCGTACAAAATTGCCGATTATAAATCTGGCCAGAGTGTCACTTATTCGCTAGTAGACGACTACTGGGCGAAAGATCTGCCGGTAAACGTCGGTCGTAATAATTTCAAGGAAGTGCAATACGACTACTATCGGGATGACACTGTAATGTTGGAAGCTTTCAAAGCAGGTGAATTTGATTTTCGTTTGGAAACCTCGGCGAAGTTCTGGGCAAATTCGTACACGGGTGTGAACTTTGATAAAGGTTACATCACCAAACAGGAAATCCCTCATCAAAAACCAGAAAACACACAAGCTTTTGTATTCAATACGCAAAGTGATGTATTTAAAGATGCCAGAGTTCGTGAGGCGTTGACCTATGCGATGGACTTTGAGTGGATGAACAAGAATATGTTCTACGGTCAGTACACTCGAACACGTAGTTACTTCCAGAATACCGACTATGAAGCGAAGGGCGTACCGAGCGCTCAGGAGTTGAAGGTTTTAGAGCCGTTTAAAGACGAGATTCCACCTCGTGTGTTTACAGAAGAGTTTCAGCCTCCGGTTACCGATGGTTCGGGGCGTATTCGTGCCCAGATGCGTACAGCGTTTAAGCTGCTAAAAGAAGCAGGTTGGGAGCTGAAAAACAAAGTACTAACCAATACCAAAACAGGTGAACCGTTTAGCTTTGAGCTATTGATCTATAGCCCGACTGCGGAGCGTATAGCGATTCCAGTACAGAAAAATATGAAGCGTATGGGCATCGATATGAAGATCCGCTCAGTTGATACCACACAGTACATTAAGCGACTTCGTGATCGCGACTTTGACATGGTCTCTTCCGCCTACTCTGCGAACCCATATCCAAGCCCGAACTTAATGATTGTCTGGAACTCCAACTACATTGACTCGACCTACAACACGGCGGGTGTTATTGATCCAGTCGTTGATAGCCTGACGATGGAAATCTCCAAGAAACAGCAAGACCCAGATGCATTACTTTCTTTAGGACGTGCTCTCGACCGCGTGTTGCAGTGGAACTTTTACATCATTCCACAATGGCACGTGAGCGAATATCGTGTGGCGATGTGGGACAAATTTGAGCGTCCGGAAAAAATGCCTAGATATGACTTAGGTATTGATACTTGGTGGATATCAAAGGATAAAGCCGCCAAATTACCTGAAAAACGACGTTAACAGAGGGATAGATGGCAGCCTATATATTTCGTCGCTTACTCTTGGTGATCCCCACGCTGTGGGCGATCATCACCATCAACTTCTTCATTATTCAGATAGCACCGGGAGGGCCGGTTGAGCAGGCTATTGCGCAGCTAGAAGGGCATAGTTCTGGCATTATGGAACGTTTTGCTGGGGGCGGCAGTGAAGTTGACCTCGATGTAGGAAGTGATGCTAACTCGACTGGCTATAAAGGTTCACGGGGTCTAGACCCGGAAGTAGTTGAAGAGATTAAAAAGCAGTTAGGTTTTGATAAGCCTCTGCATGTGCGTTACTTCGAGATGCTCAAAAACTACGCCACATTCAACTTTGGTGAGAGCCTGTTCAAAGGCGGTAATGTGATTGATTTGATTATCGAGCGCTTACCTGTCTCTATTTCATTGGGTTTGTGGAGCACGCTGATCATTTACTTGATTTCCATTCCTTTGGGCATCATGAAGGCTATCCACCATGGCTCCCGATTTGATGTTTGGTCAAGCGCTGTAGTGATTGTTGGGTATGCGATCCCCGGTTTCCTGTTCGCCATCATCTTGATTATCTTATTTGCGAGTGGCAATTACTTTAGTTGGTTTCCGCTTCGGGGGCTGGTATCCAGCAACTTTGAGCAGCTCGTTTGGTATGAGCAAATCATCGATTATTTCTGGCATCTGACATTACCGATACTGGCAATGGTGATTGGTGGGTTTGCAACACTGAGTATGCTGACGAAGAACTCTTTTCTCGATGAGATCAATAAACAATACGTTGTAACGGCACGAGCGAAAGGTCTGGATGAAAGAAGTATTCTTTACAAACACGTGTTTCGCAATGCGATGTTGATCATCATTGCTGGTTTCCCTGCGGCGTTCATCAGCATCTTTTTCACCGGCTCCATGCTGATTGAAGTAATGTTCTCACTCGAAGGGATTGGCTTACTCGGGTTTGAGTCAACCATACAGCGAGACTATCCAGTCGTATTTAGTTCCCTTTACATTATGACCTTGCTTGGCCTAATTCTGAGCATAATTTCTGATTTAACATACACCTGGGTTGACCCAAGAATTGATTTTGAGGCGCGTTAATGCTGACGAAAAGAAGACGTAATCCGTTAAATGAAGCGCGCTGGCTTAGGTTTCGAGCAAACAAACGTGGCTACTGGTCACTGTGGATTTTCATGACGCTGTTCGTGTTTAGCTTGTTTGCAGAACTGATAGCCAACGATAAGCCATTGCTAGTGGAGTACGAAGGTGCGTGGTATTACCCGATCACGACTCAATATGCGGAAACTGAGTTTGGTGGGGAATTTGAGACCGAAGCGGATTACACCGATCCGTATGTCATTGAGCTGATTGAAGAGAAAGGATACATCATCTGGCCTCTGATTCGTTTTAGCTACGACACGATCAATTACAACATCTCTGGTTCGGTGCCCTCTGCGCCCGACAACGTTAACCTACTTGGTACCGATGACAAAGGACGGGATGTGCTGGCACGAATCATCTATGGTTTCAGGATCTCTGTTCTGTTTGGTTTTGTACTGACAATTATTTCCAGCGTGATTGGAGTGATTGTTGGGGCTTCACAAGGCTACTACGGTGGCTGGCTTGATTTGTTAGGCCAGCGCTTTATCGAAGTCTGGTCAGGAATGCCGACGCTTTTCTTGTTGATTATTCTGTCCAGTTTCGTCGAACCCAATTTCTGGTGGCTACTCGGTATTATGGTTTTGTTTAGCTGGATGAGCTTAGTTGGGGTGGTCAGGGCAGAGTTTCTGCGTTGCCGCAACTTCGATTATGTTAGAGCAGCGCAGGCAATGGGCGTAAATGATAGCCGTATTATGAGACGCCACATGCTACCAAATGCGATGGTCGCCTCTTTAACTATGATGCCTTTCATTCTTTCTGGCTCCGTAACCACATTGACTTCTCTTGATTTTCTGGGCTTTGGTTTACCGGCTGGTTCGCCTTCATTAGGTGAATTATTGGCCCAGGGGAAAGCTAATTTACAAGCACCATGGCTAGGTTTTTCTGCCTTCTTTGTATTGTCTGTAATGTTGACTCTGCTCGTGTTTGTTGGCGAAGCCGTTCGTGACGCCTTTGACCCTCACCATCAGGGGAGATAATTATGACCAAACCAGTATTAACAATTGACGGTTTATCAGTAGGGTTTGGCCGCGGAAAAGATGTCGAACAAGTGACTCATCAAGTTTCGCTGTCTATCAACAAAGGCGAAACGCTTGCACTGGTTGGAGAAAGCGGCTCGGGCAAGTCTGTCACCGCTAATTCCGTGTTGAAGTTGCTTCCTAAGGGCTCGTCCCATTATTTGGAGGGTAGCATCAATTTTGATGGCATCGACATGCTGAGCTGCTCGGAGAGGCAACTACGGGGTATTCGCGGTGGCCGGATCGGAATGATCTTTCAAGAGCCGATGGTTTCTCTTAACCCTTTGCACAAAGTTGGAAAGCAGTTGGTTGAAACGCTGTCCATTCATCGTGGTGTGCGACAGAAAAAAGCGGAGACCCTAGCGATTGAATGGCTAGGTAAAGTTGGGATCCGTAACCCGGATGTGAAGATTAATTCGTACCCTCATGAGTTGTCGGGCGGTGAAAGGCAGCGAGTGATGATAGCCATGGCTTTGATTAATGAGCCTGAGCTTCTGATTGCTGATGAGCCAACAACAGCATTGGATGTGTCTGTACAGGCGCAAATTTTGGATCTCTTGAAGGACCTTCAACAAGAATTGGGTATGGCAATGCTGTTTATTACCCATGACCTTAGTATTGTACGCCGTATCGCTGACCGAGTCGCAGTGATGCAGAATGGAGAGTTAGTCGAAGAAGCGGATTGTCGATCTCTTTTCTCGGAGCCTAAGCACCCATACACGCAGAAACTCATTAACTCTGATCCTAGAGGCTTGCCTGTCGAAACTCCGGTTGATTCTAGTAACCTCTTGTCGGTCGATAACCTTAGAATCTGGTTCCCGATTACTGGGGGGCTGTTTAAGCGTGTCGTTTCTCATATTAAAGCCGTTACGGATATGAAATTTGACCTAAAGCGAGGGCATTCGATAGGGCTGGTCGGCGAAAGCGGTTCGGGTAAATCAACGACGGGGATGGCCATATTACGTCTTGTGCATTCCGAGGGTTCAATCTTTTACCAACAGCAGGAACTGCAAGGTTTGGATCGAAAACGCATGCTGCCGTATCGAAGTAAGATGCAGGTGGTGTTTCAAGACCCATTTTCTGCACTTAACCCGAGGATGTCTGTCGCACAGGTGATTGGGGAGGGGCTGCGTGTTCATCATGAATATGACGATTCAACTGTAGATAAGATGATCTGTGAGGTTATGAAGGAAGTGGACCTCGACCCTGAAACTCGTCATCGTTATCCAAATGAATTCTCCGGTGGGCAGCGTCAACGTATTGCGATAGCTAGAGCGTTAATCCTTAAGCCTGAGTTTATTCTACTTGATGAGCCAACATCGTCATTAGATAGAACGGTTCAGGCTCAGGTCTTGGACTTGCTGAAATCGCTACAAGAAAAGTATCAGCTTACATATCTGTTTATCAGCCATGACTTGAATGTCGTTAAGTCGTTATGTCACTACACTATTGTCATGAAGCAAGGCGAGATTGTTGAGCAGGGCGAGACAGCGTTGTTATTTGAGCAACCAGAACAGTCGTATACCAAAGAGTTGGTTGAGCTTTCGAGTTTTTAGACGCTGACAAAGACAAAGGCTGCAAACAGCAGCCTTTGATTTTTATATGCTTTTTAGTTTGTGAGCCCAGATCTTTTCAAACTCTTTGCTAATGTCGATTTCACTTAAATGTGCCACGTGAAAGTCGATAAGTTCTAGCTCAAAGGATGGTGTGGTGTAGACCGAACCATTATCAATCGCGTCGACCATGCGATCCGCCATAGCGGCTGGTCCAGCTTGTCTAAATGCAACTAATTCTGCTTGTTTATTCAAGCGAATCTCACTGACTGCCGCCTCATATTCAGAATGTGTAAAGCCTACCGCTAATGCTGTTTTGATTTCTTGCTCAACGATCTGTTTTGTGGCTTGCTGCTCACCATCAGGAATCTTTGAAACCAGTACTTGAGATAACAGTTTCTGGTTAAACAAGATTTCATTCTTAACGGAAACGGTCGCCGAAGAATGGACATCAGCCAGCGCAGATTCAATTCGGTGCTCTAGGATCTGATTGGCAATAGTGGCGAGCAATAGGTCTTTTCGCATCAGTTTGCTATCGACGTCGTCCGACACATGAGCTAGTGCACTGAGTGAAACACTATGCTTTCCTTGAGTACCTGAAATTCCGTTGTTACCCATTCTTAGAGCAGGCTGCTGAGTTTTTGTCAGAGGTGTTGGGTTATGCCATTGAGAGAATGCCTTTTGCACCTTGTTTTGCAGCGTACGAGCTTTGAAATCCCCTGCGATAACCAAAGTCATGTTTGTTGGTACATAGTACTGAGAAAAGTAGTGTTCTAGATCTTCCAACTGCACTCGACTGGCTGATGTTTCGGTTACTGGTGAAGTACTTTTCCCAAGCTCAAGAGAGTCAAGTTGGTTCTGACTGACGACAGTTGGGTAATCGGTCAAATTTGCTGACTGTTTCCAAGCTTTTTGCACAAAACTCTGCTGTGAGAAGCTTGTCTCGATGAAGTCCAAAGCACCTTCTAATGAGTGTTGGCTGTCGTTTATTGTGCTCAGGCTGTAGACAGTTTGCTGGTAATCCGTCGTTGCTGACCACTTTGAATCACCAATTATTTGATTCGCGAGAACACGAGAGACTGGAAGGTACGAAGGCTCCTGAGCAACACCTGCTCCAACTCGAAGGCGTAACTCTAATGCTTGTTGTTTGTTAGGCGTAGCAACTAAAACCAAGCGGATACCATTTTCAAGAACCGATGTCTGAATATTACGAGGCATCGTAATATCGGTATGTTCGAACCAAAGAGGAGAGGTTGGTTTTGCGGTTACAGGTAACGCAGCGATAGCAGTAAAAAGAGCTGTCAACGTTATTGTTAAAGCGCGGTTATAGATAGACACAGCAAACTCCTGAAGAAGACCTTAAGTGTTTCCCTGTTCATCAATCGACCTGCATATAGCTATTTAGAGGCGGTATTGAGCGAAAATCGTATCCGTGATTGAGAAAGGATGGCCTTTCTTCGCATTGCTGGTTTGTTACAACCAGAGTAGAACATATTCATTTATAAAATGTGGCGGGATTTTGTACAAATTCACGCTATTAGTCAAACTGTATTGGATTTTGAGTAGTTTTTGTCTCGTTATTGAAACAGCCCAGCAGTCGGACTACTGGCAATAGATAACGTTGCGTCCGCTCTCTTTGGCTTTGTACAGAAGAGCATCAGCCTTCTTTAAGGATTGAGGTATAGTACCGACGACCGGATGTATACCGCCCGATATTGTTACGTTCGGAGCCTGAGTGAATTGTGATACATCGATACGAATTCTATTCATCACCTGCTTGGCATCTTGAACTGAAGTTGTATTGATTAGGACGACAAATTCCTCTCCACCTATACGAAACGCGTAATCAGCAACGCGAATGCGAGATTTAATGATAGCTGCAACACGTTTGATGACTTGGTCGCCGACATCGTGACCGTATTTGTCATTCACAGCTTTGAAATGGTCAATGTCGAATATTCCGATAAAGTAGCCTTTACTGGCTAAGCTCTGTTGCTCTACTTTCTGCAAATAATGGCGGTTATGTAAACCAGAAAGTTGGTCTGTGTAGGTGATCTTATTTAACTCACGGCGCTCTTGCCTGAGTTTATAAAGATAGTAGGACGCTCCAACACTGATGCACAAAAGTGCCAAGATAAGATACAGATATTTTGGAATAAACTCGTCTTTAGGAACCACTTTTAGAAGGAAATAAGGTTTACCACTAAAAAAGCCAATATCTCTATAAACAAAATAATTTTCGCCTTGTTCGAGTATACCTTCCGAGCGCTGACTGCGATTTAAATCATTCCAGACTTTTGAGTAAGCATCGGGTAAATACTGATAACTGTTGATTGCTGGGTGTGAGCTTGAGTAAATAAAGCCATCGTCATCCAGTAGTAGAATGTTATCACGGCTCGTGTTATTAAATTCGCTCATATCAACATCTAGAACAAGGTAACCAAGATGTTGGAGCCCTTGATACACAGGTGCAATCTCAGTAAATAAACCTAAGTCAGGTTGATAGAGTATTTGGTGCGCTTCTTGGTTAAGGCTACTAGCGTAAAAAGAGTTATAAGAATCAATCAGATGCTTGTATCGATAGTGACGAGAAGGGGTTCTGCTGACTATCTCAATACTGGTAATTAAGTTCTGATTCTCCAGTAAATGCTGAGTGAGATCATAAAACAAATCGGGGTGTGTGAAGTACTGATGGGCAATCTGGGTTTTGCTGAGAGCGGCATAGCTGCTGATTTGCTGTTTACGCAAATTCAGGGTTTCGTCAATCGCTTTTAGCTGGAACGAAATGTCTTTCTTCTTAGCGTCTTTGATGAAGCTTAGAGGCGTGTTTACAATGAAAACAGCGAAAAGCATGAGTGCCAGACAACGCAGTTCTATGTTGGCAGACGAGCTGAGAGGCCTGCTGTAATGTAAAAACATTTCCTATGTTTATCTTGTTTATATATTCATCAAGGACTCAAATGTTATGGAGCATTGTCACAAAAGTCTATTAAGACGGATGAAACTTTTGTGACAACACACCACTAAGCGAGCTGAATCAAACGAGAGTGTACTGGCTGGCGCTGGCTATAGAGAGCGGTTTAGAGAACCAGTAGCCTTGAAGGAAGGAGGCCCCCATGTCTGTGAAACGCTTTTGCATTTCAGCACTTTCAATACCTTCTACAACAACATCCACATTGTGAGCTTGGCAAAGGCGAGTGATGAAAGAAAGGTATTCCAAGGTTGCAGGGTTGTCCAAACATCGCCACGCCATCGATTTGTCCACCTTAATTTGGTTAAGAGGCAAATCAAAAAAGCTGTTTAATGAACTATAACCAGAACCAAAATCATCCAATGAAAGTAGAAAACCGTAGTCGCTTAGTCGACTTAACTGGGAAATGGCACTTTTGTTACCATCGAGAATAATGGTTTCGGTTAATTCCAATACAATGTTTTTAGTATCAATGCCCAGATGGTCAGCTAACCGTTTTAGTCGGTCTGGAAACTGGTGGTTTAACAACTGAAGTACGGAAACATTAACGTTTACCCTGATATTCGTGCCATGAGTCTCTAGGTATCGTTTTATGAACTGACAAGCCTTTGAGAACACTAAATAGCCGAGTTCAACGATCAATCCCTTTTTCTCGGCCACCTCAATGAATTCGTCAGGATAGATCTCGCCGATTTCTTCACTGCGCCAGCGTACCAGAGCTTCGAAACTAGCGACTCGATTTTTCTTGGCACAGATGATTGGCTGAAACTTAACGGTCAAGGTCTCGTTGTGGATCGCGTTAGCTAATTCGCGTTCGATGTAAAAATGCCGATCAACTTTGCTTTTGGTTTCTTTGCTGTAAACGCCGACTCTATTGTGCCGTTTTTCACCAGCGAACTGACAGGTGCGTGCTGCGACTTTAATTACTTCTTCAGCGGCAAGACCAATATCGAAACTAGGGAATATACCAATACTGATATCTGTTCCATACATGTAGCCATTTGCCTGAACCGATTCTTGATAAGTTTGAGATATACGCTCGCCAAGCGTCATTAACTCTTCGGCTGTATAATGGCCTCTGACGAGAATAGCAAAGTCATCAGAGCGCACACGGTATATATCAATAAAGTCATCGGTAAAGGAGTTTAACGCTGTGATAAGGTGTGACATCACGTCACGTAAGATATGGGGTCCGTATGCGCTTAGGTAGGAGCGAATATCGCCAATCTGAATGTAGATCAGAGAATGCTGGCCGGGGAGTTGGTCGACTAAAGCATCGATATCGATAATCAGTTTCTGGCCATTCGATAAGCCAGAAGCGTTATCTCTAAATGCGGCTTGCTGGACATAGGTTTCCATCAACTTGCGATCGGATATATCGCGATGGCACCCAATCATAAAGCGGGTACCATTGATAGTTTTCGTCACTGCAGTCCCTTCAATCCAGACATATTGGCCGGTCTTGTTTCTTACTCGGTACTGAGTAGAGATCTTTTGTTCGTCTTTCTGAATGTGTGCATCTACTTCACCTTTGAGCATCGCTTTATCCAGAGGGTGGACCAAAGATAGCCATGCATCCAAATGACATTGGCCAGAGGCAATATCGTAGTTCTCGTAAAACGTAGGGTTATAAAAGAAGATGCGATCATCGTCTGTCATATAGAAAATACCATCGTTAAACACATCAAACATGTGCTTAAAATGGTTATCCATAAGCTCATCTAGCTCCGCGCCACTTAGTGCGATGGAGCTATTTCCCTGTGATTCTTCACCTGCATAGCGACATTTCGAGACCGACGAAGCGTTCGATTGCGGCGGTATATTCTTGATTATCTGTGACATTTGATTCGACGTACCTAATCCAACACGCGGTAAGCCTTCCATGAGCTTTATTTTTTGAATTTATAAATATCTTCCGTGTAACCTATATTTGTAACATGAAATATTTATTAAGCTCCAGCAGTGAGCCAAGTATGAGACAGTAAATGTGAGCTTTTATTGACGTGTGTTCATATTTTGAACTGAAATATCCTTTTTACTCTCACTAGATGAGAGAAATGAGATCTTCCTCTTTAATGAAGTGAATAAAAATCCACTGAGTTATTTAATTTTTGAATTGTTTAGGGGGCTGGTAGCTCGTCTTAATTATGCTCAATAGGTGGCATATTCCTTGTGCAGAGTACCGCACAACCTATTTGAGTGTTAAATGTCACTTTCTTATATATTTATCAATGTTTTAATAGCGGTTAATTTTGACAAAACTCTGATATATCAGGCGTTTTCATCCGCTTTCTCTTTCTATACTCTAGCGACCAATTTATCCAAAATAGCGCAGTTGGAATAATGCTCGGCCAAATTCAAAATGTCAGTCAGGCGGGTGTGCTGATCGCAGACGATTCTCCTTTGGTGGTTGCTAACCTAAAAATTTTACTAAGAGAGTCTGGCTTCAGTGATCGTCTAATATTTACGGCCAAAGATATTCGTTCGGTATACAAAAATCTGCGAGAAATTTCGATTGATCTGTTCATTTGTGATTATAGGTTTGGTAAGGAACTGAATGGAAAGCAGATCTTAGAAGAGTGCCGTCATTACGGCCTTATTCGCCCACAATGCGCTGTTATTATGTTAACCAGTGAAACGACTGGTGAAGTTGTACGTTCAATATTGGAAGCAGAACCAGATGAGTACGTTCTTAAGCCGTATTCGTTGTATGAGTTCAAAAAGCGGGTTTTACGCGTGTACAGACGCAAGCAAACTCTGTCCGCGCTGCTAAAACAACCAAAGAGTGCAAGCTATCAAGATATCGCGGAATCATTTAAAGCGGCACTAAAGGCATACCCGGAATATACCGCTCATATACAGCGTCTTCAGGGAGTCACGTATTTAGAACGGCAATTTCATACTCAAGCGATTGAGCATTACGATTCATGTACGACTCTGCGTAAAAGCCATTGGGCTATTGTGGGTAAGGCATCGGCTTTACTCGAAATGGGTGAGGTGAAGCAAGCTCATTCATTGTTAGAGCACTGGATTGAGGAGTCGGGTAGAGTCCCGTCAAGTGTCTCTGACATGTTAGCATTAACCAGCCTAGTGCAAAGGAATAGCACGAGCGCTAAGAACGCATTGACTGACGCTATTAAATTTTCGAAAGGTAGTGCACCTCGTTTACTTGCCTATATTCGACTCTGTGAGATAGAAGAGAATTATGATGGCGCTTTAAGTGGGTTGGCTATTTATCGCCATCAAATTGCCAATACTCACCGCAATACCGTCGCGAACGCTATTCACTTGATGCGACTAAAACTAGTTGCGGCGTCTGCTCAAGGCAAGTCGATTTCCATGGTAGCGCATAAAGAGCTACACAATCTGATGAAATCCGATTTAGCAGAAAGTGAAATATTGGCACTGACGCTTGTGGATGTTCATATCGAACTGCACGACGAAAATTATAAAGTTGCGCGTATCAAATTGGCCAATTTGCTGAAAAACTATCAGCAGTTGCAATTGCCCCAATTGCACTACCTTTTGTACCTTCTTTTTGTAACGGACAACTATCACTGGTTCGATCAAGTCGCTGGTTTTGCTCGCTCCCATACTGACTACAGCAAAGTATCATTGTCGGCGTGTTCTATGCAGATGCAATTAGAACATCAGATAGAGCATGGAATGAGACGAAAATCTGCGTTAGTCAGATTGCTAGCGCAAGTGGATGAGTACTCGCTTCAATCGGTGGAAAAAGCTGTCGCGCTTGGCTTGGAAATATTCAAATCCCGTAAGCAGTGCGTGTTGGTGGCGAATAAAATGCTATCGCTTCTGAATCGTGAAATTCCCCGCGCCATCAATCCAGCTGAAATTAGAAAGGTTATATTCGATTGTGAGGCGGCGATTACTTGTACATCCAGTCTCAGAAAAACCGAACGAATAGAAGCGCAGAAAAAACTAAACTTGGTCAAACTCAACTTCAATCGTGCATTAGCAGCGGTATAGGGTGGATGAATGAGACCTCCACTTGATCTTAACTTATTGAAAGTTCTTGTACTGATCCATAAGCACCGCCACCTTAAACCAGTTGCCAAAGAATTGGGCAAAACGGAGAGCGCAGTCAGCAAGCATCTAGCTAAGCTGCGAGAACAGTTAGATGACCCATTGTTTGTGCGTGGTGTTCATGAATTTGAACCAACAGAGTACACGGTTGCTTTGCTTCCAAAAGTGACAGCTGGGCTAAGAGTTATTGAAGATGCCATTGTCGGTGACACATTTGACCCGCTAACCTACGATAAAGAAATCTCCGTGGCTATCCCAAATTTGGCGCAATATCTGGTTGGCAAATAACTTCTGGTCGATCTGATTAAAACCTTTCCTAACGCTAAAATCACGCTGACCAGCTGGTCTGATACGTCCGTTGAACAAATTATGGATAATCAGTTAGATATTGGTGTTCAGTATTTCAATCCGGAGATGAGCAAGGCGATATATCAACATCAATTAGGCCGATACAGGGGAGGGATTGTCACAACCGAAAAGCATGCTTCTCTTTCGTTAGAAGACAAATTAGCTCTACCTTTCGTGTTTATGCAGATGAAAGGGTGGCAGGAGAAGAAGACGGTGATCAAAATGGCGCTCGAAGAGAGTGGAGTTTATGTCAACAAGATCGCCACAGTAGACAACGTCCTATGCTTATTCGAACTCATGAAAGAGCTCAATTGCGCGACCTTATTGCCTGCAATTAAGCACCTCAATCGCCCAGGCTATACGATGTGTGTATTACCTGATGAGCTTCAAATGACTCAGCCACCTGCCATAGTCGCCTACCATAAACTTTCTAACCAAGGTAACCCGCTTCACGAGCTACTCATCAGAAAGCTCAAATACTACCTTTTTGACTGAGAAGTTGATGCTCTTTCATCTGTATTAGATCAAACATGGTATCAACTTCATATTTGCTCAATATGCGTGATTTGTACGTACTGATCGTTTTTGCGCTAAGAGACAGTAATTCTGAAATTCTCTTGTTGCTATAGCCTTGAAGTAAATAGTTGAGCACAGTTGTTTCACGGCTTGAAAGGCAGACTATTGGTTTACTCTGAGCATTGTATCTGAACGCCGAGCCGTCTTGGATTATCGCCAGTATGGCTTCTTTGATGATCTTTGATGACTCTAGTTTGGACAAATACCCATCTGCTCCTAATTTAAAAGCGGCTTGCGAAAACATAGTGTGTTTACTTCCAGAGAAAAATAAAACCTTGCCGCTATAGCCATGAGCTTTCACGCGTCTGATAAACTCGAATCCGTCTGAAACCTCCAAGTTTATTTCTAGGATGATCAAATTAATCTCGTTATCGCGAAGTATTGTCAGAGCGGAAGTTGTGGAGTCCGACTGAAAGACTTGAGCGTTACTGATGACGTTGACGACGAGACGTTCAATGGAATCTCGCATTAAAGGTTGGTTGTCGAGAACGAGAATTTTATAGGATGGCATGATGATAAACTTCTTGGTAACGTCGCATCATTATTGGGATGCACTTATCACTGTTTCGAATAGGAACAATGTAAGTCAAAATTGAAGAAAAGAGTGGAAAACCGGACTTTCCAAAATGGAAAGTCACATGTTGAGTACGTTGGCGGGTTACATACCGTTATCGAAGTAAGCTTTGATTATGTTGTCGATTTCGCCTCGTTGCTGAAGTTTCATCAGCGTATCATTAAAGTTCTTAACGAAATCCTCTTTGAAGGGATATTTATCTGGCTCACGGTTGGTGAATCCTAAGTAGCCTTTTTCGGCGCTTACTACCGCACCAAGGGTTAGCTTCCAATCTTCAGGCAACAGCCCTTCTTTGGCCATTCTTTTCATTTCCCAAAGAATAGATAACCGGTCGTTCATGTAACAATCTATTTTCTTGTCATGAAGGTTAATTAGATTAGGACGGTTGCCTTTGGCCTCCAATAACGTGATTTTGCCGACTTTTACGGCATCCCAGAACTGAGTGCCTCCAAGAGCAAAGGCCTCATTGACACCAACGGTTAAGCCTAGGTAGTCCTCTGGCCATCGTTGCAGTGAGCGATTTTTGACGCTATCAGGGTGGCAGAAGACAACAACCTCTTCATCTAATATAGGTTTTGAATAAGGGGAAATATACAGGCGCTTATCTGGATAATAATACGGTGGATATAAAGCTAGTCCCTGACCGACTTTGAGCATTTTTAAACCACGCTTCCATGGGATAGGGACAAGTTTAACTTCATAGCCAGGCATTTCTTCAAAAACTCGACGAAGAATGTCGCTGTAGATTCCTTTTGCAACACCTTCTTCACCATAACTGTAGGGAGGGTAAGAGTCGTCACCATATACCAGTACTTTGACTGGAGGATGGTATGCCATTGCCTGCGACGAGATAAGAAGCAGGATTAGTGTCCATTTGAGCAAAATCAGTACCTTTAAAGTGCCCATTCTATGATTAACTTTAGTTTATTTATTAAAGGATAGGGATTAGACTCAGTTTTTTTACACATGCAATTGAAGCAAAACATGACAGACGACTACGAAAACGAGCAAGAGATTGAAATTGAAGCAATCGGAATAGAAGTTTCAACACAACCAATTGAGCTTTACAAGGTATTCAAAATTGCCAACCTAGTCGGTGGTGGTGGCGAAGCGAAACACCTAATTGCGGAAGGCTACGTTGCTGTTAATGGTGAGCTGGAGACGCGTAAGCGTCGTAAGATGTACGATGGCGATTTTTTTGAATTCAATCAGGAATATTACGTCGTGATTTGCGATGCGCCAGTCACTGAGCCTGAAGAACCCTCAGTCATGAAGCCTGAATCAAAGCCAGAAAAGAAAAACAAACCAAAGAAACAAAACAAGGCAAAGAAAGACGCTGGGCAGAAGAAAAAGGAAAGCAAGAAAAACGAGATTGGCCGCTCTAACATAGACTTTCTATAACAGTAAAACCTCACCGCGCACCTGCATCTAGGGTGCGCTTCATTATTTTAAGTATCAGAAATCAATTACTTTTTCCTTTCTATAACAAATGTAAAAAACGTAAAGCATTGATGACATCTCTATACATGTAAATGATAATGGATTTCATTTGTAAATATGGAGTCCGAATAATGAGATTGTCTGCAGCCGCGTTAACCGCAGGTTTATTGGCATTTAACGTCAATGCTGAGATGGTAGAGATTGAGCACGCGCAAGGTGTGACCAAGTTAGAAACAAACCCAGAACGAGTTGTCGTTATTGGCTTGGGCGCGTTAGATACTGTTAAAGCTTTTGATGTCAAACCTGTCGCCGTTTCTACAGTCAGTATGTTCCCGGACTACTTATCGGAATACCGTAGCTACGATTTTGTCTCCGCTGGAAGCCTTCACGAACCTGACTTTGAAACCATCTACATGCAAAAGCCAGATCTGATCATCATTGGCACCCGTGCAGCGGCGAAATACAAAGAGCTGTCCGAAATTGCGCCGACCATTGTCTATGCTTCAGACGCGAATAAAGGCTATTGGGAAAGCACCAAGGAGCAATGGCGCAATCTCGCTCAAGTATTTGAAAAACAAGATTTCGTAGAGAGTAAGATTGAACAACTAGACAGTGAGTTTAAAGCGATTCAGGAATCGAATCAGCAAAACGAACTGGATGCACTGACTGTGATGAGTGCGGGCGGAAACATTACCACGTTCGGCGCTCAGTCTCGATTCTCCGCTATCTACAAAGATTTTGGTTTTAAGGAGTCAGTGGAAGGAATCAAAGAAAGCCGTCACGGCGACTTGGTTTCCTATGAATTCATTCGTGAAACAAACCCATCTGCATTACTTGTGATAGATAAAGACATCTTGATCAATAAAGGCAAAGGCAGCACTGTAAAACGTGATTTCGAAAATGATCTGGTCAAAGCGACCCAAGCTTACCAGAACAAAAAAATGGCTTATCTAGACATTAATGCTTGGTACCTGTCGATTTCAGGGATGCGTGCAACGGAACAGATGATTGAAGATGTGAAGACGGCGTCTAGTTTAAACTGATAGTCTGAACATGATTACGCAACCTCAAGCTGAATTGGCTTGAGGTTTTTTGCGTTGTAAGGGTTTTACATTGAAAAAGTTGTTATTTGTTCTGTTGGTACTGAGTGCAGCGTCGATTTTTGTAGGCGTTGGAAAACTAAATGTTGCTTCTCTGATCGCCGGAGATACAGCCAGTTGGCATTTGCTGTTTGCTAGTCGAATTCCACGTTTGGTGGCGGTACTGCTGGCGGGGGCTGGGCTGAGTATCGCTGGTTTGATTATGCAGCAGATCAGTCAAAATCGATTTGCTTCACCTTCCACGTCAGGAACGATTGAGTGTGCCATGCTCGGTTACGTACTGAGCTTAGTATTATTTGGTAATGGTCAGCAGCTGTGGCTTATATTCTCGGTGTCCATGCTAGGGACGTTGCTGTTTGTGCAGTTCATCAATCGTATTCAGTTTAAGAACGCAGTATTTGTGCCACTGATTGGGATTATTTTCGGCAACGTTGTCGATTCGCTCGCGACGTTTGTTGCGTATAAGTACGATGCGCTACAAAACCTGTCTAGTTGGACAGTCGCTAATTTTGCGAATTTGTTGCAGGGCGATTATGAGCTGCTTTATATCGCCATTCCCTTTGCCATCTTCAGTTACTTGTATGCAGCGAGAATTTCCGCTGTCGGTTTAGGTAAGGATTTTGCCGTCAACTTGGGGCTGAACTACCAGCAAGTGCTGATCATTGGTGTGCTGTTAGTCTCTGTGATGTCTGCTTCCGTTGTGATGATCGTAGGGATGTTGCCGTTCCTTGGGCTGATTGTCCCTAATCTGGTCAGTTGGTTCTATGGAGATAATCTTCGCCGCAATATTCCACTTACCGCGATACTGGGTGCCCTGATTGTCCTTTGCTGTGATTTGGCAAGTCGATTGATCATCTTCCCATACGAGATTCCAATCTCGACCATTATCAGCATTTTAGGTGGTAGCGTATTTATTTTCTTCATCTTAAAGGGGCAGAAAAATGCAGGATAGGGTGAAGATCATTGGACTGGCCGTCATCGTGTTGTTGTTTGGTTTTCTGTTTATTGGCATTGGCTTAAATGCTGATAATTACCAGTACTTCCTTTCACGGCGAGTTCCCAAAGTGCTTGCCATGATCGTGGCAGGCATCGCGATAGGTCAGTCGTCACTGGCTTTTCAGACCATTACTCACAACCGCATTCTGACACCGAGTATCATGGGCTTTGATTCTCTGTACATGTTTACTCAAGTGCTGGTGGTTGTGATGTTTGGCGGGTTGAGCAGTATCGCGATGAACGCCTACTTTAACTTCAGTGTCTCTGTTGTCGTTATGCTGGCGTTCTCACTGCTGCTATTCAGCTTTTACTTCAGAGGCGAGCGACAAAACTTGATGGTGTTATTGCTGCTGGGCGTAATACTTGGTCAGTTGTTTGGCAGTATCTCCTCGTTTTTCATTATGTTGATGGACCCGAGTGATTTTGCTTCTGTCCAAGCGAATATGTTTGCCAGCTTCAATAATGTCAGCGTCGAGCTTGTTTACTTATGTACGCCACTATTGCTATTGATCAGCGCGTTGCTGTATCGCCTGAATCGTTTGCTGGATGTGTTTTGGTTGGACAAAGACAACGCCACCAGCTTAGGGGTTGACGTAAAACGCGTCACGCTTTGGGTGTTGGTGCTGTCAGCGGCTCTTATTGCCATTTCAACGGCACTGATTGGGCCAATTATGTTTTTCGGGCTTTTGGTGACCAACTTAACTCGTGAGTTTTTTAAGAGTTACCAGCACCGTGTATTGCTGGTCGGAGTATCACTGCTTTCAGTGGCGGCCTTACTAAGTGGTCAGTGGCTGGTAGAAAAGGTGTTTGGATTTTCTACCACGCTAAGTGTTGTCATCAACTTTGTTGGCGGAATTTATTTTTTGACTATGTTACTGCGTAACCGAGTCGTCTAGAGGCTTTATGATTACATTACAGAATCTAACCAAGTTGTTTGGTCAATCCAAAGTGGTTGATGACGCGAGTGCGGAATTCGAAAAGGGCAAAGTAACCTCTATCATTGGCCCCAACGGCGCAGGTAAGAGTACTTTGCTATCCATGGCTAGCCGATTGATTGATAAAGACGGCGGGCAAGTGTTCATTGATTGCCGCTCTTTGTCTGAATGGGACACAAAAGAGTTGGCAAAGAGATTGGCAGTGCTTCGCCAAGCGAACAACATCACTATGCGTTTTACGGTAAGGGAAATGGTGTCTTTTGGGCGTTTTCCATACTCACAAGGCAAATTGACCGATGAAGACCAGCAAGTAATCGATAAGTCCATATCCTATCTGGATTTATCCGATATCCAGAACAAGTACCTCGACGAGTTGAGTGGAGGTCAACGCCAGCTGGCATTCATTGCAATGGTGATGGCGCAAGATACGGATTACGTGTTCTTAGACGAGCCTTTGAATAATCTGGATATCAAACATTCATTGCAAATTATGCGTAACGTGGGTCGGTTGGCGCATGAAATGAATAAAGCCGTGGTCGTGGTAATTCACGATATCAACTTTGCGGCCTGTTATTCAGACCGAATTATTGCGCTCAAAAAAGGTAGGGTAGTCGCTCAGGGTCCAGTGAGTGAAGTGATTCAATCAGACATACTAGAGAGTATTTACGAAACGCCATTCAACATTATTGAAGTGAATGGCAAGCGGATGTGTACATATTATTAAGTGATTTGGCGCTATCGCATGTAAACTAGGCGATAGCGCGCAATGAATTGTGTTAACTCAGACCAATGATGTTTCCATTATCATCCAAATCGAGGTTCATAAACGCTGGCTTTTCTGGCAAGCCAGGCATTGTCATGACATTGCCGCAAAGGGCGTAGATGAACCCTGCCCCAGCACAAAGCTTCAGTTCTCGGACAGGAACATCAAAATGCGTAGGCGCACCTTTGACAGAACTGTCTGTGGAGATTGAAAGAGGCGTTTTTGCCAGACAGACGGCAAGATGGTCGAAACCCTGCTGTTTGAATTCTGCTAACTGCTGCTTAGCTTTCTCACTCAAAGTGATACTCGCTGCACCATAACCCGATTCAGCTACTGCCATCATCTTCTCTTCTATTGTCTGTTCAAAGCGATAGAGAGGACTAAACCGAGAACCTTGCTGACATTGCTTGACTACTTTTTGTGCGAGTTCAACGGCACCTTCACCACCTTGTGCGAAACCTTCGCTGATGGCAACTTCAACGTTGTTGGGTAGATTTCGGATCATCTCAGCCAGTTGCTGGAGCTCTTGTTCACTATCTTGTGGGAATCGGTTGATGGCAACCACAGCAGGGATACCGTATTTATTCACATTGTTAATGTGCCATCTAAGGTTTTCGAACCCAGCAGCTAGGGCGGAATCATCTTGCTTAAACAATGATTCAGGCAGAGCTTGACCCGGTTTAAAGTTGTAAAGCCCCGAGTTGGCTTTTAAACCACGTAAGGTTGCCACAACTACTGCGCAGTCAGGCGCTTTGCCTGACACTTGCGCTTTAATATTACAGGCTTTTTCAAACCCCATATCTGAACCGAACCCACCTTCTGTCACCGTGTAGTCACACAGTTTAGTTGCGATGTTATCGGCAATGATGGAAGAGTTTCCGTGTGCAATGTTTGCAAAAGGCCCAGCGTGAACAAGAGTAGGAACACCCTCAAGTGTTTGCATCAATGTTGGCTCAATAGCATCTTTCATGCTCACGGCCATGGCCCCGGCGACTTCGAGGTCTTCTGTTGTGACAGGTTGGCCTTCAATATTGTAAGCCAGCACAATGCGTCCAATCCGTTGACGCAAATCTTTTAAATCACTTGATAAGGCCAGCACTGCCATAAGCTCAGACGCCGCGGAAATATCAAAGCCATCTTCTCGCTCAATACCGTTGATCTGTTTCCCGTCTTCATTTCGTCCGATGGCGACCATACGCAGGGCACGATCATTGTGGTCCATCACACGTTTCCAGACTACGCGTTCTGGGTCGATGCGTAGCGCTTTTAAATCGGAACGTTGTTCAAAGTCTTGGTAGCCGTTTCGCTGCTCGTGATAGATTCTCGCGTCGATAGCGGCAGCAGCAAGGTTATGTGCTGCGGTCACGGCGTGAATATCACCAGTCAGATGCAAATTGAGTTCTTCCATTGGCGCAACTTGAGAATACCCACCTCCAGCAGCTCCGCCTTTAACACCGAAAACGGGCCCCATGGAAGGTTGACGAATACAGGCCATAACCGATTGATTGATTTTGGCTAAGCCTTGCGCCAATCCAATTGTTGTCACGGTTTTGCCTTCACCCAGAGGCGTTGGAGTGATTGCGGTAACGAGGACCAGTTTTCCGGTGTTATTGTTTCCGAGCCTATTTAATGCATTAAGGGATACTTTGGCTTTGTGTTTTCCCTGACTCTGGTATTCCGTTGGGAGTAACCCCGCGTTTTCGGCGATACGGTCAATAGGGTGCAAAGTTTGAGAACGGCAGATTTCAATGTCCGACAGCATAAAACCCTCCATTGATAAGAGTTTGAAGAGAGGTAAACGCCTTTAGGCGCTAGAAGTGCATGCAAACAATAGGTGTTGGCTGCTAAAGAGTGGAAAGGATTATACGCGTTACTGTGGTTGGAACGCAAAAGAAAGCCCCGCAAAGCGGGGCGTTCATCGTTAATACCAATCGTCTTCGGGGATTATTTTGCCCTCTGGTGCATAGGGATCATCATCGAAAGGGTGCTCGGTCTTACCGCGCAGGCTTTCGAGCTGATGCTCAAGCATTTGGACAGTGTCGTAATCACCCTCTGAGCAAGCAACGTAGATTTGTTGCTCGATAGCGCGAATACTATCTCTAATACTCATGCCCACCTCCCGCGTTAATAAACGCTCGGTTGAACAGTTCTACCTATTCTCAAAACGATTATAGTCAAGCAGACCGAATTCGACAGGCTGATTTTCCTTGTACCAAGCGTGTACTTTGTCACTGAAAGGCCAGAATCTATCTGAGCTTCTGCGGATTGCGAATCGATCCAATAACTTAACGTAATCCTCTTCTGAACGGATATTTTTTAGCATGTCGATGAGTTGAGAAATCTCATTTTCATGTAATGACAGATACGTTGCTGGGTAACTTCCGATCACCCCTCTAACTAACGTTAAATCGTCGTTTTCGTAGTCGCGATTTCCTTCTTCATCGAACAGGCTTGATATATTCGTGTGGGCATTGTTGTGCAGTAGGGTGAACAGCTGCTCTTGGCCTGACTCGGACTCTATCAATAGCATGACTATCTGAGGGATGAATAAAAGCCCTTTTCCTTTAATGTCGTCCAATGTTCTCAAGCGAGCCTCGTTGGAGGTGCTAAACCCGGTCTGTTCTATCGCGTAACGGTTGTTCAGAACGGGGCTAAGTTGGGTTTTCAAGATGTCATACAGCTCTTGCTTGGGGTTATCGGTCTGATAGGGTACCTGAGTCGGTTGATCGAACGGCTTAACGTTGCGCTGTAAGAAATCACTCAGCTGTGTACTTTGATTTTGGTACCAACTGGATTGTTCAACATGTCGAATATCTCTTGGAAGAAGTGCGACAAAATTACTCTCACCTTCGAGTCTCAAAAAGTCCATAAACATTCTAGTCATCAGTTGGTGGCCAAAGTTTCCGTAGACATCAAACCCAGCGACGAGTAAGTAGTGGATTCGTTCAATCAGAGCATAATCGAGAACCCAAGCAGTCTTCGGTGGTTTACCTACTAAACCTTGGACAACAGAAGCGCTGTCAAAATGGCGAAATACGGTCAAAGCTGCATTTGAATTGGTGCCATTGCCCGTCCAGATGACATCCGTAGTTAAATGCTTTCCATCTTTGAACCAGCTGTTGATGAAATCGGACTTTGCTGTCAGGTATCGTGCTTGCTGGCGGGAGTAAGATACCCAGTTTGCGACAGGTAAGGTGTTGCTCTCCAACTCGCCTGGGAGTTTTAAGTTGTCAGCTTGTGAGTGATAAAACTCGTTAACTTCTGGTATGTCCGATTTATCGGGGTCGAGAAAGAAAACCCAAAAGCGATCATTGATAACATTTAACGCTAACTGCCCACGGCATACAGGGCCTTTGATAAAGGCGTTGATGGTGTTTTGTGCGTTGTCCAACATGAAGTTGAAGCGAGATTTGACTGGTAACTCAATGAACGCCGTCATTGGATTGGCGGCGACTTCAGGCTCGTATCCTGGTAACTGGGCGACGTCATAAGTGGTGTCGATGAACCACGCTTTCCAGTTGTTTATACGCTGCGAGTTCAGAGCGAACGGCATGTGGGTTTTGTCCACGATAGTTGCTTGCTCAGGAACAAAGCGATAATAAACACGGTCTACGTTTGGGTCATCGTAGGGCCTGCGAGTCGCAATGCGTTTAACGGGTTGACCCGGTGGTGTTTCAGAACGAACTAAGGTGAAAAATCGTGGCGTGGTTTCGTTTAGCTCCGAGAAATACAGGTGCGACAAGAATAAGTGCTCGTAGATGTAGCGAGCGGTGAGCTGCGCTTTGCGAGAGCCGTTATTGAGAAACTGCTCGTATTCCTCTACCAGCGCTTGTTGTTCAAGTGTTAGTGGGATCGGCGCATTCATTATGGCGCCGTTCTGTAGCCAACTCATTAGAGTCGAATATTCGTTAGATGAGAGATTTGGCATTCCATAAGGCATGCCCCAAGTGGGGTAATCTTGGGCGTAGCTGTCGTATTCTTCAATGGTTGGACACACCTGCGAGCGATCAATAGAGAAATCGAACCCCTCAAGTTGAGTCTGATTCGGTAAAGGGTGTGCCTTTTTTTGGATCAACATTTTTGCGACAAGGCCAGCTTCGATGTTCGCTGTGCGCGTTTGGTCACGCTCATTCAGCACCGGATGAAAGCCCATTGAGCGCCATTGTTCCGTGGTCTGAGCATCTTCAAATAATCGGCTAGGGGTAGCTGCGGTTAAGCGTGTGCCTTGGTAAACCAGTTCCTTACTCGCTCCTCGGTCAATCCCAGCAACGGAAGACATTTTCAATTGGCAAGGGGCGTCGTAGCAGGCATGGCAGACGACGCAGCGATTATCAATAATGGGTTTTACTTCGCTAAGAAAGAAGTCGCTGTGCTCTGTGGTGAGAGATACCTGCCTGTCTCTTACCTGAGCTTCACCAAATAGCTGGTCATAATTAAGGCCAGCAAAGGTTGCACAGCCAGCAAAGGTTGTGACCAAAAATAGAGTGAAAAAGGTACGTAAATTCATTTGGATAATAACTGTATTGCCGAGGTTTGATAATTGCAGCAGAAGGATAATGAATTGGCAAATAAAACACTATTCAAAATATGAGAAATTGATGAAAAGTGGAGAAAACACGGCTACTTAACTATGCTCCAGATAAACCGATTGCATAAAAAGTGGCGACTTTGGATATTATAGTTACGGATAACGACACCATCGCTATTACGTGGATTTTACTCTGTACTGCGCTAGTTCTGCTGATGCAGCCGGGCTTTACTTGTTTTGAAAGTGGGTTGGTCAGGAATAAGAATAATATTAATGTCGCGCTCAAAAACGTGGCTGATTTTTGTGTTAGTGGTGTCTGCTTTTGGTTGATCGGCTTTGCGTTTATGTATGGTGACAGTTGGAAAGGGTTAATTGGCTTAGACCTGTTTGCTATTGGCCACCAGCATCCGCCTATAGTGTTAGCTTTCTTTCTTTTTCAGATGATGTTTTGCGGAACCGCCGCAACAATAATGTCAGGCGCAGTTGCAGAACGTATGCGCTTCTCAGGCTATCTAATCTGCTCATTTATTACCGCAACACTGCTTTTTCCGATCATTGGCCACTGGGTATGGAACGGAACACATTTGTCCGTTGGTGATACAGGCTGGCTAGCCAAGATGGGTTTCATAGATTTCGCTGGGGCAACGGTCGTGCATTCCGTTGGTGGCTGGGTTGCCTTGATTGCCATTATGATTGTTGGACCGCGGCTAGGCAGATTTTCGGATGATGGAAAAACGCGAGAAATGTACAGCCAAAACTTACCGCTTTCGGCGCTAGGGACGTTTCTGTTGTTCATTGGATGGTTTGGCTTCAATGGCGGTAGCATTATTGATCCTACTGCCGACTTGGCGAAAATCTTTTCTAATACTGCCATGTCGGCCTGTGCTGGCGGCTTTAGTGCATTAATGTTGTCGTGGAACATCCACTCTATGCGTGGGATCCGCTACCTTCTGAATGGATTACTTGCTGGTCTGGTGGCTATTTCAGCCAGTGCTAACGTCGTCGATTTAAGTGGCGCTGTGATTATTGGTGCCACTAGTGGTTGTATCAGCGTAGTTTTGGTGTCGGTGCTAGAAAAATCAAAGCTTGATGATGTCGTATCTGCGGTTCCAGTTCATCTTGGCGGGGGAATATGGGGAACATTGGCTGTTGCTTTGTTAGCCCCAACGGATTTTTTGGCTTCTGGTAGTCGTCTAGAGCAACTCTATATTCAAATGAGTGGAGTTGTTGCAACCGCAGCTTGGGTCGTTGGCCTCGGATACCCTTTGTTGAAGATTGTTAATCATTTCCATCCGCTAAGAGTTTCAGCACAAACGGAGACCATCGGCCTTAATTTCGGCGAACATGGTATGAAAGATGAGTTAGTTGACTTGATGGACCAGTTCGACCGGATAGTCAAAGCGCATGATATGGAATCCCATCTAAAGGTTGATCACGGTTCTGATTATTCCAATCTTTCAATGACATACAATTATCTGCTGGACAGCACTAATCGTCATTTTAGGGAAAAGGAAAGGGAATTATTGAAGATGGCGAGCTTGGATCCTCTTACAGGAGTTCCTAACCGCAGGGTGTATGAACAGGCGATAGAGAATACAGTCAAGAAAAGTCATGAAGAGAATAAAGACTTTGCTTTGCTTATTTTGGATCTCGATTACTTCAAGCAATACAATGACCACTATGGTCATCAACTGGGTGATTATTGCCTGCAAAATGTGTGTCAGGCACTGAGCAGTGTGACGCGGCGCCAGCACGATATATTGGCAAGAATAGGTGGAGAGGAGTTTGCGTTTATATTACGCGATACTAATCTGCATGACGCTAGACGAATCGCGGAGTTATTACGAAAAGAAGTCGAGATGCTTGAGATCCCCCATGTTCATTCGGAATGTGATTTTGTCACGGTTAGCATTGGAGGAGCTGTGTGGGATATGCGAATAAACTTGCCACATACGGTGTTGTTTGATGAAGCAGATGCGGCATTGTTCAAAGCCAAAGAGCTGGGTAGGAATCAAGTGGTGTTCTTTTCTGATCATTCAGACTGGTAAGGGGCAAAGAAGAGGCGCATTACTGCACCTCTTATCATTTCTAATGAAAGAAGCAAAGCTACTTAACCGCTTGACTCATATCATCAATCATCATTTGAGTTGCTTGAATGCCACTGGCAGAAATATACCAAGCATGAGGGTTCAAAAAATGAATCCGGTTGTTTTTCGCCGCCTGAGTTTGCGACATTAAAGGATTATCGAGTTTCTTAAACGCTTCACCAGAATCCCTTCCGATGGCTTGGTCTCTGTCCAGTATCAGCAAGTGCTCAGGGTCTGACTGGGCAATATACTCATAACTGATTAGGTCGCCATGAACCTTATTCGCATTATTTGAATCAGCAGGTTCGAAGCCGAACAGAGTAAATATGGCTCCGTAGCGAGAATCTTGTCCAAACGTCGTGAGCTTGCCGCCGTTTGTCATCACCACTAGGGCTTTTGGCTTAGTGATTTTCGTCTGTTGCCTTATCTGATCGATTCGTGCCTGAGCCTGATTGATCTTGCGTTCAATGTCCTCCTCACGTTCAAAAACTTTCCCCATCATTCTCCAAGCCGCCTGAGTGGTTTGCCAATAACGTCGGGCATCTGCCATAAAAACGATAGTAGGGGCAATTTTGCTCAGTTCAGGATAGGACTCAGAGCTGCGATTACTGGCTATGATTAAGTCAGGTTTGAGAGCAAATATCGTTTCAAAATCAGGCTCGAAGAGTGAACCTGCCGAAACATAGCTATCATCCTGATATTTGCTCAGATAGTGTGGCATCGGTGATTTTACGACGGCCACGGGCTCAATGCCTAAATTGTCGAGTACGTCTAGCGTATCCATCCCAAGAACAATAACTCGCGCAGGTTTGGATTCTAGCGTGGTCTCACCCAGCGGATGCGTCACTGTTATCATCCTGGCATGAACCAAGCTCGCTGCTAACATAAGGCAGAGCGCAACCCATGATTTAATCAGCATTGTCTTTCCTTAGTTAAAATGCGTAGCTAACGTTCATTCGAATATCGCGACCCGCGCTAGCGTAGCCTTGAGCGACGCTACTGCCGATGTAAGCCATGTATGAACCATGGTCAAAATAGTATTTATCGAACACGTTTTTCACAGAAAGCGTGAGCGTCAGGTCTTGCTCAGCTAGTGGCAACCATTGAGCATAGACATCATGGACACCATACCCCGGCTTTTCTGGGTATGCGCTTGAATCCGCTACGTCCGTCAAACGTTCCACAAAGCGCGCATTCCAGCCAAACTCAAGCTCGTCATTGGCTGCATAGTTAACATCTAAGACCCAAGTGTCGCCAATTGACGTTCCTAGTGTAGAGTCACCATCACTGAGTGGTACGCCATTAAGCTCAGGATTAGACTGGTTGTAGCTCAATCGGGCTGATACTTGCTCCAATGTATAGCCAACGTAGGCGCTAAAACCTGTTGTCGTTAGCTCTCCGACATTGGTGTAGACGTTATTGCTGGTTGTAACAACATCTTCGATTTTGCTATCGAAGAAGGTGAAGCCCGCAATGAGATTGTTTTTGCGATAGCTGGCACCGATTTCCTTGTTTTTTGCACGTTCTGGAGCACGATCCGCGGCATTGTTGCGATAGTCGATGACAAACAGTTCTTTGATCTGCTGGCCGCGAAACGCTTCAGCATAGCCCGCAAACAGTTCAAGACCATCAAGCAATTGGTAAGTTAAGGAAATGTTGGGGCTGAAGCCGCTGGAGTCGAATTCCTGATTAATATTGTCGGTTAGTTCATACCAGTCGTAACGGGCACCAGCAGAAAGTAAAATCGCATCATTAATGTTCCAGTCATCCTGCACGAATAGCCCGTATACTGTGCCTTTCTCTTCGTGGTTTTGCTGGCCTGAATAGTTAGTTTCGAACTCAGATTTGTCCCGTTTGTAATCTGCACCCGTAATCAGAGTATGCTGAGCTAGGCGAGCAGTGTTGAACACTTTCCCGCCTATGGTGTTGATAGTACCATCGCTGGTGTTCCATTGCGGGTGATCTTTCTGAGCAATACGATTAGCAGTGCTGTAAAGGGTGGTATCTAAGTTGAGCAGGTCGCTGTATCGGAAATTGTGATTGGCCGTAAAGGTATGGCGATCCGCTTCCTGCTCCAGTGGAACATTCTTTACACTTGGTTGAAAGTGAGGTCGATTCAGTCGAGTATCATCATCGTTACGATAGTCGTAGCTCAGAGACAGATAGTGCTGCTCGTTAAGTTGGCCTGAAAGTTTAAGAAGCGCAACTTGCTGTTCGATTGCTGTGTACTCTTGCTCGGTACCGCGACCATCTTCAATGTTGTCTCCTTCAACGTAGCCAAATGAAGCCAGCAACCCTAGCCGCTCGGTGACTTCACCATACAAGCTGGTTGAAACCTTGTAGCCGTCGTTGTTGGTGTAGTAACCCGCTTTCACCTGCGCACCAAACTGGTCTTCATGTTGCAAAAGGTCATGCGCATCTTTGGTTTTAAACTGGATCGCACCGCCTAAAGCGCCCGGACCGTTAGTGGCTCGACCCGCACCCGCTGAAACATCAACTTGCTTAAGAAGCTCCGGTTCAACTGAAAGTCTGCCTTGATGGTGGAAAAGGTTGCCTGACTGCTCAGCTCCGTCGATAGAAATGTTCATCATAGTATCTTCTAATCCACGGACATAGATCTTTTGAGTGATGCCTGCCGAGCCGCCAACGGAGACTTCCGCATCTTTACGAAATACATCATTGAGATCTTGAGCCTGCTGTTTGGATAAGTCTTCAGCGGTGATGATGGTATCAATCCCTTGAAGTGGGTTACCAATGACTTCAACGATTTCTGCGGTTTCTTGATTAGCGAAAACCAACCCTGAAGCAAGGGCGAGGGCAATTGGGCTTAACTTGAATACGGTATGCATTTGACCGTAACCTCCACTGTTAATGAGAATTATTATCGAGTGGATTTTGTCGTCTCGTATAGGGTGAGTAAATGACTTTTACAACTGTTACATCTTGAGGTGATATCTAGAGAAAACAAAAGGCAACGGAATGCACGTCGCCTCCTGTATGAGATATTTAAGTAGGTAGGTTGATTACCATATCAAGCCCTCTTTCTCTGCGATTTTTTGCACTTATTGAACCGTTTACGGCTTGTATGTGTCTTTTGGCCAACGCAAGGCCAACGCCAAAACCTTTACGTGAACCAACCTGGTTATCAGCTTTAAAGAAGGGCTGGAATATACGTTTAGTTAAAGAAGCGTCTATACCCGGACCAGCATCGGATATGGTCAGCGTGACATTGTCTTCATCAAATGAAGCTTTAATGGTGAGGGTTTCTCCCTGCGGCGTATATCTCAGCCCGTTTCGGACGATGTTCTCTATTGCTTGAGATAGGGCCCTTTGATTAGAGTGGGAGAGCGGAAGCTGCGAAGGGAGATCTATGGCAATCTGACGATCGGGATACTCAAATTGCGCATCTTCAACGATGGCTTCCACCAGCTCAGTCAGATCAAAGGCTTCGTCTCTTAAGTCTGGTCGTTCGTTCTCTAGCCACGCGAGTGTCAGCGTATCTTCTGCCATAACCCGGATAGCCTGAACTTCAGATCTAATTCGACTGACCATTTCTTCAGTATCTATCTGCTTTTCGACGCAATCCGTCGCCATTTCAACTCTAGCGAGCGGTGTTCGAATTTCATGAGACATATCTGCTATCAGATTGCGATTATGGTTAATCACACTAGCTGTGCGCTCGGCCATCATGTCAAACGTTCGAGCAATCTGGCTTAACTCGTCATTACCCAGTGTCATGTGATGTGAGACTCGAGCGCTATAGTTACCTTGGCTAAATTCTTTGGCTGTACGGTGAAAGTGCTGTAATGGTGTCATGACGTAGCGATAAAGGTAGATAGTTAGCGCCAATAGAGCTAAGAACGGAATGACGACTCGGAAAGTCCAGAATGCGTGCGACATGTAGGTTCCGGGGCGCATACGAGCAGGCAATTTAACCAAGAAGTGATAATCAGAAGGAGTAAGAGCGACTTCCATTATCGGGTTCTCAGGAAAATAAAGGTGAATCTTCCACTCGACGTTTCTACCTATGCCATAACCATCCCAAAATCGCTTATTGAGAGGGTTACCGCTGACAACGGAGACATTGGAACGTACCACCGTTGCCCACGTTTCCTCTCGCAACGCTAGCTGATTTACCCACTGATTCATTTCATCATATTTCCCTTGCCCGAGCTGCGACTGAACGTGCTCACCCCAAGCGAGAATTTCTTGCTGATGGTTTTTATCGATGTAACTCATCTTTTCATTGGAGAGTAGAGCGACGCTATGGAGTAGGGAGAAAAAGATCACTCCTCCCAATGAGAGTACGACAAACAGTCGCCAGAAAAGTAACTTTTTCATCGTAATAAATAACCTTTGCCGTGAACGGTCTGAATTCGTTCTGAGCTCATACCCAAAGCGACTAAGCTTTTTCTCACTCGACTTAAATGCATGTCTAAGCTTCTGTCGTATGAGCTAAAGTCGCGTTCTAGTACAACCTGGTACAAAAACGGTTTGCTTTGTACTGCGCCGTGGTTGGCTACAAGTGTCCAGAGCAATTTAAACTGAATTGGTGTGAGGGTGATGGGAGCGGACTCGTTGACGGTTACAGTCAGTTCGTTCTTATCAAGCTTGAGTTCTTTATATTCTTGATAACGGTTAGAGCTCGATGCTTGATTGTGACCAGTTCGGCGCAAAATCGCTTCGATCCGTAAACTCACCTCAGTAAAGTTACATGGTTTGCTGATGTAGTCATCCGCGCCATAACGCAGCCCACGTATGCGGTGTTCTTCTGCGCCGTATGCGGTCAGCATGATGACCGGTGTATTTGAATGAAAGCGGATAAAGTTCAACAAACCAAAGCCGTCGACCTCTGGCAGGTTAATGTCAAGAATGATTAGGTCAAAGTTGGATTGCTTTAGGCAATTCAATGCTTCGGCACCACAATCCAGATTGGTAACCTGGTATCGACTGTCTTGAAGAAGAGAGGTGAGTTGCTGATTCAGATGTCTATCGTCTTCAACCAATAGTATTGATGGCTCATTGCCTGACAGTATTTGGCCATAAGATTTATGATCGTTAAATGATAATCTTCCTCCACCTTCAAACATGGAACACACCTCTTTTATTGATAATAATTGTTATTATCAATAAAAGAGGTTGAACTTTCAATGCCAATAAATGGGTGAGCTTATTGGTTTGGGCATTATCAATCGTATTTAGTTATGAGTTGGCTACATAGCAAACCGAAAACGGCACTTTCAGTTTGATGAACTCATGGAACCAGCGCCACTGGTTATCCTGCAAACGATCTCCGGGGCCTTTAACTTCAACCCATTCGAAACGGTCGTCTTTAAAGAGAATCAGATCAGGCATACCACTTCGGAATAATTTGAGCTCTTGTAGCATGACCTTAAACAGCTGGCACAGTAACTCGGGGGAGATGCTGTGTAGCGCACGGTCTAACAGTTCTGGAGTGAAAGCATTCCAGACAACAAATGGATTACTGAGCCCTACTTTTTCCAGATAAATTTGCTTCAGATGCTGGCTACCGTCTTCTTCTAGTCGAGTGAAAACATCATCTATCATTGACTGACGTTTGGAAGCAAAGTCGTGATGATAGAGATCCAAAGGGCGATATTGATATCGGTTGATAAAAGCGCCTTCTACAGGGCTGAAAATGACTTCCCAAAATGCTAAGCCAAACAATCCATTTAACAGAATATTTTCTGAGTAATAGACGTCATAACCTTGTTGCTCAAAATAATCTTTGACCACCAACTCGACGCGTTGCTGTGACAAATCAAGTGCAAGGTGGTGTTCCTCTATATTAGTTTTTTTTACTCTCGGGAGTTTTATACCTTTGAGACGCTCCAAGCGTTGTTGCAATTTCACACCCACTTCTTGTTCTGACGTATCATATGGGGAACTTAATATTGAAGTGACAATGTCACTCATGGCATTTATATCGCTTTGTTTGTCATACATGCGAGCTCGGCGTTCTCGTGAAGGTGGTAATACTGTTTTTTCGAACCAGAAAGTCGAGAGTTCGAACTCTTGCAATCTTTCTAAGTCACGCGCCATGTCATTGATCAGGTGTTGGCGTTTACGCTCTATGTAGTTGTGGTCAATAGGATGGGTAAGTTGCTCAAGGTGGAGGAGTATTGTATTTACGCATTTTCGATCAGCGTCATGATAACTTTGCTGCAATAACGATAATGAAAGCAGTTGATCTAGCTCATCACGTGAAGAAAAGAAACGGCATTGTTCGCTGAGTTGATAGTTCTCAAATTGATGCAAGCCAAGATCGTCTAATACAAACTGGCTTAAATCCTGATGAGTATTAGCAAAGAAGAGCGCGAGTAGAACATCTAACACTTGCGGTGATTCAAGCTTAACGATGGTGAAGGGCAAAGTGCCGTATTGTGAGAATGGGCTCTCTTCTAGCTGACTTACAATTGTGTCCTTTTTCGCCTGTTTGTTGGTTACTCTAAAGAGGTTAACCATTTCCGGTTTTGTCAGAAGCTTGGCGGCTAAATCTGGGTTGGAGATTTCAGGGTTGAGCGAGATGAAGCTCAGCGCATTGAGCTCATCTAATGCGACATCTTTTTCAGGGATCTCTTCATAGTTCAGCTTATCGCTTCGAAACCATTCCCCTTTGCGAGAAAGCAATCTCACTAACAAGCACTTTGCCGGAGTAGATAACTGAGAGAAATGTTGCAGCCACTTGTGCTCCAATTCAGACAACAGATCTGGATACATTTCTTGAGCATGACGTGTCAGTTTCAAGAAGTTGCTCAGGTAGTAATCTGAGGGTAAGACGACAGGTTCAGACATGGTTAATAGATACAAAAAAGGCCTAACCACAAGGTTAAGCCTTTCGAAGAGGTTTTCAAAGCGTTAAGCGTTTTTAAGCTGAGCCACTTTTGCTTCGCTAATTGGTTTGGTAATGAAGGCAAGAACGATACACACCGCCATCATTACGGCTGAAATAGTGTAAGCGAGACTGTAGCCTTCACCGTTTGTCATTGAGAATCCAACAACTGCAGCACCAATTGCGCCACCAATACCCCATGACGTATAGAGAACGCCATAGTTAGTGCCGTAGTTCTTCAAGCCGTAGAACTCTGCGGTTAGAGTCGGGAATACAGCAAGCAAAGTACCGTAACCGATAGCTGCGATAGCCGTACCGATTATCAGTGTAAATTCGGTTTTAAACGTAGCGAACAGAACCATGTTGATGCCTTGAAGGACAAAGGCTAATAGCAGTGTACGTACGCCGCCAATCTTATCAGCTAGCATGCCTGCAGCCACACGACCACCAGAGTTGAATATCGCTAGGATAGACGCTAGGTAAACCGCATTAGGTAGATTAGCCTGAACGCTAGCAATGGTAGTGATGTTACCAATGATCATAAGACCAACCGACGCTGCAAAGGCGTACATGATCCATAGTGAATAGAACTGAGGTGTTTTAAGCATTGATTTCCACGTCAGATCTTCTGTTTTCTTAGCGGCTTTCGGTGCTTGACCTGCTTTTACTGCTGGTTCAGCAGGAGTGTAACCCGCTGGTGGGTTGTTAATAGTTGCTGCAAGAGGCACGGCAATGGCCAATACGCCAGCACCAAGAACCATAAAGCTGGTTTGAATACCCATGCTGTCAATTAGAGCGGAAGTCACTGGTGCAAGGTAAATAGCGGCTAGACCAAAACCAGCTGCAATAAGACCGTTGACCATGCCTTTCTTGGAAGAATGGAACCACTTCATTGCAGAAGGAGAAAGACAAGCATATCCAAAACCGATGCCGGCACCTGTAATCACACCAAATGTAATGTTCAGCATTAGTGGAGTGGTTGCGAAACCTGAGGCAATCATACCTAAGCCAGTCAGCATTGTGCCCAGAATCAGAATTTTACGTGGGCCCATACGATCCTGAAGGATACCAGCAACAAGAAGACAAACAGAGAAGGTGATTGTTGCTATTGCGTATGGTGAAGAAGCTTCTGCTGCACTCCAGCCAGATTCAGTCACAAGTGCTTTGTTAAACACGCTCCAAGCATACAGGATGCCAAGACAAAGGTTGATACAGAATCCCGCCAGCAGGATACGTGTAGCTTTATCAATCTTGCTCATTTTTCTTCTCAAGTTCACCTCTGATAAAAGAGGTCTGGTTAACAGTCTATTTCTTCAAATTAAGTTTGCGTTTATCAACACAAAACGTAATGGGCGCGAATTATAACCAATCTATATGTGATTGGAATCTCTTTTTAGGGGTATTTTAAAATTAATTGTGTTTGTTAATTTGATGTTTTTATTGTTGTTTTTATGTGTCTTGTTTTGGGGTTTAAGAAAATAAGCAAAGTCTGATATTGACACGCTGCAAAGCCGGAAAATACTGATGCCGTAAACCGAGGATTCTGCTCAATTTAATGCATTATTAGGCTTTGCTTAAAAAATGACTTAGTCAGTATTTCGTCAATTCAAAATTTTGACTCTAGGCAAGGGTATATAGCGGGAGTAGCATGCGCGTCGTCTTAATTTGAGTGGTGGAAAAAATGAGAAAAAATACATTAAAACTGGCAATAATTGCTGGCCTTGGCCTGACCTCTTTAACTGGTTGTATGGGGCAGATGGCGACTACAGGAATGGTGACGAAGTTCAACCTAGAGACAGTCGATAACCGTTATGCCCGCGAAGGTATGTTTGTCTTACTGTCTCCTGTCTACGGTATTGCTGGTATTGCGGACTTGTTTATCTTCAATGCAGTTGAGTTTTGGACGGGGACAAACCCAATTACAGGTAAGTCTCCAGCTGTTGTTGATACGCCAACAAAGAACTACATCAAGGTCAACGACAAGCTAGACAGCTCTCTAAAAGATGTACCATTGAGCAACAACACCGAGATTGAAAGTGCAACTATGGAACAGCTTGACGAAACGACGCTACAAATGGAAATAACCTATCTTGATGGCACTAAACAGGTTTTAAGTGGTAAGAAAGAGCAAAATGATATGGCTTTCTACTTGGATGACCAATACATCACCACGGTATCGAATCAAGAGCTGACGGATTACATTGCGTCTGCAAATATCTAAAACAGCTTAGCAGAAGTAAGCGTTGCCCCTGAGTTATCGGGGGCTGATTAACTGAGCTATCAATCAAAAGTTTATAAAAATAGTTAACTTATATTTAACAATAATAAGCAAAACGCTATAGTTAGGAGGTTATTTAAACAGGAGTTATTAGGATGAAACTCACGATATCAGGGAAGTTACAGCTGAGTTTTCTGTCGCTTGCAGTACTTTTTATCGTTGCCGCTCTATTTATATTCCGCAGTGTCAATACTGTAGAAGAGCATACAAAATCTCTATTAGAGTCCGATCTGCCAACTGTAGATACGGGCCGTTCATTACAACAGTCGCTTCAGGCGACCGTTTCTACCCTCAGAGCTTATATGCTTTTAGGTGGTGATGAAGCTGTTGGTGCCGCGCAGTTGGAGCAGCTTAATAGCGTTATCACTTCGACCGATGAAGCGTTACCCAAGTTAGAAAGCCTATTGGATGAATCGGCTTACCAACAAGTCTTAGGCCAATGGGAATCCGTCAAAGGGTTGGTTAACGAGATCTCTGAAACCAGTCATTCAGATGAGAACCTTCCGGCCCACTCCTTATTTATCAATGAAGCCGCCCCAATTGCAGAGGTGGCATTGGATCAGCTCCAAGGCCTCATCAATGACGAAGCGGGTAATAAAGAGGGGGGCGAGAGAAAGCGCTTATTCCGTCTATATGCAGACAGTTACACATCTCTTGCTAATGCACTCTCTTCAATGCGTGACTTTCTTCTATATGGTAAAGAGGAGCACCTCAGTAAGTATCAGGACTTTCTGAAATCCCACGGTAAGTACGTTGCTGAGATCGATTCCAAAGTCAGCCTGATGAGCGATAGCGATCAAGGCTTATGGGATCTGTTTAAAGAAATGCAGCAGCTTTATTTTCCACTTGCCGATCAGGTCGTTGCGCTAAGAACGGCGAGTAGCTGGAATCTGGTAAATGAGAAAATGGCTAAGGAGCTGGTACCTGCCGTCGATACTCTCAATACAAGCTTAGAAAACCTGATTCGTAAGCAACAGCAGCAAGCTGACATCAGTGGCCAGGGAATCTTTAGCTCGCTAAGCAGTGTCGTGTCTTTGCTTGTTGTCTCCTCAATTATTTTCCTATTAGCGTCGTTAACCATCTCAACTTATATGGGTAGGAACATTGGCCGACGCATAAAAGTGGTGTCAAAACGTGCCCAATTGATTGCCGCAGGCGATGTGTCTCAACCAGCACTCAGCGTAGAAGGTAGCGACGAGCTAGCCAGCCTGACCAACTCAATCAACAAGATGAATGTCGCGCTGTTAGATATTGTGCGTGGCGTTAGTTCGAAAGCACGTACTGTTGGGGACAGTATGACGTCACTTCTCGATGCAAATAACAACACATCGAATAAAGTCGATAGTCAAATGTCGACGATGACGCTTGTCGGTCAGCAGCTTTCTGAGGTTAGCTTGTCTGCCGATGAAACCGCCAACCAAGCCAAGCTGTCTGCTAGCAATCTTGCTGAATCAAAGAGCCAAATCGAAATCGGTTCTCAAGCTCTTGAGCAGAACATGCAGACCGTGACCTCTCTACACAACACGATTGAAAGTGCGAGCCAGCAGGTTACTGAGCTGAGTAAAGAGAGTGAAGCGATAGGCCGTGTTACGGAAGTGATCGAAGGTCTAGCTGAGCAAACTAACTTGCTTGCACTTAATGCAGCGATTGAAGCGGCGAGGGCAGGCGAATATGGTCGAGGCTTTGCTGTGGTGGCTGATGAAGTGCGCCTGCTTGCGACAAGGACTACTGAGTCCACTACCGAGATCAACAACATTGTGAATGCGATACAATCTTCGACGGCAGCTGTGGTATCTGAAATCGACAAGAGTAAAGTGTTAGCAGAAGAAGGAGCTGCGCATACCAAGCAGGCGCACGGAACACTAAGCGCCACAACAGATCAAATCGAGAGCCTAGATTCTCAAATGAAAGATCTACTTCACTCTGCAGAGAGCCAATCTCTGGCAACTCAGGAAATACACAGTTTAATGTCTGATGTCACTAGCCGAGTAGAGGAGGTTGCTGATATCTCCAGTTCGTCATCACAGATCTCTGAGCAGGTGCGCCATCAGGTTGAAGAGTTGAACGAAGAGATGAGGCATTTCCGAACAGAATAAGCATGTATAACATCGATTTAATGATAGAAAGATAAATATATGAGATCTGCTTCAAATATAAATTTATAAAATAAGCAGATGTGAGACAGGTATTCTATACATAATCTCAATGCAATAAAGTGTATAGCAATTGAGCTCAAGCAACCTCCGTTGTTTGAGCTCGTTTTATTCTTTGAGGTTAGTTGTGTTACGTGTATTTGCAACAATGTGTATGTTGCTCTTCTTGACGAGTTTTGCCAGTGCTTCCAATAAACAGACCCTGATTGTCACTAACTCTAAGGCATGGAAACCTTTCTCTTATATCAACGAAGAGGGAGAACCTGCGGGTATTCTGGTGGATTATTGGAATGAATACGGCCTCAAAAATAACCAGAACATTGAATTCTTATTGCTAGATTGGAACGACTCTTTAGAGGCTGTTCGTTCAGGAAGGGCTGACGTGCACTCAGGCTTGCTTTGGTCCGAAACGCGTGAGTCCTTCTTAGACTACAATGCGCCTATTATGTCCATTGATACGCAACTCTATATCAGCAGCCGGTTGATGGGCTCTGATGTGAGTCTATTTCTACGCGGGGAGCATGATCATCTCGTTGGTGTAGTGAAAGGTGCCTACGAAGAAGAATTTACTCGTCTCCATTTTCCTAATCTCAATATCATTTCTTTTCGTAATAATGAACGTATGATCGACGCAGCTTTTGCGGGCGAAATCGACGCATTTGTAGCTGACTTGCAAGTTGCAAACTTCTACCTTCATACCACTAAGGGATTGAATAAGTTTATCGGGATAAGACACCTCTACTCAGGAAACTTGCGGCCTGCGGTCTCTGAAGGCAACCTTGCGCTTCAAAATCACTTGTCTCATGGCCTTAAACTGATCAGCAATGAAGATAAACAAAGAATTCTCGGTCGTTGGATGTATATCAATACTGTCTACCCAGACTACCTATTGCCGTTGGCCATACTGATGATTTTGCTGGCTGGCGTTGCTTACATCTTTATCCTGCGCTTTTCTGTTAACGCGAAAACTCGGGAGCTGGCGAAAGCGAATCAGGAACTGAGAGTCCTCTCTGAGACCGATCCTTTAACAGAGCTAAGCAATCGTCGCCATTTTGTTGAAGAGTTCCAGCAAAGGCTTGTAGTGCCAGAATCGATTGCCGTTATGATTTTTGATATAGACGACTTCAAGGTGATTAACGACAACTTTGGTCATGAAGTTGGAGATACAGTGATTCGTCAGGTAGCGGATGCGGTAAGAACTGTGATTAAGAAAGATCATTTGTTTGGCCGTATCGGCGGTGAAGAGTTTGCGCTTGTTGTCAGTGGGCATTCGTTAGGCCAGGTGACAACAATAGCGCATAAAGTTTGTCACTCAGTGAGGAGCGTTGTCATTGAAGATAAGGCGATCTCGGTCAGCTTAGGCTGCGCTTATTACCCATTAACGTCATTCAACATTACGTTGTCGGATGCTGACCACTTAATGTATCAAGCAAAATCACTCGGAAAAGATAGGGCGGTCATTCAACAAATCATACTAGAAGAACTTAGCGAACAAAAAGCCGTCAACTATGAATAAGTTTGAACATAAAGTCAGCACTTAAACCTGAAAACTAAAAAAAGACTTTTCTTTTCAGGCTGATGTGGCATATTGAATGGGTCTTCACGATGATGCGTGCATCGTATAATGGCTATTACCTCAGCCTTCCAAGCTGATGATGCGGGTTCGATTCCCGCTGCACGCTCCAACTCTTCATATAAAAACTCCCCTTAAACTTTCAGCAGCAAATATTGCTAATTAGCTATCTTAGAAGCTAACGCACGTAATTTTTCTTACGCACGTTAACCGAGATGTCGTTAGTTTATCTGCTGACTTAGCTGTAAGTAAGCTTTTTGAGCTTCCTGAGATTGAGATGACACGAGCTGAACCGCTACTTTTTCGGCAAATGCGCGCTTCTTCTCAAAATCAATTGGCCGACCGTTTTTCCACAGTTCAAAATGAAGGTGTGGCCCTGTTGTTCGTCCTGTATTGCCACTTGTACCGACTGTTTCGCCTTGTAAGACAATATCTCCTTTTCTCACATAGCGCTTAGAAAGGTGAAGATAGCGTGTCTTCAATCCACCTGGGTGTTGAATAACAAGGTAGTTTCCAGCTATCGGGTGGTATCGAGAGGCGATGACTTCACCGGATGAAATACTAACAACAGGCGTACCAACTGGCACGGCGTAATCCGTTCCAAGATGAGGGGCCATCGTACGAGTCACAGGGTGTAGTCGAGAGTGACTAAACTGCGAGCTGATTCTGAAGCGACGCGATACAGGAGAAAGGAGCAGCTTATCTTTGTAAAAACGCTCTCCATCAGTACTGAATAATGTACCCGCCTTTGTACTATAGACATAATACGTGTGTAACTTATCGTGATACAAGAAAGCAACGAGCTGATCTTTCTCGTTGAGTTTGAATGCAAATTGTCCTGAACCAGATACTGAGTTGATGAAATCAAATTTACCCGCCGAAAGGGACGCAAGGTCTTGAATCGTATCTGGGGCAATGCCTAAACTCAGCGCCGTACCATAAAATGAATACCCAACGTCGCTGCTAATAAATTTGTCTTTTGTTATTGGTGTTTTTGGCGCAATTTCTCTTTTGTTTTCGGTGTTATTAACTTTGTTGATGTTTGTTTCGTTTGAATATCTAGTAGATGTGTCGTTTAAGGGTGATATTTCGACTAGTGCGCACAAGCTCAATGGAATAAGGGCTAGATACCAAAAAGACAAATAGTCTCGATAACTTTTTTGGGGAATAGACGTTGAATGCATTTTAATAGTTATTTGAGATTTTGGTTCAATGATAGAGTTTTACCAGACAAAATCTAGATAAATTTTTTCGATAAATAGTATTTACAATAAAAAATAACAGGACTCGATTACCTATTCCAATGATTATTTAAGTAACAGAAGGTAATTAAGAAAGATGCGGTAGTTTTTTTGACTGTATTGCCTTTCTATCTGTCGCTTAATTTAAGTTAAAGGTTAAATGCATTTTGTAGAAAATGAGACGTCAGTATTGGATATGTGAGTAGTCAGGCCTTGTCCCAGTCTCGCTTTGTTGGCCAGTCGCGGTTGTTGCTTTCTATCTAGTTGTTTTTTTGATTAGAAAGGATAATTTGGGTTGCTATAACGTCTAAAATGGGAAGGTTTTTGAAGTTTTCGTAAAAAAAAGAAAGTAATTTAAATTAAATATGATGTAGAAATGAGCAGAATGAATATTGAAACGTTCTTTTTTTTCATTTGTCGTTTTATTTAACTATCATCGAAATCGATTATTGCTGTTAAATTGAAATATATGACCTGAATATTGCCACGTTGCATTGTCTCAAAGACTTTGTATAGTAGCGCTGCACCCAGAGGGTGCTATCCTGCACAGGTGGTACATACTATCTGTTTCGTATCTTAAATTATTGTTTGATACAATGACGTGATTATTAATCGCGTCTTTTTTTTATTTAAAAAACAGATGTAGTGAAAATTTAATTGAGCTTTATGTAAATAATGTGTCTTTTGTATGGGTTGCAATTATTAGATTTATACGTAGAATGGCCTTTCGCCAAATCGTTATATAAACCCTTAGGGGTTTGCTTGTTACCGCAATCAAAGGACATCAATGGTTGTGGAGAACTAAAATGCAATTAGTTTGCAAATTTGTTCCAGGAAACGCAGTTTCTAGGGACGTGTTAGACTACATACTGTCGCCAGATGAATGCATCGGGCAGCTCTCGCGTACGCGCAATCTTCAGGATGTGCTCAGACAGCTACCAAAGCCTTTGTCTGATACTATCCCCCAGTCGGCTAAAAAAGACATCCACAGCCTACTATCTAACATCAAACAGCGCCTTGTTCGTGTAGAGTGGGTCGCGTTATCCTCTTTTGCACGTCGAACCCCGCTTTCAGATGCACAGCTTCAGGCTTACCCTGCGTTAAAAATGCGCGTCGATGAGTTTGCCTCCGAGCAACCCAAAAAAGTCGTCAAAGCGAACTACGATACAGTCACTGACGATGTACCTTTGGCACGCAACCTTAGTTTCACTCCCGTAGAACCTTCTCCGGATAAAAAAATTGTGGTCGAGTTTGCGGGCCAGTGGCCGAACAACGCTGCCTACCTCATGTTGTCGGAGACCGGCACTCAAAAAGAAAAAATCGCTAAACCACGCAAAGACTCCAGCAAAAATCACCGCAGCGTTTCAGTATTTAAAAGCCTAGAAGAAGAGCCAAGAAACCTATACCTAGCTATTCCCCTAAGTGGTTCTGCAACGCCTCTCAAACTTCTACTGGCAGAAAATGTTGAGCCAGTTGATTCCAGTGATGAAATGGACGAGTGGGATAATGTGTTGGTGCCTGTGGTTCCACTTTACTTCCTAACTGGAGAAAAGTCCGAAAAGTCTGCTGCTCGTCATATGTCAGGTTACATTTACGTACTTTGGAAAGATAAGGTATGGCGCGAGTTGGCCATTGATGAGAAAGGATACTTTTCAGACATCAATATTGACTATTACCGTAATGCACAACCAGAGAGCGCGAAACCTAAACGACACGCTGATATTCGTATTACTGACCCGGAGAGGGGCAGTCCATTTTCCTACGAGCCATTTCAAATACGCCAAAATGGAGAAGTAGTATCTGAAGGGATACTCAATGATGTCGGAGAAGTGCGCGTTTTTAACTTAACTGAAGAGGAAGTTGAAGTTGTGATGACTGATTATGACCCTCATGTTGTAGTGAAAGTTGAAACCATGCTTAGTCCATTCAAAGGTGCTAGCCAGACTCACCGAGAGGCAAGTGGTCGGGCTTTGCCGCATATCTGGATACCATACAAAATACTTGGTGAGCAACAAAGTGTCTCGCTCTATTATAGTGAGGATCAACTAAGCCCGGAGCAACTTACGGCATTTGAGTCTGACCCAAGTCAAGCGACTGAGCTAACTGATATGGAGTACTACAGCAGTGCTCAAAGCTTTAAAACAGGAGAGGGCGTTACAAGGGCCTTAGCGATACCAAAAGTTTCTCCAGAGCAGGTTAGCCAATATACCGTGATTGCCAGTCAGTTGGAGAAAACAATTGCGGGTGTTTACATAAATGGACCACTGAGTCCGTTAATCTTTGCCTATCCGAGCGACCCCATGGTTGATGAGTCTGACGATTATTTTGAGCTACGAGATACGAAAGGTGACTGGAGTCAGCGCACTTACTTAAGAGATTGTATGCCTAATGAGAAAGGTATTCGACATATTAAGTTTTCAGGTTGGTCTGCTGAGGTAAAAAATGTTGACTTGGTAAGAGGTTATCTAGGCCACAGCCGTCATCAACGTGACAATCAAACCGTTATTTTTAGCGATAAAAAATTGAGTGACTTGTTAGCCTATAAACCCTAATAAGCGCTGACTTGTCGATAAATAATATGTGGGCAGCAAGCTGCGCGCGTTAAGAATAAAAAGAGAAGACTATGAAAAAGCATTCAATCTTAACCTTGCTTGCCTTGGCTTTGCTGGCAGGGTGCAATGGTCAAGACACAGAGCCTAGCGAGCAGGCCAAAGTGGTCAAAGAGCAAAAGCCGCTTACTGTCGAAGAGAAGGTTGCGGCAAAAAATGCCCAGCAATGGGAAGATGGCCGAGTATATATCACAGAGCATAATTATGTGACTTACGATAAAGAAACCGGTAAACCGCGCTACTTTGTGTTTAAAGCCAAAGAATGGCCGCGAGAAGATCTCAATAACAAGGCGTCTTACGATTTACCGCGCGTGGTATTTCGCTGGAACAATGGTAATTACTCTTCTGATGATTTGTATGAGCAACGCGATAAAGTGTGGAGCATTAAAACCGATGGCACCGACCTTCGCTTGGTGGCCGATGAATTTAACGGTAAGGTTCGCTTGATGCGTATGTCGCCCAATAACCGTTATTTAGCCTTGGCCTATTCCGCTGAAGAAGGCATGTTTAAGGTGATTAAGGATCTTAAAACCGGTGAGTATGTTGAGCTTGGCCGCTCGCGCGGCTACCCCGAGTTTTTATGGGCAGAAGACAGCAGCTACCTCTATTATGTGGATAAATTTAAAGACTGGAAATACACCTTAAGTAGGGGTGAAAAGCAGCAAGTTGATACTAAGTTTAATGAATATTCAACAATTTATAATGGCAAGCGTGTGGTAGCCAATGAGTTTGGTGTGGCCGTGTATGATGAAGCCAAAGATAAGTTTCTATTTGGGGTTGGGGTTGATCCTGATAAAGATAATCTTGAAGACTATGAGTTTCGTAAGCGAAGTATTAGCCCTAAAGGTCGATATGTATGGGCTGAAACCCGTAAACAGCGCTATTTAATTGATGTGGAAAATAAAACTTTTCAATCAGAAGAAATTATCCCGCGAGAAATGGGCAAGCTACGCTATTTTGAGATTCTGGGTAAAGAGGCGAACTACATTCGCGAAGGTGCTGCTAGGGCGCTGATGAGTAAGTTATCTCAAGATAAGGAGCTAATTACCTACCAGAAATGGAAGCAAATAGGTACAGGGCATAGTGCAACGGGCTCATCGCTTTACAATGCGTTTGCTAATAATGGTAACTTTGTTAAAGGGGAGACATTATGAGTCAATCTACCTCAACTAATGTTATTCCATTAGAAGCTGAGTATTATTTATTTGGCGTGTACTTTACAGCGGAAGTAGATAGTAAAACCAATGAAAAGGCTTTTCCAAACTGGCACGCGCAAACGAGCTTAATCGATAACCAAGATATTACTAATGTCCGCCCTTTAGCTCGGGTGCCAATGATCAATATTACCGATAGCGCTAATCCCCAACTTTGGGCGACTCGCCATGATTTTAAGCTCAGCATGCTAGGTAGCGGTGAGCCAGATGATAGCGGTGTATTTGAGGCACTAAAACCTGAATCACCAGTTCATATCCTTGGCTCAGATATTGCCAACAGCGAAAAACGCGAACACACCTTTCGTTTTCCTCCGTTGCCACTGATTGCCTCACTGGCTGATTTAAGCGCAAAAGAGATCAGCGAGAAAATTACTCAGTTGGGCCAGAAGCTGAATAATAGCGAGGCCAAACTGACCCTGACTGAAATTAGCCCAGCTCAGCTTGCGCCTCCTTATAAAGCTGACGCTAGCGGCCAGCTAACGCCGGATCAGCAAACCTATAATGACTGGTATCAAAAGATCAGTGATGCCGAACAGCCGATTAAAGGCTTTGTCTTGCCTGTGGTGGCCAGTTGCGCTGTAGTTTTCTCAGACAAAGAGTATGAGGATGCAACGGTTAGCTTATATAAGTTCCAGATTATAGAGAAGGAAGGCACACAAGTAGGAGAGTACGTAAAAATCGGCGATAGCGTGCAAGCCGCTCTACCAAAAAATATAGACCAAGAAGATGCTAAGCAATACCCGTGCGCATTATTTCATCTTGATCCGGCTAAGTTTGAACAAGGCTTATACAGTATTCGCGTAGAGTTTATCCCTAGCAGTATGAAAGCCGAAGTACCGGATTTTATTCAACAAGCAAATGTTGAAAGTTATGAAGATGGTGCCGATACCATTTACACTTACGAACTGCGTGAAAAAATCACCTTTTCACCACAAACGCCATTGGGCCAGTTTGCCATCGTCAGCGGTGATATGATTTCACTCGAAGAGTCGCTGATGTATCAGTACCCACAGTACTTTACCCATATGAAACACTACCTCACAGGTAACCCGCAAGGAAAGTCGGCCAATACCCCAGCGGCGAGAAGTTTAGTACTATTGAAAAACATCCGTGATGCGTCTGCTCAACTTGGCGCGGGGCTAATGAGTGGCAGTTTACAAGAAACCCTAAACTCGGACGGAAGACAGGCGGTATTTAATAATGTCTCCAAATTGTATTGGGATGCGGTTAAATCGGATATGCCTGATGCGATGAAGGCCGCAGGGGAGCTCTATTACGGTGTATACAGTACCAAAGAGACCCTTGACAACTTGCGTAATTTGCATGATCCCGCCTTAGCAAACCTCGGTTGGAAAGCGCTGTTTAAAGACAAGGTATTTGATCGTCAAACCGCATTGGCAACGGCTGTATCATCTGTGATGGAATCTAGGCTTGGTAACCAACAAGTGGTCGCTGGTCGGGTGGTTCAGGCCTGGTTTAGCGGTGGAGCAACGTTAGGCATTAATGCGCTTAGTACCATAAACAGCGGCATTGACTTATACACCAAGGGTAAAGCTGTTCTTGAGATGGCGAAGAAGGCCAAAAGCGCCAAGCAAGGCATAGGCGAAGTCGCTTATGACTATCTAGATAAAATTCCTGTCTGGAATACCAGCCGAGAAAATCAGCAAGAGAAGATTGAGCAAGTACTCGAAAAAGCCAGAGCAGCGAGTGATGAGATCACAGCTACTATGGTCAATAATAGCCGCGGCGCAGGAATTAAAATTGAGTTTAATTTCAATTCTCGCAAAAGTGAGCTTGAACGGAACGCTCCGTTGTTTAGTCAGCTAGCAAGCGCTTTGGCTGAGGTGCTTGAAAGTGAATCTAACTTGAGGGTCGAGATTGAAGGCCACGCCTGTCAGGTTGATACCGAAGAAGCGAATATGAAGGTTTCTGCGGACCGTGCTAATTATGCTAAGCAGCTACTGATTGAGAGCTCGGATGTGTTTAAAGACAGGATCTCTGTGGCTGTATTTGGTGAGAGTAAGCCACTCTATATACCGAAAAAAGGCGAGAGCATTGACCGCAATAACCCTAATCTTCGCCAAAACCGTCGGGTAGAGATTCGAATTTACATGTCATCGTTGGATGTGTTATTTCACCCTAGCCGTTATGGCTCACAAGCAATGGAACGCTCTCGGTTAGCGCTAGAAACGGCCATGACGAAAGAAGACAAAGCCGAAGTCGAGCTACGCATGGCCATTTTTGAAGGCATAGTGGATGTCGCCTCTTATATCCCAGTCGTCGCTCCCGTTGCGCGAGGTATCTTGTTTGCTAAGGAAGCTGGCAATGCGCTGACGTCAGCCGTTAAGTTGATAGACAATGCCTTCTTAGACTCGTTTTTAACTGATCTCAACAAAAAGCACGATGTGGTGCGAGAGTTAGAGCGTCTGTCTAAGATTCATATGGAATTGTTGGCTGAGCTGAGAAATACCAACATAGAGTTAGAGTTCACATGCCACAGTTATAAAGAGTTGGTTGCTTATCTAGACAGTGAAAAGGCACAGAAAGAGTTGTTGAAACGCTACCAGCTCAGGGCACTAGCAATGAACGGCTTGATATTACTACTTGCGGATTTGGGCGTGCAAGCTAAGCACCGTTCCGACGTCAGTTTTAAAAACTTGGTTGAACGATACAAAGTTAAGCAATACATCGAGCAATATATACTCAGCGACAATTGGTCTGTTAAAACCATTAAAGGAACAACGCTTGCCGCCAACTGGAAAAACAGTTGTGACGTTCAGTACTACGACGAACTGGTCAAGAAGATGCCCGAAGGGAGCAGGTACATGCCACTACCGAGGCGAAGCCATTCAGTAGAGGGTTTTTATCCATACAGTTACATGCCCTTACACAGTACTCCAAAAGCGTCTGGTGCATTCAACCGAGTGTTTCCTGTTCAAACTGTCCTCTACGATCATCCCGAAGAGTCAATGTTTGACAACTTTGCTAAGTCATTTAACCCGCAGGTGTACGAGCTCAAGCAAGAGGCTATCGGTTACTGCCGAATATTGATTCAATCGGCGAGAAAAGCGCCAGAAGATAAGCCTTCGTGGGTAGCTTACCAAGATTGGATTAAGCAAGAGGATAATGAGTATGTTGGACCATACGATAAAGTCAAAGTGCAGGTAGTACTGAAACAACAGTATAATTCGCCATGTATCGTGACTATAGGTTGCGACAGGGTTGACGGCTATAATATTCAAGGCCCTGCGTTTAGCGATTGGATGTTGCCGATGAAGGCCAGTGAATTTGAGCAAAATCGTGAGATAAAAGCCTATTACGCTAGCCAAGGACTGGATGAAGACGGAGAGCTTATTGCAATAGAACACATTCCCTCCTATCGGTTTGGTGACGTGATGATCGACGGGCTAAAACCCATGACATCAAAAGCAAGATTGTTGTTAACCGATGCGCTAATTGGTATGGCAGCATCAGCAGAGGCTCGCACATATAAAGCCAGTTATAACTATGGTGAAACCGATTCCTTTACTCGCTATGTTGAGGCCGGCGGCTTTAAAAATATGCGTTACTCTCTGGCAATAAGACAGAAAGATGGCAAAAGTGCGTTTTATCTTCCTCTTGCATTTGAGGAAGGCAAAGCGATAAATGAAGAAAACGAAATTCAGGTTGGTGCGCTAAATAAGAGCAAATATGTCTTGCTGCAAACCAGTGTTGGTGAGAAAGATCTCCAACTGCGCGAGAGAGATTTGTTGGTTGAAAGTTTTACATTGAGAAGCGAGGAGGGAGGTAAGAATACTATCCCTGTGCTTCACGGAATTAAACAGCAGGTTGTTGCTATAGAAACACAAGCCTCTGGATTGAACTTTTTCAATGAGCGAAAGTGGTACGATTCAGCCGACAATATTCACCGCGATGGATTTAGTTGGGGTAATCGGGGTAAAGAAGACCCAGCCGCTATATACATGCTGCTTTTGGGAGAAAAGCACGAAAAAGACGTATATGACAGCATCAAAATGGATTGGCAATCGGTCAATATGTGTATGCAGTTAGATCTAGATGGTAATGATGGTAAGAAAGTAAAAGGTCCAATCTATTTTACCAAGATGCACCATGTTGGAGGGTTTGAACACTCTTCGGGTAAGTGGTCATTTAAAGCTTCTGCAAAAGTGGATACATTAAGTGATATGAACACCATGCAAGGATTTTTAGACCAAGCTATTACTAAGCTAGAGTCAGATAACGATCTTTCTCGTGGTAAGGACTATGCTGTGTATTGCATGCGTTTTGAGCTTGGATATGTCTCTCCAACAGGGGTTAACCTAAAGGGTTTAAGACCCTTTGGCAAAGTCATTGGCGGTAAATACAACCTAGAGCTATCGGTGGCTCACCTTAAACAGGTCGGCTTAGTTGGGGGCGAAGATTACGATAAAAACCGAGATTTGGTGGTTTCTATCCCTTCTTTGCGCGATGACACTGCTTTGGCTGGAAATTATTTTGAAAACATGCCATGGCTGGTGACGAAAGAGTTGTCTTCTGATGACTTAGATAAATCGGCCGCAGAAACATGGAAGAAATACGATGAAGCTCAGCGGAAGAAATGGCTCAAGGATTGGATTGAGAAACAACCGACAGTGGTACTAGCGCCAAAACCACTAGAAAAGTCTTTAGATAACTCAAACTAACCTAGAGTGCGCTGGAGATTTAGCCACTATCAAAAAGCCATTTCAGTAATGAAATGGCTTTTTATTTTGGTGTACTTGCAAAACTTGAGCTGACTTTAAACTTAATCTGCAGCGGAAATAAAGAGAAAACGATGAAAAAGTATTCAATATTAACTTTGCTGGCGTTGGCTTTGCTGACAGGTTGCAATGGCCAGGACACTGAACCAAGCGAGCAGGCCAGCGTAGTTAAAGAACAAAAAACGCTTACGGTCGAAGAGAAGATTGCGGCAAAAAATGCCCAGCAATGGGAAGATGGTCGCGTTTATATCACAGAGCACAACTATGTGACTTATGACAAAGAGACTGGCAAACCAAGTTACGCAATCTATAAAGCGAAAGAATGGCCTCGAGAAGATCTAAGCAATACGGAGTCATACGATTTACCTCGTGTAGTATTTCGCTGGGACAATGGTCGAAATGTTTCGAAAGATCATTACGATCAGCGCGATAAAGTCTGGAGTGTCAAAACTGATGGTACCGATCTTCGTTTGGTGGCCGATGAGTTTAATGGCAAGGTTCGACTGATGCGTATGTCGCCTAATAACCGTTATTTAGCACTAGCCTATTCGGCCGAAGAAGGCATGTTTAAGGTAATTAAAGACCTTAAAACTGGAGAGTACATTGAGCTTGGCCGCTCAAGAGGTTATCCGGAGTTTTTATGGGCCGAAGATAGTAGCTATCTCTACTATGTGGATCAATTTAAAGATTGGAAATATACCTTAGCGAGCGGTGAAAAGAAGGAAGTCGAAACTGAATTTAATGAGTACTCAACGATTTATAACGGTAAACGTGTAGTTGCCAATGAGTTTGGTGTGGCCGTGTATGATGAAACCAAAGATAAATTTCTATTTGGGGTTGGAATTGAACCAGATAAAGAAAATCTTCAAGACTACGAATTTCGTAAGAGAAGTATAAGTCCTGCAGGTCGCTACGTGTGGGGGGAAAGTCGAAAGTATCGTTATTTAATTGATGTGGAAAATAAAACGTTTATATCGGAGAAAGTGGTGGGGTATCAACCTGGTGAGTTCGATGGACTTGATGTATTGGGCAAAGATGCCAAGTATGCTCGTAGCAGTGGTGGCGCACAGGTTCTACTTTATAAACTCAATGACCAAAATCATATTGAAAGTTATTTAACTTGGAAGCAAACCGGTGGTACTGGTCAAAGTGCGACTGATTCATCGCTTTATAATGCTTTTGCAAACGATGGAGATTTTGTTAAAGGAGATAAGTTATGAGTCAATCTTCCGTAACCTAAGCTTTCGTTACTTGTCGAATATGATTTATTCGGTGCCGACCTTACTTTCCCCTAAGGTAATACAGATTTAGCAAAACAAAAAACCGCCAGAAATGGCGGTTTTTTTATGGCTTAAAGACTAAAAGCTGTTCGTTAACCCGCTGCGGAAATATCGTACTTCTTCATCTTGTGGCTCAACGTGCTGACGGGCAGTGAGAGCTGCTCTGCAGCGCGTTTTATTTGCCAGTTTGATGCATTCAGGCAATCAAGGATGACGGTCTTCTCATACTCTCCTACGGCTTCTTTAAGGCCTCTAGAATAGTCTGCTTGTTCCGCTGCATCTTGCTGCACACTCTCAACGACAGGCTGTTGCATCACCTCAACCATAGCAGGTGTCGTCTGATGAGCTTCAGCAAGTGCTGCCGCTTCTCCAAACTCTATCTGGCTTATGGTTTCGAAGTCAGAAAGCAACAGGGCTCGCTCGACGATGTTTTTTAGCTCACGAACGTTACCAGGGTATGAGTACTCCTGAAGCTGCTTTTGCACGTTTGCACTAAACCCAGGAGCCTGTGAAAGGCCCAAGTTAGATGCGCTTTGCTTCACGAAGTGTTCGGCTAGTGGCAAAATGTCAGCTTCGCGCTCGCGTAACGGAGGGAGCGTTATCGGGAATACATTCAGACGATAGAACAAGTCCGCACGGAATTCACCATTCTTGATTTTATCCATCAAATGACAATGCGTAGCGGCAACAACGCGAACATCCACTTCGACTTCCTTGCTGGCACCCACCGGACGCACTTTACGCTCTTGCAAAACACGTAATAGCTTAGCTTGAAGCAACAATGGCATGTCGCCAATCTCATCGAGGAATAAGGTTCCACCATGAGCCGCTTCAAACAAACCTATTTTGTCTTTGTCTGCACCGGTAAATGATCCTTTTTTATGACCAAACAGCTCAGATTCAAGTAGCTGTTCCGGTATGGCAGCACAGTTCTGGACGATTAACGGCTGATCCGCGCGGTTCGAGTTTTCGTGAATATACTTCGCGATAACCTCTTTACCTGCGCCTGTTTCACCTCGTAGTAGAACGTCTACTGGAAGTGTCAGTACCTTCTCTAAACGACGTAGCACTTCGAGCATCTGTTCACTTTCCGCAATCGGGCCTTTGTAGTGGCTTTGTTTGCGTTGTTTGAGATGTTGGTTTTCGCGTACTAGAGCTGCGTTATCGGCGCTCAAGCTTTTAATCATATGGCCGTATTCTTCAAGCCAGACTGCTTGTCGAATACTGTTTGCTGCCATATTGCAAAACGCTGTTAGAGCCGACTCATTATCAATTACGCTCAAGTCGAATAGAGCTAATAGACCAATAGTCTTACCGCTGTCGTCAACGAGTGGCCAAGCGAGCAGGTTGGCGCTTTTAATGCCAAGCGCTAGCTCTGTCTCATAGACAGCTTCACAATCGTAACCGTTGTACTGATACAGCTCGTTAATCAAGACAACCTCGCCATTCTGTATTGCGTAGTTGAATGGATCTGTTTGGCTGGTTTGTTCAAACGATAGAGGTTGCCATGGATGAGAGGTGAGAGCCTGCTCATTATGGTGAACAATGCTTGGAATCAATGCCTGACCAGTTTGATCGAGAACGTAGATGATGCCATGTTTGGAAAACGTCATCTGACGCGCTGCTGTGAGCACCGCGTCCAAAGTTTGCGCAAGCTGAGTACGATCAGCCAGAGACTGGCTGATCGCTAAAAGCGCGTTACTCAGATCGTTCTGATTAGCTGAACGCATAAGATAGCGTTCCTTGCTCATCGACAGATACAGTGATCTGACTGTGCGACTCATCCTTGTCGTGCACTAACAGTTGTGTCGATAGCTGAGGGAGTAACTGACGGTTGATTACCGCATCGATGTTACGTGCCCCTGTTTCCGCTAAGCGACAGTTGCCAAGTACGAATTCGACTAAGGTATCGTCGTAGTTCAACGACAGTTTGTGATGGCTTTGAAGACGCTCAGACACTTTACCCAATTTGTGGTGGATGATGTCTGTCATTGCTTCGTCAGACAGAGGAACAAACGGCAACACAGACATACGAGCGAGTAGTGCTGGTTTGAAGTGTTGGTTCAGCGTCGGACGAATAGCTTCTGCAATCACGCCAGCATTGATGTCTTTCGACTGCTGTACCAGTGACTCAATCTCATGAGTCGCAAGGTTACTTGTCATGATGATTAAGGTGTTCTTGAAGTCGATAGAACGGCCTTCACCGTCGTTGAGTGTGCCTTTATCAAATACTTGATAGAAAAGGTTAAGTACTTCTGGATCTGCTTTTTCAACTTCATCCAAAAGAACAACAGAGTATGGACGTTGACGTACTGCTTCAGTCAGCATGCCGCCTTCGCCGTAACCTACATAGCCCGGAGGAGAACCAATCAGACGTGACACTGTGTGTTTCTCTTGGAATTCAGACATGTTGATGGTGGTCATAAAGCGCTCACCGCCGAACAGCTGATCTGCAATAGCGCGTGCCGTTTCTGTTTTACCGACACCACTTGGGCCGACAAGCAAGAACACACCAGTTGGAGCGTCAGGGTTGCCTAGACCAGCTTTCGCTGTTTGAATGCCTTCTGCCAGAGCATCGATCGCATACTCTTGGCCTTTGATGTTGCTGGTTAAGCTGTCTTTTAGCTTTAGAGTTGTTTCTGCTTCGTCTTGAAGCATTTTACCCATTGGGATGCCAGTCCAGTCAGAAATTACATGACTTACTTCATCTGGGCCAACTTCGAAATGTACAAGTGGATTGCTGCCGCGAATGGCATCAAGTTGTTCCTGACAAGCTGCAATGGCGATGCGTACCGATTCTTCGTCCATTTCTGCATAAGGTGAGGTTTTCGCTTCTTCGCCTTCTTCCTCAGTTTCTGCAACTTCAATCTCTTCCCCAGAAACTAGCTCATGAAGGCGAGTACGCAACGCGATCATCTCTTCGATTTGCTCTTTCTCGTTTTTCCATTGTGCTTGTTGGACTTCTAGCTCAGCTTGTGTTTTCTCCATCGCTACTTTTAGATCTGGGATAGACGCTAGGCTGTGCTTGTCGCCAGTTTGCTGAAGCTGGTCACGCTCAAGGGCTTCAAGTTCGCGAGTTTGAGCTGCAAGCTCTTGCTGCAATGTTTCAACTGAAGCTGGTACCGCATTTAGGCTGATGTTTACGCGGGCACAAGCTGTATCCAGAACATCGATGGCTTTGTCCGGTAGTTGGCGACCTGAAATGTAACGAGCAGAAAGTGCGGCTGCGGCAGTGATGGCATCATCACGAACGTAAACGTTATGAGATTTTTCATAAGCAGGGCGTAGGCCACGAATAATCAGAGCTGCTTGCTCAGGTGATGGCTCATCCAGTTTAACCAGTTGGAAGCGTCGAGCTAAGGCAGGATCTTTCTCGAAGTATTTCTTATATTCAGACCAAGTTGTCGCTGCGATTGTTTTTACTTCACCGCGGGCGAGAGCTGGTTTTAGTAGGTTTGCTGCGTCACTGCCGCCTGCTTGGTTACCACCACCGACAAGCGTATGTGCTTCATCAATGAATAGAATGATTGGTGTTGGCGAATTTTTCACTTCGTCTAGAACGGCATTCAAACGCTTCTCGAATTCGCCTTTTACGCTCGCACCAGCCTGAAGTAGGCCCATATCTAAGCCATAAAGTTCAACACCCTTCAGATTATCAGGCACTTCACCTTGGACGATTTTAAGTGCTAGTCCTTCAACGACAGCAGTTTTACCAACACCTGGTTCGCCGACTGCGATAGGGTTGTTTTTACGACGACGAGCAAGGATATCGACGATTTGACGGATTTCCTGATCACGACAGAATACAGGATCGATCTCACCTTTACGTGCTTTGCCAGTAAAGTCTGTTGTGAATTTACTCAGCGCAGAACCGTCTTCACGTGCTTGTGTCTTTTCAGAAGTCGCAACCTGCGCTTCAAGAGATTGGCTGGTAAGTTCACCAAAATTGCGTTTTAGGCTGTCTGGATTGACGCTTTCAAGAATCGCGGCGTATCCGTGCTGACCATAGCGTAGAGGGTTACTCACTAAAGTAAGTAGCAGCGCGCCTGAACGGATCTGTGTTTGAGATAAGTCTAGTGAAGATACTAGCCAGCTTTCTTGTAACCATTCGATCAATAAAGCAGAAAATACAGGTTTGCCACCGTTACCTGTTGGGCTTGTATCTAAAGTAGAGCGAATCGATTGGCGTAAAATGTTTTCCGAACAGTCAAAGTGTGCAAGTAGAACATCAAAATCGCTGTTTGGTCTTTCTAGTAGACTTAAAAGGAAGTGTTCAATTTGAACTTCGTTGGCCTTTTCTGATACAGCCAAAGCTGCGGCGTCTTCTAGCGCGACTTTTGCGATAGGGTGCAGACGTTGAATTAATGAAGATAGATTAATATTTATCATTGTCTTTATCGAGCTTATGGTTTGTTTAAAATTGGCTCGAATTATACTAAATAATAAAAGTCATTTTTTTTGCCTAGCTATTTTGACAGGCTTTTTATGGTTGTTTGTTATCCGATATTGAATAGATTAAAACCCTATTGTTTATATGTGGCGGTCAGTATGATTATTGTTTTAGTTATTATGTCTTAAATGCCCGTTAATAACGCTTTTTTCAGTCTTTTGTCATCCGTTGTTTTATCAAGATTTATAAGTAACAATTAATTGTTTTCGATCGACAATAACTTGTTTAATTTTACAATTTATTGAATTGATAAATTGCGCTAATTACAACATTAAAATCATAAGTTGTTGAAAAATAATGATTTAAAAGTTGGCACGGTGTTTGTATTAAGCTAATCGGGTCGCGGTAATAAGCGATTTGGTGAATTTAAATAAATAGAAATTTTTTAGAAGGAATATAAGATGCCAACTCCTGCGTATATGTCTATCACGGGCGAAACTCAAGGCGATATCACAAAAGATGCTTACTCAGCTGATTCAGTTGGTAACTCATGGCAAGAAGCACACGTTGATGAGTTTCTAGTTCAAGAACTTGATCACGTACTAACTATTCCACGTGATCCACAAAGTGGTCAGCCAACAGGTCAACGTGTTCACAAGCCTGTAATCGTAACTAAGGCACAAGACTGCTGTTCACCACTTCTATTCAACGCACTAGTTTCTGGTGAAAAACTACCTGAGTGTAACATCAAGTTCTACCGTACTTCAGTACAAGGTAAGCAAGAGCACTACTACACAATCAAACTAATTGATGCTCTTCTAGTTGATATGCAAACTCGTATGGCTCACTGTCAAGATGCTGCTACTTCTGACCGTGTAACTGAAGAAGTATTGAGCTTCACTTACCGTGCAATCGAAGTTACTCACGAAGTAATGGGTAAAGGCGGTAACGACGACTGGCGTGCTCCACGCGAAGCGTAAGATTTTCTTACCGAACGCTAAGGGCCAACCTATGTTGGCCCTGATCTTATTATTTGTATCAGGTAAAAGGTATGACGATTGACGTAGAATTTAAATTTGAAGTTCAGGGTAGTGGCCATGAATTTCGTGTTGAAAGTTTTCAAGTGACTGAAGAACTGTCGAAACCATTTCAAGTCAGCCTCTCATTACTTTCACTTGATGCTGATATTACGTTCGACGAACTTATTCGCAAACCAGCATTACTGACATTGTTTGGTCAGGGTGTTGGTTCTGCTCGTTTGTTCCACGGCGTAGTAAATGAGGTACGATTCCTTGGCTCTGGCCGCAGATTCTCGCGCTACCAGATTATCCTTGTTCCACAGATGTGGTTTATGACCCAACGCCAAGATTGCCGAATTTTCCAGAATTTAGCTGCACCAGACATCATTTCTCAGGTGCTAGACGATGCCTCTGTCACCGATTACCGTCTTGACCTTTCTGGTGTTTATCCTCCTAAGGAATATGTGCTTCAGTACCGTGAAAGCGACAGTAACTTTGTTCAACGTATGCTTGCTGAGCATGGTATGTGGTACTACTTCGAGCATACAGAAGGCAACCACACAATGGTCATTGTTGATAGCAATGACGCGATTCCAGAGCTGTTAAGTACACCGCTGAACGCATCCTACATAGGTCCAGTGGTGTATCACTCGGATGACGGCGGCGTGGCTGACCGTGAACATATCTTTGACCTTGCAGCGATCAACCGAGTTAGAACCGGTAGTACAACATATACCGACTACAACTATGAACAACCTAAGATCCCTCAGGAAATGTCTAGTGATGGTCCTTTAGATCAAGATCTTAAGCAGTTTGACTACCCTGGTCGTTATGTTGACCCTGCAATGGGACAAGTCCGTGCGTCAGAGTGGATTGCTGATCATCAGGTAGAAAATCAGCAGATTGAAGCGGCGTCTAACATCATGAGAATGGTGCCGGGTTACAGCTTTAATATTGGTGAGCACCCACGTAGCGCGATTAACCGTGATTACACTATGTTGTCAGTTATTCATAGTGGTCATGACCCTCAGGTACATGAGGATGAAAACAGCGGCTTGCCAACTACTTATCAGAACCAGTTTATCTGTATCCCACGTGATGTGATTTTCAAAGCACCTAAACTGCCAGCACCTATGGTTGATGGTCCTCAGACCGCGGTTGTTGTTGGCCCTGCGGGCGAAGAAATCTACACGGATAAACTTGGCCGAATCAAGGTTCAATTTCATTGGGACAGATACGGTAACAATGATGAGCATGCTAGCTGCTGGATTCGTGTCAGCCAATCAATGGCAGCCCCAACTTGGGGTGCCGTTTATCTGCCGCGTATTGGGCACGAAGTTGTGGTTACCTTCCTTGAGGGAGACCCAGATCGTCCACTAGTAACAGGCGCGGTATACAACGGTCTACATTACCCTCCTTACTCATTGCCTGAGAATAAAACGCGTACGACATTCCGAACTCAGACCCATAAGGGTACGGGTTACAACGAGATGAGCTTCGAAGACGAAGCAAATCAGGAAGAAATCTACTTCCATGCTCAAAAAGATATGTCGACGAAGGTGCTTAATAACCGTTACCGCGATATCGGCCAGGATGAGTTTCTGAAAGTAGGGCGCCATCAGACAAACGAAGTTCACGGTGATCACAAAGAAACCATCGACGGCCATAAAACGACTCAGGTGAACAGCACGTTTACTGAGACCGTTGAACAAGATGTCACGGTTACTTACAACGCAAACCAAACTCAATCGGTTAAGAATAACTCGACACTTGAAATTGGCGACAATCGCTCAACTAAGATCGGCAAAAACGACGATCTAGACGTTGGTGAAAACAGTAACCTGACTGTCGGTGCTTCTCGTTCTGCTGATATTGGTGCTGATGATAATCTAACAGTCGGTGGCAACCTTACGGTTTCTGTGAAAGGAAACACCTCATACAAAGCAGATGCCGCAACACAGGTTATCAGTGGTGACAAAATCGTACTGAAAACAGGTGGCTCTTCTTTGGTTATGAACAGTGATGGAAGTATCAAGCTTTCCGGTTCTTCCATCACAGTTGAAGGCAGCGACAAAGTTGTGATTAAAGGTGGCAACGTAGCGATTAACTAATGAAACAACACAAACACCTAGAACAATTTGAACAACAAACCCAGCAAGCCGAGCAATCGGCTTGCTTTTCCCGTTTTGGCACCATAGTAGATTTTAACGAAACTCAAGACAGTGTCAGAGTCGACTTTGAAGGCAACCCATTCGGACAACCTCTGTCAGCAAGACTGGGGCGTGGCTTTAGAAAATCTGAGCTTCAGTTGGCGATAGATAATAAGTTGAATTGTCGTATTGAATTCATTAATCAGGACATCAGCTTACCTGTAGTCACTGATGTTTTCTTCTCAATGCTCGATGATGGGAATGAGCTTGTTATTCGCGCAGAGAAAATGACGATAGAAACGTCTCAAGAGTTGATTGTGAAAAGTGGCGAGACTCAAACTCGCTACAGCGGCAGAGATGGGCGAATAACTACACAAGCTAAGTACGTGACCTCTCAAGCCGAAAAAGCACAGAAGATTCAAGGTGGAACGATTGCCATCAACTGATCGAACATGCAGATAAACTATGAGACAACGAATTACCAAAGAACAGCTTAGCTCTGCGTTAACCAACGAAGATCTTGCTGAAGCGATAGAAACATTAGACGCAGAAATTGCCCAGCTGGTCGAGCTAAATCCAACGTGGCTCGAATTCTGTCGCGAAAAATCCGCAATCGCCATTGAATCACTGTCTTTTCTTTTCAGGCAATGGGTGAGGTTACATCGAAAAGGTTACCCTTCGAGTTCACAAGATTACCTGCGTTTGGTTGAACGTCAGATGCGAGATGTGAAGCAAGTTTATATTGCATTCTACCGATTAAGTCCCGGGTTGGTGTATGAACTAAAAGACTCTGCACCAGAGCTTTTTATTTGGCTGATGCTTGAACCTGAGTTTGAGCAGGAGCGTCACCACCTGCTCGCAGCAATCAAAACTGCTGAAACTATCGATTCTAAAGACGCGACATTGCTAATCCTACACTCCAAGTTAGCGCACCTTGACATTACCTTAGCTCGACTTATTGAAGGGAAGGTGTCTGCCAGCCAGTTATGTTTTGACTTAATGAGCTTACGTCAGACATTAAGTATTGGTCTTGCCAAGCATTGGATGAAAGAAGAAGCACTGAAAGAGCAAGATGTACATCCTGTTCTGGCCAAGTTCGATGTTGAAGACAGCGTTGAGTGGATCAATGAAATCCAAAACGACGAAAAATACCTGTTTGAGTTGCTACTTTGTAAGCATGACCGTGGTACTTGGTTTAGAAAACGTTTTGGTGTTCAAGAAGAAGATTTACCAAGTGAGTACGTCATAACCTTTGCGAAGCTTTTGGAATTGGTTGAGTTCAACCAGTTTGACCCTAGTAAAGATATGGCTCCGATTCAGATGGTGCTGACTGGCAAACCAGAGTGGATCTTAGCTGCTTTAGATCATGTAATGACGCTTGACGAAGAGCAGGGCGAGGAGTGGCTGTTCGCTCTCGATGTTGTTTATGGCGAGCGCTTCCCTCTTAATCCTCATGAATTGGGTGTTGAGTATGAATGGGAAGAAGCCATCGCTTCACTTGAGGATTGGCGTGATTCCAACGAGCACAACGTGAACAAGTCGATGCGATTAGGTGAGGCTCTGACGTTTGAATCGACTATGCGTGCAATGACTAACGCACGAATTCCAGAGCATTATCGAACGTGGATATGGAGACATTTGTGTATTCATGGCCGCGTCTACATTCCATGGGAATGGTCCATGCCAGCGGTGCAGCAAGATTGGTTGTTTAGCAAAGTATCAGATCAACCTGCTGCTATCGAGCGATTTAACCTAAGGAATCAGAATGCAACTGTGGGATATTGAACAAGCAACAGACCTGCTGGTGAAAGGTCGCTTTCAACGTGATGAAAATGGTCATGAAGTCTGGGTTCTTACGGCTAAGCGCCAGTGGAACCTTAATGAAAAAGTGTGGGAAGAGGTTCCGGCCGAAGAAATCTACGATGACCCGATCTACCTTGGTGAGCCAGGTTTATCTGCGATGAAAGTTGACCATGAGTTTCCTGTCTCTAAACAAAACACTGATGTTTTGGTTTACGGTAAAGCTCGTGCTTATGCCAAACGTCCGGTGACTTATCACGAGTGCAGAATACTTATCGATAATCACATTGATAAAAGTATTGCCGTGCACGGTGAGCGACAATGGGTACAGCATGGCGGAAGTGTGACGGTTTCTCACCCCAAAGCTTATGTCGAGGCTGAGATTGACCACTCTAGGGCTTTAGGTGGTGATGAGAGAAACCGTGTCGGTTCTGGTATTGCAAAAAGCAGTGAAGAATTATTAGCCAGACCCGTTCCATCGGTTTTCTTTCCTAATGAAGAGTGGGCGCCGAACACCAAGCCTCTGAGAGTTGCTGGCCTTGGACCTATTCCTCCATTTTTTTCAGAAAGAACGCGATACGCCGGCACATTTGATGAGCACTGGGAAGAGCATCGACGTCCACTGCTGCCTGAAGATTTTGACCGGAAGTTCTATCAATCGGCACCCGCTGACCAGCAGTGCGATGGTTTCTTAGAGGGGGGAGAACGGTTAATGATGAGTGGATTTTCTCATGATGACGTGTTTTCTTTCCGAATCCCCTCTGAGAAATTTGTGGCGATTGCAGATTTCGGTGACGAAAAGCTTAGTGCTCCAATGCCAATGTACACTGTGTTTATCGATACAGAAGAAAAACGTCTTACGATCAGCTATACCGCCTCTTTCCCGTGTCAGGCGAAAGAGCACCTTCTGGTTTCCTCAACAGTTTCAAAAGCGGAGAAAGCGCATGAGTAATGTTTACGGTCGATACGTACTGGATGTGGATGTCCTGACCCCAATGGGGATGAATCTGGATATTTCTCTCGCCGTGGCTCAAGCTGACTTAGCGCGTTTTAATCAGCACGAAGCAGAAAATGGCGTGGATAAATTCACTTATGCTAAAGCTGATTATATTAAAGCAGAGGATAAGCAGGAAAGAGTAGTGGAAATGGTGGATACGTTACTTTCTTCCATGCTGAATAAACTGCCTAAAACACTAAAACCAGTTCCTGTCATTCTGTCTGTACCCGGGTCAGTGGAAAATAGCTACTTGTTGAAATGGGTAGAAGAAAGTGCTCACGCTAAGTGGTTGTCCAAAATTGAGGTTTCTAATTCAGGCGGTCCTCGCTTTATTAATGAATCGTTAGGCATGCTTAACCAACAAGACGCCGTTATTTGTATTGCAGTTGATTCGTTATTTTCAGAGTTAGAAAGCCTTATTTCAGACCAGAAAGTGATGGGGAGTCAAAACCCCTGGGGCTTGATCCCTAGTGAAGGGGGGGCAGGTGTCATTTTAACTAAGAAGAATATTGTTGAGACACTTAAGCTGAAGCCGATTGCCACCCTGGAATATTTCCTCGCTGAGTGGAATACGACTGATCGTAGAGGCATGATGCGCTTAGTTCGAAAAGCAGCAAGTACTTTTGAGCAACTAGGGCGGGTTTATTCAGACATGAATAATTCTCGTGATAATACCGAAGATTACGGTTTTGCACTGGGTGCTCGAGCGGAAAAATTTACTAACCCTCAACAACCCACGTTAATCAATGACTTGTGGGGAACGATAGGTCAGGCGTCCGCATTGGCAATACTGTGTAGCTTTACACAAATGCATCGTTCATCAGAACCAGCTTCTATCTTCATGTACGGTTTGAACGGTGATCGTGGCTTATTAAGAGCTTCTTTGTGTGACTACGAGTAACAAACTCAATACTGCTCCACAATGCGTTAATATTAATTAATAAAATTATATTTAAGCTGTTAAAGAGTCACGTGTTATATCTGCTGAGCTGTCATTCTGACTAAATTGATAGATATAGTGGGCTTTTTATTTTTACGCAGTTGAAAAGCAATATTCAAAATAATTAATATGCCCCCCTAGTTATTATTATCAGTTGGCCAAAGAGTAAAACGTGTCTGATCAAAATGGATCAAGCGACAGCTATATCAATCAATTAGTTCATAAAGCGATTGAGAGAAAAAAACAGTTAGAGCAGCAGGAAGCACAAAGAAACAAGCCTAAGTTGGAATATGTTTTATTCTCGCAATTCGATGTATTGGAGTCATTTCCTTCAAAAAACGGTAATACAACACTTTATCACCTCGCCAAGCAAGGTGAGCCGGAAAAACAAGTGTGTTGCAAAGTCGCAAATGAAGGCACCTCCAACCATGAACACTCAATGTTGATTGGTGAAGCGAGTAAGCTTGAAATATCTCAACATCCTAGCGTTGCTGATTTCATTAAGATCGGCAATGAATTTGATCGCCCTTACATCATGTATGAGTGGATACATGGTGAGTCGTTAGCTGAAAAGATAGAAAGACACGCCAAAAAAGGCTTCCGTCATGATCATATCGCCTGGCTTATCTACCAGTTAGCTGGCGCTTTGGAATACATGCACACTCGTGGTGTATGTCATTTAGATATTAAGCCTGCCAATGTACTTGTTGGCGAAGACGACAGCGTTAAGCTCATTGATTTTGGGGCTGCTCGATACACTGAAGAATCGGAAGGGCCTTCAGAAGTGAGCATGAATTATGCCTCACCAATGTATGTCGAAAGCGGAATCGCTAAACCTCAAGATGATGTTTATTCTCTGGCACTGTTGACTGGGCACTTATTCCTTGGCTCTACCTATGGTGACGTTTGGCGTCAGCTATTGGGTCAGAACAAACGCTGCCAATTGATTCCTAAACACGTTTGGTCACTGCTTAAAAACGTACTTAACAAGCCGCGAGCGCATGGTTATACCGCAATTTCTTTCGCTCAGGCATTAGCTCGAATTGATACCCAGGCTTTGAAGTCAGATAACAGTGCGCCGATCTTCTCTAATCTAAGAAATGCGGATCTCGTTCTGACACAACATAGTGTGGCTGACAAATTTGCTCTCGGCCGCTTTAAGTATCTTGAAGCTGCGTTGGTGGCGTCAGTTGTGTTGGTTACCGGAACCTATTTTTATGACTATGTACAGCCAGAGTGGAAGCCGTCGGTGAAATCCGGTTTTGGTGATTCAACAGCGCTGGTCAATACGATTAAGCCTGCTCAAACGGCTGCGTTTCTAGCTCAGCCTCCATGGAAAATCGAATACGCGCTAGACGATATGTCTAGTGATGTTGTCATGATGGCACCTTATCAGGACGCTTACCGCGTGCAGCAAACCAAACTTCTTAATGTCTACCAGCACAACGAAGACAGCTTAGCGGCGAGAAGACAAGTTGCTGAGAACATCCCAGTTGTACTTAAAGATATTCGTTCTCAGTTGGTTTCACTGCATCAAAGTCTAAATAACGACGGCGTCCTTTTCGCGAAATCTGAGCGCTCGTTTAATGAAGTTATGTCTAACTTGAATAAGCTCACCGTTGAGGCACAGAAAGTGTCTAATTATATGGGTAAGCAGGATAACGAACTTGTCAGCTTGATTTTAAGCGGCCGTGCAAAAGCAGTTGATGACTACATGAAAACAGCTTGGGCAAATCACCAAGCTGAGTCTTACTACTACAGCCAAGTGCTGCCCAATACCGTGCTAAACAAGGTTTATGCGACCATTGATGCCAATGCCGAGCAGCATTACTACTCACGCGCTATTGAACAAGCAGAGGCGGCAAAGCAGTTTTTTGGTAATACCCCAGATTTGATTGCAAAGGTTCGAGCTCTAAAAGTAGCACGTAGCGAATACATTCTGTTTAGCACTGTGACAGAGCAGGCGATATTCGAAACGGCAAAGCTTAATTCGTCACTCAACGATCTTGAGGTTAATGCTCCTAAGAAGTTTAGTGAAGTCACCCAACTACTCAATAGTATGGCGAGCGATGCAATTCGCAAGAGTCACAAAAAATCAAAGCCTGCACGTGGTGCTTTAGCCGTTCAGCGAGCAATTAGCGATTATCAGCCGAGCGTGAGGGGCTAAGCAGTGACAGCAGAAATAAATACACTTCTTGAGCCAATTAACGAAGCTTCGCCAGCTGGCGAAGACGCGCGCTATGAATTCAGTTTTGAAATGATGGAAGCTGAAGTCAAAAAATTCGGTTCTTTGTTTGGTGAAACGGTTGATTGGGCAGTAGTACAAAACCATGCAACAGAAGTTATCACTAAGCACAGCAAAGACTTTAAAGCGATGTGTTACCTGACGCGTGCTTTGTTAGAAAGTGAAGGGCTACCTGGTCTTGAGCAGGGCCTAGCATTGCTTGCTGAGTCCTTAATTCGTTTTGGCTCAGATTTATACCCACGTAGAAAACGTGGCCGCGACGGAGCAGTGGAATGGTTGAACCATCAGCTAAAGCTTGCACTGCCTAAGCTGCCGAATGAGCAGCTAACTTGGGAAGCGTTGTCGCGATGTAATGATGCAGTAGAAGAGATACAACGCCACTTTGATGAAGTGTTCCAAGATTCAGAAGCCGATTTTTTTGAATTGCGTAGCGAGCTCAATCGTCTACTTCAATCTGCTGGAGTTGACGATATACACGCGGCACCTTCTGAGCCAGAGTCTCAGCAAGTTCCAGTTGAAGTTTCACAACCTAAACCTGAAAGTCAACCTTCACCAGAGCCGGCACAATCTACACCTGCAGTCGCTAAACCAAGTGTTGCGAAACCAGCAAGTCGACAGCAAAAAGAAGTGGATATCGACACCGACTTTTCTTCACCTACAGCCTCTAAACGAACGTTGAAGAAGGTTGCAGAAATGATATTGGCCTCGGAGCCTGAATTGCCGCTGTCTTACCGCATCCACAGACATTTGACTTGGTCAGACATCGAAGAGTTGCCAGACCATCAGAACAATGAAACACCTTTAATTCTTGCGGTTTCTCAGGACAAACAATCCGAATACCGAGACAAAGCTAAGCAAGAAAGTGATATCGACACGATAAAACGTTTAGAGCGCACATTAACTGATGCGCCTTTTTGGCTGACTGGCCATTACTACGTTTATCAGATGCTGAAAAACTTGAGCCTGGAAGAAGCAGCTCAAGCCGTTTCAGAGGAAGCGAAGGCCTTTGCTCAATCCTTACCGGGTATAGAGGCTCTGTCATTTAAGAATTCGATTCCATTTGCCAACGAAGCAACGATCGAATGGCTAAATAAAGCCAGCTCATCGGCGTCCAATGCAGGTCAACAGGCTTTGCCTAGCGTAGTCGTGCAAGAAGGCGATTTGGTGTCAATGGACGATGTTACTCTCGAAAATTTGGGAGAACGCGTAGCAGAAGTTGCACAAAACCTTGAGCTTGATAGCTCTGGGCGAGGGCAATTTATGTTGCATTTACAAATCGTAAAAGCTTACCAAGCTGTTGGTCTTTACGCGCTCTGTTTACCTTATCTTGAAAAGTTATGGGTCATCAGAGATGAAATGAGTCTAAGCAGCTGGGAACCACACCTCTCTTTGCAACTAGATGAATTATCTCAAAAAATTCTGAAGCAGCTGTATCCAAACAAGGAATTGTTGCCTGCAAAGTTTGAGGAGTGGGAGTCAATCTATAACTAAACAACACAATTAGATAAGGAACTAATTATGTCACGCGATGGCTCGGTAGCTCCTAAAGAGCGAATTAATATCCGTTACGTTCCAGCGACTGGTGATGCGCAAGAAGACGTTGAACTGCCGTTGAATATGATGGTTGTTGGTGACTTTACAGCACGTGCTGATGAGACACCAATCGAAGAACGTACGCCAATCAATATTGACAAAGACAATTTTAACGAAGTTTTGGAAGGCTATGCTCCAAACCTAAAAGTTAATGTTGAAAACCGTCTGACTGATGAAGAAGGTGCACAGCTTGGCGTTGATCTAACGTTTACGAACATGAAGGACTTCTCACCTGAGGCGATTGCTAAAAGTGTTCCGGAACTAAACAGCCTGCTAGAGCTTCGTGAAGCATTGGTTGCGCTAAAAGGTCCACTAGGCAACGTACCTGCATTCCGTAAGAAGATCGCTGCCGTTCTTCAGGATGAAGAAGCTCGTAAGAAATTACTAGAAGAACTCAGCATTGGTGAAAACCAAGATGCTGAAAAGGCTGAATAAGAGGGTATTATGACAGCAGAAGCACAAGCTCCAGAACAAGAAGCGGCGTTGGCTGAATCTGGTTCTCTTCTGGATAGCATTCTTAACGAAACACGCCTGAAGCCAAGTGACGAAGGTTTTGACGTTGCAAAGCGCGGTGTTGAAGCGTTCATCGGTGAACTTTTAAGTAACAACTCTGCCGAGAAAGTTGACCAGTCTCTGGTTGATTTGATGATTGGTGAGATTGACCAGAAGCTATCAAAGCAGGTTGATGCGATTCTTCACAACGAAGAAGTACAGGCTATCGAATCTACGTGGCGTGGTCTTAAGTATCTGGTTGATCACACGGACTTCCGTGAAAACATCCTTATCGAACTTATTTCAGCGAAGAAAGACGAGATGCTGGATGACTTCGAAGATGCTCCAGAAGTTGTGAAGTCAGGTCTATACAAGCAGATCTATACGCGTGAATACGGTCAGTTTGGTGGTAAGCCAGTTGGCGCAGTAATCTGTGATTACCAGCTAACGTCTTCAAGCCCAGATATCAAACTAATGGAATACATGGCGAACGTTGGTGCGATGTCACATGCTCCGTTCATCACATCGGCATCTTCTAAGTTCTTTGGTTTGGATAGCTACGAAGAGCTACCAAACATGAAAGACCTGAAGTCGGTATTCGAAGGTCCTCAATACACGAAATGGCGTGGTCTACGTGAACATGAAGACTCACGTTACCTAGGTCTTTGTACTTCTCGTTTCATGCTACGTAACCCTTACTCAGTGGAAGACAACCCAATCAAGGCGTTTGACTACGACGAGTTGGTAACAGATGACCACAACAACTTCTTGTGGGGTAACTCTGCTTACGCTATGGCATCTAAGATCAGTGAATCGTTCGCTAAGTACCGTTGGTGTCCAAACATCATTGGTCCACAAAGTGGCGGTGCGGTATTCGATCTGCCAGTTTATAACTACGAGTCAATGGGCCAGATCGAAACGAAGATCCCTACAGAGATCTTGGTTTCTGACCGTCGTGAGTTTGAACTTGCAGAAGAAGGCTTTATTGCTCTGACGATGCGTAAAGGTTCGGACAATGCTGCGTTCTTCTCAGCAAACTCTATCCAAAAGCCAAAGGTTTACGCGAATACGCCAGAAGGCAAAAACGCGGAAATGAACTACAAGCTAGGTACACAGCTTCCATACATGTTCATCATTAACCGTCTAGCGCACTACATCAAAGTACTACAGCGCGAGCAGATTGGTTCTTGGAAGGAGCGCTCTGACCTTGAAATCGAACTGAACAAGTGGATCCGTCAGTACGTTTCTGATCAGGAAAACCCGCCAGCAGAAGTACGCGGTCGTCGTCCTCTTCGCGCAGCGAAGGTTGAAGTATCTGACGTTGAAGGCGATCCAGGCTGGTACAAGGTATCAATGTCTGTACGTCCTCACTTCAAGTACATGGGTGCGAGCTTTGACCTGTCTCTAGTTGGTAAACTGGATCAGTAATCAGAGTAGCTAATTTAAGATTCGAACGGCCAGTTTTGCTGGCCGTTCTTTTTAGAGGTCAGTATGGAAAAAGGTTATCGCTTACTCGAACGCATTGAATTGGGTGAGCCCAAGAATTGCTACGAAAAAGTTGTTTCACACAAACATCTTATTGAATCTATACATATTCATCTCGCAGATTTGCTTAACACACATGCCGGGAATGCAATGATAGACAATGATTATGGTCTTCCTGATTTCAATGATGTCCTTGCTAGCCAATCAAACTTAGTGCGTCATATTCAGCAGAATATCCGCACGACTATTCATAAGTTTGAACCTAGACTGGGCAATATCGAAGTCACATATCGTCAGGACTTTCATAATCCCTTACAGCTGAGTTTCGGCATCACTGGTGAGGTTTCTCACAACGGTGGTCAGGTTCCAATGTCTATCAATGTGTTCATGGGCGTTGACGGTAAGTTCAACGTTTAAAGTCAGGAGAAACTCTTCGTGAGCAGCAGTAAATATTTTCAGGATGAACTTTCTTATCTTCGCGAAGCGGGAAGCGAGTTCGCTAAATACCATCCTAAACTGACGAATTTCCTGGGTGAAGGTGTCTATGACCCAGATGTTGAACGTCTACTAGAAGGTTTCGCTTTCTTAACAGGAAGAATTCGGGAAAAGATTGACGACGAACTGCCAGAGTTAACGCAGTCATTGATGACTCTGCTTTGGCCTCACTACATGCGCTCTGTTCCGTCTATGTGTGTATCAGAGCTATCACCGCATGTGGGTAGTGTGACTGAGAAAACAGTAGTCAAACGTGGTGCTGAAATGGCAAGTGAGCAGGTTGAGGGGACGCAGTGTTTGTTCCGTACCTGTTACGATGTGGCACTCTATCCTGTCAGTATCACGAATGTGGAACAGTCCAACAGTCGCACGAGTTCAAACGTTGACGTCACAATAGCCGCAGAATACGGTCAGGAACTTTCTAGGCTAAAAATGGACTCGTTGCGCTTTTATCTTCACGGTGAAGTGCATGTAACGCGAACTTTATATCTCTGGTTGTTCCGTTACCTGGACTATATCGAGTTGGATGTTGGCGGTGGATACAAACACAAATTGCCTGCAAGCAGTATTAAGCCTGTTGGCTTTGGTGATGATGAAGCGATTCTGCCATACGGAACCAACTCCTTTGCTGGGTATCGCTTGCTTCAGGAATACTTTTCTCTACCAGAGAAGTTTATGTTCTTCGATGTGACTGGGTTAGAGTGGCTAAGTGGCGTTCCACAACGTTCAACCGTTAAGATGTCTTTTGTCTTTAAACGCGCATTGCCTTCGGAAGTGGTATTAAAAGACAAGCACTTACGATTGCACTGTACACCAGCCGTTAACCTATTTAGCAAAGATGGTGACCCGATTCGACTGGAGCATCGCCGAAGCGAATACAAAGTCAGGCCTCAGAGTAGTAGTCAAGATCACTACGAAGTGTACTCGATTGAAAATGTAGAGACCTGGAGTAAGAACGAGCGTAGCCGTAAGAAGCTGATTGAATTTGAATCGTTCGAACATCAGATTAATCAGCGCGACAAGCGTGAGTTTTACAAAACCAAGGTATCTGAGCGAGTCAGTGGACGTGGCTTAGAACGTTATATCTCTTTCCATACGCACACCAGTGATATTGCCGAGTTAGGCTCAGAAACGGTGCTTATGAAGCTTACGTGTAGTAATGGCGACCTAGCAGAACGTTTGTCGGTAGGCGATGTGACTTACACATCACACAATTCCCCTACGTACGCAACATTCACCAATATCACTAAGCCGACTCAGTCGGTGAGCCCACAGGTAAACGGTGAATTGCAGTGGCAATTGATCGCAAACATGTCGTTGAACTATCTGTCTCTGGCCAACATAGATGTACTGAAAGTGCTTCTATCGACCTATGACTTTCATTCCCGCGTCGATCGTCAGGCGCATCGAGCGTCGATACATCGCTTGGACGGGATAAAGAAAACGGAGATGAAGCCAGCAGACAGGGTATTTAGAGGCACGGCTATTCGAGGCACTCAATTTACTCTCACGGTAGACTCGACGTATTTTGTCAATGAAGGTGATATGTTCCTGTTGGTGAGTGTCTTAAATGAGTTCATTCGATTGTATTCCAGCCTGAACTCATTTACTGAGCTTGAAGTGTTTGATGAGAAAACCGGCGAAAACTATCACTGGCCAAGTCTAGCGGGGCAACAGACCGTTCTATGATTAATCAGATTGAACAAGAAACCCATGAGTTTGGCTTCTTTCAAGCTGTCTCATTGCTGGAAAAACATTATCAATCTCAGACAGAATACAGTTACAACGGTATTGGTCAGAACAAGTATATCTGGCAGGAACACATTCGATTCAGTGTTTCTCCAAGTTTAGCGTTTCCGAAAAGCGACATAGACTTTGTTTCTCATTATGAAATGGACGGTAACCCTTATTCGCGCGTTGAAGTTACCTTTTTAGGTCTTCATGGCTCGAGTTCACCGTTACCATCCTCATACACTGAAAAGCTTGCGGGCCGCGACGACGAAGATAACCCGGTTAAGCAGTTCTTTGATTTCTTTCATAATCGACATATCTCATTGGTTTATCGAGTATGGAAAAAATACCGCTATCATATTCAATATCAGAGTGAAGCTAAGGACCCATTTTCAGGTCGTATGCTGCATCTTCTAGGCTTATCGTCGGTGATGCAGGAAGCAGAAGTTAGTGAGTTAGACAGAGCAAAGCTACTCTCGTACGTTAGCCAGCTCTCGACTCGTACACGCTCTCCTAAATTGATATCGGGTATTGTGGCTCATTACTTCAGCTTGCAGAATGTTATTGTCGATGAGTGGATTTACCGACGTGTTGCGATCCATCAATCTCAACGAAATAAGCTGAATCATGTTAATTGCGTACTTGGTCAAGATCTGCATTTAGGTAAAACCTTGCCAGATTTAGTGGGCAAGTTTCATCTACGTATTGAAGATATTGATTTCTCTACCTATCAAACTTTCCTTCCAGGCCGAGCAAACTACAAGACATTGATCGGGTTAATGCAGTTTATATTGCGCGATCCGTTGGCATGGGACCTCATTATGAAAGTTAAGCTTGATACTATTCCTAAAAATGAATTAGGGCAGGGGGAAGGCAATTTGTTAGGACAGACGATGTGGTTAGGTGACCCAGGTACAAAAGATGCGTCAATCAAACAAATAGGCCAACTCTAACAGGCAATAAAAAACCCGCGAAATCGCGGGTTTTGTTTTAATGTGTCCTACTCAAACATTGAGAAAGATTAGCGTCGGATAGGTTGATGCAATACTACTGTGTTGTTTAAAGACTGAATGCCGTTAAACGATTCAATTTCATTGCACAGGGTATGTATCGACTGAAGATCTGGCGCTTCAATTAGAGCGATAATGTCATAAGTTCCACCAACGATACTCGTTAGCCTTACCTCAGGAAGCTCTTTAAGAGCTTCCGTCACATTATTTTTCTTACCTTTCTCACATGAAATCAGCAAGTAGCTTGCTGCTGATCTGCCTTCTTGCTCGACTCTGATCTGTGCGGTATAGCCTTTAATAATACCGGTTTTTTCCAGTCGGTTGATGCGCTCAGCGACTGCGGTACGTGACAAGCCAATGTTACGCGATAGGTTAGCGATTGACTCGCGGCCATTAGACAAAAGGTTAGATAGAATTTTCCGATCTAGTTTGTCTAAGCCCTGAAGGTTAGTAGTTGACATCATATATCCTGCCTTACGTTGTTTTTATAAGTTTACTTTTTTATAGGTCGATGGTTTCGGGTAGAGAGAAGTTATACAGCTCCGCAAGGGTAAATGGGTTCCTCTGCGAGAGTGGCTTCACTCGTAGTTTCAGATCACGACCTGAAACGGTAATGTCACTAACAAAACTTCCATCATGTTGATTTGTTAGTGTGGATTGGCCCAACAGCCTGTAGATCGCCCACTGGCCATTTTCGCTTAGTACGTATTGTTTGCCCTCATCAGTTACGTCTTGGATAGTAATACTCACGTTAAAGTCACCGCTCTTAGGTGGCCATTCCAGTTCCCTAATGCGACTTGGACCGTGGTAGTAGCTCATTTGCGAATCTGCAACTTTGACTGTCGCACGAATAGCACTGGAGTCTAGGTCGAGAATCTTAGTAGTAAATGGGATTGAAACACGGTTGGTACTCTTGTTAATCAACGTGTCACGAATCACATTGTAGTTTTTCAATTGGACCAGAAGCTCAGGCGTCAAAGGCATTGTCTCGCCATCAACACGCTTCGGTGTCCAAAGGTTAGTGTCATAGAAGGACGCCAAGTTCTTTTGAACGAAGGTGTCGATGATGCCGCCGGTAGAGAAAAGGAGCTCGAAGTCTTCTAGTGCAATTTCTTCTTCTGCATTTAAATCAAATGGATACTTGTTTAATGCTAAATCACGATACTTAGTGTAAACCTCACTATACCATTGAGTTTGAACGCCTTTTGCTGACTCTGCGATCATGACAGACCAACTTTGCTGAACCATACCAAGCAGCCAACTGCGTACCGGCTCCGGAGACTTTTGAGCAATCTGCTTAAGTCGGATAATCGGGTCTGCTTCTGAACTTTGCATGCGTGAACGCGCAGCCAGTAGCGAGGCCATTTGTGGATCTGGTGAGTCGGCGATGTCCTTCATGTAGGTACGTAGGCGGCTCAACGCAGTCACTATCTCATCCCATGGAGTAGGGGAGTTTGGTGTCTCGTTGATTTGCAGACGGTTAAGCTGGAAGAAAGCCTGTTCGACGCGTTGCATCAGCAAGTAATCAGGTTGAACAAATTCCTCTGCTGAATCTGCTAGTTTATCTATCGCTTCGGTTGCTGCTGTAGGCAGTTTATTCGCTAGTAGCTCCTTTTCTCCTGTTGGAGAGAAGTGCGTATTGGAATACACCTGCTTAAGTACCGTCGTTAGAGGTGAAGAAGGGCCAGAAACAAGGTCGATAGCGTTAGTCAGTTCGCCAATTGAATTGTACTTTTTAACTTTTAGCTCACTGAGTGCGTTACGCCAGTAGCTGATATAGTCATCGGTATACTTCTTACGAATCTGGTCTTTGAATGCTTCATGCTCTTCTTTTGAAGGTGTGACATTCTTAGATAACCCCAGAACCCAGTTGTTTGTAATCACGTCTTTTGACATCAAATCGACGCGTGGACGATAGAAGGTACTAAATCCGGTGGCTGTGTAGACCTTGCTAATATCTAGCAATTCTTGGTCAATTTGGTCGTTAAATACATTGTTAAAGTCAAAACCAACCGCGCGTTCAATGTTTAAAGTACCAAGGTCAATAGAGTTCGCTTGGTTGATCAATTGAGCATAAACAAGGTCGACATTAGATTGTGCAAGCAAGTTTCTGCGTGTAGCACGCACGATGTCCATGTTAATGTTCACAGGCGCGAAGTCTGTTCTGAAGTATGCATTAAGATACTTCATCGCAGAGGCTACTTGTTCAGAATCACCAATGACTTTTGAGAGAGTCGATTGCGTTTGAGCTGTCATAAACGGCAGATCGCGTTTACTTGGCTCTTTCAGCATCAAGTAGCCTTTTAGCACTGGTAAGGCTTGAATTGGCTTATCCTGATACTTGGTTAGTTGAACACGGTAAGTTTGCTCAATAACAGGGATCAGTTCCTTTTGAATCGATTGAAGGAGCGTTTGATACGCCATTTTTGTCGCAGGCTCAAGGCGACTCACATTCAGAGACACGATCTCTTTGTCTAATGCTTCGCTGCCTTCAACCCAAGCATCGTAGACAGGTTCGATCTGTGTGATTGCTTGTGCTAGCTTGTCATCCAGCAAACGTACTTGGCCTGATGCTTGATCTCCTGTTTCAATGTTTAGCAGCTGATAGATCACGCGAAGGTTGCTATCGAGTGTTGTACCCAACAAATAAGCGCCGCCAGCAAGGAAAACGATAGAGGCAATCATCGCTAAGCGGCTCTGTCGCAATATTCGTTTTAGATAGGTTTTGTTTTCACCTGCAAAATCGGCTTCTGGAAGAATCTGAGATTCCACAAGGAAGCGAGTGAAATAAGGCGTTTCAGATAGCTGAGTGTGCTCTGAAGCGATAATCGGTAAGTTAAAGTATGTGCTGCAGCTTTTTGCCAACAGGTTGTACTTCCTGCCACCCTGGAGACATGATGAGAAAAACAGTTCTCTAAGGTCAATGAAGTACGCTCCGCGGTTAACTTCACTTAGGCGCTGAACAACGTACTCAACTTCCTTCTGACAAATTTCTAATTGTTTCGGGAAAGATAGTATCGCTTGTTTTTCTTTGGTGTCATTTGACTGTGATGTTGAATCCAACGCATTTTTTTCAATTACTTTTACCAAGTTGTTGAAACTATCGCGATAGTAGTCGACCAAAACACCTTTAGCGTCCTTAAGTGCGATGGATAAATATTCAACGTTGTGCTTAAGAGGGCTCAATTGGACATATTCTTTGAAGCCTTGAAGCTTATCTAACTTAGAGACGACCATATAGACTGGAAGTGCGGTATTTGTTTGATCGCAAATGGACGTAATTCTGTCAATCAGTGCCGTCAGAGCATAATCGATCTGCTCTTCTTCAGAGATGATTAAGAATTCTAAGTCAGTAAAGAATAAACAACCTGCAAATGGTTTACGTGGACGGCTGCGAATCACTTCCGCGACCATAGTATCCCACAGTAGCGAGTCAGCCGCGGAAACTTCTTGGAACACCAATCTTTGATCGGGTTTTAGGTAAACTGCTTCGTCAGACTCATACCATTCGAAAAAGTCATTTTTCTTGGTACGTGATGTATCAATTGATTTGATAGCATTGGAACTAGTAAGAAACTGCTTTTTACCAGCAGCTTTATTACCGATCATTAAGTAGATTGGTTTTTTCTTTGAACCTACGAGTAGAGGTCTAAGAACTAAGCTCAAGGCCTCTTCTTCTGTTTCTAGCTGCTGGTCACGATTTTGTTTTCTCTTCTTAAAGAAAAGAACTAGTTGATAAGCACAAAGCACTAATGCGATGGCCGCAATTCCAATATACAAAATGTTTGTTGAAACGGTTTCTGGGTATAAGAAATGTGCAGCCGTTAAACCACCAATGAGAACTAACGCAAGCAAAGTGGAGATGAATATCGGATGACGTATAATATTTTTTAGCATAGTTATTCAGCCACGACTTGGTTTAATGATTTATTCTCTTGCGTCGCCTTAAGTTGTGCGATTTTATGCAAGTAAACGTTGATTAAAATTAGTGAGCGATCGAGTTCTTCAGCGCTGTTTGTTTTTTCTGCGTACTCTATTCGTCCAAGTAGTGGGAATAATGAGTTGCTATACTGATAAGCGAGTTTTGTATTCACATCTTTAGAATCACGATTTAGATTAGCAATTGCTGTTCGGGCGCGTGAAAAACGTGAAGTTATATCGTCAAAGTCTTTTTCTAGCTGTAACTTGACTCGTTGGAGTTCAGTGGATAGTACTTTAACAGAGGAGGAGTCTGAATAAAGCTCAGATAAATTATCTGTAATGCTAACCAAGGCTGATATTTGACCTATTTTTTCTGGGGACTTATCTAGGTCGTAAACAATAGAATCTACCGTTCTAATTAATGGTTCTTTAAGCTTATTAAGTGTGTCTTTGTTTTCACGCTTTAAGTCTTCTGTAACCTCAAGAAGTGCAGGAATATTGTTCGATGCAATTTTCTGCTGGTAGCTATTTAAAACCTTATCATTGTGGATATAGTAGGCACTCAACGCGAACAAAAATAAACCAACAACAGCGGCAACGGTCCAAATTGTCGAGCGGCTTTTTTCGGCTTCCGTTTCAACAGGAGAAGGTTTCCCTGCTACAGGTGGTTTTACATTAACTGTGATACCACCCGGTACGGAAGGACTAGGCATTTTTTGTTGGGATTCTTTCTGCTCTTTGGCTTTTTTCTGAGCAGCTTCTTGCTTATCTTCGAGCTCTTTGATTTCGTCGACATACTGACTAAACAACCGTCTGATAGTGCCTAGAGAAGGTGCTTTATGACCATAGTGAAGTCGTAATTCTTCTTCAATACGAAGACATACTCTGTGCCCAGCCTCAAGCATTGCTCTATCTTCAACAGTGACATTGAATTGCTTTGCGCGTCTTTCGGCATGTTCGACCAGCCATTCAAAAGCACCCATTCGCGCGCTTGCTTTCGAAACTTCAGGATATGAAGACGACCAATACACTACGCATAAATCGAGTATAGAGTTTAGCCCATCAACAAATCCGCTTAGGCCGTCATTGTGTGCAGAAGCTACGGCATAATAGCACCCGCAACGTAAATCTTTACTTTTATGCTTAAGAATATCTTTAGATAACTGCTGTACTTTTTTCCACGATACGCGCCCAGTAACCTTATTGATATTATTGATCTGCCGTTTTATTTCCTCAAACTCTTCGAGATTGTTTGGGTTAACTCCACAAGGAGCATGCTCGTCCACTGGCCGCCGAGCAAAGTCTGAAAAGTACATTAAATCCTACCCAAATGACGTTAATTATAAAAATGTAATCGCACTTCTATTCGTTTCTTATTTAATAATGCTTAATTATCTCGTGGTGGATTTTACGTAGGAGAAAAGTAATTTGTAGATAAGATATTACTTAAAACTAATTAAAGTTTATTAAATGTGACCGCTATCGTTTACTACTAAAGTTTAATTGAGAAAAGAGTAAATAGTGGAAAGTGTAATATTTACAGTATGGCTACATGTACATCATATTATAAAGTTGTGTGATTGTTATTTAATCGTTACATGATAATCAGTTTTTTCACGGATTATCGTGTGCGCCTGCGCAATTTTGGCTCGATAGTTGAAATGTCCATTTTCGTAGGAGAAAGGAAGTTAACAATAGGAGAAAGAACATAATTACGCGGAGAATTTTTTTCGCTATTGAATTTGTTAGTTAGCCTGCTATTTTGCTGAATCTTTAATTTATCTTTTGACTTTAGACCTTTTGAGGATAAAAGGATGAGCAAGTTAAGTCGATTGGGCTTATTAGCATTGGCATGTACTGTGTCAGCGGCGGCTAACGCGAAAGGGGAGCGCTATGGTGGCTCCATTAGTATGCTGAGTATAGACAGCATTGAATACAAGGAAGGGTCAAGCGGTACAGCTGACACAATGCGATATGGCTTTGTGCATACCCGACCAATCGATGAGGATAATAACCGCTGGAGATGGTGGTTAGGATTCAATTACGTCAACGAATCTATCGATGCGCCTGCTAACGGTATCTATCAGGAAGTAACCAACTACGAGTTTCGTGTTGTTCCACAATACGCTCTAGGAAGCTGGTCTATTTTCACCCCTTACATTGGCGCTGGTCTATCTGCAGGTTACAGCCAGTATTCAAACCGCTGGGTAGTTGATAGTGATGGCTTTAAATACGGCTCTCAGTTAGAAGATATTGATCAGTTTGAAGCAGGTGCTGTCGCCACCATTGGTACAGTCATCAAGCTTGGCAGTAATCCTGATGCGCACCTACAGATCATCCCTCAGGCTTCTTACATTTTGCCTGTATACAACGATGGCCTTGGCGGTGTTGAGCTTACAGTGTCACTTCTATTTTAGGGGATTAGAGCTTTGTTAGAGCGCTTGGTTATAGTCATATCAAAGCATCCTGAAGAATACACGGGAGCAAAATTTGTAGAGCTACCAGAAAGTGGTGGCTCTATTGGTCGCAACCCGGGTTGTTCGGTTCCTTTGGTCGACCACAATCGTTACATATCAAGTACTCACTGTCTGGTGAGTATTTATGGTGATGCTTATTACATTAGCGATGTGAGTACCAATGGACTCATCGTCAATGGGAATAAGTTGTTGAAGAATCAGCCTATTCCTATTCACGAAGGGGATACGATTGTTTTAGGTCAGTACGAGTTGTCAGTCAGTGTTGAGCGTACGACCAATACGACGGACATCGCGTTTGATATCACCCCTGACCGTGACACGACAGACCCTCTCGTCAATCTTGGAGAGGCGTATGTCGAGCAAGAACAGCAGGGGCCGTTAGAAGAAATTTTTCTAGAGACAAAGCCTGAAGAGTCTGATGCCTCTGATCCAATGACTCACCTCGATTTTTCAATGGATAACAGTGACGATCATCTAATCCGAACCGAAAATGAAGAGTTAGATCAGTTTGTTGTGACGAACGAGTCAACTCGCCAGATTGCGGATGATAGTCTGAGCGTGTATTCCGAATTTGATGCACCAAGCCTCATCCCTGAAGACTGGATGGGAGGTGAGGAAAGCTCGACTCCTAAAATTGAAAAGCCTAAACCTGCTCCACAACGTCAGCAGGCATCAGTGAAGGAGGAGCCTACCATTGGCTCTCCTAAACAAACAGTTGCAACTGTACCAAGTGAAATTAAGGCGCCAAGCGCACAATGGGAAGAGGTTGCTCCTAAAGCGGAACATCAACCTTCACCGGAACCTCAATTTAGCCAGATCAACGCCAGCTCTTCTCATAGCGATTTGTTGACGTCGTTTAAGAAGGGTTTAGGGGTCACAGATGATGAGTTACTAGAAAGTGATCCACAACTATTTGAGCAGATGGGAATGTGTTTGCGCTTATGTATGACAAAGTTGCAGCATGAACTCGTTGAGATTGAGGAACTGAAGCAGTCCCCAACGGCTGCAGATACAGATTTGATCAGTTTAATGCTTGATTTGAATAAGCAAAGTATGCTTTCACCAAATGAGCTGGTTGAACAAATGTTGGATGAGATAAGCGAGCATAAGTCACTGTATGAGCAAGCGCTCAACAGCTATGTACAGCAAAGTATTAGTCAGTATGACCCGATTATATTTGAGCAGAAAAGCGAGAATAAGGGTTTTCTTGCCAAGCAAAAGTTGTGGGATACCTACAAACTGCATTATTTGGAGAGTTTGAAAGGTGTACACGGTGTAGGCACAAAGAAACTCGTTCAGGAAAATTACAATCGACTTCTAAAAGAAAAATATGCGTAAACTAATCACTCTTTTCTTATTCCTGTCTTTAACTGGTTGTTCTATGTGGGACCAGTTCAAGGAATCAAGTGGTATCACACCTGAAACTTCCTCTATCGAGCTGATCATTGAGGCATCTCCTTTGCTTAACATGCGGGAGGGCGGACAGCCGTCACCTGTGATATTGAGAATTCATGAATTGACTTCGCCAGTCTTGTTTCGAAATTTAGACTTCTTTGCTTTGTTTGAGAATGACAAAGCCTCTCTTGGTGATGAGTACATTAAGCGCTATGAATATCAGTTGAAGCCGGGTGAGAAAATTCATGAGGTGCTGACTCTTGACCCTGGAACTCGTGCATTAGGTTTTTCTGCGGCGTTTCGCGATATCAATGGTTCCTCTTGGAGAAAAGTTGAATTAATTGAAGAGCAGTCTGAGTACTTTTTAAAACTTAAGCTGGAGGGAAGCGAACTGTCGTTTAACTCTACGCGTGGAATCGAGCAAACTTACTTTTAAGGGACAACGAAATGTCATTATATAATCCTGTAGTGTGGCAAGATGGCATGTTCATGAAACCACAGCATTTTCAGCAATTTGATCGTGCTCAGACAAAGCTAAGCACCATGCTGTACGCCAGCAGCACACCACTGCATTGGGGTGTGAATCGCATTGAGATTAACACTGAACTGCTGACTCAAGGCAAGATCGCGGTCACTCGAGCAATTGGTGTTCTTCAAGATAAGACACCTTTTGACTTGCCGCTTTTAGCTGAGGTACCAGACGTAAAGGAAGTCGATCCTTCGATTACAGACAAAGTGATTTACCTTTGTTGTCCATTACCTTCTGAAAGAGAAGAGTTGTTCGGCTCTGACAAAGATGGGGCTCGTTACCTTGTCCGTCAGCAAGATGCCGTTGATGCGGTTTACGAAAGTGAAGACACGGCTAATATTTCAGTTGGTCAACTTAAGTTCCGATTAATGTACGAAGATGAGGATCGTAGTGCTTACACAGCGATTCCAATACTCAAAGTGTCAGAAGTAAAACCTGATGGAAGTGTCGTGCTTGATGATCGCTACATTCCGACTTGTATTGACATCAACGCGTCGGAAGTCCTTAGCAAGTTTACCAATGAATTCGCTTCGATGTTAAAGCACCGCGCGGAATCGATTGTCGAACGCCTCGGTACCGTTGACCAGCAAGGTGTATCAACGGTCTCTGATTTTATGCTGTTACAAGCGCTCAACCGTTATGAACCTTTATTCTGGCACTTCTCTAGTGTTGAAGGCGTGCACCCCGAGTCGCTTTATCGTACTTTGCTTCAAGCCGAAGGCGAGCTGTCGACACTTTGCTCAGCATCCCGCAGGCCTCCAGAGTTTATCGAGTACAATCATGGTGACCTCACCAGTTGTTTGTCTCGTACTCTGGACAATGCTAAGCGCACGTTAAGTGTTATGTCTGAACAACGCGCAATACCACTGACATTACAAGAGCAGAACTTCGGCATTCGTACTGCGGTTATCCCAGATAAGAAAGTGGTTGAATCCGCGACCTTTATTCTTGCGGTTAAAGCCGATGTCACCCTTGATATTCTGCACACTCAATTTGTTAGTCAGACTAAGATTGGCTCTATCGATAATATCCGTGACCTCATTAATCTCCAGCTTCCAGGTATCGGTATCAAGCCAATGCCAGTGGTACCGCGTGCATTGCCTTATCATGCGGGCTATACATACTTTGAACTCGACCGAGCGAGTGAAGAGTGGGCAGCATTGGAGAGCGCTTCTGCGATTGCGGTTCATGTTTCTGGTGACTTCGCAAACCTATCGTTGCAACTGTGGGCGGTTAGAGCATGAGTTACATAGATAATGATGTAACCGTAGTACTGTTTCAGCCTGAGCCGGGCAAACCGATGGAGGTTATGCCCGCGCCTGATCTTTCAAGAAACATAGCGGTTAAAGATCCAAACATTGAGAAGATGGGGGTTAACCCTCTGGTTGATCAGTTTTCTTGGTTGATTGCTAGTTTGTCTTGTATGTCTTCTATCCCATGGTTAGAAGACCCTATGCCATTTAGGGAACAGATCGCTCGAGAGATCCGAAAAGGTGAGCGCAAGCTGAATGAAATGGAAGTTGACCGTGCATCTATTCTGGTCATTCGCTATTGCTTATGTGCCGCTATTGATGAAGCGGTATGTCGCCAGGAGTGGGGGGCAAACAGTAATTGGAGCCAAAATAGCTTGCTGGCGGAGTTTCATAATGAAACATCAGGTGGTGATAAGTTTTTCACGATCTTAGAACGTCTGAAGGCAGATCCACGACGCTACCGTTATGTTATCGAGTTGCTTTATCTGCTTATTCAGCTTGGCTTTCAAGGTAAATATGGTCGTGAAGAGCGTGGGCAGGAAAAGCTGGCGGATATTGCCAATACAATTTATCGACTTATAAAAGATGAAAGATTGGCGGAAAATGAAAAGGTGTCTTTAGTTAATCTAAAAGCGAAATACCTAAAACAACCTTTGAAACGGGTGATTCCACCACGAGTGACCTTAGGTGTTTCAGCCATCGTATTTTCCATCATGTACGCTGCAACATATTTTATCATTGATACTAATTTCCAAAACCTACTCGCCAACTTCCAGTAAGTTCATACATAAACCTTGAGTTGCACGCTTCATTCAAGCCCGAGTACAGCTGTACTTGGGCTTTTTACGTTTAATTAGTGTGACCGCCTTCTAAATCTCTGAAATTAAATGATATTTAATTATTCTCTATATAAATGTAACTTGCTAATTGTTTATGTAACACTGTCTGTAACAAGGTGGTTTGGAACATGTAATTGATTCACTAATGATATCTATTTTTGATGTGTAATAAATTTAATTGTGCATGTGGTTTTAACTGGGTGTTGTTTAAGTGCTTGTAAAGAAAATCATTTATAAGGTTTCGCTAAAGATTTTCAAAAAAATCCATCAAAGTGATAGATGGGTTTCATTCTAATTATCTGCAATTTTTCATTTCTGGAAACGTTTACATTGATGTGAGAGTTGTCACAGTGCTGAAACGCCTCTGTCGTTAGGATCATAAGCAGTTGAACAAACGCTTAGGTTAGAAACATGCACACAATGAGCCCTCGTAATTGGGAAACACCAGAATTTACTTCATACAATCGCCTACAGGCGCATACTCCGCTGTTCAGTTGGAGAGATGAGTGTGACGCGCGCTATGATCGTGTGAGCTCATCCATTATGAGTTTGGATGGAGATTGGCAGTTTGCTTTATATCCTTCACCTGAGCATGTGGCCGCTGACTGGGCAAAAGAAAACCTAGATGGTGAGACGATTACCGTTCCAGGTAACTGGCAACTTCAAGGGTTTGATTATCCTATCTATACGAATGTGAAATACCCGTTTCCATGTAATCCCCCATTTGTGCCAAAAGATAACCCTACCGGCTGTTATCAGACATCCTTTCAACTGCCACAAAGCTGGGATCAGGCGTCGTTTACCCGGGTTGTCTTTGAAGGCGTAAACAGCGCTTTTTACGTATGGTGTAATGGCGTTTGGGTAGGTTATTCTCAGGACAGCCGTCTAGCCGCTGAATTTGACCTGACCCCTCATTTGACAACAGGCACCAATACCTTGTCCGTTATGGTATTGCGCTGGTGTGACGGAAGCTACATGGAAGGTCAGGATATGTGGTGGATGAGCGGCATCTTCCGCTCTGTAAGACTGATGAACAAGCCCTTAGAGCATATTAAAGATGTAAGGGTGACCGCGAATCTTGATCACAGTTATCAAGAGGGTGAGCTAGAAATCGAAGTACAGACCACTCGCGACCGAGGTTTGCAAGTCAGGACGGTGTTGTTCGATGACCAAAATGAAGTGGTTGCCCAAGTCACTCCTGTTGGAACAAGACCTATTGACGAAAAGGGAGGCTATGATGATCGCTGCCACGTTTCGCTTCCCGTTTCCCAGCCAAAGAAATGGAGCGCAGAAACGCCCCACTTATATCGATTGGTTGTGAGCTTGCTAAGCAATGACAACAACGTCATTGAAAGTGAGGCGTATGACGTTGGTTTCCGCAAAATCGAGGTAATTGATGGCCAACTTTGCGTAAATGGCGAAGCTTTGATTATTCGGGGTGTTAACAAACATGAGCATGATCCAGCGACAGGCCATGCAGAGAGCCTTGAACGTGTCGAACAAGACCTGAAGTTGATGAAGCAGCATAACTTCAATGCGGTGCGTTGCTCACACTATCCAAATCAGCCAGGTTTCTACAAGCTCTGTGATCGTCTTGGTCTTTATGTCGTCGATGAAGCCAACATTGAAACACACGGAATGACGCCAATGGGACGCATTGCAGACGACCCAATGTGGGCAAGCGCTTTTCTAGAGCGTATGACGCGTATGGTTGCACGCGATTTTAACCATCCGAGTATCATCATCTGGTCATTGGGCAATGAGTCTGGTTATGGCTCCAATCACGATGCTATGTATCAGTGGACTAAAAGGGTTGATCCATCACGAGTCGTCCAGTACGAAGGGGGAGGCTCCAATACTGCCGCGACGGATATTGTTTGTCCAATGTATGCTCGTACCGATGCTGATCAGCAACAAGGGCACACAGACGAGCCCAAGTTAGCACTCAAAAAGTGGCTTGGTATGGGGGATGAAAATCGTCCAATCATTTTGTGTGAATACGCGCACGCGATGGGCAACAGTTTGGGCGGATTCGCTGAATATTGGCAAGCGTTTAGGACGCATCCTAGATTACAAGGCGGTTTTATTTGGGATTGGGTAGACCAAGGACTCGACAAGTACTCTGATGATGGTACGCACTATTGGGCTTACGGTGGTGACTTTGGAGATGCCATCAATGATCGTCAGTTCTGTATCAACGGCCTTGTTTTTCCAGACAGAACACCTCATCCAACATTATTAGAGGCTAAACGGGCTCAGCAGCCTTACACGTTTGAGTTAGTATCAACATGCCCATTAGCAGTGAAAGTAACAAGTGAGTTATTGTTTGCTGCCACTTCAAATTGCAGTTTGGACTGGGTAGTTATTGGCGATTGTGGCGAAACTGTTCACAGTGGGGAGCTGGAACTCTCACTTGAAGCAAAAGAAACGTGTGTGCTAGAGCTTGACTCCAGCTTCCAACTTCCTACGTCTAATTGCCACCTAAATGTTGCAATTCGTCATAAACAGGCGACGTCCTGGGCAGACGCAGGCCATATTGTCGCCCAAGAACAGATGGCTATTGGCAAGCGACTACACGTTGAATCAATAACACATGTTACGTTCACGCCTGCAATGTTCACACAGCAAAATCAAGGTTTGCTAGTAACCGCTGCGGAGAATGAATGGTTTATCGACTCAACGACAGGTGTTATTGAAAGTTGGAAAAAATCTAACCGTGAAATGCTGCTATCACCGTTGCAAGATAATTTTTTCCGCGCGCCGTTAGACAATGACATTGGCGTCAGTGAAGTAGACAGGCAAGACCCTAACGCGTGGATGGTTCGCTGGCAAAACGCGGGGTTGTTTGACCTGCAGCACCGCTGCCAAGGCGTCGAGGTGAACGCGGTCATGGGCGAAGTAATTGTCAGACACGCTTACTATGCTGATGACAAACTCGTGCTTACTTCAATTTGGTCATACTGTTTTGCTCAAGCTGGGGAGGTCGACATTTCCGTTCGTGTTGATGTTGATGATTCTCTGCCACCATTGCCTCGTGTGGGAGCATGCCTGCAATTAACTGAGACTCCTGACAAGGTCGCTTGGCTAGGTTTAGGACCGCATGAAAATTACCCTGATCGCAAGTTGAGCGCAGATCACGGGCGATGGGAGTTGCCTGTCACCGATATGCATACCCCATATATCTTCCCTTCAGACAATGGATTGCGCTGCGATACCGAGAGGCTGCTGGTTGGTGGTATTGAAATCAATGGAAGGTTCCACTTCAGTATCAGCCAATTTGGTCAACAACAGTTGACGCAAGCGAAACATACCCATGAGCTTGTAAAGCAACCCGGCGTGTTTGTTTACTTTGACGGTTTCCATATGGGCGTGGGTGGCGATGACTCGTGGACCCCAAGCGTTCGTCCAGAATATCGTCTGACTCGCTCACAGTATCAGTGGCAGTTCACTCTGAAATAACAACTGAGCCCACCTCCAATGAGAGGTGGGCCATTCTCTGACCCTAATTCAAACCAATAGCAAAGGCTAAGGAGCCTTATATGTCTGAAGGTAGTATATCGATTCAAACCAAGTTTTCGTATGGGCTAGGGGCGTTAGGCAAAGATTTTGCCTGCTCCATTATCTATATTTTTCTAATGTTCTATTACACAGACGTTGTCGGTATATCTGCAGCGTTTGTTGGCACACTGTTTCTTGTTGCGCGATTTGTTGATGCGGTAACTGACCCTATCATGGGCATGATTGTCGATAACACGCGCAGTCGTTTCGGCAAATTCCGCCCTTGGATTGTGATCGGAACCTTAGTCAACTCCGTCTTCTTATTGATGGTATTCAATACTCACAATATTGATGACAACATGGTGTACATCTATGCGACGGTCACTTACATCCTTTGGGGCGTGACTTATACCATTATGGATATTCCTTACTGGTCTATGATTCCTTCCATGTCTTCCCTACGAGTAGAACGCGAAAAGTTAGTCGTATGGCCGCGCTTGTTTGCTAGCTGTGCTTGGACCCTTATGGGAACGTACGGACTATATGTGGTTGGTTTTTTAGGTGGTGAAGACAAAGGTTCCGGCTTTTTGTACTTGAGTATGGCGATCATCGTCGCGTTTATCGCGAGTGCGTTGATTACCTTCTTCAATGTGAAAGAGCGCATCAAGAACAAGAAAGTTTCGACAGAAAAATTCTCGTTTAAAGATGTTAAAGATATCATCAGCAAGAATGATCAATTGAAGTCTCTGATTGGCGTAGTGCTGGCATTTAACATTGCGATTCAGTTGGTTGGTGGCTTTGCCATATACTACTTTAGCTACGCGATTGGCCGTGAAGATCTGTTCCCTATGTTCGCTTTGGTCTCAGGTATGGCGGAAATTGCAGGCGTATTCCTCTTCCCTAAACTATGTAACATCATCAATCGTAAATTTATGTGGCTGGTGGCTTGCGCATTCCCTTTACTATGCAGTCTCATTCTCGCGCTGACCGGGCTATTTGCGCCTGAGAACGGCATTTTGGTAGGAATTGCGGGTGCGGCGCTGAAGTTTGGCGGCGGTTTGTCTAATGGGCTGTCGACGGTTATGTTGGCGGATGTGGTGGATTATGGCGAATACAAAACTGGTCATCGTAGCGAAAGCATCATCTTCTCCATCCAAACGATGTTGGTTAAGTTTGCCGGTGCATTATCAGGGTTCTTCGTAGGTATTGGCCTGACAGCAATTGGTTATGTACCGAATGTAGAGCAGAGTGACGAAACAATATTAGGTTTACGTGCACTAATGATTGGTATACCAACATTATTAGTTTTGCTCAGCGCTTATATTTATAAGAGAAGTTATCGCCTAAACGGTGATTACCAAAATATGGTTCTTAAAGAAATTTCTTCTACTTAATTATATCCAATACTAAAGGTCAAATATGAAAATAAATAACACAGCCATTTTGGCATGTGCAGCGGTAGTATTCTCATCATTTGGTATTGCTGGTTATATTGAACTTGGCAATGAATATGAAGATTGGCGCGAACAAGAACAACGAACCAATACCATGCCCTATATTGCGATGGAATTTAATCCCATTGAAGAATCGTCGATGTTTCTTTACGCCAACTTTAGCTATCGTCATATGATAGAAAGCGATGAGCGTACGTGGAACAACCGAGCGAGACAGGACGTTGCCATTGGTTGGTCAGAAGGCTACGAAGATTTCTGGTGGGGGCCTAAATTCCAGATTCGTAATGAGATGTATGCCAACGACACACGCCGGACTGAATATCGCTTCTATAACAATATGGCTTATTACTTGACGGAAGATTATGACCTCATTCTGGACGGCTTTATTGCTCCGGTAGGCGTGAGAAACAGGCCTCGAGGTACGGACTGTGTGGGAGATAATGGTTGTCAGGACGAAGCAAATAACGATCTTCGTACAGGCTACACGGACTATTATCATGAAATAGATTTTGGACTGCGGACACGTCTCTCATACGATAAGACGCTTCAGACGACATTGTATAGTGAAGTAAGCAAACAAAATGGTTACGAAGGAGATAACCGAGCTTGGGAAGAAGAAAAAAGGGTTGAGTGGCAAATTCGTGTAAATTACACCCAGACTTTCGACGACCTCACGGTTACACCGTTTGTTCGATATACTTTTTATCGCCAGGCAGAAAGCGTCAATTATGGCGATAAAGATGAGTTAAGAGTTCGTGCTGGTCTTTGGGGTGATTATAAAATTGATGACAAGTCTAAATTCGTCTTTGAAACATATTATCAAACCGAAGATAAAGAAAACTTTGAACAAGATTGGAGTCAAAAGCAATGGGAAGATGATTATTTCTTCTTTAAAGTTGGCTATCGTCGATCATTCTAATTTTCATATTTAATTTCTATTATCTTTTCTAATTAATAAAATATATTGAGATAGGCATGAAGAGAATATTGTTATCTATGGCAGTGAGTTGTGTACTGTCAGGGACACTTGCGGCCCAAACACTGGATGTTGAATTAAATAATACTAAGCAAACCATTCATAGTTTTGGTGCGTCTGATGCATGGTCAATTAATCCGACTATTAATAAGTGGCAGGCTGAAGGCGATCAAAAGGCTATTGATCACTTGGCGGATTTACTTTTTTCTACCGAGAAGGGTATTGGGTTGTCAGCTTGGCGGTTTAACATTGGTGCAGGCAGTGCGGGGCAGGGTGACGGTAGCTTTATCCGTGATCCAATGCGAAGAGCCGAGTTACTGGTCCCAGAATCGGGTGCTGGTATTGATAGCACAAAGCAGCAAGGACAAATCCGGTTTATGCAGGAAGCGCATCAGCGTGGTGTAGACAACTTTATTGCGTTTGCGAATAGTCCACCTCACTATCTGACGAAAAACGGCTTAACTCATCCAACGGCAGCCGACGGTGTGGGTTCAACAAACCTTAAAGCGGATAAAGTGGATGAATTTTCTGACTTTTTGGTTGATGTATTGACTTACCTTCGCAGTGATGAAGTGGGTGTGCCAGTCAATTACGTTAGTCCAATCAACGAGCCAACTTGGGAATGGGAAGGGCAAACCCAAGAAGGAAACCGCTATAACATGGAAGAAGTCAAAGCGGTATATCGTAGCCTAGATAAAAAACTCGCAGATGCTGGTATCCGAAATGATGTTCACATTGATGGTGGCGAGGTGGTGGAGTTTACTGCTGCACTCAAGGATGCCTACAAGCGTAATTTTGATGGCTCATCTCAAACTAACGGTATGAATGCTCGTGGTGTAGGCTTGTACCGCAATTACATTGATGAATTACTTGGTGACCCTGAGATTCGCGACATTATCGGTAACCAGATCTCCGTGCATGGCTACTTCTCTGATGCTTGGCCAGACCGACTAGAAAAACTTAGAGAGATGACTTACGGCAACCTAAAATCGGTTTCTCCGGATGCAGAGATATGGATGAGTGAGATGAGCATTCTTGGCGATGCAGGGCTTGCGAGAAACTTTGATGGTCATGGGTTCGATGTGAATGATATGGATTATGCGCTGCATGTGGGTCGCATCATTCATCGTGATCTAACACGACTGAACGCATCTGCTTGGCATTGGTGGTTGGGGCTGACGCCATACGATTATAAGGACGGTATGATTAAGATCGATCCATCATTGGAATCTGATACCGTGCAAGATTCAAAAATGATGTGGACGGTCGGTAACTTCAGTCGCTTTATTCGCCCGGGCTATCAGCGTGTAGAGCTTGATGGGCCGGATGAACTTAAAGGGCTGATGACGTCAGCCTATGTGAGCCCTGAGAAAGATAAGCTTGTGGTGGTTGCAGTGAATGCAGGTGATAGTGCCGAAGCCGTTTCTATTGACCTTGAAGGGTCTCAAAGTGAAGCTACGTACCAGACATACGTGACGAACTCAGAGCACAACTTAGCTTTAATTGAATTAGAGAAGCAAGGTGATGAATATCAAGTGCCGGCTCGTTCTACGGTCACATTTGTCGCTAATCTCTAGGCGTTAAGTAAACAAAAAGCCCCGCTATGTTTTGACAGCATAGCGGGGCTTTTCTTTATACAGAGGACTGCTTTTTGACTGAATGGCGAACAACAAGTGTCGGCACATACAGGTGCTTATCGTGCTCGTAAGGGCTTTTTTCTGCGAGATGGATAGCAAGTCTTGCTGCGTGACTGGCCATGATTTGAATCGGGTAGCGAACTGTTGTCAGCGTCGGGGACAAATAACTGGCAATAGAAGAATCATCGAACCCTATGACAGAAACATCTTCCGGTACGCGTATGTTGTTTTCCGTCAGTACCTTTATCGCGCCGGCCGCCATCAAATCGTTGTAGGTTGCGACGGCGGTAAACGGGACGTTTTTCGCTAGCAGGTTTCTCATCGCCTCTGCACCACCTAGTTCATCAGGTTCGCCCGCAGCAACCAGGCTACCCGAATAGGATAGGCCATGTTTTTCTAGCTCTGAGCGATAGCCTTGTTTGCGATCAACTGAATCCTCAATTTGATGTGAAGACGCAAGATAACCAATTTTTTCGTGGCCAGCACGTAACAAGTGATTGAGGGCTAAACTGCTGCCTTTGACGTTGTCCAAGGCCACGCATCGTTCTGCAATTTCTGGAATGAAACGGTTAATGATGGTCAGGCCGGGGATCTCTTGAGAGAACTTGATTAGCTCCTGATCGGATAATCCTTTACTGTGAATCACCAGCGAGTCACAACGATTGTTAATGAGGAGCTCAATCGCCTCCCGCTCATACGCTTCATTGTGATAACCATGGGTGATCAGAATATGCTTCTTATATTCACGGGCGACTTCATCAATCGCTTGTACCATCGCACCGTAAAAAGGGTTTGATACATCGGCAACTAAAACCCCAATGGATGGCGAGGATTTGCTCACCAAAGCGCGAGCATTGGCATTGGGGCGATAATTTAGCTTCTCCATCGCTGTATGGACGGCGTCAATCGCTGCTTGGCTAGTATGAGGAAGCTTATTAATGACTCTTGATACAGTAGCAACAGATAGCTTTGCTTCTTTTGCTACATCTCGAATGTTGGCCATAGTCGTTGAATGGTTTATTCAGTTGTTAAGGATTCTTCAGATGCTTCACAAGGGACGTCAAAGATCAAATCTTCAACCTTACTCGGTGAAAGAATATAGGCTTGAGGAACTTGAAAGCGGCATGCCATCATCTGGTTAAACATACTCCAATGATTGAGCAAGCATTGCTGATAATCCCGGGTCTCATCGCTCCACGTTTCGCGCATAAACGGCCCGAGGCTGGCTGCACCATGGGCAAACATGATCATCTGCCATTTGATTTCCCAGATTTTAACCGGAGTTTGAGGAAAAGCCTCGTTATAGTCATCAGCGATGCGGTTGACCATATCTTCCAATTCACCTGAGTTATCGATGAAATAGTCGAATAGCGTATCTTCTTGACGGACGGCATCAGCAATCAACTGGATGGGTTGCTTAAAGGTCAACAGGTGCGCGAGTAGGCGAACAGAGAACAGATAAAGCTTAACGTTGGCGGTGATGTCTTTTGGCATGTTCTCAACGATAGTATGGATATAGGTCTCCATATAACAGTGTAGGCTATCGCTAATCGCGTACCAGATTTTCTCTTTGCTACCAAAATGATGCCTGATCAAGCTATGCGAAACTCCGGCTTTTTCGCTGATGTTACGAAGTGACACGCGTTCATAACCTAGCTCACAAAAGAGCTCTGTCGCGACTTTCATGATTTCACATTTTGTCTTTTCTGCATCTTGGGCGCTTCGGCGGCCTTGCTTTCTTTCAGTCATTTTCTCGTTCAATTGCTTACGACGCGGTATTTCTAACAGAAATCGAATCGCTTTTCATCTCATACGTCACTTATAAAACAAGCATACCAAAAAATTATACTGCACACATGGAAAATAAACATTGATCTCGCTTATATTATCCATATACTGCACAACTGTGTAATAAAATTAAAATGAGATCACCACATGATCAAATCTGCATTCAGAATGAGGCCATCAGCAAAGCTTTTGATCGCAAGTGCGATTGGGTTGACGCTGGTTGGCTGTAATAAAGCCGTATCAGAAGTGACAACACCCGTTGTGACACCAGTGAAGTTGATGGAAGTGCCGGATGTAACCCTAAGCCAGGTCGATTCCTTCATTGCCAAAATCGATGCCACTGACCGAGCTGCACTCTCTTTTCAAGTCGCAGGAGAAATTGAGAGCCTTAACGTAAAGATGGGAAGTATGGTTGAGAAAGGGGATGTGCTTGCTATTTTGGACCCTAATGATTATCAGCTCGCGTTGGATGCTCGTCAGGCCGAATACAGTTTAGCTAAGACAGCCTTTAATCGAGCAGATCAATTGTACTCAAAAAAGCTGATCAGTACGGATGATTTTGACCAGACAGAGACCCAGTACAAAGCGGCCAAAGCTGCCTATGAACAGGCTGTCACAGATCTAAACTATACCCGTATTACTGCTCCTTTTGATGGTGTTGTATCCATTACCTTTGCCAAAGAACATCAAGTAGTTGGTGCAAACCAACCGATCCTAAACCTTATCGATAACAGTGTCATGGATGTTGTTTTCACCGTACCTGTGACTTACACCGAGCAATATGGATTAGACAAGTTCAGCGCTTCGACACTCACAGTCTCTATGGACAGTCATCGCGATGTCGATATTCCTTCTGAGTTCAAAGAGATTTCCACGCAACCTGACGTTGATACCAACAGTTACAGCGCCAGCGTCACGATTCAACGACCACAAGAATTAAACCTATTACCTGGAATGACGGGCCAAGTTCACTTGGTTAATGATGAGAAGAAAGCGACGATAAAAATTGCGCCTTCTGCGTGGATTTCAAAGCACGATACGACTGGACTTTTGTATCGATTTAATTCTGAAAATCAGACCATCCAACAAATTCAAGTAACGCTAGATGAACATGGTGACGTTATCTCCGGGTTGGAGAAAGGCGACCTGATTGTAGAAGCTGGCGTAGACAAATTGGCCTCTGGTCAACAGGTTAAAGCTTGGATTAAAGAGGGAGGGATCTGATATGAAAATGTTTAAAGCCTCAATCATTGCGCTCTCTGTTTTAGGTCTTGTGGCATGTAAACCATCTGTGGAACACAGAGAAAAAAATGAACTACGAGTTGATACATTTGAAGTTGGCTCACCTCTCACCAGTCAACATAGAAGCTTCAATGGTCAGGTGATGCCCGCTGAACTGACCCCTTTATCTTTCCGACTTGACGGCGAGATATCTTCGATTCTGGTTCAGGAAGGTGACAATGTCACAAAAGGGCAAGTCGTCGCGATTCTTGATGATGCGAAAGCAAAACAAAACCTTACCGATGCACAGGCCAAATACGAGCTGGCACTAAAGCAGTTTAAGCGTGGTCAGGAATTAAGACACAACAAAATGATCTCAAGTGCTGATCTTGATGAGTTAAGTGCAAGTTTCAAACTAGCAGAAGCGAATTTAGGTACTGCCAAACTCAGAGTGGTTTATACGCGTCTAAAAGCACCGTTTGATGGTGTGGTGTCTAGCGTAGACAAGCAAAAGTTTGAGAACACCAGCCCCGGTGAAATGGTTGTCTCCATCTATCAAGACGAAAAAGTTTACGTCAAACTCAACGTGTCAGATACCGTCCTAGCAATGCTCAAACCAGAGTTGAGTTCAGAAAGATATCAGCCAACAGCAACTTTTGCTGGTCATGATGGGGCTTATACCGTGTCTTATCTGGAGCACACGAGTGAACTGCACCCAGATAGCCAAACGTATGAGTTCTGGCTGTCTATGCCTCAGATTGAGCAACGTATTTTGCCGGGTACGAGTGTGCAAGTCTCAGTCGATCTGGTTAAGGCTGGTCTCAACACCATTCAAGGTTATCAATTGCCAATGACAGCGGTTGATACAGGCTTTAATCCACAGGACTTTTTTGCATGGAAGTTGGAAGACAATATTGCACATCGTTATCCCATTTCGGTGAGCCAGATTAACGGCTCTGGCGCGTTAATTTCAGGAGGCGTCGATACTGGTGACATCATTATTAACTCTAACTTACGCAAGCTGCGTGAAGGCATGGAAATTAAAGGAGCGCAGCAGTGAGCATTGCGGAGTATTCAATAAAAAACAAAGTCATTAGTTGGCTATTTCTGGTCATTTTGGCGGTGGGTGGCTACACGTCATTTATGGATCTTGGTCGTTTGGAAGACCCTGCGTTCACCATTAAAGATGCGATGATCATATCTACGTACCCGGGGGCTACCTCACAGGAAGTCGAGGAAGAATTAACATACCCGCTTGAGAAAGAAATTCGAAAGCTGCCTTATATCGACAAGATCACATCCACGTCTTCCAATGGCATGTCACAAATTATGGTCAGCATGGAAATGGAATACGGCCCGGACGAATTGCCACAAATCTGGGATGAAATGCGCCGTAAAATCTATGATCTTCAACCATCGTTGCCAAGTGGCGTGAACTCTATCCAGATCATTGACGACTTTGGTGATGTATATGGCGTAATGTTGATGCTAACTGGAGATGGCTACGATTATATCGAGCTAAAACGTTATGCTGACTATTTGAGCCGTGAGCTGGAATTAGTTGATGGTGTCGGCAAGGTAACTATTTCAGGTGATCAGCAGGAACAATTGTTCGTCGAAGTTTCGCTGGAAAGACTCGCTGCCCTTAATCTGGATATGAACACCGTGGTTGGCCTGTTAAGTCAGCAAAACAGTGTACAGTCCGCTGGTGATGTGATGGTCAATGGACAGTCACTAACGATTCGACCAAACGGAACTATGAGCTCGGAACAGGAGTTGGAAGACCTCATTATCCACGGCCGTGATACGGGTAACCTGATTCGTTTGAAAGATGTGGCGACCGTGTCACGAGGAATTCAAGACAAACCTTCTAACGTACTGACATACAACGGTAAACCATCAATCAATCTAGCGATCTCTTTTGGATCTGGTGTCAATGTTGTCGAGGTAGGGAACGCGATTCAAGCGGAACTTGCGGAATTGGAAAACATTAAGCCAGCAGGCGTAGAAATTAATTATTTCTACAATCAGTCCGCAGAAGTCGATAATTCAGTCAATGATTTCATTATCAGCCTAGGGCAGGCCGTTGCGATCGTTATCATCGTTTTGCTTTTCGCCATGGGATTACGTAGTGGCCTTATCATTGGTGCTGTGCTTTTACTGACCGTATTTGGTACGTTCATTTTAATGAAGCAGTATGATGTGGAATTACACCGTATTTCCCTAGGTGCGCTGATAATCGCCTTGGGTATGCTGGTGGATAACGCCATTGTGGTCGTTGAAGGGATATTGGTCGGACTTAAGAAGGGCAAGACTAAACTTCAAGCAGCTGTTGATATTGTCAAACAGACTCAGTGGCCGCTACTAGGTGCCACAGTTATTGCTATTACTGCATTTGCTCCAATTGGCCTGTCTCAGGATGCGACTGGTGAGTTTATGGGCTCTCTGTTTTGGGTGCTATGTTTCTCACTATTCCTAAGCTGGATCACGGCTCTCACGCTGACCCCTTTCCTTGCGGATTTAATGCTCAAGGAAAATGAAACGAATGCTGACGCTGAAGATGTTGATCCTTACAAAGGAATCTTGTTTACCGTTTTTGGTGCTTGCTTAAAGCTCGCGCTTCGTTTTCGTTGGTTAACTGTCGCCAGCATGGTTGGACTGCTCGTGGTTGCTGTAATTGGTTTTGGCATGGTCAAGCAGTCATTCTTCCCACCTTCAAACACCCCCATGTTTTACGTAGATATGTGGATGCCAGAAGGGACGGACATTCGTAAAACTGTTGAAGAAACGAAGAAGGTGGAACAGTACATTCGTGCTAAAGACAATGTTGAATTTGTAACCACCACAACAGGCCAAGGCTTGCAGCGATTTGCGCTGACTTATCAGCCTGAGAAAAGTTACGAAGCGTATACTCAGCTTCAAGTTCGAACGACAGATCGAGAAGTGATGTTCTCGCTTCTGGAGGAGCTTGATAGAGAACTTTCAGTTCAGTTCAATCAGCCCACATTCCAGTTCAAGTTGATGGAGTTTGGCCCGTCACCGGCGTCCAAGATTGAAGCACGGATCACTGGTCCAGACCCTCAGACTCTACGTTCGATTGCGGCTAAGGTTGAAGACATTTTACTGGCTGATCCTGGAGCACGAAATGTTCGTCACGACTGGCGTGAACGTACCAAGGAGCTAGTGCCTCAGTTTAATGAGTCAAAAGCCCGTCGTTTAGGCATCTCAAAAGAAGATGTATCCAACACTTTGCAAATGGCATTTGGTGGAACTCCAATTGGCTTGTTACGTGATGGAACGCATATGCTGCCGATTATCGCTCGTTTGCCAGAAGAAGAACGCGTTGATTTCGAATCCTTGGCCAATGTGAAGATTTGGAGCCCATCACTGCAGACATATATCCCAGTGGATCAAGTGATTGATGGGGTAAGCCTTCAATGGCAAGAACCGCTGATTCAGCGTCGTGATCGTAAACGTACTTTAACCGTATTGGCTGATCATGATGTGTTAGGTAATGAAACTGCGGCAAGTCTATTTGCTCGTATTCAGCCTAAAGTACAGGCAATGAGCTTACCTGAAGGATACAGCATTAGCTGGGGCGGGGAATATGAGTCATCTAAGGATGCACAAGAAGCCTTGTTTGGTTCATTGCCGATGGGTTACATGCTGATGTTCATTATCACCATGTTCCTATTTAACTCACTGCGTAAACCACTGGTTATTTGGTTCACGGTTCCACTGTCAATCATCGGTGTCTCGATAGGCTTACTGGCGACAGATATGCCGTTTAGCTTTACTGCTTTCCTTGGTTTGCTGAGCTTAAGTGGCATGATTCTGAAAAATGGCATTGTTCTACTAGACCAAATTAATATTGAGCTTGAGTCGGGTAAGGACCCTTACCAAGCTGTATTTGATAGTGCGATATCTCGTGTACGCCCGGTAAGTATGGCCGCACTGACAACGATATTAGGGATGATTCCACTTGTATTCGATGCTTTCTTTGGCTCGATGGCAATAACAATAATGGCTGGTTTGGGATTTGCTACGGTATTAACACTGATCGTAGTACCAGTTCTGTTTGCCATTTTCTACCGAATCAAACCATCCACTGCCGGATAAATTCACGGATAGAAATTCGATTCGATATTGGCCAACCCGGTAATTTTTACCGGGTTTTTTTATGTCTTTATTTTATAAAGTAAGTACAGAATTCGCCGATTTGGCTAGACTTTAGTATAAATAACGTCAATCGATATATATATTAAAATTAACATGAACTTATCGATTTAATTAACCATATTATAAATTGCAATGGATTGCATAGTTAAACCAAAGTCTAATAACGAAATGATTCTTTTGTCATGTAAACGTAAACCTATCTGTAACGAAAATAATTACGTTTTAAAAGGTGATAAAGATTGATGAAATAGGTGTAAACGACGAAAATTGAAGTTAAAACAGTGTTTTAGCTATTGCTGATAAAAGAAGAGTTTAAATTTTATACTTATAAAACAATGAGATATGTGGGATTAACAACTATATAACATTACATTCCTTATGAGATCTTGTTCAACATTATGCAACTAAACTCAAAAAGTATTTGAACTGTAACATTAAGACATTAGTTTTAATTAACAGAACGAGGACGGAAAGTTCCTTATTTAAGTATTATTAATAACGTTGGTTGGTGCTTATTGTTGGCACCGGTTAATGGCGAATAAATTATTTTAATTGCTGTTAAGAATGGAGTCTCTTAATGAAAAAAGTCGCTTTGATCACGGGATCAAAAGGCGGAATTGGTTCTGCAATTTCTTCTCAACTAGTTAACGATGGTTATCGTGTAATTGCTACCTATTTTACTGGTAACTATCAGTGTGCTTTAGATTGGTTTAACGATAAAGAATTCAATGAAGATCAAGTTCGCTTGTTCGAATTGGATGTAACCAATACTGAGCAGTGTGCTGAACGTTTAGCTCTTTTGTTAGAAGAAGAAGGGACTATCGATGTCGTTGTAAATAACGCAGGTATCACTCGTGATGGCGTGTTTAAAAAGATGACAGCATCGGCTTGGAAAGAAGTCATTGAAACAAACCTAAACAGCTTGTTCAACGTTACGCAGCCACTGTTTGCTGCTATGTGTGAAAAAGGCAACGGGCGCGTTATCAATATCTCTTCAGTGAATGGCCTAAAAGGTCAGTTTGGTCAAACAAACTACTCGGCTGCAAAAGCAGGCATGATTGGGTTCTCAAAAGCGCTTGCCGCAGAAGGTGCGAGAAGCGGTGTGACGGTCAATGTTGTTGCTCCTGGATATACAGGTACTCCTATGGTTGAGCAAATGAAGCCAGAAGTACTTGAATCAATCAAAGCTCAAATCCCAATGAAACGCCTCGCAACACCGGAAGAAATTGCTAAGTCAGTTTCCTTCTTAGTGAGCGATGCGGGTGCATACATTACAGGCGAGACACTGTCTGTAAATGGCGGCTTATACATGCATTAAGGATGAATGAGATGGAAAAAGTTTATATTGTTGCAGCTAAGCGCACGCCAATTGGTTCATTTGGCGGAACGTTAAAAGACATTTCAGCAGGAAATCTAGGCTCAATTGCGATTAAAGCCGCTTTGGAGCAAGGTAAAGTTGCCCCTGAGCTAGTGGACGAAGTTATCGTTGGTAACGTCGTAGGTGCCGGACAAGGTATGGGTATTGGCCGCCAGGCTGCTCTCTATGCTGGTATTCCAGAATCAGTACCTGCTTACACACTCAATATGGTGTGTGGCAGCGGTATGAAAACGGTTATGGATGCGGTTAGTCACATTCGATCTGGTGATGCTTCTGTCGTGGTTGCGGCAGGCGTTGAAGTGATGTCCCAGATTCCTTTCATTGTGCCTAGCAACATTCGCGACGGACACAAGATGGGCAACATGAATCTAACGGATCTGCTCATCAACGATGGATTGACTGATGTTTTTAATCAATACCATATGGGCAAAACAGCTGAGAACGTTGCTCGCGAAGTAGGGATCAACCGTGAACAGCAGGATGAATACGCACTTGCAAGCCAAATGAAAGCCGTTGCGGCGATTGAGGCAGGTAAATTTGTGGATGAAATCGTTGCTGTTGACGTGAAAAAACGCAAAGAAACGATTGTTTTTGACACGGATGAATATCCGAAAGCGAATGCAACGTTGAGCGGTTTAGAGAAGCTACGTCCTGCTTTCGAAAAAGAAGGCACTGTTACTGCTGGTAATGCGTCTGGTATTAACGACGGTGCGAGCGCGATTATTGTTGCGAGTGAAAGTGCGGTTCAGAAGCATGGTTTGCAACCTATTGCTGAGATTGCAAGTTACGCGCAGTCTGGACTAAACCCTGAAATCATGGGATTGGGTCCGGTAGAAGCTGTGACTCAAGCACTGAGCAAAGCAGAAATCACAACAGATGATGTCAATGTTTATGAATTGAATGAAGCGTTTGCTGCTCAAGCACTCGGTGTCATCCATAAGCTAGCGCAAGAACACGATGTATCCGTTTCTTCGATTTTAGATAAAGCCAATGTAAATGGCGGTGCGATTGCTCTTGGTCACCCTCTAGGTGCATCAGGTAACCGTATTTTGGTTTCCCTTGTTCACGAACTTACCAGAAGTAACGGTACTTATGGTGTCGCTTCACTATGTGTTGGTGGCGGTATGGGAACTGCAGTAGTTATTAAATCAATCGCTTAAATTCAATTCGAGCCTGAATTTTCGCTAAATTAAAATGGAATTAACCCAGGAGTAAGACTATGTACACTGATTTTTTCAAATCTTTCACAGACCAAACTGAAAAGAGCCTAGAACCATACGTGAAGTTCAACAAACTTGTGACTAAGAATGTTGAAGTCATGACTGAACTTCAACTGAATGCAATTCGCACATACAGCGAAATGGGTCTGACTCAAATGAAAGCGGCAAGTGAAATCAAAGACGTGACTTCTCTAACTGCATTCAACAGCCAGCAGCTTTCAGTTCTAACTAAGCTTTCTCAGCAAATGATGGACGACAGCAACAAGCTTCAGTCTATTGCTAAAGAGTTCAAAGATGACGTTGATCAGCTAACAACGGAAAACCTTAAGACAGTGACTCCCGCATAACACTGACTTGTTTGTGCCGCCGAAAGGCGGCATTTTTTCCGATCATAGGAGTAGCAATATGTATCAACACTTCTTTTCGGACTACCTTGTGAAGCTCCAGGAAACCAATCAAAAGTGGTGGGAAGATCTAGAACTAAGCAGGGCAGCCGTTAACTCCCCTCTGAACAAAGCAATGCAAGAAGTGAATTTCGAAGATACCACTAAGCTCTTCGAAAGTGCTGCAAACCAACCAGCTGCAATGCTGCAAATCCAAGCTGAATGGTGGCAACAGCAGCTGCAAATTTGGCAAAACGTCGCGCTCGCTCAAAACAGTGAATCCGTTGTTGAAGCAGAAAAGGGCGATAAGCGATTCTCCAACGAAGAATGGCAAAGTGATGTGTTTTATAACTTCATCAAACAGTCATACTTACTCTTCAGCAAAACTTACCTACAAACAATCGATAGCATTGAAGGCCTTGACGAGAAAGCGAAAGAGCGTATCAGCTTCTTCTCCCGTCAAGCAATCAACGCTATGTCTCCAAGCAACTTCATCGCAACTAACCCAGAGTTATTGAAGCTGACTCTAGAGCAAAATGGCGAAAACCTGTTGGCAGGTTTGGAGCAGCTGAAAGAAGATGTTGAATCGAGTGCAGATATCCTCAAGATCCGCATGACAAACAACAATGCATTTCGCTTAGGCGACGACGTTGCGAACACGGCAGGTGAAGTGGTTTACCGCAATGAACTGTTTGAGCTGATTCAGTACCGTCCAATGACGGAAAAAGTTCATGCGACGCCGTTGTTGATCGTGCCTCCATTCATCAACAAATACTACATTCTGGATTTGCGTCAGAAGAACTCAATGGTTCGCTGGCTGCTTGAACAGGGACACTCGGTATTTATGATGTCTTGGCGCAACCCAGGCAAAGAGCAAAGTCAGGTAGAGTTTGGTGACTATGTTACTGAAGGTGTAGCGAAAGCGGTATCGGCAATAGAAGATATCACTGGTCAGGAGCAAATCAATGCAGCGGGTTACTGTATTGGTGGTACGGTTCTGGCTAGCACCATTGCTTACTATGCTGCGAAGCGAATGAAGAAGCGTATTAAGAGTGCGACGTTCTTCACGACCTTGTTAGACTTCTCGCAACCAGGTGAAGTTGGTGCCTATATTAATGACACCATTGTTAGCGCAATTGAAGCGCAAAACAATGCTAAAGGTTACATGGATGGCCGTTCATTAAGCGTGACATTCAGCCTACTGCGTGAGAATAGCCTTTACTGGAACTACTATGTAGATAATTACCTAAAAGGCCAAAGCCCAGTAGATTTTGATCTGCTTTATTGGAACAGCGACAGCACCAATGTCAGCTCGACTTGTCACAACTTTATGCTTCGTGAGCTGTATCTGAACAACAAACTGGTACAAGACAAAGGTGTGAAAGTTGGCGGTGTATGGATCGATCTGAACAAGATAAAGATCCCGAGCTACTTTGTGTCGACTAAAGAAGACCATATTGCTTTGTGGCAAGGTACTTACCGCGGCGCTCTCAACGTCGGTGGCAACAAAACGTTCGTTTTGGGTGAGTCTGGCCACATTGCTGGTATCGTTAACCACCCATCGAAGAACAAGTACGGTTTTTGGACCAACGATAGCTTGGACGAGAGTGCTGATGAATGGCTAAGTAATGCCACTCATACTGAAGGCTCTTGGTGGACACATTGGCATCAATGGTTGTTGGGCTTTAGCCCTGAAGAGCAAGTTGAGCCGTTCAGTACAGGTAACGAACAGTTCCCTGTACTAGGGCCTGCACCGGGTGACTATGTGAAGCAAGTACTTCCCGTAAAAGAAGAAGTGACTAGCTAGCCTGATGTTACTGAAAAGACAAAAACCCTGAGTGAACAGCTCAGGGTTTTTTTATGGGGTGAGAATTTTAGGGTGAGGGCGGAGAGTAATAATCCTGACTCATTTTATTTTGTTTGTAATTTTGTTATGCATTTGATTAATTAGTGGAATATCTACGTGAAGGGAGTCGTGATGAAAACAATCGGTATTATTGGTGGAATGAGCTGGGAATCAACAGCAAGTTACTACAAGCAAATAAATCAGAGAGTTAAAGCCGAAAAAGGCGGATTGCACTCAGCTAAGCTCATCCTGAACAGCGTCGACTTTGCTGAGATAGAAGCCCTGCAACACAAAGGTGAATGGGATAAAACCGCAATTATTCTTAGTGAAGCTGCTCAATCACTTGAAAAGGCTGGTGCTGACTTTCTTCTAATTGCGACCAATACGATGCACAAAGTGGCGAGTCAGGTCGAAGAAGCCGTCTCAATACCGTTACTCCATATTGCCGATGCGACAGGTCAGCAGTTGGCAGAGCAAGGAATCAATAAAGTTGGTTTGCTTGGCACGGCTTTCACAATGGAGCAGTTATTCTACAAACAACGCCTAACCGATAAATTTGGAATAGAAGTGATTGTGCCAAATGGTGTTCAGCGAAGGCTTGTCCATGATGTTATTTACAATGAGCTTTGTCTTGGTGAGATAAACGCTAGATCGAAACAAGATTTTAAAACCATTATTGAGGATCTTTCCGCAGACGGCGCACAAGGTGTGATTCTAGGTTGTACCGAAATAGGCTTATTGATTTCAGAGCAAGATACGGATATTCCATTGTTCGACACCACTGAAATACACGCAAACTCTGCGGTTAGCGAGGCGTTAAAGTGAATAGGAATGTTTGGATTCTGTCACTCTGTCAGGCACTACTGATGACGGGCAATATCCTGCTGATATCTGTGATTGGGTTAGTGGGTAAGGAAATTGCGCCAAGTGAAAGTATGATCACCTTGCCCGTCGCATTGCAATTCCTCGGGCTAATGAGCGCAACGATTCCTGCTTCTCTGATCATGGGGAAATTTGGTCGAAGAAAAGGCTTTAGTTTAGGTAACTTGGTTGGCATTACCGGTGCGTCAGTAGCGACCTATGCTTTGTCTAATGAGCAGTTTTATCTGTTCTGTGTCGGGACTTTCTTACTTGGTATTGGTATCGGGTTTGGTACCTTGTATCGTTTTGCAGCAATTGAAGTGTGTGAAGAAAGCGCACGACATCGTGCGATATCTATCTCTATGGCTGGTGGCGTTTTAGCTGCGGTTCTTGGACCTAATCTAGCCGTATACTCGCAACAAATGACAGGTGATTCACTATACGTAGGTGCTTTCATGTCATTGATTGTGCTAAATATTATTGCATTGTGTTTACTTCAGACCATTCAGTTCCCGGCGCATCATACGGGAACTGCTAAGGATAACCCTGAGCCACTGCTTCAAATCATCAAAGCGCCTAATTTCATGTTGGCGGTGTTTGCTGCCATGGTGGCGTATGCCGTGATGAACATTCTCATGACAGCCACGCCACTTGCGATGATAGGTTGTGGCTTCGACTTCGAGAAAGCCGCAGGCGTCATCGAGTGGCACGTGCTTGGGATGTTCGTACCGGCATTTTTTACCGGTAAATTGATTGAAAAGTTTGGCGCGAGACAAATGATCCTGACGGGAGGTATTTTATTCGTGCTTTGCGTGGCGATTAATATCCATGGTCAGTCGATTTGGCATTTTTCGCTCGCTCTGGTTTTACTCGGTGTTGGTTGGAACTTTATGTTTATCGCCGCAACGGGGCTGTTCAGTCAATCGTATGCCGCGCACAACAAATCTAAAGCCCAAGCCTTTAACGAATTTTTTGTCTTTAGCTGTGTGACAATTACTGCTTTGTTATCTGGTTGGCTGGAAGCAACGGTAGGGTGGGAGAACTTAAATATTTATGTGCTACCGTTTGTGCTTGCTGTTATCGCGTTATTCGGCATTAACGTATTCAGGGCTAAAAGTGTGACTGCTTAGCTAGGCATTAAAATGGAAAAAGGAGGCAATCATACTGCCTCCTTTTTTGATTTCCGACCTAGCTAGAAGTTGAACTGGTTTAGCTTTGTCTGAATGATTTCGTCTGCAATGTACTTATGTGTTGCAGTTGTAGGGTGGGTAACCCCCCAGAAAACATACTTGTCCGAACTGTGGTAAGCACAGTCATTGGTAAGCTCATGGCTGTAGAGGTAGTCGACTGACGAGCTACGATTGATGTTCAAACATGCATCCGTTGAGTTTTCAAAGCCATGCTGTTTAGGGTTTGATGTGATTTGATCGAATATATCATGTGCATCGTAAAGCACGACGTTAAGCCCTTTCGTTTGATAGAGTGTCGCCTGTTCTTTGATAAACTCATTGAACTCAACGATCTTGGCTCTTACCGTATCAATCTCGTCTTGTGTTGAATACTTAAACTGCGGCGCTTTAGTGGCATCAGGTAGGGTAAACAATAGGATGTTGTTTGCGCCAGATTCTGTTAATCGGATCATTGCACTACTTAAGTCCGCTTTAACATCTGCGACTTCACGGTCATAGTTCATGAAATCATTGAGGCCGAACTCAAGCGTAATTAAGCTATTCTGAGGGTTATAGTTCTTAGCCATTTTCATGTAAGTCAGGTATGACGTGACTTGGTCATAAATCCCCGTCAAAGCAACGTATTGATTGGTTCCAGCCGCACCGCCAACCGCCCAGTTATATAGGGGAACACCTTTGGCTTGGGCTAAGTATTCTGTCCATACAAGCCCATTAGAAAAGTGGCCTAAGAACCACGAGTTTCGGTTGGGGAATACCCATTGAGAGCCGTTGTAGAGATTCCCTGTGTCTGATAGGCTATCACCAAAGGCAACAATGCGATTGATTTTATTGTTTACAGCATTGTCGTTTGTCCAGATGCTGTGGTTGTATGAAAAACGGTTGTCAGATGCATAGTAAAGAAGATCGGCAGTGTTATGGTTAACCCCTAACGTTTCTTTGCAGCGGTTTTCTATGTCAGTTTGAGTGGCGTTGGTGTAGAACATGTTTTTGAATGAAACGGATGACCACCAATAGCCGTCAATTGTGTAGTAATCACCATTGTCATCACGCGCCCATTCCCAATCTGTAGAAGGGTCATCGTGATTTTGGGCTGGACGGTACCAGCAACGAACGTAGGTGTATGTTTGATTTGCTTGTACTTCAGCAGCGTAACTAGCGCTTACTGCTTCAGGAGCCATGGGTAGGTCATCTGCAAAAGCTGGTGCTGCCAACAAGGAACCAGCCAAAATTAACGTCTTTTTCATAATTATTCACTTATTGTTTTGATTGTAGAGTATTTACTCATCTTTGATCGCATACCTACCACGATGTAGTCAAAGTATTCATTGGATAAATGAGTTGGGATTGAATGAAGATCAAACTTTATACAGAAATGAGTAGTTAATAATTAGGTTCAATAAACAAGCGATGTGTGCGAATTTTGAACTTATTATGCATTTGTTGAATTGAACGGATTATTAATATGTCTTTTAGTAAAGACTTTGAATCACGAAATTTAATTATTTTAATAATATATGTATTTATAGACGGTAGAATATTTTTAAGAGTATGTAATTTAGATTGAGGGGAAAATATTAATATGAAGCGATTTAATATATTGACTGAGTGTTGAAGTATTAGAAGTAATTAGTAGCTGAGTTTTAAGCAAAAAAAGAGCGCAACCAGAGTTGCGCTCAAATCTCACTCAAATAAGAGGAGTAGGGAAGTTAAGGAACGGAGAAATCCTTATAAATCGACAGTAATGATTTTAGATACTTTATCGCCGTTGTTATCCATAACGGTTAAACGAACTTCCTGTTTGCCGTAGCTTGGGAAGATAGAGGTAAATACGCGTCCACGTTTTACTTTTCCGTTTGGTAGAACCCATTCTGTATCAACGATGCGACCGTCAGGATCCGAGCTGGTAGACCACATGGTGACCCAACGACCTAGATGAATGTAACGTGCACTTGCTGTAGGAAGTACATTGTTCGCTTCAACTGTGATGGTTTCTGTCGCAGTATGCTGATCACCACGATCATCTGTCACAGTTAGAGAGACAGTGTAGCTACCGTCATTCAAGTAAGTCCAAGAAGGTGACTGCTCTGAGCTTGACTCACCGTTACCAAAGTCCCAGTTGTACGCAACGATTGAACCGTCACTATCGGAACTAGAGTTACTTGCAGTGACATTTAGGCCATCCAATGACAATGTGAATGCTGCGACTGGAAGTTGGTTAGGTTCTTCCGCTTTCGATACTTTAATTACGCCATAGGTATTGTCGGCAGCTTGCTCGATCACTTCAATTTGAACACCGTGTTCAGCCAGAAGGCGGCCAGCATCAGGTGATTGTGGATTTGAGTAATCTTGATTGTCCGCGAAGTAAGCGTTACCAATCAAGCTGACATCTTCCAGCACATCACCGTCGCTGTTCTCAAGACGCATTGGCTTTTGGTCATTCATTGAGAATGCCGCATCACGTACTTGGTAACGAGTTTGTGCTGCAGTGCCAGAATTAGCCCAAATCATTGCATTTTGGTCCGCATCGACAACACCAAGCCAACCTTCACCAGGGTGTTTGCCAACCCAGTTATCGGTCATTGACTCATCGACATACCAAACAATCAGACCCGGCTCGAATGACATTAATTTGCCGAAGCGTTTAATGTTGTTCAGACCTTCGTCCACATCGTTATGGCTACGCCATTGAAGTAGGTAGTAATGTGCCGCTTCGTTGAAGCCATCGTTTAGACGGTATCCATTGAACGCAAAGCTAGATTTTCCTTCGGCATCGTCGATCAAAGTCGTACTGCCGTCAGCTTCAATCGAGATGTTATCGATGTGCAGACCTTCCATCGCTAGTCCGCCATCCGTCACGTAATCGAAGCTCAATTCGACGGTTTGGCCTGCCCATTGTGATAGGTCAAACTCTGCATCAACCCAACCGTCAGATTCACCTGCAATAGCAGGTACAAGCCCCGTATTGTATGGATCATTCATCGTTGTGATGTTACCAGCGATCTGTTGGCCATTGATTAGCACGCGAGCGTAATCGTAGTCTTTTTCAATCTGATACCAAGCTTTAAACGCTAGTTTGACACTAGTACCTTCAGGCAGAGTCAGCTGACGAGACATCTTGTTCTTAAGATCGTCACCTTTACCTGAATGGAAGCTGTAGTTACCTGAGAAAGGCTTATGACCTTCGGTACGTTTTACAGGTAGGTCAATGCGGACCATATTCTGTTTATCGTTATCGATAGTCTGGTGAAGAGTGATTTCTTCGCCTTTTGGAGTCAGGTCGTCTACCGAAATGGTTTGGTTCGCAATCCATTTACCACCAATCGATTCTTGAAGGAACTGTTTTGCCCATGAACTGAATGCAGTTGGCTGTGTGCCGCCAATCTTACCAGCCCAGCTACCTGAAGACATGATTGACCAGTAAGAAACAGGTTCGCCTTTGCCCGTGTATTGAGTGTCGTATTCATCTGGCAAGCCTAAATCGTGGCCGTATTCGTGTGCACAAACACCTGCTGCGGCATCAATAGGCTGAATAGTGTAATCAAATGCAGCGTACTTTCCGTCAAAGCGACCAGGTAGAGTACTCGAGGTGCCTTCAAGCACATGGTACTTGCCAAGGTTGTAACGGTGTGACCAAATAGCATCGTCGCCCAATACACCACCGCCGGCTTCTTCACCTACGGAAGAGTGGAACACCATTAAGTGATCAATAACGCCATCCGGTTCACGGAAGTTACCATCGCCGTCATAGTCATAACGGTCTTCGATGTCGTAGTCGGCGAGGTTAATACTTGGATCTTGTGCTAGCTGGTTCAGCGCTTCACGAACTAGTTCCTGAGCATTAAGATCGTTGTCTGTTGTTGGTGAGTTACCACCATAGAATGAAGCATCTTTTGAAGCTCGGTACCAGCCTGCAGCTTGACCAGCAACGCTATAACTTTCCCCAGATTCACTCTCATAGTACTGACGCATCGAGATGAGGTTTTCGCCATTCGGCCCAAGGTAACCAGCGCCAGAGAAAAGCAGATTCTGATAGTGTTCAGGTTTGTAGCTATCGTAGAGCATTTCGGTATGGTCAGACGTTAATCGGTTGTCATTCCATGGTAAGTCTGGGAAATCAACCAATACAGCTAACACCTTGTCTGTACGCTTCTGAGATAAATCAAAAGCGAACATGTGTGCTCTATGTTGACCTTTCTTTGCTTCTATTGATTTTAGGATCTTAGCGCGTTGTTCGAGTGCTTTCTTACCGAATTGCGCGTCACCTTTAAAGCCATTGTTGAGTTTCGCGTTGAGGTATTTGTTAAGTGCCGTTTTTTGATCGTCAACGGAAGAGTTTTCATCAAGAAGACCCTTTCGGACCAGCATCTCGATTATTTTCTCTTCGTTCATGACACCTAAATCTATAGGTGTTTTGGCGTGACCACTGACACTAAAAAGGGTCATCACCGCTGTCGCCAGCAGTGTTTTCCTCATAGGACTCATATTATTTCCTTATTATATTCTGATTGCCAAATCCCACTTAATAAAGTGGGTATAACGTTGCGTGAACAACAAAATCCCTAATCAAAGGGAAGATTGATAAATGAATTTACAGCTTATTTATTTTTATTTGCTGAGATGCATTTTGTTTCAGTCGGGTTACTTTGAGTATTTGTATTATTATTGTTTTTATTATTAGGTTTGTTTTTGTCGAATCTGTTAGCGAGATAAATCTGTAAAGATTCCTGTTTTTCTTCAAAGGTTTGATTATCACAAATAACACCTCGTTCGATTAAAGAATCAAGAAGCTTCTCATCGTTAGGAAGTGGATTTGCAATAACAGCAGAAGAAAGAAGTGTTAACAGACAACTGACAAGTTTCATTTTATTTTTATAAAATATTAATGTTTCGAAACAAAATATAACTAAGTGTTATTAAATGCAATGGCTATTTTTTGATCGGCAAGATCTGGATTCATGAATCAACACAATATGTAAACAAGGTCACCTCTTGTTATTGATTGTACTGTTATTTATATAGTTATCTTGGGTGAATAATTAATTTTATTAAATTGTCACTAACGAGGCTGGAGGCGTTGATAAATGAAAAATTCACGAAAGACGGATAAATATTTATTTTATCGTATGGTTTCAATACAAAAAAAGCGCCATAAGGCGCTTTTTTACTGCTCAACGTAGAGATTAGAAACCAAGAGGTAAGCTAAAACCAAAGAAAATGAGCAGTACACCAGTCCAAATGGTCAGGAAAGCCATTGAATAAGGCACCATCATTCCAATCACGTCGCCAAAGCTTAGCTCTGGTTTGTACTTGCGCATGAAGGCAAGTACGACGCCTGCATAGCTCATCATCGGAGTGATGATGTTAGTAGAAGAGTCAGCAATACGGTACGCGGCAGAGACTAAGTCTGGTGTCATATTTGGGTTTACCTGATACAGCATAGGAACAAAAATTGGACCTAATAGCATCCATTTTGACGTCAAGCCACCAACGAACAAGTTGATAAGCGCTGTGGTAATGATGAAACCAATCAACATAAGAGCAGGGTACTCTTGCAGGCCCATAGATTGCAGAGTAGAAGCGCCAAGGTAAGTGACATAAGTACCTAGGCCTGAATAGCTCAGTAGGGCAAGGAAGTTGTAACAGAAAAACGTGAGAACCAGAACATAGCCCATGGTGTTCATCTGTTTCACCATGGCTGTTACTACGTCTTGTAGCTTGGTGAATTTGCCCGTGGCATAGCCAAAACATAAACCGGTTACCGCAAATACCATAGATATAAGCAGAATGATGTTATCTAGGTAAGGCGTAACTTCTTTGCCTGCTTCGTTTGTGTACGTTGCTAGAGGACCAGTCGCTAAGCCGTAGATAGCAAGCAGTGAAACAATCAGGCCAATTCCCGCACTACGAAGACCTTTCTGTTCTTCCTTAGTCACTTCGAACTCGTCAAAGTTGATCTCTTCAGGAAGCTGGTAAGACATTTTCTCTAGTCGAGGCGTAACAACTTTTTGTGTAATAACTGCACCAACAGCAGCCAATACAAATGTCGAGACCAAAACGAAGAAGTAGTGCATGGTCGCAGGGTTGAGCATTTCTCCCGTCATGCCTATGAAAGGAATGTTTTGCGATTCTGCAAAGATCTTCGCGTTAACACCAACGACGACGTCAACGGGTGTCGCAGGAAGCAAGTTTGCGCTAAAGCCCGCAGACACGCCAGCAAACGCAGCTGCCATACCAATTAATGGGTTTTTGCCTAAACCGGCATAAAGCAGGCCAGCCAGCGGCACCAAAACTAAGTAACCCGCATCGGCGGCTAACGAGCTCATAATGCCTAGGAAGACAATTAATAACGGAAGCAGGCGATCACTGATTTTTAAGCCAACTTTTTTGATGACAGCGGTGAGGAGCCCAGAGTTTTCTGCGATACCGACACCCAGCATGACAATCAAGATAATGCCTAGTACACCATGACCAAATGCGAGCCAGTTTTGAAGTAGAGCGTTTTCAAACATCCAACGGAAGTTTTCCGCAGACATCATGTTTTTGATAGCGAATTCTACTGAGCCCCCGGCTTTTCCTGCGGTTTGAAAAGTGGTGCCATCCAGAATCCAAGTGACGACCAGACTGAACCCAAACAGAAACATAAAAATGATGATAGGGTCAGGGATCTTCTTTCCGGCTTTTTCTATTGCGCTTGCAAAGCCGTTCGGCTTCTTACTTTGCAAGGTTTGTTCTGCCATTGATACTTCCTATGTGTTGTTACATTTATAAATAGGAAGTGAACGCTATCATCCCTTGTTAAAAAGAGGAATGTCACAAAATGTGTGAAAAAACATACAACTTACAGGATGGTTGGTGTGATTAATTGTGGATAGATGTTTATGCTGGATGTTGTTTAAATTTGGGTTTTTACCACTGCTTATTGACGTATTTGTAGTTTATGAAAAATCTTAAATCATTATAAATTGCTGTAAATATTGAACGAAGTGGGTAAGTAGTGGTGGAACTATAACCAATTTAAATTGGTATTTGCCTGCAGGAGCTTGAGGGTGTTCAGCCGCAGGTTGTGTTGAAGGTATCTGATATGAAGCCGAGATGAACATGAAAGAGAAAGGCCACTTGATGTGGCCTTTTCAGTTTTAAAGCTCAATGCGATAAATAGATGTTGTACCGCTTACCTCGTTACCCACCGCGAGTAGGTGCTGGCCGCTGCGGGTGAAATAGCGAATTGATTCTGGGCCTAAATCTCCAGCTTCAGAATTGTAGGTACCGTTAGCGCATTCACCTTCAGACACTTGAGTACAAACCGGCTTTGAGAAGTCACGATTATTAACGTAGTTAATGAACAAAGGAGCCGTGGGAGTGCTGACGTCGTAAATCATAATCCCTCCTTGTCGTTCCAATCCGATAAATGCGTACTGGCGACCATTGATGGAGGCGACTTCTATCGCTTCCGGTTCTACACCTTTATCATCGCTGCGATCATCAGCCGTATTGTTACTGTCATTGCTGCTATTTAGGTGTTCTGAGTCTAACGTGTGTACTATGTCTGCAAACTCATCTCCGCTATCAAACACCAGCTCGCCGTTTTCATTCCATAGTGAAAAAGAGCGGCTGCCGAAGCTATACACTGTATCTTCTTGCTCTAGTGTCCCTGTTGGCTTGACCACTTTTAGGCGACCCAGTTGTTTTTTATCACTGAGTGATTGTTTAAGTGGGTGGGAGGCAGCAACTTCGAGGTCTTTACCACGCAGTTCATCGCTGTAGGCGATACAGAAACCTTGTTCGCTGGAGTATTTCTCTGTGCCTGAGAAATCATCTTCATCCCACTCGAAACCACGTTCATCGCAGACATTTTGTGTTGTTTCGAACCCATATTCGCGGCCATCGCCCTCGTTGGCTGTCGCGATGTACGTATGACCATCGACTTGGAAACTGGCGATAGAATCTGGCATGTACAACCCTTCTAACTGAGGGTAGGAATGGAACTGACCGAGTTTTTTATCTTTGTTCGAGGCGTCTAGAGTGTTAGTTTCCCAGCTCTTTCCACCCAAACCATAGATAGATGCAACTGAAGCCGATTCGATATCCACTTTAGCGAGGGCGTTGTTTTCTTGCAGAGCGACATACAAATAGCCGTCATCAGAAAAAGTGAGATACTCCGGTTCCAAATCTTGTGCAACGGTTGCGCCAGGCGCTGATATTCTGACCGAGTCAGTGAGCTCATGGTGTCGAGATTCTCCCTGATTGAAGGCTTTGAAGGAGATTTGGTTAACTTTCGCTTGTTCAATACCCGAAGCAAGATCGACTAAAGTAATACTGCCTTCTGGGTCAACAGTGTAATCGGCATTAGGTTCACCTTCATTCGCAGTTGCAATGTATCGACCATCTTTAGAGAAAGACACCATATCCGGCAGTGCGCCTGTAGGGTAAGTCTTAACAAGCTCAAGTGTTTCTGCTTTATACAAAGCAATTAGGCCATTTTTCTGTTTCACTTGATTTTCAATCGCGACAGCAACTAAGCCATTGTGAACGGAAACACTGTTTGCCGCACCAATCTCAATGCCAGCCTTTTTACCAGCAGTGGATAAATCAATGTGCGCGGTTTTAGTGGGGTGATTTTGTGTATCTAACGCCATCACGTCGACACGTTTTGCTTGAGCATTAACCACAAACAATTGATCGCTGCATTCATCATAAGCAACGATTTCAGCTGCTGAAGTATCAAACTGGCTGTCAGCAACGTAAGTACCTAAGAGCGTTAACCCAGTGATGGAAGATTCAGATATTTCTGGCTTTTCGGAGATCTTACATTCCGGAGCTAGTTGAGTGTTTTGCTGAGAAGTGCAGCCCGATAGAGCGATAGCAGTGCAAGCGGCCAAAGTAGCCAATTTATGAGCAGTAAACAAAATTGTTCCTCCGTGAAATAACGCGCTGATACTACGGAGAAAATGTGAAAGAAATATTTAAGTTGTATAACGGTTGAGTGAATTGTCGATAATGATGAGAATACTATGCAGGGAGCGAAATGCTCCCTGCTGTTGGTAGGTTCAATTACCTTTTCGAGTACAGGTAAGTTCGATACCCACCAATTAAGTTTTTGGCTCTGTAACCATTATTCACTAACTGACGATAAGCTACGTTGCCACGTAGACCTACCTGACAGTAAATAACGATCTCTTTGTCTTTCGGTAATTCACTCATGCGTGATCGTAGTTGGTCAACAGGAATATTAAGCGCTCCCTCGATCAAACCATTGTTCTCAAGTTCTGCAGGGTTGCGTACGTCAAGCAGTATTTGGTCTTCGGATAGGCTGTCAATTTCATCGAAATGTATCGCGGTTGCGTCACCTTTAATGATGTTGTTTGCTACAAATGCAGCTTGGTTGATGACATCTTTTGCCGAGCCAAAAGGCGGTGCATAAGTCAGTTCGAGATGCTGAAGCTGCTCTACCGTCATCCCAGCACGCTGTGCTACTGCCATTACGTCAATACGCTTATCGATACCATCTTTACCCACGGCTTGTGCGCCGAAAATTTTGCCAGATTTAGGGTCAAACAGCATTTTAAACGATACTGTTTCGGCTCCAGGGTAGTAGCTTGCGTGGCTTGCGGTGTGTACATAGACTTTTTCATAGTCGATACCATCACGCTGAAGTTGTTTCTCGTTTTGACCAGTAGACGCTGCGGCCAGGTCAAAAACCTTACAAATAGCAGTCCCCTGTGTTCCTTGGTAAGTTTCATTGCGTCCTAGCATGTTGTCAGCCGCCATTCGACCTTGGCGGTTAGCTGGCCCGGCTAAAGGAACTAAGGTTTGAGTGCCCGTGACAAAGTCTCTCTCTTCGATTGCGTCACCAACGGCATATATAGAAGGATCGCTCGTCTGCATCATCTCATTGGTGTAGATACCGCCGAGTTGACCAATTTGAAGCCCTGCTTGCTGAGCGAGCTTGATCTCTGGCCTCACGCCAATGGCCATGACTAAAATGTCAGTTCTGATTGTGTCGCCATTGTTGAGCGTCAAGTCTAGCTCACCGCTTAAGTGCTGGTGTGCTTCATCTTCTCCAGATTCGAGAGTAGAAATGTGATCATTTGGAATGTGCTGAACAGATTCCAAAGCAACTCCTAAGCGCAGATCTATACCTTGGTTTCGAATCTCTTCGTGGATAAATCCCGCCATTTCTTTGTCCACAGTCGTCATGACTTGATTTGCTTGCTCGATGAGCGTTGTTTTAATTCCACGCTGATGAAAGGCTTCCATCATTTCTAATCCGATAAAGCCACCACCTACAACTGTTGCGTGCTCAGGTTTGTTCATCTCGATAGTTCGAATTATACGGTCCATGTCGGGGATATTTCGAAGAGAGTGGGTGAGTGGATTTTCAATACCGGGAACTGGAGGGACGATAGGCGCAGCTCCTGGACTCAATAGCAAGAAATCATAACTTTCGTTGTAATCCTTGTTATCAATGAGGTTCTTGACGGTAACGGTTTTAGTTTGTCGATTGATAGAAATAACTTCGCTCATGACACGTACATCAACATTAAAACGAGCAAGGAAGCTCTCGGGTGTCTGAAGTAAAAGCTTGCTACGATCCTGTATCTCGCCACCGATGTGGTAAGGCAAACCGCAATTGGCAAATGAAACAAACTCGCCGCGTTCAAACATAATGATTTCTGCGCTTTCACTTAAGCGGCGCGCCCTAGCGGCCGCTGAAGCTCCTCCGGCAACGCCACCTACGATAACAATCTTAGTCATAGTGAATACCTATAAGAATGGGTCTTGATGTAGTGAATATTAGCTAATGCTAAACTAAAATAATCTAAATGTGAACCATCTAATTTAGGGTTGACTAATATAATGAGTTACGTACAATTTGAGGTAATTTAGTAACACCTAATGTAAAGGCGATATGAATCCAAACACAATTGATATCATGGAGATGAGGGAAAGTGCAGAGGAAGCATCGGATATTCTTAAGATCATGGCTCATCCGGTTCGACTAATGATCCTTTGCCAACTCACTCAAGGTGAAATTGGCGTTGGGGAGCTGCAAAGCAATTCTCTCCTCAGTCAGTCTGCATTTTCTCAGCATCTGACGGTATTACGTAAAAACAATTTGATTAAAGCACGTAAGGTCTCTCAACAAGTATTTTACTCACTGGCTGACTCGCGCATCGAAGCTTTAATTCAGTGTTTCCACTTGGTCTTTTGTCGGAGGTAATCATGATATTTGAGTCTTTTCCTTGGCTATCACTCATCGGGGGCGCGTTGTTGGGTTTATCAGCAACTATGCTGTTGATGATTAACGGTAAAGTGGCGGGAATCAGTGGCATCGTCAACGGTGTGCTCTCACCAAAACGTAATGATCTTTTCTGGCGTCTGTTGTTTCTTATCGGCATGGTTTCGGGTGGGGCTCTAAGTGTAATGGTGCTTGGTATCGAAATACCAAGCACCGAATCTATTTCCACTTTTGTTCTGGTAATAGCAGGTTTGCTGGTTGGATTTGGGACTCGACTAGGCAACGGTTGCACCAGCGGGCACGGCATATGTGGTGTCGGTCGACTCTCCTTTCGTTCAATCGTCGCGACAGCCATTTTTATGGTAGTTGCGGCTCTGACTGTCTATATTCGCTAAGGTAAACGCTATGGGTAACGCTACTCTTCGAATCTCTGCATTAGTAAGTGGTCTGCTTTTTGGTATTGGTATGGCGCTGTCAGGTATGACAAATCCAGAGAATGTGATTGGTTTTTTAGATGTTACTGGAGCATGGAATCCAAGCTTAGTATTTGTAATGGGGGGTGCGTTACTCATATTTGCTCCGGCCTATCACTTTTTGATAAAACCTCAAGCCAAAGCACTGTCCGGCGATGTGTTGTCTCTGCCTACGAAAGTGCAGCTGGACAGTAAGCTCATCTATGGGGCAGCTTTGTTTGGAGTTGGCTGGGGACTCGCAGGTATATGCCCAGGCCCTGCTATTACGAGTTTAGCGTTTGGTAATCTTGATATCGCTATCTTCATAGCGTCTATGGTGTCTGGGTCTTTGCTCGCTAAATATGTGGCAGCACCGAGCCCCCAAATGGTTTCGCAAAACTGATAATAGGGCGCTCATAAGAGCGCCTTGTTAGTTTAGTTGGGTGCTGATAGGGCAGTGGTCACTCAAATGATGTTGGAGAACCAATGAAGTGGGAAAAACATCTTGGTTGGTTTGAGCGGTGGTCAACCCAGGGCTCACAATAATATGGTCGATGAGGGAACGAAATTGGTGCGTCTTATTTGGGTTCTTGCGCGAACGCACCTTACATGTTGCCGGTGTGCCTTTTGTCGCCAGTACGGCTTGTGAAGAGTGAGAAATTACTTCCCATAACCAATCTCCGTTGTAACTGAGGTTGTGGTTGAAGTCGCCCAGTATGGCGTAGTTCTGTCCTTGTCGCTCTCGTTCACTGATCCATTGGTTCAATACCTTGCCCTGCGATTTGAGTATTTTGCAGTCACGGCTGTTTTTATAGGCGCCACTACAGCGAGCTTTTAGATGGACGGACAGGGCATGTATGGGCTGTGAGCCATTTGGGTTGAGTACAATGTAAGTGCCAAATCGGAGTTTACTGTTTTTTCTTTGATCGAGCTGAATGTCTGGCTTATCCGCCACCTCAATATCTTCTTTGACTGCAAATCCCGTATATTGATTGATATCGTCAAACTGTTGCTTCATATACGCGTCTGATGCACGGTCTGAGAAATATACGCGATAATCATCTCCAATCACTTTATGCAAAGCCTGTTGGTCGTTCACTTCTTGAAAAGCAAGTACATCACTATCGATTGTCGAAAAGTGTCCAGCGAGTGCCTGAAAATCTTGTTTGCTTCGCTGGGATTCTGAAAATTTGTCTGAAGGGTGAGATGTCAGCCACTCCAAATTCCATGCTGTGACTGTAAGGGAGGAGGAGGCAAAAGAAGCGGTCGACTTCGTTATCAACAGGATAGCCAAAATCGCTTTGAATTTAGTGTTAGTCATACTCTATAAACTCTGTTTTCAGGTACAGCCTTTATTCTATAAGTCCTCTAAAAAAAGCAAGTTAAAATCCAATAAAAATCACTTTTTTCATACATTTCTTTCAAGCTGAGATCACTGCCACTAAGATCGATTTGATCTTAATCTAGGGCTTAATTTTATTGATCGAAATCAATACACGAGCTTGGTTCATCTCGTTAAATACGCCACAACATATTGTGTCGGTAGAATAAAAAATAACCCTATATAGTGTATTTGTGGATAAGTCTGTGAGTATGTAAAGGGTAAGGAGAGAAGGTGAAACCAATCGTAATCAAGCGTGACGGCTCTAGAGCTCCGTTTAGCAGGGATCGCATTCAGGCTGCTGTTGAAGCAGCGGCAGAGCATGTAGATAAAGAAATCGCTATATACGCGCTGAATGTCGCACTAGCGGTGGAGCTGCAGCTTAAAGATCACGATGAAGTTCATATAACGGAAGTTCAGACGTTGGTGGAAAATGAGTTAATGCAAGGGCCTTATAAGTCACTCGCACGCTCGTACATCGAGTACCGCCATGATCGCGATATTGCACGAGAGAAGCAAAGCGCTTTGACTCGCGAGATCGAAGGGTTAATTGAAGAAAGCAATGTCGATCTGATTAACGAAAACGCGAATAAAGATGGCAAGGTTATCCCAACTCAGCGTGATCTACTGGCCGGGATTGTTGCTAAACATTACGCTAAAACGCACATCCTTCCCCGCGACATTGTTCAGGCACATGAGCAAGGCGATATTCATTATCACGATTTGGACTACGCTCCGTTCTTTCCGATGTTTAACTGCATGTTAATCGATTTAAAAGGCATGCTGACCCATGGTTTCAAAATGGGCAATGCGGAGATAGATACGCCAAAATCGATTTCTACAGCGACCGCCGTTACCGCACAAATCATCGCTCAAGTTGCCAGCCATATATACGGCGGCACGACGATCAACCGTATTGATGAAGTGCTTGAGCCTTATGTGATGGCCAGCTACGAAAAGCACCTTAGCATTGCTCAGGAATGGGACATTCATGAACCCAAAGCGTTTGCACGCGTTCGCACTGAAAAAGAGTGCTATGACGCTTTTCAGTCTCTGGAATACGAAGTGAATACGCTGCATACCGCCAATGGTCAGACACCTTTTGTCACCTTCGGGTTTGGCCTTGGTACTAGTTGGGCCTCGCGATTGATCCAACAATCGATTCTCAAGAATCGTATCGCTGGTCTAGGCAAAAACCGTAAAACGGCCGTATTCCCTAAGCTTGTCTTCGGGATCAAAGATGGTCTGAATCATAAAGCTGACGACCCTAACTATGACATCAAGAAGCTAGCACTTGAGTGTGCGTCTAAACGTATGTATCCAGACATTCTTAACTACGAAAAAGTGGTTGAGGTAACGGGTTCATTCAAAACGCCAATGGGATGTCGTAGTTTCCTAGGAACCTACGAGGAAAATGGTGAGTTGATCCATGAAGGTCGCAACAATCTAGGCGTTGTTAGTCTAAACCTTCCTCGAATTGCGATTGAAGCAAAAGGTGACGAGGGTAAGTTTTATGAGATTTTGAATACGAAGTTAGAACTCGCACGCCGCGCTTTAGAGACACGCATTGCTAGGTTAGAGAATGTGAAAGCACGTGTTGCACCAATTCTCTATATGGAAGGCGCTTGTGGCGTTCGCCTAAAGGCTGATGAACCTATTGCTAACATTTTTAAACACGGCCGCGCGTCTATTTCTTTGGGTTACATAGGTGTTCATGAAACCATTAATGCTTTGTATGGCAATCAGACACACGTTTATGACAACTCAGAGCTTCGTCAGAAAGCGCTCGATATCATCAAGCACCTTAAAGATAAGGTGAACCAATGGGCCGAAGAGTCGGGTTATGGTTACAGTTTGTATGGCACACCTAGTGAAAACTTATGTAGCCGATTCTGCCGCATTGATACGAAAGAGTTTGGTGTATTGAAAGGTGTTACAGAGAAAGGTTACTACACGAACAGTTTCCATCTCGATGTAGAGAAAAAGGTCAACCCATACGACAAAATCGACTTTGAAATGCCTTACCCGCAGATCTCGAGTGGTGGTTTTATTTGTTACGGCGAATTTCCTAACATGCAGCGCAATGTGGAAGCGTTGGAAAACGTTTGGGACTATAGCTACAGCCGAGTTCCTTACTACGGTACCAATACACCAATCGATGAGTGTTATGAGTGTGGTTACAACGGCGAATTTGACTGTACGAGCAAAGGGTTTACGTGTCCTAGCTGTGGTAATCACGACTCTACCAAAGTCTCTGTAACCCGCAGAGTGTGTGGTTATCTGGGCAGTCCTGATGCGAGGCCGTTCAACTTTGGTAAGCAAGAAGAAGTAAAGCGTCGGGTTAAGCATCTATAAAGCTAATGCGTGAATTGATTCAGTGACGAAAAGGGGGGCGGGGAGTCACTCGCCCTTTATCATCAGAGCGAAAGCATTTTCTCAAATATCCAACATCGGAAAACGTCATGAACTACCACCAGTACTATCCTGTGGATGTGGTTAACGGGCCGGGTACGCGTTGTACTCTGTTTGTCTCTGGCTGCATACATCAGTGCCGTGGGTGTTATAACCAATCGACACAGCGACTCGACTCAGGGGTATTGTTTACTCAACAAGCGGAAGACCAGATTCTGCAGGACTTAAAAGATACACGTATTAAGAGACGTGGGCTCTCGTTATCCGGTGGCGATCCACTCCATCCAGCCAATGTTACTGATGTTCTTCGGTTGGTAAAACGTGTACGCCAAGAGTGCCCAGACAAAGATATCTGGATGTGGACAGGTTATACGCTAGCCGAATTGACGGCGGCGCAACAAGAAGTAGTCGCGCTAATTGATGTTTTAATTGACGGCAAGTTTGAGCAAGAGAAAAAGGATCTCAACCTAGAGTGGCGTGGTAGCTCCAATCAGATTATTCACCGATTCAAGGTTTAGCTGTAAATCTTAGTATTATATTCTGACCGAACTCTTGATGTTGCAAATATGTTAATAATAAAAGGTTTTTATCCTGTTTTGCTCTTAGGCACTAAAATTTTATTTCTGAGTTAGAGGATTAAGTGATAAATTGACCACTGTTAATTGAATTTCAAAGGGTTATGACTTTCATGTTCTCTCATTTACCAACACCTACACTGGATCCCATCCTTTCTTTATCAGTTGCTTACCGCAATGATCCTCGTCCTGACAAAGTGGACTTGGGTATCGGCGTCTACAAAAATAGTACTGGTGAAACACCAATCATGAAAGCAATATCTCAAGCACAGGATATTGTGGTTGAAACGCAAAAAACGAAATCTTACGTCGGTTTGGCCGGTTGTGAAGAGTTTAACCAGAGTATGGTTGATTTGCTGCTGTCGGGCACTTCGGCCATGGATCGCGTTGCAGCCACCCAAACGCCGGGCGCTAGTGGTGCTCTGCGTATGTTAGGCGATCTAATGAAAGTCGCACAACCTGAAACGACGGTTTGGATCTCAAACCCTAGCTACGTTAACCATCGTCCTGTTATGGAAGCTGCGGGTCTTAAAGTGAAGCTGTACAGCTACTTTAGCCCTGAAACCAAACAGGTTGATACAGCGCGAATGTTAGAAGAATTGTCTCAAGCGGGACCAAAAGATGTGGTCCTTCTGCACGGGTGTTGTCACAACCCAACTGGGGCTGACATCGACTTTTCTGCTTGGCAGGCGGTGACGGAGTTATCGCAGAAAAACGGGTTTACTCCATTTGTCGATATTGCATACCAAGGTTTTGGCGACGGACTGGAAGAAGATGCTAAAGGCTTACGCTTTATGGCTGATAACGTTGAAGAGATGTTGATTACCACGTCTTGTTCAAAGAACTTTGGTCTTTACCGTGAGCGTACGGGTGCTGCTATAGTGGTTGGCAAATCATTACAGGATGTTGGCAATGCAAAAGGTAAGCTGTTAACGCTCGCACGTGCCACTTACACAATGCCGCCAGATCACGGTGCGGCATTAGTCAAAACCATCCTGCAAAGCGAAGAGCTGACAGGCGTCTGGAAGCAGGAACTGAGCGAAATGCAGCAGCGCTTGCTCAATCTTCGTCATACTTTGTGTAATGAATTGAGAAATACCCATAATACTTCACATTTCGATTTCATTGAAAGCCACAAAGGCATGTTTACTGTGCTAGGCTTTACTCAAGACCAAATGACGCAACTCCGTGAAGAATATGGTATTTATGGTGTTGGGGATGGTCGAATTAACATCGCAGGTCTGACAGAAAAAGATATTCCTTACGTAGCCGATGCGATAGTTAAAGTGTCTTAAGTTTCGCTTTAAGGCTCACCCTGATGTGGGCCTTTTTTAAAGCGGTCGTATCTTGTTATTGAGTTAGGTGATCGAATGAACAAAACATGGAAGGTTCTAATTCCAGTTATGCTTAGTGGTGGTTTGATGGCATGTTCAACGACAGGCCAGCAGCCAGTAGAGCCAGAGCAAAAACCACAGATTGAAGAGCCTAAAGTAGAGCAGCCAGAAAAAGAAGTTGAGAAAGAGACGAAGCCGGAACCTAAACCGGAAGTGAAGCCAGAAGAAAAACCAAAACCTAAGCCAAAACCGCAACCAAAGAAAACATCAGATGGAAAACTGATCCTTGGTGAGCAAGAATGGGTTTACGTTCCAGGGCTTGAAGAGAACTTCAAAGCGCGTATTGATACTGGTGCGACAACCTCATCGATCAGTGCCACGGATGTGGTGGAGTTCGAACGTGATGGCAAAGATTGGGTTAAGTTCAAAATTGAACATGATGGGGTTAAGAGTAAGGAGATCGCTCTTCCCGTTGAGCGCTGGGTTAAGATTCGTCAGTCCAGTGCGGAAAAATCAGAGCGTCGTGCTGTAGTCGAATCATGGATTCAAATTGGTGATCTGAAAGAGAAAACAGAATTCACGCTTGCAGACCGCACTCATTTGAAGTTTCCATTACTCCTCGGGCGTAGCTTCTTTAAAGATGTCGCGGTTGTAGATGTCAGTAAGAAGTTTGTTCAGAAAAAACATAAGTAGCCATTAAATCATTGAGCAAAACGGCACCTTTGGAAAGGTGCCGTTTTTTATTGTTTTACATTTCGTTTTTTGAAGGCGGAGCGAGAACTTAAATGCATATTCGGTTACCCTTCGCGGGTTCTTACAATCTTGTATCGGCATCAGACATTTCAAATCTAAAAACATAAACGTCTGAGTTAGAACGCCGATGAAGTCAGCTTAATCCAAGGAGCCCCCAATGAAGCATTTATCGATGGCAGTAGTTATCAGAGATGGAAAAGTTCTGATTCAGGAGCGCCACCGAAATACTCAAGGTATGATCATGGAATTTCCCGGTGGGGAAGTGGGCAGCAATGAGTCTGGTACAGATGCCGCCATTAGAGAGCTGCATGAAGAGACTCACTTGAGTGGACTATCTCACGTCGCCACGTATAGCGATATTAATGAGTATGGTGGAAGAATTTACTACGTTGTTCTTCATGCTGGTGAATCTGCACAACCCGTTGCTCATTCTGAAGAAAGGCAGCAAACCTTCCATTGGATGACAGCAGAAGAGATTCCAACACACGATTTTTATAAGGCTGATGTTAACTTTATTCAGCAACATTTAAACAAGCATCTTTGCAGAGAGTTGAAAGAGCTTGCATAGAAAAAAGGCCAATCACGAATGATTGGCCTTTTTGGTTATTGGATTTCCAACAACTCGACATCAAATATTAGCGTTGACGCTGGTGGAATTGGGCCACTTCCACCTTTGCCATAGGCTAGAGGGCTAGGAATGAAGAAGCGGAACTTGTCACCTTCAACCATGTAGGTTAGGCCTTCTTGCCAACCTTTGATCACTTGGTTGAGAGCGAATGAAATCGGTTCACCACGCTCAACAGAGCTATCAAACACAGTGCCATCGATTAGCGTACCATGATAATGCACCTTCACTTTGCTCTTTGCGGTTGGATTTACTGTGCCAGTGCCTTTGTTTAGCACAAGGTATTGCAGGCCGCTTTCCGTTGTTACCACACCTTCTTTTTCGCCATTCTCAAGAAGAAATGCTTGGCCTGCTGCAAAGTTTTGCTCGCCCGCTTTGCTGGTAACCATAGTGCGATAAATCATAAAGCCAGCTAGCACTAAAACGACGATTGGGATGATTATTTTAGACATGAGTCCTTTCCGTTTTTACTTAGGGTTGTTTTGAGTTAAATAGTTAATGGTCTTGGCGATGTCTTCAACATCTTTGTGACCGGATGTCAGCACCATATATTTACCGTTTACGATAAAGGTTGGAACTGAATTAATTTGACCTTTTTCAGTGATGTCTTCAGCAACTTGCATCGCTCTGAATAACTGTTTTTGCTGATCTTCTTTGAGTTCGTAAGGGCTAATTAGTCCGCGAGAATGGAAGGCATCATCGATGGCTTGCTTTTTCTCGGCCATTGTTGCGCCGTCGCCCATTTGAGCCGCGGTAAACAATTCATCCATCATTGATGGTTCTGGCTTTTTGCCCAATTGCATTTCGGCGGTGTAATAGATCATGGCGCCAACTTGTGCACTTTCGTTAAACGTCACGTGGATCTTGCCAATGTTTTGCTTGGTGAGCTCTTCCAATTGAGGCAAAACTGATTCCATCTTTTTACAGTGGCCACAATTGAGTGAGAAAACTTCAGTCACTTGAGGTAAGCGAAAGGTCGATAAGTTGACAGGAAGTTTTTGGAAGTGCTTACCTTCCTGTGGGACATCGCTATCTGCACAACCAGCCAAGAGAGCGGCAAATGCGATGGTCAGTAAGGTCATTATCTTTTTCATAGTGTGTTCTCTTTATTATCGCTGTTCACGCTGTGTTTTCAGCGAGATCACGGTAGGCGGATTTTACTCTTTCACGGCTAGTAACTAAATAGCAAACCGCGCGAAATGCTTATTAAATCATTTCAGAACGTTAAGTCGTCAACAGGCGATAAGCAAAGGGTTAAATTATAATTAAAGTATTCCAGAAGTTGCCGATATAAATGATGTATCGAAACGGAAACGAATGGTGGATCAATGAAATATTTTGCCTTACCTTTGCTCTTGCTCCTCACTGGTTGTGGCAATCTGGCTAAAGAAATGAGTTATCTAACGGATGACATGCTAGAGACTGCGCCAAAAACAGATTTCGAAGTACGATACCCGAATTGGGGTGACGCGCCTCAACTGGCTTCGTCTGGTGTGAAAGGACCAATGGGGCAGATGCGCACCACGAGCTACAGTGATTTGCAAAGTTTCCTATTGAAAAATGGTGTGGACTACGAGGTACTGCCGGGTAATCACATCATGGTTAAGTTAACCGATACAATCAAATTCAATACGGGTTCGTCAATGGTGAAACCGGACTCCATGTATTGGCTGGACATGATGGGCCGATACTTAGCAACACAGCCAGGAATTGATATTGTGATTGATGGGCACGCAGACAGTACTGGAGCGCCGACTTTTAATGACTCACTTTCAATGAAACGCGCCAAAGCTGTGAAAAAGCAGCTGGTTAGCAATAATGTGGCAATGAATTCTATCTACACACGCGGTTACGGTGAATATGTGCCAGCATGTTCAAACACAACCAGCGCCGGAAAAGCTTGTAACAGACGAGTAGAAGTCCTGTTTATCGTTTCGAATAACTGACCAAAAATTAGCGTAACTCAAAAGCCAAAGCTAGACTCTTCAAATACAACCTGATGTCGTTTCATCGGGTTGTATTTAGCCATTTAGTGTAGCGGAGAGTTTATGCTCCATCAGTCTGAGTTTTTATCAAAGCCCATTGGCGTATTTTTTGCCCACTTACTTCTTATCGTCTCTCCAATGTCAGTATCTGCGATGACTCTTACCATTGCCGTTGGTGGTGAGTATCCTCCATATCACTCTAAACAATTGCCTGGTTATGGTATTAACGCCCAAATTGTTACTGCTGCATTTAAAACTCAAAATGTAGAAGTAAAGTATGTCCACTTGCCAACTTGGAAAGAGGCATTTGATTTCGCAGCGCAGGGGAAGGCTGATGCAACAGCGCTATGGGAGCTGAATGAGGAGTACCAAGAATTATTCCTGATAAGTGATGTTGTGTATAAGATAAACGCGCATTTCTTCTACAAAATAGACAAGACATTCGACTGGGATCGTGTGGAAGATCTAGAAGGTTTGAAGGTGAGCGCTTTGATTGGTGGCTACTACGGTGAACCGTTTGAAAAAGCGGAGCAAAGTGGAACATTGATCGTTGAACGAGTGCATGATGAAGCTGAAAACATCAAGAAACTGCTCGCAGGTACTATTGATGTGTCACCACTGTACATTACGCACGTCAACTATGTACTTAAAAGTGAAGGGCTAGAGTCGGAAAGAGAGCTTCTGGCTTACCACCCTAGGCCTCTTTTTGTGAATACACTGCACCTGTTGCTGCCCAATCAAAATCCTGAAAGCGTACAGAACTTGATGACTTTCAATGAAGGTCTGAAAGTCATCAAAAAGAGTGGCAATCTACAATCTATCCTCAACGCACATCTCAATTATTGACGTACCCTCAGTGCACAAGCTAATGGGCTATGGCCATTGCCAGTAATGTGACTGGATGGATAGTCTCAAGTTGTGTGTTCTCTTCAATTTGCCATTTGCAGGTTTCGCAATCCGTGATAGCAAAGTCCGCCTCAGCTGATTTAATCGACTCAAATAGATGATGGCCAATTTTCATGGAAACATCATAGTTTTCTTCTTTAAAACCATAAGTTCCTGCCAGACCACAGCATTCGCTATCAAGGACGATCAATTCCAATCCAGGTATTTGTTTTAGCACTTCCAAAGTGAATATGACATTACCACTTCGTTCCAGATGGCAAGGTGTGTGGTATACGACCCGTTTGTTGAGCGGTTTCATATTCAACGTATTACCATTCATAAACTCCTTTAAAAGGAACTTAGTGATGTATTCAATACGATGGCTGACATGATCATTTTCAACGCCCAAAACATGCGGGTATTCCTGCTTGAGCGTAAATGAGCAAGTTGAAGACGTTGAAAGCACTGTATGATCCCGCTCAATAACGGCCTCTTCTATATTTTTAATGTTTAGTTCTGCATTGCGACGAGCCTTACTATGAAAGCCGTTCGCAATCAGTGGGACACCACAGCACTTTTCCTTTTCCAATAGTTGTACGCCGATGCCTAGTGCGTTGAGAACTTTGATCAGATCCTTTCCAAGCTGAGGGTGGTTGTAATTGACAAAGCAGCCGTGAAAGTAGCTGATTTGACGAGGATAGCTTGCTTGATCCGACACCTGTTTTTTGTACCAGCGACGAAATGTTCCGTGTGAGTATTTGGGTAACGATTTGTGATCGTGAATACCCACTGCTTTATGCATGATTTTTTTGACAGGCTTGTTGTCCGTTACTTTATTGATTATGGGGGCAACAGGGGTAGCCAAATTCCCGAAAAGATCGGTATGACTGAGGACAAAATCTCTAATGAGTTTCGGGCTCAAAGTTTTCTTCGCGTATTTTCCTCTTGCCACGGCAATAATGTCACCAATGTTGACGCCAGAAGGACAAGCCGTTTCGCAGCGTTTGCAGTTGGTACATAGCTTTAATGCTTCATCATAATAGTCGGCGTTTTTAATCCGCAGTCGCTCTCCATCTGGCCCAGATTGCTTAGGGCCGGGGTAGAGCGGGTTTGCTTTGGCTACTGGGCAGTAAACAGTACAAACGGTGCACTTAATGCAATGATCAAAACTGGTAACCTGAGGAGCGTGATCAGCAAAATAGGTGGTCATACTAAGGCCTCCTCTGACGTTATGGCATGGACAATATTACTTGCTACATGGAAAGCGGTTGCGATGGCAACACCGCCTCCACAGCCTTGTTGTATAGGATCGTAATGAGATAATACTGAACCGCAGCAGTGTAAGTTACGAACCGTTTGACCATTTAGAGTCGGGTTAAAGTGGTCATCAGTGACCACACCAAATTGCATAAATGGGTGTGAAGACTGGCTGAAAAAGTCTTTATCTCGCCATTGGCGCCGGTCTTGATGATAATGTACATCTAAGTCGAATATTGGTTCGACAACCCGATTCGATTCAGCAACCAAACCATGGCTAAAGTAACTCCCTGAAGCGAGCACGTAGTGTTTGGCGATGAGCGGAAACTCTTCTAAGTTGGCTGTCTGTATTGATCGAATGGCCTTTTTATCCTCGTGCCAGTGTGCGGAAATAACTTTGTCACCTTTGAGTTGCACTCCACCCATTTTGGTAAACATGCCTTGTAATGCTTCTTCTAGCCTAATTCCTAACAAGGAAGGTGGCATTGTCGGCACTTCATGGAAACGCAGTTGGGTCTCGCTTTGTAATCTTTCCATCAGCGTAAGGCCGTCGCCATTTCCCATGATAGCAGGGAGAATGACAAGATCATCCACCGTCGCTCCTGCGCTTAACTGATGTACAAGGCTCGAAAATGCTTTGGGCTGTTTGAGTATTCGAGCGATATCGATGGAACGCAGTTCATTCGGATTTTGTCGTAGAGAATCAAAGCCGGGAATACGAACCGACAGTATTTTCTTTTCGACTTTGTTGAACTCTTCAATTTGGTTCAAGTTATCGAGAGCGAGTTGAGGTTGAAAATCACGAAACCCGTCAATAGAGACTAAAACGAACCTCTTGAATGACGAATGGGGGATGTGCTGATGCACAAATGGTTGTGACAACCATGTGGGTTTGAGTGTCCCCAAAGGTGTTATTCGATGGTGATTATGACCATTTTTGCTTGATGACAGCGAAACCCCAGCCTGATTAAGTAGAGTCTGAAACCATAACATTGCACGTTTCACCTCAGAAACAGATAGCTTGCTATAAGGGTGCTCAGGTGAAAGCTTTTTGAGAGCATCAATACTTTCAAAAGGGTCTGTCACTTCCAAGCCATTTGGTAGGTGTCCAAGTACATCAATTGAACCCGAGGAGAAGTGCAGGGAGCTGTGGCCTTGATTAATCAAGACCGTTTTCAACCCAGATTCCAAACATTTTAAAGCTGAGCAGTAACCAGCTATTCCGCCTCCTATAATAGCAACATCGTACTTCATCTGGGTTCCTCCTTAGTTTCGTTGTGAGGAAGTATTTGACCAGCACCAAACAAACCTTCGTAAATCCAATGGCTAAATTCGGCTTCTCTAAGCGCATCGCCCCAGAAGATGGGCTTAATACCTTTCCATCTTTCTTCAAGGAATTCATTGAGAAGTTGACTGCACTGATTACCACTATGGTTGGCGTACTGGTTAAACAAACTTGCAGCGCGATAACTGCAAAGCTCTCCCTGGCAAGGCCCCATTCCAAGACGCGTGCGGCGACGCAAATCGACCAGAGTGTGCACATTGAGTTGTTTAATCGCGTATTCTATTTCTCCTGCTGTGACCATTTCACATTCGCAAATAACGGCTTGTTTTTCTGCACTTTCATCCAGAAAGTCAGTAACACGTTCACCATGTCGATAATGCGCTGATTCGTAGACAGGTTTTACGATACTGGCTGTTTTCTTTGGCTTGTTCACTGGTTTGTTTGAGCCGGGAAGAGGCTTGATGTGTGTGGTGCATGGCTCATTAACAGATAGCTTCTCGGCTAACAAATCTGTCGCCCATTCAGCCATTAGGCGGTAGGTCATGAGTTTGCCGCCAGTAATGGTAGTGAAGCCTTTCAGGCCATCTCGCTTTTCGTGATCAAGTAATACGATGCCTCGGCTGATGTTGCGTCCGCTGCCGTCATCGTCGACTGAAACCAATGGTCGTACACCTGCATACGCGCGGAGTACTCGAGTATTAGCCATAATAGGCGCGAGCTTCGCGCCTTCTCTCAGCAACACGTCGACTTCTCGCTCGGTAACATGCAGGTCATCTATTTGATCGTAATCGATATGCTCTGATGTAGTACCAATGAGAGAAATGGTGTCACCGGGAACCAATATATCGGCGTCTGAAGGTTTTCGGCAGCGATTGATTACGAGATTGTTGATTCGATAATCGAGTATGAGTAACGAGCCTTTTGCCGGGAACATCTTGATGCTGAGATCGGCATACTCGCAAATGTTTTGTCCCCATATACCAGCGGCGTTGATGACTTGCTTGGCAAATATCTGAAAGGATTCGTTCCTCAGAGTGTTGTAGCAGTTCACGCCGAGGACGGTGTCTTCATGACGTATTAAGGAGGTGACTCTGGTTTTATTGAATAGACGCGCTCCGTGCTCACTGGCATCTAAAACATTAGACGCGCATAAACGAAATGGATCTAACGTGCCATCGGGGACTTGGATCGCGCCTAATAGGTTAGGGTTGGTGTTGGGCTCAAGAGCAAGTGTTTGTTTTGTTGTTAACCGCTTTGTTTCGATCCCTGCTTCACTGCATGCGCTTATAAAGGTGTCCTGAAATTTAATATCGTCTTCAGGCAAAGTAATAAAGAGTCCTGTTGTCTCTTCTACACAATGACTCGCGATTGACTTTAGTATGCGGTTTTCTTGAATACACTCTTTTGCTGACTCTTTGTCTGTGACGGCGTAACGAGCGCCTGAGTGAAGTAAGCCATGATTACGTCCTGTTGTTCCTGACGCAATGTCATCTTGTTCTAGCAGAACGCAGTTGATTCCCCGTAATGCGCAGTCTCGCATGATTCCTGTACCTGTTGCGCCTCCACCGATAATGACTACATCAGTTTCGAACCGTTTAACCATAGTAAAGTTGGCCTTTGGTGAAATATCCATAATTATAATGTGCCATTAATTTCATTTTGTTTTCGGTATCTTGTTCACAAATGAGCGAACGAGTGTTTAATGGTTGTTGTGTTACTAGTAAACAATCAGGTTTGTTTTCAATTAGTCAAAATACGGGCAGGCGTACACTGTTTAAACTGTCAAAAAGTATACGTAACAATAGCTCAACATATGTCGGGGTAGTGATTAGAGTAAATACACCTGTTTTTATTAAAGGCCTGGTGGGCATAAGTCTTAGCGGGTAAGCGTTCAGATGATATGAGAATAGTGTTAATAGTGAATCTGAAAGTGAAGATCAAAAAATTGATTTAATTAACAAAATAGAGAACATAAAAATAACAAAATGTGCTCGAACGCTCATTAATGGGGAGTGAAAGTTTAATCTCACGCTCATGTATGCAAAATACAATGCGCAATCAATAAAAAAACTAAATTGCACATATTAATGTAAACAAGGACTCTTACTATGACTAATAGAAAACCAACCTTACTTGGTGAATGTATCGCTGAGTTTATAGGTACTGGACTGTTGATATTCTTTGGCGTTGGCTGTGTAGCCGCTTTAGTACTGGCGGGCGCTCAGTTTGGGCAATGGGAAATCAGTATTGTCTGGGGCTTTGGGGTTGCGATTGCTATCTACTGTACAGCAGGTGTGTCAGGAGCGCACATTAACCCGGCTGTGACGATTGCATTGGCTGCTTTTCATGGATTTGATAAAGCAAAGGTTGTTCCATACATCATCGCTCAAATGTTAGGCGCTTTTTGTTCAGCTGCACTGGTATACAGTCTGTACAGCAATTTGTTCGTCGATTACGAAATTGCACATGGTTTTGCTCGCAGTAGCCAAGATGCACTGGCCACGGCAGGAATCTTTTCTACATACCCTCATGCGTCGTTGTCATTTGCAGGAGCGCTAGCAGTTGAGTTTGTTATCACAGCAGTTCTGATGTTTGCTATTTTGGCGCTCGGTGATGAAAACAACGGTGCCGCACGCGGTGCAATGAACCCTCTACTTATCGGTGTTTTGATTGCTGTGATTGGTGGTTCTCTTGGTCCACTAACAGGTTTCGCAATGAACCCTGCACGTGACTTTGCTCCTAAGTTGTTTGCATACCTTGCAGGTTGGGATTATGCGCTCTCAGGTGCTAAAGACATTCCATACTTTATTGTTCCTATTTTAGGTCCGATTGCTGGCGCATGTTTTGGCGCTTGGGCTTACCCGAAATTTATCGCTCAATACCTACCGAATACAGGTACAGGTTGCACGATTCCAAATCAGTGTGAAGACACTGAAGAGAATCAAGAAGCGCATGTTTAATACTAAAATTACTAATAGAAATATAGAAACGAAAAGGAAATGATCATGACTGAGCAAAAATACATAGTCGCGCTAGATCAGGGCACCACAAGTTCAAGAGCGGTTGTACTAGACCACGACGCAAATATTGTTAGCGTTTCTCAGCGTGAGTTCACTCAGATTTACCCAGAAGCGGGTTGGGTAGAGCATGATCCAATGGAAATCTATGCAACACAAAGCTCAGTGTTGGTGGAAGCATTGGGTAAATCAGGTATTCGTAGCGACGAAGTAGCCGGTATTGGTATTACAAACCAACGTGAAACAACCATTGTTTGGAACAAAGAAACAGGCAAACCGATTTATAACGCGATTGTTTGGCAATGTCGTCGTACTGCTGCAATCTGTGAGGATCTCAAACAGTGCAATTTAGAAGAGTATATTCAAGAAAATACGGGCCTAGTCTTGGACCCTTACTTCTCCGGTACCAAAATCAAATGGATTTTGGACAACGTTGAAGGTGCACGTGAAGATGCTGCGGCTGGTAAGCTACTGTTTGGTACGGTTGATACTTGGCTGGTATGGAAGATGACTCAAGGTCGTGTTCACGTAACAGACTACACTAACGCGTCACGTACGATGCTGTTCAATATCAATACACTTCAATGGGATGAGAAACTGCTTAAGGAAATGGACATTCCGTTGTCTATGATGCCTGAGGTGAAGAAATCATCAGAAGTGTACGGTCAAACGAACATTGGTGGTAAAGGGGGTACGCGTATCCCAATCGCTGGTATTGCGGGTGACCAACAAGCAGCACTGTACGGTCAGATGTGCGTCAACGCAGGTCAGGCGAAAAATACCTACGGTACGGGTTGTTTCCTTCTAATGAATACCGGTCAGGAAAAAGTGACCTCAAAGAATGGGCTTCTAACTACGCTTGCTTGTGGACCTGCGGGTGAACCTGCTTATGCATTGGAAGGCGCGGTCTTTATGGGTGGAGCATCGATTCAATGGTTGCGTGATGAAATGAAGCTTTTAGCAGACGCAAAAGATTCTGAATATTTTGCGACTAAAGTAGACACATCTAATGGCGTTTATGTAGTACCTGCCTTTACTGGTCTTGGTGCTCCGTACTGGGATGCATACGCACGTGGTACCATTGTTGGACTGACGCGCGGCGTAAACTCCAACCACATTATCCGTGCGACACTAGAAGGTATCGCTTACCAAACACGTGACGTCCTTGATGCAATGCAAGCAGACTCCGGAATTAAACTTGAAGCACTTCGTGTTGATGGCGGCGCGGTTGCGAACAACTTCTTGATGCAGTTCCAATCGGATGTTCTTGATACACAAGTACTTCGCCCTAAGGTCACAGAAGTTACGGCGTTGGGCGCTGCTTATCTTGCAGGCTTGGCAGTTGGTTTCTGGGATAGCTTAGATGAAGTGGCGGACAAAGCGGAAATCGACAAGACATTTGTTCCTCATCACGATGAAGAAAAGCGTAACCGACGCTACAAAGGTTGGAAGCGTGCCGTGAAGTGTGCTCAGGCTTGGGCAGACATGCACGACGAAGAGTGATACAAAAACGCCCCGGACATGTCCGGGGCGTTTTGATTCATTCAGCTAATTATTTGCTATGCAGCACTTTCTGCTTCAGTGCTCTTTTTTTCGCTTTGCATTTTCGCAAGGAAGTAAACATTAACGCATGCAATAAAGCCATTAGTCACTACGACTGGCCAAGCATCAATCATAAGACCGTAAGCAGTAAAAAGCGCACAACCAATGAAGTTCAGCACGCGCAGCTTAACAATGTCTTTCATGGTTAGAGAAATTGCTACCATGATAGATGCAGCGTAGCCTAGAATTTCAACCATATTCATATCCATAATTTGACCCTCTAAAAGTTTGCCGAACAGTGTCGGTACCAATTCTTCTCGCCTTGAGATAACTGAGGAAGCTCCATGCCTCGAATGGTCTGAATAATTATCTGTGGAAAATATAACAGGGCTAAATGTGTGATGAAAGCCCCAGTTTTGGGTTTGTAGAAGGTTAGCGATTACGCAAACGTTTAATGTAGTTTACTAATTTGTAATAACTAAAAATGTTGGCTGCTCTAACTGTCATTACTAAAAAAGCCCACATTTAGTAATGTGGGCTTGGTGTGCTACTAGTGATATCAACTACTTCTTTTTACCCTGAAGCACTTGTTTGTCTTCTTCCGTTAGCTCACGGATGCGACGACTAATATCACGACGTTCTTTCGAGATTTCTGCGCTCTTAATGATGTGGTCATCAACGCGATCTTCATAATCAGCTTTCATGTTTTTGATGATGCCGACGATCTCATCAGGCGTCATATCCGGCTTGATGTAATCCATCAGGTTCTCAAGAAGATCGACGCGCTTACGGTTGTCACGAACCTTTTTTTCATTATCAAGCAGTTCACGCTTTAGCTTATTCTTACGACGGGCCTGAGCTACAATTTCAAATACACCACTCATAGGTTTCTTTCCTATATTTACTTACCTTTAACTGTCTTCGATTAAAACACAACATTCCTGCCGATAACAGTCTTAAGATCAATCATTACAAGGCGTTGACGATTTTATCACCAATCTACTTATTAGGTGATTGAGCAAGGGCTATAGTTCAGGATATGATTTCGCTATTGATATCAACTAACACCGCACCACTATGCGAACTTCTGACATTATTATCCCTAAAATTGAGCCTGCTGAAGTGCCCCAGCGTTCGAGCAAAATCATCGAAGCTTACAGAAAAGAGCGTACTCGTCAGGAAGTGACGGAAGTCGAATTAAACCGTAGTAAAATCGTGATGATCGATGAAAACGGAAACATGAAAAAAGTTCCCATCCTTTCTGAACATTGATTTGGGAAGATTCAAATAAGGAAATAAAAATGAGCATAGAACTAAATCCTGTTGAAGCCCGTGTTATTGGCTGCCTGATTGAAAAAGAAGTCACTACACCTGATTACTACCCGTTAACATTAAACAGCCTGACCAGCGCATGTAATCAGAAAAGCAACCGCGAGCCAGTTATGGCCTTAAGTGAATTGGATGTTCAAGAAGCAGTCGATAGCCTTATAGGGCGCAGGCTGGTTAGCGATGAAAGTGGATTTAATAGTCGTGCTAGCAAGTTTCAGCATCGTTTTTGCAACACTGAATTTGGTGATTTGAAACTGACCAAGCAAGAGAAAGGTATTGTTTGCTGCATGCTTCTACGCGGCGCTCAGACGCCGGGTGAATTGAGAACGCGTACGAATCGATTGGCCGAATTTTCAGATGTTAAAGAAGTAGAAGCAATACTGGAACGTCTGGCTGCACGTGAAGAAGGTGCATTGGTCGTGAAACTGCCGCGTGAAGCCGGTAAGCGTGAATCACGTTATATGCATTTGTTTGGTGGTGACGTGGATGTAGAAGCTATGGCAGCGACAAGTGCTTCTACTGTTCAGCCAGCTTTTAACAGTGATCGTGTCGAGGCGCTTGAACAAGAAGTGGCGACGCTAAAGTCGGAAATGGCAGAACTCCGTCAACTTGTCGAGCAACTAACCGCTTAATGTCTCAGCCAAAACAAACTGCAACGTGTTCGGATTGGTACGTTTATCTTATCCGGACGCGTTTGAATGCTTTGTATTGTGGTATCACTACAGATGTTGAGCGACGCTACTCTCAACATCAACTAGGTACCGGCGCCAAGGCGTTAAAGGGTAAAGGACCATTGACACTCGAATGGTCAGCTAAAGCGGGTCAAAATCGTTCAGCAGCTTCCCAAATAGAGTACCGCATCAAGAAGCTCACGAAATCTCAAAAGGAGCGGTTGATTTCTGGAAGCTCAACTTTGAGTGACTTTTTCGATATCGATCTACTCAATTAAATTCCCGTCATTTTCTGAAATTTGTATTAACCTTGATTATGAGACGTCAAAAAGGTTGATATGGATATGAAACTATTAAGAAAAACGTCAATAGCAGTGGCGGCAGGTTTAATTTCTTTAACCGCTAACGCAGCAACAGTAGTCCCAGATGGTCGTGGGAATGGGATGGGGAACACGGGAGTTACCACCGCTGATTATGTGTTAGCGCCTTTCTACAACCCCGCTCTGGTGGCTGTTTATCGAGATTCGGACACGTTTGGGATACTGCTTCCTGGTATTGGAGCTCGAATTCGAGATACAGACAAAACCCTTGAAACGGTTGATGATCTTCAGGATGCAATAAAGCAGTTTGAAAGCAACCCTTCTACACCAGGAATTGAAGCCACTATCAATGGTTACTTAGACCAACTCGCAGACGACAAGCCACTTGGTGTGAATGGTGGTGTTGTTGCTTCGGTTGCGTTACCTCTGAACGCTTTTTCAACAAATTTATTTTTGCGAGGCTATGCGGATGTGATCGCAAAAACAGATATTTCCAGCTCTTCCAATACCCAAACACGCTATGAAAACTCTCGTGTAGACATGATTGCATTCGGATACAGCGAGTTTGGTGTTGCTGTTGCAAAACGTATGACTCTTGCAGGACAAGATGTTTCACTCGGCATATCACCAAAATTCCAGACGATGCGAACTTACAAACAAGCGCTGACGGTGGAAGATTTTGATTTAAGTGATTATGACCAAAGCGAAACCAAGGAAAACGCGTTTAACTTGGACCTTGGTGCCGTATGGTTTTATGAACAATTCCGTGCTGGAATCGCAATTAAAGACTTGTTTTCACAAGAGCTTCAAACGCTTGATATAAGCGGCGTGAGTACTTATAAGCTTGATACTCAGGTGACAGTGTCAGGTGCTTATGCGCTGGATTATTTTGTCGCGACGGTTGACTGGGATTTGACTAAGCAGGAGCGATTTACTGACCAAAATGATGATACCCAATTCTTACGTTTTGGTATTGAAGGTAATGCTATGGGGTGGGCACAACTCAGAGCTGGTTATGAAATTGATTTGGAAGATACATTAGACAACTCAATTACAGCAGGCATTGGTATTAGCCCAGGTGATTTAGTTAGCCTAGACTTGGCGGGAAGTTATGCTGGTGATAACCAATATGGCATCTCAGGTAATTTGTCTTTTACGTTCTAGACTCAATTATGCATAATTAGCCTATTAATGTAAGTTGATGTTTTTAATAGGTTAATTTGTAACCACATAATCGACATAGTTGGGAATCAAATAGTAACCTTTAATAAATTAAAAACTAAAGTTAGCTAGGTATCCAAGAGGGCAAACAATGTTTAAAACAACGCTGTTATCATTGGCGGTCGCTGTATCAGCGACAAGTCAGGCACACACTACACAAGTCCTCAATGGTTACTGGCAATACGACGAATATCTCGATTCCCATCCCGTACAGAAGCAGTTAACGGATGCGTTGTCTGAAACAGTAAGAAATTACCCAACTCCGATTTCGGCGAAGCAAGATAAGCCAGTTTCTATTGCTGTGGTTTATCCTGGGCAGCAGATTTCGGACTATTGGGTTCGAAATATCAAAGCTTTTGAAACTCGTTTAGAAAAGTTAGGAATCAGCTACAAGATAAACCAAGTTTTTACTCGGCCGAATCTCGATGTCAGACAACAAAGTCTTTCGTTGCTTGAAGCGGTTCAAAATAAAGCTGACTACTTGATATTCACGCTTGACACGACTCGTCACCGCAAATTTATTGAACATGTTTTGAGTTCAACCGATACCAAGCTCATTCTGCAAAATATTACGACCCCTGTTAGAGCTTGGGACGATCAGCAACCCTTCATGTATGTGGGGTTCGATCACATCAAAGGCGCTCGAATTCTTGAGCAGTATTACAAAGACACCATCCCTAAAGAAAGCCGTTACTCGGTGCTTTACTTTTCTGAAGGTTACGTGAGTGATGCTCGTGGTGACACGTTCATTGAAGAGATGAGTCATCATGATTCGTACAAGCTATCTTCATCGTATTACACCACAGCAACTCGAGAATCTGGGTTTAATGCTGCCGTTAAAGCGGTAGAGAAAGATCCAAGTATCTCCTTCATATATGCGTGCTCTACAGATGTTGCCTTAGGAGCAGTAGAAGCACTTAAATCGATGAAGAGAGAGGATATTCTTATTAATGGTTGGGGTGGTGGTAGCGCCGAGTTGGAGGCTATTTCTAAAGGCGATCTAGATGTTACAGCCATGAGAATGAATGATGACACTGGTATTGCTATGGCAGAAGCTATTAAGTGGGATCTTGAAGGTAAAAATGTACCGCACGTCTACTCTGGTGACTTTGAAATAGTGACCAAAGCGGATAGCCCTTCAAAAGTTGAGAAATTAAAGCAGAGAGCGTTTAGGTACTCGGATCAATAATGGCATTGTTAACGCGGCGAGGCAGCAAAAGCCGTCTCGCCACATTACTTACCCGTTCTATATTCCTCACTATCGGTGTCTTATCGTTGGTGATGGTGTTCCAGAACTATCAAGTAAATCGCCAGGTCGTCTCCCAAGAGGTGGCGCGCTCAAAGCTGCAAACGCAAAGCTTAGTGCAGCAAATTTTCAACTTCCGACTTAAAGCCCTAGAAATCCAGCAAGACAGTTACAGTCGCAATGAATCTTTGATTGAGGCTTTTGCTGAATCTGACGTAAATGGACTGGATCGCTTTTTTAATGGCATTGACCAAGCTGCTCCAGAGTTGGCGCCTGATTTTCGTTTTATCACAGCGGAAACAGAAGTCGTCTGGGATGATTCTAATTACCAGTTCTATGGTATCTCACCCGATCAGCTTTCTCATCTAAGTGATGATATGACCACTGGTGGCAGTTGGCACTTGTCACAAACTCCATCCTTGTTAGGTACGCGTTATCTGATGGTTCGTCGGGTGCCTATCATTAACATGGCTTCTGGCGAAGTACTGGGTTATCTCCACATTGGCGTTGTGATGAACAATAACTTTGCGTTGATCAATGCTCTATTGAGAGGTAGTAACGCAGATCAAATCCTGCTTTCTGTTGGCTCAGAAGTGATCGCGTCGAGCACCAAAGACAAAGATTTCCGGCACATCGAATGGCTTGAAGAGTCTGCGTTGGATTTCACCGCCAGTAAATACATGGTATCAAAGACAGACCTGACCATTAGCAATGTGGCAACCTTTCTATCGATTTACACCATTCAGGATAATCAATCTATCGTGATCCTTATGCGAAGCCACTATATATGGGTGGCAGTAGCAGGGTTACTTTTGGTTGTCATTGCGATTTATAGCCGCTTGTGGCTTGGAAAACGTGTATCGAAAGAACTCGCTAACTTAATGCGCTATACAGAAAGTACGGTCGAAATTAAAGATGCCAGTAAGTTTCCTGGCTCTCCGATTGAAGAATTTGATCAAATTGGTCAATCATTTGAACTGTCATTCCAACGTTTAAGCGAGCAAGAAAAGCAATTTGCTGATTTGTTCAATTTCTCCCTTTCTCCCATTACTCTTTGGGATGTCGAAGGAAAATTGATTAGAAGCAACCCAGCCGCAGAGCGCAGTTTTCGTGTAGAAATGGGTGATGAGCAAAATGATTATCAGCTTTTGGTTGAGAAGCTCGGCCCACATATTCGAATGTGTGCGAAAGGAGCAACGCTAACGGGTATTAATATTGCCATTAGAGAGAAAACTTATCGCTGGAACCTTTCCCCCATCTTTGTCGATAAGGGTATTAACAATATCATGGCGCAAGGTCAGGATGTGACCAGCTTTGTCGATGCTGAGATTCAAAGCCAAGCGGCAAGAAAAGAAGCTGAAGAATCTGCAAGAGTACGGGCGGATTTCTTAGCTAAGATGAGCCATGAATTGCGGACGCCACTTAACGGAATTTTAGGCGTTTCCCAGTTGCTTAAAGGGAAAATATCTAATACAGACGATATAGAGCATTTAGACGTACTGTGTAACAGCGGTGAACACCTGCTTGCGGTTTTGAATGACATCCTCGATTTTTCGAAGATTGAGCAGGGTAAGTTCCATATTCAATCTGCCGATTTCCGCTTGGTCGAATTGATAAGCGCTGTCGAGAAAATCTATACGCCATTGTGTGATGAAAAAGGTATTGGATTTGTTGTTGAAACTAATGTCAGCAATAACACTTTCGCTCATAGTGATCAGGTCAGGTTGAATCAAATCTTGTTTAACTTGGTCAGTAACGCAATTAAGTTTACTCACGAAGGTGAGGTAACGGTGTCACTATTTTGTGATGGTGAAAGTCCAGAATCGCGCTTGAACATCAGCGTTAGAGATACGGGGATCGGCATTGAACGTGAGCGTATTTCTCATATCTTCGAACCTTTCGTACAAGCCGAAGCGACGACAACACGCGAATATGGCGGAAGTGGACTTGGTTTAGCGATAGTCCACAGTTTAGTCGAGATGCTAAATGGACAGATTGAGATTGAAAGTTCTATAGGCTATGGGACTAAATTCAGTTTATCTGTACCGATTGAACTGACTGAGTCCGTTGAGCAGGTTGAAACCAGTACATTCCTGATTGAGCCTGAAAACCTATTTGATAGAACATTGAATGTTTTACTTGTCGAAGACAATCATACCAATGCATTTATTGCGAAGGCGTTCTGTGAAAAATATGGAATGGAGGTGGCTTGGGTTCAGGATGGACATAATGCTATCGATCATCTGAAGAAATCGGATAACGTCGATCTAATCTTGATGGATAATCAACTACCAAATTTAGGTGGTATTGAAACGACTAAAATCATCCGCGAAGATTTGAAACTTGATATTCCTATCTTTGCCTGTACTGCTGACGGAATGCAGGACACCAAACGCGCATTTTTGAGCGTTGGCGCCGACTATGTAATTGTCAAACCAATTAAAGAACTAGCTCTAAATCAGGCATTCATTCATTACAAAGAAGAATTTCTTACCAAGCTAGAAGAGTGTTGATAGCGCAGATTGCTCTAGCAACTCTTGCTTCAATTCATCAGACATTTCAATTTCCTCACTGAACTTTATGCCAAAGCGATGGCCTTTCTTTTCTTTCTGAATCCCGACAATAGTATATTTAAGGCGTTCTGGGATTAGCTCATTTAGCGGTGTGTCCAACTCTATATTGCTGCTTTTCGTTAATTCACACTCACCTGAAATAAAAAATGCGCATCCAGAAACTGAAAAATCGACCATAGCAGCTTTATAACTGATGGTGTTTGATTTGACCTCAATAGGAATGTCCAAAGCATACCTTTCATGCTCGCGTATAGGTTTAGAAGCGAAGTGCTGAGGCATGCGAAGGAAAATCAGATGTCCAGGTGAACTGATTTGAGAAATGACAGAGGTCTTAAAGGCAACGATATGACCGAGTTTGGTATTCGTTATTCCCCTTACCACTACTACCGCATTGTTTAGTTTTCTCATGACAAGCGATTCTTTTGCTTTCTGAGGTAAATCAATGATGAGAAATTGATTAGTTTTACAGCCAACATAGTGGGTGTTAAACGGGTACTGATCGGCAGGGCCAAACTCAATGGTTGCAGAGAGTCGCATTCCGGGAATAAGTAATTTAACAAGTTCAGTAGCAGCATCATTCACAGAGGGCATGGTCAAAACATCTTATTATTATTTGAACGATATCTTTTTAAATATACTCCCTTCATAAACAAGTGTAACTTCTGAAACTAAAAATGGGGGCTTAGCCCCCAGTTTGTTATGCGCATTGTTCGTGGATACTGTATTCAGTTCCATCAAGGTAGCTCTCAATAGCTTGATAGCATTCTTGGTCGCATAATAGGTGAAGTTTGCTTCGGCGCTTTAAGACATCTTCAGCGTTGGTGCCAAGCTCATGCTTTACCAGATAGTCGATTTCTTTTTGATAGATTCCTGCAGAGAACTTGATACCAAGATCCTGCTCTGTGGTCACCCCTTCTAGAAGCTGTTCAACGCGGCTGCCGTAAGCTCTTAGCCAGCGTAAGCGTGTTTCATTGTCTATAAACGGAACTTGCTTCGCCAATTGAGCTTCCATCTTTTCCCATGTGAAGTCTTCGCCACCAGGAAGTGGGGCGTTCTTTGTCCAAGACTCTTTCAAGTTGAAGTATGGAGAAAGATGCTGCATCGCAGATTCAGATAGCTTTCTGTAAGTTGTTAATTTACCGCCAAAGATGGAAAGTAAAGGTGCTTCTCCATCTTTATGATCCAGTGAGAGTGTGTAATCTCGAGTAATCGCCTGTGGTGAATCTGACTCATCATCACAAAGTGGCCTCACGCCACTAAAATCAGCAACAACATCATCGATCGTGATTTGTTTGCGGAAGTGCTGATTCGTCACATCGATCAGATATTGTTTCTCTTCTTCACTAATCGCGACTTTACGAGGGTCACCTTTGTATTCGACATCTGTAGTTCCGATCATCGAGAACTTACCGAGGTAAGGAATGACAAACACAATACGGTTATCTTCATTTTGCATGATGTAAGCCTGCTCTTCATCATGAATTTTTCGAACGATGATATGAGAGCCTTTGATCAATCGAATACCGTAAGGGGAAGGCAGTTTAGTGTTCTCGGTCAGGAATTCTTTTACCCATGGCCCCGTTGCGTTTACGAGCGCTTTCGCTTTCCTGAAAAACGTTTTACATGTACGTTGATCGTATAGCTCTACGTGCCAGATGCCCTCAATACGCTGAGCCTTAGTGACTTTACAATAGTTACTGACCTCGGCACCTAGTTCTTGAGCTTGGATGACGTTAAGGACAACTAATCGCGCATCATCGACCCAACAATCTGAGTATTCAAAGCCAACGTTCAGTTCAGGTAAGGTAACATTCTCATTATCTAGCTTAATCTTCTTACTGCTAGGCAGAGAGGTTCGTTTTCCCAAATGATCATATAGGAACAAACCTGCTCTGATCATCCAAGCAGGGCGAAGAAATGGTCGGTGAGGCAACCTAAAACGCATGGGAAAAGCGATGTGTGGTGCTTTAGCGAGTAAAACTTCACGTTCTGCTAAAGCTTCACCTACCAAGCGGAATTCATAATGTTCTAAATATCGAAGTCCACCATGAATCAATTTTGAACTGGCAGAAGAGGTTGCGCCAGCAAAATCTTGTGCTTCATAGAGGCCGACTTTTAAGCCTCGACCTGCTGCGTCCACTGCGATACCGGCACCATTAATGCCACCTCCGACAACTATTAAGTCCAGCAATTCTTGTTCTTTTTGTTCTTTTAAGTAACTAACGGTCATCTTTTTGATTCCTAATGTTCGAACGAGCATTTGTTTTGAGCAATATAACCACATTATAATCACAGATGTTAGATTTTACCTCACTAAATATGATCTAGATCATTCTAATGAGTGTGATTCGAAAGTTAATCGAGTGTTTTTTTGGGTTAAAAGAAAATTAAGGAACAAAAAAAGCCCTCGATTTATCGAGGGCCTTAATTAACGAAAGAGTGAACTAGGTGCTATCTTGCAAGCTTTTGATGAGCTCGTGAAAAGTGTCCGGCGCAAAATGCGCCAACAATTGAAAGTTCACCTGCGAGACATAGCACTGCAGCGACTTCCGCAAGGGCTTTTGCTTTTCCTGTACCTAACAGCCCCATCAGCTCCAGACAGGCTTTTTGGCTAGGCAAATGTGTTCCTCCACCCACGGTTCCAACCATCAAGTTTGGAAGAGTGACACACGCATATAACCCACCTTGTTTGTTCAACTCCATGCGAGTAATGCCGATTGCCGACTCAGATACACACGCAGCATCCTGACCACAGGCAATATATAGTGCAGCAAGTGCATTCGCATAATGAGCATTTACACCAATAGAACCACTCAAAGCGGCGCCTGTTGTGGTCATCTGACCGAACTTAACCATTTGCTCGGGTGTGGTATGCAAGTACTTTTCGACCAGTTCTCTGGTTAGTTGAATTTCTGCGGTCACTTTTTTACCACGAACATGACGTAGGGTGTGCGCATTTGGCTTCTTGTCACCAGAGAGGTTGCCATCAAGGAAGGCATCTTGAGGCGAGATAGGGGAGTGATCCAATATGTAATTGAAGACTTCATTGGTTGCGATTGTCACCATGTTCTGGCCAGAAGCGTCACCAGTATGAAACTCAAAAATTAGATAGGCATGGTTACCTTCAATATTGATGTTAATGTCGTGCAACTGACCATGCGAGGTGGTTGATTCCGCCACTTGTTTGAAATGGTCATACTGAGTGACGACCCATGCTACGAACTGACCAGCGTCTGCTAAGTGCTGAAACTCAAACACGGGAGTTCGGGTGACTCCTTCGTTTAAGAGCATCGCGCTAGCTCCTCCCGCTGCCGTGATCAATTGTGAGCCACGGTTATAGGAGGCGACTAGCGCAGCTTCGGTTGTCGCGAGTGGGACAAAATAATCGCCATTAGCATGCAAGCCATTGACTCGTAAAGGGCCAGCAAGGCCAACGGGTAGTTTCACTGTACCGATAAAGTGTTCGATGTTCTTATTGTAGAGCTCAGCTTGTTGCTCGGTTACTGGGTCGAGCAGCGCGTCACGATCAGTCAACGGACTGAGCTTATCCCAACGTTTAGCCAAATTTTTCTCAGAGATATAAGGGTTTGGTGTTAACCGCAAAGCGGGCCTCTCAAAATGGGGGCTCATTAGTTGTTCAAGTTGTTCGGATTGTGGCCCTTGATTGAAGACTGGATTATTGTCATGGTGAGACAAGTTTAGTTTGGGCATAGCGAAAACAGACATTAAAATTATCAGTGGATTCTAACGACTCTGAACGGGAAGACAATATCTTGTTTACCTATTGGTACAAATTTCCAGCTACACGTGTACGTCGAGTAACGTACCAATCATTTCTTGATCACGTTGTAGCATATTTGTCCCAATGCGACTGTATTGCTCGGCTTGAGTCAGTTTGATCATGGGTTCGATGTCGGAGGGTTCTGGTTGTTTGAATTCAACTTTATTGAACTCATAGGATTCGTCTTTTTGAATAGGGTTGGGTTTGTGGACTTGATTGATCTCACGCGCAGCTTCGTCAGCCATTTTTGATGACTGTTCGATCAGTTGATAACCTGGCTGAACTGAGGAAACTGACATGGACACCCCCTGTATAACTTAAGCTTAAGGTGTGTTTGCGTTTTCAGCAAGTTGTGCTAAGAAAACAAGCTAGAGATGAGCTTCTGCTCTTCATCCGTTACCAAAACAGGTCGTGAGCCTTCTAGTGTTTCTGTTATCTCGCCCTTTAGTGCACGCAATTGCTGAGGGCTTAAATTTTTTATCTGTTCTTTGAACAGTTCAAACTGTTTAGGGTTCATATTAGGCTGCCTCCGAATCAATCCAGTTTTCTGGTTCGAAAAGCAAGAGATGTTTCCTTTCATCTTCTTACTCCCGTAAGAATTATCTGACTCCAGTTTATGGAATAGAGGTGAAGTTTTGTCCGGATAATGTCAGGTAGTGTTAGAGAAAGGTGAAGGAGACCGCAACGCGGCCCCTTACAATTAGTGCTTTTTATCGATAGTATCTGATTGATTTACGCGCACTGCGAACTTGCTTGCTAATGAGTGTAATTCAGGCAGCATTCTGTATATAAGGTACAACTGCTGTAAGACCATTTTAACGGAATTGTCATCTTCTTCACGCCATTCAGCCAACCTTGCCTCCATTGCTGGATCATCGATGTCACTGGTATCGCAGGTATCACAATGGTCGTTCAACTGATTAAACAAAATGTCCAAATGGTGGTGGATAACCCGATGCGCATCGAGTACGAGCTTATGCGTGTCCTCGTCGTTAATTCTCGTTCTATGAGCACCTAACGCAGAGATGTAACTGAGTAGCGCGTGGCTTAAGGTTAAGAAACGAAAGCTCTCATCTACCGCTGAACGATACCGACCTGGCTCAGCGAGCATGGAACTGATCGCGTTAGTCAGATTAGCGTCATGGTTATGGGCACTTCGCCGCGCGATTCGATAGGTGAGACTGTCTTTCTTACCTATCCGGTATTGACCAATGATCTGTGCAAGGTAGCTTCGATTTGCTTGAATTGTATCTGCCATCACAGTGTGGAGTCGTTTTGACTGCCAATCTGGCAAAATTAGAGCGACGGCAACTACTGCTAAAGCGCAGCCAATAATCGTATCGGCTAAGCGTGGTAGAACGACGGCATAGCCTTCTCCAAGTTGGTGAAAACAGAATAAAACCAATACAGTGATAAAGCCTGTAGCGTAACCGTAATTTGCCAAGCGGAAAGCAAAGAAGGCAACACCGGATACGACAATAAAGACCAGTTGGCTCTCTTGAGAAGGGAAAAACGTTAATAACGGTACACCAATCAATAAGCCCGCAATGGTGCCCAATACTCTAGCGACTAGCTTCTGTCGTGTAGCACTGTAGTTAGGCTGACAGACGAACAAGGTCGTCAGTAGGATCCAATAGCCTCTTTCGATACCGAAAGCCTGAATGATTCCATAGCCAGCGGTCAGAGCGATAGACATCCGGATTGCGTGACGAAACAACATCGAATCTTTGTTTAGATTGGATGTGATACGTAGCCACATCGCATTAAGTGTATGAGCCTCTGTATCATCAAGTACATCCTCTTCCAATGCACTGGCGTCGGGGTTACTGATGTTACTGAGTTGCTTTTCTACTGTCGCAAGGTTATTGAACAGGTAATTGAGTTGGTTAAGAAGGGATTTCCACTGGGGATTATTTTGTTCCTGTAGATGAGTAAGCGAGCTCATTAACTCATCTAATGCAACGACGGAGTCCTCGCTGTGTTGATACTCTTTCCCTAACCGAATGGCCTGAGCGATGTTTCGACACGCTTGAGCTTGGGTTTCCAGTAAATGTTTAAACCTGAATAAAACGTCCGAACGACCAAAGTGCTCAGCTAACTCCTGATAACGGTAGTGGCTGGAGCTGACTCTTTCGTGAATATCTTGAGCGAGGAAGTAAATATTGAGAAATCGGTCGCTTGCGCCATCCACATGACCTCGTTTTGAACGGCTGAGCAATGTGGCTTTACACAGGTTTAATGCTGTAACCGTGGCTGCGTTGAGTGTTGCTTCTTTAATCCGGAAAGGCTGGGGCTCTAGATTGGTAACAGGGTGGAATAACTGGCTTCTAGATTCGAGGTAGTTAGCTAACTGAAGAAAAACGGTTGCTAGGCTTTGTTGAACGGGCTGCATAGGCCATAACGCTGACCAAACAATCGACATAAAGAAATACCACGCCGCGCCTGAAAGTAACATTATGGGCTGTAGCCATATGTTGGTGCTTTCATGAGCGCCTAACATTGTGTATATGGCGATAAGCAGCGACCCAAACGCGATACTGGCGTATCTAGGGCCTATTGCTCCTAGCATGATAAAACCAAAAGTAGACGCAAATAATCCGGCTGCGAATAGAATGGGAGTTTCAAACAGCAATTCGATAGAAAACGATGCAATAGCGAAACAAGCCAGCGTCAATACAATAGATTTGAGTCGGCCTGTGAAATTGTCATCGCTTTCAGCCAGTGCTGCTGCGATCACGCCTAAAATAAGCGGGATGATGTAGGCATCAATAGGGTAGTACCAGCTAGGAATGACGACACCCAATAGAGTCACCAGAATGAGCAGGCTGTAGTTAATGGTCTTGTTTACCCAAAAAAGGCGGAGCTGACTGAAAAATTGCACGTTATCGATTCTTAGAGTTGCTTGATACTGACTATTGTACCTAATAGTCAATGGTAAACTTCTGATACAGATAAAGAAACAAGTCTGTTTGATTACCTTTTCTACACCGTGAGCTTAGCAGTAGATATTGACAGGATCTTTTCATTCTTCAATCCGGTTGAGTTATGATGTCGGCAATTGAATTCAAGGACAAAACAAGAATGCAGCTAATCGCCAACAAGACTGCACAATATCTTATTCAAAATGAATATCATCAGGTTTCTCTAGAATCTGATTTTCTCGTATTAAGCTCTCGGGGCAGCGAAGAGCGCATTCCTTTTAATGTCTGGAGCGGCAAAGTTAAACTTAAGCGTGGCCTTTTCTGGGGAGGTCTGCAATTCTTTGCGCACCCAGAAGAGGGAAAGCAGCAGTCCTGGTTAATTCAGGGATTACCATGGGAGCGTTGCCGAGACTTTGCGCGATTAGCGGTGGCTTCCTATCAGAAGTGGCACCACCATCAGTGTGTTCAACTCAATAAGTTTTTACCTGAATGGGAAATGGAAGTGCGTGGTTTTGAACGCCAGCCTGCGTTTTTAACCCATTCTACGGTCAATGCATGGCTTGAAAAGATGAATCGCGACTTTTTAACCATGGAAATGACGCTTGAAGATGCGCTTTTGCGAATGCCGGATCGTATGTCTGAGATTTTACCTTGGATTGATGACACCGATGAGGTGATGGCTACACGAAACCAACGTTGGATGGTCACTGAGTTAGAAAACTGGAAAGTACTCTTTTCACAAATCGAGTCTTCGCCATTGAATCTGTCTCAACAACAAGCTGTCTTACTTAACGATGACAACAACTTGGTACTGGCAGGGGCAGGATCAGGTAAAACCAGTGTTTTAACAGCACGTGTCGCTTATTTGTTGCAAAGTCACTTGGCGCAAGCTGAAGACATTCTTATGTTAGCTTTTGGCCGCGATGCAGCAGAAGAGATGAAACAACGTCTCGAAAACAAAATCGGGCTTAGCGCTGAACAAGTGACAGTAAACACATTCCACCAACTTGGTCTTAAGATTCTAAATCAGGTTGAAAAAGATCCAGTCACTATTTCTCCCATTGCCTTGGATGACAACCTAAAAAGTGCATGGTGCGTAGATTGGCTTAAAAAGCATTGGATGACACCTACCGCTTTCAAACGTTGGCAAAAACATCTACAAAAATGGCCAATAGCCTATTTAGCGGGTGATGATGAGCTTGGTAGTCACGTTGAAAACCCTAAGCTGATCGCTTGGCTAAATAAACAATTGAATCAGCTATCGGCGATGGGCTGCACGAAAAAAGAAATTCAACAAAGGCTGGTGGATCACAACGATTATACTCGCCTGAATAGTGAGCTTGCGTTGGTGTGGCCTTGTTATCAAGCGTGGCTGGATATGCTTAAGTCGGAAGGCCACATTGATTTCAATATTATGATCACTAAAGCGACACAGCACGTGATGAAAGGTAAGTTCAAGGCACCTTGGAAGTACATCATGATAGATGAGTATCAGGACATCTCACCTCAGCGGTTGGCGTTGGTAGAAGCGTTATGTCAACAGAAGGATGAGCGCAACTGTGTACTATTTGCAGTGGGGGACGACTGGCAGTCTATTTATGAATTTGCAGGCGCGGATGTTGATTTGACGACAGGATTTGCCGAACGCTTCCCACATTCTACGATCCATCATCTTGATACGACCTACCGCTTCAACAATCAGATTGGGGAAGTGGCAAACCAATTTGTTCAGCAGAACCCAGCACAGCTCGAAAAAGTGTTGCAAAGCCACAAAGAGCAGAAGGCGAAAACTGTAACGCTGGCACCGAGTAACACTGTTGAGAAAATATTGGACGAACTCAACCGAAAAGCTAAAAGTACGCAAACTGTATTGCTTCTCGGGAGAAATCATTATCACAAGCCGGAGCTTCTTTCTGAATGGCAGAAACAGTTCGCTTTGTTGTCGATTGAATTTATGACTTGTCATGCGAGTAAAGGCAAAGAAGCGGATTTTGTTATTGTTCTGTCTGTGGATGAAGGGCAGTTTCCTGCGCGGGTTAAAGCGCTTCATATTGATGGAGCCTTGACTCAGTCTGAAGATACGTTCCCTTATGCTGAAGAACGCCGACTGTTTTATGTTGCTCTGACGCGAGCGAAGAAAAAAGTTTGGATAACTTATACAGGTTCAGGCTCGAGTTTTGTCAAAGAGCTTACTGAACAAGATTATCCGGTAATAGTTAAGAAATAGGGAGTTGGATTAAGTATGAGTGGCCAGTTCTGCATTACGCTAACGACAACAAATAATGATGAAACCACACAGAAAATCATCAACTCAGTATTGAAGAAAGAACTGGCGGCCTGCATTCAGACCATGCCAGTCAATAGCCATTATATCTGGGAAGGTGAAGTGTGCTGTGACAACGAAACCCTGTTGATCATCAAAACCAAAAAAGCCTGCTATGCGGAACTTGAACAAGTGATCGTTTCCAATCATGACTATGAGGTACCTCAAGTTGTTCAAGTTCCGTTTACTGAAGGGTTTAATCCTTACCTTGCTTGGATTGAAGAAAACACCCGCTGCTGAGACACTAGCAAGCTCAGAGCAGTAAGTGCCCCCAGCGTATCCATAAGCATGTCTTTTTGTGCATCCCAAATATCACCTTGAGACCCTAAAAACGCGATGCCTTCGTCGCCTCCCGCGAGGGCAGCGTACCACCACTCAACAATTTCGTAGCCTGCAGCCAGAGACATGATCGCAAATAGAGCAAAAGCGATTGCTAGCTTTGTGCTCATTAATCGTTTTTTAATCAAGTATTCGGCGATAGGGTACGCGTACAAACCGATAGAGAAGTGCGCCACACGATCAAAGTTGTTTCTTTCTGAACCGATTAAGTTGTTAAACCAGTCAAATGGTACTTCGGCAAATGTGTATTTGGCACCGATGGTGTGCAATGTAAGCCAGATAAACATCAAACAATATGCGGTACTAGAAAACTGAAACTGACGTGATACAAGCCATATAAGTACCAGAATACCAATTGCTGGAATGATTTCAGCTATCCAAACCGCGCGCGAAGATGGCTCGAAAGCGGAAAACAAAAAGACCAGAGCGTAAGCAACGGTTAACCCACTTAAAAGCGAAAATGAAGACCTGTTGTTTGAGTTCATTGAAAGGTTCCCTGAATACATTTCTTTATATCATGCCACTTAATAAAACGGTGTTCAATTGTTCATTTGAACGTTTTCGTCAACTAATAATTAACTATTTATGTTGAAACGCGTAAACATCGCACATTTAACGCTCAAACTGTCTGTTTCATTTCATCAAAGTTTGATTTACCTATATGTCACACTTAAAATTGCCGCTCCAACTACTAAATAACTACTCAAAGTAAAGCCATGAAACTGGAAACTGTCGATTATCTAGCTGAAGATGCTGCTCAGCAATTTGTTACCTCACTGCGTGAGACTGGATTCGGTGTATTGAAAAACCACCCGATTCCTAAAGAGCTTGTAGAGTCTATCTATGAGAACTGGTATCAGTTCTTTATGACTGAGCGCAAGAACGAGTTCACTTATAATGTTGAAACTCAAGACGGTTACTTCCCACCTTCAGTTTCTGAAGTTGCAAAAGGACATACAGTTAAGGATATTAAAGAATATTTCCATGTATATCCTTGGGGTCAAATGCCAGAAGAGCTCAAAGAACAGATCATGGATTACTATGATCGTGCCAACAAGTTCGCTCAAGAACTATTAGGCTGGGTTGAAGCTTATGCACCAAAAGATGTGCAGGAGAAATTCTCTGTTGCTCTATCTGAAATGATCAATGGTAGTGACAAAACGCTACTTCGTATTCTTCATTACCCACCAATGACAGGTGACGAGGAACCAGGTGCAATCCGTGCAGCTGCGCATGAAGATATTAACCTTCTAACGGTTCTTCCAGCAGCGAACGAACCAGGCCTTCAGGTTAAAGGTAAAGATGGTAACTGGATTGATGTACCTTGTGACTTTGGTAACTTGATCATCAACATCGGTGACATGCTTCAAGAAGCATCTGGTGGCTATTTCCCATCAACAACACACCGTGTTATCAACCCTACAGGTGAACGTCAGGAAACATCACGCATTTCATTGCCACTGTTCCTGCACCCGAAACCAGAAGTTGTTCTTTCAGAGCGCCATACAGCAGGCAGCTACCTGATGGAGCGACTACGTGAGCTAGGTGTTATCTAACCACGAATTTCTAAGAAAGAGCCAGCAAATGCTGGCTCTTTTTTTGGGTGATGATCGTCAATTCTGAGATAATCTCTCGACAAATGGGCCATTTTGCATTTTCATTAAAAATAAACCCGTCGTAGAGTGGATATGAACGAACATCAGGAAGTCGCGGCCCAGTTCCAGCAGTATATGGAGAATCCTTTGCTGTGGCCTATTATGGAAGTTCTCAGAAAACAGCCTTCAGGATGGAAAGTTCATACACTATCTTCCCATCTCAGCGAGCTAGAGCTACTGCCAGTGCTAGACGGTTCGCCCGAGAAAGACCTCTTCAAGCGTAATTTTCTTATTATGAATGCATTGTACCAATTGCAAGAAACCTTGTACCCAGACAACTGGCTACAGGTGCAAGCGATGGATATCGTGCTGATGCCTCAATCTAGAGTCTTTGGACATGAAGTTGATCATGAAGACCCTTTGCGTGATTATTATCTCGATTGGCACAATTACGAAGCAGAAGAGGGGGAAGTTAAGAGGCTGCTGAATGAGTTCTGGACTCGTTATCGTGAATTTGTTGGCAGTACTAACGGCGGTGACATGGATCGAGCGAAAGCGTTGTCGTTGTTTAAACTCCCACACGACGCGAGCCCAACTGAAATCCGCAAGACTTGGCGTAAACTGGCGCTGAAATGGCACCCTGATAGAGAAAACGGAAATAGTGATCGCTTCCGCGTACTGTGTGAAGCTTGGCATGTATTAAGACATTGAAAAAAAGCGCCTTATTGAATAAGGCGCTTTTTGGTTAATTTGCTGATTTGAACTGCGATTTTCTCATTCGGTTCAATGCTGCCATCGCATCTATGGTGCGTGGTTTGGCCAAGTCACCCTGATTTGGCATGTTCTTAGACCAATCACCATCAAGCATTTGCTGTATTTCCTTCGCTGGGTTGTTCGACCAGCCTGGCAATTTTGCTAGCTGAAACCACAACCAACCGATGGCGTTGATTTCAGAGCTAGACTCCAGCTGTTCCAGCGCAGACAGGTCGGTAAATTCTTTACCAAATCGTAAAGAGTCGACGCCCTTCGCTGAAACGCGGAATTTTCCGTCGGCGAGAATTTTTTGTAGAGCAGCTCGATTCAAAGATCTTGGTCGGAATGTGCTGAGCTCGCTTTCACACTCGTTGTTTCGTTCTGTTGGGTGTTGTTTTACAACTTGTCGTGCTTTTTCCGTTACATCGACGGCTTGATAATCGTGCATTTGAATAACAGTATCAGCCACGTCTAGATAATCGCCGGAACCACCCATGACAATAACCGTTGAAACTTCAAGTTCGTTACGCAGCTGGCCAATGCGGTCAACTAAAGGCGTGATCGGCTCGTCGCCCTTACTAACCAGCGCCTGCATGCGCTCATCTCGGATCATGAAGTTTGTTGCGGACGTGTCTTCGTCAATCAGAATACCTTGAACGCCAGCCTCAATTGATTCCTGTAGCCAAGCCGCCTGAGAGGTGGAGCCTGATGCATCTTGCGTTGTGAAATCTTCGGTATCACGTTGCATTGGAAGATGATTGATATAGTTAGAAAGGTTGAGGCTATGTACACATCGGCCGTCTTCTGCCCGAATCTTCATCGCATTTAGATTCGTTACAATGCGCTCGCGGCCATCACCTGGAATATGGTTGTAAATGGAACGTTCTATGGCATTCAGAAGAGTAGACTTACCGTGGAATCCACCACCCACAATCAAAGTGATGCCTTTACGGATGCCTAAACCAGTGATTTCGCCTTGGTTTGGTGTGGCGATAGTCACCTGCAAAGACTCTGGTGCAGTCAGTGCGACCGCGTCTTTCATGGGTAAATCACAGTTACCAGCCACTCGAGGTAGAACAGAACCATTACCAACGAACGCAAGCAAGTTATACTCATCTAACTTACTGCGAATGAATTCTTGGTCTTCAACGATTTGACAGTGGTGCACTAGTGCTTCTTTATCCAGTTCACGCTCTAATGTGGCACGACGGATAAACTTAGGTAAGTGGAAGGTCAGGATGTTGTTTGTCTTTTTACCTAATACCGAGCGGCCTTCAGCTGGAAGATTAACGCGGAATCGAAGTTCGATACCTTCGTCTGTGAACAAGACAGACGTGCTATCCATGACCGTCTGACCAGTGAGAGCAATACTAACGCTGTTTTCTTGCTTGGCGAATTCAGCAAAACTACGTGCAATGAAATCACGTGCAGCCACTTGATAGGCTTCGGATGTTTCGCGTAGCCACTGTAAACCGGTTAGTGACCATGGTCTAACCGCTCTCACTCTTGATGCTGAAGCATAAGGGTCTGCCTGAACATAGTCGATGAAAAAGGTGTAATCGCCGAAGTCATATTGACCTTTTATCTGCTGATAAGCGCGATAGTTTTGTTTTTCGATTTTTTTGAGCGTGGCGGTTAACTGATCCATAAGGCATTCACAAGCGAGATAAAATAAAGGCGAGGATTATAAGAATCGCTCGCCACAGAGTAAAGGATTAAGCTACTGATAGGTAATGTTTGTATTCCCTGGGTAGTTTTGTCTCAGCAGGCCGGTTTCAAATTCATCGCATGGCATCGGTTTACCGTAAAAGTAGCCCTGACCATATTCACAGCCTTCACTAATAATGAAGTCTTCATGTGTTTCACTTTCAATACCTTCAACAGTTACAATTAAATTTAGCTTCTTAGCAACGTGAATGATTGAGCGCACAATCTCTTTGTCTTCTTCACTTTCATCCAGTTGTTGGACAAAGCTTTTGTCCACTTTGATAGCATCAAAGGGAAATTTTTTCAGATAATTGAACGAAGAATAACCAGTTCCGAAGTCGTCAAGTGACAATGTCACTCCAAGATTGTTTAATGCAATCAGAGTATTACGAGCCGTGACTTCATCAGCAATCAAACCACTTTCAGTTACTTCCAGTTCCAGAAATTTAGCTGGCAATTGATACGCATTGAGCAAATCTTCAATCTGCTCGATAAAGTGAGGGTTTTTCAACTGGATGGCCGATATGTTCACGGCGATTTTAAAATCGTCAACATACTCGGCCCATTCGGCTGCTTTTTGAATGGCTGCACGCAAAACAAAGCTACCAACTTCAAAAATGAGCCCATTCTGTTCAGCCATATGAATGAGCGTTTCATTAGAGATATCGCCGAGGATAGGATGGCGCCAACGCAAAAGTGCCTCAGCGCCTGTCCATTTATGCGTAGTTGGTGACACTTTAGGTTGGAAGTAGAGCAACAAGTCATCGTTACGAACCGCTTGAAGTAAATAGCTTTCCATCTGATTGATATGTTTCTGTATGTCGGCGATGGCTTGCGAGTAATAGCTAAACTTATGCCCCGAGTCTTTGCATGATTGCATCGCTTCAGAAGCGTATTTAAGTAAGCTTTTGGGGCAGAGTGTATCGTTTGTAGTGCTGATACCGATGTACGCATTGAGATGAAGTTTGTCGCCGTCAATATCAAACTCAGATTGACTCACCTCAACCAATTGGTGGCTGATCGAGTTTAAGTCGCTTTCGAGTTGAGACGACTCAAGTAGAAGCACTAGGTCGGTGGAAGTGGGACGAGCGGTCAGAAGTTGATACTGACTTAAATCGCCCAGCCTTTTACTATATTGGACTAAAACAGTCTCCCACGAGCTGTAGCCATATTTCGACTGAATCCTTCGGCCATTTGTAAAGCCGATATGAATGGCCGCGGCTTGTAGCGAAGGACTGACACCTACATCTTTAATGAAGTGTTCCGCTTCGTGTTCAAGGGCGGAGCGATTTAAAAATCCAGTGCCCAAATCGTGTCTCTGCTGATAACGTATCTTTTGTTCAGCGGCACGTCGTTTGTCTATTTCTTGGTTCAAAGAATAGTTGAGATCGACAAGATCCTGCGTGCGAGTGTGGACTCTGGATTTGAGCTCTAAGTTGAGGTGTTTGAGCTTTTCATTTTGATATAGAGTTTTTAGCTGTGATTCTATGGAGTCTCGAAAGCTCTCAATCAACTGTTGATAAGTTTCGGAAAAATGATTTTCCTTGTTATCAAGCACACAGATTGTGCCGAACGTATCTCCATTCGGCCAGTTGATCGGAACGCCACAATAAGCCAGCATACCAAATTTAATATCTGGATTATCTTGCCATTGAGGATCAATTTCGGCGTTCGGAACAATGAGTTGGCTCTGCTTATTAACCACGGTTTCACAATACAACCCTTGTCCCAAGGTTTCTGAGTCACCGACGCGATAAGGGTGTTGCCCGTTGTTGTTTGATGAGTACACTTCGATATGTTTAGGGTAAATACGCATAACTAATGCAGCAGGCACCGACACAATCTCAGCAAGCAGGTCGACAATATTTTGCCAACCACTGGTCATTTCGTCTGGAATGACCAAATTCGAAGTATTTATTTTTGACATACATTTTTTATCCCTGGCAGCTTCGCCTTCTAACCGGGCAATCCTAGCCCTTATGTTAATAATAGTCGCTATTTAGTCGGAAGCAGGAGAAGGGGCATGCTTGGGAGACAACCTTCGTTCTTATTATTAAGAAAGGCAGATGCTACGTTTAAAAAAGCGCCCTGTCAGTAAGGCAGGGCGCTTGTTGTACTAGTGTTTCAAAATTAAGACTCTCTTCAAGAGCATACGGCTAGTTGTTAAAACTCACTCAAATCAACGGGTTTGGTATAATCAATTTCGCTGAATCCGAATCCGTTAAGTTTTAAAAACTCTGATTTAAAGCCTGAATAGTCACCTAACTCTTTAAAGTTTTCAGCATTCATAAGGTCAAGAATGTCGATAACTTGTTGCTGGGTATCAGGATTAAGCTCCCAGTCATCCATTCGGATCAAACGTTCACTATCTAGAGGTACCGAATTGTGATTGTAGAGTTTGTCATTGAACAAACGCTGCATTTGCTCGACGCAGCCTTCATGGGTGCCTTTTCGTTTCATTACTTGATACAAAGCTAGAATGTAAGGTGTTAATCCCGGAATAAAGACGCTCGCTTTGGTGACTAGCGCTTTACACACTGTCGCATAAGCACCCCCGCTGAAGTTTGCCATTTTGAGGTTTAAAGAGTGGCTCGTCTGATGCAAGTCTATTTTGGCTCGTCCAAGTGTGCCATCAAGATAGATAGGGTGGGTTGCTTTTGGGCCTATATATGAGAAGGCAATGGTTTTGCATCCTTGAGCGATCGATTCGGAGTTAATGAGAGTGTCTATCCACATCTCCCAGTCTTCGCCTCCCATCACTTTTCGTGTGGACTCTGCTTCTTCTTCTGTAGCAGATGTAAGTGTTGTTTCAATCCATTGGTCGTGTTCGAGGGAAATGGACGCACCTGAAACGCTTTGACCGATAGGTTTAATTGTCGAGCGCCAGACATCTTGGCAATCGGGTTTAAGCCTCATGCCGCTTGCAACACTATAAATAACTAAATCCACTTCGCCTTCAAAATAAGTTTCAATGGCTTCTACAACTTCCGATTTTGTTTGTGGTGAAAAAGCGTCACCTTGAATATTGATTGCTAAACGGCCTTCTTTTTGTGCGTGCTTTTTGAAAAAGGCGTTATTGAAATAGCCTGCAGAACCCACCGACTTCTCAGATGGCTCGCGTTCAAATGAAACCGAAATGGTATCTGCCTCTGCGCCTCCGAACGTCAACGCAATACGTGACGCGAGGCCGAGGCCCGACGAACCACCGATTATGAGTACGCGTTTAGGGCCGTTTTTGATCGGCTTGGCCTGGCTTGCGTATTCAATTTGTTGGAGAACAGATTGCTCGCATCCTAATGGGTGGGCAGAGCGAGCAATCACGCCGTCGATGACTGGTTCAATGATCATGGAAACATCCTTTTCAATACGGAGTTTCGCAACATTAACGTAAAGCTAGGTAAAGTTTATTGAGCTAGACCAATTAGAGGTGATTAATTAGCTCACTGGCAACGAATTCTGCTATCCAAGGTTGAGCGCTTGCTTTTGGATGGAGGCCATCGTCCATCATCCACTCAGGTTTGGTAATGACACCTTCGAGGAAAAATGGCAGTAACGGGACGTTAAGCTGCTTTGCTGTTTCTGGGTAAAGTGCAGAAAATGCCTGAGTGTAGCGTTTCCCGTAGTTAGGTAGCACGTGTATCTGCATCAATAATGGCTCTGACCCAGCGTCACGTACCATACTGATCAGTTGAGTCAGGTTGCTCTGAATCAGGTTGGGTGGGAAACCTCGTAAACCATCGTTTGCACCTAACTCAATCAGTACCGAATCAGGTTGATGCTTTTTTAACAATTCAGGTAAACGTGCTAAGCCGTTACCTGTTGTGTCACCCGAAATACTACCGTTAATGACAGTCAGGTTTTTACCTTTCTTGGACATTACATCAGGTAATAATGTAGGCCATGCTTTTTCAATTGACATCTGATAGCCTGCACTTAGGCTATCACCTAAAATCAAGAGCTTGGTCGCACTTGCTGGGTTAACGAAGAAAAGAACAAATACAAAGGAAAGTAATCGAAACATGCATGCATCCGTAATTAAAGCTGAATCACTATCCAAAGTAGTCTCTACTAATCAGGAACAATTAACAATCCTGGAAAATGTAAATCTTGACATCAAGGAAGGCGAGAGTATCGCCATCGTGGGTACTTCCGGAGCGGGTAAATCGACGTTAATGACCTTGTTAGCGGGTCTCGATACCCCAAGCTCGGGTGACGTGCATTTACTGGGTAAAACGCTGAATACATTGAGTGATGAAGAGCGCGCAGCTATTCGAAGCGAATCCGTTGGTTTTGTATTTCAGAGCTTTTTGTTGATCCCAAGCCTCAGTGCATTAGAAAACGTGACCTTACCTTGCTTATTGAAAGGTGAAAACGAAGATGTTGAGCGTGCTAAAGCCTTGTTAGCATCGGTTGGTTTAGAACATCGAATTCATCATTCGCCATCACAATTGTCTGGTGGTGAGCAGCAGCGCGTGGCTCTTGCCCGTGCATTTATGGTTCAGCCTAAAGTACTGTTCGCCGACGAACCAACCGGTAATTTAGATCAGCAAACAGCCGCCAAAGTGGTAGAACTGCTTTTCGAACTTAATAAACAGCACGGGACGACTTTAGTGTTGGTCACGCATGATATGAAGCTCGCGGAACTGTGTGATCGTCGTGTTCATATTCAGGCGGGACATCTGGAGGAATCGTAATGGGAACGACCAATTCTCCAACCCTAAATCGACGACTCTTTTCTTGGAGTCTTAGTGAAATTAGACATGGTCAGCTCTGGCCAGTTTCCATTGCTTTGACTTTGATCATCGCCTGTATTTTTGCGCTAACGGCCCTCGCAGAACGAATGGAGCAGGTTGTCGTTAAGCAGGGAAAGGAGGCGTTGACGGCTGACACGGTTTTTGCGACAGCTAATCCAATTCCCGATACGCTCTACAAAGCTACCAATGACGCAGGGCTCGTAACTTCAACTCAAACTCGCTTTGCAACCATGGCGTTTAGCGATCAGAGTATGAAACTGATTACGGTTAAATCCGTCGACAGTGCTTATCCGTTGCGTGGTGAGATGGTGCTGTCAGATGACCAACAAGATTTCAGCGCCGTTAAGCCTGGGGAGCTATGGCTTGATGAACGACTTTTCTCTCAATTGGATGTTACTATTGGTGACAGCGTCACCGTTGGTGACGCTGACTTTACTGTTACTGGACGTATTATTGAAGAGCCCGGTTTAAGTTTTAATCCTTTCCAGCAGATGCCTTCAGCATTTATCCATAATTCTGATTTAGACAAGACCGGTGCAGTTCAGCTAGGAAGTCGAGTCCGTTTTAGCCTATTTATTAATGGTGAAGAATCCGACATTGAGCAGGTCAAACAGTCAATTGAACTCACTCCTAGTGACCGATGGCGTGACCAAAATAGTGCTAGTCGAACCAACGAAGTGTTTCAGCGCACTGAACAATACCTTTCCTTGACGGTGGCGATTGTTGTCATCATGGCAGCAACTACTCTAGTTTTGACCTGCCAGCATTATGTGGCGACACGTCGGAAAACGATCTCAATGCTTAAAAGCCTAGGCGCAAGTAAGCGATGGATCAGTCGTTGGCTAGGTATGCAGGTAGTGATCTTACTAACCAGTGCATCTGTCATCGGACTCATAATTGGTATCGCGTTAGAATACCTGCTTCGTATACCGCTTGTGGATTTGCTACCCAACCCTCTACCAAGTTATGGGTTGCAACCTGCATTTCTATCAATTATCACCAGTATTCTAATCGCTGTCCCTGCATTGGGTATTCCTCTGCTAAGTCTTTTGAATGTCAGTGCAGTAGATGTTATGCAACCCCAAGCAACAACCGAAAAGGGGCGTAAAACAAGCTGGCTGATATTGGTGCCAATTGTGCCAATGCTGTTTGTTTATCGAGAAAACACGCTGGTTTGGATCGTTCTAGGGGGCATGATTGCTTTATTTGCTGCGCTTGCAGTCGTGAGCTTAATTGTCACCAGAATGTTGGGTCGTCTTCCGTTGTCGACGTCATTCAAACTTGCACTAAGTCGAATTAACCGCTCGTCGCTTGCTACAGGCATCCAATTCGGCGCTCTGGCGCTGTCGTTAATGTTGTTGGCCGTTATGTGGCTGGTTCGCACCGACTTGTTGTCTGATTGGCAAAAAACGATTCCTGAAAATGCACCAAACGCGTTTGCTCTGAATATCGCTCCATATGAAAAAGACGCTTATTTGAGTGTGTTAGATGAGCATAAGATTGAGCGCTCAAGAGACTACCCAATTATTCGTGGACGTTTGACTGAAATTAATGGCATTGATGCGAAAGAACAGGCCCAAGGAGAAGAGGGCAGTGACGTATTGAGACGAGAGATTAACTTTACCTTCGGTACAGAAAACCCGGAACATAACACTATTCTACAAGGAGAATGGTCTGAGAGTAATGGTGTATCTGTTGAATCGGATGTCGCTGAAGACTTTAATCTCAAGCTGGGAGATGAGCTTAAGTTCGTGATCAACAGCCAGGTTGTTACTGCGAAAGTAAATAGCATTCGCCATGTTGAATGGCGTGATATGAAGCCGAACTTTTATTTCATCTTCACACCTGATGTTTTAGAAAGCATCCCTGCGACATACTTAGTGAGCTTTAGGGTAGAAGACCAGCACAATGGAGTGTTGAATGAACTATCCAGAAGTCATCCTACGGTTAGTTTGATGGATATACGCAGTATGGGTGCAAAAATTCAGGAACTGCTCACGCAAATTGTCTGGTCGATTACGGTACTTGCCGCATTAGGCGTGATTGCCGGTGTGTTGTTGATATTCACTTTGTTACGCCTGAGTTTGGGCCAGCGACAATCTGAAATTCAGCTCTACCGCACATTGGGTGCAAGTAAAAAGAGAGTAACCCGAACCATTTGGGCCGAATATGGATTAATGGCGCTTGTAGCTGGGTTGATAGCTACAATTGGCGCAGAAGCTGTTGTAGGGGGCATTATGTCATTTGGATTTGATCTTTCTCCCAACCTTCATTTTTCACTCTGGTTTGCACTTCCTTTGGTGACTTTTTGCACACTTGCGCTGGTTGTGAACAGTCTGATAAAACGGCTGCTAGTCCCTATAAATAAAGAGTTTAACTAACTCACCAGTGGCTAAGTTATCCAGTTATCCACAAAAACAGTGGATAAAGTTTGGGATAACTTAGCCTGTAGATAACTCCTTATTTCCTCCGAAGCCAATAAGCATAATGTTTAGAGGATTTTTGTTATTCACAGTGGCAATTTTTCTTCTTTTCACAAGATATGAGTCAAGAGTTTTTTTTCATTTTTTTTACTTGAAATTGTCACATTTATCCCCTTCAAAAAATGTGATTTTCTTGGGCGCACAAACTCAGTAAAATGTGCTGAGAATGAATAAATTAGCAACATAAATGCAGTCTGATAATACTAAAGTTGATACGCCTACTGTCGCTGTAATCGGTGGAGGCATCGCGGGTTCGACCGCAGCCTTGCACTTGGCAGAAATCGGTATAAATGTTGTGTTGCTTGAAAAAGGCAAAACTTTAATCAGTGGCCCACCAATTTGTCATTTACATGCTGGTGGAAATTTGTACAGGGAGATCTCGACCTCTCAGTGCATCGAGCTGTTAAAACAGTCCATCGAATCTGTTCGCCTTTATCCACATACCATTAATCGCCGTCCGACCGTCATTGCTGTCCCTTACAGTGATGGTGGTAGCCCTGAAGAGTTATATGAACGATTAATTACGATACAACGATGCTATCAGGAGTTGGTAGATTCGGATCCAGCGAATGAAGTGTTGGGAAAACCTTGTGACTATTACAAGTTCTATGGCAGAGACGAATTGGAAGAGCTTGCCAGCCGTACTCAACCTGAACACCCCAGACATGTTGACGACTGGATGATCCCTTTCGCGAAATCAGCGGACTTGGAATCTTTGAAGTTTCCGGTTGTGGCCGTTCAGGAACATGGTTGGAGCGTATTTCGTATTGCTGCATCCGCGACGTTAGCGCTTGAGTCAATCAACAATTGTGAGCTGTTAACAGAAACACAGGTTATCGGTCTTGACAATACTGAGATAGGCTGGCGTGTAGAGTGTATGAATGCACAAGGGCAACAATCCGTTTTGGATGTCGACTACTTGATCAATGCTTGTGGATACGAAACAGGAAACATTGACGATTTAGCACAAAAACCGAGAAATCGATTGGTTGAGTTCAAAGCAGCTTATGTCACTCGTTGGGACGAATGTAACGAACTCTGGCCAGAAGTAATTTTCCATGGCCCGAGAGGTACGCCAAAGGGCATGGCGCAGTTAACGCCGTACCCTAATGGTGTATTCCAATTACATGGTATGACGAAAGACATCACCTTATTTGATGACGGTTTGGTTGCTTCCGGTGAGCAATCTTCTCAGCCAACGCTTCCTCTTAGGTTAAGAAGAAAAATTCAACAAGGTTGGGATGAACCTGTGATATTGGAGCGCACGAGACGCGCTATTGAACACATGGCTAATTTCGTACCGGACTACAAGACCGCTCATGAATTTGGTACGCCCTTATTTGGAGCTCAGCAGATTCCTGGATCAGATGAGACCCTTCGAGCTGCGGATGTCACCTTCGAAGGACAACACTATGCAAGGATCGAAGTAGTTAAAGGTTCTTCCGCTCTAGAAGCCGCCACCAAGCTAGTTGAAGAATGGGCGTTATTTGATTACCAAGGGGCATCTATTGAGTCTATGCATCCTGTGAGTATGGCATTGGATCCGAAAGTGATTGAATCCAAAGCGGAGGAATTGGCAAAAATGCGAGATTATCCGCCAGAACTTGCCAATGTTTATGGTCAATAATGAAAAAGCTCCCGAAATTGGGAGCTTTTTCATTATTATCGGTTAGTAGCCAAAGAATCTTGCCCATTGGCACCAAACATCTTGCAACCCCAATAGATCACCTCTGACAAAGCGAACTTTCTGTCCTGGCTTGGCTTGAGCGAGTCTGGGCAGGTCAATGCGCGCAACGCAACCAATCTTGGGGTAGCCACCAATCGTTTGTCTGTCATTAAGTAGAATGATGGGTTCCCCATTAGGCGGGATCTGAATTGCGCCAAGCGCAATGCCTTCGCTGAGATATTCTTTGTTAGGCGGGCTGATTTTCGCATCACATAGTCGATAGCCCATCCGGTCTACCAACTGACTGACAGTAAATTCCTGTTTGTAGAGGGAGTTTATTGCATCTTGTGAAAAATCAACCACTTGATAGCCTTCAATAACGCGTAGCTCAAGCGGTAAGTCGTAGTCTGGCTTATAACGGAAAGTCATTTGCAGTGATTTTTCCCTCACCTCATGAGGCTCGAAACCAATGACTTCACCTGCTTGTACTGGCTGGCCTGACTGAGTGCCCCCGAGTTGATCTCTAGTGACGGTGGCGCAGCTACCCAGTTGAGTTTTAACCTTAAAACCGCCTTTTACGGCGAGATAACTCCTTAACCCGTTCTTTGGCAAAGAAAAGGTCAGAGTTTGCCCCTGGCGTGCAACAAACGTAGACCAATTTTCAATCGCTACACCGTCAAGGCGGGCATTAAGGTCTCCACCAGTGATGGCCATTTCGCATTTTGAGTGAATGAGAAATTCGGCCTGACCAAGAGTAATCTCTAAGGAAGGACAATTAGTGGTATTGCCTAAAAGGTGATTCGCCCAGCTATAGGCATAGTCATCGACAGGGCCACCTTGTGTAATACCAAAGTGAGCCAATCCGAATCGCCCAAAATCTTGGATGAGCGTTTGCTGGCCGGGTTTAATTACAGTAATTGCATTGCTATTCATCACTGCCACCCCTTGGCGATACGTCCGCCTAAACGAAGAAACTCATCACCGGAAATTGGTTTAAAACGAACTTTGGTGCCAATAGAGAAGGGCAATATTGGCGAGCTGTCTGGTGTGTAGAGATTTACTGGACAGTTACCAATAATATTCCAGCCACCGGGAGACTCTGCGGGGTAGATAGCTGTATTGGAATTGGCGATACCGACACTGCCTTTTGGCAACTTAACTCTTGGTGAAGACTTTCTAGGTAAGCGCAGTGACTCATTTACCGAAGTTAAAAACGCAAAGCCTGGTGCAAAACCAATGGCTCCTACCGTGTATTCCTGAGCGCAATGCAGTTCAATCACATCGTCGAGCTTTAGCCCTTGATCGTAGTAATAAGCTAAATCTGGGCCGACATCGTCATGATAATAGACGGGCAGTTCGATGTGTTGTGAGTCAGTATCATCAGGAAGCGCTTTAATGGCTTCTGTTACCAGTTTTTCCAAATAAGGCACAAATTCGAATATTGAGACTCGATGAGGAAGGTAGTCAATCAGGATTGAATCAAACGAAGGGGTCACGTTCATTATCATGGCCCCAAGTTGATTACTCAGATACTGGCTTATCTCTCCAATCAAGAGAGATAACTTGTGGCTTGGTTCTGCCTCAAAATGGATGAGTATTGAACATTCAGCAACGGGATCTACAGATGTTTCGATATTCACTCATGATCTCCTTACGCTAAAGGACGTTTCGTATTTTCTGAATCATTTTAATCGCGTGCTCGTTGTCGCCATGAACACAAATCGTGTCAGCTTCAATAGGGATTAAAAAGCCGTCAATGGTTCTCACTTTTCCGTAGTGCACAATCTGTTTGATTTGATCGAGTATATCTTCTTCTTTATGCAATACGGCACCAGGCATTGAGCGCGGAGACAGTGAACCGTTCGATAGATAGGCGCGATCGGCAAATGCTTCGAATAGAACAGGAAGTTCATACTTGTCAGCAATATCCAAATGTTTTTCGCTATCATTAATGGCCAGCATCATTAGCGGTACATCAAAACACGATACAGCATCAGCAACCGCATCAAATATTGAGATATCTCGCATCATGTCATTGTATAGAGCACCATGAGGCTTAACGTAGCCAATTTGCGCGTTATGGCTTTCTGCTAAAGATTTAAGCGCGCCTACCTGGTAGATAAGCATGTTGGTGATTTCTTCTGTAGCCATCGGAATGGAACGTCGACCAAAACCTTGCAGATCCGGGTAACTCGGATGGGCTCCAATTTGTGTGTCATGCTCAATTGCCAGTTTAATCGTATTGGACATAATCTGAGGGTCGGACGCGTGAAAACCGCAAGCAATGTTTGCCATGTCTACCCAAGGCATGACCGCTTCATCGTTGCCCATACGCCAGGAGCCAAAGCTTTCACCCATATCGCAATTCAGTGTAATAGAACGCTTTGTCATTGAATCCATTCCAACATTCATCTATTGAGTCAACATGTTATAAAAATAACAAACAATCAATGATCTATTTCATTATTTTGCCAACGCTAAGCCTATTTATTGCTTTTATTGTAAGCATCTTGTTCTTATGGTTCGCTTAAGGCGTCTAGGGGCGGAATTAGCGGTTTGATTCTCATTAATAAGCTATGTTTTAACATGAAGATTCGTTAGTATTTGCACCAAATTTATCAGAAGGTTAGGGATATGAACGTACTGGTTACAGGCGGTATGGGCTACATAGGCAGCCATACATGTATACAAATGATCGAAGCAGGGATGACACCTGTAATTTTCGACAACCTATACAATAGTAAAAAGAGTGTTCTCAAAAGAGTAGAACAAGTCACAGGTGTGGCGCTATCCTTCATCGAAGGGGATATTCGTGACAAGCAGGCGCTTGTAGCGGTAATGAAAGCGCATCAGATCAACGCTGTTATCCATTTTGCTGGTTTGAAAGCTGTAGGTGAGTCAGTAGAGAAGCCGCTCGAATATTACGATAACAACGTTAATGGTACGTTGGTACTTGTCGATGCTATGCGTGAAGTTGGCGTCAAGTCTATAGTCTTTTCATCTTCCGCTACTGTTTATGGTGACCCTGCAAGTGTGCCAATTACTGAAGATTTCCCTACCAGCGCGACGAACCCATATGGTCGTAGTAAGTTAATGGTGGAAGAGTGCCTGACGGATTTTCAGAAAGCGAACCCAGACTGGAGCGTTACGTTACTTCGATATTTCAACCCAGTAGGCTCACATCCATCAGGTCATTTAGGTGAAGATCCTCAGGGTATCCCAAATAACCTAATGCCTTTTGTTTCTCAGGTAGCGGTTGGTCGACGTGAATGTTTGTCTGTGTTTGGTGATGATTACCCAACTAAAGACGGGACGGGAGTTCGTGATTACATTCACGTGATGGATCTTGCAGATGGCCACGTAGCGGCGCTAAAGAAAGTCGGTCAGAAAGAGGGTTTGCATGTCTACAACTTAGGCACTGGTAACGGTTACAGTGTCCTAGATATGGTTAAAGCCTTTGAGTTGGCATCTGGTAAGCAGGTGCCTTATCAAATCGTCGAACGTCGTCCTGGTGATATCGCTGAATGTTGGGCAGACCCTTCCAAAGCAATGCGTGATTTGGAGTGGAAAGCGGATCGTACATTGGAAGAAATGACAACTGATACGTGGCGTTGGCAGTCCAATAATCCTCAAGGGTATCCAGACGCATAACTTATCGTTACAAAGAAGAAAGCCACCGCAAGCGGTGGCTTTTTTACGCATTATACAAAATAGGCAAAATTGACAATGCGGATGAGGTTAATCCACCTCTTTATCTTTGCCCAGCGAGAGTAGCCAGACAGAGATTGCGGCGACAACGGCAAAGCCAGACAAGATAATAAAAGGCATCGCGCCGTAGCCCAAGATATGCCAGATAACTGATTCTAAAGTACTCATGTATTAGTGCTCCTATTGCCAGCCTTCAACGCCATGCATGTCAGGAAGTTTGTGAGCAATGCCTTTATGACAGTCTACACAAGTTTTTTCACCTGAAGCCAGAGCTGTTGAGTGTTGTTTAGCACTACGTGCGCCTTGTTCTGAAAAATCCATATATTCGAACTCGTGGCAGTTTCGACACTCTAAAGAGTCATTCTTTTTGAATCGAGCCCATTCCCGTTCGGCCAAGTGAGCTCGGCGTTCTTTGAATTTTTCTGGAGTATCAATAGTTCTCAGCACGTAATGTGCAAACAGCTCTTTAGATGCCTGTACTTTACGAACGATCTTGTCTGTCCACTCATGTGGAACGTGACAGTCTGAACAAATAGCACGCACACCAGAGCGGTTAGAGTAGTGAATCGTTTCTTGAATTTCTGCGACAATAGGGGCATGACAACCAGAACAAAATTCCTCTGTGTTGGTTGCTTCCATACCCGTGTTAAATGCGCCCCAAAACAGAAGGCCACCAGCAAAGCCCATAAATAAAACGACACCAACGGCTGTTTTACTTGGGGATGCTAGTCTCTTCCAAAACGCTTTCAATAATTTCATAGATAGCCTCTTACTTACTCACGTAGTACTTACTTAAGTGATTCAACACTCTTGAAGTCGTTCTCAATTAAAGGCTGAGCATTTGCTTGAGGAACATGACATTGAAGACAGAAGTAACGACGAGGAGACATATCCGCCAGAACTGCATCTTCACGGTTTACGTAGTGAGTTACACTAATCTTCGTTGCACCCATCTCTTTGGCATTCTTCCAGCTGTGGCATGAAAGACATTTATTTGCGTTCAATGAGACTTCGTAACCACGAATGTTATGAGGAATCAAAGGTGGTTGATAAACATAGCTGCTATCAAGCGCCTGTTCGCGAGGGTATTTCTTGAAATCATCAGCAGGGCGAGTTGCTTCTAGTTCACTAACACCGCGTAGTGATTCAAGACCACCAATACCACCTGGGTTTTCAAGTTCAGCTACTGCAAAACCGCTGACTAAAGCACCAACAGATAACAGTGCAATAAGTAATTTTTTCATCTTACATTCTCCGCCTTATGGCTAAATTCTTATCTGCGGTCGCCCGTAAGAGCGACCGACGCTTTCTGGTTTATGCAACTTTGGTGATCTTGACAGGACACTTCTTGAAGTCGGTCTGTTTAGACAGAGGGTCCGTCGCGTCAAGGATCAATTTGTTGATCAGGATGCGTGCATCAAAGAATGGTACAAATACCAAGCCTTTAGGTGGGCGGTTACGACCACGTGTTTCAACACGAACACGTACTTCACCGCGTTTGTTGGCGATAAGCACCTCTTCGCCTCGACGTACTCCGCGAGCTTTTGCATCTTCAGGGTGCATGTAGCACACGGCATCAGGAACAGCTTTGTAAAGCTCTGGAACGCGGCGTGTCATCGTTCCTGTGTGCCAGTGCTCAAGTACACGGCCCGTACATAGCCAGAGATCGAACTCTGAATCTGGCACTTCTGGTGGCGCTTCGTATGGAGCAGAGATAATCAGTGCTTTACCATCGGGTTTACCATAGAAGTCCCAGCCACTTCCTGCTTTCGCATAAGGATCTGAACCTTCTTTGTAGCGCCAAAGTGTCTCTTTGCCATCAACAACAGGCCAGCGTAAACCGCGAACTTGGTGATAAACATCATACGGTGCTAAATCGTGTCCGTGTCCTCGACCAAAGGCGGCATACTCTTCGAATAGGCCTTTTTGTACGTAATAGCCGAAGTGGTGAGCATCGTCGTTCAACTCACGAGCTTCTTCAATAGGGAATTTATTGATTACGCCGTTAGCAAACAGCATGTCGTACATGGTTTTTCCACGGTACTGCGGTGCTTTTGCTAGTTGCTCTTCCGTCCACACTTCTTCCATCTTGAAGCGTTTTGAGAATTCCATCACCTGCCAAAGGTCAGACTTCGCTTCGCCGACGGTATCCACTTGCTGGTACCAAGCTTGTGTACGACGCTCTGCGTTACCATAAGCACCTTCTTTTTCAATCCACATTGCTGTTGGAAGAACAAGGTCTGCTGCTTGTGCTGTTGCTGTTGGGTATGGGTCAGAGCAAACGATGAAGTTTTCTGGGTTACGGTAGCCCGGTAAACGCTCACCGTTGATGTTCGGGCCTGCTTGCATGTTGTTGTTACACATTACCCAGTAAGCATTAAGTTTGCCGTCGCGAAGCATGCGGTCTTGAACAACTGCGTGATAGCCCGGTTTAGGGGGAATTACGCCATCTGGAATGTTCCAGATACCTTCTGCAATCTTACGGTGCTTAGGATTTGCAACCACCATGTCTGCAGGTAGACGGTGTGCAAAAGTACCCACTTCACGAGCTGTACCACACGCTGAAGGTTGGCCTGTTAGAGAGAACGGGCTATTACCTGGTGTTGCGATTTTACCGGTTAGAAGGTGAATATTGTAAATCAGACTGTTCATCCAGACACCACGAGTATGTTGGTTCATACCCATAGTCCACAAAGACATTACTTTAGTGTCTGGATCCGCATACTGTTTCGCTAACTCAATCAGTTTCTCTTCAGAAACACCTGACATTTCAGAAGCTTTTTCTACCGTATACGGCGCTACAGACTTTTTGTACTCTTCAAATGAAATTGAAGACATTTTGCCTGAGTTCGGATTAGCAGCTGCCATCTGCAGTGGATCATCATCACGAAGACCGTAGCCAATGTCGGTCGCAGCCTGTTTGAAATTGGTGTGCTTGTTAACAAAATCCCAGTTAACCGCATCAGTTTCAATGATGTAGTTTGCGATAAAGTTAGCAATAGCCAGATCAGATTGTGGTTCGAAAATGTAACCTTTGTCTGCTAGCTCAAAAGAACGGTGATAGTACGTAGACAGTACATTCACTTTAACATGTGGGTGGCTTAGACGACGGTCAGTGATACGAGTCCATAAAACAGGGTGCATTTCTGCCATGTTTGAACCCCAAAGAACGAAAGAGTCAGCGTTCTCGAAGTCATCGTAACAGCCCATAGGCTCATCAATACCAAATGTACGCATAAACGCACCAACAGCAGAAGCCATACAGTGACGTGCGTTTGGATCGATATTGTTTGAACGGAAACCAGCTTTCATCATCTTAGCGGCAGCGTAGCCTTCCATTACAGTCCACTGACCGGAACCGAACATGCCAACACCAGAAGGGCCTTGTTTTTTCAGTGCTTCTTTCCATTTTTCGGCCATGACATCGAATGCTACATCCCACGAAACCGGAGCGAAGTCACCGTCTTTATGGAACTTACCATCTTTCATACGAAGTAACGGCTGAGTCAGACGGTCTTGTCCGTACATGATCTTCGATAGGAAGTAACCCTTGATACAGTTAAGGCCTTTGTTAACAGGCGCTTCTGGGTCACCTTGAGTGGCTACCACTTTGCCGTTTTGTGTACCTACAAGAACGGAACAGCCAGTACCACAGAAACGACAAGGTGCTTTGTCCCATGTGATTTTTGTTTGGTCTGAGCTAGCAATCAGGTTGGTAGCAGAAGCTGGTAGAGTGATACCTGCGACCGCTGCTGCTGATGCTGCTGCGTTTGCTTTCACAAACGCACGTCTTGTCATCTTCATACTTCACCCTCGGTTTGGGAATATTGAGTTCCAGTGTTTTTATTTTTTGATTCGTCTTCTTCCAGCTCAGTCTCGATTTGGTGATAAACCAGTACTGTGCTCAAAACGTTCGGTAAGTTATTAATAGCTTCGATAGTGTCAGTAATGAATCCCTGGTTTTCTGTTTCTAGAACCACGACAATTTTGCCTTCCGGACTATCACCGTAGATCTCGGCATTACTGAATGCTTCAATCTGAGACTTAATCTCAGTCAGGTGCTCAGGTGACACGTGTACCACTAAGCTAGAAATATGCACTTCGTTAAGTGACATAGATATCTTCCGTTCTTATTAAAAATTGCTCACATTGATGGATGAAGTAGGGCACACAGAAACACATGCGCCACAGCCGTTACACTCATCAAGGTTTAAAATGGGTTGTGCTACTTTGCCAACTTCTAATTTGAATGTGATTGCCATGGGCTCGCACATGTCGCCACAAGTACGGCAATCAACGTTTTGTTTTGCTAAACAGCCCTCGTTAATAGTAGCTTTCGCTCCCCAAGGTTGCTCAGTTTTTGGGTTAAACAAGGGTTCAGGACAAGCGTCTGCACATTGATAACAAAAGGTGCATTCATCGACAGAAAAATCGACTTGAGGAAAACCGCCATCCCCTTTGACTATGATTTGAGTTTCGCAAGCGTCTACGCACTTGCCACATCTAGTGCACTGGTCAGTGAAAAAAGCAGGCTGCGATAGCCAAGGCAGATACAGTTCGTTATCTTCCAGCTTCTTTCTTGAGAAAAAACGTCTTTTTGAAAGGTCGACCACTACGCTACCTAAAGTTGATGAAACCTAAACTAACCATAGCTCACATTTCTTATTAATAATTTGTCATTTAACCTCACACAAATTGTAGTTTTTGACATATTTGTATAAATACCCCTTAGGGGTTAAATAGAGGTGCTTCTTGTTTTAGATCAATAAATTCCGGAACATTTGATCAGATATTGTCTTCGTCAATATATAAAACTATAAATAGTGATATGGCGCCAAAAGGCGTGTGCAGGAGAGTGAGTGTTTAAAAGTGTGAAGAAATCGGTGACGAGTACGATTGCGAAAGCGATGGTGCTCATTTTGTCGTTATCGATAGCAACAACTAGCTTTGCGATCATTACCTTAGCGTCGAGTTTAAATGACGCGGAAGCGGTGAACGTTGCAGGTTCGATGCGCATGCAAAGCTACCGGCTAGCGCACGACATTCAGATCATGTCAGTCGACTATGCGGAGCATATAGAGATGTTTGAGCGCTCGATCTACTCACCTTCCATGAAAGCGCTTCAAAGCTGGACAGTTCCTGAAGACATAACGCACGACTACTACCGTTTGATTATCCGATGGCATGAACTCAAGGAAGTACTCGGCAGTCATGACAGAGAACGCTATCTCATTCTTGTAGCAGGTTTTGTTAATCAAATAGACGCCTTTGTGTTTAAACTGCAAAGCTTCTCTGAACAAAAGTTGATTAAGCTGGCTTGGGCTGGCGGTATGGGCTTAGGTGGGATACTGATTGTCAGCATTTTTGTCGTTCATTACATCCGTAAGCAAATCGTTAAGCCTCTTAATGCCCTGGTGACGGCAAGCGAGCAGATACAGTCTCGCTCATTTGATGTATCTCTCAATGTCTCCAGCGATAACGAAATGGGTATTCTGACCCGTACTTTTAATAATATGGCTGCGGATCTCGGTAAGCTTTACCGTGGTCTTGAGCACGCAGTCAATGAGAAAACCCAGAAACTTCAACATGCTAATGATTCCCTTCAGGTTCTTTATAACTCTTCTCAGGAGTTAACCGCATCAAGGATCACCCAAGAAAACTTTGAAGCGATACTCCAGCACCTTGCTAGTCTTGAAGGTATAAAGGCAGTCAGATTAGAGATAAGAGAAAAAGGTGAGAAAACCCTGACTCTCACTGAAGGTGAGGAATGTTCAGACTGTGATTCAGACTGCCAACGGAAAACATTATCCCTTGATGGCCAAGAGCTTGGCACCTTGTATTGGAAGGTCGTTCTTCCGTGTCCTGATCCTGCGTTGATTGATAACTTTGTCCAGATAATTTCTCGCGCTATTTACTATAATCAAGCCCAGAGACAAGCTGAACAATTATTGCTGATGGAAGAAAGGGCAACGATAGCGCGTGAACTGCATGATTCACTGGCTCAAGCACTATCGTATCTAAAAATTCAGGTTTCTCTGTTAAAGCGTGGTATGAGCAAATTGCCAGCGTCTGAACAACTGGAAAAAACTCAGCCGATCTTGTTGGAACTCGATACTGGGCTTTCTTCCGCGTACACTCAGCTCAGAGAGCTGTTGACGACGTTCCGGCTGACAATTAGAGAGGGTAGCTTCGGCAACGCTTTGCAAGAGATGACAGAGCAACTGGGAGAACAAACGGAATCAAATATCGTCCTGATTAACGAACTGTCATCAATTGAATTAGATGCAAACCAACAAGTGCACTTGTTGCAATTAATCCGTGAAGCAACCATCAATGCAATTAAGCATGCGCAAGCTTCAACGATAGAAATTAGATGCTGCGAGAGCGACACCGCCGTTACCGTGTCAGTGAAAGATAATGGTGTGGGTTTTGACAAGGGTGTTGAAAAAGTAAACCACTATGGTTTGAACATTATGCAGGAGCGAGCTTCGCGTCTGAATGGCCAGTTACAAGTGATAACTGCTTTACATTCTGGCTGTGAAATTTTATTAGAATATCCAAAGATTAAGGAACATAACATTGACAGAGTGTAGAGTATTGCTGGTGGATGACCATCCACTAATGAGAAGAGGTATTAATCAGCTATTAAGCTTTGAAGATGAGTTCACTGTAGTCGCTGAATCCAGCAATGGTACGGATGCAGTCGCACAAAACCACGAACATAAGCCTGACTTAATCTTACTGGATCTCAATATGAAAGGCATGTCCGGGCTAGATACTCTCAATGCTCTGCGCGCTGACGAGTGTGACGCTACCATTGTTATCCTGACAGTCTCTGATAGCCCTGGTGATATTGAAGCTATCGTCAAGGCGGGCGCGGATGGTTACCTGCTCAAGGACACTGAGCCTGATGAGTTGGTCGAGCTGTTGAAATCATCGTTACAAGGTAACAAAGCGTATAGCAAAGAAGTCGCTAAATACTTGGCTGAAAGAGAAAACATAAGTGATGTGTTTGACGACCTTACCGATCGCGAAATGCAGATTTTGAGAGAGGTCGCGAAGGGCTATCGGAACAAACAAATCGCGGATAGCTTGTTCATCTCAGAGTCTACAGTGAAGGTTCACATGAAGAGCTTGCTAAAAAAACTTAAGGTTCCATCGCGTACCGCTGCAACTGTTTTGTATCTTGAGCGTTACGGCGAAATAAAATAATTGGTTTTAGAAAGTATCAAAAAAGGCGCTCAACGAGCGCCCTTACTATTTTTGTCTAGGTTATGCTGACATTGGAACTAAGACTAACGTTCCTAAAATAACCGTGATTAAGCCACATAGAACGGGTACTGACGTACGTTTTACCACTTCAAATGGGCTGATCTTACCCATACCTGATGTCGCAACTACCACACCAGACACTGGTGAAACAGTGCGGCCCAAGTTTGAAGCCTGAAGCATCGGAATGATCAAAAAGGCCGGGTTTAACCCCATTTTTGCCGCTAGAGCAGGTGCCAGCTCTACAAACGCATAGAAAGGCGCGTTACCCGAACCGGTCGCGATCGCTGCCGCAACGGTTAAACCAGTCAGTATAAGCATGAGCGCAATACCACCAGCCCCCGCTGTTTCAGCAAGATGAAGTAGGTTATCAATTGCTCCAATAGACATCAGACCTTGGGCGAATACACCAGCCGCAACTAACAGCATTACCACGCCCTTAAATGCATCTGCCATACCCTGATAGCAAGACTCTAAGTCCTCTAGCGTCTCCTTGCCTTTGAATCGTTTAGTGACAAAGTCGACAAGTGCACCAATGAAAATCGACAAAACAACAATGGTATAGATGTCCAGTTTTAGGCCTGGAATGGTGCGTCCATTGAACAGAAAAACGCCGATGATAGGTAGGAACGGCAATACAGCGTAATACGCCGGGGAATTAACTTCGATTTCAGAAACGTCAACGCGTTCCATTGGTGAGTTATCTTTCTTATCCAGATATTTGTTCCAAAAGAAAGCTGCTGCCGCCATGACGATAATGGCGCAAATAGACACTGGTAGAACGGTTTGAACGGCAAACACATCCAAATCCAATCCTGACTTTTCTGCAGCAATAACTACATCGCCCGAAGTTGGGGAAAGAATGATCGCGGCTGGTGACGCACACACCGCTACTGCTGCTGGGCGTGAGATACCCATTGCCGCCATCATAGGGAATAGAGTTGCCATCAACAGAACGCCCAAACCAGTGGCAGAACTTACTGCTAGTGACATGAGACACGCAACGATATAAGCCGCAACCAGCAGAACGTAAGGTGATTTGATGACAGAAAGAGGCTTAGAAAATTGTTTAACAACGACGTTATTAGCACCGATATGTGTCATGTAAGACGCAAAACCACAAAGCAACATGATTTGCATACCCAAACCGCCACCACGATATTGGAGCATGTATTTCACGTACTCCAGGGCATCTGTAAACATATTGCCAGTCGAGGTTATTTTTGATGGTAGAACCGTGTGGCCAATGAGGCCTGTAAGAATAAGTAGTAAAACACCTGCTGTTAAAAGTACACCCGCAGGTTTGTAACCTTTAACAATGAAATAGCCGACCGCCACAGTGACGACTAACCCAATGAAGAGCTCCAGCATAGATATCACCTTAAGATATGAAAATTATATAAAAACTGTTTCAAACTATGACAAGGAATGTACATAAAACTATGCTGTAGCACGAGTGCTAGTTAAACTTCTGATGATCTAGAACAATAAATGGATTGACTCATTAATATTGGCGAATAATGTTGTAATGGATTGGTGTTTTAGATGTTATTAATAGTTTGAAAGACATATGAGGATGTTTAAAAATGATAAAAATATCAAATAATGGGCTTAAATAAGCGCGTAGCAATGCCAATAAAAGCACTCAGTTGTACTTGGCACCAGAGAGGAGGCACAAACTATTTCATTCTACTTATGTGAGATAAATTGCTTCTAACAACGCAAACACCTAATGCAATCTCCCAGACTTTAATATCTTGCAAAGTAAGGAGCTATCCGTCCTATCTTTCGTCAAAGAAATCTTTGTTACGAATATATTTGGTCATTAAGTGGTATGAAAACGGGCGAATTAGCCAGGATCCGATTGATCGGCCCAGTCGCATCAAAGTCGGTGTGTTCTCATAAATACGACCATTATAGAGCCAAAGCACCTTGCCGACATGCCAGTAAAACAAAGGTAAAGGAGGGAGAAAAGTCACAATATCGAGATCGCAGCAAATACGATACGTTTTATGACTGAGCTTATAGTGACTTTTAAATCCGTATCCACCAATAGATGGTTGACCAAAGGTGACGACGCGCTTGATGGATTTTGGAAATTGTTTTTCAAACGCATCCGCAAGCACACATCCTATCGCTCCTCCCGAAGAATGACCGGTAAAGGTTAGACGTTTTCCCTGCTCAATGAGCGGGACTAGGACAGAAGAAAGTTGCTCATAGACGCTAGCACCAAGCTTGTCATTCTTATGCAGTGGGAGACTCTCTTGAAATATCAGGTAGTGGTAGCCCGCATGAATGGCGTAGTTGAGATTAAGTTGCTTGCACCTTCGTTTCCACAACGCAAGGTTGAGTATCCAGTCCCAAGGATTGTGGGAACCTTTGATAACCACAATGACTTCTTCACTGTCGTTGGACCAGAGCACGCGCATCATGGGTTTTCCAAATCGATTGGCAATAACGCGTTGTCCGTTAGGTGCAAAACCATATCGTGTCTGTTTGAGGACTCTAGAGTACGCCAGATTGCATAAAACGGCGTAACGTTCATATTGATAACGTTTTAGTTTCTTCACACTTAGCTCACGCACCGAATCATTGTTTGAGTATGGTCGAAGAACGTGAAATTGCGATGACACTACAATCAGTGCCAGTGAGTGAGGTTGGTTAGCTCAACTGCACGACAGAGTAGAGCTGAATATATTTGCGAACCAACTGCTGATCCGTTGAACGTCTAAGAGGGTGGGTGAACTTAACAAAATAGGGGCTTAAGCCAAAGTGGTGCTCTAACGAACAAGCGAGTTGCGACTCACTTTCATATAAGCTGATCCCTTGTAACTTATATTGGTCTATTTCATCAGGTAATTGCCCAGTCCACCAGTGGAGTAGCTCTCGGCTCTGCTTATTTCGAGAAATCCAATGATCGCTGATTAATAACAGAAGATCATTGGGCTGAATAGCGAAAGCGTATTCTTCTTGCCAGTTTGTTACGGCTTTAAATAATTTTTGCCGACAGTTGCTTCCTGCACTCAATAAATGTGAAGAAAGTATCCAAACCGTGCCAGCGTCGGATGTCACTCTATAGTGATGAGGTTGTTCCGTATTTGAGTGGGATTCTAGCGCTACGTATTCGCAGTGGTGGCCGAATTCGGTCAACGTTCGGGATAGACGTCGAGAAAATGCCAAGCTCAGATGGTGCTCATTCATTCCTTTGTTGTGAATCGTCGGATAATGTTTTTCACACAGCTTCATACAGTCTGCCTGAAATTCATTCACACTCTGAATTAGCACATCTAATAGCAAGACTTCTCTCCACAAGTCGATATTTACACAATGAAGATTAGCATGTGAAAGTATTATTTAGTTACACTTAGTCCGAAAAATATTGAGTATGGTTAAGGGTTTATGTCCAAGATTGAATTTACATCACAACAAAAACAAGCGATGTCATCTGCTTTATTGCGATATTTGGAAGATGAGCTAAATATAGAAATTGGTCAGTTTGATGCGGAGTTTATGTTGGACTTCATAATAGAAGCATTTGGTCCTGCATTCTATAACAAGGGGCTAGCCGATGCACAGACGGTTATGCAGCGAAAGATGACGGATATTGCTGACGAGATTTATGAGATTGAACAAGTCAGTGAGTATTAAGTTATTAAAGGTGATGAAAAAGTTCCTTCAAAAATTTTGAATGACTTAATCAAATTCGCTCCGTTTCCCGAATGTAAAGAATGGTAAATAATCTGTTATAGAAATAGGGGAGACGATAGTCTCGTTGAAAAAGAGAAGTATTCAACATTTGGAATTGGCGCAATGAGATCAGAAGTAAAGAATTACAACCCTGTAGCGCGGGGAATCCATTGGATATCAGCAATTGTCATTATCGGCATGTTTGCTGTGGGGCTATGGATGGTTGACCTGACTTATTACAGTGAATGGTATAAAACCGCTCCGCATTGGCACAAATCAGTGGGTATCTTACTTGCTGCTCTGACGCTATTTCGCTTTGTTTGGAAGCACACAACACCTTCTCCAAAAGTTGAAGGTAAAGCGTATGAAATTCTCGGCGCAAAGGTAGTTCACTTAGCTATGTACCTTGTTTTGATTGTACTTTTTGCTTCCGGTTACCTTATTTCTACCGAAGATGGCAGAGGTATTGACGTCTTCAACTGGTTTACTGTTCCTGGGCTTGGCGCTTTATTTGAGAATCAAGCTGATCTTTCTGGTGAGATTCACTTTTACGCCGCCTGGGCACTTATTTTAATGGCAGCCGTTCATGCTTTGGCTGCGATCAAACATCACGTGATTAACAAAGACAACACGCTACGCAAGATGATAGGAGCTTCGAAATGAAAAAAACGTTATTTGCTACCGGACTAGCTATGGCAATGGCATTGCCATTTGGTGCAAGCGCAGCGGACTACGTAATTGACAACAAAGGTGCTCACGCATCTGTTAACTTCAAAGTAAGTCACTTAGGCTACAGTTTTATCAAAGGTCGTTTTAACACATTTGAAGGTGACTTTTCTTACGACCCTGAAAACATTAGTGCATCTAAAGTAGAAGTAACAATTGATACTACGAGCTTGGACTCAAACCACGCTGAGCGTGATAAGCATATCCGCAGCGGAGACTTTATTAACGCGTCGAAGTTCTCTACTGCTACATTCACAAGCACAAGTGTTGTCGATAAAGGAAACGGCAAACTTGAAGTCAACGGTGACTTAAACCTACACGGTGTTACTAAGCCGATTACTATTGATGCTGAGTTCATTGGAGCTGGTAAAGACCCTTGGGGTGGTGAGCGCGCTGGTTTCTTGGGTTCTACTCGCCTGGAGCTTGCAGACTTCAATATTCCAGTTATGGGTGCATCTAGCTACGTTGATATGGAACTTCATGTAGAAGGTATTAAGAAGTAATCCAATTTACTGCTTAACAACAAAAGAGCCCCCAACTTGCGTCGGGGGCTTTTTGATCAAGCGACTTATTTCCTGACCAAAATGCGCTAGGCTGATTCAAGCTGTGTGCTGTTGTCTACGATAGCTACCCTGTCACCGTAGACGGTGCGCAATGCCCTCAGTACATCTTTTCTTGTTACTGCTCCTACAAACTTTCCATTGTCTAGAATAGGTAACACATGAGGTTTGTGAACCTTAATGCTTTTCGCTCGTTCCTCAAGTGAGAGTGATGTAAACGTTGTGGCTATTCCAATGCTGGTTGTTGGGTATAGTTGCTCTTTGTCGATACAAAGAAACTCCGCGACATCAATTAATTTGTCGTTCACGCTGATAGCGATAACATCTCTCGACATCAAGTCCACGACTTTTTGACCTTCAACCGGGATATAGTCCTGACACCATAAATCGACCATGACATCGTGAACGGAAAAGAAACCGATCAAGCGTTCTTCTGCATCTACAACTGGTGCACTTACCACATGATTATCTAGCAAAGTGTCAATGGCCGCGGGAGTGGTCATTTCAGGTGTTAAAGTGATCGGATCATTGTTCATAATGTCTTTAACGAATAATAGGTTGTTCATGGTGGTTTCCTTAGCTGACGTAATGTTAGTGCTTGTAGTAATACTGGAAATGGATGCGGCTTTGAGTTGTGGTCTGCGGTAGATACTCCAATTGGCAAGGCCGACTAATACTGCACCGCCGACGATATTGCCCAAGGTTACTGGGATGAGGTTTGCAGTAATAAATTGATAAATGTTGAGATCACTGTATTGATCAGAGGTCGCGCCTACTTGACTCCAAAAGGCCTCAGGCGCGAAGTTTTGAATAACGATACCAAGCGGTACCATGAACATGTTTGCGACGCAGTGTTCGAACCCGCTGGACACAAACATCGCTACGGGCATGATGGTCATCACCGCCTTAGTCATTGCATTGGCACTACTGAATGTGAGCCAGATAGCGAGACACACTAATAAGTTACACAGCACGCCGAGTGAGAAAGCTTCGACTGTTGAGTGGTGCAATTTATGTTGAGCAATGTTGAGAGCGTTTAGCCCCCATTGACCATGGTCCATTTGGTATAAGCCCGCAGCGGATACTATCAACAGAAGTAACATTGCCCCAACAAAGTTGCCGATATACACCTTGCCCCAAATTGATAGCATTTTACTGAAACTGATTTGCTTGTTCGCCCATGAAATGCTGGACAGAACTGAGCTAGTAAAGAGCTCGCCACCACAGATAACGATGAGAATTAGCCCCATGCTGAACGCTAATCCGCCTGCTAGTCTGCTTAGCCCCCAGCCTGATTCTGCGTTGCCTGTGGTGACAGTAATGTAGAACAGAAAAGCCAGCCCAATAAAGGCTCCAGCCATTACTGCTAATCCCAAAGTCATACCGCTGGTTTTATTGGCTTTACTGAGTGCGAATTTTTCCGCTTCTGCCATCATCTCACTGGGTGAGAAGTAGAGATTATTCGTCTGAGCTTGTTGTGTCATCGTCGCCCCCGAATTTATTAGTCATGATTACCTCCTGTTATTACAGTGAAAATGTCTCACTGCCCATTCAGGTTATGGTGTCCAGGAATACACGTAAAATTGATAATATTTAAAAACCTTATCAAAATTGTTGATATGGACTGAGAGCAACGTAAAATGAAACAACTTGCTTATTTATAAGCGTTTTTAGTCGTTGTTATTCTCTGAGCAAAGGATTGAAGCTTAATGAGATATTCTCTTAAACAACTTGCCGTATTTGATGCAGTCGCAGATATGGGGAGTGTTAGTATGGCCGCAGATAAGCTGGCATTAACGCAGTCGGCAACCAGTATGTCACTGGCTCAGCTTGAAAAAATGCTAGGGCGACCGCTGTTCGAACGCCAAGGTAAGCAGATGGCGTTAACGCATTGGGGGATGTGGTTAAGGCCAAAAGCCAAGCGGTTGTTACAGGATGCACAACAAATAGAGATGGGCTTTTACGAACAGCATCTATTGAGTGGCCACATCAAACTCGGTGCAAGTCAAACACCTGCGGAACATTTGGTTCCAGACCTCATCAGTATTATTGATAACTCATTTCCTGAGATGCGGATCTCTCTTAAAGTCAAAAGTACCGATAGCGTGATGCAAGGCGTCTTAGACTACAAATATGATCTGGGTATCATTGAAGGGCGTTGCGATGATAACCGACTTCATCAGGAAGTCTGGTGCCGTGACCATTTAACCGTTGTTGCCGCCGCGCATCATCCTTTCGCAAGGCATGAAACAGTGAGCCTTGCACAGCTAGAGCAGGCAAGGTGGGTTTTGAGAGAGCACGGTAGTGGTACTCGCAAGATTTTTGATAGCTCCATTCACCATTTAATTGAGGATTTAGACGTTTGGCGTGAATACGAGCACGTCCCCGTATTGCGTAGTATGGTGGAACATGGCCAGTACCTGACATGTTTACCGTATCTTGACGTTGAACGTTTTATTGAGAACGGGCAGTTGGTCGCGCTCAACGTCCCTGAACTGAGTATGGAGCGGACATTATCGTTTATATGGCGGGCTGACATGGTGGAAAACCCCCTCGTTGAGTGTATTAAACGAGAGGGATTGAGAATGATGAAAGGTAAGCCTTCGGTACTTTAATATTTTCAATATCTGTTGAAATAACGTTTGCGTCACAAAATGTTGTTAATATTTCATTTTGTTGCTTATTCATTGTGATCAAGATCGTTTTGTTTCTTTTACTTAACCCTTAACATGCCGTCTTGTACTTTTGATGTGTGTATAAGCACACTTAGCGAGGCGGTATGAGCACACTTGTCGCGATTTCATTAACTACGGGAATTCTTTCAGGTCTATGGGGGTGGATTGCCATCTCATTAGGCTTATTGTCATGGGCTGGCTTCTTAGGTTGCACCAGCTATTTTGCGTCTCCAACCAGTGGCCTTAAAGGTCTGGCTGAAAGTTTAGTCACCAACATGACAGGTGTATTTTGGGCGATGGTGATCATCCACGCTTCTCAATACGCTTCATTAGAAATTCTGGGTTATGTGATCACTGCTATCGTGGCATTTATGATGTGTATTCAGGCTAAGCAAAACTGGCTTGGGTATATACCGGGTACTTTTATTGGTTCTTGCGCGACTTTCGCAGCAGATGGTAACTGGCAGCTTGTTGTACCTTCGTTGATTTTAGGTGGCGTGTTTGGTTACTTGATGAAAGCAAGCGGCTTATGGCTGCATCAGAAGTCATCTCAAACACAATCTACCAGAGAGTTACCAACTCGTTCGTGATTGTGAACCCCCGATTGATTAGTATCGTTTGATGTTTGATACGCGGCCTTGACTACCTAAAGTAGCCAAGGCCGCTTTTTTCATGTGTTGCCGTTAGCCATTGTTACTACGCGCTTCAACGTCCATCTAAGCAGTATTGGTATGCAATCCATTCCTCTGTCTTCACAATGAGAAACAATCGCCAATGCCAAGTCAGGTTTGGCGAATTTCTTGAGTACTCTGGTCACCACTTTCTTTGCCGGAATCGGGTGGTCGAGTGGAATACGCACCATGTCTTTAAAGAAGGGTTCGAAGCCATTGTTATAGAGGTAATGTTCAATATCTCGATCTGGTAACTCGGTAAGACGATGACGCTCCTGATCATTCCCTAGCTGAGCACGAACGGCTGCCGCGTACTTTTTACCTGCGGCATCACCATCAGTTACTACATGCCAATCGATGCCAAATGCTTTGGCGATCTTAACCAGTGACTTCAATCCTGATTGTGCAAACTCGATAATTTGCACGCCTTCAGCGGCTAAGTTGTATCCGCATTGGTTAGCGAGCTCATTAAAAAGCCAGACTTCCGTTTCACCTTCAACCAATAGCCAGCATCGAGCAAACAATGCTCCAGAACGATGAAAGCGAATATGAAATCCGATTCGTCTCAGTTCATCTTTACTGAACCCGTGTGCTGGAAGATAGGTCGTGATGGTTCGATCCGATTGCCGGACTAAACGACGAATACTGTTAAGTGGCACCTGACCAAGAAGATCTCCACTATTAGTGGTGAGTATCTTTTGCATTGGGAGAAGCTGAAGTAGGCTCCAAGCACGAGCAAGGTGCGTTGGGTGTAATCGGCCTTCAGGATCTTCGAGAATAAGCAATGGTCTGGCACAGCGGCGAAGCTTGTTTGGGCCTTTAGCTTGGAGGTAAGCATTGAGTAAGCCCATAAACAGAAGTCGAGTTTGTTTGCTTTTCGTTTCCTCTACAACTTGAGAGATGCTTTTGTTGTTTGGGGAGCCACTGAAAAAGATACCATCTCTTTGCTTACGAAGGTTCTTGCGTGTATTGGACTTAAATGAAAAGTAGTGATCAACCAATACATTCATAGAGCTCAGGCTACTTTTCATTTCGCCTTTGTTTACATGCCCAGGAATCGCCATCAAGCGTCGGCAGGTATTGTTGATTCGTTTCTCGATGCGGTCATTGGTATCACCCAAACTACCGATTGGGCGCTCAAAGCGACGTGAGTCTTTAAGGCGAATGACAGGATGAAGTGTCATGAGCTCCTGCGCTAACTTTTCTGAATGATGTAAGGGAAGTGGGTTACCTTCACGATCGAGAAAAGCGTATCGTGTGGTGACATCATAGCCGTCACGGCTGGCGCTTAAGCGATAAATGATCTTATTAGTGCCTTGGTCATCTTGAATCCAGACCGGTTTAATTTTGCGATAGCGCCCAGAGTTTATTTCGTTTTTATCGTTAGAAATCAGGCTAATCACAATTTGTAGGTGCTGAGTTTGAGGGTGTGCAATTGAGTAGTCGACATGAAAGTCAGTCATCTCAAATTGATAAGGTACGCCTTCAGGAGGCAAGGCGACCGATAGGGCATCTAACAGCGAAGATTTACCCCAGGTGTTTTCACCAATTAGGGTCGTGAGCTCGTCAAAAGCGATGGATAGCCGTTTGATCCCACGAAAGCCGGAAATTTCAATCCGCTCTAGCAGCATGAAGTGACTCCGTTTGAGCTATTGTTACCTAAAGCATAATAGAAAAACCTCTAATAAGCAGAAGCTTACCTCACAAAGTTTGTGCTTGCTCGGTGTAATCTATTATCAACAACAAGCGATCTTGCTCAACTTAGTCAATGTATAAAGAACGACGTATGCAATAAAAGTGTGAAAGTTAATGAATTTGTCATAAAGGATGGGATACGATGTAGCCGAATATGAGAGAAGAAAATATGAAATATAAAAACAATAAAGCGGCTAAGATTAGGCTTGCGCACATTAACGATACCCATTCTTATTTTGAACCAACGTCGCTACAGCTTACGATTAATGTAGAAGGCGAAACCCTTACTCCGTATGTGAGTGCTGGGGGCTTTGCGCGTATAGCGACACGTAAAAAACAGCTCGAAGAATCACTATCTGACAATCGCCAAATGGTGTTCCTCCACGCAGGAGATTGTTTTCAGGGCACTTTGTATTTCTCCCTGTTTAAGGGGGAAGCGAACGCGACCATGCTCAATGCGCTCAATATAGATGCGATGGCCTTAGGTAACCATGAATTGGATATGGGTAACCTGCCTGTTGCGAAATTTGTAGAACAAATTGAATTCCCTTTGCTTGCCGGCAACTGGGACCTATCGAAAGAAAGTCAGGATAAAGAACTGACTTTAAGAGATAAGCCGCGTGTCCATTCTTATGTCCCTGACACTCAGTCCGCTCAGTGGATAGTAAAAGAGGTAGACGGTGAACCCATCGCTATCTTTTCCTTGGCACTGGATAAAATGGCAGACATTTCAAACCCAGACCTAGATACGCCGTTCGTAAATGCGATAGAAACAGCAACTCGCACGGTAGAGCAGATTCGAAAGCAAGGTATCAATAAAATCATTCTATTGAGCCACATGGGCTACGATGCTGACCTAGATATGGCGGCAAAAGTGGATGGAATCAGTGTCATTGTTGGTGGTCATAGCCACCGTTTACAAGGTGATTTCAGTGATCTCGGACTTAAAAAAGATGATGATTACGGCATCAAAGTCAATGGGACTCATGTTGTACAGGCGGGATACCACGCGTTAAGCATGGGCCATTGTGACATCGATTTTAACGAGCAAGGTGAGACCGTTAAGTTCAACGGAAAGAATGAGCTCTTGCTAGGCCGAAGGGTGTTCCTAGATGCTAGTATGAGTGAAACAACTAATGAGCTGCCTTATCACACCGCTCGTCAGTTTATTGATAACCACCCGAACGTTCTAGTGTGTAAGAAAGACAAAGAAGTACAGACTTTACTCAATGAAAAGTATGTTTCTCGCGTTAGAACGCTACAACGTAACGTAATCGCACACGCTAACAAGTCACTGAGACATGTCCGAATCCCTGATGAGGTAGGAGCCAGTGAGTTAGCGCCATTAGTAGCGGAATCTTTTGTTCACTCTATGAAAAAGCTTGGTCACAATGCTGAGTTTGCTATTCATAACGCTGGTGGTGTTCGAAACTCACTCAATGTCGGAAATGTTTCCGTTGCTGACATTGCTGGAAAACTATTGCCGTTTGCCGTACCGATTGGTGTTTACCAACTCAAAGGGAAGGACATTGCCGCTGCACTCGAAGGGGCAATCAACAATGCCACTAATAATGGCGTAGTAGGGACTGGCGATGGTTCCTATCCATATACATTTAACTTGAACTTTGAATACGCGCCTGAAGCGCCAATCGGTAGCCGGATCCTTGGTCTGGAAATCTTTAATTCTGATGTTGGTTGGCAAAAAGTCGATGATGAAAAGTACTATGTTGGGACGTCGTCAGCCTATACCATGAAAGGGAAAGAAGGGTATGAGGCGATGCTGAACATGCTAGATGAAGGCGTTGTTACAACGACATCCATGGCCGACTGTTTTATCGAGTTGCTGACAGACTTGCCCGATACTTTGAATAGACCACAGCAGTGCGTGCAAACGTGGTGGCATAAAGGTTGCTAATTTATTCCCCGAGTTAATTGAGTAAATGAATGTTACTCTGGGGGAATCTATGTGGAGTAGAGACTGGATCGACGTTGCTGTCGTGATTAGCTGGGTAGGCGTTTGGTCTGCACTGGTATACTTTATCCCTGTTGGGGGAGTATAACCTGGCGGTAAATTTTCCGCTTAATGTAAAAAAGGAGCCAAGTCGGCTCCTTTTTTTGATTTTAGTTATAGACGTGCTCCAAACACCAGAATACAATCCGATCTGTTTGGGGAGTAGTCGCCTCTAGTTTACTTATCGTCATCTCGTTAGACTCAGTTCTATCCGGTAAGTATAAATGTTGTCGTCTTTACGCGGCACACATTTCGACGAGACCAACGCAATCAAGTTACCAATGTAATTACACATTGGATTGGTTTGTTTGCGGTGGGATCGTCAAAAAATGTTCAGATCCCTCCGCTCAGGAGGAACAATGACCCTATCTACTTATCTCGGTTTTGGTTTGCTAACGCTATCTATGGTGGCTTTAGATATATGGCAAACCCGTGGCGGCAAAATTAGTATCAAGAAAGCGGCAGTGTGGAGCCTATTTTGGTTTTTGATCGCGTTCATCTTCGCTGCCAGCATTTATTTCTTTTGGGATATCTATGCCCCAGCAAGCAATTACAGCGCTGAAAAAGCGACCATATCATTCATAACCGGCTATCTGCTAGAAAAGTCACTGAGCGTTGATAACTTGTTCGTGTTTGCCATCATCTTCCATCAGTACTTAGTACCAGAACACTTACGTCCACGAGCATTACTCTGGGGTGTGATTGGTGCGCTTGTCTTGCGTGCCATCATGATTGCAGTGGGTGCTCAATTGCTTGCTCAGTACCATTGGATTCTTTATGTCTTTGCTCTGTTCCTCATTTGGACGGGCGTACAGTTGGCAAGGGATAAAGGAGAAGATGAGGTGAATCCCTTGCCTGAAAAGCTAATAAGGAAGTGGGCGAACGTAACGGATGATTTTCGTGGTAACGCACTGATGGTTGTGGAGCAGGGCAAACGAGTGTTAACACCGATGGCGATTGTAATTGGTGTGATTGCATTTATGGATGTCATGTTTGCACTTGATTCCATTCCTGCCATCTTTGCTGTTACGCAAGAGCCGTTTCTTGTACTTGCGGCGAACGTATTCGCCTTGCTGGGCCTTCGCTCTTTGTACTTTGTTCTCCAAGGCATGATGGATAAGTTTATCTACCTTAAACCAGCATTGTCCTTCATCATGATTTTCATTGGCATTAAGATGATGCTAGTTGGGTCACCTTGGGAGATACCCACTCCGCTGTCATTAGCTGTATTACTGATTACTATGTCTATTGCAGTTGTGGCATCGGTGGTCAAACAAAAGAGATTGGTATCAGAAGTTGAAGTAAGTATCGATAAATAAACTAATTTAATCGAGACAAATTACCAGCTTGAATATGTGTAAGGTTGTAAAATATTTGTGACTTGAGGCGTATTTCTGAGTGGTCAATAAATAGTAAATGCAATCAAAGTGGATAAATAAGCACTATATCTAGCTTTGGTTGCATTTTTTTTAAATCGTCATGTTAATGGTTTGTTTTATTAGAAAAACTAATGCCAAAAAGCAAAATTTGTCATTTTTTGAACAGTAATTTATTGCTTAATATCCCCTCAACGAAACGAATTACACGATTTATAGAGAGGCAATCATGGCACAGGCAATGCACATCGGAACTATCAACGCTCCAATCTCTATGGACAAAAAAACCTACTCGGTTACTTTCAAAGGATTGATTGCACACCTACTAGATATTCTTTTCACAGACAATACACCTCGCGCTTACTACGCAAGTGACATGTCTGGTCACATCCAAAAGGATATCGGTCTATATCGCTAATAGACGTACATTTACAGACTGTTAAGCGCCAGCAGAAATGCTGGCGCTTTTTTTGTTTTATTTTAATGAAATAGAGTCAGCATTAGGTCGGTCATAGTCAGTAGTACATCAGAGGATCTGTCTATGAACACATTATTAGCGATATCCGTCGCCTCAACCCTCTCTAGTGGACAAATCTGGTCACACGAAGGTCAACCTGCTCAAGTTATAGAGTTATTTACGTCAGAAGGGTGTTCCAGTTGCCCACCTGCGGACAAGTATTTATCGACGTTTGAAGAAAGTGATCGACTATGGAAGGAAATTATCCCAGTGGCTTATCACGTCGATTATTGGGATTACCTTGGCTGGCAAGACGACTTTGCTAAACCTGAATACTCCCAACTTCAGCGTCTTTATCGTGCATATGATGTCGTGGGTAGCGTCTATACGCCAGGATTTATTGTTGATGGTAAAGAATGGCGCGGCTTCTTCAATTGGGTTAACCGCGAGCTACCAGCTTTAGAGCCTAGAAACGCAGAGAGACTGACACTTAGTCGCAAAGGAAATAAATTCATTCTTAACTTCGACAAATCTGGACATCTCGACGCGACGATTGTGTTTCTTGCTAACAATCGAACCACCATAGTGAAGGCCGGAGAAAACAGAGGGAAGTCACTTGAACACGATTTTATCGCTAAGGAACGTCAGCAAAGTCGCTCCACGACTGGAACTTGGCATTTTGAATTGACGAATGAACTGAATGACATTGATGCTGTGGTTGCTTGGGTAACAAAACCAGGCAGTTTTGAGAGAATTCAGACTGTAGCAGGAAAAATTGAATAGAGATTACCCGATTTAATGTGACGCTGTCACGCTTGAAGTGTTATCACTTTTGTACTAGAAGCATATTAATGGTTTTGTTAGCAGGGCATTAATATGGGCACTTTAAGAGACGCAATTAAATTGCCAAGTCTATTTGTACTGCTCGCATTTTTTACCAGTCAAACATATGCGAAGACGGTAACTTTTGTTACTGATGTTTGGCCTCCATATGTTTTAGATGCATCAAAAGAAGAAGGTAAAGGTTTTTTTGTCGATCTCGTTATTGAAATGTGCCAAAGCGAGGAGACGAACATTGAAGTAGCGTATGTCCCTTGGTTAAGGGCTGAAACTATGGTGAAACATGGCTCTGCTTTCGCCGCTTTTCCTTATGCTGTCACAAAAACGAGAAAGGAATTTGCTGACTTCTCTGTTTCAATAACTCAATCGGCAAACCCGCCTAGAATTTTTTATTATCGACCACTTGTTCCTAAGGTTGACTCTGTCAGTCTTGGAGAACTAATGTCCTACCGTATCGGTACTTATCTCGGTTATTACATTAAAGAAAAATTTGATGAGCAGGGGCACGAGTATGTGCTAGCTCAAACAGAAGAAAAAGCATTTCAAATGTTACAAAAAGGCCGAATTGATTATCTCCCAGCTGATCCAGAATCTGGTTGGAAATGGATTGCTAAACTTTTTCCAGATTCACAGCATCTCTTCGGTATCTTACCCGACCCATTTCCCGGAACTTCGCTTCATCTCATGGTTTCCCGCTCTTTTCCCAATGCACAGGAGATTCTTAATCAATGTGAGCGAGGTTTTGAAAAAATGAGAGAGTCTGGGAAGTATTTTGAAATGCTTAAGAGTGAAGGAAAGCTCAAATATGCGATACCGGGCGACAAGTGACCTTGTATTACGAAAAGCTCTTAACAATCAAAAGCTATAATTAGAGGGTTGTGGTTATGGTTACAGGGCTCGTCTATGACAAATGATTCAGAATTATGGCTGTTACGAAGTATAAAAATATTACCGGTGACACTCACTATGACGGTAATGTTAGCCATAACTTTGATTTTTGTCGGAGAGGAACAAAGAAAAATTGATGCGTTGTTGGATGGCTTTCGACAAGACTTTATAGAGAGCCAGCGCGATCAATCAAAACGCCAATTGCAAAATATCCATCAACATTTGCTTTTCGAAGCCTCTCAAGCAGTCGATGTATTAAAATCCGATATTCGAGAGCGAATTTATGAAGCGCATGGCATCGCCAGCGGTTTGTATCGCTCTTTTCCCAATTACGCAGAAGAAGAACTTCAATCCTTAATATCTGAAGCATTGAGAGATGTGAGGTTTAATGAAGGTCGTGGCTACTTCTTTATATTTTCTATGGAAGGTACGAGCGTTATGCATGGATTGCTTCCTCATATTGAAGGAACGTCCAAAATCGACGCTAAAGACAGCAAGGGAACATTGATATTAAAAGAACATATCGATCTCATCCGACAATCAACTAATGGCGAAGCCTTTTACCAATGGTGGTATAAGAAACCCGGACAAGGTGATGTTGAGTTTGAAAAGATTGGATTTGGTAAGGAATTTGAACCTTTTGACTGGTTTATCGGGACTGGTGAGTACGTTTCTGACGTCGAGGATGAGATAAAGCTTAGGCTCCTAGAATGGCTGACAGCATTAAGATTTGGAGAAGATAACTACGTATTTGTAATGGATATGAAAGGCGTGACACTAGCGCATAAAGACCCTGACCGAATTGGAGATCCTGAGCCTGAACTCCTTGAAACAATTAGAACAACATTAAATGGCAACTTGTCAGGATTTGTGGAATACCAAAGCCCCTATACCCCAGAAGGCATCTTCAATTCAAATAAAGTTAGTTATGTTCAGGTATTACCGGAATGGGGATGGATTATTGGAACGGGTTTTTTTACTGAGCATGTTGAACGCGTTTTGAGTCCGCAAGTGGTTAAGCTAAAACAAGCCCATTCAGAAGACCTCCTTCGCGTGATTCTTATTCTAGTTGGATTAATGTCGCTTCTTGTCACTTTGTCGTTTTGGGCCAGCAAATTGGTCAAAAGGCGCTTTGATGACTATCAGCAAAGAATCGAAGAGGATATTAAGCAGCTTGAGATAAGCAGCATGCAATTGGAAAGGTTGGCCCACATCGATTCGTTGACAGGTATTCCTAACCGTAGCCGACTGGACGCGCAATTGGACAGCTGCATCGAGAAATGCAAAACAGATAAGTCGAAATACGCAGTCTTATTCGTTGATTTGGATGACTTTAAAAGGATCAATGATAAATATGGTCACCACGCTGGAGATGAGTTGCTTAAAGCTGTGAGTGCGACATTCTCGAAACTCAAACGTGATGATGAGATATTGGTTCGCTTTGGTGGGGACGAGTTTGTTTTTGGTTTTCCTATTGTTGAAGTGGAAGAAGCAAATCTCAGAGCTGAAAGGATTCAAGAGGCTATAGCCGTTCCTATTCTATTTCATGGTATTCAGTTATCCACCAGCTGCAGTATTGGTATCGCAATTTTTCCTGAGCATGGCGCCAATTCTTCCGAATTGTTATCTCACTCTGATGTTGCTCTTTACACTTCCAAAGAAAAAACAAAAGGTCAAATTCAGCTTTTCACTAAAGGAATCAGCGACATATTGGAATATCAGTTTGCGCTAGAAGAGCAGTTAAGTTTTGCTTTGGCGAGAGAAGAAATCAGCGTTCATTACCAACCTAAAATTAATGCTGCTAACGGCGAGATCATTGGAGTTGAGGCATTATGTCGTTGGCATTCACCGGAATTTGGTTATGTTTCTCCGGACCAGTTTATAGATGTCGCTGAAAAAACGGGATTGATTATCGAGATTGGCGACTTTGTGATGAAGCAGGCCTGTAAAGATATCGTCTTGTTCAATCGATTGAATCAAAGCCAAGTTGGCGTTGCGATTAATATCTCTCCACTGCAGCTTCTTCATAAAGATTTTGAATCAAAAGCCAAAGACATTCTCAATTCAAACGAGTTGAACAATCATCTGGTTATTTTTGAAATTACAGAGAATGTTGTCATTGAAGATACGGACAGAGTCAAAAACATATTAACGAACCTGAGTGCGGAAGGGTTTGGTGTTTCTCTTGATGATTTTGGGACGGGTTATTGTTCTCTCCGTTACGTTAATGAACTTCCAATATCGGAGATCAAAATTGATCGACAGTTCATCCGCGATATCAACGATGATAACTATTTGGACAGCTTAGCTAATACCATCATAGCGATGGGGCACTCTAATCAGCTTAATGTAGTGGCAGAAGGGGTGGAGACCAAACGTCAGGCGGAGTTGCTAAATCAAATGGGCTGCCAGGTGCTTCAAGGCTACTATTTCGATAAACCCCTGACCTTCAATCAGCTATGCGATAAATACGCTCAGCGAGAGCGAGCGTAAAGGAGGCGCATAGCCTCCTAGTAATAAGTTATTGAGTTTTAATGAGCACCAATGCATCAAAGAGCGCTTTCTTATCGACGTCTGTCAAATATCTTTCGTTAATCGCTGCTTGAAATGTTGGCCAGTCACTTTGTTTAAATTCGCCGCCTTCATCTAGGTACTCCGCAATTCCCGCCGTAATCTCTTGGCCAAGCTTGATTAGTTCAGGGCGAATAACTGTCTTAAGATCTCTTGGGGTACGCGTTTCTTGTGCGGTCAATAAATCAGCTCGGTATCGGAACTGAATCGCCTTTGCTGCGGAAATCTGAGCGGCAAAAAATGCTTCAACACTTTGTTTGTCTAAGCCTTCTTTTTCTGCCGCTACGCTAGCAGACTCAATGACAACGGCGTCTCTTTTCTTATCTTCTACCGCTATACCATTGTTTGCTTTGTGCAGTGCGACGTCCTCCATGTAACTGAGGCGATGATCAATGGTTGAGAAAATATCTGTTTTTGTAGGGGCGGCGAAGACTTGAAAAGACATGACTGCGCTGGTGAGTAGGAGGGGTAAAAGTCGCATTGAAATAAGTTCCTGATGTTAAGTGTAGAGTTGTGAAAATAGCATATAAATATAGGTGCATAAATCCAGTATCCAATAGAAAGTAAAGGGCCGAGTTACGTAACCTACAAGTGTTTGAATCCACAGTATTTCATCGCTAACTACGGCGAATGTTTCTCAAATGTATTAAGCGTATAAGGCTTTGATACATTAGTGAAACAACCTATTGCATACGATTAATTATGTTGAATGGAGGTGGCGAAAAGATCGCTGTAAAAGGTAGTGCAAAGGAATTACTGTCGATGAAACATAGCAAGAGAGAACCATTAACTCATTGTTTGTACCGCAACGCGGCAACAATAAGAGCTAATCACCGTAGGGCTCCAAACTTAACGTTTATTGGGTTCGGCACTATGGGACGGGCGTTAAAGCGAGTGGGTGGAATGGCATTGATCGTTACATCATTAGCTGGGGTTGTTGGGTGTAATCAAGAAAGTGCAGAAATTCTGACTTCAAACGGGGAGTCTCAGGATCATGGTGTGAACGAAAGCGCTCCTATCGTATCAATTACGTCTGGTAAGGATACATTTGCTGCAATAATGCAGGACGGATCGGTTAAGGCTTGGGGTAACGCAAACAATGGTGGTGACCAATTTTCCGTTGATTCTCTTGCTTTAGACAATGTTGAGAACCTTGTCTCTAATGGGCGTGCTTTTGCTGCTTTGCTTGAGGATGGCTCGGTTAAAGTGTGGGGTGATGGACGCTTTGGTGGAAGTCAGGATGAAGTAAAAGCGCTTAATATCGTTAATGCAAAAGAGATAGTCAGCAATGACAAAGCGTTCGCTGCGTTAATGGAAGATGGTTCAGTACGTGTTTGGGGAGACAACAGATTTGGCGGTGATCAACAAGCCTTCTCCACGATAAATCTTCGCAATGTTAGCAAGGTCGTCAGTACAAGCGCAGCATTTGCGGCTCTTAAAACCGACGGCAGCATATCAGTTTGGGGTGACACGTTGCGAGGGGGGAACCAGTCGCAGGTCGATGCGCTTAACATCAATAATGTTTATGACGTTGTATCAACACCAGGGGCTTTTGCCGCTTTACTGCGAAATGGTTCAGTAAAAGTTTGGGGTGACCGCGAAAAAGGTGGGCATCAAGCTGATGTGAACTTGCTCGACATGGGACATGTCGTGAGTATTGTCGGTAATCACGCGGCATTTGCGGCGTTGTCAAAAGATGGAATGGTCAACGTTTGGGGGGATGACAAATATGGCGGAAACCAGCAACGATTAGATAGCTTGGAGATACGCGATGCAAAGCGCATCTTCAGCAATAGCAAGGTTTTTGGTGCCTTACTATCGGATGGAAAGGTGAAAGTGTGGGGAGATAAATTCCACGGTGGAAATCAGGAAGAAGTTAATGCACTTGGATTTGCTAAACCAAAGCAAATTAGCGCCAACCACTGGGCATTTGCCGCACTGCTAGAAAATGGTTCGGTACGTGTATGGGGAAACAACTATTACGGCGGAAATCAGCAGGAAGTTAACGCCAGAATCGGAGACGCCAAAGTACGACAAATTGTAAGTAACTCCAGCGCATTTGCGGCCCTATTGGAAGATGGCTCCGTTAGAGTATGGGGACACACTCAATATGGTGGAAAGCAAGCCGAAGTGGATGCCCTAGACATTAAGAATGCTAAACAGGTTGTCAGTAATGACCAAGCATTCGCCGCTGTGCTAAGCGATGGCTCTATTAAAGTCTGGGGTGCATCGTCGCATGGTGGGAATCAGGTTCATATCGATAGTTGGTAAACTACCCGCTTTATTCTTACTAACGCCCTTTTAATTAAGGGCGTTTTTTATGCCCAAACAGTTCATGAGACTTTCATTCCAATCAAATTGAATTTTTGCCAGCAACGAAACCAAATTGAAACATTCGTTAAAATAGTAAAAAGTATGATCTAAACTCATTAAGTCGTTTCATGCTCAGTAAGGTAACTTCTGAATACGGCTTAATGGTTGTAGATTGTTCCACTAAGTGCTTGATCCAAATGAACGATGACCTTGATTTGACGTTGAGCGCCGGCCCGCAAGTTATACTCATACGACACAAATGCCTACTTAACCTGCGATGAAAACTTTGGGACTTACATGATACCTGAAAATGAACGGTTAATTCTTCAGCAAGAAACCCTCTATTTTATTCAAGAGTTATGCGACGGAGATGTGGATGACGCGTTGGGTTTAATTGAGGAATTGTCCGTTCATGCAAACACTCTGATCAGAGACTCGGACTCAAAAAGCCATTTGGATTCTGCTATTCACAAGATTTCCGGAAGTTGTGGTGTGATGGGGTTTGATACGTTAGCAGCCACATTAAAGCGTTTACAACGTAATACCAGTAGCTCGAGTCTCATTGCAGAACAATTCAATACAATGCTGGCAACATACATTTTACTCATAAAATCAGAATATTAATAACAAGACGCGGAAAAACCAATGCCTTATAAATCTGTATTACTGGTCGAAGACGATATTTTTACATCGAGGTTAATTAAGAAGTACCTCGAGTGCAGGGATGTCATCGTTCATCAGGCATTCGATGTCGGTTCTGCATTCAATAAAGCGGTAGAGAACAATATTGACCTTGTTATCCTTGATCTTTCTTTACCATCGGGTTTTTCTTTGGATCATTTCAAAGAGTTGAAGTCTGTGGTCAATAGTCCCATTGTTATTTATACCGCGCGTCGTGATGAAGAGATCGAGCTACTCAGTCTTAATCTCGGGGCTGACGATTTTATTCAAAAGGAGAGAGGGGTTAAGGTGCTTTACGCGAGAATGAAGAAGCACCTTAAATTTGAAGAAGACGATGATCTTTCTGACACTGAATCCGAAGAAACTGAACTGAGCATAAACGGCTTCAGTTTCGACAAAGGGGCAAACACGGTTACTCACGAGAGCACTTTGCTTGAACTGACGCTAAAAGAGATGAGCATCATCTACTATCTGGCCATCAACTCCAATCGGGCCGTTTCTCGTGATGAGTTGTCATTTATTACTAAAGGTTACGCCTACGATGGTTGGTCAAGAAGCATGGACCTTTCCGTGTTTCGACTTCGCAAGAAACTCGACTCCGCGTTTAAAAAGTCGCTGTCGATTAGCACGATTCGCGGCAAGGGCTACCAACTCAATTTTAATGATTAACTAGAATTCTTTTCTAACTCCGCTAATAGAGTAAACAACTTATCGGCTTTAATGGGTTTAGTGATGTACCCATTCATCCCAGCATCGGTGCACACCTCTTGTTGTACAAGATCAGAGTCTGCGGTCAGGGCGTAAATGGGGATGTGCGCAAAACGCTGATCTCTTCGTATTAACTTGGTCGCTTCAATGCCATCCAATACTGGCATCTGAATGTCCATCAATACTAGGTCATACGATTGATCATTTAACTTATCAAGAACCTCACGCCCATTGCTGGCAAAATCCATTGTCAGGTGGTGCTTCTTAGCAATTCTTTTCATCAGTTTTACGTTGAGTTCAAAATCCTCGGCGACCAGTATTTTCATCCTAGTAGCTGGAAGCTCAGATGTAGCCTGAGCATCGGTAGGATCTTGGATTACATTATCCGAATCCTGTAACAAGGGAATATCGACTTGGAAAACAGTACCAAAGGACGTTTTACTCCAAATATGAATTTTCCCCTCAAGCAGCAGCACTGACTCCTTGACGATTTTCATTCCCAACCCAGATGTACCTTGATGACGTTCACTCTGTGCGAATTCATCAAAGAGTCTTGGAAGCAACGCTTTACTGATGCCTTTGCCGTTATCGATAAATCTAAGTCTCAGACTTCCATTTTTTTGAGTGATCTTAATGCGATAAATGGCGGTTTCACTGTGTTTAATGATATTGCTAATGATGTTTATCATTACCTGCGACAACAAAAAGCGATCGACAAATAAGTTGCTAGGAACGTTGTCAGCAACGACAAGATGGCTTTGGATTTTATGCTCGTTCTCTAGATAGCTCAGTGTGTGTAAAACCGAATCCAGAATGTGCTGTAAGCTGTGATATTTAGGCTGGGGAGTAATGGAATTAATTTCTAAAGCCGCAAAATCGAGGATGTTGTTAATGATGTCGTCGAGCAGTCTAGATGCAGTAATGACGTCTTCAAGCGCTGCTTGGTCGAACGTTTTGTCTTGATCAGCGAGATCCAAGTTACCAATGATGGCGTTAAGCGGTGTGCGAATCTCGTGGCTCAAAAAGTTCACAAAGCGTGTTTTTTTCTCCGCCGTTTCTACCGCATCCGTTTTTAACTTATCGACTTTTTCTGAGTATTTATCAATGGCAGAAAAGAGGAGGTTACACTCTAAAGATTTTGACTCTACCTGCGAAAGCGATGTCGCTGTCGAGCTCTCTCCATCCAAATTTGTCGGCAGCGCGTTAGATGCGAAGTGTAGTGGGTGAATTACCTCTTTGTTAATGTATTTGAAGAAGACAAATACGGTGAAACAAATCGCAATGAACAACATAATTACAATGATGGAGAGGGAGAAAAAGATGGTTTGAACCTGTTGGGCTTCCACTTCCAACGTGAACCTCACGTTATAAAACGTGTCGTGCCTGCTTCTATGGTAAGAAAGCTTGTCTTTTTCCTTAGGCCAGTGTTTCGTGAGAACCTCATTCATCCGTTTGCCAGAATAAGCTTTGCCCAAGCTAATCAGATAGGCTTGCTCAGTGTTGAAGTCTTCAAGGTACTGAAGAACAACCCCTTCGTAGTCGCTAAGATCCGCCGCAGATAAACGCAATAACTGCAATAGCCCTTCGACACACGCAGTCCTTTCTGCACTTAATTCAATGTACTCCTGAATATTTGCATCACTGATTTTGCTTCTGGAGAAGACGAATTGCGTCAATGCTTTATCTATTTTGTAAGTACAAAACTCGTAATCTAAGAGAGCACTTTGATCATTGTTGAGTGACGTTACTTTGATATTCAGCCAAGAAAGCACGATGACAAGAACGACAAGGACGATGATTTGAACTTTTAAAGCTGTGCCAAAAAGGTCTATGTAACGTCTGCTGGAGTACATTGTTGCAAAATCTCTTACTAAATCATTGAAAATACGCAATCAAATTGATTCTAGTATTGCGCGGAAGGTTTATCAATTTGTTGTTTTTAATGAATATATTGGCTGTCAAACAACAAATAAACAGCGGTTGGTTGCTAATTCATCAATGAAACGCAACTGAAACAAAGAGTGCTGCATTTTTGAACTAATATCCCAGTCTTCTTCGAATTAGGCTCCTTTAAAGCAGAGGAGCTCATTCAATCGAAGTAATAAACTAGGGTAAAAATAGATGCTGAAAAAGATATCATTGGTTTTTTTAACCGTTTTGTTTGCTGTTCTACTTGTCGCGAGTGGAGTGGCGAATTATTACTTACAAGATTGGAAATGGAAGAACATTCAAACCAGTAAGGATGCGACATCTGACATTGTTGTAAGTACTTTTTCCAAGAATTTAAATGCTACAGAAGTGCTCACGAAGCAATTTGCAGCGTTACTTCCTTATTATGGTGAGGATAAAGCGTTCGACCAGCAGCAAGCCTTAGCTGCTTTAGAAGAAGTACGACAAACTAATAAAGCCTTCATTGACGTTTACTTTGCTGACCTTAATGGAACACCATTTAGCGCACTATCTAGAGGTTGGGTTAAAGATTTTAACGTAATCAGCATGAAACGCGACTGGTATCTGGCTATTGCTGAGCGAGGTTTTAGTAGTTATGTCTCTATGCCTTATATTAGTAACACTGGTAAGCGCGTTATGTCAGTTTCAGCACCGATAGTACGCGATCAAAAGTTGGTTGGTGTTTTGGGTATTGATGTTTCTCTATCTGACCTAATGCCAGACTTTAAGCTTGAGTACGCCATAACAACTAAACAGGGTGAAATTGTTTTGGCAGATCAAGGAACGGTGGATCTTGGGTGGGTCAACAAAAATATTTACACCGTAAGGCCTGACTTTAATCAGCTTAGTGATACGCCTTATTTCTATCACACGCCTGAAGAAGACATCCCATATACCGTTACCAAACAGGCGCTGAATGATACCTACGACCTATTTGTGTGGAGTAATCAGACTGGCACTGAGGCGATCCATAAAAACATGCTCTACGGTTTAGTCTTAATATTTGCCGTCATCAGCATATTGCTAATGATCGCTTTGTATTGGGTTGTTAAACGCTCTCTGGGTAACTTACCTAATATCGTTCATACCATTACCAATATGGCGGAGGGGCGCTTTGAACCTTTAGAGATGAGAAAAGCGAACAATGAACTCGATCATATTCAACAGTCGCTTATATCTCTTCAATCGAGTGTGTCCGGTATTGTTTCGAGTTCCTCAGATCAGATGCATTCGTTAGTTGCGAATCAGAGCAAAATTGAAACACTGGTTGACTCATCTGTAAAAAGTGCCGAAACCGGATTTACGGATGTGGAGCAAGTCGCGACAGCAACTAAGCAACTTTCAATTGCTGCGATGGAAGTATCTGAGAATGCAGCAAACGCAGATGAAATTGCACGCTCTACACTCAATGTAGTGAGCAGTGGTGCTGAACTTCTGTCACAAACAGATGCCGTTCATCTGGAAGTGAATCAGGCTATGGATTCTGCTGCTGCGATAGTCAATGGTTTGCGTAACCATTGTGAAGAGATCAGCTCGGTTGTTGAAGTGATCAATTCTATCTCTGAGCAAACCAATTTATTGGCTCTAAACGCGGCTATTGAAGCTGCAAGGGCAGGAGAGCACGGTCGCGGGTTTGCAGTTGTTGCAGATGAAGTACGTTCATTAGCGCAACGAACTCAGTCTTCAACTGTCGATATACAGGACATCATTACTAAGTTACAGGAACAATCACAATGTGCTGATCAATATATGACTTCGACGGTTGATCTCGTTGATAAGTCGAGCAAGATGATGGGACAGTTATCGCAAGCGTTTGATGCGATTAAACATCAGGCAACACAAATATCAGACATGAACTCGATTGTTTCTGCTGCATCTGAAGAGCAGCGCTGTGTTACGGAAGATATCTCTTACAGAATTAATGGTATTAACGAGACGGTAAAACACAGCTCGGTGAGCTCACAGCAAGTAAAAAGCGAAAACACGGCGATCTCTGTTCAGGTGAACAATCTCAAAAACACCCTATCATTTTTTAATGTGAACTAGGTGAGTGCAATTTTTCATTAACGCACAAAAAGCCCCTCCAGAAAGTGAGGGGCCAGTGAAATTCTTAGCTATCAGGCACTGCTTCAACTTCGAAAGAATGGTGAACAAACTTACGAAAACAAACGAGTTATAGATTTTCCTCTGTTTTATATGGTTTTAACCAGTCTTAAAAGCTTGGAACGTTCTGACTTTGCCAATACCGCGCTGTGCTGACCGGAAATGGCTCCTTGAATTGATAAAACTGCTTTATCACCGACTTCTGGGAATCGTTTTTTCAGCCTTACAAAAGATTGCAAAGCCCCGAGTCGCTTTAATGCTGTGACGCTATCTACACCTGACTTTTTCAGCATGATCTCCATGTTGTAAGTCATATTGGGTAAGTCTTTAATACGTTGCTCATTAAAGCTTACTCTGGAGCTCTGTTGACGTTGCTCAGCTCTGATTAAAGCGTTTTGAGCATGTTCCAAGACAAGCGCTGTGTTGGACTTGAAACTCTCATGCGTAAAGTACTGAGTATTTGTTATTGAACCAGACTTTTTATAAGTGAATCGTATTAGCGCTTCAGGCTCGAAGGTATGTTGTGATGCGTCGTCAAAGCGAAAGTAAATATGTTCTTTATGAATGAGAGCAAACATAACTTTGTCCTTAAACAGTCCGAATCCACCAAACATAGGTGTTGTTGTGATTTCTCCAATAGGGCGAAGCGTGTTAAGGATGGAATCTAAATACATAAATAGTGCGGTGTTCTTCGTTAGTCGTACCACTAAACTAGATAAACGCGCGGAATGTTGTGTTTTAAACGTGTATCGCTTTTATGAATGACGATAAAAAAGGCCCCAACCGAAGTTGGGGCTAACCGATCTACGAGAGAGTAGAGATTAAATGTTGGTTTATCCGTAAGGCGGATAGGTGTCGCACCTATGCTATGCGACGTTCGCAGACTAATGCATCACCCTGTGAGATTTGTTTCACCCATGTTTCAGCGTTATTTCTTGGCTGATAAATTCAAAAGCTCACTTAGGTTCTCATCAACTTGTTCAACAAAGTGATTGTCTAAACCGGCAAGCGCAAAATGCCCATAAGGTGTTTTAAGTTCTTTGTAGGTACTGTTCGGCGTTATTGTCTGAAGCTTCTTCAGTTCGTGTGGTGGGAAAACGCCGTCAGTATCGATTGACATAATGTAGGTGAGGGCGCGGATACCATGGAGTGTTTGTTCGAGAGATTTTCCCGGGAGTGTTACGTCATGACTCTGCCATTTATCAATCATAGAAAGGAGAACGTTAGGCTCCATTGATGTGAATGAGCGTCTTGTAGCGCCATCGAGAAAGCTGTCTACGCTCTGAAAGCCTAACTTTTTGTATAGCTGCTGGTCATAGAAGTCTTCGCTAAATCCAAACACTGACCATAAATCAGCATGTCTACTCAAACCATCATTCACATTTCTATAGTCATCATAATCACCCTCGCTGAACGCAGGATCAGAGATGATCGCATCTTCTAGTGTTGCAGAAATGAGTGAAGCCATTGCAGAGTTGGTTGCTGTGCCCGCTATTGGAGCCGCTCTCTGAACCATGTCTGGGTAACGAACCGCCCATTCCCAAACTTGTTGTGCTCCCATGGAGCCACCCACGACTAAAGCGAGTTGTTTGATGCCAAATTTGTCAGACAAGAGCTGATGCTGTGCCCACACGTCATCGCTAATGCTTAACTTGGGAAATGTACCGTCAGGCTGTGTTTTGGAGTTGTTAGGTGATGTCGATAAGCCGTTACCCAATTGATTGACCACAACGATAAAGTATTTATCTGGGTTTAACGCTTTGTCCGGCCCGATGTAAACATCGTCCATTACCTTATTCGTTGCGCCGTACCAGGTCGTGACAAGTATCGCGTTGTCTTTATCTTTATTGAGACGACCGTGCGTTGTGTACGCAAGTTGTGCATCACGCAAAATCTGGTCACTTTCTAGCTCAAAATCTCCCAAAGAGTAGAACTGAACATTGCCATGATGTTTTTCTGAATAGAACTCGTTACTGAAAGCAACGTGCGAAGAGAAGAGACTCACCAATATGAGCAAGAGTTTTATACTTTTCATAGCCAACTTTATGTTATCTCTAGACGTGAGAAATGCTGAATCTTAAACAGCCGAAGCATAAGTGTATGGCTTCATATTGGTTGATTAACAGTTAATCATTATGAATTAGACTTTAATTAGAAAATTTGGTGTGAAATTTAAGCGCATTAAAAAGGGCGCTGAATAGCGCCCTTAGAAAAATCACCAATTTATAACTACTTCTTACGGCAGTATTCAGCGATAACGTACATAGATTGACCGCCGTTCGCTTTACCAGAGACTAGTTTCGGATCGTCGCCAATGCTGATACCGCGGATGACCGTACCTTGCTTGATGACTTGGTTAGTACCACGTACTGGCAGGTCTTTGATTACCGTTACGTCGTCACCTTTTTTCAGTTCAACGCCGTTGCAATCAAGTGGTTTGTCATCTGCAGACATACCAATCATGGCCCAGTTCATTTGCTCTTCTTCCATGTACATCATGTCTAGCGCATCTTGTGCCCAGCTTTCGCTGTTTAAGCGCGTTAGCTGGCGCCATGCTGTGACTTGCACACCTGGAACTTGGCTCCACATGCTATCGTTCAAACAACGCCAGTGGTTGATGTCTTTAGGCTCGTCAATTTCACCAAGACATGTGTCGCAAACCATAATAGCGTGATCCACAGTCACATGGCTGTGTGGTGGAACGGCGTAGGCGGTTAGCTGAGATTCAGCACTGCACAATTCACACTTAGATTGGCAACGTTCTAGCATGGTCGCTTCTGAAGACATAATGGGCTCACATATAAATAGGTATTAAATCAAGGGCGCTATTATCCACTTTATCCATCGAAAATAAAGGGGTATTGGCTTTGTAGAGTACGAACCGCCTTGATTTAGCGGATTATTCCCGCAATAGTTATCTTATATGTGTGACATTGTCACTATCTTAATCCCTATTCTTTACCATTTTTATAACAATCGGCATAATGAGCGGCGTTTATATAACAAATATTTAGGACACACATTGGAACTGCTTTCTATTGATTTTTTAGGTAAGCCTCTACGCTTGGAAGGCTCCCTTGCTGGGTGGCAACAACTCTTTTGGGACAACCAATTAGTCTCCCAACTTAACGCGGATTCAGAGCGTGGCAAAGAGTCTGCGCACGAATTTAAACTCCTCAATGGTGAAGAAGAGCTGAATTGTCGGCTTGAGACATCTCTAGAATGGCAACCGTTCATGATTGAGTATAAAGCGACATTGAATGAGCAGCTTGTGATTCAAGGGAGCCGTAACACCAAAGATATAGAAAAGCAGACACCTTTTACTCCACCGGAACCAGAGAAAAGATTTAGCCTAATTGGCTTATTGTCACTTGGAATGAAAGCTCTTAAGAGCGCAAAATTGATCAAGGTGGTGTTGGCTTCTGCGAGCCTCGCAGCGTATTCATGGTTATTTTCATTTCAGTTTGCCTTAGCGTTGATTGCTTGCCTAGTTTTCCATGAGTACGGCCACGTTAAAGCAATGAAGTACTTTGGAATGAAAACCAAAGGTATCTACTTAGTACCTTTTCTTGGCGGTTTAGCGTTGAGTGACGAGAAGATCAACACGCGTTGGCAAGACGTAGTGATCTCGATTATGGGGCCAATGTTTGGATTTGTACTATCGTTGATTCTAGTTGTTCTGTATTGGATAACAGGAGAGATGTTCTTCGCCGGTTTAGCGGTGTTTAATGCATTCTTAAATCTTTTCAACTTGCTCCCCATATTGCCTCTTGATGGTGGCCATGTTTTGAAGAGCATCAGCTTTTCTATGAACAGCCTTATGGGGATAACCCTTTGTACAGCTGCCGCACTAGGTGGTGTTGCGCTGAGCTATTCTTTAGGCCTTACACTGTTCGGCTTTCTGCTTATCATGGGTACGCTAGAAATTGTTATTGAATGGCGTGGTCGACATCACAGCCACCTATTACCGCTAGATCGTTATGGTCAGGTTGTTGCTGCTGTTTGGTATCTGTCGTTAGTCGCAGGTTTAATTGGCATCATCTGGTATTTTGCCGGAACTGGTGACCAGTTGCTGCGTTTACCACTGATGATTCTGGGAACATAAAAATGGGGAGCACGTTGCTCCCCATTTTTTTAAGAACAGTTTGGTTTTTTCACGTTGTAGTGCGGTAGTGATTTTATTTTTTCTGACAAGTCGTGAATGCGAGTCCCATGAGAAGGGTGGGTCGACAATAATTCTGGCGGCTGTTTTCCTCCAGAGGCCTTCGCCATGTTCTGCCACAAGCTGATACTCTCGTTTGGATCAAAGCCCGCTTTTGCCATGATCTCTAACCCCACCAAGTCTGCCTCAGATTCTTGAGTGCGGCCATAGGGCAGTAAAACACCATATTGCAGTCCAAGTCCTAAAGCAGCCATTGTCGCACCTTGGTATTGAGCGTACTCAGAAGAACCCAAAGCCACACTGGTGATTTGTAATCCGGCGTTGGCTAACTGGGACTGAGACAGACGCTCGTTACTATGGTCAGCGAGAACGTGTGCAATTTCGTGACCAATGACAGTCGCGAGTTGGTCTTCATTCTTCGCGACTTTGAGCAGCCCAGTATAAACGCCAATTTTACCTCCAGGCAGTGCAAAAGCATTGACTTGGTCACTATCAAAAACCACAACTTCCCAATCTTTAAACTCTGGTTGTTGAGGAACTTGCTGCGTGACGGCTTTCGCGACACACTGGACATATGCGTTTATCTTTTTGTCTTTGCTTATTTTTTGCTGCTGCTTCATTTGTTCAAAAGACTGGGCGCCGAGAGCACTCATGTCTTGATCAGAAAAAAGCAGCAATTGATTTCGTCCTGTTGGCGATGAGGTGCAGGCCGCTAACCCTACAACGGTAGCTAAGGCTGTATATTTCAACCAGTTATGCATGGAACGCTCCGTTTCACTCTTATTATTTTTCTAATCATACCATTAGGTTACAATGCTTTGTAACGAATCATCACGAGTACTTATATGACTATCTGGAAACGACCTATTGACCTTGAACGTCTGAATGCGACATCTGAAAATACTTTGATAGATCACTTAAAGATCATTTATAGCAAAGTTGGCGAAGATTTCATTGAAGCCACAATGCCAGTCTGTCATTTCACCCACCAGCCGTTGGGAATGCTGCATGGCGGTGCTTCGGTAGTGTTGGCTGAAACCTTAGGTTCTGTTGCGGCAAACTTTTGTGTTGAAGATGATGCCTATTGCGTCGGGCTGGACATTAATGCCAACCACATTCGCTCAATGCGAGAGGGCCAGGTCATAGGCCGAGCGGAGCCGATTCATCTCGGTATCTCTACGCAAGTATGGCAAATCAATATTACTGATGAGCGAGAAAGATTAGTGTGTACCAGTCGTCTTACCATTGCAGTAAAGAAGAAACGCAACGCTAAACAATCTCTTAAGGCTAACCAATAATGGTTGTTGAATTTAAAAGCGGAAAAATCATCGTCACGTCTCATGAAATTGTGGTGAAAGTTGCTACAGAACACATGATCACATTGCAGGCTCAGGTGGATGCAATTCAACTTATCGGTCGAGGTGCTAACGTTATTGCTGCCAATGGCTCTGAGACCAAATGGTCTATCAAGCTTGATAACGAACAACAACTGCTCAAAATCGCAAACGAAATCGGGATCGATATTCAATAACCCTAAAACGTACTTGCTTCTTCGATATAAATAAGGAAACTTAGTCTGGTCATATATATTTGAGATTTCCTCTTTATGAGTAGCCCCAGACTTCGTGTTCAATTTGAAACCTTATTTGAACACTACAATGGCAAAGATTGTGGTGTTCAACTTGAAGAAATTACCGAGATTCTGTTTTGTACTAGACGTAACGCACGCATCGTACTCAACAAAATGGAAGAGGAAGGGTGGATCGAATGGCATCCTTCTCCGGGGCGAGGGAAGCTTTCTCAACTTAACTTCAAACGCAGTCGTACTGATGTCAGCGAAAACCTCGCTAGGCGATATCTTGAAGAAGGGAAAATTGGCCAAGCGCTTAAAGTACTGGACCAAGACTCTGCGAAACTTGCGCAAGTAGTTGAAAGTTATTTGGGCGTGCAGCAGCTAGAAGGGCAACAAGTCTTACGATTGCCATACTATCGCCCGCTATCCATGCTCAATCCTGAAAAGCCAGTTCGTCGTTCAGAGCAGCATATTGCTCGTCAAATCTTTAGTGGGCTGACTCGCCTTGATGACAGTGAGAAGCTCTGTCCTGATCTTGCCCACACATGGGAGATGCTCTCTCCTCAGCATTGGCGGTTCTACCTCAGACCAAATGTCCGTTTTCACAACGGCGACCTCCTAACAACGGACATGGTTGTTAACTCACTACTCGCACTAAAGAGCAAAAACCTGTACTCACATATAGAAGATGTGGTTAGCCCAGGCCGTTGCGTTGTTGATGTGATTCTTAAAAAGAATAACTTCCACTTACCACTATTATTGTCTGAATCTGATGCTAAAGTCCTATTACCAGAGAACTCCAGAGCGGAAGATTACGACATAAACCCGGTTGGAACAGGGCCTTACAAAGTAATTCAAAATGATGACAAAAGGCTTGTTTTGCAAGCTTTTGATGGCTATTTTGGTTTCAGGCCTCTAATGGACCGTGTAGAAGTCTGGGTAATTGATGATATTCATTCATCAATGGTATTTCCGAGTATGACGAATCCAATTAAACCTGAAACAGGAACCTACAGTGATGAAGTTGAGCTTGACCCAGGCTGTACCTATTTGTTGCTCAACCGTAGTAGTGGGTTAGCGAAATCTGACGAATGGGCGAATTACTTCAGTCACCGCCTTGGATCCCTGAATCTATATCAGGAACTTCCTCAGGAAAAGATAGTGGAATTAGGTGTGCTACCTGCACATGGGCTGAAGCCAGGCTGGTATCACCATACTAGGCAAGGGCACTATACGTCACCGCCTTCCTACCGAAAAGTAACGATCGCATACCACGGACAACACCCAATGTTTCCAACATTGGTAAAGTGTATTGAGTCGTTATTGAAGCAAGATAACCTAGAAGTTGAGCTTATTAAGTATGACATCACTCTACCGGATATTGATGATGTTGATATTTGGGTCAAACCGATGGGTATTGCTAACAATCGCGAAGATGGCTTAGCTGGCTGGCTACTTAACTATAGCGATATTGAGCAGTTGAGTAAGCCTGAAGACTTTAAATATTGGTCTAGCCTTGTTGAGGTTTGGCAAGCAGAAGAAAATAGCGTTTTCCCAGCAAAAGACTTAGGAAAATCTCTTGTAGAAAAAATGCAGATCATTCCTATGTTTCATTGCTGGTTGGGAATCAGTAAAGACCAATGTGGCTCGCTGCAAAACGCAAAATGTAATGCGCTCGGTTGGTTTGATTTTAGTCAGGTTTGGCTGAAACCAGAGAAGCTAAGCGAAGATTCAGAGGTGTTAAATGGCAAAGCCGAATAAGAAGCAACCCAGTAAAACCGTCGATATCTATTGCTCCAAGTGCAAATCTCAGCTCTTCAAATACCGAAAGGGTGGTAAAGGGGCACTGGTGAAGTGTTTTAAAGAGCGTATTGTCGAAGATTACACAAAACTGGCGTGCCATTGTCCTGAATGTGGTCGTGAATTTGCGAGAGAAGCATTGATTAGAGGTGCTCCCGCATACAAAATTATTGGCGGAAAAGTCACTATGAAGTAGGGCTGATTTAGCATAATCTTTTAACAAAATTAACAGTAATATTGACTGGGAATTCTGTTGAAAATGAGGCTAGGCGCACCGATTTTGATCTTAGTCGATAAAAATCGTAAAAATATCGTTAAGAGCTATCATTGAATTTTAAAAGTGTTAGAATGTCGCTGTTCAAAAATTAGTCCAGTCTATCAACTTTGCAAACAATAGGGGTTATCAATGGAGCTAGGTCTCATCATCGCTTTCATCATCACGTCAGCTGTAATGGTTAAGAAAGAGATGACAAGCTCAAAATAATTACCGTTTCATTCATAACATTTTTGTTATCTTTTTTTGAATGAACTATGAAAGCTCCCAGATTCGGGGGCTTTTTTGTTTTTTGCGTTTAGCTATCTTTGGTTGAAAGGTCAAAAAAAGCCAGCATAAAGCTGGCTTTGAATTATAGACAGTGTGTTGGATTTATCAGAATTCGTACTTAGCAGTAATTGCCCAGTTGCGACCTGCTTGAGTGTCATCCGCATGCAGCGCACCTTCGCCTCTAACGTCGCTCCATTTCCAATATTCTTTATCAGTAATATTGAAAAGACCTGCTCTTAGCGTGAGATCTTGAATAGGGCGGTAGTATGCAGTTAGGTCAATAACGGTTGCGCTAGGCGTACCGACTTCATCAGGAGTACGAGTACTGTTATCAGGATCAACATTAATATCAGATAGCTTTTTCTCTGCGTAGTAGTTCATTGCAATACTTGTACCCCATGTCTGGCTAGGTGCATCGTAATCCAATGACGCGACAGCATTCCACGGATTTACTGAATTAAGCGGCTTGTTCTCACCATCTTCACCTTCAGTGTAGCTAGCGGCAAAGTTAGTAGAGATGCCCTTAGGTAGTTCGAACACTTCACTGATAGCAATACGGCTTGAGAACTCAATGCCTTTAATTGTCGCTTTACCAACGTTTTGGTGCTGATACTCAGATGAGCCAGAGCCAATGTCTATGACGTCAATGAAGTTCTTGTAATCACTATAGAAAACCGCAATTTCTGAACGAGAGAAGTCGTTTGTATAACGGTAACCTGTTTCGTACGTAATACTTTCTTCTGCTTCTAGGTTAGGATTTGGTACGTTTGTGTAACCATGACCTGGCATTGAGTAATACAACTCTTCAAACGTAGGGGCTCTATGCCCCTGGCTTACTTGAGCAAAGACTTTAGACTCGTCATCCAAAGAATAAACTGTTCCTAGACGTGCGGTAAGCGCTGAACTTGTGTTTGTCTCGTAAGTTTGTCCTGAAGGTATACCTTCAGTGGAGCTATCAGGCTTAGTTTCAAATCTGTCCCAACGTAAACCAGGGGTTACAACTAACTTATCTTCAAGGAGTGAAATCTGATCTTGAACGAACAATCCAATTCTGGTTTCGGTCGCATCAGGTTGATAAAAGTATACCGATGTTTGGTCATTGTTAGAGCGATCAATGATTTTGTTGTAGTTGGTAATATCTTTATTGGTATAAGCCAGACCGTACGTAAAGAAGTGCTCGGAAGATTCAAGTGATAGGTATTTATTTACCTGCAAATCTGCTTGAATGCCTTTATCTTCGTAAGAATAGTCTTTTATTTCATTTACAGCGCTACCAAACGAAGTTCCAACACGGTCAGTAACATTGTTCTGTTCGTGAGATAGCCACGTAACCTGCGATGTTACCGAGTCGGCAAGTTTCGTGCTGCCTTCCCAAATATGTTTAAGGCTTAAGCGTGAACGTTCGGTAGTATCATCACTGTTGAATGTAGGGAATGACGAATGTTGGATGTCACCTTTACTATTCTCGTTAATGAACTCACCAGTAAACTCTATTCTGTTGGCGGTATCTATTTGATACTGAACCTTAGCCAAAACATTGTCGGCTTTAGAGTCTAAGTCTTTTGGTGAGTAATCCTGATAGTCACCATTAGCAAAATTGTCTGTCAAGCCTGCATCGTTGCGAGTATATGCGACGAGTGTTTCTAAATCACCACTACGATTAGCTAGAACAACATTTTCAGTGAAAGAATCATTACGAGAAGCAAAGCCTAATTTTACTTGCCCTCCAAACCCATCTCCTTCACCTAGGAAATCGCTTGGGTCTTTAGTTTGGAACGCAACAATACCGCCAATACCATCTGAGCCGTATAAGCTTGAAGCTGAACCTTTAACGATTTCGACCGCTTTAATCATATCTGTGTCTAACGCAATACGACCTGAAGAGATGAATGTATAAGATTGGTCATAAAGGTACGGTTGGGCTACACCATCGACTAAAATATTAACTCGGTTACCTTCCATACCTCGAATGTTTATCTGCTGAATACCCATTCGTCCATCAGAAATGACGTCAACACCCGGTGTGTATTTCAGTACGTCATCAACGTTAGAAGCTAGATTTTTGTCAATTTGCTTATCTGTAACAACAGATACCGATCCAGCAACATCTTCAAGTTGCTGTTCTGTACGTGAAGCGGATACCACTACTTCATCAAATAGTGCATACTCTTCAGCATGCACACTCGGCGCTAGGGCGAGTACAATAGAAGCTGACAATAATGATTTTTTATACATTGTTGTAATTACCTTTAAATCCATAATTAGGCTTATGTTTGAACGCAAAGAACTCTATAGGATCTAAATGATAATTACTATCGTTCGCATTATTGGTAATTGATGGCTTTTTTACCGATCTGCGTTTCAATTAGAGATAAATCTTTAAAATACAAACAGATGAACATTCTGTTAACAATTGTAAAGGTTCGACTTACGTGTCGATGGTGTGATTTAAATCACGTTATTCATTGAGTGTATTAATAGGAAGAATAATATTGCAAAGTCCAATAACACTAGAGGCGATGCATATCCTTGATGCGATAGATCGCAGAGGAAGTTTCGCGGCAGCAGCTAATGAGCTCGATCGGGCGCCATCGTCATTAAGCTATCAGATTCAAAAGCTTGAGCAAGATCTCGATATCATGATCTTTGACCGCTCTGGCCATAAAGCCACTTTTACAGAAGCAGGAAAACTGATTCTTGAAAGAGGGCGAGTCATTTTGTCTGCAACAGAAAAACTGGTTAATGATGCTAGCGTTCTCGCTAATGGTTGGGAGCTCGATATCACACTCGCTTTCGATGGTATTGTGCCTGTTCAGAACTTTTTCCCTATGGTTGATGCTCTAGGGAATGTCAGCTCAACACGGATCCGACTACAAGAAGAAATCCTAGCGGGTTGTTGGGAATCACTCGATGAAGGTAGGGCAGATCTATTGGTTTGCCCAAAACCGGAAACGTTATCGCTTGATGTCAAAGCTGAATCGATTGGTTCGATGAAAATGATTTGGGTTGCGGAACCGAACCATTACGTCCACAAGCGAAATGGGCCGTTTGACGAAGAGGCCAGAGCCAAGTATCGAGTTATTGCAATTGCCGATACGGCGAGAGAGCAGCCAGCAATTAGTGTAAATATCCTCCAGAGACAACCGAGACTGACTGTAACAAATTTGTCGGCTAAGGTTGATGCCCTGCAGTCAGGTTTGGGAATCGGAACATTGCCGAAATCGGTTGCCCAAGAATTAATAGAGAAAGGGTCGTTAGCTCAAATCTCAGATACTGAAGAATTTGAAATAGATATCATTCTGGCTTGGAAACGCAATCAGATGGGTGAAGCAAAATCTTGGTGTATCAAATACCTAAAAAAGAATTGGCCACTTAAAGAGTGATCCTGTTGAAGCTGGTGGATCACCCACGATCCACCGGTTCATTTAATGGTAAAACCATGTCAGCAACGCCATCCTCGAACTGCACATCCAGCTTAAAACCGAGCTTCTGAGCCAGCATCAACATTCCTCTGTTGGTTGGCATTGTCATTCCAGATATTTGCTTCGTGCCTTTGTGTCGGCAATAGGCGATGATTTTGTTCATCAAAATTTTACCCAGCCCTTTCCCTTTCAAGTCCGAGCGAATCAATATTGCGAATTCAGCATCCGTATTTTCTGGGTTAATCAATGCGCGCGATACACCGATGATTTTAGGTTCTGAATCATAATTAGCCACCGCGACAAACGCCATTTCACGGTCGTAATCAATTTGTGTTAGGTTCGCCAAAGCCTCATGATTAAACTCTCCGACATCGCTAAAGAATCGTTTGTATAAATCTTCCTTAGAGACATTGTTGATGAAGTCTGCATGACCAGGCTCATCTTCGGGAAGAATAGGGCGCATTAAGATCGTGTCGCCATCTCTCAATTCTATCTTTTCTTCATACTCAACAGGGTAAGGACGAATGGCTAAGCGTTTCTGGGCATCACCTTGGTATTCTTTGAGCACTAAATCTGCGTCTAGGATCGTAAAACTATCTCCAATCGCAAGTACTGGATGGATATCCAGTTCATGTACTTGAGGGCAATCTACCACCATCTGGGAAATTCGAACTAATAATTCTGAGAGTCCTTGAATATCCATCGGAACGGGCAGTTTCTGCGGGCGTATCTTACCGCTCTTAATGGCCCTAACGATCAAATAGCGTGCGAGCGTCATGTTAAGTGGAGGCAACGCTGAAGCTGCGTCAATCGACTCATCCCATTCCGAGCCACCTTGCCCAATCAAAATGACGGGGCCAAATGTTTCATCGGTTTTAACCTTGATTCGAATTTCTTCGCCGCCGGCAAGTTTCGCCATGCCCTGTACTAACAAGCCGTGTATATGAGCTGAAGGGTAAGAGAGCTTAGTCCTATCGAGTATAGCTTGAGAAGCACTCGCGACCTCTTGGCTGTTACGTAGATTTAGCATTACACCTTGCACATCTGACTTATGAGCAATGTCAGGGGAACGTAGCTTAACAGCAACGGGGTATCCGATTTGTTCAGCAACATGAACTGCTTCACTAGCGTCAGAAGCTATCCATGTCGGTAGGACATTAAAATCAAAATGCTTAAGAAAGTGGCCAATTTGGTGAGTATCCAAAGCTACTGTATCTTTATCCAGTAGCTTTTCATCTATCCACTTTTTGGCTTCGTTTAATTCACCAACGTGCACTGGTTCCGCTGTAGTTGGAGTCTCCATCAACTGCTTCTGGTTTCTCCGGTACTCAACTAAGTGCATGAACGCGACGACAGCACTTTCCGGTGTTCGGTAGGTAGGAATGCCAGCTTGAGTAAATATCTGACGAGCAGGTCTCGCGGTGAGTTCACCTGACCAGTTGGTCAGAATATTAAATCGCTTATGTCTAGGATGCCCTTTAATTGCTTCCACAATCGCTAAGGCCGTTTGCTCTGAGTGTGCAATCGCTGAGGGGCTGTGCATGATCAGAATGGCATCTGCACAGTCACTGTCCATTAAAATGTTTAGTGTGTCGATGTAGCGCTGATGTCCTGCATCACCTACCAGATCGATAGGGTTGTTATAACTCCAACTTGAAGGGAGCACATTGCTCAGTTTGTCCACGACGTCATCGGGCAGCGCCGCTAATTTGCCACCGCGGACTAACAATGTATCAACTGCCATGATTGCAGGGCCACCGCCATTAGTAATGATCGCTAAACGTTCACCCCGAAGCGGAACTGAGTGGGTGAGTGTTTCTACTGCAGCAAACAATTCATGGGAATTGTTTACTCTTAGCATGCCTGTACGGCGAATTGCGGAGTCATAGATAATGTCGAGCGTATCGTCACCGCCGGTATGTGCTTGAGCGGCCAATCTACCTGCGGAGGTTTTTCCCCCCTTTAACACTAGAATTCGACGATTTCGTGAGGCGGCACGAGCTGCAGACATAAATCGTCTGGCGTCTTTAATCGTATCTACGTAGAGCAATATGGCTTCAGTGTGGGAGTCAGTGCTTAGATAATCGAGTAAGTCCGCGAAGTCGATATCGGAAGCGTTACCTAGAGAGATAAAAGCTGAAAAGCCAATGTTTTTGTCGTTCGCCCAATCTAAGATCGTCGTGCACATAGCTGCCGATTGAGAGATGAAGGCTATCTTTCCTTGCTGTGCCGTTACTGGTGAGAAAGACGCGTTAAAGTTGAGCCAGGGGAGAATAATGCCAAGGCTATTTGGACCCAATATCCGAATACCTGACTGCTGAGCGATGGTAAGACAGGCATCTTGAATACTGATGCCTTCATCGGTCGCTAAGTGCATATCCGCTGATAACACGATAACCGTTTTAACTCTTTTATCCGCGAGTTGTTTGAAGAGCTCTAAATTCCGGCTCGCGTTTGTACATAAAATAGCGACATCGGGTGTAATTGGAAGAGACGCGATATCTTTATAAGCAAGAACGCCACACACTGAACTATAACGTGGGGTGACGGGCATAATCGCACCTTCGAATCCGCCTTGAAGAAGATTCTTCATAACGATATTGCCTGCTCGCATCGTTCTGGTCGAAGCTCCAACAACAGCGACTGACTTTGGTTTAAGCAAGTGGCTTAGACTATTCATTTCTACACTCCGACATTCAGCGTTTAAGCTAATATTAACCAAGCACTTAAACGAATTCAGAGTTAAATAGGCGTTGTTTTAATCAGATCACCTGACGTGACTCCGACTTTGTGCCATGTGTCACAGTGTATTGATATATAATTAGAATGTTGGGTTGATTCTAATCCTATCTAACGGCATGATTTACAGTAATTTCTACAAAAGGCATTTGAAGAATTCATGAAAAAAATCGCAATAGTTGGCTTATCAGTGGTGCTTTCAGCGTGTGTATCGAGTGATTACGTAACTGACGTGTCCTCTGAAAGCTATCGTGAGGATTACAAAACAGCGGCAGTAGAAAAGCCGATTGTTTCAGAGCAAGGCGTTACCAACGGCGTCACGGAAGAAGCGGTTAAAACTGTAAGGCCGATGGCTGAGAAGCAAATGACTACTATGCAACCTCAGAAGAAGGCTAAGCCAGCAGTCGCGATTATCCCTCCAACAGCAAAACAAAAAGCGATGAACCCACGTTATGGTTTCACGATTCAGGTTGTTGCGGTTGGTAGCCAAACCAAAGTGGACCAGTTTGCACGTAAACTACCACGTGATGGCGAGCCAGTGTGGGAAAACTATAAAGTCGTCAACGGCACAAAGTGGTACACAGTCCTTTACGGTGACTACGCCACTCGCGCTGATGCGAAGAAAGCCATTTCTAAACTGCCAGGCGAGCTACAAGACATGAAACCTTTCGTTAAGAGTATTGATGCGATTAAGAACTCCGAGTTCCCAACGCTGAATAAGCTTAACTAATTTCATAAAAAGGGGCATCAGCCCCTTTTTTAATGCGTATTAATCAATCAAACAAACTGTCAGAACGGTCATAATTCGGTTAAATCGATGAATCCTTGCCGAGTTTTTATTATGATTAACTCTACTAATCCCTCTGTTATTTCACGGAAAGATCCTTAATGGCGAATACAACAATTTTACTACTTTGTGGTGGCGGTTCCGCTGAGCATGAAGTGTCGCTCGTTTCAGCAGATTTCGTACAATCCCAACTTGAGCTAACACCTGACTTTGAGGTGATTCGAGTAGAAATGAAACCTGAAGGTTGGTATCAAGGTGAGCAACTGGTTTATCTCGATACAAACGCTGGAACCTTGAACTCTGAAGTAAATGCAACAAAATTGGATTTTGTTGTTCCATGTATTCATGGCTTTCCGGGGGAAACTGGTGATATCCAATCGATGCTCGAACTTACAGGCATTCCTTATTTAGGCTGTGGACCTGAAGCAAGTACGAATAGCTTTAACAAAATCACGTCCAAACTCTGGTACGACGCACTTTCCATTCCAAATACGCCTTATATCTTTTTGTCAGAGAATAATAAGCAGGCATATGATCAAAGCTTAGCAGCGTTCGAGCAGTGGGGAAGTGTATTCGTTAAAGCAGCAAGACAGGGTTCTTCTGTTGGCTGCTATAAAGTGACAGAAAAAGATCAACTGCAAAAAGCAATCAATGATGCGTTTGGATATTCAGATCAAGTCTTAGTCGAAAAAGCAGTAAAGCCCCGCGAGTTAGAGGTTGCAGCGTATGAATATAAAGGCCAATTGCATGTGACGCCACCGGGAGAAATTAAAGCTCCAGAAGACACGTTCTATTCATACGAAGAGAAATACAGTGCAGATAGTCATTCGACAACAGATGTTGAAGCGTCGAATCTTACAGACGATCAACGACTTATTATCCAACAAGCTTCTGAGAAAGTGTTCAAACAAATGAGACTACGTCACTTGTCTCGAATTGATTTCTTTTTAACTCCAGAAGGAAATGTGTACTTGAATGAAGTGAACACCTTCCCAGGAATGACACCAATTTCGATGTTCCCGAAAATGGTTGAGCATAGTGGGCTAAAGTTCTCAGAATTTCTTGCTGATTGCGTCAAGAGCTCACTTTAATACCACGGCTTAAAGCGTTTAAACACCATCATTTCAGTTTCTGCGGTGACCTTATTTCCCAAATACTGATAAGGCATCGCAGGGCTAAGCCATCGACCATAATGCTGAATATCAATGGCTTTCACTCCCTTACGAGACAATTCTTTTACTGCGCCAACTCTTAACGATTGACCAGAAAACTTAACGTTTAGTTTTAGTTTGTCGCTCGCAGCACGCAAAATTCTATAAATGGAAGAATCATTCAATGGTTCAACACCAATATTCCCATGCTTATCTATCGCACTGAATAAGTAAGGATTTTGAACGGGAAGTTTGCTTAGCCATCGCAATAAATACTTTTGGCCATGCTGGGAAAGCGGGTAGCTAGAGCAACCGACGTGAACTGTTAAACCTTCACTATTTTTCTCGATGTCGGCTGGTGACATCTTTTTAAGCTCACTACGTTTCAGCATACATTCGAACATAAGATGATAAATCGCAAGATCTCGAACTACCTTTAAAGAAGGCTTGTTATCCAGTTTTTGGGTCAACGCTTCAAGATGCTTTCGTTCAAACGGGACAGTAGGATGGGCGTCACCAGACTTTTCAATCCTTAATGCGGCTAGAGATTGTTGGACGGAAGAGTGTGCGGTTGGGTCACTCATTTCTAGCACTCTATGCACAAGTGATATTGTTACCACGTAACGCCTTAAGGTGGAATATTTTCTTTGCCTTGATTCCCTTTCAAGAAACAAGCGCACGGCAGCGGTAGAAGCGGGTAGAGCATTAACAGATTTCTTCTGGCAATACTCGGAGAAAAGATTCCAGTCTTTTGTTAATGCTAACAAAGAGTTATTCGAATACTGACTGCCTGTCAGTGAGTTCATTGTGTCTATGGTCACACATTGAGTAAACTGTCTAATGAATCGATTTCTTGTAGCTAAATCTGTGATTGCTCTAATGTTTTTTTTCATCGAAGCGCACTATAACGATATTATCCTTATTCAGGATACTTGATTAAGGGCAATATACAATTATTATTAAATTAACTGATTAATAGAATAAAAAATATTATGGCTGCTGCGACATATCGAGGGTTCACCCTAAAAACTGCTGGAAGTTCTACCGACGTATGGCAAGTTCAGATTAAAAATCATGTTTTATCTGGAAGTATGCCTGCAGTAAAAAAGAGCATTGATTGGTTTTGTGATACTGCCACTATTATAGATCCAAAAGAGTTTGGTTCTTTAGGCAATAAAAAACAGGCTGAGGGTTCTCCATCACAAGAAAACTTTCATGGCTATACCATTAAAAATGATACCGGTGAAGTTAACACTTGGTATTGTTTCTTCAATGGCAAGTTAATTAAAGGTGGAAAGCTTGCCATTCAGAAGCATATAGAGGCATACTTGCTGGCTAAGCAAAAAGCCGAACAGAAGAAGTAGTTATTCATGAGTCTTGTTTATTCCACAGATGTTGGTCGTATTAAACCTGAAGAAGAAAAAGCCCAGAGACCTAAAGGTGATGGGATCGTGCGTATCCAACGCCAAACTAAAGGTCGAAAAGGCAAAGGTGTTTGTATTGTTTCTGGGTTAGATCTTGATGACGCGCCGCTTAAATTACTTGCTGCTGAGCTAAAAAAGGTTTGTGGATGTGGTGGCTCAGTGAAAGATGGCAATATAGAAATACAAGGTGACGCTCGAGACAAAATTAAAGCGCACCTTGAAAAGAAAGGCCTTACTGTAAAACTAGCCGGTGGCTGATCTAATAACAGTTTGGATAATCTTTGATTAAACTAACTGATTATTAGGTATTTTATGGTAAATCCAATTATGTTGAATTTGAGAATTACCAGATAACAGAAGAGAGCGCTCAAACAGGCGCTTTCTATTTTGTGTATATTATTTAACATAACCTACATAATGCGCACTAATGGTGTAAGCAATATGTACGTTGTTAGAGTTTGATATTCAGACACATGGCCAATAAATCTCACCTATTCAATATTATTGATTTAGTGTCTAAAACTAGTATGAAGCAATGCACTTATGAGAGAATGCGTCCTAGTTTCTAAGTTGTTCTAATGGTTTCTCTGTGAAAAAGCTCCTCACTATATTCGTTACGCTTCTTTTTGTAGGCTGTAGCAACACTCCTCAACTACAACCAAATTTCATAGAGAATGTTGAGTATGAGCATGTGATTGGCGAGCCAAACGCAAAAGGAAAAAAGATAAGCTTTACTTATACGCGTAAAGATGAAGTCGATAGAAAAATTGTATTGAACGTTGATGCTGAGCCAATAGAAATGAGGTTCCGCCTTTGTGAAAATAACGGTGAATATGAAAACCTGAGTCAAGGCGTTATTAATGAGATCAATCAACAGGCAGTCGATTGTAACTCTTGGTTCAAACTAGTCCCATTGGAAAATGGCAAATACTCAATTTCTTATGAGCTGAACTTGTTATTGGGTTTTCAAGTCGAGAGCGTTAATAACCATTTGATTTACGTGCCCTTAAGAAAGAAGCTTGCTCAATACCGCGCTATCTACAATCACAACTCTGTGATGAGCCCTTTAAAGCGATACGAAAATGAAGTGATCGTAGAGTCTACAACGGTCGAAATGAAGTTATAGATTCTGGGGTCATTGGACACCTTATTTGATCTGGCTAATTTGACTCAAGAGTGAGTTTCATTGGAATGTCCACCATGCCGCCGCGGTTTCTTACACCGTTAATACGTTTGAAGCCAAAATTCAGATAAACATGTTCGGCATTAACTGCTGAGTTAACAGTAAAAGACGTTACTTCGACTCTTGTTTTTGCATCTGACATAGCGGTTTTCCATAATTTTCGCGATAGCCCCTGGCCTTGATAGTCGTCAGAGACAAACAAATGGTAGAGGTGTGTTTCTTCACGCATGCCGATCACTCCGACTATAGTACCATCGCTTTTTTCAGCGACGTGATATCGATAATCGCTTTCTTGGTATTCACGGATCTTATCCGGTGCCATCGAATCTAACAGTACAGTTCGAAATGACTCTTCGCATGTTGGGCAAACATATTTGTCCGTAAGTGGCGTAATAAGCTCACTAATTGATTTAGAGTATTCCACTCCCGCTTTCTTAATGTAGATAGCCAAAACTTTACCTTCGAAATTTGAAATCTAATCGGAACCATCAAATCAACAATTGAAAGAGATTACAACTCTCCATTAAACATATCTGAGCAACAACATGTGACATTGTCACAATACTAGATATTGAATGTACCTTGGTTGATTAAGGCAACGTAAAAGCTTACTAGCTACAAACACTGTTACTTACAGAGTACAAATGGTAGTTCTGCATTGCTTGATCGTTAACTTTCACATATCTAATTCACAATTCACTCCCTTGTGACAGTATCACCAAACAAAATAATATCTGGCATCATAGTGAGCGCTTACAGACATACTACAAAGTCCTGTAATATAATTACATCTAACTTTTAAGTCTTTATTTGGCAAGGATATAACTCTGTCATAAGTGGTTGTATATCAAGGAAAATGTTTAACTTCCTACTCTTTTGTTTTGTTTGTGGCTGGCTTTCGATCTTGTTTTTTGTTGAGAATTAAGTGATGCATTTAGGCGAAATATTTGCTTCAGACATAAAAAAAGAGCAGTCTCCTGCTCTCTTATTCTCGATTCATTTTCATTAGTCGTTCTGGGAGGTTTTCTTCCTGATTTCCTCTGCGACGATTTTAATGGCTTCCGCGGTGCTTATTCCCTGCGCCATCAGTTCTTGGATTTTTTCGACAGCTTTCTGTTGTTCCTCATGAGAAAGAGGCGGAAAATCATCTAGCATAAAAAAGGCTCCTAACAAAAATTAGGAGCCGACTATATTACGATTCAATGCGTATCGCCAGAGCTTCTAGTAACTTCCCAAGAAGTTTATATAAGCGCCCATTGAATTCTCGTTGGTATAACTTGCACCAATATCCATCTGGAAAAGGTTTAACGGTGATAAGCCAATACCAGCAGTGATTGTGTCGTCTAGATTGTCGTAGGCGAGATTACGTCGCCACCCTGCCCTTAACTTAAGTTGACGCATAATATCGATTTCACCGCCGACTCTGACATATTGAGTATTATCATTGAAGTTCGTGTAGCGTTCGTCTTCATTGATATCGTAATCGACGCTTAATGTTGCGTAATCCGCGACTAGCCCGACACCAACTGTGTATTGTGGTTTCATCTGATAGGCGTAAGAAGTTGCAGGAATAGTTCTAGACTGACTTCCATCAATACTTGATGTAAGAGTTTGAGCCGGAAGTTCCTGCGTCATGATATCGCGAGAAACTAAGTTCATCGCTGACACACCAACGCGTAAAGGTCCGTGGAACCAAAGGAAACCAGCATCCATGTTGAACATGGTTTCGCCAGTGCCATTGTCTCGTACGTCTTTGATATCGTAATTATTTAGGTTCGCGCTATAAACATAGGTGTATACGCGCTGTATTTTTGGAGAGACGCCGAATGAAATGTGTTGGCCGAGGAAGGTTTGATACTTGGCCAAAGAAATGCCAACTTCAGTTACCCCAATAGCAACAGCGTTGACTGCGCTGAGCTCTGCGTTAACAGCGGTGTTTAAGTCACTGTTACCTGTATTAGCACCGGTGTAGATATCGGTTTGAGCAAATGACTCGGCATAAGCTTTGCCGAAAAGATTGGCTGCAATAAAACTGTTTGGAATAGCAAAAGCGACTACGCCACCTATTTCGAGTTTCGCAATATCATTTTCTAAACCATCAAGAGTGGTTTGCAGACGTGCCGCATCTTCTGAAGAGATACTACTGCTGCTTACTGCACTGTTAATAATGTCTGCGGCTTGATCTAAGCCATCAACCATCTCGTGCTCATCATTGTAAGCTAAGCCAAATGAAGGAATGATCATCCCTACATCGTCATTGCGTCGATAAATCGCTGTAATTGCCGGGTTGTAAAAAGGCGCTGTTAAGAAGTTTGCAGAAACAACCCCAACTCCACCCATTGCGTCGCCTCGTGCTTCGATTGCATAGGTGGCTGCGTATGAGCTTGTGGAAGCCAACGCGATAGACAACGATAAGATTTTTATTGAATTTTTCATATCGATATAAACTTTTTGATCCCTTGTGTTTATATCGCCCTATTGTGTCCTAACTTTAATTATTCCTCTATAGAAACGTCGTATGTTTTACTAATTATTTGGGACTGTTCAACAATTATTGGGCCTTGCCATCTTTGGTGGGTCATCGAAACTGCTAAAACGTATCGGCCAGGATCGACGGGATTGGGCTCTAATGCAGTTGGATAATCAGATTCATAGGTTGCACCCCACACTTTGTTATATTGGCCATCAACGTAGTCATAAAGTGCCGTGTCGAGTTTAGGTAGTGGACAATGAGAGTTTAACAATGCGTTGCGTTCAACTCGCCATTGATCTTTAGACTGCCAACGTATAGTTACTTTGGCTTTCGGTTCTCCAAAGACTAACCAAGAGCTCCAAGATGTTTGGTCTTTCGCCGTTACATCTAGCCGGTATAAACCCATTGGAATCTTGCTATTGAGGTTATAGCGTTTGACGTATGATTTTACTTCGTCGTCAGTTTCCGCAAGTGCGGCAAATGAATTGTCTGTCGAAATACTTTTTTGTACCCAACGGGTTAAGGAAATATCAGCAACATCTTTTCGGGAGGCAACTTCGATAAGTGCTCGGTAGGAATCTCGACCAGGACTTTGTGTTTCTATAGCACGCACAGTCACTCCCTTGATCCAATCAGGAAGTGGTTTTGAATCTAGGCCCTTGCCGCAATCAACTTGCAGAGATTGCTGAAATAGTTCGTTTAAATGAGGTGAGATCGCCCTATTCTTTTCCTGCTGCCAAACTTCTACCAACGACGAAAACATCGCCGGTAAATCATCATTGAGCAGGTACCTGTGAGCTTGTGTAAGAGGTGAATTACTCTCAAACCAAGGAATGTTAGCGGCTGTAGCAGGCGTGCTGAGTAGCACGCCTATTAGTAAGGCTTTGATTTTCATCAGGCTTTCATTTTGTAACCAACGCCACGTAGCGTTTCAATCTCAAGCCCAGGTAACTTCTGACGGAGTTGAAGCACGTGAGTATCAACGGTACGGGTTGTTGGGAAATGGTTATAGCCCCATACGTGATCGAGTAGTTCGTCACGGGTAAAGACTCGTCCGAGGTTACTTGCCAAAAACAGTAACAAGTCAAACTCGGTTCTTGTTAAAGTAATCGATTCGTCTTTGTAGAAGACTTCACGAGTGGCTTTATCGATAACAAGGTGCTGAGTTTTGACCTTGCTGTCATCCTGCGCATCAGATTCAGGTGCGCGTAGCTGAGCACGAATACGGGCGAACAGCTCTGCTTCAGCAAATGGTTTTGTCAGGTAATCATTCGCTCCCGCATCAAGGCCTGTTACCTTGTCTTTGACTGTTACTAGCGCCGTTAGCAGAATGACAGGCACATCTTTAATCGCTTTCCATCCAACTAGGTGCTCCACTGAGTCACCATCTGGTAACTGACGGTCAAGAATTACTAAGTCAGCCTTTTCCCAATATTGCTCTACATCAGCAATCATTTCAGCGTGAAAACACTCATATCCTGCTTGTTCCAGGCTTACTAACAGGCCATCGGCCAGATTTTTGTCGTCTTCAACAAGAAGCAGTGTCTGTTTCACAAGGTATCTCCAATATAAACGTTGTAGGTGGACCTATAAGGGACATTTTTCCGCCCATTCTTCCAACCATAGATTCAACGATAGTTAAGCCTAAACCAAGACCAGCTTTGCTAACAAAAGGCTTACGTAATTGTCGCCAATCTTTTTGAGTGAGCTCGCCTTGGTCTATAACCTTAACGGTAATCAAATTGTTATCAGTGCTGACATCCAGCACTATCGGGGCAACGCCGTATTTTGTGGCATTGCGGATCAGGTTATCGATACAAGTTCCCAACCAATAGACATTGAGCTTTGCTGCTACGTCTCCATTGATCGTAAACTCAATCTTTCCATGAAATTCTTCTTCTACTTTAAACTCTAACCACTCTTTGACGGACGGTACCCATTCCGTCGCCAGTGGCTTATTGTCTGACTGTAGATAGTCTTTGCTGGCTTCTGCCAGCTGTCTTAAACGACGAGAGTCTTCACACAGCCTTCTGAACTCGTCATAAACAGACTCCGGAAGTTTCTCGAATTCACGGCGAAATCCTTCCACTGTTAAAGATAGACTCGCGATCGGGGTCCTAAGTTCATGTGTGAGTATCTGAAGAATCAACATTCTGCTCTTCATCTCTTGTCTTTTGGTGTTCCAGCGATATACAGACCAACCGAGTACCAGCAAAATATTGGCTATTACCAGCACCACCATGCTGATTCTCAATATCTGGGAGTGGTCCTCTACGTCCCAACACAGGTTGCCTCGTTGTACGAAACAGCTGTTTGATTCACTTTTTAACTGAACGCTTAGCCCTGCATCGTCTGCATTTGTTTTCCATACACTCTCTGGAAATACTAAGTAACTGTCATTTTGGCGAAGCCACATTTCACCTTGTTCAAGAAACATGCTTGAACCCGAAAGCAAGGCGAGAATCGTTTCTTCGTTCATGCGTTGTAGGCGACCAAGCAATGTGGCTCTTGGTGCCAACGGACGCTCTTTTATATGCATGTACTGCTGCAGCTGTTCCTGCCTTTCAGGGTGCAGAGTTACATAACGCTTTGCATAAGTACCGCCGCCCGGATGAATTAATCCACTGCGGGCAAACCACTTCTCACTCAGTTTTGTCCCTTTACACACGGCTCTCGTAAATACGAGAGGTTCAGTAATTAAGGGGCTGAGAGGCAGTTTTCCGGTACAGTTTTGTGCAAGTTGATAAAGACGTTGAATATCACGCAATGGATATGACGACGTCTGAGGCAGCATTGAATCTGGCGTAATTAAACGAGTCGGGTAATCCGACTGCATAATACGAATATCGTAAGATGCACTGAATTGGTCCTTGCTAAACGAATCAACAAACTTATCGATTCGCTCCGGCAGCGAATTTGCGCTAGCACTGAAGCTAAAGATTGCCGTACATACTGTTAATATATTGAAAGCCGTTTTTATCAATGCAAAAAATCTATAAATCAGTAGGTTAGATTTAGAGTAAAGCATTATCGCAAAAATATAAATTTCAAATGTAATATTGGTGTCAATAATGCTACTCAGAAAACAAAAGAAGCCAGCAATTGCTGGCTTCTTACTTAGTTAAATCATGTTACAGGGCTTTCGAAATAGCGTCTACACTCTCTTTCGCATCGCCAAATAGCATCTGCGTATTGTCTTTGAAGAATAATGGGTTTTGAACTCCAGCGTAACCCGTGTTCATTGAACGTTTAAATACCACTACGTTCTTCGCATTCCAAACTTCTAGTACGGGCATACCCGCAATTGGGCTGTTTGGATCTTCTTGCGCTGCTGGGTTAACAGTATCGTTCGCACCGATGACCAGAACTGTATCAGTTTCTTCAAAGTCTTCGTTGATCTCATCCATTTCTAGAACGATATCGTAAGGCACTTTTGCCTCTGCCAACAGCACGTTCATGTGCCCTGGTAGTCGACCCGCGACAGGGTGAATACCGAATCGTACTTCAACGCCTTTCGCTCTTAACTTCTCAGTGATTTCGTGCACTGGGTACTGCGCTTGAGCCACAGCCATGCCGTATCCTGGTGTGATGATGACTGACTTAGAGTTTTTCAGCATGTCAGCGACTTCATCTGCCGTTGATTCGCGGTGCTCACCATGGTCTACATCACTCGAAATTGAAATTTCCTGACCAAAGCCGCCTGCGATAACACTAACAAAGGAACGGTTCATTGCTTTACACATGATGTACGAAAGGATCGCACCGGAAGAACCAACCAAAGCACCTGTAACGATGAGTAGATCGTTTGCAAGCATGAAACCAGCTGCTGCGGCTGCCCAACCTGAGTAAGAGTTAAGCATTGATACGACGACTGGCATATCCGCACCACCAATTGATGCCACTAGGTGGTAGCCAAATGCAAATGCAATCAATGTCATCACAATAAGCGCAAACATGCTTCCGTCGGCATTGACGAAATGTAGCATCAGCAATGTAGAAACAACAACGGCTGCTAGATTTAGCTTGTGTTTGTGTGGAAGATTCAAAGGTGACGAAGAAACGATACCGCGTAGCTTACCAAATGCGACAACAGAACCTGTAAAGGTAACTGCACCGATGAATACGCCGAGGAAGACTTCAACGAGATGAATTACATGCTCAGCGTGGGTTGCCGCTTCTGGTGCATCTAGATAGCTGTTGTAACCAACAAGCACGGCTGCCATACCCACAAAACTGTGAAGAATAGCGACCAATTCAGGCATTTCGGTCATTTCCACTTTCTTCGCGTAGTGGATACCAATAGTGCCACCAATCGCCATTGCGATAACGATCCAAACAAAACCTTGAGATTCAGGGCCAAAGATCGTTGCGATCAAAGCGATCGTCATACCGGCGATGCCGTAATAGTTACCAGACTTGGCAGATTCCTGCTTAGATAAACCAGCCAGACTTAAAATAAAGAATAATGCAGCAACAATATAAGCTGCTTGTACTAATCCTGCAGACATTCTCGTTACTCCTTAATCTTTACGGAACATTTCAAGCATGCGTTTGGTAACAGTAAAGCCACCAAATATATTTATGCTTGCAATTAAAACAGCGATAAACGCCAGGAAGGAAACCACACCATTGCCCTGCCCAATCTGTAGCAGCGCACCTACCACGATAATGCCTGAGATTGCATTAGTTACAGACATAAGAGGAGTGTGGAGCGCATGGGTAACGTTCCAGACTACGTAGTAGCCTACAACACATGCTAGAACGAAGACGGTAAAGTGAGAAAGAAATGCTGCTGGAGCAACGGAAGCTATCCATGCAAATGCACCAACACCAACCGCTAGAGCAGCCAGTTTCTTAACCGGAGAAACGGGTTCTTCGACTTTTTCTTCTGCTTTTACTGGTTCTGCTGGTTTTTGCTCAGGCTGAGCCGATACTTTAATTGGTGGTGCAGGCCAAGTGACTTCACCTTCTTTAATAACGGTCACGCCACGTAATACGACATCTTCGAAATCGATGTCAATGTTGCCATCTTTTTCTTTACATAGCAGTTTCAACAAGTTGACTAAGTTAGTTGCGTAAAGCTGTGAAGATTGAGTTGGAAGGCGACCAACCATATCGGTGTAACCGACGATCTTAACGCCATTCGCAGTTGTAATGACTTTGTCTGCTTGAGTGTATTCGCAGTTACCGCCATTGGCAGCAGCAAGATCGACAACTACACTACCCGCTTTCATGCTATCCACCATCTCTTTGGTGATCAGCTTAGGAGCTGGACGACCAGGGATGAGTGCAGTCGTAATGATGATATCAACGTCTTTGGCCTGTTCAGCGTAAAGCTCTTCCGCTTTCTTGTTGAACTCATCAGACATTTCTTTCGCGTAGCCATCACCTGCGCCAGAGTCTTCTTTGAAATCGACTTCAAGGAACTCGGCACCCATAGATTGGACTTGCTCTTTAACCTCAGGTCGAACGTCAAATGCTCGAACTATTGCGCCTAAGCTACCAGCAGCCCCGATTGCTGCAAGGCCTGCAACACCAGCCCCCGCAACCAAAACTTTCGCTGGTGGAACCTTACCCGCAGCTGTGATCTGACCCGTAAAGAAACGACCAAACTCGTGAGCTGCTTCTACAACAGCGCGATAACCTGCGATATTTGCCATTGAAGAAAGAGCATCGAGAGCTTGCGCACGCGAGATGCGTGGAACAGAGTCCATCGCCATAACATTGATGTTCTTACTGGATAGCTTTTCCATTAACTCTGGGTTTTGAGCTGGCCAGATGAAGCTAACTAGTGTTGCTCCTTCTTTAATTAGAGCGATTTCATCGTCACTTGGTGCGTTGACTTTAAGAATGAGGTCTGACTGCCACACCTCTTCCTTGGTAACAATGCTTGCACCTGATGATTGAAAAGAAGAATCATCAAAACTTGCAAGTTCCCCTGCACTAGATTCGACATTTACATCGAATCCTAACTTTAACAGCTGCTCTACCGACTTGGGCGAGGCAGCCACTCGCGTTTCACCCGCGAGTATTTCTTTTGGCACACCAATTTGCATAGCTATTCCTTGACTACTGGCAACAATGATTAATTGTTTTTATCTAACGGTTTCATTAACTTCAAGCACTTTGTAACAAAAATACAAAATATCATTACATATAACCGTTGGTAATGAAGCACTTCGAGTATTACGAGGTAATGAAACAACGCTTTCATTTTAAAATGAGAGGTCGTACCAGTTACCATTAATTGTCATTAAATCAAACAAATAGATGCAATACACAAAATAAAAGAGCCATCAGCATAACGACTAATGGCTCTTAAATTTATGACGCTCGTCAACTAGGAAAAGACTAACTAAAAATATTATCACCCATCTGATCGATGAACATTTGTGCTTTTTTTAGCATGAATTCATTAGCATCGGACTCGGATGCCAGTACATCTGAACGGATAAACCTATGTTCTTGAGTTTGCCCTTCTAATTCTTTTGTTATCCGGCCAGCAATGCGATATTGCCCACCTTCCGGCTGGGCCTCTTGATAGATAAGAAAACCCTTGTATTCCACCGGTTCAACTTCGATTTTAGCTTGCTCTTTACTACCGCCACCAAACAAACGAGAAAATAGTCCCACCTAGTACTCCTTTAGGTAATTTGTTTATTCATAACCAGAGGTTTTTCAAACCATTCGAGTTCTGTATCGTCATCGAATCGTGGTTTGCTGAACATGATAGGAACTTCATCTTTACGATTTCTTCTTCTATCGTCAACTATCATTGTCAGAGCCGCTTCGACAGCAGTCTCTGAGTATCTTTTAAGGACAACCAAGCGATCTTCGGATAACGCAGACAGAAAGTCGATATCGTGGCGGATATAAACAGGTCTGAGCTGACTTAGTGCTAAGCAGGCTAAATCTGCGAGCTGTTCATGATCAAACCTATCAGTGTACTGACTGTCAGCTAACACCTGACCTACAAGGGTCTCCATGTAGTTGTGAACATCAACACTAATTTGCATAAATCTTAACTCCTTTAAGATTCAGACTTTTCTTATGAGTATCAGTTAACTATAAAACACAAAATCGATTTAAGGGTGCTTTCTCATCACTTTTTGACCATTGTTCATACTAACACTCACTTTTCATTCATTAGTTTAGTAAAAAGCTTGGAAAATCATCAAATCAAAGTATTCTAAGACTTGTATATTAAGAAGTTAATTAATAAGGCTAGGCTAGATAGATGTCGTTTTCTTTGGTGACAACAAATTGGTTTCGTTTGACGTTTCCGGTGCTGCTGTTAGCAATGATCGGCTTTGGTATGAACAATGTCATCAATCTAACGCAAGCAAACTTAGGTATTACTTCTAATCTCCCTTATTTTTTATTCTTCTGTGTCATTGGCTTAGGTCACGCGTTTAAACAATGTCGTATTGCTATGGTTGCGCTGACCATGCTTGTTGTTTATTGGTACATACAAGAATATCTGCAAAGCTCGCTCTCTACTGGCTCAACCCTTCTTGAGCTTTCTCTGCTTGCATTTGTAGTCCCTATTGCTTGTGCATTAGTCTATCCATACAAGGAAAGAGGTGTTTTAAGCCGAGCGTTCATTGTCTATATTGTGACATTGTCACTTATTGCTATTTGGTGTTACCTTATTCTTGCCTACTTTTATGAAGGCGGATTCCAAAATTTCGACGAGACATTTCTTTACTCTGAGCCCAGCGTTTCGCGACTGCCGTTAATTCTCGTTTTGTATTCGGTTGGTGCAATATTGTTGAGTGCGATTGTTGTTCTTCGGGTTAATCGTATTATTGATGTGGTCGTGTATTCTGCGATCACACTCTCTTCCGTGACGTTTACATTTTTCCACGTTCAGTATGTTTCCAGCACCATGTTTACCCTCTCTGGGTTCTTGTTACTGATTTATATGCTTTCGGCAAGTTATGAGCTCGCATTTAAAGATCGGTTGACAGATATACCAGGGCGACTCGCGTTAGAGTCAGATCTGCGTCATTTAGGAAAACGTTACACAATAGCAATGCTCGACATTGATCACTTCAAATCATTTAATGACACTTACGGACATGAAACTGGTGACGATGTTCTGAAGCTTGTCGCCAGTAAAATGCAGAGAGTCGGTGGCCGAGCTAAAGTCTACCGTTACGGCGGCGAAGAGTTCACGGTGTTGTTTAAGAACAAAGACGTCGATGAGGCCCTAGATCACCTTGAGCTCTTGCGTTCTTCGATTGAAGAATATGAAATGGTGGTTCGCAATGAGAAGTCTCGACCAAAAGACGATAAATCTGGCGCTAAAAAACGTCGTAAATCTAACTCACACGATCATGTAAATGTAACGATTAGTATTGGTGTGGCTGACCATGAGAATGCTGATAGTGTTTCTGAGGTCATGAAGTGCGCTGACGCCGCTTTATATAAAGCAAAGCGTGCTGGGCGTAACCGTATTGAATCGGCCTGACTTCTGGTAAAAATAAAAAAAGGTTCAGCCTATAAGCTGAACCTTTTTTATAGTCTATAACAGATGGTCAATCTATGTACGTAAAGCGATTTCGGCCTTCACTTTTAGAGCGATAGAGCCCCTCGTCAGCTTTCGAGTACATTTCGTCAGGTGTCTCTTTTCCAGTAGGGTTAAAACCACACACACCCTGTGACACCGTCACATATTCTGCTGTGGAGCTATACTCGTGTTTGATAGCGAGAGCTTCTAGTGTTGATTGAACTCGCATGGCGTGCTTCTTTGCATGTTCAGCATCGGTGTGCCCTAGCACTACGACAAACTCTTCGCCACCATAACGACCTACTATTTCTCCGCTTCGAGAAAACAGTGATGTGAGGGACTGGGCAATTTCAACAAGGCATTTATCCCCTTCTATGTGACCATAGTTGTCGTTGTATAACTTAAAGTGGTCGACATCGAGTAGTATTAAACTTAAAGGCAATCCATGGCGACCATGAACCGCAATCATCTCTTTTAATTTTTCATCAATGTAGCGGCGATTTTTAACTTTTGTAAGTCCATCTTCACTCGCGAGTTTTTCTAACTCTTTATTAGCTTTTGCCAACTCGGCAGTTTTTTGGTTGAGCTCACGACGCATAAATGCAATTCGTTGCATTGCAATAAGCTTAGAGGAAAGAACAAGCTTATCTACCGGTTTAGTAAGGTAATCGTCACCGCCTGCTTCAATTGCATGAGCTATCATGGCAGGTTCATCGTGGCTACTAAGGAAAATGATTGGTATCCATTCTTTGTAGTTAGCACGGATTCGCTGAGATACTTCAAAACCATCCATTTCAGGCATGGAAATATCGAGTAAGATAAGTTCAGGCTCAAATGAGGGATACATTTCTAGAGCTTGTTCACCGGAAGCTGCCATTTCTACGGTATGGCCCAGCTGCTTTAAACGAATAGCCAACTGCATGCGCTCCATTTGCACGTCATCGACTAGAAGAATTTTCATCGAAGATCCAGATAGTTCCACTTGTTCTACCTTTTTGTATGTAAACTGGCCTAAAAATCAGCTGGTTATAGAAAAGAATACTCTAAGGGCGACAATTCCTCCACTATGGTTGACATTTAATGAGGATTTTTTAGGATAGCGCCGTTAAACACGTACAATTTATGAGATAAAACTAATGTCTGACGCTAATCAAACAGAACAACCTAAAGTCGACCTTTCGACTGTTTCAGCAGAACTTCGTCAAGTGATTGAATTTGATGGCGTTCCTGAAGCAATGCACTTCATGGTAACTTCTATTCATGAAGTGTCAGAGGAAGCCGTTCGAGAAGCTTGGGATGAGCTGCCAAAGAGTGCTCAAAATGTTCTTGATAACTTTGAGCAGTTCCATGCTCTTATCTCTGTAAGTCAGGCGTTTGCAGGTATTAATGTAATGGAAGAGTTTCCTACGCTTAAACTACCTGAAGATATGACTGATGAGCAGAAAGAAGAATACCGCGCACAGCTACTAGATCAAGTTCTTCACAACTGTGTGAAAGATATGGTTAAGCAGATTAAGAAAGCACGTCGTGACCCTGTGCTAAAGCGTGACTTTACTGATGTATTTGTAAAATAAGTCAATTAACAAAAAAAACGCCGCATTACGCGGCGTTTTTTAATGGCTCAATACCACATCTCTTTGTGTCACACTTACCCCTTTAATCTGGGCAAAGACTACCATCCCTTCTTGGAGTTCCAGCTCGTCCTTAGCCCAAGCGGTGATCGTCGCCCATAAATAGCAGTTTTCACTGAGTTCTAATTTAACCGATACGCTCTGTCGATTTGTGCCTTGAGAATGGCTTTGAATTTGAGCAATCTTCGCTTTGAGAATATTCCGAATTGAACTCTTTTTAGGCTTATCCAAGGCGATCGACACATCACTCGCTCTCACCTGCAGTCTCACTTTCGCTTCTGGCGCAATTTCTAAACGCTGCACCCAAATACACACATTATCCGCCAGTTTCACTTTAGACAGAGCATAGTTTGTGTTGTGTTGAACAACAGTGCCTTCAAACAATGAACTTTGGTCCGAGAAGGATTGCCATGGCCTCATAGCTCTAGATGACCAAACATCTTCTAGGTTACCTGAAGTTACCACTTTGCCATCATCGATAACAACAATGTGGTTTGCCAAGCGTACAACTTCATTGAGGCTATGCGAAACATAAATGATAGGAATTTCAATCTCACTGGCAAGCTGCTCTAAAAATGGCAATACTTCGCGCTTACGCGGAATATCTAGAGATGCCAGAGGTTCATCCATCAAGAGTATTTCTGGTTTAGAAAGTAGTGCTCGACCGATTGCTACGCGTTGTTTCTCTCCCCCGGATAGCTGTATCGGGTATCGTTTAAGAAGAGGTTCTAACGCCAATAATTTGATTACCTTGTCAAAATGCTGTTGATCCAATTCACGCACACCATACACAAGATTGCCTTTGACCCGATAATGTGGGAATAACCTCGATTCCTGAAAAACGTAACCTACCCGGCGTTTATGGGCAGCAACGTTTATTTTTGATTGCGAGCTATAAAGAGTTTTTCCTGAGACAGTAATCTCACCTTGATCAGGTGTTCTCAAGCCTGCAATCACGTCTATAAGTGAAGTTTTACCTGCTCCGGAACGACCAAAAATTGCGGTAATGCCTTTTTCTGGCACTGAAACATCGATATCAAACTTCTGCTCGCCTAATGTTTGTTTAAACTGAATTCGAATATCACTCATCGCTGTGTCCCCAGTCTTCTAGCACAATGACGAGTCAGGACTTCTGAGCCAAGTAATGAGGCTAAGGCAATGACAATGGAGATAATGCATAAACGCATCGTTTCGAGCTCTGCTCCGGGAGTTTCAATAAAAGTAAACATCGCCAAGGGGATTGTCTGCGTTTCACCCGGAATATTCGACACAAAGCTGATTGTTGCTCCGAACTCCCCGAGGCTACGTGCGAATGAAAGCATCGTCCCTGTGATGATTCCGGGAATTGTCAGCGGTAATGTGATAGTAAAGAATATTTTAAGCGGAGAGGCACCAAGGGTCGCGGCTGCTTGCTCAAGTTTAGGATCCACACTCTCTAAGCTGAGGCGAATTGAGCGAACCATCAAAGGTAGAGCAACGATCACGCACGCAAGTACAGCCCCTTTCCAGCTAAAAGAGAAGACCAATCCGAAATATTCATACAACCATTGGCCAATAAAACCTTGGCGTCCCATTGAAATGAGGAGTAAATAACCTATAACAACAGGAGGAAGTACCAAAGGAAGGTGAATTAAACTGTCGAGCCAGCTTTTACCGATAAACTGCTTTTTAGCCAGCAACCAACCAAATCCGATCCCGATAGGAATCAGCCAACAGATAGTATAAAACGCTACTTTCAGGCTAAGCATTAGCGCCTGATATTCGTAATCAGAAAGCAATGAAGATAATCCTAGTTAAATCCGTTTTGTTTAAACACTGCCTGAGCTTGGGCGCTTTCTATAAAGGCAGCAAAGTCCTTGGTAGTTTGCTTGTCGTTCAGCTCTGCCATGGGGTACGTAATAGCCGTGTGGCTCGAAGCCGGAAACGTACCAATGACTTTTACTTTATCACTCACTAGCGCGTCCGTCTTATAAACAATCCCAAGTGGTGTTTCGCCACGTTCAACTAAAGTAAGTGCAACTCTTACATTGTTGACGGGGGCGAGTTGCCCATTTAAACCACCCCATAAGCCAAGCGACTCAAGGGCTTCTTTGGCATACACTCCTGCAGGCACGGAATTGGTTTGACCAATCGCTAGTCTTTGACCTGACAAGCGTTTTGACCATTGTTCTAGGCTCTCTAACTCCAGTGGTGCTGCATCGGCCTTCGGTGAGATCACGACTAACTGATTATGAGCAATATATGTGACAGCGTCACCATTAATTACTCCTTGTTGAACTAGATAATCACTCCATTTAGTATTGGCTGATATATAGAGATCAGCAGGCGCCCCACTCAATATTTGCCGTGCAAGAGAAGAAGAACCTGCGAAAACGGGCGTAACTTTTACGCCTGTTTCTGCTTGGTATTTCTCAGCTAATGCTTTAATCACATTAGTCATGGACGACGCAGCATAAACGTTCACTGAGGCATGAACTGTCGCAGAGAAAATGAAAGTCAAAAAGGTGCAAAAGAGTCGCTGAGTAAATAATTTCATCGATATCAGGTATAAAGTTCCGGCCAGATTAAGTCTAGCTTCATGTGTTGTTCGACAGCATCGGCTATTCGGTTGATTGCATTTTCTTGATTCTGTTGATGGTCAATAGAAGCAATACTTTCCGCCCCCGCCCACTGACAAATCAATGCTAACGCTTGTGGGGTATCCAAAATACCATGTAAATAAGTCCCAAAGATTTGATTACAGTCACTGATAGCACCATCTGCTGAACCGGATTCTAAGGAGACTGGAGAACTGCCATTCCCTAATGTTCTACCGACATGAATTTCATACCCTTTCACTGGTGCAGTTTGATTATTCAACTCCAGCACTCCGGATACGATTGTCAGTGCTTTTTCTTTGGTTAACTCTGTGGAAACAGGTAAATAATCGAGGCCTTGTGATTCACCAGCAACGCTTTCTACGCCTAAAGGATCGCTAATATGACGTCCTAACATCTGGTACCCGCCACAAATTCCTATCACCTTTCCACCTAATCTTAAGTGTCGGGCGATATCTTTATCCCAACCTTGGCTTCGTAAATAGTCGAGATCGGCTCTCACGGATTTGGTGCCTGGTAGAATTATCAAATCTGCTTTATCAAGCTTTTGACCTTTACCTACATAGCGAAAGTTAATGTCTGGATTTTGCCTTAGCACATCAAAATCGGTGTGATTGCTGATTCTGGTGAGTACGGGGACGACGACGTTTAGCTTGACCGACTCACCAGTATTTTGTTGATTATTTATGGCATCCTCTGCTTCAAGGTCAAAGCCGTGAAGATAAGGCAAAACGCCAAGGACTGGCTTGCCTGTTTTTTCTTCAAGCCAATCTAACCCTGACTGAAGCAACGATATGTCGCCGCGAAATCGATTAATAACGAAACCAATCACTCGGTTTTGCTCTGATGGCGAAAGTAAATCTAGGGTGCCAACCAAATGCGCAAAAACACCCCCGCGGTCAATATCAGCAATGATGATGACGGGAACATCTGCCTCTTCAGCAAACCCCATATTCGCAATGTCATTTTCACGTAAGTTAATTTCCGCTGGACTACCGGCTCCCTCAATCATGACAGATTCAAATTGCTCTTGGAGTATTGAAAAAGACTCAAGCACGGTAGGTAAAGCAATTTGCTTGTAGTTTTGATATCCCACAGCTTCCATGTTACTGAGAGCTTTGCCTTGCAGGATTACCTGAGCCCCAGTATCCGAATTGGGTTTGAGTAGGACTGGATTCATATGTACTGAAGTTTCAACATTCGCGGCACTGGCTTGTACTGCTTGAGCACGACCAATTTCACCGCCATCTGATGTGACCGCACTGTTGAGCGCCATATTTTGGGGCTTGAAAGGTGCAACTCTGACTCCTTTTCTGGCCAATACACGGCATAAAGCTGCCACTAATACACTTTTTCCGGCATCGGATGTCGTGCCCTGAACCATCAATGCTTGTAATGCTGGTTGCATAATCTATTAATTTTTCGAGTCTTTTTACTGAGTATTGTCTAATCATAGCCTCTTTAGGTTTGTTGACTCAATAAATGAATCGAATATGAATACTCTCCTCAGAGGTTATTCAAAATAGCTATGGCTTAATAGCACCATCAACAACGAAACCTGTCTAAAAAGGAAACATCATGAAAAAAGTTATTTTGGCTACCGCTGCTGCTCTAGTACTTTCACCTACTCTAGTATTCGCAAAAGAAGGCCAATCGGCGTCAGGCATCCAGTTTAATGGCCCCGTTGACCTGACAACAGTCGATTCCCTAATTGCTGAGAGCAACATGTTTACTGAGAAGAATGTTGTTATTGATGGCAACATCGTACGCCAAATTAAAGGAGACACCTTTGTGTTTTCTGATGGTAAGAGCGAAATTCAAATCGAGATTGATGATGATATCCACCTGAACCAAGCCATAGATGCAACAACAAACCTGCGTATCTTCGGTGAGTTTGAAGGCGGAAATACTCCAGAAATTGAAGTTGATCGTATTCAACTACTTTAAAGATAAAGTAATTTAACTCCCACTGCGTTAATATTTGGCTTGCTTATTGCAAGCCTTTTTTATAGTCAAAAACTTGATGCTAGTCGGAGTACTACCCTTGAAAAAGATCATCCTAACCAGTGCGCTAATTTGTGCTGGTTTCGCTGGCGCGGCAAATGCGAACAACTTTAATTATAATTTCTTTGAAGTGCGTACAGCGGTGAACCCTGAAATGAGCGGCGTTGAATTCAGCACACTCTTCACTGATAACTCTCACTTTATTCTGAGAGCAGACACGCAGTTCGACAACGACTACGATTTGGCAGGTGGTATCGGCTTTAATGGACCAATTAGTCAGTTTGCTGACGTTTATGGTCAATTACTTGTACATCAGACGAAATTTACTGAGGAAGCAGGCGGTGAAACAGATACTGTGGCAGAAGTAAACATTGGCTTCCGCATGTGGCTTGCCGATCAGATTGAGGCAACAGGTAGAATTGGCCGCAATGATGACAGCTCTGTGTTCCATGCAGGTGTACGCTTCCACTCAACGGAGCAACTGTCACTATCTGCTGAAACACGTAACAATGGCCTATATGGTCCTCAGATTACTATGTCAGTACGCTTCCAGTACTAACACCACGACTTTCAATTCCCAAAGCCCAGCGAGTAGCCGGGCTTTTTATTGCCTGACAATAATCTTTCTAGGCACAAGCTCAACACCTGGTTGATAACGCTTAGCCGTTGCATTTAGTGCCAGTGCGAGAGCACTATCGGCTATTAGCTCAAACTGTTGAGGTAATGAGTTGATTTTAACAGGTAAGAAGTCCAGCAGGCGATTGTCACCAAAGGTGGATAACTTAACTTGTTCCATTACTTCAGGCTTATCCAATAAAACGTCAAGTACACCCTCTAGCAAGGTGTATGATGTCGTGATGATTGCTTGAGGAAGATTTCCATCAGCGATCCAACCTTCCAACACTTTGCGGCCATCTTCTCTATTGAAGTGTTCGCCATAACCCACTACCGTTTCTAAGTCACCTCTCTGTGCAACTGAACGAAAGCCAAGCTCACGCTCTCGGGAAATGTTTAGTTCAGGCAAAGCACCGATTAGACCCACTTTAGTTACGCCGTCACTAATTATTGAGGACGTAAGTTCAAATGCCGCGCCAAAATCTTCACTGATGACACAAGAAAAGTGTTCATCATCCAACGGACGGTCAATTGCGATAACGGGTGTGCCTTTCTTTTGTAAATCTCGATAAAAGTCACTGGCTTCAGGAATGGCACTCGCAACAAAAAGCGCATCAACTTTGCGGCTTACTAAAGCTTGAACAACGCTTTTTTCTGTTGAGGGCTCATCATCCGAGCATGCAATCAATATTTGGTATCCGGCCGCGCGGGAGTTCTGTTCTAGCAGTTTGGCTAACCGAGCATAACTGGTGTTTTCTAAGTCAGGAATAATTAAACCAAACGAACGGCTCTGCCCCGCTCTCAAAGTACTTGCAGCAAGATCAGGACGGTAATTGTGCTCATCTACAACTGCCATCACCTTCTTCTGTGTTTTCTCACTGATTCGATACTTTTGCGCCTTGCCGTTGATGACATAACTGGCGGTCGTTTTGGATACTCCAGCCAGTTTGGCTATTTCATCTAGTGTCATATGAACCTACATATTCTGTGCATTGGATCAAAAATCCTTAATGATGATCCTGACAATATTTGCATTATAAACTGAAACGATTCAGCATAAAAGCTGAAAGGATTCAGCAAAATTGAAAATTTGATAACGATTCGAATTTTGAATAACACAGCAAATGAAAATCTATTGTTTTTGGTTTGCTGAATTTTTTTAATAATTTGCTGAAACGATTCAGCTATGCATTGAATGCTACTGAATTGGATAAATAAACGAATTGAGGCGCTTATGCTCAAGTTAACAACAAAAGATATTTCGCTGCAGCAATCTTTCTCTGATAAGAAAAGTGCAATTACATTTCTTGCTGAAGCACTGACGAGTAAGGGTTTGGTCGAGAATGGCTACGTCGAGGGTATGCTGAACAGAGAAAACCAAAACTCTACTTTCCTAGGCAACGGTATTGCTATTCCTCACGGTACTACCGATACCCGTGCATTGGTTAAAACAACGGGCGTGTCTATTGCCCACTTTCCTGAAGGTGTTGATTGGGGGGATGGCAACACTGCTTACGTTGCGATTGGAATCGCCGCCAAGTCTGATGAGCACTTGGGGATATTGAAGCAACTCACAAAAGTGCTATCTGCAGATGGCATTGAAGCCAAGCTTAAACAAGCAAAAACTGAAGATGAAATTATTGCGCTTCTGAATGGAGAAACGCAATTGGAGATTGATTTTGATCCGTCTCTCATTCAACTCAACTTCCCTGCCAGCGATATGGTTCAGATGTCAGCAGTTGCGGGTGGATTGCTCAAAAATACTGGTTGTGCTGATAGCGAGTTTGTTGCCAGCCTAGTCACTACTGCCCCAACCCATCTTGGCCGTGGAGTTTGGCTCGCAAGTTCAGATAAAGCCGTTATGCGCACTGGAATGGCTTTTGTTTCAACAGCCAACCATTGTGAGTATGAAGGCAAAGAAGTCAAAGCACTTATCGCGTTTGCTGCGTGTAACGATAGTCATAAATCCCAGTTGGATACTCTTAGCCAAATTGTTTTCGAAGGTAAGCAAAACGTACTCACCGACGCGACGACAGATCAATTGCTCAACTTATTTAAGTCAAATGAAACCGAGCTCCCTTCCAGTGAAGGGAGCGATAACAGCGCTGTCTTTGTTATTCGAAATGCCCATGGCTTGCATGCAAGACCTGGCGCAATGCTTGTCGCTGAAGCCAAAAAATTCGAATCAACCATCAAAGTTGCCAACCTTGATGGTGATGGTTCTACGGTTAACGCTAAAAGCTTGATGAAGGTGATCGCTTTAGGTGTCAAAAAGGGTCATCAACTTCAGTTTACTGCGGATGGTGCAGATGCACAGCAAGCTCTTGCGTCTATTGGTGCAGCCATCGACGCTGGCCTGGGCGAGAGCTAAGGAATCATTATGACGAACAAAGTCGTTACCATCACGTTGAATCCGGCACTTGACCTTACAGGCAGTTTATCAACTCTTAAACAGGGTTCCGTTAGCTTAGTTAATCAGAGTTCACTCCACGCCGCAGGCAAAGGTGTAAACGTTGCTAGAGTGCTATCCGATTTAGGTGCAGAAGTTACAGTGACTGGCTTTCTTGGCAAAGACAATCAGGAAATGTTCTGTCAGCTGTTTGAAGAGATGGGCGCTAATGACCAGTTCATTAGAGTCTGCGGTGCTACACGTATCAACGTCAAACTTGTCGAAGAGAATGGCAGCGTAAGTGACATCAATTTTCCAGGTATCAGCATCGACGAAGCGGCACTGAGTCAATTTGAAGCCAAACTAGAAGAACTTGCTGAGCACCACGACTACTTTGTGCTGGCAGGAAGTCTGCCAAAAGGCGTCACTCCACAGCGTTGCGCTTCATGGGTTTCCTTCCTTGAGAAAAAAGGCAAAAAAGTCTTGTTTGATTCGAGCCGAGAGGCGCTAAAAGCTGGTATCGAATCCGCCCCTTGGTTGATTAAGCCTAATGATGAAGAGCTGTCTGACTATGCTGGAAAAACATTAACTTCTGCCTTTGAGTGTCAGGAAGTTGCTGAAAACCTAAGTCAGCGCGGAATAGAAAACGTGGTCGTTTCCATGGGCGCTGAAGGCGTAATGTGGTTAAACCAGAATCAATGGATTCAAGCTCAGCCGCCTAGAATGGACGTCGTCAGCACCGTGGGTGCAGGCGATACGCTGGTTGCCGGTTTGTGCTGGGGCCACATGAAATCGATGACGAAAACTGAACTCTTGTCTTTCGCTACCGCACTTTCAGCCTTGGCTGTGAGCCAAGTCGGCGTTGGCGTCCCAGATATTAAACAAGTACATACCCTACAAGAACAAATCAAAATCAACCTGCTCTCTGATCAGAAAGCTTAAGGACAAAGGTCGAGATTATGAATATTGCAATTATTACAGCTTGCCCTAGCGGGGTTGCAAATAGCATCATAGCTGCCGGGCTTTTAGAAAAAGCCGCTAATCAACTCAAGTTCAGCGCCAAAATAGAATGCCAGTCCAGCGTATTAGCTGGTTACACACTAAACGCGGAAGATATTGCTAAAGCAGATGTAGTGGTCATTGCAACCAATACTCCTGTCGACACGTCGCGTTTTGTTGGTAAAAAGGTGTATCAAGCCTCTATCAATGAAGTCACCGAAAACCCGGCGGATTTTCTTCAACACGCGGTTAGCAATGCAACCGAGTTAAATGTTGAGAGTGTTCAGTCTGTAGCATTGTCTACAAACGTTTCCACTAAGAAGATTGTCGCTATTACTGCCTGCCCTACAGGCGTGGCTCACACCTTCATGGCTGCCGAAGCACTAGAAGATGAAGCTAAACGTCAGGGCCACCAAATCAAAGTCGAAACTCGCGGCTCAGTCGGTGCGAAAAACCAACTGACTGAGGCTGACATTTCTGACGCTGATCTGGTTATCATCGCTGCGGATATTGAAGTGCCACTTGATCGCTTCAATGGCAAACCTATGTACCGCACTAAGACGGGGCCAGCACTTAAAAAGACTGAGCAAGAGCTAAATAAAGCCTTCTCTGAAGCCACTATTTACCAGCATACAGGTTCTGGCGAGTCTGCGACAGTTGAAGAGAAAAAAGGTGTCTATAAGCATCTGATGACAGGTGTTTCGCATATGTTGCCTGTCGTTGTTGCTGGCGGTTTGATCATCGCGCTTTCATTCGTATTTGGTATTGAAGCATTTAAAGAAGAAGGTACGCTTGCCGCGGCGCTCATGACCATTGGTGGAGGTTCTGCCTTTGCTCTGATGATTCCAGTGCTTGCTGGTTTTATTGCATTCTCAATTGCCGATCGCCCAGGTCTTGCACCAGGCTTAATTGGTGGCATGCTTGCCAGTTCAACGGGTGCCGGCTTCCTTGGCGGGATCGCAGCTGGTTTTATTGCTGGTTACTCAGCGAAGCTCATCGCCGACAAAGTCCAACTTCCTCAATCGATGGAAGCACTGAAGCCGATTCTGATCATTCCTTTTGTTGCAAGTTTGTTCACTGGCCTAGTAATGATCTACATCGTTGGTGGTCCGGTTTCTGGCATTATGGCTGCGATGACAGAGTTCTTGAATAACATGGGTTCTGCTAACGCGGTACTACTTGGCGTTATCTTAGGTGCAATGATGTGTTTTGACCTTGGTGGTCCGATAAACAAAGCCGCGTACACGTTTGGTGTTGGCTTGCTTGCATCTCAAACTTACGCTCCTATGGCAGCGATCATGGCGGCTGGTATGGTACCTGCCTTGGGTATGGGGCTGGCCACATTCTTAGCGCGAGATAAGTTTGAGCCGAGTGAACGTGAAGCAGGTAAAGCTTCCTTCGTATTAGGGCTTTGCTTTATCTCTGAAGGCGCTATTCCTTTTGCAGCGAAAGATCCGATGCGTGTTATCCCAGCCTGTATGGCAGGTGGCGCATTAACAGGTGCCCTTTCAATGTTGTTTGGCGCAAAACTGATGGCTCCTCATGGTGGTTTGTTTGTATTGCTTATTCCTAACGCTATAACTCCTGTTCTGATGTATCTAGTTGCCATTACGGCAGGTACTGCACTCACTGGCTTTGGTTATGCATTTTTGAAGAATCGTTCAAATCAAGGTAAAGCAGAAACCGCTGCCGCTTAAACTTGTAAGCCAGTCTCCCCCAATCGACTTGGCTCAAGCCCTACTCATTGAGTAGGGCTTTTTTATTCCCGAATTTTTAAATACTTACCATTAATCAATGCATCATATTGCCCAGCATCTGAATCAATATCGTGGGATATTCCACACTGCTCACAGTAAAATCAATAAAAGCTCATATAATTATTCACAGTATTATTAAGTAAATTTGTGGCGTCATTGGGGCGAAATGTTCAAGATAAATTCCCGCATTCTCCTGCAGTTCATGCTTGTATTCATCACCCTAGCCTTCGTGCCAACACTTTATTTTGCGAACGAGCTTTCTAAGGTCGAAGAAGATGCTCGTCAACAAGTCGATCGCCTGACACAAACAAAACTAGAATATGCGCGCTCTGAATTAAAATCGCACTCTTCTAAAATTCTTAAATCCGTAAAATTCCTTTCGAGTAATGGCATCTTCCATCGTGCGGTGTTGGAGCCAAACGATATGAATCGCGGGGCATTACAGGACTTTTGGCTGTTAGTAGCCCGTACTCAAGGCTACTTTTCGCAACTTCGCTATTTGGACAACCATGGCCAAGAGTTGGTGCGAATTAATCATGGTCAACGCGCGAGTGTTGTTGTTCCTGAAGAGTTCTTACAAAACAAATTCCATCGGGATTATTTCAAGTTCGCTCAAAACCTGCCTGTAAATACGGTCGGAACTTTTGGTATTGATTTAGAGCGAGAAAATAATCAAATTGCCCAGCCGCTTACACCCAGTTTAAGGGTAATCGTCCCCATCGACATTCATTCAGAGCGTCGTGGCTACTTTATTGCAAATCTTGACTTTGACTATTTGTATCAACGCTTAGCGTATAACAAAGTGAATGACGATTTACCGGATGTCTTCAATTCTGATGGCTATTACGTCATGGCTAAAAACATGACAAACATAATGGGCCACATTGCGAAAGAAAACTCAGAGTTTAAATTAAGTAAGCTCTACCCTAAGTTGTGGCGCCAACTTCAATTCAATGAGCATGGGACCCTATTTGAACAAGGCAAATGGTTATCTTACGTTAAAGCAGAACTCAATACCCTTGATAGACCACTGCACTTTATCCTCGTCGCTGAAGTCTCTCAGTACGACGCGGCTCAGCTTTACCTTGAGCGTAAGACTGAACTCTCAATTCAAGCCGCTTCTGTATACATGATCATTTTACTCATCGCGTTCAGTTTTGTTACGTGGAATTACAATCACACCAAAAATAGTCTGGAAAGCCAAATTGCCCGTGCTGCAATGAATGGTATGTCAGCTATGCTGATCACCGATCGTCAGAACCGAATTATTAAGACGAATGAAGAGTTTACTCGAGTCAGTGGTTATACCTTTGAAGAGGTCAAAGGAAAGCAGCCTTCTTTCTTTGCTGCTAATAAACATGAACAAGAGTTCTACATTAATATGTGGAAGATTTTAGAAAAAGAAGGCTTGTGGGAAGGCGAAGTCGTTAACAAGCGTCGCGATGGTTCTCATATTACCGAGATACTGCGTATTCAGACAGTGACCGACAACAATGGGGTAATTCAGTTTTATGTTGCCTCTTTTGTCGACATCTCTCACCGTAAAGAACTCGAAAATCGCCTGAGAGAGATGAGTGAGAAAGACTCTATGACTGGTTTATGGAATAGACGTAAGTTTGATCAAGAAATGGCGGCGCAATGTGCAAAAAGTAAGCGCTATAGCCATGCTGAACCTACTTGTTTTGCTATTGTCGATATCGACCACTTCAAGCGTGTAAATGATAGATTGGGTCACGATGAAGGCGATAAAATTATTAAATCTGTCGGAACAGTCTTAAGTGATCATCTTCGAGAAACAGACTTCATTGCACGAATCGGTGGCGAAGAGTTTGCGATCATTATGCCCCACACTCGCATTCAAGAAGCGGAAATCGTCACAAACCGCCTGCGCACATCGGTATCGCTTCAACACGACGAGCAAATTACGGTCAGTGTTGGGGTAACTGATATGGATGGTTCTGTCGAAAATACCTACAAGCGTGCTGACGTGGCATTGTATGAATCTAAGTCATTGGGTAGAAATTGTGTATCGATTCTTGACTCTGAAGAGATGGGTACTGTTGCCTAACTTTGGTGCAATGCATTTTGTTGGTGCAATGGGTGGTGCATTTTTTTAATACGAATCGTTGGCAGAGCGCGAAAACTCAACAAGTTGAATATTGGCTTGAAACTTGAAGTAGTCTTTCTGAAAGCACATAAACGCACTATTTCAGGGAGAAAGGCATGCAAGATACACTAGCGGTAGTCCTAGCAGGTGGGATGGGTTCGAGATTGAGCCCTTTGACTGACGATAGAGCAAAGCCAGCCGTTCCATTTGGAGGCAAGTATCGAATCATAGATTTTACACTCACCAATTGCCTACACTCCGGCCTTAGAAAAATTCTCGTTCTTACCCAATACAAATCCCACTCACTTCAAAAGCATTTACGTGATGGTTGGTCGATATTCAATCCGGAACTTGGCGAGTTCATTTCTGTAGTTCCGCCGCAAATGAGAGGAGGCGGTAAATGGTATGAAGGTACTGCCGATGCCATCTACCACAATTTATGGCTACTTTCCCGCAGTGATGCAAAGTATGTTGTTGTTTTGTCTGGCGATCACATCTATCGAATGGATTACGCTGCAATGCTCGAAGAACATAAGCAAAATAATGCCAAGCTCACCATCGCTTGCATGGATGTAAGCCGTGATGAGGCCACTCAATTTGGTGTCATGGATACTGATGACAACGGCCTAATTACTTCATTTGTTGAAAAGCCTCTCGACCCACCATCGATTCCTGGCAAACCTGATCGCAGTTTGGCATCCATGGGAATCTACATCTTTGATATGGATGTATTAAGAGCCGCACTCGATGACGATGCTGAATGTCCTGACTCAAGTCATGACTTTGGTAAAGACATTATTCCTAAACTTATCAAGACAGAGTCGGTTTACGCTTACGATTTTTGTAATGATAAAGGTCGAGTAGCGAAAGATTGCTACTGGCGAGACGTTGGAACACTAGATTCGTTTTATGAAGCCAATATGGATTTGCTTGAGCCGGTTCCGCCCATGAACCTTTATCAGCCTGATTGGGCAGTAAGAACTTATGAAGCGCAATGCCCTCCTGCCCGCACTGTTTCTTCTGCAACTGGAAATGAAGGGATTTTTATTAATTCAATCATTGCGAATGGCGTAATTAATTCGGGTGGGTCTGTTCAGCATTCCGTGGTATCACCCAATGTTCGAATTAACGACAGCGCTACTGTGGTCGACAGTATTCTTTTTGATGATGTTGAAGTTGGAGAAGGAAGCCAGTTAGTCAACTGTATTATTGATAAACACGTTAAGGTTCCACCATACACTCAAATTGGAATTAACAAAATTGAAGACGCCAAACGGTTCCATGTTTCGGAAAAAGGTGTTGTCGTTGTTCCTGAGAACTATCAATTTTCTTAAGTTAAAAAATAGCCCTCTTAATCTCATCGAGTTTAAGAGGGCTGATTTAAGAGACTGACTAGATCTCCTATAGGGGTATGTAAATCAAAAACTTGTATGTTGTTTTGTTTACTCGAGGAATTATGCTGTTACTGGTTTGATAAAAAAACAGTAATTATTTAACTGTCCTTTTCCTCTTTTGTGTTTTCAACTCACCAGCTTTAATCCTGTCGGTGTTTCATTAAAGTGTCTTTTGTACTCACGCGAGAATTGAGAAACACTGTTATAACCAACTAGTCTTGCTGCATCATTCACTTTCTTACCTTCTAGCTGGATGAGTTCTTTCGCTTTGTTTAAACGCACCTTTTTAATGTACTGAATAGGTGATTCAAGTGTGATCTGACGAAAAGCGCTGTGGAAGGCAGACATACTCATGTTGGCCTCTTCAGCAAGGTGTTGTACAGAGAGTGTTTCGCTATAGCTTCTATGGACTTTATCCAAAGCTTTGGCGACGCGAGCATATTGACCTTCATGGTGGGCTAAATCAAACAACACATGCCCTTCACTACTAGTCAAGGCACGATAGGCCAACTCTTCTTTGAGAGATTCACCTAACAGTGATAGCTCAATTGGATTACACAACGCGCGCATGATTCGTTTGCAGGTATCCAGCATAGAATCTTCCATACTGACAGAACGCAAACCACAGGTGTAATGTGGTTGCTCTTTGTGAGGAGCATATCCAAGTGATTCAAGCTTATTAACGTGACGATGTAACATCTGAGGGTCAATATCGACAGTTAACCCAAGAAGCGGCTCGCCATTTGTTGGGAACGCCTCACACTCTAAAGGCATAGGCACACCAACGACTAAGTAGTCATTTGGCCCATACTTTACCGGCTCACTGCCAATATGAATAATCTTGTTTCCTTGCCCCAACACAATCACACCAGACTGATAAATAAAAGGCTGGCGAGTGTTTCCAGTGCTACTGCGATAAAACCAAACTCCATCAAGATCGGTCTTTCTTACCCCTTCGAGGTCATTCAGATTATGGGTATCAACATACTGCTGCATTAATCGGGCGAGTGTCATATCACCTCCTGTCAATTTTCAATAAGAATATACAAAAAGTAGGAATAGGCAACATAAACAGAGGATTCGATATTTTTAAAACGACTTTTCAGTACTATTATGCATTCAAACAATGAAGTGTTTCCAAGCTCGGGACACAAGATCAGTCTGCCCTATCAGGCGTTCAACTGAAGCAAGAGGAATGACAATGCAATTTACTTACGCTAACCCTACCCAGATTCTGTTTGGTCAAGGTCAAATCAGTGCCATTCAATCATCGATTCAACCGCAAGATAAAGTTCTTGTCATTTACGGCGGAGGTTCTATTAAACGTAACGGCGTTTATGATCAGGTTTCTGAGGCACTGAACGGTCATCAATGGGTTGAGTTTTCAGGCGTTGAACCAAACCCAACAAAAGAAACACTTGATAAAGCGGTCGCGATTGTTAAAGAGCAAGGCATTAACTTCATCCTTGCTGTTGGTGGCGGTTCTGTTATTGATGGCTCTAAATACATTGCGGCGGCTGCCAAGTATGATGGTGACGGCTGGGATATCCTAACGGGCAAGCATCAAGTTTCTGAAGCAACACCACTTGGCGCAGTATTAACACTTCCAGCAACTGGCTCCGAATCCAATATGGGTGCTGTGATTACAAAAGCTGAAACGCAGGATAAGCTCGCGTTCCTTAGCCCATTTGTACAGCCAAAATTTGCGGTTATGGACCCGGATGTGATGAAGACTCTGCCTGAAAAGCAACTAATCAACGGTATTGTTGATGCTTGGGTACACGTATGTGAGCAATACCTGACTACAAAACATGGCGCAATGGTTCAAGATGGATATGCAGAGACTCTACTTCGCACTCTTAAGAAGCTCGGTGAAGACTTTGACAATCGTGACGATGACGCATGGCGTGCAAATCTAATGTGGTCAGCAAACCAGGCTCTGAATGGTCTCATCGGCAGCGGTGTACCGCAAGACTGGGCGACTCACATGATCGGCCACGAGCTGACTGCGCTTTGGGGTGTGGACCACGCTCGCTCTCTGGCCATCGTACAGCCTTCTCTTCTTCGCAACCAATTGGTTCACAAACGTGCCAAACTGGAACAAATGGGCGTGAATGTATTTGGTCTAGAACTGGGGGATGACCTAGCCGAGCGTACCATCGATGCAATAGAAAGTTTCTACCAGACAATGACAGTCTCAACACAGTTAACTGAGCATGGCAGTGATAAACAAAGCGCGATTGACTCGGTAGTGAGTCAGTTAGAACTTCATGGCATGAAAGCATTAGGTGAAAATCAAGCGATCACTCTAAAGGAAAGCCGCGAAATATTGACTCAGGCTATTGCTTAGTTAACACCCTGTTAGTACGCTAAAAAGCAGCAATATTGCTGCTTTTTTTATATGGGTGAAAAGAGAAATGTGGCTGCTGATCCTAACACTGTGTGCTGTACATGTCTGGAGTATTGAGCGTGGCCCTCGGTGGCTGTTTTATGCCACCAAAACTTTACCAATTTTACTCATGGCTATTGTGTCAATCTCACTGTATGAGGTGGTTGGTCAATACGCTTTATGGATGGCAGTAGGATTACTTGTTTCTGTTGTTGGCGACCTACTACTCATGCAACCGAAAGATAGATTTGTCCAAGGGTTAACGGTTTTCCTACTGGTACACTTTATCTACTCTCTCGCTTTTTATACTCAACTCGATGGATTGATAAATTGGTGGCTACCACTACTACTTTTATCGGTTGGTATTATTGTTTTCTTACTACTGCTCCCCACGCTCGGAAACATGAAGCTTCCTGTAGCCTTCTATTCATTAGGTATTCTCGGGATGGCTTGGGCTGCGATTGAGTATTGGCGAGTGGATCATGCACAGTCAGCAGCGTTTGCTGTCATGGGCGCGTTGATTTTTATAACCTCAGACATTGTGTTAGCCGTAGACCGATTCCGATCCAGTTCAGCTTTCTCGCGTCATGTGATTATGATTACCTACTACACCGCACAATTGTTGCTGACATTATCTGTCGTTGCCTACAGAGCTTAAGAATTATAAGTGGAAACGATAAATCAAATCATCATAGAGTTTGCCACCAATTCGATACGCGTTTTCTTCCCTTTCTACTAACTCAAATCCTGCCTTTTCAAGCACTTTGCACGAAGCTACGTTACCATCAGTCACGATAGCGTTAATATTCTTTACCGCAGGTAGAGAGCTCTTTACGTGAGCGATTAATGCCAGTAAAGACTCTGTCCCTATACCTTTTCCATGAAACTCTGGAAGCAGTAAATAGCCTATTTCTACAGAATCATCAGATTCATCTTCAATGCACAAACCTGTTACGCCTATGGGCTGATTGTTTTGGCTATCTCTAATAACAAGGCATAGCCAATGTCCGCTTCCCCACTCCCACACAGGTAATCTCGATTCAAATCGTTGGCGAATGTCATCAAGTTCAGGTTGGTCAAACGCGTAACGAATCACTTCTTCTTCTTGGTGTAAGCGTAAGAAAAGTGGCCAATCTGTTTCTGTAATCTGACGCATCGAAAGTCGAGGAGATGAAATTTCTATCATAGTTCTACCTAGTCAACCAATTGATTCAACGCTTGTTTTGAGCTTTCTATCAGCGATAAAAGCTGATCTTTATCCGCCAAATAATCACTAACTGGCTGCTGAGATTTCTCTATACCCAAACAAGCGTCAAACAATGCTAGCAGACCCAAGCTTCCTGCTGAACCTTTCAACTTGTGTGCGAGTTGTTTTATTTGATTCGGGTCATCTTGCTCAGCGGCTGTTTGCATAAGATTCAATGTTTCGTCAGCACTCTTATCAAACAGGGTGATGATTTCTTTCATTTTTTCGTTCCCAAGAATGAGAGAATCTTTACTGACAACGCTTATATCGATGATGCGTGAGGTCACGGGCGGGTAACTTGGCGCAAGATCCGATTGCTCAAGTAACAGCGAGTGACCTTGCAGACTGGAGTTAATCATATGACAAAGTGCATCTTTATCTAAAGGTTTAGGCAGGTAGCCATCGAACCCTGCAGCAAGGTAGCTTTGCACTTCTTCATCGTAAACGTGAGCTGAAATTGCAATCACTGGAGTGACATTGTCACTTTTAATTCGTTTCAATTTATCTAACAGCTCTACGCCATTGCAGTCAGGGAGGTTGATATCAAGCAAAGCGATATCAAAATCATGCTGAGAATAAATCTCCTCAGCGGAATTGCCATCATTCGCCGTCGTGACTTCGTGACCTAGACTTTCTAAAAATCCTTCCGCTACTAGGCAATTAACTGGGTTATCTTCCACCAGCAGTACTTTCGCTTTTAGCGTTGAGCCAACATTAAGATCTTTAGATTGAACCTTGCTGCCTTGGGACAAAGGAACACTAAAACTGAATCGGCTCCCCTGTCCTACTTCAGATTCGAGCTGCAGGAATCCTCCCATGGCTTCGACAATACGTTTGCTAATAGCGAGACCAAGGCCCGTGCCACCTTTGCTACTCATACCACCAGAAGCCTGAGTAAACGCATCGAACAAAGTCTCTTGCTCTTCCTGACTGATACCTATGCCAGTATCAGAAACTTCGAACAACACCTGACCGTCTTGGCCAGGATCATAGGTTACGTAAATATCAACGTGGCCTTGCTCTGTAAATTTAACAGCATTGCCGACTAGATTGGTTAACACTTGGCTAATACGAGTTACGTCACCATATAAAAACTGACTGACATCGCTTTCTATCAAGGTACTGATTTCGATGTTTTTTTCTTTAGCTCTGCCATCAAGCAACTGCTGAACGTCTTTCACCATGTCAAAAAGGTTGAAGTCCACTGGCCGTATTTCTAGGTGGCCCGCTTCAATCTTCGAATAATCAAGCACATCATTCAGGATCGCAAGTAATGTGGTACCGCTACGATTGATCACATCCACAAAATGGCCTTGTTTCGAGTTCAACCCAGTCTCTTTAAGCAATCTAGCTGTACCAAGCACCCCGTTCATTGGTGTGCGAATTTCATGGCTCATTGTTGCTAAGAACGCAGTTTTTGCTCGGCTCGCTTGCTCTGCTTGTCGGCGCGCTTTCGCATGGTTGAGTACTTCGTGATTTAGGCGTTTGTTAGTATCTTGCAATTGGTGGGTACGCTCTGTAACAAGCTCTTCAAGATGTTCTTTATGCTCTTGCAACTCTCGCTTCGCTTTTGCTTCACTTTCTGCGACCACTTTTAATGATTGAGCCGTGTTTCTTGCTGTAATGATAGCTTGGCCCATATGGGCTAATTCATCATTGCCTTTCACTGTGATATCGACATTCAGTTGCCCCTGCGCAATAGACGACAAAGCCGACGAATATTCTGCTAAGCGTTTAAGTACAGATACATAAACCACTTTCCAAACGATCAAAATGACGATCAGCATACCCAATACCGTAATGATCGTCAGACTGAGTTGAGCATAATTTAATGTCGTTTTGAGCTTGTCCACTGCTCGTGTCGTAGCTTGGTTTGAATCATCGACCAATTTGTTTACGGTCGTATTCAAAGCTGAAAATTGTATCAGTGTGTCCTGCATTAGCTGTTGTGATGCTCGTTCGTTTTGGTAGCGTTGATGCAAAACGTCAAAGACGACCTCACCTTTTTCCAATTGCGTTAATAGTTCAGCCATTTGTATCGAACGTGTTGGATCTTCTACCGCTCGCACTCGGCGTTTCATGATCTCAAGGTTACTGACAAACTCTTCTCTAACCGTATGGATACGATCGATATCCGAAATTGTGCGCGCTTCTTCAATGTGGTTAAGCATTTTAAATGCAAGTAAGTGTAATTCGTGCAGCCTTTCTGCTAGATCTAAATCCACTTCAACGAGCGTGTCTAAAGCTTGGTATGCTTGGGACGTTTGGGCATTTTCTATCAAATCGTAAATATGGGTGACATTCGCAATGGCAATAGTACTAGTATTGGAAACCTGCGTACGCGTCAACTCTTCTAGTTCAGATGCTTGCTCACGAAGTTCCACTGTCCGCGTGCTTAATTCTTTTTCAAGAACCAGTTTCTTCTCTACAACGATACCCAGCTCGACCAAAGTATCGATTACGGTTTGAACGTCAGCTTCCAGTGTGCTTAATAGTTTGGAATCAAAAGAATCTGAACCGAGCTGTTTGATATGTTGAAGTAAACTTTCCAGCTGAGAAAACAACTCTTTACCCGCCTTTTGGCGCTGAAGTTCGGATTTAGAATTTGAGAGAGTTTGCACAGAAGCTATGATTCGTGAACTCAGTTCAGACACTTGTCTAGCTTCAATCATTGAAGGGATTGCGGAATTCACAACATTCCTTTCGGTCTTGGCGACCGAGGAGAAGCCGAACACACCAATCAACGCGGAAATGAGTACTAACAGCGCCATTGCGAGAAAAGCAAACAACAACTTCCGACCAATACTGGCTTTAGCAAGTAACATTAAGTAAATACACTTCTTTGCACTGTGGGAATACGCTATATTTTGCAGTGTTTATGTAACGAATACCAACGATATACATCATGCTTCCAGCTTTCTCCCTAAAACGACTGTTTGTAATGGCCATTGCGGTATACTCCTTCTTACCGACTTCTTTGTCTGCCGCTGAAGCACCTCTAAGACTGTGCGCGCTTTACCCCCACCTTAAAGACTCTTATTGGCTTTCTGTTAACTATGGCATGGTAGACGAGGCTAAAAAGCTAGGGGTTGATTTAAAAGTGTTTGAAGCCGGCGGATACCCAAATCAGATTAAACAAAAAGAACAACTTCAGAACTGCCAGCGATGGAAAGCGGACGCCATTATCTTGGGCACAGTCGCCCCTGATCTATACATGAACAATTTGCGCCAATTCGCAGTTGATATTCCTGTTTTTGCGAGTGTTAATGAACTGATTTTGGGTAGCCATTCAAGAGAACAGCTCAAAGGCGAAGTTGGCGTCGATTGGTATTGGATGGGTTATTACACGGGGCAGTATTTGAAGGATAAACACCCCCGAGGTTCTGGGACTAAAAATATTGTTTTACTCCCAGGTCCGGATTCTAGTGGTGGAACTAAGCCTGTTATCCGTGGCTTTCTCAGTGCTATTGAAGACAGTGATATTCAGATTGTTGAAACCTACTGGGCAGATAATGACAAAGAGCTTCAGCGAAACCTTGTACAGCAATCAATCGAGCGTGAAGACCTAGATTATATAGTTGGCAGTGCTGTAGCGATTGAAGCGGCGATCAGCGAATTAAGGACAGCAGGAAAAACGGATCAGATAGGACTAATTTCAACTTACCTCAGTCACGGCGTTTACCGCGGCCTGCTGAGAAATCGCGTAGAATTTGCGCCTACTGACAAAATGGTTAAACAAGGTCGATTATCTGTAAAACAAGCGGTAAGCTATCTGAAAGGTGAACCTTACGAGAAAAGTGAAGCTCCAATCATTGAGGCATTGACACCTGAAAACTTAAAACCTCAGGTGATATCGGATTCTTTGTCTCCATCAGAGTATCGACCAACATTTTACGTAAATAATTAGAAATATTAGGGAACAATCTAGAATGCAGAAAACAACTCGCACTATGCCTGCACACAAACATGTTGCTCTTGTTGCGCATGACAACTGTAAACCAGAGCTACTTCGCTGGGTTACTGAGCACAAAGAAAAGCTTCAGCGCCATTTTCTGTACGCGACCGGCACAACAGGCTCCATGCTGAGTAAAGAAACAGGCCTAGCGATAAAGAGCATGATTTCCGGACCGATGGGCGGTGACCAACAACTTGGCGCTCTGATTTCGGAAGGAAAAATCGATATGCTTATCTTCTTCTGGGATCCACTCAATGCTGTACCGCATGACCCTGATGTAAAAGCCCTACTCCGTATCGCCAGTGTATGGAACATCCCAGTCGCCACTAACCGCGCAACGGCAAACTTCCTAATCGAGTCTGACTTAATTGAATCCGAAGTCGACATCGAAATCCCAGATTACGAAGCTTATCTTGCAGATCGAACATAAAGTTTTCTTAGGAGGGCTTTGTATCATTAAGTCCTCCCACTCAAATAAAAGCCTGCCCAGTTGTGTTAAAATTAACAGTATTCGTTGGCTTCATATTCCGGAAATGTAATCGATGAAGAAATATGAATTTGTTGTTCAAGATATTATTAGTAAAATTTCTCAAAAATTAATATCCGAGAAATTACCTACTGAAAGAGAATTATCTGAATCTTATAACGTATCTAGATTTACCATTAGAAAGGCTTTAGAAAAGCTTCAATCAATTGGTATTATATATATAAAATCTGGTTCAGGAATTTACATATACAAAAACTTGGACAGCAGCCCGCTAATATATAACTCTATTACTGAAAAACGTTTCAATGAAATTTCTTATAAGAAAATAAAGATAAACAAAAGATTAACCGACAGCCAAGAAAAACAAGCATTTCTACTTGATGACAATGATTATATATGGAATTTAAAAAGGCTAAGGTTAATTGATGGTAAAGTCACTCAGATTGAAGAAACTAAAATACCTGTGAAAATGTTCCCCAAAATGAGTGATGAGATTGTAGAACATTCTCTACAAAAGCATGCCATAGAGCTTGGGCTAAAGATTGAAAAGTATCTCACCACTTATCGAGCGATAAACATCTCTGCTGAGGACGCCAAACTATTTGGCTGTAAACGATCCACTGCTGCAATGAACATTACCAATCGCGGTTTTTTAAAGTCCGGTGAAGTGTTTATTGTCAGCAATGTTATCGATATCGATTACCAATGTACTTACCATACCCCTTTCAATACTGAAGACATTGAATTTAGAGAAAAAAATAGCCGCTAAAGCGGCTATTTTTTTAAGGTGTGTGGATAGTACCATCTGGTAGACGGCTCTGCGTCCACTCATGGGGCCTATAAGTCACTGGGAAATCGGCAGCAACTTCTGTATCGATTTCAACGCCTATGCCGCTCAACTCAGATGCATAAAGGTAGCCATTTTTAGGTTCACTCGCACCAGGAAAAACTTTGCGCGTATTTTCTTTATATTCGACATGTTCCTGAATAGCAGCATTGTGTAGATGAACGTTTAGATGCGTATTGACTGCAGCGCCTATAGGTGTCATGTCTGGCGGGCAGTGCCACGCAATCCTTACTCCAAATGTCTGACATAGGTGACCAAGTTTCAACGCTGGAGTAATACCACCAATTTGAGATACGTGGCAGCGAATAAAATCTATCCGACGATTAATAATTAGAGATTTCCACTCTTCAGGATTGTTAAATAACTCGCCTAGGCCAAGAGAAACTGATGTTTGGCTACGGATATTATCCAGCCATTCGGTTTGATTAGGTGGAAGGATATCTTCTATAAAATAGGGTTTGTATTTTTCTACGTCTTTAGCAAACTGAACCGCTTGGTTGGGAAATAATCGTTCGTGCACATCATGAAGAATATGGAATTGGTTTCCATATTTTTCACGAAGTAATTTAAACATGGTGACAGTGTTCTCTACGTATTGGTCTTGATCATAGTATGAACCAACAGTTGGGTTTTGTGTGGTATGTAATGCCTCAGGAACACCGCCATAAAAGCCTAACTGGCAACGTATGTGTCGATAACCCTGTTTCAAATAGTTATCGATCGACTCGTATAAACCTTCCATAGAGTCACTGGTTGCATGTGTGTACACCGCAATCGCATCACGTGATTTTCCACCGAACAATTGGTGAAGTGGCATTTTTGCTTGCTTGGCTTTAATGTCCCATAAGGCCATATCAACTCCTGATACCGCGTTATTAATCACAGGGCCATTCCGCCAATATGCATTTACCATCATCATCTGCCACAAGTCTTCAATATTGTTAGCATCTTTACCTATAAGTAATGGTTTTAAATATTCATCAACCATAGTCTTAACAGCTAAAGGACGTTGCTGAAATGTTGCACACCCATAACCTACTGTACCATTATTAGTATGAACTATAACGGTAATTAAATTATGTCTATCTGGTTTTGTAATGATGCATTCTACATCAGTGATAATTGTTGTGTTCACGATTAAACGACTCTTACTCAGAATTTTCCTTATATAACAATTTAAATTTTTCGTTTTCAAGCCCTAATATTATTAAAAAAATAATTGGTTCGTTAATTGTTATAGTTTTCAATGAAAAACAGACCAATTGGAAAAAATAATTAGAATTTGATTCAACTTGACTTTAATTGTGACAAAACTCTCAGTTTCAGCCATTTGGAAGACAGACTAATATCTATAGTATGAGTCCCAATCAAGTAGATTAATTAATAGCGGTAGTCGTATATGAAGATAGATGAATCTGTAGGTGCATTAGATCCAAGCAATATTGGCCCTAATAAAACGAGTAGTATCAAAGAGAAAGTACAGTATCTGATTGAATCCCTTGGTGGAACAACCAACATAACTGATTCTACACACTGTATGACTCGCCTGCGTTTTAAGCTAAAAGACGAGTCTCTAGTGAAGGAAAACACACTGAAGTCGCTGCAAGGCGTCAAAGGCGTAGTAATTAAGCAAGGCCAAGTTCAGGTTATTATTGGCGTAGACGTTGAGAAATGGTTTAAAGCCCTTCCCACAAGCCAACCTAGTTCGGACTCTAATAGCGCTGGTTCTACTAAAGAAGATGGCAAACTTTTCCAAGGCGCAATGCGTATAGTAGCAGGCATCTTTGGTCCGATTGTTCCTGCAATTGCGGGGGCTGGTATGCTTATGGGTTTACTTTCAGGCCTTATAGCGACTGAGGTGATCTCAGAAAACTCCGATACCGTTTTCTTCTTTCGATCTATTTCTGTAGCCGTATTCTTCTTTCTACCTATTTTGGTCTCTTTCTCGGCCGCGAAAATGTTTCGTGTTAACGAATACATCGCTGTTGCTGTGGCAGCTGCAATGCTGTCACCGAAGCTAATAGAAAAAGCCGCTGCGTTAAAAGAAGCAAACATACCAGCTGAATTAACGGTTTTAGGGGCTGTCCCTATTGAATTGCTAAACTATGGCGGAGCGATAGTTCCTGTGATCTTGGCAGTATGGTTGCTTTCAAAAGTTACACCACTTGTTGACAGTATTGTTCCATCAGCGGCTAAGCCTGTTATCACCCCCCTATTAGCGTTTGCTATCACATCAACACTCACACTCTCTTTTGTTGGACCTCTAGGTATTTGGTTGAGCAATGGAGCTGGGTGGATCGTGAGTTCATTACTAGAAATTTCACCGACTTTAACTGGCTTTGTTTTTGGGATTACGCGTCCAATTACCATAGTATTTGGTATCCACCATAGCATGACGCCAATCAGCTTAAACAACTTCGCACTTTATGGTAAAGACCTGCTCATGCCGATCATGTGTCTTGGTAACCTTGCTATTGCTGGTGCTACGTTTGCGGTGTGGTACAAGCAGCGTAAGTTCGTTTCTAAAGAAAACTCTTCAATTACAGCTAGTTCCGGGGTAACCGCTATTCTTGGTATCACCGAGCCAGCTCTGTTTGGTGTATTGACGAATTATACTAAGGCCCTGTTTATGGCGAGCTTAGCTGCTGGCATCTTTGGTGCAATATCAGTAACTCTTGATACCCACCTAACTAGCTATATCTTGTCGTCTGTTTTCAGTCTTCCGGCATACTTGTCTGGCGGAACACAGAACTTCATCCAAGCCATTCTCGGTGTATGTGGCGTGTTTATTCTGTCTTTTGCGTTAACGATGGCATTCGTGAAAATAGAAGCTAAATAAGCGTTATCTCCTGAAAACAAGCCGCTTGTCCCTCACTTGCGGCTTTCTTTATCTCAATATGAGGACTCCTACATGAAACATATCGCCATTATCGGGGAATGTATGATTGAGCTTAACGGATCACCATTTGGAAACATGCAACAAGCCTATGGTGGAGATACGCTTAACACAGCTATCTATCTAAATCGCGCTCAGAGAGCTTTTACATCAGGCGAATCGGCGAAAGTATCTTACGTTACCGCTGTAGGTACCGATTCCATCAGCCAAGGTATGGTAGACGCATGGAAGAAAGAAGGGATTAATACTGAGTATGTGTTGACCTGTGAAAACAAAACACCCGGCCTTTACTTGATCCAACTAGACGAAGAAGGCGAACGTACATTTATGTATTGGCGTAATGACTCTGCGGCGCGTTGGCTGATTCAGCACCCTCACTTTGAATCTATCGCGTCGCAGCTTGTTGATGTCGACATGGTATATATCAGTGGTATAACACTTGCGATACTACCGGAGCAAGACAGGCATAAATTACTCTGCTTACTCAAGGAGTTGAAAGTAAAGGGCGTTGAATTATGTTTTGACAGTAATTTCCGCCCTGCACTTTGGCCAAATGACCAAAACCAATCAGTAATGTCAGCTTATAACGCGATGTATTCTATTACCGATACGGCGATTGTTACTTATGAAGATGAACAAGCTCTGTGGGGCGACAAAAACTCTGAAGAAACAATGATGCGATTAAAAGATCAAGGCATTAAAAACGTAGTCGTAAAACTTGGGAGCGAAGGCTGTCTTTTGTCTCAAAACGGTAAGAAAACCCAGAGTATCACAACTACACCAGTTAAGAATGTTGTTGATACAACGTCAGCAGGCGACTCATTCAATGGCGCGTTCTTAGCGGCTTATTTAAATGGTTCAAAATTAGAACAAGCATGTAAAATGGGTAACAAATTGGCGAGCATTGTTATCCAGCATCGGGGAGCTATTATTGACCCTAAGCACACCCAGCTCGCACTCATTTAATAAGGTAAAACGATGTCACTTATCAACGAACAATTAAAAAAACTCAAAGTCATTCCAGTAATCGCTATTGAAGATGCAAAAGATATTGTCCCTCTAGGAAAAGTACTGGCAGACAACGGGTTACCAGCAGCTGAAATTACGTTTCGATCAGACGCCGCTATTGAAGCAATACGTTTACTAAGAGAATCTCAACCCGAGATGCTGATCGGCGCAGGCACCGTATTAAATAGAGAACAGGCTATTGCCGCTAAGGAAGCAGGTGCAACTTTTATTGTCTCACCAGGATTTAATCCTAATACCGTAAAGGCTTGCCAGGAAATTGGAATCGATATTATACCGGGTGTAAATAACCCAAGTACCATTGAAGCGGCTCTAGAAATGGGCCTTACGACACTGAAGTTTTTCCCAGCGGAAGCTTCAGGTGGCGTGAACATGGTGAAAGCTTTGCTTGCTCCGTATTCTGATGTAAGCCTTATGCCTACAGGTGGTATTAATACTAACAATATCCAAGACTATCTTTCGATTCCAAGGGTCTTAGCTTGTGGTGGTACATGGATGGTCGACAAAAAGCTTGTTGAAGAGAAAAACTGGGATGAGCTCGCCAGACTTACACGTGAGGCAGTTCAATTAGTTAAATAGAGCATTGATACTCATTTGCACGCTCCAATTATGGAGCGTGCCATTTCCAAATACCTATAGCTTCAACCCTGTTCTACCCATATTCGCTGACCAACGCGGTCAATTTTATGAATTCACTCTCATAGTTAATGAAAATCTCTTAAACCGAGCATATTCAAGAGATTGTTCAACTAGAATAGCATTGCATACAGATAATCTAGCTATTAAGCTGATTAACAATAACTAAAAAGACTTAATAGGGCTCAGAATTTTGGTCCTTTTTGCTGCGGGAGCATTCATGGAATCAAACCAAGACGAACAAGTACTGTGTTGCCCGCTATGTGGTAGTGAGGAATACCTTCTGTCAGAAACAGACAGTATGTTATGTGCTCAATGTGGTACATTTTTCGAAGATATTAAGCAGGTAGTAGTCACACAGCCTATTGTGACTCCAAAATTGACCAAACACATCAGTGTTAATCAATATGCAATTTAACGGTTAGATTAGAGCTTCTAGATCTCTCAGACCTTTAATCCTCACAACTTTTTCCGAATGTATTTTATCGTTAAGACCAACTAAATGGACGGTTTTAACACCAGCGCGAACTCCCGCTTCGAGACCTTTTGGTGTATCGTCTACATAGATGCATTCGTTAAGTGTAAAGCCCATATTCATTGCACTGTACTTCACTAAATCAGGTTCAGGTTTCCAACTATTGGTATCAAATGCTGAGAAAATTTTGCCTTTGAAGTAAGGCAGTAATCCGGTGATTCGTAATGTTTTTTCTATTTTGTTTTTTGGGCCATTAGACGCAACGCAATACTCGATTCCCCTTGCTTCAAGGTATTTAATGACATCAAACACGCCGTCCATTGGCTTCAAGTGAGCTTCAAACAGTTGCTCGAGCACTTCGCGGTAAACTGGCTCAAGTTCATCAAGAGAAACTGAAAGACCAAGCCGGTCTCGCATATCGGTAAGAATATCGGCAAGCTTACCTCCCTCAAAGTGCTCTATCGCCATATCTAACGACAGGTGGACATCATAACGATTAAAGACATCGCATAAAGCCTGACAGCACAACCGTTCGCTATCGACTAGAGTACCGTCGCAATCAAATATCACACATTGAGTTTGAGGTTTACCCATTCCGCCTTCCTTTCTTAACGTACTAAGTAAAATACTATTCCACGCTATAGAGATTGAAATGATGGGGTTAACACTTCAAATAAATGTAACTTAATTCATGGTAAAAACCCCGAGCTTGTCACTAATTTATGCCCTAATTACATGAATTTAATACTAATGACATAAATAGCTTCAGAACTGGACTAGGCGAGATGGCGCAACACTGGTTAGCTATTATAGATTTTTAGAAAACACTAGAGGCTACAGGAAAGTGAAGTTAAGACTCAATATATATCGCTTCGCAATTTGTTGCTTCTAACGTTGAATGCGTTAACAAGGAAGCTACAAACTCATCGTTGTTACCAGATAAGTTGACAACGTCAGAAACTAAGAGCTCTTTGCCATTTTTAGTAATGATTGCAGCGGCGGACGGTTCTCCATTTTGAAAACCGACATAAAGATCACAAGGTTCAGAGAAAATTATCTGACTTAAAAACTCAACGATTAACTCTTGCTCATTCTGTTCTTCCCACCTTTTAGACTGAAGCAGAGAGAACATGACGGTGAGGCGATGAAAATCGACTTTAAAGATGTCTTGCTCTGAAAATATTGTACTTGGCTCAGGAAGGCCTACCAATCTTTCAAACTGACTATCTTGGCTTTTCGCTAAATATAGCTGTCGACCCGCTAAGCTTTCTTTAGTTGGAAACTCAACATCAATATGCTGGCTTAGCCATTGGTTTTTAGTTTCAACAATCGAAATCGCACTATTGCTCATATCAGTAAACGCTGCTTTCTAACGGGATTACCGTGAAGCTTAGCGATAACGATCTGATGTCTCAAGTATTTTAAGGATATCTGGCGATTTCTGTGTCAAACTAGCTCAATTGACTAACGGAATTTCATCATTGGGACAAATAACACCATGTTAAGGAAAGTTGCGACCATATCTCTTTTAGCTCTCGGCTTAACCGCCTGTGACAATAACGAAGTTGGCGATGTCAGCCTGGGTTTATTCACCATGAAAGACATCAAGCTCAATCACCTCAAAGATCCCGTTGTTACGGGGGTTACATGCCATATCGCTTCCATTGAGGCTGACTTCAGCTTGGCAGACCCAAGTGATAGCTCTATTTCTTGTCGTCAAACGGGTGAAATCACACCGGAAATGATCGCGGCAATTGATAAGTCAAAAAATGGCGAAGTTGTATTTAAAAAGTCTAAAAGTATTTTCTTTAAAAGTATGAAAGTTCGTCGGATTTTCGACTCGGAAAACCAAACTCTGATGTACCTGTCTTATTCTACTAAAGAGACATCGGGTAGCTTCAAACACAGCCTTTCGACGGTGCCACTATGGGGTACTAAAGCCTATGGCATCCATACCGCTGAAAAGTAGTTGAAAAAAGAGCCAAACGTACCAGTTTGGCTCTTTTTTATGTAATAAAAATGAAAGCAATCTTACATTGATGTGATATGATGCGCGAAAATTTCCAACCCCATTCTAAAAATGAAGTTTCCTGGACAGCGCAAATCTAAGCACTACTTCCCTACTCACGCTCGTGATCCACTTGTCAACCAAATGAAGCAAACTCCAAAGCTTTACCGACCTATCATTGTCGGCGTTGGCCAAACAATTGTTGATATCGAAGCTCGCGTAGACGATGACTTCCTAGCTAAGTACGACTTGAGTAAGGGACATTCTCTGGTCTTAGAAGAGAGCAAAGCGGACGCATTGTATGAAGAGCTGGTAAAGCGTGAACTCATTACTCACCAATACCCTGGTGATACGATTGGTAACACACTTCACAACTACTCAGTATTAGCTGACAGCAAATCTGTGTTGCTGGGCGTAATGTCTAAGAATATTGAAGTAGGCTCTTTTGCATACCGCTATCTATGCCGTACTTCTTCTCGTATGAACCTAAACCATCTCCAAATGGTAGAAGGCTCTATCGGTCGCTGTTACACACTAATATCAGAAAATGGCGAGCGCACGTTTGCTATTAATGAAGGTCACATGAACAAACTGCGTCCGGATAGTATTCCTGAAGACGTATTTGATAAAGCATCCGCTTTAGTTGTGTCTTCATACCTGATGCGTGGTAACCCAGAAGATCCAATGCCGCAAGCCGTTGCGCGAGCGATCGAAATTGCTAAATCTAAAAACGTACCTGTTGTACTGACTCTTGGTACAAAGTGGGTCATTGAAGGCAATGCGGAATGGTGGCAAAACTACATTAAAGAAAACATTTCTATCGTTGCAATGAACGAAGAAGAAGGTGAAGCCCTCACCGGTGAAAAAGATCCTCTCCTTGCAGCAGATAAAGCACTGGAATGGGTTGATCTTGTATTGTGTACGTCTGGCCCAGTAGGTTTATATATGGCGGGCTATACAGAAGATTCCGTCAAGCGTACCACTGAGCTCCCTCTACTACCAGGTAACATTCCAGAGTTCAATAAGTACGAATTTAGCCGAGCGATGCGTAAAAGCGACTGTGCGAAACCTGTAAAAGTATATTCTCATATTGGCCCATACCTAGGTGGACCACTAGAAATCAAGAATACCAACGGCGCTGGAGACGCGGCACTGTCGGCACTTTTACATGATATGGCGGCTAATAGCCACCACCAAGTAAACGTGCCAAACTCATCGAAGCATGATCAGCCTTATCTGACATATTCTTCTTTGTCTCAGATCTGTAAGTACGCGAACCGCGTAAGCTACGAAGTGTTGACCCAGCATTCACCTCGTTTAACACGTGCACTGCCTGAACGTGAAGACAGCCTCGAAGAAACGTATTGGGACAGATAACAAACGAAAAAGAGCCGCATTTATGCGGCTCTTTCCTTATTCTTGTGGGCACGGATAGAAAACCAACCCACTGCTTTCTACCATGACGCAGTCCATTTTCGCTGCGTGTGCGGCTTGTTTACCTAGCTCTGTATCTTCAAAAACCACGCATTCACTTGGCAATAAGTTAAGCTCTTGAGCTGCAATCAAAAACGTATCTGGATTCGGTTTGTGGTGTTTAACATCTGTCGCCGTCACGACAGTATCCAGCTTATCGAGGATTTGGCTTTCTGACAGTAACCGCATTGCGCTTTCGCGTTGGCTCCCCGTTCCTACCGCGATTTTCTTTTTACCATAAAAATGCTCGAGAACTTCGTTAGTAGACTCAATAGGTAATCCAAAATTCTCCAGCTCACTGAACGCCTTCATCTTGAAAGCAGAAACAGCCATAGGGTCCAGTGCTAAACCATGCTTCTTATTGACTTCCGCCGCTATTTTATAGCTTGGCATACCACCTAAGCTATGAAGCCATTCTTGTGTAAAAGGAAATCCAAATTCAGTGGCCGTTATCTCCCATGCTTTTAGGTGTGACGGCATGGTATCTATTAAGGTTCCGTCCATATCAAAGATTAAACCTTGATATCGCTCCAATTGTTTCAACATTCTGATATTTCCCACCTTTAACATTGTTAGTATCCATATTTTTCTGGCCAGACCAGATCAATTGATATATCTATAAATAGCAACTACTCTTCAAAAAGAAGTAAATAAAACTAACCGCTCAATTAACTCAGGTAGTCTCATGAATATCAAGAATAAACTGTATTCATTAGGTGCAGTCGCCATTTTAGGGGTTGTATCATTACTCTTAACAACCTCTCATTTCGCCCAAACCACCAATCAACTTAATAACGCTAATCTACTTGTAGCGAAGCTGGAAATTCGCCTTCTTAATCTAAGGAGAAATGAAAAGGATTTCCTTCTTAGGAAGGACATGAAGTACCTTGATAAGTTCAACAAGAATATGGATATCTTTCTTGATCTCGAGTCTGAACTAGCTCCTGTTTTGGATGATAATGATCTGCCTTCAAGCTCCCAGGTCAGGCAAGATATCTTGAAGTATCAAAGTGGGTTTACCAACCTCGTTAATGCTTTTGATGCACTTGGACTAAAACCAGAAGAGAAGCTCCTTGGAAAATACAACACAGAATTGAAAGAACTCAAACCTTCACTATCCAGCGAACAATTAGTTAACCTGTTCGAATTCGACAAAAACGTTGCTAAGGGTGAAGTCCAAGCCCAATTATTACCGGGCAATGCGAGCCAGTTAATCGCTGCAGCTAATCAAGTTGTTGCTCAGAAGAAAACTATCGGTCTCAAATATAACGAAGGTTTACTCGGAGATGCTCGCGGGTTGTCCCATGCAGTAGAAACACAGTTTAAAACATTCGCAGCAGCACTCGATGAACAAAGTGAAATTACCAGAAAAGAGCTAACGTTAATCAAACAAGGCGTCAGTATTGCTGTCGTGGTGTTTATTCTCGGCTTTATCTTCCAAATTTCTCGTTCGATTAACCTACAAGTCGCAGCCCTACTTTCCATAATTCAGGAAATCGCTCGCTCAAATAATGTTGCCCTTCGCTCTCAACTTTCAGGAAAAAATGAACTCGTATCCATTGGTAATTACTTCAACCGATTACTGGACAAACTAGAAGCACTTATTTCTGGTACGCAATCCAAGTCTTCTGAACTTTCACAAAGTACTCAAAGTATGCACAACGAGTTACAGAGTGTTATTGAGCAGTTCCACGTACAAGCTGATCACACATCGACAATGGCGACTTCTGTACAAGAAATGGTATCGACCATTAATGAAATTTCAGAAAGCACTGCAGTGGCGGTCGAAGGCGTTCAACAGGCTTCTGTCAACGCTCAACATGGCCGAGAAGTTGTAGAAGAAACGGTTAAAAACATCGGCCAGTTATCGTCGATTCTGTCTGATAGCCAAGGTTCAATCAGCTCCTTAAACGATCATGTAGATAAAATTGGTGATGCGGTTAATATCATCCAAGGTATTGCAGAGCAAACCAACTTATTAGCGCTTAATGCTGCTATCGAGGCGGCGCGTGCTGGTGAACAAGGACGAGGCTTTGCGGTTGTTGCCGACGAGGTTCGCGCGCTTGCAAGTAGAACACATCAATCTACTGAAGAAATTACAAAAGTCGTCACCGCTATCCAGACCCAAATGGCAACAGTTGTGACCAATATAGATCAATGTAACGAGCAAGGACAACAAACACTAGGAGCTTCAGAAACATTGGATGAAAGCTTAGGTCAGATCATTACTGACATGACCAATATTCAAGCTAACTCGGAAAGAATAGCTTCTGCGATTGAAGAGCAAGGCATCGTTATGAACCAAGTAAGTGAGTCGATTACAGAGCTTAATAGCATCTCCGAAGGGAACATGCACTCTGCTCAAAACTGCCTGAATGAAGTCGACAAAGTTTCTTTGCAAGCGAGTGAGATGGACCAAGCCGTAGCAGAATTCCAAACATCAAAGTAGAATTAGACAACAGGTAAAAAGCGCTTTTAAACAAAGCGCTTTTTTATTTGCATATTTGTAGCTGGCGGGAGATCCAATCCGCAAAACACTTCTGCTTGGCAGATATCGTTCTTTGCACTCCAATAAGGTAATAATAATAACCTGATTTAATCAATCGGTTAGGAAAAGGCATCACAAGGTCTCCTCGCTCTATGTCTTCCTTCACCAAACTCCATCTCCCCATCGCAATCCCTGCCCCATGTTTTGCTGCACTTACTGCAAGAGTCGACTGATCAAATCCGACTGACCGACAATTTTGTATATCAAACTCAGCGTAATGTTCATGCCAATATTTCCATTCATCGAGCTGAGAGTGAATGTGCCATGCCTGATTGTCATGCAATAGCGTGCAATGTGAGAGATCACGAGTCTCATCGTTTAGAGCGTATTGATTAGCATAATGTGGCGAGCAAACTGGGATCACATGCTCTTCATTTAGCTTTAAGCTCCAACTGGCGTCTGGGGTCACATTGCTATAGTAGATAGCGAGATCAATACCATGCCGATTTAAATCAAGCGTGTCGTTTCCCGTGATTAGTTTGATGTCGATTGACGGGTACTGTTCGCAGAAATCGTGCAACCTTGGAGCCAACCAGTCATGTGCAAAGGAAGGTCTAGCATAAATAGTCAAACCACCCGAAATATGACCACTTTTTACCTGTTCAATACTGCTATTCAATTGAGACAAGGCTAACGTCACAGACGTAAATAATTGCTCACCATCAGCAGTCAGCGTGACCTTACGATGCTGACGTTCAAACAACTGAAGCTTTAGCTCATTCTCCAATTTGCTTATCTGATGAGAGACTGCACTAGGTGTTAAACAAAGCTCATGCGCAGCCAAAGCGAAAGAGCCCAAACGTGCGGCGACTTCGAATGTATAAAGCTTAGAAAGCTGAATTCCGTTCAATTGGGTATTGATGCGCGTGCTTGTATCAATCTTCATTCTGTTAATGTTGGCTTTGCTTAAAGTGAATAATTTTATCTTAAACTAACTAAACCGATAACTCTTTCTTATTTTGAGTGAAATAAATTCAACCATAAGTGATTATTGATCATTTGCTAGTCTTGTTGAACAAAGGTTTAATCAAACCATCACTCTTAAGCCAATAACAGATTATGCGCCATCTTATAGAGCAGTACCCACTAATTGATACGCTCACTAAGCTAAAAGAAACGAGTTGGTTCAATCCTTCCGTTACAACGACTGAAATTGCCCTTCCGTACGTAGGATTGGATAAATCAGATGTCGATGATGCGTCCTCACGCTTAAACCGTTTTGCACCATTTGTGGCACACGTATTCCCTCAGACCAAAGCCAGCAAAGGCATCATTGAATCACCAATTTGTGAGATTTCTTCGATGAAATCAGCTTTAGAGGCCGAATACGACACCAAAATTGCGGGCCAGTTGCTACTTAAGATGGACAGTCAACTACCTATTTCCGGTTCTATTAAAGCGCGTGGTGGGATTTATGAAGTTCTGACCCACGCGGAAAAAATTGCGTTTGAACATGGGCTGTTAAACAAAGCCGACAACTATCAAAAGCTCAATACTCCTGAGCTAAGAACGTTCTTCTCCCAATTTAGCATCGCAGTTGGGTCAACGGGTAATCTTGGATTATCCATTGGTATTATGAGCGCAAAACTTGGGTTTAACGTCACTGTACATATGTCATCCGATGCTAGGGAGTGGAAAAAAGCCAAACTCCGGGAGCATGGTGTCATCGTTCAAGAATATGATAGTGATTATGGTGTTGCCGTTGAGCAGGGGCGCCTTGAAGCAGAACAAGACCCGAACTGCTTTTTTATTGATGATGAAAACTCAAAAACACTTTTTCTCGGATATTCGGTTGCTGGCGAGAGGGTCAAAGCGCAGTTTGAAGAAATGAACATCCAGGTTGATGAAGACCACCCCCTGTTTGTTTACCTACCTTGTGGCGTAGGAGGCGGTCCGGGAGGTGTTGCTTTTGGACTGAAACTAGCATTTGGGGATCACGTACATTGTCTTTTTGCCGAGCCCACACACTCACCTTGCATGATGTTAGGTGTCCATACCGGCTTACATGATGAAATTTCAGTTCAGGAAATTGGGCTGGATAATTTCACGGCAGCGGACGGTTTGGCAGTTGGTAGAGCATCTGGCTTTGTAGGTAGAGCGATGGAGCGCATGATCGACGGCTATTACACGGTTTCAGATGAAACCTTGTTTTCCCACCTTAGAAGGCTGAACCAGACAGAAGACATTAAGCTTGAGCCCTCTGCATTGGCTGGGATGAAAGGGCCGGTTATCGTCTCAGAAGATAAAGAATATTTAACTCGGCTTGACCTTTCCGACAAACAGCTTGAAAACTCGACTCATCTGGTCTGGGCAACGGGAGGCGGAATGGTGCCGACTGAGGAAATGGACAAATATCTGGCTAAATAAACTACCCATAAAAAGCTCTGTTAAACAGAGCTTTTTACTTGAGCCGAAGCACTTTGGTCTGGGTAGCGGTTGCATGTTCATGGTACATGTCGTCAAGAAACGTGAGCAGCTCATTCTCAGCTAGCTCTGAAGGAATATAAACGTCGTAAATTTTTACTCGCATTCCTGTTTCAGATTCTCGATACAGAATCCACTCATCATTACGACGTTCAACGGACATCTTGGTTCCAAAAACGTCAAATAGAATTCGCATTACCTCTCCCTACTTCTTCAATTGAAGAAGATCCCATTTGTTTCCATATAGGTCTTTAAACACAACGACAGTGCCGTATTCTTCTACTCGTGGCTCCTCGCAAAACTCTATGCCATTTTTCTGCATATCCTTGTAGTCGCGCCAGAAGTCATCGGTATGAAGAAATAGGAAGACTCGCCCACCCGTTTGATTCCCAACCCTAGAAAGTTGCTTTTCATTGCTTGCTTTAGCCAACAGCAAACAGCTACCGTCGGAACCAGGTGGAGAAACCAAGACCCACCGCTTACCTACGCCTAGATTTGTGTCTTCAACTAACTCAAAACCAAGCCTTTTAGTATAAAACTCGATGGCTTCATCATACTCATCCACCACCAATGCCATGTAACCAATTTTCTGACTTTTCATATCGTCCTAGAAAAAATCCCCTCGCTTAAAGAGCTGAGGGGATTATCGCATTAAGTTCGATTAGTCGTCATCTAACGGAATCAGTTTAGTGCTACCGCCATGAATTTTCTCACGTTGACGCTGCACCAGTGCGTAGAAGCCAGGAATCAGGAATGTTCCTGCAAGTAGCACACACAGTAAACCGCCAATCAGTGAAATACCCAATGAGTTCTGGCTTACGTGCCCAGCTCCTGCTGCAAATATCAATGGGAAGATACCCAAAATAAACGACCAAGAAGTCATATTTACGGCACGGAAGCGCAGCTTACCCCCTTTTACAGCGGCATCATTAATAGCGGCATCTTTATCCTCACGCTCAACTTTCGCAAACTCAACAATGAGGATCGCGTTCTTGGCTGCGAGAGCTATCAAGAGCACTAAACCAATCTGCGCGTACAAGTTGAGTGGCGTTCCTGTTAGGTTCAAGGCTAAAAATGAGCCCAATGTTGCTATCGGAACTACAAGAATGATCGCTAGTGGAATACTCCAACTTTCATACTGCGCTACCATGAACAGGTAGATAAATATTAATGCCAAGGCGAAAGCGAAAATCGCTTGGTTGCCTGCAAGCACTTCCTGATATGCCATACCAGTCCATTCATACTGATAACCTTGCGGCAATATTTCTGCAGCTACACGCTCCATTGCTTCGAGCGCATCACCACTTGAATAGCCAGGTGCAGGCTGCCCCTGAATAATTGCACTGCGGTACATATTGTATCGCCAAGCTACGTCAGGTTCGAAGATCTGTTCGTAACTAACCAAAGTACTGAGGGGAATCATCTCTCCTGCCGACGAACGCACATGGAAACGTTCAAGATCTTCCATTCCGGTGCGATGTTCAGCATCAGCCTGCATTGTTACACGGAAGTTCTTACCAAACATGGTAAAGTCGTTGACGTACAAGGAGCCCAAGTTACCCTGTAGCGTTTGGAAGATGCTAGATAGTGGTATGCCTAACTGCTGCGCTTTCTCACGATCAATATCGACATAGTAGTGAGGCACGTTCGCTCGGAACGTACTAAAGCTACGGGCAATTTCCGGTTGCTTGTTCGCTTCTTCGATGACTTGATTCATCACTACAGCTAAATCGCTACGGCTTCGGCCCAATGTATCTTCCAGTACAAACTCGAAACCCGATGCGGCGCCCATACCTGGAACAGCTGGAGGGCCCATCGCGAATACGACAGCTTGGGGCAGTTGCATCATCGACCGACCGTTGATTCGGTTGGCAATCGCCGATGCTGAGTGTTCTCCTTCAAATCCGTTTCGGGTTTCCCAGTCATGGAGTTTGATAAATAGAGTCGCACCATTCGACGAAGCCGCGCCGGTTAGAAGCGAATAGCCATTTGCTACTGTGATGCCATCAATACCCGGCTCTTGCTCAATCATCTTAGCCAGTTGGGCAGTCGTTGCTTCTGTACGTGATAAAGACGCAGAGTCAGGTAATTGGACGTTAACCAGCAAGATGCCTTTATCTTCTTGAGGTACAAAAGCTGTAGAAGTTGTTTTTGCGAAAAAACTCACCGCCGCCACAGCGACAACGAAGAATACGACTAGCAACAGGGATTTCTTAACCAAATATCCCGCCACTTGGCCATAGCGATTCGTGACGCGCTCAAGCCCTCCGTTAAACGCCTTGAACCAACGTGCGGTGTTTCCACCTCCTTGCTTCAGCACTAACGAACAAAGTGCTGGTGAAAGCGTTAAGGCGTTGATAGACGAGATGACCACAGAAATACAGATCGTCAATGCAAACTGGCGATACATGATGCCAGTGATCCCAGGCAACATCGCAACAGGCAAGAACACTGCAAGTAGCACCAGAGTCGAGGTAATGATAGGCCCCGTCACTTCTTTCATTGCAATCAGAGTTGCTTTGCGCGGACTTATCGAAGGATCTTTGGCCATTGTCGTATCGACGTTCTCGATGACAAGAATAGCGTCATCCACCACGATACCAATTGCCAGTATCAAACCAAACAGCGTCACTGTATTTATCGTAAAACCGGTCAGCTGCATGAAAGCAAATGTACCAATCAAAGATACCGGGATAGCTATAACAGGAATCAGCGTCGCACGGGCACTACCAAGGAAAAGATAGGTGACCGCAATAACCAGCAATATCGCTTCTACCAGTGTTTTAACAACGCCCTTAATGGATTCAGCAACAAAGACCGTTGTGTCATAGCTAGTTTCATAAGCCAGGCCTTCAGGGAAATTCACACTGAGATCTTCAAGCAGTTCCATCACTTCTTTACCACTTTCCAACGCATTAGCGCCAGATTGAAGTGACAATGTCACGATAGAGGCATCTTGGCTTCGGAATTTACCCGTTCCGTCGTAAAACTTCTTACCTAGTTCAACGCGGGCAACATCTTTGAGGTAAATGGTCGAGCCATCGCTGTTAGCACGAAGTACAACGTTTTCAAATTCATCGACACTTTCTAGCCTGCCTTTAGTGACAAGGTTAAACTGAACTTCCTGCGCACTGCTGTATGGAGCTGAGCCCACACGCCCCGCCGCTACCTGAACGTTCTGCTCCGCAAGGGCAGAATGAACATCGCTGGTTGTCAGGTTTAGGTTCGCCATCTTTTCAGGATCAAGCCAGACGCGCATCGCGAACTCACCGCCACCCAGCACGTTTACTTCACTGATGCCCTTAACACGAGCCAGCTGGTCTTTCAGATTCAGGTTTACGTAGTTAATGAGGAACTGGTCGTTATACTTCCCGTTTGGTGAATAGAAGTTCAGAACCATCAGTAGGTCCGGAGAACGTTTTTTGACCGTGACGCCTACCATACGAACTTCTTGTGGAAGTTTAGACTCAATCTGAGCCACTCGGTTTTGTACGTTGACCTGAGCCATATCAGGATCGGTACCAACGTCAAACGTTACATTTAGGTTGTAAGATCCATCATTGGCGCTTTTCGACGACATATAGATCATATCTTCGACACCGTTGACGGACGTTTCTATGGGGTCAGCAATGGCCTGTTCGACCGCTTCTGCACTCGCACCAGTATAAAAAGCGGAAACACTGACAGAAGGAGGACTGATTCTTGGATACTCTGCCACAGGTAAAACGGCAAGTGAAATTGCCCCTGCAAGCGTTAATATAATGGAGATGACCAGCGCAAACTTAGGGCGCTGGATAAAGAAACGACTTAACATTTAAGCTCCTTTACTCAACGTCTGTTTTTTCGTTGAAACGTACTGGAACACCATTTCTCACTCGTTGCAGTCCCTGCGTGATGACCTGCTCGTCAGAGTTCACACCACTAGTTACAATGATGCCTTCTTCAATCTGACGCCCTAATTCGACATTACGGCGCTCTGCGATATTGCCTTCGGCAACGATCATGACAAAGTTACCTTCCAGATCGGTCTGAACTGCGCGACGAGGAATAACGACAACGTCAGTAGACTGCTTCTCCCTCAGTTCAACGCGAATATGCTGACCTGGAAGCAGTCGGTACTCTGGGTTGGGTACTTCTGCACGCATGGCTATGGTGCCTGTATTCAAATCTATGCGATTACCAAGAAAGTCGAGACGCCCCAGATGTTCAAAGGGCTGACCGTTTTCTAATACAACCTGAACTTCTACGGAACCGGCTGAACCATCTCCCTTAATTCTGTCGATGCCCATTTCTAATCGCTCTCGCTCACTGACACTGAAACTGGTATGTACAGGATCTAAGCTAACCAACGTGGTGAGAACGCCTGACTGAGGAGAGACAAGATCACCTGTGCTCAGCTTGCTTTCACTGATTCGTCCTGCAAAAGGCGCGCGAATTTGGGTGTAAGATAAGTTGACTTCAGCTAGGTTAAGTTGAGCATTACCTGCTTCAACTTGTGCTTGAGCTCCGAGTAATGCAGCATTGAGATTGTCGAATTCAGATTGAGAAATGCTACCTTTAGGAAGCAAGTTTTTGCCACGTTCGAAATCGAGCTCTGCTTTTTTCAGCTCGGCTTTCGCTTGTGCTAATGTCGCTTTAGCGCTGGCAACTTGAGCTTCAAAAGACGAAGGCTCGATAGTGAATAGAAGTTGGCCTTTCTCGACCATCTGTCCTTCTTCGAAATGTCGCGATTTTAGATAACCGGTGACCTGAGCGGTGATGTTCGTGTCTTCAACAGCTTCAACGCGTCCAATGTAAGACTTACTCTGTTGATGAGGAATAACGATGGCTTGTTCAGCGACAACGAGTGACGCTGGTATGTTCTTCTGTCCCTGACTTTGCTCTCCACATCCTGAAAGAAATAACGCGCCAGATAACGCGGTGAATAATAACGTTTTTTTCATTAAATAGACCGTTAGGTAAATTGAGAAAGAGGCTGACGCCAAACTACCTAACGATCTTGTGGGTATTGTCCGAGAATTATCAGAAGAACGGACTTAAGTGTATCAATCTGTTACGACTTCTGTCTGAGTGTGAATGCTAATACGTTTGAGCAGATCAGCGCCAGATTTCCAAGCGTAAACCAATTCAGGAACCTGACTGCCGCAAGGTGCTTTCCACATTCGCTCCTGCAAAAGTTGACCACCGATGTGATCATAGAACTTCACCGCTTGCTGGTTATCTTTAATTACTTCCAAATATACGCCATTGTCGGGGAAATGCTGTGCAATCCACTTTGCCATTTCAGCAATTAGCTTGACGCCCAACCCTCTACCACGATAGGCCTCGTCAATGTGTAAAGCATCGATGATGGTGCCCTTTTCGAAGTCGTGATTGCCAAAAGCGCAGATAAAGCCACACAACAGACCACCTTCTTCAAGCAAAAGAACGTGCTGATTAAAAGGAGGGTTGATCAATCGTGTTTGCCAAATGGCTAGTCGTTCATCCTGAACATCGTGCTTAAGATAGTCAGCGGCAAGTAAGCCTTGATAGAATTTCTTCCAGCTTTGAGTGTGTAGAGAGGCTATACGTTCGTAGTCGCTATATTCAGCTACTTTTAATTCCATTTATAGTTCCTTATTACTTCCTGTAAGGATTGTTTATCTCTTCATACTATAAAACATTTAACTAAAAGCCAATCATACTAGAGAAAATCCAACATTATTTGCCACGGCTACTTCGATTTCCTCGCAATGATTCTTATTGAGCATTCGGTTTATAAGTTCTAACAAATTAATCCTTCATTGAGCTCACACGACACTTAACTTTCATTTGACTTACACATGTACGCTGATATTCTGGCGCACAACTGTTAGCTGAATGGATAATTGAAATGTCTGTAAAGGAAAAGCCACCGCTAATATGGCTAAATGTTACGCTTTTTCTCTCTAGTTTTATCGTGGCTGTTGTCGTTGCTCCTTGGTATGGCTTTGAATTCGGATACGAGGCAGAGCATTGGCTTTGGCTGCTGATCACCTTTTCTTTTTGTAACCTTTCAATCACAGCGGGCTATCACCGCCTGTGGTCCCACAAAACATACGATGCTCATTGGTCTTTAAGATTACTTTTTGCTCTTGGCGGTGCATTCGCTCTGCAAAATAGTGCGTTGCACTGGAGCTCTGATCACCGTGTTCATCACAAGCATGTCGATAACAATGATAAGGACCCTTATTCTGCGAAGCGTGGTTTCTGGTTCTCCCACATTGGTTGGATGCTAAGACACTACAACCCTGCGACTTATTCAGATTACGGCAACTGCCGCGATCTGCAGAAAGACAAAATTGTTATGTGGCAACATAAGCACTACTTGCTACTAGCCATTTTGATGAACATTGGCGTACCACTACTGCTTGGTGTGATTTACCAAGACATCTGGGGAATGCTACTTATGGTGTGTGTGGTTCGTTTAGTATTGAGTCACCATTCGACATTTTTTATCAACTCGCTTGCCCATATCTGGGGTTCTCAACCTTACACTGATAAAAATACAGCGCGTGACAATGCCGTCCTAGCAGTATTCACTTTTGGTGAGGGTTACCACAACTACCATCATATCTTTGAGAACGATTACCGTAACGGTATTCACTGGTGGCAATACGATCCAACTAAGTGGTTGATCAAATCTTGTTCGTGGCTTGGGCTAACGAAAAAGCTACGTGTGACTCCAAAGATGAAGATTGAAAAAGCGATGGCAAAGCAAGCCTTAGCGAAAGCCTCTCAGAATGTCAGTAAGCTTCCAAATGCATCATTGCTTAATGAAACGTTAAACAAGGAGTTCGATGTGCTGATGAGTAAGATGTCAGACTATTACGCACTGAAGAAAGAAGTCCTTGAGAGCAAGAAAAGTGATTTAGCAAAGAAGTATGAGCATTCCGTTCTAAAAGTCCGTTACCAGCAGATGAAGCAAGACTTCAAAGCGCAACGACGGAGCTGGGAATTACTCGTCGCCCGCTACGCATAAACATCAAAGCCACCTGATTAGGTGGCTTTTTCATTTGTAACACCGAAAATCGCCAGTGTTCCATTCGGGATCCTTATTTGTCGAAAGCTGTACTACGCTTGGCTAGCGAGCTGATAAACACACCACCATAAAATACTACTGCAAATAGACAGAACCACTGTCGTTACCAACAAATGCTTAGCGCTCATATTTTACACACAATAAATAACGCTTTTGCCCAGCGCTTTTATTCATCAATTATAAATAGTTGATGAGTATTATAAACAGCGTGTCTTAAAAATGGGATAGATTATAGAAATAAATCACTCGTTTTGAGAAGAAAATATCACTGTGCGCTTTCACCTCTCCTCGTTGCATATATCATTGATATTTATTGAACTTTACTTATACAACAATCACAGCTTATGTCATTTTTGTTAGCGAAATGAGATTTACTGAATATTACAAGGTGACACGCATTTAACAAATCAATGCATTATCTCTCTTTCTGAATATACCTAAATGATTATTTGTTTCTCAAGCGGTCAAAATACATACAATAGATTTTATCGGAAAAGAAAAACGGAAGCTTGTTGCTTCCGTTTTATTATTATGTCAATAGTCGCTTATTTAATAAAGTCGTTCACTATCTGATCAACTTCTCCGCTTTCTTTCATTTCAGACAAAATTTTATGATATTGCGCTTTGAAATCATCTTTAAATGGGAATTTCCCGCCATTGGTCGCAAAGCCTAAGAAACCCTGCTCTGAACTGATGGTGGCACCCTCTACAACGCTTTGACCATCGTACTTGCCTTCATTTTGAAGCTTTTTAAGCTCCCATTGAATGGAAAGTGCATCATTCATATAGCAGTCAACACGCCCAGCGATCAATTTGAGCAGATTTTTAGGTGTGCCTTTCGTTTCATTCAGTTTGATCTTTCCGGCTTTGACTGCCGCTCTGAACTCATCGCCACCTGCAGAAAACCCAGCATTGTTACCTATCGTTAAGCCCATGTAGTCTCCAGGCCAATTAGGTTTTGGGCTACTTAATACTGACTTCTGACAAACCACAACCAGTTTTTCATCGAGTATTGGCATGTCGTATTCCATGTAAGGACGTTGATCAGGGCGTTTATACGGTGGATAAAGGGCAAAAATTTTACCGCCTTCTACTTCGGACAAGCCTCGTTTCCAAGGTACTCCTTTGATGGTCACACTGTAGTCTGGCATTTTAGAAAAAATACGTTCCAAGATAACGGTGTAAATCCCCGTTACTCTACCGCTTTCAACGTAGGAATAAGGAGGGTATGAATCGTCACCGTAAACAGTGACATCGCTTGCTGCAAAGACCGAAGTCGAGGCCATAACCGCACAAAGCAAAGTTAAGGTTTTTTTCATAGTGATAACTCCAAATACTGTTCCATCAGCATTACGTGGTGCTATCGGTAAGTAATAGTGCATGAAATGACTAAGTCAAGGCGGCTGAAGCTAGGCAGAAAAGGCTTCCTGTTCAAAAAAACAACCCAACCCTTTGCTTTTAATGACTTTATAATCAATATAAAAAGCCAAGTGTTTCGCAGCAAAAAAGGAGCCTACAGGCTCCTCTTCTTAAGGTTGCTTATCAAAGCATGGGATGTCTTTTGGTATTTCGACCCAGCTTTGCTTCTCACTCAGCCAAACATGCATTTGTGGCTCAAAGAGGGCGCTATACTCAACCCCTGCAGGCTTGAGTTTAAGCTTAATGGTTGCCGTGTCATCTGGATTGTAATGATAAACACGGTTGCCACAGTCGCCACAGAATTTAGCAAAGTTTTTATTGCCACTTTCCGCTATACGCTGCCACTCATTCAACTTCCCCTGAAATTCAATATCTTCAGTCTTAACAATAGCTGTTACGCTATACGGGCTAGTCGACAATTTCTGACATTCTTGACAGTGGCATGCAATGACTTTTAAAGGTGCAGCTTTGAGTTGATAGGAAAGCTGCCCACACTGGCAAGACGCTTTGATTGGAAATTCCATGATAACTCCTTACTGAGACTCAACGATCTGCTGGATGATTGACACCATCATTAGTGACAACGTCACCCAAATCAAAAGGATTTACCCCTTCTAAACACCCTACATTGTAGCCATATTCCGTTGGGTCTGAGCGTCGTTGGTGGTGCGTGTAAATACCGCATTCAGAGCAAAAGTAGTGCTTAGCCGTTCCTGTATTAAATTGGTAAAGCTTAAGCAACTCTTGGCCTTTAAGTATACGAATTCCATCCAGTTTTACCGAAGCGACAATAGCACCTTTTCTTCGGCAAATCGAACAGTCGCACCGCCTGGGTTTATCGATCCCGTGTGGAAGGTGCAGCTCCAATTCAACACTTCCACAGTGGCAAGTTGCCTTGTGGTATTCTTTGATTTGTGTAGTACCTACTTGCTTAATCATCCATTGCTCCTCAATTGATTCGTAATTGATACTCAATACAGTCAATCAGCTTTCCGTGCATTTCCGCGTAATTGTTTACTACCTTCATTGGCCGAAATCCGTTAGCAGTTAATACCTTCTGTGACGCCAAGTTTTCAGTAGATGCGTAAGCTACCAACTTTTCAACGCCCATTTTTTCAACAACTCGAATAATGTTGGAGACGGCAAACTTCGCAACACCACGGTTGGTGAAGGACTTCCCAACTCGATAGCCAATATGGGCAATTTTCCTGCGACGGCTAATGTTAGATACATTTACGCGGCCAAGAATGGATCCGCTCTCGTCAACGATTAACATTGGAACCAAAGTTTTCGCGGCAAACTCCAGTAGGAATACCTGAATGTGTTCTTTTACACCTTCGAGTGAATAGAAATCTGTCTCACGCGGGGGAATATTGGCTTCAAACCATTCTCTGTTTTGAATCTCAAACTCAAGAAGTTTCTCAGCATCACCTTCTTTGAGTAACTCAAGCTGCATATCAAGTCCTTTATGAATAATGCCCACGATCAATATATCGCTCAAAAGCAGTTAATCCTATGTTTATATTGATGATTTGTTAATCAGGCATAAAAAAAGCCGCATCTCTGCGGCTCTTAATAATTTGGCTAACTACTTCTTCTTGCCTCTGTTCGCATGAATCTTGAGCTTCGCTTTCATCTTTCGTTTTTCCGAAGAGCGGCTTTTTCGTCTTCCACCACGCTCGCGTTCATTTTCAGTTGGCTCTTCAATACTTGGTTCAAAGCCCTGTAGCCACTCTTGTGGTAAACGCGCATCAAGAAGCCGCTCTATCGCTTCAAGCAAGTATTCTTCGTCTTTACTCATCAGCGATACCGCCAGACCTTCCTGACCAGCTCGACCAGTACGACCAATACGATGAACATAGTCTTCGGCTTTGTAAGGCATATCAAAGTTAACCACTTGCTCTAGCTGATTAATATCCAACCCTCTCGCCGCTACATCGGTTGCAATCAATGCCCTAATTGTGCCCGATTTAAAATCGTCTAATGCTTTCTGACGTGCACCTTGGCTTTTATCCCCATTGATCGACGCAGCTTTGATTCCGTCAAGTTTAAGCTCTTTCGCAAGCGCATCGCTGCCCTGCTTAGTCTTCGTGAACACGAGCACCTGCTGCCAGTTTCGTGAACCAATTAAATAGGCAAGAAGTTCAGCTTTACGCTTTTTGTCGACAGGATAAACCATCTGTTTAACCTTCTCAGCTGTACTATTTGATGGCGTTACCTGAACCTCGACTGGCTCATTCATCAATTTATGAGCAATAGTCTTAATACGCTTATCAAATGTCGCCGAGAAAAACAGAGTCTGACGCTCAGGGTTGAGCTTTTTCAATATGCGTTGGATATCTGGCATGAATCCCATATCTAACATGCGATCGGCTTCATCCAGTACCAAATAGCTGGTTTTTCTAAGGTTGATATTTTTGCAGTAGAGGTGATCCAGTAAACGTCCTGGTGTGGCGATCAATACGTCACAACCCTGCCTCAGATTTTGTGTCTGAACATTCATACTGGTACCGCCATAAGCGGTCACAATTTTAATCTCAGCCGCACTCGCATAAGCCGTTAAGCTGTCAAAAACTTGCTGCGCCAACTCACGTGTAGGAACGACCACCAAGGCTAAGACATCATTTGATTGAGGATCTCTCGACGCTTCCTGATCAAGTAGCTTGTTGAGTAGTGGCAAGCCAAAGGCAGCAGTTTTCCCTGTTCCTGTCTGAGCTCCCGCCAGCACATCTTTTCCTTCAAGTACGTGAGGAATGGCTTGCTCCTGAATAGGCGTTGGCGTGTCAAAACCTAATTTTTCTACAGTAGATGCAAGTGCTTGAGACAGGCCCAGATGTTGAAATGAAGACATGGTAACTTTCCGAATGAAACAGGGTCGCCGATTCTATCAGAATCTTTTCGCAGCGTTTAGTATCTCTGGGTACAAGGTATGGAATATTTCTTTCAATGGTTGATAACGCTGCTCTAACGTATAAAAACAACGCGATAGCTCCCCCATTCTTGGCGAACGAGTCGACATTCTTTGCAGCGCGTACTCGATATTCTCAATTTCCTTATAAGATTCCAGCCACCGACCTTTCCACATCGCCCCGCTGACAGCCGTAAAACGCTCGGGAAGTGTTTCTGGGTATTCAGCAAGGACTTTACTTTCGGCATCAAGACAAAAATCTCGCAAGCTAGTGGCATGGTACTTTCGCCACTCAGACGCCAGACAGTGATCCCAGAACATATCCAATGCTATTCCTGAAAAACGCCGACTCTTTCCGGGAAAGTATTCTCTGGCTTGTAACATCAGTGCATGGCTGTCGATCGTACTGTCGACAAACCGATGCAGCTTTATTCCTTGGACGATATCGGCTGAATATTGGTGTTCAGGGTTACCTTTTACAAAGTCCCCGAGTAAATTTCCCAGCATGCTCGATTCGCAGTGCTGTGCTATGTGAAGGTGGGCGAGGTAATTCATAGTGCTAACTAGTACAAAACATTAGTTTCATAAAAGCACAAAGCCAGCGCATTTGCACTGGCTCTTTCTGGTATCAACGTGATTGTTGATTTCAACGAACGATTATTTATTGAAGATTTCTTCTGCTAGCTCTTCGATTGACTGTTCATAATCTGACAGTTCAAAACCAATCTCCATAGCATCTAGCAATTCAAGGCATTCTTCGTTCAATGTTTGGTCACTCATTCTGACCTCCTTAATTACAAACAACTTTATAGACCTGTTTTCAAGTCTCAACATGAATATAAGGTCTATTGCTCCTTTTTAAACCACTTATATGACAGTTTTTTGAAAGAACAAAGTAAATAATCAATGCGATATGATTTTTATCGCAAGTAAACGTTTGCATTACTGAATCTCATCTAAAATCGGACCAATCGTAAACAATTAAATACACTAATGGTTATTTATATGTACATTTAGCTTGAAATTATCGTTTTAATTCCACAAAATGCCCAAATAGTAGATTTTTTGCATCGGAATATGCATTTATTCCAGCTATAAAATCCAAATCAAACAAAAACCGTAAAGAAATATATACATGACTAAATCAAAGGTTCTGGGTAGTACTTTGATCATCGCCGGCACTACTATCGGTGCAGGTATGCTCGCTCTACCTCTTGCTTCTGCCGGAATTGGCTTCACTACTTCACTCATCATCATGGTCGCGCTTTGGGCACTAATGGCGTATACCGCTCTACTGATGGTTGAACTCCACCAACACGCAGACGCGAGTGCAACATTGCATACTCTCGCCAAGCAATTTCTAGGGAAAAAAGGCAAATGGGTTGCCAGCTTTTCTATGTTGTTTTTGTTCTACTCACTTTGTGCTGCGTACATCGCCGGCGGTGGTGCACAGTTCGGTGAGCGAATTTCGCAATTTACTGGTGTCGAAATCTCGGGAATGACCTCAACAGTCATCTTTACGATAGTTGTAGCCGCTGTGGTGACCATCGGCACTGGTACGGTCGACAAAGTGAATCGTGTACTATTCGCTATCAAACTTATCGCGATGGCGATGGTTCTAACGTTCCTTGCACCGAATGTGACTGAGTCGTACCTGCTGAGCATGCCTGTTGAACAAGGCCTTGTCGTCGCAGCTATTCCGGTCATCTTTACGTCTTTCGGATTCCACGGCAGTATCCCTGCTATCGTGAACTACCTAGATGGCAATACACCATCTCTACGTAAAGCAATTATTGTTGGCTCCTCTATCCCTTTGATCATTTATGTTTTCTGGCAAGTTGTAACCCTAGGTGTGGTAAGCCAGGATGCGTTGGTTGATAACCAAGGTCTAAGCGGGCTAATTTCCACGCTTTCGACCAAAGTTCACCAGTCAGGCCTTGGTCAGACAATCGGTGTTTTTGCTGACTTAGCACTGCTGACTTCTTTCTTAGGCGTGAGTTTGGGTTTGTTTGAATTCCTAGGCGATAGCTTCAACAAGAAGAAAGCCGCTTCTAGCCGCATCGTCGTTGGTGCTATTACCTTTGTCCCGCCAATGGGCTTCGCACTGTTCTACCCACAGGGCTTTATTATGGCTCTTGGATACGCAGCGATTGCGCTAGCGATTCTAGCCATATTCCTGCCTATTATGATGGTGAAGAAAGCTCGTGTTGCTGAGGAAACTCAAGGTGGCTACCAAGTGTTTGGTGGTACAGCAGGCTTGATGATCAGCGGTACAGTTGGCTTTGTAATCATCGCGGCCCAGCTGCTCATCACTATGGGCGTTTTGCCGTCACTAGGCTAATTTCACTTCTTCACTTAAAGGGCAGCTTGAAAGCTGCCCTTTTTACTTTCTAAACCAAAAATCTCTAGAAAAATGAGATCTAATGCAATTTTTCTTACGACTTGCCTTTCTTATTAATCAAAGACAAAGCAATCGAAGAGGTTGATATGAAAGTGAAGTCGAAGATAGTGTTTTCCGCTATTGCCCTAACAGCCGTACTAGCGTCGTTTTTTGGCACAGCAAATAGCGACGTAACAAGAAGCTCGGCTTACGGCGACTACCAGGTCGCTACATTAGCGGGTGGCTGCTTCTGGTGTACAGAATCCGACTTGGAAAAACTGCATGGTGTTATCGATGTCGTTTCTGGTTATGCTGGTGGCGAGCTAGAAAACCCGACCTACAAGCAGGTCTCATCTGGTAAGTCCGGTCATATTGAAGTGATCGAAGTAAAATATGACCCAGAAGCCGTGAGTTACGAACAAGTCCTTGACCAATTCTTCCGTCATATAGACCCAACAGACAACAAAGGATCCTTTGTTGACCGTGGTCCTCAGTACCGCCCTGCAATTTTCTACCATAACGATGAGCAAAAGCAGATCGCAGAAAACTTTATGGCAGAAATCGAAGCGCTTGGAATTTTCAAAAAGCCGCTCAAAACCGAGCTGATTCAGTTCACCAAGTTCTGGCCAGCAGAGAACTATCATCAGGATTACTACAAACGTAACAAGATCCGTTACAACTACTATCGTTACGCATCAGGCCGCGATCAGTACCTGGATGACATTTTTGGTGATGATCGAGAAAAGAATCCTAAGACACTGCGCCAGCTGATTGATGATCACAAGGCCGTTTCAAACGTAAAACCTTACAGCAAGCCTTCTGAAAAACAGATTAAAGCTAAGTTAACGGATCTCCAGTATTACGTTACTCAGGAAGAAGGAACCGAGCGAGCTTTCAGCAACGAGTATTGGGATAACAAACAACACGGCATTTACGTAGACATCGTGTCGGGTGAGCCTCTGTTTTCTTCTACTGATAAGTACAAGTCGGGGACAGGATGGCCTAGTTTTACCAAACCTATTAATGAGGCGTACATCGTTACTAAAACGGATTTCCATTTGGTCTACCCAAGAACAGAAGTTAGAAGTCGATTTGCTGACTCTCACTTGGGCCACGTTTTTAAAGATGGTCCCGCACCAACGGGCCTGCGCTATTGCATGAATTCAGCTGCCATGAGGTTTATTCCGGTCGAGGAACTGGAAGAACAAGGCTACGGTGAGTACATGTATCTATTCGACAGTTAATCCATCCAAACAGTCGAGACCAAAGCCAACCTAAACAAAGGGTTGGCTTTTCTTTCTTATATCGTCACTAAATGCATATCTTATGCGCTTTTTCTCTAATCGTTGCTGCAACGCAATCATCAAAAGTTCGTTCTTCTTTTGTGTGGATAAGGAGAACCTTTATGAACTTACAGCAAACGACCACCCTACTTGCCGTATGTGCAGCATTAACCGCTTTTAGCGCGTCAGCCCAAGAACAATATTATGATTTCGGCTTTATCGGCGCGAGTGGCGCCTATGGCCAGTCGGTGTACTCTGACAATGGTGGTGGCTCACTTTCCCTTGAACCCAACCTTTTTTACAACGGCGAGTACGGATTCGTTGATGGTAGCCTAGTGAACATCTCTGTTCTCCCGTATGTAGGGATTTCAGGTCAGTGGCGATTCGCTGAAGTTTCGGATGATTTTGATGATATTCCCAACGGGATAAACGAACGCGATGGTAACGGTGACCTAGGTATAACCATAGGTACCGTCGGCGCGCGGCTCACTTACTTACATGATGTAACTAACGAACATGATGGATACGAAATTCAACTGCATTTAGGACGAACCCTTGATCTCCCTTTTGAGCAATTTACGCTAACACCTTACGTTGAAGTCGATTTTCGCGATAAAAAGCTCTCGCAGCATCTCTATGATATCTCAGCTCAAGAATCCGCTGCGTCAGGTCTGAACACATACAGCTCTGGTAGCAGTTGGGTTTATCAAACAGGTCTGATTGGCATCTACAGCATAACTCCAGATTGGTTAACGCTCGCAAAGTTTGAGTTGGAACATCATGACTCGGACAGCCCGTTAATTCAAAGAGATCTCGGCTGGTCTGTAAGCCTTGGGGTTACTTACAAATTTACGGAGTAGCAAACGAAAAAAGCCTCCGGTGCGGAGGCTTTAAAAGAATTAGTGGGAGCGTTACTTCATCACACGAGCTTTAAAGTTACGCCCTTTCATTTTACCGTTTTGAAGCTGCTTCAATGCTGGCTTTACAATCTCGTGTTCAACAGCCACATACGAAACCATTGGAAGAATGTTGATCTTGCCGATTTTCTTACCATCCAGCCCAGCCTGTTTCGTTAGAGCACCTAATATGTCTCCAGCACGAACTTTCTGCTTCTTACCGCCAAGGATTTGAATCGTCTGCATCTTAGGGTAGAAAGGTCTCTCAACTGGTTTTTCTGGTAGTACAGCTGGAGAGATAGCGATATCCATGTATTCATCAATACGTGCGACACGATATTCTTCTTTCTCACTGTAGAAGCTGAACGCAACACCTTTAGAACCTGCACGACCAGTACGGCCAATTCGGTGGACGTGCACTTCAGGGTCACGTGACAATTCAAAATTGAACACCGCATCTAGGTTATCTACATCAAGGCCACGTGCAGCAACGTCGGTCGCTACAAGAATCGAGACACTTTTGTTAGCAAACATGGTTAATGCCTGTTCGCGTTCACGCTGCTCCATATCACCATGAATCTCAACAACGCTGAACCCACGGTGGCTTAGCTCATCGGTCACCTTCTGGACTTCTTTCTTGGTATTACAGAACACAACTGACGACTCAGGTTTGTGTGTCAATAATAGCGCTTCCAGAGCATCATCACGCTCTTCTGTTGCGTTTAACTTGTAGAATCGCTGCTCGATGGTGGTTGTCTGATGCGTTGATTCCACTTTGATCATTTGAGGATCACGCATCACTTTAGATGCTAATGACTCAATGTTTTTCGGGAACGTCGCACTAAACAATAAGGTTTGTCTGTCTTGAGGTGCTTCGTCAATGATGGCGTCAATAGCCTCTTCAAAGCCCATTTCCAACATTCGATCAGCTTCATCCAGAACCAAAGTGTTCATCTCAGCTAGATTGATACGACCTTTAGAAAGGTGATCCAAAATACGCCCAGGCGTACCCACCAAGATATGCGCGCCATGCTCTAACGAGCCAATTTGAGGCCCCATCGGCATGCCACCACACAACGTGAGCACTTTGATGTTGTGAATACCTCTTGCCAGCGTACGAACCTCTTTCGCTACCTGATCGGCGAGCTCGCGAGTTGGACACAGTACCAAGGTCTGAACACGGAAGCGTTTAACGCTCAAATTACTTAGTAACCCAAGTGTAAACGCCGCTGTTTTACCCGATCCTGTCTTGCCCTGTCCAATCACGTCTTTACCTTCAAGAACAATCGGCAACGCCTGTTGTTGTATCGGCGTCATTTCCGTGTAGTTAAGGCTGTTCAGTGTCTCTATCAGTTCACTTCTAAGATTCAGGCTCTTAAATGAGGTTGTCACAAGTGTATCCTTCAAGGATGGCTAACGAATGTAGATCCGTAAGCAGTTAAAAAGTAAAAACCGCTTCAACAAGGAAGCGGTTTTGAATAATCCGTAAAGCGTATCGGCTGCTCTAACGAATTCCGTGTAGGAACTCGTGGCGCGTAGCCGGGTTGCTCTTAAAAATACCACCTAACGCAGTGGTGGTGGTTTCGCTTGTTGCATCCATCACTCCACGAGATTTCACGCAATAGTGAGTGGCATCAATGGTTACTGCAACATCATCAGACTCTAAGAGAGTTTGTAATGCGACTAGAATTTGTTGAGTCATGCGCTCTTGCACTTGAGGGCGCTGCGCGAAGAAACGGACGATGCGGTTAATCTTAGACAAGCCAATGATTTTTCCGCGAGGAATATACGCCACAGTCGCACGGCCATCAATCGTTACTAGGTGATGCTCACAAGTGCTTGTCAGCGTTATGCCTTTTACGCGCACCATTTCACTCACATCCATCTTGTTTTCAATCACCGTAATTTTTGGGAAGTTGGCGTAATCAAGGCCAGAGAAAATCTCGTCAACGTACATCTTCGCAATACGATGCGGCGTTTCTTCAAGACTGTCATCGGTAAGGTCCAGCTCAAGTAGAGAAAGAATTTCACGCATGTGATGCTGAATCTTTTCTTTTTTCTCTTCTCGACTGATTTGGTTCGGTGACATTGGTGTCTCCAAACCGCGGCTTTCTAGCGCATCTTTTACCAACTTCGCGGATTCGCTAAGACCTGACATTCCACTTCCTCTTACATAACCTTGCCATTTAAACTTCAACCACTTGATTTGATTGAGGCCACAGACAAACTCTTGGCTCACCACTGAGCAACTTAACATACCCGTAAATAAAGGGATTTACCCCTTTCGGATGGCTGACAAGGATACTCGGATTTTTGAATAATTACACCCATATTTTATCCGTGGTCATTATTCTGGCTACGATTTCTGTGATAAAGTGATTTTTATTAAAAGCTAATATAATAACGATTTAGGACACTATTATGGGTTGCTGTGATGCTCCTGGCTTGATGCCAATCGAAGATGCGATGGAACAAATGCTGTCGCCAATTAAACCAATCCAAACCACCTTACAACTGCCTCTTGCCGAAGCCATTGGCTATGTTCTTGCTGAAGATATACTTTCCCCTATTTTCGTTCCGCCTTTTGATAACTCAGCAATGGACGGATACGCGATTCGTATTGCCGATTTAACCAACAATAATGTTCTGCCTTTGGCGGGTAAATCTTTTGCAGGCCAACCTTTTGAGGGCGAATGGCCCAAAGGTACATGCGTTCGCATTATGACTGGCGCTCAAATTCCTGAAGGCTGTGATGCCGTCATCATGCAGGAAAACACTGAGCAGACAGAACAAGGCGTGCAGTTCAATCAGACCGATGTGAAGCCGCAGAATAACATTCGCCCTACAGGTGATGACATTTGCAAAGATGATGTCGTGCTGCCCAAAGGTGCACGCCTTACCGCTCGAGATATCCCGATGATTGCTACTTTGGGCATCAGTCATGTCACTGTCGTTCGTAAGCCTCGCGTTGCCTTCTTCTCAACAGGTGATGAGCTGAAGCCTCTTGGTGAGCCTCTCGAAGCTGGCCAGATATACGACAGTAATCGTTACGGCATAAAACCTCTGATTGAAAACTTCGGCTGCGAACCTGTCGATCTCGGTATTATTCCTGATTGCCCGGAAGAACTAAAAGCAACGTTTGAAAAAGCGCAGACTTTAGCTGACGTCGTTGTGACATCGGGTGGTGTGAGTGTCGGTGAAGCTGACTACACCAAAGATATATTGGAAGAACTCGGCCAAATCGGCTTCTGGAAGCTTGCCATCAAGCCGGGTAAGCCATTTGCATTTGGTAAGTTATCGACCGCTTGGTTCTGTGGACTTCCAGGTAACCCTGTTTCAGCAGTACTTACAATGTACGTTTTGGTTCAGCCAATGTTAGCGAAACTCGCTGGACACGCTGAGTGGAAAGCGCCTGAGTCTATACCGGCCACAACTCGAACTGCATTTAAGAAAGCGCCAGGACGCACAGATTACCAACGCGGTGTTTACACCATTGAAGATGGCAAGTTTGTTGTAGAAACGACAGGAAACCAAAGTTCTGGGGCTTTCCGCTCTATGAGCTTGGCAAATTGTTTTGTCGTTTTGGAACGTGAGCGAGGCCGTGTTGAAGTCGGTGAAACCGTGAATATCCAGTTGTTCAATTCAACCCTCTATTAGGAGTGAGCACATTGGAGATCCTTTCCGATCAAGAGATGCTTCGCTACAACCGTCAAATCATATTGAAGCAATTTGATTTTGATGGCCAAGAAGCACTAAAGCAAAGCTCTATTTTGATTCTTGGTGCTGGTGGCCTTGGCTGTGCGTCAAGCCAATACCTTGCAACAGCGGGGGTCGGCTCTCTGACCTTAATTGATGATGACGTTGTCGAACTGTCTAATCTGCAACGCCAAGTACTTCATTATGATGCTGACGTTGGTAAGAAGAAAGTCCTCTCTGCGTCTGAATCTCTGCAACAACTGAACCCTCACCTAGAAGTGCGAACGATAGATCAACGTTTGAGTGATGAGGATTTAAAAACAGAAATTGAGCAGCATACGCTAGTGCTCGACGCATCGGATAACGTAGAGACTCGAAATCAGCTTAACCGCCTCTGCTATGAGTTAAAAACACCGCTTGTTTCTGGTGCAGCGATCAGAATGGAAGGCCAAGTCAGTGTCTTCACTTATCAGGATAAAGCACAACCTTGCTACCAGTGTTTAAGCTCGCTATTTGGCTCAGCAGCATTAAGCTGTGTTGAAGCCGGAGTCATGGCGCCAGTTGTCGGCATCATCGGCGCGGTACAAGCCATGGAAGCCATCAAAGTTATCGCCAATTATGGACAGGCGAAAGAAGGTAAGGTTTTGATCCTCGATGCGATAACCATGTCATGGCGAGAAATGAATCTGATGAAAATGCCGAATTGCCCCGTTTGTAGCTAAACTCACCATAAACGGTCAGGAGTACAAAGGTTATTAGGATCTGTTGACCTTTTGAGCTGATTTTTGCAGCAGTTTGTGGGTTCTTTATACAAGGCAGAGGGTTTGAAATGTAGTTGCCCTACCTGATAAGCCGATAACGCAGTAGAAAGGAACCACAAACGCTGCCCAGAGGGTTCGGCTAAAAGCGTTTTACTCTTTGTTGAGAGGTGTTTTGCTTAGGTCACTAGGCGACAAACCTCTCGCCGCGACTAAAACGCTTTTATCTCGAACAAAATTTAACCGCAAAAGGTCAACAGACCCCATGAACAACCCCAAAATATTTCTGGCCGCCCTGCTCCTCTTATCACTGGTCCTGCTTGGACTGATAGCGCTCAACAAGCCAAAGCAAACCACTAGAGTTCAAGCGCTCGTCTTAACTCAAACTCTCACCCAGTCACTTGATGGAAACAGACGCTTTCTGAATATTGAATTTAGCGATGGTGACCAAACTATGATTAGCATCCCGCCTCAAACTGAATGCCCTGCCAATTCCATCGTGGAACTTGACAAGAAATCCTCACTCTTTTCTGACGCTATCAGCTATCGCTATATACAGTGCAACACCTATACAAATAAACATTAACTGTCTCTGTTGTGACCTCTACAGCCCTGTTGTAAATTAGTTGCATAAAATTCATAAACTTATATAAGGAAGTATTATGTCACCGTTGATCACTCCAAAAGAGCTCACTGAACTACAACAAACGGGAAAGTTGGTTGTACTAGATACAAGCATTGAATTTCAGATCCCATCAGAGCCGGAAAAAGACAATGAGAACTTAATTCCAAATACTATTCGCTTTGATTACGACTCTGTATTTTGCGATCCTGACGCTTCGCTTCCTCATATGATGCCTTCAGAAGAACGCTTCAACCAGCTAGCAAAAAGCATTGGACTCAATCAAGATTCCATTATTGTGGTCTACGACAACAGCGGAACTTTTGCCTCTCCGCGTGCATGGTGGATGCTAAGAGCAATGGGACATAAAGAGGTCTATATCTTGAATGGTGGCCTGACCGAGTGGAAGCTAGCTGGATATGACACTGTCACTTCTTACAAAAAGGCCGATACTGAAGGTAACTTTAACGGCAAACTCGACCCTTCTTTCTTTGTTGATGCGCAATACGTACTTAACCAAATCGAGAATGCGTCTAATCAAACCGTTGATGCACGCTCTCATGCTCGTTTCAATGCAGAAGTCGCCGAGCCAAGACCAGGCGTGCGAGCTGGCCACATTCCAAATTCAGTATGCCAGCCATTCGCTGAATTGATGGAAGGTCACAAGCTCAAACCTGCTAGCGATCTAAAGTCGATTTTGGAAAGCTCAATGGATAGCAATAAATCTCAACACATTTTCAGCTGTGGTTCAGGGGTGACGGCGGCTATTGTTCTTCTCGCTGCACAACTTTCCGGATATCAAAACTTGTCAGTGTATGACGGTTCTTGGACCGAATGGGGCGCAGACGACAGTTTACCCATCAGCTAAAGGTTGTTTCCCACAAAGGCAGCCAATAACGGCTGCCTTTTCTTTTTTCTACTGAACATATAATCAAAAATGCCTCAGTATGTCGCTGCCTTGAAAGCGTTTGGCCGCTTCAGCTTCTATCTCTACTTTCCAATTTTTGTCAAACAGGCCATTTACGAATAAAAACGTCGTAGGTAAAGCGCCAACATCAAATGGAATGCGCTCCTTAGCTCTCTGATAACCTTCAAGATCTTCACGATTTACCATGTAAATCCGAACGCTAATCAGGTCCTGTATGTCCATTCTATTGGCTTGCAACACTCCACGTACATTTTGCCAAGCCAGTACAATCTGATCCTCAGCACTCTCCGGTACTTCGATAAGCTCATTGATACCCAATTGCCCTGCAATATGAAGTCGTGTCGAACCTGATGGAATCATCGCACATTGGTGGTAGTTAGCCGCTGGCGGTGGAACCGTTGCAGGGCTCCAGATAATATTCATTAGACTTCCTTAGATAACATCACAATTTTAGGC
>NZ_ACZN01000018.1 GCF_000176135.1 Vibrio coralliilyticus ATCC BAA-450 | reverse complement strand
TCTATTCCTAAATACTTTCGTAAAAGTCTTTAGGAATGGTGGCTACGACGGGATTCGAACCTGTGACCCCATCATTATGAGTGATGTGCTCTAACCAGCTGAGCTACGTAGCCATACCATTTTTTGTTCTTTCAGATAATTGACCTTATCGTTGGGAACGGCGCGCATTATGCGAAGTTGCAGCAAAGCCGTCAATAGTTTTTTTGAATAAATCGGGATAAATCAACTGTTCGGTTTCTTTTTAAACAAAGAGGCGTGTTAATCATCGAAAAGTGACAACAAAATGTTATCCATTAGCCAACTTAATTTAATTGCCAAAGTTCCAGAAACAACAAAGCCAGCACGAATGCTGGCTTTGAAAGTCAATGACTTGCGAAGAAATTATACGTTAAAGCGGAAGTGAACAACATCACCATCTTTCACGATGTATTCTTTACCTTCTAAACGCCATTTACCTGCATCTTTTGCACCACTTTCACCGTTGAATTCGATGAAATCATCGTAACCAACGACTTCAGCTCGGATGAAGCCTTTTTCAAAGTCAGTGTGGATCTTACCTGCTGCTTGTGGCGCTGTTGCTCCAACTGGAATTGTCCATGCTCGAACTTCTTTAACACCTGCAGTGAAGTAAGTGTGTAGTGTCAGCAGCTCGTAACCCGAGCGGATTACACGGTTCAGGCCTGGTTCTTCGATCCCCATATCTGCTAGGAACTCTTCACGATCTTCATCATCCAGTTCAGATAGTTCAGATTCAATGGCCGCACAAACTGGGACAACAACGTTGTTTTCTTTTGCTGCAAACTCACGTACTGCGTCTAGGTATGGGTTATTTTCAAATCCATCTTCGTTGACGTTGGCAATGTACATTGTTGGCTTGAGGGTTAAGAAGTTCAGGTAACCAATCGCTGCCAGCTCTTCTTTTGCCAGCTCAACAGTGCGAGCCATGCCACCTTCAGTCAGAACAGGAAGCAGTTTTTCCAGAACAGTTAGCTCAAACTTAGCGTCTTTGTCGCCACCTTTTGCTTTCTTGTTGTTACGTTGAATTGCACGTTCACAAGAATCTAGATCCGCCATCGCAAGCTCAAGGTTGATAACCTCAATGTCTTCAATAGGAGACACTTTACCAGCTACGTGAACGATGTTTTCGTTCTCAAAACAGCGCACTACGTGGCCAATCGCATCAGTTTCGCGGATGTTCGCTAGGAATTTGTTACCTAGACCTTCACCTTTAGATGCACCGGCAACCAGACCTGCAATGTCAACGAACTCCATCGTTGTTGGCAGGACTTTCTGTGGGTTAACGATCTTCGCCAGTGCGTCTAAGCGCAGATCGGGTACAGGTACAACGCCAGTATTTGGCTCGATAGTACAGAACGGGAAGTTTGCCGCCTCGATACCTGCTTTAGTTAGTGCGTTAAACAGAGTTGACTTACCTACGTTTGGTAGACCAACGATGCCACATTTAAAACCCATGATATTAACCTTATTCTGCTTTGAACGTGTGTAGACGGTTTTGCGCTTTCGATAAGCCATCCTTTATTAGGATGTCTAGACAGCGAACAGATTCATCAGCCGCTGCATCAAGTAGCTCTTGCTCTTTGGCAGGCGCTTTACCTAGAACAAATCCCGCTACTTTATCTTTGTGTCCCGGATGGCCAATACCAATCCTCAGACGATAGAAATCTTTGCAATTACCAAGCTTACTAATTGTGTCACGTAGACCATTGTGCCCACCATGGCCGCCACCTTTCTTAAATTTGGCGACACCGGGAGGTAAGTCTAGCTCATCGTGTGCGACCATGATCTCTTCTGGTTTAATCTGGTAAAACTTCGCCAATGCGGCAATGGATTTGCCAGAGAGATTCATAAAGGTCGTTGGGATAAGCAAGCGGAGATCTTGACCGTTCATCATAATGCGTCCAGTCAGGCCAAAAAACTTCGCTTCGTTTTTCAGTGTGATGTTATGAACGCGTGCCAGTTCTTCTACTACCCAAGCCCCAGCGTTATGACGGGTTCTGGCATATTCAGGCCCAGGATTGGCAAGGCCGACAAGAAGTTTGATCTGTTGACTCAAGGTTAGAATCTCTCTTGGAATCTCAAAAAGCGCAGTATGATAGCACAGAATTCTTACCTCGGGCGAGGTGTGGATTGACTGCCAGTTTGTTGCCATAAAAAAACACCCCAAAGTGGGGTGTTTTTAAGTCATTCTTATCTAATCTAAGATTAGTTGAACATTGCTGAGATAGACTCTTCGTTGCTAATACGACGAATTGCTTCAGCCAGCATACGAGATAAGCTTAGCGTAGTCACTTTACCCGTTGCCTGCATTTCTTTTGACTGAGTAATGGAGTCGGTCACGATGACTTGGTCCAGTACTGAGTTCTTGATGTTATGCGCAGCGTTACCAGAGAATACAGCGTGAGTTGCGTAAGCAAAGACTCGCTTAGCACCGCGCTCTTTAAGCGCTTCAGCTGCTTTACATAGCGTACCGCCAGTATCGATCATGTCATCTACGATCACACAGTCACGGCCTTCTACATCACCAATCAAGTTCATCACTTCGGAAACGTTCGCACGTGGGCGACGCTTATCAACGATAGCGATGTCGATGTCACCTAGTGCTTTAGCTGTTGCACGAGCACGTACAACACCGCCAAGATCTGGAGAAACAACAACTGGATTTTCTAGACCACGCGCTTCCATATCATCCAGAAGAACTGGTGTACCGAAGATGTTATCTACAGGAACATCGAAGAAGCCCTGGATTTGCTCTGCGTGTAGGTCAATGGTTAGGACGCGGTCAACGCCAACGTTAGAAAGGAAGTCAGCAACAACTTTTGCTGTGATTGGCACACGCGCTGAACGTACACGACGGTCTTGGCGAGCGTAACCAAAGTAAGGGATAACTGCTGTAATACGGCCCGCTGAAGCGCGGCGCATTGCGTCAATCATCACTACAAGTTCCATTAGGTTGTCGTTAGTTGGTGCGCAGGTAGATTGGATGATGAAAACATCACTACCACGTACGTTTTCGTTGATTTGTACAGCGACTTCGCCATCAGAAAAACGAGAAACAGTAGCATCACCAAGAGAGATGTATAGACGATCAGCAATACGTTGGGCTAGTTCAGGTGTAGCGTTACCAGCAAATAGCTTCATATCAGGCACGGTGGAAACCTCGGGGTTGCGTCCAGTATTTAGATAGATATATTGTGGGCTAAGCGATACTTAGCCAGTGTCTCGTATAAAGGAGAAATATTTTTCCCTTTAGCCACAAAAGCAGAGACATTGTCAGGTAATTGTTCAAGAACCTTGTTGGCCTCATTTTGGCTCGAAAACTCAGCAAAAACGCAGGATCCGGTCCCTGTCAGTCTTGACGGCGCGTATTGTAGCAGCCATGAAAGTTGCTTATCAACCTCTGGGTACAGCATTCGAACAATTTTTTCGCAATCGTTTACGTAATGGCTGTCAAGAAGTGTTGCCAGGTCACGTTTTGGAGTGTTTCGAGTTAAATCAGGGTGCGTAAAAATATCTGCCGTTGCGATGGCTATATCCGGTCTAACGACCAAATACCACTTTTCTTCAGGTTCTGCTTTTGTGAGCTCTTCACCGACACCTTCAGCAAACGCGGCAAAACCTTGTGTGAAGACAGGTACGTCTGCACCAAGCTTCAATCCAATCTCGGCCAGCTGTTGCTCAGTCAGTTTAGTCTGCCAAAGGTGATTCAAGGCGACTAATACTGTGGCAGCGTTTGATGAGCCACCACCAATGCCTCCGCCCATTGGTAACACTTTATCTAACTCGATTTGGGCACCGTATGAACAGCCTGTTTTCGCCTTCAGTGCCATCGCAGCTTGCCAAATCAGGTTATCTTCAACAGCTACGCCCGGCAGATCGGGTGTTAATTGAATTTCACCACTCTGATTGGCGGTAATGGTGAGGGTGTCACCATGATCAACAAACTGGAATAAGGTTTGTAATTCGTGATAGCCGTTGTCGCGGCGACCTGTGATATATAAGAAAAGGTTCAGTTTTGCCGGTGAAGGCCAATGCGTTGTTTCGCTGATCATTGATCAAGATTCCATTTGGATATAACGATGTTGATTGAAATGTCGCCTTGTTTCAGCTTGAGCTTCTGTGGCAATGGTAAAGCGCTGCCCTGATACTGGATATCTTGATAGTTAAGGTAATCAAGTTGCCAGGTTTGCCCATTCACCTGCTTAGTCAATGAAGCCAGAGTATTGGTGTCATTGAGTCGGTATGTATCAGCGTCAATTGGGCTACCTAAGAACCAGTTATTGAGTTGCTCGACAGGTAGGGTGAGCCCTGTTAGGCGATAAATTAGCGATTGGGCATCGTGTGAAGTGTAGGTTTCGTCTTCATACGTTTCTACCGAAGCACCACTCGGTGTAATTTTCAGGTTCAGTGCCGTTTGACCAATAAAAGTGGTGAGCCTAAGCTGGCTGAAATCGGGGCTGTGTTTCCACTGAAAATTGAGTGACTGGCGCTGCTGTGGTGAAATGTAGCCCAGTTTTCCGTTAGCTTGGTATTGGCTGATACTGTTCAGGCGTTGTTGGTGTGTTTGCCACTCGACATTGGTGGTGCTGGTGTCAAGAGTTGCACATCCCGCAAGAATTAAACTACTGAACAGAAAGATAAAGAAGGGACGAAAATAGGTCGTCATTGTTGGTTATTTATCCATTTGAGTCCTTGTCTTGCGCTACACTATATCATTGAAATCACGAAGTCATGAAAACATATCCCGAATACCCTTTAATTAAATCGGGCCATCAAGTAAAATTCCGTCCTTATTTGTTCATTCGCTGAAAACGAGAACCCTGATTACATGTCTTTGCTTGCTATAGGTATTAACCACAATACGGCTTCGGTAGAGTTGCGAGAGAAAGTCGCATTCGGACCGGAGAAGTTACCTCAAGCACTTAAGCAACTGGGCGATAACCCGCATGTTAATGGCAGTGTGATCATTTCAACCTGCAACCGCACTGAAATCTACTGTGACGTCAAATCTTCTGGTAAAAGCAAAGTAGTGGATTGGCTCGCTCAGTTTCACCAGGTGAGCCCTGAAGACCTGAAACCCAGTTTGTATGTACACGAAGAGCAGGCGGCGATTCGTCACCTGATGCGTGTATCCTGCGGTTTGGATTCTCTGGTGCTTGGTGAACCTCAGATTCTAGGGCAGGTTAAGCAGGCTTATTCAGACTCTCGTGAACACAAGTCGGTTGATACCGCGATGGAAAAGCTATTTCAGAAGACTTTTTCTGTCGCAAAACGTGTCCGTACCGAAACGGATATTGGTGGCAACGCCGTTTCTGTTGCTTACGCGGCCTGTACATTGGCCAAGCACATTTTTGAGTCACTTGAAGATTCTACGGTGCTTTTGGTTGGTGCTGGTGAGACGATTGAGCTAGTGGCGAAACACCTTGCAAGCAATGGTTGTAGCAAAATGATTGTTGCCAACCGCACCAGAGAGCGTGCATTGCCACTTGCTGAGCAGTTTGGTGCCCAAATCATTGGCTTGCCAGAAATACCTGATCATCTTCCTCGTGCTGATATTGTGATAAGCTCCACGGCCAGCCCGCTGCCAATCATTGGTAAAGGGATGGTGGAAAGTGCGCTGAAAGCCCGCCGTCATCAACCCATTTTGTTGGTGGATATTGCGGTGCCTCGTGATATTGAATCGCAAGTGGCTGAGCTTGATGATGCGTATCTCTACTCTGTAGATGATCTGCAATCGATTGTCGAAAGCAATATGGAGCAGCGAAAAGTTGAAGCCATACAAGCGGAAGCGATCGTCAGTGAAGAGAGTGCCACGTTCATGTCATGGCTGCGCTCTCTTCAAGCCGTCGACAGTATTCGAGATTATCGAAAATCGGCCAATGACATCAGAGAAGATCTACTGAATAAAAGTTTGCAGTCTTTGGCAGCGGGGACTGATCCGGAAAAAGTATTGCTGGAGCTGAGTAATAAGCTCACTAACAAGCTGATTCATGCGCCGACCCGAGCATTGCAAAGTGCTGCAGAACAAGGTGAGCCGGCTAAGCTCGCCACATTAAGACAAAGTTTGGGTCTGGAAGACTCCTAATTTCATTGGACGTGAAAACGGCCAATCTATCGAACCCTGAGTTAAGAAAACTATGAAAGCCTCGATTCTAACTAAGCTAGAAACACTGGTTGAACGATACGAAGAAGTTCAACACCTGCTTGGCGATCCTGACGTGATCGGCGACCAAGATAAATTCCGCGCCTTGTCAAAAGAGTACTCTCAGCTAGAGGAAGTGACAAAGTGTTTCCAAGCTTATCAGCAAGCACAGGAAGACCTAGTCGCGGCTGAAGAAATGGCTAAGGAAGACGACGCTGAAATGCGTGAGATGGCTCAGGAAGAGATCAAAGAAGCACAGGAAACTATCGAGCGTCTTAACGACGAGCTACAGATTCTGCTACTACCAAAAGATCCTAACGATGATCGCAACTGTTTCCTAGAAATCCGCGCGGGTGCGGGTGGTGATGAAGCCGGTATTTTTGCAGGCGATTTATTCCGTATGTATAGCAAGTTTGCTGAGAAGAAAGGTTGGCGTGTTGAAGTCATGTCTTCTAATGAAGCAGAACATGGCGGCTACAAAGAAATGATTGCAAAAGTTTCTGGTGATGGTGCTTACGGCGTGTTGAAGTTTGAGTCAGGTGGTCACCGTGTTCAGCGTGTCCCAGCGACTGAATCACAAGGCCGTGTACATACTTCTGCATGTACTGTCGCCATTATGGCGGAGATCCCAGAAGCGGAAATCCCAGAAATCAAAGCAGCAGACCTGAAAATTGATACCTTTCGTGCGTCGGGTGCTGGTGGTCAGCACGTTAACACCACGGATTCTGCAATTCGTATTACTCACTTACCAACAGGTACTGTTGTTGAGTGTCAGGATGAGCGTTCTCAGCACAAAAACAAAGCGAAAGCGATGTCAGTACTGGCGGCACGTATTATCCAGGCCGAAGAAGCTAAACGTGCTGCGGAAGAGTCAGATACTCGTCGTAACCTGTTAGGTTCAGGCGATCGTAGTGACCGTATCCGTACCTATAACTACCCACAAGGCCGTGTTTCCGACCACCGTATCAACCTGACTATCTATCGTCTCAATGAAGTGATGGAAGGGGATTTAGCAAGTCTAGTTGATCCTGTTATCCAAGAGCATCAAGCTGACCAATTAGCGGCGCTGGCTGAGAACAACTAATCAATGACTGCACCACATAGTGTTGAATACACACTAAAGAGTGCCGTAGACAAGCTTCAAGAGAGTGGCAGTGATTCGCCCTCTCTTGATGCCGCGGTATTGCTTTGCCACACCCTCAATAAACCTCGCTCCTTTCTGCTTACGTGGCCTGACAAAATCCTAGATTCAGAAGCAATCTTGGCTTTTGAAGCGAACTTACAGCGTCGCATCAATGGTGAACCTGTCGCTTACATTACCGGTGAACGTGAGTTCTGGTCACTGCCACTGAAAGTGGCACCAAGCACACTTATTCCACGTCCAGATACAGAGCGTTTGGTTGAAATTGCTTTAGAGAAAGCGGTTGAAAATCAGGGTGATATTCTAGATTTGGGTACTGGAACTGGCGCGATTGCACTCGCCATTGCGTCGGAGCTACCAAACCGTCAAGTTTGGGGTGTTGATCTCAAGCAAGAAGCCAAACAGCTGGCTGAGTCTAATGCCGAGCATCTGGGTATTCGCAATACACAATTTTTATCAGGCAGCTGGTTTGAACCGGTAGGAACTGGTACAAAGTTTGCTCTAATAGTATCAAACCCTCCTTATATTGAAGAGCATGACCCGCATCTGGCGCAGGGAGATGTGCGATTTGAACCGTTGAGTGCTTTAGTGGCGAAAGACAACGGGTTGGCTGATATCAAGCACATTTCGAGTCAGGCACTGAGCTTTCTGCAGTGTGATGGCTGGCTGATGTTTGAGCACGGTTACGATCAAGGTATGGCAGTGAGAGAGATTTTAGGCTCACTGGGGTACCAAAACATTACAACTTATAAAGACTACGGCGAAAACGACCGCGTAACCATAGGTCAATTTTCTCCAGAGAAGCAAGAGAGATAATTATGTACGAAGGTTTAAAGCACTTTCATCTGTTAACGATAGCAATCAGTGCCACTTTATTGTCTGTTCGCTATGCGATGATGATGGCCAATTCCAAACTGCTAGAGAAGAAGTTTTTCAAAGTCTTCCCTCACATCAATGACACATGTTTACTGTTGTCGGGTATTGGTCTGATTTTTATCACTGGCTTTATTCCTTTTACAGCCGCAGCCCCTTGGCTGACGGAGAAAATTACCTGTGTGCTGGCGTACATCGCACTGGGTTTCTTTGCTCTTAAGTTGGGTAAAAATAAGCTACTACGTACATTTTCCTTCTTTGGCGCGCTAGGTTGGTTAGCGATGGCAGGTAAGGTGGCTGTAAGTAAAGCACCATTATTTTTAGGTTAAGGCGTACTAGGTAATATTCATGCTTGAGTTATTTGATGAAGATTTTGATGCTATTGAACTGGCAGAAGGGGCGCTGATCTTAAACAAAGCGATCAACCCGTCGACCAATGACCAGTGGGCAGAGAAAGAACTGCATCGATTACTAAAAGAAGCTGAGCTGAGATTAAGCCAAGAGATCGGCGAAAAGCAGCGTTTCGACGCTTTGCTGCGTCTCTTTTATCACGAGTGGGGATTCACTGGTGATCAGGAAGCCTACTACGATTCGTCCAATGCTTTCATTGATAAAGTCTTGGAGCGTCGCAAAGGTATTCCGGTGAGCTTGGGGGCACTATTACTGTACCTCGGGCGCAAGCTAGGTTTTCCAATCAGTGGTGTGACCTTTCCAAGCCAGTTTTTGCTGAAGCTGGAATGGTATGGTGAGCGCCCACAGTTTATTAATCCATTCAATGGTGAATATGTTTCTAAGCACGTACTGGGTGCGTGGCTAATTGGGCATAGTGGCCCTCTGGCGACCTTGGAACCTGAACATCTTAAGTCTGTGGATAATCCAACGGTTATCGGTCGTTGGCTAGCATTGCTCAAGAGCGCTTTACTTCGTGAAGAGCGCTATACTTTGGCTTTGAAATGTACCGATTTAGCACTAACGTTTGTACCTGATGATCCGTATGAAATTCGCGATCGTGGTTTTATCTACCAGCAGCTAGACTGCCATCAGGTTGCGCTGACCGATTACCAATATTTTATTGACCAGTGCCCTGATGATCCGGCGGCTGAGTTGTTAAAGAATCAAGTCAACGCCATGAGTGAAACTCAGGTGACACTTCACTAAGTCCAGCTGCAGGTTGGCATACATAAAGAAATAGAGAGAAAAAAATGGAACAGAAAATCGTTCACGTTGGTGATATCCCTGTAGCTAACGACAAACCGTTTACGTTGTTTGCAGGTATGAATGTTCTTGAATCTCGTGATCTGGCTATGCAGATCTGTGAGCACTATGTCAAAGTGACAGAAAAGCTTGGCATCCCTTACGTGTTCAAAGCGTCATTCGATAAAGCAAACCGCAGTTCTGTTCATTCATACCGTGGTCCAGGTCTGGAAGAAGGTATGAAAATCTTCCAAGAGCTGAAAGATACATTTGGTGTGAAAATTATCACTGATGTACACACAGAGGCTCAGGCACAGCCTGTTGCTGACGTGGTTGACGTGATTCAGCTACCTGCATTTTTGGCTCGTCAAACTGACCTTGTTGAAGCGATGGCAAAAACTGGCGCTGTGATTAACGTTAAGAAACCGCAGTTCATGAGCCCAGGTCAAGTGGGTAACATCGTTGATAAATTCAGCGAGTGTGGCAATGACAACATCATTCTATGTGAGCGCGGCTCTTGTCACGGTTACGATAATCTAGTGGTAGATATGCTGGGTTTCGGTGTGATGAAGAAAGCGTCAAAAGGTAGCCCAATCATCTTTGATGTGACCCACTCACTTCAGATGCGTGACCCTTCAGGTGCTGCATCTGGCGGTCGTCGTGAACAGACTGTTGAATTAGCAAAAGCGGGTCTGGCGACTGGTATTGCGGGTCTGTTTATTGAAGCGCATCCGAATCCTGATCAGGCAAAATGTGATGGTCCATCAGCATTGCCTTTAGACAAGCTGGAACCTTTCCTAGCGCAAATGAAAGCGTTGGACGATCTGATTAAAGGTTTCGACCACATCGACATCAAATAAGTATTCATTGTTAAGAAAAAGGCTAGCCAAATTGGCTAGCTTTTTTGTTTCTGATTACTCCCCAAATCCCTTAGAACCCTAACAAGAAGAAGTCATGTTCCCTTTCTTTGTTGAGTAAACGCTCAATCTCACATTTGCTGTTCAGTGATGTTAACTCACAGTAAAACGTTTGCTTGTGATCATTTGGTAGAACAGGTGCAATTGTGCTGCTTTGTTACACACTTAAATGTCAATTAGGGTGATCTAAGCGGCATAAATATGAAATCAAGATGTCACCCCTAACGGCTTAATTTAAACTAGTTCAAGTTTTACTGAGTTCTCAGTTATTGGTTGCTGAGCGCGTCTGTTCAACAAACTCAGTATAAAGCAGTGGAAATCCCCAAAAATTCAAAGGTATGACAATGAAGCAACGCCTGATTGTAAAAACCGCACTAAGCGCAGCGATTCTTGCAACTCTAGCTGGTTGTGCGACAGCACCTCAGCAAGAGTGGGAAGCGGACAAAACTTATAAGCTGACAGTTCTGCACACTAATGACCACCACGGTCGTTTCTGGCAGAACAAATATGGTGAGTACGGCATGGCTGCTCGTAAAACGTTGGTTGACGAGCTGCGTGCAGAAGTAGAAGCTGACGGTGGTAGCGTGCTACTACTATCTGGCGGTGACATCAATACAGGTGTTCCAGAGTCTGACCTGCAAGATGCCGAGCCAGATTTCAAAGGCATGAACAAGATCGGTTACGATGCAATGGCGCTAGGTAACCACGAATTTGATAATCCGCTTGAAGTTCTGTTTAAGCAGAAAGAGTGGGCAAACTTCCCAATGCTATCTGCAAACATCTACGACAAAGAAACTGGCGAGCGTATGTTCCAGGCTTACCAGATGTTTGATAAGCAGGGTATTAAAATTGCTGTAATCGGTCTGACTACTGAAGATACGGCTAAGATTGGTAACCCAGAATTCATTGGTGGTATCGACTTCCGCGATCCTAAAGAAGAAGCGAAGAAGTTGATCGCTGAGATCGAAGAAACTGAAAAACCAGATCTGATCTTTGCTGTGACTCACATGGGCCACTACGAAGATGGTAAGCGTGGTGTTAATGCTCCGGGTGACGTGGCTCTTGCTCGCTACCTAGACGAAGGCTCTCTGGACATGATCGTAGGTGGTCACTCTCAAGAGCCAGTATGTATGGAAGCGCCAAACGTTGTTAAGAAGAACTTCAAACCTTCTGACGAGTGTAAGCCAGACCTACAAAATGGTACTTACATTGTTCAGGCTCACGAGTGGGGTAAATACGTAGGTCGTGCTGATTACGAATTCCGTAACGGTGAGCTAGAAATGGTGAGCTACGACCTGATCCCAGTTAACTTGAAGAAGAAAGTTAAGATCGACGGTAAGAAGCAACGTGTTCTTATTGAAGATGAAATCAAGCAAGACGAAGAACTGCTTGAATTCCTACGCCCTTACCAAGAAAAAGGTAAAGCGCAGCTGGATGTGAAGATTGCAGAAACTAACGGCAAGCTTGAAGGTGATCGTAACGTCGTTCGCTTTAAGCAAACTAACCTAGGCCGTCTGATTGCAACTGCTCACATGGAGCGTGCAAAAGCGGACTTCGCGGTAATGAACTCTGGTGGCGTTCGTGACTCTATTGAAGGCGGCGATGTAACGTACAAAGACGTACTGACTGTACAACCATTCGCTAACATCCTGACTTACACTGACATGACGGGTAAAGAAGTTCTGGACTACCTAAACGTAGTTGCAACTAAACCTGTTGATTCTGGCGCGTACGCACAGTTTGCTGGTATCTCTATGACAGTAGCAAACGGTCAGGTATCTAATGTTGTTATCGGTGGCGAACAGCTTCGTTTAGATGAGACTTACCGCTTCACAATCCCAAGCTTTAACGCAGCGGGCGGTGATGGTTACCCTAAACTTACAGGTCACCCTGGTTACGTTAATACCGGTTTCGTAGACGCTGAGGTCCTAAAAGAGTATCTAGAAGCGAACAGCCCAGTTGATGTTAACAAGTACGCACCTGCTGGCGAGATTGTTTACAAGTAAGTTGACTAAAACTTCGAAATCTCATTAACTTAAAAGCGCTGCACATTTTGCAGCGCTTTTTTGTTATTTACCCAATGGAATCAAGATGACCCCGGCAATCAATCTCGCTAAGAAGAAAAAAGTCACCCATACCATTCATCAGTATGATCACGACCCTCGTGCAGATAGCTATGGCTTGGAGGCGGTTGAAGCATTGGGGCAAGATCCGGAGCAAGTGTTTAAGACTTTGCTGTTTTGTATGAACGGTGAGCCTAAAAACTTGGCGGTTGCTGTAATTCCGGTCGACCAAAAACTGAATCTGAAGCTTGCCGCTAAAGCCGCTAAAGCTAAGAAGGCAGAAATGGCGAATCCTGAGATCGCGCAGAAAACGACGGGTTACGTGGTGGGAGGAATTAGCCCGCTTGGTCAGAAAAAAGCGTTGCCTACTTTTATTCATCAGAGTGCGGTAAACAGAGAGACTATTTGTGTCAGTGCTGGTAAGCGTGGTTTGGAAATTGAATTAGCACCGAAAGATTTGGCTACATTGACTCGTGGGCAATTTGCAGAGCTGTGTCTGTAACGAGCGATTCTTATCGTCTGATAGGTTCTTTTAAAAAGGGTTGATGTCCATACATCAACCCTTTTTCGATTCTACTTGGCTTCGTCTTCCATTTGAGCGTTATCCACGACGTGGTTTTCGCCCAAATCTTTTGGAAGGAGGAGGTTAAGTAGTATTGCAACGATGCCACATAAGCTGACGCCTTGCAGGCTAAATTCGCCAATACCAAAAGCCATACCGCCGATACCAAATACTAGGGTGATCGCAACGATAACTAGGTTGCGGGATTTGTGCAGGTCGACATTATTCTTAATAAGTGTGTTTAAGCCGACAGTTGCAATTGAACCAAACAGCAGAATCATAATGCCGCCCATGACAGGCATAGGAATGGTTTGTAAAACCGCACCAAGCTTACCTACCAGTGCTAAGACAATTGCGCTCACTGCTGCCCAAGTCATGATGACAGGGTTAAACGCTTTAGTCAGCATGACCGCACCCGTTACCTCTGAGTAGGTGGTATTCGGCGGTGCGCCAACCATAGAAGCGGCAATGGTTGCCACCCCGTCACCTGCGATAGTGCGATGCAATCCTGGCTTTTTGATGTAGTTCTTACCTGTTACGTTCGAGATTGCCAACATATCTCCTACGTGTTCAACCGCAGGCGCAATGGCGACGGGAATCATGAATAAGATGGCGTTGATGTTAAATTCCGGAGTAGTGAAGTTTGGTAATGCAAACCAAGCTGCTTCATGGACTGGCGTAAAGTCAACGATACCGTAACTAAGGCTTAGCGCATAACCGACAACGATACCGCCCAGAATCGGTGTTAACTTCAGGAAGCCTTTGGCGAAAACACTCAGAATGATAGTTGTTAACAACGAGGCTACTGAGATGACCAGCGAGGCATTTGCATCAATGACCTGTGCCCCATCTACTTTACCGAGAGCCATGTTCACAGCGACGGGTGCGAGACCTAAACCAATCACCATGATGACCGGACCGACTACAACGGGCGGCAGTAACTTATGAATAATGTCTACACCGCGTACTTTAATGAGCGCCCCCATTGCAACGTATACACAACCGGCCGCCATTAGACCACCCATAGTTGCAGGTACACCCCAAGTTTGAACTCCGTAAAGAATAGGTGCAATAAAAGCAAAAGATGAGGCAAGGAAGATAGGAACAGAGCGGCGAGTAACAAGTTGGAAAAGAAGGGTTCCGACACCTGCACCAAATAGAGCGACACTAGGATCTAATCCTGTCAGCAGTGGGACCAACACGAGAGCCCCAAATGCGACAAATAGCATCTGCGCACCTTGAATGGCGTTTTTCATGGCTTATTCCTTTATGTGGTGAATCGAAGAGCAGTAGGTAAATACTCAACAGAAAAATAAAATTCGCGGGATTTTATCACCTTGGCAATCGTTTGCAATCTGAAGTGGATCAAATAAACAATAATTAACCAATCAGTAAGCGTGATGGTTTAAGGGTGCCAAAACACATAAATCCGACCTTTAGTTGCTCAAGATTGGATAGTTGCTTATCATCCGAAGCTGCAATGAAGAATTGACCTTAGGAAAGCTATGCGCCATTTAGTTTTGTTGGCTTTAGGGCTGGTGGGATTCCCTGCCGCTGCTTTGACCAATGTAGATTTATATCAGACAGAGATTGTACTTGATCAAAGCGTTGAAAATGCGGATGCCCAAGCTCGTGTGGATGGGATGAAAGAGATTATCGTCCGTGCTTCTGGCGATCAAAGTGCGGTATCAAATCAGGTCGTGCAAAAGGCTCTGAAACAAAACTCTCAGTACCTTTCGCAAATCAGTTATGGGCAACTTGATGGCCAGCAAACACTTCGTTTGGGTTTCAGTGCGCCTCATATCCGTTCTCTGTTAAGTCAGGCTCAATTACCTATTTGGCCTGCTGCTCGCGCCAATCTGCTGGTTTGGTTGGTTGAAGAGACTCAATATGATCGTAATATCAGCTGGGAACATTCTGATTCACCAGTGCTTGGCCAGATGAAAGTGGAAGCCGAAAAGCGCGGCCTACCGCTGACGGTTCCAGTTGGAGATTTTGATGATATTACAGGTGTAGCTGCCTCTGACCTTTGGGGCGGTTTTGCGCGCCCTGTTGGTGAAGCAAGCCAACGTTACCCTGTTGATGCTGTATTGGTTGTGAGAGTACAGGGTAACTCGCTACGTTGGACTTTGTACGACCAAAAACCCACCACGATTGGTATAACGCGTCAAGCACCAGTATCTGGCTCAAACAGCGGTGCGGATTCTGCGACTAAGATGGTGAACCAGATCAGTGACTACTATGCGAGAAAGAGCGCAGTAGTCGTTGCAAGTGAGTCTTCTGAAACTGTGAAAGTTCGTTTTACTTCGTTAAATAATGCGGTGGATTTTTTCACGTTAGAGAAACAGCTGAAAAAACTCAGCTCAGTAGCCGCAACGGATATTCTAAAGATTCAAGGTAATCAGGTAACGTTCAACGTGCATCTGTTGGCTTCTCAAGCGGAATTTGAGCAGGAAGTCAGCCGTATGGGGCAGGTGACTCAACTGGAAAATAGCACTGAGTCTCAACCCGTTGTTATTGACGAACCACAAATTGAATCGCCTGATGATTCGGTCAGTGGAGCGCAACCGAATATTGACACTCCTGTTGAGGTTCCAGCTGTCATTCCATCGGAGCAAATTCTGACATTTGAATGGTTAGGGGCTCCCGCGACAGAAATAGAGCATGAAGCTGAATTGATAGATTCAGAAGAGGTTCAAGAAGCGCTCGAAGACGCAATTGAATAACGAAAAAGGTCTGGCAAATGCCAGACCTTTTTTATTCGAATCGTTCTTTTTCTTCTTTTTCGACTTTCGATAACCGTTTGAGCTTAAGCCCTAACTCTTTACCACGGGAGCGTGCATAAAGAATGTTACCGGCGAAGGCCGCTGCTGTAAGGATTAGTTCTATACCTGCTAGCCAGCGCTCACCACCATCGATATAAAGAATGGTTAACGCATGCAGAAAGTACAGCATCAGCACGAAGTTGGCCCAAGCGTGTGTGTACGGTTTACCAGCAAGAATGCCGGGTAACGGCAACAGCAGAGGAATACTCCAGGCAATGGCAAGTGTAATGCCGCTGATGTGAGGGTGAGGAGATAGGCTAAGTTGCCACAGGGCCACCCAAGCAAGCAGACCGAGGTTTCCACATAACGCCAGAAGCCGGAATAGTTTGGTTTGTGATTGCATTTCCTGCATGCATCAGTCCTTCATTTTTAACGCAGTGGTCGCCAAGCGTTTACCGAGTTGTTGAGCCAGTTCGATTTCATCTTGACTGAGTGAAGCCCCGTCGTGAGTCACAGACGTTGCGCCGTAAGGTGTTCCACCGGTTTGCGTGGTATGCAGCGTCGGCTCAGAGTAAGGAATCCCTAAGATCATCATTCCGTGGTGTAACAGAGGTAACATCATGGTTTGCAATGTCGTTTCCTGCCCGCCATGTAAACTGGAAGAGGAGCTAAAGACACATGCAGGCTTATCGATCAAATCTCCAGAGACCCACAAAGACGTCGTCTGGTCCCAGAAGTGTTTGAGTGATGCGGACATGTTGCCAAACCAGACCGGGCTACCCATCGCTAGGCCATCACAGGCTTTTAGTTCATTTAAAGTCACTACAGGATCTTGAGCTTGTTGCCTTTCATCTATGTCTTCAACCGAACGAATCAAGGCTTCGCAGTGAGGGATAGATTCTATCCCTCTGGCAATTTGCCGCGCTAATGCGCGGGTAGAACCGTGTCGGCTGTAATAAAGGACGACAATCTGGCAACTCATAGAATATCGAGAACCTGCTCTGGTGGACGACCATGTTTTGCCTGACCATTGCTAACGACAATTGGACGTTCAATCAGTTTTGGATTAGCAGCCATGGCTTCGAATAGTTGTTCGTCTGTCGCATCTGCTAGATTGAGCTCTTTGTAGATGTCTTCTTTAGTACGCATCATAGCGCGAACATCATTTAGGCCGAGTTGTGTGAAAAGTGACTTCAACTCAGCCACGCTCGGTGGTGTGTCGAGGTATTTGATGATTTCTGGTTGGATATTTTTTTCTTCGAGAAGTGCCAAGGTTTGGCGGCTTTTTGAGCAACGAGGGTTGTGATAAATCACGACTGACATAAGTTGAGTCTCCGAGTTATTGGGAACGGTGTTCTATCCGTTCCATCATTATTGTAGAGCCATAAAACGATCGCGCTGAACCATAAGCTGATCGATGCGTGCATCGTAGCGTGCTTGCTTTAAGCTGCCAAGTTCGGCCAGTTGACTGGCTTGAGTGTAATACTGAATCGCCTTATTCCAATTAGCTTTCAAAGCTAAAATTTCCGCGCGAGCAGCGAGGTCTTCGTCACTTCGGCCAAGATGAATGCTGGCTTCAGACAGTAAATGCCAACCATTCACATCGTTAGGATTGTCATGGGTGTAGCGCTGAAGGACACGAACCGCTTCTGCATTTTTATCCTGTTTCATCAAAGCATTAGCATAATTGATGGTTAATACGGCGTTGTTTGGCTTACTTTTCAACGCTGTCTGCAGCATTTTCTCTGCTTCACCAGCCTTTTTCTGCGCAATATACAAATCGGACATGGCGTCTAGGTAGAAGTTGTTGTCCGGTTGCTGTTGGATCAAGGATTGTAAAATCGTGTTAGCTTCATCCAGTTCATTGTTGTCTAAGTGAACCAGAGCTCGGCCATATTGGAAAGAAGATTTCAGGCTTGCTGGCGCTTTCTTCTCTGTGCGAGTCAACCAATCCATGGCGGCTTTGGCACTGATGCCAGCATAGCGGGCGACAATACGAGCGCGAGCAAGGTTGTAATTCAGTGATGGGTCAATTCTTCTCGCCGGATAGTTTTGCGCTCTCGCTCGACTGTCGGTAATACGATCTTCCGGCAGCGGGTGCGTCAGCAGCATTGGAGGTGGTTTACTGGCGTATCGGTATTCATCGGCTAAGCGACTGAAGAAACGTGGCATCGCATTGACGTCAAACCCAGCTTTGGCTAGCGTGTCGATACCAAAGCGATCGGCTTCTTTCTCGTTACTACGTGTGTAGTTTATCTGGCCCTGAATATTACCAGCAGTGGTTGCGGTAATCGCTGCGATACCCGCTTCAGGCGCAGCGATAGCGAGAAGCAGTGAGCCTGCCAATGCCGCCATTGTCGCGGGAGATCGTCTTGCCTGTTCTTCCATACTGCGTGCGAGGTGGCGTTGAGTAACGTGCGCTATTTCGTGTGCGACAACGGAAGCCAACTCGCTTTCACTTTTGGCATGAAGAAATAGCCCGGTATGCAGAGCTACGTAACCACCAAAAAACGCGAAGGCGTTGATATTACGGTCACGGATCATAAAGAAGGTAAACGGGGTTTTTACGTCACTGGCGCTAGCAACCAACTGATGGCCTAAGCTGTCGATGTATTCATTCAGAACTGGGTCATTGACGATAGGCTGGTTGTTACGCAGCATGCGCATGTAGGCGTCACCGTATTGTAGCTCTTGATCTATGGTCAAAGTGCTACTGGCTGCCGTACCAATATCAGGTAAATCGAGTGTATTGGCGTAGGTTGGTGTCTGTATACCCAGCGAAGCTGCGACGCATAAGCAGACAAGTGAGCGCGTACGTCTAAACATATTTTATTGGTGATACTCCATGATCATTTGGTCTATCCACTCAGTCTGAGTCATTTGGTTATAATGAACGGTGTCAGGCTGGAGGTATAGCTTTTTGACACTCTTTTACTGAGATGGTTTCACCGTCGATTGGCTGCTGTTTTGTGAATTATGCGCCTATCATTCATCTATCGAGTGTAAAGTGTTCCATTGAATTGAGTTATGTCAAAGTGAAACTTTTCGATGCATCGGTGTATTTGCACTGACGCTTGGAAAAAAACACTATACAATATTCCTCCTATGATAAGCATCGGGCTGAAGAATGGAACTGAATCTTTTGGATTTGCGTCAAGAGCGCTGCCCTATGGCACTATTACTTGCCAAGCGTCACACTAAAGGGCTGTGTGAAGGACAACAAACAACCATTTATGTTTCAGACCCCAGTTCTATGTCAGATATAAAACATTTCCTGCTTAAGCAATCCTTCGAGTTGGTCTGCGAAGAGTTGGATAGTTATTACTGTTTGCAAGTGACTAAAGGAACCTTGTCGAATGTTTGAGATGGTGAGTCGTTGGTACAAGCGACGTTTTTCTGATCCACATGCTGTGAGCTTGGTTGCGATTCTGCTCTTCGGCTTTATCACGATTTATTTCTTCGGCAATCTTATTGCGCCTTTGCTTGTTGCGATTGTTTTGGCTTACTTATTGGAATGGCCTGTTTCTCAGTTGTCCCGCTTGGGTATTCCAAGAACGTTATCGGTCATCTTGGTTATTCTTGGTTTTACGAGCTTAATGATGGTGGCGGTATTTGGCCTGGTCCCGACGATTTGGCAGCAAGTCGGCAATCTCATCAATGATATTCCTTCCATGTACACTGGGCTGCAAAAGGTGATTGCAGAGTTACCGCAACGTTATCCTGAATTGGATAATTTCCAGATTGTCGAATCGCTAGTGACCAACGCGAAGAACCAAGTGATCGTGATGGGTGAGACGGTCGTTAAGGGTTCTCTAGCGTCTTTAGTGAGCATTGCAACACTGGCGGTTTACTTGATTCTGGTGCCACTACTGGTGTTTTTCCTGCTCAAAGATAAGCAAGAGATGATTGCCATGGCGAGTGGTGTATTACCGCGCAACCGTAAGCTGGCAACCAAAGTTTGGCATGAAATGAACGATCAAATCTCTAACTATATTCGCGGCAAAGTGATGGAAATTCTGATTGTCGGCGGTGTGAGTTATGTGACATTCGCAATTTTAGATTTGCGCTATTCGGTACTACTTGCTGTTGCAGTCGGTCTATCTGTGTTGATTCCGTATATCGGTGCGGCTGCGGTAACAGTACCTGTGGCAATGGTTGGCTTGTTCCAGTGGGGGCTGACTCCTCAATTCTATTGGCTGCTGATTGCCTATGGCATCATTCAGGCCCTGGATGGAAATGTTCTGGTTCCGGTTCTGTTCTCTGAAGCGGTGAACTTGCATCCAGTTGCTATCATTGTTGCCGTACTGGTCTTTGGAGGGTTGTGGGGCTTCTGGGGCGTGTTCTTTGCTATCCCGTTAGCAACCTTAGTGAAAGCGGTGTGGAATGCTCTGCCAAGTAACGACGAAGACGAAGTCTATTCACACCCCGGATAGGCCAAATTACAATTTCATCAAATAAAAAGCCTCAAAGCTTTCGCTTTGAGGCTTTTTATTTGCGCAAACGGTATATACTTTTTAAAAGATTGTTTTACAAAGTATGAATTTTGTAAGAAATTTCTTAAGTCTGCTGTGGTTAGGACGATAATAATAGATACGACATAACAACTATAAATTAAAAAACGAATTAATCTTTGAGGGACACTATGAGATTTAGTCAAAAGATCGTTGCTGCATCATCAGCATTGCTGTTAGTAACCGTTGTGTTACTTTCGGTGCAACAACTTAATACAGTAAAGGATGAAGTAGAGGACTTGGTCGATACCAGTCTAATTGAGATGGTGAAAGGGGTAAAAAACACCGTCACTTCAGAAATGGAGAGTAAGAAGTCTCTTGCTCAATCCACTACCGAGGTTATTGAACTTGACCCTCAAAACAAAGCACGCGTTAAAGATATTCTTGAGAAACCAAACCTGAAAGGTAGCTTCTTGGCTGTAGGATATGGCTATGAAGCGGATGGTTTTGTTGTAGAAAATGATGATGGCTGGGAAGCTGGTCCTGATTATGATCCGCGTGTCCGACCTTGGTATAAAGATGCTAAAGCCCAAGGCAAGCTTGTAGTCACAGCGCCTTATGTTGATGTTTCCTCGAAGAAAGTCATCATTTCTATCGGTACACCTGTTCGAGACAACGGCCAGTTTACCGCAGCCATGTTTTATGATTTAGAACTGACAGGCTTAGCGGATTTAGTTAATAGCGCTAATCTGCTCGATGCGGGGTATTTGTTTATTATCACCGCTGACGGTACAACCATCGCTCACCCTGATGCCAAGAATAATGGCCAAAATCTTTCCACTTATTTGCCAGAAGCTAGCATTAAAGAAGGCAACCAGCGTATAGAAAAAGATGGTCAGTCATACCTTATCCACTTTACCAAAGTACCAAGTGAAAACTGGTATATCGGTGCAATTGTTGATGAGAGTATTGCGTTTGCGGCTATTGACGATATGCGTAGCAGCTCGATTCTATACGCAGTAATCAGTGTTGTATTGAGTGTTGTGGTACTGAGCTTCCTGATTAAGTTCCTGATGCGCCCTCTAGGTACACTTAATGAAGCGATCAAAGATGTCGCTTCCGGTCAGGGTGACTTAACCAAACGTTTGGATACGAACACTGACAAAGAGTTTGCTGAGCTGGCAGAAGGCTTCAATACCTTTACTGAGACCTTGCAGAAGCAGATTCAGCAGTCGAAAGCGATTGGTGCTGAAATTCTGCGCGGGACTGAAATGACGGTTCAGGGCTCACAAGAGTCAGCAGAAGCGATGCGTAGCCAACTGCAGGAGCTTGAGCAGCTTGCTACAGCGATGAACGAAATGGCTGTGACGGCAACAGAAGTTGCAAATAACGCTCAAGGCGCCGCTGGTGCAGCGAAAGACGCCGATGAAGCAACACAACAAGGCTCTTCAGTGGTGAGTGCTACCACGTCATCGATTGATGCATTGTCGGCGCGAATCGATCAAGCGGTTGAAGAAGTACAAGGTCTGGAATCTGCGACAGCGAACATCGAAACCATCCTTAAAGTGATTAACGACATTGCCGATCAAACGAACCTGCTAGCCTTGAATGCGGCAATTGAGGCAGCACGTGCTGGTGAGTCTGGTCGAGGTTTCGCAGTTGTAGCGGATGAAGTTCGAACGCTCGCGCAGCGTACTCAGGAATCGACAACTGAAATCCGCAGTATGATTGAGCAGCTACAAGCGGGCGCAAGCTCAGTGTCAGCAGCAATGCATGAAAGCAAGAACACAGCGGTGGATGCGGTGGATAAAGCTCAAGCGGCAAATGAATCCTTGCAACGCATTCGTGATGCGATTCAGAGCATTACTGACATGAACATGCAGATTGCTTCTGCGGCAGAAGAGCAGAGCTTGGTGGCGGAAGAGATCAACAGCAATACGGTGAAGATCAAAGATCTGTCGACACAGGTAGCCGACTCCGCAGAAAACGCCAATATTGCCATGCAGGTACAGACGGAAAATGTCCGAGAGCAAGATGCAATACTGAACAAGTTTATTGTTTAAGGTTAAAGAAACAAAAAACGCCAGCGACAAGCTGGCGTTTTTTATGAGTAGAGATTACTTATTTTCATTCAAGTAATCCAAAACCACTTCATGGTGATTTTTGGTTTTGAACTTATTAAATACGTGCTCAATCACACCTTCTTCATTGATAAGGAAGCTGATGCGGTGTAGGCCGTCATACACTTTACCCATGAACTTCTTCTCACCCCAAACACCGAATTGGTCTGCGGCTGCGTGGTCTTCATCAGACAACAGAGTGAAGTTGAGGTTGTCACGCTCGATAAACTTACCTAGGCGTTTTACTGGGTCAATGCTGACGCCCAGCACTACAACGTTATGAGCATCCAGTTCTGCTTTAGTATCGCGCAGACCTTGTGCTTGTACTGTACAGCCTGGAGTCATCGCTTTTGGATAGAAGTAGAAAAGAATCTTTTTACCAGCAAAGTCACTGAGTGACACTGTGTTGCCGTCTTGATCCAGCAGGGAAAATGCCGGAGCCGGAGTGCCAGCTGTTAGCGTGTTCATTGATTTTCCTTTTTATTGACTGTTCTTTATGAAGTTTAATGAGCCTTGAACGCCAAGGCTTGAGCACAATGCTTCGAATTCTTCCTGCAACTGCATCAAATTACAATCTGCATCAACAGTGGCCGTGATAGCAATATGGAACTGGTTTTGCGTAGACTGAATTTTCGCTTTATCTATGGTCTGCGCGCTGAGTGATGCAAGACCAATATTTTTATCAGCGAAGAACTGAGTGAATTTCTCTGTCAGCCCAACTTCATCATCAGACTCAACAAAGACTTCCAAGCTGTAAGAGTTGTCAGCATGAGCATGTTGAGATGTACGTTTCATCATGGTGATGAGATCAAGTTCCTGACCTAATAAAGGCAGTGTAGTTTCGACGCGAGTGACCGCTGCATTGTTGCCGGAAAGCAGCATAATGAGGGTGAATTCGTTGCCAAAAAGCGCAATGCGACTATCAACAATATTGCATCCAGATTGTGTGACCAGGTGAACCACTTGGTTGCAGACACCGGGGCGGTCCGTTCCTACCGCTGTAATCACCAGATGTTGAGTCATAATATCACTTCGAGCATTGTTATGATTATTAATGAGATAGCTTAGCACAGTTACTGAAGAGAAAAATGTCCGCTCAACAGAAATCTGATGCAATTTTCTGCACTCGTTACTGACCCTGCCTGAGGGCTTGATATTTCTAACCTCAGGCTGACAACGGGCTGTAAAAAAGGCGTAAGTTGCCAAAGTTCTAACATCTGATAAATATTCACTCAAATAGGTGATTTAAGCGGGTTTAATCCCTTGTCTTTTTCAATCGCCTTACAGTACCATGCAGAAAGTATCTAAATTAGGGAGAAAGACATGTTTTCAGGAAGTATCGTAGCGTTAATTACACCGTTTAATAATGATGGCGAAGTAGATTACGTAAGCCTGAAAAAACTTGTGGATTTTCACGTCGAATCTGGCTCAGATGGAATTGTGGCCGTTGGCACAACAGGTGAATCTGCAACGTTAACCGTTGAAGAGCATGTCAAGGTTGTTACCAAAGCGGTAGAATTTGCTGAAGGTCGTATTCCTGTGATTGCGGGGACAGGAGCGAATGCTACTCATGAATCAGTCACTTTCAGTCGTTTACTAAACAACTCTGGTATCGCAGGTTGTCTGAGTGTGACGCCGTATTACAACAAGCCAACTCAGGAAGGTTTGTTCCAGCACTATAAGGCGATTGCTGAAGAAAGCGACGTGCCACAAATCCTCTACAACGTGCCAGGTCGCACCGCAGTAGATTTGTTGCCAGAAACAGTTGCTCGTCTGGCAGAAATCGATAATATCGTGGCGCTAAAAGATGCAACGGGTGATTTAAGCAGAATTGCAATTCACCGTGAACTTTGTGGCGAAGATTTTATCTTACTAAGTGGTGATGATTCGAGTGGCCTTGATTTTGTTAAGCAAGGTGGCCAGGGTGTGATTTCAGTTACGAATAACATCGCGGCGGAAGATATGGCGAAAATGATGAAGCTTGCCCTTGAAGGTAAGTACGAAGAAGCCGAGATTATCAACCAACGCTTGATGCCGCTTCATAAGAATCTGTTTGTTGAGTCGAGCCCGATTCCAGTTAAGTGGGCTGCGCACAAGATGGGCTTGATTGCTCACGGTGACTTAAGACTGCCGCTGACAGAGTTGTCTGAAAATGCTCGTCCAATTGTGGCACAGGCAATGACGGAAGCTTGCATCTACTAAATCAGAATGAATTGCCGAAGCACAAAGCTTCGGCATTTACTTATCAGGAGTTTCAATGAAATTGTCTCACCAGCTAGTTGTTAGTTCGCTAGCTGTTTTTGTTTTAAGTGCCTGTTCTGGTGACGCAACTCAGCGTCGTCAGGCGAAGGACGATTTTGATTACCTCAATACTCCGCCTCTGACTGAGTGGAATAACATCGAAGGTGTGAACCCGCGCAACTACACTAACTACCAGATCCCTCAAGGAGAGTTTAGTGGTGGTGTTGGTCGTGATGTGGATATTCGCCCACCACAACAGGTTCTGGAGCTGATCCCAGGCGCGCGTGCAGAGCGAAAGAATGGCGAAGTAACGTTGTGGTTATTGCGTGAAGATGAGCTGGATAAGGTCTGGCAAACGGCGCTGAAGATGCTGCAAGAGCAGAACATTGCTATTCGTGAGCAAACGGATAACCGTATCGAGACGGATTGGGTTAGCTGGCAGTCTGAAGACGAAGACGCTGAAATCGGTTCTCGCTATGAAATCACCAGTGTTGAAGCGAACAATCGCTATGGCTTTAAGATCTCTTTGATTGATTGGCGCGAAGCAGGCAAACAAATGCCAGTCTCCGCGACGAATAAAGAGCGCTATAACGCCTTGATGACCAACCTAGTGACTGCTCGTTACGACTTGGATATTCGTGAGGAAGCAGCTCGTCGTGCTCAAGAGCTGGTTAAGCAGATCCCGATCTCTATGGGCACAGACCGTAGTGGCTTCCCAGTGATCATCGCACGTACTCCTTATAACGTGCTGTGGCCTCGTCTGCCTAAGCTTCTCCCTGAAATGGGCTTCACCATTGAAGAGCGCAACCAATCACAAGGGACAGTGAAAGCTAAGTACGCTGCACCAGATGATGCATTCTGGACTGAGGTTGGCGTTAAGCCGATTGGCCTTTCATCAGGGACTTATACTTTCCTATTTGGTGATTTAGGTAACCGTACTTCTATCAACGTTACTGACTCTTCAGGTAAGCCTGTAGAAGAAGAGCTGCTGAAAGATATGGTACCAGTTCTGTCTGCGGTGGCAGACAAACACGCTAAGTAACCTCCAATAGGTAATAAAAAAGCTGACTATCAAAGTCAGCTTTTTTTATGTCTGTTGTTTTGCTTTTGGCTCGGTTATAGAACCATAGCCGCAATCCAACCAAACACAATCAATGGGATGTTGTAGTGAACAAACGTCGGCACTACGGTTTCCCAAATGTGTTCATGTTGACCATCAGCATTCAGGCCAGACGTAGGGCCAAGTGTTGAGTCAGAGGCTGGAGAACCCGCGTCACCCAATGCAGCCGCTGTACCAACTAGAGCAATTGTTGCCATTGGCGAGAAACCAAATGCTGCAGCCAGTGGTACGTAGATCGTTGCAATGATCGGGATAGTCGAGAACGAAGAGCCAATGCCCATAGTGACCAAGAGGCCAACAACCAGCATAAGAAGAGCGGCTAGTGGTTTGTTATCACCGATACTAGTCGATAGTGCTTCTACCAAAGACTCTACTCCACCTGTTTGCTTCATTACGGCAGCAAAACCAGCGGCGGCAATCATGATGAAGCCAATCATCGCCATCATGTGCACGCCTTTAGTGAACACGTCATGGGTTTCTTTCCAAGCGATAACACCACCAAACGTGAAGACCATGAAACCTGCTAGGGCACCAATGATCATTGAACCTGTGGTTAGCTGGACAGTAAGTGCAGCGATGATACCAGCACAAGCAATTAGGATGTTCTTTTTGTTGATTGACGGCGTGTTTTCTTCAACGTGTGTCAGCTCCGTTTCCTTGTATTGACGAGGCTTACGGTAACTAAAGAAAATGGCTGTTAATAAACCGAAGATCATACCTGCTGCTGGCAGCAACATAGCGACAGGGACTTGGCTTGCGACGACGGACTCCAAGCCATTATCGTGCAGGTTTTTGAGCAGGATGTTATTAAGGAAGATACCGCCAAAGCCAACTGGTAACACCATGTAGGGTGTTACTAGACCGAACGTCAGCACACAGGCAATCATACGACGATCTAGATTGAGCTTCGCAAAAACGCCTAACAGAGGTGGAATAAGAATAGGGATAAAGGCGATATGCACAGGTACGACGTTCTGAGAAGACATAGTCACTAAGATTAGTGCGATTAACACTGCGTACTTAAGACCTGTCGAAGCAGAGCCGTTTTCTTTACCGTGAATACGTTTGATGACACTGTTTGCCAGTAAATCGGTGATCCCCGATTTAGAGATAGCGACAGCGAATGTCCCAAGCATAGCGTAGCTGAGTGCAATCGTTGCACCGCCACCTAGGCCACTTTCAAATGCAGCAACAGCATCATTTAGGTCCATGCCAGCAACGAGGCCACCGACGATAGCACTGAATGTCAGGGCAACCACGACATTCACGCGCATCAGTGCCAGAAGCAGCATGATACATACTGAAATTACAACAGGATTCATAGTTTACTCGATTGTTGTGTTTACTTTTTTATTTATTGTTTTCTGCGTCTTCGTCGATCAAAGGCCAACCACCAAGAGCTTTCCATTTGTTGACGATGCCGCAGAAGAGTTCTGCTGTCTTTAACGTATCGTAAAGGGCAGAGTGGGCTTCTTTGTTGTCAAAATCCATCCCAGCGGTTTTGCACGCTTTGGCTAATACAGTTTGACCATAAGCCAACCCGCTTAGCGTTGCGGTATCAAACGTTGCAAAGGGATGAAAAGGGACGCGTTTTAGCTTGCTACGTTCACTAGCGGCCATCACAAAGTTGTGATCAAAAGTTGCATTGTGTGCAACCATAATTGCTCGGCTACAATCAGCCGCTTTTTGTTCTTTGCGTACAAGCTTGTAGATTTCTTTGAGGGCTTCCGATTCAGGTACCGCACCACGCAATGGGCTAAACGGATCATGAATGCCGTTAAAGTCCAGAGCTTCCTTCTCGAGGTTTGCTCCTTCAAATGGCTCAACATGGAAGTGGATGGTAGAAGCTGGCTGGAGCTCGCCATTTTCATCCATTTTAAGAGTGACGGCACAGATTTCTAACAGTGCATCCGTTTTGGCATTAAACCCTGCGGTTTCAACGTCGATAACGACAGGAAAATAGCCACGAAATCGTTTTTTGAGCGTCAATGCTTCGTTTTCTACAGTCATGTTGGCCTAGTATTATGTGACAAGGGCAGCATTATTGCAGATTCTCAGGGCAAGAAAAACCGGATTGTCTAATTAATAACGTTCCGTTGTTATTGATAGAAGTGCAGCCAATCACTACGTTCTTGGCGAGGTTTTTGCATTGTAGGTGTTGTAGAAGTATCAGCGGCAACATTGCGCCGTGCTAAGTAAGAGAATCCGTACCCCATGAAAAGACTGTTAGCCACTAGCCTAACATTAACACTTGCTTCTGTTGCCAGCTCCGCTTCGGCAATGGATGTTCGCTATGCTGCTAAACCCCAGCAGTCACAGTGGCAGATGATTGCAAATACGCCACTAGAGTGTCGCATGGTGCACCCGATTCCAAATTACGGTGACGCGGTATTCTCATCCCATGCCAGCAAAAAGATCAACCTCGATTTTGAGCTGAAGATGAAGCGCCCTATGGGTAAAACCCGAGATGTGTCTCTGGTTTCAATGCCTCCCGTATGGCGACCAGGGGACAGCGCTGAGCGTATTACTAATATTCGTTTCTTCCAGCAGTTTGATGGTTATGTAGGTGGGCAAACTGCATGGAGCATTCTCACAGAGCTGGAAAAAGGGCGTTACCCAACTTTTAGTTATCAGGAATGGCAAAGTCGTGATCAGCGTATAGAAGTCTCATTGTCTTCTGTCTTGTTCCAGCACTCCTACAATGCGTTTAGCGACTGTATTGCAAATCTGCTGCCATATAGCTTTGAAGATATTGCTTTCACCATTCTGCATTATGACCGTTCAAGTGTGCAGCTAAACAAAGCGTCGCAGAAACGGTTGGCACAGATAGCAGAATACATTCGCCATAATCAGGATATTGATTTGGTCTTGGTATCGACATACACCTCGAATGAAGAAAGTAAGAGCGCCAGCCAGAATTTGTCTGAGCAACGGGCGGAAGTACTGCGTGACTACTTTAAATCGCTCGGTTTACCTGAGGATCGGATTCAAGTTCAGGGATACGGCCGCCGTCGTCCGGTTGCAGACAACGCTTCACCGCTTGGTAAAGATAAAAACCGCCGAGTAGTGATATCACTGGGGCGGACCCAAGTCTGATAGTAAAAAAGCCAGCGTAATGCTGGCTTTTTTACTGTTCATTCCGATTAGTTAAGTCGGAACTTAGCGATTAGGTTACAGTTAGTGGCAGTGTCTATATCCTGCACCAGTTTCGCTATCTTAGGATTTGGGTGTCGTTTCATGAATTCGATCAGCGCTTTTTTACAGCAGCCCATTGAGTCGACGAAGGCATCACAGTCGCTGTTTGGACATTGAGGCACCAAGGTAAGGACTTTTTCTGAAGCTAGCTGAAGGTATTTGAGTTCGTATTTAGTATCGCCAACCGTTCGCCAAAACGAAGCCATGTTGTGACAGGAAATCACAGAGATCATCAGTCGGTCTTCAACATCAATCTCATTGGAATCACCAATTCGCTCACTTAACGTCAGCGCTTGTTGGTAGTGAAGGATGCTACGCAGGTGATCATCATCGTTCATTGCTAAATCAGCCAGTAGCGTGTGTTTTTCCCACTCGGTGATGCCCATTGTCTTATAACTCTCCGAATTCACAATATTTCGAGATTAAATGATAATTATTATCATGTAAAGTAAAAATAATAGGGCAGCTAAATGCTGCCCTATAGAATCAATGGTGGAGGCGATTATCCCTCAAGGCCTGCCGACGCTTGTTTGTTTTGGATAAGTTCCAGCATATAACCATCAGGATCTTTTACGAAAGCAATATGAGTTGTTCCGCCTTTTACAGGTCCCGGTTCACGAGTGACATTGCCACCGGCGGCTTTGATGGCATCACAGGTTTTGTAGATGTCTTCAACACCAATCGCGATATGGCCGAATGCGCTACCCAAATCGTATTCTGTTGTGCCCCAGTTGTAAGTCAGTTCAATCACAGCACCTTGAGATTCATCACCGTAACCCAAGAAAGCGAGAGTGTACTCATACTCTTTATTTTCGTTGGTGCGTAGTAGCTGCATTCCCATGACTTCAGTATAAAACTGAATTGATTTATCTAGATCACCTACACGTAGCATGGTGTGTAAAATACGCCCGTTTGACATTGCCTTGCTCTCCTAGTTTTCTGGGTAGACTTTTTCTTTAAATTCGCACAAATCTTCGATGATACAACTGCCACAACGAGGTTTACGTGCAACGCAGGTATAACGCCCATGAAGGATCAACCAATGGTGTACATCGAGTTTGAATTCTTTGGGTACGACTTTGAGTAGCTTTTCTTCAACCTGATCGACATTTTTCCCCATCGCAAACTTAGTACGGTTTGAGACGCGGTAAATATGAGTATCAACGGCAATCGTCGGCCAGCCAAACGCAGTGTTGAGTACAACGTTGGCGGTTTTGCGCCCAACACCTGGCAGAGCTTCTAGCGCTGCTCTGTCTTCGGGTACTTCACCATTATGTTGGTCAAGCAGGATACGGCAGGTTTTAATTACGTTCTCTGCCTTTGAGTTAAACAGGCCGATAGTTTTGATGTACTCTTTGACGCCATCGACACCCAAATCAAATAACCCTTGCGGTGTGTTAGCCACAGGGTAAAGTTTGTCGGTCGCTTTATTCACGCTGACATCGGTAGCCTGCGCGGACAAGAGCACAGCAATTAAGAGTTCGAAAGGTGTACTCCAGTTGAGCTCAGTCTGAGGGTTTGGGTTGTTCTCCCTCAGACGTTCCAGTATTTGTACTCGTTTTTCTTTATTCATTTTGAAGCTGCTTTCCAGTGTGTAAACCAGATATTACTGGTTAGTGACGCGAGCTCGTTCAATGGTCGGTTTTTCTTGTTTTGGCTGACGAGCTTCTAGTTGTTTATCTATGATGTTTTTCAGTGCAATGAGTAACCCAACGCCAATAAAGGCACCAGGCGGAAGTAGCGCCAGTAAGAAGCTGTTATCAAACTGGAATATTTCAATGCGCAGGGCACTTGCCCAGCTGCCAAGCAATAGGTCAGCGCCATCAAATAGGGTGCCGTTACCAATCACTTCACGCATGGCACCTAAGACAACGAGGACGCTGGTCATGCCTAGGCCCATCCAGAAACCATCTTGTGCAGAAGGCAATAAATCGTTCTTCGAAGCAAACGCCTCGGCTCGGCCAATGATGATACAGTTAGTCACGATAAGAGGGATGAAGATACCCAAAGACAGGTAAAGACCGTAGGCGTAGGCGTTCATCAGCAGTTGAACACACGTTACCAGAGCAGCAATGATCATTACGAAAACTGGGATACGTACTTCTTTTGGCACGTAATCACGTACCAGAGAAACGGTGACGTTAGAGCCGACCAAGACCAGTAAGGTAGCGATGCCTAACCCCAAAGCATTGGTCACTGTTGAAGACACAGCCAACAACGGACAGAGACCCAGCAGCTGAACTAGTGCCGGGTTGTTGTCCCACATACCGTTTTTAATCAGTGTTTTGTGATCACTCATTGTTGCCTCCACAATTGCGTGGCTGGTTCTGATTTGTGCACGATTTTTGTTCACAAATTGTACTGTATTTTTCACTGCTTTGACGACGGCTCTCGGGGTAATTGTTGCGCCAGTAAACTGATCGAATTGCCCACCATCTTTACGTACTTTCCAATCGGCTTCGTTTTCTGGCGTAACTTTCTTGCCAGCAAAGCTCAGGATCCAGTCGGTAACTCGTAAGTCAATTTTGTCCCCTAGTCCAGGTGTTTCTTGATGACTCAGAACTCGTGACCCTAGAACCATCCCATCTTGCTTGATGCCAACAATGATCTTGATTGCGCCGTTATAACCGTCTGGGGCGATCGCCTCTATGGCCAATGCTGTCGGCTCGCCATTTTTACTCGCCATATAGACGGGCATAGCTTCATCAGTTCCCAAAGCGGGATCTGAGACCATTGTGCAGGACTCGTACAAGCTGTTGTCATGCATCTCAGGAGGAATCACTTGGTTGAGTACAGACAGCAGTTGAGCCTGTTCTTGCTGGCTGATTTGGTCTTTAGTCAAATAGTGCGTGAGCGCAACGACACCTGTTGAAGCACAGGCGAAAATCGCGAGTATTGCACCGTTCTTGCGAATAGCGTTTAACATGCTGCTCCTTAGTGGCCGTACGTTCGAGGCTTAGTGTAGTAATCAATCAAAGGCACACACATGTTGCCAAGCAGTACTGCGAAGGCGACACCGTCAGGGAAGCCGCCCCAGCTGCGGATAATGAATACCATAGCGCCAATGAACGCACCGAAAATCAGTCGGCCTTTCACCGTCGTAGACGCAGACACTGGATCAGTGGCAATAAAGAAAGCGCCAAGCATGGTCGCTCCGGAGAGTAGGTGGATCAGCGGAGACGCCGTCTCTCCCGGAGTTAAGATAGCAAACAAGCCGCTCATCACCGTCAAACTGACAACGAAGCTAACCGGAATATGCCAGTTAATGACTTTTAATTTGATCAGCAGTAGGCCACCCACTAGGTAGGCTAAGTTAACCCACTCCCAACCGATACCTGCCAGACCACTGAACTGAGGCTGGTGGAGAGCTTCTGCAGCGGTATTACCTGTATGGAGTGCGGTCTTGAAGGCATCGAGTGGCGTTGCCATGGTAATGCCATCTACACCTGTTCGAATCTGCTGAAGTGATAAGCCATCAAGATTGAAACCAGTGAAAATCAGTGAAAACGCATCGCCTAAAGAGCTCGTTGTCGGTTGCAGTTCGGTAGGTGAGATCCAACTGGTCATTTGTACCGGGAAGGAGATCAGCAGTACAACATAAGCAACCATTGCGGGGTTAAATAAGTTTTGGCCAATACCGCCATAGAGGTGCTTCGCTATCAAAATCGCAAAAATAAGACCAATGGTGATGAGCCACCACGGCGACAGAGGTGGAATCGCAACCGCAAGCAGCCACGCAGTTACAATCGCGCTATTGTCCCGCAATGCCGACATCGGATGGCGTTTACGAGCCAACATGACACCAGCCTCAAGCAAAAGCCCAAGAATGATGGCAAAGCCGAGCTGAATTAATGTTCCCCACCCAAAAAAGTAGGTCTGGGCGAATAAGCCGGGTAATGCACACAGCGCTACCCATTTCATCAGGTCGGGGGTGCTTCTGCGACTATGAGCGTGGGGTGAGCTGGCAATGAAAAAGGCCACTACTCGTTCTCCTCAAATTTATTATTCTGTTCGCGTTCAGCTTTGCGTGCTTTGGCGCGTGCGATAGCGGCAGCCACAGCCGCTTTCTTCGGATCCTCTGCGGCTACTTCTGTGCTTTCAGGTACTGCTGTGACGGGTTCCGATTTGCCTTCCCGCTGAGCTTTACGTGCTTTGGCACGCGCAATGGCGGCAGCAACCGCGGCTTTCTTCGGATCCTCTTCGGCAACTTCAGCGCTTTCAGATTCAGTGGTGACGGGTTCCGATTTGCCTTCTTGCTGCGCTTTACGTGCTTTAGCGCGCGCGATTGCGGCAGCTACAGCAGCTTTCTTAGGATCCTCTTCGGCTACTTCGGTGCTTTCAGGCTCAGCGGTGACGGGTTCTGACTTACCTTCCTGCTGCGCTTTACGTGCTTTAGCACGCGCAATAGCGGCAGCCACCGCGGCTTTCTTTGGATCCTCTTCGGCAGGCTCAGTGCTTTCAGGTTCTGCTTCCTGCTGCGCTTTTCGTGCTTTGGCACGTGCGATAGCGGCAGCGACCGCGGCTTTCTTCGGATCCTCTTCGGCAACTTCAGCGCTTTCAGATTCAGTGGTGATGGGTTCCGATTTGCCTTCTTGCTGCGCTTTACGTGCTTTAGCGCGCGCGATTGCGGCAGCTACAGCAGCTTTCTTCGGATCCTCTTCTGTCACTTCAGCGCTTTCAGGCTCAGCGGTAATTGGTTCCGATTTACCTTCCTGCTGTGCTTTACGTGCTTTAGCGCGTGCAATAGCGGCAGCGACTGCCGCTTTCTTCGGATCCTCTTCGGCTACTTCAGCGCTTTCAGGCTCAGTGGTTACTGGTTCCGATTTATCTTCTTGCTGCGCTTTGCGTGCTTTAGCGCGTGCGATAGCGGCAGCGACCGCCGCTTTCTTCGGATCCTCTCCTGCTTCAGCGTTTTCCGGTTCAGCGGTGACGGGTTCCGGTTTACCTTCTTGCTGCGCGGCTTTTTTCGCTTTAGCGCGCGCAATAGCTGCTGCAACCGCATCTTTCTTATCACCGGATGAAGTGGTTGGCGTAGCCTCTTGAGTCTTCTGAGCTTTTTTCTCTCTTGCCTGACGTTTGCGTTCTTCACGCAGTTTTGCCATTTCAGAGTTGTCTGGCTCCGCATCACCTGCTTGCATCGCAGCCGCTTGCTTAGCTTTCGCTTTAGCGATTGCGGCCGCTACCGCAGGTTTAACTGCGGGTTCATCTGATTTCGCTTCAGATTTCTGTGCTTTTACGCGCGCAATGGCTGCAGCAATGGCATCATCGCCACCGGTTTTCTTCATATCTTTGCGACGATCATCTGCCGCTTTCTTGAATCGATTCTCGCGCTCGGCTTTATCACGCTCAAGTCGCGCTTTCTTCTCTTCAAAGCGGATTTTAGCGCGTTCAGCGGCTTCGGACTCTTCTTTGCGAGTACGCATCTCAGCTTTGGCTTGGCGGTAGTATTGCACCAGCGGGATTTCACTTGGGCAGACAAAGGCACAAGCGCCACATTCGATACAATCTTTAAGGTTGAGCTCTTCGCATTTGTCGTATTCCTCTGCTTTTGCATGCCATTGAAGCTGCTGAGGGAGCAGTGAAGCAGGGCAGGCCTCGGCACATTGACCACAACGGATACAGGCCATTTCGTACTGATTGGGTGAAATCTCTTTACGAGTCGGAGCCAGAATGCAGTTCGCGGTTTTGGTAATCGGAACGTTGGCATGGGGCAGCGTAAAGCCCATCATAGGGCCACCCATGATTAGGCGAGGCAGTTTTTTATCGGCTTTATAGCCAAACTCGTCGAGCAGTGATTGAACCGGTGTACCAATCAGTGCTTTGACATTACGCGGCTGTTTAAAGGTATCTCCGGTCAGAGTAACGATTCGATCAACCAGAGGTTCGCCATCACAAACAGCACGCTTAATGGCTTGCAGCGAACCAACATTTTGCACTAACAATCCAATATCCGCTGGAATACTGTTTGCTGGTACTTCTTTGTTGGTCAGTATTTTTATCAACTGCTTTTCACCACCCGATGGGTATTTGGTGGGGATGACGCGGATGACGATGTCTTTATGCTCTGCGGCTTGTTCTAACGCTTTGATGGCTTGAGGTTTGTTGTCCTCAATACCAATAATGGTCAGCTTAGGATTTAAGATGTGTTCAACAATCTCGATGCCTTTAATTACTTCATCGGCATGTTCTTGCATCAACATGTCATCGGCGGTGATGTAAGGTTCACATTCTGCAGCATTAACAATCAGAATCTCTGTTCGAGCCAATCCAGCTTGGATCTTTTTCGCGGTTGGAAAGCCTGCGCCGCCCATACCTGAAACGCCAGCCTGACGAATAATCTCAATCAATTCGTCTGGTGTACGTTGGGTAAAGTCGTTATCTGTTTTTCGTTCAATCCAGCGATCTTCACCATCTGGAGAAATGACGATACAAGTTTCTGCCAGACCGGATGGGTGGGCTGTAGTACGAGACTCTATCGCTGTGATTTTACCGGATGTTGGTGCATGGACCGGAAGCATGAAGCTGGTGTCGTATTTAGTCAGCGGCTGACCTTTGAGTACTTGCTCGCCAACTTCCACTGTGATCGTGCCCGGTTTACCAATGTGTTGCTTCACTGGCAGAACGATTTCTTGTGGAATACTCGCTTTGGCAATCTCGCTTTTAACCGACTGCTTTTTGTTTTCTGGTGGGTGGACACCCCCTGGGAAATCCCAAAGTGCGCCTGACTTAATTTGTTCGATGAGTGACAGCATACCAGTCCTTAATTCACGCCATTCTGCGACTTGGCAGAATCGGTAATATCAACAACAGGAATGGCGTCCAGTTGCCACTTCCAGCTCGCTGTAGTGGTTTCTACAGGAATCATTTCAATACAGTCCGTTGGACAAGGTGCAACACACAGGTCACAACCGGTACATTCGTCTTTAATCACCGTGTGAAGAGCTTTAGTACCGCCAACAATCGCATCAACCGGACAAGCCTGAATACACTTAGTGCAGCCAATGCACATGTCCTCATGAATAAATGCGACGGTTTTGACGTTGTCATCCAGATCGTGTGCCGAGTCTGTTGCTTCGACGCCCATAAGATCGGCCAGCTTCTCGATAGTTGCCTGACCGCCAGGAGGACACTTGTTGATCTCGTCGCCATTCGCAATCGCTTCTGCATAAGGGCGACAACCCGGGTAGCCGCACTGGCCACACTGGGTTTGAGGCAAAATGTTATCAATCTGGTCGACAATCGGGTCTGCTTCAACTTTAAAGCGGATCGAGGCAAACCCTAATATGGCGCCAAACAGTGCCGCAAGTGCTGCTAGGGCCAGTACAGCAATAAGAATAGCGCTCATTACAATTTCACCAGTCCAGTAAAGCCCATGAATGCTAGCGACATCAGACCGGCGGTGATCATGGCGATTGATGCCCCTTTAAATGGCGCAGGTACATCGGCCGCTGCGATACGCTCACGCATAGAGGCGAAGAGGATGAGAACTAGTGAGAAACCGACTGCTGCACCAAATCCATAAATGATAGATTCGATGAAATTGTGGTTTTCGTTGATGTTAAGCAGGGCGACACCTAAAACCGCACAGTTGGTTGTGATCAGCGGCAGGAAAATCCCCAATAGGCGATAGAGCGTCGGGCTGGTTTTATGCACCACCATTTCGGTGAACTGAACCACAACGGCGATCACCAAAATAAAGCTCATGGTACGCAAATATTCCAGCCCCAAAGGTTCAAGAATGTAGCTTTCCACAAGATACGAGCACACTGAGGCTAAGGTCAGGACAAACGTGGTTGCCAACCCCATTCCGATTGCTGTTTCCAGCTTCTTGGAAACGCCCATAAATGGACATAGGCCCAAAAACTTCACCAGTACAAAGTTGTTGACCAGCACAGTGCCGACCAGCAACAAAAGATATTCGGTCATAATTATATATTTAAGAGAATCCGATCCCGATATTATCCTGCTTTGCTGAGTCAATAACAACCAACGAAAGCTAGGGTTTTGTATTGTTGAATAAAAATTATACGGGATATTCCCGTTATCGGGGCTAAATTAGTGGCTAAACCTGTAAAAACCATCGTTAAGCAAGGATATCTTTAGAGCTGTCGGGCATTAAGGTTGAAGTACTAATAGCTTGAGAGCATAAGCAACTGTATCGAGTTGTTAACGTATCTGATTAGCCGTTGAGTCTTTATAAGGTGATGAGTGGTGGAAGAGGAGATAGATCGACAAGCGGCGACTGGTTAAATTCGCCAAATAAAAACAGTGTATTAGGCTGTTTTTCAAGTAGTCTCTCTATCTCAATCAAGCTTCGCAGGGCATAAAATCGATGCACATATTGTGTCGTTTCTGAAGGTAGCGCGAGTGTAGAAAACTGTCTGCTGCCAGACTTTTTAATGGCACGGGATACTCGGCCTTCCCCAGCATTGTATGCCGCAATGGTGAGTGCCAAATCATCAAACTTATTGTGCAAAAACGCCAGATATTCGATGGCTGCCTCAGTACTGGCTTGAATGTCAAATCGTTGATCTTGGCTGGCATCGATTTTAAGGCCGAAGCGTTGTGCTGTTGCAGGCATAAGTTGCCATAACCCTGCTGCATTGGCGTGAGAGACAGCTTTAGGATCATAGGAAGACTCTAGCATGGGTAGCAATATCAGCTGTGATGGCAAGGATTGAGATGATAACTGCTTGGCGATGTCCTGAATCAGAGGTCGGTTAACCGCCAAACGTTGTTCTATTTGCTTTTTATAGGGTGTCAGGATAGCCAGTTCGTACTCAAATTCAGTAAGTAAAGGTGAGGCGTTGAGAGGGTATACAGTACAAAGATAAACCGACAAGAGCTTGTACAATGCCTCTTTCCAACCATTGCGAACATTGATCATCTCAACGATGGCTGTTCTTCATAGGTATGTTGGCTTGGTTGAGTGACATGACACATCAGTTCATGAAAACTGGCAGAGCTGTGGCCGTTCTCTTGATTGAGTGCGTGACACTGCTTAACCAGAGATTCTAATTCGCGCCATTGTGCATGAACTTTGCCTGACAACGACGGCGGTAATACAGAAAAAAGTTTGCTGATACCGGCTTGGTCGCTAGTCAGCCGTAAAGCTTTCATGGTCTGGCTACGTTCAGTTGCATGTAGATCAAGCTTTCTAAGCAATGGTTTTTGCTCGGCAAGATTTTGGTTGAGTTTCGCTGCATCAAAAGACAAATACAGCGATTTTTGCTCTTGTAACAGTGTCGCTAATTGGCGATACGACTTGATGTCATCGCCTATGGAGGTGAGAAAGCGCTGAATCATGCGAGAGGTTTCAGATGCCATATTGAACTCCAGCCTGCGTTACTCGTGACCAGTATGAAACTGTAGAACCGCTTGAGATAGCGCTTTGGTATCCAGTGCCAACTCGCCTTTTACCAGCGCATTACGGACTTGTTCAACCTTTTCCATATCTACGTTAGGCAGTGATTGCATTTCTGCCTGTGCTTTGTCGATTGCAGCAGTATTGGTATTGACCATGGCTTCTGAAATCGGTTGAGCAGCCGAAGATTCTGCGGGTTTCTTGGAAGCTTGGTTTAGGCTGGTTTGGGGTACGTGGCCGCCTGCAACTTTGTCGATTTTCATCAATGGGTTCCTTAGTCATCGTGGTTACAGGTTTAATGCGACCATGATGCGCGAAACATTAAGTCAAAGTAATCACTTTTTTATATCTACCTGAAATGATTATCTCTTTACGAGTCATAAACAACGAAAATGATAACCGGAGTCCAAAAATCAGAATTGGGTCTGTACCTGATTCAGTCCGGTGACCACCGCTTTTATGACTTTTCCTGAAGAACTGTTCTGCACATCAATTTGTTCACCACGCGTTCCTTGCTCAAGGGCGACACCTTTGGTGGATGCAGTAAATCCGTTTTTGGAGGCGGTAATCACCACTTGATTACCTTTCGCGACCAGAGGTGTGGACTCTAATTTTCTCGGATCTAATATCTGGCCCGAGCGTATGCGCCTAGAGGCAACCATGCCGGAAACTTGAGATAGCTGGGTGAAGAAATCTTGCTCCCGATTAAGGGTTCTCTTTTCAAGCTTAAGGTTCATCGGTGAAATCGCTTGGTCTCGATTGATGCCTGTTTTGGTGACGACCACATTGAGTGTCAGCGCAGATTTGATGGCGACATTGATACGCCAGTTCGCTGAGGGTACATCGCAGCTGACGGCACGTTTTAGGTTGCCGACAGGGAGCACTTTGTTGTCGATACCTGAAATATTCAGTGGTTTGGGGCACATAGGTAGATGCTCTGCAGCAGCAGGGACGCGAATATCGTAATCGAGTTGATAGTCTCCCCAGTGATTGTTGTCGGCTTGAGTCTGGACCTGTTGTCTAAAGTCGGCCTCTACGGCTTGAATAATGGATTGCTTGGCGCCGATATTTTCACTGCTTAAAACGGCCTGACTGGACAGCACGGTACTGACTATTACAGCCCAGTTTAGAGAGGAAGCAATTCGGTTCCTCTGGCTTTTCAATACTTCCGTAATGCGGAAATTGAATTTCCTTTCTTTTTTGTAAGTCATTGATTTTGTTTTGTTATTTTTGTGGCATGCATCTTGTCTTATTCATCCTTATTCGAGCCGATTTTAAAGGAAAGAGACATGGCAATTTCATTTGAAAATGCGTTGGGTGTTCACCCTGATGCGCTGAATTTTCGGGTTCAGCGTACCAAAGTCCTTGCCAGTAACCTAGCAAATGTTGATACCCCTGGGTATCTGGCTAAGGATCTGAGTTTTACTACTGTAATGAATCAGTTATCACCTCATGGAGTGAACAAACCCGTACCTAAACTGCAGGTCTCTTCTATGTACTCGATTCCTTATCAGAACAGTAAAGATGGCAACACAGTCGAGTTGGGAGTTGAACAGGGCAAATTCACACAAAACAACATGGACTTTCAGACCAGCCTGACCTTTCTGAACATGAAGTTTCAGGGACTGGCGAAAGTGATAGAGGGGCGTTAATTATGTCATTTACCGATATTTACTCGATTGCTGGCTCAGCAATGAACGCTCAGACAGTACGCTTGAATACTGTCGCGAGTAATCTCGCTAACGCGGATGCTGTCTCTGCCAATCCAGATGACGCGTACAAGGCGCTAAAACCTGTGTTTGCTACGGTGTACAGCAAAACTCAGTTGTCAGCTAGTAAAGAGAGTTACCCAAATGCTGAAGTGAGAATTGTCGATGTTGTCCAAAGCGCAGGTCAGGCGGAAAAACGCTTTGAGCCGAGTAACCCGCTGGCTAACGACGAGGGGTATGTTTACTACCCAGATATCGACGTTGTGTCTGAGATGGCAGATATGATGTCAGCCACCCGTAGCTTCGAGACCAATGTTGAAGTGCTTAGCAATGTAAAAAGTATGCAGCAAGGCCTGCTTAGACTAGGGCAGGGCAGCTAATGAGCATCGCTTCTTACAACGCTTTATCTTCTGACACTCCAGTAGGCTCTGGGGCAAATACCACCTCGGTGACTGGTAACCCACAAGATGCCAATAGTGCGACATCGTTAGAAAACGAATTCATCAGCTTGATGGTGGCACAGATTCAGAACCAGGATCCGCTTAACCCACTTGATGGCACTGAGTATGTTAGTCAATTGGCACAGTTCTCTCAGGTACAAAGTACAGAGAACATGGCGTCAATGATGCAAAACAGCATGGTTTTGCTCGATAACATGCAAGTTCTGTCTACGGCCGGGTTGGTTGGTCAGACGGTTTTTGTTTCTGGTAATGAGTTTGAAATGGGTGACGCGGTTCAAGGTGGAAAAATTGAGCTTCAACATCCTTCAAGCCAAGTCAACCTGGTTGTTACCGATGAGTTCGGCCAGTCAACCAAAGTGCCTTTAGGCGCTCATCCCGCGGGTGACGTGGATTTTAGTATCAACCCTGAAGAGCTCGGTCTTAAACCAGGAAAATATACGGTATCTGTTCAGGTTCAGGAGGGGCAATCTGCTCCAAACATTCTTTTAGCCGGTCAGGTTGAGCAAGTTCGTATCCCAAGCTCAGGCGGCGCAGCGTTCGTTAACATCGAAGGTGTTGGCAGCGTACCTTTCTATCAAATCACTCAGTTTGGTGCTTAACCAATAAGGAAGACAGAGGTTAGTTATGAGTTTTAATATTGCCCTAAGCGGTCTTGATGCGACCAACACAGAGCTGAATACCATCAGCCACAATATTGCCAACGCATCGACTTACGGATTCAAGGGAGCACGTACTGAGTTTGCGGCTGTTTATAACGGAATGCAGCCAGGCGGCGTGGAAGTCGCTTCCATCTCCCAAAACTTTGATAAAAATGGTTCGGTGAGCGGAACGGGTCGTGCAATGGATTTGGCGATCAATGGCAATGGCTTCTTTGTGACCAAAGACAGCGCGGGGCAATTGCTTTACACCCGTTCAGGTGTATTTGGCACTGATAAAGACAATTACGTCATAGGTAACACAGGCGCCAAATTGCAAGGTTACAGTGTTGATGGGAACAACAATCTGCTCACGGGTGCAACGGGTGATATCAAGATCTCGACATCCTCATTGGCGGCTAAAGCGACTGATAAGATGGAGTTCATTGCCAACCTAGATGCAACGAATTCGATTGTCGATCAGACCGTGAATCCGTTTGACCCTAACAATACTGATTCATTCAACTCTTCTTACACGACAAAAGTTTACGACTCACAAGGCAAGCCACATACCGTAACGCAGTACTTCACTAAAACTGCTGACAATGTATGGGAAGTGAATGTGCAAGTTGATGGAGGTGCGGGCGCGGTTTCCACTGTGGCGATGACGTTCAATCCAGATGGTTCAATTGCGACGCCGACAGGCGCTTATAACGTTTCGTTCCCGGCTGCGGGCGCAAACCCAATGAGCATCGACATTGACCTGTCAGGCAGCACTCAATTTGGCACAGGCTTTGGTGTTAGCACTAACAACCCGAATGGTTACACATCGGGTGAACTCGCGGGTGTTCGCGTAGAGGATAACGGCATGGTCTACGCCACATACACTAACGGTCAGTCCCAATTGCAGGGCCAAGTCGTGCTGGCAGATTTTGCTAACCCTCAAGGCCTCTCAAAAGTCAGCGGCACTGCTTGGACTCAAAGTTTCAGCTCAGGTGCGCCAGTAATGGGTGTCCCAGGTTCTGGCACTTTGGGTGATCTAACACCGGGAGCGCTAGAAGGTCAAACGTCGATCTGACGAGCGAGTTGGTCAATCTGATGACAGCACAGCGCAACTATCAGGCGAATGCAAAAACCATTTCGACTAATGACAAACTGACTCAGGCGTTGTTTAACGCAATCTAACGGAGCCTGATATGGACAGTTTGCTATTCACTGCAACATCTGGCGCGAGTCGAGTACTCAAGGCTCAGCATGTTCGCTCAAACAACTTATCCAATGCGGATACCGCTGGTTTTCGTGCTGATATGGAGCGTGTCTCGAGTGTACAGCTTCAGGGCTCAGGTTTTGATGGCCGTACTATGGTTGTGACTAACTCTGCGTCTACTCGTTTTGATGAAGGTGACATCGTCAAAACAGGTCGCGCTTTGGATGTTGCCGTTATGGGGGAAGGCTATCTGACCGTTCAGACTGCAGATGGCCAGGAAGCGTATACCCGGGCAGGTAACATCAAAGTCGATCCGTTTGGCGCTTTATCTATTAATGGCTTCGCGGTTATCGGTGAAGGTGGCCCTTTGGTTCTGCCAGATTATCAGAAAGTTGAAATCAGCGAACGTGGTCGTATTTCTGTCGTACCTCCGGGTGGTGGTGCGGAGCTTGAAGTAGGCACGTTGAAGTTGGTGAAGCCGGAAACCAATCAACTGCAGAAAGAGAGCGATAGCTTGCTTCATAGCGTTGATGGCAACCCATTTGAGGTTGACCAAACCGTTCAACTTGCGCCAGAGCATATTGAAGGCAGTAACGTATCAGCAATTGATGAACTGCTGAACGTGATGTCTCTGACACGTAACTTTGAAATGCAGGTGCGGATGATGAAAACCGCAGAGACTTTGGCGCAGGCCGGTAACAAATTAATGTCGTCACGCTAGGCGCGGCGCAAGGAGTAGAAAATGCACTCAGCTTTATGGGTAAGTAAAACGGGCATGGCAGCCCAAGACACCAAAATGACTGCCATTTCCAATAACCTGGCAAACGTTAATACCGTTGGCTTTAAGCGTGACCGAGTAGTGTTTGAAGATCTGTTTTACAGCATTCAACGCCAACCGGGAGCGCTGGTGGATCAGGTTAACGAGCTGCCAGCAGGCGTTCAGTTAGGTAGTGGTGTACGAGTGGTGGGCACACAGAAGGTGTTCACTCAAGGCAATACACAAAACACCAGTCAGGAGTTGGATCTTGCTGTGATGGGGCAAGGTTTTTTTCAGATCGAAAATTCCGATGGCCAGATCATGTACACCCGCAACGGCCAGTTTCACGTTAATTCGGAAGGCTTGATGGTTAATAGCCAAGGCCTGCCTTTAGAACCGCAAATCCAGATCCCAGAGAACGCGTTATCTGTTTCTGTTGGTGTGGATGGCACGGTGTCCGCTACTACAGCTGACAGCACTGCACCACAAGAACTCGGTCAAATCACCTTAGCGAAATTCATCAACCCAGCCGGCCTAGAAGCCGTGGGCGGAAACTTGTTCCGTGAAACGGAAGCCAGTGGTCAGGCGGATGAGCTGATTGCCGGAGAAGACGGCGTAGGCAGCATTAAGCAAGGCTCTTTAGAAGGCTCAAACGTGCAGGTGGTGGAGGAAATGGTCGACATGATCACGACTCAGCGCGCTTACGAGATGAATGCCAAAGTCGTTTCGGCTGCGGATGACATGCTGAAGTTTGTCGCTCAGTCGGTGTAACCGTTAAGTAATAAAGGAACAGGGAATGAAGGCATTATTGAGAGTGTGGCCTCTGGTTGTCATTTTGCTTGCTGGGTGTGCTGGTCGTCAGGAGTTTACGCCTCCTGAGCCTGATGAAGAAAAATACGCACCACCTACGCTGGATTATTCACTTCCAGCTGCACAAAACGGCAGCCTCTATCGTCATCAATACTCCATGACCCTGTTTCAGGACAGGCGAGCATACCGTGTTGGCGATATGCTCACGGTCGTCCTGTCCGAAGAAACGGAATCGAGCAAAAAAGCCGATACCAAGTATGGCAAGAACTCGAGCGTTGGTTTTGCTGCACCGAGTTTAGGAGGCAAAACCATCGATGAGCTCGCCGCCAGTGTCGACGCTCAACGCGCTTTTGATGGCAGTGCTTCCAGCTCTCAGGGAAACAAGCTCGAAGGCGCTATCACAGTAACAGTTCATGAAGTGCTGCCTAATGGTGTCTTGCGTATCAGTGGAGAAAAATGGATTCGTCTCAATCAAGGGGATGAGTTCATTCGCCTAACAGGCATCGTACGTGTTGATGATATCAGCCGTAACAATCAGGTCTCTTCCGCACGAATCGGTGATGCGCGAATTACTTATTCGGGTCGAGGCACTTTAGCTGATAGCAATGCTGCTGGCTGGTTAAGCCAATTCTTCAACAGTCCTTGGATGCCGTTTTAATGAAACAGAAAATGACTATGTTTACCGCCGTTCTTAGCTCTCTATCTCTTCGATTCAGCCCGTTTCGCTATGCGCATGAGAAGAGGGTTGCCAATAAAAGAGATTCATTCTTGATGGGGATGCTGCTGGTGTTGTCACTAGGGGCAGCGTTACCTGCTCAAGCTGAAGTTGAAATCCCTATCATGGACTTAGTTGATGTTCAGGGTATTCGTGAAAACCAATTGGTTGGTTACGGTCTAGTGGTTGGCCTAGACGGGCAGGGCGACCGCAATCAGGTGAAATTTACCGCGCAATCCATCACTAACATGTTGCGACAATTTGGTGTTCAAATCGACGACAGTACCAACCCTAAGTTGCGCAATGTGGCTTCAGTGAGCGTCACTGCAACCGTTGAACCGATGGCAGGTGCGGGCCAGACATTGAATGTAGTGGTGTCTTCCATCGGTGATGCCAAGAGCTTGCGAGGCGGTACCTTACTGCTGACACCATTGCGCGGCATCGATGGTGAGGTGTATGCCGTTGCTCAGGGCAACGTCGTCGTGGGCGGCGTGTCTGCTGAAGGAAAAAGCGGTTCTAAAATCGTCATTAATACGCCTACGTCAGGTCGTATCCCTGGTGGAGCGACACTCGAACGAGAAGTACCCAATGACTTTTCAGAGCAAGATAACGTGGTACTGAACCTGAGAAAACCAAGCTTTACGACAGCTAAGAATATTGCTCGTGAAATCAACAACATTTTCGGACCTAAGGTCGCAGTAGCAAAGAACAATGTTCGTATCAGCGTCAAAGCACCCAAGGACAGCCAGCAGCGTGTTGTTATGATGTCCATGCTGGAAGAAATCAGCGTGGCGGAAGGACGTAAGCCTGCGCGCATCGTTTTTAACTCTCGTACCGGTACCGTTGTGATAGGTAAGAGCGTCAAGGTCAGTGAAGCCGCGGTGAGTCATGGAAACTTAACGGTCACCATTGCAGAGTCGCAACAGGTCAGTCAGCCAAACGCGTTTGCTGATGGTGAAACAAAAGTTGTCGACCAATCGTTATTAGACGTCAGCGAAGAGCAAGCGCAAATGGTGATCTGGCCTCCGGGTACTGAACTCAACACGATCGTCAGTGCGGTAAACAGTTTAGGGGCGACGCCAACGGATTTGATGTCGATTCTGCAAGCCTTGCATGAAGCAGGTGCGTTGAACGCAGAGCTGGTAGTGATTTAAGGAGTTTTTATGAAATTTGACGGACTGAATGAACAGTCACAAATGAACTCGGTGCTTTATCACGATAACAGCGCTCTGATGAACATAAAGAACAGCAACGAACAGGGAGCCGCACTGGAGACTGTGGCGGGCCAGTTTGAAGCGATGTTTTTGCAGATGGTGCTGCGCCAGATGCGCAGTAGCAGTGACGTGTTGGCCGATGAAGACAGTCCGTTTTCCAGCCAACAACAAGGTGTTTTTCGCGATATGTACGATGGTCAGCTAGCGATTGAAATGTCTAAGAAACAGCATTCTGGCATTTCAGAAATGTTGATTAAGCAGCTCAGTCCTTCGATTTCGGAAGTGGAATTTGAAACCAGTGCGTCAACCTTATCGGCGAATGACAATCTCAATGAGGTGGAAGCAAGCTCACACGCTGAAGCATCTGTAACATCTAATTCGGACCAGGCGCTTCATTCCACTCAGGAGACGGTCGCCTCAGTTAGACAAATGTTGGGCGAAGTCAGCGTGACTACAGCCTTCGCCCAACCATTGATTCGAAAAATGGAGCTGTAAATGAACCTCGTCAATATCGCCCTTTCCGGCCTCAATGCGAATCGAGTGGCACTGGATGTCACGGCGCAGAATGTCTCCAACATCAATACACCGGGGTACAGCCGTCAACAAGCCTTGATGGCTTCTGTTGGTGGAACGAAACACGACAAGCTAAGCCCAGGGCTGGGCGTTGAAGTGACCAGCATCCGTCGAGTGACGGATGAGTTTCTAGTCAAGCAAACTTGGGCGACAAACAGTCTTTCTGCTTACGCTACTCGATACAGCAGCACGATGAGCCAACTGGAAAACACACTCGGCGCTGACGGTTTCAGCCTCTCAGCTGGTCTGGATACGCTATTTTCAGCTCTGAATGATGCAACGGTAAAACCAGAATCGGTCCCTTATCGCCAGCAAATCATTAATGAATCAGAAGCCCTTGCGCGTCGTTTTAATACCCTCACCGAATCGCTTTCTCACCAGCATAAAGACGTCAATGACCAGCGCAATGCGGCTATTTCTCATGCCAACAGCTTGATGAGTAACATCGCTGATGTGAACAAGCAGATTGTTGAGATGGAAGGCACAGGGGGTAACCCGGCTCAGTTAATGGATACTCGTGATGCGTTAATTGGTGAGCTGTCTAAAGTTGTGGAAGTGAAAACGACGTCACAGGCCGATGGCAGCTTGCAGGTTACGCTTTCTTCTGGACAGCCACTGGTCATGGGTGGAGATGCTGCAGTGCTTAAGGCCGTGCCTGATCCAAGCGATCCATATCTTGCCGATTTGCATGTTGAGTTTGGTACTCAGAGTTTTGCGATTACTGATACACCGGGTGGGCAAGTTGGCGCACTGACCGACTATCAGACGGAGGTGCTAAAACCATACCGTTCTGCGATTGATGATATGGCTAAGGCGCTCGCTGATGAATTCAACGCATTGTTGGTAACCGGCCAAGACCTCAATGGCAATGCAGGTAAGCCCTTGTTCAGTTACGACCCTGCTAACCCAGCTGCAAGCCTGACGATTACCGACCTCAAACCAGAGGAGCTTGCTTTGTCTGGTGACGGTAATCCTGGCAATGCCGATGTGCTGGACAGCTTAATTGCAGTCAGCAACAAAGCCGTGTCAATCAGTGGTTTTGGTTCAGTCACGTTAAACGATGCGTTTGCTGCCATGGTGGGAGAAACGGCCATCAAAGCACGTCAGGCGGATGCGGATTATCAGGCGAAGCTGTCGATGAGCGAACAAGCAATGGCCGCCCGAGATAACGTCAGCGCAGTAAACAGTGATGAAGAAGCGGCAAACTTGATGACGTTTGCCAACGCTCACAACGCCAACATGAAAGTGATCAGCACAGCAAATCAGCTGTTTGATTCCGTTCTACAGTTATTCTAATTACAGGGAACTCAGATGAGAATTAGCGATACTCAATTCAGTCAGATGATGCTGCAAAGCTTGCAGATTAATAACGCCGGACTTGGACAAGTTATGCAGCAAATGTCCACCGGTGAACGTCTGACCAAATTGTCTGATGATCCAATGGCATCAGTTCAATTGCTTAACTTAGAGCGTGAAGGCTCAGCCATTACCCAGTACAAGAGCAATATTTCCAATGTGAAGACAGCATTATCCAACCAGGAAGTTCAACTTGACTCAGTGAATGAAAGCCTGAAGAAGATGAACGAACTGGTTCTATGGGGAGCGAATGGTACGTTAACCGACAGCGATCGTACTGGCATTATCAGCGAACTTGAAAGTCTACGTTCTTCTGTTGTTTCATCGTTTAACGCTCAGGATGAAGAAGGCCGTTACTTGTTCTCCGGAACTAAAACAGACACGGCAGCTTTGTCTAACGCGAGTGGGAGTTACGTAATCCAAGGCAACAGCGATAAACGCGTTGTGACAGTAGCGAAAGGTGTCACAATGGAATCCAATATGACTGCACAGGAAATTCTGGATCTAGGTGGCAATAACGTTCTTAACGATCTTGATGCTTTGATTGCAGAATTCCAATCACCCACACCAGCTTTTCGAACTACGGTTGAATCGACGCTCAGCTCTATCGAAGCAACATCCAGCAACGTGTTAGCTGCGATGACTGAAATGGGTGGTCGTCACAACAACCTGGATTTGATGGATAGTGCTCATGGTGAGAATAAGTTGTTTGTCGATAAGGTCAGCAGCGATCTCTCCGCACTAGATTATGGTGAAGCTTCAGTTCGTTTGAGTAACTACATGGCCGCATTGCAAGCGACTCAAGCCAGCTACGTTAAGATTAACGATCTCAACTTATTCGACCGCATCTGATAAGCAGGAATTGAAATATGGTAATGAGCACAGTTGAGGTTCGCCCCCACAATGTCAGATTGACTGGGCACGATAGAGCTTCTATTTCTCCTCCTCGTTCTTCGGAGTCTCATGGTGGCATAGGGCAGCGTAAACTAGCTGCCCAAAACCAAACACCAGCATCGTATTCGGTGTCTGGTGTTTTGCTTACTCAGGGGCAGCAAAATGCGACTTCAGTTCAGATTGCGACACGCTCCTTGCAAGCCATTGGCGGTGAATTAGCCAAGATAAAGCAAGGTCTCACTCGGGCAATGAACCTTGGTGCGGGTAATGTCGCTGGTTTAAAAGAAGGCTTAACAGGATCCAAAGCTAACATAGAGCGCATTCTAGACAGCGCACGTTTTGACGGTAACAAAGTGATCGACAACGAGTTGAAGCTCAAGATCGACAAAGCGGATATGCGTCGTTTCTCAATCCCTGGACTTAACATCCATCGCTTGAGTGACAAAGCTGAGCAAATTCGCCTGGATTTCCCGCAAGGCAACTCAGTGATGGTTCAATTTGATGGTCAGTCTGAGGGCAAGCAAACCGTTAAAATGTTAGACCGGAGTCTGATTCCTCTTGGGCTCAGAGCCACGCTGTCTGAGGACGGTACCATTCTATTTGAATCCTCCGAGAAGGCTTATCAGCAAATGCAGCAAAAGGTGATGGTCACTGGTCAGGGACATCGCTTTCCGGCAGGGCAATCCAATGTTATGACGCTCAAAGCTGAGCCAGAAGGCATTGCGGAGCTGAGTTTCGATTTAAGCTCTCGAGAAGGCATTAAACAGACCATTGCCAAGGTAAATCAGCACTTCCGTCAAGTACAGGTAGGGCTAGAGCAGGCAAGTGTGATTGGCTCTGAATTGACAATGCAAATGCAAACACTTCATAAGCAGTCTTCGGTTATTTCTGCTCACCAAGTCGAAGACAAACTTAAACTATTCGATGAGAACTCTGGCCAATTCTCAACAGCCTTTATGGCACTTAATGCTCAGGCGAACGTAAAACGTCATTCTGTGGTGGCGTTGATGAGAAGTTAAGGCGGAAACCCAGCTAAAATAATTTACCGATTTTTATTGCTCGTTTGGCTCTTCATTAATTGAAGAGCATTTTTTTGCCTAAAGGAAAGTCGCGTCAGACCAGAAAGAAGAAGTACAGGAAGCAGACGAAAGCCAGTAGCGTTGCCGATAACGTTGGGTAAATAATGTAAGAGTCGCGTTTATCGGTACGCTGAAAGCAGAGAAAAGTGAGTAGTACATTGTAGAGTAGCAACAGAGTGCTGATGGCCGTGCCTCCGTTTAGAGTCAGGTTATACAGCTGACTGAGAAACAAAGAAAGCAACACGTAGTCGATGACAATCAGCCACATAAAGGCTTTTTGTAATCCATCTTTTTTTGCGTGTCGGACCGTGTATTGAGGCATGTGCTTTTACGTTTGAGTTAGCAGGCGCTGCAAGAGCGCCTGAGAGAGTTAAAGTTGCTGAAGCTTTGGCTTCGAAGGAGCTTGAGTATCTGAAAAGTTAATCACTTCTTGGCGAATAACCGGCTGATTAAATTCCGCCTTCTGTTTGGCTTTTTGCAGTTCGCTGTCAGCATTATTACCAAAGAAGGTTTCCAATACCTTGGCGGCTGGCGTGGTGAGGATAAACAGCTCAATGCGTCGATTCTCACTCGATTCTGGTTCATCACCATTCAGTAATGCGCGATCTGACATCCCTGTGACTTGTAATACTCGCTCGTCGGGCATCCCTCCGGCAACCAGAGTGTGCCTAGCTGCATTCGCACGTGACGCGGACAGCTCCCAGTTAGAGCGACGTTCAACGTGACCTTTAAAGCGAGTAGAGTCAGTATGACCACTGATGATCAGTGGGTTCTCGACACGTTTAAATACAGGCGCTAATGCAAGAAGCAAATCTTCGAAAAATGGCGTCAATTCAGAGCCACCACGACCAAACATGTGTTGTTTGTAGTCGTCTTGAAGAACAATCCGTAGACCTTGTGGTGTTACGGTGACATTGACATTCCCCTGAGCGCTGATTTGTCGAACCGCTTCCTTAATGACTTTCGCCAGTGCAGCCAGTCGTTCCTGTGTGTCGAATGTGCCGGGAATCAGAGAGTCTGTTTCCGGACCTTCACCATCACCCTGAAAGAATGAACTGACAATGTGGGTAGAATCATGTCGGCTCGGTACGGAAGAGTCGGCGGCCAAATCAATAGGAGAGATACTTTGCGAGGTATCAAACGGATTACCGTAACTCTTATCAAACACGCTCGCACTTTGAAGGTGAGCAACAATCGCCTTACGCTCCTCTTTGTCAACAACCTGCATCACCCATAAGACCAGAAACAGTGCCATTAAGGCGATCATGAAATCAGCGAAAGCGACCTTCCAGGCACCTCCATGAAATTCATCGTCGTCGACAGTTTTTGTTCGTTTGAATACCACCTGTTCTTGTCTTTGCATTACCCCTCCTGCTCAGCGAGCCACTTCTCCATCTGATTGAACGTCGGTTTAATGTCTAACTGGATGTGTTTACGGCCAGCATCGATGGCAAGTAAGGTTGGCTTCTTCGCCACATAAGCCACAAGTGTTGCTCTGACGCACTCGAATGCGGTCATGTTGCGCTTCACGCGCTGTGCCATGGCATTGCTAAGTGGGTCAAGACAGCAGTAACAACCGAAGATACCAACGAATGTTCCAACCAGAGCCGCAGCGACGTGGTAACCCACAAGAGCGATTGAGCCGTCAATAGCCTGCATCGTAATGATGATGCCGCCGACCGCCGCTAAGATACCAAAGCCCGGCAGTGCTTCAGCTGTTCTCTGCATTGAGCGAGAAGGGAGGAGCATTTCTGTTTGAATGGCTTCGATTTCCTGTTCCAGTAAACCTTCTAATTCGTGAGGCGACATTTGACCCATGGCCATTAAACGCAAGTTGTCAGTAATAAATGAAATCAGGCGGTAATCTGAACCAACTTTCGGGTAGGCGAGAAAGATCGAGCTCTGATCTGGAGCCTCGATATGAGAATCGAGAAACTTAAAGCCTCTGCTGCGCGCTGTTTCAAGCAAGTTGTTAAGCAGAGCCATCAGCTCCATGTAGTATTCATATTCTTCGCGTGGTGCAGAGATGGTGGCACGAACTTGCTGACGCATCTCTTTCAGGACTTGTGGCGGGTTACCTATGATCAGAGAGCCAGCAGCGGCGCCAATGATGATCAGAAATTCAGCCGGTTGCCAGATAGCGCCAAGCTTACCGCCCGCCCACATATATCCGCCAAAGACACACAGTAAGACGGTGATAGCTCCAAAAAACTTTTGCATTTGTGACTCCTAGGAGGATAAGTAGTGGTTGAGTTGTTTGAGTGCTTGTTTGTGTAGCTGACAAATCCTCGGAGGCGTCAGATCAAGCACTAAAGCGATTTCGTGAAGGTTGAGTTCGTGTTGATAAAACAGCGTCAGTAGCAGTTGATCTCTTTTGGGCAGTTTATTCAGAGCAAATTCAAGACTGCGACGAGTTTGCTCATGGGACATTCCGTCATAAACAGCGTCAGATTGTGCTTCGATACCGTTTTCAATCAATTGATCCAGGCTTTGCATTTCTCCAGCCAATGCCGCATTTTGGCGAGTAAGATAATCTTGTTCGTCTGTTCCCAATGCTTTGATGATTTCGGCATCGGTCGGTTGCCGGCCAAGAGAGCGCATCAGATCACGAGTGACATCATTGAGCTCATGAGCTTGTTGACGCGTTTTTCGTGATCGCCAGTCAAGCCGGCGCAACTCATCCAGTATTGAGCCACGGATCCGACAGACCGCGAAGGCTGGGAAGTTGGGGTCCTCAACGTTTCCGTATCGACGGCCCGCTTCCAGTAAACCAATAAGGCCAATTTGCTGCATGTCTTCGATGCTGCAATGCGGTGTAGCATGGGCTCTGAGTTGATTGACGATACGGTTGACCAGCACTTGGTGCTGTTTGAGCAACTTGTTCTCATCAATAGGAATGGAAGGTGAACTGATTTCACCTTCGACGCCGTATTCTTCCTGAAAGTTCATATCCAACATGGGCCGTGCTCCTTATTGCACGACGTATTTCGTCAGCAAGACGTCATCGATATCGCGAAGAATGTCGGTTTTCTCAAAGGCTAGCAGCACCGTTTGTTTGACCTGATTCTGGAGCAGGTTAACTGCGCCGTCCTGATGCAGATCTTCGTAGGTTTTGTCGCTGAAAAGCTTCAGTAGTGAATTGCGCACAATTGGCATGTAGTCATCAATATTTTGAATGCGTTCTGGGCGGCGAGTTTCAATCGCGACTTCCAGCATGACGAAGTGGGTCTGGCGCTTTCCTTTAACGCTGAGGACAATTTTGTCCAGTGAGTGGAAACTAGGCGTCTGAGCTGGGTTGCGTTCTTCGGTAAGGAAGGCAAGGGGAGAATCTGCGAAAAATGATTCTGAATTGGTACTATTCCCCGATTGCTTTAAGAACCAAATTCCACCAACTACGGTTGCGGCTGAAACCAGGGCACTGGTGAGGATCATCGCTGAAAATACCGCGATCATTTGTTTTTTTGTCATAACCCTATTCCTAATTATGCGTGTGTGCTTAGCCAATGCTCTGATGGATCATTGGGATTGTCTGAATTGGCAAACTCGCGACTATCGAAAATGTGTGTTTGTTGTTCACCTTGATGAGGTGACTGGTCGCGTTCACTTTCTCCTGAGCCTACGTTGACGTCGACATGGACAAAGTTCTGGTCTTGCAACTCAGCTCGCAGCCGGTCAGAAACCTGAAGCAAGGCCTCGCGGGTTGCTGCCGCATTAGCGTTGATTTGCACATTGAGGCGGTCGCCATCAACGCGTACCAGCAAGTCCAGCTTTCCAAGCTCTGGCGGATCTAGACGGATCTTGGCTTCTTGCATGCTTTGTTGTGCTTGAAGTGAGACTCTGTCATGCAATACCTGCATCATTTGTTCGCCCCACTTAGCCGCACTGGTATCAACTTTTACTGCTGCCCATTCTGCTGTTTGTACAGACGTTGCTATAGGTTGCTGGTGAGAGGTTTGAGGCTGCGGTTGCACTTGTGTTGAGGCCAAGGTTTGCAGAACATTCTGAACTGATGGGCTCTGGCTTACAGGCGTGTCGATACTCAAAGGCCCGCTTGTCTGCTTCACCAGTTGATGGCTTATACTCTGCGGTGTCATTCTGTCTGACGAATTTGTGCCCACTGAGCCTGTCATAGCATCGAACGTTTGAGCACCGCTTGCTACTCGCTTTTGTTTCAGCTGTAGCAAAGCTAAAGCGTCCGTGGTTGCAGAGTGTTCTTTTAGTAGATGAGGCTTTGCAATCGGTAGCGTAGTCGTATGATCTGAGCTATTTTCCTGCCCTAACATTTCCTCGCTATCATCCGTTAAGGTCACGACAGTTTGTTCAGCATTTGGCTGACTGCCAGTAAGCGTCGATGCTGGTTGCCCCATGAGAGTAAAGCCAGTGTTTTGTTCGGCAGGCTGACCGAATCCACGGGCTTTTTGGATCGTACCATCAGCGGAGAACTGCTCTGGTCTTTGGCTTGTCATGGTGTGCAGTGAAGGTGTGTTCATTGCTAGTACTCCATGGTCATCGCAAGCTGGTAAGCTTTTGCACGTTCATGCTGAGCGTCGACAACATTAATCTCTGCTTCCAGTTCGTTAATGGCCTTATCCAGTGCGTCAAAAGCTTGTTTGTGTACAGCTTTCACTTCGGTAATGACAGGCGCGAGTCTAGGATCTTTGAGGTAGGGCTGATGGCTTTCCAGCAGCTCTCTCAATTGAAGGTCGTAGCGTTTTAAACCTTGCCAGTCCTGGGTTTTTGTCGCGATATGAATCAGTTTCGCGAGATGGCGAAATCGTTCAGGGGACACTTTATGCTTGCTGACCAAAACTCATCCACCCCTCACGTATATTGTTCATGACATGTTCCACACTGGTGAGTTTGTCCAGGTTGTTTTGTACGCTTGCCTGATAAAGCTCAACCTGACAAAAGTCGTATAGCTGGTGGAGGTTCTCAGCGATTTCGCCGCCATTCTCTGCATCAAGTGCGCTATCTAGGCCAACCAAAATATTCATGCACTTATTGATGCCAGCCCCTTTTTCTGCAAGGCGACCTGAGGCCATGTGGCCTCGAACTCGTTCAATTTCATTGAGTAGTCCGTCTATTAACATCACTACCAATTGATGTGGGTTCGCCGAGGCAGCCTGAGCATCAAGATCGACTTGTTGATAAGAGTTGTAGCCTGAGTCCATTAACATAAAAACGTCTCCTGGTGCCCATTAACCAAACATCGACATGGTTTGGTTCATTTGGCGCATAATGGTGTTCATTTGGGTAAATTGTTTGAGGTAGCGGTCGTAAGCCATATCGTATTTACGGTCCAGCACGACCTGTTTGTCATTGATGCGATCAATGTTCTGCTTTAGTGCGTCTTTGCGAGATTTAAACAAACCGGAAGAGAACTGCAGGTAAGGCTCGACGATGGTGTCGATGCTATCTAGCAGGTTGCCGTCACCGTTGAACATTGCTTCAAGGCCTGTACTGTTATCGATTTGAGCCTGCTCGAACTTTTCTGAATCGAGCTTCATTTTTCCGTCACGATCGATCTCAATACCGACCTGACTCAGGCGAAGGCCACCGAAATCTCCACGCACAACAGACTTCACCTGGCTTTCAATCGCTCGTAGGGTAGGGTCACTGGCTAGAACAGCCCGAGTGTTGTTTTCCGTGTCTACTTTGGTGTATTCGTCAACGGTCGACATCAACTTGTTATAGGCGTCGATAAATTTGTTGACCTGCTCTTTAGTGGCGTCATTGTCACCACCGACGCTGAGGGTTAACGGCGATTCGCCGGTTTCTTGGGCTTTGCTGACAGTGATGTCGAGGCCATCAATAGCATCACTAAACGTATTGCTACTGCCTTCGAGTTTAAGGCCTGAGTCTTTCGCCCCTAGCCAAATGATGGCGTCTTTTGCTTCGCTGATTTGATTGAGGTTGGTGAAGGCATCTTCAAACCAACTCTGTCCAGTCCCTGTCGCCGAGACTTCAATCTTGTTTGCTACCCCAGTTTCTTCACTGGAGAGCATGAAGTGGGTTTTGCCACCTGAGCGAACCAAGGTGGCGTTTACGCCCGGATTATCGGGGTCATTGTTGATGGCCGAAGTTAAGTCAGCCATGGTTGCCTTACCATCTCCATCACTGTCCAGAGTGGAAAGATCCAACGTCATTGTCTCGCCGTTGATTTTAAACTCGAGCGTGCCAGTCAGTGGCACTTCCGTTGTAGGCTCCAGATCGGCAGGCATGCCAGTTGATACCTGATGCGTTGTGGCGACTTGTTCTACAAAAATTTGGTAACTGCCCGTCAGTGCTTTGGAGTCAGCACTGGCAGTGAAGAACCCTTCACTCGACACAGTTGCGCTGTTTTTGATGATCCCTGATGTGCTGTTGTTCATTTCATTCACAGCAGTACGGAACTCACGCAATGCAGATTCGACTTTGCCAAGCGCATCCAGTTGAGATTGATACTGGGAAGCTTGAGTGGTGTAGCGTTGTCTAAACGACTGGACGTCAAAGGTTGCCAGTTGCTGTGCCATGGTTGCTGGATCGATCGAACTCATCAGAGTACTCCCTTGTCTTTTGTGTATGACCGTTGTGGTTCATACCATCATCATCTTTCTGATTTAATTAGAGAAATAGCAAGATGAATGCCATGCAGTTAGCTTTTAAATATCAATGACTTAAGCATTCATTCTTGGTTTTGCGGAAGTACGACTTCCCATTGCTGAGTTCCGCTGCTTCCTTGAATGAAACTCAGCTTTGCTCAATGTTTTAAGGCGACCAAATGGCAGGGTTTGTTAAATGAAAAAGGTATTGACTAGGAGTCTTAAAATGAAAAAAAGCCTCCGCAAGGGAGGCTAAAATCACTGGAGTAAAATAAATAGAAGAGTGTCTCTCGCCAATTAGCGAAGAAGAGACATTGCCATACCTGGCAGCTGGTTCGTTTGAGAAAGAACCGTTGTACCTGCTTGCATCAGCATTTGGTTCTTCGTCATGTTTGAAGATTCAATTGCGAAGTCAGCATCTGTGATTCGGCCTTTCGCAGCAGCAGTGTTTTCAGATACGTTTGCTAGGTTGTTGATGGTGTGCTCAAGACGGTTAATGTTTGCACCTAGTGATGAGCGCACAGTGTTAATAGTGTCAAACAAGCCGTCAACGGTACCGATTGCTGTGGTTGAATTAGCTTGGTTAGTTAGGTCACCGACAGCACCCGCAGAGAAATCAATAGCACCTAGATTGGTTGAAATATCAAGATCGAGTGTTTCAGTTGAAGATGCACCAATTTGGAATTTCACTGCGCCATCAAGTTTACCACCTGATAGGAGCTTTTGACCTGCACCGTATGAAGTTTCAGTTAGGATACGTGTAGCTTCTGCGGCTAGTTCGCCATATTCTGCGGTTAGTGCTGCTCGCTCTGAAGCTCCATTCGTGTCGTTCGCAGATTGTGTAGCAAGATCTTTCATACGGTAAGCAATGTTAGTCAGCTCCTCTAGTGCGCCGTCTGCCGTTTGCAGCATTGAGATTGCATCTTGAGAGTTACGCATTGCAACAGACATACCACGAGTTTGCGCTTCAAGTTTGTTTGCGATAGAAAGACCTGCTGCATCATCCGCTGCAGAATTGATACGCATACCAGTACTTAGGCGCTCCATAGCGGTAGAGAGTAGATCGTTTGTGCTGCTTAGTGTGTTCTGTGTAACTAGTGATGCGTAGTTAGTGTGCATTGATAAAGCCATTATGGTCTCCTTCGTTTTTCACAATACTCAGATTTTGGCTTCAGGATTTCCCTGGTCACTAACAGGAGGCGGACGATAAATATCGAAGATTAATTAAAAAGTTTAAATTACTGGAATATTTAGAGAATTGGCGCTGATTTAGTGAGGTTGATTCCACTAATTGGTGCTGTTAGCGCCAATTAGTGGATTAACTAGGCTTCGTATTCGTTGGTAAACGTCTTAAAAGAGAGTGAGGTTGGGATATCACTGAAGTAACCAAAATAGTAACTAGCGCCAAGTAATTTGTATTGGTTCAGCTCTTTTTGGCTGGCAACCCGACTGGCGACCCACTTTAGTTTATGCTTTTTCAGAAAACGAACGATGGGCAAAAAGGCCATTCGGTCCTCTTTATCTTCCAGTGACACCGAGAGTTTCAGCATTGCAGGCTCATAGCAAGCCAACTGCTCAAGTAAAGGGCAGGGTGGAGCAACTTCAAACCACAGCGCATAAGCATATTCTCCGACAAGCTCGATCAGGTTTTCTACCGACGAGGCAAACCCTAATGAATGGCTAAGTTGCAGTGAAGGAATAACATGCGCGAACGCTTTCTTATGGCAGAGAATAACTTGCTGCAAAAAATGTTCACCCTGCGGCCAGACAAGAGCTTCGACCTGAAGGGGGACGACGACGTTGCTGATTAAGTCCGGATGAAATGTATCTAGTTGAAAGCGGGTCTGGCGCAGCGCTAGGTACAGGCTGAACAAATCTAGGCAGTACTTGACCTTTTGAGACAGGTCGAACTGATACACACTTTGTTCACCGTCTCCGCCAAACCTGAGTGTTAGGTGCTGAAATTCGACTTCACCTGAGTCTGCTGAGCGGATAGCCTGACATGCATGCCGGATGTCGTTGTGGACCAATGCTTCATGGATGATTTGATCGTCTTCGGTCTCAAGGTGCTCTTCCATGAGCTTGGCGATGTATCTGTACATCGCCTGATGTGAGTTGAGGTTAGCCAAGGTTTCCTACCACGTTGATTTGTTTTGTTTCTGGTATTTCGTTGTATGACAATACCGCCAATCCTTGAGAAAACGTGCGAGCATAGCGGGCAATTAGCGGTCTAAGCTGCGGCATAACCAGGAGTATTGGTGCCAGCCCTTGCTGTTTTAGCTGCTGTTTTATCAAAGGTAAATTTTGTTGAAACTGAGCCAGAATGTTAGGTTCCACAGGGAAACTGTCGAGGTTCACACTGCCACTTGCTTGTGCCTGCTGAAGAGATGTCATCAGCATTTGTTCCAGTTCATCGGAGAGTGCATACACCTTCAGTTCCACTTTCTGACCTGCGATCAAGTTGACCAGAGTACGGCGCAATGCGCATCGCACATCAGCCGCCAGAAGTATCGGGTCTTTGGTGTTTTCAGACGATTCAAGCATGGTGTTCGAGATAGTACGAATATCTTGCAAAGGCACCTGATCAAGCAAAAGTTGACGATACACCTTCAGCTGCTGTGCTGGATTGAGTGCTGCGCCAAGAGCTTCTGCCAGCTTCGGCGCTTGCTGGGTCAGCCTCTGCATCATGGCATCAACATCATCGTGATTAAACAGCTCTGAAAGGTGGGTTTTGATCACTTTACTGATATGGGTTGCGATGACAGTCGCATCATCTACCACCTGATAACCCATATTGAGCGCTTTGGCTTTATCTGTGTGCTCAATCCAAACTGCTGGCAACTGATAGGCAGGGTCGCTGCCAAGAATGCCATCGACTTCGCCATACGTCTCGCCAACAGCAATCGCCATCAAACGCTCTGGCTCGATAAAGCCTTGCTCTATCGTTTCTCCATTGAGTGAAATGGTGTATTGGTTGGGTTTTAGGCTCAGGTTGTCACGAATACGCACTTCCGGTAGCAAGAAGCCGACTTGCTCAGACAGGTTACGCCTTACACCGCGGATTCGCTGGGTGAGTGGCGCGCCTTGTTCTTTGTTGACCAGATGAACCAGTCGGTAACCGAGTGCTAAAGACAGTGTGTGTACATGTGGAATGTCTTCCCAGCTTAGCGGAGTTTCTTCCTGTTGCATGGCCTGAGTGAGTACTTCGACGTCTTCAATCTGAGCATCATGAACGGGGCTTTTGTGTTGTCTCCAGGCTGCAAATGCAAGTACAGCAGCAAAAGTAAAGAAGGCAAGGTGAGGCATGCCAGGTACCATGCCGATGATTAGCATTACCGCTGATACAGTAAACAGAGTAGCCGGTGAAGCCAATAACTGCTTTTGCATGGTTTCTGACATATCGTTGTCGCTGTCGTTGATGCGAGTAACGATAATGGCTGCTGCGGTTGCTAAAAGCAGTGACGGTATTTGGGCTACTAAGCCGTCACCAATAGTCAGTAGCGCATAGGTTTTAAACGCCTCGGAGGCAGCAAGTCCGTGTTCAAATACACCGATGCTGATACCACCTGTGATGTTAATGAACAGGATAAGCAATCCGGCGATAGCATCACCTCTAACAAACTTTGACGCACCGTCCATAGAACCGTGGAAATCAGCTTCATTGGCCACTTCACGTCTACGCTGGCGGGCGGCTTCCTGATCGATCAAACCTGCATTGAGATCCGCATCGATTGCCATTTGCTTACCAGGTAAAGCGTCAAGCGTAAAACGTGCTGATACTTCTGAAATACGCTCACCACCCTTGGTGATCACCACGAAGTTGATGATCATCAGGATAACGAAAATCACCATACCGACTACATAGTTGCCGCCGATCACCACTTCACCAAAGGCCTGAATGACCTTACCTGCGGCATCACCACCATTGTGACCTTCGAGCAGGACGACTCGAGTTGAGGCGACGTTGAGCGTCAGTCGTAATAGTGTTGCCACCAACAAAATGGTTGGGAAAATGGAAAAGTCGAGTGGGCGTTTAGCCGTTGTACTGACCAACAGCACCAAAATGGCGAGCACGATATTAAAAGTGAACAAGGCATCCAATAGCAATGGCGGCAGTGGCAAGATGACCATAGCCAGCACCATTAGTAAGACCAGCGGAATACCGACAAAGCCTTTTGTGGAATGTTGTATCTGTTTTAACCGATTGAGCATAGGTTGGTGTCCTTGGGTAAATACGGATGATCAGTGTTGCAAATGCTTTGGAATGGTGAAGTGAGGTAAAGGCATTGGCTTTTCACCATTTCCGGTACGGAATGCTTTGAGTTGCATGACATACGTCAGAATATGCGCCACCGCGATATAGAGCTGGCTTGGAACGGCCTGTTCAATCGCAGTGGTGTAGTAAATGGAACGGGTAAGCGGTGGCGAGTTGATGATTTCAACCTGATTTTCACGAGCGATACGTTGAATATGCATCGCTGTTTCGTCCACGCCTTTGGCAACCACAAATGGGGCGTCTGATAACGCAGGGTCATACTTCATTGCTACGGCGTAGTGGGTCGGGTTGGTGATGACTACATCTGCTGTCGGTACCATCTTATCGATTTTACGCCGAGCAAATTGTTGTTGAATCTGGCGAATACGCTGCTTGACCTCAGGGCGTCCTTCGTTATTTTTGTATTCTTCTTTAAGCTCCTGCTTGGTCATTTTGAGCTCTTTCATGTGCTCCCAGCGTTGATAGGGGATGTCAATAACGCCGAATAGTAGTAAGGCAAACCCCATCATTAACAGGCCATCGAATAGAATTTGCATGACGTTAACCACACCTTGCTCCAGCGAAAGTCGCTGCATGCCCAATAAAGGTTGTAGGTGGTTATCGAGATAAGCGTAGAGCACGCCAAAAATGACCAGTACTTTGAGGGTCGATTTCAGCAGTTCAACCAGTGAACGCGTTGAAAACATCCGTTTTATTCCGCTGAGAGGGTTAAGTTTACTCAGCTTTGGAAAAACGTTCGCTAAACGGAACATCCATCCACCCAGCACCATAGTACTGGCAAGCGTAACGGCAATAATCACGACAAACATTGGCAAAAGCAGCGTAATGATCATGCCGAGGCTGTGGCCGAGCTGCTCGACCATTTGCTTAGGATTCGCTAAATCCTGTTTAGTCAGTGTCATGTTAAAGCGAAAGATACCCGCAATGCTTTCCCAAATTACTGGAAGCTGACTATAGAAATACACTGCAACAGCGAGAAAAATAGCGGCAGTCGTGAACTCTTTCGCTCTGGGAATCTGACCTTCCTGACGCGCTTTCTTGATTTTCTGCGGGGAGGCTTTTTCGGTTTTGTCCTGAGAGGATTGTTCGCTCATCCGCCCCCCACCATGAATTGATTCAGAAAACGTAGGGTGTCGTTGACCAGCACAGTATATCGGCTCGGCACACCAGACACAGAAATGAGCACGCTGAATAGCCCTAGCAGCATGGTCATTGGAAAGCCTAATGCATAGACATTCAGTGACGGTGCTGCTCGGTTCATCACACCAAAGCTGATGTTTGCTAACAACATGGAGACAATGGCTGGAAGGGCGAGTGCCAGTGCAGATGCAAACATCCAACTGAATAAATTAACGATGCCTTGCAGAGAAGCTGAAGTCAGACCGGAACCGACCGGCCAGACAACAAAACTCTGGATAAGGACATCGAGCATCACTAAATGACCTTCGAGGGATAAAAACAGTAAGGTGCAGAAAATCAGAAAGATACGACCAAGAATTGCCACGGACATGCCGTTGACAGGGTCGTTCATCATCGCCATGCCTAAGCCCATCTGCATTGAGACTATCTGGCCCAGCGTCGTAAAAATGGTAAACAGCATGTGCAAAATCAGGCCAAAGAATAGCCCCCAAATGGCTTGTTCGAAGGCGAGAAACAGCGAAGTCATCGAGAAAAACTCGACTGCTGGCATTGGCGGCATCAAAGGAGCAGAGATCATCACAATCGAGAGCGCCAGTAAGCTACGTACCCAGACGGGTATCAATGAGTCGCCAAAGAAAGGCATGGAGATAAATACCGCGCCTATACGGAAGAAAGGCCACCATAGCTGACCAAGGACGCGAGAAATTTCTGCGAAAGTGACCTCCATCAGCCAATCATTCCTGGAATATTGTGGAACAGGTAGTCGAACAGCTCCATGATTTTACGTAGCATCCAGTGCCCAGCAAAAATTACCATGAGTAACGTGACCAGAAGCCTTGGTAGAAAGCTCAGTGTTTGCTCATTGATTTGCGTGGCGGCCTGAAAAATTGCAATGCCAAGGCCGACTATCAGGCCGGGCACAACCAGCACTGCGACCATGGTGATAATCAGCCATACCGCATTGGAAAACAGGGTGACGGTCATTTCTGGTGTCATGTGAACTCCTGCTACCCAAAACTGGCGGATAATGTGCCGACCGTCATGGCCCAGCCGTCGACCAGAACAAACACCACCAGCTTGAATGGAAGTGAGATAATCAGTGGCGATAGCATCATCATACCCATTGCCATGAGGACACTGGCGACGACAAGGTCAATGATTAGAAACGGAATAAATAGCATGAAGCCAATTTGAAAAGCGGTTTTGAGCTCACTGATGACAAAAGCTGGCAGTACCACGGCAAATGAGATGTCCTCCAGCGCGGTATCGAGTGGCTCATTAGCAATGCGCAGCATTTGTTCCAGAGATGTCTGCTGAGTTTGTGCCAACATGAAATTGCGTACGGGCTTTTCTGCAACGGAAAACGCCTGCATTAAAGTAATTTCACCATTGTCGTATGGCTGGAAAGCATTCTGGTAAATGTCTGTCCAGACAGGGCGCATGATCAGTAGCGACAGCGCGAGTGCAATACCGACTAACACTCGGTTAGGTGGGCTTTGTTGGAGCCCTAACGCCTGACGCAGGATCGCGAGAACCACAATAATGCGGGTAAAGCTGGTGGCCATCAAAATAAATGCAGGAAGAAAACTCAGGGCTGTCATCAATAACAGAATCTGCAGTTTTACACTGTATTCTTGTTGGGTTGCTCCGTCACTGACAGACAAAATGGTTAAGCCTGACTCATTCGCAACAGAAGGGAAAGCGAAGAGCAGGCTAACCAAACCGATTAGGATCCCCCATCCCTGAAAGGAAGGTGACTTAGTCATGTTTCGGTGAACCCTTACTGAACCGCAGAAGTTAGAGCTGAATCGACGATATCAATCAGTCTCAGACCATATTTTTCGTTCACGACAACCACTTCCGCATGGCCCATCAGAGAGCCGTTGACTTTAACGTCCAGAGGTTCGCCATTGAGTTTGTCGAGCTCTATGACACTGCCTTCTCCAGCTTTCATCAGATCGCCCAAGGCGATATCTTTACTGGCAACCTCCAAAGTTACGGTAACAGGAATATTCTTGAAAAAGCTCAGATCACGTTCAGGAGTTGGTACTGCAGCATCGAGAATGTCGGTGTGTGTATCTTCTAATTGAAAGTCATCAAAGTTCAGTTCTTCACCATTAAATGCGGTGGTCTCTGTTGTCTCGCTCATTAAAAAGATTCCTTATCTTGATTAAGAATTAAAACTAGCTGCCCATCATTCTCCGCGACTCGACCAGAAAAAAGATGTTCTTGGCCAATACTGACGGGAGCTGAAGACAATAATTCGATGGGTAATACGTCGTTAGGCTGCAGTGAAATCAATTCACTGAGCGGCATGGTTTTTTTACTAAGTAAGACATTGAGCTTGACGGGAGTCGAAGCAAGAGATTGACAGAAAGGTTCGTACATTGACTCTTTGGGTTGTAGGTCCAGCTGTTCTGTCAATGTGGCAACAAGCAGTTCATCTAGCTTAACGTGAATGGTGCCTTGGTGGTCGTTGAGGTTGACGTCAATGGTTGCGTAAAGACCAGTTCCCTGTGCTGGCTCGAATTCGCAGTCAGACCACATTTCCTCTGGAGCCAGCCAGTTGATTATCAGCCGTCCGATTTTTTCCTGAAGCCGCAAGTCACTATTGTTAAGTGAAGTATGGCTTCTTTCCATTTTAGCGTCGTAAAAGCTGTCAGCTAATTTAATTAGTGTCTGGCTATCGGTATGGATAAATACTCGCCCGCCGCCATCATGTCGGAAAGTACTGATAAAAGATTTATCCATTTCACTTGGTGTAAAAGTATGCAGTGAAACTAGATTTATATTGGCTTCTGCATGATGAGTTTTTAACCAGTTTTGCAGCTCATACGTTAGGCCATTACACGAGGTAGATATTAAATCATCCAATTTATCTCGAATAACGTGAATAGGTTTCCCTAACGATTCTATGCTTAGAGGCTGATAATCTGGAATAGATATCTTGCTGCTACTTTCCATTTATATTTTACCGTGTCTTGACAAAGCGATTTTTAAATTTTCTAACTCAATTGGCGCAAGTCTACATAGAAATTTTTGTTCTAAATAACCCCGATTTATAAAATTTGTGACTTTACTCCATATGTTGATTTTAAGTCGTTATATATATCTTCTCATCAAAAATAAAACAGGTTAGTTTGCGATACATACAAATGATGAATGACGATTTTTTGTCGTTATCAGTCACTTGTTCTGTTTTATCTTTATGGTTTTAAATGATTTTTATTGATTTGTTACATGTTAATTACATCGCGATGATGTCATGAACTAACGGTCAATATATAAACAAGTTCCAATTTCTCGAAATTCCAAGAGATAAATTATTTAATTCGAATAGATGATTCTTCTGTTTATTTAATGGCACTCATATAACATCATGAACACGAAAGCTCCGAAATTATATTTATTAGCTTTACTCTTTCATTGTTCTTCTTCTCTCGCTGACACTGAGGTTGAAGTCCCTATGGATGAAGTAAATTGGCTTTATAAAGGAAGTAGCTTAGCGTGTAATTTGAAGTATGAAGATTCTTCCTATGGGAAGTTTTATTTCCGCTCTGAAGAAGTCAGTAAAATATATTTCCACTCTCAAGTGGAAAAAAACAATAAAAATTGGAACAGCGCTAAGTTATATAGTTCTCCAGCACCATGGAGTGCGGTAAATGAACTCAGACTCATAAGTCAGAATGTCGCTATTAATAATCAGCGTTCTACGTTTCAGCATAATATTGATGACTTATTGAACAATATTGAATCAGGACATTGGATAAAGTTTGCTTTTGGCGGAAGGGACGCTTCCGATAGCATGACTTATATTCTGCCGACGATTCGCATTCAGAAAGCATTAGCCCAATTTCGTCGTTGCCAATCATCGTTACCGGGCATGTCCTATGCTCAAGCCCGAAACCTCACTCTCTCATTTGACCTAGGCCAACGTCATTTAACCGTCCAGCAAACGAATACTCTGGGTGCGCTTTACACTTATCTGCGCGCCGATAAAAACATCAGCAAAGTTTTGATTGATGGCTACACCGACAACGTCGGTTCCAACGTCGCTAACCTAACCATCTCTAAGCAACGAGCAGATTTGGTTGCGAAAGCACTTAAAAAATCTGGCGTAGAGGCCGCAAGAATAGAAGTACGGTCTCATGGTTCTCGATACCCCATCGCTAGTAATTCAACACCAGAAGGGCAGGCTAAGAACCGCCGCGTGACTTTAAGGCTGGTGCGCAATGATGAAGCAGTAGTACCAAAACAAAATATAAAAATGAACGATAGGGAAAAGGCTTAAAGATGGCAGAGACAAATATCTTGTTAGTTGAGCCAAAGGATGAATTTGCTCAGCCAGTTATTAGAGTGTTAGAGGATTCGGGTTACCGTGTGACTCATTCTCGGACTGGGCGAAGTGCACTGCTTGAGGGCGCTGCGCCGATTACTTTGGTGAGTTCAAATTTGCCTGACATGTGCGTCAGAGAGTTCGTCAGTTGTCACCAAAAGACATCAAGCAATGGCGTTGCTATTGCAATCGTTGAACAAGAGCAGGGAATCTTAGCCGCTGAAACAATGAAAGCTGGTGCGACGGATTACCTGCTTCGTCCTTTTGAAAACAGCCAATTAGTAAACCTACTGCGTCGTGTTGAGGTGATTGGCAAACCAATGGCAAACATTGTTGCTGAATCATGGCGGAGCAAACAGGTACTTCAGCTAGCTCACCGTGCAGCTTGCACGAATGCCAGTGTTTTGGTTACCGGAGAATCTGGAACCGGTAAAGAAGTGCTGGCGCGTTATGTCCACGAGCATTCTCCACGATCAAGTGGCCCTTTTATCGCAGTAAATTGTGCCGCCATCCCCGAATCTATGCTTGAGGCGGTCTTGTTTGGCCATGTGAAAGGTGCTTTCACTGGTGCCACTCACTCGCAAAGCGGTAAGTTTGAAGAAGCGAACAACGGAACGATACTGCTGGATGAAATTGGTGAGATGTCGCCAGCGGTTCAGGCCAAACTATTGCGCGTACTTCAGGAGCGTGAAGTTGAGCGAGTGGGTAGTCATAAGCCGATTCAGCTTGATATTCGGGTCATTGCCGCCACGAATAAAGATCTGCGCGAAGAAGTGAAAAATGGCACGTTCCGTGAGGATCTTTATTATCGATTGGATGTTTTACCCTTGCATTGGCCTCCACTGCGAGAGCGCAGCGAAGACATCCTACCGATCAGTCAGTTCTTCATTAATAAATATCAAGATGGCAGTCAGTGTCACCTATCTCAAGATGCCATGATGGCGCTCAGTCAGTATCACTGGCCCGGAAACATTCGAGAGCTGGAAAACGTTATCCAACGAGCATTAGTCATGCGACACGGTGACTACATTACTGCGCATGATCTGATGTTACCAGTTGAGTTAATCAGCCCTGTCCAGACATCGACGCCTTCTCAGAGCATGGGGCATGTTGAGGCTAAGAAACAAGCTGAGTACCAGTATATTCTCGAACAACTTCGCCAGTATGGCGGCAATCGCACCAAGACAGCAAACGCACTTGGCGTCACTACGCGCGCTTTGCGCTATAAGTTAGCGGCAATGCGCGAACAAGGTATTGATCTACAGTCGGCCCTAGGCTCGGCTGCTTAAGGAGGATAAGTTATGGCAAGTCAACCAATAAACAGTGCGATGACCGCAGAACAGCTAATGCTATCCAAGATGGATGCAATGCGCGCTCAGATTCAACCGGAGTTCGTGGTTTCTGCTAATCCACTTGATGTGCAGCAGGTGAATCAGCCTCTCTCATTTTCCACAGCGATGACCAATGTGCTTGATACGGTCAATCAGCATCAATCGGCTGCCAGCCAAAAAATGACCGCGGTAGAAACGGGTCAGAGCGATGATTTAGTCGGAGCAATGATTGCTAGCCAGAAAGCTAGCCTGTCATTCAACGCTTTGATGCAGGTACGCAACAAGGTCGTGACCTCGTTTGAAGATATTATGAAGATGCCGGTGTAACCCATGTCAGACTTAACTACCCAAGTTGCAGGTGGCGGAACATTTAGCGCTGCCACCACACAAACTTCCTCCTCGCGAGGAATGGAAGATTTCACTCATAAATTGAAGCAGCTGTGGTCAAACAGTCAGAGAAATCTGGTTTTGTCTGCTGTTTTGGCCGCGATTGTGGCTGCGATCATTGTGGTGGCTCTTTGGAGCTCAACACAGAGCTACCGACCGCTTTACAGTCAGCAAGAAAGATTTGATACCGGTGAAATTGTCTCTGTCCTTGAATCTGAAGGCATAAATTACCGACTTCAAGAGCAAAATGGCCAAGTACTAGTGCCAGAGGGTGAAGTCGCCAGAATCCGCATGTTGCTGGCGGCAAAGGGAGTGAAAGCCAAACTGCCAACAGGTTTAGATTCACTCAAAGAAGACAGTTCTCTTGGAACCAGTCAGTTTATGGAAACCGCACGCTATCGTCATGGTTTGGAAGGTGAACTGATACGTACCATTATCTCTCTCAATGCGGTTTCTAATGCCCGAGTTCACCTAGCCATACCGCGTCAAACACTGTTTGTTCGACAAAACAGCGAAGCGCCTTCAGCATCGGTCATGCTTGAACTCAAACCTGGTGAAGATCTGAAACCGGAACAGGTCGAAGCGATTATTAATCTGATTGTCGGCAGCGTGACTGGGATGAAGCCAGAACAAGTGTCGGTGATTGATCAGTATGGTCGTTTACTCAGTGCTGATGTCGCCTCAGCGGAAGCGGGTAAGGTCAATGCCAAGTATCTTGAATATCAGAAGAACGTTGAGAAACAAATTATTCAGCGCGCTTCCGACATGCTGACACCGATTGTCGGGCCGAGTAACTTCCGCGTACAGGTAGCGGCAGATCTGGATTTTAGTCAGGTAGAAGAAACTCAGGAAATTCTTGATAACACACCAATTGTTCGTAATGAGCACACCATCTCCAACAACTCAATTGATCAGATTGCGTTAGGTGTTCCGGGAACCTTGAGCAATCAGCCTCCAGTAACTGGTGAAGTGCCAACACAAGACAGTCAGAACACCAATGCTCGCTCTGAAGTAAATCGTCAGTACGCTGTGGGCAGCAGTGTACGCCGCACACATTATCAACAGGGCCAGATTGAAAAGCTCAGCGTTTCTGTCTTGCTCAATGAGGCCGCAGCGCCAAATGGTACAGCTTGGACTGCGGACGAAAAAGCTCAGATTTCTACTATGGTCACTGACGCTGTGGGTATTGCAGCTGACCGTGGTGACAGCCTCAGTTTGATGAGTTTTAGCTTTACACCGCTCGCGATTGAGGCACCACCGACCATTCCTTGGTGGCAGGATCCAACGATTCAGCAGCCGATGCGTTACGTGATAGGCGGCATGCTGGGTATGGCGATGATTTTCTTCGTGCTGCGCCCACTTATCATGCATCTGACGGGTGCAGACATGCGCTCTCAAGAATTGGAGTTCGCCGAACCTCAGGAAGAGCCTATTTTCGACAATCTGCAAACGCGTGAAGAACGTGAACGTGAAGAAGCACTGAATCGCAAGTTATCTGAAAAAGGCATTGCCGCTTCCTCTGGTCTGGACGTGGGGAATGACATGTTACCGCCAGCCGGATCGCCACTAGAGATTCAGTTGAAACACTTGCAGTTAATTGCTAACGAAGAACCTGAACGAGTCGCCGAAGTACTAAAACAATGGGTAAATGTGAATGAACACAGCAGAGTCAAAGCAGAAAGCAACGCTTAGTCACGTAGAGCAAACCGCTCTGGTTCTTCTCGGCATGGGTGAAGACGCCGCTGCCAAAGTGCTGCGTAACTTCACTCGAGATGAAACCCAGCGTGTGACAAAAGCCATGGCGAAATTGAGTGGGATAAAAAGTGATAGTGCCAACGGCGTTATCCAGCACTTCTTTGAAGACTTTCGTCAACACAGTGGCATCCGTGGAGCGTCAAAAGAGTATCTATCGAACACACTGCGTAAAGCGCTGGGTAATGACTTAGCCAAAGGGCTTCTCAACAACCTATATGGTGATGAGATTCGGAATAATATGCAGCGCTTACAGTGGGTCGAAGCTGAGGTTTTAGCTCGATTCATATCTAATGAGCACCCGCAGATGCAGGCGATTTTTCTTGCCTATCTGCCACCGGAAAGCTCGTCAACAGTGCTCAAGCATTTACCTGAAGACTACCATGATGAACTCCTGTATCGGATTGCTCAGCTTCAGGATATTGACCATCAGGTTGCGAGCGATCTGAATGACCTGATTGAACGCTGTATTGAACAAGTATCGGTCAGTCAGAGTGCGCCGCTCTCTGGAGTTAAACAAGTGGCGGACATCATCAACCGATTTGAAGGTGACCGTGGTTCACTGATGGAAATGCTCAAGTTGCACGATGAAGAAGTGGTGAGTGAAATTGAGCAAAACATGTTCGACTTCATGGTTCTAGGTCGACAGAGAGAAGAAACAATGGATCGCTTGGTTCAGCAAGTTCCACTCGAACTTTGGGGTGTGGCTCTGAAAGGTGCAGAGATTCTTCTTCAGCAAACCATTAAGAGTGCAATGCCACAGCGCATGGTCAAAGCTCTGGAAGACGACATGGAAATTCGCGGTGCGGTACCACTAAGTCGAGTGGAGCGCGCGAGACAAGAAATCATGCAGATCGTACGTGAGCTGGATGAGGCGGGTGAAATCGAACTCGTGCTTTATGATGAACCTACAGTGGAGTAAAGCATGTCACTAGTGAAATCCAATTTACTGCAAGTTCCAGCATCAGGTTATCGCATTCATCGCTTTCCACCACTGGCGCAGCCCATGGCAAGTGATGATGAATTTGCCATCGATGATTCCTGGCAGGAATCCCAGATAGACCTGCAACAAAAGCTTGAAGAAGGGTTCCAGACAGGCCTCGAACAGGGACATGAAGAAGGCCTCCGTCAAGGGTTGAGCCAGGGGAAACAGCAAGGCTTACTGGAAGGCCAGAAAGAAGGTTTCCAGAAAGGCTTCGTATCGGGTGAACAGTCCGGTAAGCAGACATTTCTTGAAGCGACTAAGCCAGTAAATGAGCTTTATCAAACCTTGTCACGTTGGCAGGCTGAGCGTGAGCAACAGCAGCGACACATTATTTGCGAACTGGTACAAAAGGTCGCACAACAGGTGATTCGAGCAGAGCTGACTTTGATGCCACAACAAATCCTAGCGCTCGTTGATGAAACACTCGAAGCGATGCCCGGAAAAACAGAGAAAGTAACCGTTCACCTTAACCCTCAGGATCTTGACCGCATCACTCAAATCAATGCGGAATTACCTAAAGAATGGAAGCTGGTCGCCAATCCAGAACTGCCGACAGGCGGGTGTCATTTGGTGACCGATGATGCTGAGGCGGACGCCAGCTGTGACTCGCGCTTACAAGCTTGCATGGACAACGTCAAAGAGCACTTGCTCGAAGAAGTGACACCGGTGGTTGAAGCTGACAATGAGTAATACGCTCGCATTTGATCTTCTGTCTGAACGAACCAGTGAAGCCATTGCTTCGCTGGATTCCATTCCCGTGGCTAGAGTCACAGGGCGACTGGTAAAAGTCACAGGGCTGATGCTGCAAGCGGTAGGGTGTCGCTTTAAGCTTGAGCAGCGTTGCCTAGTTGAGACGGCGGAAGGTGACATGATTGAAGCACAAGTTGTGGGCTTTGATCATACCATCGCTTATCTGATGCCAATTCGTCGTCTTGGCGGATTATTTGCGGGAGCGAAAGTGATTCCATTGGATGGAGACAGCACAGTTCAGCTCAGCGAAAACTGGATGGGACGCGTGGTGAATGGGCTAGGTGAAGCCCTTGATGATGGGCCTGTCTTGCAAGGAGGTGATCGCGTTTCACTTGAGCCTAAACCAATCAACCCTCTAAAGCGTAGACCCGTTGATTCACCGCTCAATGTTGGGGTACGAGCGATCAATGGCCTGCTTACGGTAGGTAAAGGTCAGCGTATTGGGTTAATGGCGGGCAGTGGCGTAGGGAAAAGTGTTTTGATGGGAATGATTACCCAAAACACGGAAGCGGATGTCATTGTTGTAGGCCTGATTGGTGAACGTGGTCGTGAAGTCCGTGAATTCATTGAGTCTAACTTGACTCCAGAAGCGCGTGACAAAGCGATTATCATTGCTGCGCCAGCAGACGAATCGCCGCTGATGCGTCTTAGAGCCATGTTGTTATGCCATCGAGTTGCAGAGTATTTTCGCGATAAGGGTAAAGATGTCTTGCTAATGGTGGACTCTCTGACTCGTTATGCGATGGCGCAGCGAGAAATTGCCCTCTCTCTGGGTGAACCACCCGCCACCCGAGGCTATCCACCATCGGTATTTAATGCCTTGCCGCAGTTACTTGAACGTGCCGGAAACAGTGAAAACCCCAATGGTAGCCTGACTGCCATCTATACCATTCTTGCCGCAGGTGATGATCAGCAAGATCCAGTGGTTGATTCTGCGCGTGCCATTCTTGATGGTCATGTCGTTTTATCTCGTAAACTGGCAGAACAAGGACATTATCCGGCGATTGATGTTAATGCTTCGGTGAGCCGCTGTATGACGGCTTGCTCACAACCTGCCCACCTGACCTTGGCCAATGAATTTCGCAAGACTTATTCGAATTACCTTCAAGTTAAAGACCTACTACCACTGGGAGGTTACCAACCAGGACAAGATCCAGAACTGGATCGTTCGGTGGCTTTGTATCCACAGCTGACGGCATACCTTCAGCAAGCGGCAGACTGCTCTGTGGATTTTCCTCAAAGCCTGACAGAACTGGCGCAGCTCTTTCAATCAAATTAGGAATTAACGTATGGAAGCGAAATTGCGTGCTGTGGAGAAGTTTCAGAAAATTCAGCAAAAGCATCGAGATAGAATGTCTGCGCAGTTGGAATCGCTTCGCCAACAGCACACAGTAGCTCAGCAGCGTTTACAACAACTGATGGAATTGAAGCGCCAGACGCAACCACGATCGAGTCATGTTATGGCTTTACATCGAGAGGCATTGCTCAATCGTAGCCGTGTGGATCAGATGCTTCATAAGCTGATTGTCCATCAGGAACATGAGCAGGAGGTGATGCAAGCGCAATGCACGTCGTTGCAAAAACAGCTTGAAAATAAGCACCTCAGAGTCAAAGGTCTGGAAAATACTCTCGAACGTTGGAAGGAAGAGCACAATTCTGACATTCGACACAAGGAAGAGCTCGCGTTAGAAGAGATTATCAATAGCCGATTCGCGCAAAAAGCTCAATAATTCGTCACCCGCAAGGCTTTGCGTCACCTTAAACTGCATCAAGCCTGATTTACCTAAGGAGGAGAGAAAGGTTGGTATGCTTAAGTTAAGAGATGCAAATGTCCTTATCATCAAAGAATTTCCGAATAAAAACATTAGCATATCTAGTCTTATGCTCTCTTTGGGAATCAAGCAACATAAGATTATTCATCTGAATTCTCCACATGAAGCGCTTAATCGGACGTTCCATGGCCGGTTTGATATTCTGATTTGTGATCAGAGCTTTCGCAAAAATACAGTTAAGTCACAGGATCTGATTCTTGAGTTGAGAAAGTCGAAGACTATAGATGAGCGCTCGACAATCATTATGGATTGCGCGGATAGCAGTATACGTGACAGCTCATATTACTTTGGTGATGTCCACCTCAAGCCGGAAGATAATCAGCGGGATATCAGTGTTCTTATCCGCAAGGTGTTTGAGAAGAAGAATAAGGTTTGGCCTCTGCTTCAGCGCAACGATATTGAGTGTGCTGACGAGATGGAAAAACGCTATCAATTCTTTGAGCAGCACTACTTTGAATATCAATATGATTTCAAACTCAATCGTGCTCACCACCACTTGGTAAAACGTGAGCTTAAACAAGCCACGGAGTTATATGGTGCTTTGATAAAAGAGGCGGGTAAGCGAGATTATTCTCTAGAGATCAGCCTGTTTCTCAATGCACTGGTATTAAATGCCCAGTCAGACGACGCGCTGGAGCTTTACAACAAGTTCAATTCTGCCAAGTTTCAGCTCGGTCAGCCATTTGACGAGATAGGGACGTTGCTGATGCTGCAAAATGGCAGCATACAGGATGCTTATCGCCTGTTGACTCGTTCGGGCTCACGTTGGGGGCTTAGTTTGGCTCATCAGACATCGCTGGCTTTGATGAGCATTGCAGCCAGTCGATATGATGATGCTCTGGTTCACTTCTCCTCTGGTCTTAACACCGCCAAACTGATCAATCGAGACGTTGCCCAGCACACCCTGAATTATCTGTTCGCATTGCTAATGCTTTGGATGCGAAGTGAAGAGGGGAGTGGCTTGTATGAGAAGAAATTTGATCAGGTTGTTAAAGAAATGTCTCGTCACAAGCTCACGGAAAGTGAGAGTCAGCATCTGGCATTAATTCAGCTTCATGCTGAATTCCTCACGGGGGCACGACAAAGTGCGGAGTCTGTGCTGGATAGCTTTACCCGTAAGCTCGACAAAGTGAGCTGTGTGGCGAAAATCCATGCGCTATTTCTTTCTACAGGTTTGTCTAACAAGGACAACCTTACCCTCATTTTTGACAACCTTCTTCATCACGACAGTGTATTTATGTTTGAACCACTTCCTCCTGTCTGTGCTGCGTTGGTTAAGCGCATTGATTTTAAGCAGTTTGCAAGTGACATGAAGCGTTTTAATCGCGAGAAAGTTGCTGAGTAGTTGTGACTCTGTATTCAGGGCCAAAATAGCCTAAGCGACCTGTTTTGAACCGCAATTAAATCCAATTTTTATCTCTGGGATAAGGTTTCCGAATTGGAAACCTGACTCTTCTCGCGTCATTTTGCCCTGATAGAATTCCTCTCACTTTAATGATTGTAAGAGTGTGTCATTGAGAAAGTATGGAATCTAATCACTTAACCGTTATGGTCACTGGCATTGAGGGAACGCGCTTTTTTAATCTATCGTTCCGGGCTATTACAGGGATTAAGTACTCGCTGTTATTTATTGCTGTGATGTTCTTTACCTTGCTCGGACTTTTGTCGATTCTAGCGGGCGATGCTTCTGATTCCGAACGGGAAAAAAGTGAACTGTTGAGTAAAGCCTATTCTCTCGAAAAAGAGTTAATACGCTCACACGAATTTCAGAGTGACTTAGAAAGCCACCTGACGAGAAAGAAGCAAGATCTCGCTTACGTGACGGACAAACTGCGTGATATTGAGTCTGCGCTGGAGCTTTCCAACGAGTCTTTAGACTTAAGAGATAGAGTTGATAGCGCGGCGCTCAGTACTGCGGTTCGTCATCAGATGATGCAACTGATACCCAATGGACGGCCAGTTAAAGCAGGTTATCTTTCTTCCCATTACGGTCGCAGGGTGCACCCAGTCACTAAAATGAAAGCCATGCATCATGGTATTGACTACGCCGTTAATGCCGGAACTCCAATTTACGCCCCGGCTGATGGCATTATTGAAGTGGCGAGAAAAAGTAATAAAGGCTCAGGCAATTTCTTAAAACTGGCGCACTCATTCGGTTTTACTTCTTCTTACTCTCACCTGAGTGCATTCAAGGTGAAGCGTGGAGATTACGTTAAGAAAGGTGATTTGATTGGTCTGTCGGGTAACTCTGGGTTATCGACTGGGTATCACCTGCATTATGAGGTTCGTTTGGTGGGGCGCTCTCTGGATCCATTGCCTTTCACCAAATGGGAAATGAATAACTTTGACTCGATTTTCGAATCGAATAAGGACGTAAAATGGGATTACTTGGTAAACAGAATCGAGAATCAAATAGCCACTGCTCTCAAACTGTCATCGCGGAAGGAGGCTATATTGAAGGACAACTCAAGCTTACTTGTAACATCCAGATAGATGGTCAAATAAAGGGCAGCATTGAAACCGATCGTAGTGTCACCATTAGTGCAACCGGATCTGTTGACGGTTCGATTCGTGCTGAACGCCTGATTATCAATGGCCGCTTCCTTGGCAAGGTTTACACCAAAAGCTTAGAGATTCTTGAACACGGCTACCTTGAGGGGGAAGTGTCTGCTACAGAATTTACCATTCAGAAAGGCGGCGTCTTTCTAGGCAACTCAAAGAATGTCTCCACAGAGGAAGTAGTTAATCTAGACGCTGCGAAAAAGACATCTAAGCCAAAGGCAAAAACAGAACAAGGTAAAGTCGAGCAGTGCGCTTAACGAGCATAACAGATTCGCGCGCCAATGATATCTCCCGATGGATCGGGAGATATTTGGACAGTTTATTTGGGCTGAATTTAAAAGTGATATTGGATATTCGTCATCAAGAAAACTTCGTCACCTAGTTTTGATGTTGTTTTAGTGTTCCCTTCTTCATTAGTTAGTTCTGTAGTGTGGTACAGGTAACTGACTTCTGTACCAACACTCCATTGCTCAAATTGGTACTTTAGTCCTGTTTGTGCTCCCAGCACTACTCCATCCAGTTCGTGTGTATCGTAGCTCGCATTGAACATTTCGTAGCCCAGCTTGCCACCTAAGGTCCAGGAAAGTTTCTCCGTGATTGGCACAAGATAGTCGTACCTTGTATAGAGAGTGCCGACTTCAAGGTCGCTATCTGAGTTGTTTTCTTCACTCGTACCACGATAGTCATAACCTAGACTTAGTTGGTGAGCATTATTGAAGATAACACCACCACGCAAACCAAACACCGCGGAGGATGACATATCTTGGTCTTGATTGACGCCATTGGTTTCCACTTCGATTGTACCGCTAATGCGGGCACCTGCATCAAGGCCAATGAAATACTCATAGTTCTCTGAAGCATTGGCATTGAATGCTGTTGTCGCCATCAAGACACCGAAAGTAACCAGTTTTAAGGATTTGTTTTGCATAGTGTGTTTCCTACATTTAACGCTAGCGATTGGCTAACTCTTTTGTTGTTTTCGCTTTCACATCACGATGAAAGTGGCGGTTAAGGTAGAGATACAAACGACAAAAGCGAAAGGAAATGCACGGAATAGTACGGAATAAAGCTAAATTGTTTTTTATTTATAATTGTTGAGAAATTACTTAATGACGAACCCCGTTGTTTATTGGGCTTTTAAACGGTAAGAGAGTGCAAAAATGAAGGGAGCTGTTTGAGCGAATTATGTGATTACCTTGCGTTTAAGATTTGAGGCTAGGTATGCAGGGAAGGCCTAGTAAATCAAAGGAGAGGAAGCACCGCTGTATAGAGTTAAGGGCTGCTGAAACGAAAAAAGACGTCCGAAGACGTCTTTTTTCTTGAATTTGGCTCCCCCTGCGGGACTCGAACCTGCGACATACGGATTAACAGTCCGCCGTTCTACCAACTGAACTAAGGGGGAATTGCGTTTAAGCGCTGCGAATATTATCGGTGAGACGAAACGCTGTCAACCTCAAAATCGCCTGAATGGTCTAAATTTTTTGTTAAAAAGTGCTTTACTTTTTTGTAGCCCTTGATGTGCCTAAGCTAGATTTACTTATCCACCAAAATTGTGGATAACTATGTTGATGAATCTTGAGCAATGAATAAACTGAGCAATAATAGGTGTTTAGCTCTAAAAATAATCAAAAAAGATCATTAGCTAACTTGTTGTATATTAAAGCATCAGGTGAAGGTTAGATCTGTTCTTATGATTTTTAGGATTTTTTGATCAATGTGGACAAGTTGAGATTTTAACTAGAAATGTGAATAAGCTGTGTGAGAATTTTGGGAGATTATTAAGATGGTTCCCGAGTAGGGCGAGAGATAATAGCAGGATTGAATATTGGGATCTAGCGCTAACAGGACAAAATTTCTAAAACAGAGAGTTATTTTTTCTCTAGCTATTGTTTCTGTATATTTATACAGTCAAAATAGACCGAATTTATTCTTCGTGTGCGGGTGAGGTGCAAATGAGCAAAGTTTTTGATTTGGTTTCGGATTACCAACCGTCAGGTGACCAGCCAACAGCGATTAACCAGTTATTGGAGGGGTTGGATTCAGGTCTCGCTCATCAAACTTTACTGGGGGTTACTGGCTCAGGTAAAACTTTTACCCTTGCCAATGTGATAGCACAGGCTCAGCGCCCTGCGATTCTACTCGCACCGAATAAAACTCTGGCTGCACAGCTTTATGGTGAGATGAAATCATTTTTCCCTAATAACGCTGTCGAGTACTTCGTCTCTTACTACGACTATTACCAGCCTGAAGCCTACGTACCGACGACCGATACATTTATAGAGAAAGATGCCTCTGTAAACGCCCACATTGAACAAATGCGCCTGTCCGCGACCAAAGCCTTACTTGAACGCAAAGATGCCATTATTGTGGCTTCTGTTTCCGCAATTTACGGTCTGGGTGATCCTCAGTCTTATCTGCAAATGATGTTGCACGTACGCCGCGGGGATGTAATGGATCAGCGAGATATTTTGCGCCGTCTGGCTGAATTGCAATACAGCCGCAACGATGTGGCATTTGAGCGAGGACAGTTCCGTGTTCGTGGTGAAGTGATCGATGTTTTCCCTGCGGAATCCGATCAAGATGCAGTACGTATTGAAATGTTTGATGATGAAATCGACTGTATCAGTATCTTCGACCCACTGACGGGTGTGGTCAAGCAGCGCGATTTACCTCGTTTTACCATCTATCCGAAAACGCACTATGTTACGCCAAGAGATAAGATCTTGGATGCGATTGAAAATATTAAGGTTGAACTGGAAAGTCGCAAAAAGCATTTGTTGGATAACAACAAGTTACTTGAAGAGCAACGTATTTCTCAGCGGACTCAATTTGATATTGAAATGATGACAGAGCTTGGCTTCTGCTCTGGTATCGAAAACTACTCTCGCTACCTCAGTGGTCGTAGTGAAGGCGAGCCGCCACCGACCCTATTTGATTACTTGCCCCATGATGGTTTGTTAGTGATCGACGAATCTCACGTAACCGTGCCGCAAATTGGCGCTATGTTCAAAGGTGACCGTTCACGTAAAGAAACGCTGGTGGAATTTGGCTTCCGTTTGCCTTCTGCTTTGGATAACCGGCCGCTCAAATTCGAAGAGTTTGAATCTCTCGCACCACAAACCATTTTTGTATCCGCAACGCCAGGTAACTACGAGCTAGAGAAATCAGATGGAGAGGTGGCTGATCAGGTCGTTCGTCCAACAGGTCTGCTTGACCCTGAATTGGAAGTTCGTCCAGTGGCGACTCAGGTGGATGATCTGCTGTCCGAAATCCGTATTCGATCTGCTAAGGACGAACGTGTGTTGGTCACCACGCTAACAAAACGTATGGCAGAAGATTTAACTGAGTACCTGACGGAACATGACGTACGTGTTCGTTATCTCCACTCTGATATCGACACGGTCGAACGTGTGGAAATTATTCGAGATCTGAGACTGGGTGAATTTGACGTTTTGGTCGGGATCAACTTGCTGCGAGAAGGTTTGGATATGCCGGAAGTGTCGTTGGTCGCTATTCTGGACGCTGACAAAGAAGGTTTCCTACGTTCCGAGCGTTCGCTGATTCAGACTATTGGTCGTGCGGCACGTAATATTAGCGGTAAAGCTATTCTTTATGCCGATAGTGTAACGAAATCTATGCACAAGGCGATGGGAGAAACCAACCGTCGTAGAGAGAAACAACAAGCCTATAATGATAAGATGGGCATCGAGCCGCAGGCACTGAAACGTAATATTAAAGATATTATGGAACTTGGCGATATTGCTAAGAGCAAAAAACAACGAACTAATAAGCAGGTTCCGTTGTCCAAGGTCGCAGAGCCGTCCCAGTCTTACAATGTGATGACACCGCAACAGCTTGAAAAAGAGATTAGCAAGTTGGAAGCACAGATGTATCAGCATGCTCAAGATCTGGAGTTTGAAGCGGCGGCTGAGAAACGAGATCAAATTGAAAAATTGCGTCAGCAGTTCATTGTGAATAGCTGATTTCGTGTTATGGCCTCCGACTGACAGATAAAAAAATAGCCAGTAGAAATAAATTCTATTGGCTGTAATTTGTGAATACTAAGTTCACTAACAACGTCAGTTGGCTAGGTGACCCATAAGGGTCAATGTTATAACAGCATTTAACGTGCCAATTTTTTTACGCCAATTTTAGGGCGTTTCTCGTTTTTTAAGCATTAAATTTGCAAAATGCAAAGCGCAATGCAATCATTTATACAAATTGCGAAGAAAAATTCGGCTAGGTTATGCAACACAATACGCAAACACAAAAGTCCAAATATCTTTTGATGGTTGAAGATACTGCGTCGGTCGCGGCGTTGTACCGTTCTTATCTCACCCCTTTGGGTATCGATATCAACATCGTTGGTACCGGGCGTGATGCCATTGAAAGCCTCAACTTTCGCACTCCTGATTTAATCCTATTGGACCTTCGTCTTCCCGACATGACAGGTATGGATGTTTTGCATGCAGTGAAACAGAAAATGCCTGATGTTCCAGTGATATTCATGACTGCCCACGGCTCGATTGATACCGCTGTAGAAGCGATGCGCCATGGTGCTCAGGATTTCCTTATCAAGCCGTGTGAAGCGGACCGACTCCGTGTCACGGTTAACAACGCTATTCGCAAAGCGACCAAGTTGAAAAATGAAGCTGATAATCCGGGTAACCAGAATTATCAAGGCTTTATCGGTAGTAGCCACACTATGCAGGCTGTGTATCGTACCATCGACTCCGCCGCATCCAGTAAAGCCAGTATTTTCATCACTGGTGAAAGTGGTACGGGTAAAGAGGTGTGTGCAGAGGCCATTCATGCGGCAAGTAAGCGTGGTGACAAGCCCTTCATCGCGATCAACTGTGCGGCTATTCCAAAAGATCTGATTGAAAGTGAATTGTTTGGTCATGTGAAAGGCGCGTTTACCGGCGCTGCCACTGATCGACAAGGCGCGGCTGAGTTGGCTGATGGAGGCACGCTGTTCCTTGACGAACTGTGTGAGATGGATCTGGATCTGCAAACTAAGCTACTACGTTTTATTCAGACGGGTACCTTCCAGAAAGTCGGCTCTTCGAAAATGAAAAGCGTCGACGTGCGTTTCGTCTGTGCAACCAACCGAGACCCTTGGAAAGAGGTGCAGGAAGGTCGCTTCCGTGAAGACTTATATTATCGTTTATACGTAATTCCTTTGCACCTACCTCCTTTGAGGGAGCGTGGCGATGATGTCATAGAAATTGCTTATTCTCTGCTAGGCTTTATGTCTAAAGAGGAAGGAAAAGACTTTGTCCGGCTGGCACCAGAAGTTGTGAGCCGCTTCGCTCAATACGAGTGGCCGGGTAATGTTCGTCAATTGCAAAACGTACTGAGAAACGTCGTGGTTCTTAACAACGGTGAAAACATCTCCATGGATATGTTGCCGCCTCCATTGAATCAGCCAGTCGAAAATCAGATCAGGGTAGACTTGCAGGACAAAGACAGTTTTTCTGTGCATGACATTTTCCCTCTGTGGTTAACAGAGAAGAAAGCCATTGAGCAAGCGATTCAGGCCTGTGAAGGGAATATTCCTAAAGCCGCGGGCTATTTAGATGTCAGTCCATCAACGCTTTATCGCAAGCTGCAAAACTGGAACACGAAGGAAACACAGTAATCGATCATGGAAGTGTTAAATCAAACTAAAATAGACCGACTGGCAAGTGAAATTGGTGCTGATAATGTACCGATTTTGCTTGATATCTTTCTTGGGGAACTAGCGCAGTACATCGAAAAGCTCAGTACCGACGAAGGACTGGATAAAGATGCTTATCTCAAAGAAATTAGTCATGCTCTGAAAAGCAGTGCTGCAAGTTTTGGGGCTGAATCTCTATGTGCGTATGCGGTGGAAGTGGACGCGAAAGCTAAATCAGGTCAGACGCTCGATATCTCAGCGACACAGCAACAGATGGTTGCGCTGCTGAGTGAAACCCAACAGCGCTATAAAGCGTTACTCGCACAATAACGACTCAACGGCAGACTGCAATTTGCTTCTGTCGTGGCGCCAGTCTCGATTTGGTGAAGCGAGAGGTGTTGTTATGCAATTCCAATCGCTTAATTCAGGGTGAGGTTCTTCACCCAAAACCACATCAATTTTTCTACCGCGGCAGGCACGCTCGCACCATTCCAGTTTTTCTTTCAGAGTCATCTTACCCGCAGGGCCGTATTCAGGAGATAGGTTTTCAACGAAGACAAGCTGAGCCTTTTGGTTGTTTTCGATTGCTCGGCCAATTTCAGATAACAGCAATGGTGGCATAATACTGGTTAGAAAACTGCCCGGACCAAGAATGATCGCATCCGCTTGTTCTATCGCAAGTACACCCTCACTGGTTGCAGGAACTTCAGGCTCCAAGTCGAGACGAACCAGTTTTTCAGGCATTTCATCGACACTGGTTTCTCCTGTTACCCACTGACCGTTAGGAGCAAGCGCTTTAAGGTCAGCAGGGTGTTCTGTCATTGGGATGATATTCACATCGACTTTAAGCATGTTGCGGATAAGGTTGATGGCATCCAAAGGTCGAACTGACAGGTTATCGAGGCCAGTCAGCATTAAGTTACCTAAGTTGTGACCATCCAATTCGCCAGACCCTTTGAAGCGATATTCAAACATCATCGAACTGATTGAGGGTTCGGTAATTAACTGGTTGATGCAGTTGCGGGTGTCACCCCAAGCGATACCGCCCTGACAATTACGTATCCTACCAGTTGAGCCGCCATTATCTGTAGTGGCAACAATGCCTGTCGCATTCTCACCAAAGTCTTTCAAAGCCGCCAGCATGCGTCCAAGGCCGTGACCACCACCAACGGCGACCACTTTTTTCGTGCAGTACAGAGTCATTAATTTTGTTCTTATTTGATCATATTCATCTACAATCTAGAATAATCGAACCGCTAAAAGTACTCAATACGGGGTATTTTGGGCGTTGGGTGTGATTTTTTTATCTTGAGGGTAGAAACACGCACAATTATTAAGTATTTTATCGTCAGCTACTGTTGTTAAGCATTGGTCTTAATAGGCAGTTGCCATAACTCCGAGCTCATCAGGCTAAGTTCATAGTGAATAAGCGTGCTGAGCCAGTGACAAATTGTCACAAGGGCATAATTGGAAATGATTATCGCCTCCCGTGTTTGGAAAGGTGTTCCGTGGCGCAACAATTCGAAGATAGATTTCAACGCAAGTTTTATTACTTGCGTCTCTCCGTTACAGATGTCTGTAACTTTAAATGCACATATTGTCTGCCTGATGGTTATAAACCTTCGGGACAGAAAAACTCGTCTTTTTTAACGCTTCCTGAGATAAAACGTGTGGTCAGAGCATTTGCTGACTGTGGTACGTCGAAAGTTCGTATCACAGGAGGTGAACCGAGCTTGCGTAAAGACTTCACTGATATCATTCATACTGTGGCCGAAACTGAAGGTATCAATAAGGTGGCTACGACCACCAATGGTTACCGAATGGAGAAGCAGGTTGCTGACTGGAAGCAGGCTGGACTGACACATATTAACGTTAGCGTTGATAGCCTCGATCCTCGCATGTTTTATCAGATCACTGGTGAAAACAAATTTACCGAAGTGATGGCTGGTATCGACCGAGCCTTTGAAGTCGGCTATGAGCAGGTCAAGGTGAACGTGGTATTGATGAAAGACCTCAATTCTCATGAGTTGCCAGCGTTTCTAAACTGGATCAAAGGCCGCCCAATTCAGCTGCGTTTTATTGAACTGATGCAAACTGGTGAGATGGATCAGCTCTTCCACAATCATCATGTTTCAGGTGTAGCGATTCGTAATCAGCTGATTGCCAATGGTTGGCTACTTAAAGCGCGTGCAAACAACGATGGGCCTGCTCAGGTGTTTATTCATCCTGACTATCAAGGCGAAATCGGTCTGATTATGCCTTATGAGAAAGACTTTTGTGAGAGCTGTAACCGCTTACGTGTATCGGCCAAAGGCAAATTGCACCTGTGTCTGTTTGGTGAACATGGTGTTGAGCTGCGTGATTTATTACAGCAAGACTCGCAAGAAAATGCGTTAATTCAGCGTATTCAGGAGCAGTTACAGACTAAATCAGTGAGCCACTTCCTCCACGATGGTAATGCGGGCATGACGCCGCATCTGGCGTCGATTGGCGGCTAAACGCTGATACTCAATTCTCAAATCATATTATGTTGGGCTAAGCCTCAGCTTGGCGCAATCTGAACAAATCGAAATAGGTAGGTGAACAAATGGGTCACGCAGAAAGTAAATTTCAACCAGCAAACATTGCCGTGTTAACCGTCTCTGACACACGTACAGAAGAAAATGATACTTCTGGCGCGTATCTGGTTGAGAACGCAAAAGAAGCGGGTCACAACGTTGTGGACAAGCAGATCGTGATTGACGATATGTACAAAATCCGTGCAATTGTTTCTCAGTGGATTGCGGATGAAAGCGTGCAAGCTGTGATGATTACCGGTGGTACGGGCTTTACCTCTCGCGATAGCACACCTGAAGCACTTAAGCCTTTGTTTGACAAAGAAGTAGAAGGTTTTGGTGAGCTGTTCCGTCAGGTGTCATACGAAGAAATTGGTACGTCGACCATTCAATCACGCGCGATTGCGGGCTTTGCGAACCATACTGTCATCTTTGCAATGCCGGGTTCGACAGGTGCTTGTCGTACTGGTTGGACAAAAATCATTAAGCAGCAGTTGGATGCCAGCCATCGCCCTTGTAACTTCATGCCACACCTTTCTGTATAAGCAGGTAGCACTATGAGTCAGTTCACTCACATTAATGCCTCCGGTGAAGCCAATATGGTCGACGTATCGGCAAAAAATGACACTGTGCGTGAAGCGCGAGCTGAAGCTTTTGTTCATATGGCACCGGAAACCTTGCAGTTGATTGTTTCGGGTCAACATCATAAAGGGGACGTGTTTGCGACCGCTCGTATTGCAGGTATTCAGGCAGCGAAGAAAACTTGGGATCTGATCCCGCTTTGCCATCCGCTTCTTCTTTCAAAAGTTGAAGTTCAGTTGGAAGCGATTGAATCTGAAAACATGGTTCGTATTGAGTCTGTGTGCAAACTTGCAGGTAAGACCGGGGTTGAGATGGAAGCCCTAACTGCGGCGTCAGTGGCTGCGTTAACCATCTACGACATGTGTAAAGCGGTGCAGAAAGACATGGTGATTGGTCAGGTTCGTCTGCTGGAGAAAACCGGCGGCAAGTCAGGTCATTTTAAGGTGGATGCATGATTAAAGTACTGTTCTTTGCTCAGACCCGTGAATTGGTTGATACCGATGAACTTGAACTAGAAGCTCGTTTTGAGACCGTTGAAGCACTACGCGCAGACCTTGCTACCCGTGAAGGTAAATGGGACTTAGCGCTGGAACCTGGTAAATTACTGGCAGCGGTTAACCAGTCCATTGTGGCTTTTGAGCATCCTTTGAACGATGGCGATGAAGTGGCTTTCTTCCCTCCTGTGACAGGAGGTTAATGATGGAACGTGTGTCTGTTCAGTTCGAAGATTTCTCTGTTGGCGCTGAGTACGAAGCTCTCGCACAGGGCACAGCCTCTGGCGCCGTCGTTACATTTGTTGGCAAAGTACGAGACATGAACCTTGGCGACAATGTTACAGGGCTCTCTCTGGAGCATTATCCGGGGATGACAGAAAAAGCACTTGGCGAGATTTGTCAGCAGGCTGAGCAGCGATGGCCTTTGCTTGATGTTCGTGTCATTCATCGTGTCGGTGATTTGGATATTGGCGATCAAATCGTATTTGTTGGTGTATCTAGTGCGCACCGCGGTGCGGCGTTTGAAGCTTGTGAATTCATCATGGATTATCTAAAGACCAAAGCACCATTCTGGAAAAAAGAACGCACTACGGAAGAGACTCGCTGGGTTGAATCCCGAGAGTCGGATGCGAAAGCTGCTGAACGTTGGAAATCATAAAGAAACAGGCCCTTCTTGATGACGGGCCTGTTTTGTATTTGATTTACATTTTGTGGATGGTGCCTCGTTGGTGTTTTTTGGCAAAGAACAAGGCTTTGTCTGCAATTCCCACAAACTTTTCTGCGGTCATATCTGCGGGGATTGGATCGCAATGACGAATCCCAACGGTAATTGTCAGGTATTGCGAAACGTGTGATGTCCTATGCTCTAGCGCGAGTTGCGCGATCGCATCAAGTAGGTCTTGTGCGTGCTGAATACACATATGTTCCGATATGCCGGGAACAAACACCAGAAACTCATCGCCGCCATAACGAAAGCATAGATCGTTGTTGTGCGCCCACTGTTTGATTGCACTACCGACCGCTTTTAATGCTTCATCTCCTTTGATGTGCCCATAGTGATCATTGAACTCTTTAAAGCAATCGATATCGATCATAAACACGGCTGCTCCCATGCCCTTTAATCTTGCCAGCTCAATAGAATCCGGTAATAAAGCATCCATGGCATAGCGGTTATAAACTTGGGTCAAGTGCTCAATTAAGGTCAGCCGCTCGAGCTCATTTTGCTGCTCTGCCAGTTTATTGAGAGCGCGTTGATATTCAGAGATGTTGCGTACGGTCCAAAGCACATACTCCGTATTGGGTAAAGGGATTACCAGAGCGCTAAAGTATTGGATCTCTGCTGGTCCCTGGATGCCTTCAAAGCAAGTGAGGTCTTTGGGATCAAGTGAGTAGCTGAGCTCAGCGGGTTTTTGATTATCGATAACATCGACAATCACTTGACTGAACCACACTGCTTTGTCTGCAGGTAGCACCTGATATTGATTGAGACCGATCAGTGATGCTGGGTTGTGATGGCGTTTGGTGTCTGTGCCACCCCAAGCCTCAACATAGATACCGGATTTATTGATCAGAAAGGTAGGCTCAGGCAGTGATTCAAAAACAGCATGCATCAGGTCTGGGTTTCTAGCGACTGCCGCTGAAAATGTCGAATTCACGAGCCTCATCCTTAACTGCTTTCTATCTTCTAACTATAGTTTATTCAGAGAACACAGTACTTATACAAATATAAGGCTCAATAAGATGAATGTGCAAATGACGAAAAGAGCGCTGATCATTGCAGCGGTGGTGGGCACCTTACTCAATCTGATTAATCAGTATGATGCAATTCTGGGAGAAGGTTCTGTGAATTGGGCCAAAGCGTCTTTGACCTACTGTGTGCCATTTTGCGTCTCACTGTTTAGTAGCTGGTTGGCGGCACGTGACGCTCAGGCTAACTGTCCTGGCGAGTAGTTTTGTGATAGGTAACGCCTATTGGAAAAATTGTTGTTTTCAATTTAGTAAAATCAAGAAATTAGACAACAATTACAATATGGCAAGCGTGACTTGCTCGTTAAGGAGACACAAATGGAATCATTGAAAGTAAGAGATTACATGACATTGCAAGCCGTGACGTTTAAACCTGAAATGTCACTAAGTGCTGCGCTGGAAAAAGTGATGAAGTCGAGTTATCTCGGTGGACCGGTTATTAACGAAAAAGAAGAAGTGATTGGTTTTCTTTCAGGGCATGACTTGCTAGATAAACTGGTTAAGGTCAGTTACTACTGTCAGGATACTCACATTGTGTCGGACTGCATGCATCCTGATGTTATTTCGGTTGGTCCAGATACCTCGATTATTGAGCTGGCAGATATGATGCAAGTGGGTAAACCGAAAGTGTATCCGGTGATTGATAACGGTAAACTAGTCGGCATTATTACGCGTCGAGATGTGCTCAGAGCTGTAGCGAAGAATCTGGACGATTGCTTTAAGCATCCGGTATAGTGATGTGTTACAAACTGTAAAAGAGGCGCAAATATGCGCCTCTTGTTGTTATTGATACCAGCAAAGTCCGGGGAGAAGCATGCAGAATCAGAGCGCTAAATTTGTTGAAGGTTCAACCATGCGCCATATCTTGGTGATGTCCGGCGCAGGTTCTGTTGGTTTAATGGCCCTGTTTGTTGTCGACTTACTGGATATGCTGTTTATCAGTATGTTGGGCCAAGTTGAACTGGCTGCTGCTGTCGGCTTTGCTGGCACACTGGTGTTCTTCTCTACTTCAATTTCTATTGGTACATCCATCGCAATGGGAGCATTAGTCTCTAAGGCGATAGGGGCTAAGCAGCGCGAGCATGCCAGACAACTGAGTAGCAGTATTATTGCCACCGCTTTTGTCATCAGCAGCGTGGTCAGTGCGGTCATGTTTTTCTATATTCCTGAACTGCTGCACGCGATAGGTGCTAAAGGGTACGTGGCTGAACGTGCCGAAGCTTATCTGAGAATCCTTATACCGAGTGGCCCTGTGATTGCCATTGCCATGTCCGCGGGCGCAGGCTTAAGAGCGGCAGGCGATGCGAAACGCTCAATGTGGGCTACACTGGCAGGTGGTATTGCTAACGCTATCCTCGATCCGATTTTCATCTTCGGTTTTGGCTGGAATGTGGAAGGTGCCGCGATTGCTACCGTTTTTGCCCGATTTACCGTGCTGTTTTTCTCTATCTATCCTCTGATTCGTGTTCATAACTTGGTTGCTCGCTTGTCGCTGCCAGTATGGAGTAACAATCTCAAAGCCATTCTGACTATTGCGATTCCAGCCATTATCACTAATATCGCGACCCCGATTGGCAATGCAATCGTAACAACGTCAATCGCGCAATATGGCGAAGATTTTGTTGCAGGTTATGCGGTTATCGGACGATTGATTCCTGTATGTTTTGCGGTGATATTTGCTCTGTCTGGGGCCGTTGGGCCAATCATCGGCCAAAACTTCGGAGCAGAGCGATTTGATCGTGTACGTGACACGTTAAACAACTCACTAATCGTGACCACCACCTACACGATTCTGGTTTGCTTCATTCTCTACTTCGCACAATCGTTGGTGATTTCTGGGTTCAGCTTGAAAGGTGATGCCGCCGTTATTGTCTCCGCCTTTTGCACCTATGTGGCCGTGAGCTTCATTTTTAATGGGGCGCAATTTGTCGCCAACACCTCTTTCAATAATCTTGGTAAACCGCTTTATTCGACAGCATTAAACTTAGGTAAAGCGACGTTAGGGACGTTGCCGTTTGTTTATTTAGGTTCGAGTTGGTTTGGGGCACTGGGCGTGCTGTATGGTCAAGCGCTTGGCTCGATTGTATTTGGCATCCTGGCGACCTTTGTTTTACGCATGCACTTGGCTGATTTAATGAAAGGTGAAACCACTGAGCTGGTGGAGGAAGATCCCTCGATTACCAGTATCAACTCTCAGCCGTTTTGTACTCATGATGCTGTTTTGATTGATGAAGTGGCCAGTCAGAAAGAAATTTTGCCTCAGGAAGCAAAAAATAGTTGACCTTGGAGTTGACTCCAAGGTTTATGATTAAGGTGTACATTCAATGGAGATAAGTTTATGTGCACCAAACATCAAGCATGTCGTTCAGACAAAGTGGCGGTTAATCCTTCAAATACAGGCTCTTGTGCCAGCCCAAAAATTTCAACTATTAAGATGGCAGGCGTAGAAACGGCAGATTCTGGCTGCTGCAGTTCAGACATTTGTGGTAGTGGCACTGATCCAGCCGATGAGGAAAGTGACTCCGGTCTGTCACAAGACCCTCGAATGACGCAAAGCTGGAAAATCGGTGGTATGGACTGCCCATCCTGCGCGCGAAAAATTGAAACGGCCGTTAACAAAGTTGATGGTGTTGTCGAAGCCAAAGTTCTGTTTGCGACAGAAAAGTTGGTTGTAAAAGTAGACCACTCTGGTGTGGCGCAACTGGTTGAACAAACTATTCTTGATACTGGCTTTAGCTTTGCCAGCCCCAATTCTTCTTCTAATCAAAAAACGGCTTCTGGCTGGAAACATATCTTCAAGCAAAACGCCCAGATTATTGCCATTGCATCGGCGATGGCGGTTGCGGCAGTGCTCAAACCGGCTCTTCCTCTAGTCAGCGAATGGATGTTTATCCTAACGTGTTTGGCTGGCCTGTATCCCATCGGTAAGAAAGCCATTGTATTAGCCAAGTCAGGTACGCCCTTTGCTATTGAAACTCTGATGAGTGTGGCAGCACTTGGTGCTCTTTATCTGGGGGAGACCGTCGAAGCGGCCATGGTATTACTGCTGTTTTTGATTGGTGAGCAGTTAGAGGCCTTTGCAGCTTCTCGTGCCCGAAGCGGCGTTCAAGCCTTGATGGAATTGGTGCCGGAAACCGCGACTAAAATTATTGACGGCCAGCGCGTTGAAGTCTCAGCCAGTGAGTTGCAACCTGGCGATATCATTGAGGTCTCGCCCGGAGCAAGATTGCCTGCAGATGGCAAATTGGTCGGTGAAGTAGCCAGTTTCGATGAAAGTGCACTCACCGGTGAATCCATTCCTGTCGAGCGTTACCAAAATGAATCTGTCATGGCTGGTGCCGTTGTGGTGGACAAAGTGGTGCGCTTCACCATTACCTCTAAACAAGGTGAGAATGCCATTGATCGTATTCTTCATCTAATTGAAGAAGCAGAATCACGTAAAGCGCCTCTGGAACGATTCTTAGACAAATTTAGCCGTTGGTACACGCCACTCATGATGCTGGTGTCACTGTTTGTGATTATCGTACCGCCAATGTTCTTTGCTCAGCCATGGGAAACTTGGGTATACCGCGGTCTAGCGTTGCTGTTGATTGCATGTCCTTGTGCTTTGGTGATCTCCACACCAGCAGCGATTACATCAGGGTTGGCGGCAGCAGCAAAACGTGGGGCTCTAATCAAAGGTGGAGCGGCGCTAGAGCAGCTTGGAAAGATTGAAACAATCGCCTTCGACAAGACGGGTACTTTGACCAAAGGTAAACCGGAAGTAACGGACATCATTACTCTTGGTGATGTGCAAGAGTCGGAGTTGCTTGAGAACATTGCGGCTATCGAAGTCGGCTCAAGTCATCCGCTGGCCGTCTCGCTGGTGAACAAAGCCAAATCAGCAGGTATTCACTTACCAGAAGCTTTGGACAAACAGGCATTGATAGGTAGTGGTGTTCGCGGTGTGGTGAATGGGGTTGTGTATCAGGCAATTGCACCAAGTAAGCTTGGGTTTGAGATGAGCGGTGATATCGAATCTCGTATCCAGCAGATGGAAGAGCAGGGCAAAACTGTAGTAGTAGCCGTGCAGAACGAAAACACAGTAATGGGCCTGATTGCTTGGCAAGATACCTTGCGTGAAGACTCCGCGCAAGCAGTGAAAGCGTTGAGAGGCTTAGGCATCAATTCGATTATGTTAACGGGGGATAACCCGCGCAGTGCGCAAGCGATCAGCTCAATGATCGATATTGATTTCAAAGCCAGCCTGCTGCCTCAGGATAAAGTAACCTATGTTGAGGAGCTGTCCTCCAACACTAATGTCGCTATGGTTGGTGACGGCATCAATGATGCTCCTGCGATGAAAGCATCAAGCATCGGTATTGCTATGGGGGGCGGTACGGACGTTGCTCTTGAAACCGCAGATGCTGCAATCACTCACAACCGTTTAGTGGAGCTGGCAGGTATGATTGAGCTGTCGCGTGCGACACTAAGCAATATTCGTCAGAATATCTTCTTAGCTCTGGGTCTGAAGGGAGTGTTCTTAGTGACCAGTTTATTGGGTATTACTGGCCTCTGGGTGGCAGTATTAGCAGATAGTGGGGCAACAGCGATTGTGACGTTGAATGCGCTTCGGCTATTGAAATTCAAGTCTCAGCAGGATTAGCCCATTCACAACATTTCTGGTTAAACGCTCAGCCTCTGTATCTATGGTGCAGAGGCTGTTTTTTATGCAACACAAGAAGCCGATTTGTATAAAAATGTGATGCCAACCGATTTTATGTGCAATGCTAATACTGTTTGCGCTCATCAATGTGAGTTTTATCACTCTTTGGTGGGCGTGAGTCAGATAAAGTATTCCTGTACCCAATGAAATTTATAGAACGAACAGGTTCGTGTGTTGAATCAAGTTTCGTCAAACTAAGGAGCCCCCTATGTCTCAAGCCGTATTTCACTTAGGCGTTACTGAAGCTGACCTTGCAGGTGCAACATTAGCGATTATTCCAGGTGACCCTGCGCGCGTTCAAAAGATCGCAGAAGAAATGGAGAATCCGGTATTTTTGGCAAGCCACCGCGAATACACGCTTTACCGTGCTGAACTAGACGGTAAGCCGGTTGTTGTTTGTTCTACTGGTATCGGCGGCCCTTCTACTTCAATCGCTGTTGAAGAGTTAGCGCAGCTAGGTGTTCGTACTTTCCTACGCGTGGGTACAACGGGCGCAATTCAGCCACACGTTAATGTTGGTGACATGATCGTTTCAACAGGTTCTGTTCGTCTAGATGGTGCAAGTCTTCACTTTGCTCCAATGGAATTCCCAGCAGTTGCTGATTTTGAAGTAGCTACAGCAATGAAAGCTGCTGTTGAAGAGTCTGGTGCAGATGTCCACATGGGTGTAACTGCATCTAGTGACACGTTCTACCCTGGTCAGGAACGTTACGATACTTTCTCAGGTCGTGTAGTGAAGCGTTTCCAAGGCTCTATGAAAGAGTGGCAAGATATGGGTGTGCTGAACTTTGAAATGGAGTCTGCAACACTGCTAACCATGTGTGCGAGCTCAGGCTTGAAAGCTGGCTGTGTGGCGGGTGTTATCATCAACCGTACTCAGAAAGAGATCCCGGATCATTCAACGCTAAAAGAAACTGAAGCGCGTTCAATCAAAGTTGTGGTTGAAGCTGCACGTAAGATGCTTTAATAGCAAACTTTTCCCTTTCTAAAGCCCTGCTCACTGAGCGGGGCTTTTTATTTACTCTATACACATATGCTCTCAAAAAAGCTAAAAACACGGTTTTAGCTTTTTCAGAACCAGTAAGAAACCTTCCGTTCCTATCTCAGCCTAGCTTCTTTACCTTGTGCCAGCTTTGAACGACAGCCAGTCGTTAGGAATTACACAAGTTTTATGAGGGAAATCCGTGTCAAAAATATTCTTCGCTATCAGCACACTTATTCTAACCAGTCAGTGTTACGCCCTAGAAAACCCATTCGATCACGTTTCAGCTGGCCTGCACATTAGCAATGCGGGTGAGGGATTGTATGGAGACGAGGATGCAAGAGAAGGTTTAGGAGCCTATTTGGATGCTTCTTGGAACTTCTATGATCAGCTTTTTATTCAGGCTCGTTACGATGAGTCCAGTTTAGAGGGAGCTGAGCGTCAGACCAGCAACGCATCTTCGCAGTACTCCGGTAAAGAACATTTTGCGAGCGCGAATAAATACATTGGTCTGGGCTACTTTCTGCCGTTGGGAAGATTTAAGCCATATGCCGCTGTTGGTTGGAGTGATTTTAAAACGAGCCAAAGATCATTCAAGACCGAAGAACATGATCCTCTGAACCCACAAGACTATGTCGCTGTTACTGATGAGGTGAACCGGTTTGAAGATGGAATGTCGCTGGAGTTAGGAAGCGTCGTTAGCTTAAGTGACAACGATAGACTGAACATTTTTTACAACATCAGTTATTTCGAAGAGGACGGCATGGACATCTATAAGCACGAAATCCACTTAAACAATGACTATTACTTTTCGAATCACTGGGCGCTCAACACCAATTTTGTCTATCGAGAGCTAAAATTTGCAGATTTTGATTTGGAAAAAAAAGCGAACGACAACATTTTTCAGATAGGGGCGACGTACTCCTTCTAGACAGATTTAGCTGCCTCTTCGGTAAGAGGCAGCCTCTATTCTCTAGTGATCATTAGCGTTTTTAGTTCACCTTCTTTTGCTTCGACTATCAGCTTATCTTTGTCACGATAGATAACGTTGAATGAATCGACCAAGGTCAAATCTTCAGAAAAGTACAGTTGTGTGTAGGGTTCCGAAATCAGCTCCGGTAGTGAAGTCTCTTGCATTGATTTAGTTTTAGAAACGATCTGATAGGCATATTCGGCATCTTTATTGAGTTGGCCAAATACAGAGAAGACTTCAGTTCGTGGCAGCTCATTCCCTTCTAGGATGAGTGTTGCATGAAAGCTACCATCTTCATTGATCAAAATATTGATATTCTCTTGCCACTTTTCTGCTTTGTATGGGTGAGTAATAATATTGCTGTTGAATACGCCACCTCTGAAGTTAATATCACTTTCAAAAAAAACAGAACCCCAAAGCGCTAAAGAACTAATAATAAGTAAAATATAGTACCGCTTCATCATTCATTGCCCCATTCTTTTATAAATACATCCCACTCTCCTTTATCAATAAAGTAATTGTTACTACTCTTATTTTTTGAACTAAATGTTGATAATTCATAAGTGTCTTTATTCTTATAATAAAAATAAGAACATTGGCAGGGCATTTCCTTTATTCTATCGATAAGCTCTTGAGGTAAAGGCTGATCTTTGCGTTTTAATACCGTCTTAGTTGATATTTTCATAATGTGGTATTGTTCATCAATAAAGGTTGTATTAAAAAAGTAATTGTTACTGACAGACCACAGCGCAGTGCTAAGCATTATCGCTGAAAGAGAGACAATACTTGCTTTGATGAACTTTTGGGGGACTTTTTCAACCCGAGAGACGGCCATATTCTCGCTTTCTCTTTCAACACGTTTTGCTTCAAAATAATTGCAAACCCACATATAGCCTTTATTAGGAATAGTTTTTATTTCGATGGTTTTGGAGTGTCGAGTTGCTGAGCGAAGATTAAAAATAGCTTTGTGTAACGAGGAGTCAGTAACAATACTGTCTGGCCAGCCTACTGAGATAAGGTGATTCTTTGATATGACCTGATTATTATTTTCCATAAAGTGGATAATAATCATTAGTTCATTATAGTTTAGTTTGTTTTCATGACTATCTATTTTTATAGACATTTCATTTCTGTCTAAGATTAAGTCATCACAATAATAAACGATACTATCGTTTTTACTCATAGAAAAATAGAATTAAGATTTTAAGTCAATTCTATAATTTTAGACTAAGTTGTAAAGTTTGAATTAAGATATTTTATGTAATTTTTACATTATAGGAGCGCCACAAATCATGTGGCGCTACTACTCATTAGTTAAAAGCAACTTTAGGCAGGGGTAAATACAAACTTTCAGTGATGTTTGACAACATCTGGTCGTACACCTGAGAAATGATCAGGGAGATGTCTGTCGTCAGTTGGTATAGCTCTTCTACGGAAAGCACCATGTCATCGGAAGCCCCGATTTCAGACAAAGTATGCATGGACTTTGAGCTTAGCGGTGAGGCGATCGACATTGGGCAAATCAGTGATAGCTGATTAAGCTTACGCCTAGATTTATCACAATAGTATTTCACACGCAGCATTCCTTCAGGGTAGTGAGCTTCCTGAATGGAAACACGTAATTGAGTCAGCACTTCCATGCTGTCGAGGACTTGCTGCCAGTTAAGGTGATACTCATCACTCAATTCTCCCCGCCCAGATTCGATCAACCAAGCGATGGCGACTTCATCCATTAAGAACATACAGTGGCGAATGGCGTGTCCGTGAACGACTTGATTGCGAGCGATGGAACGATGAGACCACTCTTTATGTAATCCCTTGAGTTTCAATTGCAGAATTCGATACATAGGTTTGTTTTCAAACTGTGCAACTGCAATAAGCTCGCCCGATTTCTCCATCATTTGGCCATAAATTCGTTCTAACTCAGGAAAGCTCTGAGATTGATTTTGGTTGGATAGCGCTTGATGAGTGAGCGATCTGTGCTGTCGACCAAGCAGCAAAACTTGCCTAAGTAATACGAGAATGTCGAATTTTCTCTGTAGTGTCGTTTGACGATGTTTTGAAAAGTGAAACAGCGTCAGCAAAATGCCTACGGATATAATGATAGAAATGAGTACAAACATGACTGACTCCTTGTTGCTTGATACCTCTTAATGGGTAGAGCAGCTTTGGTGCCAGAATTTTATCTATTATATTTCAATGACTTAATTTTATTAGGTGTTCTGCTGTGCTCTTAGAAGGTGCATGAACTCACCAAAAGTGTGAAATAGGGCACAAAAAAGCCCCGCTATAAAGCGGGGCTTGTGTAACTAAAAGTCAGTTGACTTACATGACACGCATGCCTGGCTGGGCACCTTCGTGCGGCTCTAGGATCCAAAGATCACTGCCACCTGGGCCTGCTGCCAGTACCATACCTTCAGACATGCCAAACTTCATCTTACGTGGTTTAAGGTTTGCCACCATAACTGTGTGCTTACCGATCAGATCTTCAGGTTTGTAAGCGGACTTAATACCTGCAAATACCTGACGTACTTCACCACCGATATCCAGCTTCAATTTGAGAAGCTTGTTTGCTTTTGGTACTTCTTCACACTCAACGATTTTAGCAATACGAAGATCAACTTTCGCAAAGTCATCGAATTCGATTTCGTCCGCAATTGGCTCTTTATCAAGCTCAGTCTGGCTCGCTTTGTTCTTTTCAGCTTCCGCTTTTTCTTTCGCTGCAACTTCTGCCGCTGCATCTTCTTTAGATGCTTCAACCATAGCTTCAACCTTCTTCGGATCGATACGGTTGAATAGCGCTTTAAACTTAGTGATTTCGTGACCAGTTAGCGGTGCAGCGATGCCTTCCCAAGTCAGTTCTTCGTTTAGGAAGCCTTCAGTTCGCGCAGCAAGCTCTGGCATTACCGGTTTAAGGTAAGTCATTAGAACGCGGAATAGGTTGATACCAACAGAACAGATGTCTTGTAGCTCTTGGTCTTTACCTTCTTCTTTCGCTACAACCCACGGTGCTTTTTCATCAACGTATTGGTTTGCTTTGTCTGCTAGTGCTGTGATTTCACGGATAGCACGGCCAAATTCACGAGTTTCAAAAAGCTCTGCGATACGATCAGCGGCTGCAACGAATTCGTTGTATAGCTCAGGCTCTACGAACTCTGAAGATAGCTTGCCTTCAAAACGCTTAGTGATAAAGCCTGCGTTGCGAGAAGCTAGGTTAACGATCTTGTTGACCACGTCTGCGTTAACACGCTGAATGAAATCTTCAAGGTTAAGGTCTAGGTCATCGATACGGCTGTTTAGCTTCGCTGCGTAGTAGTAACGTAGGCACTCTGGATCTAGGTGATTCAAGTAAGTAGCTGCTTTGATGAATGTGCCTTTCGACTTAGACATCTTAGCGCCGTTTACGGTCACGTAGCCGTGGACGAATACGTTGTTTGGCTTACGGAAGCCAGAGCCTTCAAGCATTGCCGGCCAGAATAGAGAGTGGAAGTAAACGATGTCTTTACCGATGAAGTGGTAAAGCTCAGTTGTGCTGTCTTTCTTCCAGTACTCATCGAAATCTAGGTCATCGCGCTTGTCACATAGGTTTTTGAATGAACCCATGTAGCCGATGGGGGCATCCAGCCATACGTAGAAGAATTTGTCTTTCTCACCTGGGATTTCAAAGCCGAAATATGGCGCATCACGAGAGATGTCCCACTGTTGAAGGCCTGACTCAAACCACTCTTGCATCTTGTTCGCTGTTTCAGCTTGAAGTGAGCCAGAGCGTGTCCACTCTTGCAGCATGCTTTCAAACTGAGGTAGATCGAAGAAGAAGTGCTCAGAGTCTTTCATTACTGGAGTTGCACCAGATACTGCTGATTTAGGATCAATCAGTTCAGTAGGGCTGTACGTTTCACCACAGTTATCACAGTTGTCTCCGTATTGGTCTTCTGACTTACACTTAGGACAAGTACCTTTTACGAAACGGTCCGGTAGGAACATCTCTTTTTCAGGATCGAAAAGCTGAGAGATAGTGCGGCTAGAGATAAAGCCGTTCTTTTTCAGCTCTAGGTAGATGCGTGAAGCCAGCTCACGGTTCTCTTCAGAGTGTGTGCTGTGGTAGTTATCAAAGCTAATATCGAAGCCAGCGAAGTCTTTCTGGTGCTCTTCACTTACTGCAGCGATCATCTCTTCTGGCGTAATACCCATCTGTTGTGCTTTTAGCATGATTGGCGTGCCGTGAGCATCGTCAGCACAGATGAAGTTTACAGTGTTGCCACGTAGGCGTTGGTAGCGAACCCAGATGTCAGCTTGAATGTGCTCAAGCATGTGACCTAGGTGAATCGAACCGTTAGCGTACGGGAGGGCACAAGTGACCAGTAGTTTTCTTGGATCGTTTGCCATACTTAATAATCGCTTCTTAAGGTGTATAAAAATAGAGAGTAATACTACCTTATCCCACCAGTGACTCCAAGGAGTCATCAGCGCGATTACCTTAGTTTTTTCGGGGTTCAGTCCTGCGCTGCTCAGTGCTACGATTAGATGCATAAGGAGGACCTATGCGTCATTTCACTTCAAAGCAAGATTTTTGTGCTTGGTTAAACCAATTTGAGCACCCGAGCTTAGCTCCGCAATGGGCATCTGTGGCCAATATTGTCACGGTCGGAGCAAATGCTATTCAGATCGTCATTCCATTTGCTGCTAAAGCGCTCGTTAGCGAGTTGTCTGAATGGGTTCAGTCTCAGCAACAAGGTGGTGAGGTTGCTGCTTTTGAGTGCGAGATTACCGTGGCACCTAAACCATTGGAAACTCATGTCGGCCATGAAGTTAAAGGGGTGAAAAATGTCATCGCAGTGACGTCTGCGAAAGGCGGTGTCGGTAAATCCACAACTTCAGTCAACCTAGCGCTCGCGATGGCGCAATCTGGGGCAAAAGTCGGGTTACTTGATGCGGATATTTATGGGCCGTCCGTACCTATGATGCTTGGCCAGCAAAACGCGACACCGGTTGTTCGCGATGACAAGTGGATGCAGCCTATTGCTGCGCATGGCATTTACACACATTCGATTGGTTATCTGGTATCGAAGGATGAAGCAGCCATCTGGCGCGGGCCGATGGCATCTAAAGCGCTGGCTCAATTGCTAAATGAGACAGAGTGGCCAGAGCTGGACTATCTGGTGATCGATATGCCACCGGGGACGGGAGATATTCAGTTGACACTGGCGCAGCAAATTCCGGTGACCGGAGCTGTGATAGTGACCACACCACAAGATCTCGCATTAGCAGACGCGCGCAAAGGTGCGGCAATGTTTGAGAAGGTGCAAGTTCCAGTTGTGGGGTTAGTTGAGAACATGAGTTACCACATTTGTAGCCATTGCGGTGGTAAAGAGCACATCTTTGGAGCGGGTGGCGCCGAAAAGATGTCGAGTGAGTATGGTCTCGACTTATTGGCTCAAATTCCTCTGCACATCTCTATGCGTGAAGACATTGATAAAGGTTGTCCGACGGTGGCAGCGCGTCCAGACTCAGAACATGCAGCTCAGTATATTCAACTGGCTGAATCCGTATGTGCCCGAATGTACTGGCATGGTAAAGAAAAGCCAGCATCCATCCAATTTACAATGGTCGAGTAACGATAAAATGAGTGCTTTTTAAGCACTCGTTTCTTCATCTTATAGCTTGTAATCGTTTGCGTTGAGCTTATTTATTCCATTTGTAGGTTTGGGCTAAATCCTCACTAGTAACTGCAGGCCGAACTCCCTATAATCAGGCGGTTTATCTATTACACACTAATACACAATGTGTGCTTTTATGCACAATGCTAGTATTAGAACATGACACCAATTCAATTCATCGGGTGCAAGAATAATGTCTGATAATAATCAATGCGTCATCGTCGGTATTGCTGGCGCGTCTGCTTCTGGAAAAAGTTTAATCGCCAGCACTATCTACAACGAGCTTCGTGAGAAAGTGGGCGATCATCAAATTGGTGTGATTACGGAAGATTGCTACTACAACGATCAGGGTCACCTGAGCATGGAAGAGCGTGTTAAGACCAACTACGACCACCCGAGCGCGCTGGATCATGACCTTCTGTGTGAGCATCTTGAAATGCTGACTCGTGGCGAAGCAGTCGAAGTACCAGAATACAGCTATACAGACCACACGCGTACAGAAAATACCTCATCTATGACACCAAAGAAGGTGATCATTCTGGAAGGTATTCTTCTTCTGACTGATCCACGTTTGCGTGATTTGATGCACGCGACCGTCTTTATGGACACTCCTCTCGACATTTGTTTACTACGCCGCGTGAAGCGCGATGTGGAAGAGCGTGGTCGTACAATGGAATCAGTACTGAAGCAGTACCAAGAAACAGTGCGTCCTATGTTTATGCAATTTATCGAACCTTCAAAGCAATACGCGGACATCATTGTTCCTCGTGGCGGTAAAAACCGTATTGCTATCGATGTACTAAAAGCTCACATTGCAAAACTTTTGAAAGCTTAAGCCCTTATCTCATTCAGGCGCTTTATTTTTTATGTAAGAAGTGGCACTTTAAGTGCCACTTTCTTTTTATGTCTCATAAAAGTTTTCCGACAAGACTTATACTTGGGATATTTGTCCACTCACGTCTGGCAATACCCGAATAGCAAGGATAATGCTGATGAAGAAACTGTTCCTATTTATAGCGATTCCTCTAGTAATCATTATCGGTGCTCTATTGGCACTGGTACTTTTGGTTAACCCAAACCAATTTAAACCTCTTATTGTTGAGCAAGCGCAGAAACAAACTGGTCTTGAGCTAGTGATTGAAGGCGATATCAGCTGGCAATTCTTCCCATCTATTGGCTTTGAGCTAGGCAAAACGGAACTGCGTAACCCGCAGGGTTTTAGCCAGCCAAACATGTTTAAAGTTGAAACGGTGGGCGTTGATGTCTCCGTTATGCCTTTATTCAGTCAGCAGCTTGAAATTGGCAACATCACTCTTGATGGTGCAGAGTTTTACCTCGAAACACTCAAAGATGGCCGTAAGAACATTGATGCTTTGACTCAGGCTCAAAATACGCATACGGAAGCCGTGACAACGGATGCGCCAAACACAGAAGCGCCTGCGGATGCTGCTCCGACAGAGTCAAGCCCAAGCCCAGCTTCTGCTTGGACGATCAATCTTGCTGGAGTCACAGTCTCTAATGCTGCGGTTGAAATTCAGGATAAGCAGGCTGGTTCCTACACTAAGCTGTACGATGTGTCGCTCAACTTGTCTGAGTTTGCAGTAGATACTTGGACCAAGGCTGATTTTGCCGCCAAAGGCGAAAACAACCAGCAAAATTTCACGGCGCAAGGCAGTGCTGAATTTAAGCTAGCAAAAGGTTTTGCTGAGTATGCGCTGCGTAATATTGATCTCAATGCGAGCTTTAGCGACCCGGCAACTGAGATGGATTCAATCAAGCTAGGATTGGAAACGTTTGAGTTTGATAAGGCAAACGCTTTGACTTACAGCGTTGCAGGTCAAGCTGCTGGCCTAGACATTGATATGAAAGGCGCAGGTGCACTGACGGTCGACAAAGCGATTTCCAAAGTTGTGATGAACAAACTGACTTTGGACGCAACATTCAAAGGTGACTCACTGCCTCAATCGCCAATGAAAGTGGATATGGCGTCTGATTTGACGTTTGATCTGACAAAAAGCCACTTGAGCTTTGTGTTAGAGAAATTAACCGCCAACGCACTTGCTTTTGATGGTAAGGCGGATGTGACGCTGGGTGATATTCCAAAAGTGCGTTTTGCTCTGCACAGTCCAAACATTGATTTAGATGAGTTTCTTGGTCTGAATAAGCCAGCAGAGAATACTTCAGCATCAGGTACAGCAGGTACGCAAAATACAGGCTCGACAAGCTCTAGTAGCGCTTCTGCATCAGCAAGTAAGCCACAGGCCGAAGTAGAACCTGATTTGTCAGCGTTGAAGACGTTGGACGTCAAAGGTGACATTACTATTGATAAGTTCAAAGTCAGCAACGCCAGAATGCAGAACGTCAAAGCGAGCTTTTATGTCGATCGCGGTATTGCAGAGCTGACATCGTTCTCGTCAAACTTGTACCAAGGTTCAATTACTGCAACCGCTAAATTGGATGCACGTAAGAGCCCAGCTTCTTACACAGCGAAGAAGAAAATCAAAGGCGTTAAAGTTCAGCCGTTACTGAAAGACGTGGCAAACAATGACATGCTGGAAGGGACGGGTAATATCGATGTTGACGTTAAAGGCAGCAGTCTGACCCCAACGGGTATTCAGAAAAACTTGGTCGGGACTATTGGCATTAACTTCACCGATGGTGCCGTTAACGGCATCAACGTTGCACAGTTGATTCGTGAAAACTACGCCAAGATAAAAGGCCAGAAAGTTGAGTCTAGCAATGAGACGCAAAAGACTGACTTTAGTGCGATGAAGGCGACACTTAAACTGAACAAGGGCAATGTGTCGACCAACGATTTAACGATGCAATCGCCACTGCTACGCATTCGTGGTAATGGTAGCGCCAATTACCTGAATCAAACCGTCGACTTCACGGTTAGCACTTCAATCGTTGGTTCGCTAGAAGGGCAGGGTGGTAAAGACATTGATGAGTTGCGTGATGTAACGATTCCAATCAACATCTCTGGCTCTTGGCAGCAGCCTAAATTCAAGCTTGTTTTCGATGATGTTCTGAAGCAAAAAGCGCAGAAAGAAATTGATCGCGGCCTGAAGAAGCTTGATGAGAAACTGGGTGACAAGATCAAAGATGAAAAGACTAAAGAAGCAGTGAATAGCTTACTGAAAGGTCTATTCAACTAACCCACTTGGATATCAATTGAAAGCGCACCTCAGGGTGCGCTTTTTTTGTTTCTGGTCCACTTACAAAGTCATTACAAGTGCTTACAGATTCATATTGTGAATGTGAGTAGAGTGGAGTTCTGACTAAGGAGGGAACATGAAACGACTGATTTATCTTTTACCATTTATGGTTGTGCCAGCGCAGGCTGGGGAATTCGATGCTAGCCCCTACGCTAAACAAGGCTGTCCGGCTGATTTCTTTACACAAAAAGCAACGGTGTTTAATGCCGTTACGATTTGTGCAACGAACCAGGTGCCGATTGATAAACTGCGCCACGCTGCGAATGTTGCCGCGCAGTGGCTAGACAACGATCAAGATGGTCAGGTTGACCAAACGGGTATTGTTAATGAGCTTCAGGGTAATCGAGCAACATTGGTCATGAGTGCCAGAGGATTTAGTGACCAAGCGTTTGAACAAATGGACATCGATGGCATTGTTGGGCAGGACTTGTCCGCGGAAGAAACCAATCCAGATGCGGACCGAGATGCCTCCCAGGAAGAGATTCATCATTTGATTCTTAATGCAGGGTGGCAGGGACTGTTTCCGAATGTATTCAGTGATCAAAGTTCTCAGCAGAGTGAGCTGTATCGCCAATGGCAAACTGCAGAGCAGAAAGGTTACTACTTTTATGATGACCCGACATGCGATGACGAGTGTAAAGTTACTGAGTTCTTCTATCTGGCAACCGCTGCGTATTCAGGATCTCAGGCGGATTTGTTTTCTGATGAGATGAGGCTTAAGACGAGAAAAGCACTGAGCGATAAATTGCCAGGTACAGTTGCTATCATGGAATCAGAACGCTATCACTACCCCAATCACATATGGCCTGACGGACATTATAAGCATCAAAACAACATCCATATTGAATAGAGATACAGTGCCAACGGCACGAAAGAGTGGCGTAGACTGACTACGCCACTGACCAGCAAATCTTTACCAATCAACACCCTTGAGCGCTTTCACCCCAGATTCAAAAGCATGCTTAACGTTTTTCACTTCTGAAACAGTATCGGCCATCTCGATCAACGTACGATGCGCGCCGCGACCTGTGATGACGACAGATTGCATCTTTGGTCGGTTGTTCAATGCTTCGACGACTTCATCAAGATCACATCGATAGAGTTTATTGTTTTTTATGCCACATATTTTACATGTGGCATAAAAATGACAAGCAGTTTGCGATCAAATATGAAGTATCTTGCAACTGACATATTTGTCATAGGCATACTTTAAAGAGGTCGTTCGAATGCGTTTCTTACCATTATTCTCTTTCGTCATAACTACCTGTAATTTAGCCACCAACAGAAAGTCATTATAGATCAAGCGTTGCTATGGAAGAAAAGACAGTTTCGTATTACAACAACCAGATAACAGGTATGCCTTATGGAGCCCTATCGAAAGCAGAAGCAATGCATGAGCTAGGCCGATTTGTTGAAACCATGTCTAAGAGTAAGTTGCGACAAAACTTAAATTTATCGTCCTTCATGCATTGGATCAAACCAGCCGTTCTCCATCGGCAATATAAGTTCCTTAAGCTAACTAGTGATGTTGAATATACCGGATATGTATTATGGGCATGGGTGGATGACTCGACTTTGACAAAGTACATGACTCAGCCTCGATTTTTTTTAAAACCAATGCACTGGAATGAAGGTAATAACTTAATAATTGTCGATTGGTTTGTTGAAAAAAACAAGAAGAGTCAACTGAGAGAATTATATAGACACATTACTTCATCTACAGATATTAATAGAAGTGCGATCAATATTTGTATTCGAGACGATCAAGGTTTAATTGTCAGAACAAATAAGCGGAGCATTTATGGGTACTGAACTACTAAAAACGCACAAGTTAGTTGGAGTAGATAACACCCCGTGTATAGGAAATTTATTACCAGAGGAATCTTTTGTATCTTTTGATGCTTATAAATTGTCAGGAACAGAGGTTGTCTGGACTAATAAAAAACTTCTTCAAGATTATGGAATTAACTGCGACGAGAATTTAATTAAAAATGAGTTAGTTAAAAATTTTAGCTATGTTTCCGAAGATTATGCTAAGAAGGATCGGATTAATATCAATGATCAGAAACAATTCATGGCTGATCAATACGGTTCTCGACATGAAGTTTGTAATGGAGGCAGTGCAAGATGTGGAATAAATGGTAATTTTCAGATTAAAGGTATTGGACGAAATCCACTAATCTCTCAAAATATTTCTGAAAGCCACTCTCATGGAAAGTTATTTATCGACGAAGCCATTAGCGAAGCTATATGGGGTGAGATCTGTCACAAACATTTACCATATGGAGCAATACGTACATTAGCCATTATTAAAACCAATACCAAACATGCTTTCACGTATCAAGATGATACTCCAAATAAGCACTGTGCACTAGCAGTCAGAGAAATGTCAGTTCGTCCGGCACATTTTGAACGATGCACATTTTTTTGGCCAGAGAAGAGTTACAGCTTCCTGCGTGACAATGATGCTAACCGTGTAAGGAAAGCAGTACCGTATCTCTCTAAATTGTTAGGTGGGATGGAGGATATCCCTCTAGGTGAAGTTCTAAACGAATTGATAAACCGCCTTGCTTCTCAGATCGCTGCGTCTCGAGTAAAAGGAATTCCACATGGCTCACTAACGAGTTCAAATATATCGATAGATGGTAGGTTTTTGGACTTTGGAACGATAACAGCAGTTCCAGACTTTGGAAACTACGTACTGGCTAATGGAGTGGGTGCCGTATGGGATGACCACGAACTAATTGAATCTTGGCTAGAAAATCTGTTTGATACAGTTAATCACTATTCAAAAGGTGAACTTACTTCAAATCAAATTAAAGATTTATCGTATGGTTTCTCAAAAGCACTTTGTGACTATGAAAATCGGTATTTATTAGATGAATTAGGAATCGAGGATCACTCCGAGAGGAATTTGCAAAGTGCAAATACTTTAAAGGAGCGACTAAAGGGTGATGAAAGGAAAATTATTACTCGATTCAATGATAATGAGTTTCGACAGAAAGTTTTAGTTGAGTCAAAAAAATTAGGTTTCAATATTAGCCATACAAAATTTACTTTAAGAGAAGGAAAGTATTCAGCATTTAATATGCATCAAAATCACCTACATACAAAATATGATTGTCAATCTATTAGTTGTCTTATTAATAGTTATTTATCATAAGTGGAATAATTATGATTGATGTGATCGAAGTGATATTAATTTCTACGTCCCTATTGTCATTCATTTCAACTCTTGTTTTATTTGGTTGTTATAAACTGAGAAAGTCTAAGTGTAAAAATGATAACGACCCAGAAGTTTCCGTATTTCTGCCTTTTTACAACGAAAATGAAGAGTACTTAATATGTGCACTGAACAAGTTAAATGAGCAAAACTATTCAAGTCGAATTCAGGTTATTGTTATTGATGATGGTTCTACAAACGATGCAATCAGTAGGGTTAAAGCGTGGATTACTAGCACCGAGATCAACCACGACTTCCAAATTGTAGAAAGGGCAGTAAATGGTGGTAGAAAAGGTTTCGCCTTAGATCATGTCCTTCATCTTGGCGTTGCAACTGGGGATGTTTACGTTGTGGTAGATAGCGATACTTATATCGAACCCAATGGCATCTATGAGCTGGTCACGAAGCTTTGGTCTGATGAAAAATACGCTGCAGTTTGTGGGTATATCACACCAGAGAACCATGAAGTCAGTTTTATAGGTAAATTGCAACACTATGAACATGTTAGCTTTTATGGTGCGATAAGAGCCGCGCAAGACAAACTTGGTTGTGTTCCAGTATTAGCTGGCGCGTTTGTAGCCCACCGAGCTTCAGTTGTGAAAAAGCTAGGGGGATGGAGCGAGTGGTTAGTCGAAGATATCGCTTGGTGCTGGAAGGCCATTTCTAACGGCTATCGAACAGGATATGCACCTAAGGCAAAGGCAACAACACAATGCCCTACCGATGCTAAAGGGTTGTTTAATCAACGCAGGAGATGGGCGCGAGGTCGGGTGGAAGCCTATACGGAAGCATGGAAAACTCATTGGAGCGCGGGTTTGTGTGCATCTCCTTGGTTTTTGCTTACGGCGGCACAGTATATATTCCCATCTAGCATTATTTTATTTGTATTTATGGTTGCAACAGGTATTTGGGTTCCGATTGCTATAGGTGCTTTAAATATTATTTTTTATTTTTTACTTGTCAATTCATATATAAGAGACTTTGATCTTTCGGGTGATTTATCAAACCAGAAAATTATTAAAGCGCCAATATATTCAGCCTTATTAGAGTCAATTACGTGGATACCTAATTTACTCGGATATTCAGATGAAATCCTGGGCAAGAAGAAGGGATGGCTAACAAGATAGATTCTATGAGCACAGTACTCTTTTACTGTAATAAATATAAGGAAATAACTTATGTATAATTTAAGTGTTGATGAGATTTCAATGGTTGATGGTGGTGGTGATGGAAATTTCATCAAGACTAGTATTCAGGGGTATATAGCTGGTGAAATTATTGGTGCGGGTCTTGGATATGTTAATAATGCATTGGGTGGTAATAATAACTATAGCAATAACTCCGGAGTTGGTACAGGCACTAATCAAAATTACGGAGGTTACGGTCTAGATTCGGGCGGTGGAATGATGCAAGCAGGCGGTTCTAGAGGTGGCTACGGATACTAACATTAATTAATCACATTCAGGGCGGGTTGGCTGTACTTGCCCTATTTATTAGAGGTTCAATTTTGAATAGAAGAGTAAGTGATGTATTTAAAGTTGGGTTTTATATTTCTGTTTTTACTTTTGTTTTTTCAATTTTTATACAGATATCTTTAAATTATTATTTTGGTGAAGAACAAGAAGGTAATAAATATTTCAACTATAATTTTTTTCTATTCGTACTTTTATCTCCAGTTATAGAAAGTATTATTTCTATAATTGTTTTGACTTTGTGTTCTACTTTTATTAGTAAAATTTCATCGTGTATAGCGTTAGGTGTTGTTTGGGCTGGATTGCATTCTACAATGGGATCTGACATGTCGAATAGCATTGGTTTTTGGTTAATATCTTTTATCTCATTTTCTCTGTATGGATGGTTATATTTTAAGTATAAATATCCCAAATTTTCAACTAACATGATTGTAATTACATTTCCTCATTCTCTACACAATCTTTATGTCTATATTTTATTAAGTTGAACACTGAATTTATTATTTGTCGGTGGTTTTTGTTTAATTTTTGTGTGTTATTATTTTTGTTGATTAGGATTATTAATGAAGTGTCTTTTTATATGAATTTTTATTATTTTAAGAGTTGTTAGATATGATGTGTGAAATTAAATCCAATGATGGTTGTTTTTCTGTGAACTGGGCGTTAATGAATAATTGTAACTACAAATGCAATTATTGCCATTCTGGTCTAAATAGTGGTTCAGTTAAGTCTCCATCGAATGAGGTCATAATTGACTTTGTGAAAAAAATATTTAAGCACTCAAACAGTTTAAACTTGAAACCTTACTTTGAGTTTGGTGGTGGTGAAGTTACTCTACTCAGATATTTTTGTGACCTTATAAAATATATCCGTAAAAATGATGGGCATGTTTGTATTGTTTCAAATGGTTCCAAGAAATTGTCTTGGTGGCGAGACAATGCTGAGTACTTATCGGGCGTGAGCCTTAGCTATCATATTAACGATATCAAAAGTGAATCTCATTTTGTTGCGGTTTCCAAAGTTCTCGAGGTATCTCAAAGTACACGTTTCCATGTCAATATCATGATGGTTCCAGAGCGTTTTGATGACTGCTTAGAGTTTGCAAACAGGCTAAAACAAGAAGTTCGTTGCTCTATTGCTCTCCAGCCACTTTTTGAAGGCTTCGGCCATGGTGGAATTACTAAGAAGTATTCGTATACCCCTGAACAAGAACAGATAATGAAAGACTTTCGTGGTAGGCCGGAACTTAAAACACTACCCCCGTCAATAGCTGAACTAGAAGTTAAATATATTGATGGTACAGCTAGGAATTTGTCTACCTTTGACCTAATTGCTAATAATCAAACCAACTTTGTTGGGTGGGATTGCTATGCTGGTATTGATAGTTTAGTCGTGACGTTTAGCGGAGATATTTATCGCTCTTGGTGTATGCAAGATGGACCTATTGGTTCTATTTATGACGAAAATTTTGAACTTCCCGATATTCCAACCAAGTGTAGAACTAAGATTTGCCAATGTGGTGTAGACCTGTCGGCTACAAAGGTGAATACAAAGTTAATTTCACATAAGCAACAAGAAATTGCAGTAACGCAGGTTTAGCCTCATTTGTTTCGGGAAAGGATAACCAGTGGTAGCAAGAGCCAAGCATTTATACCGGCCAGAGTATTTTGAGGCGCAAAGATCAGACAATCAAGGTTCAATTTTAATTGATGCTTCAGTTAGTCAGAACTTGTTCGTTGGCGCATCTGTATTCGTTTTATTGACGATCATTTTTTTCGTTGTTTTTGCTGAATATACTCGGAGAGATACACTGAATGGAGTGGTAAGCCCTACAGGCGGTATTGTTAAGATACAGTCTAACGATGAAGGGTATGCCGAAAATGTATTTGTTACTGAAGGTCAGAAAGTTCTCGCTGGAGAAGCGTTGTACGAGATAAAAACAGAGCGATATGATGAGTTTGGCCAAGGTGTAAAAAAGCGCATTGTTACTACCATTGAAAATCAAATCACCTTGCTAAATGAACGTCGAAATAAAGAAGTAGAAAAATCCCAACATCAACGAGAAGTCATTGAGGATGACCTAGCGCGCCTGTCAGAAGAAGCAAGTATACTGAAAGTTGTCGTTGATTTATCTGAACAAGAACTAAGCCTTGCACAAAGCCTAGTCGATAAGCAACAAGTGTTAGCCAACAAACAATTCATCTCTTCTATTGAGCTTCAAAAACAAAGGCTTGAGCTAATAACACTAGAGGCTAAGGTACAAACTCAACGTCTTAGTTTACAACGCTTGGTCAGAGAAAAAGCTAAGCTGGAAGAATCGAAAGATACCCTCCAGTTGGAACTTGATATTGCCCTACAGGAAATAGACCGCCAGCTTCAGAAAGTTACTCAAAACAAAATAGAATACTTTTATCAGACAGATACTCAGGTTGTGTCACCGATAGACGGCGTCGTTGCGTCAATCTTCGTCAAGGAAGGCCATTCAGTTAATAAAGGTCAGCCTTTACTTGTTGTTATTCCAGAGGGTGAAGACCCAGTCGTTGTTGAGCTTTATGCCCCCAGTCGTAGCATTGGCTTTATTCAAGAAGGTCAGGATGTTCGCTTACGGTTTGACGCGTTCCCTTATGAAAAATTTGGTGTTCAGCAAGGCGTTATCGCATCTATATCAAAATCTGCAGTCTCCGCGGAGATGTTACCAAATAGTCCACTAATACAAAGTCAGCTTTCTCGTACTCTTGGTGGTGTTGGTTTGTACCAAGTGAGAGTTAAATTAGATAAGCCAACCATCACCGTATATGGGGAGGAGCAAGTATTTGTGCCAGGAATGACGTTAACTGCAGACATTGAATTGGATACACGTAAGGTCTACGAGTGGCTTTTAGAGCCTTTGTACACTATTAATGGGCGAATATAGTGATGCATGCAGATGGTCTAATAGATTGGGGGTGGGGAAAGAAACTCCCATTGATCCGACAGACTGAAAAGGCGGAATGTGGTGTTGCTTGTTTGGCGATGGTTGCCGATTGGTATGGTTACAAAACCGATCTTAGGTCACTGAGGGTAAAATGTGGCATTACCCAGCATGGGATGTCGTTTGCCCGGCTAATTGAATGTGCTTCTCTTCTCAAGCTTTCTGGCCGAGCGGTGCGCTTGGACCTGCATGAATTAGAACAGTTAGCCACACCTTGTATTTTGCACTGGAATCTAAATCATTTTGTTGTGTTAAAGAAAGTGAGTGGGAGGAGAATTGAAATTCATGATCCTGCAAATGGAGCATTGACACTGAGTTATGATGAGGTGAACAAACATTTTACAGGTATTGCTCTAGAGTTAACACCCACTCATGACTTTGAAGAAAAAGTCGAAAGCAAAGCCGTTCGGCTATCAACCCTTATTGGTAAAACAGTTGGCCTAAAAGGGGCACTAGGACGAATTTTTGTTTTTGCATTGGTATTGGAGGTATTAGCCCTTACGTTACCTATCTTCAATCAAATCGTGATTGATGAAGTGTTGGTTGGGTATGACAAAAATCTCCTTGTACTCGTCATTGGATCCATCCTTATGATAACGGCGACTCAAACCTTAATCGGTCTCGCCCAGCAATGGGCGACAATCAAGCTTTCAGTAAATTTTAATATGCAGTGGGCTGCAAATGTTTTCCATCATTTGTTCCGATTACCGATAGATTGGTTTGAAAAAAGGGATATAGGGAGTATTAATGCTAAATTTTCTGCTGTAAATGTCATTCAGCAGACGTTAACAACCAGTGTAATTCAAGCTCTACTCGACTTAGTATTAGTCGTTGGCACGCTGTCGGTTATGTTGGTTTATAGTCCTCAACTCTCATTCATTGCCATCGCTGCTGCATTGGGCTACATCGCTCTCAGGTTGGCATGGTTTGGTGCGTTTAAACGCGCTGAAGAAAATACTTGGGAAGCTAGTACTCAAGAAGAAAGCTATTTCATTGAGACTGTTCGCGGTGTATTAAGTTTGCGAGTAAATGGGACGCTACCTTGGCGAGAGTCGTCCTGGAGAAACCTTAACATTAATCGCAGAAATGCGCAGCTATACGAGCAAAAGCTAGGAATGATCTACAACACAATGAATGTGAGCATTGTTAGCCTTGTATCTGCGAGTGTTCTTTGGTTTGGTGCGAATTTGGTGTTAGATGGACTCTTTACTATCGGTATGTTAATGGCGTTCCTGTCTTATCAAGGGCGCTTTTCGGCCAGCATTAGCTCCCTAATAGATAAGTATTTCGAGTTTAAGATGTTATCCGTGTATAACGAGCGTCTTGCAGACATTGTCTTAACGGAAAAGGAAACAGATAGCGCTCCAGATGTTACGGAACTACCTAGTGTGATTAATGACCAGAATGAGAGTGCCATCGAGTTCGACGATGTATACTTTTCCTATGGGAAAGACCTGCCCCCTATTCTTAGTGGTGCTAGCTTTAGTATCAAAAACGACGAAATTGTTGCGTTAGTCGGGCCATCTGGTTGCGGTAAATCTACGATCTCTAAGCTTCTATTAGGCATATACTCAGTCACATCTGGAGACATTTGCTATTTTGGTAATAGATCGACAGCTTCTAAATCACTTAGAGCTCAAGTCGGAGCAGTATTACAAGAAGATCAGCTATTTAGTGGTTCGATTATCGAGAATATTACGTTCTTTTCAGGCGATCTAGATGAAGAGTGGCTCGTTGAGTGTGCTCGAAGGGCAGGTGTTCATGATGATATTGAACGTCTAAATATGGGGTATCACACACTGGTTGGTGAAATGGGCTCCAGTCTCTCCGGAGGTCAAAAGCAAAGAATCCTTATCGCGCGAGCTTTGTACAAGAAACCTAAATTTTTGGTGTTGGATGAAGCCACAAGTAGTTTAGACATCTATACCGAGTCGTTTGTCTGTCAGATGTTTAAAGAAATTAATATTCCCATCCTGATGATCGCTCATCGCCCAGAAACCATAGCATCGGCCGATCGAGTTTTACTTATGGACGGAGGGGTAGTCCAGGAGATACCTAATAATTTTAGGCAGGAGGGTTCAAATGTATCACTCTGAACGCATACTGTGTCCGGATAAGCATTCTGGATTGTCAGGGACTGAATTGATGCAACAGTTTGGGGAGTACTGTGGTGTAGATAATTGGGTGACATTTTCGGGCTGTCCATCAGTGACGCTAACTAAAGTTGGAACAGATAGTTTTGGTAACCACCCCAAAACCAATGAAGTTATTTGTATCGGTTCTAGCTGTTATATTGAGTCCACTCATCTTCCTGCATTTCCTTCGGGAATAACAAAGTTAACTAGTGTATCTATTAAAAACCGTCCATTTGGAAAAATTGAAATCGGGAACAGCTGTGTTCTCCAAGGTACTTCTATCTGTTCTTATCAAGAGATAAAGATAGGGAACAATGTCATTTTTGGCCCTAATGTAGTCATTATGGATTGCAGTGGTCATTCTTTGGCTAATCGAGGTCACGCGAATGAGCTAGATAGCCTAGAAGCCAAGCCTGTTACGATAGGTAACGACGTCTGGGTTGGATACGGGTGCATTATTTTACCTGGCGTCCATATTGGTGATGGGGCAGTTATCGGAGCAGGTAGTGTTGTCACGAAAAGCATCCCTTCCTACTGTCTGGCGGCGGGCAATCCATGTAATATCAAGAGAAAGAACTTACAGGGTCAAAGCACTGAGCGATAGTCATTGTCAGTGCTGTCATTCGTGTTGTTGTTTGTAATGATAGTGGGCAGCCTAGACTACCAATCAACACCCTTGAGTGCTTTCACTCCAGATTCAAAAGCATGCTTGACGTTTTTCACTTCTGAAACAGTATCGGCCATTTCGATCAACGTACGATGCGCGCCGCGACCTGTGATGACAACAGATTGCATCTTTGGCCGGTTGTTCAATGCTTCGACGACTTCATTAAGTTCAATGTAGCCGTAGCTGACCATGTAGGTTAATTCATCAAACAGAATCACGTCGATAGACTCATCGCTCAACATTCGCTTACATTCTTGCCAAACTTTCTGCGCGGCTTCGGTGTCGGTGGCTTTATTCTGAGTTTCCCAAGTAAAGCCCGTCGCCATGACTTGGAATTCTACTCCGAGTTTTTCTAGCAAGTTACGCTCACCGTTGTCCCACGTTCCTTTAATGAACTGGGCGACTGAACATTTGAAGCCATGGCCAACAGCGCGGGCGATAGTGCCAAATCCTGAAGTGGATTTACCTTTACCGTTACCAGTGATAACCAGTAGCAGTCCTTTTTCTTCTTGAGCAGCAGCAATTTTAGCGTCGATTTGCTCTTTCACTTTTTGCTGACGCGCTTGATGACGTTCTTGCTTTGAATTTTGATCAGGCATGAATGCTTCCTTAAGTGTGTTTGGCCTTATCATAACCAAAAAAATTGCTGGTAAATACCAGCAATCATTGTGTCATTTTAAGTGCCTACCACCATCGAGATAGATGTTCCTGCCAGTCATGTATTCGCTAGACATGATAAACCGAATCGCTTCTATCACTTCTTCAAAACCTGCTTCATGAGGTATAAGCGCTTTGGTCAGAGCCTTTTGCTTGTACGCATCATTATCATGCTCATTAAACTTAAGAAGGGCTGGTGAAACAGTGTTCACTTTAACCTTTGGCGCTAACATAGCCGAGAACGAGAGCGTAAGATTGTTAAGCGCAGCCTTACTGGCTGCATAGGCTGCATGCTTTCTACTGCCTTTTTCAGCAACATAGTCACTGATGTGAATAATATCGCTGGTGCCAGAGCCCTTGGAGAGCAATCTTTGTAGTACCAAGTTCATCTGGTATGGTGCGCTCACATGAACCGCCATCATTTTTTGCAACACCTGAGCGTGATTGTTGGACCCTGCAGGTTCATCTGGGCTCCAGTCTGAAGCATTATGAATAACTGCCCGCAGCTCAGAGTACTCAAGATTGAGGTATTGGATAAAAGCATCGAGGCTTGTAGGCTGATAGAAATCAACTTGATGCAAGTCAGCTCCTTGTGCCTGTAAAGCTTCAAGCTCTGGGTATTTGGTGCGATAAGTACCGATCACTCTATAATCTTGAGCGAGAAAATCTTTTGCCAATGCTAATCCCAGTCTTTTACCAACACCTGTTATTACCACCGCTCCTTTCATCCTAGAAACTCCGCGCGGGTCTGAGGGTTGGTTTTGAAGATGCCACCCAGTGCAGTAGTCGATGTCTCTGAGCTAGTATCCATGACACCTCGAGATTTAACGCAGTAGTGAGTGGCTTTTATAGACACTGCGACATTTTCAGTTTCCGTCAGGGTTTGAATCGCCACTAAGATTTGTTGAGTGAGGCGCTCCTGTACCTGTGGTCGCTGTGCAAAGAAGCGTACAATGCGATTTATTTTCGACAAACCAATGATTTTGTTCGACGGAATGTAAGCGACTTGAGCTAGGCCATCAATAGTGATGAAGTGATGCTCACAGGTCGACGTGATGTTCACATCCGATACTTTGACCATTTCATCAACGGCCATTTTGTTTTCAATCACACTGATTTTTGGAAAGTTCTGGTAATCCAGACCAGAGAAAATCTCATGCACGTACATTTTTGAAATACGATGAGGTGTTTCAGCCAAGCTATCGTCGGTAAGATCCAGTCCTAATGTGCTAATGACTTCGGTGAGTAGACCTCGAATACGTTGATATTTCTCATCTGCCGTCATTTCAGAGGGAACGAGTGGCGTTTCCAATCCACGTGCGATTAATGCTTCTTGTACTTTTTGAGCTTCTGGTGAAATCATGCCTTGTCTCCTGTTTCTGCCGTGTAGTTCAAAGTGAGAGAAACAGAGTCTGCAAATCTCAGAGCATGAGGTTTATCAATCTTAACTTGAGCATAATAGACCCAAGGATGATCGATACAGATGCCGAGAACGTCGCTGGTGAGTTTTTCTAACAGTAAGAACCTGCCATTTTCGACATGGTTAATGATTCCTTTACAGATGGTTTTGTAATTCAAGGCATTATCAATGTTGTCTTCTAAACAAAGTTTATTCGCTGGGTAGTGGATTTCTGCGTTGATAATGATGTCTTGCTGCTTCTTTTTTTCCTCTTCGTTGAAACCGATGTAGGTACGAAGTCTGAGGTTAGTAATTGTTATTATTGCGTTGTGATTCATCATATTTTCCTAGTTTAGGACCGTAACAACCTTTACGTAATAGCCGCTTACTGAGATCAATTTGCATATAGCGGTAAGAGGGAAGACTGATTGAGATAGGAAGGATGAGCAGATTAAGGCCATGTAAAATCGGTCACAGTGACATGCTGACTGCTTTTGTCGTATTCACTCCAAAGTTGCTCGTATGTCTTTGTTGTTAGTGGATGAGTTTCGTTTGGAATAATGTCTGCTAGCGGGCGAAGCACAAACGCGTTTTCGGTGATTTCACCTCGTGGGAGCTCAACACCATCAATGATTCCGACTAGATCATCGAAAGTGAGTATGTCGAGGTCTAGTGTTCTTGAAGCGAACTTTTCTCCACTTCTAACGCGATCACTTTCATCTTCGATTTGTCTAAGTAATGTTGCTAGGTCACTTACGGATTGAGAGCACTCAAACCCCACTACCAAGTTTAGAAAGTTGTCACCTTCAAAGCCAACAGGTACACAGTCGTAAGATTTAGATACGGTCAGAGGCGCGAAAAACTGGTCAAGTGCGTTCAACGCTTTGTAAACGTAAAACTCTCTGTCGATGTTGCTGCCAATGCTGACAGTTACGTGATGCATTGTCGTAGGCTTCCCTATGTCTCTTCTCAAACGGTGCCAACCAAAGTTTGTTTTTGGTTAACGCACCCTTGCCTTACTACTTGAATTACTTCCTTAAGTTACGTGAAGTGGGGCAGAAAGGATCATGAATTGATTGGTATTCGATATATGCAAAAATAGAGTTTTGAGATCTGCACTTTACTGGTAATAACTTGAGAAGGTGTTTTAATATTAAATTATGTGAATATTGAGTACGGGATTTGGCAGCGTTATAGGTTTAAAGCAATGAATAATATAAAGAAACCATCAATACTTGTGGTATGCATGGGAAACATTTGCCGTTCTCCCACGGGAGAGGCAATTCTGCGTGCGAAAGCAGAGCAAATGGGCGTGGATGTCGAAGTGGATTCCGCGGGTACGATTGGCTACCACCAAGGTAACCCACCAGATCCTCGCTCGAAAGCCGCGGGTGAACAACGAGGTTACTCATTCAAAGGGATTCGTTCTCGCAAAGTTGTTGATAGCGACTTTGAGCACTTTGACCTGATTTTAGCGGCTGATCGAGACAATTTAGCTGACTTGAAAGCGCAATGCCCATCTCAGTATCAAGATAAGCTCAGGCTGTTTCTTAGCTTTGGAGAAGCGTGTGAAGAGGAAATTCCGGATCCCTACTACGGCGGTGATAAGGGGTTTGAGTTGGTGTTGGATTTGATCGAAGAAGCATCAGAAAAACTTCTTCGATCTCTTTAGCTTAGGCGGCCATCACTCGGCCGCTGAAATAATCGTTTGAAACAATGTATTCCGTATTGCGGATCAGCTCATCGTGGATTTTAGCCCAGTGGGTTTCTTCTTGTTCGTAGCAAGGGACCACACCACCGACTCGAATATTAAACGGTGTCAGTTCTTTCGCCCAGCTCTGGGTAAATCCGGCAACCATAGAAGTCGCGTTTTCAAATCCGGATAAATCATGGTAATCCGCGTGAGCAATCACATTCACAATCACACCGTTTTTCTTATCCTGACGCATTTTTTCTGCTGTAGCCTGGCCAAAACTAAACAATGTCGCGGCCATTAGTGATAAGTGCTGCGTAAAGACATCTCCCGCTCGATCATCAAAAAACTTGGGCATAGCCTGACTGGTCAAGGCATTGATCAAAACATCCGGTGATTGATGAACCGATTGATCAATAAATCCGAAAAGAGAGTGGATAGAGTCCACTGAATGATCCGGCAAAGCGTATTGATATATATCTGGTGAAATGGCTTTGCAACGGACAAAAGTTTCATTCAATTGAGCCGCGCTTTTATCGCAAAGAACAACGGTGGCACCCAGTGAAGCAAAGTGCGTAGCGAGCGTACTACCAAGCTGTGAGCCTGCCGAAGTGATTAAAATCACGGCACTTTTTATATCCATATAGTGAGCCTCCGTCCATAGCTAAAAAGGTTGTCCACATAGCATGGTAGATTAGTTGTTGCTTAAGTGTGAATAAGCTCAAATAACTTGTGCATATCTTGTGCTTAGGGTAAATAATTTGCACTCATTCACATTTATAAGTGATTGATTGAATATAAAGGAAAATCGAAGACAGGATTGTGTGATCTCGACTGATCTTCAAACTTGCGTTTGGATCTGGAAGGTTCGCTGGGCTTTGATCAGCTGATTGTAGAGATCGATAGGTATCAGTTCCTTGGCGTCTTTTTCGCCTAACTGGCGGCGTTGATGGCCAGATAAATTATTGTAAATCTCTTCAGGAAGGTCGTGAGTATCTTCTGGCATGTATGTCAGAACTTCAGGGTGAAGGTAGTGAGTGAGTTTGGCACTTGGTAAACCTGCTCGATGAAACATATCGGCTTGCATCGCCGAGATAGGGTAGGAGTCCTGATCAGAACGAATTTGCTGGGGAGGTTGCAGTTCGAATCGGCGCCTCAAAGCTTCGTCAGTTGCGTCCTGCTCGTTTACCTTCTCGATGGGGGTGTTATCGCGAACGTCATCAGAAAACATCGATAGAATCAAAGCGAAGTCGGCACGACGTCCTTCGTGAACAGCATGGTTAATCCCCTTGCCGAACTGAAGCTCGTTAATAATACCCGCTTTGTCTAAGGTGTGAATCTGAGTTTGCATGTTACCTCGCTTGATGCCTATGTAGCGGCAACATCGAGGTGAACTTTAGGGGAAATGACTGACTAGAAAAGAAAAAAGCCAGCTAAGTGCTGGCTTTTTAAGCGACTAAATTTTAAATCCTATAGGGGAGGATTATTTAGCTAGGTTTTCTGCTACGAAGTCCCAGTTAACTAGCGCCCAGAAACCATTCATGTAGTCTGGACGAACGTTACGGTAATCGATGTAGTAAGCGTGTTCCCATAGGTCAACAGTAAGAAGTGGAGTTGTACCTTCTTCTGTTAGAGGAGTCGCTGCGTTAGAAGTGTTAACGATGTCTAGAGAACCGTCAGCTTTCTTAACTAGCCAAGTCCAAGAAGAACCGAAGTTGTTGATTGCTGAATCAGTGAACTTCGCTTTGAACTCTTCGAAAGAACCGAATGCAGCGTTGATTGCGTCAGCAACTGCGCCTGTTGGTTCACCGCCCGCGTTTGGAGCTAGACAGTGCCAGTAGAACGTGTGGTTCCAGATCTGTGCTGCGTTGTTGAATACGCCGCCAGTAGACGTTTTGATGATTTCTTCTAGCGTTTTGCCTTCGAACTCAGTACCTGGGATAAGACCGTTTAGCTTAACTACGTAAGTGTTGTGGTGCTTACCGTGGTGGAAATCTAGAGTCTCTGCTGAGATATGTGGTTCTAGCGCGTCTTTCGCGTAAGGAAGAGCTGGTAGTTCAAATGCCATTGCTCGATTCTCCATTGATATGAAAGAGTTAAACTCTCTCGATTGCTTCCAGTGTTATTTATTATTCATGGCTCGCCACAGGCCAACCATGTCATTCTGCTGACTTGCGTTATAGTCTAACAAGTTTTTACTTTAATAAAAGCGCCTCGACAAATTTCTTTCTTCTATAAAACCATAGATATTATAGGCTTTTTATTCTCAGCCAATGGTTTAAAATGTGTCAATAACTTGCAGTAACTCCATGAAGAGGAAGTAATGGAAACCATCGACAAAATCAAACAGCAAATCGAAGAGAACGCTATCCTTCTTTACATGAAAGGTTCTCCAAAGCTACCTAGCTGCGGCTTCTCATCTCAGGCTTCACAAGCACTAATGGCATGTGGTGAAAAATTCGCTTATGTAGATATCCTACAAAACCCGGATATCCGTGCTGAGCTACCTGCATACGCACAGTGGCCAACATTCCCACAACTTTGGGTTGAAGGTGAGCTGATTGGCGGTTGCGACATTATTATTGAGATGTTCCAGAAAGGTGAACTTCAGCCACTGATTAAAGAAGCAGCTGAACGCGCTGGTGCAGACGAAGAATAATAGAGAAACTACTGTTTAAATTTACAGTTTTTCTTGATTTTTAAGGGCCACATTCGATAATGTGGCCCTTATTGTATCTGCCTGATTAAGTTTTATGTCACGTCTGTTCATTGCTGAAAAACCGAGCTTAGGTCGAGCTATCGCTGCGGCGTTGCCTAATCCGCAAAAGAAAGATCAGGGTTTTATTCGTTGTGGCAATGGCGACGTGGTGACGTGGTGCATTGGTCACTTGCTTGAGCAGGTAGAACCGGATGCTTACGACGATAGATACAAAAAATGGAATCTGGCTGATTTACCAATCGTTCCCGAACACTGGCAACTACGTCCTCGCAAGTCGGCGTCTAAACAGCTGACTGTAGTTAAGAAGTTACTGAAAGAAGCGTCTGAAATCATTCACGCTGGCGACCCGGATCGTGAAGGCCAGTTATTGGTGGATGAAGTGTTGGATTACTGCAAAGTCAGTAAGACGAAAAAAGAAGCCACACAGCGCTTATTGATTAGCGACCTCAACTTACCAGCGGTCAAACGCGCGCTAAATCAGATGCGCAGTAACCGCGAGTTTATTCCTCTTTCGGTTTCCGCTCTTGCTCGCTCCCGAGCTGACTGGTTGTATGGCATGAATATGTCCCGCGCTTATACGCTACTGGGGCAAAAAGCAGGCTATCAGGGAGTACTGTCAGTCGGCAGGGTTCAGACGCCCGTGCTTGGGCTGGTGGTCCGTCGTGATGAAGAGATCGAGAGCTTCGTCCCTCGTGACTATTTTACCTTGCATGCCTTGATTCCTTATCAGGACGGAAATAGCGCGTTTGATATCCGTGCCCGTTGGAAACCGAGCGAAGCATGCAAGCCTTGGCAAGATGAAGAAGGGCGAGTTCTCAATCGTAAACTGGTCGAGAACGTTGCCAATCGCATCACGAATCAGCCTGCCAAGGTTGTCGAGTCGGAGCAAAAACAATCTAAGCAATCGGCTCCGTTACCTTATTCTCTCTCTGCGTTACAGATTGACGCTGCCAAGCGTTTTGGCATGAGTGCTCAACAGGTTCTGGATACCTGCCAATCTTTGTATGAAAAGCACAAGCTCATCACTTACCCTAGGTCGGACTGCCGATACCTGCCGATGGAACATTATGGACAGGCCAAAAGTGTTTGCGATGCGATATCGAACAACTGTAATGAGTTAGGCCAGGCTGTTCATGGCGCTGATTTAAGCCTCAAATCCAAAGCATGGAATGATAAAAAAGTGGATGCGCACCACGCGATCATTCCCACGCCTAAAAAGGCTTCCGTAAATGCGCTGTCAGGCAATGAGATAAAAATCTATCAGCAAATTGCTCGCCAGTATCTAATGCAGTTTTATCCGGCCGCGATTTATGCAGAAGCGAAGCTGGTATTTGATATCGCTGGGGGGACTTTTATTGCTAAAGGTCGCCAGCTTGTTTCGGCTGGCTGGAAAGCGTTGATGGGAAAAGTGGATGATGACGACACGGGCGTTGACGCGGTTCCGCCGCTTGATGAAGGCACAGTGCTGACTTGTCGCGAAGGCGAGATCAAAGACCGTAAGACTGAGCCACCTAAGCACTTTACTGAAGCGACTTTACTGCAGGCGATGACAGGCATCGCCCGTTTTGTTGAAGACAAAGAGCTGAAAAAAATCCTCAAAGAAACCGATGGCCTAGGTACCGAAGCGACTCGCGCAGGGATTTTGGATACGCTGTTTAAGCGCCAACTGCTGCAACGACAGGGCAAAACAATCCTCAGTTCACCAGCGGGAAGAGGGCTAGTGCATGCATTGCCTTCCGAGTCGACTTATCCCGACATGACCGCACATTGGGAGCATCAGCTTCAAGGGATGGCAGAACGTAATCAAGCCTACAGCCCATTTATGCAGGCATTGCAAACGCGTATTGACGGTTTAATGCAGCAAGTCAAAGGCGGCGAAGTGCCTGAGTCGCTGCGTCATCTACCTAAGGTGGAACGGCCTGCCTTTAAGCGTAAGCGGAGAAACAGTGCGAAAGCTGGTGGTCAGAAACGTGCGACCACAAGACGTAAGAGCAGTTAATGCTCGTTGCCGATAGTTCGTTGATACTCTCTTGGCGTGACGCCAAACCTTTCTCTAAAACGCTGACGAAAGCGTTCTTCCGACTGATAACCGCACATTTGCGCTAACTGGTAGCCATCATATTGATGTTTTTGCATCAATTGCAATGCATGGCTAAGGCGCACTTGCGCCAATAATTGCCGATATTGACTGCCTTCCTGCTTCAGCTTTCGGATCAGCGTTGCCCGGCTCATACCAAAATGATCAGCGACGCCTTCAAGAGAGTGCTCATCTGCCGGGGCGATGGAAAGGTATTGGGTGATAGTTTGTGTCAGTGATGCTTGGGAAGAGCTAAAAATCTTATGCAGAGCGCCTTGTTCTGCCAACTGCTGATAAAGCGGCATTAGCCAATACTGTTGAGTGCGGGGACTGATCGCCTTTAAGTTAACTGTTGCAAGTGTATTGAGTGTGTCTCTGATTGGTTTATCGACCAAGCAGTAAGAGGGACTCGATGAGTGAGCGGCATTTTCGCTCAAACCGAGCATTTCCTGACTAGGTAAATAGTTGAAGCTAAACACTCGTGATAGGAACGGCCCTTTTTGTGGAAGATTGGCAAAGTTCCATGAGCTAGCTGCGCTGCACAATATGAGCGAGTCAGGTGTTAGCGTGACAGACTCTTCCTGCCAGAACAGTCGTTTGTTGCCGGATAAAATCTGGATGATGCTAGGGGAGTGAATCGTCACATTTCTCAAAGCTTGCAAGTGCTGGGCACGAAACTCAGTGATCTGAAATTGGTGAGCCATCACTCCTCCTTCAATTAACGGGTATAGGTCGCTGTAAGCGTCGTTTTCGCTAATGCGATGCTATTAAGGGTAAAACCAACCACAGCCGCCGGTGTATCCTCACCCAACTCCAGCTTCGCTTTTGGTAGTGCCCAAACCGTGAACTGATAACGATGCATACCATCACCCACGGGTGGACAAGCTCCACCAAAGCCTTTGGTGCCATAGTCAATACGGGTTTCTAAGCCACCCAGCTTGCTGATATCTGCCCCTCTAGGTAGCTGACTGACGCCCGCAGGAATATCGAGTGCAATCCAATGCCAGAAGCCACTTTCGGTCGGCGCATCTGGGTCGTAAGCCGTAATGGCGAAACTCTTGGTGCCCTTTGGTGCGTTGTCCCAGCTTAACTGCGGCGACAAATTATCGCCTGAGCATCCCCAGCCAGCAAACTCGAAGGTCTTCTCCATTGGATGACCTTCCTGAATATCCTGACTGGTTAGATCAAAGGCAAATGTGTTGCCTGACAGCATCAAGCCTGCTGTCATTAGTGCTAATGTGATTGCTTTCATGTTGAGCTCCTTGTGTCTGATTTAGTGTCAGTTTAACGAGCTCAATCTGTTTCTATGGATCTAAAAGTATCACATTCAATCTAATATTAGTTAATAGTGATACTTTTTGTTGATTTTGATATTACCAAGGAAGTGCGGTGCCATCGTAGTTGATAAATTCGCCAGAGCGGCTGATATCGGCGCTCTCGATTACTTCAACAAGTCCCGCAGCGGATGTTTGCGTATCAATTAACGCATTTGGCCCGCCCATTTCAGTTTGTACCCAACCTGGGTGAAGCGCTAAAACGGTGAAGCCCTGGCTGGAAAGGTCGTTACTCAGGCTCTTCACTACTGAGTTAAGCGCGGCTTTAGACGAACGATAAATATAACCGCCACCAGACGTATTTTCCGTCATGCTACCCACTTTAGAAGAGAGGCAGGCAATCTTTTTAAGCTGACCTGTTTGTAGATTGGGAAAGAGTGCTTCAACGAGTTTTAGCGGCGCGATGGTGTTAATTTCAAGCACTTTGCGCCACTCGTCGATATCGGTATTACCAAAGCCATAGCCTTTTGGCCCATAGTAGCCTGCATTATTGATCAGCACATCAAGCGCTGGCAGAGCGTTGGCGAACTCACTCAGCCCTTGATAATCCGTCACGTCGAGCGGATGGCACGTCAGGTTGTCACCTTCCAGCTCAAGGAGATCTTGCGAGCTTTTCTCTGAGCGATAGGTTGCGTGAACCTGCCAGCCTTGAGCATGGTAGTTTTTGACTAAGCTCAGCCCGATACCACGGTTAGCTCCGGTGATTAGAACAGTTTTCATGGTGAACCCCTGTTAAAGTATTTTGGCTATTTTGCTAAGCGGTCAACGTAAAATCAACTAGCCACCACACAGAGACCAGCATCAGGGAAAACAAAGATATAGCGCCAACTGAACCGACTATGATTCCTAGCAGTAAAAACAGTTTTGGATGATGCATAAGACTAAATAACTCAAATGATAATTATTACTATTTAAGTTGTTTTGCAACCGTGATGCAACTTGTTACCATACTCAAAACTCAAATATCGACTGATATCAATGATCCCACTGATTTATCATTCCATCTATTCAGAGCTGCCGTTACCTCAAGGCCACCGATACCCGATCCATAAGTATCGTCTGTTATTCAATGAGATCGAGAAAGTGCGCTTTCGTGACGAGCAGTGGCAGGCGTTTTTCCACTACTGTGAACCTCAAGCTTTGACATCAGAGGAAGTGATGAAGACGCACTGTGAACAGTACGTGTCTGAGCTGTTTTCTGGTGGCCTGCCTGCAGCGCGGATGCGACGTATTGGTTTCCCGTGGAGTGAGTGCCTTATTGAACGCACGTTGACGTCGGCAGGTGGAACTTGCCTGACGGCTGAAAAAGCGATTGAACATGGTGTGGCTATCCACCTGAGTGGCGGATACCACCATGCACATTATGATTTTGGCAGTGGGTTCTGTTTACTTAATGATTTGGTATTGGCGGCGAAACGTGCACTAACGCATGAAGGCATCGAAAAAGTGCTGATTGTTGATAGTGACGTCCACCATGGTGATGGGACTGCAACGCTATGTGCAGATCAGGATGACATCGTGACGCTATCCTTTCATTGCGATAAAAACTTTCCTGCACGTAAGCCAGATTCAGATATGGATGTGGCTTTACCACGTGAAACCAGTGATGAAGAGTTTCTTAGCTCGTTTGCCTCAGTTGTTGAAATGGCGATTAATCTGCATCAACCGGATTTGATCCTTTATGATGCGGGTGTAGATATTCATCAAGACGACGAGCTTGGTTACTTCAATGTTTCTACTCAAGCGATTTACCAACGAGACGTTGCCATGTTTGAGCTGGCAAAAGCGAACGTACTTCCGATAGGCTGTGTTGTTGGAGGCGGCTACCGCACTGACCACAGCGAATTGGTACCGATCCACATGCAGTTACTTAATGCGGCCTTTCAGGCCTATGGCAATCAATAAAGGTTAACAATGGAACAGAGAATTCGGGCTGCAGGCATACTCATCGACAATGACGCGATGCTGCTTTTGAAAGTAAGAGACTTTACGGGAGAGTATTGGATCCCACCGGGTGGTGGCATGGAAGCGGGCGACAGAAGCTCAAAAGATTGTGTTGTGAGGGAGTTCAAAGAGGAGGCTGGGCTGGATATTGAAGCAGGAGAGCTGATTTGTGTGCGCGAGTTTCTTGAATCGCACAAAAACCGCTATCACTCAGAATTCTTCTATCGCGTCTCCCGTTATCATGGCGAACCTCATATCGAGAACCTTGCTGGACTTAATGACGAAGAATACATCCAGTCTGTGGAATGGGTGCCTTTGACTGAACTGAACGACAAGCGTATGTATCCGAAAGAGCTTAAAGATAAAGTACTGGAACTGATTCAGACCGAGAGCTTTTCTACTCATCTTGGCAGTTACGCGCAAGGCGATCAGGAAGATCTCAATCAGTTATAGGCTGAGTGAAATTTTGCCGATGAGAGAAGGCGACATGAGAGTAAAAAGTCCGCTCAGATAAGAGTGGGCTTTTTATAGAGAAGTGGGTTGCACTCAACTCGGTGATTAGACAACTTCCGTTTCCGAACAACAAAAATGAAAAAAGCCGCTAATTGCTTAGCGGCTTTTTACTGAATGTGGCGGAGAGATAGGGATTTGAACCCTAGATACGCTATTAACGTATGCCGGTTTTCAAGACCGGTGCTTTCAACCACTCAGCCATCTCTCCGTTGTTGAGGCGAATAATATATAGGTTGGTTTTTCTTGTAAACCCCTAATTTTACTGATTGCTTTAATTGTGAGCACTTGAAGAGGAAAACTAGATCGAGTGCGTGTTTTTAGACCAAATATGACGAATAAACAGAGAGTTATTCGGTAGTGACCTGTGAAAAATAGATTCATGGAGAATAGAAAGAGCGCTGTGATAATCACAGCGCTCAGAAGTATAGCGCTCTTTACTTAATCATCCCGTCGACTAAGAGGAAACAGGCTGTTGTAACGGCGCTGGTTGATAGTGTTTTCGGCTGTACCACACGAAAGCAATCAATATTGCACAGCATGCTAAGCGCACAATCAAAGCAGTTTCAGGCCAGACGAGAGCGAAACCGATAGCGACAAGTAAGATACGCATTACCAGATGGATATTCCCTTCCAGATAACCTTCCATCGCGCCAACAAATGCATAAGTGCCTAAAATAGCGAACACCCCTGCTTCCAGTACTGACACCGTATCCCAACTGACAATACCACTGTAGGCGATCAGCAGAGGAACTAAATATAAACCCTTGGCTATTTTCCACGCCGTAAAGCCGGTTCGCATCGGCGGAGTGCGTGCAATGGTCGCGGCGGCAAAGGCTGTTAAACACACTGGCGGCGTGACATTGCTGTCTTGCGATAACCAGAAAATGATCAGATGCGCAGACAGCAAAGCCAGACTGACTGTTTCCAGCCCCAAACTTTGTTCAAGTAATGTCTGCATAAAATCAGCAGGTACCTGAGAAAGCAGTTGCTGAGCCGTTTCCAGTGACATAGGAGCGGCAAGTGCGCTGAGTTGATCCGGTGCGGTGAGCATAAAGATAGACATCGCTTCCTGTGGCAGTTGACCGGACACCATGAGGTCGAGAAGCTGTTTCTCTGCCAGCAATTCGTACAGAGCAGGCGCAGACAGCGTGCCTAGTACAATGTAAGACGCGGTGACAGGTAAGCCCATTCCCAGTATCAAAGAGGCTAGGGCAACAAACAGGATCATCAGCAGCAGTTGTCCGTTTGCCCAGTGATGAATCATGAGTGAGAAGGTGTTGCCAATGCCTGTGGTACTGATGACATTCACCACTAAACCAATCCCGACCAAAAGCACGGCGGTGGTGGCCATGTTTTTTGCGCCTTGTGCCAAGGCTTCAAAAATAGCGCGTGGGCCCATTCTGTGTTGTTTCGAAAACCATGATGCGACCACAACCGACAAAATGGACAGCCCTGCGGCATAAGTAGGTGTAAATCCTTGCACCAACAGAGTCACTAATACTGCTAACGGAATCAGGTTATGCCAGCCAGATAGTAAGACGCGGAGCAATGACTCGCCACCAGTCGACACCTTTTGTACACCACTACGTTTAGCTTCAATCCGCACGAAGAAAGCCACAGAGAGAAAGTAAATCAACGCAGGTAACAGAGACACTAAGATGATGTCGACATAAGGGATTTGCGTGTAAGAGGCCATGATAAATGCACCAGCGCCCATGACTGGTGGCATTAGTTGTCCTCCGGTTGACGCAGCCGCTTCGACGCCGGCTGCGAAGCGAGGTGGAAAGCCTGCTTTTTGCATCAGAGGGATACTGATGACGCCCGTGGAAACTGTATTAGCGACACTTGAGCCAGATACCGAACCCATTAAACCCGAGCCGATAACGGCGATAAAACCGGGTCCGCCTATGATTTTTCCAGCGGCTGCTTTTGCTACGGCAAGAATATAGTCACCAACGCCAGAGCGGACCAAAAAGGCGCCAAACAGAATGAACATGAAGACAAACGTCCAGCTTATGCGCGAAATAGGGCCGAACATTCCCTCTGATGAGTAGAAGCTTCGATAGAGCAGAGTCTCAAAGCTCAACCCGGGAAAGTGGAATAAACCGGTTGTCCATTTCCCCCACAGTACCACGTAACTGAGGCAGACAAAGATCAGGATCGGAATGAACCAGCCCATGGTGCGGCGTATGAGTTCTATGACGATGGCGATCGCCAGTACGGAAAAGAACCAGTCGCTAGCGATAAAGCTCATGCCTCGCTCGTAGAGTGCATCTTCAGCAAACGGGAGGTAGACGACACAAGCAAGAATGGCGATGACGAGCCCTATATCTGCAATAAGGGCTACTCGACTTTTCTTTAGAGACCCGTGTGCTGGGTACCAGAGTGCACATATGATGGCGAAACCAGCAAAGTGAATGGCGGAAATCCATAACTCAGGCAGTGTCGCTATGGTGTTAAACCAGATATGTAAGAGAGAGAGAACTACGCCGAGTGTTGTGATGACTTTCCCAACCAAGGGAAAGTCAGTACGTGTGGGCAGTTCAAACTTTTGCAGTTCTTGTTGAAGTGAATCCTTCATAACAAACTCCATGCGTGCAGGCCAGAACGGCTTAACGCACAATCAACTCAGGTGGAAGATCGATACCCATTTCTCGGTAATAGCGAGCTGCGCCTGGGTGCAGTGGTACTGGCAGGCCGGAGGTGCCTTTTTCCAACGCCATCGCTTTGGTGGCTTTGTGGATACCTTGCAGGAAGGATAAGTTTTCGTAGATTGCTTTCGTCAGCTGATAAACGTCTTCCTCAGGGATATCGTCGCGCACCGCAAGGAAGTTTGGCTGAGCAATTGTAGTGATGGGTTTGTCTACACCTGGGTAGGTGTTCGCTGGTATCTCATATTTTGTCCAAATGTCATATTCCTGATTTGCCTGTTTGATTTGCTCATCGGTGAAAGAGAGAATTTGAATGTCACTGCCAAGCGCGGCAAACGCCTGAGTAACCGCGCCAACAGGCACGCCCGCTGGTGTGTTCATACCATCAATGGTGCCGTTTTGCAGTGCGCTGGCGCTACCACCATAGCCCATAAAGGCCAGTTTGAAATCTTCCGGATTAATAGAGAGGCTGCGCAGTATCTGACGCCCCGAGTTCTCTGTACCTGAGCTTTTCTTACCAATAGAAAACTTTTTGCCTTCTAGTTTTTCAAGGTCACTTACGGTTCCTGTCTGCGCTAAGTTTGAACGCACAATAAAATGTTCCACGTTTTGCCACAGCATGGAAACTGAACGCAATTGAGTCTGACTGCCTGACTTCTGGTAAGGCCCCGCTCCTTGCCATGCCCAAGCGCCATACAGCCCCTGCAAAATCGCAAATTGTGCCTGATTGTCATTAAGAAGCTTAATGTTTTCTCCGGAACCTGCAGAGCTGATGGCGGCCAGTGAGAAATGTTGCTTAGGGGCGAGTTTCACCTTACTTAACGTTGCCAGTGCCACGCCTACCGGATAGTAAGTTCCACCGGTTGAAGCGGTCGCGAGAATATAGCTGCGATCGCTAGCGAGAGTTGGATGAGTAAATGACAGCGCGCTGAGTGTAAGTGCTGTGGCTGTGAAGATCTGTTTTAACGTCATGATGATGCTCCATATCATTAGATGTTATTAAAATTGGAAAACCACATAGAGCAAGCAGAATGCCAAAGTTTAAGTTATTGTAATAAAAGATATTTTTATTAAGTTATGCTCTAAATAAGCATTAAGTTGCTTATTTGTGGCGGTTGCCGTAAGCAAAAAATGGCTCATCAAGAAGGGAGTGCAGCGAATGACGTATCAGCCCCTAAATAGCGCGATTATTGCTAGTCGGTAAATGGCGCCGACACCTGCAACATTCAGATAAGCGGATTTTTGCCTATCGGCTGAACAAGCTAAGAGGAGATATAGTCGCTTCGGTTTAGCGCGTACTTGACCATCTTTTGGTTGAGTGTTCGTCGCGGTAAATCCAGCTCTTCCATCACATCATTGATGCATCCTTGGTGGCGCCTCAACGCGTCGTGGAGAATTTTTCTCTCGAAGCTCTGCATCTGAACGGCGAGTGGTAAACCTTGCTTGATACCCGCTGTGGTAGCCTGTGGACGGCAAGAGAGAATGTCACCAACAGTCAGTGAATCATCCAGTGCGAAGCGAATCGCGACATTACGTAGCTCACGGATATTGCCCGGCCAAGGGTAGTTGAGTAACGCTTGCTGATCGGCAGGGCTGGCACGTCGCGTGTTGGGGTTGGCTTCCTGAGTAAAATGTTCAAACAGCAGTAAGGCGTCTTCTTCTCGGTCTTTCAGGGCAGGTAGATGCAGCTGGGCGATATTCAAACGGTAAAATAGATCTGGGCGAAAATCAGAGTGATTGAGCAAGTCACACTTAGCGGCCGAGATGACGCGCAAGTTGACCTGCTTAGCGTGATTACTGCCCACACGTTCGACGGTACTTTCTTGCAGAGCGCGCAACAGCTTGACCTGCATTGCTAAGGGTAAACTTTCTATTTCATCAAGGAATAAGGTGCCTTTGTCGGCAAATTCTATCTTGCCGATGTGTCGCTTGGCAGCGCCAGTAAAAGCCCCGGCTTCATGACCAAACAACTCACTTTCAAACAAGTTATCTGGTATTGCGCCGCAATTGAGCGGTACAAATGGATGAGATTGTCGGGCGCTAAAGTGATGCAGGCAGTAAGCGACCAGCTCCTTTCCGCACCCTGTGTCGCCATAAATGATGACGTTGGTGTCAATGTCGGCGACTTTCTGCACCTGCTCACGCAGCTCGCACATGACTTGACTGCGGCCAATCAATATTTGCTCAATACCTTCAAGCCTCTGGAGATAAGCCTGCCGTGATTGCCACTTCTGAGATTCGATATAAGGCAGGATGGCTTGGTTGACGGTTTGCGCTAAGCGTTCGGGCTCAAATGGTTTCTCGATGAAATCGTAGGCACCTTGCTGAAGAGCTTTGACCGCCATATCGACATCACCATGTCCGGTAATGAGGATCACTGGAATGCCCGGAGCTTGCTGCTTCACCTGCTGTTGCAATTCCAAGCCGTTGATTCCCGGCAAACGAACATCACTGATGATCGCCATGAACTTATGCTGAGTAATTTCGGCCAGCGCCGCCTGGCCATTGTCAAAGGTGGTGATATCAAAACCAGCCAGTTGCAGCCATTGAGCGGTCGTCTGGCGAACGATAGGGTCGTCCTCGATCAGCGCTATAGAGTGTTTAGTTACTTGTTCCATATCTAACGTCGTTGTCTTTTTCCGTCACGTTAAGGAAATTGTCCTCAGGCGGAAAGGAGCTGGCTCTCACTTTATGCAACTAGTTTGTCCGTTTTAAAACCGAGCAGTGTAATTCGTCAAAACCTAGTATGTGTGGCCTCAATAAGTGATAAAGGATGAAATTGCTATGGTGGCTCCACAACGATATGGCTTGTTTGCCGTTGCCCTTTTGCTGATAGGCTTGATTCAGGTCGTGAGTGAGGAAGTGGTTAAGCAGTGGAAACTGGAAAGCAAACAACGTTACGCAGAAGAACGTTTTCTCGGTTATATCGAAGAAGTTCGCCGCACATTACGTCGTTTTGACTACTTGCCTTTCTTAGTCACTAAAGATGAAGAGAGTGTGCGTTTTTTAAGCGGTGAGCAACAGCTTTATCGAAAGATTCAGCAGCAACTGATCCAACTGGACAAGGCGGCTAACACCAAAGGTTGGTATGTACTTACCGACAAAGGCACGCTTAAAATTTCTAGTGTTCAATCTAGTCAGCTCGCTGGTGACAGCGCCAAGGAAATCGCGGCTAAAATTCAGCAACATCGTGGCGTGATTTCTCATGTGGCCACTAGCCCAAACAGCTCGGATTATTTTATTGCCGCCCCTCTGTACGATGGCGTGACTATCATTGGTATTGTCGTGGTTCAGATAGATCTGACTCTTCTAATCGATCAATGGTTTTCTCAGGGAGAGGCGATTTTGGCGCACCATCCTGACAGCCAGTTTTTTCTCTCCAGTAACCCTTTCTTTTCATCCACTTGGTTTAATCAGCACTTCGATAGTGGGGAAATGATGGAGTACCGAACTCTGTATGATGGAACGCGCATTGAAACCTGGCAGCTAAAGAAAAAAAGATATTTAGTTCAGTCGGTTACCTTAGATGATCTCAATTGGAGGCTGGTGTACCTAACTCCCTTGCAGTCGATGTTACGCACTACACGCTGGATTAGCGCGAGTGCTGTGGTTGGGTGTTTGATCATCATGCTACTGATGGTGATCAGATATCAACGACATCAGAAACTGCGTAGCCAACAGCGTATACAAAAGCTGGTGGAGGCTTCTGAAAAAAGGCTGAATGTGATGCTCAGTAAAACCCATGTCGGGTTGATATTGATTGATGAAAGTGGTCATATCCGAGACATTAATCCGATGGCGAAGAAGTATTTTAGTTTGTCAGATTCCATGACTCGTCAAATTAAGGTATGGCAGTTGTTTGACAGCGGCCACTCGGATTCACCCACGTTAGAACTACTGAGAAACTTCGATAAGCACACCTATCTGGCTGAAATGACGGAAGTAGAAATTTTAGGCCAGCGCAGCGACGGTAGCTGCTTTCCCGTGATGCTCTCACTCAGTGCCTTACCTTGGCATGAAAGAGGCTATTACCTGTGTACTGTGATTGATATCAGCAAACGAAAACGTGCTGAAATGGCCTTGAAACAGTCAAACCAGATGTTGCAGGTGCGAGTCGAAGAGCGGACGAAGGCACTCGACAATGCTCAGCAAGAGTTGATTGAGTCGAGCAAAATGGTCGCGCTGGGAAGAATGTCCAGTGCCATTGTGCATGAACTTAATCAACCACTGACAGGGCTCAGAACGCTATTTTCGAGTAACCAATTGTTGCTTGAAAGAGGTGACACAGAGTTACTGAAAGACAATATGTCATTGGCAATGACGTTATTTGAACGTATGGCGTCGATGACGCGTCAGCTTAAGTCGTTTGCGTTTCAGCGACTCGATTCTCCACAGCCTGTGTCACTCAAAGAAGCGTTGGATGAAGTACTACAAGTTCATCAAGAGCGTTTGGACAAAGTGGATTTCGAGCTTCGCACTGAGAGCGCAAAGCTGATTGTGCTTGGCGAAGAGGCTAGGTTGCGCCACGTACTCGGAAACTTGGTTGGCAATGCTCTGGATGCAATGGTGAATACTGACTTTCCTCGACTAGACATTGAGGTGAGATGCTCATCGAATGAAGTAGAAATCAGAATCATCGATAACGGCTGTGGTGTGGAACAAGATAACCTAGAGCGCATGTTTGAGCCTTTCTACACCAGCAAAAAAATCGGTGAGGGACTGGGGCTTGGATTAGCGATTGCAGCGAACAATGTCCGTGACATGCAGGGAAGGTTGACTGGGATAAACAATGCCACAAGCGGGATGACGTTTACGCTGGTTTTACGAAAAGCTTGCTGACTGGAGAGTGATACCAAGCCTGCTCAGTCAGCAGGCTTGTTGAAGGCATATTCTCGCTGATCAGTGCTGGAGCAACTCAATGACTTGGTAAGTTTGGATACCAGCGAGTACGCCTTGCTCCCAACCACCTTCAACTAGAGTTGAGGCATGTTGTTTCATTGCAGCAGCAACGCCGCCATTAAAGTGCGCATCAACTCCGGCTTGATCCGCGAAGAAATCTACGATGCCGAAGCGATCATCGCCAAAATGAATGGCAAACCAATGGACTGTGCCGGGCTCTTGCGTTGTTACGATGTGAGCGCCTTGCTTGAGTAATTCCGCGAGCTTTTGTTCTTGACCTGGCTTTGCCTTCAAGGGGATAAAAGTGGCAATCTTGATACTTTCCTGCGTATTTTTGCCGACTTTTGAAGCAATAATGTCAGCATTGTGGATGTTAGGTAGCACGCCGTCGTTCCATCCACCTTTAACTAGTGTTGCAGCACTTTCACTCAGTGCTTTCGGGATTTTTCCAGCAAAATGCGCATCCTGAGCAGCTTGAGAGCCAAAAGCGTCGAAGATCACAAAGGTGTTTTTATCTTCGGTTTGAAGTGCAGACCAGAACAGTGTGTCAGGTTCGTTGTCCTGAACGAGCTGTGCACCAACCGAAAGGAAGTCAGCAAGGGCGGTGTTTTGTCCCTGTTGAGCGGTAATCTCAATAACGCTTGCTCTTGTATGAGTGTGTTCCGTGGTTGCAGCGTTTGCCCCCATAGTAACTGCAAGAAGCGAAAGGGCAGAACAAGCGCGAGTGATTGTGTTGAGTGGTTTTAACATCTGGTATACCTCTTCAAGTTAGGTGGATTTGTTCGACTTGAAGCAAAGTATACTTGTCAGCATTTTTGGATAAATACAGCAGAAACTGATTTATAGTCTCAATAAATAGAACAATAAGAACAAAAAAACCAACGATACATCTTTAGTTGATGGTTGGAGTTTGGTTCTTCAGATGAGTGGCCGTGGCTTATCAAAAAGATAGCCTTGTGCGAGGTCGATATTCAGTTGCTGCGCCATATCGAGTTGGGCTGGCTCTTCAATCCCTTCAGCCAAAACCGCGCCGCCGTAGTCATGAACGGCTGTGACGACGGTTTTAATTTCATCGACCAGAGTAGAATCAAACGTAAGCCTGCTGACGATTTTTATGCACAGTTTAACCACCTCTGGTTTAACTTCATCGATCAGCGCCAAATCAAAGAATCCACAGCCAACGTCATCAAGCCAAAACTGGTAGCCCCGTTTCCTCAATTGAGCCATTCGTTGTTTTATTGGCTGCCAGTCCCTTATCGGTAAGTGTTCGGTAAGCTCGATCTTAATTTTTTCGGCGAGCGGATAGCGGCTAAGTATCTGGAATACGGTCTCATCTAACAATAGGTTAGGAGTGAGGTTAACGGTGTAACACCCTATGGGAGCGTGGGCGACAATGTTTTCAAGATGAACGTCGAGGATGACAATTTCCAATTGCCTGCTGAGTTGCTGTGATTGAGCTGCAGCAAACAATTGATCGGGGCGATGCCACAAGGAATCTGAAGGACCACGAACCAAAACTTCATGCCCATAGGTAGTTTGGCTCTTAAGATCTCTAATAGATTGAACATATGAAGATAGTGAACGCTCACTTAAGATATCATTCAGTGAGATAGAAACACTCGTTTCAATTTTATCCATGTGGCTCCTCTCCTTATTTGCTCACACGCTAACGGTGTTAAGCGCTTTCCTTTCGACCTGCGTGACCACCTAGCTCCAGATAAGATAAAGAGTTGACGATTTGTTCCGCGAGTTCATGGTTATTACCTGAAAGGCTGATTGACAGCTTGGTGTCTTCAACTAAGGCTTCCATGTTTTGCTTAACCGTATTTGAGTCTGACAGCTGCGCTTCAATGGCATCCATGATGGTTTTGGAGGAGGTTTTACTTTCAATCGACATGTCCATCAGGTTCTGCATTTTTAGCATGGTGTCTTTAGTGACTTCTGAACTGAGAATAATGACGTCCTCGACTTCTTTTTGCTTATTGAAAATGCTGTCTGATATTTTTGAAATCGACGCCATTTCAGTATCGATACTCTCTGCTGACTGGTTCGCTGTGTTCGCTAACTGACGGACTTCGTCTGCGACTACCGCAAAACCGCGACCGTGCTCTCCAGCTCGAGCCGCTTCAATCGCGGCATTAAGCGCTAACAAGTTTGTCTGTGCCGCAATGCCTTTGATGGAATCCACCAATTGGGTGACGTTCTTGTTTATCTCATCTAATGATTCAAGAAGGTCACTGAACTGACAGATCTTTTCCTTAGAAACCAGCACCTGTTCTTCCAAAAGCTCCAGCTTATCGATGGTATTGGCTGCAGTTTCAGCCGTTTTGCTGGAATATTGGTGACTCTCACAAGACAGTTTATTAATGCTTTCCGATTGCTCGATAAAGTGATTGACCAGTTCGTAGCTTTGCTCGATAGATTCAGCGCGACTTCGGGACGCTTTATGGACATTGGCCGCATTGACGTGAATTTTCTTTGCATAGTTGGTGGGATCATTCTGTTTGAATAGCGAGTACTTATCAGAGATTTGCTCTAATTCTTCGAGGTGACTGGTTTTGACCTCAACAATATCTGGAGACTGTTTTTTAAAGGAAAATTTCATGATTAGGCGGCCTTGTTTCGTGATTGTAGAGTTGCAGAAACGCTTGCTTGGGTAGATACACAAAAAGGTACGCAGTAAGTCATTAATATCTTGATAACCAGTGTTGCGTCGATGTTGTTGGAGAGCAATTTGTCGCCGTGATTAATGAACATAAGAATAGTGCCAACTATAAGAGAAACCTTTAGCGAGCGTTTTAGTATCGCGGGTTCGCCTGCGGTTTTAAAAAACTGAGCTAGATACATCTGCAACCTCTGTTTGGATTAATTATTGTTCTGGTGAATCATATACCCTGTTGAACGATCGTTCAAATTGATAGTAGTGATCAACGGCAACTTACGCAAAGCTAATTGCTGCATATTCAATAGCTAAAGGTTCTATGTATCGTTGAGATCGTTTGTCGAACAGGCTGTTTGATATTGGTGACTAAAAGCGCTGAAGCCTTATTTAGCTGGCTTCAGTTGTCATGAAACATCGAGGAACGATAAACGGTATTTTTTCGGGCTCGAATACGATTAATCTTCTATTAACTATCAATACTTACAATGACTTAGAAAGATGTTGTTAACTTTGTTAATAGTGTGATCGGCGTAAAAATTTAGATGAAAACAAGGAGCATTATGCAATTGCGATGATACATTTGTCTCACTTATGAAACAGTGGTAAAGGATATGAGTGTTTTAAACAGTTTTAAGGGCAGGATCGTTGCTGTTGTCATTCTCTTACTGACAGCATCACTTACGGTTTCTAGCTTCCTTTCTTACAGGCAAATTTCTTCGTCGATTCACGAGCGAGTGAATGAATACTCGATGCTAAAAATCAGCACAACCAGCGATACGATCTTAACTTGGATTGATTCGATAAAGTCCGGGCTGGTGGCGAATGCGCCTGATTTTGTTCCAGACTACGACGATGACCAAATCTTATTGATGATCAGACAGATCGCAAACACCTCTCCTGCATCGGATATTCTGGTTGGCTACGAAGATGGCCGTTCTTATGGCAATAACAGTGGTAAGCGAGATTTAGCCAAGTATGACCCGCGTACACGTGATTGGTACCAACTTGCAAAGCAGAAGCGCGGTACGATTGTCACGGAAATCTACAGTGATGCTTTGACCAAGAGTCTGATGGTGAGTGTTGCAGAACCTTTTTACGCACAAGGTCAGCTAAAAGGGGTCTTGCTGGCCGATATCGAATTGAGTTTATTGGATGAGCTAGTCAGAAAAGCCCCTTTCCCAGGTGCGATGATGGGTCTATATGACCACAACAGCCTAACAATTGCGTCTAACGGCGAAGTAGATGTTCCCGGTGAAACAAAACTGTATGACTTTGCGGAATTAAATCCTTTGACCGACGCTTTGCTGTCTCAGCCGACAGGGATGAAGGATTATAGTTTAGGAGGTATCGAGAAGGTCGCTTTCTTCCAGACAATTCAATTGGATGAGAACAACAGCTGGCATTTGTTGGTCGGGGTGAATAAATCCGTTGCTTATGCCGAAGTTGACGAAGCACTGAAAAATTCACTCTATACAGCACTGGTGTTACTCGTTGTCGCTTTTATCATCTTGTTCGTCATTCTCAATTATGCCTATCGTCCAATTCTAGCGTTAAAGAGTACTGTCCTCGATCTGTCTCAGGGCAATGGCGACTTAACACGTCGTCTTGAAGTCAAAACTGACGATGACTTAGGCCAGATAGCTCAGGCAGTGAATACCTTCATTGGTAACCTGCAATCAATGATGCTGGAAGTGTCGAAATCGTCCAATCAAATTTCAGGCAACATTGATCTATTAAAATCGCAGACCGACAGCAATGCTCAAGTGCTGACATCTCATGCGATGGAAACCACACAAGTGGTAACGGCGATGAATGAAATGAGTTCAACAGCCGAAAGCGTTGCACAAAGTGCATCTCAAACCGCGGAGTTTACTCGTGTAACCAATGATGAAGCCGAGCAGTCGAAACTGGTCGTTGCCAGTGCCGTTCGCAGTGTTGCTGACCTGATCGAAGAAGTTGAGTCGATGGCGAAAAGTATTCAGGCTATGAACGAAGACTCGCAGAAGATAGGCTCTGTGTTGATGGTGATCGGTGAGATAGCTGATCAAACCAATCTGTTGGCACTGAACGCGGCGATTGAGGCGGCGCGAGCAGGTGAGCAAGGGCGTGGCTTCGCAGTGGTGGCGGACGAGGTTCGCGCTTTGGCTGCCCGAACTCAACAAAGCACCTCTGAGATCAACAATATGCTGGATAACCTTAACGAGGGCACCAGAACGGTTGTTAAAGCGATGGATGACACTAAACAGCGTTGTCAGGAAACGGCTGAGACGACGGAGAATGTGAATGAGAGCCTGGATCGTATGGTTAACTCTATCGTGCGTATTAATGATCTTGGACTTGAAATCGCGACAGCAGCAAGTCAGCAAAATGCGGTGACAGAAGAAGTCAGCCGTAATATGACGACCATTCAAAGCATGGTCGATGAGCTCACCAGTAATGGTTCACAAACGATGGAGAGTACATCAGACTTGTCCAAAAACAACCAACAGCTTTCTCAGATAGTCGCTCAGTTCAAGCTGAGCTAATACTGTTGATGTTCAGTTCGATGATTCTAAAGCCGCCGTTGAGGCGGTTTTTTATTGTTAGCTATGGTGAGTTGATCTGACGAGGAGTAGAACGACAAGGGATACAATCAGCCAAAAACAAAAAAGAGAGCCGAAGCTCTCTTTTTCTAGGTGTAATGGTCGGACTGACTGGATTTGAACCAGCGACCCCCGACACCCCATGACGGTGCGCTACCAAGCTGCGCTACAGTCCGATGCCAATAATCTACCCATAATTTACGACGAGGTCAATTACTAAGGTTATGATTTAGTTACTTTTTACGTAAAAACGCTGTAGCTCTGTCAGACCTTGCATTAAAACTGGCAATGTCGGATTTTCGTCTTTCAGGCGTTGGTAATTACTGTCATACAATTTGTAGTTACCAAACTTATCGATCACCGTTGTGTCTTTGTTTGTGATCAATGCCAACTCTCTTGTGTCGCCTGCAAGAATCCATTTTCTAGAGCGTTCATCAAACAGGTTTTGACCGCTGCTGAAATCTGATGGGTTAGAAGATACACCCAGTAGATCCTGCAGAAGAGTCACAGATAAATCAAGGTGGCTAGTGCGGTGATCGTATTTTCCGGCGACTTTGCCTGGCCAGTGAATAATCATTGGCACTTCAAGTTGATAACGGCTGTAGTTACTGTTTGAACCCCAGCTATTGGTCTTAGTTTCGTTAAACTCAGTACCATGATTTGATGTGATGACAATAACTGTTGAGTCACCAATATCCAGTTCTTTTATCTTCTCGAACAGCACGCCCAGTTCTTCATCGGCGTTGTTCACAGACGTGTGATAGCCCTGTTTCAAGGTCTCTAACGTAGACGTGTTGTTGCCTGTTTCGTTATAGGCGCTAAAGTTATCGACCGTTGTGAGTTCAATAAAGCTAAACCAAGGTTGCTTCTTCTGCTGAGACACCCACGTTGCCCAAGCATTAATGGCTTGAGTATCAGGTGATGTGCTGTCATTAAAGGCAATGCCAGTAAAGTTCAGACCACGGAAGACGGTTTCACCATAAAGCGTATCATCGAAGTTATCGCCACTGAACAAGCCGAAGCTGTACTCTTTATCGAGCAGTGTATCAAGCAAGATTGGGCGAGAACCTTGAGTTTTGATGCTGCTGACATAGCTACTTGGCAGGCCATAGAACAAACCAAACACGCCGAAAGTATCGTTGCTGGAGCTATAGTGATTCGCAAAGTTGAGGTTGTTCGAGGCAAACTCAGCGGCATTTGGCATCAACTGCGGCGTCAGGACATCACCACGTAGGTTATTAACACTGACAACCAGTACATTGAGCGGGTTCGCTCGACGGTTGAATTCAAGCTTTTCAAGAGGATAGCGAACCAAATCTGTGTTCGCTTCACTCTCTTTGAGACGTTGAAGGTATTCTTCTCTATCCAATAAACCATGACGCTCCATAAAGGACTTCGCCGTCATTGGGTACGAAAGAGGGAAGTTGGCTTTTTGCGCCGTAATTGGATTGTAGAAATAGGCATCAGCCCAAACGTAAATCAAATGGCTGGTAATAAAGCTGACAAAGAATAATGCGGCAATTGGACGACCGACATGTTTGTGAGACAGACGACGTTGCTTACGCCACACCCACTCTGATAGCGCCAGTTGTAATAGGAATATCAGTGGAAGTACAACAAACAAGTGCTGTAGATCTATGCTGATCGAACTGCCTTCCTCACTAAACAACACTTCCCAGACGACAGGCGTGAGGTGGAGGTTAATTTTTTGATAGGCTTGAGTGTCAATCAGAAGCACCGTCAATCCGACGGTGGCAAAGCAAACCGCCACTAAGCGAAATAGCTTGCGTGACGGTATCAAGAAGGTTAGCGGAAACAGAACCAGTAGGTAGAGTGCAAAAACGAGGAAACCGAAATGCCCCACCCAAGATACTGCCAGATAGAATTGTCCTAAAAGGGTTTCGGGCCAGGGAGACTGAGTGATGTAACGGGTACCAATTAACATGGCCGCTATGATGTTGAAAAAGGCAAACCAATGCCCCCAACCCACTAAACGCGATACGCGCTCGCCGTATGTATTTCCGTTATCTACCATGTACTGTTCTATTGTCCGTTTATTTTTCTAGTGAGTGTTTTCTTCAATAGAAGACAACAGCGCCTGAGCAAATTTTTCAGCAAGTGCTTTACGTTGTGAAGCATTAACGTTTTGATTTAAGACATTGGTAGCGATATTTCCCGCAATCATCAAAGATAATTCCGGACCCGCACCGTGTTTGTCTAACACTGCAGCCACTTCTGATAGAATAGCTTCAACTTTGTCGTCGCTGTATTTAGATGTAATCGGCATAAAGACTCTAATGGTGATAGTAAAGCGGCTTATGATAACCTACAATGCGTCGCAACTGAAACCTACACGACGATAAAAATTCATCATGAGTCTTCATCTTTCAAACGTTATCTTACACCAGCTACGAAAAAACGATTCAGACGAACTTGTTGTTAACTTCCGAGCTGACTCTCTGGCTAATGACGCATCGACTGAAAACCTAGTGGCTGAGCTTCATCGTGTCTTTAATTCAAAAGCTGGCAAAGGGTTCGGCTCATTCAAATCTGACAGCGAATTCCAGAACTGGTTGCATGAACTTCGTAAAGGTGAGAGAAGCTTCTATGATTTCTCACAAGAAAGTGCAAACCGTCTGAAAGATGAGTTAAGTAAGTACCCGTTTGCTGATGAGGGTATTCTGGTCATTGCTGAATATCAGTCTCTGGCGACAGATTACCTTTTTGTTGCCATCATTCCTTCAAATGAAAGCCTAAAAGTGACAGAAGGTCTCGAAATTAGTGCGACTGATTATCTAGATCTGAGCAAAATGGATATCGCAGCGCGTATTGACCTGACCAGTTATGAGACTGACAAAGAGTCAAACCGCTACCTTGCCTATATTAAAGGTCGAGTTGGGCGTAAAGTCGCAGACTTTTTCCTTGATTTCTTGCAGGCGGAAGTAGGGCTCGATACTAAGCAACAAAACCAAGTTCTGATGCAGGCGGTTGAAGATTTTTGTACAGACTCTAAGTTAGAGAAAGATGAAGCCATCAGCTACAAAAAGCAGGTAGCGGACTACTGTAACGAACAGATTAAAAGTGGTGACGAAGTTCAGGTTCGTGAGCTGTCGGGTGAGTTACCTCCCTCTCAGGATGGTACCAGCTTCCTTGATTACACGCAGGAACAAGGTTATGAACTTGAAGAAAGTTTCCCAGGCGACAGAACGGCAGTACGTAAACTGACTAAATATGTTGGTGCAGGCGGTGGCCTAACGATTAACTTTGACAGCTTGCTGCTTGGCGAGCGTATTTTCTATGATCCAGAAACCGATACACTGACGATCAAAGGTACGCCACCAAACCTGCGTGATCAGCTGACACGCAACCGCTAATTCCTCACTAAATCAGGACTAAGTCGAAGAAATATGCACTTAGTCCTACCTTTCTCAAACTTTGCGTATATGCTTGTAATTATGGAATTTATTTAAAGACGAGCATGACATGGAACGCAAAGCGCTCAAGCTGAGTTGGCTGATTATTGTTGTCTGGGTGATAGGGACAACAGTGCTGTCTCTAAGCTATCGCTCAAACGTAATGACAATGAGCCAAGTCGGAGAATTGAGTAATAGCATAGATGAACTCAAGTATTCCTTGTTTCAAGAGCCTGCCTACAGAGCGGAATTGACCGATGGCCAGTCTCTCAACTTACAGCTTATCTACGCTCTTCGCCTCCAAATTGAAGCGACTTATGAGCAGAGCTGGCTGACACCAGACATTAACCAACTGCTTTATACCACCGATCGATTTATAGAGCAGACCAAAGTCTTCCTTGATAATGAACTTGCTTTAATTTCGTTGGTGGACCAAGTTCGGTTTATTCGCGCAAAATACCAAGACAACAATGAGCTGATGTCACACTCTTACCATTTGAGTGCGAATGTTTTAGAGGCTTTGTTCAGCTCCAACAGATCCAATCCTCAGGTTTTCCGCGAGCTTGATCAGCTTTACGTAGCATCTGAATCTCTTCCAGCGCTGCAAAAGCAAGATCTTCAACAATTGCTGTCACAAACTTCAGCTGTATTGGGTAGCTATGCGCAAGGAAGTTATGTCATCGAGAAAATGATGACACATTCCATTCACACCCAGATCAATGTAGTCGAATCGCAATATCAGTCACAGCAGCGTAATCTCGTCATTGGCGGTGTCATTTTTAGCGGAATTTGTTTGATAGCGATGATGCTCATTACTTATCGATTTACAGGAGTCCAACGTATGGTTGAGCGTTCAGAAAAAGTTGCAGATAACTCTCAGAAAGAGGTTCAATCTATAGTTGAAACAGCTAAAGAATCAGCACCCATGGTTACTGCAGCTGCTGCGTTGGACGATGGTCCAGAGATTGATTTAGACGGCATGCTTGATTCATTGGGAAATGACTACGAATCGGTGTGTATGTTGCTACAGGTATTTGTCGATGACCATACTGGAGACGCTGAACGAATCACTCAGTTGCTCAATGACTCCCCTGAAGAAGCGTTGCGTAAAGCCCATAGTCTAAAGGGGGTTGGTGGTAATTTAGGCGCACTAAAACTTCGTGAATCAGCAGGTAAGGTTGAGCAGGCAATTAAAGATGACATTGGTTCTGTGTCAGGTTTGTTGGATGAGCTCAAAGCTCGTTTGGATAAGGCGATTCTTGAAGCACAAACGTTTCTTAACGAACAAGATGCTAATGGTTGATTCAACTAATTAGTTGAAATCGAGATATAAATACAGCAGAGAGCAAAGGCTCTCTGTTTTATTTTCTAAGTACCAAAGTAAAGTCAGCGTCAGAGTAATCGTCAATTAAAGTGACATTAGGTGTTACTGTTTGGCAAAACTGCAATACCTCAAGCTTGTTATAGGCTTGCAATACCTGTTGGTCAGGAAATGCCTCAATGTTAAGAAGATTAAAGATAGTTGCCTCTTTGCATGCAGAGAACATACGCATAATCATCTCGTTCAGGTAATCTGGGTTTTTCGTTTGGTAATTCAGTGATCCACTGGCGACGATGATGTCCATCTCCGGTAAGGTTGCTCGGCTGATGTCGGCGAATTTAAATCGGCATTGTGAGGACCCTATCCGCTTTCTAGCTTGGTGAAGGAAAGACCAATGTTGGTCGAAACCGAGATAAAACCCAGGGCGTTGGTTCTCTGAAAGGTAGTCATACAACTCTCCCAGCCCACAGCCGAGATCCAACACACGTTTGCCTTTGAACTTCATGTTTCGGGCGAAAGTCTCGAAGCGCACTTGTTGTTCTTCATGGCTGGACCAGCCTTGCACCTTATGATTTGTCCCATTCCAACGCCGAATTCTTTCTTTATGGAATAGGTAGATTTTCAAGCGATCGACAAGATGCATAATGCTCAGAAAATAAAGGATGATAGATTCAGGTTACCCGTTTTCACTGTTGGTGCAAGCGAGTATTTTCTCCGCCTGCATCTCATCAAATTAAATTTAAAAAAGTGCTTTACCTAAAGTTAACTTGAGGAATTAGAGTTAAATCAGTGAAGACAAGATTAGGCGGTAACGCGCTGATTCTTAAATTAACTATCTAATTACTCAAAAGGACTGAATTATGAAAGGCTATGTTGAGCACGCAAATATTGGTGTTGTTGATCCAAACAAAACGGTGAAATTGCTAACGACAGCTTTACCAGAATGGAGAATCCGTGGTGGAGGTGAATACGTTAATGGTCAGGGTGAGACGATTCAGTGGTGTCACGTCGGCGATGAAAACTCTTACATAGCACTTTCTTCAACAGGAAAAGGGGAGGCGCCGGATTGGCAAACACGATTCACTGGGGTTAAGCACGTTGGGATAGTGGTAACCGATCTAGATGCGATGGAAGCAAGGTTGGCTAAGCAAGGCTATTTTGTCGATCATCGAGGAGATGAACACCCTCATCGCAAGAACGCCTATTATATGGATGATCATAACTTGCAATTTGAGTTTATAGAGTACCTCTCAGAGCAACCAGAACAGAAGAACGATTATTCGTTATAGAGTTAATAAAAAAGCGCCGTTTTGGCGCTTTTCTTTTTGGTTATCTATCAAGCGGTTTGTTTGCTTAACTCTGGTGTATCTTCTGCACTCGCTGGAGCTGTGGGTTCGCACTTATCGACAAACCAACCCATGTACGAGGTAATAATCGTTACCAAAATACAAACAAAACTTAGCCACATAAATGGCGCGTATGAAAGTGTGGCGACACCTAAGATGCTTGCCATATAGATACCGTTGTCACTCCACGGAACCATGCCAGATGTTAGCGTACCGCCGAATTCGGCATTTCGTGACAGGTTCTTACGCTTGTAGCCAAGGCGATCGTAGTTTTTCGCGCAGATCTTCGGAGTGAGGATCAGGGAAACATACATCGCAGAGCCAAACACGTTGCCTAGGAAAGCAGTACCAATAGTGCTGGTTGCCAGTGAACCTGAACTCTGGACACGGCGCTCAAACAGTTTGGCGATGGTTTCCAATACGCCGACTTTGTCCAATAGACCACCAAAGCCCAGACCAAAGACGATCACAGCGACAGAACCTAACATAGAAGACATACCACCACGGTTGAGAATTGAGTCGATAAACCCAACGCCAGACTCGATATGGAATGGTGCCCACGCAGTATTAAATGCCTGAAGGAAGTCAACATCTTGAATCATCACCGCCCAGATAATCCCCAGTAGTGAACCAAAGCTGATCACTGGGAAAGACGGCATGCGCATCGCTAACAGGCCAAGTACGATCATGACAGGGACGAACGAGTATGGCGTGATGTAGAACTGACTTTCCATGGCATCGATGACTGACTGCACTTGTGTCATGTCAACATTACCGGCGTAGTGGAAGCCAAAAGCAGTAAACATGATACCAGTGATGATGTAACTGATCAGAGCAATCGGCAGCATACCTTTGATGTGCTCAACGACTTCAACGTTAGACATTGATGAGGCCAAAATTACGGAATCCGAAAGCGGAGACATTTTATCGCCAAAGTAACAACCTGACAGAACAGCACCTGCTGTGATTGGTGCGGGAACGCCTAGACCTTGGCCAATACCCATCATGGCAATACCAGCAGTACCAGCTGCACCCCACGATGTTCCGGTTGCAAGTGCGGTCAGGGAACAGATGATCATGGTCGCCAGAAGGAAGATAGACGGATGAATCGCTTTCAGGCCGTAGTAGATGATGGTTGGAACAATACCGCCTGAAATCCAAGTGCCGACCAAAGCGCCGACCGCTAGAAGAATTAAAACAGCACCTAGACCATTAGAAATGCCATTAAGCGCTGCTTTTTCTAAATCTTTATATTGGTGACCGAGACGAACACCAAGAATCATGATGACAAACCAGCCTATATAGAGTGCTAGCTGAATAGGCAAATCCAATTGGGCGGTGAAAGAGAAAGCCATTAGCAAAAACAAACCAAGCGCAGCGATAACTTGCAGCAGGCTTGGTAAACGGGGAGTGAGTTGCGTCATGCAGAGCCTCTTATATGTGTTATATGCCATATGCTCCTATGTGTATGGGGAAGGAACATATAGAGAGTGTTTACTCGTTTGGGTACTGGATGCACTTTACATTACTCGGAATAATATTTCGAACAAATACAACTCCGATGTGATTTAAATCTATTGATGTATTTGTTGCCAGTTAAAAATATTAAAAATGGTTAAATTTAATGGTTTGAAATGAGTTATTTTGTGAATGGTATGTGGCACGTAAATCTCTCTTATGTACACTAAATCGCATGTTTTGTTGTAACTTGTTGATGGTGAGCAAAGAAGCGACAAAAAGCCATTTGGTGGAGATATTTAAAAAAAGGATGCAAAAGTTACAGAAATAAGTGAATTTTTCCTTGAGATTTTGTTGGGAAAATTGAAATATTGAGGAATTCCTTTTTAAAATATCGTACACGGAGAGTTGAGAATGAGAGTAGGTTTAGTCGGTTGGCGTGGCATGGTAGGTTCAGTGCTTATGCAGCGCATGGTTGAAGAAAAAGATTTCGACCTTATTGAGCCGGTATTTTACAGCACTTCTCAGGTAGGTACCCCTGCTCCAAATCTTGGTAAAGAAGCAGGTCTCCTACAGGATGCATTTGACATCGAAAGTTTAAAACAGCTTGATGCGGTTGTTACCTGTCAAGGTGGTAGCTATACAGAGAAAGTCTACCCTGCACTTCGTCAGGCGGGATGGAAAGGGTACTGGATTGATGCGGCATCAACGCTGCGCATGGCTCAAGACTCAATCATCACTCTTGATCCGGTGAACATGGCTCAGATTCAGCAAGGCATCCATGGTGGCACCAATACGTTTGTTGGTGGTAACTGTACAGTGAGCTTGATGCTTATGGGCTTGGGCGGTCTGTTTGAAAAAGGCTTGGTTGAATGGACCAGTGCGATGACTTACCAAGCCGCATCTGGTGCGGGTGCGCAGAATATGCGTGAGCTGATTTCTCAAATGGGCGTTATCAACGACTCAGTAAGCTCAGAATTAGCAAACCCATCAAGCTCCATTCTTGATATCGATAAAAAAGTGGCTGACACCATGCGCAGCGGCTCATTCCCAACGGACAAGTTTGGTGTGCCACTGGCGGGCTCTTTGATTCCATGGATCGATGTGAAGCGTGATAATGGTCAGAGTAAAGAAGAATGGAAAGCGGGCGTTGAAGCGAACAAGATTCTCGGCTTCCAAGATGCGCCAGTACCAATTGATGGCACTTGTGTGCGTATCGGCGCAATGCGTTGTCACTCTCAAGCGCTGACCATCAAGCTTAAGCAAAATGTACCAATGGATGAGATCGAAGAGATGATCGCTACCCATAATGATTGGGTTAAAGTGATTCCTAATGATCGCGACATCACTGCAGAAGAGCTAACACCAGCGAAAGTGACTGGTACGCTGTCGATTCCAGTCGGCCGACTACGTAAGATGGCAATGGGTGATGACTTCCTTAATGCCTTTACTGTAGGTGACCAACTACTGTGGGGTGCGGCAGAGCCACTGCGTCGCACACTACGCATCATCCTTGCTGAAAAAGCATAGTTTTCAAAGCGAAGAACCATCTCATTCTTGAGGTGCAAGCTTTGTATAAAGGAAGGGTTGACGTATAACGTCAACCCTTTCGTTTTTCCTGTTGTCTATTTTCTAGTCTTCTTCGACAACTATCCTTTGGTCAGGGTCGGCCAACTCACTTCCACAATGTTTGCAATGCATGGCATCTGACTCATGTCCTGACTTAGAGCAGTTTGGGCATTTGACCAAAGACTTGTGGGTGCGCATTTCTTGATTGAGCTCGGCGGTGATGATCCCTGTCGGTACGGCCAATATAGAGTAACCAAGTAACATAGTGATGGATGCAACGGCTTTGCCCAAATTGGTTTGAGGAACAAGGTCACCATATCCGACAGTTGTGATGGTGACGATTGCCCAGTAGATACTTTTAGGGATGCTAGTAAAGCCGTTTTTCGGCCCTTCAATGACAAAGATCAGCGCACCAAAGATGGTAACAAGGATGGCGACCGTACTGAAAAAGATGAAGATCTTTCTTCTCGCCATGAGCAATGAGCGCAACAAAATATTGGAGTCTTGCAGGTAACGCACCAACTTAAGTACGCGGAATATTCGCATTACGCGTAGCAACCTGATGACACCCATGAATGACGCAGACGGAAAGAAAAACGCTAGGTATGTTGGCAGAATAGCCAACAGATCGACGACGCCGTAGAAGCTTTTTGCGTAAGCCACGGGTTTTGGAGAGCAATAAAGGCGCAGCAGGTACTCGATAGTGAAGAGAGCGGTGAATGTGTATTCCAAGTAACGCAGCTCTGTTCGCCATTGGGATGCGACCGCTGGAATTGATTCCAGAACCAGTACCAGTAACGATGAAAGAATCGCAATAATTAATGCGATATCAAAGGCACGCCCAGCCTTGGTATGCGTGCCAAAAATAATGATATAGAGATGGTGTTTCAGGGATTTGCGTGGCATGACGGTACTACCTTTTAATCGATAGCGCTAATCATACCTGCAACACTCTTGTCAGGCTAATCCAGGGAATAAGTTACGTAAGCCATTGGCGATAAATTCAATGCCAAGTGCTCCGAGAATCAAGCCCATGATCCTTGTGATAACGTTAATTCCTGTCTGACCAAGAAAACGTACAATCAATGGCGCAGAACGGAACAGGAACCAAGAGCAAAGGCAGAATAAGCTGACGGTAATAATGATGCCGACAGTATCCAGCATGGTCGGGTAACGTGCACCATAAACGATAGTAGAACTGATAGCACCGGGACCGGCCATCAGTGGCATAGCCAGAGGAACCACGCCAATTTGCTCGCGGCTGACATACTCGGACTTCTCCTGTTTGTTCTGCTTATCTTCACCTAACTTACCGCTCATCATTGAGAAGGCGATACTAAGTAGAAGTAAGCCACCAGCGACACGGAATGAATCCAACGAAATACTGAACATATCGAGCAGCATCTGACCTGCCAGTAGAGATACGATTAGAATCACGGCGACGGCGAGATTCGCAGTTGCTGCGGTCTTATGTTTTTCTTCCAGCGTCATATGGCCTGTTAGAGAAACAAACACAGGCATAATTCCGACAGGGTTAACGGCTGCGACTAAGCCCAGAAAGAACTGTAAAAAAATTGCGATTTCGAACGTTTGCATTGCGTGTGCCTACACAAAGTAAAGACCAGAACAGGATCACCAGAGTGATAGGCGGAATATAGTCGAAAATTTGCTGAGTCACGAATGAAAAAATCTAAAGCTAATCTGAATTCATTACTGAGAAAATCTAATTCCTGACAGAAACGTAAACACTAATGACATACTTTGTTACGTACAATATGTGTGCAGTTTCCTTCGATTTACACAAACGTTAACATTTGCACATTTTTGATAAAAAAAAGGAGGGACTATAGTGCCTCATTTACGATTGGATATAAGCTTAGTAGCACAACATTAGTGGACCACATGTAAGTTGATGGTCAAGAAATGAAACTTTTTTACAGTTTGTGTGCGATTCGATATCTGAGATACGTAATAGCTGTAAATTTATCTCGTGTTTGGATTTCTTTTTATTTTTTAAAATTCAACTAGTTAGATTTTATTTTTGATGTGGGATACCACTTAGTAGGTAAATAATATTTCAGAACTGATCTGGGTCAATTTTTTTCACAACCTGAAATAATATAATCAGCTCTGAAAGCAATTTACTAAGAAACACTGTTGAATCAACTAACAACGAGCACACAGTTTACTTACTAAAAAGTTTTTAATATTTGTTAATTTTAGGAGATTCCCTATGCCTGTAACTAATATGGCTGAACTAGATGCAATGATTGCACGCGTTAAAAAAGCGCAAGAAGAGTTCGCGACATACTCTCAGGAGCAAGTCGACAAGATCTTCCGCGCAGCGTCTCTTGCAGCTAACCAAGCACGTATCCCGCTAGCTCAACAAGCGGTTGAAGAATCTGGTATGGGTATTGTTGAAGATAAGGTAATCAAGAACCATTTTGCCTCTGAGTTTATCTACAATAAATACAAAGACGAACAGACTTGTGGCATCCTAGAAGAGGATGACAACCTAGGTACTATGACTATCGCTGAGCCTGTAGGTATCATCTGCGGTATCGTACCAACAACTAACCCAACTTCTACTGCAATCTTCAAATCTCTAATTTCTTTGAAGACTCGTAACGGTATCATCTTCTCGCCACACCCACGTGCGAAGAACTCTACTAACGACGCAGCAAAACTTGTCCTAGATGCAGCAGTTGCAGCGGGTGCTCCAAAAGACATCATCGGCTGGATTGATCAGCCATCTGTAGAGCTTTCTAACGCTCTAATGAAGCACGATGATATCGCTCTTATTCTTGCAACTGGTGGACCAGGCATGGTTAAAGCAGCTTACTCTTCTGGTAAGCCAGCAATCGGTGTAGGTGCAGGTAACGTTCCTGTAGTTATCGATGAAACCGCTGACATCAAACGTGCTGTCGCTTCTATCCTAATGTCTAAAACTTTCGATAACGGTGTTGTATGTGCTTCTGAGCAAGCTGCAATCGTTGTTGATTCTGTATACGACGAAGTAAAAGAACGTTTTGCTTCTCACAAAGCTTACGTTTTGACTAAAGCTGAAGCAGAGAAAGTTCGCAAAGTTCTGCTCATCGATGGTGCACTAAACGCAAAAATCGTTGGTCAACCAGCTCCAGCAATTGCTGAAATGGCAGGTGTTAGCGTTCCAGCAGACACTAAAGTGCTGGTAGGTGAAGGCCTAGGCAAAGTGTCTTACGATGACGCATTTGCTCACGAGAAACTGTCTCCAACTTTAGGTCTATTCCGCGCAGATGACTTTGAAGATGCCGTGGCACAGGCTGTGACTATGGTTGAGATTGGCGGTATCGGCCACACATCTGGCCTATACACTAACCAAGATGTTAATGCAGACCGCATCCGTTACTTCGGTGACAAGATGAAGACCGCTCGTATCTTAATCAACATCCCGACAACTCACGGTGGTATCGGTGACCTGTACAACTTCAACGTTGCACCTTCTCTAACTCTAGGTTGTGGTTCATGGGGTGGTAACTCAATCTCAGAGAACGTAGGTCCTAAGCACCTAATCAACAAGAAAACTGTAGCGAAGCGAGCTGAAAACATGTTGTGGCACAAACTACCTAAGTCTATCTACTTCCGTCGTGGTAGCCTTCCAATCGCACTGAGCGATCTAGAAGGTAAGAAACGCGCATTCCTAGTTACTGACCGTTTCCTATTCAACAACGGTTACGCTGATGACGTAGTTAGCCTGCTTAAAGCTCAAGGCATGGAAGTTCAAACGTTCTTCGACGTAGAAGCGGATCCAACTCTATCTGTAGTAGAGAAAGGTGCTGAAGCGATGAAGAGCTTCCAGCCAGACACTATCATCGCGCTAGGTGGTGGTTCTCCGATGGATGCAGCGAAAATCATGTGGGTAATGTACGAGCACCCAGATACGCACTTCGAAGAACTAGCAATGCGCTTTATGGACATCCGTAAACGTATCTACAAGTTCCCTAAAATGGGTCAAAAAGCTGAGCTTGTTTGTATTACTACAACTTCAGGTACGGGTTCAGAAGTTACTCCATTCGCGGTGGTTACTGACGACAAGACTGGTGCTAAGTACCCACTAGCTGACTACGAAATTACGCCAAACATGGCTATCGTAGATGCAAACCTTGTTATGAACATGCCTAAGTCTCTAACAGCATTCGGCGGTTACGATGCAGTAACTCACGCTCTAGAAGCTTATGTATCAGTCCTAGCAAATGAATACTCTGACGGTCAGGCTCTACAAGCACTTAAGATGCTAAAAGAGTACCTACCATCAAGCTACGCAAATGGTGCAGCTGACCCAATTGCTCGTGAGAAAGTGCACAATGCGGCGACCATCGCAGGTATCGCATTTGCGAACGCATTCCTAGGTGTATGTCACTCTATGGCGCACAAGATTGGTGCTGAGTTCCACCTACCACACGGTCTGGCGAACGCACTACTAATCTCTAACGTAGTACGTTACAACGCGAACGATAACCCAACTAAGCAGACTGCATTCTCTCAGTACGACCGTCCACAAGCACGTCGTCGTTATGCTGAAGTAGCTGACCACCTAGGCCTTAGCCAAGAAGGTGACCGTACTGCTCAGAAGATTGAACGTCTACTAGCATGGCTTGATGAGCTAAAAGGTAACCTAGACATCCCAATGTCTATCCAAGCTGCTGGCGTTTCTGAAGCGGACTTCGTTGCTAAACTTGATGAGCTAGCGGTAGAAGCGTTCGATGACCAGTGTACAGGTGCTAACCCTCGTTACCCTCTGATCACTGAGCTGAAAGAAGTTCTACTAGCGTCTTACTACGGTAAAGCGTTCGTTGAAGGTGATACTTTCGAAGGTACGACTGTTATCAAAAAGAAAGCAGACCAGGTAGCCGCAAAAGCAGCGCCAAAATCAAAAAAAGCAAAAGCTAACGCATAAGTAGGAGCGTTAGTGTTGAGATAGGTTTTCGCTAGCACGAAACCTAACTATCGGGAAAAGGTTTAGCCCCAATCGAAAGGTTGGGGCTTTTTTTCGTTATAAGAATTGCTGAAAGGTGCTGATAGAAGTTACGCGCGGTAAAACTTGCAGCCATTAAAAAAGCCAATGCTCTCGCATTGGCTTTTAAATTCTATTTCACTGGTTTTACTTCTCGTCTTCCGGAAGTTTTACATTCAGCTCCAGTACAGAAATATCGTCATCTTTGTGTTCAAAAGAGAGATCAACCATAGAAGGATCCACAGCGACGTATTTACCAATTACCTTCAGAATGTCCTCTTTGAGCTGTGGCAGGTACGAAGGTGACGGGTCACCCTGACTACGACGTTCTGCAACGATGATTTGCAGACGCTCTTTGGCTAAATTGGCAGACGTTTTCTTCTGCGGGCGGAAAAATTCAAGTAATGACATTTAGCCTCCGAATAGTCGTTTGAAGATCCCTTTCTTCTGCTCGGTTAGGAAGCGGAAATCCACTTGTGATCCTAATAAGCGCTCGACAGTGTCGTCGTAAGCCATACCCGCGTCTGTCTCGTTATCGAAGATCACTGGTACACCTTTGTTTGAAGCATTCAGAACCGCCTGACTTTCAGGGATCACGCCAAGCAGTGAGATATGCAGAATCTCTTCGACATCTTCTACGCTCAGCATTTCACCTTGTGTAACGCGTGCTGGATTGTAACGGGTTAGCAGCAGGTGCTGTCTAACTGGCTCTAGTCCTTCTTCAGCACGGCGAGACTTCGAGTCCAAAATGCCCAAGATACGGTCTGAGTCACGAACCGAAGAAACTTCAGGGTTCGTTGTTACAATAGCTTCATCTGCAAAGTATAGCGCCATCAGTGCGCCTTGCTCGATACCTGCCGGAGAGTCACAGATGATGAAATCAAAGCCCATTTCATCCAGTTCATCAAATACACGGCGAACCCCATCGCGAGTCAGTGCATCTTTATCACGCGTCTGAGAGGCAGGTAGAATGAAGAGGTTGTCTGTACGTTTGTCTTTGATCAATGCCTGATTAAGCGTGGCTTCACCATTGATTACGTTCACGAAATCGTAAACTACGCGGCGTTCACAGCCCATGATCAAATCTAGGTTGCGTAGACCGATATCAAAATCGATCACTGCGGTTTTCTTTCCTTTAAGTGCCAGGCCTGAAGCAATAGCGGCACTTGACGTGGTTTTACCTACACCACCTTTACCTGACGTGACAACAATAATGCGTGCCATTATGTGTTCCTTATTAATCTTTAAACGGTTAACAACTCGAACTTGAGCGAGTCATTGTCCAAACTGAACATAACTTTCTTCTGCCAGTATTCATCAGCAAACTGTTCTGTGAGCCAATAGTGACCGGCAATTGACATTAATTCGGCATTAAGCTTATTGCAGATGATCACTGCGCCCGTGTTGCCACTGGCGCCAGCAATCGCACGACCACGGAGTGTTCCGTGAATGTGAATAGAACCATCTGCAATAACCTCGGCACCCTCACTGACGTGGCTTAACACTACCAGATCACAGTCCTTGGCGTAGATCTGCTGACCAGATCGTACCGGAGTGCGAATAATCTTGGTTGGTGCCATTTTTGCTGGAGCCTGAGAAGGGGATTTACTGGCTGACATAACAGCAAAACCAGCCTCTGAAGCCAGATTCTGAGTGCGTTTATCGCGACCGCCTGTCACACCAACTGGAATCATTCCAGCGTGTGAAATCCCTTGTTTTAGTCTCGCAAAGTCAATATCACCATCAACTTTTGAAATATTGATGACAACAGGGGCTTGAGCGAAGAAAGCCGGCGCTTGTTCGACTTTTTCACTGAGAAATTGGAGTGTGTTTTCAACATCGTTATTTGAAAGGTGTAAAACGGACAAAGTAAAACTACTACCTTTCAGGTCCGGTGAATTCGACATCTTTTTTTGGGAACCTCGTAAGGACGTTGCCTGAGACTAGGGTTGTCATGTTATATTCCCACAATAAGCACAGCAAGTTATCTTGCGCTCAATTGAGTGTTTTGCTCTCAAAAATAGCGAAACATTGACGTTCTCTGAATCTAAACAGACAAAAGGCTTCCCATGCTTTGTGCAATTTACAAAAGTTCTAAAAAAGAAGGCGCGTACCTATATATCCCGAAAAAGGATGATTTTTCACAAGTTCCTGACACATTGATGCAAATGTTTGGCAAACCTACCATGGTCATGATGGTGAATTTGGACGGGCGTGAGCTGGCTCAAGTCGACATTGAAAAAGTGAAGCAATCGATGAAAGATGAAGGCTTTTTCCTTCAGTTACCGCCACCGCCAAAGAACCTGTTGGACGAATACAAAGAACAAAAAGCGCGCCAGCAATCAGAATAATTTCTCTCATCTATAATAGGGAAGTTGTTGGCGAATCATAATGTTGCTCAAGGAGGGCAATGTGAAAAAATTATTGTCAGTCATACTAGGTGCGACGATTGCGAGCTCAGCTTGGGCTAATGAGCTGAGCTTTGAGCAATACGTTGAAGGATTAAAACAAGAGGCGCGACAAAAAGGCATCTCTGAGCAAACAATTTCTGCGGCTTTTGAGGACGTGACGTATAAACCACGGGCCGTGAAAGCCGATCGTAACCAACCAGAAAAAAAACTCACGCTGGATGAATACATTCCTCGTGCAGTGCCTGACTGGAAAGTAAAACAGGCCAAAGAGTTGTACGTGAAGCATAAAGAAGAGCTGCAGCGTATTGGTGAGGAATATGGCGTTCAACCTCGATTTATTGTCGCGCTTTGGGGCGTTGAGAGTAATTTTGGTAAATTCACTGGTAATTACAGTGTGATTGATGCGCTGTCGACCATGGCTTATGACGGTCGACGTGAAGCATTTTTCCGTAATGAAGCCATGGCAGCGTTAACGATTCTTGATGAAGGGCATATCAAGCCTGAGAACATGAAGGGCTCATGGGCAGGGGCGATGGGCCAGTGCCAGTTTATGCCGAGCTCTTTTCTTTCTTATGCCGCGGATGGCAGCGGTGATGGCAAAAAAGACATCTGGGATAACGAAGCCGATGTATTTGCTTCCGCAGCCAATTACTTGAGCCAGTCTGGCTGGACCGATTCCTATACTTGGGGGCGTCAGGTTAAGCTGCCACACGGTTTTGATACCAGCATTCAGGGTCGCAGTGAAGAGAAAGGGAAATACCTTCAGGAATGGAGCAAAATGGGGGTCACTCGCTATGACGGACGCCCACTGCCTCAATTGGATGAAGATATTAAAGCTTGGTTGATTGCCCCTGATGACGCCAATGGCCGCGTTTATCTGGTATACAACAACTATAATGTGTTGATGAAGTGGAATCGCTCTTATTATTTCGCTTTAGCCGTCAGCCATCTGGCCGATAGAATCGCACTTTAATTGTTTTGATTAGGAGCTCTTCGGAGCTCCTTTTAGTTTGTGGAGTCCTTGTGCTGTCTGATCGCGCGTCTCAAATGGTGGTGTTTGCCGCCTTACTTACTCATAAAAACTTTACTCAGGCCGCCAAGAGTCTGGGTGTCTCTGTTTCACATGTCAGTAAGCAACTGGCTCTGTTGGAAGAGTCGCTAGGGGTTAAGTTAGTCCAACGAACCACAAGGACTTTTACGCCGACTGAGGCAGGAGAACAGTTTTTCTATCATTGCCAGAAAGTGGTGCGAAGTGTTGAAGAAGCACATCTGGAAGTTGAAAGCCAAAAAGATGAAGTGGCGGGGTTGATTCGAATCGGCTTATCGCAGTCGTTTGGTACCTTACATATTCTTCCTGCGATTGATGAGTTACGGTTGCAACACCCAAACCTGCAAGTAGAGATGCATTTGTTTGACTACAAGGTCGACATGTTGCAAGAGGGGCTTGATCTCTGGATTACCAATAACGAGATGCTGCCGGAAGGATATGTCGCACAGCGGTTAGCGGACAGCCAGTTCGTAGTCGCGGCTTCGCCAGAGTATCTGATGAACTATGACACCCCTCATCACCCGAATGATTTGGTTGATCATAATTGTTTGATTTATCGAAGTTGGGAGCGCGATTATACCAGTTGGGCATTTTCCAATCGTGACGATCAAATAAATGTAAAGGTGTCTGGAAATTACTCGGTCGATCTGGCCGAAGCAGTTAGAGATGCGGCTGTCGCTGGATGGGGAGTCGCTTACCTTGCCACTTATCTGATTCGTGACGAGTTTAAACAAGGTCAGCTGATTCAGCTTTTACCTGAGTGGTTACCTAGTCAGAACATGCCATTTTATGCGGTTTACCCTAGCCGCCGTTACCTGCCGACTAAGACAACAGCAGTAATTGAGTTCATCAAGAAGAAAATTGGTTCACCTTGCTACTGGGACAAACGATTGTCTCCCTATATCCACCGATCTAAAGCCTGATTTTCGCCCTGAGATTATTTCTGTTTTTGGAAACATTTTTTCTTTATGGAAATAATAAGAAAAAGCAAACGTTTATCTTGATATAAAACAGCAGCTTAATGCGTTGATTAAAGTTTAAGTTGTGGAAAGTAAACCGGATTTTAACAACTTGGATTTGCATCTCATTTGTAACGGAATATTATCCGACGCCATTCTTAATGCCCCTTTTAGTCGGATATTTCCATGAACTCGATCCTCGGAATCATCGCCATTCTTGCACTGGCATGGCTACTTTCTACCAACAGAAAAAATATTAACCTGAAAACGGTATCTTTAGCATTTGCTCTGCAGATTACCTTTGCGCTGTTAGTCCTCTATGTACCGGCAGGTAAGGAAGTGCTGAACAATGTCACCGGAGCGGTGTCGAATCTGATCAACTATGGTCAGGAAGGGATTGCCTTTTTGTTTGGTGGGTTGGCAACCGGTGGCTTTACCTTTGCCATCAACGTGTTGGGTATTATCGTCTTCTTCTCTGCGTTAATCTCCGGTCTGTATCATATTGGGCTAATGCCGAAAGTGATCAATGTGATCGGCGGCGGATTACAAAAACTGCTGGGAATAGGCCGTGCAGAATCTCTGTCTGCGACGGCAAACATTTTCGTCGGTATGATTGAAGCGCCTCTAGTAGTAAAGCCTTATCTGCGCCAGATGACCGATTCACAGTTTTTTGCTGTGATGACAGGCGGTCTTGCATCTGTGGCTGGTGGTACACTGGTCGGATACGCGTCGCTGGGCGTGGACCTCAACTTCCTTATCGCGGCAGCATTTATGTCAGCCCCTGCAGGTTTGCTGATGGCAAAAATCTTGGTTCCTGAAACGGAAAAAATAGACGCTCAGGTTGAAATAGACAATGTCGATATGCCACGCGCGACCAATGTTGTTGAGGCGATGGCGGATGGTGCGATGTCCGGCTTACGAATTGCTGTAGCCGTTGGTGCCACCTTGCTAGCATTTATCAGTGTGATTGCCATGCTTAACGGCATGCTGGGCTGGATAGGTGGTCTGGTAGGTATGGAGCTAAGTTTTGAGCTCATCTTAGGCTACTTGTTTGCACCTGTTGCTTGGCTGCTGGGTGTGCCTTGGAGTGAAGCGATTACGGCAGGCTCTCTGATTGGCAACAAAGTGGTGGTTAATGAATTTGTTGCCTTCATTCAGCTAATGGAAGTGAAGTCTCAGCTAAGTGAGCATTCACAGGCGATTGTGACGTTCGCTTTGTGTGGTTTCGCGAATATTTCGACAATGGCAATGCTGATTGGTGGACTGGGTAGCTTGGTGCCTGAGCGTCGCAGCTTTATTTCCCAGTATGGGTTCCGTGCCATTGCAGCAGGGGTAATGGCCAACTTAATGAGTGCATCAATCGCTGGTGTGATACTCAGCCTCTAAAACGAAAAAGCCGCTTTATGATAAAGCGGCTTTTTTATGTCAGATTTTCAAGCTCAGTAATGTTGTCGATCGCTTGCTGGTTCGTACTACCACAGACGACAGGACAGGGTTTAAATTCGTGGCACACTTTCGGTCTTTCTGGTTTACCAAACAACTTACACAAATTATCTTCATTGAGCTGAATACATCTTGTCCCAGCCGGCTTACCTTTCGGCATACCCGGAATCGGGGAGGAAATACTTGGCGCGATACAACACGCTCCGCAGCCTAATCGGCATTCCATATTGACGGTCTCATCAAAAACAGGGGCGCGATAGTAGCAAAAAAGATTGCCTATAGCAGTATAAAGTTCATTCGACACATTACATTTTTACTTAATGTCATTCATGACTTGGTCGCCCATATAACTGTGGTGTGAGTAAAAGCAGCTCCGCTCTAATTTATATTTTTGTTAGTTTTATGCGTGTTCCACTAAACTTAAAGGTTAGGGGAAACGCTTTTTAGGCGTTTTGAAATGAAATATACAATCAGGAGTGTCGAGTCATATGAGCGATAAAAGCTTTTGGACAAAACATTCCAGCAAGGTCGCGACTGTCCTTGGCATAGCTGGCGCAGTTATGGTTGGTGTTGGCATCTATTTCGTTATTGATTACGAACACCAACAGGCTCGCCAGGAATTACTTGGTGTGTGGGAAGAGTCGAATGTGGCGACCTATGCCGCCAATACGCTGCATGTGGCGGAAGAAGGGATCTATTGGAACGAAGACTTAATCAGTACACACTTTGCGTTTGATGGTGAAACGTTAGAGTTTAATCTAGGCAGCAGTGAGCAACGTTATCACCTCGATCGATTAAGGGGGACCTTGGTGCATCTCAATGGCAATTACAAAGCAAAATACCTCAAACAATCACCAAAGACTTACGCGCTTGGTCATCGTGCCAGGGGCCGTTGAACTCGCTAACCTGTTGCTTATCTGAGAGAGTTTCAGAAAGCCTCTTAAATGCTGCCTTTGCTTCTCTGTTCCGTACAAAAATTGCCCTTGAACTTTGCGCGTCTAAACGGTATAAAACGCTCCCCTTGTCCGATACCGAAGTAATGTTATGAGCCAGCCATTTTGGGAAAGCAAATCACTAGAACAAATGACCGAGCAGGAGTGGGAAGCTCTCTGTGATGGTTGTGGTAAGTGCTGCCTGCATAAGCTCATGGATGAAGACACGGACGAAATCTACTACACCAACGTGGCGTGCAGTTGGTTAAATAGCAAAACCTGCTCGTGCAAAGACTACCCAAACCGATTCACATCAGGTGAAGAATGTACCAAGCTAACCCGCGACGATATTGATGACTTCACTTGGTTGCCGCACACCTGTGCTTACCGCTTATTAGCAGAAAATCAGCCGATTCCTGAATGGCACCCTCTGATTACAGGTTCTAAGTCTGCGATGCATGCGGCAGGAGAAAGTGTACGCAATAAAGTAGTGTATGAGATTGATGTGGTGGACTGGGAGGATCATATCCTTAACCATCCTGATCGAGCACAATAGATTCCATACAAGAACAGCCGCTAATTGCGGCTGTTTTTGTATTTGCCAATCGCTAACACGGCAAAGACTCGCCAATACGTTTTGTTGATATACACTGTTTAGTAATCATTGTTTAAACAAAAGCTTGCACAAGAAGAGTGCCGCTTTCGAGGTGTATATGAACCACAACTTTGGATTCACCAATCGATCTTTTATCTGTCTGTTCATTGTTATGTTGATGGCGTGGATGCTGAGCTTTCAGGCATTGGCGCAAACTCCTACAGTATCAAGGGCTGAAGCGGCGATCACCAAGATAAACGCTGACCTTAAAGAACTGACGGTGACACTTGAAAGTGCGATTGGTGATGAAAGAGACGCGCTGCAACTGAAACTGTTTCAAAAAAATGAGGAACTAAGATCGATTCTGGCCACTGCCATTGAACAAAATAAGCTGCCTAAAGAGGCGTTGATTGAGCAGGTCGCAACTCAGCAAGCTTATTCTCAAGGAGCATCCGAGTATCTTGAAGGTAAGATAAAGTCACTCAGCGAAAAACTCAATGAAGCGAAAGACGAACAGCGTCTGACGATGCTCAATGATTATCAGGAGCTACAACATTATCTTGATACAGTGGTTGAGTCGAGCTGGCAGAATATCCAGTGGCTCAAGCAACTGGGTGTCGATGAGACTCTAGAAGAAAAGCAATTTAAAAGTTTTATCACCAAGCGATTGCGTCTGGTCTCTGCGTCGGTGGAGTACTTTAGCCAGCAGATTGATGTGGTAGATAAGCAGCTTTCCATTAGCCCAGAGTCAGAAAAATCCAGCCTTCAACTCAGTCGCTTGGTGATTCAACAAAGGCTCAATATTGCTGGTGATAGCCTGAGCTCTCTAGTCTCCATTGCCGATCAATTATCAGTTAAGACCGCCGAATACAAACGTCTGATGTTTGAAGTTACAGGTAGCGTGACGCAGGATTTGTTGGACTGGCAGGTCGCACTTTCTGTTGTAACGCATTGGTCGGACAATTTCTGGAGTTGGATTGCCAACAATGCCCCGCAGCACTTGTTCCAGCTGTTCGTTTTTATTCTGATTCTACTGGTCACTAAGATTCTTGCTAAGTTGGCGAGGAAAGTTGTCAGTAAAACGGTGGTTTCAAAAAACCTCAAAATGTCACAGCTGATGCAAGACTTCTTTATCGCCATGTCAGGCAATGCGGTATGGATTATTGGTATTCTGATCGGGCTGTCTCAAATAGGGCTTAACCTTACTCCTGTATTAACGGGTTTTGGTATTGCAGGGGTAATTGTCGGCTTTGCGCTTCAGGATACGCTTTCCAACTTCGCAGCAGGTATGATGCTGCTCATCTATCGTCCGTTCGATGTCGGGGATTTTGTCTTTGCTGGTGGCGTTGATGGCAAGGTGAGTCACATGAGCTTAGTTAACACCACCATCAAGACATTCGACAACCAAATCATTATTGTACCGAATGGCAAAATCTGGGGTGATGTAATTAAGAATGTTACCCATGAACGAGTGCGTCGCGTTGATATGGTGTTTGGCATCGGTTATAGCGATGACATTCTTAAAGCGGAGAAAGTGCTAAAGGATATTGTCGACTCTCATCCGGCGGTATTACGCAATCCAGAACCTAATATTCGTGTGCATATACTGAATACGTCTTCGGTCGATTTCATCGTTCGTCCTTGGGTGAAAACCGATGATTACTGGGATGTGTACTGGTATGTCACACGTGAAGTGAAACTGAGATTTGATCAAGAAGGCATATCGATTCCTTTCCCTCAGCAAGATGTGCACTTACATATGGTAAAACAGGGTGATTAAATAAGAATAAGAGCGCCAATGGCGCTCTTTTGCGTTTATAACTGATCGTAAAAGGTGATAGTCGGTTCCTGCTCTAGCAAACCTTCCAAACTGTCTAAAAGGTAGAGAAAGTGCGCCTGTTGGCAATGTTCATCAAAAGCCTGCTTGTCAGTGAACTGCTCTTGAAACATAAATATTGCCGAGTTGCTGCTGTCCTTTAATAAGTCATAGCGTAAGCATCCTGGCTCATTTCGGGTAGGTTCTAGCATGGCGATTAATAAGGACTGCAGTACGCTTTCTTGGCCAGCTTTTGCGTGAAAAGTCGCGGTTAAATTTATCATTATGTTTACTCTGTAATTATTGATTTTTCGTTGTTGTTTATTGGTATCTTCCCTGACGTTGTAGGAATTCGATTTTGTATCCATCGGGATCGGTAATGAAAAAGAAAGTTGCGAGATCAGTACCTTGATGCTGCATGGTTTTCGTTTCAGAGGGAGCTAATCCTAGCGTGGCGAGTTTGTGATGTGTCTGATGAATGTCATCGACACAGACTGCAATATGCCCGTAGCCGTTTCCGTGACTATACGGTTCTTTCGTATCGTGATTGTGGGTCAACTCTAACTCAAAACCGGTTTCGCGATTGGCTAGGTAGGTAAGGGTAAAGCCGTCAAAAACGAATTGGTCTTTCATCTCAAGCTCAAGTGCTGTGCGATAAAACTCAATCGAAGCGGTAAGGTCTTGTACTCTCACCATAGTGTGAATTAGCTTTGCCATTATCTTCCCCTTGCTCTGTTGGTGAGAAGAATAAGGGGAAATGTTTAGCGTAAGGTAGTACCGGAGTACGACAGCGAAAAGATTTTAACTATTCACGATGAGCTGCTGTTTGACGGCTTCCATAACATCATCGGGTTGGCGAAGATAGATGAGGCACGCACAGCGAAGTAGGGAGGTGAAGTTTTTGATTTCCCCATTGTATTTCAATGCTTCAGCGTAAATCGCGCTGATAAAGCGGGGCAGTGTCATTGATTGTTGCTGCGCGATTTCCTCTAAGATCTGCCAGAAGCTTGCTTCGAGCTTAATGCTGGTCGCGTGGCCATCAATTCGGATCGAGCGGGCAATAATCTGATAGTTTTCTTGAGGTTGATTAGAAAAGATTTCACACATAATACGATGCTGAATAATGATAAACCGCTATTTCTAACCTGCCATTCAGTACGAGTCAACAGAAAACGATGTCACTAAAAAACGCCCCGAAAGGCGTTTTTATCTTGCTGAAGTCTCAAGGTTTGCTCATTTAACTTGCGTCTTGATGTATTCACCCAGCTCTGAGTGATGCATGATTTTAGACACAGGAATAATGGCCTCTGCTGGCCCCCAGGCAAACACGTTTACCGGTGTATGTGTGTGCGTACCCGTGCCCCAAACAATGTTTTGGCCAGTTGCCTGCTCACGTGCAAGCAGGTTACCGCGATCGTTATATGGGAAGAAGGCATCGAAGTCGTTAATTGCCGGAACTTCTTCAACAGACAAGTACTTATGCCCTGCCAAACGATATGGGTTAGGTTTGCTGGCAAGGACATTCGCAGCTTGACCTGAAGTGATTGGGAAATCGGTATTCTTGTTCACCATTTCAGCAAACTTAGCGGCAGTTTGCTGATTTTTATCCAGCTTTTGGAACTCACTCACGATGCCATAATAGCTCTTCTTCTGGTTGTATAGACCATCTAAGATCTGAAATGCACCAAAGTTAAAGTTAGGGGCGTAGCTACGCTCGGCAAAAGCTTCGCCATCACGTTGCTCAGGTTTTGGCAGATCCTGAGAGGAATAGCTGAAGCCAAAGGATCCCGTTTCATGGTCAGCAGTGACGATGACAATGGTATCTTCACGGCCTTGCGCCCATTGATAAACGGTATTGACGGCTTCATCAAATTTGATCATCTCATGCAGCATGGTGCCGGCATCATTACTGTGTCCAGCCCAGTCAATTTGGCCGCCTTCAACCATGAGGAAGAAGCCGTCTTCGTCCTTCGAAAGGATATCCAGCGCTTTATCTGTCATTTCTTTAAGGCTTGGTTGGGTGCGCTCTGGATCATTTTTACTCACGCTATAAGCAATGCCGTCGTTCATACCAGAGTAGGAGAACAGACCAAGCAGCTTATCGCCTTGCGCTTTTGCCATCATGTCACGGTTAAAGGCCAGTGAGTAACCGTCTTGCTGCGCTTCAGTGAGCAGGTTACGGTCATCTTTGCGCTTAGACTTAAGGTAAACATCGCCCTGGGTCAGCGTTTTCAGCTGGTTGTATGTCTCACCTTTGTCGTTGGTCGACTTTGGAATCCAGTGACGAAGACCGCCGGATAGCATGACATCTGCTCCCGTTTCCAACATGTCAGATGCAATGTCATTCTCTAGAGATCGGTGAGGTTGGTGCGCGGCAAATGAGGCTGGGGTAGCATGAGTGAGGCGAGTATCAGAAACCAACCCGGTTGCTTTGCCCATGCTTTTAGCTTTTTCTAAAACAGTCTGAACATGGTTACCTTGAGAGTCGATACCAATGACCTCGGAGCCTGTATAAATACCCGTTGAAAGCATGGTTGCCGAACATGCTGAGTCAACCACAATCGCATCTTCGGGGTGGGTCAGTGAGGAACCGATAACCCCTTCCTGAGCGAGTTTAAACAGTGCCGTCGGTTGACCTTGGTAAATGGAATTCGGGGCTTGATTGGCATAAGTTTCTAGCAGGCCAACCTGCTGTGGGCCCATCCCATCACCAATCATCAGGATAACGTTTTTAATTTCTGCAGAAAGTGCATTAAAAGAGAGCGCAGAAGTCGCGACTGCCGCGACAAGAGGTTTTGTTAAGTGCTTCATCGAATTGTCCTTATTTGTAAAAGCGTCCTGATTAAATCACTGTTACATTTCACATTTGTGTCATCAATGAATTAATTTATAAAATCGATTGCATGGTGATTTTTGTGTTGATTAACACGAAATAAAGTTCAATTAAGTGAGTCTTTTGATATTAAAAGTAGCGGTAACATCGAGAGGTGAGCAGCAGTGGTTTGTTAGGGGAGGTCGGGCAAGTAAAACTGGAAGAACTGTATTTTTCTTCGCAATAGAAAGATGGCGGGCTTAGCGCACAGTGAAAAAGCCGTTGTCAGTTGAGCGTAACCGAAATGAAATGTGCCACAAATTATGGAGCTACAGCTAGGCGCGGAGTGGTGACACTGTTTAACTTAGCGTCAATTAAGCTTGATGAAGAAAAAACAGATGGTCGGAATAACTCTATATCAGAGCTAGAAGTATTCCGCCCACTGTTGCCGCTGCGGAAAGATATTGCCCCGCAGAATAAGCACCATCATCTTCTTCTTTGATTTCGTCAGGTTTATCAATACCTAACGCACCATGTGTGAAGGACTCTACTTTATCGCCGACGGTTTTATCCGCCTTCTCTGCGGCTTTCGCTTCCTTATCAATTTCCTGCAAAGCGGCAAGCAACGCCTTTCCTTCATCAGAAAGCGTGACTTTATTTTGCTCCACTTTAAGCGGAGCCGGGCCATTATTTGGCTCACTTTGATTCGCTTGAGGCTTGACCTGCTGGGCTGGTGTCAGCTTAGCTGGCTCCATTCCTACTGGTGTCATAGCGATCTCCTTACATCATCCTCATGGAATATATCGACCAATGAGCGAAAAACTTGTGCAAAATATGTCGATTTTGTATGAAATAGAATCAAGCACAAAGCATGCCTGATTTATCCATTACATATCAAAAACTGCTATTTATTGAATTTACATGATGTTAGTTCAATGGATCTTATCAAAGTGAGCAAAATGGATGCCGGGTTAGAGGCAAGATAAATCCTCGTTTCTTTTCGTTAGGCTGTGGTATGCCTTCATTCGATTCTCCATTTGCACATATCGCGCTGGAGGAGCGAGTACCTCTAGTTGGTAGTCGTCGCTTTCAGAGATAACGTCACCTGTCGGCGTAATCACAACAACACGTAAATCTGGATTTCTAGAGAGAATCGATGCTTTGGTCCCTAATCCGTCTTCAATATGAAACTTGCCGGCGATATGAACGATCTGTTTGGAAGGGTTCTGCTCCAGATAGTGAGTCATACTTTCTGCCATGGTTTCATCCCAAGCCACCTGAGCGGCAAACTGTTTTTCTGTCTGTTCAGGTTTGCCATGGTGCATCGAAGCCATGAATTTATCTTTGTATGGGCTCGATGTGACATTCACTTTCTCGGCCACATTCGCGCGTTGCTCAGGGGGAAGTTTATCGAGGTAACCAACCCCTTGCCGCCCAATGCAGCGAACGATGGGTTTCGGCGCATTCGCCGCGATAACATCGAGCTGATTGGCTTTTGCCAGTTCAACTAGCGCGCGATAGTCACTTTCATAGTTTGGCCAAGCGCTGGCGTTTTTAATCAGCGTTTGCTCCCCAATTTCACCAGATAGGTACTGATTGACGATATCTTGGCTGTCACGTGAGAATTGCTCCATAGAGACAGCCACATTATGGCCTTGTGAAATAAGCGCTTTGACTAAGTCGGTTTGAAAGCGATGAACTCCGGAATGGGTATGCCATTCACCCACCAAAATAATGTCAGCTTTTTGAATGTCTTCGGGAAGACTGGTTAGCGAAACGGTTGTAGCGTGTGGGGTGAAGAGTTGATAGTCGTAGAAACTGGTTATTTCTTGATGAGGAGCAGTGGAACAAGCTGACAAAGTCAGACATGCCAAAGATATAGTGAGAAGCTTACGCATGAAATGCCTCCAAAATATGATGCGAGCATACTAATGGAGGCAGGAAGATAACTCAATCTAAATGAGAATTATTATCTAGTAAATTAATCAGGCTGTTTGCGATAGATACGAATCATAAAGTCTGCCTCGCATTCAAATAACTTAGCTGATTTCAGACGATCGCGCAGCTCTTCACTAGCTTTCCATGCAAAAGGTGTCATTTGGAGCAAATCATGTGCATCGCCACCTTGCAATGGCATTGTGTAAGTGAGTTTGAGTGTTTCTTCAAGACTAAATCCATCAATGATTTCTGCTTCTTCGCTATGCAATCTGACATCCTGATAGATACGTTCTCTAAGTTGGTAGAGGTGACGACCCGCAGGCGTGACTGTGATGACGACACCATTGCCATTCACGACTCGTGCTAACTCTTCTGCTTTACAAGGTGCATAGATACGTAGCACGGCGTCAAGGCTGTTGTCTGAAAAAGGCAGGCGAGTACTCGACGCTACGCTAAATGAACAGTTGGTATAACGTTTAGACGCGTAGCGAATAGCCACTTTAGATATATCGAGACCATAAGTTACTGCTTGTGAGTGCTGTATTGAAAGCTGCGTCGCGACTTCTGTGGTGTAGTAACCCTCACCACAGCCAATATCAAGTAACTGGTGCTGAGTGCCTTCAAGGTATTTAGCACAGATCTCAGCCACTTTCTCTTTCATCGGGCGATAGTAGTCTTTCTCTAAAAAGCGACGACGGGCCTGCATCATCTCTTTGTTATCACCCGGATCTTTAGAACGCTTATGCTGAACTGGCATCAAGTTGACGTAGCCTTCTTTGGCTAAGTCAAAAGCATGGTTGTTCTCACAGCGATAGGTGCGCTCAGTGAGTGACAGGCTTTGATGACATAAAGGGCAGGTATAAGACATAACGATCTCAGGATGACAAAATGAGCGCGAATTCTAACAGGAACCGTGTTTTCAGACTAGCATGGGAAGGGCGGCATAGAGGTAAAAAAGGGCAGAAAAAGTCCTGCCCGTTTTTTCGTATTAGTGGAAGAAGTCGACTTGTTGTTTCAACGAACCGGCTTGAGTTTGCAGCTCTTCAGCACTTTGAGTGGTCTTAGCGCTGGTTGCTCGGCTTTCTCGGTTCAATTCACTGATCGAATTTGCATTGGACGCAATCTCCTGTGATACATTCGCTTGCTCTTCAGAAGTCGCCGCTATCGTATCAGCCTGAGTGGCAATAGATTGCACTTGTGACGCAATGGCCTCTAGTGCTGAGCCTGCCTCTTGGGCTTTATCCAATACCTGATTCGCGTTACTTTGGCTCTGAGTCATCAGATTCACGGCGTTACCTGTAGACGTTTTTAGCTTCTCGATGATAGATACGACATCCTGAACAGACGTCTGTGTGCGATGCGCTAAGGTACGGACTTCATCAGCTACAACAGCAAAACCACGGCCTTGTTCTCCTGCACGTGCTGCTTCAATTGCAGCATTCAGAGCAAGCAGATTGGTTTGTTCGGCAATTTCGTCAATCATCTTTGTGACAGTCTGGATAGCTTCACTGTCTTTGTTTACCTGTTCAATGGCTTGCGCGGAATTATCTAGCTGATCATTCAACTGCGCGACATCAATACAAACTCCTTCAACTTTTTCTAGCCCCGACTGGCTATCTTCGTTGGTGAGACGGACGTTTTCAGCAATTGCTTCTACTTGCTCGGCTACTGATTGTGCGGAAGAGGCCATTTCTTCAATAGCAGTTGCGACTTGCTCAACCTGTTGCTGCTGTAGGTCTGATTGGCTGAGATTCTGGTTGGCATCCTGCGAGACACTACGCGACGCTTCCTGAACTGCGTCACTCGTAGAGCGAATCTCGCTGACCAGGGAGTTCAGTTGTCCTGCCATATTGGCGACGCCGTTATTCAGGTTAATGATTTCATTCTTAGATGCTTTGCCTGTCGCTGGTATATCTAAACTTACTTCACCTTTTGCTAGGCGAGACATATACCCGTTCAGTACCGTTAGTGGTTTGAGGTTACGGTTCAGGAAAATAGTCAAAATGATGAAGGTGGCAATCGCCACTACCGTAGCAATCGTAATGATCAGCTTGAGCAAGGTGTCACTGCCTTTGGTGACTTCTTTGATGAACGTCCCCCCAAGCAGCTTCCAGTCCCAACCAGGTACTTCTGTGTAGACTAGATATTTCTCTCCAACCGTACCCTGATACTCGTATGGGTAACGGATCAGACCACTTTTCTGTTCGAAAATCTGATGAAAAGGTTTATTGCCATTGTAGTCGGCGACATCGATGATGGGTGGAGCGTTTTCATCATGAATTGGGTGCAATAGGTAGCGACCCAAATTGTCCTCACGGTTATCTACCACAATGCTATATCCCGTATCGCCCCATTTTATTGAACGTAATGATTCAAAAAGATCTTGGGTCGCTTGTTCGACTGGTAGCCCGATGAAGGTGATGCCACTCACGTTGCCCTGATAGTCTTTGAGGGGGGCGTAATAGGTAATATAGTTTTCGCCAAAAAGCTTAACTTGAGCGTAGTAAGGTTGGCCGCTCATTAGCTTGTTATAACCCGGATGGTTTTTGCCTAATGTTGTACCAACCACGCGAGTACCTGATGGGTTTTTGAGTGAAGTTGAAACACGAATAAAGTCGCCATCTAACGGAGCAAATAGCGTGGCTACTGCCCCTGTATCACGGGTAAAACTATCAACCAGTTTTTCATCATTGATCAGGCTCTCACCATATTGAGTCACATTTAGAACCTGTTTACCATTGAAGTCGACGGTGTAGTCTTCAACATAGACGCCTGCCAGATAACCGTTTCTAAAGGTGGATTCCAAAACTTTTGCGGTATGAAGGTAAGCGTTAAATTGGCCGGCAATGGTCATTGCCATTGCTTCGACCTCTGATTGGTGGCCTTTAAGTGTGGTATCAAGGAGCACTTTAGAGGCATTACGGTAAACGAGGGTAGCGGTCCCTACAAAAGAGACCAACAAGCAAAGCAGTATCACCAACTTTAATTGAAAGCCAACACTTTGGTTTTTGAATTTCTCGAACATTTTTTAATTATCCTGTCTTTAGAGACGTGTCTTATCGCTGAAAAATAGAGCTCTTATTGTAAATTAAGAATAATAATAACGACTTATCCATTTGCTAAAATTGATTCCTATTAATTATTCAAACAATAAGCAAGTCAAAAAATGTGTTTGTACAGCGGGTGTAGAGTAAAAGACCTGAGCGGGCATAGAATAATTTCGGGAGGGAGGTACTGCAGGCTAATAGCCTGCAGAAAAAGAGTTATTGAGCGGAAATAGAGGTGATAAGTTGATGTGACTCACCAGGTTGAAGTGTTTTTCCTAGTTCAATGCTTGGTGCGTGAAGAGTAGATTCGACACACATCATTGTTAAATACCCGTCATTCGTCATATCTGACATAGATTCAGCACCTTGTGCCCATGGGTTCCATAATACAGCCGAGTTGTGGCCTTGGTTCTCCACGCTTAGTGTGCGATCCAACACTGGATCTTTCACTAAAATTTGCGCTTCTGGTTGAGTGTAAACACGGTCGATAGTATCAGTAAGTTGAAGAACCTTGTCACCTTGGCAGATTTCACCTGCTTTTAGGCTATCGATGTACTCAGAGCCCATCCCAGTAGTTTGTGCTTGTTTGATGTTGCCTACGTTAAGATACGTGTGCAATGCCCCTGAAAATGCCCAAGGTGTCGTATCAGTATTGGTGACGTCGAGCGTCACTTTAAGCTCGTTGCTGACTTCTATTATTAAACGCGCATCAAATTTATGTGGCCAGATTGATAGCGTTTGCTCTGAAGGTTTCAGTTCGAGCTCAATCACAACTCCTTGTTCATTTTCACGATGTTGTAGCAGTGACCACTCACTGGTACGAGCAAAGCCATGTGCAGGCGCAGCAATGCGGCCAAACCAAGGCCAGCAAATTGGAATGCCACCACGAAGCGCTGCCTTACCATCAAAAATGGCGCTGTCGCTCATCCAAATCAGATCTTCTTGGCCTGCTGGTGTGAACGATACGACATGGCCACCGTGTAGCGCGATGCCTGCCGTTGCTTTTTCATGAATAACGCGGACGACTTTAACCTGATCAACTTCAACGATAGTGACGTTGTCAGATAACACGGTTAGGGCTGGGAGAGTTTTTAAATCCATGTGTAGTTTCCTATCGCTGGGGAGAGCTTTTCGACATACTTCGCACATTATTTGCAATGTCGAGTTTGTATAACCTCAAAGTCCAGATACAAAAAAGGCGACTCTAGAGCCGCCTTTTCTTTAACGAAGTTATTCGCTAATTGCTAACTATCTAATTACTTAGAGATGTGAGCGATTAGGTCTAGAACTTTGTTTGAGTAACCGATTTCGTTGTCGTACCAAGATACAACTTTAACGAAGTTGTCAGTTAGAGCGATACCAGCTTTAGCATCGAATACTGAAGTTTGAACTTCGCCGATGAAGTCTTGAGAAACAACTTGGTCTTCAGTGTAACCTAGAACACCTTTAAGCTCGCCTTCAGAAGCTTCTTTCATAGCTGCACAGATAGCTTCGTAAGATGCGCCTTCTTTTAGGTTAACAGTTAGGTCAACTACAGAAACGTTAGCAGTTGGTACGCGGAAAGCCATACCAGTTAGTTTGCCGTTTAGTTCTGGAAGAACAACGCCTACAGCTTTAGCAGCACCAGTTGAAGATGGGATGATGTTCTGAGAAGCACCACGACCACCGCGCCAGTCTTTAGCAGAAGGACCATCTACAGTTTTTTGAGTTGCTGTAGTAGCGTGAACTGTAGTCATAAGGCCAGATTCGATACCGAACTTGTCGTTAAGAACTTTAGCGATAGGCGCTAGACAGTTAGTTGTACAAGAAGCGTTAGAAACGATGTCTTGACCAGCGTAAGTGCTGTCGTTAACACCCATTACGAACATTGGAGTTGCGTCTTTTGAAGGACCAGTTAGAACAACTTTCTTAGCACCAGCAGTGATGTGCTGACGTGCAGTTTCGTCAGTTAGGAAGATACCAGTTGCTTCAGCTACAACGTCAACACCGATTTCGTCCCACTTAAGGTCAGTTGGGTTACGCTCAGCAGTAACACGTACAGTCTTACCGTTAACGATTAGGTTACCACCTTCAACTTCAACAGTACCGTTGAAACGGCCGTGAGTTGAATCGTACTTAAGCATGTATGCCATGTACTCTACATCGATCAGGTCGTTGATACCTACAACTTCGATGTCGCTACGCTCTTGTGCTGCACGGAATACGAAACGACCGATACGGCCAAAACCGTTAATACCTACTTTGATAGTCATTATAGTTGCTCCACAACTTAATTTCTGATTAAAGATAACTGGTAGTAAAATTACAGAATCCAGTCAAAATCTGCAACAGATAATCGGACTTAACTTGTTTAAAGTCAAAAAAAAGCGTCGCTTTTTTTCACAATCAGTCGTAATTGACTATCTTTTGAACGGATTATAGGTTTCTTGTCTAACCAGTTGACGTAAAATAGATCAAACGCTTTCACTTTTGATCAAAGTTTAAGCGTCCTTTTATGGATTCAAAGTATGTGCTACAAACAATAAATTGCGCAAGTTTTTGAGAAAAAAAGTCACAGTAATAGTGATTAATTCGGAGAAAAAGACAAAGTGGAACAGGATAATAAAAAAGTCATCAAACCAAATGAATACTGGCGTGAAAAGCTTTCTGAAGAAGAATATCGAGTATGTCGAGAGCAGGGAACAGAAGCACCGTTCACAGGTAAGTTACTGCACAACAAGGAAACTGGGGTATATTCTTGTACTTGCTGTCAGGCCCCTCTATTTCAATCAGATAACAAGTATGATTCCGGTTGTGGTTGGCCAAGTTTTGATGCCCCTATTAATGATCAGGCTATTCGTTATTTGGAAGATCTAAGTCACGGAATGGTGAGAACAGAGATTAGATGTGCAGCTTGTGATAGCCACTTAGGTCACGTTTTTCCAGATGGGCCAAAGACAACAGGCGAAAGATTCTGTGTAAATTCTGTGTCGTTAATTTTCAACAATTCAATAAAAAGCGGTGATTAATTCACCGCTCATTGTTTAATCCTTTCAACTTGTCGACGCTAATTGAAGCTAGGAACCATATTTCTTTGATAAGTGCCGCTATCTAGTGCGCTTTCAATATTATCGGCAATACCGTCAAGCTGTTTGTACTTGTCCTTACTGAACCCGTAAAGAATCTGCATTTCTTGCTCTGAGCCAATAATGGGTACTTCAAAGCGATTTGCGACCATTGCCCAGATATAAGCTTGTTCTTTGCGATTCAATTGATAGGTAATGCTGGCGAGTGTTTTGAAGATATCCGTGTTGAGGTTCTTGCCTTTACTCAGCTCAAGTGATTTGTTGAGCAAGTTTATGGTTTTCTCCAGATCGCGGCTGGTATAGAAAGTCGCCAGTGCATACTGCATTTCTGGCGTGTCTAAAGCGGGTGTACCTTCGAGTTGGAGGAAGCTTCTTTGCGCTTCATCATCGCCAGTTTGGCTCCATAGAAAATAGAGTGATTCTGGTGAAGATGACTTGCGAATTCGTTCGACTAATTTTTCCAGGTCTTCGCCGGAGTTAATCAGCGCGTTAAATCGGCGCTCTTTGAGTCCGGCTTGCTCAATCGGTTGGATTTGCGATGCCAACTCAAGACATTTCTTATACGCGGCCAGAAAATGGTATTCATCAATAATATTGCTGTCGGTCGGTTGTTTACGTACTTCATTCCGATGCCAAATCAAATCGGTTCTAGGAACACGGCATTGACCATCGTTCATATTAAGCCGTTCACATTGTAAGCTAGGGTTGTCTGCGCACAGTTTGTCGGTGTTCTGACGGTTTTCGAAACACCCTGATAACGCAATAGCCAGACTGAAGATTAGTAGTGCTTTTATATGATTCATATTTTGATTTGCTTGTGATCCGTTACACTTATTCTTGGGTGCAATCTTGACTCAGAATGCCAGCCAGTTATGTTCTTTCCATCTCAGTTACAACTTAAGGATAGACCATGGACGCAGAGCAGTTAATTAATGCCATTACACCAGAGGCATACGAGCGTCTACTCTATGCTGTAGAAACGGGGAAGTGGCCTGAGGGTACACCACTTTCTCAAGAGCAGCGAGATTCGTGTATGCAAGCTGTGATGTTGTATCAATCTAAGCACAATGCAGAAGCACAACATATGACAGTGGCCCAAGGGGGCGAGATCAGTTTTAAGTCAAAAGCGGAACTGAAAAAGCAATTCAAGCAAGATCAACAAGATATTGTGAGAGTTAACCCAAATAAGGACGCTTAGTGCTTTACTAAGCTCAGAAACTAAAAGCAGGATAATCATCCTGCTTTTTTACTATCTAGCCTGTAGTTAACCGCAACATTTCTTAAACTTTTTACCGCTACCACAAATACACGGATCGTTTCGGCCGACTTTGAAACTCTTTATAGTTTGATTGAGCCGTGGATCAATGTCTGGCTCTGGAAACGTACCGTCAATGTAATACCATAGCCCATTTTCTCGCACAAAACGTGAGCGCTCTTCGAGACAGTGCTGCACGTTATCTTCTTTGAAATAAGCCTTGAAGGTAACGAAGCCTTCGTCTTTATCGCTGCCTGCTTCTGTATTGATGACTTCAAGTTTGCACCAATCGCTTTCTATCGATTGTTGAATCCCTTCACGTTGTTCAGTGGCATTGCAACTTGGATGATAAGTATCTACGACGTAATCGACCAGATGCTTAACGTGTGCGCTATAGCGGGAGCGCATTAATTTTTCAGGAGTTGTGGCTTTAGAATGATCGAGGTGAATTGGCTCGCAGCATTCGCTGTAGCTTTTTTCTGTACCACAAGGGCAGTGTTGCATGATGGCTCCAATGAAGCGCTATTTTGTTGATACTGAGAGAAGATCTGCAGTCCATTTAACGGATGCGTCATAGCTTTTACTTAAATCTTGTGGATTCAAGCCTAAAGACCCGCTAAGGTCGGATACCTCTTCCCAATCAGCTAACTCATACGCTTCGGTTAACATGAGAATGCTGCCTAGTATGCCTTCATTCTGCGTCAATGCCAGCTTTACGGTTTCTTCAACAGGAATTTCATTCACTATCAGCTCCAACGGCTTATCTAGAAGGCTATCTAGCAGCGAGAACATACCGGTAAGAAAGGCCTGCCCGGATTCGAGCTCAACTTGTAGTTTTGCACCGATCAGCTCACAGAAGCGAGCGCGTTGAATAGATAGCCCGTACAGGTAGTCGGGTTTACTATCCTGAGTCGATGCCAGAGATACCAAAGAAATAAATTTACGCAACTTGTCTTCACCAAGATAAACCAATGCTTGGTGGAAAGACTGAATTTGTGTCTGTACGATGGCTGAGGAATTGACAAAAGTCAGGAGTTTATAAGAAAGCGACAGATCTTTGCTGATCAAAGATTCAATTGCGTTGTAGTCAATGTCCTGTTTCGAAATCTCCGTCAACAATTGAATTACCGTCATGAACGAAGGTTCCAGCGCCTTTTTGCTGATCATTTCAGGCTTGCTAAAAAAGTAACCTTGGAAGTATTCAAACCCAGCTTCTTTCGCTTGTTCAAATTCTTCATAAGTCTCAACTTTTTCGGCAAGGAAACGAATGTTACTGCCCTTGAGTCGCTTCATGAAAATATGGGCTTTCTCAATTGGCACTAATCGGATATCAAACTTAATCAACGCGACATAAGGAAGAAAAGGGCGCCACTCCTTATTAGGGATAAAATCATCTAGTGCAATGGTATAGCCTTTGGCTGCCATATCTTTTATTGCATCAAGCAGTTCTTCAGTTGGCGGGCAGTCTTCTAATATTTCGACGACAAAGTTTTCTGAGGGAAACAACGTTGGCACTCGATTTAATAGGCTTTGATACGGGAAGTTAACGAAGCCAAGTTTGTCCCCGAGCGTCTCGTAATGCGTATTAAGGAAGTGATCAGACAGCAATCGACTGGTGGCTTGTTCTGGATCTACCTCAGGAAAGGTATTTTTAGGACCATCCCTAAAGAGCAGTTCATAGCCAACAGTCTGTTTGTCACTGTTCAGTATCGGTTGTCTGGCAATATATGAGTTTTTCAAAACCTAGTTCCAACGTCTCTTATATTTTTCTGGACCAGCCAAAATCCAATGATTATTGAACCGTTTAAACAACCTTTTCTTGAGAAGGTTGAAATGGCCTAGCTTGTAACTCGAAGTTATTTTTAGCATAGACCAGAACTGAACCTTGGGTGTACCAATCCCCTAAAACAATGCGGGTTTTTTTATGATTGTGCGCGGTGAATACATGGACATCAGGGCGATGAGTGTGTCCATGAATCATCAAATCGACGTTATGGTGTGCCATGACCGCTTCCACTTCTGTTTGTGTCACGTCCATGATGTCGAGTGATTTGGTTTGTTTGTCGGTACTAATATCAGATTGAACTTTCGATACAATCTTCTTTTTAATAAACATTGGGATGCGATTAAACAACCATTGTAGCCATGGTTGATGCACTTTCTCTCGATACTGGAGATACTTTACATCCTCAGTACACAGTGTGTCCCCGTGCAAAACCACGGCTTTTTTGCCGTACAGGTCAATCACTGTCTCATCACCCAGTAAGGTGACACCAGTTTGCTTGGCAAAGCGCTTACCGACGAGGAAGTCGCGATTACCTTGTGTGAAGTAGCAAGGTACACCAAGAGAGGTCAGTTGCTTGAATTCGCGACGAATTTGCTTGGCAAAATCTGAGCGGTCATCATCGCCAATCCAAAACTCGAACAGGTCGCCGAGAACGTATAAGGCGTCAGCATGAACGGCTTCTTCACGCATAAAGCGAATAAAGCAATCAGTGATGTCTGGTGTGGTAGAAGAGAGATGGAGGTCTGAAATAAATAATGTGGTCATATTTTATTAACCTGAAGAAACAACGAGGGAGAGCGTAGTGCTCTCCCTGACAATCATTATTCTTCGATTGTGGTACCTGTGATGACAACGTCTTCAAGAGGTACGTCTTGGTGCATGCCTTGAGAACCTGTGCTTACACCTTTAATTTGGTTAACGATATCCATGCCTTCAACCACTTCAGCGAATACACAGTAACCCCAACCGTCTAGGCTCTCGCTACGGAAATCTAGGAAAGTGTTGTTGTTCACGTTGATGAAAAACTGTGAACTTGCTGAATGCGGTTCCATGGTACGTGCCATTGCTAGCGTGCCCACTTTGTTGCTCAGGCCATTGTTCGCTTCGTTTTTGATTGGTGCGCGAGTTGCTTTTTCACGCAGACCAGATTCCATGCCGCCACCTTGGATCATGAAACCGTCGATAACACGGTGGAATAGCGTGTTGTCGTAGAAACCATCACGGCAGTACTGCAGGAAATTCGCGCATGTTTCTGGTGCTTTCTCTTCGTTTAGCTCAACTTTGATGTCACCAAAATTAGTGTGAAGGGTGATCATGATGATGTCCTTTATTTATGACTTTGACTTAAAAACTGAATTCTATATTAACTTTTGCCACTTTTATACGTGAAAAGTGGCTCTCTAGAGGTGAATAATGAGTTTGGTGGTGTCTTTTTAAGCATTTCAGGGATGACCTGAAGGTAAGCATATTGGTATACTGAGCCACTATTTTGTTTCACCTAAATAATTAGATAGAGATCATGTTAAAGATATATAACACACTCACAAGACAGAAAGAGGAATTCAAACCAATCAATGCTGGCAAAGTTGGCATGTATGTCTGTGGAGTAACCATCTACGATCTCTGTCACATCGGTCATGGTCGTACATTCGTTTCTTTCGACGTAGTGTCTCGTTACCTGCGTTACCTTGGCTATGATCTGACCTTTGTTCGTAACATCACCGATATCGACGATAAGATCATCAAGCGCGCCAATGAAAACGGCGAGAGCTGTGACTCTTTAACAGAGCGCCTTATTGGTGAAATGCACGCTGACTTTGACGCTCTGAATATGAAGCGCCCAGATGTTGAGCCACGTGCGACAGAATTTATTGCTGAAATTATCGAGCTGGTTGAAAAACTGATCGAGCGCGGTTTTGCATACGTTGCTGACAACGGTGACGTCATGTTTGAAGTTGGCCAGTTCGACGAATACGGTAAGTTATCTAAACAAGATTTAGATCAGCTTCAGGCTGGCGCTCGTGTCGATGTAGAAAGCGCAAAGCGCAGTCCGCTAGACTTTGTGCTGTGGAAAATGTCAAAGCCAGGCGAGCCAACATGGGAATCGCCATGGGGCGCGGGTCGTCCAGGTTGGCATATTGAGTGTTCAGCAATGAACTCATCAATCCTAGGTAATCATTTCGATATTCACGGTGGTGGCTCGGATCTTCAATTCCCGCATCACGAAAATGAAATTGCTCAGTCATGCTGTGCTCACGACACTCAATACGTGAATACTTGGATGCACAGTGGCATGGTGATGGTCGACAAAGAGAAGATGTCGAAGTCACTGGGTAACTTCTTTACCATTCGCGATGTGCTTGGTCATTATGATGCCGAAACGGTTCGCTATTTCCTAATGTCAGGTCATTACCGTAGCCAACTGAACTACAGTGAAGAAAACCTGAATCAGGCTCGTGCATCTCTTGAGCGCCTATACACCTCGCTACGTGGTTTGGACCTAACAGTCCCAGCAGCTGGTGGTGAAGAGTACGTTAAGCGCTTTACCGAAGCGATGAACGATGACTTCAATACGCCAGAAGCATATTCAGTGTTGTTTGACATGGCTCGCGAGATTAACCGCATTAAGAACGATAACTTAGAGCAGGCGAGTGCGATGGGTTCATTAATGCGTGAATTGGCAGATGTGATAGGTATCCTTCATCAAGAACCAGAAGCGTTCTTGAAAGGTGATGCAGGTAATGATGATGAAGTGGCTGAGATTGAAGGGCTTATTAAACTGCGTAACGACTCGCGTGCGTCTAAAGACTGGGCAAATGCCGATATGGCGCGCGACAAGTTAACTGAGATGGGAATCGTGCTTGAAGATGGCCCAGAAGGGACGACTTGGCGCCGTAAGTAACTGAATTTTGTTGAGGGCTGTTGATTCAGCCCTTTTTCTTTTTATTTATACATTTATATGGGTAGCAATCAGTGGCTCAGATGTACTTCTATTACTCTGCGATGAATGCGGGTAAATCCACCACTCTTCTTCAATCCTCATTTAACTACCAAGAACGAGGCATGACGCCCGTGATTTTTACCGCTGCGTTAGATGACCGATATGGTGTCGGTAAAGTGAGCTCTCGTATCGGCTTGCAGTCGGATGCTCAACTGTTCCGCCATGACTCTGATCTCTATCAGGATATTGCCGCCTTAAACGAGGTGGAAAAGCGCCACTGTATTTTGGTTGATGAATGCCAGTTTTTGACTAAAGAGCAGGTTTACCAGCTGACAGAAGTGGTGGACAAGCTGAATATCCCAGTGCTGTGTTATGGCTTGAGAACGGATTTTCTGGGCGAGTTATTTGAAGGCAGTAAATACCTTTTGTCTTGGGCAGATAAGCTGATTGAGCTGAAAACTATTTGTCACTGTGGACGCAAGGCGAACATGGTTATTCGTACGGATGAACACGGAAACGCCATTGCTGAAGGTGATCAGGTAGCGATTGGTGGTAACGACCGTTACGTCTCAGTGTGCCGTCAGCATTACAAAGAAGCGCTCGGTAAATAGCAGCACAAATACTAGACAACAAAAAACGGAGCTTTGAGCTCCGTTTTTTGTTGTATTCGACTAATTCGGATTGCGCAAAGCAATCAGAGATTAACGAGCACGGAAGACGATGCGACCTTTAGATAGATCGTATGGAGTCATCTCTACAGTTACTTTGTCACCAGTAAGAATACGGATGTAGTTCTTACGCATTTTACCAGAGATGTGAGCAGTAACTACGTGACCGTTTTCTAGCTCAACACGGAACATTGTGTTTGGAAGAGTATCAAGGACAGTGCCTTGCATCTCAATTACGTCTTCTTTAGCCATTTAATCCTCTTTTAAAAATGGATAATTTCAACCGGCTAATTTCGCCGATAAAAATGAAATAAGTAAAGTTGGGGCGTATTCTACCCTTGCCAACGCTGATTTACTAGCCTTTGATGGCGCTGAAAGCGGACTTTGTAATTCATTGCAGGGCATTCGTCAATCTGATAACCCAAATAGAGCCACTGTTTTCCTTGCTGCTGGCAGTATTCGAGCTGAAACAACACCCCCAGTGTCCCCAAAGATAATTCGTAATCTGGGTCAAAAAAGGTGTAAAACGCGCTGGCTGAGTTGGACAAAATATCAGTTACTGCTATGGCAATGAGTCGATCTTGGTCATAAACATGCAGATATTGAGTATTGAGCCAGTGACATTGTGAAAACTGGGCAAACTCATTTTGTTTAGGCGGGTACATGGTGCCATTGCTATGGCGAGCCTCAATATACTTTGAATAGAGCTCAAACCAGCCTGGAATCATTTCATCTCGTAATTCCCATTTTAGGTGTTTGGCTTTATTTCTTAAGCGTTTTTGACTCTTTGAAAGCTGGATGTCAGGCACAGAGACTCTAAGAGCTTGGCAAGATTGGCACTGATCGCAATGAGGTTTATATATCGTATCACCGCTACGACGAAAGCCATTCGCCAGCAGAACTTCATAACTTGATACTGTGTGCATGGTTGGATCTAGGGCCACAGCAACACGTTCTTGCTTGTCTTGAAGATAACTACAAGGGTGACTATCTGTTAACCCGATACGGATTTGTTGCAGATCAGAACTCATTGATTCTCCCCTGAAGACAGCTCAAGCCACTGAGCTTTAAAGCTGTTTTCAACAACCTTTTCCTGTCTTAAGGATAGCAGGCTTTGCATGAAGTCATCTCTATCGAGTTCCTGAGCACCAAGGGATTTCAAATGTGGATTCATCACCTGACAATCGATTAATTGCCCCTTCATCGACTTAAAATGTTCGCAGAAATACCATAACGCGACCTTGGAAGCGTTGGTTTCTCGGCTGAACATCGACTCGCCGCAGAAAACCTGTCCTATAGATAGGCCGTACAAGCCCCCAATAAGCGCTTCATCTTTCCACACTTCCACTGAATGGCAGTGCCCTAGCGTTGCCAGTTTCTTGTATGATGCGCGCATTTCTTCATTGAGCCAGGTTTCGTGTTCTGGCCGCATTGATGCGCAATGATCGATAACAGCCTCGGTCGCAAGGTTGATGCTGATCTGATATTGATGCTTTTTCTGAAACTTTTTAAGACTTTTAGCGGGTTTGAATGTCTTAGGATCAAACACTGCTCTCGGTGATGGACTCCACCAAAGAAGAGGCTCACCTGGCCCATACCAAGGGAAAATCCCATTCTGGTAAGCGAGCAATAGACGGTCAGGAGACAGGTCGCCACCGAATGCAAGCAACCCATTTGGATCATTTAGGGCTTCGTATGGAGATGGAAACCAAAGTTTGTCTTCGTCGAGTTCAGTTAAATAAATCGCCATGACGCAGGAGAACTATGATGAAAAAATGGCTTTGGATCTTATTCATTTTTCCGCTCGTTGCCAATGCAGCATATGAGAGAAATCAAGCCAGACCTGTGAATCAAGTCGTGTTTGGTGAAGTTGATTCCGTTCGCTATCTCACTCAACAAGATATTGTTAAAGCTGAATCTTCTGGCTGGGAAACGCTGCTTGGTGCTGTCGTGGGCGGCGTTATCGGCAATCAATTTGGTGGTGGGACCGGCAAACAAGTCGCCACTGGCGTTGGCGCTGTGGCAGGAGCAGGCATTGCACACAATCGCGCTAATCAAGAATATAAAGTGGAGTACAAGCTGGTCGAATTGTTGATAAAAACGGACGACGATAAGCTGATCGATGTCATTCAGGATGTCGACAACACTATGTTGTTTGAGCGGGGCGACAAGATACGAATCCTGTATTTCGATAACGGTGTTAGAGTTGATAAAGAGTATTGATTCGCCCTGTGTATTGCTATTGCATAAGCCAAATAAAAGATCACGACTAATTGTGATTTTGGTCTAGTTTTAGATGTCGATTTTAGATAGGCTGCAACTACGAAGAATTTTTCATCGCTTGCTTAGGAAGGCAAAGCGATCAAGGAATAACTGAATTTAATGGAAAGCCTTACGTTACAACCTATCAACAAAGTCAATGGTGAGGTCAACTTACCCGGTTCTAAGAGCGTTTCTAACCGTGCGTTATTGCTAGCAGCACTCGCTAAAGGGACGACTCGTCTAACTAACCTTCTAGACAGTGACGACATTCGCCATATGCTGAATGCACTGACTCAACTTGGTGTGAATTATACGTTGTCGCAAGACAAAACGGTTTGCGAAGTGGAAGGGCTAGGTAAAGCCTTTGATGCTCCGGAAGCATTAGAGCTCTTCTTAGGTAATGCAGGTACGGCAATGCGACCTCTCGCTGCTGCTTTATGTTTGGGTAGCGGAGAGTATGTGCTGACGGGCGAGCCTCGTATGAAAGAGCGCCCGATAGGCCACCTAGTTGAAGCCCTTCGTCAGGCTGGTGCTGATGTTGAATACCTAGAAAATGAAGACTTTCCTCCACTGAAAATTAAAGGAACGGGCCTGAAGGGCGGTACGGTTGAAATTGACGGTTCGATCTCAAGTCAATTCCTGACGGCATTCTTGATGTCTGCGCCGTTGGCACAAGACGATGTAACCATTAGAATCGTTGGTGAGTTGGTGTCGAAGCCATACATCGATATTACTCTGCACATCATGTCGCAGTTCGGTGTTGAAGTAGAGAACAATGACTATCAGGAATTTGTCATCCGTAAAGGTCAGTCTTACGTTGCTCCGGGTGATTTTCTGGTCGAAGGCGACGCCTCTTCTGCTTCTTATTTCCTGGCTGCTGCTGCTATTAAGGGTGGCGAAATTAAAGTAACAGGGATTGGTAAGAAGAGCATCCAGGGTGATATCCAATTTGCTGATGCGCTAGAAAAGATGGGTGCTGAAATCGAATGGGGTGACGACTACGTTATCTCTCGTGTTGGCGAACTGAATGCGGTTGATATGGACTTCAACCATATCCCTGATGCTGCAATGACAATTGCTACTACCGCACTGTTCGCTAAAGGCACAACGGCGATCCGTAATGTCTACAACTGGCGAGTGAAAGAAACTGATCGTTTAGCAGCGATGGCAACAGAGTTGCGCAAAGTAGGCGCAGAAGTGGAAGAAGGCGAAGATTACATCGTTGTGACACCACCTCAACAGCTAACTCATGCGGCTATTGATACCTATGATGATCATCGTATGGCGATGTGTTTTTCTCTGGTTGCGTTGAGTGATACACCTGTAACGATCAATGACCCGAAATGTACGTCAAAGACCTTCCCTGATTACTTTGACAAGCTGGCTTCACTGAGCTGCTAACATAATGAACCCTGATGCTCGTCATCAGGGTTTTATTCTGCTTTCTAATTTTCTAAGGTAAATTCTTTCGACAGTTGATGCGCTAAGTATTTGAACATATTAAATACAGCGGTAGTGTTTGCTGTTGGCAGACCTGCATCATCCAAAAAGTAATTTCCTTTGAATACTAAAACTTCATCTTTTTCTTCGACGCTGTCTGCTCGCATTCCTTCAACATAGTCTTCATGCTCCTGAATGATGTGGTTGGCTATCAGCAACAATTCGAATTTGGAAATGACTTTCTTCTCGCTCATATTTATCACTCGCTTATCAACGCGTTTATATAATAGAGGGGATTGTAGAAGGGTTAATAACGAAAGCAATTGCGTCAGATCAATCTAGCTTGTCCCAATGTTAAACGGGCAATGCGATGGGTTTTGTGACCGAAGGCAAAAATTTTTTTGTTGTACTAGCGGAAGCATCTTTGCCACGTTTAGTATGTGGCACTTTCTAAGCATCGAGACAATTACCATTCGTCGAATTGTCGACCAGTCAATGTTGAATTTAAAAAAAGATATTGATCTTCTTGGTTTCTCGCTCAATAGTAAAAAAAGAAGCAATATATTAAGTATGTCGTGCGTTAAATCGCCGAAATCATATTAAGGACACTTGAGTCAATATGGGTAAGTCACTCGTTATTGTGGAGTCGCCGGCTAAGGCTAAAACCATCAATAAGTATTTAGGTAAGGACTTTATTGTTAAGTCCAGTGTGGGTCACGTACGCGATCTACCTACCGCAGGTCAGAGTACCGGCCAGAAGGCAGCGGCTGTCTCTACGAAAGGTTTGAGTGTTGAAGAGAAAGCTCGAATCAAGAAAGAAAAAGACCGCAAAGCGCTGATCAAAAAAATGGGCATCGACCCATTTAACGGCTGGGAAGCGAATTATCAGGTCTTGCCTGGTAAAGAAAAAGTGGTTGCTGAGCTACAGAAGCTCGCGAAAGACGCAGATAGCGTCTATCTCGCAACCGATTTGGATCGCGAGGGAGAAGCTATCGCTTGGCACCTTCGTGAGATCATCGGTGGCGATGAAGAGCGATACAAACGAGTTGTCTTTAACGAAATTACTAAGAACGCGATTCAACAAGCTTTCCAGAAACCGGGTGAGCTTAGTATGGATGGCGTTAACGCCCAACAGGCACGCCGCTTTATGGATCGTGTTGTGGGCTTTATGGTTTCACCACTGTTGTGGAAAAAGGTCGCGCGTGGCCTGTCTGCTGGCCGTGTTCAGTCGGTGGCGGTAAAACTATTGGTGGAGCGTGAGCGCGAAATCAAAGCGTTTGTTCCAGAAGAGTTTTGGGATATTCACGCGGATACTAAAACTGCTAACAAAACGGATTTCCGTCTTCAGGTTGCCCAGAAAGATGGTGTGGCATTTAAGCCGTCGAATGAAGCTGAAACGCAGTCAGCGATTGCTGTGCTGGAAAAAGCAGCATACGAAGTTTGCAAACGTGAGGACCGCCCAACGTCGAGCAAGCCTTCTGCTCCGTTCATTACGTCAACGCTTCAGCAAGCAGCCAGCACTCGTTTAGGTTACGGCGTTAAGAAAACGATGATGTTAGCTCAGCGTCTGTATGAAGCGGGTTATATCACGTATATGCGTACCGACTCGACGAATTTGAGCGCAGAAGCTGTAGAAACCGTTCGTGGATTCATTGGCGATGAGTACGGTGACGCTTACCTTCCGGCTAAACCTAATGTGTATGGCAGCAAAGAAGGTGCGCAGGAAGCGCACGAAGCAATCCGACCTTCAGATGTGGCAGTTAAAGCTGACGATCTGAAAGGCATGGAAGCGGATGCGCATAAACTGTATTCACTTATCTGGAATCAGTTTGTCGCGTGTCAGATGACACCTGCAAAGTATGATTCTACGACAGTGAGCGTCAAAGCTGCTGAGTACACGCTTAAGGCCAAAGGCCGCATTCTTAAGTTTGATGGTTGGACTCGTGTTCAACGTCCACTAGGTAAGAATGAAGACCAGATCCTGCCTGCCGTTCAGGTTGGTGACAAGGTTGATTTGATTCAATTAGATCCTAAACAGCACTTTACCAAACCGCCTGCACGTTTCACTGAAGCGGCTTTGGTTAAAGAGCTTGAGAAGAGAGGCATTGGCCGTCCGTCAACGTATGCGTCTATCATTTCGACCATTCAGGATCGTGGTTACGTTAAAGTTGAACAACGTCGATTTTACGCTGAAAAAATGGGTGAAATCGTAACGGATCGCTTGGATGATAGCTTCCATGAGTTGATGAACTATGAGTTTACGTCTCGCATGGAAGAAAAGCTTGACCAAATTGCTGAAGGTGAAGCGAACTGGAAGAAGGTTCTGGATAACTTCTTTGGTGACTTTACTGGAGATCTGGAAAAAGCGGAGCAGGATGAAGATCATGGTGGCATGAAGCCAAACCATATCGTCTACACCGATATCGAGTGTCCAACTTGTTCTCGTGAAATGGGTATCCGAACAGCATCGACAGGTGTATTCCTTGGATGTTCAGGTTATGCATTACCACCAAAAGAGCGTTGTAAGACCACCATCAATTTGGGTGACGAAGAAGGCATCATTAACGTTTTAGAAGAAGACGTTGAAACAGCAGCACTTCGTGCGAAAAAGCGTTGTCCGATTTGTGAAACCGCAATGGACGCTTACCTGATCGACGATAAGCGTAAGCTACACGTGTGTGGTAACAACCCTAATTGTGATGGTTACATCGTTGAGCATGGCGAATACAAGGTGAAAGGGTACGATGGCCCTGTCGTTGAGTGTGATAAGTGCGGCAGTGACATGGTTCTGAAGAACGGTCGCTTTGGTAAATACATGGACTGTACTAGCGAGACATGTAAGAACACGCGCAAAATCCTTAAAAACGGTGAAGTTGCACCGCCTAAAGAAGACCCAGTTCATCTTCCTGAGTTACCGTGTGAAAACTCAGATGCATACTTTGTATTGCGTGATGGTGCTTCTGGTCTGTTCTTGGCGGCAAGTACTTTCCCTAAATCGCGTGAAACTCGTGCTCCTCTTGTAGAAGAGTTGGTTCGATTTAAAGATCGTATTTCTCCTAAATTCCATTATCTGACAACAGCGCCTGAAAAAGATCCAGACGGTCTTCCTATGGTAGTGCGTTTCAGCCGCAAATCGAAAGAGAACTATGTTCGATCTGAGGTTGATGGCAAACCATCAGGCTACACAGCGTTGTATATCGATGGTAAATGGGAAATTACCGATAAGCGTAAGAAGTCCGCAAAGTAAAGCCATTAATCCTACATTTAAAAAAGCAGCCTCTTTAGGCTGCTTTTTTATTATTCGTTGAGTAATCAATGGATATTGTTCAGAACAATGGATTAGCTAAGAAATGCATTCGGATTAGGTGATTCATGAAACTGCCATCTGCTCGTAATATCATCTTGGCAATAAATTGTGAACTGCGATCAAAGTCACCACTTTGTATGCGTCGTGTTAACGGCTTGTGTTAAAAGCCCTTGATTCTGTGAGCTGCTTCAGGGCAGGGCAAAGTAAACTTTGTCGCGTTCAAGGTATAGCATCTTTTAAATTGTAAATTTAACGAAATACGGTAATTTATAGTAAACCCTGTGCACAAAGAATTGATGATTATTAGACGAAACATAAAATGGATTTATGTTCGAAAAAACAGGCTAAGCATTCCATATCGTATGTCTGCGTGAAATCAGACTAGCAACTAGGAAGACAAAGATAAGTCCCCGAAATAGAAACTTATCCGCAATTAAAAATTATTATGGAGAATAAATAATGGCTGGTGTTTTAGGAATGATCCTTGCTGGTGGTGAAGGTTCACGCCTTCGTCCGTTGACAGAGTCTCGTAGCAAGCCCTCGGTTCCTTTTGGCGGTAGTTACCGTCTTATTGATTTCGCTTTAAACAACTTCGTTAATGCTGATTTGATGCGCATCTATGTGTTGACTCAGTTTAAATCCCAATCCCTGTTCCATCACCTTAAGAAAGGTTGGAATATCAGTGGCATCACTGATCGATTCATCGACCCAATCCCTGCGCAGATGCGCACCGGTAAACGTTGGTATGAAGGCACGGCGGATGCGATCTATCAGAACTTACGTTTTATGGAGTTGGCTGAGCCCGATCAAGTGTGCATCTTTGGTTCTGACCATATCTATAAAATGGACATCAAACAGATGCTCGATTTTCATAAAGAAAAACAAGCATCACTGACGGTTTCGGCATTGCGTATGCCACTGTCTGAGGCTTCTCAGTTCGGTGTTATTGAAGTAGATGAAGATGGACGAATGATCGGCTTTGAAGAGAAGCCAGCGCAGCCTAAGCCGATTCCTGGTGATCCTCAACATGCGTTGGTTTCAATGGGTAACTATGTATTTGAAGCCCAACCACTGTTTGCTGAACTGATTGAAGACGCGGATAACCCAGACTCTTCTCACGATTTCGGCAAAGACATCATTCCAAAAATGTTCCCGCGTGGTGATGTGTTTGTTTATGATTTCAGTACCAACCGAATTACTGGCGAGAAAGAAGAAGTTTATTGGCGTGATGTCGGTACGATTGATGCCTACTGGCAGGCGCACATGGACTTGCTTGAGAAAGATGCTCCATTCTCTCTTTATAACCGAAAGTGGCCTCTTCACACATTTTACCCAGCACTACCGCCTGCAACATTTACTGACTCGGATAATGGCCGTGTGCAGATCATTGACAGTCTAGTATGTAACGGCAGTTATGTTCGTGGCTCACGAATCGAAAAATCTGTACTAGGTTTCCGCAGTAATATTGCATCTGCGTGTGATATTAGCGAAAGTATCCTTTTGGGCGACGTGAAAGTAGGCGAGGGTTGTGTACTACGTCGCGTCATCATCGACAAAGACGCAGATATTGCACCTGGTACGCAAATTGGTGTGAACCTCACGGAAGACAAAAAGCACTTCCACGTCTCTGATGATGGTATTGTTGTCATTCCTAAAGGAGCACGAATTGGCTACTAAGAATTTATCTATTCTGTTTGTAGCATCGGAAGTTGAAGGACTCATCAAGAGTGGTGGCTTGGCCGACGTGGCCAAGGCGCTACCCGAGGCTCTCCTCAAACTTAATCAAGATGTACGAGTAACATTACCTGCTTATCAAAAAATTCCTCAAGTCACATCAGCTCCAGTGGTGTTGAAGACGACACTCGCGCACTGGCCTCATACTGAGTATTTGGTTCGGGAGCTGCACGTTGCAGGCTTAAAAGCCTACGCGATTGATTGTCCTAAGTACTTTGATCGTCCAGAGATGTATGCCGAAAACAATCAGGCATACAGCGACAATGGTGAGCGCTTCGCTTTCTTTAGTGCTGCCTGTCTGGATATGTTGCCTAAGCTGGGTTTCCAACCGGATATTATTCACGCTAACGACTGGCATACGGGATTTGTCCCTTATCTGCTCAAACACCGATATGGCCGCACAGACTTTTTTGCACAAACCAGAAGTATCCTGTCTGTGCACAATGCGGTATTTAAAGGTGTATTCAGCTACGAGGAGCTTCAGGTTTTGCCTGAAATGCATACTCGCTACGCACCGGACGCGGCAGTAAGCTCAACACACGTAACCATGTTAAAAGCGGGTGTGATGAATGCTGACAAGATCAATGCAGTCAGCCCAACTTATGCAGAAGAGCTCAAAACAGAACTAGGTAGCCATGGTATGGCTGCTGAGTTCAAACAGCGAGAAGGCGACTTAGTTGGTATATTGAACGGCTGTGACTATTCTGCTTGGAATCCGGAGACTGATCATTACTTGCCAACCAATTACAAGGCGAATCGTCAAAGTATGGTGCGCGGCAAAAAAGCCTGTAAGCGAGCTCTTCAGGAGCGCGTTGGCTTAGCAGAAAATGACGGCGCAGTGTATGGCATGGTATGTCGGCTGACGAACCAGAAAGGTGTCCATTACTTACTGCCGATACTCGACCAGTTTTTGCGTTATGAGGTTCAGCTGGTCATTGTTGGTACAGGTGACCCAGTTCTGGCATCTAAGCTTAAAGATATCGAAGCCTTACACAGTGATAAGTTCAAGTTTATAGAGGCCTACGACAACGAATTGGCTCATCTGGTGGAAGCTGGGTCTGATTTCTTCCTAATGCCGTCTGAGTTTGAACCCTGTGGCTTAAACCAGATCTACAGCATGGCTTATGGCACATTGCCGATTGTTCGGGGTGTTGGAGGATTAAAAGACAGTGTTAACGATTATGATGCTGATCCAGAGACCGCTACTGGCTTTGTGTTTGAACTGCCAGAGCCTAAAGAACTGCTTTTAACGCTGCAACGCTCATTGCTGTTGTACGCTCAGCAGCCCGGTGAACTCAAGCGTGTTCAGTTATACGCAATGCAACAAGATTTTTGCTGGAACAAAGCGGCGGATGAGTATTTGAGTTTGTATCACAGTGCATTAGATTGATAACAATTACTATGAAAAAAGGCGCCTATATGGCGCCTTTTTTGAGTTAAATTTAGGGTTAATTTGTGGTAATTGTGGGCTTAATTGGCATAAGCTGACTTAAAAGATAGAGAGTTTGTGATACTCTGCCCGACACAAAATTATTGACCTAACTGATTGCGAGAATATGAGCGAAACGCTTCTCTTCCATAAAACATATTTGCACCCAACCAGTAATGAGTGGGTGGTTTTTGTGCATGGTGCAGGTGGCAGTTCATCTATCTGGTTCAAGCAGATCAAAGCTTATCGACAGCATTTTAACTTACTGTTGGTGGATCTTCGTGGACACGGTAAGTCTAACCCTTTCATCAAAGAGTTGATCTCAAATCGTTATACATTCAAAGCGGTTACCGCGGATATTCTTAAGGTTTTGGACCATTTAAAGATTACATCAGCGCATTTCGTTGGTATGTCTTTAGGAACCATTATCGTAAGAAACTTGGCAGAGATGTCGACTGGCCGGGTTAAGTCTATGGTTCTAGGAGGCGCTGTAACGCGTTTGAACACGCGTTCACAAGTTTTGGTGAAGCTGGGTAACTTGTGTAAGCACATCGTGCCTTATATGTGGTTGTACAGCTTATTTGCTTATATCGTCATGCCACAGCGTACACAAAAAGAATCCCGCCACCTGTTTATCCGCGAAGCGAAGAAGCTATGCCAGAAAGAGTTTAAACGTTGGTTTATTCTCACGGCTGATGTGAATCCGATGATGCGATACTTTAAAGAGCGTGAATTACCAATTCCTACATTGTATCTAATGGGGGAAAGGGACTACATGTTTATTCGCCCGGTCAAAGAAATGGTCGCAGCGCACCAGAAAAGTACGCTACTGGAAATTCCCGATTGTGGCCACGTGTGCAACGTAGAGCGTCCAGAAGAATTTAATCAACACTCTATTGCCTTCATTAAACAACAAGCCATTACCAACTAAGCAGGGCCAGCGGCACCACACTGCCAGCAGATAGCGAATTGTGCTTCGTTAGTTTCTCCGCATTCCTCACATTGCCATTCCGAGCCAACCAGTGTTTGCTGCATATATTGTTCAATGATAGCGCTGGCTTGATTATACATCTTGCTATCGAGAAGCCATATATAGGGTTGGGAGTTTTCACCGAAAGGGACTTCACCCTGCAAGCCAAACATACCTTCTCCTCGCACTTCACATGGAATGCAGTTTGATTTAAGAAGCTCGCAAACAATGTGAGCTTCTGGTGGGTTATTGGCGGTGAATATCTTCAAGAAGGGCTCCCATTTTGTGCTTGAGGCGCGCCTTTAATTTTTGCCATCACCCATTTAGCAATGACAGGGAAAAGCCCTAGTAGTGCGAATGAGGCTAAGACAGACGGAGATACGATTCCTGACAAGCTGTCAATTTGTGCCAATTGTGTACCTGCATTCAGATACACCGCAGTGCCTGGCAGCATACCTAACTGGCTAACGAGATAAAATCTCGCTGTTGAAAGTGGTGTCAGACCCATTAGAAGGTTGATCAGGAAAAACGGGAACACGGGGATCAGGCGCAATGAAAACAAGTAAAAAGCACCGTCTCTTTCAACGCCTTGGTTGATGGCATTCAGCTTGTCACCAAACTTACTCTGAACCCAGTCACGCAAGAGGAAACGACTGCTCAAAAAGGCTAGTGTCGCACCTATGGTACTGGCAAAAGAAACAAGTAGTAGACTGGTCCAGAAACCAAACAAAGCTGCGCCGAGGAGAGTGACCACCGCTGCACCAGGGATCGAAAAGGCGGTAATGGCGACATAAGCCAAGAAATAAGTAACGGCTGCAAGCACAAAGTTGTTATTGATGTATTCAGAAAGCGCTATTTGTTGGGCTTTCGCGTTTTCTAAGGTGAGGTATTGACCAAAGTTAATACCGAGAAAAACGATCAGGCCAACCAGCAGGACACCCAACACAAGTTTCTTATTCATAACGACTTCCTCTGTTTCGAGTCTCAGGCTTTCGACTCAATAAAAATTGTTAACAAATAAGAACCGTTTGGCAAAGATTAAATTTCACAAACAATAAAAAAGCCAACCTGAGTGGTTGGCTTTTCATCAATTTTGTCGATCAGTTGTTCAGTTTGTTGACCAGCTCTTGTCGTCGCTCTGGTGGAATCACTGACCAGTGTTTTCCGTTAATCGCCCCTTCAAGCGCCCATAGCAATTCAAGAGAGACCTCAGCAGAGTGCGTTGCCTGAATGGCCCTAAACGCTTCTACTGAACCTGCCTCTTCAAGGTTTTCAACGCTATCGATACCTGCTTTCTTTAGCATTCGTTCTGTTGCCAGACGGAGGTTCGGTAGGTCTTTGAGGCGATTTGGTCGTGTTTTAGCCTGCGACGTTTTCTCTTTCTTAGCTATCGCCAATGCACTTTGTGCGAGGGCGAGAGCACGAGTTGGGCAGGAAGCCACATCGTCAGTTAAAGCGAAATATTTGGTAACGACCGGAAAACCTCGTTTTTTATAAACGTAGGGTTCTAAGCCTTCAGATTTGAATTGACTAGCCAGTTTGTCATCCGCGCGGATGTGAAGCTTATCGTTGACCACCAATGCGAACATTGTGTCGTCTGCGAAGATTCCGAATCCGCCGAACATCGAACGCGATTTTATACGACCAAGCTGATCAAAAAGCCGCATCGAGTCTTTAAGTATTGGTTTATCCATGCTGTGTTATCTCGGTGTATATTATTATACGCCACCAAATTCAGGTCCGAGAGAATAGCAAAATAATGCAGATAAAGTGTCAGTAAGGTGTCATACCGAAATAAAACTCACACGTTAGTTACTTAGCTCTAGATAACAATTACAGTGTACTGTTTTAAACGATACGGATCGTTTGCATTTTTGCCCATCGGCAACCCCGCTACCTTTCAGTCTCCTGAGTCAGGCCGGAAGCTTTGCGTCCCACTCTTTCGAAGTGGTTTGCCCTGTTCGTGGCATTAGTCGAACATTTTAAGGATAAATAAAATTTGAGGTAAGTATCACATCTCTATTGATCAAATGTGATCTTGGTTCAAGGAAATTGCGTGAAAATGATATGTCCGACTAATAGATTGAGTTATTAGTCGGACTATTGAGCATGCTATTTGTTTAAGTTGTACACCGTATCACGCACGACAATTTCAGGGTGCATTTCGAATACACGCTTTTCGTGTTCTTTGTCCTTGATACGCTCTAGAAGGATTTCAAACGCGTTTTTACCAACACGACGTTTAGGTTGGTGAACCGTTGTTAGCGGTGGTGAGAAGTACTCTGCAAGCTCAATGTTATCGTAACCAATCACAGAAATATCTTCAGGTACGCGAATACCTTTCTGCTGTAGACGACTCATTAAGCCAAGTGCCATAGTATCGTTGAAGCAGAATACTGCGGTTGGCTTGTCGTCCATGGCGACAATTTTGTCTGCCGCTAATACCGCAGTATCACATTCGAAGTTACCTTCAAGAATCCAATCTTCTTTCACGGTTAGATTCGCTTCATCCATTGCACGACGGAATCCTAGGATGCGTTCCTGACAAGCTGCCTTTTCAAAGTGTCCGCTTAAGCAAGCAATGTCTTTGTGACCGTTATCGATAAGGTATTTCGTCGCGAGGTAGCCACCTTCTTCTGAGTTATCAATGATCTTATCGGCTTGAGAACTCTCAGGGCCCCAGTCCATAACTACTTTTGGGATGTCTTTATGGCGGTCCAGCATTTCGCTCAGTTCTTCAGTCAGGTCAGAACACATAACCAAAATGCCATCGACACGCTTTTCTGCCAGCATGCGAATGTAGTCGCGTTGCTTTTCGTAAATACCACCAGTGTTACACAAGATCAAAGTGTAGCCTTGACGATAACAGTAGCTCTCAACACCATCGATGACTTCAGAAAAGAACAGATTGGTAGATTGAGTAACAAGCATACCAATGGTGCGTGTACTGTTGCACTTTAAGCTACGGGCAACAGCACTGGGGGCGTAATTCAGTTCGGTAACGGCTTCCATTACCTTTTCCTGAGTCGCTTCAGCAACAAAGCGAGTTTTGTTAATTACGTGAGAAACGGTTGTAGTAGACACGCCAGCTAAGCGTGCCACGTCTTTTATAGTGGCCATAAGGTTCTGTCCTGTCGATGACTGCCAGGAAGCATATTCAGATTGTAGAATAATTTGGCAGAAAGTATCAGAAACACAAAAACCGCTGTATTCAGCGGTTTGTCTCTAGTTCATTCGTTTTTATCGTTTGCGGTCACGATTTTAGACCGCAAACAACAGAAGAGCAAATAAAAAACGTAACAGTGATAAGTTATGTATCACACAATTACTATATGGTTACTCGCCTTTCAGATAGGCACAATCCAACTCAAGAAAGGCGATCAACAGCAATGAAACTGCAGAATAAAATCCAAACTCATCTAACGCCTGACACTTTTTACTAAATTGTGGAATCCAGCTGAGGAGCTGTTGCTGGATAAATTGCTCTTGCTCTGAAAACGCTTCTTCCATATGTCGGTCTTGCTCTAACTCATTAGAACGGATGATCAGATTGCCAAGGAAATCGAGCTCAATAGCGATATGGTCAGCTGGTTCATTAAGACCCTTTTCGACCTCGATGCCATGCTCTGCCATCAGCTTTTCCATATCAGTAGCAGGCTGATCATTGAGCAGGCCAGACTTGCCAATGTACATTGACGCGTAAGGCAGTGCGGAATCCTTATCTGACTTTAGAAACAAATCGCAGAAATCAGCGGCGAGTTCCAGTTGTGCATCATCGCGATCCATCAGTCGATTTAATGCGTCAATTACGCGCTCTATTGCTGGCTTAAGGTGGGAGTTTTCACCAAGTCCGGTCAAGAAAGATCGGATCTCTGCTGAGTGATACTGCTGAAGGTTATCTTCTGTGAGCTCTTTGGCATAAAGGCTCGACAGCCACCAGTATATTTCGGCACGTTTTTCGTTGAATGCTTTGATTTCTTGCATTAGTTCAGACTCCTGAAAATTCTACCTATTAGTTTAACGAATAAAAATGAATAGCGGTAATGGTGGTTGTTTCAGGTTGAGTGCAAAAATGGAAAGTTATGAACGCCAGAGACTAGGTTTGTTTTGAATCAATAAACACTCAGGTTTCTGGATAGTAAGCGGACAAAGACTAGAATTGTTACTGATTATGAATAGAATACAAGTGAAGACAATTCCAAGTGTAATTAAGTGGTGTAAATGAGCTATCACGTATTAGTAGTTGAAGATGACGCAGTGACTCGCAGCAAGTTGGTTGGGTACTTTCAAAATGAAGGTTATCAGGTCAGCGAAGCCGAAAGCGGCGAGCAAATGCGCGACACGCTACAAAATCATGCGATTGACTTAGTGATGCTTGATATCAATCTTCCTGGTGAAGATGGGTTGATGCTCACTCGCGAACTTCGCAGTCAGTCGGATATTGGAATTATCCTGGTAACAGGACGCACGGATAGCATTGATAAAATCGTAGGTCTAGAAATGGGCGCAGACGATTATGTAACCAAACCGTTCGAACTTCGTGAACTGCTTGTTCGTGTTAAAAACCTATTGTGGCGAATTGCCGCTGCTCGCAATGCCATCGACGTCAATGAGCAGCATAAAAATGAAGGTAATGTGGTACGTTTTGCGGAATGGACTTTCGATGTTCAGCGTCGCGCTCTGAGTAAAAATGGCGAGCCCGTGAAACTGACCAAAGCAGAATACGAGCTGTTAGTAGCTCTTTCCTCATACCCGAATCAAGTACTGAGCCGTGAACGTATCCTTAATATGATTAGTCACAGAGTCGATGCACCTAATGATCGTACTATTGATGTGTTAATTCGACGCATGCGCGCTAAGATGGAATTTGACCCCAAGAACCCACAAATCTTTGTTACCGTCCATGGTGAAGGGTACATGTTTGCGGGTGATTGACCTAAACAGATAAGCAAAAAAATACCGAGGCATGCCCTCGGTATTTTTTTAATTAAACATTACTATCGGAAGCTTGTATTGCTTTCTCTTCGTAATCGGATGCCCAGTCACGCAGAGATTGCCAGATACGGCCTAATGTTTCGTGCCAATAGCGCTCTGTTTGCTCTAGATAGACTGCCTTCGGTGCGTATTTTGCCCAAGCCTGTGTCACCTTATCGTGCGCCAAATAGTTAGTCGGAGCAGGGTAAGGTTTAAGGCCCGCAGAATGGAATTCATTCAGCGCGCGCTTCATATGGCTGGCTGATGTCACCACAACCAACTTTTTGCGTTTAACAAATGCCGCCGCTTGCCTTGCCTCTTCCCACGTATCTTTTGCGGTTTCGAGCAAAATAATATCGGATTTTGAAACCCCCAGAGCTAGAGCCACTTTCGCCATCATACGTGCGTTACTGACTTCAGACCCTCCGGCGTACCCAGACAGGATCAATTTAGACCCCGGATAGATGCGCATAATGCGAATACCTTCTGCCAATCGCATCAGGCCGGTGCGACTAAGCTCAGAAGTGGGCGGAATTTTATCATCCACCACATGACCACTGCCCAAGACCATAACGTAGTCGATCGTCTCATCGACAGGAAAAAATGCAGAATACTGACGCTCAAGTGGCATCAGGAGACGAGATGAAACTGGCTGGAATGCAATGAGAAAAATGCCAATGAAAGAGAATAGAACAACAAAACAGCCTGTTTTTTGCTTCCTTGTAAACATAATCAGCATCAGACCTAAAAAACCGATGATCAGCATTGCTGGCAAAGGCATTAAAAGGGATGACACCATTTTTTTCAGCTCAAACATACTTAAATAGTCCGAAAAAACACCAATTGATTTTAATTTAAGAGAATCCCTCTTTATATCTGCCTTTCTTATGACAGAATAGCAGCACGATTCGACATGATAACCTAAGCCGCCGTGACTGAAGACCGCAATTTCGACGATATTGCCCACAAATTTGCAAAAAACATCTACGGCTCCGATAAAGGAGAGATACGCCAAGTCATTGTTTGGGAAGAACTTGAACAACTACTTTGTGCGGTTAATGGTAGCAGGAAAAGCCTCGATGTGCTGGATGCTGGCGGTGGTTTAGCACAAATGTCGCAAAAGCTGGCTAAACTCGGACATCGCGTCGCTTTATGTGATCTATCTTTGGAAATGCTGCAACTAGCCAAGCAGGATATTGAAAAAAATGGCTTGCTTGAGCAGTATCGCTTGATTCATTCGCCAGTTCAGAACATTGCAGAGCATCTGGAGCAGCCCGTTGATGTGGCCATGTTCCATGCTGTGATGGAGTGGTTGGCAGACCCGAAACCCGCTTTAGAAACGGTGCTTGAGCAGGTGAAACCGGGGGGCGCAGCTTCCATCATGTTCTACAACCATCATGGTCTGGTCTACAAGAATGTCGTATGTGGCAACATTCCTCATGTATTAGAGGGTATGCCGCATCGAAAACGATTTAAGTTACAGCCGCAGAAAGGGCTTAAACCAGAAGAGGTCTACAAGTGGATCGAGGACGCTGGCTTTGAAATCTGTGGCAAAGCTGGTATTCGCTGTTTTAGTGATTACATCGGAAACAGAGAATACATGGGCGACTATAAGACAGAAGATGTGGTGGCACTTGAGCGACAGCTGTGTCGACAAGAGCCCTACCTCTCGCTAGGCCGATACATACATGTATGGGCCAAAAAGAAAGAAGAACAGGAATAATAATGAGTGAGATGACTCTCAACGCTGCTGAGCAACCCATTGATGAATTGGTTGGCTGGGTAAAGCAGCACGATTTCTCATTAAACCTGCCGACTGAACGTCTCGCATTTCTCATCGCTATTGCAGTCCTTAGCAATGAGAGGTTTGATGAAGAATTGGGTGAAGGTGAATTGCACGACGCATTTACTATCGTCACTCGATTATTTGAGGATACCGGAGAAGCGTCGGCTTTTCGGGCTAACAACGCGATTAATGAGATGGTAAAGCAGAGGCTGATTAGCCGCTTTACCAGTGAAGTGAATGATGGCGCAAGTATTTATCGCTTGTCGCCGCTCGCGATTGGAATTACGGACTATTATGTTCGCCATCGTGAGTTTTCTAAGTTACGCCTCTCAATTCAGTTGTCGATGGTGGCGGATGAAATGGCGAAAGCGATTGAATCTGCTCAGCAAGGCGGGACGCCGGGGCACTGGAAAAAGAACGTTTATGGCGTGCTCAAATATTCCGTGGGTGAGATATTCGATCAAATTGATCTCAACCAACGTGTTATGGATGAGCAGCAACAGTCCGTCAAAGTGCAGATTGCTGAGCTACTGAACAAAGATTGGCGTGAAGCGATCAACAACTGTGAAGAGTTGTTATCTGAAACGTCTAGCACCTTGCGTGAGTTGCAAGATACATTGCAAGCAGCCAGCGACGAGCTACAAACTCAAATCCTTGATATTCAGGAAATTGTTTACGGACAAGATGAACTGGAATTTATTGAGGAGGCCTTGTTTGGCTTACAGATGAAACTAGATCGCATCACAAGCTGGGGCCAACAAGCGATTGATTTATGGATTGGATACGACAGACACGTCCATAAGTTTATCCGCACCGCAATTGACATGGATAAGAACCGTGCCTTCAGCACGCGTTTGCGTCAGTCAGTCAAAGACTACTTCGACACACCTTGGTATCTCACTTATGCCGATGCAGAAAGGTTAGTCGATCTCCGCGATGAAGCACTGGTTCTTCGAGATGACGAAGTGACCGGACAAGTGCCTCTGGAAGTGGAGTATGAAGAATTCCAACAAGTGAATGATGAGCTTTCTGAGCGCATAGGTGACATGCTCAAAGTACATAAAGAGCAGGGTACAGCTATCCATCTTGGAGCTGTATTACGCGACTATCTAGCACAGCATCCGCGCACTCATCATTTCGATTTAGCTCGTATCGTCATTGATCAAGCAGTACGTCTGGGTTACTCCGAATCGGATTATCAAGCGATTCAGCCAGACTGGCAGGCAATTAACGAATACGGAGCAAAGGTACAAGCAAATGTCATCGACCGATACTAATGATTACATGTCAGAAAATCTGGCAAAAGCGATTTCAAATCCACTTTTCCCGGCGCTAGACAGCATGCTTCGTGCCGGACGTCATATTTCTACCGAAGATCTCGACAATCACGCGTTGCTGTCTGACTTTGAAGTTGAGCTTTCTTCATTTTACCAACGCTACAACACTGAGTTGGTCAAAGCACCAGAAGGTTTCTTCTACCTTCGCCCTCGCTCTACGTCTCTGATTAACCGCAGTGTGCTGTCTGAGCTCGACATGCTGGTGGGCAAGGTCTTGTGTTTCCTCTACCTAAGCCCAGAGCGTCTAGCTCACGAGGGAATCTTTACCAATCAGGAACTGTATGAAGAGCTGTTGGCTTTATCTGATGAGAAAAAGCTGATGAAGCTGGTCACCAACCGTGCGACTGGTTCAGATTTAGATAAAGAAAAACTGTTTGAAAAAGTTCGCACTTCTCTGCGTCGTTTACGCCGTCTGGGCATGATCATCAACATTGGCGAAACCGGTAAATTCAGTATCAGTGAATCGGTATTCCGCTTTGGTGCTGATGTCCGTGTGGGCGACGACATGCGTGAAGCGCAGTTACGCTTGATCCGTGATGGTGAAGCAGTTGTGCATACCAAAGAGCCAAGCCAAGGCAGCTTACTGGCAGAATCAGAACAAGGTGATGAGTCATCTCAATCAGAAAAATTAGAAGAAGGTGAAGCATGATTGAAAGAGGTAAATATCAATCGCTGACCATGGTCAACTGGAACGGCTTCTTTGCACGAACCTTTGACATTGATGGCTTAGTTACCACGTTATCCGGGGGTAATGGTGCAGGTAAATCAACCACAATGGCGGCATTCATTACAGCCTTGATACCTGACCAGACGCTGCTGCATTTCCGAAATACGACCGAGGCGGGCAGTAGCCAGTCTTCACGTGACAAAGGCCTCTACGGTAAATTGCAGCCAGGTGCGTGTTATGCGGCATTGGATGTTGTGAATTCACGTAATCAGCGCTTACTGTTTGCGGTTAAGCTGCAGCAGGTCGCGGGTCGTGATAAGAAAGTGGATATCAAACCGTTCGTGATTCAAGGGCTGCCAAGCAGTGTGAAGCCGACGGATATTCTGATTGAAAGTGTTTCTGCGACTCAGGCGCGTGTTCGTCAGATCAACGCAATCAAAGAGTCAGTCGCGCAACACGAAGGTGTTCAGCTTAAGACTTTCAATTCAATTGTCGAATACCACGCACAAATGTTTGAATTTGGCGTGATTCCTAAGAAATTGCGTAACTCCAGTGACCGTTCTAAGTTCTATCGCTTGATTGAGGCGTCGCTGTACGGTGGTATTTCGAGTGCGATTACCCGCTCATTACGCGATTACCTACTGCCTCAGAATGGCGGAGTAAAGAAAGCTTTTCAAGACATGGAATCGGCGTTGCGTGAAAACCGCATGACGCTTGAAGCGATCAAAACCACTCAAGCAGATCGAGACCTGTTTAAACATCTGATCACCGAATCGACAAATTACGTGGCGGCTGACTACATGCGCCATGCAAACGATCGTCGTAACAAGCTTGAGCAGACTCTATCTCTGCGCTCAGAATTGTTTGGCTCACGTGAAACACTGGTTGAGCAAAACAATTTACTTAATCGCGTTCAAGAAGAGCTTGAACTGCTGGTGGAGTCCGAGTCGGCTTTAGAGCAAGACTATCAAGCGGCTTCCGACCACTTACAGCTTGTCCAGAATGCGTTGCGTCAGCAGGAAAAGATCGAGCGCTACCAAGAAGATCTTGAAGAGCTCAGCGAACGACTTGAAGAACAGTTGATGGTCGTTGAAGAAGCGCAAGAACGTGTTCTGATGATGGAAGAGCAAGCGACGGTTGCAGAAGAAGAGGTAGATAGCCTTAAGACTCAGTTAGCGGATTATCAGCAAGCGTTGGACGTTCAGCAAACCCGCGCACTTCAATACCAACAAGCAGTTCAAGCGCTTGAGAAAGCCAAAACCTTGCTGGGGGATGAGGACCTTACTGCTGAGCGCGCACACTCCTTGGTCTCTGAGCTGAAAAATCAGGAATCAGAAAGCACGGCAGCTTTGCTGTCGGTGAAACACAAACTGGATATGTCTTCAGCTGCCGTTGAGCAGTTTGAGACGGCGCTTACCTTGGTTCGTAAGATTGCTGGCGACTCAGTGGAGCGTAAAAATGCTGCTGAAGTTGCAAAGGAGTCGATTCGTCAAGCGCGAGATGCTGAGCAAATTGCACAAAATGAACAACAATGGCGAGCGCAGCACAGAGATCTAGAACGTAATCTCAATCAACAGCGTCAGGCCTGTGAGTTAGTCGACGCGTATCAGAAGCAACATCATGCAGAGCTCGTTGATGAGTTAACCTTTGAGCAGGAGCGTGAACGTCACGCTATGCAGGTTGAATCGCTTGAGATGGCTCAGGAAGAGGTACGTGAGCAGCGCAGCGAACAGCGTCGCTTAGAGCAGGATTCTGCTAGCGAAATCAAAAAGCTTGAAGCCATTGCGCCAACTTGGATTGCAGCTCACGACGCGTTGGAAACGCTCAAAGAGCAAAGTGGTGCTGATCTGTATGACAGCCAGGCTGTTATGTCCCACATGCAAGTGGTACTGGAGCAAGAAAAGCAGCAGTCATTGGCGAAAGAAAAGCTCGCTGAGCGCCGTGCTCATTTAGAGAATGAAATTGAACGGTTAGCATCACCGGGTGGCTCCAATGATCCTCGTCTGAAAGGCTTGGCTGATACATTAGGTGGTGTGCTGCTTTCAGAGATCTATGACGATATCACCATTGGCGATGCGCCTTATTTCAGTGCGATGTACGGTCCATCTCGTCATGCGATTGTGGTGTCTGACTTAACGGGTATTGAAGAAAAGCTGATTGAGCTGGACGATTGTCCTGAAGACCTTTACATCATTGAAGGCGATATCGATGCCTTTGATGACAGCTCATTTGATGCTGAAGAACTGGAAGGGGCGGTTTGTGTTCGCATGAACGATCGCCAGATGCGTTACTCACGCTTCCCAGAAATTCCTCTGTTTGGACGTGCTGCGCGTGAACAACGTTTAGAGCTGCTACGTAATGAGCGAGAAGAAGTGGTTGAACAGCATGCGAAAGCTGCGTTCGATTCGCAAAAACTTCAGCGTCTATATCAGGCATTCAACAACTTCGTTGCTAAGCACATTCAGGTTGCTTTTGAAGCGGATCCAGAGCAATCGCTGACAGTGGCTCGCGAGAAGCGCAACCAAGTGTCACGAGTACTGGCAGATTTGGATGCCAAAGAGCAGCAGCAACGTTCTCAGTTGTTAACGAGTAAGCAGGCGTTGTCATCGCTGGATAAGTTAGCACCAATGATGGCGCTGATTGAAGATGATTCACTGACACTACGTTTCGAAGAGCTTGAAGAAAAAATCGTTCAACTGTCTGAAGCGAAAGCATTTTTGAGCAGCCACGCGAAAACAGTCGCTGAACTGGAAAAAATCGCCTCAGCGCTTGAAGCCGACCCTGAGCAATTCGATGCGTTAGAAGCTGAATATAAGGCAGCGGATATTCAGTTACAGGAACTTAAGAAGCAGATCTTTGCATTGTCTGACTTGGTGGAACGTCGCCATCACTTTGCTTATTCTGACTCTGTGGACTTGCTCAACAAGAGCAGCGAGCTGAGTGAACAGCTTAAAGCTAAGCTTGTTGAAGTGGAGAGGCACCGTACACGTTCTCGTGACGAACTGAAGCAATCTCAAGGTCAGATGAACCAGTACAACCAAGTCTTGGCTTCATTGAAGAGTTCTCATCAGGCTAAGCAGGAAACGGTTCAAGAATTTAAGCAAGAGCTTCAAGAGTTCGGTGTTACTGCAGACGAAGGCGCACAAGAGCGCGCCATGCGTCGTCGAGATGAACTGCAGGAACGTCTGCATACGTCACGCAGTCGTAAGAGTGAATACGAGCGTACCATCACGTCGACTGAGCTGGAAATGAAAGGTCTGGCAAAACGTCTTAAGAAGGTTCAGAAAGAGTACATTGAGCTGCGCACCTTTGTGGTTGCAGCGAAAGCAGGTTGGTGCTCAGTACTGCGCTTAGCACGTGAAAACGATGTCGAACGTCGTCTGCATAAACGTGAGCTTGCTTATATGTCAGCGGATGAACTACGCTCGATGTCGGATAAATCGTTGGGTGCGTTACGTCTGGCGGTGGCAGATAACGATGACTTACGTGATGCCCTGCGTCTGTCGGAAGACAATGCACGCCCTGAGCGTAAGGTATTGTTCTATATCGCAGTGTACCAGCATCTGCGTGAACGCATTCGTCAGGATATCATCCATACCGATGACCCGGTTGAGGCCATTGAAGAGATGGAAGTGGAGCTGGCGCGATTGACCGAAGAACTGACGCAACGTGAAAATCGTCTTGCGATTAGTTCTGAATCTGTCGCTAGCATCATCAAGAAAACGATTCAGCGTGAGCAAAACCGCATCCGTATGCTAAACCAAGGCTTGTCGAACATTGCCTTTGGTCAGGTAAAAGGTGTTCGTTTGAATGTGAAGATTCGTGAAAGCCACGAAATTTTGCTTCATGGTCTAGCTTCACAGCAAGAGCAGCACAAAGACTTGTTTGAGACCTCTCGCTATACCTTCTCAGAGGCGATGGCGAAATTGTTCCAGCGCGTTAACCCACATATTGATATGGGGCAACGCAGCCCGCAAGTTCTGGGAGAAGAGCTGCTGGACTACCGCAACTACCTAGAGCTGAGTGTTGAAGTCTGCCGCGGTTCAGATGGTTGGTTACAAGCGGAATCTGGTGCATTGTCTACGGGTGAAGCGATCGGTACGGGTCAGTCGATTCTTCTGATGGTTGTTCAGAGCTGGGAAGAAGAATCTCGTCGTTTACGCAGTAAAGACATTGTTCCTTGTCGACTGTTGTTCCTCGATGAGGCTGCGCGTTTGGATGCTAAGTCGATTTCGACTCTGTTTGAACTGTGTGACCGTCTGGATATGCAATTGTTGATTGCGGCACCAGAAAACATCAGCCCAGAGAAGGGCACCACTTACAAGCTAGTGCGTAAAGTATTTAAAGACCATGAGCATGTTCATGTGGTTGGTCTAAGAGGCTTTGGACAAGCTGAGCAAGACAAGTCAGAAGCTCAAGAACTGATTGAAGAGCTATAAAGACAAGCTGATAGAAAATACCCGCTGAGTTAGCGGGTATTTTTTTGTTTAGCGTCAGCGGCTTGGTTACGAAACGCTTTCGGTGAGCAGCCATTCCATTTGCGAAACGCATGGCGGAAATTTGCACTGTCTGAGAAGCCTACCCGCTCAGAAATTTCTTCGATATTTAAACCTGTTGAAACAAGGTAATATTTTGCGAGGTGGAAGCGGACGTGATCCAATATTTGTTGATAGCCCGTTTGTTCGGCCTTGAGGTGGCGACGTAATGTACGAGATGACATTCCTAGCTCAGAAGAGAGCGCTTCAATCGAGGGGTAGCGACCAGGCCGCTCAATGAATATCTGAGTGATTTTTTCTTTCAAATTTGGCGTACTGCTCACTTTAGCCAACATCTCGTCACAGGACTTTAAGCACATCTGTAGCGTCATTGCGTTCGCTGACGGCAGAGGGTTGTGTAATTGGCTAGCGTCAAATTCCCATTCCAGCTCTTGGCTATCAAATTCAATTTGGCAGCGAAACAGCTCGTTATATAAGTCTCCATACTCTGGCTTCGGGTAAGGAAACTTAAGTACATGGGAAGGAAATGGTTGTTGCATTACCTCTTCACACAGATTCTGAATGGTAGCAAACCAGTACTCGCAGCAAAAAGGAAGCAGCGAATCGAGCTCGATAAGTTGCTCTGCGCGAAAATAACCGTGATTTTGTTCAATCCACATTTTCTTTCTTAGTACGGGGCCGGCAAGACGCAGATATTTGAAGCCAAGTAGCAAGGCATCGAGTAGCGTGCTGCTGCTAAAAGCCGCATAACCAAGAACACCAAAGTCACTGAAACGCGCTTGTTGACCTATTTTTAAACCCAGAGCAGGCTCGTTTGACAGGTTTGTCGCATTACTAAAAATGATTAGCTTCTGAGCGAGGGTGATATGTGTGTCTGGAGAGTAGAGTTCCGCAAGTGATATACCACTGCCTTTAAGCAGATCTTCGACTGGAATCTGATGCTCCAGATATCTAGTTAACAGCTGTACATCTAGGATACCAAAAGCCTGCATATCGGGTTCATAAACCGCACTATACTCCATTTTCCTTTCTTCCCTTTCCCTTACACATTGTCAGCTTGAGGATACTTTATAGCCTAAGGATGTCTTTAGATCTGTTATTTGTGTCCGAATTTCACCGCTTTATGTCTCTCTACCACCTGTGCGTCATGTTAGCAAAATGTTGTAATAAGGTATTGGGACATGCGAGGTCACTTAGATGAATACGATGGCAACACACTTAGCCGACAGCGATACACTGGCGTCTGACGCTTCAGTAAGTGAGCTGACAACTTGGTTCAATGAGCTTCAATTGGCATACCAAAATGAACCATTGCCAAGTTTGAGCGTCAGGAAGCAACGCTTAAGAGCACTTAAGCAACAGTTATCTCGATATCAAGATGTTCTCGCTGATGCGATGAGTGAAGACTTTGGTGGCCGTAGTCATACCGAGTCGATTATGGCGGATGTCCTAGCCCCGATACTGGATATCAATCATGTCTTAAGCCACATTGGACGCTGGATGAAACCGAGCCGTCGCCCTACGGAGTGGCTATTCAAAGGCAATAGGCTTGAGGTGAGATATCAGCCCAAAGGAGTGGTTGGTATTATCTGCCCATGGAACTTCCCAATTTACCTTTCTGTTGGTCCGCTGGTTACTGCTTTAGCCGCGGGCAATCGATGCATGATAAAAATGCCCCCGAACTGCCCAGCAGTGACGAGAGTATTGACGAAGTTATTGAGCGAGATTTATTCAACCGACTTGGTCCGCGTCGTAGAGGGTAGCCATCCACAAGCGATGGATATTTCGAGTCTTCCATTTAACCATCTTGTTTTTACCGGCTCACCGAAGAGCGGCAAAGTTATCATGGCTAATGCGGCTAAGAATCTTACTCCGGTGACGTTGGAGCTAGGGGGCAAGTCTCCGGTTATTGTTTTTGATGACTTTGATATTGAGCTTGCTGCTCAACGTGTGGCTCATGGCAAAGCATTTAACTCTGGGCAGATATGTATCGCGCCAGATTATGCGTTTGTCCCCGAAGACAAAGTGGAGCGGTTTGTCACTGCCGTGTCCCATGCGCACAAAGCAATGTACAAATCGATTCGAGGTAATCATGACTATACCTCTCTAATCGATGATGCACAGGCGCAACGTTTCCAAGAATTGTTAGAGGATGCTCGCCACAAAGGAGCGGTCATAACGCAATGTTCAGAGGATGGAGAGGGACGCAAGACGCCCTTGTTCATCGCCACCCAACTAACGCCTGAGATGCGTATCTGCCAGGAAGAGATTTTTGGTCCACTGCTTCCGGTGCACGGCTATCAGAATTTGGAGCAAGTCACTGATTACATTAATCAGCGTCCAAGACCTCTCGCGTGTTATCTATTTAGTCATGATCAGCAACAGCGCGAAGCGTTACTGGCTCGAACACACAGTGGTGGCGTGACGATCAATGACTGGGGATGGCATGTGCTGAATCATTCAGTGCCATTCGGCGGGGTTGGCAATTCTGGAATCGGCAATTATCACGGGGAAGAAGGCTTTCGTGAACTTAGCCACGCGCGCAGTGTGTTGCAGATGCGTCGGTGGTTTCCAATCGCTTTGTTTACGCCGCCCTATGGAAATCCGATTCAGAAACTGGCGGTTCGATGGTTTGTTGGAAAACCTGATCCTGCACTCAAAGAACAAGCCAAATAGATTCGCAGGGCAGTCTGCACATCCAAGTGCGTACTTGTGCGAATAGGGGCGTTTCCCCACTTCTATATGCCCCTGAATTTGTGCTGAGGAATTAACTGATGGACAGCTATGATTTTATTATTGTCGGTGGAGGTTCTGCCGGGTGCGTGTTAGCGGCCCGCTTATCTGAAGATCCCACTATCAGCGTATGCCTATTAGAAGCTGGTGGTAAAGATACCAGTCCCTTTATTCATACTCCTGTCGGAATGGTCGCAATGATGCCGACTAAACACAATAACTGGGGTTTTGAGACGGTTCCACAGAAAGGCCTCAACGGGCGCAAAGGCTATCAGCCACGTGGTAAAACACTGGGTGGTTCAAGTTCGATCAACGCCATGATGTACGCACGCGGGCATCGCTATGACTATGATTTGTGGTCAAGTTTAGGCAATGTCGGATGGAGCTATGACGAGTGTTTGCCTTACTTCAAAAAGGCTGAACATAACGAAGTCCACCAGGATGAATTTCACGGCCAAGGTGGACCGCTGAATGTCACTGATCTACGTTGCCCAAGTGAGATGCTTGAGAAGTACCTACAGGCATGTGAGTCTATTGGTATACCGCGAAATAAGGACATCAATGGCGTTGAGCAACTCGGCGCGATGGCAACTCAAGTGACTCAGCTCAATGGTGAGCGTTGTAGTGCGGCTAAAGCGTACCTGACTCCCAATTTGTCTCGTCCTAATCTTACCGTTGTAACTAAAGCTACAACTCATAAAGTCCTGTTTCGTGATAAGCAAGCTATTGGTGTGGAGTATGGCTTAGCAGGAAAGCGCTTTCAGATTAAGTGCCGAAAAGAAGTCATTCTTTCTGCTGGGGCATTTGGTTCGCCACAAATCTTGCTGCTATCCGGTGTTGGACCTAAAGAAGAGCTGGATAAACACGGTATTTACCAGGTCCATGAACTCGCGGGGGTGGGTGAGAATCTGCAAGATCATATTGATCTGATCCATTCCTATACATGTAATGCCAAGCGCTCGACTTTTGGTATTTCATTACAAATGGCCGTAGATATAGGTAAAGCGATCCCCCAATGGCGACGCCATCGGAGCGGGAAGTTAACAAGTAACTACGCAGAGGGAATTGGGTTCTTTTGTTCTGATGATGAAGTACAAGTTCCCGATCTTGAATTTGTCTTTGTTGTCGCTGTTGTTGATGACCACGCGCGGAAAATCCATCTGAGTCATGGCTTCAGCAGCCACGTCACCTTGCTGAGACCCAAGAGCAAAGGGACAGTCAAGCTTAGAAGTGCAGACCCGTATGATTCACCAAGCATTGACCCTGCATTTTTCAGCCACCCCGATGATATGTCGGTGATGATTAAGGCGTGGAAAAAGCAGCATCGGATGCTAGAAAATGAGGTGTTTGATGATGTGCGAGGAGACAGTTTTTACCCCGTTGATGTGAGTGATGATAGTGCGATTGAGCAGGACATTCGAAACCGTGCTGACACTCAATATCATCCGGTCGGAACTTGCAAAATGGGAACAGAGCAAGATGCATTGGCTGTGGTAGACAGTAATCTTTCCGTCTATGGGATTGAGGGCTTAAGAGTTGTTGATGCCTCAATTATGCCCACTTTGGTAGGTGGCAATACCAATGCACCAACAATAATGATTGCCGAAAAAGTGGCAGATAAGATCAAGTTAAAATACGGTTTGTGCAAGGAGCACGCTAGTGTGAATTTGGCTTGATAGTTTTACTTCAGCGATTAAAAAACCCGCATGTCGCGGGTTTTGAGTTATTGAAAGCTTTTAGCTTGTCACTTCATTGGCGAATATACCAAACTGCTTGGCCGCATAAGCGACGCGTTCTTCTGCGCTTGGATAAACTCTTGGTGAGCCAAGGTTTTCTATATGATGCAGTCTAGGCAGTAGCCCAGCGCCATTGGCGATTTGGATAGCTAAGCCCGGACGTGCGTTTAGCTCAAGCACCATAGGCCCTTCTTCTTTATCCAGAACCATGTCAGTGCCCATGTAGCCCAAGCCTGTCATTTCCCATGCACTCGAAGCCAATGTTAACAAGCGTTCCCAATGAGGTACTTGCAGCGTAGCGAGTTCTTTACCTGTATCGGGGTGATGCGTAACGGGTTGATCGAATTGTACGGCTCTCACTGCACGACCTGTCGCGATATCAATACCGACACCTACCGCACCTTGGTGTAAATTTGCTTTACCATCAGAGGCGGCAGTGGAACAGCGCATCATTGCCATGACAGGGTAGCCCTTAAAAACAATGATTCGCACATCGGGTACACCTTCGTAGCTGAACCCGTCGAAGCAGTCATCAAACTTAATCAGGTTTTCAACAACAGCAACATCGTTTTTACCACCTAGCGAAAAAAGACCCGCCAGTGCGTTACTAATATGGCGTTCAACGTCTTCTTGGTTGATCGTAGCGCCAGACGGTTTGGTGTAGATACCGTCCTTGTGAGAGGTGATAACCAAGATGCCTTTACCACCACTTCCTTGAGCGGGCTTAATAACGAAGCCAGGCCAGTCTTTGACCATCTTATGAATGGTTTTGACTTCCACTTGGCTACTGATCACGCCAATTAACTCAGGTGTCGTGGCACCATGCTGCTGAGCAATGATTTTCGTTTTAAGCTTGTCATCTACCAACGGGTATTTTGAGCGATCATTGTAACGACCAATGTAGCTGTGGTTACGTTGATTCATGCCCATAATACCTTTATGGCGAAGCTTATCTGGCGATGTAAACTGCGAAGTTAAACGTGTCAGCATCGTTTAGTCCTCCGCTAGTGGTTTAAAGCGACGTAGCTCTGTTAGACGGTAACCCGTGTAAGTACCAAGTAGCAGAATACCTGCCAGAACAATCAGCTGAAGACCAATAAAGTTGAAAGTCAGGTGCTGAATGTAAGTGCTGGTCATCGCTAGGTAAACCAGTACGGCCGTTGCTAATGAACCTCCGCCTTGCAGCATAACCTCTTTAGCGCCTTCTTCTTCCCATAGAATCGACATACGTTCGATGGTCCAAGAAAGGATGATCATCGGGAAGAAGGTAATCGACAGACCCTCTGTCAAACCAATCTTAAACGCGACTACCGTGAAGACCGAGATGATCATGATGACCGTGATAATCACTGCAGAAATCCGAGCGACTAACAGCAAGTTTAGCCTTGAGAGATAACTTCGTATTACCAGACCGGTACCGACAATCAGCAAGAAGCCGACAATACCAGTGACAAGCTGAGTCTGAACGAAGGCAACCGCAATCAGGACTGGCATGAAGGTACCGGAGGTTTTCAGGCCAATGATGACACGTAGGAACACCACAATAAGTGCACCAATCGGAATCAGCATGATGGTTTTAAACATCGCCTGCTCTTCAAGTGGTAAACTATGGATAGAGAAGTTAAGTAGACCGTCTGCTTCAACTTTGTCCAGAGTCGCCTGTTTTGGTGAGACTTCCTGAGCGATCATCGAGAAGTGAACTTGGCTGTTTTGGCCGCCGATGATATCAAGCAGTGATACATTGGACTCATCCCAGACTAGGATGTTCTCAGCGATGACTTGATTAGCGTTCTGAGGATTAAACAGAATCCACTCTTTACCATTCCATACTTGGTTCATCTGCTGAATAGTCTGACGTCGACGGCCATCTTCTAACTCGATGACACCAACCACTTTGCTTGGTATTTGAGCGTGAGCAAGGATTTTATCGACCGCTTCCACTTTGGACATTTTGTTCAGCAATAGAGCAGCGTTTTGGCTATCTGAATCGTTAAGGATTTTGATCAGTTCACGAGTGAACGTGATGTCATCAGCAGAGCGTTTGTTGGCGCGTTCAATTAAAGAGATCGCCGCGGCTTCTGTCGGACCGTCAAAGGTTGGTGGGGTGATATCTTGATCTGGCTTGAGTGGTTCGACTTTCGCCTGAGGATCCACAAGGAATTGCGCTTTGTAGTAGATAGTTTGTGCGCCTACTGCGTGGCGAATTGACCACTCAGCTCTTCTCCCAGTTTCAGTATTAACGTATGAAACGCCGTAGCCTGGTGATGAAGAAGATTCACTGATCAGCGTGAACCCGTTTTGAGTATGTGGTGCGGCTAGTGACGCCTTAACAGGTTTAGCCTGAGCATTAAACTCGACACGGGCTTCAATATCCCAAACTTGACGGGTTTCTCCCGGTGTCCAAGGAACGCCATAAGTCTGATGCCTGAACATACTTAAAGCGATGCCTGCAATAATAAGCAGGACGACCGATATATAAAAAGGGACTTTAGACGTCATAAGCTACCTTATTGTATTTGTTCGTTTTTCGTTTGGATGTATTGTTTACTGACATCCACCACTGCAATATCTCGGATAAATTCACGACCCAATAACACAGGATGGGTCATCTGAGAACGATCTGCCAAAGTGAACTGTGTTTTTTCGTGAATCTTGCCCAATCTTACCCACAATTCTACGACCGCGCGGCGTTCCATTTTATCGCTTGTTGCTTGTCGTATTTTCACAAAGCGGATGATAGGGGCTTCAATCCAATTCGTGTCATCTAACGCGGTTTCACCATCTGATAAGTGAAAACGAACCCAATTCTTGCCATTACGCTCGAATTCTTCGATGTTTACGGCATTGAGTGAAGACGTGGCTGCACCGGTATCGATGCGAGTGTCAAATGCCTGCTTGATAGAATCTATGGTCACTTTTTCAATCTCACCTAACACAACGTCTTGAGTCGGTGCAGCTTGAACTTGGACTTGAGTAGGCACCAGTACTGGTTCGCGCTTTTTCTTTACTTCGGCCATGGCTTCGTATTTGAACTTCATCAGCTCTTTATCCAGCATGTCGACCTTAGATTGTAGATTTTCAATGTGTTCGGCTTGATCGCTTACCTGACTCTCTAAACGAGTAAATTTTTGTGTGAGATTTGTTTCTGAAGATTGAATCGCTGCAAGGGTTTCCTGATGGTATTGCTCACTGTTGGTGAGCGTGCAGCCTGAAAGTAAGGCAATCGCAATGACCGGAGTCAATTTGGTAAACATTGAAAATCCTGAATTAGATTAAGTTGTTTATAAATTAGGAGTTTAGATCATTACTCGTTGGTCTCACAAGGCACATTGCCCTGATAGATTGTATTGAGTATTGATTAGTGATGCACTGCAAAAAAATAGGACGCAGTCAGCATCCTAAATTTTAGAGTCTTTTAGTGTTTAGATTAAGTATTTGAAGTACCTAAAAAGTTAGGAGTCTGTCAATAATTAATCATAATTAGGTTTTTTGGCGACAAGTACTGCTCGACGAGGTGCCGGATGACCTTCCACTGTTTTGCTTGGGTCGTTGGCATCAAGATAGTCTGGCAGGGAATTGTGCGTCATCCAGTCAGTTGTGCGCTGCTCATCGACAGAAGTGACGTTTTCGTCAACGATGCGAACATCCTCAAATCCTACTTGCTCTAGCCACACTTTGAGGGCTTTTGAAGAAGGGAAGAAGTAGACATTACGCATTTGAGCATAGCGGTCAACTGGTACAAGCACGGAAGTTTCATCACCTTCAATGACTAACGTTTCCAAAATCAACTCACCACCCGCCACAAGCTGATCTTTAAGTTGAATCAAGTGGTCGAGTGGAGAGCGGCGGTGGTATAGCACGCCCATGCTGAACACAGTATCAAATGCTTCAAGTTTCGGTAGCTGTTCGATACCCAGTGGCAGCAAATGCGCACGTTGGTTATCGCCCATTAGCTTGCGTACTGCTTCAAACTGAATCAGGAATAAATGTGATGGGTCAATACCTACACACAATCGCGCGCCTTCGCCCAGCATTCGCCACATGTGGTAACCGTTGCCACAGCCAACATCAAGGACACTGCGATTCTTAAGTGGTGAGATGTGTGGTAGCACGCGATCCCATTTCCAATCGCTGCGCCACTCTGTATCAATGTGAATGCCGTGCAGATGATATGGGCCTTTACGCCAAGGGTGGAACGTACGGAGCAAGTTTTCTAGCTTTTTCAGCTCACCAGTATGGAACGGAGTATCGTTCGCAATAGTGACAGAGTGCTTCAGATCAACCTGATCAGGTGAACCTTCAGGGATTTTGTTGAGTGCTTTTAGCCAGCGACCAAAATCACCGTGCTCTGCGTTTTGCCAATCGGTTAGCTGCTGAGGTAAAACATTAAGCCATGGCTGAAGGCGCGTATCCGTGGCAATTAACTGATAAAAATTGGCAAAGTTAAACATAGTTTTTCACTGATAATAAATTAAACAATTTAGCCCAACATACTGAGCGAACGACTCATTTTTCGCTACTTTATCGCGAACATTGAACCAAAGTTGAAACATTGGAACCAGACATCGAAGCTACTAAAGCCGATTTCGGCAAAACGCTCTTTGTGTTCCTTTTTCGAATCAGGGCGCATGACGTTTTCAATCGCACTGCGCTTCTGGCTGATTTCCAATTCGCTATAACCGTTGGCGCGCTTAAAGTCATGATGAAGGTCGATGAGCAGTTCATTAGACACTTGATCTTCAAACACATACTTTTCTGACAAGATCAAAATGCCCCCCGGACGCAGACCCGCATAGATTTTCTCCAGCAAAGTATACCTATCCTGAGGTGAAAGAAACTGCAGCGTGAAATTGAGTACCACGACAGAAGCGTTTTGGATTTCGATATTGCGAATGTCTGCTTCCACCACATCCACAGGTGTATCGCTGCGGTAAGCATTGACGTGCAGTTTACAACGCTCAACCATGGCGGACGAGTTGTCGACTGCAATGATTTGGCAACCTTCCTGCTGAATATGACGACGCATGGATAACGTCGCGGCACCGAGTGAGCAGCCAAGATCGTAAATGTTTGAATGCGGTTTAACGAACCTTTCGGCCAACATGCCAATGGCAGAGATGATATTACTGTACCCAGGAACAGATCGCTGAATCATATCAGGAAAGACTTCTGCAACACGCTCATCAAACGTGAAGTCTCCTATTTATCGATAGGAGCGGAAAACATCGTATCTGGATTGCTCTTAGGATTCATAATCGATTCTCTGACAAGTTTCGCAGTGGCATCAAAAAAGGCGCGTATTTTATGAGAAAATCGCGCTCGTGTCATGTGTTGAGACAATTCTACTCAGAACATCTGTAACTGCGAATTGCCATCATTTGCCGGGGAATGCTGATAAGTCAGGCAATTGAGTATTGTTTTGCAGCATTTTGTACAAATTACCCGCAAGTTCTGGCGCAATAATATTGTCGGCGGTATGAATCATTACATAAGGTTGCTTACCTTCGGCTATCCACTCTGGTAGCTTTTTCAGCCAAGGGGTGAAAAAAGCGTAGTTTTCAGACTCCGTTGGATGACCGATAAAGCGAATCATGGGGTGTGAGGCTGTGGCGATAGCGTGTACTGGGACTTTAGGTTTCTTTTGCTGTGCATCAATGATGGCTTCATTGTCCGGTTTTGCTGCAAACACAGGCCGGCTATCCATGATGATCCGGTCGTAGCCTTTCTCGTGCAGCCACTGGTTCAATTGACGCTCTTCTTCACCTTTAGCGAAAAAAGCGGGGTGTCGAACTTCAACGCCAATAGGGAAGTTTGGTGGGAATAAATCGCAGAATCTTTGCAGGTCGCTGAGATGTTCTGGGCCAAAAGCCGCTGGCAACTGAATGGTCCACTGGCCGATGCGGTCATGCAAAGGTGCCATGATTTGCATGAACTCATTGAGTGGCCCTTGACTGCCTCGTAGCATTTGTTGGTGAGTGATCGCTTTTGGCAGCTTAAAAGTGAATTTGAAATCATCATGCGTCGCAGCTCGCCAGTTCTGCACGGTTGAAACACTTGGTGTGGCGTAGAATGTCGTATTCCCTTCGACAGTATGGAAAACCTGAGCGTACTTTTCTAGCCTTTCGGCGGGCTTGGTGCCACTACCGTAGAAGCTTTGTTGCCAGTTGTTGTGAGACCACATGGTCAAGCCAAGTCTTAGGGGGAATCCATCCATATTGAGCCATCTCTACCTTTAACGCTTAACCACTTTACGAGAGTTTTGAAGAGAACGGTACTTTCAAGCTATAATCAGCGCCAATTTTTTCTGATTGATGTGGTTTTGCTCTTTTATTGCGCTAAAAAGCATCAAAACTAGATAAATAGCAATAAATTGTATTCTGAGTAGTCGATTTTGAATGACTTTCAGCGTATAAATGGATCTTTGCGCTATCAGCTAGGAAAACGCTGATATCGAGTAATTAACGAATTTAAAGAGATTGGGAAATTCATTATGCGTACCCATTACTGTGGTCACCTGAACAAGTCCCTTGCAGGACAAACTGTAGAACTTTGCGGCTGGGTTAACCGTCGTCGTGATTTAGGCGGTCTTATTTTTATCGATATGCGAGATCGTGAAGGCGTCGTTCAGGTAGTTGTTGATCCAGATATGGCAGATGCGTATGAAGTAGCTAACACACTTCGTAATGAATTCTGTATCAAGCTAACTGGTGAAGTTCGTGTTCGCCCAGATAGCCAAGTAAACAAAGATATGGCGACGGGTGAAGTTGAGATCATCGCGAAAGGTCTTGAAATCATCAACCGTGCGGACGTTCTGCCACTAGACTTTAACCAGAAGAACTCTGAAGAGCAGCGTCTAAAGTACCGTTATCTAGATCTTCGTCGCCCTGAAATGAGCGATCGCATCAAGCTACGTGCTAAAGCTTCTAGCTTTGTTCGTCGTTTCCTAGATGACAATGGTTTCCTAGACATTGAGACTCCAGTTCTAACTAAAGCGACGCCAGAAGGCGCACGTGACTACTTAGTACCAAGCCGCGTTCACAAAGGTTCGTTCTACGCGCTACCTCAGTCTCCGCAGCTATTCAAACAGCTGCTAATGATGTCTGGTTTTGACCGTTACTACCAAATCGTTAAGTGCTTCCGTGATGAAGACTTACGTGCTGACCGTCAACCAGAATTCACTCAGATCGATATCGAAACGTCTTTCATGACGGCTGATGAAGTTCGTGCTACGACCGAGAAAATGGTTCGCGATATGTGGCAAGAGCTACTAAACGTAGACCTAGGACAATTCCCAGTGATGCCTTTCTCTGAAGCGATTCGTCGTTTCGGTTCTGACAAGCCAGATCTACGTAACCCACTAGAGCTAGTAGATGTTGCTGACCTAGTAAAAGACGTTGAGTTCAAAGTATTCTCTGGTCCAGCAAACGATGAGAAAGGTCGCGTTGCAGTGATTCGCGTACCAGGTGGTGCTTCTCTAACTCGTAAGCAGATTGATGGTTACGGTGAGTTCGTTGGCATCTACGGTGCGAAAGGTCTGGCATGGATGAAGGTTAACGACCGTGCAGCAGGCATGGAAGGTATCCAATCTCCAGTGGCTAAATTCCTAAATGAAGATGTGATTAACGGTATTCTGGATCGCACTCAAGCTGAATCTGGCGACATCATTCTATTCGGTGCAGATAAAGCGAACACAGTTGCAGAAGCAATGGGTGCACTGCGTCTGAAACTGGGTAAAGACCTTGAACTAACAGACGAGAACGCATGGGCTCCGCTATGGGTTGTTGACTTCCCAATGTTCGAAGAAGACGATGAAGGCAACCTGCACGCAATGCACCACCCATTCACTTCTCCATTAGGTGTGAATGCTGAAGAATTGAAAGCAAACCCAGCAGCAGCGAACTCAAATGCTTACGATATGGTTATCAACGGCTACGAAGTTGGTGGTGGCTCTGTTCGTATTCACAACGCAGAAATGCAGGCAGCGGTGTTTGATATTCTAGGCATCGATGCAGAAGAACAGCAGCTTAAGTTTGGCTTCCTACTTGACGCTTTGAAATTTGGTACGCCTCCACATGCAGGTCTTGCATTCGGCCTAGACCGTCTGGTTATGCTGCTATGTGGTACGGAGAACATCCGTGACGTTATCGCGTTCCCTAAAACAACAGCGGCGGCGTGTCTACTTACCGATGCACCAAGTGTTGCAAACCCAGCAGCACTTGAAGAGCTTGCGATTGCAGTAACGGCTGCAAAAGAGAAAGACGCAGAATAAGCTTTTCGCTGATAGTGAATATAAACGGCGCTTCAATTGAAGCGCCGTTTTTGTATGTGCGGAGTAATCGTGTCTGTAATTAGATCAGGATTTCTTTCCATTCACCTGGCTGTAATTCACCTAGCTTAATATCGCCCATTGAATATCGAATTAGACGTAGAGTTGGGAAGCCAATATTAGCGGTCATGCGGCGAACCTGACGGTTTCTTCCTTCGATAATGGTGATTGCCAGCCAAGTCGTTGGAATATTGGCCCTAAAGCGAACAGGAGGGGTGCGTTCCCATACATTGGGTTCTGCCATCACTTCAACTTTTGCGGGTAGAGTCATGCCATCTTTAAGCTCAACACCCTTCCTCAACTTATCGAGATCAGACTCTGAAGGTGCTCCGTCAACTTGCACCCAATACGTTTTCGGTGACTTAGATTTTGGTTGAGTCAGCTTGGCCTGCAGTATGCCATCATTAGTCAGTACCATTAGGCCTTCGCTATCTCTGTCTAATCTTCCAGCGGCATAGACATCTTTTACTGGGATAAAGTCAGCGAGTGTTTTTCGGCCTTCACCATCAGTAAATTGGCTCAGAGTATCAAATGGTTTATTAAACACGATCACCTTGCGATCTTCAGGGGCTACTTTAGGTTTAGTACTCGCCGGTTTTTTACGGTTCTTTGATGAATGATGTTTGGTTTTATTGGTCGAAGTCGAGTGTTTAAAACCGGGTTTACGCGAACGAGAGGAAGGCGTGGAGGACTCACGGCGTGAGCGTGGCGACATGTTAACTACCTTGCAAAAATGTAAACGAAGTGTGGGCGAAAATTTTCAAAACCATCCATTTTAGGCTATGATGTGCGCGCCCGAAAACAGGATTGGTGCACAAGATAATAGACTATTCTTCCGATTTTGTTTAATTATAAAAGTACAGTTCTCACGGATCTTACGCTTAAGCAAACGTAAGGAAAAAACAAAAGAGACAATAAATCGCAAACAAGTGAGGGGATGACAATTCAACTTGTTGGCGGACACACAACCCAAAGCCGTTCATCCGACGGACTTTGTAAGAACAATAGGGAAATTTCATGCCTACAGAAAAACCTACAATTATTTACACCATCACTGATGAAGCTCCTGCACTAGCAACGTATTCACTGCTACCAATCATTCAGTCTTTCACGGCTTCATCTGGTATTGATGTTGATACTCGTGATATCTCTCTAGCTGGGCGTATTATTGCAAACTTCCCAGAGCATTTGACTGAAGAGCAACGCATTGGTGACGCACTGGCTGAGCTAGGTGAGCTAGCAAAAACACCTGAAGCTAACATCATCAAACTTCCAAACATTTCTGCTTCTATCCCACAGCTTAAAGCAGCAATCAAAGAACTTCAGGACAAGGGCTACAATCTACCTAACTACCCTGAAGAGCCAAGCACGTATGAAGAAGAAGCTATCAAAGCGACTTACGACAAAATCAAAGGTAGTGCAGTAAACCCTGTACTGCGTGAAGGTAACTCAGACCGTCGTGCGCCACTGTCGGTTAAGAATTACGCGAAGAAAAACCCTCATTCAATGGGTGCGTGGTCAAAAGATTCTAAGTCCCATGTATCAAGCATGTCTGGTAACGATTTCTTTGGTAGCGAAAAGTCTCACACTGTAGAAGGTGCGACCGAGGTTAAGATCGAATTCACTGCGGCTGACGGTACAGTTAAAGAGCTTAAAGCACCATTCGCTCTTCAAGACCAAGAAATCATTGATTGTTCAGTAATGAACAAAAAAGCATTAGTAGAGTTCTTTGAAAAAGAAATTGCTGATGCGAAACAGCAAGATGTTCTTCTATCGCTTCACATGAAAGCGACCATGATGAAAGTGTCTGACCCAGTGATCTTCGGTCACGCGGTTAAAGTTTACTACAAAGATGTGTTTGCTAAGTACGGTGACGTATTTGATCAACTGGGCGTAGATGTGAACAACGGTATTGGCGATGTTTACGCTAAGATTGCCTCTCTACCAGCTGCTCAAAAAGAAGAAATCGAAGCTGCGCTGCAAGCTGTTTACGAAACCCAACCACCGCTAGCTATGGTTGATTCAGATCGTGGTATCACTAACCTTCACGTGCCAAGTGACATCATTGTTGATGCTTCTATGCCTGCAATGCTGCGTTCTTCTGGCCAAATGTGGGGCCCAGATGGTAAGCAGAAAGACACCAAAGCGATGATTCCTGATCGTAGCTACGCAAGCATCTATCAAGCGGTTATCGATTTCTGTAAAGAAAACGGTGCGTTTGACCCAACGACAATGGGTAGTGTGCCAAACGTAGGCCTAATGGCTCAGAAAGCGGAAGAGTACGGTTCTCACGATAAAACGTTCATTCTTGACCAAGCGGGCACAATCCGTGTTGTTGACGCTGCTGGTGCAGTGCTACTAGAGCAAGCGGTTGAGGAAGGCGATATCTTCCGTATGTGCCAGGTGAAAGACGCTCCGATTCAAGACTGGGTGAAACTGGCGGTAACACGTGCTCGCGCAACAGGTGTACCAGCGGTGTTCTGGTTAGATGAGAATCGTGCACACGACGCTCAGCTGATCAAGAAGGTGAATGCTTACCTACCTAACCACGATACAGCAGGTCTAGAAATCAAGATCCTAGCACCACTGGATGCATGTAAGTTCTCGCTAGAGCGCATCAAAGAAGGTCAGGATACTATTTCTGTAACAGGTAACGTACTGCGTGATTACCTAACGGACTTGTTCCCGATTCTAGAGCTTGGTACGTCAGCTAAAATGCTTTCAATTGTGCCACTAATGAATGGCGGTGGTCTGTTTGAAACTGGAGCGGGTGGTTCGGCACCTAAGCACGTTCAACAGGTTGAGAAAGAAAACCACCTACGTTGGGATTCTCTTGGTGAATTCCTTGCACTAGCGGCTTCTCTAGAGCACCTAAGTACAGTGACTGGCAATGCTAAAGCTCAGGTACTGGCTGATGCACTAGACAAAGCAACCGGTGAATTCTTGGATAACAACAAGTCACCTTCGCGTAAAGTCGGCGAGTTGGACAACCGTGGTAGCCATTACTACCTAGCAACCTACTGGGCGCAAGCGCTAGCAGCTCAAACTGCTGATGCAGACCTTGCTGCAGAGTTTGCTCCTGTTGCTGAAGCACTATCTTCAAAAGAAGACGCGATCGTTGCTGAGCTTAACGGCGCGCAGGGCGTGGCAGGTGAACTAGGTGGTTACTACGCACCTGAGTTTGACAAAGCTGCACCGCTGATGCGTCCAAGCGCAACATTAAACGCTATCATTAATGGCTAATTAGTCATTTTGAAATTGAAAAACCCGCCAAGTGGCGGGTTTTTTTATTTCTCTATTACGACACTTTAGATGTCGAATGTTGTTTGGCAGCGTATTATTTAATGGCTTGAGCTTCTACTGGTACCACAGAACTTGCGTGATACCCTTTAGGACCTTCTTCCACTTCAAATGTGACTTGTTGGCCTGCTTTCAGAGTACGATACCCATCCATTTTGATTGTGGAGTAGTGCGCGAAGACATCACCGTCTTCACCCTCCGGACAGATAAAACCAAATCCTTTGGCATTGTTAAACCATTTTACTGTACCTGTAGCCATGCTATACATCCCTCATGCATATTGTTACTGAAGTTGTGTGATTACACGATGATTCCGTGTGTAAACAAAAAGTGAATATCCATTCAGCCGCTGCCAAATTTTGAGTCACTATTTGACCAATGTAGCCAATGATTGAGTTCAGTCAATAGGAAAAACGTATCACACTCAACATATTTGCAAACAAATCACTTTTAAGATTTACATTTTTGCAACGAATTTCAGCGTAATCCGGTCTGTTGTATTTATGCCCTGAATGGTTTTTGGTGTCTTTTTAATCAATTAGATAGAGAATGCTGTTTGATAGAAATCTTTTATTTGCAGCGATACAATTGCTGCATTAGTCTCTAAGTAAGGGCACAAATTTGCTTGGCTCAATTTGTTCTTACTTATAAGAGCTAAATCGATAACTTCCGCACAGTGAAGTGGTAAAATTATCTTAAGCAACTTTCTAAACACGATTAGTCATGAGCAAGCAATTTGAATGGGTCACTCCAGACTCTGATTTACTGGAGCTAGAAAAAACAAAAGTAAAGCCGCCGTCCATGTATAACGTTGTTTTGAATAACGATGATTACACACCAATGGACTTTGTGATTGAAATCCTAGAGCGTTTTTTCTCTATGGATATAGACAAGGCAACACAAGTGATGCTCAAAGTGCATTACGAAGGCAAAGCGATATGTGGCACGTTCACTGCCGAAGTCGCGGAAACCAAAGTAGCGCAAGTCACTATGTATTCTCAAGAAAACGAGCATCCTTTGCTTTGTACAATGGAGCAAGCGTAAAGCTGAATCAAGCAACCCAAGTTGCTGCCAAAGGAGGTACTTATGCTGAATAAAGAGTTAGAGTCGAGTCTAAACGGCGCATTCTCCCGCGCTAGAGACAAACGACATGAGTTCATGACTGTCGAGCACCTCCTGCTAGCATTGTTGGAAAACGATGCTGCAAGGGAAGCCCTTCTTGCCTGTCAGGCAGATATCGATGCATTAAGAAGCGAGTTAGATATCTTCATTGATCAGACAACTCCTCTTATCCCTGAAAATGATGAAACTCGCGAAACCCAACCTACATTAAGTTTTCAACGTGTCCTGCAGCGCGCGGTGTTCCACGTGCAGTCTTCAGGACGCAGTGAAGTAACAGGCGCCAATGTTTTGGTCGCTATCTTTAGTGAACAAGAGTCTCATGCGGCTTATCTTCTGAAGAAGAATGATATTAGCCGTCTGGATATCGTTAACTTTATTTCACACGGTATTACCAAAGCATCAAGCTCAGGTGATGACTCTTCTTCATCTGACTCTTTCAGTAGCAGTGACAGTACTGAAGAAGCAGGTTCGGAAGAGCGCCTAGAGAGTTTTGCTTCCAACTTGAACCAGCTTGCTAAGCAAGGCCAGATTGATCCACTGATCGGTCGCGACAAAGAGCTAGAAAGAACTATTCAAGTATTGTGTCGCCGCCGCAAAAACAATCCACTTCTAGTGGGTGAAGCGGGCGTCGGTAAGACAGCCATTGCTGAAGGTTTGGCGTGGAGAATTGTTGAAGGGCAAGTCCCTGAAATTATTAAGAATAGTGTAATTTATTCTCTGGATATTGGTTCGCTACTGGCTGGCACCAAGTATCGTGGTGATTTTGAAAAACGTTTCAAAGCCATTCTTAAGCAACTAGAGAAAGAAGACGACGCGATTCTTTTCATTGATGAGATCCATACCATTATTGGTGCTGGTGCAGCATCTGGTGGTCAAGTTGACGCTGCTAACCTGATTAAGCCTCTGCTAAGTAGCGGTAAATTGCGTTGTATCGGTTCAACCACGTATCAGGAATACAGCAACATCTTTGAAAAAGAACGTGCCCTGTCTCGCCGTTTCCAGAAGATTGATATTGTTGAACCATCGCTTGATGACACAACGAAAATCCTGATGGGTCTGAAACCTAAGTATGAAGCTCACCATGAGGTGCGCTACACCAACAAAGCACTTCGTGCTGCGGTAGAGCTTTCGGCGAAATACATCAACGAGCGCCATTTACCAGATAAAGCCATTGACGTGATTGACGAGGCTGGTGCTCGCCATCGTCTAGCGCCTGCGAGCCGTCGTAAGAAAACAGTTGGTGTTGCCGACATTGAGGCGATGGTAGCGAAAATGGCTCGTATTCCTGAAAAGTCTGTGTCTTCTTCCGATAAAGAGATTCTTCAGAATTTGGATGAGAAGATGAAGATGCTGGTATTTGGTCAGGATGACGCCATTGACGTTCTGAGCGAAGCCATCAAGCTAACACGTGCTGGTCTTGGTGCTGATAACAAACCTGTGGGGTCATTCTTGTTTGCAGGCCCAACTGGGGTGGGTAAAACGGAAGTCACCGTTCAGCTGTCTAAACTGATGGGTATTGAACTACTTCGTTTCGATATGTCTGAATATGGCGAACGCCATTCTGTGAGCCGCTTGATTGGTGCGCCACCGGGGTATGTTGGTTACGATCAAGGTGGTTTGTTAACCGACGCGGTAATCAAACATCCGCACTCTGTTGTACTTCTGGACGAAATTGAAAAAGCTCACCCAGATATCTTTAACCTGCTTCTTCAGGTTATGGATAATGGTACCTTGACGGATAATAATGGTCGTAAAGCGGATTTCCGTAACGTCATTCTTGTGATGACAACCAACGCTGGCGTTCAGGAAACGGTCAAGAAATCCATCGGCCTGATCCAGCAGGATCACAGCCACGATGCGATATCAGAGATCAAGAAGGTGTTCACGCCTGAGTTCCGTAACCGTCTGGACAACATTATCTGGTTTAACAGCCTTGATGAACATGTTATCCATCAAGTGGTTGATAAATTTATTGTTGAACTTCAAGCGCAGCTGGATGCGCGTGGTGTATCACTAGAAGTATCGGATGATGCACGCCATTGGTTAGCACTGAAAGGTTACGACAAGGCGATGGGTGCGCGTCCTATGGGACGTGTTATTCAAGAACAACTGAAGAAACCTCTTGCCAATGAGCTGCTGTTCGGTACGTTGGTTGACGGCGGCACCGTGAAAGTCAATCTGAAGAAAGATGAGCTTAAGTTTAAGTACTTAAGTGAAAAAGAGGCGGCTGTACACTAAGTCGTGTGTTTAATGAAAAAGCCAGAGCATGTGAAGCTCTGGCTTTTTTGTATTAATTGAAAACGGATCTTAATGCGAGATAGGAAGTCTCAATGTGTGGCGGTATTTCCTGTTCTATCTGAAATCCTTTTTTGGGGTATTCTTTGATTCGCTCAAAATCACCCAACATAGCCTCAACGGTAACATCAAGAGATATCTCTTCACTAAAGTAATCAATAAAAGCGGTTTTAGGGGATGTCACGCAGACATGGTTGACTTCATTTGGCCATTGTTTCATGAAAGTAGCGTAAGCTCGCCTCTCCATATAGGGCTTTTGGACCAATATGAATGAGCGAAAATCGTAGCAAAGTTCGGTGAGAAGTTTGGCCGTTAACTGTATATTTTCACCGGTATTGGTCGCTTGATCTTCGAGGATGATATCAACTGAGGGTACCCCGAGATCTCTAGCTATAGCAGCAAAAGTATGTGCCTCGGTTTGATCAAAAATACCGTCTGTTAGTCGTCCAACGCCACCAGAAAACACAATCTTATTTGCCCAACCATCGTGATAAAGTTTTGCTGCATGCTCTGCAACCCTAACGTCGTTGCTACCAAGTACAAATAGGCAGTCAGCTTTATGTAATGGCTGAGCGAGCTGCATGTAATCCCACAGATTTTCTATGTGTTGGAAAAGCTTGGTACTCATATTGGATTCCCAGTGCTATACAAGTTCTAAAGTGTGCTGGTAATGAAAGCGATAGCCCAATTTTTGCAAGCGATCCGCTAGAATTCGCTTGTCTGCTTGTTGTACAACAGGTGGTAGGCGGACATCAGAGCCGACACTGTTGAGCGCTGCTTGATAAAACTCTGCCTTGCTAACCGTGTTGGGTGTCGTCGCATTGATTACAACGTTCTTGCAGTTGAGAGCAACGAAGCTTGTTGCACCTATAGCATCGGTTAGGTGAAGCATATTGGCTGGAGCAAGTTCACTGACTTGCTTCAATTTATCGACAAAGCGAGAAGGGTGACGATCAGGTCCAACGAGCCCACTACAGCGGACAACGCCGTAATCAAGCCCTGAATCAATTACATACTGCTCTGCTTGCAGCATCGTAGCTGCTTTTTCCGAGAATAAGTTGCTGCTGTACGCTTTATTGAGAGAGGCAGCATCTTCATCTAATGCGTCAGCTAGGTTGGGGTATACGGTGGTCGAGCTGACCATGATGACTTTCTTAACCTGAGCAACCAGGCAAGCCTGGCAGAGCATATTCCAGTGTTGAGCGTACTGTTGTCCCATCCCTTTTCTAAAACCGGGAGGGAAACAGCCAATCACAATGTCCGCTTTAGTGTTACTAATGGCTTGAGCGACAATATCCGGATTAGTCTGTAAGTCGATTTTTAGCCCTGTGAGATGCTGAGCTTCCAGCTCTTTTACACCATCATCAGTGGTGCGGCTCACATACACTTTGTGCCCTATGGTTTCTAGGTAATGGGCGAGAGGCTTACCTAGCCATCCGCCACCAATGATCAATATGTTTTTCACACTAAGTCCTTGTCCAAAGTGATTTTCCATTTAACTATCTTAAAGACGTTGAGAATAATCAACAGTTAGTTTGATGGTTTCATAGCCTTTGCTTCGCTAAACCAACAAACCCAATCTCTTATTATTGATTCTATTATTAAGTATTGGGTGCGTTTTGACACTCGACTTTTTAGGTAAGTACATGAAGTGGTGTTTGTTATGGGCCACCTTGTTTTGCTCAAGTGTAGCGGCCGAACAAAAAGTTTATATGACATCTCTAGAGTGGCCACCTTATTCAGGCGCAGACTTGCCTGAAAATGGTTACTCTGTTGCCGTTGCTCGCGAAGCTTTTGCCGCAATGGGATACGAGCTGGTGGTAGACTTTCAACCTTGGGTCAGAGCTGTGGCATTAGCCACTAAATCTGACAGGTACATGGGCTATTTCCCCGAGTACTTTTTTGAAACCTCTGATTTTGTTTTCTCTGACTCTATAGGCAGTGGCCCATTGGGTTTTGTCGAAAATACCCGCTTTCCGATTAAGTGGCAAAGTCTCTCTGATCTCAGATTCCTTCGCATTGGTGTTGTACAAGGTTATATCAATACCAAAGAGTTTGACCAAATGGTGGCAGAAGGCCACCTACAAGTGGAGGCATCAGCTAATGACACCAGAAACATTCATAAAGTAGCCAAAGGAAGACTGGATGCGGCCGTGATTGACCCAAATGTCCTAGAATATCTTATCAGTGTTGATGTGCGAGAGGGGCTGTTGAGGAAACGTTTGAGAATGAATGCTAGGTTGCTTGAGAATAAGCAGCTTTATATGGCGTTTAAAAATCAGCCGGAAGGTAAAGCGATAAGAGAAATATTTAATCAAGGATTGGAAAAAATAGATATAGACTCAATCGTCAGTCGGTTAAAGAAACCGACTGACAACAAGAACGCCTTAAGCAGTGTTCCTACGATAGATAAATCTAACTAGATAAAACGCGTAAAATTTTGTCTGCATGTTCGGCAATTTCGATGCCCTCGTCAGTGAGGTAACCGCCGTCAGGGAGAGTACATAGGCCTTTATCAAATAGTCGTTGAACCGCCGATTGCATATCTTCTGATGCATCATGATGAACTTTAATGCCAGTAGCGGCGCTGCTAATGTCGAATTGAAGTAACAGGTTTAACTCGGCGATCTTATCAGCGGTATATTTCATAATGAATTCCTTAGAGAAAGTATTAAAACAACCATAATCCTCGTATTGGTATTCATCAATTATGGGCAAAGAGAAATGTTATCTACCCCTTAATTTGCATAAAAATAGACGTTGATTCGATTAGTTATTGACCAACTGTTTAACTGTGTTTAAGGTGTTTTTCTTAATGCTTAAACTTCATAACGGTGAAGGTTGATATGAAGAAATTGACTAAATGCCTTTGACGTAAATATTACCGATTTTAAATCATAACTAACTAATTGATTTGAAGTAATATTACACATTTTAAAGGTTCTTATTTTATCTTATTTTATTATTCTAAACCTGACAAACACTCGAAGTTTTTATTGTTTTAAAGCCACTTCGTTACGCGCAGGGAATTAAGGCTTGAAATTGAGCACAATAAGAGTAATTATCCGCGCCCACAAATCCACATTAACTTAAATGTTTTACCATGATGAACTTAAATCAGTTTGATTCTCTATTGCCGCCACAGATGGCGGAACGTGCCGCTGAAATCGGTGTAGGTAAAGTGACGAAAGACCCGATGAAGTCGTTTCTTCTGGCCATTTCGGCTGGTATTCATATCGGTATTGCGTTTGTCTTCTACACAATAGTCACGACTGGGGCCGGGGACTTACCTTGGGGCCTTACTCGCTTGTTAGGTGGATTAGCATTCAGTTTAGGTTTGATACTCGTTGTCGTTACCGGTGGCGAGTTGTTTACCAGTTCAGTTCTCACCTTGGTTGCCCGTGCGAGTGGTAAGATTACGTGGAAAATGCTGATGAAAAACTGGGCTGTTGTGTACAGTGGAAACCTCATCGGTGCGTTATTGCTAGTGGTGTGTATGTTGCTAACCAAGCAGTATATGTTCGATGGCGGCCAAGTTGGCCTCAACGCTATGGCTATCTCTCAGCATAAACTGCATCACAGTTTTGTTTCTGCGGTCGCGCTGGGCATTATGTGTAATGTTTTAGTCTGCATCGCGGTTTGGATGACATTTAGTGGGCGTACACTGACAGATAAAATTGCTGTGATGATTTTACCTGTGGCGATGTTCGTCTCTGCTGGTTTTGAGCATTGCATCGCAAATATGTTTCAGGTGCCGATGGCTATTGGTATCAAGTTTTTTGCACCTGCTGAGTTTTGGCAGATGACGGGAGCGAATATTGCTGATTACGCGGATTTGAATTTGCTCAACTTTATCACCAACAACCTTATACCTGTGACTCTCGGTAACATCATTGGTGGTGGTGTCTTTGTTGGGATGTGGTATTGGATGATTTATCTAAGAGACTAACCCGAATTGAATGAATAAAGGCTCGTTGAAGAACGAGCCTTTTTTGATCTTGCGGATCTCAATGAAGTTGCCCCCACGGCTCTTCAATGATGTCATCCATTTCCAATATTTCTTCTGGTAGAGAGACTAACCAGTCACGACTATCTTCGTTTTCCAGTTGGGCTACGTCGTTAGGGCGATAGAAAGCGTCAAGTTGCATGTTTTTAACCTCACAAGATCAATTGTCTAAAGCATAATCTCGGGATTTGACGGTTTTATGACGTCGTTTGAGCTAATTCATATGCATATGAATACTAACAATTTTTACTGACTAGAATACGTTTGAGAGGAAGAATCGAAGTTATCCTGAGTAGTATGACATGGTTATCCACAGATTCTGTGGATAAGATCTTTTCTACTCGTAGATCCTTATTGTCATGACGGTGTGTTATTAAGATCCACTAAGACTCTTCCTTCTTTATTAATGCAGCTTCGAACAGATAAGCTGAGGGTCAAACTGATGGAGACAGACAGCATGACAAAGATCGCGACCATGATCATTAACTGATACTTGATCGCGATAAGTGGGCTTGCTCCTCCTAAAATCTGGCCTGTCATCATTCCTGGCAATGTAACTAGACCGCTAGTGGTCATTGAGGCCAAAGTGGGAGCTAGGGACTTTTTAATCGACTCTCTTACAAAGGGTAATGTGGCGAACTGAGGAGAAGCGCCTAAGGCAAGCGCAGCCTCATATTCACTGCGACGAGTATCGATTGAGGTAAACATATTCTGTAATGCGACGATATTACCGCTCAGTGAATTTCCCAGAAGCATTCCCGCCAAGGGGATCAGATACTGTGCATTAAAGAGCGGTTGTGGCTGAACGATCACGACACAGATGAGTATCAGAATGGGTAAAAGGCCGACGAGTAAACCAGCGGTAACAGGGTACATTAAAGGCTTCCTAGGCAGCTTAGCCTTGCTGATGATGGAGCTCGCACCAATTAAAGTCATGACCAGCAACCACAAAACGTTTACAAGAAGGCTGTTTATAGTGAACAAGTACTGAAGGTAAATACCGACCAACAATAGCTGTATGGTCATTCTAGCGACGCTAATGAGCGCTTCTCTTTCGATATTAAGCCGGTAATAGCGACTGATGAGTACTGGGATCGTCAGAGTACAAAAAAATAATGCCAGCAGTGGCCAAGAAATATCTACAACGCCGCTCATGATTTCTCCCCTAAAATTTCAATGCGCATTGTATACCTAAAAACTTTAGTAAGGGTCGAATTCCACGAAAAAGTGCCCGATTCAGTTCTAGTACATTCGACTTCACATAGTTAAGCTGCCTGAATTTTGTACATTTCACGATACAACTTATTAACATTTAGGTGTTCTTTTTTTGGGGTAGATAACGTGCTACATCCTTAAAAACACACGCAAAATGTTACTTATTTGTTGTTTGTTGGTTGTTTTTTTAACAATGTTTTTCTGTTAATAAATCTTCATAAAATTATGCATGTTGATATATGAATTATTAATCAAACACATCTCTGGATGAGCTCAAAAAAGTGTTGAATAACAAGGTGTGGTGGGGCGGATTTAATTGAACCCTACGATTAGTATGGTCTAACATTTTTATCTAGAGATTGTAAGAAACGTTAGCTCGGTTACAAGAGCTATCCAATAACACTAAATACAAAATAGGCAAATGTATGAGTGATGTTAACAAAATTGAGAGTGGTGAAAAACGCTCGCTGGAGTGGAAGTCTTTTCTCTTCATCGCGGTTGTTCTCTTCCCGGTTCTAAGTGTGGCTTTCGTAGGCGGCTACGGATTCATTGTTTGGATGCTACAAGTATTCTTCTTTGGACCACCTGGCGCCCATGGCATGTAAGCCAGTGAGCTCATTTCCACATTTTTGAAAAGATTTTAAGAGAGCAAACCATGAAATCATTTATCGTTAAACTGTGGCGTACCATGACGCGCCCAGCAGTGCATATCAGCCTTGGCGTGCTGACTATGGGCGGTTTTATCGCAGGTGTCATCTTCTGGGGTGGTTTCAACACAGCACTAGAAGCAACGAACACCGAAGAATTCTGTATCAGCTGTCATACCATGCGTGACAACGTATACGTTGAACTTCAGGAAACTGTTCACTGGAAAAACCATTCTGGTGTTCGCGCTACTTGTCCTGACTGTCACGTTCCTCATAACTGGACTGATAAAATTGCTCGTAAGATGCAAGCCTCTAAAGAAGTATTCGCCCAAGTGTTTGGTAACTACGACGAACCAGGTGTATTTGAAGAGCGTCGTATCGAACTCGCTAAACACGAATGGGATCGTTTCTCTGCAAACAAATCCTTGGAGTGCAAAAACTGCCACAACTATGAGTCAATGGACTTCGAACAAATGTCCCCAACGGCTCGCATCCAAATGAAGCAAGCGGCGGAAAAAGATCAGAGTTGTGTTGACTGTCATAAAGGTATTGCCCACAAGCTTCCAGCTGGTATGGACAGTATTGGTGGGATTGTTGGTGAACTGGAGCAGCTGACTTCCAGCACAGATTACTCGGTGGGTAACGCCTTGGTGAGCGTTCGCCATTTACCTGTCTACTTTGATGAAACGGGTGCTGAAGAAGCGGGCCTGCTTAACCCAGCATCGACAGTTACTGTTTTAGAAGACAAGGGTGAAATGATGAAAGTTGAGATTGATGGCTGGCGCAAAGCAAAAGGCTTTGGCCGAGTTATTCAGGAAGACTTTGGTATGAACATCGCAGTTGGTTCACTACTTAAAGAAGCGGCAACCAGTGATGATGTGGTTACAAAAGGCGAGAAAAAAGTCGATGAGCTAACTGGTCTCCCATGGGAGAAAGTGGCAGCAACCGTTTGGATGAAAAAAGAAGCAATGCTAAACGACGTCACTCCAATCTGGGAAAAAGCGAGCGAAGCGTATAAGACCAACTGTTCAGTTTGTCACACTCAGCCTGATGAAGCGCACTTCGATGCGAACACTTGGCCTGGTATGTTCAATGGTATGTTGGCGTTTGTTAACTTCGACACAGATAGCGAAGCCCTAGTATTGAAGTACCTACAGAAGCACTCTTCAGATTTTGCTGAAGGTCATCACTAATAAGCGTCGGATGGAGTAATTGAAATGGCTATTACACGAAGAAGTTTTCTTAAAGGTGTAGCAACGACCAGTGCAGCGTCAGTAATCGGTCCAAGCTTATTGGCATCTGCTTCTGCAAGCGCAGCTGAAACAACAGGAACTTGGAAAGTCTCCGGTTCTCACTGGGGCGCATTCCGTGCCCATATCTACGCGGGTAAAGTTCAAGAGATCAAGCCGCTAGAAACCGATACCAACCCAACTGATATGATCAACGGTATCAAAGGTGTTATTTATAACCCGTCTCGTGTCCGCTACCCAATGGTGCGCCTAGATTGGTTGAAAAAGCACAAGTACAGCGCCGAAACTCGCGGCGACAACCGTTTTATTCGTGTCACTTGGGATGAAGCTTTGGATCTGTTCTACCGTGAGTTAGAGCGCATTCAGAAAGACTATGGACCTTGGGCATTGCACGCAGGCCAAACGGGTTGGCGTCAGACAGGTCAATTCCATAGCTGTACCAGCCACATGCAACGTGCGGTAGGTATGCATGGTAACTTCATTACTAAAGTTGGCGACTACTCAACAGGTGCAGGTCAGACGATTCTGCCTTACGTTTTGGGCTCGACTGAAGTTTACGCACAAGGTACATCGTGGTCTGAGATTCTGGAAAACTCAGACAACATCATCCTATGGGCTAATGATCCGGTGAAGAACCTTCAGGTTGGTTGGAACTGTGAAACTCACCAGTCATTCCCTTACTTGGAGCAACTGAAAGAGAAAGTCGCTAAAGGCGAAATCAACGTACTTTCTGTTGACCCAGTGAAGAACAAAACTCAGCGTTTCCTACAAAATGATCACTTGTACATTAACCCAATGACTGACGTTGCGTTTATGTTGGCGGTCGCTCATGTGTTGTACAACGAAAAACTTCACGATCAGAAGTTCATTGATACCTACTGCCTTGGTTTCGACGAGTTTATTAAGTACGTTCAAGGTGAGACGAAAGACAAACTTGAAAAAACACCTGAATGGGCGGCTGAGATCTGTGGCGTAAGCGCTGACAAGATCCGTGAATTTGCGCGCATGCTGGTTAATGGTCGCACACAGATCCTGATGGGATGGTGTATTCAGCGTCAGGAGCACGGTGAGCAGCCTTATTGGGCGGCGGCAGTAGTTGCGGCGATGGTCGGTCAAATTGGTCTTCCGGGTGGCGGTATTTCTTATGGTCACCACTATTCTGGTATTGGCGTACCTTCAACTGGCTTCGCTGCACCGGGTGGTTTCCCACGTAACCTTGATCAAGGTATGAAGCCTAAATGGGACAACAATGACTACAATGGTTACAGCAAAACCATTCCTGTTGCCCGTTGGATTGACTGTCTGTTGGAACCGGGTAAAGAAATTCGCTACAACGGCAGTAAAGTGAAGTTACCGGGTTACAAAATGATGGTGATTTCAGGTAACAACCCATGGCATCACCACCAAGATCGCAACCGTATGAAGAAGGCCTTCAAGCAGCTTCAGACCGTGGTGACTGTAGAGTTCGCTTGGACTGCAACGTGTCGATTCTCTGATATCGTTCTACCAGCTTGTACCCAGTTTGAACGTAATGACATCGACGTCTACGGCTCATATTCAGGTAAAGGTTTGATTGCGATGCACCGTCTAGTGGATCCATTGTTCCAATCTAAGACAGACTTCGAGATCTTCACCGAGCTCAGCCGTCGATTTGGTCGCCATAACGAGTACACGCGTGGTATGGATGAAATGCAGTGGGTTCGCTCATTGTATGATGACTGCCGTGAGGCAAACAAAGGTAAGTTCGACATGCCATCGTTCGACGATTTCTGGGAACAGAGCGTTCTTGATTTCGGCGAAGGTAAACCTTGGGTTCGACACGCTGATTTCCGTGAAGATCCAGAAATTAACGCACTTGGTACTCCTTCTGGCTTTATTGAGATTACCTCCCGTAAGATTGGTCGTTATGGCTATGAGCATTGTCAGGAACACCCAATGTGGTTTGAAAAGACAGAACGCTCACATGGTGGACCGGGTTCAGACAAGTTCCCATTCTGGCTGCAATCGTGTCACCCTGATAAACGCCTACACTCGCAGATGTGTGAGTCGGAAGAGTTCCGTGCTACCTACGCGGTGCAAGGTCGTGAGCCGGTTTACATCAACCCTCAGGATGCCAAGGAGAAAGGTATCAAAGACGGTGACTTGGTTCGCGTGTTTAACGACCGTGGTCAATTGCTGGCAGGGGCTGTGCTTATGGATAGCTATGCTCGTGGCGTTATCCGTATCGAAGAGGGCGCATGGTATGGTCCTCTGAACGAAAAAGAAGGTGCGATCTGTACTTACGGCGACCCGAATACGCTAACAATGGATATTGGTTCTTCAGAGCTTGCTCAGGCAACCTCTGCCAACACCTGTATCGTTGATTTCGAGAAGTTCACTGGTAAGGTTCCACCAGTAACCTCATTTGGTGGCCCAATCGAAGTCGCTTAATTGTATTGAATATGAGCCTGTTATGTGTTGATTAATACTTAGCAGGCTCATTTTTATTCTGAAATTTTAATTGAGTAAAATACGTCGAACTAACTCGACCAATAGATATTTTAAATAGTATTAATTTATCCCTAGCTACCATATATATAAACTCATTTCTATTTTGTAAATTCTTTTATTCTTAATTTTACTAGATATGTTTTTCTTGTATTTATCTAATAAAATCATATTAATATTTTTTCTTTCTGAAATATTTTTTAATAAAAGAGTTAAATTTAATGTCATCAATTTAAAATCAAAATTGACCAATATTTGTCGCTCTTTAAATTTTTAGTAGAGAGTAACTTTTGAAAAAACAAATAATAGTTTTATCTTTAGTGCTGACCCTGATTGGCTGTCAGGAGGAAGACAACGTAGTCTCTTTGAATACTAGGGAGCAGGTCAACTTCATCATTCATCCGTATCTACAAATGCCTAGTAGTGACAGCATGACAGTACGTTTCGAGACCGTCGATAAGCATACTCAAGTTTGGGCTAGGCCTAAGGGTAGTTCTAATGGTTTCATCGTGGTAGATGCCGAGTTGATTGATGAGTCTATTTCCGATACTCGAACAGCTGTGCTCGAAGGGCTAAAACCATCAACAATGTATGAATACTTTATCGTTGCGCTTAACCCTCAAGATGAAGAAAAAATAGAATCCAAGTCTCCTACGTACGCATTTAAAACTCTCCCTAATCAGGGGGATAATACAGAGTTGAATATTGTGGCAATAGGAGATACCCAAAATGGTGATACGATAGGTGTACTCGCCGATGTGGTTAATAAAGGTATTATTCCTTATGCATGTGAGGATAATGAAGCAACATGTGCTGAAAAAATATCAGCAATAACTATTGCAGGGGATATTGTCTCTACTGGTAATGTTATGGCGCAGTGGCGCTATGAACTTTTTGAACAAATGAAGAATATTACTCCTTATGTCCCATTAATTACGGTTCCAGGTAATCACGACTATTATGACGGCTCAAATTTAAGTATATACAAACACTTCTTTGAAAAACCGACAAATGAAGTAGAAGGATACGAAGAGACTTGGTATTCGATGGACTTGGGGCGTTTACGTATTATCGGCTTAGACAGTTTTCCAATCTCGCACGATCACTCAAATTTTCAAAAGGATGTAATGGCGACCCAACGTCAGTGGTTGAGCGAGAAACTGAATTCGACGAAAAACAACGAAAACATAAAGTATGTATTTTCCATGTTCCACCACCCATGTTTGTCTGAGCTATGGATCACCGGTGAGAGCTTGGGCTCTTGTGAGTTAGTCGCGGAAACAGAAAAATACTCAAAAGATACGGGGAATATTTCTGGGCATTTCTTTGGGCATACGCATGCTTATTCGCGTGGACAATCGATGGACACCAATCACCTTTGGGTTAATGCATCAACATCACAAGGTTATCGTGAGCCAATTCATGACAATCATATGCTCTACGATGTTCATGATTACAATACCTTTGCTATCAGTAGAAGCGAATTTGGCTTCAACATATTGACCTTTAACGCTGGCGGCAGTGAGAGCGTCAATATGAAGCGATACTCTGCGACGGTGGCGAATAAAGTGGGTGGATACGGTTCACTTCAGGATGGGTTTGAAATGACAGACGAAGTTACAGTGAACCCGGGTAAGACGGTGCTTCCCGCTCCACAGATCATCTCTCCTAATGGTGAAGTGAATACCAAGGACATCATGCTTGAAATTAGCCATAGTGATCCGGATTCGATTTATGAAGTGCAATGGCAGCTGTCTAAAGACGATAAGTTTGAGAACGATGTCTATGACTTATGGGGTAACCATACGCGTAAACACAATGTAATGCCCAAACCTAAACCGGGTGAAGATCCTGGGGACGAAGTAGATCCAACATGGCGCGAAGGCGATCTAGTGGATAGCCAAGAAGGTGTGGATCTTACAAAATTGGCGCTTGCTAACTTTATTGAAAAGTTCTACATCGGTGGTGATGAAGCTTACAAATGGAGTAATCATAAATACACCGAAGAACATCAGCATATGAGTGAGAATGATTCAGTGGAAGGGAATGAAGTCACGGCGGGCACTGTGCGTCGTGAGAAAGTGACTCATATCAGTTCATACGATAGGTTCTCAGGTCAGGGCAACCAAGCACCACAATTCGATATTAAACATGGTGATAGATGGTATTGGAAAGTACGTGTTCGCAGCGCTGACATGAATTGGTCTGAATGGAGTGAGACGAGTGATTTTGAGCTCAACCTGTTCCCGTAATCTATGGTTTGATTAAATGATGCAGTTGCATACAACTGGTATGCAACTGCTATTGTTCAATTTTATGTTTGCCTGTTTTTACTGGGGTATGTTTTGCGCAAACTTCGTTCGTTCAGTGACTATTGAAAGTGGTTATGAAGAACAGCTGTAATGAGAGACCCCGCCTGCTGCGAAATACTCTAACGGTTTTAGCTTGTAGTATTTCTCTTCGACCTCTTTAGATTGCTCACCATACGGGTCAGATAATATCTCTTGTAACTCATGGATAAGCGAAAAATCTCCCAGTCTAGCTTGCTCATAAGCAGGGACAATAAGCCACTCGCGCCAAGTGTATTTAGGGTTTACTTGCTTCATGTTACGAGAGATAACCTCGATACCTTTTTCAACATTCAGTGACTTACGCCATGATGTTAACCACTCACTCCACTCATTTTCTAATAGTTCATCAGGCTCAGTGTAAAAGCTCTTGGCAATTTCAGAGACATCCTCTGGAATATCACAGAGTTCGCGGAAGAACATCGTGTAATCGACATGGGTCTTCATCATCAGAGCGAGTAGCGAGTTAAATAGAGGAGCATCAAATGTGTCGAGACCCAATTTGTCTGCCCACATCTGGGTAATTTTGTCTTGCATGAGTGAAGAGAAGCCATCGCGAATCTCATCCAATTGTTGGATGAGCTCTGGGGAAGACTGCAATAACACTTCTAACGCGGAGCAGAAAGATTCAAAGTTCTTTTCGGCGGCCAATGGCTGGTTAAAGAAGGCAAAGTGTCGACCACCACCTGTCCAAGGTTGAAAATAGGGTTCAAAACGTTCGCAAAACCCGAACGGACCATAATCTAAGGTGAATCCACCTACTGCACAGTTGTCACTGTTAAAGTTGCCCTGACAGTAGCCGACGCGTAGCCAGTGTGTAATTAATGTCGTGAGCCGTTCGCGAAACTCAACGGCTAACCGGAGTGCTTTGTCAGCCAAAGGAAGGTTAGCATCTATCTTATCGTCATACTCTCGTTCAATCATGTGTAAAGCCATCATCTCCAATTCAACTACAGCGTTGGGATGTTCCTGACAACGAGCGCGGCGCCCGAAGAGTTCAAGTTGACCAACACGCAAGAAAGACGGCGCGACGCGAGTTGAGATCGCCACAGGGTTTGAGACCATGACATCAGGATCTTGAGAGCGAGAGCCTTCACGATACCAAGGGCGATCAACCGTTTCCGATTGGGATACAAATAAGCTTAAAGATCGTGATGAAGAAACCCCAAGAGCATGCATATGTTCTTGTGCAAGGAATTCGCGGATACTTGAACGAAGTACCGCTCTGCCATCTGCACCGCGGCAGTATGCTGTTGGACCACCGCCTTTTAACTGCATTTCCCAGCGCTGGTGGTTGAGTACTCCTTCAAAGACTGAGATAGCACGTCCATCACCATAACCATTGCCCGTTCTAAATGGGCACTGTTCTGTGTATTCATTACCAAAGATAGACAAGGCGTAGCCTGTCGCCCAGCCTAGGTTGCGCATGGGAGCTGGTACCTGACTCACATCACCAGAAAATAGCTGTTTGAATTCTTCGCTTAGTGCAAGGCTGTCTTGCAAGCCCAGCTCTTTAAAAAAAGGGCGACTGTGGCTGACAAATACAGGGTCAGAAATGGGAGTAGGTTTGACTGGCACGTAATGACCTGAAAACACCTGTCTTGGGAAGTGATCTTCGCCATCTTGCGTCGCATCTGGGTCACAGATAAGCGTGTTGAGCAAAGAGTAGTCAGAGGCTCGGGCAAGATCGGCCAAGTTATCAATATCTACTGGGCGTTTCATCCCTTCCTGTTTATTCATGCTTTTTATAATTCCTGACGGCAAGTAGAATCTATCAGCAATGATACGTCGGTAATGGGTAAAAGGCATCAATAGCCGGCGATAAAATCTTGGCAGACCACTTGAGCGATATTCGCACGCTTTGTTAGGTTCAGCATGGTTAGGTCCAACATGAAAGGAATATTATGATTGTAATTACAGGTGGCAGCAGCGGATTGGGCGCGGCGTTAGCAAAACGGCTTGATGCGGATGGGCAGACGGTTTTGTTAACTGGTCGCAGTCGAGAGAAGCTTGCAGCAGTCGACGCGCAGCTATCGGAGCAATCAAGCTACCAAACATGTGATCTGGCTAATCACAGCTCGGTCTCTGATTTGTTTGATGGTTTTCAGGGCCTGCCGACTACCTTAATTCACTGTGCGGGCTCAGGGTACTTTGGTCTGCTTGAGCAGCAAGAACCTGATGCGATTCAAGCGTTAATCGACAATAACCTGAAATCGGCAATTAATGTGCTGCAAGAAGCGGTCAAGCGATACCAAGATAAACCCGTTAATGTAGTTATGGTGATGTCGACAGCCGCTCAACAACCAAAAGCTCAGGAATCGACTTATTGTGCGGTCAAGTGGGCAGTTAGAGGTTTATTGGAATCGGTGCGCCTAGAACTGAAAGGCAAACCAATGAAGTTGATTGCGGTGTACCCTGGCGGTATGGATACAGAATTCTGGCCGTCAAGCGGGAAGGATTTGAACACAGCCGGATTTATGGCAGCAGAGGACGTAGCTGAGATGATTCATTCGTCGTTGTCTAGTTTCGGCAATGGCTTCGTTTCTGACATTACGATCAATCGGGTTTAAAATCCTCTAAGCTGAAAGTACTAGTCAGTCAAGCCGTACTTTATTCGCAGATCATGAAGTTTCTGCTCCGCGTGATGTTTAAAATACAGGTTGAGCGCTGTCACGATTTGCTCGGCTTGAGGATGATCTTTTCTCACTGCGGCGTGCAGTGGGGTTGAGTCAAGGTAGGCTTCGCTAAAATGAAGCCTGTCCTTTTTGATTCGCATCTCTTTCACTGTCCATCTTCCCACTGCTTCATCAGTGACGAGAACATCTGCCCGATCGGTAAGCACCAAGCGGATGCTATTGGGTAAGTCTATCGAGTCTGCTGGGATCATTTCTTTGTAGTCACGTAATCCGGCGCCGTAGGCATAGTTGTTGATTAACGCAACACGCAAGCCTTTCAAACTGTTCATTGAGGTATATTCAAAATTGGTGTCGGTGCGAGAAATAAAGGCCATCTGGTTATACATGTATTCATCTGTGAACAAGTAATCTTTGTTGCGTTGTTCTGTCTTCCAGATGGCGATGATGACGTCATTTTTGCCGTTAATGGTTTCTTTAAGCACCCTAGACCAGGGTTTGACAGAATATTCTATTTCAAAACCAGCAGAGACTAACGCTTCTGTCACCAAATCATGGGCGATCCCGCTGCCAAGTGCAGAGTTCATGACGTAAGGAGGCCATAAGTCTTGCGCGAGTCGTAATGGCGCAGCCCATCCTAGGCCACTCCATAGGCTGAGAGTAAGGAAAATCAATTTTCCAATTTGGTATCTATACACCAGTCTGTTCCATCAAACCTCTTAGTAATTAAGTTTAGTTGAGGTTGAGAAAGCCAAAAATATTTTTATCATCAGAGTTATCTCTGTGCTCATTTTACAATGAGTATTTGCTTTCGCGTATTCGAGCGTGGCCTTACGGCTATTACGCTCAGAATAGAAATTCCTCTTTGTATTGAGTTGTTTGTCATTAGTAATTAAGGGAGCTTGACCTTTTTCGTGAATCTTAATTAGGTGACTACGTTTATTTTTTATTGATTTATTTGTTAATAATGATTGGCGCCAATAGTTTCTATAGCCAGAGCGAGCAGATGGTATTTGACGCTCATAAATAAAAATCTATAGGAACATAGAAAATGAAAAAGACAGCATTAGCAGCAGCCCTATCTCTTGTTGCAGGTTCAGCCGTAGCAGCAGAAGCACTTTCAGGCGACCAATTCACAGTATCTGGTGAAATCGCAGTCGGTGGTTACTACCAAACAGATCGTAAAGAAAATGGTAGTGATTATGTTGTAAGCAACGATGATTCTCTGAAATCAGAAGAAATCTACAACGGCGGTGTAACGGGTTTTGATATCTTCGCTGATTACGAAAACGGTAACATTGTTGGTAAGTTTGGCGGTGAGTTTGACGTAGAAAATGACTACGGTACATCAGATTCAGAGTTCAATATTACTGACACTTGGGTTGGTTACAAAACTGGTGCTGGTGTTGTTTCTGCTGGCTATGCAAATGACACTGCTCTAGACGCGGTTGATGGTGCAGCAGACCAAACTATCGAGTTCCTATGGTCACCAAATGATGCATCTGACGCACGTCAGGTAGTTAAATTTGAAGGCGATAAAGAAGGCGTTAAATACGGTATCTCTTACTATGGTGACCGTAACTATACGGACGGCTCTGCTGAAGAAGAGCGTCAACCAGGCTACAACGGTTACCTAGGTTATGAAAACGACACTTTCATGGTTAACTTTGGTTACGAAGATAACGATGAAGATAAAGGTACTACCGACAAACTATACCTAGTGAACGGTTCTGTGAAGCTTGGTTCTGTTGGCATCGGTGCTACTTTTGCTGAAGAAGAATTTGCAGATGGCAAAAAAGTTAAGATGTACAACACATCTGCAGGTTACACCATTGATGCACTATACTTAGCAGCAGGTTACGTAACGATTGAAGACACTCGCGAAGCAGTGAACTTCGGTGGTTCTTACGCGTTTACCGATAACGTGACTGCACTAGTTGATATTGCTTACCACATTTCTGATGAAGGCTTTAACTCAACGACAGGTGTTGGCGCAGAAGAAGGCGACATCGAATCATTCGTTAAACTAGCTTACGCATTCTAATTTAACGATCGGGTTTATTCATATCTCTTAAAGCCCACAAAGGTGGGCTTTTTTTAAGCAGGACGCTTATCGCAATAATCCACTGCCTTTTCGCCCTCCGGAGTTGGAGGGCTTTTTCGTTTTAAGACACCCCCAGATTCATCTCCTACTAGGGTTCTTTCATTCTTTCCCTCAAAAACTCTACCTGTGAATGGATGCTAATACCGCTTTGTGCGGGCAGGCATCTAAAAGTGATTCTTCATCACCATCACAAATGATATGAAAACAATTCGTGACCCAGACCAATATTACCTAAGTTAGTGATTGGACAATAAAAAAACCTAGTGCTCTAATTTGATTAAGGGCACAGCAAATTTGATTGATCTGGGGGGCTCATTTATGTCGTTTTCAGTCAGCTTGGAAAATGGTCGTACTCTGCGGGTCAGAGACATCAATTTGCAAGCCGAGCTCCATCACAATGAAATATCGTTTAGTTATCAAGGCTTGAATAATGATCGTATCAGTGGGCGCTATGTTCTGGCGATTACGGAGTTTGAGTTCGAACATAATGCGACTCTGCTAGGTGATGGTTTCCAGATGCTTGCTCAGACTACGGGTACTGTCGACAACCCTGTGGATATTGGACGCTGTCCGGACAACTCTTCAAGTTATCGTATCTATTCTTCAACAGGACCAAAGCGCTATTACAATTATCTGGTGGTTGAAGACTCCTTAGGTTACAGCTTGTTTGGTTTTACCTCTTGCCATCGTTTTGCCGGCTATTTTGAAGTGGTTGAGTTAGAGAATCACAACTGGTTGAAGATTTGCATTGATGGCGAAGATACCTACCCACTGGATTGGGCATCTAATCAGTTGGAGTCTGTCGTGGTACTTCAGGGAGAGTCGTTGTCAGCGCTCTTTTCTGAGTATGCTCAATTGATTTCGCGTCATCATCCGCCAAGAGCTGGCGTGAAGAAGACGGCGCCTATTGGTTGGTGCTCCTGGTACGCTTACTATGCTGACGTTACGCAGAGCCATGTCCTCGATAATTTGAATCATATGAAGGATGAGTTGGCATCGCTCGAATATGTACTGCTGGATGACGGTTATCAGGCTTTTATGGGAGACTGGCTCACGCCGTCTGACAAATTCCCCTCTGGCGTAAAAGCGCTGATAAAAGAAATCAAACTTCAGGGCAAGAAGCCCGCGATTTGGCTAGCCCCCTTTATTGCTCAGCCAGAATCGGAGCTTTTTAAGCAACATCAAGATTGGTTTGTGACTCATGAAGATGGCTCTCTACTGAAAGCCGAAGACGTGACTTATGCCGGTTGGCGCTGCACACCTTGGTACATCTTGGACACGTCTCACCCAGATGTGCAGGAGCATCTTACCCAAGTGGTTAAAACGATGCGAGAAGAGTGGGGGATAGAGCTGTTCAAGCTTGATGCGAATTATTGGGGAACGCTAAAAGGGCGACGAGATCAGAGCGGCATCACTGGTGTCGAAGCGTATCGATTGGGTATGGAAGCCATTGCCGAAGGAGCGGGGGATGCCTTAATTCTTGGCTGTAATGCTCCAATGTGGCCATCGCTAGGACTTGTCGATGCGATGCGAGTGTCAGACGATGTGGAACGAGATGAACGGCGCTTTGAGCAAATCGCGAAAGAAACGTTTTATCGCAGCTGGCAGCATCGAAAACTGTGGCAGATTGATCCAGACTGCGCCACGTTTGTCTCTTTGCCGAATCAGGCCACAGAGCGTCGTTATTACGAGTTTCATCGGGACACACTGCTAGCCTGCGGTGGCATGTTGTTATCTGGTGACCCGTTGCCCGAACTGACGCCCTTCGCTCAGAAAACACTCTCCCGCCTGTTTATCCGCCAAAAACATAGCCAAAACGCGGCTAGATTTACTTCGTTGAGCTTGCACCATGCTTATTTGAAAATGACGGAGCAGAATGATCTGCACTGTTTGTTTAACTTCCAGCAACCTGCTCGAGAAGTGACTTTAACCTCTGACTTTCCAGTGTATTGGTATGATTACTGGAGCGGCGAAAAACTCAGTCATGAACGTACTGCGGTGATCGAAGTCACCTTGGATGCTGGATTATCAAGCAGAGCGATTGTGACCGCGCGCTGAAACCTCGCTAAAGATCATGGGGTAAGCTAAGATACGCGCTGGCTAAACGAATAGGTTTTATAAGCACTATGTCAATCATCTTGGGCATTGACCCAGGTTCCCGCATCACCGGATACGGCGTCATCCGCCAGACCGGACGTCACCTCCACTATTTAGGCAGTGGTTGCATTCGAACATCAGAAAAAGAGCTGCCCGGTCGACTGAAGCAAATTTACGCCGGAGTCACAGAAATCATCACCCAATTTCAACCGGATGTGTTCGCTATTGAGCAAGTGTTTATGGCGCGCAATGCGGACTCCGCCTTAAAGCTTGGTCAAGCCCGCGGCAGTGCGATCGTAGCTGCCGTCAACGCCGATCTCCCTGTCTATGAGTATGCGGCGCGCTTAATTAAACAAGCGGTAGTTGGAACGGGGGGCGCAGATAAAGAGCAGGTGCAGCACATGGTACAGTCAATGCTCAAGTTGCCTGCTAAGCCTCAAGCGGATGCCGCTGATGCCCTAGGCGTTGCTATCTGTCATGCAAATACCAATAAAACCTTAGTTGCTTTGGCTGGCAAAGCAACCAGTGCACGACGAGGTCGTTACCGTTGATTGTGCATAGTGATTTCAAAATTGAGACGTCCTAAACAGATCTAACAATGCGATTTGTTATGAAAATGTTGCAAATCTATAGTGGTCGGAGGTCTTACAACTTTCAATCAAGGATGATTGACAATGAACCCAGCCACTCTCTGGCGTCGTGCGTGTATGCCGAGCCAACACAATTGGACAAAATCACAACAGCGACAGGCTGATATCCTGTCTCTATTCACTTTTATTGCTTTCCTCGTCGGCCTTTATAGCTTTATTAAATGGAGTAAACACAGCCATGACAGCTTAGTGCTGACTTCTGTGTTTCTTATTGTATTAGAGCTGATTTCTGCGGCGTGTTTGAAGTGGTTTAAACATCCCGGTTTTGCGCTCAATCTTGGATTTGTCGGCATGACGGTCCATGCGCTCAACATCATTTATCAAAGTGGTGGCGTCGTCGAGTCAACTCAAACCTATTGGGTGCCTTTACTGGTTGTTGCATTTTTCCTCTCGGGAACCCGCTTCATGGCGATCTGTTGGAGTGCGATTGTCATTTCGTTATCGGCTGCCATGACGTATCTTCATCTCTCGGATTTTAGCTTTCCTCAATTGATTCTGTCTGAACCGGCATTGCGCATTGAAATATGGTCAGGAACCATTCTCCCGCTGGTGGTGATTTGTATTGCTCAAGCTTTTACGGCGAAACAGCGTGACCAAGCGATTGAGCTAGCTGAGTACGCAAAACAAAAAAGTGAAGCGGTAGCTGATAAAGCTACGCAAGGTGAGCGCCATTTATCGAGTGTACTAGATCAGGCAAATCAGAATTCTCATCAATTGAAAGAAGTCTCGCAAATTTTGGAGTCTCAGTCGGAAGCCCTCGACAGCCAGGTCAGTCAGCTCAACATCAATAGTGAATCGCAGGCCAGTGCAGCTGAACAGATGAGCCAGCAAGTCCATCAGATGACCGAGGGGCTTGAAGATTCTAGCCACTTTGTCACTGAGTTGCGCGGACGAAGTGACGCTGTTCATAAACAGGCGGAGAAAAGTTCAGAACTGCTTGAAGCTTCTACCAGTGCAATAAGCCAGATCATCGACAGCCATGAGCAAATCATGAAAGTCGCTGATTTGATCACTTCGGTTGCGGAACAAACCAATTTACTGGCACTGAATGCAGCGATTGAAGCCGCTCGTGCAGGTGAACAGGGCAGAGGTTTTGCTGTGGTGGCGGATCAGGTACGTGAGTTATCAGCTAAGAGTAGTGAGTCTGCGGTGGAGATTCGTAACTTGCTTGACCGAAGCGAACAGGAAGTGCGGCACGGTCAAGATGTGGTCCATGCTAGTGCGACGCGAATGAAAGAAGTCATCGAACAAGTGACGGGTATCTCGAAAGATGTAAACGGCTTAGCCAATATCATGACTAACCAAATGTCGGCACTCAAAGAACTGGATGAAGCGAGCAGTGAAGTGGCCAATGGTGTGGTGGAGACCAAGACCATTTCCGAGCTTGTTGCACAAAATGGTGCGCAGTTAAACGGGCAGGTCGAGACAGTTCGCACTCTCACATCCCAACTTGATCTAGTGGTCTCAAAAATCTAGATACACTGTATAAAGAACTGGATGTCTATCCAGTTCTTTATTATCCTGTCGCAAATTCATTTCCAAAGAGTATTGAGTGTGATTGGACGTTTGCGTGGCATTCTGCTTGAAAAGCAACCCCCTGAATTGTTGATTGAAGTAAACGGTATTGGCTATGAAGTTCAGATGCCGATGAGCTGTTTTTACGAATTGCCGAATATTGGTGAGGAAGCAATCATCTACACGCATTTCGTTGTTCGCGAAGATGCTCAGCTACTCTATGGCTTTAATACCGTTAAAGAACGCGCTCTATTCCGCGAAGTGATTAAAGCTAATGGTGTTGGCCCGAAACTGGGCTTGGGTATATTGTCAGGTATGACAGCCAGCCAATTTGTTTCATGTGTTGAACGTGAAGACATTTCAACACTGGTTAAATTACCGGGTGTTGGTAAGAAAACTGCAGAACGTCTGGTCGTTGAGATGAAAGACCGTCTCAAAGGTTGGGGGGCGGGTGATTTGTTCACGCCGCATACAGATGCAGCGCCAGTCGATTCAGCGCCTCAAGTTGATCAAGCTAACGCCGAAGAAGAAGCAATTAGCGCATTACTTGCACTTGGCTATAAACCGACACAAGCTTCTAAAGTAGTGTCTCAGGTCAAAACCGCGGATATGAGCAGCGAAGAGCTAATCCGCGAAGCACTAAAGTCAATGGTTTAAGTGACGACTAGGAACTGTTAATGATAGAAGCGGATCGTCTAATCGCGCCGGAAAATGCGGTTTATAAAGAAGAAGACGTTATCGACAGGGCAATTCGCCCGAAAAAACTGGCGGATTACCAAGGACAAGATCACGTTCGTGATCAGATGGAGATTTTCATCAAGGCCGCCAACCTACGTGAAGAAGCGTTAGATCATTTGCTGATATTTGGCCCTCCTGGTTTGGGGAAAACCACATTGGCGAATATTGTGGCCAATGAAATGGGCGTAAACATTCGCACTACATCTGGTCCTGTTCTGGAAAAAGCCGGTGACTTGGCCGCGCTTCTGACCAACCTAGAAGAAAACGATGTGTTGTTCATCGATGAAATCCACCGTTTGAGCCCGATGGTTGAAGAGGTGTTGTATCCAGCGATGGAAGACTACCAGCTCGATATCATGATTGGTGAAGGTCCTGCCGCACGTTCCATCAAGATCGATTTACCACCCTTTACCTTAATCGGTGCTACTACACGAGCTGGCTCGTTGACGTCACCACTTCGAGACCGTTTTGGTATTACCCAGCGCCTGGAATACTACAAAATTCCTGATCTTCAGCATATTGTCCAGCGTAGCGCTGATTGTTTGGGCTTGTCGATGGAGAGCGAAGGCGCGCTTGAAGTCGCAAGACGTGCTCGTGGTACGCCACGTATCGCCAACCGCTTGTTACGCCGCGTACGAGATTACGCTGAAGTGAAAGGTAACGGTCATATATGTGCAGATATCGCAGACAAGGCCCTTAACATGTTGGATGTTGACGCACAGGGCTTCGACTACATGGACCGCAAATTGCTGCTGGCCATTATGGAGAAGTTCGGTGGTGGACCTGTTGGGCTGGATAACATGGCAGCCGCCATTGGCGAAGAGAAGGACACCATTGAAGATGTCTTGGAGCCGTATCTGATACAACAAGGCTATCTGCAGCGAACGCCAAGAGGGCGTATTGCTACCGATAGGGCATACCTTCATTTCGGAATTGAAAAATAAGTTTTCAGGACCAGCTCATCATGAGCTGGTCTTTTACTATGAGTGATATTGATCACAATAATTAAATCTCGTTACTACTAATTAGGTAACTAAAATGCACGAGTTGTTAAGCGCTTGTTTTGCATAAATACCTTGGTCTACCTCCCAAATAACCGCAAATTAACAAAAGCTCGCTTAAACTGTTGATGTGGATCAATGTGATGGATTTTTAGACAAAAATGCCGCACAAAATTTGATACAAATCAAAGCGAAGTCCAAAGATAAACCTTTTGAAACAGACAGTTTTTAGGAGTAGCATTAGCGCCAGCTATATTAGCTGATGCTTAACAATTAACTAACCGTTACGGTACATTTTTGCAACAACATACTGTTCTTTAGCAACATTATTTAAGTTGGCTAAACGCCTACTTATGCTGCATGAATGTAGAAAGTGTCTTCAGCCGACACATAGGAGTAAACATGATTGATGTAGTCGATCTGTCGCGGTTGCAGTTTGCGCTCACTGCGATGTATCACTTCCTCTTCGTACCATTGACTCTGGGTATGGCTTTCCTTCTCGCCATCATGGAATCTCTGTACGTAATGACGGACAAGCAAATCTACAAGGACATGACAAAGTTCTGGGGTAAGCTTTTCGGTATTAACTTCGTACTTGGTGTTGCCACCGGCCTGACCATGGAATTCCAGTTTGGTACTAACTGGTCTTACTATTCTCATTATGTCGGGGATATCTTCGGGGCTCCACTGGCCATCGAAGCTCTGGTTGCCTTCTTCCTTGAGTCCACTTTCGTTGGCCTTTTCTTCTTCGGCTGGGACCGACTGACAAAACGACAACACTTAGTTGTAACTTGGTTAGTCGCATTGGGTTCTAACTTCTCGGCACTGTGGATCTTGGTTGCAAACGGCTGGATGCAAAACCCAGTTGGAGCAGAATTCAATTTTGAAACCATGCGAATGGAAATGGTGAGCTTTGCTGAGGTTGTACTTAACCCGGTCGCTCAGGTGAAATTCGTACACACAGTAGCTTCTGGCTATACGACAGGCGCGATGTTTATTCTTGGCATCAGTTCTTACTACCTATTAAAAGGTCGTGACATCGCTTTCGCTCGTCGTTCATTCGCCATCGCAGCCTCTTTTGGTATGGCGGCAATCCTGTCTGTAATCGTGCTTGGTGACGAATCTGGTTATGAACTAGGTGAAGTGCAGAAAGTAAAACTGGCAGCAGTAGAAGCTGAATGGCACACCGAACCAGCGCCAGCCGCTTTCACTCTGTTTGGCCTGCCAAATCAGGAAACCATGCATACTGATTACGCGATCAAGATTCCTTACGTTATGGGCATCATCGCGACTCGTTCTTTAGATGAGCAAGTAACAGGTCTACGTGACCTTCGTGATGAACACGTTGAACGTATTCGCACTGGTATGTACGCCTATGAACTGCTTGAAAAGCTTCGTGCAGGCGATAAGTCAGAAGAAAACATGGCTGCCTTTGATGAAGTGAAAGGCGACCTAGGTTACGGCCTTCTTCTGAAGCGTTACACAGAAAACGTGGTTGATGCGACTGAAGATCAAATCCAAGCGGCGGCGGATGATTCTATCCCAACAGTTTGGCCACTATTCTGGTCGTTCCGAATCATGGTTGCGTGTGGCTTTATCATGCTATTCGTATTCGGTGCCGCATTCATCCAGACTTGTCGCCAGAAGATCGAGCAAAAACCATGGGTACTAAAAGCCGCGTTGCTGAGTATTCCACTGCCTTGGATTGCTATCGAAGCAGGTTGGTTTGTTGCTGAATTCGGTCGTCAGCCATGGGCTGTGGGTGAAATTCTACCTGTACATGTGGCGGCATCTGCACTCACCGCTGGAGAAATCTGGACGTCACTGTTTGCAATCTTGGCGCTATACACCGTCTTCCTGATTGCAGAAGTGTACTTGATGCTGAAATTTGCTCGCAAAGGTCCTAGCAGCCTGAAGACAGGTCGTTACCACTTTGAGCAAAACGCTGACTCTGTTGAAGACAAAGTTAGTCGTCAAGTAGACGCGTAAAGCAAGGAGAAACATATGTTTGAATACGAAATCTTGCGACTTATCTGGTGGGTTCTGATCGGTGTTCTCCTGGTAGGCTTCGCAGTGACTGATGGCTTCGATATGGGTGTTGGTGCGCTAGTACCTGTAATCGGAAAAAATGACACTGAACGTCGTGTGATGATCAACTCGATCGCACCTCACTGGGAAGGTAACCAAGTTTGGTTGGTGACAGCGGGTGGTGCTCTATTTGCTGCATGGCCTTTAGTTTACGCAACGTCGTTTTCTGGATTCTATCTGGCGATGATTCTGACGTTGGCTGCTTTGTGGCTAAGACCGTTGGGCCTCTCTTATCGCTCAAAGATTGAAGATACTAAGTGGCGTCAAACGTGGGATATTTGTATTTCTATCAGTGGCTTCGTTCCACCAATTATCTTTGGCGTGGCGTTTGGTAATCTACTACAAGGTGTACCGTTCCAGTTGACTGAATTTTTGATGCCAACGTATCACGGTTCATTCTTTGGTCTGTTAAACCCATTCGCATTACTATGTGGCTTAGTTAGCTTGTTCATGATCTTAATGCAGGGCGCTACTTGGCTACAGATGAAGACTACAGACGCAGTTCACGCTCGCTCACGCAGTGTTGCACAAATCATGGGTCTACTAACGGTTGCGACTTTCGTTGCTGCTGGTTTCTGGGTTCAAAGTATTGAAGGCTACGTGATTACCAGCGCAATTGACCATAATGGCGCGTCTAACCCACTTGCTAAAGAAGTAGTTCGTGAAGCGGGTGCTTGGATGAACAACTTCGAGCAGTACCCGTTGATGTGGATTGCTCCAGCGCTGGGTGTAGTGATGTCTCTTGTTACTGTACTGGCTTCACGTCTTGAGCGTGGTGGTATCGCATTCTTCGCTTCAAGCCTAGGTAATGCAGGTATTATTTTCACAGCGGGTCTTGCGATGTTCCCATTCATCATGCCTTCTGATTTGATGCCTAACCACAGCCTGACCATGTGGGATGCAACGTCATCTGAATTGACGCTCAATCTGATGACAGGTGTAGCCTTTATCATGGTGCCTGTTATCTTGGCGTACACAATTTGGACTTACTACAAGATGTTCGGTCGTCTGGACAGCAAGTTCATTGAAGACAACAAAAACTCACTTTACTAAGGAGCTATTACTATGTGGTATTTCGCATGGATTCTAGGTGTACTACTTGCTTGTGCATTCGGTATCATCAATGCTCTTTGGCTAGAGCATTCAGAAATGATGGATAAAGACAGTGAGTAATCTCACTGAGCAGGTAGCTAAGCTGCATGCGCCAATGGATAAGGCTCTGTTTAGAGCCTTATCTCTGATTCTTGGTTTTTATCATGTTGCTATGGTGATGTGGGATCCGGAGCAGTATTCAGCTTCAATAGGCGGCTTCAATGCACTGATCTCACCGCTGATGATTTGGGCAATTTGCTCCAGTATGATCTTTGGCTTGAGTTTCAAACCAAAAAACTGGTATTGGCAAGTATTATTCAGTCCCTATTTTTCCTTAACGATTCTAATTTATTTAACTCTAATACGTGTTTTGTAAATTGAACTGACTGAAAATTATCCACTAATTAGTCACAATAGCGCCACTATTTGATAGCTGGCGCTATTTTTTTGTTTCAATCTTTGAAAACCTCCATTAACCCTTGCATAAACGGCAATGAGTTGCGTTATAGTAAAGCACCTCAATTGTTAGAAAGGGATTGATGTGCAAAGCGAACCTGCTGTATTTGAGCTGCCTGTAACGGTTTATTATGAAGATACTGACGTCGGTGGGCTGGTATTTCACGCCAATTACGTTAAGTATTTTGAGCGTGGCCGTTCTGAATATCTGTCCAGTATTGGTGTTTCACAATCGACTCTTTTGGAACAAAACATCGGTTTCGTAGTCCGACACATGGACATCGATTTTCTGCAAGGCGCTCGTCTCGAAGACCGTCTAACGGTTAAGACATCAGTTGCAGAAGCGAAGAAAGCAAGCCTTATTTTCTGTCAGGAGATCGTAAATCCTGCCGGTAAAACATTGTGTAAAGCAATGGTTAAGGTAGCATGCATCGATAATGAAAAAATGAGGCCAAAAGCGATCCCTCAATCAATAGTTATGGAGTTTACTCACAGTGACCGCTGATATTTCAATGCTTGACCTGTTTTTGCAAGCAAGCCTGCTCGTAAAAATGGTGATGTTGACCTTGTTAGGTATGTCGATTGTTTCTTGGGCAATGATCATTAAGCGCAGTAAAGTGCTATCCCAAGCTGCGAAAGGAGCTGAAACATTCGAAGATAAGTTCTGGTCAGGCACTGATCTTTCCGTCCTTTATCAAAATGCTAAAAAGCGCAAAGACGAACTGGAAGGAACGGAAGAGATCTTCTATTCAGGTTTCACTGAGTTTGCTCGCCTAAGAAAATCCAACGCTGACTCACCTGACTTCATTATGGAAGGCACTGGTCGCGCAATGCGTGTTGCAGTTGCCCGTGAAGTCGATGAACTTGAAACTAACCTACCATTTTTGGCAACGGTTGGCTCAATCAGCCCTTATATCGGTCTATTTGGTACAGTTTGGGGCATTATGCATGCCTTTATCGCACTTGGTGAAGTTAAGCAGGCTACTTTAGCCATGGTTGCGCCGGGTATCGCTGAAGCATTGGTTGCAACTGCGATGGGTCTATTTGCAGCGATTCCAGCTGTGATGGCTTACAACCGATTGAGTAATAAAGTGGGTAAGTTGGAACACAACTACGCCACTTTCTCTGAAGAATTCCACAGCATCCTGCACCGCCAAGCGATGGCTGGACGTGATTCTGCCAACAGGGATTAATGGATATGGCAGGCTATCAACCTAAAAAACGTAAGATGACGGCAGAGATTAACGTTGTGCCTTACATCGACGTTATGCTCGTGTTGTTAATTATCTTCATGGTGACGTCGCCTTTCGTAACACAGGGTGTTGATGTTGAGTTGCCAAAAACAGCAACAGCGAAACCTGCATCAGAGCTCGCCGGAGATAGCGACTCAAGTTTCATCATCGTAGAAATTGATCGTGAAGGCAATTTAGGCCTGAGTGTAAACGATGAAGAAGTCATGCGTGGTATCTCGCTGCAGGACGTGATTGTACGTGTGAAAGCAGAACTGTCCTTGAAGCCAGAGTCACCTGTCGCTGTTGGTGGTGATGCGGCGACTCCTTATGCTGAAGTGGTACTGGTTCTGGACGAATTAAGCCGTGCTGGGATCCCTAAAGTGGGGCTTCTTACGGACATAAAGGAATAAGCGCTCTCAGGTTATGAAAGAGACCAAACCAAAGAAAAAGAGTGATTACACCAAGCCGATAGCGATATCTGCAGCTTTGCATGCACTGTTGGCTGTGGCGCTTATTTGGGGAACAGACTTTACCATGTCAAAGCCAGAGCCTTCTGGTCAGATGGTTCAGGCGGTTGTTATTGACCCCAACTTGGTGCGCCAGCAAGCTCAGCAAATTCGCAGTCAACGTGAAGAAGCAGCGAAGAAAGAGCAGGACCGTTTAGATAAGTTGCGCCGCGAAAGCGAGCAGCTTGAGAAAAACCGCAAAGCGGAAGAAGAACGCATTCGTAAGCTGAAAGAGCAGCAAGCACGAGAAGCGAAAGCTGCACGTGAAGCTGAGAAAGCCAGACAGCAGAAAGAAAAAGAACGCCAAGCCGCTGAAGAGCGAGTTAAAAAAGAGCGCGAACGTGCGGCTAAATTAGAAGCTGAGCGTAAAGCGAAAGAAGAGGCGATCAAAAAAGCGGAACAAGAACGTTTAGCTAAAGAAGCCGCTATCGCTAAAGCAGAGAAAGAGCGCGTTGCACGTGAGAAAGCGGCAAAAGAAGCGGAAGAAAAAGCACGTCGTCAACGTGAAGCGGCTGAAAAAGCTGAAAAAGAACGTATAGCGAAGGAGAAAGCTGCTAAAGAAGCTGCTGAGAAAGCGCGAAAAGAGAAAGAACGTTTAGAGCGCTTGGAGCGTGAACGTAAAGAGCAAGAAGCTGCTTTAGATAACATCTTCTCTGGTCTAGAAACTGAGGCTGAGCAAAACAGTTCAGCTAGACAGCAACACGTGAATAGTGAAGCGGATCGATACGGTGCTATTTATACCCAATTGATTCAGCAGAACCTGCTACTGGAGGACAGTTTCAGGGGAAAGTCATGCCGAGTTAATCTGCGCCTGATTCCTACAGGTGCTGGCGCCATTGTCGGTAATCTAAGCGTGCTTGATGGTGACAATCGACTGTGTTCGGCGACGCGACGAGCGGTTGCGCAGGTAGGAAGTTTCCCATTACCTAAAGAACAAGACGTCATCAATCAGTTAAAGAATATCAATTTAACCGTAGAACCTAAGTCATAAGGAAAAGCTTGTGTTAAAGCGACTAGTATTAGGATGTTTGCTCACAGTGATGAGCGCGTTTCAGGTAGCCAATGCGGCACTGGAACTTGTGATTACAGACGGCATTGACTCTGCACGTCCGATCGCTATCGTCCCATTTAAGTGGGAAGGTTCAACTAAATTACCTCATAATGTATCAGCTGTTATTGCTTCTGATTTGCAACGCAGTGGTAAATTCAGCCCAGTTGCAACCAGCAAAATGCCACAAACACCATATAGTGAAAGTGAAATTAACTTTGATGCTTGGACAGGGTTAGGCGTTGATGCGTTACTAACAGGCACTATTTCGCAAAATGCGGAAGGTAACTATGTAATCAACTACCAGTTGGTGGACGTAGTTCGTGGTCAATTAACTCAAGGGCAAAGCAAAGCGTTAAGTACTGATGGCCAACTCGTGTTGTCTAAAGATCACGTGCTTTTCAACAAGCGTGCAACAGTGCCGGGGGAGCGTATGCGTGAATATGCTCACCGAATTTCAGACTTGGTATACAAAGAGTTAACTGGTGAGCGTGGTGCGTTCCTGACTCGAATCGCTTACGTTGTGGTTAACGATAAAGACAGCTATCCGTATCAACTACGTGTTGCTGACTATGATGGTTATAACGAGCGATTGGTTCTACGTTCTAAGCAGCCACTTATGTCTCCAGCTTGGTCACCAGATGGTAAGAAACTGGCTTATGTGAGTTTCCAAAATGGCCAGGCAGAAATCTTCATCATGAACATCTACACGGGTGAGCGTGAAAAAGTAACGTCATACCCTCGTCACAATGGTGCGCCACGATTCTCTCCTGATGGTAATAAACTCGCTCTCGTGTTGTCGAAAACAGGCAGCCTGCAAGTTTATACATTGGATTTGAAAACCCGCAAGTTGACGCAAATAACACGTGGTAGATCAAATAATACAGAACCATTCTGGCATCCTGATGGCAAATCACTGATCTTTACCTCGGATCGGGGTGGTAAACCTCAAATTTATCAAGTAGATTTGGCAAGTGGTTCAACCAACCGCCTTACCTGGCAGGGTCGCCAGAACCTAGGTGGGCAGATTACACCTGATGGACGATTCCTAGTAATGGTCAATCGCAGTAACTCGGGCTTCAATTTGGCAAAGCAGGATCTTGAAACGGGCGCCGTTCAGGTTCTGACAAAAACATTGCTGGATGAATCACCGAGTATTGCGCCAAACGGCGGTATGGTTATTTATAGCTCTATCTTCAACAAAACCAATGTGCTTTCAATGGTTTCAATAGATGGACGCTTTAAAGCTCGATTACCGGCAACAAACGGTCGCGTTCGTGCACCTGCATGGTCACCGTTTTTGTAGCAAGTAATAAGTATCAAAAAGTAAGGAAAATATAACAATGCAACTAAACAAAGTTCTTAAAGGGCTATTGATTGCGCTACCAGTTCTAGCTGTTACAGCATGTAGTTCAAGCGATGACGCAGCTAACGCTTCTGGTTCTGAAACTAACCAATCAACGTCTGGCTCTGCTAACGGTGTTGATACAACTGTAGTTTCACCAATCGGTGAGAACGGCCAACTTTCTGAGCAAGAGCTTAAAGAGCAGGCACTTCGTGAGTCTCAAACAATCTACTTCGCGTTTGACAACGCAACCATCGCTGGTGACTACGAAGAAATGCTAGCTGCACACGCGGCTTACCTAAGCAAAAACCCTGCACTAAAAGTGACTATCGAAGGTCACGCTGATGAGCGTGGTACTCCTGAGTACAACATCGCACTAGGCGAGCGTCGTGCAACTGCAGTTGCTAAGTACCTACAAGCACTAGGTGTTCAAGCAGACCAAATCTCAATCGTGAGCTACGGTGAAGAGAAGCCTCTTCTACTAGGTCAGTCTGAAGATGTGTACGCTAAGAACCGTCGTGCGGTTCTAGTATACTAATCAAGGAAAGACCTTATGTTCAGTAACCTTAAGCGCGTAGTTACGCTTACGTTACTGGCAAGTGCAGCGAACACTGTGTTCGCTGCACCAGCTCCAGTATCTGATCTTGGTGGTAGCAACTCTGCACCATCGTCTTCTGCCGTACCGGCAAATGAAACCGAAGTTCAACGCCTCGAACGCTTGTTAGAAAACCGCAATCGCGTTCAGTTGCAAATGCAACAGCAGCTTGATGAAATGGCGTTGGAAATTAGTGACCTTCGTGGTCAGCTAGAAAAGAATAATTACGACATGCAGCAGATGCTGCAGCGTCAGCGTGAATTGTTTATCGAGCTTGATAAGCTTCGCGGCCAGATCAACAGCGCTCCAGCAGTCGATACTGCAGCTAAAGATGACCAAGCGAAGCCTGTTGGTAAATTCAGTACTAATGTGGATGAGCAGACTGCGTATCAGAATGCCGTTGATCTTATCCTTAAGAAACGTGATTACACGGGTGCTATTGCTGCATTCCAGCAATTTCAGAAAGACTTCCCTGACTCAACGTTTGCACCAAACGCCCATTACTGGCTAGGGCAGCTTTATTTTGCTAAGAAGCAGGATAAAGAAGCAGTTAAGAGCTTTGCCTCGGTAGTGTCTTACAAAGACTCGAATAAACGTGCGGATGCTCTGGTGAAACTTGGTGACCTTTCGCAGCGTAACAACAATGCAGCGCAAGCGAAAAAGTACTATCAACAGGTACTTGACGAGTATCCAGATAGTGCGTCTGCAAAACTTGCGGCAGAACGTATTAAGTAGATAAACAAAGGAGCGCAGAGTCGCTCCTTTTTAATACCCTCTGTACGGACATTCCATTCACTATTTACTCAACAAGTAATTCTTGCGGAAACTAGCATCTTGATCTGGGTTAAGGTTACAATACTCGGATTACTGGAAGTTGCGTAGAGCAAGAGCAATGAGCCACATTTTAGATACAATCGAAACTGTTTACCCATTCCCACCGAAACCAACACCGCTGACAGATGACCAAAAGCAAGCGCACATTAAAAACATTAAAGAGCTGCTTAAAGAGAAAGACGCGGTACTGATCGCCCACTATTACACTGACCCTGAAATTCAAGCGCTTGCTGAAGAGACCGGAGGGTTTGTTGGCGATTCACTAGAGATGGCCAAGTTTGGTAACCGCCATCCTGCGAGCACATTGATTATCGGTGGTGTGCGCTTTATGGGCGAATCTGCAAAAATTCTGACACCTGAAAAACGCATCTTGATGCCAACGCTAGAAGCGGAGTGTTCATTAGACTTAGGTTGTCCAGCGGACAAATTCACAGAATTCTGTGATGCGCACCCTGATCACACTGTCGTAGTTTATGCGAATACCTCAGCTGCGGTGAAGGCCCGTGCTGACTGGGTGGTGACGTCAAGTATCGCTTTGGAAATCGTTGAGCATTTAGACGCTGAAGACAAACCTATTATCTGGGGCCCCGATCGCCATTTAGGCTCTTACATCGCCAATCAAACTGGTGCTGATATGCTTTTGTGGCAAGGCGAATGTGTCGTTCACGATGAGTTCTCTGCTGATGCGTTACGTAAGATGAAAGGTCTATACCCTGAAGCGGCGATTTTGGTACACCCTGAGTCACCAGCGAGTGTAGTCGAGCTGGCGGACGCTGTCGGCTCAACTAGCCAACTGATCAAAGCGGCTAAAGAGCTACCTCAGCAAAAAATGATCGTTGCGACTGATAAAGGTATCTTCTTCAAGATGCAGCAATTGGTGCCTGAAAAAGAACTGATTGAAGCACCTACTGCTGGTGCAGGAGCCACTTGTCGTAGCTGTGCACATTGTCCTTGGATGGCAATGAACGGTCTGAAAGCAATCGAAGAAGCATTGCGCGACGGTGGAGAACAACACGAAATTTTCGTTGATGAAGCATTACGTGTGAAATCGCTTATTCCATTAAATCGTATGCTTGATTTTGCCGAGCAACTGAACATGCAGGTTAAGGGTAACGCTTAAATCCGCATACAAATAACTCAAAAGCCAGCTTAACTAAGCTGGCTTTTTTGTCTCTAATTATTCACGGTTTAGTTAAACAACCAGTAGCTCACAGGGTTATCTGGACATTGGTATGGCCCGCACTCAACAAACGTCGATAGCATATTGAGAGCCACTACCGATATCGCAAGCAGACACACCCAGCGACCAATCTTGCTCATTTCGAAAGGTTCCGTATTCCAAGCCTCGTTCCACAGCATGAGCAGTATCGCGACAGCCAAAATAGTCGCTGAGAACAAGACGAACGCCCAAGTGTAGTAATGCATACCAAAGATAGCGCTGCCATATCCAGGAGTACCAGGGATAACGTGCAATGAGACTTGGCGCAGGGCGGTCGCTGCCCCAAACAGTGCCCCTATCAACACGACACCATAATGTCGTTGCTGTGGACCGTATTTTACGTTGAGCAGAAAGCCAAACATCACCATGACAAAACCAATGCGCTGAAGTAGGCAAAGGGGGCATGGCAACTCGTTGAGTGAGAATTGGAGGACAAAACCAATTAGCAAGACTAACGTCATGCCGAAAAGGCCGAGGGTATTAAGAATATTGATTTGATTTCGGTTCATCGTGCTCTCCTTACAGCAAAATAGAAAGAGCGTCGTTGGCATGGTGGTTAAACCAATACAAACCAATCAATATCGATGTGGCGAACAGAGTGTAGCCAAGTGACTTTTTGCCGCAGAATGCGAAAAGCATCGCAGCAAAAAGTACTAAAAAGATGAAAGACATCATGTGAAAACCCTTACTTTCTTATCTTAATTACAGCGAGTTTAATACTCGTCTATCCCCAACATAGACCTAGCCGATTTGAGATTCGATAGATAAACGCAAAACCTAAGATTGCAGAAAGCGAGCGTCGGTGTGTAAGCCGCCCATTTAAACGTTATTACCCTGATTTTTCTGACTATAACCATATAGAAGTGACAAGGGATCAACAGTTTAATACAGGGAATTGGCTCATCGGTCCTAAGTGAGTTAACCTAGTTAGAATATTGATAGTAATCAGTCGAGTAACAGGAAATATGTCAGTTTGGTTTGTTTTCAAAAAGTGGTTGAAATCACGATTATTCCAGCTGAGTAATCGCAATCTGATCATTTTGCTGCTGGCGTATGTGGCTTTGTCTTGGGGAATGTTGGTAGTTAGTGGTGAAACGGCACTGACTGAAGATATCTCCACTTTTGTCTATTACCTCATGGTCACGGCATCGACAGTCGGATATGGCGATTTGTCTCCGACAACAGCAGCAGGAAAATGGGTGGTGATTTTATTCGTCATACCTGGCGGATTAACCTTATTTGCTGCTCTTGTTGGTAGGTTAGCTTCGGCATCAGTAGATTATTGGCGCGCAGGAATATTAGGAAAACGGAGAGTTGGTGTGGAAAATCATATTCTGCTTTTAGGTTGGAACGGTCAGCGTACTATGCATTTAATTCGTATGCTGCAACATGAAGAAGAAGGGAAACGACCTATCGTATTGTGCAGTAGATCTGATATCGAGAATCCTTTACCAGGAGAAATCGGCTTTGTAAAAGTGACTAGCTACACCGATGAGCAGGAGATGGAAAAGGCATCGGTCGCACAGGCCAGTTGCATCGTGGTCGATAACTTGGAAGATGATATTACGCTATCTGCGGCGCTTTACTCAGCCAACGTGAACCCAAAGGCGCACCTATTAGCTTATTTCAAAGATGAAGCGTTGAGCCAATTGCTCAATCAACATTGCCCGAATGCTGAATGTATTCCGGCCGTTGGAGCCGAAATGCTTGCCAAAGCCGCTGTAGACCCGGGATCTAGCGCTCTTCATCAAGAGCTGCTCGCTTCCACTAGAGGAATGACTCAGTACTCAACAACCTACCCAGAAAGCGCTTCTGCAACAGATGTGCAGTCTATCTTTGTTTACATTAAACGTGCTTACCAAGCGACACTCATCGCGATTGATACCGGAAAAGGGATCGAACTCAACCCCGACTTAGAAAAGGTTATCCTTCCAGGAACTAAGTTGTTTTACATCGCAGATGAGAGGATAGATGCTTTTGAGTGGTCATCAATGAAGTGAGCAATGCTGTTTACAAAGAAAAAAGGGCCATTGGGCCCTTTTTAGTTTTGAGTAGTTTTTATTCCGCTTCCACCAACATGGAGCCGCGCATTGCTAGGCCACATAACATAGTTGGGATTGCATTAAATATCTCTTCAAACTGCTCTAAGCCTTCAATACCTTGCTCAGCCAATGTAGCGATTGAAGTCTCTGGGTCGTAAAGCATGCTGAGAGAAAGCAGTACACCGCCAAGAAGGGCGCTGTCTTCGCTGTCTTCAGGCATGATGGTTTCCCAGTCATCTCTGGCTAGCTGCCAGCCTTGCAAAACACCTTCACAGAAATCACGTGCTTCCTGATTAACGATATCCGCTTCATCCAGCGAACATTCGCTTGGCCATACCCACTGGTTTTCTAGTAAAGCAGGGCGGTATTCGTTCCACATTGCAATAATCAATTCAATGTAGGTTTCTAGCTGCTCGCCATCAGAAAAAGGCGCAACTTCTTCTCCACCCCATAGAAAAGGAAGCCATTCTTGAGGCGGCAATACATTGGGTGCAGCAGCCATAGCTGTAACGAATCCTTGAGTTTTTGGCTCGTTGATCAGTCGGTTTTCCAGTTCTGGCTGAGAAAGGATTTCTTGTAGTGTCAAAATGAATACCAAACGGGTTTGATGAAATTGGGCTAATACTAACAGCCAAAACGAGACATAAAAAGGTGGCAGCTTTGTTATCTTCGCTATAATTGGAGTTAAACGGACAAAATTCAAAGGCTTATGGAAATTCGTTCCTCCCTCAAAAGAAAGAGCTTTTTGGCGCTCGCCATGTATATGGCGTTGCTGATTGCGATCATTGGTACTGTGAGCTATTTGGTGGTGGAGCCACCTATTAGGGATCAGTTAGAAAAGAATTTGGACCTGAGAACGCAAATAATAGCCGCTGAGATCAAAGAGCCTTTGAACAGTTCTCTGGGCATACTCCAGAGTGTGGTCAGTATCGGTAATACTCATGAATCGCAGAGCCATCAGGAAGAGATGCTGTTTGAGTTATTTTCGGTAATCGATGGTGTCGCGGTCAGTGGTGGACTTTGGCCAATTCCTTATTCAATCGAGGAAGGCAAAGCTTATAAAAGCTTGTTTTTCAATCGAGCCAGTGATGGACAGATAGATCAAGTATTCTCTTGGGATAACCCAGAGTCTGGCGGCTATGACAAAGAATCTTGGTATACCTCTGTTGTTGGTAAGCCAATGGGCACGGTTTCTTGGTCACAGGTGTATATCGATCCTTTTACCCATGTCCAGATGATCACCGCTTCTTCTCCTTATTACGTCGATGATGTTTTCGCCGGTGTGGCAACGGTAGACATATCGCTCGAAAGCCTAGTTGCCTTTGTGCGTAAGCATGCTGAAGAGTATGAATTAGGCGTGGTGCTAAAAGACTCATATGGTGATGTCATTACTGAGCACAATTTCCAGGTAGTGGAGGGCATTTACATCAGTAGTACCGACTTCGGCGACTTTAAATGGTACATCGATGTTGTGAATGCGAATCGCTTGGTGACAGAGCAAGTCTATGATCTAGTCTCTAAAGTTGAAGCCGGCATCATACCGATTATGCTTGCTTGTGTGATGATGGGGTATTTCCTTATCAATCGCTTCCTTATTTCACCTATCGTGATTATTGCTCAGAAGGTTGATGACTCTATAGAAGGAGGCATCATCGATTTGCGTTACAACAGTCAAGATGAGATTAAACACCTGATCGAGACGTTTAATCAAAAAACCGTATTCCTGGAAGCCGAAAAGCAGAAAGCCCAAGCTTCAACCAAAGCGAAAAGCGCCTTTTTAGCCACATTATCACACGAGATTCGGACGCCAATGAACGGCGTACTGGGCACTGCTCAGATATTGCTTAAAACAGACTTGAGTGAAGAACAGCAGAAGCACATGAAAACGCTCTATGAGTCTGGCGACCATATGATGACACTGCTCAATGAAATTCTCGATTTCTCTAAAATTGAACAAGGCCATTTGGAGCTTGAAAACAATCCGTTCCCGCTAGAGGCCATCATTGGCAGTATTAATAGTGTCTATTTTACGCTGTGCTCTGAAAAAGGGCTGCAGTTCAAGGTTTATTCCGAAGTGCCACCTGATCGCTGGTATATGTCAGACAAGGCACGCCTGCGTCAGATACTATTCAACTTGCTCAACAATGCGGTCAAGTTCACCTCACGCGGATATGTTGAGGTGTATTTCAAGGAGGTAGAAAAGCAGGGGCAAAACTACTTAGAAATCAAAGTCCGAGATACGGGAATAGGAATAGCAAAAGAAGCTCAACAAAAGATATTCAAACCTTTCGAACAAGCGGAGTCTTCTACAACTCGCCGATTTGGTGGTACAGGTTTAGGCTTGGCGATCGTCAAGCAGTTGTGTGACCTCATGAATGGTAGCGTGACATTGACCAGTGAGCTGGGTATAGGTACCAGTTTTGATGCTCTGGTTGCGATGGACCGCTGCGAGCCTCGAAATCAAGACGCCAAAGAGCACCGCAAGTTGAATTACAACGGCCTGAAGGCACTGATTGTTGAAGATAACCGGACCAATGCCATAATCATTAACACCTTCATGAGTAACAAAGGTTTTGAGTGTGAAGTGGTAGAAAATGGCGAGTTGGCTATCCATGCGATAGCAAACAATGAATATGACTTAATTCTAATGGACAACCACATGCCAGTAATGGATGGCGTGGAGGCTACTTCTGCAATCCGCTCACTTCCTAGCTCTAAATCTAAAATCCTTATATTAGGCTGCACAGCTGACGTATTTAAAGAAACCCGAGAGCGTATGCTTGGAGTGGGGGTTGATTACATTGTCTCGAAGCCTATTGATGAAAACGAACTTGACGATGCGCTCTATCGATATTCTGAACGCCTTTATCAATATAAACCCACACTATTAAAGAGTTCGAATGCTGAAGATGAAGAGACAGAGTCATTGTTGCTGACGTTCTATATGGCTCTAGAGAATGGTGACCTAGAAGAAGCACAAGAGCATTTTCAAGCCCTGAAAGCGGCGACAACAGGCATTGAAGATAACCACTTGGAAGAAACCCTGAAAGCGATACAGATGAAGCTTACACTAGGCGAGGTTCCTTCCCAATCAGATTTGGACGTATTAACGGTTCTACTAAAAGACTTCTGTAAGTAAATTACGTAATTTTGATTAATTTGTGAGCAGATTGAGGATTTGTAGCGAATTGTTCTAACCTTTTTACTGAATTTGGTGGTTTATTTACTGCCTTTGCATGAATTTGAAATCTAAAACTGCATAAATCATGAAATAATAGTTTTATGTGCTGGTAATTTAAATTTTATCCAGTTTATATCACTACTTTAATTGTTTTAATTTGGATTTATATACTGAGGTTTTAGATGAAGCCGCGTGGGCCGTTTTGTATTCGTAATGCAGCAGCAGACACTTTTGCTATGGTGGTATTCTGCTTTATTTCTGGGATGATCATAGAAATCTTTATTTCCGGGATGACGTTCGAACAATCTCTGGCTTCACGAACCCTTTCTATTCCCGTGAATATTGCGATTGCTTGGCCATACGGCATGTTCCGAGATTTCATGCTTAGGCAAGGTGAGCGAGTCTCATCCACGAGTATGATGAAGAATATGTCCGACTTGCTTGCTTATGTACTGTTTCAATCGCCAGTGTATGCTGCGATCCTATTTGCAGTTGGCGCATCAAGTGATCAAATCCTAACGGCGGTAACCTCGAATGCAGTGATCTCATGTGGAATGGGTGTCTTGTATGGTTACTTTCTCGATATGTGCCGCAAGTGGTTTAGAGTACCGGGTTACTATCAGCAAGCCTGATTTTGCAGGAAATCTGGTCGAATTAGCCATTAAGTAATCAAACGATCAATGAGTGACGCTTTTTTTCCTCATTAGGCTTGACCTAACCTAATAGAATCATTAAATTAGCGCCTCGTTGGTGAGCAAAACCAACCACAATTTGATTCGGTGAGTTGTCCGAGTGGCTGAAGGAGCACGCCTGGAAAGTGTGTATACGGCAACGTATCGAGAGTTCGAATCTCTCACTCACCGCCACATTTTAAAAAAGACGTCCTAGGACGTCTTTTTTTGTGCCTCAACTTCATAAAACAAGCCGCAGCTCTCGATACTTGTTTGAAGCTTACCTAGCGAACAAATTTAGCGATTAATGCAGAATTCATCCAGATAGTTTACCTTCTGATCTTATCGGCTGATAAAGCGATACAGCAAGAGCAAAACGGGTTTAGCATAAAATTCATCAGCGGCTAGATATCCCCTAAAATCAAAGAGAAAACGCCCACATTGTTAAGTGAGCTCGACCACGGGTAAGAGGGAGCCTACTATTTTGTTGTCGGGTGAAAAAGGGAAAATAATTTCAATCGTGATACCGTTTGGATCGTCGAAAAAGATCTGATGCTCATTGATTTGCGGGATCACGCGTTCACGAAAAGGAATCTTCAGGTGAGCCAAGTGCCGCTGAGTTGATGCAAGGTGGTGGCCTTTGAATGAGATATGGTCTATGGCCCCTGAGCCTGATTGGCCTTCTTTGCCTCCTAAATAATCCACCAGAGCTTTGGGAGTATGCCCTTCAGAGAGAGACACTAGATGTAAAATAGGGTTTCCATCATCGTCATACATCCAAGCACCTGGAAAAGCAAATTGAGGGCGAGGGCCGCGCTGTAGCCCAAGAGACTGTTCAAAGAACTGTATGGTTATATCTAGGTTAGAGGTTCTGATGGTAAAGTGATCGATGGCCTTTATACGCATATGACTACCTTGTGCCTGAAGGGAAAACGTATACTCCACAATACGTGATCGGTGACGGCAAAGAGAAGGGCAGCTAATCTAAAAACACTTTTCATTCGAACCGAATAATCTATACCTACCCTACCGACACACTAGTCATAGGCTTGTCGAACCCTTGTTCGCTGTCACTTTGTTTATGGTGTCATGCTGTCAACTTCTTGCTCTTGAGTGGAGGGGCTCACCCATTCGGTCACTCATACGTCATTGTTTAGCTGAGCCAAATAGTTAATTCAGATTTACACCAATTATCAAACTAACTCTGATCAATATACTGATTCCATGATTACCAGGTCGGCTGGAGTTCGTGAGCAATCATCCCAGTGACCAAGACTTAACTGAGGAACCGATGATGAGCAAACTGTTTGATACAACACAACTAAAGCAACTGGATCTGCAAAACCGTGTTGTGATGGCTCCCATGACCCGAGCGCGCACTAGCCAGCCGGGTAATATACCTAACCCAATGATGGCAACCTATTATCAGCAACGCGCGACCGCGGGCTTAATTATTTCTGAAGCGACACAGATTTCTGACGATTCACAAGGCTATTCTTTCACTCCGGGCGTCTACACCGATGAACAAGTGGCGGGTTGGAAAACCGTGACTCAAGCGGTCAAACAACAAGGCGCAGTGATGTTTTGCCAGCTATGGCATGTGGGTCGAGTATCGCACCCAAGTTTTCAAAACGGCGAGCAACCTATCGCACCATCGGCCCTGAAACCCGTAGATACGCAAGTGTGGATCGCTGACGAGAATGGCAACGGTAATATGGTGGATTGTGTCGAGCCAAGAGCCATGTCTCAGGCGGATATTGACCGAGTGGTGAGCGATTTTGCTTACGCGGCAAAGCGTGCGATTGAAGCGGGTTTCGATGGCATTGAAATCCACGGTGGTAACGGTTACTTGATTGATCAGTTCCTGCGTACAAACTCCAATCACAGAACCGATCAATACGGTGGAACTCAGGCAAACCGCATACGCTTTTTATTGGAGGTGGTCGATGCTGTGAGTGTTGCCATTGGCGCCGATAAAGTCGGAGTACGACTGGCACCTTTCATCACGTTTAAGGATATGAATTGCCCAGAGATTGTCGCGACGATTCTACAGGCGTCTCAGCAACTTCAAGCTCGCGACATTGCCTACTTACACCTGTCGGAGGCCGATTGGGATGATGCGCCAGTGATTCCTGAAAGCTTTAGACAAGAGCTGCGCAACTACTTCACCAACACCATCATTGTCGCCGGCAGTTACACTCAGCAACGTGCGGAGACTGTACTCGAAAAAGGGTATGCAGATTTAGTTGCTTTTGGACGTCCGTATGTTTCTAACCCAGATTTAGTCGCACGCCTAAGGCATCAACAGCCTCTGCAGGATCTGGACGGTGCGACACTGTTTGGTGGTGATGAACGCGGGTATACCGATTACCCCACGTATGGCTAAAGGCACTAGGCTCAACGCCGCAACTTTTAAACAAAATAGGAAAGGACAACAATGAAAAAGATAGCCAAATCCTTACTGGCAGTAGGAATCCTAACGACGAGCTCTGTTCAGGCGTTTGAACTCATGAGCGAAGACATTATTGAAGGCCACCCGATGCAGAAAACCTTTGAGTATCAAGGTTGGGGTTGTGATGGTGACAATATGTCTCCGCAGCTGACGTGGAAGGGTGCGCCTGCTGGGACCAAGAGCTATGCGATTTCTGTATACGATCCCGATGCGCCTACAGGCAGTGGTTTCTGGCATTGGTTGGCGTTTGACATTCCAGCTTCCGTCAAAGCATTACCTCGTGGAGCAGACATTAACAAGTTAGGTGGGACGGAATCACGCATCGACTTTGGCACCACTGGGTATGGCGGTGCATGTCCGCCAGCTGGGGATGGTATGCATCGCTACCAGTTTACAGTTTGGGCGCTGCCTACCGCCAGCTTAGAACTCAATCCACAAACACCCGCGGCAGTGGTTGGGTTTACCTTAAACAGTGTGGCTTTAGGTAAAGCGACATTAACCGCAACGTATACGCGCTAGACAGCACAAAGCTCAGAGCGTATTTTAATTATTGCTTACTCAAAAGGCCGCATACATTACTCATGCCGAATAGTTAAGCCAAAAATGAACGTTTGAACGATCCTACGAAGATATAAAAATCCAAGTGTATTCATGCGCTTGGGTTTTTATGTTCTCAATGTAAGATCTAAACAACGTACATGATTTTTCAGATGAGCCGCATGTTTGTGGCCTGTCAGACTGATGATCATCCTGAGATGATAGATGGGTGTCTTAGAGAAACTGGGGTCACTACCATTCCTCATTTCTTATTTCGACACTCCCCAACTACCAACTCGGTATACCCCGTTGCTTCATCCTGCTCTCTTGAAAAGCTTTGGTTAGGGTACTTGTGAAGGATCAGTTCGGCGGTGGTGTCTATGATGCTGTTTTCGAGAAGGTGTCCACCAATGACTTTCCCTTCGCTATCTGCAACGGAAATGTGGATGTGTTGGTGGTTTGGGGTCAGTGTTCCCATCACGGAAACAATTTCAAAAGGCTGAGTTAGTGTTATAGATTGTTCAGCACCTGCCAAGCGCATGCTAATTTGTTCTAAACACCCTACACAAGATGCAATAGACCCTGCTTGAATATCATATTGTGTCACCAGAGACTGGATTTGCTTTTTTAAGTCTTGGCCTTTGGTGAGTCGAACAGCGATTGGCTGAATCATAGTTGGTTCTCGGTGATAAAAGTGTTGTGTTTAATGCAAAAAGGAGCAAATTGATTGCTCCTTTAAGTCGTTTACAGGTTGAGTCCGAGTTTCATGAGTTAAATTCCGTGAATCCGAAATACTGCGGCTCCAATATAGCTGCTGCCGCCTATTTCTTGCTTAGGCGCAACAAGTAACCTGTGATGATTGAGGCCGATGTTTGTACTACCGCCAATATTGTGGCTATCTGCTTGATAGTACTCGTTGATGTCATACAAGTTACCTTCTGTATCCCAAATCTGTGGGCGATCAAAGTAGTAACCGGACATCACTTGTCGGGCTGAGCCTAGAATCATACCACCTTCTGTAATGGAGTCGATGCTTGTGGCGCCATAAGGTGACTCGGTCAATTGAGTAAAGCTCGATGGGTCATTGAGGTTTATTGTCCATGGACGAGTATATAAGCTGGCATCGACACCAACGATATCGCCGGAGTTATTGATGCTCATAGCCACTGAACCATATGGGTATAAAGCTTGTGGTACGTCGAGTTTATGATGTGTGTTGGCGGTATCCCAATAGCTTGCAAACTCGCCATCAGGGATAAACTCATCGTATGCACCACCTACTGCGATCCCGTTTATGTTACCGGCACTAACACGTTCAAATCCTTGAGATTCTCCGCCTCCTCCCGGCAAAATAGTCAATCCCTCATTGTTTGACCATGTCCATGCTAAAATGCCGCGCGCGCCGTTATGAGTGAAGAAATTGGTAAAGCCAAATACTTCTCCATGAACATTGACGTCGTAAGGGAAATTACTTGGATTCGATCCCAATTGATTTTCTGCAATGAATTTGGCGATTTCCCTATCGACTTCCTGATTGAGTTTTACTATTTCGCCGTCAGCTTTCCAAAATACTGCTTGGCACCCTGAGTGCGTAAAACAAGCTGTACCCACTGCGTCACCATTGTCATTGACTGCGTACAACTCAGATTGTGTCAGGTTAGGTGCAGTCAGCCATTCTACATTGGCTTCTGCTCCTTCTTGCGACCAACGGAAGCCAGCTCTGCTCAGCTCTGGTGCGCCCTCCCAATCCCAGTCGCCATTAGAAAAACCGACAACGTAATTGCCATCACTTATATCACGAGGGTATCCAGGAAGCTCAGCTTCAAGTGTGACTGTGATTTGATTTTGATTGGCTTCAGCGATTGCGGAAGCCGTAGTTACTGCCGAAAATACAACAAGTGGAAGTAAACTTGATCTAAACGGTTTCATACCTATCCCTATTATTCATCATTTAACAAGATCGCATACAACAGTCCATATGAATCAATGCGATATCCATATTGAACAATTTAATGTTGAAAAATTGTTAATGATTAAGAATGAATGATGATGCCATTTTCTTAAGGTATGAATTTTTAATGATATTTATGCTGTTGATAGAAAATTCAATTGATAGATATTTTCAACTATTTATCTATTTTTTGAGTGAGGAGAATTTTATGCGACTAGTTGCTTTTCTTTGGCAATAAAAAAGCCCACTCAATAGTGGGCTCTATGAATTGTCAGAGTACGTAGCCTAGTGAGCTCTTGCAACAGAGCCTTTAGAGCTCACGTTAATCGCTTGAGTAGAGTAAGGAACAAATGCTGACTGGCCTCGGCTTAACACTAGCCTCTCTGTACCTGAATGAAGCGTTACATCGCTATCAATAGCGAAGATTATCTCAGCGCGGTTTAGCTCGAGCTGCTTACTTTCTGGCTGCTTAAGAACAGAAAACTTAAAGTCTTCAACAGGCACTGGGAAGTTGAGCTCACCCTCGTTAGCGACAGGTTGCGTTAAGATTTTACCTTTATCCAGCGCTTCAAATTTGCAGCTGCTCACCAATTCTTCAACGTCCATATATTTTGGCGTCAAACCCGCTCGCAATACGTTATCCGAGTTGGCCATGATCTCTAGACCTGTACCTTTGATGTAGGCGTGAGGGGTTCCCGCATCTAAGAACATCGCTTCGCCTGGTTGAAGCTCAAGCACATTAAGCATTAGAGGGGCGAGGAGACCGACATCGTTAGGGTACTGGGTGTTCAATTCCACAACCAGTGCCGCTAATGAATCTTCGCTGTTATTAGCCCAGCTTAGCAATGCATCTAAGGCATCGGATTTTTTGCCGCCATCCAGTTCTAGCATGGCTTTGAAGAATGCCTGCAGACCTTCTGACGTAAGGTTCTCGCGAAAAGCATCAATATCCTGCTGCAGAGCATGAGCATTGATCTCATCAAACAGCGTAATCATCTCTTCGAAGTCGCGGAAGCCATTCATGGCCATATAAGGCGTTAGAGCGTACACCAGCTCTGGCTTGTGATTAGGGTCTTTGTAGTTACGGTTAGAGGCATTACGCTCAATGCCTGCTTTATCCTCTCTGGCAAACCCTTCTTCCGCTTGTGCTTTGGACGGGTGAACCTGAATGGAGAGTGCTTGCGCGGCGGCAAGTACTTTGAAAAGAAACGGCAGTTCACCGAAACGCTGCTGAGTTTCTGTGCCAATGGTTTGCTCTGGGCTCTGGTTGATAAAATCAGACAGTAGGACGGTCTCATTCTCTAACTGAATTTTTGAACATCCATTCGGGTGAGCACCCATCCAGATTTCAGCCTGAGGCTGTTGCTCAGGGTTTGCAATACCAAATAGCGTGTTAATCGAATCTCGGCTACCCCAAGGGTAGTTTTGAATGACGTTTTCCAGAAGGAAAAATGGAGCAGAGTTAGACATTCTTATACCTTACAAAACAAATGCAGCTAGCAAAAAAGCCCAAACGAATAGGCCTAAACAACCGTAGTTTACAAACTTGCCAATATCATGAGCAAGATAAAAGAGATAAGAGTGTGACTGTGTCATGATGAGGTGAAACTTTCAGGTGTTTATGAAGAGGAAAACTATGCTAGTTGGGCTAGATATTGGTGGTACGAAAATAGAAGGTGTAGGTCTGGATAAGGAGACTTATGCAACCTTAGTCAAACATCGTGAACCGACCAATACAGAAAGCTATCAGGGTTTTCTGGAATCGGTATTAGCTGTGATAAAAGAGGTGGAGAAGCACGGCGAAATCCATTCTATCGGCATCGGATGTTGTGGTTCGGTAGGCAATGATGGTTTGATGCAAGGGGCCAATGTCACCGTGCTCAATGGTCAGGACTTTATCGGCGATTTAAACCGCTACATTGATGTTCCTGTTGCTTTAGCCAACGATGCTGATTGCCTTGCTTTGTCAGAGTTCAAAGATGGGGCTGCGAAAGGTGCACAGCATTCGTGTGTCGCCATCATCATTGGCACGGGCTGCGGCTCAGGTGTGGTCATCAATAACGGCTTAGTGACAGGTTTGAACAAACTGGGTGGAGAGTTAGGGCACAATCCTTTGCCTGGATACGATAAAAACAAAGACGGTCAGCCTATTGAATGTTATTGCGGGTCGTTGAACTGTACAGAGTCATTTGTGTCTGGCACCGGATTTGGTCGCTTGTTCTCTGAAAAATACTATCCAGCAGATTCCAAACAAATCATGGCGTTATGTGCCGAGGGCGATTTAGATGCACAACAGCATTTTGATCTCTATTGTGATCAACTGGCGCGCGTGTGTGCATCCATCGTCAACTTTGTCGATCCAGAAGTGATAGTGCTGGGTGGAGGCATGTCGAATGTTGAAGCGATTTACCCGCTGGTGAATGAAAAGCTGAACTTATACACCTTTAATAAATCAGCAAAAACGCGCATTGTGAAGAATGTCCACGGTGACTCGTCCGGCGTACGAGGCGCAGCGTTTTTGCACTCACTTAGTTAGTTCGCCAATCATTTAATCGAATAGCTTTTAACTTTTGGGTTACTTTCTTTTGGCTCGACTTGAGTTTGGCTGTTGAGAGGCGCCCATTTTAACGCACCATTGGTTTCAAAATCGTTGGCTTCGGTACAAATCATGTAGTGTTCGCCAACTTGGAGTATTGCGCCCAGAGAATAGCCCTGGTCTTGGTAGTAACACACTCGCTTGGCGGCTTCGCTTCCATCGATGGCAATGACGGCTTTACCGGGCGTCGTAATAACGTTTGCCGAAGCGGATACCGATGCCAGCAATAGCAAAGTGTATAGATTGATTCGCATAAACTCTCCTTAGATTAACCCGTAGGATATAGGCGACCAGTTCTGAATCGCGATTAAGTTGCTACCGAGAAAAATGTGTGGTTGTGTTTACTTCTCTTCAATCTCCAAATTTACGCTGATAACGAGGCAACATACTTTCGTTTCCCAGCAAGCCACCTTGATGCACATAAATGATCGTTTTTTCTGGGTTTTCTTCAGACCAAGATTGTAAACATTGCCACATCATTGGGTCATAAAGCAGGTCAAACTCAACATTCGTTTGTTCCAGAAGTTTACGCCAGATTCCATAATCTTGACGATAAAGTTTGCCAAAATGGTGTTTGTTCTCTAGCTCAAGTATCTGAGGGAAATCGGTTTCACCGAGCTGCTTAAATTGCTCTATTAAATAGTCTTTGCCGCCGACACAAGGGCAGGTCAGCACGTCGATTCCATGAAGTTTTAGAAAGCGATGCAAGTACAATGCTGTTGTGCCAGTACCTGATGGTAGTGCGACGACAAACTCTTTACCTGTTTCGAATCTAGTCCAAGACAGTATTTCACGGGCAAGTTGCTCAATGCCCAGTCTGGCATCGGTGGAGCGACCACCTTCTTCGACGACTAGGCAGGTGGAATCTGGTCGACGGACAGCTTTAATGAATTCAGCAGGATGAAGGTTGATCTCATTGACAGGGATGATGCTCGCACCAAGGTCTAGCGCACCTCGATAGTTACCAATCGGCCGTTCCACTAACCATTGGGGAATGTGGTCAACGTAAAACTCCAGAGACCAGCCTTTGATAGCGCACAGGGCCGCTAATGAGTAAAGTGAGTTTGCTTGCGCACTGCCATAGCTAATCAATGTGGTGACGTCTGGATAGTTTCCATCTAACAGCGTCATGAACTTGCGAGCTTTGTTGCCACTAAAGTGGCTATGTAGTTGATCATCCCGTTTGAGGTAAAACGTGGTTCCATCAAATTGGTGCTGAGTTATTGGTGTATCGCAAAGTTTCATCAGATTCGTTGAGAGATAAAATGGACGATTATCTTACCTGATTTCACTTTAAAAGCATGAATATGGATCAAAACAGGATGCGCGCGCTACAGCCTCGTCTAGGGTGATTTTCCAGCTCAAATGACCAGCCATAGCGCTGGCTTAAATCATCGACGATCAGAAGCCCTAGTCCGTGTCCATCTGCGTTGGGCGTTTCACTTAACCCTGGCCCGTCGTCGATAATCACCAACTGCTGCTCTGACAGGTCAATGGTAATCTCTCCCTCCGCGGACGCCGCGACAGCATTACGAATTAAATTGCCCAGAATCATATTCATGACCGCAGGGGTAGCCCTTACGGTAGGCAGCCCTTCAATCGTTAGTCGGATAGCTATGTTTTTCTCGGTCGCTTGAACGGAATTGGCATCGACAATCGATTGAAGCTCTGCTTCTTCGATGCCTCTCAAAGGCGCGTCATCGACATTTCGCTCGTAGCGAACGATGGAGAGCAAGGCATCCACCATAGTTGTCATTTGTGTCGTCGCATCTTCTATCCGACTGATTTGCCGTTCCTGAAATTCGGAGTGCTCTGAACGAGACAGCAATTTGTTGGCACCTTTGACGACGGTAAGCGGTGTGCGCAGCTCATGGCTGGCGTAACGTGCAAAGGCTTGTTCGCGTTTGAGTGCAAGGTTAAGGTCTTGCCGGTATTGGTTGAGTTGTTCGGTTAATGCTTGAAACTCGTCCGCGGCTCCTTCACGAATCGTAAAGGCTTGCGTGGCGCTACCTGAGTGACTTTCCAGCTGTTTAGCGATTTCATTGACGGGTTCAATCAAGCGTGTTGAGAGACGATATAACAAGGTACCAAACAGAAACATCAACACTGAAACAAAGCTGATGACAATCACACCTGAATAGATGAATTCATCCGTCGCGAACTCAACTTGATCGATCAGAGACAGCAGAACGACGACTTTCTTTTCACCTTTATCGGTATAGTAGCCCTTGTAAACCATGTGCCCGTTGGGAGACAACGTGGAGCCAACCTCTCCAAGATAAGTGTCGTAAGTATCCGTATACTTTCGATAAAAGTCAGGCACTAACGATAAGTCGTTATAGGCTCGGGTAAGGGCATCAATCTGAATTTCACCATCTTCACCAGCAATAAAACGCGCGACAGCTTCATCTCTGTCAATTAGAATCCTGCGCTCCCCCACTCGATCTTCTGACCATTGGAGCGATAGAGTAAAGATGAGGAAAATGACGACGCCTATGATGCAGGAAATCGTCGTGAAAAACAGCGCCAATCGACCAGTCAGCGAACGCGTACTAGAGAGAACTCGGTTCACGTTAGACATCCTCTAGACGAAAGCCAATTTTTGGCAATGTGGTTAACATTGGTTGGGCGAAAGGCTTATCGAGTTGGTTACGTAGTTGGTAGATATGACTTCGCAGGACGTCATTATTGGGTTCTTTTTCTTGCCAAAGCTTTTCAGAAATCTCTTGGCGGGTCAGGATCTCAGGCGCCTTGTGACATAGTGCCTCAAGGATGGTGTAGGTAGTAGGATTGAGCGCGAGTAACTTGCCTTCTCGGAATGCTTGACGTGTTTTTTGATCGATTTTCAGGCTGCCAAAACTCAATACGGTGTTGGCGACCTGTCCCCGATAGCGCTTTACCAATGCATGCATACGGGCTTCAAGAATCTCCAAATCAAAAGGTTTGGTTAGGTAATCATCTGCACCATGCTCAAACCCTTTTAGCATGTCTTCACGATTATCCAGTGCGGTGAGCATCAAAACAGGGGTATTGTTACCAGCTTCTCGCAGTTTATTGCATACCGTTAAGCCGTCCATTCGCGGTAGCATCAAGTCCAATAAAATCAGGTCAAAATTCTCGCTGAGTGCAAGTTGCAAACCCAGCTCGCCATTGTCTGCGTAGTCGAGCTCCATCCCCATACTTTCGAAGTAATCAAACAGAATACCGGCTACTTCCCGGTTGTCTTCGACCAATAAAATTTTGTTCATGCAACGGCTCTCTATTTCTATCGCCTTATGACAGCAAAACCTGCGTGGAAAAAACGTGAACAACATCGTTTTCACGTTGCGATTGATAATCTGCCAAAAAGTCGCAGAAGCTGGGCGGGACAGCGAGTTAGGTTTCCATCTCAGCTTCTTTTAGATAATCAATACGTATAGTGAAGCATCTCATGGTACGTATGCAACTATAGTGAGTTTTGCTATGGGGCTAGTCAATTCGGTACCAAACAGACTAAAAGCAGTGACATTATCGGTCATTGTTCCTTACTACAACGAAGCAGAGGTTTTGCCTGAGCTGCACCAGCGGATAACTGAGGTGCTGAGCGCTCTGCCAGATTCCTGCGAAATCATCTATGTGGACGATGGCAGCAGCGACAACAGCTTACAGTTGGTCGAATCCTTTACCGCTGACGGTTGCACGATTCGCAGCATTGGGCTGAGCCGTAATTTTGGCAAAGAAGCAGCAATGAGCGCTGGGCTGGAGCATTCTCGCGGGCTGGCAGTGATACTTATCGATGCTGATCTACAAGACCCGCCCGAGTTGATTCCTCAAATGCTAGCCAAGTGGCGTGAGGGTTATGACGTGGTCAATATGCAGCGCACGGAAAGGCAGGGGGAAACTTGGTTTAAAAGAGCCTCTGCTGCCGCGTTCTATCGTTTGCTCAATACACTCGTCAAATCGGACATTCCAGAAAATGTAGGTGATTTCAGGCTGTTAAGCCGTGAAGTAGTGGATCATATAAACCAACTGCCTGAGCGCAATCGTTACATGAAGGGCATCTTCGTTTGGCCGGGATTTAAACAAGCGACGTTGCCTTTTCAACGTGATGCGCGTTTCTGCGGCGAAACCAAATGGAATTATCTCAAGCTGATCGGGCTGGCGGTGGACGGCATCACTTCTTTTTCTATTAAACCACTACGTTTAGCCACCTTGCTTGGCGTTCTGATTGCAGGAAGTGCGTTTGGGTACGGTGCTTTTATCGTGTTTAAAACCCTACTTTTTGGTGAAACCGTCACAGGTTACCCGTCAATGATGGTGGTCCAACTCGCTCTGGGAGGGATTCAACTGCTGAGTATTGGCGTGCTTGGTGAGTATATCGGCCGCATTTTTATTGAATCCAAAGCGCGACCGCTTTATTTGGTTCAATCCGTCAGTGAGAAACCAGCAACCACTCAATATCAACAATTGGAGAAACGCGCGTGAGTTTTAATCGAGTCCACTTATGGGCGCTGCTAGGTGTTGCATTACTTATTCGCTTGTTGAGTTTGGGGGCTTACCCACTGATGGATACGACAGAGGCGCGCTATGGTGAAATGGCGCGTCTGATGATTGAAACCAATAACTGGATCACACCGCAGTTTGATTATGGAGTGCCTTTCTGGGGAAAGCCGCCCTTATTCACTTGGTTAAGTGCTGGTGGTATCGAATTGTTTGGTATCAATGAGTTTGCGGTGCGTGCTCCCCATTGGTTGGCTGGAGTCATAGTGATCGCTTTGATGGCGTACTTTGCAAATCGACAAGGCTTCAGTGGGCTGATCACGGCGCTGGTTTTAGCCACGTGCGGTATTTTTTCCATTGCGGCAGGCGCGGTGATGACGGATATGGCGCTGACGTTAGGGCTGTCGCTCGCTATGATAGGCTTTTACCTGTGTTGGCAAGGCTCTAAGCCTTGGGGGTATTTCGGTTTTGTTGGCTTGGCGATTGGCTTACTGGCGAAAGGGCCACTGGTTATTGTCTTGATGGGCTTAGCGGTTGTGCCATGGCTGGTGGTTCAGCATGGTTTGCTGGGTGCATTCAAAGTGCTTTGGCAACGCTTTCCAGTATTGGGAGGCAGTCTACTTATGCTGATTATCGCTCTTCCATGGTATTTCGCCGCTGAAGCGGCAACCCCAGGTTTTCTAGATTATTTTATTGTTGGCGAACACTTTAACCGTTTTCTGGTGAGTGGCTGGCAGGGTGATCTCTACGGCACTGCCCACGATGAACCGAGAGGAACCATCTGGTTGTTCTGGCTCTATTCAGCTGCGCCATGGTCGATAGTATTGCCCATCGTTTTTTGGTTGAAACGCAAAAAATTGGGGCGAGACATCATACTAAAAGATGGCATCTTTAGTTTTCTTGTGTGCTGGATGCTCGCTCCTATGCTTTTGTTTACCTTTTCAGGCAACATTCTTCCTGCCTATGTGTTACCGGGTGTTCCTGCGATTGGAATGCTTATGGCGATACTGCTTTCGGATGTGCGAGAGGATAAGAAGTGGTTCAAAGTAACGGCAGGCATCTTGCCTTGTTTGTTAATTGCCGCTGTTATCTACATTCAGCTTGGAGTAGGGGATCGTAAAAGTGACAAGGTCATTTTTCGTAATGCTGATCCTCAGGTAGTAACGTATTACGTAGGGAACCGCCCGTTCTCAGGTCAGTTCTACAGCCATGGTCAGGCCAAGCAGCTCACAGACAGTTCTGTTCTGAATCGATTGGATAAGGTTCAGTTGATTGGTGAGAAGAGTCAGGTGGAGCAACTGGTCAAAGAGAAGAAGATGAGTTGCGCGATTGATTTTGTCGCCGATAGCAAACGTGCATTATATCGATGTGATCGAAACTCATGATGAACAAATTATGGCGTTTTGCCCTAGTCGGGGGCGTTGGCTTTATCGCTGATGCCTCTCTTTTTGCCTTACTGTTTTATGCCATTGGGTTGCCGATATTGGACTCGCGCATTGTGGCTTTTCTCTTTGCGGCAACGGTAACTTGGTTAGGCAATCGTGTTTTTACCTTTGAGAGTCGAAATCCATCTGGGAAATTCTTGCAGTGGGTGAAATTTATGGGGTGTGCCACGTTTTCCGCTGTGCCCAATTTCGGAGTATTCAAACTCACCACTTATTATTGGGGAAGTGAAGGCGTGTTGGCGATGTTCGCGCTGGTCTTGGGTGTGCTTGCTGGAATGTTGAGTAATTTTTTGCTGAGTCATTGGTGGGTATTTCGTACTCAACGTCACTTACAAACTGAGCGGTAGTAGCAAATAAAAAAAGCCCAGAGCAAACTGGCTCTGGGCTGATACAAAACATAGGAGTTAATAAGAAAAAGCAGCGTAAATTAGTAGTGTCAGTCAAGAAAACAAGTTTTACGGCCTGTAAACTTAAGAAGGCTCTGCTAACTACACTTATTCAGACTCTCGTTATTCAATTCAGTTCCATTCACAGTGAAAATTTTTTTAATTTTTTCTTCAGAGGCTTACAACACATAACTTGCAATCTGGTCGGACCAATCTTCAAAAATGTGATGTTAAAAACTTGTTGGTTAATTGTTTCGGTTGTATATTTCAAACAGTTGTTTAATACGAGTGATTGAAATGTCGATGAGAAATACGACCAAAGAGAAAATCCTAGATGTTGCGGAAGCTCTGTTTGCTGAACATGGTTTCAATGACACGTCATTGCGCACGATTACCAGCAAAGCGGGTGTCAACCTAGCTTCTGTGAACTATCACTTTGGCGACAAGAAAACTCTGGTTAGAGCGGTTTTAAACCGTTATCTGGAAGCTTTCATGCCAGCGGTTCAAGATGCGTTGATCAATCTTAATCTTAATGAAAGTTACGAAATGGCGGATGTGTTTGAATCGCTAAGAGGGCCACTGCGTGCACTCAACGATGTCAGACCGAATGGAACCAGCCGTTTTATGCTGTTGATTGGTCGTGGCTATACCGATGTGCAAGGCCACTTACGTTGGTTCATCACCACTCGTTATCAGGATGCGTTATCTCTGTTTACTCAATCAGTGATGAAAGCGAATCCTAAGCTGTCTCAGGAAGAATTATTTTGGCGACTCCATTTTACGCTGGGTACGTGCGTATTCACTATGGCTTCAAGCCAAGCGTTAATGGAAATCGCAGAAAATGCATACGGAAAGCAGATGGACGCGAAATCTGTTGTCGATCAGCTTATTCCATACTTAGCAGCAGGTGTAGCGGCTGAGTAACACAAAAATCGAAACATAAAACAAATATAAATTGGACCACCAACTGTGAACAAAAGGATCTGATTATGTGCTCTCTACGTAGAAAATGGGTCAGTGACCCAGCTTTCAAAATGTTTAAAAAAGTACTGCCACCGCTTTCCAGCACGGAGAAGGAAGCAATGGAAGCGGGTAGCGTTTGGTGGGATGGGGAGCTGTTTTCAGGTCGCCCAGACTTCTCCAAGCTGCACAAGTATCCAACACCAACGTTAACTGCGGAGGAGCAATCCTTCGTTGATAACGAGTTGGAAACCCTGCTTAGCATGCTAGACGATCATAAGATCGTAAAAGAAGACCGTGACCTACCCCCTGAGGTTTGGGAATACCTACGTAAAGAGCGTTTCTTCTCACTCATCATTTCAAAAGAATACGGTGGTCGAGAGTTCTCTGCATTAGCCAACTCAACAATCGTTACACGTATCGCAACGCGCAGTATTAGTGCAGCGGTGTGTGTGATGGTACCTAACTCTTTAGGCCCGGGTGAACTGCTTTCTCACTATGGTACTCAAGAACAAAAAGATTACTGGTTGCCACGTTTAGCCGATGGTACCGACATTCCATGTTTTGCCCTAACGGGCCCTGAAGCCGGTTCTGACGCTGGCGGTATCCCTGATGATGGCATCGTTTGTTATGGCGAACACGAAGGCAAAGAAGTGTTGGGTATCCGCCTTAACTGGAATAAGCGCTACATTACGTTAGCACCAGTAGCAACGGTACTTGGCCTTGCATTCAAGATGTACGATCCTGATGGTTTAATGGGCGATAAGAAAGAGTTAGGCATTACTTGTGCGCTTATCCCAGCGTCCCACAAAGGGGTTGAAATTGGTGAACGTCATGACCCACTAGGTCTTGCGTTTATGAATGGTCCAACGCGCGGGAAAGACGTTTTCATTCCGATGGAATGGCTGATCGGTGGTCAGGATTACGCAGGTAAAGGCTGGCGTATGTTGGTGGAATGTCTTTCTGCGGGTCGTGGTATTTCTCTACCGGCACTAGGTACCGCAGTTGGTCACCTAACGTCACGTACTACGGGCGCTTACGCTTATGTTCGTAAACAGTTTGGTATGTCGATTGGTAAGTTTGAAGGTGTTGCTGAGGCGATGGGCCGAATCGGTGGCCTGACTTACTTGCTTGAAGCGACGCGTACTCTAACGACAACGTCTCTGGATCTTAAAGAGAAGCCAGGCATTGTGACTGCGATTGCCAAATACCATATGACAGAAATGGCGCGTACTATTCTCAATGACTCAATGGATATTCATTCTGGTCGAGCGATTCAGGATGGTCCGATGAACTATCTAGCGTCGCCTTACCTCGGTATTCCGGTAGCAATCACGGTGGAAGGTGCAAACATTCTGACCCGTAACCTGATGATTTTTGGTCAAGGTGCTACTCGCTGTCACCCATACGTATTGAAAGAGATGGAAGCCGCGGCAAATCCTGATGAGAAACAAGGCGCTAAAGAGTTTGATGACTTGCTGTTCAAACACATCGCTCACGCGACCAAGAACACTTTTGGCGCATTTGGTGCAGCCCTTACAGGCTCTCGCTTTATCAAAGCCGATATGAGTGGCCCAACTCAAGGTTACTACAAAGATCTGACACGTATAAGTCGTGCGTTGGCAGTGAGTGCAGATATTGCGATGGCCACCTTGGGTGGTGATCTAAAACGTAAAGAAATGATTTCTGCCCGCCTTGGTGATGTTCTGGCTTACCTTTACATGGGGTCAGCGGCGCTTAAGAAGTACGAAGACGAAGGGCGTCAGCAGCAAGATCTTGATTACGTACATTACGCTGTTCAACACTGTTTGCATAACGCCGCGAAATCACTGCAAGAAGCGTTTACTAACTACCCGCAAAAAGCGGTCGGCCGCCTACTCAAAGTGTTGATCTTCCCATTAGGGAATCACTTTGCTAAGCCAAGCGACAAACTGATAGTGAAATTGGCAGAAAGCTTGATGACACCAGGAGCGCACCGAGACCGTCTGACGCACCTTTGCTATGTTGGCAAAGAAGCAGATGATAGCGTTGGTCTAATGGAGAATGCCTTCCTTGCGATGTATGGTGTGAAGAGCCTTGAACGTAAACTGATGCGTGCTGCTAAAGAAGGTAAAGTTGCTCGTAAAGGCCTACTTAAAGATCGTCTGGCACAAGCGCTAGAAGCCAATGTGTTAACTCAGGACGAAGTCGACCAAATCGTTGCAGCAGATGCGCTGCGCTACAAAGCGATTCAAGTCGATGACTTTAGCCACGACTTTAGCGAAGTGAGAACAGGTAAAGCTCGGGTAAAGCCAAAGTTAGATAGCGTGGCTTAGAGCTAGCTGACCGATATTGAGTAAAGGCACCTTAATGGGTGCCTTTCTTTTTGCTCGAAATCTAAAACTTGTATGAAAGAGCTCCAACCACTTGCATTTTACCGACATTTTTACAGAAATTAGATGCGAACTGGCGTTGAACCTTTTATCCTAGCGAAGTTTTTTAAAGGAAGTTGAATATGATCATCAAACCTAGAATTCGTGGATTTATCTGTACTACAACGCACCCTGTGGGTTGTGAAGCTAACGTAAAAGAACAAATTGCTTACACAAAAGCACAAGGCCCAATCAAAAACGCGCCTAAGCGTGTTCTTGTTGTTGGTGCTTCAAGTGGCTACGGTCTATCTTCTCGTATCGCTGCGGCATTTGGGGGCGGCGCTTCAACTATCGGTGTGTTCTTTGAAAAAGAAGGCACAGAGAAAAAGCCAGGCACAGCAGGTTTCTACAACTCAGTTGCATTCGAAAAGCTTGCACGTGAAGAAGGTCTTTACGCGAAGAGCCTGAATGGCGACGCTTTCTCTAACGAAGCGAAGCAAAAAACAATCGACCTAATCAAAGAAGATCTAGGCCAAATCGATATGGTGGTTTACTCACTGGCTTCTCCAGTACGTAAAATGCCAGAAACAGGTGAAGTGATTCGTTCGTCTCTAAAACCAATTGGTGAGACTTACACTTCAACAGCCGTAGACACCAACAAAGACGTCATCATCGAAGCAAGCGTTGAGCCTGCAACGGAAGAAGAAATCAAAGACACTGTCACAGTAATGGGCGGTGAAGATTGGGAACTTTGGATCAACGCATTGTCTGAAGCTGGCGTTCTAGCTGAAGGTTGTAAGACAGTTGCATACAGCTACATCGGTACTGAGCTGACTTGGCCAATCTACTGGGATGGTGCGCTAGGTAAAGCGAAAATGGATCTAGACCGCGCTGCGACGGCTCTTAACGAGAAGCTTTCAGCAACAGGCGGAACAGCAAACGTAGCGGTATTGAAGTCCGTCGTGACTCAAGCAAGTTCAGCAATTCCTGTTATGCCACTGTACATCGCAATGGTATTTAAGAAAATGCGTGAAGAAGGCGTACACGAAGGCTGTATGGAGCAAATCTTCCGCATGTTCAGCCAGCGTCTATACAAAGAAGATGGCTCTGCGCCTGAAGTCGACGACAAGAACCGCCTACGTCTGGATGACTGGGAACTACGTGACGATATTCAACAGCATTGTCGTGACCTGTGGCCACAAATCACGTCTGAGAATCTAAAAGAGCTAACTGACTACGTTGAGTATAAAGAAGAGTTCTTGAAGCTATTTGGTTTTGGTGCGGAAGGCGTCGATTATGACGCTGATGTTAACCCAGACTACAAAGCAGACTTTATTGCTATCTAATTGATTGCACTGCGTTAAAAACAAAATCCGGAGCCTAGGCTCCGGATTTTTTGTTTTACTTAAACGTTGACCAAATCGGTGCGTGATCTGATGGTTTTTCGATGCCACGCAGCTCGTAGTCGATATCTGATTCAATACATTTCTCGGCGAGTTTTGGAGTCGCGAGTACAACGTCAATGCGCAGACCACGGTTGTCATCGAAACCACGTGAACGGTAATCAAACCACGAAAATCGGTCTTCTACCTCTGGGTGGAGTTGACGGAAGGTATCCACAAATCCCCAGTCCATTAATGTTTTCAACCATTCACGCTCTTCTGGTTGGAAAGAACATTTGCCCGTCTTTAACCAGCGCTTACGGTTAGGTTCACCAATACCGATATCGGCATCAATTGGGCTTATATTAATGTCACCCATCACGATAAGCTGTTCGTCGTTGTTGTGGTGATCATTAAGGTAAGTCATCAAGTCTTTGTAGAACTGGCGTTTGTACGGGTACTTGGTTTCGTGGCTGATGTTGTCACCCTGTGGAAAGTAGCCGTTGAGCACGGTGACTTTCTCGCCATTGTCGTCTTCAAACGTCGCCATGATCATACGTTTCTGGTGATCTTCATTGTCAGTAGGAAAGCCTTTCTGCACAGAAAGCGGTTCTTTCTTACATAGCATGGCAACACCGTAGTGTGCTTTCTGACCATGGAAGTAGACTTTATAGCCCATAGCTTCAACGTCTTCGATAGGGAAGGCTTCATCATGTACTTTGATCTCTTGAAGACCGATTACGTCTGGCTGATGTTTATCGATGACAGCTTGCAGTTGATGCAAGCGTGCGCGAAGACCATTGATGTTAAAGCTGATAACTTTCATTTTTATTCCTTGTTATTGAAATAATTCAACGAATCGAAATTTCCCCAGATATTACCACTTTCTTTAGTAACCGCCTAAAGTTAACAGTTGGTGTATTTGTATTAACATATCTGTAAACTTTCGATTGATAATTGATTGCAATATGTTGTAATTGGTCTCGAAATGTAGAATTTAGTTTTCGTTCTCATGCGATATGAATGAGTTTGCTCATAAGGATGTACTATGCGAACCCTTTCCGTTCAATGGAAAATTACCCTTCTTGCAGGTTGCTGCCTGCTCATTACCTCTTTATCCCTGATCGGATTTTCTGTTTACAACGCAGTGACTAACCAACAACAGATAAAGGCACAAAGTGCAGAGTCTGTGATCAACAAATCAGAGCAACTGCTTGAAACACGAGCACTACTGAATGCCACTGAAGTGGCTGAATATCTTAATGAAGCCTTATATCGAGCGGAAATGCTGGCATCTAATGCGCTGTTTTTGAAAACCAATACTGAAGAAAATTTTGGTGATAGCGAAGAATTGCGTACTGCTTTGGATGAAATGGTTCGCAAGTCGGTACTGAGTTTTGATTCGATTCAAGGTGCTTATCTCGTCTTCAGGCCTAACATGCTAGATGGTGAAGATAGTAACTATGTTGATGCGGAGTATGTAGGCTCGAACGAACGAGGGCAGTTTGCACCTTACTGGGTAACCGCTCAAAACGGTGAGAATGTCGTGTCTAATGTGCTGAGTGAAGCGGCGCTGGAAGATACTCAAAACAGTGAGCGATTCTTTTGTCCGCTTTCCAGTGGCGATTCATGTGTCAGTACTCCAAGACTTATTAACCAAGCTGGCGGACAGGTTTTGGCGACCTCTATATCTGTTCCGATCATGATCGATGATACTGTGATTGGTTTCTTTGGTATTGATCTTCGACTTGATGCGATGTCGGGTATTGTTGTCGAGTCAGACAGCCAACTCTTCAACGGCAGTGGTAATGTCAATATCATCAGCCTAGATGGTTCATTGATTGCTAGTGATGATTCCTCTCGTGCCATTGGACAATCGTTCGACAGCAAAACACTTTCCAGTGATCAATTGACTGATCTTCTGTTTGGGCAGGAAGTTCAAACCCAATGGAGTAGTGATGGTGAATGGCTGAGCGTATTTGCCCCTATTATGGTTGCCAATCAAACTTGGGGCGTATTATTTGATATGCCTAGAAGCAGCGTGTTGGCAGACGCAGAAATGCTCGATCAAACCATCAGCCATCAGGTGGAGTCGAGCGTGAAAACCGAAGTACTTGCGGGCTCAATTTTGGTTGTTTTCGGTTTAGTGACTATCGCGGTGATGGCATCTCGTTTGGTTAAACCAATTCGTGAGGTGGTCGCGAGGTTAGATGATATTGCATCTGGCGAAGGGGATTTAACTCAGCGCTTGGATGTGAAATCCCAAGATGAGATTGGTCAGCTTGCCACAGGGTTCAATAAATTCCTTGATAAGCTTCAGTCAATTATTAGTGATGTCGTAGAAACGACGCTGCAGATCGGTACGACGACAGAGCAGTCTCGAATAGCAGCTCAGCAAACTCGCTCAAGCAGTGATTCCCAGTTTAAAGAAGTGGATTTGGTGGCAACAGCCTCTGAGGAAATGACTCAAACGGCAGGTCTGGTGGTTCAAAACGCAGAAGTTGCAGTGAGCGAAGCTGAAAAAGCCAACGTCGCTGCAGATTCCGGTAAGAAGGTTATTGAGCAGTCTCAAGACGAAATGGTTCGATTAGTTGAGAGAATGACGGCAGCGGTTCCTGTTGTTGAAGAGCTAGCGAAAAACAACGCCAACATAACCGAGATACTGACTGTTATTGAAGGAATTTCAGAGCAAACGAATCTTCTGGCCTTGAACGCTGCCATTGAAGCCGCGCGAGCAGGTGATCAAGGGCGTGGTTTCGCTGTAGTTGCCGATGAAGTTCGCAGCCTAGCCAGTCGCACTCAATCGTCAGTTGGTGAAATTCGTCAGGTGATCGAAGATGTACAGAAAGGGACGCAGGATGTGGTCAACGCTATCCAAGATGGTAATGATTTAGCGAATGATTCCGCCCAACAAGTTGAAAGAGCAGTTTCTCAGCTCAACAATATCTTTGATGCGATCTCATCCATCAATGATATGAACTCGCAGATCGTGAAAGCCGCTGAAGAGCAGCAGTCGGTATCTGCTGAGGTAAATCAGAGTGTCAGCAACATCCGTGACTTGAGCGCGCAGATTTTATCTCAAGCAGAAGAATCTGAAACTGTCAGCACGCAAATCGGAAATCTCTCAGAAAGACAGCAAAAACTGGTGAATCAGTTTAAAGTATAAAAGTAAAGGGCCTCTTGATGAGGCCCTTTTGCTATCTAATCTAGATACCAGTAACCAAGGTTAACCAGTGTTGTAAGCAGCTGCATTTGTGAGCCAGATAACTTGCCGTCGATATCTTCAATCTCAATCGACTCTTGATTACACAGTAGGTGGACGAGGTGCGGTGACTCAGCTGGGTAAGCATCACCGTTAATGTAAACATGTGCAGATTCGTTCTCATGGTAGAGCGCACGTAAACCAGAGACTTTGCGTAAACTGCCTAGTGATTCTAAGTGGTGGTAGATTTCCAGAGTGCTGATTGGCTCTTCAGGTTCAACAATATCGAGCTGATGGCGAGATTGACTTAGCATACCCCCCATAAATTCACGGATATCGGATTCTGATTGCAGGGCCGAGCGAAGCATGGCTGTCAGCTTATCTAAATCAGTATTGAGTATTTTGCCGTATTGATGCTGAACCGTTATCTCTGGGTTATGTAGGTGAACGTCACCTTTTTCATTGGCTAGTACATAATCAGCGAAATTACTGAGCAGTTCTTGCTCCTTAGGTGAACGAAAGCCCATTGAGTAACTCATACTCGGCTCTAGCGTATTCCCTTCGTGCGGGAAACCTGGCGGGATGTATAATATGTCACCGGGTTCCAATACTTCATCAATGATGGCATCAAAGCCTTCAATCTGACGCAAAGCGTCGGCCTGAATCGACTCTTTATACTGACCTTTATCTAGATCTCCAACACGCCAGCGGCGTTTACCACTGCCTTGGATAATGAAAACATCATATTGGTCGATGTGAGGGCCAACACCACCTTCAGGGGCAGAAAAGCACACCATTAAGTCGTCAAATAACCAGTTGGGCAGCTGTTTGAATGGCTCTATTAATTCGGCTGCACCTAGGTGCCAATGGTTGCAAGCTTGTACCACTAATTGCCAATGGGACTCAGGCAGGTTTTCAAACAGAGAATCGTCAAAAGGACCGTGTTGTGCTGACCACTTACCTTCAACGTTAGAAATGTAACGCGAATCTACCTCTTCCTCCATGGCAAGTCCTGCTAACTCGTCTGGAGAAATCGGGTCGATGAAATCATTGAATCCGCCTTTAATCACAGTCGGTTTCTTGTGCCAGTATTGAGCAAGAAACTCTGTCATGTCAAAACTTAGTGGATAGCTCATGATTTCTTCTCCAATTTGTTTTCCAAATCAGATTTAACAATGTTGATGGCCGCCAATGCTACTTCGGGATCTATCTCATTGCTTTCAATTAAATAGATGAGATCCACAGCGAGTTTTATTTCATCAGGTGCTTGATCCAGATTGGACGAGTTTGAAGACATATTACTGGTTCCGCTCTTTGTAACTAATTTGCTTTTCAATTTTGATTTTAGCTTGCTGGCATCGTTGCAAACGACGCTGAGCAGACTGCAAAGTTTGTGCAGCTAGAGACTTATCTCTTGGTGTGGCGAGCTTATGTTCTTGCTCCTTGTTTTTCACCAATGTTTTAAGCCGTTGTTCCCATTGTTGGTGCTGAGCCAAGCTTTGGTAAAGTTCATTGAGGTTGCGTTGACTGAATGACTTGCCGGTCGGTTCGCTTTGTCTGAGAGCTGTTGTAGCTAATTCTCGTTTAATTGCGCTAATTTGCCACAACAGTTTTTCAGACAAAAACTCTGCTTGGTCAGGCGATAGTGATCCTGATGATTGTTCGCAGAGAATTTTGTCGAGTGTTTCATGTGCTTCATAAGTGTAAGGCGTCAGAAGCTTGGATTGGCAGCGAAATAGTTTTTGGTCGAAAAGGGCTTGCTGCTGTTCGCCTCTTTGGTTATCCAACAAAGTGGCTTCTTGTTCCAACTGTTCTAATAACGATGATAGCTGGCCAAATTGCTTCATAGATTCACAAACCACGCTTCATAAGCAAGTTTCACGGCAAGGATACTTACAACGGTAACAAATACAGGGCGGATAAACTTAGCGCCGAATCGTATTGCCGAATGAGCACCAACAAAGGCGCCTGCCATTAGGCAAACACCCATAGTCAGCCCCAGCACCCAATCAATGTGACCTAGGATGGCGAACGTGATCAGCGAGGTGAAGTTACTGGTAAAGTTCATCGCTTTCGATAGGCCCGACGCCAGCAAAATGTTCAATCGATACAGTGCCATTGAACTGACAGTCCAAAATGCGCCTGTCCCTGGGCCTGCAACGCCATCATAGAAGCCGATACTGAACCCTTGAATATATTGTTTTTTATTAAACTTAGGGCAAGGTTGTGGCATCTCATTACTGTTTGATTGTGGTGTTTTGTGCCAGATGGTGTAAATCGCGGCAAGCAGAATGATGATAGGGAGAATCTTTTCCAGCCATTCGGTACTAATTAGATCGACAACTAGGGTCCCGAGGGTTGCACCAATTAAAGTCGCAATAAACGCTCGACCCCAGCAATGAGGTTTGAACAGTCGCTTTTTATAATAAGTAAACGCTGCTGTTGATGACGCGAACGTAGCTGCCAGCTTATTGGTACCTAACGCGATATGTGGTGGTAAGCCAAGGGAAAGCAGAGCAGGTACGGTAAGCATACCGCCACCGCCAGCTACGGCATCGATAAAACCTGCCACAAAAGCAACCAGCGCTAACACCAACAACATTGTTGGTTCAAAAAGTTCCATACAGTTTCTTATATTCTAGTTATTCGATGACACGTTTAAATGGTGGTAGTGAGTCGAGTAGAGCCTTGCCATATCGCTTAGTAACGATACGACGATCAAGGATGATGACTGTACCAGAATCTCGCTCTTTTCGCAGCAGACGGCCGACAGATTGGATCATTTTTTTGCTCGCTTCAGGTACTGTGATTTGCATAAATGGGTTTCCACCTTTGCTCTCAATATACTCTGCGTGAGCTTGTTCCACTGGTGAGGTAGGGACGGCAAAAGGTATCTTGGTAATGATTAGGTTTTCAAGTAAATCTCCAGGAAGATCAAGGCCTTCTGAAAAACTTCCGGTACCAAATAAGATGCTGGTTTTCTTACACTGTACTAAGGTTTTATGTTTTTTTAGAATCTCTGAGCGTGATTCTTTACCTTGAACCTGTAGTGACCAACCTTTTTTTATAAAGTATGACGATAACGCGTCCGTGACTTGATTCATTTGCCAGTAGGATGAAAACAACACCAAGTTGGCTTTCTTCTCTTCAATCAATTCTGGCAGTCGTTCAATTAAGCTATCGGTAAATTGAGGAGCTTGAGGTTCATAAGCCATTTTAGGCACTCTAAGCTCCGCTTGGTTTTGGTAGTCGAACGGAGAAGCTAAGGCTAAAAATCTCACGCCGTCTTCTGGTTTTTCACTGATCCCAGCTTGTCGACAGAAGAAACTAAACGAGTTAAGTGCTCGCATGGTTGCAGACACAAGCACCGCACCAATACAGCGGCTCCAAAGCTGTTGATCTAATTGCCACCCAACTTCCAAAGGTGACACATTGACAACAAAATCGCCTTCTCGTTCAGGTGCGACTTCCAGCCACCTTGCTAGAGGGGCGCCTTTCTCTCGTTGAGGCTCAGCCATTAAGTTCCAGACTTGAGCAAGGTTATCCATGCGTTGAATGTAAAAACCAAGCTCGGCTAAAGCAGGTTCGGCAAGTCGGTTAGCAAGCTCGCCATCTTTCACTCGCTCAGCAATAAGATCTGCAATCTTTGCAACAGACTGCGCAGCTTTTTGGGTGACAATCTTTAATTGTTTTGACTCTTCTTCTAACCATGTGGGTAACTCACCATTCTCAAACCGATAACAGCCATCTTCAAATTGGTCAGCATTAAAACGACTCGCAAGTTGAGTCAGTGAAGGAATCAATTGTTGAACTGCGTCTTGCAATTCATTGCGAAAGCGGCCTACGCGTTTTTCATCTGCCAGATTGGCAAACTTAGTTACAGACTGATTCAAACGCTCGAGCCAACTTGCCGCGCCTTTTAAACTCGCTGCAGCTGAGGAGTGGTCTCGTGCAACATGTGGGAGGTGATGAGCTTCATCAAAAACATAAATAGTATTCTCTGGTTCAGGGAGAATGACCCCACCACCGAGATCGGCATCGGCCATAACTAAGCTATGGTTGGCAATGATGACATCCGTTTTATCTAGCTCTGAACGCGCTTTTTGGAAAGGGCAGTCACGGTGAACGGGTATGCTGTTGTTACAGCTGTGTTTGTCGCTGACGATGGATTGCCAAATTTCATCGGAGATCGGCTTTGGCCAAGAATCCCTGTCACCATCCCATTTGTTTTGCGCGAGCTTTTTATACATCAGCTCAAGCTGTTCGACATCTCTACGCTTTGGTTTGCTGTCAAACATCGCCATTTGACCACCATCCGCTCCACATGCAGCGGCGAGTTTCTCTGCACAACAATAGCGTTGCCTGCCTTTGGCCAGTATGAAAGAAAATTCCCTGTCAATCAGTCTTCTGTACAAAGGGAGGTCTTTATTGAGCAACTGTTCTTGCAGCGCGACTGTCGCCGTCGAGATCACAACTTTACGATTATTGAATAATGCCACTGGGATCGCTGCCATCAAATATGAGAGTGATTTACCGATACCAGTCCCTGCTTCGGCGACAATCATTCGTGTTGATTTGTGGTACTCACCACATAGGGATTTGGCGATTTCTGCGACTAAATAGTTTTGAGCTCTGCGAGGTACAAAGTTATCCAGCTGAGATTGTAAATTTTGATAACTGGTACGTATGGATTGCTGGATTTTACTGGTGGTCATACTGGTGCCTTTAATTAGGGAAGGCGATGTTACCACATTTTTTTAAATGATAAGTAGTTCACGAAATGAGAGCATTTCATATCAAATCTAGATCTCCTTCACAAAAAAAAACTGAACCTTCATAAACTTAGAGCATATTTTTAGATTTAAAAATATATCTCTCCATAAGTGTTTTTTATGTAGATGAAAATTCCGTTTGTTAACTGCTTGTTTACTTTGGTTAGTTTAAAATATCGCAAAACTGCAATTTCCTTTTTGATGATAATTTACTTAATTTGATTAGAACTTGCTCGAAAAAATACCCTATTTATATGTAACTATATGTATTTAAAGCATTTTATTTTTTTTGATTTGTTTTATTTAGGTCATTTGACAGGTAGCTGAATCTTTTGCAATCTAGACCCCGAATTTTAGTGGCGACAACATCTGACCAGTTAGAGTTCAGAGTTGTCATCAAAAAACATAAAGGGAACCGGATAAGGATTTCCCCATTCTATAGAAAAGGCAGTGGATTATTATGAAAAAGACTCTAGTAGCTCTTTCAGTTCTAGCGGCAGCAGCAAACGTAAATGCAGCTGAAATTTACTCTACAGATGCTTCTAAAGTATCTTTAAAAGGTGAAGTTGACGCATACGTTGCAACTACTGATATCGAAAAAACTGGTACTTCAGCAACTACTCGTACTGAAACAGACCCATTTGTTACAGTTTGGGGTAAAATCCAGCTAGATGCAGAGCACAAGGTAAGCGATACACTAACTAGCTTTGCTTCTTTCGAAATTGAATCAAGCACTGGCTTTGATTCAGCGGCTACAGATAACAATGCTAAGTTTGACGACGTTTACATCGGTGTTAAATCTGATTCTTGGGGTGTTGCGATCGGTGAAGTAGGCGATCTTGCTGAATCTCTAGACGCAATCGAGAAAGGTGATATCACAAACGAAGGTCAATTCTTTGGTTCTGCTGGCGGTCACCGTGCTGAATCAAATGGTAACGGTGTCGTATTCAAAGCTGAGCTTGCAGAAGGTCTAGTATTCGTAGCTGACGCTAACACTGAGTCTAATGAGAACATCGACAACACTTACGGTGCTTCTCTAGACTGGACTATCAACGACATGTTCTCCGTTGGCGCTTCTGCTATTAACGGTGAGCAAGCACAAGACACAGATTACCAAGTAGTTGGTCTGTCTGGTTCTGTTAACGTTGGCGGTTTCTATTTTGCAGCTACAGTAGCTCAGTTTGAGGGTGTTAACTCTTTTGGTCTATTCGGCAGTTCAGTTACTGAAAGGTACAACTAAAACTAGCTACGACTATGTAGATGGTACTGCATACGGCGTTGCAGCTCAGTACACTATTGATAAAACTCGCCTTTACGCAACGTACGATGTAATGGACCTAGATGAATTCACGGTAAGTGGTGCAAATGCGAAAGGTGATACAACTAACCTAGTTGTTGGTGTTGATTACGCTCTACAAGACAATGTTACTATCTTCGGTGAATACCAAACAGCTGAAACTTCTAACGACTTTGAAGGTGCATCAGCTGCTACTCTTCAATCGAGCGCTGGCCTAGATGCAGATACATTTGTGATCGGTGCATACTACACATTCTAATTGCTAGTCATTTAGAATAGGTTAAAGCCAACGCGAAAGCGTTGGCTTTTTGTTATTGATAAAAGGAAATACCACGTGAATAAAATTAAACATATAGTTCTGGCTGTACTGGCGACTGCTGTTTCTCTTCCTTCTCTGGCGCTTGATTTGGATCTAGACAGTGGTATTTCAGCTGAAGTATTGAACGGCAAAAAAGTCAAAGATGAGAATTATGAACTGGTCAAAGGTGATAATCAGTTTGTATTTGAATTCAGTGGCAAGTTGAAGGATGGTCATAAGCGAGAGTATTACTCTTCTCGTCCTTATATTGTTACTCTGGATCTAGAAAATGCTGATGTTTTGAAAGTAGAGCTGGTTTCAAACAGATTGAGTAGTATTGAAAAAAAAGTTAACAAACGAGAGCCAATTTTTAAGTTCACGATTGATGGCAAGGCTGTAAACGATTCTCAAGAAATGCTCCCACCGGCTGAAGGTGCATTCCCTTACTCAAATGTTCCTGCTTTAGTTGATACATACAACAAAGAGCGAGGATTAGTTTTTGACTCAGGTAAGGTAGTGGAACTAAAAGCAGAGTTAGCGAAACTGGAGCAAAGTGAACCTATTGCTTCGGGTGAAAGAAAGACAACAACTATTGCTGGTGTAACCGAATCTGAAAATACACTGCAGCTAAAACTCTGGTACTTGCGCGCAAGTGATGAAGAGCGAAAAAACTTTAAGCGCTGGATGATCGAACAAGACTAATTTGATTTAAAAAGGCTTCTTAAGAGAAGCCTTTTCAATACGTACTCAATTAAAGCAAGTAGGCTCCACTAGAGCATTTTCAATTGCTCCAACAAGCTTTTCTATATGATCGGGCTCACTAATAAACGGTGGCATCATATAGATGAGTTTACAGAAAGGTCGAATCCATACGCCTTGCTCAACAAATAGTTGTTGTATCTTTTCCATATTGACTGGTTTAGTTGTCTCAACGACTCCAATTGCACCTAACCACCTCGCATCGGCGACTAAGTCATATTGCTTTAATCTAGGCAGCAATTCTGAAAACGCATTTTCAATTTGAAGTGTCTGATGTTGCCAGTCTCCTTGCTCTAAAAGCTCTAAACTGGCTGTTGCCACTGCGCAAGCAAGCGGGTTGCCCATAAAGGTAGGGCCATGCATAAAGCAGCCTGCTTCGCCTCCACATACGGTGTCAGCGACGTCTTTTGATGTGAGAGTGGCTGACAGTGTCATGTACCCGCCTGTCAGCGCTTTGCCTACGCAAAGAATATCGGGTTCTACTTCTGAGTGTTCACAGGCGAACATCTTCCCTGTACGGCCAAATCCAGTTGCGATTTCATCAAGAATCAATAGTACACCAAATTGGTCGCACAATTTCCTTACACCTTTTAGGAAGCTCGGATGGTATATCCGCATGCCACCAGCACCTTGGACAATGGGTTCTAGAATTACGGCCGCGATCTCAGTGTGATGAGCTTCTAACTTAGATTTGAAATCATTCAGATCAGCTTCATCCCACTCCTGATGAAAACCGATTTTTGGAGAGTCAGCGAATATGTGTTCCGGAAGAAAGCCTTTGTATAGCGAATGCATTGAGTTGTCTGGATCCGTCACTGACATTGCGGCGAACGTATCACCATGATAGCCGTCCCTTAAAGTTAAGAACTTAGGTCGTTTCTCACCTTTCGCATGCCAGTACTGAAGTGCCATTTTTAGACTTACTTCGACGGCTACCGAACCTGAGTCAGCTAAAAATACATGTTCGAGATTATTGGGCGCGAGAGAAAGGAGCTTCTTGCATAAATTAATCGCTGGCTCGTGAGTTATGCCCCCAAACATGACGTGCGACATCTTGCTTATTTGTTCTTGAGCCGCGTTATTCAGAGCAGTGTGGTTGTAGCCGTGAATCGCCGACCACCAAGAGGACATGCCGTCTATCAACTCTCTCCCACCTTCAAGCTTTATGTAAACACCATTCGCTGAGGTGACTGGATAGCAGGTCAGAGGTGTTAGCGTTGATGTATAGGGATGCCAGATATGGCGGCGGTCAAAGTCGAGATCCATCAATATTTCCTCAATGATGAGTGGTCATATAATGACCATATGTAAACTTTTGAAATTTAATAGTGTTGACAGTTTACATCGCGTCGGTAGACTAGCCAAGTCAAGAAACTAACAATAATAGTAAGGAATACACGTGGAAGTACGTCACAACTGGACGGTAGCCGAAGTTCGCGAATTAATGGCGAAGCCGTTTATGGATCTTCTTTTTGAAGCGCAGCTAGTTCACCGTCACTATCAGCAACACAACCACGTACAAGTCAGTACATTGCTCTCAATTAAAACTGGCGCCTGCCCTGAAGATTGTAAGTATTGCCCGCAGAGTGCTCGTTATCAGACAGATGTTGAAAAAGAACGTTTGATGGAAGTTGAGCGCGTGCTTGATGCAGCCCAAAAAGCCAAAAGTGCTGGGTCTACTCGTTTTTGCATGGGAGCAGCTTGGAAGAATCCTAAGGCTCGTGACATGCCTCACCTGACAGAAATGATTAAGGGCGTGAAGGGGATGGGGCTTGAGACCTGTATGACTCTCGGCATGCTCACACCTGAACAGGCCGCTGAACTGGCTGATGCAGGCTTGGATTATTACAACCACAACCTTGATACTTCTCCTGAATTCTACGGCAGTATTATTACCACACGTACATACCAAGATCGTCTAGATACCTTATCTCACGTACGTGATGCCGGTATGAAAATCTGTTCTGGCGGGATTATTGGTATGGGGGAAAGTGCCAATGATCGTGCTGGTCTGTTAGTTGAGCTAGCAAACTTACCGACTCACCCTGAGAGCGTTCCTATCAACATGTTAGTGAAAGTCAAAGGGACACCACTTGAAGAAGTCGATGATGTTGAGCCATTCGATTTTATTCGTCTTATTGCTGTCGCGCGTATTTTGATGCCTAAGTCAGCGGTGCGTCTATCTGCTGGTCGTGAAGATATGAACGAGCAGATGCAGGCGCTTTGTTTTATGGCAGGTGCTAACTCAGTGTTCTACGGATGCAAGTTGCTGACTACACCTAACCCTTCCGAAGACAAAGATATGCAGTTGTTCAATAAGCTGGGCATCAACAGTCAAGAAGTGTCCCAGCGACCAGATGAAATTGAGGAAAATGATCTGCTTGATCGTGTGGTAGAGCGTGTTGCTGCACGTCCAGCCAAGGATGATCTGTTTTACGATGCCAGTGTTTAGTGAACGCATTGATCGAGCTCTGAACGAAAGAAAACGTCAGGGGCTTGAGCGCAGTATGCGCATGGTTGGAGCGGGTAATAGCACGACGCTAACGCATGGAGACAATCTGTTTACCAATTTCTCCAGCAACGATTACTTAGGCCTCGCGACAGACAAAGAGCTGTCAAATGCTTGGCAAAAGGGCTTGAATCTGTATGGCAACGGAAGTGGTGCATCTCCTCTGGTTACAGGGCACTCAAAAGCGCACTCAGATCTACAAGCCGCGTTATGTGAGTGGCTTGGCTTTGAACGAGCGATATTGTTTAACTCCGGATTTTCGGCCAATCAGGCCTTACTTTTCAGCTTGTTGGAAAAAGATGATCTGCTTATCCAAGACAAATTAAATCATGCCTCTTTAATGGAGGCTGGCATGCTTTCTCCTGCGACGATGAAACGCTTTCACCACAATGATGCTGAACATTTGAAGGTAATCATGAAGCAAAGCGCGTTAGTTGTGACTGAAGGGGTGTTTAGCATGGATGGTGATCTCGCACCGTTAGCCGATATTCATGCTGTCACTGAAAATAAGTCTTGGCTTGCCGTTGATGACGCGCATGGCATTGGCGTTCTGGGCAGCGACGGTCGAGGGAGTTGTGACGTAGCGAACGTTAAACCTGATGTGCTGATAGTGACGTTCGGCAAAGCTCTGGGTTTGTCAGGAGCAGCGATTATGTGTAGTAAGGCATTGGGTGAGTATTTAACGCAGTTTGCTAGACATCACGTTTACTCAACGGCTATGCCGCCTTCACAAGCTTATGCGTTAACTCATGCGATCACTATGGTTCAAACTCAACATTGGCGACGAGACAAGCTTTCGGATCTGCAAGGTGAATACGCCCAGCACTTTTCTTCGTTTGATGGTTATGTAGAGACCTCAACACCTATTAAACCCTTGTTGATTGGGAAGAGTGGCGCTGCATTGGAAGTCGCGAATGACTTAAAGGGTGCGGGTTTTTGGTTAACGGCGATTCGACCTCCCACGGTTCCTAGTAATTCAGCAAGGTTAAGAGTGACGCTCTCGGCGAATCACTCGGTGACACAAATTAAAGAACTCGCAAAAAGCATAGAAGTTTCAATGGAAAAGGTGCATTGATGGAACACGCTATTTTGATGCATGAGTCTTGGCCTCAAGACAAAACCGCCATTGCAGAAGCGTTTGGTAAAGCAGCCAATACTTATGACTCTCATGCTGCTTTTCAAAGAATGGTAGGGGAGCGGTTACTGAATCAGTTACCTGAAGATTTAAGTAATAAAACGGTCCTCGATCTTGGCTGTGGGACAGGGTATTTTTCAGACAAGCTGCGCCAACGTGGTGCGTTGGTGATCTGCTGCGATCTTTCACAGCAGATGTTGAATAAGGCTGAGGAAAGGTGTGGCTCTGCAGGAATGCGCTACCAGCTTGGAGATGCTGAAGCTTTGCCGTTTCCAACTGCTTCTGTTGACTATGTATTCTCAAGTTTAGCGTTGCAGTGGTGTGAAGACTTGTCACGCCCCTTGAGAGAAATGCGTAGAGTTGTTAAACCAGCGGGCCAAGTGTATTTTTCTACCTTGCTTGAGGGATCATTGGAAGAGCTGAAATGTGCTTGGCGCCAAATTGACGCATATCAACACGTCAACGACTTTATCAGCACCAATCAGGTAAAAATTGCGTTAGCGCAATCTGGTTGCCAGAGTCATCATCTAGACTTGCCTACCATGAAGGTTTGGTACGACACTGCATTTTCTTTGATGCGCGATCTGAAGGGCATTGGAGCTAATCATGTAAGCGGGCGTTCACATGGGTTAACGAGCCGTCGCACACTACTCGAAGTTGAGCGTGCATACCAAACGTTTAAAAACCATCAAGGTCTTCTACCTGCAACTTATCAGGTTTGTTTAGGGGTTATTCATCTATGATTGATGCATTTTTTATTGCTGGTACGGATACCGATGTTGGTAAAACAGTTGCTTCAAAAGCAATTCTTAACGCGCTTGCGCTAAAGGACTTAAAAACAATTGGCTACAAGCCCGTTGCAGCGGGTAGTGAGAAAACAAGCGAAGGCTACCGAAATTCAGATGCTTTGTATCTGCAAAAAGCCTCCACACTTGACGTTGACTATGATCAGGTCAATCCATACGCTTTGGAGTTGCCAGCTTCACCGCATATAGCCGCTCAGCGTGAAGGTATTGAAATTCAGTACTCCGTGTTGAGTGAAAAATTAGCGGAGCATAAAGATAAAGCGGATGTGGTTCTGGTCGAAGGGGCTGGGGGCTGGCGAGTGCCGGTCACGGAATCTAAATGCCTGTCTAGTTGGGTACAGCAAGAGAAATTGCCTGTGGTGTTAGTTGTTGGCATCAAGTTGGGGTGCTTAAGCCATGCTATGTTGACTGTCGATGCGATTAAGGCGGATGGGTTGGAAGTGATTGGTTGGGTTGCAAACCGAGTCAACCCTGGTACAGAGCATTACGCTGAAATCATTGAAATGCTGGAACAAAAAATTGGTGCGCCAAAGCTGGGTGAGATTCCTTACGTACCAAGCGTTAAACAAAAAGATCTAGCGAAATATATTGATGTGTCCACGCTAATTGATAGTTGATTTTTCCTCGTGACCTAAAACATAAAGGCTGCCATATGGCAGCCTTTATTGTATTTATAATCTGACACTTACTTATCTTGGTTTAGACCCATGAGCGCTTGCTGGGTATCAGAGATACGTTTCTGTGCTTGCTGCTCTGAAGAAATACCAAGTTGCTGCTTTGCTTCTTCCTCTGAAATACCAAGGTGGCAGCATAGTAGGTCAATAGCCATTTGATAGTTGTTAGTTTCAACCATGATTTTGTCCTTTTCACACATGGATATTTTAATCTGACAACAATCTAGCACGCTTCAGTCTAGGTACAATAAGACCAAAGTCTAATACTGCTGCTGTTGATTAATATATCGGGCAAACTGCATTTTGGCTGTGAATTCTTACGGAAAACTTTCACAATTTTTGCAGTTAAGAAAACAAATGTTTCAATTTGCATCTATCCCTTGTATTTAAAAGGGATAGACTATATCTATGAGTTAGATATAAAGCCTCGGCGCAAGATTCGTATTGCCAAGGCAAATAATTAAGCTTCCTGTTTCGGAGAAAAGTAATGAAGCGAGTAATGTTATTTTTGGCAACGAACTTGGCCGTTGTTCTGGTCCTAAGTGTTGTTCTAAATATTGTTTATGCTGTTACAGGTATGCAGCCTGGCAGTTTGTCTGGTCTGCTTATTATGGCGGCGGTGTTTGGTTTTGGTGGTTCATTCATTTCATTGATGATGTCGAAAGGTATGGCGCTGCGCTCTGTAGGTGGCATGGTGATCGAAAGTCCTCGTAATGAGACTGAGCACTGGTTGTTGGAAACGGTTCGTCGACAGTCAGAGCAAGTGGGTATTGGTATGCCAACTGTCGCTATTTATGACTCGGCTGACATTAACGCATTTGCAACAGGTGCCAAGCGCAATGATTCATTGGTCGCAGTCTCAACGGGTCTTTTGCACAACATGACTCGAGATGAAGCCGAAGCAGTGCTAGCTCACGAAGTGAGTCATATTGCAAATGGTGACATGGTTACTATGACGCTAATGCAAGGTGTTGTGAATACGTTCGTCATCTTCCTATCACGCTTCATTGCGAATATCGTTTCATCTAATGATGAAGAAGAAGGTGGCAGCAATATGATGGTGTACTTTGGCGTATCCATCGTTCTTGAACTTGTATTTGGCTTCCTAGCAAGCTTCATTACTATGTGGTACAGCCGCCACCGCGAATTCCATGCTGATGCAGGTGCGGCGCAGTTGGTAGGCAAGCACAAAATGATTGCAGCTTTGGAGCGCTTAAAAGTGAGTCATGAATCTCAGTTAGAAGGTTCAATGATGGCATTTGGTATTAATGGTAAGCGCTCAATGACGGAGTTGCTGATGAGCCACCCTCCACTAGATAAGCGTATCGCAGCCCTACGCAACTCATAAGTTTTTGATTTAACGAAAAGGCTTGATTTTATATCAAGCCTTTTTTGATCCCTTCTAATTTAACCGCCGTACAACTCTGCAAATTAAACTTTTACAAAATTTATATTTGTACAACTCATAAAAGGTGCCTAATCTTCATTATGAATTGTACATAAAAATATTTTGTATAACTAATTGGAGAGGACATGAACGTCGAGTCGGTTGGTCACATATATCAGCAACTAAGCAAGAACAACCTCTATCTTTTAGATGATGTCTATCATCAAGATGTTGTCTTTGAAGATTCAGCGCATCGTCTTCAAGGTTGGCAAGCTTTGCAAAGCTATTTCGATAGCCTATATACAAATGTCAGGCGATGTGACTTTGACATCAAAGAGCACCAGCAATCGGGCGACAGTGGGTTCTTGACTTGGTCAATGTCTCTAGAGCACCCCAAGCTTCAAAAAGGCAAAACGGTTGTAGTCAATGGAGTTAGTCATCTGAAGTTTAAAGATGGCAAAGTCATATATCACAGAGATTACTTCGACCTTGGCGAAATGCTTTATGAGAATCTTCCACTGCTTGGGTCGGTTATAAAGACGATTAAGCAGAGGTTAGGTCAATGACTTGCGTTCTAATCACAGGCGCTACGTCTGGCATCGGCAAACAACTGGCCGAGGATTACGCCCGAGAAGGCTATGAAGTTATTGCTTGTGGAAGAAACAAACAAGCACTTGAAGAGCTTGAATCTTCCTCCAGCTTGATTACTTCGCTTCAGTTCGATTTAACGGACTTATCCAGCACAAAACAGGTGTTGGAGAATCTAGCAGTCACGCCGAATATTTGGATATTCAATGCTGGTGATTGTGAATACATAGATGATGGCATTGTAGACGCTCAGCTTGTGAAGCGCGTGTTTGATATCAACGTCGTTGGTCTTGCCAATGCTATAGAAGCAAGTCAACACCATTTTCAAGCTGGTCACACGGTGGCTTTGGTGGGTTCTATCGCCAGCGAGGTGGCATTGCCTAGAGCAGAGGCCTATGGCGCATCCAAAGCCGCTGTGAGTTATCTCGGCAGAACCCTTCAGCTCGATTTAGCCAGTAAGAACATCTATGTATCAGTAATATTTCCTGGTTTCGTGAAAACGCCTTTGACTGATAAAAACACATTTCCTATGCCGATGTTGGTAACTGTACAACAGGCATCGCGAGCCATACGCAAGGGGCTTGCTGCTCGAAAACAATATATTTACTTCCCTCGAAGATTCACAACGCTATTGCGTTTCATCGGTGCCATGCCTTACAGCTGGCAAAAGCGAATAACCGCTAAATTGATCTCAGAGTAAGAGGATTCCAAAATGAAAATAGCCATAATCGGGACAGGTATCTCTGGGTTGACATGTGCTTACCATCTCAACAAGCAACATGATGTTACTCTTTTTGAAGCCAACGACTATATCGGTGGGCACACAGCGACGGTCAATGTTGAGGTTGAAGGCGAGAGCTATGCAGTCGACACCGGTTTCATCGTGTATAACGATAGAACTTATCCGCACTTCATGGCCATGATGGAAGAGATTGGTGTGGAAGGTATACCGACGCAGATGAGCTTCAGTGTTCGTAATGACGATTGCGGATTGGAGTACAACGGTCACACGTTATCTACGCTTTTTGCGCAAAAAAGAAATTGGTTCAATCCTAGGTTTTACGCTTTCATATTCGAGATCTTACGCTTTAATAAGCAAGTCAAAAGGTTAGTTGAACAATCTCAAGAGTCCGAAAAAACGCTAGGAGACTTTTTATCAGAAGAGAAATTTAGCGACTACTTTTGCGATAATTATATCTTACCCATGGGGGCTGCCATATGGTCTTCTACACTTGCAGATATGCGTGCTTTCCCTCTTCAGTTTTTCGCTCGCTTCTTCTTGAATCATGGATTACTAGACGTACTGAACAGACCACAGTGGTATGTAGTAAAAGGAGGTTCAAATGCTTATGTTGAGCCGCTAACAAGAGATTTCGCCGATAACATAAAGCTGTCTACACCTGTGAAGTCTGTCCGTCGAGAGCAACTTGGCGTGCGAATTGAACTCGACGATCGAACCGAACGTTTTGATCAGGTGATTTTCGCGTGTCACAGCGATCAGGCGCTAGCCCTGCTTAGCGATGCTAATTGCATTGAAAGTGAAGTCTTGGGTCAGTTGGAGTACCAAGCGAATGAGGTGACGCTTCATACTGATGAGAGCTTACTTCCTAAGAGGAAGTCAGCTTGGGCTTCTTGGAATTATTGGTTAGATGGAGCGCAAGGTGAGAGCGAACGCCCGCCAACGCTCACCTACAACATGAACATATTGCAACATATACAAGCGCCTGTGACATTCTGTGTTTCATTAAACAGCGCGCACCTGATTGAGCCGAATAAAGTGCTCAAAACGTTTACTTATCATCATCCTGTCTTTAGTGAGCAATCGATGCAGGCCCAGAGACGACGTCAAGAAATAAATGGTCAGGACAAGGTATGGTTCTGTGGTGCGTATTGGTACAACGGATTTCATGAGGACGGGGTCAAAAGTGCTTTAGATGTTGTGAGAGAGCTTAAACAGCTCAACAAAGTTGAGCGCCAAAGAGGTGCGGCATAATGAACTCAGAGCACAGTTGCTCATTGCTTGTTGGGGACGTAAGACATCGCCGCTTTAGTCCAGTAGAGCATCAGCTAAAATACCCAATTTTTATGCCTTGTATCGATTTAGACCAGATCAGCGCAGTGGAGAAATCTGTGTGGGGTTTCGGGCAAAAGTGGTGGCATTGGGCGAGATTCAAACGGGATGATTATCTAGGAGAGGGAGATTTAAAACACGCGGTATTTGACAAGATAAAAGAGCTGACAGGAGAGAAAGTAGACGGTCGTGTTGAGGCAGTCATCCATCTTAGATATCTCGGGATCTATTTCAGTCCGGTAAACTTCTACTATGTTTATAACAAGGATGGAGATTGGCGTTATCTGTTGGCTGAGGTAAGTAATACCCCCTGGAATCAAAGGCATTACTATGCTGTTCCTGCTTTTGATGAAACTTTGTGGCGACACAGCAAAGCGTTTCACGTGTCCCCCTTTAACCCTATAGAACAAGAATATGTTTGGCGGTTAAAACCCTTAGGGAAAAAGCTTTCGATTCATCTTGAGTGCCATCGGGATAAAAAGGAATTTGATGCCACGCTCAGCATGAGTAAGCAAGCGCTTACATCAAGGATACTCCTAAAACAACTAATTAGGACACCGCTAATGGCAGCTAAAATGTTGGTCGGTATCTACTGGCATGCGCTTAAGCTCTGGTGTAAAGGTGCCCCGTTTTACTCTCATCCTAAATACAAAACAAAGCCAGAAGCATCTTCTGAAAAACATAAATCGAGAGAACAGGTTAAGGAGCATAGGACATGATGAACTCCCAAACTTTAGGTTACTCATCGTCACTAAGCACAGGACAAAAAACAGCGCGTAGTTTGGCAATGTCATTCCTAAAAAAAATCACATCAGGTTCACTAACTGTGATTGAGTCTTTCTCACAGTCAGAAAACAGGACCACTTTTGGTGCACCCCAGACGTCACGCTTGCACGCGATAATTGAAGTCAAAAATCCGGGCTTTTACGCAAGATTGCTAAAAGGTGGCAGTATTGCAGCGGGTGAGGCTTATATGGAAGGCTGGTGGGATAGCCCAGATTTAACCAAGCTTATGGAGCTAATGGCCTTAAATTTAAAAACACTCGACTCTATTGAAGGACAGAGTAGCTTTATTTCTCGAATATCTTACCAGCTTGGGCATTGGTTCAATCGAAATACTGAGAAGAATGCGGCTAAAAATATTAGTGCTCATTATGATTTGAGTAACGAGCTTTACCAAACGTTCCTTGACCAAGAAATGTTGTACTCCGCTGCAGTGTTCAGCTCGACTGCTGATAGTTTAGAGCAGGCTCAGATCAACAAAATGGAAAGGTTGTGTCAGCAGCTTGAACTGACCTCTAGCGACCGAGTTATTGAGATTGGTACAGGTTGGGGTGGTATGGCGATATACATGGCGGAGACATATGGTTGTCACGTTACAACCACAACGATTTCCGAGCAGCAGTATCAGTACGCTCAGCAGCAAATAGTTGAAAAGGGACTAGAGCATAAGATAACACTGCTAAAAAAGGACTACAGGCAGCTAAAGGGGCATTACGACAAGCTGGTATCCATTGAAATGATCGAAGCAGTAGGCAAGGAGTATTTGGGCTCATACATTGAAAAGTGTCAGTCTCTTTTAAGGCCAAAAGGACTGATGGCAATCCAAGCCATTACCATTGCTGACCAAAGATACGACTACTACAGTAATAACGTAGACTTTATCCAGAAGTATATTTTTCCGGGTGGCTTCCTGCCTTCGATTACTGCTTTAACTCAAGCAACAACTGCACACAGCGACTTAGTCTTGAAGAACTTGTTTGATATAGGCTTAGATTATGCGCAGACGTTGAAAGAATGGCACACAAGATTTATGGCAGCCGAAAGCCATGTCAGGAAATTAGGCTTTGATGACACGTTTATCCGTATGTGGAAATATTATTTCTGTTACTGCGAAGGTGGATTTCGAGCGAAAAGTATAAGCACTGTCCACATGACTTTTCAAAAGGCGTGAATATGACGACGAAGAGGCTAATTTTCTATTCTCTCTGGTTTCAAATTGTCTGGATCATCGCAGTATTTGGTCAGGAGAAACTGCAGTGGTTAGCAGTTAGCCTTGTCGTTGGTACCTATGTATACAGCCAATTAGTTGCACCGATTAAGCTTGAGCGAGTGTTTTTGATGGCGTTATTCGGTGTCATGGTCGATTACGCCAATATGGCGCTTGGCATTTTTCGTTTTGAATTCAATGAATTCCCTATTTGGCTTATGGCACTTTGGTTTATTTTTGTTTGGTATGCATATTTTCTTGTGCCAATAGTGAGCCGATTTTCTATCTTGCTCGTATCTATTTTCGGGGGAGTTGGAGGAACGCTCAGTTATTTAGCAGGAGAAAAATTGGGCGCGGTCTATTTTCCTTTACCAACGACAACCACACTTCTTGTATTAATGGTGGAATGGCTGCTGATTGCGGCAGTCATAATAAAGGTTTATGGAAATGCATCGGATAAAATGGGGTATGCTGGCAGGGTTGATCGCTAGCTCTTTGATTGTTAGCGCAAGTGTAGAAGCAAATACTGCTAACGATGAACAATGGCAGGAATGGCGTAAAGTGGGTAGCGCACAGCTCACTTATTTCTTTTTTGACGTATACAAATCTCAGCTTCTTACACCCTCTGGCGACTACGCACAGAGTGAAGATGTTTCACCACATCCACTCGCGTTATCCATTGAGTATCAAAGAGATATTAGTCAAAAACAGTTGGTCGATGCCACTATCGAGCAATGGGAAAAACTGGGTTATTCCGACACTAGCTCTTGGGTGACTCAGCTCGAAGACATTTTTCCAGACATCAAAGATGGCCAACAACTGATCTATGTCTCCGATGGAGATATAGGCAGATTCTTTTTTTCCTCTCTCAGCGAAAAAAATCAGTTGATAGGTTCTATTACCGATCCTCAATTAAATGATGCGTTTCTCGCGATCTGGTTGTCTCCACAGACGCAATACCCAAAACTCAGGCAAGAACTGATAGGAGCTAAATAGAATGCGAAAGATTAAAACGTTTATTTTCGCTAGCCTATTCGTTTTACTAACGGGGTGTTCTGCAGATATCTCTGAATATAAAGACAGCACACCTGCTTTCAATCTATTCGAGTACTTTGACGGCGAGGTGACCGCTTGGGGGATGGTTCAGGATTATACCAACAAGCAGCAACGTCGTTTTAAGGTCGATATTGTAGGCTCAATCGATGGAGATACTTTAACACTTGTTGAAGATTTTGTATTTGACGATGGCGAGCTTGACCAGAGAATCTGGAAGATTAAGCGATTGAGCGATAGTACCTACGAAGGAGAAGCTGGAGACATACTAGGTACTGCGAAAGGTAACGAAGTGGGTAATGCGCTCCACTGGGTATATGACTTTGAGCTCGTCGTGGATGGTTCAAAGGTAACTGTAGCTTTTGACGATTGGTTATTCAGGCAAGACGAGCGACATGTCTTTAATATTACGAGTATCCGAAAGTTAGGTTTTGAAGTAGGCAAAATCACTTTGTTCTTTCAAAAGTCAGATGTGTAGTTAATGTAATACCCATCTACGAGTAGGTATAAAAAAGGGTTGACGCTTTCACGTCAACCCTTAAATTTTATCGGTGCTTGATCTTACAGTTTGTCAGTGAGCTCGATTGCCTGACCAATATAGTTCGCTGGCGTCATCTCTTTTAGGCGAGCTTTCTCGTGCTCTGGTAGCTCAAGGCCGTCGATAAAGTTACGCATTGCTTCACCATCTACACGTTTACCACGAGTTAGCTCTTTGAGCTTCTCGTATGGCTTTTCGATGCCGTAGCGACGCATAACAGTCTGCACAGGTTCAGCAAGAACTTCCCAGTTTTGGTCTAGTTCAGCAAGTAGTGCTTCACGGTTCACTTCTAGCTTGCTGATACCTTTCAGCGTAGAAGTGTAAGCAATGATTGCGTAGCCAACACCAACACCTAGGTTACGTAGAACGGTTGAGTCAGTTAGGTCACGCTGCCAGCGAGAGATTGGTAGTTTCTGTGCTAGATGGCCGAATACTGCGTTAGCAAGACCTAAGTTACCTTCAGAGTTTTCAAAGTCGATTGGGTTAACTTTGTGAGGCATGGTTGAAGAACCGATTTCACCAGCGATTGTCTTCTGCTTAAAGTGACCTAGTGCGATGTAACCCCAAACGTCACGATCAAAGTCTATTAGGATAGTGTTGAAACGTGCAACCGCATCGAATAGTTCAGCAATGTAATCGTGTGGTTCGATCTGAGTTGTGTAAGGGTTCCAAGTAACGCCTAGTGACTCAGTGATGAACTCTTCAGAGAACTTGTGCCAGTCTAGTTCTGGGTAAGCAGATAGGTGAGCGTTGTAGTTACCTACAGCACCGTTAATCTTACCTAGGATTTCTACGTTAGCGATTTGCTTGTATTGACGCTCCATACGGTACGCCACGTTCGCCATTTCTTTACCCATAGTAGATGGAGAAGCTGGCTGGCCGTGTGTACGAGATAGAAGAGGAATATCGCGGTATTCAACAGCAAGTGTTTTAATAGCGTCAATGATGTTTTTGATCTCAGGAAGAATTACTTCATCACGAGCTTCTTTAAGCATTAGTGCGTGAGACGTGTTGTTAATGTCTTCTGAAGTACAAGCAAAGTGAAGGAATTCATTGACGGCATGGAGCTCTGGTACACCTGCAACCTTTTCTTTCAGGAAGTATTCAACAGCTTTTACGTCGTGGTTCGTCGTACGCTCAATTTCTTTAATTCGAGCAGCGTCTTCTTCACTGAAGTTAGCGGCAAGATCATCAAGAAACTGGTTTGCTTCTGCACTGAAAGCTGGTACTTCTTTGATTGCATCAGTTGCAGCAAGCTTCTGCAGCCAACGAATTTCAACGATAGAGCGGTACTTTAGAAGGCCAAATTCGCTAAAAATGCTGCGAAGTGCAATCGTCTTACTTCCGTAACGGCCGTCTACTGGTGAAACAGCAGTCAGTGCTGACAGTTCCATGATGTTCTCCTGAATTGAGTTTCTAAATTTCGTGTGCTTTATACCAATAACCGCATAGATTGTCACGCAGATTGCGCAATCGTTTGCGTTAAGTTTATTTTGGTAGAAAAAATCAGCTCGCGATAGGCGCGAGCTGTATTGTTAAGTCATTACATTCTGGCTAAGAGGATTTGAGCCTGTTCAACCATTTTTTTGCGTCCGAAAATGAGGTGACGACGCTTTCCGCCGACTTGGCGCCATAGTACAGCACTGCGAATACCTGATAGTAACAAGGCTCGAACTTTATGTTGGTTACCTGTCTGTTGCAGTACAGAAGGGGTTCCAGTTACTTGAATTCTCGGTCCAATTGGGCTGATGACATCTAAATATACGCTGGCAAGGTTGCTGATCATCTGGTCGTCTAGCAGCTCAAAATGATCAAGTTGTCGCTCTATCATTTGAATACGATCAGCCAATTGAGACATTGCATCGTTACGTCCACTTAGCTTACGTTCAAGCGCCATCAGGCTAATGATATAGCGAGTTACTTCACTGCCAGAAGGCGTACTATCGATGCCTTTCACCAAGCATTCTAGGCCGAGTTTCAAATCTGATTCTCTACCATAAACACCCACGGTGTTGTTTGGGTTTGTGTTTAAGATAGCTTTGAGCGAAGTTTCAAATGCGTCAGAGTCACAGTGACCGTTTTTCGCGACCTGTTGAACCAGAGCGACAGCTTGGCAAATTCCTGCAAATGCGATGGTGCGGTCGTAAAGAGCGTTAGCCACGTAGTATTACTCCTGAAAATACATTGAATTAAATACGTTTTTCAATGATGCCGCCACCAAGGCAAACATCATCTTTATAAAATACCGCAGATTGGCCAGGGGTTACGGCTACCTGAGGGTCGTCGAAAATGACCTTAATATTTTCGTCATCAATTGGGATAATGGTACAAGGGATATCCGTTTGACGGTAACGTGTTTTCACACTGCATTGAAGCGGTGCCTTAATTATCTCTCGATCAACCCAATGAAGCTGAGAAGCAATGAGTCCCTGGGATTTTAACAATGGGTGTTCAGCACCTTGTACCGCAATTAGTACGTTACGTTTAAGATCTTTGTCTGCCACGTACCACGGGTCTTCATTACCACCGCCGCCTTTCTGACCGCCGATATGCAGACCTTTACGCTGACCCAATGTGTGATACATCAAACCTTGGTGTTCACCGATTACTTTGCCTTCAGGTGTCTCAATTTTGCCTGGCTGAGCTGGCAAATAACGAGATAGGAAGTCGGTAAACTTGCGTTCACCGATGAAGCATATACCTGTCGAGTCTTTTTTCTTCGCGGTAATAAGGTCCTGCTCTTCGGCGATTCGGCGTACTTCAGGTTTTTCTAGTTCCCCCACAGGGAACAGGCTGCGAGCTATCTGATCACTGCTCAGTGTATACAGAAAGTAGCTTTGATCTTTGTTGCCATCTAGGCCACGCAGCATTTGAGGCTTCTCACCGTTATCAGGGAAAGTACGTCGAACGTAATGACCCATTGCAATGTAATCTGCATCTAGTACTTCATCTGCAAACTCAAGGAAAGCTTTGAACTTGATTTCTTTGTTACAAAGGATGTCTGGGTTCGGTGTGCGACCCGCTTTGTATTCCGCCAGAAAATACTCAAACACGTTGTCCCAGTATTCGGCAGCAAAATTAATGGTGTGAAGGTGTATTCCCAGCTTGTCACAAACCGCTTGTGCATCGGCCAAGTCTTCTGCAGCTGTACAGTATTCTTCGTTATCGTCTTCTTCCCAGTTCTTCATGAACAGACCTTCGACCTGATAGCCCTGTTGCTTTAGGAGATACGCGGAAACGGATGAGTCCACACCGCCAGACATGCCGACGATAACTTTCTTTTTACTGTTGTCAGTACAGTTCTCAGACATTACTAAACACCACACAATTTAACTGGAGGCAGATCTTAACAGAAAGCGTTTCGAGGTGACAGATCCGAGATCGAACTCACACTTCAAATTTGCCGCAATTTTACTCGTTCACTATCTTAATCTGCGAATTTTCACTATAGACAGGCTATATGTGGCATAGTTGGCAAAATTCAAGTTAGACAAGGTACAAAAATATGAGTGATGACAGTCAATTCATGGCAGAAGCAGAGCTGATTGAAATTGTTGAGAATCAGTTGGAAGATGGTGAACCGCTCAAAGTGAAAGAAACTTTGATGCGTTTGATGATGACAGGAACACCGCGAGACGAGGCTGTTGCAATGATGGCTTGTGCTGTCTCTATTGAGATCTTCGACGTAATGAAAAACGAAGGTGAGTTTAATCTCAAACGTTACTCAGAGCACCTTGACCGCCTGCCGGACATTAGTTTTATGGAAGGCGAATAAGTTGTCATCATACGCCAACTGGTAGTCAGTTGGCTTTTGCTATTAATGGGTACGGTGCCGAGAAACTCTTCGCGTTAATTGCTTAAGATCTTCCTTTCTCTTTAACACTTCTTATTTATTACCTCTCGATAGGTAGAATTTAATTTTTATCGCAATCGTTTGCTATAATTCCGGTTATTGCCGCGTCAGGTAGTGCGCGGTAGAATCCGGCATCCTTTGACCCCTTACTCAGAATATTTTGTTATGAAGTTTCCAGGCCAACGAAAGTCCAAGCACTATTTTCCTGTCCATGCGCGTGACCCTTTAGTGAGTCAATCTCAAGAAAGCAAGAAAATGTCCAGTACGCACATTATCGGTATTGACCAAACTTTGGTGGATATTGAAGCGAAAGTTAGTTCGGAACTCATTGAGAAGTACCAATTGAGTAAAGGTCACTCACTGGTTATTGACGATGTGACTGCGGAAGCGCTCTATAATGAGCTAAAGGAAAATGGACTGATTACCAATGAATACGCTGGTGGCACGATTGGTAACACTCTTCATAACTATTCTGTTCTAGCTGATGACCGCTCAACACTTTTGGGTGTAATGAGTCAGGATATTAAGATCGGTAGCTATGGTTTCCGCTATTTGTGCAACACTTCCAGTCGAATGGATCTTAATTATTTACAAGGTGTTGATGGTGCAATTGGTCGCTGTTTTGCTTTGATCTCTGATGATGGTGAGCGTACGTTTGCCATCAGTGAAGGTCAGATGAACCAGCTTCACCCAAATAGTATTCCGGAACATATTTTTGAAAATGCTTCTGCTCTAGTGCTCACGGCTTATTTGGTTCGTTGTAAAGAAGGTGACCCAATGCCAGATGCTACGATGAAAGCGATCGAATATGCGAAGAAATATAACGTTCCTGTTGTACTGACACTTGGAACGAAATTCGTTATTCAAGATGATCCAGTATTTTGGCAAAACTTTTTACGTGACCACGTCAGTGTTGTTGCAATGAATGAAGATGAAGCAGAAGCGCTAACGGGCGAATCTGATCCACTAGCCGCATCAGATAAAACGCTTGAATGGGTGGACTTGGTGCTTTGTACCGCAGGCCCTGTAGGTTTATTTATGGCGGGTTATACGGAAGAAGCGGCTAAACGTCAGACTTCTCTGCCATTACTCCCTGGTAGTATTGCTGAATTTAACCGATATGAGTTCAGCCGCCCTGCTGCAAAATGGGCGTGTGACAACCCAATCAAAGTGTATTCACATATATCTCCTTACATGGGTGGCCCGGAGAAAATTAAAAACACCAACGGTGCTGGAGATGCAGCATTATCTGCACTGTTACATGATATGGCTGCGAATAAATACCATAAAGAAAATGTGCCTAATTCGAGTAAGCATGCCCACACTTACCTGACATATTCTTCTTTCTCTCAGGTATGTAAATATTCAAATCGTGCCAGTTACGAAGTATTAGTACAACATTCTCCGCGCTTGTCTCGAGGTTTGCCTGAGCGTGAAGATAGTTTGGAAGAAGCATACTGGGAACGCTAATTAGCAACATATAATTACAAAAAAGCCTCGCATTGCGAGGCTTCTCTTTTGTTTTATAAAAGTGTTGAGTCACAACACTTCTATAAATTCAATTAGATAAGGAAATCGTCTAGTGATTTACCTGCGTCTAGTTGCTCTTGGATTGCTGAAGGCGTGCGGCCTTGACCTGTCCACGTCTTTTCTTCACCAGTGTTATCTAGGTATTTGTATTTTGCTGGGCGAGGAGCACGTTTAGATTTTGGCTTACCTGCTGCTTCACCTGCAAGTGCAGAAATAACCATGTCTTTATCTAGACCTAGTTGCTTAATTTGTTCTGCGATATCGGCTAATTTAGCTTCTTGTGCCGCTTGAGCTTCACGTTCAGCTTCTTCAGCTTCTTTACGTTCAGCTACAACAGTTGATAATTTGTCTAGAGCTTCTTCTAGTTGTTCCAGAGTTAGCTCACGCGCAAATGCGCGTAGACTGCGAATGTTTAATAGAGTTTTTGTTAGTTCCGACATGTAAATTCCCACTTATTTAAGGAGCCGATAAAATAAATATTAAACCCGTATTATTAGCAATACAATATTTTCTGGTTAAATTGTTATAAAAATTTATTAATTAATCGCTAGCTCATTTGAATAATGAGACCTTTCAATTTAATCAACAAGTTTTTGTTGCATAAAATATCGGTGGTTTTGTGATTTTGACAATACTTATAGCGGATAAGTTTCATACGTTGAGCGATATTATATTTTATAACGTCAAAATTATTTGGATTATCCTTTTGTCAGCTATTTATCAAGATAGTAACAAATCTTCATCAATTCACGAATTTTTCACTCTAATTTTCGTTGTTAGAGCTTAATACCTAGTTTCAGACGTATAATTCCGCATTGGCTACTCAAATTCTGAATAATTAGATTCATATTGAGTAGCCTGAATATGATATTGGTTGATGGCTATGCAATTGTTGAGAAACCTTACGCACTGTTGCGTTAACAATTAGAGTGAGTAAATTTGGCATGATGTATTGAAATGGTGCTTTAGATGAGTACAATGGGCGCCACCTAATGCGATGTGTTGGTTAAATTGTTGTTAAAAACTATTTTTGACAGTTTAAAATATCAACACTCGCGGTAGAGGCGCGAAATAAATCAGTAGTGTTTGTTGGGGTGATGCCAATGAACAAATACGAAAGGTTGTTTCGCCGAAGTGAGTATTCAAATCAAAGATGCTTGCTGGGGTTACACTCGAAAGGGGTAACACTGCCATAGTCTATAATTTTGTAAAACTATGGAGCGCTACTGTAGGGCAGGGTGAAGTTTTCGCTTCCCTTTCGCTTAGTTCAACTTAATTGCTTGGAAATCTTTCCTTCAATTTGTCTGCAGTAGATCTCTAACCATTTATTACTGGTTTTTGAAGATCATGAATTTAATTGATTTTGCATCATCCCCTATTTCTTTGTTACCTCCTTTGGTAGCTCTGAGTTTGGCAATTATTACTCGTCGTGTATTGGTGTCTTTAGGTGTTGGTATTGCTCTTGGAGCGATACTTCTAAATGACTATTCGGTGGGTGATACTTTAAGCTACGTTGGTTCTACAGTATCAAGCGTCTTCATCGAAGATGGCGGTATCAATACTTGGAACATGAGTATTGTCGGTTTCTTGCTATTGCTTGGTATGATGACAGCGTTATTGACGTTGTCTGGTGGTACTCGCGCTTTTGCAGAGTGGGCGCAATCTCGCGTTAAAAGTAAACGTGGTTCTAAGTTACTGGCGGCTTTTCTAGGCGTATTCATTTTTGTTGATGACTATTTTAACAGCCTAGCCGTTGGTGCGATTTCTCGACCTGTTACGGACCGCTTTTATGTATCCCGCGCTAAGCTGGCCTACATCTTAGACTCAACCGCAGCACCTATGTGTGTGATCATGCCTGCGTCTAGTTGGGGTGCTTACATCATGACGATCATTGGTGGCATTCTCGTCTCTCATGGCATCACTGAGTATTCTGCCCTTGGTGCTTATGTACGCCTTATTCCAATGAACTTTTACGCTGTTTTCGCTTTGCTAATGGTATTTGCAGTGGCTTGGTTTGGTCTTGATATTGGCAAGATGCGTAACCATGAAATCGCAGCATCTCAAGGGCACGGCTTTGAAAAAGAACAAGCTGATGACTCTCAAGAAGCTCATGATATTAATGAAGAATTGGATATTCAGGAAAGTGAAGGCGGTAAAGTTTCCGACTTAGTTCTACCGATTGTATTCCTGATTGTTGCAACGATTGCCTCAATGCTATATACGGGCGGACAGGCATTAACCGCAGATGACAAAGCCTTTAATGTTCTGGGCGCTTTTGAGAACACAGATGTAGGTACTTCGTTGATCTACGGTGGTCTTGTCGGGTTGGCTGTAGCTCTGTTTACAGTGCTTAAGCAAGGTATCGCATTTAGCGAAATATCTCGCACGCTTTGGATCGGTGCGAAATCGATGTTTGGTGCGATTCTGATCCTAATATTTGCTTGGACTATTGGTTCTGTGATCGGTGATATGAACACTGGTAAATACCTATCGACACTAGCACAAGGTAATATCAACCCCCATTGGTTGCCAGTTATCCTTTTCTTGCTATCTGGTCTGATGGCGTTCTCTACCGGCACATCATGGGGTACGTTTGGTATAATGCTACCAATTGCTGGTGATATGGCAGGTGCAACGGATCTTGCTCTGATGCTGCCTATGCTAAGTGCTGTATTGGCAGGCTCGGTATTTGGAGACCATTGTTCACCAATTTCAGATACGACGATTCTCTCTTCAACGGGCGCACGTTGTAACCATATTGATCACGTAGCCACTCAGCTGCCGTATGCACTATCTGTCGCTGCTGTCTCTTGTATTGGTTTCATCACGTTGGGTATGACTGCATCTGTAGGTATCTCATTCGCTGTATCCGCAGTTGCTTTTGTTGGCGTCTGTGTCTTGCTATCGATTCTTTCAAAAGCGAAGATGGCAAGCTGTCAAAACGTTTAATGATTTGAACGATAAAAGAATTTTAAAGGGAGCTTTCGCTCCCTTTTTATTTGTCTTATACAAACTGAAAAAATCTTTAATTTTTAGTTGAAAAATGGTTTTGCCTTGGTTAGTGTGGTTACCAAGCAAGCGAACTGAAGAGCTTATAAGTATGCGTAATTTTGTAATGAACATTCATCACCATCATCACCCAGTCTAGTCTTTCGGGAGATGTACGCATACCCGGGGGACAGGAAACTCCCGGAGGCAGAAATCGCAAACTACAAGATTCAGAACCCTCGGGAGACCAACTCTTCCGAGGGTTTTTTAGTTTTAACGATTTAAAAATTAATTTGCACAGGGATAAAAGCAATGCAAACACAACGCCTAAGAATCGCAATCCAAAAGAAAGGTCGCCTAAGCAAAGAATGCCAAGAACTGCTTAAAAAGTGCGGCGTAAAATTCAACATCATGGGTGAGCGTTTAGTCGTTCACTCGCTGAACATGCCTATTGACCTACTGTTAGTTCGTGATGACGACATCCCTGGCCTGATTATGGATGGTGTCGTTGACCTTGGTTTCATTGGTGAAAACGAGCTTGAAGAAGTCCGTCTTGACCGTATCGCTTTGGGTGAACCAAGCGAGTTTGTGCCACTTCGTCGTCTCGATTTCGGTGGTTGCCGTTTGTCTATCGCCATCGACAAAGATGAAGAGTACAACGGCCCTCAAGATCTGGCAGGGAAGCGAATTGCAACCACCTACCCACAACTGCTTAAAGCGTACATGGATGAAGCAGGTGTACCATTTTCTACCTGTATGCTGACTGGCTCTGTTGAAGTTGCTCCACGTGCTGGCCTTGCTGACGCCATCGCTGATTTAGTTTCTACTGGTGCAACATTGGAAGCGAACGGCCTAAAAGAAGCGGAAATCATCTTTAAATCAAAAGCAACGTTGATTCAACGTACAGGCGAATTCGATGCGGACAAAGTGGCGCTAATCGAAAAACTGTTGACTCGAATGCAGGGTGTACAGCAAGCGAAAGAGTCGAAGTACATCATGCTACACGCTCCAACGGATAAGTTAGACCAAATCAAGTCATTGCTACCTGGTGCGGAAGATCCAACTGTATTACCTCTCTCTGCAGACCAACAGAAAGTGGCTGTTCATTTGGTCAGTACTGAAAACCTGTTCTGGGAAACCATGGAACAACTGAAAGAACTGGGTGCGAGCTCAATTCTGGTACTACCAATTGAGAAAATGATGGAGTAATCGCCATGAGAACCGTCGTATGGCAATCGCTAAGTGAAACGCAGCAAGATTCTATTTTAGAGCGTCCGGCAATTACTGAAGGTGCGAACATCACGGCTGCGGTTTCTGAAGTTATCGCGAACGTTCGTAATGAGGGCGATTCGGCTCTGCTTGAATTGACAGAGAAGTTTGACCGCGTGAAGCCGGAATCCATTCGAGTGTCGGCTCAAGAGATTGAGGAAGCGTCAGCGCGTCTTTCCGAGAAGATGAAGAGCGCACTTGAGCAAGCTTATGCCAACATCTCTAAGTTTCACAAAGCGCAGAAGCCACAACCTATCAAAGTAGAAACTCAACCGGGTGTACTTTGTGAGCAGGTAACGCGCCCAATTCAAAAAGTGGGCTTGTACATTCCAGGTGGCAGCGCGCCATTGCCATCGACTGTTTTGATGCTTGGCGTCCCTGCGAAAATTGCCGGCTGCCGCAAAGTGGTGTTGTGTTCTCCACCACCAATCGCAGATGAAATTCTGTATGTCGCGCAGCTGTGCGGCATTGATGAAGTGTACAACGTCGGCGGTGGTCAAGCCGTTGCTGCGATGGCTTATGGCACCGAGACGGTATCCAAAGTTGATAAGATCTTTGGGCCGGGTAATGCTTACGTGACAGAAGCAAAGCGTCAGGTAAGTAATGACTTCCGTGGTGCGGCGATTGATATGCCAGCGGGTCCTTCAGAAGTACTGGTTTTGGCTGATGAAACTGCGGACCCTGATTTTATTGCTGCCGATCTGCTAAGCCAAGCAGAGCACGGCCCTGATTCTCAAGTAGTGCTTGTCACGCCTTCACCTGTGATTGCGGACCAAGTCACTGACGCAGTTCAGCGCCAACTCAAAGAGCTATCTCGTGCGGATATTGCTGAGAAGGCACTCGCTTCAAGTTTGGTTATCATCGCGGAGTCGTTGACTCAGGCGGTTTCAATCTCAAATTACTACGGCCCTGAGCACTTGATTGTTCAGACCAAGAACCCACGTGAGCTTCTACCTTTACTCGATAATGCAGGTTCCATCTTCTTAGGGGATTGGTCACCAGAATCGGCGGGTGATTACGCATCGGGCACTAACCACGTTCTTCCTACTTACGGTTACACACGTACGTATTCAAGCCTAGGCTTGGCGGATTTCTCTAAGCGTATGACAGTTCAAGAGCTGTCTGCTGATGGTCTAAAAAACCTTGCTCCAACAGTGGTCACGATGGCTGAAGCAGAAGGTTTGGATGCACACAAACGTGCCGTGACTATTCGTGTAGAAAAACTAGCAGCTAAGTAAGAGGGTAATGAGATGGAAAAGCTAGCGCGTAAACAGGTCCAACAGCTGACCCCTTATTTATCAGCTCGTCGTATCGGTGGTACAGGTGATGTATGGCTAAATGCCAACGAATCGCCATTCAACAATGAATACAAAACTGATTTTGCTAGGCTTAATCGTTACAGCGAATGCCAACCGAAAGAATTGATTTCTGCTTACGCTGCGTATGCAGGGGTGAAACCAGAACAAACGCTGACTTCTCGCGGTGCAGATGAAGGCATCGAGTTACTGATTCGTGCTTTCTGTGAGCCAGATGAAGATGCGATTCTTTACTGCCCACCGACTTACGGTATGTACTCCATCAGCGCTGAAACCATTGGTGTAGAGCGCAAAACCGTGCCGCTAACATCAGATTGGCAACTAGACCTTGCTGGCATCGAAGCTAATCTGGATAACGTTAAACTGGTTTTCGTATGTTCACCAAACAACCCAACGGGTAACTTGGTTAAGCGTGAAGACATTGTCTCTCTGCTTGAGATGACAAAAGACCGCGCAATCGTGGTGATGGACGAAGCGTACATTGATTTTTGCCCAGAAGCATCAACGGTAGATTTACTGACACAGTATCCAAATCTCGCAATTCTGCGTACTCTGTCGAAAGCTTTTGCGCTTGCGGGTCTACGTTGTGGATTTACGCTTGCGAACGAAGAGCTGATTAATGTACTTCTTAAAGTTATCGCACCATACCCAGTCCCAGTTCCTGTTGCGGAAATTGCCACTCAAGCGCTTTCTGAAGCAGGTTTAGCGAGAGCGAAGTTCCAAGTTCTCGATTTGAACGCGAACCGTGCTTATTTGCAGGTGGGCTTGTCGATGATTCCGGGCTTGGAAGTCTTTGAAGGATGGGGTAACTACCTATTGGTTAAATTCCCAGATGGTGATGATCTTTTCAAAGCCGCTTGGGAAACAGGCATTATCTTGCGTAACTCGCCAATTGAGAACTGCGTACGTATCAGTGTGGGTAACCGCGACGAGTGCGAAAAAACACTCGGATTTATTAGAAACTACTACTCATAAGTAGAGACAAAATTAATTGCTTTCGCTGACAAAGCGGAGGCGCCAAAGATTAGCAATAAGGAAGTTCGAGTGAGCAAACAACAAAAAATCCTTTTTATCGACCGTGATGGCACCTTAATTGTTGAGCCGCCGGTTGATTTTCAAGTTGATCGTTTAGATAAACTAAAACTAGAACCATTTGTTATCCCAAGTCTGCTGTCGTTGCAGGATGCAGGATACCGTCTAGTGATGGTCACTAACCAAGACGGTTTAGGGACTGACAGCTACCCACAAGCAGATTTTGATGCACCGCACGATATGATGATGGAAATCTTCGAATCTCAAGGTGTGAAGTTCGATGACGTACTGATTTGCCCTCACTTTGAAGAAGATAACTGCTCATGCCGCAAGCCTAAATTAGGCATGGTGAAAGAGTACCTTCAGGGTGGCAAAGTGGACTTCCAAAACTCTGTTGTGATTGGCGATCGTCAAACCGATCTTCAACTTGCAGAAAACATGGCAATTCGTGGCATTCAGTACAACCCGGAAACCATGGGCTGGAAACAGATCCTGAAAGATCTGACGGTGAAAGCTCGTGTTGCTGAAGTGGTCCGTACTACGAAAGAAACTGATATTAAAGTCGCGGTAAATCTTGATGACCAAGGCGGTAATGATATTTCTACTGGCCTAGGCTTCTTTGACCACATGCTTGATCAAATCGCAACACACGGCGGATTTAAGATGGTGTGTAAAGTGGAGGGCGACCTACACATAGACGATCATCACTCAGTAGAAGACACCGCACTTGCGTTGGGCCAAGCTCTGAAAGAAGCACTTGGTGATAAGCGTGGTATTGGCCGATTTGGCTTTAGCCTGCCAATGGATGAGTGTTTAGCACAATGTGCGCTAGACCTGTCAGGGCGTCCTTACCTTAAGTTCGACGCGAAGTTTAGCCGTGAGCAAGTCGGTGACCTTTCAACCGAGATGGTGATTCACTTCTTCCGCTCTCTAACTGACACCCTAGCGTGTACGCTGCACCTTTCTTCTGCTGGCGACAATGATCACCACATCATTGAGAGCTTATTTAAAGCGTTTGGTCGTACTCTGCGCCAAGCAATCAAAGTAGAAGGTACAGAGCTGCCAAGTAGTAAAGGCGTGCTGTAAGGTTAACGCTAGCAAGGAGAAAAACAGTGACAGAGCAGAAAGTTGTCATTATCGATACTGGCTGTGCCAACGTTTCTTCGGTGAAGTTTGCCATTGAACGCCTAGGCTATGACGTAACGATTTCAAAAGACCCACAAGTTGTATTGTCGGCAGATAAGCTATTCCTACCGGGTGTAGGAACCGCCAGTGAAGCAATGAAAAACCTAGCTGAGCGTGATCTTATCAGCTTGGTAAAACAGGTAGAGAAGCCGCTGTTAGGTATCTGTTTAGGCATGCAACTGCTAGGTAAATTGTCTCAAGAGAAAGGGCAGAAAGCAGACGAGTTGGTTGAGTGTCTTGGACTTTGTGATGGCGAAGTGAAGCTACTACAAACTGGCGACTTGCCGCTGCCGCATATGGGCTGGAACACAGTCTCTGCGAAAACAGGCAACCCGCTGTTCAAAGGCATTGAAGAAGGTGAGTACTTCTACTTTGTACACAGCTTTGCCATGCCAGTAGGGGACTACACCATTGCAGAATGTGAATACGGAAATCCGTTCACGGCAGCGGTGCAAAGCGGTAATTACTACGGCGTGCAATTCCACCCTGAGCGTTCTTCAAAAGCGGGCGCAAAGCTTATTCAAAACTTCTTAGAATTATAAAAGGGATTTAGTGTGATTATTCCAGCTCTTGATTTAATTGAAGGACAGGTGGTTCGTCTTTATCAAGGTGATTACGGTCAAGTAACCGAGTACAAAGTCGACCCAGCAGAGCAGTTCAACTTGTACCACCAAGCAGGTGCTAACTGGCTGCACTTGGTGGATTTAACTGGCGCGAAAGACACGACAGCACGCCAGCTTGATTTGATTGCAAAGCTATTAGCAAGTACGCCAGCGAACATCCAAATCGGTGGTGGTGTGCGTACTGAGCAAGACGTGATTGATCTGTTAGAAGCCGGTGCTCAACGTGTTGTAGTTGGTTCTACAGCAGTAAAACAACCAGAGCTTGTGAAAGGTTGGATGGAAAAATACGGCGCAGAGAAAATCGTTCTCGCACTAGACATTAACATCGACCAAAACGGTACACGTAAAGTGGCGATCTCTGGTTGGCAAGAAGACTCAGGCGTGACCATCGAATCGCTTATCAACGATTACCTAACAGTAGGTCTACGGCATGTGCTTTGTACCGACATTTCACGTGACGGTACGTTAGAAGGCTCAAACGTAGAGCTTTATGTTGACCTATGTAAACAGTACCCACAAGTGCAGTTCCAATCTTCAGGCGGTATCGGATCGCTAGCAGATATCGAAGCACTAAAAGGCAGTGGTGTGGCAGGCGTGATTGTTGGTCGCGCACTGCTAGACGGAAAGTTCACGGCAGAGGAGGCATTTGCATGCTGGCAAAGCGAATAATTCCATGTCTTGATGTTCGCGATGGACAAGTGGTGAAGGGCGTTCAGTTCCGCAACCACGAAATCATTGGCGACATCGTTCCTCTGGCACAGCGTTATGCGGAAGAAGGCGCCGACGAGCTGGTGTTTTACGATATTACCGCTTCCAGTGATGGTCGTGTCGTCGATAAAAGCTGGGTCGCTCGCGTTGCAGAAGTGATTGATATTCCGTTCTGCGTCGCTGGTGGCATTAAATCAGCCGAAGACGCAGCACGCATTCTTGAGTTTGGTGCGGACAAGGTGTCGATCAACTCACCGGCATTGGCGAACCCGCAACTGATTACCGACCTTGCTGATAAATTTGGTGTTCAGTGTATCGTGGTTGGCATCGACTCTTATTACGACAAAGATACTGGCAAGTATCAGGTTTACCAGTTTACTGGCGATGAGGAACGCACTAAAGCGACCCAATGGGAAACGCGTGATTGGGTGCAAGAAGTGCAAAAGCGTGGCGCTGGTGAAATCGTATTGAACATGATGAACCAAGACGGCGTGCGTAACGGTTACGACATCGAACAACTGAATATGGTACGTGAAGTGTGTAACGTTCCGCTGATTGCATCAGGCGGGGCGGGTGCCATGGAGCACTTCGCGGAAGCTTACCAAAAAGCAAATGTGGATGGTGCGCTTGCCGCATCGGTATTCCACAAACAAGTCATCAATATTGGTGAACTAAAGCAGTATTTGAAACAACAAGGTATTGAGGTGCGACTATGAGTTTAAACACCACCGAAGTGAGTTCTCTAGCTGAGCGCATCAACTGGGACAAGGTGGATGGTTTAGTGCCTGCCATCGTACAAGATTTCCAATCAAGTCAAGTGCTGATGATGGGTTACATGAACCAAGATGCGTTGGCAAAAACGGGTGAAACGGGTCAAGTGACGTTTTTCTCTCGTACCAAACAGCGTCTATGGACCAAAGGTGAGACCTCAGGTAACGTATTGCAATTGGTGAACATGCAGTTAGATTGCGATAACGATACGCTGCTGGTGAAAGTGAATCCCATTGGCCCTACGTGTCACTTGGGCAACACCACTTGTTGGGATGTCGATCCGCAAGAGGAGTCACAAATGGTGTGGCTTCATCAACTTGAGCAGTTATTGGCTGCCCGCAAGAGTGCCGACCCTGATTCCTCTTATACTGCCAACCTTTATTCCCGTGGCACCAAGCGTATTTCGCAGAAAGTGGGCGAAGAAGGCGTTGAAGTCGCGCTTGCGGCGACGTCGGGTGACAAGGCGGAGTTAGTGTGTGAGTCAGCGGATTTGATTTATCACTTACTGGTTCTACTTCAGGATCAAGGTTTATCAATGAACGACGTGGTTAATAAGCTGAAAGAGCGTCACAAGTAAAGCTGTCTTCATTGTGATAAACTGAAGAAAATTCAAAGCCGTAAGCATCACTTACGGCTTTTCTTTTTGTTAGGGAGTATTCATTTATGGCTGGTCATAGTAAATGGGCTAACATCCGTCACCGCAAAGCAGCACAAGATGCAAAGCGCGGTAAGATTTTCACTAAACTGATCCGAGAAATCGTCGTTGCAGCTAAAGAAGGTGGCGGTGAGCCAGAGAATAACCCACGCCTTCGCGCTGCTATCGACAAAGCTCTTTCCAATAACATGACGCGTGATACGGTGAATCGCGCAGTGTCTCGTGGTGCTGGTGGTGAAGGGGACGATGGCATGGAAACCGTCATCTACGAAGGATATGGGCCTGGTGGTACCGCGGTAATGGTTGAGTGTATGACAGACAATCGTAATCGAACTGTGTCTGGTGTCCGTCATGCATTTTCTAAGGCAGGCGGAAACCTAGGTACGGATGGCAGCGTAAACTATCTGTTCGATAAGAAAGGCGTGATCTCTTATGCTCCCGGATTAGACGAAGATGAAGTGATGGAAGTGGCACTCGACAGTGGCGCAGATGATATTGAGACAGCAGAAAATGGCGCCATTGATGTCTTTACCGAGCCTCATGATTTTGGTGCCGTAAAAGATGCACTCGATGCTGCTGGGTTCGAAGCGGCAAACGCTGAAGTATCACTGATTCCATCGACTAAAGCTGAGTTAGACGCTGATACCGCGCCGAAGTTACTTCGTTTGATCGATGCATTGGAAGACTTAGATGATGTTCAGGAGGTCTACCATAATGGCGACATTTCTGACGAGGTAGCAGCAACGCTATAACGTAGGTTGATCAAAAACGCCCTCAATTGAGGGCGTTTTCGTATTTACGTATTAGCCAACACGTTATTATATCTCGAATAAGAAATAGTAGCCGTAGCCGACGAACAGCGCAGGAATAGCGGAATAGATAGTCGCAACCAGTGCTGCCCTTGGTGCCAGAGCGATAGCTGGGAATAGTGCATCGCCATCGTTTGAAATCGCGTTAGCTAATTGAGCTGACAGTGGCGCAGCGCCTGAAATATATAAGCTGGTTACCAGAATTTGAGGCCCACACCCAGGCAGCATACCAACCGCTAGCCCCATCAGTGGCATCCACACTCCCCAACCGGAAAAGGTAGCGGCTAAATCGATGTGACCAAAGAAAGCAATCAGCTCGAATGCCATAAAGGCCAGAATAACCCATGCGGTAACGAAGTTTGTATCCTGAGCCGCTTTCTGTAGAGGATGTGATGAAACGGTCTTCTTATCTTCTGATACTGTTGACTCGTAATCTTTGATTTCTTTAGTCAGCGACCAAAGCAGCATACTCAAAATGATCAGCCCTGCACCGAGCCACTCAATGCTCATAGCAGGCAGAGAAAGAAGCTCATTGATATCGACCTGGAATGAACCCAATACTGCTACCACAGTCGCAGGAACGATGAGCCACTTCCAGAAGGCTCCTTGCAGGTTGATGGCTTTCTTTTCAAGACCAGAAGGATCGCTTGCTTCTGAACGACAACAAAATTTGTCCGCAAGTACCGACTTAGCGGCCGGCCTTAGGAAATCATCTTGGTGGATAGCGTTGACGGCCCATCCAGATACTGAGCCTACCACAACGCCCAATGCAACAACGGCCAAACCAATATCAGGTTTACTGGCCAACAGCAGAAAAGCAGCATCACCCATAGTGGACGTTAATACTGCGACAATGGCGCCAAAGCCAACTCGCCCGCTGACAAATTGAGTCGTTACTATAATGGCACCGCCACACCCAGGCAGGGCGCCCAGTAAAGAAGCAAAGAAAACCTGATAGCTACGTGAGCTCTGGTATAGATTGACCAGCTTGCTCTCCTTGTTCATCCACAGGGAAACGTAGTGATAGATGACCAGAGTAAAAGCAACGTAGGCAGACACTGCCCAGAAGGCATCAGACAGAGTAGAAACGGTGACTTCACGTGTCGTTTCACTCAGTACCAGTGCCAGTAGAGTCACAGGCAGGAGAAGGCGTTTATAGGCAGGCCGAAACTGGGAAAAAGACAGCCAACCTGGCAGTGTTTGAGAAAGTCTTATCGAGTCCATTGAGCTTTAAATGCAAATACGAATAATTCTCAATATATGTTAATGAGAATTATTTGCAACTAAAAGTTGTGATTTACACTTTTCTTTTTGCTAACTCATGACAAATTTCAAAATTCAGGTAAAGTATCGGCCTTTGTGAGTAATTGCCCAATACGGGCCTATTTAAGTCGTAATAGGAAAAAAGATGATTCTAGTTGTAGGTCACAAGAACCCTGATAGTGATAGCATCTGTAGTGCATTGGTAGCAACTGAGCTGCTAAAAGCTCGTGGCGTTGAAGCAATGCCAATTCGCCAAGGCGAAATCAACCGTGAAACACAGCACATTCTTGAAGTCGCAGGCGCAGAAGTACCTGAACTTCGCACCTCTGTTGCTGGTGAGAAAATTTGGTTGGTTGACTACTCAGATCTAGCGCAAGCACCGGATGACGTGGCCGAAGCAGAAATCTTAGGTATCGTTGACCATCACCGCCTAGGTGATGTTATGACTGTAAACCCAATGGAAGCGTGGATTTGGCCTGTTGGTTGTACGAACACAGTACTTTTCAACATGTTCAAAATTGAAGGACATGAAATCTCACCGCAAATCGCTAAGCTAATGATGTCGGCTATCCTGTCTGACACCGTCGGCTTTGCTTCTCCAACTTGCACACAGAAAGATAAAGATGCTGTTGAAGAGCTAGCGAAAATTGCAGACGTATGTGATGTTGACGCTTTCATTAAAGATCTTCTTATCGCAAAAACAAACATCGAAGGTCTTTCTGCGGCTGAGCTTGTAGAAAAAGATCTGAAAGGCTATCCATTTAACGGCCGTGATGTTGTTGTCGGTCAGGTTGAACTTGCGACTCTAGAGCAAGTAGACGGCATGATTGAAGCGCTGGAATCTGATCTAGAACGCCGCTGTGCAGAAGAAAGCCTAGCCTTTGCTGCAGTAATGCTAACTGACATCACTACAGCTCAAACTCGTCTACTATACAAAGGTGAGTGGGCAGAGAAACTGACTCAGCACGAGCAAGACGGCATACTGATGATGGAAAACACGCTAAGCCGTAAGAAGCAAGGTTGGCCTTGGCTTCAGACTGAACTGGCTTAATTCGCCGGTTCATTAACAAAATTCGACGCCCACGGACTTCCGTGGGCGTTTTATTTGAGGAGTAAGGAAATGTCAGAACCACTTTCACCGCAGCAGATTGAATCCGTGCTTAAAATGCGTGAAGACGAACGATTGAAGTACACAGTCAAAGAAATTGCGAAGCATAGAAAAGTTTGGATTCTTACAGATGAACACGGCTGTGTCATGCTCAACACTGAAGATGAGGATTGTGTACCTGTTTGGCCTCACGAAGAGTTTGCCAATCAGTGGGCAACGGGTGATTGGGAGCACTGTAAAGCAGAGTCGATCTCGACGGCAAAATGGTTTAGCCGCTGGACTTACGGTCTTGAAGACGATGAATTGGCAATCGTAGTCTTCCCAAACCAAAATGAAGAAGGTTTAGTGCTCTATCCGGATGAGTTCGAGTTTGAGCTGAAAAAGCAGGAAAATAGGAACTAATCTAGCCTGTTAATACCCTGCAATCTGAAACAACTCACCCGACTTGGACATAGCTACGGCGTCATTCAACACCCCTTGGCGTTGATACTGATCCAATATCTTTTTAGCGAGCTTTTTCACTTGAGCTCGCTCCATCCCTGGCTCTAACGTTGGCTCATAAAGCATTTTCAATAGAATAACATCCAACGGTGAAAGTAGATCCTCGGGCGTTTCATCATTGAAAATGGATGGATAGGCTGACTCGGCATCATTGGGCAATCCCATCACCTGAGTGATTTCTTCTACGATACAAGCCAACAATTTTCCATGCTCTCTTGCTTGGTCGACCGGAATAATGACAGTTGCAGAATCAATTTCACTCGTGGCCTGGTTTACCCGATATCCCGCTTTGCAAAGGGCGCCATGAATGTTTTTGAGAGCACTAGGGCCGATTTCTTTTTCGATATCTTTTCGCCAGTCTGATTCGCGGGTATAGATCCAGATGATATTGGCCTGTTCTCTGCTGGATACGCGTTCGATTGGGTGGCGAGTTATCGACGAGAGATCTCTAAGTTGAGCATTGGTTAGCTCATCATGGAGATCTTGGTCAGCCACTTTGTGTTCAACCCAAACCTTGATCGGTTGTTTCCATTTAACCAGAGGTTTATTGCCCTCTGAGTATTCGTTCTTTAACGCGACATCCAAAAATGCCTGATTGATAAAGCTAGGATCTAGCCAAGTTTTGGTGGTGGTGTAGGCCAGTGCGGGGCTGAATAGAAGCAAACCAAATACGAACCCAATCGCTATCCTTAGCATGTGGGACTCCTGTCAATCTTCAAACAGATTACTTAAAACAGGTCGCTTTATTGAAGTGGCTTTCCACCATACGTTGAGTGATGATGTTGTCCGGGCAGCTTAGAATCTGCTGAGTTTCTCCTGCTTCGACCACTTCACCATTATGCATGACCATCACCTTATCTGTGATGTGTTTCACGACCCCCAGATGCTGCGATACGTAGATAAACGACACGCCCATCTCTTCCTGTAATTCTAAGAATAGGTTAATAATCTGGGAACGCATGGCCATATCTAGACCATTCAGCGCTTCATCGGCAACAATAATCGAAGGTTGTAGAATCAAAGCGCGTGCTAGGCATATACGCTGTTTCTGTCCTGCCGCTAACATCTGCGGATAAAAGTAGGCGTGTTCAGGAAGTAGACCGACTCTCAGCAAGACATCCTTGACCCGCTTCATACGCGCTTCAGGCGTCATATTGGTGTTTCGCTTTAAAGGACCTTCAAGAATTCGACCAATTTGAATGCGTGGGTTGAGCGAGGTATTTGGGTCCTGAAAGATCATCCGAATCAACTTACAGCGAGTTGAGTAATCTTTGTGTTCTAAAAGCTCGCCATTGACTCGAATTTCGCCTGCGGTGGGCTCGACCATACCTGCCAACATGCGCGCTAACGTCGACTTTCCTGAACCATTCTGGCCGATGAAACCAAGGGTTTGGCCTGCTTCAAGCGTAAAACTGACGGGCTTCACTGCTTGATGGACTTTTTTACGAAATAAGCCTGAACGAGTAACGAATTCTTTGCTCAGGCCATTAACTTCTAGCAGCGCACTCATACTTTTTTCTTCTCCATATTCAGCGGGAAGTGACAGGCGAACTTGTGGTTCTTAACTCGTCGTGTCATTGGCATCTCAACACACTGGCGTTGTGCATAAGGACAACGTGGTCCGAGTCGGCAGCCAATCGGTAAGTGCTGCAATGGAGGGATGGTACCGGGGAGAGATTGCAGTTTCTCTTTGTGAGGAATCCACTCACTGAAGTCCGGCATCGCTTTCAGTAAAGCTACCGTGTACGGATGTTTTGGTTTCTCTAAAATCTTTTTGGTGTCTGCGGACTCAACGGACTGGCCACAGTACATGACGGTAATTCTGGTCGCCCACTGAGTAATGGTTGTCAGATCGTGGCCGATCAGCATGATCGATGTGTTGTTGACCTGATTCATGCGACTTAGCAGACGAAGGATCTGCGACTGAGTGATTGGGTCGAGGTCATTGGTTGGCTCGTCGGCAATCAGAAGCTTAGGTTTTGCTGCGATAGCCATGGCAATCATGATTTTCTGACATTCACCGTCAGTCAGCTCATACGGGTAGCTAGACATGATCTGCTCGTGGTTTTTGATCCCAACCTTGTGCAATAGAGTGACTGCCTGTTTTTTACGCCACTTAAAGCGTTCCCACCATTTGCCGTCAAAAGAATGCGCGGGAATCGATTCGATCAGCTGGCTGCCCACTTCTTCCGAAGGATCAAGACAGGTTGATGGTTCCTGAAAGATCATCGCGATATCGCGTGCGATTACGCGGCGACGTTCTTTTGGGGTCAGTTGGAGTAAGTCAACATTGCCCAGACGCATTCGGTCAGCAGTTACTTTCCAGTTTTCTTTACATACGCCAACAATCGCTTTAGCGACTAGGCTTTTGCCTGAACCCGATTCGCCCACCAAGCCACGAATTTCTCCTTCGTTCATGGTAAGGCTCATGCGATCTACAGCTTTCATCAGTCCTTGAGGCGTTTCAATCTCAATCGTCAGGTGGCGAATATCTAGTAATGGCATTATTCGATCCCCGCGTTCAGTGCCTGACGAACCCCTTCGCCGACTAAGTTGATGACTATCACGATAAACATGATGGCGAGGCCCGGTAGTGTCACGGTCCAAGGTGCTAGGTAGATTAACTCGACTGAATCACCAAGAATGGCTCCCCATTCCGTGCTAGGCGCTTGTGCGCCTAAGCCAAGAAAACCAAGGGCGGTGATATCAAGAATGGCGATCGATAGCGCAAGTGTGACCTCTGAGGCAATCACCACCAAAATATTGGGCAGGATTGAGTTCCAAAGCAGGTAGAAGTCGTTTGCTCCATCAAGGCGTGCCGCCATGATGTAGTCTTTTTCCACTTCTGTGTGTACGGCAATGTAAACCGAGCGAACGAACCTAGGTATCAATGCAAGGCATATCGCAAGGAGAATATTGAATTCGCCGAAACCCAGGAATGCGACAAAAATGATCGCGAGCAGCAGCGAGGGAATCGACATAACCGTGTCTAGCAGGTGGTTAAGCGTACTCGAGATGAGTCCTTTGGTCATTCCGGCTAAAATACCAATCAAGCAACCAACCACGGTTGCGATGAGGGTAATGATGACTGCAGCACCAAATGTCAGTTGAGAGCCAACAATGAGACGAGACAGAATATCTCTGCCCAAATCATCTGTGCCAAGGAAGTATTCAACAGTACCTGCGGGATTCCATGATGGCGGAACCAGCAGTTCGCCCGTTTGAGCTTGAGGATCATGTGGTGCAAGCCAAGGAGAGGCGATGGTCACTATGACGATTAAACCAAGGCACCAGAGCCCAAACATCGCCAAGCCATTAGCTCGATAGCTGCGCCAGAAACGTTCGAACTGGGTTGGGATCTGTTCTTCCTGATATACGTTATCGGTTAGCATACCACTCTTTCCTTACTAACGGATTGACCATAGCGCCGATCAAATCTGAAAGAATATTAGCAGTCAGAACTAACGTTGCGACCACAATAACACCTGCTTGAATCGAGACGTAATCTTGATTGGATAACGCATCCAAAAGCCAGCGTCCGATGCCAGGCCAGTTAAAGATCGACTCGGTGATGATGGCCAGCGTTAACATACTTGAAAGCTGCACACCAATCTTAGGAATGATTGGTGGGATAGCATTCCTCAGTACGTGTTGAGTAACAATCTCATGTGTTGAAAGACCCTTGATACGAGCCGCACGGATGTAGTTTTGCCCCATGACTTCTGCTACCGAGGTGCGCATTAAACCGATGACTTGTGTTGTTGGTGCAAGCGCGAGTACCAAACAGGGCAGCATTAGGTGCTCGAGCACACTCTGCAGTGCGTGGGCGCGGTATTCACCACGAGCGAAAAAGGCGTCCACAATGGCAAAACCAGTGATGTGGTCAATTTCATAGAGTAGGTCGTAGCGGCCAGCAACGGGGAATATTTCAAAGTGCAGCGAAAACGCCATGATCATCAAGAGCGCGACCCAGAAAATCGGCGCTGAGTAGCCAGACATAGAGGTAAAGGAGATCGCGGTATCAATCCATTTACCTTGTTTCATGCCAGCCAAGGTTCCAATTGGAATGCCGACTAGAAGAGAAAGGACAAAGGCGATCAAGCACAGCTCTAGTGTTGCAGGGAAGACCAATGCCAGTTCGTCGACAATAGGAACACCGCTTTTGGTGACGCCAAAGTTTAGGTGCATTAACTCGCCAATATAGGTCATCCAGCCGGGCCAGAAATCCTGAATTGCCCACGGAGAGTTAGGGTCGAGTCTAAGCAGACTAAAACCGACCATGGTCAGGATGAGCAAAGTGATGATAAACAGGTTGATACGTCGAACAGTATAGAGAAACATTATTTAACCCTCTCTACTGCATCGAAAGGTTGTGCGTTAAATGGACTCACTTTAAACCCTTGTAACGAAGCATCATAAGCTTGAAATTGCATGCCGTGACTGAGTGGGATGACAGGGAATTCTTCATTAAGAATGTTTTGCGCTTGTTTATATAGGTTGAGACGGTAGCGTGGCTTGTCGACTTCCAAAGCAAGGTCGAGTAGGAAGTCGAAATCAGAATTACACCAGCTTGACACGTTTAGCCCCACTCTTTTTGAGTCACATGACAGTAGTGGTCGCAAGAAATTATCTGGGTCACCGGTATTGGCAATCCAGCCTGTTAGATAGAGATCGATATTGGCGTTGCTGGCAACGTCAGTACGGTCGTAGCGATCATCGGTGAGTAGATTGAGGGTAATACCGATATCTGCGAGATTTGCTTGGATCAGCTCAGCGGTTTTGCGTGGGCTTGGGTTGTATGCTCTTGGTTCCAGCGGCACTGACATGGTCAGTTCTAACCCTTTATCGAACCCAGCTTCTTTAATCAATGCAATGGCGTAATTTCGGTCGTAACGAATCTGGACGCTGTCTTTTAGATAAGCCCAAGAACTGGGCGGAAGAACAGAGTATGCTTGACTGCCGGTACCGTAATAAACTGATTCCAGAATGTTTTGGCGGTTAATGGCGTAGTTGAGCGCTTTACGAACTCGTGGATCGTTGAGCGCTGGATGAGTCGTGTTGACGGCAATAAATGAAATATTCATCGCGGGTTTCGCCATCAATTCAATATCATTCTGCTGCTCAATGATGGGGATTTGGCTAGAGAGCGGTGAATTTAACACATCGCACTCATTGCGCAGCAATTTAGCGAGTGTTCCTGTACCGCGGTGAGAAATATCGAACACCACTTGAGCCATTTTAGGGCGGCCTTTCCAGTAATCATTATGACGTTTTAAGCGTACTAAATCGTTGACCTGAAAATCATCGAGGTAGAATGGGCCTGTACCGACAGGGTGGCTATCAAGCATCGCTTTGTCATCGGTTAATTCGAGCGTGCTGGCGTATTCCGCTGAATGAATTACTGCATGGCTGGTGGCAATGTTGGATAAAAAAGTATTGTCTGGGCGGCTTAAGGTGAATCGGACTTGGTATTCAGATGTGGCCTTTACATCAATCAAGAGATTCTGAAAGTCGATACCACTAAACCAAGGGTACAAGCCGCTGCCAACGTAATGATAAGGGTGTGAAGAATCGATGATCCGGCGGAAGCTGAATACGACATCTTCCGCATTCATTGGACGTTTTGGGGTAAACCAAGCCGTCTTCTGAAACTTCACGCCCTTGCGCAAATTAAAAGTGTATTCCGTACCTGCTTTGTTCACTGACCAACTGGTTGCAAGGTTTGGTATCGGCTTGAAGTTATTCGAGTCCAATGTCAGCAGAGTATCGAAGAGCTGCGGGCTCAATGTTTCAGATGTAATCCCGCTATCGACCAATTGAGGGTTAAAACTCGTCGGGCCGCCTTGACCACAGTAAACGAAGCCGTTTTGACGAATTTTGTTGTGATCAAGTTCTTCACCGCAGCCTGTAAGCAGGGTGACGCCGAAGATACTCAATGTCAGTTGAATGAATGCTTTCATAGAAAGAACAATTGCCGGAGACAAAGCATAATAGAACTCCCCATTATGCCCTAAGATCTCAGTAATTTACCATTATTAGTTTATGGTTTTTAAAATAACGTTCGCACGATCAGGAGAGTGTCGAGAGGTCGTACTTTCTGATCATCCCTCTTAGCTGATGATAGCTCAGACCCAGCATATCGGCCGCTTTCCGTTGGTTAAACTTACTTTGTTCCAGCACTGCCTTTAGTAGATGGATGTCTTGATTCTCTTGCCAAGCTTTATAATCCATTGGAAAGGTAAAATTCGTGCTGGCGATTTCTGGTTCCGCTTCTTCAATGGCTTCTTCAGGCTCAGGTTGCCATTCGGTCGCAAAAGGATCGAAGATCAGGTCATGAATCGGGTTTTCTTGTTGACCGTGTTGATAGACTGCTCGCTCAATGACGTTTTTTAATTCTCGCACGTTACCCGGCCATTGATAATCAAGCAATGCTTGTTCTGCTTTGGGAGAGAAGCCAACGAAGTAATCAAAGCTCAACTCACGACACATTTTAATTGCATAGTATTCAGCTAACAGCAGAATGTCCTCTTTGCGCTGGCGTAGGGGCGGTAAATGAATGACATCAAACGCCAGTCTATCGAGCAAGTCTGCTCTGAATTCACCATTGGCTGCCATCTCAGGCAGATTAGCGTTGGTTGCGCAGACTAGCCGAACATTCGCATTGAGCAATTGGTGTCCGCCAACACGCTCATACTGGCCGTATTCGATTACTCTGAGTAGTTTCTCTTGTACCAGCAGTGGAGCAGTAGCCAGTTCGTCCAAAAACAAGGTGCCATTCTCCGCTCGCTCAAATCGGCCTTTGTGCCGGCCTTTAGATCCTGTAAACGCGCCTTGTTCATGACCAAAGAGCTCTGAATCGATAAGGCCTTCGCTGAGTGTCGAGCAATTCAGTGATATCAGCGATTGATCCCAACGTTTGGAGAGATAATGCAGGCGTTGAGCAATCAATTCTTTACCTGTCCCTCGCTCACCAATGATCAATATCGGTCGTTCTATGGCGGCCAGTTTCGACACTTTATCAAGTACTGAAAGGAAAGCGGGTGACTCGCCGATGAGATTTTGTTGCATGAAACCACTCCGTTGGTGAAATTTACCTACTGTTAGTTAAATTCATCATAGATTAGATTTAATTACAATGGTTGTTTTCGTAACTTAATGTTTTATATGAATTTATAAGTTGGCACGCATCTTGGTTACTAGATAGGTAAGTGAAACCTACAATGAACATCAGATACAGCCAAGCCGTCTTAGAAGTGATTGACTGTAGAATTAAGGAGTAAACTATGGGTATTTTTTCTCGTTTTGCCGACATCGTAAATTCAAACATTAGCGCATTGCTAGACAAGGCTGAAGATCCTGAAAAAATGATTCGCCTTATTATCCAGGAAATGGAAGATACCTTGGTTGAAGTGCGTACTAACTCAGCCAAAGCTATTGCTGATAAGAAAGAGTTGGCACGTAAAGTAGAAGCGCTAGAAGATCAAATTAGCGAATGGCAAGAAAAAGCAACGCTGGCTTTGACGAAGCAACGTGAAGATCTTGCTCGTGCTGCTTTGATTGAAAAGCAGAAGCTGCAAGACGTTTTGAAAGGCTTACACACTGAGCAGACATTGGTAGAAGAAACCATTGAGAAGCTGACAGGTGAGATTAGCAAGCTTGAAAGCAAAATTACGGAAACCCGAGCTAAGCAACAAGCGCTGGCTATCCGCTCTCAGGCGGCGTCTAACCGACGTGATGTGCAAAAGCATCTCCACACCGCGCGTACTTCCGAAGCGATGGCAAAGTTTGAGCAGTATTCTCGTAAAGTCGACGAGCTAGAAGCGGAAGCGGATGTGTACGCCAAAACGGGGAACTCTAAGTCGTTGGAACAAGAATTTGCAGAGTTACAAGCTCAAGACGAAATTGAAAAAGAGCTAGAGAATCTTAAGCAACAGATGAACGACAAAAAGTAATTTAAGTCGCGAGCGAGAAAGCACGATAGGTCGGGCGTCTGTCGCCTGACCAGTCTCAGATTATTCTTACCGCTTTCCATTTTTATTTCGAAGTTCTTATCTTTATTTAATTGATTTTATAACATCTTACGGCAGAGTAGAGGATCTACTCACGTAAAACTGTTGTCTATTTAGGAGTCGCGTATGTCGTCTTTTCTTATTGCCGGGCCTTTGATTGTATTTCTGATTTTTGTCGCACCTCTGTGGTTGATACTTCACTACCGCAGTAAGAAGAAAACAGCTGGTGGGTTGTCTGAAGATGATTTTCAAAGGCTACAGACACTGTCTGAAAAGGCAGAAAAAATGCAAAAGCGTGTAGATACATTAGAGCGTATTTTGGATGCAGAAACACCTAACTGGAGACGCCGATATGAATAAGCGAGAGCTATATCGTGATACCGCCAATGGTAAGATCTCTGGTGTGTGTGCTGGATTGGCAAATTACTTCGGCACTGAAGTTTGGTTAATTCGAATTCTGGTGATTTCGGCGGCATTACTCGGTGGCAGCTTTTTGGTCTTGCTGGCCTATATTGCAATGACGTTTATGATAGAAAAACAGCCGGCGAATTACGTAGAGTCGATTAAAACGGAACAAGAACATAAGCTGAAAAGTAAACCGTGGCAGCAAGGGCAGACCCCAGGAGCACTTTTGGATACGTTGGAGAAAGACTTTGACGGACTGGAAGGTAAAATCCGCGACCTTGAGGCATACGTCACTTCTGATACTTTTAAGGTCGACCGAGAGTTTAAAAGCTTATAACTTAATAATGAGAACTTAAGCTATATTTTGTCAGCAAATTATTAATTTTCATAATAATTTACTGGTATGTCTCTGGCAGTCGCGTAATCATTCATCTATCTTTGTAACTAAAAGTGACAAATGGATGTTTGACTATGCACAAAAATCTCGTGCTTCTTGCCATTGCCGCAACACTAGGTGGCTGTGGTAAGGAGCTCCCTCCTGTCCCTGAACCCGAATCCAGACCCGCAAAACTCTTTACCGTTTCAGTTGGCAACGCTCAGTTTGAAAGACATTTTCCCGCCACATCTGAAGCCGGTGACAAAGCTGTTTTAGCTTTCCGAGTCCCAGGGCAACTTCAATCTATCGATGTGCTTTCAGGTCAGCCTGTGAGTAAAGGTGAAGTACTGGCGTCATTAAACCCAGACGAATATTCGTTGTTGGCTAAACAGGCCGAGGCGCAATATCGTTTGGCCGACGTTCAATATGAACGTTATAAAAAGCTTCGCGTTGATAAAGTCGTTTCTGAGCAAGACTTTGATCAAGCCAAAGCCAATCACAATTCAGCGAAAGCCAGTTTGGAACAAGCACGCGCCAATTTGCGCTACACCAAATTGGTTGCGCCATATGATGGCACAATTTCAATCATACCAGCTGAGAACTATGAGTACATTGCGGCTAAAGAAGGCGTAATGAACATTCAGACCAATCAGTTGATGAAAGTACAATTCCAACTACCTGATCATCTGCTTAATCGTTTCGCGAGTGGTATCAATCTTACCGCTACGATGAAGTTTGATGCTTTCCCCGAGAACAGCTACGACCTCACTTTCCAAGAAGTCGATACTGAAGCAGACCCAAAAACTGGCTCATACAAAGTCACCATGGTGATGGAGCGCCCAACCGACATCGGTATTCTTCCTGGTATGGCAGGTGAAGTGCACGTCAAAGTGGATTCAACTGGTGCGACTCGAATTCCTAGTGCCGCTATTTTCGAAGAAAACGGAAAAACCTGTGTATGGCGTGTCGGGCAGACAGGCGTGGTTGAGAAAGCCACGATTGTGTTAAACGACAAACGTCAGGTGAAAAGCGGTTTGAATGACGGCGATCGAATCATCATCTCTGGTGTCAGCGGTATTGAGCCTGGCATCAAAGTCAGAGAGTGGGTCAAGGAGCGAGGGTTGTAATATGAAGCAGTGGATTAGCCTAGGTATGCTTTCTACAGCTGCAGTTCTTGCTGGCTGTGGTGCTGAAAATCAATATGTGGATTTTGGGCTACCTAAAGTAAAAATTATGGAGATCGGTAGTGGAGTACAAGGTGACAATCTGTATTTCCCAGCAGTGGCCAATGCCGCAGAGCGCTCCCATCTCAGTTTTCGTGTTGCAGGAGAAATCAGTGAGCTAAACGTCAAAGAAGGTGATCAAGTCAAAAAGGGTGATGTATTAGCTAAGCTAGACCCTACGGATTATAAACTGGATGTTGATAATGCCTCGGCGAAGTATAGTGTGGTCGATAGCCAGTACAAGCGTTCCAAACCTTTAGTCGATAAAGGCCTGTTGGCAAAATCTCAATTTGATGAGATTGCGGCGAATCGACAGATTGCCTTCGCAGAATTGAGGCTTGCTCAGCTCAGGCTCTCTTTCACCAAATTACTTGCTCCCGTGGACGGAATTATTTCTCGCGTTAATGTTGACCAGTTTGAAAATATTCAGGTTGGACAACAGATCGTCAATATCCATAGTCTCGAAAACGTTGAAGTTCTGATTCAGTTGCCTGACCGGTTGTACGTCAATCAGCCTGATCAGGAAACCCTGTCACGCATTGAAGCATTGGTCAAAGTACCAAGTGGTAATGAATATTCAGCCTCTATCAAAGAGTTCACCACTGAGCCAGACCCTGCTACCGGTACATTTACCGTGACTCTTTCACTTCCTATGCCAGAAGAAGAGTACATTCTGGATGGTATGGCCGTTGAAGTGACTTCGGAAGGTGATGATGTCGGGCTGAATTTGAACGCTGGTGTTTTGGTTCCGATTGAAGCTGTGTTCAATGCCGACGGTGACAAGATTGATCGGCTGAACAAATATGTTTGGGTGCTGAATGATGACAACACCGTTTCTAAGCAAGCAGTGACGATCGGTAAAGTCACCAAACAAGATTTGCAGATTCTGGATGGCCTCGAAAGTAAACAACAAGTGGTTGTGGCAGGAATTTCCCGCCTAAGAGAAGGAATGAAGGTGGAAGTCGTGAAGCAGGAGGCAGGCAATGAGTGAGCAAAATAATCAACTGTCTCAGAAAGATGAAGATGTAACAGGCATCGCTGCCTATTTTATACGTAATCGCGTCATCAGCTGGATGATCTCGCTGATCTTCTTGATTGGTGGTGTCGCGGCGTTCTTCGGGTTAGGCCGTTTAGAAGATCCAGCATTCACCATTAAAGATGCCATGGTAGTGACATCCTATCCGGGGGCGACGCCTCAACAAGTTGAAGAAGAAGTCACGTACCCGATAGAAAAAGCCATTCAGCAGCTCACTTATGTTGATGAGATAAACTCGATTTCTAGTCGCGGGCTATCTCAGATCACCGTGACGATGAAGAACAACTACGGCCCGGACGATTTACCACAAATCTGGGATGAGTTGCGTCGTAAGGTGAATGACCTTAAAGGCCAGTTTCCTCCTGGCGTCAATGATCCTCAGGTGATTGACGATTTTGGTGATGTTTACGGTATTTTGCTTGCTGTGACGGGGGAAGGATACAGCTATAAGGAGCTACTTGATTACGTCGATTATTTAAGGCGTGAATTGGAGCTGATTGATGGCGTTAGTAAGGTTTCTGTTTCTGGTCAGCAACAAGAGCAAGTCTTCATCGAAATTTCGATGAAACGTTTGAGCAGTTTGGGTTTAGCCCCCAATACCGTGTTTAACCTGCTGTCGACGCAAAACGTGGTGTCCGATGCTGGTGCGATTCGGGTTGGCGATGAGTATATACGTATTCAGCCGACGGGGGAGTTCCAGAATGTTGACCAGTTAGGAGATTTGATCATTACCGAGAGCGGTGCTCAAGGGCTGATTTATCTTCGTGACGTTGCGGAAATTAAGCGCGGATATATCGATGTACCGGACAACATTATTACCTTTAACGGTAAGTTGGCGTTGAACGTAGGTGTTTCCTTTGCACAAGGCGTTAACGTGGTTGAAGTGGGTAAACGTTTTGACCGTCGCCTCGCAGAGCTTAAATATCAACAACCTGTTGGTGTTGGGATCTCTGAGATTTACAGCCAGCCAAAAGAAGTGGACAAGTCAGTCAGTGGTTTTGTCGTCAGCCTAGGGCAAGCCGTGGCGATCGTCATTATCGTCCTGCTGTTCTTTATGGGTCTACGCTCAGGTTTACTTATTGGCTTGATCTTGTTGCTCACTGTATTGGGCACCTTCATCTTCATGAAGTATTTTGCCATCGACTTACAGCGTATTTCGCTTGGTGCATTGGTTATCGCTCTCGGTATGCTGGTGGATAATGCCATCGTGGTGGTCGAAGGGATACTGATAGGAACGCAAAAAGGCCGAACGCGAATGCAGGCGGCGACTGACATTGTGACTCAAACCAAGTGGCCGTTGCTGGGTGCGACAGTCATTGCGGTGACAGCGTTTGCACCTATTGGACTGTCTGAGGATGCAACGGGCGAATACTGTGGCACTCTATTTACCGTGCTCCTAATTTCTCTCATGCTCAGCTGGTTTACTGCGATTTCCCTGACGCCGTTCTTTGCAGATATCTTCTTTAAAGGGCAAAAAATTAAAGGTGGCGGAGAAGAGAGTGATCCATATAACGGCATGATATTCGTGCTGTACAAGGGCTTCCTTGAGTTTTGTATGAAGCGCGCTTGGTTAACGGTTGCTGTGATGATTGTTGGCTTGGTCGTTAGTATTTACGGTTTCACTTTCGTCAAACAGTCATTCTTCCCATCGTCTACAACGCCAATATTTCAAGCAGATATCTGGCTTCCGGAAGGGACAGACATTCGAGCAACCAACACAAAGCTGAAAGCATTGGAGTCTTGGTTATCCGAGCAAGATGGTGTTGAGCACATTACGACGACAGCGGGCAAAGGCTTACAACGCTTCATGCTTACTTACGCCCCAGAGAAGAGTTATTCTGCGTATGGTGAGATCACGACTCGGGTTGAGAGCTATGACCAATTAGCTAAGTTGATGTCTGATTTCCGAGCTCACGTCGAAAAAGGGTTCCCGGAAATCAATTATAAGCTTAAGCAAATTGAATTGGGCCCGGGTGGTGGTGCGAAGATAGAAGCTCGAGTGATCGGTTCAGATCCGACCGTACTGAGAACAATTGCGAAGCAAGTTGAAGACATCATGCATGCCGACCCAGGTGCGACCAACATCCGCCATGACTGGCGTGAACGTACTAAAGTACTGGAGCCACAGTTCAACGAAGGTCAGGCTCGACGTTACGGTATCACTAAGTCAGATGTGGACGAATTTCTTGCTATGTCATTCTCTGGTAAATCGGTCGGTGTGTACCGTGATGGTACGACGCTGATGCCAATTGTGGCGCGATTACCAGAAGAAGAGCGTGTGGATATTCGTAACATTGAAGGGATGAAAATTTGGAGCCCGGCATTAAGCGAATACATTCCATTGCAGCAAGTGACGCTAGGTTACGACATGCGCTGGGAAGACCCAATCATCGTACGTAAGAACCGAAAACGTATGCTGACGGTGATGGCAGATCCAGACTTGCTTGGTGAAGAGACGGCAGCAACCTTACAAAAACGCTTGCAGCCTCAGATTGAAGCCATTGAACTTCCACCAGGCTATGCATTGGAGTGGGGGGGCGAATACGAGTCATCTGGTGATGCTCAAGCGTCATTGTTCACGACCATGCCGATGGGTTACCTGTTCATGTTCTTAGTGACGGTGTTCCTGTTTAATACCGTGAAAGAGCCTCTGATCGTATGGTTAACTGTTCCGCTCGCCATTATTGGTGTGACGACTGGTTTGCTGGCATTAAACACTCCGTTTGGCTTTATGGCGCTACTCGGTTTCCTCAGCTTATCGGGTATGCTACTTAAAAACGGTATCGTACTGCTCGATCAGATAGAAATCGAAATGAAGTCAGGTAAAGACCCATATCTGGCCGTCGTGGACGCTTCTCTGAGCCGTGTACGTCCAGTTTGTATGGCTGCCATTACCACGATTCTGGGCATGATTCCGCTGCTACCGGATATATTCTTTAAACCAATGGCAGTGACCATCATGTTTGGTTTGGGATTTGCGACCGTACTGACACTTATTGTCGTGCCAGTGTTGTATCGTATCTTCCACAAAGTGAAAGTGCCAAACTGATTCAACTAAGATCGAAGACGCCCCTGACTTTGTCGGGGGCGTTTTATTTAAGGAGAAAGCAATGGATACCACTTGCGCATGGGCGATGAACCATGAGCTTGAGCGTGAATACCACGATAAAGAGTGGGGTGTTCCCGTTTATGACGATAAGGTATTGTTCGAGTTTATTACTTTAGAGGGAGCCCAAGCAGGATTGAGTTGGATCACCATCCTGAAAAAACGCGAAGGCTACCGACAAGCCTTTGAAAACTATGATCTGGATAAATTGGCAGCGTATGAGGACGAGCACGCTGAGCATATTGTTGAAAATTATGATGTGGTTAAGCACAGAGGAAAAATTAAATCTGTGTTCAGTAACGCGCGAGCCGCGAAAGCATTGATTGAAGAATACGGTAGCTTATCGCAGGCGTTATGGCAGTTTGTGGATGGCAAGCCTAAGGTCAACCAGTGGCAGGATATGAGCGAAGTGCCAGCCTCGACTGAGCAGTCAAAGGCTATGAGCAAATTCCTGAAAAAGAAAGGCTTCAAATTTGTTGGAGAGACCATCTGCTACGCGTTTATGCAGGCGGTAGGTATGGTCGACGACCATATGGTGAGTTGCCCTAAGAAACCCAAGTATTAACGGTTTAAACGCATCCTTCGATTATAAACTTTGATCATGGATGCGTTCTAATGCCTGGATTCTTCGCCATTGCACAGAATCGAAACTTTGCTCTCTCAGATATGCGATTTGAGATTGCTTGTCATCGTCCGACAAGGTGTTGTCAGACAGGATTACACTTCTTTGCTGCAAGTAGCTGTCGAGCTGAGTGTTAAATTGTTCACGTTTGGTGTCTAGTTTATCAAGCCTCTCTGCGGCTTCTTCCCCTACTAACTCGACACGTGTCAAATGTTTGTTTTGCTCATCCATCTGAGCCGATTGGTTAAGCCCGATAATGAGGTGATTATTGCGTTCTGCTTGCTGAATGTAGTCAGGTTGGTCGGCTAAGGTCTCTTCTAACCATTGCGCTTGCGACTCCGCATCCAAGTTTTGATTGGCTATCGCGAGTTTATCGATCGCGAGCTGGCGTAGTCGATTTTCTTCACCAAACAATGTCTGTATCTGTTCGTCAGTAAAATACTGGCTTTGCAGCGCCATAATCTGCTGATGAAGCTGCTCTAAATCGGTCAAGGTAATTTGTTGTGAGGTTATAGATTCCAGAGTTTCTAGCTCTGTTTTGTATTGTAAATAGGTCTCGAAAAGTGCTTCATCGACGACTAGCCCTTGTTGGTCTTTAGGAAGACTTTGTATCCGAGCTTTAATTTGGTCTAACTCTTGTTCACCTAAGCTGCTTAACGCGTAATCAAACAAATCTCGACTTGAGGAGGTATCTATCTGGGTATCTCGTTGAGATTGTGATTGGTTTGCAATCTCTTCACTGTCTTCTTGATTGATAAAATAGACCGCTCCAAGACTCATCGAGGCGATCATCACTGTTGTTATTAGAGCGGTCTTTTTCATCTTATAGTTCCTACAAACCTTGCAGTTTCAGGCGGTTGGCATGTTGGCGATAAAGAGTCACTGGATCGGTTTCAAACAAATGGTGGATACCAAGTAAGCCATTGATCTCATCCAAGTGATTCATTTTGTAGTCGTCACGAATAACTTGACCTAGGTGCGTGCTACAAGCGCCAACCAGACCGTCATTCGGTTCGTTAAATGCTAGGCCAAGAATGGTCATTGCGGCATCCGTTGGATCAAAGATATTGGTAAAGGTAGATGAACCTGTCCAAGAGTAGTAATAAACACCGTTACCAGCGAGCAAATCACCGCTGCCACACTCTGTGGCCGGAATGCCTTCTGGGTAATGTTGGTTAAAGGCAAGTGATCCTTCGGTGGTTAATGCATCCAAAGAGGCAAGAGGATCTTGGTCGAGGTCACCACCACCAGACAATAGATTGATCAGTGTCGTCAGTCCTTGAGCTAGCTTTACTGCCAAGGCTTCTAAACCAGAGTCTTCTGGTACGGTACCGCGAACGAGGTCAGCCACTTTAGAGCCTTTATTGACACCACCGATACTTGTCACAGAAGCGACAAGGTCCGGTCTGACAGACGCTACATAACGCGCAGTAGGGCCACCATGGCTATGTCCGACTAAGTTAACTTTTGCTGCGCCTGTTGCTGCAAGTAAAGTTTCCACTTGTTCTAGCAACTGCTCGCCACGAACTTCAGAACTGTTCGTCGCAGAGACTTGAGCAACGTAAACGCTTGCACCGTCTTTAGTTAGGGCGTGTGGAATGCCATAGAAATAGTCAACGCCCGCTAATGTATCAAAGCCGAATAATCCGTGAACTAGCACAATGGGGTATTGAGTTTGAGTGTAGCCACTAGCATTGGACGCGCTAGTAGTTGCCGATAGCCCTAAACTGAAGATACAGAGCACAGCAAGTATCAGTTTGTGTTTCAAAATTAGCTCCTTCTGGTATGACCTCTGATGAGTAACTAAACAGTAGAATAGAAAATGAGCTATACGAAATTTGAATGAAAAGTAAGCAATAGAATTGTGAATTAGAGATGGAAAACAACACAATTGTTTAACGTGTCATTATTAAGTAAGTAATTGATAAAATATTCAATAATATCATTGGGTTAAAAATAAAGCCCCTGAGTCAGGGGCTTGATTGAATTGGCTAGCGTTAAGCCGTCGCGGACTGCTCTAAAATGAGTGAGTTATAGCGTTCAAAACCTCGCTCAAGGTCAGCGATCAGATCCTCAACATTTTCCAAACCGATATGCAGACGGATCAACGTGCCATCAAAGTTTGGATTGGCGATGGTTCTCAAGCTGTTGAAGCTTTTTGGCTCGTTGGCCAGAATCAAACTTTCAAAACCGCCCCAAGAATAGCCCATGCTGAAATGTTTCATGCCATCAAGCAGTGCCGTAGTGGCACGTGGGTAGCTTGTTTTTAGTACGAATGAGAATAGGCCGTTACCGCCAGTGAAATCACGCTGGAAAAACTCGTGACCAGGACAGCTTTCTAAAGCTGGGTGGCGCACGTGATCGACTTCAGGTCGGCTTTGCAGCCACTGTGCAACCTTGAGGCTATTTTCGGCATGTTGACGTAGTCGGACATCCAGAGTGCGAATACCACGTAACCCGAGATAGGCATCATCTGGTGAAACACATTGACCCATCAGATAGCTTTGTTCGCGTAGCTGATCCCAATGTTTCTCATTGGCGATTGCCGTACCTAACATGACATCGGAGTGGCCAACAATGTACTTGGTCGCAGCCTGGATAGAGATATCAACGCCATGGTCAAAAGGCGAAAAGTTCACGCCAGCCGCCCAAGTGTTGTCGAGCATTACAATGATGTCATGTTCGTGAGCAATCTTGGCTAATGTTGGAACATCTTGCACTTCCATAGTGATAGAGCCAGGTGACTCTAGAAACAGCACTTTGGTATTGGGCTGAATTAAATCGCGAATACCTTCTCCAATCACCGGATCGTAATAGGTGGTTTCCACTCCCATCTTCTTCATGATCTTGTCACAAAAGTCACGGGTTGGTTCATAGCAGGTATCAACCATAAGGATATGGTCACCCGACTCAACAAAAGAGAGAATTGCGTTCGAAATAGCTGCAGTACCACATGGGTACAAAGCGCAACCAGCGCCACCCTCAACTTCAACCATTGCATCTTGGAAAGCAAAGTGAGTGTTGGTGCCGCGGCGGCCATAAAAGAGTGTTTTGTTTGCGCGGTTAACGGTTGCATGGTGTTTTTCGGCAACCGTATTAAACACGACAGTAGAAGCTCGTTGAACTGGTGGATTAACGACACCATTGGTCCATTTTTCATCACGACCAGCGGTGACCAGCTTCGTTTGCTTACCTTCTGACATTGGAAGTCCTTATCTGAAAATGCGTTGCCCTATTTAAAACATGGCAACGCATTAATAGCAAGAGGGTCAGGAGTAAGAAATAACGGATTACAGAAGTGGGTTAAATAGGTAATAAGTACGCTCTAAGAAACGTGAATATAGAGAGCGCTTTTTCCATTCTTCTAACTTCACTTGATGGGAGGTTTCCATGTAGTTCTTCTGAAGCCAGTACATCTCTTTAGTGAAAGCTTCGTCGTCGATCGCCAATGTGAGCTCGAAATTGAGCCATAGGCTGCGCATGTCCATATTAACCGTTCCCACTAAACAGAACTGCTGATCGATAACAACAGATTTGGTGTGCAGCAGGCCACCATAGAACTCATAAATTTCTACGCCTGCTTCCATCAACTCAGCGTAAAACGCCCGCGAAGCCCATTGCACCATGAGCGAGTCGTTCTTGTGCGGGATAATAAGCTCAACCGTAATACCCCTTTGTGCCGTCATTTTCAGTGTTTCGAGTAAATCGGCACTAGGAACGAAATAAGGCGTGGTGATCCTCACCGACTGGTTGGCCTGATTAATGGCGAGTGTCAGTACCTGAGAAATGAGATGCTCTGGCATCCCCGGTCCAGAAGGCACAACTTGCACGGGATGTTGAGGTTCGTTTGGATCGAGCTGGCATTCTGGTAATTGAGGGAGTGAACGCGAGCCGGTTTCCACCTCCCAATCCCAGCAGTGAATAGCAGAAAGAACGTTAACCGTCGGACCTGTCACGCGGACCATCATATCGATCCATTGCCCAACACCTGATTCTTGCTTGAAGAAAGCCGGGTCAACGAGGTTCATTGAGCCTGTATAGCCAATTTTGTCGTCTATAACGATAATTTTCCGATGCTGGCGAAGATCGAGGCGACGCAGGAAAATACGCCAAGGGCTCACTTCTAAGGCTTGCACGACTTCCACGCCGGCGGCTTGCATCATCTTGAGCCACTGACTGCGGAAGAAGCGCGGGCTACCCGCTGAGTCGAGAAGTAATTTCACTTCTACGCCTCGTTTCGCAGCTCTTATTAGCGCTGAAGCTACGGCATCCGCGAGCCCACCTGGATGCCAGATGTAAAACACCATTCTTACGCTAGTTTGTGCATTCTCAATATCATCAATGATCGAATGGAGTATTTCGTTGGGCGAGCTTTGCAAAGACAGAGTATTACCACTTAAGGCAGGTAAACCTAGGCGATTGTTGCAGAGTTCATCGATACGATAGATATGACGGCCAAAGCTTGTGGTGTCGTGGGCGTGACATTCATTCAGGCTGGAAAACCATTTGGCAAAAGGCGCAAACATCTCTTTTGCGCGCTCGGCTCTCTTTCGCCCGAGATTCAACTCACCGAATAAAAAGTAGCAAGCGACCCCAACAATGGGAATGATATAGATGATCATCAGCCATGCGAGAGAAACACTAACTGCTCTCCGTTTCAGAACGACGCGTAAAGTCACCCCTGCTACGAGGATCCAGTAAAAGACAATGCCCGCCAATGTGAGGAAGTGATAGAACTTTTCCATTCAATTTCCTGCGTAAATCAATCGCTTGAGTAAGGTTGATGTTCAACCTAGATATTAAATCCAGTTGGAAGCGCCGACAACAAACATTTCGTTGCCAAATGTTCTTACAAGTAATGTGACACAAGTGGTTAGATAAATGTCAGGAATAGAATTATTATGTTATGACAATGTAAAATGTAGATAAAAGGGGAGGTTTTTGATTAAAAAAGCAGCGTTTAAGCATGCTATACCGTGCGGTGGTGGGAATTTACACTTTTTGGGGTTCCAATTTTAATCTCAAACTGGTTTACTTGCCACATTGTTAGGGTCACCTAGAATTCTAATAAGTGTAAATTTTTTTATACACTCAACTTTTCGACGCCTAACGTAGCAAACACAACTGATAAAATTTTTTAATGGAGTAACCGTGGCTACTAGTACAAGTGCACAGCCCCGTGATACGTGGGGGTCTAAATTAGGCTTCGTAATGGCCGCAGCAGGTTCTGCTGTAGGTTTGGGCAACATATGGAAGTTTCCATACACAGCAGGTGAGAGCGGTGGCGGTGCGTTCGTTGCTATCTACCTGATTTTTGTAATTTTCATCGGCTTTAGCGTTATGCTGACAGAATTCGCTATTGGCCGTAAGACAGGTCTATCTGCAGTAGGCGCGTTTAAGTCTACTGATCGTCGTTGGACATTTACCGGCGTTATCGGTGTTGTGAGTGGCTTGCTTATCATGGGTTTCTACCCAGTAGTAGGCGGTTGGGCACTGGCATACATCTTTAAAGTGGGTGGTGGTCTACTCAGCACGCCAGAAGCTATCGGCGATAGTTTTGGTGGCTTTATCTCTGACCCAGTACAGCCACTGATGTGGATGGGTATTTACCTGATGTTTAACATCGTTATCGTGATGAAAGGTATTTCTGGCGGTATCGAAAAAGCAGGTAAGATTCTGATGCCACTGCTATTCCTTATCCTGATCGTTGTATCAGTGAAAGGTCTGATGCTTCCAGGTGCGATGGCAGGTCTAGAGTTCCTGTTCATGCCGGACTTCTCCAAAGTGGATAGCAACGTAGTGCTAGCGGCGCTAGGTCAGGCGTTCTTCTCTCTAAGTCTTGGTATGGGTTGTATGATGACGTACGGTTCTTACCTGAAGAAGAAAGAGAACCTAGTTCAGACTACCGGTATGGTAACAGCTATGGATACGGGTGTTGCTATCCTAGCAGGTGTGGCAATGTTCCCAGCAATGTTCGCATTCGGTATGGAGCCGGCAGCAGGTCCTGGTCTGGTGTTTGTTGTTGTGCCTCAGCTATTTGCTGAAATGGGCGGCGTTATTGGTCTTCTGTTCGCACTACTGTTCTTCATTGGTCTAACAGTAGCGGCACTGACATCTTCGGTATCATTGCTTGAAGTTGTGGTTTCTTACCTAATCGATGAGAAAGGTATGAAGCGCCCAACAGCGGTAATCGCAGCAAGCTCAGTAATGGCAGCACTGTGTGTGTTTGCTTCTCTATCTCTGGGTGGCGTTGGTCCAACTCTGTTTGGTACTGGTGCATTTGATATCTTCGACCTACTGACTGATAAGATCTTCCTAGCAGTTGGCGGTATGTTGGTATGTATCTTTGCGGGCTGGCGTCTAAGCCGTGCAGACCTTGAGAAAGAAATCACTAACGACGGTGAAGTTTCTTTTCCACTGTTTGGCCTATGGTACAACCTAGTGAAATACGTAATCCCTGTTGCTATCGCAATCGTTGCTTTCATGGGCATCAAGTCCGGCTTCGATAGCGGCAAAGGTGAAATCATGCTACTGGGTATCGGAATCATTGCGTTTGCAGGTGTTCTTTCTAAGAAATTGTAACGCTGAATCCAGATAACAACGTAAACGGGGAGCCTACATGGCTCCCCGTTTTTATTTGCTTATCTACTTATGGAATTAGATCGCATAACAGGTATACTCATCCGTCCAAAGTGGAGTCCTCTATGTTTGATATCGTTTTTTCTCATTCAGACTTTGTCGTCATTAATAAACACCCCAATGTTTCAGTTCATAAAGATGATGGCGAAACCATGTTGCTACATGAAGTGGCATTAGTTACTGGTGATGAGCAACTCTATCTTGTGCATCGATTGGATAAAATGACTTCTGGGCTTCTTTTACTTGCGCGCAACGCTGCAGCTGCGAGTGAGTTGTCGACACAATTTGCTCAGCGCCGTGTGGAAAAGTTCTATTTGGCGATTGGTAGTAAGAAGCCGAAGAAGAAACAAGGGCTTGTCAGTGGTGATATGGAGCGCTCGCGTCGCTCGGCATGGAAACTGACCAGCTCTCATTCAAACCCTGCGATCACGCAATTTCTTTCAACTAGCGCAGAACCGGGTGAGCGTTTGTTTTTGTGCAAGCCCCATACAGGTAAAACTCATCAAATCAGGGTGGCACTAAAGTCGGTCGGCTCACCTATCGTCGGTGATGCGATTTATACCCCCGCCAGTAAATCAGACCGAGGTTACCTCCATGCATTTGCGCTTGAATTTGAGTTTTATGGAAAAGCATTCCAGTTTGTCTGTGACCCGAGAGAAAGTGCTCTGCTTGGAGAAAAATGGCAGCAGGAAAATGTCAGCCAAGGCATTAATGCTTGGTTAAAACCTTGGGAGCTTTCATGGCCGAAAATCAAAAAATAACAGGAACCAGTATGCAGGTTGAACAACTTCCTACATTCTTCGCTCACATTTCGGAGCAGTTATCGAGTACTTCCAACGAAGTCAGGCGTTTATTTCATGGTCGAGGCCGTGTTTACCAAGGTTTAGAGCAGATCACTTGTGACTGGGTCGAATGCCAATTGCTGATCAATATATTCAAGAGTGTTGACGATGAGTTTCTTGAACAGCTCAAACAGGGATTGCATGAGCTGTCTAAGACTGCGCTATGGCAGGAGAAAGGTGTCAAGTGTGTGGTTATCCAACATAGATACAGCGAAGGTGCGCCATCGGAAGTGCTTATCGGTGAACTGAACACTAAACCTGTTGTGGTTGAGTCAGGGCTGAAGTACCAACTCGATATTGGTCGCAACCAGAACTTTGGTTTGTTTCTCGATATGCGCCTAGGCCGAGAGTGGGTTCAGCAGCATGCTAAGCATAAAAATGTTCTCAATTTATTTGCTTATACCTGTGGATTTTCAGTTGCGGCTATCGATGGTGGGGCTAATCAAGTAGTTAACGTAGATATGGCAAGAGCGTCATTGTCGAAAGGGCGAGATAACCATAGGTTGAATGAGCACAACCTAAATCTAGTGAAGTTTCTGGCTTACGACATATTCAAGTCATGGGGAAAAATAAAAAGATCCGGACCATATGATCTAGTCGTCATCGATCCACCTTCATTTCAAAAAGGCAGCTTTGCGCTAACCAAAGACTACAAGAGAATTCTGCGTCGTTTGCCTGAGTTACTCACTGATAAGGGCGAAGTGCTTGCTTGTGTGAACTCTCCTCAGGTCAGTAGCGATTTCCTAATTGAAAGCATGAAGGAAGAAGCGCCAGAGCTTAGCTTTGTGCAACGGTTAGATAATCCGCCTGAATTTGCTGATGTTGATAGTGAAGCTGCGCTTAAAGTGATGCTGTTCCGCTAATTTTATTGAGATCTTTGTAAATCCGTCTTGACCTCAACTTAACTTGAGTTTCTATGCTGAAGTCAGAATCACTTCAGTTGGGAGAACGGACATGCAGAATGATTACATCAAGGAATTATCAAAGAAAACATTTCAAGAAGGGCCAGTACTAGAATATCAATCTATGCCGAAGCGTCAGTTTCATGTTCCGAGTTTCTTCTCCGGATTGCTGGTCGCAGTGATAATCAATTTTGTCTTTTAAAAAAGGTCGCATTGAGCGACCTTTTTTATGTCTATTTCAGAGTGTGGAAACCTGAATAGATGCGAGTAAAGGTCGTGAACCAGCAGGCTGTGCCAAACAGGTATGCAATGATGGCAAAGTGCTGCGGGAAAAGACAAAACGCAATGAAACACGCTATGGTTTCAGTGCCCTCAGTCAGCCCACTCATATAGTAAAGGGATTTGTTTTTATAAATAGGATTCTCAATTCCACGTTTCCCTGCCATGACGGCAAAAGCAAGAAAGCTGCAGCCAGTACCAATGAATGAGAAAATGAGAAAGGCGCCCGCAACTGCGTTTTGCTCTGGATTAGCAACCACAAAGCCAAATGGGATCAGAGAATAAAACAGGAAGTCGAGGCTGATATCGAGAAATCCACCTGCATCTGTGATGCCCTGACGCCGAGCTAACGCGCCATCCAAACCATCAAATACTCGGTTCATAACGATGAACACAAGTGCCAGCTCGTATTGCTCAAAGTACAGAGCAGGAAACGCCAGACACCCAAGAAGAAAACCACTTACCGTCGTTTGGTTCGCGGTCACACCGAGTTTATCTAATCCGGCGGCTGTAATAGCCAAAGGGGAGCGAATGACTTTGATACTGAACCGATCAAGCATGATGAGTCTCCCACGGCCAACTTAATACCCGTCCATTCTCAGGAACATCATCCCTGTCATGCGTGACCATCAGAGTAGGAATGTTGGCTTCTGCCAGTTGAGCGATGACCCAGTCACGAAACTGTGTTCTAAGTTCTTTATCCAGTTTGCTAAATGGTTCATCTAACAGCGCCAGTTTAGGCTTAGCCAACAGCATCCTGAGCAAGCTGACACGAGCACGTTGGCCGCCGGAGATCTGGTCAGGAAATGAATCTGCGAGTTGTGATAGCTCAACCTTGTTCAATGCAACCATGGCTTGGTGGCGTCTTTCATCGCCTTTGATTGAGTTAGGAAGGGCAAAAGCGAGGTTCTGCCACACGTTTAGGTGTGGAAACAGCAAATCATCCTGAAACAGAATTCCAACTTGTCGCTGATGAGGTTCAAGTTCAGCCAAGTTAATGCCATTCAGTAGCACGCGCCCGGAATGGACAAACTCGCTACTCATATGTCCTGCAATCAAGCTTAACAAGGTTGATTTTCCGCATCCACTGGGGCCCATTAGACAAACAACTTCCTGCGCTGAAACGGATATATTCAAATCAGAAAAGAGGGCTTCACCGCTGGTTTTATGGATGGCGAGGCTTTCTAGAGACAGCGTCATGCTTAAGGGCATCCTTGTTCGTTTGTTTTTGATAATCAGGTTGTCGCAATGCGAATCTGCCAATAAGGATGGCAGAGACAAAGAAAACAAATGGCAAGATGGCTTGCCAAATCGCGTAGATGGCAGTAACGCGTCGATCGAAGCCACTTGAAAGAGCTACGGCTTCCGTGGTCACGGTTGCAATCCTGCCCCCACCGAGCATGAGAGTCGGTAGATATTGCGCCAAGCTCACACTGGCTCCGACAGCCCAAGCGTACAAGATGGCTGGTAGCAGCAACTTAACCTTAATATGAAAAAAGACAAAGAGGGGCGTTTTGCCAAGGCTTAATGCCGCTCGAGTATAGTTGTTGTCATAGCTTCGCCATGGGCCATCGAGTGCTAAGTACACAAATGGGAAAGCAAAGAATACATGTGACCAGATGACCCAGGTGTAATAGGCATCACCAGACAAGTAGAGCGTGGTTATCTGGATACCAAATAAGATAGAAAGCTGCGGGATAAGCATAGGTAAAGCAATGACATAACCTGGCAAGTGTAAGCGAAAACGGATACGACTTTCCTGAGCCACCACGCCCAATATCAAAGCAAAACAAGCGGTAACGGCGGCAATGATCAAACTTTGGTTAATCGTTGGTAATATATTGAGCCACTCATTGATCCAAAAGCGGTCGCTATATCGGGTAGGGATAAGGTCCGGAAAGCGCCATCGATGAGCGAAGCTCCAGATCAACATCAGTGGAAACATAATGCCGGCTAAAATGGCCGAAAAGGTAAATAGCGTTTTCCCGGGAAGGCTAAACCCTCTTCGACCTGAGTATTGCCACTGACCAAAATGGCCGACGAGAAGCTTTTCGACCAGTACGATTAAGACTAAAAGTAAACTTGCTAACACAAATAACATGACCGCGCCTGATGCCGCACGAGGTATCAGTGATAAGTCGGGGTCATTAAACCACTGCCATACTAAAACGGCCAAAGTAGGTGGATTGGTTGGACCCAAGATCAAACTCAAATCGACCACTGAAACGCCATAAGCCATCACGGCAAACAAAGCGAAGCGCATTCTTACCAACCAAAGAGGGAAGACCGCCTTCCACCACATTTGTGTGGGTGAATACCCTAAAGAAGTGCTGACTTGATACAGCTTGTCGATTTTAATCTGCTGCAAAACGGGAATGCTCATGAGCAGTAAAAATGGCACTTCTTTAAATGAAAGTGCCATGGCTAACCCCAGCGCATAAGGGTCATGCACTAACCAAGTTGCTTCATGTGTGTCTACGTCAATACCTAAGGTTTGAGCCAACATACGTGCAACCATACCTGTAGGAGCGAACAGAAAAGCAAATCCAATCGCGAAAGCGACGTGAGGCATTGCTAGCAAGGGTGAAAGTAGTGCTTCAACTTTTCGCCAATGGCGGTCTAACCAAAGGCTTTGAAGAATCGCAAAGCAGATTAAACAAGAAAGATAAGTACTGGTTATGGAGCTGAGTAAAGTGAGACCAATGGAGTGCTCAATCCCCGGCCATTCGAAAAACTGCTGATAGCTGCTGAGTGAGAAATCGAACAGGCCGACAGGAGGAACGTAGCCAAATGATGAAAGCAATACACCAACTAATCCGGGGATTGTTGGCGCAATGCAAAGCAAAATTAATACTATGTACGCAGCTCTTAACATCTGGCTCTCGTAACCTAATGATTGTTCTTAATTACCGTAGCGTTTTTGCCATTCTGTTTCCAGAGCAGCCTGCCAGCTTGGATGTGGTTCGGCAACGGATTTAAACAACGTTGTTTTCTTTGCACTTTCTGTCAGGTATTGATTTTGAAGTACGGATGGGTCGCCCCAGATAGACAAATCGCCTTTGCGTGATTGAGCTTCAGGGCTCAATAGGAAGTTAATCGCGACTAATGCACCTTCTGTCGCGTTCGCATTCCATGGAATCGCTAGGAAATGAATGTTCGACAAAGCGCCGCCATCCATTGCGTAAACAGTGGTAGTCTCAGCCAGATTACCGTTCGCTTGTGCTGAATAAACTGAGTTTGGATTAAATGTGATGGCTAAGTCCAATTGCCCATCGTCAAGCAATTGCACTGTTTCAGCAGAGCTTGCTGGGAATTGTTTGCCTTGGCGCCATGCGACTTTGTGAAATTCGTCTAGGTATTTCCACAAAGGCGCAGTGACGGCATTGAAATCCACCTGTTCAACGGGTTTGGCTAAAGACGGATCATTGGCGGTCAGTTCAATTAATACGGCTTTAAGAAAGCTGGTGCCATGGAATGCGGGTGGGCGAGGGTAGCTCAATTTGTTCGGAAATGCTTTAGCATAGCTGAGCATTTCAGCATACGATGCTGGAGGGTTGTTGAGCGTCATTTTATCGTGAATGAATACTAACTGGCCTACCCCCCAAGGTGCTTCTAATCCTTCGGTAGGCTCTGAGAAATCACTATCAACGGGTAAGGATTTATCGACTTGTTGCCAACTTGGTAAACGTTCGACGAAAGGACCGAAAAGCAATTGGTTGTTCTTCATTGATTTGAAGTTCTCACCATTGATCCAAACCATATCGACACTGCCGCCAGTGTTCTTTCCAGCCGCTTTCTCCGCAATCAAGCGTGTTGTGGTTTCGGCGATATCAGTGACTTTGACATGTTTTAGTGTCACGCCATATTGTGATTGCAACTGTTTATCTGCCCAGCGCAGATAGTTGTTGATTTCTTGACTGCCACCCCAAGCATGGAAGTATACGGTTTGTCCTTTTGCTTTCTCTGTTACTTGCTGCCAATTGTCTTGTGCTGTTACTCCAACAGACAGAAGTACAGTGGAGATGAGAGTGATCAGCCTTTTCATGGTTGTCCTTACCCTTTGAATGAATCTATAAGTTTTGTGATAGACCGTGCTATCCATGTTTTTCATTCATTATGACTGAAAAAATTTAATTTTTTTATGTATTTGAAGGAATTGTAGGCGGGTTGTATGAGATTTGTTCTCTTTTTCTACGGGCAACAAAAAAGCAGTCATAATTGACTGCTTTGGTTTCTAGTTGTGGGTGATTAGTTTTTCCAATCACTTAGCTTGAAAGTCAGAGTATGAAGGTCATTTTTTAGTACCATACCTTCATTGGTCAGGGACATGTCGCTCCATTCAGCGAGTGTTTTCGAGAATGACTGCTCTAAATCCATCGCGTCACCCATACACATCTTCATCGTCATGCCCATTTTCTCAATACGGAACTGATTATCTTTGAGCTCAGCCTGACCGAAGAAGTTGTTACAACCTGCGTTACCGTTAGCCATCATGTTCTCGCCCAATTCTAGGCGTGGTCGTTTTTGGTGACCTTCCGCTTTTACTTCTTTTCCATCAATACTAACCAGTTCCCAGTTATGATGCTGAAGATCTTTAACTGTTATTTGCTTCACATCGCCTCCATTGCTCGCGCAAGCCGTCATGACAAACGGTAGGGTGACAGCTGCAAGTAATGTTTTTGGACTAAACTTCATAGTAATGAACTCCGAAATATAGAAACGTTAATCGACACTTAGTCGACTTTAATGGCACAAAGTATAGGTTATAAAACACTGTTTTTGTCAGGTTAAGGTCATAGTTTGTTTACAGTCACATAATGAAAGTTATTGAATTTTATTTAATTATAGATGCAATAAAGTAGTGATGGGTGCTTAACGCGTAGCTGAGAAAACTATGAAGAGGCACAGATGGAGCAGCTAGAATTTTTTGTCGTCCCTAGCCCATGTGTAGGTGTATGCACAGTAGATGAAAAAGGCTACTGTAAGGGCTGTATGCGTAAGCGTGAAGAACGCTTTAATTGGCTGACTTTTACCCCTGCCGAGCAACTGCACATTATTAAACTTTGTCGGCAGCGTTATCGTCGAAAAATGCTAGGCTCTAGAATAGAGCAGCAAGCGGAGTCCGATCCGAAAAGCCCTCAGCAAGATCTCTTTTAACTGCTTTAAACATGCTCAATAAACAGGAAAGCGAGAAATGTTCCCTCTCGCTTATAGTCCTAACCTTACGGGTTACTTTAATCCCCACTTGTCACTTACCCACCCCCCGACATGATCGTCGAAGTGGTTGCCACTAAAGCGATAATTTTTTTCTTCATGCAGCTCAGACTCAGATTTGGAGTCTAATAGTTGTTGGATATAGTTGGCCATGGGATCACCGCAGCTCAGCCGCTCTTGCCGGGTGGCAACTTCTTTTATTAATTGCAGACGGTAGGAATTGCTTGCGCGCTTCATTGGGTGATCCTCCTTGGTTATGACACTAATATGAAAAGTTAGAAGGCGATTGGATAAGCGTCAATGCAAGATCACAGTTTTAAAGATTATATATCTTTTATTTGTTGGATAAATGGCCGGCTTTAGGTGAATTATTTTAATAATCGATAGGCACTTAGCGGTTTTTATCCATCTTATGATTCAATATCGGTGTCATAAAAACTTCATTTATTCGTGCTATGCCCATTATGCAACTAGAGTGTTATCAAGTTGATGGGCTAGATTACGTGAGCAGATGTTTCAATGACTTAGACCCCGCATTGCGAGGTCTAAGGAGTCGTTACCCTGCTGAAGGGAAGGTTACGGTTTAGCTTGGCAGGTTTGTTGAGTCACTATTTCGTCAACCATTAATTGACCGCGGCTGTTACGCATCTTCAATCGATAGCTCAACCCGACATCCAAATTGTTTTTGGTATCGGGATTCGTACAGTAACTGTTGATGCTGTGGCGAAGCACTTGCTGGATGGGTTTAGCACCTCTAGCATCTTGATTGTATACCATCATAATTTCTATCATGGTGCCTTTCGCAGTGGCTCTCATAATAGAAAGCGGGCCAGCTTCCATTGGCAGTTCTGAGGCCAGCAGACTGGCTCGGTTGCTTGCGAGCAGCTCCAGTTCTCTTTGCTTGTCTCCTTCCGGTGACGCACATCCTGCCAAAAGAACGGCAGAAAGCACACCTAACGCAATCTTCATTCTCATCTTAAAATACTTTCTTGAAAGGTTTGACGATCACTTTCTCGTAGACACCTGCTTCGATATACGGATCCGCATCAGCCCAGTTTTGAGCTTGTTCAAGAGAATCAAACTCAGCAATAACGGTAGAGCCTGTAAAACCCGCTTCGCCAGGATTGTCCGAATCAATAGCTGGCATTGGGCCTGCGGTAAGCAGTCGGCCTTCGTTTTGAAGTGTTTGAAGGCGCTCTAGATGAGCAGGGCGCGCACTTAAACGTTTTTCCAGTGAGTTTTCAACGTCTTGAGAGAAAATTACATACCACATGTATTGATGTCCTTATAATGAATAAGCGACAGCGCAGCCGCTTATTGTGTGATTAGCCTAACTCTACAGAATGTAACAGCTTTTTAAAGACTTTCTGACAGCAAAGTGTGAGATTAGTTTTGTTTGATTGGACGAGGTTTCCCCTCAGTGTCGATGGCCACATAGTTGAACGTCGCATCACACACCATGAAGCGATCTTCTATCCCGTGCTCTTTGACAGGTTTTACCCAGACTTCAAGATCAATACTCATCGATGTGCGGCCAATCTTGGTACATTCACCGTAGCAGCAGACAACATCGCCAACCTTAACTGGCTTTTTGAACGTAATACTTGAAACAGACACAGTGACAATCCGTCCACCCGATATTTCTTTTGCCAGAATGCCACCTGCTAAATCGAGCTGTGACATGATCCAGCCACCAAATATATCACCATTTGCATTGGTGTCTGCAGGCATGGCAAGGGTGCGTAAAAGCATTTGTCCACGAGGGGAAGTGATTTCATTACTCATTTTGACATCCATAAAACTAAACAGCGGCCAATCCGGCCGCTGTAATACCCCAATGGGGAAAAATTAGTGTGGATTATATCAAAAACGCTTGGTTAGTCACCAGGGTCGGCTTCGGGCTTGTCTTTTGGCAGATGTTTGTAGATGTAGATACCGGTCAGCAAGGTAAAACCAAATGTTGCTGCAAGTAGACCAAAGACTTTGAAATTGACCCACACATCAAGTGGTAGCTCAAACGCAACATACACATTGAGTCCTGCACAGATAGAAAAGAATACAACCCACGCCCAAGTTACCTTTGCCCATACTGTATCGGGTAGACTAATCTCTTTGCCAAGCATGCCTTTTATGGCGGATTTGCCAATGGCGTGGCTGACGGCAAGGCCGATTGCGAAGACCATATATACGATGGTAACTTTCCACTTAATGAAATTGTCATCGTGTAGGAATATGGTTAGGCCACCAAAAAAAGCCACCATCAAAAAGGTGACAAGCTGCATTTTTTCAACTTTTTTGTATAGGGCGTAGGTAACGATTATTTGAATTGCTGTCGCTACGATGAGAGCGCCTGTAGCCACGTAAATGTCGTGCATTTTATACAGGACAAAAAAGATAATGAGTGGAATAAAATCAATCAGTTGTTTCATTGTAAAGCTTGTAGATTGCGAAGTTGCCTTCAGTGTAACCAAATCTGAACAATTCACAAAGGCTTAAGCAGTACTCGCTTTAACAGTTCAAGGCCAGCAATATATTGCTGGCCTTGAACTGTAGGCTAAGAGTGCATTTCGAGGCGTCGAATCAAGGGTTTGATGTCTTCTAAGTAGCCTTCGTTTTTCAGGTTGGTGACGGCAACTTCGAGTTCTTCATTAGTCATGGCAAAACAGCTGGATTTGCCGGTCATGTAATTGAGATAATCATGGTACTCGTGTTCGGTAAAATGACCTATGCGATCGACTAACAAGCTTTTAATGCCATGATGGATAAGGCGATAATAAGTATGACGATGAATTTCCATAAGCTGCCTCTCTTATCTATGCCAGCCTGACAACATTCTCAGGCTGAGAAAGTAGCGAAGACAAAACATCGCCACTTTTTTATTCATAGTTCTCTAGAAGCATAATGAATGCCACAACCAACTTGAATTAGGTTGTAGCCAACTTTCATCATGTATATTAAACAGTTAGTGAATCAAATCTCGGTGTCAAATTTCAAACACAAGTATAACGTCATAAAGAAAGATAACCGTTTTATTTATTCACGACTGAGCGATACGCAAACTGCGAGTCGTTTTGAAACTACGGAAATGTTATTGCATTGTAGTAGGCAAAGCCGATATCAGTATCTGATTGAGCGCTTGCTTTGACGTCGGTTTGGATAAACGCCCGTCCATAAGTTCGCTGATTCTTTTCAGTTCTTTTTCTCCCGATTCACCTGATAGAGCAATGATTGGGAGAGATGGGTGTGAACGCTTGATTAGAGTAGCGGCTTCAAATCCATCCATTACCGGCATTTGTATATCCATAAAGACGAGATCAATTGGGTTATTCTGAACCATCTCAACTGCGATTTTTCCGTTATTTGCCAGTAGGACGTTGTAACCCAGCTGCTCAAGGTAAAGCTTAGCGAGTGAAAGCTGAACTCGTTTGTCGTCTACGACAAGGATTAGAGGTTTATCTGGGTTAGTTGTTGGTGTTAATTCTGAAGTAGGGGGGAGTGTTGGCAAAGTACCTACATTGCCTGAGGTCACAACCGATTCATTGATTTGACACTCTTCCACTTTATCTGAAGTAACAGGAAAATTCAGATAGAACGTTGTATATTCACCAATTTTCGAGTCGCATCGAATAGAGCCGCCAAAGGCTTTCATTACTCTCTTACAGTATCCCAACCCTAGACCACTGCCGCCACTCTTATTGTGGCTGAAAAAATCGTCGAATATACGTGCTAGATAGGTTTGAGGAATTCCTGGACCTGTATCTGTAAACATTACAGTGTTTCTATTTTGCCCTTTTTCAGTGCGAATAGTGATAATGCTCTCTGGGTAAGATTCAAAATAATAAACAGCGTTGCGTAGTAGGTTAAACATGACAAAGTTGAACAGAGTGTTGTTAATCTCTACGATGAAATCGTCTCTTGTCTCGAGCATTACCCTGCTTCTTAGCGAATCATCGTCAAACCCGTATTGATTAACCGCTGAGGTCACAGCTGAAGTAATGGAACAAGCAGTCGCTGGTTCTTGATCGAGAGATGTGTTGTCAATTTCCCTTAAAATAATATCGATGAGTTGTTTGCCTCTAGCTATCGCTTGTTTACCACTACCAACATGGGACGCGAGATCTTGATAGGATTGCCTTCCATCTATTTTTTGCGCGAGATTTTCGAACTCCAACTGAACTTGGGTTAGAGGGTTACGCATTTCATGAGCTATAGAGTTCGCTAATGCCTGTGATTGGCGTACTTTTTGTTCGTACGTGATATGAAGTTGAACTTTTTGAAGCACATGCTCCAGCGCTGATAGTTCTTCATAGGAAAAATAAGCTCCTTCGGATTTCGAGCTCGAAACGAGAACATGGGACAGATCTTTATTATTATCGTAAATTGGTAAGACAAGAGCTGATTGAGTCTCTTTCATATTACGATGTACGAGATTGAGTGTAGTATCGCTGGTCTGTGCAATTCTTTCCTCAACTTCATCTATCACCAACGGAGTGCTTTGTTTCTCGAAGTAATGCTGATAGACGTTCGCACCTTGATAGTTGTCTAAGAGACGGAGTTTCCCTTTAGGAACTCCGAGATATTTAGCGAGTTTTACCATGGCTTGGGTTGGTGATTTGTGAAAGTCCTCTTCGAGGAGAGCTATTTTGGCTACTGGAGATAGTGATTCACCATAGAACAATTTACAGCTTGTTAGTTGAATCGTTTTATAAACCTTTGGCCAAGATACTCCGATTATTAGAGCAACTAATGCAAGTTCCGAGATACTTGTGTTTTCAAATGAATAGAATGAGGAGATAAAGCCCGCATAGGCAAATGCGGTTATCGTAAAACTTGTCATAATGTAGCTAATGTATCTAGGGCTATAAAATCTAGAGGTTAGTATTGCGTAGCCCATGAACAGAACTTCTCGGACAGATAATGTTGGAGGTAGCCAAGTTAGTGAGAAATCGTCAAAGAACAAAGTGAATCCGAGCTGTATAATCACGGTTGAAAGCATGAATATTGTCATTCCCCAAATCATGTAAATTACACGAGTTCTTCGAATTAGATTGGGATTGTTCTTTAAAGATATTAGGTTCACTAGCGTGAGTGTGACTAAAATAGCAAGCCCCAAAAAAAATGGTTTAGTGTATGGGCCGAAATCTAGCTCAAAGTCGCTTGGGCCTATAATACTTATTCCACGCACAGTTAATCCGGGTATCAGATTGCATGATACGGCGAATATTATTGTGATTACAACAACAGCACTTTGCCAATGTCCAATAGATTTTTGAGCGTAAAAGTTATGTAGTTTTGCCGAAAATAAATACGCAGAAACAAATGCAACGAGGGTGGCTAAGTTAGCGATGATTGCCACGTTTACTGCAGCACTATTACCAAATGCTTTAAGAAGATCTGTATGAAAATAACTGTTACTGATAATCCATACAAATAACCCCGCCATGTAAAGAATGTAATAGTAATAAAGCCGCATACCATCTTTTCCATAGCGTTTGATTATCGCTGAGCAAAAGTATACAGCCCATATCAATAAAGACAGCGCTGCACCAATCAGTACCATAGCTTTAGGGTATGAAACCTGGTCTAACATATAGCTGAACATAATGTTCCGATTTCACCAATTTCTGACGTCGTTTTATTAAATTAAATATCGTATTTTATAATCACCCTAGCTCGCTATTTATAGTGTTCCATTCAAACCTTTTATTTATTAAGCCATATATAGTTCGATGAATTATGTCTGGTCGCGATATCTTTTTGGGTATTATGTGTTATAAATTTATAATTATCTTCTTTTCTAAAGTCGTTTATTGATTGAATTGATATTTACATAAGCTGTTACTTTGGGTTTGAAAATTGAAGCAATATTGTTTACCCGATAAAAATATTTTTGCAACCTGTTTTTATTCGTGTTCAGATCTAGTCCCATTTTTAATCGAAAAGTATTTACTAATTTTATTCCTTGTTGTTTTAGATTGATTCAATACTGCATCATAACTTTAAATTTGATTAATGAGCCGATTTAAACTTAGAGCGGTAAAAAACTAGCTCTTGCTACCGCTCTCGCTTAATGGGCGTCTTTCTTAATGCGTAGTTACAGGTAAAGAAGAAGTAAGCATTTGGTTTAAAGCCTGCTTAGTGGTAGGTTTAGAGAGTCGTCCATCCATCAATTCACTTATCAGATTAAGTTCACGCTCTCCTGATTCACCAGACAGAGCAATTATTGGTATGGTTGGATAGGAACGTTTTATTATGCTTGCTGCTTCAAAACCATTCATAACAGGCATCTGTATATCCATAAAAACAAGGTCAATTGGGTTACTATGGATTATTTCTATTGCCACTTTTCCATTGTTTGCCAAAACAACATCATAACCTAGTTGCTCTAGATATAGCTTAACAAGCGAGCGTTGAATCTCTTTATCATCAACAACTAGGATTAAGTGATTATCAGATTTATCAATACTGTGAGTTAAGCTACTTATAAAACTATTTTTATCCTCTACCAGTTCTTCGTGTAAATAAGGAGAACAGCCTTGAACGGACTTTACTGGTGGCGCAATCGATATTGATGGGAACGATAGATGGAACTCGGTATAATAGCCTAGCTGAGAGTAGCAGCGTATCGAACCTCCAAACGCTCTCATAACACGCTGGCAATATCCTAATCCTAGCCCACTACCACCACTCTTGTTGTGGCTAAAGAAGTCATCAAATATACGTTTGGTTAAATGTTCTGGAATGCCGGGGCCTGTATCTCTGACAATAACATAATTTTCATATTTACCCGCAATGGTTCGTACTTCAATAGTACTGTCTGGGTAAGAGTCAAAATAGTAAATGGCATTACGCATTAAGTTAAACAAAACGAAGTTAAACAAGGTGTCATTTATTTTCACTACAAAATCTTGGTCGATATTGAGAATAACGCGTTTCTTAATCTTATCATCTTCAAAGCCATATCGCTCTACTGCTGTACGTATAACAGGTTGTATTGAAGTCGATATCGCAGGCTCCTGTTCCAAAGAAGAATCACTTACTTCTCTTAATATAATATCTATAAGTTGTTTTCCCCGCTCAATCGCATTTTTACCATCCAATACATGCCTATTAAGTTCATCACGCGAGGTACCATTACCTAATTTGAGTGCAAGGCTTTCAAACTGAAACTGAACTTGAGCGAGTGGATTTCTCATTTCGTGAGCAATGGAATTTGCTAATGCTTGAGATTGTCTTACCTTTCTGTCGGCATTGATGTATCCCTGTACTTTTTTTAGTACAGACTGTAAGGCTTGGATCTCTTCACTGAAGAATAAGCGGCCATCACTTTTCTTACGTGCAACTAACAGATGCGACATATTGTTTGTATGATCGTATATAGGAAGAACCATAGCAACATTGTCTGCACTCATTTTCTTATATAGTTTTGATAGAGAATGAGCGACGTTTTTACTAGGAACAGGCAAAGATTCTTCAATTTCTTCATAGATTAGAACACTTCCAGCTCCTTTCAAGTGAGACGTATAAAGTGTTTCATCTTGAATGTTTGACAATAGCTGTAAGGAAGTTTCATTTACCCCCAAAATTGCTGCCACTTTTCTCAACGCTTGATTGGTCGAAACCTGAAATTCATTTTCTAATTGATAGAGCTTATCTTGTGGTGAATATGCATCATTAAACACAATTCTGCTCGCTAATCGGCTACACGAACCTATTAGTGGTTTCCAACTGATTCCCGTAATAGTTATAAACAGTAACCCAACTAAAACTATGTTCTCTGTTTCAAGTACACGAATAACAAATAGTGTAGGGAACAAGAGCACAGTAACAGCTAGGGTAATTGCTGATAGTCGATGTATTATATGTCGGCTACTATAGAAGCGAGATGTAATCAGTGCATACCCCATTAATAACATTTCCGTGATGGAAAGTGCTGGCGGTAGCCATGCTAAAGAAAAGTCCTCAAATAACATTGGAACGACAACATGAATCGCAAGCGTGGATAGCATGAAAACACCTATACCGAATAGCATGTATAGCGATTTGAGCTGCTGGAGTGGCTTTGCGTTACGTGCGTATCGAATTACGTTTTTAAACGACAGCAATATTAATACCATAACGGTCAGGAAGAAATAGTTGGTTCCCTCACCAAAATGAATGTTAAACATTCCCACATTATCAATCGTAATACCACGTATCATGGAATGATTACCGATATTAGCTAAGAGTACGATTGCAGAAACAGTACATAAAAAGGCTATTTCTCTCCAAGAACCTTCGCCTTCTTTCTTCGCGAGCATTAAACACACTAGGTATGCATTAGCAAATGCAAGATAAGATGTGACATTTGCAAACAAAGCCATCCCTATAGCAACGTTACTCCCCCAGCTAACTAAATACGGAGAGTAGAAAAAAGCGTTGCTTAAAGTCCAACCTAGAATTGATAGGGAATAGCATAAATAAGGTAATTTTATCTTTCTTAGCTGGACGCTGTTACTGCGATTAGCGGTTTTTGCAAAGTAAATACTCCAAGTAAGAACAATTGAAGCAACAACAAAAAGCAGCAGAAATGCTGGGTGGATCTGGATATTTGTAAGCAAATCAGGCATCGCTTTTTTCCAAAGTCATGATTTTTTGCCTAGCCATAGACTTATATCGCTTAAAGTTGATATATGAATATTGACGGTTAAATTCTTTTACAAGCCACATGCCTCTATAGGTTGGACACTCGCCTTGATTAATGCCGAAGCTACCGCAGTGAACGTATGCGTTACCTTCTAGCTGGGCGTAAAAGTTTAACAGCCACGGGTTATTAATAATTGTATAAGCACAACCATAGTCAGATTGGGCCAATTGCTTTGCCATTTGTTTCTGAGCCAAATAGAGAAGATAGAGTTGCTGAATTTGATTACCGCATACAGTTAACCTAAGTATCTCACATCGCTTGTATGAAGAGTTAGCTTTTGCCATACAATCTGAATCAAACTGCTCTAGAGTTGGTAGATTGTTAGAAAGCCCGTTAAAAACTCCCGTTTTGTTCAAGCTATCAATTGCTTCTTTCGAGATAAGCAGTGACCATCTTTCATGCTGAAAAAAGGGACTAAAGCTAAGCCACCGATGTTTGTGCTGCCAGTCTGTGATCATGGCTGATGAACATAGGCAAGGATACTTGTTTTCACCTGACTTATGAAACATAACGAAATGTTGACCAGATGAAGAATGTTCCATAAGAAAAAGGAGCTCGTACCACTTTTGCTTGATGACAAATAATTCGATATTTGAGAGCAAGATGGCATCACTTAATCGATAGAGGCCGTCATCAAATGGGACAGAAACGATTTGTGGATCTTCTGATATTTCTTCGATCAGGTCACTGTAATACTCAATGTCACTATAACTTAACTTAGGAGTATCTGTGAGAGCACTCAATTGTTTAGATCTCAATTTATGGCGTTCTACTTGTGCCCATAGCAACGGTAAAGATTCAAAGTGTTTTAATGCAACTTGTTCTAAAAAAAACTTTAGCTCCTCAGTCAGATCTCCAGTAACTGGTTTTTTCCTTGTAAAGAAAGCGTATTCATCAGTTCCTAATAGTGTATTTAGATCTTTAAGTTTCAAGTCCGAACGTACTTGTAGTACTTGGAACTTTCTTTTGCTAATGAGTGCCCCAAGTATTTCTGCATGTTGTGGTGTATCTGCAATTTTGTGTAAAAGCTCTTTAGATTGAGCTCTAGATAGCATGTCTTCCTGTAAAAAAGAAGACAGCATTTCTATAATATTCATGTTCTGATTGCCAACAATAGTTTAGATTATTTATTTATTTATTTTTTTGTCAATATTTAAATACTAACTTCCATATTCTAAACATTTATTGACTTGGAGAATAAATGCGCAGTTCACGTTATTAATATAAATGTTTGTCAATTGATTGTGTCTTGCTCGGTGTGTACAAGTAATGGTGCATTGGACTGTAAAAAACCTATTAGATGCTGGTGTGAATATTTCTTTTGTGAACGTTTTTAATGACTTTACATTCAGCTAGTTAGAGAAAACTAAAAACGAAAGTGTTGTTTTATTATTCTTCTATTCTTTACAGTGAGCATATAAAGTTATGCTGCAGTGTTATTTGATAAGAATCCATATGCACAAAAGCATATCTAACAGACTGAATTCGCTATCATGTTAAGCGTAAGAAAATTTTTTGCCAATAAATTCAGGCTCTAATACTGATGGTTCTGATTTTTATGAGTTAATTATCTGAAAAATAAAGATTTTTTGAACTAACAGCTTAGTCGGCATGTTTGTTTTAGGTCATATATCTATTTGTTTTTAATGATTAATTTGCCTTCAATTAATAAAAAAGTTGGCGAAAATCAGAAGGTTGGCATACACTTTCCCAAGTAAAGCCGATATGTTGTTGATTGGCTGGGCAAAATGCTTTGGCGCTGCCAACTCGGCAGCATTGTTTAACACAGCTTTGAGGAAAGTTTTATGGCGCTCACAAAGGCCGATTTGGCTGAAAACCTGTTTGAGAAGCTCGGATACAGTAAACGGGATGCCAAGGAAACGGTTGAGGCGTTTTTCGAAGAAATTCGTAAGGCACTAGAGAGTGGCGAACAGGTAAAACTGTCTGGATTTGGTAACTTTGATCTTCGAGAAAAAAACGAACGTCCAGGTCGAAACCCAAAGACGGGTGAAGACATTCCAATCAGTGCTCGTCGCGTTGTCACCTTCCGCCCGGGGCAGAAACTAAAAGCCCGTGTAGAAAATGCCAAGGTAGAAGGCTAACAAGCACGCGTTTGTCAGTTGAAACCGATAGAATTCTAGAAGACGGATTTGTCTATAATTCGTCTTCTAGTTATTTATAAAAAATACCCAAGTTAAAAACTTGGGTATTTTTTTGTTGTTTAGTCTCGCTTCCAAAGAACGTGGCAGAACTTATGCTCTGGATCTCGGCTTACCAGTAGGCGGGCGAAAACTTCATCCAAGACATCATTCTCTTCGTTCACTAAGCCAATACGGACTTCCGCATAGATTTCTTTATCGACTTCAAAGCCGACATGACCAGCCCAATCATCGCCAGTTTCAACCAGCTCAGCAGCACCACGGTCGTCAAATTGAGCGGTGAATATAATAACGTCTGCGGTTTCAAGATTATCTGGAGCCATCTCTAGAAAGATGTCATAGGCCGTTTCAATGGCGTCATCATAGGAGATCAGTTCGGACATAATTACGCTCGGCTCATGTATTTACGTTCAGTGGTATTGATAACAATACGGTCACCTGTTGCAATATACTCAGGAACTTGAACTGTCAAGCCTGTCGCGAAACGTGCAGGCTTTGTGCGCGCCGAAGCTGAAGCCCCTTTTATTGATGGGTCAGTTTCTTCGATTACAAGCTCAACAGAAGCGGGAAGCTCTAGTCCTACTGCATTGCCATCCACGACAATCACATGTAAGCCTTGAATTTCTTCTGTAACAAACTGTAGTTCGTCTTCAATTTCTTCTTTCTTGAAGGTGTATTGAGTGTAATCTTCATTATCCATGAAAATGTACTCGTCACCATCCACGTAAGAGAAAGCAACAGCACGTTTAAACATATCTACCGTTTCAACTACGTCGTCTGATTTAAAGCGCTCATCGACACGTCCACCTGTCGCAAGATCAGTACAACGAAGTTTGTAGATTTTTGCGCCGCCGCGTCCACCCGGAGTGGTGACTTCGATATCTTTAATCAGAAGTGTTTTGCCACTAGATTCGATAGCAAAACCTTTTTTAAGCTCACTTGCCCTTGGCATAAAAGTGTTTCCTTAGTGTGAGATGGAATTGTCGTATTATATACATAGTGTTTAAGGGAAGGAATATCTTGATTCGTGTCTGTGTGTGGGCGAACATTAAAGAATCGAAAGCCTAAAAATTATTGTTATCAACTAAATGCATCTTTCTGTTATTGACCCTAAGCAACCTTTTCAGGAAAGGTATCAGCCTGCCATTAACGATCTTATCGCTTTTCTAAAGGGAGGGTTGGGTGACAATCTACACAGTGTCTATCTTTACGGCAGTGTCGCTCGTAAGAGGGCAAAGCCTAATCGTTCTAACTTAGACGTGTTGGTCGTTACGCATGACAGCTTTAGTGATGTCAGAACCACCTTGTTCAACTCTATTAAATGGCGTTTTCAGAAGTCCTATCCATTCTTAACAGATGTATCGCTAAAGAATACGCTTGTGAAAGAAGTGGCGAGCTTGGACAGCATTTTTTCTTGGGGATTTCAGCTTCGTCATTGCTCGGTGTGTATTTACGGTGAAGACCTTTCTGAGTGTTTTGGCGACTATGAGCCAAGCTGGGAAATCGCCAAACATTGGAATATGGATGTTGAAGATTGGGTCGCAGTGTACCGCAATCGTATTGCACGCTCTGCGACGCCAGAGGAACAGTCAAAAGCACAGATAGTTATTGCCAAGAAGCTGCTGCGTGCGAGCTATTCGCTAGTGATGTACAAAGATAAAAATTGGTTCGATGATCCTATTGAATGTGGGCAGAACTTTCTTCGCTACTATCCTGATAAACAGGTCGAAATTGAACGGTTAGGGATTTTGCTCACAGGACGAGTGATAGCAAAACGATCCGTCGTTGGCATTCTTGATGGTTTCGGTGAGTGGCTAGCTAAACAGTACAAGAAAACCGAATTTAAGATAGGCTAAGATACTGATTATGCGGCAATAAAAGCTAAAACGTCTATTATTGCCGCTCAATTTCTCGCTTTAGGTATGCGGCTGATTACTTATACGAGTTGGTTTCTACCGTAGAAGCATCAAAAACATTGACATATCGTGTGTACATCTTGGTACTAAGGCTAGCCTCCGATTGCGTACTGGCAGTCATACTTAGTTTCTCAGTCTGTTTATCGTATGTCAGATAATGGCCGAGGTGAGCACTTTTTAAGTTATCTTGGTTAGCTTTTTCTTCCCAACTCCATTTTTGGGTGAGGCTAAAGTTGCATGATTGAGCTTGAGTTAGGTCGGTACTGTCTAAGCAATATTCTGTATTGTATGCACTAATATAATGACCATCTTGACTGTAGATGAAAGCTTGTTGGTTATCGTATTCATCACACTCTTTAGCGGATATCTGCTGTTGAGTATCGATAGCCAGACATTTGTTCTTGAATCCGCCAAGTTGCAGATTCACTGGTCTGCCACCAGTGAACACAGGGTGGTCCCAATCAACTACAAAATTAATGTTCTTATTGACGCTATTGACTTGGTGATCGTCGTCTTTAGCGTAGTAAGTTCGTACTCCGAAGAACGGCGTCACGTTCGTCATATACCTAAATCCAGTGATGTCGACAGTGGAATCAATATTAAATTTGGTGTTGCCCGTTGCATCAGGGGCTGCAGAGTATATGACTTCCATTTTTGGTAGGAAGCTTGCGTGCCCCATTTTGTTAATACGACTTTCATCGACAGGCAGTGTTATCCCTGCCGTATAGCCATGAATTGTGGTGACCATAACTGATTCCGCGGTTGGGTATTGCTCCCTTGCCCACTCGAAACCTACATGCTGAGGGCCATTTGAATGGCGATCGACTCGATAGTCATTGGTTTCAAAGGATAGCCATTTTGATTCTGTCCAGTTTGCCGAAGCTTCAAGTTTGCCTTTTGCGCCGTCACTACTTGCCTCACCTCCCGCGACCACACCGAATGAAAAGGTTGAAATCTCACGGTTAGTGTAGTTCTTGTTTAAATTGCTTTTAGGCACGGTACGCAGGATACGAGCTTTTTCATTTGAAGCATTGAAATTGAAGTCATAGCTTTGGGCGAGAGCTGTGGTCACCATCTCATGCTCGTCGCCGCCCTCAGGCCATGGTATACCGCGTGTATGAAGCAGAATGTTGTCGAAGTTTTGGTTCAGTTGAATACCTGCACCGGTCGTTGAATCGTCAATTGCAATTCTCACTATTTTGGCATCGGGCGTTGCGCTTCCTTGGGTTCCAAATGGCAATGAACGTTGCAGCGTCACCTGATAAATTAAAGAAATATGGGCATTGTCACACATGCCTGTACTTTTAACGGGGCCTTGGTAAGTATTCCAGGTAGGATTGCATGCTGCGTCACTGATGGTACGTTTCGCCTCGATATAGAAAGCGACCCTAGGTATGCTGTTATCCACCTCTGCAAGAGGGGAGATGCTTTTCTTTACTCGGCGTGGTTTAGGTTTGTATTCAAGACGTTTAAGGTTGGTGTCATCAGAGCTCTCTAACTGACTAAACAGGAGTTTACCTTTGTGCTCACTAATGATTACCATATCTCCGAGAGTCAATAATCCCAAGCTTCTGCGGAGTTTGGCTCGAGCAATGTTTTTTTCAGTCTCATGTTCTATGTTACTAAAGTCGATCAAATAGCGTTTGTTCTCCACCAACACCTGAGTTTTTACATGGGATAATGTTGGTGGTGTGCTGTTTCCGCTGACGAGATTCTCAGCATTGATGTAAATCACCGCACTTGAATCTTGTAAGGCACTGAGAATATTAATGGCTGCTCCAGCAGGCTCGTCAAATTCTGACGCCCAAATGTTGGCACTCAAAACGCTTGATACGGCTATTAGAAGCAGGTTGAACTTTCTTTTCATACTATCTCTCTTGTCATTTGATGACATAAACCTGAACGCAGGCAGTCTGGACACCAATCAAGTTGCTAACGGGAATAGTCAAGATTTGTGTGATTCGCTAGGTTTGGTCAAAATAAAGAATTAAGCAGCACCGAATGTTCAAATGGTGGCTGCATGTCGTTAATAGTACAAATGGGGTTAAAAATGAGTTAAAAATCGCAAGCAAAGATGTATGTTATATGATCAAATATTTGATTCTGAACGAGTGTCTCGCACCGTTGGCGGTTAACTCATAGGTGAGCGCATCACTACTTGCAGTACGAACGATAGAGCGAACATCGATACGTAAAAATGGAGTGTACTCATCTGGAATAACAGCGCCCTTCAATATAGTTTCTTCAGTGTTAGAACAAACCGAGTTGAGGCTCACTGAGCGTTGAAAAATCGATGCCAATAAATGGCAAGATAGCCTCTGCAACAGGCTGAAGCTGTTTATCAATGTAGTGCTGATAATCAATGTTGCTTTTAAGGTATTCTTTGGGTTCAGGGCCAGAAATCGTAATCAGGTATTCAATTCGTCCTTTGTTTTGGTATTGCAAAGGGCGACCTAACTGGGCATTGATTTCATCTGCTAACCGAGCTGCACGCACTTGTGGTGGTACGTTTTTCTGATACTCGTGTAGCTTCCGGCGTAGCCTTTTTTGGTAAACCAGCTCATCATCAAATTCGCCCGCCATGGTTCTTTCGACAAAATCCCGAACGTAGTCAGAGGGATCTTTACCATGGAAAACCAGTGAATACAGATCTTGCTGAAAGCGCTGAGCGAGCGGAGTCCAGTCGGTGCGAGCACTTTCCAATCCCTTAAAGACAATTTTTTCCCTGTCGCCTTCGCCAATCAAGCCTGCGTAACGCTTTTTGGATCCTGTTTCTTGACCACGGATAGTTGGCATCAGAAACTTCTTATAGTGGGTTTCATACTCCAGTTCGAGGATTGAGGTAAGGCCGTACTCTTGTTTGAGATGGGTCGTCCACCACGAATTGATATGCTCGACAAGCTGGTGGCCAATCTCATCGGCTTGCTCTTGAGAAAATTGCCCGTTCAAAGAAACAAACGTCGAATCTGTATCCCCATAAATCACTTGATAGCCTTGCTCTTCGATGAGTACTTTCGTCTGCTTCATGATTTCGTGACCACGCATAGTGATACTTGATGCCAAGCGAGTATCAAAGAAGCGACAGCCAGAAGAGCCCAGTACGCCGTAGAAGGAGTTCATAATGATTTTGATCGCCTGTGAGAAGGCCTTTTCGTTGTTTTTCTTGGCGATATCACGCGCCGCCCACAGGTTTTCGATCATCTCGGGCAAAAAGTGTTTACTACGATGAAATTGACCGCCACGAAATCCTTCAACAGCTTGGTTTTCCTGTTTACCCACGTCCAATTTCAACCCTTCGATCAAACCCATTGGGTCAATTAGGAATGAACGGATAATGGAAGGGTATAGGCTCTTAAAATCCAGAACTAACACCGAATCATACAGGTTTGGGATGGAGTCCATTACATAGCCCCCTGGGCTAGCCAACCAGTTTTCAGAATGTAGGTTAGGGGCAATGTACCCAGCACGATGGATTTGTGGCAGGTAAAGATTGGTAAATGCCGCGACCGAGCCGCCGACACGGTCCAGTTCAACACCAGTCAATTTAGAGCGTTCGATGGCAAACTCAAGCAAGTGGGTGTGGGCAAAAATCTTGTTGACCAGAACACAATCTTGCAGGTTGTACTTTGCAAGTGAGGGTTTGTCCTTTTTGAACATGTAATTGATTTCGTCCATTCGATCATGAACGTTGTGGATTTGTTTACCCTCTCCGAGTAACTCCTGAGACACTGATTCTAGCGACCAGCTTCGAAAGTGATAAGTGGCGGTTTTTAGCGTATCGATACCATCTAAAACCACGCGACCTGGGATTGATATGAATGCTTGTTGAGTGTTACTTGAGGTGCGGAAAAAACTCGCCTGATTCGCACGCCCAATTGCTAATCTGACTTTATTCCACTCGGCACGTTTATGTAGCAGCCTAAAGTCAAAGTCAATGACGTTCCAACCTACGATGACATCGGGATCAAATTGCTGAAACCACGTGATCAGTGAGAGCAATAAGTGTTTCTCGTCTTGGACCCACTCAACAGCGGTTTCAGCAGCTTGCGGTTCTCCAATCATGATGACACGGCTGTCCATAGGACTATCGAGTCCTATAGAGTAAAGAACGCCTTTCTCTGAACATTCGATATCGAGTGAGACAACCTTTAACTGAGGGGTATAGTGACCCTGACGGCATTTGACGTTTGAAAAGCGAGTGTAGTCTTTCCTGCGTTGGGGGTGACCGGTAAATTCGACACTGCCTTGAACAAAGCGCTCCATTAAATATCGATCGGCAAGGCGTATATCGTCTTCGAGTACAAGAATCTCATGATGTTTGAATTTCTGACTTAGCCGTTGTCCGTCTTTAACGGTTAAGCAGTAACAAGCCGCAAGTTTTACATCATCAAAGCTATGCAACGCCAAAGGTTTTATCTCAGCCTGAATGGATAACTCGCTAACTAAAGCTTGGCATTGTTCGATATCGTCTTGAGGAATAAAGAAGACGGGTTTTTCTCCCGGTATAACAAGCTGTACCGGCCCATTATCAGTAGATAACCATAAATCGATCTGAGTTTGACCAGAAACATCTCTGGCGTGGCGAGTAAGTAGGAAACCTTGTTGGACGGACATTTGTACTGCTCTAAATGAAAACCAAGCAACGGATGAAGCTTGGTTTCACTAGCTTAGCATAAGCAGGCGTTCTCTTAATAATAGATAAAGCCTGTCAGTCTGGCGCCAATGTTCTCAGACTGCCAACTTTGATAACTCAGTTGCGTTCGCACAGCAAAATTACGATTGAAGCTCCAGTTCCAGCTTGCATCAATTTCGACATGGCTCTCTTCCTGAGAGTTAATCAGCGCCATATATTGAGCTTGTAATCCTATTCTATGATTACGTCCAGCTTGGAAAATTGCTCCCGTTTCCAAGCCGACCCCAGAGACTGCGTCATATTCCGTCAGATTGCCGCCACTGACTGCACCTGAAAAGAGTGTGTATACGTGGATCTTGTCTGGTGAGCCCCAAGCCTTGCCAAAGCCACCTTGTCCAAACCATCTTCCTGCCAACTTATTAGACAGAGGCTGTCTATCAAAGCCAGTGCGAATATTCCAAGCCCAACTGTCGAATACTCTATTACTTGGAGCAAGCGCCATTGTGTCGATAAAGTAAAACCTATCGAGTCGAGAAGTGCCTTGCTGATCAATACTCACTTGAGTATCTAGAAAGTTGATCTGTGCGCCAGGTATGAAGCCATCCTGTGAGTCAAGCAAATCATGATACGCCGCTCTCCATTCAATGGTGGCTTGATTACTGAACTCATCCCAGTATTGGTAGCTCAGTCCGATACGGGCGGAAGCGTGCCCTTTTTCTGGTGGAACGTCAGGCTGAGGAACTGGGGTAAACGGAGACTCTACTTTGATTCTGCTGCGCAGATAGAGCAATTTGGTTAGCCGTTTGGCTGTCGGATCTCGTTCTAAACCGGAGTCATACAATTGAAAGTTTAACCACTCGTAGGCGAGTTCTAGAATTGCTGCTCGTTCTTCATCTGAGAATTCGTTTTCACTCGGGTACTCGCCTTGTGTCGCTTTTTTAGCAGCCTCGAAGATTTTCTCATCGGCTTCATTGGCTTGATGTAGCAATCTGGTGCCAAATGCCTCGCGATATTGAGTTTCTTCCAATAATCCGCTTTCCGCTAATGCATAAACTGTATCTGACGGAATTGCCTGTATCGAGAAGTCTTTGGTCAAGCTTAAGTCTTCCCGAGCGACATCCAATAGAGACAGCAACTGATAAGAACAGTTTTCGTCTAAGAAATAGTAATCAAACTCTGCTCTTTGCATTTCCCATAAGTGTAATAAAACCCGATTTACTTCCTCTTCATTGAGTTTAAGTTTGTACTCCCAAATATCTCTCGATTCGATGTCGTTGTATTCACGAACTTTTCGATAATATGGCATCACGATGTAACGACCGGGGTAGCTGCCGATCAATCCTTTGATCGCAAACAGAGCGGGGTTGTCATCTGTTTCTGGCTCAGCAGCAAAATTAATGGCAAATGCGACCAATTCTTTATGTCTGGTTTGATCCTTAGCGTCGACACGCAATAGGGTGTGACCAAACATAGAAGAAGGGTTATTCATAAATGCGGTTGGGAAAACAAGCGTAAGACCAGCCGGGTCGATGACTTGGCTCCAAGTTTCTAGCTCTGGGCAGTTCAATATCGCCTGGCGACCTTGTTGCTGTTCAAGCCAACTATAGCGTGCTGGATATTGACACTGAGTCTCCAATGCAAGTTGCTTATCCTCTGAATAAAGCCGACTGATGGTTGCCTCAAGCTCCGCTTTTGGAGAGTACTTTCCTTGTTCCGAAAGAAAAAATTCGCTTTTATCGACGGTACTTTCGTATCCAGATAGAAGCGCAGGCAAATAGTGGCCGAGCTTATGCCAGTATGAGTGCTTGGAGAGCTGTTCTACATCGAATTCACTAGCGATTGATGCTGAAGGTAATAAAAGGCTCAAGCTTAAGCCACACAACAAAGAGGTTTTTAGCAAAGGGGACTTCATCTAATACACAGTCTTACAGTTCGATTGAGCTTCTACTTTTAGCGTCAGGATACAACAAATAATAGGGAGGCTTTAGGGTGGTGTGAAAAAGGTGCCTAGAAAGGCACCTTTTAATAGGGCATTGATTAAATAGCGTAACCCGCTAATTGTGCGTTATCCGCAACAACGTTGTTCAGGTTTACAAATACTTCTTGAGAAGTGACATTTTCAGATTTGAATACTTGCGCAAAGTTTTCTTGAGCTAGAGTGTTGAATGCTGCTTTGTCAGCTTCATTAATACCCCAAACTTCAGAAAGTGTTGCCAGAGTTTCACCTTCGCCTTTAGCGATATCACGTGCTAGGTTGTCCATGTTGCCATCAATGAACATGGCTAGCTTTTCAGATGATGAAATTGTACCTGTGCCGTCACAACCTAGAGTACCGAAAGTGATACCAAAAGTTTGGTTACCTGAAGTGCCGTTAGTTGTAGCAGCTAGAATTTTAGAAACTTTGCCTGACTGACCGTCGAATACCATAGTACCCAAACCACAACCAATATCATTGTCAGCAAGTGCTAGATTAGACATAGGAATAGTTGTTGCTAGGGCTGCCACTGCTAGAAGCTTTTTCATAACATATCCTTATAAGATGATATTTAAAATGTACTTTAAAGTGTGCAACTATGCGCACTGCACTATGTATTAATAGGTGAAGTTAGATTCGTTTTCAATGGTAAGCCTTGTGTTGTGTGTGCGTATGCCGATTTTTGACTCATAACCTCATTGTATGACTTAACTTATTGATTGCATGGTTATTAACGTGCTAAGCAGCAGATATGAAAATAAGTACTTGCTAAAGTTTGCGTTTGAGCACATATTCAGAGTAAGTAAAAAGCGTAATTTAAGTTAAAATAGGCTGCCATGCTGTTATCCACTACAAATAGTGGGTGCAGAGCCAATCAAGAAGTGTGGAGATACAAGTTTGATAAGTGTTTTCCTTGTAGATGATCACGAGCTGGTTCGCACAGGGATACGACGTATTATTGAAGACGTCCGTGGAATGAACGTAGCAGGGGAAGCTGAAAGCGGTGAAGACGCAGCAAAATGGTGTCGTAGCAATCATGCCGATGTCATTTTGATGGATATGAATATGCCAGGTATTGGTGGCTTAGAAGCTACCAAGAAAATCTTGCGGTTCAATCCTGATGTGAAAATCATCGTTTTAACTGTTCATACGGAAAATCCGTTTCCAACTAAAGTGATGCAAGCAGGTGCCGCAGGCTACCTGACTAAAGGTGCGGGGCCAGATGAAATGGTCAACGCAATTCGTGTTGTAAATAGCGGCCAACGTTATATTTCTCCTGAAATTGCTCAGCAGATGGCGCTTAGCCAATTCTCTCCAGCATCGGAAAATCCTTTTGCCGATCTTTCTGAGCGTGAATTGCAGATCATGATGATGATCACCAAAGGGCAGAAGGTAACCGATATTTCAGAGCAGTTGAATTTGAGCCCGAAAACTGTCAACAGTTACCGCTACCGCTTGTTCAATAAGCTGGACATCAGCGGTGACGTAGAGTTGACTCATCTAGCCATCCGCCATGGAATGTTAGACACTGAGACATTGTAGTGACCGCCACATTCGACTCGGCTTCCTTTCTAAAAACCGTTACTAATCAGCCCGGCGTGTACAGAATGTATAACGCCGAGGCTGTTGTCATTTACGTAGGTAAAGCCAAAGACCTTAAAAAGCGTCTTTCTAGCTATTTCCGTAAGAAAGTAGACAGCGAAAAAACACGAGCTCTAGTCAGTAATATTGACAAGATTGATGTTACGGTGACGCACACCGAAACAGAAGCCCTGATACTTGAACACAACTACATTAAGCAGTATTTACCCAAATACAATGTATTACTGCGTGATGACAAGTCATACCCTTACATTTTTGTCAGCGGCCATAAGCACCCGAGGCTATCTATGCATCGCGGAGCAAAAAAGCGCAAAGGTGAATACTTTGGTCCTTACCCTGACTCGGGAGCAGTTCGGGAAACGCTGCACTTAATTCAAAAAATTTTCCCGGTTCGACAATGTGAAGATACGGTTTACAGTAATCGAACTCGGCCTTGTCTGATGTACCAAATTGGCCGATGTGCGGGGCCATGTGTTAGCAGTATTATCTCCGATGAAGATTATGCCGAGCTGGTGGGTTTTGTTCGTTTGTTCCTGCAAGGAAAAGATCAGCAAGTTCTCACGACCTTGGTTGAAAAGATGGAGCTGGCTAGTAAAAGTCTTAAGTTTGAAGACGCGGCAAAGTTTAGAGACCAAATACAAGCGATACGACGTGTTCAGGAGCAGCAGTTTGTGTCTGAAGACTCTCAAGATGATATGGACGTTTTGGGTTTTGCTCAAGAGAACGGCATTGCCTGTGTCCATATTCTGATGATTCGCCAAGGTAAGATTTTGGGCAGTCGTAGCCATTTTCCTAAAATTCCAAATGATACGACTCAAGAAGAAGTGTTTTATAGTTTTTTGAGCCAGTATTACCTGAGCCACAACGAAGCACGAACGATCCCGACACGAATCATCCTTAACTCCGGCCTGATGGAAGAATCGCTGCCATTACAAGAAGCTTTAGGCGAGATTGCCGGACGTAAAGTCAATTTTCATGTTAATCCGACGGGAACTCGTGGGCGCTACCTTAAGCTGTCGAATACCAACGCACTGACGGCAATTACTACCAAAATCAATCACAAGATGACGATATCCCAACGCTTTAAAGAGTTACGGGAAGTCTTAGGTATGGATATCATCACTCGTATGGAATGTTTCGACATATCGCATACGATGGGCGAAAGTACGATTGCTTCTTGTGTTGTGTTTAATCAAGAAGGGCCAGTGAAGCAGGAATACCGTCGCTACAATATTACTGGGATTACCGGTGGTGACGATTACGCCGCGATGGGACAAGCACTCGAGAGGCGTTACTCTAAGCAGCTGGATGTGGAAAAAATCCCGGATATTGTGTTTATTGATGGTGGTAAAGGGCAGCTTAATCGAGCGTTTGAAATCATTTCACAGTACTGGGGAGATTGGCCTAAGCGGCCACGTTTGATTGGTATTGCGAAAGGAGTGACGCGTAAACCAGGATTGGAAACTTTGATTACCACAGACGGTGAAGAGTTCAACTTGCCTAGTGATGCACCAGCTCTACATTTGATGCAACATATCCGTGATGAAAGCCATAACCATGCCATTGCGGGGCATCGGGCTAAACGTGGAAAAACAAGAAGAACCAGTGCCTTGGAAGGCATTGAAGGGGTGGGGCCGAAACGTCGTCAGGCATTGCTCAAATACATGGGGGGATTACAGGAACTTCAACGTGCTAGCGTTGAAGAAATCGCCAAAGTCCCTGGGATTAGTGTTTCTTTGGCAGAAAACATTTATCAAGCATTGAAACAATAGGAAAAATCCCGCACCATAAGAGCCCTGTTTTTAAGCAGTGAACAGAGCAATACGCAAACGATAAGAGCCTCAATAAATATGCGTTTAAATATCCCTAACATTTTATCTTTGTTACGACTTTTCCTTATTCCAGTATTTGTCGTGGTTTTTTATCTTCCTTACAGTTGGGCACCTTTTGCAGCGGCAATGGTGTTCTGGGTTGCAGGGTTCACGGACTGGCTAGATGGAATGTTAGCGCGAAAGTTGGGGCAAACCTCTCGTTTTGGTGCTTTTATTGATCCTGTTGCTGATAAAGTCCTTGTCGCGACCGCTCTGATTCTTGTCACTGAACACTACCACTCCATTTGGGTAACAATTCCTGCTGTGACTATGATTGCTCGAGAAATCATTATTTCTGCATTGCGTGAATGGATGGCAGAAATCGGTAAACGTGCCAGTGTGGCAGTTTCATGGGTAGGTAAAGTAAAAACGCTTAGCCAAATGTTTGCTTTATGGGTGCTTATCTGGCGTTATGATGACTGGATGATTTGGTTAGGTTACGCCGCGCTTTATGTTGCTACCGTATTGACCTATTGGTCTATGGCACAGTATTTAATGGCAGCCAAAGACGATCTTCTCAGTGAAGAGCATCATTAAAGAAAACTGGCAATAGCCCGTTTTTTTATGCCTCTCATCTACTTTGTTTAAGTTAACTTGGTCAAAATCAAAAGAATTTTGAGAGTAAATTAATCAAATTAGAAGCTTTTGACTGTTAATTAGACAAACGATTCAAAAAATTAAAAATAGTGTTGACTCATTAGTTCGAATCCGTAGAATGCATCCCGTACCCAAGAGGAACGCAGCGAAATAAGCGAGACGATTGGTGTTACGAAGGCGCGTTGGCAGAGTGGCTATGCAGCGGATTGCAAATCCGTGGACCTCGGTTCGACTCCGGGACGCGCCTCCATTTGCGACACTAGCTCAGTTGGTAGAGCGCAACCTTGCCAAGGTTGAGGTCACGAGTTCGAACCTCGTGTGTCGCTCCAAATTTTATGATAGCGATTCCTAATGGGTCGATGTCAAAGATGGTGTCTCCATCACAAATTTAGATTTGTGTGCCCTGGTGGTGGAATTGGTAGACACAAGGGATTTAAAATCCCTCGGCGTTCGCGCTGTGCCGGTTCAAGTCCGGCCCGGGGCACCATCTAACTAACGCATTATGCGACACTAGCTCAGTTGGTAGAGCGCAACCTTGCCAAGGTTGAGGTCACGAGTTCGAACCTCGTGTGTCGCTCCAAATTACGAAGCCCTGACCATTTGGTCAGGGCTTTTTTTTTCTGGCCCTAAACCACCTTCTTTAGAAGGTGGTGATCGTTCTTTTGGGCTTTGCCCGAAGAACGCTCATGTTCAAGATGTCCTCGTTTGCAACCAACAAATGAAGGAAATAACGAACATGAGCAGATATGAATCCGCTTCACACGTTTATCATCGGTGCCAATATCATATTGTTTGGACACCTAAATATCGACTAAAGATTCTGAAAGGAAATTTAGGCAAAGAGCTGTATCGAAGTATCTACGTTTACAGCAATATGAAGAAATGCAAGGTTGTCGAGCTTAACGTCCAAATTGATCATGTCCATTTAGTCGTGAGGCTTCCGCCGAGCATGAGTATCTCAAATTACATGGGGTTTGTTAAAGGTCGTACAGCGATTAGGTTGTTTAACAAATTTCCGTATTTGAGAAAGAAAAAGCTCTGGGGTAATAAGTTCTGGCAACGAGGTTACTTTGTTGATTCGGTAGGGATGAACGAGGAAATTATACGTAGATACGTCAGGCACCAAGATCGTGTGGGGAAAGAAGAAGAGGAGCGACAAATGCTTCTAGGGTTAGATAAATAGCAGTGAGCCCCCTTATAGGGGGCCAACCAAAGCCACCTGCTATGCAGGTGGATTTTTACTTATCTTCATTACATAAGGAATCAGCGGCAACAAGCCGCTGATTTTTCACTCACCAAACGTGAATGGGTTATACAAGCTCGGCAAGCATTTCATCCGAGTATTCGGTCAACACTGAGCCTGATTTTACTTTTTCGATATAGTCAGGGTTGGCGATTAATGGACGACCAATTGCCAGCAAATCAAATTTGCCAGACTCCAACGCCGCATTCCCAGTTTCTGGTGTAAAACCACCGACACCCATTAACGTCTTACTGTAGTTTGAACGCATATACTCTGAAACGGTGCCATCTAGGTAATCAAATGACATGCTATCGTCAAAAATTCCCACGTGAAGGTAGCTTAGATCACGGCTTTCGAGCGCTTTGAGCAAGTAATCTGAAACCTGACGATCACGATTGTCTGGTTCCATGTTGAAGTAAGCACCCGGAGAGAGTCGTAGCGCTGTTCTATCTTTACCAATGGCATCAACGATTGCATCGACGACTTGCAACGGGAAGCGCGCCATATTTTCTGCTGAACCACCAAATTCATCGTCTCGAGTATTGCTTGAATAATGCAGGAACTGGTCGATCAGATATCCATTTGCTCCGTGGATTTCAACCCCGTCAAAGCCGGCTTCTAGAGCATTAATAGCGGCCTGACGATAATCTTCAACAAGTTCTTCAATCTCTTCTCGGGTCGCTGGCTTAGGCGTGGTGTAGGTCAGTTCTCGCATGCGGGGTACGCTGCCTTCAACAGCCACTGCTGAAGGCGCCAGCACATATTCTCCATTGAAGAAATGAGGGTGCGCAACACGGCCCGTGTGCCACAACTGCACAAAAATCTTACCGCCTTTCTCATGAACCGCGTCTGTCACCTTACGCCAGCCAGTAATTTGCTCCTGACTGAATATTCCGGGGGTATTTGGATATCCCTGACCATCTGGGCGAATGATGGTCGCTTCACTAATAATCAAACCAGTATCTGCTCGACGAGCATAGTAATCCACCATCGCTTGAGTTGGAACTAGGCTGTCATCAGCCATACAACGAGTCAGTGGTGCCATCACAATTCTGTTGTTCAATGTAATAGTGTCGTTCAGCGCTAATGGTTCAAATAGGTTATTCATGACGTTCCCTTTGTGGTTTTTCTTGAATGCCCATTCAAGTTAGTCTAATTTGAACAAGCATTCAACTACTTTTTTGAATGCTTGTTCAAAATAAAGTAGAATCAATCCATATTGATAATTGAGATAAGAGAGCCAATGCGCAGCGCTGAATTTGATCGGAAAAAAGTATTACGTTCTGCAATGGATGCTTTTGTAGCTAAAGGGTACGCTAAGACCAGCATGCAAGACCTAAAAAAGGTAACTGGACTGCACCCCGGTTCGATCTATTGTGCCTTTGAGAACAAGCGCGGCTTATTGATTGCGGCGTTGGAACAGTATCGTGACGATAAATCGCAAGAGTTTCAGGCCTTGTTTGACTCTCAACCAACAGTGATGGCTGGCTTTGAAAAATATCTAAGCTGGGTGGTCGAAGAGTGTGAAACGGAAGAAATCAAAGATTGTTTGCTGCAGAAATCACTCAGTGAGATGGCACAGCAGGATGATGAAGTGGAACATCTTATCAGCATGATGCTTCAAGACTGGCATCAGTCTATTGAAGAGAAGCTTTCCCAGGCGCAGCAGGCGGGTCAAGCATCTCAAAAAAAATCGCCAGCTCAGTTAGCTCAGTTTTTGGTCATGGGTATCTATGGCATGCGGACTTTATCTCACACTCAGCCAAAACCTGGGGTATTAGGTGAGCTCAAGGATGAACTGCTGGAGCATATCAGTGCTTAAGAAAAGGCCCGTAATAACGGGCCTTTTTTCTTAGCTGCGAGTTGGAACAAGGCGGTATATATTGCCTTGATCAGTACTAAAGATGAGTTCATCCATAGGGCTGACGATGACATGGCGAATGCGTTCGTTAAGTTCGGACAATATTCGAATTTCATCTACTGCTTGATTGTTTTTGTTTAGCGTGACGACATTAATATGGGTCAGTTTCAAAGCGGGTGCGAGAAGCTTACCGTTCAGTTCAGGGTAGTTTTTACCTCGATACAAAAGCAAACTTGAGGGAGCGATGGAAGGAACATAAACCTTGATTGGTGACTCGATCCCCTCTTTTTCTTTAGATTCCCCGACATTAATCGGCCCCCAGTATTCTTTACCGTGAGAAGTGATTGGCCAGCCATAGTTTGAGCCTGCCCGAATAAAATTTATTTCATCGCCGCCTCTTGGGCCATGTTCTATCGACCATAAAGCGCCAGCTGCTGAATCGTAAAACAAGCCTTGTGGATTACGATGACCAAAGCTCCAGATTTCCTTTTGCGCGCCTTTTTGCTCGACGAAAGGGTTGTCTTCGGCTGCTGAACCGTCAGGGTTCAACCTCAGAATCGATCCCGCATGGGTACTTAAGTCCTGTCCATTATCGCGTTCTCCGCGATCACCAACACTCATGTAGAGGTACTGCTCATCGAAGGTCACACGACTACCATAGTGGCGATTGGTCGAGGAATTGGACGTTGTTGTGAGGATGTTTTTCCAGTCTGAGAGCTTACCGTCTGAAAATGTGAAGGTAGCAAGAGTGGTATCTGAACCGCTAGCGGTGCGTTTACTGTAGGTCACATACGCTTTGTTCGGTTCGAAAGGGGACATCGCGATATCGAGCAACCCTCCCTGACCGTTGGCATAAAGGCCAGCAGGGTCTTCCATAAGCTGAGTACTTTTCCCTGTAGCGATATCGACCGAGAGAATATGGCCGTTGCGTTCGGTGACCAGTAACGTGTTGTCGTCGGCAAACGCCATTCCCCAAGGAACCAGTAAACCTGAAGCAATTTTTTCTGTTGAGTAGTCCGCTGACAATGCCGGACTTGTCCAGCATGTAAAAGTAACAAGCGGTAAAGCTAAGTATTTGAACACGTGGGAATGTCTCTCTAGTTCAGATAAGTGCATAAAGTGTAGCACGATAATAATTCATAGTTTTTATATATGTATCTACGAATAAATCTTTTATTTGAGTGATATATGATCTATTATGACGAAGTGTCAAAAATGACGAATCGTCATGATTGTGGTTTATCGCAATATTATGATTCGTGTTACAATTAGAAAGTTAAGGAGCAACAGACGGGTACGGATCGAAATAATCATGTTTGGCTTTAGCTGTAAAAAAAGTGATAAAAAAGACGGCGTCCGTTGTGGTTTTGGGTTAACCAAGAAACAACAGGCCATTGCCGATAGAGAAATAGAGCTGATTCTACTGGCGAAAGCGCTGGTTCAAAAGGAAGGGTGGAGTAACCTGACCATGGACAAGCTAACGGCAGCAAGCCCTTACTCGAAAGGTACGATTTATAATCACTTTAGTAGTAAAGAAGACGCGATTGTTGCGCTTTGTATTCATTCTCTGAAAAGCGAAGCTGTGTTATTCGCCCGCGCTGCAGAATTTGAAGGCTGTACACGGGAAAAAATCATAGCGATGCATGTAGGCTATCGTATCTACACGCGCATGGAGCCGATTTTGTCCATGTGTGCACTAATGGCGAAAAATCCTTTTGTACTTGAGAAGGCGTCGCCAGAACGTGTTAAAGAGCTAAATGAGCTGGAAGAGCAAGTGATAGAAGGCGCCGATCAACTGGTTAACTACGCGGTTGAAAGTGGTGACCTCAAGTTCTCACCAGGTATCAGCTCAGATGCGATAGTGTTTGCCAATTGGTCGATTGCTTTTGGGTCAAATGCCCTTACGCAAAATGCGTCCAATAGCCATTGTATCAATCGCCTACAGGACCCGTTCTCAGTGCTCCATAATGCGAATATGCTGTTAGATGGGTTGAACTGGAAACCTCTCTCTAGTGAGTGGGATTACAAGAAAACCTGGCGCCGAGTAGAGCAGGAGCTATTTAGTCAAGAGATCGAATATCTCAACTCCGTCGGACGCTAATCTGCTTCAGCCTAAAATAAAGCCCGTTATGGGTTTTATTTGACTCTCTAAATGACGAATCGTCAAAAAAGACACTCGATAAGGTTTGAATAACTCAAACACGAGCTTTGTTACTTAAGTGCCAGCGTTAGCTGGTTTTTAAATAACAACTTTTGACGAAACGTCACAAACGGAGAGTGTGATGAAATCAGCCAACTCTAATCCAAATCAACCACATCCGTGGTTAACCTTACCTACCCGATTTAGCGGTTGGGTACTCCTACTGTCATTAGCACTGGTCACCGCTGCCACTTTTGGAGGAAAGAATCTTTATTTCCGTGGTGACTACAACATCTTTTTTGACGGAAAAAACCAACAACTGCTCGCCTATGAGGAAATACAAACCACTTTCGCCAAATCCGACAACATCGCAATCATCATTTCCCCCCAAAGCGGCAACGTTTTTGAGCCAAAAACTCTAGAACTGATTCAACAGCTTACCCAAGATGCCTGGCTAGTACCTTATTCAAGCCGAGTCGACTCCATTGCCAATTATCAGCATACCGAAGCCATTGAAGATGACCTGATTGTCGAGGATCTTCTGTTGGAAGATTATCCTCTTACGCCAGAACGCATCGAAAAGGTTAAGGCAATTGCTTTGTCTGAACCTGTGGTCAAGCACGCCCTGATCTCTGAAAAAGGCGATGTGACAGTGGTGAATGTCACTGTTCAGTTACCTGAAATTGATGAGACGACGGAAGCACTCGAAGTGGTTGCCGGAGTCGATGAACTGTTAAGCAAATATGGTGAGTTGTATCCTCATGTCGAGTTCCATAAAGCGGGGATCATTGCAATGAACCATGCTTTCATGGTCGCCGCTCAGGATGACAGCTCAACATTAGTGCCAGCCATGTTGCTGGTAATACTAGTATTTTTGACCATTATGCTGCGTTCCTTCCTGAGTGTGATAGCCACTCTGGTGGTGATCATCGGCTCAGTCGCCGCAACCATGGGGTTATCGGGTTGGGCTGGTATGTTCCTCAGTACAGCTACGGTCAATATTCCCACCTTAGTGATGACGTTGGCTGTAGCAGACTGCGTTCATGTTATCGCAACGATGCGTCAGAGCATGCAGAAAGGCCATTCTAAGCAGTACGCGATCGACCACAGTGTTTCGATTAACTTCATGCCGATCGTCATCACCTCTGTGACTACAGCGATTGGTTTCCTGATGATGAATATGTCGGATTCACCGGTATTGAGAGATTTCGGTAACTTGGCAGCGCTTGGTGTTATGTTGGCGTGCTTTCTGTCAGTCAGCTTGTTGCCAGCGCTACTCAAATTGCTACCAATTAAAGTGAAGCGAAAAGAGACCGATAATGGGAAAACCAGTGACTCGATGGATAAGCTTGGCGATTGGGTAGTGAATAACCGCAAAGCCTTGCTGCCTATTTCTGTTGTTGTCATTGCGGTATCTGCTGCACTGATTCCACTGAATAAGGTGAACGATGAATCGGTGAAGTATTTTGACTCGCGCAATGATTTTCGCCGCGCCGCAGATTTCATGGAAGAGCGCATCAGTGGCATGACAACCATCAGTATTGTGGTGAAAACCCATGAGTCCCAAGGGATTGCGGATCCTATTTTTCTCCAGACGATTAGCAACTTTACTGACTGGCTTCGTATGCAGCCAGAAACGGATCACGTCGCCACGCTTTCCGATGTCTATAAACGCCTGAACAAAAACATGCATGGCGATGATGACAGTTACTACAAACTGCCTCTGCAAAGAGAGCTCGCTGCACAATATTTGCTGTTGTATGAAATGTCACTGCCATATGGCCTTGATCTTAATAACCAGATTAATGTCGATAAATCGTCGATCAAACTGGTGGTGACCATCGACAACTTGGGCAGTGTTGAACTGGTCGATTTAGAGAATCGAATTTACGACTGGTTTAAGGCGAACGGCTCGCAGTACGGCGTGTTGGCTTCAAGCCCATCGCTGATGTTTGCACACATTGGTGAGACCAATATGGCAAGCATGCTGTCGACACTGCCTATTACTCTGATCTTGATTTCAGCTTTGATGATTTTTGCTCTGAGATCAATGCGACTTGGTGTGATCAGCATTGTACCTAACATGGCTCCGGCAGTTATTGGCTTTGGTTTATGGGCCTTGATCTCTGGCGAGATAAACCTAGGTCTGTCTGTGGTTGTCACGCTGACACTGGGTATCGTTGTTGATGATGCGGTCCACTTTCTTTCGAAATATCAACGTGCACGTAAACAAGGGCAAAACGCGGAACAAGCGGTTCGCTACGCCTTTCACACTGTAGGCCGAGCTCTATGGATCACCACCATTGTTCTGGTTGCAGGGTTCACTGTGCTGGCCATGTCCACGTTCAGACTTAATGCAGATATGGGCCAGCTGAGCGCCATGGTGATCTTTATTGCTCTTGTTGTTGACTTTGTTTTCCTACCAGCGCTGTTGATGCGCTTTGATACCGCGAGTTATGCGCAGGAAAACGAATCACTGACATCAGCCGCCACTTCAACTCAGCCAACAACGGCTCCTCAGACACAAAGTTAAGGGAATACACTATGAAACGTTCAAATTATTCATTGATCACATCGGTCGCGCTGTCTGCTTTGTTGACAATTGGCAGTCAGTCTATGGCGTTTGCCAACGCTGAAAAAGGTTTGGAAATTGCGACCGAACGCAAAGCACGAGATGAAGGCTGGGGTGACTCAATCGCAACCATGCAAATGGTGCTGAAAAACGCTCAAGGAGAGAGCAGTACTCGCGAAATGCGTATGAAGTCATTTGAAGTGGCTGATGACGGCGATAAAGGACTGACGATTTTCGATCAGCCAAGAGACGTCAAAGGAACGGCATTTCTCAACCACTCGCACACTATCGATGCTGATGACCAATGGTTATATCTACCAGCGCTTAAACGAGTTAAGCGGATTTCCTCACGCAATAAATCGGGCCCGTTTATGGGCAGTGAATTTGCTTATGAAGACTTGAGCTCGTTTGAGCTGGAGAAATACACCTTCACTTACCTCCGTGATGAAGAGTTCGGAGGGCGCAGCACTTTCGTTGTCGAGCAGATACCAACAGACAAAAACTCGGGTTACACCAAACAGCAAGTCTGGCTGGATAAAGCGCATTACCGACCAATGCAAGTTGAATTCTATGACCGAAAAGGGTCACTGCTGAAAACGCTTAAATTCGATGATTACCAGCTTTATCTAGATAAATATTGGCGTGCGCACACCATGGCGATGACGAACCATCAAACAGGCAAGAGCACGTTGCTTACTACTAGTGATCTCCAGTTTCAGACTGGTTTGAGAGCAAGAGATTTTGAGAAGAATATCCTCAAACGGGTGAAATAAGGATCGCTATGAGCAAAATATGGAATAAGACAGGTCGCCTCGCGGCCTGTGTATCACTGACGCTAGCTGCCTTACATTGCCATGGTTTCGAACTCTCAGGTCAGGTCAATCTTGAGCATAGACAGTTCTTTTCCGACGGACTTCAGGGGCAAGGTAAAGGTCAAAGTTCAATCGTCTTACAGCCTGAATTTTATTGGGAGATTGATGACAATTCAGATTTTACCTTCACGCCTTTTTATCGTTTAGACAGCGAAGATGATGAGCGAAGTCACGGCGACATTCGAGAAGCGCTTTATTTAACTTACTGGGATGACTACGAACTACGTGCCGGGATCGGAAAGGTTTTCTGGGGTGTTACTGAGTCTGCACATCTGGTCGATGTGGTGAATCAAACCGATGCGATTGAAGCGGTGGACGGCGAAGACAAGCTAGGGCAACCCATGTTGCACCTAACTTCAGTCAAAGATTGGGGAATTCTTGACGCGATGCTTCTTCCTTACTTCCGTGAGCGTACCTTTGCAGGCCAAGATGGGCGTTTGAGGACGACATTGCCAGTCTCAGAGGATGCGATTTATGAATCTTCTCATGAGGAGCAGCACGTTGATTATGCGGTGAGATACACCCAGATGTTTGGAGATTGGGATTTAGGGTTGAGCTACTTTCAAGGGACTAACCGCGATCCGTATTTCCGCCTTCAAGGGACTGACTTGAAGCCTTACTACGCGCAGGCGAAGCAAGTCGGCGTGGATATTCAAGGCATCGTAGGTGACTGGTTGTGGAAGCTCGAGAGTATCTATCGTGACAGTTTTGATCACCACATTGGGTTGGTTTCAGGATTTGAATACACCATTGTTGGTGCATTGGAAAGTGTTTGGGATGTTGGGCTTATCGCAGAGTATCTCTATGACAGTCGAGGTAACAATGCTCAAAGTACAGGTCAAAACGATGTGTTCATTGGTTCACGTTTCGAGCTGAACGATGAGGATGGTACCGAAATATTACTCGGATTCACACAGGATCTGGATAACAGTGATGTGTTCAGTGCTAAGTTGGAAGCGTCAAGTCGATTGACCAATCACCTTAAATGGCGAGTTGATGGGTGGTGGTTTGAGAATGACACACCTGACGACTTATTGTACTTTGCGCGTAAGGATGACTTCATTGAAGTGTCGTTAGAGTATTACTTCTAAGTGAGAGCTCAATAACACTTTTTAAACGTGATCTTTATTCCAAACTCTAGGGGGCTGATCCAGCTCCCTTTTTTGTATTTAAGTCCTTAGCATCGCTACATTCCTATGTAAAATCCATAAATCATTTATGGTTTTTATGCATCGTGCTGACAGTGCAATGTGATAAATATAATTCTGAAGGCTATTAGCGAATGAAGTCATTTCAATGGGATAACTGCTACGAAACCGGCTTAGACGATGTTGATGAACAACACCAATACCTAGTCGAGATCATCAATCGATATGGAGAGTTACTCACCAAGAATAATATGTCATTACAAGACATTCGCATGGCGCTGTTTGAATTATCTCGATACGCAGAATTTCATTTCAAGGAAGAAGAAGCGCTCATGCATTCGGTAGGGCTTCACCCCGCTCATATTGAAGGCCATATCAAAATACACCGTGCTTTTATGACGGATATTATCAGCATGCAGGCGTTCATCAGTGATGAAAACAAGAAAGCTTCTGAGCAGTTGTTTAACTTTCTGATTCATTGGTTGGCTTACCATATCCTTGGCATTGACCAGAATATGTCTCGTCAGGTTAAACAGGTTCAGGCGGGTGTGGATCCAAAGACCGCTTATGAGCGCGAAGAGAAGAAACAAGACAGCTCGACGGAGCCGCTTCTTAAGGCGCTTAATGGCTTGTTCGAACAGGTTTCTGACCGAAACAAAGAGCTGCTGGAACTGAATCAGTGCTTAGAAGATAAAGTGAAAGAACGGACTAAACAGTTATCCAAAGCGAATAAGCAGCTTGAAGAGCTATCTTTAACTGATCCACTCACTCAGCTTCCCAATAGACGCTGTGCTATTCGCAAACTGAAAGCATACTGGCATGAGTCAACCCTCAATCAAGAGCCTTTGGTGTGCATCATGATTGATGCTGACAACTTCAAACAGGTGAATGACAGTGCGGGGCACGACGCAGGCGATCGCTTGCTGGTGGAGTTAGCTCAGACGCTAAATGACTCATTTCGCAGTGATGATCTGGTGTGTCGTCTTGGCGGGGACGAGTTCTTCGTCATCTGCCCTAATACTGACGTCGAAGGAGGCGCGCATGTGGCGGAACAAACGAGACAAATTGTTGCTCAAATGCGTGTGCCCGCAGGTGATGACATCTGGTGTGGCAGCATTAGTGTCGGTGTGGCAGAGCGTACCTATGAAATGAGAGATTTCAACGATCTCATTAAGGGGGCAGATAACGCGGTCTACAAAGCCAAATCGCAAGGACGCAACTGTGTTGCGACGTGTGAGCAACCGCTCCATTCCTCTGCCTATGACACTTCACGCTAGCGTCTAATTTACCCAGTTTCCTCGTCGATACAGACCCAAATAGCTGAGCTTAATGAACTCGAACAATCATTAAGCTGTTTTTTTACCCAAAGAGAGGTCGAATCCCGATTTCAGATTGGATTTAGACCTCGCTTTCGTTACTATGTACAGCTATTTGAAAATACCAAAAATCCCTCGCGGGAACCCTTATGGAAACTACCTAAAGGTAGATGAGGAAACGATGCAACATCTAGAAGAGATCATTGCTAATGCGGGCGCAGCAATTGAAGCTGCTGATTCGCTAGTCGCACTTGATGAAGTGCGTGTTCAGTATCTAGGTAAGAAAGGTGAGCTAACGGCTCAACTTCAAAGCCTAGGTAAACTACCACCAGAAGAGCGCCGTACTGCTGGTCAAGAGATCAACAAAGCAAAAGGTGCAGTTCAACAAGCGATTGCCGCACGCAAAGACGCACTGCAACGTGCAGAGCTAGAAGCGAAGCTGGCTGAAGAAACTATTGACGTGACTCTACCGGGGCGTCGTATCGAGAACGGTGGTCTTCACCCTGTGACTCGTACAGTTGAGCGTATTGAACAGTTCTTTGGTGAGCTAGGCTTTAACACTGAGTCTGGTCCTGAGATTGAAGATGCATTCCACAACTTTGATGCACTAAACATCGCAGAAGATCACCCAGCGCGTACTGACCACGACACGTTCTTCTTTAACCCAGATCTAATGCTACGTACGCACACGTCTGGCGTTCAGATCCGTACGATGGAAAATGGTAAACCACCATTCCGCTTCATCGCACCGGGCCGTGTTTACCGTAACGACTACGACCAAACGCACACGCCAATGTTCCACCAAGTGGAAGGCATGCTAGTAGACGAAAACGTAAACTTCGCACAGCTAAAAGGCATCCTGCATGACTTCCTATGTAACTTCTTTGAAGAAGAAGTTGAAGTTCGTTTCCGTCCTTCTTACTTCCCGTTCACAGAGCCTTCAGCAGAAGTAGACGTGAAAGGTAAGAACGGCAAATGGCTTGAAGTTCTAGGCTGTGGCATGGTTCACCCGAACGTACTTCGCAGCGTAGGCATCGACCCTGAGAAATACTCTGGCTTTGCATTTGGTATGGGCGTTGAGCGTCTGACTATGCTTCGTTACGGCGTAAACGATCTTCGTGCGTTCTTCGAGAACGACCTTCGTTTCCTAAAACAGTTCAAGTAATCCAGGGGAACCATCACTATGAAATTTAGCGAATCTTGGCTTCGTGAGTGGGTAAACCCTGCGGTATCGACTGACGAACTTACACACCAAATCACAATGGCGGGTCTAGAAGTAGACGACGTACTACCTGTTGCTGGTTCTTTCACTGGCGTTAAAGTAGGTAAAGTGGTTGAGTGTGGTCAACACCCAGACGCTGACAAACTACGCGTAACCAAAGTAGATGTTGGCGCTGAAGAACTTCTAGACATCGTTTGTGGCGCATCTAACTGCCGCCTAGGTATCAAAGTTGCTGTAGCGACTGTTGGTGCTGTTCTACCAGGCGATTTCAAAATCAAAAAAGCAAAACTACGTGGTCAACCATCACACGGCATGCTGTGTTCATTCTCTGAGCTAGGCATCGACGTTGAATCTGATGGCATCATGGAACTAGCAGAAGACGCTGCAATCGGTACTGATTTCCGTGAATTCCTAGGTCTTGACGACGTAACAGTAGACGTAGACCTAACGGCTAACCGCGCTGACTGTTTCAGTATCCGTGGTATGGCGCGTGAAGTTGGCGTTCTAAACCGTGCAGACGTGACTGAGCCTGCGGTAAACCCAGTTGCTCCAGCGATTGACGACACTGTTTCTATCGAAGTGAAAGCACCTGCTGCATGTCCACGTTACCTTGGCCGTGTAGTTAAGAACGTAAACGTTCAAGCTGAAACACCACTTTGGATGCAAGAAAAACTGCGCCGTTGTGGTATCCGTTCTATCGATCCAGTAGTAGACATCACTAACTTCATTCTTCTAGAGCAAGGCCAGCCAATGCACGCATTTGATCTTGCTAAGATTGAAGGTGGCATCGTCGTTCGTATGGCAGAGCAGGGCGAGAAGCTAACTCTTCTAGACGGCAACGAAGCTGAGCTAAACGCAGATACTCTAGTTGTCGCAGACCACAACAAAGCACTTGCTATCGCAGGTATCTTCGGTGGTGAAGAGTCTGGTGTAACCACTGAGACTAAAGACGTACTACTTGAGTGTGCGTTCTTTGCACCAGACCACATCCGTGGCCGCGCGCGTAGCTACGGTCTACATACAGATTCTTCAATGCGTTTTGAGCGTGGTGTCGATTTCGCACTACAAACGAGCGCAATGGAGCGTGCAACAGAACTTCTTGTTGAGATCTGTGGCGGTGAAGTAGCCCCTGTTGTTGCTGAAGAGTCAGAAGCTGACCTACCAAAAGCAAACACAGTGTCACTACGTCGCACTAAGCTAGACAGCCTACTAGGTCACCACATTGCAGACAGCGATGTTGTTGAAATCCTAGAGCGTCTTGGCCTAACAGTATCAACAACTGACACTGGTTGGACAGCGACAGCACCGACATGGCGTTTTGATATCGCAATCGAGCAAGACTTAATTGAAGAAGTAGGTCGTATCTACGGTTACGATAACATTCCTAACCAAAACCCAGCGGCAGCACTTAAGATGCACGACCACGTTGAAGCGAACATTCCGCTAAAACGCGTTCGTAACCTACTAGTTGACCGTGGTTACCAAGAAGCAATCACTTACAGCTTCGTTGAGCCAGAGCAGCAAAAGCTTGTTGTTCCAGGTGTTGAGCCGCTAATTCTGCCATTCCCAATCTCTGCGGATATGTCAGCAATGCGCCTAGGCCTAATTCAAGGTCTACTAAACACTGTGGTTCACAACCAGAAACGTCAACAGCCACGCGTTCGTCTATTCGAATACGGCCTGCGTTTCATCCCATGTGAGTCTGCTGAAAACGGTATGCGCCAAGAGCCTATGCTTGCCGGTGTTATCGCAGGGACTCGCAGCGAAGAGCACTGGGACATAGAAACTAACACGGTTGATTTCTTTGATCTGAAAGGCGATCTAGAAGCGGTTCTTGAGCTTACAGCAAACGAAAACGCATACTCTTTTGCTGCGCTTTCGGCTGAAGATAAAGCAGCGAACCCAGCACTTCACCCAGGTCAATCTGCAGCAATCATCGTTGATGGTAAGCAAGTAGGTGTAATCGGTACCGTTCACCCAGAACTTGAGCGTAAGTTTGGTCTAAACGGCCGTACTATCGTATTCGAAGTGGAATGGTCTGCAATCAACACTAAAGTGATTCCAGAAGCGGTTCAGCTTTCTAAGTTCCCATCAAACCGTCGTGACATCGCGGTAGTTGTTGATGAAGCAGTAGCCTCTGGCGACATCGTTGCAGCGTGTCTAGAACAAGGTGGTGAGTTCCTGAAAGATGCCAAGCTGTTCGACGTATACGTTGGTAAAGGCGTTGAAGAAGGTAAGAAGAGCCTAGCAATTGCGCTAACACTACAGTCAGTAGAGCGTACGCTTGAAGATGCAGACATCGCTGGCGCGGTTGACGCAATCGTTGCTCACGTATCTGATAAGTTTGGTGCATCGCTACGCGACTAATCACTACTGATTAGATAGAAAATCAAAGGCCTCGCATAGCGAGGCCTTTTTGTTTGGGGCGATTAAGGAGCTAGGGTGTTAGCTCATTAGTGGACAAAAATGAGTTACGAAAAATTGAATATTAACAACTCATGAATAACTACAAGTATGGTAAGTCTAGCTGCAGGATAGCAGACTACTCATTTCTTTCAGTTTGCTTTTTTAGTATTGATTTCAATTCCCGAACCTCTGCTTTGAGCTCATGCACCTCTTCTAAGATCTGAACCTCCATCTTACGCTCGTTAGAAGTGTCCATGATCCACGAGGCGAGAACCGCGGTAAAGCTACCAAACATACCAACGCCAGTCGTGATTAAAACAATGGCAACAATGCGCCCTTCTAGAGTCACAGGGAAAAAGTCACCGTATCCAACCGTCGTGATGGTGACGAATGTCCACCAAAACGCATCACCAGCGGTGTGAATATTGGCACCCGGCATTTCTTTCTCAAGATAGAGAATATAAATAGAGCCAAACACCATCATCGTCAATGAAGTCACTACCATAAAATGCAGTGACGTGGACGCTTTGTTCTCATTGATTGCATGAGAAAACATAGAGATAGATTTGATTGCACGGATTAGGCGAAACACACGAATCAAACGAGCAAACTGGTTCATCTCCATTAACGGAATACAAGAGATAAGGTCAAGCCAGCCCCATTTCATGTATTCAAGCTTTGATGGCGCAGCACGATACTGCTGCACAAAATCGATAAAGAAGATCATGCAGATAAAGGTATCTACGTAAATCAATATCTGAAGAATTTCAGGCGGTAACTTAAAGATAAGTTCAATGGTTAATGAGACCACAACAAACAAAGACAGTATTAAGACTGCCAATTGAAAGCTTGTGATTTGTTCCGGTACTTTTGGTCGATACATAATGGCAATCCAGTGAACCGCAAAGTAGACTGCCCTGCGGTTCAAACAAAAGGGCTTAATCGAGCTATTGCTCAGCTTCTTCAGTCAGGGTTTTAAATGCAGTTCTCACAGGAATGAGGATCTGAGAGAACAATGCTGCTCCCCATACGACATTGGCTACAATTGAAGGAACAAACGACACAATAGCAAGCGTCACAAAGCACAGCGCAATACCAATATAACGAACTTTAGCAGTAGCAAAACGATGGGCCGTGCGAAGTTCAATAACGTTTTGAATCTGAAGCAAGCAATACAGGTATGTCGCCAAGCCTAAACAACCAATCAACGCATATTTGAATGGGTATTGATCCATAAAGCTAATCTTCACTTCCGCTGACAGTGCAACACCTATCATGACAGCAGAAAGCATCAAGAACAGGTGAGCGACCGTCCACTTGATGAATGTTTTCGGCTCATTATCACGCGGCTTGCCATTACCAACAAAATCAAAATAGATCCAACATAAAACGAAAATAGAGAGACCACCAAATGCGTAATTAACAAACACATCGCCAACCACATCATCGATGCCCTTTTCTGCAAGAGTAATGACAAGCTTAAAAAAGCCCTCGCCAGCAACGATAAGTAGTAGCAGTACAAAACGTTCCGCCATATGTCCAAAGCGCGGTAAGAATCGCTTGCTGTAAAGTACGCCAACTTTTGGCGCGACATACAACGCAGCTAAAATCACCATCCCGGCAGCAAAGACCATGTAGCTATATGGCGCAGGGAGAAACGCACTAATAAAGAAGATGACTGAGCCAATAGCAAAGTTTCGTGACATGCGACTTGGTAGACAAGTCTCACTATCTTCGACCGTTTTAGCCCTGAAATAGAGCAGTGACATAATCGCTCGGTTTATCGCGTAACCTATAGCAAAGTAAGCCCAACCAGCACCATCAATATGCACTATCGCTGATGACATGATCATAATGGTGATAATCTGCGCCGCCATAATGTAACGGTGCTGGACATCGGTGCTGACATAAATGGAGTTAAAAAGGCTTAAGTCAAACCAGGCAACCCAGATCACGGTAAACAGTGCAGCAAAAATGGCAAAACCACCAAAGCCAAGATGATGACTTAAGAAGTTCCCAAGAACAAAAATCGATACCACATGGGCTAAATCGTAAAAAAGCTCAATCCAATGCACATGATCATTGCTGCTATCTGCATCAAGATGATGTTTTGGTTTACGCCACAATGGGTGTTTTTGGGATAAATCCATACAGTTATGTCCTATAGGTTAGTACTCTATTCTGTTTATGTGGTTTATTATTGTAACCTCCTGCGATATTTCAAGTAGTATCCTTTTGGTAACCTATTTCTGCTTATCTATGCCTGCCCTTAACCCTTAAAAAATAAAGTGCCTATTAAACATCAACTTACTGTCAATTTTGCTGAAATTTATAGTGGTTACTAAAAGTTAACTAGTTGTAGTCTAATTCTAGGTAACCATAATAAACCGCAAGACAGCGAAATCATTATTCGCTCTGTAAACATCCAAATATTGAAGGGTTAATATCATGAGTAACGTTCTAATCATTAACGCACACGAACCATCTCCATTTTCTGAAGGCAAACTAAATGCGGCTTTAGTTGAGAAAGCTCGCACCCAGTTAGAATCAAAGGGCCACGAAGTTTGTGTAGTTACAATGCAAGATGACATCGTAGTTGATGAGCAACTGGCGAACTTTGAATGGGCAGACCGAGTGATCCTTCAATCACCTGTCAACTGGATGACCATCCCATGGTCTTTCAAGAAATACATGGATGAAGTATTCACTGCGGGGATGGGTGGTGCGCTATGTGCCTTTGATGGCAGAACGCCAGAAGAACCAAAGAAAAATTATGGAACAGGCGGGACTCGTACAAATACGAAATACATGCTTTCTTTCACATTCAATGCGCCAGAAGAATCATTCAATGATGATAGCGAATACCTATTCCAAGGTTGTAGTGTTGATGACTTGATGTTCCACATGCACGCAAACTTCCGCTTCTTTGGCATGTCTGCACTGCCAACCTTTGCTTGCTACGACGTTATGAAAAACGCAGACATTGAGAACGACTTTGCTCGCTTTGAAGCGCACCTAGACGCTAACTTCTAAGGAGATAACCATGAGCACTGAGTTTACTTGTTACAACGCCGAAACCGCACCTGAAGAGTCTAAAGCTCTGGTAGAACAGTCTCTTAAAGGCTTTGGCATGCTACCCAATCTGCACGCAGTTCTTGCTGAAGCACCAGCGACGTACGAAGCATACAACACGGTTTTCGAACTGTTTATCAAGAACACAACATTCAGCCCGCTAGAGCAGCAGGTGGTCTTCATGACAGCGAACTTTGAGAACAACTGTCACTACTGCGTTCCGGGTCATACATGGATGATGAAAGCAGGCAAAATGCCAGATGAAGCGATTGAAGCGCTGCGCGAAGGTACTCCAATTCCTGATGTGAAGTTACAAGCGTTGCATGATTTTACCAAAGAGCTGCTTGATAACCGTGGTCATATTGGTGATGAAAGACTGCAAGCCTTCCTAGATGCAGGTTTCACCAAGCGTCAAGCACTTGAAGTATTGACGGGTTTGTCTGCAAAGCTTATCTCGAACTTCACTAACGCACTGGCACATACTGAACCTGATGCGCCATTCCAAAAATATGCGTGGACGCATCCTAACGAGCGTTAATCTAAATCAACAGCAATAACACCACTCAAGTACTGTTTGCGTAACGCCTACAGTACTTTCTAATAAGGAATCATCATGAGTAATATGATTAAACTAGACATTATTAGTGATGTCGTTTGCCCTTGGTGCATTATTGGTTACAACCACTTACAAGCCGCTATTAAAGAGCTTGGCATTGAAGACCGCATCGAGATTGAATGGCAACCTTTTGAGCTCAATCCGGATATGCCTGCTGAGGGAGAAAACCTTCGTCAGCACGTTGCACGTAAATATGGCAGTAGTGTAGAGGAAAGTAAAAACGCGCGTATTCGTATCGCCAGCATTGGCGCGGAGCATGGCTTCAAGTTTAACTACTTTGATGACATGAAGATGGTGAACACATTTGACGCACACCTTCTACTTGATTACGCCAAGAGTTTGGGCAAGCAGACTGAACTAAAAATGCGTTTATTTACCGCATTTTTCAGTGAGCAGAAAGACGTCTCTGACCGCGAGATTCTCAAGCAAGAGCTAATCTTTGTAGGCCTTGACCCTGAAGAAGGAATGCGCTGGCTAAATGATGCGGAGCAACGTAGTGCGATACGTAACGCAGAGAAACAATGGCAGCAAATGGGTGTTTCAAGTGTGCCAACGGTCGTCTTCAACCGTGAGTCTGGCGTTTCTGGGGCGCACCCAGTTGAAGGTTATAAACAAATCCTATCTGAACTGATGGCTAAGGCGGATGCAGAATAATGCTTTGCCGTTTTCATCCAGACGAGGTAGACATTCTCACGCCCATAACTAGGTTACTAAAAGTATACCAGTTGCAACTGGTTTCCTAGTGGCTTATCTTTTTATCTACTTTTATCTACTTAGTTGTAAACCCAATTCAAGGAGTCGAGATGACATACTCACAGAAGCTCAAAGCCGGTGACACTTTCCCTACATTAGAAGCAACAACCTTGGATGGGACCAAAGTTACGCTAGGTCAGCCTCTAGGTGATGCAACATGGCAAGCGGTGTTTATCTATCGTGGTAAGCATTGCCCGCTTTGCACCAAATACCTTAACGAAATTGAGACTCACAAGCAGGCCTTCAGCGATGCAGGCGTTGATATTTTGGCTGTCTCTGCCGATTCAAAACAACAATTAGAACAACATCTAGAAAAGCTCGATATCAGTTTCCCTATTGCTTATGGTCTAAGTGAGCAACAAATGAAGACGTTAGGGCTTTATATTTCTCTACCGCGTTCAGAAGCAGAAACTGACCATAACTTTGCAGAGCCGGGGCTGTTTGTCGTCAATGAGCACGGCAATGTCCATGTAGTTGACCTATCAAACAACCCATTTGTAAGGCCAGAGCTTGGCGCATTAACTCGCGGTCTAGCCTGGATTCGTGATCCAAATAACCATTACCCAATCCGAGGAACGCTAGACTACTAAGTCTCAAACCTCACAAGGCAAGAATGAAAAAAGGCAATCTAGTAACAGGTTGCCTTTTTGTATCGGTTGTTCAGTGATTGTTTGAACCAACACTACATAGCCGAACATCATTTAATCTGAATATTGTTACTTTCAGACCACTTCCTCAATTCATCAAGAATTGTCAGAGCGCTTGTGCCAAACTCAGTCAGCTCATAACTCACCGCTAGTGGCTTGTCATTGATCACGCGACGTACCACCATATTTTCACTTTCTAGCTCTTTTAGGCGTTGGTCAACCATCTTCTTACTGGCTCCGCCCAACATTCTTGTAAGATCATTAAATCTGACTGGGCCGTCTTTCAGATGATAGATGATGGAACCTTTCCACTTAGAACCCAAGATCCGCATGCCTTTTTCTATCGCACAAGGCTCAGAGCAGGCATCGATAACATTTTTACGCCCTCTTGGATCTACTTCTACTCTTGCTTTCATACAATCTCACAAATCAAGAAACCAGATAGCAGGGGTTCATTCATTGAAAGAAGCCACAAGTCCCTAGTTTAAGTTTTACACTATAGTAGCACTATGCGCTGATTGAATTAAGTTCTCAGTAGAGGCAATTAGCGACCCCTGCTGGTCTTGTTAATTAAAATAGCTCATTAAGGTGCGATTCAAAGCGTGCAAAGTCATTTTCAATATCGCCATTCTTCATCACGTCATAACAAGCGAAAGTCGGCAATGCTGACATACCAAAGAAACGAAAGTTAGCGTGCATGTGGAACATTAAATCATCCACACCTTTACCTTGGAATAAGAATTCATCTTGATCATCAAAAGATTCTTTTGGTGCGTTGAATGTCAGTGAAAGCATATATTTGGTGTTAGTACGCGTGCCACCTGTACCATAGTTCTTAGTTGGCTCTTCTGCGCTACGACCATCAAAAGCACACAATTCGCCGCCCATACCAGCAGTGAATACTTCATCCATATATTTTTTGAAAGACCAAGGGATCGTCATCCAGTTTACTGGGGATTGCAGAATAACACGATCAGCCCACTCAAAATGCGCTAACTGTTCATCAACGACCCATTCCTCTTGCATGGTTACGATACGAACTGAATGACCTTTCTGCTCTAATAATGTCGCCGCTTTATCTACCAAAGAAGCGTTAAGTTTACCTTCTGAGAATGGTGATGGTTCGTGGGCATTGATGATAAGAACGTTACTCATAGCTAATTACTCCGCAAAAAATAGATTGGATACACAAATGAAACCCTCGTATCTTGTGTCTTGCGGTATATATTAGTTACCTGATATTGGATTACAATTAGTATACTTTTAGTAACCTACTCTTAAGAGTATATGGAATGACTCATATAGGGTCACAGACTGTCAGAGACTAGCTAATTGGAACCCTAAGAAATAGGGCTCCTTTCAACTAACAATCAGTGTCTTCTGAAAGTAATAATGCATCTTCTAGTTCAACACCAAGATAGCGAATCGTGTTATCTACCTTTGTATGTCCCAGTAAAAGCTGCACCACTCGAATGTTTTTCGTTTTTGCATAGACTAATGTAGCTTTGGTTCGCCTCATTGAGTGAGTACCATAAAGATGAGAATCCAACCCAAGATCTGATGCCCACTTTCTGACTAGGGACCTATAGTACGAATAACTAATTGGTTGTTGCTCTCGTCTTTGGCTTGGAAAAAGAAAATCGCTGGCGTCTAAAGCAGAAATCAAAATCCATTTCATTAGACTTTGTTGAGTTCTTGTAGTTATTTCAAATTGAACTTCAATGTCTGTTTTTCGTTGAGTATGCTTAGCACGACTGAATATCCTACCTTGAGAAGATACATCGCAAACCCTGAGCGAGAGCAAGTCACTTGCTCTAAGTTTGCTATCAATAGCTAAGTTAAGTAGCGCAAGCTGCATCAAACTATTTTCAATCTCTAGTCTGGTTCTGATCCGCCAAATTTCCTCAAGCCGAAAAGGCTTTTTGACGCCACTTCGTTTTGTTTTGTTGAAAACCACCATAATGACCTCCTCCTTATTTGGTCATCACGATTGTAGTTGGAAGGAAATGGGCAAAACTGATTGTATAATTAATCATTAGTAAAAGTAGGTCACTAGTGATGCAATAAACAAGTCAATATTGTTGCGCTAAGTAACTTTGGGGCAAAAATGATTTGGCTAGTCATCACCTCAGAAACCAAAGGCCTCGCTATTGCGAGGCCTTAGTTTTTACAGATATAGCCGAGAGGTTAAATACCCATTGGTTTTAACTCGGCGTCTAGCGGTTAGCGAAAGCTAGGGATAATCGCAGGAATCCCTGGTAGAAGCCCAACTAACGCCATCACACTGGTTAGCACCACAAACATAATGCCAGGCAACACCCAACGGCTCATTTTACTCAGTTCACCGCTACGTTCTTTACAACCGACTAAACCTAAGTTGTCTAACAGCATAGTGAGCGACCAACCAAATGCAGGGTTTACTAGCGCTGATGAAAACACAACGATTGCGGCAGATTGAGTGGTTTTCCCTTCGCGCGTCATTTCCATGCCAGCTTCTAGCAATGGGACGAATACACCAACGATTAGTGCAACACAAAGTACAGGTTGCCAGATAGCTAAATCCATCGGGTAGCCCCAAATTGCGGCGATGATACAAAATAGCGCCGTCAGCAAAGCACCCGCAGGAATAGGGCGTTTAGCTATTGCTGCTGGCACGATGTAAGTCCCCCATGAAGAGGTAAAGTTAGTACCACCAAGAAGAGAACCAAACGTCTGACGAATAGAAGCCGTGGTCATGGTATCGTCAATGTTCATGTGTACTTTTTCCGTACGTTCCGGGTAGCTGATTTTTTGAAAGACTTGATGCCCTAAGAAGTCCGGTGACCACATAGCCACTGCTAAAATCGCAAACGGCAATACCACCATGAAATGTTCAATTGTCGGTAGGCCTAGCATCCAACCTGTATTCTCCCCCCACCAATACATAGGGTTCATGTTAGGTAAACCAGGCTCGGTTTGGAAAGAAAACGGTGCGCCCATAGCAAAAGCTAACGTGCCACCCAGCAAGCAACTAAGAGGTACTGCTAGCCAACGCTTACGGAAATGTTCCAATAGCGCATACAAAATAATGGTACAAAAGATCACAACAAAAGCGATGTGACTCATACCAATTCCTTCAGCCCAGGCGAATAGCTTTTTGACTTGAGAAACGGTCCCAACAAAGCCTAGGTAGAGCAATAAGCCACCGCACACACCTTTACTGGTGAGATTTGCCAGCATGCTGCCACCTTTACTGATGGCCAACAATAAGCCAAACGCGCCAATCAGCAAGCCAAAGGCCATCGGGTGTCCGCCAGCGGCAACAACAATCGGAATCAAAGGGATAAGTGGTCCGTGTGTACCTGCGAGGTTAGCGGTTGGCAGTAAAAAACCAGAGAAAAGAATAATGAACACTGAAGCGATAAGTAATTCATAACGAACATTTTCTAGAATAAACCCTTCGTTTAGCCCTAGAGCTCCGGCAAAGGTTGCTGCAATAGCGCCCACCATTACCACTTTACCAATGGTCGCCGCCATTGCTGGGATGGTGTCTTCAACCTCAAATCGATAATCTTTAAACGGCAAATTTGGGCGCCAGCGTTTAGGCGACATAATTTGCAATTCGTGCTCTAGGTACTGCTCTCGAGACTCAAATTCAGAGCTTGGTTTGTGTTGTTGTTCATAAGTTAGTTGATCCTCATTGGGTTGAGGCTTATCTGTTCTTATATGTGTGGACTCTAAAGTACTGCTCATTTTGATTCCTTTCGTTCACACTCTGAGGTGTGTTGTTCCAACAAACGTAATTTACTCCCGATATTAAGAGGTAGCGGAGTAGTTAGTGTTTGCTACAAAGAATGCGACAAATCTCTATTAGGTGTAACTTGAGTTATTATCAAAAAGTGAAGATGACTGACTAAGAATAGGGTCGGAAACAAGCAAGAATATCGTTGGTATTGGTGTAAAGAGCTTGAGGTTCACTATTAAAGATAAAGAACAAGTTACCCTATAAATAAACGCAATTATTGAAGTTGTTAGTACCTTAAACCAAACTGAAAAAAACAAATAGTCTCAGTGAGTTAGACATTAGTCGTAGAGTTAGCCTAAAGTATGAAGAGGTTAGATTTTAAGGTAAGAAGAGCCTAGCAATCGCACTGACGCTACAGTCAGTTGAGCGTACGCTAGAAGATGCTGATATTGCTGTTATGGTTGACGCTATCGTTGCTCACGTATCTGAGAAGTTTGGTGCGTCACTTCGCGACTAATTACTTGTGATTAGATAGAAAAAACCCTGCTCAATCAGCAGGGTTTTTTTATTGCTATTAGTAATGAACTAGTCGTTATTTGGCCTTGGCATCAGGACATAAATCAACGTCAGAATGATAAACATAGCGAAGGTGTATGCCTTCATCTGGCCATTCCATGAGTTTGCCCACATCGAGAACCACTCAGCGCCAACCACGCCAAAACCGAAATACCACACACCTAAAGCGACGGTGACACCGGCTACATAGAAAGCCTGACCTTTGGAGAATCCGGCCGCTTCACGTTTGAAGAACATAATTACCGCGCCGACAACGCATAAAGCGCCCGCAAGGAACTCAAGTGCGATGATCAGATTGTAAAACACAGTGTGAAGTGTCGGAGAAGTGATCGCACGTCCATACAGATTATCGCCTGTAAAAAATGCCTTCATTTGGTCCATAGCCAATACGTGTTGCACAAATTGGAAGTTTGTATTGTAGTCAATCACATTGTTATAGCTGACCAGTACGCAGAATACCCCCACATACATCGCGACAACGGCTTTCGAAATATCGAGAACCAAGCTTAATCTCATAGCACAACCTCATTTACAGTTATTGTTTGTTTTGAAATAGTAAATTTGTTCATTCCGATACGCTCACTTCGATTGTATTCAGGAATGGAGTGATCAAATCCATAAGCGGTTGCTGGCGCCATGTACTGCGTAACACCTTCTTTGGTGCAGGTAATATGATCATGGCCATGACCACAAATAACTTCTCTGACGCCAGATTGCTTAAGGATGTTGAATATCTGTTGGTCGTTCTCAAGGCAGATGGCCTTCATCCACTCTGAGCCAACACGAATGACAGGGTGATGTACGACCACAATAGGTTTTTTTTTCTTACGGATTTGCTTTCTCAGGTGAGCGATACCGCGATTGTCTATTCTGCCTGAGCCGAGAGGGTGCTGAGCATCAATAGGTTTCTGACTTGAGTCGAGGAAGACGAAATGACGCCCTGCAATCTCACATTGATCCACCACCTGAATCAAAGAGCCCTTCAGCTCATCTTTCATCAAAACGATATCATCATGGTTACCTGCAATGGCATAAACCTGTTTTTTGCTATCAACGTGCTGGGAAACAAAACTCAGCAGCTTTGTATAATCGCCTGATTTAGGGCCACAGCAGATATCACCGGTCAGCAGAATTGTGTCGCAATCACTATCAGCATTTGCAACATTCAGCGCCTTCTCAAGGTTTTGAAAGCTCGACTCATCGCTCAAATGGCAATCGCTAATTTGAAACACAGTACTCATGTTTGTTCCTGATCAGGTTAATTATTAAGAGGGTTGGCCCCAGCAGAACCAGCTGTGCAACCAGCTTTTTAATGCTCGCCCAGAACATAATGTCCATCAGTAGGCTGCTTGCTTTAACACCCCAGAAAGCCAGGATGAGGAAGAGGTTTACATCCGCGAGTGCGACGATTAGCGTGGCCAACGCAATTCTGATTGCGATGCTTTCAATCTTCAGTGAGTTAAATAGCACACCAAACAGGAACATTGAGACGAAGTAGGCACACAATGAGGATAAGTAAATTCGGTAATTACTGAGATTGTAGATTAGGTCAAAACTCTTGTTGTAAGTCGACTCGGCATTGACACCGGGCAGAATCGCCGCAATGTACATCAGGCTGATAAACGACAGATAACCGAAATAGGCAAAGGTAATACATTTGAAGTACACGTCCGGAGAACGCGTCGCCATGATGATGGAAGAGAAAAGGTAAACAAACGGGTAGGTGAAGAATCCCGCCGTAAGATGGATGCCGAAGAATTCAACAGCTTTTGCTGCGGCCATGTTTGAAGCAGTTAGGAAACAGAACAGCCCTAGAGTCGCGAGCATGGTCGACTTTTCTAGTACGTTCATTGGTTATTGCTCCATTTGGTGATAGATGGCGACAAAATTTTCATTACTAATATCGAGTTCTTGTCTGATTGAAGGTGTAAGCAGGCTTTTCATCGTCACGGTCACTGGAATATCAGATATTTCCATTTCGATGGTTTTTTCCTTTACATTGATAGCGCGGATCCGCTTGTCGGAAATAGAGTATTTTCCGTTGTGAAGATCGACGTCGTGTTTATCAATATAAGCGTGTCGAAACATCTCTTTGTCTATAAAACCTACCAATCCATCGATAGAATAGAGTCGAGAGCGTTTTTTCCTTATTTTGAAGAAGTTATATTTTGACATTCTTTAGTTGCATTATTGGATAATCATTCTTGTGAATTATTCTATTTGAAGAGATAAATAGAAATTTATTATCTTCTTCAATGGCTTTTCTCAAGACAATTTCACCAGTTTCTGTGAGGCAAATATAATGATTTTTGTTTTTCAAAGGGGGAGTGAATTTTTCAAAAATCAACTGGCTACTTTTGGGTAAACTATCAATAAGGTGGTTGTTTTTAATGAAAACATCGACACCTTCATGCTGGGACAGCCTGACTATTTCAGGGTGCAACGAGTCAAAATGATGAGGTGCTGCTGCTTCATCAGAGAGGTCAGAAAAGGTAATGTTGTAGTAATCACAAATCTTTCCAACCGTATCGATTGTGGGGTTACTATTCTTGCCGGAATACAGGCTATACAGCGTGCTATACTTAATGCCCATTTCCTGAGCGAGGAATTTCACACCACCTGTGTCATGCTTACTTTCTGTAATAAGCCTTATTATCTTATCTATCATCTACTAGTCAACCAAACGTGATTTAATTCATGCTTGTAATTCATTAAAATAAATTTCTTTGATTTATTTTATTCTAATGTGTAATTTTTATTTGTTTCCCGAGAATCTAAATGTTTTTAGACTATTAATCCAGAGTTAATTATCAGTTAATTGAGCTGATTAAAGTCGTCACCTGTTTAATCGGGAAATAATTATATTATTGCCAATTATATTTTTCTTATTTGGAATCATAGCCCGCCTAAGGCGGGCTTTTTTCATTGCTTTGCGGCTGGAAAATCACAGAGCTTGCGAAAGATGAGTCAATAATGCCCGAACTTTAGGCGTCGAACCTCGATGACTTGGGTAGAGCGCATACAAATCGACAGGTTCGAATTGCCAGTCGGGAAGAATATTAATGAGCGTACCTTCCGCAAGCTCACGCTTCGCCATGTACTCGGGTAATTCTGTGATTCCCAAGCCCTTTATCGCCATTCTCATCAGCATAGAAAAGTCGTCGCAGCGTACATTTGGTTCAAATCTCAATGCCGTTTTTTCTACTCCGCAACGTAGATGCCAATCGGGGCTGCGCTCTTTTGCGCTCATCAGCATTAGTGGATGTTTTAGCAGGTCACTGGGCGTATTGATCCTGTGTTTTGCAAAACTTGGCGCGGCATAAAGGCGGAGATTAATGGAACACAACTTCTTAGCGATCAGCCCCGAGTCTGGCAGATCTCCAACTCGGAATGCTAGGTCGTAGCCTTCCTCAATGAGATCAACACGTCGATTCGTTAGGCTGAGATCGAGTTCAACATCCGGATAATGTCGACAGTACTCGGCAAGGTGATCGCCTAGTAATGACTGGCCAACACCAAGAGATGTACACACCCTAAGGCGGCCTTGAGGCTTCTCCAGCATAGATTCCACCGCACTGCCTGCGGCTTCATATTCTTCTTTGATTCGTTTGCAATATTGATAGTAGCGCTGACCGATTTCAGTCAGATGCAGTGTTCTCGTTGAGCGTTCCAGTAGTCGCACACCTAATTGTGACTCTAACCGAGTAATTTTACGGCTGATGTTGGATTTCGGTGTATTCAGTGCTTCCGCTGCCTGAGTAAAGCTACCTCTCTCTACTACTGTCGCGAACACCATCAGATCATTAAGGTCAGTCATTTGTTATCAAATATTGAACAGTGTTGTATCTGAATGAATATATATCAATTTTAGGCAACAAACTAATCTAGCTTCATCACTTAACGAGATAACCAAGGATTGAGCGATGGAAATTTTGACACTAGACCAATTACCACAAGGCGGATTCGCTGGGCTTAAAGAGAAACAGGTAGTGACAGATTACCGTGTGTTTGGTGCGCGCAAACGTCCCGAAACCGCGAATGGGATTGGCAACTTCGTCTATCTTGCTGACGCTAACTTCTTGCCACATGGCGAGACCGGTATGCACCCTCATCACGAAATTGATGTCATCAGTGTGATGGCAAAAGGTCGAGTAAGCCATGGAGGCTCACTAGAACATGGTAAAGGTTTGGTCGCAGGTGAAGCACAAGTGCAGCGAGCTGGTGGCGAAGGGTTTGCGCATAACGAAGCCAATCCAGATGACGAACCCAACCAACTGATTCAACTCTGGGTTCTACCGGAAACTAAAGGCGAACCAGCAGGTTACAAAGCCTATACCCCTGAAATCAACGTTCGAACACGTATCTATGGTGGAAGTAAAAACCAGACGGAGACCTTTGATAGCCACACGGTGATCGAAATGGTTCAGGCGACAGAAGGTTACCAAACAACACATAACGGTGAGGTCTTGGCCTACCTAAGCAGCGGTGAAGCACGCATCAACGGTGAAACGATGCAGGCCGGAACTTTGGTTAGAACAACAGAGCTGGATTTCGTCGCTCATAAAGACAGTCAGCTTATCCTGATTTTTACCGAATCTTTTTAATTAAATAGACACAATAAGTGAGGAAGTGACCATGACTACAAAATACTCTGAATTCTTAACAGCAGACAACTCTGTATTAGCGATGATTGACCACCAGACTGGCTTGATGGTGGGGCTTGGTGATGAACACCCGACTGTGCTGAAAAACAACATTGTCGGCCTGACCAGAACAGCGAAAGCGATCGGACTGCCTTCAGTTGTAACGGCAAGTTTACCAGAGGGTCCAAATGGTCCTGTGATGCCAGAAATTACCCAAGTACTTGGTGAGGAAGTGATCGAACGTGAAGGGCAAATCAATGCCTGGGATAGCTTAGCGTTCAAGCAGGCGATTGAGAAAACAGGTCGTAAAAAGATCATCATGGCGGGTATCGTAACGGATGTATGCCTACTTTTCCCTGCACTGTCAGCAGTCGAAGAAGGTTACGATGTCTACGCAGTGATTGATGCATCTGGCACGTGGAATAAAACGGTTCAGGAAGTGACGATACAACGACTGACTCAGGCTGGTGTGAAAGTGACAACATGGGCTTCAGTTCTGGCTGAGCTAATGAACGACTGGAGAAGTGAGCACGGTGAAGCGTTAGGTCAGGTTTTGGCTGAGCACACCACCAAATACGGTTACGTGATGAACAGCTATTTCGCAAGGGGATAATCATGAGTGGCGAGCGTAATGGTTCGCCACCCAATCGTCATTGGGTGGCGTTATATACTTTTATTATTCTTTTACCATTGGTGTTTTTTATTCCAGCCTGGGTACAAAACCATGTCACTGAGCATCCGTTTGTGATGACCTTTGTTTCAGTTGGAATCATTGTCCCTATAGTGTCCTATCTGGCGTTACCAATGTTGATAAAGCTACACATTCGAGTGGGGAGTACTAAAAAGTAAAATACCCCGCCTGAGGCGGGGTAGGAGTGAGCTAAAAACATATTTTAGCTACGGGGGACTGCTCTCAGCTATGTTGTTGCAGCGTTGCCTGACTCTTGGCCGGAGCGAGCACCAAGAACTAGTGTTAGAGCAAACGCTATAACGAATGAAATAGCCATGCCTGTGACATAGTAGCCTAGCTTGTCAGGCACAATCGAAATCACGCCAGGTAGACCTGCAGCACCTAATGCCTGAGCTTTGACGTTAAACAGAGTAATAAATGCACTGGCCGATGCCGCTCCGATAATCGCCGCAATAAACGGATAACGCAGCTTAAGATTGACACCAAACATGGCTGGCTCGGTAATACCCAGTAGAGCAGTGACACCCGAAGGCATTGCAATTCCTTTAAGTTTATTGTCCTTAGTGGTAAAGCCAACCGCCAATGCTGCAGCACCTTGTGCGATGTTAGACATGGCAGCGATAGGGAAAATAAAGGTGCCGCCAGTGACTGCAATATCGGCGAGCAACTGAGTTTCAATTGCGATAAAGCTATGGTGCATGCCGGTAATCACAAACGGTGCGTAGATGAAGCCGAACAGTGCGCCGCCAATGAAACCAGCAGAATCGTATAGCCAGTTCAGACCATCGCCAAGCAAGAAACCAATATCACGCGTGATTGGACCAACCAATGTAAAGGTCAGGAAACCTGTGATAAAAATCGCCAGCATCGGCGTTAGGAGGTTATCCAGCACAGAAGGAATCACCTTGCGTAGGCCATTTTCAACCTTGGCAAGGATGAAGGCAGAAACCAATACAGGTAGAACTGATCCTTGGTAACCGACTTTTTGGATTTCGAAACCAAAGATGTTCCATGTCGGAATCGTCCCAGCTACGCTTGCTCCACCGAATCCCCAGCCGTTCAGCAGATCTGGATGCACCATCAGCATACCTAGAGCAGCCCCGAGGAACGGGTTTCCACCAAATTTCTTACTGGCAGAAAACGCTAATAAAACAGGAAGGTAAACAAAAGGTGCGTTAGCGAATGTGTTGATCATGCTAGCGAGATCAGCAAGCCCCGGATTGGCATCAATCAGAGATTGACCATCAATGAAGAGGCCTTTCGCTGTCAGTACGTTGAACAGACCCATCAACAGACCACCAGCAACAATTGCAGGGATGATAGGTACGAAAATGTCGGATAAACCTTTCACTGCACGCTGAATGATATTCTGTTTTTGTGCACCCGCACTGGCCACATCGTTGGTCGACATGTCTGCCATGCCCGTCAGCTTCGCCATTTCAGCGTGTACCTGATTAACAATGCCTGAACCAAAAATGATTTGATATTGTCCAGCAACTTTGAATTGGCCTTTGACGCCATCTAAGTTGCTGATCGCTTCTTCATTGATGATTGAATCGTCTTTCAGTGCAAGGCGCAGTCGCGTCGCGCAGTGGGCGAGTGCTTGAAGGTTGTCTTTACCTCCAAGTAACTCCAGCAGCTCTCTGGCAATTTTTGGATAATTCATTCCAAACCCCGATTATTATTTTGCTAATAATTTATAGTTCAAAAAGGCAGTAAACTTTTCTGGGAACGTTTGCAAAATGAATTCTTCTCTATCTGTCAGTGTCAGTCAAAGGTTAATAAAAGGTAATGTGAGTTGGATCGGCTAAACTTTTTTGCTAAACCGATTGGGCGAAGTGGAAATTCCGTCAGATTCTGGTAACTTTTGCAAACATTCCCAATAACTTAATGAAGGCATAGACATGGCAAGCCTGCATGATGTCGCCAGACTGGCCGGAGTATCTAAATCCACAGTCTCTCGTGTGATCAACAACGAGTATGGTGTAAAAGAAGCGACCAAGTTGAAAGTCATGAAAGCTGTCGACGAAGTGGGCTATGTGGTCAATCAAGTGGCGAAAGATCTCAAGTCACAGAAAACCAATTTGGTGGGTGTCATTGTGCCGCGAGTCTCATCTAATGCCACGTCTCAAGGTGTTGATGGCCTAAGCCGCATATTTGAAAAGGCAGGAAAGCATGTTTTGCTGGCCAGCACTCAGCAATCTGATTCGAAAGAGATCGAGTTCATTCGTTTATTCAATCAAAAACGAGTGGAGGGTATTGTTTTGTATGCGACACACATTGACACTCAGTTGGTTGAAGCCATTTCTCAGTCTAGAGCTCCGATTGTTTTAATTGGCCAGGATGGCTCATTGTTTAATATCCCGAGTATTGTCCATGATGATCTGCGTGTAGGGTACGAAGCAGGAAAGCGTTTGCTCAATGCTGGGTGCGAAAATATCGGATTTATTGGAGTAGCGGATTCAGACCTCGCCGTAGATAAACTGCGTTCTGATGGATTGAAGCAAGCGCTTACGATGCACAGTGAACAAGAGTTATTGTTCCATTGTCACGGAGAGTTCAGCATTGAATCTGGTTACGCCAATATGCGGCGTCTTATTAAAGAATATCCTCAGGTTGATGGTGTTTTTTGTGCAACTGACCGAATTGCCATTGGTGCAATTAAAGCACTGCAGGAAGAAAACATAGTGGTTGGTGAGCAAGTTAAAATACTGGGAGTAGGTAATGATGAGCTTGGTTTTGTTGTTTCTCCAAGTTTATCGACGTTTAGTTATCCATTTGATAAAGCAGGAGAAAGTGGTGCGGATGTGCTGCTTGAATTGATAGAGGGTAAACCTCAGGTGATGAGTAAAGTTGTACTGACTTTTCAGAATATACAGCGCGAAACCTGCTAGCCTTTCCACGCCTGAACTTCGTTTTAGGCGTTTTTATTCCCACATATGAAAATCCTCTCATTATATAAGATCACACTTCTATAGATATTCGTGATGAGTATTCTGTTTTTATAATTATTTTCGGGAACGTTACCGAAAATGTATTTATAGTCCACTCACTATCACTGAGGTGAAGTAAATAAATCGAGAACGAGTATTGAGGTTTATATACCTAAAATTCGACGGTTCGCATTGGTTGTGAATTAACTGGGAACGTTTGCTGCTGAATCCAAGTTATTTACTCAATGGAGAATTAGAATGAACAATATGAAGTCTTTACTTGCGTGTGCTGTCACTCTGGCAATCACACCTAATGCCTTTTCTCAAGACGATATGGCTTCTCTTGAAGCAAGGATCTCGGAATTAGAAAGCCGCCTAGCTCAAACAGAGCAAGTAGCAAAAGAGGCTGAAAAATCTGCCGGAAGCTTTGAGTTCCACGGTTATGCGCGAGCAGGGTTGTTGATTAATGATAGCCTGAATGGTGCGACAGGAAGTGGCCCATATATGACGGCGGCAGGAACCTTAGGTGCTCCGGTTGGACGTCTTGGTCTTGAAGATGACAACTATCTGGAAGCGAACCTTGTCCATAATCGCGTGGCCGAAGATGGTTCAAAAGCGTATTACAAAATCATGTTGGCGGACAGTGTCGAAACTAACAATGAATGGACGGCAAGCGATAGTCAGCTAAACGTTCGACAGGTGTACACAGAGTTCTCTGATTTAACCTGGTTTAGCGGTGCGTTTGAAGATGCGAAAATCTGGGCGGGTAAGAGATTTGATAGAGACAATTTCGATATCCATTTCTTTGATTCGGACATCGTATTTCTCTCTGGTACGGGCGCCGGTCTGTATGACGTGAAACTAGGTGAGGACTGGAAAGCAAACTTCTCTCTTTATGGCCGCGATTTTGGCGAAATCGATAGTTCAAGCACTGATGTGGAGAACTATGTTGCGACTATGAACAACTACTTTGGCTCATGGCAGTTAATGCTCAACGCGATGAAATCAAACGATAATGCAGACCGCTCAACCAGCTCATCGTCACCTACAGAGCGAGCAGAAGACGGCCTGCATGCAATGTTCGCCTACCATGGCAATGACTTTTTCGGTGTCAGCGAGGGCTTCTCGAAGTCTGGTGTATTGATTGGCCAGGGCCTTGGTGCATCACTCAAAGGTATTGGCTCTGATGGTGATCTGAATGATGATGCTCAGGCAGTTCGAATCTTTAGTTATGGCGTCACTAAATTCTCCGATAACTGGCGTATCGCACCCGCATTTATGGCTGAAATGAGCAAAGATCGTGTTAAAGATAACGATGAATTCCTATGGGCATCTGTTAACGTTCGATTGGCTCAAGAGCTAAATTCGAACTTTGAGATGGTTTATGAAGGCTCCTACCAGTACATGGATCTAGATAACAGCGTGGAAAAAGCAGACGGTAGCTTCTACAAGTTAACGGTGGCTCCGACTGTGAAGCTGGCGACGTCAGCTGGATTCTTTGACCGCCCTGAAATTCGCTTTGCTGTAAGTTACGTTGACTGGAGTGAAGATCTGGACAACTACTCAGTAAGCTTGGATTCAGGTGCCAGCACAATGGGACAAGGTGGTGAAACCTTGTTTGCCCTACAAATGGAAACTTGGTTCTAGCCCTGAGTTTTCAAAGAATCATTGCTCGATAAAAAGGCTTCCGGTCGGGTGTTAGCTTAGTGCCGGAAGCCATTTTCAATTTCTGAATCTCACCGGATTCGGCGTATTTATTTTCGTTTCGGTACACTCTGTCACCACCTGAATAGTGAAGGCGAGTATCTACTGATCTTGTTCAAATAGAACAAATAGTGTATTTTGCAAACGTTCCCAGTTTTTAGGTTTTAAAGATGTCGGTTGAAAGCCTGATCACCCAGTGTGGTGGTGAGACAAACATAACAAGAGTTCTGATGCCGCAAGGTCGATTGATATTTGCAATCAGAGATTGTTCGCTAGTGGCGAGCACTGTGTCAGGTTCTCAAATCAAAATTGTACTAGATGAATATCAAGTAGAGTTCCCAATTCCAGACTCATTAAGTCCCGCGGATCTGCTGTCTATAGGACAGCGTATAGGCGAAAAGCAAAGGTTGGAACTTGAACACGCGCTCGACGCGGTTAACTGTCCGTTTCGACCCGATTGGCACATTTCTCCGCCACAGGGGTTACTCAACGATCCTAATGGTTTTGTTTACCATGACGGGCAGTATCACTTGTTTTATCAATGGTACCCCCATGGCTGTATCCACAAAGACAAATACTGGGCACATTTAACCAGCAAAAACTTGATTGAATGGCAGTGGCAACCAGTTGCGCTCACACCGTCTGATTGGTTTGATAGCCATGGTGTTTTCTCCGGGCACGCACTCAGTCATGGCTCTGAGTTGATGCTGTTCTATACGGGTAATGTTCGTATTGGCGAGAATCGCGAACGTCACACAACTCAGTGTCTTGCCACATCCAAAGATGGTGTGAATTTCGATAAACATGGGCCGGTTATCAGTGAGTTACCCGATGGAGTTACCGCACACATTCGCGACCCTAAAATCGTCCGACATCAAAACCGATGGTTTATGTTGTTGGGTGCACAAACTACGGACCTAAAAGGACGCCTGGCTGTTTACACCTCAACAGATCTTAGGGCCTGGAAGTTTGATGCGCTTTATGGTGAAGAGCTGGGGGACTTTGGCTACATGTGGGAGTGTCCTGACATGTTTGAACTCGATGGGCAGATGCTTGTCGTCATCGGGCCACAAGGGATTGAATCTTTCTCTAAGCACAACACCATTCCTCATCACAACGGGATTGCTAAAGCTTGTTTGGAAAATGGTTTATCTTTGTCGCAGTTTGAACATCTAGACTATGGTTTCGATTTTTACGCTCCTCAGACACTTGAAACACCGGATGGCCGGCGGGTGATGTGTGGCTGGATGGGATTACCTGATGAAGTTGACCAACCAAGCAGCGAAAATGGTTGGGTGCATCAGCTCACTTGTATGCGTGAGCTCAGTTACCAAAACGGACGGCTGTACCAATGGCCTGTTAAGGAACTCGAAGAACTCGTTCATAGCCAACGCTACATTGAGTTAAGCGATGAGCCGTATCGCTTGGAGCGTAACTCGTTCGATCTTGAAGTTGAGCTGGAGTGGGGGCAGAGCCTGAATTTGTTTGAAAGTAGCCAGCACAAAGTTGTCTTGTACGCAGATGAAGATCGCCAAACACTTATACTGGATCGCAGCCAGACACTGAATCGAGCGGTAGATACTCAAAGAGAACTCAAGATCGATACAGATAAGATTCAGCTGCGCATTCTTGCCGATACTTCCTCAATAGAAGTTTTTGTAAATCATGGCCAGGCAGTGATGACATCACGAGTTTTCGTTGAGCAGGCAGCGACAGGTATTTCACTGTTGCATGGCTGCCAGACCGCCAGATTAAAAACACTCAAAGCAGCACGACCGCCATTTGCTTGATTAGGTAACGGACTGCGGCGGTGAGTTGGCGTAACCGGTATTCAGACATTGAAGCTATATTTGGCGAAGAGCCAAGCGCGTAAGATTTTAAAAGGCTAATCAATTGAATAGCCTTTTTTTATTCGTATCGTTTACACAGGCGCAACCTGCCAGATGCCATTGATTGAGCGGTAATCTGACAGTAACGACTTATCCAGAAAGCGTTTTAAATCGGTGCGTCTGCGCCATCTCACGACCTTTTTCAGATTTGGATCGTAGTAATAGAGGTAACCCGATGGGCTGAAAAAGCCCTTGGCTTTACTCGACGCTACCGCAATGGCGTGTGAACCACTGTTCGCGCGCACTGAAATCAGATAAAAGCGCTTATTGTTATCCAGTTTGGAAAATTCTGCCTTCAACCCATTGATATCAATTTGGTTTGTTGAGCGGACAACTTTCATGTTTCTCACTCGCGACAGCATCACCTTTTGTGTTTTCTGAGTTGAGAGAGACTCAATTGCAGCGCCACGCGCTGACAATAAGCTCATAGCTTCTGCGGGATGTCTCTGAATAAACGGTGTCTTGGATAACAAGGTCTGAATGTTTTTCATCGACTGAATTTGTTGAGTGCATTCCAACTGTGCCTGATCAAGGTGATGCCGTTGATAAAACTCTCCATTTTCTGTCGCTCCGTTGGCGTGAGTACACCAGAGCTTCCCATAGTGCGAGCCCTTCATCATTTCACCAAGCCACTCTGTTGTCAGAGACTTGCAGATATCTGGCTGAAAACGATTCGCTTCATACAATGTCATACTCATAGTTTTAGACCTTCTCGTAAGAGCCGCAGCTCAGGTGAGCATTAATACATCCGCCTGCGCCGTTGAATTGCTCACTCTTTAATCTTTGAGTGCGTATATAACTCGATCAATTCCTATAGTGCTTTCATTGTGTGGTCGTACCTATTTTCTGAACAATATAGTGATGGGGTGTTTGATAAATATACGTTTTGAGCTCGGAACGCAGCCAATGTCTTGTTGTTTGGGAGGTTGAACACCCGTTTTGCTATGCTACTGGTTGCATCTGAAATGACGATATTTACCTCTTTAAGCCGTAGATTAAGAATCAAACAATAGACAACTATTAAGAAAAAGAAAATTTGCGCCAATGTAAGGGTGACATGGTTGTAACAACATGTTACAAAGCGCAAAAACCATTATAAAAATAAGTAGTTATTGCAAGCCTGCTTCATTGAGAAAGACCATGACCATAAAAACAAAACTATTTGGCCTTACCGGCCTCTCTATTCTTGCGCTTATTGCCATTGTAACCATTACAGAGCTGAGTAACCTCAAACTGCTCAAGCTTGAGAAAACCCTAATTGAAGTAAAAGATATGGAAGTCTCACTATTAGAGATGAATCGTATCGAATATGAGTTTTTAGACAAACCAGATGCCAGTAAGCTTGAAGAGTTCAAGGCCGAGTATGCGAATTTCCAGACCCTATCAAGCATGCTTTCCAATGATCTTGATGCACTTGGCATTGTTGTTCGTCAACTTCCTACCTTAAGTAAGAAAATTACTTTGTACCGCAAAGATCTGGAAATGTTAGCGGTGAGTTATGATTCTGATGCTGCGCAAGTTGAACACCTCAAGCATGAGATGAAAGGGCTGTTCACTGACATCTTTACTATCTTCCATGGAATTGAATCGACACTAGACGCAGAAATTGAACGCGCTCAGGCTAGTATTGAGCGTTTCATCGCTGGCTCTGTCATCTTTGTTGCCGGGTTACTATTATTGGGCTCGTACTTCCTTATCCGCAGTGTTCAGAGCAACATCCAGCAGCTGAGTAATATGATGTCGACTATTGCCAATACACATGACCTGACTCTTAAAGCCAATACCGATCGAAAAGATGAAATCGCAGAAATGGCAGGGCAGCTTAATAGCCTTCTGGCTAGTATTCAGGGGCTGATATCTCGTGTGCAAGGCAGCGTCAATGAGCTGGGAGCGGCTTCTACTCAGTTACAACAAAGCAGCGTGGATACCGAACAGGCGTTAAGTCAGCAGCAGATTGAAACTGATAGTGTTGCGGCGGCAGTAACTGAAATGGGTGAGACAATCAAAGACGTCGCCAGCACAACGGAAAGCGCTGCGGACAACACTCAGAGAAGTTACGACACAGCTCAGCTTGGCTTTAATGATATTGTGGAAACACGCGATACCATTTCATCGCTTTCAGAAGACTTAGCCACTGCCCGCGGTGAGGTGAATCATTTGCTGGCACTGTCTGATCAGATCAGCAGTGTATTGAATGTGATTGGTGAAATTGCAGAGCAGACGAACCTCTTGGCTCTCAATGCTGCGATTGAAGCCGCACGAGCAGGGGAGCAGGGACGGGGCTTTGCTGTAGTTGCTGATGAAGTTAGAACACTTGCAGGTAAGACTCAGCGTTCAACCGCGGAAATCTCCGATATTATCAGCGCGGTACAACAGCAGACTCAAACGGTGGTTTCTACGATTCAGTCATGCAGCAACAAAGGGGCAGACAGCGTAGACATGTCAGAGCAGGCCCTAAGTCACATCAAAGCGATTATGGAAGAGATGAAACACATCCTTGACAGCAGCACGCAAATTGCGCTGGCAGTGGAACAGCAAAGCACGGTCTCAGAAGAGATCGCTCGTAACGTTAATACTATTCGTGACCTGACTTACGCTAACGTAGGCGCTGTGTCCGAAAACGCGCAGTCTGCCACTGTAGTGGCGAGTCAGGCCACGGATCTGACACTGGCGATTGACCGCTTTAAGGCGTAAGTTAATTAGCCATACATTAAGGCATGGATTCAAATCAAGGAGTAGAGAAATGGTCACCTGTTACATTCGATATGTTATCAACCCGAAGAAGGTCAAAGAGTTTGAGGAGTACGCCAAAATGTGGATCCCTCTGGTAGAGAAATTTGGCGGCCAGCACAACGGCTATTTTCTGCCTTCGGAAGGTGCTAGCAACATCGCACTGGCATTGTTCACCTTTGAAAGCCTGACAGCCTATGATGAGTATCGCAATAAGTCTTTCCAAGACGAAGCGTGTATGAAAGCATTTAAGTTCGCCGAAGAGACAGAGTGCGTCATCAGCTACGAGAGAAGTTTCTTCCGACCTGTGTTTGAATAAAATGTATTGTTTTGTTGTTTCTAACGGCGCCTGTGGGCGCCGTTTTTGTTGCGCTAAAAATAACCAATGAAGAGACTAAGCGGTATCTCACTTTCTGCCCTTCAAATCGCACAATTGCAATGGCTCTGTACTATAGTTTTTTAGCAAACCGATAAGAATTCTAATTAAATAACGTCAGGTAATACTATGAGTAGCAAGCTATCAATTGTCGCTAGGCAGCCTATCATCGATAAGAATAAGGAATTATTCGCCTACGAATTGCTATACAGAGAAAGTGATACAAATGCGTTCCAATCAGAAAATGCAAAAAGAGTCACCATGCGCCTTCTTTCTGAGCAATTTCTTACCTTTCAAAAGAAAAACTTAGACAACAAACAAGGCTTTGTGAATTTTGAATATAAAGATCTGATAGAAGGCGTACCCTTTGATTTCTCTTCAAATGATATCGTTGTAGAAATCCTCGAATCATGCAGCCCAACTGACGAGCTTTTCAATGCTGTGAGTGAGTTAAAACAAAAAAATTACCTTGTGGCACTGGATGATTTTGAACCTTCTCCTGAATGGGACCGATTTTATAAACTCATTGATTTTATTAAATTAGATCTTAGAGCGCTTTCAATGAAAGAATGCGCTGGAATCATTCGTGATTTTCAGCATTCCAACATTCAGTTTATTGCGGAAAAAATAGAGGATAACACTGAATTCCAACAAGCTTGTCAGTGTGGTTTCGACTACTTTCAAGGGTATTTTTATCAAAAACCAGAGCTGATAAAAACAAAAAAACTGTCTGCGTCTGCCGTTGATATTTTTAAGCTTTCAGCCCTTGTTGCAAAAAGAGACATTGAAGTTCATAAGGTCAATCAAGTCATAGAAAGAAACCCAATCTTATCGGTCCAGCTTCTAAATTTTGTTAACAATGATTCCAGACTCAATAGATCTATAGAAAGTACGCAGCAAGCTTTAGCATATCTAGGCAATGACAGAATAAGAAAGTATGTCACCTACACAACGTTGTCGGCGCTTTCGCCTAGTAAACCTAACATTATTCTCAGGAATTTACTCACAAGAGCAAAACTATTGGAAGAGTTAGCAGCTAACATTAGGCAGCCTCATTTAGCGGATTCTGCCTATCTCTGTGGAATGCTTTCACTTGTTGAGGGTTTGTTAGATATGGCATTGGAAGACATTGTTTCGTCTTTGTCATTATCTGATGTGATCACCGAGGCCCTCATACATAGGAAGGGGGTATTAGGTTCTCTACTCTCAATAGCAGAAGCGATAGAAAGTTCTAATTGGAAACTTTTGGAGTCTTTACTGAAAGATATTGAGCTCCATGAAGAAACCGTCATGGATTGCATCACCAATTCAAATGCATGGGTGAGCGAGATGTGAGGGTAATGAAGTGTTCCCTGAATTGTTGAGTTTTCGCGTAGGTGAGTTAGGAGAAAAAGGCAGAACTCTCTGCCTTTTTTCTTATCCAGAATTTCCTGCCAATTACCTCAGAATATATTCCTCAAGAGCCTGATAGGAAGGTAGAGCAGTCATAGCGCCTTTCTGAGTAGTAGCAAGTGCGCCACAGCCGTTAGCCCATTTTACCGCAGACTTAATGACCTCAAGCTGCTGCCAATCATTATATTGAGACAACTTAGCGAGCAAGCCTCCGACAAAAGCATCGCCTGCACCTGTAGTATCAACGGGTGATACTGCTTGGCTGGCAATAAGCTGTTGTGTTTTTTCAAACAGGACTAACGCACCTTTCGCTCCCTGAGTGATTAAGACTAGTGTATTTTTAAACGGTTTTAGTGCTTCCACACCTTGTTCAAGGGTATCGCTGCCTGTCAAAAACAGCAGCTCATCATCCGAAAACTTGACGACATCGGCCAGCGCAATTGCTTCACGTACGATAGGTTTGAGCTCTTCTGGATTTGCCCACACCTCTTCTCTTAAGTTAGGGTCAAAACTTACATATCCACCTGCGGCTTTAATCTGACGCATCGCTTCCAGTGTGCTGCTGCGACTTGGCTCGTTCGCTAGTGCAATTGAGCATACGTGCAGCCACTGACCCTGGGTGAAGGTCGGTAGGTCACTGGTTTCAAGGAATTGGTCTGCACTAGGCTTGACCATAAAGGTAAAGCTTCGCTCGCCAGAATCATCAAGGTCAACAATAACGGTCGAAGTGCGCTGTGCTTCGTCGAGTATCATCATCTGCGTATCGACTTGCTCTTGCTTGAGTGTCTGTTGCATAAAACGGCCGAGGGGATCTTGCCCGACGCGACCAATAAAAGCAGCATCACCGCCCAATCTGGCGATGGCGACTGCCACATTAGCAGGCGCGCCACCTGGGCATTTCAAGTAGCTGGACTCGCTATCTGGAATCAGGTCTACAACTGCATCTCCTGTTACCCAAACTCTGTTTTTCATCATTGCATCTCTTACTTAACTAAATTAAGCTGATTGTATAGCTAAAACGGTTTAGCGATCTAGGTTTGCAGAGATCATTTATCACGATAAAGATCAAATTGTGATCATTGTCAGAGTCTAAACATGAGAGCGCAGTGGCGTTGATTGAGCTAGCAGCAAGGCAGGCTGATAAAGACACCGAGTAGGAAAAGAGAATAATGGCAGGTAAAAAACTGAAATTGGCAGACATCGCAGCATTGGCGGGTGTTTCCAAGTCAACAGTGAGTTTTGTGCTCAATGGACACGCAAAAAAGCACCGTATTCATGAAGACACGGTGGAGAAAGTACAGGCTATTGCTGAACAGTATCATTACAAGCCGAGTATCTACGCCAGAGCGCTCAAGTCTAAGCAGACCTATACCGTAGGCTTAGTCATTCCAGATTTAGCGAACATGGGCTTTGCGAACATTGCTAAACGGTTGGAAATACTGTGTCGGAATAATGGTTATCAGCTACTTATCGCCTCGTCCGACGATGATCATGAACAGGAACAACAGGCAGTAAAGAGCTTGATTGAACGGCAGGTGGATGTCCTGCTAGTGGCAACTTGCATGATGGATGACACCTTCTATCAACCTATCAGTCCAAGCACTCCAGTAATTTTCTTTGACCGTATATTAGAAGATAGCGATTTCATCAATATCAAAACCAATGCTGAAAAAGCGACAAAGGAAGTGGTGGCTCAATTAGCCTTAAGTGGTGAAGAGTGCGTGTATATCGGTGGTCAGCTTAACTTGTCTACGAGCCGAGATCGTTTTAAGGGCTATCAGCTCGGGCTTAAGGATGCAGGTGTGCGTTTTGATGATCGCTACGTGTATACCAAGGATTATCAACCTGAGTCAGGCTACGAGCTCATGGCACTGGCTGTAGAAGATCTAGGGCGTCTACCTAAAGCCGTGTATACCGCCTCGTATTCATTGTTGGAAGGGGCTTTGCGTTTTTTGACCGAGAAGAACATGCTGGATGAAGATATTCGCTTGGCGACCTTCGATAACTACGACATTCTGGATTGCTTACCTGTGAAAATTGACTCGGTTGAACAGGACTGCGATCTGATTGCTCAGACACTATTTGATTACGGACAAGCCATTCTAAAGCAGCCGGAGATGAAAACAGGAATTACGGTGTTGCCCGCCAGAATTCATCGTAGGCGCTAATCTCTTGATTGGTCTTGCATCTCGATATTTGCGGCTGCGAACCTTGATATCGGTGATTTGTCTTTGGATTGATACCAAAAGGCTGGCATTGCGTTGAGAAAGCCTGCTTGTTTTAAGACGTTCTTTTCTGCTTTGGTAATGGTCGCGTAATCCAGAAGGCTGTCGAGAATACGGCGTAATGCTCTTGGTGTGAGTAAACCATCACGCCAGTAACGTTTGATTTCTCCGGTGATCACTTCGTGCGGAACCAGCGGCTCAAGCTCAGCGTGCTTAATGATAGTAAGAGAGCGGGAACGAGGGCAGCGCTGGCGGGCGAGTTCCCAATCTGGCTTGCCTTTCTTAGTGAGGTAATTTTCCCGGAAGCAAAAATAGCTGAAATAGAATCGCTCGATGCTGTGCCAGCGTTCGGCTTTTACTTCCAGAAAAATATGTTCAAATTCAATATCGAGGTCTGTCATCGCTTCTCTCACTTATGGTCGAAGCGATACTACCGACTAACCCATGGCTACGGCAAGAGAATCTGTATTGCGTTGCTTTTTAATCGCCAGCAGAAGCTGAACAAGTAGCAACATACCTGTGACGCCTAGACCAATACCGATACCGCCCCAGATGCCGCCTAAACCAAAGTCTGGCAGTAGCAGCCATGCAGCAGGCAGACCAAACAGCCAGTAGCCGACAGCCGTCACTACAGTCGGGCCAACAACGATCTTCATGCCGCGAAGTAGGTTAATCGCCAGTAGCTGCCACGCATCAACAATGAAAGAGAGCGCGACTACCCATAGAACGGCGACGAGCAGTGTTGAAAGCTCAGAATCCAGATTGAAAATGGAGCCGATCAGCTCAGGCCATAACATGAACACACCTGCCAGCACTACGCTGATCACTGTCGTCAGGCCAAAGCTACGAAGGGCTGTGCGCTTAATACCATCATAGTCTTCCGCACCATAGTCCTGCCCGACCAAAATTGCTGCGGCTTGCGAGAAACCAAAGTTGATGTTCCAGGTGAAGCTCAGACATTGCAGAAGAATTTGGTGCAATGCGAGCGCAGCGATACTGATGGTGCCTGCCATCAAAGTGCCACCGTAAATCAAACCGTGTTCAAGCAGCGCAGCCAGTGCAATAGGCAAGCCCATGGCCAGTAAAGGTTTAAGCAATGATAGCGAGTATTCTTCTGTATTTTTCCACGGCGCAAACGGCATGTATTCAGGGCTCTTAAACACCCAGTAGCCGTAGCCCAGCATCACAATGAATGCCGCTAAAGCGGTACCCGCGCCAAGTCCTGCCAAGCCAAGCTCTAGCTGGAAAGCAAGCAAATAGCTGATAGGTACGTTGAGCGCAACCGTCAGTAATGACATCACCATGATTGAACGTACATTACCGAGCGCACTGGTTAAGCCGCGCAGCACCAGTAGCATCAGAGACGGCAACATGGCCCATTTTAATGCGTCTAGGTATTCCATAGCTGGGCCAGCGAGCTCTTGAGGCTGCTTCGCCAGTGCCAGCAGTTGCGGTGCATATGCAAAACACAAGGTTAAGATCGCAGACAGGATCACCGTCAGTAGTACAGCCCCTTTTACTGCTAAGCGGATTTGCTGATTGCCATATTCCGGCCTCGCAATACGTTGACCATAAGCAATCGCAATTAAGTTCGCCACACAACCCACGGTGCTGCTCGCCACAATAAAGACGAAACTGTAGATGGACGCACCCAATCCTCCGGCTGCCAGCGCAGACACACTGAGTCGCGACATCATCCAGACATCAGTCAGAACCAGTGCCATTGCGATGAGTTGCGAAATTATCAGTGGAAATGCCAGAGAGAGAATTTTTTTCATTGTGTGCCTCGTGATCGTTATCACAATAAGGTACGAGTTTGCTGGCTAGCCTTCAAATGACATTTATGCCACTCTTACATGAGTTCAGATCATGCGAGTGAATTATGTCCCCTTATAACCGTCTCCCTTATTCACACAACGGATTGAAAGTCTTTGAATCTGTGGCGCGCCTTATGAGCTTTACCAAAGCGGCTGATGAGCTTAACGTTACCCAAAGTGCAGTCAGCCGTCAGATAAAGCAACTTGAAGATGAGCTAAAAGCATCTCTAGTGATCCGAAAACACCGAGCGATTGAGTTAACAACGCAAGGGAAAGATCTCTATGAAGTGCTGCGCAAAAACTACGTTGCGCTAGACAGCTTGATTGCTCAGTGGGCGGTGCCGAATAAGAAGCGTATTGTGATCAAAAGTGCGCTCAGTTACGCCACGCGTATTCTGATGCCTAAGGTTGCGATGCTCAACGAGCGATACCCTGAACACGAGATTGTCATCATCCCATCGATTGAAGAAGATCCACCGCTTGATTCTGAAGACTGCGATCTGCTGATCGTGAACACGCGAAAGCGTGAGCGATACCAGAATCGCTCAGATGTAACCTTTCTTCGTGATGAGTTTATGGCGCCGGTTTACGCTGAATCCCTCTCTAAGCAGCATATTCAGTTAAGTGATGTTCTGACGTTGCCACATCTGCATGCCACCCTTGATCATCAGGATTGGAAAAACTGGTTAAGCAACGCTGATCTGGAAGGGGCGAAAAAGGGCAGGGATACTGTGTTCTTCAGCTTGGATTTAGCGCTAAGTGCCTGCCTATCCGGCCAGGGAGTGACAGTGACGGATCTGCTGTTGGTATTACCTGAACTCAAGCGTGAGTTTCTCAAATGCCCTGAACAGCTTTCACTTCAACATAGCGATTGGCAGTACTACTGTTATCAACGTAATCATTCTCCCATGATCAGTGAAATCCTGAACTGGTTGGTCGAACAGACTCAAAATGAGCTGAACCAACTTAAAGTGCTGTGCGACAAATTTGGTTGGAGCCAAGCAGACGTGACCTTGGATTGAACTCACCATCCTAACCAGTAGAGTGGGGGCTCTTTTCCCTCTCTGTAGTGTAAAAATTGCTAAATAAGCTCTGTAAGACAACTCGTTATTCTTCCTATTATTCAGTGTGTTAGATGTAAATAAATGTGCTGTTAAGTTTAGTGTGGAAACGTTTTTTGATTTAACGACATCCGTGCGGATACTTCCCATCATCGATTTATACACACCAGATTTCATGGTGTTCTGGTGTGCATACGTCTCAGTTGGGTATGTGATGAGTGGGAAAACTTATGTTTAAAAGAGCGGCGATTTCGGTTTCGGTACTAACTGCGTTACTTGTTGGTTGTGGCGGTGGTGGTTCTGGCGATGCTGGAAGCACTGGCAAAAATAATATTAATGGTGGTCAAAGCCGTGTTGTTTATCCTATGGGGATCTATGTTGCGACACTAGGAAATGGAAGTGACGATATTCTACGCGCTAGTGATACATCACCGCGTTACATGGGGGTAGGCATTGGTTATCACTATACAGGTGAGCAACAGTTTTGGAGCCAGTCGGTGAGTGTAGATGCTTCAAACGATTATCACAAAGTAGAAGTGTCGGCTGGGTATGAAGTCGCTCAGTCAACAGTGAGTGATGCAATGGAATATGCTTCTAAGCAAGTGAAACCAAGTGGTGAGGTGCTTAGTCGCTCATTACGCAACGCTAAATTGTCGAACTTAGGCTGGATTTTTGGTGAATGGCGAAAAGATCTTTCTGCTGTGCAAAAGGCGCAGATTAAGTCAATTCACTTGGATGATTATGAGTTTAATACACTGGATTATGGCTTTCGGATGACTTCGGAAGATTCTGGCATCCAAGGAGAAGACTTTAATGTTTGGTATCAACAAGTTGAAACTGAAAAACTGATTGACGTTTTGGCTTCTCTGCCAGATACAGAATGGAAAAGCATTGATGCTTACAACCAACCTAATGCCTATAACCGTTACAAATTTACCCAAGTTAACAACGGCCCATTGATGGTCACCGCTTTCATTGAAGACAATGGCGTCGAGTACTGTAAGACTGAGCCAAAGGGTTTCGCCATGTACAATGATAATCAGATTATGCGTTTTGAAACTAAGCTTGAAGCGTCTAACGTTGAGGCGTGTAAAACCTATCTGAAGCAGTCAGGTACCAAGCCATTTGAAGGTGAACACGGCATTCTGATTGGCTTTGTGAAAAGTACCAGTGGTCAATCTCAGATGGCGGTTTATCACACAGGTTTTTATCAAGAAGGCGAATTGGAGAAGCATCAAGCCTTGAGCGGTTCAGGCATGTTTGTGAAGAATTAATCGTAAAACGGAGCTCAATGAGCTCCGCTTTCCTTTCTGTTAACCGCCACAGCAGCTGCAGTTACGTTTGTACTTACTCATTTTACCTATACCTGGGTTAAAGGTATTGGTTGGATCCAATGAGTGGTAGAACTCCTGAAGCTGCTTTTCGGCTTCATAGAGGTGGCCTACGTTATGCTCTGCTGGGTATTTGGCGCCTTTCTGAGTTAAAAGCTCAAGCATTTTCTGTTTGATCTTCTTCGTATCCGCGCCCTTTCTAAAGATGTAATCCTGATGGAAGACATGACACATAAAGTGACCGTAGTAGAGACCCATAACCAAGTCTTTGGTGATCTCTTCTGGTAACTGTTCCACCCAGTCAATGTCGTTTCGGCGCAGGGCAATATCTAGCGCAAGAATGTCTTCCACTTCATTGGAGTGAATGGTTTCATAGCGAATCGCAGCACCCGCAGCCGCAAAGCGATGAAGCAGAGCTTTCTTGCCTTCATCAGCATCACAAACAAAGTACTCACACCCGTCCTGCTTAGACCAGACGTTCTCCAGGTATTCTTTCGCTTCATCGATACCACCATCACTCATTTTTAGGATCAGATGGTGCTCGTACTTATCTCTGAATTCCAGCATGCGCTTAGGAAGGTGCTGTGGGAACAGTTTGGTGAGCCAGTAAAGTGTAATATCTGGCAAATCTTTAGATACAAACGGAATGCGTTTCAGGATCGACTCAACTTTTGCTTTTAGCGCAAAGAACTTAGGCAACTTGTCAGTGCCTAGGTGATGAATCGACAGGAAGACATCTTTACCGTAAGTTTCCGCCAGATTGAAAATGTCGCGGTGCATGTATTCGCCCATTTCTGGCAAATGCTTAAAGCCACTCAGCATGTCACGGCGCAGCATCGTCATCTTCGCTGGATCGCTACAGCCGATGTAGAAAAGCTGTTCTTTTTCAGCGACAGGGTTGGTATCGACACGGACTGCAAACACTGCGAGCTTACCTGCACAGCCACTGGCTTCAAACAGGCGTCTGGAATCAGCATTAAAACGGGAAGGGGTTTCTGCATCGACGTCACGAACGCGAGCTTCGTACTCTTTGTCTGATGCCATCGCATCACTGTGGATGATCTTAGAAGGGTCAAAGTTGCCTTGTTCAACATTGGTCAGGATTTCTTCTGGCGTTTCACCAAGGCCTTCGATACCTAAATGATTCACAAGTTCTAGTTTGCCTTCTTTGGTGACCTGGCCAAACAGCGCTAATTCCGTGTACGCAGGGCCGCGTTTGACTAAAGCACCACCGGAGTTGTTGGCAATACCACCAACAACTGTTGCGCCAATTGAAGAAGAGCCAATCACGGAATGAGGCGCACGGTTAACGGATTTAAGCTTCTTCTCAAGTTGGTGAAGGCTCACACCCGGTAAGCTGATGATCTGTTTGCCGTTTTCAATCAAATGCAGCGAGTTAATACGCATGATGTTGATCACCACAACTTCTCGGTCGTAATCGTCACCACTTGGTGCAGACCCTTCAGTCAGACCGGTTTTGGCGGCCTGCATGATCACAATGCAGTTCGCTTCTACCGCGGCCTGAAGCAGGCGCCACTGTTCAACTAATGAACCGGGAAACAAAACTGCCAGTGCTTTGCCTTTACCCGAGCGGAAGCCTGAGCGGTAATATTCGGTTTTTTTGTTATCGGTTAACACATGGTCTTGGCCGACAATGTTGATGAATGTCTGAATTAGCGCTTGATTACTCATGGCGTCCCTTTGCTTCCTTTGTGACGTGCTTGTTATTTTCTGGTTTTGCATATTTTAAATTCGAAACTCAATTCGAACCAGAAGCAGAAATTCACACTTGTGTGTTTTCTCGGTCAATAAAACACGCTTTGGAAGCTGAATCACCAAATATCAATCACTTAAGCCAGTATTATTCTTCGATTATTGGAAGAAGTATCATTGTCTTTTTCCAAAATTGACATAATAAGTGAGGAGCTAGAGGCGTTGAATTGTAAAAAATAAGTGATCAAACCCTCACTTAGCTCAATGATTTGACCTTGGCAGGTATAAAGAAGAAATAAGCGGCAGTGATCGACCACTGCCGCTGAGAAGGCTAGAGTTTTTCAGCCTGATCGAAGGCCATAGACACCGCGAGAGTTTGCGCTAGGCACAAAGACGCAGACTGAGAACGAAATGCATCCACTTTGGCTTCTTTGACCACAAAACACACGTCGCTGAACGCTGCGAGCGGGCTGATTTGGCTATCGGTAATCACAATTTGATGTGCACCGGCTTTGGATGCGACTTCGCTTAGCATCACGGTTTCTTGCGCGTAAGGGCTGAAACTGATGGACACGATGGCATCTTTAGGGCCAATCATGCTCAGTTGTTCTTTGAACATTCCACCAAGGCCATCAATAAGGAAAGCGCGCTTATCCAGATGACGTAGTGCGTAAGTCAGATATGACGCGACGCTAAACGAGCGTCTAAGTCCAATAAGATAGATATTCTCCGCATTACGCAGGATATCAACCGCCTGCTCTAATTTTTCAGCTGAAGTTTGAGCGGCAAGGTGATTCATTGCCTGAGAATTAGCGCGGGCAAATTCCTCCAGAATGTCTTTTGGCGTTTCTGGTGGGTGAGGTTCTCCCTCTAGCTGTTTATACAGTCTGGCTCGATCGGTATAGCTGGTGGTTTCCTCAACCAGATTACGACGAAACAGTTGTTTCATATCATTGAATCCGCTGAAGCCAAATGCACTGGCAAAACGAATTAGAGTCGATGGAGGTACTTCGGCTTGCTGAGCAATAACGGCAACAGTATCAAATGCAACACTGTTAGAATTATCAAGCACATACTTAGCTACTTGCTGGAGTCGCTTACTCAGGTCAGAGTAATTATTGCGGATCTGATCCTGCAGCTCTCCGAGCGAACTGGCCGCTTTCATGTCACTCTCCTAGGTTCGGAATCTGAAATAAATCTTCCGTAAAGATACCTTAAATTCGAAAATCGTGAAATATTTGTTTCAGAACGAGATTAGTGATGGCTTCCAAAAATGGTCAGAAGCTGGATGCGAGAAGAAAAAAGCGCCGCAACGTAAAGCGGCGCAAACAGGGTAATCCCCAGAAGCTATTGCCATATCAGGGCTGACGTTGTGAGCGCAGCGTCAGACAAGATATTCGTGAAAGGACAATAGCTTCAGCCCTACAAAACGTTATTTGCTTTTCTTGTGACGTTTCATATCGAACATCACAGCAAAAATGATGACTAAGCCTTTGACGATTTGCTGCCAGTACGCTGAAACATTGAGCAAATCGAGCCCGTTTTGAAGCACACCCATGATCATAGTGCCTATGATGGTGCCCTGAATTGTACCGATACCGCCTGCATGGGATACACCACCAACGGTTGCAGCGGCAATCGCATCCAGTTCATACATGACCCCAAGACCCGGTTGACCAGAGTTAATGCGTGCAGCCAGAATCAAGGCCGCAATACCCGCCAGAAGGCCTGCGTAGGTGTAAACCAGAATTTTGTATTTATTGACGTTGATACCCGAGACGTAAGCTGCAGTTTCGTTGCCGCCAATCGCGTAAGCGTACTTACCGAAACGGGTGTAGTTGAGCAGAATGTAGGAGACAAAAGCCATGACGATGAATATCACCACAGGTACAGGAAGTCCAGCAATGTTGCCTTGTCCAATCCACTGATAGGACTCTATCAGACTACTGACCGGGCGGCCATCTGAGTAGAGCAGGGCAGCGCCACGCGCGACGATCATCATCCCTAGCGTTGCAATGAATGGCGGAATACCTGTGTACGCGATTAAGGCGCCGTTAATGTAGCCACACAATGCACCTACCGCTAATGCTGCGATGATGGGCACGATCACTGGAAACTCTGGCATGTTCGGATACATGCGCATACTCCAGTCGAGTGTTTGCGCCATACTGGCCGATACCACCGCTGCGACGGCCAGCACTGAGCCGGATGAAAGGTCGATACCACGAGTGATAATGATGATGGTCACGCCCAACGCTAGCAGACCGATACTGGCCATCTGAGTAACCACATTGAGCAGGTTTGCCACGGTCAGAAAGACGGGAGACAAAATCGTCATCACGATACACATGGCAACAAAAACAATGTAAATCGCGTACTTAGAGACAAGACGTTTGAAATTTTTGTTTGGCTCGCCTTCGGTTGAGGTAGCCTTAATCAGTTTTGCAATCATAACTGCATTCCTTGAATTACTTCTTAATCACCTGCCAGGCAGGTGAACAAATCCTGATAAACGAATGACGATCTGAGACCTTAATTGAGCGCCATTGACATGATTTTCTGCTGCGTTGCTTCTTGCCCTTCAATCGCACCTTTTAGCTGACCTTCATGCATGACTAGAATGCGGTCACTCATCCCCATCACTTCGGGCAGCTCGGAGGAAATCATCACCAAACTCTTACCCATACCGGTAAGCAGGCGCATGAGTTTGTAAATTTCAGACTTAGCACCAACATCAATACCGCGTGTGGGCTCATCGAGGAACAAAATGTCAGGCTTGGTCAGCATCCAACGGGCAAGCAGCACTTTTTGCTGGTTACCACCACTGAGGTTGTCGATGGTTTCGTACATGCCTGGAGTTTTCACTCTGAGCTTTTTACAGTGGTCTTCGCTGTCTGAGCGCATCTTGCGAACATCAAGCACATTCACCACTTTGTTACGGTATGCGTCGAGATGAGCAATGGATGTATTCGCAAAGATATCGAGCATCAGATATAAGCCGGAATGGCGTCGATCTTCGGTCAGGAAAGCCATCTTGTGGCTGATTGCGTCTTGTGGGGTTTTGATTTCCACTTCATTTCCGTTGATGCGGATCACTCCGGTGTCTTTCTCGCGAACCCCAAACAGAGTTTCAATCAGTTCCGTACGACCTGCACCCACCAGCCCGGCAATGCCAAGAATTTCGCCTTCGTGAAGGTCAAAGTTAATGTTGCTGAAGGCGCCTTCAACGGAGAGATCTCGCACTTCAAGACGAGTTTTGCCCGGTTTGGCTGTCGGAGGTGGGAATACGTCACCAAGATCTCGACCCACCATCATCTGCACCAGTTCTTCGTTATTGGTCTCTTTGGCTTCTCGTTCACCAATAAAGCAACCATCACGGAAGACGGTAATGTCGTCGCAGATGCGGAAAATCTCATCCATTTTGTGGCTGATGTAGACGATAGCGCAGCCACGACTTTTCAACATTTCAATGATTTCAAACAGATGGTCGACTTCTTTGTCGGTTAGAGCGGAAGTCGGCTCATCCATGATGATGATTTCTGAGTGGTAGGAGATGGCTTTGGCTATTTCAACCATCTGCATCGTTGCCACCGTCAGTTCAGTCATCGGGGTTCGTGGATCTAAATCCAGATCGAGCTTTTTCAGCAGCTCTTCGGTATCGCGATACATCTTATCGTGGTCAATTAGCTTTAACGGCCCCTTAAGCGGTTCGCGTCCCAGCCAGATGTTCTCTGCAATACTGCGATATAAAATAGGAGAAAGCTCCTGATGGATCATAGAGATACCTGATTCCAGCGCTTCTTTTGCGCCCGAGAACTCAACGGCTTCTCCTTTGTAGCGAATGGTGCCACTGTCACGCTGATAAATACCGAACATCACCTTCATCAGGGTTGATTTACCAGCGCCGTTTTCCCCCATCAATGCCATGACTCGGCCTTGTTTAAGGGTAAGCTGAACGTTGTCTAATGCTTTAACACCAGGGAAGGTTTTGGTGATACCACGCATTTCGAGTAAAACTTGACTCATAACTACTACTCCAAAAAGTGCTCTGCACTGAAGGTGCAGAGCGCTGTTATTCCATTAACCTTTTTGTTTCGCTTCGAACGCGGCTAGGTTGTCCTGTGTGACCAGCTCTGCTGGGATCCAAGTAATTTGATCGTGCTGTTTACCTTTAACGGCATCAACTGCGGCATCAATCGCGCCACGAGCCTGACCACCTCCGTCTTGGAATACCGTCGCATTCAGAGAACCATTCTTAACTGCGATCAGACCATCTGGCGTAGCGTCGACACCAACGACTAAGGTGTCATCAAGTTTGCCCGCTGCACGTAGAGCCTGAATTGCACCCAGTGCCATGTCATCGTTGTTAGCCAAGATAATGTCTAACTGGTCGCCAGAGTTGAGCCAGTTTTCCATAACGGTCATCCCTTGAGCGCGCTGCCATAGACCTGTTTGCTTACGAACCACATCGAAATTTGGTTTGTCTTGGAAGAAATCTTCCACACCCTTAGTTCGCATGATGGCGGCTTCCTGAGTCAGCATCCCCATCAGGATACCCACGTTGCCACCGTCTTTAATGTTGGCGGCGTATTCCGCCTGCGTTTCGCCGAACTTCAGCTCTTCAGAGCCAACGTAGAAAACGCTTTCCGGCAGGTAAGAAGGACGTCGGTTGAGATACACCAGCTTAATACCGGCATCAAGGATGCGGTCGGTCATTGGTTGAGTTGCGTCAGTGTTTACAGGGACGAGAATAATTGCGTCCATTTGCTGGACGATAAAGTTCTCTACCTGACCCAACTGCTTCGCTGTATCTTCCTTGGCATCGACAAAGGTCAGTTCAACTTTGCCGTCAAATTGTTGCGCGTATTTGTCCATTGCATCTTTCATGTACACCATGAAGGTGTCATCAAAGTTGGGAATGGCAACGCCGACCCGTGTGACGTCCGACTTGGCTTCTTCCTGACCACAAGCTGTCAGTAGAAGTAACCCAGAAGTCACGAGTAGGCCTTTAAGTAAGGTTTTAGAGGTAGTGGCGAGTTGTTTCACCTTGGTCAGCAGCATGGTAAGTCCTTGATGTAATGATGGCATCATTGCCTCCTTCGTTCTTGTTCAACCGCGTTCCACACATAATGAAATTTTCATTTCATTTTTGCTTGAATGCGGCTGTGAGTCCTATTCAGCTGTTTCAATCGTTATCTTTTCAAACTTGCAAAACATACTTCATTGGTTTGAAAAATATTTTTTATTGGTGTCGGTGAGAAACTATATGTGGATGTTTGAATTCTGACCAGTCGAATTGTTTCTCAATTGTTAAAACTGTTATCGCGATCTCACTGAAATTTACATTTCAATATGCCGTTCAATATTAAATTATTGATTTATAATAAATAAAAAATTTTTGTGACCTGTTTCTGATATTTGTGTTAATTGAGTCTTTCATTTGTGGAATTTTTGTTTCAGCGGAAAATATTGAATGGTATTTTGATAAATATTTTTCATTTTATGTGTGTCTTAGAAATGAAAAGAATGGATTTGAGTAAAAAATGGCCATGGATCACAGTCTGGATTTTGCATTTCATTTTTCATTGAAAATGAAACAAATGTTTCGTATAAAGGTTGTGAAACACAAATAACCTTATTCGGCGATAGTTGGAAACCGGGTTGGTGTCCCCGGTTAAAACCAGCAAAGTATTAAAGGAGTAACCAAATGAAGGCCATCGATAAGAAACTCGATCTTATATGTATGGGACGTGTGGCCGTTGACCTGTATGGGCAACAGATTGGTGCCCGTCTAGAAGACATGGGGTCGTTCGCAAAGTATCTCGGTGGGTCATCGGGCAATGTTGCCTACGGTACGGCGCGTCAGGGCTTGAAGTCATCTATGCTAGCGCGTGTTGGTGATGAACATATGGGCCGATTCGTGCGTGAAGAGCTGCAAAGGCTCGGAGTAGACACCAGCCATCTGATCACCGATCAGCAACGCCTGACCGCGCTGGTGATTTTAGGGATCAAAGATGAGGACACGTTTCCACTGATTTTTTATCGCGATAACTGCGCAGACATGGCAATAACGTCTGACGATGTAAGCGAGGAATATATCGCTTCAGCCCGTTGTCTAGCGATTACAGGTACGCATTTGTCTCATCCTCAAACAAGGGAAGCAGTGCTAACAGCGCTGAAATATGCTCGCAAACATGGTGTAAAAACAGCGCTGGATATCGACTACCGACCAGTATTGTGGGGGCTGACTTCCATTGGTGATGGTGAAACACGTTATATTGAATCAGAAAACGTTACAGCATCACTTAAAGAGGTGCTGGGATTATTCGACCTTATTATCGGTACAGAAGAAGAATTCCATATTGCTGGAGGGTCTGAAGATACTTTGCAAGCGTTGAAGAGTGTACGTGAAGTATCGGATGCGGAACTGGTCTGCAAACGAGGGCCACTTGGCTGTTCTGTGTTTAGTGGTGAGCTACCAGACGATCTTGACGGTGGTATCAACGCTCGCGGCGTAAGAGTAGAAGTGCTCAATGTACTCGGAGCTGGGGATGCGTTTATGTCTGGGTTATTGCGTGGCTACCTCAATGGTGAGAGTTGGCAGCAGTCTTGTGCGTACGCAAATGCATGTGGCGCGCTGGTGGTTTCAAGACACGGCTGTGCGCCAGCAATGCCAAGTAAGGAGGAGCTGGATGATTATCTGGCGCGAGCAGAAGAGGTACCGCGTCCGGATCTTGACTCACACCTCAATCACCTTCATCGAGTAACAACGCGAGATAAAGAGTGGGATGAGTTGTGTGTACTGGCGTTCGATCACCGTATTCAGTTTGTCGATATGGCGCGTTCAGTCGGTGCTGATATCAGTCGGATTTCTCCCCTTAAAGAACTGATCTATAAAGCCAGCCAGGAAGTGGCGTGTGAGGCCGACTTGCAAGGTAAAGCTGGTTTATTGTGCGATGGCTCTTTCGGTCAATCGGTATTGAATCAGGTTACGGGCAGCGGTTGGTGGATAGGGCGTCCAGTCGAGCTACCGGGATCGCGCCCACTAGAGCTTGAGCACGGCAACATCGGTTCACAATTGATTGACTGGCCACTTGAGCATGTCGTTAAGTGTTTGGTGTTCTTCCATCCGGAAGACAATCATGCGTTGCGTTTGGAGCAGGAAAAACAGGTGCAGGAAGTCTACACCGCCTGCTGCAAATCCGGCCATGAAATGCTTTTAGAAGTTATTCTACCCGCTGACATGGAGCGCGATGACGCCCTTTACCTTCGCGCCATGCAGCGCTTCTATAACCTAGGTGTGAAACCTGACTGGTGGAAGCTTCCACCGATGCAAACAGAAAGCTGGCAAACGGCTGAGGCACTGATCAACGAGCGTGATGCGCATTGTCGAGGCGTAGTATTGCTCGGGCTAGATGCGCCGGAAGAGGTGCTGCGTGAAGGCTTTAAGCAAGCTGCGCAGAATAATGTAGTCAAAGGCTTTGCGGTCGGGCGAACTATATTTGGTCAGCCGTCTCGTGCTTGGTTAGCTAATGAGATAGATGATCAAACTCTCATCGATCAGATTAAACGTAATTACCACAACCTGATAAGTCTGTGGCGTGAACGTGGTCAGGAGGGGTAAAGAATGACGAAGACAATCCGACTGACCATGGCTCAAGCGCTGGTGAAGTTTATGCAGGCGCAGAAAGTGGAAGTAGATGGCCAACTGCAACCGATATTTGAAGGTGTATTTGCCATCTTTGGTCATGGCAATGTTGCAGGTTTAGGAGAGGCGTTGTTCCATGTGAACGATGAACTGCCGACCTATCGCGCGCACAATGAACAAGCAATGGCGCACAGTGCGATTGCCTTTGCAAAAGCCAACAACCGCCGCCGCATGATGGCAGCAACGACATCGGTTGGTCCGGGCGCGCTGAATATGGTGACCGCTGCGGCTTTGGCTCACGTTAACCGTTTACCCGTCTTGCTTTTACCGGGCGATACGTTTGCGACTCGCGAACCGGATCCTGTCCTTCAACAAGTTGAAGACTGGAGTGACGCCACCATCACGCCGAACGATTGCTTTAAGCCAGTGAGCCGTTTTTTTGATCGCATTACTCGCCCTGAGCAGTTGTTGAATAGCTTACCTCAGGCAATGCGAGTACTGACCGATCCGGTTGAATGTGGCCCTGTGACGCTTTCTCTCCCTCAGGACGTGCAGACCATGGCTTTTGATTACCCTGAACATTTCTTTGCAGAAAAAGTCCATCGCATCCGCCGACCTGGGGCAGATGAGCATGAACTCCAACTTGCTATTGAGAGCATAGCGCAGGCTAAGCAGCCACTGGTTATCGCGGGAGGAGGTATCCATTACGCAGAAGCAACCCAAGAGTTCAGCGACTTTGTGGAAGCCTTTGGCTTGCCCGTCGGTGAAACACAAGCGGGCAAAGGCGCATTGGCATGGGATCACCCGAGTAATCTAGGGTCGATCGGAGTTACGGGCTCAGAAGCAGTTAATACGCTTGCCAGTGAGGCAGACGTAGTCATCGCTGTCGGGACTCGCTTACAGGACTTTACTTCCAGCTCTCGTGCGTTGTTCCGTTCTGATGCCAAGATTGTGTCACTCAACGTCAATGGATTCGATGCGACCAAGCACTACAGCACCCCTTTGGTTGCTGACGCCAAACATACCTTGCCACAACTCGGCAGTGGTCTGATTGGTTGGAACATTTGCCCTAACTGGAAGAGCAAAGCGGAATCACTGCGATTGAAATGGAATGAAACCGTCGAGATTGCGATGACTGATCGCCAAAGCGAGTTACCCACCGATGCGGAAGTGATTGGTGCTGTTAACCGTGCCGCGCAGGAGAAAGACATAGTTGTCTGCGCGGCAGGCGGCCTGCCGGGTGAGCTGCATAAACTGTGGCGGACACGTTACGACAAGGGTTACCACCTTGAGTATGGTTTTTCGTGTATGGGGTATGAAATCGCTGGTGGGCTTGGCGTCAAAATGGCGAAGCCTGATTCAGAGGTTTTCGTCATGGTGGGTGATGGCTCGTATCTGATGCTTAACTCTGAAATCGCCACTTCGGTGATGTTAGGTCAGAAGTTGGTTGTGGTGGTGTTAGATAACCGCGGTTATGGCTGTATTAACCGCCTTCAGCAAGCTTGTGGCGGTGCGGGTTTCAATAATCTGCTTCAGGATTGCAATACCGTTGAGGCGGGGGCACCGAAGACCGACTTTGCCGGACACGCGCGCTCACTTGGCGCTAGCGCAGAAAAAGTGGGCAACATTACTGAACTGGAGCAGGCGTTGATTCGCGCGAGAGCTGCGGACAGTACGTATGTCATCACGCTGGATACCGATCCGCTCAGTACCACTGAATCTGGTGGTTCATGGTGGGAGGTCGCTGTGCCAGAAGTTTCAGTTCGTGAGCCAGTGCGAGAAGCGCGTAAACGCTACGAAGCAGCCAAGAAAGATCAGGTTATCTAAGGGAACAATCATGACAGTACAACTAGGAATTAATCCACTAACGTGGACGAACGATGACTTGCCGTCTCTTGGGGCTGAAACACCACTTGAAACGTGTTTGTCGGAAGGAAAACTGGCGGGTTTCGCTGGATTTGAATTGGGTAATAAATTCCCGCGTGAAGCGAGTCAACTTGGGCCAATCTTAGCCGGACATGAGTTGCAATTAGTCTCTGGCTGGTACTCTGGCGAGTTGCTGACTCGTAGCGTTGAAGAAGAGATTGAAGCCGCGCAGTCGCATCTGACGTTGCTGCGAGAACTCGGTGCGAAAGTGATGGTGTTTGCTGAAGTGACAGGTTGCATTCATGGCGACCAAACAACATCAGCGCATTTACGTCCTCATTTCCCGGAAGACAAATGGGAGGAGTATGGCGAAAAACTGTCTGAGTTTGCCAGATACACCCAGAGTCAGGGCGTTCAAATTGCTTATCACCACCATATGGGAACGGTTATCGAGTCGGCACAAGACATCGACAATCTAATGATGCACACCGATAAGGAAGTTGGGCTGCTTTTGGATACCGGACATCTCACTTTTGCTGGTGCGGATCCGCTTGCTGTTGCTCAGCGCTGGGCTCATCGCATCAACCATGTTCACACCAAGGATGTGCGTCTTGATGTTCTGGCAGACGTCAAGAACCGTAAGACCAGCTTTCTTGATGCGGTATTGGATGGCGTGTTTACGGTGCCTGGTGACGGTGGCGTGGATTTCCCGCCCGTACTTAAATTGCTGGCAGAAAACGGTTACCAAGGCTGGTTAGTGGTGGAAGCAGAGCAAGATCCGTCGGTGGCGCATCCGCTGACTTACGCCAAATTAGGATTCAAAAATTTACATCAATTTGCCTCTGATGCTGGTTTGTTTAACCAGTAGAGCAGGGAAGGAGCTCGATAAATGGAAACGGTTCAGAATTTTATTAATGGTCAACTAAGCGAGAGTCATACAGGTCGCTTCGCACCTGTATTTAACCCTGCGACAGGCGAGCAAAGTCGCCAAGTCGTGTTAAGTTCGGCCGCGGAAACCGCCGAAGCGATTGCTGTAGCTGAGAGGGCTTTCCCTCTATGGGCGAAGACACCGCCTCTCAAGCGTGCCCGTGTGATGTTCAAATTCAAAGCACTACTTGAACAAAATATGGATCGTTTGGCGCGAGTGATCTCCAACGAGCACGGTAAAGTCTATTCAGACGCTGTTGGAGAGGTGACGCGTGGTCTGGAAGTGGTTGAGTTCGCATGTGGCATACCACATCTTCAAAAAGGGGAGCATTCAGCCAACGTCGGGACGGGTGTCGATAGCCACTCACTGATGCAACCTCTGGGGGTTTGTGCGGGTATCACGCCGTTTAATTTCCCTGCTATGGTACCAATGTGGATGTTCCCAGTTGCCCTTGCGACAGGTAACACCTTTGTCCTTAAGCCATCGGAAAAAGACCCGAGTATGGCCCTGATTATGGCTGAACTACTGAAAGAAGCAGGGTTGCCTGACGGGGTGTTCAACGTTGTTAATGGCGATAAAGAAGCGGTGGACGTACTACTTACAGACCCTAGAGTTCAAGCCGTCAGTTTTGTTGGTTCGACGCCAATTGCCGAGTATATCTACAGCACCGCTTCTGCACACGGTAAGCGCTGTCAGGCATTAGGGGGAGCCAAGAACCATTGTGTGCTAATGCCAGATGCAGACCTTGATATGGCAGCTAACGCTATCATGGGGGCGGCCTTTGGTGCCGCAGGAGAACGTTGCATGGCGTTGTCAGTGGCGGTTGTGGTTGGCGATGAAACTGGTGACAAGCTCATCGCCCAGCTTGAAGAGAAAATTGCGCAAATGCGTGTCGGGCCGGGGATCGTAGATGGGCGAGAAAATGATATGGGACCTGTGATCTCAGCACCGCACAAAGCGAAGATTTGCGACTACATCACATCAGGTGAACAACAGGGCGCCAAGCTAGTGGTTGATGGTCGTGATTTTGTGGTGGAAGGACACGAAACAGGTTACTTTGTTGGCCCGACGCTGATCGACAATGTTTCACCAGACATGACGATCTACAAAGAAGAAATCTTTGGCCCCGTCTTGTCGGTAGTGCGAGTTGAAGACTACGAGACAGCGCTGGACCTGATCAATCGTCACGAATACGGCAATGGAACCGCAATATTTACCCGTGATGGTGAAACGGCTCGTCAGTTTGGTGAAGACGTGCTGGCTGGCATGGTTGGAGTGAACGTGCCTATTCCAGTACCTATGGCATTCCACAGCTTCGGCGGCTGGAAGCGTTCGGTATTTGGCCCACTCAATGTCCACGGCAATGATGGTGTTCGTTTCTACACCCGAATGAAGACGGTAACAAGCCGCTGGCCTACGGGTGTGAGGCTCGAACAACATGCGAGTGCCTTTACTATGCCGACCATGGACTAAGTGACTGCTCCGGCTTATTGACGAAAAATCCCAGCATAAATCGCTGGGATTTTTTATGTTCAAATGCCTGAGAGTGGGGTAAGCAGACCCTAAGTGTTGACCCTTTTAAGCATTGCACGAATGCTAGCAGCGGCGATCAACTTATGAAAAGGAATGATCGCCAGCAAGTAGGCGTAACCAATCCATGTCCGAGTATTGACTAAAGTGGAGAGCGTGAACCGCCCCGGAGCGAGTTTGACCACTGAAAGGGAGACTTGCATATGTTTGTCCTCACTGGTGCAAATGATCTCACTCTCTGAGAGTAATTCGACTTGATGTAATCCGATGCCTTGTCCCTGCCGTAAATCTTCGACCCGCAACGTCATCTTTTCTGCTGACGCAGCAAAGCCTAACGGAGCGACCAAACGGTTTCTCAGCGCCATCAGTGTTTCAACGATGTTTGGAAGGTGGCCAAATACATCCACGTAAACCTGACTAGGGGAGCGTTGTTGGTCTGGGATCTCAAAGCTCAATGCGTCACAAAAGCCCCGTTTCTTTAAGCGCCCAACCAGTGCACTTTGTGCTGGGAGCTCACTGCTTGCGAGTGTTTTCATCATCTCTCCTGCATCATCTGTTTTAACGTGTCTCTTACTTCCGAGCCTCCAATGAGAGCGAGAAACAAAAGGCCTCCCGGGATCAACAGCGCCATCATTATCGGCCTTAATACGTAGGAGAAACAAAACAAGCTCGGCATAAATACCAACCACTGGCCTAATAGAGTCACGACTTTCTTGAGGTTATCTTCCATTGCATTCTTTCCTAATTATAAAATTGAGCGCGCTCAATTAATAAGTGAGCACGCTCAATTTGTCAACTCATCTGGGTAGAGGTATGATCTAGCAGCAATATTTTGGATGAAAAGAGCATGGGAAAAAGAGAACAAACGAGAGAGCGGATTCTTAGCGCTGCGTGGGAATTGTTTGAAACGCAGGGGTATCAGGAAACGTCTACGCGTCAGATAGCAAGGCAAGCGGGAGTGGCAGATGGCACGGTCTTTAGCCACTTTGAAAACAAGCTCGCGATATTACGTGAAGGTATGCTCAACCAGCTAACTCAGCTTGCGCAGCAAGGCTTGGCCAACCCTGTGAATGACGCAATGGAAATGGGGATGCAGTTCGCGACAACCTATTACGGTTACTATTTTTCCAATGTGAACCTGAGCCGAGCGCTGCTTAAAGAAGTCATCTGGGATATGGACTACTACCAGTCATACAATGATGCGGTATTTGCAAACTCGAACCTGCCGGTCAATGTAGCAGAGAAAATGCCGCTGATTATGGACTGCTATTTTATGACTCTGATTACTCACTTGAGCAAACCAGAACCCACTTTAGAAGCTGCCCTGAAAGAACTTGAAGGCAAATACCGCACTATATTGAATATCGGGTAGTTGAGGAGTAGGCGCAACGGCTGCAGAGCCTGATACATTCTTCTGACAAAGCCTTACAAAAACGATATACAACTTATTGAAAGGTTGTCGTATTTTCCAGCTCTGTTTCGTGTCTATGGTGAATACTCAACTATGAAAAAAGCGCTTTTACTCTTGCCATTATTGCTGTCTTCAACGGCGTTCGCGGGGAATCATCAAATCGGCTTTGGCATTGGGGGCGGTAGTACGGATGGCCCGAACGACTGGAGTGACTCAGGCTTTGCAGGCAAAATTGATTACGCGTATCAGTTCCACCCCAACTTTGCCGCGGAGATCGGTTATGCCGGAGTTGCGGGTATGACAAGTAATATCGTTACAACCGTGCTAGGAACGACCAAGCAAGAAGTGCAATACTCCACGGGTTTTGTGGGTTTGAAAGCGGGAGTATCTCCTGTCTCTTTTCTCAACCTTTACGTTGTCGGTGGTGCTAACTATTCCGATGTTGAGAAGACGTATACGCCTTCTGGTGGAACGGAACGAACCGACTCTCATACAGGGTTACATCCATACTATGGAGCGGGTACAGAACTGGTTTTTTTTAGTACTGTTGGCCTGAACCTAGAGTACAGAAAGTTTGTTTTGGCGGATGACTTTGAATCCGATGTGGTCTTTGCTGGTATGAATATTAAGTTCTGATCTAGCCCTAGATTCAAAAGAGAATGAACGGGAGTAGCATGGAAGTGCTATTCCCGTTTTTGATCGCCTAGCAAGGCATGGCTTTGAGGTTAGGGGAGACGATTAGCTCGGCTGCTGTTACTGACTGCACATAATCCAAGTCAGTGTCTGGAGCTATTTCAATGATTTCAATACCTTGTGGTGTGATGGTAAAGACACCCAGCTCGGTCACAATCAAATTAACCTGATTCATCGCCGTGAGCGGCAAGGTGCAGTGCTTCAAAAGCTTAGGTTTGCCTTTTGCTGTGTGCTCCATGGCGACAATGACCTTTTTTGCACCGACAACCAAATCCATTGCACCGCCCATTCCTGGTACCATCTTGCCCGGAATGATCCAGTTCGCCAGATTCCCTTGTTGGTCAACCTGCAGCGCACCCAGTACGGTGGCGTCAACGTGTCCGCCTCGGATAATGGCAAAGGAGTCAGCACTGTTGAAATAGCAGGCCCCTTCGATAGCGGTAATAGGTTGTGCGCCAGCGTTGACCAAATCTGGGTCCTGATTATTTTCATCGGCCAGTTCATCAATGCCCAATAGGCCGTTTTCTGCTTGCATCAAGATTTCGATGTCTTTGTCGACTTCGTTGGCAACCAGAGTCGGTAAACCTATGCCAAGGTTAACGATATCACCGTCTTTCAGTTCTTGAGCAACACGGGAGGCGATACGTTTACGGATAAGGTGTTTTTCGCTGTGACTCATGAGGCTTCTCCAACGAAAATATGATCAACATATAAGCTTGGGGTGTGGACGGCTTCCGGTTGAATACCCCCGATTTCCACCAGTTGTTCAGCTTCAACAATGACACGTTCAGCAGCCGTTGCCATCAACGGGTTAAAATTTTGGGTTGTTTTGCTGTAGAAGACATTACCTCGGTGGTCGACTTTAGAACCGCGAATCAAGGCTAGGTCAGCTTTAAGTGGTTTCTCTAGAAGGAACTGCTCACCGTCCACTTCAATAAGCTGCTTACTTTCGGCAACAAGTGTCCCTAATCCCGTTGGCGTCAAAACGCCGCCCAGACCAGCGCCGCCACAACGGATCCTTTCAGCTAGTGTGCCTTGAGGCACTAGTTCAACGTCGATTATGCCATCGTTCATCTGGCGGCCAGTTTCAGGGTTGAGCCCGATATGTGATGCGTACAATTTGGAGACGCGCTGCTCAGCAATCAGGCGACTGGTGCCGATATCTGGCAAGGCAGTATCAGTGCTTATCAAGGTGATATCCCGCACGTCATTTTCAATCAAAAGGTCGATGAGTTTTTCTGGTGTCCCTGTCCCCATAAAGCCACCGATCATAATCGTCATGCCATCTTGCAAGTATTGACTCACCTGCTCTGAAGAAATGCATTTTTTCATATCATTGCTCCTCGCAGCGCTTTAAGATCACTGCCGCGCCCATTCCGCCGCCGATACACAGTGAAGCCAAGCCCATGCGTTTATTGTTTCTTTCAAGCTGATAAACCAGAGTAGTGAGAATACGGTTACCAGAAGCCCCGATTGGGTGACCTAGAGCAATCGCACCGCCACTCAGGTTGCTGTTGTCGAGTAGCCATTGCGGCTCGACGTTGTGCTGGTGGCTAAGCTCTTTGATTACCCCTAATGCTTGAGCAGCGAAGGCTTCATTGAGTTCGAACACATCAATGTCACTTAGGTTTAGCCGCGCTTTTTCGAGAGTGTTATTGATCGCGGTGACTGGCCCAAGGCCCATGATTTCTGGCTTCAATGCGCCCTGACCATATTCGACAATTTCCGCGAGTGGTGTCAGGTTGTAGCGCTCCAACGCTTCTTGGTTAACAAGAATGACAGCCGAAGCACCATCGTTGATTCCAGAAGCATTGCCTGCGGTCACCGTTCCGTCTGGGTCGAAAGCCGCTCTTAGTTTGGCTAGACCTTCGATTGTCGCATTAGCTTTCGGATATTCGTCTTGTGAGACTTCGGTTTGCGCGCGACGTTGAGTTACGGTGATGGGCTCAATTTCAGCATCAAAGTGACCTTGTTCAATCGCTGTCGCCGCTTTGTTTTGGCTAGACAGGGCAAATTCATCTTGTGCTTCGCGGCTGATGCCGAGGTGTTTAGCTACGTTTTCCGCCGTGATGCCCATGTGGTAGTGATGAAACGCATCGGTCAGGCCATCTTTAATAATGGAATCTTCCAGATTTTGATGGCCCATTCGATAGCCACGTCGGATTTGGCCATTGGTAATAAAGGCTGCGTTAGACATGCTTTCCATACCGCCTGCGATCACCACTTCTGCATCGCCAGCGCGAATATGGCTTGCCGCGTCCATCACAGCTTTCAGGCCGCTACCACAAATCATGTTGATGGTATAAGCAGGGACAGAGTCTGGGATGCCTGCTTTGATGGCTGCCTGTCTTCCTGGCCCCATGCCTGAACCTGCAGTTAGGACATTGCCCATGATGACTTCGTCGACTAAATCGACAGAGAGATTTGCTTGAGCGATTGCGCTCTGAATGGCGTGGGCACCGAGCTCAACCGCTGACAATGGCGCTAACGAACCATTGAAACTGCCGATTGGCGTTCTCTTGGCAGCAACAATAAATACTCGTTTCATTTCTCAATCCTTTTGCCTGAATCCGATGGCTCTAGTCTATGAAAAGCCATCGCTAAGGTGTTATGCCCAGGAATTCAAAGCGACTTTGCAAATATGCAAAGTAACAATGTGGAACGGTTCACTGTTGATTGGTGACTTACTCATTAATGTATTGAAAATTAATGAGATAAGAGCATTTCTATGTCTATTTCTGCTGTTGAAACCTGTATCGCCACCGACACCGGAGTATTGGAATGACGCTAGTGACTGACCCATGGTTTTACGCCACGGCGATTCCCGCAGTATTGATCTACGGGATTGGCAAGGGTGGGTTAGGCGGCGCTTTAGGTATTATCGCCGTGCCTTTAATGGCCTTGGTGATTTCACCCACCCAAGCCGCGGCAATATTGTTGCCTATTTTGGTGGTTATGGATGCGTTTGCGGTTAAACAGCACTACCGAAATGCCGACTATGCCGTACTTAAGACAATGTTGCCTGGCGCTATTCTGGGTGTTGGTTTGGCGTGGGCATTTCTGAGTGTGACTCCGGAAACAGGGTTGAAGCTGACGATTGGATTGCTGTCACTTGGCTTTTGTTTACAACACTGGTTGAGTGGCCGCTCTTCTACCCGAAAGCCGGGTACAATCAGTGCTTGGTTCTGGAGCTCATTGAGTGGTTTCTCCAGCACTGCGATTCACGCGGGAGGGGGGCCAGCGAGTATTTATCTTCTGCCCTTACGATTAGAGAAGATACCTCTTATCGCCACGATGGCTGTGCTATTTGCGATTATTAATCTCTTTAAGCTGATCCCATACGCTGCATTGGGTGAGTTTGATAAGACGAACCTGTTGACTGCGCTTGCGCTGATTCCTTTGGCGCCGATTGGCGTTAAGTTGGGTGTGTTTCTGCTTCACAGAGTCAGCCAGGAAAGGATTTATCAGCTGTGTTATCTGTTCTTGTTTCTGTCTGGTATGAAGTTGTGCTGGGACGGGGTTGTTGACTGATTACCCCGCCTATTTAATACAGACGGGGAGGACATTCATCGGTTATTTTATCTGGTAGTTAAGCGCCAGTTGATACTTTTCCGCGTAGTCTTCAAGTAGCTGTGATTGGCTTTTATCGGCGTTGCCATAAAACAGGCCACCATTGTCTAACAGGTATTGGTAATCTTGTTCGATTTCTCTTCGAACTACGTCAATTCTTTTTAGTGTTGTTGGCGTACAGGACTGGCCGTGTAAGTCATCTTCAATGTCCAGAACATGTGAGCGAAAGGCTTCAAGTCTGAATTGTTGATTGAGTGCTTGTTCGTTATCCAATGCTGCTTTCCAGCGCTGAGCAATGGATTGAAAGTGAGTAATAACTTCGGGCAAAGCAGACTGTGAGTTAAGCCACTGAACCTTGCGCTGAAAGCTCTCAAATCCGAGTTGTTTAACGCTTTCATAAAGGGATAACTGATGCGCTGAACTAAGGTTTTGTTCCAGCAACCAGCCAAAGAAAAAACGGGTTTCAAAGCGTTCGACAAAGTGGAAAATTGGATCACTCAACCCGTTGCTGTTGAGCTCAGAGAGTGGATCAAACGGGTACATATACCCAAAATCAAACAGCCAGAGTTTGCCTACGTTATCTACCAGCAGGTTACCACTGCACAAATCCCATTCCATCAGGCCGTGCTGCTCGCACGCTTCCAGCGTGGTGAACAGCTGTTTGATGATCGATGGAGTGAGAGTTTGTACATGCTCACCTTCGATCCATGGGGAGATCATAAACCCGAGACGATAGTCGGCATACAAAGTGGGCACAATATTCTGAAACAGAGCGGATGTAGCTGGGTTTTCGCGTAACTGTTGGAATTGTTGTCGGCGCTGGACTTCATTTAAAAACGAATACTGGCCATCTAAGTTTTTCACCTTAGCGGTAGGGCGGCGCTTTTTCATGTTGTAGTCGCGACCATTGATTCGCAGGTGATAGACCTCAGCCGTCAAGCCTGAGTCGACAACTTTAACTACATAGGGTGATTCGTGGGTCAGTGATATGAGTTCTTCAGGTGGCAAAGGGCAGCGGTTTTTGTCACCAACGATAAGCGGTTCTCCGCTAAGGTCGAAGTCTTGTTGAGCTTTTTGTCTCGCGTTCATTTTCTTTCCTTTTCTTTTTTAATTATCAGGAGGATTTAAACGCGAAGGTGTACAAAAAACATCCTACTGACATGAATGTTTTTAGGGTGAGCTATAACGCTTACTTAAGCCTTATAGGGAGGAGCCCGTACTCCCGAGCAGGAAATCTTTGAAGCGGGTCACGAGTGGAGAGGCTTTTTGGGGAGGATGATAGTAGAGATTAAGGCTCCAGATACTGGTTTCGTAATCTTCCATTAAAGGAACTAAAGACTTGTTTGATATTGCTTCTTCGACAACAAACTGGGGAAGATAGGCGATTCCGGTACTTTTGAGCGCCGCTTTCAAGAGAAGATCGCTGTCGTTGACTTCGACACTTTTCGGAACCTTCATTTGTAAGGTTTCCGCGTCTTGTCGAAATATCCAGTCGTTACTGCCGGTTAATGTCCTTGCGAACAAGCAATGATGTTGAGTGAGGTCCTGAGGGTGCTGAGGTTCACCGTGGCGCTGTAGGTAATCCGGTGAAGCGACAACGATAAATGGGCATTGCATCACTTCACGCTTTACAAGCAGCAGGTCTTTTTCACGATACCCCTGAAATGAGGCATTGGCGCTGATCATCAAATCACATTCACTGGCATGATCTAAAGCCCAGGGCGTGACATTCAAATTGAAAGTCACGTCTGGGTTTTCAGTAATGTAGTCGGCGATCTTGTCGATCAGAAAATGATTGGCGTATACGGGCGTAACGGCAATATTGATGTGGCCTTTGTCACTGGCCTGAAAGTCTTCCAACTTACGGCTGATGCGTTCAGCGTTATCGACCAGTGGAGAAAACTCATCGAAAAGAGTCTGGCCAGCCTGTGTTGCGGTAAGAAGGCGGTTGGAGCGGTGGCAAAGTGGCACGCCAAAATGATTTTCGAGCTCTTGCAACCAGCGGCTGCCCGCAGAGACGCTGAGATTAAAATGGCGTGATGCAGCGGAGATGGATCCGGTGCGGATCACGTATACAAAAAAGGCCATTTTATCCAGCATGCGACTTCCTTATTCGCCAAAGCGAGCACCTGAGTGCTCGCTGTATTTTCCAATGTTATTGTACGTGCGCACTTTCCTGTTGAGTGGAGGAAGGTTTGGCTTTGCCAAGTTTTTGAGCCATCACTTCTTCCATTTTTTCCAGCGCTACACCTTTGGTCTCTGGTACATATCTGACCACAAAATACATGCAGATCATAGAGAGGGCGGCAAATAACCAGAAGCTGAACCCACCATTAAACTGTTCTTTGAGGAAGGCATTTTCATTGAGCATTGGGAATGATTGCGTGACGACGAAGCCAGCACACCACTGGGCACCAACGGCAATAGCCATTGCACGTGAACGAATGCTGTTAGGGAAGATTTCAGAGATCATTGTCCAGCACGCACAGCCCCATGAGGTCGCATAAGAGACTACGTACAAGCAAAGTGCAAACAGTGCAGAGTAACCCTCAGACTGGTTGAAAACTACGAAACCCACATAAGTCATGCTCAGAGCACAGCCAAGCGTACCCCATTTCATTAACGGTAATCTTCCCACTTTATCAATCAGGTACATACCCAACGCATTGCCGAGAATAAACACTAAACCAATAAAGGTGGTTTGGAATAGCGCGTTTTCCGTGCTGCCTACAATCGGTTTTAGGATCTCTGGGGTGTAATACATGATGACGTTGATCCCTGTGAACTGCTGCGCCGCGGCAACAAAGGTACCGACAGCGACGATTGACAGCATAAGGGGAGATTTAAGGCTGACTTGGCTTTTCTTCACAACACGGCTGGCCATCAAAGAGTCTTCTATTTCATTGATTACGCGTTGGGCATGCTCGGCATCTGAAATGCGGGTAAGTACTTGCTTAGCCTTCTCTTTCTGGCCTTTTAGCACTAACCAGCGTGGGGATTCTGGAATGGTGAAAAGCAGAGCACCAAAGATGATTGCGGGAATGATCTCTGAGCCCAGCATCCAGCGCCAGCCAAGATCCTGAAGCCACATTTCTGTCATACCTTTAGCGATCACAAAGTTGACGTAGAACACCACCGTCTGGCCGACAACAACGGATTGCTGAAACATGCTCACTGCGCGACCACGAAAATCCTTGGGTGCGACTTCAGACATGTACATAGGTGAGACAACAGCGGCTAGACCAACCGCGACGCCGCCAACAATTCTTAACATCGTATAGAAAGTGAAAGTTGGGGCGAGTGCTGAACCAACGGCCGATATAGCAAACAAAATAGCGGCCAAGAATAAAGTGTTACGACGGCCGTATTTGAGTGAGAACCAGCCTGCGCTGACTGCGCCAACAATACTACCTAATACTACGCTGGAAACTGCCCAGCCTGTCTGCGCAGGTGTTAGGCCAAAGTAATTCGTAATGGGGCCAATGGCTCCGGATATGACAGCCGTGTCGTAACCGAAGAGGATCCCACCTAGTGCGGCGACGCAACAGATTTTAATAATGTAGGCAAAGTTTCGTTGACTCTTATCCGTCGAATGACTCGATGACATGTTTCTCTACTCCTTTATATGAGAACCCGTCTCTCGCTCTACCATCGAACAGTGTGAGCTGGGTTTGGATGTTTGTTCACGTAATGGCAATTCCAGTTGGCTGCTGAGTGTCTTTGACGACTTATTAAAATGTTGCAGCTATGTTGGGTTTGTTAATGATAAGAATTTTTCATTGTTTCGGTTTTTTATCCTAGTCGTTCAAAACTTGTTCGGGAAGTGCAGTTAGTGTGTTTTCCGGAAAACTGTTACACAAATCAAATTGTGGAAAATATTTTCCAATGGCAGGTGTTTGTTTTAAGTGTTTGATTTTGTGGTGTTTATTTTTAAATGTGAGCAAGGTCAATTTTATGTCTGAGGCCTTATTGTGATTACTGTTAGCAGGCTTTTTCAGCAGTTTTTAAAGGTTTTCTATCGTTTGAAAAATATTTTTCATATCATGAATGTTGTTTTATAGTAAGCAGCAACTCAACGAATTGGTGCGATTGAACGAGAGATGAAAAGCATTTTCCAAAAAACACCGCTTTAGCGCTCTGATTCAATCCGTTTTTCGAAAACTTAAATCTTTGGAGTACAAACATGAGTAAGGTGCAATACGGAATTAGCCCACTGACCTGGACCAACGATGATATGCCTGAGTTGGGGGGAGAAATCCCATTGGAAACATGTTTGAGTGAAATGGCGCAAGCGGGCTTTACCGGTACGGAGCTGGGAACAAAGTACCCGCGAGAGCCAGAAGTGCTGATCCCACTTTTAGAGAAGCATAATTTGGTTCTCGCATCAGGGTGGTACAGCGGTAACCTAATGACGCTTACAGCGGATGAAGAAATCGATGCTATGCAACAGCACATTCGTTTGCTTAAAGCCGCTGGTTGTAAAGCGATGGTGTATGGAGAAGTGAGCAACAGCGTTCATGGCGATATCGATACTCCGCTCTCACAGCGTGTCATCCTCAGCATGGAAGAATGGAAAACGTACGGTGAAAAGCTGACCAAAGTGGCGAAGTATCTTTTAGAAGAGCACGATATCAAACTGTCCTTCCACCATCATGTTGGCACCATCTGTGAAACGGAAGATGACATCAACCTACTGATGGAGCTGACGGGACCGGAAGTATTCCTAACGTTAGACACAGGACATGTGACTTATGGCGGAGGCAATCCAGTTACCATGATTGAGCGTTGGGGACATCGCATTGGCCATATGCATTTTAAAGATTTGCGTCTTGGCGTGATGAAAACGGCTCGTGACGCCGATAAATCTTTCCTCAATGCCGTGCTTGATGGCGTCTTTACCGTCCCAGGTACAGGTGATGTTAATTATGACGATGTCTTCGCTGCCCTAAAAGCGCGCAACTATGAAGGCTGGTTGCTGGTGGAAGCTGAACAAGATCCAGCCAAAGCACATCCGCTCACATTTGCAAAAACCGCCTACGAAAATATCTCAGGTTATGCTGAAAAATACGGTTTATAACGGCTAACAACGTCATGCAGGAAGCACGCGTAAAGCAGGGACGCTTTGCTTAAATGCGCATCAAATATCAATGTGAATTAAAGGTCGACCCTGAGCCTCAAACGAGTGGCTTAACGAGGCTTAGGGACAAAACTAAGGACAGACAATAATGAAAACCATACGTCTTACGGTAGCAGAAGCACTGGCACAATATCTGGCTGCACAGAAAATTGAAGTTGACGGTAAAGTCGAGCAGTTGTTTGGTTGTGCATTTGCCATTTTTGGCCACGGTAATGTGACTTGCTTTGGTCAGCAGCTAAAGAATATTGAAGACAAAATTCCTACTTGGCGCGGCCAGAATGAGCAGTCGATGGCAACAGCGGCTATTGCCTACGCCAAGGCTAATCAGCGCCGACGCATCGGTATTGCAACGTCATCTATTGGCCCAGGCGCAACCAATATGGTGACAGCAGCAGGGATAGCCCATACTAACCGCCTGCCAGTTCTACTTATCTCGGGAGACGCGTATGTCAGTCGCCTGCCAGATCCGGTCTTACAGCAGCCAGAAAACTTTTACGACCCGTCGATCACCTGTAATGATGCTTTCAAACCGTTAACGCGTTACTGGGATCGAATCGTATCACCTTCGCAGCTGATTCATACTCTGCCGCAAGCGATCGATACTATGTTAGATCCGGAAACGTGTGGCCCAGCATTCCTAAGCTTACCTCAAGATATTCAGGGAGTAGCGTACGATTTCCCAGAAGTGTTCTTTGAAGAAAAAATCCACCGTATCCGCCGCCCTGAGCCTGAGTTAGCAGATTTAGAGGACGCAAAGGCTGCGCTGATGAAGGCGGAGAAGCCGCTGATTATTTCTGGCGGTGGCGTTCACTACTCACTGGCAACCGATGAGCTAAAAGCGTTCGCTGAAAAGCATAATATTCCGGTTGTTGAGACGATAGCAGGCCGCGCAACTATGCTGCAGGACAACCCACTGAACGCTGGTCCAATTGGCGTGACTGGCTCAGACTCAGCCAACTACATGGCTGCACATGCTGATGTGGTACTGGCAATCGGTACGCGTCTTCAAGATTTTACAACCGGGTCGTGGAGCGTTTTCCGCAATCCAGACATGAAGCTTATCGCGATGAATGTCGCCCGTTTTGATGCGATTAAGCACCGAGCACTGGCGGTAAAATGTGATGCGCAACGTGGTATGGCGCAGCTGTCACAACTGCTGGGAGACTGGCGCAGTAGTGATGACTGGGCGTCGACGGCCAAAGCGCAAGCCGACGAATGGAAAGCGGTCGTTCAACGCCGTACTAACCCTCAAGAAGGCGACTTGCTACCAGGCATGTCTTCTTATGCAGAAGTGATTGGCAAGCTCAACAAATCCATGCAACCCGGTGACACCGTTCTGACTGCGGCAGGAGGTTTACCTGCTGAGCTGGCTATGAACTGGCAGAACTACCAGATTGGCAAGTTTGACATTGAGTTTGGTTTCTCTTGCATGGGGTATGAAATCGCAGGGGGCTGGGGTGCGAAAGTCGCAAATCCAGACAACGACGTAGTCGTGCTTGTCGGTGATGGCTCCTACCTAATCCAGAACTCAGATATCTACTCGTCCGTTCTGACGGGTCACAAGATGATTGTGGTTGTGTGTGACAACGGCGGATTCGCTGTGATCAATAAACTGCAAACCAACACAGGTAACCAGTCATTCAATAACTTACTGGAAGATTGTCGACGCCCTGATGGTGAGCTGGCACGTGTGGACTTCGCTAAGCATGCGGAAGCGCAAGGCGCGATCAGCGAGAAACTGACCGACATTACTGAGTTTGATGCTGCGTTCCAGCGCGCTAAAGAAGCGGATCGCACCTACGTCATTGTGGTCGATATCGATCCTATCTCTCCTGCAACTTGGTCTAAATGCGACTGTTGGTGGGAAGTTGGACTACCAGAAGTAACTCGCAGCGAAGAGACCGCCAGCATTGTGGCGGAGTGGGAAGAAGGCCGAGTCAATCAACGTCGTGGCGTCTAAAAAGTTATTAGTGCATTGTTAAGCCGCTCTGAAAAGTGTGGCGTTAAGAAGGAATTGAAACATGTTTAATGAAGAGCGTCGATTTGAACAACCTATTCGCTGGGCAATGGTCGGTGGCGGGCGTGGTAGCCAGATTGGATATTCTCACCGTAATGCTGCGCAGCGCGATGGCTTATTTAAGTTAGTTGCGGGTGCATTCGATTTGGATGCCGAGCGTTGTCGTGATTTCGGCACCAATTTAGGTCTGGATAGCGATCGTTGCTACTCAAGCTATAAAGAGATGTTTGCCGCCGAAGCGCAGAGAGAGGATGGTATTCAGGCGGTATCAATCGCAACGCCGAATTCGACTCATTACGAGATCTGTAAAGCGGCGCTGGAAGCTAATCTGCACGTGGTGTGCGAAAAACCTATTACCTTTACTGTGGCTGAAGCCGAAGAACTGAAAACCATCGCAGCGCAGAACAACCGCGTACTTGGAGTTATGTACGGCTATACGGGCTTCCCTATGGTCCAGCAGGCGCGTGAGATGGTTCAACGTGGTGATTTGGGTGAGATACGTGTTGTAAACATGACCTTTGCGCATGGTTTCCACAACATTGAGCATGAAAAGAATGACCCTGGCTTAAAGTGGCGTGTTAGTCCTGAAGTCTCGGGCCCTACCTACGTGATTGGTGACATTGGTACACACGCTTTTTACCTGTGTGAAATGATCACAGGACTGGAGGTCAAACGTCTGGCTTGTATGCGCCAAAGCTTCATCGAATCACGTGCTCCTCTGGAAGATAACGCTCATGTAATGATGGAATTTGAAGGCGGCGCAGTAGGCACTTTGTGGGCGTCTGCAGTTAACTCGGGGGCTATGCATCAGCAGAAGATTCGCATCGTTGGCGAAAAAGCATCCATTGAGTGGTGGGATGAGCATCCAAACCAGCTTAAGTATGAAATTCAGGGTGAGCCACCACGTCTATTAGACCGTGGTATGGGTTACCTGCATAACGACGCAGAGGGCGTGGCCTCGAACCGCATTGGCGGTGGTCATGCGGAAGGTTACTTCGAGTCTTGGGCGAACCTTTACCACCGTTTTGCTCTCGCGTTTCAGGCGGCGAATAACGATGATCAGGAAACTCTGGCAAACCTGTGGTATCCGGGCATTGATGCGGGTATCGAAGGTGTTCGTCTGTGTGAGAAGTGTGTTGAATCCGCTGACCAGAATGCCACTTGGGTTGACTACAAATAGTCCAGAGATCACAGAGAGGGAACGATATGACCAAGATTGCTATCGAACACGATCGTCAACTCGATGCCATCGTGCTGGGACGAGCTGGTGTGGATCTCTACGCGCGCGAACTGAATACTGATATTCAGGATATTTCTGGATTCAACAAGTTCGTGGGTGGCTCTGCAGCTAACATTGCGGTTGCGGTAAACAAGCTCGGAGGCAAAGTCGGTTTCATTGGCTGTGTGGCCAAAGACTCGTTTGGTGATTACGTCAAACACTATATGAGTGGTTTGAGGATCAATCTGAACGGCATGATGACGGATGATTCTGGCTCACGGACTTCAGTTGCATTCACCGAGATGAAACCTTCCGACTGCGACGTGCTGATTTATCGTAACAATGCGTCAGATTTGACGCTCAAACCAGAGCAAATTGACGCTGACTATATTGCCAGCTCTAAGGTGTTGATTGTCACAGGAACGGCGTTGGCACAAAGCCCAAGCCGAGAGGCGACGTTGCTTGCGATGCAGTATGCAAGATCCAGCGGCACCTTGGTGGTACTGGATGTAGATTACCGCCCATATTCATGGCGCACAGACGTCGACGCGTCTATCTATTTTGGTATTGCATCTCAACTGTCAGACATCGTGATCGGTAACCGTGAAGAGTTCGACATGATGGAAACCGTTGTCGCACCGGGTAATAAAGATGATGACGCGACCGCGCAGCGGTTCCTGACTGGCTCAACTCAGGTCGTCATCATCAAAGCCGGAGAACTCGGCTCAAAAGTCTATGGCCGCGATGGCAGTTACTTCGAGCAGGGGATTTTCCCAGTCGAAGTGACCAAGCCATTTGGTTCGGGTGACTCTTTCGCTGGCGGTGTCATCTGGACACTGGTCAATGGCGGTGAGCTGGAGCAAGCGGTCAAACATGGCTCTGCGGCTGCAGCGATCAATGTGAGTGGCACCAGCTGTACGGAAGCCATGCCAACCAGAGAAGCGCTGTTTAATTTTATTGAGACCAGAGAACAACGTTAAGTGTCGGAATGCCACTAGCGTCTTAGGTCTTGCCGGGCCAGTGTGATCAATAATGATCACCGACTACCTACCATCGTGGTCCGGCTTTCTTTTGGTCAGTCAGTATTAAAGGAAGAACAATGGGAAAGCATATTCCACCTTTTGATAACCACAATGAAGCGATTATTGATGTCAATGATGACACTACGCCGTTGTGTTATTTCAATCACGTTCGCCTTGCTCAGGGTGAAACGTTCGATTACATGTTAGACGACTACGAAACGGTTGTCGTTCTGGCTGGAGGCACTTGTAGTGTAACTGTCACTGAACAAAACGGGCAAACGCACGCTTTCGACAATATTGGTCAGCGTGAATCAGTCTGGACCGGAAACCCTGAATCCGTCTATGTGCCTGTGGGTATGACAGCCAAGCTTGAGTGTGTCAGTGACCATGCGGATATCATGATCGCAGGTGGCCGATTTGAAGAGACACTGTCTCCGTTCTGCGTTCGTCAAAACGATGTCGACATCGTTCAATACGGCTCAGACGATACAAAAACACACCGTAAGATCAAGCATGTACTAGGGCAGAGCAATGCGGACAAGCGTGGTCGCCTATTGGTGAGTGAGTTGTTTACGGTTGGCGCTGGTGGTTGGTCGGGTTTCCCCCCACATAAACACGATGAAGACCGCGTTAAAGAAGATGGCAGCAAAGAAACCCTTTATGAAGAGGTGTATCAGTTCCGCTTTAATCCGGACTTCGGATTCGGTGCTCAGTTTCTGTATGAACATGAGGACGACTTTGGTCCGGTTTACCACGTGCGTACTGGCTCTGTCATAGCGATAGACAAAGGCTATCACCCGAGTGTTGCTGCCCCTGGGTACGAAATGTATTACTTCACGATCATCGTGGGTAAGACATCTAAGTCACTGATTCAACACTTCGATCCGCATCATGAGTATCAGGTTGAAACTATTCCGGGCATCAAGGACATGATCGCCAAATTCAAATAGGGAGCTTTTATGCTGGTTAATTTAAAGGATTTGCTGCCGGAAGCGGCGGCAGGGGATTTTGCTGTTCCTTGTTTTAACGTTTTTGGCTATGAAGACGCCAAAGCCGTTGTTGAAGCGACTGAGGAAACCAATCGTTCGGTTATTCTGGCGTGCAACAAAGACGTGGTGGATTTTTACGGTGTTGAAACTGCGGCATCCATGTTTCTCAATCTCGCGAAGCAGAGCAGTGCACCAGTTTGTTTGCATCTTGACCACACTTACGAGGAAGAGATTGTTTTCCGTGCACTCAAAGCTGGCTTTAGCTCAGTTATGTTTGATGGCTCGCAATTAACATTGGATGAGAACATCCGTCGTACGCGTAATGTCGCGCGTGTTGCTCATGCTTTGGGAGCGAGTGTTGAAGGTGAAATCGGATCAGTGCCTTATGAAGAAGGTCGTGATCACATTAAGTCGATATACACCAGTCCACAAGATGCTCAGCGATTTGCTGAAGAAAGTGAAGCGGATTGTGTCGCGATATCGGTCGGCAATATTCACCGCCTTACTCAGCCTGTCTGCGAGATAGATTTTGGCTTACTTGACCAAATTGCTGCGCAAGTTGATATTCCACTGGTGATTCACGGCACCAGCGGTATTCGTGAAGTGGACATGCTCAAGCTTAAGCAGAGCCGCGTCGCCAAATTTAACATAGGCACTTGCTTGAGGCAGGCATTTGGTCATGGACTGCGCGACTTGCTCAATCAGGAGCCGGATAAGTTCGATCGCTTGTACTTTATGCAGAAAGTCATACCTGCGGTAAGACAAGAAGCAATCCGAAATTTTGAAATTCTGGCTTAAAGTATTTCCAGAATAGATAGCTTGATGTATTCAGTTGTGCACCAATCAGTTATTATTTGAATTAGAAAAGCTTTTCGAGGAGAAGTGCAGGGTATGACAGTGGAAAACAGCCAGTTGGAATTGGTTCCTGCGGATTTAGATACACTACGTGATCGCGTGGTAAAGCGCTACGATAGGCTCAGCCAGCGTTTACAGCAGGTAGCGGATTTTGTGATGGCCCAGCCCATGCTGGTGGCCGTCGAAACTATGGCGACCATTGCCGAGCAAGCGAACGTGCCGCTCTCTACTCTGAGCCGTTTTGCCAATACTATGGGTTTCTCAGGCTTTAGCCAGATGCAGGCGTTGTTCCGCGAGCAGTACCTGAATCGCCCGCGTGATTATAAAGAGCGTGTGCGACAGGCTCGTGAGCACGATGATATGGCATCGGACTCGCCAGCGGCAGTGTTCCAAGACTTTGGCCATGCCAATGTTGAAGCTATTGAGCAGTTACAAATAGCCGTTTCTCCACAAAAACTCGAAAAAGCGGTCTCTCTGCTTGATGAAGCAGAAACCATCTACATTCAAGGCATGCGCCGCGCTTATCCGGTTGCATTCTATCTCTGGTACGCACTGATGAAGTCAGACAATAACGTGGTCTTAATCGATGATCATGGTGGTATGCTGAAACCTCTGACAAAGCGTATGAACAAAAAAGATGTCCTGTTGTGTGTGACATTCACACCTTACGCGCCGGAAACCAGTGAATTGGTGGAAAATGCGCACGAGAAGCAGGTGCCTATCGTTGCTATTACCGACAACCAAATGACGGAAAATGGCAGCAAGTACGATGTTTGTTTTGAAGTGAAGGAAGGGGAAGTCATGGGCTTCCGCTCGCTCAGTAGCTCCATGTATCTGGCACAAACTCTGGCAGTCAGCCTGATGTGTCGGGAAATCGGTTAATTCTCACTTAATCGAAGGGCCACTATCCACTGTGTGGCCCAAAATCTTTCAGACTCCCAATAAGGAGCTCTTATGCGTTTTGCTCTTCATGGCATGTGCTCGTTGCACAATAACATCCTGTCCGATATTCGCTTGGCCAAAGAAACCGGATATCAGGGATTAGAAATCCACACGGAAAAACTCTGGCGTTATATTCATGCTGGATTTACCGCTGAGCAGTTTAAATCTCGCCTTGACCAGTTTGGTATCACGCCCAGTGCGATCGATATTATTGGTGGTGTTGAAACAACCGACAAAAGCCAGCAGAAAACCTTGTGGAAAGAGACAGAAACCTTGTGTCAGTTTGCAGCCGATATTGGTGCGCCAACCATTCAGCTTAACGCCTTTGAAGGGCTGAACGGGCTCAGCGTCGAAGACAATATTCAACTGACGGCACGAAACATACGTTCCATTGCCGATATTGGCCGAGATTTTGGCATTCGCTTTCAATACGAAGGTGCGGCATGGACACCCATCGCTAAACTCAGTGATTGCCTCAAATTGCATGATGCGGTGGCTAGAGACAATTTTGGTTTCGTGCTTGATACCTGGCATTTCTGGGCCTGCCGCGGCGCATCACCAGAAGAGTTCGCCTCGTTGGATTCATCTCTCATTTATAACGTCCATATTTCCGATGGCAAACGTCCTGAACCTAATCAAGAATGGCCTGACGAAAGACTACTGCGCGGTTATTTACCTGGTGATGGCGATATCCCGCTCGAGGAATATCTTAATGCTATTCGTGCCACTGGCTACGACGGATTTTATTCCGGCGAGTTCCTAAATGATCAACTGTGGGAACATGATCATCATGATGTCGCATCCGCGATGTTAGAGCGTATGAAGGGCTTACTTTTATCTGGCTAGTCGTTTCAGTATTTGAGCCACCTTTGGCTATTTGTTACTCAGTCCACAAAATGAATATTTCAAACTAAAATATTGGTGAAATAATTATTTCATTTGATAGTGTAATGGAAAATTCGTTTTATTGTGAAGAATGGAGTGTCTCGCAATGTCGTATCTGCTTTCCAAATATCAGCCCGATGGCGCACAAGGGCTTGTGCAGTCTATTACGCCGCAATCGGCAGGCTGGCAATACGTTGGCTTTAAGGTTTACGAGTTGAACGCTGGTGATTCGATACAACTGGATGCTAATGAGGATGAGCTCTGCTTGGTATTGGTTGCTGGCAAAGCGACCATTTCTACCGATAGCCAGAGTTTTGAAAACATCGGTCAGCGTATGTCTCCGTTTGAGAAAACCAAACCTTACGCTGTGTATGTGGCACCAAAAGAAGCTGTGCAGGTTGTGGCAAATACACAGCTAGAGCTGGCCGTATGTCAGGCGCCGGGGAAGGGAAACTTTCCAACTCGCTTGATCGCTCCGCAAGATATTGATGCGGAACATCGCGGTCAGGGACAGAATCAGCGCTATGTGCACAATATTCTTCCTGATGACAAAGAAGCAGATAGCTTGTTAGTGGTTGAGGTGTACACCGATGAAGGCTGCACCAGTTCGTATCCGAGTCATAAACACGATCAAGATGCAGAGCCTGAGGAAACTTATCTCGAAGAAACCTACTACCACCGACTAGACCCTGAGCAGGGGTTCTGTATGCAGCGCGTCTATACAGATGATCGTGAGCTGGATGAGTGTATGGCTGTTTACAACAAAGACGTTGTTATGGTGCCAAAAGGTTACCACCCAGTGGCGACAATGGCGGGTTATAACAGCTACTACCTCAATGTGATGGCTGGCCCAACTCGAAAATGGTTGTTCACATGGGAAAAAGACCACGCTTGGATTAATTCTGAGCAATACGCAAAGAGTTCAGATACTGAGTGATTAGCCTGAGTAAGAACTTATATCGCTAAAGTTTGAGCGTACATAAGCGCTCCTGAAAAGTGCGTCACCCCCAATCACGCACATTTATGCCCACTGAGATATGCCAGTGGGCCTCTTTCCTACCTAATCTGTAAGGAGTACAGAATGTTTAATATCGCACTGTTTGGAGCAGGGCGGATTGGACAAGTGCATGCTGTTAACATTGCCAATCACCCGGAAACCCGTTTGTTTTCTGTCATCGACCCCTATGACGTTAATGCCAATATGCTGTGTCAGCAGTATGGCGCTAAGCGACAGAGTATCGAAGAAGCAATGCAAGACAGTGAGATTGATGCGGTGTGTATTTGTTCTGCAACGGATACACACGCAGATTTGATCGAACTGGCGGCAAAAGCAGGGAAAGCCATTTTCTGTGAGAAACCGATCGATCTTGATTTGAGCCGAGTCAGAGACTGTTTAGCGGTGGTTAAGCAGCATCAAGTACCGATGCTAGTCGGTTTTAACCGACGTTACGACCCTCAATTCAGAACACTGAAAAACAAATTGAATCAGGGAGCAATTGGTGAGCCTGCGACACTGACCATAACGTCTCGTGATCCAGAACCACCGGGCGCTGATTATGTGAAGGTGTCTGGAGGCATGTTCCGCGACATGACGATTCACGACTTAGACATGGCGCGTTTTATTCTTGGGGAAGACCCTGTTTCCATTACAGCGCATGGCAGTTGTAAAGTGAACCCGGAAATCGGAGCTGCGGGTGATATCGACACTGGTGTTTTGGTGTTGGAATTTCCTTCCGGTGCAATGGCAACGATCCAGAACAGCCGCCGTTCAGGCTATGGTTACGATCAGCGTATCGAGCTTCATGGTGAGCTTGGCATGCTTCAGGCAGCGAACCAAAATGAAAACTTGGTTAGCCAGCTTAGCGACCAGGGCAGGCAATCAGCCAAGCCAATGCATTTCTTCCTAGAGCGATACAAAGACGCTTACATCGCGGAATGGCAACACTTTGTTGATGTGCTCAATGGCGCTGAGCCTGAGTGTTCAGGTGATGATGGCGAATATGCACTCAGACTGGCTGATGCGGCGCTGGAATCACTGCGTAGCAAAAAGACCGTTTCACTATAAGAAATTCAACCGGAAGCCCATTTAGGTTTCCGGTTCGTTTTACCTTGTTAGCAAACGTCGCTGGTTTCTTTGTGAACGTTAGCGGTTTGGTAGCCCGTTGGTGCTGACAGAAGTGTCTGCTTGATGGCGACCACATCATGTTCGTTGCAGTTACGTTCAAGCTCGCTTAAGACTAACGCCATCTCCTGCCAATTAAGCTTCTCTTCCATGGCCGTCATTATTTTGTGATGGCAGGTTTCTTCTACATTTCCGCCAATCAGTAACTCTTCATACAGTTTCTCGCCCGGACGGAGGCCAATGAACTGGATAGCAATTTCATCGTGATGCGTGTTGCCCAGTAAACCTTCTTTCTTACCCGATAATTGAATCATCTTACGTGCCAGCTCAACGATCTTGACCGGCTCGCCCATATCCAGCACAAACACCTGTCCATTGTGGCCCATAGCGCTGGCTTGAATGACCAGTTCCGCTGCTTCTTGAGTAAGCATGAAATAGCGGACGATTTCCGGATGTGTAATAGTGATTGGGCCGCCTGCTTCGATCTGCTTTTTGAACAGTGGAACAACCGAACCCGATGAACCAAGGACATTGCCAAATCGGACAATGGTAAAGGTAGTCGCGGTTTTTTTGTCTGCTAAAGCTTGCAGAACTAACTCAGCCAGTCGTTTACTGGCGCCCATAATATTGGTCGGCCTGACTGCCTTATCCGTGGAGATAAGGGTAAAGTTTTCTACTTTGGCCTCAATCGCGGCTTGAGCACACGATAACGTACCAAACACATTGTTCTGGATGCCCGCGATGATATTGTCTTCGACCAATGGAACATGCTTATAGGCGGCGGTGTGGTAGATGGTGTCCACTTTGTGGTTTTTCATGAGCGTTATCAGGCGTTGCTCGGTTTGGACTGAGCCCAGTATTGGAATAATCTTTACTGTGCCTGTGCTGTTTTTCGCACCGCCGCTTAACTCTTGATCAATTTGATAGAGGTTATATTCATTCAGCTCAAACAGAATCAGGCTTTTGGGGTTTTGCTTGAGCACTTGTCGGCACAATTCCGAGCCAATCGAGCCGCCAGCGCCTGTCACCATGACATTCTTGCCGGTAATGTTTTTTGCCAGTAGCTGCTGGTTTGAAGTGATCGCCTCACGCCCGAGTAAAGCGGCGATGTTCAGGCTAGGATCATTCATTGGAGGCGAATGCTTTACGATAATAGGCTCTTGCTGCCCTCCGGTTCTAAGGTCTAGTTTGGCAACGCCTTCAGCAGACATCGCCGCAGGTTGTAATGGCTCTCTGCTTGAAATATCACATACACTTGTCATGGTCGCTTCCTGATTTCACTCAATAGCAATGATTTATGCCCGATAATGTTAAAAAGGTTCTGGGCGGCTCATTGGGTTGATTGCCCTGATTAACTGACGCTCCGGACGATGTCTTCCCAGCTCTCCGCCAACATACGTTCTGTAATCGGTAACTGGTGCTTATCGTGGATGTAATGGCAGTTGTTATGTGTCGCTTCCGACCCAGCAGTTTCTGCTTTGGGGTGTGGGATGTGGTAGGCCTTGGCATCCAACAGTAGCGTAAACTTATGTCCGGCGTTAAATAGCCTCAGCCCCAGCTCGACATCTTCGCCGCCCCAATGGGTAAAGTTCTCATCAAAACCGCCGGCTTCAACAAAATCAGAGGTTTTAGCAAATAGGTGTCCACCCCAGAAAAACAGCCACGGATGAGTGTCGAAGCCTCTCATATGCCCGATTTGATTGAGCAGTTGCTGGCGGCAATCTAAATTCGAATCTTGTTGCGTCAAAGAGTCAAACAACGTGTTGAAATCGTTGCTATCGAGTAACTGAGAGAAGGTATTGTTTGCGACGAAATGCTCTTCAAAACCGTGGCAGAATCCAATCTGGATGTGATCTGGGTTTCTTTCCATTTCGGCAAGGTGTATTTGTAGTGCGTGTTGTTCAAGAACTACGCCGCTATCCAAATAAAATAGATATTCGCCAACCGCTTGCTGACTGCCAAGGTTGCGTGCGCTCGCCGCTCTGAATCCTAAATCGGGCTGAAAGCAGTAACCGATGTTCAGCCGAGAAGCAAAGCTTTTGACCATCTGTTCGGTATTGTCTGACGACCCATCATCAGCAACGATGACTTCGAAGCACTCGGTTTGCAACGACTGTTGGCAAAGTGATTCGAGCGTCTTCTCTAGAAGGTTAGCGCAGTTGTAAGTCGGAATAATGATACTGATTAACATGCTGTTTTCCTAAAGTGATGCGTATTGAGGTGTGTGCTGATGCTTGGCAAGCTTTAAGGCCGCAATACCAATGACTAAGCCGCTGGCGGCGACGAAATACATGCCGCTGGTCAGGCCAAAATGCGTGGCGATGAAACCGATAGTCGGTGGGCCCGCTAAACCGCCAATGGAACCAAAGGTGGAAATTAGCGATAAACACCCGGGGCCAATGGCAGCCGCTGAAGCGTAAATGATGGGTGAAACCAAAGAGACGGTTAAGCCGACAATAGCGAATGATATCCATGAAGCGTAAAGCCCAGACAGCCACACGCCTGTTGCAAGTGAAAAGCTGACGATAAGTCCGGCAAAGGCAATCAGGATGGCGTCGTTGTATTGTGAGCGCAGGCTGTCAGCAAAGAGTCGGCCAATGAACATCGCAGCGGAGAACACCAAGACACCCGAAGGGGCGAGCGACGGGCTAACGTCAATCACATCTTTGAGATAAATCGCGCTCCAATCATTCATTGAGCCCTCGATGATGGTTGCACTCAGGACTATGATGCCAAGCACTAAGGTTGTTTTGTTGATCAGTTCTGGTTCAGGCTGTTTGTCGTCTGAATCGGATGTTCGGCACTGCTCCGAGGTTCGATAAGCAACGGCAAACAACATCAAAAGCGATACACAAATGACGGCGCCATGAACAATCAGTTCGGACGAAACAAAGCGAATCAGACCCATTGAAATCAAAGCCGCTGCCGCCAATCCTAAGCTGAACACGGCATGCAAGCGGGACATGCATTTAATGTCGTGTTTACGTTCGATGTCACTGCCGTAAGTGTTAATCGCGGCGTTAAGCCCTGCGCAGCATATGCCCTCAATAAACATCAAAACCAAACCTAAGTGATAGGAAGTGTTGTTCATGATTAAAGGGAGCAAACAAGCGGCAATACTTCCTAGTAGCAGTGCCATTTTTCGCGCACCTACATGGCGCAGTAGCCAGATGGTGAGCGGAAAAGCGGAGATCGCACCAAGACTTGTCGCGAGAAGGAAAAAACCGAGTTCCATGTCGGTAATGCTCATGGCGATTTTCAAGTCCGCGAGTCGCGATGCCCAACTGCCAATGTTCAAGCCTAACGCAAAGAACAGCCACAGAGCGGGCATAGTAACCGCCAACCAACTTGGCTGCCGTGAGTGACTTGGCTTTACCATGACTCTAGTCCTACCAATTTTCTGCCCAGAGGAGTGAGTTCAAGCGGTGTAAAGGGTTCAGGATCGAGCTGACCGCGCCAGCCACGTAGCCACGCTGGTGGACGAGCGTTTTGGTAGCAATTCACGCGCTCTTCTCGTGATTGGTACAGCACTGGGGGCACGTGCTCTTGGCTGTCGGCTTTGTACATAGCAATAAACTGAACAAGGCGAGGGTTGAGATGGTGAGTACAAACGTTGCCATGCGGTAAACGGCTGTCAAAGATAACTAAACTGCCAGCAGGGGCATCTATCTTCGTGACGTCTTGCTCGGTGAAAGGGTAGACATCCTCCAGATACAATCCATTAATCGTGAACTGATCAAACAGGCTTGGATCGTGGAACGTGTTGTCGATAATCTGGCGATACACTTGTGGTAGACCACCAAACGCACCTTGTTCTTTTTCTGTATCAGTCAGGTAGATCAATCCCTGGTAGACAGGAATATCCATTTGACGGAAATCATAATCCCAATGCATTCGATTCGAATCATTGCCATATTGCGGTAGGTCATAACGGCACGGTGGTTTAAAAGAAGCGCGATCCATGGTGACCCACAATTGTTCTTCGTTTAGAAGCTGAGCGAAGGCCTGATAAACGTCTGGATGTTGACGAACCTGCCAAAATGCTGGGTGATGATGCATCGGGACGGAACCCGTGTCATTGATTGGGTCCTGTTTGTACCAGGTGTCTCTATTGTTGAGGTCGACTTCCATAAAAGAGCAGATCGCTTCTATGGATGACTGGCATAACTCCTGCGGGACAATGGACTCGATAACGGTATAACCTTGTTCTGCAAGCTGCGCTCGTTTCTCATCCCAGTAGCGGGTATTTTTACTATCCATGATTGCCTCCTTGAACTTCTGCCAATACGTCGAGTAGTGTTGATGCACATTTTTCAATGTGCTCTGCATTCCAGGTTGGGTGGAGGTGCAGGTTGAGTGTGCGCTTAGAAAGCGAATACGCCATTGGGCATATCTGATTGTCATACTGAACCGATTGAGGGTCGGTGTATTCGCTTGAGTGAAATGGGAAGTTGGCTTTACCGAAACCAATCAAATCGGTGTAGGCTTTTTCACGGTATGCTTCAGGCCACAGCACTTTGGTTACCGGAATTCCTTTCTCGACCAGCTTCTTGTAGACGGACTCTGTGCGTTGCTCATCAAATGACTGGTCGAAAACAATTGGGAATAGCCAGTAAGCATTTTGTCTGTCTGGTGTATCGAGCGGCAGGCTTTCAATGTATTGGCACTGAGATAAACATTCGCGATAAATGAAGGCATTTTTGCGTCGGTTGAGTAGGTTCCAGTCGTCAAAACGCTTCAGCTCATTGAGACCGATAATCGACTGAATTTCGGTCATTCGATAGTTGTAGCCAACACGGTGATGGATGTATTTTTCCTTTTCTTCCATCTCCAGTAACGCCAGCTTGTGTTTAACGTCGAAACCATGATCTCTAAACGAGCGACATTCCCACGCTAGGCTCTCGTCATTGGTGGTAATCATTCCACCTTCACCACCGGTGGTGAAATGCTTGCTTTGACAAAAGCTAAAGGCCGCTGCATGCCCCAATGTACCGACTTTCTGGCCGTAATATTGGCCACCAATGCACTGCGCGGCATCTTCAATCACCTTAATTTGATAGCGTTCAGCGATCTCCATAATTGGCTGCATATCGCAGACCACACCATACAAGTGAACGACGATAATCGCGCGGGTACGCTTAGTCACCAAAGCTTCAATTTTGTCCGGATTGATTGTGTGATCGGCGCTTACATCACAGAAAATCGGGATGGCACCAGCCTGTAAAACCGCATAGGAAGAGGCGATAAAACTGTAAGAGGGCACGATGATTTCATCGCCCGGGCCAATATCCATCGCACTAATGATGGTGTGTAGAGCAGAGGTACCAGACGAGCAACTGATGGCAAACTCAGAGCCACACCACTTCGCAAAGGCGTCTTCGAATTCTCGCCCTTTGTTTCCAGTCCAGTAATTGACCTCACCAGACTTCAGTGGCTCTATAACATCTCGAAGAGAATCGGGGTGAAATGCGGGCCACTTGGGGAATGTTGTTGTGTGTTGCTCATTCATAATGCTTTCTCTGTAATGTGTTGATATTCGGTGTTGCCAATAGAAGAGCTGCGATTGAGCAGCTGGATAATTTGATTGATGATTCTGTTCATGCCGTTGCTCAGATCGAATGTCTGGAGTCGGTTGGAGATAGTGCGCCTTAGCTGATTGTTGGTGGCGAGTTGTAAGATCTGACGTTCAATAACAGAATGATCCACCAGTTGGCCATTTCCGCAGTATGGAAAAAGGGCATCTCGATAGAAGGTATGGAGGCACTCTCTCGCATTAGCCGAGATCACCACGGTAGGTAAGCGCATAAAAGCGGCTTCAAAGACAGTTCGGCAATTGGCGGTAATCGCCATGTCCACCTGAGCCATCAGCGGTGCGATGTCCTGGCCGATAAACACTTCCGCGTTAAGTGATTTTTTCTGTATGAATCGCATGACTTCTTTTGGCTGTTGATAAGAGCCGCCTAAAGCGATGACATAGTTCAATTGGCAGAGGTAGTCGTTGCGGGCGATGACTTCCAAGGTTTTTTGGGTTAGATTGCTTGGGTCTTCGCCACCAAAAGTCAGCAGAATGCTACGTACCGAAGGGCTTAAGGTGTTGCTGATTTTTCGGTGGAGAAAAAACTCTTTTCTTATATCAACATAATCATGGCCAGACAGCTCTTGGCCCAGACCGGTTTTCGGATAGACGGCATTAATGACGCAGTCTGCATGTATTCCACCAGTGCCGAGATCCTCAAAATTGATGATTGGAGTGTTGAGCTTTTTCAGCGTACTCACATACGCTTCGGATGTATTGAGGACATCATTAATAATCAGATCAGGCTTTGCTTGGGCGATGATGTTCAATAAGTCGTCGTCGCTTGCCGCTAGTTGGTATTGTGAGATGTTTTTTTGCTCGCAAAAGGATAAACCAAGGGAGCTATTTGGAGTCAGTACAAACTTGGATTCAATGAAACTGGGTAAGGATTGCGCAATCGTCCATGCACGGTAGCAGTGCCCAAGACCTTTTCCTTTTTCTCCTTTGATGACAAAAACCACTTTGTTTAGCCGCGGTAGCCGAGTATCAATACGCTTGTTGAGGTTTTCAGTGACGTAGCTGTCCATAGTTTGGTCCCATTTCTAAGTCGTGGAGATGGATGTGGTTTAATTTCGCGACAAAAAATAACATCAAGACACTAGCATTTATTTGATAACATTGAATTAACATTTGTGGAAAGAAAATCACAAATGAGCATTTTTTATTCTTAATTAGTCTTATTTATGCAGTATTTAAAGCATTTTTATTAGAGTTAATACTCTTTGTTATTACTTTTTCTTAAGATATTTAGTGGTGAGAAATAACCAGTTGATATGAATCGTAATGCTTAATAAGTTGATGGTTGAAGCTGACAAACTGGTTTTATGTTGGCAAGAATCGCTAGGGTTTGGTGAATCGTTTGATACCAACATTTCCAAGTGATTTAGCTTTACTGTTTGTTGTTACTCGAAACAACAAACAAGATATATTGATAAGTAACGGAAATAGGTCTTAACTCATACAGATAGAAAAAATTGATAACCCAGAGTTATCTTGGCTAGGAAATAAAATGAAACTGTTGATTGTAGACGACTCGCCCACGATCGCTGCGCTGATAGAAAGCTTTATGGAGCAGCGATTTGCTGACAAGTTTGAAGTAGAAATTTGTACTCATAGTTCAGAGGTCCCTCAGCTCTTGGCTGAAAATCACTTTGATGTTGTTTTGACCGATGTGTTTATGCCGGAAATGGATGGTTACGAGGTGATACAGCACCTTAAGAGTCATCATCCGGATACTGCGGTTATTGCTATGTCGAGTGGCTATACACATGCCTCTGCGGAAAGCAGCCTGCAGGCTGCCAAGTTTTTAGGTGCAGTAACGTCTATAAACAAAAACAATCTCAGCAGTGATCTAGAAAGGGTGTTTGCGACCTTTTAGATCTTATCTTTTGTTTGGCACTATCCGCTTCACCGTATTGCAACGTTTGAACGAAGCTGGTTATAATTCGCGCATCACATTACTAGGAGCCAATGCCTAAATGAACAGCTAACTTCCTGACATCCAATATAAACAATACTTTGGACACTCGGGGTTAGTGGGCGTTGCCGCAATCTTAGTACATTTCTAAAATCCACCAATGGTGGTTCTTTCCAGTTTATCTGGATTATCTCGGCATTTTATACGCTCGGCCATATCACCGCACAATGGCGACCCCTTTTTGAATAAAAAAGGAGGCGATATGCCTGCATTAATTGCATCTCAAATTTCACATCAGCTCGAAACGGGTGAATGGTTATTCCGTTCGATCAATCTATCGTTGAATCATCGTATTACTGGCCTAACTGGAAAAAATGGTAGTGGTAAGTCGGTGTTGCTTTCCATCTTGACGGGGGACTGCTTGCCTGACGCTGGCAATGTCGAACGTCAAGGGAGGATTGCTACGTACTCTCAGCTACCTTCAGAGTTGTTAGTCAGTGATATGACCATTGCGCAATACCTTGGCATCGATGACAAACGTCAGGCTCTGAGAGCGATAGAGCAAGGAAGCACGCGGCAGGAAGATTTTGACCGCCTTAGCGATGACTGGGAGGTAGAGCAGCGAGCAATCGAGCTTATGGCTCAGTTGAGCATTGCGCTGTCATTGGACGACTTTTGTTACCACCTGAGTGGAGGGCAATTGGCTAAGCTGCAGCTTTATCATCTGTTTGAACAAAGCCCGGATATTTTGTTGCTTGATGAGCCAACTAATCATCTCGATACCCAAGGAAAGCAGTGGTTGATAAATAAACTCAAAGCATTCCCCGGTAAGATTCTATTGGTCAGTCATGATAGAGCGTTACTACGTTGTGCGGATGTTGTCTGTCACCTCTCATCATTAGGTTTGAAAAGCTATCGAGGTGGCTATGATGAATTCCAGCGCCAATATAACGTAGAGAAACAGGCTTTAAGCAGCAAGATTGACAACCTCAAATCAGAAAAGAAGAAGATTGAGCGTCAGATCCAGCTCAATGCCGAAAAAGCCCAGCAGCGAGAGGCGATGGGCAATCGCGCAAGAAGATCAGGCAGTCAACCAAAGATTCTTATGGACGCGATGAAAGACAGCGCGCAAGTCACTCGCTCTGCTGCTATCACGAATCAAAATAATCAGTTGAAGCGGAACCAACACAAGCTGGAGACGTTAAAGAGCCGGCAGGAAGACGGGAAGGAGCAGAGTTTTTATCTTGCCCATACTAAAGTGGACAAGAGACACAATCTGGCTTCTATTGCGGATTTCAGCGTAGATAAAAGTCGTTGGCAAACCGTGAGCATAAGAGTGGAAACACAGGATCGGATACACCTATCTGGCAATAATGGCTGTGGGAAATCGACTTTATTGAAAGCACTGAGTTCACCAGCGGGAAGGCTTGTACAAGGGATTATATGTAATGTAAAGACTGTCTATCTTGATCAACATTTTAGTTTGCTTTGTCCGAATATGAGTATGTTGGATACGTTACGCAATTCTTGCCCCAAGCTGGCAGAGAGTGACGCTCGGACTTTGTTAGCTGGAGTTGGCTTTCGCAGAGACAGTGTTTACAAGATGGTCTCAGCGCTGAGTGGTGGAGAAAAAATGAAGCTAGCGGTATTAATGGTGAGCCACCAATCTTGTTCGCCGTTACTTTTGCTTGATGAACCAGACAATCATCTCGATATCGATTCAAAGCAACGGCTGGCGGAAGCACTATCTACGTACCCAGGCCCTTTTATTTTGGTCAGTCATGATGAAGATTTTGTCGATGAAGCCGGAATCAACAAAACGTTAGAAATTAAAGCCGTGTAAGGCAGGTAGGGGCACACTGTGGCCGCTAACCATTTCCAACACTTTGGCCATTTGATTGAGAGGAAGTTTCCATTGCAGCATACAGCGCATCTTTTTTAACGGGTTTAAGCAGTACTTCTTTCGCTCCGTACTGATAGAACTGCTGCCTTGCGGTGTTAGTAGTGTCAGCCGTACAGGCAATTATTGTGGTTGGAATATTGTGAAACTGAATAATCAGTTTGGTCGCTTCTAACCCAGTGAGTCGTGGCATGTGATTATCCATAAAGATGTATTGGTAATTGCCCGCTAGTGCCATCTCTACGGCTTCCTGCCCGTCTTTTGCCCGATCAATATTGTAATACCCCAACCCTTTGAGGAATTTCGACAAAATAAGTGCATTCACTTGGTTATCTTCCGCGATCAAAATACGAGTACCGTTCGAAGCCTTATCTGGTGTTTCTTTCTCTGTATGTGTTAGCGGCACTCTGATTGATATAAGTGAGTGACCTTCCGGGGTATAACTTAATTGAATATTTCCACCGTTTTGGCAAATGAGAGCTTCAACTTTGTGGAAGCCGGCACAGATGCCTTCCATCAATCCATGACGCTGCAATGGGCTTCCTGGCAGTTCAGACATCAAACGACAGCTAACCCCCTTGTCGGTAGAACGTATCTGTACAATTAGAGATTCCGAGTCTCTATCGTCAATCACTTCTGCGCTCACTTCAACGTCTCCTCCTGGGGCTTGGTTAATCGTTGTGAGGGCGAAGAAACACACGGTTTGGTTGAGTAAGTTCCCATCAAGCAGATATTGTTTGCTGTCGTTGACGTTAAATTGAGTAGAGAAGTTGACGTCGTTACCGTTGGCGAGCGGTGTTAACTTTTTGCTCAATGATTGCAAGTGCTCGGCCAATTTAATCTCTTCCGCTTTGCTTGCCAGAGAATCCACATCCTTCGTCGACAGGGTGAGAATATGTTTGATCGAAGCATGGAGTAAATCACCGGAATGCTTGAGTCGAGTGGCTAATGATTTGATCTGTGAAAGGTCATCGCTGCGTTCGATTTGTTTTAACGGCATAACGACACTGTTGCTATAGACTTTGAGTTCATGATTAATCAGCCGCATGAAGCGCGACTTGTTTTCCATGGCTGACTTCGCCAGTTGAACCTCTTTCTTAAGTTGCTCTTCTAATTGTTTTCGTTCAGTGATATCTCGTTCTACAGCCACGAAGCGGGTGAGTGTACCGTCCTTGAATACGGGGACGATTGACATGTCAATCCAGTATTCGGTGCCATCTTTGCTGTAATTAATCAGTTCACAATCGATTTGTTTCGCTTGTTTGATAGCTTCTGACAGTGCTTGGACTTGTTTAATATTGGTGTTGGGACCTTGAAGAATATCACCTGGCTTTTTACCTTTTATCTCGTCCAGTTGGTAACCCGTCAACTGTACAAAACCCTCGTTGACCCATGTTGTGTACCCCTCGGGGTCTGTTACCACAATGGCATCACGGGCATACTCTGCGACAAATCCCTGTGTTGAACGAAAATCAGAAACAACCAGCTCGGTTTCAAGCTTTGATAGCTTCTGCTCTCGAACCTTGATAGCCAGCGATATTATCGTGACGACCCAGATTACAGAAATTGCGAGCAGACGATTCGCTATCTCACTCCAAACAGCGTTCCCAGCGGACGTTACGTAATGGCCCACGAGAGTGAGTAAGGTACAGATAATCGCCCAAGCAACGATAGAATGCTGGTTTCTCAATGCCATGGAGAGAAGGATTATGGCGATGTAGGGGAGGCCTGATGCCACTTCAGCTGGCATTATTAAATCAAGGTACAAGAACAATCCTGCGAGTAGGGCAAGAACGGCGTGTAGTTCGTATCGACTTTTCGTGAAGGTCCATTTCATAACGTTGCTTTACCTTAGCCAGTCTTGTTGTGCGGATTTAATCGGGTTATCAATCGGCTGGCTTCGTGGCTATTCACCATCAGTCGGTTGACTAGTTTTTGCAGCAGCTCGATTTCAGGAATTTCCCCTTGTCTTGCAATGTCTTCTGTCTTTTTCGTCAACAGGAGAACTTCTCCCATCGAGAACTCGAGAGCGATACCTTTGATGGCATGCAGAATAGCGTGAAGTTCTGTTGGCGTTGTATTGGAATGTAGTTCGATCAGAGAGTCGGTTTTAGTATCCAACTCAAATATTAATGATTCGAGCAAGTCAACTTTTTCTCTATCCTGAAGTTCAAGCTGATTGATCAGCGGGCTCTGTGAGACTTCCTCTTCTGTAAGCGGCAACTTATCAACGGGGAAGCGGATGAGAGTCGATATGTTGTTGTTTGCGTTTTGAGGTAACTGTTTCACGGCTTCAGCCACTTCCCGGTGGGTGGAAAGCTGACGTGAAAACTGACTTAATGCGTTCTGTAGACTGCTCTTTTGTAGAGGTTTAGTCAGGACAAAATCGGCGCCTCGGGCGATGAATTCATCGTGTGCTTCTTTGAATACGTCGGCAGTACAAGCAAAAATGACGGTGCTGAGCCTGAGTTTGGTACGTATATGTTCAATCGCATCCAGACCATTCATGTTTGGCATGTGGTTATCCATAATGATCAGATCATAATTGGAATGCTTAAGACGGCTGATTGCCTCAAGCCCGTCATTGGCATGATCAACCAATAGTCCCATAGATTCGCAGAACTTCCTCGCTACCATAGCATTCACTCGGTTGTCTTCGACCAGCAGAACGGTGAAGTTATCAAGTAAGGAAAGCTCATCTGAGGGTTGCAATTGAGCTTCGCTTATTTCCAACTCTTTGAGTTCAAATGGAATAGTGAGGGTGAATTGTGTTCCCACATTTGGCTGGCTGAAAACGGACACTTTGCCGCCCATCATTTCGACCAACCGCTTAACAATCGATAAACCAAGTCCGGTACCACCAAATTTACGCGTTGTGGAGAGCTCAGCTTGCTCAAATGGAGTAAAAATAGTGTCGAGCTTCTCGCGTTCTATTCCTATGCCGCTATCTGTGACGGACATACAGACATTGGGTGGTATTGACGTGTCGAGCGCAAATTCGACCTCGATTTTGCCAGTTTGGGTAAATTTAATCGCGTTGCCGACCAAGTTAAATAGAATCTGTCGGGTTCGAGCAGGATCACCATGCAGTTCAATATTGGCTGGCACTTTATTTTGGATGACAAACTTCAAACCTTTGTTTGCCGCTTGAGGGCCTAATGTTTTTTCCAGACTGAGTACTAATTCGCCTATAGAGAAAGGGTGAATCTCTAGTTCCAGTTTTCCTTGTTCGACCTTAGAGAAATCGAGTATGTCATTGAGTATCGTCATCAGATGTTGACCGGAGTCGATAAGGATCTGAGCTTGCTTCTTGGTTTCCAGCTCTTGAGATTCATCTTTGATAATTTGAGCAATACCTAATACGCCGTTCATGGGTGTCCGCAGCTCGTGGCTCATGGTGGCGAGGAATATGGATTTTGCTTCATTAGCTTTTTCAGCATTCTCAGTAGCAACTTGATAAGCTAGGTTGTTACGCTTTAATTCTGAAATTCGACTCACAAAACCAAGCCCAGAGAGAACGACTAGCAACAACGCAATGGCAAACAACACTTGGGAAATGGTATCTCTCAGCTGAGCTGAGGCGGCCGACAGCCCACGTTCGGTTTGTTCTACAAACATCGCGCTTTCATGCGAGAGAATACGAGACAGTAGCTTTTCTCGTTGCGCGTTGAGCTGGATAAATGTCTGTGCAAAACGGGTCAATTCTTCATCAGCGCCAATAGCATTTTGATCGAGTATGTGGGCAATAAGCTGTTCCAGTGACCGATTATCTTGGCCAGAGTTGCCATTTTTTGTCAGGTTGTTTTTTAGCGAATGCAGGACAAATTCTCTGGCGACGATTAAGCCGATGGTTTGATCAAGCGCTTTAGAGAGTTCAAGGGCGGACTGGTGAAACTGTAAAAGTAGAGCTTCGGTTGGTAAATGTTGGAATAACGGGCTGTGAACTGAATCTATTTGTTGCTGTTGATGGAATGTCTGTATATCTTTCTCGATACTGACCAGATGATTCGTCAACTCATAAGGTGAGGTCAGACCGCGAATAGAAGCACCCACGATTTCATCTTTTAGCTCGACCACTTCATGGCCCAAATTACGAACCAGATCATCATACTTCGCGAGTTTGGTCAGCTCGACATAAGCCAGATAGACGTATCCACACATTGATAGGAAAAGTAAACTAAACACTGCGAAGGTCAGCTTGATCTTATTCATTTTCAAACTCCTTCAAAATGGCTGGTCTATCACCACTTAGCGAATGCAGGAACGCTTCGAGATGCGCGATGGTTTCATCGCCAAATGTTTTACCTAATTGGCTTTCCCCCATGATTTTAATCGCTTCAGAAAGGTGTTGTGTTTTTCCATCGTGAAAGTAGGGGGGTGTCAGGGCGACGTTTCTTAGACTCGCTACGCGAAAGAGGTAAAGATCATTTTCATCCTGAGTGGTCCTGAATCGTCCTTTATCTAAGCTACGGTTTTCTCCAGTGGTTGATTGGCCAAAATATCCGAACCTCATGACCATACCACCGCCAATGTTGGCGCCCTGATGACAACGAATACATCCTTCTTTCTGAAATGTTTGCCATCCGAGTTTTGCTTCAGGACTAATGGCATCTTCGTTGCCTGCCAAATATCGATCAAACGGGGAGTTTGGTGTGCTGAGGGCATTCATGAACTCAACTAAAGCAGTTTTTATATTGTGCTCTGTTATAGGCAGCTCTGCCTGAGAAAAATACTGCTGATAAATGGGCGATTGGCTGACATATTCGGTAATCTTGGACCAACTTGAGTTCATCTCAACCGGGTCATGAATCGGGCCATCGAGCTGCTCATGGAGACTGTTTACTCGCCCGTCCCAGAAAAATCGATAATTCAGGCTGGCATTAAACACAGTGAGGGAATTACGGGTTCCTAGGCCTTCAACTCCGGTCGAAACTGCAGTCATTTCAGCGCCGTTGGTGCGCAGATTGTGGCAACTCTCACAACTGACTTTTCTGTTTGAGGAAAGATTAGGGTCGCGAAAAAGCACCCAGCCGATCTTGGCTTGAGTACGGTTAAACTTTGGGTGTTCTGGAATCGGAGAAACTAAACCATAGTATTGGCTTTGTTCGGTTTCACCGTGTTGATGGTCGTGTTGGTGCGAGTCATGGTGGTCGGGTTCTGAAGCGTGATCATGCTCTGCGTCATTGTGTTTTGAATGTGATGAGCTGAAACCTTCAAAAAGAAGAAGGCCAATTGAAGCAGCTGCAATAAAGAGCCCTATCCACAATAACGTTTTCTTTTCCATCTTATGTCCACTCTTACAGGCACTTAGCACCTTCCGTGAGTTTGTTCTTAATATAAATCTAGTTGCGCACTATTCTTGAAGCAATGTCAAAGCAAAAAGAAGTATAGAATACTACTTTAGGGGTATTGGAAATGCCTTAACCCGGCGTTAACCCCATCGTTTGTTACCGTGCTTGTAGATTAGCGGGAGATAACAACGATGACATTGCGATATTCCATTCTTGCTCTGACGCTGGCTGGCGTTATGGGCTGTGCGACGGGGACCGATGCCGACTTTGCCACACAGGCTGAGCAGAATAGTGCTCAGTCTGTTGAGCAACTGCTAGCACAGGTGATAGCCGAGCGACAACTTTCATTTGAGGCTGAAGACATCAGCCAACCAACTCAACTGACGGATCTGATCTCTGTCCCTGAGCTTGAGCAATACTTAAACGCCGCGTTTGCTCATAGCCCTAGTTTGCAGCAAAGCGTGATCGCGCTGAAAATTGCTTATGCTCAGCAAGGAGTCACGGTGGCAGACCAGCTGCCTACAGCGAATGCCAGCTTTACAGGTCAATCCAAAGAAGATACCGACGACAACTATACCGGCGAAGTGACCGTGAGCTGGGAGCTGGATCTGTGGCAAAAACTGGCAGATAGCAGCGAGGCAGCACGAAAAGATGTTGCGGCCTCTCAGGCAAGCCTGCAATCAGCAAAAGATTTGTTGGCGGCCAATATCATGCGCAATTGGTTGGAAATCAGCGTCAATCAGCAATTACTTGATATTGAGCTGAGAAGGCTGGATGTATTGGAAAACAACGAGGTGTTGGTATTAGAGCGCTATCAGGTGGGCTTAGGCAGTCTGGAAGATTTAGATAACGCGAAAACCAGCACGGCGTCGACGCGCTCGACTGTCGCTGAGTATGAAGAAAACCTAGAACAGAGCAGACGCAGCCTCCAACTGTTAACCGGGCAATGGCAACCCGAGTTGCAGCAGCCAGAGGTAGCGATGACGTTTCCACAAGTCGTCAACCCTCTCGATTCTCTTGCCCAGCAGAATATGGCAGGCCGACCAGACCTACAGCAAGCTTTCTACAATATCGAAGCTGAAGCCCTTCGTACCGACGCAGCTTACAAAGCTATGCTGCCATCGTTCAGCCTAACGGCAAGTTTAACGGATATTGCACAGTCACCCAGCGAAGCCTTGCTAACAGATCCATTGTGGAGCCTACTCGGACAACTATCGGCGCCACTTTTTCAGGGCGGAAAGCTTAAATCTCAGGCCGAAATTGCTCAACTCACCACAGAGCAAAGCTATTGGGCTTATCAGGAAACCTTGCTGACGGCGATCAATGAAGTGGAAAACGCTGTTGGGCAGGAGTATTCGCTTGAACAGCAGCAATTGCATCTTAATCAAGCCTTCACAAGTTCGAAGCGTAGCTTTGTCAGTTACGAAGAGAAATATCGAAAAGGTCTGGTCGACATCTTTAATTTACTGTCCGTTCAGCAGCAGACCTACGACACCGAAGCACAACTGGTTAATGCCACTTATCAACGTTTATTAAACCGAATCGATTTAGGCCTAGCTCTGGGCTTGGGAGTATCATCATGAAAAAAAATGCCATCACTCTAGCGGTGACACTTGTCGCTGCCGGAAGCATCTTTGTCGCTATTGGCTATAACGGTAGCCATATGGCTCAGGCGAGTGAGAATAGCCAGCCTGAGCAACAAGCAACGGAAACTTTGCAGTCACCATTGGTGAAAGAAAGCTTAAACTTCCAGCAAGTTGCAGTGCAGATGACAACCAGTGCCAGCTATCAGGCTCAGGTTGTGGGTTATGGTGAAACTCGATCTCGTTACCAGCTTAACTATGCCAGTGAGATCAGTGGCCGAGTGATCAGCCTATCTGATGACTTTGAGACAGGAAAAGTCATCACCAAAGGTACGATACTGGCCAAGCTGGATGATACGTCATATCAGCAGGCGTTGGCTCAGGCCAAATCTGATGTTGCGACGGCTAAGCTTGAGTTGTTGGAAGAGCAGCGAGAAGGAGAGCAGGCGAAATCGGAATGGCAGCGATCAGGCCTGAGTGGCGAGCCGAGCTCACCCCTGGTCCTTAGAGAGCCTCAACTCGCCAGCGCTGAAGCAAAATTAGCCAATGCAAAGCAGGCGTTAAACAAAGCAGAAAAAGACCTAAAAGACACGGTAATACGTGCGCCTTTTACGGCGCTAGTCGTGAGCAGAGATGTTCAGCCGGGGAGCTATTTGAGTGCGGGCGGCGCAGTCGCCACTTTATACAGTATTGAACGTGTTGAAGTGGAAGTGCCACTGTCAGAGCAGCAATGGGGAAATCTGCCAACCTCCAACGATATGGGGGACTGGCAGGTGACATTGACTGACAGTAGCGGTGCTCACCAATGGATTGGGCAGGTTGAGAGAAAGTTTCAACACGTGACTCAGGACACGCGCCAGCGCTCGCTGGTTGTGGTTGTAGATAAACCTCTCGAAGCCGACTCGCCTCTTTACCCGGGTACCTTTGTAAAAGCAACACTGAGTGGAGCTGAAGTTAATGGCCTTTGGGAAGTGCCAGCGTCAGCGATATCTCAGCAGGGCGAAATCTGGACGGTAGATGAGCAGGGTTTGCTGCACAAGTCGAACGCCAGCAAGCTATTTGGTCGTGATGGTAAAGTATACGTCACTCCGAGTTTGGCTGAAGAAAGGGCACAAGTGGTTGTCAGACCGCTGAGTAATTTCAAACCAGGTATGAAAGTCTCGCCAAGTGAGGAGGGGTAACATGGAGCATCAATCTAAAACGCCAAAAGGGATGATTGCTTGGTTTGCTCAAAATCCGGTTGCCGCTAACCTGCTCATGTTAGGGGTGATTATCGTCGGCCTGCTCTCGGTCAATTCATTGCGCAAGGAAGCCTTCCCAAGTCTAGAACCGGACATTGTGACCGTGTCCGTTAATTATGACAGTGGCGATCCTATCCAGGCAGAAGAGGGGATATCGATAAAGATTGAGGAAGCTCTGGAAACGGTCGCTGGCATAAAACGCATTACGTCGACTTCCAGCGCATCGGGTAGCCACGTTTCCATCGAAAAAGAGACCAACTATAGTCTCGATGCTTTGCTGACTGACGTGAAGACCAAAGTAGATGCCATCAACAATTTACCAGCGGAAGCCGACAACCCTGTGATTGATAAGGCTCGGATGCAGGACCACGCTTTATGGGTTCAACTTTATGGCGACGCAGACCGCGCTACATTGCAGGATTTGGCGGAGCAGCTTAAAGCCGATTTGCTAGCCGAAAGCGCCATTCGTGACCTGGAGATTAAAGCGGAAATTGATCCTATGATTTCGGTCGAGGTCAATGAAAGTCGATTGCAAGCCTATGGTTTAACACTCACCGATGTATCGGATGCGATCAATGCGGAGTCATCCACTAGTATTTCAACCAGTTTGCGCAATGATGAGAAAACAGTACGTCTTAAGGTCTCTGAGCAGGCTTACGAGATTGAAGACTTTAAAGCGATCCCTGTTCTCACCCATTCCGACGGCAGCCAAATTACGCTAGGCGATATTGCCCGTGTTACGGATACCTTTGAGGAAGACACTTTCAGTCTGTCCCGATACAACCAAAGCAACTCGATGGGCATTCAGATTGTCATGGATGAGTACAGCGACGTTGTGCAAATCGTAGAACAAGCCAAACAAGTGGTAGAACAGTGGCGTAGCAGTAACCTGTTGCCTGACAACGTAAGTGTTGAGACTTGGTATGACAAAAGTACGCTGATCAAAGAGCGATTGTCTCTTCTGGCCAAAAATGCCCTCACAGGTATTGCTCTAGTGTTTATCGTACTGGCGCTATTTTTGAACATTCGTGTCGCATTTTGGGTTGCGGCGAGTTTACCTTTCGTATTCTTCGGCACATTGTTCTTTATGACCGATTCTTTTGTCGGTTTAACCATCAACGAGATGACCACGTTTGGCTTTATTATGGCACTGGGAATTGTCGTAGATGACGCCGTGGTCGTCGGGGAAAGTATTTATTCGACACGACGTAAAGAGGGTGACTCGCTCAATAGCACGATTGTCGGAACATTAAAGGTGGCGGCGCCGACCGTATTTGGCGTGCTGACAACCGTTGTGGCGTTTCTTTCAATTGCGGCGGTTGATGGAAAAATGGGCCAGATTTACGCTCAGTTTGCCACTGTGGTTACCATCTGTTTGCTACTATCGTTGGTTGAATCCAAGTTCATTCTTCCGTCGCATCTTGCCCATATCAATACCCATCGAAGTGATAAGAAAGGCATCTGGAACCGCATTCAACAAGGTGCGGACAATGGGCTAGAGTGGTTTAATCATAAAGTGTACAAACAGGTGATTAAGCAGGCGTTAAAGTTCCGTTATGCTGTGGTCATGGCCTTTATCGCTCTGTTTACTCTCGTGATTGGTATGCCACTGACCGGAGCGGTGAGAATCGCTTTCTTCCCTGATATTGCTGGCGATACCGTTAGTGCAGAAATAAGTATGTATAACGATTCCAGCTTTGGTCAGACTCGAACAAATCTTCTTGAACTGGAAGCCAATGCGCTTAAAGCCGATCAGCAGTTGAGAGCGAGTAGCGAGAGTAACGATCAGAATGCATCTTACATTACTAGCCTTCAGGTGATTGCCGATGAAGACCGCACTGGAACCGTCCAAGTAGAACTTTCTACGGATGCGACTTATAGCTCAGGTGAGTTTGCTGACTTGTGGTTGCAGATGTCCGGGCAGATGGAAGGGATGAAGAAGCTTAAAGTGCTCTCTTCAATGGAAATGGTCGATAACTTTAAAGTGGAGCTCAAAGCTAGCGACGACACGATCCTAACTCAGGCAGGTAATACATTTAAACAGGCTCTGGAACAGACACAGGGTGTGAGCGGAATTGATGACAACTTAGATCTTGGTGAGCCGCAATACCGTTTTGAGCTGACCGAGCAGGGACGTGCGCTAGGGATGGATACTTCGAGTCTCGCGAAGCAGGTATTACAATCCTTCGGTGGTGATATTGTTCAGCGCTTCCAGCGTGGGAAAGACGAAGTCAAAGTTCGAGTTCGCTATCCAGAAGGTGATCGTCAAACGCTGGCGGATATTCAGCAATCGAGTGTCCGCACTCCAGATGGAAAAGTAGTTCCAATGTTATCGGTCGCGAATGTCTATTCCGACTATCAGCAAGCGGAAATTACACGTATCGACAACTTACGTGCTGTTTATTTGACTGCGGTGGTAGATAAAGATGTGGTGTCGTCGAATGAGCTGGTGGCTCAGTTGGAGAAAACACTGGTTCCACAGCTTAAATCGGAATACCCGACGCTTAAAATTGACTTTACTGGGGAAGCGGAGCAGCAGCAAGAGTCGACAGATTCGATGCAATCGACCTTTATTATGGCGTTGATAATAATCTTTGCGTTGCTGGCGATACCATTAAAGTCTTACGTTCAACCGCTCATCATTATGGTAGCGATTCCGTTTGGTATAGTTGGAGCAATCTTAGGTCACTGGCTGAATGATCTGACGATCAGTATCCTGTCGCTAAATGGTATCCTTGCCTTGAGTGGTGTCGTGGTCAATGACAGCTTATTGCTGGTATCACGCTTCAATGAACTGACGCGAAAGCATAACGTTCCGGTGAGTGAAGCGATTGTTGAGTCATGCAGCAGCAGACTCAGGGCAGTGTTGCTGACTTCAGTCACGACCTTTGCTGGTTTGGCACCATTGCTGAGCGAAACCTCGATGCAAGCACAGTTCCTAATTCCAGCTGCCGCTGCATTAGGCTACGGTATTTTGTTCGCGACAATGATTACATTGGTGCTGACCCCATCACTTCTACTGATCCAATGTGATATTCATAATGGTCTTAACAAAATGAAGGCAGCGGTGTTGGGTGAGAAAAAGCTCGCTCAAAGCGTTTAACGTCTAAATTAATAGTAGTTTCATAGAGTAAGAGGTAGTCATGGAAAACTTGCAGCTGTTACTGGTCGAAGATGATCTGGATTTAGCTAAGGCGATTGTTGACTACCTCGCTCTGGAAGACATTCAGTGTGACCACGCTGCAAATGGCTTGTCCGGATTAAACCTGATTCAACAAGGCCAGTACGACACGGTGATTCTAGATTTGAACTTGCCAAAAATGAATGGCCTGGAAGTGTGTGCAAGGCTCAGAGAGCAAGGGATTGACGTGCCTGTTCTGATGTTGACGGCAAAAGATACCCTTGATGACAAGTTAACAGGCTTTTCGAAAGGAGCGGATGACTATTTAGTGAAGCCTTTTGCTATGGAAGAGCTGATTATTCGAGCGCAGGTTTTGTCTCGTCGGCGCAGCGGGCAAGTCACTAAGCTTTCTGTTTCCGATCTCGAAGTTGACTTGCAGACTCAGACCGCCACCCGATCTAGTGAGTCATTAAAGCTCTCGCCAATCGGATTCAAGCTACTTGAAACGTTGGTTAGGGCGAGTCCAAATACTGTCTCTCGTGAAAAATTGATGCAGAGTGTGTGGGGAGATGAGCAACCAGACAGTAATAGCCTAAAGGTGCACATGTTTAATCTGAGAAAAGCCGTCGATAGCCGTTTTGAAACCAAATTGATTCATACGATCACAGGACGTGGCTTTGCATTGAAAAAAGAGAGTTTTCAATGAAGATAAGACGTAGCCTGAGGCTTTATTTTTTGTTTGCCATGCTACTGACAGGGTCGTTGACGATTATAGCGATGTCTGGTGTTGCGGTAAGTTACTTCTTTTCAGGTTTGGATATGGCTATGACAGGGTTCATGCGAACGCAGGCGTACCAAGTTGAATTGACGGATAGCACTCCAGTGAAAATCAATGATCTGACAGTGGCAAGACGATGGCAAGACTTACCTCAGCCAATTCAAGATAACCTGAATCCAAACGAACTGGTTCTCAATGAAGTACTTAAAAAAGTTGTCGGAGTCCCTCTTATTGAATCGCCTAAAGCGGGCTATTTCGCAATGAAAATGGAGCACAAAGGAGACGTCAGGTACGCGTCGGTGTTGTTTCTCGATAATGAATTTTCTCCGGGTGAAATGCCCCAGTTTATCTACATCGTGTTTGTTGCCATCGCTGCAATCTTAGCGTTTTCTTTGATACTTATTGCCTTTATTCGCAGTGTTTCAACTCCCGTAGAGGAGCTTAAAGACTGGGCGAAATCCTTGGACAAAGAAAAGCTCAGCCAGCCAATTCCGGGGTTTGACTACAGTGAGCTCAACACATTAGCAGAAATTATTAAATCCAGTCTCAGCTCTGTACAGGAAGGCCTTGAACGAGAGCAGCGTTTTTTGGGTTATGCCAGTCATGAATTAAGAACGCCTATAGCTGTTACTCGTACCAATTCAGAGCTACTAAAAAAGATGATCCTCAAGAAGTTGGATGAGGATAAGCAGCTTGAAGTGTTGGAACGCATTGAGCGTGCAGGGTACACAATGACAGATTTGACTGAAACGCTATTGTGGCTCAACCGACAAGAAGACAAGACACTGCCATTCAGTGATCTCGTAATTGGTGACCTCATTACTCAGATCGATCATGAACTCGAATACCTACTGCAAGGAAAAGAGGTCAAAGTGAGTATCAAAGTAGATGCCACGCAGCATTCATTACCACATGGGCTGTGTCGAATCATCATTACCAATTTGATTCGTAATGCGTTTCAGCATACCTATCAGGGGGAAGTGATTATCGAGCAGTCTGGAAGTCGACTGGTTATCACCAATCACAGCGTATCCCAAGGCGACAGAGAAGAGGAGCTGGGCTTTGGTTTAGGTCTTGAGCTAACCGAGCGATTGATCAATCAGTACGGTTGGTTTTACGACAATAGCACAACCGATTTAGGTCGCCGTGTTGAACTGCATTTTTCTCTACCTGATGACGCTGACTTAAATCAGCCCAATATTAACAAGTAGAACTAGTCCTGCGGTACAGGTGAGAGTTGAGATAACCGTCGTCATGGCAACAATGTTAGCAGCGAGTATTGAGTTTCCGCCCATTGAGCGGGTCATTACATAGCTTGCTGCTGCAACGGGTGAGGCGTTCATGAAAAACAGGATCGCAAGTTCTAGCCCTCTAAACCCATACCAGTAGGCGGCACCGGTGATCAGCAGAGGAGCCAGTACAAGCTTGTAGCTACTAGCAAACCAAGCTGGCCCTTGTTCTTTTCTCATTTTACTTAAATCCAGCGAGCCACCAGTGCACAACAAAGCCAGTGGTAGGGTCATTTTCGCCAGATAGTTACCCGCATCGACGGCGACCGTTGGGACAGGTATAGAAAGCAGATAGAAAACCACGCCAGAAACAATGGCGATGATAAGTGGATTCTTGGTTAACGTTCTCAGCATCACTTTAGCGGCTTTGGCGGGGGACGTTCCCCCTTTGGGTGCTAAGCAGATAACCGCCTGAACGTTGTAAATGAAAGTGGTGATGGCGACATACAGTGCAGCGAGCGCGATCCCTTGTTCTCCAAACGCATTCGCCACGTAAGCAATGCCAATGATGCCCGTGTTGGCGCGATAGCCACCTTGGGTGATGACGCCTTTGTCAGGGGAAGACTTGAATAACAGTGCGACAGAGACCGTGGTAAAGACAAAAAAGGTAATGCTCGCAAACGCGGCAAATCCAAGGAAGCGGCTGGCAGCAGTGAAGTTATGTTCAGATACGACAATACTGAGGAACAACATCGTTGGCAGGGTCACCTGAAAGACTAATTTCGAGGCGACTTCTATGAAATTGTCGTTAATCAGGCCGATGCGTTTGAAAAACACACCTAACAACAGCATCAAACAAATAGGGCCGGTAATCGACAGTGAGAAACTCAATTGCTGAAGTAATGCGTCCATACATGCCCTGAAAGTGAGTTGGTTGGAGTAAAGTTACCCGCTTTTAGTTTAACGGCTGGTGGTGTTTCGCTCGAGCAGTTTCACCGGCACCATCATTTTAACCATACTGGTGTTTTGCTCGTTGATTTGGTCTACCACAATTTTGACACTTTCTCTTGCCAGACGTTTGAAGTCTTGCCTGAACGTCGTTAACTGATAACTCAGCCATTCAGTCTGGGGGATGTTATCGAAACCGATTACCTGCAAGTCTTGTGGAATACGTAAGTTGAATTCGTAGCGAGCAACGTCCATTAATGCCATCGCGAGATTATCCGTTGCACAGAACACCGCATCGGGGCGATCATTCTTTTTTAGCAGCTGGCGAATATCGTCAAGCGCAGCAGTATAGTCATAGTTTGCTTCAACAACCTGAGGGAGCGTACCTGTCAAATCTTCAAATTCACTACTGAAGCCTTTGTGCCGTTCATCATTGGTAAAGGTAGGGACTTCTCCCGTCAGATAAACGGGATGTTTCACACCACAATCCACTAACAACTGAGCGGCTTGCTGTCCTGCTTCGTAGTTGTCGCTGATCACGTAACTGCTTTTGGTTCCTTCCACCACGCGCGCGTACTGAACGATGGGAATATTAAACTCTTCACACTCTTCATAGAGGCTTTTATTGAATGTGGCAGAAGCCGCAATCACGCCGTCTACTCGGTACTGGAAAATATTCGGGATAGAATGATTTTCTTTGTCGTCAACTTGCCACGGAATCAAAACTGCTGAGTAACCCAGTTTTTGCAGTTCTGATGAAATGAGCTGTAGGGTTTTCATATGAATTGGATAATCAGCATCAGGAAAAACCAAGCCAATCAGTTTTGATTCGTTGGTTGTCAGACTACGTGCAAACGCGTTAGGGCGGTAATTGAGCGCTTTCGCCGCTTCGTATACTTTCTGTTTCGTTCTCTCTGACACTGAACTGCCAGGGATAAATACGCGAGAAACGGTCGATTGAGAAACGCCGGCGAGTTTCGCGACATCTTTCGAAGTCACCGTCTGCTTAGTTGAGTTCATGGACCATCATTCATTTGGTAAGAAATTCACAGCAAGCCTAACATAAATAGGTACGTAGTCATAAAAGGAAAAAGCCTTACTCTATTCAAAGTAAGGCTTTTTCACTTTAATTGGGTACAACCCAGAACTATTCAGCTGTTTCAATCTGCTCCGGTTTGGCCGTTTTAGAGCCTCGTAGTGAGTAGACAGCGTAAGCGACAACACTGATTGCAACCACAATTGAGCAGCCACGAACAAAATTAATAAGCATTGGTGCATTATCGGTAAAAGCGTTAATGCCCCACAGCAGAATCAATGAGAAGACAAACATGACCAGCAAGCCATAACATGGTGCGTCAATCTTTCCAGGGATAACATACCAGCCGTCTTCTTTGACAGGCTTGTTCAGACGAGCGTATTCCGCCTGTTGTCCTTTGATTGTGTATAGGTGCATTTCTTCCTGTTTTCCTGTCAGAAGCAAGCTTGCAGCATAAGCCACAACAGCGTTGACCACGACACCAATCACGCAGTACCAAGGCCAAGCGATATCAGTAGCTACCGCGACATACCAGATGGCGATAAAGCTGGCGAAAACACCGATAAGCAGGCCTTTTTCTGTGATGTGCTTTGAGTAGAAACCCAGTACAAACATACAGAAGCTCGCACCCACGAAATAAGAACCTGCTTTACTCAACACTTCAAGCACCGAGCCTGTGCTGGTCGCGAACATCAGAGCGGGAATGATGACCAGAATCGCCCACGCGACAGTAAAGACGCGAGATGCTTTCAGGTAATGCTCTTCAGATTCGTTCTGCTTGTAAAAACGCTTGTAAAAGTCTGCTACCGATACCGTCGCCATAGAGTTGAATGCGGAGTCAAGGCTCGACATACTTGCTGCCAGAATCGCTGCTGCAATGATGCCCATAAGACCCGGCATACCATACTCACTGGCGTAGTGAAGAATAATTGTATTGCCGTTTTCAAACTCTTTACCGTCGTAATACGCGTTGAACAGAACACCAAGTAGAATGAACACGAAGTAGATGAAGAAGGCGACGTAACCCATCATCAACATAGCTTTCTTCGCATCACCCATGCTTTTCGCTGCCATACAGCGCTGAACCATCATCTGGCTACCACCGTAGACTGTTGTGTGGAACATCGTCATGGCAATCACCCCAGCCCAGATAGTCGTTACCTGACTTAAATCCATGCTGGTTTGCAGAGCATCTGTCATGCCTTTGGCTTTTAGCTCGGCCATTACATCGGTCATCGGCTCTGGCATGCCATTCCACACGGCTTCGATAATGATGAATGCACCAATGAAAAGAATCACGGCTTGAATCACATCAGTCCAGATAACAGCGGCGATGCCGCCCATGACGGTATAAATCAGCGCAATGGCAGTAACGATCATGATGCAGTACACCACGTCTATTCCTGTGATGAACTCCAGTATTATCGCTGTCGCGTACAGTACCGCAGCTGAGCTTAACGCCTGCTTAATCAGGAAAATGAATGATAAAGTCACACGTGACGCTTTGCCGAATCGTCTTTCCTGATATTCGTAGATAGAAGTCAGACCGTTGTTGTAAAAGAATGGCATAAATACAGCAACGATAAAGAAGATCACCAGCGGGTAGTTGAGGTGAATTGCGATAACCGACAAACCCTCTTTATATGACCATGCTGGGCCGCCCAAGAACGACATAGCACTGACATAGGTACATACAACAGAAATACCGATCGCCCACCATGGGATATTTTTATCACCGAGTGCGAACTGGCTCGCCGAGGTTACTTTTTTGCCGACCACGGCCCCCAACAATAGGGTGAGGGCAATGTAACCGCCAAGAATAGTCCAGTTAAGTACACCAAACTCATGCATAATTAGGTCCTTCTAATTGTTCTTTCATTTGGCCGAAAACGTCATAACCAAGTTGGAGCAAGATATGAACGATATCAATTGCTACCCAGTTTTCTTTCAGCAAGTCACCTTCTCGTCGCCAGATATCCATGACGCGAAGTTCTATATTTTTTCCTGTTGGGGCAAGGCCTAACCAGCCACTATGACCCGTATGAGTACCATGCATGTGAGGCCAGCCTCCAGTGGATACGTAGTCATTTTTAGCCAAAAAATTGAGCTCAATGTCCACACTTCGGTCGGGGAAGGCGAAGACAAATGGGGCTTGGTGGTGGTTGCGGAAACCTTTGATGCCGCGTGTAGTACCAATACCTGCTGGGCCATACCACATAAAGTCTTTATGCCAGTAGTTTTCCAGATCCATTGAGTAGAGATCTTTTCCGTCAAAACGACCAAGACATGCCAGCATGTCATGCACAAGCTGACCACTTTTTGCGCTGTGTTCTTCACATACGTCAGAGTTTTGAATGCCATCTGCCGTTGCGGGTGAAGGGATTAAACCGTCGTGACCTAAGCTTTTGCGCAGAGGGTTCACACGCGATTGGTTCATGGCATCGATAAAATCTGGGATCATGTAAGATTCAGTGATCTGATCATTTTCGACGCACACCATCTCTGTGTATCTGAGATACAGGGTTTTTCCCGTTGCTGGAATGCCGAACAGTGGTTGCTCAAAAGTGCCAACAAAGTAACCCGTTGAGTTGTACCAAGTACGGCCTTCAAATTCGCCGTTCATCACGATCATCGGGCGTCGCTCAACGTCAGGCATTGCCGTTACCAAAGGTGATAGAAACGAAGTGTGTGCAGCCTCTGGGCCGTTCAGGTCATTGACTGGGTGCGCGACACACCATTTGACGTCTGGGTTCAACGCTTGCTGGGCAACACTCGCCTGCTCACTAAGCGTGGCGTTGAAGTACTGTTGATAGAACTGTTCAATGATATTGAGTGACATTTTGCTTCCTTACTGAATGTGGGTTTATGACTGGGCGGCTTAGCCTTGCTGAAGCAGAATCTGCTTCCAGATCGCGGTTTCGTCGATCAGCGTAAACTCGCGACGCAGTCCCCATGGGCCAAACTCAGCGTGGCTGATGCCCATGATGTAAACGTCTTTGCCTGTCGGCTTACCAAATGCGCCATAACCTTCGTGCTTACCATGTAGAGACCAGCGAATGGCGGCGCGTGGAGACATCATTGGATCTTCTCGACCAATGCGATGGTGAACTTTGAACTCGGCATTTGGGAATGAAGAGCGCAGTGAAATCCAGAAATGATCAATTTCGCTGTGTGATAGGGCGGTACGGCCGCCACTGTACTCACCGATACAGGCTCGGTCGTATTCACGTGGGATGGCGGAAAACTCAGCATTCATGATGCTATTTAGAATGGCTTCGTATTGCTGACCATATTGATTGTCATTGCCAACACCCGTGTAAGGGCCTTGCATATCGACATCTGGAGTAAAAGGGAAGGAGGCTTTTTCTACGCCACCTTCGAAATCAATTTGTTTTCGGGCGAACTCTTCGGACGTCATGCCGAGCTGTCTGGCGATGTCGGCTTGGTCGCGTACTAGCCACTCATCGTTAATTTGATTGTTGATCGCATGGCAGTCGGCGATGATGCGAAAACGCAACTTGCTGTTTGTTGCTTTGCCATAGAACCCATCGCTGCTGTGTGTGGCAGTCGAAATGATACGGTGAGAGGACAACATGCCTTGTTCAGGTGAGCCAGACCAGATGACATCTTCTCCGTAAAGTGTACGATCCGGGAACTCAGCCAGTGTAGCCATGGTCGCGCTGATGACGTCGTCGTTACCTTGCACAATAGACAAAGGTGTACGCACAACAATATCAGGTGAGTAATAGTGCTCAAGGGTATTTAGGCCACGGTCTTCCCAAATCTCTTTTGTAATTCCCAAAATATAATCGGGAAAATCACGCCATTTTTCGTCAAAGCCAACCATAGCCATAAATCACCTCCTGAGTTTAATTCTTGTTTACTTTATTCTTTGGTTACGTATCCAAAATGAAGTTGTGTTGCATTTTTGTCAATAGATTGTTCCTGTGATGTTTTAATATCGTGCTTAAGATCGGGTTTTTAACAAGTGTTCGAAAAGTGTTCAGAGTGATTGCGCTAATTTGTTACTCATATTTCGGTGAATAGAACTGTATTCAGCGGTTTTAAAACAATAGATTAGGTCAATAGTAGGAGTGCTAGTCGCTTTATTACTTGATGAGTACGCGTCAGGGATGGGAAGATTTTCGTTTAGTAGAACAAAGAAAATGAAGTGAGAAAAGTTACCTACACTGTATTCAGTTGTCTTTACTCGGGATAACTTTAATAGATTAATTCTTGTTGCATACGAATGCCATTTGTCTTTGTCTTGAAAAAAACCTCACCGTAGGGTGAGGCTTTTACATGTGTTGATAAGGTTTAGGCTAGCTGAGATGAGTGCTACCGCGCTCAATCAGAGTGCCTTGTTCAAGCAGATAGTCGCCAGACGCGTCGGTATTGTTGTTGATACGATCCATCAAATCTTCGACAGCGCGGCTTACGATCTTGTCGACAGGCTGTGCGACCGTGGTTAAGTCGTAAGCTGGCCAGCCAGACATCGGGATGTTATCGACGCCCATTACTGCATAATCTTCCGGTATCGACGCGCCTGCTTTTCTGAGTCCATCCATCAAACCCAGAGCGATGATGTCGTTGGCGCAGAAAATCGCTTCCGGCTTCACCGCGTGCGACTGAATCTCTGTTGCGGCTTCCATCCCCGCATCGAAGCAGTATTTAGCTTGAATAAATACAGGGGTTGGAACACCTAACTCTTTGAGCTTTGATGAAAAGCCAAGCCAGCGCTCTTCGCTGGTCATTGAACCTGAATCGCCACTGACATACGCCAGTTGTTTATAGCCTTTTTTCACCAGATACTCGGCCGCTTCTTGGCCGGCCTGGCGGTTGTCGACACCGGCACAGTTAGCATTGATGCCATTGGTATAACGGTTGATAAGACTCAGGTGAACGCCAAATTTTTCGCACTGGACAAAAGCGCGTGAAGTCAGACGGCTGGTGGCGATGATCAGGCCATCAACTTGATACTCAATCGCGCGGGAAATCGCCAGATCAAGGTCGTCTTTGTCTATCGGGCAGAGAACCACCTGACCGCCACGTTTTTGGATTTCCATTGCTAACGCACGTGATTGCAGGTCATACATCGGGTTTGACTCACTGTCTAACGCGATGGCAACAAGACCAGAGCGATTTGAGATTAGGCTACGAGCAATCGCGTTGGGGGTGTAACCGAGCTTAGCGGCGGCATCCATCACCATCTTACGCTTCTTCTCGCTGATGCTAGCGGTCGGGCTGAACGCTCTTGATACGGTCGACTGAGAGACGCCGAGCATTTTCGCGACGTCTATCGAAGTTACTTTCGCTTTAATGGTGATACTCCTTTCCGTGGGTTTGCTGACCCTTTTATCTGCCAGAGTGTATGGGTTAGGGGATTTCTCTGTCTAGCGCTGTGCATTGATAGCAATTAAATATCGGATAAAACTCAGGAATTCATCACATTTCTTTCTTGCCTGAAGCCATCGATGATCATTTTGTGCTCCGACCCCACGCCAAAGAAGTTGACGCCAAGCTCGCTCCAGTCTTTTGCTTGTTGCGCTGTGGCAACGAACATACCGACGGGCTTGCCACAGGCTTTGGCGGCTTCAATAATTCTGATGCTTGCTTGTCGCACCTGATCGTCGTTTACGCTTTTAGCGCCATACGCCACGGTGAGGTCGACCTGACCAATAAACAGGGCATCTATACCATCGACGCGAGCGATGGCTTCCACATTGTCTACGCCTTCGGGATCTTCTATCTGAGCCACGATCACAGTATTCGCTTTACTGTCAGCCAGATGTTGCACCATAGGCTTGGTTGCGTAGCTTGCAGCGCGGCTGGAGCCTGCGTAGCCGCGCCCCCCTTCACCGTAGTGACATATCTTAACGATTTTCTCTGCCTGTTCTGCATTGCAGACATGTGGGATCTGAACACCTGTCGCACCACAATCCAAAGCATTAAGAATGGTGGCGGGCTGGCTGTCCTGAACTCGAACTAGACAGGGTAACTGATTAGCGCGGGCAGCAAGGATACACAGGTCGAGAGACTGACGGTCAAACGGAGCGTGCTCGGCATCGAGAATGATGAAGGACAAATCAGACAGTGCTAGCACTTCGATAATGTGGGGGTGAGGGGTTTTAACAAATGTTCCCAGTAAGGAAGGCTGGGTTAGCGTTGATTTGAAATTAGTCATGAAAAAACTCCATTGCAAAGGTATGCAAAAATTAGCACGAACAAATGTAAATGATCAGTGAATTTTATGTGATCTAAATAATGTTTTTGATTATTTAATCATCGATTAATCGTGTCTATTACGCTTCTTTATGTCTTTAATTCTTATTAAAACAAGTAATTAGATGGCTTTTTGGGCTTGCGTACGATTATCTTGAAAGTTGTTAATATTGTGTTTAATCTAATTTTGCATTCGTATCCAAAATTACAAAGAAGCAATTGTCAGTCTAAACCCTCAAGGAGAAAATCGCATGGCACGCATTTTAAAGAACGGAATCACTGAAGAAGCATCAGCATCAAATGACGCGAAAGTGCGTCAGATAGTAGAGAACATTCTTGCTGATATTGAATCTAAAGGTGACAGCGCCGTACGCGAGCTTTCAGAAAAATTTGATAACTGGTCACCAGAGCAGTTTCGTTTAACACCAGATCAGATTCAGGCATGTGTTGATGCATTAGATGAGTCAACTCGCCACGATATTGAATTCGCTCAGGAGCAAGTACGTAACTTTGCTCAAATTCAGCGTGATTCAATGAAAGATGTCGAAGTTGAAACCATGCCGGGTGTGGTTCTGGGTCATAAGAATATTCCGGTTAATAGCGTAGGTTGTTATATCCCAGGCGGTAAGTACCCGCTAGTCGCGTCTGCTCACATGAGTGTACTCACTGCAAAAGTGGCAGGCGTAAAACGAGTGATCGCTTGTGCTCCGCCATTTAATGGCCAGCCAAATGTGGCAATCGTTGCGGCGATGGCGATGGCTGGCGCTGATGAGATTTACTGTTTTGGTGGTGTTCAGGCAGTAGGCGCAATGGCACTGGGTACTGAGACAATTGCCCCTGTAGATATGATTGTTGGCCCAGGCAACGCGTTTGTTGCTGAAGCCAAGCGTCAATTGTTTGGTCGCGTGGGTATCGATTTGTTTGCTGGTCCAACGGAAACGCTGGTTATTGCTGATGAAAAGGGCTGTGACCCAGAGCTGGCAGCAGCAGACTTATTGGGTCAGGCTGAGCATGGCTACAACTCTCCGGCTGTTCTTCTAACAAACAGCGAGACGTTTGCCGAGGAAACGATCAAAGAGATTGAGCGCCAGTTGACGATTCTGCCAACGGCGGAAGTCGCAGGCAAAGCATGGGCAGATTACGGTCAGGTGATCGTGTGTGACAGCTATGAAGAAATGGTTGAAGTTGCAGATGACATCGCCTCAGAACACGTTCAGGTGATGACGGAAGAGCCAAAGTATTTCCTCGACAACATGTCTAACTATGGTGCGCTGTTCTTAGGTCGCGAGACCAACGTTTCTTACGGTGACAAATGTATCGGTACTAACCATACGCTTCCGACAAAGAAAGCGGCTCGCTACACCGGTGGTCTGTGGGTAGGTAAATTCATCAAGACTTGTACGTATCAGCGTGTCACTGAAGCGGCATCTCTGAAGGTGGGCGAATACTGTTCTCGCTTGTGTGCACTGGAAGGTTTTGCTGGGCACAAAGAGCAGGCGGATATTCGTGTACGCCGTTACAAAGGCAAAGTAGAAGAGGCTTAATATGTCGAAACTTGCCTTAGTAACAGGCGGCAGTGGCGGTCTAGGGGCCGCCATATGTAACAAGCTGGCCGATTCCGGCTACCGAATTGTCTTAACGTACAACAGCAATCAACAGTCGGCGCACAAAGTATTGTCAGAGTTGTCTGGTGAAGGTCACTTAGCTTTTCAGCTCAATGTGTCGGATTCGCAAGCGATAGATTCGTTAGCCAGTCAGGTCAATGAAATTAACGGCCACCTGGATTTGCTGGTCAATTGTGCCGGTATGACAAAGTTTGTCGCGCATTCAGATTTGAGTGGTTTGAACGACGAGCTGTTTGACCAAATCTTCCAAGTCAATGTTCGCGCGCCGTTTGCCATGGTCCGCGCCTGTGAATCTTTGCTGCGTGAGGCCAAAGGTTGTGTGGTGAACATTACTTCCATCGCTGCGCAAACCGCGATGGGCAGCAATATTGCTTACTGTGCGAGTAAATCCGCCGCAGAGAATATGACTCGCTCATTGGCAAGAGCGCTTTCACCGGATATTCGCGTACTTGCAGTTGCTCCGGGGCTGGTGGACACCGAGTTTGTTAAAGGGCTCGATGACAGCTGGCGCAATCAGCAGGAGCAGTCGACACCACTCAAACGTCTTGCCAGTGATGAAGAGGTGGCAAATGCAGTCTACGCCGCTGCGGAAGTGCTGACGTTCTCAACGGGCAACACGATTGCCGTCGATGGTGGCAGACCTCTTGGTTCCTGATCTCATTGGTATGAGAGCCAGCAAAGCAAAGCGCTAACAAGGTCAATGGCTAGACCCAAGAAAAGAAAGAACAATTAGGATTATCTATGACTCTACAAAATCGAATTAACGACAATCTTGTTCGTTACATGGAGCTGATACCGGGAACCAGTGCGTTTATCGATGCGCGTACTCCGGGCAGTGACCTGAAAGACAACTTCTGCATCATAGGTGCAGGCGTTGCTGAAAGCAGCCGTCAGCATGTTCACATTCGCGAAACAGCAGGCTTCAATATCGGCGCAGCAGGTCAGCCGCCGGGTATTAAGAATTCACTCCATTCGCACCGAACTGCTGAGCTGTTCGTCGTGTTTAAAGGTCAATTCCGCTTTTACTGGGGTAATGATGGTGAACATGAAGCGGTGCTCTCTCACGGCGATGTGATTTCAATTCCGACCAACCTTTTCCGTGGCTTTGAAGTTGTCGGCCGCGATTATGGCTTCATGTACTCGGTACTGGGTGGCGATGATTCAGGTGGTGGTGTGATCTGGCACCCTAACGTTATCAAAGACAGTCAAGGTTACGGCTTGTACTTAAAAGCGGACGGCACTTTGGTCGATACTATTGACGGTGATGCGGTTCCACAAGAGTCTGAACTGATGCCATTGCTGACCAAAGAAGAGATGGCTTCGTTTGATAGCTACACCGCTGAGCAGATGATGCCTTTCGTGGCGCTAAAGAACGACTACCGCCCGATTGAAAGTGACTTTTCAGCACCAAACGTCAAACAATATGCGCTAACTGGTCATCCGCTGGCTGATTACGATTTCCACGTAAAAAGTGAAGATGAGGTCAGTATCATGGCGTATGAACTCACAGAGGGTGGCTCCATTCCTCAGCATAGCCGTGATGATAAGCAGGTACTGATTAACTTTGATGGTGATACCGAAGTGGTTGTGACCCATCAAGGCGAACAAGCCAGCCTGATCCTTACCCGAGGTGATGTATTCAGCGTACCGGAAGGTGCCTCATACTCACTGACGAACTTGCGTGGTAACAGCTTCACATACTGTGTACTCGGCTCTGATAAGCCAGCCAAACTGTAAGGAGTGCAACATGACACAACCACTGCCTTTGATCTGGTTACCCGGGTTGCTGTGTGATGGTGCACTGTTTGAAGATGTGAATCAGGCGCTACCTAAATGGATAGCGCCTGAGTGCGTTTCACTGAGTGCGTTGCCGACCATGGAACAACTAGCGGCTGATGTGTTGGCTAAAGCCCCACAAGAGTTTGTGCTTGGTGGTTTATCCATGGGGGGCATTTTGGCGTTTGAGGTGTATCGTCAGGCGCCGGAGCGAGTCAACGGTTTGATTCTGATGGATACCAACTCGGCGGATGAAAAACCGGAAGTCTCAGAGAAACGCTATGCACTGGTTAACAGGGCGTTAAGAGGTGAATTTGATCAGATTACGCCTGAGGTGTTGATGTCGGTGTTGATTCATCCAAGTCGTGTTGACGAGTTGGATCTGACGGCGAGAATCGAACAAATGGCGCTCAATGTCGGCCTAGAAGCTTTTCAAGCTCACGCTGATGCTTTAGCGACAAGGCCCGACGCTCGGCCACTTCTGGCAGACATCTCGGTGCCAACCCTCGTCATTACCGGCAAAGACGATTTGCTGTGTCCTATCGACAATCACTTACTGATGGCCAAGCACATCCCAGATGTGACACTGCACGTATTACCAAACTGCGGTCATCTCTCCAGCATGGAGCGGCCAGACGAAGTAGCACGGCGTATATCCCACTGGCTGACACTCAACCAGCCAAAATGGTTTTAGTCCTAGCCCCGCTGATTTTGGCGGGGTTTGTTTTTTATATACGAGTTAGCTCTGCCGAGGAAATGTTACCGTTACTGAGTGAACATCAGCAAATTGGGCCGATTCATCTAGGTATGTTTGCAATGGTCTGCTCTAGAGGCCTACTGCCACACTGTATAAGGGAGCCTGATGCTGAATAGTGGTTCCCAGCCATTGGCACAATGTGTCCTCCATACCACCTCCTATACAGCAATGTTTCCAGCCCTGCTCTGTTGCAAGGAGACTTACGTTTTGTCCAATATGTCCTGCTTCTAAGAAAGCATAACGCCATCCTCTATCACCATATTTCTCAGTGATAGCAGAGTGCTCAGCCGTGAGAAATAGGATAAAGGCAGCATCGGATAAGTTATCGAAAGAGTAGGTTTTATCTACACTCTTATCATGTTCAGTAAGTGCGTAAAGGCGTGATGGTGTTGATTCATGATGATTAGGTAAGTGGTATGCGCCTGGTTCCAAACCTTCGACTCGATTGACGATATAGTAAGGAGTTACCTTATAAAGTCCGCCTGCTGAAGGGTAGCTGCGAGTACGAAAAATTGAACGATGGAAAAACAACAGTTCGCTCAGTTGCAGAGTTGAACCTGAGTAGGAACGATGGCTATTTCGATCTGAAAAAAGGCGTAAAAGCGGGCTGGCATCGTTTTCTATAGTTAATGCTTCAGGCAATTCAAATATTTGGCCTGATGCAGATTCATAAAACGCCTCGAAGCGGTTCACAGATTCCTGATTAGTAAACTGGCTTCGGAGACAAGTATCAATGTACCATTGTGAAATACTACGCGTTAGTTTTCGTTCAAATCTGTTCTTTTGCTTAATGATGGGCATAAGTGCGTTTCTCGTCAAAGAAATGGATGCGGCTCGCGCTCAGCTGCGCAACACCCTGTAATTCTCTTTATCGCTGCCAGTGGTCGACACCGATCATCGTGGTTCAAGGAGATCAAATCCGGAGAATACGACTTGAGTACTATTCCCCCCATAGCGGCGACTTCTAGAGTGGTAAGGTCAGCGGTATAGATACGTATATTTAGCTCTTTCAATCGATTGATAAGCTCAGACAAGGTGCTGATGCCTGCTCTCATTTCTTCTGTAGCTGAAACACCTTGAGTAAGAAAGTGGGTTAGATGGAGATTTTCTTCCTTGTAATAATTGAGGCTATCTTCAAAGGACTTTATACCGCTAGTTTCTTCAACATTTTCTGTATTATCGTGAAGTGCAGATACGATTTTTAGCTGCTCAACTTCTGAAGAGGCCTTGTCTATAGCTTTGTTTTTATTGAAGTCCGCGCTTGTACCTATCAATATATGCTGGCGATAAATCTCCACTACAGCAACACAAGGAACTCCAATACGTCCAGTGATATCCAAAACAAACCGGTTGTCTTCTTGTGAAATCACCGCTGGACTTAACTTAGCCCACCAAACATGAAGAAAAGCGTCTCGCTCTATGAGTTCTAGTAAACTGTTCAAAAAAGCTTCATCTTTTTCGATGTGAAAAGCTACTCCATTAGAGTTAGGACTCCAATACGGTACTTCTTCTGGTTTTTGAGGGACGAAAATCTGTGCCGGCAAATAAGTGCTTTGATTATCAAGGTCAGTCGTCTTTAACCAATAAATAGGCTCTCCTGTTCCCAATTTTTTAAGAGGAAATGTAGGCTCGGAGTACTGGGTTTCTGAAAAAGCATTTATGATTTCGTTAAGTGGCGACGCGAAATTTCCTTCATTGATCATTTGTTCCCAACTTTTGGGGGCTTTACCATGATAAATAGAAAGGCTATACCAGCAATAACGCTCAAAGTATTCGGCAGCAACTTTCACTGCTGACAGATTTAGACTGGCATCATTGCCACATGAGACAATGTCATTTTTCCTTCCGGTTAGTAGACTGATACCAGAATTTGAATGACATCGAGTTATGTATAGTCCGTTCTCAAATTTGAGTTTCTCGGCAGAGGGAATTATGCCTAACTTGTTTGAACATACCTTGCTTAATTTGTCTAAGAAGGCTTGGCTTTTTAAGTTTGGATAAAACATAGTTATCACTCAAAGCAGAAGTTACACGTGTTGATATTAGGTATTCTAACTTTTTCAAAATCAAGGTTTTGAGCATCAAACAGTATTGCATGATCATAGTCGCCGTAAGGTTTTCCTGAAAGTAAACGCTCAATCCATAATTGCAGTGTGGATTCTCCCTGCCTTAATGTACTTTTTGATATTTTGAACTTTTGTTTTCTCTCACTGAAATAATGCTCGATCCTATTATGTTCATCAATTGAAGACAGGTTGGATAGGAAAAGCATACGGTAGCAATTATAACAAGGCCCCATACTCAATCCGAATACAGGGGTAATACTAAAACCGAAATGGTCAAAGATTATGGCCGCCCATGGTGTCGAAAGCGTTTCATGTAGATGCTCTAGGTGTTTATATTGATGTTGACTGACCGCAATGAGGAGTAAAGCTTTCTCATCTAACTGGCTCAAGCTATGTGAGTTTGGGAGTACTTCGATGGAGTTGTGAGCGCGTAGCGTCTCAAGTTCTTCTTCATCGGGTAGGAAGCTCTGGAAGTAGACTTTGTTTAAGATTTTGTTTTCTACTAACTCAAGTTCTTGCAGGGACTTGCAAATATTTCCTTCAAATAGACCATAGTCGTAAAGCGAACATATCATGCCTGATCGGATGTCGCATAGTGAATCAATGTCTATATCATCCAAAGCAACGTTTTGAAGTTCTTCAATAAAAGCATTTAGTTCATTAGATGAAATGCTTCCTGTTTCAAAATAAAGTGAGCTGCCCATATAGTATAAATGAGTTACCTCATTCTTCGTAGAGATAAAATTTACGTTTCGACTGAGTTTCATTATAAAGCCTTTATATCTTAGGGCAGCTAAGTAATTAAATATTAACTAATATTTAGCAAACACATGTGCAGCACATACCTGCTGCTTTCTTCGTTACTTTCTTAGTTTTAACTTCTGTGTTTCTTTTCTTCTTATTTAGTTTTTCAATAGTAGTCATTGTTTTTCTCCAAAAATTAATAAGGTTATGTTGCGATGATTAAACATCGGGTGAATAAAATCACTCTAATAGGATTGGAGTCAATAAAATAAATCTATTAACTTAGGGTTGATTTTAATAACTCGATATATATGCAAAATATCACTGTTAATAATAATTTTTTTGTTTTTAGTGTTATATTTATTTTTGTTATTAGTATGTGCATGAATTATATTTACAATTTTTATTGGTAAGGTGTGAGCATTTGGTTTTTATATTTTTTGTAAATTAAAATTAGATTTTTATTATTTGTTTTGTTTATTTTATTTACGTTATTATTTTTGAAAGATATAGATGTTTGTAATTAACATTAATTTTTAACCCGTATATTTAGATAAAGGTAATTCCTATGATATTAGTATTAATATCCTTATTTGTTTTTTAACAACTAATCACAGGTTTTATAATAAGCCCTATAAAAATATTATGCCTATGGAAAGATATTTTTGGGACAACAAACCTCATAAGGAAAATAATGAAACGTACTATATTGGCTTTATCCTTCCTGTTTGCTACAGCTGCGCAGGCCGACAATCAATGGTCTAAGTATTTGAGTCTTACCTATGGTGGGTTTTCTAACCTAGACTCTGATGGTTTTATGATGACAACTGGTGAAGGACGTGCACCTTTACCGAGTATGCAGCAAGATACGAACCACCGACGTCATCCCATCTATGACTTTACCTCAAAGATCGATGAAAATGGCGAGGTAAGTTGGCTAAAATCATTTGAGCAAAGCAGCTATTACCAAGGTATGGATATTGTCGAGTCTGGCGGAATATACTACCTAGCACTATCCTCGCATCACAACCTTGACTCTCAGTTACTTCTGATAAGTAAAGATGGGGTTGAGATTGACCGAGTCACTTCTGAGAACGCGGAATATCGTTCTTTAGAATCAGATGGTGCTGATGGTGTGATCATTACAGGTCAATATCCGAGCGAAGGAAATGGCTTTGTCGCGCATTATTCTGCTAGCGGGGAAATGCAAACTTGTACCATTGAGGTTGGTGAAGGTGTCACACTAAATAGTTCTGCTTATCAAGATGGTATCGCTATTTCTGTGGGCCATTCCGATTCAAGAGGCGTTATATATGCGACATCATTTTCTGCCGGCGAATGCTACTCAGAGCTGGTTTATGAGGAACCCGCTGCCTCTAATGGGTTTACGGATATCATTATCAGTCAATCACAGCTTTATGTAGCTCACGATTCCTTCGTTACAAAACTTGATGAAGACTACAACATGATTTGGTCGATAAACTATGAGGGAAATATCATTAATGGTTTATCGCAAGGGAGCCAAAACAACATTCTAGCTGCGGGTATGAAAAATGGGGATTCTTGGCTGCTAACCTTTGATACCGATGGGGTAATAGGTATAGATGAAACCTATGCTTATGATGAGTTTGATGACTACGCCAATAGTGTTCTAGAGCGCCCAAGTGGCGATGGTTATATGCTTACAGGCAAGTTTAGCGATAACTCCTTCTTCTTATCTGTTGATGAGAATGGCTATATCGAAGATCTTACACCAGAAGATATCACTCCAACTGGCGTGAGTCGTTAAACCTATGCTTTATTGATTCATATGGGTACGTGTAAAACGTACCCTTTTATTTGGGATACCTAACTATTGGTTTCTCTTATCAACGTAATTATCTAACTTTCCCAACTGTCTAGTATCAGTGTGTAACCCTGTCTAAAAGCAAATTTAAGAGATCAGAGATTGCTCATCTTGCTCACACCCGACTGTGATCGTCCTGATAGTTTAAGTACTCCACACATAAATCGTGAAACGCTTGTGCCTGCGGAGAAATAGTGCGGTCGCTGAGTGTGAAGATACCGATTTGTCTTTCCAATGGCGGGTCGATAAGTGGTATCCATACCAATCTGGTTTCATTGGTAGGGAAGGCCAATTTCGGCAGGGTTGTGACACCGATGCCCAGTTCTAATACGGAAAACAGCGAGGTAATGTTCTCTACCGAGTAGAGGGCTTGCTGACTTAGAGCTCGGGCAGGCGTCGGATCAAGCAAAGTGCAGGTCCCGTTACGAATAAATGGCTGCTTGAGCAATGTTTGCCACTCAATGCCTTCTCGGCTAGTCGCAATCGGGTTATCACTCAAACACACCACACCAATCGGGTCCGATAATAAAGGCGTGAACGTCATGTTGTCATCATCGAGATGAGACGGGTTTCCCAGTGCTAAATCAACCTCGCCAGAGAGTAATCTCGCTTCGACCCCTGCGGCATTGTCATCGATCAAACTGACTTCTACGTTTGGGTGTTGCTCGCAGAATGCCCCTAAAACGCTCGGAATGAGTTTAGCGGCAACAGAGGGAACACTGGCAATTTTTACCCTTCCTTGCTGGCCGGCTGCAGCAGCTCGCAAATCATTGTCTAGCGCTGTGTAGATATTGAGAAACTGAACGATCTTCGGCAAGCAGATTTCACCAAATGGGGTTAACTTGGCTTTGTTACCCGCTTCGAATAATGCTTGTCCCAATATCTTTTCCAGCTCTTTTATTGATGTGGATAATGCGGCCTGAGAACGGTTGGCTCGATGTGATGCTGCGCGAAAACCGCCTTCTTCGACCACCATCACAAAATGCTTTAATTGTTGAAATTTGATGCTCAACTCGGACTCCTTACCATCCCTTTATTCACCATAGTCTCAGTAAGGTGATAAGTTTTTTTTATCGAATGTAAGAAATTTACCGTTCGATTTATCGTCTGTCAAAGTGCAAGATTTAACTATTGCGAAACAATTTTGTTACAAAAGGTTGAGGGCACGTGAATACTCAAACTCAAAAACACCCAGTCAAAACATCACTGTTCGCCTCTAAGGCTCCTCTGGAATGGGCGATTGTTAATAATGGCACTCTCTATACCGCGCAAATCCCGATTGATGCCACTGGTACTGTCGTGGAAGGGGGTATCGAAGCGCAAACCCGTCAGACATTTAACAACTTGGTGCACACCCTAGAATGCGCAGGCGAGTCACTGGACTCTGTTCTACAAGTGCTGATTTACGTGACTGACCGCGAATATCTCAAAACGGTTAATCAAGTTTACGCCGAGTACTTCAACGCGCCGTACCCAAATCGCGCTGCCATGGTCGTTGCTGGCCTGGCAAGAGAAGAGATGTTGGTGGAGTTTGTCGTTTACGCTTCAGCGAGCCAAGACCAGTAACCCCTTATTACGAATAACAGCCTGATGGCGAGTAAAGCCGTCAGCAAGAACAAAGGAAGCAATCATGACATCATTAAACAACGTTCAGGCCGAAAAATCGCTCTACATTGGCGGCGAATGGCAATCAGGCATCAATACCGTTGCCAACATTAACCCATCCGACATCAGCGAGAATCTGGGTGATTTTGCTCAGGCGAGTGAAGCTCAGGTTCAACAAGCTATTCAGGCGGCTAAGCAGGCTCAACCGGAGTGGGAAAAAACACCCATCGAGCGCAAGCAGGCGGTACTGCAAGCGATTGGTGATGAACTGATTGCCCGTTGCGATGAGCTAGGAAAGCTACTATCGAGTGAAGAAGGCAAGCCGTTTGCTGAAGGTCGCGGTGAAATCTACCGTGCAGGCCAGTTCTTCCAATATTTCGCTGCTGAAGTGTTGCGTCAGATTGGCGATAACGCTGCCTCCGTCCGTCCAGGGGTCTCTGTTGAAGTGACTCGCGAAGCCGTAGGCGTTATCGCCATTATTTCTCCTTGGAACTTCCCGACTGCAACCGCTGCTTGGAAGATAGCGCCAGCGCTGGCATTTGGTAACAGCGTTGTTTGGAAACCTGCCAACTTGACGCCAGCCAGTGCCGTGGCACTGACTGAAATTGTTCATCGTCAAGGGCTGCCAGCAGGCACATTTAACTTGGTATTGGGTAGCGGTTCTCAAGTTGGTAACACACTGATTAATTCAACAGACGTGAATGGTGTGAGCTTTACTGGCTCCGTCGATACAGGGCGCAAAGTGGCGGCGGCAACAGCACCAAACTTTGTTCGGTGCCAGCTTGAAATGGGCAGCAAAAACGCCCTAGTTGTTGCCGATGATGCAGACATTCAAATTGCAGTTGAAGCAACCATCGCGGGTTCATTCTCCGGCGCGGGTCAGAAGTGTACAGCCTCTTCACGTTTAGTGGTGATGGACGGGATCCATGACGCTTACGTAGAAGCGCTGATCAAACGCATGAGCGAACTTAAGGTAGGCCATGCGTTGGAAGAAGGCATCTTTATGGGCCCTGTCGTCGATGGCAATCAGCTAGAGGCAAACTTCGAGTGGATTGAGAAAGCACGTCAAAGCGGTGCTGAGCTAGCGTTTGGTGGCGAGCGTTTGAACCTCAAACACGATGGCTACTACATGTCGCCAACGTTATTCCTCAACACGCAAAACAGCTGGGAAGTGAACCAGGAAGAGGTTTTTGCACCAATGGCGAGCGTGATTCGAGTTGCTGACTTAGATGAAGCGATTGCCGTCACCAACGATACTCGCTTTGGTCTGACTGGCGGGATTGTGACGCAAAGCCTGCGCACGAGTGCCATCTTCAAGCAACAAGCGCAAACTGGCTGTGTGATGGTCAACCTACCGACAGCAGGGACAGACTACCACGTTCCATTTGGTGGCCGTAAAGAGTCTAGTTTTGGTCCTCGCGAGCAGGGTCAGTATGCCAAAGAGTTCTACACCGTAGTGAAAACGGCATATCAACGTCCGTACTAAGTCTGCATTGGGCAACCGCTGCGCTGCCCGACATAGAGCGGTTCTAAGAATTATTGAGGAATGGTTATGTACCAACAACGAATCATCATTGATGGACTTCAGTACTGCAACTGGGACAGAGAGTATTTCCAAACTCTCAAGGCCAGTGGAATCACCGCAGTACATGCGACCATTGTTTATCACGAAAATGCACGTGAAACCCTGAGCCGATTTGCTGAGTGGAATTTACGTTTTGAACAAAACTCCGATCTCATCATGCCCATCTACTCAATGGCCGATGTGGAAACCGCTAAGCGACAAGGCAAGGTCGGTATCTTCTTTGGTGCGCAAAACTGCTCGCCAATTGACGATGAAATTGGCCTGATTGAGGTGATGCGCCGCCAAGGTTTGCTGATTATGCAGCTGACCTATAACAACCAAAGTTTGCTTGCGACCGGATGCTACGAGGCGAACGATACGGGCATTACTCGCTTTGGTAAGCAAGCCATCGCGGAAATGAACCGAGTGGGGATGATCATTGATATGTCCCACAGCGCGGAACGTTCGACGCTGGAAGCGATTGACCTTTCTTCCCGCCCGATTTGCATTAGCCATGCGAACCCGAGCTTTGCTCACGATGCGCTTCGTAACAAATCCAACACAGTGATTAAAGCGCTGACCGAGCGTGGTGGCTTGATTGGCTTCAGCCTCTACCCATTTCACTTGCCAAACGGCAGCCAATGTTCACTAGAAGACTTCTGCCAGATGGTGGCGAAAACGGCCGAGCTATTCGGTGTTGAACACCTTGGTATTGGCAGCGATCTATGCCTCAACCAACCACAACAAGTGTTGGAGTGGATGCGCAATGGGCGCTGGTCTAAGGCGATGGATTATGGCGAAGGCTCTGCGAGCAATTCGGGCTGGCCGGATGCGCTGCCGTGGTTTAGCGGAAGTAAAGGGATGGAGAACATCTACAACGGATTAGTTCGTCATGGATTCAGTGAATCCGAGGCGGGACAAATACTGGGTGATAACTGGTTTAACTTTCTGAAAGAAGGACTTGAGCCTATTTCATAAACCTTAACCCAAACATGGAGCAGCCCACCACAACAACTAAAACAAGGTGGGTCGTTGAATACACTCGTGTAGCTGGCCTGATGGCCACTACCGAAAAACTTCTGGAGTCAGCATATGTCTGATTTAACCAATAGCATGAAAGCTGCCGCAATGAACATGGCATCTGACAAATCACAGGCTAAGCACAATACGTCTGCCAATGAAAATTCGCCTGACAAGCTTGGGCTGAGCAATCCCGCTTTCTGGTATAGCGGTGGGTTCATCGCTCTGTTTGTTGCTTTAGCGCTCTATGATGGCGAACTGCTGTCTAATCTGGTCAATGCAGGATTTGGCTGGTCAGTGAAAGTGTTTGGTCCATACTGGCAGTTGCTACTGCTTCTCACCTTTCTTATTGGCCTTGGGCTCGCTGCAGGGCGAACAGGTAAGGTGATACTCGGTGGCACAACCAAACCCGAAATGGATACTTTCCGCTGGACTGCGATCATCTTCTGTACCTTACTCGCTGGTGGTGGAGTGTTCTGGGCTGCGGCAGAGCCAATCGCCCATTACGTTAGCCCACCGCCTCTCTATGGTCCACAAGATAACCCTCAACAGTTAGCCGTCAACTCACTGTCGCAATCCTTTATGCACTGGGGATTCCTTGCATGGGCCATTGTTGGCAGCCTGACAGCTATTGTGGTGATGCATCTTCATTACGATAAAGGTCTGCCGCTGAAACCTCGTATTCTTCTCTATCCGGTTCTTGGTGAACGTGCATTAAAAGGCCATACGGGTGCGATCATTGATGCGTGCTGCATCATCGCGGTTGCTGCAGGGACGATAGGTCCAATTGGCTTCCTAGGTCTACAGGTTAGCTACGCGTTAAACGCATTGTTTGATATTCCCGACGGCTTTACCACTCAGCTGATCATTATTCTGATTGCCATCGCACTTTATACTTTGTCTGCTCTGAGTGGTCTGAATCGTGGAATGCAGATGCTTAGCCGTTACAACGTAATTTTGGCTATCGCCCTGATGATCTACATTCTTCTATTTGGCCCAACGAACTTTATCTTCAACGGCTACATTCAGGGTGTGGGCAGCATGCTCGATAACTTCATACCAATGGCGACTTATCGTGGGGATGAAGGCTGGCTTAGCTGGTGGACGGTCTTTTTCTGGGGATGGTTCCTTGGCTATGGACCTATGATGGCAATCTTTATTGCGCGCATTTCCCGCGGTCGCAGTATCCGCCAGTTAATCTCGACTATTAGCATTGTGGCACCACTGGCGACCTGCTTCTGGTTTACTATTGTTGGTGGTTCTGGTCTGGCGTTTGAAATTGCCGAGCCGGGCAGTGTCAGTAAAGCCTTCGAAGGTTTCAACCTGCCAGGTGCGCTATTGGCGGTTACTCAACAACTACCGTTACCTATGGTGGTGTCGGTGCTGTTCCTTATCCTGACGACGATCTTCATCGTTACAACCGGTGACTCTATGACGTACACCATCAGCGTGGTGATTAGTGGAGAAACCGAGCCTAATGCTATCGTTCGCACATTCTGGGGTGTCGCCATGGGTGTGACGGCGCTGATTCTGATTTCACTGGGTTCAGGCGGAATCTCCGCATTGCAGTCTTTTATCGTGATCACTGCGGTTCCGGTGTCATTGATACTGCTGCCATCACTTTGGAATGCGCCACAAATCGCAATCAAGATGGCGAAGGCGCAAGGGTACTAGTGGTTAATTATTAACGACAAATAACGTGAACAGTGTGCGGAAATTGTCCGCACACTCCAACCATTCTTACAATAACAACAGGTGGTGAGCAAAATGGATGCACATCGTTCTACTTACACTGAAACATCGCTGCGCAATGCAGAGGTGGTCATGGCGCCAGAAAGGCTAGGAGCTATGCACCAGAATCGAATCAGTTTTGTACGCAGTCTGATTCGTAAAATGGCTAGACAACAATGGCAGGTGAGTCGTCATGATTGGCAACTTTGCCCGCAAGGGTTTGGCCATGTCATTTACCGACTTAACACCCCACACCATGTTTATCATCTCGTGGTGTTTTGTGATCAGATTGCAGACGAAGAGCGCAATGACAGAGTCATCGCGGAAAGGTGGGATGTCACGTTTGCCTTGGTTTACGGTGATGTTGATGTGAGTTTGCTTGAACAATTGCGTGCCAATGTTCCGCTTCAGGAAGCAGGGCGCAATCCAAACAATGTGCTGGTGTTGGCAAGAGCAAATAAAAGTGTACGAGTGTTCGAACATATTGTCTCGGCGCTGGCTAAAGGCCTTCAACCACAAGGCGAAGAGCTGGCACAGGTGGGTTATATCCTCAGAACAACAGCCGTGTATGGCAACGGTAAGTTTGGGATTGCGGACTTCAAGCTACTGGAGAACAATCCGGACTTTAGTCTGTCCTTCAGTGCGCAGATGTGTGCTGTGTACCTGCTACGTGAGTTCAGTCTCGATTGGGTGCATTATCTTGCACGTCAGGAAGGTGGCGATAATGCAGTCGAGCTAGACCGAGGGCTGCAACGCTATCTTGGCGTCGGCAATGCCACTGGGTTGGGCATGGCGCCTTATTTGATTAATCACCCATGTATCGTTGATCAATGGATGACGGCCCGTGAAAGTGCTTTAGCGCTTGTTCTGGCAAAGCCATGCGATTCAGAGATGCATGGGCCTTTGAGTCAGTTATTGAATAAAGCCATCAAACACTTAGAGCAGGTAGTGACCATCAATCCGCATCAGGATACGTTGAATCAACAGGCGATTGCTGAGCTTACTATTATTCATAAAGATCTGGCGAACATCACCTCACAGCAGCCCAACTGGCAGAGTGTGATGGAGGGTTTGACGACCTACAGTTTGGAAACTCAAGAGATTGTCACTTCTTGTTTGATTGAACTTTACCCAGAACTGGTTAACGGTTTTGAAGAGCAGATGAACACCGACGAAACGTTGTCTGTTGCTACCGGAAAAAGCGTTGGTGATTTGCTTAGTGTGTTAAACGATAAGTATCGCTGGGCGATTGACGCCGATTACTCGCTGGCAGAAAACAACTATTGGTTCTGGTATCGCTCTCAGGATAAAGAAGAGCCGAGACTTGGGGTTCGCGGAGAAGAGTCCGGTGAAGACCGAGAGCTGCCGCTCGATATTGGTCGTCAGGTCAACCGCCTGTTTAACGCAGCCTCTCAGCAGCCGAGTGAGATGTCACTGGCTCAGTTTCTATTACAACATCCTCAATATCGCTCTGTTGCGCGTCGAGTCTGGACCTTGGGGCATCGCCAGATGGGCGATATTCAGATGAACGTGTTACGCCAAGATGCACTGCCTATGCACTTGCTGCGCTGTAAGCTGTCTTTCTTTGGTGCGACGAAGTTTGATCCCCGCTCAGATCGCTGGGTACGGGTGACCTTCTTTCAAGGTGCCCCTTTGCTGGACGAAATCGACTCAGACCAACACAACGACAATTGGATTTTCCCTTTGATGCCAACCGAAAGTGAGATCCAGAATCGTCAGCCGAACAAGGTCCAAGGAGGAAACGCATTATGATCGTGTCACACAATGAGCTGGTTGCTGCAGTCAATAAAGCGTTCTTAGGCGCACGTCGTTTGTGTGGTGAAGCGGATGTTATTGCCAATATGGTGGCCGATTTACAAATGGCGGGGCTGCATGGTGTTCGTCAATTTAATAATGCCAGCCGCTTTCTCGGTTTAGACTCTGACTGCGCGGTGTCGATTTCACAACGTTCTGATGAGAGCCTAGAGGTGGATTTGCACAATAGCAGTGTGGCTTGTCACTTACCTGCCGTGTTGGACTTTGCGCTGGAGAAAATGGTCCAGTCTAAAACCATTACTATTGAGCTTAAGCAGTGCCATAACCGTTGGCTGGCGTATAGCGAGTTAGTGAAGTTGGCAGCTAAAGGTATCGCGTGTCGTGCCCGCTGGACCAATGGCACCAGCCCTAAAAATGTATTGTACGTGTTAAATCGAGGCCAAATTGCGCCGGAACTGTATTTCTCAGAGGAGAGCCGTGGTTCGATAGAAAGTGAACACTCGATGACGATTGAATTAGCGGTAAGTGATTTTGATGTCAGTGCTAGTTCGCAAGGCTACAACGTGTATGTTGATGCTAAGGAGCTCGTCGATGCACAGCAGTCCTCATGGCGAGAGGGTATTTTCGTTGAAGACGAAGAATGGGAATTACTAAAGCAGACCGCGACTGTGTTTCTGGTCGAGAATAGCGAACGTTCAAGGCAGGGTGCTGGAGAGCTGGTCTAACACTGAAAAAGCCAAGGTTAAGACCTTGGCTTTTTCATTCAATCACACATCCAATGGTGGCATGCCATGTAAAGACGCAAGTTGTGAGAGTGAGAGATTGCTTTTCGCCAATGAACTGCGGGAGGCGACTGCTGGTTTTACCGCGGCGGGTTTCACTGCGAATTCGTGTCCATCCAGTATGCCTTTACCCTCCTTGAGTTCATTAAGTCGAGCGTTAACCACGCCATCGGTGCTGGAGAAATCAATTTTGTAACTGCCGACGTATTCCTGAACGTATTTGGTCGAAAGCGATTTAAGCTTATCAATGTAAACCACGGCTTTATCATACTCGCCTTGAGAAACAGCATCTAACTTAGGCGTAAGCAATTGTGCAAACTTCATTGGATGGCCGACAAAACCACTGCCCATAACGAGTGCGGCAACAATTGGAGTCGTCACCACCGCATTCTGAAACCACTCAGAAAACATCTTGTGATCACTGACCAAGCTGCCATTGGCGGTGCGATTGTGCCATTCTTTTTTGGCACGTTTGAGGACTTTGTCGAGTAGAGCGCGCTGAACAAAAAAGTCGACCAATTTGATAATACGCTCTAAAACAGCAACGATAAGGCTGATGATAGAACCAATGCCGGCGGCAGTGGCTCCCGCGATCCCAGCGACGCTAAGCGCAACACTTTTGATGCCACCTAGTGCGCCAGTTGCAGAGTGGCGAGCCAACGCTTTGGATATAATGCTAGGGTGGCCGCCCAGTAGCTCGACACCACGACCTTTATAGATTTGAGTAATGAGGTCTTTCGATTTCAGAACTGACTTTTTGACTGCTGAATAAAGAGAAGAAGCACTTCTTACATGCCCCCAACCAGGAATCAGATCCGCGAAATTACCGGCAAATTTACTGATCAGCCAGCTCCCAACCTCGGCTAGCCACTCCAGACCATGCAGTAAATCACCATAAACATGGCTGACTTTGTTGAGCAAGGTGCGGAAAAAATCAGACAAAAGGTCTTTGATACCATTCTTCATTGAAGTGGTGACTTCCGCGACTTTTGAAGCGGCTTTCGAAATCTTTTTCGCTGCTTTGCTATTTTTGAGCTTAGTCATGGTCTCAGTGTTGTTGAGTAGGCCCATGGCAGCATCTTTGAAGTCTGTGAAGGGTTCGGTGCCTACAACAAATGCACTAAAAAAGTGTGCATTCGAAATTTTGGCAACTTTAGTAATTTCTGTACTCGCTAACATGTACATGGCGCCCATGCGAGCATCCGCCATTTGTGCAACCTGAACACCGCGCGCAGTATTAGAAGTATTACCAAAGATTTTGTCTTTGATGAGACGTTTAAGTAGTTTGACTTGCATAGAAACCTCCACTTAACGATGTTGAACGCACCGGGTCATCTTTGAACAGACATAGCCGAGGCTTGGGGATGTATTAACTACATTAACGAAAATGAACTCGGTGATCTTCGACTTTTGGTTGAAACTTTCTAATTAGAGGTACGACCACTAAGTTTCAAGGAATAACCACTCTTTATCCATAAGTGCTGAGAATATAAAACGTTACAGGCAGTGTAAAGATGGCAAGAAAAGTCTGGTGAGCAATGATAGATGCCATGGCGGTGCTGTTTCCACCGAGCTGTTTTGCAAGAATGTAAGCGGAAGGGGCGGTGGGAACTGCCATCATGATGGTAACAATCGCGAGTATCATGCCTTCAAGCCCAAGTGAAAGCGCGAACACAAAAGTCATTCCCGGTTTAATAAGCAGCTGCATCACAGAAGCAACGACGACCATTTCTTTGAATGATTCATTGCGGTCTGTTTTCAGAGCTGCGCCAATGGCAAGCAGTGCTAACGGCAGTGCACATTTGCCTAATAAACCAAGGGTTACATTGATTTCATCGGGTAGAGACAGCGGGCTTAGATTAACCGTTAATCCAATCACGCAACCAAGAATAAGGGGGTTGCGCGATAGGCTGATAAATATCGATTTCCAGCTTTTCACTTCCTGACCATAAAAAGAAAACACCAAAAGACACAGTACGTTTACGGTGATGATGATTACTGACATCGATATAGCGGCGGCAACGATGCCAGACTCCCCAAACAAGTTGTAGACGATGGCCAACGCCACAAAACTATTAAAGCGCACGCCTCCTTGAAATATTGACGTAAAAGACGCTGGGTCAACAGAGCGCACATAGCGTTGCCAGACGATGAGTAAAACACTGCAGGTAAGAAGGACGACAACCAAGACGCTAGCAATGCTGAACCATGGCAGATCATCCAATGGTTTGTTGCCAAGCGAGTAGATTAATAAAGCGGGAGTGAGGAGAAAATAGGTCAACTTGGCCAATTCGTCCCAGAATGAATCGTTAAAACGCATTAAGCGACGAATCAAATAACCCAATAATATGATGAACATGACCTGCAGTAAGGCCGAGATAGCAGCTGACATATTTTTCTCCTTTCTTCATCCAAGAGTACAAAGAAAGAAGGCGAAAAAATAATTATGGATTTTTAACAAAAACGTAAAATTAATTTATGGGTAACAACTCATCGAGCAAGACTTGAACTAGCTCTTTTCTGCTGTGATGTTCTCTCTGGTACAAACCCATGTTGCGGTGCAGTCGTGGTATACCAAAGGGAACGAGTTTGTATTCTTCTCGTAGTTTGTTTGCTCTGGCTTCCCCTAAAGCCATAACGGTAACGCCCAGTTTTTCCTGCACCATGATCAACGACGCTTGGAGGGAATCCAGTTCCATCACAGTATCTGTGATCAAATTCCTACGTTTGAGCTCGTTATCAATCATTGTGCCAGCCCAAGCTCGCGCGTCCAGCTTTATAAATGGGTGGTTTTTGAGTAAATCGCTATCGGAAGTTTCGGCTGTATCCTTATGAGCGACAACGTAAAAAGGTTCTTGCTCTATGGTCGTCCAGCTAAAGCCAGTCGGTATCTTCCGTTGTGGTTCAGTAATTAAAACCGCGTCCAATTCTCCGGTCTCAACCCGCTCAGCCAAATCGACTGACATACCTCGAAATACTTTAATCGAGAGCTTGGGATATTGGCGACGAATTGAAGCTAGGGCAGGGCCAAGTGCGCCAACCTGAACACTAAATACTGCCCCTACCAGTAGCTCGCCGCTGTAGAGACCGTTTTGACCTAAACCGTCGCCGAGAGAATCATACATTGATAAAATTTGCTCCGCTCGTTGCATGACTTTTTCGCCATCACGAGTAAGAGCCAAATTGCGACCGATCTTCTCAAACAGTTTGGTATCAAGTTCCGTTTCAAGTTGTTTCATTTGGGTACTGACCGCCGCCTGCGTTAAACCTATTTTGTCACCTGCTGCAGAAAAACTGCCGTGGGCAATAATCGCCCGCAAGGTTTTCAACGCTTTGATGGACATAAATAAAGTACTCCAAACTTTAACCAAAAACGACTTTGAGAATAACATAGCTGGTTGAGATATTGTCTGAACTTGCGAGTAGGTTTATGTGGCTGACTCAGATGATAGTGAAACCAAAACGAACAAGTAGTAACATTTCGGCTGTTTCGCAAAATTTGTTGAAGAGAAAAGAGTCGCCAATGTTGTTACCTACAAAGTACGCCATTACCCGTAATGAGAAGAGTCTAGATGAGTTGGCGCAATTACTTGTTTTGCAAGGCGTTGACAGTTTGTGCCAGGTACGAGCCAAGTCGTACAGTCTATCGTCTCTAAAGCAAGCAATTGGTCCCTATGTGAAAGGGATTGTGTTGGTCAATTCTGCTTCCTATGACGGCTCGGATGTAGCTCCTTTTTATGGCGTGCACTTTACCTCAAAAGACCTCTCAGATAAGGCTTTGATTCAGTCAGTTCGTCACAGCGGCGCGCAATATCTGTCGGCATCGTGTCACAATGAGCAGGAGATTGAGCTGGCGAATAAAGCAGGGTGTGATTTCATTACTATTTCGCCAGTGGAAGCGACGAACTCTCACCCTGATGCCACTCCGATTGGTTGGCAGCGTTTTGCTGAGTTGTCCAAGTTGGCGAACATGCCAGCCTTTGCCTTAGGTGGGCAAAATACCCATAACGTAGAACATGCTCAAAGCTACGGTGCGCACGGTGTTGCCGGGATTTCAGACTTTTGGCAGGTTGAGAAATGAAAAAGGCTGGTGATTTCACCAGCCTTTGCATTTAGCCCAAGTAACGATTCTTGAGATGATCTTTAAAGAATTGCGCGTTGAGTGTGTCACCTGTTGCTTGCTTCACCAACTCATCGGTAGTGAGTAAACTTCCCTTACTCCAGATATTGTCTGATAGCCAGCTAAAGATTGGCGTTAAATCGCCAGATTGAATGGCTGCATCCACATCGACAGTTTGCTTCATTGCTGCCATAAACTGCGCGGCATACATTGCACCCAATGTGTAAGATGGGAAGTAGCCGAATGCGCCGTCGGTCCAGTGGATGTCTTGCATGCAACCGTTCTTAAAGTTGTCTTTGGTCGACAACCCAAGGTAAGCCTGCATTTTTTCATTCCACAGTTCAGGCACATCGGTGTGTTTGATCTTACCGTTGATCAGATCGCGCTCAATCTCGTAGCGCAGAATAACGTGAGCAGGGTAGGTTAGCTCGTCGGCATCAACACGAATGAAGTCTTTTTTCACGCGGGTGTATAGTTTTTGGAAGTTTTCCTGCGAGAATAGCGCTGGGTTATGACCATCGAAATGCTTGGCTGCAAAACCTGCTAGATGAGCGATAAAGGCGTCGCTGCGCCCGACCTGCATTTCAAAAAATAGCGATTGTGACTCGTGAATACCCATAGAGCGAGCTTCACCAGAAGGTAATCCAGCAAGAGATTTTGGTAGTCCTTGTTCATAACGAGCGTGACCTGTTTCGTGCACAATGCCCATCAGTGACTGAACGAACTCGTTTTCATCGTAGCGAGTCGTAATTCGTACATCCGATGGCACACCGCCACAGAATGGGTGCACACTCTCATCTAGACGACCATGTTCAAAGTCAAACTGCAGTAGCTTCATCACTTCGAGACCAAGTGCTTTCTGCTTGTCTGTTGCGAATTTACCTTCAGGTTGAATAAACTGCTCAGAAGATTGCTTTTCAATCACTTCATCAATAAGTTCTGGCAACCAGCTTTTCACATTGCTAAACAAGGTGTCTAGGGAAGCGGAGCTGGTGCCGGGCTCGTAGATATCCAACATGGCATCGTATGGAGTGAGTCCGTTTGCCTCTGCTCGGATTTGCGCTTCTTCCTGAGAAAGTTTCACTACCTCAGCCCAGTTCTTCTCGAACCCAACCCAGTCATTGTCACCACGTTGTGTACGCCATGCATGTTCACATTTGGAACCTGCAAGGGATTTAGCTTGCACCAGTTCTTCTGGGAGAAGGTTGGCTTGCTGCCACTGGCGTTTCAACTCGCGAAGTGTCGCCTTGTCATCTGTATTGAGTGATTCACCTTCGGCTTCTGCAAACCAGTCTGCCAGTTGAGGCTGAGTATGAAGGCCGTGAATATGAACCGAGAGTTCCGCCATGGCTTCAGAGCGAGCTTGGTTACCGCCGCTAGGCATAACTGCTGCTTGGTCCCAACCACAAATAGAAGCAAGGTGGCTGAAATGAGAGATTTTTTTAGAATGTGCTTTGAGTTTTTCGAATGCGCTCATGGGTCGCCTTCCGTGACTATTTAGGAGAAGGAAAGTGTATCAACCTCGCGTAGTCAGACCAAGTACTATCCGGTTACATCCTTTGGATTGAGTCTCTGTTAAATCACACTATTTCGAGCATTTAGTGATTTAAATGTTATTGGTATGGCGGAAAAGAATTCCGTTTCGTTGTTTATTCACTGACGTTTTGATGATAGAAGAGGATTATCAAATGGCCTCGATGAATTCGAGAAGAGGCATAGAAAGGAGTAGATGTGATTAACAATATGGAAGCGTTTCTGATCGCCATTACCATTTTAACGCTAACACCGGGTCTGGACACTGCGCTGGTGCTACGCAATTCTTCCCGAGGTGGAGTGAAAGATGGCGTTGCCACCAGTCTAGGTATTTGTTTAGGTCTGTTTGTCCACGCGACGTTTTCTGCAATTGGTATCTCCGCTATTTTGGCTCAGTCGGCAGAACTGTTTAATGCAGTAAAGATGGTTGGTGCCGCTTATCTTATATGGCTGGGGGCGACAACTTTAAGAGAGGTCTGGAAAGGAGATGTGGCTCTGTCGAATATGGAGTCTCATACGCATAATCTGGATATGAAACGCTCTCTTCGAGAAGGCTTTCTGTCAAATATTCTCAACCCGAAAACAGCAGTTTTCTATCTCGCGTTCTTGCCGCAGTTTATCAATCCCGAGGGTTCGGCATTTTTGCAATCCAGTTTGATGGCGGCTATCCACTTTGTGATTGCCATGATTTGGCAGTGTGGCTTAGCAGGTACTTTGAACTCAGCAAAGAACCTACTTAAAAGCCCTAAGTTTATGCGCCGAATGGAAGCAACAACAGGAGTGGTTCTCGTTGGCTTAGGTGTGAAACTTATAGTGGAAGAATAAAAAAACAGCGGCTTAAGCCGCTGTTTTTTTTATTGGTTAGCTCTGCATCTGAGGTTGCTTTAAGTTATCGACAGCGGCTGAGAAATACGCTTTCGTTTCCTCAATCACGACATGACGGAGCAAGATCAAACCGATCAGGTTAGGCACCGCCATCAAGCCGTTAACGATATCAGCGATAATCCAAATCATATCGAGGTGTAGGAAAGCGCCTGATGCCACCAAAGCAAGGAAGATAACCTTGTATGGCAGAACGGCTTTGGTGCCGAACAAAAATACGACACAGCGCTCACCATAGTAGTTCCAACCCAGAATGGTTGTGAAGGCGAAGAAGATCAAACCAACGGAAACCAGAATAGGGCCAAGCGTTTCAGCATTCAGGCCAACAGCAAAAGCGTGAGTCGTCATCGCTGCACCAGCAAAGTCACTTTGCCATGCACCAGTCAGGATCAGTGCAAGACCTGTCATCGTACAAATGATAATGGTATCGAAGAAGGTACCTGTCATCGAAATCAGACCTTGTCTCACACACGAATCGGTTTTCGCAGCCGCTGCTGCCATGGGAGCACTGCCAAGACCCGATTCGTTAGAGAAAACACCACGAGCAATACCCGACTGGATGGCTAGCATGATGCTTGCACCAAGGAAGCCACCTGTTGCCGCCGTTTGTGTGAAAGCAGACACCAGAACTAGCTCGATAGCATTGAACAGTTGATCGCTGTTGATGACAATCACGCTCAAACAAGCCAATACGTAGAACAGCGCCATCGTTGGAACGACTTTGCCTGCAACTTTAGCAATTGACTGAATACCACCCAGCGTGACAAACGCGACTAGTACCGTCAGTACCACTGCGGATGCTTCTCGCGGCACGCCAAAAGAGATCTGGCTGGCGTCTAGAATCGCGTTTACCTGAGGGAAAGTACCAATACCGAAGCAGGCAACACCCAAAGCGAAGAAGGCGAATAGCGAAGCGAGCGTACGAGAACCCACCCCATATTGGAGGTAGTACATTGGTCCACCAACCATCTGGCCTTTGTCATCTACCTTGCGGTATTTAACAGCCAATAAGCATTCCGCGTATTTAGTCGCCATTCCGAACAGAGCAGCAAGCCACATCCAGAACAGTGCACCCGGACCACCGAGTTTTATTGCGGTTGCGACACCAACAATGTTACCTGTACCGATGGTGGCAGAAAGCGCGGTACAAAGAGCGGCGAAGCTTGAAACATCACCTGGTTTTTTGGAATCATCTTTGCTGAAAACCATTTTCAGTGCAGTCGGCAGGTGTCGAAACTGAAGTAAGCCTAAGCGAAAAGTAAAGTAGACACCGGTTCCCACTAACAGGATAAGTAGTGGTGGACCCCAGACAAAGCTGTCGATAGTTTTAAGTAAAGATTGAAGGTTATCCATGATTTCCCCTTAATTGATAAAGCATTACTAAGGAGAAGAGTGAAAGGGCAGAGACGACGAGTCTCAACAAACGCTACAGGCAGCAAAGCGATCATAGCTAGGTTGTTCTTTTCACTCCTCTGTCCTTTTGCCTGAGAGTTTCACCACACACCTGATGGTGTGAGGTTTGCTCCTTCGGCGACCGATTTAACGGTTCTCTCCAGAGGTTCCTCCAACTACAGTCCTCGCTGTTTTCACAGCACCTGAAAGATTTACTTCTTCGGTAGGTTATTTCGTCCAAATGTTAAAATTTGGTTAATAACCACTCTCCTGTAGTCTTCATCGGAACGATTGCTCGTAAAGTGAGCAAAAGTTGGTTGATAGCACTGGTTGCTACCAACGTGTGAACTCTATCATTATTTTTGTGTAATTCAATTAGTTTTTTGCATGAATAACAAAATGGGGGAAATGAGGATAATTAGAGCCTTTGAAAGCTTCAAAGGCTCTTAGTTAAAACTCATTCTTTGTTTTGAGTACGGATGCTAAAGATGGAATTTTCATCCACGAAGTCATACTCAAGTTGCGAAGGGGTAACGTCACAGACTTCGGAGACAGGTGTTAAGGTGCCGCTCGTACCATAGCGAAGATCAAATTGAATAAATCGACTAAAGACATTGTCTTGATCTCCTCTAGGAATCTCCTCTATGTACATTTCAGTATCGCGGCAGCTTCCTGAGATGGTCATGATGGTGGGAAACATAATCGGTTCCGAAATAGTAAAGTCTTCGAGCGTGACATCTCGATATGTTCGATTGAGGTCAATGGGTTGACTGGTGTAAATCGCCCCAGCAAATTTTTCTGCGTAAAGGCTGCCACTCCAACCTCTTGGAACAGGTAAGGTGTATGCGCCATTAGCGTCTGTTTTAGCGCTGGAGAAGTAACCTCTTACATCTGCGTTTTGGACAGGGATGCCATCCTGAGAGTATACGTATCCTTCAATGTTTACTTTTGAAGTAGGGCGCGTAAATAGGTGTGAATTGCTAATATCACCAATCAATAAAGTGCCTGATTCAAACCCAAAACTGGAACCATACCTACTGTTCCCGTCTCCAGTCTGAAAGATTTCAGCCAGCTGCCAAGACAACTCTTTACCTTTTTGGATATCGAAACGATAAACTTTCCCTAGTGCGTCATCACCAATCATGAAGGTGGTCCGATCTAGCTCCACGTCATGACCAAAATAGCCTGTTTCCGTATCGATATCCGCTTGATTGATCGTCTGCTGAAGGCTCCAAGATTCGTAAGGATGACGTCTCATGAAGACATGCACGTACGACGTTGTGTAACTACTTACGACTAAAAAGTGCTTATTCACATCAAAGGCGAAACCAAACTGACTGGATTGAGTTGGGGTCTTATCCGGCGACTCAATAACATCACCTAAGTGCCAAGTATTAAGATCTCGACTGCGGAAAATAAAGATACGCTCTGCTGACGATTCGCTGATGTACAACTCGTTGGCATAACGGCGAACAGTAAACCCTAAAGACTGATAAGTAGGGTCGGGAAAGCTGTTGACGTCTAGCTTATCGACCAGTTGCCATTCCCCAGAGTTTCTGAGGTATACATAAACGCTTCTTTGCTTGGGATCGGAAATTGTGAGTAGCTGGTCATCAAGGTAAACAGACTCACCAAATTGAGAAAGTTGTGGGTCAACGTCGTCCGGCAGTTCGATTGTGCTAGATAACGTCCAGTTTGGTTTGAATGCGTTCTCGCGCTCGTACAGCCAAACTTTGTGCTCAGAGTTGGAACCGATAGCAATAAAGCGGTCTGTGTTGTAGACGTACTTATCGGTATATCCACTGCCGGTAACCGGAAGCTTTGGACCAAACTTCCAAACGCCAAAATCTTTAAAAATAATTTGGTTTTCGATGACGCCGACGTTACGCGAAAGTGACGTTGTTCCTGATACCTTGTCGATTTTTTGATAATCGGATAAATCAGGAAAATTGGGTGATGCATTTGTACCTAATGAAAGTAGGGCAGCGAGTAATGCTAAATATCGCATGGAGGTCTCTCCTCACTAATGAAGTAGTAATTCATGGTGGAATGAGACTTACAACAAGTTGACTACGAACTAACTTAAGTTCTCGATGAACATCAGAGCAGGCGAAAAAGTTGAATCTCGTCGCTCTGAAGAAGTCATACTACATATAAAACAATCATCATATCAATAGTGTTTTGAGTATTTATACTAAGTGATATATATGTAATTTTAACCCATTAAAATAATTGGAATTCAACTGGTTTAAAACTGTTGAGTGGAGTGTGTCGAGGGGGTTAAGTTGAGTTCGGTTTTAAAGACTCTATAGTGTCTTTTTGACTTTATTGTTGTGATGTCTTATTGACACTATTTTTGTTGGTTTGATTTCTATTGTATTGATTATACGGAGATTTTAAAGTTGGCAAGAAGAATGCAATGTAGAGAGAAAAACAAAATAATCTAGTGAGGTCTCTATGTTTGTTCAACCAACTCGCACTACATTCAAAACACTTTTGACTGTTTCAAATATTGGACTGGTCGTCACTTTTCTCGCACTGGTGGTCAGCGTGCTGATTTCGTATCCATACGCTAACTCCTTCAGCCTGAATGCTCAAATTGCTGCGCATATCAGTACCATCGTAATAGCTGCATTTTTGAAAGTGAGTTATGTCACCCGATGCTTGGCGCAATACAATCTAGGTTTAGAAGTGAAATAGATATGACATAGCAATAGCGCCCTAAGTAGGGCGCTATTGCAAAGCTTAGAAGTAGTTCGCGTCAACCAGCTCGCTTACTTGCACTGATTTCACATCAGCGCGAGCATCCAGCCATTCAGCGACTTTTGCTTGTTGTTCTTCTGTTACGCTTTGGTATCTTTCTGAGTGACAGATAAAGCCTTCAAACAACTCAAGACCACCGCCGCCAAAGCTTAGACCAAGCGCATCAATGTAATCAATGAACTCGTCAACAAACGCGTCGTAGTTGTCAAAGTCAGTGATCGTTGTTTCACAGCTGACTTCGAATCCAAGCATCGCGAACTCACCCAAAAATAGCTTCTTCTGGATACGACGTTTCTTATTTTCTAACTTAAATGGTTTCATTATTTTGCCTCAAACTTTCGAGTTAGCTCCTTATACCTCAAATTCTATGCAAGCCCAAATATAATTCTGTTAAAGGGGTAAAATTCTAATGTTGTTTGGGAAAGGTCGCGTTTTGTTACGATTAAACCACGTGGAAGTGGAGGAAGCGGGAATGGGAGTGTATATAATTAAATCAAATGGGTATAAAACAAACCTAACTCTGACCCAATGCTCTTAAAAAATGGTATAAATGAACGAGTTAACAGGCCATTGAGGTTCGCGCAGAGTCTGGCTAAGGAGACGGTATGACAAGATTGATTGCGATTGTTTTTTTGGTGGCATTGGCGTTTGTTCTGATCCGGTATCGAACCAACGAAAAGCTGCAAAAATATGTCGTTGTTACTCTGATCTCCGGCTTTTTAGTTTATACCGCCACTTTGGTGGTAACCGAACTCATGCGCTAAACCAGTAGGAGCAAAGAAGTGAACAACGAGTCTGAAATGGATAACAATGATGATGTGGTGGTTATCGAAGAAAGAGATAAGCGCAGTTATTTATACATCATTATTGCTGGTGTCTTAGGATTAGCACTAGGTGGGTTAGTTGGCTCCGTCGTCACGGCCGGTAAATGGCAAAATGCCTACAATGGGCTGGAAGAAAAATATCAGTTACTTGTAGAAGACAAAAAACAGCTGGTTGTTGAAGTCGAAGATAAAGTGGCGAAAGTGGATGATGAAATCGCAGTTAAGCTGCAACAAGCCATCGAGGAGCAGCAGCAAGAGCACGAAGATGCATTGGCAGCTCTACGTTCAGAGGTTTCTGAGCTGGAAAAAGTCAATTTATCCCTTGAGGAACAACTGAATCAGCAGAAGCAGAAGATTGCTGAAGCGAACCGAGAGAATAATCAACTGAATCGACAGGCTGATATGCAAGCGACGATGTTTGAGCGATCACGAGAGTTATTCCAACAAGAGCTCAAAGTTAAGCAAGAACTGGAAGCATTAGAAAAAGAACGCGAAGAGCTCGAACCTAAAGTCAAACAGCTGAAAAAAGATTGTGATTTGTACCTATCAGGTACGTCATGGGATGCAAAATCTGACTCATGTGATAAGCAAGATGAAGCAAACTCTCGCTTAAGTCAGGTCAATCAGATGATCAGAGTGCATCAGATGGATCTAAAACAAATGAAGGCACTTACAGACGAATTAGGTTTGCAGTAACATCGCGCTGAAATTGTTATTAAACCTCCCACTAGGGAGGTTTTTTTATATCAAAAGTAGGCAATTAATAGATTTGTTACTAATTTTAATGGATAGACCAATAACCTCGACAAACGTGCTTATGCGGTTAAGGAAGCGGCGTGCAGAAGAATAATGGTACAGAGTGGGTAAAAATCATTGCTAACCTTGCCTTTCTCTGTGCGGTAGGGGTTGTCTCCTATGGGTTGGTAAATCAGGACCACAGCTGGTCACGCATTTTCTTTATTTTTCCGATACTCATGATCTTGGCTTTGATTGCAAACGATCTCACGTTGCGCCACTTATTTGCCTTTTCTTCAGTCGCGATGTTCCTAATTGGTGGGTTGGTTCAGCCATTTGAAATCGGTTCTGTCAGAGACGCCTTAATACTCATTCCACTCTGCTACATCGTACTTTTCCCAGGGACTTTGTGGCCAATCGCCGTTGGGGCGGCGCTAGTGAATGGTTATCTATACCAATTAACTTCAACGGACTTACAGCTATTTATTGAGGTAGCGACAGAAGTCAGTGCGATTACTGTGTTCGCGACCATCATGGCGTATTTTTATGTCAAAGTGCGTGAGCAGGCTATGGCTTACAAGCAGGAGAGTGTGACGGATTACCTGACCAAGCTGCCAAACCTTCATGCTTTCTATAGTGATATCAAACAAGTAAACAAAGACAACGCAGAGCATTTTGGCTTATTGCACATTGGGCTTGATGGGTTCAAGAACGTCAATGATCGTTTAGGATATCGCCATGGTGACATATTACTAGTGGCGTTTGCCAACCATATCAATGAACTCATTGGAGGGTACGGAAAACTCTATCGCCTAGGAGGTGACGAGTTTGTTTTAATCGCTGAATCCCATGATGTCGAATTGGTTTTAGATGAGACGATTGAAATCTTGCTTAGACATAAGAAGACTCTTTTCAATGTTAACAACACTTCTCACAGGCTTGGTTTTTGTATAGGTATAGCATTCGCCAGAGACGCAGTCGATAATCTCGATGTTTGGGTTAAAAATGCCGATTTTGCTTTATTTAAAGCTCGCTCTGAAGGCGCGGGTTCTGTGTGTTGGTTTGATGACGAGTTGCTTGGTGAAACAATTAGGCAGCATCAAATTGAAACTGAAATTAAAAACGCGCTGGTTAAAAACCAGTTCTCCTTGTATTACCAACCTAAAGTTTCGGCGACGACTTCAGAAGTGGTCGGGGCAGAGGCGCTGGTCCGTTGGAAACATCCTCAGCTAGGTTCAATCACTCCTGCTGAATTTATTCCAGTGGCTGAGAAAACGGCTCAGATAGTTCCCCTTGGGCACTGGGTTTTACGAGAGGCCTGTAATCAGATCAAAGAGTGGCATGATGCTGGTGTAGATTTGTGCGTGTCCGTCAATGTCTCAAACGTGCAGTTCGATCACACTGACCTGTTTAAAGTGATTTGTGAAATTTTGCGTGAAGTTCGTTTACCTTCACATCTACTTCAGATCGAAATTACCGAATCTGCTTTGATGAGTGACCCAGATGCAGTGACCGATATATGTGGGCAGTTGAGAGCACTGGGGATCTCTGTGGCGATTGATGATTTTGGGGTGGAGTATTCCTGTTTGCGTTACTTGAAACAGCTCCCCGTTGATGTACTTAAAATTGATAAGTGCTTTGTTGATGAATGCGCGATTCATGAAGCGGATCGTATGTTACTCAGAACAATCGTCCAGATGGGTCACAGTCTGAATATTAAGGTTATTGCTGAAGGCGTTGAAGACGAACAGCAGCTAGAGGTACTGCGTCAGGAAAACTGCGATGAGTATCAGGGCTACCTTTTCTCCCAGCCTCTTTCAGGTAAAGAGTTCTTTTCGCTCTTTAATGTCAGCTCTGACTCCAGTAAAGCCTCGGCATGAAGTGGATTGTCAGGTAGAGTATCTCGGTTGTTCGTTAACTGAGCCCTGCAATGCCGTCAGAAAACCTTGTTATATCTCTCCCTTCGCTTATTCACAGAATTGGTGGTGACGCGAACAAGCAGTTGCGTATTGTCGCTAAACAGCACGATTGTGAGCTCAAGCGTGTTCGTCGTTCGAGAAACTGGCAACTGATTGGTCAACCCGAGGCGCTACTCGACCTGTTTAATAATCTATCTGAGCAATCTACAGAATTCGACTTTGTGTTAAGCAAGTTGAATGTACAAATCAGTCAAAGTGTTAAACCACGTGAATCCACTGAAGAGCGCCTTAAGCGCATACTGCTTGCCGACCCGACAATCACGCTCACCGAGTTGATGGAACGCACTGGTTGTTCACTCTCAGAAGCTCGTACCGCTAGATTTGAGTCTGAAATCTTATAACTTAGTTCAGGTTATCTAGAGGGCTGGTGGTTCCTGCATAGTGTTGACCGATAACATGGGTGTAGATCTGTGTCGTCTTTACGTCATTGTGACCCAGCAGTTCTTGAACACTGCGAATGTCTCTTCCTGCCTGCAATAGGTGTGTTGCAAAGCTATGACGAAACGTGTGGCAAGTTACCTTTTTATTGATGGTCGTTTTTGCGACGGCACGACTCAACGCTTTTCTAATCACACTGCTATGAAGGTGATGACGAGAAGGATGATCACTATTGTATTGACTATGCGAAATAGAAGGAGAGGGGAAAATAAACATCCAAGCGAGTTTACGAAATGCGTTCGGATATTTTTTATGGATTGCGTAGGGGAGTGAGGGGCCGATCCCGTGTTTGTTGTCGGCAATTTGAACTTGCTCGGCCTGTTCAATCAACAGTTTCAGGACATCGACACACTGTTTACTAAGTAATGTCTGCCTGTCCTTTTTTCCTTTTCCATCTCTAACTGTAATGGATAGATTACTCAAATCGATATCTTGAACTCTCAGCCTTAAACATTCTGAAATTCGTAATCCACTTCCATAAAGCAGCTCGACGATAAGCTTTTCCTTTCCGTTTAGATGAGAAAGAACCTGCTTGACTTCATTTGGTGTTATTACAACGGGTAACTGCCTTTGCTTGGTTGCGTGGCGAAAGCCCAATTCTCCCAGTTCAATTTTGAGGAAGGCTTGATAAAGGTAAACCAGAGCATTTAGCGCTACTTTTTGTGTATTGATTGCCACATTGCGAGAGTTGGCTAAATAGGACAGAAATTGAATGACTTCCTCTGATCCCATTTGCATAGGGTGACGTTTTTCGTGATAGAAAATATAAGACCGAATCCAGTACAGGTACGATTTTTCCGTTCGAATACTGTAACCACTTAGTCTCATGTGCTCACATACTTCTCTAAGAAAAGGACTTTTCTCAGGCATAACGCTTCATCATCTTTCTAGGCATTGTGTAGATGCGTTCATTTATAGCGTGTTTCCCGACAACAAAAGTATGACTTTAGGATTAATTATGTTGAGTTATCTAGGGTAACTTTTGAAAGGGAAGTTGATGCTTAACATAAAGCACAACCTGCACGGAATGTTTCTGATTTCACTAAATTGCTAATTACCTTTGGTTAAGAAAGGAATCATTTTGTATAATTCCTTTTATTTTTCAGCTACTCAGCACCAATTCTAAGCAAATTATCATGCCTTTCTTTATTCTTATCGCGCTCCTTTTTGTTCTATTAACCCTCTTTGCCTTGTACTTCTATTTTGAAGCTAAACGGAAAAAGGAAGCCCAAGACGCGAAAAAAACACTGACCGTGCGTGTCGAAAAAATGAAAAAGCGATTCAAATCAGAAACTCAGCAATGGGTGTTTTCTGGTGCCTTATCGAAGCAGGATGAGAGCACGATGATTCGATTGCCGAACTATTTTTTTGTTTTTCAGCCGATAACGCCTGAAAATGTAGAACATTACGAACAGTCATTAGAAAGCGTGTTATTGACGGTTAATGAAAAGGTGTTGCTTGTCCCTAATGATAGTGATGACGTCACTGCGCCTTGCGAGCCATTGTGTCAGTTTGTTCAGTCTCTACCATCTGCTGCTCAAGGTTACAATGCAAGTTTTTATCGTAATGATCTGCCTGTTCTCATTCAAAAGCTAAGAGATGCTGAGATTGAGCCATTAGATGAGCAGAGCCAAGAAGAGACAGAAGTTGCCTAAGAGCTTTTCATTCAAATGGAGAGCGCGTTATAGATTAAACCTGTCACATTTTACGATGTAACAACCTATAGCTATTTGTAAATCAATTGGTTTCTTCAATTGAGTATTTACATACCTTACCTGTGATTAATAGCATTCGTTAATTGATTTTAGGTTATTAATAACAAATGGCTATAGGTTGATGTAATGAAAACAAAACTTCTGTTGGCTCTTCCCTTTCTCTCATTCGTCGCTGTTGCGAATACTAATCCTCACTTGGAAACGTTCAATACTCAAGTAAGTCAGACGTTATATAAAGGTCAGCGCTTGAATATCCCTGTTAACCTTTCACTACCTGCAGACAGACGCCACTTGGCAACGTTAGGCTATGACAACAACCAGCCGTCTTCAATGGATTGTAAGATTAGTATTTACGATAGTGCGAGTACGTTACTGCACTATCTAGACTGTCGCGCCGGTATTGGTGAGCACACATTTGCTACGCCTATCGCTTACTGGCAGGATAATTATCGAGCTGTTATCTCTTTGTATAATGCAGATTTTTCTCAATCGAGTCAGCGATTTGAAGGGAATTTTCGTTTTAACTTTGGCGAAAGCTCGCGTATAGACAACGATCATCTACCGACATGGTGGAAGAAAACTTATAACTCAGTTGGACTCGATGCTAATACAGATTATGACGGAGACAGCTTTAGCTTAATTCAAGAGTACTTTGGTAACAGCAAACCGAACGATGCAAGCAGCTTTCCTGACCATGACCCCGTGATTGATTTTGACGAAACACACTCGGCAGGAACATCAATGTATGTCCGTTTTGGTCAGGCAGTGACGGATTGGATTGAAATTACCCCAACTTATAATAAGAAAGTGAAGTCTTTAGAGTTGGTCGTTGAAACAAATGACAACGCTCGAAATCAATCTGTTGTTGCATTCGTTCATGATGAAAATGGTAACCGCGTATATCCAAGCTATCTGAAATTCCCAGGCCGACAGTCTGTTGCTTTGGAACAACCGGTTGATGTAGAGAAGCTGAAGATAAAACTGGTTGCAAGGCACTACTCATCAAACATTTATGCTCACTATAAAGTGAAACTGAATGCCACGTTTACAGAGTAAGCTTTGAACTTCTCGAGAGAGCGCCAATGGGCGCTCTTTTTGATTGTTAGCCCTGCATTGACTTTTTGGAGTACGAGATTTTTAGCATTGTTAATGTCGGGTGATGAAACATCGATAAAACTGAGCTGCAATCTTTTGCTCTGAATTAGAAACAACGATAAAGTGCTGCCTATATAGCCACCAGACTCTCTGCCATGAAGGTGGACCATTAAAATTAAGAAGGAAATTTTGTGTCAGATACCGTGATTAGTATTAGGCCCGCTAAGCCGGATGAGCTGGAAACCATTCATGCTCTTGTGGTATCCAACGATGAATGGACAAAGTTCAATGGACCCTATTTCCCATATTCGCATCCTTCACTTGAACAGTTTGAAAGAGGGTCTTTTCAACGAATGATAAAAGGTGAAGATCTTCAATTGGTGACGGTAAATGATGCCCCTGTTGGTACCGTGAGTTGTTATTGGGAATGTGAAGAAACACGCTGGCTCGAAGCTGGAATTGTCGTTTACGACTCTGCTTTTTGGGGAAAAGGAATAGCAGCGACTGCAATTCCTCTTTGGGTTACTTATTTGTTTAAAAACAAGCAAATAGAGCGAGTTGGGATGACAACGTGGTCCGGAAACCCTCGCATGATGTCACTTGCACTCAAGCTCGGTTTTCAGCAAGAAGCTCGACTGCGAAAAGTAAGATACTTCAATGGCGAGTATTATGACTCAGTTAAATACGGAGTATTGCGTTCAGAGTGGCAAAAACTCCACTCAATAAGTTAACCAATTACTATCTACATGTTTAATGGTGACTTTTATGGAAACACAGAGGATTAAATTAACCCCGCCTTCTTTAGAATATTCAGAATCCATGTTTACTGTTATTGAAGATAGCAAAGAGGAGTTTGCTCCTTTTCTCCCTTGGGTCACAGATTCACTAACATTGGCCGATATCGAAGAAAACACCAAAACTGCGTTAGTGAACTTTGAGCAGTTTGTCGATGAGTTTTGGTTCAACATTATCGAAAAAGCGACTGGGCATTTTATCGGTGCAATAGGCTTTATTGTTAGAGATAAAAGTCTCCCTTATTTCGAGATCGGATATTGGCTACGCACCTCAGAGACAGGAAAAGGGTACGTTACAGAAGCTGTTAGTCTGGTTGAGCGATACGCATTTCAGGTTCGTTGTGCGAGGAGACTGGAAATAAAAATGGCTGAGTCAAATACTAAAAGCCAGGCCGTGGCAACGCGGTGCGGTTATCACTTTGAAGCTTGCTTGGTCAATGGCAGACGACTACCTAGTGGTGATTTGGATAACACCTTAATCTATGTGAAAACACATTTATAGCCATTTTGAGGTCAAGCTAAACTGGCCTTAGCTTGACGAAAAAAGCGATACCAATCTTGGTATCGCTCTAAGAGGGCGTTGCATGAGTCCGTTATCTATCAAGTCCGCAGTGGGGCCCCCAATTTGCCCTTGAGCTAACTTTTAAGAGCACAGACACACGCAACAATCTTTAAATTCAGTTTTCACCCACAAGTCATTACTGGCCGAGGCAAGTGTCACCAATACGGGCAGGTGCGATCTTATCCAGCACTTGGTTGAGCTCTTTCCAATCACTTGCCATCTTGTTGGCTTGCTCTTTCGTTAGAACCGCACCATTTGCAGCTATACGATCTTCTTCAACTTTGGTGTAGTGGAAAATCGTCATGTCGACAGAAGCGTCATCTTTATATGCTTCTTCCATATTCACGATGTTTTTCTTACTGTCATCAATAAATACGACGCTGCTGAAGCTCTGGCCTGTTTTATCCAGAATATAATCCAGCATTGTGCCCTTGTTCATACCTGTCGTCATCATGATGCCGTTGATGTAGCTCAGAGGACGCTTAGGGTTATCAATGTAAACAGGAAGCTGATCAGAACCCTTCTCTTTGAGTGCGGTACGTGTCATGTCGTACTGGTTGCGAATCATTTCACGCTCAGTTGCATAGCGATAGTTTGGTGAACGGGATGTCAGAGCCATGACGGTTAGCCCCTTGTCCTGCCAACCGCTTACCGTTGCTGGAACGTCGTCTTCAATGATTTTCATTGGTACTAATTCGTAGAGTAGGCCAATTGAATCTTGGAAAAGACAGTCGACTTTATCGCCTTCCGCAGGTTTTACATCCAGTTTACCTCGTTGCCATTGGTACCAAATGTCGCCACCGATATCAGAAGTAGAGGTCAGAAGAGTGTTATCTATATCAATAACAATCAGCGGTTTCTCACCTTGTTTCGTCAATTGATTTACTTTCGCAGCCACATCCTGAAACTTGGTTGTTTCCTTCACGACTACGTCTGCCATTGCATTGCTTGCAAATGAAAGAGCACAAAGTGCTGCTACTTTTTTTAGCATCATATGGAAAATCTTCCTTAGATTGGTTCTTCTTTGGCGACCTGATGAACGCCAAGTAATATAATGGTTATGTTATAACATTGCAAAAAATATCGCAGATTGTCGATCGAATCTAATTTTCAAACTAGATCGGCATCACACTAGAAAAGGTTTTCTGGCAAAGAAGCGAAGGAACAAGTGCGCAAACCATTAATCAACACAAAGCGTTATATTCTGAAGCGTTGGTTGTTTTGCGTTTGAAGGGAAATGGTTTAGCTTAGTGGTGAGAAGCCAACACAAGGTGCGTGAAAAGTGAAAATCAACACAATGAGAATCCCATGTCGTTGTTTAATCGAGTCAGAAAAGTTCTACACGGAAAAACTTGGACTTAACAAGGTGTTCGGTTCACCAGAAGAAGGGTTCATCGGTTACCAGTTGGAGAACGTTCAGGTGTTGCTGGAGGGAGAAGAAAGCGGTGAGTTTGAAGCGGGGCGATTTTTAGGTTTTAGCCTGGAAGTCAAAAACATCCATAGCTTCTACGAGACCTTAACAGCAAAAGACGTTGAATTTACGGGGCCGCCTGAAAAACAGCTCTGGGGCGGATTGATGACTCATATCGTAGACTGCAACAAGAATAGCTTCTCCATCGTGCAAGTTGATTTGGCAGAATAATGAGTCGTTGTGTCAGAAAATATTTTTTGGTTAAGGGTTAAGAAATGGAACTTACCTTATACGTGTCTGCTTTACTTCTGATTGCCATTTCGTTCATTCATTCCTACCTTGGTGAACGCTATATCCTGATGCGGCTATTCAAACGAGACAATTTGCCTAAGCTTTTTGGGAGCGATGACTTTACCAAACGCACTTTACGTTTCGCTTGGCACCTAACCTCTGTCGCTTGGATAGGGTTTGCTGCCATTGTTTTCAGCCTCACTCTACCTGGGTTTAGTCAATCGACAGTCGTAAAAATAATCGCGATCACATTTGCTATCCATTGTGTAATGGCTTTTTGGGGCTCGAAGGGCAGGCACCTTTCGTGGATTGTATTTGGAACAGTGAGTGTTCTGCTCTTTTTCTATTTAATGGCTTAGATAAGGAATCTTTATGCGCCAACAATATCATTTTCGCCAATCTGAGCAGGGTTTATTGGCGTGGGATGTTCTTAGGTTAATCGAAATTACTAAAAAGCTTCCCATTATAGACGTGCCTATCTCTGATATTAGTGAGCTGGATGAAGAGTTTTGGTATGAACTCGGTGGGGCGAAACCGACTTGCCGAAGTGTTCTGGAGCATGCTGCTTTAATTAACTATGTGGATTTATCCTATCCAATCATATTGTGTCATCAGGGAAGGATAATGGATGGTATGCATCGAGTATGTAAGGCTCTACTCATGGGGCAAAACTCGATACGTGCGGTTCAGCTTCCTGAATACGTTGAACCTGACTACATCGGTGTAGATCCAGAAGATCTGCCATATGACGACGAAACAACCCGAACCTTCCAATTAATTCTGATTAAGCGCGCTCGTCTCTTGGCGTTCCCTAGCATTACTAATACAATTCTCACTTTTTGAGGGAGAGCACGTATGTTCATTAATGAAGAAGAAAGAGATGCACTTTATAAAGTGATTTTTTCCCGTCGGGATGTACGTCGCGATTTCATTCCTAAAGCGATTCCAGAAGATGTGTTGTTGAGAATTCTTACCGCTGGGCATCATGCACCCAGTGTAGGTTTTATGCAGCCTTGGGACTTCATTCTTGTCACCGAAGAGGAAACCAAGAAGGCGATCAAGCGGGGATATGAGAAGGCTAGGGTCGAATCAGCCGAGCAATTCTCCGAAGAGAAACGTGAACAATATCGTAGCTTCAAACTTGAAGGCATCTTGGAAGCACCGCTTGGAATATGCGTCACATGTGACAGAGAACGCAATGGCCCTGTGGTTATAGGGCGGACAATTAAGCCTGAAATGGACCTCTATAGTACGGTTTGCGCCATTCAGAATATGTGGCTGGCAGCCAGAGCAGAAAACATTGGCCTTGGCTGGGTTAGCATTATTCATGATGAAGTGCTTAGAAACGTGCTGGGTATTCCTGAAGACAAGGATATTATTGGCTACTTGTGCTTAGGTTATGTGTCAAAATTTAATGATAAGCCCGAGCTTGAAGAGTTTGGCTGGCTCAAGCGAGAAGAGCTCAACCAGCTGATTCATAAAGAAAAGTGGTCACAGTAAGTGGCCGCCTCATTTTAATTCTGTATACTTATTCAAGGCTTTAAATGGCCTAGCACTCCAAATTCCTCCATCTCCCCTTGATTTGTCCTTGAACAAATTATGAGCGCTTTACTCGGTTGTCAAACCGATAACTAGCTCACTTATTAATAAGCCTAATAGTTATGCCGATCACAATAATCGTGCTGATTACTTTCCTTGATTAAATTATCACTTCAGGATGGGATCGATCCCATGGGATTGTTCCCATAAATCATAAAATATACAAACTTGAATGAATCAATTGAGCTTTAACGCTACAAGGAAAGGATTATGAAACTATTACCTATTGCCAGCGCACTTTCCGTTGCCATCCTGTCAACCAGTACATTAGCCGCCACTTCTCCCGTCGAATTTTATGGCTACATGCGTGGTGGTGTCGGGCTGAGTAATGAGGGCGGTTCTAACAGCAAGTGGGAGGTAAACAAAGTCGGTCGTCTTGGAAACGAAGATGATCTGTATGGTGAATTTGGCCTGAAAAAAGAAGTGTATGCAGAAGACGATGTGTCATTCGTTGTTGACTCGATGCTTAAATACTGGGAAGGGCAAGACCAAAACTCCAAAGATCGCAGTGTTGAGTTAGCACAGCTGAACGTTCAGGCAACAGGTTTATTTGAAGATAAAGACATCACTATCTGGGCGGGTGAACGTTACTACCAGCGTCACGATGTTCATATCGTAGATAACTACTACTGGGATGTCAGCGGTATCGGTGGTGGTGTTGAACACATTAATATGGGGCCGGGTAAGCTGTCCGTTGCGCTTCTACAAGATACTGTGGCTGGCGATCTAGATGACGGTCAGGAAACGACGGCTGTTATTGCCGATGTTCGATACGCTGGTATCCCAATGTGGGAAAACGCAGATCTGGAAGTGGGCTTGGATTATCACGCAGGTAACGAACGTAGTGGTCAGTCTCTGGATGCTGACAACAGCCTGATGTTTACGGCAAGCCTTCAACAATCATTAGACAATGGTTTCAACAAAACAATCCTACAGTTAGCGAACTCTGGTTACGCGGAGCAAATGACGACATTTGGTCATGGTAATGGTCTGGTTCGTGATGCTGCAAACAACGATGCGAAAGGTTACCGCCTGATCAACTGGGGTGTCGTTTCTGTCGGAGACAAAATTGAATTTGGTCACTCCATTCGCTATGCCGCAGCTACAGATGTGGATGGCACCGCGACGGATGATTCCACACTCAGCGTTGTGGTTCGCCCGCTATACAAATGGACAGATAGAATGCGTACCATTCTGGAAATTGGTGGTTTCTCAGAAAAGATCAATAACGTAGACAGTGCGGGCAGCAAGTTTACTGTTGCACAGGCTTGGGTACCTAAAGCGGGCTTTTGGTCTCGACCTGAGATTCGCGTATTCGCTACATATCTGAATGATGCAGAAAATGATAATGCTTTTGGTACTGGTAAAGACACAGAAATCAGTGTTGGTATGCAGGTAGAAGCTTGGTGGTAAGCGCTTCGTAATCGACTGATTTTTCTTGCTGGGCGGGATCGAGTTATCCCGCCTAAACTCTTCAAGGTAGCTCTTCTCAGATTTCACTTCTTTCTTGATAACACATCATTGCTGTACCATTAGTTTTTCGCTAAGTCGCAATAAAATAAGATTTATCCTTTCAGCCAATAGGAATTCAATGGAACGTTTTATTGTATTTACAGGTGGGCCCGGATCAGGGAAAACATCGGTAATTGAACACCTGCAAAATCTGGGGTACAAGACCGCTGACGAAATTGGTCGACGAGTGATTCAACAACAGGTTGAGAGCGGTGGCAATGCCCTTCCATGGTTGGATAAAACCGCTTTTCGTGACGCCATGGTTTCAGAAGAAGTCGACAAGTATCGTCGAATCGGTGTTGGGGAAGAGTTCGTATTTTTCGATCGAAGTATTGTCGATAGTTACGGTTATAGCTTATTAGAGGACTTGGCCCTCACTGAGAGTCTCACGCAGCACTGCAATCAACTCAGGCACAATCTACAGGTGTTTGTTTTCCCTCCTTGGAAAGAGATATTTTCCAACGATGCGGAAAGGAAGCAAGACTTTGCTGAAGCCGTGGCCACTTATGAAAAAATGCGCGAAGCGTATCAATTGTTTGGCTACACCTTAACGGAAGTACCGAAAGGTAGCATTGAGCAACGATCACGATTTGTTCTTGAGGCGCTAAGCTCTCGTTAACCTCAATCTATAAGTGACTGAAGAGATAAGTATGACTTACGAGCAGTTTAATCAGTTTTGTTCTGAGCTTCCCGCGACTACCCATATCGTGCAATGGGGGGATTCTCATGTTTGGAAGGTGGGAGGAAAGGTATTTGCTATCGGCGGTTGGGGCAAATCGGACAAACCCGCCTTTACGTTTAAAACCTCCCCGCTAAATTTTGATTTTCTCAGCGATCATGACGGGTATATTCCTGCGCCTTACTTTGCGAACCGAGGAATGAAATGGATTCAGCAAGTGGAAACGTCAGGTGAACTCGATGAAGAGCTGGAGTACTACCTGCGAGAGTCTTATCGGCTGGTGGCTTCAGGTTTGAGTAAACGTAAGCAAAGTGAACTTGGGTTGAATCTGGAAGCGAAAAGTTAGCATCCTGTCATTTCCTTTCTCCAATCTATACTTTGTTTCTCGCGGTTGTTAGGATCCGCATTCGCGGCTGCACATGGATACAACTTACGAATTAAGTGACTCATTATGAATGTAGAAAATGTGCTTCCTGAAAATTTCGCAGAGATGCTGGATGTTTGGGAAAACTCAGTCCGAGCGACTCATGACTTCATAACAGAAGAAGATATTGAGTTTTTTAAACCTATTATCATTGAAGAAGCTTTTCCGGCCGTCACACTGAAGTGTATAAAAAACGAAACCGGCAACATTCTCGGCTTTGTGGGTGTTCATGAAGCAAAAGTAGAAATGCTGTTTGTGTTAGACGCCGCGAGAGGCAAGGGAGTGGGGAAAGCATTATTGCAATATGCCATTAAGCATCTTGGTGTAAACAAAGTAGATGTGAATGAGCAAAACCCAATGGCGGTCGACTTTTATAAACACATGGGGTTCCATGTTGAGTCGCGCTCGCCTGTTGATGATATGGGAAAACCATTTCCAATTTTGCATATGACGCTCTAAGTCTCGGTTTGTCGTCACTCAATCTGTTAGAAGAAACGCTCAAAGCTAATAACTTTGAGCGTTTCCGTATATATTCATTATTTACAGTGACTTATATAGCCTAAGTGATAGGTTATTTACGCAATTTAATTTTCATATAAGGAACCTAATGGCTGTTTTAAAGATTCTTACCGCACCAGACCCAAAGCTAAAGATAAAAGCTGAAAAAGTATCGGACATTCAATCCGTTCAGACCCTAATCGATGACATGCTGGAAACGCTCTACGCGACAAGTAATGGAATTGGTTTGGCGGCAACTCAAGTGGGCCACCGTGAGGCTATCGTGATTATTGATCTGTCGGAGAGCCGAGATCAGCCACTGATATTAGTGAATCCAGAAGTAGTAGAGGGTAAGAATCGAGCGATGGGACAAGAAGGGTGTTTATCCGTCCCGGATTATTATGCTGATGTTGAGCGTTACACATCCGTTGTCGTTGAAGCTCTAGATAGACACGGCGAACCTGTGAGGATTGAAAGTGATGATTTTCTTGCGATTGTCATGCAGCATGAAATTGATCACTTGGCAGGTAATCTGTTTATCGACTATCTTTCTCCATTAAAGCAGCGTATGGCATTGAAAAAAGTGAAAAAACACATCAAAACAATGGCAAGCTAAACATGACAAAATGATAAATACTGGGAGTGTACTTAATGCAGCCTTTTGAATGTGTGTCATTTCTTTTAGTGGATAATAACCAAATACTGCTGGAAAAGAGATCGATACATAAAGCGAGTGACCCTGGCTTAACCTGTATTCCCGGTGGACATATAGAAGATGGCGAAACTCAGCCACAAGCTCTGTGCCGTGAGCTAAAAGAAGAATTGGATATTACCGCCAATAAGTATCACTACTTGTGTTCTTTGTACCATCCCACCTCTGAGCTACAGCTACTGCATTATTACGTGGTGACTGAGTGGCAAGGTGAGATTAAAGCACTGGAAGCGGAAAGCGTAAGTTGGAAAAAGCTTGAATCAGATTCAGTTTCGATTGAGGCCGATAAGCGAGCGATAGAAGAATTCAAACGAGTGAATCATCATCTTTGTTAGTGACTTGAGAGGGGGGACTATGAACCAAGCTGAGGCATTGTTACCTCTCTTCTGGCGTGAATCCCATGAAGAGCTGCGTGAGCTTAAAAATATAGACGAAACGGTGCAGGCTAGTGACCGGTATGAAGCGTGGTTAAATGAAAAACGTCCGCTCACGTTTTGCGATATTCAAGATACGCATTGGATTAAATCCTGCACTGGCGGCTACATAACGGAAGTCGTCTTTCATGCTGATGGAACGTTAGAAGAGTACCGTTTGTTTGACCGATTTCCGACTCAAGGTCATTGGCAACTGCACGACGGTATTCTGCACGTGGAAATTTATAAAGCGGAGAACCGCTACAAATTTGCCGTAGTAGGCTGCCAAGCCGTCAATATTCATTCCGCCATCGAATACAAAAACGGTGAGCTACACTCATATCTCAAGCTCGCTCAGGTTAAGCCAAACTAGTGTTTTAGAGGTAGAGGAATCTTCCCTATGTCAAAAGGCCTCATTCTACTGACTTCTGCCGTATTCTTTTTCTATGGTCTGGCGTTCGCTTTTGCCCCAGTCAGCATGCTTAGCCATGCGACCGGTGGGTATGCGACATCCGCATCTATGTTAGTTGACATGCGGGCAACCTATGGGGGCATGTCTGTCGGTGTCGCGCTTATCCTGTTCCTGCTTTCGCAAAAACCATCAACACTCGCCACTGGCTTGCTGGCCGTCATTTTTGTCAATGCGAGTATGGCAACAGGGAGAATCATCGGCTTGGTGAGTGATGGTGAAGCTAACAGCACGATGCATTTCTATCTCATGTTGGAAGTTGGAGTGTCGCTGCTTGCCCTGTATCTGTTTAAATCGGAAAAAGCTGGGGGCTGATATGCCAATAGCACATTGTACAATCTCGCCAGATTTGGTTTTCAAGGTAGAGACTGGTGAAGTTATGGAACGCTGGGGCAGTTTGTCTGAGCAGCCTACCACAGATATGACTATTAATTTTGTTCGGGCGAATCGACAAGAGGGGAGGCCGTACCTAATCATTGCCAACCTTTTCTTACCGTCAGTCTGGTCAGAAAAATCAGTGAGCGCGCTACAGTTGGGGTTGGCTAAAGCCCTATCGGAGAGTTTTTCTGTCGAGTCCCAAAACGTATTGGTTATGACAACGATTTTAAGTTCAGGCTTCGTGGTGGAAAATGGACGCGAAGTGACTTGGTAACGTCGCGCCCAGATTTTAATCTTCGTTATGAAGTTAGTTCTTCATATTAAGAATGAGTACCGCTGCTAACGCTAGAAAGGCGGTCATCATCAGGAAGACATCGTTGTAGGCCATGATCGCGGCGTCGCGTTGCATTGTACTGAGTAAACTGGCTTCAGCTTGCATCATGGCTGTTGCGGCGTCACTTCCAGATTGCATAAAGAAGGCTTGCTGCTGGTGCAGCGTGTCCCAACCTAATGTACTCACCGACGGCAGAGATTCTTTAATATGTGCGAGGTGTTCACGGGTTTTGTTGTCGAGCAAGGTCGCAATAATAGCAATGCTAAAAGCACCGCCAAGGTTACGCATAACATTGGTCAGTGTTGAGGCATCTGGAGTGTCAAGCTTGCTGATGTTTTTCATCGCGACCAGAGATAACGGCACCATAATGAACGGGCTGCCAATTGCTCGTAGAATCATCGACAGAATGAGCTGGTGACCACCAAAATCCATCGTCATGTGAGTATTGACGTAGCAACTCAAGCCAAACATCGCGAAGCCAAAGGTAACTAAATACTTAGGTTTGATGATTTGAGTCAGCTTCGGAACCAGCGGAAAGATCAGGAGCTGAGGAAAGCCCATCCACATCAGGACTTCACCAATCTCCATCGCGTTGTATTGCTGGATCTGAGTTAGGTAGAGAGGCAGTACATAGATTGAACCTAGTAAGGCCATGCCCAAAATCAGATAAGCAATACACGACATGGCAAATTGCCCATCACGCAGTAATCTCAAGTTCACTAGTGGTTTCTTGTGCTGTAACTCATTGATAACGAAGTACACTAAACTCACGGCGGAGATAATGCTTAGCGTAATGATAAAGCTAGAGCTGAACCACTCTTCACGGTTTCCTTCTTCCAATACTACTTCGAGGCAGCCCAAACCTAACGCCATAGTCACAATGCCGAACCAATCGGCTTTTTTGAGGGTATTTAGATTTAGCTTCTCGTCATCCAAACCATAGCGAATCATTGTAATCACCAGAAGCGCTGGTGGAATGTTGATATAAAAGATGTAATGCCAGGAAAGATTTTCTGTGAGCCAGCCACCAAACGTTGGACCAATGGACGGAGCAAACGTAGCGGTAACACCGAACAACGCCATACCGACGGCTCGCTTGTTAATCGGAAGTAGCTGAATAACCAGAGAGAAGGCGAGAGGAATTAATGCACCGCCACTAAACCCTTGCATTGCACGGAAGACGATCATCGAGGTCATGTTCCATGAGAAGGAACAAAGCAGTGATGACAGTGTGAAGATTGCTGTAGTCCAAGTCAGGTAACGACGCTTGCCTAGGGCTTTAGACAACCAGCCACTGAGTGGAATAGCAATCATTTCTGCGACTAAATAGGACGTCGAAATCCATGAGCTCTCATCCAGAGTCGCAGACAACGCACCTTGTATGTCTTTCAGTGACGAGTTGGTGATCTGTATGTCGAGAATGGCCATGAAGGCACCAATCAAACCACCAAATAAAGCGATCCAGTGGCGTGTTGGCACTTCATTCTCTTGAGCTGAAGGTGCGTTTAAGGTTGCTTCCGACATGGATTAACCTCTTGTGTCTATGGTTGCCACAACCGATAACCCCGGTAGCAGTCGGCCTTTCAACGCTTGTTGGTCAGGGATGGTGATCTTAACTGGTACTCGCTGGACGATCTTGGTGAAGTTACCCGTCGCGTTCTCCGGAGGTAGTAGCGCAAACTTAGCCCCTGTTGCTGGCGAAAAGCTGTCTACGATGCCTTCTAATGGTTGCCCCGGAAAGGCATCCAGCTCTATCTCAACTTTTTGCCCCTGATGAATGCCACTCAATTGAGTTTCTTTGAAGTTCGCTTCTATCCAGACGTCACTTGTCGGTACCAAGCTCATTAATGGTGTACCAGCTTGAACCAACAGACCTTCACGTACACTGCGCTTGCCTACGATACCATCTACCGGCGCGTAGATTTTGGTGTAGTCTAGGTTGAGCTGGGCTTGCTCTACGGCTGTTTGAGACTCAACAATGGATGCTTGAGCTTGTTTAATGTCGCTATCGATGACCGCGAGTTGATCGTGAGCGGCAACCAGACTGGCTTTTGCTTCATCTAGTTCGGCCTGAGTAACTTTTTGTTGCGCCAGCATGTTGTCGACTTCATCTTGCGAAGCGTAATTGCGTTTAAGAAGGCTACGCGAGCGTTGTACTTGCTGAACAGCGCGGTCATATTCTGCTTTTGCTGAATCTACGCGGCTTTCTGCTTGATGGATTTGACTTTGCTGCAAGGTTTGCTGCGCTTTCAAATTTTCAACGCTGGACTGTGTGACGGTAAGGTGCGCCTTCGCTTGTTCGAGAGCAGTGCGGTAGTCACGGTCATCAATTTGGACTAACAGATCGCCCTTTTTGACTTTTTGGTTGTCACTGACAAAAGAGTGTTCAATGTAGCCAGCCACTTTAGGGCTAATCGTAGTGATCTCTCCCTGAAGGTAGGCATTGTCGGTGGATTCGAAATACTGACCGTATCCAAACCAGTACCCACCGCCCAGTAGCCCTAGTGACAGCATAATGGCTGTCGCGATAAGAGGGGCTTTTCTGGATTTTGCTGGCTTAGTCTCGGTATGTGTATTCGTCATTATTTTTCTCGTATTCAGTTTTCGTCTTCGGCAGATGTTACAAATTGTAAATGATTTGAATTGATTGATAAGATAGGAAAAAAGAGAAACACTGTTGCAAAAATTTAACTAATGAAGGCGTGAGGTGATGAGATGGATTTGAATGCGATTGCTGTTTTCGCACAAGTTGTTGATTGTGGGAGTTTTACTCATGCAGCGGATGCACTGAATATGACCAAGTCAACTGTGAGCCGAAAGTTAGTTGAGCTGGAAAAGCATCTAGGCGTGCGCTTGATCACGCGTTCAACGAGAAGTTTAGTGTTAACACCGGAAGGTGAGCGGTTTTATCAATCCAGCCTGCAAATGCTGGAGATTATGAATCAGGCTGAGCTTGAAGTATCTGCCAATCAGGATTTGATTCGCGGGCCTTTAAACGTGGTGTTGCCAGTAGAGTTAGGCCATCAAATCATGGGCTCATACATCAATGCGTTTTTAAAAGAGTACCCAAGTGTGACGATTAACCTTGAATTGTCGAATCGAGAAGTCGATATCATCGCAGAAGGCATTGACTTGTATGCGCAAATTGGTGAGTTAGAAGACTCTGCTTTGGTTTCTCGCCCACTGACGAAATCCCAGCGCGTACTGGTTGCCAGCCCAGAATATCTTGAGGAGCATGGAGGAATTGAGTCTCATCGTGACTTAATTCCACCGCATCAAATGGTTGAGGTATTTAACCGCGCGGTGAGGTTGCCTAAGTGGCATCTGATTCCGGAAGACGGAGACTCCTTGCAAATTGACCTGCCACACCGATTACGAGTCAACACCATTACCGCCTGTCTGAAAGCCTGTCTGGACGGGCTTGGCATCGCAGTATTACCTGAATTCATTTGCCGAGAGCACTTTGCCAGCGGGCGACTTATTCAACTGCTTCCTGAGTATCAAATGCCAGAAGTGCTTGTGAGTTTGGTCTACGCAGATAGGCAACTCATGCCGAAGCGTAAAAAGGTCTTTATCGACTTTTTATTAGAGGCATTCAGCAAAGACCTTGCTGCACGCGGGTGAGCCAAATTCGCAAGCCTCTGTTATATCTGCTGGACTAGACTCTATTTAGAAGGATTGATAAAGGTAAGGTCTGCGAATGAGGTTGAAGCCTTGGCTTGTTAGTGTGGTACTACTGATGGTTACTTCAGTTTCCTACGCCAGTGATAGTAAACGAATTAAAATAGTTAGTCAGGAATGGCTTGGATACACCAATAGCGACGGCACAGGCCTTTACTGGGAGATCGTTAAAGCCGTTTTCCAACCTTTGAATGTTTCCCTTACCCTAGAAGTATTGCCATGGAAACGAGCCAAGCATCTTGTCCGAAAACAGGAAGCCAGCGCTTATTTGGGCGATTACTTTTATCCAAACGCGGATGCGTTTCTATATCCACAGTGGCACCTTAGTGTGGAAGAAGATGTAATTGTTGTGTTTGCTCGAGGCTCGCTTGATTGGGAAGAGCAGCAGCTTTCATCATTGGTAAATAAGAAGGTCGCTTGGGTTCGGGGTTATGGCTTTGAGAAGGGCTTCCTTAAAGATATTCCGCTTGAATTGGTAGAGGTAGACAGCGCCGAGCAAGGGATGAAACTTCTAAAAAAGGGCAGAGTGAGCGCTCTAATAGATTATCCATCAAGCATGGCTAGTTCAGAATTGTTAGCGACAGACGCGTTTGTTACTGAAGTTGCCAAGAAAGGGGAGAAACTTTACGTCGTATTTTCTAACACCGAGTCATCAAACACACTCATTGAGATGTTTGATACCCATATGCCACAACTTATCCAGTCTGGTGAACTAAAACAAATTTATCTTACTCATGGTCAAGATTATGAGGCTTACATGTCATCGATTGGGGAGTGAGTACAAATAAGTAGAAATTGCCCCAGAGGGGACTGAGGCAATCAAAATGTATATGTGGCTACTATATTGTTGTCGCCTTCAATTCACCCACAGAAAGATCGCAAGACTTCATCATGGCTAAATTAGTCTCCCACGCGTTTGCATCTAACTTAACTAGAGAGCTAGATAAAAATGTGGAGTAGATAACTAAACTAGTATCCACAACGGATAACCCTAGCTTGGTCATTTCTCGGGAGATATCCGCACATGCTGTGTTCATATCTTGGATACCGTCGCGGTTTAGGCTTCCTGATGCAAAAGCCGTCAGGTAGGTTTTGTCATTCAACCGTTTTACGCTAGGCAGTTCACCGATCAAACTACTGACTGAAACTTTATTGCTGTCATTAAGTTTGTAGAGTTCGGTATCAAGAACGCGGTGATAATCCCTATTTCGCTTAAACTCACCAAACACTGCTTCCTTAGCTTTGGCGTAACTTTCAAAGCAATTCTTGCCTTTGATGGCATTTGGTTGGCCCGAAGAGTCCTTACCACATACATGGTAAGGGTATATCGCGCTGATTCTTGGAGCGTCGAATCTAACTGACCATATACCTACGGTTGCCAATTTTTCCGCTTCCCAGTCGGTTTTTTCGTCCTTCGGAAGTTTCATCTTCAGCGTATAGGTATCACCGACAGACCAGCTGTCCATTCTAAGCCCGAGCGTTTTCGTTTCAATCAAGCTTTCTGAAAATGCATTCGCTATCGCTTTATCTATTGCCGCAGATTTGTCTGACACAGATTGCTTGTTCAGAGACGTAATCAAACTTGATGTTGGTGACACGATAGAAACAGCGCCAATGGCTATATCTAACGCTTTGGCTGAACTAAAACTGGTATCTTCATTTCCAGTGAAGCTGTAATCGAGCGTAGCGTGAGTGATGTTTTGTGGAACAAGGAATAGTGGCTCAGTAGTATGGTCATCAATGATATAGCGTTCCCAACGAGAGCCGACTTCACTAGAGCTTGTTTCATCAATACTGAGCAGAGACACGGTTGTTTTGTAAACGCCAAGGTCAACTTTGGCAGAGGCATTTAATGTGACGCGCTTGGGGAAGAAAAAACGAGTTAGCCCCCATCGCTTCTTGTATTCGAGGTCTTTAATCACACAGCTTTTATCTTGGCTACAAGTGTCATTGTCATAGGCCGTATATATCAGCAACTTTGTATAAAGACCGTTTAAAGGTATTCGCTCATTTTGTTCGTTAACTGATTTTGACGTATCAATGAATCTGACGGTGTTCAGAAATATGTCGACGTCATGACCACTTGCGGAAATAGGGTTAGGCGTTAGAGGAGCACTCTCTTGTCCATTCTTTTGAGATGTAGGGTTCTGAGGTTCATTTATTTGAGCAGATTTTTGTGCATAGTCGGAACTGGCGCATCCATAGACGAATACCGACAGCATGAGAACTCGTAGAATTGCGAACATAACATGGTCCAGCTTATCATTAACCAAAAGACACCTAAGGCATAGTGCGGTTAATGGTATATGTCAATGGTTGCGCATTTTTTGTGTGAATAAATTGCTACCGAGTAGGGCAGGGCTCTTGCTAAACCAGTAATAATACCGCGCCGTTGCTAAGCGTTGGCGCGGCACAAAGCTTAAGAGCGTTGTAGAGGATGTGCTGTTGTATGAGTCAGAGCGTTGAGACTGCTGCCTTGCGCAGCGAGAAACTGCTCGAAGTGAGGCAGTAAAGGCCCTAAGGTCTCAGCGACAGATGCTTTGATGGTATCGACAACCACTTGAGTTCCACGGTCAATTTCAATGTTAACTCGGTCGCCAACCAACTTGCTACCCAGCGTCGTCTGTCGTCGGGTCTCGGGAATAAGCCAGACTTCAAACCACTGAGCTTGATGATCGACAGCGGACACGGTCAAGCTGGCACCATTGATGGCGATGTATCCTTTTGCAAACACATAAGAGCTCAAGATTTCAGGGAGCCCAAAACGCAGACGATAATTGCTGTCTATTGCTTCGATTAAGACAACCGGAGCTTGCGCATCGATATGCCCGGACAAAGGATGACCACCAATCTCGGCGCCGTCTTTGGCAGCCCGTTCCACATTGACGAGTGAGCCGACCTGCTCGCGACCGAGAGTCGTAATCTGAATGCTCGGTAGGACAACATCAAAAGACGCTCGGGTGTCACTGATTTGGTCTGTGACCGTTAAGCAGACACCGTCAACGGCTACACTTGCTCCGATGGTTAAGTCCTTACAAAAGTCATCGGCAAACTCAAGCTCAAAGGTTCGAATTCCTCCGCGATCGTCAATCCGTTGGATCGTCGCGATGGAGGAGACAATTCCTGTAAACATAGGCGTTACTCCTTACGATCAGCTGGCTAAAGCGCTGGTGTTTTGTAGTCGATAGGCGACGATGTCTTCGATCGTTAATACCGGCATCCCATGCTCTCGTGCGAACTCAACAATCTGTGGAGCGCGAGCCATGGTGCCATCAGGGTTTGTTACTTCACATAGAACGCCAGAAGGAGCTAAGCCCGCTAGAGTCATTAAGTCGACCGTTCCTTCTGTGTGGCCGCGGCGACTTAAAACGCCACCAGAGCGTGCACGTAAGGGAAATACATGCCCAGGGCGCGCCAAATCCTGCGGCTTTGCATCTGGCGCAATAGCGGTCTGGATAGTGGTGACGCGGTCATGGGCTGAGACGCCGGTGGTAACGCCTTTTTTAGCTTCAATTGAAACTGTGAATGCCGTCTGATTCGCACTGTCGTTACTGCTAACCATAGGCGGTAAATCGAGTTGAGTGGCTTTGTCATCCGTTAAGCACAGGCAGACAATCCCGCTGCATTCTCGAATCATTAGTGCCATTTGCTGGGGTGTGAGATGTTCAGCAGAGTAAATTAAGTCACCTTCATTTTCTCTGTTTTCATCATCAAGTAATAAAACGCCTTGTCCGCGCTTTAGAGCATCAAGAGCCGCGTTGACGCGGTCGATAGGAGTGCCAAATTCGGCAAGTAAAGATGTCTGATTCATGGTGTTTCCTTATCGTTTACCAGAATCAGGGCAATATGGGATAGAAGACAACGCAAAATGCACCAGCGTTTCGCAATGAAACATCTGGTGTGCATCAATTCTCTCTCATCCGGACTATAACCGTCGGCTCTGGCATCTCACCAGATCTGCTGACCTCGACGAATCGAGCGCTCGCGGGCTCATCTTGTTAAAGATATACCGCCGGTGGGGAATTTCGCCCCGCCCTGAGAATAAATATATGTATTAAGTACCCATTGTTATGGGCGGCCTTAGCATAGTGCATTTCGGGATTGCAGGGAATGGAAAAGTGACACAGAGTCTTTAGAGGCCGAGTGAGCAATTTGGACTCTTTCGTAAACAAGGTGCATCTAAGAAATTGGTTCTTGATCTCAAGTTAGGTTGAGGTTTTATCCTGCGTTTTCTTAGTTTCAAGGAGGCCCAGAGATGGGCCATCGCTGAGCACAGGATTTTGATAAGGAGCAACTATGATCCCAAGGAACTCAACATTGCGTGTCGCTCGACCAACGAACGATCTAGATACTCTCACCAATATGTATATTAACGGCTTAGGCTTTGAATTGCTGAGCAGCTTTACCGACCATGAAGGCTTTAGTGGAACCATCATCGGTCATCCAGCTCACCCCTATCATTTAGAATTTACACACCACTACGGCAGCCATGTAGGGCCTGCACCAAGTCAGGATAATTTGCTGGTGTTTTACGTACCCGACGAAAGTGATTGGAAGCGTTGCTGTCAGAATATGCTCGGTGCGGGTTTTCAGAAAGTGACCTCATTCAATCCTTATTGGGAAAACGTTGGATGTACTTTTGAAGACATCGATGGTTACCGCGTTGTATTGCAGCGTCAGGTTTGGGAGGCGTAATGGGCAATTTAGAGCATGTAAAATTAGATCGAGATATGCGAATCGCGATTGTACTTGGCTCGTCAAAGGCAGATGGCAATACACATCAATTCGCTGAAGCTGTTGCTGCGGTTTCCGGGGGGCGCGTGTTTGACTTGTCAGATTATGACATCACATATTACGACTACAAACATCAGAACGAATCCGATGATTTTCTTGAGTTGATGCGTACATTGGTGGATGCAGACCATATAGTTTGGGCGTCCCCTGTGTACTGGTATTCGATGTCAGCTCAGATGAAAGTGTTTTTTGACAGGTTGTCGGACTTGACGGAGAACGACAAGCTTTTAGGTCGGCGATGGGCAGGAAAAAGCATGTCGGTCATTTCTACGGGCTATCAATCTACGTGTCCATCGTGTTTTATTGAACCATTTGTGATGACCGCTCGGTATTTTGATTTAGATTTCAGAGGCCACCAATATCTCTCTATTCAAACGGAAGCTGATCTTACGCATATAGAATCGGCTGCTAGAAAAGCGGCAGCGCATATCAACAGCCAGCAAATTCGTGAGAAAGACGTCAGCGTACAATAACTGTGAAAGCGTTCAATCTGGGCGTTGAAACTTTCGCCCAGATTGAAGCCGAGCTATTCGTAGTCGCTAATGATAAGTGACTGTTAAAACGGGGCCCATTCCCAGTTCGCGGGAGCTGATATCAAGACCATTGAGGCTCTTGGGTACAATGATAAGCCCAGTGTTTTCTCCGTTAAGCCAAGATTGAAGTAAGCCCGAGTTGGTCAAATCGATACGGTAAACACCAGTCTCTTTTGGTGAGAAGGTGGTTAGGTAGTCGCCAGAACCGCCATTATCGTAAATCGATTGCCAGGTCGCCGTCTGCTCATTCCAATTTTGATTGACGCGATACAATTCAAAATTGCCAGTCGAAGCATTGGTCACGTGTAATGCCAATATCACTGAATCGAATTCAACGCCTTCAGGTAATGCAGAGACATCAAACTTCATCAGCGCATTGGTTTTTCCATATTTGGTATCAAGCAAGTCAGCAAGTAAGCCGTCTGCATGATTGTTGAAGCTTTCAGAAGCTTTGCTGGAGGCGATAAAGGTATCGTCGCTGGTTGGTAACGATAATGAGTTAACAGGTGCCTCACAGTCTTTGCGTTCGTTGTAGCTCACGACTAGTGCTGGTGGTGTACCTGTTTCGCTTGAATCAAAGTCAAGGCCATCTGTCGTACCGGCTGACGCGATGACTAGGCCAAAATTGCCATCATGCTCCCATAAGTCGAGTAGGTGGCTGTCGGTTAGATCAACATCGACCGTTCCCGTTGATGATGGTATGAATTGGGTCAGTGTTCTTCCGGCGATTTGTTCACCATCCACTGAATTCCAGGTCGCCGATGAGTCTTTCCACTCCTCTGCAGCGACATGAACGCCATACTCTCCATAAGATTTGTTGGTGACTTGCAATTCAAGCTTAACACCGGCTATATCGACACAAGTTGGAATGGATGAAACGTCAAAGGCCATTAGGCTCATAGTTCGGCCATAGGTAGAATCAGATGCATCGGCGAGCAAGCCATCTTCGTGTCCATCAAAGTTAGTGTCTGGCTGTGATTGTGCGACAAAAACATCTTGTGTGGCGGATAAGCGAATGAACGAAGGGGAGGTATCAGGATCTTGATTTTTAAGTATCGAGAGACGATCCGCGGATTGAACCAATTCCATCGTTTCTCCGACTTCGTTGAGTGACCACCAATTCACGTTCTCTGGTAAACGGAGGCTATCCGCTTCTCTCTCCTCTCTTGTCAGCGTTGAAGCTGAAGTATCAAACTGCGCAGTTCGGACGGTCATGGAGTCTTTCAATACTTGAATGACTTTTACTTGCTGAATACTTGCTGCGTCTAGAGTCCAGCTTTTAGGGTCATTAGCAGAGCGGGCTGCTGCCCCCCAACTGCCTTCACCGATGTACACTGTTCCTCCGGTTGGCGAACTAACAAAGTTGTTACCGTCCGGTTTTAGTTCTCGGGTCGCTTTGGTTAAGTGACTATCTGATTCGACAACGAGATTCATACTGTGCTGGTAAAACAACTCTGCCCACCAGCTAAACAGATCTGGGCTATCAGACTTGGATGAAACGTGAGGAAACATTGGTCTGTGGTATTGTGCCACGCGCCAGATATTCTCTTCGCCATGAGTGGCCAAATCCTGTTCTAGCCATTCGTTCATTTGGGAGGCATAGCTTGACCAGCCACTTTTGCGAAACTGGCTGTTCAGTGTATAGATGCGAAGTAATGGCGAAATGTTAACAACGTTGTAGGTATCAAAAGGATTACACTCGCCATTACCGTCAGCATCGACTCCAAACACTTTACACAGCGTTGAGTAATCGTAATCTTCGTGGTTGCCGTGGGTTGGAATGAATGGGTAGGTACGTTTGTACGCTTTGCCATCTATCTGGTCACTGGAAAAGGTCAATGCCCAATCTTCTAAGTACTGAGCCATTTGCGACGCGCTGTTTTGGCTGGTGTAATCGCCGCCGTGAAGGATGAATAAGGGGCGAACCTTCGCTACTAGCTGATTCCCCATTCTTCGGTTGGTCCACCCTGTGCGAGTATCGCCCCCAGCGATCATGACAAACTCACTATTGTCTATAGGAGCGGTGCGGAACCAAAAGCGCTCACCACAACCTTGTTGGTCACAGACACGATAGTAAACGGGGGAATCCGGCATCAGGTTATCCAATCGGACAAAATAGCTGAGTAAGTCGCCAGCAAATACATGATCGTAGCTAGGTTGTTTGGTTAGCCATGTGGCTTCATCGGTTGACGTTCCATATTGCACATAGGGTTGTTCACTCTCGCCGTTAGGCGAGAATCCAATGACCGCTTCTCGCGCAGGGTCACCGTCCCAGACTACTCGATGATATTGTGTCGCGGCTCCCGCATTCAGGCTCGTGAGCCCGGCTACGGCTAAAAGTGACAATGTTGCAATCCTTCGAATCATAATAAAGTCCATAGTTTATGGGTTAGAGTCGGTCTAAACTGACCATGAAAATTCGACTACCGAGCTTGAGTGACCAAGATTAAAAAGGCGGCATTTCGATAGGGGAGGGTTTTCACTTGGCCATCACGAAAGTCAACGGCGTTTGCCCCTTCGCCCAATCGAGAGTAAAAGCCGCTTAAAGGAATCGAATGGTCTGCTGTCCAATAATCACCTTTGCGCACCCTAGGAAAAAATCCGCCACTGATTTTGGCCTGCCCATTTGGAACCGAGAGGTTAATCAGTGTGGAGAGCTCGTCCGTTGTGGGGACTCGCCAATCACTGCGGCCACACAAGGATTCGGCGTTGGTTCGAGTGACATGGTCGAAACTGTCGCAGCGACCATCGTCAAAGAAACAATCGCCGCGATCTGGGACACCTCGCGTGCCATCAAACCATGAGTACGACCAATACGAATCATGGATGTTTTCAGAGTCTGTTTTTACTTCCCAGAGTAATCCCGTTTTCTTATCCAACACGCAGCTCCAAGGCCCACTCCAGATATCGATTGGTTGACCTCCCATAGTTATCTTTTGCCATCGTGATGGTTGTGGTTCTTCTTGCTCAATAGGGTTGAAGTAAGCGATGACTACTAAGCTTGAAATCAAAGTAGCGAGTATCGACAGTCGTTTGATCATTGTGTTACCTCAAGTGCTAAACGTATGCCTTGAGCATGTCGCGTGTGTGCTATTTGGGAATGGTCAAAAGCGGCAACCCAAAGGCATACACCATCACGTATTGCAATGTCCTGAGCTGATCCTGTATCTAATTTTCGAGCGATTTCGAGTGACCATGCTCCGTTGTTCCACTGCCCAAATGCACGGACATCACCTCGGTCACCTTCAAACTGATTGGAGTTATGTAATACCGAAGGAAGGGTCGTCTTGAGGGGAGATTGCTCAATGTTATGTGAGTAAACCTTAGTGTCGTGCCAGCTCAGGTAAGGAGCGTGATTCGTAGATTGGTTGATAGACGAAAAAGAGCCGGTTAGGTCTGTATTAGGCAGTCGTTTCGGGGTGACGCCATTAGGTGAATACCACTGCCAATTCATGACGTAAGCCCCAGATTCTTTGCCGTCAGTCATATAGCCAGCGGTATAGCGCCTCTTAGCTGGGTCAACTTGCTGAGGAGTAGTGAACGAATTGTCATCCGCCTGATACATGCCATTGGTTCGTACAGCCTTCCAATGCCATAGATCACGAAGGCTGTTATCTGGCGAATAGTGATAACCTTTGCCGTGCCAATTGGCAGGTTTTCCTTCTAGTGGCTTAGGCCCAAGGTGAGCGGTTCCATCGGCGCCTAGGTTGCATGAATTGGAGATCATGATTGCAAGTTTGTCTTCATAGAATTGCTTTTCGTCGAAGCGATAAAAGCCGTCTTCTTGGACTTGCCAACCTTTGTCTGTTTTAACCAAAGGGAGGTGATCCAGACTTTCGGTTGGATCATCCCAAGTGATGTGGAAGAAAATATCCTGCTGGTTCTGGAGCGCTTTGATACTGATGCGAGTATACCCATTTTCAAACCCTTCTCCACCATAGGTTTCTACGTAGGTCGACGGTGTATTTTGCCAAATGGGCTCTTCGGCAATGCCATCAATGTTGATAACTTGCTCTGAAGGTAGGGTTGTGGCCGTCAGCACCGCAGAGGAAGTCAGAAAGATGCCCGCCCAAGGGAGAAGGGTAAGCGTTAATACTGCTAATATTTGCAGTATTTCATGCTTGGTTATTCGAGTTGAAAAGATAGTGAGAAATGTCGCCACACCATATTGGAGAAAGTAACCGCCAGCGTGCAGAAATAAGTAAAGTAGTGCCCCGTGTGCAAGATAAAAGTGAAGCTTGCTTGCATCACCTGCGTAACCGCTAAGTAGCAGCCACCCAGTCACAATTAATGCAGGGAAGAGCACGTAGCTCACTTTAATGAAGCGTTTGTTAAATGCGTTGATGCCTCGACGCTGGCTCGATTTAACACTCGGCTTGAGCTTCCAACGATAAATACAATATGAGAGCGCCAAAGCACTTAACGCAATACCGGAATAGATGTGGATGGAATGCAATTGCCCTTGAGGAAGCCACACCGAGAAGAAAAGCCATTGCGGATGGCTTACTGTTGCAATGCGAAAGCCTGTTAAAAGATTCATCAGAACACACAGCATGGCAAAGCCATGCAGCACGACCCAAAGTAGTGTCCGTTTCATTAACCAGATTGAGCAAGTTGATAAGGGTGAGCCAACTTTAAAGTAAATGATTCAAAAGGATAGGATATGAATCACATATGAATAATGTTTAATATGAATTTCTTGTCGTTGTAACAATTGGGCGATGGGGAACCAGTCAATGCTATCACTCAAAAAGGCGGCCAACATCGCGATTTCCATGCTTGGAATCTTTTAGCTCATGGCTTATCTAGTATCAATAACTTATATGCGCTTGATGGGACAACCTATCAAAGGACGCCAGAACTTTCGTTCCGGCGCCTTCCATTTTAGGCAGTGAGATCAGCGGTTTGTTTATGGTTGGAGAAGGTTTTCCATACCATACGCGGTGTAGATCGTCTGCATGGCTTTTTCTGTTGAGGCGTTAATCTCGCCTATTACTGGGTTTAAACCTGTTCCGTCAACAACCGTTCTAAAAGTACGTTCTTCCGGTATGGTTTCTATCAGTTTCAATATTGCATCAGCAACCATTTGAGGGTTTGGAGCGTCTTCTGCATCGTGGCTCTGCTCAGTCCCTGCCCACATCTGCTCTGGTGCATTGGCATGTTCGCCATAACTTTGTGAAACGGCTGTGTCACTCGACTTGAGTAAATTGGCGCCGAAGTCTGTGCCAAACCCGCCTGGCTGAACAATCAGCGATTGAATTCCAAACTGAGTGAGCTCGGCGCGATAGTTTTCGACCAGACCTTCAACCGCATGCTTTGAAGCGTTATAAGAGCCCAGGAAAGGCAAAACGAACTTACCCAAAATGCTGGATATCTGAATAAGAGTGCCTTGCTGCTGTTTTTTCATATAAGGCAAAACAGCTCGCGTTAGTCTTTGAACACCAAAGACATTGATATCAAACACTTTCTTGAAGTCGTCGATGGTGAAGCTTTCCTGCCAACCCAGAGTTCCGACACCTGCATTGTTTATGAGGATGTCTATTGTTCCTGTTTTTTCTAGGGCATGCTGCACACCTCGAGTCACGCTTTCATCATCGGTAACATCAATGTCAACGATCATGACGCCTTTCGCTGCAAACTCGTTGGCGATGGAAGCATTGCGGCCTTGCGGGTCGCGCATTGTCCCAATAACGGTGTAACCATTGTCACTAAGTGTATTTGCGGTCAGGTAACCGAAGCCTGAATTGACACCTGTAATAAGTACTGTCTGAGTCATAATATGGTTCCTAATATATAGATTGTGTAAGTTGTGGACTGAATAATGAACGATTTACTTGTCCAGCAGCTCTAACATGGCTAAAGCGACACCTGTCGATGATTTGTTGTTCTGACCTGTGACTAGCTCTCGGTCGACAACAATATGTGGCTGCCAATCTTCTGCACCACGAGAGTAGTTGCCGCCTGCTTTTATTAATGCGTCCTGCGGCCAGTAGTACAACTCATCGCCTCCTAGGTAATACTGAGTAGCTACTGTTTCTTCGGAGTTGCTGAATGTGGTCATGTTGTAGTCGTCATAGATCCAACCTTTGGCTGGTTTTGCTCCGGAACCACTCTTCATTTGCGTTTCGAATTCTTTGCTGTTGTCTAGTGACGAAAGGAGAGCCACAGGGCCATGGCAAACCAGCCCAGTAGGTTTTGATTCAGCATTGAAGTAGCGTAAAAAATCACCTAACTGATCGTTGGCAACCAAATCGCCTAATGGTGCGTGACCACCAGGTACAAACACTGCGTCATAATTTTCAATCCCAATTTGTTCAACGCGTGAGAAGCTAAGTACTGGGCTAAGCTCGGAATTTGTTAGTTGGAGTTTGTTCAGTAATGCTTTGTGTGCTTCGTAGTTGGCCTTACTTTCATCTAAGAAGTGGCCAGGAGTATCCGAAACGGGATCAAGCGTTGGTGCTTGTCCTGTTGGTGATGCGAAAGTCAGTGTGTGCCCTGCGTCCAAAAAGATTTTCACCGGTTCCATCAGCTCATTGAGATAGAAACCAGTCTGGTAGTCGTAGCCACCTTTTAACTTCATCTCAGATACGTCAGATAGAACGACTAAGATATTGTCAGCCATGGTTACAGGGCTTGCGATTAAGGCTGCTAGGGTAAGAAGCTTTGGTGTTTTCATGTTGTTCCCTCATTAGATTACGTTGGATTCGAGATAAGAATATGTCTGCCCTATTCATTAATGAAATTAATTGGGGTAATCTAGGTATGAGTATTTTTAATGGGATGTAATGGATGTCAAACATTTCGGATATTGAGCTGAGCCAACTTAGGCTGCTGCAAATTATCTTTGAAACCAAAAATCTTACCCAAGCAGGAGAGCGGGCAGGGCTAACGCAATCGGCTGTGAGTCATACGCTTAAAAAGTTGCGTCACAGTTTTAATGACTCTCTAGTTATCCGCCAGGGTAATAAAATGGTGTTAACACCCAGAGCGGAGTCACTTCAAACATCCTTAGGACGTTGGCTGAACGACTTTGAGAGAAACATTCTTTTCCAAGAAGTATTTGATCCCTTGACGTCTGATCGCACTTTTTACATCGCCACCAGTGATCTGGTTGAACATATCCTCGCCCCCCATTTAAGCCGTCATTTTGGGCGAATAGCACCGAATATCCGGATTGTTTTCAGGAAAATTGAAAAACGAGCATTGGCTAGTCAGATAGAGAGTGGGGAAGTGGATTTTGCGATTAGTGTTATAGACTCAACCCACCCTAACTTAATGGTGAGGACGCTTTATCGAGATGATTTCGTTTCGGTAGTGAGAGCAGGGCACCCATTGTTAAATTCAAAGATAAAGGCTAAGGACTTTTGCCAGTACCCCCATGTTCTCGCTAGCACAGGCAATGATAATCGAGGCATGGTTGATGATGCACTTGAAGGTTTAGGGCTATCACGAGTGATGCAATACAAGGTCGCGAACTTCTCTAGCGCACCATACATTGTCGAATCAAGCGATGCGATCCTGACCGCGCCCAGAACGTTTGTCGATTTGATTGCAGGTAAGTTTAATGTGTCGTCTTTTACGCCCCCTGTTGAGCTTGAAAGCTACGCCATGAAAATGTACTGGCATATCAAAAATAAAGACGATCAGGCTAACCGATGGTTTAGAGAGCAAATTGCGGAGATTACCGCAGCAGCAGAATGACTAATGAACGCGGCTGATCGTTAGTTTGCATATCGTGACAGTAAAACTGGTACGCTATAGAGAGGTTTTATGATTCAGGTGGTCTCTCAATAGGAAGGCCATCTTAAATGGGGGATTCACTGATTTATTTTGGTCATTCTCTTTTTCAATTCTCTTTGAAGAGTGTTGATAGCGTAAGGCTTCATTGTTTTCCAGTTCTGACACTCTTCACGTGTTCGAGCGCACCCCAAACACCAACCTTTTGGACCTGAAAAGTCACACACATCAATACACGGGCTTTTTTGTTTCTTCATATCATCCCTTACTTACATGTAGCGGTTCGGTCATAGTCTCTGTAGTACTTTCTCAATGCTGGCTTCCAGCATTCGAAGGCGATTGAACTCTTCAAATAGCCTCTGTTCGAGATTTTTAAAGTTCAGAGGCAGCGTACGCTGGCAAATACCATAGCTATTATCCAGAGCTTTATAACCTTTCCAGCCTTGGATTCGCTCACCTTCTAGCTCCATTAACTGGCGAATAAATTCAGATTGAGATGGGCAATCTTCCTCAGCGTGAACGCATACCGGAAACTGTTTTTGCTTGATCTGCGGTGCTTCGATGAAGGTCTCAAAATGGACACCGCCTTGGTTGTGATTGAACCAATTTTCTTTGTAAAGCTGAAGGTAATTTCCGCGATTGTAAATTTCCCAGCCGTCATCAAACCAGCTTGCTTGCTGGAGCATTTTCTCAAGGTTACGGAAGACACCTTTAACATCTTTCATCGGTTGATTCTCTTGTTTTACTTCGATAGCAGATACAAAGCTCAGTGCGTTATGGGGGAGAGCCTTGTATCTGAAATAAACTATACTCCCCCATAGTATAAAATACTACCCCCCAGTATAATGCAAGTGCTACATTATCAGGTAGAATCTCGCCACTGAATAAAGGGAGTGAGTAAGCCATGTCACACATAGCGAAAGATCAAAAGAAGCTCAAGGCACGGGTTAGCAAGATACAAGGTCAGGTAAACGGCTTAAAAAAAATGTTGGATGAAGAGCATGAGTGCCAGAATGTGCTCCAGCAAATAGCAGCGATTCGTGGGGCGGTGAATGGCCTGATGCGTGAAGTGATCAAAGGCCATCTACTGGAGCATGTTGTGCGTGAAGAAGATACTAAGCAGAGAGAAGAAGATATGGAGATCGTGTTGAAAGTGTTGGATTCCTACATCAAATAATCTTGCTCAAACGATCCCATTGAAGCTTTAAACCGAGGCTGCTCGTTACATTCCTCTTCAGAAAATCGCCTTCTTCCTATGTTTGACATAGAAAAAAGCGCTGATTGCGATGAACAGAAACGTAAAGTAATAGAAAAATGAAGAGAGTGAGGCGATGAAGTCGATGTGCTGTTCTATCTCCTGCTCAGTATAATTCTGAGACACCAGCTTATAGTAGTAGGCGTATAGAATACCGATTGAGCCGTATCCTAAGTTGAACATTAAACCTTTGAAACTCAACACCGTTGCTCTGTTGTGAGACTCAGTCTTTTTATTGAGGTGATAACTAATGAAGATGTTCATCGTCATGATAATAAAGATGAGTAACAGGGCAGGGATTACCCCATAGATTGACCACCCTAGGCTGATCCAATAGTACGTTGCCATGCTTGCTAACCCCATGATCGCAATAAACCTTTTGGGGGCGATACGTTCCGCTAGTTTACGACTCTGCCCAGCCAATAGGATTTGCAAGACGCTTATCCCCGCACCGATGAAGCCGAAATAGATAATCGGAATATCTATTGCGCGATAGTATTGGCTGTTCATCGTTAAGAACATCCGCGATGTATGCTCGAACAAGCTGTAGTAGAGCAATATGAATAGTACGTAAGGGGTGGAAAGCACCCACTTACCCGTATTCAGTGTTAATTTGAGGCTGGCGATTGTGGTGGCAAATTTGCTGTCGTGCACAGGCAATGCACTGTTGTCTTCTTCCATATTTATTGCGGCATAAAAGGCGATAAGCGCAACGAACAGAGTGGCATAGACTGGAATCCGCATGATGTCTTGTGTCTTTTCTGGAGCGTCGAGGCCAAGGAGGTTAAACACCGACGCCATAAAGTTCACGTCATACATGGCTGCGCCAATTAGGGTGACCAAGATCCCCACGCTGGAGGAAATACGCAGCTGGATCTGCAGCACTTGCGGCCAGACGTCCTCTTTCCCTTGTTCTTTGAGTGTGTCGTAAGCCAAAGCCTCATCGGCGCCACTCGCTAATGCCATCGCCAAGCCACTCAACACTCGGTTAATCAAAAAGACAAAGAAAACAATAGTAGGGTTACCCGTCGGCACGAAAGCGATCATGGCGATCTCTATAAACATGACCACCGAAGATAACACCACCAGCTTTTTACGCCCCAAGGTATCAGCAAAGGCGCCAGATGGGACTTCTGCAAGAACAATGGTCGCCGCCCAAACGACGTTAAGCATCGCGAACTGAGACAGGGTTAAGCCATAATCGAGATAGAGTAGGGTGAATACAGGGTAATAAAAACGCGCAAAGTAACTGCTCCGAAAGATTAAGAAGCTGCGGACATTACGGATATGAAGAATTTCTCGGAGCGTCATGAAGTATTCAACATTTTGATGATCTTAAGATTATGTATATACCTTTTGAGGCTCAATGGTAAAGGTTTTGTGCTTGATTTAATTAGATTATTGCCACGTTTAACCCGTAAGTGAAGGAAAGCGCGTTCAGAACTTGTCTTGCGATGAAACCGCTTTCCAGTTGAATGGCCGTTATTCATCCATAGTAAGTGGTGTATTTGTCAGCATAGATAGTAGTCTTGCTACTCGTTTCTTCATATCACGTCTATCGATAATCATATCGATTGCTCCATGATCCAAAAGAAACTCACTTTGCTGGAAATCTTCGGGCAATGTCTCACGTACGGTTTGTTCGATTACACGACGCCCAGCAAAGCCGACTCTTGCCTTTGGTTCGCCAATATTAATGTCTCCAAGCATCGCTAAGCTTGCGGAGACACCACCATAAGTTTGGTCAGTGAGTATTGAAATGTAGGGTAATTTAGCAATTGAGAGTTGTTTCAATGCTGCACTGGTTTTAGCCATTTGCATTAACGCCATCAAGGACTCTTGCATCCGAGCGCCGCCACAAGCCGAAAAGCAAACCAAACCGCAGTTGTTCTCTATCGCAGTGTTAACAGCTTGAACAAACCGAGCACCCACCACGGAACCCATCGAGCCGGCCATAAATGAAAACTCAAAGGCGCAGGCTACAACAGGTAGGCCCATAAGCTCACCTTTCATTGCGATTAACGCATCTTTTTCGCCTGACTCTTTTTGAGCCAAAGCAATACGGTCTTTGTATCGTTTTTGGTCTTTAAAGCCCAGCGTATCTCGTGGTTCATGATGACTCGCAATTTCAACCTTTTCCCCTGCATCTAAGAAGCGATCAAGCCGACAGCGTGCTTTCATTCTCATGTGGTGATTACAGTGAGGGCAGACGTCCAAGTGAATTTCCAGCGTTTTGTAGTAAAGAACTTGATTGCACTGAGGGCATGTTTTCCATAAGCCTTGCGGTATTTCTGATTTTCCAGCACGGACAATATTCTTTTTATGTATTAGCTTTTCAAGCCAACTCATGAGTCACCTTTAGTTGTTTAATCCAGTTCATGCATTGTATAAACCCAAATTAGGCAATAAAGTGTGATTAATGAGTTAGTAAATCCAATTTAATGGGATAATCGATCGTGCTTGAGAAAATTGAACAGCAATGGCTGACAAGTTTTCACTCTGTATATGAAAACATGAGCTTTAAACGTGCATCCGAGTTTCTCCAGTTGCCAACTTCCAACGTCAGTCGCCACATCAGTATGCTCGAAGAGCGACTTGATACACGACTATTTGATAGGACGACTCGAAAAATAGCTCCGACAAACGCGGGAGAACACCTATATTTGCTGACGCAGCCGTTAATGAGCAAATTGAACGATGCACTTGAAGAGGTCACTCGCCACTCTCAAGAAGCTGTTGGGCAGCTTAGGGTATTGATGCCAGACTCACCGCCATTAGCGAATGCCGTGGTCAGCTTTTGCGAACAATACCCATCCATCTCATTGTGCTGTGATACGAGCATCAGCCCTAAAGAAGATTTGTTCGATGGGTTTGATATTATCTTGAAATTCCATCGCGGACGTCTTGAAGATTCAAATCTGGTTGCGAGAGAGATTAAGCGCTGGCCGAGTGTTGTTGTCGGTTCTCCTAAACTGCTAGAGCGGTACCCGGCACCTTTTCAGACGACTGATTTACAACACATTCCATGCATCAGCAGCCTGACCGCAATAAACGGAGCTCCGTGGGTTTTCAAAAAAGATAGCGGCGAACTTAGTACTCAGAAAGTACGATCTTCGTTTAAGGTCAACAGTGGTCATCTGGCGAAAACGGGCGCGATATCTGGGTTAGGGCTTGCGATACTGCCAATTGAAACGTGCCAAGCTGAAATCAACTCAGGTGCTTTAAAGATCATAGAAATGGAGTACCAACCCGATGACTTGGTTCTTTATGCCTTTTACGCATCAAGAAAACACGTAGCCAATAAGATTCCTATGTTCATTGAGCATATTAAGCAACATGCGAATTTTGGCAGCTGAACAGCGTTCTAATTCGCATGAAGTATTAGAATTTGGCTGGCTGAAAGTAATCTGGTCATGAGTGTAAGCAAGGGAACCCCGCAAATCATAGGTTATCCAAACATTGGCGTTCCCAAGCTGAGAGACTATGAAGGGCAGGGGGACACACCTTCAGTCCGCCAAACCTTGTTCATATCATTTTGCCTCTCGTAACGACGTTAAATTAGAATTCGTAGAACAGACGTACACGAGCACCGAAATCATCTTCTTCAGCAAACGCAGATGCGTCCGACTGCTGATCCAACTTGTTGTCGACGGTTGTGTAGTATGTACCTAGAAGAATCGAAAAATCTTGTACCTCCAGTACATCACGGAAAGCGTATGATGCATACCATGTTGATACATTTACGTCGCCTTCAGCCCACGAAGAAAACTCTTTATTTTTATACTCATTTGTCGAGTGAATGTAACCCAATCCAAAGTTATTCCACAGTGCATTAACACCGGCTGATAAATTGTTTTCGTCAACGGCATCCAAATACGCAACGTTGGCATTACAGTCCAATCACCGCTCGTCCAGTTACCTGTTAAGCCATAACCTGTACGATCTGAGATATCCACACCATCAGCGACAACTGCGTTAGAAACGAGGTTGGTTTCAACCGAAGCGGCTACCTTGAAATCACCCATTTGGTAAGCGACAACTGGGCGAACTAGAAAGGAATCTTTGCTCGATTCGATCTCTTTACCGTGGTACTTGCCGTCAAGGCCGTCATCGAACAAATTAGAACGATCACCAAGCATAGCGCCAACTTCAATGTAGAGATCACCAAATGTTTGGCTATACATGATTTGTCCGTCAGCGCCACGGCCACGGGCTTCTTTTGCTTGGTATGAATATGCAGCTCCATCTGAATACAGATCATTCGCTGTATCACCTGAGTATTCTAGGAATACATCAAGGCCAACAGGGAACATGTCGTAAGCTTCAAATCGCCCCGCTTTAATTGCCCAGCCATCTTTTTTACCAAACTCAAAGTACGCATCATCCAATGCAATATTGCCTGTGCTCTCAAACAGCGGCTGCGCTTTCACACCTACATAGTGTCCCTTACTTGTGTATTTTTCGCCTGCAAACTCAATTAGAACGCGGCCGTCTTGGTTAAACTCACTGTCGTCACTAATGTGTGATTCACGATCTTGGTAGTTGAAGTTCAGCTCCACGTTACCACCAACAGAGAAGTTGCCTTCTTCAGTATCAACAATGCTGATTCCAGCGTTTGCTGTCGTTGCGGCCATTACTGCAGCCGCAGCAAGCGACATTTTTAATGTATTTTTCATGTTAAACCCTATATTTTGGCAATAAGAGGCCCTCCCCGACGAGGGCCTTATTTTTTGTTTTGGAATAATTTACTGGTGGCTAGCGAGTAGCCTGTATCGCAGACATGTAATGCAGTGTGCCACTTGCCTGATTGAGAGAGACTAGAGACAACTCATCGATGAAGATTCGAGAGGTGAACACTGTCTTGCCGTTGTCAGCAAAAATTTCAATCGCTGAGTTATCGACAAAGACGCGAATGGTTTGCGCTTGCTCTAGACGATGAGCATAGCGAACCGTGCCGTATGCTTCTGCATGTAGGTGAGAGACTTGAGTACGGTCTAGAATTAACTCATCTTGATCGCCTCGGAACACCATCTGCTCACCTTTCTGGTTAGCCAGAGTCAAAGTGAAAGACTCATTTACATTCAACTCCAACTCGAATGCTCGTGACGTTAGCTCTAGAGCTTCAGAGTCCTCGACATCAATCGAACTTTGGCGCAGTGCTTCAAGCTCTTTCAATGGTTTTTGAATTAGGTAGTCGCCATCGATGATCAACTCACGTGGTAGCGTGAGCATATGCGCCCAGCCGTTTTTATCCGTCGGATAGTCGCTCTTTGAGTTACCTAACCAACCAATAAGAATGCGACGTTGTTGGTTATCGAGATACGTTTGTGGTGCATAGAAATCAAAGCCTTTGTCTAGCTCTCGATAGCCTTGGTTTTTAAATACTTTCGATTCAAAATCAATAGGCTCACCCACCATATAAACCACAGAAAATACGTTTTTAAGGTCATATTTATTCTCTGAGCTCACGCCCTGTGGTGAGAAGATATAAACCCCATTTTCATCCGTCTCATAGTAGTTCGGACACTCCCACATGTAGCCAAAATCTTCTAGCCCCACATCGATATCACCTTGGTGATGGTAGTCATCAATATCGCTACCGCGGTAGTAAGCGAGAGTACCCTTTTCGTTATGACCTTGAGCGCCAATAAGCATGTGATACTCGTTGTCACGACACACCAACACTGGGTCACGAATCTCTGCGGTATACGCACTCGGATCGAAGTCAACTACGATACCTTTCTTTTCCACGTTACCTTGCTTGTCCATAATCGCGAGAACTTGGGTCGGATGACGTTGGTCATTCTCCTTTTTCAAGTTCGCTGTGTAGAAAATGTACAGCTGGTCATCGTGTGGTACACCAACACCGGTATAACAACCATGATGATCGTAATCTTGGTCTGGGTACATCGCGATACCGCGGTCAGTAAAGTTCACGAAATCTTTGGTCGATACGTGGTACCAGTGCTTCAAACCATGTACTGGGCCAAGTGGAAACCACTGATAGAAAATGTGGTGTTCACCATTGAAGTAACTCAAACCATTTGGGTCATTCAGTAACCCGTGTTTTGGTGCGATGTGATAACTCGGATAAAACGGGTCTGTTTGCGTTCTATATTTAATGTCTGCCAAATATTCCTCACTCACCTCATGAATTCGGACAAAGCGGTTTTGACGATTAGAAAAATCCATAACAACTCCAGAAAATGCTATTCACTCAAATTAGTGGTGAAAAATTATTTAGGCTCTTTGTAAAGTAGCTTTGTTAGCGCGAAAGCAGAGGCTGCGCCGACTAGCATCACAAGAACATACATTCCTAGACCGCCGCCAAGATAAAGTAGGACACCCGGTAGCATGGTTGCGCCCGTACCCGCTGAGCCGATACCCGCAATTGCGCCCAAACAGCCACCTAGCGCACCACCAACACAGCCGTATAAGAAAGGTTTTACGCGAGGTAAGGTAATCGCGAACATGGCTGGCTCAGTAATGCCAAATAGAGCTGGCAGTGCGGCACCAAACATTCCCGTGCGTTTAACCTTGTCTGTCTGCATCGACATCACTGCCATTGCCGCTCCAAACTGGCCAGCGATTGCAGCGGTACCCAATGGGTTGATGTAGTCAAAGCCTGTGTCTGTCACCATCGCGATCGTGATAGGCACGATGGTGTGGTGCATACCTGTTACCGCCATGAATTGAATTGCGCCGCCGTAAATCAAGCCACCAATGCCGTATGGGATTTGTAAGAAGTAGAGCACGGCTTCGGTAATCAGCTTCTCAATTCCGAGTAGGATTGGACCAACGAACACCAAACCTGCAATCAAAGAGACCAATAGAGTGATAAATGGCGTCAGAATGAGGTCCAATACTTCAGGGATGTATTGGCGTGATTTACGCTCAACTAGAGCAGCGAACCAACCCATAAACACCGCTGGAAGAATTGAACTCTGTAAACCAGTTACCGCAATCTCAAAGCCCATAAACGGAATCATCATCGCTTCTGCGTTACCGAAAGCGACATCCCATTTACTAGCTAGTTGCGGAGCCACCAGCATCAAGCCCAAAACAATACCGAGCACTGGATTACCACCAAATACGCGCATCGCCGACCAAGTCACTAATACTGGAATAAAGATGAAGGCTGTGTCGGTTAAAACTTGAGACAGCGTATTGAGCTGTGGAGAGAGCTCAATCCCGAATCCGTTGACTAACAATCCACGCAGCCCCATTAGCAAACCAGTGGCAACTAGGGCTGGAATAATGGCGACGAAGATGTCAGAAAAAGTACGAGTTAACGTTTGGAAGGTGCTTACTTTGTCATTTTTCTCTTCTGCTTCTGGCGTTTCTTCAATGGCTTCATTGCCTTTCATGATGGCAAAAACCTTACCCACAAAGCCTGTACCCAAGATCACCTGGTGCTGACCATTTTGGAAAAAGTACCCGTGTACGCCTTCCGTTGCGCTGAGTCCTTCAGCGTTGACTTTTTCATCATCCTTGGCCACAACACGCAATCGTGTTGCACAGTGATTCAGTTGTACGATATTGCCCTCACCTCCCAGTAAGGACATGACTCTATCCGCTACAACTCTCGCATCTCGCGCCATAAATTTCGTCTCCAAAGAGTGCAAAGAAATAACAACCTGTATTTAACTTGTATTTATGATAATACAGGTAGGATACAGGTTGTATTTTTGGTTGTCGTTTTTTGTTATTCGTCACACTTGTTGTTTACCTGAAATGCATAAGATTGCTTACCTTCAAAAACCTATAGATAAAAAAATAGCCCACAAACGTGGGCTATTCGACATTCTCTAAACTCGTGCGGTTATCTCAAAGTCATACAGACTAGATTTATAATAAACCGTTGAGTATTCGTATATTTTCTGCTCTTCATAGAAGTTCTGAGAGTGGTTGATCAAGATGGGATCAAGCTCTCCAACATCCAAAAATTGCTGAACTGTCACGTCGGGCAACGCGGGTAACAGTTTCTGTTGCGTCTTGACCATCTCAATACCGTGACGACTCAAATATTCGAACTTTGATCCCTTGAGATCGTCTTTTGTTAGGTTGGGAAGTAGTACTCGAGGGATGTAGAACTCTTCAAATGAGACGACTTGGTCGTTAACCAGTCTTAAACGACGAGCAAAATTAACGGGCTCACCAACAGCGATATTGAGTTTTTGAGCGACAAGCTCGTCTGCAGGCTGCACCTCAAAGGCATCGACAATATTGGTCGCTTCTAGACCCGCACCAGCTGCCTCTTGCGCCAATCCAGACATAGATAAGAAGTCATGACGCAGCTTATTGGATTTAACAAAGCTGCCTTTGCCCTTTTCGGAAAAGATATAACCGCCATCATTGAGCTGTTGCAACGCTTTACGCACCGTAACACGGCTGACTTTCAACAGCTCCACCAACTGATTCTCAGACGGTAGCTTACTGCCTGCTGGATAAGTGCCTTTATCAATCTCGCGCTTTAACTCTCCCGCGACTTGAATGTACAACGGTTGCAAATTTTTTTGCTCAAATAACTCAGTCATAATTCCATAAAAACTAAGGGGGGTAGGGGCATCTTACTTAAGGTACGAGGGAATACCAAGTCTACCCGGTGAGAGAAAATGACGTGTATCCTAACAAACAGTGGGTAGATTACCTGAAGAAAGTATATTTAAATCAAAATTGTTCTGACTCAGAGGTGCCTTGGTAAGGGGGCATTTCCTAGCGGTACCACGCTGAGTTTGCTTTACGATGACAAAGACATGGCTACTAAATTGGAAATGTGAGATTGTGAGGGGCCAAAAACGGTGAAACCCCGATGTTGGTAGCATCGGGGTTTCGAATTTTTAGAAGTCTCGGTTGGTAAGGCCGATATTCTTTATGCAAAAGGCTGGATGTAATCCGATTTAATTCCTTGGTAGGGAATTAGATGCGGATGAAGTCCATGTGCTCAACTTTTGGCTTGTAAGCGTGACGTTGAACGTCTTGTGGCTTAACTTTAACTTCAGCGCCGTCGATCACTAGAACGATGCCTTCGTAGAACTCAGGCTTGTCCATTTGGTTAACAACGTCGTCGTGGTTAAGAACGATAGATACTGGCGCAGCCTCACCACCGTAAACGATAGCAGGGAATTGACCAGCGTGACGTAGGCGGCGGCTCGCACCTTTACCTAGTTCAGTACGTACTACTGCTTCAAATTTCATAGTATTTACTCTCAAATATGAAAAAAATAACGTCACATTCTGCGATGCGACCTCGCGTGAATGTGGTAAACGCTTTCGAGTAATTGGTAGTAACTCTTCAAGCGAGCGCGGATACTATCACTCTCTCGATTTTCCCGCAATAGAAAACCCGTTTAACTGGCTATCTTTTGAGTAAATATTTTCAGTCGCTTACCGTTGTTTGAGGCAGGCACAAGATACTTACATTTTTACACCTAAACAAGCGGTCAATATGAACCGAATCTGAACATTCTTCTCACGCGTGATTAAGTCTCACCACGGTATTGTTCATATCGTGAATGATAGATTGATTGAGGAGTTGGATATGGGACCAGTAAGTATTGTTGTCATTACCTTGAATGAAGAAAAGCGCATTGGGCGTTTGATGGAAGATTTGAGCAAGCAGACGCATCGTGACTTTGAAGTGATTCTTGTCGACTCAGACAGCGAAGACGCGACAAGAGAAGTGGCGAGCGCATATGAAGCATCTTTGCCTGCATTAACCGTGCACAAAATGGATACACGCGGTGTGAGCCTAGGGCGCAATATAGGCGCGTCTATGGCAAAGCATGAGCGTTTGTTGTTTCTTGATGCAGACGTTCAACTAGCGCCGAACTTCTTAGCTAACGCAGTCAGTCAGTTAGAAGAAAAGCAGCTTGAGGTTGCGGGTGTGTATATGGGCGCCAAAGATCTGCCTGTGGTACACAAGCTAGGTTATGGTTTGTTTAATTTAGGTCTGTTTACGACGCAGTTTATTTTTCCCACCGCGGTTGGGGCGTGTATTTTCTCGACCAAACGCGTGCATGAACAACTGAATGGCTTTGATGAGCAAATCGTTTTGTGTGAAGACTGTGACTATGTGAAGCGTGCCAGCAAAACATGGCGGTTCCGCTTCTTGAATCTGACGTTTGGCTTTGATCCTCGCCGCTTAGATCAAGATGGTATTTTCAAAATGGGTATGACTTACTTTAAAGCCAATGTTCGTCGTTTCTTCTTTGGTGAAATGCGCAATAACGAAATGGATTACAAGTTCGGCCACTATAAAGAGCAGTAATACTCAGGGACTTTGGTTATGTTTGAAGGAGCTAGCCTGTTTGTTGGGGCCTTACTGGATGCGTTAATAGGCGCCAATCTATTTGTGCCGGGAGAGCCTTTTCTGATCGCAGCGGGTTATCAGTTGCATCAAGGGGTTATTACTGGCGTCTTCGCGGTACTGCTTGGTGGCTTTCTTGGCGATCAGGCGAGCTATTTCATTGGGCGAAAAGTAGGCGTGCCTGCTCAGAAAAAATTGATTAAGTGGCAGCCTAAGACCAGACGCCCGATAGCCCGATGTCGTCATCTAATGGCAAAGCGAGGTAACGCGGTATTAGCGTTTGCTCGCCTACTTGGGCCTGTAGCATGGGTTGTGCCGTTTATTGCGGGCACCAATAAGATTACCTGGGTGCGATTTAGCGTTTTTTCTTCTATTGGGCTGGTGCTGGGGGTAGGCCAGTTTGTGATGTGGGGCTATCTGCTCGCTTATGGCATCGATAAATTTCCAATGTTCGCTGAAGTCAAAGCCGTCATTGTTGAGCACCAAGCCAGCCTCATTGCCGTTGCTGCCAGTCTGGTTTTTCTGTTTATTGGTAAACGCTTAAAGTGGCGTTTGATGTTGCCTAAATTCTCGTTGTTTCTGCTGGGTGCGATGCTGTACGCCAACTACACGCACTTTTTCCATATGTCCGATGACTTTGTTGAGCAGACAGGGCCGGCTCCAAAAATTGCACCCACTGCGCTGAAGTTCAAAGCGTACCCAGGGAAATCATCGGTATTCGATGCACAGGCTATCAACGTGCTCTATTTTGGCGACTCACCACGTGAGTTGATGTTGCAGCTTGGCTGGATTGAGAATCACACATTTTCACGTCATGACATTGACCCATCCGTATATTTAGATTTGATTAATAACCAGACTCCGCCAGTGTCTGATTTATTTTGGAACCAAACCCCTCAAAATTTGGCATTCCAGCTTCCCGGAGATTTGGTTCAGCGAAGCCACATTCGCTGGTGGAAAGGAGGAGTGGACCCACAAAGTCATCAGACGATTTGGCTCGGTGCAATAAGCTATGACAACGGATTAAAATTCACTGCCTATTCGGGCATTTTCACTGTACTGCACAGCATTGATCCAAATGTGGATAAAGAGCGGGATAAACTTGCCCAACAGGTAAAGTCGATATTGCCGCAGCAAGCAATCGCCTTTCAGCCGCTATCTGTACCTACCGCGATTGATGGCCAACATGACTATTTTACTGACGGTCAGATATTGGTCATTCAAGAAACAATAATCCCTCAGACTGGAAGCTAGATAACAAAAAGCCTAACGAAAACTCAGTCTTAATCGGTTGAGTTTTTCTTTTTTATAAGTTTTAAGATATGGTTAAGGTATAGAAAGTACCTATATTCAGTCTATTACGATGCTGATAATTAATAATAATCATATTCTCAACTTGCTTGCTGGTTCAGTGGAAGACGCTGATTCCGGTCAGAAAACTATGCTTGGTGGTAACGAAGTTGCACTACTTCAATACATGATTGAGCACCCCCATAAGCCCCTCTCTAAATCAGAACTTTTGGAACAGGTCTGGCATAAAAAAGGCGTTATTGTTGAAGAGAGTAGCTTGCTGCACTGTGTATCAAGCTGCCGAAAAGCACTTCAAGATAAAAACAGCGAAATCATCAGTACGATTCGTGGTGTTGGTTATCAATTTAACGGTGAAGTCAGGGATTACGAACCAGAGGCTTTAGCTGACAACTCTGTTTTATCTTCTTCGGCGGAAAGCGAAGTTCTCTCCGATGTATCTTCAACGGTATTGAAAAAGCGCAATGCGCGCTATCTGGTTATGTTTAGCCTGAGCGCTTTGGCGGGATATCTGCTTGTTTCTACTCTACGTACGCCTTGGGTTGAAGCTGACTATACTGAAACCCGTTACTTAGGGTGCACGGTTCAGACAGACGAGCCTGTTACATTGGCTAATGTCCGTGCTTTCCAGACCGGTAATCAGGTGATCTTGGTTGATCAGGATGGAACGTCAGTCAGTTACCTACCTGAAGAAGTGGAGGTGATTTGTGAATAAGACGATGACGATCACCAGCGTGTTAGCGGGTTTAGCGATTGGTGGAGTGGCAGCTTACGTCAACTCACCGACCATGAATCAGAACTTTGAAAGTCATACGCAAATAGTTATACCCAAGCGAGAAGGTAGTGAGCTGGTTAAAATGCGTGCGTCACTGAACCTGAAACGTTCTGGCCAATACGAACTGTATTTCTTGACTGGGAATCTGGTTGGGTTTAATACCACAGGGCATTATGACTTTGACTCATATGGTTTGTCTCTGATGCCAATCTCCGCTGAGCAAGTTGTGCCAGAGGGTAAAAAGTTGAACATTATGGAGACTATGTTCAGTCAACGAGGAATGCATTCAATGGAAGAGTTGAAAGTCATTCGTATCGGTAAGGAGCAAACGATTCTGGTTGCACCAAGATACTCCTACCTGTTTGTCACTGCTGAACAATAATGTTCAAAAATAGTGCAAAAGCCAGCATTTAGATGCTGGCTTTTTTTGTGCGTTTTTTCTTTTAAAAACATGGCTTTGAGGTTTTTTAATAATGGTTCATGATTAAATATCATCCACCTGACAAAGCCCTAACTTAGCAAGGAAAATCTTAGGTATAACAAGCGGCAAGTTTCATCAATTAGAGACAAATCATGAAAAATTCTAAGGCTCTGCCGCTGTCTATTTTATGCACTGCTAGCTCCGTTTATGCCGTTAACGTGATAGCAGAAGATCAAGTTCCTGCGACTCCGGTAACCGTCGAAGTGGTTGCCGAGCAATCAAGTGCAGCTTCACTTAACGAAGTTGGCAAAATTAAAGCAACAGATTCTGCCGCGCTGACGTTCAGTGCTGGTGAAAAACTTAAGTCGCTAAAATTCAGCGATGGTGATGTGGTTAAGAAAGGCGAGCTAATTGCTCAACTTGATGATGACCAAGCTAAAGCTGAACTCGATAAAGCTGAGAGCTCATTGGCATTAGCTGAGTCTAAGCTAGACCGTGTGTTGGCATTGCTAAAGAAACAACCAGATTCCATGTCTGCTCAGGATGTAGAAGAGCTTAAACAACAAGCGAACCTTGCGCGTGCAGACTTCCGTCAAAAGAAAACCGACATGCAGAACTACCAGTTGATTGCACCATTTGACGGTCAACTGACTAACTTTACTCATTCTGTTGGTAGTCGTGTTGAAGCAGCAACGGCCTTGGTTAGCCTGATTAAACTTGATCCGGTTGAAGTACATTACTCAATCAGCCAGTCAGAAGTCGGCAAAGCGAAGCTAGGCCAGGCAGTCTCTCTAACCGTCGATGCATACCAAGACCAGACGTTCACTGGCAAGGTAAACTATATCGCTCCACTTGTTGATGAAAGTTCTGGCCGTGTAGAAATTCACGCGCATTTTGATAACCCAGAAAATGCTCTAGTTCCGGGTATGTTCGCCAAGGTTTCTCAAACGATTGGTGAGGCAAACTCACATCTAGTGGTTTCTCAGACGTCTATTGGCGCTGACGGAGACCAGCGTTTCGTTTGGGTCGTTGAAGACAACAAAGCGATCAAGCGTCCAGTCGAGCTTGGTGAAAACACCAATAATGGTTACGTGACGATTGAATCTGGTCTCAAGCTAGGCGAAACCGTTGTTGTAACAGGCCGACAAAACCTCAATCACGAGGCTCCTGTATCTGTTCAAAACACTAAATCACCAGTGACTTTGCCGTCACGCACTTTACCTGCTCAGCCAGTCAAAGAAGCGGAGGCAGAGAAACCTGCCGCTGAACTTCCGACCGAAGTAGAAAAAGAAGAAAAAAAGGTAGCTGAGCCGGCAAACGAAAAGCCAGCGGAGGTAACGAATGAAGCTGCCTGAAATATGTATTAAACATCCAGTGCTCGCCTCAGTGCTGAGCATTGCGATTGTTCTACTGGGGATAGTCTCCTACCAAAAACTTGCGATTCAATATTTTCCTGAGCGCCAGACTGCATCGGCTACAGTAAGCGCTTCAATTACCGGGGCGAGTGCTGAGTTTATGTCACAAAATGTGGCAGAAGAACTCATCACTGCAGTCACAGGTCTCGATAAGATCAAAACGATGACAACGGATTGTCAGGAAGGCAGCTGTTCTCTCAAGATCCAATTTGAAGATGGGGTCAGTGAGGTTGAGTACGCAAGCCTGATGAACAATCTGCGCAGCAAGGTGGATGGTATCTCTGATTTCCCGCCAGCGATGACAGACAAACCGACAGTAACGGATGACTCTTCTGACACGGCAATGCCAAGTAACATTATCACATTCGTTAACCGTGGTGAGATGAAGAAGCAAGAGCTGTTTGACTTCATCAGTCAGCAGATTGCTCCTCAGTTCAAAAACGTACTGGGTGTTGGTGGTGTGTGGGGGCCATATGGTGGTTCCAACCGTGCTATTCGTGTTTGGTTGCAACCTGAGCGTATGGCGGCTCTGAATGTCAGTGCTTCTGACGTAGTAGGTACGCTGAGCACTTACAATGCGACGTTTACTGCAGGTACGATTAAAGGTGAAGTTCGTGACTTCTCAATCAACCCTGTCAATCAGGTAACGTCTATTGAAGATGTGCGTGACCTCGTTATCCGTGTCGATAATGGCAACATCGTTCGTGTTAATGATGTGGCTGACGTTCAAATGGGTGAGGAGAGCCTTGAGCCAAGCATGCTTCATGTTGATGGCGATATGGCGATGTCTCTTCAGGTGTTACCACTTAAATCTGAGAACCCGGTTACGGTTGCGAACCGCGTAAAAGCGGCCATGGAAACCATGGAAGTACCGGACAATGTTGAGATGAAGATGGTCTACAATCAGGCTGACTTTATCGAAGAAGCAATTGACCAAGGGTTTATGACGTTGGTTGAAGCGATTGTTCTGGTATCGGCAATTGTAGTTTTGTTCTTAGGTTCACTGCGCGTTGCAGCGATTCCTCTCATAACTATTCCTGTCTGTGTGATCGGCGTGTTTGGTGTAATGGCAATGCTAGGCTTTAGCATCAACGTGTTGACTATTTTGGCTATTATTCTTGCGATTGGTCTGGTGGTTGATGATGCTATCGTTGTGGTGGAAAACTGCTACCGACATATTGAAGAAGGTCTTTCACCATTTGAAGCAGCACTTAAGAGCTGTAAAGAGGTTGTTTTCCCTGTCATCGCAATGACCTTAACGCTGGCTGTGGTGTACTTGCCGATTGGTTTGATGTCAGGTTTGACGGCGGATCTGTTCCAACAGTTTGCCTTTACGCTAGCAGCATCAGTCATCATCTCAGGATTCGTAGCATTAACCCTGTCTCCGATGATGAGTGCCTACATGTTGAAATCAGTGACAACGTCACCAAAGTGGTTCCAGTGGGTGGAAACCAAACTGAACGCCATGACTGACAAGTATATGGTGTACCTGAATGCATGGTTCAAGCGTCCACGCCAGGTTTTAGCGGGTACTGCAGTGCTTACTATTTTGTCTGTTGTTGCTGTATGGTTTATGCCAAAAGTTCTTCTGCCTACAGAAGATACTGGTTTCATTGAAGTGACTTCTCATGGCCCTGCTGGTGCTGGTCGTCTATACGACTTGGATAACGCTGACCAAATCAACGCAGTGTTTGAAGGTAACAAAGAGATTGAAGCTAATCTTGCTTACATTGAAACTGCACCGACTAATCACGTGTTGTTGAAGCCATGGGAAGAACGTAATAAGAGCGCCGATGAAATCATCAATGAGATGATTGCTAAAGCGAAGGAAACTATCTCGGCGTATACGACGTCTTTCTCTGTACGTTCTGCTGACAACCTTGATGTAGCAGACAATCTGATTCTTCAAGTGACAACCGTTAACCGTGACCTAGACGAGCTGTCTGATACTGCAGCGAAAGTCGTTGAGTTACTTGAGGATTATCCAGGTCTGTCGAACGTTGATAACTCAACGCACCGTGACCAGCTACGATTTGATATGTCGATTGACCGCAATGCGATTGTATTGTCGGGCGTTGATTACGGCAACGTAACCAATGCAATTTCTACTTTCTTAGGCTCTGTGAAGGCTGCCGATCTGCAAGCAGATGACGGATTTACCTACCCAATTCAGGTACAGGTAAACCGCCAAGCGTTAGGTGACTTTAAAGTTCTAGATAAGTTATACGTTAGCTCTGAATCTGGTCAAAGGTTGCCACTGTCTCAGTTCGTATCGATTAAGCCTGTGACGGCAGAATCAAATATTAAAACCTATGGCGGTAAAGACGCTGCAGAGATTACTGCAGACTTGGTACCAGGTTACAGCGCGGATGATGTTCAAGCATTCCTCGATGAGAAGCTTCCTGAGTTACTGAAAGCGGGGCAAAGCTACGAATACGATGGCGTGATTAAAGAGCTTAACGAGTCATCAGCGGGTATGCAGATGCTGTTTGGTCTGGCGCTGATCTTTATCTTCCTGATCCTTGCTGCTCAGTTTGAGAGCTTTGTAGACCCATTGGTTATTCTGATCACCGTTCCTCTGTGTCTGGTAGGTGCGATACTGACGTTAAGCGTCTTTGGTCAAAGCCTGAACTTGTACTCTAAGATTGGTTTGCTGACTCTGGTTGGTTTGGTGACCAAGCACGGCATCCTGATGGTGGAATTTGCCAATCTTAAGCGTAAGGAAGGTGTGGAAGTGATGGAAGCGGCGTTGATGAGTGCACGCTCTCGTCTACGTCCTATCCTGATGACGTCTCTGACGATGATCATCGGTTCACTACCTCTTGCTCTGGCAGAAGGTCCGGGTTCGTTAGGTCGAGTAAACATTGGTCTGGTTCTGGTCGGCGGTTTGACGATTGGTACTTTCTTCTCGCTGTTCTTTGTACCAATGGCTTATGTTGCAGTAGCAAAGCTTCGCGAAAAAAGCGTATTGCGTAAGCAGCTTGTTGAGGGGTAAAACATGTTACTGATTAATGAAAGCCATATTCTCGATGTTGAGCAAGGTTATATTCACAGTCAGGGAAGTAATGTTCGTCATCCGATAGGAATCAATGAGATTGCGCTACTGAACTATATGATCGAGCGCACTGGTGAAACACTGACAAAGCACGAATTGATGCATGAAGTGTGGCTAAAGCGTGGCATCGTAGTAGAGAGCAGTAGTTTATTGCACTGTATCTCCAACTGTCGCCGAGCGCTGGAAGATCGCGCTGGTGAAATCATCCGCACGGTTCGTGGTACTGGCTATGAATTTGTGGGTCGGGTAGATGCCTATCAGCCAGCAAACGAAGTCGAGCAAGTTGAAGCAGTCGTTCCTGAGGTGGTGGAAATACCTGTCCCTCAGGAACCCAAAGAGACGCTACGCAGTCGTTTGGTGAAGTACCGCTCCCAGCTTGTTGCAACTGGATTATTTGTTATCGGCGCAGTCGCCAGCTACTCAATCATCGAAAATTCGAGCTCACCATTGGCTTATGCATCTTTTGAGCAGCAAGAGTTTGCCTCTTGCTGGTTTACGCCGGAAAACAACGGAGCGAAGGTGCATTACCAGAACTCGACTTTATACGATTTTGGCGAACTAACGTTATTAGTGGACGGCCAAGGTCGCTCTTTGAGTTTCAGTTCAAATAGTGGAGTCATCAGTTGTGAATAAGTTATTAGCCATTGTTCCGCTTATTGCGGGCGTTGCTGTCGGGGCTGCGGTTTCGTACATTGATGACAACCAGCTTAACCGTCATATGATCAGCCACACAGTAGCACATGTGTCATCCACTGATCCGGATGATGATTTTGCTACCACGCTACCAATGAGAATTGAACTGACTCTTAAAGAGAACAGCAGCTACGACGTTTACGCGGTATTGCCTAAAAGTCGTGTTGGATATACCGGTTCAGGCCGATACGAGCTTGATAGTGATGGTGTGTTTTTTGCGATGGAAGAACATCAACCGCTAGATATAGAACCGTTACGTAAGGGTATTATCGAGCAACTGTTCGTCAGACCTGGTTCCTTTGACGGTCACATGAAAGTGGCCAAGTTGGGTGAAAACAATGCGGCACTTGTGGGGCATAAAGTCATATTGCATATGACATACTAAATCGGCGTTAATCGCAGACAAAAACGGCAACTTGTTAAGTTGCCGTTTCTTTAACTTGAAGAAGTGCTGGTGGAGAACCGATAAACGATGATACCGGGTTTGCTTTTCAGATATTCCAGCATTGGCGTGTCGACGACTTTACCTTCGATAGAGGAGGCATGGCGGAAAATGGGTTTGTCACCATTTTCGACGAAGATACCTGTATGAGAGACGTCTAGTCCGCGTTTATGGCTGTATATACCGATTAAGTCACCGCTTTTCAGTTCTTTAATTAAAGAATCATCGACAAATTCTCGTGGGATAAAACTGATGTTCTTGTCTTTAATCGGAACAGAAGGGATCCAACGTTCACCTTCAGGTGTTTTTTGATTAATGTGCTTAACGGTCGTGACCGCTCGACTATCAAGATTAAGCGTAATGTCTTGAACATTAAATGGGCTGTTTTCCAACCAATCAGAAAAGAAATGGCGGCGCATGAGAAAGTCTACGTTACCGTATAAGTAGCGCGCTAGCTTAAGATTCTTATCGAACTGGCCGAAGGAGTCGGAAAAGGCGAGGGAAGTAACGTAGTCGAGCAGAGTAAAGCAATCGACGTGGTTGAAGTTTTTAACCAGCACTTCTTTATCTGAATTGATGGAAGTAAGCGTATTTGCTTCATAGTCGACTCCGATAAACATACCGGAGGTTTGAACGATGCGATCAGGTGTGCTGAGTTGGTTGTCGTTCTGAATCGTTGTCAGAATCTCTTGTTCATCTACGAGTTTGTCCTTCTCCATTCGCAAGTAACTGGAGAAAAGGTTGCCACCGGCAATGGTGGTGGCAGTAATTGACAACACTACGAGGGCTTTTTTCATACAATCATCCTTGTGTAGCCTCTTGCTTTTATGAGTTTTGACGTTGTTTCCTAACTCAAACCTACCTGACCGCAAAGCTAATTAATAAATGAAATAACCTTAAAAATCGTAACTAAGACTCATCGTCGAGTAGATTTCATCATTAGATTGATCGTCAGCGACGGTGGTGTTGTAGATGTATTCCACATCGAAAACCAGCGCCAAACTGCCCATCAGGATGTTCTTTACGTATGCTTTGGTGTTGTAGTGAGTATTCTCTTCACCGTGTGCTACGTCCATAACTGCGCCAACAGAAAATGTTTCTGAAAACGATACAGAGCCATCCAATGTTGAGGTCGCAATGACTTCGTAGTTGCGTAGGGAGGGGAATTCACTATCGGTTGGTTGACGTTCAGAGATTCGGTAACCCGGACCGAGTGACACAGACAGTTTGGCTGTATCGGTATTATGCAAATAGAAACCGAGGCCACTCATTAAGACCCATTGTTTGCGATACGTGCCGTATAGGTCGTTCTCAAAACGAGTAGCAGCTCTTAAGAAGCTGGTTTCAGTATAGTCATAGGTTGACCCAGCATTAATAGTGTAGCGGTTGGCACCATCGTCGGCGTTGTCGGCGTCCGTATAGTAGCTTTCAAAACCACCTTTGTGTTCCCATTGGTCTTTGCTATAGCCTAAAATCAACGCGGTATTGTAAGACAGCGATGAACTGGTGTTTTCGGTGTAGATAAAGCCCAATTTTGTCTGAGCCGAAAAAGGGTCTTGAGGAAGTGTCTCTTCTTCCTCTGCGTGTGCTGCACTCGTAGCCAGAGCGACAGCCAGAGCAATCATTGATTTTGTTTTCATTTGAATAAAGCGGACTTTGTACAATGTTTGCTCATTATGTTTGCATGTCCGCAAATGTTAACTGAATCATCATAAATCATGATTGACTTAGCTTTAGCCTTCTCAAATGTTGTCAAAGGAAGTTCGTTGGTGTTCTGGACAGTATTGTTACTGAGTCAAGAAGATTGAATGAAGTTTAATGAAGCGCTTTAGCTGAAATTGAAAATAGAAAAGCAGGCAAAAATGCCTGCTTTGTTTGTAGTGTTTTGCTGAGAGTTTGTTAGTGAGTGGTTTTCATCGATAGAATGGCTTTTAGCCCGCCCATCGAACTGCGATCTAACGTTAACTTACCCCGATAACTGTGGGCCATTTCACTGACAATATTCAAGCCTAGCCCTGTGCCCGGAGTTGTCTCATCTAAACGTACACCACGTTTAATAACTTGTTTGAGCTTCTCTTCGGGGATGCCTTGGCCGTCATCTTCAATGATGATGTCGATGGTTTCGGCGTCTTCGCTATTGGCAGTAGCATGAACACGGATGATGCTGTCAGACCATTTATAAGCATTTTCCAAAATATTACCGACCATTTCGTCAAGGTCAGTTTCTTCGACTGCAGTGACCAAGTCAGAGTCGAGCTCGTTGATCAGTGTGATATCGCGTTCCGCATAGACTTTATCAAAAGCCATAGAGATTGCATCAACACGCTCAGACGGGCAGGATTTCACAGAAAGGATGTTCTTAGAACCCGCCATTCGGGCGCGGCCTAAGTGGTAATCTATCTGGCTTTGAATTTGATCGAGCGAAGGTTGCAGTTGTTGCTTGGTTTGTTGGTCTTGGTTGGCAATTTCATTCTTTAACACAGAAAGAGGAGTCTTTAGTGCATGAGACAAATTACCCGCATGGTGACGAGCACGTTCTAACAGCTCCTGATAGTGGAAAACAAGAGCATTCAAATCCGATACGACAGGCGCGACTTCGCGTGGATAATCTTCTTCGAGCTGGGTCTTCTTACCTGAACGAAGTTGAGAGAGCTCTTTGTGCATCTTGGACAATGGGCTCAGAGACCACTGTACCTGAATAACAATGAGTGTCAGGACGCCAAGGTAAAGTAGCGCAAGTATGACCCAAAGTTGGCCCATCAAGCTTCGTACTGTATCTTCTATCGGTTGCTCGTCAATACCAATAGTGACTTCGATAGGGCCATCGTAATCAGGGTAATAGAGTGTCGATTCGATATAGATGAGTTTTTCATCTCGCGCACCCAACAGATCATGATCGCCTTTTTTGGTCAGTGCTTTGTCCCAGAGAGAACGAGAACGTAGTAAATCTTTATCCGTTTTGGCGGACCAGTATAGGCCACTGTAGGGGCGGTTGAAGCGCGGGTCCGAAAGGGGAGTGCCGATGGTCACATTGCCTTTCTCGTCCGCTTCAATTGTCGCGGCAATCTCGTCCATGTAAGTTGCCAATTGTGCCTTGGCATCATCTTCCATGTAGACGTACACCTGAGAAGGGACCATGACACCGGCGGCGATGATCATCGCGGTCAGCCAAACAACCGCCGCCAGAACGAGGCGGCTTTTAAGGCTGAGCTTTTTAAGTAAATGCGCTTTTTTATTCGGCATTAAGCTGGTATCCCAGTCCTCGGACGGTTTTGATCACTTTAGGTGCGATTTTCTTGCGTATACGCCCGATAAATACTTCGATGGTGTTGGAGTCGCGGTCAAAGTCTTGCTTGTAGATGTGTTCTACCAACTCGGTTCGCGAGATTACCTTTTCTGGGTTATGCATGAAGTAAGCAACGACTTTATATTCTAGTGCGGTTAGGTCAATTGCTTGGCCTTGCCACATGACTTTAGAAGAGCGGGTGTCTAAGCTTAGGCTTCCCACTTGCATCACAGGAGACGCGTTACCTGATGCGCGGCGAAGCTGGGCGCGAATTCGTGCGATCAGTTCAACCATTTCGAACGGTTTGGTCTGGTAGTCGTCTGCACCTGCATTAAGGCCTTCAACGCGTTGAGTCAGGGTATCACGCGCGCTCAGAATAATGACGGGCGTGTTGATGTTTTCATCTCGGATACCTTTTAGGACGGTCAAACCATCAAGCTTTGGCAGGCCAAGGTCGAGTACAATAGCATCCCATTCTCGGACGTCGCACGATAGAGTGCATCAATGCCATCTGCTGACAGTTCAGGTACCCAACCATTCTGTTCAAGGGCTTCTATGATTTGTTCCCCAAGGCGAGGTTCATCTTCCACTACAAGTATTTTCATGACGTTCTTCTTCTAATTCTTAAGGGCTTGTTTGAAATTGCGACCTTTGATGAGCATCATTTCCAGCGTTCTGGCGTTGTACTCAACTTTGATGATGTTGTTGTTGTAATTTAACTTTAGTTCGTAAATCCAAATATCATCGTCTTCTTCAAGTTCGACTTTGATAATGCGTCCGTGAAGGTCTTGTTCCACCGCAGCGTAAAGATCGGAGAATGGGCGAATATAGCCTTTACGAACAGCGTCGTAGACCTCGTCCTGGTCTTCTTCAAATTCAATTTCTGTCCCTGCTTTATGGACATCCTGCACCAGAGCATGACCATCTTTATCATCGTGTCTGTCAGCGTAGGTAGGGTAAGCAAGCACCATACAAAACGTGACAGCAAGGGAGCAAATTAACTGCTTATGAAACATAGCGTTACCTTCTCGGAAATTCTATGACTCAGTATAATGAATCTTTTCTGAATACAAAGTGAATATTAAGAGTGAGCGGATAGTGTGCTTAGGGTCTGTTGACCTTTTGAGCTGATTTTTGCAGCAGTTTGTGGGTTCTTTATACAAGGCAGAGGATTTGAAATGTAGTTGCCCTACCTGATAAGCCGATAACGCAGTAGAAAGGAACCACAAACGCTGCCCAGAGGGTTCGGCTAAAAGCGTTTTACTCTTTGTTGAGAGGTGTTTTGCTTAGGTCACTAGGCGACAAACCTCTCGCCGCGACTAAAATGCTTTTATCTCGAACAAAATTTAACCGCAAAAGGTCAACAGACCCTAGTTGGTTAGCTCATCCTCAAAAATTTTGTCACGCATTTTCCAGAATCGCCCTGCTTTACGCGCGATCACGAACTGAGGTGGCCTAAAACGATGCTGATTATTGACCACCTTGGTCGGAGAAGCATCGTTAAACGGACGATGTTTGTCAGCGAGATGAGGCCGAACAAACATATCTTTGAATGTCTGCTTCTGTTTCTTGGTCGTTAAAGACCAGAATTCGTGCACCTGAGCTTGGTTTTCCCCCACATAAGAGACCTTGAGGCTACTTTTGCCTTTGTCATCTTTGTGAACACTCAAATCCATCGACAGGCACTCGAATACCAAGGCGTCTTTTAAGTTTAACGCCTCTTTAAGCTTCTTGTCGGGATCCACTAAGGTGGCATCGCATTCGTGACAAATTCGCGCAGCAATGTCATTGTCTGCGCCGCATTCCCCGCAGTATTTGGCGCGGAAACGATAATTACAATGCTCTCGTTCACCAGTCTCTTCGTCTTCGAAAAAGCCCTGACATTTTCGACCGTAATGCTCAATTAAGAAGCCATTGTTATCCAGCTTTCCCCAGAAGTTGTTGTTGAAGCCACAAGCCGGGCAGGGGATGGTAATGATTTCGCTGTCGGAGTCAGGTTTGGCATCACCCACTTCAGGCTGATAGAGATCGTAGCTGTTACCCGCATAATCCAATACCAGACACTCTTCTTTGCCCGGAGAAAGACGCAGCCCTCGTCCAACGATCTGTTGATACAAGCTGATTGATTCTGTTGGTCGCAAAATTGCTATCAGGTCGACATGAGGGGCATCAAATCCTGTGGTTAACACAGAGACATTAACCAAGTACTTAATTTTGCGGTCTTTAAAATCTTGGATGATAGTGTCGCGTTCAGGTGTTGGGGTGTCGCCAATCACAAGAGCAGTTTGACCTTCTGGGAGCAAACCATAAATTTCTTGAGCATGTCTAACCGTTGCGGCGAAAACCATGATGCCTTGTTTGTCTTTAGCAAGATGAATGATTTGCTCGACAATTTGAGGCGTCGCCCGTTTGGCCTTGTCAATCACCATGTCCAGCTCCGCCTCTTTATAGCGACCTGTGGTTGCGGGTTTGAGCTGTGAGAAGTCATAGCTCAGTACGGGGGCGTCCATCATGCGAGCAGGGGTGAGGAACTTTTCATCAAGCAAGTAACGAATAGGTAGCTCGAAAATGCAGTCTCGAAAGAATCTTGGTTCCTCTGTTCTGACTAGGCCGCGCGTGTGATATTGGTAAATCCAACCCATGCCAAGCCGATAAGGCGTGGCGGTTAAGCCGAGCACTTTGATGCCTGGATTCAGCTCTCGAAGATGAGAAATCACTTTCTGGTAGCTAGTGTTTTTGTTATCCGGAACGCGGTGGCACTCGTCAATTACAAGTAGCGAGAATTGGTTTTTGAAGTCATCGAGATTTCTGACCACAGACTGCACTGACGCAAACACCACTTGCTGGTCGGTTTCCTTACGGCCTAAACCCGCAGAATAGATTGATCCTTTGAGATCGTACCCCTCGTACTTAGCGTGGTTTTGTTCCACCAGCTCTTTGACGTGCGCCATGACCAATACCCGACCTTTAGCCAATCTGGCGAGTTCAGCAATAACCAGACTTTTTCCTGCTCCAGTTGGTAGTACAAGGACTGCTGGGCTGGAGTGTTTGCGGAAATAGTGAATAACGGCTTTCACCGAGTCAGCTTGGTAGGGGCGAAGTGTATACATAAAATGTGTGAAATAGCTCAACTATTTAGTCTAGTGGCTCTATAATACCTCACCTGATTGAGATGAGGTATTCATGCGTTTAGATAAATACTTGTGTGATGCACTGGGTGCGACACGTAAAGAAGCAACAAAAATCATTAAAAGTGGTGACGTCACCGTTAACGATATCGTGCAGAAAAGTGGTGCGGTGAAAGTGACGGACGACTGTATTGTCGAATGGCAAGGACGTGAGATTCAGAAACCGGGTCCTCGTTACATCATGCTGTTTAAACCCGATGGTTTTGTCTGTTCGCATGAAGATGGATTTAATCAAACAGCCTTTATGTTACTCGACGAAGTGAAGATGGAAGATCTTCATTTCGCAGGGCGCTTAGATGTAGATACAACGGGTCTAGTGTTGATCACCGATGATGGTCAGTGGTCACACCGTATTACGTCGCCGAAACACAAATGTGAAAAAACTTATCGCGTTTGGCTGGTTGACCCGATTGAGGCTGATTACGTTGCACAGTTTGAGCAGGGCATTGAGCTTCGCAATGAAAAGGCGGCCACTTTGCCAGCGAAACTGGAAATCGTTGATGAAGAAGAAAAAGAAGTACTGCTGACCATCACTGAGGGTAAATACCATCAGGTGAAACGCATGTTTGCCGCACTGGGCAACAAGGTGGAGCACCTACACCGTGAACGTATCGGCAATATCGTTCTGGATGACGAGCTGGAACCAGGCGAATATCGCTATCTGACGCAAGAAGAAATTGAATCAGTCTGGAACTAATCATCTAAATTGGAAATAGTTTAGTTCCAATTAGGAACTAGTCTTTTATAGAGATATCGCTCAATATAGATCGGCTACAGACTCGTGGATGCGAGTCTCTCTTTTCTGTTTGGTTGCAGCACGGAAGCTGCATATCTAACGCAACCGAGTAGGAGATTTATGTCTGATACTGCATTAGAGCAAACCAAAGCACCCCAAATCACTTTTCTTCTTTTTCTTGTTCTGGGTGCCATCGGCGCATTGACGCCACTAGCCATCGATATGTACTTGCCAGCGATGCCGACCATCGCCCGTGATCTGGGTGTTGCAGACGGGGCAGTGCAAATTACCTTAACCGCGTATACCGCAGGTTTTGCCATTGGTCAGTTGATCCATGGTCCACTCGCTGACAGTTATGGCCGTAGGCCCGTTCTGATCTTAGGCGTTTTGTTTTTTGGTCTTGCTTCCGTCGTCAGCGCAACTACGACCGGCATTGAGGCGTTGACTTGGGTACGCACAGCTCAAGGTTTTGCGGGCGCAGCAGCGGCTGTCATCATTCAGGCTGTGGTTCGCGATATGTTTGATCGAGAGGATTTTTCTCGCGCAATGTCGTTTGTGACCTTAGTTATTACGATTGCTCCTTTGATAGCTCCTATGATTGGGGGCTATATTGCAGTTTGGTTTGGCTGGCGCGCGATTTTCTGGATTCTGGCCGCGTTTGCTGCGGTGGTGATCGCTTTGGTTTTCTGGAAAATTCCAGAAACGTTGAGCGAAGAGAACAAACAGCCCCTTCGCTTTGGTACGACGATACGTAACTATTTCCGCCTGTGTAAGAATTCAGTCGCTATGGGCTTGATTTTATCTGGCGCATTTTCTTTTGCTGGTATGTTTGCCTTTCTGACCGCAGGTTCGTTCGTCTACATTGATATTTATGGTGTACAGCCGAATCACTTTGGTTATTTGTTTGCGTTAAACATCGTCGCGATGATCATTATGACCATGATTAATGGCCGTCTGGTGAAGAAGGTCGGCTCCCATGCCATGCTCAGATTTGCTCTGTTGGTTCAACTTGTCGCTGGATTAGGGTTATTTGTTGGTTGGATGCTTGACCTAGGGCTGTGGGGCACTGTACCTTTCGTGGTCCTTTTCATTGGTACCTTGTCGACAATTGGTAGTAACACCATGGGCTTATTGCTCAGTGGATACCCAGCGATGGCAGGTACGGCTTCTTCTCTGGCAGGAACGCTGCGTTTTGGCACGGGTTCTGTGATTGGCGTTGTCGTCGCTATGTTGCCTGATGGGGCGACTTGGCCAATGATTACTGTTATGACGGCGTGTTCAATTCTGTCCGCCGCATTTTACTGGATATTTGGAAGAAAGGCGTAATGTCTCAGTACACTGTTGAAATACAAAACTTGGTCAATACTGCTCTAGAAGAATTGGCCGCCGATCATAAATCAGGTAAAGCCGTGGATGCACCTGTGGCAAACAATCATTATCTGGTGCGTTGGGTAACCCGTGCTCTCAAGTCACAGCGTTTTCATCGCTGTGTGGTTGATGATCTCATTCGTTGGCAAAAAGCGGGGCGCTCGAAAGGTAACGAAGCCGGGTTGATGTTCACATTCCAGCGTATTTCTAAGTTCTACGCTGAGTTTTTCCCTCAAGGGGAAGCGGAGCGAGTGATTAAAGACAGTGAAATTAATGCATTTCTCGACCAGATGGAAGAAGGTGGTTGGGAAGTGTCAACGTCAGAGCCGCTTCTTAACTGCGGTAAAGTTCAGATTTTTACTGAAGGCCCAAACTCTTTCGCACTATGTACCAACCAATGTGACGACTGTTTTGACGGGGAAACTCTTATTAAACCTATGAGTTGGTTTGTTCGTGGTAACCACGCGCAGTTTGTTGAAAAAGCATCAGCCGCAGGATTCATGCTACATAAGATTACCGACTACAAATCAAACGTTAAGTACCATGGGGAGTATCTGGTTTATCCAGGCAACCAAGGAAATCATTTAGCTGAGATTCCAATTGGATATCAAGTTTAGCTTGCAGTGTTTATTTTATTTGAAAAGAGCTTCCATTAAGGACGCTCTTTTGCTTTTCGGACAATGGCTTTCACCATGCCTTTAAAGATAAATAGATGTGCAGGCATCATGGCGAACCAGTAAAGTAAGCCTCTTAAACCTTGCGGGTGCCACCACGCTTTGACCGTCAGTTTGCGTTTGCTGCCCAAGTCTTCCAATGAAAACTCCAAGCGCCCTAGGCCGGGGCCTTTCATACCAAACAGCAGGGACAGAAATTGCTCTTTTTCGCAGCGAATCACTTTCCAAGAGTCTATATAATCACCCACTTGCAGCTCTGGCCCGGGAGGAGAGCGCCGCACAGGTCGCCCTCCGCCAAAAAATAGATCGAGCCATTCCCTTGCACGCCACATTGGGTTAGCAAAAAAGTAACCCTCTTTCCTGCTGCCAATTTGTTTGACTATTTCCCACAGTTGTTCTGAACTTAATTCCGTTTCTATACTGGCACCTGTTTGTTTTGGGTAATAGCCATAGCCAGCTTGCCAGCGCTTTAGAGCTGCAGGGTCGAACCCCCAGACTTCGCTGCGAACAAAATGACCTTCTTCGTCGATGCTCTTTCTGACCATTTGTTCGTAGCTGACAAGTGCTTGAGGGTAGCGTTGGCGAATGTCGTCGGAGTTGGCAACAAAATCGTGCTCTAAGCCAGATAGCAGAGCAGCCCCAATACTGGCAGGAACAGAAGTAACAATACCCAACCAGCGCGATGCGAGTTGAGGCGTTAATAATGATGTTGACCAGAGCTTGATGGGCTTTCGAATTACAGTGCTGATGGTCTCGAATTGCTCACGATAACTGAGAGTATCCGGTCCTCCCACTTCGTATAGCGCATGACTGCTAGGGGATTCCTCAATAAGCGACAACAAATAGTGGTTGAGGTTTTCCAGCGCGATAGGGTTGGCTTTCGAGTCTACCCATTTCGGAGTGACGAGTAGAGGCATGTTGTAGACAAAGTCTCTCATGATCTCAAAAGCCGCTGAGCCGGGGCCTATGATGACCCCCGCTCGTAGCTCAGTGACGGGTATTCCCGCTTTGCGAATAATGTCGCCCGTCATTCGGCGCGCTTTAAGGTGTTCTGAATTGCCAGTCTGAGGTTGAATTGCGCTGAGATAGATGACGTGTTTAGTATGACTGCTCTTTTTTAGTGCCGATTTGAAATTTTCGGCAAGGGATATTTCATACTCAAGGAAGTCATGGCCGTGCGCCATTCCGTGAACCAAGAAATAGACGACTTCATATTCTGGAACAATGCGCTGTGTTGTCTCTTGGTCAGCGAGATCGAGATAAATCAATTCAAGGTTAGGGTGGGGGGTGACTCGGGCTTTCAAATACTCGATTTGCCGAGCTGCTGCCGTTACCTGATAGCCTTTGCTACACAGTTGAAGCAGCAATTGCGAACCTACATAGCCGGATGCGCCCAGTACTAGCACTTTTTTCATCTCGACCCCTTATTAATAATATGGTTTATGCGCAAGGCTGATCATATAATAAACGGTATATTTTTTCCCTTCCTATCATAGTGTTGTCGTTTGAGGTGAGTAATTGAGCACGGTCTCACAGATTCTATTCCATACGCGCGGTGAGTTTTTGCGACGAATGATCGCTATCGCTTTACCTATTACGTTGCAAAGTATCATGTTCTCTAGTCGTGGTTTAGTGGACGTGTTAATGCTTGGCCAATTAGGTGAAGCAGAAATTGCAGCAGTGGGCGTTGCGGCCAGAGCAACCTTTGTTACAACGATTATGCTGGTAGGCGTGACGACAGGCGGAGCGCTGCTTACAGCCCAATATTGGGGTGCAGCTGACCGTCAGGGCGTCAAAGAAAGTACTGCCCTGACTTGGTTGGTATCAATGATTTTTGCTGTGTTTACCGTAGCGATTTTTGTTTTGTTTCCAAGTGAAATTATGGCTCTGACCACTGAATCTCAGGAAGTCAATCAGTTAGGTAGTCAGTACTTGGTGATTACAGCAGTGACAATGTTTGCTGTCGCGTGCGTTGCCAGCATGTCTGTTGGTCTCCGCTCGATGCACAAACCCGGTATCAGTACCTTTTTTAGTGGTATTGGTATTGTGTCCAATATTTTTCTTAACTGGGTACTTATCTTCGGTAAGCTGGGTTTTCCCGCGATGGGGATCAAAGGTGCCGCAATCGCCACAGTGCTAAGTGGAGCGATTGAAGTTGCAACACTATTTGGCTACATCTACGCAAAAAATCACTTGCTGGCTTTCGGAGCTAAAGATCTTAAAGCGGTAATCCAATGGAAAAGGGTTGTACGTTTTTTGAAACTTTCTTTACCCACCACGTTTAACTTTCTCGCTTGGGCTGGTGGGTTGTTTGCCTATCACGCGATCATGGGGCAGTCCGGAGTTCAGGGATTGGCTGCGCTGTCGGTCATGTCGCCGGTTGAATCGATCGCTTTGGCACTGTTGATCGGAATGTCCAATGCCGCTGCTGTGCTAGTGGGTAACCAGATTGGCGCCAAGAATTATGAGGCAGTCTATTATCAGGCGATTGGCATGACCATACTGAGCTTGATTGTAGGCATTGTTGTCGCTCTGATTTTGTACTTATGTCAGGGACTTGTTCTTGATGCTTTTAGTGCATTGACTGATGAGACTCGTGCTTTGGCTGAGAAGTTCATGGTTATTCTGTGCTTTGGCATTATTTTACGCTCAATTCCTATGATGGTGATCGTCGGTGTACTAAGAGCTGGCGGTGATGTGAAGTTCTGCCTCTATCAAGACTTGATTGCTCAGTGGCTGATTGGTATACCGCTCGCCGCGTTCGCGGCCATTGGCCTAGGATGGGAGCCTGAGTGGGTTTTCCTACTATTTTTGACCGAGGAAGTCATTAAATGGGGCGGTTCGCTTTATAGGATGAAAACACAGCGTTGGATGAAAAATTTGATCGAAAATTAGACATGAATCGTCCAGGAGGTGTGTTTAGATGCATATCTTGTGATCTAGTATCCAAAATACTTCCTCCCAGCGTGGTTTTAGTGTAGATTCACAGTCCAATTTTGAACGATTGCGAGACTTTTAATGCTTCAGCTAACAGACCTATGTAAAGGCTATGTAGATGGTGGTGAATTTCACCCTGTCTTGCAAGGTGCTGAGTTGTCATTAGAACAAGGTGAGCAAGTCGCTCTGATGGGTGAAAGTGGTTCAGGAAAGAGTACGTTACTGAATTTGATCGCGGGGTTGGATACTGTCGATTCTGGCGAAATTTGGTTTCCGAATTTCTCTATGCATGAAATTGCCGAAACCAAACGTACTGCATATCGTCGTAACAACATTGGCCTTATCTTTCAGCAATTTAACTTACTTCCAACACTCAACGTCGCTGATAATATTCGTTTTTGTCGCCAGCTTAAGGGGCTCCCTGAAGACAAGGGACTGTGGCGTCAAATCCTCTCTGCATTAGATCTAATGCCATTGCTGGGTCGTTACCCTGAAGAAGTCTCAGGTGGCCAGCAGCAACGAGCAGCTATCGCCCGTGCGCTTTACATGGAGCCCAAAATCCTCCTTGCCGATGAACCAACCGGCAGCCTTGATGAGCGAAATGCCGAAGCAGTGATGCGCCTTCTTACTACGTTGACTCGCCAGCTAGAGTGTACATTATTACTGGTGACACACAGTGAGCGGGTAGCGGAACACATGGAAGGTCGAGTGCGTCTTCAAGGAGGGCAGCTTCATGTTATGGCCCGTAGTTAAAGCACTACTCGGCCATTACAGACGCTACCCTTTTCAAATCCTTCTTGTCTGGCTCGGTCTTACGTTAGGTGTGTCACTTTTAGTGGGTGTGACCTCTATTAACGATCATGCGAGGCAAAGCTACGAACACGGTGAAAAACTTTTTTCTAATCCTCTTCCTTACCGTATTCGCCCTAAACACATCACCAATAAGATCCCTCAGGGCTTCTATGTCCAACTCCGTCGCGATGGGTTCAACCAGTGCGCACCATTTGAAAGCCTACGAGTAAACATGGCCAATGGGACGGATCTGATGCTAGTTGGTGTTGATCCCGTGGCTATGTTGCAATTCAGGCCCGCGACGATTCTGAAAGATTTCTCTTCTCTGCAATTAATGAACAGCCCATATCCGATTTTGGTCAGTTCCGATCTCGCCGCACATATGAAATGGCAGGACAATGACTTTATCCCGCTCAGTGATGGCAGTAAATTAGGGCCGATTGTTGTTGATACCCAAGACCGATTGAACGGTACTCGGATTATCGCCGATATTTCATTGCTTAGAATGTTAGAGCGTAGTTCCGGAATTTCAGTCATTGCCTGCGGTGAAATGCCTCCGGAAAAACTAGCACGTCTCAAAGAGTACTTACCCAACGGCATGAGCATTATGCGTAATTCACGTGCTGAGCTTGAATCACTGACGCAAGCCTTCCACATGAACTTAAGCGCTATGGGGATGCTGGCGTTTCTCGTTGGTCTATTTATCTTCTACCAAGCGATGTCACTTTCGTTGACTCAAAGGCAGCCGTTAGTCGGTGCGATGCGTCAAACCGGCGTTTCTGGTTGGCAACTGGCTAAGGCACTCTGTTTAGAGCTTTTGGTGTTGATCACGATCAGCTGGTTGTGTGGTAACGTGCTCGGCATTTTGCTTGCTAATCAGCTTATTCCTGCTGTTTCGGCCAGTTTGGGCGACCTTTATGACGCGAATGTTGGCTTGTTGATCTCGTGGAGCTGGAAATCCAGTATATACAGCCTATACATGACGATCATTGGTGCTTTTGTTGCTTGTGCTTGGCCTTTGGTACGTTTGTTGCGTTCACAGCCGATTCGATTAACAGCACGTTTATCTTTAGTTCGTTTTGCGGGCACTGAGTTTACGATCCAAGCCTTGCTAGCTTGCGCGTTGTGTGTGGCAGCAATCGCCATTTATCAGGCGCCGCAAACACAGGAATCTGGCTTTGCGATCGTCGCTTTGATGCTTCTGAGTGTCGCGTTGTTTACACCGTTCCTAATCTGGAAGGTATTCGATAGTCTTTCCTATTCGCTTAAATGGGTGAAGACACGCTGGTTCTTCGCTGACGCGGCAGCCAGCATGAGCTACCGAGGTGTAGCGACCATGGCGTTTATGTTGGCAATGGCAGCCAACATTGGTGTTGAAACCATGGTTGGTAGCTTCCGTGATACAACCGACAAATGGCTGAGCCAACGTTTAGCCGCTGATTTGTACATTTACCCGAATAATAGTGCAGCGGCTCGCATGAGTGGTTGGTTGTCTAAGCAGCCTGAAGTCGATTCTGTTTGGTGGCGTTGGGAAAAAGAGGTTAACTCTAATAAAGGAGTTCTTCAGGTTGTCAGTACAGGTGCCTCAGAAGGGGAGTTGGACTCCTTAACTGTCAAGCTGGGCATTCCTAACTACTGGTATCACTTACATCACTCTAAAGGTGTGATGATCAGTGAATCGATGGCACTGAAACTAGGTATTCGCCCGGGCGACTCTATCGATTTATCTGGCAAGCTTGGTAAAGGCTGGCAGGTGGTTGGTGTCTACTACGATTATGGTAACCCCTATAATCAAGTTCTGCTTTCACACCGTAATTGGCTGTATGCCTTCGCTGGCGGAGGTACGGTTGCTTTAGGCGCTGTATTGAAAGATGGCGTTAATTCTGTTGGTCTTAAAAGGCGAATGGAGTCGGTGTTCCGTTTGAATTCGGAAAGGATTTTCGACAATAGCCATATTCATAAGCAGGCGATGAGGGTGTTTGACCGGACCTTCTCAATAGCCGATACACTCGGCAATATCACCTTGATCATCGCAGTATTTGGTATTTTCTTTGCCACGGTCGCTGGTGAGGTATCACGTCAACGTCATGTCTCGTTGCTGCGTTGCCTAGGGATGTCTGGTAAAGAATTGGTTGTTATGGGTGGTCTACAACTGTTTGTCTTCGGGGCAATATCGATTCTAATTGCGTTACCGCTTGGCTTGGCTCTGGCTAATTTAGTGGTTGATATCGTCATTAAGCAGTCTTTCGGATGGACACTTGAGCTTCAGTTAATCCCTGAAGAATATCTTCACACCAGTTTGATGGCGATGGGCTCGCTGATGCTGGCTGGTGCTTTGCCAGTATTGAGGATGATTCGAAACACACCAATGAAATCACTAAGGGACGCATTGTAAAATGAGGAAGTCCATTCAAGCGAAAACCCTTGTGAGAGCTTTGCTATTGCTCATAGTAGTAGGTGTGCTCGTTTGGGCTGCTTATCTCAGATACTACGTTATGCCTCAGACGGCGAAAAACAGCTCGGTGAATCACGTGATGCAGTCAGAGCCGACTCAGGTGTTTGAACCCGTCCTGCCCAATAACCCGGTTAAGATTCCAGTGGATTTTCGATTCCATAATGAATATCAGCATGAGTGGTGGCATTTCTTCGCGAATGTGAAAGATCAAAATGGTGAAGAATATGGTATCCAATGGAGCTACTTTCGAGTCTCAATGGATGATAGAGACGGAATTGGATGGCAAAGCCCTCAACTCTATATCTCTCACGTGGTGGTCTCCAATAAAGATGAGGTCTGGAAAGAACAGCGGCTCGCGAGAGGTGGAATCGGTCAGGCAGGTATGACGAATCGACCGTTTCGTATTTGGATTGATAACTGGTTTTGGCGTTCGCTTGGCAAAACGCCATTCCCAGGGCAACTAAGTGCTGCAAGCGATAGCTTTAATGTCCAGCTTCAAACTATGGCTCACGGCCCTTATGTATTACCGGGCGACAAAGGGTACGTCGAAAAACACGATTTACTGCCAATTGCTTCCTATAACCTCACCAATCCGTTTCTGAAAGTGAAAGGGATGCTTCAACTGGGTTCGCGCAAGTTGATTCCTGTCGAGGGGGAAGCTTGGATGAGTAAAGAATGGGGCAGTGGATTGATGGCAGAGGGCCAAAAGGGCTGGGACTGGTTTGTACTCCATCTAGATAATGAGACCACACTCTCCATCAGTCGCTATCGGCATGCCCAACAGTTGCCATATCTGTTTGGTACCTTGTCCCGTAAAGATGGTAAGGCAGTGAAACTGTCAGCCGAGGATATGTCGATTGAACCCCATGAATCTACGTTGTTCAATAATGGCAAACATATCCCGTTGCAATGGGATATCAAAATCCCTGAGTACGATATTAACCTTACAACTCAAGTGCTTAACCAGGAGCTTTGGTTGCCATTTGTTGTTCCGTATTGGGAAGGGCCTGTTCAAACTTCGGGTAGCCATCAAGCGAAAGGTTTCATGCAGTTGACAGGTTACTAAATTAAAAAAGCGGTGCTAAGTGACTAAAAACGCAGTTTCTCATTTAATGAGAAACTGCGTTTTTGTTTGTGTTGGTAATTCTCTGAATTTACCTATACTTACGTAAGGAATAAACGTTGCATTAGAATTTTTATATCGAAAATTCCGAAGTTAAACATCCAAACAAGCGATTTTTCCTTAAGATTCGATATATATAAACTCAACTCTATTCTTTGTTAATCGTTTATTAACATAATAAATATAAGGACGATATCATGAGTGATATTATTCGCGATTTCTTCAAAATGGAGTCAGCAGGGGGGATTCTTCTAGTAATCGCTGCTGCAATCGCAATGACCATTGCCAACACGCCACTGAACGAATCTTATCAGGCAATATTGCATTCTTATGTGTTTGGCATGTCTGTATCTCACTGGATTAATGACGGCCTAATGGCTGTATTCTTCCTTCTCATCGGTTTAGAAGTAAAACGTGAACTTCTAGAAGGCGCGCTTAAATCCCGCGAAACTGCTATTTTCCCTGCTATTGCTGCTGTTGGTGGTATGTTAGCGCCGGCATTGGTTTATGTCGCATTCAACTACAGCAACGCTGAGGCAATTCAAGGCTGGGCGATTCCCGCTGCTACAGACATCGCATTTGCACTTGGTATTATGGCGTTGCTAGGTAAGCGTGTCCCTGTCAGCCTGAAAGTATTCCTACTTGCGCTGGCAATCATTGATGACTTGGGTGTTGTTGTCATTATCGCTTTGTTCTACACAGGAGACCTGTCGACTTCAGCTTTAGCCGTCGGATTTGCCATGACCGCAGCCTTGTTCATTCTCAACTCGAAGAAGGTCACCAAGTTGCTCCCCTATATGATAGTAGGTGCGATACTCTGGTTCGCTGTTCTGAAATCGGGAGTGCACGCAACACTAGCTGGTGTAGTGATAGGTTTTGCGATTCCTCTTAAAGGAAACAAAGGTGAGGGTTCTCCGCTGAAGCACATGGAACATGCGCTGCACCCATACGTTGCTTTTGGTATTCTTCCAGTGTTTGCGTTTGCCAACGCAGGTATCTCTCTTGAGGGAATCTCGATGGAAGGGCTGACTTCGATGCTACCACTGGGTATTGCATTAGGGTTGTTGGTCGGTAAGCCTCTAGGTATCTTCAGCTTTAGCTGGGTTGCGGTTAAGTCAGGTGTAGCCAAATTGCCAGAAGGGATAACGTTCAGACATATTTTCGCAGTCTCAGTGTTGTGTGGTATCGGTTTCACCATGTCGATTTTCATCTCTTCGTTGGCCTTTGGTCCGGTTAAGGCTGAGTTTGATACCTATGCGAGACTGGGCATCCTGATGGGCTCGACGACAGCTGCGATTATAGGATACGTGTTACTGCACATTTCTTTACCAAAAAAGACAATGCTGGCAGATAAGCCAGCGACCGAAGCAAACCACTGAGTTTAAGACAAACAAAACAAAGCCCCGATGTGAAAACATCGGGGCTTTTTCTATTGGCTAGATTATCGGTCTATGGCAGAAAATATGGTCCACTCTTCAACGACCGTCTCTGTTAAGCCGACGACCGTTGCAGTTACTCTTCGATTTAACGCGTGGTCCGTTTCCTCTTCACCAGTCGATTCCAAATGGGTTGCCCCAAAGCCTACGATAGTCACTCTCTCAGGGTTTATGCCATATGAGAGTAGCAGCTCCTCTACAGCGACTGCCCGTTTCTTTGAGAGTTCTACATTGTAATCCGAGTTACCTGTTTTGCTAGCATAGCCTTGGATTTCAATTGAAGCGGAGCGGTACCTATCCATGAAATCAGCCATTGCGCTGATTTGATCGGAAAACACTGGGCTTACATCATAAGAATCATTGGCAAACAGAATCCTGAGTTGCCGCTCTTCTTCTTTGGTGACTTCCAAGCTACAGCCATCATTATCGATTTGAGCACCTATTGGTGTATCTGGACAGAGGTCTCGCGCATTGACGACACCATCCCGATCATCATCGGTTAAATCAGAAATTTGCTCGGCATCCGGCGTTTGAATGTATTCGTACTGATCATCATAAGCGAGGACCGGAAAAGCCAATGAAGCGCCTAAAAATGGTAAAGAACAAAGGATTGTGCGTTTCATAATCAGTACTCCACCTTTTCAGTCCACTCTTTAGGGATATCAACAAGCAAAGCGTTCAGTAAATTTCCGGTCGCATTCATGACTCTATATTTGGCGTATTGCTCTGAATAATGGGCGTCTAAATAATCTTTACGCGCTTCGAAAAGTTCATTCTCCGTATTGAGGAGGTCAAGTAAGGTTCTCTGCCCGATACGGTATTGCTTTTCGTAGGCAATGACCGTCGCAGACGCTGAGTCAACGTGGTCGGCGAGAAAGTTTTTTTGTTGTAATGTTAGGTCAAGTGCACTCCAAGATAAACGTAGGCTCTCTTCCACTTGGCGGTAGGAGTTATCTCTCAGGTCTTTGGCCTTGTTGAGCTGGTACGCGGCCCTCTCGGACAAATCACTATCAGACCCACCGTTAAACAAGTTGTATCTTAGCCTTAACATTGCCAGAGACTCGTTGCTACTACCTACATCCCCCCCAGCATCGTCTCGCCAAGTCTGGCTAGCTTCTACAGATAAAGTAGGGTAGTAGTTGCCTTTTGACTGTTTGTATTGATAACGGGCGGAGTCGACATCGGCTTTAGATACTTGTATGACTGGGTGTCTTTCAAAGGCAATACTGATGGCGTCTTCTAAGGTGATAGGAAGTTTGGATTCATCCGCCCTCGGATATATCAGTCCAAGAGGTTGCTGTCCTACAAGGCGCCGAAACTGTGTGTGGGTGTCAATGAGGTTGTTTTGAGCTGCCAGGAGGTTACCGTGTGCTTTAGCCAACCTTGCTTCTACCTGAGATACGTCAGCTGTGGAGCCTATTCCGGATTCTGCACGTCTTTTAATATCCCGATATATATCTTTGTGTACGGCTAGGTTGTTCTCGGATAGCGTCAGCACTTCAGTGGCTTTGATCGACTCTAGGTATATATTGGTCACTTGAAGAGCGATATCAGACGCATCAGCTAAAAGTTGTAGTCTAATAGATTCAGCTTCTGCAGCGGTTCTACTCATGTCATTTAAAGTGGCATTTCCATCCCAAAGCAATTGAGTCAGGCTCAATGTGGCTTCTTTTCTGGTTAGGTCTGTATCGTCTTGCGCGGTTGAATCCGCAGGATTGATACCTTCATAGCCAATACCAGCATCTAAATCTAATGATGGCAGGTATGCGCCTTCGGAAGCGTCTGCTTGTTTTACCGCACTTCTGTACTCGTTGAATGAACTCTTAATTTCTGGGTTGTTCGCCAACGTGAGAGCGACGGCTTGTTCAAGTGTTTGTCCAACAGCATAGCCGTGGCAAACGGCGAGCAGAGCAACGATTGGTGCAAACTTGATGGTAGACACATCGTCCTCCTTATTGAAAGGCATTCATGGAATATCGATAGATTATTAAAATCGTAGTACATGAAGACTCAACACGGAGAAATTATTGTTAATTTAGTACTATAAGGCGAGTTTTGATACTTGAACTTTAACTGAATATGGTGAGTTGTAACGTTCATTTGGTCAGTACTATGTATTGCTACTAATATTTATGTTGATAGTAGTAATTGCAAGAGAAGGTGAGCTATGGGATTCAGTGCGCTCGCTTTAATCGCTTTGGCAAACACCACTGTGGTTATCGATATCAACGGACAAGTTCGTGAACTATTGCCCGGGGAGATACCCAACCCCGGAGAAGTTATCGTCATTATGGGAAGCGGAGCAACCGTCTATACTGACGTAGAAGCACTGCAAGTTGAAGATGATGGTACGACTGTTCCCATCGCTATTAGTGATGAACTTAAACCTCTCATTGATGCGATTGATCAGGGAATCGATCCGTCAAAAATCGAAATACTGTCTCCAGCTGCTGGCTATGAAAGTTCCAAAAAACCTATTAATGATAATGATGATAATTAGAAGGAGTTTTACACAAGTTGGGATTTGACGTGCTCGAATTCAAAAAATGTTGCGAACCGTTTTCATTTTGTGATAACTTCGCGCGCAATCTCGGAGGTGAGTCGCAAAAAGACATTCTGGGGGATACGCGTAGTGAGCATTCAGGCTGAGTGAACACTCCGTAGGGTAGGTATCGGCAAGTCCTTTTGTCGATAGACGGGATACTGTTGTCGCTGTAGCGGCATGTTTATAGGAAACCCAACATTGAACTCACATAACAAACAACCATTAATCAGCTTAGTTCTTCCTAAATGCCCTGTTTTACAAAACAGCAGCATTACTGAACCTTGATTTACCTATTGAACATGTAGTCCATCGAAATGATGGAGCGATTTCGTGTACGCGCTATTTGAGTTGCTAACACGAAATGGGTAACTGTACCTGCTATTTGCATTTCACGTATGGCAGGAGAATTACATTTCAAAGGGATTAAATCATGAGCACAGCCTTTGAAGTCGATAATGCAGTGAACGACACTGTTATCGCAACACCATTTTCCACCCAGATTCCTGCTGTAGAAGGCGTTTATGATCTGACACCTGATCTGGTATTACAAGATCAGGCCGAGCACGAATCAGCGGTACGTTCTTATCCTCGTCGTCTTCCTATTGCGATCAAACAAGCTTATGGCGCACTGGTTGAAGACACTCGCGGTCAAATATTTTTAGATTGTCTTGCCGGTGCGGGTACGTTGGCTCTGGGTTACAACCATCCAGAAATCAACCAAGCACTCAAAGATCAGCTCGACTCTGGTCTTCCTTATCAGACACTGGATATCGCAACAGAAGCAAAAACGAATTTCATTCGCTCGGTGAAGAATTTTCTTCCTCAAGAGCTGAGTGATAACTGTGTACTCCAGTTCTGTGGCCCTTCAGGTGCGGATGCTGTAGAAGCCGCAATCAAACTCGCAAAGCAAACAACAGGTCGCAATACTATGTTTGCTTTCCGTGGTGCTTATCATGGCATGACAAACGGCACGATGGGCATGATGGGTAATCTAGGGACAAAAGCACGTCGCACAGGCCTAATGTCGGACGTACATTTTATGCCTTTCCCATACAGTCTGCGCTGCCCGTTTGGTTTGGGCGGCGACGAAGGCGCCAGAGCGGGTATTCGCTATATTGAACGCCTACTCAATGACGATGAAGCTGGAATCATGAAACCAGCCGCTATAGTTGTCGAGCCTGTTCAGGGCGAGGGCGGTGTTGTACCTGCTCCTGCATTTTGGTTGAAAGAATTACGTCGTATCTGTGACGAGCACGGTATCTTACTGATCTTTGATGAGATTCAGTGTGGTGTAGGTAAATCAGGCTACAACTTTGCGTTTGAAGAAGCGGGCATTGTGCCAGACATTCTTTGCTTATCGAAAGCGATTGGTGGCGGTATGCCAATGTCGCTCCTAGTCATCAATAAGAAACATGATACTTGGCTGCCAGGTGAGCACACGGGCACTTTCCGTGGCAATCAGCTGGCTATGGTGTCTGGCGCTAAAGCATTGGAAATCATCGAGCGAGATAATCTTGTTGAACACGCGAATGTTGCTGGTCAGTACTTGCGTTTGGGACTCGAGTCGATTCAGAAACGCGTCAACTGTATTGCTGAAGTTCGTGGCAAAGGTCTAATGCTTGGTGTGGAAATCCGCAAACCCGGTACAGAGCGCAATAAGTTTGGTGAGCCAGTCGCTGATGGTGAATTGACCTTGGCGATTCAGAGAGCTGCCCTTGAACGCGGGCTGATGGTTGAAAAAGGTGGACGTGACGGTTCGGTGATTCGATTCCTGCCACCATTGATTATAACCTTTGAGCAGATCGACTTTGCACTTCGAGTGCTGGAAGAAGCGATTCTGGTTGCTGGTGGGAGCCATGTTGAGCCACAAGACACCAATCAACAATGGAAACAGCATTTCATTCATACCGGTGAGTCTGGCAGTGATGAGTTCTGCAAAGTCATGAACCACACAACAGCGACAATGAAACAGGTCTTTGAACAAGTCGATGCGCCTTATTCAGGGCTTGACCCAAAGCAGTTAGAACAGGCGATTAATGCCGTTGATCTAAACAACAAAAATGCCAGCCTGACGGATGTGATCACGGATACCGCTGAACTAGTCGCAAAGAATGCTATTTTCACTCAGCATCCTGACTGTATCGCTCATCTTCATACTCCGCCGTTAATGTCTGCAGTGGCAGCAGAAGCGATGATTGCCTCTCTAAACCAGTCAATGGACTCCTGGGATCAAGCCTCTTCTGCGACTTATGTTGAGCAGAAAGTGGTGGATTGGCTGTGTGAGATATACGAGCTTGGCACACAGGCTGACGGCATATTTACCAGTGGTGGTACCCAAAGTAATCAAATGGGTTTAATGCTGGCTCGTGATTGGGTTGCAGACAAGCTATCAGGACACTCTATCCAGAAATTTGGATTGCCGGATTTCGCCGACAAACTTCGTATCATCTGCTCGAAGAAATCTCATTTTACGGTTCAGAAATCTGCATCTTGGATGGGGTTAGGTGAGAAAGCGGTGCTAACCGTTGATGCTCATAGTAACGGTACGATGGATGTCGCTCAGCTTGATGAAGTGATTAGCGAGGCGAAATCTCAAGGGTTGATTCCATTTGCCATCGTTGGGACGGCAGGAACCACTGACCATGGCGCAATTGATGATTTGAATGTGATTGCCGATGCAGCGCAAAAACACCAGATGTGGATGCATGTTGATGGTGCTTACGGTGGTGCACTGATTTTAAGCTGCCACAAAGAACGTCTAGCGGGTATTGAGCGCGCAGATTCAGTCAGCGTCGACTTCCATAAGTTGTTCTACCAAACAATCAGTTGTGGAGCTTTGTTACTTAAAGACAAACACAACTTTAAGTATCTGCTGCATCATGCGGATTACCTCAACCGTGAGCATGATGAGTTGCCTAACTTGGTAGATAAGTCGATTGCGACGACGAAGCGATTTGACGCATTGAAAGTCTTTATGACGATGCAGAATGTCGGTCCAGATACATTGGGTGCAATGTATGACCATCTTCTCGAACAAACTCAGCAAGTGGCGGATCTCGTTCGTAGCGACGACAACTTAGAATTGTTGTCTGAGCCATCATTGTCGACCGTGTTATTCCGCGTAGCAAATGCTCAAGTAGCGGATCTGGACGAGCTGAACAAAGTCGTAAGACTAGAAGCGTTGACTCGTGGCGTTGCGGTATTAGGTGAAACCATTGTTGATGGTAAAACCGCATTGAAATTTACGATTCTTAATCCGTGCCTGACGATGGCTGATTTTGAATCTTTACTAATTAAAATCAATAAGCTAGCTGCTGAGCTGGCGTAATTAAGGTAACGGAAAACTATGGCAATTCTACAGATTGGTGCAGGCGGCGTTGGCTGGGTAGTTGCACATAAAGCTGCGCAAAACAACGAAGTACTGGGTGACATCACCATTGCATCGCGTACCGTGAGCAAGTGTGAAAAAATCATCGAATCTATTCAGAAGAAAAACAACCTGAAAGATCCATCGAAGAAACTGGAAGCGCGTGCTGTTGATGCGGATGACGTTGATGCATTAGTTGCTCTTATTAAAGAAGTTCAGCCTGACCTTGTCATTAACGCAGGCCCTCCTTGGGTTAACATGACGATCATGGAAGCATGTTACCAAGCAAAAGTGAACTACCTAGATACCTCTGTTGCTGTTGATCTATGTTCTGAAGGCCAGCAAGTTCCTCAAGCTTACGATTGGCAGTGGGGCTACCGTGAGAAGTTCGCTGAAGCGGGCATCACAGGTATTTTGGGTGCTGGTTTCGATCCGGGCGTGGTTTCGGTATTTGCAGCTTACGCAGTGAAGCATCTGTTTGATGAAATCGACACCATTGATGTAATGGACGTAAATGCTGGCGATCACGGTAAGAAGTTCGCAACCAACTTCGACCCAGAAACCAACATGTTAGAAATCCAAGGTGATTCTTTCTACTGGGAAAATGAAGAGTGGAAACAGGTTCCGTGTCATTCGCGCATGCTTGAGTTTGAATTCCCGCTAGTGGGCAAGCACAAAGTGTACTCTATGGCGCACGATGAAGTTCGTTCTATGCAAGAGTTCATTCCAGCTAAACGTATCGAGTTCTGGATGGGTTTTGGTGACAAATACCTGAACTACTTCAACTGCATGCGTGACATCGGCTTACTAAGCCCAGATCCGCTGACGCTTCACGATGGTACGGTTGTACAGCCTCTACATGTACTTAAAGCACTGTTGCCAGACCCAACTTCTCTTGCTCCGGGTTATACTGGTAAAACTTGTATCGGTACTTGGGTTCAGGGTACGAAAGATGGCAAGCAGCGTAGCGTATTTATCTACAATAACGCTGATCATGAAGTCGCGTACGAAGATGTTGAGCATCAAGCAATTTCTTACACCACAGGTGTACCAGCGATCACCGCTGCACTTCAGTTCTTCCGCGGTGAGTGGGCGGATAAAGGTGTGTTCAATATGGAACAGCTAAATCCAGACCCATTCCTTGAGACTATGCCAAGCATTGGTCTTGATTGGCATGTTCAGGAACTAGAGCCGGGTCAACCTGTTATCCACAAACTAAAGTAAGCACTTATTGTTCTTAATTTGGATTTATAAGATTAAGCCGATGCACTAGTGTCGGCTTTGTTCGATTTTTACGGTAGTAATTAGGTCAGAATATAAAATGCAAAAAAACGAACTGAAAACACCATACTTTATGATCAATGAAGATAAGTTGGTCGAAAATCTAGAAAAAGCCAAGCAACTCAAAGAAATCTCGGGTGTGAAGTTGGTATTGGCGTTGAAGTGTTTTTCTACATGGGGTGTTTTCGACATCATTAAGCCTTACTTAGATGGCACAACGAGTTCTGGCCCATTTGAGGTTAAACTGGGGCATGAAACTTTTGGTGGTGAAACTCACGCGTACAGTGTCGGATACAGTGAGGATGATGTACGTGATGTGGCTGATATTTGCGACAAAATGATTTTTAACTCACAAAATCAATTGGCTGCGTATCGACACATTGTAGAAGGAAAGGCTTCACTTGGTTTACGCCTTAACCCAGGTGTGAGTTATGCAGGGCAAGATTTAGCAAATCCAGCACGTCAGTTTTCTCGCCTTGGTGTGCAAGCGGACCATATTGATCCAGAAGTCTTTGAAGATATTGATGGTGTGATGTTCCACATGAATTGTGAGAACAAAGACGTCGATGCGTTTATCGATCTGCTGGACTCTATTTCTGAGCAGTTTGGCCACTACTTGGATAAGCTTGACTGGGTCAGTATGGGCGGAGGTGTGTTTTTCACATGGCCGGGATACGACATCGAAAAACTTGGCTTAGCGCTTAAAGCGTTTTCTGAGAAGCACGGTGTTCAGATGTACCTTGAGCCGGGTGAAGCTATCATTACCAAGACAACAGACTTGGTTGTGACAGTGGTGGATATTGTTGAGAACGTTAAAAAAACCGCGATTGTAGATTCTGCAACGGAAGCTCATCGTTTGGATACGCTAATTTACAATGAACCCGCTTCTATTCTAGAAGCTGTGGATAAAGGTGAGCATGAGTATGTGATTGGCTCTTGTTCATGCTTGGCTGGTGATCAGTTCTGTGAGGCTAGCTTTGATAAACCTTTGGAAATAGGTCAGCGTCTACATATCTTAGATAGTGCGGGTTATACAATGGTGAAGCTCAACTGGTTTAATGGTTTAAGAATGCCTTCCGTGTACTGTGAACGCTCAGGTGGTGACATTCAGAAGCTCAATGAGTTCGATTATTCAGACTTTAAACGCTCGCTCTCACAATGGAGTGTTGAGTAGTTCAACGAAAAAGAGCAGCCGAAAAGCTGCTCTTTTTGTTACACCTCAACCATCACTCGTGTATCTTCACTGAGAGCTTCGAGTTCTTTGGCTACATCGTCTATTTGAACTTCGGTCGGTAATTTCAATGCGATATTTGCCGTGAACAAGCTGGAACTCACTCCTCCACCACCTGCGATGAACACACGTTGGCAGTCCATATCCAGAATGTTGATGCCTTGATTGTCCAGAACGTGCGTAATCTCATTAACAATGCCGGCTCGGTCATTGGAGTCTAACCGGACCTGATATATGGCATCGGCATTGTGTGTGTGGCTATCTGAATCGACAAACTGGACCAGTAGGTCGTCATGGTTGCGAAACGCTTCTTTAACGTACTCCGCTTTTTCCTCTGGCATTTCGACTTTGATGACTGCCGCGACTTGATCTTCGATAAAGTTCACTTTACTGATCAGCCACTTCCCTCCATTTTCATGAGTGATAGCCGCCAGCTGCTTGATTGTGGCAGGTGTTGCTTTACCGACGAAATTGACGATAAAAGTGCTATTCATAACGGCCTCCTAAATGCAAGCAATTCTTTTTATAGGGCTAAATTTAGTGTAGGAGTAGGGCGGAAGTTAGGTTTGATTCAGGTCAAGTTTTTGACCTGATAGCGGATTGTCTTGACCATTATGGTATGGCAGACACAAAAAAAGCGGCAATTCGCTGCCGCTTTCTTTGCTCAAGTGTCAGATTAAAAACTGATTTTCATCTCGACACCATAAAATACGCTGTCATAGCTAGCGCCAGCATCCATTGCAAACTTCGCTGCGTCTTGGTTACCAAACCAAGGTTTACTGTTGTATTGGAAATCTGCGCTACCGCCCCAAGCATCGCTTACCCACCCGTGGATGTGCCCAACAGGGTTAAGGAAGAATAAGGTTACGTCACCCATGGTTTGAGAGCCCCAGACTTCACCGCCAGTCGCAACGATTTCTTGTTCAGCCTCAAACATCATCTCACCCACAACAGCCCCGAAGAAAGGCGTAATGAACAGATCCTGCCAAGAAGGAACTTCAGCAAAAGCCTCAACACCATACTCCCAGAAGAAGGTCGACAGAGTTGCAGAATACAGGAAAGATTCGAATTCATTGAAGCCAGCGTGACGGGCTGCTGTATAGTAAACACCACCAAAGTAAGGGTGCATCACATAGTTTAGGAAATGGTCATCTCGGTCCCAAACCGGCCCTGAGGTTACGTTATCCTTCCACTTAGTGCCTAAGCCACTCAAATCGCGGTCTTCTTCATCCCATTTTGTAATAGATTCTGGAAGGAGAGTCATCAGGCCTACGGTCGCAACACTAAGACCCAAAATCGTGTAAGTTTGGCCTTTAAGGTAGTCCCAATCTTTCTCACTTTGTACGGTGAGGTATTTAGGCAACTCAGGCTCTTCCAGTTTTAATTCGCTTTCAGTTAAACCTAAGGCATAACTATTGCTAGGCTTATAAGAATAAGAGTTGCTGAAAAGACTGTAGTTTTCTGTGTTATCTACGGTGTATGAAAACTCAATGTGTTTCGGAGAATCGTAGGTATTGGCATTGGCGCAAGCAGAAGCCGACAACATCAAAGCGGTGATGTGTTTTTTGTACACGGATAAACTCCACAGTCTATTTCTAATAATGATCAGGCTCACAATTATCCACCAAAGCAAGAGGAATGGAAACCGGAAATTGTCCTAATTAAGAAACTTAGTTTCTAAAAAACACTCAAACAATGAAAATGATCAGTTTGATTGTTCATGTTTGTGACTCAGGACCAGAGGTTTCCTGAAAAGGAAAATAATTATGTTGAAAATAGCGATGTTAAGTACCGGTGAAGAAGTGCTTCACGGCGATATCGTTGATACCAATGCGGCGTGGTTGTCTGAAAAGTTTTTTCAGCACGGTTTTTCCCTGTCGAAACGTTCAACCGTTGGTGATAGTCAGTCAGCGTTGGTGGAAGAGCTGATGATGCTGAGCTTCAACTGCGATGTAGTGATTGTGAATGGTGGACTTGGCCCAACATCCGATGACCTGAGTGCCGAAGCGGCAGCTCAGGCGTCAGAGACTGAGTTGGAGCTTTACCCTGAGTGGTTAGAAAGGCTGGAGCAGTTTTTCGCCGCAAGAGGGCTTCCTATGCCGGAAAGCAACCGCAAGCAAGCGATGCTTCCGAAAGGCTCACTCATGCTAGACAACCCAGTGGGTACGGCCTGCGGATTTTTAGTGAATTTCAATGAGTGTGATTTTTACTTTACGCCTGGCGTACCGAGTGAATTTAAGTTAATGGTTGAAGCGCAAATTATTCCGCACCTCAAGCAAAATCACAGTGATGTTGTTGGTTATGAATGCAGTAAGCTACATACCTTTGGCACTTCTGAATCTGCGCTTTCAGATAAGCTGGACAAAGTACAACTTCCAGAAGGCTACTTTTTAGGTTACCGCTCCTACATGCCTTACATTGAGGTCAAGCTGTTTGGCCCTAAGGATGACTTGGACAATCGCGTTAAGTTACTCCAGCTAGTCTACAACTTGATTGAAAGTAACGTAGTGAGTGTTGATGAGTCTATGCAAGACAATGTTGGTCATTTGATTCTCGAGAAGAAATGGTCAATTTCAACCGCAGAACAGTCTACACACGGTAACTTATCATTATGGCTTCACTCCAACGAAGAAGCGGCAGACTACTGCGGACATGGCTGGGTTTTGGGCAATAAAGTCGATGTCGGTAATAGCGATAACGATGACTTAGCGGCTGCATTTGCTTTAGCTGGAGCCACGAAAGATAAATGTGCGACCGATGTAGCGATTGCAACGGGAAAAGTTAAAGAACGCACATTCTCAGTAGCGATTTCTGCAAGAGAAGGTGAGTGGGGGCAGACGTTGACCTTTAATCGTCATTTCTCTAGAGCAGATCAAACCACGATTATTACCACGGTGGCTGCGGACATGTTAAGGCGTTATTTGTCAGGCAAAACCATGTTTCCTAACTACAGCTCACTAACTCGGGACAAAGAAATGTATGTCCCTCAAAACGTTATTTCTGGCTAGAACAGAGCCGAATATCTGTCAAACTCCTACCGAGTGGCATGCAGTAATAAGTGAATGAATATGTTTGTTATTACTCGCATGCTTTCATAATTATTTCTTAGAAGAAAATCATCTATAGCTTAAATGGATGATTTTAAATAGATGCCAACTTTGTCTCCTAATTGCAACGTGCATTTGTTGCAATTGTGCTTAAAATGATAGTTCGTCGCAGGTTTTGCTCAGGGAGGTTAGCATGTTCCATCATTCAAAAATAATGGTTTGGTATCAGGTGGCGAGTCAGAAAGTTGTTTTGGGAGAAGCACTTAGTGATGATAAACAGGACGTTATCTCTATGTGGCTTCATGCTCCGGAAGAAAAAAATCAAGAAAATTCATTAGGCTATCGCTTGTCCCTATTTGACGATGATGGGCGAGAGATTGCCGACAAAGCAGTGTCTATGTTGACCGCCGATGAGTTCTTATCCGGTATTCAGATTCGTGCCTAAATAATAAAAGAAAACCCGGCAATGCTAGCCGGGCTTTTTATAATTTGCATATTTATGCGCGTTTTTCCTTCAGGGAATAGTTGACATCTTCAATTTCAATGTCTGACTTTGCTTTACAAATGCAAGGCAAAATTTCATCACTCTGAGTGTACGCCATCGCAAAACCAACATATTCTACTTCACCTTTGACGAGCTTACAGCGGCATGCACCACAGTGGCCATCTCGGCAGTTATATTCAGGTTCAATCCCCGCTTGTTCCATCGTCTCTAGGATGGTGTTTGAAGGATTAGACTGAATCGCAGTAATACCGTTGATTTTTATGTTGGGCATTACAGTTCGAAGTCCTTGAAGTCGTCCGCTTGTACATCGCTGTCAATCTGACCAACAAGGTAAGAGGAGATCTCTGCTTCCTGCGGTGCTACCTGTACGTTATCTGAAGATAACCAAGCGTTAATCCATGGAATCGGGTTAGATGTTGCCTCTGGGTAAGCGGCATCTAGTCCTACTGCCTGCATACGGATGTTAGTGATGTACTCAACATACTGGCAAAGGATATCTTTGTTCAGGCCAATCATTGAACCATCTTTAAACAGGTATTCCGCCCATTCTTTTTCTTGCTCAGCCGCATCTTTAAACAGGTCAAAACACTCTTGCTTACACTCTTCAGCAATTTGCATGAATGAGAAGTCATCCTGGCCGTTGCGTAGAAGGTTGATCATGTGCTGTGTACCCGTCAGGTGAAGGGCTTCATCACGCGCGATAAGCTTGATGATCTTCGCATTACCTTCCATCAGTTCACGTTCTGCAAATGCAAATGAACAAGCAAAGCTGACGTAGAAACGGATTGCCTCTAGTGCATTTACAGACATCAAACATACGTACAGTTTCTTCTTCAATTCGTGAAGGCTGATTTTAACGTCTTCACCATTGATAGTATGCGTACCTTCGCCGTAACGATGGTAGTCATTCGTCATTTGGATCAGATCGTCGTAGTAGTGTGAAATGTCTTCAGCACGCTTCAGAATATGCTCATTTTCAACGATGTCATCAAACACTAGGCCTGGATCATTCACGATGTTGCGGATGATATGGGTGTACGAACGTGAGTGAATCGTTTCAGAGAACGACCACGTTTCAATCCACGTTTCTACTTCTGGTAGTGATACTAGAGGAAGTAGGGCAACGTTCGGGCTACGACCCTGAATGGAATCCAGTAGTGTTTGGTACTTCAGGTTAGAAATGAAAATGTGCTTTTCATGTTCTGGTAACTTGTTGTAATCGATGCGATCGCTTGATACGTCGACTTCTTCTGGACGCCAGAAGAAAGATAATTGCTTCTCTATCAGTTTTTCGAAGATCTCGAACTTCTGTTGGTCGTAACGAGCAACGTTTACTGACTGACCTAAGAACATTGGCTCTTTTAGTTGGTCATTTTTGTTTCGGTTAAAAGTACTGTAAGCCATGATGCCTCAATTCCTTTTAAGCCCCTCAAGCGAGGGGCAGATAATCTGTTAAGCCTTGCTAATCCTATTGTCGGATTAGTGATTAGATCTTACAACCGCCGCCTGCACAATCGTCGTCTTGTGGTTGTACAGCGTCTTTCTGGTCATCGCTCGCACCATCGCGAGTGTTATGGTAGTAAAGTGTCTTCACACCATACTTGTACGCTGTTAGCAGATCTTGTAGCAGTTTCTTCATTGGCACTTTGCCACTCTCGAAACGGCTTGGGTCATAGTTAGTGTTGGCTGAAATTGCCTGATCGACAAACTTCTGCATGATACCAACCAAATGTAGATAACCGTCATTAGAACCAATATTCCAAAGAAGCTCGTAGTTATCTTTGTATTCAGTGAACTCAGGAACAACCTGCTTCAGGATACCGTCTTTCGATGCTTTTACAGATACGTAGCCGCGTGGAGGCTCGATACCATTTGTCGCATTTGAAATTTGAGAAGACGTTTCTGAAGGCATTAGCGCCGTTAGCGTTGAGTTACGCAGGCCGTGAGTCATGATCTCTTCACGAAGACCGTCCCAGTCGTAATGAAGGGGTTCATCACAAACTAAGTCCAGATCTTTCTTGTAGGTGTCGATTGGTAGCAAACCTTTCGCATAGTTGGTTTCACCAAATAAAGGACACTTACCTTGCTCTTTCGCTAGCGCCACAGACGCTTTTAGCAAGTAGTATTGAATCGCTTCAAAAGTACGGTGCGTCAGGCCATTAGCGCTGCCGTCTGAGTATTTCACGCCATTCTTAGCTAGGTAGTAAGCGTAGTTAATAACACCAACACCCAGAGTACGACGGTTCATCGTTGACTTGTATGCCGCTGGTAGAGGGTAGTCTTGATAATCTAGTAGGGCATCAAGCGCACGAACAACCAGATCAGATAGCTCTTCAAAGTCATCAAGAGACTTAATAGCACCCAAGTTGAATGCTGAAAGCGTACACAGTGCAATCTCACCTGAGTCGTCTTCTACGTTTGTCAGAGGTTTCGTTGGAAGAGCGATCTCCAAACATAGGTTAGACTGACGAACAGGTGCAACTTCAGAGTCAAATGGGCTGTGAGTATTACAGTGGTCAACGTTCTGAATATAGATACGACCTGTAGAAGCGCGTTCCTGCATCAAGATAGAGAACATCTCGATAGCTTTAACGGATTCTTTCTTGATTGATGGATCGTTTTCGTATTTAACGTACAGACGTTCAAACTCATCTTGATTCTCAAAGAACGCATCGTATAGGCCTGGCACGTCTGATGGTGAGAACAGCGTAATGTTTCCGCCTTCAACCAAACGCTGATACATCAGGCGGTTTAGCTGAACACCATAGTCCATATGGCGAACACGGTTTTCTTCGACACCGCGGTTGTTCTTAAGCACCATTAGTGCCTGAGATTCACCGTGCCATAGAGGGTAGAATACGGTTGCAGCACCACCACGCACGCCACCTTGCGAACAACATTTAACGGCAGTTTGGAAGTATTTGTAGAATGGGATACAGCCTGTGTGGAACGCTTCACCGTTACGGATTTCTGAGCCCAGCGCACGAATTCGACCAGCGTTGATACCAATACCTGCACGTTGCGAAACGTAACGTACGATAGAGCTTGCTGTTGCGTTGATAGAGTCTAAGCTATCGCCACACTCGATCAGAACACATGAACTGAACTGACGAGTCGGAGTACGCACACCAGACATAATTGGCGTTGGCAGGGAAATCTTGAATGTTGACGTCGCATCGTAGAAGCGCTTGATGTAATCAAGACGCGTTTCTTTTGGATACTTAGCAAACAGACATGCCGCTACAAGGATATACAGGAACTGAGCACTTTCGTAGATTTCACCAGATACACGGTTTTGAACGAAGTACTTACCTTCTAGCTGTTTAACTGCTGCGTAGGAGAAATCGAGGTCACGTTTGTGATCTAGGTACGCATCTAGTTCATCCAGCTCAGCTTTTGTATAGTCTTCCAAAATGTGCTGATCGTATTTGCCCATGTCGATAAGGCGGGACACATGGTCATGTAGCGTCGGCGGCTCGTATTGACCATAAGCTTTTTTGCGCAGGTGGAATACGGCTAGTCGAGCGGCTAGGTATTGATAATCTGGCGTTTCTTCTGAGATCAAATCGGCCGCTGATTTGATGATTGTTTCATGGATATCAGTAGTAGTGATTCCATCGTAGAACTGAATGTGAGCGCGCAGTTCTACCTGAGATACAGAAACATTGTCTAGACCTTCAGCAGCCCAGGTAATTACTCTGTGGATCTTTTCCAGATCAATACTTTCTTTGCGGCCGTCACGTTTGGTAACGGTTAGTTGTTGGTTCATTCTGCTTAATTTCCCTAACAAAACTGATAAAAGCCGTGTTTTCGTGTAATTCTTGTAAAAAATGTTCCGGCTTTGTGATCAAAGTCTATCTATATATTGTAGTACAAACACAACATATAGGGGTGCATTGCTGTGCGAGTTACAAGATAGTGCTATCCATGCCCCTTTTCAAGTTGCAGATCTGGGATGACTTGTGGATAACTAACAAAAATGAAAATTTCAGTAAGTGGACACTAACCGATGGGGTTAGAGTCTAATTGATTGTATAAAATTACCGTTTTGAGATCGGTTTATAAGTAACCACAAACAAAAAAAAATTCCTTGATCTTTCAGGAATTCTGAGCGTGATTTTATGGCTGTATATTTTGGAATCAGAGCCCCAAAAATGGGCGAAAAAATAACAAAAAAAGCGGGGCAATATGCCACCGCTTTCTATATGTTAGACTTATGAATGATACGTGTTGTTATTAAAACTTTTGCGTATGAACAATATAATTCACATCAACTTTATTGCCGAGCTTATAGCTATCCGTTAATGGATTATAAAGTAGGCCCGTTATCCCCATTTCTGTTAGGTCGGTATGATCAATCATCTTAATTAGCTCTGCTGGCCGAATGAACTTTTCATGATCGTGTGTACCTTCTGGAACAATACGTAGTAGCTTTTCAGCCCCAACAATAGCGAATAGGTAAGACTTAAAGTTTCGGTTTAGTGTTGAGAAAAACACGTGACCACCGGGCTTGACCAATGCAGCGCAAGCACTAATGACAGATTGAGGGTCGGGAACGTGCTCAAGCATTTCCATACAGGTGACGACATCATACTTGCCTGCATTGTCGCGAGCATGGTCTTCAATTGTACTTTGTATATAGGACAACTCAGTGCCTGTCTCCAGTGCGTGCAATCGAGCTACCTCTAGTGGCTCCTTACCCATATCAAGGCCAGTCACTGTTGCGCCTTCTTTCGCCATGCTTTCAGCAAGAATTCCACCGCCACAGCCAACATCTAGAACGGTTTTTCCAAACAAGCCATTCGTGTTATCCAATACGTAATTCAGTCGTAGTGGGTTGATTTGATGCAGAGGCTTGAACTCACCCTCTAAATCCCACCAGCGAGAGGCCATCTCTTCAAATTTTTTGATTTCGTTTGGATCGACATTTTGTGACTGGGTCATAACTACTCTATTTACTTAACGACTTCCTTGAAACAGGTGGGCATTATAACCCTTAACTCTCAACTCTCCATAGAAGGGATCACTTTTCTCAAGAGGTGGTGAAAATATAACCATTAATCAGCGAGATAAATTCAGAGTGTGCAATTTCTCAGCATTTGATTCACAACCAAGCTCACAACCTGATAAAAGGAGAGGGAAAGTAATGCCGAACTGTTGATTTGTGTGTTATATTTTTGCACCTTAAACGTATTGTACATACGATCTATAAATAGAGGGATATTGGCTCTATGAGCGATCTAGCTAAAGAGATCACGCCCGTAAACATTGAAGATGAGCTTCGAGGTTCGTACCTTGACTATGCGATGTCCGTTATCGTTGGTCGTGCTCTTCCAGATGTGCGTGATGGCCTAAAGCCTGTACACCGCCGCGTTTTGTTCGCGATGAATGTACTAGGTAATGACTGGAATAAACCATACAAAAAATCTGCCCGTGTAGTTGGCGACGTAATCGGTAAATATCACCCTCACGGTGATAGCGCTGTGTACGACACTATCGTACGTATGGCTCAGCCGTTCTCACTACGTTACATGCTTGTTGATGGCCAAGGTAACTTTGGCTCCATCGATGGTGACTCAGCGGCGGCAATGCGTTATACCGAAGTCCGCATGGCGAAAATCGCCCATGAACTTCTGGCTGACCTAGACAAAGAAACTGTCGATTACGTACCTAACTATGATGGTACGGAGCAAATCCCGGCAGTTCTCCCGACAAAAATTCCTAACTTACTGGTGAACGGTGCTTCTGGTATCGCGGTAGGTATGGCAACCAACATTCCTCCGCACAACTTGACTGAGGTAATCGATGGCTGTCTGGCTTACATCAATAATGAAGAGATCACTATTGATGAGCTAATGGATTATATTCCTGGTCCTGATTTCCCTACGGCAGCGCTTATCAGTGGTCGTAAAGGCATTGTAGACGCGTACAAAACAGGTCGCGGTAAGATCTACATGCGTTCTAAAGCGGAAATCGAAGCAGACAAGAATGGCAAAGAAACCATTGTTGTCACAGAGATTCCGTACCAGGTTAACAAAGCTCGCCTAATCGAAAAAATTGCTGAGCTGGTTAAAGATAAGAAAGTTGAAGGCATCAGTGCACTACGTGACGAGTCTGATAAAGACGGTATGCGTATTGTCATCGAATGTAAGCGTGATGCGGTAGGTGAAGTTGTTCTGAACAACTTGTACGCAAATACTCAGCTACAGACGACTTTCGGTATCAACATGGTTGCGCTGAACAATGGTCAGCCACAACTGTTTAACCTGAAAGATATGCTGAAGTGCTTCGTTGACCACCGCCGTGAAGTGGTGACTCGTCGTACTATCTTCGAATTACGCAAAGCTCGTGAACGTGCTCATATCCTTGAAGGGTTAGCACTTGCACTTGCAAATATTGACGAAATCATTGAATTGATCCGTCGCGCTCCAACACCTGCTGAAGCCAAAGAAGGGTTAGTAGCTCGCGGTTGGGACTTAGGCAATGTTGCAGCAATGCTTGAGCGTGCAGGTACAGATGCGGCTCGTCCAGAGTGGCTAGAGCCTCAGTTTGGTATCCGTGATGGTCAGTACTTCCTGACTGAGCAGCAAGCACAAGCGATTCTAGATCTTCGTCTACAGAAACTGACTGGTCTAGAGCACGAGAAGATTCTTGATGAGTACAAACAGCTTCTAGAAGAAATCGCAGAGCTAATGCACATCCTTGCAAGCACTGAGCGCTTGATGGAAGTGATCCGCGAAGAGCTTGAAGCGGTTCGTGACGGTTTCGGCGATGCACGTCGCACAGAAATCACTGCTGCAATCCATGATATCGACATGGAAGAGCTTATTGCTCGCGAAGACGTCGTTGTAACGCTTTCTCACGAAGGTTACGTTAAGTATCAGCTACTGAGCGACTACGAAGCTCAGCGACGTGGTGGTAAAGGTAAGAGTGCAACCAAGATGAAAGAAGAGGATTACATCGAGCGTCTGCTTGTTGCTAATACTCATGACAACATCCTATGTTTCTCTACTCGTGGTAAAACATATCGCTTGAAGGTATACCAATTACCGCAAGCTAGCCGCACTGCACGTGGCAAACCAATCGTGAACATTCTTCCGTTAGAAGAAAATGAGCGTATCACAGCAATTCTACCTGTTTCTGAATTCAGCCCAGAGAAGTTCATCTTTATGGCAACGGGTGATGGAACGGTTAAGAAGACTTCTCTCGATCAGTTTGCGAACGTACGTTCTAATGGTCTGATTGCGGTTAACCTGCGTGAAGATGACTCACTGATTGGTGTTGATATCACCGATGGTGACAGTGACATCATGCTGTTCTCTAAAGCAGGTAAAGTGGTTCGATTTAGCGAAGATAAAGTTCGTGCCATGGGTCGTACTGCGGCAGGTGTACGTGGTATGAAACTGGCTGATGATGATCAGGTTGTTTCACTGATTGTTCCTTCTAACGAAGGTGACATTCTGACAGTGACGCAAAATGGTTACGGTAAGCGTACAGAGCTGGCCGAGTATCCAACGAAAGGTCGTGCAACTCAGGGCGTTGTGTCTATCAAGGTTTCTGAGCGTAACGGTAGTGTCGTTGGCGCGGTACAGGTAGAAGAAGGCGATGAGATGATGATGATCACCGACGCTGGTACTCTAGTCCGCACACGCGTAGCGGAAGTTAGTCAAGTTGGTCGTAACACGCAAGGTGTTACTCTTATCCGTACTGCTGAAGACGAAAACGTTGTAGGTTTGCAGCGTATTGACGAAGTTGAAGAGTCTGATTTGCCTGAAGGCGAAGAATTAGAAGGTCAGGAAGGTGAAGTATCTGAAGCCGCTCCAGAATCTACACCAGACGCTGAGGTTGATACTGACGCAGACGAGCAAGAATAATCGTTGACGTTATGTTTAAAAGCCGGGTTTGAACCCGGCTTTTTTGTGTCTGAAATTCAGAGATCTTGCCTTCCCAAATCACCATGTTAGAAACAAACTAATAGTAATCAGTCGCTTAAGTTGAGAGTGATAAATTTCATCAATATCTAATTGATAAAATTATCTCTGACAAAGGTATGACGCCAAAAAAATAACGTTATTACAAATAGTTACAGGTAAATAATATTTCAATAATATTGCGTGCATGAATGCGAAATTGCCTATAAAATTCGCAGCTTCTGTCTGTTCCACAACCAATATTAACTATCATGAAACTGTCACTGAAACAAAAACTCATCGGTGCCAGCTTATTAGCCGTTGTGCTAATGGCGAGTGCATTGACTTGGCTTTCTGCCGACCAACTTTTCCAGCAAACTCGCAATGGCGTAAATGCCAGAGCAGAAAGTCTAGCTACCGCTGCCTCGGAAGGTATTTCAGATTGGATTACCATCCGTGAGGATATTGCTAAAGCGTTTAACGATTACAGCCAAGAGCAAGACGTTGTTCCTTATCTTCAGCAGGCCCGTAAAGCGGGCGGCTTTGATGATATTTTCCTAGGCACGCCAGAAGGTGGTATGTTCCGTTCCCACCCTGAGCGCAATCGTGCGGATTACGATCCGCGCGTTCGTCCTTGGTATAAAGATGCGAACGCAGCCGGTCGTCAGATCATTACCACAGCGTATAAAGATGCAATCACTAATGCACTGTTGGTTACTATTGCAGAACCTGTTCGTCGCAATGGCAAATTGGTAGGCGTAGTGGGTGCTGATGTATTGATTGACCAGCTTATCGATGATGTTATCAACCTAGATGCGGGTGAAAATGCCTACGCAATGCTGATTGATACGCAAGATGGCACATTCCTAGCACATCCGAACAAAGATCTTTCTCTCAAACCTGTGACTACGCTATCTAAAAAGCTGACAATGAGCGCGATTGAAAACGCTGCGAATTCAGGTGCAATGGAGATCATTGAGCGCAAAGGTCAGGAGAAATTCTACTTCTTCAAAAAGGTTCCTGGTACGCAGTGGATTTTCGCCATTGAGATGGATCGTCAAACAGAAGAAGCGGCGCACACCGCATTGCTGGAAAACCTGCTGCTGACGGCAACGATCATCACAATCATTGTTATCGCGGTTGTTTCTTGGCTGGTGAGCTTCTTGTTCCGCGATCTTGGACGCGTATCTCACGCTCTTGAAGAAATCGCATCTGGTGAAGGGGATCTCACACAGCGCCTTGAACCTCGCAGTGATGATGAAGTGGGCCAATTGGCAACGAACTTCAACACCTTTGTTGGCAACATGCATGCGATGGTTTCCAAGCTAAGTCATGTATCGGCGTCACTCTCAGAGCAAGCTAAGCAGACGGCGGAACATGCTGAAGAGCGCAGCGCACGTATTCGTCTCCAGCAAGATGAGATTAATATGGTAGCGACTGCAATCAATGAAATGGCAGCAGCAACCCAAGAAATTGCTGGCAATGCAGATAACACTGCGCAAAACTCAACGGAAGCGGTGACAGCGTGTGTTCACGGTGGTAAGCAAGTTGTTCAGACTCAGTCTTCGATTCAGAATCTGGCCCAAGAAGTACAAGTTGCTACAGATGTTATCCAAGAACTTGAAACGCACGGTAATAGCATCAGCACGATTCTATCCACAATTCAGGATATCGCTGAGCAAACGAACCTGTTGGCACTGAATGCTGCGATTGAAGCGGCACGTGCTGGCGAACAAGGTCGCGGTTTCGCTGTTGTCGCTGATGAAGTTCGTGTTCTTAGCCAACGCACCCATGCGTCGACGCAAGAGATTCAGCAAATGATCGAAACATTGCAAAGTACCACGGGTAAAGCGGTGAGCATTATGGGCGATAGCCGTCAGCTTGCAGACACCAGCGTCACCGATGCGGACTCAGCAGCGGTCAGCTTAACTCAGATTCAATCAGCGGTTGAGCAAATCAGCGATATGGCGACACAGATTGCTTCTGCCGCGGAAGAACAAGCCTCGGTAACCTCTGAGATCACTCGCAATACGGTTGGTATTCGCGATGTATCAAACGAGCTTGCTGATGAAGCTCACGACGCTGCAGCACAAGCCGCTCAGCTTTCAGAGCTGTCTCACGAACTAGAACAGGAAATTGGCCGCTTTAAACTGTAAGTGTCTAATTAAATGACGAAAGGCTCGGAATACTACCGAGCCTTTTTTATTGTCTTTGTATTTCCAAATTGGAAAAGAGGGATTAAATATATTTCAATTGTCGACAAGGAGAGCTCGGGTCTAAAATCCTTAAAAACAATAAGGAATATACAATGTCTGAAGCTCTCAACTCTTTCCAGCAACGCGTACAAGAAATTGTCACTGATGCCAAATTAAACCCTAAACAGAAGAATCAATTCTTAGCCTTAGAAGCAGAGGCTAGCCTCCCTTATATGCCTGTCTCAGAGCCTGTTCGTCTTGCAATGGAAGAAGGCATTTTATGCGATATGTTTGAAGGTCATGCACCATTTAAACCGCGATATGTCTTGCCTGATTATGCCAAGTTTCTTCAACAAGGTTCTGAGTATCTAGAGCTAGAGCCAGCGAGTGATTTTGACGATGCGATTAACCTGCTGACAATCATTTATCATCATGTGCCGTCAGTGACTAATATTCCAGTATATCTAGGGCAGCTTGATGACGTATTGCTTCCCTATGTGGGTGAGTTAAGTGAGCAGGCGATCTATCAGAAGCTCAAGCGCTTTTGGATCATGCTAGACCGAACACTGCCTGATGCATTTATGCACGTTAATATTGGTCCTTCGGATAACATCATTTGTCGAACGATCTTAAAAATAGACGCTGAGCTCAAGCAAATTGCACCAAATCTGACTTTTATGTACGACCCGACTGTGACACCGGATGATTTGTTACGTCAGGCAACGAGTAACATTTGTGAATGCAGTAAACCTCATATTGCTAACTACCCAATGCACGCAAGCAGCTACGGCGAAAAACGATTTGGTATTGTGAGTTGCTACAACTCTCTGCCTCTGGCTGGTGGGTCGAATACTCTAGTCAGAATGAATCTTAAGCTGCTGGCGAACCTAGCATCAGACACCGAAGACTTTCTCAATCAACTGTTGCCTTATTACAGTGAATTAATGGTCGAGTTGATGGACTCACGCAGCTCACATTTACATGAGAAGTCGAATTTCTTTAAAGGCTTTTTAACCAAAGAAGGTTTGATTGACGAAGAGCGTTTTGCACCAATGTTTGGCATCTACGGTATGGCTGAAGCGGTTAATCTTCTTATGGATAAGTCGGGAGAAAAGGGTTGCTATGGACATGACCTAGAAGCGAACGAGCTAGGCCATCTAATTTCTGAGAAACTGGCTGAAATCGTGCAAGGTTCAGAGGTGAAGTACGGTCTTGAAGGTAAGGCGCTTCTACATGCTCAAGGGGGGATTAGCCTCGATGAGGGAGTGACCCCAGGAGTTCGCATTCCTTATGGCACCGAGCCAGACCCAGTTGCTTATGTACAAGCAACCGCCAAGCACCATCAGCATTATACCTCTGGTATTAGTGATATTTTGACGATAGATGAAACGGTGAAGTCAAACCCGGAAGCGATGTTTAATTTGTGTAAGGGGGCGCTGAGTTCAGGGTATAGAGAGTTCACGGCCAATGTTGCTTCAAATGACTTGGTGCGAGTTACTGGCTATATGATCAAACTGTCAGATATAGATAAGTTCTCAGAGCAAGGTTCGCGCAAAAATACGACTTTCCTTGGCGCTGAAGCGGCTAATAATACAGGGATTTTGGATAGAGCTCCGCGAGTTGTGAGTATGGAAAGTCAGCCGGTTTACAAATAGGGTAAGCATATGAGCGAAAGGCAGGCCATTGTGAGCCGTATCCTCAAGTTCTCGTGCGTGGATGGACCAGGTAATCGACTGGTCCTTTTCCTACAGGGGTGCAATTTTAACTGCATTAACTGTCATAATCCCCATACGATTAATTATTGTAATCACTGTGGGGATTGTGTCGCAGGGTGCCCAGAAAATGCGCTGTCATTCGATACGAAGCGGAAAGTCGTATGGGATGAGAGCAAATGTACGCATTGTGACCAGTGTGTTGATCTGTGCACACATCGTTCTAGCCCTAAAGTGCGTCACTACTCGATACCAGAAATCATCGAGCTGATAAATGAGCAAAAGTGGTTTATCAGCGGTGTCACGATATCCGGTGGCGAAGCGACAATGCAGTTGCCTTTTATTATCGAGTTATTTAAACGCATCAAATCAGACAAAGAGCTTTGCCATCTTACCTGTTTCATTGACAGCAATGGCTACCTAGGTGAGTCTGGTTGGGATAAGGTTCTGCCTTATCTTGACGGTGCAATGATTGACCTTAAGTCTTGGCAGGAAGAGACACATCACTGGTTGGTTGGGCGTGATAATCACAAGGTGGTTCACTCAATACGCTATTTGGCAGATAAGCAGAAGTTGCATGAGCTTCGCTTACTACATATACCGTACAGAAGTGATTTGGACAAAGAAGTCACAGAAGTCGCACGCCTTATTAATACGCTGCCTGACAATGTTAATGTGCGGCTAAATGCGTTTCAGCATCATGGCGTGATGGGTGAAGCGCTAGAGTGGCCGAAATGTACAGAATCGCAAATGTTGCAGTTTCATGATGCATTGCGGCCACTGATTCACCAAAACATTCAGCTACCCAGTGTTTATGTCTAAACTGGTTTAATCAGTTGAGAGTGCAACCACTTCAGAGCTGGGTCGTTTAGGCTCGCTTGGTTCCAGACCAAGCTGTAAGTAACCTTTCCATAGGAAAACGGCAGAGGCTTTTGGATCAGAGTTTCTGCCTGCAGCGATTTCTCTGCCCACATTTTCGAACAAGTTAGTAACAACTCAGTTTGGTGACAGATAACCGCTGCCGAACCAAAATCAGCGACGGAGATGGCGATGTTTCTCGGTGTGAACTGCTGGGTGAGTTTCTGCTCAAAGTAGGGGGCGGACAGATCCTTATCCAAAATACCGATGTGCTGGTAAGCGAGATACTGTTCAGTGTTCATCGATTGGTTAGCCAGAGGGTGCGTTGGACTCATCAAACAGACCATTTCATCCTCCTGAATCTGCTCCCAGACCAGATCGCGACTGCGTGTTGGCGGTTGGCTGATATCGTGAGGTAAAATCATAAAATCAACTTGTCCACGCAGCAGGGCATCAAAGCTGAGCTCTTCTTTGGCGAAAATCTGGATGTTAGCTGACGTTAACTCCCGACCGATTTTGGTGATTCTCCCAGAAAATAGCTCGAAGGTGCTCTCTCGCATCGAAAGTGACACCGTTCCGGAAAAATTCTTAGGTTCAAACTCCCCTTGGTGGAGAATTCCGTTCATACAAGCAAGGATCTTGTGTACGTCTTTGGCAACGGATAACGCAAAGGGTGTGGGGACCAGTGATGTTCCTTCCCGATAGAAGAGCTCATCCTTAAGTTGTTCTCTAAGCTGGCTGAGTGTTTTACTGACGCTTGATGGGGTAACACATAAAACTTGAGCGGTACCACTGACACTGTGCGTACTTAATAGTACATGCAATACCGTCAGGTGCTTTAAGCTGATTCGAGAAAGGGCAACGTAATCCATTGAAAAGGCCAGAAAAGAAAGACGGGCCAGTTATACCTGTGATGGCCTAAATTAGATACGAGCCTGATCAAAAATTCTGTCAGTTGTAAGTGGTCGATTTATCTAGGAACCGTTTAACCACGTCATGTTAGGATTAGGCAGAATGAGAAATTCAGAAGAATGAAATGGAAAACTACAACGCCAAGATAATCCTGTGGATTGAAAAAGACAGTTTTCGGATGCGCGCTTTAGAGTGTGTTTTTAAGTCTGAGATCCCTCACGCTTTTTTAGCCGCAGGATTTGTCAGAAACCTAGTGTGGGATGCGCTACACCACAAAGAAATCCCGACTCCACTCAATGATCTGGATGTCATCTATTTTGATTTGGATGAATCCGACCCAGAACGATACAAAGCCTACGAATTGAAGCTTCAGGAATTGATGCCGGAAGCGAACTGGCAGGTTAGAAACCAAGCCATGATGCATGAGCGCAATGGTGATCGCGCGTATACGGATTTGATTGATGCCATGAGCTTCTGGCCGGAAAAAGAAACTGCGGTGGCAATTAGACAGCTTGCGCGTGGAGAATACCAGTGCCTTTCATCATTTGGTTTTGATAGCTTGTTCGCTTTGAAAGTGACGCACAACCCTAAGCGCTCTCAAGCATTGTTTCATCAAAGGGTGAAAAGTAAGCGCTGGATGGAAAACTGGCCTCGATTACGAGTTGTGACAGACACTGATACGCCACTACTGTGAACCGAAATACACACTGGGAGTGACGCCAAAACGTGCTTTAAAAGCAGTGATAAAGCTGCTGGTATTACTGTAGCCGCAGGACAGTGCGACGTAAGTGATACTTAAGCCTTTTTCCAACATAGGCAATGAGCTGACGAGTCTGGCTTGTTGCCGCCAGAAGCCAAAAGCCATCCCGGTTTCTTTCTTGAACAGCCGACTCAAAGTCCGTGTGCTGGTACCAAAATCATGCGCTAATTCTGTTTGTGAGCGAGCGTCATCTGGTGTTGCTAATAGGGTATCGGCGATTTGGCGCATTTTTGCCTCCTTGGGTAGAGGTAAATAGAGATTACTCGCAGGGGCAAGGTGAATCTCATCCAGCAGAACTTGAAACTGTCGCTGTTGAGGCGCTGTCATCGCTGATAAGTCGAAATGGGTAATTCGCTCAATGAGAGCTTGAATAAGGGTGTTGGATTGAATGACCTTCGCTTGTTGCGGAAAGGCATTGAGCCAAGTTAAAGGTACGTAGATCATGACTGCTTCTATGTCAGCGACAACATCAGATCTGTGTTGTAAATGGGGAGGAATCCAGCCTAGGCATGCGGGAGTAATCGTCCATTGCTGATCACTTGTTTCAATCGTAAATATACCCTTGTTCAACCAGTAAAGCTGCGCATACTCATGCTGGTGCCATTCGGTTTCGGATGCCGCTGGGTGATGAATCTTCAATAATTCAATGCAATTCATATGGCGTAATAAGTAAATATTATGTCTATTTAAAGAAATTATGCCTATTCGTTAGCCGTTATTCTATCCCTGTGTTTGAGGTTTCAAGCGTTATGACTTGGCAACCCCACGTAACAGTAATCAAAAGAGGATTGAAAAATGGATAAGAATACATCTCTAGCGCAGCAGCTTTCGGCGGTTAACCACAAAATAGTTGCCGAAGGTCAGGTACTGCCGATCGTAACATTGAAAGATGGCACTATGATTCCAACCGGAACCGTTGGGGCGATGCTGCACAATATAATCAGATACAACGAAGGGGAGCGTGGCGAAGTTGTGCAGGATTTAAAATTAGCCATTCCAGCATTGGCAAGCTTTGGTTTGTTTGAATTGTTTACGCCAGAAGAATGGATCCTAGGGGATAATCCGGGCCGTTGCTTTGTAGGGCGTTTGGCTCAGGCTTATATTGAACAGGGAACCGTAGAAGGTTTTAAGGGATAGTAAGTTAGAGAAAGACGCCCAAGTGATGACTTGGGCGTCATTGATTAGTCAACCAAACCGTATTCTCTGCTCAGTACATCGATAATTTCTTGTTTCGGATTAGCACTCAGTTTGATCGGTTGCCCGGTGATCTTCTCTGCGATGCCTGTATAGGTCTGTGAAATGTCCATCAGCGCCTCAAGCGGAAGCTCGTTATCGCGAGCTAAAGCTTCACGTTCAGGCATGCGCTCTTTGTTAAGCAGAATATCAGGGTCAGGGAAGTGGCTCAGTAAGAACTGACGGAAGCCTTCTTTAGAGTTCTCAACAATATGGCCATTTTTGTATTCTTGCTCATCCCAAATACGAGAAGAATCTGGAGTGCCAACCTCATCCATGTAAATCAGCTTTTCATTACCTGAGGCATCGTGCACGTAACCAAATTCAAATTTGGTATCAACGAAGATTTGCTCAACTTGGGACAGGGCATTACTGATCACGGCAAACCCTTCGCTCAGCAGTTTTTCATACAGGCTGATATCATTCGCGCTAGAGAAGTTGAACGCAGCAAAGTTATCTTCGATGTTCTGACGCGTGATATTCACATCATCAGCTTCAGGGACTCCGGGAATGCCTTTCAGAATGCCTTTAGTTGACGGTGTCATCAAAAGTTCAGGTAACGCGGTGTCTTTCTCTAAGCCTTCTGGTAGCTGGATTCCGCAGAAGTCACGTTCGCCTTTGTCGTAAGCGCGCCACATTGAGCCAGTAATGTACTGACGACAAATCGCTTCAATCATGATTGGTTTCGCTTTCTGAACGATCCAAACCAAAGGGTGAGGAATATCCAAGATATGGCTGTCCGCCAGACCGTTCTCTTTGAAGAGCTTAAACCAGTGATTGGAAATCGCGTTGAGTGCCGCCCCTTTACCGGGTACGCCCTTTAATCCGCCTTGTCCGTGCCAGATACAGTCGAATGCAGAGATGCGGTCGCTGATAACCATGATGGCAAGCGGTGCATCTTCCGCAACATCGTAGCCTTTTTCCTTAATCAGACGTTGGCTGTCTTCCTCTGTTAGCCAGTATACAGAGCGTACTTTGCCACTATGAACGGGTTTGTTGGTACGAATGGGAAGATCATCATTAACAGCAAGAACTTGATCAGCGAGACTCATTTAGACATTCCTATCTTTGTCAAAAATGGAAGGTTGCCGGTGAGAGGCAATCGATTTGCAGAGAATCATACCAGAACTAAATTAACCTTCCAGAGAAAAAGCAAACGTTTGCTTGTAAATATTCTTTAGGAATTAGAAATTAGCTAAAAACAAAAAAGCCTCTCGAAAAGAGAGGCAGAAGACAGTGCAAATGAAATTAGTGGAATTGATTGTGGCTTTCAACAAAGAAGACTTCGCAATGGTATTGGCTCGCGAGATCACGAAGCAATGATTGTTCTACGAGTTCAATATTATCTGATGCGACAACAGCGCTGGCATTACCGGATTTAATTGCTTTGACTACGATTTCAAACTCTGACTGTGTTTGCGAAGACTTCATCTGAATGATCTTTTTACAGCTGACATTGTATGAAGAGAACTGTTCGTAATCTGGACGAGGGCATTCGGCAGTGAACAAGATCCATTGTTTCTGGTTAGACAACCCTGCTAAACGGCTGAGCGTCGAGTCTGCAATGTTCATTGGTTGAGTTGGTTGAGCCAATACATTGAATTTAGAAACTGAGCGATTTGTAGTGTGTACCTGAAACATAATTACTGTCCTTACATACATGCTGTATGTCTATACAGTAGTTTGGTTGTGTCAGTTGATCAAGCAATATTTGTTGTCTTTTTGTACGTTTACTTTGCGTGGTATCTGAAGTTTTTTGTTTAACTGTTTGTTTTTAAGCATTAATTTTTATTTCTATTCTAGCGTTGCGATGAGATAGAAGTATGAGGAAATGTGATCTAAAACACTATTTTCATACAGTGTTATACAGTGGTTGTCGAGGTGCCTGAATAACGTCTAGTGATGCGGCAAGTAAAGAAATGCACATGTTGAGTACCATGAGACTTTGGTATCGGGGATTTTTTCATCAAGTGCCACCATATTCTCTGTATATATAATATTGGGCACGAAAATAGGATTAGACTTTTCTTGGTAATTCTTGAACAAATCTGCGACTATCGGAAATTCCCGAATTAACAGAATAATAATTAAAGAGAATTTGTATTGAACTCAGAAAGCAAAGCCGCTTGGATTCTTGTTGCCACTACCGCATTGGCCGGTTTAGGGTGGATTTTTTCCAAAGAAACGATTCAAGGTTTACCGCCATTTGGCTTTGTTGGTTTACGCTTTGTGGTCGCTTCAATATGTTTGCTTCCTTTCTGTTTCAAATCACTCAAACAACTCAGCCTAAAACAGCTCACTCAAGCAATGGGTGGCGGTTGTATTCTGGCGCTTGCGCTTCTTGCTTGGGTACATGCTATCGCAGTCAGTGAAACCCTTGGTGAAGGGGCGTTTATTGTTAGCTTATCTATGATTATTGTTCCTATAGTAGCTTGGGCGCTGTACAAGGAACGGCCAAAGCGTGCGTTCTGGATTGCGACGCCGATTGCGGTATCCGGTCTGGCATTTCTTTCTTTGCAAGGAGAGTGGAACAGTTCAGCTGGGCAACTTTGGTTCTTAGCCAATGCCTGTCTACTTGCTTTGCATTTCAATGTGAATAGCCGACTAGCACAAAACCTACCGGTACTGACACTGACTTGTATTCAGCTATTTGTTACTGGCGTTATTGCTTTAGTGGCTTCCGCTTTATTTGAGACAGTACCTGTTAGTGTGGATGCCAGCATTTGGGGATGGTTTGCTGCCAGTGCCGTTCTTGCAACTAGCTTGCGATACGTGATGCAGACGCTTGGCCAGAAACACAGCAATCCAGGCAATGCCGCCCTTATCATGCTACTTGAACCGATCTGGACCGTGATACTCAGTATCCTTTGGTATGGCGAACAGCTCTCGGCCAACAAACTGCTAGGGTGTAGTTTGATTTTACTCGCTCTGATTTTCTACCGCACAGATGGACGTCTCTTGAAACTCAAACGCTAATCCTCATATTTGACTAACTGGTCCGATGTCACATCATGGAGTATTTGCTCTGTTCATTTATTGGCTTATTGCTAAATTGGAAAATGTAAATACATTGTTAAATTGGCAGTTCGAATGAAGCTTCATACCATTGATGGTTATATTCAGAAAATGTACTTAGCCGAGTATCCAGATAAGCTGATGCTACTGGATGGGGCGAGTAGGGCAGATGTTCCATATTTAGAGCGCTACATCACTGAAACGCTCGGGAAGCCTTTTCATTCCCTTAAGGTGGTGGTGGTGACCCACATGCATCCAGATCACGCCGGAGCCGCTCACAAGCTGAGAGAGCTGACGGGCTGCAAAATTGTATCAGCTGAGAAAGACAAGCAATGGTACGGTGGATGGGATGGTATATTAATGCACTTGACGGATCTGGCTTTGGCTCGTTGGGTCGCAGGGAGAATGAAGCGTCCTAAGCGAAAATTATGGTATTCGCGAAACCTGCACCCTGATATTAAGCTTACCGATGGGCAAGCCATTCCCTGTTTTGAAGATTGGAAAGTGCTAGAGACCCCAGGTCATACTGATCGGGATTTATCTCTTCATCATGAACAACAAGATATCCTTTATGTTGCCGACTTAATGGTTGAAGTGAAGAAACGACTGATCGCCCCTTTTCCTATTTTTCATCCGAACAAGTACCGCCATTCCCTTCATCGTGTTTACGAAATGGAACCTAAAACTTTGCTACTCGCTCACGGAGGCGAGGTCCAGTTTGATCAAAGCGCTTATGATCATTTACTCAAAGTCGCGCCGCGCACTCCTGCCACCCATTGGCGAGCAACGAAAGTGAAGTTACGTGGTTTACTCGGTGCGTTGTGGGCATTTGGAGTGAAGAAAAAGCGCTGAATGACAGCGGATTTGAACAAGAAATAGCATAACAATGGGAGTGGATAAAGAACGGTATTGTCACTGATAATAATGCAGATTAGAATGCGAAATCTTTTCATTTGCAATATAACAAGATGTCCCGAATTCTAGTCGTTGATGATGATATTGAACTGTGTGCACTGCTAGTGGACGTGCTCTCTGCAGAAGGCTATCAAGTAGAGAGCGTTCATTGTGGCGAGAGCGCGCTGCAATACATTGAGAAAAAGCCTGTTGATCTCGTCCTCCTTGACGTTATGTTACCCAAACTCAACGGCATGCAGGTCGCGAAGCGTATCTGCCAACGATTTGCCACGCCGATATTGATGCTAACTGCACTGAATGATGAAGCGTCGATGCTTGACGGTTATCAGGCAGGTGCAGACCAATACATTGCTAAACCTTTTAAAGTGCCTGAGTTGTTGACTCGTATTAAAGCGATTTTCCGTCGAGTTGGATTGGAAAAACAGCGCCAATCAGGTTGCCAGAGCAGTGCAGGCTTTGCTGAACACCTGTCCGGCGTGCCACTGACTGGCACAGAATCTGATTTACTCAACTACCTTATGCGTAATGATGGTGTAGTTGTCTCCAAAGCGGAGCTTCAGATTGAAGTACTGAAAAAAGAACTCAGTCCCTTTGACCGAAATCTGGATATGCATATCAGCAATGTTCGGCGCAAGTTGGTTGAAGCGGGCTTGTCGAAACAACACATCAAAACAGTGCGCGGCAAAGGCTATAGCTTTGTCGACTCTGTCAGGGGCTAGCCGTGTTTTCTCTTCGATGCCCAGAAGTCATTGCAACACGTAAGGATGCGCTGGTCTTTCAGTTATTTAGCTACATGTCCGCTGTTATCATTTCAATATTGCTCCTTCAAGCTGTCGCGGAGCAAGCGTTAATGAAAGCGGTACTAAAAGTGCCGCCAGCACTGAAAGCGCAGATGTTAACGTTAGCTGAAGAGGCTAATGTATTGATCGAAGAAGGGGACATGGATGATTTAGCCGACTGGGCAAATGCGCAGCCTTTTTATCTGTTCGTTTTGAATGAAGAGAATAAGCCGCTTTCTCATCGACAGATGCACCCACATTTTGAATTCAAACTGCGTTTCTTGCGTGAGCTTGATGGACCACTCAATGATCAAGTCAGCAAACCCCTGATAGGCATTCCGCTAATAGAAAGAAATACCTTGGTTATTCAGTTACCTAGTGAGGTGCATCCGGCTCACCGCTTTATTGTTTATCTGACGGTGAGCAAAATTATCATCGCCATTATCATGTTGATTCTCTTTTCTCAGATATTGGCGCGTAAGTTACAACGGCCTCTAGACCGGTTACGTGAAGCAAGTAATAAGCTTTCTCAGGGCAATTTTCGAGTCAATGTTGTCAGTGAGTTGAACTCCAATATTACCGAGTTTAACCAGCTTGCCCATGATTTTGATGGCATGACCAAAGAGATTCACTCACTGGCTGAGAAGCAGCGAAGGCTGATTAGAGACGTGTCTCATGAGCTGAGAACGCCTTTAGCTAGGCAAAACTTGGCGCTGCATTTACTGCGCAGAAAAGCCGGTGAAGAAGAGCAAGCTTTGGTTGACCGATTAGAAAAAGAGGTCGATGAAATGGATAAGTTGGTGGGTGAGATCTTAGAGTTCAGCAGACTAGAGAATTCTCGTTACGTGACCGACGTTCAGCCTGTCTGCCCGGAAAGCATTGCGAACACGCAAGTAAACCAAAGCCGACTCCAGTTGGGAGCGGATCAAAAACTGGTTCTCAATGTAGAGCCATCTCTTCCTATGTTACATGCTGATGAACGTTTAATTTTGCGTTGTCTTAGCAATCTAATATCAAACTCAATGAAATACGCCGGTTCGGATGCGTACATTGAGGTGTCGATTAAAGCCTCTTCTGAACACGGCAATCAGTATTTAGTGTTTGACGTCGCGGATGATGGGCCGGGTATTCCTGAAGCTGCGTTAGAGGATATATTCAGTCCATTTACTCGGATGGAGTCGGCACGCGACAAGCAGTCAGGGGGCTATGGTTTAGGATTAGCAATTGTCAAAGAAGCCATGACTTTGATGAAAGGCGAGGTCAGGGCGCAGAATCGTTCGCCTCATGGCCTGAGTATTCAGCTCTATTTCCCAATAAAAGCACAGCCTTAATGGCTGTGCTTTTCATTATGGATGTCAGTGTTTTCTGTATTGATACCCTTGTAATCAAGAGTGTTGCCGATGTTGCGGTAAGTTTGACTGCTCTCAGAACAACATTTTTATTCCGCAAGCCTGTAGAGGCTTTCATTCACCGGTGAACTTAATATTTATGTATCGATAAATTTACGAATGCAAAGAATGTAAATTTAATGCAAATGATATTGGTTATCACTTATATTCTCGCCGAAATAATTAGTCAGGCGGCTTTTGGGGTCGTCATTTAATTCGGAGATGAATATGTTTACTAAGAGTCAGTTAGCACTGGTCATCGGTGCTGTATTAGCTGCACCTTCAGTTAGCGCGCAAACCACTCAGACTGATGAGCACATGGTTGTTGAAGGCCGTGAGTATGGTTATAAGGCTGACACAAACTCGACATCAATGCGTATGGAAGTGAGTCAGTTGGAAACGGCTGGTCAAGTGACCGTCATTGATAGTCAGGTGATGGAAGAGCAGCGTGCTACGACTCTTGGAGATGTTCTGAAAAACGACGCTAGCGTGAGCGCAGGTGGTACAGGTCGGAACCGTGAACGCTTTGCACTGCGTGGATTTGATGTAGAAAGCTCTTCTGGTTTCCTTCGTGATGGCCACCAACACTGGTCTCACTACCGCCAGCCTGTCGAATTACTGGAAAGAGTAGAAGTACTAAAAGGACCATCTGGTCTTCTTTACGGTATTTCGGCTCCGGGTGGCTTGATCAACATGGTGGCAAAGAAGCCAACATACGATACACAAGTTCAAGTCAGTCAAGATATCGGTTCAGATGACCAGTCTCGTACCATGGTAGATGTGAGCGGGTCACTCAATGACGCTCAGACGCTGCGAGCTAGAACTATTGTATCGAAAGAGAGCTACAGTTCATGGCGCACGTATGGTGATGGTTCAAAACCTCAAACTGAGCGACTTGTCGCTGGTCTGTTCGTTGATTACGACGTCAACGACGATATCACAGTTTCTGTTCACTACGACAAAACCAACGATAAAGGCAGCGTTGACTCGGGAGCAGTTTATACGCTGGACGGCCAACTGGTTGGCAGCAAAGAGCACATCTGGGACGCACAATGGTCTGAGATTGAAAATGACGTAGAAAACATTGGTTTCAACGTCAATGCAACACTGACGGACGTATGGAGCCTGAAAACAGGTTACAACTATCAGGATTTCGAGCGTGTAGATATTGAAAGCTACCCGGGATTCTCTAACCTAAATTCTGATGGAACAGGTACTGTATCTCATGGTGGTAGCAACCGTCATGATAAATGGCGATTCCGCACCGCTTATGTTGACCTAGTTGCGAACACTGAGATGTTCGGTGTCGAGCACCAATTCCTAATGGGGTCTAACTGGTTAGGTTACAGTTATGATCGCAACCAGAAAGGGTTCAATAGTCAGGATGTGGCGCCGGGCGAATCCGTATCTGTTCCAACATTTAGCGGGAGCGATAAAGTCAGCCACAGCGCTTACGATACTTGGGGTTTCTACGCTCAGGATATGGTGACGCTGAACGAACAATGGCAGGTTATTGCAGGCCTGCGTTTTGACCGTAAAGTCGCAAATGGTGTTGCAGAAGAACACGTCGCTCCAAAATTGGGTGTGATTTACCACCCAGCTGACAATGGTAGTGTTTACCTGTCTTACTCAGAAAGCTTTGAGCCTCAAGGTCAGGTATCAAGCGGAAGCCGTACTTACCTCAACGATGGTGCTTTGCTGGATGCGAAAACAGGCGTTTCCTATGAGCTAGGGACTAAGTGGGAGCTGCTGGACAATCGTCTGTTTGTTTCTGGTGCTGTATTTGATATCACTCAGGAAAACATCTCGATGGATGTTGAAGACACAGCAACAGGGAATTACATCAAGACTCAGAATGGTCAGCAAGAACACCGCGGCGCGGAATTGTCAGCACAAGGCTTTCTGACAGAGCGTTTCTCGCTAACGGGTTCGGCTATGTACTTGGATGCCGAAATCACGCAACACGAAACTTACGCAGGTAATCGCCCTGTGGATGTACCTGAGTTTGCGGCGAGTGTTTGGTCCAGCTACGCGGCAACCAACGAAGTTGATCTCAATGTCGGTGTGATTTACGAAGGTTCTCGCTACGGTGACGATGCGAACACGTTCAAGAAAGACGCTTACACACGTGTCGATATGGGTATGGCCTACACGCTCAAATACGATGAAAACCTTGATATGGTGGCTCGTCTGACGGTCGAAAACGTGTTTGATACAGATTACCTTGCTGGTGGAGGTTCAACATCTTCAAAACACGCTTATGCCGAAGACGTTGTGATTGGTGAAGGTCGAAACTATATGGCGACTCTACAAATCAAATACTAAAACACAATACGGTTAATCAACTTTGATACATTAGGGGAAAGGCATGGTCTTTCCCCTAAATGCATATTGAGCATATGGTTGATTGAAATTTTATGTAATCGCGTTACTATGTCGGGCGAGTGAAAATGAGATTGCTTCTCACTAATCAGTTTGACATCATTGAAAATTACACGTTATGAATCTATTTAAAACCAGTTTGGCGTTGATGGTTGCGACAGCAGGCTTCAGTGCAACGGCCTCGAGCCTTGATAGCGCTCAATCCATTCAAAGTAAAACCAATTCCTCATCCGCTGCGAGTCAGAAACGTATTGATGTCAGTGCTGAAAATACACTTAGCCTTCAAGCTGAAATTGAACAGCTTCAGGAAGAAGTAAAAAACCTTGAGGTTTATCGCTCTCACCTGACGGCGTTAGTCAAAAGCCAAGAGCAGGAAGCGGGTAACCTTGAAAATCAAATTGATGAGATAAAAACCACTCGTCAGGGTGTAGTTCCACTGATGTATCAGATGATCGCCGGTCTAAAAGCGTCGATTGCTGATGATATGCCGATCAAACAAGAGCAGCGCCAAGAGCGTGTCGCGAAGTTGGAAAAAATGATGACTCGCGCTGATGTGAGCGATGCAGAGAAGTATCGTCGTATTCTAGAGGCGTATCAGATAGAGCTTGATTACGGTACCAAGCTTGGTTTGTATCAAGACCAGATTGCGGTAAGTGAGGGCTCGCGTGAAGTTGACATCCTTCATCTTGGTCGCGTTTCACTGGTAGCTCGCAGCCTGAACGGCACGAAATTCTGGTCATGGAACCAGTCTGATAAACAGTGGCAGAGTGTCGATAGCTCGATGAAATCAGAGTTAGACAAAGCGTTTAACATCGCAGCGAAGCAAGCGGCGCCAAGCTTGATTACTCTCCCAGTTTCTCTAAACGTTGCGGAGGCGAAATAATATGAAACGTACGTTAATTGCTTCCCTTATCGCTCTTGCTGGCCTGTCGTTTAACACTCAAGCTTCTTCTGAGTTGGTCAACAAAGCTCAGGCTGAAAACCAACAGCAAGCGAAACATAACGTCGCTCGCGAGTCAGGTTTTAAGCAGACTGAAAAAGAACTTAAAGCGCTCAAAGCACAACTGATCAAGCAGCGTGACGATTTGCAAACGCAAAATGACAAACTAGCGGCAAAGTTCAGTGACAACGAAAATACCTTAGCTCGCCTGGAAGAAAAACTCCGCTTAGAGACAGGAAGTCTAGGTGAAGTATTTGGCGTTGTGCGTCAAAACGCTAAAGAGTTGGAGTCTGAACTGCAGTATTCAGTGACCTCAGCAGATGCACAAACTCATGCCGGTGTGGTTAAAGAGATTGTGGCAGCGACAAAACTGCCTTCTATGTATCAACTTAATGGTCTTTGGAAAGCGTTGGAAGAGCAGATCAAAGCCAGTGGTGAAGTGGTATCAACTGAAGTCCGTTTTGTTAACGGTGACGGGATTGCTAAAAGCGAATCAGCCCTTCGACTTGGTTCGATTGGTTTAGTTGGAGAGCAGGGCTACTTAAACTGGAATGCCTCAAAAGGTGAAGCTCAGGCTTATATTAAGCAACCTGAGCAAGCGCCAACCATTTCATCTCTTTCTCCTTTAACAAATGGGCAGGTTGAGAACATTGTTCTTGATCCTTCTCGTGGTGTGATGCTGGAGCAACTGGCGCACAGCCCAAGCCTGATGGAAAGACTACAAGCTGGTGGTGTGGTAGGTAAGATCATTCTTGGTCTGCTTGTGATTGGCTTGATCATAGCTGTAGTACGTGGCGTGAGTTTGTCTATTGCTCGCCAGAAGATTCGTGCTCAACTGAAGTCACCTCAAAATCCGGGTAATAACCCACTTGGCCGTGTGTTATCCGTTTACGGCAAAGAGAAAAACCTCAGTGTTGAAGCGCTTGAATTACGTTTGCTTGAAACTGTCGTTGATGAGCAAGCAACGCTGGAAAAAGGATTGTCCATGCTCAAACTGTTGGCTGCTTTGGCACCAATGCTGGGTCTTCTGGGTACGGTTACGGGTATGATTGAAACGTTCCAGGTCATCACTCAGTTTGGCAATGGTGATCCTAAAGTCATGGCAGGTGGTATTTCGATGGCACTTGTGACCACCGTACTTGGTCTTGTTGCCGCTATGCCTCTTCTTCTGGCTCACAATATTCTGAGCTCGCAAGCCGAAACGATTCGCAACATCCTTGAGAAACAGGGAATCTCTCTAGTCGCTGAACAAGCAGAGAAAGATCTCAAGCCATCTCAGGAAGCGCTAGGGAATGTTGCCTAATGGATGCAATATTTGCATTGTTACCTGAAGCATTAGCTGGCAGTGACTGGCTACTCTCGTTGCAAAACTTTATGCAGCAGGGTGGTCAGGTGCTGTGGTGGCTGTCTGGTGTGGTAGCGTTATGCTGGTTATTAATTCTAGAGCGCATCATTTATCTGTTTGTCGAGTTTCCAAAGCATAAAGCAAATTGGGTCGACGCTTGGCGTGAACGGAGCGACCAAACTTCTTGGTATGCTCGCTCTATCCGTGAAGGGTGGTTATCACAAGCGCACAGCCAGTTATATCAAAACCTGAACATCATTAAGGTTCTGGTTGCCATTTGTCCAATGTTGGGTTTGCTGGGCACAGTGACGGGTATGATCTCCGTTTTTGATGTCATGGCTAACCAAGGTAGCAGTAACCCTAAATTGATGGCTTCAGGCATCTCACTCGCCACATTACCAACAATGGCAGGTATGGTCGGCGCATTAACAGGCATGTTTTTCTATGCGCGATTAGTGAAAGCCTGCCAGTTGAGAGAAATTAAATTAGAAAAATCTTTAAGGAGTCAGCGATGAGACTCGGTCGACGTCACCATAAACAAGATGAAGCTCAGGTCGACCTGACTTCTATGCTTGATATCGTTTTTATCATGTTGATCTTCTTCATCGTCACCAGTTCGTTCGTACGCGAATCTGGTGTTGAAGTGAATCGCCCTCAGGCATCTAATGTGGTGAGTCAGAAGGACGCTGGCATTTTTGTCGCTGTGACTTCTGCAAACGACATTTATATTGATAAGCGCAACGTTGATATTGAACGTGTACAAGCGACACTAGAGCATTTGTTGCTGGATAAACCTGACGCTTCGCTGGTTATTCAGGCCGATGAACATGCCTACAGCGGTACTGTAGTGAAAGTAATGGATGCGGCGAAAGGTGCTGGTGTTAAGAACATAGCGCTGGCAGCGGAGAAAAAGTAGTGGGACGTTTGTTAATCGCCACGCCCTTTGCTGTTGCTTGTGCTTTAGCTATCTTCAGCTTTATGGCTTGGATGGTGGATAGCGGGCATCGTAGAGCTCCTGAGCCTAGTGAATCATTAAGCTTCAATATGGTGATGGTGGAAAACGAGCAAGATGTTCAGCGTCGTCAACGCACGGTACCGGAGCAACCTAAAGCACCAGAAGTACCTGAGCAGATGCCAACTTCCCAAGCCAATACTGAATTGTCGCAGATTTCACCGATTTCACAGCCGTCGCTTGGTCTGAATACCAGCATTGAAGGCTTGGCGATCAGCGCACCAACGTTTGGTGACTTCGGCGTCAATCAGCAAGTCATGCCTTTATATCGAGTCGAACCTCGTTATCCTGCCAAAGCCCTAAAGCGTAAAGCAGAAGGCTATGTGATCCTGAAGTTCACTATCGATCCAACGGGTAAACCGAGAGACATCGACATTGTTGAAGCCAATCCGAAGCGCATGTTTGAGCGTAATGCGATACAGGCGCTTCAGAAGTGGAAGTATCAGCCTAAAGTCGTGGATGGGACCGCTGTATCTCAGGAAAACCAAACTGTAAGACTGGAGTTTAAGTTAGCCAAATGATGAAACGATTAGCCCTTATCGCTTTGCTTCTGGCTTCGCCATTAACCGCGGCTCAGGAGCTGACTCAATACACTGCGGTTCGTGTTCAGAAAGCCAATGAACTCGCTCAGGAAGAACAGCTGAAAGAGGCGATTGCTTTACTTAAAGAAATCGACACCTCGCGCGACTACGACAAGGCATTTGTCGCTCGTATGTTGGCGGTATTCTACTGGCAAGATGGCAACACAAAGCAAGCCATTTCGAAAATGGAGTATGCAGTTGAAAGTGGTCTACTGCGTGATGAACAGGCGTGGATCAGCCAACGTATGCTGGCTGATCTGTACCTTAATGACCAGCAGTTTGCTAAGGCACTTAAGCACTATTACCAGTTAGTTAAGTCGGTTCCTGAAACCCAAAAAGCTCAGGATTTGTGGTTGCGAATTGCACAGTCGCACTATCAACTAGAGCAATGGGATAAAGTAGTACCTGCGGTCGATAAGTACCTAAAGGTCGAGAAAAAAGAGATTCTTCAACCGCTATCACTCAAGCTGGGTGCTCAACTGGAGCTGAAACGCTGGAGCGCAGCTATCCCAACCCTTGAGTTGCTTATTAGTATCCAACCGGAGAAACTGAGCTGGTGGCGCCAACTGGTTGGCTTGCAAATGAAAGTCGGCAAGGACAAAGAGGCGCTTGATACCTTAGCTCTGGCCAAAATCAATGGGTTGCCGTTGAGCCAGAGTGACAGACGCATGCTAGCCCAGATGTATGCCAAACGTGGTATCCCAGAAAGGGCCGCGATTGAAATAAGTGAACTGGATGACGCGCAAACGGATGTTCAGTTGTTATCGGAGCAGGCCACTTACTGGCAGTTGGCAAAAGAGTGGGATAAATCTTTATCTATTTGGAAGTTAGCAGCCAAGAAAGACGCTAAGTATAACTGGAGTGTCGCTCAGCTCATGGTTCAGCAAGGCTATTACAAAGATTCGTTGTCGGTGCTAGATAAAGTGAAAGGCCGTGATGCGGACGTGGCGCTAGCCAAAACGCGTGCTTTGTACAAATTGAATCTGCTTGAGAAAGCGCTAGTACAAGCGAAAAGAGCCAACAATATCGAACCATCAAGCCAGGCGAAGAGTTGGATTAAATACTTGTCTCAACTCAGGGCTGCCGCTCAAGAGGCGACAGGGTAGTAGATTTAAAGAAGGGAAGCAATTTGCTTCCCTTTTTTTGTTGTCGCTTATTTTTGATTTAAGCAGACATATTCCGCTCGCCATAGTAATTGCTTGGAGGATTGAATCGTCGTCAGCAGCTCCTGACCGGATAATTGCGGAAAGGCATGCATAACCTTCACGTCGTTATCTAAGTCGGACTTTTCATAGGCCCTTACGTGAGTAAAGGTGCTGGACAGATTACGTGACAGCATAGATTTTGACAGGCAGATACCAAACATATCCCGTTTCATCGTCTTTCCCTCTGACATTGTATTGTGGACGGTTATTTATCGTGTTTTTATTAGTACTCACTGCCCACTTCTAACGTTCCTACATTTTTCATGCTCAATAATTATACAGTCTAAATAAGTGAGTAGTACAAAAAATGTTCTAAAACTCTTGTGATCAAAATCAATTATTCTACTGGTTTTATATAAAAGTGTGTTTAAAACTATCAAACAACACATAAGGCGAATTGTTGGGAGTAGCTCAATAACAGGAGGGAATGGTTAGGATAATAAGCCTCACAAAATAGCGCCCAGTAACTCGTATAAATGTTAATTGGATGTTAGCCTCGCTAGGTTAAATGGGAGAGTTTATGAAATGGAGTAGTATCAGTTTTCGCAAGCGAATGCTGATTATCATGACGCTTTCTGGCTTGATTGAATTGTTGTTGCTTGCTGCCGCAGGTTTCTTCTACGTTAAGCAAGAGCAGGAAGAAAAGATGGGAAAGCAAGCGCTTGGTGTCGCCTCATTTTTGGCAAACTCTCCCTTCGTCGTAAAAATGATAGAAGATGGTGGTGGCTCAGAATATCAGCTTCGATATCGTAATCTTACCGAGTTAATTGGCGCTGCGTTTATTGTTATTGGCGATAAGGACGGTATTCGCATCATCCATCCTATTGATGAACGCATTGGCAAACCAATGAAAGGGGGCGATAACGATCGTGCTCTGATAGAAGGTAAGAAATACGTTTCTTTCGCCCAAGGCTCGTTGGGTTACTCCGTTCGAGGGAAAGCGGCCGTTTTTGATTCGGATGGCAATATCATAGGTGTGGTGTCGGTTGGCTATCTCATTGACCGCCTTCAGGACCGACTTGAACCTTTTCTGATATTTTTGATTTTAATGGCGTTATTGGTGGTTGCAGCGAATGCTATTGTCTCAAGCTATGCATCTCGGCGTTTCCAGAAAGCGATCCTTGGTTTTGAACCTGAAGAAATCGGTCGTTTGTACGTTGAGTTAGACGTGACGATGGAAACGCTCAAAGAAGGCATTTTGAGCATCGATCAGTCGGGCAAACTGCGTTCAATTAACAAGAGTGCGTGTTATATATTGGGTTTGGAAAAGTCTCAATGCCTGAATAAGCCGTTAAAAGAAGTATTGCCTGAGAGTGACCTTCACACTGTTCTTACGACAGCCCGCACCGATCACGACATAAACCTTTATCTCAACAAACAAAGATTAATTGCAAACCGTAGCCCGATAATTGTTGAAGGAAAAGTGGTGGGGGCCGTATCGAGTTTTCGCTTGAGGGATGAGCTTAATGAGCTATCGGAGCAGCTAGCGAAAACAAAAGAGTACGCAGAGATGCTTCGTTCTCAGACTCATGAACATCGCAATAAGTTGAACACTATTAGTGGTATGGTTCAAATGGGTGAGCTGGACGCGGTTCAGCATCTGATTGGCCAGGAAACCGCGCATTACCAATCTTTGATTGAGTTCTTACGTGAAACCGTCAAAGAGCCATTGATCGCAGGCATGCTGCTGGGCAAGACGGAGCGTGCTCGAGAGCTTGGGCTTGAACTTATCGTCGAAGAGGGCTCCCGACTTGAGCCTCTGCCTGAGCGGATTAATGCAGAAGATCTTGTGACTATTTTGGGCAACCTTATTGATAACGCTTTTGATGCCACGCGCAGCGCGATTACTTTGGATGCCATGTTTGCCCCAGTACGAAGACAAATTGAAGTTTCCATTGGTGATTTCGGGAATGAAATCATTCTCGAAGTCACGGATCAAGGTTGTGGTTTACCCGAAGATCTTTCAGTAGAGCATTTGGTTGAACGGGGTGTGTCAACCAAAGACAAGTCGACCAGAGGAGTGGGCCTCTACTTGGTGAATGAATTAGCAGTGCGCTATCACGGCGCGCTGGAAATCACGAATAACGAACAGCATGGAGCTAGAATGACAGTGTATTTACCGAAGGAAGAGCAGGTATGACATCCGTAACACGAGTGATGATTATTGAAGACGATCTCAACATTGCTCAATTACATCAACGTTATCTGGAACAGATGGAAGGCTATGAGGTTATCGGGATTGCCACTACGAAAGTCGAAGCTGAGATACAGCTTGATGTGTTGAACCCAGATCTCCTGTTACTTGATGTGTATCTTCCGGATGGAACAGGGTTGGAGCTTTTACAGGAACTGCGTGCCCGCAACCAAAGCTGCGATGTCATTCTTATTACCGCAGCTCGTGATGTCGATACACTGCAACAGGCGATGCGTGGTGGTGTTGTCGACTATCTACTTAAGCCTGTTGTATTCCCAAGGCTGGAAGCAGCATTGAAGAAATACGTAGTACAAAAGCATCAGTTCACGAGCGCTTCGGATCTTGACCAAAATTTGGTGGACAAGATGCTACAGAGCCCATCTACTGCAGAATCCAGTGTTCAAAGGTTGCCTAAGGGTATCGACAGTGTCACTCTCGACAAAATACGTGCGTTGTTTTCTGGTGCAGAAAGTATCACAGCAGATGAAGCAGGAGAACGCATTGGTGCGAGCCGTACAACAGCTAGACGCTATCTAGAATACCTTATCAGCTCTGGTGAACTAGTGGCTGATCTTAACTACGGCACGGTCGGAAGACCTGAACGCTGCTACAAGCGATCGTAACTACAACTTTCGATTAGATAATTCTCCCCCAAATTACCTAGACGTATTTTGCATCCACCTCTACAGTTTATTGATAGATGTAACACTATTTACTGTTAGAGGTGGCTATGAAATCTTTACTCAGCCTGTCTCTATCGCTCTTGTTGTTTTCATTTCCGATTGGAGCGATAGAGCTCAATGAACTTCAGTTTTTGACCGAAGAGTACCCACCATACAACTTTACCCAAGATGGCGAGACAAAAGGCATTTCGATCGATTTGCTGATTGCTGCTGCTAAATCTGAGGGGATAGAAATCAAGAAAGAAGATATCAAGGTTCAGCCGTGGGCTAGGGCATACCGAACCACACTGATTAAGCCTGATGCGGTACTGTTTTCGACTACTAGGACAAGATTGCGTGAACACCTATTCCAATGGGTGGGGCCTTTGAGTGAAACGCGGATCGTCGTTATGGCGAAAAAGTCCCGTCAAATCAGTATCGAGAACACAATCGACTTTGCTCAATATCGGATTGGAGTCATTAGGGACGACGTGGGAGAACAGCTGATGTTAGAGCTTGGCGTGCCGAGAGATTCAATGCAGGAGAACTCTGTCGCTGAGACTTTAGCTCAGCAACTGGCTAAAGGGCGTATTGATCTTTGGGCATATGAAGAAAACGTCGCTAAGTGGTGGATAAAGCAAATCGGATACGACACCAGCGATTTTGAGGCAGTGTTTGTGCTCAGAGAAGGGGAACTCTACTATGCTTTTAATTTAGCGGTAGATGAAAAATTAACTGAGAAGCTACAACGCGGTATCGATGAAATGAAAAATACCATCGGTGAAGCGGGTATGTCTAAGTATCAGGAGATTGTTGATACCTATCGCTAAAGCACTTTGGTTGAAATCAAATCAGGAAGCGGCGGTATGCGTATAATCGTCATTTTGCTGTGCATGATGTGCCAGCACGTTTTTGCAAAAAATGAAATTGAACTTACTTTGCCATCTCAGATGGATGGCGGTCATGTCTTCTATCATGAGTTGCTTTACAGAGCATTAGGCGATGCAGGTTACACGGTCACAATATCAGTTCCTCAAGATCATATTCCTCAAAAGCGTGCGACTAAAATGGTTGAAAGTAATCAGCTGTCTTTAACTTGGCTGATTGAGACAGAAAAAAGAAATCAGCAGTATGTACCAGTCAAGGTGCCGCTAACCAATGGTTTGATAGGTAAACGTGTGTTGCTCATTCCACCTCAATTGCAGAATGAGTTTAACACTATCAGGAGCTTGAAAGACTTGCAGGATTCAGGTCTGATCGCAGGGATGGGAATGCAATGGTATGATGTGGCGATTTGGCAGGCTAATCAATTGCCTGTGCATTTAGAAGATGGTGAGTGGAGGGCACTATACTCCAAACTCACTCCAAAAGGCGATGTGAACTACTTCCCGAGAGGGATGACCGAAATTCTAGGAGAAGCAGCACAAAACCCCCACCTAGCGATAGAACAACGCCTACTTTTAAATTACGAGAAAGACTTTTATTTCTATCTATCTGATGAAGCTGCGGGTTATCGCCAGATTTTGGAGCAAGCGTTAAAGCAGGCCAAAAACAGTGGCCTGATAGATCGATTGGTACGTAAGTACTGGCAGCAGACGTATGAACAAATTAAACCCGATGATCGGGTGGTGATCAATCTGGCTTTACCCGAGGCTGGATCCCACAAACAATAAGCCATTCCTACATAAACACTGACATATCCCCTAAGTTAGCGTATAAATTCTTTAAGAGTTTCATACATTTCCTAAGTGGTGGAGTAGATAAAGCGAAATGGAAAGTGTTTTCATCGTTGTTGTTTTGTTGGTTTTATTTTTTGTCTTTGTGCAAAAACGTTATTTGAAACAAGATGAGTTAAAAGACAGTGTCTATAAGAAAAAAGGCCCCTTGATGAATATGCAGGAATCGGCATTTTACAATGCTCTGATGACTGCTGTAGGCCAGCATGGCATTGTCATGGCTAAAGTAAACATGGCAAATATTGTTGCCCCACTGGCTACTGATAAAAAGCAGTGGTTTATCGCCAATAACCGCATCGCTAAGAGTTACTTTGATTACGTGGTTTGCGACCCGCGTACACTTCAGGTTCGTGTAGCAATCGAACTGGATGATGGCAGGACACTTGATAAAGGCAAAATAGAACGCCAAAAGCTATTAATGCACGTGTGTAAGTCGTCAGGCATTCCCTTAATCGGCACTTCCGTTAAACACAGCTATCAGGTTGGCAAGTTGCGTCGTCTTCTGGCGTCTCATATCGATTTGATCGAACCAGAGAAAGAGATACGTTTCTGTAAGCGTTGTGGCAGCCCTATGGTGATTAAGACTGCTTCTCAAGGGGAGTTCAAAGGTCGTCGTTTCTTTACCTGTAGCCGACAACCTCAGTGTACTTATACAGAAAACTACAATGTTGTATTTGATGAAGATGACTCAGAAGGCTAATGACTAAAAGTAACTGTTATCAAGAGCAGGTCATTATGGCCTGCTCTTTTTGATTGCATACCATGACTTGGTTACGCCCGTTCTTCTTAGCCTTATAAAGCTCTTTATCTGCTTCTTTCAGTACGCTTTCGAGATCGTTGTAGAGATCACACTGATAAATCCCAATACTCGCCGTGAGAGATATTGGCTGCTCATTGCTGTTGAATCGGTAGCGTTCAATCGCCATTCGGATTTGTTCAGCCTTAATCATGGCATGTTGAATATTAGTGTTGTGTAAAGCAATGCAGAATTCTTCTCCACCAATGCGATACACCAAGTGTTCATCGCTTAATCCATCAATGAGTGCTGCTGTCTGAACTAGCACCTTATCACCAATGTCATGGCCGAATTCGTCATTGACCTGTTTAAAGTAATCCAAGTCCAAAACCAGAAGCGACAAAGGTAGTGTTTCACTTTCTTGTCGGTAGCGGTCAAAGTTATGAATTAAAGCGTGGCGGTTATAGACACTAGTGAGAGCATCACGTGAAGCAAGCTGCCCCAGTGATGCTTCTGATGTTTTACGCTTGACCTCGAGAATGTGGCTGGCGAGCCAGACACTCAGATAGGCGAGGGCAAAATTAACGATGAGCTCAAAATAGCTGACAACACCATCGACGAACGATTTATCAACCACAAGGAATAGCTGGCTAATGAAGCCCATCATGGTCGCAACAAATCCATACCGTTTACCCAGAATAAGGTAAAACAGAACCGGGTAGAGGAAACTCCAGAGGAACAAACCATTCTCTATCGGGTATGCCAGCGTCGTGAAATAAACCAAACCTATGATGCTATAGACGTAGCAGTTTGAGAGTAAAAGGGAAGCAGTGCTTCGGTAGCTATTGAAAGCGACATAGAGAGAAAAGCTACAAAAAAGACTCTGAATGATCGCCAAGAGGTGATAAACGCCAAAAAACACATTAAGAGTGGCAATAATCAATGACATCAGGGCAAGAAGCATACTTAGCCAGAACAAGACTGCTCGACGTAACTGTCTGGAAGGGTTAAATATGTCAAGCTCCATCTTGAGTAGCCTTTGTAGGAATATGCCTAAGTATGAATATCAGACAATAGTATGCTTTTCGTATGGGGAATCAAGCATAAGACTGAACAAGGATCACACTTTAAAGACTATAAATGATACAGCGTATTAAAACTATACAGGTATTATGTGCGCAAGTTAATGTAATGTATAAGAAATAGTCAATTTATATCATCTTTTTACCAGTCTATACTTAATCAGAAAATTATCAAATAGTGGAACTAGTATCACTTTTATTAATGGTTTTGATTTCGTATTTAAAGTCACAAAAATGCGACAAAATGTAGAGAAATACCACTTCTGAGCCCTAATAGGCCTAAGCCTGTATCATTGATAAGATTGTTAAACAGATTTGACCTTATTTTAGTGATCTTTTTGTAGTTATCAGGGCTGGATGATGGAGAAGAAAAAGAGCCCGAAGGCTCTCCAATTATTTCTGGAACTGTTTCATTAAACGTTCCAGACCTTCCAGGTTGTTAACCAAATGGCTGGTTCGTTCGATTGAAGATTGTGACGTTTGGGAAGTGTCATCGGCGAGTTGTTTGATGTTGATGATGTTGCGGTTGATCTCTTGCGTAACGCTCGCCTGTTGCTCGACCGCAGTGGCGATTTGGATGCTGCTGTCGGTCACTTGATTCAATTTGTCTGAAATCGTGCTGAGAACATCACCCGTTTCATCCGCACGGTGCTTGCAGCGGCTTGAAAGAGCAATACCTTTTTCCATTGCACCTACTGCACTTTCGGCCGTTTCCTGAAGCTGGCGAATCATGGTATGAATTTCACTTGCAGAGGAACCGGTTTTGGACGCCAGATTTCGCACTTCATCCGCGACTACAGCAAATCCGCGGCCAGCTTCTCCCGCTCGCGCTGCTTCGATAGCGGCATTTAGGGCAAGTAGATTCGTTTGTTCTGAAATAGCAGTGATGACCTCTAAAATGCTGTCGATCTTTTGGCTGTCTTGAGATAGCTGATTAATGATTGTCTGTGCTTGCGCCAGCTCAGCTTCAAGAGCAGTCACTTCCGCAATGGTGGAATGTATGCTGCTTAGCCCTTTTTCAGATTCGTGATCTGCTTCTTCAGCGAGCATTGAAGCAGCAGATGCGCCGCTTGCGACTTCATTGATAGAATGGGTGAGTTGTTCAACAGCTGCGGCAACTTGCTCCGTTTCATGACATTGTTGGTCTAGGCTTTGTCCGATTGATTGAATCGTGCCAAATTCGTCTTCTGCTGAAATCAGGATTTCTCCGGACGTTTCCGTTGCCCTAGCGGTCACTGCTCGCAGTTCGGCTTGTTTCATTTTCAGCGCTAATTCGACTTGAGAGTAGTCATCGAAGTGGTTGGTGTAGGGCTTTTCCATCAATGGGTTACTATAGGCTTGCTGGGCGAGAGCTGCCATGCTTTTACTGCGTCGGTACTGGTACGCGAGGCCAAATGTCATCATTGCCGCAACTAAGGTAATTGCAGCGCTGAGAACACTCGGGGTCGTACCCAGCATTAAAAGCGACAATAATGCCAGTAACGTAGAATAGCCTAATGTGAGTTTGTGCAGTGGCAGCCTAGGTTTTGTTGCAGATTTGTTCTGTTGTAGCCGACGATAAAGAGCTTCAGCCCTTTCAACCTGCCCTGAATCGGGCTTAGAACGAACCGACTGATATTCAACGATGTCACCGTCAGGGTTTTTAATGGGAGTTACAAAGGCGGATACCCAATAGTGAGCTTCATCTTTACATTGATTTTTTACTAGACCCATCCAACTTTTCCCTTGTTTAAGGTAGGTCCACATCTGTTCGAATGCTTGCTTGGGCATGTCATCATGACGAACCATATTGTGGGGGTTGCCCACTAATTCGTCAGTTGAATAGCCTGCAATATCACAGAAGTCTTGATTGGCATGAGTTATAAGGCTGGATCGATCCGTGGTAGATATTAGATTGGCATTAGCGCAATAGTCTTTGTTGAGCTGTTGATTGTTCATTTTTATTGGTTATCTCAAATAGTATGGCGGCGTATTTCAGCTAGCGGTCTATTACCATTTGCTAAATTACTTCTGGTTTTTCCTTGACTTACCGCGCCATGCTATCCCTAGGGCAAAAGTTCTATAAATGACCTAAATCAATTTGAGGTAACTATTCACAAACTGCTCAGCGAAGTTTGACTGTTCGCAAATAATTGCTGCAAAAATAACCTTGTTACATGTTGTTTCTTTTTGTTGAGATATTAATTCCAATTATTCATATGTGCTCGATTGCAATTGTATTCAATTTGTTAACCCGAGCTTTATCGTTCAGAGCTCCTGTGAACAAGTGTTTACATAAAGTACACATTGCTAACTCTTATAGAGGGTTAGGAATTCATTATTGTAATTTTAATACATAAATAGGCTGATTAAATCTTGCTCCTACCCCTTTAGGGTAGTTCAATTTCGTAATTGATTTACATCATATATTAATTTTCTTTCACATTTAACAATGCACATAGTGATAAGAACCTAACCCTTAGGAAGTACTATGAGCAAGTTGAAGCTGGTCATTATAGGTAACGGCATGGTCGGGCACCGTTACATAGAAGACCTCGTTGAGAAGACGGATGTTTCTCAATATGAAATATCTGTCTTCTGTGAAGAACCTCGTGTCGCTTATGACCGTGTCCATCTCTCTTCTTACTTTTCCCATCATACTGCAGATGAGCTTTCGCTTGTAAAGGAAGGCTTTTACGAAAAGCATAATATCAACATCTTGATGGGCGAACGCGCTATCAACATCAATCGTGAAAAGCAGACCGTTTATTCAAGCACTGGACGTGAAATTCAGTATGACAAACTTGTCATGGCCACGGGGTCTTTTCCTTTTGTTCCACCAATTAAGGGCCACGAGAGCAAAGACTGTTTTGTCTACCGTACAATCGAAGATCTCAAAGCGATCGAAGCATGTGCCAAGAACAGCAAAGTTGGTGTCGTTATAGGTGGCGGCTTACTTGGCCTTGAAGCTGCAGGTGCACTGAAAGCATTGGGTGTGCAAACTCATGTAGTGGAGTTTGCTCCGAAATTGATGGCTGAGCAGTTAGATCAGGCTGGTGGTGATCAATTACGTCAGAAAATTGAACGTATGGGCGTAACGGTACACGTTAGTAAAAACACCCTGGAGATTGCACCGGAAGGCAAAACAGCAAGAAACGTAATGCGATTCGCTGATGGTAGCGAGTTAGAGACGGACTTTATTGTTTTTTCTGCCGGCATTCGCCCTCAAGACAAACTTGCTCGCCAAATGGGGTTAGGTATAGCACCACGTGGTGGTGTAGAGATCAATGATTGCTGTCAGACAACTGATGAAAATGTTTATGCTATCGGTGAATGTGCATCTTGGAATCGCACGTTTTATGGCCTTGTGGCACCGGGTTACAAGATGGCGACAGTCGCCGTTGACCACTTATTAGGTAACGACAGCAAGTTTGAAGGCGCGGACATGTCTGCGAAACTGAAGCTGCTTGGTGTCAAAGTAGGCTCAATCGGTGATGCAAACGGACGTACACCGGGATGTAAGAGCTACGTTTACCAAAACGAAGAGCAGGAAGTGTACAAGCGAATTATCGTTTCTGAAGACGGTAAGAAGTTGCTTGGCGCGGTGATGGTAGGTGACACATCTGATTACGGTGATTTGCTGCAGCTTAAACTCAATGAGATCGAGCTTCCAGAACATCCAGATACGCTAATTCTTCCGGTTCATGCTGGGGCAGAAAAGCCAACACTAGGGGCTGATGCGCTTCCCGAATCAGCGGTTATTTGTTCTTGCTTTGATGTTACTAAAGGCAAGATTGCTGAAGCCGTGGCTCAAGGCCATCACACTATTGGTGATATCAAAGCGGTAACTGGCGCTGGAACGGGTTGTGGTGGTTGTATTCCACTGGTGACATCCGTGCTAAACGCTGAATTAGCCAAAGCAGGTGTCGAAGTAAAAAATGATGTGTGTGAGCATTTTGCTTATTCTCGCCAGGAGCTGTTCCACCTTATCCGTATTGAAGAAATCAAAACATTTGATGAGCTGTTGGAAAAATACGGTAAGGGATACGGCTGTGAAGCGTGTAAGCCACTAGCAGGCTCAATCCTCGCATCTTGCTGGGGTGAGCACATTCTAAAACCTGAATTGGTCAAACTCCACGATACCAACGACAACTTCCTCGGCAACATGCAAAAAGACGGAACCTACTCTGTGATTCCTCGTATGGCTGGTGGTGAAGTGACTCCTCAGGCACTTAAGGTATTGGCTGAAGTTGCTGCCGAGTACAACCTTTACACCAAAGTTACTGGTGCTCAGCGCATTGGTCTATTTGGCGCTCAGAAAGACGACCTACCTGCGATATGGAAGAAGTTGATCGCGGCAGGCTATGAAACAGGGCAGGCCTATGCCAAAGCGCTTCGCATGGCAAAGACTTGTGTAGGCTCAACTTGGTGTCGTTATGGCGTTCAAGATTCTGTTGGCCTTGGCGTGATGATCGAAAACCGCTACAAGGGCATCCGTACCCCGCATAAGATGAAATTCGGTGTATCGGGTTGTACGCGTGAATGTGCAGAAGCACAAGGTAAAGACTTAGGCATCATAGCGACAGACGCAGGCTGGAATATGTACGTGTGTGGTAATGGCGGAATGAAGCCAAGACATGCTGACCTTCTAGCGAGCGACCTCGATAAGGACACCCTCATCAAATACATCGACCGTTTCATGATGTTCTACATTCGTACGGCAGCGCCACTGCAACGCACTTCTGTGTGGATGGAAAATCTGGAAGGTGGTGTTGATTACCTGAGAGAAGTCATCGTCAACGACGAACTTGGTATCAATGCACAACTGGAAGCCGATGTAGCCAAGTTAGTAGAAGAGTTCCGTTGTGAATGGACTGATACTATCAACGACGAAGCTCAGCTAAAACGTTTCGCACATTTCATAAACTCAGATGAACGCGATAGCAATGTTGTCTTTGTCCAAGAGCGTGAACAGCATCGTCCGGCGACGTACACAGAAAAACATCCAGAAGAGAAGGGTGACATCCTTCACGTCGAGTTAGTTTAGGGAGACAACATCATGGCATTTACAAAAGTATGCAGTATTGAAGATATCATCCCGGGTACTGGCGTGTGTGCGTTGGTTTCTGGGGAGCAGGTTGCCATTTTTCGCCCTTCTCACGCTGAAGAAGTGATGGCTATCAGCAACACTGATCCGTTCTACCAGTCAAATGTCCTTTCCCGTGGATTGATCGTTGAACACAAGCAGGAGTTGTGGGTCGCTAGTCCTCTGAAAAAACAGCGTTTTAACCTATCAACGGGTGTATGTATGGAAGACGAAAACTTCAGTGTCAAAGCATACAAAACACGCGTTATTAAAGGTCAGGTTGAAGTTTCTGCTTAACCGGGTGTTTGAAGAGATTTAATAGCTTAAAGGCTTGTTGCTTTTCCATAGGGGAGCAGGTGAAGCAACGAGCCTTTCACTATTCAATTTCAACTTTTAACTTTCAATTTTAAAAAGGACGTAGCTATGTCTTCAGCATTAAAACCTGCCGAATTCGTACAAACCATGATCAATGTCGGCGAAGCGAAAACAAAAACAAGTACGCGTGACTTGATTTTGCGCGGCACAATGGCGGGTATCATCTTATCTTTGGCTGTTGTAGTCGCCATTACGACTATCGTACAGACAGGCATCGGCATCGTGGGTGCTTTAGTGTTTCCGGTCGGCTTTTGTATCCTAAGTCTGATGGGCTACGATCTGGTCACTGGTGTTTTTGGTCTCGCACCTCTTGCCAAGTTTGACAACCGACCAGGTATCACCTGGAACCGTATTTTCCGTTGCTGGGGATTGGTTGGCCTTGGTAACTTGATTGGCTCGCTGATTGTTGCTTATTTGGTTGCTATCTCTCTGACGGGTAATTTCTCTTTAGACCCAAATGCTGTGGTTAAGAAATTTATCGCAGTATCAACAGCGCGTACTGTTGGCTTTGAAAACATGGGAATGGACGGATGGATTACCTGCTTTGTGCGTGGCATTTTCTGTAACCTGATGGTCTGTCTTGGTGTGATTGGTAACATGACTGCCCGAAGTGTTGCTGGCAAGATCGCAGCCATGTGGCTACCGATTTTCATCTTCTTTGCCTTGGTGTTTGAGCATACGGTTGTGAACATGTTCTTGTTCCCACTGGGTATGATTCTTGGTGCAGATTTCGGTATTGCAACTTGGCTGAACTTCAACCTTATTCCAACGATTCTGGGTAACATCGTTGGTGGCTTGTTGTTCACTTGTATTCCTCTTTACCTGACTCACGCGAAAACTGCTCCATCAATTGATTCTGAGCGGGAAGTTAAAGCTAAGCCTGCAATGGCGAAATAAATTGATGTGGCCCCATGGCGCAGCATGGGGCCTTCGCAGAATCCTTTTATATGGTTAAAGGTTTGGCGATAAAAAGTCGTGATTCGATGAGTACTTTGATTGAGCGCTACTTTTTATATCCAAATTTGAATCAGCAGGTACGGCTATGAGTGCTCACCCTAACTCTTCTCCAAAACGTGGTTTTGTTTCTCTTGTTGGCGCTGGTCCCGGTGATCCAGATTTACTAACCTTGAAAGGTTACCGAGTGATACAGCAAGCAGAAGTGATCGTTTATGACCGCCTTGTTTCTAAAGAAATATTGGCGTTAGCCAATCCTCAAGCTGAGATGGTTTATGTCGGCAAGAAGCTTGATTTTCATTGCGTGCCTCAGGATCAAATCAACCAGATTTTGGTGGAAAAAGCACTGGCAGGAAAACGTGTTGTTCGGCTCAAGGGGGGGGACTCATTTATTTTTGGTCGTGGTGGTGAAGAGCTGGAAGAGTTGGCTGCCCATGGAATTCACTTTGAAGTGGTACCGGGCATAACAGCGGCTGCTGGCGCAACTGCATACGCAGGTATTCCGTTGACACACCGTGACCACGCTCAGAGCGTTCAGTTTATTACTGGCCATGTGCAGAAAGATGGTCGGGAAATTGAATGGCAATCACTGGCCCAATCTAACAACACACTGGTATTTTATATGGGTCTAAAGCAGAGCCAGCGAATTACCACCAAGCTTATCGAAAACGGTTTGGATGAGCAGATATCTTGCGCCATTATTGAAAACGGAACACGCAGCGAACAGCGTGTATTCACTGGGCCGCTAAAAGACTTACCCAAGCTGGCAGAGCAAGCGATCAGCCCTGCGCTTATTGTTGTTGGTAGCGTGACCTCGCTGCACGATACGCTTAAATGGTTTAATTAAAGAGTCTTTGCCTTTCGCATCAGAATACATAGAAAACCAACAGCTTGAGTTCAATAACTGTTACTATGCCTGCGTTATTGATTAAACAGGATTCCTGATGGAAAAAGTCGCCATTTTCGTTGATGTCCAGAACATCTACTACACAACACGAGAAAAGTACCGCGCAAACTTTGACTACAATGAGTTTTGGTACGTTGCAACGGAAGGTCGAGACGTCACCGAGGCTCATGCGTATGCGATTGCTTCACATGACCCGAAACAGAGGCAGTTTCATCATATCCTTCGCGGTATTGGCTTTAACGTTAAACTGAAGCCATTTATTCAACGACAAGATGGCAGTGCCAAAGGCGATTGGGATGTGGGTATTGCTTTGGATGTGTACGAAGCTGCCAGCAAGGTTGACCGAGTTATTCTGTTATCCGGAGATGGCGACTTTGACGTGTTAGTCAAACGAGTCCAGGAAAGGTTTGGCACCAAAGTGGATGTATTTGGTGTGCCGGGCCTTAGCGCACAGTCACTAATCGACGTGTGCGATAAGTTCATCCCGATTGAAGAGGAATTATTGCTCAGACGAACCTGAGTCTAGGCTTTCTTCATTTTCCGCTTGTGCAGCGGTTTGCTGTTCTTGCTCTTCTGCTTCAAGCTTTGCTCTTTCCGCTTTTGAAATGTAGCGAGGCTTGTTGCTTTTATGTAGCTTAGCGTTTTGCTTTTTCTGCTTCGCTTTTAGGATCTGGTTAATTTTCTTCTTACGGTTCATCGTTGTCGCCCAGTATTCAGAGGGGCGCGCATAGTAACAGACTTTGTACCACACTTCACCTTAACAAGATTATCTACGTTTTTGATGAAAGAGATCTGACGTTAGTACGGTCTGGTTAAATCATTGAACAATCGATTTGTTTCTTGCTCAGTGAGTAAGTCGTATCAGGGGAAGACTATGTGGATAAAGAAAAATCATCGCTGGGCGTTATCTGAAAACGAGGCAACACCAGAGTCGGTGTATAAAGAGCGAAGAGACATTTTAAAAAAACTGGGTATTGCTGTTGTCGGTGTGCCGTTGGCGGCGAACTCTCAGGCGGGTGTTTTGGACCTGTTCTCCTCAAAAGAGGAGCCTGTTCAAGATCGCCGTATTGATTTATCTGCCTCAAAGCCGAATAAGTATCAAGCTGACCTTTCATTGACACCTGAAGACAAAGTACTGAAGTACAATAACTTTTATGAATTTGGAACAGGAAAGTCTGATCCTGCGGAAAAATCAGGTGGTTTTGTTTCCGATCCTTGGAGCGTCAAAGTTGATGGGTTAGTCGGTAATCCGATAACGTTGAATTATGAAGACATTTTCAACAAGTTTACTCTTGAAGAGCGCATCTATCGCCTAAGATGCGTAGAAGCATGGTCAATGAATATACCTTGGATTGGCTTTCCGTTGTCTGACATCATCAAAATGGCCAACCCGAAGAGTGAAGCGAAATACGTTGCTTTTGAAACACTCTACGACCCTGAACAGTTCCCCGGGCAAAACTCTTGGGGTGGCAGTATCGATTACCCCTATGTTGAAGGCCTGAGACTGGATGAAGCGATGAACCCGTTAACGCTTATCTCAGTAGGTTTGTATGGCAAAACCTTGGCTCCCCAAAATGGCGCACCTTTGCGTTTAGTTGTGCCATGGAAATATGGCTTCAAGAGTATCAAGTCTATAGTACGCATTCGTTTGACAGATCAAGAGCCACCAACCACTTGGAATAGACTCGCGCCCCACGAATATGGGTTTTATGCCAACGTGAACCCGCAGGTCGATCATCCGCGATGGAGTCAGGCGAGCGAACGTTTTATCGGTGAAGGTAACTTATTTAGCAGCCGAAGACAGCCTACATTGATGTTCAATGGCTATGAAGAAGAAGTCGCACATCTATACAAGAATATGGACTTGAGGAAGTTCTATTGATGAGGCTGTCTCCGAAGGCGATTACCGGGCTGAAGGTAGTTATCCATGGCGTGTCTTTGAGTTTCTTGCTGCTGTTGGTGCTCAAGGCTTTCGCAGGTGATTTAGGTGGGGACCCGGTTCAGGGCATTATCCACTACACGGGTATCAGTGCACTCAATACGCTGTTTGTTTCTTTATTGGTCTCACCATTAGCGAAATGGACTAAGCAAGGGACGTTAGTCAGAGTCAGACGATTGGTTGGGCTATATAGCTTTTTCTGGGCGGTATTACATTTAGTCGCCTATGCGACGCTGGATCTGGGCTTGGACTGGAGTTTACTGGCTTCGGAGCTCATCAAACGTCCTTATCTCACCGTAGGTGGAGCTGTGTGGCTGATATTGTTGTCGCTGTCTGTAACATCGACCAAAGCGATGCAGCGTAGACTGGGAGCAAAATGGCAAAAGCTACATAATTGGGTTTATTTAGCCTTGCTGCTTGCACCGATACATTTCTACTGGTCGGTAAAGTCTGAGGTCACTGAACCAACAATCTATATTCTGATAGCCCTTGTGTTACTTGGTGTTCGTTGGAAAACTCTTAAACAACGATTACTTCGCTAATCGTGCAAGAGAAGTGTTGAAAGGCCAGCAAACCAAACGGTTTGCTGGCCTTTTTATTAGTCGGAGATAATGGCGTAGCCTCGGTATCTGTCGACATCGATTGTATTCATCGCTTTAATCATGCTGGTGGCATCAACCCAATGCCACAAGTAGTCAGCGTTATTAGGATCTAAGATGAGAAATGAATCCGAATCTCCATCATAAGCAGCCACTGGCGCGTAATGCCCACCACCTTTTTGCTCAACGCCTTTTCGAGCGTAGTTTACCACCAGATAATGTTCTGGCTGACTCAGTGCCGTGACCATATTGGCCTTAATTGCGTCGATATCGTCAATGTTTTGTAGCTCGTAGCTGACGACTTTAGCGCCATTGGATTTAACCAGATCGACGAATTGAGAGAGCTGCAACCCGTAGTCGTTAAACTGGCTGCCTTTCGCGGGCTTGCCTAGGATTTCAATTCTGGATTTCGGTGAGTGGATTAACACGGTGTTTTGAGTATAACGGTGAAATAGGGGAGACCAGCTGACATAGGATTTATCTGAGTGCTCGACATTGCCACCGCCGTTTGGCAGGTAGCCGGACTCCAACGTAGAGAACTGACTTGAATCAAGTGGAATTTGTTCTGGTGTTCTATCAACACGCAGTGCATTTAGCACCATCGCAGCCGATGCGACACCACAGAACATTTTGTTTTCTTGCGGTTGGTAGTAAACCGAGAGTCTCGCAAAGTCTGTCTTGTTTTCTGACGAAACCAAACGTTCAAAAGATTCAACATCGTCCCAATAGACAATTTTTGCCGCCAGTGCGTTAAAGCTGCAGCTAATAATCAAAGCTGCCAGAGACCATTTAATAGCGTGTTTCATGAGATTGTATTCCGATGATGATTGGGGGAATTTAGAAAAGAACGGCGCAAACGAATGCACCGTTCTGAGTCATTTTCAAGTGACTAGAATGTGTATTTCAGGCCAACTGAAACGGTTGAGTTGTGGTTATCCAAGCCAGCGCCATTGGGTACTACTCCAGAGTCACCAGAGCTGTTGTCAACGATGGTGGTATCTGCCTTCGCTTCAGAGTATTTGGTATAAACATATTCGGCATATAGCTTCATGCTTGGCGTAAAGTGGTAACCATAGTTGAGCGACAACGAGATAAAATCAGAATTACGATTGCTTTGCTCATAGAAGGTCAGATCGCGCATGTTGTGATGGTCTACATCTTTCGCATCAACCCACGGGCTCCATTTAAGTTGTGCACCAAAGTCCGATTTATCCAGCTTGTATTCTCCAGCTAGTCCAAGATATAGCACGCTGAATTCCTGCTTATAGTCTATGCCTACGACGTTTGGGAATGAGCCTACGTCAGCCCCATTATTGTAGGAATAAGTGCCACCAATGCCGTCCCACTTGAAGAGGTTGTATTGATAGCCCGCTAGAGCACCGACTTTGTAATTGCTTTGGCTAAGCAGCCAGTAGGTTGCATTGATGTCAATCTCATGAGCATCTCGCAACTTAGTGTCTGGGCTTATGGATATGTCTGTCGGTGATGATTGATTAGCATTAAGCCAATCGCGGTCCTCCATATGAGCGTCGCCATCATCAGTCAGCACAGACCAAAAGCTCCCCCTTAGCGTCCAATTCTCATTAATATCCCAAGCAGCACCTAGCTTGATTATCGGGACATTATCGATCTCCCAGTCAAGCTGACTTAGCTTCCTTCCTGTACTGTCGTAAACCAGTTCCGTTGATGAGCCATTCAAGACGCCAAGAGATCCTTCTAGCGTGACATTATTCGTATCGCCTGCTGCCATAGCTTTAGGAGCCAGAGCGAGCGGAATTAGCATCAAAGTTAACTGTTTCATAAGTGTTTTAAATACTCCGGTATGGGCAAGTGTTTAGCCAAATGATTGAAATAGTGGTGAATTCCAGAGGCTTACTAGCTTGACTAATCAGCATGAAATTGGAGTGGAGTATAAAAATTGGACGAAAAACGAAATATCAGGTGATTACCTGAGATTGAGGTCAATACAGAGGAATGAAAATCAGAGAGCTAGTTTGTGTTACATCAACCCCCTTTGTATCAAGGAGAATTCGCCGCGAATAGTAATTATGGACATTAAAGAAATGAACTATAGACAATAAGTCTATAATCATTATGTAACTCTTTGAGTTAACATATCTGCCTTATCAATAAGTAAGCTTGGCTTTTAAAGACAGCTTTAAACTGGAGGTAGTATGGACTTTGCAAATCGGCTGGAAATGTTACTTGAGGTCTCGGAGTCAGGGTCATTTGCAAAAGCTGCTGAACGTTTACACATGGATCGCTCTGTCTTGTCTAAGCAGATCAAAAAACTGGAAGAGACACTGGGTGTGCGTCTGCTCAATCGCTCGACACGTTCTTTAGCGCTGACATCAGCAGGGCAGGATATTGTTCATCAAGCCAGAAAAGTCAGAGAGTTATTGGCTGACACCCGCAATATTGCAGATACTTACCACAATGAGCCCAAGGGCCACTTAAGAATTTCAAGCGCGACAGTTTTTGGTCGTATGTACCTTCAGCCTGCTATCGAAAAGTTTATGGCTAAGTATCCGCAAATCACCATTGAACTGATTTTGGATGATCGTAGGGTGGATGTGATTGGTGAGCGCTTTGATGTTGTGTTCCGCATCGGCAAACTTCAGGATTCAAACCTTGTAGCCAAAAAAATCGCACCGAATGACTTTTCACTTCTCGCCTCTCGAGAGTTTGTTGAACTTCATGGCAACCCAGAAACGCCGGAGGAGCTCGTTTCTCTACCTGCGATTGTGTATACCAATGGCAGCATGACCGCAGACCGATTCCAAATGCCTAGCGGGACAAATGGGGATGAACTCGCCTCATATGAAATGAACGGTAAGTACTTCGTTAACGAAGCCGAACTGATGATAGAAGGTATGAAAGCAGGCATTGGCTATGGTTTAATCTGTGATTTCATGCTGCCAGAACCTCTCAATGAGATGGGGTTGGTGAAGCTGCTACCCTATGCTGATATTTACACGCAGAGCGGTATTTACGCCATGTATTCACATCGAAACCAGCCGCCTTTGGTTAAATTTTTCATTGAAGCTGTTGAAGAAATCATAGGTTCTCCGCCAATTTGGGAACAACGGTTTCATTGATACCCAGTTCGATCTAGAGCGCCTATCAGGCGCTCTTTTTTTCTTCACTCTAGCTGCAAAATCCAACCATTTAGTTACATTGGGGTGACATCTATTGGTGCAATATTTTCCACAATGAATAGACAGAATACCTATTTACTGCACGGTCGTGCAATATAAAATGAGCTCTGTTGATTGGAGAAACATTCTGTTTAACCAATGTTAATAAATACAAAATGTGGGGAAATAATTATGAAACGTTTAATTACTCTTACTTCAACTATGTTACTAGCAACTTCTGCTTTCGCTTCTTCTTTTGTTAACATCAGCGGTGAGCAAAACATTTCTGCTGGTTCATTTGATAGCAAAACGGCAGCTTATGAAGCTGGCTTCAATTTGAAAGATTCTATGCAGGACATGTCCCAAGCAGAGCGAAAAAACGAGTTTGCAACATTAGGCTATTCACATGTAGGCGACATCAAATTGGATGACTTCAAAGTGAAAGTAGAAGAGTACGCAAGCAATCGTGGAGAGGTGAAGTATCGCTCTATCCTGAATTTCGATTACCAATTTAAAGCGAAGCAAAAAGACTAATATGAGTCTACTTACTGCCTTAAGCCTAGGAGATAAGGATTTCCCTAGGGCTTACATTCCTTTTCGATTCCCTTACCATAAGTACCCAGAAAAACCTCTCCAATAATTTAGCTGCAGCCTTGACTAAAAAGTGTGTTGCCTCGCATCAGTGATAAATCAGATTGCTCTACTACTGGTGAAGCGGATACTTCTTTAATAAAGATGGCAACCAATAAGAAACCGAACCTAATTTTGCTCCAGCAGCGAACAATCGCATTTCGTCATCAATAACCAAACTAAGATAAAAACATAAAAGCAGGTATTGTGAAGAGCCGCTTTCCAAATGAAGTGCTTTTGTCGACATGCATTTCTAAAGGAATGCGATTGAGAAAAAAGTGGGGTGAGAAGAGTCACCCCAAAGCACACAGCTAATCACGTCTAGATGTCCAAACTAGCTCTGTAGGGAAATGGAGTAACGATAAGCTACAAGACGCCGTAATAGAGCCAAAATTCGTCACTCCGCACCTCGAACTTAACGTGTTAATCCGCTTCACGTTAGTTATTAAGGATGATTTATATTTCTAAATATTTTTGATGATCTAAATAGCGGTGGTTTAATGGACTGGTTTCTTCCCTGTAGCTCTGTCAGCTCATTAAGGATAACTCCCGTCTCATAATTGAACTGTGTTCAAAATAAATCTATTGGGCTCATCTTTGTTACGGTAATCCTTATAGCTTTAAGCTAATATTACTCAATCTCAAATTCAGAACTCTGGTTATATAGTCGATGAGCTCTTTGCAATCCTTATTTATTGTTGAAGACGACGTAAAGCTTCGCTCAATGCTGGAAGAATACTTCGTTAAACAAGATTTTGAAGTCACTACTTTCGAAGACGGTAGCAGTGCTGTTGATGCTATTGTTGAGCAACAGCCGGATCTACTTTTACTTGATCTGATGCTGCCGGGAATGGATGGCCTGACAATTTGTAGACAGATTCGAGCGAAATACTCCGGTAAAGTCTTAATGTTGACGGCAAGTGATGATGATTTTGACCATGTTGCGGCACTTGAAATTGGTGCCGATGATTTTGTCAGCAAACCGATAAAACCACGCGTATTACTCGCTCGCATGCGGATGCTATTAAGGCGAGGCCCAGTTGGGGAACAGTCTGCTGAGGTAGATTCCAAACCAGTGAATACTCTGACATACGGCCAACTAAGCCTGAATCAAGCGCGCAAAGTGTGTGTTCTTGATGGTGCTCAGGTCAGCATGTCTGACAGCGATTTTGATCTGCTTTGGATACTGGCTAGCACTCCGGATGAAGTGTTATCGCGCGACTTTCTGACCCAAACGTTGAGAGGTATCGAATACGATGGTTTGGATCGTACGATCGACAACAAAGTGGTCAGTTTGAGAAAAAAACTGGGTGACAATTCCGCGACACCTAAACGTATCATCACTGTCAGAGGTAAAGGTTATTTGTTCGTACCAGATAGTTGGTAAAGAATTTTGAGGATAATGAGGTATGCGCCGAATCTACATTGAGGCATTTTTCGGGTTGTTGGTGTTGTTCACCCTGAGTCTGGTGGCGTATGAAATCATTATTTATCAACTAAATACAGACTATGACTATGTTCTAGAAGATTTAGAGGGCGCCGCATTTAGGGACGTCCTAATGACAATTTCAGACCATCAGGGCAAAGATCAAGCTTTGATAGTTCTGAATGAGTTTATCGCCAATACTGCGAAAATATTGACGGCTTTTCCGAGCTCTGATGTGCCGGAGGAAGTGAAAAACTACTTCACTAATGACCGTATTCATCCATTCACATTTTATGATGACGAGCGTGATTTCTGGTTCATGTTATCGTCACCAGACACCATCTATCGAGTCCAGCCTGATGTCGAGTCAGATCTTCGCAAAGCCATAGAGTTTGATGACGATATTCTCTGGGGTTTTATTCTGGGCGGCTTCTTTATCTACACCTCAGGGCTTATTTGGTTCCTAAGTAGGCGAGTTCGTACTCTTGAAGAGGTTACCATGAAATTCGCACAAGGTGATTTTAACTCAAGAGCGCCAACGGGCAGTAGACATCGCGTTGGCTCTCTCAATGACAGTTTCAATTACATGGCCGATAAAATCTCTGATCTTATTACCAGTAACCGTTCACTTACTAATTCCGTCGCACACGATTTAAGAACCCCCGTTTTCCGTATTCAGTGGCAGGCCGAAATGCTCCAGGACGAGAGCCTAACTAAGGATCAGCACGATAAAATTGCCAGCATTATTGAAGATACGGAAGAGATGGAACAAATGGTCGATGAGCTGCTCTACTTCGCTAAGGTAGAGCGCCCAGACTCAGTACTTAACATTGAAGCCATTGAACTCGACCCGTTTATGCACGGACTGACGAACAAACTGCCTGAAACTAAAATGAACTTGGTGTCGTTAGAGGTTCAAGATAATTTGTTTGTCGAGGCAGACAGCGCACTGCTCAAACGGGCAGTCAATAACCTGCTTTCTAACGCGTTACGTTATGCGGATCAGAAAATCCAGCTTTCTGCGAAGTTGGAGAATGAAACCGTCCTACTTACTGTTGAAGATGATGGCCCAGGAATTCCAACCGATCACTGGAACTTTATCTTTGACCCTTTCTATAGTGCAGACCCCTCTAGGAACAAAGCCAATACTGGCTTTGGATTAGGACTGGCGATTGTCAAATTGATCGTTGAACGTCATGGTGGACGTGCCGAAGTGGGTGCAAGTTTACTTGGTGGAGCTAAATTTACTCTACAAATCCCACGTATGTCAGATGAGTCTGACAAACGGTGACAAAGGCGTGACAAAGTAAAGATATTGTCAGGATGAATCGTTTTGTACAGTGTTCATAACAAGTTAACACAAGGACAAAACGATGAAAAAGCTAACGATTCTAGTTTCAACTTTAGTAGCGGCAACAGCGGCACATGCCGCCGGTGATACATACATTCGAAACGGTAACATCTATACCAAAGAAAATAGCTGGATTGCTGAACTAGGTGGAGCAGGCGTAAGCGATCTCTACAAGGATCAGAAGCATAACGCGACGCTTCTTGGTAACTTTGGTTACCAAGGCGAAGATTTCAATGCGAGCCTGCAAGGGATCAACTACCGATTCCTTGGTAATACTGGTGATATGTTCAACATGAGTGCCTACTTGGGTTCCTCTGGCTTGATGTATGACCATGACACTTCAGATTTCCTTAAAGGTATGGACAAGCGTAAAGCGAGTCTGGACCTTGGTATCAACGCTGACTTCCACTTATCTCAAGGCACCATTTCTACTTACGCTCAGCATGATGTTACCGATACTTACGATGGCTACCTAGCGGGTGTAACTTACTTCTTGCCAATGAGTGTTGGCAGCATGGACTTAGTCCCATTTGCTGGTTTGACTTATCAAAGCAAAGATTACGTGGACTACTACTTTGGCGTAAAAGACAAAGAAGCGACTCAAGCACGCAAGGCGTACAAGGGAAGCGGTGATGTGTCTTACAACTTAGGCTACAAGCTTATCCTTCCAATTAATGACAGTTGGGAACTTACCCAGACGACGGCTTACACTCGTCTTGGCGACAACATTGCGGACTCCCCAATTGTTGATAGCGCAAACCAGTGGACCGTTGGCGCGACCGTCGCATACCGCTTCTGATCTTAGCGGCTATCTCCTAAGGCCTGACTGACCGTCAGGCTTTCCTCCTTCTATTTTTAACCGCTGCGTTTGAGTGTTAGTGAATCTATGTCTGCCAACTACTTCCATTTTGTTAAATCCCTCCCTCGCGTTGCTGAGAGTGTTTACCCAGATATCCGTGGGGTGAAAAAGCTTCGCTATAACGCCCGTTTTTGTTTGTGGTCAATGTTCAAACCTAATGTGTTGAAACAAATGCAGCAGTTGTTTGATCAGCCGGAGTTTCGTCCGATCAAAGAGACAAACCCAAGGATGTTTGAAAAGCCCCTAAAACCATTCGTTTGTCTAAAGTGGCGCCCTCAACAAAGGGCTGCAAAAATCTATGAGCACTTTCAGACGCTACACCAAATGTACGGACGCGCATTCCTCGACTTTTATTCTGAAGAAGGTTGGTGCTTGATGGATATTCAGGATTGCAGACTCATGTTGTGTGCGGGTCCTGAAAGGGAAGGGTCTTTGGCTTTGAAGTTGGTCGATGAGAACAAACAGGACTTATTCACTTTAGCCTTCAATATTTCATCTTCGCCAAAACGCGAAATCCACATTGGTGCCTTACAAGGGCCAGGTGAGCACATCATTGACCGTGGTGAAATCATTAAACACCTGACGCGTGGAATGCATGGACTTCGCCCAAAAGCCCTTATGCTAGAAGTGCTTTTGATGCTTGCTCGTGAGTGGGGTGTTGAGGCTGTGTATGGCGTGACGAACCGAGGTCATATTTACCAAGCGCTCAGGTATACAGGGTCTAAGCGCTCTAGTATTACGTACAATTACTCTGAACTGTGGTCTGAATATGGCGGCGTAGAGGTATCCAAATATTTGTATCAGTTGCCTCTTAGCCCTGCGCGTAAGGATCCTAGCTCATTAAAGAAAACGAAGAGGCGCCTTTACACTAAACGCTATGCCTGGCTCGAAGAGACGCATACGAACATTCAACAGCGCCTTAGCGAGCTGGCTTCCTAGTTACGTAGCGTAGACGCGTCGCGAGCATTTTATCCACACAACTTTGAGTCAAATTAATTGCAATGAGCACTATGTGAGTGCTCATCTTTCTGAAATAAATCGATTGGCCACTTCGGCTTCTTGTTGAACCATTAGTTGATGTGCGGTCAACATGTGTTGTTGCATTACCTGTTTTGCTTTCACTGCATCCCCGGAGCGTAACGCATCGACTAGCGAACGCTGGCTTTCAATTCCGGTATGCCATAATTTATGATTCCCTGCTTCATACAATTTCCGGTATATGGTGAGTTTTGTCAGCATTTGCGCAGTAAAGCGGACAATAAACTTGAGCAGTTCATTGTCTGAGTAGCTTGCAAGGAGGCTATGGAATTCAATGGAAGCGATGTGGTGCTCTCTCTCTTGATAAACATCTTCGGGAGGCTTCTGATATTTGTCGATTTGCTTATCGAGGGCGTTCAGTTGTGACTCGTTTAGCTTACCCGAGAGTGACGCAGCGATTTCCGGTTCAAGTGATAGACGTAGCTGGTATAGATCCGAAATAGATATATCTTTAAAGAACAAATAGTTGCTCATCAATGACTGAGCTTTGCTCTCAGACATTTCACTGACGAAAACGCCACCTTTGGGGCCTGTTTTGGTTGCAAGAATGCCTTGTGCCTCAAGGATACGCATACTTTCTCGAACGGTGCTCTTTGACGCTTCAAAGGTCTCCATGACTTCTGCTTCGTTTGGAAGGCGGTCTCCTGGTTGGAGTGCTTGCTCCACAATCCAATCCTTTATGGACTCCGCTAATTGTTGCGTTCTTCGTCCTTTCGCGCTGCTTACCACTTTAACCTCGCTGCACTTTATCATTTCTCACAAATTTTGAAGCATTTCTGCCGAAAGTCATCTGTTTTCTATCGAAATACTGGACTAAATCGCCCCTAAGTTTCGTTATGAAACTATCCGATTAATGATCTTATCGTACTCACAAAAATGTAATTTATCATGATAAATGTATTTTATTTGCTATTTATCATGATAAATTAAAGTGAGATATGGTCAAAAGTAGAGCGAAAAATGAAGAATTTTAAACAAACAGCTGACCTTGCTTGGGAATGGCTTGAGTCTATTGCTCAATGCAGCCAAACAAGTAATCCCGATAAAGAAGGTGTGACTCGACTATGTGCCACTCTGCAGCATGCGGGTGCCAATCGAAAACTTCGAGATTGGATGACGGCTTCTGGGATGAATGTACATATGGACAATGCCGCCAACTTGATCGGACGTTACCCAAGTTCAAATCCAGATGCCAAAACGCTTATGTTTGGTTCGCATCAAGATACGGTTCCAAATGGAGGCAAATACGACGGTATTCTTGGCGTTATTCTGCCTATTGCATTGGTGAACTACTTTCATCAAAACCAAATTGAGTTCCCCTTTCATATTGATGTCATAGCATTCAGTGATGAGGAAGGGACTCGTTTTCAGTCCACATTGCTTGGCTCCAAAGCGATATCTGGCACCTTTGATCCTCAAATGCTTGATGCGAAAGACGCTGATGGAGTGAGCATGCGAGAAGCGCTGATCTCATTTGGCTGCCAGCCGGAGTTGATCAGTGAAGATGCTTACGATGAGAACAGTGTTCTTGGTTTTGTTGAGCTGCATATAGAGCAGGGGCCGCAGCTAGAGCAGGCTAATTTGCCTGTAGGTGTTGTTACGGCGATGACAGGTATCGAGCGTCATACCTTGTCGATAGTGGGTAAGGCGAGTCACGCTGGTACCGTTCCTATGCACATGCGCCAAGATGCGCTGGTGGGAGCGTCTCAAGTGATTCATATGTTTGATCAACTATGTAAGCGCGAAGAGGACTTGGTGGGTGTTGTAGGCAAAATTGCCAACTATCCAAATGGCGTGAATGTGATTCCCCAACAAACGGATCTTACAATTGAGCTGCGGTCACCAAACGACGCCTCGCGTATCGCAGCAAGAGAAGAGATGTTATCAAACATTGAATCTTTGATGCGCCAATACAATCTCGCATACCAGCATGAGCAAACCTATGAACAGTCAGCGGTGAAGTGTGCAGATTCACTTTCAGCCACGTTAAGTGAAGCAGTGCAATTGGCTGGAATTGAACCTAAGCATATATACAGCGGCGCAGGCCACGATGGATTGGCTGTGAGCAAGCTTACTGATATCGCTATGCTATTCCTGCGTTGTACTGATGGAATCAGTCACCATCCTGAAGAAGCCATATTGCAAGAAGATTTAGTCGCAGCGGCGGAAGTTCTTAGTCACTTCTGTCTGTTAATGAAGCAACAACCAGATATTGGCAAGTGAAAACATCAGCCATAGTCGTTGATTTGGCTTTGCTTGCAAGCAAGAACGCTCTTATCTAGCAGCGTTTATCCCTATACTAAGGAGATATTTTGTTATGGACATGACAAACAACATGGAAACCGCTCAAAAGAGGCGATGGTATCAAAACATTCCAGACCCGATGGTTCTAATTTTTATGATTTTGGTCGCAACCTATTTGTTGACCTTTATTGTACCAGCGGGTCAGTTTGAACGTATTGTCAGTAATGGTAAAACGTCCGTGGTGGCGGATTCGTTTACCTATTTGAAAGACGTTCCTTCGGTTCACTTCTTTGATGTTTTCGTTGCTATCCCCAAAGGTTTGATCAGTGCTGCGCCTTATTTGTTCATCGTCTTTATTGCTGGTGGTTTGTTCCACATATTGCAACGAACCGGTGCACTAGAGAACGCGATTGGGGTTGCAGTCAACCGCGCTGGCGTGAAGAAACGCAACATGATCATTACCATCGGGACGTTCATTTATGGTTTCTTCGGTGTTGCGGTAGGGTTTGAAAACAACATTGCGCTTGTCCCTGTTGCCGTTCTGATTTCTGCTGCTGTCGGGTATTCGAGTTTAGTGGGTACGGTGATGGCTGTCGGTGGTATTGGCGTGGGCTTCGCCTTGTCTCCGATTAACCCATATACAGTAGGTGTCGCTCAAGGTATTGCTGAACTGCCAACATTTTCGGGGGCTTGGCTGCGTGTTGTCATGGTGCTCTCTTCACTAGCGCTTTTGTCTTACTATATCTGCGCTCGAGTGACCAAGATGGAGTTTAAAGAGCCAGAATCGTCGGAGGGATTAAGCAAAGATCTATCTGATTACCGTTTAGGAAAAAAAGACAAACTGACGCTTTGCGTTTTCCTTGCGGGCTTGGGTGTGATGCTTTATGGCGTGTTCGTTAATGGCTGGTACATCAATGAAATCGCAGGTCTATTTTTGTTGATGGCCATCGTGATTGGTGCAGTCAACGGCCTGAATGCCAACGCTATTGTCAAACAGATGATGGAAGGCGCTTCAGGTGTCACCGCTGGTGCGTTAGTGATTGGTGTTGCTGCTTCCATTCAGGTGATTTTAGATCAAGCACAAATCATCGACACTATCGTTCATGCGTTGAGCTCACTGATCAAAGATATGCCAATTGCGATCTCGGCAATTGTTGCCAGTGTTGTTCAAGGTGTGATCAACTTGTTTGTTCCTTCTGGCTCAGGTCAGGCAATGGTGACAATGCCAATTCTCATTCCTGTTGCGGATCTGGTCGGAATGAGCCGTCAGTTAATGATTACCGCTTTCCAGGTGGGTGACGGTTTAACGAATCTCATCGTGCCAACTTCTGGTGGAACACTTGCGATGTTAGCTCTTGGCCGTGTCTCTTATGAGCAATGGTTAAAAGCGATCTTACCTTTCATGGTGTTTGTGTACGCATTGTGTTGGGTTGTCCTGTTTATAGGTCAAATGGTGGGCTATTAAGCCTTTTTACTGCAGAGAATTTATGACGATTTCACTTATACATGTAAACCCTAAAACGGGGTTATCTGCATCAATAACAGCAACAGGTGGTGTTGCTGTCGGAGGCTATGTTAATCATAGCTGGCGCAATCTAGGTGGTTGCGCCACCCAAGGCTTGTTCACTAACCCATGGTATGCAGATCTGGCTCGAAAGTGTTTAACCGAAGGCATGAGTGCTGCAGAGACAGTCGATGCTCTGAAAGCGGGGGATGCTGAGTTTTCAAAGCGTCAGTGTCTGGTGATGGATAAAAATGGTAACAGTGCTTTTATCCATGGTAACGACAATGTTCCAGTGACAGGGTCCATTGCCTTTCCAACGTTAGCCGTTGCCGGAAATATGCTGGAGAGTAACTCTGTTCTGGCGGCCCTTGCTGACAGCTTCTTAGAGCAAGTAGCCATTAACGTGGAGTCAGTTAAGGCAGGCGGCGTTCCCAAATATCGTCATGATTATGAAGACCAACTGCCTGAAACCTTGATCTCCGCATTAGAGAAGGCGTTACAAGCTGGCGGGGATAAGCGAGGAACATTTTCTGCGTCATTAAGAGTAGAGAGTATGACGAAGGCGCCCGTTGATATTCGAGTTGATTGGGCGGATGGAGACTTAATTGAAGCACTGCGAAAGGTGTTGCGTCATGTTCGGGGCGCTGAGTTTCAAGAGTTTCTCAACAACTTGCCAAATCAGTAACTACTTAGGTTATGAAGGCAAAGAGGGCCAAGCGGTAACCTGCCGCTTGGCTCTCTCATTTATTGAAGCGCTGTTTCCCGTCTGTTTGCTGCATTAATCAGCAATACACCTACAAGAGGGACAACAATGGCTGCGTAAGGAATCATACTTGCTCCCAGTTGGCTATCCAAAATCGTCCCACCGATAAAGCCTCCAAACGCGTTAGCTAAGTTAAAAGCGGAGATATTTGCTGTTGCCGCTAGTTCCTGTCCTTTACCGCCGTGCTTCATGACTCGCAGTTGCATTGCTGGCACATTGGCGAAAGAAGCAATGCCGAAAATAAAACTTGCGACAACGAACAGCCATTGATTCTCTGATACCAGACCAACAACGATTAGTGATAGAACCATGGCAACAGACCACCAAAGTGACGCCTTTGCTAAATCTTTATCTGATGAGCGGCCGCCAAGGTGGTTCCCGACAATCAGACCAAAGCCGACAACGACCAGAATCCAAGTAACGGCATGTGAAGAGTAACCAGCGACATGCTGAGCAATAGGGGCGATATAGCCGTAAAAGGTCATGAAACCTGACCATGCAAGTACAGTAATAGAAAGGCTGATCAGTAGCATCGGGTTCTTAAAGGCCATGATCTGGTCTTTCACATCAGACTGAGAATGAGCGTGATCGGACTTGATGAACATAAAAATGGCCAAGAATGCAACAATGCCGAGTATTGAAACCGTAATAAACGTTGTGTGCCAGCCAAGCTCAAGCCCTATCCACGTACCTCCGGGAACGCCAAGCACATTCGCGAGTGTTAAACCTGCGAACATTTGACCTACAGCACGACCTGCCATTTTTTCTGCCACCAGGCTAGTTGCGACAACGGAACCTATGCCGTAAAAAGGCCCTTGTACCAATCCAGTAATGACTCTGCTCACCATCAATACGGTATAGTTTGGCGCAAATGCAGAAATTAAGTTGCCTGCGATGAATAGCAACATTAAAAACAGCAAGACGAGCTTTTTATTAAATTTAGCCAGATAGATAGTAAGAATCGGTCCGCCGAACACGATAGCAAGAGCGTAGGCGCTGATAAGATAACCTGCTTGTCCTTCGGTGATTCCCATAGAGCCGGAAACTTGGGTGAGTATCCCGGCAATTACAAACTCTGCGGTGCCGATAGCAAATGCAGAGAGAGTGAGTATCCAAACCTGCAATGGCATTTTCTGATTCGTCATAAATGTATCTCGGTAATGAAATTGATGATTCCATTTTATGTATTTGCTCATTTTTGATAATTGAGTGAGAATTGAATTTATAATTCACTATTTCTGAATAATGCTGGTGAGGAACAATGAACAAACTAGCGGATATGGAATTGTTCACTCTGATCGTCAAGCATCAGGGGTTGGCAAGTGCAGGCAGGGAACTTGGTCTGTCGCCAGCGAGTGTGACATCAAGGCTTCAAGCGCTTGAAGAGAGGTACGGAGTGAAGCTTCTCAACCGCAGTACGCGGCATATTGCGCTAACAGATTCCGGTCTCAATTATTATGAGTCTTGTCTGCAGATATTAGAAAGTGTCCGTGAAGCGGAAGCAAAACTGCATAACACTGCTGTTCAGATAGAAGGGCAAATTCGAATTTCAGCCCCTAAAGATATTGGTAAGCAGTTTGTGATGCCAGCTATCGATACTTTTCAGCAGCAGTATCCCAAAGTTGTGCCTCACTTGCTATTGCATGACAACCTATCGAGCTGGTCGGAAAGCAACATTGATCTCCAGATACGTTATGGTTCTCCTCCAGATAGCGGCATGATTGCCAAAAGGCTAGCCGTAAGTGAGCGTGTTTTAGTCGCATCTCCTGCTTATATTGATAATCACGGCTTGCCAAACGATCCTGAACAACTTCGCTCACACCAATGTTTATCTTTGCTGAGAAATGAACAGGAAATGAAGCTTTGGTACTTCCAGCACAAGGAGTCTGATGAGACATCATCGCATCAGGTGCTGAGCTTTCGTTGTTCAGATGATGGTGAGGTGATTCGGCATTGGGCAAAGCAAGGTGTGGGTATCGCACTTAAGTCTCGATTAGATGTTGAGGCTGATGTTAAGGCTGGCACACTGCAAATCCTACTGCCGGATTTTCGCGTCGACTTTAAACCATTTTCTTCGAACAATGATTCTGAGCTTTATGCGGTGTACCGCGATCGTAAATATCAGCCTAAACGTCTCACACTGTTTTTGAAGCATCTGATTGACGCATTTGCCACGGCTGCAAGGTGAGGGGACGGTGCGGATACCGTTCTACTCGCTCACTCTCATAAGTAGTATCAATAAGGCTCGTTTGTCACTTTTGTGCAAAACAATGAAAATCTTGTAGGAGCAAGGTTAGAGATCTGTCAGACTCTCTAAAGTATAAGAAATCAAATAGTTCAGGGACGATCATGCTAGATGCTCAACTCGCTCAACGAATTGTTGATCGCACAATGCCGATTATTGGCTACAACATTAACGTGATGAACAATGCAGGTCTTGTGGTCGCAAGTGGAGAAAGCTCGCGTATTGGTCAGACACACGACGGGGCATTGTTGGCATTAAGCAGAAAGACTTCAGTTGAAGTGACCTCAGAAGACTGCAAACTGCTTTCTGGCGTCAAACCCGGTGTTAACCTTCTGCTCAAACATAAAAATGCCATTTTAGGTGTGGTTGGCATCACTGGTGAGCCTAATGAGATTCGTGGTGTAGCTGAACTTGTGGCAATGACGGCTGAACTTATCATCGACCAAGCCGACTTATTAGAAAAAGTTCAACGTGATAGACGATACAGAGATGAGTTCATCTTAGCTTGTTTAACAGGGCGCTTGTCTCCCTCCGAAATGCGAGATGGTGCTGAACAAATCTCAGTGAATCCGAGTGATTCGTGGGAGCTGTTGCTGGTAGAGATGCCTACTCAAGATAGCTCCACAGCAACACTCACAGAACGTCTTTACCAAAAACCGGGTCATCACCTTTGTGCTCATTTGTCAGCACGCCATTTAGTCATTTTTGTTCCGACAGAACAGCCCTTGAGTGCAGATAGCGTCAATGAGTGGCTTCACTGGCTAGAGCAGACACCATGTCGAAATCTAAAGGTTTCCACGGGAAAATTTGCCCACCGTCTTGAGGAATGGCAAACCGCTTACAATTCGGCGCTTCAGGTAATGAAAATAGGGAAGGCGGCACGTCCGAAGAATACAGTGTACCTTCTCGATGATTATCAACTGCCTGTTTTGTTAGCACCATTACATGGTACTTGGCAGGGGGAGCAACTGTCACAAATGACAGCGACCTTGGTCGAGCATGATAAATCAGGCCAGCTTATCGCGACCTTGGAGGCCTACTTTGATGCAAATGGCAGCGCAAATGAGACGGCATCCAAACTGTTTATTCACCGAAATACTCTGAAATACCGTTTGGACAAGATCACTGAAATTACAGGATTTGAGACAACAGATTTCTCTCATATGGCGCAGCTTTATCTGGCGATTCAGCTTGGTAAGCTTAGTTGAGTTGTGCATATTTACCGTAATTAGGTTTTATTTAGCTATTATTTTGTTAATTTGCACAATGATACGGTTCTTGTTTTGTTCCATAATGTCTACAGTCATCAGTGGAAAGGAATAGGCCAGTATGAAGATTGTTATCGCTCCAGACTCATTCAAAGAAAGTTTGTCCGCAATAGAAGTCGCTCAATCAATCCAGGCGGGGTTGGAAAGAGTATGGCCTGATGCTGAGTTTTTAAAAGTGCCAGTGGCAGATGGTGGTGAAGGGACGGTTCAGTCTTTAATTGACGCCACTTCAGGACAAAAAGTATTCACTGAGGTAACAGGACCATTAGGTCAACCAGTGCAAGCTTTTTATGGCGTTTTGGGTGACAACAAAACCGCTGTGATCGAAATGGCTGAAGCAAGTGGTTTACACCTAGTCCCAGCAGAAAAACGAGACCCTAAGATTACAACCAGCTTCGGAACTGGTGAGCTGATTAAGCACGCATTAAATCAAGGTGTAACCAAGCTGATTGTTGGGTTGGGGGGCAGCGCGACTAATGACGCTGGCGCTGGGATGCTTGCCGCATTAGGTGTTACTTTCTTAGATAAAACAGGCGAAGAGTTTGTGCCTGTTGGCGGTGCAAGTCTAGCAAACCTAGAAAGTGTTGATACTTCCAAGCTGGATCCGCGACTAAAGCAATGTGAAGTGGTCGTCGCGTGTGATGTAGATAACCCTCTTTGTGGTGATAAAGGTGCATCCGCTGTCTTTGGACCACAAAAAGGGGCAACTGAGCAAGATGTGGCCCTGCTGGATAAATCTCTAGAGATTTTTGGCCAAGTAACAGAAAAAAATGCTGGCGTTGATGTGCTTACTGCGGCTGGTGCCGGTGCAGCTGGTGGAATGGGTGCGGCTTTACTTGGTTACGCTAATGCAGTGTTAAAGCCGGGTATAGAGATTGTTCTGGATACGGTTGAGCTAGAATCGAAACTGATAGGCGCGAATTTAGTGATCACTGGTGAAGGCAAAATTGATGACCAAACGGTTCATGGCAAAACTCCCGTAGGCGTATCAAAACTGGCTAAGCAACTTAATCTTCCTGTTATTGCGATTGCGGGTTGTACTGGAGATAATTTCCAAGCAGTCTATGAGCACGGTATTGATGCTGTCTATGCCTGTTTACCTAGGCCAATGTCGCTGCAAGAAGCATTTGATGAAGCCGCAAGCAATCTAGCAAACGTTGCGGAAAACGTGGCTCGGACTTATCAGATAAGTCACTAGGTTTCAGCGAATACGGCAGTGATTAGCACTGCCGTCATTATGCTGCCACTTTAGATAGACAAATCACACACTGTTGAAACCATGCATAGTGACTCTCCAAAGTCCTAGAAATTCCTTTCGAAGTCAGATAATGGTTCGATTCGAACCTTAAACTATTTTTACCACTTTTCACTAAACGAACGACATCGAACTCAAGGATCTCCTGAACTTGAGGGTAGATAGCTTTGTAGAGTGATTCTTTCGCTGAAAACAATAAAGTGACCGCTTCATTTCGGCTCAGACCTGTTTGAGCAAGCAGATCTATCTCCTCTTCTCTAGCGATAAAAGCGTGAGTATCTTTTACTTCCTGACCTGAAAGGAGACGTTGGATGTCGACACCGATATGATGATCTGCCAGCTTTTCTTTCCTCTCGACCACTGCAACCGCGTAGTTTTCACAGTGAGAAATTGAGCCGCTAAGGTGAGGTGGGAAATTGGGAGAACGATCTAAATTTATGCCTATTTGATGAGATTCTCCAAGGAGAGCAAGAGCATTGTGAGCCGCAGAGCGACCTGCGACAAATTCAGCCTGACGTGAAAAGTGCGCCTTCTGTATGGAATAGGGTAGCTCTTTTCTCGGATAAAGTGACTTAGGGAACAGTGACTTATCGTATGACACGATGCAAACCACCAGTTCCGTTTGATTAACAGTGAATGGCAGGTTTGGAAGCCCTTGAAGCCAGTTTTGTTTATTTTTAGTACTTTCAGTCAGCGTGTTCATTTCTTAAATCTACCGCTCTTAACCTATGCCCAGGCCTTATATATCAACCAAATACCTTAACAATTGTGTATATAATTGCAAATGAAAATGGTTTGCATTTATATATTTACTGTTATATAACTTCCACCTTGTTAATCAGTCGTTTTTTATTGATTAACCCTATGTAAAAAGAGAGTTTAAGGGAACGGATATGCTCGAAGCTAGAAAACTAGCATTTAGCGTTGGCGACAGAAGCTTGTTGTCAGATTTTGATATGAATTTTGAACCAGGCAAGATTTACGCTCTGGTTGGCCATAACGGCTCAGGTAAATCAACGCTACTTAAACTTCTCGCACAGCAACAAAAATCCACCAGCGGAGATGTCTTGCTACAAGGCAAATCAGTTTCCGATTGGTCAGATAAGAAATTCGCTCAGCAAATCGCCTATCTTCCTCAGCATTTACCACCTACCGATAGCCTTTCAGGAAAAGACCTAGTGAGTTTTGGCCGTTACCCATGGCACGGCTTACTTGGGCGTTTAGGTACGAAAGATAAAGAATTCATCCAACAAGCGATGCAGATGACGGATACGGAAAAGTATGCAGACCGCTTGGTTGATACATTGTCGGGTGGTGAACGTCAGCGAGTGTGGTTAGCCATGCTTCTGGCTCAGAGAACTCAATATCTGCTTTTGGATGAGCCCTTGTCAGCTCTGGATATCGCTCACCAAGTAGAAATGCTTGAACTAATAAAGAAACTGGCAACTGAACTCGAATTAGGCGTTCTTATCGTGATACACGATATCAACATGGCCGCTCGCTTTTGCGACCATATAGTGGCACTTCATAGCGGTAAAATGATCGCTCAAGGCTCTGTCTCTGAAGTGTTTAACGAACAGCAGCTAAACGATATTTATGGTATCGAAATGCAGATCACCGACCACGCTGCAGGTTATCCGGTTGCAATGCCATGCTAAACATCAAACGAATGACAATCGCCTGTATTACTACGTTGACGGTAATCATGCCTGCCATGGCTGGAACAGAGGTGTCACAAGATAAATTACGAGTGATGTCCATTGACTGGTCTCAGACGGAAACCATGATTGCTCTTGGCGTTACGCCTGTGGCATCGGCTCAACAGTCGGATTACAACGACTGGGTGAGAAGTCCGAAAATACCGGATGAGACTGTAGATGTTGGCCTGCGCACTCAACCCAACCTAGAAAGATTATCTGAGCTAAACCTAGACACCATATTCCTGTCTCCTCGTTTCGCTTCGCTTGAGACTCAGTTATCTCGTATTGCACCCGTAAAAATTCTTGGCCTGTATAAAGTGGGTGAGGTTAACTGGGAGGCCGTCACTGATTTCACTCGCCGCATGGCAAAAGAGGTTAACGCTGATAAGCAAGCTGAACAGCTTATCGCCAATAGTGAAGCTGAATTGAATGGCCTCAAGGCAGCACTGCCTGACAACCTGCCTCCAGTGCTTTTAGTGCAGTTTATGGACACCAAACATGTTCGAGTATTTGGTGAGAACAGCATCTATAAAGTGGCATTGAATCAGTTAGGCATTCAAAATGCTTGGGACAAAGCCACTAACGCGTGGGGCTTTGCTCTCACAGGTGTTGATAAGTTACAGGGTATCGATGCGCAATTTGTCGTCATAGAACCTCTTCCTGTTGGCGTAAAGGAACATTTAGCGCAAGACCAATATTGGCAGTATTTGATTGGGCAAACGGGTCGTCCGGTAATCACTGTAAAACCAACATGGAGTTTTGGTGGTTTACCCTCAGCGATGCGTTTCGCTAATTTGGTCACCTCTGCTCTGGCTGAGGAGGTCAAACGATGAGAATCTTATCCCTGAGTCTTGTTGCGATACTCGCGGCATTTATGCTGACCATTGCAGGCTTTCAGTTGAATGCCTCTGGCAATTTCTCAGCAGGCATGAATAGCCTGTTCCAAGCAGATTGGATGTCGCCAGAATCGGTTAGATTGCATTTAACTTGGTGGCCTAGATTTTTCACGACACTGATTGCAGGTGCTGCTTTGGCTGCTGCTGGCGTACTGATGCAGCAAGTGTTGCGTAACCCTTTGGCGTCACCATCCACTTTAGGTGTGGCAAGTGGTGCCAGTTTTACTCTGATGATGGCAACCTTGTATGCCCCTTGGTTACTGACATTTTCTAAATCACTGATTGCTTTGCTTGGTGGCGTGGGAACAATGGCGCTGGTATTTGCACTGTCATGGCGTCGTGCTCTTTCACCGACAGTTGTGGTGGTTTCAGGTCTGGTCATTAACCTCTACTTCGGCGCCGTCAGCACTGTCCTGTTGATGATGAATCAGGATAAGCTAGCAGGCTTAATGATTTGGGGAGCGGGTTCTCTCGTCCAGACAGGGTGGTCTGATATTGCTTATCTCGCGCCAAGACTCGGGTTAGCGATTGGTATTTCATTCCTATTTGTTAAGCCGTTAACCTTGCTGGAATTATCTGAAGAAGGCGCGAAAAGTCTTGGCGTGTCTTTGGCTAAGTTGCGCGTTATATGTCTTGGTCTCGCAGTGTTACTGACATCTTGGGTGGTCGCTAAAGTTGGCGTGATTGGCTTCGTAGGTCTCGCTGCTCCAGCGATTGCTCGTGCAACCGGTGTGCATCGTCTTGTGCCTAAGTTAATCGTCTCCATGCTGTTAGGTGGTTTACTACTAACGCTTACGGATCTGCTTATCCAACAGCTCCCAGGTATTGCCGCCATGATTGTGCCAACTGGTGCCGCAACTGCCGCATTAGGTGCACCTCTCTTATTGTGGCTGCTGCCAAGGTTGTCGATGCGTAGTCAAACCCAGACGCAAACAGTCATGACGCGTCATAGTGAGCAAGTTAAGAGCCTCAACCGCCATGCCATTGCATTGGTTGCGCTCGTTATTCCAGTTGCTCTATTTATCTTTAGTACCACTTCAATTCAGAGCTCTGGCTGGCAGTGGCTAGTGTTCTCAGGTGAGTGGAACCTGCTTGAGTGGCGTTGGCCCCGACTTGTTGCCGCCGCCTTAGCTGGTGTGATGTTGGCTACCGCAGGTACGCTGATCCAGCGTTTAAGTGGTAACCCGATGGCGAGCCCTGAAGTAATCGGCATCAGTTCGGGTACCGCTTTGGGTTTGATCATTGCCATGTTCTCTGGCATTGGCGTTAGTCTCGTTGGTTTGTATTTAGGTGGACTTGTGGGCGCGATGGCGTCGCTATCTGTGATTGTTCTTTTGAACCGTAAGTCTGGATTCCAACCAGAACGAGTACTGCTTACTGGTGTGGCTATCACAGCTCTGATGAATGCGGTACAAAGCTTCGTATTGGCAGGTGGAGACCCACGTAGTTACCAAGTTCTAGCCTGGCTTTCTGGCTCAACTTACTTTGTTACAGAGGCGACCTTACTTCCTTTAGCAGTCGCGACTTTCGTGCTTGTTGGCTTTAGTTTCTTAACGGCTCGCTGGTTGGACATATTACCTTTGGGAGAGGCCAGTTCTCGCGCACTTGGAGTGAAAGTAGGGCAGGCGAGAGGTTTGCTATTACTGCTGGTGGCATTGCTGACAGTTAGTGCCACTCTCGTTGTTGGCCCATTGAGTTTTATTGGTTTGATGGCGCCGCATCTCGCTCGTTTGTTTGGTTTTAGCCGAGCTAGAGAACACCTGATTTGTTCAGCGCTTGTCGGTATGGGGCTAATGCTTCTCGCTGATTGGCTAGGACGCCAAATGTTGTACCCACAAGAAATCCCAGCCGGTTTGGTGGCGTCTTTGATTGGCGGTATGTATCTGATGTGGGGGCTTCGCAGACTCTAATTTTTAGTCGTGAGGGAGGCAATGCTCATCTTCCCTCAATGCTGTTTTAAAATTTGTTGATAATGATAATCACAATAATAATTAATACATGGATTTGAGATGAAATTACTTTTTCAGTTGGCCCATAAACAACATAAAGCGCTCGCTTTGGTTATTTTGCTGAGTGTGGCAAGTGCCTTTCTCAGTATTGGCGTGATTGCTTTTATTCAATATGAACTGTTGAGTCAGACAACCAGTGTCCATAGTGCTATTTGGCAATTTGCTGGATTGCTGGTGCTGCTATTGATCACGGCTACCGTCGCGCAGGTGTCACTGCACAAGTTAGGCCACCAATTTGTCTATTCAAAGCGTTGTCAATTGGTTAAGCAACTGATCAACACGGATATTGAACAAATAGAAGATGTGGGTAGTGCTGGCGTGCTGGCATCGCTGAATACCGACATTCGCAACATTACGATTGCCTTCGTTACCCTGCCGGAAATGATTTACGGCTTGGTACTTACCGTAGTGGCATTGTCTTATCTCGCCTTTCTATCACTACCACTGTTTGGTGTAAGCCTTCTGATGTTAGGGGCGACTGGCATCATTGGATATGGATTGGTGACACGCATTACGTTTCACGTTCGCAAAGTTCGTGAGTTGGAAGACAAGCTTTATCACGACTATCAGGCCTTGATTGACGGCCGCAAAGAGTTATCACTCAACCCAAATCGCGCTCGTCGTTATTTTGAGGATGAGTTTGGTCCAAATGCCGCGGGTTATCGAGACGAAGTCACAAGAGCGGATATCTACAACGGTTTTGCTGCCAATATGGCTAACACGATTGTGCTGGCACTTATTGGTCTCAACTTTTATCTGGCGCTGGGTTTAGGCTGGGCTGGATTTGACGTTGCTTCTACCTTTGCTCTGGTCATTCTTTTTATGCGCATGCCACTTATGGCCGCGGTCGGTGCGCTGCCAGGTCTGATTAGCGCCAATATTTCTATGCGCAAGCTTGAATCTCTCGATTTAAGTGACAATGAAAACCTTGTTGAGGCTAACGAACAACCAGAAGTATTTGAAGGCATCGATCTCCAACAGGTGACTTACGAATACCGCGCTGATGGCGATGACCGTCCGTTTAAAGTTGGCCCAATCAATTTTAAAGCCTCAAAAGGTGAGATGATCTTCATCATTGGAGGTAATGGCAGCGGAAAATCAACGTTTGCTCGTTTACTGACCGGCCTTTATCGCCCGCATACAGGTAATGTTCTCTTGAACGGTCAACCTATGAGTGAGCTCAACTGGCCTCACTATCGCCAGCAATTTTCTACCGTATTCAGTGACTTCTACTTGTTCCATCAGATTACCAATGGACAAGGTCAAGACGTTCCAGAAGCCGATATCAAAGAGTGGATGGACCGTCTGGAAATGAGCCACAAAGTGACTCAAGAGAATGGTCGCTTGTCAGATGTTCGCTATTCACAGGGGCAGCGTAAGCGTCTGGCGTTGCTGATGGCCGTTGCTGAACAGCGAGGCTGCATGCTTCTCGACGAATGGGCGGCAGATCAAGACCCTCGCTTTAGAAAAGTCTTTTACCAACAGTTACTGCCTCTTCTTAAAGAGCGTGGCGTGACTGTAATCGCTATTACCCATGATGACCGTTATTTCGATGCGGCTGATCGCATCTTCAAAATGGACAGTGGGCAACTGACGGAACTGGATACTGCAGATAAATCACAAGCTCAACAAGCAGTAGAAAGTGTCGTCGCTTAACGAAACAACAATCCAGAAAATCAAAACAATAAAAACAACGATCTAGTTGAGGATATTATGAGTATTGACAGCCCAAACACAGAATTTACCGTCGTTATCAACCCGCAAGAACAGTACAGCATTTGGCCTACTTATCATCCAATTCCAAATGGATGGAAAGCCGTTGGTGTTACTGGCAACAAAGAAACTTGCCTTGCCCACATTAATGAAGTGTGGACTGACATGCGTCCGAAAAGCCTGCGAGAAGCGTTAGCTGAGTAATGTCACTCACTTTTGCTTAATTTTGGTGCCTACTGTTTAGGTACCTGACATTTAACAGTTTTTAGGTATATGTATGTCAGTGGATGATATCACGATGACTCCGGCCAATGGTGGTTGGGGTCCACTTTCTCATTCTCAGCAACGTCTGTGGTTGTTCCAGCAGCTCATGCCAGAAAGTATTGCCTACAATACGGGTGGCTTATTACGTTTGTCTGGAGAAGGTATCAGCAAAGAAGCCATATTTGAGGCATTCGATGCGCTGGTAGAACAGCAAGATGTTCTTCGGCTAAGACTCAAAGAACATGATGGCGTGCCTCTTCAACGAGTCTCAGATTCTGGTCCAAAACTGGAATTTGTTGACGCACAGAAATATTCTGACCCTGAAGCATTCGTGTTAAAAGATGCAGAAAGACGGGTTCGAGAGCCTTACATCATGGTCGGTGAAGCCTTGAATAGGGTGTGCCTATATCAAGTGAGTGACCAAGAGTTTGTGATGGGAGTAGCCGCTCACCACATTACAACGGATGCTTGGTCTTTACAGCTTGTTGTTCGCGCGTTGGTTGATCGCCTCGCTGGCAAGCCAAAACGTAAACTACGAGGCCAAAGCTTCGTTGAATTCGCTTCAATGCAAGGAAGTGAAGAGCATGAGGAGGCGATGCAGCAATGGCAAGCATTGAATCTAATCAGCGATGAACCTTGCGTATTGCCGGCTTCCAATCAGATCGACGCCAGTGCTTATACGGCTACACATATTGAAGAGTCATTGACTCTGGAAGAAACTGAGCGCGTGTCTGAAGCTGCGAAATCTTTTGGTGTCACACGCTTTGAAGTGCTTTCTACGGCTCTATTACTTACTCTGTCTAGCTACTCAAATCATGCGCATCCTTCGATCACTGTACCTGCCCTAAACCGAAACTCGAAAAGCCGAAGAAACATTGGTTTTTATGTCAATAATGCTGTACTAGGTTTGCAAGTTTCTCCTGAAAATACGCTTGCTGAATTGGTTGAGAGTGTCCGAACAAACCTGACAGAGTCAATGAAGTTCGAGCATTTACCTCTAGAGAAATTAGCAGGGCAACTTCCATTACCGACTGTTGCATTCAACTACCGCAGTCATGGTGACAAGCTGGTCGTAACTTCTGGAGAAATTCAGGGCTCATTCACAGAGTTCCCTCTCGCTGAAACACCGTTTGAATTGGTGTTGGATGCAGTAACGGGTGAGCAACTATCACTGCGACTTGTTTATGCACAAGAGAAGTTCACTCAAGCTCAAATTGACAGCATTTTAAGCACATACAAAAACGTTCTGAACCAGATCTGCCAATCTCCTCAACAGTCTCTAGCACGGACTAACGCGCTTTCTAGCTCAGACACAGTGGCCTTGGAAGCGCACTCAGCGGTACAACAAACATGGAATCCAGTGACCTTTATGGCGCTTGTGGCTGAGCAAGCAAAACTGCGTCCTGAAAAAGTTGCCTTAAAACATGGCCATAACACGCTGACTTACGCTGAGTTAGATGCTCAATCGAATTTAGTTACAGATTCACTGCATCAAAGAGAGGTTCAATCAGAAAGTGTTGTCGGTGTGATGATGGAGCGTGGTACCGATATGTTGGTCGCCATGCTTGGCATCATGAAAGCAGGCTGCGCATTCCTGCCACTTGATCCGGATTACCCTGCTGAGCGCATCAGCTTTATGCTTGAAGACAGCGAAGCTCAGCAATTACTGACTCAGCAGAACTTGATGGATAAGGCTCAAGATCTTTTCATCCGATCTGAAAATACTCAAGAGTGTATCGCTATTGAATCTTTGTTAGCAGCTGAGGTTCCAGTATCTGAGCCTAGTGAGTGTTCATATCAAGATATCCATTTAGACCAGTTGGCGTATCTGATCTACACCTCTGGTTCAACAGGTAAGCCTAAAGGTGTGGCAGTCAGTCATCGCGGACTGACAATGCATGTCCAGACGATTGGCGAGCAGTATGGCATGACGCCTGAAGACACAGAGCTGCATTTTGCCTCTATCAGTTTTGATGGTGCTGTTGAGCGTTGGACTGTGCCACTGGCGTTTGGCTCAACACTTATCATTCGAGACCAACAGTTGTGGACACCAGAAAAAACGACTCAAGTATTGGTGGACGAGAAGGTCACCATCGCTTGTTTCCCACCAAGTTATGCAGGCCCTTGGCTAGATTGGGTTGAACAAACTCAGCCAGACTTGTCTTTGCGCTCATTGACACTGGGTGGTGAGGCATTTACCCGAGATACGTTTGAACGAATTCAACGGGTGGTTAATCCACCTCGCATCGTCAATGGTTACGGCCCGACAGAAACGGTCGTTACTCCGATGATCTGGCGTGCTTATCCAGAAGATAAACTGGAAAGCTCCTACGCACCGATTGGTCAGCCTGTGGGTGACCGTAAGTTGTATGTGTTGGACGAGAACCTTAAGCAGGTCCCATTTGGAACAGTTGGTGAACTATACATTGGCATGGAATCTGGCCTTGCTCGCGGTTACTTGAAACGACCTGACTTGACCGCTGAACGTTTTATTCCGGATCCATTTACCGCTAACGGCGAGCGTATGTATCGCACTGGTGATTTGGTCCGATTCAGACAAGATGGTGTTGTTGAATACCTTGGCCGTGCCGATCAACAAGTAAAAATTCGTGGTTTCCGTATTGAGCTTGGAGAGATTGAATCTCGCCTACAGACGCTTGCTAATGCTGAGTTTTGTGCTGTTGTCGCACACGAGTCGCCAACAGGAAAGCGCCTAGTCGGTTACGTTCAATTGAGTGAAACAGAGCAAAAATCTGAATCTCAATGGCGTATAGAGTTAGCCTCCCAGTTGCCAGATTATATGGTGCCGTCACGCATCATTGTTAGCCAGACACTCCCTCTGACACCTGCTGGTAAGGTGGATCGTAAGCAACTATCTGCACCGGATTGGGATGAAGAACAGAAAGCGGGTGCACCGCTGGAAGGGGACATCCAATATCAGTTGGCAGAAATATGGCGTGAGCTCCTAAAAGTAGAGTCTATTGGTTCTGACAGCCATTTCTTTGCACTTGGCGGAGATTCAATTACCGCTTTGCAAATGGTAGGGAAGCTTCGTCAACGAGGTTTGATGCTGACACCAAAGCAAGTGTTTGACCATCCAGTACTCGATGAAATGGCGTTATGTGTTCTCGATAGCCAAATCAAACCAGCTGAACAAGGTGAGCTGAATGGCAAAGTAGCCTTGCTACCAATGCAGAAGCGATTCATTGAGAATTATCTGGATAAGAATGGTCAGCTAGAACTGTGCAACCAGTACGCAAAACTTAACTTGCCAGCTCCGGTTAATGCAGACGCGATTGTCCGAGCACTTAAGCAAGTGGTGCAGCATCACGATAGTTTGCGCCTTTCTTTCGAGGCTCCTAATACCACAACATCTGATGTAGCAGAGTGTCTAGCTGAATATGTGACTACCGCAGATTTTGCATTCCACCTTTATACCGAGCAGATAGACATCGATGCTGTGCAGAGTGCGATTAATCCGTCTGCTGGTAAGCAATTGTCGGTCGGCTTGAATATTGAGACGGGCGAAATGCTGGTTGCCGTTCACCACCTTGTCATTGATGCGCTTTCTTGGCCTGTGCTTATTCAAGATTTGCTGGGCAGTTATCAGCAAGAAATGGGGGTCGACTCTTATGCCTTCGCTTCTAAAACGCACAATCAGGCTGACTGGTATGAGGCATTAGAGAATCTACATATCAGTCATAAACAGTCCGAATTCTGGAATGCTCAGCGAGCAGAACGAGCTTTTGCTGAAGGTTCTGCTAAGGAGGGCGAAAGCAAAGGAATTCATAAGCACAGTTACCATTTAACCAAAGAGCTCGCCGAGCCACTGCTTGCATCGACTCAGGCCTTTGCCAGAATGAGCAAGGAGCAGACTTTGATGGCATTGTCTGCACTTGCAGTAAAACAAATAACCTCTGCAAATGAGATCGTCATTCATCGTGAAAGCCATGGTCGATTCAGTGAGTCGTTTGGATTGGATCTTTCACGCAGTGTTAACTGGCATACTGCGCTGTTCCCGCAAAAAGTTGTGCTAAGTGAGAGTATTAGTGAACTGTTAGCGAGTGTAAAAGATGGCTCACATGCAATCACCGATGGTGGCTTGAGTTACTCAGCTGGCGTAGCTCAGCAGCAATGGCAGTATCAAGACAATGTTGATGTGCTATTTAACTTCCTAGGCCGAGCAACGAAGGCTGATGTAAAAGGGGCTGAACTGGGTGAGTTTGGCTTATGGCGACCAGAAAATGCCAAAGCTGATGCCGCAATTGTACTGAATATCAGCGAAACTGATGATGGCTTTGACGTCGATTTGGAGTTTTCACTTTCTGCTCTGTCGAAATCTGAATGTGATGCTTATGTTCATCACTTAGAAGCGGCAATCAAAGCAATGACGGAACATTGCACGTCTAACTCAGCCGTTTTGACACAAGCTGATGCGCCAAACACTAACCTGAGTCTTGCTACGCTAAGCCATGTAAGTGATAACGCTCATCAACTTCCGAATCAAATACTACCGCTGTCTACGCTACAGCAAGGTTTGTATTTCCACGCTCAGCTATCGCAAGACACAAGTACCTACGTCAACCAAATTACCTTACCAATATTTGGCGCTGATGCTGGCCAGTTAGAAGAGGGTTGGAAAGCCTTGATGAAGCGTCATTCGATTCTACGTAGTACGCTGCATCAAGTAGAAGGTCAGACACACCTTTATGTTTGGGATGACCTTCCTATCACGAGCAGAGTCTTTGATGGGCGAGAGGAAGTAGGCTTTGAACTAGAGTCGTATAAACGTTCGCTCATTGAACAAGGTTTCGAACTGGAACAAGATGCGAGCGTACAGCAGCTAAAACCTTTGTGGCGAGTAGATCTAGTGACAACGGGCGACAATGAGATCGCTTGTATCTTCACGATTCACCACATTCTGATGGATGGTTGGAGCACTGGTGTTTTGCTCAGCGAACTGTTTGCCCACTATCAAAACATGAGCCTGCCTGTTGTCAGCCATAATTTTGCGGATTATTTAGAATGGGTTGTACAGCAAGAACCAGAAAGTGCTCAAGAGTACTGGCGTGGTTATCTGAATGGTGTAGAAGCGCCAACAATCTTGGTTGAACAATACGGTTCGAACACAGATAAACTAGGGCATGTGCGCCACAACGTGGACTTCAGTGCTGAGGTACTAAGTGGCTGGCAGTCTCAGTTGAAGTCATCTGGCATCACGCTGAATACTCTCATTCAGGGCGCATGGTTACTAACGCTTCAACGCTACACGGGTCAGTCTCAGCCTGTTTTCGGCAATACGGTTGCAGGTCGGCCATCGTCACTGGCAAACAGTGAAGCCATGGTTGGTCTTTTCATTAATACCTTGCCTGTTACATCAATGGTGAACTGGCAAGCGAAAACCGGTGAATGGCTTGCCGATATACAAGAGCAGGCGAGTGCACAGCGTGAATTCAGCCACGTCTCTTTGTCAGAGGTACAAGCACAATCTCCACTGGCTGGTGAGAATCTGTTTGATTCGTTGGTGGTCTTTGAAAATTACCCATTGGATGAGAGCCTGTTTAGTGAAACTGGCCTTAAAATTGGCGAGCCTGACAGTTATGAGTTTACGCATTACCCGTTAACGCTGGCGGTATTGCCAAGTGAATCATTACGTATTGTTTTTGCGTACGACTCAGCGAAATTCTCGCAGTCAGATATTGATGCGCTGTCAGCAACGATGTCTCATTATCTTGAGCAGCTTGTCGATAAGTTGACTCATAGCCTGAGTGATATTGATGTATTGGACGCCGAGCAACAGTCTCGCTTGTCCGGTCATGTAAAAGAGCCTGAACCCTGGGCTTACAAACCCTTCGCTGAACTGTTAAAAGAGCAGGTGCTTGCACAACCAGATAGTGAAGCGCTTGTGGCGAATCCTCTTGGGGGAACGGCCTTATCAACTAATGGCTCGGAACGGCTTGCTTTGACATACCAACAGCTGGATAACTTCAGTGATGGTGTGGCTGCTGAGCTAATTGCGCGCGGTATTCAACGAGATCAGCGAGTTGGTGTAATGTTTGCCCGTGGCGCAGACATGCTGGTGGCAATGATCGGTGTCTTGAAAGCCGGAGCTGCATTCCTACCTTTAGATCCTTCATACCCTCAAGACCGACTGGCCTACATGGTTGAAGATAGCGATGCTCAATGGCTGATTTCTGACGGTAGTTCGCAACAATTGGCAAGTGAGATTTGTCAGCCAGATAACATCATTGCGTATTCTGAAATCGACCTTCAGCAGCCTCTTTTAAATCGCCCTGAAATTTTGGAAGAGCAGCTGGCGTATGTGATCTATACCTCCGGCTCAACGGGTAAACCTAAAGGTGTGTGTGTTTCTCATTCAGGTCTGAGTATGCACGTTCAAACTATTGGCCAACGATATGGCATGACACCAAAAGACATCGAGCTGCACTTTGCTTCGATCAGTTTTGATGGTGCCGTTGAGAGATGGACTGTCCCTCTGGCCTTTGGTTCAAAGCTGGTGATTCGAGACCAGCAGCTTTGGAGTGCTCAAGAGACATGTGAAGTGCTTGAGCGTGAAGCCGTGACCATTGCGTGCTTCCCGCCAAGCTATGTTGGACCACTGCTAGAGTGGATTGAGGTTGAACAGCTAACATTAGCCGTACGCTCTTGGACTCTGGGTGGTGAAGCCTTTACACGAGAGACCTATTTCAAGCTTCAGCAGGTACTGAATCCGAAGCGCATTATCAACGGATACGGCCCGACGGAAACAGTCGTGACGCCAATGATCTGGCAGGCTTATCCTGAAACGCCACTAGAAAGTGCTTATGCGCCTATCGGTACTGCTGTCGGTGCACGTAGTCTGTATGTATTGGACAGCAACCTTCGTCCGGTTCCGTCTGGTGTCAGTGGCGAACTGTACATTGGTGAAGAAGTTGGCTTAGCTCGCGGTTATCTAGATCGTCCAGATTTAACGGCCGAGCGTTTTGTTCCCGATCCATTTGCGAATAATGGAGAGCGCATGTACCGCACTGGCGACTTAGTTCGCTGGCGCGAAGATGGTGTGATGGAGTATCTGGGGCGGGCAGATGACCAAATAAAAATTCGAGGCTTCCGTGTCGAATTGGGTGAAATCGAGTCACGATTACAGAGTATCAGTGGCAGTAAACTGAGTGCTGTCACCGCCTTTGAAGGTTCAGCTGGAAAATACTTGGTCGGCTACGTAGAAGGTCAGGCTGACCTAATAAACGGCGATGATATTCTCGCTCAAATGGCGAAAGTACTGCCTGACTATATGGTGCCTTCACAGCTTGTAGTCATGGAGTCAATGCCGTTGACGCCAGCAAGTAAAGTCGACAAGAAAAAACTGCCGCAGCCTGACAACCATGTTCAGCACAAAGCCTATGAAGCGCCAGAAGGTGAGGTTGAACAGCTTCTGGCACAAGAATGGCAAGCCTTGTTCGGGCTAGAGAAGGTAAGTCGTAATGATGATTTCTTCGCTCTGGGCGGTCAGTCATTGCTCGCTACCCAGCTCGTTGGACGTTTGCAGCAAAAACACCAGATTCGTCTTTTACTTCAGAGTGTCTTTGATTCTCCAGGACTAGATGTGATGGCAACTCAGTGTACATCGCTCAAAGAACCTGCAGTCACGATCAAAGCAGTGCCGCGCATGGAATACATGCCAGTGAGCGCTTCACAGAAGCGTTTATGGTTTGTTCAACAGCTGATGCCTGAAAGCTCTGCTTATCACATGCCGCTTGGACTTAAGTTAAAAGGCGAAGTGAATAGAGAGTGGCTAGAGCAGTCGTTGCGCACTGTGATAGGCCGCCATGAAGCTCTGCGTACCAGCTTCATGCAGGTAGATGGCGAGCTGATGCAGTCTATCCATTCTGATGACGATGTAAGTCAATTTGCATTAGAAGAATACTCAGCTGATGAGTTCTCTAGCATAGAGGAGCAGCGCCTTAACTGGATCGGTGAAACCTTTGATTTGTCATCGCCTTCATTATTGAGAGCATACTTAATCAAGCATTCAGAACAGGAATTTGAGTTACTTCTGGTTGTCCATCACATCGTCTCTGATGGCATTTCGATTCAAAACCTAATGCGAGAGCTGTCGGCTGTTTATTCGTCATACAGTCATTCTGGACACTTTGAGTCAAGCGTAGAGACTGTCGCGCTGGATTACGCCGATTACGCTAGCTGGCAGCAAGAATGGTTAAAGTCAGATAGCGCCAAAGAATCACTTTCATGGTGGAAAGCGACGTTAGCGAAAGATATTGAGCCGCTTGTTCTCCATAGCGATGTCGCGAGAGACCAGCTCGAAACCACCGGTCAGCGTCATCACTTCACTCTGACCAAGCAGCAGGTCAACGCGATTGAGACTCTTGCTGCACAAAGCGCAACGACTCCTTTTAACGTTATGTTAAGCCTGTGGCACTTATTGCTTCACAAGTATTCTGGGCGTGATGAAATTCGAGTTGGTATTCCTGTCGCAGGTAGAACACAGCCAGATACTCAGCAGATGCAAGGCTGCTTCATTAACAACTTGGTGATCCCTGCGCAGTTAGACGCGGCAATGAGTTACGACAATCTGCTCCAAGACACAAAACGTTTTACTGAGCAGGCGTTGACGCATCAGGATGTGCCATTTGAGGTATTGGTAGAGTCACTTGGCGTGACGGGTAATTTGCAGCACCATCCGTTGTACCAGACGAGTTTCAACTTCCAACGTATTGAGCGCTCAATTCTCGCTGAATGGGGAGGATTACAAGCAGAAGCGTTTGATCCGGGCGTGGTTGCGGCTCAGTTAGAGTTGAGCTTAGATGTTCAGGCCTATGATGACGGCGAATGGAGTGGTTTTGTTAACTACGCAGCACCAGTATTCGATCAAACGTTTGTCGAAGCGTTACTTGGTCACTGGCTCAAGCTGCTTGAACAAGTTGCCTTGAATCCCAACGCGACGCTGTCTGAACTCAAGTTGGTTGATTCTGACGAGTTCGCACAAATTGAAGCATTCAACGCGACGAAGAAATCATGGGGTGAAATGCTCCCTCCGCCAGTCGCTGTTGAAGCTCAAGCACAGCGCACCCCTGAGGCGATTGCTTTGTCCATGGGTCAGCAGTCAATGACTTACGCTGAATTCGACAGCAAAGTTAATCAGTTGGCTCAGTGGCTACGCCAACAAGGTGTGGGCGAAGAAACCAGAGTCGGCCTTGGTTTACCACGCTCGTTTGAACTAGTAATTGGATTACACGCGATTACTCGTGCCGGTGGTGCTTATGTGCCATTAGACCCAAGTTATCCAGCAGAACGTTTGAATTACATTCTTGAGTCTGCGGACGTATCCATCTTACTGACCGATAGTGAGACCTTGCCACAATGGCCAGAAAATCCTCAATGTCAGTATGTGGCGCTAAATCAGGCTGAGATCTTACAGCAAGTCAACGAGCAGAGCACTGAGGCTCCAGTGGTAAATTGGCAGGCTGAACAGTCGCTGTATGTCATCTTTACTTCCGGTTCTACAGGACTACCAAAAGGCGTGGTAAATACCCAGTCGGCACTGCACAACCGTTTGGCTTGGATGCAAAACGAGTATCAGTTAGATGCCAGTGACTGTGTCCTTCAGAAAACACCGTTTAGCTTTGATGTCTCTGTATGGGAGTTCTTCTGGCCGCTTATGTATGGTGCAAGACTAGCGATTGCTGAGCCAGATCATCACCGACAACCTGAGTTATTGCATAACACCATTCGCGAGCAGGGCGTAACGACGATCCATTTCGTTCCTTCGATGCTTCATGCGTTTGAAAGTGAAACGGATATTGGAGAGTGCAGCAGCCTGCGCCGTATTATTTGTAGCGGTGAAGCCTTACCTGCTGAGTTGACAGAAAAAGTGTTGACGGGTGCGCCAGATTGTCAGCTGCATAACCTTTATGGTCCGACTGAAGCGGCTATCGATGTGACTTACTGGCAATGTGAATTGCCTGTCGGTAAGCGCATCCCGATTGGTCATGCGATTAGCAACACTCAACTTCATGTATTGGATGATTGTTGGAATCCAGTCCCAGTCGGTGTACCTGGTGAGCTATACCTTGCGGGTGATGGCCTCGCGCGTGAGTACCTATCCAGACCGGATTTGACCGCCGATCGCTTTGTGCCAAATCCTTTTGCGTGCGAGCAAGATGGAAACATCGGTTCTCGTATGTACCGCACCGGTGACCAAGTGGTCCGCATGCCAGATGGCAGACTTGAATATCTGGGCCGATTAGATCATCAGGTAAAAATTCGTGGGCTTCGTATTGAGCTGGAAGAAATTGAGAATGTTCTTAACCAACATGATGACGTCGATGAATCGGTAGTCATTGCTTATGAACATCAAACAGGTACGCAGCTTGTCGCTTACGTGGTTTGCGGTGAGTGGAATTCAGAAAAAGAAACCGCTGCTAAAGCGCACTTGAATGATCACCTTCCCGACTACATGGTTCCTGCCATCTACGTTGCACTGGATGAAATGCCTCTTTCACCAAATGGCAAGCGTGATCGCAAAGCGTTGCCTTCTCCAGAGTGGAGTAAGGTGGAATATCGCGCCCCAGAGAGTGAATTGGAAATTTGGTTTGCCAATACATGGCAGCAAGTCCTTGGCTCAGAAAAAGTCGGCTTAGACGATAACTTCTTTGCGCTCGGAGGCCATTCTCTGTTGGCTACACGTATCGTCGCTCAAGCACAAAAAGAGCTCGACTTAGCGATCTCATTAAAAGACTTCTTTGCTGCTGGGACGCTACAGGCGCTAACGGATGCACTTCAGTCTCAGTATCAGGCAAACAATGAACAAGAACAGGATGAACTCGACGCCATGGCAGCACTAATGGACGAGTTGGAATTGTTATGACCCAAGAATCAAATTCAAAAGCACAACAAAAACCAAAAATAGACAAATTTGCATTAGCAAAACGTTTTCTAAACCTTGGCGAGCAAGAGCAGGCGAAATTTATCGCTCTGCTTGATGCCAAAGGAATGAGCTTTGAAAAGCTACCGATTGTCTCAGCAGAAGAGGTGCGTGATGTGCCTCTTTCTCCGGCGCAGAAACGACTTTGGGACATCTACCAGCTTGATGCTGGTAATAGTGCTTACCATATCAGTGGTGGTTTTGAGCTCACTGGTGATCTCTCTACCGACAAAATGGAACTGGCGCTTGCTGAAGTCATGAGCAAGCACCACGCCTTGAGAACACGCTTTGTTGTTTCGGACCAAGGTGAACCGAAGCAACATGTTGACCAGCACTGTATTGCTCACGTTGAGCTTAAAGATGCTAGGCACTTAACGGAAAGTCAGCTGGGCGAATGGACAGCTGAATTTATCGCTAAGCCGTTTGATTTGCTTCATGAGATGCCAGTGCGAATGGCGTGTATTCGTGCATCTGAAGACAAAACCCATGTGATCATCGTGATGCACCATATCGTCTCTGATGGCTGGTCTATCGGATTATTTATGCGGGATCTGGTCACCGCCTATCAGGGTGAGTCTCTAGAGCCATTGAGCATTCAGTACAGCGACTTTTCTGTCTGGCAGGATGCACTGCTAAAAGCGGGCAAAGGGGATGAGGATCTTCAATTCTGGCAGCAAGAGTTAGGTGAGAAGCAGCCACAAAAACTGTTTGAATGGACGGGCGATATTACGCCTAATCAGCGTCGAGAAGCACAGCAGGTAAGCCTTAAATTTGATAGTAATGTTTCTGAACATATTGCGCGCCTTGCAAGGCAAAATAACGTCACCACTTCGAGTTTCTGGCTAGCCATTTGGCAGGCTGCGCTGTTCAAGTTGACAAGACGTAACGATATCAACATTGGTATGCCAATGGCTAACCGCGCCCGACCAGAAGTATCTAATGTTATTGGCTTTTTCGTAAACACTAATGTGGTTGCGCAAAACGTACAACCTGAGCAGAGCTTTGGTCAAATCATGGCTAGATCTCACAGCAAAGTGCTAGAGATTCAGGAACATCAACTATTGCCGTTCGATCGTGTGGTTTCTTCATTGCTGACGGAAAGGTTGGTTGGCGAAACGCCTTACTTTCAAGTGTTGTTTAATCATCAGGTCAATCAAACCGAATCGGTCGAGTTTGCTCCGGGTGTAGCGGTAAAGCCGCTGGCACTTAAAGGCAACTTCGCACTGTTTGATGTCGCTTTGGATGTGTTGGAATCTTCGAGCAGCACTCAGGTAACGCTGACCTATGCCAAAGATCGTATCGACCCCGAGATGATGGTTTCGCTTACTAGTACTCTGAACCTGTTGGTCTCGCAAGCAGAACAAAACCTGAATACACCATTGGCTGCGCTTAACTCACTGGATCAGGCTCAACTTGCCAGATTATCGGAACTGTCGCAGCCAGAAGGTGAGTGGCGTTATCAACCAGTCACTGAGTTGTTCGATCTTCAGGGTTTTGAGCAACCGTCAGCCATTGCATTAAAACACGGCCAGCAAAGTGTCTCGTTTAAACAGCTGGAAGAAAAATCGAACCAGCTGGCGAGCCAGTTAGTGGAACAGGGTGTCGTTCGCGACCAAGCTGTGGGCGTTCTTTTCGAGCGCGGCAACGATATGATCATAGCGATGATCGCCATTATGAAGGCTGGTGGGGCGTTTCTACCACTTGACCCTGATTATCCGACCGACCGATTGGCTTACATGATCGAGGATTCTGCTGCGAGCTTGGTCATCAGCGATCAATCATTGCGCTCACGTTGGGAAGAGATTAACTCACACGTCCTCTCACATTCGGATCAGGCGGCTTCAGTTTCACCGCTTTATATGGATACGTTAGATTGGCAAGGTCTCTCAAAAGCCAAGCCAGAAGTAAAACTCTTGCCAGAGCAGTTGGCTTACATCATCTACACATCAGGGTCGACGGGTAAACCTAAAGGCGTCGCGATTGCCCATGATGGCCTGAGTATGCATGTGCAGACGATTGGTGCTCAGTATGGGATGACGCAAGATGACGTTGAACTCCACTTTGCTTCAATCAGTTTTGATGGAGCAGTAGAGCGCTGGACAGTGCCATTGGCGTTTGGTTCTCGTTTGGTGATTCGCGATCAGCAACTTTGGAGTGCGGAGAAGACCTGTGAAGTCCTCAAACAGGAAGGGATTACGATAGCCTGTTTCCCTCCAAGTTATGTCGGGCCTTTATTGGACTGGATTGAGACGACTCAGCTTCAGTTGAATGTACGTTCCTGGACTTTGGGTGGTGAAGCCTTTACTCGGGAAACCTATGACCGGTTGCAATCTGTTGTAAACCCACCGCGTATTATCAACGGCTATGGGCCAACAGAAACTGTGGTGACACCAATGATCTGGCGTGCTTACCCACAGGATAAGCTGACCAGTGCCTATGCACCTATCGGTCAACCTGTTGGGGCTCGTAGACTTTATGTGTTAGATGGTTTGCTTAACCAAGTTGTCGAAGGCTCAGTCGGGGAGTTGTACATTGGTGAAGAAGTCGGCCTAGCACGTGGTTATCTGGGTAAGCCCGATATGACCTCAGAAAGATTTATGCCGGATCCATTTGCCAATAATGGCGAGCGCATGTATCGCACGGGTGATTTAGTTCGTTGGCGAGAAGACGGTGTCATGGAGTATTTTGGCCGTGTTGACCAACAGATAAAAATCCGTGGATTCAGAATCGAACTGGGCGAGATTGAATCAAGGCTTCAGCAAATATCCGGTGTCGAGACTTGCGTGGCTGCGGCGCATCGTCATGGTTCTATGACCCACCTTGTGGGGTATCTACATGGCGCAAATGCAAACAAGGCTGATAGCGTTTCGATATTATCTGAGCTTGCTGAGCATCTGCCTGAGTACATGGTACCAGCGCATCTCGTGGTGCTAGATGATTTGCCGTTAACTCCAGCAGGTAAGGTGGATAGAAAAGCACTGCCGGAACCAGAATTCAAATCTGAACTGTCGCAAGGTTTACCACCAGAAGGAGAAAAAGAAACTCTCCTTGTTGAGATTTGGCAAGAGCTACTGGGTATTAATTCTGTCAGCCGAGAAGACAGCTTCTTCGCGCTAGGTGGAGACTCTATATTGAGCCTTCAGCTAGTGAGCAAATTGAAACTAGCAGGCCTCAACGTATCTCCAAGGCAAGTATTCCAAGCGCCAGTACTGAGCGAGTTAGCACAAGTACTTGAAGCAGCAGTTGAGCAAGAGCAAAGAGAGTTACCAAAAGAACCATTTGGTCTGATGCCAATTCAGGCTCATTTCATGGCGCAAAACTTTGCTCAGCCAAACCACTGGAACCAGCACGTGTGTGTTGAGTTGAAGCAGGATATGGATATTCAGGCACTGGATACTGCGCTTAAAGGGTTAGTAGAGCATCATCCTGCGTTGAGATTGTCGTTTTCTCAAAATGAGGGTAAATGGCAGCAGCAATACGTCGAGAATGTTTCCCATGCTCTTCTATGGAAAACTCAGCTAAACAGCTTAGAAGCATTCGAAGTGTTCGCTCACGAGTTGCAAGCAAGCCTTGATATCGAAGCAGGCCGACTGATTCAAGCAGGCTACGCTCAAATCGAGGGGCAGAAATCTCGCTTGATGATCGTAATTCATCACCTGGCTGTAGATGGCGTCTCATGGCGAGTCCTGATGGATGACTTATGGCGTGCTTATCAGCAAACGCTTTCAAGTGACGAAAAGTCAAAGAAAACAGTTGAGCTACCACCTGTTTACACCTCTTTGGATATGGCGGTAGATAGCCTCAACAACTGGGCATCAACAGAACAGGGCAAAGCTAGGAAAGCCGTTTGGAACGAACAAGCTTTCCATGTGGAAAATACACACGCTAAAGCAATCTATGGCAACAAGCGCTCACTCAAGGTTGAGCTAAGCCGTGAGGTGACGTCGGCTTTACTGAGTTCTGAAAACATCACAGTTGAACTTGTTTCTGCTTTGGCAGCAATTGTGGGAAGCAACGAAGATGGTCAAAGCGTGTATCTAGAAAGTCATGGTCGTGACGAGTCTGTCTTTGAAGGGTTAGATCTAAGCCGCATGGTGGGCTGGATGACGAGCCTCTATCCGATGACTTTGAATACCTCAGATTCTCGAGATGATATCGCCGAGCGTATGGCGCTATTGAGCCAAGACTCAGGCATTGGCTATGGACTGCGCTACTTAGAGGATGAGTCTCAAGAACAAATTACGCAGCTAACATTCAATTACCTAGGGCAGTATCAAGGCAATAGTTTTGCTCATTGGTGCCAACCAGTGTCGTCAAACTCGCGTGATCAAGCAGATGATAATACTATGTTGACGCCCTTGGTCATCAATGCCCAAGTTGTGGATGGTGTATTAAGCGCTGATTTTGAATATGCAACGAGTCATTATTCGAAATCAGATATCGAGATCAAAGCAAATGCATGGCAAGAAAAACTTGAATCGATACACTCGGCATCTAAATCGCAAAAAGGCGAGGGGATAGCAGCCAAAGCTGACCTTAAATTGATCGAAAAGCTTAATACCGATGTTGAAGGTAGTGCTCCTGTATTCTGCATTCACCCAGTGACAGGCCGAACAGTTGGCTATCAGAAACTGGCTCAAGCATTGGCGGGCAAACGCACCGTTTATGGTGTTCAGTCTCAGAGTTTCGTCTATCCAAATCGCTTTGACATTTCGTTTAGCGCAATGGCTGATACTTATTGCGCGACTATTCGTCAAATACAGCCATTAGGGCCTTACACATTGATTGGTTGGTCGCTTGGTGGCGCGCTCTGTCAAGAAATCGCAGCTCGCCTCGAAGCAGCAGGTGAAAGTGTTGCTTTCCTCGGGCTATTGGACTGCTATGTGCCGGGCACTGAAATTGCCGAAGATCAATGGGAATCACCAACAGCAAAAGCCAAGCTGATTGGGCATCTAGAATTGCTCTTGGGTAAGTTATCGGAAGGGCAAAAGCAAAGCTGTCTTGCAGGGTTTGACCAATCATCACCGGATAAATGGCCAAACGTGTTCTCATCATGGTTAGCGTCACAAAACTTTGATCACTACCTGTCGGAAAGTGCACAGCAAATGCTTTACAGCTGGGCGGTAGAGCAGCACATGAGAGCGCTGTGTCATGAGTATCAGTTACCTGAAATCAATACCAAACCAACCGCATATTGGGCAGGGCAACCTGAAGGTCGACACAAACTGCTGAGTTCGGAATTGTCGAAAGTTAACGCTCAGTTAAGCAGTGAAGTGCTGGATACGGATCATTTAGGAATAGTGCAAGACAGTACGCTTATCGAGAAATTACGCCACTTATTAATAATCAATACATTATAGATCCATAACGACTAATTTATAGATTCCATTTTTCTATAAAACTCGTTACACTCCATTCGCACTCGAAATGCTAATGATAATGGTTATCATAATTATTAATATAATATTCGGTAAAACCGAGAGTTAAGGAGAAAGACATGAATCGGCAGTTTATGCTGAGCCCGGCTTGTTTGGCAGTAGCGTTCGCTCTGTCTGCTGGCGTAGTTAACGCAGCGGAAGACGAAACAGTAGTGGTAGTAGGTCAAGAGCACGATAGTGCCGTAGGACCAGATTTCAGTTATCTAGGACAAAAAAGTCGTACAGCAACCAAAACAGATTTAGGAATCCATGAAACGCCACGAGCTGTTTCTGTTGTTACTCGCGAACAAATGGATGACCGTGCGTCAATCAGCATCTCAGACGCACTTCAGTACACCCCAGGTATTCAAGCTAATTTCTATGGTGAGGATAACAAACAAGATTGGTTTGTTATTCGTGGTTTTACACAGGCGAATAACGGACTTTACCAAGATGGCACACGTCTATATTCAGCAGGTTTCTACAGTTGGCAAATTGACCCGTTTGCTCTAGAGCGAGTTGAAATTCTTCGTGGTCCTGCATCTGTTCTGTACGGACAAAACCCTCCGGGTGGCTTAATCAATACCGTCAGCAAACGCCCTCAATTTGATGGTGGTTCCGGTCAGGTTGCTGTTGAGTATGGCTCTTATGATAGAACTCAAATTAGCTTGGATGTAAATCATGAGCTCAATGAAGATGTTGCTTTTCGTCTAGTCGCTATGGGCCGTAAGAACGGCACTAAAGTGGATAATGTCGATGCTGAGCGTATTTTAATTGCTCCTTCCTTAGCGTGGAATATCAACGACAAGAGCAGTATTACATTCCTAACTAGCTATCAAAAAGATGATTCTGATCCATATCTACAGTTTTTGCCTGTCGAAGGTACATTAACAAGCAACCCTAATGGCAAAATTGCTGATGATGTGGCTCTGGGCAACCCAGACTGGGAAAAGTTTGAACGTGAACAGTTATCCTTGGGCTATGAGTTCGATCACCAGTTCAATAGCGCTTTGAGTTTTGGGCAATCTGCTCGCTATAGTCGAATGGATATTGATTTACGTCAGATGTTTTTTGCCGGCTATTCAGCGGATGCTACTTTCCAAGGCCTTAATATCGGTGCTCTATTGGACCCCACGGGATCACGCCAAACTATTTCACGAGGTGCATCTATTGAAAAAGGGCAGTCTGATGCTTTCAATATTGATAACAGGTTAGTTTATGAGTTTAAAACTGGTGATTTTAGCCATACTTTACTAACAGGAATTGATTATCAGAGTATAGATATAGACAGCAAAACGTTTGCAGACAATCCAACTATAGCTAATGGTAATGAATCTAAAACTATACCTGGCGTGGGGAGCATACCTGACCCAACCTTCAATATCTTCAACCCTAGTTATACAAATAACATTGTATTGCTTAACGGCGTAACCCAAGTCACCGAAGACGATATGCAAACAACAAGTACTAAGAACAGCCAGCTTGGTTTCTACGTACAAGATCAGATTAAATATCACAACTGGGTGTTCCAAGCCGGTCTACGATATGACGATACGTCAAACGAAGATAGTAACCAGTCCACAGGAAAAACTTACAAAGCTGATTACGAAGAATGGACCTCTAGTGCGGCCGTTGCCTACGTTATGAACAATGGCTTCACTCCATATGTGACTTACGCGCAATCTTTTGAACCAGTCATTAAGACAGTGGACAATCAAGCTGCTAAACCAGAACGGGGCGAAGCAATTGAAGCAGGTGTGAAGTATCAACCGAGAAGCTTTGATGGTTACTTTAACTTTTCTGTCTATGAAGCCACTAAAAAGGATGTTGTCCAATCGGTTAATTCAGAAATCAAGCAAATCGGGGAAATACGTAACCGAGGTATGGAACTTGGTGCGGTAGCGAATGTTACTCAGGCTCTTACTTTGATTGGTAACTTATCTTACGTTGATTCTGAAATCAAAGATGATACAAACTCGGCCATAATAGGCAATCAACCCCAGCAAGTGGCTGATACTACAGCTTCGGCTTGGGCTAAATACCAGTTCTTTGGTGGTACTTTTGAAGGCCTTAGTATAGGCGGTGGTTTGCGTTATACAGATGACACATATGCTGGTAATGATAACGTAAACACAGTTCCTTCATATACACTTTACGATGCAACGGTTAGCTACCGAATTGATGACTATAAGTTTCAAGTCGCAGCGAAAAACATCTTTGACAAAGAGTACATAGCAACATGTACGAGTAATACTTGGTGTTACTACGGTGACCGCCGCAATGTTATCGCGAGCGTGAGCTATGACTGGTAACAGCGATGCCCTCAACACTCTGCCCTTTGGGCAGAGTGTTCAGCAACAAGGGGATACATGTTGCGTTGAGATGCCAAGCGGTCAGTTAACACTTAGCAAGGAAAGTGGTGGTTATTGGCGTGTAACCAGCAGTGCCATCAACGATAAGGAAGTAGTTCAAGCTTTTGTCCTTATGCTTGAACACCGAACGGATATTCGTTGTATTGATCTTGGCGAGTTTACTTTCTCATCATTAAACGACTTCACTCATGTTACAGGTGAAGGTATTCGCTTGGTTTGGCGAGAAGCTTTGCTGCAGTTGCCAGAACTTTGGCTAAAGCAGCAGCGTCGCGCTATTCCACATAAGCAGATTCTTGCTTCTAATGGCTACCATCCTCTTCGCCCAAGACCTCAAAAAGGTGAGCTATACAGCCGCTACATTCCTGAGCTAGAGCAGACGCTGTCTCTGGTTGGGCTAGATGTAGAGCAGCATGCTGAGCTGTTTTCAAAATGGCAAAACAGTGAACGAGTGGCTGCGTTTTGGGAGCAGACAGGCACTTTAGAAGAGCATAAAGCTTATCTAGAGGAGCAGTTGGTCAATGATAAAAACCAGCTCTTGATTGTGTGCCTCAATAACGAACCCTTTGCTTATATTGAAGCCTATTGGACGAAAGAAGATCGCATCGCGCCGTATTATGCAGCAGGCGATTACGATCGCGGTATTCACATGCTTGTTGGTGAAGAGCATCACCGTGGCAGTCACAAGGTCGCCGCTTGGCTTCCTTCAGTATGCCACTTCCTTTACCTGTCCGATCCAAGGACAGAGAAAATCGTCAGCGAACCAAGAGCAGATAACGCCAAGATGATTGGCTATCTGCAGAAATTCGGTTTCGCCAAGTTAAAAGAATTCGACTTCCCTCATAAGAGGGCAGCTCTAATGTGTCAGTTGAGAGATACCTTCTTTAGCGATTGCTTTTAGTATCGCAACCCAGTTTTAGGGTGTCTCGGGGATAGAGAGCCAAAGAGCTCAACGGAAAAACATGAGGTTACAAAAATGACAGACCAGATTAAGGAATATGATGTGCTTGGCGTGGGCTTCGGCCCTGCTAACCTGTCAATTGCGATTGCGTTAGAAGAGACGGCGCAGAACCAAGAATTAAGCTACTGCTTCCTAGAGCAGAAATCTCATTTCGAATGGCATGGTGGCATGTTGCTAGATGGCACTCGAATGCAGATTTCTTGTTTGAAAGATTTGGTGACGCTGCGCAATCCAACCAGCCCTTATTCCTTTGTGAACTACCTACATTCACATGACCGCTTAAGTTCGTTCATCAACTTGGGCTCTTTGCACCCTTCACGCGTCGAATTCAATGACTACCTGACTTGGGTTGCAAACCAGTTTGATTCTGTCGTGACCTATGGACAACGCGTTATCGACATCGAACCGATTGAAGTCGATGGCGAAATTACGAAAGTTCGCGTTGTCTCAACGGATATCAACGGCAACCAAACAGTACGTATTGCGAAAAACCTATTGATTGGTATGGGTGGTATGCCGAAGCTTCCAGAGCTGTTTAACGGCCTGAGTGACGAGAAGGTGATTCATTCATCGAAATACAAGGTGTGGCGTGAACAGTTTAATGCTGGTACGGAGACACCTAAGATTGCGGTTGTCGGTGCTGGTCAAAGTGCTGCCGAGATCTTCGTTGACCTGACAAACCGTTATGAAGAAGGTGAAGTTCACTTAGTGAACCGTAATTTTGCTCTACATCCAGCAGATGACAGTGCATTCGTTAACGAGATCTTTGACCCTGAGTTCACAGATCACGTATACAAGAGCACCGATGAAGAGCGTAAAACCATCCTTTCTCGCTTCAATGGTACAAACTATTCAGTTGTCGATACAGAAGAGCTTAGCGCGATTTATGAGCGTCTATACCTTCAGCGCGTGACTGGCGAAGGCAAGCACCAACATCTACGCTGTCATGATATTCAAGAAGTAGGGCAGAAAGAAGGTAAGATTGCGCTTCGTTATAATGATCGCATTCATAGCGAGCAAAACTGGCACGACTACGATGCGGTTGTCCTTGCTACTGGCTATCGCTACGATCAGTTCAACCAAATGTTGAACAAGCTAGAACCACTAATGTCGGACAAGCAGGTTGAGCGTCATTATCGTCTACCAATGCAGGAGTCTTGCAAAGTGAATGTATTCCTTCAAGGCTGCTGTGAATCATCACATGGTCTGAGCGATACTTTGCTTTCTGTTCTGGCAGTGCGTTCGAAAGAGATTGTAGACTCGCTATTTGCGAACTTTGAAACAGAAAAAGTCGCAGAAGAAGCATAAAGCATCAAACAGACTATAAGGGCCGTAACATAAAGTGTTACGGCCTTTTTGTTTTTGGGTTACTTATTGATAATTAGGAGCTTAATGAACAAAAATATGCCTCATAACTAAGAGGAATCAAAGAACTGTGAGCGAGCTCTGACGGTTGTTTCTTTATCACGCCTATGTTTGTGCTGGTTGTAAAACCACTACTTTAAACACAACGTTGGTCCAGAGGCTTTTATGAAGAAGAAAATAATAACTACCGTTCTACTTAGTGCTCCTATTTCGCTCAATGCAGCAGAGTTCCCACGATTGGATGAAGCACTACCCAGTTTGATTGATATATCGGCTCAGGTTCCTGTTTTCGATTGGGATGGTGATGGTTGCTATCCCGCTGCGGGTGTAAGCCGTAATGGAGAGATGAATCCGGGGTTGAAACCAACTGGTGCGCTCAATGGAAGTTGTAGAGATGCAGGCTTTCTCGATATTTCAAATACCCTTCACCGTTACGCTTGCATACAGGGAAGTGATGGGCAGGAGTACTGTGCTCAAGCCTATGACACCTATTATGAAAAAGATCAGGCAATTCCGGGGATTGGATTAGGGGGCCATCGCCATGACTGGGAATCAGTCATCATCTGGACAATTGATGATGCTGTCGCATATGGTTCAGTGAGCTGTCACGGCGATTTGGAAACTAAGCCAAGAGAACAATTACCAATGGAAGGCGAACATCTAAAAGTGGTTTACCACAAGGATGGTATTTTGACCCATTGCATTCGTTTTGCCAAAGACAATGAGGTTGCAGAAAATCACTATGGACAATTTGTAACGCCGCCAATAACTTCTTGGTATGAACTGTCAGGTGACAACCTCTCCAATGAAGCTATGCGCAATAAACTCAATAGCTTTGACTATGGAAAAGCGTCAATTAAAGTGAAAGACAGCTCTTTTCTGACCCACATTAATCAGTGGCGACCAGCTGGGTTCCCGCCATTTACCCAGCAAAGTGTCGAAGCGTCCAATCCTTATTAAACGTAGTAAATTGAATGGCCTAATTCGTATTAGGCCATTTCTCTTCTTCTATGCGTGATTCAGCATGTTCGGTCAAATTGAAAAATTGACACAATCTTCATGAAGCAATTAATCAACGTGTTACTTTCGGTTGGGTTATATCTCAACGTATTGCATGAGGAAGTTGAATAGATGCAAGTACAAGCGAAACCAGGGTTAAAGCTGATTGCGATTCTCGAAGCACTGAAAGGGCTGTTGTCATTTGCGGTTGCGTTGGGTCTGCACCTTTTAGCCGGAAAAGACTTGCAGCAGTGGGCTGAGTCTTTAGTGCTGCATGCTCATTTAAACCCTGCCCATCATTTACCGGGTGTGTTTATAGAAGCGATGGGGCGATTTCCGCAAGGCAATGTTCAATGGTTTATGCTGGGTGCATTGGCATACACGATTATTCGATGGGTTGAGGCTTATGGCTTATGGAAAGGGCTTCGTTGGACGGAGTGGCTAGCACTGATAGGCTGTGTGATCTACGTGCCTTTCGAAGTGTATGGCCTGATTCATCACCCGGGCATAATTGGAGCTGTGATACTTATCGTTAATCTCTTGATCATTGCCTATATTGCAAGAACGTTACAAGCCAAGCCTGAATTTGCAATAGAAAGTTAGCTTGTGCTGGAAATCATGTTTGTTATGCAAACATGATGATGAGTACAGCAGATACTGTAATAGAGTGTAAAAAGCTGTAAACCCGAGAGCGGTATCGCTGGTTTCGAATCTGAAAATAGCTAGAGTGACTAGTGCAGGGTTATGAACCTGTATGTACAAGGCAGACAACGTCAGGAGGTTGCCATGGATAGATATTGCCCGAACTGTGGAATAGAGATGATCGATAAGAATCATGTTTCCATATGTCCGAGAAACGATATTGGAGAGTGTTCTTATGATGGATATCAGAACACGCTAGAGCAGGCTAGCCAAGAGTACACGATACTCGGTAATGAAAAACGGCTAGAAGAAGCGCATTAGATTAACTCAATCTAATGAGGTATCTCCAAAAACAACAAAGCCCGCTATAAGCGGGCTTTGTTATAAAATTTGGTGGGTCCGGGCGAACTCGAATCGCCGACCCCTACCATGTCAAGGTAGTACTCTAACCAACTGAGCTACGGACCCAAATTTTTGTTCTTAGTGCATTTAAGCAAGGAGTGGTGGGTCCGGGCGAACTCGAATCGCCGACCCCTACCATGTCAAGGTAGTACTCTAACCAACTGAGCTACGGACCCATTCCTTAAGAACGAGATGGATATTACCGAGACTTTTTGGGTCGTGCAAGAGCAAATTATTGGTTTTTAAACTGTTTGCTTCACAACTAATCGAATTGGCGTTTTTTTATACCAAAATAGAAAAGGAGAGCATGATTTCTCTCCTCTAAATGATTGATTTATCGTCCTCGTCCGTCGACCATGACGATGAGTGTTTTGGTAATGATGCTGATATCCATCAGAATCCAAGATTTTAGCGAACGCAGTGATAAGGCATAACTATGGTCAAAGCCGACTTTTCTGCGAACGTCATCGATACAGGTGTCATAGCCTTGATTAACCTGCGCTAGCCCTGTAATGCCTGGCATTACTCCATAGGTACGGTCAGCAAAGTAAGGGATGGCCGTTTCTAGCTTGTTATAAAAGCTAGGGCGTTCAGGGCGCGGGCCGATCAATGACATATCGCCTCGGATGACATTAAACAACTGCGGGATCTCATCTAGGCGTGTCTTTCTCAGGAAACGACCAACTGGAGTAATTCGTGGGTCGTTCTCTGTCGCCCAGACTGCACCTGTACGCGTTTCTGCATCGACATACATGGTGCGAAACTTAATGATTTCAAAGAACATCATTTGTTCTGGTGTCGATTTGCCCACACGCAGCTGCTTATAGAAAATAGGTCCTTTGGAGTCGAGTTTTATGGCTAAGGCAATCGCGGGCAAGATGGGTGACAGCATCAAAAGCCCGATTACAGCGCATAGAAAATCGAAGATACGTTTTGCTAACCAGATTGAATATAAAGAAGATACGTTGCTCATAAGATGCTCCTTATCATTGAATTCTTGTCCAACGAGTGGCTTCGAAACCGAACAAATAGCGTAAGCCACCAATTAGGTTGGCAAAGTGCCCTGCTACTATGTATGTGATTAACTGACAGTATTTATGGCTAAATATGTGTGGGAACACATGCCCCAGAATCGCAATTGAGTAAACAGCGAGCTGTGCAATGGTCCCGATGAAAAATAGTGGATGGTGAATAAGTACGACAGAAAGCGCCAGACACAGAATCATGAGGTACGGTGTTATTAGTCTTAAACCTTTGCCTGAAAAGAAAGCAAAAGCGACGCCTTTGTATCGTGGCAAAAACAATTCTGCCAATTGCAGGGCTTGCTGCATGTTGCCAGCAGAAATTCTGAGTCGACGTTTAAAATCGTTGTCGGTGTTGGTTGCTTCAAGCTCTAATGCGATCATGTCCTTGTCGTAGTCCACTCGATATCCCTTACGAATAATCTCCATTGGAATGATGAAATCGTCGTTGATAACGTTTTGCTTGAGCGGTTCAAACAAGTGAGTTCTGAACAAATAGAAAGCACCATGAGCGCCAAGTGTGCTGCCCAAACTCGCCTCATGCAGTTTCATTCTGCTTTGGTATTGCCAGTATTTGCTTTCACCTTCACTGCCACTAGAAAGTAATTGGTAATGTCCGTTAACAGCACCTACAGTTTTATCTTTGAAGTGTTGGTTGGCGACCAGCAGGGCATCGACAGAAATCAGAGCTGACACATCGCTCAATGCTGTAATGTCACTTGATATCGTTAGCATCTGCTCATTCACTAGTGCAACCTTTCCGCGGTTCTCTTCAAATACTCGAATTTCAAAATGGGTATCACAGCAAATGGCTTCTTGAATCGTGTTCTGAGCCACTTGAGCAGTATTGTCGGTACAACCATCACAAGCGACGATGACTTTATAGTGCTCTTTCGGGTAATCCAGACAGGCTAAGTTGCGAATTTTGTCTGCGATCCACTGCTCTTCGTTATATGCAGGGATAAGAATGGTGATGTCAGCACATTGTCTATCTGAACGAGCGATCTTGTAACCACGTTCGATTGGCTTTAACGCTTCCACTGGGTGGCGCTTAGAATACCAAGCAAGCACAAGAGGGTAGCCGACATGGTGATAGACGATGAGCCCTGCACAGATTGTGAAGAAAATTCCAATGGTCAGATCAATCATGCGTATTCCTCCTGTGTTATTGCGCTATAGGCATCCACCATTTTTCGAATGTCGTTATTGTTGACAACAAACTGGCGTGGTGAGGATTGAGGGGACTCAAGCAACATTTGGGATAGCTTTAAAGCAAGCTCACTACTATTTTCTGCTTCCGCGAGCTGACTTGTTATAGGACATAACGTTTCATTGGTACCACCAACGTTTGTCGCGATTGTAGGAACGCCACACGCTTGAGCTTCCAGTGGAGCAAGGGGAAAACCCTCGCATCTTGATGGCATGCAAAATACATCGAGAGCACGATAAAAGGTTGGCATGTCCTCAACTAAATCGAGAAATCGTACTTGATGAGAGATAGATAAGTCTTCAGCCAGTCGTGTTAATGCGTCCTTTTGGCTTCCTATGCCTGCAATAGCGAGAGTCACATTGCTATTAATGAGAGGGAGTGCCTTGAGAAGAATATCGTGACCTTTTACTTTTTCGAGGCGTCCAGCGGAACCTATGATTTTTCCATGCGCAGGTAGGCCAAGCTCACAGCGTGCCTGTGCCTGAGATCCCGGCTTGAATCTTTCACAGTCTATGCCGTTTTTTATTACAGTGATATTGGCATAGTTGAGTTTCTCATCTAATTGCTCTTTTACTAGCCCAGCATCTGCCACCAGATTGGGACGGGATAGTTTCAAGGCAAGGCTTTGCAACAGAAGATGTTTTTGGTTGTTAAGATGCCAAGCGTCGTGTTCTGTGTGGACTATGTGTTGAACACCTGCCAGTTTAGCTGCAGTCGCTCCATAAATCAGAGGCCCAATGTGGTGAGTGTGAACGACTCTAGGTTTAATTTGTTTGAATAGTTTACGCAGTTTAGATATCGCCTCGAAATCAAAACCGGGCTTCTTTGTTAGAAAGATAAGTTTATCTTCAACGTTCTTTAAGCTAGGCCAGTTTGCCAATGTTTCGCAGCGACTTCCTTCGAGACTGATCAGGAAAACGTTCTCGTCTGGTTTAGCAAACTTGAGCATGTTGATGGCTAATGTTTCTAATCCACCTGGTGCCAAATGCTGAACAACATGTATGGTTGTTTTCGGTTGACTGGTCATGCGATTTCCTTGGTGTTCGATGGTTAAATTACGAACTGCATAACCTGTGCCAAAAAAAAGTACCTATATAACAGTGCTTTAAGTTTTCATGTGTGAAGTGTTTTATTTTGAGATTCTTTATGATTGAAACGGTTTTATTTTAGGAATTGCAGTGATCACCTGTTTGCCTGTTAGAGATTGCAACTCACTCGCGCTTCGAACCGAAGTATCAAAAAGCTCAATGAGCGTAGCGATACCACAGCCTAGGCCAATACCTGCGACGAACCCTGCGATAATAAATATGACTATGGGTAGGTTAGCTGGTGAACTTGGCGTATAAGGTAAATCAATGATCTTGACTCGCTTGTTTTGCTCAAAGATACCTAATGAGCCTGTAAGTTGAGCCATCTCATACCTTTGAATCAACTCATCGTAGAGTTGTCTTTTGATTTGAACATCCCTCTGCAACTGGAACATGTCTTTTGCGTTGTCGCCGAAGCGGTTCGCTTGTTGCTCAAGATCTTCAATCATTTTACGCAAGCTTTTGGTTTCTTCACTCAGGGATTCAAATCTTCCCCGCACTAGCTGAAGGCTGTGTAACTGGGTAACGAGCAAAGGTTGAATTTGGCTGATGTCAGACAAAGTGTTGCTACTCGCGATATCCCAAAGTTGGTCGCTGCTGATATTTGGCTGCTCAACTTTAAGAAGTTCCGAACGTTCGTTTTCAAGTCGACGAAGTTCCCGCTGTTTGCCGAGTACAGCACTATGACTATCAGTATATTTAGCTCTTAGTAAAGTTAGCTCACTGCGAATTTCAATGATTTGGTCTTCAATTTTACCAACGACGGGGTTGGTTTTAGACAGTTGCTGATCGAGTGAGCCCAGACTCCGCTCAACCCCAGCAAGTTCCGCCTCTTTCTCGGCTAAGTTTTGCTTGAGGCTAGCAAGCCTCGCAAGACTCTGACTTTGCATTTCAGGTGTAACGGAGGCGTTTTTGTTCTTAAAATCAGCAAGCGCTGTTTCTGCTAAGTCGAGATCTTCTCTTCGCTTATCAATATGCATGGTGAGAAACTCACTTGAATCTTTGATTGAAGAGCGTTCTGGGGCCAGCATTTGCTCTATAAAGTGCTCGCTGACAGATTCTAATAGTTCTTTCATGCCTTGAGGTTGAGTAGAAGAAAGCTGGATTTTAAGGAAATCCTTTCCAGGCTGGGTAACCGTTAAGCTTGCTGCGAGTTCTGCGATGACTTGATCCACTTGAAAAGGGGACATTGAATCGTCAATCAGTCCACGCTCTTTGGCAACGGATCTTAAAATATGTCGACTCTTGAGCAATGTACTCAGAGCTGCCAAACGCTCCTTGAGCATGGTTGAAACTGCGATATCTTCCAGAAACGGGTTCATTTTTGCCGTTTCCTGAATCAGCATACTGGTATGGGAAACGTATTTCTCCGGAGCCATTTTCCCGACGAAGTATCCAGCAAAAGGCATGATCAGCATTGGTAGAACAATTACGTACCTCTGTCTCCAAGCTGCATTAAGGATAATGATAAAGCGCAGTTTCAGTTCATTCATAGTGACTCCAGAAGCTGATTGACAACTCGGCTTCGAGCATCCCAGCTGTCGCGACGAACAATCTCGGTATCAGTGTTTCCTATACTGAGAACCTGATTAAGTGATTGGCTAAACTGTTTCGCATCGTTGGCAATACTGACGTGTGATCGATAAGGAGCAAGTGCTGGAAACGGCGTTGTAACAACAGGTGTTCCGGCTGCTAGATACTCCATCAGTTTTAAAGGGCTACAGGCTTGAATCTGATCATTGAACAAGAAAGGCAGCATGCTCGCATCCCAGTGCTGACTGTATCGAGGCAACTCTCGGTGTGGTTTTGGGCCCAAGTAAAATACATTTGGAAAATTCGGCAGAGGATTATGATCTAGCTCCAATGGCCCGATAAAAACGAAGTTCCAGTGAGGATTATCTAAACAGACTTGAGCTATCAATTTATAGTCCAGCCATTGGGATATGCTGCCGTAAAAACCAGCAATGGGCTTACCGTCTAAGGGAAGGTCTCGAGCACGGCTTATTGAGGTGTTAAATAATTCATAGTCTACGCCATGAGGGATGTGCGCGGTTTTTAATCCGTCAAACTTTTTGCAGATTTCCTCGCTTGCACCCAAGATAAGGTGAGCTTTCTCAGCCAGCCTTCTCTCATGATTACTCACTGTTTCATGATCAACACCAGCAAGCGAGTTGAAATCGTCCCCACAGTAATAAACAACCGCAGCTTCATCTAGGTTGCCACATAAATCCGCTGCAGTCGGAAGAGAAGTCCACAAAATCGGTTTGGTTAGCCCCAGCTTTTCGATGATGGGCTTGAGTTGAGCTAATAGCATCGACTTTGCTATTTCCCTTGCCCACGAAGATTTTGGAGCAGGGATGGTTTTTAAGTTTACGACAGTGATATTTGTACTCAGTTGCTCATTCTTCGATGAGTAGCCTTTTTTGCTTTGGCCTAGTAGCTTGGCGAAAGCGCGAGCAAAATCTTTTTTATTGAGCTTAGGCTGACGTAGGCCGATTGAGTTAACCCAAAGCACTTTTCTATTCGCAGCTAGTCGAGAAACGATGTGTTGCGTACTTGAAGGTAAGCCTCCGAAGTCTTCGCCAAATACGATGAGATCACGCATTATTCCATCTCCTTACTCGTTAGTTTACGAACCACTTTGGCGGGGTTGCCAGCTGCAACAACATAGGAAGGAAGGCTTTTCGTTACGACACTGCCAGCCCCTACAATGGTACCTTGACCGATAGTAACGTTCGGGCAGACGGTAACATTTGTACCTAACCAAACGTCTCTTTCTAAGGTGATGTTGCCAATGTCTCTTTCGCTATCGCCAGCCCCCAAGGCTCTTTTCCCCGCGTGTAAAGAATGGCCAGAATAACCAAAGAGAAACGCTCTACCAGCCATTCTTACGTTGTCGCCAATAACAATGCGTTTACCAACCGCTATTGTAGTTTGCCATCCTATGTCGACGTTATTGCCAACGATAAGCTCTGTTTCTAATGATTGGGTGCGACCGCTGAATGTGCTTTGTCCTGAGATCCTGCAGTCGTCTCCCAAATAAATTTTAAGGGGGCCGGTTACGAGTGGAACACCACCAAATAGATAAAGTCGTTTGCCAAATTGGGTGAGGCGGCCTTTAAAGGCTGGCGTGTGAATCAGAATTCTAACCATATTGGCAAAGAGGGCTTTGCTTCCGTTGTAGAGAAAAGCAGTTGTTTTATTGAAGATACTTGGAGTTGGAAGGTCGCAAGCGCGAATGTTTTTCAAAATGACAAACAATTTGCGATAAACAGGGTTCGGGTTCTCTTTTAGCCAAATCTTGACCTCGTTAATGTGTGTAGCCAGCATAAGCGCCTCCGCATTTTTATATTTCAATAGGAGGTGTTACACGTAACGTGCCAAAAATTAAACTTATTAAAAACAATTGGTTATATATGAATCTTGTCGTTCTTCTGCGTATTCTCATTTTGAGAATGGTTTTGAACAATACGATTCAGGGCGATGCATAGAGCGGCAAGGATATAAATAGGCCAGGTAAAGCCTTGAGTGAGGAATGTGCCCGACACGATTGTCCCCATAATGCCAGCGTATACTGCTGCGGCTGTTGCATGAAGGTAAGGAGAGTAGTTATCTGGCACTGCATCTAGAAGTGACAGCGTTTGTTTGCTGGTTTTGACCAGTGAGTAGATACACCCAATGAATACAATCAGGCCAAGGAAGCCTGTTTCTGCAAGCACACCAAACCAGGTCGAATGTACGGCATGGTTTAGTCCATCCCAGTGAGGGCTATAGAAAAAGTAATTAGCGTAGAAGTTATTCAATCCAACGCCTGTTAAAGGATTGGCCACAGCCATACCAAAAGCCGCTTCCCAAGCATAGAGTCGGCCCATGGCCGAAGCATCAATGCCTTCTTCAGCGGCGCCTCCTGATTGTCTGTCAGAAATCCCCGCTGCTGCAAACAGAACAAGTAAACCGATAGTTCCAATCAACGCGAGTAGAAACTTGGAACGTATAATACGCAAGCCGAATATTCCGAATACCGCGATTGAACCGAGTAATCCACCTCGGCTTTGGGTTGCGATAACAGCACTCAACGCCAATATCGTAGCGACTAAACCTAGAATTCGAACGCTGCCAAGGTTTTTTGTGGTCATCAAACTGATGGCAAAGGCAAGGGGGAACATAAGTACTAATGACAAATCATTTGGGTCACCCAAAACTGAACCAAGTTGACGGCCAATGGTGACACGTGTTCCTTCTACTAGGCCAATGCCATTGATGGAGTTGGATAGGGCTACAAATGCAATCAGACTTCCTGCTAATACGATTAGAATACTAATGCGTTTGACATTTTGAACGCTATTTACGAGCCATGCGATTGCCAGAGTCATGACGATGATCTTCCAATAGATCGACTTGAAGTAGGTAATCGCTAAACCGGGATTGGATGATAATACGGCTCCAACAAGCACCAACAGCCAAAACACTGTGAACCAAGTCAGGCTCTGATGCCAGAACATCTGAAGATTTTTGCTGATTAAACTATGCCACAACAGAGCACTTAAGGCTCCGACTGAAAGTAACAAAGGGATTTTTAGCGAGTAAAGAGCAGGGATTGCTTCGTGAATTCTGAAAAATGAAAACAGGACGAATAAGCTGACCAACCAAAAAGTTTGGTTTAGCACGAAAAGTATCCCAAGAGGCATCATGCTAAGCACAATGGCAACAGCAGGATGAGGGACGAGCTTCCAAACCAGTGCAATGAAGATACATACGCCAGAGGTAATGATGGCTGGATAAAGCTTATCTGCATGCATCATAGCGTACGCTCCACATGATTATGACGATGAGTTTTTTGGACAGAACTTGCAGAAAGTGAAATAAATCTTAGTTTGTGCAGCAATGCGATTAGCGCCATAGGTTGCAATACAAGCATTACCCCAGCCGTTTCTAATGAATGATTGAACCACCCACTGATCGTGAATATTGAACTAATAAGGACAAACGCCAACAATGCGCCATATCTATAGGGAATATGGCATAGTGACTGGCTTAGGTGGTATATCAAAGTAAGGCGAATAAATTGGCCCATACACAGGCTGAGTAAGATAGCTGTCACGCCTGTTTCTTTAGTCAGCCAAGCACTGACGAGTGCCACTGCTGTAGCAACAATATTGATAATAAAAAGCTTGCTTGTCTGTTTTGCATACAACACACCGATATTGAGCATTTCTACCATTTCTTTGAGCAACATTATTACGATACACAGAACAACAAGCTGACTTGCGGATTGGTAGCCACTGGGTAGCGCAAGGCTGATAAAACATTGGCTCATCCACATAACAATGACACCCAGGAAGCACAAAGCGATAATACCGTGTTGAGTGTTAAGCGCGACTTTTTCTTTGCCGAGAGTTTCAAGTACTTCAAAGCGCTTTGGCATCCACCACATATGGAAAGGTTGAATCAGAATCCCCAACGCAAGGGCAAATTTGGCGGCAACTGCATAAATACCTAAGGTTTCTAATGTGTGCGCTTCGGCAATGATCCATCGCTCGGCACCAGAAAGTCCAAATGCGACTGCGGCTGATAACATCAAAGGGAACGAGTATTGGATGTAGCGTTTGTAGTGAACAAGGGTAGGCAGTTTGAAAGAAAGCTTGTTGTGGAAATGGAGATAAGTTACCTGGAGTACAGCACACAGAACGCCAACGCTAAATAATAAAGTAACATCTGGATTGTTGGTGAGTATCAAAATGACCAGAGAGACCTGAATGAGCAAAGTAACAAAACTGATTTTGAAAAAAGTTACCGCCTTGTTGTTTAGTCTTAACCAAGCTAAGCAGATTGCGAGAGGGGCCTCAACTATTACTACGATCGTTATCAGTGCCATTTGTTCAGTGTTGATGGTTAACGCTGCATGAGACACGGCAAAATAACCTGCGAATAATACCCCTGCGAGTAGCAAGGATGTCGAAAAAGAACTGGAGTACAATTCGCATACTCGAGCAAAGCGAGTTGATGCATCCTTTATCGTACCAATGAAGCGATAAAGATTTTCATGCATTGCTAAACCGACCATCAGGCTGAAAAAAACAGTGGTGATAGAAAGTAATTCAAGGTGGCCAAACTGTGATGGAGTTAAGTAACTTGCCATGAAGGGGAGCATGAGTAGTGATGTCCCTTTCATCATAAGCAGGCTCAGAGCATAGAGCGCCATACTGGTGACGTTGTCTTGTTTAAACCACTGCAATATTCTATGTCGCATAACATGTTCCTTAGTGGCTCTGAGGTTTAGGCTCACGAGATAGCTTTAGGTACGGATTAGGGTCTATGGTTTTAACAAAGTCTAAGTAGCGCTGTTCTGCTCTATACTCTTCAGCAATCATCATTCCATTATCAATACAGCGTTTGAAGTTGGTGCGATCTTTAACGGCATATAACAGGGCATCACACAACGAGTTAGCATCATCAGGTAAATATTTGATGCAGTTGAGATTGTGTGTCAGGCGTTTATCCCAGTAAGAACCATCTTGAGGGATAACGACACACATCCCCGCAGCTAAGGCTTCTAAAATGGACAAACCAAACGGTTCTTTGTGGCTGGTGGAAACAAAGATGTTGGATTGGCTTCTAATCGTGTCTAATTCTTGCGGGTCTTGGTACCAATTCGTGTATTTAATTACAACGGGCGCGGTACTTGTCGGAATGGCTGTATCAACGGGCCTGATGTAACAGATGTTAGATGCGATTGGTTTGATATGTGCAGCATGTTTAAGTGCCTCGACAAACAAGTCCAGTCCTTTCCATTTCAATAAAGATGCAGCCCAAAAGCAGACGGGGAAATCTGTTTGGCAACGTGTTGGCCATCTGTCCTCGGGTAAACCGTTAACGAAGGTATGGTATTTGCGAGACGTCAAATACATCTCCACAAGGGAACCTGAGTCTTCTATGGACGTTTTGCGCTCCAGATATGTTCTCAGCGCGACAGAAATACTTGGTCTGCAGGAGGGCAGATAAAACACCTTGTCAGCAACGATTAAGCAGTAACCGATAGACCTTGAGTTTCCAACGTGTCCATGAATAAACTGAACTAATTCAATGTTTTTTAATAACTTTACAATGTAAAGTGGCATGTCCATACCGGGCCCAGATGCACCGATAGCTCTGTCAATGCTCTTGTACTTGATCAAGAAAAATAGAAGGCATAGGGCGGTATAACACTGGCTTAGCCAATATAGGAGGCCGTAATGCTGCTTAGCCAATGGTTTAATAAGAGGCAATGCAACTATATCAACTGAGTGTGATGCTGTAAGTTTACAGCTCCTCCAGAATTCCACATCAGCTGTGGCGATAACAAAGTGGTTGATATCTGCTCGACACAAACTTAACGCTTCGACAGTGGCGATTTTTGATCCGCCTTTGAATGTTATGGGATCGAAGACCAGTGTTTTTGTCACGTTTGAATTAACCATGCTGACCTCCCATAGCAATGCGCTTTGCCAAATAGGTTTTTAGCGGGATAAATGTGCGCCAGAAAGAGACTGAGGGTTGGTGGGATACCATAATTTTCTTGTAAACACCGATGATACGATGGCTTGATAGCGAAACATTGAATTTGGTTCCGATGTGTTCGCTGGCATTACTGGCGAGTTGTCGCCCAAAGTCAGGGTTGTCGACTAATACTCTCATGGCCTTGCTTAATGGGCCCACACCACTGTTGGGGTAGAGAATACCGGTCTCGCCATGTTGAACAAACTCTGGGATACCACCTTCAAAAGGTGCCACAACTGGAATCTTGGCGACAGCGGCTTCAGCAATAACGAGTCCAAAAGCTTCGCTTCTAGCACCGCTTACAAAGGCATCACAGCCTTTTAACCAACCTACTGCATTGTTTTGTTCACCGACAAAGTGAACCCTGTTTTCCAAATACAACTTCTTGGCGTGTTTTTCTAGCTCGTTTCTGAGTGGACCGTCGCCAATGACTAAAAGGTGTGTATTCGGATATTCAAAGTTCAAATGTCTTAACGCTACGATAAGCCGATCGATACCTTTGCGGTGAATTAGAGAACCGACTGTCGCATAAAGGAAGTCGTCGTCGTTAATGCCGAGTACTTTTTTTGTTTCGACAGTCTGTTGCTCGTCGAGTTTAGAAACATGCAATCCGTTATGAATGACTGACAAATGCTCACGTGGGTACCCCTCAGATTTGAGCTGGCTGGCAACATATTCACTTACAGAGATGATGTGGGGGGACAAATGCAGGCCTAGTGTTAATCGGTCTCTGGCAGGATAGGGGCTGTGTAGCTGAGTCACCATTGGAACCTGTTTGATTCGGGCTGCGAGTACCATCCATTGACATGGAGCACCACTGTTGACATGAACGACGTCAATGCTTTCTCTTTGGAGGATTTTACAAGCTTTACGGACCAGATAGCCCCAACCTAGAAAATCGAATCTGGGGGCGAGCCAGCCAAGTAGGAGAGGGAATGCATCAGCTTCGGATGAGATGTTGTTGCGTAAGGCATAACGGTGCAAAGAAGAGTTATTGGTCCATAGATGTACGGAGAACCCTTGGTCAGAGCACTGTTCCATTAGGTCAATGAGGCACTGCTCGCTTCCGCGAATCCAGTCATTTCCGTAGTGAACAAACAGTATTTTTTTCTTCATTGTTATTCCCCTTTGCCATTTGTACGAGGAACAACGCAATTGAGATGCCAAGATTTAAGGCTGGCTAACTTTATGAAAAGTAGACAAAAAAAATATTAACTATTTTACGAGAGTGTTTTTCTCAATATGAGAATCAGATTGACGACCAGATTTTTTGTAGAGTTGTAGCAATTTAGGAATGACTGCAGAAGAGGAAAATTGTTCTCGAACTGTGCAAATCGCTTGCTGAGATATCTTTTGTCTTTCGTCGTCTGTTAACTGTTCTAGAGTTCGTAAAACATCAGCAATCTGAGCAGCCGTATCGACCAAATATCCATTCTGACCACTGGTAATCAGTTTAGGAAGATCTCCAACCTTTAACGCGATGACAATACACCCTCTGGACATGGCTTCAAGCGCCGCCATAGGCAAACCTTCAAATCGAGAGCAAATGATAAGTACGCCTATGTGTTTCCAAACCACATCCATGTTGCTTTGATGACCGTGGAGTTGAACATTTTGCGGCGCTAATTGAGAAATCTCTGCTTCTAACGGACCTGAGCCATAGATGTGAAAGGATAAATCTGGGCGGATTTTAGCGCATCGAATGAACCTGTCTGGTCCTTTTTCATGGCTTAGGCGACCAACAAAGGCGATCTGTTCTCCTGTGCTCACACAGGCTTTTGAATCATCAATGAAATTATTCAGCCTAAGGGTGGTAGCAGGAATCTTTTGGCTCACTTTCTCACTGACGGCAAGTGAGAGCGTAGAAATAAACGCCGTGTAGCGATCAACAAAATCATAAGCCCAGACTTTACCTGTTGGTGTTTCGCCAGCGTGATAGGTTGTTATTTGTTTGGCTCCAGTCAAAACACGTGCACATTTAGACAGCAGACTAGCTTTGTACCCATGAGCATGGATAAGAGTCGTTGGTGAATGTTTAATTTTTTGGATAAGTGCGAACAAAGGTTGAGTGGCCAGGTCAGATAAGTACTGGTAAGGGAGCGCTTCTTTTTCCAGTTTTTCTACGAGGGGAGAACGCTGTTGATACCGTTTTATCAGCAACACCTCAACACTTGTGTTGTGATGCTTGAGCCCTTTAGCGAGCTCAAGCACGTAGGTTTCAATGCCGCCAAACGTCAGGCTATCGATGACTAGCCAAACATCAATCCGCGTATTGCTGCTCATCTTCTTCGGCTTCCCAAGCCTGTTTTTTACGATAAACGGTTGATGGACTCAACTCGAGTAATACCGCTGCGTTGAGGACATTACCATCGCAAAAATCAATGGCTTGCTGAATGGTTTCTCTCTCTACCTGCCACATTGGCCGTATTGTTACCGGCGTAGAACTTTGTGTGTTAACACTCTCAACCACTGGAGTTGATGCTTGTATTGCCGTATCCACCGCTTCTACTGGTGACGCTTGAGCAGGAGCTTCATAGCGGATTGCTGCTTGGACTGCTCTGGGCTTAGTCGATTTATTACTTTTTGAAATCTGATCAGGCAGGTGAGCGACAGAGAGCTTTGATTCGTCGTTGAGAACAACTATATTGCGAATGACATTTTGTAGCTGTCTCACATTACCGGGCCAGGAGTAGTGCTTGAGTAAAGATTCTGCATCTCGGTTGATACCATTGAACTTCTTACCGTCTTCTTTAGCGAACAGCTTAAGGAAATGAGTCGCTAGCGTTGTGATGTCATTCCCACGCTCTCTCAAAGGAGGCATCTCAATCGGCACAACATGAACGCGGTAGTACAAGTCTTCTCGGAATCGGCCTTCTTCAACTTCTAGCAATGGGTCACGGTTGGTCGCACAGATTATCCGCACATCGACCTTCATTTCTTTCGAACCCCCGAGTGGGGTGAAAGTACCTGTCTGCAGGAAACGTAGCAGTTTCTTCTGCATTTCCAGCTCCATCTCACATAACTCGTCAAGGAAGAGCGTTCCTCCATGAGCTAAAGATGCCGCGCCTTTTCTGTCCGTAGTCGCCCCTGTGAATGCACCTTTTACATGGCCAAAAATTTCGCTTTCCATAAGATCTTTAGGAATAGCACCACAGTTGATGGCGATAAAAGGTTTATCGTTTCGTTTACTTTCTTTGTGAATTGCTTCTGCGCACACTTCTTTACCGGTGCCGCTTTCTCCAATGATGAAAACACTCGCTGTTGTCGGTGCAACAGAGTCGATGATTTTGTATACGCCCTGCATAGGTAGACAAGAGCCGATGAATCCATGGAAGCGATTTCTGTCGAATTTCGCTTCGATATCTTCGACTAAGTGTTCGAGTTTAGCTTGTTGTAAGTGGAGATTTATCGACGTTTTGAGTCGGTCTGCCTGAATCGGCTTTTCGAGAAAGTCTTTAGCCCCTTTCTGGAGCAAGCTTACCGCGATATCCACGGAACCGTGTGCGGTTGCAACGACGACGGAGGTTGGTACTTGATTCTCGTTGATCCAGTCCAGGATATCTTCGCCGTTCATGTCCGGAAGCTTGAGATCTAAAATCACAAGTTGTGGTACGTTTCTTTCTATGAATGCTTTGGCATCACGACCTGTTTCAACATGAAACAGGTCAAACGCTTCATCTTTTACGTACTGTTTGTAAAGGACTGCCAGAGATGTGGAGTCTTCAATCAGTAGTACTTTTGCTCTCATGTGACGTCATCCTTGTTGTATCTAGCCAGCTGGTTCGATGAAGCCCAGCGTTTTTCTATATTCAAGAGCAGCGAGCGACTTTTCAGCTAGCTCTTTTAATTCTTCAGAGAGTTCAAATGCTTGTTGTTCATGATTCTCCAAACACATACACTCAATCTTTCGTGCAAGATTGGACAACACTCGATTTCCTAACGCTAGAGAAGAGCTGCCTAATGTGTGGCTTTCAAACTCTAGAGTTTCTTTGTCTCGGTCTTCCATTGCTTGATAAATCTTTCTTAAGCGCTCATTAGATTCTTCGATGTAATGATCAATTAGCATAGGAAGAACATCAGCACTTGTGTCTTCTATCATTTGCTCTAAGACTTCTTCGTCGACGAGTTCTAAATCCACTTGTATGTCCTGATTCATAGAATGATTGATTGCAGCCTGCGTAAGAATTTGCGATTCACTCTCTAAATTATCAGATTTTTCAGCAGAGTTGATCGCGCCATCACTTAAGAATAGATTAATTTTTTCAATTAGTTGTGACAAGCGAATCGGTTTTGACAAATAGTCGTTCATCCCTGCATCAAGGAACTGCTCTTTATCTCCAGATAAAGAGTGGGCTGTCAGTGCAATGATAGGTATCTGACATGTCTTCTCATCAGTCATTGAACGTATGGCTCTGCAGGTCTCCATTCCGTCCATCTCTGGCATAGATATGTCCATAAAGATAAGATCGTAATGGTATTGTTCGACCATCTCGATGGCACGACGACCATTTTCTGCGATGTCCATCGAGAGCCCCATGCGCTTAAACATCTCTCTTATCACCAATTGGTTCGCTTTGTTGTCTTCTGCCACTAATATGCTGGCATCTGATACCAGCAATTCGGTATTGTTTTGGCTCTGGTGAGTTGAGCTAATGAGTTGGTCTGCGAGTTCCAGTTTGATTGAAAAGGAGAAAGTGCTGCCAATTGATGGCGTACTCTCTGCCTCAATGTAGCCGTCCATCAACTCACATAGGCGTTTGCATATAGCAAGACCCAGCCCGGAGCCTTCCTGACTTCTAGAATAGGTTTGATCGACCATGGTGAACTCATCAAACAGATAATCCATTGCGCTGCGGTTGATGCCGACACCGGTGTCTATGACTTTGCAAACTATTTTGACTTGATTTCCTTCATGGGTGTCTGCGTGTACCTGAATTGTCACGCTGCCTTCTTTGGTGAACTTCATTGCATTACCAATCAAGTTGTGAAGGATCTGTTTAACGCGGTTTTCATCGCCTTGTACATTGGCGGGTACTGAACCATCAAGAATACAGTTCAGGTCAAGAGAGCGGACTTTCGCTGATGGTTGAAATGTTTCAACAACATTTTCGACACACTGACGAAAATTAAACGGCTTGTGTTCTAATCGTAGTGTGTTGGACTCCATTCGCGTGAAATCCAAAATGTCATTGATGATACTAAGGAGGAATTGGCCTGACTCAGTTGCTGTGTTGACTAGTTTTTTCTGTTCACGAGAGAGTTTTGATTCTTCAAGAATGTTCAAAATGCCCAACACACCGTTCATCGGTGTACGAATTTCGTGTGACATCGAGGCTAAGAAGCGGCTTTTAGATTCGTTTGCCTGTTCTGCTTCGAAGCGAGCGCTCTTAAGGTCATGATAGCTTTTTTCGAGTTTTACAGACATATCGTCAAATGCTCGTGCAACGTCCCCCAACTCGTCTTTAGACTGATCATTAAGCTGGAAACCAGGCCCTTGTTCACTGACGGTATTCGCTGCCTCGATAAGCTTGACCAAGCTTTTGGTTAAGTAGGTTCCAAGGAAGAACGAAAAGATTGCTACTAACATGACTTCGATGGAAGCTATACCTATTATTGCTTTCTGGGCACTGGTCAACATAGAGTTGATGGCGGAGACTTCGAAACCAATGTCTATAGTGCCATAGTTTGCTCCTCCGTTAGTGACCTGAACCTGAGTGTCAAAGACTCCATCAACGACAGAATCTAAGTTGTAGTCGATCAACATTGTTCGTTGCAGCAATGCTTCATTACCGTCACTCGAAAGTTCTTTGTCACCGCGCATCACCCTAATGTATGTGATGTCTTCGATGGTCATAAACTCTTGTACCAAGTCGTCTAAAGTCGCAATGTCGGTGGCGATCATCGCATCCTTGGCTGCGTGAGCAAACATTGAAGCGGCTGAATGAGCTCGCTGGATTAGCTGTTTTTCATTTGACTCAGAGAGAAAGCTCATCGCGCTGAATGTGAGCGCTATCAGCATAACGACCTCAATAAAAGCGATCCCAAGTATGGTTTTCATTCTAAATGACATAGCAAGGTACTCCCGTCGATGACTAATCCAATAGTGTTATGTTGAGCGCTCTAACGTCATTCCAATCGCTATCTTGTGCCGAAATAAAACCCTTGAGTTTAAGTTTCTCTAGATGAGCGAGGCCTTCTGGGGAGTCGTCAAACTCTATAAGCGCTTGCTGAATTATGCTTTTCACGTTGCTATTGAGATTGGGGTGAGCTGCGATAGCGTGGGGGGTATACCCTTTGGTGGTCCAAATCGGAGTCAGTTGATCACGAGTTTCCTCAGGTAACGCCATATAGGTTCTTATTATTCCACCACCTGCGGGGAAGAAGCCTTTCGCGACAGCTAAGTAGACGGAATCATGAGATGATACGTAAGACGGCTCAAACGTTATGTTGCTTTGTTTCAGATAGGCTTGAGTCAATACAGTTGCCGCGAAGGCCGCAGGTGAGGGGAAAGCAAGTTCTGTATTTTGCAGTTGTTCAGGCTTGGAAATATCACTGTCTTTTCGGACGACAATGATACCTTTAAGCCGTTTGTCTTTAGCTTTTGCAATCGCTTTGTAGCCAGGCAATTCGCTGAAGACGGTGTAATGGTAGGGGTTCATATAAGCGAGATCATACTCCCCGTTTTTCAGCCGCTGTTCGAACGTTGGAATGTCAGATGCTGTGCTAAATATGATCTTTTGCCCTGTTCTTTCGGAAAGGTACTCGATGATAGGGGCCCATTGTTTGGCAAGCTTGCTCGCAGAGTGCTGGGGAACAACACCAAAAGTGATGGATTCAGCATGTAAGGACGCCGAGAGGAGTGTAAGCAGAGCAAGATAAGTAAATTTTTTCATAATCAATCCTTAGGCTGAATGAGCCAGAAACTCGTTAGTAAGGAGTTTTTGTGCCCATTTTTCTCTCCATGATTGAGGAAGAAACCTCAGTCTTCTTATCTCTCTCGCCATTTCCTGCCCCAGTGTTGCTTGGTTCTTCAAGTTCAAAATGGAGCCTAGTAGTGAGATTTTCGGGCTTTGGAGGAGCTCTTGCGATTTCTGGATTTGACCGGTTGATGTTTTCCCTCCCATGACCACTAATACAGTTTGGTCACATGCGCTGGCGACGACCTGGGCGGGAATATTCCCTCGGTTTACATGAAGCAGAGGCGAGGTGTCGCAAATGACTCTATCGTAGTGCTGTAACCATTTATCTACTGAGTTGCTCAAAACACTTGGATCTTTATAAGCTAGAAGCGTGGAAGTCTGTTCCGGCACCGGTAAGCCAGTGAAAAGCTGGTGGGATGATTTGTGTTCCAGTAACACACCTATGTCATCACCCTGGTCAGCGTTGACTAGTGCAGGTTCAAACGCAGGATGGAATAGGTTTAGATCCACCAGAAGGGTTTTATGCCCACCGAGTAAGTATCTTTCCGCCAAAGCAGAAGCAATTGACGTGACGCCGTCACCTGAATTGCAGCCTGTGAGACAAACTGAACGCGCCTCGGCCAATTCGGCCGCGAGGTAGATTTGCTCTACCTCGGTTAATGTAGCAGGAATAATCATTACAGCGCTCCTATCAATACGATGGTGGTTGTCAATCGTAGGATGTCTTCAAGGCCTACTCGTGCTCGTTCAAGAATGCTTTCGCTGCGGTCTGGGATGTAAATCGTGTCACCTGCACGAAGCACTGGAAGCTTATAAATATTGGCAGTTTTGCTGAAGTCTATTAGGTCAAAGGTACGAGCCTGTCCTTGGCAGCAGGACATATTGACGATTGAAATCTTTTCCAAATATGCACGCTCAGAGGGGCCACCAGCTTCAGCTAGAATGTCCAGAATCGTCATGTTGTCATCAAAGACATAGCGACCAGGGCTGTTAACTGCACCCAGCACTCGAACTGTTGATTCTTTGCTAGTATCCAACCAAATCTTATCTTTCTCAGGGATGTAAATGGTGTCACCCATGGTTATCTTTGGTAGAAGGCTCTCATCCCCAGTTTCGAAATACAGGGACAAGTTAAGTTTGCTAACTTTTGAATAGGTTTTGTCTCTATGAGTGATTTTGATGTTATGGATATCGGCATCTTTAGTTGGACCATCAGCTGCAGACAGGATGTCCAGAAAATGCATTTCTTTTGTAAAGCGGTAGCGACCAGGAGCATTAACCTGACCGAAGACGTATATAGAAGCATCAGAGCTTTGACGTACCCATTGTGATTTGTTGTCAGATGGATCTTGAGGTAAATCGTGAACACGAATAATAGTACCAGCGCTGATGACAGGTAGCTCCGCCATAGGTGCTCCGTTTAAAATGAACTCGTCAAGATTGAACGTCTTCATTTTTCCGTTAGGTGTCACCACTTCTATTTTTGACGTGTCGGCGCGAAGAGTAGGTCCTCCGACATGTGCCAGCAGGTGCATCATGTCCATTTCATCAGACCATTCGATGCGTCCTGGGCGAACCACTTCACCAATGACATTAACAGCACGGTCTGGCGAGATCTTTAGCCACGACTTCTCATTCATGTCGGTTTTCTCTGGAACAAATATCGCATCACCGGGATTGATTTGAGGTGGAGCTTTGGTAGTCAAACCTTCTGTGTAAGCCGTTAAATCAAATTTGATAACTTGCCCATTCGCTTTGATAAGGCGAATTTGACGAGATTCTGCGTAACGGGTTGGACCGCCGGCGTTGGCCAGAATGTCCATAAAAGAAGCACCTTTTTTACCTTCGTAGGCGCCAGGGCTCTTCACCTCACCCATGATGTAGATAACGTTCGAACCTGCGCGGATTTCCTCTTCCTGTTTAGGTACGAAAATCGTAGTGCCTGGTTGAAGGTTAGGGAGCAGAGAAGTATCCCCACTATCTAAATACTCTTTCAGATTGAAAATCTGAGGCTTGTTATTGCTGATAACACGAATCTGCTCCACAGAAGCGTAACGTGTCACGCCGCCGGCGCGCATGAGGATATCAACCAAATCTGCAGTATTTTTGAAAGTGAAAGAGCCCGGTGCATTTACTTCACCAAATACCTTGATCGCAGTTCTGTTGTCAGCACTATCACCAGAATTAGCTAACTTACTGGCATCAAACTGTTGCTCGATGTTACCCACCAAGGGTGAAGCTGGTACAAATATAGTGTCTAGAGATTTGAGCTTAGGTAGCAGGGACTCATCACCTGTATCTAAAAAGCTTTTGTAATTAAAAGGAAATTTGTCTTTTCCGCGCTTAAGAAGCAGATTATTTAACTGCGCACCCGAACGTAATCCACCAGCAGCGTGAATTGCCATTTGTACATCTGCACTCTTTGATAAGGTGTATTCGCCGGGGGAGTTTACGTACCCCTGAATAGAGATAAGAACTTGCTGCTCTGAGATGTAAACCGATGCAGTAGAAAGATCTCGATAAACTTTGCTTAATGCATTTAGGACTGACTGCTGAAGCTGGTTCTCTGTATATCCTGCGACGTATAGTGCACCAACTTCAGGTAGGTTGATTCGGCCTCGTTTATCAACTTGGAATCCTTTATTTAATGTTTCTTCGCCTGGTAGATTCACCTGAATCATGTCACCGACTTGAACACGTTCCATCTCGGCATTTACTGAAGCTGCAAACAGGAATACAAGGGTGATTAATATGAGTTTATTCCACATGATAATAGCCTCCATTCAACTTGTTCTCTGCTAGCTCGTTGGTTTCAACAACTTCGATGCTAACCCTACGGTTTGTGAGTCGAACTCCGTCTGACTCACCTTCGAAAAGAGGTAGGGATTCACCAAGCGATTTTGCTTCTATTCTTTTCGGCTCAAGGCCAAAAATGGTCAGGTAGCGTTTCACTTGTTTTGCTCTGCCCATTGCGAGCTGCTGGTTCTGGAGTTCATCGCCAACCGAATCGGCATGACCAGTGACTGTTAGGTTTAGTGACTTATGCTCTCGCAGAATGTTGGCTGCTTGGGCAAGGTGCCCCATATATTTGGGGTTCACTTCTGTAGAATTGAACGCAAACTGATTATCAACGTTTAGCAGGTTGTAGAGCTTGTCGATGATTGCCAATTGTTGTTGGAAAGAAAACTCATCATGTGGTGGGACACATTTAGCTTGAGATGTCACATAATCAAGCTGCCTCTCAAGTTCATCCAGGCGTTTACGCTGAATAACAATGTCGTTCGCGGCGTCTAACAACAAACCACCTTCTAGTTCTCTTGCTATTCGATTTTGTTTTTCAAGAGCTTGGACGACAGCTGCCGGGAAACACCAACGAGCACCTTCACGAATGAGTGCATCAAGGTGGAGTTTTGCTAATTGCCAATCGAAGCGCAGACCATGCTCTGGGCCAAGAGGCTCGTCTGGCATGACTGGAGTGAAATTAGATTGGATGTACTGTTCAGCAAGGCCTCCGCGACCCTCTTCGGGGTAACTGCTACAGCCAATCGAGCTTACTATAGGTACAATTAGGGCTATGTGTTTGATGTAATTAACCATGCCAACTTCCTCTGTTAGTGGGTGAAATCTCGTTTATTGTTTTAGTGAGTGCGAGAGTTCACAGGGATTGCTTTGTCGATACGAAGCAGATTGATGATTTCAAGTGGTTGGCCAGTGACATTCTCGATGCGCATCTGACGCTCACGCTCGACTAGACGTTTGTATAGGTAAACCAGTGCACCAACACCTGAAGAATCAAGAAAACGAACATTGCGGAAATCAATTTCAACTTCGCCATGTTGATCAGCGATAATTTCATCAATGTGTTGTTGAGCGTATCGACTGCCGTCAGCATCTAAGTTGCCATCAATTTGAAGGGTAAGAATTTCATTTGTTAGTTCAATTTTACGTAGTTCCATGACGATATCTCCTCAGATAGTTTTCTTAAATAAGGCACTTTGTGTGCCAAAAAATATGCACTTTAAAATCAATTGGTTAAGTTGATGGTTCTTATATTTCTCAATTTGAGAAACGTGTTTTCTCAGACTGAGAATCATGTCTATAAATGAAAAATGGCGCTGGAGGCTGTAACTGACACATCTGTAGGAGGAAAGAACTTTTGATGTTACTCGTATTGTTAGCTGGCATTGATTGAACTTATGCATCGAGCCTTGAAAATCACTTCGGATGGAAATGTCTGGAGTTAGGGATGCAAATTAAGTTAACCAGTGTCGCGATTGCTGTTGCTATATCTTTCAACGCTTGGTCAGAGAGTCATTCTTTGAGTTATATGCCTTTGGTTCAGGCCAATGACTACGAGTATGGAACGAATATTGAGGATTACTGGAAAAGTGAAAAGCTAGATGGTATTCGTGCTATTTGGGATGGATCTCAATTAACTACACGCAATGGTAAAGTCATACATGCGCCTGATTGGTTCATTAAACCTCTACCGAGCTATGCCGTCGAGGGGGAGCTATGGGCGGGGAGAGGAAAGTTCCATATTGTCCAACAGACGGTTTTAGACAAAGTACCCGTTGAACCATCTTGGAAGCAGATCGATTTCATGCTGTTTGATATGCCGCAAGCGGCGGGAGACTATCAAAAGCGCTACTACAATATTCGATATTTGGTTGACTCAATTGACGCGCCACACATCAAGTTAGTCGAGCATACGCCGATTCGCTCTGAGCAGGAGCTCTTTCATTACTTAGACAACGTCAGCGAGCAAAAAGGCGAAGGGTTGATGTTAAGGAAGGTGACCAGTCGTTATCAGGCTGGTCGTAGTAGTGACTTGCTGAAGATGAAGAAACATCAGGACGCAGAAGGCTTAGTTGTTGGCTACAAAGTCGGTAAGGGAAAGTACAGCGGGCAGATGGGGGCGTTACTTATCCAGCTGGATTCAGGTATAGAATTTTATATAGGTAGTGGCTTTACTGATGAGCAGCGGCGCCAGCCCCCTAAGCTCGGTTCAATCATTACATTTAGATACAATGGCTATACGCAAAACGGTATTCCTAAATTTGCGCGCTATATGAGAGAAAGGCCAGAATATACTAGCGAGTAGGGGATGCTCCGCAACGTTTGAACAAGGCTTGCCAATACTCAACATGCTCTTTTGTAGCAGCTCTGAAAGCTTGGTGATATTGCTTAATCGGGTATTGGTAATTGGCGTGGCTTGTATCAACAAAATCTATTAAAGGGTTCAGTTCATTGTAAATGCTATCGATTTTGGCGAGGTATGGCTGTATTTGACCAATGAAAAACTCGTTAAACACGTTTCTGAGATAGCGAAATTTAGTTGTATTTCTTCCCTGACCGCATAGGATAGCCTCATCGTGAGCTTTTAGTTGTTGAGTGATGACGCTCAACTTGTTTCCAGCGTTGAGCATTGAATAGCTGAGCGGGCCTAAAACTGCGTTTTTTTCTAAGACTTCTTGGTAGGGTGTTAGTGCGTTTAAAGTGCTGGTGTAATCCAGTGTTTTGCTAGCTGAAAATCTGGAATCTATTTGATCGAGCGCTTGTATGACTTGAGTGCTGCCTCTACCTTGATCGACGGATAACCATCCCGTCGCTTCTAGTTGATTACGCATTGCGTCACTTGAAAACACCAAATTGGTAAAGTGCGCTGGTAATTGTTTGAGCTTCTGTTGTTGGATTGAAGCTAGTTGTGTTTTAAGTGCAGAGGATATATCTGGGCTCATTAAGCAGCGCTCTATGCCGTAACTCACTTGGAGTTGGTAATCGAAATTTCGAAATTGGTCCTGAATCTTTCCTAATACCGAGTTTTTCTCTGCAACAAGATTGAATAAACCGCATTTTCGAAGCTCATAACTGTCGAGTAGTCCTATGCTGATACTAGGGATAGTAATATGCAGTTCTCGTTTCGTGGGCAGTAAGACATTGACGTTATCCGGCATTGGTATCGCTGGTCTATCTTGGACATTGGCGATACGGGCTAAATAGGTGTCCAAACTGGCGTCCATTGGACTCTTGATAAAATCACAAGCAGAAAGGGACAAGAGTGATACCAAAACAATAAAGATACGCATAGGTGTGATAAATAAGGAAACAATCAAGGTTTGTTATTAGTCTACGAAGTAAATGCAAAAAAGGTCAGCATAGCTGACCTTTTTTGGTTATTTAGAGGAAAATTCCAATTGGATATCTTCAGGTTGTCTATGCATCCAACGAAGTCTCAGACCAAGCATGATTGCAGCTGATGAAAGACCGATAATGAAACCCATCCAGAAGCCATGAGCGCCCATAGGCTCAACAATCCAATCTGTCATTCCTAAAACATAGCCAATCGGGAGGCCTAGAATCCAATAGGCGATAAAAGTACGGTTGAATATTGCGGCCATGTCTTTGTATCCCCTCAAGGCACCAGCCGCAACGACTTGCACGGCATCCGTTACTTGGTAGATGGCAGCAAATAGCAGCAATTGCAAAGCAATCTCTATAACAGCGCGATTGTCAGTGTAAAGTAATGCAACTTGCTCTCTGAACAGAACCGTGAATAGTGCAGTGGATAAGGCCAGCAACACAGCAACAATGACACCTACACGAGATGCGATTGCAGCCCCTTCTACATTGTTCTCTCCAAGGCTGTGGCCAACACGAATGCTGGTCGCTGCACCAATGCTCATTGGCAGCATAAAGACTAACGACGAAAAGTTAATCGCAACCTGGTGCGCTGCGACAATCAGCGAGCCGAGTGGGGCAACCAAGAGTGCAACGACAGCAAATAGGGTAACTTCAAAGAATAACGCGGCTGCTACTGGAAAGCCTAGCTTGAATAAACGAACAAGAGGTTTTAGCTGCGGCTTGTGGAATTGTCCGAATAGATTGATATGGGCAACACGTTTGGATGTCACGACATAGAACAGCAACATAAACAACATTAGCCAATAAACAATGGCTGTTGCGACACCACATCCCACACCGCCCAGCGCAGGAGCACCAAATTTACCGTAAACAAAAATCCAGTTTAGCGGGATATTAAACAGCAGCCCAATGAAACCAATGACCATTGCGGGCTTGGTGAGTGACATACCATCAGTAAAACTGCGCAAGGTTTGGAAAAGCAAAAAGGCGGGCACAGCGTAAATTACAGCATGCATGTAACCGTTGGTTTTTTCAGCCATTAACTGCTCGACATTCATCAAACCCATTATATTTTGAGTCTGAAAAAGCACGCCAATAATGGGTATAGATATGAGCAATGCCATTGCGGCACCTTGTTGAATCTCAAACGGAATCTTAACCTGTCGGCCTGATCCATTGAGTTGAGCGACAACTGGGACCAAGGCCATGAGCAGGCCAACGCCAAATAGTATTGAAGGTAGCCAGATACTTGATGCAATGGATACAGCAGCCATATCCGTCGCACTGACACCGCCTGCCATGACGGTATCGACGAAGCTCATGCCTGTCTGCGCAACGGAAGCAATCAGTACTGGCGTGGCCAATTTGATCAGCTTATTCGCTTCTTGTTTATAACGATGCACGTAAAAACTCCAATGAAAGCAAAGATGCTTTGACTTCTGCAGAATCAAATTATGGAATCAACACGAAAATCAAAGGGGTGAACACCATTGTTATCGATAATTTATACATGGTGCTGTTGTGCTAAATGATAATTAAATGTCACACTAACCTCCACGAAAAACTGTTGGAATTTGCAATGTTTACTGGAATTGTTCAGGGAATGGCGGAAGTCATCGCTATCGAGAAGAAAGAGTCGTTTCAAACTCATGTAATTCGATTGAATTCATCAATGGGTCAAGGATTATCTATAGGTGCATCGGTGGCGCATAACGGTTGTTGTCTGACCGTAACAAAAATCGATGGAGAACACGTTTCTTTCGATCTGATACAGTCTACTTTAAAGCTAACCAATCTTGGTGAGCTGGAGGTTGGTCATTCGGTTAACATTGAGCGCGCTGCCAAATTTGGTGACGAGATTGGCGGTCATACCATGTCTGGACATATTTCCATGGTGAGTGAAATTGTTGAAGTGATCGATACACCTAACAATAGGACGGTTTGGCTTGAGTTACCTGAGAACATGATGAGGTATGTATTGGCGAAAGGCTTCATTGGGTTAGATGGTTGTTCGCTTACCATTGGTGAAGTTGAAGGTAATCGCTTTTCCGTTCATTTAATTCCGGAAACCTTACAGAGAACATTGTTTGGTCAGCGTCAGCAAGGTGACAAAGTGAATGTCGAAATTGATCCTCAGACTCAGGCTATCGTGGATTCAGTCGAGCGTGTTCTAGCAGCTAAAGAGATGCTTTGAGCATAGAGAAATAGAAAAGCGCCTTTCGGCGCTTTTTAAAAAATTTGTTCATCGTCGGCATCAATTGAGAGTTCGATTTCGTCCAACTGTTCGTTAACCATCATACTGAGGTGGATGGCGTTGCAACAGGCAGGACAGTCGTCGTAAAAATTCTGGCTACCATTCGTTGCATCTAACGTGATACCAATTGAGTGCCCACAATGGGGGCAGGTAACTCTTTTCTCTGTGTATTTTCGCATAGCTCTCTTCCTTACGTCTTTGATGAGATCAATGCCCAAGCCTTACATACCCGTGATTTACTTGGTCACGCTTTGAGTATGTTCAATCCGTTATTATTGGCTCCGACAAATTAATCTTAAGTCGTTAAGTTAGTAATAGACGTAAATTAAGTACAAAGTTTGAGATAGCTAATAAAAAACACCAAGGTTGGGCTCGGTGTTTTGATTTGGGTTGAAAGTTTTTCGATTGAATGATTCTAATTTGTTGTAAAATAAGAAAATTCCTACAACTTAGTATGTGAGTATTTTGTTGATTAAGCGTTCGCATTGATCTAAGTAGTGTCCACCAAACTGATTATAGTGGTTGAGTAGGTGATAAAGGTTGTAAATATCTTTACGTTCACTATAAGCAAGATCTAGCGGTAGCACGCTCTCATAGCCTTGGTAGAATTCTGGCTGGAACCCTTCAAAAAGTTCGGTCATCGCAATGTCGCACTCTCGATCTCCCCAGTAACAGGAAGGGTCGTAGCAAATGGGGCCAAATACTGAGTTGGCTGCGTTACCATGCCAGAGGTCACCGTGCAGCAAAGATGGACGAGGGTTATGGTTACCTAACCTGTCCTTTACGAGATGGGTAAAATCACCGATATCAACCAGAGTGACTCCTTTCTCTTTCATTAGCTGAAGTTGCCAGCCAATTCGTTGTTCAGCAAAGAAACGCCCCCATTTTCGGTCCCACTTATTGGGCTGTAAGGTGGAACCAATAAAGTTATCTTGATCAAACCCATACTCTTTCTGTTCTCCCCATTGGTGGAGTTTGGCAAGCTGCTGGCCAAATTTGTAACTGTTACTGCTGTCATCGAGTGGTTTAGTAGGGAGATAGTTCAGAATCAGGAAGGCATGTTCTTTACTCTTTCCAGTAAGAATATGTTCCGGTACGAAAACGGTGGAACTCTCACGTAAAATTCGGATGTTTTCCGCTTCTATTTCAAACTTAGCGTAAAAGTCTCGCAGATTGACTTTCACAAAGTAGCGCTGCTCTCCATCGCTTATCATGTAGCAGTCACTGATATCACCGCCATGTAAGCGGTTTTTTTCGACAATATCAAAAGAAAACATTAATGCTTCAGACAGTTGCTCAGTTATGGCTTGCCACATATCAAGATCCGTTTCCGCAGTTGAGTATTAACATTGTAGAATAAGGAATTGGTTAATTCTGAATCAGACTGCAAAAAATTCAATCATTTAGTGGGCGGATTCATTGGGCTTATCAATTTGTGAACTTTGTCATATCTGGTTAGAGTCTATAAGCTAGTAAAATAGTTTAGCCTGATAAAAGTTGATCCTAGTTCAAAGCAATAAGTTGGAAATTAAACCAAACTCTTCAACTAAGGTATAAACAACTTTTGAATTTTATCAGCGTCCGAGTCGAGTTGAGTTGTGAAAACTCATTGATATGTCTTAGTATTAGATAGTGACTCGAAAGTAGAATAATGAATGGAGAACGACAGTGGTTGTTGAAACCGATGGCTACCTAGCACTTATTGAGCATCTGGCTTTTAATCTTGATGTCTTTTCATCTGACGATGGAGACACGGGTGCTGAAAGTGTCGAAGATGTCGTTACCGATATGGTAGCGAGTAACATCATGGCCATTTTTGAGCAGAACCCAGAACTGCACTCTAGTGTTCGCTTCCAATTGCTTAAGGAAGCAGATTCAGTTGTAGAAGATTTAGGAGAGGTGTTAGCGGGTGTGTGGGCTAAACCTGCAACCAATGATCAGATAACATTCCTTGATGAGTATATCGCACTGGTCAAAAATCTATTTGATTCCGCAGTCGCCAAATACGACTGATTTCAATTCACCACAGGCGGCGTGGCAACCCGTCTGAAATGCCAGAATTTCGAAGCCCAATAGGGATTGTCAAGCCTAGAAATTATGACGCCTTTTGATGTTGAAGCATGCATAAATTGCTTGTTACCAATATACACGCCTACATGACGAACCTTTCTTGATGTTTTGAAAAAGGCTAAATCTCCCACTTGAACTTGTTCATAACTCAGCTCGTTTCCGATGCTTACCTGTGCCAATGTGGTGCGGGGTAAGTGGATGTTCAGGACGTCTCTGTAAGCTACTTGAACAAAAGCGGAACAATCAATACCGTTGTAATTGTTGCCCCCTAGGCGATAGGGGACTCCCTTCCAATCCTTATAGACTTCAAGAAACTCTTGTTGCACACCTTTTTCATACGAAGAGATATTTTTACCACTATCTAAGGTATTGAAGTCTGTTGAGGAAGGGGAACTTGAGCATCCTGCTAAGAGGAGAATTAACAAAGCGATTGAAAATTGCGGCGCAACTCTATTCATGGTGTCTATTTCACCTCTTAATGACATTTGTATGTAATATTATCTAAATAGAATCGCACACTAATTAAACTTTTGTATGATGTCGGTTCAAAATTATGCCTAAGCAAAAGACGAGTTTTTCACTCTCGCTCATTCAAACTATCAGTGCTGTATTCTTAACGATAACCATACTGGTCATTGGATTATCTGTCACCAGTATTAAAGGGATTGAGAGAGTTGGAGCTCAATTTGAGACGCTTTCCGATCAGGCCCTTCCTCTTGCAATGACCAATGCAAAGCTCACACAAGCCATTCTGGAACAAGTTAAGCAACTCGGCTACGGCTCTCAAGTTAGCGATATTGAGGGCTTGAATAGAATCAAGGAACAAACCGTTAACAGTTCGGATGAAACGTCGACGTTAGTGGAACAAGTCTTTGCGATTTCCTCGGAATTCAATCAAGCCATATCGCAACAGCAAGAATTAGAACTTAGAGAGAATATCGAAGCGTTATCTGATTTAACCAACAGAATACTTTCAGCTCAGAAGTCGTTACTGACAATGCAGGGGAGTATAGATTCACAAGTGACAGAATTCCGTTATGGCTTGAGCTCAATCGGACCAGAAATGAATCGAATCAGTTCCTTTCTTGCCGTTGATAACCCTGAATCTTCAGATGCTGCGAATCGATTTATTGCTAGTGCGAGCTCTATGGAAAGTACATTTCTAGTTTTGATGATGCAAACGGATCAAGACAAAGCAATGCAAGAGTACAAGGAAATGCGTAATCGTATTGCTGGGATCAATCTAGCGTTCGATGACTTTTCTGAATGGCACCCCGAGGTTAAAGAGTTTGCGAGTTTAATTGCCCCATACGACATGGTCCAAGATGGTTTTTCTGAGTCAGGGGTGTTAAAGCAAATTTTGAAAAAATTAGAACTGGCACAAAATCAGAGCGCACAGCTTTCCCACGCGGCGGTTTTGGCCAATGACACCATCCAACTGCTTAACAACATTTCCCAGACAGCAGAAGCGCTAATCGATGACAGTAAACGTGTCGTTAGCAACACTATATACTCTATCAATACGATACTGATTATTAGTAGTCTGGTGTTGGTCGCTATTATTGTTGTTTCTTGGGCTTCTTTACGAACTTGGATTAATCGAGGCTTGAAAAACATCACTGGTAATCTTAATAGGCTAACTGAGCATGACTTTACCAACACGGTTACTTTGCTCGGACCATTTGAAATGAAAGAAGTGGCGCGCAAACTGAATCAGGTTATCGAGTCAACCCGTGGTTCTATCTCGACGGTGACGAGAAACTGCGAGACGTTATATCAAACAGCGGAAATTAGTCATGATGCAGCGGAGCAATCTAATCTGAGCTTGGCACGTCAGAATGAATCCCTCACAAGCATGGTTGAGACAGTCACGCAACTCGAAGCATCGATAAAAGAAATCGCAACCGTGACCAACGAGTCATACAGTGAATCCCAACAAGCGGCAGAGTATTCTGGAAATGGGGTGAAAGTCATCGAGCTGAATCAAGTCAGGCTTCAATCTTTAGAAGACACACTTAACATGAATGAACACTCCATGATTGAGTTGGACAATCGAGTGAAGCAGATTCGTGAAATGGTCGATATGATTTCCGGTATTGCAGAAAATACGAATTTATTGGCGCTCAATGCTGCTATTGAAGCTGCACGAGCAGGAGAGCAAGGGAGAGGGTTTGCCGTGGTTGCTGATGAAGTACGTAAACTGGCCAGCGATACATCACAACAGACGTCAAACATCCGCGACCGCATGAGCGAATTGGTTGCTGCTGCCGAGAAATCGCGTAGTGCAGTTTCAGCTAGCCGTGAGGAAATGACTTTCGCTCTTGAGTCCAGTGAACAAGTAAAAAGTACCTTTGAAAACATTGAGAAAGCGGTTAATCAGATACGTCTTCGAGTGGAGCAAATTACTGTAGCGACGGAAGAACAGGAGCGGGCAACAGCGGATGTAAGCCATTCCATCGCTCATGTATCGGAACAGGGAGAGCAAACTAAACTTCAACTTGAATCAATGGTTGAAAATTCAGAACAAGTTGCTGAAATTGCAGGTCATCAACAAGCTATGCTTCATAAGTACGACTTACCACAATAGTCATTGAATCAGTAACTTATTTCTCTCGAAAGGGCTGGGTTAACATCTTATCAACCCTTTGTTCGTTTGGCGTCTGGAAAAGTGGAATCCCAATCTTTACATCGTTGTGTCCACGCTCAGGTTGATCGATGTAAGTGCCGAACCAGCGGTCCCAGATAGAGAGAAAAAAACCAAAGTTAGAATGGGTTTCTCGCGGTATTACTGAGTGGTGCACGCGATGCATGTCTGGTGTGACAATGATTTTGCGTAGAATAGCATCCACCTTGAATGGCAACTTGGCGTTACTGTGATTAAACATCGCACTGGCATTGAGAATGATTTCAAACACGATGATTGCAACAGGAGAAACACCCAGTGCGACCACAAGTCCAATTTTAATCCACATCGACAACACGATCTCAATTGGATGGAAGCGGCTGCCTGTCGTGACATCTATATCCTGGTCCGCATGATGCATTCTGTGTAATCGCCATAGCCAAGAGACTTTATGAAAGACCAGATGTTGGAGGTAGATCGCCAGATCGAGAAAGATGACACACATGATGAGTTCCGCTAATAAGGGGAAATCTAGGTGATTGAGTAAGCCCCATTGTTGTTTGAGAGCAACGTTTGCTGCCTCAAAGGCGAGCACGGGCATAAAGATGCCGAGAAAGACCGAGTTAAACGCGACTAAGCCAAGGTTGTTCATCCAGCGATAGAGCTTATTCTGGGTCAGCTTTTTTCGTGGAGTTAGCCATTCCCACAATCCACACAGTATCAGCACAGATAGAAAAAAGCTTAAGCGAATAAGATCTGGATTCTGCATACGACGTTTTTCTCCCACATGGAACTTGCAACGGATTTGTCTCAAGGTAAACTCTGCACCCTTTATCATTATCCATCAACTTACATGAGAATCCACGCTTTTCACCGTCTCTATCAACATCGCCTAGAGCACTCGACTAAGCCGTTCAATGCAAGAGGCTGTAAAGTCCAGCGTTGTCAGTACTGTCAGGTAGCTGAACACTTTTGTATCTGCGCATATCAGCCAGATGTCTCCAGCTCAGTGGCGGTGATGCTGCTAGTGTCTGAAAACGAAGTCTTCAAACCAAGCAATACTGGGCGGCTTATCCTTGATACGGTAAAAGAAGGTTATGTGTATCAATGGAGTCGCACAGAGCCCGATCAGGCGATGTTGTCGTTGCTCAATCATGAAGATTACCAGCCCATCGTCGTGTTTCCTGATGAATATGTTGAAGATAAGTCTCGCTTGCTTGGAGAACATCCTCGTCAGCAGTGTGGTGGTAAAAAACCATTACTCATCTTTCTAGATGGAAGCTGGAGAGAAGCTAGGCGCATTTTTCGAAAGTCGCCATATTTGAACGCGCTTCCTGTTTTGTCAGTGTCGCCAGAATCAATTTCTCAGTACGTCATGAGACGTTCTGAAAATGAGCAACACCTTGCTACGGCGGAAGTCGCAACATTGGTACTTGAACAACTGGGTGAAGAGCAGACAGCGCAAACGCTTAAACTGTGGTTTGACGTGTTTAAAGAAAGTTACTTGTTAAGCAAAACCCGAATTAAGCCAAATTTTGACCGACCACAGCTGCAACATTATCTGCAGAAGGTGAAAAACGAGAATTCAGTCTGAAAATAATGGGCTTGTTGGCGATAGTCTGCACAGTTAAGTCTAGGTAGTGGTTAAATTCGTTCCACGTCACGGATTGTAGGCGTACCAATGTGGATAATGAACCGATTTTGACTTTTTTATATTTGTTTCTGGGAGAGATACGATGTACTACGGCTTTGACGTTGGAGGCACTAAGATTGAATTTGGTGCGTTTAATGACCAATTAGAGCGTGTTGCCACTGAGCGCGTACCAACGCCAACGGAAGACTATTCTTTATTAGTGAGCACGATTGCTGAACTGGTGAATAAATATGACAAACAGTTTGGCTGCGAAGGCAAGATCGGTCTAGGTCTACCTGGAATGGAAGACGCCGATGATGCCACCGTTCTGACGGTTAACGTGCCTGCGGCCAAAGGTAAGCCACTTCGCGCTGACCTTGAAGCCAAAATAGGCCGTAGCGTTAAAATTGAAAACGATGCGAACTGCTTTGCACTTTCTGAAGCGTGGGATGAAGAGCTTAAAGATGAGCCTTCGGTTATGGGGCTGATTCTTGGCACTGGCTTTGGTGGTGGATTGATTTACGACGGCAAAGTATTTTCTGGTCGTAACCACGTGGCGGGTGAGCTTGGACATATGCGTTTACCGATTGATGCTTGGTTCCACCTAGGAGACAACGCGCCACTACTAGGTTGTGGCTGTGGTAAAAAAGGCTGCTTGGACAGCTACTTATCGGGTCGTGGTTTCGAGTTAATATACGAGCACTATTACGGCGAAGCGAAGAAAGCGATTGATATCATCAATGCATATAAGGAAGGCGAAGCTAAAGCAGCAGAGCATGTTGAGCGCTTTATGGAGTTGTTGGCAATTTGCTTTGCTAATATCTTTACTGCTAATGACCCACATGTTGTTGCACTAGGTGGTGGGTTGTCTAATTTCGAACTCATTTACGAAGAGATGCCAAAGCGGGTGCCTAAGTATCTGCTATCTGTTGCTAAGTGTCCGAAGATTATCAAAGCAAAACATGGCGATTCTGGTGGTGTGCGTGGTGCTGCCTTCCTCAACATCAAATAATCTTGATTTGATTGAATAAATTTGAGAGCTTGCTTAGGCAGGCTCTTTTTTATGGTAATCACAATGACTTTGCTCGCCTTTCAACAAGAACACTATAAGCAACTTATCGACTGGATTGATTCCGCTGAGCTTAACTACCTGTGGGGCGGACCTGCGTATCAATACCCATTAACGGTTGAGAGCGTCGATGTCCATTGCTCGCAGGCTGAGGTAAAGCCATATCTGTACGCTCATCAGGGCCAAGAGGCTGGTTTCGTTGAGCTATATCATCATTCGAATGATATTGCTCGAATCTGTCGGGTCTTTGTTGCTCCGCAATTTAGAGGGCAGGGCGTAGCGAAAACCATGTTGCAAGCGTTGATTCGAGAAGCTAGAAACCAAGGGTATAGCGAAATTACATTGTGTGTATTTAGCCACAATCTATCGGCTATTCGCTGTTATCACTCACTAGGTTTTGTCGAAGTGAAGAGAGAGTATGGTATTCGAGAGTTCGACGGAGAGAGTTGGGAGCTTATCTATATGGATAAGCCCCTATAACGAAAAGTTGATCTATAGAGTCAGACGTATAATGACGTCCAGCATTTCGTCAAAACATGGACCCAATGCTTCCTCATCGACTGCGTGGCAGTACACCCCTTGAAGCTGATCGGCTCTGAAATCACCTGCTAAGTCTGCATCATCCAGCATTCTAGGGTCGTTCGCCATACGCATCAGAAGATCTTCCCCTTGCTCATTATCCGGTCCAGTTGACGAAGTGAGAGAGGAGCCTAAACCCAACGTGAATACGTATATATCCTCACCACGAGCTGCTGTCGCGATATCCTCAAGTAAATTTCGAGCGACACGATTAACACGAATGTAGAGATCGTTGGCAGAGTGTGTGCTTGGGTTGTATTGAGTGACAGGCCGGTCAGGGTGGCTTGGGTTTAGTACATTGAATTCGGTCGCGCTAGCGCTATGGGCGGTATAGTAGTCAGGCAACTCAGCAATATAATCATCAATATCGCTTCCTTCATAACCTGAACCTGGTAATTGAGTGGCAATTGCATCGTGATACCACAACCCTCTTGGTGTACCGCTAGACTCGTCGCTGGAGCGAATGGATCCTGTGTAATTCGTGCTGGTACCAACAAAGTCGAATTCTGAAGCGAAGGTGTTTGGCGCACCGTCGGTAAAGAATACAATGACTTTTAGATTAGCAGGGTCAGTCACATTCCTCAGAGCATCTAATGCTAAGTAAATGCCCTCTGAAGAGTTCGTGTATTGCAAGCTGGAGAGGCTGCCAAAATCAAATGCGTCGATCTCGGTAGTAATGTCGCTGCGACTATGGCCCCTGGAACTTTGGAAAGCAACGGGGACTTCTGCACCATAGGCGTATTTAACTAATGCAATGCGGTCAAAGCTCTCATTGAAATTGGTGATGAAGTCCTTGGAGCGAGCAACAACATCATCCGTTACATCGCCGATAGAGCCTAACCTCAATGAAGTGGTGTTATCAACGACTAACACTAAATCAACTGGCCTACGCACAGTTTGCGCAGTGGCACTAATTTCTAAAGAGCTGTGGCCAAAAACACCTAAGAAAGTAGTGCTGACCTCGGCAGACGCGGATAAATCAATGGAGATATTACCAAATGAGTCATAGCCAAACGTTACTGTTGGACTTGCAGTTGTACTGTCATGGTAGTCTGTGGGTAAATTGGCATTGTAAAACTTAATTGCTGCGTCTCTGGCGGCATCTTCACCCTCAGCGACAGCTCGTGCAGCGGCAATACCAGCAGCATCGACAGCAGCGAATAATTTTGCTTTGACTAAAAAAGCACGACCACTGTCGATAGCAGTCCCTGTTGCTAAAATTAGGAAAGGTGCGGCTATTACGGATATTAATGCCACCAAACCTTTTGACTTACGTATGCTCGCTAAGCGTTGTTTGAAAGGCATAAACTTCGTCCTTATAAGTAAGTAAAATCGCTCATCACAAATGAGCTGTCGTATAGATAGTTGGTCAATGGCGTATATTCGTAATGTATTTCAACCACATAAACGGATTCGTTATCTGCCAAAGTGATTGGAAAATCAGTCAGCTCAGGGAGTGGATCAGGCAGTTCACATTGATTATTTGTCCAAGTCGTACACTGGTCCCACGTTGAGCTGCTATGAACCAGTCCCGAGTTACTCCATACATATTGTTCGCTAACATATGGATCTGCAGATTCTTGACCAACAACCAGCGTAATGTACATAACCCCATCACTGTTCATGTCCAATGGAGCCGATGTTGTCGCGACCAAAGTCATAATCTCATCTGGGGTATTGGTACTGGTTCGCGAGACTAAGTTTGCGGCCTCTCTGCTCATCCCTATCATCACACTGTTGGATTGCAACAATTGCGTCACCTCAATGATTCCCCCAATCAAGACCAGCATAAAAGGTGTGATTAGCGCCATTTCAACGGCGGCAAAGCCACCTTGTTTTTTGGGGAGAGATCTAGATATACGCATAAATCAAAATGCCTCGTTTCTCATCGCCGTACTGACGGTAAATTGATATTTACCACCTTCAACAAATGGGTAGGTGAGTGGGCTGGCAGCAGGCCATTCGCAGTCCAAATGAATCGCGATGATGTCACCGGCACTACCAAAAGATGCGACAGCGTTGCCATCGATATCTTCAACACGTATGTCGTCGACATTCATCACTTGTTCTAGGTAGCCGTTAGAGGCGTCAGAGATCATTTGAATGACGGCCGCTTCACGATCACCATTGCCGTCTGGGTCGAGATCTGAACGGCCAGTGACGGCGTAACGCGCACCTTCTCGGACTGCATTCTGCATAGTCAGTTTGACGTAGCCGTATACCGAGAGATCAAGAATGGTCATGAAAATAGCGAAGAAGAAACTTGCAGCAAGAGCAAACTCGACAATAGAGCCACCAAATTGCTTGCGGCGATGTCGTACTGGGCGGTGTGGCTTGTTTTTAGGCGAATTGACTCTGCAATTTGACTTGCCAGTTTGTACCTGTATTGAGTTATGGATGTACGATCTCATACTCACACCTACTTAACCTAAAAACAGTCAATCACACAAACGTGTTGAGCCTCAAATTAGAAAAAGGCCAATGTAGTAGGTATAGCCTGATTTGACCCAATTTCCAGTGGTAAATTGGGGGTTAGACTAGGTGCTCTAGTGCAAATTTGTTAAGTAAGAAAGGCCTGTGTTGATAGATATAAAAAATAAACTTTAGTTGTTCAGTACATTAGATGTTATGTAGAAGATTATAGTTTGATAAAGGAATATATTCCGCCTAGGTGAAAGAACAAAAAGTTTTCAGGATTGAGAAGTATAAAGGTGCTTTCTGGGGAAGCAGGAACGAAGGGAGACAAACTAACTCATACTTTCGTTCAGAAGCACTGAAAGGAAAGGAGCCCAACTGGCGGGGCTCCTGCATTGGTTACTTGTTCTTCTTACCAACACCGAGATTTTGCTTCTGTTGAAGCGTGATTTTTTCAAATCCTAGCTTTCTAAAGTGGTTGTCGCGGTAATTGCGCATTGCCTTAGTATCTGACACCGCTTCAATTTGCTGTTCCATCTTAAGGAACTCGGAAATATCAATACCTTCTGCTTCGGCCACTGCTTCATGAATATTACGATGTTGCTGATATGAAAAAGTCAGCGTTTTGTCTTCACCCTTATAGGTATACAGGATTGTGCGAGCCATATGTCTTTCTCTTAAGATAACTGAGGCCAGCTGAGCTGGCCTTTGATTGCGCTAGATTCTGCCTTGAAGAGGAATGATTGTCACGCTTTCTCCGACTTTTACTGTATCGATCGCTGGCGAAACTTCGATTAAACAATTGGCCTCACTCATTGAACGCAAAATGCCAGAACCTTGTTTCCCTGTGCTCCTGACGGTCAATTGCCCCTGAGGATCTATCTCATAAACGCCACGGCTGAACTCAGTACGGCCTTGACGAGAACGTAAGTCTTCAAGTGCGACCGCGTTGACTTTCAAAGGCTGCCAACCTTGCTCTCCTTGCATTTTACGCAGCGCAGGCTCAATAAAGTTAATGAACGACACCATCACGGCTACGGGATTGCCCGGTAGGCCGAAGAAGGGTTTATCGTTCACCTGACCATAGGCCAGCGGGCGACCCGGCCTCATATTGATGCGCCAAAAGTCAATGCTGCCCAATTTATCTAAAGCGAGTTTGATGAAGTCGGCATCACCGACAGAAACACCACCTGACGTGACAATGGCATCCGCTTGAGCCGAGGCAGCTTGCAGGGCCTCCGTCATGCTCTGTTCATTGTCTTCGAGGATACCAAGGTCGAGGATCTCACAGCCTAATTTTTCTAACAGGCCAAGTAGGGTAAAGCGGTTGGAGTCATAAATAGAGTTTGGTGCTTGCTCGGTACCCGGCGCCTGCACTTCATCGCCTGTAGAGAACACTGCGACTTTCAGGCGGCGAAAAACAGGACACTCTGCAAAACCCAAAGAGGCGATCATCCCCATTTCAGGTGATTCTAGTCTTTTACCTTGACTGAAAACCACACTGTCTACTGGAAGGTCCTCACCAGCCTGACGAACATTTTGACCAGCTTTAATTGATGCACCCGCAAAAGAAACCTGATTTCCAGTTTGCTTTGCCTGCTCACGCATTACTACGGTGTCCCCACCTTCTGGCGTTGGCGCGCCAGTCATGATTTTTACCGCTTCACCTTTGTGAAGAGGTGCATCGTAGGCGTGGCCAGCAAGCACTTCAGCAACGACGGTGTATTGTTCTCTTTCCACATCATCGCCGCGAATGGCATAGCCATCCATTGCTGAGTTAGTGTATTGAGGCACGTTAATTGGCGAGTGGATATCTCTAGCCAGTACTCGTCCGTAGCTTTGCTCAATAGCGCATGTTTCCACGCCTGCCAGGGATTGAACTGAGGAAAGGATTTTGTCTTGCCCTTCGCTGACAGAAAGAAATGCAGGAGACAAAGTGTCGCAACAGCCTGTAGTCTTAGCGACTTGCTCTCGCTTCTCGGGCTTGACGTAGTCGCAAACAAAACGCGCGATTGCATCAAGATCATTAATATTCATCTGAGGAAGGGATACATCTTCAACATGCGTGTCTGCAGCGATAGCGATGATGTTACTGTCGTTAGGGTGCAGCCAAGGTTTGCCCACTTCTTCTCTGTGCAGCTCGATTTTTGGAAAGGCGATGTTTTTGCACCCTTCAACCAAGATGACGTCTAACGTGTCCGTATCGAAGCGGCTAAGTAGGTACTCAAATTCAGATTCAGCTTCGGGAGTTTCAGTCATTAACGCGTAGCGATTACGAGATGAAATGAGCATCTGAGAGGCGCCAGCTTTACGTAGTCGGAAGCTGTCTTTGCCTTCTTTATCTACATCAAAATTATGGTGTGCGTGTTTTAGCATACCAATGCGTAATCCTGCCTGAGTTAATCTTGGCAACAAAGCTTCCAACAGCGTGGTTTTACCGGTTCCAGAATAAGCAGCAAACCCCAGAATTGGGATAGGGAGCGAGTGTTTCATGAATGTATGGTTCCAAATTGTGCCAGTTCTTCAGGGGTGTTCAGGTTAACGAAACAATCCGTCGCATCGCTAAAATCCACATAGTGCGTCTTGCACTCTTTATAAAGAAGAATGATTTTTCTATCGCCACGTTCAAGAAACGCGGTCAGTTTCGGCAGTACACGCTTGTGGTAGAGCGTGAAGACGGGCTGCTGATAGTCACCGTCATGGGCGACCAGAATGTCAGAATCTTCTTTGACTGCAGAGCAAAAACGAGCGACCAAATCCATGCTGATCTGTGGGCTGTCGCAGGGAACAAACCCGACCCAGTCTTTAGTTGCTGCCGCTAGACCTGCGTGAATACCGCCCATAGGCCCAGGGAAACCTTTGATTTTATCGCCGACCACGACACCATACTTTGAATAGGTATCTTGATTGCGGTTTGCATTGACCATGATGTCAGAGACTTGTGTGGACAGTCGTTCATATACATGTTGAATCAAAGGCTTATTGTCGAGTTCAATAAGGCCTTTGTCTTTTCCGCCCATACGTCTAGCTTGACCGCCAGCTAAAATAACCCAACTAGTTTGCGTTGGAAGAAGCATAAGTGTTCTCTTGCCTTGTATCTTTAATAACGTGTAGCAGTGGCGACTCTATCAGAGTCGTATCTTTAATCCACCACTGCCTGCGGCATAAGTCTGTCAGTGCATTTTCCTGGTGACTAGTGATAACGATACTTGATCCCCGAGCCAGAAGATCTTTCGCCATTATCACCAACCTATCAATGGACTCTTGATCGAGAGATGCACTAGGCTCATCCATCAAAAGAATGGATGGTTTGAGTATCCAGGCTCTGGCCATCGCAACGCGTTGTTTCTCGCCTCCCGAAAGCACAGAAATATGTTCATCCGCTAAAGTTTCCAAGCCTACCATGCGTAACGCAGTAATAACTTGAGCTCGCTTAATTTTAAGTGATTCTTGTTGGTATCTGATGCCATAGACGACATTTTGATAAACCGTGCCATCAAACAGGTAAGGCGATTGGTGCAGATAGATAACGTCTTTTCTTCCTGTTCGGCTAAAAAATCGCTTAACCCAAGTATCATAGGGGGCGTTGACGTGCCCAGTTGTGGGCTTCGCCAGACCAGACAGAATTTTGAGTAGCGTCGTTTTTCCAACCCCGTTGTCACCTTTCAGGTAGATGGCGTCGTTAGGACCAATGCTCAAAGTGGGAATATGAAAGAGTACCCGTTCTTTAAAGCGCATCGAAATATCTTGTGCCGTGATTTTGATGGTCATAATTCGCCTTTACGTTCTGAGGTAGCCTTTGCCGCGCATACTGGTCAGGAAAAAGTTGAGGGCAAGCGCCAGCGCGAGTAGAACCATGCCCAGAGCCACACCTTGGGCGAAAGCGCCTTTATGGCTCTCCATCGCGATCGCGGTTGGGATGTTACGCGTCATCCCCATAATGTTTCCGCCCACCATAGTGGAACAGCCAACTTCAGTCACAATGCGTGAAAACGCTGCGATAGTAGCTGCCATGAGTGGAAACCTTGTTTCCCAAATCATGGTCGCCGCAAGGCGTGAAGGGGATGCTCCCAGTGTAATGGCCGTTTCGACAGCGCGGCGATCGCTGGATTGCAGCGCACCGTGCATCATAGAGACCAGAACCGGAAAGCCGATCAACATTTGACCTACGATCATCGCTCGCTGGGTAAACAGCATTTGCCAGTCCCCGAGAGGACCTGAGCGAGATAACATCATGTAAAGGAGTAGGCCAATTACAACGGTTGGAACTGCTTGTAACGTATTAATCAGGGACAAAAAAATCCACTTTCCGCGAAAATCTGTATAAGCAAGAATGAAAGAAAATAGAATCGCCGGCAGCAGTACCAGTGAAATGGCCGTAATGGAGACGCTGAAGGAGACCGCTACGATCTCCCACAGCTCCTGATCAAAGCTGGCCAATAACGCCAAGGCGTCTATTGTTGTCTTCCCTAAGGTCATAACGGGTTACTTTTCGTTTGCATTGGCAACAAACAATTGTTTGCCATGCAACTTATAGTCGTTGATTAGCTTCTGTCCTTTAGGGTTGACCAACCAATCACTGAAAACTTTAGCCCCTTGATAATTGATGCTTGGGTAACGTTCTGGGTTCACCAAAATTACCTGATAAGGGTTAAACAACTTTTGATCGCCTTGAAACAGGATCTTGAGATCGAGTTTATTGTTGTACGCCAGCCAAGTACCACGGTCAGTCATGGTGTAGCCTTGCATCTCATTCGCCATGTTCAGAGTAGGGCCCATTCCCTGACCCACCGAGCGATAGCCGCCAAAGTTTGGCTCGACTTTGGTCTGTTGCCAAATCCCTTTTTCTTTTTTGTGTGTGCCTGAATCGTCACCACGGGAAATAAAGGTCGCGTTCATATTAGCGATGTGCTTAAACGCTTCCGCTACGTTGTGTGAGTCGTGAACTTTGGCTGGGTCAGCGTCCGGACCGACAATCACAAAGTCGTTGTACATGAGTTTACGAGGTAAGACGCCATAACCATTTTGAACAAAATTGGCTTCTGCTTTAGGGGCGTGAGTCATAACTAAATCGACATCGCCATTTTCACCCATTTTGAGTGATTTCCCCGTGCCCGCTGCGATGACATCGACTTGGTAGCCCGTTTCTTTTTCAAACTGAGGGAGTAAATAATCCAGCAGTCCAGAATGGTAGGTGCTGGTGGTGGTCGCCAAGCGAATGTGATGGCTGTCATCCGCCGCAAAGGCTGAAGAACTGATAAAGGCTAAAGACGCCGCTGCAATGGTAAAAGTTGTTGCTTTCATGGCTATTCATTCCGTACTAACTTTATTGCTCAAATGACCGCTTCTGAGCGATCTATCGAGGGCTTTATGTTTAACGCCTATGAATAGCAATCTTGATGCCAATAAACACCGAATATCTTTATCTTAAATATCAATGAGATAGTGTTTGCAAATTTGATGTGGGACAAAATGTCGCACGTTAATTCTCGTCGTCCTAAATTTTCTTGGTACACTCTGTCCCAATTACAATAACGAGTAATGAGTCAATATGTCCCCAACGTTAGATCCCAATAAAGTGGCGCAATATCAAGCATTTTCTGTATTAGTGGTTGATGATGAAGTCGGAATGCAGACGATTCTCAAGAAAGCACTCAGCAAGTGGTTTTCGAGAGTGGACACGTCGGGGAGTATTGAGGAAGCGGAGTCGCTTAGGGTCGTCAACCACTATGATTTGATCATACTGGATATTAACTTGCCGGGGCGCTCAGGAATCGACTGGGAAGAGGCGTTTAACGACGAAGACCGAAAGTCAGATGTGATTTTCATGACGGGTTATGCCGATTTGGAAACGGCGATTTCAGCACTTAAGCTCGGTGCTTCCGACTTTATTCTCAAACCTTTTAACCTTGATCAGATGCTCAAAGCGGTACAACGCTGCATGGATAAGCGCCTGAACGATCGGCTCCAATACGCACTAAAACATGACTTCAAGCGACTGATAAAAACTGACATGGTTGGCAGTTCAGAAAAAACGCGCCAACTGAAACAGCTTATTACTCAATTTGCCCCTTCACGTGCGTCTGTATTAATCGAAGGTGAATCCGGCACAGGTAAAGAGCTGGTCGCTCGTGGTGTTCACGATGCGAGTCAGCGAACAGGGCCGTTTGTACCTATCAACTGCGGCGCGATAGCACCTGAGTTGCTTGAAAGTGAGCTATTCGGTCATACATCCGGTGCTTTCACTGGTGCGAAAAAAAACCGCGAAGGGTTATTTAGAGTCGCTAGCGGCGGCACCTTGTTTCTTGATGAGATTGGCGAGATGCCATTGCAAATGCAGTCGGCATTGTTGCGTGTTCTCGAACAAAGAACGATTCGCCCCGTGGGCAGTGAAAAAGAGATCAGCGTTGACGTCAGAGTCGTGGCGGCTACCAATCGAAACTTGGCAGAGGAAGTGTCGAAGGGCAATTTCCGCCAAGATCTCTTTTATCGATTGAATGTGCTTAAAATCGATGTCGCGCCGCTTAGAGAACGCAAAGCCGACTTGCTTGATTTGGTCCCTTTCTTTACCCGTTTATTAGCGGCTGAACTGGGTATGCCTGACCCTAAGTGGGCGCATGAAGATATTATCGCGATGAACGACTATGACTGGCCGGGCAACATTCGTGAACTTAAAAACTTGATTGAACGTTGTATTTTACTTGGCAAGCCACCGGCGCATTATTGGCGAGAAGTGAATGGATACCTGCCTCAAACGCATGTGTCTGTGACTGTATCTAGCGGCAGTGCTGTGCTGGACTTACCTGATGATAGCGGAGCCAAAGAAGGTTACCCCAATAGCTGGTCGCTCAAGGAAGTTGAAAGAGCGCATATTCAACAACTGGTTGATTACCACGATGGAAACAAATCCGCGGCCTCACGTGATTTAGGCGTGGCGCGCAAGACACTAGAGCGCAAATTTAAAGAGTGGGAAATGGCGGAGTCCAACTATGCCGAGTAAAGGCGGCTTGTGGTCCAAGTGGCGTTATCGATTCAAAACCATGGTTCGTTATCGCCTCATGTTTCTGACTTCTGCGCCAATCTTACTCACATTGATTGCTCTCATTGGAATTACAGTTTACTGGTCAATTCACTACACCTGGCAGAGTGCATTGCTTGATGTTTCTGAGCGCTTAGGTGTGGCGCAAAATAGCATTGAATTGATACAAGAAAAACAAGCCAATCACGTTAAGGCGTTTGCTGAGTCTTATGGGTTTGTATCGAGAGTGAAGCAAGTCGGTGACACTCAAGAGTTTGAACGTTGGGTTTCTGAGCAAAAGAAGCGGTATAAGTTGGATTTTCTTCGATTTCATCGCGTTGATACGATTGAAAAAAAGTTCCGCTATCTCGATTTGACTCGTAAGGAGTCGTTCTTTGATGTCTTAGAACAAGATGAGCTGAATTGGCTTGATCCTGAATTAGCCAGACGAGCGCAAATTCCAATCCTGAAAAGTCAGCGAGTCGAAGGTCGAGGGCTGGTCAGCCGTACAGTAATTACGATTTACAACCGCCATAATGACATTATTGGCTTTCTCGATGGCGGATTGCTGCTCAACAACAGTACGGTATTGGTCGACCAAATTCGTGACCTGATTTATCCAACAAAAGAAGACAGCTTGCGCCCAGTTGGCACCTTGACGGTTTTTCTTGATGATCTTCGAGTCAGCACGAATGTTCCTCTCGACAGTGAAGGGAGAATCGGTCGTGCGATTGGTACTCGCGTATCACCTCAGGTTAATCGAACGGTGCTGCATGAAGGCAAAGAATGGGTAAACAGAGCCTATGTTTATGATGCTTGGTATATCACCGCGTATCAGCCGATTCGAGACCAATACGACAATGTTATTGGCATGCTTTATACCGGGTATTTGTTGTGGCCATTTGTTGAAGCTTATATGACCAACATTGCTGAAATCTCCATTACGACACTGGTGCTGCTGCTGGTGTCTGGGTTAATGGTATATCGAGGGTCGCGTGATTTGTTCAATCCAATCGAGCACATTCACCGAGTCGTAAAGATGATTCAGCTGGGGAAAGAAACTCGCATTGGTCCGCTTGGGCTTGATGAAAATCATGAGTTGGCACAACTGGCAAAACAGTTTGATAACATGCTCGATTTGCTCAACCAAAGAAAGAATGAGTTAAAGGCGGCCGCAGGAGAGCTGGAAGAAAAAGTACAGGAGCGGACGGCGAGCCTTAAAGAAAAAACAGAAGAGTTGGAACTTCATATTCAGCTTCTCAATCAGACCCGTGACAAGTTGGTCATTAATGAGAAATTGGCGGCACTAGGCGAGCTGACGGCTGGCATCGCCCACGAAATTAACAACCCCACAGCGGTTATTCTCGGCAACGTTGAATTGATGCAGTTTGAATTAGGTAACGACTCTCAGCGAGTACAAGAGGAAATTGACGCGATCCACGCTCAGATTGATCGAGTCAGGAACATCACCCGAAGTTTGCTGCAATACAGTCGCCAAGGTGGAGTGCAAGATGAGATAACTTGGCAGCACATCAACCCGATTATCGAAGAAAGTATCACTTTGGTGAAAACGGGTTCTAAAAAGCGTGCGGTACAGTTCATCACTGATCTTAAAGCTAAAAACTCGGTGGAGGTTAATCGCCACCAACTGCTGCAAATTCTGGTCAACCTTGAAATGAACGGCATTCATGCGATGAGTGGAGAAGGTACACTGACGATAAGCAGTGAAGATTGGATTGAAAACGATCAGGAATTGGGCGCTATTATTCACGTCGCTGACGAAGGTTGCGGTATCAAACCAGAAAATTTAGCGCGTATTTTCTCACCTTTTTATACAACGAAGCGGGAAGGAACCGGGCTGGGTTTATCCGTTTCCCAGAGCATTCTTAGCCAAACTGGCGGGGAACTCAAAGCCGAGTCTGAATGGGGCATAGGCAGTAAGTTCAGTATATACCTGCCACAGCGAGCAGACACATCTTTGAAAATCACCAATCTGTAATCATCTCCGGTGTTGGCGCTGGGCAAGATTGCCCAACGCCGGCACGTTTTGAAAATAATTTCTTTTTACTGCATCCAAATTGCGTCGCCGTACGTCTCTTGTCTGAAACTGTCGTTTATTTAAGGAGAAGACATGAAGCGTCACCTGACTTTGACCAGCCTAGCCATGCTAATTGCAAGTGCATCAGCATTGGCTTCACCTCAGCTTGATCCAAGCATCACGCATCAGCCTAAAGATAATGTGATTAACGTCTATGGACCAGGAGGCCCTGATACTGCTTTGCGTCACGCTGCTGAAGCTTTCACCAAGAAAAGTGGTGTACAGGTCAATGTGATTGCCGGTCCCGAGTCGAAATGGACTCAGGATGCACAAAAGAATGCTGACCTAATCTTTGGTTCCTCTGAACAATCAATGAGTGCTTTTGTTGAAACGTATCCTTTCATCACCAATCAGGATGTGGAGCCGATATATCTTCGCCGCGCAGTCATTGCTGTTCCAAAAGGAAATCCTAAAAACATTTCGGGGATTAAAGATTTGCTGGATAAGCCCTCACGTATTGTCGTTACTGAAGGATTAGGCGTGTACAACACATCCGGAACAGGTGTCTGGGAAGATGTTGCAGGTCGAACGGGGTCACTGGCTGATGTTCAAAACTTCCGTGAGAAGATCATTGCGTACGCCAAGGGCAGTGGTGCAAGTTTTAAAGCGTTTCAACAGCAGAGCGCGGACGCTTGGATTACATGGATTCACTGGCCTCTGAATCATGCGGACAAGGTTGACTACGTTGAAATAGAGCCAGAGCGACGCATCTACCGTGATCTAACCCTGGCTAAAACGAAAGGGGCAGATCCGCAAACTCAAGACTTCATCAATTTTGTCAACAGCAGTGAAGGTCGCCCCTTTTTCACCCGCGAAGGCTGGACCCGATAATAAGGAAAACAACAATGAAAGCACTATTCGTTTCAATACTAATGCTCATTCCAACCAGCTACGCCATGGCGTCAGCATCGACAGTCGATACTGGCTTCGGCGAGGTATACGCGGATGATACAGGTAAATCTCTTTACACTTTTGCTAAGGACCCAATCGGGAAATCGGTATGTAAGGGAGACTGTGAGGCGTTATGGCCACCACTATTGGCTGAAGGGCACAATAGTATGCAGTTCGCGGGTCAGGCAGGTTTCAGTCAGATTGTTCGTGCAGATGGCGCCAAACAGTGGGCATTAGAAGGAAAACCACTGTACCGATGGGTTAAAGATAAGCGGCCGGGGGATATTTCGGGTGCAGGTGTCAAAGGTGTGTGGCCACTTGCCCGAGCAGACGATGTGACGATTAAACTGTTTAACGATGGTAAGCGCCGCTTCTTGGTCGATAGTAGTAACCAAACACTCTATACGTTCGATAAAGACAAGATGAACAAGTCAGCATGTTATGGGGATTGCGAAGTGAAATGGCCGCCAGCATACGTTGATTCTAAGCTGACCGAGAAAGGCATCGACAGCCTAAAATTAACCGGAGGGTTTGGGATTACGCAGCGAAATGATCACTCATACCAATGGACATTTGAGGGCAAGCCGCTTTATCGTTGGTTTAAAGACCAGAATCCGGGTGACACCAGTGGTGATGGTGTGAAAAACGTTTGGCACCTTGTTACCCAATGAGGAAAGTGTGAGTACAGATAAACAGCAAATAGGTTTACTGCTTTCCAAAGTAGCGCTTCGAGACCGGGAGGCTTTCGAAGCGCTCTATCAGTTAACCAGCACAAAACTTTTCAGCTTGATTTGCAGTGTTGTAAAAGACGAGCAAGTCGCAGCGGAATTACTTCAGGAAGGCTTCGTTAAACTTTGGTATAGCGACCACCGATACCCATTAGATTATCCATGGGCGTGGCTGTGTCAAAGTATGAGGAACCTTGCTATTGATGAAGTCAGGAAACGTAGCAGGCGAGGAGAAGAGCCGCTGGAAAAGTCATTGGATCAAGTTGATCGGCAAGCTGTATCGACTTCAGATTCTGGGCTCGATCGATGTTTACATTCTCTCAGCGAAGAGAAGCGAAATGCGATAGTGCTAGCGTACCAACACGGTATGAGCCATCAGGAGATCGTCCAACACATTAAAACACCACTTGGCACGGTAAAGTCTTGGATTCGCCGTGGGCTACAGGAGCTGAAACGATGTCTGACCGATTAACGAGCCGCCGTTACCAGAACTCTGAGCTAAGAGATAAGCTGGCCAGTGAATACGTCTTGGGGACGCAAACGCCTCGGGTACGACGAAGGTTGGAAACTTTGATGCAAGCAGACCCGACGTGGTGGGAGCATGTAGAACAGTGGCAACAGCATTTATCTGGTCTAAATCCTTCCACAGAACTTGGAACGTCTGAACATGGCCTAAAACGCCCACCGAAACGGGTTTGGAAAAATATCGCTGAGCAAACATTTAGTCCTAGTCGTGGGGCAAAGCGTATACGTTGGTGGTGGCTACCAACAGGTATGGCACTCTCTTTATTTGCGGGTGTTTGGCTGCAACCGATTTTGTTGCAAAATCCGTTACCTGTTGAAACCGTTCAGGTACGTCCTGTGAGTTATTTGGCCATGATGTCTTCAGAAACCCAGAAGAATCATTTTGCGCTGGTGGCATACCAAGGCGATAAACCCGGCCAATCAAGTCTGCGCATGCAACGCAATCTAAACATGGATAAAGTGCCGATGGATAGGGCGATGGTATGGATGAGAAACTCAGAGACTGGTGAACTCCAACTGATCGATAGTTTGCAAAACGTGAATGACGTTCGTTATATGTCGCCTACAGAGTGGCAGGCGTTGAAGAACAGCTCTGAACTATTGGTGACCGCAAATCGCGATCCAGAGAGTGAAGTCTTGTATCGCGGACGTTGCGTCGAGTTAAGTAGCTGGCAAGCAATTTAAACCACATAAGAAAAGCGCCCTTTAAAGGGCGTTTGTTTTTTAGAGCAACCATCAACGGTGGCAAAAAGTCTCTTGAAAAGGAAATGGATTTGAACAATTGATGTAGTTCACAGTTCCAAACTGCTATACTCTGCGCAAATTCTTATCTGTTTCAATAATGATTTCTCTATCCTTATGAAAAGTATAGATAAATTGTAGGGGGATACTCTCATCATAAGTACAAATAACATCACGCAGCAATTTGGTGCAAAACCACTGTTCGAAAACATTTCAGTGAAATTTGGCGAAGGTAATCGTTACGGCCTGATTGGTGCTAACGGTTGTGGTAAGTCGACTTTCATGAAGATTCTGAGCGGTGAGTTAGACCCGACTGGAGGTAACGTTAGTTACGATCCAAATGAGCGTGTTGCTAAACTGAATCAGGATCAGTTCGCTTATGAAGAGTTTACGGTTATCGATACCGTTATCATGGGCTACAAAGAGCTGTGGAAGGTAAAGCAAGAGCGTGACCGTATTTATTCTCTGCCAGAGATGAACGAAGAAGACGGAATCAAAGTTGCTGAGCTTGAAGTTGAATTTGCTGAGATGGACGGATACATGGCCGACGCAAAAGCAGGTGAACTTCTTTTAGCTGTTGGTATACCAGAAGAGCAGCATTACGGCTTGATGAGCGAAGTTGCTCCGGGCTGGAAACTGCGTGTGCTTCTTGCTCAGGTTCTGTTCGCAGACCCACATATTATGCTTCTTGACGAACCAACCAACAACTTGGATATGGATACTATCCGTTGGTTGGAAGAAACGCTGAACCAGCGTAACTGCACCATGATTATCATCTCGCACGATCGTCACTTCTTAAACTCTGTATGTACTCATATGGCTGACCTAGACTACGGTGAATTGCGTGTCTACCCGGGTAACTATGATGAATACATGACGGCTGCCTCTCAGGCTCGTGAGCGTCTGCTGTCTGATAATGCGAAGAAGAAAGCGCAAATTGCTGAGCTACAAACCTTCGTTGCCCGCTTCTCTGCAAACGCATCTAAAGCTAAACAGGCGACTTCTCGTGCTAAACAGATCGACAAGATTCAGCTAGAAGAAGTGAAAGCATCAAGCCGCCAAAACCCGTTTATTCGCTTTGAGCAGTCTAAAGAGTTATTCCGTAATGCTCTAATTGTAGAAAACCTCTCTCAAGGTTTTGAAGACGATCTATTCTCAGATTTCAACGCAATTTTCGAAGTTGGTGAGCGCGTTGCAATTATCGGTGAGAACGGCGTAGGTAAAACGACGCTTCTCAACACATTGGCGGGTGCTCTTGAACCACGTTCTGGTGAGTTCAAATGGTCTGAAAACTCTAACATCGGTTATTACGCTCAGGATCATGCTGAAGATTTTGCTGAAGATATGAATCTGATGGATTGGATGGGCCAGTGGCGTCAGGAAGGTGAAGATGAGCAGGTTGTACGCAGTTTCCTAGGGCGTATGCTGTTCTCTCAAGACGACATCAAAAAGTCTGTTCAGGTACTGTCTGGTGGTGAACAGGGTCGAATGCTTCTTGGTAAAATCATGATGCATAAACCAAATATGTTGTTAATGGATGAGCCAACTAACCACATGGATATGGAATCCATCGAGTCGTTGAACTCGGCACTTGAGCAATATAAAGGTACCTTGTTCTTCGTTTCGCATGATCGAGTGTTTGTTGACTCTTTGGCGACGCGCATTATTGAAATCAAAGACAACAAGATCACTGATTTCAAAGGAACGTATGCTGAATTCCTGAAATCACGTGGTATAGACGGTTAATTAGCTGACATCACAAAAGCAAAAAGCTCCATAATAGATATGGAGCTTTTTTATTGCTTATTCACAACGAAACTTACCTTCTAAATATTATTTCTGCTTTTTACTTCAATGCGTTAAGAATGGTTAAGCATTATTAATCATAAAGCTTTCTCTAAATGGTAGATTAGCGAAAAGGATAGAGATACTTTCAGTTGCATTGGCTAATGTCCGAATTTATCCAAGGTCAGCGCTATGCTGGTCAAACTGAAAGGTGTCTCTCATGAAAAAATTACTCGTCTTGTTAAGTATTGCTGTAGCGGCAGGTTGTGCTTCTTCATACACCGCAGAAGTGTCGCAAAAAGTGGTCGATGGAAAAGTCCAAGTCACCTACACTGATGAAGAATCGTTTGACGAGTCAACGAACCTTCAGCGCTTTGCTCAATGGAACAAAGAGCTAAGTTATTGCCCGTCAACGTATACAGTAAAATCAACGTCCACGACGTCTGACCGATTTACCATTACTGTCATGTGTGACTAAGTGGTGGAGATATTTGTGACTTATGATTCTTGGATCAAAAATCACTTATCAGGCCTCAAAGGAGCTTGAACGAGCTCCTTTACAAAGTAGATAGCCGCTTACAGTTCTTCTGTTGATAAATCCGAAGCTGAGGCTATATCCGCAATGCGACTGAGCATAGCGAGGGAAGTAGAGTGAGCTTCTTTTGAAGAGGCGGCACAACAGTCTTCCAAGATGGTGATTTTATAGTCTCGGTCATGACCTTCTCTGGCTGTGGATTGAATTGCCCATTCTGTACTTACACCCGCAAGAAACAGCTGTGTCACGTGGTTAGCTCGTAGCGTGGCCTCTAATGATGTGTTATAAAACGCACTAATTCTTGGTTTCACAATGATTGAATCATCTTCTCGAACGTCGACATCGCTATGAAATTCAGTACCAAAGCTCCCCAGTTGTAACGCTTGATACTGGTCTGCCCTACCAAATATAGGCGAGGACTTGGGCTGCGCCGAATAGTTGGTATCAAAACCTACTTTGATGTGAACCACTAACCAGTTGTTTTTTCTCGCATAGTTCAACGCATGATTGGTATTAGTGATTGTCTCCATCTCACTAGCAAGCTGAGCACAGCTTGGTATCTTACCGTCGGGATGAACAATATCGTTGATTAAATCGATTATTAGGATCGCTTTAGACATAGGAGTCTCCTAAATATGAACTGGCTTGAGGGCGGGTATTGACTTATTAGCGATAGTATTGAATCGAGCGATGGAAGAATGGTGTTAAAGTTTAATTTTCAAAAATGGAAAAAACTTAACCGATGATTTCAAAAAAGAAAAGAGCCACATGAGAGGCTCTTTTAAAATGGGGTGACTTGTTTATTGTTTATGGCCCCAATCTTCTGGGTCACTGATGTAGGTGACGCCACCATCCATCATAAGATCGCTAGTGGTCATAAAGGCTGAGTCATCGCTGGCAAGGAATAGCGCAGCGCCAGCCACTTCTTCGACCGCGCCTTTTCTTCCGAGAGGAATTCCGTCTTTAGCAACTTGGTCAACCTGGTCTCGGTAATCAACCTTGTCCCAAATTTCAGTTTCGGTTACACCGGGTGAAATGGTATTGGCGCGGATTTTTTTATGAGTGAGTCCACAGGCAAAGCTCTTAGTTAGAGAAGAGATAGCTGCTTTTGAGGCGTTGTAAGGCGCTTGGTTCCAACTGGCATGTATCGCACCAACAGAGGAAATAGAAATAACCGATGCTCCTTCACTCAATAGTGGCGCTGAATATTGCATAGTAAAGAAAGCGCCTTTAACGTTGAGTGCAAACATGTCGTCAAAGTCTTGTTCAGTTGTTTCTGTAAACGGCTTTAGTTGATAGGCCCCCGCATTAACAACCAATACATCCAGTTCAGAAAACTCTCTTTTAAGCAATTCATACGCTGAAGCAATATCTTCCACTTTGGAAATGTCTGCGACCACTTCGAGTGCTTTGTTCGAGAAGTACTCTCTATTAATTGTTTCCAACTTTTCGGCATTTCGTCCGTTAATAGCAATTGTCGCGCCTTCTTCAAAGAAACGACGCGCAATAGCTAAGCCGATGCCTGAAGTTGCTCCAGTAATGAACGCTTTTTTTCCTGTTAGTTTCATAATATTCCTTCAATAGGTGAATGGTTGAAGATGGACAATCTCTAGTGTTATAGGGTTCGCAAACCTCAGCTGTTTGTAGGGGAAGAGGTAGTGAGTTTGTGCATTCTTGTGACGATAAATACATTTTGACGACTGATTAACACATAACTAATACAAAATGCTCTAAATGGATTTAGTCATACTAAAACAATATGTTAGGTACATGTTTAAGATGAATGTAAGGGGAAAGTCAGCAGTGTAGAAAGTTTGATTTGTGCTAAAGGAACTAGCTATAACATTTATGAAAATGTCAGTGCTGATTAGAGCCTCATGAAAGATGCCGGCGAGAAAACGGAGCGTTGTAGATCAAGTTACTTAATCACGAATTGAAGCCGCTAATTGATTGAAAAAATTCAAATTGCTCCAGATCGTCAACTATATTGATGAAGACGGTCTATACAAATAGAAAATACAAAGACTACTGGAGCATAAAATGGGTGAATTTTTTGTCATCGGGATCGATCTATTCTCAGGGCTTTTCATTATCGCGATTGGGCTTGGTGTAATCAGTGTTCTGTACATGTACGTTGCAGACAAACGCCAGCACAAACATGCCATTCGACACAACTATCCTGTCATTGGGCGTTTTCGCTACTTGTTTGAGAAACAGGGAGAGTTCTTCAGGCAATATTTCTTTGCTATGGACAGAGAGGAGATGCCATTCAATCGTGCAGAACGTAGCTGGGTATACAAAGCGGCGAAAAATGTTGATCGTACGATAGCTTTCGGCTCGACCCGTAATCTGGACGCGACGGGCACCATCATGTTTATGAACTGCGCGTTTCCCACTTTGGAGGAAGATGCCGTATCCCCAGCCGCGGTCACCATCGGTGAAGGTTGCCGAACGCCTTATACCACGTCATCGATTTTCAATATCTCCGGAATGAGTTTTGGTGCCTTATCAAAGCCTGCGGTTCGAGCCTTGTCTAAAGGCGCAAAGATCGCCGGATGCTGGATGAATACGGGAGAGGGCGGCTTAAGCTCGTATCACTTGGAAGGCGATTGCGACATTGTGTTCCAGATCGGGACAGCTAAATACGGCGTTCGAGACGAAGAAGGCCATCTTTCTGATGACAAACTGCGAGAACTGGCCGCACATGATAATGTCAGAATGTTTGAGATAAAAATCAGTCAGGGAGCGAAACCGGGCAAAGGCGGCATGCTACCCGGGCGCAAAGTCACAGCTGAAATTGCTCAAATTCGCGGTATCCCTCAGGGGCACGACTCTATCAGCCCGAATGGGCATAAAGATATCCGTAATGTTGGCGATTTACTTGATATGATCCAACGTATTCGAGAGGTGACGGGCAAACCCGTTGGCTTTAAGAGTGTCATTGGCTCTCAAGTATGGTTCAAAGATCTTCTCGATGAAATAGAGAGGCGAGGCCATGACAGTGCCCCCGATTTTATTACGATTGATAGCGCTGACGGCGGCACCGGCGCCGCGCCTCAACCACTGATGGATTACGTAGGGCTGCCGTTGAAAGAAAGCCTGCCTCTGGTAGTAAATTTACTTAGTGAGCGTGGTCTAATCCCGAGAATTAAAGTGGTTGCCTCTGGCAAGCTCATCACGCCTTCCAAAGTAGCTTGGGCGATTGCTCTAGGTGCCGATTTTGTTGTTTCTGCTCGAGGCCACATGTTTGCACTGGGTTGTATTCAGGCGCTGCAATGCAATAAAGATACGTGCCCGACAGGCATCACCACTCATGACGTGCGCCTGCAACAAGGATTGAACGTTGAAGACAAAATGGAGCGTGTCGCGAATTACAACAAATACATCCACTACGGTATTGGCTTGATCGCTCACTCATGTGGCGTGACCAACGCCCGTGATTTGGCTCGCGAACATATACGTATTGTTAAAGAAGACGGATTATCCGTCGCATTGGATGAGTTGTACCAAAATCACCGATAGCCTCAATGTGCTCATTGGATTTATGAGCACATTCTTTTCCCCTCATGAACTCCCATCTCATAAATTGTCTGTACTTTCGTGTTTTTATGTATTTATTTCGTCAATATTAATGTTGTTATCTACTTGTTTTTGCTGAATGCATTCACCCCGCAGATATGTGTATTGTTTGATATTTGAGCTGCTGAGATAATCCTGCCCCTAATTGAAACAGCAGACAAAGTTATCGAGCAATCCCTTGATAGCCGTATTATTCACCAGTAAAGGAGCTACACGTGTCATCTGTTGTGGAACAGGCTGATTTGCATCAGCCAATCGAGCTGCGCAGTGGCCTCGGCCATCATTCGCGCATCGTCCCGCAAATTCTTCAGCCTCAAAATGGTATGGAGCTGCAACAAGTTATTGAACAGGCGTATTTAAAAAAACTGCCTGTTTATCCTGTCGGGAAAGGCAACAACTGGGGGTACGGTTACAAAACACCTGCCAGTGATGGTTGTACGTTACTCGATCTTAGCGGCATGAACCGAATACTGAGCTTTGATGAAGAGCTTGGAGTTATTGAGGTCGAGCCGGGTGTAACACAAGGTCAAGTGTCTGGATATCTCAAACATACGCCATGGATGTTGGATTGCACGGGAGCAGGGCCAGATACCAGCCTGATGGGGAATATATTAGAGAGAGGATTTGGTCACGGTCCTGTTGGTAACCGAAGCCAACACTTTACGATTAGCGAATTAATCTTAGCCAATGGCAAGGTGATGAAGCTAAACCAGAGCGCGCGATATTGTGGCCGAGCAGGCCTTGCTGCCAATCTTCACGAGTTGTTCACTCAGAACAATATTGCCGTGATCAGCAAAATTAAGTTCGAACTGATGCTTAGGCCAGAAGCGAGCTTACGTTGTTTAGTACGCCTGAAAAGCGCGAATGATTTACCTGCCTATATCGATATCATGCGCCGCCTGAAATCAGAAGGCAGCATTGATGGTTTGCCTCACTTGGGTAACACCTACCGAATGCTAACCATGATGGAACGATTCAATTTTACCAAATGGAGCACGAGTGATGGTGCAAACCAGGCGGATATTGAATCGCTGTGCAACCAATACAACTTATCTCCTTGGTCGGGTGCGTTTGTGATCATAGGCACTACGGCAGTAGCAAAAGCTAAAGCCGCACGTGTAAAAGCACTGCTTAAGCCCATCGCTAAAGTAAATGTAGTTAGCTTGGCAAAGCTGAAACAAATGAACCAAATAGCAATCAGTGCCAGTCGTTTGCTTGGGCGCTTGTCCGTGTACCAGCGCTTGCAGGGTAGTCTCAATGAGTTTACTGAGATGATGGATATGCTCGAGGGGAACCCTAAAGATTTGGCCCTCAAAGGTTGCTATTGGCGCTATCGTGGAAACATTCCAGAAAAAATGAACCCTGTGGAAGACGGAGCTGGCTTTTTTTGGGTTGCACCTACGTTGCCGATGGTCGGCGAAGACGTTGAAAAATGTATGCGTTTGTCACAGCAAGCCTTCGACAAAGCAGGGTTTGAATTTGGTGTCACGTTAACCGCCGTCAATGCTTACATGTGTCAGGCGATTATCAGTATTTACTATGACTCTGGTAATCCTGATGAAGTTACCAGAGCGACCGATTTAGTACGTAAATTGCGCGCCTTATATCGACGCTACCAGTGGCCGTGTTATCGACGTGCCGTTGATGAAATGCCATTCAATAGTGAATTCGAGCTGGAGCAAGACGCATTAGAACTGCGCAGCCGTATTAAAGCCGCGTTTGATCCCGATGACATTGTTTCTCCGGGCCGTTATCAGATGGCGGCTTCTTACCAATTTTCGGAGGACAGTTAAGAATGATCTTACCGAGCAAACGCCTTTCCAGAGATAGTGATTTTCTGGAGTTTGCCAAGCACTATCAATCCATATCAGGCAATACGAGCAAGATAGAGCAATTGAAGAGCCGAACGTGTGTTCGTGCGTTTTACGACTCAAAAGGGCAGATGTGTGCAGGGTATAGCGTAAACTGCGACAACCCTTTGGTCTACATCGCGGATTTACCGAAAGACATGGAAGCGCACCCCCTTCAATACGCGACGGAGAACATTGTTGAAGGTGGAGGGCTTTGGGTAGAGCGAGAACTATCTGATTTCGAACGCGGTTTTGTCTTTATCTATGCCAGCTGGGACGCGTACCGTATGAAGAAGCGTTATTTCATGTCAGGTGCACGTAACCCTAAAGTCGCTGAAAGACAGAAGTATATTTACCCCAATATCCTGTTTGAAGGCCCAACTGAGAAGTTTGATTATGTCTGTATGCTTTACTGCCGGCGTCAGTATATTCTGTTCCAGATTGGGCTCTTCATTTCGCGATACTGGATTGCTCAACCGATTAAAAAATGGTTTAGAAACCTGAAAGCAGCGACGACCTGACTTCAATGGAAAGAGCCTAAGATAAGGCTCTTTTACTACCTAGTCCCGCTAAAAAGTTCTAGTTAAAGCCGCCAGCACAATACCAAGGGTGATGGATGTCAGAGGTCGTTTAAAGGCCAGTGTGCCAATAGCCGTCACCAGCAAGGCGACTTTAGCGCCCATATCTCCGGTAATAAACAGTGGCGCTATAATCGCCACTAACACTGAGCCCGACATAGCGGCGATAAACTGCTGAACGCGCTGGCTGATGGGAATGTAAGACATCACATAGATGCCACCCCAGCGAGTAATAATGGTCACGATGGTCATAACTGATATGATCGCCAAGGTGCCTAGATCCGTTGTCTCAATGTTCATCTTTCTTTTCTCCTACAAGCACACCAGCAATGCCTCCGGTTAAAGCACCAACAATCACGTGAGCGTTCTCTGGCAGATACAAATACGCGGCAATGGATGAGAGCGCCGCAGACGCCCAGATAATGTAGGTACCGTTGTCTTTATTACCCTCAAGCACCATGGTAAGCAGGAAACACCCCATGACCATATCAATGCCATAAGCGGATGGGTTTTGAATCGCGTTACCAAAATAAACACCGATCCAAGTGCCGATAATCCAGAAAATCCAAATCGCCAGACCGCCACCAAACAGAATACCTAGTCCTTTCGAGTGTTCTTCGTTAGCAAACGCCTTCATCGACATTGCCCAGTTGGCATCTGAAGCGAGTAACATCACGCCGTAACGTGGCAAAGCCTTCATGGTTTTAATGTGAGGATACAGTGTTGCGCCGATAAGAAGGTGGCGGGCATTGATGGCAAATACCGTGATAGCTAAAGGAAAAACAGGGACATGCGTTCCCCATAGATCTAACGCGCCAAACTGAGATGCGCCAGCAAAAACCAGCGTGCTCATCCACAAAGAAGAAGATTCGCTCAGCCCGACCTGAACGGCCGCCAGACCAAATGCAGTGCCAAAGACCACAACGAATATTGAGATCGGCAGTAAGCTGATAAAGCCTTGTTGCACGGATTGATACTCTAGTTTTAATTCTTTTTCGAGCATGGAGTTAGCCATTTTTATGAGTGATGCAAAGTGAATCAAACAGTAAACTGGAATGATTAAATCGAAAAGCGCATAATTCAGAAATTACCCATTCGAAAATCGAATAATGAATAATCAAGATCTTCAAATTGACTGGTTAAAGAGTTTTGTAGCTATCATAGACGCTGGCTCTCTATCTAATGCAACGGCAAGTGTCCACCGTTCACAATCTGCTGTGAGCATGCATCTAAAAAAACTGGAAAATGCGACGGGTAGGAGACTTATCGTTAGAGGCAGTCGAAGCATAGACTTAACTGAAGAAGGTCAGGTGTTGCTGGGCTATGCTAGGCGTATACTCGATTTGCATTCTGAAGCGCAGGCTGCTTTTCATGGTAATGAGTTAGTCGGTCAGGTGAAATTAGGGGTGCCCGAAGACTATGCTGCGGAGTATCTAACCCCCATATTAAGAAACTTTGCTTCTCGCTTTGCGGGCGTTGAAATCGAACTTGATTGTGAGCAGTCCACTTCATTGATTCCTAGAGTTGAAAGTAACGATCTGGATTTGGCTTTGGTTTCAAGAGATAACGCCAGTAGGGGAACACTGCTCTTTCAGGAGCCAATGGTCTGGGTTGGAGCGCCACAATTTGAAATTTGGCGCAGAGAAACTCTGCCTATTGCCGTTTATGAAAGCTCAAGTCTGGCAAGGCGCAGTGCAATCAACTCGTTGGCTAAGCATGGTCGGCCTTATAAAGTGGTTTACAACAGCTCCAGTGTTGCTGGACAAATTGCAGCAGTTGAGAGCGGGCTTGCTGTAGCGGTGTTTACTCAGTGTAGTGTGCCAGATCATCTCGAAGTATTGGGGCAGGAACATGGATTGGGCCCATTGGAACCAATGGAAGTGGCTGTTTATCGTAGCAAAGCGTCCAAAGGCTCCAGAGCCGTAGACTATCTTCATGATTTGCTAGCGAAGACGTTGAAAACAGTGTCTGTTCGCTAAAGCGTTATCATATCGATAGAGTACGAGAGAGAATGAAATACGCTTGATTTTCAATTATCTCCGTTGATGTGGTGATGCTGAAGCACCAACCACACATTGTTTTTTACCACAAATTGATTCTTACCACTCCATTTCTCCTTTATGGACTTTTGCTCCAATACTGAGAGCAACAGGCAGCGCTGCATCTCTATATTTCTCATTCATTTTCTCAATCAGCTGCTCGCTGTTCTTGGTCGTTTTCTTAGCTTGCTTAAAGTCCTGAAGATATTGCTGAGAATATTGAATGGAACCCACGTTTAACTCTGTGCCTGAGATCATATGGCCCGGAACAACGATTTCTGGTTTCAGTGACTGAATTTCCTTCAGTTGTTTAGACCAAAGTGCTTGGCTTTCATTGCTTTGGGCATCTGCCATCCATAGGTGGAGGTTCGTGCCATATATTGAAACGTTACCAAGTACCGCTTTTTCTGATGGAACCCAAAGATAAGGTCGGTGGGCAATGTCACCATCAGTACCATGAATTTCAATGGTATGGCCATCAATGGTTAAACTGGAAGCGGTGTATGCTGTTGGAATATAAGGTGTTACTGGTGCGTTATCGCCCATGCGCGGCGCCCACACCTTAAGTTTGGTCGGCAGTTTTTCCTCGATAACTTTTCTTACAGCAGGTGTAGTAATGATTTGCGCTTCTGGGAATAAGCTATGCAGTACTTCCGCACCAAAATAATAATCCGGGTCCGCCTGGCTAATAAAGATCGTTTTCAAGGTTTTACCTGTATCCAGCACTTTGGCTGCAATGCGAAGTGCATCTGCTTTGGTGAATCCAGTGTCGATAACCATAACCTCAGTTTCGCCGATAATGAGTGTTGAATTAACGTGGAAACTGTTTTGGTCAGCGTTGTAAACATCAAAAGTGAGGTTTGATTGTTCAGCCGCCAAAGTATTCGTCGCGATCAGCATCGAAGCAGCAAGTAGGGTAAGTCTTTTCATCATTCTCTCCATTAACTGGGCTGTGTGTTGGGACATGAGGATGATAGGAAATTGACCTGACCAGAAAAATACCTCAAAGTTAACAACATTGTTTCTTAAATCGAACATATAGATGGATAGACTTACCGCTGCTAAAGTATTTGTCGATGTCGCACAGTCGGGCAGTTTTACTGCCACAGCAGATCGGCTAGATATGTCGAGACCGATGGTCACCAGATACATTGAAGCAATGGAAGACTGGCTTAGTGTGCGGCTTCTACACCGGACGACCCGAAAAGTCTCTCTCACCACGGCAGGTGAATCTTGCCTTAAGCAAGTCGAACAATGGTTGGAGCAGGCTGATAAGCTAACAGCGACAACGGATACTGGTGATGAACTAACAGGGACGGTGAGAATTGCGACCAGTATGTCATTTGGCTTTTCGCAACTCATACCTGCGATTACTGCGTTTATGAAGCTGCATCCCAAGGTCAGTATTGACATCGATCTTCAAGATTCAGTGACAGATATGGCAGACAGCCAGATTGATTTAGCGATCAGAATCGCTTCTAACCCAGACCCGTCTTTGATTGGCAAGCCCATAGCCGTATGTGACTCTGTGATTGTTGCCTCTCCGAGTTATGTTGAAAATGTCGAGCTGAGTAGACCGGAAGATTTATCGCGATTTCAGTGCTTAGGGTATAAAAACTTCCAGCGCCACGTATGGCATCTGAGTAAAGGCGACGAGCATAAAGCGGTAGAGGTGCATTGTCAGTTAACCGCGAATGAGGCTACCGTGTTATTACACGCAGCGCTGAATGGGGCTGGTCTAGCGATTCAACCTAGGTACTTAGCTGATGAATATTTATCGAGTGGTAAGCTCGTACAAATACTCCCCGAATGGAGGCCACAACAGATGAAGGTGTATGCCTTGTATTCTTCTCGAAAGCACTTGTCACGGACAGTGCGTTGTTTGATAGACTTTTTTGAAGATTACCTTGTAAGCTGAACATCTCTATTAAATCAATGAATCTTAAAGCTATCTCCCGAAGAGAAATCGAGAGATAGCTGCATCATATTAAGGGTTGTCTACTCGATACCAAAAGCATCGTTTTGAGTTGGTTCTCGCATCTAGCATCCACGTATAGCTACAATGGTTATCATAGCTATAACGGCCTACGTCAATCGTGTATGGGCCAAATGAAATATCTTGTAGCGACTCAAAACGTCCGTTATACAACAACGAAAAATGCAGGTGAGGTCCTGTTGAAGAACCACCTTGACATAAAGCAATGTTTCTTTGACTAGCATACGTTCCTATCTTTTGGTTCTTGGACACCCAGGCCCCATCTTGAACCTGTATTCCATCCATGTGGTAATAGTTTGTTGCCCATCCGTTTGGTGCCGTTACTCTCAGTTGGCAACGAGAAAATACAGAAACATAGCCTTCATGTGCAGCGGTGACACTATAAGTTTGCTCGCCCCAGCGTGGCCAGTCATAAGATACGTCAACTGAAGACAGAGGGTAGCCAGATCCTGTGTGCGAATGTGGGCCGTTTGGTATCCAGTTATATCCCACCCTCCAAGGCCACTGCATATCTGGGGGAGAAACGAAGGAGGTTTCTTCAGCAATTATTGGTGTCCCAAATTGCTCAGAATAAAACGTCTGCCACTTAGGCCATTGTTCGACACTCTGGAGTGATGACACAACAGCATAGGTTACAGCGAGATCTTGTGTCTCCAGCTGTTGCTTTGTGTGATAAAAAAACTGTGAAAGGCGATTTGCAACGTGTCTAATTTCACTCCTAACTTGTTCTAACTCAGCCTCAGATAATGTGTGATTAAGCGTCCAGCCATGAGACACCGCCAGTGTTGCTAAAATCACTCTAGGATCAACCCCCATTGCTCCGCTCCAATGGTTGAGCTCCTCTTCTAATACTAGCCACTTAGAGTTTTCATCGAAGTAATCAGTGATCAAAAATGGGTATGTTACTGGCCTGTAGACGAAACTTTGCTCTGTGAGTAGAGTTGGAATATTGTGCTGCTCCAATGTCGAAAGGTTAAGTTCACCTGTGTCGATAGTAGGTAGAATAGAGTGCGAGAACCCTTGCGCACTAAAAAGTATTAGCAAGGTACCAAGTTGTGTTTTCATAATGTTCTCCAGCCAACTGTTATGCTTGCAAGCCCCAACATGGTGAACTTACGAGCTGACAGCGAGTTCATAGGAGAACGACTGCTCGTAATCTTTTCTCTTTTGATCATTGCAGCACTGCAAGCGATCTTCACTAGCAATAAATGCCAATGACTCTTAAGCCTAATACGGCTTGTTACTCCTGATGTGCCGATGTTGAATAGAGTAAAACTCTGCCGTTTTGAAAGTGTAATAAGTAGTGCACTTAGTACCAAAATAGTGCTGTGTCGTACGCTGTATAGAATGATGAACAGAACTTGTGTTGATGGCGAAGAGTGAGAGGCAGAAAATGGATGATAGCTCTGATTACAAGGTCTCTAGATGAGTGTATAAGCAGAGCTACAGTGGGATAAATGGTATAGAAGAGAGTTCTATGTCGATCCAGCTTACTTCTCTTTGAAAGTCAGAGTCAGGTTAAGCGGCACACGATCTGAAATCTTAATCCCCCCAACCGTCGCTGCTAGATTTGTTAGGTTCTCAGTAGGGATACCAAAGTCCGATGCACCAACAATCACTGGAGAAAGCGAACTGACCATTACGTGGCCGTCTGATTTGAACGCCACGACTGAAAAGCTAATGGTCTTAGTTTGTCCATAAAGGGTGACCTGGGCGGGCACTGTTAATTTCTGTGGAGCATCAGACAATGATTGTATATCAACGTTACCGCTTACCGTTACTGTCGGGAACTTAGCAGAGTTAAAGAACAGCTCGTTCAGGCGACTATCACGAATTGGAATGCCTGTTTGGATGCCTTTTAAATCAATAGACACTTCAAACTTACCGCTACTGTCAAAAGTGCCCGATAAAGTGTTAATTGTTGCAGGCTCAACAACAAACTGATTTTTAATCGTTGCGAAGCTGACTGAAGAAAGTGAGGGATCCAGTTGGTAATTATCTGCAGCAAACGAATGAGCAGACGCCAAAGCCAGAGCAAGACTTAAAACCGGTAGAACTTTTTTCATTATTGTAATCCTTTTGATAAGTGTTCGGACTCATAGTAGTCCCATAGACGACAAGGCAACAATGAATTTATTCGATAGATTTTTGTGCTTTTTTCGATGGAATATTAAGCAGGTACAGGAGGCCTAAAAGCAACACGATGTATTTACGTAACCGTCACCTCGGCTCCCCGTTGATTTGTTAAATACGATCCAGTGATAGCTGCCATATTCTCTTGGTTCTTGCTCGGGAGGTGTTGATTGGTGTACGAGTCTTCAAAGTTGGGCGAATTTTTCTCGAATTAATGGTGTCACATACTCGAAGAACGCATGAACTTTCGCACTACGCCTCATATCAGGGTGCGCCAGCAGCCATAGTTCAGTGTCATATTGGCTCAAGTTCCTGTGTATCGAATGCAAGTTAGGGTTACTTTCGCATAGATAACGTGGAAGAGCAGCAATTCCGAAGCCTGCGACAGCAAATTCATGAACACCCATCAACGAGTTCGAAATTGTTACCGGTGCATCGGCATGTTTGAGTTGGTGAACGATCTTGTTCATTGATGACTGATTAAGGTTGTCGATCAATCTTAACCAGCGAAAGTTCTCTGGCTTATCGTCGGCCATAGTTTCTATATAATTGTGGCTTGCATATGTGGCATAAGATATTTCGGAGAGCTTCCGACCAACCCAGTGTTCTGGTGGGTTTCGTGTTGGCCGTAAAGCTATGTCGGCTTCACGCTGAACCAAGTCTAAATTTTTCGCACCGGTTAAAATACACAATTCGACATCTGGATAGGCATATTGAAATCCTCTAAAGATATCCACCAGCGTATACATCAGAGAATCAGTAGTCGTAATGGTGAGTTGGCCTTCAAGTCTAGAATTCTGGCCGCCTAGCTCTCTGTGAATGCGGTCAACACCTTCTTTTAGTTCCTGAGCATGCTGGAAAAATTTTTCTCCTTCGGCTGTCATGACATAGCCGGTCTGCAGCCTTTCAAAGAGTGTGACGCCAAGCTTTAGCTCAACGCCTTCGATACGGCGAAATACAGTCGAGTGATTTACTCCCAGCTTTCTCGACGCAGCAGATAGCGACCCTGTCTCGCAAACAGCTAACACAAAAGGAATGTCATTCCAATCTAAGTCCTGTGCATTCATGCAAGCATCCTTTGCAATGTTGCTTAATTTACGTGCACAGACTATCGAATTATATTTTCTTCATCAACTACGGTTTGCCAAGTAGCAGTCGGCAGCCGAAAGGTTTGAAACTAAATAATGGCTTAGGAGAGAAGATATGAAAGTTTTGGTTATCGGCGCAACAGGTACCATTGGTAAGGCTGTTGTCGAACAGTTATCAACGCAGCATGAGGTTATCCGTGCAGGTTATAAAGGAGGAGATGTCCAGGTTGATCTGTCTTCAAAGACGTCGATCGAGGAGCTGTTTAATCAAGTTGGGACATTGGACGCTATTGTGAGTACCGCTGGGGCAGCCAACTTTGTTTCGTTAAATGAAGCTAAAGATGAGGATTTCCAACTTGCGCTTAGCAATAAATTGATGGGGCAGGTTAATTTGGTGAGATTAGGGCAGGAGCATTTGTCTGATGGTGGTTCTATCACTTTAACCTCAGGTGTTCTATCTCGTCAGCCGATGCCGGGCTCAGTCACGTTGAGTATGGTTAACGGCGCTTTAGAGTCATTTACAAAAGCGGCTGCGTTGGAAGTGGAGCGTAATATTCGTATTAACGTTGTTAGCCCTGTCTTTGTTAAGGAAACCATGGCGATGATGGGTATGGATCCAACCTCTGGTCTTTCCGCTGACGACACCGCTCAGGCGTACGTCGCATCAATCGAAGGTAGTGCCAATGGAGAAACGTTAGACGTTTTAGATTTTGTGTAAGTAAGCACTGTTTTTCAAATAAAGGGGCCTAAGTAGAGGCCCCTTTTATGTGGGAGATGCTCCGTCCTAAGTAAGAACTGATTGAATGGCATACAGGTACGCGTCGTGTGTAGCTCAGTATCCATACTAGGTGTTCATATTTCATTCACGTGGTAAATAGTAATTTGAGCCTGTTGCTAGTTGCATTAGCGGAGAAAGGTAAATGGATAACAAAGAAAAACTATCATCGATTACCATCACACTTCACTGGGTCGTGGGGGTATTAATGCTCTACATGGTGATGTCAGGCCTCTTTATGGAAGACATCGGAATTCAGTGGCTGTTTGATTCTCATACCTCGTTTGGAGTGGCAATCTTACTAGTCATCATTCCTAGAGTTATCTGGCGGTACTCAAATGGCTGGCCGGAGCATGTTGGAGACTACACACAGTTTGAAAAAATAAGTGGTAAGGCAGTGCATTGGGCACTTCTGATTGCGACTCTACTTATGCCGTTATCAGGCATGATGATGGCGATTGGCGGCGGGCATGGCTTACACTTTTTTAGTTTTGATCTTTTAGCGGCTACGTCAGACCCGGCTAATCCAGGAGAAAATCTGGTTATTTATCCGCTTCTTGATGATATTGGGGATACTATCCACTCCTTCATCGGCGAAACACTCTTACCCGCTGCGATCATTCTTCATATTGTCGGAGCACTCAAGCATCACTTAATCGACAAAGACAGAACGCTGCTGCGAATGCTAGGTCGATAATTACTTAAATTTAGGTACCGTTCTAATGTTTCACATGGAGTTATAAATGCGCCAGTGTCAAGAAGACCCGTCAAGTAAAATCGGTGAGCTGGGCGCACAAAAAAGGCCGTATCATTTTCATTGCCCAAATGATACGGCCAAAGCTATCAATCGATTAATATTTGAAGTTAGCGACAATTTGCTCCAGTTTGTGGCTAACACCTGACACTTGTTCGCTACAACGAACGGAACCTGCTACTACTTGGTGTGTGTCGCCTGCTAAAAGTGCAATTTCGGTAATGTTGCGGTCTATCTCTGCAGATACCATGGATTGCTCTTCTGAAGCGGTTGCTATTTGTGTATTCATGTCCGACATTTCACTGATCCGCAACGTCATCGCGTCAATCGCCTTGACCACTTCCTTGGTACTGGCCTTGGTATGATGCGCTTGATCTAAGCTTGAAGACATTTTCGTAACGGTTTGTTGTATACCGGATGTCAGAGTCTGAATTGTGGTTTCTATTTGATGGGTGGAATTGTTTGTCATCAGCGATAGCTGTCTGACTTCATCGGCTACCACAGCAAAGCCACGGCCATTTTCACCCGCCCGAGCGGCTTCTATTGCAGCATTTAGAGCAAGGAGGTTAGTTTGTTCTGCAATCCCTTGGATGGTCGCGATAACTTGATTAATCTCTTTGCTCTGCTCAGCTAGGTCCTCAATTAAGGCTTGGGACTCTTCAATATTCGTCGAGAGAGCTTCAATACTGTCACTGGTTGAGTGGGTGACATTTAGAGCGCTGTCGGCCTGATGTTTCATACTCTCAGCATTTTGAGCTGCGGACTCGATATTGGCAGTAATCTCATTGCTGGTCATCACTAATTCGTTGACCGCAGTCGCCACAGATTCTGACTGTACCTTCTGCTGCTCAGCATTATTCATACTTTTTACAGCGGCATGCTCTGAACTGCATGAGCTTTCACTCAACACCGACATAACACTGGCTAACTCTTTAATGTGACCATGAAGTTGGGATATGAATCGGTCAAAAGAGTTAGCAAGTTGGGCTAATTCATCATCACCTTTGGCATTCATGCGCACTGTAAGGTCGCCATCTCCGCTGGCAATGTTTTTCATAAGCACGTTGATGGCTTGAATGCGGCTTAGGATGCTTTTACCAATGAGGAACAACATACTAGAAAGTAGGGCAACAATTGCTCCACCAATTAAGAAAAGCTGGCTTTTGATGTCGGCGGATTTTTGAGAGATGACTTGGCTTATCTCGGTTTGGAGCCCATTGATGGCCTGTTCAGTATTGTGAACGTTCGATCTTAACGCACCTCTAAGCCCTTCGTTGGAGGTCAGTCCTAGAATTTCACACGCTTCGACCAATTTTTCTGCGTTGCGTCGGTAGTCAGTAAACACAGGTTGAAGTTCTTGAGGGACATGTTCACTCGCAGAGAATTTATCGAGAGCGGCGAGGAGAGATGCGCTGGTTTCTTTATTGGTGTTAGCGAGATACCGGTAATCCGCTTCCATCAGTTCAAGCAACTCCACCTCCAAAGCAAAACTGTCTTTGTCGGCCGCGGCTGCCTTTAATGCCTTTCTGGAGTTCTCCAGTTCTGAGACGAAATTGGAAGAAACATCAACGCCTTCAATTGCGTTAACTTGGTTTACCAACTGGTGAAACTGGACTTGGTACTGATTGAGAGTTGATACAATAATGGAAGTACGTTCTTCCATATCAAGATTGTGAGACTTTAAAACGATGGTAAGGGCCGTTAAACGTTCTGATAACTCTTCAAACGTTTTGTCGAAACGCTGCGGGTATTTCATATCTTTACGCGCAAGAAAATCCTTTTCGTGACGACGTAACATAAGCAGATCGACGGAGCTTTGTAGATTATCTATGGCCGCATGCTCTAAGGATTCGAAGCTGTTAAAACTGACTTGCTCGTAATAAGCGTACAAGCCGACGCTAACCAGTAAAGTCAAATTGATAAGAATTAACTTAGCACGAATGGAAAAAGAAAAAGCAAACCGCTCTGATTTAGGTGAGCCGTTCATGGACACCTCCCTGTAGCCTGATGACATTGAATATTCGCTTTAATTATGTGCTTTATGACAGTTTTGTTAATGCGAATATAAAACTAATAGCATTGGAGAGGTGTTTTGCAAGTTAGCTACTTATAAATGTCATTTCATATCACCTTTTACATCAAATACGATTTTTTCTGCTCCGGTGAAAACCTGAAATCTCAGCCCTTTAGCCCTTGCTATCGTCGTAATTCCAAACTTTTTAGCTAAATCTAACCCCATTTGGGTAACGCCAGAGCGTGAAAGCAATACTGGAATACCCATCTGCGCTACTTTGATGACCATTTCTGACGTTAGTCGACCCGTTGTGTAGAAGATTTTATCCTCGCCGCTTAGATTCTCTAGCCACATTTCTCCGGCCAGTGTATCGACAGCATTGTGTCGGCCGACGTCTTCGACAAAAGACAACACTTCATTGTGTCGACAGATCGCGCAACCATGAACAGCACCGGCTTTTTTGTAGGTGTCGTTGTAGTGAGTGAGCGCCTCAAGTGCAGAATAAATCTCCGATTGCTTGAGTTTCATTTGTGGTACCTGATAGTTCTCAAGCTGCTTCATGACATTGCCGTACATGGTGCCCTGACCACAGCCTGAGGTAACGGTTTTCTTTTTTAGTGCACTTTCAAGATGCTCAGTGTTTTCTTTCGTGATAACGGCTGCGCTATGGGTTTCCCAATCGATGATGACTGACTCAAGTAACTCTGGGTGTGAAAGAAAACTCTGGTTTTTTAGGTATCCAAGTACAAGAGACTCAGGGCGTGATCCTAATGTCATCAGCGTGACGATTTCTTTCCAGTTGAGCATCACAGTAAGAGGGCGTTCACAAGCGACCTGTTTGACAATTTTTTCACCATATTCATCGCAGACTTCTACTTCCATGGTCTGCAGTGGATTCTCACTGGTTCGGATGATGTTAGGTTTCACTACAAGGTTTCCTGCTTTAGATTGTTTGCGGTTTTGAAGGGGTAAGCAAATACCGTTCCCATCACGTAATCCAATCACAGACCTTAGGTACAGTTATTGCTAGAAAACAACAAAATGAATATTTGAGCGAATAAGTATGTCAAAACAAGAAATTGTTAGTGCTCAGCTAGAGAAATCTGAGTCTTTGTGGTCCATGAACTGTGACCTAAAATCCCATGAAATCTCGACGGGAGTATGGTCAACCACGCAATGGCAGCTGCTTGGGTTTGAGCTTCAACCTGACAGTTACAGCGAAAATACAACGACGCTACAACTACATCGAGATGAGAGAACAGATTACCGCTTCAACCTAAGTTCTCAACAGCCGAAGCTTTTTCTGATTCTGGATGCTGTAGACAATGAAGAACAACCCCATATCGTTTCACTGACGGCTTCGCAGAGTGCTGCTGGTCAGTATATGGATGGTGATTATCTGGTGTTATCTAATGAAATGCCGTTGCCTGTTCAAGCTTGGATAGAAGCGTACATAGGTCGTCATGGTGAGCTGCTTGAAGTAAAACGTAAAAAGCGTAAAGGAGCGGGGCGTTCAAGTGGCAAGTAGCTTTATATCGCGTTGGTCTAAACGCAAGCTTGATGGTGAGCAGGAACAGAACGCTTCCCTCACCGAGCTGCCTCCTGAAGACGCTGCAGGCCAACTCGAAAGTGACGGTAGCTCTACAGAGATCACGCTAGAGCAAGACTCTGAAGAGACGAGTGTGGCAGCGTTATTGGTCTCTGAAGCCGAATCAGCCGTAAAGAAAGCGGCGTTGAGAAAGCTGTTCTTATCCGGTGAGTTTAGTGAGGTTGACCGACTCAATGACTATGATCACGACTACAAAGCGGTGAAGAGTTTATCCACCGACGTAGCCGCCAAGCTTCGGGAGTGGGTGAATCAAGATGATGAGCAAGAAAATTCCACTGACGTGGAGTCTGATAGTTCAGATGTTGAACAGCCTTTGAATACAGAAAGTGATTTAAGTGCTGAAACCGATGTCGATGAGATGGGACAAAATATACCACACAAAAAATAGGTACATTTTGACTAAACAATCAATTACGAGGGTGGGACAAAATGTCTCACCCTTTTTTTATTCGGTTCTCTAGTAAGAAGAATGACTGTAACTAGCTGATAATTAATGATATTAAAATTGGTATAGCAATTGCTAATGAACGGATAAAACAAAATTCATGTTCTTAATGCTGGAACAGAGCAATGCTAAAACAACTATTACAACAATCTCAGTCAGTGAATGGTAAAGCGCGTCTTTATGCGTTTGAGAATACCGTTGAACTGACAAACCTTATTCCTCCCACGGTCAGTTATGAGAGTGGGGGACATACACTTGTCATCGGGCCGACTTCAATTATTGAAAGCGCCGCAGAGCAGTTGTCTCAAATGGGAAGCTTAACACTGCTATCTACTGATGGTGAGCCTGGCAGCCATGGCAATATTTATTACGCCAATCAGGTTCAAGTCTCAGGGTTTCTCGGCGCATTTGATGTGCATACACAAAACCATGGCTTGAGGAGCAATCTGGCTCAGGTCGCCATCAATCAACAATGCTTCGATATCGTATTAGATCTTTGCCTCAATAGCTGTATGGATGAAGAGGTACCCGCTCCGGGTTACTTCCCTGTAGGCAGAGGTTATCCAAAGCTTGCGGATGCTCTGGAAGAGATCCCAAACTTAATGGGGACGTTCGATAAACCGAAGTTTTTTCGATTGGATACCGCTCTCTGCGCGCATAGCTCACGAGGGGTTAAAGGCTGTGAGCGCTGTGTTGACGCTTGCCCCGCAGGTGCTTTGTCTAGTGAAGGGAGTGACAAAACGGGTCATCGAATCGAAATCAACCCGTATTTGTGTCAGGGCGTAGGTACTTGTGCAACGGCTTGCCCGACAGAAGCTATCCACTATGCATTGCCGAACCCTCAAGAGACTCAGAAATTTATTGAGCGTACTTTGGCGAATTATCACCAAGCTGGAGGAGTTGCTCCGGTTGTACTGATATGCAGTGAGCGTCACGAAAACTTTAACGTTATGGCGCTAAATGTGTTGCCGGATAATGTTGTTCCTATTGTGGTTGAAGATCTTCCGTCGGTAGGTATCGACTCTTGGTTTGCAGCTTTGGTCAATGGAGCAACACAAGTGTTGTTTGCCGCAAGCAAGCGTATGCCAGCGACGATATTACGCGTTTTGCAAAATGAAGTTGCCACAGCGCAGGAGTTATTGTCTCAAATCGGCATTGACCGAGACACTATCGATATTCTCTACATGGAATCGCTAAGTGAGAGTCGCCCACAATTGCGTGTTGACTCGTTTGATTTGTCACTGGGTGACTTACAAGGCAATAAAAGGCAGCGACTTTTTACCGCTCTTGATTCGCTTGCCCAGACTCGAACTCCTATTGAAACCCTTGTTGAGCTTCCTGCTAATGCGCCTTACGGCAATATCTCTTGCGAAAGTAAAGACTGCACATTGTGCATGAGCTGTGTTGCTGTTTGTCCGAGCAGAGCACTTCATACTGACGGCCAATCACCATCGCTTAAATTTGTTGAGCAAGACTGTGTTCAATGTGGGCTATGTACCAAAGCCTGCCCTGAAAACGCTCTTACTATGACGCCTCGAATGAACTGGGATGCGGCTGCTCGGCAGTCAGTTACGACGATTCACGAAGAAAAGGCGGCGGAATGTATACGCTGCCACAAACCTTTCGCGCCTCAATCTATGATCGATATGCTTCAGAATAAGTTACGTGGTCACTCTCACTTTAATGATGACAGTGCGCTCAACCGTATCGCGATGTGCGAGGACTGCCGAGTCATCGATATGTTTGAAGCGATGGCTGACGATCCGACCAAACAGCTGAACTATTAGGAGATGAAAGTGGAAGAACAACTTACTTTAAGAGCTGACATCTACTTGATGTTATCAGCGTTGTATCGCCAATGTCCTACCGTGGATTTAGTGCAATTTTTGGCTGATTTGGAAATTGAAAACGCGCCTAGTGATATGCAGTCGGCATGGCAGGCTCTCAAGCAGGCGGCGCTTGACGTAAATGCCTCAGAACTTGAAGACGAATATCACGAGCTGTTTATTGGTATAGGCCGTGGCGAAGTCGTTCCGTTTGCATCGTGGCATCGTACTGGTTCTTTGATGGAGAAGCCGCTTGCCAACATCCGCCATGATCTGAAGTTGTTAGGTCTGGAGAGAGAAGACAGCATCAAAGAACCAGAAGACCATATTTCAGCCTTGTGTGAAGTGATGGCGGTGCTTGTACGCGAGCAAGATTCTCAGCAACAACATTTCTTCAATACTCACATTTCGCCTTGGTTCACCTCTTTTGTTCGTCAGGTTAAGCAGGCTCAGCACGCACGTTTTTACCTTTCTGTGGCTCAGCTATGCGGAGCGTTCTTAACACTAGAACAGGTGCGGTTCAGCGCAAAGGTGAAAGGCGGTAAAGCTCATTCAAGCATTGATATGAAAAACGCCGCTGAATACGAGCAGACTCAGCGATAAAGCATTCACGTCGAGAAGAGAGACAACAGTCTCCAGATACCTTATTGGTAAGGAAGCAAAATGAAAGACAATAAAGATGTTAATACCAGCCGTCGAGACCTTTTAAAGGGGCTGACTACCGCTGCTGTTGCCGGGGCTGTCGTTGCAGGAACAGCCAATGCTGCGACAGCGGCTGAAGCTGTACAGCCGGAGAAAGAAAACGCGAAATCAAAAGGTTATCGCGAAACCCAACATATTCGTGATTTCTACGACACGCTGTAAGGAGCAGAGCAATGAAATTAGTTAAACGCTCAGACAGCGTGAGCAAAGAACGGAACCCGCTTGGCGTATCGCGTCGTGCATTCATGAGAAACTCTTCGTTGGCGGCGGGTGGCGCTGTTGTAGGCGCTGGATTGTTTGCTCCAGGGATGATTAGAAAAGCAGAAGCAAAGTCTGTGGACCCTCAAGCGAAAACCGAAGTTAAGCGGACGATTTGTTCTCACTGTTCTGTTGGTTGCGGTATTTACGCCGAAGTTCAAGATGGTGTCTGGACAGGGCAGGAGCCTGCATTCGACCACCCATTTAACGCTGGTGGGCATTGTGCGAAAGGTGCCGCTTTGCGTGAACACGGCCACGGCGAGCGCCGTTTGAAATACCCGATGAAATTGGAAGGCGGTAAGTGGAAGAAGCTTTCTTGGGATCAGGCTATCGAAGAAATTGGCGATAAGATTCTGGATATCCGAAAAGACTCCGGACCAGATTCTGTCTACTGGCTAGGTAGCGCGAAACACAGTAATGAACAGGCTTACATGTTCCGTAAAATGGCCTCATTGTGGGGAACAAACAATGTCGACCATCAGGCTCGTATTTGTCACTCGACCACGGTTGCCGGGGTAGCGAACACTTGGGGCTATGGAGCGATGACCAACTCGTTCAATGACATGCACAACTGCAAATCGATGCTGTTCATTGGTTCTAACCCCGCAGAGGCTCACCCTGTGGCGATGCAGCATATCTTAATCGCCAAAGAAAAGAACAACTGTAAGATCGTTGTCGCTGACCCTCGCCGAACACGCACTGCAGCCAAATCTGACCATTACGTGTCACTTCGTCCGGGATCAGATGTGGCGTTTATCTGGGGCATCCTTTGGCATGTGTTTGCCAATCAATGGGAAGACAAAGAATTCATTCGTCAGCGCGTTTTTGGTATGGATGAAATCCGTCAGGAAGTCGCGAAATGGACGCCAGCAGAAGTAGAGCGTGTGACGGGGGTGACTGAAGCGGATGTATACCAAGCTGCGAAGCTGCTTTCTGAAAATCGACCGGGTTGTGTTGTCTGGTGTATGGGTGGTACTCAGCATACGACAGGGAACAACAATACGCGTGCATATTGCGTGTTGGAACTCGCATTGGGCAACATGGGTAAATCCGGCGGTGGTGCAAACATTTTCCGTGGTCACGACAATGTTCAGGGCGCAACCGACCTTGGTGTTTTGTCGCATACTTTGCCCGGCTATTACGGCTTGTCAGATGGTGCTTGGAAGCATTGGTCGAAAGTGTGGGGGCTCGATCACGAATGGGTTCAGAAGCGTTTCGATCAAAATGAATACCGCGGCAAAAAGCCAATGAACAATATGGGGATTCCTGTTTCGCGATGGATTGATGGTGTTCTTGAAAACAAAGACAACATCGAGCAAAAAGATAATATCCGCGCAATGTTTTACTGGGGACACGCGGTGAACTCTCAGACTCGTGGTGTTGAAATGCGCACTGCGATGAAGAAACTGGAGATGATGGTCATTGTTGACCCTTACCCAACAGTGGCTGCGGTCATGAACGATCGCACCGATGGCGTGTACCTTCTTCCCGCGACTACGCAGTTCGAAACTCACGGCAGTGTGACGGCATCAAACCGCTCGATTCAGTGGCGAGACCAAGTCGTAGAACCACTTTTCGACTCTAAGCCTGATCACGAAATCATGTACCTGCTGACCAAGAAACTCGGTTTTGCAGAGCAGCTATTTAAGAATGTTAAAGTCGAAAACAACCAGCCAGTCATCGAAGATATCACACGTGAGTTCAACCGCGGGATGTGGACTATCGGTTATACCGGGCAAAGCCCAGAGCGTTTGAAGTCTCATCAGCAAAACTGGCACACCTTCCATAAAACCTCGTTGGAGGCAGAAGGTGGCCCAGCGCATGGTGATACTTATGGGCTTCCTTGGCCGTGTTGGGGCACCCCAGAAATGAAACACCCAGGGACACACATCCTCTACGATACGTCTAAACCGGTTGCGAAGGGAGGTGGTAATTTCCGCGCAAGATACGGTGTTGAGTACGAAGGTCACAATCTTCTGGCGGAAGACAGCTACTCAAAAGGCAGTGAGATTGAAGATGGCTACCCTGAATTCAGCGATAAGTTATTGAAGTCTCTCGGTTGGTGGGATGACCTAACTGCTGAAGAAAAAGCCGCGGCAGAAGGCAAAAACTGGAAGACGGATTTGTCTGGCGGCATTCAGCGGGTTGCGATTAAGCACGGATGTATCCCTTTTGGTAACGCGAAAGCTCGTGCCATCGTCTGGACATTCCCTGACCGCGTACCTTTACACCGTGAGCCGTTGTATACGCCACGTCGAGATTTAGTGGCGGATTATCCGACTTGGGATGACAGTGAATCTATCTATCGACTGCCAACCATGTACAAATCAATTCAGGATCAGGATAAATCTGGTGAGTATCCGATCATCCTGACTTCAGGCCGCTTGGTTGAATATGAAGGTGGCGGTGAAGAAACTCGTTCAAACCCTTGGCTTGCTGAACTTCAACAAGAAATGTTTGTTGAGGTGAACCCGAAAGACGCCAACGACCTTGGTTTCCGCGACGGAGACATGGTTTGGGTTGAAGGTGCAGAGAAAGGCCGCATTCACGTCAAAGCAATGGTGACACGTCGAGTGAAGCCGGGCATGGCATTTATCCCATTCCACTTTGGTGGCAAGTTCCAGGGCGAAGATTTGCGAGATAAATACCCAGAAGGGACGGACCCTTACGTCATTGGTGATTCCGCCAATATTGCCACTACCTATGGCTATGATCCTGTCACTCAGATGCAGGAAACCAAAGTCACCCTCTGTAACATTCGTAAAGCGTAAGGAGTTAACCAATGGCTAGAATGAAATTCCTATGTGATACCAAGCGCTGCATCGAATGTAACGGCTGTGTCACTGCGTGTAAGAACGAAAATGATGATGCGCTTGAGTGGGGTATTCAGCGTCGTCGCGTGGTCACACTAAATGATGGTGAACCGGGCGAGAACTCAATCTCAGTAGCGTGCATGCACTGTACTGATGCACCTTGTATGGCGGTGTGCCCGGCAGACTGCTTTGAACACACCGAAGATGGCATTGTGCTTCATAACAAAGATCTTTGTATCGGTTGTGGTTACTGTTTGTTTGCCTGTCCTTTTGGTGCACCTCAGTTTCCTAAGCAGGAAGCGTTTGGCGAGCGTGGAAAAATGGACAAATGCACTTTCTGTGCTGGTGGCCCTGAAACCGAAGCAGGGTCAGTGGAAGAGCGTCAGAAGTACGGTGCAAACCGCATTGCTGAAGGTAAGCTGCCTATGTGTGCATCTTTGTGTTCGACGAAAGCTTTGCTAGCGGGTGATGCAGAGAAAGTCTCGGACATTTTCCGTCAGCGTGTAGTTGAGCGCGGCGCGAAGGGCGCAGGCTGGACGAACGGTAATGACCTGTCTTACGACGCCACCAAAAGCTAACGTTGGAGATGGTCATGTTTTCAATGTTTAAACGTGCATCTCTTTTAATGCTGTCGATCATGGCAGCATTAATGTTTGCTTTTTCATTGCCTGCTCAGGCAGAGCAAAAAAAAGCTGATGTTGCACAACGAGAAATGTCTCAATTGGCTGGCGCGGATTTCTGGCGTCAGGTTCGTCAGGGAGAAGAGGGCTACACTACTTCTCAATTCCCAGAGCATGGGATGCTGATCAGTGCTCCCGGCCAGACTTGGTACATTCTCAAAGAAAAGTGGATGTCTCCGGCAGGCGCAGTCGCCATCTTTGGCAGTATTGCGTTCGTGACACTGATGTACATCGTGATTGGCCCTCTGATGCTCAGTGCGCCAAGAACAGGTAAAAAAATCAAGCGTTGGTCTCGATTTGATCGAGCATTGCACTGGAGTATGGCGTTTACGTTCTTAACATTAGCCTTTAGTGGATTGATGTTGGTTTACGGTAAACACTTCCTTAAGCCGTACATTCCATCAGAGTTGTGGGGTTTCATCATTATGTTGGCCAAGCAATACCACAACTACATTGGGCCAATCTTCTATGTGCTGCTGATTTGCGTACTAGTGAAATGGTGGCGCAAGTCGATCTTCAAGAAAGTCGACCTTGTTTGGTTTATGAAATTGGGTGGCATGGTCGGTAAACACAAGGGCTCTCATCCTTCTGCTGAGTTTTCCAATGCAGGTGAAAAGGCTCTGTTCTGGCTACTTATCGTAGTTGGAACCGCGGTTGCGCTGAGTGGCTTAGTTCTGGACTTCCCGATCTTCGGACAAACGCGACGTGATATGGAGATGTCGAATCTCGTCCATATGGTTGCTGCTCTGATCCTGATTTGTGGCTTTATTTTCCATATCTACATTGGTTTGTTTGGAATGGAAGGCGCACTGGAAGGCATGGTGACGGGCGAAGTCGATGAAACTTGGGCAAAAGAACATCATGACCTGTGGTACGAGGAAATGAAGGCGAAAGAGCACCAAGGAGCTTCGGAGCATGATAGCGTAAAAGGAGTGCAAACCAATGAACAAATCTCATAAAGGAATTTGGATAGCGTACATCCTAAGTATTTTTACGCCACTTACTTGCTTGATTTCAGGTGTTGTAGCGATTGTCTATGCGGGTTACAGGCTGGATAAAGGTCAGGATGGAGAAGTAATTGATTCACACTATTATGGTTTGATTCGTACTTTCTTTCTCAATCTGATCTATTTCGTTGTTCTTATCATCACTGTCGCAACGTCTAATGGGGTTTTGAAAGGCGTGAATGATTACTGGTATCAGAACCATATTATTGATGATATCGCTTACTACATTCCCTATGTAGGTATCCTCTTTGGGGCAATAGCTATTGCTGTCTGGTTTGTACGTATGTATCAAGGTATGACCAAACTACGGGCGAATCAGCCGTTTTCATTCAATAAAGGGCCGAACCTTTAAATGTACATAGCCCTGTTATCTCAGGGCTTTTTTTGCACCAAGTTAACGCGCTACAGCATGGTGCTCTGTCACCATCTTAGTGCGATTAATTTTAAATCTATCATTTACTATGGGCGTGCTGTAATTATTAAATTTATACCTATCAACTAGATAGGTGCTCTCGACTTCCCGTTGATTTGCTGGCACGGTCGTTGCTCCACATTCGCTTTTCAAATTGATGTCACCACTTTGGTGATTTTATTGTGCTAGTGCACAGGATAAGTGCGTAGCGAATTGATGGAGACACTTTACAATGAGCGTAACTGCCAGTCAGGTTCACGGAGCGGTTCAAACCTTGACCCAGAGTTCCGATACTCTTTTCCTTCTACTCGGCGCCATTATGGTATTTTTAATGCACGCTGGGTTTGCCTTCCTTGAAGTTGGAACGGTGCGACACAAAAATCAGGTTAACGCACTGGTTAAAATACTCGCTGACTTTGGTATTTCTGCAATTGCTTATTTCTTTATCGGCTATTGGGTTGCGTATGGTGCTAACTTTTTTGCTGATGCCCAAACTTTGTCTCAAGGTAACGGTTATGAATTGGTCAAATTCTTCTTTTTACTGACGTTTGCTGCCGCAATACCAGCGATTGTATCAGGGGGAATTGCAGAGAGAGCTCGTTTTTACCCGGTACTTGTTGCGACCTTTTTCACCGTTGGGCTCGTATATCCTGTATTTGAAGGCATGATATGGAACGGAAACTTTGGTCTGCAATCCTGGTTTGAAGACCACTTTGGTTACGGATTCCACGATTTTGCAGGGTCCGTTGTTGTCCATGGTGTAGGGGGCTGGATCGCATTAGTTGCGGTAGTGTTCCTTGGTATGAGGAAAGGTCGAATTCGCGCCGGAAAGCACACTAACTTTGCTCCTTCCAATATTCCATTTCTCGCGCTTGGCGCTTGGATTTTGTGTGTGGGCTGGTTTGGGTTTAACGTCATGTCAGCACAAACACTTAATGGAATCAGCGGCCTTGTTGCAATGAACTCTCTAATGGCGATGGTAGGAGGCATTGTTGTGTCTTTGATTGCGGGTAAAAATGACCCCGGCTTCATTCACAATGGCCCACTTGCTGGTTTGGTTGCTGTATGTGCTGGCTCAGATCTGATGCATCCTATTGGTGCTCTAATTACAGGTGGTATTGCGGGTGCCTTGTTTGTTTACCTGTTTACGTACTTGCAAAATAAAACCAAGATTGATGATGTACTGGGGGTTTGGCCTTTACATGGCGTATGTGGCGCGTGGGGCGGCATTGCCGCAGGGATATTTGGCCAAAGCGCACTAGGCGGTTTGGGAGGCGTGAGTGTCAGTGTACAGGTGCTTGGTACTTTAGCTGGCATCACAGTTGCTCTTGTCGGTGCGTTAATCGTCTATGGGGTCATCCATAAAGTATCAGGGCTACGCTTATCAGAAGAAGACGAGTACAACGGTGCAGATCTAGCTATCCATAAGATTTCTTCTACCAGTGAAGACTAAACAAACAATATTCTAAAGCGGCCTTTGGGCCGCTTTTTTGTTTCACTTCACATAAATACAGTAGAACTTGAATGGGTGCGACCATGGTCTAATTCCAACCGCTTCTGATGCTTAACTCTAAGTGCTAAGCTAGCAAAAAAGCATAAGAGAAAGGAATGTCGTATGAAATTTCCGTATCGAAACGTCGTTGTACTTACTGGGGCAGGTATTTCGGCTGAGTCAGGGATTCAGACTTTTAGAGCTCAGGATGGTTTATGGGAAGATCATCGCATTGAAGATGTGGCTACGCCCGAGGGTTTTGATCGCAATCCAGACCTCGTGCAGGACTTCTACAATCAGCGTCGTTTAAAGCTTCAGGAAGAGGGTATAGAACCCAATGCCGCACATTTAGCTTTGGCGCGCCTTGAGAAAGAACTCGAGGGTACAGTAACCATCATCACGCAAAATATTGATAACCTTCATGAGCGCGGTGGAAGTGTGAATGTGATTCATATGCATGGAGAGCTACTGAAAGCACGATGCAGTGAATCTAATCAGGTTGTTGAAGAGAAGGGTGAAGTTAAGACAGGAGACCTTTGTCACTGCTGTCAAATTCCTTCTCAGATGCGACCTCACGTTGTCTGGTTCGGAGAGATGCCTTTGCGAATGGGCGATATCTACGAATCATTAGAAAAAGCCGATTTGTTTATCTCGATTGGTACGTCTGGGGTGGTATATCCAGCCGCAGGGTTTGTACATGATGCAAAAATGCACGGAGCGCATACGCTTGAAATCAATCTTGAACCTAGTGCGGTTGAGAGTGAGTTTGAAGAAAAACGCTATGGTAAAGCAAGTATCGAGGTACCTAAGCTGGTCGAAGAAATCTTAGCGTTGCAAGAGCCAAACGTTAAACACGCTTAATTCAGTCACTCTCGGCGCCTTTGCGCTGAGAGTTTTTCATTTCATACATAGCTTTATCCGTTTTTATCAGGTTCTCTTTTAAGGTTTCAGGTGTAGAGGCCTCAATGCCGTAGCTGAATAGGATTTGTTCTTCGACCAAGTCTTTTTTGATTCTATCGATGAAGGCTTCACCTTCTCCCGGGCCAACCACAATTACAAACTCATCTCCGCCGATGCGAAATGCTTTATCCGTAGGGCTTACCGATGCATTGACGGCTTGCGCGAAACGGATGATGGCTAAATCGCCACTGGCGTGCCCTTGAGTGTCGTTGATTTGCTTGAGGCCATCTAAGTCGATGTAGATTAAATCAAACTGTTTACGTGCGATCGAGAACAGCTTCTTACGGTTAAAAAGCCCTGTTAGCTCATCTGTATACGCATGCTCGCTCATTTGGCGAAACAACCGGGTCACACCGAAAGCAATTAATAGATAGGCAATTTGGATTCCCCCATCTTCAATCAATGTATGGGTGAATTCGTTATTGTCTGTCCATTGATCTAAAACGGGAATTTCCGTCAAGATATCATAAGCTTGATTGACGACTAGGAGTATCAACCCCCATTTTATGAAGGTGTTGTTGCGGTATAATTCACGCGATACGAAGTATATGAAAAGAAGAACGAATAGAGTATTGGCCTCAAAAAGAAGGTCACTATAGGATTCAGGGTTGGTTTGATAACTGATTGTCGTAACCAGTATCGCAAGCCCAGACAGCACGCAGAAGCCAGACAGGAATCTTTTGTACCTTACAATCATAGCGTCCTCGATCCATGAGAAAACAAATAAAGCGGCTTGAGCCGCTTTATTAAGTATATAACTGAAAACAAGTTTACGTTTTTAGTTGTCAACTTTTAACTTTTGGAAGTACTCGTCGTATAGCACGCTTGCTTCACCAACTTCGTCTTGCCAGGTTCCACTGTCCATCACTTCTTGAGGCGGGAAGATGCTTGGATCGTTTGCAAATTCTTCAGGTAGCAACTTATGCGCTGTTGCAACAGGAGTTGGATAGCCGATTTCTAGAGCGATTTTCGCTGCATTTTCTGGGCGTAGAAGGAAATCGATCATCTTATGAGCTGCATCCACATTCTTCGCTTCTGCAGGAATCGCTAGGCTATCCATCCAGAAGATAGTGCCTTTTTCTGGCCAGATAATGTCAATGGATGCGCCTTCCTGACGAGCCATGTAAGCAGAGCCGTTCCAAAGCATACCTAGAGATACTTCACCAGCTAAGTACGGGTTTGCAGGGAAGTCTGAGTTGAACACCAGTACATTTGGCATTAGCTTCTTCAGTTCTTCGTAGGCTGCTTTAATCTCGTCTGGGTTCGTTGTGTTTGGTGAGTAACCCAGTTTAGTTAATGCGATATGGAAAACTTCACGTGAGTCATCCATGAGCATCAACTGGCCTTCCCATTTGCTGTCCCAGAAGTCGTCCCATTTGGTGACAGAAGACTTGTCCAGCATGTCAGAGTTAATACCAATGCCTGTCGCACCCCAGATATAAGGGATAGAATAATTGTTGTTCGGGTCGAAAGGCTTGTTCAGGAAGTTTGTATCAAGATCAGCGAAGTGCGACAGTTTTTTCTTGTCGATTTCTTGCAGCATACCTTCTTTACGCATCTTAGAAACGAAATAAGTAGACGGTACTACTAAATCGTAACCCGATCCTTGAGTCTTAAGCTTGGCATACATGCTTTCATTTGACTCGTAGGTAGAGTAAATAACCTTGATTCCAGTTTCTTTCGTAAAGTCTTCAAGAACTTCATTTGGAATGTATTCAGACCAGTTGTAGAAGTAGAGTTCTTGATCAGCAGCCATTGCAGGTGAAGCGATCAGAGACGCTGCGCAAAGTGCACTTGCATAGAATTTACTTTTCATTCTTTTTCCGTTTTGTTTTTGCTGAATCAGTAAACCGTCAGCCCTGACGATGTTTGGAGATAAAGCCGTGAGTAAAGATGTTTATCGTAACGACAAACCATACAGAAAAGAATTATATCAGCCAATAACGAAAATAGGCAGCTAATGCTGCCTATTTCGAAGAAAATGAATGCTTATTGACCTGCTTTGAGCTTCATGAAGTAATCTTCATATTTCATCGTCAGATCACCAACCGCATCTTGCCATTCAACACGATCTAGATCTTCTTGAGAAGGGAAGAGCGGGGCAACATCTTTAAACTTCGCGTTCGACGCTTCAACGGCGGTTAGGTAGCCAGTGTCACGAGAGATTTGCTCCGCTATTTCAGGCCTTAGAAGGAAGTCGATCATCTTATGCGCTGCGTCTACGTTTGCTGCACCGGATGAAATCGCAAAGTTATCCACCCAACCAATTCCTCCCTCTTTAGGGAATACCAGTTTAAGGTTCATACCTTCACTTTGAGCCGCCGCTGCACTGCCATTCCAAAGCATGCCTACGCCAACTTCACCTGACATATAAGGCGCACCCGGATTATCAGAGTTAAACACTAGAACGTTAGGCATTAACTTTTGCAGCTCAGCGTAAGCTTCGTCGATTTGTTTCGCATCAGTTGAATTGCCCGAATAACCTAATTTTCGTAGCGCAATATGGAACACTTCACGTGTGTCATCCATCAGCATGACCTGACCTTCAAGCTCCGGATTCCACAAATCTGCCCAGCTCTGAAAGTCATTAGGGTCATACATATCGGCGTTAACCGCTAGACCGGTAATCGCAACTACGTGGGGGATAGAGTAGTCATTGTTAGGGTCATAAGGTTTATCTAGATAGTTTTTATCCAGATTATTGAAGTTGCTTAGTTTAGATTTATCGATTTTTTGCAACATACCTTCATCGCGCATTTTGGCGACGAAATATGTCGAGGGTACAACCAAATCGTACCCTTGATTGTGTGTCTTTAGCTTGGCATACAAGGTTTCATTTGACTCATAAGTCGAGTAAATAACCTTAATACCTGTCTCCTTGGTAAATTGCTCCAGAAGGCTGCTACTGATGTATGGCCCCCAGTTCATAAATACCAATTCTTTGTTTTCATCGGCGAGCACTGAACTTGAGAACAGTGAAAGCGCGTATGCACTACCAGCTAAAAAAGTAGCCCATTTTTTCATTGACGTTAGCTCCAAACCAAACGTTGCCGAATGCTATTGAGTAATCGCGTAAGCATAAACGGCGGTCGATAGAAAAACAGAATGGCATCAAGCCATTCTGTTTCATGAAAAAAGATTCAAATCTATTTAACTTTTTCTCTCGCCAGTAACTGAGAAATCACGACTAAGATCAGTGAAACAATCAGCATGACAGTGGCCAGCGCATTCACCTCAGGAGAGATTCCCACTTTAACCATTGAGTAGATCTTGAGTGGCAATATCTCATAGGTTGGCCCGGTCACGAACGAGCTGATGATGACATCGTCCAGAGAAAGCGTAAAACTTAGCAACCAACCTGCGGCCACTGCAGGTTTCGCCAGTGGCAGAATGATTTGTTTGAGAATCACCCATTCGCTAGCACCAAGGTCTTTAGCGGCTTCAAGCATTTTCACATCAAAGCCATTTAAGCGGCTGTAAACCGTAACCACAACAAACGGTAAACAGAAGGTGATGTGTGCAATCAACAAGGTGAAAAAACCCAGTTGTGCACCTAATACCAAGAACAGCGCGAGCAGAGAGATAGCCATAACAATGTCTGGTGACATCATAACAACGAATAACATGCCATTGACTGCACCTTTTCCTTTAAACGTATAGCGGAACAGGGCAACGGCCGTTAGGCTGCCGATCACAGTCGCTGCTGTCGCAGAAAAAATAGCGACATTCAGTGAGTGCCAAGCGGCTTGCATCAAGCTGTCATTGTTAACTAATGTTTCGTACCATTTAGTGGTAAAGCCTCCCCATTTCATGCCGAATTTATTGGCGTTAAACGAGTTAACGATCAATACGATGATTGGCAGGTACAAGAACGCATACACCAACGCCATAAAGCTAAATCTAACTGTACGTCCCATCAGTCTAGCTCCACTTTCTTGTTCAATAACTTGCCTGCTCGATAGTAGGCATAAAGCATGATCGCCATGGCAATAGTGAGCGCGATACTTGTCGCCGCTCCAAACGGCCAGTCTCTGGCATTGAGAACCTGACTTTTAATCACGTTACCAATAAGCAGGTTTTTCGCCCCGCCGAGTAGATCAGCAATGTAGAACATGCCTAACGCAGGAAGAAGCACTAATAAACATCCGCCGATGATACCTGGCATGGTGAGCGGCAGAATGACTTTAGTGATTGTCTGAAACTTGTTTGCTCCAAGATCCTTCGCTGCTTCAATGTATGTATTATCGAGCTTCTCAATAGCAGAGTAGAGCGGCAAAATCATAAATGGCAATAGGATATAGACTAGGCCGATCATCACCGCCGTCTCTGTGTACATCAAACGAATAGGCTTATCGATGATTTCCATTGCCATGAGTGATTTGTTCAACACACCTTGCGTCCCAAGCACAATCTTAAGACCATACGTTCGGATGAGTGAGTTGGTCCAAAAAGGCACTATGACCAAAAACAGCATGATAGGTCGCCATTTCTCAGGCATCTTCGCAACGATATAAGCAAAAGGATAACCAATCACCAAACACAATAGAGTTGCAATGATTGCCATATAGAAAGAGTGCCAAAGCACCTTCGCATACAGCGGATCCATCAGACGAATGTAGTTGTCGAACGTGAAAGTGAGTTCAATTAGATTCGCTTCATCACGAGTCAGAAAACTGGTACCAATAATCATTAGGTTGGGTACAAGCACAAACAGCGCTAGCCAACCGACGACCAGTGTGATGATGGCGTTCTGCAGATTAAGCTTCTTGCTTATCATTGAGAACGACCTCCCAGCTTTCAACCCAAGTAATCGCCACTTTCTGTCCCAATGAATGGTCCACATCAGGATCATCTTCGTTAAAGAACTCGCTGACCATGACGCGCATGCCTGATTCCAATTCAATCACAGAATCTAGAGTCATACCTTTATAAGTACGTTCTGTTACGTGGCCAACAATCCCTTTTTGCTCGGACTCTTTGATTTCTTCTAGGCGAAGATCTTCTGGGCGGAGCAGAACTTGTAGCTTGTCACCGGTTAGTGCTTCTTTATCGTAGTAAACGATCGATTCTACACCTTCGATTTCAGCGCGAATTCGTTTGTCATCCATGCGTTTAATCATGGTTGCATCGAATACGTTAATTTCACCAATGAAGCGAGCAACGAACAAGTTCTTAGGTTCTTCGTAAATCTCTCGTGGAGAGCCATCTTGTTCAATAACGCCATCACGCATAACTATAATGCGATCTGACATGGACAAAGCTTCTTCCTGATCGTGTGTCACGAAGATAAAGGTGATGCCAAGCTGGCGCTGAAGCTGTTTAAGCTCAATTTGCATCTGTTTACGGAGTTTGTAATCCAGTGCAGACAGAGACTCATCAAGCAGTAACACCTTAGGTTTATTGACGACAGCGCGTGCGATGGCGATACGCTGCTGTTGACCACCTGAAAGCTGGTGTGGTTTGCGCTGAGCCATTTTCTCAAGACGAACCATTTTCAATGCTTCCATAACACGCGGTTCGATGTCAGCTGCCGGCACTTTTTGCATACGCAAGCCAAAAGCAACGTTTTCAAACACGGTCATGTGTGGAAACAGGGCGTAACTTTGAAATACAGTGTTGACGTGCCTTTGTTCAGCAGGGACTTGAGTAACATTCTGGTTATCAAGAATGATGTCGCCATTATCAGCGGCCTCAAAACCAGCAATCATCCTCAATACCGTAGTTTTACCACAACCGGATGGGCCTAAAATCGTTAGGAATTCACCGTGGTTCACATCGAGGTTAAGATTTCCGATAATTTCTTTACCATCGAAACTTTTGCTAATGCCAGTTAAACGGATAACTGGTTGTCCTGCTTTTGGTTTAGCGTTCAACGTCTGTTTTTCTCCCACTCCGGCCAACAGAAAATGACCTGTAATTACACAATTTCGAGGCGCGCATCATAATCACCAAAAGTGTGAAATCAAAGCATTTTCTTACCTTGAAACACAAAAAATTTTGCAGGTAAAAGTAAACATTCCTTACCATACTGTTTTTAGACAAATTTAATGCCTGAAACATAGAAAATCTAAGGCAACTTTTGGCTTTACTTACGCATTTAATGGTCAATTATCAACCATGTAGGCAATAAAGCAAGCGGATGAGCGTGAATCGATTTTGGACTTGGAAAGGATTCAGTATAATGTCGGGATATCGCAACATAACTCTTAATCAACAAGTTAGCTTAGTGAAAGATTCATTAAGCACCGGATTCAATAATGAATAATGACATTGAAAAAGATTTCAATTTAGGTGGAAGTGTCGAACGTGCTCTTTCCGGTAACTACGAAATAAAAGCAGGTGAAGTTTTCAGAGAAGCGTGGGGTCATACGATCAAAAACTTCTTGTCGTTTTCTCCCGCTATTATCATTCTGCTTATCGTCCAACTCGCGATTTTCTATGTTGCATTAAAACTGCAACTTGGTGACCCTTCAATCATTCTTGATGCTGTGACAAACCCTGAAGGTATTGATCCAAGAATCATCCAGGCAATATTTGTCGCAAACTTCAGTTATGAAGTAGTGAGCGCACCTATCTATGCAGGTATTAGCTTAATGGCAATGAGCCATGCCGCTGGCTTATCAACAAAGCCTCGCCATATTGGCAAAGGGCTTCAATATACGGTTCCTGTTATTTTGGCGACCTTGTTTAGCTTATTGCTTCAAGGAATTGCAGGCATGCTCCTGCCGTTTCTGTCTATGTATTTGTCTCTTGCATTCAGCAACTCCATCCTTCTCATTTGTGAGAAGCAGATCCCACCAATGCAATCTTTATTACTGTCTTTACGTGCGGTGAATAAAAAGATTTTTGTTTTGGCAGGGATCTATTCATTGGTTATGTTAATGTTCGTGGCAGGAGCCATGTTCTATGGTCTGGGGTTAATCTTTGTTTTACCGTTCTTCTTCCACGTGAAGGGCATCATCTATCGCAATATGTTCGGTATCAAACTCAAGGTTGTCGCAACGGACAGACCGAAAGATGAGGATGACAATGACGACGATTCACAAGTGTTCAATGCGTAAAAGTGAATTCATTGCTATCGCTGCAGCTGGCCTAATCGCCAGCTGTAGTTTTTATAGCTATGAGAAAAATGAAGCTCAGGAACGCGAGCGTAGAAAGCAGGCCCAAACGACAGAGCAATCTATATCGTTTGATGGTCATTCTGTAGGTCAAGCGCCTGACTTTTCAGCTATCACCAATGTGACGGAAAAGAAACAAACGTTTTTCGACTATCTGCGCCCGGGCATTGCTTTGGAAAATCAACGCATTCTTAATGAGAGAAGTCGATTAGATAAAATACAAGCTAACTTCAAATCTGATCAGCTTTCCAATGATGACACGAGTTACGCAAAGCGATTAGGAAAACTTTATAACGTGGAGCTGCTGGGCTCCAAGGGAATTAGCCAGCAATGGCTTGATCAAATGTTTCATCGTGTAGATGTTATTCCAGAAGCGTTAGTACTAGTGCAGGGTGCGAATGAGTCTGCTTGGGGGACATCGCGATTTGCCACCCAAGCCAACAATTATTTCGGCCAATGGTGCTATAGCTCGGGTTGTGGTCTCATTCCGTTACAGCGGGGAGAGGGTATGACACATGAAGTCGCAAAATTCAGTTCTGTACAGCAGTCCATACAGGGCTACTTTATGAACGTTAACCGTAATCGTGCTTACGAAGAATTGCGTGAAATTCGCTACCAACGCCATCTAAGAGGTGAAAGCCTGACAGACACTGATGCCGCTATTGCTTTGACTAATGGCTTGCTGAAATACTCTGAGCGAGGTGAGGCATACGTCAAGGACTTACAAGCGATGATCAGGCACAATCAGGCGTTCTGGGAAGACACCCTTACTAAAAAATAAGTATTACATTCAATGAAAAAATTATCGTTAGCCCTTTTAACTGCCGCGGTGACTTCTGCTGCGGCGTTACCTGTCTCTGCGCAAGAATACATGTTTACCTATTCAAAGCTCTTCACTCATATGAAGCAGAATGTGAAAGAAGGGCATGAAGATGTAAAAGTCGGTTTCTTCTTCCTTAATGCCGATACAAAGCAAAACTGTGTTATTGAGAAAGCATGGATGGAAAAAGAAGAACACTATGAAGAGCTGAAATCTTCGCCATACCATGAGTTGATTGTTCCACTGGACAACAACCTTAAATCAGCTAACCCACTTGTTTTTGTTCAAACGCCAATGGATCAGCGATGTGACTTCTCTATGGTTGTGATGACGAAAGAACCCTTTAACGGTGAGATCGCGTACGCTGATGTAGAAAAGCTGATGCCGCAGATGCAGGCCATGCTTGAAGATTTGGGGGGCATGTTTGCAAGCTGGTTTACTCCAGATGTAGAAGGGGTGACGCTTGAGTTTGCTAACAAATTGAATTCAAAAGTAGAATTCTCTAACGGTTCGAGCAAAGACATCGTTGATGGAAAAGTGCAGGTCGCACTATCAGATATCGGTGAAGGCGGCAAGATGACACTGCCTCAAGAAACAGCTCGTGTCCTGCCTTACCTGCCTAAAGCTAACTAATCCGCTGGGTGTTTATGCAAAAAGGGTCGCTGTTGCGACCCTTTTTTTTAATTCTAAATGCGTTTAGATGTTGGTGACATCAAGTTGTAAGCTAGGATCAAATTCCTGAACCATATCTTCATCAACAATAGGCTGCTTTGGCATTTCTTCTTTGTCGAAACCGATATCGCCACCGTTAATAACACCTGAGTCTTTGTCGATCGATTTAAAATCGAAAAGCTCATGGTCCGCTAAGTGACTTGGAACAACGTTTTGCATTGCACGGAACATACTTTCAATTCGGCCTGGGAAGCGCTTATCCCAGTCGTTTAGCATTTGTTTGATATTCTGACGCTGCAGGTTTGGCTGAGAACCACAAAGGTTACATGGAATGATAGGGTAACCTCGCATGTCAGAGAATTTAATGATGTCCTTCTCACGACAGTAAGCTAGTGGGCGAATCACCACATGCTCACCGTTATCTGATACCAGCTTAGGCGGCATGCCTTTCATCTTTCCGCCGTGGAACATGTTTAGGAACAGTGTTTCCAAAATATCGTCACGGTGGTGACCTAGAGCAATCTTAGTTGCACCAAGTTCGTTCGCGGTACGGTATAGAATGCCGCGACGTAGGCGAGAACATAGAGAACAAGTCGTCTTACCTTCAGGGATCTTATCCTGAACAATCGAGTAAGTATCTTCCTCTACGATTTTGTATTCAACACCTAAAGATTCTAGGTATTCAGGAAGAATATGGCCCGGAAACCCCGGCTGTTTTTGGTCTAGATTAACTGCAATTAGCGAGAAATTAATTGGCGCGCTTTTCTGCAAACTCATCAGAATATCAAGCATAGTAAAGCTATCTTTACCGCCAGACAGGCACACCATGATGCGATCGCCTTCTTCAATCATGTTGAAGTCTTGAATCGCTTGGCCTGTATTACGACGAATACGCTTTTGTAACTTGTTGAAGTTGTATTGTTGAGCTTTTGTTAGCTCTTGAGTTTGCTCAGTCATTCGCTTGCAGTCTTAATCAATCATGAAACCAAAATGAAGTGCGTATAATACGGATAAATGAGTCAGATGCCAGTTCTAATAATAGAAGACTATAAAAAATCCCCTCAAGTTGCCTTGAGGGGATTCGAAGTCCTAAGTTATACCGCTGTTTTAGGGTCTAATGGGCTGATATACCCTTTAGGTTTCAGAGCCAGAACGTCACAGTTGATCTTATCAATGACGTGCTCCGCGGTATTACCGATAAACACAGCAGACAAACCTGTACGGCCTGTTGTGCCGACGATAACCATTGCTGCATTAAGCTTTTCAGCGGATTCTGGAATGACGTCTTCAGGAAGGCCTTGCTCTACAATGGTTTGTTGCTCGTCGTAACCATGCTTTTGGCGCAGTGCTTTCATTGCGGTTAGGTGGTGGCCGCGTACTGCATCGCTATAGGTTGTCGGATCGAACTCAGGCAGTTCGATTGTAATGTTAGCAGGAGTCACAGGGTAGGCGTTAACCAGGTAAGGTTGGGCTCCTAAGCGTTCGGTGAGGCTTTTAAGCTGTTCGACCATACTGTCGTTTAAGCCTAAGTGGGTGTCATTTTCAGAGCCAACATGGACAGAGGCGAGAATGCTGGCATCTTCAGGCCAATCGGCATTTTTCACCAATAACACCGGGCAAGGGCATTTACGTAGCAAGTGCCAGTCCGTTGGCGTGAAAATCACTGACTCTAGAACATCGTGCTTACGCGTGCCTTTAATCACGATGTCATGGCTACCCGCGAATGTCTCAGCGACGATGGCTTCATAAGGGCGATTGTGCCACACGACTTTTACTTCAAAATCAATGTCTTCGTTAATGTAGGGTTTAGCGACGTTTTGCATCCATTGCTCACGTTGGCCAATGACACCACGGCGCATTGCGTCACGCTCATCGATAGAGAGCATTGACGTCATGTCATAAGAAAAGTCGTAGATGGATAGGAAGAAAGTCACGTGACTACGAGAACGACTTTTCGCAGCAAGCTGCATGGCACGGGCTAAAGCGGGTTGTTCATCTTTATTGATGTCAGCAACAACTAGTATTTTGTTATAGATACTCATAGTAACTCCTTGGGAGTGGGAGAGTTATATGATTAATGTAGCCTAGCTAGATGAAGATTTTTAGAAAAACAGTGAGGAAGGTGAAAAAAGTATGACGTAGCTCAGTTTTGAGCTACGTCATTGAAGTTATTAAGATTCTGTCGAAACGCCAGCCAGTTCCATGAGGGTATCATGATCAAGAATCGTGATGTACTTGCCCTTAACGCTGAGGATTTCTGATTTCTGGAAACGACCTAACAAACGAGAAATGGTTTCAACTGTTAGACCTAGGTAGTTACCAATGTCACCACGCGTCATGGTTAAACGGAACTCACGAGGGCTGAAGCCGCGTTGAGAGAATCGAGTTGACAGGTTGTATAGGAATGCCGCCAAGCGCTCTTCTGCATTCTTCTTAGATAGAAGCAGGATCATTTCTTGGTCGCCTTTGATTTCGTTACTCATCAAACGCATGATTTGCTGACGAAGTTTAGGCATTTTACCTGAAAGGTCATCTAAGATTTCGTATGGAATTTCGCATACCATCGAAGTTTCAAGTGCTTGCGCGAAACTTGGGTGTAGGTCGCCAGTAATGGCGTCAAAACCAACCAAATCGCCAGCTAAGTGGAAAGCGGTAATTTGCTCGTCACCTTGTTCTGTGATGGTGTAGCTTTTGATTGTGCCAGAACGAATCGCGTATAAAGACTTAAGATCATCGCCCGCTTTAAAAAGCTCTTGTCCTTTTTGGATTGGCTTTTTGCGTTCAATAATCTGATCTAATTGGTCAAGCTCAGACTCATTCAGTGTAAATGGAATACACAGTTGGCTGATACTACAGTCTTGACAGTGAATAGCACATCCGCCGGATTGGATGCGTTTTGTTGCAGGCTTTTCAGAAATCATAACAACCTTTCACGATTTGATATACATCAATATTTTAGCACTCATTAATACTAAAGGGTAGCTAAAAAAGCCGCAGAAAAACAGGGGTATATCATGTTAGTGATAATATAGTTACCGCACCGTAAGCCGTGTAGATCCCGTAAGATAAGATCAATAACGCCCCGAAGTTACGAAATATCGACGATTGTTGCAACTTGTGTAAATAGGTTGCGCCAAAACCCATGAGCAGCATAGCAGGTAGAGTACCAGCGCCAAACGCTAACATGATTAGAGCGCCATTCAACGCGCTCCCCGATACCGCAGACCAAGTTAATGTGGAGTACACTAACCCACATGGTAACCAACCCCAGATAAAGCCAAAAGGAAGTGCATGGAGCGGGGATTTTAATGGCAGTAAGGATTTACCTGCTGGCGAGATGAACTTCCACAGCTTCTGGCCTATCTTCTCAACATAAAGTAGCCCTTGCCACCATCGCCCAATATAAAAAGCCAATAGAATCATAAACACAGCGGCAGCTAACCTTAGCCATGTTAGCGCATTGTTCATTGTACTGACTTCAGCGATGGAAGAGATGGCGCCACCAACAATAGCACCTATGATGGCATAGCTTATTAGTCTACCGAGGTTGTAGAAGACAGGGACTAGCTTCGAGCTATTGGTTTGACCCATAGTAAGCATGGAGGCAATACCTCCACACATCCCCATACAGTGACCTGCGCCGATGACACCGATTAGCAAGGCACCTAACCAGTCTGGCGTCATTTGGTCTTGCTCTCGTTTTTCTCGTCTTCGTCGAACAAAATATTGTGACCCTGTCGCTCCAAATCCTCAAACTGATCGCTTTTTACCGCCCAGAGGAAGATTGCAATGGCGACACAAACCAAAACGATAGCAATTGGGATAAGAATATAAAGGCTTTCCATCTTATTTACCTTGTTCTTTGAGCAAGCGTAGAGAGTTAGATACTACAATAATTGAGCTTGCAGACATACCAACAACTGCAAAATAAGGAGCGACAAATCCTGCAACGGCCAATGGCAAGATCAAAATGTTGTAACCAAGTGACCAAGCGAGGTTTTCGCGGATAATCTTACGTGTTTGCAGAGCGAGCTTACGAGCTTCAAGAATGCGGTCCAATTGGTCGCCGAGCAGGACCATATCAGCAGACGCTTTAGCCACATCAGCACCGCCGCCCATCGCGACAGATAGATGGGCACCCGCGAGGGTAGGGGCGTCGTTGATTCCATCTCCAATCATCATGGTCACATCGTTGTCGTCGACGTTTTGCAAGTATTCCAGTTTGTCTTGAGGTTTTGCGCCTGCAACCACTGTTTCGATACCGATCTCTTTGGCGACTACGTCTGCGTTAGATTGGGAATCCCCAGTGAGCAAAGTGACTTTGATACCCGCCTGCTTAAAGCGCTCGATGAATGTCTTAGATTCTGCACGAATTGGGTCTTGGTAAATGAAGGTGGCGACATGTTGACCATCCAAGGACAGATACACGGAGTTAGGTTCCGCTTCTGATTGCTCCCCCAAGATGAAGCTTGCACTGCCGATCTTAACGCTTTGGCCTTGGTAAGTACCTTGAATGCCAGAGCCAATAATGTTTTCTACATCATTTACCTGAACTTCCAAGCTTTGATATGACTTAAAAGCTCTCGCGATTGGGTGGTTTGCGTGGGATTCAAGTGAGGCCGCAATCGCTAAGGCTTCTTCTTTTGAGGTATCAGAGAAGGTGTTTACTTCGCTGATCATTATGTCGCCATGAGTCAGCGTGCCAGTCTTATCAACGATAAGGTGGTTAATCTTACAGAGTGTTTCGAATACGTGCCCTTTACGCAGAAGAATGCCTAGGTTACCCATTCGAGAGGTAGCACAGGTTAATGCTGTTGGTGTTGCTAGAGATAACGCACAAGGGCAGGTAGCCACTAAGACTGAAAGCATGATCCAAAATGCGTCATCCGGCTTAGTCTGGTGCCAGAAAACCCACGTACCTGCTGCAATTACTAAAATAATCGCGACAAAGTAACGGGCGACAACGTCTGCAATTTGAGCGATTTTTGGCTTCGACAACTGAGCTTCGTCTTGTAAGCGGACAATGTTGGAAATCATCGAGTCTGCTTTAGTTGAAGTTACTTCTAGCTCGAACGACTCTTCGCCATTTAATGTGCCAGCATATACGTAATCATCGACATTCTTGACCACTGGCACTGACTCACCAGTTAACATGGATTCATCAATATGGACACGTCCTTTGATGATCTTCCCGTCTGCAGGAACATGCTCGCCCGGAAGAACGCGAATTTGGTCGCCGAGTTTAAGCGTTTTAACAGGAACCTGATCGCCATCTAACTTAGTCGCAATGGCTGGGATGAGCTTGAGCAAGTTTCCGCTTGCCGCTGCAGCTTTGCGTCTAGCACGCATCTCAAGAAAGCGACCTACGAGGAGGAAGAACGCAAACATAGAGATGGATTCAAAGAAGACTTCACCTTGCTCGGTGACTGTTGCTACCAAACTGGCAAAGTAAGCGAAGATCATGGCCAATGAGACAGGCACATCCATGCCTAGCGTTCGACTGCGAATACTACGCCATGCATTGAGGTAGAATGGAAGGGCAGAGTATAGCATCACCGGCGTTGCGAAGATTAAACTCACCCAGCGAAAGTAGCTTTTAAATTCAGGCTCCAAGTCACCAAATACTTCAAGATATAGTGCAACAGCCAGCATCATTACTTGCATTGTTGCTAAGCCAGCAATACCTAGTCGATATAGGTATTGCTTCATGGACTCATGATAAGCGGCTTCTTGTTTGTCTGCTTCAAAAGGTGCAGCTTTGTAACCGAGTTGATGAATGCTAGAGAGCAGTTCGCTAAGTTTAGTTTGGGTTTTATCCCATGCCAGAATTGCTCGGTTTGTCGTGGTATTGACTCGAATAGAAAGAACACCAGTGCGAGTGGAAACTTGTTTCTCTATCAACCATGCACACGCGGCACATGATACACCTTCTAGTGACAAGGTAACTTCGGCTTTGTCTTCGGCGTTTCTAACAAACTCGGACTGGACTTCTTCGTTGTCATAATGAATAAGTGCCTGAAGTTGCTCAGGCACTAAATCGGCTTTTTCTGCAGGGGCTGTTCGATATTGGTAGTAGGAAACCAGTCCGCTATCGACGATAGTCTGAGCTACTGTCTCACAGCCTGGGCAACACATATCTCGTGTTTGACCCAAAATTTCGACTTTGAAATCCGTGTTGGCTGGTACATCTTCACCACAGTGATAACAGGATTTGCACATAGACGCTTCTTAATTGGTTAGTTGTACTGCTGACGATGTTGGGAACTCTACACGGCCTTGGATTAGCCACTTCTCGTCGTGCGGGGTTAGCTCTATAAACCATGGACCTTGAAGCTCACTATCAAGCTTAAGTCGGTACTGACCACTTGCGTCTGATGTAACAAGCTTCGTGAAATCATGGTCAGGAAGGGTTCGGTGAGCAAACATAGCGGTAATTGCTGGGTAATGCTTTAGCTGGCCTTTATCAAACTGAATCACCACAGTGTCGCCTTCGGAGCGAACCGTAGCGTCAAGGCCTAACTCTTTAGTGACTTTGACTCTAGTGATATCGACGTTAATACCTTTACCTTTCTTGTAATAATCCTCAGTCACTAAGTGAATTGAGTGGTTGGTAAGTATTGCGACTCGAACCAAAGTTAATATAGACACTCCGACCGTTAAGGAGAGTATAAACCAGGGCCAAAACTGCTTATACCAAGGCTTTTCCATACAAAAGTTCTCAATAAAAAAATTAAATAAATTAGGGCTTTAACTGTAAAGGAAAGACGGCCCCTTCAAAAGGGGCCGTTATTGAAATGTTACTTATTATCTGAGTTGCTTAAGCTCCAGACATAAGCTGAAACAAGTTGGACTTTATCTTCGCCCAGAATGTCCTTCCATGCTGGCATTACACCGGAACGGCCATTCATTACAGTTTCAGTTACGTCAGCGCGCGAACCGCCGAACAACCAGTCCTGATCGGTCAGGTCTGGTGCACCAACAGCAGGGTTACCCTTACCATCAGTACCGTGACACGCAGCACACACAACGAAGCGAGCTTTACCAGCTTCGGCTTCACGTGCGTTAACAGAACGTCCAGAAAGGCTTAGCGTGTAGCTAACCACTTCTTTAACGCCTTGTTCGCCTAGCGCGTCTTTCCATGCTGGCATCTGACCGATACGACCTTGCATTACAGTCGTTACGATTGCTTCAGGCTCACCGCCGTATAGCCATGCGTCATCAGTTAGGTTAGGGAAACCTCTCTGACCACGAGCATCAGAGCCGTGACACTGAGAACAGTTCTGTAGGAACAAGCGTTGACCTACTTTTACTGCTTCTTCATCAGCGGCAATTTCTGGAATAGGGCGTAGTTCAGAAGAACCATCAACATACGCTAGACGCTTGAAAGCTTCACCGAAGTAAGTTTCTGCATCGTCTAGTTCTTTCGCGTATTGCACAAGTTCTTTGTTCTCTTGAGCTCTAGCGATAGACGCTTTTGATTCTTCAAGCGTTGTTACCAACTGGTCAGAACTCTGCCAGCCAAGTACACCTTTGAAACTACCCATACCTGGATAAAGTGTGAAGTAAACTGCTGCAAATACGAAAGTACTTACAAACAGATACGTCCACCACTTTGGCAGTGGGTTGTTTAGCTCACGAATACCATCGTATTCGTGACCCATATCTGCACCTTCTTCAACGCCCATTTTATCTTTAAGGCACCAAAACAGTAGTGCAGCACAGCCGACCAGTGTACCGACTGTGATGATGATTATCCAAAGACTCCAAAATGTAGTCATTGCTTAGTCACTCCTTGTTCTTTTGAGGGTGCTTGCTCTTCATCGGCAAAAACAAGGTTCGCAGCTTCATCGAAGCGAGCTTTGCGGTTTTTACCGTAGGCCCACCAAACTACACCTATAAAGCACACGAAAAGCACTATGGTCCAAATACCATGAATAGTACCGATATCCATAATTTCACCCCTTTATTACTTCATTGCGTGACCAAGAGACTGAAGGTAAGCGATGATGGCATCCATCTCAGTTTTACCTTCTACATCTTTAGACGCGTTTGCGATTTGCTCATCAGTGTATGGAACGCCAAACTGATCGCGGAAGATTGTTAACTTCTTCTCTGTGTTCTTACCATCAAGAACATTGTCAGCCAGCCATGGGAAACCAGGCATGTTTGACTCAGGAACAAGCTCACGCGGGTCAATTAGGTGAACGCGGTGCCACTCATCAGAGTAACGACCACCAACGCGTGCTAGGTCTGGACCAGTACGCTTAGAACCCCATAGGAATGGGTGTTCCCAAACACTTTCACCAGCAACAGAGTAGTGACCGTAACGCTCAGTTTCAGAACGGAATGGACGAATCATCTGGCTATGACATACGTTACAACCTTCACGGATGTAAACGTCACGACCTTCCAGCTCAAGAGCTGTGTATGGGCGTAGGTTGTCAACAGGCTCAGTGGTTTGTTTTTGGAAAATAAGCGGGGTGATCTCTACAAGAGCACCCAAGCTGATTGCAAAAACAATAAGAATCGCTAGCAAACCGACATTGCGCTCAACAATTTCGTGGCGATTGTTAGAATTAGAACTCATTCTTTTAATCTCCTTATGCCGGCTGCGGGATAGCTTTTAGGCTATCTTTTGGCGCTGTTACAGTCTTGTACGTGTTGTATGCCATTAAGAACATACCAGTTAGGAAGATGAAACCACCTAGGAAACGTACGAAGTAGAACGGGTAAGAAGCCTGTACAGATTCAACGAAGCTGTAAGTCAACGTACCGTCAGAGTTAACTGCACGCCACATCAGACCTTGCATTACGCCAGAGATCCACATTGCAACGATGTATAGAACCGTACCGATTGTTGCCAACCAGAAGTGCGCGTTGATCATGCTCACAGAGTACATACGCTCTTGACCAAACAGGCGAGGAACTAGGTGGTATACAGAACCGATAGAAACCATTGCAACCCAACCAAGTGCACCAGAGTGTACGTGGCCGATAGTCCAGTCAGTGTAGTGAGACAGTGCGTTAACTGTCTTAATTGACATCATTGGACCTTCAAACGTAGACATACCGTAGAACGATAGAGATACGATTAGGAAACGAAGAATTGGGTCATAACGAAGCTTATGCCAAGCACCAGATAGCGTCATGATACCGTTGATCATACCACCCCAAGAAGGAGCGAACAGTACCAAAGACATCACCATACCAATTGACTGCGTCCAATCTGGTAGAGCAGTGTAGTGTAGGTGGTGAGGGCCGGCCCAAATGTATAGAGATACAAGCGCCCAGAAGTGAACGATAGATAGACGGTAAGAATAAACAGGACGTTCAGCTTGCTTAGGAACAAAGTAGTACATCATACCTAGGAAACCCGCAGTTAGTAGGAAACCTACCGCGTTGTGTCCGTACCACCATTGAACCATCGCATCCACCGCACCTGAATAAATCGAGTACGATTTACCCATAGACACAGGGATAGCCATGCTGTTAACGATATGAAGAACCGCTACTGTGATGATGAAGGCTCCGAAGAACCAGTTCGCTACGTAGATGTGAGACGTATTACGCTTGATCAATGTCCCGAAGAACACGACAGCGTAAGAGACCCAGACTACCGCGATAGCGATGTCGATCGGCCATTCCAGTTCAGCGTACTCTTTGCCTGAGGTCATACCTAAAGGCAGAGTGATAGCTGCTGCTAAGATGATTGCTTGCCAACCCCAAAAGGTGAAGGCAACAAGAGGGCCACCAAATAAACGAGTTTGACAGGTACGCTGCACAACGTAGTAAGACGTTGCGAACAGAGCACTTGTACCAAACGCAAAAATAACCGCATTAGTATGCAGAGGACGTAAACGACTGTACGTCAACCACGGCGTATCAAAGTTTAGCTGTGGCCAAACTAATTGAGCGGCAATCAAAACACCAACGCCCATACCGACAATACCCCATAGAATGGTTACTAGGGTGAACTGACGGACGACCGTATAGTTGTAGTTTTGTTCAAGCTGCTTTTCTTGGCTCATTTGCATGCTTCCAATTTCTAATTAACTACACTTTACTTCCAACACGACACATGTCGTAATGCCACCCAAACCATAAAGAAAATGACGCCGAAACAGTCGGTTAAACTTTCTTGCCGATTTTAATAAAAAAGTGGCATTTTCAGCCGCCAACTATACTGCATTTAACAATTCAATGACAGGGTAGTAACCTTACAGTCGGTCAGGTTTTGACCTTTTATTTTAAAACTTTGAAGTTTGTTACACGGAGAACCGTACCGAATGGCAGCCGAAAAACTCACACGTGGTCGTTTTGCTCAAATAATCATCATGTTAACCCTTTTAATTACTGCGTTTATTTGGCGAACAATGGCCTACAAAGAGCAAGGAAATGTGGAATGTGAGTTGAAACCAAGTTGTACTTTTAATGTTAAAAATAGTTCTATCAATGCCGTTTTGGAAGGCTCAAAACTGGTAGTGGAAAAACCGACAGGAAATTGGCAGTTAACCAGTGAAAATTCCCTGCTAAAAGTCGAAAGTAAAGAGAAAAGTTGGGAGGTTGAACTCTCATCAAAAGAAGATTTTGAACTAACACTTCAAGATCTCGAAGAAGCAAATATTATTGGTGTTAAGTTCCGCCTTTAAATTTTATATCAATCTAATATACCTAGATTGTCTTTTTGTTTAGATATATTTACTGTTTCTATTTATGGCCATTCGCCCTCTATATAAGAGCGAATGGCCTTTTCTTTGAGGATTTCTAAGTCAGCAAATTATTATTCACTTTGTGTGATTTTTTCACTGAAATTATCGTAGCTAACGTTAGCTGGTTGATTGGAATGAAAAGCCACCTTTAAGTTCTGTGTTGAGTTATACGGAATAGTGATCAGTGTTGATTCGGCCTCATACTTTATGTCTATAGCGTTAACGAACGATTGGATTGCGTGACTGTTTCTTAATGGCAGTATCAAAGAGACAATTTTAAATGACTCGCTTGTGCCAAGTGATTTTGAAGCGCTAAACCATTCCCTTTCTTCATTGTCCCAAATGTTTCTGCTCAGTTTCACCTCAACGTCTTCATCGGAAGCTTCAAACACCAATAAGGTATCGAGTTGCTGTAGCTCTCCTGAGGGTAAGTCTGTTGGTAGCATTTTTTGTTGCCCTTTAAGAAGAACCCAGTTGTTACCTTGTGACGATTTTAGTTGCGGTAATACCTGATAAAGGGCGCCGCCGATATGATCTCCTGAGTAGGTTGGTGTAGTAGATAGCGTGTCCAATACCACTAAAACGCCATTGTGGAGTAACACGGTTTCACGCTTAGCAACTACATCTTCGTATTGGTAGCGGCGATATTTAACTACGCCATAGGCTGCGTCATCAGAGAGTTGTTGTGCACTATATTCTTCAATCTCATAGCCAGATGAAGGTTCATAGTTCATGACTTGCTTAAACCGTTCATTATCTCCGGGTGCTGATACTTCCTTTGAAGGATAAGGTGCTGAGGGATATTCATATTGAGTAGGATTGATGTATATCCCATTGGTTTTATTGGCTTCAGCCCACCGTTTCATTCTGGTTACAGTATGAGCACCATTGAAGTTGTGATTATCGATACCAGAACGATGGTCATGTGCGGCTTTATGTTGGGTATAGCTCAAATCCATCAACATATAAGGTGCTCTTGGGTGATGCCCAGTTGAAAGTACCAGCTTATCTTGGACATCTACGTAGTTTGTATCACCGCGGCCAAGTAATAGTCCGTCATACTCACAACAAGAGGTTATGCGAGGAGTAGTACGAGACAGTACGTCTCCAGTGTTTGGTTTAGCTAACTCGATATTGAATGCATCAATGCCCGCCGGCCAAAGATCTGGTGAATAGTCACTGCCTGAAAATGGACCATGGTCTTGATAAAGAAAAGCCTGGTATTTGCGCGCCATGTAAAGGTAATGAGGATGATGCCACAAGCGGTAGCTCATTTTTAAAACCCACGGAAGGTTAGCCCCAGCAGATATTTTTATCTGACCGGAAGAAATACTCTCCATCGATTTTCCCCATTTCGCAGATTGACCACTCGGCATCACTGTTCTCGAAATACGATCTATGATTCTTAGCAGATGCTCAGACTGAATTACATCCTGTTCAAGGCCATGCCTTAACGCCATATTCAAAATGATTTGGAAGCCGGTGCTGTTGTCGTAGTGTGGTGAGTTGTCACCGTCGTATGACATTTGGGTGACGTTGTGCCAGAAGGAATGAAAAGCTTCTTTCATATTTGGAAACTTGCTCGTGCTTTTGTAGAGCAAAGCTACGGTTGATGCTACGTCCATGGCAAACACTTCTTTATTGTAACCAGTGGTGTAATACGCCCCCTTATAGTAGGGATCGATCCCTTCAAGATAGCGAGTAACGAAGTCCTCGAATTGGGTACGGAAGCGTATTGATTCTTCGGTATTATCATGAAATGCTCCAAGCATATAGAGTCCCCAAGCGTAGTCCATGTATCGACGAATGGGAGTGACTTGCTTAAGGTCGTTGACTTTGCCGTCACTCTCAACAATGACTCGCTCAGCTTCAACGCGCGCAAGTTCCCCCTCTGCATAGAGTCGACTAACTGTGTCACCTCTCCAATGGGGGAAAAAAGATTCATCAGTTATCAACATGATTAGAGTTCGAAGCGCAGATTTTGAATCATCCTGTTCGTTATTCTTGGCGATCAGCGCATCGATCAGTTGTTGGCTATGACCAAGCCTGTCTTGCTCAAATAAGTAAGCAATATATTGATTACGAATATTCTTGAGCTTTACTTCACGTGCGAGGATCTCTTCATCGCTTTCGAAATGAGGTACATAGTCCATTGGAAATAGGTGGGGGACAGATTCTGGTTTCTGCTTTGGCGAATTTACTAACTCATCAAGTTGATTTCGATCACCATCTTTTGGCGTTTCTTCCATATCTAAATCGTGGTCGAGGCTGAAGATAAAGCGATCAAGTGCGAAACCTTTTTCCCGGTCTCGGATTGAAAACGTAAGAACCCTTCCTACGTCTTGCTGAGTGACGGTGAAATCATTGTTGACTCGATACCAAAAGAATTTTCCCTCAGAAGGGTTGCTCTCTGGATTGGATTCACCATCACTATCCTGAGATTGACGGCTGCCATGTTGAACAAAACCTCCTCCATCAAATTCGTTCGCGTAGAAAAATGAATCTTCTCCGCCGTAGGAAGACCCATTGTCTTTTTCAAACATAGAGCGTCGGTAATAAAGGCGATAAGTTCCGGGTGTTTGAAAAACGACTTGGTACTCAACGGTTGATTGGTTCATGTCATACTCGTAGCGAAAATCGGCTAGCAAAGCGCGGTTTTCTGAAGCGGGATAGGCTGAATTTTCGGGTAAGACTGAAGTGCCAAATTCGGAGGTGAATTCGTCGATTGAGACAACGTTGAAACCGTCATTGTCTCCGTTGTGCCGAATAATGTTGTGGTAGTCCTCCGCTTCGAAAGCGAGGTAGTGCGTGTCAGTATCCTGATAAGAAGGGCTTGCATTGGTCAACCACGCCATGGTGGTTGCGACTAGCCCTAGACTAAGCGTACGTATATTCATCTTCATATGTCCTCTAAGGTTTACTTAGCTTTAAAGGATATGTCGAAGATTCAGAAGTGATTGATTATAAAAACTTATATCTCCATTTTTATTCAATTCCATGTCACTTATATCTCAGGTCCTGACCTGATACTAAGCAATGGCTATCTAGTGCAAACTCACCATGTAACCATCGTTGGGAGGTGTTTATGGCCTTACTGGATAATCCAATTCAACTGATCGCAGTATTATTTTTCATGTCACTTTTGCCATTGTTTGCGGTCATGGGCACATCATTTTTAAAACTTTCGATCGTGCTGTCCATGTTGCGAAATGCTCTGGGTATTCAGCAAATCCCGCCTAATATGGCAATTTATGGTTTAGCGCTAATTCTGACGATGTTTACGATGGCGCCTGTTGGTTTAGCTATACGAGATAATTTGGCCGCGCATCCTGTGGATTGGGCGTCACCGGAAGTGTTTAGCCAAATCAGTGATCAGATCATCGCGCCATATCATCAATTTCTCAGCCACAACACTAGTGATACCCAAATTCAGTTCTTCTCTGAGATTGGGCACAAAATCTGGCCTGAACAATACCAAAGCGAGCTATCCAAAGATTCACTGCTGGTCATGGTCCCGGCGTTTACCATGAGCCAATTGATTGAAGCGTTCAAAATTGGTTTCTTGCTTTATTTGCCGTTTGTCGCCATCGACTTGATCGTTTCTAACATCTTACTAGCGATGGGCATGATGATGGTATCGCCAATGACGATTGCTTTACCGTTCAAGCTATTGATTTTCATACTAATGGGTGGTTGGGACAAACTGATTGGTCAACTGATGGGGTCTTTCTCATGAACGAAGCGGTGATTATCCATTTTACGTCTGAGTTGCTTTGGTTAGTACTGATCCTTTCTTTACCTGTGGTCGTCGTGGCTTCTGCGGTGGGGATTCTGGTGAGTTTGTTTCAGGCACTGACGCAGATACAAGACCAGTCTTTACAATTCCTTATCAAGTTGGTGGCTGTCTGCATCACACTTGCTGTGAGCTATCACTGGATGGGGAGCACTCTACTTAACTACGCTGGATTGGCTTTCGATCAGATTGGATACATAGGGGGCTAAATGGCAACCCTGATGCAATATGTTCCGATTCTTGCACTTTGCATGATGCGACCACTGGGCATGATGATAATGCTACCGCTTTTCAAAGGTGGAGCGATGGGAAGCGGGTTGATTCGCAATACACTGGTACTGATGTTCGCACTGCCCATCATCCCGATGATGCAAGCTCACCCAGTTAACTTTGCAGCTAAACCATTAACAGAACTAATATTCATTTACGGTGAAGAGCTCTTAATTGGCCTGATTGTTGGTTTCTGTGCTGCCATTCCATTCTGGGCGATTGATATGGCCGGATTTGTTATCGATACAATGCGTGGTGCATCGATGTCGACGGTACTCAACCCGTTGATGGGGTTACAATCCTCAGTGTTTGGTATGTTCTTCACACAGATACTCGGAGTGTTATTTCTGGTATCTGGTGGTTTTAACGCCTTGTTAACCGCTCTATACCAGTCCTATACCGTGTTACCTCCTGAGTCAGCCTTGTCTTTTAATCAGGACCTGCTGTCATTTATCAGCCAACAGTGGCAGATGATGTCTGACATGTGCTTGAGTTTTGCACTGCCTGCAATGGTCGTCATGATCATGGTGGATGTTGCACTTGGCTTGGTTAACCGGTCTGTTGAGCAACTCAACGTGTTTTTCCTATCGATGCCCATAAAAAGCATTTTAGTCGTCTTTCTACTTTTGGTGAGCATGCATTTCGCACTGTCTCACTACCTCAATCAAATAAATCAGTTTGAAAGCAACATCTCAACACTGTTCCAATTATTTAAGGGCTAGGTATGGCTGAGAAAACCGAAAAACCAACCCAAAAACGCTTGCGTGATGCGCGAAAAAAAGGCCAAGTCATCAAAAGCAATGAGATTGTGACAGGCTTTCAGATGGCAGTGATTCTTGGTTACTTCATTATTGAAGGACAAGGCATGATGGAGGCGATTTGGAAAATGATCGATCTCGCCATCACTTCTATCGATTTGCCACTTAAAGTAGCGGCAGAAACCGTTGTTGCGGCGTTTGTTTATATCCTTATTCGATTTATTGCGGGGTTGGTCTTTATTCTGGTAATTACCGTCGCGTTTAGCTGCATGGTTCAGACAGGACCTGTTTGGGCATCTGAAAGCTTAAAACCAAGTTTTAACAAAGTGAATGTCATCAACAATGCAAAGAACATCTTCTCAATGAAAAGCTTGTTTGAGCTGTGTAAGAACATGCTCAAGATTTTGGTGCTCAGTTTGGTCTTTTATTACCTGCTGCATCAGCATGTGAATATGTTCCAGTATTTACCTACATGTGGTGTAGATTGCGGTGTTGAGATCATTTTTACGCTGATCAAATGGCTGTGGGGCGCCTTCCTTGTTTGTTACCTTGTCTTTTCCGTTGGGGATTACGCTTTCGTTCATTTCCAGACAATGAAACAGCTCAAGATGTCGAAAGAAGACACTAAACAGGAATACAAGGAAACAGAAGGTAACCCTGAAGTGAAGCAAAAACGTCGCGAACTGCAAAGAGAAACAGCGAACGGCTCGTTGGTTTCTAATGTGAAAAAATCGACAGTCATTGTCCGAAACCCTACGCACATTGCGGTATGCCTCTATTACCAACCGGGTGAAACACCGTTGCCATTGGTTTTAGACAAAGCGCAAGAACATATGGCTCTGCATGTTGTTGAAATGGCGGAGAAACATGAGGTTCCGCTGGTTGAAAACATTCCGCTAGCACGTGCCTTGTATCACCAGGTAGAGCCCGGTCAGGTCATTCCAGAATCATTGTTTGAGCCTGTTGCTGAGTTACTTCGCGTGGTGATGAACGTCTCTTACGACGATGGAGAAGACTAAACGCGCCCTGCGATCTGCCTCGTTATGAGAACCCATGTCACTTAAATGAAAAACGCCCTTGATAACTTCACGTTGAATGATAGATTGAATATCGATAACAACAATAAATTCGTAGCAGTTTGGTTATATTGAACCTTATATGCATCGATTTCTGACGTGGAGAATGACGATGACATTTGGCGAGTATTCACATTTAAAAATCTTGGTCGTGGATGATCATGACCTTATATTCGACGGTTTAAAAAGCTGCCTTTCTCCATATCCAAATTTGGAGTTAGTAGGATTCGTGACAGATGGGCTAGGGGTATACGAGGAGTGTCTTAAGCTCAAGCCTGATATGGTCTTCATGGACCTTAACCTACCGGGCATGTCCGGTGTCGAGGCAATTCGACAGTTACGTAAACGTTGGCCGGATATAATGATCATCGTATTGACGGCCTCTGAAGAAGAGCGCAAAGCACGAGAAGCGTTAGATGCCGGTTCAAACGGTTACGTTTTGAAAAATGGTTCTAAGAGTACATTGCTCGCTGCAATAAAGAGTGTGACACGAGGCAAGAGTTTCCTCGACCCAGCTTTGGATGCCAAACATATTGAGGCATTAAGTGGTGTTGAAGAGGGGGATATCCCGGTTTTAACTCCGCGGGAAAAACAGGTACTCAAATTGATCTTCGAAGGCAAACGTAATCGAGACATTGCTGAAGCTTTGTTGATTGGTCTGAAAACCGTAGAAACCCATCGGATGAACATCATGCGTAAGCTAGACGCCCACAATGTTGCCGATTTAATGAAATGGGCGCATAGGATGGGTATCTAATATAGATAAAGTTTAACGAAACGGCGAACTCAGCATTTACTGAGTTCGCCGTTTTTTATGCTTAATTGGTTAGGCACAAGGTTGTGTGTTTAACCCTTTTACAAGCCGAGTCTGACAAAGCCAAAGCACGGGTAAAACGCAGAGTGCAGTCGTGATGATATCTGAAAACGTATGATAGTGTTGGTACATCATCAAAATGGCATAGGCGATCATAGACGCCACGCTGACCCATTTTAGTGCTTTGCTATGGGTAAACAGATAGGTGACGAACACCAGTGCTAACGCAGTGTGGGTGCTATAGTCCATCCCGAATGAAGGCCAAATTTGGAAATAGTTATCTGCAAACATCAGTGCATAGATGTACAGCGTTGATACTAAAGTTGCGAGCAGCTGCTTAGTACCGGTTCTCAAACCAGACCTAAAACCCGTAATCAGGATTACGATTAGGCTAATGCAACCTATAAGTGGAATGTAGGCATCAGCAATTGCGTCCCATTGTTCGTATGTCATATTTTCCTACTTCGCTATGAACGTGATTGATAGTTTTCTAAAGCGCGGAGCAGCGGATCAAGTTTTTCGCTTTCAATATGATTGGTTTGCTCCAATTGCTTTTCTAGATCGGCAGCAGCGCTCGAAACATCATTGATACCAGCAAGACCAGCACTTCCTTTTACGTTATGTAATATGTCTCTGAGTTCTTGCCAATTCTGATCCGCTAAGCTCTCACGGGCAGCTTGAGCCATATCTTTGAAATGATTAGCGAGTCGTTGGGTAAATTCGTCTTCGGCGAAATCCATAATAGGGGTATCTGAGTCTGTATTGATATCTGGCTGCATGTCACGATCTATCTGAATTTCTGCCGCAACATCAAGAGCTTTTGCCAGCTCCTTCAATGAAACAGGTTTGGTGAGATAGCCGTTCATCAGGTGCATAGACTGATCGTGTTCCGAGTGATTGGCGTTCGCCGTTAATGCCATAATAGGGCAGTCGGTATCGAGAATAGTCTCGCTTTCACGCCAGAGTTGCGTCGCTTGATAGCCGTCGATGCCTGGCATACGAATATCCATTAATACTAGATCGAAGATATGGCGCTCGCCGGTTTGCAACGCTAGCTCACCGCTCTCCACACAAATCACTTCTTGGCCTAGTTCAACCAACATTTTGGTGATGATATCGCGATTGGTTTCAACATCATCAACCAAGAGTACTTTCAACTTCCAAGGCAACATCTCCTTGGCGGGAACGGTGGTTTTCTCAGTTGAAATACCATGCTGAATTTCGTACAAACGCTTCCAAAGTCGCCAAGGCAGATAATTGAGTTCATCATTTTGAAGTGATTCCGAGTGTTTATTGACACACTCTCCGCCCCAAAGTGAAATCTGTGTATGTAGATTTTCTGGCGCATCAATGACGCCTTGTTTAAGGCGTAGTCGCATGCCAGGCTCAGTCAGTGGCATAGCGAAAATAAATGTTGAACCCACACCAAGCTCACTTTTCAAAGACAAACTACCACCCATGATGCTGGCAAGTTTGCGAGAAATAGGTAGCCCCAGTCCGGTGCCAACCTGATGCTGGGAAGATTGTCTGAATGGTTCGAAAACTTCATCCAGCTTATTAGCTGCAATACCGGGCCCTGTATCTTCGACAGTGAAATATAACATGTCATCTTCGCTATCAATGTAGAGAAAAATGTGTCCTTGCTCTGTGAACTTTGCCGCGTTGCCGAGTAGGTTAACCAGTACTTGCCTTACTCGGATTGGATCGAATATGCAGCTTTCAGGAATGTTATCGGCAACAACGGTTTTTAACTCAACAGGCTTGTTGATGACATTAGACTGAATCGTCAGCATAGCTTCATCGACCACTTTGAGAAGGGGATTGCTAGCAAGATTAAGCTCAATTTGATCTGCTTCAATTCTGGAAAAATCGAGCAGGTTGTTGATGATGCTGAGTAGGGATTTAGCACACGTATAAGCCGTATTTCTTAAGTCAGCTTGTTGTTCATTCATCTGAGTATTGCGAAGTAACTCAAGCGAACCCGTGATGCCATTCAAAGGCGTACGTAGTTCATGGCTGATGTTTGTCAGATGCTCGCTTTTTCGCGCGGTCGCCTTTTCAGCCAGTTGTTTTGCATGAGCAAGCTCAACGGTTCGTTGTTCAACTTTAGACTCAAGCTCGTCATAGCTGGATTTAATCGTATCGAGCAACATGTTGTAAGCGCGAGCGATATCGCCAAGTTCATCTTTCCTAGATTCTGGTAAGCGTCTAGAAAACGTTGGCTGACGGTCACTTTTAATGATGCCGACAAATTTACGGATGGTTTGGGCTAGTGATTTCCACAAGATCCACAACATGACTAGAATCATTACAGCAAAAGAAACCAGCGACCATTTGAGCTCGTTGTAGAACGGTGTGTAAGCCATCTTCTCAATTCTTGATTTGGGCACCATGGAAATCTGCAACCAATCAGGGCCATCGATGAACTTACTGACGACATAATAATTGTCGGTTTCAAAAAACTCTCCAACATTTTCTACGCCACCGGCTTTCATGATTTGGTTATTCAACTGAGCTTTGGTTGGTTCGTCCGGTTTAGACTGACCATGAAACGGTACAACGCCTTCTGGTGTAAGAAACACATTTTGGTCGCCTTTGGTATAAACATTGGAGACAGTGACGACGTCTTTAATGTCAATGGCGAAGCCAACCTGACGCGCCATTTCATCTTCCGGATTTAAGGTGTAACTAAGGAGAATGTAGACGCTGTTTCTACTGGCATCGTATTTGGGTTCACTCCAGCGAAAACCGTCTTCCGTATCAAGTTGAGAAAGGTCGATGATCTCATTGACTCGTTGATCAAGGTGAGAACGTTCAATTTCTGAAGCAGCATAAATAGAGACTTGCCTGTCCGGCTCAATAATAAAGCTATCTACATAACGCTGCTGGCCTGCGATGCCAAAGGTTTGTAGCGCCCAAAGTTGTTTGCGTTCTATAGGTAGGTTGGTATCGCCGATATTGAACTGATGGGCAACTAATTCAGCGTTAGAGTCCACTTCCATGGTCTGGAACTGCTCAAGGCGCTGCTCAAATTGCTCGGTATCATCCTTCGCTTGAGCAAAAAGACTGCGATTCATCTGCGCTCGAATCTCACTGATTTGGTCGTAACTCTTCAGCGTTTGCTTTAAGGTTCCGTTGTAGGTGTTATCGAATGCATTTATCTGAATCAGTACCCATAGACCGACAAACACCGATATAAAAGCAATGGTGAGTTTGGTCACCAGTGAAGAATTCCAACGAGTTTTCATGTCTACTCCTGTAGTCATTGATTTTTAACGCAATCATTTCAAGATTCGCTCTTTCTACCTTAGCGTGAAGCATCACGTAAGATCCATCTTTACCTTGATGTAGATAATAAAACTTTTCCCCTCAGGTGAGACTAAGGTGTTCACCTGATACCGAACAAAAACCTCTCGATACATACTGAATTCGAAATCAGAGAAAGAGGTTCTCAATGATCGAACGTTTAATTGCTATGGGGTATCTGGATAGCGCATCAGATGACAGCCAGTGGCAAGGCCAATGCGCAAGCAGAAGACTTCGATGGCTGCAGTCAGAGCATTACGTGACGATCGGTATGCAAATTGAGCCACCACAAAACCGCCTTTGGTCAACGCAAGCGTCTCTTGTGCTCGCTGTATGTGAAGAAGGCTGGGATTGCAGCCTAGAAAGTCGTGATGATGAGTGGGTATTGTGGCGCTGCTACCCAAATAAGCTTGACGACGAAGCACTGATTTCCTCTATAAAAATGCAACTGGCACTGTCCAGATATCTGGAGCAAGAGTTGTTGAAGCCTGTTCCAGCCAGCAAACCTCGTATTTGGAGGAGCAAACTATGAAGAAATTACTATGCTGGTTACTTCTTTTAACGATCAACTTTGCTCATGCTGCGCCGATATCAGCGGTTCAATGGCATGGTGAACCGTTTGTATTCTATAGCCGTGGAACGCCTTTGAAGTCAGTGATTGAAGAAGTGGGCAAGAACTATGGAATCCCGATGGAAGTCAGCAGCCAGATTAGCGAGTCTTTCAGTGGTCAAATAGATGGTCAGACACCAAAGCAGATCCTAACCATGCTTGCGCAGCAGTACGGCTTAGTCTGGTACTATGACGGGGATTTATTGCATGTAAACAAGGCGAGAGAGGTCACCAATGAGGTAATTTCTCTGTCTTCACTCTCTAATCAGGAAGCGACGCGCTACATCGCGAAAGCGGGTTTCATTGACAAAGTAGCGTGTGAGGTAACATCTATTTCAGGCTTGCACGCAATCCAAGTCAATGGGGTTCCGGCATGTGTAAATACAGTGAGTAAGTATGTTCAGCAACTGGACAACGATTCTAAGCAACATGCGCAATCACAGAAGTCGGTCAAAATCTTCCCACTGAAATACGCGTCTGCAACAGACACCGTATATAGCTACCGTAGCCAAGACGTCACGATACCAGGTGTGGTCTCTGTGCTTAAACAAATGGAGCAAGATGAAGGACCTGATGCCAGTAATCAAGGCACAACCAGTTTTTCAGCAGACTCACGGCAAAACGCTGTGATCATTCGAACCAACAAAATGGATATGGCGATGTATGCTTCTCTGATAAAGCAATTGGACATCACGCCAACCATGATTGAAGTTTCAGTCACCATTATTGATGTTGACACTTCGGACTTTAATCAACTCGGTATCGATTGGTCTGCCGCCGCGAAGTTTGGCGGAGGGAGTGTCACCTTCAACCAAGGTAGCTTGAGCAGCGATAACTTCTCAACGGTGATTGGCAACACTGGCAACTTCATGGTTAGACTCAATGCACTAGAGCAGAACTCAAAAGCAAAGGTGTTATCAAGACCTTCCGTTGTCACACTCAACAATGTTCAAGCGGTGTTGGACAAAAACGTAACCTTCTATACCAAGATTGAAGGAGAGAAGGTGGCTAAGTTGGAATCCGTAACTACAGGTTCGCTTTTAAGAGTGACACCAAGACTGGTCAATGAGAATAACTTTAAAAAAGTGATGCTGTCACTAAACATTCAAGATGGCCAACAAGCAAAGCCCGTGAGTAGTAAAGATCCATTACCTCAGGTTGAGAACTCAGAGATTGCAACGCAAGCCACGCTAAAAACCGGTGAGAGTCTATTGTTGGGCGGTTTCGTTCAGGACAAAGACCATACCGTAGAAAACAAAATTCCATTACTGGGTGATATCCCACTACTAGGAGGACTTTTCCGTAGTACAGACCACAGCAAGCAAAGCGTTATGCGTCTGTTCTTAATTAAGGCAGAACCCGTCAATCAATAAGTGGGAGTGGCTATGGAAAATAGTACCAAGCTCTTATGGCTCACAGGCCCAATGCAAGGTAGAGAACTGAGATTACCTCAGGGCGATCTATCAATGGGGCCTAGCGGCGACATCATGGTGCCACTTGCTGAGCGTGAGTTATTGAATATCAGGGTTGATGAAAAAGGTGTGTTTGTCAGGGATACAGTTAAAGTCTGGGCAAATGGCTCTCTGGCAAATACCGAAGAAGCCTTACCGATGGGAGAACCGATAGAAATTTGTGGTGTCGGCCTGGTTATAGGAAAGGCAGAGCAAGCATTAGAGTGGCAAAAGTTACCGGCGCATGTAAAAAACAGCCAAAGCAGATGGAGAAAGGTGGTGTTGCTGGCAATGACACTGATTACCATCGTTCTAATGGCATTTACCTTGATGTTACCGGCTAAAACACAACCCGTGTTCGACCCGCAATTATGGTTACAACACCAACTCAATGTTCCGGCATTACATCAGGTTGAAGGAAACTGGAGCCCTGATGGAGTAGTGACGCTGACAGGTTACTGCGACAACTCAACCGCCATGGCCAAGTTAAAAGAAGGGTTGAAACTGCATTCGATACGTTTCACCAACTCCGCGGTTTGTACCGATACATTGATCAGCAACGTTGAGTCGGTATTGAGCGCAAATGGTTATCAGAACATCAATGTTCTTCCATCACGAAGAATGGGTGAAGTCAGAATTTCAGGTGCGATTCAATCTGGTGAAAAGTGGGACAAAGTGACTCGTGAATTAGAACAAGTTCAAGGGCTTAAACACTGGCAAGTGGCAAACGATATTGGTGGCTATGTGCAAAAATTCATTGAAGCACTTAGAGACAAAGGGCTACTTCAAGGCCTGATGGTGGAACGTCGTCAAGACAGCATCATGGTAACGGGGCAGTTTCAAGATGATGTCCGCAGTCAGATTCGCCAGGTGAGTAGTGAGTTGATGGCGAACACAGGCCAAAGCATTGATGTCCGATTTGAGAACATCCCAGTAAGGGACAATTTATCCCGTTATCTGTCTGGGCAAATCGTCAGTTTTGGTGGTAACAGCAGCCACCCATTTGTGGAGCTTAGCAACGGAACTCGACTTAAATTGAACAGCAAACTCGATAGCGGTTATGTGGTAAGTCACATTGATTTGAAAGGGCTAGACCTCAGTCGAGATGGCGAACTTATACACATACCATTCATTTTATAGGAGGCGTTATGGCTCGAATTACACAACTGGAATCCACGCTTAAGGAGAATCCTGAAAGCAAAGACGAATTGATTTCTCAGTTAGAAGCGGCTCGAAATGAGTTGAATAAAGGATCAAAACAGACTGCGGAAAGTCTCTACCATGCCATTTACGCTGCTCAAGACGTGATCAGTATTTTGGCTAAGCGATATCAGTAACAAGCTCTATACATCAAACGAACTCTACCGTACCACTTTAAAAACCGGAGAAAATTATGGATACATTCAACGACATTAAATCCGTAATGGATGACCTCAACAGCCGTCGCAGTATGCTTGCTGAACAAATGAAGGAATTCGAACAACTGCAGAGTGAAATTCAGGTTTTGGCCGAAAAATCTGCGCACGATCCAGATGCACGTAGAAAATTAGAAAAGCTGAATCAGGCATTTCCCGAGGGTTTTCAAAACTCTCAGCAAGCCATTATGTCGAAAGTGACCCAGCTTGAGAGCAACTTTAAAAGCTTGGAGGAAGGGTTCAAAACCATGGGAGATTCCGAAGATCAGCAGCCGGAATCATCTCCTAAGCCCAAAAAACGAGTGTTAAAGAAATATATGTAACTCTCTAAAGTTCATCTCTTATTCGTCAATGACCACTGTGGTCCCTTACCGGTATAGCGATATTGTTATGCCGGTTTTTTTGTAACTGTTTTAATATTTGAAAATATATTCAACAAACTGGTCGAACCACCAATTTGTACTGGTTGGGGATATTAGAAATAAAAAGATCAAACGGGCGGTAATATAGAATTACAAACTGAGATGCTAAATGGTGATTTTCCAATTTAGAACCCAGCTTGTAGTAATAACCTATTAATAAGAGGAAAATATTATGGCTGTTAATCTTAATGATACATCAGGTACTCAAGGTACTAGCATCATCAACTCTCAACAAAGTGAAGATATTAAAAATACTATTGCATCACGTGGTGACACTGTACTTTCCGGTGGTATCGCTGTGCTGTATATGTTCATGAATCTACTGTCTGAAATGGCTGACGCCAAATACTCTCAGATGCAGAAAAAATCTGAAGTGTCACGTACCGCTCAGGACATGGCAAACCGTGTCGATGAAAAAGTCGCGGAAGCTGCTAAAGAAGGCGATAAAGCGACAAGACAACTGTCTCCTGAAGTAATTAACTACATGAGAGACAACGGGTTCACCGTCGATGGCAAGACCATTGATAAATACCTAGAAGCTAACGGTAAGGACCTAGATCAGGGCAAACTCAAAGCGGTTAAAGCCTCGCTAGAAACCGTATCGAACCGAGCGTCAGATTTCGTTTCACAATCTCAACTTCAATTACAAAAATTGATGCAGACATACAACGTGACCGTCAGCCTTTTAAATAGCATGCAAACCATGTTAGCTGAAATGAATAAATCCATCGCTCAGAATATTCGTTAATTATTTAAACGATAAATCTGTTCAATAAAATAATAGTAAGGAGTTGTTATGCTTCAAGTCGATAACAGCGTGAGTGCTCCTTTGTCTAAAGAAAATGACAAAGTAGAAATTGAAAATGCTATTAAAGGCGATAGCGTATTATCAGGTGGCGTTGCGGTATTATATTTATTCATGAATCTTCTGTCTGAATTAGCTGATGCTAAATACGGTCAGATGCAAGCCAAAGCGGATGTATCTCGCTCTGCTCAGGACATGGCTAACCGTGTAGACGAAGTGATTGCCCGAGTCGCTAAAGAGGGCGACAAAGCAACAGGTCAGCTACCACCTGAAGTCGTGAAGTATATGAAGGACAATGGTTTCTCAGTTGACGGTAAGTCTATTAGTGACTACCTCAAAACCAACGATCCATCAGCTAAATATCTCGACAAACTGAAAGCAAAAATTGACGCCAGTGGCCCAGAGGGTATGCAGTCATACAGCTGGCAGGACGTTGTGACTTATATGGATCAACATGGCATTAAGGTCGATGGAAAGCGGGCTTGCGATTACATCTGGAGCCTACCTGAAGTGGGCTATATGTCTGGTCAGCGTATCAACAAAGAACACATGCAGCACATCGCAGACACTCTGCAAGCAGCCGGTGGACTGGATCAGGGCAAACTCAAAGCGGTAAAAGCGGCACTCGACACAGTCTCTAACCGTGCGTCCGATTTCGTTTCCCAATCACAGCTACAGCTTCAGAAAATCATGCAAACCTACAATGTCACTGTCAGCCTGCTGAACAGCATGCAAACCATGCTGGCAGAGATGAACAAGTCCATTGCTCAAAACATCCGATAGGGGGCCGTTATGGTAGAGAAAGAATTTGAAACCTTGCAGACATTCTTGCAACAAGGCGGCTCGTTAAAAATGTTGGCTGACGTTGAAGAGAAAGATCTCGATCTTCTGTATCGATACGGAACCCAGCTAATGAACTACGGGGACTACGAAGGTGCCAAGCGAATCTTCTATTTACTAATGAAAATTGATCAGTGGAACTTTGATTACTTCTTTGCACTAGGCACATGCTGCCAGCAACTCAAAGAACACGAAGAAGCGATTTTCTGTTTTGGTCGTGCAGGCATCGTCAAAGTGGAAGACCCTCGTAGCCCTTACTATGCAGGCAATAACTATCTTGCCGTTGGCAATAAAGAGTACGCCATTAAATCTTACAAAGCGGCATTACGCGTATGCGATTGTCACCCAGACGGGGTTTGGGATGAAATAGCCGAGAAGGCCAACAAAGCCTTAGCTCAATTTACTCAGGAGGTGCATCATGACTAGTGTTAACTTCAATACCCAAATGCCAGTAACGGGCACTTCGGAAACTGAGCGTCTTGATAAAAGTAAGGAAACCAAAGCACGTTTGCCTTCGTCTGGAACACCGGGTGGTCTTGTTGATGTAATTGACCGCGAAACAAAAACGGGCGTGGTCAGCTCAGACATAGCAAGTCAGGCATTGCAGCGCGTACTATCGGCATTTCATAAGGGTGACAACGTCACAGTAAGTCAGCTAGAAAAAGCTTCCATGAACGACATGGTTCTTATGGCAGCCAATCTAGGACTTAAAACCTTTGGTGATACAGCGAATGCAGCAGCTAAAGCCAGTCGACTAATGACGGATACTCAAGCCGTACTCCGTGATCAGCAAGTCAAAGAGTTCCAGGAACAGCTCGCTAAGCGAATCGAGCAAGCAGAGAAAGCCCATAAAGGCGGTATCTTCGGTGCGATCTTCGACTGGATTGTCGGTGCTGTGGAAGCCATTGTCGGCGTATTCAAACTGATTGAAGGTGCCGCGCGAATAGCCGTAGGAGATGTTGCAGGTGGGGCATTGGATATGGCTAGTGGCGCGGCTTACCTCACTGCAGGCATTGCCGGAATGGTCAAAGCCGCTGCGGAAACGGCAATTCTGTGTGGAGCGGACAAAGAGAAATGTCAGAAAGTCATTGATGTCGCCGGTAAAGTGCAGTTGGGTGCCGAGATCGTGGGCATGGCACTGGATATCTTCCAGGCAGGCCGAGCTATTTCAGCCACTCGCTCTATCGCCAAAGGCACTGAAACCGCAATGAAAGAAGCCGCACCGAAGCTAGTCGAAAGTATCGGTAAAGGCTCGACTCAAGAAGTCACAAACATTGCGCAGCAAGTCGGTAAACAAGTCTCCGAACAAGTGGCAGAGCAGGTCAGCAAACAGTTGATGAGCGGCGTGAGCAAAGGAGTAGAGCAAGTCGCTGAACGGGGTGGCCAAATTGCTAAGTCTTTAGGTAAAGCGTTCAGTGAAGAGGCGATTCAGCAACTCGTGACTAAGTCGGTAGAAAAAGCGGCAACTGCGGCCATCGAGAAAGGTGCCCAGATTACCGCCCAAGAGATCACTAAACAGGTCACTACTATGGTGCGCAATGAAGTCATTAAAACGGTCATCAAAGCGTGTACCTATACCTCACTTGATCTTATTCGTGCATCAGCCGGGTCTGGCAAAGCCATCACCAGCGGCATTGTGACTGAAGAAAAAGCCAAACTTCAAAAACAAATTGAAGATTTGATCCTGAAACAAAACCTGATGGAGTTCTGCTACGACTGGTACGACAAAGCCAAAGAACAGCAATCCAAAACCATCAAAGATTTAGTTGATAAACAAGGCGACACCTTAGATGGTGCAAGCAAAGTGATCAATGAAACAGGCATGTTACAGGCTCGCATTGCCACATCAGCAGTGTAGCTAAGGGGGAAATTATGAGTGAAGTACAAGTTTCAAATAACGCACCAGTGAATGCAGCAAGCTCTACGAGCTACGACCATGATGTCTCTGGCAGTGAAGCGATGGATGCGATTGCTCAGCTTAACGAACTGATTGTAAAACTGGCAGAGATCTTTAAAAAACTGCGCAACGTGCTCCAAGAGTATAACCAGAAGCAGCAATTGCTTGGATGGGATGTGCAAAAAGCGTCGATGGACACTAAACGAGATGCAATTAAGAGTGCTTTTGAATCTGCAGCTTGGTCCGGTGGCTTACAGATCCTGTCAGGGGTCGTAGGTATGGTCGGTGTGGGTGCAACGTCAAAATTTGGCGAAGGTGCGACACACCTAGGTCAGGCACTCGGAAAAAGTGTTGATGGCGCTGGCTCTATGGTTTCAGCTTCCATTACTAAAGACGCTGAGATGGAAAAAATGGACGGCGAATTCAAAGCAATGAACGCCCAAAACTACGCCAAAAATGTAAACGAACTCAGTGATAAAGCACGTCAAATCTCAGAGCAGATGCGTTCATTGGTCAAAGAGTTAGTTGAACTTCATGGGCGCATCGCATCAGCGGTTCACAACTAATCCGTTCTTTACGTAAACCAAATGTAGGGCACCGTTCATTCGGTGCCTTACCGATGATGGAATATCTCATGACAAATACAAATTTCCTTCCAGTCGACATTAATCAAGTTGCCGAATCCATCCAGGACGTCGTTAACGGGCATAAAACTCTGGCGCAATTAAATGGTGTTGAAGAGTCAGAATTAGATCAGGCATATCAAAGCGCACTGGAGCAATATCAAGAAGAAGATATGTCCGGTGCTCTGACACATTTTACTTATCTGGTGATGAACAATCCTTGGCGACGCGAATACATGTTTGGTATGGCCTCCACGCTGCACGCGTTAGATCAATTTGAACATGCGCTGATCTTCTACGGTTATTCGACCTTAATGAATGCATGTGACGCTGGGGTGACCTTCAGAATGGGTCAATGTTATCTATCGCTGGAAAAGCATTCAGAAGCTGTAGATGCGTTGCACACCTGTATTGAGCAAAGCTTTATTATTCCGGAGCAACCGGAGATTCGTGCGCTTGCTCAGTCATTACTCGATGAGATTACTCAATAACAAGTAGTAGGAGTATTACCATGCCAATAGAGATTTCTTCTCAACAGCTTGCTGGCCTCAATTATTTAGACTTAGAGATGCCGAAATCTTCCCCAAAGCAAGAGGCAAGAAGCTTTGATATTTCACAAGTGCCTTTACAAAGCCAAGCGGATACGGTCGATCATCTAGATTTAGCCATCACACCAGCTCAGAAAGAGTATTTAAGCAATCATGAAACCTCGACGACAGAATCAAAACAACTGCTCGAAAAATCGACGGCTCTCTATGATCAGGCTAAGAAAGCTGGGGTAGACGTAGCAAAATGTACATTCTTTAAAGAGCTGTTTAACGTTGCGATAGCGGGAGTGGGACTAGGGTTGGCTATTGCGGCAACTGTCTTTAGTGGTGGACTAGGAGTGCCACTTGTCGCTGCGGCGGGAGTGGCATTTGCGCTAGCGGTTTCCGATGCAGGCTGTGCAGCCGCAGATTGGTATAGCAAAGCACATGGTGGTGAAGGGCTGAAAATGGGCTCAGATACCATCTCGAATTTAACGTATAAACTGCTTGAAAAAATGGGCATGAATGACGACAGAGCGCAGTACTGGTCCAAAGCCACCTCGGCTGTACTAAGACTTGGGCTGACAGTAGGCACACTATTCGCTGGCACTGTTTCTGTGCCGTCCGTGCTTGGTACCGCTGGCAGTGTTATGTCGACGACTAAGCTAGCCAAACTTGGGGCTGGTGCAGCAGGGGACAAGATACTGGGCTTTAACTTAGACAATACCAAGAAGGCGAAGGAAAAAGCGGACAACGAACTCAAACAGCATAAAGATAAGATCAAATCCCAACTTACAGTTGAAGTGATGTCTGGTGCGACGTCTATGAGGACGTCAGATATGTCTAGCAAAATTTCCGGCCTGTCTACGAAGGTGTCTGGTTTGTCTGATGAGCTGACCTCAGTTAAGCAAGAGCGGGATGATCGTACCCGTGAAGTTCAAGACAAAGACGAAAAACTTCACCTAGCTAGTGAGAAAGCTAAGCAACAGGAGCAGTCTCACGCAATGTTGTTGGCCGCGAAAAATGCGGCTAATGCTTCGTTAAGAAAGGATTTAGAAAAGAGAAATCAAGTCATTGATAACTTTCAACAGAAACTAAATCAATTGATGCTTTCAGATGATGTGAGCCCTGATATTCGTCAACTTGCTCTTCTGCTTCAGTAAACAGTCAACGATAGGAAATCAATCTGGGCTTAGAATAATCTAGCCCAGATATAATCCCGACAGGTTTCTCTAACTCATCTTTGAGCAAAATCATTTAGGATAAAAGTTTACTCATAACCTGAAAATATGAGCTATACAAACATTCTTAATCAATAAGAAGCTCTAATAATAATCTTTATTTGATCTAAATTTTGATGGAAACAACTGAGTTTTACCAATATCTTAAAACTAAATTAAATCAGCACCTTACCTTGCACAACTAAATAGAATATACCAATCTTATTTCATAAGCTCGGATAAGGATTGTGTATGCCCGTTACATCAGTACAAAGCAAAGGGGTTGTAAGGAAAGTCTTACTGCCTTCTTTACTTATTAACCTCTTGTCATTAGCCGTTCCATTAACGGTCCTCCAGATCTACGATCGCATTCTTCCCAATCAAAGTTATGGTACGGCTACACTGCTTTTAGCGGGGGCGACACTAGCCGTAGCCATGGAAGCACTCATACGTTTTGTTCGTACTTGGCTTTTGTCTGCGGCGGCCAGCAATACCGAAAAAGCCACTTACCAAACTTTAGTTGAAAGGGTCACGACTGCATCATCAGGACACCTTCGTAAGCTCGGTGTGGGTGGTGTCGAAGAGGGGCTAGGATCGGTATCCAAAGTTAAGGATTGGTACTCTGGTGGAATAATCTCTGGATTTATCGATCTGCCTTTTGCATTGATCTTTCTGGGTCTGGTGGCTTATATCGGCGGTGAGCTGGTGGCGATACCTGTGGCAGTTTGGCTTGTCACGCTCGGTATTGTTTGGCTGTCTTCTATCCGCGTGAAAAGTTTAAGTGAAGAAGCTTCTAAAGATGAGCAAGAAAGAAAAGCCTTCTTGATCATTCTTAGCCAAACTATTCAGGGTATTAAACGTCAGGCTGTTGAATCTCGAATTTTTAATCAGTTTAAATCGCTCAATAATGTCCGATCTCAATCCAAAGCCAAAGAAGAAGAGCAGAATGCTTTCGCTCAAGAGTGTATTCAGCTTGCTGCGCTTGCGACTTCTGTTTTGTTGGTGATTACCGGGAGCTTGTGGGTATTGGATGGCCAATTGACCACGGGGGGGTTAGCAGCATGCTCCATCTTATCGGGTAGAGCTGTTGCGCCTCTGAGCGCTCTGGTTGGGGTTCGAATCAAGCTTAATTCAATCCATAGTGCTAATCAGGCAATTGAAAAGTTAGGGGACTTGTCACTGCGTGATTCTGATGGTTCTGAGCTGAACTTCTCTGGCTTTGAGACTTTAGAAATCAAGCAAGCCACTGTTGAAAGATATGGTGAACTCGCTAGTGCGGATGTGACGCTAAATAAAGGTCAACTGGTGCTGTTAGAGAGTGAAGATCGCCATACCAACAGTCACTTACTCTCTTCGATAGCAGGGGTTGATGATTTAGCCGCGGGTGAGTGCTTCATTAATGGCGAAGCTGTTTCTATTGCGTCTGTCGCTCAAGCTACAGCTTACTGCGGGGTTAAAGGGCAGTTAGTCTCAGGTACGATTCTGGACAATTTGTGTGGCTTTGATCCTGAGAGAACACAAAGCGCCAATGCTTACGCTGTCCGCTTGGGATTAACCAAAGAAATTACCCGTTTACCTGATGGGTTAGAAACACAAATCGGCCATACAAGTGCCTCTTTGTTGAGTATGGGCAATATTAAAATGCTCAATATTGCGGCTCAATTAGCGAGTGGCAAGCCCGTTATCATGCTAGAAAGACCGGATTCGTCGCTCGACCTCAATGCTCTCGGTAACCTGGTTAAGGTGCTGGAAGAAGAAGTATTGGCAGGGCGAACCATATTGATGGTGAGCTATCATGCAAAACTTCGCGAAATAGCGAGTCGAACAATTAGAGTAGAAAACGGTTCGATTGCCGAAGACAGTTCTACTCAGCAGGAGGTCATTGCATGAATCGTTTAGATGCTAATCGCCATGGCGAAATAGACGGTCAACATGAGCCGATGAACCGACTGGAAACTGAAAGCCTTTCTGTGCTCAGGGAGTTGGAAGTAAATGCGAATATCCAACTGTTCGCGCGCCAATGGGTTGATGAGAACGGAATTGAATCAATAGATGATATGTTTGCCCTGTTTGATAGGCTTGCCTTGCCATATCGCTTGGTTGCTAACCTAGATGAAGTCGGCGATCACAAATTAGTTCTCCTAGTTCTTAGTGAAAGTGAATTGGTTTCTGGTTACTTGGAGTCAAAACAGTTTGTGGCTGTTGATGGCAATGAAGACGTTTCAGAAGCTCCTCAATTTTGCATTGTGATCGAAGGGGCGCCATTGGAGAAGGCTACTCCGGATTGGGTTGGTGAACGGTTACATGCTTTTCGTCCTATCATTCCTAAATTGCTCTTGGTCAGCTTTGTCACCAATCTATTTGCTCTCGCAGTGCCATTCATCACGATGTCGATCTATGACCATGTAATCGGTGGCGATGCTGGGCACGAACTGCAAGGTATTGCCATTGGGGCTGCTTTGTTGTTTGTGATGATGGGCTGGTTAAGAACATTGCGTAGTCGAGTGTTTGCTTCTGTGTCCAACCGAGTCAGCCGCGAGATATCTCAATCCCTTGTGCAGCGATTATTAAGAAATAGCTATGCGCAAAACCAGCAAACTGCCTCGTCTAGTCAGCAAAACCAAGTGATGTTATCTGAGCGTATTTCAGGTGTGTTATCAGGACCACTCGGTAATGCGTTGTTTGATTTACCTTTCATTGCCATTTTTGTCCTTGCTATAGGTGTGCTAGGTGGATGGCTGGTACTGGTTCCAATCGTCTCTTTGGTCCTGTATTACCTGTTAGCTAAGCGCTCAATACGTTCGAGTAGTAAGCGCTCAATGCAATCGACGGTAGCCGGCACGAATCGTCAAAATATGGCGAATGAGTTGTCTTCCAAGCTTGCCTTTATTCGTAGTGCTGGGTTTTCAGAGCACTGGATCCAACGTTTCCAAAAGGCCAATCTGCTTGCCTCTACAGTGACGTTCAATCAAGCGGTTCTGCAAAGTCGATACACCTCGATATATTATTTCATCGGAGTGGGCTCAACATTGGCTGTCATGGGCTTAGGTATTGGACTTATTTTCGAGCAAGTGATGACGCCCGGTGGTTTGATTGCATCAATGATGTTGATTTCCAAAGTGACAGGGCCTGCGCAAGTGCTGGCAAACAGCGCGATGCGTTTTAATAGCTTTAATCAATCTAAGCTGCAGGTAAATCGTATTCTGTCTCAGCCGTCTGAACGTGAATTCAGTTACCAGCATCACCCATTGCCAACGGTCGCTCCGAACTTGAAGTTAGATCAAGTGACTCTCCGTTACCCTAAACAAAGTCGCCCTGCATTGAATGGGGTAAGTTTTGATGTTGAAGCGGGCGATATTGTGGCGATCACCGGCCCTTCAGGCAGTGGTAAATCGACACTAATTGAAGTGTTGTCCGGTTTACTGCCTATTCAAAACGGCATGGTTGAGCTGAAAGGGGTAAACCTTGCTCAGTATGATCCACAGCTTTATCGACACTGGTGTTTCATTCGCGCGGCTTACCCCGACTTACTCACCTTGAGTATTCGAGAGTGGTTAAGCGATGGGCATAAAGTTGAAGAGCAGAAAATGATAGCTGCCATTGATATGGTTGGGGGCAAGCGCTGGTTCTCCACATTACCTGACGGACTGGATACCTCTATCAGCAGCATCCAGCCGGATAGCCTGTTTGACATGTTGTCAGGTACTGTCGCTCAGATCCTCATTGACGCCAAAGCTTTGGTGTATGACTACCCCATGTTCCTAATGGATAACCCGGTGCCTGATGGCCATCCCAATGCTAAACGTGTATTTGGTGAGTTCTTAGCAACGAAGAAAGGAAAAGCAACGGTGATATATACGTCACATGATCCTGACTTGATTAAGCTTGCTGATAAAGTCGTGGTGTTAGACGAGGGGGCTGTGGTTTATGCAGGTCCTCTGGAGCAGCCATCCGAGTCTCAAGAGCAGCAGTTATCTGACACACAAGAGTTACCAAAGCAAAAAGTAGAGTCAAAGCAAGGAGTCGCTAATGGCTAAAAAACCTATCGAGACTGGCAAGCGTTACGGCGAGCTTGTTGAATCACAAAATACAGCTCGAACATTGGCGTTAGCGACATGGTCAGTTGCCTTGTGTGTCATTGCTTTTGTCACTTGGTCTGTGGTCACTCAAGTGGATGAAATCGCTAAAGCAAAGGGGGCGGTGATTCCTGAAGGGGAAAAGCAAGTGTTACAAAGCGCCATTGGCGGCAAGTTAAAGCAAATTCTTGTTAAAGAAGGTCAATTGGTAGAGAAAGGGCAACCACTTGTTGAATTTGACGCTACCTTCCAGCGCACAGCCCTAGAAGAGTTGAAATCTCAACAAGTAACCTTACTTGCGAGTATCGAGCGGATGAACGCTTTGCTAGATGACCGTGAGCCGAATTTTGGAGAATTTGAAATTGATTTCCCGGAGATCGTTAGCCAACAAAAGGCGCAGTTAAATGCTCAAAAAGGGCTCTACTATCAAAAGCGCATTGTGTTGGAAAAGGACAGTGAGCAAATTGCAGAGCAGCTTCGTGTCGTAGAAAAGTCTCTACCTAGCTACGACAAAGAGCTGAATGCGACTAAGCAAGAGCTGAACATCTTGGAAAAAGGCAATAAAGCCGGGAACATCTCTCGTTTACGTGTACTTGAAATGCGTCAAAAGTTGGCCAGCATAGAGCAGAAAATTGAAGAAGCTCGCGGCAAGAAGTCGGTTCTGATTAAACAGGCAGACAGCAATGAGCAAAAAATCGAACAACTTCTTGCAGAAGCCAAAGCAAAAGTAAGTGACGATCGATCCAAAGCAGTATCAGATTTGTCGGCACTTAATGCACGAGTGCGTTCAAGCCAAGCGAAATTGACGAACACCATGTTAGTGTCACCACTACAAGGCTTAGTGCAAAGCCTACCAAGTACGCAGAACGGTGGCGTTATTCAACCGGGTGGCACTGTAGTTGAGATTGTCCCTGTCGGCGGAAAAGCGGATTTTAAAGCTCGTTTATCACCGAGGGATATTGGTTTCGTGAACGTAGGTCAGCCAACTCGAATTAAGATTGATGCGTTTGATTACAGCCGTTTTGGTGCTTTAAAAGGGGAGGTTGAGAGTATTTCACCAACAACAAGCCAAAGTGAACGAGGTGAAATCTATTATGAGGTTGTGGTGTCTGTTGAAACGCCATACTTCCGTGATAACCCTGAAAGCTTTTCTATTCTTCCCGGTATGACGGGAGAGGTAGACATTACGACGGGCGAGAAGTCAGTATTCCAATACCTTTGGAAGCCGATCTATACCAATATTAGTGTTGCATTCGGAGAAAGGTAACTTGAAGAGTCACAACTCTTCTTTGTTCAGAACGATACAAGAAACAATCATTAAAAAGGGAGCACATAGCGTGCTCCCTTTTGTTTTCTTCACTAATGATTAATCACCCACCATTAGTTATTTGGATCTATGTCTGGTAGTCCATCTGCGTCGTTGTGATGATGGTGTTCATCATCTTGGTTGTGGTTATTGGCTGCATCATGGTGTTCAAGTGCATCCGACATATCCAAATGCGTTTGATCGTAATCTGCAGCATGTTGTTGGTCGACTTGTGCAAGCACTATGTCCATGTCAGCAGGCTGATCGTGCTCGGTGGTATTCGATGCATTCGGCTGAATACCTAGGGCATCCAAATAAGCCGCAGCACCAACAGGGTGTTCATGACTGACTTGAGCATGATTATCCAAAGGTGCGTCCGCACTTAACGAGTCGTCTAAAGTGACCGTAAAGTCCTGTACGCTATCTAACGGTGAGAAGTCTGGCTCATCGTGTTGAACTGGCGGTGGTGGTGGAGACGGCGGATTTACATGGCTTTGAATATGTCCGTGCAGATCTTCTGTTGTTACAGCGGTAACGCCTGTTACTGAGTTATGCGTAGTTACCTCTGTTTCAAAATAGTGATGCCCGCTGCTGATTGGGTGTGCGGAGATGACAACCAAATGCCCATTGGTTGGCACGGTGTAACTACCATCCTGATTAGCATTGATGTTATGTCCATTGCTTTGTAGCGTTAACCCTTGTTGTAGGTGAGTAAGTCGAATACTCGAAACCGATTCATCACTGGAAGATAAATGGGCTTGGATATTCACTGGCACTTCATAGTGATCGTGTCCGATAGAAGGGAAGTTAGGTGGCAAGTGACCTTTCAATACCGTTCCGTCACCCAAGATAATATTTTCGATACTTTCTATTTCCATATTACCTATTTTGTCACTGTGCAGTCTTGGTGCATTGTTGCGGTTGTAAGCACCTAGAATGAGCGTATCACGACCACTCCCACCTTCGATTTCCTCGTCGGTTAATCGACCTCCTATATACAAGATATCATTACCACTCTTCAGTTCAGCTTCTTCGTGAAGGCTGCCTTGCACAATGAATATTTCACTGTGCCCATGACCTTCAATCTCATGGTGACCTGACACTGTTCGAGCGGATTGTCCGATGCTATGGGCATAAGCTTGTACTGTGCTTGCGGTAATACCCGCAGTCACATGGTGAGCATTTCTTGTATCGACAGTGACACTGATGGTTGGTGGCGTGTAGGGTATAGGATCGGTGTGACCATTGATGGTCATGACAATCTCTTTCGAAACCTTACCTCCATGTCCGTCATCGACAAGCAATGTGAACCTATCGGTAAGTGTATCGCCGTCGTTTAATGCATCAACTTGAGGGTTGGCATTGTTTAAGTGATAAGCCCAAGTGTTGGTTTGGCTGTCAAATTGAACAGAACCAAATTGAGCACTTTGGCCTGGGTCTACAGTTACGCTAACTGCATCACCATCAATGTCACTTATATCAAGTTGCCCTCTAGCGTTCGGGTTAGTGTCTTCGTTTACTGAGTGACTGCTACCCGGGGTGTGTTCTGAGACAGTAGGTGCGTCGTTAGTACCTGTTATCGTAATGACGATGTCATGCGTTGTACCATCTTTTGCTTGTACGGTGATTGTCTCAGTATCAGTTTGTCCTTGTTTCAACTGTTGAACAATCGTGTGGTTGTTATAGAGGTTGTAGGTCCAATGTCCGTTGCTGTCTATGTGGGCGTGCCCGTATCCTTTGCTTCCCACAATGCCAGCGCCACCTTGAACGGCAATGAAACCTTGTGTGCCATCAGGATCAGTCACACTCAATGTGCCAGAGGCTTGGGTATGAGTATCTTCTTGAGTGCGACCTGTGGAATCACCGCTGAATGTGGCAGGGTCATCGACAGGGGCAATATTAATGAATATAGATCCTTCTTTCGAGTCAGTGTGGCCGTCATTCGCTGTAAATTGGACAGCTCCTAGTCCGTTTAAACCGGCACTGGAGTAGTTGAGTGTTGGAGTGAAGACTAACGAAGAAACATCTGCAGCGGAAACATCATCGCCAACACTCACACTATGCCCATTTAAACTCAGTGTCCCGTGTGCCACATGAGTGATGGTGATATGGCTCAGTGCATCACCATCGACATCGGAATATTTGAAATCGGCTTTCGTAAAGCGCATAGGCGTATCTTCGGGAGAACTCTTGAAGCTAGAACCTACAGTTGGATCGTCATTCACTGCATTGACGTTCAATGTCATTGTCGCACTTGCTGAATCTTGTTGGCCATCATTGGCAGTAAACGTAAAGTGCGCATAGTTGGTACCGTTTTCGTTGTGGATTGGAGTGAAGGTCAAATGACCGGCGTCTAAGTCAGCTTTACTGATTTGCTGGTTGGTGGTTACCGCTTTGCCATTGAGAAGCAATAAACCATTTGCAGGCAATTGGCCAACGGTGATGAAGTGAAGGGCATCGCCATCTTGATCGGTATAGCCAAATTCGGCGGTAGAAAAAGTATGAGTTGTATCCTCATTCGTTGAAACGGAATGGGCAGTGACGACGGGAGTATGGTTATCGTCGGTGCCTTGGATGGATATCGCAAGATGCGCTGTCGCTTGGTTGCCATGGTTGTCGCGCGCAGTGTAGGCGATACTATCGACGAGAGGTGATGAAGTAGAATCAAGCTGCTGAATTACGCTCAGTTGGTTGTTTAAGGTGTAAGTGTAACGACCGTCTGAACTTAAATGGAATGTCCCGTAAGTACCCTGAATGTCACCTGTTGTGGTAACAGTAGTCGCATCAGCATCGTTGCTTAGTAGGTTGCCTGAGACTGGTGTCGTTGAGTCTTCAACGGCTGTGTTGCTATCATCGCTAACGCTAGCGGCTGTGTCTAATACATAATTCGAACTTGCTGATGATTGAGCAGTGACGGTATTGCCTGCAGCATCTGTGCCTGCGACTCGAATTGTTAAATGACCATCCGGTAACGAAGATAAGTCTATGCCAACAAACTCTTGATATTGATGGTCAGGGTGACTAACACTTGTCCCCGTCCCTTGTCTCTGCACCGTTTTCAGGTCGACAAGCAGAGGCGCGCCACCGCCGTCACTGGTAATTTCGAGAAGCGTGACTTCTGAATCCTTAGGTAAGTACACTTGCACCATCATGCCTTGACCATGTTGGTCGACCTGAGCGGAATTCACTCGTATGTCGGTTTGAGTGTCTAAGGTGTAGGTGAGCGATGTAGAAGGAGATACGTTACCCGACACATCAGTCTGTCTAACTTGAACGTTATTAACACCCTCATTTGGAGTGAACTGAGTACTCCAATGCACACCATTGTCAGTAGAATATTCCACTGTTGCACCTTGTTCGATGCCTCCAACGTTCAGATCTCCAACGTTAGTAATATTATCTGAAGAGGAACTCCCTGAATCTGAGGTAAGGGAAACGCTTGGTGCTGTGGCGGTGTTATCCAAAGTGAAAGTTAAAGAACTGCTCGCGGAAACATTTCCGGCAATATCAGTTTGTCTCACGCTAACGGTATTTGAGCCTTGTTGAGGGGTGAAACTCGATGTCCATGTGTGTCCGTTGTCGGTCGAGTACTCAACGGTTGCGCCTGTTTCTTGTCCAGTGATAGTCAGTGAACCATCGTGAGTGATCAAATCAGACGAATTGATTCCTGTGTCGTGGGTTAACGAGACTTGAAGCGGTGCGACTACAGTATCAACATGCAATGAAAGAATGGATGATGTTGCTGGTAAAACTGAAGAAGGAGCCAACGCTTTGGCAGAAAGATTATGATCGCCATTCGATAAGCTGCTTACCGTCACACTATACTGCCCCGAGCCATCAGATACCGCATGCCCAATAGGTGTGGAGCCATCATAGATGGTGACTTGTGAGTAAGGAATATCCGTATGCCCGGTGATTGTTGGAGTGCTGTCTTTAGTGAGGTTATCGGTATCGGAAGTACCAGTATCACTAGATGCCGCTATGTCGACGGTGACCGCATTATTTGGCGGAGTGTTTGTCCCAGTTGGTAAACTTGGCTGTGTGTTCGTTACCAGTGGATTGGAAGGCACAGAGGTTGAAATCGTCGGTGATTGACCTGACACAACTGAAACATGACCGTTGGCATCAAAGGTGATGAACTTTGACGATTCACCACCGTGATTGTCAGCCACTTTGACTTCAAACACATCGGTGCCGTGATATGTGTGTGTCGCCGCGTTGTAACTCATCCCAGCAACCGAACCGTTGGCTGTATACACATACGCGCCTGAATCTGGGTCGACTGATAGCGAACCGAATTGACCTGTTGAATTGACGACAGAGAAGGTATGCGTGTCGTTCACGTCAACATCAGTTTCGGTCAGCGTGCCCGTTGTTGGAGTGGTTTGGGTTACCGATAAAACGGGATCATCATTGGTGCCATTAATAGTGAGAGTAATCACATGTGGCGTGCCATCTTTAGATTGGATAGTGACGGTATCCGTGAGCGTTTCACCTACGCCTAAACTTTGAACTTCAGACTTACGATTATCGATGTAATAGTGCCATCTTCCTTGTTGATCGATTTCTAACTCACCACCAAGTGCGGATCGGTAAGGTGCCCAGTTAGGATGCGAGGGAGCGCTGATCAGCGTGTGGTAATCAAAGCCTGATTCTCCAGCATCAGGGTCGATGGCCGTAAGGTGTCCCTGAGCTTCTAATTTATTAGAGTAGTTGCCTTGTACTGAAGGATGGACATTCCTATCTTCGGTGACACTACCTGTGTCTACACCTGATATGGTTGCAGCATCTCCAACCGCATCGATATGTAATGTGTTAGTTGCTTCTGCAGAGCTAGCATGTCCGTCGTTAACGGTAAATTTAAACTGAACATCGCCGTTAAAGTCGGTGGCTGGGACAAACTGAAGCTTAGCTATATCGGCAGTCGCGATACTTTGACCAGCAGTGATATAGTGTCCATCGAGTACAAACTTACCTTGAGTCGCTGGCGGCAGGTCAGTGATCGCGATTGAGTGCAGCGTATCGCCAGTGTCGACATCAGTGAAACCGAACTGACTGGCCTGCATTTGATAGTGTGTATCTTCCGTGCCATGGGCAAGAGTGGTTGCGGATACGGTTGGTATATCGTTGGTTCCCACGATCTTAATATCAATGACATGATAATCACCGCCAACAGTATGTACGTTGTATTGGACATGCTCCTCTTGCCCAGCTGCCAATTGCTGAATTTGGCTGTTGTTAACGGTATAAGTCCAAGAACCATCTTTGGAAATGTGAAGACCACCGTGCACGCCACTGTTAAATGGATCATGGCGTTTGCCCACATCCGTTGAGAATGCTGCTTGGTCGTGGTCAGGATCGAGGGCACTCAGTTTACCTGATATGATCTCGACGGGCGTTGAAGAGCGATCTTCATACACATCTGGGTTTGAGGTGACGGATATCGTTGCCTTGTCATTACTCCCTTGAACTAGCACTTCAATATGTTTAGTTGCGGTTGAGCCGTCAGTCGATATCGCTGTGATATCAAAGCCTTCTGCCTTTGTCTCACCTTGTTGTAGCGCATTGGCCTTTGAGTGGTCTAGGTCATAATGCCATTGCCCATTGCTATCCACATGAAGCGTACCGTAAGCGCCAACAGAGTTACCTGCGGTAAAGGTGACGGAATCTTTACTGTCGGAATCGTGCGCGAGTAAGGTGCCTGAAATAGAGGTAACCTTGTCCTCAACAGCCGTTCCCAATGCAGCTGCTAATGCGTCAGGCGTATCAATAATCACATGATCATCGGTACCTAAGATTTTGGCTGTCAGCGGGATTCGTGTCCCATCTGCGGTGATTAGAGTGATCGTATCAGTCAGTGAATCGCCGTGACTTAGTGATTGAACTTCAGTATGACTATTGTCCGCACTGTAGCTCCATTTATCGTGGCCATCGGTTGAATGAGTGAAGTTGAAGGTACCGTGGACGCCTGCAAGGTTCATCGCGAAGTTTGCTGGTACCGTATGCTTAACACCGTTGACCTCTATTTGAGTAACTTTCGCTTCCGATGGCGAGTCAATATCCTGAATATCGAGGTTTTTCCAACCTGACCATAACGCATTGGTGCTGGTTCCCGATTTAAGATGATCTTCAGTTACAAAGTTTGAGGCGAGTGTCGGTTGCAGTGTGGCAGCATCATTGCTCGGCAACAGCGTGGTAGACGCGCCAGTATGAGTAACGCCACCATGAGCATCTTTGACGTCATAAGTGAAATGCACTTTACCGTTGAAATTATGGTCTGGAGTGAAGGTGAATGTACCATCCTTATTATCGACGAGAGTGCCGTGATCCGCATGCAGATTTGCGATAGAGAGTTGCCCGGCATCGTTAGTATCCACATCGACAGTATTTGCAAGCAACTCAGTTGTTGTGATGGTTTGTGCGAGATCTTCTTTTCCGCTGTTGAGCTGAACTTCTGAAGAGCAGTACGGACGGTCATTGTCGCCATGAATGGTGATATGAATGTCGTGAGTGGTACCATCAGCCGATTTGACGGTAACAGTATCGGTTATCGATTCACCTTGACCTAGATGATCAATTTTTCTACCCGTCGCGTCTTGACCTATGGAAGCGTAGTAGCTCCAATCTCCGTTACTCTGGAGTATCACATGTCCGTGTGTACCCTGGTAAGTGCCTGTTTTAGCATGGCTCTCACCGGAGTCTGGATCAACGATGCTCAAGTGGCCATCAGTGTGTATTTCATCGTTCCATATTTTACCGATGTTTCCATGCATATGATCTGGTGAACGATCATCGACGTATCCGCCAGACATAGAACCGTCTGGCGCTGTATAGGTATGTCCTTCATGAACATCTCCCGTATCGCGGCCAGTGAACTGTGCAGCATCGCTAACCGCGTCAATATGCAGAGTGTTGGTTGCTTCTTGTGAATCGACATGTCCATCATTCACCGTGAATTTGAATTGAACATCACCGTTGAAGTTCGGGGTAGGGACAAACTGAAGTTTAGCGATATCGGAGGCTGCAATACTCTGACCTGCGGTGATGTCGTGTCCATCGAGTAAAAACTTACCTTGAGCTGCTGGTGGCAGATCAGTGATCGCTATAGAGTGAAGCGTATCGCCTGTATCGACGTCGGTGAATCCGAACTGACTCGCCTGCATTTGGTAGTGTGTATCTTCTGTGCCGTGAGCCAGTGTCGTTGCTGTAATTGTTGGCTGATCGTTAGTACCCATCACCGTAACAGTGATGTCATGAGTATCACCACCACGCGTTCTAACTTGATAAATTACATCCACTTTCTCACCTTGAGCAAGGTGTTGAATGTTGGGGTTAGGTACTGAGTATGTCCAATCCCCGGCTTTACCTATCGATAAATTTCCTCCGAACGGATCGCTTACAGCATGCACATTTCGGCTGTGAATAAACTGCGCCTCTCCTGCATCAGGGTCAGTAACAAGGAGTACACCAGACACTGCAACGGTATTAGGCGAAGTACCTTGAACATGCACATCTTCTTGAACATGTCCTGTGTCTTGTCCCGAGAATGTTGCGGCATCTTTAACGGCAGTCAATGTCATCGTCGCCCCTGCATGGGTAACCCCACCATGTGCGTCTTTTACATCATAGGTAAAGTGAACTTGGCCGTTGTAATCTTTATCAGGCGTGAAGGTATAAGTGCCATCTTTATTATCAAGAATAGAACCATGGTCGGCATGCAGATTGGCAATGCTCAGTTTGCCTATATCATTATGGTCAACATCAATACTATTGGCGAGTAACTCAGCCTGAGTAAGGGTTTGTGGTAAATCTTCTTTCCCGGAATTAAGTTGAACTTCACCAGAAACATAAGGCGCGTCATTGTCGCCATGAATCGTGACCACAATGTCATGGGTAGTACCATCTTTGGTTTGAATTGTGATGGTATCGGTTAGAGTTTCTCCAGCCCCGAGCTTGTCGATGGTTGAGCCTGCGGTTGTACTAACACCTTGGTGTTGCCAATCCGTTTGTCCCGCTGCGACTGCATAGTCCCAGTGTCCATCGCCTCGAAGTAGCAGGTGCCCATATTGGCCATGATAAGAGTAAACTCCGCCCTTGGTATCGAACGTTGCTTCATTTGTATCTGGGTCAACAATTGATAACTGACCTGAGGTGGTGAGTGCATCATGACTAATTTTCGCCATGCCCGGTTGGGCGTAGTCAGGCGACATATTTTTCCCAGCCTGATTCTCATGCACATCACCAGTATCCACACCTGACACCGTAGCTGCATCGTTGGTGCCTGTAATTACAATCTCAAGATTCTCAGTGGTACTTGCGCCATGCTCGTCTGTGACCGAGACGGGAATAGTGACTGTTTGCGTCTGCCCTTTTGAGAGGTGTTGATAGCTGGCATTTGTTGGATCAAAACTATAGCTACCATCCGCGTTAAAGGTTAATCCATCAACGGGTTGAGCAATGGAATAAGTTAGAGTGGCATCGTGGTCGATGTCACTCCCAACCATCTGTCCTGATAACAAAGAACCATCTTCCGTTACAGAGTGGTGTTGGGCGGTTAAGGTTGGCGCATCATTAGTGCCGTGTATGCTCACTTTTATGGTGAAAGGGGTGCCATCTTGCGATTTCACCACACACTCATCAGTGATGGTTTCACCCTCTTTCAGGTTCTGCACCAATGGTTGATGATCTCGGATGGTATAGGTGTAGCGACCATCCTGCATTATCAGGATATGACCACCGAGCTTGGTGTCGTAGCCAATACCTTGATAGGTTTGTGGACCAATATTCGGATCAAACTGAGCCTCTCCCGCATCAGGGTCTTGGATGTTTAGTTTGCCGTCGTAATGCAGTTGGTAGTGGGTATCTATGTAACCACGATCTTCAGTCACTCCCCTTAAGTCTGCATTGGTTTGTGCGTCTGTAATAATCGCGTTATCTGGAGTTGCGGTAAGGTCAAACTTAGCTTGAGTGCTGACGCTACCACCATGGCCGTCAACGACATCATAGGTGAGTCGAATCTCACCATTGAAGTCTTTGTCTGGCGTGAAGGTATAAGTGCCGTCTTTGTTGTCGACCAGGTGTCCGTGAGTGACTTGCAGATTCGTCACATGCAAAACATCGCTACTATCAACATCGCTTGCATGCGTTAGCAAATCAGAAGCTTTTATGGTTAAAGGTTGATCTTCTTTGCCCGCAGGAAGCTGAGTCCACGCACTGACAATCGGTTTGTCGTTGCTACCTTGTACATCGATAACGATTTTATGAGGGACTGTTGCTCCAGCTGAATCGGTAGCGGTGATCCAGAATGATTCAGACTGATGCTCACCAGCCGCGAGCTTATCCGTGGCACCACCGGTCGAATTGTCTAGCTGATAGTGCCAATGTCCATTCTGATCAATCGACAACATTCCCCATTGGCCTTGGGGTTGGTTAATTGCCCACGTAATGGTGTCAGACTTGTCTAAATCAGTTACTCTTAAACTCCCTGCCGCATCGGGTTTTCCTGCCGTATTCAAACCTTGTTCGATCACTGCGCCACTTGAGGTGCCGGAGATAGTAGGGCGATCATTGGTGCCGTTAATGGTGACTGTGATTTGATGTGGCGTACCATCTACCGAATGAACGGTAATCGTATCAGTCGCCGTCGAGCCTTTACCCAAGGCTTGCACGGTTGGATTGGTGTTATCGAGGTCGTAAGTCCATGCTCCATCTTTGCCGATGGTTAACGTACCTAGATGGCCATTAACTTGAGAGGCTTGAAAATGGTCTTCTCCAAGGTCTGGGTCTGTTACTGAAAGTTGTCCTTGTACTTGAGTAGTTAGATCCTCTAAGACCGAGCCCGCGTCCACACCGGTGATAACCGCATTGTCATCGTTGCCCCCAATGGTCATATCAATGGTTTGCGGCGTGCCATCTTTAGTGTGGATCGTGAAACTTTCATGCAGTGAAGTCGCCCCGGTTAATGCTTGAACGTTAGAAAGCGAGTTGTCTACTTGATACTGCCAGTGTCCATCGGCCTCTATGTTTAATGAGCCATATTTACCTGAAATAACTTCTGGAGTGACTGAACTTTCATTTTGGTCAGGGTCAATGACGTCAATTTTACCATTCGCATGCAGCAAGCCTTGTGAATCGATATTGTGATCTTCGGTAACGACCCCTGTTAAATCGCCAGAAATACTTGGTAAGTCTTGCTTACCAGTTACCGGTATCTGAACAACGATGCTCGCGCCATTAGAAAGATGCAACGCAAAGTGATCAGTACCTTGTTGGTGTTGATTCAGCAAGATGTATTGAGGTGAGTTTGGGTTTAATACGAACGTGTATTGGCCGTTTACATCAACATGAAGCTCTCCGTACGTCCCCTTGATCACCTCTGGAATAAAAGTGACTGGTAAAGTTGGTGTAGGGGGCGTGTTTGAATGAGTTGGCTGACCGTTACCTCCTGCAGAAATGGTTGGCATGGAGGTCGAAGGGATGTAATGAACTTGCGGGTGTGAAAGCGTAGATAGGTGGTGGGAAGGAACTAAATGCGTGCTTGCTCCATGAGGGCCCTCACTTCCAGTGGTATTGGGGTTTTCTTGGCGCTCATTTATTTGAGTGCTTTGATGAGTGGCTTCTAAGGGTGCTGCATTTTCTTGTTTATCGACGATGGTTTCATCTGCAACACTGTTTGTCGTTGTTACATCGTTGTCATGGGTAGAATCACCTGACCCCTCGGTAGCTTCTGCGTGCTTAGCTAATGATGGTAAGATCATCATGAGAGACTGGAAGAGTGGGATGTTAACCCTCAGGTGTGAATGCAGCCTGAGCTTCTTCTTTTTTGTTCTTTCTTTTGGCTTTAGTTCGCTGCTTTTTTCAATCTCTATTTTGGTATTTTTTTTATCTGTATTGACGTTGTTGTTTTTAGCCATCTTCTCATCCGCGAATCTTGGTTGCTCTCTGTTAAGTAAAATACACAGATAGGGCTTTCGCTAGCTAATTAAATAATTTTTAAAGAAAAAATTAGAGTTAAGGTTGTTCTTCTTAAATGTGCGCCAGTGTATCCAAATATATTACTAGTAACTATTTAGTGGACGCTTCGAATTATTATTTAACCGATCAGTTTGTGAGCGTATAGATTGGATTAAAAGTATTGGGCAGTCGCAGATTGGTATAGCAAAGCGCATGGTGGTGAAGGGCTGAAAATAGGCTCAGATACCATCTCGAATTTAAGCTAGAAAAAATGGGCATGAGTGATGACCGAGCGCATTACTGGTCAAAAGCCACCTTGGATGTGTTAAGGCTATTCGCTGGTACTGTTTCTGTGCCGTCCGTGCTTGGTACGGCTTGGTACGGCTTGGTAGCCTGACGATTAGACTTATCCATATCAAGCGGTTTGTACTTATTTGCGTCTTAACTATTCTTAGAGGATTGGATACGTTAGTGGGAACGGGAAGACAAGATGATTGATATTGATGAAGGAAAAATGGCATCGGTGATATCTAGTTTTCAAGTACCTGCTAAGCCTAAAGCGTTGTCGGAATTGCAGGAAATAATGAAAGCATCAGAGCCTGACATCAATCTCGTGGCGGATTTAATTTCAAGTGACATTGGACTTTCATCTGCCATATTGAAGGTAATTAATTCGCCATACTATGGTATGAGCAGAACGATATCTGAGATAAAGCAGGCTGTCATGATTATCGGGCTCACAACAATTAATAGCCTTGTCACCTCTTTACTACTTAAATCAGCCCTTCAAGGAAAAGCCTCAATTTCATTGGAACGCTTTTGGGATGACTCTTTGGACGTCGCAAATGCCATGCTATTTATTGGTAATAGAATTAAAGACAAAGTTCCTATTGATATGCTTTACACCGTTGGGCTATTTCATAATTGCGGCATTCCTTTGTTGGCTTTACGGTTTGACGACTACGATGACTTATATACACAAGCCAATGGCGACATATAGCTTTAGGCAACACTTTTTAGGTTGGTTAGTCTCACGCCATTTAAGGCGTACCTTTCCAGTTAACTTGCTATAGGGAGAAGCTTACATCACCTAACTAACTGTCATCGACCTTAGTTTGGTGACTCTTCCAGTTTTAACAGCTCTTGGCGAAGCCTTTTCATTCTAGGTGTCCACGTATCTGGGCGAAGTGTTGTTTCAGCCTGTTTTATTGCCGTACGTCCATTATCGAAATCTTTATTCGTGTACAGACCTTTGGCCGTTTTTAGGTGTTGGTAGGCGGCATGTTCTTTTCTTACCTCGTCGGCGACTGACTGAACGCCTTTTTGCCTGACATAGGCTGCCCAAACCATGAAAGAGAATATTGCCTGACTTTTCAAGGCTGTCTGATATGCCTCATCAGTTGGCGTATCGGGTAAACCGGGCATAGTGGGTAAATAAGATTCTGGATGCCACTGGATTCCTAAAACAGGCGTGCCATATAAAGATTCAAAGGCTTCGACCGTTTTCGTATCCTGACATACAGCGCTGATTTCTAAATGCCGACTGGCTTCAGTTGTGCCTGAGTCACGACTTTCTAATAGGTGATCTCTTGTTACGGCTACAGCCCAATGAGTGGAGTTTACTTTCGCTAAATCTGAAGGGCTGACTCCTTTTTTGTGCATGAGTTGAGTTAGCATTTTACCACCAAGTAACTTAACGGCATGAGAGATACTCCAAGGGTTTTTGGGGTTGTGGTGAACCGCTCTCTCATTGAGTTCCATCGTTCTGACTTTGCCACCGTATGCTTCTAATAAGCGCCAAGAACCAGCACAAACAGCAAGAATAGGAATACCACGCTGTCTGGCGTAACCAATCATCTTGAGCTCAAACTGAGTGCGGAATTGGTGTTCTTTGTGCTTGCGAATATCAGATGCTTTAGTCGGGCTTGGATTCACTCGATTAAAGTCTTTTTCTTTTAAATGGTCAGTAGATGATTCTTCGGATGTGGCCACTTGGGTGTCGTTTGCAAAAGGCCCGCCTGGAATATAAAGCATATCGATACCATCGAGATCCGTCCATGAAGCATCATGGATTGGAGTCTCAGAGCCAGAAACGCCTTTTGGCAAAGTAACAGCTTCCACCGTAAAAGGAAAAAGGGGGTCTCCCTTGTCATTTTTTAACAAGTTGATACTGTTGATAGCGACACAGTCATAGTCAGAATGCGCTTTACCTCTGTTGTCAGTCCTGAATGTAACCCCGATTTTTACTTTCATGAGAACATACCTGTTTAATTGCCTTTGACGTATCGATATCTCAATCACCTCAGCAAAGTAATATAGCAGTATCAGTACCTTGAAAAATGTGTGATTTTTCTTACTTTAGCTGCGGCTATATCGCAGTATTCCAATAACTTTTAGAACTGTGATCAACTTTAATGAGGAGTAGATAACTATTAGGGTGATCAGTCAGCAATATGGATAGATGTAGAACTGCTTAATTGGAATTGATTAAGGTATACCTCAGCCAGAATCGCTTGTGAATGATTCTTAGACGTTTTTATAAATTCTGTCTTTCTATGACATTTTGTCATTATTCCTTTAGTCGATAATTTTCATTTGGTGTACGAGCAGGGTGTGGTAGTTAAGCGCCATACCAAGTCATTGAATGTTCAGCTAAATGCATATAATAGCGTGCTGTCTGTACATCCAGTATGGTAGTCTGCCAAACTAAACACCAGCGTTTAATTCTAAAATGGCAAAGGCGGTGGAACTTTGGCTATTGATTGGCATTAGGGAGAAAGGAATGCGCTTAGTTCTATGTTTGATGACAGTGTTTTTGTCAGCATCAACATTTTCGCAAACGAGTATACCTAAGATGAGTGCTGAGAACGGCTATATTGAGCCGTTTAAGATGTTCGACAACGTTTATTACATTGGCGACAAATGGGTTTCTTCCTATGCGATAGATACGTCATCTGGCTTAGTGATTATTGATACCCTTGATTTTCCGTACAGTAAATGGATTCCCCAAAACTTACAGAAGTTAGGGTTAGGTGATAAAGCAGTGAGCTATATTATTGTAACGCATGGACATTCCGATCATGTGGGTGGGGCAGAGTTTCTCCAATCCATCTACAATTCAAAAGTGATCATGACAGAAAAGGGCTTAGAACTAACTAAAAAGCAATCAGAAAAGAGTAAAGGTGAAAATAAATTCATGCCACCGAAAGTCTTTAAATTTGCTGAAGATAAATCTGAAGTTTTGTTAGGCGACACAAAGTTTACGTTTTACATCACGCCAGGGCATACCGAAGGTGACTTGTCGATTGATTTCTTAGTTAAAGATAGCGGAAGCGAATATCGCGCTTTTGTCGTTGGTGGGCATGGAGTCAATTTCCAAAATCCTGCTCTCGCTAAGCAATACTTCGCGAGCATGAAAAGAATCAAAAAAATCGCCGAGAGTAGCCCAGTTGTAACGGTTAACTTGTCTAATCACCCTCATAAAAACAACCTGTTCTCCAACCGAGATAGAGTGAAAGAGGCAAGTCCAAATAACCCTTTTATTAGCGAAGATAACTTTTTTAACTTTGTTGACCAACAAGTAGACTTAGCGACAAAGGAACAACAGAAAGCGAGCAAACCGCAAGTTAACTAAGCATTATCCAATTGAAACTCGGACAATTTCCGATGATTCGATTCTTAAAAGAGTACAGGTTTGGAGAAACATGGATCCATTAACGCAGGGGTTAATTGGGGCTGCTTTGCCTCAGTCAGTATGCAATAAAAAGCACTTACTTGTTGCCGGTGGTTTGGGCATGCTTGCAGGGATGTCACCAGATTTGGATGTCCTCATTCGCTCTTCTAACGATCCTTTATTGTTTCTGGAGTATCATCGACAGTTTACTCATTCTCTTCTATTTATCCCTTTCGGTAGCTTGCTTTGTGCTTTGGTCTTGCATTGGCTCTTCGCTAGAAGGTGTGGGCTAGCGTTTGGTCAAAGTTGGTTATATTGCGCACTTGGCTTTAGTACCCATGCGTTGCTTGATGCCTGTACGTCCTACGGCACGCAGTTGCTTTGGCCTTTTTCTCAAGAGCGTTATGCATGGAACATGGTGTCCGTGGTCGACCCCATTTTTACTTTACCGATTTTGATATGCCTTGCCGTTACGTTCCGAAAGCGAACACCTTGGGGAGCAAGGATCGCTTTGCTATGGGGGTTAACCTATCTATCCCTTGGAGTCATACAAAAAGAGAGAGCTTACAATGAGGGCTGGCAATTGGCCGAAGAGCGAAATCATTCTCCAAACCGAATGGAGGTGAAACCGAGCTTTGCTAATATACTGGTGTGGAAAGTGATTTATGAAACAGACGAACACTATCACGTAGACGCCATTAGGGTAGGCAGCTCTACCAAAGTTTATAGCGGCGAATCAATTGCCAAGTTTGACATCAATAGAGATCTTCCATGGCTAGAGAAGAATTCACAACAGGCTAAAGATCTTGAGCGCTTTCGCCACTTTTCAAACGGTTATCTAGCTATCCACCCAAATGACAAACTGAGCGTTATTGATGTCCGTTATTCCATGCTACCAAACCAGATTGACCCAATGTGGAGTATCAAACTTTCCCCTGCAGCGACTTCGGAATCACACGCGCAGTACATCACACACCGAGACAATTCTCCCGCGACTAGACAACGATTTTGGAACATGTTGGTTGATTTTTAATGGCTTTGATATCGCAGTAGTGAAATGAATGTTATCTTAAAACAATAACTTGAACGCCAAATCCGAGTGTGTTTTCGCGATCGCTTGTCGTCCTGATTTACTTAAATAACACGTTAGAACAAGTTTTTGAAAGCGATTCGAATAAGTAAATTAATAATATGCAGGAATTCAGATGCAAGAAATAAATAAGCAAAAGATAGTAGATTTGTTAGCCCGTTTGCTTGAGGAAAATTATGTATTTCCTATTGTTGGCAAAGAGCTAAGTCTAATGCTGAGACAAAACTATGATCGAGGCTTGTATCTGAGTGAAGACTTAGTTGAAGGCTTCGTTGAAAAACTAACGCAGGACATATTTGCTTTATGTAAGGACAAGCATTTCAAGATCATATTTAATGATTCTATAGTCCCACCTGAGAAGCGATTTAAAAGCATCAACTATGGCTTTGAAAAGCTAGTTTTTATTACTAATAAAATAGCCTATATACAGCTGTCCCGTTTCTGCTCACCTTCTTTTGCATCGAATGTTGCTCATGAAATATTGGGTCAATTGAAAGGTATCGAACACCTCATTATCGATGTTCGAAACAACGGTGGGGGGCATCCTGATATGGTTAAGCTAGTTACGTCATATTTCTTCGATAATAGTGAGTCTGTTTTGTTAAACACAATTCGCTGGCGAGGTGACTCTTGTCTAGAAGAGTTCTGGACTGATAATAGTAGTCATTGTTACCCTGATTTGAGCCTATATGTGTTAACAGATAGAGGCACTCTGTCTGCTGCCGAAGAGTTCTCCTACAACCTTCAGTGTCTTGAGCGAGCGGTGTTGATTGGGGAAGCAACGGGTGGTGCAGCTCACCCTTGTAGGTTGTTTGAGTTAACAGCTGAGTTATCAGTTGCAATCCCTATTGGTGAAGCAATCAACCCTATTACTAATAAAAATTGGGAGCAGGGCGGAGTTATCCCTGATATTAATACAAATTCGGATAATGCACTTAAAGTAGCGTTAAAAAGGTTGGGTTTGCCAGAAGAAGCTCATACAGCCATTCAGTGACGTAACTAAAAAACCTTTTGACGCGAAAAACTTGGTGTACTTAGCCCAGCATTGAGGTGTTCTATTGTTCTCACCCTAATGCTGCGAGCTAAGAACATAGACTGTACTGAAAAATACAGTATTAACGAGCTTATATTGAGTAGCTTGGCCATTCATAAGAGCTGCTAAATACGATAAACATTATTGCTACTTCGACTTCTGACTATCCCTCACAACGTAATACAACCAGCCTAAAACTAACCCTCACAGTATTGAATTAATTCAGAAGATACGTACTCCGAAAGGGTTACAACAACAGTGAGCAGAGTAGCCTATTTTGAAAAGTAAGCGTGCCATAGCGCCATCTCATTACCTGAGTTATGTTTGATGTCGTAGTAAATGACACACTTGTTATTCATAAATATCTATAGCATTCGCTTAACTTTGCCATTGACCATACAATACTTCTGACGTGAAACCTGGGCCAAATGCTACAACGATACCTTTTTCACCATTTTGGGAGGTCAGGTAGTGGCGATGTAGTACATCAATGACTGATACGCTTGATGTATTTCCATGTTCTCTTAAAGATTCTCGCGAATGTTGCAGCTTATCTGGCGATAACCCTAAGTGCTTTTGCAGTTCATCCAGTATTCTTCTTCCCCCCGTATGAGCGATGATGAAGTCAAAGTCTGTACTATTGCCTATTGAAGTCGTAGCAAAGTGATGTAAGTAAGGAGCTACCTTTTCTATTGAATACATGACTTTTTTATCCAATGAAAATTGGAAACCTTTGTCGGTCATCTGATATTGAATGTAATTTTCTGTATCCTTTAAGAAAATACTCTCTGAGTTTTGTATTTGTAAACCCTCACCAAAGCCATCTCCTCTCATCACAACACCAGCAGCTCCATCTCCAAAAATAGCATCAGAAACAAAGTCTTGAAGCTGATTTGCTTCGGGATCAAAGCATAGAGAGGAAGTTTCTAGAGCCACAATGAGAGCATTATTGCTCTTCGACAGTTGGCAATGTTCGTAAGCTCTATTCATGGCATAAGCACCAGCGACACAGCCCATTTGTGCCACCGGAAGTTGGATTGTACTCTGGTTGAGATCTAATGCATTGATCAAATGGGCCGTTAAAGACGGCATCATAAACCCAGTACATGAGACAGCTATGACCATGGTTATGTCTTTAGCGGTTAACCCAGAGTTTATGATTGCTTGCTCTGCGACTATCTGTGAATAGTCTCGGGCAAACTGCTCGTAAATGTTTTGCCTACTTTCAAAACCTTTCAAGTCTAAAATAGCATCAAAAGGTATACAGGTTTGACGTTCTTGAATCGTGGTGTGCTTTATCATTTCGATAGCGATTGAGCGGTATTTGGAGTCAGGGTGACAACTCTCTATAAAATGGACAATGTCATCCGATGTGAGGGTGTATTCGGGATATATAACTGAAGGTTTGGTTAAAATGCTCATTGAAATACCTCGTTTGATTGTAGTTACCAGTAAACGAGGAGGGATGCTTTACTAAATTAATTTCATATATTTTTCTAGTATATCCAAACTTGAACGATCGTTCACGTTATTGATTAGGGGTATTGATATGATTGATGTTATCAGACTCTTTTTGCTTCTTAAGAACAGTGAAGTAACATTTTTATTAGTTTCAAGAAGACTGATTACATGGCATCCCAGTCATCGGCTTTTTGCACAATGATATCGACAACATGTGCTAGTTCTTTTCCTTTAGAGGTAAGGCCGTAGCTCACCGTAACAGGGATAGTTTCTTCTTGTTTTCTCCATACAAACCCATGATGTTGCAATAGTTTCAAACGCTCAGTAAGAACTTTGGTGGATACCAAAGCCAATTGTTTACGAATCTGACCAAAACGCATTTGTTCATGCTCACTCAACAGCCAGACAATATGTGCAGTCCATTTAGTTGAAATAAGAGTTAAGTATTTATCTACACTGCAATAGTCATCAGGTTGGAGTTGGTGCTTTGTTTCTGACTGCAAAGTTTTCACGGTTCGTTATTCCAAGCGCTTTTTATATCTATATGAGTGTAACTGCCAATTTCACTTCAGCCCACTAGTTACCAATGGGTAACTAGTTACTTTTCAGACCCTAATTTTAGAAAGTGAACAATTTCCTTAATGTAATTTGTCAGGGGTTAAGTCAACGTACTTGGCCCATATTCACGATTTCAGTTTAAGGAGCACCCATGCGTTTGATCTTACTTTTAGTCTCTCTTTGCTCGTTTAGCTTCCAAGCAAATGCTGACTACATAAAACCACAATCACCTTCAGAGCTGCACTCTCTGTTTGGACAATATTTTGCGCAACAAGACTTGGAAGGTTTAGGCACGCTCTTTCATGAAAATGCCGTTATGATCTTGGATGAGAACGGCAACCAAGCTAAAGGCCATAAAGAGATAAAGCTTGCACTTAAAAGTTTCATGCAAGGTGATGTAGAAATCATCACACGCAGTGTTTCAATCCATATAAATGGTGATATAGCCATGATTCGTTCTGATTGGGAGATTCCTAATGTCACAAAAGGAACGGCGCTTGAGACGATGATATATGTCGACGGTGGTTGGTTATACATTATCGACAACCCCAATGGTTTTTAATTTACTAAAGTCAAAGCAAGCACGATAAACCAGAACTATCTATTAATACCCACAACTCGCCTTGAATGTCAGCAGATATTCAAGGCGAGTTTATGTTGTAAGGATACGGCGCAAAGTCGTTCAACTCCTTATAAATAAACACTTTCCACACTCCTAAAGCAGAACTCAGGTGTTCACCTGATACCGACCTTAGCTTGACCTAGGCAAACTAAACACAACAACAAAAACAGAAGGTCGTTGATATGAAAGCATTACAAGTGGTGTTGTTTTATAAGCCTGGTCATATCGATTATCAAGGAAAGCGAACAGAGGTGGCAGCAAACCAGCTCGTTATGGTCGGGGAAGAGGCCGAAATACATGCGGCAAATCGCAATGACTGGATGAGCGTATTCTTTTATCCGGGTGAAATTTGTTTAGTTTATCCATTACTAACGGACCTTATTAAATCCAGCGATACAGCTACTCAACCTGCAGTTGGCGAAGTGAACGCGGTTCCTGTGTTTGATGAACTGGTGAATGTCATTCAGCAGCTTCACAAAGTAAACAAAGCCGTGATGTTGCGGTTCGTCTTTACCTATTGCCTTGAGATGGACAAGCCTTACTTCTCCAATCTTCTTAACCTATACGCGAATTCTAACGATAAAGTTTTTGATTTTGTAAACAAGCATCTATACGAGCAATGGACAGTATCTCGCTACGCCGAAAAGCTCGGGATGGAAGTGACTAAGCTCAACACGGCTTTTTACAAATACTACGGCCAATCAACTAAAACCTGGCTGACCGAGCAACGCCTAAACTACGCAAAACAAGTGATTTTAGAAACGGATCGTAAGATCGCAGACGTCGCTTTTGATGCCGGTTTTAGTAGCCACTCCCACTTTATTGGTGCTTTCAAAAAGCGCTACCAATGCAGCCCATCCGAGTTTCGTGCGGGTAGCAAAAGATAGGAGGTCGATATGGATCTTAATGCGATTATCAACCAATTGTCCCAGATGTCTGCACAATCAGCACAGGACATTAAAACCAAAATGGCACAAGCGGACCCCAACAACCCAGATCAAATGCTGCAAGCCCAATTTTCAGTGCAGCAATATTCCAACTTTCTAGGGTATGAGAGTGCCTTGATCAAAGCAGTCAAAGACATGGTGCAGGGGATTATAGCGAAGATATGAACAGTTCAGACAAACAACTGCTTGTTGAAGCAGCACTGGCAGCGGCAAACCACAGGCTAGAAAAACATGCACTTAGCATCGTAAATGTTTTCCCTTTACTGATTGAAAATGAAGAAGACAGACGAGTTTGTGCCAGCTTGATCTATTTTGCTCTCGACAAAAGAGCTCAGGCAATTCGCTCTTTGAACGGGTTACATACGCCTCAAGCTGAAGGTTTGCGTTATTTGTACGTATCGACCACTGAAAGTGCAGACACACAGAAAATTTGTTCACTGATTACCGGAGGTCAACATGGAACTGAGTGCAATTGCTAAAGCAACCTATTCGGCTCTGGATAAGCAGGCTGAAACAGTCAACCCAGATAAAGCCATGGTGGATAAGTTCAGCCAACTAATGCAACAGGGAACACAGGAAACAGCCAAGCTCAATGACATTATCGGCCCAATGCCTAACTCGAGCGCTCCTATGGGGATTTCACCCGATCAGGCTATTCAGAGCCAAACTATGGTGACAAGAGCTTTAGTGGAAGTCGATCTTGCAGCAAAAACGGCTGGTAGCCTTTCTCAATCGATCAACAAACTGGTGACAATGCAATGAAAAAGTTCAAATGGCTAGCCTTAGTAATGGCTTTGCTGTTGACAGGTTGTAAAGTCGAACTCTACCAAAACCTGCCGCAGTCTGAAGCCAACCAAATGGTGGCGTTGCTTATGCTCAATCATATTGATGCAAGCTCAGAAACTGACGCAAAAACGGGCAAGGTAACACTGAAGATCGAAAAAGATCAATTCATTAATGCGGTTGAATTGTTAAGACAAAATGGTTATCCGAAGGCCGAATACGTTGGTATCGAGCAGCTATTTCCTTCCGGTCAGCTTGTCTCTTCCCCAGCTCAGGAAGACGCCAAGATGAGCTATTTAAAAGAGCAACAATTGGAGAGAACACTATCTAGCATGGATGGTGTTATCAGCGCACGAGTATCAATTGCTCAAAGCGATAAGAGCACCAATACAGGACGTGCAGCACCCAGTGAAAAATCGGCTGCTGTGTACATCAAGTACTCTCCGGAGGCGAACTTAGGCAACTCAGAATCCCAGATACGGAATCTGATTAAAAATGCGGTTCCTGATTTGCAATACGAAAACATCAGTTTGTTCTTACAACCCGCAGACTTCCGTTATCAGCCAGTCGTTCAACCTAGCTCCGATTGGGACGATGTCCAGAACTGGCTCGTCGCAAACAAAACTCCGGTAACCGTTGGTTTAGGTAGTGTGCTTATTGCCGGTGTAGCTGGGCTGGGGTTAAGCCGAAGAAAAGAGGGCTGAAGATGATTGTTGACACGATATCGCAGAACAAAATGCTGAGGGAAGTCAGCTCAAGATTGCACCCTCAATGGTGGTCAAAGCTGGATCTGGAGACTATTCAATCTGTTCGAGAAAACAATCAATTGGTAAGTAAGCGCCTTGATAAGGTCATTTTAAGCCGTTCTGGGTGTCAGTCAGTATGGTTAGATGAATGCTCAGAGGAAATGAATAAGTGGCTGTCTGTTTTGCCAAGAATCTCTCTACTTGCGACAGCCGCTGGGTTGTTGTCGCAAAACTGCCCAGATTACTTGTGGGATAGCAGCTACCGAAGCGTCTTACGACAGAAATTTACTCAACCTCAAATTGAACAGTTGATAGCTCTATGGCCAGCGGGTAGCGAACCTCCAGCATGGTCAGCAAACAATGTTCTGGAACAAGCTGAGCTTTTTAGTGCCAGCGCCATCTACCACCTTTGGAGCGATCAACCTTTTTGGTCGCTGTTTCGCCTGAGCTTACCGGTATTCGATACACCGATTGCACTTGCTCAAGACGACATAGAGCGTGTCGAAAGCTGGATATTCAGATTGGAGCGTTTTTTATGAAGCCATTTGTTATATCAGTAACGCATTGTGACTTAGACAAATCTGGTGACACGGTTTCCAAACAACAAATTGAATCAGCCATCCGCAGAACACATTGTGAAACGAATGCCCGTCAACGAATAGCTGCAATCATTCGTCAAGCACGTCTGAAAAGGGACGAAGCCCATCACCAAGCCGAACGTATCCTTCAAGTAGCACACCAAAACGCGGAGCAATTGGAATCGACATGGCGAGAACAAGCCCAGCAACAGGCAATAAAGGAGTCGGTTAGTTGGCTTGTCGAACAAGGGGAGCTTGAACGTAGCCTAATCGAAAACTTGAAAGGGCGAATTCGTCAGCAAGTACGCAATGTTATTGAGCAATGGTCCGCAGAGCAGGACATCAGCCAATTTTTGGTCAAGCGAATAAGCGATCAAATCGCTGCTCAAACAACCAAACAGAGCCTGACGCTTTTTGTTCCTCAAGAACATTATTCGACGATGGAACATGAGTTTGGGGAGAATTTAAATGTGCAGGTCAAAACTGAGTTGAATCGAGCTCAAGCAGAGCTGTCATCAAACAGTTTGGTTGTCAGAATCGATCTTGATCAGCAATTGCGAACGCTACTCGATTCGTTCTCCCATCCTAATCAGCAGTCGACAGCTTAAGAGAGAGTTTAGCAGATGAGAGTTGATGGAAACGCCAGTGCAGAGTTTCATGCATTCCCTCAAAATACGCCCAACACCGCGCCAGCCAATGAGTCAACCGCCTCGCTAGCGAGTGCAGCCCTTGCTGAAGTAAGAGCCGAAGCTATGGAAGAAACCATGGAAGGGTTAAGCCTTGGGCTGAGTAGCATGATGAAGCGTTTGAACCTAGCCGCTAAAACGCAGGATCCGATGATGAATGGCATGGAAAAGCTTCTCCAGCAAATGGATGAGATGGCACGCCAGTCAATCAATCGAATCTCAGAGCAGCTTTCGCAAATGAAAGACGCTTCTCAGGTGTTTTCTGCGCTAGAAAAGTCAGGCTTAGACAAGGGAAAGATCGCCTTGGTTTTGACGTCTCTTCTTGGTTTTAAGGGTTTAGACCCAGCGATGAAGAAACAGCTCAAGAAACGCCTTGCTGAACTGCTCGCGGAAGAAGAAATCGAGCTAGAAATCTTAGCTGCCGCGCAAGGGATGAATGTTGATAAGAATGGTTTACGCGCCGTTCGCCAGCTCTATCAACATGCCAAACGAGGTGAAAAAGGCCTAGCGCATTGGTTTGAGCTATTAGAGCAGCATGAAGATAGACGACAGTATATTCGCATCCTTATTCGCTCCATGGCTGAACCGCTTGATGAAGGCCAAAGACGTGACGATATGACCAAAGTTGCGGCCACAATTGAAGACTTAAAACGGTTATTGCTGTTTCTTACATTTGAGGACCATTGCATCTCTCTGGCTAAGGCGATGGTGTTGGAGCCTCATTCTGTTATGTCCGCCACGATAGAGTTGCTTGAGCAGTCCTGGATATATCCAGACGCACTATCACTGATTATCAATCGGTTAGCGCTGGTTGATGAACGTAAAGTGGTGTTCCTGCGACGCTGGAAAGACTTAATGGCGGTAATGGCTGAAGCCTGTTATCGAGATCCAGAACAAAAAGAGCACGTTCAGGAAGCCATGCTCGAACTTCTAGACCAATGGAACGAATGATCAATCCGTTAAGGGGAGAACGACAATGAATCATGAACTACTGCTAAACCGCCTTGGTGAAAAATTAGGGCTGCCTTTGGTGTTTGACCAGTCAAGCCAATGCATGTTGCTGCTGGATGAGCATCTTATGGTATCGATGGCGCCAAATGATCAGGATTGGATGCTGAGATGCATGCTGACGACAGTAGAACCTGAAATTGAGGGTAAAACTTTTAAGCGAGCACTTCAGCTTAACCATACATTAAATGAGCTGGGCATTGGTCATATCTTCTATGAAGAGAGCACCCGTGCGCTTCTATATCAGGTTCGTATTCATTCTCCTCAAAACGGTGACGAGATTTTTGAACAACTCACTGAAGTGGTTAGTCAATATGAGCAACTACACACCGACTTTCATCAAAATAATTTGTCCAATGAACACGTTACATCACTAGGAGGCGTTTATTATGCCGATTGAACTGAACCAATTTACAACCAGTGTCGAAAATGGCCAGCTAACACTGGCTGATAGCGTTTCTGGCGACCCCGTTATCGTAACATCTCAGTTCAGCTTTGCAGAAAAGGTGATGCAATGGTTAACCCAGATTCCTTTACTAAGTGATCTAAATGCAGTTCAGGAGTTTGTCCAAAAGCAAACTGAGGGAAACCTTAAAACACTAGGTGTATTCCTGAGCGCGCTAGCGCATGAATATGGTGAAGAGTTTGCAGGCAAGGTAGCCAACAAGATGGACTTTAGCGGTCAGACACCGCTAACATCTCGTTTAATCAAACAGTTGACGCAGGATTCTGTGACTGTTGAAAAGAAAGACGCTAAGTCGGTTAACAGCGCAGATAGACAGATTGAAACTGATAATAAACCAGTGGATGCGTCAACTTCGCCTAAAACTATCCCGATGTCTAACTTAGAGCAAGCAGCACAGTCTATCACTGGTTATATCCGCCCAGCACCGTTGCCTTCGCCAAGCTCTCTCTCTTACATGAGTAGTTTCTTTTATAGTGAAACTGCATCGATGCAAAACCTTCAAAAAGAAGTCTCTGCCTATAATCAAGCAATTAAGGAAACCACTCTTGCTGATGAAGCAGATAAGCTCGCTCAGATTTTTCAGAAACCACTTGCTGTTGAAGTAGTAGCAACAAGTATTGAAACTTTCTCAGCGAAAGCACAAGAGCTAAAGGAGGCGTTAGCAACAGTAGAATCGGCTATTGAGCGGCTCCCTAAAGTACAACAAAATGACGTAATTCAGTTAAAGCGATCAGTGTTCAAAGAGAACGATAGGCTTGACGTAATCAAATCATTGGCGAGTAGTTACAGCCAAGCTTGGAACTTGGAATCTACGGGGTACCAAGCATTTGAGAAATTCTATGCAACTTGTTCACCTTCGTTGAAATCTGCTCTTACCCCAGAGCTGACAAAACTAAGCTACGAACTCATTTCTAATTCGCCAAGCTTAGATAGTGAGGCTTTAGCCAACCGTCTGTCAGATAAACTTGTTCAATATGCCTCAGATATGTCGACCGTCAATCTTCGAGTATTGTCTGAAGTTTTGGCGGAGAAGGTGCCATCATTAGCCAATGACGTGCTAACGCCGTTTCCTAAAGAGGAACAAAAGGCACAACTTGGTGCGATCAATCTGATTAGACAAGCACTTAGCCAGAGCAGAGCTGAACTTAAGGAAGAACAAAAGGGCATCGAAGCTCGATTGGATATTCCTAGTAAAATTATCCAGCTTCGCCACGGTGCGGCTGTATTTGCCAAAGAGATGCAGCAGTTTATTGAGTCTGACTCGACGGTGGAAGACCAGTTTGCCGCTACTTTAGCAGCGTTGACAGGAAACGTCTGGTTAGTCGTAAAGGGTGATAGCTTAATGCCCGATGACTTGACCGATTACGATGACTTAGATCTGACGGAACAGGTTAGAAATGAGCTTCCTCATGTCGAAATCAGTGATAAAACACGTAAGCTAGCCGAAGATGTTATTCAAGCGCAGCATCGTCTTTCTTGGTTAGACAGAAAGAACAGCATCACTCATGAGCGAAACAATCGAGCTGGTGTTGATATCTATGCAGATATTCAAAGCAAGCAGTTGGGTGATAACATCACTCGAAACTTGCCTTTATACACCGATTATCTTGATGAGAAGATTAGTGCGGCAAAAGCCTATGTTGCCTCGTTAGAAGCACTAGCGAGCCTTGATATTAGTGACGGCGTCACCAATCAAATTACAGTAATGCATGAAGATGCCAAGCACCAGCTTACTCGTCTCACAAAACTTGAAGCGCAATGCAGGACTGTACAAATAGCGCAAGATACTAAAGTACTTCTTGGAAACAAGTTGACGCGTCTGGATACCATGTTAGATCAAACCATCGACGCCAATACGAAACGACTTAACCTGCAAGGGTTCTTGTCTTTCTTATCACCTTTGAGAGCTAATAACGATCAGGTACGCACTCTGGTATTAGAGCGTAAAGAGCTACAAGTCGAATTAGACAAGCAAGAAAAATACGTCGTTGATCTACATGGAAAGGGCTGGCGAAGTAAGCCTGAAGTCGAGTCAGTAAAAGAAGTAGCTCAATTGAAAAGTCTTGAGTTGAGTATGGCGTCCCTCGTGAAAGATATCGAGCTGCTGGATGACGAGTATGAGAAGTCCATGCTCGAGCTAACTCATTTTGACCGTCAAGTAACAAAGGAAAAAGGGTATCCTGGTGTAAGCGGGAACAGCCTAGAATCTTGGTCTGCGTGGGTAAAGCAGAATGTAGCAGGCAATTGGTCAGGGGACTATCGTCCTGATTTAAGTACTTTGATTCTGGAACGCCAAATGGCAAAGGTAGGCATTAATAGTTATACAGAGGCTTACCAGAAGCTTTATAACACATTGTCTTCGGGTGAACTTAGTTCTAATTATCAGGGTGTTATGAATACACTTGGACAACTGCATAACTGGGCAATGGTACATCCTGTAGAGTCACAAGCACTTGCTGGTAACTTGACACATGCCTATCAGATAATCAGTTCGAACAGTGGTTGGTTTGGCAATGATCTTGCTGCTATGGCATCAACGGTCTGGAAAACGGGCACAGTAGAAAATCAAGTTAAAGACATCCTGCAGGGACGTCGAGAGTTTCTGCCTAGCCACGAATCTATGTCAATGACAGCAGAAATGATTGCTTTACTTCATTTGGCACAGTGTGCGCCATACATGGCTGGTGCAGCGAAGGGAGCTGCAGGAAGTGGCCTTGTTGCAAATGGAGCTAGTCAACTTGTCTCAGCTTTAGTTCCGGGTTCCACACTCGTAAAACCGATGGCTAGCATGTTCGGAGGTTTGGTACAAACATGGTCAGAGCGCAAAATGGCCAACGTTGTTAACCGACATCGTTCCACTGAAGTTATGGTCAATGCTTTGATGGCAGGTATTCGTAAGCAAGGCAGCTTCAACGAGCGTGCACAAGCTGTTGCGTCCTATGCGATGCAACGTCAAGCACTTCAAGACGTCGGTACGCTTTCCAGAGATTGTTTCGAAACCAGCAAAGCGGGTGCAATGAGCCGGATGTGGCAGGACGCTAAAAATACCTGGCAAGAGATGAACTGGAAAGCGAAAGCTTTTTCCGTCGCGACCACAGCAGCAGTAACACTGAGCGGGGCTTCGATTGTAGCATTAATTGTCTTCGCTATTGTTGGAACAGGGGGACTTGCCATTGCCGCTATTGCGGGTGTTGGTACAACGCCAATTAGTGCTTATTTTTCCAGAACAGCAATGAACTTAATTGCTTCGACTAACTTCCTCGGAATGAATGATGCGCACAACCGAGCAAAAGAAAAAATGACTCAGCAGCGTGTCGATGAAGCGTTAAGGCGGCTTGCAAACAAAACCAAAGATGATCAGCGATTGGGAGACTTACTGGGTGATTCACTCAAAGATGCTGGTCAACTGATACAACTTAGTCATTTACCTGAGGACCAACGAGAAAAATCATTTCGTTATCAGATCTCGAGTATTGCTTCTGAACGTGAGCAACAGATGATTGAACAGAATGCACGCAATAAAGCCGAACTGATAGAAACAGCCAAATCATATGTACCTGAAGCACTGCTTAAGGATGAGAATGGCGCTATTGATTGGGGCAGTTGTTACCAGCAAGTTGAACAAGCGTTAGTCAAGCAGGCCGCTTAAAACTCATGTCGCCCCGGAACAATCCGGGGCTTATTTCAGGTGTAGACCTGATATCCCCATCACCATAATCCTCGCATCATAGAACCATAGGTAATTTATGGAACGATTATGGATCTGCAAATCACGAGAAACATTGAACAGCTTATTGCGTTGCTCAGGCTGCCAGTAGTTCAGGTTTCAGACATCATAGAGATTCACCAGAAGCCTTTTGGCTTAAGGCTGGAAGTGCAGGGCACTCGACTCATGCTGACTTCGTGGCTATTGGAGAGTAATAGTCATGATTTGGACAGTGCACTTAAGAGAAACCAGCCCGAACGATTCAATGGATTACCTCAACGTATTTTTCCGATTAAGAGCCAACTGTTTATTAGCGCACTATGCCCTGAACAGTTTGATGCACATCAGTGGTTTCGTTTGTGTCAGAAGCAACGTCAGTTTCTGTCACAATTAGGTGGAGGAGAGTAGCTATGTCAATCGCAACACGTTGGTTAGCGAAGGTAGCCGGAAGACAAGACATCATCCTCAGCGCAATGCTGGTGATCGCTGTATTTATGATGATTCTACCTTTGCCGACAACCTTGGTGGACGTACTAATCGCCGTCAATCTGGGGATGTCTATCATCCTGCTTATGATTGCAATCTATATTCGTGATCCGTTGGAGTTTTCAGCGTTTCCTTCCATGTTGCTAATCACCACCTTATACCGCCTCGCGCTTACCATAAGTACCAGTCGACTGATTTTGCTTCAACATGACGCCGGTGAAATCGTGTATACCTTTGGCGACTTCGTGGTCGGCGGGAATCTGGCCGTTGGTATTATCGTCTTTGCCATTATCACAATTGTTCAGTTCATCGTGATTACTAAAGGTTCAGAGCGTGTCGCAGAAGTCAGTGCACGATTCTCGCTTGATGGTATGCCCGGTAAACAGATGAGTATTGATGGAGATATGCGTGCTGGGATCATTGATGCGAAAGAGGCCAAACGTCAGCGATCAGTGGTTCAAAAAGAGAGCCAGCTTTACGGCGCAATGGATGGGGCGATGAAATTCGTAAAAGGTGATGCCATTGCGAGTGTTATCGTGATTTTAACGAACATCTTCGGTGGTATTGCTGTTGGGGTCCTTCAGCACAATATGTCGGCGTCAGAAGCGCTAAATACTTACGCTATTTTATCTGTTGGTGACGGGTTAATTGCTCAAATTCCATCACTGCTTATCTCAATAACTGCGGGTTTAATCGTGACTCGTGTTCCGGGTGAAACCAAAAACAACCTTGCCAATGAATTGGTTCAACAAGTTTCTCGTCAGCCTTCATCACTCCAGATGGCAGCAGCAGTGATGTTTGTGTTTGCGATCATTCCGGGCTTTCCTTGGTTCGTATTTGGTCCTCTAGGTTTAGCGGTGTTGGGGGCATCTTTTTGGTTAACTCGGAAAGAGAAAAGCAAAGAGGATCATCAGGGCTTTGTTGCCAATGAGAATGTTGAAGCCAGTGGTGAACAAGAAATGACGCCCGGAGCTGTGCCTCTTATGTTGGCGATTGGTGAAGACTTGATTGAAGAAAATCTAAATAAGTCGCTGCAAACGCTTAGATGGAAGATGTTTGAAAAACTGGGTTTACCTCTTCCTGAGATTCAGATGCAAGTGCTACGCAACGGGCGTCAAGGTGAGTTTGAACTGCTCTTATATCAAGAGCCGATCATCAAGTTGAATTTGGCGAAGCAGAACATCCTGACACTGAAAGGCATCGATGGGTTAGACAGTGAGCAGAATAAGCTGGCGTTTAATCAGCAAATCTTACATTGGCATCCAGTCGAGGCATTAGAAACCATTCGACTCTCAGGGCAGGAATACTATCAGGGTAACGATATTGCTATTCGCCTTGTCGAGATAGCGGCTCAGCATTACGCCAAAGAGTTTTTAGGCGTGCAGGAAGCACGTTATCTGATGGATTCCATGGAAATGCGTTATGCCGAACTGGTCAAAGAGCTTCAGCGTTTATTGCCTGTTAGCAAAGTGACTGAGATTCTTCAGCGCCTAGTTGAAGAGAACATCTCAATCCGAGACTTACGTACCATCTTCGAAACGCTTGTGGAGTGGGCGTCGAAAGAGAAGGACACCATTATGCTGACGGAGTACGTGCGTGTCGCCCTGCGCAGACATATCCGGCGCAAGTTTACTGTTGAAGAGGGCTGGATCCCGATGTTGCTGATTGGTGACAGTATCGAAAACCAAATCCGCGAATCTATTCGTCAGTCAGCGGTTGGGGCATATAGCGCGTTAGATCCGGAAGAAGAGCAGAAGATCATTACGTTGATCAAAGATAAATTGCCCAGCCACATGCCTTGTGTGCTGCTGACGTCATTGGACGTACGACGCTATTTGAGAAAGATCGTAGAGCCAACCATGCCAATGACGCAGGTGCTCTCTTTTCAGGAGATAGGCGACGATGCCAGCATCAAAGTGATCGCGCAAGTCGACACATTAGCGGAGGTGCCAAATGCAATTGCCGGATAAATCGAATTTAGCCGAAGCGCTCAATCAGCAACTGTTTCCTGATCTGCCTCTGGCACCGACATTTCGCCGATTTGGAAAAATTCTGGAAGTTACGTCGACGTTAATTCGTTCCACCTTACCCGGAGCAAGACAAGGCGAGCTGTGCATGATTGGTAACGATCTCAAAGCAGAAGTGGTGGCCATTAAAGGTGAAGAGGCGTGGCTATCACCTTTTCGCTCAACAACAGGGATCGGGACTGACATGAATGTAGAGCCCATGGGGCATGGTCACAGAGTGATGGTCGGTGAAGAATTACTCGGGCGTGTGGTAGACGGATTGGGTCACCCGATGGATGAGAGTAATTGGGTTGGTAAATGGCGAGAAAATCACGGCGAAGCTCCCGATCCATTAAAGCGTAAGTTGATCAGTAAAATCATGCCGACTGGGATCAGAGCTATCGATTCAACGCTCGCTTTAGGCGTGGGCCAACGTGTGGGTATTTTTGCCGCAGCTGGTGGCGGTAAAAGTACACTGCTTGGCATGCTAGCGGGTCACTGTGAAGCGGATGTTATCGTGTTGGCCTTAGTTGGAGAGCGGGGAAGAGAAGTCCGTGAGTTTATCGAATATTGCCTTCCACCAGCCGCGAAAGAAAAAACAGTATTGGTTGTTGCGACGTCTGATAAGCCACCTCTGGAACGGATGAAAGCAGCAGTAACAGCAACGACGATTGCAGAGTATTTTCGTGACCAAGGTAAGAATGTTCTGCTTATGGTTGATTCATTGACACGTTTTGCGCGAGCGGGGCGTGAAATTGGCCTTGCCGCAGGTGAACCACCAGTAGCTAACGGGTTTCCGCCAAGTGTGTTTGTTCAACTTGCTTCTTTACTTGAGCGAGCGGGACCAGCGCCTGTCGGGAGCATTACCGCTATCTACACCGTGCTGGTGGAAGGAGACAATATGAACGAGCCTGTTGCAGATGAAGTACGCTCAATTCTTGATGGTCACATTGTGTTATCACGCAAGCTAGCCGGCGCGGGGCATTATCCAGCGATTGATGTTAATGCAAGTGTAAGCCGCGTTATGGATCAGATTGTCACTGCCCAGCACAAAGATGACGCCAAGCACTTAAGGCATTTGCTCTCGCTCTATCAGGAAGTGCAGTTACTCATTCGAGTTGGCGAATACCAACCGGGTCAGGATCCTGCCACAGACGAGGCAGTGGCTAAGTTTGACTCAATTGAACGCTTTCTCTGTCAGAGGGCGAACGAACCTTCACCGTTCAAAGAGACACTTCAGCAGTTAAATCAATTAAACGGAGGGTAAGTGAATGGCACTATCCAGTCAGGAAATTGATCTTATCGAACAACTGCTTCATGTGCGTAAACGTAAAGAAGAGCGGCTACAAGCCCAATGGAATCAGCTCAACGAACAGCAAGATAAATGCAAGCATGAAAAACAACGCTCGTATCAAGAGTGGCTTATTTCACGGGAGGCGTTAACAAACCCTCTGCAAACTGAAGATGTTATGGATCGTAGTCAACTGAACCAACTCCTAGGAGAAAAGCGGAGTCAGTATATTGAAGAGCGTTCTAAAGCCGATTCAGTCGAGGACTGGCATAAACGAATCGAGCAGTTGGAACGTGAAAAGTCAGAACTATGGAGCCAGAAAACAAAGCTGATAAGAGGTCAGGAAAAGCTAAAAGAGGTACTGGATGAATAACAAAATTGAACATGTGAATAGTACTGCTTGGCGTGTTGAAGGCGTTGCTGGTCGTCATGAAGCCGATCCTGAGCTTAGACAGCGATTTACGACTCTTTTCCATACACAACAAGATGTAGAAGCACAAACCGATACACCAGATACCTCCGCGCGGGTGCCACCTTCGATTTTAAATGAATTATCCGCAGTGAATCATGTAACCAAATGGGGCAATGCAGAGCTACACAGAGGTGAAAATAGTCTTTCGTTTAAATTGCTCAACGGCCCGATGTCGGGTTTAGTGATCTTTGCTCAATGGGACGCGCAAGGCGTTGCGTTAACTCTGAAACCCAAGAACCAAAAACAGCAAGACGCACTGAATCGCATCATGCCGAAAATAAAAAGCCATCTCAATGAATCCGCGTTAAAAATGACAATAGAGGTAAACCGCTATGACTGATCTAATTGAAATGAGCAAGGTGATTGGCACTGGTTTAGAAAACCAGCAGTGTCAGATGTCGTTACAGAAAGTTTCGGGGGAAGGTCAGTTTTGGTCATATCGAAGTGATTCAAAGAGCGGCATATGGTGCAGTCACTCCGATTGGAATCAGGGTGTTACTGATATAACTGCTATCGAATCATTAAGCATGATCCCCGAAGATCTTTTTCCCACACTCGTCGCTGCCATGTTTTCCGCGGTGAGCATTCCGTTTGTCAGAGATATCAGTACGCAAGGCGCAGAATGTTGCTTGCTCGATGGAATCTATCCGGTCGTACAGTGTCAGGGTTATCAGTTTGTGTTGGTTGGGTTTAGCGCCGCATGGCTACAGCGCCTGACTACGCATTGGACGCGTTGTTCTGCGCAAAGCATTAAAGTTAGTGTGCCGTTGGTTGCAGGATACACAACGGACATTAATTCAATCTCACAGGGCAATGGAGTGTGGTTAAAAGAAAGCGTAGACCCTGATGAAGGAAAAGCGATCTTGTGGTGGGATAAACCGCTGGCAATCGTTCAGTTCGAGGGAGAGCAAACATGGTCTGTGGAGCAGGTATTCGCTCCATACTCATTTTCTGAAGCGGTCAGTTATGTTCAGGTTGCCTCACTCGAAGTTGATTTACCTACGTTGCTGCAATTGGTTGAGGGGCAAACTATCGAAGCACCACTGACGTGTGAAACCGCGTGTAAACTCGTGTCCGGCAACCATTGCATTACCTCAGGCGAACTCTTAGTCAGTCATGATGGGGTGGTTTTCTACGCGAACAATACGTATACAGAAGCCGCTTAAATCTAACGGAATTTTGGGGCTGAGCCGGTTGGTCTGACTTATCGGCTTTTTGCATAATAAGCCTCAACGCCAAAGAGTCACATCTGGTCAAACCACATTTCTCGTCTATTTTTCCTGTTTTGATATTGAACGTTTGAAAGCCATTTCATAGTTATTGCGACAGCATAGGTACTCCTTTAGTTACCCGTTTCAAGGCTCCGTATGTCAATCTAGAGGAGAGGTTCTTATGTCACTCAATATTAGCGGCACTTTTGACCGCACCATTAGCGATGCTCGCATTGAACATGTAAAGCAAGCAAATACAAAAGAAGAAGCTACCTACATGGGGCTTTGGGATAAAATCAAAGATTGGTTTTGTGGAACAGATAAAGCTCAAGCGCTTGCGCATCTATATGAAATCACACATGAAGTTGATGTTGAAACTTCTGAGTCAACCTCTAAGAAAATGGAAGCATTCTGCAAGCTGAATCAATTGGCGGGTAGTGGCTTTACTAATCGCTTTCAAGGAGAAGTTATCGATAACCATGATGGCACATACAGTTTTGAGTTTGAAATCACGGATGTGTTGGAAAAAACACGTGTGAATTATGGTGAAACATCGAAAGAAGCGGATTGTATCCTTGGGCGAGAGCTGACGAATCACTCACAATATTTGCTTGTGGATAACGTCAGTCGCAACGGGCTACAGGACGCATTGGATCGTGTATCATTTAACGATGAGAACGATACGTACCAAGGTGTTACGTCTTCCAAACAAAAACAACTAGCGACGGAACGCCTCAGCCCACAGGCAAAAAATCAGATGTCTAGAGACAGCCAACTTGCTCAAAATTGGGTAGCAGTGCAAATGAAATGTGTGGATCACTTCTCTGATCAACGTGCTCGTCTAGAGCAGTTAGAAGGGGCGGGGAATGGTACTCCAAGAGAATGGGTGCAACGAGGGTTAGCCTCACTCAATCAAATTCACGACTCCGTCAACAAGTACTTTGCAGGCCAACAAGAACCCGTTGAACCTATGTCACTAAGCCGAACATCAATAAAAGAGATAGGTTTGAAGTCAAAACCTTTACCACCAACTCAGGTAGAGAGGTTATTGCCAACACTGACTCTACCACCAAGAAATGACGAAGCGTGGAATATGGGACGCGATGAAGACGGAGAAAAACGCTACCGTGATATTGGGCTAATTGTTCATTTACTAGAATCGTTGAAGAATTATCAAAATACTCGCTGCGAATATCAGGCTGAGCCAAACTTTCAATACAAGGCTGAGAGCGGCGGCGTGCGATCAGATTTTCATCGTGCTGGAGACATAGCAAGAGAGCAATTTTTTAACGCTGCAGCCGCAGCAGGATACGACCTCAACAACCAAGAGATTTATCGACAAGTCGATCATATCGCTGGAATGTATCATTCACTGAATTATGAGTCGCTGTTGACTACAACTGGTACTTTACTGAGCTAACCAAAATAAGAAAACGGAAGGCGCTGCCTTCCGTTTTTAGTTTATTTCAAACAATTTTAAAAACTAGGTTTCACTTATTTCTAGTTATTAGCTTATCGCGAGTCAGACTCTGCTGTAATGTGTTCTAAGTCAATGAGATAGGGAGGAATGGTATAAGCAGAACCGTTAGGTATGTCCCCAATCAAACTTTTGTTCGCCAGCATACCAGATGGAAGTTCTCCGCTTTTGTTAGCAATATCAGGACGAAGCAGCTCAATCCCTTCAATAACATTAGGGTTCTGGGCGCTTGTTGCAATAATCCCGTTTAACATGCCTGACATCATCATCGCCTGTTCTGCTACCTGAACAACAGAATTACGGTAGCTTTGATCGGAAAGATCCTGCGGCTTACTAGGATGAACAACTTGTAAGTGCTCGTTGATTCTGTCTCTACTTACAGATGTAGTTGCTCCCATTAACGGAACGGTGCCTTTTTCATCATTGTGATAGTAACTTTGCTCGAAGTTCATGTTTCCTAAGCCAAAGTCCACATCAAAATGATGGCCGCCTTTTTCCTTTAAGTAAATCAAGCGGGAGATGTCCGAAAAATGCTTGATGCCGTCCCACTTATCACTACCACCTTTTTGTAAATGGTCACATGCTTTTCTAACCATATTATTCAGTTCAGATTTAGACAGTACACCCGGCTCCGGTTTTGGTAGCGGTTTCTTTCTTAAACGATCGAACGTGCTTTGTGTTGGGTCTGGCTTAAACATCGTATCAATATCACAAACCTCGTACCCGTTAGCACGCAGTATGGTCCTTTGCGTATCTCGTTTGTCGATTTCTTCCTCTATGATCGCGTCACGTTTCATGAGTTCAGCTTCTAATGAAGAAGAGTACCACATGCTGTGCTTAAACTGGCTCCCCTTAGATTTGTCTGCAGACTCGAGCAGGACATGCATCGCTTCCTGGCTCATCGCGCCACCGGACCAAAAACGATGAATGGTTTGTGGAATAGGTTTGCTCTTATTCGTACCAATCTCTACACCCGCTACTGTAGAAAGTATGTCTAGTATAGGTTGGCGTCGATGATCTCCTTGTGAAGTGAGATCTATTTTCGCCTCCATATCTCCAACGACATTAAAGTTGTTTTGACCTGCTTTCGGCTCGTAATTCTGTACATTTGCCTGCTCGTGTTTATGTTGCTGAAACTTCGCTTTATGATGAGCGCTGCGACCGATGATTGGATCGTTCTCTTTACTTTGACTCGCTTGTAGCGGTTTGCTCCCTATCACCTGAGGAATACTCTCAGTTATAGGTGAAGCACCTTGCGGAGGTTGAGAGGAAGACATACTCAAGTTGCTTGTGGTTACTCCTGTTACTTCACCGTATTGTGCGCCTGATGATTGACTGGTAGAAGCAGTAGAGGAGGTAGCAATACTATGATTAGCTTGAATTTCGGGCATAACTTATCCTCCCAATTGAAGTTCATGGTGAAGTAACGCTAACTTGCTAGTAAATCCTCGGAAAACAGTCTCTAAACCATTTTCCTCAACTAACGTTTGTGAACTGACCAAAGCTTTGAGCTCGTAACCGTCGTCACCTAAACCCAAAGTGACTTGACCACCTTCAACGCCTTCTAGCGGAGGTATAATTAGAGAGAGTACGGGAGCTGCGTAATCCATCAGTTTGGAGTTGGTCAGATCTGGTAATTGGCTCCAAAACCACAGGCCGCTATTCATCCTCGATAACATGACATCAGGCAATCCCTGAATCTGAATCGCCAGTGTATTTTCGGCGTGCAAATCACGCAGTGTTTCCGGTGACAATCCTATATTCACCAAAAAGTGACTGATCAATGTATCCAGTTCCTGATTTAGAACAGGTTGTGAGTTCATCGAGTGAATTGGAGGAGGCATAGGGCTACTCTCGTGTTGAAATATGACCTATTCACGTTATAACGTGCCCAGCAAACTCAATATCTAAACTCATGTGACTTTTATTAAAGCTGGTCTGACCTAATCCATTAAAAACTCAGCATTACTGCAATTTCTTATGCGGTACTTACAACAAAAAAACGGAAGGCAATGCCTTCCGTTTTTGCTTCATTACAAACTTAAAGTTTGATTTGCTGTAGCGTTGGTTTCCATCTCGCGTGTGTTGCTTCATCTTCAGGTGTCACGCCAACGTTGCGACCATCCAGAATGTTAAGCACATAACGCTTGTTGGTGCCATCGACGTAGCGACTGATCAGCTTGTCGTCTTCCCAGAACCATTTTTGAGCAAGGTTAGAGCTACATGACTCAACGGTTAGGTTCTTATCATCAGAAACCGTCAGACAACGATCTGGTGCAACACGGCTACGGTAGCGCTCATCGCTATCTAGACCCCAAGTCTGGTTCCAACTTCCGTGACAGCTCCAGCCATCCACTTGGCCACCCTCGGCTTCTTTATCACCATTGGTACCATAAACGTCTAGGCACAAGTCGTTGTTGCTTAGCGACTGCAAGGTCACATGAGCCTCAGCTTCAAACAGTGGGTGACTCCAGTCTATACGAACTGTACGTGGAATTGACCATCCTGTCGTTGCCCAACCGCCAGGGCCATACACAGAGAACAGTGCTGATGGGATAACATCACCATAGCGTGCTTTAGCAATGAACTTCGCGCCAATCTCGAAATCCGTAGTTCCGGTCTGAGAGACAGGAGCTTCGTATATGACGTCATAGTTAGGCTTGAAGTTAGCGTAAGAGATTGGATTGAATTTCGATTTATCGAATACCCATCCGCTTCCCCAGTGTGCTGACGTAAAGTAGCAGCCAAGTTCTTCACGGCGTAGCTCTTGACACTCATCAAACTCACGCTCAAACGCAATTTCAAAATCGCTTAAAGAAGAACGGTTGTTCACGCGGTAGTCTTTGGTATCAAATACCAGTGTTTTTTCATTCTTATAGCTGAATGAACCGCTCACTTCTGCACTGACTTTAGGGCCATCTTTGCCAACTTCCGCACCGGCTGAGCCGTTAATACCGATCGAATAACCGTGGGTATCACGGTGTTGGTAGTCTTTGTTTTCGTTATGAGGGAAATCGCTGACTTTCTTAGGTACGTAACCAGACACTGGTTTAACCCATAACTCATAGCTACTCGCAAATGGGCCAATGTACGTGCGACGATTCGCCCAGCTTTGGAACCAGCTGTGATCTTGTTGAAGATCATCAACGAGGTGGAAGCCTGTACCCGCTTTATCCGCCTCAACAGTAAAACGTACGATCTTAGCGTCTGGTGTGAAGCCTTGCGAAGTAGAAGACTGAACCGAGCGCATCTGTGATACGTTGACGCGAATATCAACCGATGCGCCTGCGTTACACCAATCTCGCTTCGTATCGAAATCTTTACTCGTATAAAGATTACACGTTAGCTTTGAGCTGGTGATGTAGTAGACCTTTTCAACAACAGGGACGTAGTCGTCCGCGAACGCATTGACAGAAGCAGCAAGCAAAGAAAGAGTGAAAATTGTAGAGGTTTTCATATTACTCACCTCCAAAGCCAAGACGGTCAAGGGCATGAACCAAAGACTGGTTAATACTATCCAACTCAGCCGCTGGGTTATTCACTGGGTCACCATTCTCATCGCGGACGTCTGCAACAATGGAGTTGATGATGTTATCGCCTTGATACATGCCAGTAACCACAACAGGTGCATCACTGCCAAGCCCAGTTAACGATTGGCTAAGGTCAATCTTGGCATCTTCACCTGAGACTTGTCTCAGGTCAATGACGACCGTATCACCTTTAACGACATGTGATTTTGCCAGCGCAATATCATCATCTGATGCAGTTCCTACATTGATGTAGAGCGCATCGGTTTTAGCCAAATTTCCGTTGTAAAACTGAGTTGATTGCTGATAGTGCTCAGTGATTGACTGTGAAACTTCACTCTCACTTCCAAGTATCTGAATATCAGCAAATGCATGTGCAGCAAACAAAGAAGAGAGTAGGGTAAGTGTCCCTAACACTTTAGTTTTGTTATTGTGCATACAAAAATCCTCGTAAAGAGTTATTACTTAATAACAATTCAAACGTCAGTTAACTTTCCATGATATTTTGTTGTCATCCTTGAACGAGAATAAATACCTCTTGGAACCAAGCTATATTCCAAATCAATCCCCGTGTTTTATTTAGTAACATGATAAATAGATTTCCGAAAAGAGATTTTTTAGATGGTTTTACTGAATTCTTATGACCATCAACTAACACATAATGTGATCTCCATTCAGTATGCAAGTGTTATGAACCCTCCTCGTGATTGCTCACAAATGATACAGATATTGTTCTGTTAATGATCTAAATGCGATTTTTATTATTTAGAAAAAGAACCTAAAAAAGTAGATTTAAAATTGAATTTATCACACCAATTTATTTATAAATCATTGTTATAAAACAATTTTAAATCCATGCGCAAGTTTTAGATTCCGATTATCAAAACAATCAATAGATCTTAATCTAGTCATAAATATAATTTCATCACTTACACGTCTCAAAAGTGATAATATTAAACACAACAATAAAGTATTTACTCTAATTAAAATTCAAACATCAATTTGATTTTTAGTTAAAAATCAAAACATAGATCACAAACGTTTCTTATAGGAAACTTTAAATATTTTTCTTTTTTATCGTCTGCTCTAATAAGCCAGATGGATTTTTAAGGATGATTATTTAAATACGGTGTTCAGTTAAAACCAATACTTTAAAATCAACTAAATTAACAGGTTCTAATTTAGTAATTTTATTTAATATAAATATTAACAAGAAAAAGGGTTGAACAAACTCAGGTCAATACCTGATATTGAGGGGTACCTAGAACGAGGAGATAAGAGAGGTGAAACTTGGCTGGACGAAGCCCAACCAAGTAGATAGGCGTTAAGGTCTATTCGTTAGGCAACTCATCGCAATAGAAAGGGCCACTAAACTCTAGTAATGCTTGAGGCATGTGTATCGATTCTTCCAATTGGCCGAAATCATACAGAGAGAATTTTACATCCGCTTTCATCGACTTCATGTACTTTTGTTCACCACCAAAAATGATTACGGAAGGAAATTCAAGAGGATAGAAATCATCTAAATTAGATTTTGCTTCCATAACCATTTTGTACCTGAGTTTGTTCATTTCAACTTTTAGGTAGCCAGCACAAGAATCATATTCACGCTTGACTGATAGATTTCCAATGGCGGGATAAAAAATAAGGTCGTAGTTGTCTGAAATGTAGCGTCCAGCCCATAGCTCTATGTTGGAGTTACCAATTTTAGCGCCTGTGAACATGTAGTAGAGATCATCGGAGAGTCCCATACTATAAACCATGCCTGCACTCGACTCTTTGTCATACCAGCCTTTATCAACCTGAGCATAACCGCTTCCAAAAAGAGACACGTCACCATCAGAGAAGCTGTATTGAATTGGTGTTCCTACAGTATAAAGAAACCATTTGCCTCCGACACCGGGCAATTCTGGAATGATACCAAATGGGGTCTGCCCTGGGTTTAATCCTCGCCAATAATGAGCATGCTCGCCATCCCAACGCATTGAGAAATGGAAGTCATTGTAGGTCACTTCAACCGAGTCTTGATTAGCGACGACAATCCCCGGGATTTCATAGTGAAAAAGCGTCGCATCATCAAAACCTTTCATAATGAGCTCGTCACGGAAGATATCGTACTTAATGGTTTTTCCATTGAGTGGGGTAAAAGCAAGGTGAACGTACGCTTTGGGCGTTGGCTCATCAAAATCAGGCGCTATATAGCTCTGGAGGCTGATTTTGAAATAACCCACATCCGGTACCGCAACATTATAGAACCACTGTTCTGCCCAAGTTTTATCTGAGCTTGGTACATGTGGCCGAATATCATCTAAGGTAGTCGCAGACACAGTTAGACTCAGCAGAGAAAACGAAGCTGTGACGGCAAGCAAAATCGATTTGAGATTCATCGTCTGGTGTTCCTTTAAATCAATAGAGGATGAGTAAAGGGAAATAAGTATTGATGCTGAATCGGCCACAAGGAGTTCTCCCCGTGGCCAATTCACAATAGCTAGCGACAAATACGAGCGTCGGTGAAATACAGCCCAGCCTGACATTGTGTTCCAGACTGACAGTGCTCATCTGTCTGGCAGTAGCATTCCCCACGGACGTTACATCCCGGCGTTAAATAGTCATCCATAGGGATATCACCACTCACGCGTTCCCAGAAAGGATTAGTAAACACGTTGTAAGGGTCGAGCTCGGCTTTAGCTTGTAAGAATTCTTGCCACATAGGGAATCGAGAAGGCATGTCCTCGAAGATCGCAACCGAGTTCTTGCCCCAATGAGGTCGCGCATCATACTTACGCAGTGACATCTGCTCTATCTCCAGATTCACAAAGTAATTCTTCGATTCCTTTTTACCTTCTTGGCGTAATGTGTACTCGATACCCACAAATGCGGTTTCGCGACCAGCACTCATACCAATATAGCTGTCTGACGCTTGACCAAATCGGAAGTAAATACCATTGAGGGGGAAGCACGTTCTTGGGTGAGCCGCGACAATCTCTCGTACGTCACGAATCCAGTCAGGCAAGCGCTCAATATCAATGGCTACTTCCTGAAGTGCGATAGGAAGCCTGTCCCAAATACATTTGTTGGGATCTTTGCACTTGAAGTACTGCATTTGATCAGAGTAACCAATAGGTTCACTCACTTTTTTGCCCGTATTACTATCGCGGAAGTAAGACTTCGCTCTGGCGTTATAGCGCGCAACGGCGGCTAGACATTGCAATCCAGTACCCGGAAATTCGTGGGCTGCATTAAATAGCAAACCGAAGAAAAATTCCTCTGCATCAGACACATCCGCCTGAGCATTATAAGCTTCACCTTGCGTCTCCAATGGAACAGGGTTGTACAAGGTGGTGGTATAGCGGCCAAGGCCCGGGAACCAAGCTATATTGGCGGAGTAGTTGCTGCGAGCGATGTCCAGAACAACATCTTCCAATCCGGAATCGTCACGATACCCTGTCACTTCTGCTTTGACTTTGAACGCTTCCTCGATAGCCAGCGTGACTTCAACGACGACACCCAGCACGCCCAAGTTGACGCGAGCAGCGTTGAGTAAATCGCCGTTTAATACACGAACGTCTCCCTGACCATCAACAACTTTAAGCTCAGTCACATAGTCCGCGAGCATATTGCTAGGTTTTTCCAATGTTGATCCATGTGTACCACTGCCAAGCATACCGCCGACGGTGAAGATGGCTAACTCAGTGACCATATTGATCGCGTAACCTTGTTCACGAAGAAAATCGTTTAAATCGTTAAACCTCATACCCGCTTCAACCGTCACACGTTTGTTCGCGGCGTCGAAATGGACGATCTTATCCATGTTCTTGAGCGTGAGTTGAACTTGATCATCACCCGCGCAGGCGGCATCGATCTGGCTGGCAAACTTACGATTACCCGTCATCACTTTCTTGTCGCGTATCAGTGCATCTTTAACGATGGCCTGAACGCCTTCAATGGATTGTGGGTCATAAACCGCTTCAGGGTGACAGGTATAGGTCCCTTGATAGTTGGAGATTTCGCGTTCGGGCTCGCTCGTTTGAAGCGCAAAGGCTGTTCCTAATGCAGCCGATATTAAAGTAGCGCCGAGCGCGAGAGTTCTTATTCTCATTAAATATTCCTTATTTAAAAGCATCGTGACATTGAGCTTCATCAGCTCGAAATTGAAATTAGGTATCAGCCAAATCGTGGCAATATTTGTTGTTCGATAACTTCCCGAACGGCACGTCGATGTTGAGGAGCTCGACTGCGGAAGAACTCGCCAACATTGGCTTGGTATCCGTCAAGCGGTCTTGGCCCTATCTCTGGAACCCAAAGCGCATGATTCGTTGTCGCAAAATTGAGTTGGGAATGACCTAAAATGGCAAGCGGGCCTTGAGAGAGGTTTTTCGCATCAAAAATCCAGATTTCTTTACCGTTGCCAATGGTGTTGGTTGGCTCCTTACGAACTACCGCAGTAAAGACGTAACCGTCATCTTGAGCGTAGCTACCGGGTCTCGACATAAACTGAGGCGTTCGCATTACACAGTCAGCAGGAAATTGATAAGCATCGGTGACTGTCATCTTTTGACAATCCATATGGACGAGTGCGGAAGGCTGGTCTTCTTGAGGTAACGAGTCATTGGTAAACAGGCGGTTAGGGTATTGCTCGTACGTATCCGCGACACGCTCAACAACATGGTCTTTTCTGTAACCCACAGCGGCCCAGTAGATATGGTCAAACTGTTCAGGGAATTGGAAATGACCTCGGTAAGCGGGATCGTTCATATCCCAGAAAAGCTGGTCATCTCGAATTAAACGAAAATCACCCGTAATTTCACGTACTGAATCAGATTGAACTTGAATGCGCGCGCGAACGAGGCCACCCACATCCACCGGTGCGGCAGGATAACCTGCGAGCGAATCACTGACTCTTCCGCCGAAGAGCAATCTATCTCGAGTATATTGCGGCTCAGATTTATCCATCGCGCCCAGATATTGCCCATAGAGCGTAATTTCGTTCTCATGGTCATCGTAATTGCACATGACATCCGAGGTATCAAAGTTAAGCTCAATGTAATCGGCGGTGACAATGTCACGATTTGAGAGCAGGTCTTTCTTGCGGATAACCCATACAGGCGTGCGATGTTGCTGAGCGTAGACTGAACGGATACCAATCATTCTTAGCGGCTCAACTTGTGCCGCTGTTTCAAATATCAGGACATGATGGCGGGTGACACCCAGTGAATGCGCAGTCGCAGCGATAAATGCTGGTCGGCCATCTCGTCCGACGATATCCCAACCTTGAAGGGCGCTTTTTTTATCCCACTTCAAGAGTCTGATAAATCCATTCTTGGTCCCCGTATTTGAAACGTTACCCCCATAGTTGATGGTAAAACACTCGTCTGATTCGAGGTCAAAGTATGGGTGCCCAGTGGTCCGTACCTGAGGAAATAGCCATTTTTCCGGCGTCAGTGCGTCCATCCATGGTGGTAAACTGCTACGCCATTCATCGTAATGACCGATGGGCGTAATGAGATCTAATGTTGTCGCATCAAATTCATAAGGAACGCCGCCTTCGTAACTTAAAGCGAAGCGGTTATCACCAAGGTAGTTGGGTGCGGTATTACAGTAGTTCACAAATCCCATAGAAGGGCTGTAATACGCCATACCACCGAGTAATTTGAATCTATCAGGCCAATAGTGGATGTGCTGTTGCATGATAGCAGAAGGGGTGTCGATCATTTTGCGCATAAACGACACTTGCCCAAGGGAGAAATCCAAGCGGGTCAGCGCACCACGACCACTCGGGCTAAGGTGATCCCGTTCGAGTGGAATGCCTTCAGCAAAGAACACATGGCCCATAATGTCATTGGGTAATTGCCCGTAAAGCAAGTTTAGGTTGCCCGAAGAGGGCGTGAAGTCTGCTTGCATTATCGACTCTGGGAAAAGTGAGTGATTCACAGTCGGTGAAGCGAACAGCTGCCCAGGCACAAGAGTAACACCCGCTAATCCCTTTAAAAAAGTACGTCTTTCCATAGCTCTCATCAATAAGTAATTGGATGCATATATTGGAAAGTAGATGAGATTTATAAAGTGTATTGAGGAATGTTAGAAATTATGAATTGTGGCAGAGAAGTGGTGCAATGACTCTAGTCGGTTACACAGTGAAGCATCAATAACATACTGAAAATCTGTTACTTTTATCATTATTCAATTTCTCAAAACCATTAGTGACAACGTCACAAAATTTATTCTAATCACTATCTTTTCATATGCACCGTCTATTACTACTCGCTATTCACATTATCCTTGCCTATCTTTATTGAGTGTTAAAACAGTATGAGCATTCAGCTGTGACTGGCTGTACTCGTGCTGAATAAAGAGTGCGTGTACCCCAAAGTCCTTGAAGAGAGAAGGATGTCATACACAGGGCACTCTTAACTTAGATGTAAGGTACCTAACGTATGCATGTGAAGAACCTTTCGATCGGCAAAAAAATTGCCTTAGCGTTTGTCGTTATCGCCGTAATGAATTTGGGCTTCGGCTTTTTAATGCTGAGTGAACTAAGGAACATTAAAGCCGAACTCCTCAACTATACCGACGATACACTGCCTGCTGTCGAGAAAGTCGACTCTATTCGAGACCAGATGTCGTTATGGCGAAGAGCTCAGTTTGCCGCCTTTGCGATGAGTGATCCTGCAAAAGTTCAATCCACCATTTCAAGCAACGAGAACATTCGTCAGGAAATTAATAAAGGGCTCAGCGCCTACGGAAAGACCGTTTGGCCTGGTGAAGAAGAACAAACCTTCAAGCGACTAGATAAGAAGTGGCAAGGTTATCTGGCGACGATGGACTCATTCAATCAAGCCATGTCCAACATGGACAAAGAAACCGCTTACCCCATATTGGCTAACTCACTCGGTGAGTTTGAGAGCATAGAGGCTGACATTAATATATTGGTCGACATTCTCAAAGGTGCAATGAACAGTAATCGGGAAGCGATTTTATCGTCAGTCGATGGCTTAAGCCGTTCAGCAATGATCATCAATGTTTTGATCGTCGCAGTCATGGTGATTATGACGATGTTTCTGACCCGACTTATATGCGGTCCTTTAGTTGTCGTTGTTAAGCAAGCCAATGCAATCGCCGAGGGGGATCTGTCTAGAACACTGGATCGCTCAGCGATCGGTAACGATGAATTAGGTGAGCTGGCTGATGCTTCGACCCGAATGCAAAGCAACCTCAGAGACTTGATCAACCAGAGCGTCACAGTGGTTCGCGAGCTCGGGCGCGCAGTCGATGACATGACGCATACATCGAACAAATCAGCGCGTGAAATGCAAGATCAGCAATCACAGGTCACCCATGTTGCGACGGCGATGGGGGAAATGAAATCCTCTGTGGCAAATGTAGCTCAAACCACAGAAGTCTCTGCTGAAAAAGCCAATGACGCGAATGGCAAAGTTCAAGAAGGGGCACGTAATACCAAAGCAATGGTCGGTTCTATTCAAAATGTCGCACAGATCATGGGGGAAGCGGGTGAGAGTGTTGCCGAGCTTGAACAACAATCGAACCAGGTTAATACCATTGTCGATGTGATCCGAGACATTGCCGATCAAACCAACCTGCTCGCACTAAACGCCGCTATTGAGGCAGCACGAGCGGGTGAATCTGGACGAGGTTTTGCTGTTGTAGCAGACGAAGTTCGTACACTCGCCGGGCGTACACAGGCTTCCACAAGTGAAATCACCGCAATCATCGAGAAACTTCAGGCTATTGCCAGCCAGGCAAAAGAAACAACCGATCGTTCGCGTCAGCAAATCGAAACGTGCGTCGAGCAAGGTAATCAGTCTCAAGAACTTATGACCGCGATTCGTGGCTTCATCTCAGAAATAGCTGACATGGGAACGCAAATAGCCAGCGCGTGTAATCAGCAGGATAGTGTGGCTGAGGAGCTCAGTTCAAATATTGAGAGTATTAACATGTCTGCTCAATCTGTTTCTGCTGGCTCTGAAAGCACCGCACAGGGTTGTCAGGAGCTCAGCCGCCTGTCCGCCTCGCTCCAGCAAGCGATGGGTAAATTCAAATTGGATTAGTGATTCAGACGAATACGGTCTGGAATAGGGAGGTTTTATGGTTTTCCGCGCAACACTGGTTTCACTTGCAGTCGCATCTGCACTATTTCCAATGGGTTCCATGGCTGCACCTATAGCCTTGCCAGACACTCCGCCAGCAATGAATCAAGTACAGCAATCGAACGCATGGCTTGAGATTAGCCTGGGTCAATTCAAACAAAACATGGCACTATTTCGCTCCCACCTCAGCAGTCAAACAAAGCTTTGTGTGGTGATGAAGGCCGATGCCTATGGCAATGGAATACGCGGCTTAATGCCGACCATTCTTGAGCTCAATGTCCCTTGCATCGCAATCGCTAGTAATGCTGAGGCGAGGACTGTTCGAGATAGTGGGTTTGAAGGCCAGTTAGTTCGTGTTCGATCTGCTGACATTCAGGAAATTGAACAAGCCATGGATCTTGATATTGAAGAGCTTATTGGCAGCTTGGAGCAGGCGAATCAGATCAAATCTCTAAGCACAGACAAAACAATCAAAGTCCATTTAGCGTTGAATGATGGCGGCATGTCTCGAAATGGGATTGATATGAGTACCGAAAAAGGTAAGCAAGAAGCACTTGATATTGCGAAGCACCAAGGCATCGATATCGTGGGCATCATGACGCATTTCCCAAATTATGATGCTGACGAAGTGAGAAGCAAACTCGCAGATTTCAATCAAAGCTCAGCATGGCTGATCGAAAACGCTAACTTGAATAGGGATGATGTTTTACTCCATGTATCAAACTCTTATACAGCATTGAACGTTCCTGAAGCGCAACTGGATATGGTGAGACCCGGCGGGGTACTGTATGGCGATCTGCCAACTAACCCGGAATATCCCTCAATTGTTAGTTTCAAAACTCGAGTCGCGTCTTTACACAATGTTCCTGCCAATTCTACCGTCGGCTATGACAGTAGCTACGTGACTAAACGTGACAGTGTATTGGCCAATTTACCCGTAGGGTACTCTGATGGTTACCCGAGAAAAATGGGTAACCGAGCCCATGTAATAGTGAATGGGCAACGTGCTCCGGTTGTAGGGAAAACATCAATGAACACGACGATGGTCGATGTTACTGATGTTAAAGGTGTAATTACGGGACAAGAAGTCACACTGTTTGGCCAACAAGCGAATGCACAAATCAGTGTCGGAGAAATGGAAGAACATGCTGAATTGATATTCCCAGAGCTTTATACCGTTTGGGGAACGGCCAATCCAAGGCTTTACATACCGTAACCAAGATCACATAAAGCAGTTCAAAGCCAGCGTTAGTGAGCCATTTAGATAAACTTCAAATTGGCTATAAACGCTGGCTATATATAGGGTTGGCGACATCATTACTTCTTTTTAGACTTTTTCATTTTATATTCAATCATTTTGATATGAGAATAATGCTTCTTTAAACCTATTGTCAGGGAGACAAATATGGAAAATGAAGCAGCTGCAATTATTGCTAAAAGCTCACCTCAACAAATCGCGACTGGCGAGTTAGTTGTCCTCAAAAACACCATCAAGAAATTCTGTAAAGGCCCTATGCGTTCTGAGCTCATGAAGTTGGCTAACTCAGAGCTCGGGGCAATCTGTTCTAAGATCACTGCGGAGCGCATGCCGGTTTATCAAGCGAAAATCACCCACCTTAAAGAACTTGCCAAGTGCAACAATCAGTTAAGACTAAGAGACGAACTACGAGAAATCAGAAGTACAGGCATTTAACTCAGTTTAATTGAGCAAGGCCGTTAACTGCCTGATAAAAGAAATATTACAACAATAAACAACCACAACATCATAGGCTAATTAGCATGTATTACGAGAATAATAAGAAAGTCGTGAGAGCAGGGTATGCCCCAATTGAAGAAGAGCAAGGTGGCACCAATATCCAACCTCAACAACCTATACAAGAGACGCCGGATCCCGAACCAGAATATGAAATCAATGTAAAAATCCATTGCACGAACGAGGAACTTAATTCACTCCAGACTGGACAATGGTCTTTGGGGAGCACTGAGCTTGAAGCGCCAGTGTCACAATGGTCAAAAGAGGAGACACATGAGAAAACAAGCGTTCTGACCGCTCATTGTTTTCAAAGTGAAGAAAAGGTGCTCCACCATGAACTCTTCGCCAAACATCATACGACTTGCTTCGACGTTATACCTAAACCCAAAGGTACCGAACACATTAACGCCGAATTTATACCGGTAAAGTTAGCAATCAAAGCACACGAGAGTAAATTGGCATTTCCGACAACGGGCTACTTTTATCACTTTATTAGTGGGAAGCTAAGCCGTGAATATTGTATAGCTGGAGAAGGGCGTTCAACGTTTCAGGCAACCTTGTCTGAAGCATCGAAACTGAATGACGATCTGTTATCGCCAAACCAGTTAACGAGTGTCTTACTGCCATATAAACGAGAAGATGCACCAGCACCCGATCAACATTTTCTATATCGCTTGGAAAAACTTAGCCAAGATCAGCTAAATGCGGCGACCACTCAATGGCTCGACGAACACGCACTTAAACTGGAAATGGACGACATTGTTGCCGCAAGAACGTCAGCATTAGAGAAACGACCTGAAGCAGAGCAGGGCGCTGAAGTATGGCCCCCTTTAAAGCAGTTTAAAGCCGTTCACCCATTTGGCGATATATGGGGACAATTCAAACAACATAAGCTCAGTGAAACCATGGTTAATGTCATGCAGAGTCATTCTATTCCTGACAATGTTCCAGTATTGATCCTCCCAGTCACGAAAGAGGAACAGCTACGCCAATACTGTACAAAGTTTGACAACTTTATTTTCTTTTTTCCAAACTCCCCTAACTTTGGTGAGCAAGGAATTAACCTTAGAGCCATTAACGAATTCAAAAGTTACTTCAATAAACCACCAAGATTTATAATCCTCACGGACGATGACGAGGAAAGTACAGGCTTTACTCAGACGGTGAGCTTCAAAGCCAAATGGAAAGACGACTACAAAATAGACAGTCAACTACAATCGTTTTATCAAGAGTTTGGCGGTGAAGGGGCCATAGTCCAGAAAAACGCAAAAAATCAAACCGTACTTAAGCTCGCATCTAACATTGAAGGTTGTCCAACCAATGCGTCTGAGCTAGGTGAGGCGCTAACTGCATTTAGTGAAGGTCAAGCGGTAGTTTACACAATGTCCGATGATACCCACGGCCCAGAAAAGACCGGGTTATTTGAAAACTATTCGGAATACCCACTTGAAGGCACTTTTACTTTCGTTCTCACTCAAGAAGGTAAAGATACCGCACAAGATAAGTTTAAAAAGCTTTGCCCTGACTGGGAGCAGCAGTCGTTTGACTTTGAAAGGCTTATCGATAAAAGAACTCATCGAGGTAAAACCCTATTATTGTCTGGTGCAAGGGATTCTTATGCACAGGTTGCAGACTATGATTCCGGTGAGGTTACTGAGGTACACATGAGGGATAAGGATCACAAGCCCGATAAGCGTACAATCTATGAAAATGGCAAAGAAAAAGAATACCCGTGTGGCATAGATGACAACGCAATTTATCGAACACTGATCTCCGACAACGCGATAAAAGAGTCTGAGTTACCTCAAGCTATCCAGCATGGACTTAACTCGATACTGAATAACGATCAACTCTACCTAGTTTACAACTATGGTTACCATCAGGTACCAGCAGAACATCGTCAAGATCTGATTGAAACACAACACTACGCATTCGAAAACTTGAGTAAGAAAGCCGTTGTACTTGTTGTGGGAGACAAACACATCCCTGATTTGGGCTCTTATGATTCTATCTCTATTGATAGCCCTGATTTGATTGAAACTCTCAACAGTCCTTCAAATAGGGCTCTATTTGTAACAGTAGGTAGATTGCCGGCTAGTGTAAATAACTACCTGATAAAGAAAGTTAACCTAGTTTTAGCTGAAGGAAAAGGCTCAATATCAATAGCTCAAGAGTTTGGTGTCAACTATGTCATTCTTCCTCAAGAAAGCGGTCTAAAGACAGACTACCATTCCTCTGGAAAAGAGTTAGTCGAATGTTCAAATAATTTATATACCCCTTGTGACGGCGCCAAGTTACTTAGAAAAATAGCAGAGGGGGCTTACGCTTCATCATATAAAGCAATGTGTAGCGAGCAAAGCCTAATATTAGAAACCTTCTCGGGCTTGTATCAAAGTAGTTTTGGACCTTTAGACAAAGCTTAATTTTTGAATAACGAACACATTGACATTGCTCAGAGTGTATACGAGGATGAAAGTATGAATAGAGATCTTAAGCGCCACTCAAACCGAATTACCATCATTCCATAGGAATGGTGGGAAGCAGTACGCGTTAGATTTTTAAAACCCACCGAATCGAGGTGGGTTTTCTGTATCTGCCTCGTGGGTTCAGTCCTACAATAAGGAGGTAAAATGAAGAAAATCGCAGTTTTCGGCAAGCCAGGAAGCGGAAAATCAACGCTGAGCAAACAATTGGCACGCGAGACAGGCATTGAATTGCATCAACTTGATTCGATCGTCTACAAGAAAAATGGTGAGCATGTTGATGCAGCAACGTTCAAAGAAGCCCATAACAATATCCTTGAAGCGGAAAGTTGGATAATCGACGGGCTTGGACCTATGGAGTCATTCAATCAGAGATTAGATGAAGCTGATACCTTGGTGTACATCGATCTTCCATATATCACGAGTTATTGGCTAGTCACCAAGAGGCTTTTAAAAGGGTTAATAGTTAAACCTGAAGGTTGGCCAGATGGAAGCTCAGTCTGGAATGGCACAATCCAAAGTTATCGATTCTTAAAACTCAGTCCAAAGTTTTGGAACGACAAGTTCATACAAAGGTTAGAATCCATTTCAGAAAAAAAATCTCTACACGTCATCCGATCCATTTCCGAGTTAAACAGGTTTGCGCGTGACCACATCAAGTAATGAGTTTAAGAAGACTCGTAATATGCAGCTTAATCATCGATAGATGGTTAAGTTGTATATTAGGTATTTTATGGTAAATACAATTATGTTTAATGGTTTCAAGAAAGAGAGGAGTAATGGCAACAAACGAGTCAGATTTCACGTAGATTAATACTTTATTTAACATAATATACATAATGCGCACTTATAACATTAATTTAGTCAGGATCACGTTCATTGTGTAATTCGCTCATTGAATTGCTTTTAAGTTGTTGTTTAGATAATACACGCTGCATTTTCGCGTTTCGATTAGTTGTTTAAAAACATTACTTATCGCTCGCTGCGTGCAAAATGTGCGTTGATTGGCGCTGCCGATGAGTTTGGAAATAAAAAAGAAAATAACTATCAACCTCCTCAACGGGTTTCGAAGGAAGATCACATGTACAGCATCCATTCATTTCGTCAGTTACTGCACGCTCAATTTATGGTTCTCAATGAAGCCGCCGCGTTTTTTCACGTTCAACCGTATACCGTGACACGTTGGATCAATGGCTATTCATCTTGTTGAGTTACACGGTCATATTGATAATCCCAAGAAGTATCCGCCTAAGGAAAATAAGTGGCCTTTTTCTGGTGGCGGCTACCGGCGTAAACTGCGGCTTTGGGTGCCTAGCAAGTTTAAGTAACTCACATCAGGCAAATTTTGCAGTGATTCTTCCTTTGTCACTATACTCATGTCTCGCTCACGAGTCTGTATGAAGATTTACTTTCTATATACCGTGTCTGTAAGAAGAATTCATGGAACAAACAATGCCGTTATATTGTTGTCACCAATTGGCACGACTATTCACTCATCACTGCCAAATCGCCGATGGCGGCCATTCAATCCCTCTATGGCTGTCATTACGAACTTTTAGACAATGAAACACTCACGCAAGCCTGTGTGGTGCATGTAATGTGCTGCGAATATCAAGGGTATGTCGAATCGATCCTAGAGCACATGCATCGTGATATTGACCGCGTACTGTGGCTAGACATGTACCAAAATACGTTACGCTTTCAGTCTACTTGCAAATCCCTATCTAATTATGCAGTTTAGATATGTGAAAACTCACGTTGGCCAACGTGTCGATGATAAGGGTCAGGATCACCGTGGTCGCACTATCCAAGTGCCCTGCTTGCTTAGAGATGGGACGACCAAAGAATCCCTATTTCGCGGCGCCATTGATGTTAATGAATGCGACAAGTACCAACGGGTCAAGCTGGTTGGTTTCACGAGTTACAGCCCGGATGATGGTCAAACTTGGGTCGAACTTGAAACCCACTCGTACCTAGTAGGCGTTCGGGTCTGGGATGAGCATTACATCGTGCTATACGACGGTTTACCCAAAGCCTTCACCTACGAGCCTAAAGGTCCAACACGCTATTACAACAATATAGTTCCTTTCCCAGTGAATAAGCCCTAGCTAATCACACTGCCTTGAGACAATTGTGTGATGACTCTTCGTCAAGCTTGATCTTTATTCCTAATCCTCACCATGAGATAGTCAACGGTTTGCATTGCTGCTATACCAACCCTTCATGACCACACACTAAGGACTGCAGTGATGGCGGAACTGGGTTACTGCTCAATCAACAATCTGCAACTGTCGTCGGAGTCACTTGACGCTGTTGCCGAGATAAAAGACATCATGGAAGATGGTAATATGCTCGCGTAGTGCCGTTGTTCGATCTCTTCCTCGGTAAGCAAAAGCCGGCTGAGACGTTAATTAGCATCGCGGGCTATGATTGGGTTGAGTTTTCTGAGGTGTTATCCTCAGTGAATAGCATCGTTAAGAACCGAATTAACGGTATTGCTGAGCCGTTAAGCTGGCGAACTCATGAAGAAGAAGGTGAATTTTGGAGGTGTGTATCCCGTGCGACGTTGTAGCTCCCTACTCTGCGCTTTACTCATCAGCACTGGTGTAAACGCTGACGCGTTCCAGCAAGCAATGATTGACTATGGTAATAAGCTAGAAGAATGCCGCGCCATAGCCAAGTCCAACACTGCAGATTTTCCCATCACTGATTGGTTTGCTGCACTCGATGTCCAAAGCAAAAAAAACGTGGTGCTGTATCTCTCGTTAGACAATAGCGCGCGTTGTTCTTCCCGAGAAAAAGCTCACTTAATTAAAGCTGCAGAAACGGCCCCCGCCCCCGCAAAAGAGCCGTTACGCTTCTTACTTGAAGAGAAACCTTACCAAGAATATATTGAGGATCTTAACCAGAATGAAATACATCGAATCCAGCGGCAATATCCAAAACCCTTTGACTTATTTCGTATAGGTGAAAGTCTTGGCTTAACTAATCATTGATTAGCACCTTGAATGGCAAAATTTTCTCGCTCACAGGAACGACTTTAAACGATTATTCCCTCAAATTCGCTTAGAATATCTAAGAATTTTGTTGCCTCAGTACTATTCAAAACCTTACAGTCTTCATGTCCACTATAATCTATATCATTAATCCTGGACGCAGTGTGGTATTTATTTTCTCGATATTCTTCCTGTTTAACTGTTGATGTGAGTATTACTTGTTTCCCGAGCGAACAGTATACTTCTAACATCTTGTCTTCTTTTTCTGAAGAAAGTTCTCCATCTCTAAAAGAATCAACGATTATTGGAAAATTGTGGTTAATCACTTCGTTTAGCGAGAGCAACTTACAAAAATAGAACTCTTGTTCCTCGCTTCCCGAAAAGGTTGAACTTTTCGTCGTAAAGATATCCTCAAAAACCAAAATTCCATTCGGATCAACGTTTTTGTAAAACTTGTTCATTGAGTTAGTAATTTTTTGGTCAAGTTCTCTCTTACTGTCGATTGAAGCGGTGTTCAAAGAGTTAGCATTGTAGAGCCTTGTGTTTAAAAGGCTGATCTCACCTTGTAGTCGAAACGATTCAACATCGGCCGTTTCAGATGCCAAGATTTCTTGCTGATAAACGACAATATCTCTGAAATCAGGTGGCGTATCTTTCAGCTCTTCAAGTAACCTACTCTGTTGGAAGTTTATTTGGCTAGTTAGATCCCCAATGATGGATTCTTTTAACTCAATGTTTTCTTTAATAGAGTTTAGTATCTTATTTCTTACAACTACATTGCTAACGTCAAAAGTCATAGTATCATTTACAAACACTATATTCTGGCCATTACAATCTGCACATTTTACATTACCTGCAGTAATCTCTCTATTTAATGAATTCAGCTCTTTAATTAAATTTTCTAACTTGTTCTTTCTATTTATTTCAGATTGTCGAGACCGTTGTATTTTAGATATTTCTGAATTAATTTCCGCGATAGCTTTTGATTTTTTATTAACTTGTTCACTATCATACATTCTCGAAGTGATTTTTGACACTGACTTACTTTCATTATAAATAGATATCCTTTTTTTGACTCGTTTCAGGTCATCTTTAAGTAAATTTAGTTTCTTTTTTAAAGAGTCGATATCTTCCAAATCTCGGTTATTATCATCAAATCCATACAACTGATAAATCATATTTTTAAAATCAGCTTTCTTGTAATAGTTAGTACTTATTAAAGAGGATGGCTTCCTTTGATCCTGACCGATAAAGAACAACTCGTACAATACTGTAAGATCTACTAGAGTCTCTCTTCCATCTTTTATTATTTTAGGAATGTTGAATATGTTTTTACTTATGAAGTACTTCATTTCTCCAATTGAGTTAAATATCTGGAAAAAATCCTCTCCACGAATCGATACGTTGTTACTTTTCCTCAAAAATGAATACTTTTGATTGTCAATTTCTACTTCTGAATAGAAGTATTTGTCCTTATATGAAAAAGTACTTGGAAAGATCGATTCATACCCCATCGAGTACATTAGGCCTTGAATTACTAGGGTTTTACCACGATTGTTATCGTTGCTATAGATTACATTAACACCATCAGTAAAGCGGTCTTCAATAAATGCTTCATCTTTATTACCAAATGCTACTTTAAGTATTTTAAACTTCATTTTCGAAACCTTCTTTCACTAATGAGATCATGTATATCAGAGTCATGTCAGTTAGATAAACTACATTTATTTTTACGTTCTCTTTTAATTTTTCCATAATGTTAACAGATGTATCTCTAGGAAATTCTTTTACTAATCTAATTATATGCTCTGACACCTTCCAAAACGTCTTACAACCATTTTTGTCGAAGAAAGCTCTACTAAGATTTTCGTTACAATCTTGCAGTATATCTTTTACCTGTTCACCATCATAGGGCTTAAGATAATCAAACATTGGCTGAGGTATTCCTTTAGAGCTGAAAACATCAACTCCCAACAGCCTGCTTATTATTAATGTATTAATATCTGACTTAAATATATGCCTATTATATTTTTTAACCTCTTCTGGATGATTTATAATCTCATTCTCAATATATGAGTTTTTTAGAGATGATTGTATATCTCTTATTTCATCAAATATTTTGTTGTATAGTTCATTTGAGAATGATTTGTTTTTCCTGAATTTAGATAAGCTTTTAATGTATGTAGATTGCTGTTTATTATCTTGAACAAAAACAACTGAGTGAAGAAATTCTTCAAATTTAAATGGAGTATCTCCAGAGTCGTCATTGTTTATTTTTTGTTTTAACTTCTTTTCTATTCCCTTTTTCTTTTTTACATCTATGTTATTATAACCATATATATTCTTGCTATCATCAATAAGATATTCTTTCTTTAACTTAGGTATAAAAAGTATGTATTGATAAAAGTCAAAGTTAGATACGTAGTTGGTGTATAACGTATATAGACTTTCACCAATTTTTGAAGGTGGCAAACTAGAATGATTCTTACTTTGTACATCCCATAACTTAGAAAACTGACTATCGATCCCTGTTACATCATTAAAACAGTCTACGGTAATGAGTTCGATACTTTCACTATCCTCTCTCATACCAAGTAAATAAAGCATAGATTTGGTCTCGAAATCAGATGCTTTTTTGTTATTTATCTCTGTATTCTTAAAGGTATACAAAATCTGCTCCAAGTAGACATTCTTAGTACACAAAAGCTAGTTAGTTTTTTGAATATACAATCGTTCAGCGCTACCAATTCCAAAGAACTTCTCATACTCTTTTGCAGCGAACGAGTCCATCATTCCTGATATATAGTCAGTTACAAGCCGTTTATTGTCGCTCTCTATGGACCTTAGCTCTGGAGGAAGTAATATATTCCCCTTGTTATATTTATTGTCCGTATATACCTCAAAAAGACCTCGAATTATTTTTTCCCCTCGTCTCTCATATAGCTGTATGTCTTTTTTACGTAGAATAGCTTTAAACAATAGCTTTTTAAGACCTTCAGCTAATTTTGCATGAGTTCTGTAGCCCAATTGACCACCTACAATTGCAAGGTCTGAACAAAGGGTATTGACAATAATAGAGGTTAGTTCTTTCTTTAGAACAATTGCGTATTCTTCAGACGTTTGACTTCTGTTGGCCTGCATCGCCTCCTTTTGGGCTGCTTGAGCAATATCAGTCATAGCCTGGTAAGCAGAGTTATAATCTTCACTTATTTTAAACTCGTGAACAATTTCTCCTAAACTTAGCATCCCAAAACTTAAAGCATCTTCTAGATCATGGGCGGCATACGCAATTTCGTCTGCTAGATCCATTATCTCTGCATCAATACTTTTTGCTATAGAAACTCCGGCGCTATTTTGTTGCTCCATTAGAAATTGATAGTCATCGTCGTATAAGAACTTTTTGGGATTTTTATCTTTATTGAAAAAATATTTAGTGATACCCATTAGAGTCCTTATATTCAAGTTTAATCCTGAGTAAGCATGATGCTTTTTCTCTAAGGTTCTTAGAATCCGGAAGGCTTGAGCATTGCCCTCATAGCCTCCACAATCGGCACTTAGCTCATTGAGAATAATTTCTCCATAATGTCCGAAAGGCGGGTTACCAATATCGTGTGCTAATGCAGATGTTTCTGCAACAATCGTGTGATCTAGTTGTAGGTCTGAAGCAATCGAACGAGCAATCTGAGCGACCTCTAGGCTATGAGTTAATCTATTTCTGTTAAACTTACTCGAATCTACACCCAAGAGTTGCATCTTCCCCTGAAGACGTCTAAAAGATGATGAATACAATACCCTCGCATAATCTCGCATTAGGTCTTGTCTACCCTCAGACCGACCATCGTCATGATTGTGCACCCTATATTCTAGTTTTTTAACGAGCGCTTCTTGCTCTTTTGCATACTCTACCGCTTCTTTATTGTACATTTATTAGCTCTACTTTATATACATTCAAATGCATTACAAAGGGTGGATATTAAACCAAGACAATATGTACAACTACAACAAGATTCAGTGGTTTGAAGAGATTTTGATTTACGTCAATCTAGTGATGTTGATTCCACTTATTTTTTCAGTTTGTTGCAGCAAGTCTCTTAGATGAGAAGTATACAAGCATGTTCACTTTCTATTTGACGAGTCACCATAGATTACTTTCTACGTTTTCGTTTCTTTCCAGCTTTCACTACTCTCCCACCTCGGAGCGTATACCCTTTCTTAAGTTGACCGTTTTGTTTACGGCCTTTGCACTTGCAACATCGTTTAGCCATGACTGTCCTCCAGTTTGCGAATCCGTTGTTCCTGGTCTTGCTGCACCTTCTTAATCCAGTTGATGTCAGTTTTGAGCGCTGCAATGGTGCCCGCGCTTGAGACCACGCCGGTGATTAGTGAAATGAGCATGGCTTCGAGTAGTCCCATCACAACCCCCTGAATTTGCCTGAGAAAAACTCCAACAAATAGCGAACCATCGCGCGCATGCCAAGCGTATCGATGACGACGGCGCCGAGGTTCGGGTATGTTCTGTAGCGCCTCGAAACCTTGCGCAACATGGGGCGCGTAATCGGGAATGAATAACAAGATGAGCGGGGTGAACACCACAAGCAGGACAAATTCGTCTTTGAAGCCAGCTCTAATGCTGACTTCCTAGAGGCTTCTGGTTGGGTTTCACCTCTTCTTAAAGCCGACTGATGTTTCTCCTAGTCTCGTTTGGCGTTATATAGCTTTAACTACTGCATCCCCTGAGGCTAATTCTTGGTACAGCTCTGATAGTTGTCGGGCGTGCAGTAAGTCATCGGTATATACATCACCTCCTCTACAACTTGTTTGTTCACAAGTTTGTAGAGGGTCAATATTGCTTGCTTGCCCATCTCATAAGGATTTTGACCAACATTGCCGTGCGCTAGGTTGTCTTTTAAATACACGAGTTGTTCTTGGGCTGTGTCTGCAGTGATGATAACGATGTCTTTGTCGAGTATGGCCTGTTTGTGAGGGGTAACGACATCTCTATACTCTTCTAAAAACTGAGTCCAGCCCCCTACGGCCACAATGGCGTTAATTTCGCGTTCCTGATAAGAGTTGAGTACGTTTTTGAGATCCTCAAGGGCCCTATCAAACTGACCGAAATTGTGAAGTGGTTTACTAAACTCCGTCCAGCCGTTCTCTCCTTTTAGGCGCTCACCAGGAGGTAGCGCGTATTCTTTACCTGATAAGGCGGAGCGTATTCCCATCACTCTGAGATTTAAATTCGGTGAATCAGGTCGACCGCTTTGAATAAGGATAGTCCCGCCATTCGGTAGTTGAGACTTAAGTTGCTCACCCAGCGCCTTTCCTAAATCAAAGTCGTTAGTGCCTATATAAGCCGCTCTTAATTTCGGATACCTAGCTAAAGTTTCTGTCGAGAAGTCAGCATCATAAGTGATCACCGGAATATCGAGTTCTTGCACTTTCTGCATACTGTGTTCAAGCATAAACTTACCCTGAGGAACCGCAATAGCAATACCGTCTACGCCTTCATCCAGCAAGTCAGAAATGATTTTGTCTTGCTTCCGTATATCTACGCTTTTAGGGCCTCGATAAACGCATTCTACATTCTTGAGCTCTTTTGCAGCAGCCATGCAGCCTTCTCGGCTTGCCTCAAAAAATGGGTTGTTCTCTTCTTTGGGGACGACGGCAAAACGCAATAGCTTTGATTCAGAAAGGCTAGCAAAGCTGAGTAACAGAGTGAAAATAGTCATGTTTCTTATATAGCTGATCATGCTAACCCTACCCTTAATATGCTTTAGAGTTTTACCTATATTAAAAAGTTAGCTCATAAAGCGAATTTTGGGAGTGAACTTAGGTAGCTATTGCACCAACCTTCCCTATGTAAATCTATGTAAGCATGACTTTTTCATATTCAATTATTTTGATAAAGTTCATTGTTATTGCGTTCATGTATGCATAGTGACTCACAAGATGAGTAAAAAATGCGCATGACTATGTTGCATCTATAGACAACGGATTATTTCGAATGGATACCATTAACCAGCCAGACAGTAAAGCCATTGCTTGTGAAGATCATTTGATCATCTGGTTCTGGGAAGCCCATATGCATAAGAAAGGCTTGGCACAAAAGGCCATTTTGGCGGAGCTGAGAAGGCTTGGAGATCTGTTGGTTAAAATCAGGCATGATAAAACCAATTTTTTGCTGCCAAGTTCCCGACTTGAGTTAGTGAATGACGTCGTACAGCACACCTTATTGCTCGGTGACAAGTTTTACGAAAAGCATGAGTATTTTGTTCAAGAGATACGTGAGCTGATTGATGAGCATTATAAGAAGCATTTATTTGTAGAGTATGTTTGATTTCTCTAGTTTGGTAACGATGCGTCATTGCCCTACTTTGTGAAAATTCGCCACTACATATTCATCATCGAAGACTCTTATAAATTCATACACTCCCAGAGGTTTCATGTTTATAGGTGAAGTTTCCCGCAAAACGGGCTTGTCGATAAAAGCCATCAGGCTTTACGAAGAGTTAGGGCTTATCCAAACGCCACAGCGCCAAGGGCGCTACAGAATCTACAAACATTCGGATGTGGACATTCTTAACCTAATCGTTCAGGCAAAGCTTCTCGGAGTTAAGCTTTCTGAGCTTAAGGGCATCATCGTCTACAAGAACAATCAAGTTGACTGGCAGCGCATTGAAGGCTTTCTGGTTGAGGTAAGAAAAAGATTATTGCGAGAACAAACGCTACTCGCCGAAAAGCTTAAAAATGTAGAGTCCTGTATTGAAGCGATCAATTCATGTGAATAGTGGTTGACTCTCCCCCTATGGGCAGACTTTACACTCATCATCCCACTCAAAGGAGAAAGATGATGAAAAACGTATTAATACTCAACGGTAACCCAAAGCGACAAAGCCTTTGCCACACAATATCTGATGCTTATCAAAGCGGTGTGGCTCCTGCACATCACGTTCGTCGATTTGATTTAGGATCAATGACTTTTGACCCTGATCTATCTGGCGGATACGACTCTTCGAAAACGCTTGAGCCTAGTTTGCAGGAGTTTCAAGAGATGCTTCTCTGGGCGGACCATATCACGATTGTGAGCCCAATTTGGTGGGGAGGCATACCAGCTAAGCTTAAGGGCCTGATTGACCGCTCTCTTCTACCTGGATTCGCTTTTAAATATGAAAGTGGCAACCCAAACGTAATTCCACTTTTAGAAGGTAAAACATCTCAACTAATTCTGACGATGGATGCTCCAGAAAAATACGCTCAAGTGCAGGCAGATCCAGTTTTGGCACAGCTGAATCAATTTACGCTTCAATTTTGTGGGATAGAGTGTTTAGAATCGGTTTTTCTATGTTCTGCCAGTTTTGTAGATAACGACAAGATCGTGGATTGGCAAGCAAACGTGCGCGAACTAGCATCTCGAATGGTTTAGCTGTTTGGGCGAATAACATTGAACGTTATTCGCCGTATTAATGATCTACTGATTTTCTATTTTATCGATGTTGTTTAGAGTACAAGACTCAGTACCCGCAGGTGACGTCACCACCACTTTTTGAAAGCCAACAACTAAATTGTGCTGCACAGTACCGCTTTTGTATGTCACTACATCGGCACTGTTAATCCCCTTTGCTTTAACGTCCTTTTTCCCTTCGGCAGACGTACAAACCATGGTGCATCCTCCCATTTTACAGGTGATGTGAGTCATGAATTCAATGTTTGGATTATTCGCCGCCATCGCGGGAAATGTGGAGCCGATCAAAAGAGCGATAAGAGATATTTTTTGCATAATTTACCTAATTAGCATTTACGGCGTAAAGATGAGCAGTCTAGCTCTCACTAACCACCTGTTCAACAGGTTTTATAGACACAAAATGTGACATCGTCACCTATGGTATTTGATATTTACTCTAAATACTTATTTCCTTGATTTGAAAACGTATCGTCTCTTAATTCTTCAATTTCGCTCCAAATTTTTCTCGCCAATTCAGGGTTCACATCAACAAAATCGTGGCTCAATACTAGGTAGTAATTCTTCGTTGTAATCGCAGGTTGGACTTGTTTAATGTTGCTGATTTTCTGACTACTCAAAAACTGCTGAGCCATCGTATCTTGGACAGCAATGGCGGATAAACGATCCAATTGCAGCATATTAAACAACTGTTCCGTTGTTTTGACTTCGTGAACTTTGAGCTGCTTCTTCTTTAGCTCTCTGACAATAGAAAAACCTAAGTGCGCACCGACCTTTTGATCGGTGTCTGCTAGATTCTCTCCATCCCAATTGAGTTGTTTGTCGTCAAGTGTATAGAAATAATACCCTATGGTAGCGATACGTTTACTCCCATCAGGTTTACCATCACTTGTTGGATAGCGAGCATATTTCGCCCGTTGTGAGTTGTAGGAAAAGATGAAGCCTCCATCGACTTTCCCTGCTCCTATATCTTGCAGAACGCGTTTACCTGGAAGGCGTATATACTCGATGTTAAGGTCTAATTTCTTGGCAACTTGGTTAAGTACATCCAACGCTAAGCCAGGCGGATTAGCAACGTCAGCGCCATCTCCCATTTGAAACGGATAAGATTCAACATCTGAGTAAGCCAGCCTGATCGTTGTTGTGGCTGAAACATGAACGGAAATAGAAGCCATCGCCAGAAAGAGGCACAGTTTGCGAGTAAGTTGATTCATACGCTCTACCTTTCACTTAACTAAAGAAAGCATAGAGCGTGATCGTGTGAATGTCCTATAAATTCTTCGCAGATACAAACACGTAGTTTGCTGATACCTTCCATTTTAATACATTACGGCAGATCGATGATTTCGTTAATGAAGTCATACTTATCTGACTCATATTTTGTTATCCAATGCGCACCCTGCGCTGGCGCAGAATCCAGTGTAAACAAATAGAAGTCGATGCCTTTGTCACCCATAACTCGGGTAAAGTATGTGGCCTGTTTACGGTGGCTTTCGTCCGTGTAAGGAATCTGCTTAGCGGATTTTTTTAAGTCATCATCAAACCAGCTATGAACTCCTATTTGCTGAGCCATTTCAATCCGACCTACATCACTGGCTCGCTCCAGAGTACGCTTGTTCCCTGCAGCAAAGAGGTCTGTGCCTCCAGAGAATACGGAGCCATTCTCAGTGACCAACGTATTCATATTGTTGTCTTTGATCAGCAAGCCTGTATACATATTGATGTCGTCATCCGCGCTACCACCAATATGGCTGTCAAATACCATGGTCATTGGTGTTCCCTGATATTGATCCACTATTGATTGTAATTGAGTGAAAGTAGTCACACCTAATGTCGACTCAATACGTTGTTGGCAATGACCACCGCACACTGCATCATTATAAAAGTCATCAAATGCAAACGATGTTTTTATCTTTACTTCTGCTGGCGTCACAATCGGAGTCAAGATGGTAGAGCCGATCATCGTAAGGTACTCAAGTGCCTCTTGGTGATACTCCAAGCGCAGGGTTTTCATGCCCAATTGTGTTTGCGATTCCACCAAGCTTTTGTTCGAGGACACTGCAATTTTCTTGGGGCCACAATCAAAGCTATCAAGTTCATTTTTATCAGAGTAAATAAGGCACCTTGCATCGGCATCTGACATGTCATCAATCATTAAAGTGACGGTTTTTCCTGATACACTTTCTAGTTGCACTAACGTATCCCGACCATACTCATCAGCGTATTTTATCTTGGAGTATGTTTGTCCTTCATAGGTTAGTTGCATAGAGCTAAGTATTGGTAACCTCTCTGCAAGCAATTCTGCACGCTCCTGAGCACTAAACACGTAATCGGCCTTAGGCTTATCTTTTACAAGCGATTTAAACATGGAGTCTGAGCTGACCCCAGCTAGCGTCACCATTGGAACGGTTAGTAACGTGAGCAGTTTTATATTCATATGCATTCCTGTTGCTAATTAATAATCAGGAGCAATATAAATGGATAAAATGTAAGTTACTGTCGGTGATATGTAGTCTTTATGTAAGTTGATGTTTTACTAGATAAATGGAAACACATGAATGGTGATAGTAAAAAGCACCGCTCATAAGATGAGCGGTGAAAAAGTGGAGCTTCCAATCGCTATAGCCTTGGATGAAAGCATGTAACATGATTGGCGACATAGCATCTGCCTGATTGCCAAGAGCAAGATAACCGTGCGATGTTTCAATCCGATGGCTGAAAAACTTCAGGAAAATGACAATGCATCGTGTCTATGCGTTAGGCGAAAAAAAGGCTCATGACTGAGCCTAGAAACTTTCATAGAAAGTGATCGTAAGGTGTCTTCAGGATATTTCCGTTCAACATATTCACCATAGCCATAGCCTCATGAATAACAAAAATATCATTAGCTTTGCATGTGAACTAACCCGAAGTAAACCTGTTCACAAATCATTGCTCTACGTGAAGATGAGAAGTGGTTAAAAGTTTAGAGTTTCGTCATTAAATTGAATTTGCAATGGTACATCTTGTTGGCTAGGAGCTTAGATAAGCCAGAAAATGACGTTCTGTCGAGGATGTTGTCGAACTAGGGGGCCGAAACGAGTACAGCTCTAAACAGACATGCTTAAAGGTAAAAATAAAAAAGAACCGGCTCATTAAGAGCCGGCCTGCTTACCCGAAACAGCAAACGTAAGGCACTTGGATTATTACCAAGGCCCGCTTACAGTAACAAATTCATTTTTTTATGAAAGCCGTCACAGTGCATCTCTGTGAGGCTCGTTCAGCAAAAAGCTTGGCATATAGACACTTGAATCTATATAAGTCGATTAACGGTCATTTATATAGAAATAATCTTTATGTTTTAATCACAATCAATACTTTAAATTTTTAAAATGAATCGATCAAAGTTTTAAATTCAATTACTTATATGCATAATCATTAATAATATAGCAATAATCCAAAGTTAATACATGTAAGACCAGTTAGTGATATAAATACTTATAATTGAGAAGTTAATCCCAAAACTTTTTTCATCAAACTCGTAAATGAAGCTCTAGTCAAACAAGCCAATGGTGCGAATGCCGTGCCACATAATATTGCTAAAGAGGTTAATCTTATGTTGCATTTTTAGCAGGTGCATAACTGGAATGATCGCATTACTGTTAAAACTAGGTTCACCAACCGTTACATAGTGAGGTCAAGATGAAAGTACTAATTCAATATACTCAAACTGGTAAATACCGTGATCAAGCTTGGGAAGCATATACACTAAAAGCTAAAGGCGATGTTCATGCTGTCACCCCTTCATACGCGGCACAGCTCATCAAACAAAACAAAGCAAACCTGTTTACGACGGACGACTCTGATATCGTTATCGAATCATGATAAAAAAGAAGCTCTCAACGACAGCGCTGAGAGCTTCTTTTTTATTAACATGAACAAACAACTATTTTTGCTTCATGAATGCCACCGCTAGCCCAGATGCAATGAAAGTGGCTCCAGCCCCTAGATTCATTGATGTCACAAGCTTAGGTTTACGATGAAACCAATCTGAGAGTTGAAATGAAAAAACACCCATTAACGAAAAACCAAATCCGGTAAGTACAGCAAACCATACTCCATAACCTATCATTTGTATGGTGACTGATCCCAAATCGGGGTTAACAAACTGCGGGATAAACGCTAACACGAACATGCCAGGTTTTGGATTCAACGATGCAGACAAGAATCCAGTCGAAAATATCACTTTCAATGGTTGTTTTTTAGCTGGTTCCAACGTAAACAACTGACGATTTCGAATAACCTTAACGCCCAACCATATCAGGTAACCTGCTCCAACCGTTTTGACAATGTAAAAAGCTAACTCTGAAGTCTGAATTAAGACGGTCAAACCAAATGTTGCAGCCAAGACGTGAAACAGTATACCTGTACCGGAGGCACTACCTGATACCACAGCAGCTAACTTTCCTTGGCTTAACCCTCGCCCTATTGCCAGCAAATTATCTGGCCCAGGAGATAAAACGAGCACAATACAAGCAAGTGTGTAAGTTACAAAGACATCCATCGGAAACATTACTTATGACTCCTTTGGTGCGAATTGTTCAAAAACCTGTTGCGCGGTCATCTTATGAGATCCTGAATTCAGCTCATAGTAACCTGGCTTCTCATCAACAAAGATTTCGTTTTTAAGTGAAAAACGATGTTCTTGGAACAAGCCCACCGACAAAACGTATTCATCACCAGGTATAAGATAATAGAAAAGATGGGTACCACAGGTGGAACAGAAACCTCGCTCTGCCCATTCCGAAGATCGATAGCGTTTTATCGAGTTTCCGGAAAACTGAACTTTCGAGTGGCAATGTATTGCATGTAATGGTCCACCACTCCATTGTCGGCACATATTGCAATGACACAAACTGACTTCATGTTCTTCCTCAGCCTGCACTTCAACAGAACCACACAGACAAGTACCTTTCATTATGCATACTCCCTCAAATCAATAATGACATTCATCACTTTAATAAAACCTGAGAGATAATGTGCAAACGTAATCATAACTCGTGTGTAACATCACGGAATAGTACTTTCAGCTTTCTACTGGCTGAATTTGTCGGAGGTAACACTTTGAGCCTTCAGTAAGTTATGGCTAACCTATTTACAGATTAGCAAATATTTTTAGTTATAGTGCTTTAGAAGGCATACTATTTAGCCTAAGAACTTAACTCAATGCGCCCTGGATGACTGCTGCGAATGGCCTTTAATGCATCAGGCGGCATTTGTACGTTAGCGAACCAAAAAGGTTTATGTTTCTCGACAAATACGTTGCTACGCTCAAGAGCATCGTATATCGAGTAAGCCTGAGCTTGAGCCAATGCAACACCATAAGGGCTCCTCTCTAACATCGGAGTATCTTCCAAATCTTCTAAGAGAGCATTTTTTAAATGTACGTTTGTAGGTGACCAATCTATAAACTCAACGACTTTACGCGTTAGTGATTTTTCTAAGCCAATAATAACATCAGGGAGAATGCTCATTATTGGCTTAATTTCTGCGCAAGCGTAATATTCTTCACGAAGATTTTTATCACGATAGAACTGCATTCGCTCAACCAATGCATCCTCAAACATCATTGGAAAGTTGTTCACTATGGCAAACTGGCTAATAGTTCGTAAAGTGCCAATTGCTACCCCCTGTTCTGGCGATCTGACTTCGGCTTCTTCCAAGCGAAATCGAGTAACATTTGCAGTCAAAATCATATGCTGCCATAGCTTAGGGGCAATCAGTTTGGTAGTAGGCTCATCCCATCTGAGTAAAGGCTTAACCATTAGTATTGGAAACAGAATTCGGCTATTGTCGATCCCTAGAAGTCCTATCGCCATCTTCGTGTCGGTAAAACTCCTTACAGATTTTCCGAGGCGGGCACAAAACTTGGGATTCTTACCCAGTTCGAAAAGATTGTTTTTCAGTTGGTTATCGTTTACGGCTAAAACGTCAAGTTTGCTGTAACTTACCGAAGGCGAATAAGCAGTACTCAAAAAATATGAAAAATCGGGAAAACGTCCAAAGAGCTTTAAAACCTCCAGCTCAGATAGTTTGTCCATCATTCTATTAATAGCGGATTCTGAAATGTCCCCGATTACGTTTTCATGTATCTTTTGCCTTTCTTCAGCCGCTTGACGCCTCTCCTCGACTTTACTGCTTTCACACTCGAGTAGCAGCCGCTGGTTTTTCATTACGCGCTCTTTCTCGTTAAGGATCACTGTATCGCAAAACTCGCTCTGACGACTAAGCACAGAATCTACATCAGACTGATCAAGCACATACTTTATACTTACCAGCCATTTGGCATAACGTTCTCTAGTCGATGCCGCAATTTTGCTCGCAAGCTGATTAGCCTCTTCATTGTATTTCTTATTAGTGAGTAACAAGTGTAAAAGCTCTGCTCTGGGTGATAGATGTAATACTAGTACAACATGCCGCTCCATTTACTGATATGCCAAAAAATGAATGAATAAAAACCACTGCCTTTGTAAAAGAAAAGCCCCCAGTAATTAGCTGGGGGCTTTCTAGGTGTAACTGATCTTAATGTGCTTTCTTTTTGCCTTTAGAGCGAAAGCCTTGATGTGGAAATACGTTTCTTATCCGTTGCTGCACTTTCTTAGGAACTTGCTTTGAAAAAACCAACTTGGAACCTGTGCGTTGCTGATAGACTTTCAGCTCACCATCAAAAGGATCGCGCTCTGCAATATCTAATATATTGTGGCGAAAAGTTGGAGGAAAGTGCCCTTTTTCTTTGGTGATGTGCCCAGACTTAAACTGAACACGCAACACTGGCCTATCAACCGCCACTAACCAGAATACAACAATTGCAGCAACCAAAATCACGTAAAGCATACATGCTCCTTAGTCTAGTAACTTACTCAAATCCTCTTTGAGGCTATTGACCGCTTTGCTGGCTTTCTCACTGCGTGATGCTTCAGATAGCAAGTATTCAATGGCATCAGACAATGTACAGCCCAGTTCGTTTGCGCGAGTCGAAAGCTTCTCCCAAACGCGATAATCCAAATCGATTGATTTTTTCTTGGTATGGATTTGCTCCGCGTTAAAATGGCGCTTACGCTTAGCACGGATGGCTTGCTTGAGCTTATTATCCAACTCAAGCGACATATGCTGCTCAATCCACTCCAACACTTTTGTTGGCTCATGCTCTAAATGGCGCAATTCATTAACCGCGGCCTCTGCTTCACTCGTATCAACATACCGAGTTATCGCCTCTCCATTTTTCCATTTACTGATGAGATACGTCCACTTCCAACCACATTCTAAATTTTCAAGTTGTTGATATTTCATTGTAAGCAGTTTCCATTCAATTTGGGTGACAGCGTAACTCAGCATCACATTAGTTACAATCTTTATTGTAGAAAAATCGACCTAGATCATCACATTAAATTCGCTATGTCATACTTAGCCGTTTTTCTATATAATTTCTGACCTTTTCAAGTACATGAATACTGTTAATGATCCAAGAAAGCTGGCGTGCAGTCACTCCACAATACACAAGTTATGACGATGTAATATCGAGATTTGAAAGCCTACCCGATGTAGGTTTTCTCGACGTTCAGCCTCGATTAAAACAAGCCTTATCTACCTTTGCTGCTATCAAAGGTTTCGCCAGAATTCTCGTTGTAAACTCGCCAGATAACGCTTTCTACCGTTCTAATGTTAAGCGTAGTTTATCTTTCGTTTCTGACAGTAACGTCATTTCCACAGAAAGCATCAACATAAACGAACTTCTTGGTACCTATTCGTGTAATAAATCTGGCGAAATTATCGCGCACAAGAAAGGATTGTTAGCCAAAGCTGATGGTGGATTCTTGATCGTTTCCGCTAATATGCTTCTCGCTAACCCAAGCAGTTGGCCTGTATTCAAGTCGGTTTTTCTAGGTGAGAGTGTTAGCCCAATCAATACGACACCACGTAATATTGCTAACGATATTCCAAGCAACTCTTATGACGTAAAACTCGTTGTCGTTGGCGACAGAGATCAGATCGCTGACCTAGAATACATGGACGATGAACTTTATACTGGCTTAGCTTCTTATACAGAGATAGAGCACGAAATCACGTTAAGTGAACAATCCATCGAACTGTATTTGGGTTACTTGTCGTCTCTGTTAAAAGAACACCGCCTGCCAACTCTCTCTTCTGAGGCAATTCATAGATTAATGGTTGCAGGAGCTAGGTACACTGAAGATCAGCGCTATATGCCGATCGAGCCTTTGTGGTACCTATCAATATTTCAAGAGGCTTCACTTCATGCCAATGAGCAAGTCATTGATGAGAGTGCACTAGATAAGGCATTAGATGCAAAGTACCAGCGTGAGTCTTACCTACCCGAGCGCGCCTTATCAGACATATTAGATGGCCAGGTAATAATTGAAACTCAAGGTGAATGCGTTGGCCAGGTTAATGGTTTAACTGTCATTGATGTTTCCGGACACCCGCTTTCATATGGTGAACCAGCACGTATTTCATGTGTTATCCATTTTGGTGATGGCGATATTTCCGATGTGGAACGGAAAGCTGAGCTAGGTGGTAACCTCCATGCAAAAGGCATGATGATCATGCAAGCATTTGTCTCAAGCGCGCTTCAATTGGATGAGCCGTTGCCTTATTCGGCTTCAGTTGTATTTGAACAGTCCTATTGTGAGGTTGATGGCGACAGCGCCACACTCGCGGAATTGTGCTCTTTTGTGAGTGCCCTATCTGAATATCCAATTAATCAACAGATCGCAGTCACTGGTGCGGTAGATCAATTTGGTCGCGTTCAAGCAGTTGGTGGCCTAAATGAGAAAATTGAAGGTTTCTATCGTGTTTGTAAGCACCAAGGCTTTACAGGTAAACAAGGCGTCATCCTCCCTAAAACGAATCTAAAACACTTAGCCCTTCATAAAGATGTAGTAGAAAGCATTAAAAATGATGAGTTTCACATCTGGTCTGTCGAAACCGTTGATGAAGCAATCCCCATCATTATGGGCAAGCCTTTCCGCGGCGATGATGAAACAAGCGTGATTCATAAGATCGCAGAACGAATTGAAAACTTTGAAAAACATGAACTTCCTCAAGGATTTGTGGAGCGCATCAAAAACTGGTTCTCTTAGAACAAAGATTAGTCACATTTAGACTGATCGGAGTTGTTTGGCGTACACGTGTTCACTAACATGCTGCTATCAAAATTTGGAGTAATTGATAATGCAAAACAAACGTGATTCTTATAACCGCGAAGATCTACTAGCTTCAAGCCAAGGCGAACTATTTGGCCCAGGCTACCCTCAGCTTCCAGCACCAAACATGCTGATGATGGATCGCGTGACTAAGATGTCTGAAACTGAAGGTGATTTCGGTAAAGGTCTGATTCTAGCAGAACTCGATATTACTCCAGATCTATGGTTCTTTGATTGCCACTTCCCTGGTGACCCAGTAATGCCTGGCTGTCTAGGCCTTGACGCAATGTGGCAGCTAGTGGGCTTCTTCCTTGGCTGGGTTGGCGGTAAAGGTAAAGGCCGTGCTCTTGGTGTTGGCGAAGTGAAGTTCACGGGTCAAATTCTACCGACAGCGAAGAAAGTCACATATGAGATTCATATGAAGCGTGTTGTAAATCGCAAGCTTGTTATGGGCCTAGCTGACGGTCGTGTACTTGTTGATGGAAAAGAGATCTACGTAGCGAAAGATCTTAAAGTTGGCTTGTTCCAAGACACGTCTGCTTTCTAATTTGAAATACTTTTAAAAGCGACTCTCTTGAGTCGCTTTTTTGTCATCAAAATATTTAGTTATAGTGCGTTAAGCAACTAAACAAAAACCCCAATTGCTGGGGCTTTTGTTTGTTCCTTATGTCGTATGTGGATTGAGTCTTTTATTTGTAGAGACCAGAGTGTTTGTCTTCCCTGGCATCGCGCCAACCACCGAGCCAATAAGATCGAGCATCCATCTGTTGGTAAGGACATGAGTCCGTTGAGCGGCCGTTTAAGCCTGCTTTATAGCCTTGAGACTGAGCTCTTTCTAAGCGGTCACGCTTTTGTCTCTTCATAGTGTCGTCCTCATACATAAAGTTTTTCTAACGTACTACTATTAACTTTTTGTGGAGCTTTTATGACTCCACAATTAAGAATCGATCAAAAATCCGCCTTTCTCAAGGTATAAAAAAGGCACAGATCCAAAAATGTGAACCTGTGCCCTAGATTAAAATTTAACCTATTTTCTACGGAACCCTAAGAAACCAAGTAGAGTCAGAGCTAGGAAGCCCAGTGAACCACCTTGGCGATCAACTTTGTCTTCTTGAGTTACAGGGCGAGCTTGGATGTCAGAAGCCGTTGCACCATTAATAGGAACAAGTTTAACTGCGACGATCTTTTCTGAGCCGTCTATACCACCATTACATTTTGAATCAATAGCCGTAGTTTCATATCCACCTGAACAATAAAGAGCAGTGCCCGAAATTACACCCGAATCGTTAATGTCCGTCGCATCTATAATACGAAATTGGTTGTTTGTCGATGAGCTACTACCATCATTTGTAAGATCATCTAAGTACCAAGCTCTGTTATTCAGAGGAGCTTTCGCATTTGAGCTTAATGGCGCAATGAATGCTCTTTGAGATCTAGGCTTACCACCACCGCTTTCCTGATGGGTTTGGTTGTCTATCGCCCCGACAGCCTCGTCGTTATTATTGATAGCACCGGCTTTACCATTTGCGCCAGAGAAGAATATTGAGCCGGAGAATTCACTGTAACTACTATTGGGATTAGCAGGGTCTGTTATGTAAAACAGACTGTTTGCATAAGCACCATTTAATGGCGTCGCATACTTGACTTCACCTATCGCAATACCATTGGTATTTATCGAAGTCAGAATAGAGTTAAGATAATTACTTTCATTTTGGAATCGGCTCACAAAGCTAGTTGATATGCTATCCAAGTCAGTCAAATTAAAGACAGCGGCGACCGGCTTTTCATCTGAATCAGAGTTGTAACCTACAGCATATGTGGTACCTGATACATCAGCCAGATCACGTGCACTCCCTTGTGGCATGCTGCGTCCATCTTCACCTACATCTGAAACCCAATTTATACGTTTTAAAGTACTACCGTTCCAAACAGCTCCATAAGAATAATAGTCGTTCGTATTGTTGGTTGACTGCTTAGAAACGCTACCTACATAAAGACTGCCGGATTTAGCCCACACTTTGCTCTGATCATAACCAGTCGAATCTAGTGATGTGTCCGAATATGCAACGGTGCGGTTTTTCAGACTTCCACCATAATAAGTACCGATCGCATCTCCAGTGCCAGACGCAAAACTATTTACAATCACATTATTTTCAGCGCTCTGGACTTGAGATGATCCACTTTCAATATACGCCATTGAATTGTTTACAGTAGAGCTTTCTCGAGCATATCCGTTGGTATATTGATCTGTAGCCCAATCATCGCAAAGAGTACTATTGTAGCCTAAATAGCTACCACAGTAGCTAGTAAAACCATCATAACCCTCTTCTAATAGATCATAACCAAACTCGTAGCGAAACGGTGCTTCATCTCGATAGTTAAAACCTTCGTAATACAACTTTTCTTCATAAGCAATTTGCGAAGTCGTCTGAGTACAGGCATTTCCCCAACAATCCGTGCTTCCAGGCTCGATAGCTACGCCATATGTTTTGGCATTACCATTGACCACCGGTTGGTAATCATAAACATTATATATTGCGGCGTGCGCCCCAAAAGAAGCGGCTACGGCTAATGTAATGGACGATAGTTTAAAGATTTTACTACTCATTGTTTGTTAACTTTCCTGTTGCATTGCTTCGAGCTCTTCCCAGCGTTCGAAAGCAACTTCAAGTTCCTGCTCTACCGCAGAAAGCTTATCTAAAATCGGTTGTGTCTGCTCTACTGGCTGAGAGAAAAAGTCAGGGTTGTTCACCTGCTCTTGCATTGATTCTATCTCAGCTTCCAATTCTTCGAGTTTTGCCGGCAGCACTTCAAGTTCACGCTGCAGTTTATAGGATAACTTCTTAGGCTTACTCTTTACTGGCGCTGTTTTGGGAGATTCCTCAACCTGTTTCTCAGCTTTAATTGGTTTTTCAACCGCACGAGCTTTCTTCGTTTGTTCACGTTGCTGCTGGGCATCGTGGTAGCCACCGACAAACTCTTCGATTTCACCTTCGCCCTCGAAAATCCAGCTAGTTGTCACAGTGTTGTCAACAAACTGGCGATCGTGGCTGACAAGCAACAACGTACCCTGATAATTGGCAAGCAAATCTTCCAAAAGTTCCAACGTTTCGATATCTAAATCGTTGGTCGGTTCATCGAGAACTAATAAGTTGTTAGCTTTTAAGAAGATACGTGCCAGTAAAAGTCTATTTTTTTCACCGCCCGACAACGCTTTTACCGGTGTACGAGCTCGCTTAGGTGCAAACAAAAAGTCTTGCAAGTAGCTAAGTGCGTGGCGTTGGCGTCCACCGACCATCACTTCTTGTTTACCATCCGCCAAGTTATCGATAACAGATTTCTCAGGATCTAAGATTTCGCGATATTGATCGAAATAAGCGACTTCGAGTTTAGTACCACAATGAAGTCGCCCTGAGTCTGGTACGATATCGCCAAGTAGTAATTTTAATAAAGTACTCTTACCACATCCATTTGGGCCAATCAGTGCGATACGGTCACCACGCATGATATTGAAAGAGAAATCCTTAACAATCGACTTACCTTCAATGTCATAATTGATATTCGTCGCTTCGAAGACAATCTTGCCTGAGCGTGACGCATCATCAATCTGGATATTCGCTTTGCCCTGTACTTCACGGCGATCGCTTCGCTCTTCTCGTAGCTTCTTAAGCGCACGTACACGTCCTTCGTTACGTGTACGACGAGCCTTAATGCCTTGACGAATCCAAACTTCTTCTTGAGCGAGCTTTTTATCGAATTCTGCATTTTGCATCTCTTCGACTCTTAGCATCTCTTCTTTATCGACTAGGTAGTTATCGTAGTTGCCTGAGAACGAAGCAAGTTTGCCGCGATCAAGGTCGACAATGCGCGTCGCCATAGATTTGATAAAGGCACGATCGTGAGAAATGAAGATAATCGAACCACGAAAATCTTTGAGGAAATTCTCCAGCCATTCAATCGTTGTGACATCAAGGTGGTTAGTTGGTTCATCAAGTAATAACACATCTGGATCGCGTACCAGTGCTCTTGCAAGTGCTGCTTTACGCTGCCAACCACCAGAAAGGTCGGTCAGTTTGGTGTGACCATCGAGCTTAAGCGCTGCGAGCACGTTCTTGATACGGTCTTCAAAGCGCCACGCACCAGAGTGTTCGAGGTTCTCTTGGATACGTGCAAGCTTATTGATGTTTTGCTCTGATGGATCGACCGCAATCAGATCGAGCTGATCTTGATAGATCTTCAAGTGCTCGCCGATTTCTGCTAGTCCACCAGCAACGTAATCAAACACTGTGCCTTCCTGATTGCGTGGTGGATCTTGCTCCAAGCGTGAAACGACAACATCTTGGGTAACCGTTAGTTTTCCATCATCAAGCACCACCTCACCGGCAAGCACTTTCATTAACGTGGATTTACCCGCGCCGTTTCTACCAACCAAACAAACACGTTCATTCTCTTGCAACGCAAAATCTGCATTGTCTAGAAGAGGATGATCGCCATAAGCCAGTAATCCGTTATTTATTGTTAGTAATGCCATTTTCGTTTAACCAAAGCTGTAATTGTTGTAAATCAAACGGCCAATTAAGCTCGTTACCTTGATAATTGAGCACCGGGATGGTGACACCGTAACGAGAAAACAATTCATCGTCGAAAGCGATATCGACAATCTCGACCTGATGAGAAATATTGAGCTGTTTTGTAAGGTTAAATGCCATCTCACATAGATGGCACCCTTCTGTGCTGTATAAAGTGATCACCTGTGACCTACTATTCCTTGTGAGTCAAAACCCAACAGTTATGAATGTGTTTATTACGAGAAAAATCCATTGGAAGAGTTTGGTGCGAAATATTCTTCGCAACTAAACCAAGTTCATCCAAACCGTCCATATCCATTTTGAAGTGACGCTTATTGTTTGAGAACACTATCGTGCCGCCATTACGAAGCAAGCGCTTGAGATTCTTCATTAACTGAATATGGTCTCGCTGTACATCAAAGCTTTGTTCCATACGCTTAGAGTTGGAGAATGTAGGCGGATCAATAAAGATAAGATCAAATTGTGCCGTTGAGCGTTCGAGCCACTGAAGGCAATCAGCTTGCTCGAATCTATGCTGACGTCCTACTTGCCCGTTGAGCTTCATGTTTTCTTTCGCCCATTCGAGATAGGTATTTGACATGTCCACTGTCGTCGTCGATTTAGCACCACCACAAGCGGCATGAACAGTGCCCGAGCCCGTGTAAGCAAACAAGTTTAAGAAATCTTTACCTTTGGCCATTTCACCAAGCTTGCGACGAGTAATCTTATGATCAAGGAACAGCCCTGTATCGAGGTAATCGTGCAGATTAACGATCAACTTAACGCCATATTCGTTAACATGCATGGTTTCAGATTCTTGGGAGAGCTTCTGATACTGTGAGCGGCCCTTTTGCTTCTCACGGACTTTAAGGACAACCTTGTTTGCTTCCGTGCCCGTCACTTGAATCGCTGCACGAATGATATCCGTCAAACGACGTTTTGCTTTTTCTTCAGGGATGTTTTTAGGCGCCGCGTATTCTTGGATAACAAGGTGATCGAGATACACATCAATCGCAACATTGTACTCAGGTAAGTCTGCGTCATAAATTCGATAACAATCGAGTTCTTCTTTACGCGCCCATTTACCAATTTTGGCAATATTTTTCTTCAAGCGGTTAGAAAAATCAGGTGCGATCACCGATTCAGTGACATTGTCACCTTTATTTTCTACCGGACGATCACTAATCGAGTAATTCTTCTGGTGACAAGGTAACGCACCATTATTCAGTTTGAACTGTTTATCTGCACGCATGCGTAAACAGCTTAAAAGCTCATCAGAACTAGAGAAAATAGACGCTTGGCAGCCACCGAATTCAGATTTCAGTTGAGCACCAAATGCCGTGTACAGAGCAATCAAACCAGGATGAGTACCTAAACGCTCACCGTATGGCGGGTTTGAAACAATAACACCTGCTTCAAACTCTTGAGGGCGCTTAACTTGCGCTGCATCACCAAGGTTAAATTCAATCAGGGAATCAACACCTGCTCGACGCGCGTTGTCCTTTGCGGTTTTAAGCACTCGCGCGTCGTTATCAAAGCCGAAAAACTTAGTGTCAACTTTTTTGACGCCCCTTCTCGCCTGTACTGCCGCTTCCGATTTAATCTCAGCCCAAAGTTCAGGTTCAAAGTCTTCTAGTGACTCAAAGCCCCATTTCTCACGATTCACGCCAGGCGCCATGTTTGCCGCCATCATGGCCGCTTCAATCAAAAGCGTGCCAGAGCCACACATAGGGTCTAACAGCGGCTTATCAGCGCTCCAGCCACTACGTAGAATAATGGCAGCAGCTAAAGTTTCTCGAAGTGGCGCACGACCAGATTCAGGTCGATAACCGCGTTGGTGTAGGCCGCCCCCCACCATATCCACACCAAGAATCGCTTTATCACGATGTAGACGAACATGGATGCGAAGATCTGCACGATCTTTACTGATCGACGGTCTTGGCAAGTTCTTTTTCTCGAAACTATCCACTACGGCATCTTTCACTTTCATTGCGCCGTACTGGCTATTGCGGATTTCACGGTTAGTACCATTGAAATCAACAAAAAACATCTTCGAACTATGGAATTGATTGACCCAGTTCACGGAAGACGTTGCTAGATAGAGATCCATATCATCGTTACAAGTGAACTCAGATAGTACACGGACGAAACGCGACGCTAAGCGGCTCCATAAGCAACAACGATAAATTTGCTCATTTGATGCTTTAAAGCGTACCCCTGCTTGAACAGGTTTGGCATTAGCGATCCCTAGCTTAGTTAACTCTTCAACCAACAAGTTTTCCAAACCGTTGGACGTAACCGCAAGATATTGATGCATAGTGTTCTTAAATTCTTGATAAATGACCCTTCATTATACCTGTCTCACATCAATTACGTTAGCTCAATCCACCTTTATCTCTCCCTCAGTACATTCAATTGAACAAAACATCAGCATATTCATGCGGATCATTTAATTTCAAACTTAAGTTTGGAGCTAACACAACTTTGTACAGTAAGTTAAGGCTTAAGTCGGTAGTGAATACTTATTTACATCAAAACTGGACTATACCAAGATGTTTATTTTGCGTAATTTAATTACAAAAAATAGCTAATTGGGGAATAAAAGGTTAAATGAAGAGCGTAGAAGTATCAGAAGTGGGAATATTTTATTGATAGATAAATCGAAAAATTATGGATGACTCACGTTATCCCCTACCGCAAGTCTCAATTGAAGGTTCTTTTAAGCAAAAAAAAAGTCGGCTCGAAGGCCGACAGGGAAATGAAACAAAGGAACGAATTGTTAGCTGACCAGAGCCATAGGTTGTGTCTGGCCAGAGAGAATATGATTGGCGCTCGACATGCGATCGTGCATGACTTTAATCGCCTGGCCAAATCCCAAAGATTTGGTTCCATTAAGAACGAACGCTTCCAAATTAATAGAGGCGCATAAGCTAGAGTTGTCTCCTACTTCTAGAACTAGGAAGTAACCATCACTGTAGCTGTTCGATAATTGGACAAAATCGCCTTCCACAGGCGCATTTAAGCCATCAGAGATGCAATCGAAGAACCAGCTCTTGGGCTGGACTGGCTTATGAAAGCGCTTTGCCGCAACACAATAGAGTGCTAATTCAGCCTGACGAGGCTCTGAAAGGTCTAGATGAGCAATTTGCTCTTTGTATGTCTGGTAAGCAGATGCGTCGTCAACGGAGAATTCGTTAACACCGATTGCGCAATCTACAATCAACTTTTTGGAAAGATTTGTCTTGAATACCATATCATCACCCAGATCCAGCATCAGGTGCTGCTCTGTGTCATCATAGTACCAAGTCCATTTGTCACTCGGTTTAAGCATCATTCCAATCTCGTGTAAAAGTCAATTCAGGTAAAACACTAAATTACCTTCCCATACATTTACTGAAATTCTATTCGCTAATAAGCAAAAAAAAAGAGGAAATGATAAATCATCCCCTCTTCAGAAACTGAGTAAATTCAAGCTTCATGTTCATGTGACAGCGTCACCAAAGCCATCATAGGTTTTTAACAATATCTCTCACCAGCGTTGGTCCATGATAGATAAAACCAGAGTAAACTTGGACAAGTTGTGCACCAGCCATCATTTTCTCTTTCGCTGCAACGTATGAGTCAATACCACCTACCCCGATGACCGGAATTTGCTCTCCCAACTCTTCATGTAAACGACGAACAACTTCGGTGCTTCGAGATTGAACCGGACGGCCACTCAACCCACCCGCTTCATTGGCATGCTTCATTCCTTCAACAACACTGCGATCCAATGTTGTATTTGTCGCAATCACGCCATCAATGCTGTTCTTCAATAAAGACTCACAGATCTGGCTGATCTCATCATCACTAAGATCCGGAGCGATCTTTAGTGCAAGTGGTACATACTTATTATGCTTCTCAGCTAACTCGGCCTGCTTCACTTTTAATTCAGACAACAGTTCATCCAATGCTTCACCGTACTGAAGTGAGCGTAATCCTGGAGTATTTGGTGATGAGATATTCACGGCGATGTAGCCTGCATGCTCATACACTTTTTCCATACAGATCAGATAGTCTTCGGCCCCCTTTTCAATCGGTGTATCTTTGTTCTTACCGATATTGATACCAAGCACACAATCGAAGTTGGCTTTCTTTACGTTATTAACCAGATTATCAACACCTAAGTTGTTAAAGCCCATTCGGTTGATAATGCCTTCTGCTTCTACTAAACGGAAAAGGCGCGGCTTATCGTTACCGGCTTGAGGTCTCGGTGTTACCGTCCCGACTTCAACAAAACCAAAGCCCATTGCGTCGAACGCTTCAATACATTCACCGTTTTTGTCCAAACCCGCAGCTAAGCCAACAGGGTTACGGAAAGTCATGCCCATACATTCGACTGGACGATTAGGAAGTTGTTGACGATAAAGAAGATCGAGAGGAGTACCGGTGAAACGTTTGAAGTTTTGAATTGCGAGATCATGTGCCTTTTCGGCATCAAGTTGGAAAAAGCCAGTTCTGGCTAGACGGTAAAGCATTGTGCCTCCGATAGAAAAAAGCCCCGTATAAACGGGGCTGTATTATTTACTGTTTTACCGAATAATTCAACGAAATATGTGTCGATTACTCGTTAGCTGAACAGTTTAAGTTAAGCAGCATCAATTCACGTAAAGCTACAGAGAACTTAGCAAATTCATGTACTGAACCGACTTTGAACTCATTAAGGATGTTTTCCCAACGATGGAGTGAAATTTCATTATTTTCGATCCAATCGTCCAGAGCTTTCATCACATCGAGATCTTCTGGCGCACAGCTGCAACTTAATACCTGACCTGTTAGCTGACGTTGCTGCCAATCAAGATCTTCGCGGAATGCCGCTCTTGCCAGAGCCTGCCAATGGTTGTCGACAGCCTGACCATTGATCTGTTTCAAGAACCAGTGAAGAGACAAACGATCACCTAAGTTGTAGTACAACTTAGCGCTTTGCTCTACTGATTTGCCCTTTTCTCGAGACACTGTGGAAATATCCAGTACTGAGTATAGGCTAGACAAACGTGCAACATAATTAGCAATTTCAGGACTAATACCCTGCTCAATCCACGCTTGAGCCATTTCGTTATGCTCTTCGACTTCAGATGGAACCAGCATATCATCGAGTTTAGCTTTGATCGTTTCAACATCACCTTGGTAAAGTTCGATCAGTGCTTTCACGCATTGGCGACCATTGCGGTTGCGTAACAACCAGCGAGACAGGCGGCGTAACGTTCGACGAACATAGAACATCATATCGTACTGCGCTTCGGTTGACGCTTCGTTGTCGAGCTCGCGCAGTGACTTAAGCACATCACCTAAACCGAAGATTTCACGTGACGCTGCGTAAGCATTTGCTATATCAACAACATGTGCGCCCGTCTCTTCTTGTAGACGCGTCACATAGTTACAACCCATTTCGTTAACCATCTGATTTGCAAGCGCTGTTGCAATAATCTCAGCACGCAGTGGATGATTATCCATTTGCTGCGAATAGTTACGGCGTAACTCAGTTGGGAAGTAATTGACTAGTTGCTGTGCATGGTAATCATCGTTAGCAATGTCATCGTGAACCAGCTCTTCTTTCAGAACCATCTTGCCATAAGCAACTAGCACTGATAATTCAGGGCGAGTCAATGCTTTACCTAGCTTTTCACGCTCAAGTAACGTTTCATCATCTGGGATGTATTCAAGTGCACGGTCTAGGTGACCCGCTTTCTCTAAATCGTGAATAAAGCGAATCTGCTCTTTCACGAGAGACGTACCCTGCTGTTCAGTCACAGAGATAGATTCAGACTGGCAGTAAGCGTCATCAAGAACAATCTCACCCACTTCATCTTCCATGGACTCAAGGATCTTATTACGCTGCTTAACTGTTAGATCGCCATTGGCTACCAAGCCATTGAGGAAGATCTTAATGTTAACTTCGTTATCAGAACAATCCACGCCACCAACGTTATCAACAAAGTCCGTGTTTACGCGGCCGCCAGTCAAAGCATACTCGATACGACCCAGTTGAGTCATACCCAAGTTACCACCTTCACCGACAACTTTTGCACGTAGGTCACGTCCGTCAATACGCAAAACATCGTTGGCACGGTCGCCCACATCAGTGTGCGTTTCGTTTGACGCTTTTACGTAGGTACCAATACCACCATTCCATAGAAGATCAACTTCCATCTTAAGCAGCATCTTGATGAGGTCGTTTGGTGCCAGTGACGCTTTCTTAGTGCCGATCATCTTCTGGATTTCTGGTGTCAGAGCAATCGACTTCGCTCGACGAGAGAAGATACCGCCGCCTTTAGAAATTAGCTTAGTGTTGTAATCTTCCCAGCTTGAACGAGGTAACTTAAATAGACGATCACGCTCTTTCCAACTCTTCGCTGAATCTGGGTTTGGATCGATGAAGATATGCATGTGGTTAAACGCAGCCTGTAGACGAATATGCTTAGACAGCAGCATACCGTTACCAAATACGTCACCAGCCATATCACCAACACCGATAGCAGTGAAATCTGTAGTCTGACAGTTAATACCCATTTCGCGGAAATGACGTTTTACTGATTCCCAACCACCTTTCGCTGTAATACCCATTGCTTTGTGGTCGTAACCGTTCGAACCACCAGAAGCAAAAGCATCACCTAGCCAGAAGTTGTATTCATCAGATACAGAGTTCGCTAAATCAGAGAATGTCGCTGTACCTTTATCTGCCGCAACAACCAAATAAGGGTCATCTTCATCATGGCGAACAACACTCTTCGGCGGAATCACTTCCCCTTCGATAATGTTGTCTGATACGTCTAGAAGTGCGCGAATAAAGCGTTTGTAACAACGTTGACCTTCAGCAAAGATCTCATCACGACCACTTAGAGTATGCTGACGCTTACAAACAAAGCCGCCTTTTGCACCAACCGGAACAATAACCGTGTTCTTAACTTGCTGTGCTTTTACCAGACCTAAGATTTCGGTACGGAAGTCTTCTTGACGATCTGACCAACGAAGACCACCACGAGCTACTTTACCACCACGTAGGTGAACACCTTCGATATCCGGTGCATATACAAAGATCTCAAATGCAGGAACTGGCTGAGGAATTTCTGGAATGTCGCTCGGCTTCATCTTCAACGATAGCCAAGGTTTATTCTGCTTATTTGCGTCTAGCTGATAGTAGTTAGTACGCAGCGTTGCACTGATCATTTCGACATAGCGACGGATGATACGATCATCATCCAAGCTTTCTACATGATCGAGTTGCTCTGTGATCTTATTAGTCAGTTCAGTCTGGCCTTTCTGACTGCCCTTAAATTTAGGATCAAAACGCTTAGCAAATAATTCAACCAAACCTTTCGCTAGTTCCGGATAATGGCTTAGCGTTTCTTCAATGTATTGTTGACTGAACGGGAAACCTACCTGACGCATGTATCGCGCGTAGGCACGAAGAATCGAAATTTCACGACCCGTCAATGAAGCACCAAGTACTAGGCGGTTGAAACCATCGCTCTCCAGTTCACCAGCCCAAATTGCGGCAAATGCTTGTTGGAAACGATCACGAGCTTCACGAAGATCAACAGTCTTTTCGCTCTTATGAAGCATTGAGAAGTCGAGGATCCAATACACCTGGCCGTCCGCTTTACGAACTTCATAAGGTGACTCACCAATAACTCGCAGACCCAAGTTTTCCAACATTGGCATCACGTCTGAAAGGTGAATGGGTTCATCTCGATGGTAAAGTTTCAGGCGAACTGATTTTGAATCTGAACCCAGCTCTTGTGGACGATAGAACAACATACCTAGTTTGTTGTCATCGCTAAGTGCTTCAAGACGTTCAATGTCTGCTACTGCAGAACCAGGCATGACATCTTCTTTGTACGAACGAGGGAATGCACGTAGGTACTCTTTCGATAAAGGCAGACCTTTACTTTCACCGAAGTTCGCAACAATCGCGTCAGACAGGCGATCATCCCAAGTTGAAGATGCTTCCATTAAGTTTTGCTCAATCGTTTTAACGTCTACGTCCATGTTGTTGTTATCAACACGAACAATGTAATGAGTTCGGGCTAGTGGGCTCTCAGAGAAGTAAGTTGTAAACTCGACTTCTTTGTCACAGCCAAAATATTGTTTTAGGATTCGCTGAGTCTGACGACGAAGCTCTGTGTTATAACGATCTTTCGTTACGTACACCATACAGCTGAAGAAACGACCAAACGGGTCTTTACGAACAAACAGGCGAAGCATATCGCGGTCTTGCATCTGCACCACACCCATACCCACTTCAAGAAGTTCTTCTTCTTTCGCTTGAAGCAGTTCATCGCGAGGGTAGTTTTCAAGAATATTATGCAATGCTTTATAAGAGTACGAACCTTCACGATAGCCACTTGCGGCAAGAATACGTTCAACTTTTTCACGAATTAGCGGAATGCTTTCGACACTCTGGTTGTAAACAGCGGAGGTATAAAGGCCAGTGAAACGGTGCTCACCGACAACTTTGCCGTCTTTATCAAATTTCTTGATACCGATGTAATCGGTATAAGCCGGGCGGTGAATGCGTGAAGGTGTATTGCCTTTAGTCATGATGAGCAAGAATGGCTTCTTCGCTTCCAGACGTGCAGAGTCAGGGAAGTCAGAAAGCTTCACACTACGCACACGATTACGATTGCCAAATAGTCCTAGGCCTTTATCCGCCGTTGGGCGAAGTTCAGTATCACCGTCAACATTGACGAGATCGTATTCTTTGTAGCCCATGAATGTGAAGTTGTGATCACCTAACCAACGCAGAAACTTGATCGTCTCCTCGTAACGATCGCGTTCTACTTCTACCTTACCTTCTTGCGCTTCAACTTGATTAGTTACTTCTTCCAGTTTTTCAACCATCAGTAACCAGTCTTGAACCACTAAAGCAGTATCAGTCAGGATTTTAAGTAGCTCTTCTTTTAGAGAGCTCATCGTCTCTTTCGCGCTCAAGCGGTCAACTTCAACATGGAATAACGACTGAAGTACGCCTTCACCTTCATTGATACTGGTAATTTCACCTTTTTTATTGCGTTCAATCTGTGTAGGGCCATGAAGCATAAGGTGAGAAGCTAAGTCTAAACGGCTAAGTGCCATTTTTACCGAGTCAACAAGGAAAGGACTGTCAGGAACGACGATTTCTACAATGGTGTGTGTGGATTGCCATCCTTGACGGCTAACGGTCGGGTTAAAAACTCGGACCGATACATCATCTGCTTTTTTCTCATTAATATGGTGCCAAAGGCTGACTACGGCGCCATATAAATCAGATTCGTTTCGTTCGACTAGGTCGTCTTGAGATATGTTATTGAATAAATGCTGAGCAAGTTGAGTGACTAAGGGTTGATGAGCAAGCTCGAGTTTGTCTTGAATCAGTTTGTAGACCTTTTCAAGCAGAACCGGCATCAGAGTTTCACGCGCGGTCATAATCACACTCCACAATTAGAATTGTATATATTTTTGGGGGATGTTGTAAGCATAGTGCTTAACACGGGTAATGCCGCTTTATTGTAAAAGCTTTATTGATAAATAGTTAATTCTTTTAGGAGTGGTAGGAGGTGAAATGTTCGATAATGTGACTAAGGCACTATTTAAACTCCTATAAAATCAGTTGCTCACAGAACTTCTAACTTAAGAAACTTGTTATTTTGGTCAGTTGTTAAACGAAAACGCCCCTTAAGGCCAATTTGACTAAGAAAAGGTCTGAATCTTGATGCAGGCAATTGTAGGCGTAAACCATTGTCTGTCACCACTAGAACGTTGCTCGCCGCACCATTGTAATGAGCGAGAAAAGATTGATAAGAGATGTTGAGTGAAAAGTAGTACTGATTCATTTTCTTTGATTAAAGAAGTAACGATTTTATCACGCGCATAAAAACACTGTATAAATAAACAGTAGCACTATAAAGTGCTACTGTTTCGCTCAGCGATTAGGCTTCCAGAGCTTTGTTAACCTTCTCAAATAGGTCTTTTGCTAAGTTATCCATCGATTTGAGAGCTTCAAGCTCTGCTTTAATTAGTGCTTGGCGCTCTTCATCGTATTTACGGAACTTAAGCAATGGATCAATCAGGCGCGAAGCGACTTGCGGGTTACTGCTGTTCAGCTCTTTTAGAATCTCACCAGCGAACTTGTAGCCCTCACCTGACTTAGCGTGGAACCGCACTGGGTTCATATTCAGGAAAGATCCAACGAGGCTACGAGTTCGGTTCGGGTTTTTCAAACTGAACGCTTCATGACTCATCGTATTCTTGATTACATCCAAGACATTATGTGCCGGGTTAGTACCCTGCAGCGCAAACCACTTGTCCATAACCAGGCCATCATGTTTCCACTTATCACTGTAGTCTGACATCAGTGTTTCGCGGCATGCAAGTTGCGCACTATTCGCGGCACTCATTGCGGCAATGGTGTCTGTCATGTTGTTTGCACCGAAATACTGCTTCTCTGCTAACTCATTGCCTTGTTCTGTGTGCGCTAGATAAGCTAAAGCGGTGTTACGCAAAGAGCGCTTACCGATCGCTGCGTGATCGATCGTGTATTCAGCCTGCTTCAAGCTGTGATAAAGCGCGCTAAACTCATCTTCAAGCTCAGCAGCCAGCTTCACTTTGATAGATTTAAGCACTTTAGCAACGGCATCAACATCCACTTGTTTGTACCAGCCGGATACTTCGTTATGGTTTGGCAATGCCATCATCTCAGCAATAAATGCTGGCTCAAGCTTGTCTGATAATAAGACACCTCGGAAGGCATCAATCAGCGCAGGAGACAGTTCGACATTTTGACCGTTTTGCACTGCTTCAACATTACTACGAATGTATTTTGCTAACAGCATTTGACCAGAGTCCCAACGAGCAAATTCGTTACGCGCATGCACCATCAGGAAAATTAGTTCTTCATCGCTGTAATCGTACTCCAGAACAACTGGTGCAGAGAACTCACGTAGCAAGGATGGTACTGGTTGCTCAGATACGTTTTCGAACACGAAGGTTTGCTCCGCTTCGGTAACGTTAAGAACATTATCGACTTTTTCACCGTTACATTGTAACTCAATGACATCACCGTTTTCCGCGTACAACTCAACATCAAATGGAATATGAAGCGGCTGCTTTTCTTGCTGCTCATGAGTCGGTTCAGTACGTTGAGAAACCGTCAGCGAATACGTTTGTGCCGCTGAATCATACTCACTTGTAACGGATACCGTTGGTGTACCTGACTGGCTGTACCATAGGCGGAATTGTTTCAGGTCAACACCTGATGCATCTTCCATAGCCGCGACAAAATCTTCACAGGTTGCCGCCGTGCCATCATGACGCTCAAAGTAGAGCTTCATACCCTTCTGGAAACCTTCTTCTCCCAGCAGTGTATGCATCATTCGGATAACTTCACTGCCCTTTTCGTATACCGTTAAAGTATAGAAGTTGTTCATTTCTATCACTTTTTCAGGACGAATTGGATGTGACATAGGGCTTGCATCTTCTGCGAATTGTGGACCACGAATAATTCGTACGTTGTTAATACGATTCACAGCTCTAGAGCCCAAGTCCGATGAAAATTCTTGATCACGGAATACAGTAAGGCCTTCTTTCAGGCTCAATTGGAACCAGTCTCGACAAGTAACTCGGTTGCCTGTCCAGTTGTGAAAATACTCGTGGCCAATAACCGCTTCGATACCTAGGTAGTCAGTATCTGTTGCCGTTTGATCATTAGCCAAAACAAATTTAGAGTTAAAGATGTTAAGACCTTTGTTTTCCATTGCGCCCATGTTGAAGAAATCAACCGCAACAATCATATAGATATCAAGGTCATACTCTAGACCAAAGCGCTCTTCATCCCACTTCATTGAGTTGATAAGAGACGTCATTGCATGAGGCGCTCGATCGAGGTTGCCTTTATCGACAAAGATTTCTAACGCCACATCACGACCAGATTTAGTCACATACTTATCACGAAGGACATCAAAATCCCCAGCAACCAGTGCAAATAGATACGCAGGCTTAGGATGCGGATCTTGCCACTGAACCCAGTGACGGCCACCTTCCAAATCTCCTTCTGCAATACGGTTACCGTTGCTCAATAGGAATGGATAAGCCGCTTTGTCTGCGATCACTTTTGTTGTGTATTTCGCTAATACATCTGGGCGATCCATGTAATAAGTAATTCGACGGAAACCTTCCGCTTCACATTGAGTACAGAAAGCGCCGCCAGATTTATACAAACCTTCCAAAGCCGTGTTTTCTTCGGGATTAATTTCAGTGACGATTTTCAGTTCGAACGCTTCAGGTAGTGCGGAAATCTCTAGCGCACCTTCCTTTTCTTCAAACCTTGTCCAAGCCTCACCGTTAACAGAGACACTAATCAGCTTAAGGCTTTCACCTTCCAATTGAAGCGTTGTGTCATCTTTTAGCTGCTTAACTTGAGAAACCGCCGTTACGATTGTCGTGGTATCATGGAGATCGAAAGTTAAGTCGATGTCTGAAATAGTATGGGATGGTGAGGTATAATCTTTGCGATATTTGGCTTGAGGTGTTTGAGCCATGTCGAAATCCTTCTGACTAGATGTAATACATTGTGCTTGTGTCTATTCGAGACACTTATTGAATAGGTTGTTATTTGCAAACGCTGATAATTTTATTTTGAGCTAGCTTAACCCCAGACAATTAAAAAAACGAGGTATTATGTCTAAATACCTCGCTTTTACCCTACTGTGGCGAATAAGTTCAAACTATACGTCTAAATACTCACCTATATTTGTTAAATGTTATGTCACCTGACCCGGTTCAGCACGGCGTAGAGTGCTCCTTCTTCCATTTCCAGAGTGAGAATATCGCTGTTCAAGCTGTACCTTGTTTCATGCTCACCATTTTCATAGAGCAGCACCAAATGCTCTCCTTCGGTGTAGTACACACCTTTATGGATTGCTTCGTCGCCTTCTTCGTTACTCACTCTAAACATAAATACGAAGTCAGGTTGCAAAATCAAATCCATCCGCTGCACTTCACTGGCTACCATTTCATGTCCACTCAACTGAGCACTTGACCACATACCGGCAAGTGCGTTGGATAAAGCTTTTGTAAACACCACACCGTTGAGATTCAACATATTGTGATTACTGCTGTAATTGTAAATTTGCGGTTCAGAGGTATTCAAACCGAGAATCAATGTATCTTCATTCGCGGCGTAAAGTCCCTCCCAGTGATCGACCGAGTAATCGCGTTTTTGAATGTCGATCTTGAAGCTATAGTTGGAGTCGAGGCTAAGTTTGATGGCTAAAAAATTCTCTTCAGATTGCTCAGGATTTGGGTTAACCAAATACCAGTCACCGAGCAGGAATGGCTGGTCGAATTGAGTTAAATCGCTGTTATCTCTGGTTTCACTCGCGAACACAGAAACGCTAAAACAAGTCAGTAGAATTCCAATCCATCTCATAGCGCACCCCTCACTCTTTTCTTTAAGCTTAGGAGTCGAAATCTGATTAAGCGAAATTTTTTGATCTACATCACGTTAATTATTGATATAAAAAAAGCGAGCCGTTAATTGGCTCGCTTTTTATTTCCTTTATTTTCAGCTACTTAAGCATATCAACCATGATAGCTACGGATTCATCTAGATAGGCATCTGGAGCTTCGTAGTCTTTTGGCACATCATCGAGAGATTCAAATGCTTTCTCTCCGTGAGATTTTTGTCTCAGATTGATACGAGCTAAGCGATCGTCATCCGCCTTATCACTTTCCTCTTTGCGAACTTTTTCGTTAAGAGATAGTGAGTTATCGTCCTTCTCAGCTTTATACTTTTCGATATCTTCAGCAATAAACTGGAATTCCAGATCGTTAGCGATTCTAGCTTGATGCTCGCCATTAAGCTTAGTGATCAGCTTTTCGTTACGCTGTAACACTTCATATTTTGCTTTATCAATGCTATCCCAAGGCAGCGCATTATCTTCAACACTTTCACCAGTTTCGCTAGGCTCAATTGGTGTTGGGTAAGCAATGTCAGGCGCAACACCTTTATTTTGCGTACTGCCACCATCGATACGATAAAACTTCTGAATCGTGTATTGAACGTAACCTAACTCCTTATCGAATAAATCATAGATATGATTTAACGAACGGTGTTGCTGAACCGTCCCTTTACCAAAAGAGTTTTCACCGAGAATAATCGCGCGGCCATAGTCCTGCATAGCAGCAGCGAAGATTTCTGAAGCCGATGCACTGTAGCGGTTAATCAATACCGTCATCGGACCGTCGTAGCTGATCTTGCCGTCGGTATCACTATTTACGTTGACCCGACCATAACTGTCACGAACTTGAACCACCGGTCCACTAGTAATAAAGAGACCGGATAGAGCCGTCGCTTCTGTCAGCGCGCCGCCACCATTGTTACGCAGGTCAACAATAATGCCATCAACACCTTGGCCTTTCAGATCAGTAATCAGCTTATCCGTATCTTTTGCAAGACCAACGTAAAAACTTGGTACTTCCAATACGCCAATCTTCTTACCATCTTTTTCAATGACTTCAGATTTAACAGCGCGGTCTTCAAGACGAATTTTATCTCGAACAATAGTGATGACTTCCGCTTTCGCATCTTTACCTTCAGGCAAGATTTGCAGATTAACCTTGGTCCCTTTCGGGCCTTTAATCAACTGAACGACATCATCCAGTCGCCAGCCGATTACATCAACAATATCTTCACCGTCTTGGCCGACACCAATAATGCGATCACCTTCAGCTAATTGCTTACTCTTAGATGCAGGGCCACCAGCGACCAATGAGCGAATTACAGTGTAATCGTCTGTCATTTGAAGCACAGCACCAATACCTTCCAGTGAAAGGTTCATTTCCGTCTGGAATTGATCAGCACTTCTCGGTGATAGATAGCTGGTGTGCGGATCCACTTCACGGGCAAACGCATTCATGTACAGTTGGAATGCATCTTCATTGTGAGTTTGACTCAGACGTTTCAAAGCATTGTTATAACGCTTGCCTAAGACGTCTTTGATCTCTTCCCAATCTTTACCGGTCAGTTTGAGGTTCAGCGCATCATATTTAACACGCTTTCTCCAAAGTTCATCCAACTCCGCCGTATCTTTTGGCCAAGCCGCTTCACTTCGGTCGAGCTCAATACTTTCATCAGTATCAAACTTCATTTCCTTATCAAGCAAAGACAGTGCATAGACAAATCGCTCGTAGCGGCGCTTCATCGACAAGTTGTAAATATCAAAAGCAATCTGGTTGTCACCAGACTTTAGCTGGTCATCGATACCAGCCGCCCACTTATTAAAAGAGTCGATATCGGCTTGCGTGAAAACGTTACGATTGAAATCAAGAGACTCAACATAGCGTTGGAATATCGCCTGAGAGAATTGATCGTTGAGTGTGAAGTGTTTGTAGTGAGAACGAGTGAAGCGTGAGGTAACGCGTTTACTTGCTGTCGCATGTTGGGCTTCGGGAGCTAAGACGGGTAAGTCTTCGAGAGTAATTTTCGCTTCAAGAGCGTTTGCTGACGAAGCTGCCAGCCAGAGGCTAGCAGCAATCAGCGACAATTTTGAACGGCATTTCATGCGTAGGAGTATCTCCTTTATGCGCGCAGGTGCTCCGCTTTCACAACCATTTGCAGGCCGTTAGACAGTTGAACACGCACATCTTCCTTATTGATTTCAACGATAGTCGCAGCCATGTTTCCTTTGCCCATATTTACGTTTACTTGATTACCGATTGTAATTTCATCAGCATTCAGAGCGCGCGTTTCTACTGGCTTGCTGGCTTTCTGTGCTTTGTTTTGTTGTGGGCGACGGCTTTGTGGCTTTTTGTTAGCCGGTTTAGCTTTCGCTTTACCTTCTTCACGAGCTTTTTGAGCTTGCTCTTTACGACGAGCTTGCACTTTAGCCTTGCTTTCAGCTAGCGCTGTTTTTGCGTGTTCAACATGCTCTTCTTCCAGATCACCTGCTGAGTTGCCATCTAGGTCAACACGAGTCGCACCCGGCTTAACACCGTGTAGGTAACGCCATGAAGAAGTGTATTGTCTTAACGCTGCACGAAGCTGAGTTTTACTCACTTTTGGATCGTCGCTTAGACGTTCCGCAAGATCTTGAAAAATACCAATTTTAAGTGGTTTTGCTTCACCTTCTAAAGTAAAGCACTTAGGGAAACATTCAGCAATATATGCAATCACTTCTTTGCTGTTTTTTAACTTTTCAGTGTTTTCCATGAGGAGTCCTGGTTAGTGCGGCTTGTCCGCGAGCATTAAGATAAATATTTCAGGTATTATAGTGACCTGCAAGCGAAAAACCACACTCAATATGGAAATTATGCACTGATAGCGTGTGAATTAAACAGCTTTTCCACTTCGCTCATCAAAAACGTCAAACCTTCTTCATCTATTTCACTAAATCGTCCCACTTTTGGGCTGTCAATATCGAGTACACCAACAATTTGGCCATTAATGCTAAATGGAATGACGATCTCGGAATTACTGGCGGCATCGCACGCGATATGTCCTTCAAACTGATGAACGTCGTAAACACGTTGCACCGTATTGGTTGCCACGGCTGTTCCACATACACCACGACCAACAGGAATTCTCACGCACGCAGGTTGCCCCTGAAATGGACCAAGAACTAGTTCCCCTTCTTTCATTAGATAGAAACCCACCCAATTAAGTTCCTCAAGCTCCATATTTAAAAGAGCACTTAGGTTCGACAAATTGGCGATAAGGTCTTTTTCTGACTCTAAAAGTGCAACAGCTTGCTTGGTTAAGCGGTGGTAATGTTCTATTTTCATATTGACTTCCATTTGAAAATTAGAGACTTCCATCATGAATCAACGTACAATCGTCCGTAAACTCTAAATAGTAAGCATTCTCATTATAATGTCTGATAACCCCAACACTATTAGCCGTTCTTGGCTGATAACTCAAGTAAAAAAGCACAAGTCAAAACTTGTTCTCGCCAACATCATCGCGCTTTTCGCAACACTCGTCAGTGTACCTATCCCTCTTTTAATGCCTTTAATGGTCGATGAAGTCCTGCTTGATAAGCCTGCAACGGGCCTTGAGTTAATGGATAAAGTGTTGCCTGTTTCAATGCAGACACCAACCGGCTATATATTCCTTACCCTGCTTCTCGTCGTTCTGATGCGAACCGTGAGCCAAGTTTTAAATATCCTGCAGGGACGTCAGTTTACTCTCGTATCCAAAACGATCACGTATCAGATGCGCAGCAAGATGATCGACAAATTAGGTCGCATCAGTATCAGACAATACGAAACGCGTGGAAGTGGTGGTATCAATGCTCACTTGATTACCGATGTAGAAACCATTGACCAGTTCATTGGTACCACTCTCAGTAAATTCCTCATTAGTTTGCTAACGGTCATCGGTACAGCTGGTGTTCTACTTTGGTTGGAGTGGCGTCTCGGCTTATTCATCCTTTTGGTCAATCCTATTGTTATTTACTTCTCTCGAAAGCTGGGCAATAAAGTAAAACATCTTAAAAAACGCGAGAACCAATCTTTTGAGCGATTCCAAAATCGTCTTGTTGAAACCTTAGACGGCATCTACCAACTACGTGCAGCCAATCGCGAGCGGGAATTTCTTAGTGAATTAAAGCAACAGGCCAACCAGGTCCGTGTAGACGCTGATAAATACGCGTGGCAATCCGAAGCCGCTGGGCGAGTCTCTTTTCTTCTATTCCTGCTTGGTTTTGAGTTGTTCCGTGCTGTTGCCATGTTAATGGTCTTGTTCAGTGACTTAACTATCGGTCAAATATTTGCTGTCTTTGGCTACCTATGGTTTATGTTGGGCCCAGTGCAAGAGCTACTTGGTATTCAGTTTTCTTGGTACAGCGCAAAAGCGGCACTGGGTCGTATCAACGCCCTACTCGACTTGGAAGAAGAACACCGCCCAGTAAGTAAAATCAACCCGTTTACAACGGACAGAGAAGTCGACGTCAATATTGAAAACATTGATTTTTCTTATAATGAAGAAAGTAAAGTACTGAATAATCTAAACTTGAATATTCCGGCTGGAAAGAAAGTTGCATTGGTTGGTGCAAGTGGTGGCGGAAAATCGACGCTCATCCAGTTGCTCATTGGTGTATATCGACAGGATTCAGGTATCATTCGTTTCAATGGTGAGACAACAGATGATATCAGTTATGACGTAATACGAGATCAAATTGCCGTTGTATTACAACAACCTATACTATTCAATGACAGTTTAAGGCATAATCTGACGCTCGGCTCTGACTATGACGATTTGCAATTATGGCGAGCGCTTGAAATTGCTCAAATGCAGGATGTCATAAGTCAGTTAAGTGACGGTTTAAATACACAAATTGGCCGAAACGGCATTCGATTGTCCGGCGGCCAAAGGCAGCGACTTGCTATTGCAAGAATGGTTCTTAGCGATCCTAAGTTTGTCATTCTCGATGAAGCAACGTCTGCGTTAGATACGGCGACCGAAGCAGCACTGCATAAAGCGCTGACAGAATTTTTGAATGGGCGTACAACCTTAATCGTTGCTCATCGACTGTCTGCCGTTAAACAGGCTGATTTGATCTACGTTTTAGAAGATGGACAAGTAACACAGGCAGGCACTCATGTTGAGTTGGTTAAACAAGAAGGTTTATACCAAACGCTTTATGGAAGCGTTCAGTCGCACGCCTGAGATCCTACTATTTCTTAAAATTTGGAGGGTGATATGAGCCCTCCTAAATTAACGTCTCACCTTTCCGAAGCTTCACATGTAAGATTATGCCATGGGTGTGAACTCCCAATAGATACTGTCAGTGTCGAGCGAGGCAAAAGCGCTTATTGTCCACGCTGTGGAAGCAAGTTATATCGTGGAGGTACGCCTTCATTGTCCGGCAACCTCGCCATTGCAATTACTTGCCTCTTGCTCTTCATTCCTTCTCATTTCTTTGACTTTATTAGTATTCGCCTATTTGGCGTCATGATTCCAGCGACCTTACCTTCTGGCGTTTTCACGCTATTTGATGAAGGTTTTGTTTTCCTATCTTTATTAATTATCTTTTGCAGCTCCATCGCTCCTTTACTAGTCAGCGGTTCGGTCCTAACTGCTCACGCTGCATTAAAGCAACGTAATTTTCCGTTACTCAAATATTCGCTTTATACGATTCAACACCTCAAAAACTGGGTGATGATTGATGTATTTCTCGTCAGCGTCGCTATTTCCTGCTTTAAGTTGCAGGACTATTCCGACATATACGTGGGCGTCGGTTTATATGGTTTGGTCCTGTTACAGATCGCGACAGTCATGCTTGTCACACGAGTAAGTGTGCGTCGCTATTGGGAAGCGTACGAGTCTGAACGTTCTTATCATTTCAAAGAAAAACAACTCCACTGCCACCATTGTCATCTTTCTCAACCAGAAGGAACAGAGTGTGTTCGGTGCCACAAACCCATTTATCACCGTAAGCCTCGTTCCGTACAAGTGACTTGGGCTTATCTTGTTGCCGCTACGATTGCTATTTTTCCGGCAAACCTCATCCCAATATCGATTTTAATTACCAATGGACAAAGGCTTGAAGACACCATTTTTTCCGGCGTTGCGTCACTGGTAAAAAATGGTATGCCAGGCATTGCGGTCATTATATTTGTAGCGAGTATTGTCGTTCCCGTCGCCAAAATCATCGGTTTGGCGTACTTATTGCTCGCGATCCAATTCAAGCGCAAAGTATTTCATCGTCAGAGAATGATCATCTATTTTGTTATTAAATGGATAGGACGTTGGTCCATGATGGATTTGTTTGTTATTTCTATCATGATGACCTTAGTCGACCGCGGCCAGATACTCGACTTTACTCCAGGGTATGGGGCGGTTGCGTTTGGAATCGTTGTTGTATTGACTATGCTGGCGGCAGAGAGTATTGACCCAAGACTGTTGTGGGACAATTACCCAGATTCAGCTAAGAGCAAATCAGAGAAAAGAGAAGAACCTTTAAATGACTAATTCATCTTCTAATCAGCCTTCTTACTCACCAGACGTTAAGCGCAATAAAGGTGTGTCACCGCTGTGGTTATTACCCGTGTTGACCATGGTGCTCGCAGGTTGGTTAGTTATTAAGGCGATTAACGACGCCGGTCAGCGAATTCAGATCTACTTCTCTGATGCTCAGGGCTTAGTTGCAGGTCGAACTACCATTCGCTATCAGGGTCTCGAAGTCGGCATGGTGCGTGATATTAACTTGGCTGAAGATCTTGAGAGTATTTATGTCGAAGCAGATATCTACCCTGAAGCCGCCAAATTACTTTCAAAAGAAACCCGCTTCTGGATGGTAAAACCGACCGCTAGCCTTTCAGGCATTTCAGGCTTAGACGCTCTGGTGTCCGGTAACTACATTGCAATCCAACCTAGTGATAACCCAGCGGAACCTGAAACAAAGTTTACTGCGCTTGAACGAGCTCCTTCAGATATTCTTGCGAATGAAGGCTTGAACATCACCCTCCGAGCAGAAGATCTCGGCGGCATTTCTGTTGGCTCGCAAATAGTCTATCGTAAGATTCCAATTGGTGAAGTCTACAGCTACCAACTTGACGGCCAAGGTAAAAATGTCCTCATTCAGGCATCAATTCACGATGAATACCGAAAGGTCATTACCGACGAAAGTAGGTTCTGGAATGTCAGCGGTATCGGCGCTAATATTGGTTTTGAAGGTGTTGATGTCAGATTAGAGAGTTTAAGTGCTCTGATTGGTGGCTCTATTGCTGTCGACTCGCCAGATGGCGGAGAACCTGTTGCCGATAATACTCGCTTTAAACTCTACCCTGATCTAAAAACCGCGGGTCGTGGTATACCAATTAAAATCACCCTGCCAGACGACAATCAAATCAGTCCGACTGGTGCTCCTATCATGTACCGTGGAATCGAAATCGGCCAGATCACTGATTTACAACTCAGTAATGGGCGAAAAGAGATTGTCGCCTCTGCCGCCATTCAGCCAGCTTTCTCAGACATGCTGACGAGCGGCAGTAACTTTATCCTCGAAGAAGCAAAAGTCTCTCTTTCTGGTGTGGAAAACCTAACAAACCTAGTTAAAGGTAATTTCCTTACTCTGGTTCCAGGAAAAGGCGATCGCTCGCGCTATTTCTCCGCCATTCGCAAAGAACAGTTTAATAAACAACAAGCTAAATCTGTGGCCCTAACACTGGTTGCTGACAATTCATTCGGACTTGGAGCTGGTGCTAACGTCCTATACCGAGGCATCACCGTTGGTGAAGTAACGAAAGTATCGCTCAAAGGTGAGAAGGTAAACTTGGACGTTCTGGTGGATAAAACCTACGCCGAGCTAATTAAATCACAGAACCGATTCTTCGTCACAGGTAGCGCCACAGCTGAGCTCACTGAATCTGGACTGAACATCAACGTCCCGCCAGCACAGCAGCTTCTTACAGGTTCTATCAGTTTTGTTAGCGAAGGTTCTGACAACCCTAGAGAGCAATACACATTGTATCCAAGTAAGTCCCTAGCGGAATTGGCGAAATACAATATGTCTGGCTCAGAACGTATTACGCTGTTTGCTAACGAGCTTCCCTCTATCAGCAAAGGCAGCCCACTACTTTATCGTAACCTGCAAGTGGGTAGCATTTCCGATTTCCACCTTGTTGATGGTGGTGTGATCATTACCGCGAGTATTGAAAACCAATACAAACACCTTGTCACTGAACAGACTGTCTTTTGGAACCGTTCCGGCGTTGAAGTGGATGCTACTCTAGCTGGTATCAGTGTTAAGGCTGCGCCTTTGAAATCACTCATTCAAGGCGGTATCGCTTTCGATTCTTTGCCGGGTGTCGAAAACAAACAAAATGATAAATGGCTGCTCTATCAAGATTTCAAAACTGCGCGAAAGTTTGGCCATGTCATTACGCTCAATGCTGAGGGTGAGAACAATATTACCAAAGGAACAGCGGTAAAATATAACGGTGTACAAGTGGGTGAAGTCACCCTTGTTATACCTGATTTTAAGCGTGAGCGTGTTGAAATTAAACTGCGAGTGCTGCCTGAGTATGCAGACAAGCTAGCAACCGAAGGTAGTTACTTCTGGGCTGCTCAAGCGACTGTTGGCTTGAATGGTGTGAAGAATCTTCAGAACCTTCTCACTCAAACTATTAACGTAGTCCCTGGTGAAGGTAAAGCTCAACATACTTTCCATCTCAATAAAGAAGAGAGAGATAATCAGGGGGTATCCTTCACCCTACAAAGCGAGTCTCGTGGCTCAGTCGCTAAAGGCACACCTGTACTCTATAGAGAAATTGAAGTAGGTAAAGTGATTAATGTAGAACTCGGAGAGTTTGCTGATCGCGTTGTCTCGACCATTTCAATCCAGCCCAACTACGCTTATCTTGTAAGACAAAATAGCATTTTCTGGAACACTTCAGGTGTTGATGTTTCCATCGGCCTAGGCGGTGCCAACATCAAAGCGGGAACCATAGACAGTATTGTGAGAGGCGGAATCACCTTTTCAACTCCTGAGAACAGTCAGCTTCAGCCTATAGCCCAGCCTGGTCAATCTTTCTTCCTCTATCCAACACCAGAGGAGAGTTGGAAGACATGGCGCACCGCTATTCCGAAACCATAAACAACATTAGGCTTTCAAACGCAGCGATTTCGCTGCGTTTTGTTTTTCAATCCGCTATAATTCCGGCCCCTGTAAAAACTGAGATAGAACTTTGCATCAGAACGTCTACTTACCCGAAGAATTTTTGAAAGAAATGGAAGCCATTCTTCCTGACGGCCTCAATATGGAAGACTTTGTCGCCGCGTGTCAACGTCCGCTCCGTAAAAGTATTCGCGTAAACACGTTGAAGATTTCTATCTCAGAGTTTACTCAGCGAGCTCAAGAAAAAGGCTGGCAACTGTCACCCGTACCATGGTGTGAAGAAGGTTTTTGGATCGAGGCCGACGAATCAGAAACCCCACTTGGCAACACGGCAGAACACATGTCCGGCTTGTTCTATATTCAAGAAGCCAGCTCAATGATGCCTGTGTCTGCCTTGTTTCAAGATCAGAATGACGACTTCCTTAGTGTGCTTGACATGGCAGCTGCACCGGGTTCAAAAACCACTCAAATTGCGGCAGAAATGGATAACTTAGGTGTGCTCGTCGCCAATGAGTTCTCATCGAGTAGAGTCAAGGTCTTGCATGCCAATATTGAGCGCTGTGGTGTGCGCAACGCCGCGCTGAGTAATTATGACGGCCGAGTCTTTGGTGGCTGGCTGCCAGAACAGTTTGATGCCGTATTGATTGATGCTCCTTGCTCAGGTGAAGGCACAGTGCGTAAGGATGCAGATGCGATGAAAAACTGGAGCAAAGATTCCGTTTTATCCATCGCTGACACCCAGAAAGATCTAATAGAAAGCGCGTTTTACGCACTTAAGCCTGGCGGTGTTATGGTTTATTCAACGTGTACATTAAGCATCGAAGAAAACCAGCAAGTCTGTTTGCACTTGAAAGAACAGTTTGGTGACCTCGTAGAATTTGAGCCTCTGGATTCTCTCTTCCCTGAATCAGAGAAAGCGTTAACCGAAGAAGGCTTTCTGCACATTTTCCCTCAAATGTATGATTGTGAAGGCTTCTTTGTCGCCAGAATGAAAAAGCTTGGTTCTACTGAAGCACCACAAGTGAAAAAGCGCCTAGGTAAATTCCCATTCAAAAAAGCATCGAACAAAGTTCATCAAGAAATCAGTAAACAGCTGCATGACAGTTTAGATATCGAGCTTCCCAAAGATTCAGGAGTTTGGATGCGCGACAATGATGTCTGGCTCTTCCCTAATGCACTAGAACCTATGCTTGGTGAATTTCGTTTCTCAAGGATGGGGATTAAAATCGCTGAAGCTCATAAGAAAGGCTACCGATGGCAGCATCAGGTCGCGACAGCGTTAGCTACTGGCCAAGAGTCAAACTGCGTCACACTTTCTACAGACGATGCCCGTGAATGGTTTATGGGTAGAGACGTTCGACCAGAAAACCAGTCAGGTAAAGGTGAAGTGATTGTAAAGCTTGGTAACGATGTGATTGGATTAGGAAAATGGGTTGGGAATCGAGTGAAGAATGGTCTACCTAGAGAGCTAGTACGAGATAAAAATCTATTCTAAACCGCAAAATATTAGTAGGAAATGCCAGAGATGCCTAGCGAAACTGTGATGATGTACTACACTTTACTTAATGATAAATCATCGAATATCAACCAGTTAGCGCAGGCTCTGTAAGAGCCATTCCCCTAGGCCCAAAGCAATATCCGCTTCGGGCCTTTTTTTGACTTCAATTACGAAGCGATGCGAATGCCATCTTTCTCTATCGTAATTTTTCCTTGCTTATACAGACCACCGATTGTTTTCTTGAATGTACCTTTACTGGTGCGAAACGCAGCAAAAATGCTTTCCGGTGATGATTTGTCATTCAAAGGAAGAAAACCGCCTTTCTTTTCAAGTAGATCCAGTACTTTCTGACTCAAGTCATCCATCTTAGCAACGCCGATTTTCTGTAAAGAAAGGTCCACTTTGCCATCTTCGCGAATGCCCTTGATGTACCCTTTGAGTCGTTTACCGACAAACAATTTACCAAAGACATCGGATTTGAAGATCATTCCCCAGTGCTGGCCTTCCACAATCGCTTTGTAACCTAAGTCACTGCGTTCAGCGATTATGAGTTCGACTTGTTGGTTACGTTGGTAGTTAGCAGGCGTTTTATCCAACAGCTTATTAAATTTAGTGGTACCGACAATTCGGCCTGATGCCTTATCGGTATAGACGTATACCAGCACATTCTGGCCTGCTTTAAAGCGCGTGCGTTGCTCACTGAATGGGATAAGCAGATCTTTGCCTTTGATTCCCCAGTCAGCAAAAGCGCCAGTACTGTTTACGCCTTCGATTGTCATCAACCCCCACTCACCGACTTGAGCTATTGGAGTTTCAGTGGTTGCAACCAGCTGATTGTCAGAATCGAAGTACAAAAATGCATCAACAAACTGGCCTACTTCTGTTCCTTCTGGAACAAAGCGATTAGGTAATAAGCTTGTTCCGAAATCACCTGCATCGAGAAATACGCCAAAATCTGCTTTTTTTACTACTTCTAAGTGGTTTATCTGACCAACTTTAATCATTTCAACTGTCTCTTGCTAAATTTGCGGTGATTATACCGAAACTCTGTTATGCTTTCGCCAGATAATTAGAATTTTTTCAGGAGTACTCATTGCTCACCGTTGATAAGCAGGACGGCATCACTCTTAAGATTTCCCACGCTATGGCTTCGTCTAAAAAGTCAGATCTCGACCTCTATTTTTTCATCCCTGGCGAACTCGGCCTAACACCAGATGTACTCAAAGAGAGTGAGATTTACTACGAGTCGATCATTCAAAAAAGAGCCTACTTTAGTGACAAAACCCTTCTTCCACTCGTACACAGTCGATTGGCGAAACGGGGACGCCTTTCATCAACGCAGTACCGTGTAAGTTTGAGTTTGTTCGCCTATCAGTATGTGATTGCTCTAGACAAAGCAGTGAATGAACTGAACAAACACAATTCCGATGTCATCACGACAGAAGAAGTGGATGAAGTAATTGAACTTGCCTTAGATATCCTGAAAAAGCTAAGACGTAGTATCCCTTACGAAGAGAGCCTAAAGCGTTACTATGCCAACATCGACAATTACCTGTCTTGGTACACTGGCCAACGTTTTATGTCTCTCATCGCTCATATGCCACGTGATAGTGACTACAAGACGATCAAAGATCGGCTGTTAGCTATCGTCGAAAAAGAAGCAGCACACCGTAAGCTCAATAACTACAACTCAAAAAGTGTTCGTGACGACGTAACGCGACTCAGTAACAAAATGAGATTGCTACGCCGTTTGATTGAGCACCCAGTTGTATTAAACGCAAAAACTCAGTCGCTCGGCAAAAATATGAAGCGTGTTGTCAAAGGCTCGGCTACGGGTTTTGTTATGGTTTTCGTTACCATTACCGCCATTCTAGCGCGAGATTATTGGGGTGAAATCACGGTCTCTTTCATCATTCTGATGTCGTTTGTCTACGCTTTGCGTGAGATTTTTAAAGATGATCTTCGCGATGTGATGTGGCGGTGGATACGTAAAGGGCGGCCCAAGTGGCGTAAGTATTACCTAGACCCAACTACAAACAAAGCAGTTGGCCAGAAGCTTGAGTGGCTGGACTATAAGAACTTGCTCAAATTGCCTGATCGTATTCAGCTCATACGTAAAAAACGCGTTGTACAGCGTGAAGAACAGATCCTTCACTATCGTTCAGAAACAGAGATGTCGACCTCTAAGTTTATGAGTGGTTATGAAGAAACTCGCGAATCCATGATGTTGAGCATGCGACCATTTATGCGACTGATGGACAAGGGTTCAAATAAGGTTTACACGCTCAATAATAGCCAAGTCAGTAAAGAATCTGTCGAGAAACGTCATTTGATAAATCTAATTGCCAGAGAAGACAATCACAATGACGAACCCAACTATTATCGTTGGAAAATCGTGCTCAACAGAAACAAAATTGTTGCCATTGAACAGATGGAAGTGGATGACATTAGCCACCCATTCTCTTCAATGACAGAGTAAGTTGGAATTCTGCCATCGGTTCGTCGCCATGTAAGCTTGGGCAGATGGCAGTGATCTTCACTGGCTGATTAATTCGCTCTCCGGATTCCAGTGTTTCATCCAACATTTTGTCAATGAGTGCCCCATCGTTACACACAAAATGAACATCCCCTTCGGGCCTTTTAAGAAATTGCCCATCTACGGCTTTAAAGGCCAGAGACACTTTATGGCCTCTGTCTTGAGCTTTACTCATCGCCATAAAACCACCTGCCACATCGGCACCAATCGCCAACACACCAAAGTACATACTATTGAGATGGTTCTTCGTCTTTCTTTTTAGAGGTATTTTGATTTCGACTGAATCAGAATCCAGTTTGAGTATTTTAGGCCGGCACAACCAAATCAATGGTACTTTGAAAAATCCGAAAAGTTTGAGGTACAAATTGGCTTTAGCAAGTGGGGAGAGCATTTCACTGGTCCGACATGTTGTTATGTGTTTCTTTAGTTCATAACGAACAAAGGTTGATGTCAACATTTTGTTAACATCAACCTTTTGAAGTTATAGCAAAGTCACCTATTTTTGGGTTACGCCGTCACAACAACTTGAATATAAGTATGCTCAAGAACATATTCTTGTATTTTATTGTAGCTAGCGAGCCCACTACTCACGACCAATGCTGGCTTATTACTGTGATTTGCCGCTTTTACAGCCATATCAATAAGGTCGATTACAGCTTCGCTCTGAGGATCGAAAAGATGTTCCAATTCCTCACTGAGCCTGTCGACACCAAGTGTAAACTGAGTGAGATTCTCTAGGTTGATAACTAAGCCGTCGAAGTAATGCAATAAGCGCTCCGAGAGCAACGCTGCGGAAGGTACGTCAACGGTATACAAAACCTTCAACCCGTTTAAACCTCTTGGTAGCCCCTGCTCTGCCAGTAAATCAATGATCTTCGCTGCATCAGACAGTGCTCGGACAAAAGGCACAACAATCTCAACGTGAACACCCTGCTGCTGCAACGCCTTGATCACCTGACACTCTAGAGCGAATGCAGAACTAAACTTCGTTTGAGCATAGCGAGATACACCGCGTAACCCCAATGCTGGGTTGATTTCTTGTGCTTCAGCTTTCCCACCGAGAAGTGAGCTCAACTCATAACTATCAGCATTACCTAAAGCGACACGCACAGATTGATGGTTGGGCTTCACCGACTGCATAATTCGTTCAGTTAACGTGGCAACGAAATGTTCTTCCATCGAAACTTCGCCAAGTATCGCGTCAATGGAGCTGAGTTCAACGTCACTCAGAGTGGACTCAACATTTGTATAGCATGGGTGATAGAAAATATTTTCTGAGACTAAATCGGAAAGAGAAACAAAGAGGTGCGTGCTTTCTGATGACGATTCTTCACCCGGTATCGCATCACCTAAGTTAAGTTCTGAATGCAATTCACCTGAAGTATTAATGCTCATTACTGCTCCGTGCATTTTATTGTTTGATTCTTTCCTGAACATACCGATAGAACCAAAGTAAAACAAGCCCGAAGAGCATTTTTAGTAACCATAAGTGAATAATATTTCACTCACTATAGGTAGACACACTAAGAATGCAGATAAGAGGTTTATTCCTGCTGACGTTTCCGTTATCTTTACCGCTTCGCAATAAAAAGAACAGGCTATTGTATGCCACTCAAAACCGATGAATTAAGAACCCAGCCACTGGGTCCGATGCCGACTCCGGCTGAGCTTGGAAGCGCCCACCCAATTACGGACGATGTAGCGGAACGCATCGCTAAATCTCGCCGTCAAATTGAAAAAATTCTTATAGGGGAAGATGATCGCTTATTGGTGATTGTCGGCCCATGTTCTGTACACGATACCGACGCTGCTCTTGACTACGCTAAACGCCTGTCTGATATCCAAGAGCAATACAAAGACGAATTGTTTGTCGTCATGCGTACGTACTTTGAAAAGCCTCGTACTGTAGTTGGCTGGAAAGGCCTGATCACGGACCCAAATCTTGATGGTTCTTATGCACTCGAGACGGGCCTTAACAAAGCACGTAAGCTACTTCTAGATATCAACAAGCTAGGTCTTGCGACAGCTACTGAGTTCCTCGACATGATTACTGGCCAGTACATTGCAGACCTAATCACTTGGGGTGCGATTGGCGCACGTACCACTGAGTCTCAGATTCACCGTGAAATGGCGTCAGCGCTTTCTTGCCCTGTCGGTTTTAAGAACGGTACAAACGGCAACATTAAAATTGCGATTGATGCGATTCGCGCTTCTAAAGCCTCTCATTACTTCTATTCACCGGACAAAAATGGTCGCATGACTGTTTATCGCACAAGCGGTAACCCGTATGGCCACGTTATCCTTCGTGGTGGTGACAAAGGGCCGAACTTTGATGCAGAGTCTGTAGAAGCGGCTTGCCAGCAACTGGCAGAGTTTGAGTTACCTCAGCGCCTAGTGGTCGATTTCAGCCATGCTAACTGCCAAAAGCAACACCGTAAGCAACTTGATGTTGCACAAAACATTTGCGAACAGATCACATCTGGTAAAAATCAGATTGCGGGTATTATGGCAGAAAGCTTTATCATCGAAGGCAATCAGCCAATGAAAGACATCAACAACCTTACATACGGTCAGTCAATCACAGATCCGTGTCTGAGTTGGGAAGATACAGCAACAATGCTAGATATGCTGGCAGCTGCCGTTAAATCACGCGGTTAAACGAGAGGAATAAGAGTAATGCCATCTTTTGATATTATATCTGAAATCGATACGGTTGAACTTCGTAACGCAGTAGATAATGCATCTCGTGAATTGTCTACTCGCTTTGATTTCCGTGGTGTTGAAGCATCATTTGAAATGCAAAAAGATGAATCTGTGCGTTTGAATGCTGAGGGTGACTTCCAGCTTAAGCAAATGCGCGACATTCTACGCTCACACCTGACAAAGCGCGGTGTCGACGTCAATGCAATGGAAGCAAAAGCTGAAGAAGCATCAGGCAAGAACTGGCATCAAATTGTCGTATTCAAACAAGGTATTGATACGCCGACAGCTAAGAAAGTAGTGAAAGCAATTAAAGATGCCAAGCTAAAAGTGCAGGCATCCATTCAAGGTGAAAAGGTTCGGGTTACGGGTAAAAAACGTGACGATCTGCAATCAACCATCGCCATGATTCGAGAAGCTGATTTAGGCCAACCATTCCAGTACGATAACTTTCGTGACTAGCTAGCGCGTTGGATTATGATTTATCAAATAAGCCCGCGAATGCGGGCTTATTTTTACTAACTACCAACCACGCCTAACCTAATGTGCATATCACTATTCTTAAGCAACTTATATTGAGATGAATCTGGCGCGACCAAGACGACCACTCGTAAATTTTCGCTTTTTGCACTGGCCAACCTTTCCGACAAGCCCACGTCATCACGGTATTCTTCTCTCTCAGCATCTCTTCGAATTAAATCCACAAACTCAAACGGACAATCTTTGTCAAAGAACACAAGCTCTGCTTGCTGCATAATTCGCAGTGCTTTAAGAGGAAGAAGCTCGACATCATTCCCATAATCTATCCAAGTCACTGTGCCTTTGTCTTCGATCTGATTTTCAAATGTGCTCAGATACACACTCTCTAACTGCGAGCGCTCCGTTGCCAATTCAGTTTCTGGGTTGCTAAAGAATGATTCCCAAAACTTACGTCGTAAATCAACAGAAGGTAATCGCTGTTTGATGTCGTTCCGCTTTGATGCGCCGAAATCCGCAAGTAGTGACAGGTTTTGCGGCAAAGTAGCTTCAAACTGTTCTCTGATATTACGAACCAAAACTGGCGATGCCCCTCCACTGGAAATCGCAATCTGAATTCTCCCGCGATTTATCATCGAAGGCGTAATGAAGTCACAATAGGGCTGATCATCGACCACATTCACTAGTAAGCCCAATGCTTTAGCATCATGATAAACGCGATGATTGAGCTCTGGATTATCTGTTGTCGCCCATACTTGAATGTATTTGCGCTCTAACAGCTCTTCCGAATAAAAGTTCTGTATCCACAAACACTCGCCATCCTCCGCAAGTTTTTGTAGGTAAGACTCAACTTTGGGTGACACTATGGTGACGTTTGCACCTGCGCGAATCAGACTATCTACTTTTCGGCAAGCGACCTCTCCTCCCCCCACAACCAGAACAGGTTTGTCGGTAAGATTCATAAACAGAGGAAAATACTGCATTTCTATCCTTGGGCAATGATACGACCTATGTAGAAGATACTACCAAAGATGGGGCACATCGATAAACCCAACAATGGCAAACGCATAATTTATCACCAAATTTAATGTTATTTATAGAATTATGTTTTAAACCTTATGAAATGAACGAAATGTAAATATTGTGTAAACACTAACTTATAGAGAGTCTCTACGTTTGCACCATTAGTGTGATGTCTTGCACTATTTACATTCGCTTAACATTTGGTCATTCTAATTACAGGTCGGATTCGTAAATTCGTTTAATAAATCTTTTTAAATTATATATTTGAGAATTTACTGATCCTTTCCTACGCTTATAAACGGTTGATTTATATACAACTCAAAATTGAGTAATCAGCCAATAACTATTGAAACACAACAATTTTTTCATTCGTTGTATCAGGTGTTACCTGGTTTAACATGGATCATACAGGAAGGATACAAATGGCGAACAAACTAACACTTCTTGCTTCAGTAGTAGCTGCTTCGACTGCTCTTATGTCTACGAGTGCTTCTGCAGCAGATAGCACTCTGGATAAAGTGACTAAGCAGGGTTTCCTAACTTGTGGTGTAAGTACTGGTCTACCAGGATTCTCTAACCCTAACTCAAAGGGTGAATGGGAAGGCATCGACGTGGAATACTGTCAAGCTCTTGCATCTGCTGTACTTGGTGACAAATCAAAAGTTAAGTATGTGCCTTTAACCGCTAAAGAACGTTTCACCGCTCTGCAATCGGGTGAAATTGACGTTTTATCTCGTAACACAACATGGACACTTCACCGCGATACTGCTCTGGGTCTGAACTTTGTAGGTGTTAACTACTACGATGGTCAAGGCTTTATGGTTAAGAAGGACCTTGGTCTTAAGAGTGCAAAAGAACTCGATGGTGCTTCGGTTTGTGTTCAGTCTGGTACAACGACAGAGCTAAACCTAGCTGACTACTTCCGTAATAACGGTATGTCATACAAGCCTGTAGTATTCGATACAGCAGCTCAAACTTCAAAAGGTTTCGATGCAGGTCGTTGTGACGTGCTAACTACTGACCAATCTGGTCTATATGCACTTCGCTTAAACCTTCAAGATCCAAGTTCAGCTGAGGTACTACCAGAAATCATTTCTAAAGAGCCTCTCGGCCCTGTAGTACGTCAAGGCGACGATCAATGGTTCAACATCGCTAAGTGGACTCTTTCAGCAATGGTGAATGCGGAAGAGTACGGCATTTCCTCTAAAAATGCGGATGAGATGCTAAAATCTAAAGATCCAAACGTGAAACGTATTTTGGGTGTGGATGGTCCGAAAGGTAAAGGCCTAGGTATTCGAGACGACTGGGGTTACCAAGTTATTAAGCAAGTGGGTAACTACGGCGAAAGCTTCGAGCGTACTGTAGGTAAGGGTTCTCCACTACAAATCTCACGTGGTGTAAATGCACTATGGAATGCGGGCGGCTTTATGTACGCTCCACCAATCCGTTAAGCAAAACATAACAACAAAATGGGCGGTGTGAGCCGCCCTTTTTACAAAAAATGGATTTGAGGTTATAGCTGTATGAAACCTACTAATACTGTTGCGTCGAAGACGGATAACGGACCGACTTCTAACGCTAGCCTTTTATACAATCCCACCTTTCGATCGGTCGTATTTCAAATTATTGCGATACTGGCTCTGGTCTTTTTCTTCTACACGATTGTCAATAATGCACTGACTAACTTGGAAGCACGTGGTATAGCCACGGGTTTTGGGTTTCTGACGCAAGAAGCAGGCTTTGGGATTGGCCTAACGCTGATTGAATACGATGAAACTTATTCCTATGGCCGCACATTTATTATCGGCCTCCTCAACACTGCCTTAGTTTCTGTTCTCGGCATTATCCTTGCCACAGTTATAGGCTTTGTTATGGGTATTGCTCGTCTGTCATCAAACTGGCTAGTAAGTCGCCTTGCTGCTGTTTATATTGAGACGTTCCGAAATATCCCTCTTCTTCTACAGATCTTCTTCTGGTATTTCGCTGTCCTACAGGCGCTACCTTCTGCGAGACAGAGCCTCAGTCTAGGCGAAGCCATTTTCTTAAACGTGCGTGGGCTTTATTTCCCATCACCAATTTTTGAAGCTGGCTCATCAATTGTCATTGCTTCATTCGTGATTGGTATCATTGCCACTGTCTTTATCAGTATTTGGGCGCGTAACAAACAACGTCTTACAGGTCAGCAGACACCAATGGGACGAATTGCGTTGGGTTTGATTGTTGTCTTCCCAACTGTGGTTTACTTCCTAATGGGTTCACCTATCTCGGCAGAATATCCTGAACTTAAAGGCTTCAACTTTAAAGGTGGAGTTAGCATCATCCCGGAGCTGGCAGCGCTACTTCTGGCGTTGAGTATCTATACTGCGTCCTTCATTGCTGAGATTGTACGTTCAGGTATCAATGCCGTTAGCCATGGGCAAACAGAAGCAGCAATGTCACTTGGCTTACCCCGCTCAAGAACATTGAAGCTCGTTATTGTTCCACAAGCACTGCGAATCATCATTCCACCTCTGACAAGCCAATATTTAAACCTGACCAAGAACTCATCTCTTGCGATGGCAATTGGTTATCCAGACTTGGTCTCTGTGTTTGCAGGTACAACGCTCAACCAGACAGGTCAGGCAATTGAAATCATTGCGATGACAATGGCCGTTTACCTCTCATTGAGTTTGATTACCTCAGCTCTGATGAATATCTATAACCGTAAAGTTGCTTTGGTGGAGAGATAGCATGAAAGTACATCAATTTCAGCCAGATCTGCCACCACCAGCTAATACGGTCGGTGTGGTCGGGTGGCTACGCAAAAACCTATTCAATGGCCCGGTAAACTCTATCCTTACGGTTGTCTTAGCGTATTTAGCGATATCACTTCTGTGGACAGTGTTTGATTGGTCAATCCTTAAAGCAGATTGGGTCGGAACCACACGCGATGCATGTACACGGGATGGAGCATGTTGGGTGTTCATCAGTGTTCGCTGGGAACAGTTCATGTACGGCTTCTACCCTCAGGAAGAGCTGTGGCGCCCTCGCCTATTTTACTTCACGTTAGCCATTTTCACTGTGTTGCTTGCGTATGAGAAAACACCGAAACGTCTTTGGATTTGGCTGTTTTTCGTCAACATCTACCCATTTATTATCGCGGCACTGCTGTACGGCGGCGTATTTGGGCTAGAAGTTGTAGAAACACACAAATGGGGCGGATTGCTGGTTACGCTAATCATTGCGTTGGTCGGTATCGTTGTGTCTCTGCCTATTGGTGTAGCACTGGCGCTGGGTCGACGTTCAGAAATGCCAATCATTCGAAGTATCTGTACCGTCTACATCGAGGTTTGGCGCGGTGTACCGCTCATCACAGTTCTGTTTATGGCGTCGGTAATGCTGCCATTGTTCCTTGCAGAAGGGTCTGAAACCGATAAACTTATCCGCGCTCTCATTGGTGTGGTTATGTTTAGTGCTGCGTATATGGCGGAAGTCGTTCGTGGTGGCCTACAGGCAATACCTAAAGGACAATATGAAGCAGCCGATGCGCTCGGGCTAAGCTACTGGAAGAAAATGGGGCTGATTGTTCTTCCTCAAGCTCTGAAAATTACGATTCCATCAATCGTTAACACCTTTATCGGTTTGTTTAAAGACACAAGTCTAGTACTTATCATTGGTATGTTTGATGTACTAGGTATAGGTCAAGCTGCTAACACTGACCCTGAGTGGTTAGGGTTTGCAACAGAAAGTTATGTATTTGTCGCGTTAGTGTTCTGGGTATTTTGTTTCGGCATGTCGAGATATTCGATTTGGCTAGAAAACAAACTTCATACCGGTCACAAACGATAATCAGAAAGCTCAAGGACGTATTATGACGCAACAACAAGATTACATGATCCAGATTAAGGATATGAACAAGTGGTACGGAGAGTTTCACGTACTGAAAAACATCAATCTTGATGTTAAAAAAGGCGAAAAAATCGTTATTTGTGGCCCGTCGGGCTCAGGTAAGTCGACTATGATTCGCTGCATCAACCGCTTGGAAGAGCACCAAAAAGGTCAAATCATCGTGTCAGGCAATGAGCTTACGGAAGATTTGAAGAATATAGAAGCAGTGCGCCGAGAAGTCGGCATGTGTTTCCAACACTTTAACCTCTTCCCTCACCTGACCGTTCTGGAAAACTGCACATTGGCGCTAATTTGGGTGAAGAAGATGCCTAAGGAAGAAGCCAAAGCGATTGCAATGAAGTACCTAGAGCGGGTTAAGATCCCAGATCAAGCGGAGAAATACCCAGGTCAACTATCTGGTGGTCAGCAGCAACGTGTAGCTATCGCTCGTTCACTATGCATGAGCCCACAAGTGATGCTGTTTGACGAACCAACGTCTGCACTTGACCCAGAAATGGTACGTGAAGTATTGGATGTTATGGTAGAACTCGCTGAAGAAGGGATGACCATGCTCTGTGTAACTCACGAGATGGGTTTCGCGAAAGAAGTGGCTGACCGAGTTATCTTTATGGATGCTGGCGAGATAATTGAAGAGAACAATCCTGTCGATTTCTTCGAAAATCCTCAGTCAGATAGAACACAAAACTTCCTTGCTCAAATCTTAAGTCACTAAGAAAAAAGAGCAAATTTTTAAAGAGGCGATTTAGATCGCCTCTTTTTATTTGTTATATTGTGTTACATCTTTCAAAATACATAACTTTGTATTTCTATTATCATTTACTCTACTGCATGCATTGATAGGGCTTGATTTTTTCATTGTTCGCCCTCATAAATGTAGTTATAAACATAAAACCTTTACGAGGAAGATTATGAACAGTCCTATGTTTACCCGCACTTCGAATCAAGAAAGTGCTCTACAAACCAATAAGGTATTGCGTAACACCTACGCTCTACTTTCTATGACGCTCTTATGGTCAGCGGTTGTTGCTGGTGTATCTATGGCGATGAATCTACCTCGCCCAGGTATCATCATTATGCTTGTTGGCTTCTATGGCCTACTTTACTTGACTGAAAAGAATCGTAACAACAGCATGGGTATCGTGTTTACATTTGTGTTTACCGGTTTCTTGGTTACACCATTGGCCCTCTTCTGAATGCTTATATTGGCGCAGGTATGGGTGATGTGGTTCTAACAGCTCTTGGCGGCACAGCGCTTTCATTCATGGCCGCTTCTGCATACGCTCTAACAACGAAGCGTGATCTGTCTATGATGGGCGGTTTGATGCTTTCTCTATTTGTTGTACTAGTTGTAGGCATGATTGCAAGTTTCTTCATTCAGTCAACGATCTTACACTTGGCTCTAAGCAGCTTGTTCATTGTGTTCTCTACGATGGCAATTCTGATGACAACTCAGGGCATCATCCGTGGTGGCGAGACTAATTACATCTCTGCAACGGTTACTCTTTATGTATCTATCTACAACATCTTCATCAGCCTACTTAGCATTCTAGGCATCATGAATGACGATTAATTCGTAGACTTAAGTTGATTAAATAAAGCCCGGAAGGTGAAACTTCCGGGCTTTTTCTTTTCCTACATATTGTTGTCCCAACCTAAGCTGCGCTACCCTATTCTATATCTGAGTTTTTGAGACCTATAATAATGTTTGAATACAACGGCAAATCAATCGAAACTGATGCACAGGGTTACCTACTCGATCATACTCAGTGGGAAGAAGGCATGATTCAGATCCTTGCAGAACAAGAAGGTATCGAACTGACTGAAGCTCATTTGGAAGTTGTCCACTTTGTTCGAGAGTTTTATGAAGAGTTCAACACATCCCCAGCTGTGAGAATGCTAGTGAAAGCCATGGAAAAAGCGCATGGCCCTGAGAAAGGCAATAGTAAATACCTTTTTAAGCTGTTTAAGCAAGGCCCTGCTAAACAGGCAACCAAGCTCGCAGGTTTACCAAAACCCGCGAAATGCTTGTAAATATCAAAGAATTTTGAATCCGCTAAACGGTTTATAAGACATTGGCTCTGAGACTACTGAATCAACATGTGACGTCTTAGGGCCATCTTCCAACCACTTTGCCATGTCGGCTATTTGTTCTTCATTACCACACACCACCACTTCAACATCTCCATTGTTCAAGTTCTTCGCATAGCCTGTTAAGCCCAGTTTCATGCCATAGTGGGAGGTGTGATAACGAAAGCCAACGCCTTGAACAATGCCAGACACTGTGAACTTCTCGCACTTTTGATTCATAACTAATCCCTCAATACAAGGTCCGTGATATATTCGATTGGTATGTTTTACGACCCATATGGAACTACGGGTTTTTCATCGGAAATAGCAATTATGAAAGAAATACCATTTCGCTGGATTGATAAATATCTCATTCATCTAAAGATACAGGAAAAGTTTTACCTCCTGTTTTTCCTCCCTATCATCGCACTTTTAGTCCTAACTTTCGTTCTCGATAGTGCTGCTGATCAAATGCTTAACCACCTCTATCAAGATGAACTAGTTTTGATGAAAGGTCTAATTGAATCAGCTAATCTCACTCAAAGTCAGGTCGCGTCTCTACTCGCAAATTCAGAAACCATTTCGATTGGTGCTGGCGAAGGGGCTATAAGTGTCAATAACGGCGCATTCAGTCTAGTCGCAGACCCAAGTCAAAACTTATGGTCCGCCCTTTCCTCAACGCACATTGTCATCATTCTAGTGACATTGTCTCTTATCGCCTCTGGTGTGTATTACATTATGACCTTTATCGGTGGCGCAATGTTCACCATGAATAAAGCTCTGAACACCCTAGCAGATGGTGACCTAACCAGTCGTATGAACTTCTTCAAAGTCCGTGATGAGTTTAGCGAAATTGCCATCACCATAGATAAAGTCGCGGAGCGAGAGCAGTCATTAGTCTTGTCGATTCAGGAATCAGTCGCACTCATGCAACAAATCAGTTCTGATCTGAATCAGTCTAACCAACACAGCGCTGAAATTTCCGGAACTCAGCAAGAACACTTGAACTCACTAGCGAGTGCAACGGAAGAGATGGCATCAACGATTCGCGAAGTGGCGAACCTTGCGCACGACTCCAGCACCCAAACTGAAAACGCACGCTCTGTTGCCCAGCAAGGACAACAGAAAGTCGGCCATACTCTAACCTCCATTTCACAGTTATCTAACGAAGTCCAATCTGCTTCTCAAGCCGTTGCAGAGCTTGATGCCAATGCAGCTCAAATTGATGAAGTAGTCACTGCTATTAACGGTATCTCTGAGCAAACTAACTTACTTGCTCTCAACGCAGCTATCGAAGCAGCACGTGCCGGTGAACAAGGCCGAGGTTTTGCCGTGGTGGCAGATGAAGTTCGAGCATTAGCGGCAAGGACTCAGCAGTCAACTGTTGAAATTCAGTCAATGATTGAAGCCTTGCAGCGCAACAGCCAGTCGCTGACTAAATTGATGGAAACAACAGTGGTCAACTCTGGCGAAGGCCAAGCACTGATGTCAGAAGTGGATACGGAAATCGCATCCTTGGCAGACAAAAACCAATCCATATCTGATGCAAGTGTGCAAATAGCCACTGCGGCAGAGGAACAAGGTGTTGTTGCGGATAGCATCGCGGCGAGTGTGGAAGAAATTCGCAATCAATCCAACCAAGTCTGCGAAATGATCAACGCAACCAATGGAAATATCGAGCAACTTAGAGGGCAAAGTGATTCCATGGAAAACCTACTCACAGGCCTTAAAGCGTAATGTACAGAGCCGCCAGTTGGCGGCTCTTTTATTTGCTTTTCACTCCCACTTCCCTGAAAATAGCCAACCTTTCAAAACCAATCAATTGAGTAAACACATGACTCCAGCTATTTATCTTGAAAAAGGCCGTGATAAATCCTTAAGACGTCGACATCCTTGGATTTTCTCTCGCGGTATTCGCAAAATGGAGGGAGAGCCTTCATTAGGTGAAACAGTGGACATTTTTACTCATGACGGCAAATGGTTGGCAAAAGGCGCTTACTCTCCCCACTCTCAAATTCGTGCCCGTGTTTGGAGCTTTGAGAAAACTGAGATAAATGAAGATTTCTTTGTTAAACGTATCCAAAACGCACTGCTGCTTCGTCAAGATGTGATTGAGCGTGACGGTCTAACGGGTTACCGATTGATCGCAGCAGAATCAGACGGGCTGCCTGGAATTACCATCGATAAATATCAAGACTACCTTGTTTGCCAGCTCCTAAGTGCAGGCGCAGAATTCCAGAAGCAGTCACTGATAAACGCTCTCCTAAAAGTATTCCCGCAATGCAACATTTATGAACGCTCAGATGTAGCGGTACGCAAGAAAGAAGGCTTAGAAGAACGTACTGGTGTTTTACATGGTAACGAGCCACCAAAGTCTGTGGTCATTGAAGAGAATGGAGTCAAAATCAGCGTTGACATCGTTGGCGGACATAAAACAGGTTTCTACTTAGATCAACGTGACAGCCGCCAACAAGCCATGAAATACGTTAAAGGCAAAGAGGTACTTAACTGCTTCTCCTATACCGGTGGGTTCGGCTTGTATGCGCTTAAAGGTGATGCAAAACGTGTCATTAACGCTGATGTCTCTCAGCCAGCACTGGATAGTGCAAAGCTCAATGCTGAGCTTAACGAGTTCGATATCTCTAAAAAACGCGCTGTGTTCCTCAATGCTGACGTGTTTAAGTTGCTACGTGAATATCGCGATCAGGGCACCAAGTTTGATGTTGTCATTATGGATCCGCCAAAGTTTGCAGAAAGCAAAGCTCAGCTCAATGGTGCATGTCGCGGATACAAAGACATCAACATGCTGGCAATGCAGATTCTAAAGCCTGGTGGAACGCTGCTGACGTATTCATGCTCAGGCCTTATGGACCAAGTTCTATTCCAGAAAATCATTGCGGATGCTGCGGTCGATGCGGGTAGACAAGTCAAGTTCGTCGAGCGATTTGAACAAGCTGCAGATCATCCTACTGATACCGCTTACCCGGAAGGTTTCTATCTCAAAGGGTTTGCTTGTAAAGTTATCTAATCAGACAAATTCATTAATAGAAAAGGGCCTTACGGCCCTTTTTTTAATCGTGTGATTTGATAATTTCATTCAGTAAATTGGTCAAGTCGTTGCCCGTGATACTGCCATGACTGGTATCAATGCCGTTGAGTTGATCGACGACGTTATCCAGCTTAATCGACTGAGTGGTTTGTCCGTTGTCTCTCTGAATGGTGAGTTCAATGCCGTTACTGTCGACAACATTGGCAGAGACATCAGAAAGTAACTCTTCCATGGTTTCATCTTGTCCTAACAGATCAGAAATATCGATCTTATCTTCCGATACATGGAAGTCCGTGATTACGTCAGTACCACCATCTAGGTCGCCATCATGCCAGACGAATTCATCCTCACCATCGCCGCCAGATAGAATGTCACTACCTAAGCCACCGATGAGCGTATCATCACCCGCTCCACCTAGCAGAATGTCATTGCCTGCACCGCCATCCAGAGTATCATCCCCCCCCTGACCGAACAGAATGTCATCTCCTACTCCACCAGAAAGAGTGTCGTCCTGATCACCGTCACGGGAAACATCAAAATCACTGTGGTTCTGACGAACATAACTGTGAACATCTTCTGCTGATACATCAGCTAATGGACTGCTGGTCTCTGATGCAACGTATTTCTGTAATGCAGCAACACCTTGGCCGTCAATGTTATCGAAATCAATGAGGTCACCAAATAGAATGTCGTCGCCCTGCCCACCTTCTATGTTGTCTTCACCTTGTTCTAAGGTCACTTCCTGCCCAAGAATCGTCTCAGCTAGTTCGTCTACATTGATGTTAGGAACAACCACACCATCAGAGTCATACTGTGACAAGGTTGCTTCATTGACGCCACTGCCAATACCCACCGCTTCAACCGCTGAGATTAACGCCAACACCTGATACATATGACGAGCCTGCACCGATGCATTGCTACCATCGGTGTATCTCAATCCACCTGAGTAGCTTAAGTTACCTAGCGTAGCGCCTGTCAACGGCGATTTGACGGCACCTGAACTGGAGACAATTTCTTCACCTTTATAAGAGACCGCGATACCCACAGAATAGTTATCAGGCAAGATATCATCTAATGTCACGACATCCTTAGTGGATGCGTCATAGTCCAGCACAAGCTGGTCGAAATCAGCAGAAGTTACATTTAGGTGATTGTTATAGTTGGGGTTACCATCCGTAATAAAGTACGTAATATTTTCTGCTTGATCGTTAGTATTAGCATCAAACCATTCAACAGCTGCGTCGAAGCTGGTTTCGTAGTTTGTAAGACCACTACCATTGTCCTCGATACTACTTAGCTGAGACACAAAATCAGCGCGAGTCGTTGGAGAGCTTAAATCCACTGATATCGTGACACCTGAGTTAGTAGCAAACTCAGTTAAAAGGATGTTGACGGTCCCGGCATTAGAACCTGAGTTAGCAGTGCTGAGTAACTGATCGAAAACTTCGATAATTTCTGTTTTCGCCGTACCAACTCTTCCACCCATACTACCCGAAGTATCAAGAACAAATGCGATGTTATAGTCCTGACCTGCAATAATCTGGATACCCTGAACATCACCTACGATTAGTTCATGATCTCCATTGCCACTAATGGTGTCATCACCATGTGAACCCGATTCAAGCACATAGCTACGGAAAGAGAGTGTCTCTTCCGCTGTACTATGCGCTGTATCTTGGTTGGCGCTTTCGACCGAAGACCCTTGAACCTGAATCGGGAACTCCAAGCTACCACTGTAATCGTGAGGTACTTTGATATCGAAGGACGCGTCGCCATTACCATCTAGCGTTATTAAGTAAGAACCATTCGGCTGTGAAGACACCAAACTATCGTTCACGTATACTTCCACACCTGTTGGAATACCCGTCACAACGACTTCAGTTCCGAGAGCTTCACTGCCATCCGCATCAACTAAGGCTACAGCAACATTAACTGGAATGGTTTTATCTTGCGATGTTTCGTAACGACCATCCTCCATTTGCTCTGTCGCTACATTCACCACCTCCATTTCGCCAATAGTCATAGAGACTTGAGGTGCATCGGCTACTGGCACGACTTGAATGGATAGCGTATCTGAGGCACCTGTGTTTGTCGTATAAGTGATCACGGGAAGTTGGCCTGACCAGTTAGCGTTCGGCGTAAACTCATAGCCACCATCGGCCTGCATGACAAACGTGCCTTCAGACAAAGTCACGCTACTGCCTGCTGGGTACGAGACATTGTTGATAGAGAAGTGTTCAACAGAAAGGATGTTGTCTTCATCGCTGTCTCTACCGTCTATATCCGTCAGTACATTACCAATCGCACTGCGGTCTTCATCGACGACATTGACATCAGGTTGCGTCACAGTAGGTTTGTTTTCGTGAACGACAACATCTATCGTTGCTCGCGAATCCGCCTCGCTGGTTGAGTTCACCTCTGAAGCTGTGGCCACAACTGTAATTGTAAAATCGTCGTGAGAGCCTGCTGGTGGTAAAACGGATAACGAAGATAGATCCCAAGTCGTTACATCCACCTCACCGGAAGCGCCTACAACCACATTATTAGAACCACCATCACTCAATGTCGCACCTTGTGGTAAACCACTCAATGTGACCCCCAGCGTTTCAGAGCCATCGTTATCGTTAAGAGCACTCGTAATCTGAGAAAGTGGGATTTCAGTATCTTGAAGCCCTTCGTTGTAACCGTAGACTTCATATACTTCCACACCATTTACTGACTTAAGTTCTGAAGCCCTTACATCAGATTGATCCAGCTGTGTTTCGTCGGTCACTACGGATAACGCAGAGCTGGTAAGATCAACCGCTGCCGCGCCATTTATAGAAACATCGACATTAAAGTTACCTGGGCCACTTTGGTTGTGGTGATAAATCGCAAGTGGATAGTAACCCGACACCTGAGGCGTAAAGGCGCTGCCCTGAATTTGCCCACTTGAATTCCCCCAGTAGGCTTGGTCGGACATAACGCCACCAATCGTGATCGCTAGGCTGTCATCACCACGTCCTACAAAGTCATAACTCGTTCCAGCCTCAAGGTACACCAAACCAGTCACGAGCACGGCATTGTCTGCTGCCGTTGCCCAACTGCCGGTGTCTTGGGCATTGGTTGTTGTACTTGAAGAAGCAAGTTGAGGGTCGAGCGCATCAATAGCTGAAATCAACGTGCTGCCATTTACACCCTGACCATTGTCATTTCCTACAATCACTCCCGTCCAGGTCACCACATTGAAGTGCTGCTCTGGAAGCACAGTGTCTGGAGTGGTGATGTTAAGAACTGGAGTATCCGCTACGGGCGTAACATCAAGAGTAAGCGTCATTGCATCAGACTTGGCATCACCTTTTTCAACCACAAAGTCAATGTGAGCATAATCCTGATTCAGGTTACCTTCTCCGGTGCCAGTATGCTGGTTGTATCCTGACTCATCATCCTCAGGCGTAAATCGGAGATTGCCCTGAGCCACATGATTCACGGAGATCAAATCACCTTCTGAAACTGGTGCCCAGACTCCCGGCGAAGTTTGCACCTCTAAAACACCTGAACTCGGTAATTCAGAAATTGATATTTGTGCATCTAGGTCAGTAATACCGAAGTCAGAGACACCTAAGATGTAGCTTTCGTCTTCATCAAGTGTCACTTCCTTGCTCTCAGCATCAAGCACTGGCAAGACCGTTAGATTAATTACCTTGCTGACTGATTCAGCGGTCGCAGGTGCATTATCTTGTGCGGTTACAACAAATTCGAGCGGGTAGCTGCCCTCCTCAGGCACATTCACTTCAAGTCCCGTCAGGTCATTGCTCCATGCAGACAAATCTACGCTATTCTTTCCATCTGGCGTTGCTACAACAGTGATCGAGTTACCATTGCCATCTCGAATAACAGACCCTTCTGGTAATCCATTAAGTACCAAAGACAAGGTTTCTGAGCCGTCAGTATCACTTAAGCCAACAACAATATCGCTAAGCGGGATGAAGCTGTCTTCGTAACCAATGTTGTCTGCTTTCTCTAACGTTATGTCATCGAGCAGCGCACCGTAGCTGTTTGATGACGTTTCTGATTCAAATACAACTTTGTACTCTCCATCCGATGGTGCTTGGAAATTAATACTTTCGGTTTGCCAATTGAGGCTTTGCTGATCGGTGTACTCAAACAGAACTTTACGATCACCATTTTCATCTTCAAGGAATACCGTCAACGGAGAATCATTTAGCCTGCGCGCGACGACATCAAATGAAAGGGTGTAGAACTGGTCTGCTTGCGCAGTAAACTGAGTGAACAGTTGGTCATCACCATGACGACCTTCGATCTCAAAGATTTGATTCGAACTGTCTGAAACACCACCTCGATAGACAGTTTCTTTGCCTACTTCGCTGTATTCACCCGAGTTATCTGTTCCCCAGATACCTTCAGCACCATCAGATTGTGTAAGCTCACTCGCACTCACATTACCGCGCCATGAGCGGTTATCCATGTCGATAGAATCGAAATCATGGAACGAAATCACTTCTGGCTCAGCAATAGTAATTAAAGGCACGTCAGTGACAGCATCAACCTGAACATCGATACTGTGTTGTTCTATAAGCTCGTTGGAAGAAGTGTAACCTTCCACATTAACCGTAAAGTTCTCGTCACTGTTGTTTGGCGGAGTTATGTTCAACTGTGCCAGCTGTTGTGGAGTTAGCGTTGCTTCTCCATTGCTAATCACAATCATATTTTCGCCAGACTTAAGAATCGAACCGTCTGGTAAATCGGTCAATACAATTTCAGTCACAGAGCTGTTCGCAGGGATAGAGATGTTCAGCGCAATTTGGTTATCTTCATCACCGCTAGCATTCTGTTGTACGGTCAGGTCAGCCACTTCAACAACGCTTATCGTTGTCGTTGCCGTTTCTGATTGTTGACCCGAAGCATCCGTCACATGGATGTCTATCTCACGATCCGTTTCATCAGGGTTTTCACTGGTATTTTCGAATCGAATCCCTTTGAGGAAAGCTTCAAACTCTGAAGATGATACGCCACCAACTGTATCGGCAGTAATCAACAGCGTAACGCTGGCAGGCGTCACAGACTGGCTGACGGTGAATCCGGGCGTAGAAGGCCAAGTAAGTTGATCGCCTGCATACTTGTTCGTCAACGTCACTTGCATAGATTGAATAGCGTCTTTGTCGTCAAAAATGTCGACACTTGCATCCGCAATCGAAATTGCATCATCACCTTCAGTGAAAGCAGTAGCAAAATCAACATTGGTGTCTTGTTTCGAAATTTTGATGACTAAGTCGTTGTAGTCATTGTCATCATTGGCGTGATTTTTCTGGTCGTCAAAGCTTAAAACCGTGTCGCCATCGCTATTTTCAGATACTCTCATGTGAGAGTTTTCGTCATGACTCAAGAACACATTAATATTGGATTGCTCAGCTCCGTTAATAAGCAACTTACCATTGGAGTCCACTTCAAACGTTGCGCCTGATGGTGCATTTTCAATTGCATTGGCACCATTTGGAATGAGGAAGTACTCGACGTTGTCCATGCTATCTAGATTCGCAAGGACAGGATCAAATCCATTTTGACGGGAGTCGTACGAGTCCGACATCAAGATTTGAAGCTGCTGTGTATCTGACGATTCATCATAAACGTAGTAGCCGAATACATTGTGATAACCCGCACTTTCGCTGACAAATTCAATCTGATATTCACTGCCATCTAAGTCGATGGTTGGTTTTTCATTATCTTGAATCGTGGCTGTACCGCTAACCTGATTCGATTGATACTCTGTCTTAGCCGCTAACGTGAACGTCTCGTTGTTATCGGATACTTGATCATCGTTCGTTTGTACAGAAACCGTAAAATCACTTTCACCGGCTGGTAAATCAAACTCAAACACACCATTTTGTAGGGTGACCTGCTCCGATTGCTCAGGGGCGCCATATTTCACCGTCACAACACTACCATTAAAGTCTTCTGGTGAGGTGGCATTAATTTCATTGAGCTCTAAAACCACTCGGGTGTCCGAAGTACTCTCTGCAGACAACGCGACATCGAAACTGACAACACCGCCTTCTTCAACATTTTGGTCGCTGACCGAGTTAACAACCGGACGGTCATCATTGGCGGTTTCCGGGCCCTCACCGTCAGGGTCAACGCTTCCATCATCGACAATAGTCGCGACGCTAGAGTCAGAGCCCTGAGCTCCGACAACGCCGCTAACAGCAAGCTCGAAGCGCTCAGCTCCCTCGTAAACAGGCTGAGAGTCGTCATCACTTGTCTGAACGGTAACACGAGCCTGCGTCACCCCTGCTGGTAACACGACATCACCATTTGGAGCAATCGCCAGCGTTTGCCAGCTGTTGCCATCGTGATACTCCACTACCATGCTTGAAATATCAGACGCGTCTGTCTCTAAATGAGCCAAAGCTAGGTTGATAGTCACCGCTTCAGCCGTGTTTTTGCTCAATGAAACGGTGAACTCTGCAGTTGAGCCTTCACTGACACTCACATTTTCAGAAACAGACACCAATGGTATATCTACATTCTCAATTGTGCCCGAGGCCTGCTGTCCACCTAAAATCAGTGTGTAGTCTTCAGAGCTTTCATAAACGCCATCTATCAAGGTTGGGATAAGAACAGAGAAAGTGCTAACACCGACAGGAACAACCACTTGTTGTGCCGTGGAGTCATAAGTCACCCCGTTGGTGAATATCACTTGAGACAAGTCCACATCCGAATTGTCTGCGCTATCACTATCTGACTTACCAAAAGTGACACTGTATCGTGCTTCTTGCAGTACACCTTCTTCCAGTGTCACTTTGTAGACAAGGTTGTCTCCTTCATCTACTGAATTCTCAAGCATTGAGATAGATTCTACGGCGACCTCTTGAGGCAAGGGATTCACTACAATTGAAACCGTCGCCTCAGCAAAGCCTCCTTTATCATCGGTAATAACGTAATCAAACGTAGTATTACCAACGAACGCATCATCAAGATCTATATAAACTATGCCATTCTCAATCCTAGCGCTGGCGTTATTGACTTCAGAGACATGGGTGATTCGAATATTGTCGCCATTCGGATCAAAATCGTTACCCAATAGTTCAGTCAAAGGAATTTCAAGAACTTCTCCTTGATTGGCTGCATACGCACCGTCACCAGACGCTTTGAAGCCTGTTAGAAAATAGTCTGAAGAGTCACTGCCACGGGCAGGAATGTTGCTAAAATCTGTCGCTTCAAAAACAACGCTATCAAACGCTACGCCGCCGAGGTCTTGCTCATCAAAATGATAAGAACCGTGGTTGCTACCATCATTGGCAACAAAGGTGCCACTCGCGACGGCGTTATCGCCGAGATAGGCCACCCATTTACCTTGCTCATGGTTGCTACTTCCACCTTCATTTTTGAATAGATTCGATACTTCAAAGCTAAACTCTGTCGCAGGCTTGTCTAGGTCAACTCTGAACTGCTCAGACTCACCATCTTCTCGGTTGTACTGAATTTGAGCACCCGGCCCTCCGTTTTCGTCACCCGCAACCCCACGTTTGACACCGCTTTGAGTAATAGACTGATCTTGACCTTGATAGCTGCCGCTAATACTGACGCCATCATGTGTCCAAGAATTAGAGTTAAAGGTACCAAGTGCGACTTCAAAAGCAACAGGGTCATCTGTGGCAATCGGCGCTTGGTTTCCTTCGACTAGAGTCACCGTGTGCTCGTCGCTGTAATTTCCATCACTATCTACTGCTCGGTAATCGAAGGTGTCATTTGATGATGTTTCTAGATAACGCAGCTCCCAGTTACCCGGGCCTTCGGTGGTCACTATCAGCTCTTCAATTTGTCGACCTTCTGGAGCATCGATAGTCACAACATGGAACAAATCTGTATTGCCTGAGGTCTCTTTTGAGACTGGTACTTCGATGATTGAGCCATCATCAAGTTTTGCTTGCACTATCGCTGTTGTTTCAAACTCGTGGCCATCCTCAAACCAGCCACCGAGTCCATCTAACCCTACTTCTACAGACGTTGACGGGCGATGGGTAAAATCAATCGTAATTGTCTCACCTTGCTGAAGACCGCCATCATTTCCTACTGCAAGTCCATATCCAATATGCCCCGCATTTGGCTGACCAAAGTATTGTGTTAATGCCTGACCTGAAGAAGTAATTGTGATTGAATCGCCGTTGTCAAAAGTCAGAACCCTCTGGCCAGCATTACCTTGAACAGATTCACCCCAATTTAAGAAATTAGATTGGCTAGCGCCGCCACCCATACCATCGGGCGCTTCTTTTACTCCCAGAACGAAGCCTGTCGATTCAGCATCATTTTCATACCGAATCAGGTTGGGGTCACTGAATATTGTTCCTTGCTGCAGCACTTCGCCTTCTGAAGTAAAGGTCGTAAGATCATCGGCGTCGATCAACTGATCGCCGTAATACAGCTGACCCGACTCAGGAAGCTCTGTGATAACAACGCCAACAGGTGTGTTTGTTGCGTCATCTTCGTTATCAGAAATATGATCTTGTTCAGCATCCTCGCTATTAAACAAGATGCTTGCATTTCCATTTGCGTCGAGTGTTGCATCAAAATTTTCTGCTTCAGGTGGATTATCTTCGAAATCCAAAATCGTAGCGCTTGCGGTGGTGTCTGTTGACGCGCTAACTGTTCCGCTCCCCGCACTGACGGACAGGCTAAAGCTCTCATCCCCTTCATAAGTATCATCTTGTTGAGTGACAACTTTAACGTTTACAGAGCTCGAACCTGCAGGAACAGAAATTTCTCCCGACGCAGGCACATCCAACCAAGTACCATTCGCAGTTTGATATTGGTACGAAGCCAGATCTTCTGTTGAAGTATCTCCCGCATTTAACGTGAGAACGAAAGAAACAGTCGATGTCGCAGTGTTTGATAAATGGACCGTGAAGTTAGCGGTATTACCTTCATTAACGTCCCCACCTCCTGAGATGGAAACTTGAGGGCGGTCGTCGTCATTGCCCTCACCACCATCCTGAATGGTCGCGTCACCGCTCACCGTACCTGTCTGGCTACTGCTAGCACCAGTTAAAGTGAAGGTTTCATCGCCTTCATACACTGGCGCAATGTTGTCATCCGTGGTCTCAACCGACACAGTGTAAGAACTGTTGCCCGCAGGCACCTCAAAACTGAATTCACCATCAACCGCGTTGACAACAGTGCTGGTACCGTCGGCAAAGTTAACCGTGATTTGATTGGTGGTGTAGTCGTCACTTTCCGCTGTACCATTAGCCAGCGTCATGGTGACTAGCGTAACCAGTTCGCTCGAATTACTAAGAGTCACATCAAAGACAGCAGTACCGCCTTCATCGACCGTTGGACTAGAAATACTGGTAATTTCAGGGCGGTCATCGTCATTGCCTTCACCACCATCTTGAATGGTCGCTTCACCACTCACAGTACCTGTTTGACTGCTGCTAGCTCCACTTAAAGTAAAGGTTTCATCACCTTCATACACAGGGGCATTGTTGTCATCAGCAGTCTCAACTGACACGGTGTAAGAACTGTTGCCCGCTGGGACATCAAAACTGAACTCACCATTAACCGCGTCTACAACCGTGCTGGTGCCATCGGCAAAGCTAACCGTGATTTGATTGCTGGTGTAGTCGTCACTTTCCGCTGTGCCATTAGCCAACGTCATAGTGACAGGTGTGGCTAGCTCACTTGGGTTGCTCAGCGTGACATCAAAGACGGCCGTACCGCCTTCATCGACGGTTGGGCTGGAGATACTGGTAATGCCTGGGCGATCATCATCACCGCCTTGACCACCATCTTGAATGGTCGCTTCACCACTCACTGTGCCTGTTTGACTGCTGCTTGCACCGCTTAAGGTGAAAGTTTCATCGCCTTCATACACAGGGGCATTGCTGTCATCGGTCGTTTCAACCGACACGGTGTAAGAACTGTTGCCTGCTGGGACATCAAAACTGAATTCACCATTAACTGCGTCTACAACCGTGCTAGTGCCATCAGCAAAGTTGACGGTGATTTGATTGCTAGTGTAGTCGTCACTTTCCGCCGTGCCATTCGTCAGCGTCATGGTGACTGGCGTGGCTAATTCACTTGAGTTACTGAGCGTCACATCAAAGACGGCCGTACCGCCTTCATCGACGGTTGGGCTAGAGATGCTGGTAATTTCTGGGCGGTCATCGTCTGGGTTATCCCCTGCGCCGTTGCCGCTGTCATCAATAAACGCCGCTGCTTTCGCTTTGCCATTGTTGTCGGTGGTCACGCCATCCACATCGCGTACCACAAGCTGGAAGCGTTCACTGCCTTCATGCACTGGTGAAGCGTTGTCATCTACGGTATCAACTTCAACAAAGATGTCCTGCACACCCGCTGGCACAGAAATCTCACGACCATCAAAGTCCAGATAGACTTTATCGTCACCATCAAGATAGTACGCACGCATCTCACCAATATCGTCCGCTTCCGCGGTATTGGCATTGCCGTTGGTTTTGGCACGCAGGTCAAGGGTAACCGCATGGTCAACAGGGTTGGAGAGATTAATGCTGAAGGTCGCCACCTCACCTTCGGAGACGGCACCCGCGCCTGTCACGGTTAAATCAGGGCGATCGTTATCGCTGCCCTCACCACCATCTTGAATGGTCGCTTCACCGCTCACTGTATCTGTTTGACTGCTGCTAGCTCCACTTAAAGTAAAGGTTTCATCGCCTTCATACACAGGTGCGTTGTTGTCATCCGTAGTCTCAACCGACACGGTGTAAGAACTGTTGCCCGCTGGGACATCAAAACCGAATTCACCATTAACTGCGTCTACAACCGTGCTAGTGCCATCAGCAAAGTTGACGGTGATTTGATTGCTAGTGTAGTCGTCACTTTCCGCCGTGCCATTCGTCAGCGTCATGGTGATAGGAGTGGCTAACTCGCTTGGGTTACTGAGCGTCACATCAAAGATCGCCGTGCCGCCTTCATCGACGGTTGGGCTGGAGATACTGGTAATGTCTGGGCGGTCATCGTCTGGGTTATCCCCTGCGCCGTTGCCGCTGTCATCAATAAACGCCGCCGCTTTGGCTTTACCATTGCTGTCTGTGGTCACGCCATCCACATCGCGTACCACAAGCTGGAAGCGTTCACTGCCTTCATGCACTGGTGAAGCGTTGTCATCTACGGTATCCACTTCAACAAAGATGTCCTGCACACCCGCTGGCACAGAAATCTCACGACCATCAAAGTCCAGATAGACTTTATCGTCGCCGTCAAGATAGTACGCACGCATCTCGCCAATATCGTCCGCTTCCGCAGTATTGCCATTGCCGTTGGTTTTGGCACGCAAATCGAGGGTGACGGCATGGTCGACAGGGTTAGAGAGGTTGATGCTAAACGTTGCCACTTCACCTTCGGAGACGGCACCCGCGCCTGTCACGGTTAAATCAGGGCGATCGTTATCGCTGCCCTCACCACCATCTTGAATGGTCGCTTCACCGCTGACGGTACCTGTTTGACTGCTGCTCGCACCGCTTAAGGTGAAGGTTTCGTCACCTTCATACACAGGTGCGTTGTTGTCATCAGTAGTCTCAACCGACACGGTGTAAGAACTGTTGCCCGCTGGGACATCGAAACTGAACTCACCATTGACCGCGTTAACCACCGTGCTGGTACCATCGGCAAAGTTGACGGTGATTTGATTGCTAGTGTAGTCGTCACTTTCCGCCGTGCCATTGGTCAGCGTCATGGTGACTGCCGTGGCTAATTCACTTGGGTTACTGAGCGTCACATCAAAGACGGCCGTACCGCCTTCATCGACGGTTGGGCTAGAGATACTGGTAATGTCTGGGCGGTCATCGTCTGGGTTATCCCCTGCGCCGTTGCCGCTGTCATCAATAAACGCCGCTGCTTTGGCTTTGCCATTGTTGTCTGTGGTCACGCCATCGACATCGCGTACCACAAGTTGGAAGCGTTCGCTGCCTTCGTGGACAGGCGCAGCGTTGTCATCCACGGTATCGACTTCAACGAAGATGTCCTGCACACCCGCTGGCACGGAAATCTCGCGACCATCAAAGTCCAGATAGACTTTATCGTCGCCATCAAGATAGTACGCACGCATCTCACCAATATCGTCCGCTTCCGCGGTATTGGCGTTACCATTGGTTTTGGCACGCAAATCGAGGGTGACGGCATGGTCAACAGGATTGGAGAGATTGATGCTAAACGTTGCCACCTCACCTTCGGAGACGGTACCTGCACCTGTGACGGTTAAATCAGGGCGATCGTTATCGCTGCCCTCGCCACCATCTTGAATGGTCGCTTCACCGCTGACGGTACCTGTTTGACTGCTGCTCGCACCGCTCAAGGTGAAGGTTTCGTCGCCTTCATACACAGGCGCGTTATTGTCATCGGTCGTCTCAACCGACACAGTGTAAGAGTTGTTGCCCGCCGGAACATCAAAACTGAACTCACCATTGACCGCATTCACCACCGTGCTGGTGCCATCGGCAAAATTGACGGTAATTTGATTAGTGGTGTAGTCGTCACTTTCCGCTGTGCCATTTGCTAGCGTCATGGTGACTGGTGTAGCCAATTCGCTTGGGTTGCTCAGCGTGACATCAAAAACAGCGGTACCGCCTTCATCAACGATCGGGCTGGATATGGTGGTAATGTCTGGGCGATCATCATCCGGGTTATCCCCTGCACCATTACCGCTGTCGTCAATAAACGCCGCCGCTTTCGCTTTGCCATTGTTGTCTGTGGTCACGCCATCCACATCACGTACCACAAGCTGGAAACGTTCGCTGCCTTCGTGCACCGGCGCTGCGTTGTCGTCTATGGTATCGACTTCAACAAAGATGTCCTGTACACCCGCTGGCACGGAAATCTCACGACCATCAAAGTCCAGATAGACTTTATCGTCACCATCAAGATAGTACGCACGCATCTCACCAATATCGTCCGCGTCCGCGGTATTGGCATTGCCGTTGGTTTTGGCACGTAAATCGAGGGTAACGGCATGGTCAACAGGGTTAGAAAGATTGATACTGAAGGTTGCCACCTCACCTTCGGAGACGGTACCTGCGCCTGTGACGGTTAAGTCAGGGCGATCGTTATCGCTGCCCTCACCACCATCTTGAATGGTTGCTTCACCGCTCACCGTACCTGTTTGACTGCTGCTTGCACCGCTTAAGGTGAAGGTTTCATCGCCTTCATACACAGGTGCATTGTTGTCATCCGCGGTTTCAACCGACACCGTATAAGAACTGTTACCCGCTGGAACATTAAAACTGAATTCACCATTGACCGCATTCACGACCGTGCTGGTGCCATCAGAAAAGTTGACGGTGATCTGATTGGTGGTGTAGTCATCACTTCCCGCTGTACCATTGGCCAGTGTCATAGTGACAGGGGTGGCTAGCTCACTTGGATTACTGAGCGTCACATCAAAGATAGCGGTGCCGCCTTCATCGACGATCGGGCTGGAAATACTGGTGATTTCGGGGCGGTCATTGTCCGGGTTATCCCCCGCACCATTGCCACTGTCGTCAATAAACGCGACCGCTTTCGCTTTACCATTACTATCTGTGGTCACACCGTCCACATCACGCACTACAAGTTGGAAACGTTCACTGCCTTCGTGCACTGGTGAAGCGTTGTCATCCACGGTATCGACTTCAACGAAGATGTCCTGCACACCCGCAGGTACTGAAATCTCGCGCCCATCAAAGTCCAGATAGACTTTGTCGTCACCATCAAGATAGTACGCACGCATCTCACCAATATCGTCCGCTTCCGCGGTATTGGCATTGCCGTTGGTTTTGGCACGCAGGTCAAGGGTAACCGCATGGTCAACAGGATTGGAAAGATTAATGCTAAACGTTGCCACCTCTCCTTCGGAGACGGTACCTGCACCTGTGACGGTTAAATCAGGGCGATCGTTATCGCTGCCCTCGCCACCATCTTGAATGGTCGCTTCACCGCTGACGGTACCTGTTTGACTGCTGCTCGCACCGCTCAAGGTGAAGGTTTCGTCGCCTTCATACACAGGCGCGTTATTGTCATCGGTCGTCTCAACCGACACAGTGTAAGAGTTGTTGCCCGCCGGAACATCAAAGCTAAACTCACCATTAACCGCATTCACCACCGTGCTGGTGCCATCAGCAAAGTTGACGGTAATTTGATTACTGGTGTAGTCGTCACTTTCCGCTGTGCCATTGGCCAGCGTCATAGTGACAGGGGTGGCTAATTCACTTGGGTTGCTCAGCGTGACATCAAAGACGGCCGTACCGCCTTCATCGACGGTTGGGCTGGAGATACTGGTAATGCCTGGGCGGTCATCGTCCGGGTTATCCCCCGCACCATTGCCACTGTCGTCAATAAACGCCGCCGCTTTCGTTTTACCATTACTATCTGTGGTCACATCGTCCACATCACGCACTACAAGTTGGAAACGTTCACTGCCTTCGTGCACAGGCGCTGCGTTGTCATCCACGGTATCGACTTCAACAAAGATGTCCTGCACACCCGCTGGTACTGAAATCTCGCGCCCATCAAAGTCCAGATAGACTTTGTCGTCACCATCAAGATAGTACGCGCGCATCTCACCAATATCGTCCGCTTCGGCGGTATTAGCATTGCCGTTGGTTTTCGCACGCAGGTCAAGGGTAACCGCATGGTCAACAGGGTTGGAGAGATTAATGCTGAACGTCGCCACCTCACCTTCGGAGACGCTACCTGCACCTGTGACGGTTAAGTCAGGACGATCGGATTCATCGCTGATCGTACCTGCTCCGGACTCATTGAGATTAAAGCGATCACCGCCTGTTGTAGCGTTTGCACTGACATCCAACGTAAAGCTTTCGTTGCCCTCAAAAATACTATCATCCGTAGTTTCAACAGAGACTTGAATATTAGTTGCGTTACCGGGAATGTTGTAGCTGCCATCTTGATTCGCTACAGCTGTCTGCGCCTGCCCATTCACTTCATAACTAACATCGATCGGATTTACGGAAAAATCATCAAGAGTCGCAGCTTGATCATTGAAATTTAAAGAGAAATTATAGGTAACATCGCCATCAACATCATTCGACAACGCAACGTCAAATACTGCTGTATTCCCTTCTACAACAGATTCAGAACTAACCGAAAGAGTTGGTGTATCTGCATTACTAGCATCCACCTGCTCATCAGTAATTGTTCCTGTTCCTGATTCATTCAAGTTAAAACTATCATCACCAACAGTAGCGTTCGCGCTAACATCCAGTTTGAAGTTTTCGCTGCCTTCAAAAATATCGTCATCTAATGTTTCAACTGAGACTTGAATATTGGTTGCATTGCCAGGGATGGTGTACGTACCATCCTGATTGGCTTCAGCTGGCTGAGTAACACCATCCAGTTGGTAGCTGACACTGATCGGATTCGTTGTAAAGTCTGCTAACTCCGCAGATTGTCCTTCTATATTAAGTGCAAAGTTATAAGTCACATAACCATCGACAACATTCGACAGCGCAACATTAAACACAGCGGTGCTGCCTTCAACAACAGCTTCAGAGCTCACTGACAAGGATGGAGTATCCGCGTTGCCTCCTCCCTGTTGTTCATCACTGATCGTGCCTGACCCGGACTCACTCAGGTTAAAGCTTTCACCACCCACTGTGGCACTCGCATTAGCATCCAAAGTGAAGCTTTCACTTCCTTCGAAGATCTCATCATTTGCGGTTTCAACCGAGACTTGGATGTTGGTCGCGTTGCCAGGAATGGTATAACTGCCATCTTGGTTTGCGGTAGCAGTTTGAGTAACACCCGTTATCTGATAAGTGACACTGAAAGGGTTTTCGGCAAAGTCAGCAATCTCAGCAGTTTCACCATCAAGATTTATTGAAAAATTATAGGTAACATCACCATCGACATTGTTTGACAAAGCAATATCGAAGACGGCGGTGTTGTTTTCAAACACGGATTCATTGCTGACCGTTAGTTGCGGAAGATCGGACTCGTTGCCAGTGTTGTCCAAAATTGCCGTGCTTGCACTGTTGCTGCCAGCACCATCTCCCACAAGACCGAATACAGGCTCGACGTTGAGCTGGTATTCTTCTGAGCCTTCAAATGTTGTGTCCTGAGCAGTGTTGACGGTCACACGGAGTGATGTAACACCTGCTGGCACCTCAACCGTTCCATCATTTCCCACAACAAGAATGACGCGTTGCGATGAATCAGAATCACCAGAAGAACTTAATGCTTCTACACTCATCCCCGACAAATCTTCTCCTTCAGCAGAGCTCAAAGACAAAGTCAGTTTTAAATTAGTGGTTTGGTTTGACGCTTTGTCAAAGTTGATGGTGTAGCTCGCATTACTACCTTCATCTACCTGAGCATCTCCTGAAACAGATATAGCCGGAATCGGGGTCACATCAACATTAACGACTACAGTATCCGTTCCTCCATTTCCATCATCCACCGTTACTTCAAACGAATCAGAGCCATCATAATTTTCATTAGGCGTGTACTCCCACAGCCCAGTAACAGGATTGATCGTGACTACCCCGTTTTCCGGGGATGAGGAGATAGAAAAAGTAAGGGAGTCATCGGGGTTTGGATCAGTAGCACTAACCTGTCCGCTAATCGACGTATCTTCATTCGTTGTTACAGATACATCATCGGCAAGAGGGCTATTATTCAAAGTAGTAAAGGCTGGGGCTTGTTGAATGGCTTGATATTGGTCTAAAAGCGTTAGGCTCTGAGTTCGAGAAATACCCAAATTTTCAAAACCTTGAGTATTAAATTCAGTATTAGCAATGGTCTCATCACCTGTCCTGACGATGGAACCAATTGTGGTCAGACTAGAGCTTATTTGACCACCAGCAGCAGTCGAAAATTCATCACCTAGTTGAGTTGGATCTTGGCCTTCTTCCAGTGCTGCAATAATGTCATCTATTTCGCTTGTTATGTCTTGAAGTTCAGCGCTTTCATTAACAATACCAATGTTCACATCAGCGAAATCTGGATTGAGCTCTTCCAAGGACATAACAACATCGCCTGCTTTAGCAACTTCGTTATCATTCAATACACGAATACTTCCATTTTCATCTATTGCAATTGTTTGTCCTGCTGCTAGGTTACCAATTACTACGTATGTACCAAAACCCATGATAAGCCCCTAATCCTTTACAACGTTTTGTCTGTCAAAGTTGTGACAGGTGAAGTTAATTTACACATTCACTTAGTGCATAAATTAACACCGGCAACTTTCAAAACAAAAACATTTTTGTTTGGAGTGTTAACAATCTCTACTAAACAAATTACATAGTCGATCGCACATTCTTTGGATAAAGATCCTATTTTATTAGCCTTTATCTGCAATTTTCATTTTTCATCTCAATTTGAGTATTCATACTAGCCAAACAACATTTTATTAACGAACTATCATCCCAGTTTCTTAAATGATGTTAGTCTTCATATGCAGATAGTGTTATTTTATTGACGTCGCAGATTGATAATTCTCAAAAGTGAGACCTAATATTTGAGTAATATCTCTCGTTCAGGAGTACCCAAGGAGCCCCATCGTGAATTGGAATAGGATTAAGTTGTTGAGCATTGCTACCATGCTCTCTTTTCCAGCACAGAGCCAAACACTAGAACAAGCAGTAGCTTATACAATAACAAACAACCCTGATATTAAAGCTTCATACAACGAATATATGAGTAAGCTTTATGATGCAAAAGCATCATCAGGTGCCTACTTGCCTTCCATAGACCTTGATGCTGGTATTGGTTATGAGCAGGTTGATTTAGCTTCTGGGACAGAAGACGAGCTAACCAGAAAAGAAGCGACGCTGAGCCTAACTCAGTTAATTTGGGATGGCTCTGCTACTCTCAATGATATGGATAGAACGGCAGCCGATGCCGAGTCAGTTAGGCTTCAATTACTTGCGGACTCGCAAGATATTGCACTTGAAGTTACTGACATTTACCTCAACGCAACCAAAGCCTACGAAGTGTTAGCACTGTCGGAGAGCAACTTGGCTGTGCATAAAGAAATTTATAACGACATCAAGAAGCGAGTGGACTCGGGTATCGGTTCGACTGCTGATTTATCGCAAGTTGAAGCACGTCTTGCCAAGGCGCACAGTAATCTACTCGCAGCACAGAACAATCTTTATGATGTTCACACGCAGTTCAAACGAATCGTCGGTCAATCGCCACAAGCTTTGATTTTCCCACGAGCAGATGAAAATGCAGTCCCGTTTTCTGTAGATGAAGCGCTGGACTTTGCTTTTAAAAATCACCCAGTGATCAAAGTCGCTCAAGCGGATGTCGACTCGGCCCGATTCCAGTATGATCAAACTAAAGGCGTAAACTACCCAACACTATCTATCGAAGCCAACCAGATTTGGCGCGATGATGCAGGTGGTATACGTGGTAGCAGCAATGAGTCTTCGGCCATGCTGCGTATGCGCTACAACTTGTACAACGGTGGCTCTGATTCTGATCGAACTGAAAGTGCGGCTTATCAGCTAAATAAAGCGAAAGATTTTCGTGATCGCACATTCCGTAGTCTCGAAGAAGGCCTACGCCTATCATGGAGCGCATTGGATCTCACTTTGCAACAGAAGGAATTTTTAGCAGACCACGTAGACTCGGCATCTGAAACGGTTATCGCCTATGAAAAGCAATACAAGCTTGGAAAACGAACTTTACTTGATCTATTAAACACTGAGAACGAGTTGTTCGAAGCGCGTAAAGATTACCTAGATGCTAAATACGCTGAACAATACGCAAAATATCGAGTCATGAATGCGACAGGTGGTTTGCTGGCAGCGTTGCGCGTTGACACCCCAGAAGATTGGAATAAGGCGGTTGAGTACTAATATGAAGAAAGCATTTTTCACCCTCACTGCTGTCGCCTGCCTATTATCTTCTGCAACTCACGCTGAAGACGTGTATGACTATCGACAAACGCCTGTACCGAATCAGATAGCTGACTTACTTGATGATGACAAAGACGGTGTTATCAACGCACGCGATTTGTGCCCAGATACCCCACTAGGTGCCGACATTGATAACGATGGATGTGGGACATACGTTAAGTCGGAAGAAGAAATGGATCTTCACATTTTATTCGAGAATGACTCCAGCGACATCCAGCCTGTATTCCTGACTCAAATTCGCGAGATGGCCGATTTTCTTAAAATCTACCCTTCAACATCGATTGAGCTACAAGGCTACGCCAGTAAGGTCGGTAATCATGGCCATAACATGGCTTTGTCACAACGTCGTGCTGAAGAAGTCGAAAGTGCTCTGATTAATAACGGAGTCAGCCACACTAGGATCCGAATTGTGGGTTTTGGTGATACGAATCTCGCTGATACAGGCGATGATGAAATCACACATGCGAAAAACCGCAAAGTCGTGGCAACCGTCGTAGGCCACAAAGGCAGCATCAAGAAAGAGTGGACCATCTTCACTAAAAAAGCGAAGTAAGCGACCTTCTCTCCATTTAAATGGGCACTCAATGTGCCCATTTTTATTTAGCTTTCATAGCAACAGTGGTACCCTATCCGCGATTCTACTTATGAGATAAATCCTATGAGCAAATTAACTGCTGATATTCAGGCTAACCTAGAGCTATTCGTATCTGAAACCAAAGCAAATAGCTTGATTTGGGGTCTTCGCAATGAAGAAGGTTGGCTGTCTTGTGACTCAACGGAATTTGAAAACAGCGAAGTCATGCCATTCTGGTCTTCTAAAGAAGACGCACAAGCACACAACGTGGAAGAGTGGTCAGATTTTGAAGTTTTGGAGATTCCACTAGATATCTTCGTTGAAGACTGGCTACTAACACTAGCAGAAGATGGCGTTCTAGTTGGTACAAACTGGAATGCGCAGCTAGAAGGCAAAGAGCTTGAGCCATCTGAGCTTGCCAAAATGTATCTGGATTAATAACTCCTGATTAGAAAAACGCCCTCATTTGAGGGCGTTTTTGTATTAGCTATCTTAGAGAAACTTTACGCTTCACTACTTTGCTTACTGACTAACGATGCCATAACCGCTTCTCGATTGTCGATGTAATCATTCAAGCCCGCTTTTCTTAAGTCGCATGCTGGGCAATCACCACAGCCATCACCAATAATGCCGTTATAACACGTCAGTGTTTTTTCTCTCACCAATTGCAGTGCATCGTATTGGTCAGCCAAAGCCCAAGTTTCCGCCTTGTTTAGCCACATCAGCGGCGTAACAATGTCTAGATTACGGTCCATACCTTGAACTAAGGCACTGTTCATCGCTTTCACAAAGTCATTACGGCAATCAGGATAGCCTGAGAAGTCCGTCTCACACACGCCAGTAATCACAGCCTGAGCACCAATTTGATACGCGTAAATGCCCGCTAGGGTAAGAAAAAGAATGTTACGGCCAGGGACGAAAGAGTTAGGTAAGCCATTTTCCTGCAGCTCATGTGAAACCGGAATGTCATCACGAGTCAATGAGCTAATGGCGAGTTCGTTCAGCAAGCCAACATCCATCACTTTATGTGCTTTAACGCCTAGCTCTTTTGCGAGGTCTTGAGCCACTTCAATTTCCAGTTTATGGCGCTGACCATAATCGAAAGTGATTGCATGCACTTCATCATAATTCTTAAGTGCCTGAACGAGACATGTCGTGGAATCTTGACCACCACTAAATACTACAACTGCTTTTTTCATTTCGTTTCCCTTACGCAATACTTAGATACTTGTGTGTCTGGATAGAGAGTCTCCAGTTACGCGCAATACAAGTATCAATACATAGCTGAGTGGCGCGTGGTTTCTGACTGATCGGCTGTAAGGCAATAGTCGTGCTTTCAGGCACGCCAGCGCGCTCAATCAAAGCATCGAGCTGCTCAATGTCTTTATCGGTCGCCACTGGATGTTTAATCTCATTTGCTCGGAGTAAAGCACAGTCCAGAACGGGCAGTTTACCTTTCATTGCTACTTTTGGTGACACTGTCACCCAGGTATTTTCACTCGCAAGAATTGGTGATGTACCACTGGTTTCAATTTGGCAACGACATCCTATCGCTTCGAATGCTTCTGTCAGCGGACGCAAGTCATAGATGCATGGTTCGCCGCCAGTAATAACAATATGCTTAGCCTGATAACCTTGTTGACGATACTGCTCGATAATGTCACCTCCAGACACACTACACCATGTTGGTGAGTCTTCCGTTTTCGCGAGCACTTCCGCTAACGGGCGTTCGTCTTGAGGTGTCGCATCCCAGGTTTGTTTCGTATCGCACCAAGCACACCCTACCGGACATATCTGCAGACGAACAAACACCGAAGGAACGCCAGTAAAGACGCCTTCACCCTGAATGGTTTCGAACATTTCGTTTAATTTGTACAACTTTGTCTCAGCCTAACTCATCATCAATATTTAGCAGGAACGAGACCATAAATGACTGTACTGCGAAGGTCAACTAAATCAGAAATTGATCATTCCGATTCACTCATTTAATCTGCTTCTTTCTTTAGTGATAACTTTAAAACTTTTAGGTAAGTATATGTACAAGCTGATTGCTTTGGATATGGATGGCACTTTGCTAACCAGCGACAAGTCCATTTCAGAAAGAACAAAAACCGCCATAGAAAAAGCGCGAGCTCAGGGAGTCAAAATCGTTCTTGCTTCAGGCCGCCCTCTCGCAGGTATGCAAGAGAAACTGACAGAACTAGGCATAGACGGACACAATGAATTTGTGGTGTTCTACAACGGAAGTACAGTGAAAGAAATTGGCTCTGGAAAAGTCATTCATCAAGCCTACATTGATGGTCGACGTGCGAAACAAGTGGCGAAACTCGCTAAAGAGCTAGGATTGTACTGTCATGCATTCAGTACTGAGCACGGCTTAATTACGCCCGAGAATAACGAGTTTACTACCTTGGAATCGGACATTAACCAAGTGCCGATTACGGAAATGGCGTTCGATTCATTGGAGGACGACCACCCTATCATCAAAGCCATGATCGTCGGTGAACCATCAAAACTGACGCAAGCAGCGAAAGCTATTCCAGATGTACTTCATCAGGAATTCACCATTGTACAAAGCGCCCCGTTCTTTCTAGAATTTCTCAACCTTGAGAGTAATAAGGGCGTGGGGGTCAAAGCGATTGCAGACTACCTTGGTATCCACACTGACGAAGTTATTTGTATGGGAGACGCGGAAAACGATCACCATATGATTCGCTATGCGGGGCTTGGAGTCGCAATGGAAAATGCGATGGAACAAACCAAAGCGATTGCTGATTACATTACCACCAGCAATAATGATGACGGCGTTGCATTGGTCATCGAGCAGTATGTACTGAATCAATGATACTTATGCGTTAGCAATAAAAGCTGCCATTAGGCAGCTTTTGCAAATTTCCTAACGCTGACTACGAACAGAATCATAAGCACTGGGTAACGAACGGCGTCTAATCCGAATGACAAAACGCTACTTCTAGAAACAAACACTTCACTGTACTCAAACAACCAATATATCGCGACCATAGAGATGGTAATTGGAATAATCAGTTCTGCTGTAATTCTCTTTTCATTTTCGTCAGCTGTGTAAATCACGCCTAACGCCGTGCCGATTATCCCTAACCAAATACCAAATACCGGAATTGGCCACACAGAGACCATCACCAAGCCAGCAGCAATCAACACAAACCAAAGTGCTTTCGACTGTATCAATGTCATTAGCTCTACATCACGTTTGTTATCCAAACGGATCAGATGCCAGGCACACAGACCACCAATCAACAAACCACTTAGCATATCGACGATAAAGTGCGTCCCAGTGTAAAAACTAGAAATAGCTAGCCAAGTCATCAATCCCACGCTGGTACCTGCAAGATAGTCTACCCCATTTTCCCTCATTTTATTGATTAGTAAGGTGATCACGCACATCCATAATGCAAATGGTAAACTCGGTAAGCTGTAACCTGAGAATTGTGGCAAAGCCTTGTTCGCAAGATAGACCTGTGGTGGGGGGAGTTGAAATCCTTGTTTCGCAAGCAAAACAATCAATGACGTAATTGTTACGGCGAAAAACACTTTATAGCTAAAATCTCGCCCAAACCGCCAATAAAGATAAGGGAAGAGAACCAACAGAATAATGGGATGATTAAGTTGAAGGCTTAACTTAAACAGCTCTTCAATAATGGCTTCGGCATGAGTTGGTAGCTTATCTAGCAACAAACGGAACTCATTTAACCAAGCCAACTCCATTTGATTAAATGTAGGCGCAGATTCAACCAAGTTATCCACATATCGAACAGGTTGAGGAGTTGCTTGCTCAAAATACCCTGCAATCCGTTTGAGTTGTTCTGGGAATCGATATTCCTGAGCATTGATCATCTCTGGCGAAATTAACATTGCCGATGCAATTTCAACGCCATAATGCGGTGCAAACCATATTGGTAACTGGTGTGCATCAAATGAATCATCAATGTGAAACGCCACAATTTCAGAATCAGAGATACAATCGTAATAAATCGTGTTGTTTCTCTGACCCAGAACTTTATTGATTGAGACTACCAGCCCAGTTTCTTCCCAAGTTTCGCGCTGTGCGGCTGATTCTGGCTTTTCACCTCGTTTCACATTGCCTGCAGGCAACCATGACTTGCCAGTCAAAATTTCATTAACAAGCACCAGCTTATCATCCGCTCTGATAACACAGGCGGCGCCTTCTATTTCTGGCTGCTTTTGCTCAGCGAAAAGCAAAGATGAGAAAAATGTGAGTGTAAAAAATAGAAACACTCGATCCAACTGCTTAAAAATGGTCATTTATTACTTCTTGTTTAACCCACTGGTTTGCGGAGCCAATGGATGTGATGTTCGAAACCCAGTTCTTTATAAAAATCCAGCGCATTGCTGTTGAAATTCCACACTTCAACAAATATCTGCTTTACGCCATAGTCATCAAAACGCTGTTCAATCGACTTGCATAATTGTTTTGCAATGCCCGACTTACGACACTCTGGAAGGACATAAAGTTCATCAATACTTCCCATTTGCACAGGCTTACTCACACTGGAAATCAGTTCGCAAAAATGGCCAGATACAAAACCAACAATCCGTTGTTCTTCAAAAGCAATTAGTACAATACATTCTGGGTCATCTAAGTATCGGGCGATGCTCTTTTCCTGCTCTATATCTTCAGCCGTTTTAAAGTGCTCAGAGCATTGCTGATGATGTTCATCGTGCAGCCTGAACATCATGTCATTGAGCGATTCTAAGTCCTGCGCTTGAGCGACTCTAATTTCTAATCTGTGCATATTTATTTTGATGTCGCAAATAAACCACAGTGTGAGTCGAACATAAAAATTTATCAACAAAAAAGCCCCTTAAAAAAGGGGCTAATTAGTGATTATGGAACGCCGTCTCAACTATGATTCGAGGGCTTTCTGAATTTCTTCCAGACTCGTCGGATCATCGATGGTTGAAGGAACAGTATACTTTTCACCATCAGCTATTTGTCGAATGGTCTTGCGAAGGATTTTACCTGAACGCGTTTTCGGTAGACGCTCAACGACCAGCGCGTGCTTAAAGCAGGCAACTGCGCCTATTTCATCGCGTACCTTACCCACAAGCTCACCTTCAAGCTGCAAGTCATCAACTTTGACGCCGTCTTTTAGTACCACAAACCCTAATGGTAGCTGACCTTTTAAGTCATCATGCACACCAACAACCGCACATTCCGCGATAGCCGGATGGCCACCAACAATTTCTTCCATTTCGCCGGTCGACAATCGATGTCCGGCGACATTAATCACATCATCGATACGGCCCATAATAAACAGGTAGCCGTCTTCGTCTAGGTAACCACCATCACCTGACACATAGTAGCCTGGGAACTGGCTCAGATATCCCGATTCGAATCGGTCGTGGTTGCGCCACACGGTAGGTAAACAGCTGGGTGGTAATGGGCGTTTCAACGCAACAAAACCTTGCTTATTCGGTGCCACTGGCTCACCCAACTCATCCAATATTTCAACCTCATAACCGGGAATGGGTTTAGTCGCTGAGCCTGCTTTAACAGGCATCAACTCAATCCCTGTAGGGTTACCCGCAATTGCCCAGCCAGTTTCCGTTTGCCACCAATGGTCTACAACCGGTTTGTCGGTTTTACTTTCTACCCACTCCAAGGTTGGAGGGTCTAAACGTTCCCCCGCCATAAAGATGGTTTTTAGATTCGACAGGTCATATTGCTTGAGGTACTCACCTTCTGGGTCTTCTTTCTTGATGGCACGGAAAGCAGTTGGCGCGGAGAACAATACATCGACCTTGTACTCTTCACACACGCGCCAAAAGGCGCCTGGGTTTGGCGTTCTAACAGGCTTGCCTTCAAACAAAATCGTTGTGCAGCCATGAATAAGCGGCGCATAGACGATATAAGAATGCCCGACTACCCAGCCCACATCAGAAGCAGCCCAATAAACACCATCCTGAGGAACATCATAAATAGCACTCATTGAGTACTTCATCGCGACAGCGTGACCTCCGTTGTCACGCACGACTCCTTTCGGTTTTCCGGTTGTTCCTGAGGTGTAAAGAATATAGAGAGGGTCAGTGGCCAGAACCGGTACGCACGCGTGAGGTAAAGCATTGTTATACGCTTGCATCCAATCCACGTCTCGCGCCTGACTTAATTCAGCCTCACACTGTAGGCGTTGTAATACCAAAACCTTTTCTGGTTTCCAACGGCTATCCATCACTGCTTTATCAACCATAGGTTTATAAGGGATGACTTTATTGATCTCGATACCACAAGACGCTGTCATGATAACTTTTGGCTCAGCATCTTCTATCCGTACCGCAAGCTCGTTTGGGGCAAAGCCCCCAAATACCACAGAATGAATGGCCCCTAATCGTGCACATGCCAACATCGCCATTGCGGCTTCTGGAATCATTGGCATGTAGATAACAACTCGATCGCCTTTCTCCACCCCTTGCTCTGCTAACATCCCTGCGATCTTAGCGACCTGGTCTCTGAGCTCTTTGTATGTGTACTTTTGCTTGCTACCGGTGACAGGAGAGTCATAGATCAAAGCTGTTGTCTCCCCTCTTCCTTGTTCACAGTGGTAATCGAGTGCAAGCCAACAAGTGTTAAGCACACCATCAGGGAACCAACGTTCAATACCGTTTTCATCCTTTTGCAAAATGGTCTTAGGTTGCTCAAACCAGTCCAATCGCTCGGCTTGCGCTTTCCAAAATTGCTGTGGGTTTTCCTGTGCCCAAAGGTATTCTTTCTGATATGCAGACATAATGCTTCCTCCAGTATGTCCTGACATTACTTACATCGGGTTTGTTACCGACGAGATTTATTCTTCAAAGACATTGGAGGGAACACGCACAAAGCCCTCCATCAAAATACGAGCGCTTCGGCTCATTGCGGCTTTTTCTACTACCCAGCCTTGGTTTGAATGAGTGGCCCTAGCGCCTACTTTTAGCATTCCGGACGGATGCCCAAAAGTCACTGAATGCTTCTCACCACCTCCAGCGGCCAAATTGACTAGTGTCCCCGGCACACAAGAAGCTGAAGCAATGGCAACTGCGGCTGTTCCCATCATTGCGTGATGTAACTGGCCCATAGATAAAGCTCTCACCAGCAGATCTACGTCATTTTCATCAACCTGTTTTCCACTTGAGGCTTGATAACTCTTCGCTTTGCTGACAAAAGCCACCTTAGGGGTATGTTGGCGAGATTCAGCTTCTTCGACCTTATCGATAAGCCCCATTTTTAGTGCGCCGTAAGCTCGTATTTTTTCAAATCGTGCTAATGCCAACTCATCACTATTGATATCTTGTTGAAGCTCAGTACCAGAGTAACCAAGGGCATCGGCATCAATAAAAATTGTTGGGATACCAGCATTAATCAAAGTAGCGTTAAATGTACCAACCTCAGGTACTTCAAGATCATCGACTAAATTTCCCGTTGGGAACATACTTCCATCACCCGCAGCAGGGTGCATGAAGTCCACTTGAATTTCAGCCGCAGGAAAAGTCACCCCGTCTAGCTCAAAGTCTCCAGTTTCTTGAACAAGTCCATTGCGGATAGGTACGTGGATGACAATCGTTTTTCCGATATTGGCCTGCCACACTTTCACAGCAACCACACCATTTTCCGGTATACGCTCTGCAGGGATTAGCCCGGCATGAATCGCAAACGGGCCAACCGCCGCCGATAGGTTTCCACAATTTCCGCTCCAATCAACAAAAGGCTTATCAATAGAAACTTGTCCAAATAGGTAATCCACATCGTGCTCTGGCTGACTGCTTGGTGAAACAATGACGGTTTTGCTTGTACTCGAAGTTGCCCCTCCCATACCGTCGATTTGCTTGGCATAGGGATCTGGGCTACCAATGACTCTTAGCAGCAACGCATCGCGGGCCTTTCCCGGTTTTTGCGCCATCTCGGGTAAATCAGATAGATTAAAGAACACACCTTTACTCGTACCGCCTCGCATATAGGTCGCGGCGACTTTTATCTGGCTCGGTCTAATTTCACTCATAATCACTCCTTACTGAGCCAGAAAGTCTTGGGCGAAACGTTGCAATACACCACCCGCGTTGTAAACAGAGACTTCGTCGGCGGTATCAAGTCGACACGTGACTGGCACGTCCAGCTTTTCGCCGTTCTGACGCGTCACAACTAAGGCAAGGTCAGTCCCCGGTTTAATCTCACCAATCACGTCATAAAGTTCTGTGCCATCAAGCATCAGCGACTGACGATTAACTCCTTCTTTAAATTGCAAAGGAAGCACGCCCATCCCCACAAGATTGGTTCTGTGGATACGCTCAAAACCTTCGGCAACAATAGCTTCAACGCCTGCTAAGCGAACGCCTTTTGCCGCCCAATCACGAGATGAACCCTGACCATAATCGGCTCCTGCAACAACAATGAGGGGTTGTTTTCGGTTCATGTAGGTTTCGATAGCTTCCCACATACGCGTGACTTTTCCTTCAGGCTCAATACGAGCCAGAGAACCCTGTACAACTTCACCTTCGTCTCTAACCATTTCGTTAAACAACTTAGGATTCGCAAAGGTCGCACGCTGCGCGGTAAGGTGGTCTCCACGGTGAGTCGCGTAGGAGTTAAAGTCCTCTTCAGGAACTCCCATCTTCGCTAGATACTCCCCTGCTGCGCTGGATGCAAGAATGGCGTTAGAGGGAGACAAATGGTCGGTTGTAATGTTGTCACCGAGTATTGCTAGAGGCCTCATTGAAGACAGCGTTCTTTCACCCGCCAAAGCGCCTTCCCAATAAGGAGGTCTGCGAATGTATGTACTTTGCGGCCGCCAATCGTATAAAGGATTACTGTTGCTTTGTTCATCATCAAGTTTAAACATTTGAATATAAACTTGATTAAACTGCTCAGGTCTAACGTATTTGCCCACTACCGCGTCAATTTCTTCGTCAGTTGGCCAGAGGTCATTGAGGTAGATAGGCTTGCCGTCAGCGTCTGTACCCAACGCATCTCGCTCGATATCGAAGCGAATCGTTCCTGCCAACGCATAAGCTACAACCAAAGGCGGTGACGCCAAAAATGCTTGTTTCGCATAAGGATGGATACGCCCGTCGAAGTTGCGATTACCAGAAAGTACCGCAGTCGAATACAAATCTCGGTCGATGATTTCTTGTTGAATCTCAGGGTCTAACGCACCACTCATCCCGTTACATGTCGTACACGCATACGCGACGATACCAAAGCCTAGTTTTTCCATCTCTTCAAGCAAACCTGCTTCTTCAAGATACAACTTCGCGACTTTTGAACCCGGAGCGAAAGACGACTTCACCCATGGCTTGCGTACAAGGCTCAATTGATTGGCTTTCTTGGCAACCAAGCCTGCGGCGACAACGTTTCTTGGGTTACTGGTGTTCGTACAAGAGGTGATCGCTGCAATAATTACCGCACCATCTGGCAATTGACCTTCACTCTCTTGCCACTGGCCTGCAATACCTTGTGAAGCTAGCTCTGACGTTGGTAAGCGGCGATGTGGATTCGAAGGGCCGGCCATATTGCGTGTCACTGCAGACAAATCAAACTCAAGCACTCGTTCGTATTGCGCCGTATCTAAATCATCTGCCCAAAGGCCTGTTTGCTTGGCGTAGTTCTCAACCAGTTCAACTTGTTGGTCGTCTCGACCCGTCAATTTAAGGTAGGTAAGCGTTTGTTCATCAATGTAGAACATGCCTGCTGTCGCACCGTATTCAGGCGTCATATTGGAAATGGTTGCACGATCACCAATCGTTAGGTCACTGGCACCTTCACCGAAGAACTCAAGGTACGATGAGACAACACGCTCATTGCGTAAGAACTCAGTGATTGCCAAAACGATATCCGTTGCCGTAATACCGGGCTGGCGTTTACCAGTGAGCTTGACACCCACAATATCTGGTAGGCGCATCATTGATGGTCGGCCTAACATTACCGTTTCAGCTTCAAGCCCACCAACACCAATGGCAATAACACCTAATGCGTCCACATGTGGGGTGTGACTGTCAGTTCCGACACAGGTGTCTGGGTAAGCAATACCTTGCTTCGCTTGCACTACAGGTGACATTTTTTCCAGATTAATCTGATGCATAATGCCGTTACCTGCAGGAATAACGCTGACGTTTTCGAACGCCGTTTTACACCACTCGATAAAGTGAAAACGGTCTTCATTACGACGCTCTTCGATCGCGCGGTTTTTCTCAAACGCATCGGATTCAAATCCCGCATGCTCCACCGCCAGAGAGTGGTCAACGATCAGCTGTGTTTCCACTACAGGGTTCACTTTAGCCGGGTCACCTCCTTGGTCTGCAATTGCATCACGTAAACCGGCTAAATCAACTAAAGCGGTTTGCCCCAAAATATCGTGACAAACCACGCGTGCTGGGTACCACGGAAAGTCTAAATCGCGTTTGCGATCAATCAGTTGTTTAAGAGAGGCTGTTAGAGACTCAGGATCACATCGTCGCACTAATTGTTCAGCAAGAACTCGCGACGTGTAAGGGAGAGTCTCATAAGCTCCTGGCGTAATATCATTGACTGCTTCTCGGGCATCGAAAAAATCAAGATGAGATCCCGGAAGCGACTTACGATATTTTGAATTCACTGTACTACTCATATCATTGCTTCCATTCAGATAATATTCGGGTATCCGAGCCTCCCTACAAGCTGGCAAGGAGGCTCTTGGGTAACTGGGTGTTACCTCTTTTCGATAGGAACCCAATCCTGATGCTCAGGACCTGTGTAATCCGCACTTGGGCGAATAATACGGTTGTTGGCACGTTGCTCATAAACGTGCGCAGCCCAGCCAGTCAGACGGCTCATGACGAAGATAGGTGTAAACAACTTGGTTGGAATGTCCATGAAGTGGTACGCCGAAGCGTGGAAGAAATCTGCATTACAGAACAGCCCCTTTTCACGTTTCATCACCGATTCGACTCGCTCAGAGACTGCATAAAGGTGTGTATCGCCCACTTTATCTGAGAGCTCTTTCGACCAACGTTTGATTAATGCATTTCGAGGGTCACTTTCACGATAGATAGCATGGCCAAAGCCCATAATTTTGTCTTTATTGGCTAGCATCTGCATGATGTTGGTTTCTGCCTCATCAGGCGTCTGCCAGTTTTCGATCATTTCCATCGCAGCTTCGTTTGCCCCACCATGGAGTGGACCACGCAAAGTACCAATGGCAGCCGTAATACAAGAATGGATATCCGACAACGTCGAGGCACACACACGAGCCGCAAACGTTGAAGCGTTAAACTCATGCTCAGCATAGAGAATCAGCGAGCAATGCATGACCTGCTTATGCAGTTCACTCGGGTCTTTGTCCGTGAGCATTTTAAGAAAATAGCCACCAATACAATCTTGAGACTGATCTTCGGTATCAATTCGAACGCCATCATGACTGAAGCGGTACCAGTAACAAATGATTGCTGGGAATAGCGCCAACATTCGTTCCGTCGCACCTTGTTGCTCAGAAAAATCCATTTCCTGTTCAAGGTTGCCAAGAACCGAGCAACCTGTTCGCATCACATCCATAGGGTGAGCGCTTGCTGGAACCAGTTCCAAAGCTTGCTTTAGCTCAGCAGGTAAACCGCGTAAGCCAATCAGACGCGTTTTGTATGCATCCAGCTCCTGCTGCGTCGGTAAGTGACCACGTAACAGTAGATGGGCTACTTCTTCAAACTGCGCGTTATTAGCTAGATCAGTGATATCGTAACCTCGATACGTCAGACCTGTACCTGTTTTACCGACGGTGCATAATGCAGTGCTTCCGGCGCTTTGACCTCGTAGGCCTGCACCACCTATCTCTTTAGTAGGCATGTTGAACTCCTTTTCTGTCCGCTCTGCCCTCTGAATGGAGCATTTTCTGTTCGGACAAGTTTCACGTTATTGAATTAAAAGTTTTCCGATACTTTTCTTAGGCTTCCGTTTGTTTCTGTTGGCTATTTTCCTTCTGAAAACAGCTGATCTAATTTGTCTTCGTAATCGTGGTACTTGAGGTGCGCATAGAGCTCTTTACGCGTCTGCATCGAATCAAGCAGTGCTTCTTGATTTCCCTCTTTCAACAGGTGGGCGTACACCATCTCTGCGGCTTTATTCATCGCTCTGAAAGCACTCAATGGATACAGCACTATATCTACATTTGAGTTGGCTAACTCTTCACCACCGTACAATGGCGTTTGGCCAAATTCGGTAATGTTCGCCAATATAGGCACGTGTTTTCCGGTCGCTTGCTTTAGCGCTTCAGAGAACTGTGAATACTGCTCTAATTTGTTCATCGCCTCTGGGAAGATCATGTCCGCGCCAGCTTCGACACAAGCAATCGCTCGCTCAATGGCGCTATCCATTCCTTCAACTGCAAGCGCATCAGTCCGAGCCATGATGACGAAACTCTCGTCATTACGCGCATCTACCGCGGCTTTAACTCGATCAACCATTTCCTGTTGACTGACAATGGCTTTGTTTGGTCTGTGGCCACAACGTTTCTGAGCGACTTGATCTTCCATATGAACAGCGGCAGCACCGGCTTTTTCCATCGCTTTAATCGTGCGACCAATATTGAATGCGCCACCAAAACCAGTGTCGATATCCACCAATAAAGGCAGATCACATGCGTTAGTAATGCGGTCAACATCGACCAAGACGTCATTGAGGGTCGTAATTCCCAAATCAGGGAGACCGTAAGATGCGTTGGCAATGCCGCCACCTGATAAATAGATCGCTTGGTGGCCTATGTTTTTCGCCATCATGGCGCAGTATGGGTTAATCGTACCGACAATCTGCAAAGGATCATTTTGCTCTACGGCGGCTCTGAATTTCGCCCCTGGAGATAAACTCATGACAGTTTCCTTCTAGTCATTTTCAGCAAGTAAAATTTGTTGCTCTATTAACCGTCTGCTGCCTGAGATATGCCTTCTCATCAACATTTCGGCCAATTCCTCATCACGATTACGAATCGCCTGAAGGATAAATTTGTGTTCGTTCAGCGCTTCTTTTGGTCTGGATTGAGCCCGCGGCGATTGGTATCGATACATACGCAGCAAGTGATACAGCTCATCACATAAGAGCGCGATCAACTTACTATTGCGGCTCGCCTGAATAATGCGATAGTGAAAATCAAAGTCGCCTTCCTGATGAAAGTAAGAAGCGCCTGCAACTTCATCGATGTGCTTTGAGTGCTTGGCAAGCAATAGCTCCAAACTCAACAGCTCTTCCTGAGAGATATAACGTGCTGCCAAGCGCGCAGCCATACCTTCTAATGCCTCTCTAACTGCGTAGATTTCAACCAGCTTTTCAGGGGAAAAGGTAATCACTCGTGCTCCGACATGAGGAATGCGCTCAATCAACCCCAGCCCTTCAAGTCGCATAATGGCTTCTCGCAGTGGGCCTCGGCTTACCTCAAATCGTTTCGCCAACTCAGGCTCAGAGATCTTACTTCCGGGTTCTAAACTACCTTCTACAATTGCTTCAATCAGAATTTCGGTCAGGCTTTCTGATTTGGTGTTTTCTTTCTCTGTTGCTCTACTTTTCATACGAGTCGTGAGTTCATCATTCATACGTTTGCTCGCTTACCTGCTCAACCCAATGTGTCAACAGTTCTTATGCCATGCCTATAAAATAGCCGATCAAATTGTCGACAATCAAGATAATTGTCGACAATTTAGACTAAGGTATAAGTTAATTCGGTAAGGGTATCTGACTTTTAACGAAATACAGTACTCGTTTCTCATCTCTGTTTGTGAGCTCTATCGGCAAGAACAACACAAGAACAATGACTTAACTCTCATATGTAATTAGTATCGTTAGTATAGAAGTAACAATGGATATCTATGACAAGGATGCAGACTCCAATTGGTAAGACATCAATCGCTGTTGCTCTAGGTTTGAGCCTAACAGCGTGCTCAATGTTCTCAGAACCTAAGAGAGAACCCTATTACCCTGCACTTAGAGACACCGTTTATTCTGACGAAGACATTACTGTGATCGAATCAAACAATGTTCTCAAAACCGCTATTAAGTCCAATCAATATGTCAACGTTGCAGACCTCGATGAGGTTAATAACAACGCCGCCAAAATATTTGCTGAAGTGCTGAATAGCTCCTCTGTGACAGTCAAGGACATTCAGAATAAGCAATTCCATGAAGGCTTGAAAACCATCATTAAGCAGTTCACTTGCGAGCTGTATGCCAGCAAACAACCCGCTGATTCTGTGCAACTATGCCCACTAGATTCTAAGATTGTCGACAATAACCTAGATTACCTACCCTTCGAGGATGGGCTACGGTTTACTCAGAGGCTGAGCACTACACTGAATGACGATGAGGATAAATTACAGCTAGAGTTGTTTCTAAAAAGTACTCACGAGCGCTCACTCGATTCTCTTTGGGGAGCAGTACATGAATTGGGACGTTTTAAGAACAGCCAGCTCTCTGAGGACAGCTTAGTTCTTACTATCAATATGAAAGTGTATAAGAAGTCTGACTCAAACCTACGGTGGACGTACCTTCACCCAGAACCATTGGTCTTTTTTGTCGTGCTTCCTTCAGTCGATTTGATAATCAATCGTCCAAATGAAGTAGAAAGCATGGATTTCGCGTATAGAAGTGCAAAATTGTTAGTTGTTGATAGCCGTTAAGAGAATCCTGGATTCTGAGAGAGGCTCACACATTCAGCGATTCAACACACAATCAGCCTTTTATAATAAGTGGTAGGATTTATTTACGATCAGTTTACTGCTACTTTTTATAAATCCAACAAATTATATCTTACGTATCAGTATAATTTTTAAGGTCTTTTTTGTAACAGACTCATTATTTCAAGGATATTATATGGCTGATAAGTATTCAGCGTCGGCTAGCTTAATTTCGGCAAAGGACTATAAAAATCAAGAGCATACGGTAAGTGAATTTACCGTAACTCAAGCTTTGTCTACTCCTTTTGAGATTACCGCCATACTCGTTTCTTCTAGTTTCAGTGTTAAAGATCAATTAGGTCAGTTACTGACGATTAATCGTTATTCCAACGAGTCCGGCAGCAATAAGCTACAACGTTCTTTCAATGGCGTAATTGCTCGTATTGAACAAATGGGCCTAGACGCTAACCTGCAATTTATGCAGTACCGAATTACTCTCAAGCCTTGGTTTTGGCTACTAACGCATACTCACTCATTTCGCGTCTATCAAACTCAGTCAACTAAAGATATCGTCAGTGACATCTTCGACAACGCAGGCTTCAAAGGGAAGTACAAGCTCTCTAGTTTGCCTTCCACAAAAAGAGAATACTGCCTCCAGTACAATGAGTCTGACTTTGACTTTGTTACTCGGTTGCTTGCCGAAGAGGGCCTTCATTACTACTTCGAGCACGAATCCGGCGACCATACAATGGTCATTCAGGATGCTCAATCCCCCTTCGACAAAGCCGACGTCGCCAAATTCGATATGCAGGAAACCCCTTCTGGAAGCCTCCCACTGATAAAGTCTTGGGCACCTGTTATGTCTTTCCATGGCGCTAGCGTTGAATTAACCGCGTATGACTACTCACAATCTAAACTAGTAACAAGCAAAGCCAAAACAAGCAGCAATACGATTGCAAACAATACGAAACTGGCATCCGTCCACTATCCTGATTTGGGTATAAGTGGGGATATGACTGACTTATCTAGCAATCTGGCTAAAAGACGCATTGAGCAAATAGAACAAGATTATCAATCTGTTATTGCACAGGCTGAACACGATATGTTCGAGATTGCGACGTGGTTTTCCTTGTCCAGCCATTTAGACAAATCTCAGCTTGGTGATTTCTCGGTTGTCAAAACATCCACACACTACGCGGATGATGTTCGATGCGCTACTGAAGTAAAACTGATCCCGAAAGCCACACCGACTTACCCTAAGCCACGTTCCAAGCAAGTCGTCAATGGTTTGCAAAGTGCTACAGTTGCAGGCTCAACAGCAGGTGAAATCAACCAAGATGACCAAGGCAGAGTCCGTATTCAATTTCATTGGGACACTGAAGCCAGCGGAGACAAAACCAGTTGTTACGTGCGTGTCGCGCAAATGATGGCAGGTAGCGGCTATGGGACGCAGTTTATTCCACGAGTAGGTCAAGAAGTACTGGTTTCCTTTATTGACGGCGACCCTGATCAGCCAATCATTACAGGCAGTGTTTACAACAGTAAAAACGCGCCTCCTTATAAAGAAGCAAACGCGACCAAAACAGGTATAAAGACGAAGTTAACAGGTCAGACAAATGAGCTTTACTTCGACGACAAGAAAGATAACGAGCTAGTTTATCTTCATGCTGCCAAAGACATTACTCAGGAGGTTGAAAACAATCATACTGAAACCGTTAAAGGCGAATTGAGCCAGTCGGTGACGAAAGCGATGACAATTGCGACAGAAGACAATTACACCCTGAACGTCACAAAAGCAATGAGTGGTTCAGCGAAGTCCATCACGCTCGAAGCTGATGACTCCATCGACCTCAAAGTCGGCTCTAGCAAAATTTCGATATCTTCGTCATCTATTTCTATTGAAGCTACGAACATCGATATCAAAGCAAGCAGTGCGCTCAATCTAGAAGGAACCAATGTCACCAGCAAAGCGACATCTGCGAACAAAGTTTCCGGCACCACAACTGCACTTGAAGCAACCAGTTCAAACAGCATCAAGGGATTAAGTATTGCGATTAAAGCCAGCACAACATTAAGTGCCGAGGGTTCACTAAGTGCTGAATTCAAATCTGGCCTGAAAGGCACATTCGATGGTGGCGTACTAGGCGAACTGAAAGGCGCCATTGTGAAGGTAAACTAAAATTATGTATAAAAAGATTCCCTATCAGAGCAGCGCCCAGATCTTACCGAGATTTCAAGCCTCTGATGAAGCAAAAGAAGTCATTGGCGAAGAGCAACCCATCGACCAAGTTATTAAAAAGCTCCAAGAAGCAAAGCTCTATAACGATCTCATTCAGTTTCTCGCGCATGCACTGCCCGTCCGAGAAAGCATTTGGTGGGCTTTATGCTGCGTTTCGACTCGAAACGACGTATGGACAGATACACAGAAGATGTCACTTGATACAGTCAAGCAATGGGCTCAATCACCATCAGAGGAGCTTAGAAGACGTGCCGAACTGCTTGCCAATCGCTTGGAGTTGAATTGTGGCCCTTCTTGGTTAACTCAAGCTGTATTTTGGAATGGTTCAGGAAGCATCGTAGCACCAGACTTGCCAGCTGTGTTGCCTGATCCATTTTTATACGCGAAAGCAGTTGGTGGTGCGATCAATCATGCTGCATCACTTCCAGAATGGGATAAATCAGAACAGTATTACGAAAGTGCTATTCAAGCGGCACTAGACATCGCTTCCGGCGGTAATGGAGGTCTCAAATGACATTACCCGCAGCTCGGCTGACAGACATGCACGTCTGCCCTATGCAGACACCAGCGGTTCCACCTATCCCGCATGTGGGAGGCCCAATTACTGGCCCTGGTGCACCCACTGTTTTAGTTGGAAACATGCCTGCCGCTACACTTGGAGACATGTGTGTATGTGTCGGTCCACCAGATTCCATTATTAAGGGAAGTGCCACCGTGCTTATCAATAGCAAACCAGCAGCCAGAATGGGGGATACAACGGCACATGGTGGAACTATCGTTTTGGGGATGCCTACAGTACTCATAGGCGGATAAAAAGTAATATCTACGAATTGACGTAAATTTAGGCCAAAAGACACATTAGTGATAATTAACGTCCAAGAAAAGTAAAATATTCACCTATAAAACTGGCTTATTAAGTTGCAACACAATACCCGATAAATGGATGCGCTGAACAAAAAATGTCATTTTCTGGTCATAAAATAATCTAATTTATTTTTTGTAAACCACAGCAAAAACAAGGTATTGATAAAAAATATACGTCATCCGTCCAGTTTTCTAGAGACAGATCACTTTTCAAAGCAAATAATAAAAATGAACGAGCCTTTTCGAAAAATAAGCCTAGACTATGAAAGGTAAGTTTTTAGTTATTAATACGAATTAACAAAACAATTTATAAACCTTTTGGTGAAACACTAGCAACGGAAAATGTATGGTTGATATTGAAGCACTATTGGCACCTATCTCAGAAGAACACCCATCAGGTACATACCTGAAGTTAGATCGTAGTGCCTATCGTACTTTGAGAAACAACTACAACACGGCACAATCATCTTTCCGTCAACTTATCGAAACACCAGATGCGTCTAGCGATGAAGCGCTAATCGAAGCCAACCAAAGTAATTGGGATTTACTGCGCACCTCAACGTTTGAGGCGCTAACATCTCAGACCAAAGATATCGAGTTTTTAGGTTGGTACATTGCCAGCCAACCTTTCACAGCTTCACCGTATGAAAACCTAGCAAGTGCAACAAAAGTTCTAGCGGGTTTCATCGAATCGTTTTGGGGAACTCTAAACCCCCACCCTCCAGTCGAAAAGTTAAAAAGTAGCGATGAAGCTGGTCAGACAAAAGAACTAATCGAATTTCGTTTAAAGCCTCTGCTGCAACTTGTTGGTGAAAGCCAAGATTCCACTGCGCTTTATATGCCACTACAAATGATCTCTCTTATTGACGACGTGTCTTTTGGCGATTTTCTGCGTGCAGAGAGAAACGGCACAATGGCGGAGTTAAAAGATAGAGCGCAATCACTGTTTTCTCGCGATGTAGAAGAGACGCTCACAAAACTTTCTGAAAGTTATCAAAACTTTGATGCTGCTGAAAAACTGATTGCTAAAGAATGTCAGGCTGCTGGTGTAGCTCCTGCCAGCTTTAAATTCGTAAAAGCAAACTTAGCCGATTTGATCAATGCTATTCAATATCTTGTGGGAGACAAGTTTGCTCGATGGCCGTTAGATAGTGAGTTCAAACCTGTCACAGATGAACCTCAGCCAGAAGCGGCAGTAGCACCTCAAGCAACTGCACCTCTCGAAGCATCAAATGCTGAGCCAGCCTCTGCTGAAGCCACCAATGCAGATCCTGTCGCCCAAAACCAAGTTCAGCAAGCGCCTCAAGCTCCCGTCGTGCAGCAAGTTCCAGTAGCTGGTGTAATCACCAGCCGTGATCAAGCGTTTCATGAATTACGTAAGATTTCAGATTTTTTTCAGCAAACAGAACCACATAGCCCTATTCCATTTTTGCTAGAACGAGCAATTCGATGGGGTTACATGAGCCTACCTGAACTGCTAAATGAAATGACAGGTGGCAACTCAGGAGTAATTGCTCATATCAATCAAGTATCCGGTATGGACAACCTATCTCAAGCTGACCTTAGTAATAAACCATCAGCGTCAGCACAAACTTTATCCTCCGCATCTGGGCTCACTCAGCCAGATGTTCACGTTCCGCCTCCGCCGGCTTCAGCTCCTTCAGAGCCAGTCACAACGAGCGAACAACATACTCAAACTGAAGCGAACACTACTCAACCTGAAAGTGGTATTAGTAACTTCGAGTGGTAAAAACACTAAATGCTAATTAGCGAAGGAGATCAACATGGCTTCTATTTTCATGAGAATTGATGGCACTACACCTAAAGGTGCAGCAACTGTAGAAAAGATCGGTGGTAAAGATGGCTTCTTTGCTATTGACACCGTGACTTGGAATGCTGTTCGTGGCGTGGGTATTGATGTGGGTAACGCAAACAACGCTGACCAAGGTATGGTTGCGCTTGGCGAAATCAACGTAACTCGTGGTTGTGACGGTGCAACTCCGCATCTAACAACTTTCCTTTACGCACCAGGCGGTGAAGGTAAAACAGTTGAAATCGTAATGACTAAGCCAAACCGTGAAGGTTCTGGTGCAGATCCATACCTAATCGTAACTCTAAAAGCAGCTCGTATGTCTAGCTACAACATGGCTGGTTCTGACGGTACTCTGCCAAACGAATCTTTCTCTCTAACCTACACTGAAATTTCGAAAGCTTACTACATCGAAGGTGAAGGCGGTAAGATCGAGAAAGGTCCTGAAGTTGGCTTCGATGCAACAACTGCGAAAGTTACTTCGACTGCTGCTTAATTAGTTAAGGAGAACCATTGTGGCACTTAATTCCCAACACAAACGTGTAAGTAAAAACCGCGTAAGTATTACTTACGATGTGGAAACTAATGGCGCTGTAGAAACCAAAGAACTCCCATTTGTGGTTGGGGTAATTGGTGACTACTCTGGTCATAAACAAGACAAGGAAGACGTTGAAGATCGTACGTTCTACAACGTTGACAAAGACAACTTTGACACCGTGATGAAACGCGTTGGCCCAGAGTTGTCTTTGAAAGTCGACAATGTACTTGCAGACGATGATAGCCAGTTTGAAGCTGCTTTGAAGTTCAACTCAATGAAAGACTTTGAACCTGAAGCTATCGTCGAGCAAGTAGAACCTCTTAAAAAGCTTGTTGAAACCCGTAACCAGCTAAAAGTACTACTTTCAAAAGCAGATCGCTCTCGCGATCTCGAGAAGCTGCTGAAAGAAGTGCTCCAAAGTGCAGATACTATCAATGCATTATCGGAAGAGCTTGGTGTCAATAAGGAAGGAGGCGAAGAATGAGTACAGAAGCTGAAAATCAAACGCAAACTGAAGCAGCAGAAGGTTCGCTGAGTTTTCTAGACAGAGCGATTGAGGCCACCACTCAAACGCCTGCTGATACAACAAAAGAGCTGTTCTCAGTTCTAGCTGAACAAGCACTTTCCGGTACAGTAACGTGGGATAAAAACGTTACTAAAACCATCGAAAATGCAATTTCAGAAATTGACAAAAAACTGTCAAAGCAGCTTTCTGAAGTCATGCAACAAAAAGACCTTCAGAAACTTGAAGGCTCATGGCGCGGCTTGCAGAAGTTGGTGAAAGAAAGTGAATTAGGTCGTGATCTTAAAATCAAAATGGTTGATTTCTCTCAAGAAGAGCTTTTAGACCAATTTGAAGATGCACCAGCCATTGACCGTAGCCCACTATTCAACGCAGTTTACCAAGGCGAATTTGGTACTGCAGGTGGTGAGCCTTACGGTACATTCATTGGCGACTACGAATTCAGTGCAAAAGACGAAGATGTTGCCCTACTTCGCTATATGGGTGAAGTGGCTGCAGCGTGTCACGCACCATTTGTTGCCGCAGCGAACGCTCAAATGTTCGAATTCAACGACTTCACCACTTTTGATGAAGGCAAACCTGTTGCCGCTGGTTTTGATTCGCCGGCATACGCAGCTTGGAATGCATTCCGTGAAAGTGATGACGCGCGTTATGTAACTCTAACTCTACCAAGAACGCTTGCACGCCTACCATATGGTGCTAAGGGTCTTGGAACTGAGCTATTCGATTATGAAGAGCTTGGTACGGATATGGATGGTAATCCAAATCCAGAAAATAACGACCAACTTGTCTGGTCAAACGCAGCTTACGATCTTGGTCTGAAAATGACTCAAGCTTACACTGCGTCAGGCTGGTGTACTTCTATTCGTGGTCTGGACAACGGCGGTAAAGTTGAAAACCTCCCTAACCTGACTTACAAAACGGAAGCTGGCGATCTTGTTCAACAGTGTCCAACAGAAGTTAACCTAACGGATGAGCGTGAAAAAGAGCTAAGTGATTTAGGTTTCTTGCCTCTTGTTCACTACAAGAATTCAAACTACGGTGTATTCATTGGTGGTCAAACGACCCAAAAACCAAAGACATACACAGACCCAGACGCAACAGCTAATGCTGCTATCTCTGCTCGTCTTCCATACATCATGGCGAGTAGCCGTATTGCTCATTACCTGAAAGTAATGGGACGTGACAAACTAGGTTCAAACCTTGAAGCTCCGGATATTCAACGTGAACTTCAACTTTGGATTGATCAATACACCAACGCTGGTGCGATTGGCAACGAGCAACGTGCTAAAACGCCACTTTGCGAGTCTAGAATTGAAGTAGTCGAGCAGCCAGGTCGCCCTGGTTCTTATTCGGCGGTTGCACACCTACGACCGTGGCTACAACTGGAAGAGCTAACAACCTCTGTACGTATGGTTGCTAAAATTCCAGGTTAATCAAATTTAAGGCCGGAGCAATCCGGCCTTCCTTTCTTCTCGTTTACAATCTAAGGACAATATGAAATTGAATTTCGACGCAGATTGGCAGCAGAAGTTTGCCGCTTTAGACAGCAAAAAAAGCGACTTTCTAAGAGACGCGCTCTTTTTACTGTCTGAAGTTAACTCAGATGCGTTATCAAACAAACCATCGCTAGTTAACTTCGTATCTCGCCTTGTTGCGAGGTTAGATGACATCCTATCGAAACAACTAGATCAAATTATTCACGACAAAGCATTCGAACAGCTGCATAGCAGTTGGTTGGGGCTACAAGGCCTTGCCACCCTTCCAGTAAACAAGCAACGAACCAAACTCAAGCTTCTCGATATGGATTGGGAAGAAGTCTCAGCAGACGTTAATCAAGCATACAATATCAAAGCATCAAACTTGTTCAACAAGATTGGCAACCAAGAACTCAATACCCTTGGCGGTCACCCATTTGGATGTATTGTTTACACTCACCCAATAGCTATTGATATGGATTTTGATGCCGACTACGACGACCTGTTTACAGTTGAAATGTTAAGCAAATTGGGCGAGTCCACATTGTGCCCGATGATATTTACTCCCGATAAAAGTTTCTTTGTTGACCCGGGAGCAGATTGGCTGTCTGATATAAATAGGATAGAAAAAATCATCACAGGTCCAGATTATCAAGCATGGCAGTCGTTACGTGGCAAACCCAGTGCTCGATTTATCGGCTTTGTTATGCCTTCTGTTCGTATGCGTCATTGTTATAAGAACACCAAAGCAGGGTTCATCTACAACGAAGTCGGTACTGGTCTATGGGGTAACGCGGGTTTTGCATTTGCGGCAACGATTATGCGTGAATACCACCGCGTAAACTGGTTTGGTTTTCTTAAATCTCGCTGGAATGATAAATCCCAAGGCGCGATCGTCAATATTGACCAACATAGCAGCCTGTTTTTGAGAGAGCCACAAACAAACGTAGTGCTATTTGGCCAGATATCCACGTTTTACGCACAAAATGGGTTCGTACCACTTACCAAGAGCCCACTCAGTGACAAGTATTTTTTTAACGGTAACAATTCCATCTGGCAAAGTGGAACATCCGATAACGAAAAGATCCTGACACAAATTCAAACCAGTTTAATGTCTTGTCGTATCGCTCATTATTTGAAAGTTCAGGTTCGCGAGATGCTGGGTAGCTTCAACACAGCGGCCGAGTGTGAACTCTTTTTAACTCAGTGGGTAGAGAAGTTCGCTAGTAACGTAACATATGCGAATGAAGAAACGCTCGCTAAGTACCCTCTAAGCTTTGCCAAAATTAGTGTTTCAGAGTCTGAGAATCAGCCTGGTAGCTTTGTATGCACACTGAGAATTGTCCCTCAGTATCAATACGATCACTTCACTGGTGAAGTCGTTCTCACCACAGAACTGGATGAGGCTGCGTAATGGGATTCTGGAAAACGTTTATAGATCCTCGAAGCTCGATGCAGAGCGAAGAGATTGATGATATTAAATATCATCTCACCAAACTCTTAGAATCGGAGTCTTCTCTCGTTGATATCGACGACCGATTTACAGAACTTCAACGCTCTAACCTTCGCTTTGGCATTGAAGATGTGCAACTGCTCAGTGCCAGCTTAGACCAAACTCAGTTGGCTCTTAGGCTAGAAAGCTATATTCGAAACTTCGAGCCTCGTTTAACACAAGTCATGGTTGAATTACTTGAGCGAAAAGACAACGAAAATGCTTTGGTATTCAACATTATCGCGAAAGCGAAGACCTCGAAAGGAGAGCAAGAGCTGATTTTCGATTCAAAGATCTCTCTCAATGATTTAACAACAGTAATGACGGAGGATAGTTATGACTGATCCTTTAATGCGTTACTTCGAGCAAGAGCTTACTTTCGTAAGACGTGCACTAGGTCAATTTGGCCAACAACACTCAGAACATGCAGAGCGATTAAATATTCATCAGGGTCAGATTGAAGACCCAAGCCTCGCTCGATTACTGGATGGCGTTGCCCTCCTCAATGCGACGGTAGAAAAACAGTTATCGGAACAATTACCAGAAGTAGTCGAAGGCCTATTAGGTGTGCTCTACCCGAGCTATATTCAAACTATTCCGAGTGTCGCATACCTACAGTTGGCGCAAGAAGAAGATGTGCCGGAGTCAGTTTTAATACCTAAAGGCTCACACTTTACTTCAGAAGCTAAGGGCCGATTGTGTCAGTTTACGACTGTAGACGATCTCAAAACTGCGCCTTTTACATTGACCGATACAACAGCTTCCAGCGCACCGTTTAAATTCAATCGTCCCGCTGGTACCGAGCAGTCTACCGCAGTAATACAGCTGTCGTTTTCCACTGGGGATCCAGATACTCATTTTTCTCAGCTCGGTCACCAAGACCTAGATCTATTTGTTCAGGGTTTCGAGAATAATGCCGACTCTCTGGTGGAGCTCTTGTTGGGGCAAACCAAAGCGATTTCGATATCGGATGCCGGTTGCGAAAAACACGTTGTCTTGCTAGCTGAAAAACTTAAAAGTCGGATAAGTGACCTGAATTTCCTGTTCCTTCCTCAAAAAGGAAACCAATTTTCGGGCTTTCAACTTATTAGCGAATTTTTCTTCTTCAAAGAAAAGCGCCAGTTTTTCCGTCTAAAAGATTTCGGACAAGCAATAAAGCAGTTTGATTGCTCCGAAATCAAACTGAACCTATTTATGAATTCAATTCCTACAGAATTCATGCGCTTATTCGATAATCAAGTGTTTAAGCTAGATATCATTCCAGCGGTCAACTTGTTTGAGCAAACGGGAGAGCCTACAAATTATGACCAACGCTCTCTCACTATTCCTGTCAATGCTGATGCTCACAGCGAAAGTGACATCGAAGTTGTCGAAGTAAAAGAAGTCTTTGAGATCACCCCTCAAGGTGAAAAACCTCTGGTTCCACTATTCAGGGATAGCTATAAATCCAACCCAAATGCCGATTATTGGCAGAGTTCAAGGGATATTAATGGCCAATTCCAACTTGCCATCAGCCTAAAACCAAACCATGACTTAGAGTTCAACAAGCTCTATGGAACACACTTGCTTTGTACCAATGGAAAACAAGCATGTGGTATTAATGGAGAAATGGAGTGCCTTGAAAGCATTGACCTTCCTGGAGTATTTCGTGCTATTTACCCACCTACGGCTCCGATTGAACGAGAACAGAACCTCAATCTTCACTGGCAGTTTGTTGGCTTGTTGAATGGTAACTTTTCTTCACTGTTGCATGCGGATAACCCGACAGAGAAGCTAAAGCAAATGCTGCAGCTATGCAGCCGAGAGCAAGTATCCGCGGAAGAAATACAAACGATTCACAATGTATCCATCAAATCTCAGGTGTCTGCAATTCGAATCATGGGTAAAAACGTCTTTTCTCCAGGTACAGAGATTGAACTCACACTCGATACTCAAGGGGGCTTTCTGGTCTTTAGCGATGTTCTTAATCGTTTCTTCCAACAGTTTTGCAGTTTTGATCGCTATATCCAGCTGTCTATTAAGATATACGGGCGAGATGGCATCGCAAAACGCTACCCTAAAATCCATGGGAGCCAGCTAGCAATGTAGTTGCTGGCAGGAAAGCGATTATGTCATTCATTAACGACCTAACTCAGCACCCGCAGCAATACGACTTCGCTCAAGCGATGAGATTGTTGACGCATTGGATTAATCAGACTCCGAACCGAGTTAAGCTTGTGCTGAAAGCAGAAGCAATGCCAACAGGTGATGCCAGCGAAATTCAGTACTTCTCTCTGAAGAATAATCGACTCAAGTTGAGATTGGCAAAACAAGCTTTATCAGGTGTAAAAGGGGTTATACCTAACTACATATACGAAGAGCTGTTAGCGGCTTTGCACAACGATGACCATGCTTTAAAAGACTTTCTTGATGTCTTCAATCAGCGATATTTCGAAATTGTCAGCCAACTGGAAACGGGCTCCTGGCTTGTCGTACAAAATGAGCTCTACCCTGCAAAGACCGCGTTGTTGAACCATATCGCGACATTAAAAAAGAATCATGGCAAGTATTTCCAATATTCGATGTTGTTAAGCCAAGGGCAGCGCAGTTTAAGTACATTGAGCCAAATGCTAAATGACTATTTCCCTTTCGCTATTCAAGTTTCCACCAAAACACATGAAAGGCGCCAATTGCCTTCTGACTCTCTAACTCGCCTGGGGCAAAAAGAGCATTTTAATAGCCGAGTGGGTCAAGGCTTTTTAATCGGCAAAACATGTCTGACACATTTTAGTCACCTAATTGTCTCCATCACTCCAAAAACAGAAAACGAGTTGATAGCGATTCAATCAGATCCATTGTTGGCGAGCAATATGAAAGAACTCATCCAACATTACTTGAAGGACAACACCCCGACTTCCGTTTATCTAAATGTGAAACGGGAGTACCTAAATCGACCACGACTATCAAGCAATAAATATAACGCGGCGAAATTGGGCGAAGTCGATTGCCTTGCGCCGGAAAGGAAACCTCAACAAATCGTAAGTATTCTTCTGAAGTAATCTAACTTCAGGACCAAACAAAGAGTTAGGTATTAAAGACGTATTGATGCCTCTTGAGATACAAGGAAAACGGTATGACGCAAGTTACACTAACAAATTTAGTCGCTAAGCTGTCACCAGAGCTGAAACAAGCACTTGAAGTTTCAGCTGGTGCCGCAATGAATCAAAATGTGCCTTCTATAGAGACAGAACACTGGTTGCTTCAGCTTCTTTCTCAGCAAGACAAACATTTAAATAGCCTGATTCAATCACAGAACTTATCCCAAGATAACTTGGTCAACGAGCTGTCTTCAAAAATCGCACGTTTTCCTAAAGGTAATGAAGGCCAGCCAACATTAAGCCAAGCGCTTACCGAAATCGTCAAAGATGCTTGGATGATTGCCTCTGTGAACTATGGCCATGGCGAAGTGATCAGTCTCCACCTGATTCAAGCTATGTTGCAACAAAACGTGCTGGGTATGAATACTCTGCAGCTAGAAAGCTTACAAAGTGTTTCACTGGAATCTCTTCAAGGACTAATCAATAAAACAGCCGTTGCTAGAGCAAAAACTGGCGCAGCTGCCGCAGATGGCACTGGCGGTGCCCCTGTCGGCAATGACGCATTAAGTAAATACACAACGAATCTGACACAGCAGGCATTGGACGGCAATATTGATCCTATCTCTGGTCGGAATTCAGAAGTGCGTAAAGCCATCGATATTCTGTGTAGAAAACGCCAAAACAACCCGATCATGGTCGGTGAGCCTGGTGTAGGTAAAACAGCCGTTGTCGAGGGTCTAGCATTACGTATCGCGGCCAACGAAGTTCCTGGTGCCCTGCAAGGTGTACAGATCCATTCACTTGATCTTGGCTTACTTCAAGCAGGTGCAAGCGTCAAAGGTGAGTTTGAAAATCGTCTAAAAGACGTTATCAATGAAGTGAAAAACAGCGAAAAGCCTATTATTGTCTTCATTGATGAAGCCCATACCTTGATTGGCGCGGGCGGTGCAGCAGGTCAAAATGATGCAGCTAACCTTCTTAAGCCAGCTTTAGCACGCGGAGAGTTTAAAACCATCGCAGCGACTACTTGGGCTGAATACAAAAAATACTTCGAAAAAGATCCTGCTCTTACACGACGCTTCCAAGTTGTATCAATAGAAGAGCCAAACGCTGAAGATGCCAAGCAAATGTTGCGTGGTATCGCAGCATCGCTACAAAAACACCATGGTGCCTTCATTGCAGAATCAGCGATTGATGCCGCTGTTCATTTATCTATTCGTTACCTTCCAAGTCGCCAACTACCTGATAAAGCGATCAGCTTGCTTGATACTGCCAGTGCTCGTATTGCATTAACACAAGGCGCTAAGCCAGAAGTGATTGAGGCGCTTGAGCAAACCATTCGCTATCAACAAAACGAAAAATCAGCACTGGAAAAAGAGAACGCTCTGTTTGGTATTGCGGAAGATGAAATTGCGGAACTAACCACCGAAATTGCAGAAAACGAGAAGAAGCTGACAGACTATCAAGCTCGTTGGAAGCAAGAAGTTGATTTGGTTGACGAGATAAAAACACTCCAGCAAGAAATCAGCGATGGGCAGGCTGAAGAATCGGTAGATAAAGCCAAGCAAGACAAACTCAATGAGCTTATCGACCAACTTGGTGAATTGCAGGGTGAAGAGCCTCTAGTTAATGCAATGGTTGATGACAACACCATTGCTCAGGTCATTGCTAACTGGACTGGTATTCCTGTCGGCAACATGATGAGCGACGAAATTGCTCGCCTTCTTTCATTAGAAGAAGAATTGGATAAGCGTGTCATTGGTCAAAATGTTGCAAAGCAAGAGCTTGCCAAAGCGATTCGTATTTCGCGTGCAGGCTTAACTGACAGCCGTAAGCCGATTGGCGTGTTCCTAATGTGTGGTCCAAGTGGTGTTGGTAAAACTGAAACTGCGATGGCCCTTGCAGAGCAGCTGTACGGAGGTAGCAATGATCTGACGGTTATCAACATGACTGAGTTCAAAGAGGAGCATAAAATTTCTATGTTACTTGGCTCTCCTGCTGGTTACGTTGGTTTCGGTGAAGGTGGCGTATTAACAGAAGCAATCCGTCGCAACCCATACTCTGTGCTACTTTTGGATGAGATGGAAAAAGCGCATCCAGGTGTTCACGACTTGTTCTATCAGATTTTCGATAAGGGCCACATTAAAGACAGTGAAGGTAGAACGGTAGATTTCAAAAACACCATCATCATTATGACTTCAAATGCGGCGGATCAAGCCATCTGTGATGTCTGTGCGGACAACAGCGAACGATTGAGCAATGAAGAGTTACTTGAAGCCATTCGTCCTGATCTCCAACATTACTTTAAGCCAGCGTTTTTGGGTCGTACAACCATCGTACCTTACTACCCACTAAATGATGAAGAGTTAGCTAAAATCACGGAGATATCTCTCAACCGCATTAAGAAAAAACTGGCAGAGCAGTATCAAGCGTCGTTTACATGGGATGAAGGTTTTGTTGACTACGTGGTGGGCAAAAACACTGACCCGACTACAGGTGGTCGTGCTGTTGAGCAGATCATCAACCGTTCATTAATGCCAAAATTGGCAGAGGAATGTATCAGTAGATTGAGCTTGCAACAGCCAATCACCCAAGTATCTGTTACAGCCGCAAACAGTGAGGAAGGATTCGAGCTTACTATTCAGTAAGTTCGGATAAAACAGCAGGATGGATACCGCATATATGGATAAAACTAAGCGATTTATATCTTTGCGAGCCAAGCTTATCTTGGCTATCGTAGCTGTCCTGCTGTTCTCAAATGGCCTGAACACAACGCTTAACTATCTCAACTTCGACAAGCGCCTGACACAAACTAGCGATTCAACATATCAGGTCGTTTTGGATGAAACCGACAACGACATTCGCCAAGCGATGAGCTTGGGTTTACCTTTGTCATCAATTTCCAATATTCAATCACTCATTGAGAGACGCTCTGAGTTGGTTGATGGCATCAGCAAAATTCAAGTTGTAAACAGCGCAGATGAAGTCCTGTTTACGACTGGGGTAGCTAAGTTTGACACCGATCGGCTGCTCACCACCGATATCGTCAATACTTTTGATGTAAAAGAGGGTGAGCTGAGGCTCTATTACTCCCCACTCTATCTAGACCAAATTAAACAAGACCTACTGTCGCAGCAAATAATGGACACCTTCCTATGGGTGATGGTTGCTGCAGTCATTGGTTATTTGGCATTAAACTCTCTGATCGACTTTCTGCTTAAGAAAGTCAAATCCGCGACAAATGCAATCGATACTCAAGGGCTACCTGACAGTGAACTTCTGGCCGCAGCAAAAACACACATTATTGCAGACCGAAGTGGATCAAAGTGGGATAAGATTCGAGCGCGATATTTCCCGCTTTTGATCATTCTATTAGCGATCGTTCTGACCGTAACATCAAATTTAGGTAGCTCTTATCAGTCGTTAAGCAAATTCTCTGTCGTTTATGAAAATCAACTTGAGCAAAAGTCGAATCTGATTGGCGATACTCTTTCGCACATGATTGGCCGCTTAATTGACGAAGGAGTACCGCTAGATCGTCTCGCTGGCTTAGAAGAAGAGTTTTCAGCTTACATTGAGCATCATCCCGAATTATTGTCGATACGCCTCGAACGCGATACCGCTGCTATTTATCAGCATCCCAAGTTCTTTCCGGATTATGTTGAAGCTAGTGAGCTTTCTATCCCAATCGACGATACAGGTATTATCAAGCTACAGATGATGGCGGATACCAATATTATTCCGCAGATGATCAAAGACAGCATTATGGACATGATAACTGTCTTAGTCGCCTCTGGATTGTTTGTTATTGAGATAATTTTGTTTATTTGCAACTTCATGATCATCAAACCGTGGAAGCAAATAAAACAACTGATCGCCATGGGCGACCACAAACAAGTGCCCTACTTAGTCAATGTTCAATCCAATGACGAGTTCGGTACATTAATTGGGAAACTCAATAAGTTGGTGAAAGGCTCATTTGCCCATAAGGATTTGCCAACTCGAAATATTCAGGACTATCGCTTTGTTCGACTCCCTCTATTTATCCTGATCTTTTCAGAAGCAGCATCCCTTGCCTTTTTCCCGAATTTTGTGGCTAGCCTGCCAAGCACTCACAACTTAATTCCGGCAGACCTTGTCACCAGTTTGCCAATTTCTCTATTCATGCTGTGCTGGGCAATTTCTCTTCCGTTTGCTGGCTACTGGTCAGATAAAGTCGGGCGTAGAAAATCGCTGATAGCTGGGGGGCTGCTAACTTCTGTAGGCTTGGTTGCAACCGCGTTAAGCCCTAATTTAGAACTCCTACTCATTGCTCGAGCCGTTACCGCTGTTGGTTATGGTATCGTGTTTATCTCAGCTCAGGGTTATGTCACAGACACTACGAACTCTCATAACAGAACCAAAGGTATGTCGACATTCTTGTCTGCATTTTTCTCTGGTTCCTTATGTGGTGCAGCAATCGGAGGTGTTTTAGCAGATAAGCTGGGCTATTCTGTGACATTCTTGCTAGCCGCCGCATTTGCCATCGTGGGAGTCATGCTCGTTATTAGTTTCTTTGACCGGGGCGAAGCCAACAGTGAAAGTAAGCCAGTAAGACTCTCCGACTTTAAGGTTCTACTGAGCAACAAATATTTCGCGCTCATCACTTTCTTCAGTGCCATTCCTGCGAAAATCGTACTAACGGGCTTTCTGTACTACATCTGCCCTGTTTATTTGCAATCTCTTGGCGAAAGCAGTGCCGTTTCCGGCAGAGTAATGATGACCTATGGCCTAGCAATCATTGTCATTTCGCCGCTTGCAGCCATATTAATTGATAAATGGAACAACAAAATCGCCTTTATATTTATCGGCGGTATCTTGTCTGCAGGTGCATTGATTAATATCATGATGCTTCCTGGCACATTTGGGTTGCTATTAATAGTAATACTTGTTGGTATTGCACATGGTATTTGCGTTTCACCTCAGGTCCCTCTTATTATCGACCTCTTGTCAGATTCTGGCTTAGATAAAGGGAAAACTATAGGCATATTCAGACTGACTGAGAGAATTGGTAATATCGCCGGTCCTTTAGTCGCAGGTCTTGCTCTCAGTGTTTTAGGGTTCCAAGACACCATTATGTTATTCGGTGTAGCTCTTCTTATTAGTTCGATCGTGTTACTAAGCTTCTATAGCTTATTTACTCGTCGTGATAAAAACCAAATGGAGGTGGTTAAATGAGAGTTCTACTTTTATGTCTCCTGACTATCCTGCCGTTTGTGTCTTTGGCTGATACATCGGAATCAGAGAAACATGTTGTCATGGTATTGTGGCGAGGTGTGACTGATGCAGAACGCGGATTTATGGATTACTTATCCAACAAAATGAAGGTGCGTTATACCGTACTTGATGCAAAGCGTGATAAAGAAGCCCTAAAACAACACTTAGCGAGTGTCGAAGAAAGAAATCCCGACTTGATCTACACATTTGGCACAACCATCACTTTGAACCTACTCGGTACAGAACACAATCCAAGTCGCTTTAGAGAAAACAGTGATACACCCGTTGTGTTTAGTATTGTTACTGACCCTGTCGGCTCTAAAATCGTAGACTCTCTTGATGAAAAGGGTCGCAACTTCACAGGCGTAAGCCACATTGTTCCACACAATGTTCAGTTTAACGCGATTAGTCAATTGAGCGGAATAAAGACAATTGGGATCATTTTCAATCCACTAGAAAACAATGCGGTAGTAACAGCTCGCAGTATACAAACACTTTCGGCCAAGTATCAAAAGGATGTTTATCTTTATCCACTAAGAACATTGAATGACAAACCAGACTCTAGCTCTGTTGGAAAGGTTGTTGACCTAATGATTGAAGATGGTGTTCAGTTAGCTTATCTTCCACCGGATTCCTATATCATCAGTCAAGGGAAAGATATTGTTGATAACTTACACCAACAAGGCATCGCAACGTTTTCAGCAACTGAGTCGCCTATACGCAAACATGATGCTCTATTTGGTATTGTGAGCCGCTACTACAACGTGGGTCAATTTGCTGGTCATAAAGCAGAGCAAATATTAAGTGGTAAGTATCAGCCGAGTGACGTTCCAATCGAACCTTTAACCCAATATTCATATATAGTCAACGTCGGCGCTGCAAGAACACTAGACTATTATCCACCTGTTTCTATTTTAAAAATTTCCGAGCTTATTGGAGGAAATGAATGGTCAGAATGATGCCGTATTTTACTTTCTGCCTAACTATTTTGATTGGCTTATTCACCGTAGCCAACGCATCAGCACAATCAACATTTGGGCCTGCTCGTCTGCATTTGACGACTCAAGACTGGCCGCCCTATCAAGACTATAAGCATGGGCAGATGCAAGGTCTTGCTTTAGACAAAGTAAAATGCGCACTTAGCCATATGGGTCAACCTTACCAAATAACCATGACGGTCTGGTCAGATGCTCAGCTCAGAGTTCAAAGTGGTACTCAACACGGCTTCTTTGTAGCCACACAAACGGCAGAGCGAGACGAATACGCAACGCTGTCAGAACCTATCGCTCAGCAAGAGCTTCGTTGGTACTTTGGTCCGGGTGTAGAGCCTAAGATGGACGAGCTAACCAAAGTTAACCTCAAATTTTCTGCAAAATTTGGGTCCAACAAGTGGTTTTGGCTAAAGCGCAACGGATTCAACGTAGTCAAACAGCCGCGAGATGCTAAAGTATTACTAAAGCTTTTAAAACAAAGGGAAATTGACGTAGCACTGGAAGATGAAAAAGTGTTCAGCGGAGAGTTAAAAGAGGCATCTTTACCACATGACTTTTTCCAGTCTCAGTTAATGGACACCAAACCGATGGGCGTCTATTTCTCAAAACGTTTCCTTAAGAAGTACTCTGGTTTTTTATCTGCATTCAATGCAGCGATTTTAAAGTGTGAGGGATAACAAGTGACAATTAGTATTCATTTGATTTCTGTACCCTCTGATGAAGTCGTTACTTCTAGGGTTGTGTACTTACCTAAAACAGGTGGTGAATTTGGGCGGGCAACTTCTTGTGACATCTCTTTACCCGACCAAAGTAAACGTATATCAAGGGTACACGGCAGTATTCGCCTGACTGATAGCGGTTACTGTGTAAAGAGCACAGGCCAAAATAGCGCAGTGCTTAACGATAAAACGATGGCAAAGGGAAAAGAATACCCGCTCAATGACGGTGATATTCTCAAGGTCGAAAACTACACCATGTTGGTATCAACATTGATCACATCAGAACAGGCATCTGCTGAGGAAAAAGACGACGATTTGTTTTCTGAACCTTTTTCACTCCAACTTGAGAATGACGAAATCGACTTTTTGGAGGAAGATAAAGCTCCCGTGGAAAGTAAAAAAAGCAACCATTTCTCCCAAGACAACATTCTAAGTGATGACCCGTTTGCTGCGGATCCATTTGAAGATTTAGATGCGGATACAATTGCGAAACACGTTGAAGTGGATGATATCAACGCAAATGCAAAAGTGGTCCAAGATCCGGAAGATTCGGAGTTTCTACCTGTGCAATCAAAAGCGGATACCCCGATTGAGTCATCTCTGGAAAAACTGCTTTCGATGACAGAGAAAAACCAAAAGTACTTGAGAAACCCAACGTTACATCACGAAGCATTGTTTGATGCCCTTGAGAAAACCGTTGATCAGTTTCTTAACGAGTTCGCACCCTCTCAGCTAGAGAGACAGTTTAGCGACTATATTTCCGGTGGCATGTTCAGTAGTAAAGAAAAGAAATACTGGAGAATCTACCGTAAGCACTTTCAGCACCGACAAGAAAATGGAGATTTCCGACGCCAGTTTAAAGCTCTCTTTATGGAAAACATGCAAAAGCAAAGAGAGGAAAATTGATGGCTAAGTGGTGTTTTGTTTTGGCTCTGTTTCTGGTGGGTTGTTCATCCGATCCAGCGCCTGTTGTTACACAATACTCATTAGCAATTAAGTCAGACAAATCGGCCAACCCTTCGGAGTCTAACGATTCCAACCCTGTGGTTGTACGCCTTTACCAGCTGACTGATGCACAAATGTTTAAACAGCAGCCTTTTATCGACCTGTACAGCAATGACGTACAGTTACTTAGCGCTAACTTGATTTCCAAGCAAATTTTGCCTGTGGTCATTCCTGGGAGCGAGGAGAAAATAACTTTAGATATCAATAACCAAACACAATACGTCGGTGTTTTGGTGGAGTTTATTGACTATCAACAAAGTGAGCCAAAGTCGGTGTCAATGTTACCTAAAAATTCAGACGAGTATTTGCAACTTAGCATTTCAGGTGACAAAGCCAAGCTCGAAGTTATTACGCCAGATTCTCCCTGGTGGAAATTATTTTAATCATAAAATAGGGAAAGTACGTGGACGCATTCAAAAAAGTAGTATGGCAAGAAGGTATGTTCATTGCCCCACAACATTTTCAGCAGCAGGATCGATATGTCCAAAATTACGTTCGTCAAAATATCGAGACCTTGGCAGGATTTGCTCCCTTTTATGGTGTGACTGAATTAACCATCAATCACGATCTACTTAAAATTGGTAAACTCTCGGTAGCTTCATCAGCGGGTGTCTTCCCTGATGGAACTCAATTTGAGCTGAAAGAAGAGGTCGCCAGAGATATTCCTCAAGGAACAATAGAAACCATTGCTTATCTCGCCCTACCAATATCTTTGCAAGGCAACAATGACTATGGCAGTGATGAGTCAGAGCAGAGTCGCTATGTCACACAGTCCATCAGTGTTTTCGACACATCAACGTCAGAAAATGCAAGTGTCGAAATAGATGTTGCCCAGCTGAACATTTCTATCAAGCTTGAGGGTGAAGATACTTCCGGTTTTACCTTGATTCCTATTTCTAAAATTCTGGAAAGCAGCGAATCAGGAGATGTGGTACTGGATCGAGCATTTATTCCTGCCTGTCTTCACTACGGCGCTTCGACATTATTGGTTGAGCGCATGAAAGAGATCCACGCTCTTTCTTCCAACAGAGCAACAAATCTGCTCAAGCGAATCCAAGCTGGACAGGGACAGAAGAGCCCTCAGTCTATGATGCAAGATTACCTTTGGTTGCAGACTTTAAATACATGGCTGCCGTGGTTTGATCTCACCATCAATAACCCTAAGTTCCAGACGCATGATTTGTACCTCGAACTGCGAAAGTTTGAAGCCCAGGTAATGGCTCTGACGCCGGCAATCCCTGAGCCATGTAGCAATCTTCAGTATCACAGGCTGTATGATAGCTTTAATCCTCTGTTCTCTAGTTTGCGTAATATGCTTACTCTGGTCCAACAGGACTCTGTTATCGAGTTCAATTGGGACTCCTCTTTGTTCGAACGTCGTCGCTTGTTACGTACACTGATTAAGGATACGGCAAGCGTCTCTAATCGCCGATTCGTGCTTGCCGTTAAGTCAAATATAAGTAGTGCTGAACTTAATGAGCTGTTCCCCGTTTCTGCCAAGCTGGGTAACAACGCGCGCATTGTTGAGCTAGTGAGAAACAGTTTATCAGGTATAGCGCTCTCCCCGCTGCCTGTTGCGCCAAGTGAATTAAAGCCGATGCAAGGGGTTTCTTACTTCGAAGTGGATACCTCCGATAGGATGTGGCTTGAGATGCTTGAAAACCGTGATGCTATTGCAATGCATGTAGATACACGCATTAGTGAATTAGAAGTCATGTTGTACGCGTTGAGATAATGCCTATGGACTACTTAGACGAAGAAACACTGGTTTGGGACACAAACAAGTCTGACTTTACCGACAAGAACAACGATGAAAACACATCTCGCTGGGTGTCGGTTAATGCCAGTAAAAACCATCATGAGTTTCTGAATTACTTTGATAAAGCAGAAAACCAGTTAATTAATATCAGCAGTGAGTTACTGTCAACGACATTAAAAGTATCAACGCTGCCAGAACCAGAAGATGTCACAACACTTCGCCACCAGCTTGTAAGTAATATCAATGAAATCAAAGCCAAAGGTGCAGAGTTAACTTACCCTGTAGCGGTTATTGATAAACTCTGCTTCCTATATGCCGTTGTTTTAGATGAGCTAATTATCTACAGCGAATGGGGAGAAAAACGCGGCTGGGAAAATAAAACCCTGCTCAGCGAATTATTCGGTATGAGAAATGGCGGTGAATTGTTTTTCACCGTTGCGGAAAAAGCAACGAGACAGCCTCATAAATTGATCGATCTGCTTGAAGTCATATACATATTCCTCAACATCGGCTTCAAAGGTCAATATAGGGAATCAGGCAGTGAACAGTTAAAGAGCTTCATTCATCAGCTAGAGCAAGTCATCAGCCAATACCGCCAAAGCAACAGCATTCACTGCCGGACTCGAGTAAAGCAGCCTAAAGCACGTAAGCCAACACGCAGAAAACGCTATCTGCTAACGACACTATTTTTCAGTACTTTGATTGCGCTGAGTATAGGCTTAACTCACTTCTGGTATGAAAAAACAATGCCACAGCGCGCACGAGACTTTAACTTCTTACCGGACTTTAGCGAACGTTACGTCTTATCAGGTGAAGTTAACGATATCGTCTTCATCAGCAACGATGATGATTTGGTAAATACTCCGCAACGAGCTAGCAAAGTAGAGATGGTCGATGCAACTCCACCGCCTTCAATGCTGACCAGCAAGTCAGAATGGTTGGTACAATTGGCAACGTTCTCGTCACAAAAAAATGCAGACGCATTTATAAGCACACTGTCCCCATCCGCTTACACGCCTATCGTAGAACAGTTTCACTCCTTTTATCGGGTCATTGTTCGCAGCGAATCCTCTCAACAAGCCAGAGAGATTAAAGCTTGGTATTTAGAAAAAGACGCAATCAAAGCCATCATTGTGCAAAACAAAAAAACAATAAAAGAAACTAAGAAAACTTCAGAGGCTCCTTAGGAATGGCAGAATCAACTTCATCTAAATCTACAAACAACAGACGAAGCAGCATACTTTGGACTCTTCTGTTTGTGGTCATTACCTTTGCTGTTGGAGGTGTTCTGACCTGGAAGTATGCTTACCCAACACACACTTTAGTTGGTGTACTATCGACACTACTGGTCGCCATCCTTTTAGGCTCGCTATGTTATTGGTTACTTTCTCGTCGAAAGAACAAGCCACAAACATCTAATCAAGAAAAAGCGCTAATCAACAAGCGCTGTAAACTACTTGCACAACACTTTAAGTTGATGCTTTACGTGCAAAAGAGAAAGAAACGCCTCAGTAGCCGTTACGATCAACCAACTTATATTCTACTCAGCGACGATCCTCGTAAAGATAAGAGCATCATTACTCAAATGGGTTATGAAGCTTACAAAGTGGATGATTTTGGCAACGATATCGAGTTCCCTATTTTATTTTGGCTAAGTGAACACTCAATACTTATTTCGGTGAGCTTGGGAGAGGACCAAAACCCTGCTTACATCAAAACGCTCTGCCAGAGTTTAAACAAATGGCGTCCGCGTCAGGCAATTAATGGCTTGTTATTGACGACAGATGTGAAAGAGCTACTCAATTCCACGGAGACCCTAACGCAAAAAGCAGATCAGATAAAATCTGAGATTCAGGGGTTCAACCGAGCATTTGGCCTTAATCTACCAGTTTACAACGTCATTACTCAGATGGGGCAAATTAACGATTTTTGTCAGTTCTTCTCTGCTTTTGATGAAACAAAACGGAACGAGGTATTTGGTGCTACATCTCCGATTCAAAAGCATGGCGGAATTGATGGGGACTGGTTCAATGAAGAGTATGACAGCCTCATTAGCCAGTTAATCGCTAATATGAGTACCGCTCTAGCATCGCAACTAAATCAAGATTACCGCAATGCAATCTGTGCAGCCCCATACCAATTCGGTTTACTAAAACAAAGTCTGTGGCAGTTCCTTCATCGCTTATATCGCGGCGATCAGCTACAAGATGGGCTTAACTTCCGAGGCTTTTATTTCACACATAGTGGCACGAACCAAGCGCAACACGATGTTTTAGCTAACGTCGTAAACCAGTCTCTTGGACACGAGCAATTTCAGCAGCATCAACAAATCCCAGTGCAGCAAACCTTATTTGCTCAGCACCTGATGACTCACGCTGTACTTAACGAGCACGATCTTGTTGGAGTCAATCGTCGCAAAGAAAACTTACTGCTGACTATGCAAACAGCCTATACCCTATTCTGGCTAGGATTGTTTGCAAGTGTACTACTTGTCATAAAATTGGACTTCGACTATCAAAGCCAACGTGAAGCGCGTGCCGATAGCATGCTCGAACGCTACAAGGAGTCTATCGCAGCGCAGCCTTATGACATTGAAAACATGTCAGATAACATTCCAAATCTGTATTCTCTAAACCGGATTTATTCTCTGTATCTTGAGCCTAAGCCTTGGTACACGCTGTCAATCATGCCGAGCTCAAGTATCATGAAAGATGTTCAGGCAGCCTATTTCAGTGAACTACAGCGCGTATTGATCCCTTCTATGGAAAATACGTTAGAGAAAGATCTGTTTGTTTACGTCAACCTGGAAGACCAAGCAAAAACTTTGTCTTTGCTCAACAACTATCGCTTGCTGTTCAATCCTGAACGAACCAACATTACTGAACTCAAGAATTACTTTGTCACTACGCTAGAGGAGCAAGGCGAAGCAGACAGCGTCAATGTTGCACAACTTAGGGTCTTGCTTGATGACGTTTTTGCGCAGGATTTAGTTCCTATCAAGCCTAATTTTGATTTAGAAAGCCTAGCCAAAAAGGTCATTAACCAAACTGGTATAGAGACTCTTTTGTATGAGCATATCCTGAACTCGCCAACCTATTCGAAGCGCATTGATGTTCGTCAGGAGCTTGGGACCAACTTTAATCAGTTGCTGTCTTTCTCTCCAGACTACGTGGGTTACTTGGTTCCTTACCTATTTACACCATCAGGCTTCAACGAGTTGGACTTATCCGTCGACTCTCCAGTACTTAAAGACGCTCTGAAAGCGTACGAGGGAGTTGCTGGCACTTCACCAAGTGCGCTAGAAATGTATCGTATCAGCCGAGATCTCAAGCAAATGTATCAGGGCGATTACATTAATTACTGGCGAGACTTTGCTACTCATATCCAAGTTAAAAGCATTTCAAATGCTGATGAGCTAAAACAGACGCTTGCTGTACTAACAACCGCATCTAACAACCCTTTGGCTCAGCTGTATACGACTATCAGCAAATACACGTCTGTTGAGTTAATTCAGCCAGAAGCTAAGAAGGAAGGTGAACAACCACCCGAGCAGGATATCGATAAGAAAGAGTCTGCACGACAAATCTATATCGCGTTCAGCCAATACCACAAACAGGTTACCGCAGATGACCAAGGTAATAAGCCAATTGATGCGTTACTAGGGCAATTTACAGAAGCAGAAACCTGGCTAGGCAAATTCTACGAGGCGGAAGATCCGCAAAAAGTGGCCTATCAAGCACTGACAGCTGAAATAAAAACCAGTAACCCGATTTCACTTTTGGCACAGCAAGAGGCCTCTCAGCCTAGCATTTCAAAACAGATACTAGCTCAGATTACTAAGCAAACTAACGATCTTGTTATGAGCTTGGCACATGCCTATCTGAACAGCACATGGAAAACAGAGGTTTATCAGCCTTACGAAACAACCATTGCTGCTTACTATCCGTTTAACAAGACTGCAAGCCTAGATGCAAGCACGGCTGACGTTGCAGCCTTCTTTAAAGTTAACGGAATCTTAGACCAGTTCTACCAAACAAAACTGAAGAGTTTCTCCACCGAAGAACGCTCTCCATACTTGTATGGTTTGTTACCGAATACAGGGTTAGCGTTAGATCCAGCAGTGTGGCAAATGATAGACAAAGCTCGTGATATTCGAAATGCCCTATTCTTGGCGGATCCGCAAAATATGTCATTGCAATTCCAACTTAAAGCCAAAGAGATGAGTTCAGATGTCACCGAGTTTATTATCCGAGGTGAAAAGCCATTGTTTACTTATCAACACGGCCCGCGCCTATGGAGTAAACAAAGTTGGAACGCAACAGCAATTGAGCAAGATGCATTAGGCTTCCAGATAAAAGCACAAGCCAGCTCTATTGCTAACGAGAAATTCGAAGGTAACTGGGCTTGGTTTAAGCTGATTGAACCAAGAGTTGCATCTACGACCTCTCAGCAAACTGAAGTAGCCATTAAGTATGGAGAAAGTCAGGTTGAGTTGAGTATCAAGACGCAGGGACAAAACAATCCATTTGTGCCGAATTTCTTCTCTGCCTTCTCATTACCATCGAGTATCTAAATGTGAAGATAAACCGCGAAGCAGCTAGCAAAATAGAAACATGCTTTAGAGTACTGAAGGTTACTCAGTACTCGCTGCTTCGCAACGGTACTTATCTCGCGACTCACCCACATTTTGGACCCACGATTGTAAAGTTTGCTCATAGTGTAGCTGCAAAACAGCAACTCAAAACAGAAGCTGAATTCCTGCATCATCATTCCTCTCCTTACTGGCCCAAGTATCTGGACTATGGATCCGATATGGGGATGGATTGGCTGATGCTGGAGTTTTTTGAATCTCTGTCCATCGATTATTCTCAACTAGATCATTCTCTAAAAAAAGAAATTACCAGTAACGCTGAGCAGGCCCTCATTGCCTTACACGGCACTGGATACATTCATGGCGATATCAAGCCTTCCAACCTGATAGTAACGCCATGCTACCGAACCATATTGATCGATATGGGAAGCATACTCCCCATAGGGTCCAGTTACGAACAACAAACAAGCCCTTCTCTCTCTCCTCTGTTTTCTGCTCTAAACCCGAACCTACGCACTGGTGAAATTTCCCCTCAGAATGATTTCTTTTCACTCGCTATTTCGCTGCAAACTATGTGGGAACATCACCCTTTTTCAGAACAGTCGTTGATCAAGTTTATAAAGACAGAAAAGCTCCCAATATTAGGGAGCCTTTCAAGTTGTTATCAAATACTAGTAGCACAGCAAGTTAAACGTGCTAGGCAACTTGCTCTCGCGTCAGATACTGGGTGATATCAACTTTATCGTTCTGGCTTTCGGGCAAAAACTTATTGGCATATTCTAGATAAGCCCCACTTTGTAAAAACAATAAGAACAGCTCCATATCGACATGCTTATCCAACGCCATTTTATGGAGGATATCTACCGCGACACTCACTGGTTTGGCTTTTTTATACGGCCTGTCTGCTGCAGTAAGCGCTTCAAAAATATCCGCTATGACCAAAATTCGTTCTGGTACCGATAAGTCTTCCGCCTTTAATTTACGTGGATAACCCGTACCTTTTAAGGTTTCATGGTGCGTTGAAGCATAACGTGGTACTCGACTAAGTTCGGGCGGAAACGGTAAAGCTTCCAACATTTTGATGCCACTAATCATATGTTCATTAATTTTGAATCTGTCCTCTGCCGTTAATGTACCTCTTGATATAGATAAGTTATACAATTCCCCTAGATTGTACTGGTATTTCGGCACATCCATTTTGATGCCAAACTTAGGATCAAACTCCAACGGTCTAATTCGGTGCTGTATATGTTCTGGTTTGTCATCAAGTAACTTCTCTGTTGCCGGCAAAGTGCGTTGAGTGGCTGGCTTATTCAATTCTTCAAAAGGCGATAAACCCAATCGATCATCAAAATTTCGCTGCCATGTAATTTGGCTTATGGAATTAATTCGCTCAACCTGCTCTTTCCCCATAAACTCACCGCCGACATTCGATGTCGCGACAAACTCGAAATCCTCTTGTAGCTGGGCTTTCTTTGCACGCAATATCTGTAAGGCTTGCTCTTTGTCTACGTCTTCCGCTAACTGAGATTGTAGAAATTCGATTTCAGCATCTCTCCACAGTACTTCAAATCGCATTCTTACTTCATGAATACGGTTATAGTTAGCTTCGAGCTTAGTGCCTTTATCAACGATATGTTCAGGTGTGGTTATCTTACCGCAGTCGTGTAGCCAAGCTGCGATACGGAACTCCCTACGTTCCTGATTGTTGGCAAACGAAAAATCTTTCAGTGAGCCTGAGTCACATTTCTCAGCCGCTTCCGCAAGCAACATTCCAAGCTCAGGAACGCGATTACAGTGACCAGCCGTATAAGGAGATTTGTCATCGATGGCTTGAGCAATCAACTTAATAAATGACTCAACAAACACCTCTTGTTGCTTTTCATGTCGTTTTATTTCTCGTGCCATATCATGAATGGAATGTGATAACGCCCAGACTTCCTTAATATTGGAATTCACTATCTGTACATCATCAAACTTGCGACATTTAATTTTCTTCGTTTCTTCCTGAAGCTGGCGAATAGGTTTTACAATCGGATTACCAAATACCCAAGCTACAGGTAGCAACAAGCATAAGACTACCACCGTGCCACCAATCGAGGTATACAACCTGTCATATACCTGCGCCATCACCACATCTTCCGGCACGATAACAGCAAGGAACTCTTCGTTGTCTTGAGCATTTTTTCCTAATGCCTCTACATAAAAGAATTTGCTGCTACCGTTCACCTCACGTTTGTGGATTGTCCCTGTGCCCGCCAAAGAGTCTAATCCTTCATAAGGCACTCGATGCTCTTTGACTTGGCTAAACCACGCATCACTCAACGTTGTCAGCTCATCGGGTGTGATGCTGTCAATGGCACGAGTTAATAGTGACTCGAGCGCATGATGCTTTTCACTTAGTGTCAGGTAAAAAGGTGCAGATGCCTGAATCGGCAGGAATTGGAATTTAACATTGTTGTTTTGACCTAAATGTTCCAAAGTCCTCCTCGTGTCGCGTAAAAGCTGGATATCACCTTTCAGTAACGCCTGATACGCATCTTCGCCGTCACTGAATACTGTCGGGCTAACTTCTCCCATAACAGAACTAGCGTTAAAGCGATGCCCATCAATAACTCCAACCTTACTTGAGTACCAATCAGGTGCTGTCTCCCCCAAAAAAGCCATGGCTAAAGGTTCTTTAAACAGAAGTATCCGAGCGTGCTCAGCATCCACATCCATTTCTGGAAGCGAATGTGCAATATCCAGCTGGCTTTGTTTTAACTTACGAATTAGCTCATCACTCGAAAACCCATTAATAAACTCAAAATGGAGCCCCGTTTTCTTTGCCAATAAATTCAGTAACGCGATAGAGTAACCCTGCGGTTCACCGGCACGGGCGTAGTCATATGGCCTCCAGTTCAGTTGATTCGATACCAACAAAGATGGCGCCCTATCCACTAGTGCTTGTTCACTCGGGCTTAAAGTTAGCGGCTTGGTCACAGACTGAATCTCATCCGCTCCCTGTTGATTGGAAGCAATGATTTCACCAGTGCGATGAAAAACAAACGATTCTATGCCTGCGTCGGTTGGCAAGCCCATTGCGGCAGCGGTGATTCTTGAACTGATCGAAGACAGAACTATATCAATACCCAATACCGCTTCCCGTGTCTTCAGAGAATAAGTCTGCCCAGTAATTTTCAAGTGCTTAAAGAGATATGGTTCTGTCTTGTACACATCATCTGCTGAAGCAGCTTGGTACCAAGGACGCTGTGTGGGGAAATAATTACTTTGTTTGGTACGAACACCAGTTTGTTCAAAATCGGAGGTGTAATAAATCGTCTGGCGTATTCGATTATGTTCCGGACCATTAATTTTGATCACCACCCAACGGTCATCCGCACGGGCTTCAATGCGCTGCCGAACAATTGGCGAAGACTCTAGGTTGATAATCTGGTAGAAGTCCTCTTGGCCATTACCAAAATAAATACTGTAAAACAATGGATTATCTTTCAATACTTGAATCAGTATGGTACGGATTTCTTCTTCACTGAAATCATGATCGATCGTTCTTGAAATACTGCTCAGAATCCGCGCACTGCTTTTCGCGTTCAGATCGACCTCTTGGATATACTCACTGACGTCGGTTGTCGCCTTGGTCAGTTTGCTTACTACGTGCTCTTCAGACATCTGACGAGTAAAAATATACTGCAGGCTAATTGCGAACATCGATGTAACGATCGTTGCAATAATGAACATCGTTCCCACTGTAAAGCGTATCGAGTATGTGTGCTTATGCTTCTTCAATTCGTCCAACTACACGCCCTCCATGGCCATAACTTCTAGACTTTGAGATGAACTAAAGTACCAATTAAATAGTGTAGTAATTGCATAGAAAGCAGAGACATATCTGGAAGGAAAATTTCGATTATTCGCAGCGCGTCAACAATTTAGCTGCAGAACAATGCCGATTAGGGTAATTGTTCAGGTCAAAAATTTTACCGTGAACTTTATGAACAAAATCCTCACAATGCTCAATATTGTTTTTATCAACGTATTAACGACAATTATTTAACACACCATTAACCTTAAACGCATCTATTGACGAGTTTCCCTCCCTTGTTAATGGAAAACTGATAACGATAAGTGCAATCTCAATGAAGATGCACCTGAACATAAGGAACGTGAATCATGTTTAAGGTACTCAAGCCAACACTGGCAGCTTCAATCATCGCTGCGTCTTTTTCTTTCAACACTTTTGCAGCCGATCTTGAAAAAATACACTTCTTAATCCCTGGCGGTGCTGGTGGTGGCTGGGATATGACGGCTCGTGGAACGGGTGATGTCCTCGTTAAGTCAGATATCGTCGACAACGTCTCATTCCAAAACCTATCCGGCGGTGGCGGCGGTAAAGCCATTGCTCACCTGATCGAAACCGCTCAGCGCCAAGAAGATACGCTGATGGTGAACTCTACTCCAATCGTCGTGCGCTCACTGACAGGCATTTTCCCTCAGTCATTCCGTGACCTGACACCGGTCGCAGCCACCATTGCAGACTATGGCGCAATCGTGACTTCTGTCGATTCCAAGTACAACACTTGGGAAGACGTAGTTAAAGACTTTGAATCTAACCCTCGCAAAGTCAAAATTGCTGGCGGCTCAGCTCGTGGCAGTATGGACCACCTAGTTGTAGCGGCAGCGTTCAAGGGTGAAGGTTTCGATGCACGTAAAGTGCGCTACATCGCTTACGATGCAGGCGGTAAAGCCATGGCTGCTCTACTCTCTGGCGAAACACAACTGCTTTCCACCGGCCTAGGTGAAGTACTTGAGATGTCAAAATCTGGACAAGTTAAGATCCTAGCGGTCACAGCACCTAAACGCCTAGATGCAGCACCGGAAATTCCAACTCTAACGGAATACGGAAACGAAACTGTCTTTGCTAACTGGCGTGGATTCTTCGCCGCTCCAGGTACCAGCCAAGAAAAGCTGGATGAGTGGAACACCGCGCTGCAGAAAATGTATAACACCGACGAGTGGCAGGTCGTTCGAGATCGCAATGGCTGGATCGATAACTATAAGGCAGATAAAGATTTTTACGCTTTCCTTGAAGATCAAGAAAAGCAAATGGGCGACCTAATGCGCGAGCTGGGTTTCCTTAAGTAATCCTGTCGAGGGCAAACTTGCACTTGCCCTCTTTCCTTTTTGCCGTACCTGAGATAACGACACAATCTCCTCTGTTTAGAAATAAACAGCTAAGCCTCTTTGACTAGCAGCAAATGGCTTATTGGTTAGTGATACATGCTCATTAATCCCTCTTGTACGGCTTTTTTCTTCCCTCAATGTAAATGCAAATGGAGTTGGATATGTCGGACTTGCCAACGAATTCTTTCAACAAAGGTCAGTTTTTCTCAAAAGAGAATTTGCTTTGTCGCGATCGCGTCGGTGCCATGATCTTTCTTATCGTATGCCTTTGTTACGGCTATCAAACATCACAAATTCCTCTTTTTCCCGGTGACGAATATGAACCCTTCACGGCTCGCACCTTACCCACACTTCTGACCTTTATCGGTATCGGTCTTTCTCTGATACTGCTTGTGACAGGCCAAGCGGATAAGCAAAGTGGCGCGGTAATGGATTTTAACTGGAAACTGCTGATCGCTTTTTTAGCGTTGATGGCATTTTATGGTTTAGGGCTGACTTACATTGGATTTGTGCTCGCAACGGGACTATTCCTGCTCGCAGGTTTCTACCTACTGGGTGAACGACGGAAAAAGGTCCTGTTCGGAGCCTCTTTCCCTTTTGTCATCGCATTTTATCTGCTGCTCACTCAGGGACTGGATATTTACCTGGAACCGGGCGTCATCTTCACCATGTGGTCGTAAACAGTAAGGAATAACAAATGTTAGATGGAATCTTACAAGGTCTTTCGACCGCAGTTATGCCGATGAACATCATGATGGTGATCGTCGGATGTTTCGTTGGTACCTTCATCGGTATGCTTCCAGGCCTTGGCCCTATTTCAGCTATCGCTCTGATGATCCCCATTACGTATGGATTAGATCCTTCATCAGGCCTAATCTTAATGGCAGGTGTGTATTACGGTGCGGTATTTGGTGGCTCAACCTCCTCAATTCTAATCAACGCTCCGGGCTGTTCTTCTACCGTTGTGACCGCTTTTGATGGCTACCCAATGGCGCAGAAAGGTCAAGCTGGTAAAGCACTAGCATTAGCTGCCTACTCGTCATTCACGGGTGGTACCCTATCCGCGATTATGCTGCTCGTAGCAGCTCCTGCTCTGGCAAGTGTGTCACTTAGCTTCCAGTCTTCTGACTACTTCGCACTGATGCTATTGGGCCTATCAGCCGTTGCTGCCTTCGCTGGTAAAGGTCAGGTAATCAAAGCTTGGATGATGACCATTCTAGGCCTGATGCTGTCCACGGTAGGTATCGACAAAGGCGTGGGTGTTGAGCGCTTCACATTTGGACTGACAGACTTAATGGATGGATTCAGCTTCCTGCTGTTAGCGATGGCGACTTTTGCATTAGGGGAGACCTTAATGGGCATCCTTAAGCCAGAAAAAGACACTCGCAACGAAGAACAAAGCAAAATGAGTGACATTGGCAGCATGAAAGTTACCAAAGAGGAAGTCAAAGAGGTCGCGCCTGTTTCGATCCGTTCTTCCATTTTGGGTTTCTTTACTGGCGTGTTGCCAGGCGCTGGTGCAACTATCGCAGCCTTCCTGAGCTATGGTATGGAACGTAACCTAGCACCTAAAGATAAAAAAGAAGAATTTGGTAAAGGCAGCATCCGCGGGTTAGTTGCTCCAGAGTCAGCAAACAACGCGGCATCAAGTGGCTCTTTTGTACCACTTTTAACTTTGGGTATTCCGGGTTCAGGCACAACAGCAATCATGTTAGGCGCACTAATTGCTTATGGCATCCAACCAGGCCCACGTCTGTTTGTCGAACACCCTGACGTCTTCTGGTCAGTCATCATCTCGATGTACTTCGGCAACATTGTTTTGGTTATCCTCAACTTGCCACTGATTCCTTACATTTCCAAACTGTTAGCAGTTCCTAGGACAGTGCTGTTACCGATGATTCTGTTCTTCTCTATCACTGGTGTTTACCTAGTGTCATTCAACACTATGGATGTCTTCATCATGTTGTTGATTGCGATGGGTGCCATTGCGTTGAGGCTGGCTAATTTCCCTCTCGCACCATTACTGCTTGGTTTTATCCTTGGCGGATTGATGGAAGAGAACTTGCGTCGGGCGTTAATGATCACTGATGGAGAACTCAGCTTCCTATGGGAAAGACCTATCACAATGACCTTTACCGTGTTAGCCGTATTGGTGTTGTTTAGCCCTATTATCGTTAAGCTGTTTCAAAAACTAAAACCTAGTCCCGTTAAAGCGGAACAATAAACACCCATTTCAAGGAGGCGATTTAGCCTCCTTTGTTACCTCTATTTGCCAACAATATCAGTTAGAGTTTATACTCTAATTTTTACAAATAGAGTTCATTGTATGTCGCTGCGTCCTATTGCCTTGTTAGTTGGCTGTCTTAGTTCATTCCCATTTGCAGCCCATTCCGCGGCCATCAGTTTTAGTGAAGCTTGGCAGCTATTGCAAAACGAAAACAATTCGTTGGCTGCGCAAAGAGCGAATGTTGACCGATATCAACACTTGGAAAATGCGACTGATAACCTGAACCTGCCATCTGTGACGATTGGGGCAAACTACACGCGCTTGGATACCGATGTCACCCTGTCAGGCAATCAGTTGATTGAAAGTACCAATGGTACTTTACCCAGCGTCGGCAGTATCTCTCTTCCTCCTTCATTACTCTCAGGGCTCGGTCAACTGTTTACCGATCTAGGTAATACGACCTCGACGATTACCGAGCGGGATATTTTTATATCTTCTATCAGAGCTATTTGGCCTATTTTTACTGGCGGTCGAATCACCGCAGCACAATCAGCAGCAGAAGGGAAATCAGAGGAAGCGCAAAGCCAACTCGCGATGGAGACTCAGGCGCGATACGAAGACTTAAGCAAATACTATTTTAGTGTCTTGCTAGCAAAAGAAGTGGTCGAGACGCGTCAACTGGTAGAAAGCGGCTTAAAAACGCACAGAGACAACGCACTTAAATTAGAGCAGCAGGGACAAATCGCTCGAGTTGAACGTCTCCAAGCGGAATCCGCACTCGATCAAGCGACCATTGAGCGCAAGAAGGCACAAAAGAATCTTGATATCGCACAGACAGCGCTCACTCAGATACTCAGCCAATCTTCGACGGTTGAGCCACGCGATCATCTATTTATCAACGACACTCTTCCCCCAATGGACGCATTCATTAACCAAACTCTAATCACCTACCCGGGGTTGTCGTTGCTTGATGCAAAAGAGAAGCAGGCCCGAAGTCTGATCAAAGCAGAAAAAGGCAAATATTACCCTGAGGTCTACCTGTATGGTGATTACAGCTTGCATGAAGATGACTCACTCGCCAGTCAGATGAAACCAGACTGGCTCGTTGGAGTTGGCGTCAGTATTCCGCTCATTGAATCAACAGGTCGCTCGGATCAAGTTAAAGCGGCTCATAGTGCGGTGTCTCAAGTGCAATACCTCAAAGCACAAGCCAAGCAAGATTTAACAGTGCTTGTTCAAAAAACCTATTTAGAGGCGCAGCAAGCTCAGGAAGAAGTGCTCGGACTTAACTCCAGCATTGAGCTAGCTAAAGAGAACATCAAACTGCGAGAGAAGGCCTTTTCTCAAGGCCTTTCTACTTCGACGGACGTCGTTGACGCTCAGCTTTACTTAGCCAGTGTCCAGACACAGAAATCAGCCGCCAGCTTTAACTACTTAATATCGCTATCAAAGCTTCTCGCTTTATCGAGCGAAATGAACACATTTCAGCAATATCAGCAAACCTCTATCAACACTTCAAACCTTTAGGATACCGAGATGAAAAAAGCCAAACCGATTGTACTGACTGCTGCCGCTTTAGCCATATCATCTTGGATTGGGTATAGCTTCTATCAAGCCTATCAACCAAAGCCAGTGCGTCTGCAGGGGCAAATTGAATCGCAACAATACAGCATTTCTTCCAAGGTACCGGGCCGTATCGATCAGGTGCTGGTTCGCAAAGGTGACAAAGTAGAAAAAGGCGAGTTGATTTTCACTCTTCATAGCCCAGAAATAGAGGCTAAACTGGAGCAGGCTATTGCAGGACAGAAGGCCGCTGGCGCGCTCGCACAGGAAGCAGAAAAAGGCGCAAGAATACAACAAATCCAAGCGGCAAAAGACCAATGGCAGAAAGCTAAAGCCGCCTCTCAATTAATGGAGAAAACCTACCTTCGGGTTAACAACCTCTACAAAGATGGCGTTGTCGCTGAACAAAAGCGCGATGAAGCCAAAACCCAATGGGACGCGGCAAAATACACAGAAAGTGCCGCTTATCAAATGTACCAGATGGCTCATGAAGGCGCCCGCGACGAGACCAAGGTTGCTGCTGCAGAGAAAGCTCGCATGGCAGCAGGCGCGGTTGCCGAAGTTGAGGCTTATGCAAAAGACACACAAATCGAAAGCTGGTTTGACGGCGAAGTGTCACAAGTGCTGCTGCAAAGCGGTGAGCTTGCCCCTCAAGGTTTTCCTGTGGTGACCGTCATTGATACAGATGATTCTTGGGCGGTACTAAATGTCCGCGAGGATCAACTTAGTCATTTCGCCAAAGGCCAAAGATTCAGTGCTTATTTGCCTGCCCTTGGTCATTCACTTGAATTTGAGGTCACTCATATCGCAGTCATGGGTGATTTTGCCACTTGGCGTTCAACCGATGCGTCACAAGGCTTCGACTTACGCACCTTCGAGGTCGAAGCCCGCCCATTGGCTCACAAAGATACCCTTCGCATGGGTATGAGCTTAGTTGTTGAGTTGTAAAATGTCCGATTTATTCGCCACGCAGTGGCGCATACTGCAACGAGACCGATGGCTGCTCTCGTGTCTGACATGGATACCGCTTATATTGGTTGTCTCTATCTGGGCGATATTTTCTCAGGGTATTGCAAGAGACCTCCCCATTGGCGTTGTCGATCTATCCCACAGTCAGCTTTCAAGGCAGCTTAGTCGCAACTACGATGCAACCGCCACACTGTCTGTCACCCATCACTTTTCTGACGTTGCGGAGGCAAAACAAGCGTTGGTTTCAAGCCAAGTGTATGCGTACGTTGTTATTCCGGATAATTTTGATAAAGACATTTATCGCGGTTTACCTCCCGAAGTAAGTGCGTTCTACAACAGCCAAACAATATTAATTGGAAAGCTTATCGGCTCAGCACTAGTACAAGCTCAAGCAACATTCAATGCGCACATTGATGCCTCAAAAGCACTCGCCAAAGGGAACAGCACCGTTGGCTCTGCCGTAGGTACTGCTCTTCCAGTGCAAACACAGATCACTCCTCTGTTTAACAAGAACGCTAACTATGCTCAATTTCTGGTCTCTGCCATTGTTCCAGCCTTGTGGCAAATCATCATCGTGGTTTCAACCATATTGGTGTTGACGGCTAACCACAGGGATAGAGGTTTGACTCAGTGGTTCAAAAGTGCGCCAACCATGCAGTGGACTCGTACATTGCTGCCTTATTTCCCTGTATTCATGGTCCAAGGTTTCACTTTTCTATGTTGGTTTTACTTGGGCTTTGACTGGCCGATGAATGGTAGTTTACTGGTGCTGATGTTTGCTCAGGGGCTGACAGTTATGGCCTGTATGATCATGGGCAGTTTTTTCTTCTTTTTGACACTCGACCCTGCGCGCGCCATGAGTTTCGCTGGAGCATTTACTGCGCCCAGTTTTGCTTTTATGGGCATCACTTTTCCAGTTACCGACATGAACCCACTCGCACAATTCTGGCGAAGTTTACTGCCTATCAGTCACTATATTGAAGCTCAGGTAAGCCAAGTCAGCTACGGACAGTTTTGGGTGAATACAGCGCTAGGTCTGTTGCCGATGTCAGGGTACTTACTGCCTGCGTTAATATCGGTACTTTTGATCAAAAAGCATCTATCTCGCCATAACAGCCTATATTCACAGGAGGCCAAATGACATTCAGACAAGTATTCTATGCTGAACTCAAAGCGCTTCTAACAAACCCTGTGGTGATGCTGACTGTTTTTGGAGGCGTTGTATTCTATTCGTTCCTCTACCCGCTTCCCTACAGCCACCAAACTCCAAGAGAGCAAAAGATCAGTATCGTTAACCTCGATCAAAGCCAGATAAGCTACCAGTTGGAGCGAATGGTAGACGCAACGCCACAAGCCAAGGTTGTTCAGCGAGATTACACCATTGAGGCAGCTCACCAAGCCTTTCTCAACGGTGAAGTGAGCGGCTTTCTAGTCATTCCAGAGCATTTCTATAAAGGCTTGTTACTCGGTAAAAGCCCAACGCTCTCCTTTGCCGGTGATGCTTCCTATTTTCTGGTTTACGGCACCATAGTAGAAGGGTTGGCACAAGCAGGAGGCACATTGGCGGCGCAAACTAAAGTATCCAGATTAATATTGGACGGCGTTCCTCTCTCTTTAGCCAGCGAGCAGTTCGCCTCAACCAAACTCAATTTAAAACCAACCTTTAACCCACGTATGGGCTATATAGATTACGTCGTGCCTGCCGTATTCGTTTTAATACTCCAGCAAACACTTGTGATGGCAGCAGGCCTAATGACCGGGAGTCAGAAGAATGGCACAGGGTATTGGAGCAAAACCTCACCGACAACGCTTTTGTTGGTAAGGCTTTGTGTACTCACCACTGTTTATTATCTTTTGAGTATGTATTACTTCGGGCACAGTTTTACGACGCATGGGGTGAGCCAGCTTGCCAGTAGCACTCAGCTTCTTACCCTACTGTTACCTTTCTTACTGGCGTCCTGCGCGATTGGAATCTGGCTTGGCGCTATCGTTCCTAGACGTGAGTTAGTGACTTTGGTGGTGCTGATAAGCTCAATGCCGCTGGTATTCAGTGCTGGATTTATCTGGCCATTGGAAAGCATCCCGGCACCAATAACCTGGTTATCGCAGCTATTTCCTAGCACACCTGCTATTCAGGGTTTTCTTGCCTTGAATCAAATGGGCGCAGAGTGGAATCAAGTATCTTCCCAGTGGAGCCTATTGTGGTTACAAAGTCTGTTTTGGGGAGTCATCGCAATATACAGCTATCGCCGATACTGTTATTAAAAAGGCTAATTTTGTGTCAGGTATTTTTAAATTCTTCAAAAAATTAAGTGAGAATTTGGGAGGAAAGTAGAACTCTAGGTCAAGATTCGGTCAGCAGTTAATTTAGTTACTGCGATTATTTTGCGAACGATGTAACATTTTTGCTCATAATATATACTATTGTTCAATTAGTCATCGGATATTCCATAAGTCAAATGAACAGATCTTTGCCAACACCAACGTTGACGCTAGAAGTTAAATCACTGCTCGCTTACGCCTTAATTCCAATCCTCATTGTTTTTCCAGCTTCACTGTACGTCGCTTACCAAGGCATTAATGACAGCCTAAGAAATATCGCTGTTACATTTCAAGAAAGAATCGAAGATGTCATCACTGAACTAAAAGACGAGAACGCTCAAGCTATGAAATACCCAGAGCGCTGTGAAGCCATTCAAGAAGACCTCCTATTTGAGAGCTACTTGAGAGAATTAATCATTGTTCAGGATGGTGTCGCTATATGCTCCTCTAAACGTGGCGAGCTTCATTTAGATTTAACAGGTGTATTTAAGCGAAACGAAGCTAAATCCGGCGTTTTTCTATTCGATATTAAAGGTGACCCGCGCCAAAGAACAATGGTCGTTGTAACTGCACAAGAAGACAGAGCTAACAGTGGTGCTTTTGCTATTGTAGACAAGAACTATCTAGTCGAAAGACTAGGTAAGGTAGAGGATGATAAGCTCAGTTTTATTACTGCCCGATTTGGCCAAAAGGTTTACCCAGCGGATAGAACTTTTGTGTCAGACACACTTCACTACACATCAACATCATCTCTATATGGCTTTTCTCTTTTGGTGGAAGCAAGTCCAGCATTCATCAAAAGGCGGGCGATTTTTTATGGACTGAGTAGTCTACCTCTTTCACTACTCATTTCAATCACTCTATTTGCGGTAATGTCTCATATAAGAAATAGAGACAGTCTGGTCGATGATTTAAAAAAAGGTTTAAAAAGAAAAGAGCTGTTTCTCGCATATCAGCCTATTGTAGACAGTCAAACAGAAACTCTGGCTGGCCTTGAAGCACTGATTCGATGGCAGCATCCTACATTAGGATTAATCAGACCCGATGTTTTTATACCACTAGCCGAACGCCAACAGCTCATAAACACTATCACTGACTATGTACTGAAACGAACGTTAGCTGATCTTCAGAGCATAGCGAATTTCAACGGCATACATTTAGGAATTAATGTTCCACCTTCATATCTGCATGATGAGAGCCATCTCATCAATCTACATAGTTATGCTAGACAATTCAGACATATTGGAATTCAGTTAACAGTAGAAGTTACAGAACGTGAAATACTTGACGACAAAGGTCGAACAGCGCTCGCTGACCTTCGTAAGAGTGGTATTTTGGTTTCTATTGACGACTTTGGTACCGGACACACCGCTCTCTCTGTCATTCAGAAAACACAATTTGATTATCTGAAAATAGATAAGTGTTTTGTGGATACCATAGGTTTGGAAACCGTTAATTCTACCGTGCTCAATACTATCATTGACCTTGGCCACCGCTTGGGAGTAAAAATGATTGCGGAGGGAGTGGAAGAACAAAACCAAGTCGAATATCTGGCCAAAATGAATGTATCATACCTGCAGGGCTACCATTTCTCCAAGCCCCTAGAATTAGACGATCTCAAAGAATCTTGGTTGTAAATAAAAGCCCGTGTCACTATAACGGGCTTTTATTAGAACCCTCTTCTTTTCCAGAATTCACCTTCATCTCGACTGTATATTTCGAAGGTTTTTTCGGCAATGACTTTCCCATTCATTTCGATAGTCATCCGCCACTTTCCAATATTGGAGTCGAATCCATTAATCGGGTCGAGCAACTGGATTGTATCACCTAGATAGAAATTCCAGTCGTTGTTTCCAATGTGAAGATCACCTGTAAAAGGGTCCAGCACTTGGCCTTTTTTACCTAATACGCCCGGATGTTCAATACAATATTCAATAACTTGCCCTTTGGCTTTTTTAATATTCACAATGAAACCAAATTCGATATCCTGATCGGCAGGCACTTTGGTTGTAAATTCTTGTATCTTCGGTAGATGTTTTGACTTGGAATCCCATTGACTATAGATGCCGTAAGACGTCATTTCTACTATGGCTGATCTTTTCGCCATTCTTGCCACCGTTTCTTCATTTGCTGGATGGTGCTCGTTGTTACACCGTGAATATTGCCAAAGTTCTCTTTACATTCAATGATTTCAAACTCAGCACCGTACCGCTTTGCCATCTGATAGTAAGGCGCTATTTCCCATCTCATCACAAACGTGTTCGAAACCACTACGCTTTGTCTTTTCATCAGGCTGTCCCGTGTCATGTTCTTACACCAATCATGGGCCTTTGCGATATGTTCTGGCCTGAAGTCATATTCACCTTTTGCATCAACGAAATACATGTCCGCTTCGTAATGATTCACATCCAGTGTCTTAGCCAGCGTACTTTTCCCTGAACCAGGCAATCCGCGAATAATGGTCAGTTTTAACGTCATGAAAATGAATAAATCGAATAATGAGGCGGTGATATTACCGTAAATAAGCATAAAAATGCTATCGACATCTCATTCCGTTTGAGTTAACTTTGGATGTATAGACGTCTAAAAACAAAGCTTAGGGAGAAAGCTGTGCCGATTAAGATCCCCGACCAATTACCTGCTAGTGATGTATTACGTCAGGAAAACATATTCGTAATGCCTGAATCCCGAGCCTCTACCCAGGAGATTCGTCCACTTAAGGTATTGATCCTCAATCTTATGCCGAAAAAGATCGAGACTGAAACGCAGTTCCTTCGTTTGCTTTCCAACAGCCCACTTCAGGTTGATATTGAACTGCTTCGTATCGATGACAGGCCAAGTAAAAACACGCCGACTGAGCATCTTGATAACTTCTATCGTCAATTTGAGATGGTGAAAGGGCGCAACTTCGATGGACTGATTATTACCGGCGCTCCGCTGGGCTTGGTTCAATTTGAAGATGTGATCTACTGGGAACATCTAGAGGCGATCATGAATTGGGCGAAGCAACATGTCACCTCAACCCTGTATGTCTGTTGGGCTGCGCAGGCCGGTTTAAAACTGCTTTATGATTTGCCAAAACGCACACGTAAAGAAAAGCTGTCTGGTGTTTATCATCATCAAATTCATCAGCCATATCACCCTGTTTTGCGTGGCTTCGATGATACGTTTCTTGCTCCTCACTCGCGATACGCTGATTTCTCTCCAGAGTATCTAGCTGAACATACCGATTTGGATGTACTGGCAACTTCAGATGTTGCTGGCGTTTATTTGGCTGCGACAAAAGACAAGCGAAACGTATTTGTCACAGGCCACCCAGAATATGATGCCTTCACACTTCACAACGAATACATTCGTGATCTGGGAGAAGGAATGGAGCCCGCAATTCCTGTGAACTATTACCCGAACAATAACCCTGATAACAAGCCTGTTGCGAGCTGGCGAAGCCATGGCCATTTATTGTTCTCAAACTGGCTCAATTACTGCGTTTACCAGCAAACACCTTACGACTTGGATCATTTCAGTGAAGCCAACTTTACTACGGACGATTGAGGTCAGCGATACTGATTAGTTGTTTGATCTCATTAATTACCTTCGGGGTATTTTGCCAAAGGATAAAATGCCCCTCTCCTTTCACTTCTACAAGTTTTTTCTCTTTCCCTGTTAAGCGCTGAATCGCAAATGCAGAGTTTTCTGGATCGGCAATATTGTCTTCATCACCATGAATCAAAGTCACAGGTACTGAGTCCAGTAAGCCCCAGTCTTTATTGCTCAACTTGGAAAGCTCATCAGCCAGCGGCATCATTTCTCCGTTCGACTTTTTCCAGTTATCAGACAAAAACACACTGACCAACCAAGTATCTGCGAGCTCGTTATACCATTTTGGCTCCTCTAGTTTGGGATCAAACGCAGGCGCCACCAGCACCATCCCCTGAACAAGATTTGGAAACATTAATGCAAGGTTCAGAGCAATTGGACCACCAAGGGAATGGCCAATGAGAATGTTAACTTTGTCTTTAGCAAGTAGTGATTCTATCGACTTTGACTGCGAATCCAAATCGGCTGCAAGCTCTTCTGGAGACTGGCCATATCCAACACGGTCCACGGAGATGAGCTCTGCATTTTCGAGCAGCCACGTATCTTTAAGATATGCTTCATACCCCTCTTTGTTACCCGGTGAGCCATGTATGAAGATCAACCGATAGTTACTGGCTGCATTACCCCGCTCGACATAAGCAACACCACTGTCAGCAAAACGAGTGGTAGCATCCAGTTCTGAAGCAATGGACGATTTTATCGATAACCCAGCTAGGAAGCTTAGAACGGTTGCACCAACGACTTGTTTTCTCACACTTCGTCTCCTTTATTTACTAGTATTGTTGCCAAATCAGCCGCATGATTGGGCTCATTTTTACCAGACCGGACAGACCACGTTATACATTCAAGATCCTTAAAATTTTCTACATCTATCTTATGCGCTTTTTTTGCCTCATCGCCACAATGCTTTTGTCCTCATGTGTCACAATTGACACTCAAACTGTCACTGCAGGCACAAAAGACAAGGCCGACGCGCGAATAGCATTGGGCTTGAGTTATTTGCAACGTGATAACAGGGTAAAAGCAAGAGAAAATATCCAAAAGGCACTTGAGCACGCACCAGAGTACTATCGCGCTCAGTTAGCAATGGCACATTATCTAGAACAGGTTTCTGAGTTCACCCACGCGGAGCACTGGTTTCAACAAGCCATTTCACAACACCCTAACAACGGACAGTTACTCAACGATTATGGTAGCTTTCTATGTAAGCAATCTCGATTTCAGGAAGCCAACGTACTGTTCGAAAGAGCGGTAATTCAACCCAATTACTACTATGTTGCCGACAGTTATGAGAATGCGGCATTTTGCGCTTTGAAAGCAGGCCAACAAGCTAGAGCAGCCCGTTACTTTGAGCGGGCAATTGCTCATGACTCAAACCGACCTCAGGCTATTCTAAATTTGGCACAACTGGAAATGAATCAAGGAAGGTATGAAGCAGCACAAGGCCATTTAACGCTTTTTCATCAACAGTTTGGCATGCAAGAGATATCACTGAGACTTATGGTCGAGCTGGAGACCCGAAAGCATCATCGTCCTTCTCCAAAGCCTTAAATCACTCGAAAGGTTAACGTTTTTTGCGTTGGGAATGAGGGAGCTTACGGCGCTCGCGGACCCGCGAAGCGCGCTGAATTTTTACGTATTCTCTATAAACAATATATATAAACCCGAACAGGCCAGAGACAAACAAAAGCGCAAAAAGTAGCAGTAAACTATCACACACCCATTCAGGCTCACAGGGCATATAAATTTCAATTTCCATATGCCCTCCTTCATGCTTATGCTTTTGCGTCGTACCACGCCTGCCTTTCAGTCGCAGTTTTAAATGTCCAAGCGATAAAGCGGCTAACCTTTTGTCCTTGGCTCATTTCAACAACCTGAACTTCTTTCGCACCAGCTTTTTCTAGGTTCTTTCGCATCCAACGGACATTCTCTTTCTTTGAGATAAGCGTAGAAAACCACAATACCTGATGAGCAAAATCACGGCTTTCAAACGCCAGATTCTTGATAAAAGCCGCTTCACCACCAGGACACCAAAGCTCCGCATTTTGGCCACCAAAGTTAAGTATAGGCGATGCTTTAACCTTACCTCTCTCACTCGCCTGACCGCGTTGTTGCTTACTGCGGTTTAGTTTTTTAAGTTTACGTTCAGTGCCTTGCTGCGCTTCCTGCACAGATCTATGAAATGGCGGATTGCAGGTCGTCACGTCAAAGTACTCGTTTTCCTTAATCACTCCCTTGAAGAAATAGCGACTCTGGGTTTGTAAGCGGCACTCCACGTGACCTTTAAGTACAGGGTTTTCTTCTGCTATTTGATTAGAGTTCTTTACTGAAACTGGATCTATGTCTGACCCCACATAATCCCAACCATATTGGGTAGCCCCGACAATAGGGTAGATGCAGTTGGCACCGACACCGACGTCAAACGCGTTTACCGATTCATGCTTCACTTGCTTCCCATCTTTTGACAGTAACTCTGCTAAACGGTGAATGTAATCGGCGCGCCCCGGAATCGGTGGGCATAAGTAACCCTTAGGAATATCCCAAGATATGACACCATAATGATGTGCAAGCAGCGCTTTATTGAGTAACTTAACAGCCTGTGGATCGGAAAAGTTAATAGAGGCTTCGCCTTTAGGGTTCTTCACGACATACTGTTTAAGTTCAGGTGTTGCATTTACCAATTGATTGAAATTATAACGACCATGGTGAAGGTTTCGCTTATGGAGACCTGCTTTGCCTTTTAGCACGGTCACTTTCATTTTCGAGCGAACAGTATCATTTGTCGTTTTTAAATGGGTGGCTTTTTTCTGCTTAGTCATAAGTTACTTATTTGCTTTCTCAACCATCTCGGTATAAATCATGAACAGGCGAGCATCCAGCTCTAATTGATGATAGTCAGGTTCCATATGACAACAGAGTTGATAAAACGCTTTATTGTGTTCTTTCTCTTTCAAGTGAGCTAGTTCGTGCACCACAAGCATACGGAGTAAAGGCTCAGGAGCATTTTTAAATACGCTCGCAATACGAATTTCATTCTTCGCTTTAATTTTACCGCCATGCACTTTCGCAACGTAGGTATGCAAGCCTAGCGCGTTATTGATCAAGTGAATTTTATTGTCGTAAATGACTTTGCTGATCGGCGCCGTTTTCTTCATATAGCGATTTTTGATCGCAATGGTGTATTCAAACAGCGCTTTTTCACTCTTAATAGTATGATTATCAGGGTAACGCTGTTTAAACCAGTTTTGTAAGCGACCAGACTCCACCATCTGAGTCACAGGCGTCACAATATGTTCAGGGTAACCTTGGATGTAACGAAGAACTGGGTTCATAGGATAAGTTTCGGTCCGCCAAATTGAAGACGCGTAAGTCTACCTGAATCACACTTGCCATTCACTGTCTTTTCATTACACTCTGCTGCATAGCAAGATGTAGGAAATTACGATGAAAAGACTTGTTCTGTATGTGAAGGATAAATGCCCTCACTGTAAAGATGCTCAGCGATACTTAGATGAAAAGGGCTATGCGTACAGATTAACCAACGCAAAAATGCAGCGTGGCAGAAAAGAACTGGATGCTATTGGAGCACGCTCTTTACCCGTGCTCAAAATTGGTGATCGCTACATGATTGGCTGGAACCCAAAAAACTTCGAGAAAATGTACAACTCGAAATGATCAAGCCTCACGCATCGCATTAGCTTCTAGAGGTTTTAGCGTTGCGTGAAATACTTCATCCAGCTTATCGGAGCTGATAGGCTTTGTGATCACATCCGTACACCCTTCCGAAATCATTCTTTCTCTCGTCTGTTCAAACGCGTCAGCCGTACAGCCAATAATCACAGGAGGATTAGGTAAATCGAGCTTCATAATCGCCCTTGTTGCCTTCATGCCATCCATCACTGGCATGTGGTTATCCATTAAGACACAATCAAAGTGTTGATGCTGTACTCTTTCAACTGCCAGTTCGCCATTCTCAACCACTTCATATTCGAAGCCTTTGTTTTTAAGAAACTTACCTAAGACCAGTGCATTCACGCGAGTATCTTCAGCAATTAACACGCTCAGTCCGGTGCCGTCAAATGCAGATAGTCGTTCTTGTTTATCACTGCCCTGACGAACCTTTTTCAACCCGACAGGAACCACAATTGTAAACTGGCTGCCTTTACCAACCTCACTGCTAAGGTCGACAGTCCCGTTCATGGCTTTAACCAGATCCCGAGTAATCGATAACCCTAAGCCGGTACCACCGAACCTTCTCGTTGTGTCGCTTTCAGCTTGTGAGAATGGGTCAAAAATTGCGGACTGTTTCTCTGGGCTGATACCAATTCCGGTATCGGAAACGTCAATATGAAGCTCAATACGATGGCTTTGTTCTACCACATCCAGCGACAACGTAATACCGCCTTCCGACGTAAACTTGAGAGCATTGCTTAATAGGTTTTGTAGAATCTGAAGAATGCGTGTCTCATCGGCCACTAACGCACGGTCACACGATTGAGAGTACTCACACTTAAACTCTAGGTGTTTATCCGCACACAGTGGCTCATAAAGTCGGGTAAGCCTTGCCACCACGTCTTTCAGTAAGAACTCAACTTTTTCAAGTTCCAACTTGCCCGCTTCAATTTTAGAGAAATCAAGTATGTCATTAAGCACATTTAACATGTGTTTTCCCGACCCAAGAAATGTATCAACATACTCCTGTTGCTCTTCGTTGAGCGTCGTATTTTTGAGAAGGTCCCCGACACCCAGAATACCATTCATTGGCGTTCGTAATTCATGGCTCATTGCTGCCAAAAACTGGGATTTTGCGATGTTTGCCGCTTCTGCTTCAACTGCCTTTATCTTCAGCGATTCTTCCAACTCTACTCGCTGAGTGATGTCCCTTTCTACAGCCATAAAACCTTCTATCTGTCCGTGGGTTGAATACAACGGCGTCAAGGCAATTTCAATCCAGTATGACTCTCCTTCCTTGTTGTAATTGAGTAACTCAAAGAACCCTGGCTCTCGACGATCTATCAGTTCTCGAATCTTTCGTGTCGTTCGCTTATCGGTATCCACTCCCTGAAGCACATCACCCGGCTTTTTGCCGATCATTTCTGATAGCGAATACCCTGTCAGCCGCTCAAATGCTCCATTCACCCAAGTCACTTTGGAATCTAAATCCGTAAACACAACCGCATCACGCATATGTTTAACCACTCGAGCTAAGCGGGCAGACTCCGCCTCCCTTATCTTTAGCGATTCAGATTGCTCATAAAGCTGCTGCTCAGACTCAGCTAACTTACGAAATGGGGATACCAAAATTCTTCGTCCAAAAATGAACATGACAACCAACGTCATACTAGTCGCAATTAACATCCCGACGAGCAGGCTTCCCGTCAAATTAGCTTCCGCATCAATGACCAATTGGGGGGAGACCGAATACAACAAGGAAAGATCAGTGCCCTCAATTGGAAACATGTCCATCTTCCAATTATTAGGAGCTTGCATATTCCAGTTAAGTCTATTTTGGGCGATACCAAACCAGTGCATACTGTCGGTGCCCAGGCTTTCGAAAAACTCACTTTCATCAAGTGGCGTTACATATACTCCTAGCCCTTCAGCATAACCGTTGTACAAGATTGGAGCGCTAAGAAGGAGGTAGTCCCTACCGTCATTTTTATAGAGCGAGTACGAAGGCTTTTCCATTAGGGACTCGTTTTCTATACCAGTCGTAATAAAGGTATAAACAACATCGGGCAATGTAATTTCTTGATAAACGTTACCGCCAGAAAAATCATATATGTTGACGTCAGCCGTCGCTCCAGAAGATTTGAGAAGCTCAAGCTGATCTTTAAACGCACTCTGATCATCCACTCCTTCTAAGACTGCACCTTTCGTGACAGGGTGAGAAGTCACGCGCTCAAGCCTCTGTTCATGCAATTTTAGAAACTCAAATACGTATCTCTCAATAGCGACGAACTTTCCTTTCAAGCTTTCACTTATCAAGACCTGAGCGGTTTCTCTAGCTTGATGTTGAACAAAGGCAAAGCTCGCAAGCATAAAAACGCAGGCCCCAACGATGAGAAACAACGAAAACAGATGCATTCCATTTTTCTTATCAAACTTCAACATAGACCTGCGTTACCTCTGTGCTCTAGATGGATTTAGGAATTAGTTTCACGGCATCTTTATCGTCATAAATAGCCATACAGAAATCGTCTGCACCTAACGCCTCATGCGCGTCAAAATCATCTTCAGTGAAAGGGGCGAATGGAGCACGATACTCTTTAATCAGCCCCTGTACTGGCTTATCCATCGACTCCAGTGCTTTCTTTAATGCAGTTCGGTTCGACTCCGCATCATCCGTTAGCTCTACCGAACTCGCTGCCTCAATGAATACCTTTGCCAAATCGTAACCATGGACAAAACCAGCTGGTGCCTCAATATTGCTGTCTTCAAAGTAAGCTGGGAACATGGTCTTTGCGTCCTTGAACACATTCTGATTAAAGCTGTTTTGTTCCGAGCTGTAGAAATTGAAACAAGACTGAATGAAATGAAGGTTGGCTTTTTCACGAATAGGGAAAGGCACGTTCTGAGCAAACTTACCGCCAGTAATGCCCCAGTGGCTGTATATAGGCATTTTAATACCAACGTCTGCAACACTTTCAACGATGAGTTTACCTTCACGACTATTAGCCACCAGCAGAACACAATCTCCTCCACTGGATTGGGCTTCACGAATCAAGATTCGCGCATCAACATCTTTTATGCCCCAATCAAACCAGCTGGTTTTCACGCGCTCGGCCAGGTCTTCAGGTAAAGCAGACATCATTGCTTTGTAATTTGATTTGCCCCACCCCGTATTTTCTAACATCAAGTGAGGTTGATTGCACTGTTGCTCTAACGCGTAGTTAACCAGTATCTTTCCTACCTTAGAATCATCAACCGAAAGACGAAATACGTAGTTATCCTCAGTAGAAGGATATCGAGTTATAGGCGTACCCGCAGCCCAAGGAACCAAAGTCAACATCTTGGATTTGTTAATGTATTCTCGGTACTTGATCAATGGAGGAGAATGCAAGCCACCAATGTAAACCAATCCATTGCTGTCCTTAAGAAAACGCTCCATGTTTTTCTTACTACGTAGGACGTTCCCTCTATGGTCAGTGGTAACAAACTCTACTGGTATGCCTGATATTTGGTTACCTTTCTGGGAGAAGGCAACCTTAATTCCATGCTCAATGGAGAGTGCCGATTCCAGATGCCCCGTTCTATCAGCATCAAGATAGATCTTAAGTACATCAGGTTTTTCAGCCTGCACGACGCTGGCAAACAGCGCCAACACTAAAATTAGAAATTTCCTAGCCATACTTGTCACCAACGTAGTCGTTATTATTTATTTCTATAGTTAGCCTAGGAAAGCATGAAGTTTTTTCCAGTAATTTGTTGACTTTACAAAACAAAAAACAGGTTGCGTCTATTCTTCAAGACACCAACCCGCTTTATTTATGTTCAAGATTGCTACAACTGACGAATGGTCGATTTGTAGCACGCCTCCACTTCATCGAAACAAAATTCCAGCTCATTCTTAATACTCTCTAATTTGTCGTCATGATAGTGAGAGACATAAAGCAACTGGCTCAAATTCTCTTTAGCAATAAGCTCCAATGTGTTCTTGACTAGTCTTCTGCCTAAATAGTCTAGGCCCTGATAAGGTTCATCCAGAATCAAAATTGCTGGCTGCTTTACAATTGCTCTGGCGATAAGAAGTAAACGTTGCTGGCCGTATTCCAACTGTTTGAATGATGTCTTTGCGTACTCCGTCATATGCAGAATTTCTAACCACTCTTGAGCAATTTGAATTTCTTTCTTTGCCGGTTGCTGATATAAGCCAATGGAGTCATAGAAGCCAGATAAAATGACTTCCAAAGCACTGCAACTCACGCGATATTGAAGGTGCAGAGAAGAGGAAACCATCCCAATGTGCTTTTTAATATCCCAGATAGACTCACCCGAGCCTCGCTGGTTACCCAAGATATGAATATCGTTAGAGTAACATTGGGGGTGATCACCGAAGATTAACCCAAGGAGCGTACTTTTCCCGCACCCATTCGGTCCTTTAACCTGCCAATGCTGGCCTTTATCAATTCTCCAGTTAACCTCAGAGAAAATGGTTTTCTCTGTATATTCTACTTTGCCATTTTTAAGCTCAAAAATCGGATTGCTAAACTCTGTTTTGTGTTGATGGCTTCGAATGAGCTCCATCATCTGCTCGCTTTGCTGCTTTGACTGAGCTTTGATTTGGTTAATGACCGGATGCTGGTGCCATGACTGAATATCCATCACGCTGTCTAACTTACCATGACTAAACAAAGCAACTTTCTCAATCCATGAAGGGACATCTTCCTCCCGATTAAATGTCACCACCATCTGCAACGACTGCGATAACTCAGTCAAATAATTGGTAAGTGAAGCGCGATGAGCCACATCTAAGCCTGTGTAAGGGTTATCAAGTACAATCAGATCTGGCTTGGTTGCCAAAGCGCGAGCTAACATTACCCGTCTGGTTTCTCCGGTCGACAGAACTCGAAATCCACTATCACTCAAATGTTCCAGATCCAAATCATCAAGTAATTGAGCAGTCAATTGCGCATCTTCGCACTGTTCATAAATCAGAGAGTAAACTGAGCTGCCTTTATCTATTCGGTCTAGAAAATCAGTGTCATCTTTAGCCAGTTCTTCTTCAAGCAACCTTTGCTGTTCAACCAATGAAACTTGTGAAACCTTGCCATCGGAGAGTTCCATATAGCCTTGCTTAATTTCTGACTCGCCACAAAGCAAGCAGCCAAGAGCAGACCCAATATCACCTTCGGTACTGAAAACGCCCCAAGACTGGCCTTTCTCGATAGCCCAGTCTTTTATCTCTAACGTACTCGAACCTGTTTCAACCACCAGATCTGTCATCTTCAACTGCATTTAACCAAATCTCTCTTTTCCAAATTGTATGCAATTAAATTACGTTATTTAGAACAATGTTGCGATCACCTTGAAAAGAAATGTGAACTACACATATTGCTTAACAAATTCAATGAATGTTCTATCCGCAATTGATAAATAGGCGTTCTTTCGCCACGCAAGAGATAAAGTCAGATTGACCGGTTCATCAAAGGGAATGGCAACCACATCTTTTTCATGCTCGGTCACCAGCTTCAAAAGCGCAGTGATCGCAAACTCATGTTTCACAATACTGAGTATCATTGGCAATAGATTCGTTTCAAATGAAAACTTCATTTCTTTGTCGTACAAGCGCGCCTTTTTCTCGACAAAGTCACGGTGAAAATAACCGGGCTTAAACATGACTAGTTCATGTTTGAAAAACTCTTCAAAACTAATGCTTTTGTTCTGTGCCAAAGCATGTTCCGGCCCAACAACTGCAACCATTTCTACATTCAATAAATGGTCTGTTTCAAGATCTTCCGGGACGTTTTCATCATCAATCACGCCAATGTCGAGTTCACCATCCAAAAGCATCTTTCGAATAGACCGGGTACCTGCGTCAATTAGCGTGAGCTTGAGATTGGGATAATGCGACTTGAACGCCATAAGTACTTGGGGGAAAAAGTAAGACCCCATCATACTTGGCGCACCAAGTCGAACCTCTCCCTTTTCAAGGCCTCTCAGTTCATCTATTGCTAACTTGGCATCATCGATTTGCTGCAAAACCCGCTTGGCGTGTTCATATAGCACTTTGCCTTCATCGGTAAGCGTTATGCGTCGTTCTTCTCGTCGAAATAACTCAACACCCAACTGCTGTTCAAACTTCTTGATTGAAATACTCAACGCAGGCTGAGCAATATGTAGTGCTTTCGCCGCCATGGTGAAGTGGCCATGGTCAGCGACGGCCACAAAGTGTTTTAAGTGTCGGGAGTCCATCAGATGCTCATATCAAAAATATATCAACTCTATATTTTTAATATATTTTATTAATCCAATTATCACTGATATTTTGATCACAATAACTGACTGAATAACTAGAGTAGCCAACACCAATGATCGAACTTGGAAGCCAAGATTACCGACGAGTAACACTGAGTCTCGCTCTCGGCTCATTCATCGTGTTCTGTAACCTGTACTTGTTTCAACCGATGCTGCCGTACATGGCTCAGCACTTTTCCGTATCCGAGACTCAAATTAACTGGCTGTTTGCAGCAACGACGCTGGCGCTCTCATTTAGCCTCGTGCCATGGGCAGTTGCATCTGAGTCCGTAGGGAGAAAACGAGTGATGTTGTATGGCCTTTTAGCTATGCCTGTAATCGGTATCGGGATGCTTCTATCACCCTCACTTCTTAGCTTAGTTGTATTGCGTGCGCTAATGGGAGTCGCATTAGCCGCTTTTGCTTCTGTGGCAGTCGCTTACATGGTAGAAGAGTTATCCCCCAAGGCCTTTGGTCAAGCAATTGGAGGCTATATAGCGGCTAACTCACTCGGTGGCATCACCGGGCGAATCGTCGGTGGTACACTCACTGATGCTTTCGGCTGGCAACAAGCAGTGATTACCATGGCGGTGTTTACCTTGATTGGAGCTATAGCGGTATGCGCGATGTTACCAAAGCAGAAATACTTCTCTCCCCAAAGAGGCATGCTTAGATACCACAACCGAGCGTTGGTTAAGCACCTAAAAAACAAAGCTATTTGGTTAGCTATGCTGATTGGTGGGGTGAATTTTGCTCTGTTTGTTAACTTGTATTCGGTTATGGGTTTTCGTCTTGTTGAGGCTCCACATTCACTACCTATTGGCCTAGCCTCGTTGATTTTCCTCTGCTACTTACCCGGCACATTAAGCTCTAAGCTTACTTCAGTGTGGAACCGAAACCGTCAGCCTATTTCAGGTATGGTCTGCGGGACTATAATAAGCCTACTCGGTATGTTGGTCGCATATCTGGATCGTATTCCATTCATGATCCTCGGATTAGCTCTTATTAGTTTTGGCGCCTTCTTCACGCATACGCTGGCCTACGCCTGGGTTAGCCAAAAAGCCACCCAAGCTAAAGCGACTGCCACAGCTCTTTATCTTGTTCACTACTATGTTGGTGGCAGCTTAGGAGGCTTCTTCTTAATTTATTGCTGGCAACATGGCGGTTGGGGTTATGTCATTGCTGGTGGTATGTTGCTTTATCTGATGATTTTTGTGTTGTGCTATAAACTGAATGTAATTCATCAAAGTTCAGCAGAACTGGAGAACGAAGCTAACACCAGTCCAACTTCTGAGCTAAAGGCAACGCCCTCATCTCACTAGACTCATCTCGACGCTTACGACCACAAAACGAATCTGTTATTCTTGCTTCCAAACTATAAATTGGAAGTAAGATGACAACCCCAAGCTCAAAAGAGACTATCGCAGAGCAAGTCAATCAATGGCTTAATGACGTGGTAATTGGCCTTAATTTATGTCCATTCGCTGCAAAGCCACAGCGCAATAAACAAATAAAAATATTTGTCAGTGAAGCACAGCAAGAAGAGGCATTGCTAGAGGACATACTCACCCAGCTAATGGAATTAGAATCAAAGACAGCTGAAGAGTTAGAAACTACATTGGTCGTTGTACCAAACATGCTGGAAGATTTTTATGACTACAACTTGTTTATAGACTGGGTCGAGGCATTAATCCGCCAGCAAGGCTGGGAAGGAACCTACCAGTTGGCGACGTTCCATCCTGAGTATTGCTTTGGTGGAGCAGAACCAGAAGATGCGGAGAATCTAACTAACCGCTCTCCCTACCCAGTGTTCCATTTGATTCGTGAAGAGAGCATGGAGAAAGTACTCAAACATTATCCAGATCCTGAATCAATTCCTGAGACCAACATAGCTCGTGTGGAATCCCTGGCTCAGCCTGAGCTAGTGAAGCTTTTCCCCTACTTGTTTAAATAATTATATTGATAGGAGTGGAGCTCAGTCTCCACTCATCATTTCAGTCACTGGTTCTTCTGATAGTGGACGAACAACTACTCTATTTCGCCCCTGATTCTTTGCCTGATACAACGCTTCGTCAGCCACTAAGATGATTTGGTCAAGTGCACCTTTCTTGTTATCTATTTCTGATTCGTTACCAAAATCAAATTCACATACACCGATCGACACGGTGACGGGTTCACCATCTAGAAGAATCTCATTGGCAGATTGGTGAAGTTCTTCGATAAGTTGACGCCTTTCAAGTTCGGTTCTCTCGGGCAGCCAAACGACAAACTCCTCTCCCCCGAACCGTGCAATAAAGTCCCTTTCAGATAAACATGCCTGAAGTTGTTGCGCGGTTTTCTTTAAAACGTCATCACCGATTTGATGACCGTAAACATCGTTGACCCTCTTGAAGTTATCAATATCAATCACGGCCAGTGAACCTTTGCCGGATGCGAGTTTCATACGTTCGATATCAAGGTGGATGGTTTTGAACATACAACGGCGGTTGGCAACATTGGTCAACGCATCGTGATAGGCTTGATATTCCAGTTGGCTATTTAACTTTCTAAGACGCTCTTCCTGTTTACGGCGGATTAATTCTACTTCAATCCAAGACGCCATCAGTTTGAGCGCATCTACATCTATATCTTTGAATTTTCGAGGGTAAGGTGACGCAGAAGAAAAATTAAGTGTGCCAAAAACTTCATCATCAACAAAAATTGGAATGCCAATGTACGACTCTAAGCCAAACGCTTCATAGGCAGGATGTTTAGCATACTCATCGCTTTCTCCCATATGCTCAATGGATACTGGGCCAAATGAACTACAGGTGATTTGGCAATAAGTTGACTCATAATTAAACGTATCGCCAGGTTTTAACTCTACGCCTTCAGAAGTAACGCAATACAAGACTGTATATAGCTCGCCATCAATGCGGGATAAAATACCAATATCCAGATTGAAACGCTCCAAGCCCATCATGATGAGTTGGGTAATCTGAATATCAAACCCTTTCTGATAATCGTTTGTGATCTGATAGAGTCTCCGTATGACCTTTTCACTTTCACTTGCTACAACCATATACTGTCCTGATAGCTAAAATTTCTTATACGTAAGATAGACTTATCCCAATAATCACATCAATAGCCTTGCACATAAAACTCTGAATACTTTGCCCTTGTCCCCATTTATTTTCGTGCTGTAATGGCGCGTTTCATAAGGCTTTGTTAGTATGACGCGATAATTACCAAATGCAGGTTAAGTGAATGCACCTTTCCAAACTTACTCAAGAAATTTTTGACCACCTTTACCGCGACATTACTGAGTTTCGTACTACTTTCGACTTACCTGTTGCCTCTCCTGAAAGCTTAGACGAGAAAGCTGATACGCTGCATACCTCTTTAGCGGTAGAAGAGCTCACTGAACTGGCAGAAGCTGATAACAAGACGGAACAAGCTGACGCTATCATCGACAGCGTTTACGTTTTAATGGGTCGTCTAGTTCATTTGGGTGATGACAAGGTTGAGTCGAACCTTGCTATCAGTTATCTGATTGACCTACTACTCAATGTTGCCGTTAATCGTGGCATCAACTTTATCCCTTGTTGGGACGAGGTCCACTCAAGCAACATGAGCAAGGTTTGCCGCAATGAGAAAGAATACGCTGAGACAGAAGCGCATTACGCTGAGCAGGGAATCAAACTAATGGCAGTACAAAAAGGTGATTACATCATCGCAAAATGTGCTGAAGATTTCGTTTCAGAAGCAAAAACGATTCGCCAAGGAAAGGTATTGAAGTCTGTTTACTACCGCCCTGCTGACCTTGCTCCGCTAACAGCATAAACTCCCAGATAAAAAGCCGCCACCTTCGGAAAACCTTAGGTGGCGGAAGCTGCCATAGTCATAAAAATGGGCTTATATTTGTCAGCTTTCCAGTTTCCCTTCAAATTGACTAAGCCTAACAAGAACGAGAATGTATCGTTTTTATTAAAGCCAAACTTATGCCAAGTTTCTAGAAACAGTAACTTATTGATTTTTATAGGAATGGCATTTTCAGCGATTTCTGTGAGCATGAGGCGTGCTCAAATGTAGTGCATAGCGCACTAATTTGAGAATTGGGAAATGGGGCTATTGCCTGATTAATCAAAGATTAATACAGGTTCTCCGTTAAACTCCGTTCTTTGAACTCGAGTTTTGAATACTCTAGAAAGCTCACTCGGCTCGAATACCTGATCTACGGAGCCTGCTTGCTGAATCACACCTTTATCCAATAATAAAGCCTTATCGGCATGTTTAAGTGTGCGATTGAGGTCATGATTAGACATCACCACAGTGATTCCCATATCAGCGACTTTACGAATCAGTTTATACAGTAGGGCTTCCTGACCAATATCCAGCGGCGCAGCAGGCTCATCCAATATAAGGAGCTTCGCATAAGGATTTAAAGACGGCCAGATTTGCAGGCATATCGCGCATAACCTCACTCGCTGCCACTCGCCGCCAGACAACTGGTGAATCGAACGATGAAGCTTATCCTCTAGCTCAAGTACATCCACCAACTCTTTAACGGCTAGCTCCACAGCTTCATCCAAGCCTTGGACGGAGCTTGGGAGTGACAAGGAAAGATATTGCGAAACCTCAAGATTGAAAGCGGGACGATCACTCTGACTCAAAAACCCTCGATAGCTTGCAAGGCTCTCAACAGAGCTACTTTTGACGTCTAAGTCAAAAATCACGGCGTCACCCTCAAAGTCTAACAAGCCAGCAATCGCTGTCAGCAAGGTACTTTTACCACTGCCATTTGGACCAACGACATGAAGTACTTCACCTTTCTCAACAGAGAACGAGAGCGGCAATAAACGTGAGCCAACCGATAAGCTATTAACGTGAATCATGATGTTTCACCAGCATCCAGATAAAGACAGGGGCCCCGATTGTCGTAGTGACCACTCCAAGTGGTAGCTCAGCAGATTCTAGGGCGACTCGAGCAATGATATCGGCAAACACCAACAGCATCGCACCGGACAATGCGGAGATAGGCAGCAAATAACGATTCTCACTACCCAATGCAAGCCTGAGAAGATGAGGAACGATCAAGCCAATGAATCCTATCACACCACCAAGTGCAACGGCGCCGCCAACCAAAATCGAAACGGCTAAGATTAACTTCCAGCGGACCGCTTCCACATCAACACCGAGTTGCTTAGCATGCAACTCCCCCATCATTAGCTTGTCTAGTGTCTTACCTTTCATACATAGCCAAGCAAGTACAGGGACAAGAGTCAGCGTCAATAAGTGATGATACCAACTTGCACCACCAATGCTGCCCATTAGCCAATACATTAACTGCCTTAAGCTAAGATCGTCGCTGAAATAGAATGCCCAGGTGACAATAGCGCCTGTCAAAATGCCTAACGCCACCCCAACTAACAAGAGTCTAGTAGTAGTTAAACGCATGATTTTCGCCATTGAAACAAGCAACAGAGTAAACACCAATGCGCCAATGACCGCGGCGATCATAAACCCGATGGGTGTTGCAAGCGCGGGAAGGAAAAACAACACAATAACCATCATGACACTGGCGCCACCAGAAATACCAAGCACACCGGGCTCTGCCAGAACATTGCCAAGCAAAACTTGCAGCACGGCACCAGAAACGGCCAGTGAGGCTCCTATGGCAATCGCGGCAAGCAACCTTGGTAAACGAAGTTGAGTAATCAGCTGCTGTTGAAGACTCGACAGCTCAGAAAAAGGAGAAATAAAGACTTCACCAACCATCAGATGCGTCGCTGAGAACAGAACAAGCGCAGATAGGATCACGATAAAGTAGCGCTTCCAGCGTTGATGCCTACGGCTTAATAATTCACTCAGTTCCATGCAGCTTAGATTGGCCTTAAACGGCTAAAGTTATAGGTACAATAAAATAATGGCTTAACGATACCGTTAAGCCATTAAAATAGAAAGCTTCTCAGATGAGTTTAGGCCGCAAACGCTTTAATCGTAGACAAGTTGACCTTCTTCGTAACGCGTTTTCACCGGGCACACCATGAGTGCTGCACGCTGGCCAACTGCCACATGACGGTTAGGGAACACAACCGCTTCTCCCTCATTTTTCGCCATGAGCGGTTTGTCACCATCATGACCAAACACTTCACCGTGCTTAAACGAGGTAAAGTTTTCAACGTCGTCATCAAACATGAAATCAAAGTCATCATGCAAACGCACGATAGTCCGACTGACACGGTACATTACAGGGGCACGCGGCAAATGCTCAGCTTCGCTGGAAGCAATCAAATCTCGCATTGCCAAATCAAAGGCGACCAGTTTATCGAGATCATTTTCTCCAATACGAGCCACTCGTCCCAACTCAACTGTCAACGCCTGCGCTGCAAAGTTTTCGGCACTGAACCAGCTAAATGTGCTGGAAGGCGCGTTAGAGAACATCACCGCATCGATATGACCACTCGCGACAAACTCCATCAACGCTTTACTGCGTACAGGGTGGCGCGTTTTCGGGCTCACGACAAAGGTGTAGTGTTTGGACAAACGGATCGCACAGTGTAGATCTAGGTGCCAGCGTTTATCAGACGGCGTGTCTTGATAGAAATCAGCAACAATACGTTTCAGGTTCTGCGCAATGGCCAGCTCTTTCGTTGGCTCATATTCTTTATCATCAAACAAACGGTTAAGGTTCATTTCAAGGAAACGTGTATGAGCGTTCGTTGACTCAGGGTGAGCAATGATAAACAACAAACGTTCTGTTACAGGCTGGAATCCAGACTGGATATCGGAAATGATTTTATCCACTAACTCCATCGGTGCGGTTTCATTACCGTGAACACCACAGGAAAGAATGATGTGTTTGCTGTTTTCGTCCAACGTTGATGGGATGACTTCCAGAACTCCGCGTTCATGAAGTTTGAACACAGTGCCGTTCGCAACAGTAATTTCCCCTGCTGGCATCTCTTGTTCTAAGTTCAGGCTGTCAAAAAGAAAAGATTGGCGAAAGAGGTTTTTCGTCATGCGCTACTCCTTTATTGCACAGCGGGTATGTTAATGAATTGTTCAGGCAATTTATGTAGCCACGATCTCACTTATCAAGAGAAAACCCGTGCTTCATCGTAAAAAACTCAATTGCCACGCCCGATACCATTTTCCGTTCGGGATAGAATGCTTTCGCTGTACATAAAACAACCGGGCAGACTCCCTGCCCGGCTTGCTGATTATCATATCATATTTGTGGTGAATTTATTCTTGATCCAGCAGAGATTCAAACTCATCAATCTTGCTTTTCACCATATCGACGCTTTGTTGCCAAAATGCTTCGCTATCCAAAGCCATACCTAAGTGCTTCTGAACCACTTCTTCAGCCATCATCGAACCAGTATCGCGTAGGAGGTTAACGTAATCTGAGTAGAAACGGTCACCTTTCGCTTCGCGTTGCGCATACACGCCTTTGCTAAACAGGTAGCCAAATAAATACGGATAGTTGTAGAAACTAACTTCCGAGATGGAAAAATGCAGTTTACTTGCCCAGAAATAAGGATCCGCTTCCGTCATGGATTCGCCGTACCACTCTTTCCAAGTTTGGCTCATCAAGTCACACAATTGCTCGGCGCTGAGCTCACCTGACATCCGCTGCTGATAGAACTCTTTTTCAAATTCGAAACGAACAGGAATGTTAATCATCAAGGCATAGCAACTAGAGAGCTCTTCCCACAGCATCTCGAGTTTTTCTTCACGACTATCGACTTGTTCAAGAAGATAATCACGCACAATATTCTCGGCGAAAATAGACGCTGTTTCTGCGAGCGTCATTGGGTAGCGTGTTTGGCACAGCGGCATATCTCGCATCACCCAGTTATGGAAAGCGTGCCCTAGCTCGTGAGCGAGAGTCAGCAGGTCAGAACGACTTCCACCCCAAGTCATAAAGACCAATGGTGAACGTGTAGCTGCAAACTTAGTACAATAAGCCCCAAGCCTTCTGCTAGCAGAAGGCGCGGCATCAATCCATCCATTTTCCACCATCATGGCGACAAATTCCGCCATTTCACCATCCACTCGTGCAAAGGCCTTAGTGATGATGTCAATGCCCTCATCGAAGCTGTACACCTTAGGCTCGCCGTCTGTCAGGCTCGGCATCCCAGCTAAGTGGTTCCAAGGTTTCATTTCATTCAAGCCATGAACCCGAGCCATGAGTAGGCCAGCTTTCTGCCCCACATGACGATTGTCTTTGGCGACTTGCATCATAGCGCTCAGCGTATCTGATTGAATGCGGCTGTCGTGGAGACTGGTATCTAGGAAGTGGACATCTTTAAGGTGAGAGCGTTTTTGGTTTTCTGTGTGGCGCCAGCCAGCTAACGCATTTAGGATCCCAGCAAAGCTTTCCTGATGAGTCTGCATCGCTTTTTGAATGCCGCGCCAAGCGGGTTCTTGATTATCGAAATCTGTGCCATACAAAATACTGGCAGCCTGGGAGAAACCAATACGGCTCTCTTCCCCCTCTTTCAGCTCTACCTGAAGCGCACCTGTGATATTGTCGTACATTCGCCCCCAAGCATCACGGCCATCCACCTGCATGGCTGACAGTAGCTGCTCTTCCGCGACACTCAACTTAGTATCTGCCAGCTTTCGTGTGCATTCGATCTGGAATGCCTGACCAAATACTTCGCCGTTTTCATGGTTCAACACTTCAGAGATAAATTCTTGAGGCGCATTGGTTAGAGTGTCTTCATAAGGGGTAAATGCTTGCGATAACTCTGAGCTCAATTTGGCAACGCGGCCAATCATGGCTTTAGCATCACTGTTCATCGCATCAACCGACGCGTGACAACTTGCAAAGGTATTGATCGTCGCAAGCAGTTTACCCGCGGCTTCACTGGTCAATATTGCGTTTTGCATTACCGTGACCGAGCTGCGCTGATCGACATTCAATCCCAGTACCTGAATGCATTGCTGAACCAGCGCTACATCTTGCTCTATTTTACTATCGTCCAATCCTTGGTAAGCAATAGACAAATTCCAGCTTGGTGTCGTCATGTTTTAATCCTTTATGTGAAGTGGTGTGCCAATAGAACACACGCGCTGATATAGACTGTCCGTTTTGGTAAGTTGAATATGAGTCAGGCTCTGATTGCCTATCTGTAACACGGAGTAAAGTGCGGGGTTTCGCCAGTCTAAGTTTAATAGTGAGGCCAATATCATACGTATGGTACCACCATGGCAGATGATTAATGTGTCCTCTTCGACACTCTCTATCAGTGAGGCCCATTGTCTGCTAACGCGCTGATGAAACGCTTGCAGTGTTTCAGCTTGAGGTAACTCGACCGCCGCAGGGTCATTCCAAAATCGTTCGAGTAGTGACCACTCTGTTTTAATAGAATCAAATGGCTTTCCATCAACCTCGCCAAAATCCATTTCTCTAAGCTCACCTTCTATCGATAAAGAAAGCTGGGAATTCTTTGCAACCAATAAATCAGCTAAATCAGCGCAACGGCGAAGAGGTGAAGTGATGATATGTTCAAAACGGATTGAAGTGCCTAACAAACTTTGGCAAATCGCTTGCTGTGTGCTGCGAGCGACTAAGACATTGGTCGCTCCGTTGAGCGCCGGTTCGCCTAACGTTTTTCCATGTCGCAATAGGTATATATTAACTGTCTTCACGCGACTTCCCTTTCAGCACCATAGGCAACCCCGCCGAAACAAACGTTACTTTATCTGCTACCTTCGCGATGGCTTGATTCATCCAACCCGCATGATCAACGAATAGGCGAGTGACTTCTCCCATTGGAATCACGCCTAACCCTACTTCGTTAGAAACAACCACCAGATTAGCCTCACTGGCAGCCAGCGTTTTTACCAAACGCCCCACCCTCTCGGTTATCTGGTGTGACTCAATAGGTTGGCCTTGATTGTAAATGACGTTATTTATCCAAAGGGTTAAACAATCAATCAACACGATATCTTGAGAAGTGAAGCGTTCGATCTGATCTTCGAGAGCATTCGGGCACTCATGCCCTACCCACCCTCTGCCTCTGCTGATTTTATGATGAGAAATTCTTGCCGCCATTTCATCATCAAAAGCCGTTGCAGTCGCAACATAGTGACGTGTATATACAGAGTGGCTATCGACCACCAGTGATTCTGCAAAGCTGGATTTTCCTGATCGAGCTCCGCCCAATATCAGATGTACACTCATTCACTCACCTTAAAGACCAGCCAAGAACAATCATGTAAATCAGCAGTTCCATAATTTGCTGAGCGCCGCCTAAGCAATCCCCCGTAAAACCACCTATTCGTTTCATCAACCAGTGTTTAAACATAATACGGAAGATAACGGTTATACCGACGATCACAGCGACCAATTCAAAATCAAACCACAATAAAGGTACCAACGCCGATATTGCCAGTATGGCTAGCTCACTTTTAGATTGTTGATTCGCAAGTGGCTTACTTTTGCTGGCATCAGGGTCACTCACATAAGGCATGTCATAAATGAGCGATGCAGCCACGGCGCGGCTTAGCGTGTAAGCAGCAACGATAACCAATAAAACATTCGTCAATGATGCAAGCTCAGTTAGCAGGACATACTTACCCAGTAACGCCATCAACAGCGCGCTAGCACCATAAGTACCAATACGGCTGTCTTTCATAATGGTTAAACGCTTTTCCAGCGTCATCCCACCACCAATGCCATCTGCCATGTCCGTCAGACCATCTTCATGAAACGCCCCAGTAAGCAATAAACTGAACACCATCATGACAACAACCGCCATGTTCGGGCCAAGTACACTTTCAGCCAACCAATACACGGCCGCACATAATGCACCTAAACACAGTCCGACTAACGCGAAATAGCGGCCCGCCTGATTCATACGTGATTCAGAATAAGGCGTAGACTGAGGTATTGGGTAGACGAGAAAAAAAGCCCAAAGCCAGCCAGAACAATTCAAGTTGATACTTGAGGGTACTGATCACACTGTCACTCCAGCATCTTCAAAACTTGCCATTGAGTTATAAAACTCAGCTGCTGCACGAACCAAAGGAACAGCAAGCGCTGCGCCCGTGCCTTCACCGAGACGCATCGACAAATCCAACAAAGGTTTAGCACCTAATTCTTCAAGCAGAAGTTGGTGCGCCAACTCCTCTGACTTATGGGCAAAGATCATAAATTCGCGGCATTCAGGTTGAATCAAACTCGCGGCATAAGCGGCCGTCGTGACAATAAAACCGTCAACAAGAACCGGCGTCTTATTTTCACAAGCAGCTAAGAAGGCCCCAACCATCTGAACGATTTCAAAACCACCCACTTCGGATAGAACTTGGTAAACATCCCGACCTTGGCATCGGGAGACTCCCTTATCGACTAGAGCCACCTTTTTCGCTAACTGCTCAGGAGTAATTCCTGTGCCTAGACCAACACATGACTGGGCATCCTGACCGGTCAAAGCTGCAACTATAGCAGCGGCACTTGAAGTGTTCCCAATCCCCATTTCACCAAACATGACAAGGTTGCAGCCTTCATTGACCGTTCGCTTAACCAGCTCCCGACCAAACTCAATCCCCTGTTTGACTTGCTTGCTAGACATCGCTGCTTCATTGGCAAAATTGGCGGTTCTGTCACCCAGCCTTTGCACTACAAAGTTAGGCGCTGACGCCTCTACAGGAATCAATATTCCCGTATCAACCACTTTAAGCTCAATCTGGTTTATCCGACAAAAACAATTGATTGCCGCCCCACCAGCAAGAAAATTTAACACCATTTGTTGAGTTACTGCGCTTGGCGCGATGCTCACGCCTTCGTCCGCAATGCCATGGTCACCAGCAAAGACGATTGCTGTAGGCTTTACAACGTTCACATTGGTGACAGCGTCACCTTTCAAATTACTCTGAATCAGTGCGAGCTGGTGGGCAATTGACTCTAACTGCCCAAGAGCACCCAGTGGTTTAGTTTTTTGATTGATTCGATGCCAAATAGCATCTGAATAAGATTGATCTAACATATGACTTTATTTCGGTCTGGCGACAGTAAAGGTTTGGTCTAGGTTGGCGTATTGACTGCCACCTAAACGAGAAAGAGGATTCACTTTTAGTGCATCAACAACTAAACGTTCTTGGTTATCTCCAATCACTTCCGGCGCAATGTATATGTCTTCAATTTGAGCAAAGATTAGGCTTTGAGGTGTTTCCCCAATTTCTTTAACTTCAAACAGCTTGCACCCGAAAGCAATTGGGCAATCTTTGATTCGGGGTAATTCAAACCCTTCAAAACCGATGAGCTCTAGACCCGCTAAAGCGACTTCAGATTCTCCGTGCGGCAATGTTGCCGAAGTCTGCGTCACTTGTTCCGCCAAGTCAGCATTCGCGATATGCACCACCATTCGACCTGTCTCAAGAACATTGCGGGTTGTATCTTTGATTTCTCCGGTCGGTTTCTTACCTACAGAGAACATCAACAGAGGCGGATTACTAGAGACAGGCGTGAAGTAGGAAAATGGAGCCAAGTTGTAATCAGTTTCACCAGACTCCGTCAAAACCCACGCTATTGGCCTTGGAATAACAGTTTGAGTCATTAAGTGGTATATCTGAGTGGGAGCGAGAGTGCTAGCGTCGATATTCATCTTGTTCATCCTTTTTGGTATCGCGAGTCCCCTGTGAACCTCAGAGTGTAACGTGAAATCAGCCAGTTAACACCCCTATCAATCGGCGGACAAACACTATTCCCGTGTCATTTTTGCAATCAAATTGATACCAAAAATGAAACTTTTCCCATTTATCACCTATCTTATTAAATGGGTACAACCTAATCGAACGCTAACTTATTGAATTGTAACAACCTGAATTTTAGACGGCACAAAGACTGCATTAAATACTGCCGTGATGAGGTTAACCCAACTTTGATAGTGCAAGGAGGTTTGTATGTTTGCCAATCAAAAATCAAAGAAACAGAAGCAACACAAGTCGAATCAAAAGACTCAAAAACGAGTCCCTCTCTCTCTTACTTGACCACTCCACCATCAGAATTGGCCTCGTTAAACGGGGCCAAACGTAATCCAATTTTACTCGCAACCTAAAAGATTGATCACAGACTTTCTGTGTTTGTTGTTAGATGCTCTGATCGTCACGATTAGCTAAAGGTAAGAAATTTGTCTGAGTCTAGAGATCTGGTCGTTATGGTCGCCGGTGCTACAGGGTTAATAGGAACCGAGCTCATCAAACAAATGTTAGAAGAAGATCCTGTCACACGTATCTATGCGCTTAGCAGACGTGAACTCCCTTTTTTCCACCCTAAGTTGGAAGTCCTTCAAAATAAGCAGCTTCAAGTTCAAGAGTGGGACACAGATAAGCCTTCGCCTAAATATGGATTCATCTGCCTAGGCACAACCATTAAACAGGCAGGATCCAAGCAAGAGCTAGAGCGTGTTGATTATGAACTGGTGTGTGATGTCGCCCAGACTATGAAAGTACTTGGTGTCACTCATCTGGCTGTCGTTTCAAGTTACGGTGCCTCCGTACGTTCTCTTTCTCACTACCTTCGCTGTAAAGGGAAGATGGAAATGGCGATTGAACGTATGGGTTTTGAACATATCACCTTCGTTAGGCCTGGACCTTTAGTGGGTTTAAGAGACACACCGCGCACTGACGAAGCCATCGTACAAGTCGTCCTAAAATCTTTGCGCCCTCTGATGTTTGGCAAACTCGCAAAACTCATACCGATCCAGGCAAGCGAAGTAGCGAAAGCAATGCAATATGGAATTCTTACAAAGACTGACCGAAAGCTTCAGACATTGGACAGTATTCAGATGCGAAACTTGATTAATAAATATCAATAATTCGATGATTTCTGCTGACTTTTGAGCAAATTAGACTCAGCTCGCATCTTTTAATAACTTAAATACATATCAAATATCTTTTTTTCATTTCAATCATACATTTCAAATCATTATCGTTTGTTACAGAATTTAATCCTGTAATTAATTTACTCAATAAATACGTTACAAACACTCAATAAGGACTATCAATTATGTCAGTAGCGGCTATCGCTTCATTAGTGGCATTTGTCGGCATTCTCTTTTTCCTCTACGGACAGCAACGAAAAGAGAATACGCTATCCCGACTCGTGCTATTGGGCTTGGTACTCGGCAGCTCATTTGGCTTAGTACTGCAGCTTGTTTTTGGCGAAGGTAACCCTGCCATCGCTCAAACCTTAGAATGGGTTAACGTCGTTGGCCGTGGCTATGTTGGCCTGCTTAAAATGGTCATCATGCCACTCGTTCTTGTTTCTATGATCGCAGCCGTCGTCAAACTTGAGAAAGGCGGTTCACTGGGCAAGATTTCAGGCCTTACCATTTCTGTGTTGCTTGCTACTACAGCGATTTCAGCAATTGTGGGCATTGTAATTACCCAAACGTTTGGCCTATCAGCAGAAGGGCTGACAGAGGGCGCGCGTGAAACCGCTCGTATCGCAGTGCTAGAAGATCGCGTAGGTACTGTCGCTGATCTCACTATCCCACAGATGCTGGTAAGCTTTATCCCTACCAACCCATTCGCTGATCTGACAGGTTCTCGTTCTACTTCCATTATTGCTGTCGTGATCTTTGGTGTCCTGACTGGTATTGCTGCACGTAAGGTGATGGCGGAAAAGGAAGAGTTGGAAGCGCCAATTCGCACTTTTGTTGAAGCAACTCAATCTGTTGTGATGCGACTAGTGAAAATGATTATGGCGCTCACGCCATATGGTATTGCGGCGTTGATGGCGAAAGTTGTCGCGACATCCAGTGCAGGTGACATCCTGAATCTATTGGGCTTTATCGTTGCCTCTTATGTTGCAATCGCTCTAATGTTTGTGGTTCACGGTATTTTGGTGTCGTTCGTTGGTGTGAGCCCGAAAGAGTACTTCCAGAAGATTTGGCCAGTACTGACATTCGCATTTACCTCACGCAGCTCAGCAGCAACTATCCCACTTAACGTGGAAGCGCAAATCAACAAGCTACGCGTGCCGCCTGCTATCGCAAACCTTTCTGCGTCATTTGGCGCAACCATAGGACAAAATGGCTGTGCGGGCATCTACCCTGCAATGTTAGCCGTAATGGTTGCCCCAACAGTGGGTATCGACCCAATGGATATCAACTTCATCCTATCCCTAGTCGCAATTATCGTAGTAAGCTCATTCGGTATCGCAGGCGTAGGTGGCGGTGCGACTTTCGCTGCACTAATCGTACTCCCAGCAATGGGATTACCAGTAACCATCGCTGCGCTACTTATCTCAATCGAGCCTTTGATCGATATGGCGCGAACCGCGCTCAACGTTTCCGGCGCTATGACGGCGGGCACCATAACCAGCCGTATCCTTGGCGATAAAGTCTCAGACGAAGAGCTTGAAGCTCAACAAGCCTAAAATGACCAAGCCCTGAGTGAACAGCTCGGGGCTTTTTCTATCCGCACAATTTTCTAGCAATCAAGCGCTTCCCGTTTGCCTTGTCACGATCTCAATGGTCTAATACTCGAGTGAATTTCAAAGACTTGGTAAAGAGATAATGCAACAAGCGCATCAACCTACGTTTTTCTTCTTCGATTATGAAACGTGGGGAACCAGCCCAGCAAAAGACAGACCGTCCCAGTTTGCGGGTGTACGCACCGACATGGATTTCAATATCATCGGTGAGCCTCTTGTTATCTACTGCCAACCGCCTTCAGATTATCTTCCATCACCCGAAGCCGCGCTTATCACTGGTATCACACCTCAGAAGGCGGCAAGTAAAGGGTTACCTGAGCCGGAATTTATTACCAAAATTCATGAGCAGTTGTCCACGCCAAACACCATCAACTTGGGTTACAATAGCATTCGATTTGATGACGAAGTGACGCGATATACCTGTTACCGAAATTTCATCGATCCGTATGCGTGGAGCTGGCAAAACGGCAACTCTCGCTGGGACTTACTCGATGTCATGCGCGCCTGTCACGCCCTTCGCCCAGAAGGTATTAATTGGCCAGAGAATGAAGAAGGTTTTATCAGCTTTAAGCTAGAGCACTTGTCCGTTGCCAATGGCATTGAGCACGAGAATGCACACGATGCGATGGCTGACGTTATAGCAACGATTGAAATGGCTAAAAAGGTGAAAGCCGCTCAGCCTAAGCTCTTTGATTATTTCCTTAGCATGCGCCACAAGCGCAAACTGAACGAACTCGTCGATATCGTGAATATGACACCGCTTATGCACGTATCGGGTATGCTGGGGCGCGAATGCAATTACACTAGCTGGGTGGTTCCGGTCGCTTGGCATCCAACCAACCAGAATGCGGTGATTGTTGTCGATTTAGCGAAAGACCCGCAGCCGTTGTTGGATTTAGATGTAGAACAACTTAATGAGCGTCTCTACACCAAACATTCTGAACTTGGCCCAGACGAACTGCCTGTACCAATCAAACTTGTCCATCTCAACAAGTGCCCTATTTTAGCTCCAGCCAAAACATTAACTGCTGAGAATGCAGCTAACATAGGCATTGACAGAGAAAAATGCTTACAAAACCTTGAGCGACTAAGACAGCACCCTGAGATTAGAGAAAAACTCAATTCGCTATACAGTATCGAGAGAGAATACGAAAAGAGCGATGATGTTGATACTATGCTTTACGATGGTTTCTTCTCTCCTGCGGCAAAGCAATCAATGGATATCATACGAGAAACTGAACCAAAGAATCTTTCCGCCCTTGATATCTCATTCAGTGACGACAGAATTGCTCCGCTTCTGTTCCGCTATCGCGCCAGACATTTTCCGTGGACATTGGATGAGAGTGAACAACAAAAATGGGCAGCACACAGCCGCGAATACTTCGAAAGTCGAATAGAAGACTACATGTTGAATTTGGAAAACTTAGTTCACGAGCATGAGAGTGACGAAAAAAAGATAGCTATCTTAAAATCTGTTTACCAATACGTTCAAAAGCTAGTATCTTAACAACTTATTGCCTGCACCCTATAACACTCAGGCCTCATCAAACAATAAAAAAACACTACGTTGATCGAGGCTAGTGAGCAAACTGAACCCACAGTTCAGGGCTTACACATACGCAAAAGTTGATAAAATTTGGACGACACTACCTATGGCGAAAACCTTGCTTAAATACGTCGTATCTATGGGGCTGATTTTCCTCTGCCTCATGGCAGGCATTAACATTCAAAACCTTCTAGATATATCTATTCCGGGTAGCATTATCGGCATGCTTATCCTATTCGCTCTGCTTGCAAGTGGCTTAGTACCTGTAGAATGGGTACGCCCAAGTGCCACTCTGTTTATTCGCTATATGGTGCTGCTCTTTGTTCCGATCAGCGTTGGGCTTATGGAACACTTCGATCTGCTATATAACAATGCCCTACCAATCCTCGCTAGTGCCGTCGGTGGCACATTCATTGTACTAGTCTTGTTAGGGCTGATGTTGGATAGAATGTTGAAGCGAGGTGAGCAATAATGTGGCTGCTAGTAACGATTATCGTATTTCTCTCTGCACGCTGGCTTTGCCAGAAGATCAGCAGCCCTTTTATGAACCCTCTGTTAATCAGTTTAGCAGTGATGATTCCGCTACTTACGCACCTCAAGGTTCCGTTCGAAACTTATTACAATGACAATGAATGGATTAACTTTCTACTGCAACCCGCCGTGGTTGCGCTCGCTTACCCTTTGTATGAGCAACTTCCACAAATAAGAGCTAACTGGCGAATCATTATGCTGGCGTGTGGTGTCGGTAGTGTCATGTCGATGCTGACAGCCACGGTTATCGCCTCATATATGCAAACAGATCTCTCCTTAATCGCTAGTCTACTAGGTAAATCTGTCACGACTCCGATTGCGATGGAAGTGTCCAGCCACCTAGGTGGAGAACCTGCCATTGCGGCTATTCTAGTTTTACTGGTTGGTCTGTTTGGCGCCATCTTGGCTTATCCAATTTACAACTTACTTAACATCACACATCCTATTGCAAAAGGGCTGACCATGGGCACAGTTTCTCATGCTCTAGGAACCGCGACTTGCGCAGAAAAAGATGCTCAAGATGCCGCTTTCAGCTCTTTGGCACTTGTAGTCTGTGGGGTGATTACCTCAATCCTTGCCCCTTCATTCTTTGCACTGGCTGTCTGGCTTGCTACATAAGATCCTTTGCGTCGGGTTGCTTATCTCAGCATTCCGACGCACATCACTCTATTGAATTCTGCAATCGTTATCATGTGTGAGCTCACTCTAATTGTGAAACAACAAATCCTATTACATTAACTTATGTGATCAGTGTCTCAGCAAAGTTCTCTGTGTTACATAAAATGAAATACCAGTATCAGGGTAAGCCACTCTAAACAGGTAACTCAGGCAGACCCGAAGATATCTACTATTGCATAAACAAGGATTCAATATGAGAAGCCGCATTGAACAAGCGCTGTCTGAAGCGCCAGCTAAAGTCGCAGAGTTCCTTTCTCCTATTTTGTTAGCGGACGATTTTGACGCAACGCTCTCTCCAGCACAATTTGCAGAGCTATTAACCATTTCAGGATTGGAAGATGATGAGCTACGTGTAGCCCTGCTTCCTTTTGCAGCAGCTTACTCTTATGCGCCTATCTCGAAATTCTACGTTGGTGCCATTGTTCGCGGACTCACCGGGCGTCTTTACTTTGGAGCAAACGTAGAGATCTTAGGCGCTCAACTTGGCCAGACGGTACATGCAGAACAATCAGCAATCAGCCATGCTTGGATGAAGGGCGAGCAAGGCATCTCAGATATCACAATCAACTTCAGCCCTTGTGGCCACTGTCGTCAGTTTATGAACGAACTAACGACCGCAGACGAGTTGGTGGTACAACTACCTCAACATGATGAGAAAACGCTGCAAGAATATCTACCAGAATCCTTTGGTCCATCAGATCTTGGTATCAAATCTGGCTTAATGGCATCCACCGATCATGGCAAAAAGTGTGAAGAGTCCGATGAGATGGTGTTGAAAGCACTCGATGCGCTTAATAAGAGCCATGCCCCGTATACTCACAACTTGAGCGGTGTGAGCATTAAGCTAAAAAATGGCAAAGTATACCAAGGCGCTTATGCTGAAAACGCAGCATTCAACCCTAGCCTTCCACCTTTACAGGTTGCACTTATCCAGCTCTTGCTTGATGGTGAATCATTTGATGACATTGAAACAACAGCACTTGTAGAAATGTCTGAAGGTACGATTAGTCACCTTGCAGATACGCAGTCTACTCTGGAAGCAATTAACCCAGATATTCCTGTTGCATATCTAGCCATCTAATCGGGTAAATGAAAAAGGCGCTGTAAATAGCGCCTTTTTTGTACATTTAAAAAATCAAACATCAAAGAAAGGGGTGGGATCGACCTCAAGGTTACATGGTGCAATCGCTTTTTCGATTTTATATTGGCTATTTTTAATATCGACAAAGCTGACGTCGACAAAGCGCTTATATTTACGCGAATAAAAACACTTCACTTCAGGTTTTAAGGGCTCATCGGCATTCGATGTCCATACAATACCTACTCTTCCATCATTTAGCTCGACCAATGCCCCAACAGGATAAACACCAATACAGTTGATGAACTTATAAACCAAGTCTCGATCGAGGTGAAACGGCGTTAAGCTCAATATTATCTTGAACGCCTCTGCTGAACTCATACCTTTTTTATAACAACGGTCCGCCGTCAATGCATCGTAAATATCAACAATGCAACTCATTCGGCCATGGAGCGGAATTTCATCCCCTTTCAACCCTTTTGGATAACCATTCCCATCCAACTTTTCATGGTGCATCAAGCAGACGTCTCGGCTAATGTCTCCCAATCCATCAACAGTAAAGATGATCTCTTCGGCAAACACCTGATGCAGCTTCATATGATCAAACTCTTCAGGAGTGAGTTTACCTGGCTTATGGAGGACTTTATCATCGACTTTTATTTTGCCGACATCATGAATGATGCCACCAATCGCTAACTGCTTAAGCGTATCTTTTGGCAACTCAAGATGTTTACCAAACGTAACTAGTAAAGTTGCAACATTGACTGAATGCTCAAGCAGATACTCGTCTTACTGCGAAGTGCAGAAACACAATGTAACGCATCCGAATCAATTAAGACTGCTTCAATAAGATCATCGGCCCAACCTTCTAAGTCATCGACATGAATCGACTTGTCATCAAATGTTTGGTTAAGAATCTTTTGAGCAAGGCCTTTAGCTTCACGAATAATCTTCGACGCTTTCTTCTGCTTGGAAAAGCGGCTCATAGATTTGCGTTTTACTGGAGTGGCAGACACGTCTTCTTCAGGTGGTTCCTCTTCCACTACAGGTTTGAAAACACTCCCTTTCGCGGAAAGGCTTTGGTCCACCCACGCAAATTTGATCCCATTTTTAACAAGTTGCTGAATAGCCTGCTGGGAGGAAACCCTACCTGCATTGGCTAAATTGACGCGTTTGTTATCTTCGATTGCGGTAACAAACATCCCAACCATTAACGTATCAATCGGAACCTTTATTGAGTTGCTTGGATCGTACTTCATCTATGGACTATGGCTGCTATTGTTATTTCTATAGTTTTAATGAATTATAAGCTCAAACTCATCACTTTACTTAAGCATTTGCTCTATTGATACGTCACATATTTAAGAATTTTTGTGATACGCTGCAAGCAGGCTGTCTTAGATGCCCTTATTCCCTCAGCACACTCCTTAACGAAGACGAAATCATCGCTCACAAAATTAATTGTCCAGATTGTGTACTAGAGCAGATTTTGAGTTGCTAGACTAAAACCACCATCCTACGCAAACGTTTGCTTTTTGCATTTATATCCGTATGATTCGTGTCAATTTCATCTCCGCTTATTTAAAAAGGTTATCTATGTTTGGTACTGCAACTCGTAAGAACGCGACCCGTGTTTTACTGCTCGGCTCCGGAGAACTAGGGAAAGAAGTCGCTATAGAATGTCAACGCCTAGGATTGGAAGTCATCGCTTGCGACCGATATGAAAACGCACCAGCCATGCAGGTTGCACACCGAAGCTACACACTGGATATGCTTGATGGTGATGCACTAGAGCAGATCATCGCCAAAGAACAACCTGATTACGTAGTGCCTGAAATCGAAGCTATTGCCACAGACAAGCTTGTTGAGCTTGAAGCTAATGGGCTCAATGTTGTGCCAACAGCCAATGCAACTCGCCTAACAATGAATCGCGAAGGCATTCGTCGGCTGGCGGCAGAAGAGCTTGGCCTCACCACTTCGCCCTACCATTTTGCAAGCACCTATCAAGAGTTCACTCAAGCCATTGAATCCGTTGGCATCCCGTGCGTATGTAAACCAATTATGAGCTCTTCTGGGAAAGGTCAAAGTGTTATTAAATCGGCAGAGGATGTAGAAACAGCGTGGCAGTACGCCCAAGAAGGTGGCCGCACTGGTGCTGGACGCGTCATTGTTGAAGGTTTTATCGATTTTGATTACGAAATTACCTTACTGACAGTCAAAGCTGTGGATGGTATCCACTTCTGCGCTCCGATTGGACATCGCCAAGAAGACGGTGATTATCGCGAGTCATGGCAACCTCAAGCGATGTCCGATGCGGCGCTATCTGCAGCCCAAGACGCCGCCGGCAAGGTTGTAAATGCATTAGGAGGCCGTGGTATCTTCGGTGTAGAACTATTCGTCAAGGGCGACACCGTTATTTTCAATGAAGTTTCCCCTCGCCCGCACGACACCGGATTGGTCACTCTCATGTCTCAAGACAGTTCTGAATTCGCACTTCATGTACGCGCATTCACTGGCCTCCCTATTTCAGGTATCACCCAATATGGACCTACCGCTTCAGCGGTGATTTTAGGGCAAGGCCAATCCGATAACCTTCAGTTTGAAGGAATGGCAGACGCTCTAGCAGCCCCACAAACTCAGCTACGTCTATTTGGCAAACCTGATATCAATGGACGCAGACGCCTAGGAGTGAGCATTGCTCGTAGAGAGACCATTGAGCAAGCAATAGAAAGCGCCGTTTCCAGCGCAGATAAGATAAAAATCGTTTATTAAAACAAAAGCCCCTGAGCTTATTCAGGGGCTTTCATCATTAACTTTCAATCAAATACACTTCTTCGGCGAAGCTGGATAAACCTTTCTTCGCTATCTTAGGATGATTTTCATCTGCGTCATCACGATACAGTTTTGAAATTTTATATTCTGAGAACAGCTGGCGAACTTCACTTTCGGTGACTGAAAACGGTGGGCCCGCCATTTCAGCTTGGGGATAATCTAACGTAACTAACAGAATTCTTCCGCCCGGCTTCAGCAGCGATTTAACGCGTTGGACGTAATCTGCGCGCATTTCTTCCGGTAAAGCGACCAGAGCGGCACGGTCATACACAATTTCTACTGGTTGAACGGGCGCGGTAAAGATGTCGCCAGTATAAATAGATAGCTCATCAAACTGATACAATTCATGCTGACCGTTTACAGGGATCACCGTAGGCGTATAAAAATGTTCAGAAAAAAATGAGCGCACCGCGATTTTGCTTAGTTCGACACCCTGAACGTCCTCGTGTTTGGTCGCTAGCCAAACAAGATCTTCTGTTTTGCCACATAGTGGGACAAACACTTTATCTTCTCTACTTGGCTTGGTTTCGGACCAATACTCAACCAGCAGCGGGTTTACGTCTTCTAAGTGAAAACCAATTTGGTTTGATGCCCATTTACTGTGCCAAAATTCTGGATCTTTCATTTCAATTCCCTACCTGACGTGACTGCTTCATAGCCTATACGAAAGCGTTTCTTAGTGGTATCCCTCAAGCTGTATAAACCGTTCAGATTAGGTTCAGGTAAGGTGTTTATACTTATTTACAACTTGAGAATGAACCATAAGGAAATCGGGCACTCAAACAAATTGAGAGTTAGCTCAAACAATTACACCATAGGGTAATTCCTACATTGTAATTCGCCAGCTAGCCCCCATATAGATATTAGAGATTGGTACGTTTTGGTTGTTGAGCCTTTTCTTACACCGTTTACACAAGACGCTACGAATCTAAGGAGAGTGAATGAGCCTATTTTTGCGAACTACGGCCCTGATGCTTTTAATGCTCAGCCGCGCGCCAGCTTTCGCCGCTATTCCAACAGCACCCGGTAGTGAGGAAAATCGTTCGACTAACCAGAACGAAGTCTGTTCCAAAGCATTCAAACACAACCTGAGTGGCCTGTATGGCATCCAATCCACACCAACAACTCCACTTCAACCCTACTCTGACTTCGACATTCTATACAGCAAAGCACACCAAGCTCAGGCTGAACTGGAAATGATCTGTAAGAGCACTGCAATGCTAACTTCAACAGACGCCCACTTTGCAGGTGTGAAATCTGCAGAGCGAGCAAAGCAAAAGATCGCCTATGAACTTGATGGTGATGCTGAGCGTATTACTGACCTTGCCCGTGCGACGATTGTTGCTGATGACATCGAAGGCTTGATGTCAGCTTACGAAGTGTTGAATCGTGAAACCACTGTGGTAAAAGTAAAAAACCGCTTTAAGAAACCTGGGGCTTCAGGCTATCGTGACCTAAATCTATTGGTCCAGCTTCCAAAGACCAACTTGATTGCTGAAGTCCAGCTACACCTTAAAGCCATTGCTGATGTAAAAAGTGGTCCAGAGCATGACTTGTACGAACGTATTCAGAAAATCGAACGTCAAGCGGCTTCAGAAAGCCGAGATATCAGTGAGTTTGAATTCGCCCAGATTAAGTCAATGCGAGCTCAGTCGAAAGCGCTTTACCAAGAAGCATGGCAGCCTTATATTACTACCCATCTAAGTGCCGCCTAGGCCTAACTAAATGCTAACAGCCCCTTCTCATGAAGGGGTTGTTTTTCAAGGAAGATGATGACCCCACAGCAGCAAGCGTATCTAAACGAATACCTTACCACACTCACACCTCAACAGCGGGAATCAATACCAGACACCATCGCTGAATATTTTTGTGCTGACGAGTTTAATGCCAACGAATGTGCAAGGTTGATTAATCAAGGTACAAAGAGAGCGTCTTGCAGCCTTAAACAAGGCTACGACATTGAGCAAGAGCCTCTTCCTCAGGTAGGTCGCATTACAGTGGTGCTTAACTGGCAGCAAGAGCCGGTTTGTATCATTCGCCTAACAGAAGTTTCTATCTGCCCTTTCGATCAAGTAACTGAAGAGTTTGCCCGCTCAGAAGGAGAAGGTGACCTGAGCTATGAATGGTGGCGTGAGGCGCACATTAAATTCTTTACTCAGTACGCTGGTGAGATTGGCGCCAAATTCGATTTACAGTCCGAATTGGTACTAGAACGATTCGAAAAAGTGTATCCACTGTAAAGCTTACCCAGCCCGACTGCTGAGGGTTAGCCAGACGTCCCTCAGCACATATCCGATCATAAATTCGGCACGCGATAAAATCATAAACTATCATTTTATCAGTGACATAAGAATAAGAAATGAATCTATGATCCTTTGCAGGCAGTTTTTCCTCTCTCTCATTACTCTGGTAATCGTTAACGCTGCGTGGGCACAAATCGACTACGGACCTGTACAAAGCTATACACAATCGCCCTTCCATACCAACAGTTTGTCACCTCAGCTCCGCTCTGGATTCTCAATGGATGAAGACGATATCGAGGTCTATGGTACGGGTACCATTTCAAGTATTTGGGCCGTCACTCCAGACTACGAGTTAGACTACTACCAAAATCAAATCGCTGTTGGTGGGAAATGGCAATTCTCTTCAGAATGGCAACTAGAGCTTAGCTATCGCTGGAATTACGCTGGTAATAACCACCTAGATCGATTAACCATTGCGTTTCACGATTGGGTTGGCATTGACCAAAATGGCCGAGAGGATGTGGACAACGATCGCTTTGTGATCAATATGCCTGACTATGGCATAGAGTTGGAAAACTTCCGTGGAGAAAGCCTAAGTCACGCGATCACCAGTTACATGCAATACCAATTTATCAATAAAAAGCATCACGGGCTTTCAGTCGGAGCATCTCTTTACTACAACGACACCAAACATGGCATTTTCAGTTCTTCAGAATTCGAACAAGGTATTCAGCTAAACTACGGCTATCGCCGCGATAAACACTCTCTAGACACCCTACTTGCTATCACTTTTCGCAATACGCCAACAGTATTCAAAGATATGCCCTATCGCTCTAGCACCTGGACAGTTGGAGCTAGTTATCGCTACCAGCTATTGGAAAGGCACCATCTTATTGGGCAAATCGCTTTTCATGAGGGCGTATCAGATGGGGAGGATGAATTTTCCAAGCCATCGACCGAATTCACCTTTGGCTATCGTTACCAGATGGAAAACTCAGCCATTGAATTGACTGCAGTGGAAAACATGTTTAACGCAGATAACAGCACCGATATCGCCTTTGGAATAGGATACCGGTACCGCTTTGGAGGTTCAGATAACCAAGCTTAAACTGAAAGCACTCGGCTAACCGCAGAGCTGATTTCAGCATCGCTGGCATTAAGGCTCAGAGAGAAAGAAACGTACTGGTCACCTCGCATGCTAAGCGAACGGTCAACTTCCGCTAAACAATGCATAACACTGCCATCAAGTATGAATGACAACTCTATTTCTTTCTTGTTAATGAAGCCATTGTTGCGAAATTCTATCTCCTGATAGCAACCAGATTTAGATGAGAAGTTGCTGCCTCGCAAATATCCTTTTTCCACATCTGCTTTGACCATTCCAAAGCCCACTTGCTCTATAGCTGAAATTACTTTGGAAGCGACAGGCAATGCTTTCACTTCAACGAAATCACGATCTTTAGGGTCAATCGCGAAATCGATATCTAGCGTGGTTTCTACCCATACGTGGCACTGATTCTTCATTGCATTCAGTGCCGTAATTGGGGTCTCATCATCTAACTTTAATTCGAACGGAACCTGTTTATGTTCCTGAGGCTGAATGGTGAAAGGCTGAACCGCTTGAAGGCTACCAATGGTGAAATTCTGATAGCTGGCACCGTTATCACTCTCCACTTTAACTTCAGTGCAAAGCTTGAGATTAATGGCGTCAATTTGCTGCTCAACATCGCCACCCTGAATGTGAACCACGCCCTTCAGAGTTTCTCCCTGATACACAGACATACTCTCTAGAACCGTATCCACTTTTGCAGCTCCAATTCCCAGTGACGCCTTTAACTTACCAAACATAAGGTTTCCTTTTACTTTCTATGTCGTTATTGTTTCTGATTAACATGCGGCGTTATCGAGTCGCAAGACATTTATCTGAATAATGTGTAAACCATCGTTTAGACTGCTTAATCCGCAACCAGAGTTGCAATTTCATGACAAATGAACCACCATTTGTATAGTCAAATAAATAATTATTAAATCATCATGAGCCAATCGCCATTATATCTCCAAATAAAACAATACATTACTGACAAAATTGATTCTGGACATTGGCCTGTGGGCCATCGTATATCGACTGAACTGGAGCTAACAGAACAATTCAAGGTTAGCCGAATGACTGTCAATAAGGCGATTCGTGATTTGGTCGCCGAAGGAAAGCTTCAAAGACGACCTAGAGTAGGCACTTTTGTCTGCGCTCCCGATGATAAAGCGGAATCTCCATTACTGGATATCCAAAACATTGCTGAGAGTGAAATTACGGGGTAAAACATACTCTAGTAAGGTAATTAAACAAGCCTCGATGCTCGCCGATGAAACTGTAGCAATAAAGTTAGGGGTGATGTTGAACAGCCCGATTTTCTATAGTGAAATCATTCACTTTGAAGATAATTCTCCTATTCAATATGAACTTCGCTGGGTCAACAGTGCCTACGCGCCTGACTATCTTGAACAAGACTTTACCCAAATCACCCCAAATCAATATCTGTCTGAGAACTGCCCACTGAGTGCTATCGAACATACCGTTGAAGCCATCGTTGCAGATGATGAGGTGCGTACCGCCTTGAGACTCGGGGCTAACGAACCTTGCCTGCTACTAAACAGAAGGACATGGAGCCAAGATAAGCTCGTGAGTTCTGCATTGCTTTACCACCCGGGCACTCGCTACAAATTAAGCTCTAAAATATTACTCGGTTAAAGCATTTCATACTTTTTACTGATCACATTTTTGCAACAAGCCACTTGATCAATTGTTATACCTGAACAATTATTTGTATATACATTTGAACTTATGGACTCAATTACATGCTTGGAAGCGCTTCTTCATCCTTAAACACCGACAGCCAAGAATTGCTGCTAACCAATGCACGGCTGGTCTCTATGGTCGCTGGGTCGCAAGGGTATTCCGTTTCTGAGCCAAGTAGCCTTCTGATTAAGGGTGGAAAGATTGCACAAATCGGTGGCTCCGAGCTTTCTTGCGCCAACTCTTATGATTGTAAAAACCAGTTGGTCACACCTGGATTTGTTGATTGCCACACTCACCTAGTCTATGCAGGTAATCGCGCCAATGAGTTTGAAATGCGTCTTAATGGTGTCCCATACCCAGAGATTGCCAAGCAAGGTGGCGGAATTCTATCAACCGTTCGTGCAACGCGAGAAGCAAGTGCAGAAGCTTTAATTAACCTCGCCCTTCCACGATTGGACGGTTTGATTCGAACTGGTGTCATATCAGTAGAAGTAAAGTCGGGTTACGGTCTGACTGTAAAAGACGAGATCAAAATGCTACGTGCAGCAAAAGCACTAGAAGATCACCGTAAGATTCGAATCACCACAACGTTACTCGCCGCACATGCCCTTCCTCCAGAGTATGCGGGTAAAGCAGATGACTACATTAAACTGGTATGCGAAGAGATGATTCCTCTTGTCGCTGAGGAGAAGCTAGCAACCAGCGTCGATGTGTTCTGTGAATCGATTGGCTTCAACTTGGAACAAACCGAAAAAGTCTTCGCCGCAGCCAAGCAATATGGTCTGCATGTAAAAGGTCACACTGAGCAGCTTTCTAACTTAGGTGGCACAGCCCTAACCGCTCGCTACCAAGGGCTGTCAGCGGATCATATCGAATATCTCGATGAAGAAGGCGTAAAAGCACTAGCCCAATCTGGAACGGTTGCCACGCTGCTGCCTGGGGCGTTTTACTTCTTACGAGAAACCCAATTACCGCCTATTGAGCTACTTCGTCAACACAATATTCCAATGGCAATTGCAACGGATCTTAACCCAGGCACCTCGCCTTTCTCAGATTTGACTATGATGATGAATATGGGCTGTACACTTTTCGGCCTAACACCTGAAGAAACATTGCGTGGCGTGACTTGCAATGCTGCTCAAGCGCTAGGCTTCGGTGACAGCCGAGGGCAAATTCAGCCGGGATATGATGCTGATCTTGCTATTTGGGACGTGAGCCACCCTGCCGATTTCAGTTATCAGCAGGGTTTGTCACGCTTATCTGCTCGCGTGGTAAACGGAGAACTGGAATATGTCTAACCTACCAACGACTAACCAGGATTTTCACTGGCAAGGACGCCATGACGCTGAAGATGGTGCGATGGGCAAACGCGTCCATCACGTTATCAAACAGTTGCAAGTGCAGGGTCTTGAACCTTATCGAAATGCCGTGAGCATCTTGGGTTTTGCGTGCGATGCTGGTGTTGCGCGAAACAAAGGTCGCGTTGGCGCCAAAAAAGCGCCTGATTTGATTAGACGCGCACTTGCCAACATGGCTTGGCACAAAGAAAGCGCGCTTATCGATTTGGGTAATGTCGTCTGTGAAGATGATTTGCTGGAACAGTACCAATCAGAATGTGCTGATGTCATCGCTGCAGCGCTTCGCTCTACTCCAGTTATCACGCTCGGCGGCGGTCATGAAGTGGCGTGGGCTTCCTTTCAAGGACTTGCGCGCTATTTCGAGTACTTAAACCCAGTAACGCCTCCTAAGATTGGTATCATCAATTTTGATGCTCACTTTGATTTACGTGCATTTGAAAGCAGTAACGCCGATGTAAAACCCAGCTCTGGTACACCATTCAACCAAATTTATGATTACTGCCAAAAGCAAGACTGGCCATTCCATTACGCCTGCCTAGGTGTCAGCAGAGCCAGTAACACGCAAGCCTTGTTTGAGCGAGCCAAAGAGCTCAACGTGTGGTTCGTTGAAGACAAAGATCTCGCACACCTAAACCACATCTATCATCTGACCCAGTTGCAGCATTTCATCGATAATTGCGATTACATCTACCTCACCATCGATCTTGATGTTTTCCCAGCTGCGACAGCTCCGGGCGTCAGCGCTCCTGCCGCCAGAGGCGTCAGTATGGATACGCTGGCACTCTTTTTGGACCGAATTTTACACTACAAACAGAAGTTGGTTATTGCCGACATCGCTGAGTACAACCCTACCTATGACGTTGACAGTCAGACGGCGCGGTTAGCTGCAAGGCTTTGTTGGGATATTGCTAACGCCTTTTCCGAAAAATAGAAAAAACAGAAAGGAAAGCGACTAGATTGCGTGAGAGCTTCTCTCTTGCGCAGACCGCTTTCAACCTGAAAACGTGAAATACAAGGAGTCTTACCATGACGGAACGCCAAGTAGAAGATATGCGTCTCGATACAACCCGCACTATTCGTGCCCCACATGGCACGGATCTGAGAGCAAAATCTTGGCTGACTGAAGCACCGCTTCGCATGTTAATGAACAATCTGGATCCTGACGTCGCAGAACACCCTCATTCGCTGGTTGTGTACGGTGGTATTGGCCGTGCAGCGCGCAATTGGGAATGTTTTGACAAGATTGTTGAAGTTTTAGAGCGTTTGGAAGACGACCAAACCTTGCTGGTTCAGTCTGGTAAACCTGTTGGTGTATTCCCAACACACAAAAATGCGCCACGTGTTCTTATCGCAAACTCAAACCTTGTGCCGCATTGGGCAAACTGGGAACACTTCAATGAGTTGGATAAAGAAGGACTGATGATGTACGGTCAGATGACCGCCGGCAGCTGGATCTACATTGGTTCACAGGGCATTGTTCAAGGTACTTATGAAACGTTTGTTTCTGTTGCGAAAAAGCACTTTGATGGTAAAGCAAACGGACGTTGGATTCTAACCGGTGGCCTTGGCGGCATGGGCGGCGCTCAGCCTCTGGCTGGCACCATGGCGGGCTTCTCTATGATCGCGGTTGAGTGTGACGAGTCTCGTATCGATTACCGTCTACGTACAGGATACGTTGACAAGAAGGCCACCAGCTTAGATGAAGCACTGGCAATCATTTATGAATCTGAAGAGCCTGTTTCTGTCGGCCTACTAGCAAACGCCGCAGATGTATTCCCTGAGTTAGTTGAACGTAACATCACTCCAGATGTAGTGACAGACCAAACGTCAGCACACGACCCACTCAACGGTTACCTTCCAATTGGTTGGTCGATGGAACACGCAGCCGACATGCGTAAGCAAGATGAAGCAGCTGTTGTCAAAGCAGCCAAAGAATCGATGGCGATTCAAGTTAAAGCGATGCTTGAGCTTCAAGAACGCGGTGCAGCGACACTGGATTACGGCAATAACATCCGCCAGATGGCCCTAGAAGAAGGCGTTGATAACGCGTTTGACTTCCCGGGTTTCGTTCCAGCTTATATTCGCCCACTCTTCTGTGAAGGTATTGGTCCATTCCGCTGGGCTGCACTATCCGGTGACCCAGAAGATATCTACAAAACCGATCAGAAAGTCAAAGAGTTAATCCCTGACAACCTACACTTGCACAACTGGCTAGACATGGCTCGCGAGCGCATTCAGTTCCAAGGTTTACCTGCTCGTATTTGTTGGGTTGGACTGAAAGATCGTGAACGCCTAGGCCAAGCATTCAATGAAATGGTCAAAAATGGCGAGCTTAAGGCGCCGGTTGTTATTGGCCGTGACCACCTAGATTCTGGTTCAGTTGCCAGCCCTAATCGTGAAACAGAAGGCATGATGGACGGTTCTGATGCCGTGTCAGATTGGCCTCTGCTGAATGCTCTGCTAAACACAGCAGGCGGTGCTACTTGGGTTTCACTCCACCACGGTGGCGGTGTAGGAATGGGCTTCTCTCAGCACTCTGGCATGGTTATTTGTTGTGATGGCAGTGATGATGCGTCTGAGCGAATTGCTCGCGTTCTTCATAATGACCCAGGTACAGGCGTGATGCGTCACGCAGACGCTGGCTATGACATTGCCAAGCAGTGCGCAGCAGAACAAGGGCTCGACCTACCTATGCTCAACGAAGAGCTGAAGAAGCTTAAGTAAGCACACCTGAAGAAAGGAAAGACAAAGATGTTAAATTTAACGCTAAAGCCGGGAAATATTAGCTTAAAAGAACTCCGTCAGGTGAGCCGCTCTCCTGCAAGATTGACTCTGGATCCGGAAGCCATTCCTGCTATCGATGAAAGCACTAAAGTGGTTGAACAAGTGATTGCCGAAGACCGCACTGTCTATGGCATCAACACAGGCTTTGGTCTGCTTGCTAACACTCGTATTGCACCAGAAGATCTAGAGACACTGCAAAAAAGTATCGTGTTGTCGCATGCGGCAGGTATCGGCGAGTTCATGTCAGATGAAACCGTTCGCCTGATGATGGTACTCAAGATTAACAGCCTTGCTCGTGGCTTCTCAGGTATTCGACTTAAAGTCATTCAAGCGCTGATCGACCTAGTCAACTCTCAGGTCTATCCATGTGTGCCACAAAAAGGCTCTGTCGGCGCTTCTGGTGACCTTGCGCCACTGGCGCACATGAGTACCGTATTACTCGGTGAAGGTCAGGCACGCCACAACGGTAAGATCATCTCAGGTCTGGAAGCAATGAAAATCGCTGGCCTTGAACCAATCACACTCGCGCCTAAAGAAGGCCTTGCGCTGCTTAACGGCACTCAGGCATCAACTGCCTTTGCGCTTGAAGGATTGTTTGCGGCTGAAGATCTGTTTGCTTCAGCAACAACCTGTGGCGCAATGTCTGTAGAAGCGGCACTAGGAAGCCGTCGTCCATTCGACCCTCGTATTCACCGCGTGCGTGGTCATCGAGGCCAGATGGACGCAGCACTGGCTTATCGTCATGTACTGGACACCAATAGTGAAATTGGCGACTCACACACAGGTTGCGAGAAAGTTCAGGATCCATACTCTCTGCGTTGTCAGCCTCAAGTTATGGGCGCGTGTTTACAACAAATCCGTAACGCCGCTGACATTCTGGAAGTGGAAGCTAACTCTGTCTCTGACAACCCACTGGTTTTTGCCGAAGACGGTGACATCATCTCTGGTGGTAACTTCCATGCTGAGCCTGTAGCTATGGCAGCGGATAACCTAGCTTTAGCCATTGCTGAGATTGGCAGCCTTTCTGAACGTCGTATGGCACTGTTGATCGACAGCGCACTGAGTAAACTACCACCTTTCTTAGTCGACAACGGCGGTGTTAACTCAGGCTTTATGATTGCTCAGGTCACCTCCGCTGCATTAGCAAGTGAAAATAAAACGCTGGCTCACCCTGCGTCTGTTGATAGCTTGCCAACATCGGCAAACCAAGAAGATCACGTCTCTATGGCAACGTTTGCTGGGCGCCGTCTTCGTGACATGGCGGAGAACACTCGTGGCATTTTGGCGGTTGAGTATCTTGCGGCCGCTCAGGGGATAGACTTCCGCGCTCCAAACAAGTCGTCTACCAAAGTCGAAGAAGCAAAACAAATTCTGCGCGAGAAAGTACCGTTCTACGATAAAGATCGCTACTTTGCACCGGACATAGAGCAAGCAAACAGTTTGCTTAAGCTTGCAGTACACAACCATCTGATGCCAGACTCGATTCTACCTAGTATCTAAACACCAATATAAGGGCTCCGATTCGGAGCCCTTTCTTCTTCTCAATGTCATAATTCAGTAATAACTCCACTGGATGGACCATTCAAAAAGAATCGTCATATATAATCCATCTCAGTTTTGGCTATTTACCGTAAATTATGTTTTTAAAACCATATTTTTCTAACAACGACAAGCAGTTCCAGTTTACTCGTCAGCAAGCAAGCCATTTTGCAAAGATGGTTGCGGGCGACTTCAACCCAATTCACGATGAAGACAACAAGCGCTTCTGCGTTCCGGGCGACCTGCTTTTCGCTGTATTGCTACAGAAAGAAGGCGTTAGCCAGAAAATGCGTTTTGATTTCTCAGGTATGGTCAGTGACGGTGTTGCTCTGCACATTGAAAACAAGTGTGACAAAGAAGCCGCTGTTGTTGACGAAAGCGGTAAAGAATACCTGCACATGAATCGCGAAGGCGAAGTGAATCGTGATGCCGCATTCATTGAGCATGTCGTAACAAATTACGTTCAGTTCTCAGGCATGAACTTTCCACACATCATGGTTCCATTAATGGAAGAACAGCAGATGATGATCAACTGCCAGCGCCCATTAGTGATTTACGAGAGCATGGAAGTGGAATTCACTCGCTTAAACCTATCTCACCCAGAAGTCGAGTTTGCAGGCGCAACGTTTGATGTTGAAGGCAAACGTGGTGTCGTCACATTGAATTTCGACTTTAAAGAAGGTGACGAGGTTGTCGGTAAAGGCGTTAAGCGTATGGTTGCGAGTGGTTTGAAGCCATACAACCAAGAAGACATTGACGGCTTAGTGACTCGCTTTAACGAGCGCAAAGAGGAATTCTTAGCGCAGTTCAACAAAGCGGCATAGCCTACTCAGATTTCTAAAAAGAACCCCGCTCAAATGAGCGGGGTTCTTTTATATCCAGCGTCTGACACGTTGCTTGTAGTCTAAATAAGCGGCCCCAAAAAGTTCTTCAAGAGCGCGCTCCTCTGGACTAATTTGAAAACGATTCATGTACAGCACAAACACGAAAGCCAGCGCAATGCACAACAAGTTCTGCTGCCAGTACGCAAACCCAAGCAACAGTAAGAACATACCCAAATACATTGGGTTTCGCGAGTAGGCAAACACCCCACTATCCACCACTTGAGACGCATCCTTCACCTTGACTGGATTCACGGTTGTGTTCGCTTTGCGAAACTCGTAGACCCCAGCTAAACCAACAACAACAGAAATCGCAAAGCACGCCAATAAAACTGCCCAAGGTATCGGTAAACTAACCGAGAAAGTGTGGAACTCGTGCCCCACATGGTTCATCACCACACCGAGAACAATAAACAGGGCAACAGGAGGAATTTTTCTTTCTAATTTTTCCATAGTGTTCAATAGCTTTGCTGACGTTACTAAAAAATAGCCCAGCTTTGAAAGCTGGGCTAGGTTTAATCACACAATTTGCAGTAGCGCCTGTAAAGGGTGTTTCACTTTGATGTCCTCAAAGCGCTTCACCTGACTTCGACAGGAATAGCCAGTGATCAAGCATCGCTCCTTCGGCAACTGCTCTAGTTGAGGTTTCCAGCTCAGCCCGTAAATGTCTCTCGACATCTGCAACTTATCGACTTCGTGACCGAACGTTCCTGCCATACCACAACAGCCCACAGGCACCGTATTCAGGCGGGAACCAAAGTGCGAGAATATTGCTCCCCACTCTTTCTCTGCGTTTGGCATTTTGGTTTTCTCTGTACAGTGAGCCAGAAGATACCAAGGTTCTTCTGCACTCGTACCAGAGGCCTCGAACTCACCCAACCTAGGTTGCAGCCATTCATGAACCGTCAGCACTTCGAAATCACCACGCTTGTCGCCAAGTACTTCGTTATACTCATCGCGATAACAGAGCACCAACGCCGGGTCGACGCCAACCATAGACACTTCCAGATCGGCGACTTGCTGTAAGAACATCGCAGTGCTCTTAGCACTTTTGGCAAAACGCTGTAAGAAACCTTTCACGTGCTGAGCCTTACCATTAGGTTTGAAAGGCAGCAAAACAGGCGTTTTACCAAGTTTAGTCAACAACTTAGCAAAGTCTTCCACCACTTCAGCATCGTAGTAGCTGGTAAATGGGTCTTGCACAATCACCACATGGTTCGCTTTATCTTCTTTAGACAAAGCCGCCAGGTATTGCAGATCAAAAGGTTGATGATGCTGTAATCGCGACTTGAGTGTTGGCACTGACATGAATGGCGCATCGGTATAACCTACCGCAGCAGTCGTGAGATTTTGGACCCATTTTTGGCTGAGAACGCCATTCACTAACTTCGGCGCTTTCGCCATGACAGGTAAAACTGATTCTATATTCGCAACCAAATAGTCCTTTGCAGGACGCTGATAGCGCGAATAATAAATATTGAGAAATCTTGAGCGGAAGCTTGGTACGTCTACCTTAATTGGGCATTGGCTGGCACAAGCTTTACAGGCTAGACAGCCATTCATCGCTTCGTAAACTTCATGAGAAAAGTCATACTCATGGCGCTTATTTAACGAATTACGCACTCTGTCCAACATCGATTTGATGGATGACGTTTCTTCTAAAGCCTGTTTCTCCAAATCGAGAATATCCACGCCCTGCTCTGTAAGCTGACGCAACCACTCCCGAACCAAGCCAGCACGTCCTTTAGGAGAATGGCGACGATCTGCCGTCACTTTCATCGAAGGGCACATTGGCGAAGATGTATCGTAGTTAAAGCAAAGACCGTTACCGTTACATTCCATCGCCTGCTTAAAACTGTCTCGCACTTCAACGTCGATCTGGCGATCAAAGTAGCCACGTTTTGTATCTGTGACTTTGACTAGTTCTTCTTGGCTTTCTAATGGTGTGCAGATCTTACCTGGGTTCATCTTGTTGTGAGGGTCAAACGCCGCTTTTACTCGTCTCAACTCAGTAAAAAGCTCTTCACCAAAGAACTCTGGTCCATATTCTGAACGGTAGCCTTTGCCATGCTCTCCCCACATCAAACCACCGTATTTGGCGACTAGCTTAACGACTTCGTCAGACACTTCATGCATCAAGGCCTCTTGCTTAGGATCGCACAAATCTAACGCGGGTCGAACATGGAGAACGCCTGCATCAACGTGACCAAACATACCGTAGCTGAGAGATTTGGAATCCAGTAGCTCTCGGAACTCAACAATAAAGTCAGCAAGGTTTTCAGGCGGGACACAAGTATCTTCAGCGAATGCGACAGGTTTCGCTCTTCCTTTCGCTGCGCCAAGTAAGCCCACCGCTTTCTTACGCATGTTGTAGATACGGCCAATGCTAGCCACATCACTGCACACCTGATAACCGATAATGCCCGCTTGCTCGGCTTCCATCATTTGATCCAAACGTTTGGTCAGCGCATCGACCTGCTGCTCGACTTCCTCAACATCTTGGCCTGCATACTCCACCATGTTGATGCCTTGCATATCTTTACCTGGAACGTCAGTCAGCAAATCACTGACGGTATGCCAGACAATATCCTGCTTAGCCAGATTGAGTACTTTTGAGTCGATGGTTTCTACTGAAAGCGCATTGGCTTCAACCATAAATGGGGCGTTACGCAGTGCGGAATCAAAGCTGTTGTATTTCACGTTCACTAACGTGCGAGCTTTAGGGATTGGAGTGAGGTTAAGCTTAGCCTCTGTAATAAATGCCAAAGAGCCTTCCGCGCCACATAAGACTCGAGTTAAATCGAAGCTCTGTGTCTCTTCATCAAGTGCATTCTTTAAGTCATAACCCGTTAGAAAGCGATTGAGAGGGGGAAATTTCGCGTTGATTTGCTCACGCTTGCTACGACAAACTTGCTCTGTAACCTGTAATGCTTGGTATGCGTACTCGCCATCCTTGGGTTCCCCTTGAGACATATCCGACTCAAGCACCGAGCCATCAGCGAAAACCGCTTGCAAAGACAATACGTGATCAGACGTTTTTCCGTATTTCAGAGAGCCTTGTCCGGAAGCATCGGTATTGATCATACCGCCCAGAGTCGCACGGTTGCTGGTCGAAAGATCAGGCGAGAAGAAATAGCCATAGGGTCTGATAGCATCGTTTAACTGGTCCTTCACCACACCAGTCTGAACACGAGCCCAGCCTTCCTTTTCGTTGATTTCCAGTACCTTGTTCATATGGCGTGACAAATCAACCACAATACCCTTAGTCAGCGACTGACCGTTGGTCCCTGTACCACCTCCGCGTGGGGAAAAAGTGATACGTTCATATTGAGGTTGGATACTGAGTTTGCCGATTAAAGCAACGTCTTGAGTGGATTTAGGGTGGACAACCGACTGGGGTAATTGCTGATAAACACTGTTGTCAGTGGCAACAGCCAGACGGCTTGAGTATTGGCTTTCGATGTCTCCGGAAAATCCCGATTGTCGGAGTTCTTCCAGAAAACTGAGTACGACGGGATCCACATCAGATTGAGAGTGTAATCTTGGTAACATTTGCTTCCTGCCCCTACTACGCTGATCCTATTCAGCATTGGGTTCAATACAATAAGTAATATTTTTTTGATTTTCGTCACTTTACAACATTTGAAAGGGTGAATAAAACAGAATTGCAATGTCAGAATGGCACTAATCGCAATTCTTACCCACACTTAGTAATTATACCTAGATTAGTAAGTGCCTTTTTATGAGCGAATCATCAATGAAAAAAAATAAAATTATCACCACAGAAGATATTCTATTAAAGCTTTGCCAATCTGTGTCTGGCGTGCTGACTTCAGCAACAAGCTCCGATATTAGCTATTCAGCGATGGTGCAAAAAATCACTAAGACCAGCCTGAAACCTGATTTTGGCTGCTTTGTATTGTTTGACGGTGGCTTTTCAGGACTGGTTGTTATCAACTTCACATCAAAAGCTGCTTTAGAGATTTATACGAACTACATGCGTAATATGGGCATGCCGGAAGAGGAATTAGCCGTCCTACACACTTCAGATGAGGTGGGTGATGTTCTTGGTGAGCTAATGAACCAGCTAGTTGGTGACTTTACCAACCAAGTTAGAAAAGATCTTCAAACGCACATCACTCAGAATCAGCCGAAGATGTTAACGCTGAACAAACAAGTGATCTTGTCGGTAGACACCAACTTAGATCGCCCACAGGCACGTCGAGTTACCTTCTCAACAGAGAACGGCAATATTTTCTACCTTGAGCTAGCAATGGACAAAACTGAGTTTATTCAGTTAGAGGAATTCGAATCACACGAAGATGAGAGCCCAGATTCAATTCTTGAACAAGCTCAGAAAAAGCTGACGTCAAAGAAAGAATCGCCTAAAGAAGAAGCGGATCCAAATGGCAGCGATCTACTCGATGAACTAGGTATCTAAGCCAGTTCTCTCCTATTCAATAAGCCGCTGAATAACAGCGGCTTTTTTACGTTTGTTAATGCTTTGTTTCGAAACAAATCTTCCAAGCGGACCAGTCAAGAGTTTCGTTTTAATGTCAGAAGCGTTAAAATGGTCGACTTCGTAAAAATCAGTGAGATTTTCTGTTGTCGATGGATAAACAAAAAGCCCTCAAAAAAATTGCTAAGTGTCTAGAACTTGGTAACTCAGCCAACGTTAATGAAGCGGCGAATGCGATCAAAATGGCGCACCGCCTCATGCTTAAGTACGGCTTAGACAAAGATGATATTGAATTCATCAAAATGGGCAAAACTAAATCGACACACTTACTGCCATCTAACGTCAGCTCGACCTTGCTTCGCATCATTCGGGGTATCAACACTAAGTTTGGTGTTGAGGCTGTGCTGACCAACCACAAAGGCTTGAAACGCGCCGAGTTCATCGGTGAGGCGGATCGTGCAATTTTCGCAGCGTTCGCATTCGATATCATTTATCGTGAACTGAATGAGCAAACAGGTAAATTCCGCAATAGCTTTGCGGGGACGGGGACTTCGACGGGTGAAGTTTCTCGGCGGGTCAATTCGTTTGTTTCTGGTTGGGTTGAGGGTGCATTGGAAAAACTGCCCATCATTAGCCCAGATGACGATTCAAACAAGAAAATCGACGACTACATCGATAAAGAGTTTAAGAATATTGACCGTGAAACGTTCAAGAAGCAACTGAGAGAAGCGATGAAAAACCTGACTGAAGATTACGAAGTCGGTCTTAAAAAAGGCCGCTCAGTATCAGTAAGCCGCCCTATTGATGGCGCACAAGCCCCTAAAATGCTCCGCTAATTTCTTATCCCACTTCCCATAACCTGGCTGAATTTCCATCACTTACGTTCAGCCAGCGTTAATATTCAGTCAATTAATATCTCCTCAATTGACATAAGTAACAACAAATAGTTAATTCTGTTCCCGCAAAAGTTCGCTTCTTTGCTTCATTCCTTGCGAACAAACGAATACTAAGAATACATGGAGATGTTTTCGTGAAAAAAATGACTTTAGCGCTAGCCGTCGCTATTGCCCTTTCCGGCTGTCAGGCAACTCAACGCCAAAATGCAACTACTGGTGAATCAGAAACAAACTCAGTAACCAAAGGTGCCTTACTCGGTGCTCTAGCAGGTGCAGCGGTGGGATTAGCAACAGGCGATGATGCAACTGAGCGTCGTCAACACGCTTTAATAGGTGCAGCTGGCGGTGCCGCTGTTGGAGGCGGCGTAGGTTACTACTTCGATCAACAAGAGGCTGCGCTAAGAAAAGAGTTGTTAGACTCTGGCGTGCAAGTGGAGCGTGTTGGTGAAAATCAGCTAATGCTTCGTATGGAAAATGGCATTGGCTTTCAAACCGGCTCATACAACTTAGACCCAAGCATTCATAACACCTTGCGTGGCGTGGCGAAAATTCTGGTCGAATACCCTGATACTAGCTTGGTCATTGAAGGACATACAGACAGCACTGGCAGTGATACCACTAATCAAGTGTTATCTGAACGTAGAGCCGAGTCCGTGCGCTCCTATCTTATCTCTCAGGGTGTTGCTTCCGGACGCGCCATCGCACGTGGTAATGGCGAACGTTTCCCTCTGTGCACGAACAACACCTCAGAAGGTCGTGCTTGCAACCGAAGAGTCGAGATCAAGATACTACCTCTCAAATAACATCCGTAATTTTCTCGATGAAAATGGCTTCTCAGGAAGCCATTTTTTATTTATCAGATAATACATTACACTATAGTGCAGGTAAGCCAGTTTTAATGGACTAAGGAATATCTTGAAATTTATCAGCCTTTTATTGTTGTTATTGTCCCCTCTCAGTTTGGCAGAGTCGATTGAAGCTTTAACCGCTAAAGCTCAGAATGACGACATAGAAGCACAGGTCCAACTAGCCAATCAATACCTCAATGGTGAAGAAACACCACCTTCACGAGGTGACGCTATTTACTGGTTCGAGCAAGCCGCTAACAATGGCAGTACTGAAGCCATCACCCAATTAGCCTCTCTTCACCTTCAGGGTGACAATAAGAACACTAAAGAAGCGATTTACTGGCTGACGCAACTCGCGGTAGCAGGTAACGTACAGGCTCAGTTAAATCTTGGCAAAGTGTATGAAAGCATGCCTCACTCACCAGAAACACTAGATTTGGCAGAAGTCTGGTATCGCACAGCTTCGCCACAAAGTGAAGAAGCAGAGCAAGCTTATGCAAGAGTGTTGGAGAAGAAGTTCAACGCTCAGAGAGCGAAGCAAGTATCCTCAATTGGTCAGTTAGAAGTCGCTTTTGATGATTCCAGTATTCAACTAAGTCCAATCGCTAAGAGCAAATCCAGCTCTAGCAAGCGCAGTAACGACATCATCTATTCTTTGATTGGGGTTTCGACAATACTTTTTATTTTAGCGATCTGGTTAGGCCGAAAAGTGAGTAAGCTGAAAGCACATTCAACACTCTCGCATAAAGGTCTATCTTCAGAAAAGCGTCAATTGGAGTCTCAGCTAAAAGACAAAAATAACTTGTTGAAGCAACAGAAAAAGCAACTGGAAACATTGTACAAACAGTTTAAGAAAATTCAGTCTGCTCAAAGCCCTAGCCCTCAAAGACGTCATGCTGAACCTTCAGCATCAGAACAAAAGCTTTCTCTGGCTTGTGCTCTATTTGGATTCAAAGTCGGCGCAATTCCTGCTGAAAAAGAAATAAAAGTCAGATATAAGCAGTTGTGTAAGATTTACCATCCAGATTTAAAAGGCAGTGATGAAGAAATGAAACGCCTTAATAGTGCGTTAAAGATCATCCTTACCAGTGTTAATAGATAGTTACAAATTAAAACACATTGAGTTTAAAACGCTCAAAGGTCTTATTTTTACTCACTTGCGCAATCGATCTCTCTCCCAGTTCACGTAACAAATAGTTAACTTACATTCCGCATGTATGTCATAATCTGCGCCGAAAATAACACCTGGTAAAACAAGGTGAGGAGAAATCTATGTTTACTATCGAAGGTATTTGCGACTGGTGCAAAAAACCTAGCCTGGTTACCAAACATGAGTATATTGATGGCCTCTGCCACCACTCTTGCAAAGAGTGTAACGACCTAGCAAAACTGGACGTTCGCCAATTCAATATCGCAGAGAGCCAGCAACGTGAGCGCCGCTCTCAGTCATAGCAGCCGCAATTTGCTTTCTAGATGAGAAGAAACAGCCACCGTTTGACGGTGGCTTTGTTGTTTTAAGAGGCGCTGATATTAGTTGATCACAGCGTCGGGTTGATTTTCAGGGGATGCAGCCTTAAAAGCAGGGTGCTGCCTTAGTGACATTGTCACTTTATGAATAATTGGGTAACGACTCAGATCTACATTGAATCGCTCTGCGTTGTACACTTGCGGAACCAAACATACATCGACCAAACTAATTTCATCCCCTACACAATAGGCACCATGAGTCTCAGCCAGCTTCTTTTCTAAGCTATGAAATCCGACTTCAATCCAGTGGCGATACCATTGTGATTTTTCTGCCTCTTCCACCGATAGCTCGTTGGTTAAATATTGCAGTACACGCAAATTGTTGATGGGATGAATATCAACCGCTATATCCTGCGCCAGAGCTTTAACCACATACCGCTTTTGTTTATCCAAAGGCGTGAGCAAAAGACTAGGATATTGCTCATCAAGATAATCAATAATGGCAAGTGACTGATTAAGGCGTACGTTCCCATCCACAAGAACTGGAACGAGTTCACTGGCGTTAAGAGACTGGAATTGGGCGGAGTGTTGCTCTCCGCCATTTTTGACCAAATGGATTGACTTCTGCGCATAGGGCAACTGTTTCAAGTTGAGCGCAATTCTAACTCTATAAGCCGCAGATGAGCGCCAGTATCCATACAACGTCATTTCCGACATCAGTATTTCACCACTTTCTGGTCAATAGAGCCAAAAATAGAATCACCAGTTGCGTCTTTCATTTCCATTTTGATTCGGTCGCCAAACTTCATAAAGCTGGTTGAAGGCTTACCATCTCGAATAGTTTCAATCATGCGCACTTCTGCAATACACGAATAACCCACGCCGCCTTCAGTAATAGATGTGCCGTATTCCGTACCTTGCTTATTTGAGACCGTACCCGAGCCCACGATAGCGCCAGCTGATAATGGGCGGGTTTTCGCAGCATGCGCCACCAGCTCAGGAAACTCGAACGTCATATCCACGCCTGCATTGGGGCAGCCAAATGCTTCGCCGTTGTAGAAAGACAGCAGAGGCAGAGTGACTTTACCACCATCCCATGCATCACCTAATTCGTCTGGTGTCACTGCCACCGGAGAGAATACAGAAGATGGTTTAGATTGGAAGAAACCGAAACCTTTTGCCAACTCATTCGGGATCAGCCCACGCAGTGAAACATCATTCACCAACATCAGTAGGCGAATCGAACCCGCTGCTTCTTCCGCAGTCGCCCCCATAGGTACATCGTCGGTGATCACAGCCACTTCACCTTCAAAATCGATGCCCCACTCCTCACTGCCTACAGGAATATCATCTCTAGGCCCGATAAACGCATCGGAACCCCCTTGATACATAAGTGGGTCAGTCCAGAAACTCGGTGGCATTTCGGCACCTCGGGCCTTACGCACCAGCTCAACGTGATTAACGTAAGCACTGCCATCGGCCCACTGATAAGCGCGCGGTAATGGGGATTCACACTGATTTTGTTCAAACGGTATCTCGGCAACCAGTTTACCTTCATTTAATGCTTTATAGACCTCAGCGAGTTGAGGCTCTACTTTCGACCATTGGTCAAGCGCCGACTGCAAAGTGGTGGCAATATCAGGCACAGCCGTACATTTAGTCAGATCTTTACTGACGACGACCAATTGTCCGTCTCGAGTGTCATTTTTCAGGGTCGCTAACTTCATCATTGTTCCCTTTTATTCTTCTGGATGTGATTTCCAACTGTAAACGTATTCTGGGTTCTCTACTGCATGAGCCTCATCGCTAAAGTTTAAAGCGTGTCGGGTATCGATCATCACAGCAACTTCATCAGTAAATTTCTTCTTGTATTGCTGACCCGCTTTAAATGCTTTCGGGTGTGGGCCGTGTGTAAAGCCTGCTGGGTGGAAAGTCACCATGCCGGCTTCAATATTGTCCCTGCTGAAAAAGTCACCCGCATGATAGAAAAGCACTTCATCGTAGTCATCGTTGTTGTGATAGAACGGTACCTTCAGCGCACCAGGGTCACTTTCAATCGGTCTTGGTACGAAGGTACAAACGACAAAACCTGCTCCTACAAACGTCGTATGTGCTGAAGGTGGTAAGTGGTATCGGTGAGACATTAACGGACGAATATCACGCCAGTTAAGCTTCACAACAGAGAGATCACCGTGCCACCCGATCGCATCAAGCGGGTTAAACGGATAAGTAATCACGCTCACTTGCTCGTGTCTTTTCACCTGCACTTGAGTTTGGTTTTCCGAATACTGCGCTTTGAAATGATCATCAATTGAAGGAATTTCCAACACGGCAGGATCAAACACCGCATGATTACCAACCATACCTTTTTCAGGCAATGAGTAAGCAGCATCGGTATTCTCGACCATAAGAATGAACATTGGCTCAGATGGCTCTAGGCGCCAGTTGGTCGAGCGAGGAATCATCACATAATCCCCTTCGCCGACCTCTAGATGACCGTAGTCGCAATACAGATCCGCTTTACCCTGATGGATAAACAGCAGTTCATCCCCATCGGCGTTTCGTACAAGAAAATCCATCTTGTCTTCCATACGCCAGATACGAATTTTACAGTCATTGTTATGCAAAAGGTTAGGCACCACCCATGGTGAAACCTGTGCCGCTTTCTCAACCAGATTAAAATTGAACGCGCGAGGTCTTAACTCCCCTTCCCATTCCGTCCAACCTGTTGGTGCATGTTGGTGATGGAAGTGTGCCGCTGGGCCGAAGAATCCGCTTCGGCCTGCTTCGCGCTCATAAATTGCGTCTTCCGGGAAGTCGGCGTGTGCCTGCTTGGAGCACACTCCCTCCCGGTGAGGGAATGTAATCCATTTATGCATCGCTCAATACTCCTCGACGAATCTGATCTTCTTCAATCGATTCAAACAGCGCTTTGAAGTTACCTTCACCGAAACCTTCGTTACCTTTACGCTGAATAATTTCAAAGAAAACTGGGCCAATTACCGTTTGAGTAAAGATTTGCAGTAAGATGCCATCTTTCATCGGCGCACCATCGATCAAGATCTGCAGATCTTTTAGTTTCTCAACATCTTCCGTGTGGCCTTCTACTCTCGAATCGATTTTTTCGTAGTAAGTATCTGGCGTTGGCATAAAGTCCATACCACGGTCGCGCAGCGTTTGTACGGTTTGATAAATATCATCCGTTGTCATTGCGATATGCTGGATGCCTTCGCCATTGTATTCACGGATAAACTCTTCAATTTGTGATTTGTCGTCTGAAGACTCATTGATTGGGATGCGGATTTTGCCACATGGTGCCGTCATCGCGCGGCTGACTAGGCCAGTCAGCTTACCTTCTATGTCGAAATAGCGGATTTCACGGAAATTACCAATACGCTCATAAAAACCAGCCCATGTATCCATGTTGCCCTGTTTAACGTTATGAGTCAGGTGGTCAATCTCATACATGCCTACGTCCGCTTTCTTCAAGCGAGCTTCAGCGTCTTCGTAAAAATTGAAATCAACATCATAGATGCTCTGTTTTCCGTAACGATCCACGAAATACAGTAAGCTTTCACCGATTCCGTATACCCCAGGAATACTCAATTCCATTGGGCCGACTTCAGTTTTATACTCTTCTGCCCCATTTTCTATCGCATGTGCCATTGCAACACCGGCATCTTTGACACGAAATGCCATGCCACAAACCGATGGTCCATGAATTTTGGCAAACTCTTCAGCCTGACTATGAGGCTGAGCATTGACGATGAAGCTGATATCTCCCTGGCGGTATAACCACGCTTCTTTTGAACGGTGCTTGGCTATCTCCGCGAACCCTAGAGAAACAAACAACGCCTTCAATTGCCCGATCCCTTCATCTGTCGCAGCGGTGTACTCGACAAATTCAAATCCATCAGTTCCAAGTGGGTTATATACTTGAGTCATTGTTCTTCCCTCAGTGATTGGTTACGTCCTTTCTTATTAACTTGAACCAACTTGATGACTAAGGGAATAAAGCTGCTCTAAATCGCTCTGGATGTACTTTCAAGTTATTTTGTAAATAAAACGTAACAGAACCAGGCCAAATCGTTAAGAGACTGAATAATATAAATTTATCACAAAAATTAGTAACATTTATTTTACATTCAACATATCAATTAGCAACTTCGTTGCCCATGCGCACCATTTACCCAGCCAGCACTACTCCGATTTGATAGGTAAAATTAAACACATTGCCTAGCAATAAGTATCAGATTTATCTGAAGAATGAATAGATAAACCGAACACGTATAAATAGTAAAAATCTCACTTTTAGGCTCCCAAGATTTCAGCCATATAACCCCTCATTTATTGATTTAACTCAGAGATCGGAATCTACGGGCAAGGATATGGTAACGACCTCTGTTCCCAAAAAGGTCAAATAACAATGAGTGAGATAAACCGTGAACGTCTGATAGAGCATTTCTTTCAGCTTATAAAGATCGACAGTGAATCACGCAATGAAAAGCAGATAGCTGAAACACTCGCAGAGCAGCTTGGTGCAATGGGACTCGCGGTGCACAAGTTACCCGTACCTCGTCAAGTTTCCAATGGCTTTAACGTATACGCGCGACTTGAAGGTAGCCTTGATGGCAGCATTGTTCTAAGTAGTCACATGGACACTGTCACACCGGGTATTGGCATTGAGCCTGTCATTGAAGACGGTATTATTCGTTCCAAGGGCGACACTATTCTTGGCGGTGACGACAAGTCAGGCATCGCTGCAATCATGGAAGCTATCCGCTGTATTCAGTCTGACGGATTGGCGCATAAAACCATTGAACTTGCCTTTACGGTTCATGAAGAAGGTGGCTTGTTTGGTTCTCAGCACTTTGACATGTCATACATCACGTCAGACAAAGCGATTGTTCTTGATACAGGTGGACCAATCGGCACTATCGTCAACGCAGCACCAGGCCAACAAAAGATAATTGCGAAAATTAAAGGTAAACCAGCCCACGCAGGTCTAGCACCTGAAGAAGGGATTAGTGCCATTCAAGTCGCAGCTGATGCCATAAGTAAAATGAAGTTGCTTCGTATCGACAGCGAAACCACTGCGAACATTGGTATTGTGGAAGGCGGAAACGCAACAAATATCGTTATGCCGGAACTTAAAGTCGTCGCAGAAGCCCGCTCTCTAAATGACGACAAACTGACTCAACAAGTGTCTCATATGATCGAGACATTTGAGCACACATGCCAGCAACATGGAGCTAGCGTAGAGATTGAATCTACCCGCGCATACAATGCATTTGTTATTGCAGATGATCACCCACACATTGAGTCCGTTAAAGCATCATTTGAAGCTATTGGCGCCAAACCTTACACCAAAGGCACAGGTGGTGGCAGCGATGCAAACAACTTTAACGCGAAGGGTCTAACAACAGTTAATGTCTCGACTGGTATGGCAAAAGTTCATACTACCGAAGAATTCATCGCCATCGATGATATGGTAAAAATTTCACAATTTGTGAAACATTACCTAACTCATTAATAATAACTAAATTAGAGCCGGCTTATATTATCTGGCTCTTCACTTCAATTAGCCATCTTGCTCAAATAACACTCAACTCAATATCGATTAATATCTAATTACTTATTTCTTCATTATTTCGCTAGTCATTTATAGTCAATAATATTGATAGCATAAATATAGATTGTTAAACTGCGCCGTCTCAATAACAATACATTGCATATTAATGTTTATAAGAACTGCATTACTCATCGTCACTTGTGCTTTTTCATCACTGTCACTCGCCGAAGCCTCAGAAAAAGGAACTACAGAACAAATTTATCATTCTGGAAGCAACTACTTAGCGGAAAGCTATGATGTATTTTCACCGGATAACAAAACATTTGAATTGGTTTTGAAAGATCTCGATTCGGACAAATGTTTGGTGTTCCAAAAAAGTGAGAAGTCAGATCTCGTCCGTGTCTATGCGACTAACCTGAATAAGAGTCACTACGTTACGCGGCCAATATCAGGCAAGATTCAAATTCGCTTCAGCGAAGACCCGAATCTCTATGATCTTACGACAAACAGGCATTACATCAGACCAACGCTTACGCGGTTGAGTAAAGAAAGAGACGCTGAGTTGTTTAAAAGTTTGAGCGTACAGGAGATTATGTTTGTAAAGCTCGATGTACTAGGTAAAGAACACGTATTAAAAATCAATATCGAGGATTTGGAAGAACTATTGAAGATGGGGACCTTTATTTAAGAGTTCATATTTTCATCATTTGAGTGAGCTTATATAAAAATACCCTTTTAAATATAAGCTCTTTATATGAATAACTATCCTCAGTGCAATCGTTTCACTTATTAATTCACCCCAATCTTTAATTGATATAATTATATATAGCCCTTCAGATAAACTTGAAAAATTAAACGAATGCTTGCCTATAAGTAAAACTCTCCGCACTCGCAGTGTACGTTTACCTGCTCTTCTAGTTCTAGGGCCATGATTTTGATACCAAGGAAAGTAAATAACCCTCCAGTCATACAACCCATCACCACTAATATCTTCTGATAGGCGGATTTCGTAGAACGAAGAGATGTTAAGTCTTAACCATGGATTTGTTGGGAGAGTAGAGGTTTAGCAAATTCCCGCTCAACATCAATAGAGCACCTAGTATCAGAGAAGTTTCAAACGATTCCGAGTAAAGCACAATACCGACTACTGCGATGACTGGTAACCTCAAGAAGTCCATCGTTACGACCACGCTGGCCTCAGCATGTTGCATCGCTTTCGTAATACAAAAATGGGCAGTTAGCGCGGTGATGCCTACAACCGCAATCCATACCCATTGCCAACCTGACGGAAGCTGCCACTCCGAAAGAGACATACCTAGGCCAATAGGAAGCTGAATCATACACATAAGAAACAGTATCGTTAGCGGATGCTCAGTTGATGATAAGGACTTCGTTGTCGCATGGGCAATGGAGTAACCAATCGCCGCCCCCAAAACGATAATGGCAGCAAGATTAACTATCTCGGTTCCGGGCTGAACGATCATCCATACGCCAGCGAAGCCAAACGTTATTGCACTCACTTTCCGGACATTGAGCTTTTCACCCAGAAATAAACAAGCGATCAATAAGGTCCATAAAGGAACGGTAAATTCCATTGCAAATACTTCGGCTAAAGGTAGCAAGCCGATACCAACAAACCAGCCATACTGACCGCCAAAATGGAAGACATTCCTCAGCGTATGTAGGCCCATACGCTGCGTTCGAAACAACCTAAACTGCCCAGATTTAACGATCAATAGAGAGACAATAATCAAACCAATCAGGCTGCGAAAAAACAGGACTAGAAAAGTGTCAACGTGGCCACTTAATTCTCTGGCCCCAACCGCCATCAAGCTAAAAGAGACCAGAGCACCTGTCATCCAAATTGCAGCCATCATCATTTGACTGATTCCTTAATCACTCAAGCATATTGCCCAACGATAGCTATATCATACTTTCAGGAAGCTAAACAAAAGGAAAAATCTGACCGTATTAGCAACTCTAGAACATTTGGACCGTCAACTAAGCCCTACATTTCTTGATAAGACTGAATGGTTTTTAGCGCTTTTGAAAGGTTGTTTTTACCATTGAAGTCATGTGCAATCGCGATAACATCACAGCCTGATGCTGTTCCTGCCTCAACGCCTGCATAAGAATCTTCAAATACTAACGTTCGCTCTGGAGAAACACTGAGCTTATTCAAAGCAAGTTGATAGGCTTCGGGGTCCGGCTTGTGCTTTGTTACGTGTTCTTGTGTTATCACCACATCAAACATCCCGCTGAGCTGTAGGGACTGTAAAATATTATCCACCATCCAAGTGGCCGCAGAACTGACTACCGCGCACTGCTTGCCAGCTGATTTTAGATTTTCCAAATACGCTTTTGCTCCCGGGTTAAGGGTCAGATTCTCATCCAGCAATCTCTCATAATGAGCTCTAAAGTGCTGGTTGAACTCCTTCAACTCCGGCGCAATGTCCGCATGCGAGAAAAAATGCCCGGTCACTACTGGCCAACTTTCTCCCATCACATCTTTGTAGATATTAAAATCAACTTCGGCGCCGTAATCCTTGCACGCTAGCGCTAAAGCTTGGCCTTTAAGTGGTTCTGAGTTGACTAAGGTACCGTCCATGTCGAACAGGTAAACATCGTAATTTTTCAAACGCTACTCCATGTTTGATTTTATGGTAAATCTCGTAATTTCCTCGCCGGGTTTCCTGCGTAAATCCCCTTTTCTGTGATGTCTTTAGTCACGACACTACGCGCACCGATCACGGCTCCGTCACATATGTTGACAGCAAGAATGGTCGCGTTTGACCCTACTGTCACCTGGTTGCCGATGTTTGTTCGCCCCCAACTATTAGGATCGGGATCAGGCTGACCTTCTTTGAACAAGTCATTTGCGAACATCACACCATGCCCAATGAAGCAATCCTCACCAATCTTCACGTACTCGCAAATAAAACTGTGAGATTGAATCTTAGTGCGTGCCCCAATAACAGTATTCTTCTGTATTTCAACAAATGGCCCGACAAACACACCGTTTTTCAATGTGCATCCATATAAATTGGAGGGTTCAACAATGGTGACATCGTCCCCAAACGTCACATCCACAACCTTGGCTTGTAATACTCTCGGCACGCTCAAGTTCCTTACTGAAATATCGCATCTTCAATAGGACACCAAAGTGATAGAAAAGGTTCGAACTGTTTGAAAGGAATAAACTTTTTAGCTGAAAGATTATGCTTGAAGTAAACCTCTTCAAGCGCCCAGATATGATGATCAGCGTATATACCCCATGCGAATGCGCCGTCGCGAATTTCTTCTAGACTCAAATTCTTCTTACTTAGGTAACCCTCTATAAAAGCTTTGGACTTGTTTACATCCAACTGAAACATATATTGACAAGCACGCGCAATTTCATAAGCAGGAGGCATGTACTGCAATAGATCCCAGTCAATAATACCCGAAACCTGTTTGTTCTTATCAAAGAAGAGATTGTAATGATGATAATCTCCATGAATCAAAATTCGCTTAGTCTTCGGCTGAAACTCGTGCCGACTTTGAGAAGAAGCAATGTAAGCCATCTGAGCTTGAGCGCGTTTCATCGCCCAAACGTCGACCTCTTCAGGCTCTTTTATACTATTAATCGCTCTATTGATTCGTTCCAGTCTTTCGAGCCAGTTTTGCTGGCTCCAACTCAGCTCAATAGTAGGGAAGCTTCTCTGTGTCTTTGTCTCCATGACTAGGTGTAAATTAGCGAGTGCGGCCCCCGAATTAAATGCATAAGTACAGTCAAATTCGCTTGAGGACACTTGCCTGCCTGTGGCTTCCGGATAGAGGACAAAGCATTCTCCTTTCCATAGAGTGATAGGTGAATTTTCGGCATTCAAGCAAGGCTCTACAATAAAATGCAATGAAGAGGAAAGTTCTGCCAGTAAACGAAGCTCATCTTTGATTCGATGATTGTTCGTATGTTTAAAGTGGCGTAGATAGTATGTTTCGTCTGATCGAATTCTATAAGTAGAATTTACAGCGCCAGAGATCACTTCTTGAATCTCTGCTCGCTCAGATGTTTGCACCCAGCAATTTAAAACTTGTTTATCTAACATCCTCCCTCCTCAGCTCTAATCTCGTAATCTAGGTTACAAAGCCTCCACCCATTGAGAGCGCCACTCTGGTGCTGGATAATTGTCAGGCCAAAACTCGAGTTGTTTTGCAATGAGCCCGTTTACCACAGTATGAAATGTGATGGCTCTGGCGCTCTGAGTACCATCTGTTATCGACACGTCAGTAACGACCGTCTCACCTTCGCAAACTATCGAGTGAATATCAAAAGTCCAGATACCGTGACCTGGATAATTCGTGTTGAGCGCGGCGAAGTTATCTCGTCCAATAATCTTTTCTTTCGATTGGGGCCATACGCCTTCAAAATCTTCGCTTAACCATTCGCTGGCCTTGTAAAAATCATTACTTTGCATCGCTTGCCAAAAAGCGTTCACGACTTCTTTTGCATTCATTTTTTTACTCCATTAAAACAAAGTGCGTTGGTGATATCAGAAGATTAGAGTTCGAGATAGAGCCTCAACATATCCTTATGTTGGATACCATCTTCAAAAATCGGCTCTGGGTAGTGGATGAGAAAATGATCTTTCAATACCGAATCCACGCGGAAACCGAGGCGTTGATAAAACTTGAGTTGATAGCCAAAACATCCTGTTCCTAACTCAACACGTTTTACACCTGAAGACTTAAGTTCTCTGAGAACAAACTCGAGCAAGTGGCTGCCTATTCCTCTCCCGTGGAAAGTTGGCAAAACAGAAGCATTCATTAACTCCACCAGCGATTGGCTGCGTGGCAGCATAACCATGACACCAATAAACTTTCCCTCATCATCCTCGGCAACAAAACATTGAGATTTGCTTAGATACGACTGAATGTTCTCTTCGCTTGGGTCCGCTTCGAGTAATAGCGGTAATGGCACTTGCTCAGGCGCTATCTGTTTGTATTCCATGACTGGTTTTTCACTCTCTATAGCTGTATCCAATATCTTGCCAAAAGGTTGGGAAACACTTTACCCATAACAATGTTTTCTAATTGACCACCATTCGCTTCAATCACTTTTCGGGATGGCCAATTATCATCATCTGCAGTCACAAGTGCTTTGAATATCCCTAGTTTACGAGCTTCCGCCAATGCTAACTTCAGCATCATCTTACCGTTACCTTGGCCTCGGAAGTTGGGGGCGATGTCATACCCGATATGGCCAGCTTCAGAAGAAAGAAATTCATTTTCAATATGATGACGAATACGAATGACTCCGCGAATATTCTGATTTTCATCAATCAACCAGAAATGGCTACAAGGGACGTAACCCGGTTTTAAATCGATACCCAAAGATTCGTTGGAAAGCTGACTGACATAGCGTTCAATATCATTCTCACCTTCCTCATAGTAATCTGCGTTCTCAGGATCATTTTGTTTGAAATCTTGGTAGAATCGAGAAAATGCCTCTTTGAACTGCAATGAAGGGGGGATTAATCTCATCAATTCTGTCCCTCACTCTCAGAATTATTTTTTAGACCATATTGATAGAAAACAACTCGTTGTTCATTCATGGACTGTTTTACAAAGCCAAGCTTTTCTAAAAGTTTCAACGATGCAATGTTTGACTCATCAACACCAGCGACGAGCTCTCTCCAGCCACTTTTGCTCGCAATAGAGTCGATAAACCCAGCAAGCAGCTCACTAGCCAACCCTTGCCCCCAGTACTCTTCTGCCAGCAAATAGCCGATATGCGCACTACCGCTGTCTTGATAGACGAATACAAACCCAGCTAATGAGCCATCGTTAGCTCTCACTACATAAAGTACGCTCTCGTCATTCATTTTGCTTAACCAGATCTCTGCTGATTCATTAGACCTGACTTGGTGAAAGTACGGAGGTAAATTCTCAACAACCTTTTCTGTCAGTGTTGCTTGAATTTCAGATAGAAAATGAGCATCGCGATCGTCATCTTTAAACTGCTTTATGGTTAATCTGTTTGTGTGATATGTTTCCACCGGAACCTCACTTACTATTAAACTCATCTGTGTTTATGGTGCTTTTTAGCTAGCCTTTCGTTGCCCCGTTTGTAATTGCCAGTGACTCTCGCCATCAGTTGCTGTTGGTCATGATTTGAGAGAGTACTGACCTTCGAAACGAATTCAGATGCCTGCTTTCCACGCAATATGGTAACAATCTTACCATTACGTAAAATCCTCAGTTCAGCCCGATTCTCTTCAAAGGAAAAACCTAGGTCAGACCCCATATTAATACTCCTCAACTTCAAACTGGTAAGCGACTCGTCTACCCCACCCGTTTGCCAATTGCTGAATATCCTCAATACCATAGGGTTGACCTTCAATCATGCGTAGCGCAAGTTCAACACTCTGTGATTCCTTTGGAGAATGGTGTAATACGGCTTTTGCACACCACTTTATCTCCACGTGCCAACTGTTGTCCTTTTCTGCGATCAAGGTGTAAGCGCTACGAAGGATCTTCTTAGCCAACATTTTACCCATATACTTATGGTTAGACTCATTAAGCTCATCACATGCTTGGGTTATAAATGACGAGAGATCACCGTTGAGAGCAAAACCGATTTTCCGGTTTGGTTGTAACCGATTGAATTTCTGGGACAAGTCGTCACCTGACACACAACAGCAGCAATGCTTTAACCAAAACTGCCAGTGATAAATTTCATTTGGAGAAAGGATTGCTTCTAGGTGGCCAGGATCGAAGTCTATCTTGCTGAAAATAGTTAACTCTTGCTCTAATTCTGATTTGGTGACCTCAAGTTTTCGTTCGGTTTCAAGATCTAAAGGCTTAGTGAAAACAATAGATAAGTCTAAATCTGACTCAAACTCAACCGCAGTTCCCCTAGCAACACTCCCATATAGATAAAGGCTATGAATTCTGCCTGAAAAAGTGTCACGTAAACAGCTAACCACACGGTCAACTGACTGCCTAAACGCGGGCTGAATATAGGCGACTGAACAATGATTAAGAATGTAACCTTGCTCGTCCAACCCGTTATTCATTGGTTTCATCAAGTTTGTCACGCCACTCTTGTTGTAATATTGCCATAACTACCGTGTCCCACCAGCGCCCTTTAAAATATCTGTTCTCTTTGAACACCGCTTCTCTGCGCATACCCAAGTCAGAGCAAAGCTTAAGAGCCGCGCGGTTCTCCTTAATCGTTTCGGCGTATATCCGATGCATATTAAGCTCACGAAACCCATAATTTGCCAAAGCCGTCGCAGCTTCATAAATCAAACCGCTTCCCTGAAATGAACGTGCTATTCCACATCCCATCGACGCATTATGTTCATCTTCCAATCTCAAGCATACCGTACCAATAAAGATGCCTTGCTGTTTATGCTCTATTGCAAGCTGGTAACTCCTTCTTGGTATTTCGGCAGCCTGTTGAATAAACAATTTTGTCAATTGACGGTATTTTTCTGCTTTGCTGTCCGCTTCGTCATAGAAACGTTGATACTTTACGTCTTGAGATATCGCCACAAACGCGGCTTCATCTTCTAGCGACATGTCTCTAATAACAAGTCTTGGTGTTTCTAGCCTAAACAATTGCTTTCCCTAAAGGTGCTTTTCCATAACAAAATTTGTCAGTACCTGACCACGCATCTCAACCTGTTGTTCTTTCACTACTTTAAACCCCATCAGCTCATAGAAAGGACGAGCAGTAATGCTCACCTCCGAGTAGAGGCGGCTGATACCCTTGTCGTTCGCAACCTTTAGCACATGCTCCATAAGCGCCCGACCAACGCCCTTCCCCTGGAAAGCGTGATGACAAAAGAAATGATCAACTAATCCGGAATCTTGCAAATCGGTATACCCCGCGACTTGACCGTTCATTTCAGCGATGTAAGGGTTAATTTGGCACATTTTGTTTTTCCACCTTTCTATGTCCCATCCTTCTGGCGCCCACGCTTCAACCTGATCCTGACTGTAATGCTGGCGATTTACATTTCGGACTGTATGGAAAAACACTTCCCAAAGCGCATTAGCATCTTCTGGCTGATATTGACGAATAGTGATCATAACACTCCCCTTAGATTGCAGGTCTTTGTTATAACATAAAAAAAGCTCGCTAATCATTAGCGAGCTTTACCTTTAAATAGCAGCCTGTAGCTTTTCTTCAACCTGTTTTAAAATTTGGTATTCTTCTTTATCACAGCCACGAACAATCGACACCCAGTGATCACCCGTTTCATCAGTTCCTTTAAACTCCGCACGCAATTCATACTTGCGCCACGTAACAAAGGCCATAACGAGGGTTAACGCTAAAGTATACAGTCCAAACTGAGGAACAAATGCCCATGTAGCTGCAGACAACACCAATGCCAAAGATAACACTCGAACAATGTTTTCTTTGATACCTAATCGACGAACTTCAAAACGTTTGATTTTGCTCAACTTATAAGCGTCAGACTTTACCACTAACTCGTTAGAAGTAAGCATGAAGTCTTGCTCGCTTACCGTTCTGCGAAAACGAAACAAATCCACTAGCTTGTTACTATGAGTGATTTTACTCATCACTTTTCTCCATGTTATGAAAAATGTACAAAAACTACGATATACATGGAGTTACTTATGGATACAGTGGGATTTATAAATCAAGAAAATACAAAAGGCAAGAACAATTGTGCGAGCCTGCTAAAAATAAGCCCTATGTTACAAAGAGTTAGCTATATCAAACCTTAGAGGGCTCTCGACAAATACTCTCACTAAACCATTCAGCAATGGCACGAGCTCGCCCAAGATCTTCTTCTTCGCTAACAGGAAGATAAGCAAAGCCTCTAAACTCAAGCTGCATGTAGCGAGCAGTAAGCTTAAAAGGTTCAATAAAACAATCTGGTAATTCATGATTGTAGCCAGTCGAGATAACAGATATTTCCTTACCTTTCAGCTGGCGTCCAAGTTGCTTTTCTATGGTCAACAGATCTGACAAGCGATCGAAGAACACTTTCAGTTGTGCCGACATGGAATACCAATAGACAGGCGAAGCGAACACAATGTGATCATAGGTGGTAAGCATGCGAATCAAAGGAATAAAATCATCGCTGCGATTTTCGTGTAGATAGTCATAATAAGAGAGTTGGTAATCCGCTAAATCAAACACCGTAGCATTTGTCATCTCAACAAATTTATTCACTAAGTGACGCGTATTACCATCTGTTTTTGACGTACCCAAGACCACTGCTACCTTCATTAGAATTCCCTCTAGTTTAGTAAGCTAGGCCGTTTTTTCGGTGAAATGTCCACAATCGCTACATTTATAACCGTGTTTATAGAAAAACAGCGGAAAGCCTAAAAGAATAAAGACTAAAAAAGCGGGTCGCTTACCTTTGGTAAACGGCTCTAGTTTTAGGCTACCACATTGAGGGCAATGATCTTGTGAAGTGGAACTTTCTTCAGAACATAAAGCATCAGAATAGTCGGTATTAAGGATAATGGTCGCTTGCTCGGCATCTTCTTCCTGAACCATTAAACGAACTCCGCCAATAGCATTTGAATAGAGCCACTGGGTGTTAACGGTATGTTCGTCAGCAATATTGCTTTCAATTCCAGCGGCTTCCAAGCTCGCTTTCGCAATATGAGCTTCATGAGGGAAAGAAAAACGAGCTACAACTACCATACAACCTCTCTTGTGCTAAACCATCACTCTTCGCATGCCATTTTTTCGGACGTATCACAGTCAGCTAACGCCAACTCGTACTCTGCTCTGGCACTTTCACTCAAATAGACCGCCATACCTTCAAATAGGTTCCATAGCTCTTGGCCATATTTCAACTTAAACTCTTCGCTTGCTAACACCAACTCAAGTTCATTGGCAACGGTCAACTCACAAAACTGGTGTAACTGCTCTTCCGTCATCTCGAATACCGAGCCCGTAAATCGGTCACGAAACTGGATGAACGGTTTAGAATCAAACTGAGGAAACACATAGTCTCTGTCGCAAGAGCAATAGAGATAAACCAGATCTTCTGCTTCTCGACCAATAACCGCTGCGATTTCACTTCGCATTTCCAGTGAGACCATGCTCTCATCAAATCCAGCGGTTCCGTATGCTGCATGGAAGAGGCCAGCGCTCCTGACCGTATCACTCGCATGCCATTTTGCCAGCAAGGACTCTGTTCCAACCAAGTGGGATTCAAGCGAACCGTTTAAGTGCTGAAAGTCACCCGCTCCTAGAGATTCCAAGCGTTCAAAGTGTGTATTCATAATTGATTTCTTTTTGGTTTAACCAGTAATGACCTTAGACATGTTGTAACCAGTGACCACAAATCCCAACTCTTCATATAGCTTCCGAGCCCGCTCATTGTTGAAGGCAACGCGCAATTTAATCTGTTTAATATCGACATCTTTCATTTTCGCTTCCAAAAGCTCGATAGCCTTACTACCCAAACCTTGCCCTCGAAAGGCTTCCATAACGTAAAAGTCGTAGATAAATGTCGACCCTTCTTTTTGATTAACGCAATGCCACAAGTAACCTGCTAATATTGATTCACCATCTTCTTCAGCATCGATACACATCAGTGACTGCCCCTTCGACTCAACACCATCGGGAAAACAACGCTTCAAAGCCTGATGAGCGAGTTCAAGAGATTTCTCAGCAGCGTGGCCTTGATTCTCGGCAATGTCCTTTGCATAGGCCTCGGCAGAATAGTGATAAAAATCCGCAAACTCTTCCGTTCGCATTTCTCTTAGCTTAACCATACTTATCTTTTAACCTCGACCACAAACTGATGTCATCATGATATGTTGAGGGCCAACAGGACCACCTAAATACAACTCATCCGTATCAGTGAAACCACTACTTAAATAACATCGATAGGCGGGCTCGTTTCGACAGTTTACTGTGAGATAAAGCGAATTGACTTGTGGATAAACTTCACCAACATACTGGGGAAGCAATTTAAGTGCATCACGTGCAATACCTTGCCCCTGTAGATTACGATCGATCAACAATGCTCTGATTCCAATACCGTCTTCTGGGCAGAAACTGAATTTCTCAGCGTACCCTATATCAAGAAGAAAAAAGCCCACGGGTTGATCGCCTTTCATAATCACGTAGGGATGTTCACTTTCTTTCAGTTCGGGGATCATTTCGCCAATGTTATCAACGGTAAACTGAGCTTGTTCAGGAGTAACGCTTAACGCATGTATAAGGTGTGCTTTTTCAGCACTGTACTTTTCTATAGAAATCATAATTATCCGAATAATTTTTCCAACCAAACGGAGCTGATATAGCTTCCGTTTTTCTTTGCATAGGAATCAAAAACACCCACTTCTCGGAACCCAAACTTCTTATGCAAAGCAATTGAGGCCTCGTTTGGTAAAGCAATACCAGATAGCGCACGATGAACACCCTGCAGCTTTAACTCCTCCATAAGTGCTTGATATAAAGCAGAGCCGGTACCTTTTCCTTTTACGTCAGATGAAAGATATATCGTCACTTCTACCGTATCTGCAAACGCCTCAGATGGTCGGTATGGTTGCGAACAGGCAAATCCAACAATGTTTCCCTGATGCTCGGCTACCAATAACTGGTGCCTAGTGTTTTGGGAAAATTGTTCAAACCAATTTAAACGGTTTTCCAATGTAAAAGGTCTTTCTTCGAAGCGAGCATTGGTATTGGCAATGTAATAGTTGAAGATATCCGTGATTGACCGAATATCACTGTGAAGTGCAGTTCTAATCTTCATTACTGAATCTCCATAGACTTTGCATCAATCGAGAAAGTCACCAAACCATCGCATTCTCCATACAGGTTGATACCATCCTCTCGCTGCATTCCAAGTTTGTTCAAAATGGTGACCGAAGGTTTGTTCGCTTCCAAAGATACACCATATATTTTCTCATGCTTACCGAGTTTAAAGGTTTCTCGTATCAACGCCTCGGATGCTTCCATTACATAACCTTTCCCCTGATACTCTGGCAGTAGCGCGTATCGGATATCACTGAATTCTGGGTTTTCACACACTTCAACGCCTGCGTACCCCATCTTTCGAGTTGGGTTTTCTATGCAACAAATAACGTAGGAACCAAAACCATACTGCCTCCAGTGCTCTACTCTGTTGGCGTGATGCTGCAGAATTTCTGGTTCTGAATAAGCCGCTCCCTTTGGCAGGAACTTTGTTAAACTATCTGAACTTAGTACTTGCCTGTAGACATCAACATCTGCCTCTTCAACATGCTTCAATATCAAGCGTTCCGTATACAACATATTCCCTTTACCCTGACATATTTGATTCGAGCACTCGGCTCAATCAAAGATCAAATTCAGCATTGTGTAGTTTGAGCACATTCACGAGAGGTTCTTCCCACCCCAGGCAAAGCTTAAGCTGTTCGACAATAGGCTTCACCTGAGCTTTATCAACATTGATCTCTATCTTAAGCAAGTCATAATTCTCTACTAAACCTTTATCGCCGAACACAGGTTTAGCACCCTCCAGTGCACGATGAGAGCCCGTCATGGCTCCAAAGGCCCAACAGTGGTCGTAATCACCAATCTTATCGACACCAGATTCATGCAATGTGCTAAGAACTTGTGCCTTTTGGGCAGGTTGGCAAAAGATTTCTAATTTATACATCTTGTCATTCTTTTAAATCATGGATTCCACTTCAATCCTAAACGGCTCACAAGGCGTGCCTTGATGGTACTTCAACTGCCATTTTTCACCCGTAAACACCCAAATTGACGAACGTTTGGTATACAAGCTTGCGCTTCCCTTAGAATCAACCCAAGCCGATTTATACAGCAGCAATTGAACAGAAGGTTCAAGCGCAATACATTCAAATGATTGTGAATGTATCTTGCCTGTTGAAGGCTCCTCGTTCTCCATCAGCTCTAATATAGACTGCAGATCAAAGCTTCTGCCTGAGCGACCCACTTCACGAAATCAGGGTGAAGTAAACGCATAACCTCATGTTCGTTCTGACGGGTTTCATATTGTTGAAGCAAGACTTCTTGTTCAATGAGGAATTTCATCCGTGTAGTACCTGTCATTGCATGCCTTTCAATAGCCTGAAGATATCACTCCCGACTGCCATATGAAACACGTCAATTGATAAAGAAAACTTAACGCACATTCTTCACATACCTTTATTTACAGGCCCCGTCCCTATAAAATACGCAAAACATTTATCAACACGGATACCCCATGGCAAAACTTACTCTGCAAGAACAAATGCTGAAAGCTGGTTTAGTGAATGAAAAGAAGCTAAAGAAGGCCAAAAAAGGTTCAAAAAAATCACGCGTACAAGCTCGTGAAGTAAAAGCCGCGGTCGAAGAACAAAAACGTCAACAGCAAGAGCGTGATAAAGAGCTAAGCAACCAACAAAATGAGCAGCGTCTGAACAAAGAAATTCAGTCGCAAATCAAACAGTTGATCGAGATGAACAAAATCGATCAGAAAGATGGTGATATTAAATATAACTTCACCGATGGAACGCTCGTCAAATCCCTTTACGTTGAATCGATTATCCGCGAACAACTTATCAAAGGTATTCTTGCTATCGCCCGTCATGAAGATGGCTATGCGGTGATCCCCGGGGTTGTCGCAAACAAAATTGCACAGCGTGATGACCAAGTCATCATTGAGCTCAAAGAGCCAGAATCAGACGTGCCAGCCGAAGACGACCCATATGCAGACTATGTAGTCCCAGACGATCTGATGTGGTAAAGAAAAAAGCCACTCGGTAACCGAGTGGCTTTTTACTAGTGTTATTCGAGCTATCTATCGCAGGGTTTGTATTACTTTCCCTTTGCCATCCTTAAAATGAACTTCTGCATGCGCGCCGTTAAAGAGTGCCAAGTTAGGCGGTAGATGGCCTATATCCACGTCATATAGAACAGGCACCTTTAAGTCATTGGCCACAGAAAGGAAAGCTTCACTAGACGTTATTGCTTTTCCACAATTATCTAAAACCGCATTTCTTCCAAATAACAGTCCACTAATCTGTTCAAAGACACCTTGGTATTTTAACCCTTGCAAAGCGCGCTTTAACACTGTCGGTGGCATCTCTGCATTCTCTAAATACAGAATCAAACCGTCATTTGGATAGCATTGTTTAAAGCGCTCAAGATCGAGATACTCTGTCCCAATCAGGTGGGCCATAGTATCAAAGCAGCCTCCTATCAGACGTCCACTAAAGCTCAACTCTTCAACATCACCCACCGCTTTCCACTGAGTTCTCTCTGTTTTAACTAAGCAACAGTTCGGATGAGTTTCGAAAGACTCACCAGAAACCTGATAAAGATCAGAAGAGAACTGCGTTATTTCAGCCCCAGCTTTGGCTGTCATAACATTTAAGGTGTTTGCGGTGAGCTCGTCCTTCTCAAGTGGGTTTAACTCCATCAAATTGGAGCTATGTAAAGTCGACCAACCTAATTGCGTGGTAAGCACTGAGCTGATAGTACTCACGTCAGAAAAGCCAAATACCCACTTTGGCTTAACCTGCTTCAATTTTTCAAAATCGAGTAAAGGCAGAAGGTCCATCGCAAATTCACCACCCCAAGGTGGAGCAACCGCCGAAATGGAGTCATCGCACAAGAACTTCATCAACTCTTCTGCTCTCATTGATGGAGTCGCACTCACATGCTTTTCGTTTTCTCTTAGGCAGTGGCCTTCGATTACATTAAATCCAAGGCTTCGAAGGTGTTCCAAGACGAGGTCTAAACGTTGGTGACACCCTGAAGGAACGCCCGAAGAAAAAGCGGTAACGGCGATCTTATCCCCTTTCTGTAGAGGCTCTGGGTATTTCATAGTATTCCTATTTTTATTATTCGTTTGTCTTGCCATTAGATATAAGAAAATTGATTAAACTAAAAAGAATCATCAGAGACTTCACTCAAACCTGAGCGACTTGCAATCTCCGATTCAAAACCGTCGATGCTCTTTTGGTTTTTCTTCAGCCAATACTTTTCAATCCCCTCAGTCCCCTGCTTTTCGGACCATTTTGCCAAATCTTTTCTGTCCCCTTCGTAACTAAAATATGGTACAGACATACCGCACGAAGATTGAACCATGTTGATATCAAGGATAAATATCTGACGGGCAGCCACGCTTTCGGGGAACAAGCTGACGTACTTTTTCCATTCCGCATCTTTGTTATGCAGCACACTCGCCTGTCCGTAGGCTCTTAAAATTAATGGGGCGCCTTCAAATGCACAGAACATGAGGGTCATGCGTGGGTTATTCAACACATGTGCGGCCGACTCATTACCGCTACCAGTGAGGTTGAGCCAAGCGATTTGAGTTGGGCTGATGACTCTAAGTGAATCCCCACCTTTTGGCGACAAGTTCACACTACCGCTATCCGCTGCAGTACCGACAAAATAGAGTTTTTGTTGCTCAATAAACGCGATGTGTTTATCCGATAACTCTGAAAACTGTTTTCCCATCTTGCTCAACTCTCATTCCATATGCTACACGTAAAATACATTAATGCGGTTAAATATAAGAAACAAGTAGTTATGTGTTGAGGCGCGTCAAAGCGACTCAATTTAAACAGTGTGTACCTACTTTTCTTTGATTCACGAGATTGGCGACAATTTGCCACGAAGGCCAATTAGATAACCAAAAGGGGCTCCTAATTGGCAGATGGAAAGCCCTTTATTTCATTGTCCAACCATGTCTAATGCTCAACAAAAATAAGACGGTTCGTATCAAACCCTCTCGCTTTAGACATCGAAATAAATTTATCGATAACCTCTTGCTCTACAGAGCTTGAACGCGCTAATAGCCACAAGTAATCATTATCAGGACCAGAAACGAACGCATAATCGTAGTTTTCTTTTTCAAGTTCGAAAACCACATATGAACCATAAAATGGACCGAAGAATGATACTTTCAAGTAGCCTTGATCTGAGCTTCGAACGAAATATGCATTACCTTCCGCCTCTTTCCACTCATTGAGTTCTTCGGAAAAGCCTTGGTTAATGACTTTGACACCGCCGTCGTCCTTAAGACTGTATTCTGCGGTTACCTTACTCAGGCCTCTTTCAATGAGTGGTCGAGCCTTGCAATTTCGTACCATTTACCCGTATACCTGTCGATGTCAAAATCCTGCACGGGTTTAACCTCACTCGGCATTCCTAAGCAACCGCTGATAAAAAGTACCGTAAACAAAAAAAGAATTCTTTTCATGATGTCTCCATACTACCCGAAACGTTTGATTCAACTATTTGTTAACTCTAGTAATATACCGAGTTTAACAGCAAGAAGTTCAATCAAAATAAAATTATCCTTTTCCAATTTTTTATCCAACAACCTCTGCAGCGGTTCGAATCGACTTAGATATTTGCTGAACAAAAAAGCCTTACCATGCAGCGAAACATGCACTTAAAGAGGTGGCCAATCTTTCAGCCATGTAAACTGCCTTATGTTATTGACAATCCACTCAAGCGACACCTATTTTAGTGCCAGGATTTGGCCCCACATTTCTCACACTGAAACTGATCTTCTTGATCGATAAAAAAACTGTTGGTGTGCTCACCATCTTTAACAACAAAGGCTATCAGGAATTCGATACAACTTCCGAACAACGATTGCTTTTGCTCAAATTTGGAATCAGATTTATTCGTTTTTCTACTTGGATATGAGGAGTAAGTGATTGACATTTTTGGCAGAAGTGAGGGTGTTTGATGTATTGGCTACTTTCCACTGATACGACTCATTCAGTTTTAAAAGACACTAAAATATAACATTTCCCATAGCTATATTAAACACGTCCGAATATGATTAGTTTCGGTCATATAACTGCTTTTAACTGACCTTAAACTAAATCAAGTGTTCTATAACTTCAGGTTTTATTTGATTCAAAATAGCCATTCCTCCTTCGGATTCTGTATTTATCTCAACCCAGCCGTCAGTACCCATAAATTCAGCTTCAGCAAAGCTTATTTCTTGGTCACTATGGGTATCAATAAGCTTACCTTTCAATCGAAAAGTCCCTAGGGATGTTTTAAGCCGTTTAATTGAAAATTCCATCTCACTTCCTTTTTACATGACTTTAATAAGAAGAGCCGTCTATTTTTCTTATAGGAATGTCCTTGAGTATAACACTTTCCGCCATACGCATATTGATAGCAGTAACCTGCTCATCACACTTTGGCGTTGTCACATAGTGGGTCATACATCCGCAAAGGTTACAACGATGAAACTCCACACATTTATCTCCCCAAATATAGTAAAGAGAAGGATCTTCAGACCATGTAACGGTTACCTCAGAAGGCGAATAGTAAGCCCACAGTGCAGCATAGCGACGGCAGATTGAGCAATTACACTCTCCCACTTCCAATGGGGTGCTCTTAGCGACTAACTTCAGATTCCCACAATGACAACTTACTTCCATGGTACAGGCCCTTTCCTATCCATTACGTTTATAACCGTTGATAAATGACGGTATGCGACAAAAATAACATTGAGTAACGTTCATTGACTCTAAAACGGTATTCAAATTCTTGATCATCGAGCTTTTGCCACGTTCGGTCGAAGTACTCATTAATGTCATTAATGCGTCCCGAAGGCACTTTTAGATGTTTATCACTCCATTGATAAGTACATGACAGAGCCAGCACACCGCCAATAGAGACTCGCGACATCAAATAGTCCACCACTTGTTTGGGGGATTCACATTGGTCAAGCACATTTAGGCAGACCACTAAATCACATTGAGGGATAGTTAACTCATCAGAAGCTGGGGTGTTAAAGGTTTCAACAACCAGTGGTAAATACTTATTGGATAAAGAGTTTGTATCAAGCTCCAAGTCAACATCTTCACCCTCAAACGCCCTAAATCGACTAACCCCTGGCGTGAGCAGGATCTCCGTAAAAGCATCAAGTAAACGACGAGAAGGCTCTACAACATAGACTCGCTTTAACTCTTCACATGATGAAACAAGCTCGTAATTTGCTCTTCCGCACGCAGGCCCAACTTCCAGTAGGCTTTCTGGCTTTATATGATGCTCCGATAATTGTTTGGCGATGGCTTGTGCAGCCTGAACACTGTAATTCGAATGAATGAATTGTGTAGGTACATTTTGACTTTTAGGCCTGTTAACTTTTGTGTCTAAACACTTGTCTATCCATGAGGCTTCAATATAGGAAGCTAGCCATTTTTCTGTAAGATAAAAATCGTCCATTTTTTCACTTAATATCCATCGATTTTATATGTTAAACATCTGACCGTATCATGAGGTTTAAAAACTCAGATCTTTTTTAGCATTCCGCGTGTATGCCCTTACTAAATACTCACATGCAACTAAACACTTATCTACAAATAGTTATATTGAATTGTTGGCTTGAGTCTCAAGTTATCTATTTGAGCAAATAGGTAAATTCGTATTTTCGAAAAGGCTTAACTTAATAAGAAATCATAGAGTTGTCCCGCAATTACTACAAAGTAAGTAGGTAGTATTCCCCAAGAGAATCTTCGGCTTTTGAATGACGGGTAAACCCTTGAGACTGATAAAATTGCAGCGCAGGCTCATTGTGTGACATGCATTTTAGGCTGAGTGTAGAGTAACGGGCTTTAGCCAGTTGTAGTAGATGGTAGCCGACACCTTTTCGGATATGCTCTGGTGAAACGTAGAGGTGGTGAATAAAGTTTTCTGGTTCCCAGATTGAAATAAAACCTGCGATGTCTTCTCCAATGATTGCGACCCAGATTTGCTCTCCTTCAACATCGCTGTCAAAGTCTGACAAATCATAGCCAGCTGTATCTAACCAAATAAAACTGGCTTTTCGTGATTTAAGATAAAGGTTTCGAAGTGCCGGAAGAAACGCGTCTTGATACGGTTCAATTAAGATAGGGTCTACCAAACATTCTCTCCAATCCCCATGGCATATATACAAAGAGTAGGCACAGTTTCCTAACCGCGCCTACTCAGTTTATTTGTTACATCACACATTGTTGAGCTGTTTTCGCTTGCTCTATGCCTTTTTCAATCAAGGATACAGCATCTTCGCTATTGACTGACGACAGCAATTTATCCATCAGCTCGGAGGCTGTAGACTCCGATGATGCTTCAACTAAACAGCTGTATGCATTCGCAATATGTTCTTTCGCTTCAACCAACGCTTCTGGGTTGCTGAAGTCGACCGTCAATGCTTCTTCGACAGACGCCGCCATTGCCTTTGCTGACTCTGTTGCGTCACCAAATTGATCCAGATTGAACTGCTCTAAGTCGAAAGACTCGACTTGCTGCTGAATGTTGTCCACTGCTTTATTCGCAGCCTCTTGCGCCTGATCGATAGCTTTAGTTGCATCATCACATCCGGCTAAAGCACCCAGCATCATTATTACTATCAGCGTTTTCTTCATGTCTTACCTTCAAAAATCTTCAGTTACAGGGGGATCTTAAAACAGTGATACTCGACTGCAAACAACAATAAAGTAACGGATTGTTGATGAACCTAATCTGAATTAAAAACGGGTGAGTTCCACTTCGGCGAAATTTTCTCTACAGATGCTCGGTCATATCCACGCATTGTTATTTTGGAGTCCTATCATGCATGTAGAAAATAAAGAATTAAAACAAAGTCATATTGGTTACAATCTTGGCGTTATTGGCGTCGCATTAGTGTTGGCTTGGATTGGTATTTACAAGTTTACCCCGACAGAAGCTAAGTTGATTGAGCCTTTGGTGGTCAACCATCCAGCGATGAGTTGGCTTTATGACATCATCTCTGTACAAGCGGTTTCGAATCTTATCGGTGCCACCGAGATCATCGTGGCTATTGGCCTGATTGCTGGCTTCAAAAATGCAAAAATCGCGTATGTTTCCGGAATAGCAGCCGCTGTCATTTTTGTGGCGACACTCAGCTTTCTTCTAACGACGCCAAATACTTGGAAAGTATCCGATGGCATTCTCGTGACCAATTTCTTTTTAGTGAAAGATATCCTGTTTTTGGCAATTTCAATTAGCGTCATCGAACGTAACAAACCTTTAGTTCAAGCATAAACGAGCAAGGGCTCGCATATACAGAGAGCCCTTGTAGTAAGAACACTCAAGTTAATTGGCACCATTAAGCTTTCTTAACAAATTGTGCCGTTACCATCATTTCACCTGCACCATCAACTTTACAATCCAACTGATGGTCTTTGCCGTCAACAATTCTTCTGATCACAGCTTTCGTGCCTATTTTTAAGATCAAGGAGCTACCTTTAACCTTAAGATCTTTTGCCAAAGTCACTTTATCCCCTTCTGCTAGCAGCGTTCCGTTAGCGTCTTTAACGTTGGGGGTTTCGGCTTCAAGTGCTTCATCGGGATTCCACTCATACGCACACTCTGGGCAAACCAGATGACTCTGGTCTTGGTATACATATTCAGACTGACAGTTTGGACACGGTGGGAAAGACATATATTCACTACTTGTTTAGATTGATTACCATATGATACTGCGCTTAAAAGCCCTGTGCGAGCCATTAGATATAAAAACTAGAACGCGATTTGGGGAATCATTTATGCGCCCAGCAAAGGTAGATGTTTTATCTTGTGGTACGTCATGCTCATAATGAGACAATGCCTGATAGCGTTTTTAGGTAACGGCTTTGATAACTCAAGGACAATCGCCCTGTTACCTTGAAAATCCAATACATCACCATAGAGTTCTCGAAAAGTGTCCACCAGCTTAGTCTGACAATGAAAGAACAAATAATACTGATCCGGAGTGTTTGATTTCCAATCGATTCGGACAGGGCTTCCCGACTTAACACTGAAGCTCGGTTCACCCCATTTTAATGATTCACTCACCACACCTAAGCTCAATTCTTCAGCTAACTGAAAAATCATCGTTCTCAGATTCAAAAGCTTAGTTCGCGCCTCATTTGGGTATTGGTTGAAATGCACTTGCATTGACGGTTCCATCACACACCTTTTAAGACTATTAGTGGCTAGCTTAGATATCACTTATTCCTCAGAGTAAGCATCTGCGCGCTTAACTCTGAGACAAGCCACCATCGACCACTAAAGTATGACCGACGACATAACTTGCTTGATCTGAGCACAACCACTCAATCGCGTTCACAATTTCCGCAGGCTCAGCGAAGCGGCCAATAGGCACTACAGACTCAACTTCAGAGCGAATATTAGGGTTAACAGACGCTTGACGCTCTTCCCATCTTGGTGTCCAAGTGACGCCAGGTGCAACAGAATTAACCCTTATTCCATCTTTAATCGCCTCCAGAGCAACCGAACGAGTCAAACCTTCCAAACCATGTTTTGTCGCACTGTACATTGAAGCATTAGGCGTCGGGCGAATACCATTGATGGAACTGATATTAACAATCGATGCGCCTTCAGACATGAGCAATAACTCGTGCTTCAGACACAAAGTATGCGACCATAAATCATTAACTAGGGTTTTATAGAGTTCATCAGAGTCAACCTCAGAAAACTGGCCATTTGATTCTAGTTTTGGAGACGCATTATTGATCGCGATATCAAGCTTTCCATACTCTGAAGTCAGGTAATCAAACAGTGCCTCAACCTGATCACGATCAGATATATCTACCACTTGAAAATCCACACTAGATAACTCTGGATTCGTCGCAATGACGTCGTCCCAAGTTTCCATAGTCCGAGCACACGTGATCACCTGCTCTCCTTTTGAAGCGTACAATTTAACCGCTTCCAAACCGATACCCTTGCTACCACCTGTGATCAAGACTGTTTTCATTGCTGATTCCTTTCATATCACCCCGACCCTTTCGCCTGACGCTAAAGCATGTTCCACTCACTTATGCCGTGCATGGCTGTAACCATTAACCCTTTCACTTTAATACGAAATTAAATGGAGGGCTTAAATTTTTTCGTCATACCTTGACTGGCTGGAGCAACCAAACGATAGCCCAGCTTTTCATAAAAAACAGGCTCATCCGCAATCATTGATACATATGAGCCAGCCAATGCTACGGAAGATAGGTAGCCATCTATGTGTTCCATAACCTTTCTCCCAAGTCCTTTGCCTTGGTAATCAGGGTCAACTGCAATATCAACAATTTCAAAATTACACCCTCCATCACCCACGACGCGCCCCATCGCAATTAACTTATCTCCATCCATAACTGAAACGCCATAAAGTGAGTTTGGTAACCCTATTTTGGCGGCTTCAAGAGACTTAGGCGACAACCCCGCGGTGACACGCAAAGCACAATAGGCTTCAGGGCTAGGCACACTTTGTACAACGACATATTCCATTCAATTCTGCTCCTATCATCATCTATCTGACGGAGCATACACCAAATCACTGTATAAAAAAACAGTACCCATACCAATCTATTGTGCTGGCTTAATTGATCACCATATTGGCAGCCATGACCAGTAAGAGTGCTGCAAAGATCTTCTTAATCGTAGGGACTGGTAAAGAGTGTGTCGCCTTAGCACCTAGAGGCGCTGTAAACCAAGACGTACTCACAATGCCTAGTAAAGCAGGTAAATAAACAAATCCGGCAAAGCCATCGGATAACGCATAGTGACCGCTACCTGAACTGATATAGCCAATGGAGCCAAACAATGCGATCACAATGCCACAAGCAGAGGCACATCCAATTGCTTTTTTCATATCAACGGAGAAAAACGTTAGTAAAGGAACCAAAAGTGCGCCGCCACCAATGCCTATCATTGCCGACAACCCACCAGTAATCGTTGTCAGCACAGTGAGGAAAGGTTTGCTTGGCATTTTTCGATCGTTCTCTGAATCATTTTTGCTACTGAAGATCATTTTCAGTGCGATAAGAATAACGCTGACTGCAAACACAGCCCGAACCACTTGCTCGGGCAGCAACGCCGCCATGAAACCGCTAATCAATGCACCTAGCGCAACGCCTGTCATTATCCATGGTGCGAGATTCCACGGCACATTACCGTTTTTATGATGAGCAATGGCTGAAGAAGTTGAAGTAAACAAAATAGACGCCAATGAGGTAGCAATCGCTGCAATCACTACTTGCTCACTCGGTAACACACCAAAGTGGAGCAAAATAATGCTGAGTATCGGAACAATGACTAGCCCACCGCCAATGCCCAACAACCCAGCTAAGAAACCAACACCACTGCCTAATAGTGCGCAATATATGATCAACAACACCAGCTCACTCACTCATTTCTCCTTTTCATTTTGTTGGAAATATTGTGTTATAAAAATTCTTCATGTTCCCATGAAGCACACTAATATATCTCTTTCATAAATAATGAAACATGAAATCTCTTCATGTTGAAAGTGAAGTAAATCCATTGTTATTTATGTGTCGATCAACGCTATAAATAAATCTCTGCTCTTAACTACAGCTCATTTTATTCAGATCTCTGAGGTTAAATGGAAAAAGCAGTGGTGGCTCAGGTCTGGGATTATCAAAAACAAAAAGAAATCCAGAAGAGCAAGGAATGATTCAGCTTTCATCTTAGGAAATAGGATAACAGATCACCATGAATACAGACTTCACATTTACTATCAAGAGCCTTAGCCTCGATGAGAACTATCGCCCTGCTGACAGCACGCGTATTACGACCAATTTTGCCAACCTAGCCAGAGGCGAAAGTCGACAACAAAACCTACGCAATGCACTACAGATGATTGATAACAATTTCAATGCATTAGCACATTGGGACAACCCGAACGGCGATCGTTATTCTGTAGAACTGGAAATCGTATCCGTTGATATGGATATTGATGCTGGCGGTGAGAGCTTCCCTTCGATTGAAGTACTAAAAACCTACATCGTCGACCGTAAAACCAATGAACGCATTGAAGGTATTGTAGGAAATAATTTTTCGTCTTATGTACGAGATTATGATTTCAGTGTACTTCTACTTGATCATAATAAAGACAAACCTCAATTTAGTATTCCGGACAATTTCGGTGAACTGCACGGCAAACTATTTAAGCACTTCGTCAGCTCAGAAACATATAAGCAAAACTTTAAAAAGCCACCAGTTATTTGTTTGAGTGTTTCGGATAACAAAACGTATCACCGAACTGAAAATCAACACCCGGTATTAGGTTTTGAGTACCAGCCGAATGAGTCATCTCTCACCGAGCAGTATTTCCAGAAAATGGGGCTACAAGTTCGTTACTTTATGCCGCCAAACAGTGTTGCACCTTTCGCATTTTATTTCTTTGGCGATTTACTCAACGATTACACCAACTTGGAGCTGATTAGTACGATCAGCACGATGGAAACGTTCCAAAAAATCTATCGCCCGGAAATCTATAACGCGAACGCTGCAGCAGGTACCTCTTATCAGCCAAGTTTGAAAAATAGTGATCATTCATTAACGCAAATTGTTTATGACCGCGAAGAGCGTAGCCGCCTAGCTATTGAGCAAGGGAAGTTTGCTGAAGAGCACTTCATCAAACCATACCAGACCGTTCTTGAACAGTGGTCCGCAAATTACGCTTAACAACTAACGAAAACAAAAAGCACTTATTATGAAAACACTATTACCAACTTCAACGGCGGGGAGCCTGCCAAAACCTTCTTGGCTAGCACAGCCCGAAACACTTTGGTCATCTTGGAAGCTACAAGGTGATGAGCTGACGGATGGTAAACACGATGCCCTACGCCTGTCATTGCAAGAACAACAGCATGCCGGTGTGGATATCGTCAGCGATGGTGAGCAAACACGTCAGCACTTCGTTACTACTTTTATTGAACACCTGAGCGGCGTGGATTTTGAAAACCGCCAAACGGTTAAGATACGAGATCGATACGACGCAAGCGTGCCAACTGTTGTTGGCCCCGTCAGTCGCCAAAAGCCTGTATTTGTTGAAGATGCGAAATTCTTACGCCAGCAAACTGATCAACCGATAAAATGGGCGCTACCTGGCCCAATGACGATGATTGACACGCTTTACGATGATCACTACAAAAGCCGCGAAAAGCTCGCATGGGAATTTGCCAAAATACTGAACCAAGAAGCCAAGGAGCTCGAAGCTGCTGGAGTGGATATTATCCAATTTGATGAGCCTGCCTTTAACGTTTTTTTCGATGATGTTAACGACTGGGGCATCGCATGCCTAGAAAGAGCCATCGAAGGTCTAAAGTGTGAGACGGCGGTCCATATCTGTTACGGCTACGGTATTAAGGCCAATACAGACTGGAAGAAAACGCTGGGCTCAGAGTGGAGACAATATGAAGAGGTCTTCCCTAAACTACAGCAATCCAACATCGACATTATCTCGCTGGAATGTCATAACTCTCGCGTACCAATTGAGCTACTGGAACTCATCCGAGGCAAAAAGGTCATGGTGGGCGCTATAGATGTTGCGACCAATGCTATCGAGACACCGGAAGAAGTCGCAGATACGTTACGAAAGGCGTTACAGTACGTCGACCCCGACAAACTTTACCCTTGTACCAACTGTGGTATGGCCCCTCTGCCCCGTGATGTATCACGCGGCAAGCTCAATGCCTTAGCAGCTGGCGCAGAGATAATCCGGAAAGAACTCGCTGGCGCGAGCTAGAAGCGGTAAGGACCGTTCTCAAATCACAAAATAAGGTGGCAATTGATGCCACCTTACGTCGTTGCTAAGCCGCTATTTTAGAGTGTTGGGGTCAATCCCAAGATCAATTATTGCCGAGAATTCTGAAAATACATTCTTAAAGTTGCTTTTCCATTGGAATACAATCCAAGCTAATACCTCTTGGAGAATGATAAGTTGAGAGACTATCTCCAACAAACCCACACGAGCGATAAAAAGGCGCGGCATTTAAAGTTGAATCCAACTTTAACGTTTGTAAACCATGTTGCTTAGCTAGCTCTTCCAGAAAAGCCAGCATTTGTTTCGCAGCCCCTCGCCCAAAGAAATCTGGTTCGACAAAAATAGCGTCAACCATACCTGTTTCGGTATTAAGTTTACCGCTTCCGATGACTTGACCATCTATTTCTGAAACATAAAAGGTACTGACAACATCTTGGGTAAATCCTTCGGATACCTTCCCTTGAGTCCATAGAGAGAGCTGCTCTTCAGAATAAGAGCCAGAACATTTTTCAACAATAGCTCGCTTACGGAGGTCAAAGATCACCTGTGTATCAGACTCAATCGCTTTTCTAATGGTTAACATCCACTCCTCCCTGCTGCCTTTCGTGTAATGCTGATTTAAGAGTTAAACAGAGCAACATTGCCCATACTCAAAAGCGTCAAGAGCTCTTCATACAACCCTCGTTAACTGTTCGAAACACCGACGATTGAAAAGTGATGACTTGCGATATTAAACCCTTCACGCAGATAAAACTTATGTGCAGGGAAACGTTGAACACCCGAATCTAGATGAATTTGCTCACAACCGTGTTCAATTGCGTACGACTTAAACCAATTGATTAGGAGTTTACCAACTCCACGTGAGCGAAATTGAGAGTTTGTTACTAAGTCTTCAATGTAGATATGCTTACCCCATGCAAGCTTTTCTCCCACACTAAATCCCGCGACAGCAAGTACCCCTTCAGGTGACTTCACATATACAACCTGATAGCCATTCAGTTGCTGTTTATCGATTTGTGCCGATAAGGAATCTAATTGGTAATTGGGGCGAAGTTGCATCAGCACCTCAAGCACTGATGTGTAATCGGCGTTTTTCTCTAGAAACTGGACTTCCATATTTTCTCCATCAAATCGGCTAGACATGTTAATAGCTAAGCAATATTCGTTATCTACACCCAACCATTGCACTACACCACTTTCAGTAGCTGTTTTTGCGAGCGATTAAGCCGCTACGATACCAAGGCTACTTAAGGCGTTCTTGCCATTTACCATTGTTTTCATGCTTGCACTTTTCTTCGGTGTCAAAACGAACATGTCGTCGTATATCTTTGAGGTTGATATCGATTGATGCCAGCTTCTTCTTGATAAGAAAGCACATGTCGTCGAGGTCGGCTTTGGCTAGGTTTGCATCAGTATCGTAAACACAAATCACCGACAGAGATCCGGGGAAAGCATCATAGTTCACTAGGTGTGTTAACCACATGAATCCTTCGGATTCCTCTTGTGCCACATCACATGCCTCGGTTAGGGCGATTCTAATGGCGTTATCTCGCTTCTTATCTGTCTTTCTCATTCTTACTTCTCATAAAATGCTTGCCGCTTTATTGAGCCGTGCTCAAAGCTGGTCCCATAACTAAACCGTAGCCTCAGGAAGACATCGAAACAGCTAACAGCAAGAACCACTCTGAAAGGCTTTGTTATTCTAGCTACTTGCAGAAAGTCTCAATATACAACGCTTCGACCTTATCTCTCGCCCACTGAGTGCGGCGCAAAAACTTTAAAGACGATTTAATGGAAGGATTGTTGTAGAAACAATTGATTTGGATTTCTGCATCTAACCCTTCCCATCCGTAGTGTTCTTGTAAACGTACAAGGATTTTTTCAAGGGTCAAACCGTGCAAGGGGTTATTGGGTTGTTCTTGGCTCATTTGTGGAAATTCCTGACTGCAAGTATCTAGGGCAGAGTCTACCAGATTAAGGCTAACTGTTTTTCAGTTTCCTACAATATAGGCTTCTGCCAGCTGCAATTCACTCTAAATGCTTATTCGCTGCACAATGTGCGTTAAATTCTCTCTTTGTTCAAAGAGGTGTGTTCGAATTCCCTTAACGATGCCAACCAATTCAGACATGCAGCGTATTTTAAGTACCCCATCCAAACACCCCATTGTTCCGCTTGGATCGTAGAAAATAGGTAACATACCAGCACTAATCGCGGCTTCTATTCCGACCAAGCTATCCTCGACCACAGCACAATTAGTTGGCTCAAAGCCCATGCTATTGGCAGCGTGCAGGAATAAGTCTGGCTCGGGCTTCCATTTACCAATGTCGTAGGCGCTAAAAATATTACGCTCAAAGTACTTGGCTAGTTGAGTGATCGACAGTGCAGTCTCAATTTTTTGGGTCGGCCCTGAGGATGCCACACACATTGGCAAGTCAATTTCGCCGAGAGTAGTATGGACACCGCAGCAAGGCTGTAACTCACTTAGAAAAAGGTCATTCACTCGTTGTCTGTACTTATAGACGAAGTCAGGCGGAAGCGTAACCAAATATTCCTGCTCTATCATTGATAAAATAGTGTCGAGTTTCATTCCTCGGAACCGAGACACCAAATACTCGGCGCTTAGCGATAGTCCGATAGCTTTTAGCTCACCCTCCATCGCTAAGTTGCACAGATACTCGCTATCAACCAACGTACCGTCACAATCGAAAATGATGCACTTAATCATATATCACTCTTAGTTACCTAATGCAGCGTAACGGTGTTAACCACGCGTCCACTTAACCAAGTTCATTGTGTCACAATCACAAAACTCAACCTAGGACTCAGAGTGCCGAATGTGGAATCACGCTAAAAGCGCTCGTTATATGAACTATCGCGTTGGTACTCTAACCAAGACTTAATGAGTAATGCCCTGTATTTAACGATTGAACGGCTTTGTTTCCTAATTCTTCCGAGCGATTGCAGAGCTACCCGTGGGTAGTAACGTTATTTTATTAAAATTGTTTTAGGCATACCAAGCTCGGTCATCTTGTTCAACGTTTTGACCATTGCGTATGCTTCACCTACTTGAGCGTTGTAACACCTTAAACTCAAAGAGTTACCCAATAGTTTTTTAAATCGATGCATCGCTGTCTCTGACAGCGAACGCTTGTGGTAGCCATACTTCTTTTTCCAATATTTGTTGGAGCCATATAGCTCCTGACACGCAACGGCAAGATTACGTGGGTGATACCTTTCCCAGTAAGCGGCATTAGTTCTGGGGGGGGGATAAGGGGTACCGCTTGTTTTACACGAATTGCGTTGTAACAATCTCGTGTGTCATAAGCACCGCCTGCCGATATTTCGATTATCTTTCGGTAGGTTTGCTTGAGTAATGTAGGAAGAACTTCAGCATCAGTGACATTGGATAGGCTCAACTCAGCCGCAACAATGTCATGGGTATCTGCATCAACTGCTAAGTGGAGTTTGCGCCACGTCCTGCGTTTGCCGTCAGTACCGTGTTTCTTAACTTTCCATTCTTTTAGCCCAGTAGCATCAATGGCCAAATGTTTGATGATGCCTCTCGTTTTAGCTCTAAAAGAGACATCAACGGACTTTGCTCGTTTGCTGATGCAAGTGTAGTGAGGGCAAACAAGTGGTACTTTAGCCAGCTGAAATACTGAGTTGATGAAACCTTGCAATGCCCTCAAGGGCATTGAGAATACGCGCTTCATCATCAATGCCGTCGTAATGGCGATATCACTAAATAACCGAGGTCTTCCTCGCTTAGGTTGCTTAGTTTGGTGATTCCATTGCTTGATTGCAGTCTCATCAATCCAGAATGTAAGAGAACCTCTATTGATAAGTGATTGATTGTATTGTGGCCAGTTTTTCGCTCTATACTTGGGCTTAGACATATTGTGAGCTAGGTAGTGGACTTCCCAGATCAGATCCCAGAGTTAACGTTTAGTTCCATTGAATTAGGAAACAAAGCCACCAAGGAGGTCTAAGTCACCGTGTGAATAGGGCTCGAGATCTCCCACAAATCCAGCATCAAGTTCTTCGAGTGTCAGACAATAGTTTTTGTGCTCTTCTCTAGCGATAATTAAATTAGCTTTTAAGTTTCCACCTGAGAAACCTTTACTACACCCGAGAAGTGCTCCATTGCTTTGGTTTATCAACCTAGAATTTTTCATATATTCATCGATTAAAATATCGACGCTGATACATTTCTCTTTCATACAACTACTTAGTAATGGGTGACTCATTCACCATTTGTACATAACGCCGCACTAAGGTGTGAGCGACACTTGGCTATACTTGAGCAAAGCGAAAACGCCAAGCGTTGCGAATCACTCTTAAATGCTTTGTTAGGCTAATTTTTCACGAGCATCATTAAACTTTTTAAAAGCCGTGCCGTCCGAGTAACCAGTGTCTAAGAAACCTTGATTGTTTAGTTGAAACCATAAAGATAATGCAGCATCTAGACCAAACTTGTTTTCTTCTGGATCAAGATTTTTCAAATACACTTCTGGAACTTCAGCTAGGTCTTCCGCATACCATCGAACACCATTAGGAAAATGGATTCCGTCTTGACCAAAGTTTAATAAAGATTCCCCACTAGCATAACGGTTGACCGTTGATGCATCTAGATATAACCCACGAACATAAACCTGATTTTTCCAACAGATCGCAACACTTGCAGCTATATAACCACGCGACTTCCAATAGGAGAATACCCAACCACTACAAAGGTAGTAACGAAAGTAAGGCTTATTATTAATATGGCCTAGAGTCTCTTGCAGAATGAGGACAGACTCTGTTCCTCGGTCGATTTTATCGACAGTGAGTAACACTCCATCAAGGTTATCACTTCCAGATTTTGCTATTAGTCCAGAGAGAAAATCACTAAATTTCTGCGGGTACTTATAAAAGTTGTAGGTTGAGTAAACCTCTTCTGATGAACCATCTAACCAACCTCGGTTTATACCGAAGAGATTACTTGTAGAAACGAGAATTTCGTTGTTTAGCTTTTCAAGAAGACGTTCGTCACTACTAACATCATGGAGTGTTAAACCATGCCCGATGACATTAGGAATTTGATTTCTATGGACTCCATGAGCTTCAAAAACGCTAACTAGACGAGTAGATAAAAGCTTCTGAGGTGTTTTGTCACTCTTTTTGAAAGGCTTAATAACCCTTTCCATTAAAGATACAAATGACTCAATTTCTCCGAATATCAACTGATCTTCTCCTTATTAGCCTAACGCTGCGTTAAGTGGTGAACAACGCGACCACCCAACCTAACCCATTGTGCCGTAAACACTAAAGTCGATTAAAAACAAAACTGCCAAGCGTTGTGAATCCGTCTTGAACGCTTTGTTAGGTGATTAGCTTAACATTGTCTTTATTTTCCCTCTGACTCTGGCAATAAACTCTCGAGCAGAGAGCGCTAGTTCCAACAGTTTTACTTTGCGAAGTTCTACCTGTATTTCATCTGAGAGTTCTTTGTTTTCTTGTAGGGAATCATGTCCTTCAGCGACTAAAAATATTAACTCGGGTGAATCTTTCACGAACGCTTCCAAAACTTCACAATATATTGCCAACCTAGTTTTATAGTAATCATTAAATAAGTAGTACAATACAGGGTTGATCAACAAAAACACCGTAGACATGAAAACAAACATATACGGGTTGATAGTTTTCAAAGGGTCAATGACCGGATTTAGTAACGCGAAAAAACAAAGAAGCACCGTGAACGCAGAGTACACGATCATAAGAAGGCAGTAGTTAGTCATCAGCTTAAAATCTGGGAGTAACGTTTCAAGTGCTTTAAACAAATTTGGGCTATTTAAGTCATGTTCCGGAGCTATATGAGACACAGTGTTCTCAAATTTCTTCCAAAACTGTTCTCTGGCGGAAGAATAATTTTTAATCCATAGTCCCGCAACTAGATTCAGACCAAATGCGAGCTGAAAAACAGTTGATGCATCTTTAAAATATACTGGTTCCATAAAAACTCCGTTCACCTAACGCCTTGTTAAGTAGCAGCTAACTGCCACCACACTCAAACAAGACCACTGTAATCACTAAACTCAAATCAAACCAAAATCGCCGACTGTTAGCTGTCTGCTTGAACAATTTGTTAGGTGTTTTTCACCAAAACTGCCACCATTTTTTGGGTTAGAAGACTCGATTACTTGTGAATTCTCAGGGTTTGGCGAGTCAGTTTCAGAATTTAACATCTCTGAAATCATAGCTTGAAAAGCTGGTGTACTAACTTGTTGTAATGTAACCAAAGCTTGCTTTACATTTGGTTCAATCGAATCTGTATTCAAGCCATTGGCCAAAGCCTCTTCCATACACCAACGTTCAAGTTTTGGTGTGTTAAAGGAGAGTCTGACACTATTTGAATTGTCGCGATCAACCCAAAAATAAATGGCTGGATAATCTCCTTTGGGCAATGAAGAAACTCCATTAAATTCACCAATATATGCGGGAACTGATTGCTCTTCTTTATTCATCCTATTGTGTAACAGTGGAAATAAATCTACGTGTTCCATTAATTTTTCCTTTTTATGACACCTAACGCCCTGTTAAGGTGTGAGCAATGCAATACCGAAGATCCCGCATACAACCTTAAACACTGAAACAAACGCATAGTAAAAATGCCACGCGTTGCGAGTCACTCTTAAACAGTTTGTTATAGCGCTTTGCCGTTTACAAGTGACCAATGATGAGGCATTAATTCTCGTATAGTTTTGAAAACCAATGCATTCTCTGGAGTCGTAATTGCCGCTTTGACATCCCCTCCCCAGTGGACAAGGCGCTCTTGGCAAACTCCGCATGGTGACAAGATTAGAAATTCATCGTTCTCGTTCTCACGACACAGGCATAATGAGTGGGTCACTCGCTCATTGAGTTTGTGAGCCTCTAAATACGCTCCCACTTCCATGCATAGTGAAAGAGCATCGTTTTTAGTATCAGGAGCTATGCTTGTTAATATTTTTCCTGACTCTGTTCTAACAGCCGCAGCACCACCCCAGCCAGAAGGATATCGCATATTTACTAGTTCTATTGCTGCTTGATAGAGCTCTTTTTCGATATTATCCATGATCATCCATATTCAATTTTATCGAGCGCTATAACGCCCTGTTAAGGTGTGAGCAACGCAATGCCGAAGTCACCGCATACCACCTTAAACACCTAAAGCAACGCATAGTAAAAATGCCAAGCGTTGCGAATCACTCTTAAACAGTTTGTTATGTGAATTTTAACCGTGTACCTCGATGCTATCTTTTGGGGCTTCTGAACGTATGTCCATGCCATAATCTCTGATGACACCCGCCACTCTGAGTCTGTAGCTTTCAAAAACACCACCACGACCTTTTGATTGAGCAAATCGGTGAGATTCTAGATTGCGCCACTCTTGAATTGCTTCTTCGTCACGCCAAAATGACAAAGATAGAACCTTACTGTCATTGGTTAGACTTTGGAAACGTTCGATTGAGATAAAACCATCAATACCTGATAGCAATGGTTTTAATTCACTTGCAATATCTAGATATTCAGCAGTCTTGCCCTCTGCTACATGTACTTCAAAAATTACTGCGATCATAACTCACCAGACTACGACTAATATATTCGAGCATTTTACCGAATTGGAGCTGCTGTAAATATGAGTTTTAGCAAGAAGTTAGAGGTTAGATTCTGTGATTTTTCGCCATTCACATAACGCCGCATTAAGTGGTGAGCAACGCACGACTACAGAACCTAAACCATTGTGCCGTCAACACTAAATTCAAAGCAAACCAAAAATGCCGAGCGTTGGGAATCCGTCTTAAATGCTTTGTTATGTATCATTTTCCAAAGCACGAATATGATTCTCAAGCCTTATTTTTTCAAATCCTGGGAGCTCAAGTTGAGTACAAAAGCTTTCACCTGAATTACCAATAATGGATACTGAGATAATAATTGGCGAAGACTTCCTAGTGTACTTTAGCCAACGGCGTATAGTTTTATCGACCGAACGTGAGTAGTCCAATTCTCTTCCTGACAATACTCGCTCAACAAAGTGACTACCAAACGGCAATCCAACGGTATTCAATGAAAACTGTATATTTCTGTTCTTCTTCAAGAAATTGGCATCAATCACCGCCGCATGAACATTTTCTCTAAACGGACCGAATGTATTTCCGTCCCAAAAAGGCCAATCATCGCGTCCAACCGAACAAGCTTCCTTGCTATAGATTAAATAATTTAACTTTGGTGTATGGGTTACCAACCTTCTCAGTTGGTGAGTACAAAATGATGGGAACTTTCTTATACTATACCGATCATTGCTTGAAGCTTTCGCTTCGTAAAACGCTACTCCAGATATTGGCTCAGAATTACTTGAAAACCTTCTCGTGATAACAAAAGCTATATCACCATGAAACTTTTCCGCATTACCTGTAAGTTTGTACGCTTCAAAGTCGAATGCACTATCAGAGAGTTCTTCCATGAGTCCTGGAACTTTATAGGTTGCCAAAATACGCCTAATACTTTCAATGATTTTGTAACTTATCAGGTTTTCGTTCCAATCTACATCTGGACAACCTCTGATAATGTCATCTGCTGACTCTTGAATGCGTTTTTCAATGCTATATGGAGTACTTCTAGGATCAAAGTCCTCCCTATCATCGACTTCTCTCTCCAATTCAATATCAAACTCTGAATAATCGATCTTTGCCATCAAGTTGCCTCATTGCAGATTTTCCATTGATACATAACGCCGCGTTAATGGGCAAGCAACGCTGCCACAAACTTAAACCATTGTGCCATAAACACAAAAACCAAACTGTGAGCCAAAACTGCCAAGCGTTGGTAGTCCGATTAAACGCTTGGTTATGGAAACCTAAGGCAACCACTACAATCACCGCAACGCTTGAGCGCTTTGCAACCACGAAAACCCCACAAGCCAGTATGCAGCAACCCGATGAAGTCCAAAGAAGAAACCTAACAACAACGATATGGCCAATTGATACAAAGAAGGGCCGCACCACTGGAGCCAAGATTCAGCTAATTGCCGCTGTACCATGTAACTTGGGATAAAAACGCAAACGGCAGATTAGCCATAGAGAAATACCCAAAGCGGCTTTTCACCAGAGATAAAAATTTGGTACCAAGTGAGGAAATAAGAGCTCACAGGAAACTCGCTACAAAAAGAGAACTAATAACCAAATAAGAACTAAATTTTGCTGCACCATAACGCCGCATTAAGGTGTGAGCAACGCTACCACAAAACTCAACCATGCCACCGTAAACACGAAGCACAACGATGGAATGAAAAATGCCAAGCGTTGGGAATCACTCTTAAATGCTTTGTTAAGCGTATTTATGCAACACGCACCAATTCATACGTGTCTTCACCCGATTCTGTTGCAATATACTCCAAAGCACATGAAACCAAACCATGTTCTACTGGGTTGCTAGCGAGAGGGTTATGAATAAAAACCCAATCATTTTGAGATGCTGGACGGTTGCAACAATCTGAATATGAAAACAAGATACCACTAATCCCTGAATATTTCGGGTCAATGAAATACTGAATGTCGATCTCGGTACCGGATGCTTTTTGTACTGTGGCAGAGAATTCAAAGCTAATAGTTGTCTCCCCAGTGCCTCTGTTCACTTTTAACACCTCACCACCAATCGGAAAAACTGTTCGTACTATTCTTGGAGGTTGAAAATCCGCTCTTGCACTTGGAATTTGGCAAGAATTGATAGCGATTACATATGGTTCATCTTTTCCGATAGTACCTTTTGCACAATACTTTGCGTACTTAGTAAACTTTTCTTGGATAGCTGAAGTGTAACGCAGTTTAATTTGATCTTCTGGGACTTTAGTTATACCACCGACCATTGGAGACGGAACTTCGTCGGCACCGCTTCCTGCTTTGGGGCAAATTGCCTCAAACCACAGGCGTTGCCCTTTGTCTGTTACACAGACGTCAGGTCCTGGTTTCGGACACGAAACATCTAAACCTTGTTTTAATAATTCGACTGTTAAATCCATTTCCCAAAACCTTGCATCAAAGTCGATTGCAAGTTCTTCTGAAAAGTTCACATCACTAAAGGGTTGAAACTGTTCCCATAGTGCTTCTGTTAATTCTTTCCCTGCAATTTCAGCCGGATTTGTACCATCACGAAGATTTTCGTATGAAGGATCTTCAACTTTTATATCTGTTCTAAATATGCTCATTATTTCTCCATACGCTTAACGCCCAATTAAGGGGTGAACAACGCTACCACCCACACCTAAAGCATTGTGCCATAAACACTAAATTTGAAGTAGAAGCAAAAATGCCGAGCGTTGTGAATCCCTCTTAAATTGCTTGTTATGAAGCTTTTTCTGACGAGACCTCATATTTTTTCCGAATAAGTTCGACGCCCTCAACGTAGTACTCTCCAGCACGTTCATAGTCTTGCTTAAGTGTATGACTATCTGGATTAGCAAGATGAATAAACTCATTAATTGCGATCCCATACATTGAAAACGAGGTAAAAATTTCATCTGAAATAAAAGGCTTTGATTTAAAGAGTATTTTTATAAAGTCAGACTGAACTGTAACTATTTGCTCTTGAGTTAGCTTAGTTGCTTGCATTGCATTGGCGGCTTCCACTGCTGCTTTTGATAACCCAAATTCACTTACAAGTAAGTCGTATTGTCGATATTGAGCGGCAGAATAGTGCAATACACCTGCTTTTTCAGCCAATTCACTCACTATTTTAACTTGGTTGTTAAACAATGTACGCTCTATTTCAAGCTCAGACTTTTTACTTTCAATATCATAGCCAAACCATACGACTGTCACGTATGCTGTTAATACCGCCGTAAAGCTTATTATAAACAGCTCTTTTAATATCGTTTTTATTGAAGGACTCATAATGTTTATCCGCCTTGCTTCATAACGCCGCATTAAGGTGTGAGCGACGTTTGGCTATACTTGAGCGAAGCGAAACTGCCAAGCGTTGCGAATCACTCTTAAATGCTTTGTTAGTTGCAATTTTACCAACTGCTATTTGTTCTCAACGTATACTTCCACACCACTTTGGTTTGATACGATTGATGAAGGATATACTGTATTCGGTATACCGATGACAATGTCCCGCTCATTACGCCATGAAATATCAATGACTTCATCGGAGTTATACACGGACTCATAGATAAGTTCATACTTAGTCACAATTACGTCCGGCTGAAGCCACACTTTCATTATATTGTCACTGTCTGGACACTGGGAGAACTGCGCATGGATTGCCCTCTTTCCCTCTGGGCTAAATACTTTATCGCTTTCTCCTGTTAAGCACCCGTCTGGACGCTCAACAACCGTGCGTTGCTTGCTGACTCCTAGACTAGCAGATACAGACAAATAAACAGTTGAAAGTCCGATAACAGCTAATATATGGATAACTAACAGATAAACTTTTTTCCACATTTTATATATTACCAATATCCTTACGTATTCGAATTTAGATGCAACTAACGCCTTGCTAAGGTGCGGCTAAACCACAAAACCTGAGCAAAGCCACCGTAATCCCAAAACTCAACCGAACCAAAAATGCCAAAGGTTAGCCGTCACTCTTAAGCAATTTGTTATGTGACGCTCTTTCTATTTATCTCTGCGAGGCATGCTTCTATGGCAGCCTTAAACAAGGCAAAACTAGTTAAAGCCATCAGACCCGTAAGTAAAACCCATAGTGAGAATTTTGTTGTTAATATCCAAAAAGTCCACCAAGAAAATAGCACAAATGATATAACTGACATGAACAACATTTCTTTTACTAGTTTCCAGTCTCGTTTAACGGGTGTGCTATCTTCATTCGATATTTCCGCAACATCAACCTTAGGATCTGGGTACAACCTCGAAAGTAACCTATCAATTCGAGCAGAGACATTACTGTAGTGTTTCGAGGTTTCTGAAAGTTGCTCTTGGACTCTAATATGATCCATAAGTTCTTTATGAGGATTTTGTTGAACCTCTTTAAACTTTGTTATTGCCATAATTAAACCTGCGAGCGATGCCGCTAGTTTAATGAAAACCTCTATTCCCATAACTTAACTCTTATTAATAATTCTGATGATTGGTAAAGTCACATAACGCCTTGTTAACGGGTGACAACGCTGTGCCACCCAACCTAAAATTATCGCCCTAAACACTGAAGCTCATTTTTATGAAAGTGGTCAAGCGTTAGGAGTCCCTGTTGAACAACTTGTTAGGTGCTTAGTCTCTGAAATTAAATAGTTTTGCTGTCCGTATCCATGGTTCAAGCTTTTCCCTTGAACCATTATTTATGTGCCAAAAAATAAACGTATAATCACACTCTTCCGTCAGTACAGCATTCAATTCAGGAATTATAAATTGAGAAAAGTTGGCACTTCCTCTGTTCATTGCTTCTTCATAAGTAGGCAATAAATTATCAATGTTGTCGACTAATTTTGCCTCTCTGCTATCCCAATTGACAACATACATTTCATACTGGCAATGAAGCAATTTCAGAAGGTGATTAAAGCGAGACCACTCAATTTCAGTCACTTCATCTAACTTGTAAAACTCATCTCTCCCAAGCCAACCTCTCCACAGGGAAATGAACTCTTTATGGAATTCTGATCTAATTTCATCTTCGTTGTTGTAGTACTCAGGAATCATGTTTTCCTCGATAAACACCTAACGCCGCATTAAGGTGTGAGCGACGCTTGGCTACACTTGAGCGAAGCGAAACTGCCAAGCGTTGCGAATCACTCTTAAATGCTTTGTTATACAGCGGGTTTTGTGTGGTTAAATTTTCGTATATACAAATTCTGCGATCTCTTTAGCTCGCTTGTCTACCTCCGGCTTACCCCATTCACGAGACTCAATGAAGTTCACGTCTAAAGGATAACCTGCCGCTTCAAGCAACGCTATTTTGTCGCTTGTGCCTTTATCTTTGAGCTTATGACCATTTGTACTAGCATCTGTTAAGAGTAAGTTTCCGATGCTACCAATGATTTCTGGGCTAACACCTTGTTTAGACCTAGATTCAGGAATTAGATGCTCTATCGTTAAATTTGAATGGTTAATATCCAAGCCATTGGCTTGGCTACCTAAAAGTTTACATAGCGAATACTTGATAATATTCTTCGATTTGGTTCTATTTGATAAGTAATTCAAGTCTAAAAATTTAACTTCAAACTCACTGTATGAAGGAAGCTTTTCACTAAGCTTTCTAGTGATGCTTGCCAACACTTTCTGCACAGAGTCGTTATCTTGAGCTAACGATAATTCAATTGAGTGTTGAGAGTACATTGTAGCGATACTCCCCGAAGACCTCTGTTGAGTGATAGCATTGAAAACAAAATGAAAATGCTCGATTTTCTTTAAAGTAGTTTTTAATTGTTTAAGTGACACTCTGCTATCAAAGTAGGCAACTAGCAGAGACAATACGAAAGACGACTGCTGTTTTACCTTAAAACTATTCAATGCCGTTAAAGAGAGCTGTACGTCATATTGTTCTCTTGTCCAATCAGAGCTCTCAGGACTTAACATCTTAGAATAGCTTACTGCGCTTTCACTCAAATCTTTTAACAACGATTTAGCGTTGTTTGAGTCCTTAGTTATGTGCTCTTTTATTAGTGAGAACAGTTTCTTATCTGTTGTATATTCGTGCTTAGAAATCCAGTAATGAAGTAAGAAAGTATCAATAACGCTGTTGTCTGAGATATCATCAAAGCGCTTAACTAATAGATTCCATGCCTCTTTTGGACTGTCCAGTGTAGAATGAGTATTTTTGATAGTTTTTAAAATCAGGTTTTTTACAAGATCGGAAGTCTTCAAATCTCGACCACGCGCATTGAGTGTCTCGAAAATTAGGTATGCATCGTCTTCGTTGTCTAACTGAATAAATACTAATTTAAGTGACAAAAACTTATCTCTTAACTCCTTTAGTTTAAGGACTGGGTCTTCATGCGCAAAAAACTCAAGTTGAGGGTTTTCCACTTGAGTAAAAGGTATATGTTGTTCGAGTTTTTTTGTCAGTAGTTCATACGCAAACTTTAGGTTTGATTCTTCAACACCGACTTCACAATCGATTTTGATTTCGGAGTTCAGATCGTTAAATGATTGTATATGATTCTGTAAATATGGAAATGAGGTTTCAGCGTTAAGAACAAACTCGTTAACGTAGTCATTATTGGGAGTTTCAATAAACTTGTGGATTCCTTTCGCTAGGTTTTCTTCGCCCAACTTTAAGAAAGCATCACGAATTACCGACAACACAATCGTTATTGTGGTCAATCGTTGCTGACCATCAACGATTCCAAAGTACGGTTTACGAGTTTGATAAACAACCATTGAACCAATGAAGTAGCTATCCGTTTTATCACCGATAATATCAGACCAAAAATTTTCCACTTCATCTTTACCCCACGAGTAAGGGCGTTGAAATCGAGGAATTTGAAAATAACCAGATGAGAAAATGTCCTGAACTTCTTTATCGTTGCTTCGATCTTCATTGACTATAACTCTTATAAAACAATAACTTTCCAAATATTAACACAACCATATGCATACAAAAAGCTGGAGCTGTATAACGCCCTGCTAAGGGGTGAGCAACGCAATACCGAAGCCACCGCACACCACCCTAATCACTATATTCAACGCATAGTAAAAATGCCACGCGTTGTGAATCCCTCTTGAGCAGTTTGTTATATGACTTTTCGCGCGATGATATGGCTTGACTTGCTTTCGTGACCCGACATAGTTGGATTGTCGACCAACGTAGAGCCCTCAATGTTAAAATCTTTTAGTAACCCTCCAAGCTCTGCTTTTGAACTATGCCACATCGATACGCCTGTACCTGAGACAAAACGCAAGCTTTGGTCTGAACAAAACTCAGCTAGGTAAATAATACCTTGAGGTTTGAGCACTCGATGTAGTTCTCTAAGCACATTATTACGAGAGCTTTGTTCGGGAATACAAGTTAGTACAGCACACAAGAATATCGAATCAAATTCACCATCTGAGAAAGGCAAAACCTCGGTTGATAGGTGCCGTAAATCAAGCTCTGGGCATTCACTCAAGCCTCGATTCACCATCTCTTTTGATGAATCAATACCAATGACTTCACGATAACCAAGTTCTAATATCTCCTTCGTCATACGCCCATATCCACACCCGAAGTCCAAAACCTTGGATTCAAAGGGGACAGCTGCGACAAAGTCATTGGCTGATATCTGCAAATTGAAGTTGACTAGATCTGCCACCGAATCCCACTCACTCATGGCTTCCTCCTTAAGTCATATAACGCCGCATTAAGGTGTGAGCGGCGCTTGGCTATACTTGAGCGAAGCGAAACTGCCAAGCGTTGCGAATCACTCTTAAATGCTTTGTTAGTTGGTGGACTCCAACGCATGTTGAAGACATTCAGCGCCTTTGCACCCTAGGTAAATATTTTTGCCATTAGACATCTTTAATTTCAAAGCCTTACCTATTGAGACATTGTATAACCAGCCATCTTTTAGCAAACGAACTCCAATGCCTTGATACCATTTCGTTTCATAAGACGAAATATCTACAATACTTGAAACTTCGACTTCCTTTCGAAGGAAGCCAAAACCAAAATACCAGCACACTTTATTACCACTTACCTCAACAGACATCGAGTAAAACAATGCACCGATTACAAGATTAACTGTCAACGCTATGAGCATACTGCCAATGTGATTCGATGTTAAAACTATAATTGCACTGAGAATAGAAAGGATGACTATCAGTATCTTGTTAACTTCCGTTTGTTTATACATTACTTTTTCGTCCCCTGTACTGAACCAACTAACGCCCTGTTAAGGGGTGAGCAACGCAATACCAAAGCCGCCGTATACCACCTTAATCACTAAAACCAACGCATAATAAAAATGCCACGCGTTGCGAATCCCTCTTGAACAGTTTGTTATAAATCAATTCGTTTTGGTTTCGACTATAGCTGATGGCGCTTGAAAGTAATCTTGATAGAAAGCAGAATTTCCCACTTTGATACCAGCAGTGAATACCGCAATAATAAAAACAGCTGCACCTAGCCAGTGTTTCACTTCCACATGTTTAACCAACCATAATAAAGTTACCTTCTCGGGATAAGCAACACCACTGCTTTCTTGCTGTACACCTGCTTCAAGTTCGCTCGCTGTTTTTATTGTTTTACCAAAAACAATAGCTTGATTAACTATACCTATCGCTTCATTAATGTTGTTAACAGCGTCTTGCTTGCTTCCTATCCTGTACGTAACTAAAGCAGCCGATTTAACTTGTTCAAATACACGTTCGTGCTTTTGGCTGAAGTGTAATAGTGGCTGCACTTCATCGCACCATGCTTCAAAATTTTCTATGCTGCCAAAGTTATAACCTCGGCGCTTTTGGTGCTTTTCTAATTCTTCAATAAATTCCACAAAACCTCCATGATTTATAACGCCAAATTAAGGTGTGAACAACGCCGCCACCTTAGCTAAAGCCATTGTGCAATAAACACTAAATTGGCTTGAAGTGAAAAACGACGCCAAGAATCAATGCTAATTGAGTGCGTTTGGATAATGAAAGCACATATAGAAATTCATATACAAAGTTCATTTTTACTTCCTAGCTGTATTGGCATATAACGCCGCATTAAGGTGTGAGCGACGTTTGGCTATATTTGAGCGAAGCGAAAACGCCAAGCGTTGCGAATCACTCTTAAATGCTTTGTTATATATTCATTCTTCTAGTTTACCGACCACCCATTGTGAACCTAAAGCAGAACGCCTTGCACAGGTACCTGGTTCCAGTGCCGTCAAATCATTAATGGTTGCATCCTCAGCCACTAGGTGCCCCACACCAATATGATGGGGGCGACCGCTTTCGACGCAACCGTCAATACCACACAGAAACTGCCAGTCTCCATCAAAATCTCTTACAGAAAAGAGCACTGGTCTAGTTTTCTCAAATACATGCGTGCACACAAACACGCCATAATCGTTTCTAAATTTCATAAAAGCCCTAGAATATATAACGCCGCGTTAATGGGCAGACAACGCTGCCACAAACTTAAACCATTGTGATATAAACACTAATGCCAAACTGTGAACCAAAACTGTCAAGCGTTGGCTGTCCGATTGAACGCTTGGTTATATGCGCACAATTTTAACAACCGAATTCTCTACCAAAGGAAATGAGCGAGCAAACTCGATAACTTCCAATTCAGACTCGTTAGGATGAGATGTAGTGGTGACATCAAATACTTGGCTACCATCTCCAACTGCCAATTCGTCTATTACATCTTCCCAAGTATTACAGTCTACACCTGTAATACAGATTAACCTTGCACCATCCGTCAATATTTTGAGGAGAAATTCATCAGAATCAGGACTGTAATTAGACTTAGCAACAAGTACTACTTTTTTATGTCCCATTTAAATAGATCCATATTAAGCATATAACGCCGCGTTAATGGGCAGGCAACGCCGT
>NZ_ACZN01000019.1 GCF_000176135.1 Vibrio coralliilyticus ATCC BAA-450 | reverse complement strand
GTTAATCGGGGCAGGGTAAGTCGACCCCTAAGGCGAGGCCGAAAGGCGTAGTCGATGGGAAACGGGTTAATATTCCCGTACTTCTTACAATTGCGATGGGGGGACGGAGAAGGCTAGGTGGGCCTGGCGACGGTTGTCCAGGTTCAAGTGCGTAGGCTTGAGAGTTAGGTAAATCCGGCTCTCTCTAAGGCTGAGACACGACGTCGAGCACCTACGGGTGTGAAGTCATTGATGCCATGCTTCCAGGAAAAGCCTCTAAGCTTCAGATTGTAAGGAATCGTACCCCAAACCGACACAGGTGGTCGGGTAGAGAATACCAAGGCGCTTGAGAGAACTCGGGTGAAGGAACTAGGCAAAATGGTACCGTAACTTCGGGAGAAGGTACGCTCCTGTCGGTGAAGTCCCTTGCGGATGGAGCTAACGGGAGTCGCAGATACCAGGTGGCTGCAACTGTTTATTAAAAACACAGCACTGTGCAAAATCGTAAGATGACGTATACGGTGTGACGCCTGCCCGGTGCCGGAAGGTTAATTGATGGGGTTAGACGTAAGTCGAAGCTCTTGATCGAAGCCCCGGTAAACGGCGGCCGTAACTATAACGGTCCTAAGGTAGCGAAATTCCTTGTCGGGTAAGTTCCGACCTGCACGAATGGCGTAATGATGGCCACGCTGTCTCCACCCGAGACTCAGTGAAATTGAAATCGCTGTGAAGATGCAGTGTACCCGCGGCTAGACGGAAAGACCCCGTGAACCTTTACTACAGCTTGGCACTGAACATTGACCCTACATGTGTAGGATAGGTGGGAGGCTTTGAAACCGGTACGCCAGTATCGATGGAGCCGTCCTTGAAATACCACCCTTGTAGTGTTGATGTTCTAACTTAGACCCGTTATCCGGGTTGAGGACAGTGCCTGGTGGGTAGTTTGACTGGGGCGGTCTCCTCCCAAAGAGTAACGGAGGAGCACGAAGGTGGGCTAATCACGGTTGGACATCGTGAGGTTAGTGCAATGGCATAAGCCCGCTTGACTGCGAGAATGACAATTCGAGCAGGTGCGAAAGCAGGTCATAGTGATCCGGTGGTTCTGTATGGAAGGGCCATCGCTCAACGGATAAAAGGTACTCCGGGGATAACAGGCTGATACCGCCCAAGAGTTCATATCGACGGCGGTGTTTGGCACCTCGATGTCGGCTCATCACATCCTGGGGCTGAAGTCGGTCCCAAGGGTATGGCTGTTCGCCATTTAAAGTGGTACGCGAGCTGGGTTTAGAACGTCGTGAGACAGTTCGGTCCCTATCTGCCGTGGGCGTTGGAAGATTGAAGGGGGCTGCTCCTAGTACGAGAGGACCGGAGTGGACGAACCTCTGGTGTTCGGGTTGTCATGCCAATGGCATTGCCCGGTAGCTAAGTTCGGAATCGATAACCGCTGAAAGCATCTAAGCGGGAAGCGAGCCCTGAGATGAGTCTTCCCTGACCCCTTGAGGGTCCTAAAGGGTTGTTCGAGACTAGAACGTTGATAGGCAGGGTGTGTAAGCGTTGTGAGGCGTTGAGCTAACCTGTACTAATTGCCCGTGAGGCTTAACCATACAACACCCAAAGGGTTTTGATGGACTCAAAGCAAGAACTTTGAATGTGTGAATACAGAACTTAAAAACAGCTTTCCGAATTAAAGAATTTGCTTGGCGACCATAGCGATTTGGACCCACCTGATTCCATGCCGAACTCAGAAGTGAAACGAATTAGCGCCGATGGTAGTGTGGGGCTTCCCCATGTGAGAGTAGGACATCGCCAGGCTTTAAATTTAGACTTTAGGTCTAACCAGTGCGGAGCGGTAGTTCAGTTGGTTAGAATACCGGCCTGTCACGCCGGGGGTCGCGGGTTCGAGTCCCGTCCGCTCCGCCACTTATTCAGAGAAAGCCCTAACAGCGATGTTAGGGCTTTTTCGTATCTGCGGTATTATTTTGGCCTACGACCAACAAGCCCCACTTGAGTACAAACTCAGCAATCCGCACTTATTCTAGACCTCAGTAGCAATGCTGAGGTCATCTTGTATACGCTAAGTTATTTCGCTCTTTGGCTAATAAGTCCATACTCATTGCTTACTACAGACATAGCGCCACAACAATTATCGAAAAGCCTAGGCTTTGTAGTTAATACTTGGACAGTTTCTATTAGAGAACGAGTGGCGTAAAGATTGGCCTTTTGATATCTATTCTGAATGTATGCTGGTTAAGTAGACAACCTAAGTACAGGGAACTGCATGGTTAGTTATAGAGGCGACACAGAAGTGTATTTATTGGTAAGTAAGCTATTTGTCCCTAGAGTGAGAACGAACAGCAGCAACTTTTAATAGCGAGTTTCTCAGGAACTATTCCGGTTAACTATCACCGTAACCTTTCCCTAATAGCCAAGTAATGACAACTCCCAATCCTGTTGATTCTCTATCTTGCAAATAAATGAGCGGCCATCTCTAGGATCTAGTTGTTTATCACGGGAAAACAAAAAAAGCCGCTCATAGAGAGCGGCTTTGAAGTAATTAATTCGATACGGCTTATTTTTTCTCTGATGACTCCGCTGTTTCCGGCTCGGGCTGCATTTCTTTTTCTGCCTGCTTTGCTTTTTCTATCATAGGGGTAATCGTCGAACCTTGAACAAGAATCGAGAACACCACGACAGAATAAGTCATGACCAGAATGATTTCTTTCACGTCGATGAGCTTGTCTTGGATAACCCAAATCCCTGAAGGAATGGAGAGCGCCATCGCCAATGCTAGGCCGCCACGTAATCCGCCCCAAGTTAAAATTTTCACTGACCAAGGGTTGTACTTACGATGACGTTTAAACCCAATGTACGAACAGAACACGCTTAGATAGCGGGCAGCTAGTACCAATGGCACTGAAAACGCCATTAGAATCCAGTCTTCCTTATGGAATTCAAATAGCAACATCGACATACCGATTAATAGGAACAAAACGCCGTTGAGGAACTCATCGACTAGTTCCCAGAAGTGATCGAGGTGATCTTCACTTTCTTTAGAGAATCCGATAAATCGTGTCCAGTTCCCGATCATAATACCGGATACCACCATGGCTAATGGCCCAGAAACATGCAGAACTTCCGCAAACGCATAGCCAGCGGTCGGTATACCTATAGTTAGCAGTAACTCCATAGAGTGATCATCGGTCGCACTGATGAGGCAGTGGAACAGCAGACCAAGTGCAAAGCCATAAACGATGCCGCCAATAGCTTCCTGAATGAACAGCATCGTCACGCTGCCAACCGTTGGTGCTTCAGTGCCAAAAGCGATTGTAAACAGGGTGACAAAAATGACTAGACCAAAACCGTCATTAAACAAGGACTCACCTTCGATTTGGGTTGAGATACGTTCCGGTGCATCCAGTTTTTTTACGATAGCCAATACTGCAATCGGGTCGGTTGGCGAGATTAATGCACCAAACAATAAGCAGTACACTAAGTCGAATTGCACACCTATCAGATGGCAGAATCCGTAAAGCGCGAAACCAATAAAGAAGGTAGAGAATAGTGTCGCTCCCAGTGCGAGCACTGTAATTTCCCATTTTTGGTCTTTGAGGTGAGGCAGTTTAATCCCAAGACCACCTGCAAATAAGAGAAAGCCCAATATCCCCTTTAGCAGAAAATCTTCGAAGTTAATGCTCGACATTGTCTTCGAAGCAATTTCTGTTAAATGAAACCAGTTATTTTGACCTGCGATAAGGATAAGAAGGGATAGAACCATGGAACCAGCAGTGATGGCAATTGTAGTTTGCATTTTGCCTATCTTGCTGTTTACAAAAGCAATTAACATTGCCGCTGCAGATAGAAAACAGAGAGTGTAGTAGACCGACATTGGATTCTCAGCATGTAACAAATTATGAATGAGAATTTTGTTCCTGACGTGATTAAATAGCAAACACTTTTTTGTCATGCAGAGGTGATTAATTTAGTCATTTAGACGTCTAGACTCCTTTTTAATGTGTGATAGGATGGAAAGATAACTAAAGGAATGAGGCTGTACTGTGGGAAGTAATGTAAGGCAACAGATAGAAGCTCAACTAAGAAAACGCATCTTACTGATAGATGGTGGTATGGGGACTATGATCCAGGGCTATAAACTGGAAGAACCCGACTATCGAGGTGAACGTTTCGCCGACTGGCATTGTGACCTTAAAGGCAATAATGACCTTTTGGTTCTGACACAGCCCAAATTGATTAAAGATATTCATGCTGAGTACTTAGAAGCAGGCGCGGATATTCTTGAGACCAACACGTTTAACGCAACGACCATCGCAATGGCTGACTATGATATGGAATGCCTGAGCGAAGAAATCAACTTTGAAGCTGCTAGGCTCGCTCGCGAAGTGGCAGACGAGTGGACGGAAAAAACACCAGATAAACCACGCTATGTGGCAGGTGTTCTTGGTCCAACTAACCGTACTTGTTCGATTTCGCCTGATGTGAATGATCCCGGCTATCGTAATGTCACGTTTGATGAGCTGGTTGCTGCGTATTCCGAATCGACGCGCGCCTTAATTAAAGGTGGCTCAGACCTCATTCTAATTGAAACGATTTTTGATACCTTGAATGCGAAGGCTTGTGCCTTTGCTGTCGACAGTGTTTTCGAAGAGATGGGTGTTAAATTACCGATCATGATTTCGGGAACGATCACTGATGCTTCAGGGCGAACGCTTTCTGGTCAAACGACGGAAGCGTTTTACAATTCTTTGCGTCACGTTCAGCCGCTGTCATTTGGTTTGAACTGTGCTTTAGGTCCGGACGAGCTCCGTCCATACGTCGAAGAAATGTCGCGTATATCCGAAAGCTTTGTATCAGCGCACCCGAATGCGGGTTTACCGAATGCGTTTGGTGAATACGACCTTTCACCTGAAGATATGGCTGCGCACGTTAAAGAATGGGCGGAAAGTGGCTTTCTGAATCTAATCGGTGGGTGTTGTGGTACCACACCAGAACATATTCGTCAGATGGCAGAGGCCGTTGAAGGCGTGACTCCTCGCCAACTACTAGACTTACATGTGGCGTGTCGTTTGTCTGGTCTAGAACCGTTGGCTATTGAAAAAGACACTTTGTTCGTCAACGTTGGTGAGCGAACTAACGTGACTGGCTCCGCTCGCTTCAAGCGATTGATTAAAGAAGAGCTTTACGATGAAGCGTTAGAAGTTGCTCGCCAGCAGGTGGAAAATGGTGCTCAGATCATTGATATCAATATGGATGAGGGCATGTTGGATGCCGAGGCATGCATGGTGCGCTTCCTCAATCTGTGTGCGTCTGAGCCAGAAATTTCTAAAGTGCCTATCATGGTTGACTCTTCTAAGTGGGAAGTCATTGAAGCCGGACTGAAATGCATTCAGGGTAAAGGCATTGTTAACTCTATCTCGCTCAAAGAAGGCAAAGAGAAGTTTGTTAAGCAGGCTAAGTTAATCCGACGCTATGGCGCTGCTGTCATCGTAATGGCGTTTGATGAAGTAGGGCAGGCGGAAACACGAGAACGTAAGCTTGAAATCTGTACCAACGCCTACCGTATTCTGGTTGATGAAGTCGGCTTCCCACCAGAAGATATTATCTTTGACCCGAACATCTTTGCAGTGGCGACAGGTATTGAAGAGCACAACAATTATGCGGTCGACTTTATCGGAGCAGTTGCCGACATTAAACGAGATTTGCCGCACGCGATGATCTCTGGCGGAGTGTCGAACGTTTCGTTCTCGTTCCGTGGTAATAACTATGTACGTGAAGCGATCCACGCAGTATTCCTTTATCACTGTTTCAAAAATGGTATGGATATGGGGATCGTGAATGCAGGTCAGCTGGAGATTTACGATAACGTCCCAGAGAAATTGCGTGAAGCAGTAGAAGACGTGGTACTGAACCGTCGTGATGATGGTACTGAGCGCTTGCTTGATATTGCGGCTGAGTACGCAGGTAAAGGTGTCGGTAAGGAAGAAGATGCCTCTGCGCTTGAATGGCGTACTTGGTCTGTAGAGAAGCGATTAGAGCATGCATTAGTTAAGGGTATCACCGAGTTTATTGTTGAAGATACCGAAGAGGCACGTGTTAACGCCAGTAAACCATTGGAGGTGATTGAAGGGCCGTTAATGGATGGTATGAACGTTGTCGGTGACTTGTTTGGTGAAGGTAAAATGTTCCTTCCTCAGGTGGTGAAATCGGCACGTGTAATGAAGCAGGCCGTAGCGCACTTAGAGCCGTTCATTAACAAGGAAAAACAAGCGGGTTCTTCAAACGGTAAGATACTACTGGCAACAGTGAAAGGGGATGTCCACGATATTGGTAAGAATATCGTTGGTGTTGTACTTCAGTGTAACAACTACGAGATCATTGACCTTGGCGTGATGGTGCCATGTGAGCAGATCCTTAAAGTCGCGAAAGAAGAGAATGTTGATATCATCGGGCTTTCCGGCTTAATTACCCCATCTTTGGATGAAATGGTGCATGTGGCGAAAGAGATGGAGCGTCTTGATTTCGACCTGCCATTACTGATTGGTGGTGCGACAACATCGAAAGCACATACTGCGGTTAAGATTGAGCAAAACTACAAGCACCCAGTGGTTTACGTCAACAATGCTTCAAGAGCAGTTGGGGTGTGTACTTCATTACTGTCTGACGAGCGTCGACCTGAATTTGTTGAAAAACTTGATGCCGATTACGTACGTGTGCGCGACCAGCATAATCGCAAGAAACCGCGCACGAAACCTGTCACTTTAGAACAAGCTCGAGAAAATAAGGTCGCGATTGACTGGGACGCATATACTCCACCAGAGCCAGCCAAACCGGGTGTACATGTTTTCGACGACTTTGATGTAGCAACATTACGTGAATACATTGACTGGACTCCATTCTTTATGACTTGGTCTTTAGTTGGTAAGTACCCTGCCATTCTTGAGCACGAAGAAGTCGGAGAAGAAGCAAAGAGGCTGTTTGCTGATGCGAATGAGCTGCTTGATAGGGTCGAGCGAGAAGGCTTACTTAAAGCTCGTGGCATGTGTGCGCTATTCCCCGCAGCAAGTGTTGGGGATGATATCGAAGTGTACACCGATGAATCGCGCACTGAAGTGGCTAAAGTATTGCACAATCTGCGTCAACAGACTGAGAAGCCTAAAGGCTATAACTACTGTCTTTCCGATTACATCGCACCAAAGTCGTCAGGTAAGAAAGACTGGATTGGCGCATTTGCGGTAACCGGTGGTATTGGAGAGCGTGAACTCGCTGATGAATACAAAGCAGCGGGAGATGATTACAACGCGATTATGATTCAAGCTGTGGCGGATCGATTGGCTGAGGCTTTTGCTGAATACCTGCATGAAAAAGTGCGTAAGGAAATTTGGGGCTATTCGGCGGATGAAGATCTCTCTAACGATGATCTGATACGTGAAAAATATCAAGGTATTCGCCCAGCTCCAGGTTATCCAGCCTGTCCAGAGCATACTGAGAAAGGCTCACTTTGGGAGTTGCTCAAAGTGGAAGAGACGATTGAGATGTCTTTGACCAGCAGCTATGCAATGTGGCCAGGAGCCTCTGTATCAGGATGGTATTTCTCTCACCCAGATTCGCGTTACTTTGCGATCGCGCAGATTCAGCAGGATCAGGTCGAAAGTTACGCTGATCGTAAAGGTTGGGATATGTTAGAAGCTGAAAAATGGTTAGGGCCAAACATTAACTAATTCTCTGCAAGCTGGATCAAAAAAGCACAGCAAAAGCTGTGCTTTTTTATTGATGATTACCTGTCAGATCATGATGGTAGCAAGACCAAGGAATACTGAGAGGCCAATTACATCGGTGACTGTGGTTAATGCCATCCCTCCGGCCAAAGCAGGGTCAATGTTCATTTTCTTCAATAAGATCGGGATGGTTACGCCCGCGATTCCAGCGACCAAAAGGTTGGTTAGCATGGCTGCGGAAATAATGCCACCGAGCATCCAGTTACCTTTCCAAGCTATGACGATACCCCCAATGATCAGTGCCCACATGATACCGTTCAATAGGCCGATTGCTGCTTCTTTCATTAGCAGCTCTCGTTTGTTGGCGTCACCGATATGACCTAAGGCTAGGCCCCGGATCACCAGAGCGACAGTTTGATTACCCGCAACTCCGCCCATTGAAGGAACGATAGTCATCAAGACAGCAATCGCCGCCATCTGATCTAAGGTCGCTTCAAACATGTTTGAGACTGATGCCGCAGCAAGTGCCGCCAGTACGTTCGCCCCCAACCATATGCTGCGTTTACGGGCAGATTTGACCACCGGAGCGAAGGTGTCTTCGTCATCGTCCATACCCGCCATACTCATCATGGAGTGTTCGGCGTCTTCACGAATTACATCAACCACGTCATCAATGGTAATACGACCGACTAGGTGCTGGTTTTCATCAATGACGGGAGCAGACACCCAATTACGGCGCTCAAATAGGCTGGCAATATCGGAGTCGCTCATGGTGACTTCGATGGCTTCGTCTGCATCTTCCATCACTTCAGCGACTTTGATGTCAGGTTGAGTGGTGATCAAAGTTGTGATCGGTAACTGGCCAATCAGCTGGCTGTTTTCATCTATCACATACAGTGCGTCGGTCGCTTCGGGAAGCTCCCCTTTCATACGCAAATAACGCAAGACGACATCGACATCGACATCACCACGAATGGTGATTACGTCGGTGTTCATCAATCCGCCAGCGGTATCCTCGGGGTAAGAAAGCGCGGTTTCCACTCGCAAGCGATCGGCGGTGTCCATTTGTGACAGAACTTCACGTGAGACATCGTCTGGTAGACTACGTAAGACGTAAGCAACGTCATCTGTGTCCATGCCTTCGGTGGCTTCGGCCAGCATCTCGGGTTCCATTTTAGAAACCAGAGCATCTTTGACGTCTTCGTTCAGTTCGTCGAGGATCTCACCGTAATCTTCCGGATCGGTGAGTTGCCAAAGAACCTCGCGACTCTTTCTTGGTGAGGCTTCTAACAGATGGGCAATATCTTCTGGCTCCATGTCCTGTAATTGGCGACGGACATGGACAAAGCGGCCATTTTCTAGAGCATCTGTTACTTCTTGGAGGGCTTGGTGAGCTTGGTCGAATTCAATTTGCTCTGCCATTTATTCCTCCTGACTCTAAATACTTACAATGCGTTGAATAGTAACTTAATTTTAGTGTTTATTTAATAAGTTAATATGAAGGTAATGATTTTTCTTATATGGGAGGGAAATTATTCCGCCTCTTCGAATTTATCTTCAATGAGGTGACAGACGGCTTCCAGAGCGGGGCTTGCATCACTACCCTCAGCACTGATAGTGACATGCTCTCCCTGAGCAGACTCGAGCATGAGTAGTCCCATAACGCTGTCAGCGGTTGCTTCTTTACCTTCATGGTTTTGGATAGTGAGAATCGCATCAAAAGATTGAGCAAGTTCGACAAGTTTAACGGCAGCACGAGCATGAAGGCCCAATCGGTTTTGGATGAGGACGGTTCGACTCTGTTGCTGCATGCGTTATTCCTTATGATGTTTCTCGAGTGTCGCGTGGCGAATCTGAACCTGATGGCCCACTTGAGCGAAGTACTCGCCAATTTGTTGGGTAAGATAAACTGAACGGTGCTTACCGCCAGTACAACCTATTGCGACCGTTAGATAGCTGCGGTTGTTTTTTTCTAGTAATGGTAGCCAGTTTTCGATGAATTTCTGGATCTGCTGTTTAAGATCCAATACATCCTGATGACTTTCCAGAAAAGATTTGATCGGTGTATCGAGCCCCGTCATTGGACGCAATGTGGGTTCCCAATGTGGATTCGGCAGAAAGCGTACATCAAACACATAGTCAGCATCACTTGGCAAGCCATACTTAAAGCCAAATGACTGAAATACCATCACTAAGTCTTTACGCTCTCGACCTTCAACACGCATGCGAACGGTCTCACTTAAGTCATGCAATGATTGGTTGCTGCTATCGATGATCAGATCTGCGTGCTCTTTCAACGGAGAAAGAATACAGCGTTCTTTTTCAATGGCTTGTTCAAGAGAGGTGTTTTCGAGACTGAGTGAAAGAGGGTGTATGCGCCTCGTTTCGCTGTAGCGTTTGAGTAACGTGTCTTTCTTGGCATCCAGAAACAGAACACTGACGTCGGAAGATTTTTTTAGCTTCGTCAGCACATCGGTCACGAGATTCGGTTCGGTAGGCAGATTGCGGATATCAATACTGACCGCTACATTTTGCTTACTTGATTTGACCGATTTGACGAAATTATCGAGTAAATCCACCGGAAGGTTATCGACGCAGTAGTAGCCAAGGTCTTCAAGTACGCGAAGCGCGACGCTTTTACCTGCACCTGATTGGCCACTGACGACGATAAGGCGCATTACTGATTCACCATGATGTCGTAAAGCTCCTCATCAGATTGCGCTTTGCGCAGCTGTTTGAGGACTTGTTTGTTGTTTAATCGTTCTGCCATGCTGGAAAGCGTTTTAAGGTGCTCTTTACACTGCGCATCAGGCACAAGAAGAGCAAAAAGGAGATCGACAGGACGATTATCTATCGAGTCAAACTCGACAGGAGATTCACATTGTATGAGTACAGCAACGGCTTTGTCACTGGATTGCATACGAGCATGGGGAATGGCTATTCCATTTCCGATGCCAGTACTGCCCATTTTTTCGCGGCTGAGCATACACTCAAAAAGTTCAGTGGAGTTTTGACCAGTCTGCTCGGCGACGATCTCACTGATCATTTCTAGAGCGCGTTTTTTACTGGTGCATTGGACTGCACTTTTGGTACAGTCCAATGAAAGGATTTCGCTTAATTGCATGATGTTTAGTGCGTGTTTAGTTTTTCTTTATGCTTGTTGAGCTGTCTGACCAGTTTGTCAACAAGAGAGTCGATTGCGGCATACATACTTTCTTCGTCGGCAGATGCATGGATTTCGCCCTGATTGACGTGAAGGGTAGCTTCAGCGATTTGACGGAGTTTTTCAACTTTTAAAACAACATGAACGTTATTTATGTGGTCAAAGAAACGCTCAAGCTTTTGAAACTTTTCGTTTACGTAGTCTTGCATTGAATCGGTGAGATCAACGTGGTGGCCATTAATATTGATTTGCATAGACTTTCCTTCTCGGTTAGATGCCTAAAGCAGGCGTTTGCGCTGACTCGAAGGGGCAATGCCTAGTGATTCTCGGTATTTAGCTATTGTTCGTCTAGCGACCTGAATCCCTTGGTCAGCGAGTAGAGCTGCAATTTTGCTGTCACTCAGTGGTTTAGCACTGTTTTCAGCAGCAACGAGCTTTTTAATCAATGCTCGGATTGCAGTGGATGAACATTCTCCACCGTTGTCGGTACTGACATGGCTGGAGAAGAAATACTTCAGTTCGAAAATACCACGAGGGGTATGCATGTATTTTTGGGTTGTGACACGTGAAATCGTTGATTCGTGCATATCGACATCTAAGGCGACGTCATTGAGAACCATCGGCTTCATCGCTTCTTCACCATACTCAAAGAAATCGCGCTGATGTTCAACAATACACTTAGCAACTTTGAGTAGCGTCTCATTTCTACTTTCTAGGCTCTTAATCAGCCATTTTGCTTCCTGCAAGTTTGAGCGAATGTATTGGCTATCTGAACTGTTGCCTTTGCCAAGCGCTGCGTATTGTTGATTGACTTTAAGGCGTGGTACTGAGTCTGGATTGATAGTGACCACCCACTTACCATGATCTTTGAACACGGACACATCAGGTATGACATATTCTGCATGCTCTGCAGCGATTCGGCTTCCAGGTCGAGGGTCGAGCTGCTGAATGAGCTTGAGAGCTTCTTTGAGTTCTGCTTCTTTAAGCTTTGCTTCTTTGATGATCAGCTTGTAGTCTCGATTGCCCAGTTGGTCTATGTAGTCAGTCAGCACTAACTTCGCTTCTTTCAACCACGGTGTATCTTCTGGGAAGGTAGCCAATTGGAGCAGCAAGCAGTCTTGCAAGTTATTTGATGCGACACCCAATGGGTCAAATTGTTGAACGCGCTTACGTACGGCTTCGATTTCTTCGAGTTCTATTTCTTCATTATCAAAGCTTTCAAGAATATCTTCGGTTGAAATGGTCAGGTAACCATAGTCGTCTACAGCATCAATGATTGCCATAGCGATGGTGCGATCCGTTTCGCTAAAAGGAGTCAGATCTAACTGCCAAGTGAGGTAGTCGTGCAGAGATTGAGTGGTTTCGCCTTGATAGACTGGCGCATCATCATCTAACGCAATACCAGTACTGCCTGTATTGGCGCTATAGACATCTTCCCAAGTGGTATCAATCTCAAGCTCATTGCTGATTTCAGACTTCTCTATCAGTTCTGAGCTGTCTTTGACTTCTGGCTCAGCGATTTCAGCGTTCGGCTCTTTTTCATCACTCGCTGCTTTGTCTTCAACATTTGAAGTCTCTTCGCTGCCTTCTTCGACTTCTAGCAGAGGGTTAGAATCCAAGGCTTCCTGAATTTCCTGTTGAAGATCTAACGTTGACAACTGCAACAAGCGAATCGCTTGCTGAAGCTGTGGGGTCATCGCTAACTGCTGTCCTAGCTTGAGTTGTAATGAGGGTTTCATTCAGTATTACTTGCCTTAGATGCTATAGAATCTTACCGTTCTTCACTTTAATCATAGACGGAATTGTTCGCCGAGATAAACTTGTTTTACTTGTTCGTTGTTGAGTACTTGTTCTGGCGTACCTTCGGCGATCAAGTGCCCTTGACTCACAATGTAGGCTTTTTCACATACGTCTAATGTTTCACGTACGTTGTGGTCTGTGATCAAAACACCCAGCCCACGATCACGCAGATGTTCTATGATCTTCTTGATATCAATGACCGAAATCGGGTCAACACCAGCGAACGGTTCATCCAGCAAGATAAATTGAGGATTGGCAGCCAAAGCTCGGGCGATCTCTACACGACGACGCTCACCCCCTGATAGTGCCATACCTGCACTGTGGCGAATGTGCTGAATGTGGAATTCTTCCAATAAGTCTTCCAACTTATCTTGGCGCTGTTCACGAGTGAGCTCTTCACGAGTCTCCAGAACCGCCATAATGTTATGTTCTACAGATAGCTTACGGAAGATGGATGCTTCCTGTGGTAGATAGCCAATCCCCATACGAGAGCGGCTATGCATAGGCAAGATACTGATATCCTGCCCGTCAATCGTAATTGAGCCTTCATCGCGAGCGACTAAGCCGACAATCATATAAAACGACGTAGTTTTACCTGCACCGTTTGGGCCAAGTAAACCGACGATCTGCCCAGAAGTGACTTCCAAGCTAACATCGGTCACCACTTTACGGTTACCGTAAGTTTTCGCTAAATGCTCTGCTTTGAGATTTGCCATAATTATTCTTGTACTGCTTGTGGCTGGAGAACCGTAGAGACGCGGTCGCCTTTTTCTTTACCGTCAGCAATCAACTTCTGAGAAGAGATTTTGTAACGGATTTTGGTACCGCGAATGACACTATCATCTTGAGACAGCATGGCCTCATCTATCATGGTGAGTTGGTCATCAACCATAACGTAGTACAACTCTTTTGCTTCACCATAGAGGGTTTTACCGTCATCGGTGAGCTGAGAGAAAGTCGCCAAATCGCCGTATCCTTCGATTTCCTGAATGGAGCCGTCTTTTGGATCACGGGTTACAATGACTTTATCGGCGTTAATATTGATACTGCCTTGCTTGAGTTTTACGTCACCTAGGAAGGTTACTTTGTTGCTCTGCATATCAAGCTGCTGGCTGTCTGAATCAATATAAACAGGTTGATCCTGATCGGTAGACAGCGCCAGCGCTTGTCCTGAAATCAGCAAACAAGAAATTAGACTAAGGTGTGAGAGTTTCATATCTACCTTGTACATGTTTGTATAGGATGGCGTTGTTTTCAGCAAAGTTGCCTTTCATCGCCTGACCTACTGTTTCAAACTGAGGGCCAACCAAGGTGACTTGATTGTCCGCCCAAAAATCACGATTGTCCAACTGGATGCCAAGCACATCCGTCGACATGGTATCAAAGCCAGAATCTGGCAATAAGTTTTTCGCCAATACGTTGTCGTATAATGTCAGCACATGATCCTGGCCGAGAATGCCTCGGTCAGCAGTAACTTCCCATTCTTGGGTTGTGCCTTCTTTGTAAACTTTTAAGACTGGTTGATCAAAAAAGGTATCACCGCTTTTTGCGTAGTGATCGAGTTTTACGGACGTAATGACATAGCTGCGAATCCCTTCTTCGTTGTAAGAGGTATTCACTAAATATTCACCGCTAAACATAGGTAATTCGGTATCCGGTTCTACCTGAATGTCGAATGTCTTACCTTTATCAAACAGGTAATAAGCGGACCAACAAATAACAAATGCCAGTATCAGGTAACCGATACGGGATAAACTCATATACTTAGACCTTTGTGGACATCAAGTTCATTGCGCGCTTGTAAAATGAGGTCACACACTTCTCTGACTGCGCCGTGTCCGCCACGTATTGAAGTGACGTAATTTGCGCGTTGCGCCAGTAGTGGATGTCCGTCAGCGACGCAGACTTTTAAAGCTACTTTTTCCATGACAGGCCAGTCGATAAGATCATCACCGATATAACCGGTTTGTTCTGGCGCAATATTCAATTTGCTGCAAATGTCCTGATAAGCTTTTACTTTATCGTCTTGCCCTTGGTAAATCAGCGAGATTCCCAGAGCTTTCATGCGATTCTCAACAATGCGTGATTGTCGACCTGTGATGATAGCGATTTCGATGCCTGCATTCATCAAAGATTTTACGCCGTATCCATCTCGTGTATGGAATGTTTTCAGCTCTTCGCCATCATTACCCATATAGACTAGGCCGTCAGAAAAGACCCCATCAACGTCGCATATTAACAGTTTAATCTCTTTGGCAATGTTAAACGTGTTTTGTTCCACGGGTTTATACAGGGTTTCAATCAATTTTGACATCACATCACTCCCGCTTTTAATAAATCATGCATATTTAACGCACCGACAACTTTGCCGTCTAGGCATAGAATTAGGCCATTAATGCTTTTCTGCTGCATAAGGTTGAGACCTTCAGCTGCAAGAATATTAGGGCTGGCGGTCGTTGGATTGGTTGTCATGACTTCGCCAATTAAAGCACTGTGAATGTCGATTCTCTTGTCTAGGATACGGCGCAGGTCGCCGTCAGTGAAAATACCGACTAGGTGCTGGTGGCCATCAACGACGGCAGTCATGCCTAAGCCTTTCTGGCTGATTTCCAGCAACGCTTCTCGTACCACAGTATCTGGTGTTACTAGAGGAAGTTGCTCACCCGTGTGCATTATGTCCGATAGCTTAAGTAGCAATTTTCTACCCAATGCCCCACCCGGATGAGAGAGTGCAAAATCTTCAGCTGTGAAACCACGAGCTTGTAGTAAGGCTACCGCTAGTGCGTCGCCCATAGCTAATGTCGCAGTGGTACTGGCCGTTGGCGCTAAACCCAGTGGGCAAGCTTCTTTCGGAACCGTGATTTGTAAGTGATAGTCGGACAACTTAGCCATGTTAGATTCAGGCTTACCTGTCATGCTGATGATTTTGATATTGAGACGTTTAAGGACTGGGAATAGCCCCAAAATCTCAGAAGATTCGCCAGAGTTAGAAATCGCAAGGACAATGTCGCCAGGTTCGATCATCCCTAGGTCGCCGTGTGCGGCTTCACCGGGGTGAACGAAAAACGCTGAGGTTCCAGTGCTGGCTAGACTAGCAGCAATCTTGTTTCCAATATGTCCTGACTTTCCCATCCCCATGACGGCAACCTTGCCTTCTTTATTGGCAAGGATCAATTCACAGGCTTGGACAAAATCGTCGTTAATATACTGATCAAGCTGCTCAAGGGCTTCGATTTCTGTTTTTAATACATCAAGAGCAGCCGAGCGAAAATCAAACATGTCACTCTCCGGCAGGCAAAACTAAATTTAAGCTGTCATGTTAAGGATTAGGTATCCCTGATAAGCAATAAAGCAGCAGAATAATACAGCACCTTCTATTCGGTTGATACTACGAGATTTACCTAATGCCATTGCAACCAACAGCAACGAAATACCCAGCATGATCCAGAAATCACGCCCCATGGCATATTCGCTGAGGACGGAAGGGTTAAGGATGCCTGGAATCCCCATCACGGCAAGAATGTTGAAAACGTTAGAACCAATGATGTTACCGACAGCCATGTCGTCTTCGCCTTTCATTACGCCCGCAAGCGAAGCTGCAAGTTCAGGTAGGCTGGTGCCAACCGCAATAATGGTCAAACCGATAACCAGATCGCTCATTCCGAAGTACTGCGCAATATATACAGCATTATTTACCAGTGTATCTGCAGCGATAGGTAGGATAATCAAGCCAACCACAACCCACATCGCCGCTTTGCCATTACTAACGCCTTCAGGTACTTCTGACTCTTGGTCCTCTAATAATGGATCAGGGCTGCCGCTGTCTTTCTCTTTTTTACTGATTCTAAGCATGGCAAGGATAAAGGCTGCAAACAGGACAAACAGCAGAACACCTTCATAGAAGCCCAAGTGGCTATCCCAAAGTAAAACACCCGCAAGGATAGTGACGCCGATCATTAACGGTAGTTCACGACGCAAAACCGCAGAACTGATAGAAAGTGGCTTTATCATCGCGGTAATACCGAGAATTAAGGCAATATTAGCGATATTAGAGCCTAAAACGTTACCGACAGCGGTATCCGTTTTGCCGTCCAGCGCCGCAGTAGCTGACACCATCATTTCTGGCGCCGAAGAGCCCATCGCTAGGATGGTCATACCGATCACCAATGGAGAAATACCTATATTTCGGGCTAGAGCAGCGGCACCAAATACGAGCTTGTCTGCGCTCCAAACCAGAAAGATTAATCCAACGACGAGAAACGCTATGGCTTCAAACATGATGATCCTTAATTCAGTGTACAACGTGATAAATTTAACCGTTAATTTTGACGGTTTAGGTGCTAAAAGGGAAGCAATTAATTGTTAACCATTTAAATTGACGGACGTATTAGACTTTTAGAATGAAACAGACTTCATTTAAAAAAATGTCAGCCATAATTAATTGAACAGTGCTTTTAATTTTCACACAATGTGCTTATGATTGCCCATTCAATAAGCTATGGCAGGGTTTACCATGTCCTCATCCGATCTCGTAACCGTTAATAATCTGACGTTTTCTCGTGGAGAAAGAAAGATCTTCGACGATGTCAGCTTGCATGTGCCGAAAGGTAAGATCACCGCCATTATGGGGCCTTCGGGCATAGGTAAGACGACTTTGCTGCGCCTGATTGGTGGTCAGCTATACCCTGAGCGAGGGGAAGTATTGTTTGATGGCAAGAATATTCCGTCACTCAGCCGCAAGCAGCTATATAAAGAACGTAAAAAGATGAGTATGTTGTTCCAGTCTGGAGCGCTATTTACTGATCTTAACGTTTTTGACAACGTAGCTTTCCCTCTTCGTGAGCATACCGATTTAAACGAAGAGCTTATCCGAACCTTAGTGCTACTCAAATTAGAGGCGGTCGGGCTTCGTGGCGCTTCTCAGTTGATGCCAAGCGAATTGTCTGGCGGTATGGCTCGCCGAGCAGCATTAGCACGTGCTATCGCGCTTGATCCTGAACTCATTATGTACGATGAACCTTTTGTGGGGCAGGACCCGATTACCATGGGAGTGTTGGTGGAGCTTATACGTAACCTGAACCAAGCTCTCGATGTCACCTCTATTGTGGTCTCTCATGATGTCCCTGAAGTGATGAGTATCGCTGATTGGGTCTATATTCTGGCTAACGGTAAAATCATAGCCAAAGGCTCGCCACAAGAACTGAGTGATAACCCTGACCCGCAAGTTCAACAATTTCTTAAAGGAGATGCGGATGGCCCAGTACCATTTCGTTATCCTGCTCAACCTATTGCGAAGGAGCTATTCTGATGTTGTCTGACTTCGCGAATTTTGTCGCATCGACAGGACGCAGAGCTATGGGTGTCTGCGAGTCGTTTGGTCGTGCTAGTTTAATGCTGTTTGGTGCACTGGCTTCTCGTCCACGCCCAATCCAAAATTTACCTTTGCTGGTGAAGCAACTCTACAGCGTTGGAGTTCAGTCCCTGATCATTATTGTGCTGTCCGGCTTATTTATTGGCATGGTATTGAGCCTGCAAGGTTATGTCATTCTGGTCGACTTCGGGGCAGAAGGCGCATTGGGTCAAATGGTCGCCTTGTCACTTTTACGTGAACTTGGACCTGTGGTGACAGCTTTGCTATTTGCTGGTCGTGCAGGTTCTGCGTTGACGGCTGAAATCGGTCTGATGAAAGCGACAGAGCAGCTATCCAGTATGGAAATGATGGCTGTCGACCCACTAAAACGAGTTATTGCGCCACGTTTCTGGGCTGGTGTGATTTCCATGCCAATGCTGGCCATGATTTTTATGGCTGTCGGAATTTGGGGAGGCCAGTTGGTTGGTGTGGATTGGAAAGGCATTGACCACGGTAGCTTCTGGTCCGCGATGCAAGCCTCCGTCGAATTGGGCCAAGATATTGGCAACAGCATGATTAAGAGCTTGGTGTTTGCCATTACTGTAACTTGGATAGCACTGTTTAATGGCTATGATGCGATTCCGACCTCGGAAGGTATCAGCCGGGCAACGACACGTACAGTCGTACACTCTTCATTGGCGGTACTTGGTTTAGACTTTGTACTGACTGCATTGATGTTTGGGAACTAAGTATGCAACAAACAAGAAAAATTGAATTATGGGTCGGCAGTTTTGTCCTTGCTGGAATTTGCGCAATTCTGGTGATGATTTTTCAAGTCGCTGACGTAAAGGGCATTGGCTCAAATGATACTTACTCACTGAAAGCAGAGTTCGACAACATTGGCAGTCTTAAAGTTCGCTCGCCAGTGAAAGTAGGCGGTGTCGTTGTTGGGCGAGTGACGGATATTGGCTTGGATACAGAAAACTTGCTACCTGTCGTGACGATGGCAATTGGCAGTCAGTATGACCAATTTCCAGAAACCTCCAGTGTTAAGATCTTAACTTCTGGCCTTATTGGTGAGCAGTACATTGGCTTAACTCCGGGCTTTGTTTTTGATGATGAGCAAATGCTGGTGGAGGGTGACTATATTGAAGACACTAAATCCGCTCTCGTATTGGAAGATTTGATCGGCCAGGTGCTGTACAGCGTCGGCGGTTCTGATTCGGCTAAAGAAGAGGAATAATCATGTTGAAAAAGTTAGTACTCACTTTGGTGACATTTGCTCTGTCGTTTACCGCTTCTGCGGCTCAAATAGATAAAACCCAGCCTTACCAGATGATGAAGCAGGTGTCTGAACAGGCGTTTGCCAGATTGAAAGCTGAACAAGATAAAGTGCACCAGGACCCAGACTATCTCAAAGTGATTGTCGAAGAAGAGCTGATGCCATACGTCAATGAAAAATACGCTGCCCTTAAGCTATTAGGCCCTAACCTGAAAGGAGCAAAACGAGAGGATGTTGGTAAGTTCATTGAAGCGTTTCGTGCTTATTTGGTGAGTTCTTATGCTCAGGTATTGACTCAATACACCAATCAGGACATTAAATTTGGCCCAGAGCCAAAATCCAGACCTAAGAAAAGCATTACAGGCGTTAAGGTTGAAATCATCGATGCGCCACGCCCAAACATCAAACTCGAGTTCAAACTTCGTAAGGACAAAAAGAGTGGTGAGTGGAAGGCGTTTGATATGATTGCAGAGGGCATCAGCCTTTTATCAAGCAAACAGTCTGAATGGAGTGGCAAGTTACGTCAGGAAGGTATTCTTGCGGTAGCGAAAGATTTGGAAGATCTCGCTGCACAGCCAATTCGTTTTGAAGGTAAAGAGAAATGAGTGCCAAACAATGGCTAAGTGTGTCTGACGACCACTACCAAATTACTGGCGCGCTGGATAGAGAGTCGGTACCCGCCTTATGGCGCTCATTATGTAACTGGAAGGTGACCAGCTCTACGATTGAAATCAGCCTAGAACAGGTCGAAAGAGTCGATTCAGCAGGTATGGTTATGTTAATTCATCTATTAGAGCATGCAAAAAAGCAAAACTGTCATATAATGCTCAGCTTCGTGCCAAAACAACTGCTAACTTTATTTCAGTTGAGTAATGTCGAAGAGTTTATCGACGGGCATTTAAAGAATTAAACAGGGGTGAATTGTGGATAGCGCAAAAGTACAACAGATTTTAGAAGAAGCACTTAACCTGGAAGAGCTACACGTTAAAGGTGAAGGCAGCCATTATGAAGTGGTCGCTGTTGATGCTAGTTTCGAAGGAATGAGCCGCGTTAAGAAGCAACAACTGATTTACGCTCCATTGATGGAATATATCCAAAGAAATGACATCCATGCTGTGTCCATTAAAGCTTACTCTCCAGAAGAGTGGGCGCGTGATAAGAAGTTGATGTCACTGTAAGGGTTAATGATGGATAAGTTTCGAGTAAAAGGGTCAAAGCAACCTCTGGTTGGTGAAGTCACAATCTCTGGTGCGAAAAATGCAGCATTGCCAATTCTTTTCGCGTCTATTTTAGCGGAAGAGCCCGTTGAAGTAGCCAACGTGCCGCATCTGCGTGATATCGACACGACGATGGAATTGCTCAAGCGTCTAGGTGCCAAAGTAGAACGTAATGGTTCTGTACACGTTGACCCGAGCAGTATTAATGAATATTGCGCTCCTTATGATTTAGTTAAAACCATGCGTGCATCTATCTGGGCATTAGGTCCACTAGTAGCGCGTTTTGGTCAAGGTCAAGTCTCTTTACCTGGCGGTTGCGCCATCGGTGCGCGTCCTGTGGATCTACACATCCATGGCCTAGAACAGCTAGGTGCCACAATCACACTCGAAGATGGCTACGTTAAAGCTAACGTCGATGGTCGTCTGAAAGGTGCGCACATCGTAATGGATAAGGTCAGTGTAGGCGCAACGATTACAATTATGTGTGCTGCGACTTTGGCTGAAGGTAAGACAGTGCTGGATAACGCTGCGCGTGAGCCAGAAATTGTTGATACGGCGGAATTCCTGAATACGCTTGGTGCTAAGATTTCTGGTGCTGGGACGGACACTATCACCATCGAAGGCGTAGAGCGTCTTGGCGGTGGTCAACATGCTGTCGTTGCTGACCGCATTGAGACAGGGACTTTCCTTGTTGCTGCTGCTGTTTCTGGTGGTAAAGTTGTGTGTCGCAATACCAAGGCTCAACTCCTTGAAGCTGTGTTGGCTAAGCTGGAAGAAGCCGGTGCGAAAGTTGAGACAGGCGAAGACTGGATTTCTGTCGACATGACAGATCGCGAGCTGAAAGCGGTGACAGTGCGTACGGCGCCACACCCAGGATTCCCGACAGATATGCAGGCTCAGTTCACTCTGCTTAATCTGATGGCGAAAGGTGGTGGTGTGATCACCGAAACCATTTTCGAAAACCGTTTTATGCACGTGCCTGAATTAATGCGTATGGGCGCTAAAGCTGAAATCGAAGGCAACACTGTGATTTGTGGTGACGTAGAAGAACTCAGCGGTGCTCAGGTAATGGCGACGGACTTACGCGCTTCAGCGAGTTTAGTTATCGCAGGCTGCATTGCGAATGGTGAGACAATTGTTGATCGTATTTACCACATCGATCGTGGCTACGATAAAATTGAAGACAAACTGTCGGCTCTTGGGGCCAATATAGAGCGCTTCCGGGACTCTCATTAACCTCAGCTAACATTTGTAAGCCGAAACGAGAGTTTCGGCTTTTTTATGAGCGCTAGATCAGTTAGAGTCTTGGGCATATGTTATTGACTGTTTTGTTCTTGGAGAACAACCAATGATTGCACTACTACGTGTATTAGCTGTCGCGATTTTTGCAATTGTGATGTTTGTGTTTGGATGCGGCTATTGTTTACTTAGCCCGCGTAACCCAAAACACGTTTTTACCTTTGGTCGCCTGTTTGGCAAGATGTCACGAGTATTTGGCATCACATTAGAACTGCGTTTACCAGAGGACGCATACAAACGTGGCCAGCATATTTATATTGCTAACCACCAGAACAACTGGGATTTGTTTACCGTTTCTTCTGCTGTGACGCCAAAAGTTGTCACGGTCGGTAAAAAGAGCTTGGCGTGGATGCCGCTGTTTGGTCAGCTTTACTGGCTGACGGGCAACATTCTGATTGATCGTGCTAACCGTTCTAAAGCGAAAGGGACGATTGATCAGGTGGTCGACAGCATGAATCAAAGTGACGTTTCTGTGTGGATGTTCCCAGAAGGAACCCGTTCACGTGGCCGTGGCTTATTGCCGTTTAAGACGGGCGCGTTCCACGCTGCGATTGGCGCTAAGTTGCCTATCGTTCCTATTGTCTGTAGCTCTACCAGTGGGCTTAAACTCAACCGCTGGAATAATGGCCATGTGATTGTTGAAATGCTGCCACCTATCAGTACAGAAGAATACGGTAAGGAAAACATCCGAGAGTTGGCAAATTTATGTCGTGAACAGATGAAAGATAAGCTCGAATCTCTGGATAAAGAAGTAGCAATGCTCAATCAGCAAGCGGGCGTAAAAGCTTAACTTCTAGTTAATGAGATAACGAAATTGAGCCTCAGCATAGACTGGGGCTTTTTTATCTCTGGTGATCATCATATCTAAAACAAAAAAAGGTTGGCGCTTTCACGCCAACCCTTTCAGTATTTATTGCTTATCGCTAGATATCGTCACGCTCAATTGGACAGCTCATACAACGAGCACCACCGCGACCGCGACCCAGTTCATTACCTGGAATGGTCAGGACCTCAATACCGGCTTTGTCGTACTTCTCGTTAGTGTAGACGTTGCGTTCATAGCCAATCACTACGCCTGGCTTCACAGTGAGAACGTTGTTCGCGTCATTCCACTGCTCACGTTCCGCTTCATAGTTGTCACCACCTGTTGTGATGATCTTGAGGTAATCGACACCAAGTGCTTCTTCAATCGCGTGAGTGTAGCTTGGAACTTGCTCGACTTTCATTTCACCGTCTTCGCTGTCTCCCTTAGGAGTCAGGCGCCAAGTATCAAGGTCTTTACGCATGATCTCTGGGTAAACGGAGAAAGTGTCAATATCCATATGGGTCATGACCGTATCCAAGTGCATGCAAGAACGGTGTTTTGGCAAATCGATGGCAATCACTTCTTTTGCTTGACCATTCTTAAATAGGTTTGCCGCTAAGTTCTCAACACCTTGTGCCGTCGTACGTTCAGACATACCGACCAACACTGCACCTTTACCGATTACTAATACATCGCCACCTTCAATATTGGCATTGTCATAATGCAGGTCATCATCACCAAAGTATTTGATGAAATCTTGCCCTGCAAATACTGGGTGCCAGCGATAAATCGCTCGTAGATGGTTTGTCTCACGTTGACGTGCTGGTTTCATCATCGGGTTAAGAGAAACACCGCCGTAAACCCAACATGAAGTGTCACGAGTGAAGAGATGGTTTGGTAATGGCTCGATAACAAAGTCCAGCGGACGATGCATCTTAGGTAACATTGACGAAGACTGTATTGGCAGCTCTGAATAAGCTAGGCCACCGAGCAAGATTGTTGCTAAATGCTCATTATCCATATCCGATAAGTAATGACGTAGGTCGCGAGCAAACGTCGGTCCGTAGCGGAAGTCAGAAATCTGAGTATCCAGTAACCACTCCTTGGCTTCTTTCACTGCCAAGGTCTCTACTAGGAGGTCGTGAAGTAGTAATACTTCGACGCCCTGATTTGTCAGAGTTTGTGCAAACTGATCATGTTCTTCACCTGCTGCTTCCACAGCAAGAACATCGTCAAACAGTAGCTCATGGCAGTTCGAAGGGGTGAGGTGGGTTAACGCTCGCTCTGGGCGGGCTAACAATACACGTCTTAACTGGCCTACTTCTGAGCCTACGTACAACTTACTCATTTTGCGTCCTTACAATAATATCCAGTGCGTATTTATGACAAGGTTGTTATCAAGATGCAAGCAGTAATGTTGGGTTCAAAAACTAGTTTTTATTAAATTCGTGGTTTTTAATTCTTTTGTACTGGCTTTTTGTGAGCTTTTTAACTAAAAATTCAACTGTAAAATATGTGCGCTGACTTTGCGACTCTATTCGCCACGCTATAAGAAGAATTTTGACAAATTAAAATTGAATTCAGCATAGCTATTCATAACTTTGCTAGCTGGTGGCAGAAAGGTATATTTCTATGCAGATCTCATTTTTCCTAAGATATGCAGTGATGAAAAATAAAAACGCATAACTAAGGGTAGGAAACTGTGATCGACGACCACAGATAATTCTGAATCACACTGATGATAAAAAAATGTTAAGTTTCCGATGTTGTGAGCTGGATCCGGTGAGATCGTTAATGATTGCCTCAATAAAGATGACGATCCGAATGGATTGCGGGTAGTAATTTCGCTGGATCCATGCGATATTCCGTTGCGGTAAAAATCGATCAATGTTGTCACTATCTGGAGCCGACTTATGTCTCATGAAGACGAATATCTATCAGTTGAAGAATTAATTGAGATTCAAAAGGAAGAGACTCGCGAGATCATCCAAGCCTTACGAGAAGATGGCAGTGATCCAGATGCGTTGTATGAAATTGAACATCACCTGTTTGCAGAAGATTTTGATACGCTGGAAAAAGCCGTTGTTGAAGCGTTTAAAATGGGCTTTGAAGTATTGGAAGCTGAAGAAACAGAAGATGAAGATGGCAACAAACTGTTGTGTTGTGACGCCACAATGGAATCCGCTCTTGATGCAGAAGCGATTGATGCTCAAGTAGAGAAGCTGATTCACCTTGCAGAGAAATACGACATCATCTACGACGGATGGGGTACCTACTACGAAGGCGAAGATGCGCTGTACCCAGAAGAAGATGACGACGAAGAGTAAAGAGTTGTTGAAGAAACCAGCCCAAAGGCTGGTTTTTTTGTCGCTGTAATTCGTCGAGGGATAAGTATCTTTCATTCAGACGATTCTTTATAATCACCCAAACTTGATCTAGCGCAATTTTAATAAGGGAAACATGCAGCTATCACTCGCAGGCTTATGGCAGATCTCTCCGCTTACTGACCTTTCTGTTCCTCAGGATGACATTACTTTCCCTGCAGCGTTGAGCGCGCGCTTACCTGATACATTGTCCGAACAAGAGATTGCGGAGCAAGAGTGGCACTTGATGCACGATATTGAAGTTGACGAGGCTATGCTGGCGTTCCCAGCCGTTGACTTGGTGCTCGGTGGCGTAGATTACCATGCTGAAGTACGACTTAATGGTATCGCGTTGTTTGATTGTGATGGCTCACAGGTGGAATACAAAAAGGACATTCGCCCTTACATGCAGTTAGGTCGAAATCGTTTTGAGATCCTATTTCTTGAAGAGGAAGAAGAACTTCTATTTGAAGAAGACAGGCTGGATATTTGTCCTTTAGGTGAACAACCTCATCAGAAGTTTGACTCACGAGTGGGTATCTGGAAAGAGCCTTACTTACAGTTTATTCGCCATGTGCGTTTAGATCATGTTGTAACCGAGCAGATCTGGCATCACGGCGGTGGTTGTGAGTTTATGGTCGATCTTCACTACAAAACATACTCACCTGGGCTGATTTCTGCTTCAGTTAAGTTTAATGGAATGACGTATCACCTGCCTATTGATGTACGAAATGATCATGCGAGCGCTCTATTCCAGGTCGAAGCGCCGATCTATTTCGATGCTAGTCAGCCTGATCCTAATGATCTGTATCAGCTAGAAGTGATGTTGGATGGTCAAACGCAGAAATTTAATATCGGGCTGAGTGAAGATCTCTGCGTGACCCATTTCCCGGTGTAGTGGTTTTCAAACGTGAGCAGCTTGCTGTGGAAATAGCGGGCTTTGTTTACGCTGCCACACTCGCTCATGGAAATAGTAGGCGAGAGTATTGATACTTGGTTCAATCGCGGCCATAACGCCACCGACTAACCAGCTCCCTGTCAAAAGATAAGCCACACTGAACGCCACACTAAAGTGTACAACGGCAAAGCTAGTGGTTTTCAGTGCTGTAGCGTTCTCACGTTTTTTCAACTGGGGTGAGGCTTGCCACACTCGTTCATGAAAATAAAATGCAACGGTGTTCACCATAGGTTCGATCATGGCAATCAGACTGCCGATCAAGATATCACCCGTTAATAGATACGCGACCGTGAACGCGATTGTGAAGTGAATAGCAGCAAAGGTTAGTGTCTTTTTCATGATGTGATCCAGTCTTTGGTGTTAATAGGATCATTATTGATAATTATTATCATTAGTTAAATTCGATTGAAACTATAATATCAATCGTTAGTAACTATTAAAAAAGGCGCTCAATTGAGCGCCTTTTGTCTTTATTCAATCCACTTAACCTTGCGGTTTTACCACCAAGACATTGATGGGTGAGTTCTGAACCACTTTACTGGCGACGGAACCTAATACCACTTTATCCAGTTTAGAACGTTTATGGCTTGGCATCACAATCAGGTCGGCACCAAGCTTTTCCGCATAGTCGAGAATAGTCGCGTACGCTTTGCCTTCGGCTACGTGCGCTTTATATACGACTTCTTCAGGAATGTGCTGGACAGCGAACTGTTTCAGCTGATTCTCAACGTCATTTTTCATTTTTGCTGCGGCATCCTTTGGAAAGTAGGTCGCAACCATTGACATGTGAATACCTGGTAATACGTTTAGAAGATGAACTTGAGCATTGGAGTGCTTGGCGTGCCAGACAGCCAGCTCAAGTGCTTTATCAGAAAAGCCTTTGTCGTTCAGATCGACAGGAACAAGAATTTGCTTATACATCGATAGCTCTCTATTCAGTCACAACCATGGAAATGGCTGAGATGTGCATCCTTAGTTAATACCAAATCCACTAGGTTTAAGTGGTTTAGTATAAGTGTAGCCTCACTTCCTTCTATGGAGCGAGGCTAACTAAGTTACGCGCTCAGTTCATCCTTACGAGCTCGTCTTCTCTGGTTCATACCTAGACCGATGAGCAGTAGCAGTGCAGGAACGAAGACCCACTCTTTCATTGGTCGATCTGCATCCACTACAACCGAGCGAATTTCCCAGTCGAAATCAACACCAGCTGCTTCTGCTGGGCTACCGAACTCGACCATATCTACCAACATACGGCCATTGCTGTTATTTAACATCAGACCCATAGATGAGATACGATCTTCAGCGGACTTTGCGCTGTCCTCGAATGGCAGTCGGACGGTCTTCGAGATGAAATCGCCTTCAAGGTTCTCACCCGCAACAAGAAGCTCAATCTCTTGACCAACTGGTAGCTGTTCAGTGATTTGCGCGATCTCTGTACCTGGGTGAAGTACTTTGGCTGGGTAAATTTGATCCCACCAGAAACCAGGGCGGAAGAAAGTAAACGTCAGAACCAAGAGCAGAACCGTTTCCCACCACTTGTTCTTCGTAAACCACCAGCCTTGTGTTGCTGCAGAGAATATCAGCATTGCGATGACGGAAGATATGATCGTGAGCAACAAATGCCACCAACTATCAATACCCATCAAAAGAAGCTGAGTATTGAAGATGAACATAAATGGCAAGATGGCAGTACGAATATCGTAGGTGAAGCCTTGAATACCTGTTCGAATCGGATCCGACTTCGCGATCGCCGCTGCTGCAAAGGCAGCCAAACCAACCGGAGGTGTATCGTCTGCCAGAATACCGAAGTAGAACACAAACAAGTGAACGGCGATTAGAGGGATAATCAGGCCGCTTTGTGCACCTAGCGTTACAATAACGGGTGCCATCAGCGTAGATACCACGATGTAGTTTGCTGTTGTTGGCAGGCCCATACCCAAGATAAGACTGATGACTGCGGTAAACAGCAACATCAGGATGATGTTACCGCCAGAGATAAACTCAACAAAGTCCGTCATAACCAGACCGATACCCGTTAGAGTCACCACACCGACAACCGTCCCCGCGGCTGCAGTCGCAACACCGATACCGATCATATTACGAGCACCAGACACTAGGCTCTCAAGTAAGTCAATAAAGCCTTCTTTGGTTTGCTCAGCAATCGATCCTTGTTTAGAAAGTACGGCCATGAGAGGACGTTGAGTAATCAGGATAAAGATCATGAATACTGTTGCCCAGAACGCAGATAAACCAGGAGAAAAACGTTCGACGGTTAAACACCACACCAGCACAACGATTGGTAGCAGGTAGTGTAAGCCAGACTTAATTGTTGGGCCTGGATCTGGTACTTCAGTCAGTTCGGCATCAATCTCAATCGCCCCTTCTTTGGCATATTTGGCCGAGATATTGACTAAACCGACGTAAGATAGAAGTAGCGCAACGGTGACGATTGGTGTAGCAGCATCACCGAAGACGTCTTTCGTCCAACCAATACCGTAGTACACCGCGGCACTGATGACACACAAGCCGAGGATGGTGCCAGTAAATGACAGCAAGCTCGCGATTAGCGTCGGATTGTGACGACGCGGAAGGCCAGTCATACCCGCTTTACACGCTTCTAGGTGAACAATGTAGATCAAAGCGATGTATGAGATTAGAGCTGGAAGAATCGCGGCTTTAATCACTTCTACATATGAGATACCGACATATTCAACCATAAGGAAGGCTGCTGCGCCCATGATAGGTGGCGTTAACTGACCGTTGGTTGAAGCGGCAACTTCTACTGCACCTGCTTTTGTTCCTGGGAAACCGACACGTTTCATTAGTGGGATAGTGAAGGTACCAGTGGTCACAACGTTAGCAATTGAAGAGCCTGAAACTAGACCTGACAAACCTGATGCCACAACAGCCGCTTTCGCTGGGCCGCCTTTCATATGGCCGAGTAGAGAGAAAGCGACTTTAATGAAGTACGCGCCTGCACCAGCACGTTCTAGCATTGCACCAAACAGTACAAACAGGAATACGAATGATGTCGAAACGCCTAATGCAACACCAAATACACCTTCCGTTGTTAGCCATAGGTGCGACATGGCTTTGTTCAGACTTGCTCCTTTGTGCGCGATAACATCCGGCATGTACGGACCGCCAAAGGTGTACAGCAAGAAGACTGCAGCAACAACCATCAGTGGTGGACCCAGTGCACGACGTGTAGCTTCCAGTAGCAGCACCATTCCTATGACTGCAACCACAATGTCAAATGTTGTTGGAGCACCTGAGCGGCCAGCCAGCTCGGTGTAGAAAATATAGATATAAGCAGCGGAGAAACTGCCGGCTAACGCCAGTAGCCAATCCAGAGCAGGGATTCGATCACGAGGAGAAGTTTTCAGAGCAGGGTAAGCGGTAAACGCTAGGAACACGGCAAACATCAAATGTATCGAACGTGCTTCAGTGTCGTTGAGTACGCCAAAATTAAATATGAACGGCAGAGGGGATGCGTACCAAAGTTGGAATAATGACCAACATAGCGGCACAAACCATAAGATGCGGCCAGGAATCCCCAACGGGGCACGGGCACCTGTGTCGGCTTGAGCTACCATTTCTTGCACGTCTTGAGACGGAGATGTTGTCTTCGACATGTACTTAATCCTTATTATAAATGGCCTGTCTTTTTATGATTGTCAGAACCTGATTTTGCATCTTTCAGTTTAGTGAAAAGATGAAATATTGCTCGGTTGTAAGTTTTTGATAGATAGAAATAAAGAGGAGTTTCAAAAATGTGAAACTCCAAATAATACGATATTGCTCAATACCTTAGAGCTTGCTGCACCAAGGAGGTAGTGACCTCCCTGGTGAACAAAGAGAGGTTACTTAAGTAGACCTACTTCTTTGTAGTATTTCTCAGCACCTGGGTGTAGAGGGATAGAAAGACCAGCTTTCACCATGTCTTCTTTCTTAAGGTTTGCAAACGCAGGGTGCAGACGCTTAAAGGTATCGAAGTTCTCGAATACAGATTTTGCAACGTTGTAAGCAACTTCGTCAGAAACGTTTGTTGTAGTTACCATAGTAGCGGCAACACCAAAGCTGTTTACGTCTTTATCTGTACCACGGTACATGCCCGCTGGAACTGTACTGAATGCGTAGTATGGGTTGTCGGCAACGATTTCATCGATTTTCGCGCCAGTCGCTGATACTAGCTTCGCATCACATGAAGTGGTTGCTTCTTTGATTGATCCGTTTGGATGGCCAACAACATAAACGAACGCGTCGATTTTGTTGTCACACAAGGCTTGTGAACGCTCAGAACCTTTTAGCTCAGATGCAAGCTTGAAGCTGTCGTTAGTCCAGCCCATTGCTTCCATTACTACACCCATAGTCGCACGGTCACCAGAACCTGGGTTACCGATGTTTACGCGCTTGCCTTTCAGGTCTGCAACGTTTTCGATACCAGAGTCAGAACGAGCAATGATGTTGAATGGTTCTGTGTGTAGAGAGAACATTGCACGTAGCTCTTTGTACGGGCCTTGTTCAGCAAACTTACTTGTACCGTTGTAACCATGGTACTGCCAGTCAGACTGAACGATACCGAAGTCCAGCTCGCCCGCACGGATAGTGTTGACGTTGTAGATCGAACCACCTGTCGATTCTACAGAACAACGAATGTTGTGATCTTTACGGCCTTTGTTAACTAGCTTACAAATTGCACCACCAGTTGGGTAGTAAACACCAGTTACAGAACCTGTACCAATAGTGATGAATTCTTGAGCGTTAACCGCGCCAGCACCCATTACAGCAGCTGCAATAGCACCAACTTTAATAAGTTTGTTCAATGCCATGAATTTCCCTTCCTTTATTCATTATTAACCCCATAGCAAGTGTAGTCGCTACGGGAGTTTCCTATTATGGAAACGGCATCTTTTTCAATCCGTATGTTGAAAAAGTGGCTGAATAATACCAAAAAATTGGCACATAATTACACGATTGTTAAAAAATATAGCGAAATTGGCTGGTTTTTGCGCGAAAATTTAACCTGAATTAGCAGGTTAAACCACTGGTGAATCAAGGATTTAGCTTAGTGTGTATTTAGAAGAAGAGATTTATCTAAGATGTGATTTGAGTCACAAGAAGAATGCCATCGAGTGACTCAATAATAAGGGGTTATATCTGAAACTTATCCAGTATATTCAAATAGTTCGCAGACTGAATTGAATAATTGTTCCGTGGTCATATTCAGTGTCGGAGTGATGAAGATAGTATCGTCACCAGCCACTACACCTAAAATGCCTTCTGCTTTACCTAACGAGTCCAGCAAGCGAGCGATAAGCTGAGCAGCGCCCGGTCCAGTATGGATAACCACTAAAGCATTGTTTCGGTCAATATCCAGTACCAGTTCACGCAAAGAACTGGATACTGTTGGTACACCCAATTCTGCAGGTAAGCAGTAGACCATCTCCATCTTAGCGTTGCGAGTACGCACTGCCCCGAATTTAGTCAACATACGGGAAACTTTAGACTGGTTGATGTTTTCGAAGCCTTCATTTTTCAGAGCCTCAACAATATCCCCCTGGGAGCCAAAACGTTCCTCTTTCAATAGCGCTTTGAAGGCACGGACGAGGTTATCTTGTTTTTCTGAATGACGCATGGTTCTCTCTCAACCGTAGTTTTATAAAAATCAAGTGAATATTCTCGCATAGCTATGCAAATTGTGCCAATGCTATCCCTAAAATCTGTCTAACGTGTCACTGTAAACGGAGATGTAAGATTGCAATTTTTAATTACTTAACTCTTTGTCAATAAAGGTAAATGTAAGGATAATAAACACTTGTGTGTAGCACGTTGTTACTGAGTTGCGCAAGGTCGCAAAGCTGACGTTAATTGATTGTAATCAGTATGTGATTGCTATAGCTTTGGACAGCGTTGATTTCAAATCACCCCAAGACTTATAAAGAGATTCATCTCAAGGAGAACTACGATGAAAGTAGCCGTTATTGGTGCCGCTGGAGGCATCGGTCAAGCCCTAGCCCTTTTACTAAAAAACCGTCTTCCTGCTGGTTCAGATTTAGCACTTTACGACATCGCTCCGGTTACTCCGGGTGTTGCTGCTGATCTAAGCCACATCCCAACGCCTGTATCAATCAAAGGTTATGCGGGCGAAGATCCAACGCCAGCACTTGAAGGTGCGGATGTTGTTCTTATTTCAGCGGGTGTTGCACGTAAGCCTGGTATGGATCGTGCAGACCTATTTAACGTCAACGCTGGTATCGTTAAGTCTCTTGCTGAGAAAATCGCTCACGTTTGTCCTAAAGCGATGATCGGTATCATCACTAACCCAGTCAACACTACCGTGCCAATTGCGGCAGAAGTTCTTAAGAAAGCGGGCGTTTATGATAAGCGTCGCCTGTTTGGTGTAACAACTCTGGATGTTATCCGTTCTGAAACTTTCGTTGCGGATCTAAAAGATAAAGATCCAGGTGAAGTGCGTGTACCGGTTATCGGTGGTCACTCTGGCGTGACAATCCTTCCTCTGCTTTCTCAGGTAGAAGGTGTTGAGTTCACTGCAGAAGAAGTAGAAGCACTGACTAAGCGTATCCAGAATGCGGGTACTGAAGTGGTAGAGGCAAAAGCGGGTGGCGGTAGCGCAACTCTGTCTATGGGTCAGGCGGCTTGCCGATTCGGTCTTGCTCTAGTGAAAGCACTTCAAGGTGAAGATGTGGTTGAGTACGCTTACGTTGAAGGTAATGGTGAGCATGCACCGTTCTTCGCACAACCCGTGAAGCTGGGTAAAGATGGCGTTGAAGAGATCCTGAGCTACGGTGAACTGAGTGCATTCGAAAAATCAGCACTTGATGGCATGTTAGAAACACTGAACGGCGACATCCAAACGGGTGTGGATTTCGTTAAGTAAGCCATAAACTAATATTATAAAAAGCCGACTTTGAGTCGGCTTTTTTGATCCTTTTCATCCCCTAGGTTGTAAATAAATAAACAACAAGGGGAGAGGAATATGGATATTACTGAAATCGAAAAAGGTATGCTGGTGGAATGCAAACAGGGTGTTGGAAGAGTATTGGCCGTTGATAAGAAGAACCATGCGATTCTTATAGAGGAGCGTGATTCTCATCAGCAGTTTGCCGCTGACATCAGCGAATTAATGGATGACCCACAACTGCATATAGGTTGTGACAAGTACTATTGATTCCTGACCATAAAAAAAGCGAGCTCAATGCTCGCTTTTTTTATGGTATTTGCAAATTACTTACGAACAGCAATAGCTTCAATTTCGATACCCACATCTTTAGGTAGACGAGCTACTTCCACACATGAACGTGCAGGGTAGTTTGCTACGTTATGCTCATCGAAGAATTTACCGTACACTTCGTTAACTGTACCGAAGTCATTAAGGTCTTTTACGAAAACTGTCATTTTAACGATGTCAGTAACAGACAAGCCAGATGCTTCAACGACCGCTTTTACGTTATCCAGAGACTGGCGAGCTTGTTCAGCGATGTCTGCTGATACTTCACCTGTTGCAGGGTTTACTGGGATCTGACCTGAAGTCAGTACCATGTTACCTAGGTCTACACCTTGTACATATGGGCCAATAGCAGCAGGAGCGGATTCTGTATGAAGTACTTTAGTCATTATTATGTTCCATCTGTTGAGGGTTAACGTAATTAAGGGAAGTCAGTGTGCCGTGAAAGCAGAGCGGCGTAAAGAAAAATCCCTGCTATCAGAGAGCAGGGATTGATAATTTATGATTAAGCGACGATTAACGTTCAGTAACGATTTCCCGTGAGAAGACCTTCTCACAATACTTACATTTTAATCGCACGTTATCTTTTTTCTCGAACACTTTAAAGCTGGTTTCTACCGGTTCATCGTGGGTAATGCAGTTACTGTTTGGGCATTCAAAGACGTTGTTGATCTGTTCTGGTAAATCCAGTGCCAGTTTCTTCACAACCTCGTAGTTTTCAATTTGGTTAACCGTGGCATGCGGTGCGTATAAGGCCAGCTTGCTTGCCTGCTCCTCACTAATAAAAACATTTTCAATCTTAAGCAGGTCTTTATGGCCGAGGGCCGAAGACGGCAAATTGAGGCCAACAGTTACGCGCTGCTCTGACTTATCCATTGAAAAGAGCTTGAGAACTTTAATACCAATCTGAGCTGGGATGTGGTCAATAACGGTGCCGTTTTTGATTGCTTCAACCTGCAATTGAGTTTCTTTAGCCATGATTATTCTCCCGATTACAGTGATTGGTTTAAAACAAGGGCAAGTAGGGCTTCACGCGCATAGACGCCATTTTCAGCCTGTTCAAAGTAATAGGCGTGTGGCGTTTTATCGACATCAACAGTGATTTCATCCACACGAGGTAGTGGGTGTAGCACTTTTAGATTATCGCGCGCGCCTTCCAGCAGGGATGCAGTAAGGATGTAGGCGGATTTGATGTGTGCGTATTCCGACTCGTCAAAGCGCTCTTTCTGAACACGGGTCATATACAACACGTCTAGCTCAGGGATGACAGTTTCCATATCTGTGTGCATGCTGTATTCAATGCCAGCTTCATCCAACTCTTCACAAATGTAATCTGGCATCGCCAGTGCCTCTGGCGCGATGAAGTAGAAACGAACATTGTTAAACTTCGCTAGGGCCTGTGTTAGAGAGTGAACAGTACGGCCGTATTTCAGGTCACCAACAAAGGCAACATTGAGGTTATCGAGACGGCCTTGTGTTTCGGCAATAGAGAACAGGTCGAGCAGAGTTTGGGTTGGGTGTTGGTTCGCTCCGTCACCCGCGTTGATGACAGGTACACCATTGGAGAATTCAGAAGCTAATCGTGCAGCGCCTTCCTGTGGATGACGCATAACAAAGGCATCGACATAAGAAGAGATAACCTGAACCGAGTCCGATAAGGTTTCTCCTTTCTTGGCGAGCGAAGTGTTACCGCCATTATCAAAACCAATCACGCTGCCACCGACGCGCTGGATAGCGGTTTCAAAAGACAGACGAGTACGGGTAGAAGGCTCAAAGAAGCAGCTGGCGATCACCTTGTTCTTGATCAGCTCAGGATTAGGCTCTGCTTTGAGTTGACCTGCGGTTTTGACAATCAGTTCCAGCTCTTCACGAGAAAGCTCAGGAATTGAGATAATGTGCTTGTTATAAAGCGTGTTCGTCATAATCATCGTCCCATCTGCAATTTAGGCAATAAAAAAGCCTCCCAATAGGGAGGCTTTAAAAATCGGTGGAAATAGTAAAAAGACCAGCCAGTAAGCGTTTTGGCTTACCTAATGTAAATCGTTTTGTAGAACACGTTTTACGTGGCATTTGGTCACTACCTCCAGACAAATTGCCGAGCATTATACGCTGAAGATTTGTTAACGCAAGCGATTACATCGAAGCTTTATGGTGCAATTTTTGTTGGTGTTATGAACCGAGTGTTGCGACCATCACAGCTTTAATCGTGTGCATGCGGTTCTCTGCTTCATCAAACACAATCGAGTGGTCAGATTCGAACACTTCCTCGGTGACTTCAAGCCCATTCATACCGTATTTGTCTGCTACTTCCTTGCCTATGGTGGTTTCATCATTATGAAATGCCGGTAAGCAATGCATGAACTTGACTTGCGGGTTACCGGTTTTATCTAGGGTGTCCATATTGACTTGATAAGGCTTCATTTGTGCAACTCGCTCATCCCAAGCTTCTGGAGCTTCGCCCATCGAAACCCACACGTCAGTATAAAGGAAGTCGCAATCTTTAACGCCTTCATCAACGCTTTCAGTCAGCGTGATTTTTGCCCCGGTTTGCAGAGCAATCAGTTGGCAGTTTGCCACCAGTTCCTCTTCTGGCCAGAAAGCTTTAGGGGCGACTAAACGAATGTCCATGCCCATTTTGGCAGCCCCCACCAATAGAGAGTTACCCATGTTGTTGCGTGCATCGCCTAAGTAAGCAAACTTGATTTCATGGAGCAGCTTACCGCGACCATGTTCAAGCATGGTGAGAAAATCGGCCAGTATTTGAGTGGGGTGAAATTCGTCGGTCAAACCGTTCCACACGGGTACACCAGCGTATTGCCCCAGCTCTTCTACGATCTCTTGGCCGAACCCTCGATATTCAATGCCGTCATACATTCTGCCTAATACTCGCGCGGTGTCCTTCATCGACTCTTTATGACCGATCTGTGAACCGGATGGGCCGATGTAAGACACCTGTGCGCCTTGGTCGAAGGCTGCGACTTCAAACGCGCATCGGGTACGAGTCGAGGCTTTTTCAAAGATCAGGGCGATGTTTTTGCCTACGAGCTTTTTCTGTTCTGTGCCCGCGTATTTTGCCTTCTTAAGATCCGCAGATAGATCGAGTAAAAACTGGATCTCTTTTGGGGTGAAATCGAGAAGCTTAAGGAAATTTCGGTTACGTAGATTGAAAGCCATGCTTCAGTCCTTCATTGCTCATTATTTTAATAGGACTAGTTAAACATAGTTATGTGATGTTTGTGAATAATTATTTTAAAAATATGGCGGGATATAAATAATATCCCGCTTTTTATGACTATAAATTCTCTTCGGCAAACTCGGCCAGACGACTGCGCACGACGCCATTTAGGTGGACATTAGCGCTGCCTTCGAAGTTCTTGAAGCGTTCAACCATGTAGGTCAATCCTGATGTAACAGGGGTGAGGTAGTGTGAGTCAATCTGCGCCAGGTTACCCGAGCAGACTATCTTGGTACCTTCACCACAGCGTGTGATAATGGTTTTGATTTGCGAAGCGGTCAGGTTCTGACACTCATCCAGCAACACAAATGCGTTTTGGATTGAGCGGCCACGCATAAAGTTGATCGACTTAAACTGTATATTGGCTTTATCGCAGATGTACTTCAGTGAGCCTTCCGTACAGTGGTCGTGCTTATGCAGCGCTTCCAGTGTGTCCGTTACCGCCGCTAACCAAGGCAGCATTTTTTCCTCCTCACTGCCGGGCAAGAAGCCAATCGATTCGCCGATATCTGGCGTATTACGTGTGACGATGATCTTGTCAAACATACCGTGTTCAATGGTTTGCTCCAAAGCGGACGCCATAGCAAGTAGCGTTTTACCACTGCCCGCAGCCCCGGTGAGAATCACCAAATCAATATCAGGATCGAGTAAGGCATCTAACGCCATGCCTTGATAAATGTTCTTCGGCGTGATGTCCCACGCTCGGCGATGCATCATACGCTCGCGGCTGAGATCTTTGAGTGTCACTTTTTCCGGGGTTATTTCTTCCACTCGCCCTGCAAAGTCACTTTCTTCATCAATAACATACTGATTGATGTACGTCGGCTCAAAAGGTTCTCGGTCTAGAGTGTGGAACGTGTGACCGCCAAGGTTCTTACTTTCGACTTCTTCGATATTACTCCAGAAGTCGCCTTCGATTTGTTGGAAGCCTTTAGTTAGGTACTGAACGTCATCAATCAATTGGTCAGTTCGGTAATCTTCAACAAAGCGAACGCCAGCGCCTTTGGCACGCAAGCGCATATTAATATCTTTGGTGATCAGAACCACTTCACGTGGTGCACGTTTGTTTTGCAGATAAAGCACCGCATTAAGAATGCGATTATCACCTGCTTTGTCTGCAAAAGCCTTAACGGTTTCTTGCAGCTCAAAATCGGCGAGAATAGAGATATGTCCGGTGTTTTCTTTATCGCGGTTAATCGGAATGCCTTCAGAGATTTCATCTGGTGTGGCGTCTTTGAACATGGCTTCCATTGCGCGGATGGCCACTCGGGCATCGCGGGCAACGTCGCGTTTGCTGTCTTTGATTCGGTCGAGTTCTTCGAGGACGGTCATAGGAATGACCACGTCGTGTTCTTGAAAGGAATAGATGGCTAAAGGTTCATGAAGAAGGATGTTGGTGTCTAGGACAAAAAGTTTCCGATCCGTGTCACCCATAAGCGTCTCCTTGCCGTGATGCGGCTTGTTTGCCATTCACAATCGCTTGTGATGATGGCCTACCTGCGGTTGCTTGCAGCATGTCGCTAAGTCGCTCAGAGATCGCTGTCGGTTAGCTGATATGCTACAAACCCGTGTTGATCGTCATCCGAAATAATGCATCTCTCGTGCCAGTCGAAAAATTGACACCGTCGCCTGCATTCTCATTTGTGAGTATAAGTCAGATTTCCAACTCTCTTTTTTAGATTTGCCACTCTTTTCTTACACTTTGATGTCATGCAAAAGATAGAGAAAAATTTGTTGTTTTTTGAGGTGTTTGTGCGTGACCAATATCACAGCTTCGAGTAATATGAGCGACCTTTTTGGCGTGACTGCTGACCATTCACTTCCCCGTCAGTTGCCTTTCAAGTCACGCAAGAACAACTAAGATAAATAGACCCATTTTTGAATTAAACAGATGAGGTAGTCGATTCATGACATTTGCTTTGGGCCAGCGCTGGATTAGCGATACAGAAAGCGATTTAGGTTTAGGGACTGTAGTAGCACTGGATGCTCGCACTGTGACACTTATGTTTGCAGCTTCAGAAGAGAACCGAGTGTACGCTCGTAATGATGCGCCTGTTACCCGAGTAACCTTTAACGCTGGTGATGTCGTTGACAGTCAGCAAGGTTGGTCACTTAAGATTGAGCAAGTGGTCGAGGACCAAGGTCTATTTGCCTACATCGGTACCCGCGAAGACAGCGGAGAGCAAGAGGTGATGCTGCGCGAAATTATGCTCAGTAACCAAATCCGTTTTAACAAGCCGCAAGATAAATTGTTCGCCGGTCAGATTGATCGCATGGACAACTTTGTGCTCCGTTATCGTGCATTGATGAACCAATATGAACAGCATAAGAGCCCGATGCGCGGCCTTTGTGGTATGCGTGCTGGTTTGATTCCTCACCAGCTATACATTGCTCATGAAGTCGGTCGTCGTCATGCGCCTCGCGTTTTGTTAGCCGATGAAGTAGGTCTAGGCAAAACCATTGAAGCTGGGATGATCATCCACCAGCAGGTGTTAGCTGGCCGAGCGGAGCGTATCTTGATTGTGGTACCGGAAACGTTGCAGCATCAATGGTTAGTGGAGATGATGCGCCGCTTCAATCTGCATTTTTCGATTTTTGATGAAGAGCGCTGTATTGAGGCGTTTGCTGATTCAGATAACCCGTTTGATACCCAGCAATATGTACTGTGTTCACTGGATTTCTTACGTAAGAGTCGTAAGCGTTTCGAGCAAGCACTTGAAGGTGAGTGGGATCTGTTGGTTGTCGATGAAGCGCACCATCTAGAATGGAGCCCAGAGCAGCCAAGCCGTGAATATCAGGTGATTGAGGGGCTGGCAGAGCGCACTCCAGGGGTACTTCTTCTGACCGCAACCCCAGAGCAACTAGGACGTGAGAGTCACTTTGCCCGTCTGCGTTTGTTGGATTCAGACCGCTTCTATGACTACCAAGCGTTTGTTGAAGAAGAAGAGCAATACGCGCCAGTAGCGGACTCGGTGAGTGCGCTGTTCTCTGGTCAACAGCTTGAGAATAACGCTAAAAATCAGATTACTGAGTTGTTGTCCGAGCAGGATGTTGAGCCTCTGTTCCGCATTATTGAAAGCGATAGCGAAGAAGATGCCAAAGCCGCAGCTCGTCAGGAACTGATCGACAACCTGATGGACCGTCATGGTACAGGACGCGTGCTGTTCCGTAACACTCGTGCAGCGATCAAAGGCTTCCCGGTTCGCAACGTGAACCTATTGCCAATGCCGATCCCTCAGCAGTACACGACGTCTATGCGTGTATCGGGCATGATTGGTGGCAAAATCAGCCCTGAAGCACGTGCGCTGAAAAATCTATATCCAGAAGAAATCTTCCAAGAGTTTGAAGGGGATGATGCTAGCTGGTGGCAGTTTGATTCACGTGTCAATTGGCTGATTGAGAAGATTAAACAAAAGCGCAGTGACAAGATCCTGGTTATTGCTTCTCGTGCTAGCACAGCGCTACAGCTAGAGCAGGCGCTGCGTGAGCGTGAAGGTATCCGTGCCACCGTGTTCCACGAAGGTATGTCGATACTGGAGCGTGATAAAGCGGCCGCTTACTTTGCGCAGGAAGAGGGTGGCGCTCAGGTCCTTATCTGTAGTGAAATAGGTTCAGAAGGTCGTAACTTCCAGTTTGCAAACCAACTGGTGATGTTCGATTTGCCGTTCAACCCTGACTTACTTGAGCAGCGTATTGGTCGTCTGGACCGTATTGGTCAGAGTCGTGATATTGATATTCACGTTCCTTATCTGGAGCAAACTTCACAGGCGATTCTGGCGCGTTGGTTCGATGAAGGTCTAAATGCTTTTGCTGAAACTTGCCCGACAGGTCGCGCGGTGTATGACAAGTTCTCTGATCGTTTGATTGAAATGCTGGCTTCAGGTGACGTGACCGAACTCGATGATGTTATCAGCGAGTCTGCTGCGATGAACAAAGAGCTTAAGTCTCAACTTGAGCAAGGGCGTGACCGTTTACTGGAAATGCATTCCAATGGTGGCGAAAAAGCGCAGCAGATAGTCGATAAGATTGCGGCAACCGATGGTGATACCAATCTGGTGACCTTTGCGTTGAGTCTGTTTGATACCATTGGCCTTAATCAGGACGACAAAGGGGAAAATGCCTTGGTAGTGACGCCATCTGAACACATGATGGTGCCAAGTTATCCTGGTCTGCCTTATGAAGGCGCGACGATTACTTTTGATCGTGAAACGGCGTTGTCTCGCGAAGACATGAACTTCATTAGTTGGGAGCACCCGATGATTCAGGGTGGTATTGACTTACTGATGAGTGAAGGCGTCGGTGCAACCGCGGTTTCTTTACTGAAGAACAAAGCATTGCCAGTAGGTACCATGCTGCTTGAGCTAGTGTATAAAGTCGATGCTCAGGCGCCAAAACGCAGTGGCATCAGCCGTTTCCTGCCGACAACACCAATCCGTCTGATGCTGGATAGCAAAGGCAGTGACTTATCTCAGCAGGTTGAGTTTGAAAGTTTTAACCGCCAGCTTAGCCCGGTAGGCCGTCATATGGCGACCAAACTGGTGTCGTCAGTTCAGGCTCAGGTCCATCAAATGATCACCGCAGGTGAAGCGCTGATTGTCGAAAAAGTCGAAGCTGTACGTGCTGAAGCACAACAAGAAATGCAGGCGAGCTTGAATGCGGAGCTGGAACGACTGCAAGCATTGAAAGCGGTTAACCCAAACATCCGTGATGAAGAGCTTGCAGCGATTGAAGCGCAGATTAAAGAGCTGAATGGCTACATTGCTCAAGCTCAGTACCAGTTGGACTCGCTGCGTATGATTGTTGTGTCCCACAACTGATTTTACGCAACTTGCAGTAAAAGGCCTTCATTTGAAGGCCTTTTTTGTTGGTCGCTATTTGACTACATCAGCCACTTCCACCACACAAATACCGCCAAGAAACCAAACAGGTAGACAAGGCCAGTGATAGAAAGCCATTTCAGTTTATTACTGAGCGCCAAAGGTTCTGGCAACTTAGATTTTGAAACCAGAATATAGTTAAGCAGTGCAAAAAACGGTGTGGTCATAAAGGCCAAAATCATCGCAAAATCAAGCATCGGCAGTAGTGCCGCTGCCCAGAATACGATGATCGACAGTGCTGCTGCGGAGATAAGTAACATCCAACCCTGAGTCACTTTAGGCTTCATTTCTTTTTGCTTACGCAGTAGGCGTTGAGATTCTGAAATCACTCGAGCGTAGCCATCAATCACCGTAATCGTACTGCCAAAAATACAGAAGAACGCAACGGCTGCAATTAGGTAACGTGACCATTCGCCAATAGTTGACGCGTAGAGCCCAACCAGCTGATGCGAAAAGCCCACACCCGATTGAGATAATTCAATATTGCTGCCGTGTAAGACCAAAGTGCCTAATGCAAGGAAGACAATCGCCAGAATCGCCGTACCGATGTAGCCCACATTGAAATCAAACAAAGCAGAACGAGCCGTTACCTTCTGGTGGCGTTGCTGACTTTTAAGCCACATTGATGTCAGGCTGGAAATTTCAATCGGTGCTGGCATCCAACCCATGGTTACAACAATAAAGCCGATAGCGGCAATGGACCAAGGTGAGGGCGCTTCAAAAGCAGGAACCGCTTCGACAGGGTTACCTGCGGCAATAGCGACCGCAGTCAGGGTTGCAATGGTCAGTACCGCCATAATGATTTTGGATAAGGAGTCGAGGGCTTTGTAGTGACCTGCAAATAGAATTGTTAAACAGGTGGCTAAGATGATTAAGCACAAGCTTGTGGTCGAGAGGTCGAAGGGAATGAAGTAACCCAGCAAGCTAGCACTGAAGAGCAGTAAGGCGGCTGTATTGACGATACCGGAAATAACGCTGAGTGCGACAAACAGCCATAGGTAAGGTCGGCCAAGCTTTGCATAACCTTCGACCAGACTTTCTCCGGTTCCCATTGTGTATTGGATACTGGCGCGGAAAAATGGATATTTAAAAAAGTTAACTAACAAAATGAGTGCGGCTAGCTGCCATCCGTAAATCGCCCCGGCTTTTGTTGAAGCCACCAGATGGGAGCCCCCTACCGCGGCAGCGGCCATCATGATCCCTGGGCCTAGCGAACGGACGAGTTGTGACAGAGAGTATTTGGGTTGGCTCTCTGAAGCGGAGATCGTTTCCATTTGTGTTCCTTGATGTTTTTGTTGTTAGTGATTGTGTCTTGTCAATGGCGGGTATGAATATCATATGCAACCAAGGCGTTAAATATTATTTACATGAAAAAAGCTAAAACATACTAGGATGTGGAAACGCTGTCACAGGCATGACTCTGATATACTGGCTGAGTTATAAATCTGATTGAGATGTTTTATGGCTATGCAGCAATACCATCCTCCCACCGAGCCATGGATTGAGCGAGTATTTGAAGATGAAGGCATCCTTGTGGTGAATAAGCCGTCGGGTCTTTTGTCTGTGCCAGGCAGGGCTGAAGAGCATTACGACAGCATGTGGAGCCGCTTGAAAGACATCTATCCTGACATCCAACCGGTTCATCGTCTTGATATGTCAACTTCAGGTTTGATGCTGTTTGCCAAGAACAAGCCCACAGAATCGGCGTTAAAAAAACAGTTTCAGTTTCGCCTCACGCATAAGGTCTACTATGCTCGTGTATGGGGACGCGTTGAACAACAAGAGGGAGAAGTGGATCTTCCACTGATTTGTGATTGGCCAAATCGGCCGAAGCAGAAAGTCTGTTTTGAACAGGGTAAGCCATCAAAAACCTTATTTGAGGTGGCGAAGCGGGAAGAGCAGACCACCATCGTCAGGCTACTGCCTATAACTGGGCGTTCACATCAGCTACGTGTGCATATGCAGGCTTTAGGACATCCGATTGTCGGAGATGAGTTCTATTCACAGGGAGAAGCCTTTGAATTCTCAAGCCGTCTTGAACTGCATGCGGCTGAATTGAGTTTTTACCATCCTCAAGATGAACGTCTACGCAGTATTTTTGTTCCTTGTGATTTCTATCCTGAAGCGGAGGCGTTGATCTTTAACTATTTCGATCCTGTGCGAGAATTGCCGGACTATAAAACGCTGCCGCGTCCATGATTTCATTATAGGCAGCGAAAGGAGAAACCATGTCGCTGCCTAATGTTGTGTTCTTGGATCGTGCGACGATCCCAACTCATATCGAATTACCTCACCTTCCTTTTGATCACCAATGGATTGAATATGATTTCACCAGCCCTGAGCTGGTGGTAGAACGGCTGAAAAACGCTCATATCGTCATCACGAATAAAGTCGTATTAGATGCGGCAGTGTTGCGCCAACTACCGGATCTCAAGCTGATCGCTGTCTCGGCTACTGGCTTCAACAACATCGACATTGATTACTGCCGTGAGCAAAACATAGCTGTCACAAACGTGCAGGGCTACGCCACTCAATCGGTGCCTGAGCATGTGATTGGGATGATATTTGCTCTTAAGCGCAATTTGATGGGCTACCACAATGATATTGCCAAAGGGGAATGGCAACGCAATAAACAGTTTTGTTTCTTTACTCACCCAATTGGTGACGTAGCAGGCTCGACGCTGGGCGTTGTCGGCTCTGGAGCTTTGGGTCAGGCTACTGCCGCGCTGGCGAAGGCGATTGGTATGCAAGTCATTTATGCAGAACATAAAGGTGCGCATCATTGCCGAAAAGGTTACCTGCCATTTGAGCAGGTGTTGATGATGGCTGATGTCTTGACGCTACATTGTCCGTTGAATGAACAGACTCATAACTTGATTGGGCGTCATGAACTGGCTCAAATGAAGCCTGGCAGTGTGCTGATCAATACTGGTCGAGGTGGGTTGGTTGATGAAGCGGCTCTGGTTGAGGCCTTAAAACGAGGCACGATTGCTGGTGCTGGTGTCGATGTATTTAGCCAAGAGCCAGCGGACGACAGCAACCCGTTGCTCGCTAATATGAATCTGCCTAATTTGCTCCTGACTCCACATGTTGCGTGGGGCAGTGACTCATCGATTCAGAAATTAGCGAACATCCTGATGGATAACATCACTGCCTTTCATCAAGGGCAGGAACAAAACCGTGTCGTTTAGTGGCCTTTAGATTGTTGTTGGTGCCACTTGATAAGCCCTTGGTTAAAGATCTCTAATAGCTCTTTTCCTCTAGGGCTTTGTTTGGAGAACATCACGAAACCGTCGTTATTAAGAAAGGGTTTCGGGTGATAGGTAATGTTATTTCGAATCTCTTCTGGTTGCTGGCTCAGATGATACATGCCGATTTGACGTTCTTCTGGATAGATTTGGATACGTTTATGATTAAGGCGCAGCAGATTCTGGCTAGGGTTGTTGACTCGGCTTATGCTGACCTCTTTTGCATCGATTAAGGCATCCAAAGCTTCCCCATAGCTGTAACCTAACCCTCCACCCATCTTGTATCCCTTGAGATCGTCTATCTTAGACCAATCAAACGCTAAGTCTTTGTGATGAAAGAAGACAAATTGCTCTTGCGAGACTGGTTCACTGTAATAGAAATGCTCCGTCCGATCTTCATCAAACATCCATACCGCAGTGGCATCATACTCTCCACTTTGAGCTTTCTCATAAGCTCTAGCCCAAGGATAAAAAGCGAAAGTCACCTCATAGCCTTGCAACGCAAAAACCTGTTCAATGGTTTGTGCGACGACACCATAGCCCTCAAGGTTCTGACCAATAAACGGTGGCCAATCTCCGGCTGTGATCTTGACGGTTTGATGTGTGCTTTCGGCGTAGGCTGACAAGACAAACAAGCATTGAAGCAGGGGAATAACTAACAAGGATTTCTTCAACATCTTGGCTCCTTATTTGGTGGCCTCTAAGTAATTCTAGAAGAGACAGGCTCAATTGGATCATTACTGCTCAAAAGCGAAGTGAAACAAGGTCAGATTCAATCAATAAGCAATTGATATTTCATGGGCAAATGTTTTTGATGTCCACTATATGTAAAATTATTGTGTTAATACTCCATATTATTTGTGATGTACATCAACTGGTTGCATTTTCTTGTTATTAAGACATAGACGCTGGAAATGAAATGTAAGAAATTATTTGTCTTGTGTTTTAGTCAACTACGTCAGGAAATGTAATAAATGGAACAAAAACATATAACAAATCCCGTTGAGTTTAAGGGAAAGGGAGGCGAATTCTTTGGTATTTGGATAGTCAATGTTCTGCTGACCATCATCACTTTTGGTATCTATTCAGCATGGGCGAAGGTCAGAACCAAACGTTATTTCTACGGTAATACCTATGTCGATAATGATAATTTTGAGTACCATGCTGAGCCGATGCAAATCCTCAAAGGACGTTTAGTTGCTGTTGCAGTACTAGTGATTTGGGCCGTGGCGAACGCCTTTTTCCCAGCAGCGAGCGCGGCTCTATTACTGGTTTTTTACATTGCTTTACCTTGGTTGTTATGGAGCAATGCCCGCTTTGATGCCGCAAAGACGAGTTACCGCAATGTTCATTTCTCTTTTGACTCTTCATTGAAAGATGCCTATGTAGCGCTTATGGGGCGCGGTTTAGGTGCTTTGCTAGCGATGGCTATCTATATTGGTGTGGTCGTGGCGGTATCCAGTGTTTCTGCAGTCGCTGCAACGGTATTAGGTATTGCGTCTTTGGTGTTCATGGCTGTGTTGTATGCATGGGTTGTGGCTGGCGCGCATAAGTATTTTTCTAATGGCTATCGATACGGAGATTGGAAGTTCAGTGCGGAACTTGAAACGGGCTTCTTTTTCAAAACTTATCTAAAAGCGATAGGCTTAGGTATTGTCGCGTCGATTGTTCTTTTGATTGCAATGTCTTTGACGGTATTTAGCGGTTTCGATTTTACCGCGCTTCAGAATGGGGACTTCAGCTCGTTGATGGGCGTATCTCAGGTTACGGTGTTTATTGTGGCTTACCTAGCCATCATTACACTGACTATCGGCCTGACAGCCTACACCACAACGCGATTGCGTAATTACATCTTTGATCAACTGCGGGCGAAGTTGGATCAAGAGTCAGACAGTCAATACACCTTTAAGTCGTCACTGACTGCGAGAGGGTACACTTGGTTGGTGATCTCTAACTTCTTACTACAGGTGGTGACGCTAAGTATTGCCAGACCTTGGGTTATGGTCAGAACATCCCGTTATGTTGCTGATAACACCGTGGTGTTTGGCGATATGAGTGCGCTGAAGGCGACAGACCAAGATTCAAATGTCAAATCTGCAGTATCGGATGAAGTGGCACAGGCCTTTGATCTAGGTATCGGAATCAGCTAATGCTATTTGACGGGGTGGCGTTTCCGCCACGCAGCTCGGAGCGTCATCCTGCCAAGTTGGATGTCACTCAAGCCAATGCATTAAGTTTGCGTGTTGACGGGAAAATCATCAGTTGTGATCAGCAATACGCCGATATTAGTGTCCCTGTTGGTAATCTACCCGTGCGTTTTAAGTTCCCCGATGGCTGGGTATTTGTGGTTGAAAGAACGGCAGAAGTCAGCCACTGGCTGGAACGAAATCGCAAAAGCAGTACCATTGATAAGATGGAAACCAACTGGTTAGCGTGGTTGTTGTCAGCGGTAGTGTGTATTGGAGTGGTATTAGGTAGCTACTTTTATGTCTTGCCATGGACCAGTGAGAAGGTCGCTAATGCTATCCCTGATTACGTTGCTGTGGCGCTGGGCGATAAAGTGCTCGAAAGCTTTGATAACAGCTGGCAAGAGAGCGAGTTGAGTTCGCAAGAGCAGCAAGCGATCCGCCAACGTGTGGCTCAGCATGTCACACAGTTGGAAGCGTTACCTTATCCCATTGAGGTGGAGTTTCGCTCCTCAGAGCTTGGCGCCAATGCATTTGCATTGCCTGGTGGGAAAATCGTATTACTCGACGATTTGGTTACTCTGGCTGAGAATGAACAACAGCTCGATAGCATTATCCTTCACGAGCTAGGTCATGTTCATCATCGCCATATGATCAAAAGGTTAGTCCATTCGAGTTTACTTTCAGTTGGAGTTGCAGTGTTAACCGGTGAAAGCTCGGGAGTGGTGGATAACTTGGCCGGGCTAGGGGTTTTCTTCCTTTCCAATGGTCACTCTCGTGACGCTGAACTGGAAGCTGACGCTTATGCTCGACAAGCGATGGTGGATATATACGGCAGTAGTGAACCGATGGCAGAGATGTTTGAGTTGTTCAGACAACAAGAAAGGTTGGAAATGCCAGAATGGATGAGTAGTCACCCTGGTTTTGAGCTGCGCATCCAGGCCGCACGCGAATAACGAATCACAGAGATAAAAAAGGCAGCGAATTCGCTGCCTTTTCTTTATCTATGGTACTGGTTTACAGTGCCGCGATGGTTGTCTTCTGCTCTTCAAGCTTGATTAAGGTTTCTTGGTAACCTTCTAGCTTTTCACGCTCTTTCGCAACAACCGCTTCAGGCGCTTTAGCAACGAAACCTTCATTACCTAGCTTACCTTCGATACGTTTGATTTCGCCGTGCGTTTTCTTGATTTCGCCATCAAGACGAGCAAGCTCAGCATCTTTGTCGATCAGACCTGCCATTGGGATCATCAGCTCAGACTTCTCAACCAGTTTAGTTGCACAAGCTGGCGTCTCTTCACCTTCAGCCAGTACTTTGATTTCATCTAGTTTAGCCAGTGAGCTGAGTACTGTCTTGTTTGCTTCGATACGAGCCGCATCTTTCTCATCAGCGACCTTAACCATTACCGACAGACCTTTGCTAGGTGCGATGTCGTATTCTGCACGTAGGTTACGGATTGCGGTGATGAAGGTCTTAACCCATTCGATGTCTTCTACGATTTCAGCGTTGAAGTTCTCTTGGTTAAACTGAGGTAGTGCTTGAGTCATGATGGTGTCGCCTTCAACACCGTCTACTAGCGGCTTAACGCTCTGCCAGATAGATTCAGTGATGTAAGGTAGCACTGGGTGAGCAAGACGTAGTGTCTTCTCTAACACAGTGATCAGCATGTAGCGAGTCGCTTGTTGCTGAGCTTCTGTACCTTTCCAAAGAACTGGTTTAGTTAGCTCTAGGTACCAGTCACAGAATTGGTTCCAGATGAATTCGTAAAGCGTGTTTGCTGCCATGTCTAGACGGAAGTTGTCTAGGTGAGCGTTAAACTCTTTTGCAGCCAGCTCAAACTGAGATTCAATCCATTTGTCCGCTAGAGAGAACTCTAGGCTCGCGCGCTCTTCAGCAGACAGTGACATGCCACAATCGTGCTCTTCTGTATTCATTAGTACGTAACGGCTTGCGTTCCATAGTTTGTTACAGAAGTTACGGTAACCTTCAAGACGCTTCATATCCCAGTTGATGTCACGGCCAGTAGAAGCCATAGCAGCAAGAGTGAAACGCAGTGCGTCAGTACCGTATGGTTCGATACCGTTTTCGAAAGTCTTACGTGTGTTCTTCTCGATCTTCTTCGCTAGCTGAGGCTGCATCATGTTGCCACAACGCTTCTCTACTAGAGACTCAAGGTCGATACCATCGATCATGTCGATAGGGTCAAGAACGTTACCTTTAGACTTAGACATCTTGTCGCCGTTTTCGTCACGGATTAGACCCGTTACGTAAACTGTCTTGAACGGTACTTGTGACTTACCGTTTTCATCTTTGTTGAAGTGCATGGTCATCATGATCATACGCGCAACCCAGAAGAAGATGATGTCGAAGCCCGTTACTAGCACATCTGAAGGGTGGAAGGTCTTCAGGTCTTCAGTTTGCTCTGGCCAGCCTTGAGTACCGAACGTCCATAGCGCAGAAGAGAACCATGTATCAAGTACGTCGTCGTCTTGGCGAAGAACTACAACAGGTGCAAGGTTGTTGTTTGTACGTACTTCTTCTTCAGTACGACCTACATAGACGTTGCCGTCGTTGTCGTACCAAGCTGGGATACGGTGACCCCACCAAAGCTGACGAGAGATACACCAGTCTTGAATGTCACGCATCCAAGAGAAGTACATGTTTTCGTACTGCTTAGGCACGAACTGGATTTCACCATCTTCAACCGCTTTAACAGCAGGCTCAGCAAGAGGTGCAGCACGTACGTACCACTGGTCAGTTAGCATTGGTTCGATAACCACGCCACCACGGTCGCCGTAAGGAACGGTTAGGTCGTGATCTTTGATTTCGTCTAGAAGGCCTAGCTCTTCAAATTCTGCAACGATAGCTTTACGCGCAGCAAAGCGCTCCATGCCGTGGTATTTCGCTGGTAGCTCAGTTGAGTACACATCACTTGCTTCACCGTTAGTGGTGAATACTTCCGCAGCATCACGAATGTCAGCGTTGAAAGTTAGGATGTTGATCATTGGTAGCTGGTGACGTTTACCGACTTCATAGTCATTGAAGTCGTGTGCAGGAGTGATCTTCACACAACCAGTACCTTTCTCCATATCAGCGTGCTCGTCACCCACAATAGGGATGCGACGATCAACTACAGGAAGAAGAATTTCTTTGCCGATCAGATCTTTGTAACGTGGATCTTCTGGGTTTACAGCAACACCCGTATCACCAAGCATGGTTTCCGGACGAGTTGTCGCAACAACAATGTAGTCTTTACCTTCAGCTGTTTTAACGCCATCCGCTAGCGGGTAGCGGAAGTGCCACATGTGGCCTTTTTTGTCTTTGTTTTCAACTTCAAGATCAGAAATTGCAGTGTGCAGTTTAGGATCCCAGTTTACTAGACGCTTACCACGGTAGATCAGGTCTTCTTCATACAGGCGAACGAATACTTCTTGAACCGCGTTAGATAGGCCATCGTCCATCGTGAAGCGCTCACGGTCCCAGTCTACTGATGCACCAAGGCGACGAAGCTGCTTAGTGATTGTGCCACCAGATTCGTTTTTCCATTCCCAGATCTTGTCGATGAAGGCATCACGACCGTAGTCATGTTTGGTTTTGCCTTCTTCTGCTGCGATTTTACGCTCAACAACCATCTGAGTAGCGATACCAGCGTGGTCAGTACCTACCTGCCAAAGGGTGTTTTTGCCCTTCATACGTTCAGCACGGATCAGAGTATCCATGATTGTATCTTGGAACGCGTGGCCCATGTGTAGGCTACCAGTGACGTTCGGTGGCGGGATCATGATGCTGTATGATTCTTTCGTCGTGTCACCGTGTGGCTTAAAGTAGCCTTTCTCTTCCCAAGCTTGGTATAACGCTTGTTCAATTGAAGTTGGGTTGTATGTCTTTTCCATAGCTATAGATATTCTGCAGATAGGTCTGGTTTAATTCTAAGTCAATCTTTATAAGTGAACTCTCTAGAAGGAGAGCTTAGCTATAAGGATTGACCATTAGTTGTGTGCGATGTCGATCGTTTGTAGCTGATAACCCGCTTGGCGATAGATTTTATATCGTTCTCGCGCCAGTTGCTTGGCTTTTTCTTCGCAAGGGACGAAGTCTACCACCTCTGCAAACTTGTTCGCAAAGGTTGTCTCATTTTCAGCCAAATTTATTACCAATTGTCGGTTCCATGAGGGCTTAACACCTTGGTATCCGATTTCAATGCCTGTGCCATATTTAGGCCCTTCACCAGTGAGGTTATGAGCCAGATATTGTTCGGCATCGACTTGCCAGAAACATTCCGCTAACTGCTCAGCATGCTGCTTATCATGGCAATGGAGATACACCTTAGCGCCCTGTTTGGCAAAGTGACCAGCAAGAAACAAAACGTATTGTTCAAAGCCTTGTCGGTTGGCTTGCGGTGAATCGGGCTTAATGATGTAAAACGTTGCGTTTGGCATAATCATTCCGAATAAAAAAGGGCCTTTCGGCCCTTTAGAATTTGTTCAGAAATTACTCTTCTGTCTCTTGGCCACTGCGGTTCAGTAAGAACTGGACAAGCATTGAGACTGGGCGGCCTGTTGAGCCTTTTGCTGCGCCTGACTTCCACGCAGTACCTGCGATGTCGACGTGTGCCCAGTTGTATTTCTTAGCAAATTTAGACAGGAAGCAACCTGCTGTAATTGTACCGCCAGGGCGACCACCGATGTTTGCCATGTCAGCAAATGGGCTCTTCAGCTGCTCATGGTATTCGTCTGCCATTGGTAGACGCCATGCACGATCGCTTGCTTGTTCAGAAGCGTTCACTAGCTCGTGAGACAGTGGGTTGTGGTTTGAGATAACACCGCTGATGTGGTGGCCCAGTGCAATTACACAAGCGCCTGTTAGCGTTGCTACGTCTACCACACAATCTGGTTCGAAGCGCTCAACATAAGTCAGTGCATCACAAAGAACCAAACGGCCTTCAGCGTCAGTATTAAGTACTTCAACAGTTTGGCCTGACATCGTTGTCAGAATGTCACCTGGACGGTAAGCATTGCTGCCTGGCATGTTTTCACATCCAGCAAGAACACCAATGACGTTGATTGGTAGGTTAAGTTTCGCCAGAGATTTCATGGTACCGAAAACAGATGCCGCACCACACATGTCGTACTTCATCTCATCCATACCTTCACCTGGTTTAAGTGAGATACCGCCTGAATCAAAAGTCAGACCTTTACCAACCAACACGATTGGTTTCGCTTCTGGATCTGGGTTGCCATTGTATTCCATGATAGACATCATAGATTCATTCTTAGAGCCGCGGCCTACTGCAAGGTATGAAGTCATACCCAGTTTTTCCATCTCTTGCTCACCAATAATCTTGGTTGTGATGGTGTCATAGTCATCAGCCAGACGACGAGCCTGAGAAGCAAGGTAAGCAGGGTTTGCGATGTTTGGCGGCATGTTGCCGAGATCTTTCGATGCTTTTACCCCTGAAGCAATGGCAAGACCATGAGTGATCGCTTTTTCACCTAGGTTAAGTTCACGGCGAGTTGGTACGTTGAATACCAGCTTGCGCAGTGGACGGCGAGTCTCTGGCTTGACGCTCTTGAACTGATCAAAAGTGTACAGGCCATCTTTGGTTGCTTCGACTGCTTGACGAACCTTCCAGTAAGTATCGCGGCCTTTAACGTGTAGCTCAGTCAGGAAACATACCGCTTCCATTGAACCTGTTTCATTCAGAGTGTTAATCGTTTTCTGAATAATTTCTTTGTACTGACGCTCGCCCAATTCGCGTTCTTTGCCACAACCGACAAGTAAAACACGTTCAGACAAAACACCTGGTACTTGATGCAGAAGTAGCATCTGCCCTGGTTTACCTTCCAGATCACCACGGCGAAGTAGTGAACTGATATAGCCGTCGCTGATTTTATCGAGCTGTTCAGCAACTGGAGAAAGGCGACGTGGTTCGAATACACCCACAACGATACATGCACTACGTTGCTTTTCCGGGCTACCACTCTTTACACTGAACTCCATGCGTACTCCTACATCCTGAAGACAAATAGAACTAAATGTTAGATAATGGCGTCTTACTTGTTGATTCCTTAATCGGAACTACTTTTAAATAAGCGCGTTAACAGTTAGCCAAAAAATTTAAAAATAAAAGGTTCAACGGGAAATTATAGTGATTCAATTAAAAAAACAAGTTTTGTATAGGTAATTTCAGCGTGATTATTGTTAGATATTTGATCCGCGAGACACTCAAGAGCCAGTTAGCGATATTTTTTATCCTGTTTTTAGTGTTTTTAAGCCAAAAATTGATCAAAGTTTTAGCGGATGCTTCGGATGGAGATATTCCTGCCAGTCTGGTTATGCACTATGTGAGTTTGAGCATGCCGTCAATGGGGCTTTTGATGCTGCCATTGAGTCTTTTCCTCGGTATTTTGCTGACTTTTGGCCGACTGTATGCAGAAAGTGAAATAACTGTCATGAATGCGACCGGAATAGGAAATAAGTTTCTAATCCGCGCCGCACTCTATCTTGCGGTGATCACTGGCGTGATTGCTGCAGCCAATGCATTCGTATTTTCGCCAATGAGTCAGGAAAAGCTGATTCAGTTACAAGAAGAAGTCGAAGCGGAGAACAGTGTTGACCTATTGCAGAAAGGCCAGTTCCAGGGTACTCCGGACGGTTCCTCTGTGGTCTTTATCGACGATATTGAAGGCAAGCAGCTCAAGCATGTGTTTGTAGCTCAGATGCGCCCACGTGATTCAATTCTACCAAGTGTGTCCTTCTCGCAATCTGGTGAGGTGAAAGAACTGAGTGACGGACGTCAGGTTATTCGCATGTACGATGGTACGCGTTATGAAGGTGTGCCAACGCGCGTTGATTACATGGTGACCGATTTTGACCAGTATGAAGGCCTAATTGGCCAGCGTGACGTGAAGCCGAAAGGGCGTGACTGGGAAGCTATCCCGACGATGCAGTTGGTATCTAACCCAGATCCGCGTGCTCAGGCCGAATTGCAATGGCGTATTTCTCTGGTTGTCTGTATTCCGCTTCTGACTATGTTGGTCGTTCCGTTGTCAGCAGTTAACCCACGTCAGGGACGCTTCGCTAAAATGGGCCCAGCGATTCTCATCTATTTGGCGTACTTCCTTTCGATTAGTGCCACTAAGTCGGCGCTAGAAGATGGTTCTATCCCGTCGTTTATCGGTATGTGGCCGATTAACGCGGCCTTGCTGCTGACCGCAATAGGGATCAATTCGATGGACAGCATTCCAATGCGACGCTTTAAAGACAAACTAAGACAAAGAAAGAAGGCAGCATAAGCCGTGTTTAAAATTCTCGACCTTTATATTGGCAGAACCATTATCGCCACGACGTCGCTCGTATTGGCGACCTTTGTTGGCCTGTCTGCCATCATTAAATACGTTGAACAGCTACGTAAAGTGGGGCAGGGCAGTTATGATTTGCTGCAAGCCTTGTTTTACGTGCTACTGAGTATTCCTCGTGATATCGAAATGTTCTTCCCAATGGCCGCTTTGCTGGGTGCATTGATTGGGTTAGGTATGCTGGCGTCAAGTTCAGAGCTGGTGGTAATGCAGGCCGCTGGCTATTCCAAGTTGGATATCGGCCTGTCGGTTCTGAAAACGGCGGTTCCTCTGATGGTTCTGGTGACTTTACTTGGTCAGTGGGGTGCACCTCAGGCACAGAAAATGGCGCGTGATCTGCGTGCGTTCACCACATCTGGTGGTGCGATCATGTCAGTGCGGACTGGTGTGTGGGCCCGGGATGCCAACGACTTTATCTTCATCGGTAAAGTTGAAGACGACAAGCTATACGGTTTGAGCATGTGGCGCTACAACGACGACAAACAGTTGGAAAGTGTGGTGCATGCGGCCGAAGTAGATTATTTATCTGACAACACTTGGGTGATGAAAGATGTGCAGTTGACTGAAATGGCGGATGAAGTGGAAATCACCAAAACCAGTTTGCCTGAGTATCGTTGGACGACCTCTTTAGCGCCTGACAAGCTCGCTGTCGTGACAGTGAAACCCGAAGAGTTATCACTCAGTGGTCTTTATGATTACGTGACGTATTTGAAAGCTTCAGAGCAGGATGCTTCGCGTTATGAGCTGGCTCTCTGGCGCAAAGTGACTCAGCCGTTTTCTATTGCCGTGATGATGTTGATGGCGCTGTCGTTTATTTTTGGGCCGCTGCGTAGTGTTACCATGGGGGCACGTATTCTATCTGGTGTGGTGGCGGGTTTTACCTTCTATATCTCCAGTGAGTTCTTTGGTCCACTCAGTCTGGTTTACAGTATCCCACCAGTTTTTGGTGCTGTGATGCCAAGTATCGTCTTTCTGACAGTGGCTTTAGCCCTCTTGAGAAGAAAGCTCTAAACACTAAATCTGAAATAAAAACGGCTGCCAATGGCAGCCGTTTTACTGTTTATCACAGCAACTTTTTCAATCGATACAGTTCTTCCAGTGCCTGACGTGGCGTTAAATCGTCAGGGTCGATGCCTGAGAGAGCTTCTTCCACTTCGCTTGGCTCCGGAATAAGACTCAGTTGATTAGCAATGTCGACCGCACTGCTGGTAACGCTGCTACTTTCTCCCTGACTGAGTTGTTCAAGCTGCGTCAGCTTCGCTCGGGCATTTTTAATGACACTCTTTGGCACACCAGCCAGCCCAGCTACAGCAAGACCATACGATTTGCTCGCTGCACCTTCTTGAACGGCGTGCATGAAGGCTATGGTATCGCCGTGTTCCACTGCATCTAAGTGAACGTTCGCTAAATGAGGAATCTGGTTTGGCAGTTCGGTCAGCTCAAAGTAGTGGGTGGCAAACAAGGTCATTGAACCAAGCTCTTTTGCCAACCATTCGGCACTCGCCCAAGCAAGTGAGAGACCATCATAAGTACTGGTGCCTCGACCGATTTCATCCATCAGCACTAGGCTATTGGTGGTCGCATTATGGAGAATGTTGGCTGTTTCCGTCATCTCTACCATGAAGGTAGAACGGCCAGAGGCGAGATCATCGGATGCCCCAATACGGGTAAAGATGCGATCGATGGAGCCAATTTGAGCCGATTCAGCCGGTACGTAAGAACCGATATGGGCCATTAGCGCAATCAAGGCAGTTTGGCGCATGTAGGTCGATTTACCGCCCATGTTCGGGCCGGTGATGATCAGCATCTTACGCTGTGGGTTGAGCTCTATCGGATTGGCAATAAAAGGCTCATCCATTACTTGTTCGACGACAGGGTGGCGTCCTGACTGAATGTGAATACCAGGTTCCTGACTCATCACTGGTCGGCAGTAATCTAAGCTGTCCGCCCGCTCTGCAAGGTTTTGCAGCACATCTATTTGGGAAATAGCTGAAGCCAAATTTTGCAGCTTTTCTAGGTGGGGCATTAAAAGGTCAAACAGCTCTTCCCACAATTGCTTTTCAAGCGCCAGTGCCTTCGATTTGGAATTAAGAACCTTGTCTTCATGCTCCTTCAGCTCAGGAATGATGTAGCGTTCTGCATTTTTCAACGTTTGACGGCGTACATAGTGCGGAGGTACTAGGTGGCTTTGTCCGCGGCTGACTTGGATGAAGAATCCGTGAACATTGTTGTAGCCGACCTTGAGCGTATCGATGCCGTGTCGCTCACGCTCATCCTGTTCCATCTTTTCCAGATACTCAGTCGCACCATCGGCCAACTTTCGCCATTCGTCGAGCTCGGCATTGTACCCTTCAGCAATCACACCACCATCTCGGATCACCACCGGTGGGTTCTCTTTAATGGCACGTTCAAGCAGTTCACAAACGGCCTCTTGTGGCGCCGCATATTGCCCTAGCTTGGTGAGATAAGGATGAGCTAGCGTACCCATTGTCTCTGCCAACTCAGGTAGTTGCTGCATAGCATGGCGTAAGCGCGCCATGTCACGAGGGCGGGCGCTGCGCAAAGCAAGACGCGCCAAGATACGTTCGATGTCGCCAATTTGTTTGAGAATCGGGTGTAAGTCAGCAAACAGAGTCAGTTCTTTCAGCTCACTGATTGCGTCTAGGCGATGGTTGAGCGTATTGATGTCACGCATTGGCTGATGAAGCCAACGTTTCAACATTCGGCTACCCATAGGCGTCGCAGTATGATCAATGACCTCGGCGAGTGTATTGTCAGTCCCGCCCGCTAAGTTCTGAGTGATCTCCAGATTACGACGAGTGGCCGCGTCGAGAATGACGGAGTGATCTTGACGATCATAAGTTAGGGAGCGGATATGAGGCAGAGCGGTACGTTGAGTGTCTTTCACGTACTGAATCAGACAGCCAGCGGCGCATAGCCCGAGGTGTGCTTGTTCCACGCCGAAACCAACCAAATCACGAGTGCCAAACTGCTGGTTTAACTGTTGTTTAGCGGTGTCCAGTTCGAACTCCCACACCGGGCGACGACGATTACCGTTACGCGCAGCCATTAATTCTACGGGTTCGAAGTCTTCTGGAAAGAGCAGTTCACGAGGGGCAGTTCGTTGCAGTTCTGCCGCCATCGCTTCTTCGGTTTCCGGTTCCATCAGTTGGAAGCGGCCAGAGGTCACATCCAGTGTGGCGTAACCAAATTTACCATCGTGGTGATAAATCGCCGCGATGAGGTTATCAATCCGTTCTGAAAGCAGCGCTTCGTCAGTGACTGTACCCGGCGTCACGATACGAACGACTTGGCGTTCCACCGGTCCTTTACTGGTGGCCGGGTCGCCAATCTGCTCACAGATAGCCACTGATTCACCGAGCTGAACGAGCTTAGCCAGATACCCTTCTACCGCATGAAACGGAACACCAGCCATAGGAATGGGTTCACCAGCGGAGGCACCACGTTTGGTCAGCGAGATATCAAGTAACTGAGATGCGCGTTTGGCATCGTCATAAAAAAGCTCATAGAAATCTCCCATTCGATAGAACAGCAATATATCCGGATTCTCAGCCTTCAATTTGAGGTACTGCTGCATCATGGGAGTGTGTTTTTGTTCAGCTTTCACGGTTAAGATCTTTTGTTTATTTCTATTGCGGCTTAGGATACGTGAATCACTGATTGGCGAAAAGTCACAATGAGAGTTTTAGATATGAAGGCATTGCAAAAACTATCTCAAAAACTAGGTGAACACCTAAATCATCATAATTTAATCCTTACCACAGCAGAGTCTTGCACAGGTGGTGGTGTATCAGCCGCAATTACCGATATTGCGGGCAGTTCGGCCTGGTTTGACCGCGCTTTTATTACATACAGTAATGAAGCGAAAATGGAGATGCTAGGAGTAGCGGAGCCGACGCTTGTTTCTCATGGTGCTGTCAGCGAAGAGACGGTGATTGAAATGGTGCAAGGTGCGATTAAACATTCCAGTGCCAATATTGGTGTTTCAATCAGTGGTATTGCGGGGCCAGGAGGTGGTAGCACTGAAAAGCCAGTAGGAACGGTTTGTTTTGCTTGGGCCGATGAAAACAGTTGGCTGAAAGTCGCCACTTATCACTTTGATGGTGATCGAGCTGAGGTTCGCCATCAGGCCGTTGAAGTGGCGATGAAAGTACTGTACGAAGAGTTGGAACAACGCAGCACATATTCTGGCTGATAATTTAAAAGTGAATAAAATTAAAGAGATATGATCTAAATCTAAAAAAAATTCACACAGCTATAGACACTGTATGAATCAACAGTATAATGATTTTCATTGATTGCCTCAGAGGACTCTGGGGAAGAAGAGAAGAATTCAAAGATCATCAATGCGTTGATGAACAAATCGGAGAAAGTGATGGACGATAACAAACAGAAAGCGCTCGCCGCTGCGCTCGGTCAGATTGAAAAGCAATTCGGTAAAGGCTCTATTATGCGTCTTGGTGATAACCGCGCTATGGATGTTGAAACCATCTCAACAGGTTCACTTTCTCTTGATATCGCATTGGGTGCTGGTGGTCTGCCAATGGGTCGTATCGTTGAAGTGTATGGCCCAGAGTCATCAGGTAAGACGACACTAACTCTTGAGCTGATTGCTGCTGCACAACGTGAAGGTAAAACATGTGCCTTTATTGATGCAGAACACGCTCTTGATCCTGTCTACGCTAAGAAGCTAGGTGTAGATATTGATGCACTATTGGTTTCTCAGCCGGATACGGGTGAGCAAGCGTTAGAAATCTGTGACGCTCTGGCGCGCTCAGGTGCGATTGACGTTATGGTTGTCGACTCTGTGGCTGCATTGACACCGAAAGCGGAAATCGAAGGCGAAATGGGCGATAGCCACATGGGTCTTCAGGCGCGTATGCTTTCTCAGGCAATGCGTAAGCTGACAGGTAACCTGAAGCAGTCAAACTGTATGTGTATCTTCATCAACCAGATCCGTATGAAGATCGGTGTGATGTTTGGTAACCCTGAAACGACCACAGGTGGTAATGCACTAAAATTCTACGCTTCTGTTCGTCTTGATATCCGCCGCACAGGCTCTATCAAGGAAGGCGACGAAGTGGTGGGTAACGAAACTCGCATTAAAGTGGTTAAGAACAAGATCGCAGCACCGTTTAAACAAGCTGAAACGCAAATCATGTACGGCGCGGGCTTTAACCGTGAAGGTGAGCTGATTGACCTGGGCGTGAAGAATAAGTTGGTTGAAAAAGCGGGCGCTTGGTATAGCTACAATGGCGATAAGATTGGCCAAGGTAAAGCAAATGCATGCAAGTACCTACGTGAAAACCCAGCGGCGGCTCAGCAAATCGATACGAAATTGCGTGAGTTGTTGCTAACACCGGCAGAAATCCAGCCAGACGACGCTGAGCTAGGTGAAATGCCAGAGCAAGAAGAGCTATAAGCACTTATAGCTCAGAGTTTTGAAGCCCTGCAATTTTGCGGGGCTTTGTTGTATTTAGCGTAACCGAATAATCTTTAAGTGCTTATGTTTCAACGCAAACCTCCCACTTTATCCAGTAAAGAAGCTGCCATTCAACTGCTTAGTCGGCGTGATCATGGTGAGTATGAGCTTTATCATAAGCTTGCGATGAAAGGCTATGAAGAAGAGGCGATTCAAGAAGCGGTTAACTTCTGTCTTGAACACAATTACTTAGACGATCTTCGTTACACCAAAAGCCAGATCCGACAGCATGTATACAAAGGTCATGGTGAACGACGTATTCGTCAGGAGCTCAATCAGAAACGTGTCAGTGAGTCCGTTATTGAAAAGGCATTTGAAGAGGAGCCTCAAGACTGGTTTGAGTTGGCGAAACAGGCTGCCGAAAAAAAGTTCAAAGGCGTCAAAGCGAAAGATCAGAAAGAGTATGCAAAACAGGTGCGATTTCTTCAATATCGCGGCTACAGCTTTGAACAAATCAGCTATGCCCTGAGTAATGAAGACGGATCATAAACAGTGTTTATGCGCTCATTTTTTTGATTTGTTGCGAAATTCGCGTTGAAAAGGCTCTTTTCTACAAGAAAGCTAGTCGTGGCTGATTGCTTGATCTACAATACGGCAAAATTCTAACTCGACTATTTTCAGGAAGAGCTGCATGTACATGAGCACTGATGAGGTTCGTAATTCGTTCCTCAAGTTCTTTGAAAGCAAAGGACACCAAATCGTAGACAGTTCATCGTTGATTCCACATAACGATCCAACCCTGCTATTTACTAACGCAGGTATGAACCAATTCAAAGATTGCTTCTTAGGCGCCGAAAAGCGAGCCTACACGCGAGCAACTACGGCTCAGCGTTGTGTACGTGCAGGTGGTAAACACAATGACCTTGAAAATGTTGGCTTTACCGCTCGTCACCATACATTTCTTCGAAATGTTGGGTAACTTCAGTTTTGGTGACTATTTCAAAGAAGATGCAATCGCATTCGCTTGGGAATTCCTGACAGAAACACTACAACTGCCAAAAGATCGCCTACTGGTCACGGTTTACGAGACAGATGACGAAGCATTCGATATCTGGAACAAAAAAGTCGGTATTCCAGCAGACAAAATTGTCCGCATCGGTGATAAAGAAGGCGGCAAGAAGTTCGAGTCTGACAACTTCTGGACAATGGGTGACACAGGTCCTTGTGGTCCATGTACTGAGATTTTCTATGATCACGGTGAACACATTTGGGGTGGCCGTCCGGGCACACCTGAAGAAGACGGTGACCGTTTCATCGAGATCTGGAACAACGTATTCATGCAGTTCAACCGTCATGCCGACGGCACAATGGAACCGCTCCCTAAACCTGCTGTTGATACAGGTATGGGTATTGAGCGCATCTCTGCAATCATGCAAGGTGTTCATTCAAACTACGAAATCGACGTATTCCAAAAGCTAATCAAAGCAGCGGCAGATACCATCGGTTACGAAGACCTATCAAATCAATCGCTACGCGTTATTGCTGACCACATCCGTTCATGTTCATTCCTGATCGTTGACGGCGTTATGCCTTCAAACGAAGGTCGTGGTTACGTACTGCGTCGTATTATCCGTCGAGCGGTTCGCCACGGTAATAAGCTAGGTGCGAAGGGCGTATTCTTCCACAAACTGGTTGGTGTACTTGCTGAAGTGATGGGCACTGCGGGCGAAGAGCTTAAAAAGCAACAAGCGGTTGTTGAAAAAGTGCTACGTATCGAAGAAGAGAACTTCGGACGTACGCTTGAACGTGGTATGACAATTTTGTCTGAAGCGCTCGATAATCTAGACGGTAAAGTGCTAGATGGCGAAACCGTCTTCAAGCTGTACGATACTTATGGTTTCCCAGCAGACCTTACTAACGATGTGGCTCGTGAACGTGAGTTCACTATCGATGAGGCGGGTTTTGAGAAGGCGATGGATGAGCAGCGTCAACGCGCTCGTGAAGCAGGCCAGTTCGGCACTGACTACAACGCGACCATCAAGTCTGATGTAGATTCTGAGTTCTGTGGCTACACGGGTACTGAAGGCAAGAGTAAAGTTGTGGAAATCTTCGTTGAAGGTGAAGCAGCGGAGTCTTTATCAGCAGGCGATCAAGCCATTCTTATCCTAGGTGAAACGCCATTCTACGCCGAGTCAGGTGGTCAGTGTGGTGACGCAGGTGTATTGAAGACTGAATCTGGAGTGTTCAACGTACAAGATACCCAGAAACTTGGTAACGCCATCGCACACCATGGTGTTCTTGCTGAAGGTGTTTTAGCGAAAGGTGATGATGTAGAAGCGGTTGTGGACGCTGAGCGTCGCGCAGCTATCTCACTAAACCACTCTGCTACGCACTTACTGCACGCCGCATTGCGTAAGGTACTAGGTGAGCACGTAACGCAGAAAGGTTCGCTTGTTAAGCCTGAAAATTTACGTTTTGATTTCTCTCATCTAGAAGCGGTAACACCAGCTGAATTGAAAGAAGTTGAGCGTCTGGTTAACGCACAAGTGCGTCGCAACCACAGCATCGAAACCAACATCATGGACATTGAATCTGCCAAGCAGAAAGGCGCAATGGCACTGTTCGGTGAGAAGTACGACGACGAAGTTCGCGTATTGTCTATGGGGGAGTTCTCAACGGAGCTTTGTGGTGGCATCCACGCAGAGAACACCGGCGACATCGGTCTATTCAAAATCACATCTGAAGGTGGTATCGCCGCAGGTATTCGTCGTATTGAAGCTGTCACTGGCGAAGCTGCGCTAGACGCAATCGAGCAGCAAGAAGCTAAGTATGAAGAGAAGCTTGCAGAGTCGGCATCTAAAGCGAAAGCTCTTGAGAAAGAGATCCAAAAGCTGAAAGACAAGATGGCGGCTGCGGAAAGTGCAAACATCATGGGCAAAGCTCAAGAAATCAACGGCGTTAAAGTCCTTATCGCTGCGATGCAAGATGCTGATCCTAAGAACCTGCGTACTATGGTTGATGACATCAAGAACCAAATGGGCAGTGGTGTCGTCATGCTGGCGAACATCAATGGTGAGAAGATTGGTTTGATTGCGGGTGTCACAAAAGATCTTATCGGCAAAGTTAAAGCGGGCGACTTAGTGAAAATGGTTGCTGAGCAAGTCGGCGGTAAAGGTGGTGGTCGACCTGACATGGCTCAGGCTGGCGGCACAGACGTTGAAGCGCTTCCTGACGCAATTAAGTCCGTACAGCCATGGCTTGAAGAGCGCCTGTAAAATCTGATTTGTATATAAATACGCTCAATCAATTGTTTGATTGGGCGTAATTTTTTTCTACTAACCAAGTGGTTTAATAGCTCAGTTACTCTGTGCTGATTAAGCAGCTTGGTTTTTGTTATTAATGCTGCAAACAATATTCAATTGATTGAATGTGGCCTAATGAGACTTTGGTCTTGGGAAGGTGAAGACTGGTGAAAAAGCCCCTTATCGTGCAAAAGTTTGGCGGAACCTCTGTGGGTTCAATTGAAAGGATCCACAAAGTCGCTGAGCACATCATTAAGGCGAAAAATGATGGTAATCAAGTTGTAGTCGTTGTGTCTGCTATGTCTGGAGAGACAAACCGACTATTGGATTTGGCAAAGCAGGTTGACAGCGTGCCAACTGCCCGAGAACTTGATGTTTTGCTCTCTGCTGGTGAGCAGGTGTCGATGGCACTGCTGGCAATGACTTTGAATAAATTAGGTTATGCCGCACGCTCACTTACCGGAGCACAAGCGAACATTGTGACGGACAATCAACACAATGACGCGACGATTAAACACATTGATACCTCAACTATTGAATCATGGCTGGCGCAAGACAACATTGTCATTGTCGCGGGTTTTCAGGGTATGAATGAGAATGGGGACATCACCACGTTAGGCCGAGGGGGCTCTGATACCAGTGCCGTCACTTTAGCGGGCTCTCTGCAAGCAGAAGAGTGCCAAATTTTTACTGACGTCGACGGTATCTATACTTGCGATCCTCGCACGGTTCCTAGTGCCAAGAAGCTGGATGTGATTGATTTTCCTTCCATGGAGGAAATGGCACGTAAAGGAGCGAAAGTGCTCCACCTTCCTTCGGTTCAGTACGCTTGGCGACATAATGTGCCACTGCGTGTTCTCTCCACGTTTGATAGCAATACAGGCAGTCTGGTCAAGGGCAGTGAATGCCAAAAGGCGATCTGTGGGGTCGCAATCCAGCGTGAATTGACAATGCTGAAGGTTGACCGTGATGCATTCTGCGGCTTAGAGAAACAGTGTCAGATGCTGGGTGTCACGATTTGGAATGTGATCGACCATGCAGAATGGGTAGGTGCGGTGATAAAACACGATGCTTATGCCAAGCTGGAACTGGTGTTCGGTGACAAAATCCGTAATAGTGAAGAGGTTAGCCTGCTCACAGCAGTAGGTCTTCAGGTCGAAGGATTGGTTGAACAGTCTTATGCCTTGTTGTCTGAACAGGGGATAGATGTGATGCATTATGCAGTGAATTCACAGTCGTTGATGTTGGTGTTGTCTCCAGAATACGTCGACAAAGCGGCAAACATACTGCATGATGCTTACATTACTTCTGCAGAGGCGCTCGACTGCCAACAAAAACATGCCTTTTTAGGTTAATTAGGCTCGAGAATAGAGTTTACGAAAATATAACTTTTGTTGGATAATAGCCTCGTAGCAAGAAAAATCAGAGATTACTCAAGGAGCACAGAATGCTAATTTTAACTCGCCGCGTTGGCGAAACTCTAATGATCGGTGATGAAGTCACAGTCACAGTACTGGGCGTGAAAGGTAACCAAGTACGTATCGGTGTTAATGCACCGAAAGAAGTGTCTGTTCACCGTGAAGAAATCTACATGCGCATTCAGGCAGAAAAAGGTAATGGTAACACTGCATCAGGCAACTACTAATTACACGAGAAGGCTGACATTATGTCAGCCTTTTTTGTATTGTTGATAGGCATATTTATAGCAAAAAGAGCGAATTAGCATCGCTTTGATTAAATAGCCAACGGTTGGCCAACTTTTTGCTGATTTTGCCAAGAAAATGTTTGACATATTTTCGGTAAATCGTAATATGTGCCTCCGCAAGACGGTGAGGTGGCCGAGAGGCTGAAGGCGCTCCCCTGCTAAGGGAGTATGCGGTTTGTAGCCGCATCGAGGGTTCGAATCCCTCCCTCACCGCCATT
>NZ_ACZN01000020.1 GCF_000176135.1 Vibrio coralliilyticus ATCC BAA-450 | reverse complement strand
TCATGAGTCTGACTGCTGACACGACAACGTTGCAAGGTGAAGTGAGTAGCGGAGAGCAGCTCACACTGAAGAGTGATTTGCTGACTCAGTCTGGTCAGATGGTGGCCAAACAAGCGTTGTCATTGTTGGCGGGTGAGGCTCATCTTAATGGTCGTGTCCAGAGTGATGATACCTTATCCGTCACGCTTCAACGTGACCTAAATGTGGGGAGCCAAGGGCAGCTGGTTAGCCAGTTGCCATTGACGATAACCAGTCAAACCTTAGTGAATCAGGGTCAATTTTCCAGTGGTGGTGGTATTGACGTGTCGGCGGAGCATCTGACCCATCAAGGGACAATCTCATCGGCAGGTGCAGTTTCACTCAATGGTGGCACGTTAGTTCAAAATGGTGACATTGAAGCCAATCAGGGTATTCAGTTAATCACAGAATCCGATTTAGTGTCGGATGGTGATGTCGTCAGTGGTGGCGAGATATCGGTCACCGCGAAAAGTCTGGATAACCGAGGGGAGTTATCGACATCGGATGCGTTGGTTGTGCGCGTGACAGAAGGTGTGGTGAACCGTGCGTCTGGCGTCTTAGCGGGCGAACAATTGACGTTATCGTCACGCAGTATAACGAATGCGGGGACGTTGCAGGCTTTAGATACGCTGAACTTAACCGCAGATTCTCTGCTGAATACCGGACGTGTAATTGCCTTGGGTCAGGCGCTGATAAACGCCAATCAAAGTATTAATAACAGTGGTGTGGTGTCGGTTGACCATACTCATGCGCTGTCATCGGGCTCAGGAGTGGGTAGCGTATTGCTGCGTACAGCGTCTCTTACGCAGTCTGGAACCGTGGTGAGTAGTGGTGATGCGCAGTTATTGTCAGACAGCCAGACCCTTTCAGGGACCACTGTCAGTGGGGGAGACCTGACGGTGCAGGGTGAGCGTCTGGACATCACTGGGACGGTGCAGTCGACGGGTGAGGTTTTGCTGGCCGGTGGTACTCAAGTGAGCAGCGGGCGTGACAGTCAGTTACTGGCGGGTCAGCGCTTGAGAGTGACGGGTCCTCAAGTTTCTTTGACAGGTAAGACAGGTACGGGTGCAGAGTTAGTCATAGAAGGTGATTCGGTGACACTGGGTGGAACGGTGACGTCGCAGGATGCTGTGACGGTGCGAGGTCAGTCGTTATCACAAAGTGGTGTCTTAGCCAGTGTTGGGGATATGACGTTATCGCAGCGTGATTCGGTGTCGTTGACGGGTGATGTTGAGTCAGGTGGTGCGTTATCTGTCGAGACGGGTGTGCTGTCGAGCAGCCAGAAGTTGTTATCGAGCAAAGTCATGAGTCTGACTGCTGACACGACAACGTTGCAAGGTGAAGTGAGTAGCGGAGAGCAGCTCACACTGAAGAGTGATTTGCTGACTCAGTCTGGTCAGATGGTGGCCAAACAAGCGTTGTCATTGTTGGCGGGTGAGGCTCATCTTAATGGTCGTGTCCAGAGTGATGATACCTTATCCGTCACGCTTCAACGTGACCTAAATGTGGGGAGCCAAGGGCAGCTGGTTAGCCAGTTGCCATTGACGATAACCAGTCAAACCTTAGTGAATCAGGGTCAATTTTCCAGTGGTGGTGGTATTGACGTGTCGGCGGAGCATCTGACCCATCAAGGGACAATCTCATCGGCAGGTGCAGTTTCACTCAATGGTGGCACGTTAGTTCAAAATGGTGACATTGAAGCCAATCAGGGTATTCAGTTAATCACAGAATCCGATTTAGTGTCGGATGGTGATGTCGTCAGTGGTGGCGAGATATCGGTCACCGCGAAAAGTCTGGATAACCGAGGGGAGTTATCGACATCGGATGCGTTGGTTGTGCGCGTGACAGAAGGTGTGGTGAACCGTGCGTCTGGCGTCTTAGCGGGCGAACAATTGACGTTATCGTCACGCAGTATAACGAATGCGGGGACGTTGCAGGCTTTAGATACGCTGAACTTAACCGCAGATTCTCTGCTGAATACCGGACGTGTAATTGCCTTGGGTCAGGCGCTGATAAACGCCAATCAAAGTATTAATAACAGTGGTGTGGTGTCGGTTGACCATACTCATGCGCTGTCATCGGGCTCAGGAGTGGGTAGCGTATTGCTGCGTACAGCGTCTCTTACGCAGTCTGGAACCGTGGTGAGTAGTGGTGATGCGCAGTTATTGTCAGACAGCCAGACCCTTTCAGGGACCACTGTCAGTGGGGGAGACCTGACGGTGCAGGGTGAGCGTCTGGACATCACTGGGACGGTGCAGTCGACGGGTGAGGTTTTGCTGGCCGGTGGTACTCAAGTGAGCAGCGGGCGTGACAGTCAGTTACTGGCGGGTCAGCGTTTGAGAGTGACGGGTCCTCAAGTTTCTTTGACAGGTAAGACAGGTACGGGTGCAGAGTTAGTCATAGAAGGTGATTCGGTGACACTGGGTGGAACGGTGACGTCGCAGGATGCTGTGACGGTGCGAGGTCAGTCGTTATCACAAAGTGGTGTCTTAGCCAGTGTTGGGGATATGACGTTATCGCAGCGTGATTCGGTGTCGTTGACGGGTGATGTTGAGTCAGGTGGTGCGTTATCTGTCGAGACGGGTGTGCTGTCGAGCAGCCAGAAGTTGTTATCGAGCAAAGCCATGAGTCTGACTGCTGATTCAATACAAATCTCTGGTGTAGTGAGTAGCTTGTCCACTCTTATCGCTCAAGCTAAGGCTCTAACACAAACTGGCCGCATCCTATCGTTAGGAGATATGACCTTAAAGGCAGATCAAATAGTGGTTTCTGGTGAGATCCAGTCAGGCCAGAGCATGCTTATAACCGCTGACAATTCACTGATGACACAAAGTCAAAGCTCATTAAAAGCGGGCGTTGACTTAGCGGCTAATTCAGAACAATTTCATCACCAAGGAAAGTGGCTAAGTGGTGGTGACAGCAAGATTTTTACGAATCAGTTGAATAATCAGGGGCAATTACAATCCCACCAAGACTTTGAAGTTCAAGCGCACCAGCTGGCACATCAAGGCACGTTGGCTTCAAATCGTGATTTAGATATTACAGTGAATGGTGAATACAACAATCAGCACGCTCTGATTGCTGGGCGTAATTTGCATCTGAAAGCAGTGCGATTAGAAAATAGTTCGGAGATTAGTAGTCGCAATTTGACTCGGGTAGAGCTAGACGAAGGTCTAACCAACCAGTCTGGAGGTGTAATCTCAGGCGATACCACAGAAATCCAAGCTGGTGATGTGGCTAACTCAGGAACGCTGCAAGCGATTAAGGCATTAGGATTGACCTCTGATTCGTTGAATAACAGTGGTGCGCTGGTATCACTTTCTGATTTGACACTTCAGAGCGGTGGAACGCTGACAAACCATGGGTTGTTGTATGCGGGTGGTAATGCCAATCTATTTAGTGAAAATCTGAACAATTATAGTGATGTGTTATCCGATCAGGATATGGTGATTGCTCGGAATGCAGCTAATGAACGGAACACCAGTGTCACGAATAGCTCAGGTACCATCGAATCGTCAGGTGGTGATGTTTCAATATATACCGGAAACCTGACAAATAAGAGGACAACGTTAGAGGTTCAGACGGTAGTGTCGCAAGATAAACGCGCTCAGTACCCAACACTCTATAACTCCAAAGGTACTAAGCATGAACCTACCACAGAGTATTATAGAACTGATAATTGCAGAGATAGAGAAAGAGGCAATCGCTGTTCATGGGCATATAGAGTCATTTCAGGACATGAGTTTACAGTTCTTGCTTACAAGGAATCTGTGCGCTTAAAAAATGCGTCTTCTGTGAGTAAAATCCTTGCAAAAGAAGACCTCGTTATTGGCGCGGGGACCGTTTTAAATAACTCGAGTCAGATAGCTGGTGAAAATGTTTCTATCAGTGCTAACTCACTGACCAACAAAGGCTATCAGTTTTCAGAACACACCACTTACTATGATTACAAATTAAGTGATCGTTGGAGTATAAATACACTCCAATTCAACAGGGTTAATACTCGTCGAGTCAATCATGGAGGTAGTCAGCTCAATAGTTCGATAACGGCAAGTAATCGTTTAAACCTAAATGTTTCGAATACCGTCAACAATTCGACAATTAGAGCGAATAGTGCCGTTAGCGGCAGCACAGCGCAGTCTCGTCAACTGCAAGCAACGCAAAGCGCTGTGGTTTCAGGCCCTGATAATCTGAGTTTGGAACATTTAGGGGATGTAGACACTATTCAATCAGCTGATATAGAGTCGCAGACAGTTTCTAATACTAGAGTGGCTAGAGTAGAACAACCCGATAGTGCAACTGAGGTTAACTTAAAGAGCCATAATGAGCCTGAAATAGTTTCAATCTCAACTGAAGGCGTAATGTCGCGTCGTGACTTTGCTGTAAGTACACCGGATAAAGCGGTGACAACGGATATAAATTCTCCTGATAGCCTTGAGATTAGCAACAGCATCATACGAGAAGAAGGTCGTTATACTCATGCGACTAACCGGAATGATGTCAATGGCCCTTCTGAGGTATCAATATCTAGTGGCAATATTGGAGGAAGTAATGACCTTCCGGATATACTTGGTCAGGTTTTAAGTGAAGAAAGTGGTCAAACTAAAATTTCACGTAAGAGTAATGTTAGCGTTCCACCAGTCGCAAAGGCTCTTATTATCAATGAACAACCCCGCCCAGATATTCGCTTAATCAGTAGGGGGCCTGTTCCGTTTCCTGAGTTTCGCCTACCTACTCAGCCAAATGGATTGTTTGTTTTTAGCCCTAAACCTGAAGGGCGATATGTCATAGAAACCAATCCGTTGCTGACTAACTTGGACCAGTTCTTAGGTTCAGACTACTTTCAAAACCAGGTGGATTATTACCCAGAAGAAGACGTCACTTTCCTAGGGGACGCTTTCTATGATACTCGAGTTATTACCCAGGCTATCTTTGAGCAAACAGGCCAGCGATATCTAGGTAAAAATGTGGGTAGCGATCTGGCTCAGATGCAACAGTTGATGGATTCAGCGGCAGCAGAAAAGCAAGCGCTGGATTTACAAGTTGGTATTGCGTTATCTGCAGAACAAGTGGCTAGCCTGAGCCATGATATTGTTTGGTACGAAACCATTGAGGTGAACGGGCAGTCTGTTTTAGCTCCGAAGCTGTATCTTGCTGAAGTGACGAAGAACCATATTGTTTCTGGAGCACAAATCGCTGCCACTCATACAAACATTCAATCTGGTGACCTAGACAATTCTGGTGAAATAGTGGGCTTCGACTCACTAAAAGTCGTTAGCCAAGATGGGATTAGCAACAAGAGAGGAACGATACGTGGTGGTAACGTATCGCTAACAGCCGAGAACGATATCCTGAACCTCAGCGGTGATATTTTAGGTGAGAATCTTGCCCTAACCAGCTCATCTGGCAGCGTGATCAATGAAACTTTAGTGAAAGAGCTCCGCGCAATGCATGGTGGAGGAGAAAGTGTTTTCACAGATATTGGTCGTACTGCCAACATTGGTTCTGGCAATGCTCTGAGTATTAATGCAGGAGAAAACATCGAGAACATCGCTGCGTCAATCTCTGCGGGTGGCGATGTTTCTCTGGCTGCAGTTCAAGATATTGTTCTGGATACTAAAGCCAATACACATGCGTTTGATGTAGATCTAGGACATAAACGCGTTGGAGAGAAAACGACAGAACATATTGGTTCTAGCATTGGTTCAGGTGGTCAACTATCTATAGTCGCTGGGCGTGATGTTTCTGTCACTGCCAGTGAGATTAGTGCTATTGGGGACTTGAACGTACACGCCATCGGGGATGTGACGGTTCAGACAGCAAAGAATCTACAATCAGATCACCTGTATCGCTCTGGTTATTCAGAATTAAACCGTTCGATAAGTCATCAAGGGTCTTCATTAAGTGGCTCTGATGTCGTCGTGACTTCGGGGTCAGATATCACTTTATCTGGAAGCCAGATCATGGCCGAAGGCTCGGCTTCGCTGAAAGCGAAACAGGATATCAATGTACTTGCCGTTAATGATAGCCAATATCACTTTGATAAAACGGTAAGTAAGAAATCATTTGGCCGAAGCAAGACCACAATCAACGAAACCTATCATGAGAAGGCGAAAGGAAGCGCTATTGCGGCTGGTGAGGACATCACACTGACGGCACAAAACCTAGATTCAACTTTGACTCCAGGTGGCGACAGCGATATCCGTTTGATTGGTTCAGAGCTCAATGCTCAAGAACAGGTCAGCCTAACAGCAGATGGCGATGTCACATTAGCTGCTCAGTCATATAAAACATATGAACGTCACGAGTCAATCAAGAAAGGCTTTGGTGGATTAAGCGGTCATCGCAAAGGAAGTATCGATGATGCGACCCTACTCAATAGCAGTTATGTGATTAACTCTGGCGATGTCTCTGTTACTTCAGGTCAGAGTATTGGTGTTCTGGCGAGTGAAGTGACTAGCGGGGGTGACGTTAATTTGAACGCCATTGACGATGTGTTAGTGGCAGCCGGTGAGGTCTTGAAGCAGAGTCAGCAGTGGGATGAGAAATCTTCCTTCCTGAGTGGCGGTAACTTGTTTGAAATGGAGAAAAAGCGTCAAGGTGGGCAATCTTCAACTGCACAAGCAAGTCAAATTTCGGCTGGCGGTAACCTAAATGTTGAGGCAGGTTCGATTAAAGTGGTGGGTTCAAGCCTCACTTCTGGGCAAGATGCTTCGCTAAAGGCAGACACGGGTAATGTTGAAGTACTTTCAGCGAAGGAATCTATTTCTCGCTTCGAAAGCGAAGAAAAACTATCTGTCGGCCTGGGCGACTTTAATCAGGGAATTAGCTTTGATGACGGTACCCTTAAAGTCACATTGGGAGAAGCAAAATACGATAAAGTTACCACACAAAGCGAAGAGATACGCCATCAAGGCAGCGCTATTACATCGAGGGGTAATTTATCTTTATCTGCAGAGTCAGACATTCGGGTTGAAGGCTCAGACTTACGCGCAGATGCAGATAGTGATCGCATAGGGGATCTAAACCTAGAGGCGAAAGATAGCATCATCGTCAAAGAAGTCGTCGATCAGTTCAACGAGCAGAAAGAAGAAATACATGGTTCGGCAGAAGTCAGTTTGGTGGTTCAGCATCAGGCTGCGGAAGTAGCCAAAGCAGCCGAAGCATTAAAAGACTCAACCAAGCGTCTTAAGAAAGCGCAGCAAGACTATAAGCAGTACAAAAAAGGACTCGATTCACTTTCTTCAACCCTAGCGCGTCTAGAGCAAGAGTATTCTGACAACAAGCCGGGTGTCTCATTTGAAGATGTGGAAGAACTTCGTGATTTAGTGTCTGACGTTAAGAGTGATGAAGCTTGGTATGTCTCAGGGGTTGCCTTAGCGGCTGAAGATGTCACATCCAAGACAACACTACTTGCTCAGCAGAGCGCGGCTGCATCACAAAGTGCCGCTACTTATGGGTTTAATGCGGGTCTTCACCTTGATATTCAAGCTAGCCAAACTGATTCTACCACGCAGCAGACTACGTCAATTGGGTCAAATCTGTCAGGTCAGAATGTCGTATTAAACGCAGGACAGAAAAACGGCGATCAAGCCTTAGTGCGGGGCTCGATAGTTGAGGCTAAAGAGAGCCTGACGGTAGCCGCCAATGAGGTCAATTTAGAAGCATCTCAAGACACTTACCATCGCCAGTCTCAAACAGAATCTGGCTCTATAGGTGCTTCTCTCACCGTGTATGGAGCATCATCAGGAATAAACCTCACGGGCAGTTCCAACCGTAGTGAAGAAACAACAACAGCGACGACACACACCAATAGCAAGTTGAGTGGGCAGCATATTGCTATTACCTCGCAAGCCGATACCAATGTGAATGGTGCTAACGTCGCGGCCCACGACAGTTTGGTGGTGAATGTTGGCGGAGACCTGAATATCACCTCAGTGCAAGACCGTCATAGTTCTAGCCAGCGTGGCAGTGGTTTCAGTACCGGTTTGTCTTTGGGCGGTGGTGATATGGCTGACGGAGCTGGAGTTCTGCCTGAAGGTATGCTGGAAGAGGTAAGTAGTGCTGGCGATGTGAAGGGTGCAAATGGTGGCTTTAATGCATCAAATGGACGGGCTCGCTCCAAGCAAACAGTATTAACTAGCCTTACTTCAGGTGGTTATGCTGATGTGCAGGTGACGGGCAACACGGATATTAAAGGCGCCACCATTGCAGCTCTAGACGATGAGGGCAAAGACAGTGGTCAGCTTAACCTATCCACAGGCTCCTTCACTTACGCCGACCTTTCGAACACCAGTTACAACCAAAATAGAAGCATGGGGTTAAACACGAGTGTCGGAGTAAATGACGGTGAACTGGATTCAACCAATAATTCAACGTCTGTTCAATACAAGAATACGTCGGGTTACAGCAAATCTAAGACCCTAGCGACCATAGGGCAAGGTCAGTTAACCATCGCGGACTCAGAAAACTCCGACGACACCTCACGCTTAAATCGCGACATTGAACATACAGATAAAGACTTGTTTAGTGTTGACCGTCAGCAGGGAGATATCGATGTTACGGTTGATCATCGGTTGTTGAGTAAGGGTGGGCGCCAACAGATCGCGGAGGATATGAAGCGGACTGAGTTAGCGGGACAATCACTTGCCGATATCGCCCTAAAAGACTCAGTCACACTCGCTGATACCTTTGAGCACATGAACGTCGTGCAGAAAGAGCTGGATGTTCAGTTATTAATTGCTCAAAACAACGGTGATGCAGCGGTCAATATCAATAACCTCGACAGTGCTACCGCTGAGCAGAAGCAAACAGCCATCAATGATTACGCTGTTGCCTACTCAGAAGTATTCGGTATTTCCATCGAGAGTGCCTTGGTTATTGCAGTTAATAAATCGATTGGTGGTGCGCACTATACAGGCGACAAGGGCAGTAACATTGTTCTGAATGATAAGGCAATGAAAAATGCTCAAGACTATATGAACACTCTGGCTCATGAAGTTACTCACGGATTAGAGAAGCAAGGCATCATCGGGGATAAAGGAGATCAAGGAGAAAACTACGCTGAACTGGTAGGTAGCTATGCTGAAGGTAACTACGAATTTGCACTAGAGAACAGCGGTCTTGGCAAGGTTAATAAAGGCAATACTAACTCACATATTGGTAACGACTCTGCTCTGGTTAGAAATAACTGGGAGACAGTTAAGAATGTTCCTGTAGGGCAACTGGATTTCGAAACGGTTAGAGATGGCGGGTATGGTCGATTTGCGCAGTTAATGGCAACCGACCCTAATACTAAGAAGCTGTCTCTGGATGAAATGAACAACCTGCTGGAAAATGTCACCCATATTATGACCTATGGACCGTTGGCAAATTCGGGCGCATCTTCTACGTCTAAAATGAGGTATGTAACCGAGCAACTAAACAAGCAAGGCGTGAGTCCAGAAATCACTAAATTCTTGGAGAACAATGAAGCTAAGATTAATGACTTCATGATTGGTCCTGATGATGAGCAAAGGGAAGCATTTAAAAGAGCCACTTTGAATATCACATCATTAGGTGTCTCCGACATGCTCTTGGACCCATCAACAAGTGAACGTGTTAATGCCATCAAGGATAATTGGGATACAGCATATACTGCCGCGGGTGCTCCTTCAGCGTTAGCGGGTGTTGTGGGTGTAGCTCAACTTGGACCAGACATAGCACAAGTTCTACTTACTAAAGGTGTCGTGCTTAAGAGTAAGGATGAGCTGGTTGCTTCCTTAAAGAGCTGGAAAGTGGATGTTACTGACGCGACTAAGGCTGGCTTGGATGATTTGTACATTGGGTATAAAAATGCAGTTGATACTCTTAAAAGAGTTGAGGTAAAGGCAGAACAAGGAACATTTGGCAGTAATGGCGCGAATATTACAGTCAAGTTAAAGCCTAAAGCCAGTGATACTACTGAGATAATCAGTGATTCAACAACTCGCAAGCCTAATGGAAATCAAGGCTTCTACATATCAGATGAAGCAAAGAACGCTCTTGAAGATAAATATGGTGCCGAGAACATAGCGAGGGTTTCTATCGAACAAGATACAGGGCGGACTGTTATTGAAACTACTCCGGGGCAAAAAGGTGGGTGGAATAAGTTCCTAAACAACCCAGAGCCAAATACGAACTATAAAACAAGTGATAGCTTGTATAAAACAGATGAGTTGGGACGAGTAGATTCGGTTTCAACGGATTTAACAGAACTAGTACGAAGAGATAGAAATACTTATCAGCAACGGCAAGCTGGTAAGACAGGCGGTATAAAAGATGGTTTAGAGGATGATCACGGAGGACATCTCATTGCGTCTATGTTCGATGGACTAGGTGAGCAGATTAATTATGTACCTATGAACAAAAAGGTAAATGGTTCTGGTGGTGAGTGGGGCAGCCTAGAGAGAATATGGAGAAATGAGCTAGATAGGGGGAGTGTTGTTAAGGTGGATATTAAACCAGTATATACAGGAAGCAGTAAGCGACCAGATGAAATTGTTGTAACATATAAAATCAATAATGGAATAGAAAAAGAACGTGTGATTAAAAACGTGAGGATGTAATACAGTGAGTGAGATTGAAGTACAAGACCCACAACGAATTTATCAGGAAATAGGAAGTCTAATTTGGTCGATTTTTCCAGAAGATGCGTTAGAAGCGTACTTCCAATGCCAACTTTTCGACACATTTACAGAGTATGCGTACTCATGGTTAGATGATAATGGTAATGAAGCATGGCATGAATTTGGTTGCAATCCACGTGATGTAATACGATTGATCTCCAAACAATTAGAGCTCCTTCAACAACACCCCATATTTGCTCAAGAACGTTGGACTCACTGTAAAGTTACTGTTACAAATGAAGGCAAGTTGCATATAGATTTTGCTTATATTGAAAAAGATAACACTTGGAGTGGTTTGTATATGAGAAGTATCAGTTCTTTAACGAAGGAAGAAGCCGATACGTATAGCGTCCCCGGTGATATCTGGAAAGAGCATCAAGCTCGGTCTTAATCAGATAATATGTGACTTTGTAAGCTTTGTGCTAACGCCACTCATCCGAGTGGCGTCCCTCTTCCCTTAACCACCCAATCCACCCACAGAAGCCTTTCTCGTGACCAGAAGCAAAAAAACTCCAACGGTATCAGCCACGGGAATGTATTGTTAAACTATACGGTACTAGGGCTACGATGTAGCCTGATACATTGTGGTAATTGGAGTTGTTTTCAGTAGAAAAGTGAGATAGGGCAGCTATTACCTAATAGATATTCAATTCAGCAGTTTCTCTTACTTTGTTTTTAGTGCTGAAGCAAAGATATTTATAAGGCCCGCATAGTATTGAGGGCCCTTAAGCATAGTAACTAATCGTTTAGCTATTACTCAATATTCTGGATCTGCTCTCGCATCTGCTCAATCAGAACTTTCAGTTCCACGCCAGATGCGGTGATGTCAGTGCTGATAGACTTAGAGGCGAGCGTGTTCGATTCACGGTTGAACTCTTGCATCATAAAGTCGAGACGACGGCCACATGCGCCGCCTTTTTTCAGGATATTAGTCGCTTCTTTAACGTGAGAGTCCAAGCGGTCCAGCTCTTCTGCTACGTCTGACTTTTGCGCTAATAAGATCAGTTCTTGTTCAACTCGTGAAGGGTCGAGTTCAACCTTAGCTTCTTCAAATTTGGCAAACAGGCGCTCACGTTGCCAATCGAGAATTTCCGGCATGCGTGCACGAACTTTGACCACTTCGTCAGTAATGGCTGATAAACGCTGTTCAATCAGCGCCTTCATGTTTTCGCCTTCACGGCCACGGGCTTCGATGAATTCGCTTACTGCTTGGTCAAAAGCCGCCAACAAATCTTTGTTTACCGCATCCATGTCCTGCTCAGAAGTTTCCATCACGCCCGGCCAGTTCATGATCTGGAATGGGTTAAGACGGCTTTCATCACCAGTCATCTTCATCACTTGGCTAGCGGCGTTGATCACTTGCTGTGCCAAACCTTCGTTAATGCTCAGCTCGCCTTTTGCTGCTGGGTTAGCTTCAAAGCGCAACGCACATTCCACTTTACCGCGTGCTAGGCGCTTGCGAAAACGCTCACGAAGAACGGGCTCTAAACCTCGGAACTGTTCCGGCAGGCGGAAGTAGGTTTCTAGGTAACGTTGGTTCACACTGCGGATTTCCCAAACAGCGGTACCCCAATCGCCTTTCACTTCTTTACGTGCGTAGGCGGTCATACTGTAGATCATCGAATTTTCCTATTTCATCATCTTCGAAAATAACGCGTTGCAATAGTAGCAGAATGCACGAGATTTGGAATGTAACGCAGATGGGATGCTTTCCCGATATCCCGCTTTCTGCTAGAATCCTGCTCCAACCAAATTCGTCTCCCCCTCTCGTTAGGTAGATAACTAAGGTAGATGCCCATGCGTCCAAATGACCGTCAGGCGGATCAAATTCGCCCAATCAAAATCACTCGTAATTACACGGCTTACGCTGAAGGCTCAGTTTTAGTGGAATTCGGCAATACAAAAGTATTGTGTAATGCGACCGTTGAAGAGAACGTGCCACGTTGGCTAAAAGGTCAGGGCAAGGGCTGGGTGACGGCTGAATACGGCATGTTGCCACGTTCAACGCATTCACGTATGCGTCGTGAAGCGGCAAGTGGTAAACAGGGCGGTCGTACCATGGAAATCCAACGCCTGATTGCACGTAGCCTTCGTGCCGTGGTCGACCTAGAAGCGATGGGTGAGATTATGGTGACTGTAGACTGTGACGTAATTCAGGCTGATGGCGGTACACGTACTGCATCGATTTCAGGCGCAAGCGTGGCAATGGCCGATGCGTTCCAACACCTAATTGAGAACGGTAAGCTGAAGAAAAACCCGATGAAAGGCCATGTCGCTGCCGTTTCAGTCGGTATCCTGGGTGAAGACGTATTGTGTGACCTAGAGTATGTCGAAGACTCTGCCGCTGACACGGATATGAACGTGGTTATGACGGAAGACGGCCGCATGATCGAAGTTCAAGGTACCGCAGAGGGCGAACCGTTCACCCATGCTGAGCTGATGAAGTTATTGGAGTCGGCGACCAAAGGGATCACCGAGATTGTAGCGGCGCAGAAGGCGGCGTTAGAAAATTAATTTTTGTTAAATAGCTTCCCCTAAAAAGGAAGCTATTTTTTTATCAAGGCTTGGCTCAGGCGAAGTTTTGACCTGTTTATAAACCGTCTAGAAAACTAGACCTTTTATTTAGAGAGAAAGTGATGAAAGCATACCAGCGTGAATTTATTGAGTTTGCACTAGAGAAAGAAGTACTGAAGTTTGGTGAGTTTACTTTAAAGTCAGGTCGTAAGAGCCCGTACTTCTTTAACGCTGGTCTTTTCAACACGGGCCGAGATTTGGCGCGTTTAGGTCGATTCTATGCCGCTGCGCTGGCAGATTCTGGCATCGAGTTTGATGTTTTGTTTGGCCCAGCATACAAAGGGATTCCAATTGCGACGACCACAGCCGTTGCATTAGCGGATCATCACGAGATTGACACGCCTTATTGCTTTAACCGCAAAGAGGCGAAAGACCACGGCGAAGGCGGCAATCTGGTCGGCAGTGCGCTGGAAGGCCGCATCATGCTGGTTGATGATGTAATTACCGCGGGTACAGCAATCCGTGAGTCGATGGAAATTATTAAGGCAAACGGTGCAGACTTGGCTGGTGTATTGGTGGCGATTGACCGTCAGGAAAAAGGCAAAGGTGAGCTGTCTGCGATTCAAGAAGTCGAGCGTGACTTTGGCTGCGCAGTGATCTCCATTGTTAGCTTGGGTGACTTAGTGACTTATCTTGAAGAGAAAGGGAATGCAACCGAGCACCTTGAAGCGGTAAAAGCTTATCGTGCTGAATACGGCATCTAACAGAGCGCTATGGAAGAGGTTTAGCCATAGCCAGTAGTAAGTGACTGAACCTCGATCTGCAAATATTAAAAAGGGTTGATGCACATGCATCAACCCTTTTTGTTTCTTGCCTCTCGCGAGCTTGTATTGCTCTAGTGAGAGTTATCGTAGATTTCGCTTCCGTCTCGCTGCGTTTTTAATAACGACAGATTCCACATGTATTGTTCAGGATGCGGTCTGACCAAATCTTCGATCGCTTGGTTCATTGCTCGCGCATCGGCTTCTTCATCGCCTGTCGGGAAGTTTTCCAAGGCTGGCAGAATATGTACTTCGTACTTACCTGATTTGTCGTTGTAAGCAGGTAAAACTGGAATCACCTTGGCTTTCGATAGGCGTGCCATTTTACCAAAGCCTTTTAGAGTCGCTTTCTCCGTACCAAAGAATGGGACAAATACCGAGTTGGCGGCGCCGAAGTCTTCGTCTGGTAACCAGTAGCCAAGATAACCGTCTTTAATTGAGCGTACGAAAGGTTTTACCCCCGCTTCACGGGCGAAGATACGACCGCCATATTGCATGCGCTGTACTTGCATTAGCCAATCGCCGATTGGGTTGCGCTGCGGCTTCATGATGGTGGTGACTTTGTAGCCCTTTGCAGCCAGCATCACTGCTGGGTAATCAACTGCCCAAGCGTGAGGCGCTAAGATGATCACTTTCTCCCCCGCATCGAGCAGCGGCAAGATGTTCTCTTCGCCAATCATGACACCTCGTTCTTGGTTGTGCTTGGTAGAGCGTACCAGAAACTCAGAATAGCCAAACAGGTACTGAGCTGCCTTAACAAAAGTCTCTTCCAGAATATCCTGACGCTCTTGGTCTGACTTTTCAGGAAAACAGTACTTTAGGTTCACTCGTGCACGACGGACAACACGACCATTTTTGCGTACCACAAATACAGACAGTTTTCGCGCCAAGCTATCGCGCCAGCGGTATGGAATAAAGGCCAACAAGGCGGCAAATAAAATGCCCAGCCACGTCCCCCAGTGTTTAGGGTGTAAAAATGCCCACTCAAAGGTTGGGTTATGCAAATGTTTATCGATGCTATTTTTATCGTTGTTGCTCATTGAAAGCAGCACCTATGTTATTGATATCTTGAGTTAGTAAGAGAGTGGTCTGGCAGCGATTTGAATCGCTTGTGTAGCCACATCCACTGTTCCGGAGCGCGCATGATAATCTCTTCGACGAATTTATTCATGTAGGCTGCGGCCGCCGTTTCATCTTTTTGCGGAAAATCTTGGTCGATAGACTTATCGGCCATGATTTCGTATTTGCCGTTTTGGTTACGGAATCCAGAACCTGGCACGATGGCACTCTTACTAGTGTAAGCAAGGATGCTGGTTCCTGTTGTTGTACAAGCTTCTTCGACAGCAAAGAAAGGCACGAACACAGATTTATTATGGCCGTAGTCCTGATCTGGTAGGTAGAACAGGCGATGGCCTTGGCGCAAAACGCGCACCATCTGTTTAAGATCACGACGATAGATGAGTTGGTTGCCGTTACGTGTGCGTCCTCTATATTGGATGAACTCGTAAGCTGGGTTTGTGTGGGGGCGGTAAGCGCCGTATCCAGGTAAACCCAGTACACCAAATGCACGAGCGGTAATTTCTAAGTTCAGCGCATGCACACAACAGAGCAGCACACCCTTACCTTCATCGTTGAGCCGCTGTAGCTCTTTGATATCTTTCGCAATCAAAATACGCTTGAAACGCCAAGTCGGCCAAAACCAAGTAATGCCCGTTTCGATCAAAGCCATACCGGTGTTTTTGAAGTTCTCTACGACCATGTGGTCGACCTCTTTGGCTTCCATCTCAGGAAAAGCCAGCTCAAGGTTACGCTTGGCGATTTTGACTCGGGATTTACCTAACTTCATACCCAACGCACCGATACCTCGGCCGATTTTAAGCAGTAATGCATAAGGCAGAAGGTTGACGGTCAGGGCCAGTAAACCAAACCCAAACCATACGCCCCAATATTTAGGGTGGAGTAGGGCTGGAGTAAACTTAGGCTTTTCGACGGTATTTTTTTTGCTCATAGTGATTACTTAATCTGTGCACTCAACAGTGACCAGTATTCTTCAAAGTTGGCGGTCGGTTGATATTTAAAGTCTGAGCGTACGAAACGGTTCAAGCTGCCTTCTACTTGCCCAAGAAGCTGAGCGGCCAGAATGGTTTCGTCCACAGGGAAGGACTTACCTTCTCTGAGCTTACGTTCACGCAGAATTTGACGAATAGACGTTTCAATGCGTTCAAACAGTTGATTGATGCGCTCTCTCAGTCGCTCATTCTCAAACATTAGTGCGTGTCCAGAAAGGATACGCGTAAGCCCAGGGTTACGTTCAGCAAAGGCCAGAATCAGTTGCAACACCAGACGAATGCGGGTCAGGGTATCTTTTTCTTCATCCAGTATACGGTTGATGCGCGACATCAAGGATTCTTCAATGAACTCGATCAAGCCTTCAAACATGCGAGCTTTGCTCGGGAAATGTCGATATAGCGCCGCTTCTGATACGCCGACGCGTTTCGCTAGCTTGGCGGTGGTGATGCGAGAACCACCATCGTTAGATTCGAGCATTTGTGCGAGTGCTTGTAAGATTTCTTCCCGGCGGTTGCTTTTTCTTGTTCCGGCCATGAACGTGTTCCTTTTGTTACCACTGTTGATGCCCATAGACACAGGCATTCGCCCAACTTAGCAGGCTAAGATGGGCGGAATAGACGAATTTCTGATTGTTAGAATAGCGACTTAATTGTCTAACTTTGCGGCGATAATTGTAAGTATCTGCTTCGCAATTTGTTGTTTTGATGCAAGGGTAAGTGATTGCTCACCATCTTTCCAGTATAGGTTAATCGCATTGTCGTTGCTGTTGAAGCCTTGTCCTTCTACTGAGACATCGTTGGCACAAATCATATCGAGATTTTTCTTGGTCAGCTTAGTTCGAGCGTAATGTTCTACATCCTGAGTTTCTGCGGCAAAACCAACGGTAAATGGGCGCTGTTGAGTCATACCGGCCACTGAAGCGACAATATCAGGGTTTTTGACCATAGTGATGGTCATTTGTTCGCTGTCATCCGTCTTCTTAATTTTCTGATCTGAAACCGCTTGTGGGCGATAATCCGCCACGGCTGCGCAGCTGATGAAAACATCATGCTCACAAGCCTTGTCCATTACGGCGTTATACATATCTTCTGCGCTCGCCACATCAATGCGCTGCGAACCAGCTGGTGTTTTAAGATTCACCGGGCCTGCGACTAACGTGACCGTTGCACCGAGCTGAGCCGCTGCTTCCGCTAATGAGAAGCCCATTTTCCCTGAGCTGTGGTTAGTGATGTAACGTACTGGGTCGATGGCTTCACGGGTTGGCCCAGCAGAAATTAATACTGATTTACCTTTGAGAGGTTTGTCGCCCCAGAACTGTTCGCACAATCCCACCAGTTGCATTGGTTCTAACATTCGGCCAGGGCCGACATCGCCACAGGCTTGTTCACCGGCTGCTGGTCCCCAGATGTGCATGCCACGTCGCTCTAGCGTCGCAATGTTCTCTTGTGTTGCTTGATTGAGATACATCTGTTGGTTCATGGCCGGAGAGACTGCGATTGGAGCATCGGTCGCAAGTACCAGTGTGGTGAGTAAATCATTGCCCATGCCCGCTGCCATGCGTGCAATTAGATCAGCGGTGGCTGGTGCAAGTAAGACCAAATCCGCCCATTTAGCCAGCTCAATATGGCCCATAGAGGCTTCTGCCGCCGGATCCAATAAGCTATCGGAGACTGGACGTCCGGAGACCGCCTGCATTGTCAGTGGTGTAATGAATTCTTTTGCGGCTTTAGTCATAACAATCTGAACTTCAGCGCCACGTTCAATCAGACGACGCGTCAGGTCGGCACATTTATAAGCGGCAATACCACCACCGATACCAAGTAGGATCTTTTTGCCCGCGAGTGTTTGCATGATGATCATCCTTAAAAAATACTGCGAGTAGATTACCACGCAGCCAATTGAGACTCTAGAAATGGAAAGTGTTGTTGCAGATTCCGTGCGCTTTTGCCTTTCTCGTTATTGCTTCTTTATATACCTATCATTTACAGAAAATCTTTCACTGCGACGAAGATAATTCTTTTGCTCGCCAGTGAGTGAATAAGAAAGTTTAAGCTAATACCACCCTATTTATTGTCTTAAGGATAAGTGTTTACATGTTGCCTAGAGAGTCGATGCCAAGAGAAAAACTGCTCAGCCGAGGTCCACAATCGCTCACCGATGCGGAGCTGTTAGCGATTTTTCTTCGCACTGGTACGCAGGGCATGAATGTACTCCAGTTATCAGACAAACTGCTTAAGGATCTCGGTTCGCTACGCAGCTTATTTGCGGCGAGCAAAGAGGAGTTCTGTCAGCACAAAGGGCTGGGAGAAGCCAAATATGTCCAGCTGCAAGCCGTGCTTGAGATGACACAGCGCTACCTAAGCGAAACCTTACAACGTGGCGAAGCGTTAACCAGCCCTCAGCAGACCAAGCTTTATCTTTCTAGCATGTTGCGCGATCGCCAGCGGGAAGCTTTCTATATATTGTTTCTTGATAATCAACATCGGGTAATCAAGGATGAAGTGATGTTTGAAGGAACCATAGACGCCGCATCTATATATCCCCGAGAGGTTGTGAAGCGGGCATTGGAGCATAATGCAGCGGCTTTGATTCTTGCTCATAATCATCCATCAGGGGTGGCGGAACCGAGTCAGGCTGATCGCAGAATCACCCAGCGTATCAGTGATGCGCTGGCTTTGGTCGACATTCGAATTCTCGATCATTTTGTGGTTGGAGATGGCGATGTAATTTCCTTCGCTGAGCGTGGATGGATTTAAATCACATTATTTGTTGTGAGTTGCGCGAATTCTGCTACAATCCCCCGACATTTTTTGAACTATTATCAGCTCTGCCTAAAAAAGATCACGAAAACCTTGAAAAAGGATCTGTTCGGGTCTTGAGCAATGCTAGTCAAGTTAGTATAATGCGCGACCTTTGATAGCCTTGTATGGGTTTCCATAGCGGTATAAGACCTCAAACTTCTATATTTAGAAACTGAGAGGTTCGGCCACCAAGGTTGATATCGAGCTGAAACGATTTTGGAGAAGACATTCATGTCACGAGTATGCCAAGTAACTGGTAAGCGTCCAGTAACGGGTAACAACCGTTCACACGCACGCAATGCTACTAAGCGTCGTTTTCTGCCGAACCTACAAACTCATCGTTTCTGGGTAGAGAGCGAAAAACGTTTTGTTAAACTACGTCTATCTGCTAAAGGTATGCGTATCATCGATAAGAAGGGCATCGATGCTGTTCTTGTTGACATTCGCGCAAACGGCGAAAACGTTTAAGAGGAAATAGGCAATGGCAAAGAAAGGCGTACGTGAGAAAATCCGTCTAGTATCTTCTGCAGGTACTGGTCACTTCTACACTACTGACAAGAACAAACGTAACATGCCAGGCAAATTTGAGATCAAAAAGTTTGATCCAGTTGTTCGCCAGCACGTTATGTACAAAGAAGCTAAAATCAAGTAATTGATTTCTTCTTTGAAGCTTCTAAACAGAAGTCTGAATTAGAAACCCAGCGTTCTCGCTGGGTTTTTTATTACCTGAAATTCCCAAAAGGCTTCACAGTCTAGCCTACCTCCGCTCATTTCCCTCTTTCCTGTTTTCTGCTACCTTTTCTTATAGTTACCTACAGGGAAATCAAAGTTCATGCGTGTTTCTACTTCACGGCGGCGTCGCTGGAACAACATCATGATATTGGGCATCATCGCTTTCATCGCGATCCTCAATTTGCCGACTATCATCAAAACCTATTTGATTGATGACGAACCGGTCGCTGAAGTTAGTCCTTATCCTTATTTGCTCAATCCGTCGGCGGAGTTGAAAGCACTGCATTTTTCTGACTGGTCACTGGAGCACTTGAACGGTGAGTGGAGTTTGACTAAGCAAAGTAGCCTTTCACCACAGGAGCTAGTTGAACGCTGGTCGGGCTTAGTTGGGACCGAAGTTGATCAGGACACTTTTGATGGATTGAAGCCTCAATTGACCTCACCACAGACGATTGAAGTTTGGTATCGCGATCAAGAAGAGCCTCAAAGGATCACCTTCTATCAAACCCCACAATTCTGGTTGTTGAAAAACTGGCAGGATCAATGGATAGCCGTTTCAGTTGATCCAGAATATCTGCTACCTTAAACGCCCTGAGTTATTAATTGCCATACCACTATGCCTGAATTACCTGAAGTTGAAGTCAGCCGTATGGGGATCACTCCTCATTTAGCTGGACAAACCGTTGCCAAGCTGACTTTTCGCACCCCCAAGCTGCGCTGGGATATCCCACATGAGCTAAAGAAGATGGAAGGTCAGGTGATCCGCAGTATTTCTCGCCGTGCTAAATACTTGCTGATTGAAACCGATGTAGGTAGCGCGATTGTGCATTTGGGTATGTCGGGGTCTTTACGTGTACTGGATGCAGACATGGAGCCGGGAAAACACGATCATGTCGACTTAAAGCTGACCAATGGCAAGGTACTACGTTATAACGATCCCAGACGTTTTGGGGCTTGGTTGTGGACCGAAGATGGTGAACATGATGCCTTGGGCCATATGGGGCCAGAGCCGCTAACGGAAGACTTTGATGCGCAATACATCGCGGATAAGGCAAAGAATAAGCGTGTCGCGGTGAAGCAGTTCATTATGGATAACAAAGCCGTAGTTGGGGTAGGAAATATCTACGCTAATGAGTCATTGTTTAGTGCACGTATCCATCCGACACGATCAGCAGGCACGCTAACGGCGAAAGAGTGGCAACGTTTGGTTAAAGAGATTAAACAGGTGCTCGATACGGCCATTAAGCAGGGCGGAACAACATTAAAAGATTTTGCTCAGGCGGATGGTAAACCGGGCTATTTTGCTCAAGAGCTGCAAATTTATGGCAAAGCTGGTGAAGCCTGTCCTAGCTGTGGCGAAGCGATTGAAGAGCAGAAAATTGGTCAGCGCAATACGTTTTTTTGTCGCCATTGTCAGAAATAGTTAAATATAGAGCTGAGGTTTCATGTCAGCTCTATATCTCTATTAAAATTAGACTTTCGCTTTGTTTTTCAATGCCTCAGCTACCGCTTTAGGCACAAAGTTGGTGACATCCCCTCCATGAATAGCCACTTCACGGACTATGGTCGAGGAGATAAATGCGTGCTCTTCCGCGGGTGTGAGGAAAACGCTTTCTAATCCGGGCATCAGTCTACGATACATATTGGTTAAACCAAATTCGTACTCAAAGTCTACGGTGGTACGTAAACCACGGATAAGAACGTTCGCATTTTCTTGCTTCGCAAAGTCGACCATCAAACCCGAAAATCCCTTCGAGCTTACATTGTCCAAATGCTGAGTCACCTGCTGTGCAAAAGTTACGCGCTCTTCTAGCGTAAACATGGTGTTCTTACTTGGGCTGGCAGCAACAGCAATGATCACTTCATCAAACATATCTGCCGCACGTTCGATTAAATCTAAATGGCCATTGGTAATCGGATCAAAGGTTCCTGGATAGATCACTCGGGAAAGGCGTTTTTTGCTCACAGTCAGTTACTCAAATGATTCTTTTATATCGCTTAATGGTAACAAAAAGGCTCACATTTACCCAACTTAGCCGTTATCATTGGGAGCAAAGATTGAGAGTTAGGAAAAGTAATGAAAAAGATACTGGTGGTTCGTAACGACAAAATAGGCGACTTTATGCTGGCTTGGCCCAGTTTCGCGATGCTGAAAGCTTCGATGCCGGATTGTCAGATTACAGCGCTGGTACCTAATTACACGGTAGCGCTGGCAGAGCTGTGTCCTTGGATTGATAAAGTGCTGGTTGATCCAACGAAGAAGGGTTCTAAGCACGCGCAATCGACTTTGATTGAGCAAATAAAAGCGGAGCGCTTTGATGCATCCATCAACCTTTTCTCTACGACATATAACGCGAAATTGGTCTGGAAAGCGAAAATCCCTTACCGTCTTGCTCCAGCGACAAAGCTAGCACAGATCTTTTATAACAAGCGTATCAAGCAAAAGCGTTCACAATCAGCAAAGCCAGAATACGAATACAACCTAGACTTAGTGCGTGCGTTTTTAACGGATATTGGTCAAGCGGTGGCTGAGCCTAGCGCACCTTATCTCTCTTTCTCAGTTGACGATATACAGCAACAAAAGCACAAGCTCTCACAACAATTGAATTTGAACGTAGAGAAGCAATGGGTGTTCGTTCATACCGGTAGCGGTGGTTCAGCCAATAACTTATCTCTACAGCAATACACTCAGTTAATCTGCGATATGCCGGAGCCGTTTGAAATTATACTGACGGCTGGGCCGGGAGAAGAGCAGAAAGCGGCTGAGTTACATAACCTACTGAAAGAAAAGGGCAGAGCCTCGGTGGTGTACGACAAGAACGATGGCTTGGTCGATTTCTCTTGTTCTATTGCTTGTGCCGACTTGTTTATTGCAGGTTCTACTGGGCCCTTGCATATCGCGGCGGCGATAGATGTACCGACCGTTGGCTTTTTTCCAAGTAAGCGTTCAGCGACACCGCTGCGCTGGAAACCAATTAACTCGGCAGGCAACCATATCGCTTTTTGCCCACCAGAGGCAGAAGATAAAGCCAGTCAGGAAAATATGGCCAGAATTGATATAGATGTGGTCTCGAGAGAGTTACAACCATGGATAAGCCGTAAGCTGAATTAACAAGATTAGAATTTATCTGGCATCTTGTCCGTTTCACTGCGAACCCACAGATCCGCATATTTCACAAAAGTAGAATGTGCTGAAAGCAGAGAGAGCAAGAAGCCTTGCTTGCCATCAAGAAAGCCGGCTTTAACAACATACATTTTCAAGAAGCAGCCTAATGCGTGCAAAATGCCTTGTGAGATGCTGCTTTTCTTACCTTTTTTCTCGCGCTGTTCAGCCCAGGCTTTGGCATAGCCCGCCGACTTCACTAAGTAGTGATTCATGTCGTTATAGGTAAAGTGAATCAAATCTCCATTCAAGTTTTCGACTTTCATGGTTTTCGTCACTTCGACTTTTTCATGGACCAGAGCGTCATTGTATTGCGTTAACGTGGTTGGGTATAAGCGCAATACACGATCGGGATACCAGCCACAATGACGGATATAGCGTCCAAATACCCAGCTTAGACGCGCCGTTTGATAAATGGTATCAGCCTTGTTTTCACTCACTGAATCTAAAATGCTTTGCTTGAGCTCAGGAGTAACACGCTCATCGGCATCTAACCAAAGGACGTAATCCGACTCAACGTAGGACTGAGCCAAGCGGCGCTGAGGGCCAAAGCCAGGCCATTCAGGATTGACGTAAAACTTGTCCGTAAAACGGCGTGCAATCTGTTCGGTATTGTCTGTACTCCCAGAGTCCAGTACCACAATCTCGTCTACCCAGTCGTGAACGGTTTCTAAACAAGCTTTCAGGTGCTGCGCTTCGTTCTTAACGATAAGTGCGACGGCAATGGTTGGTTTACTCACTGTGGTACCTCTGAAGTCTCTCGGAGTTTATTGTAAATGGAGTTCTGTGGTTACTTTATCAAACATGGCGATGACTTGCTGAGGTTGAATGCGCTCCATGGCGTTTTTGTCTTTGACACGGGCACGCCAGCTAAGCTGAGCTGCAGATTTCCCCGTCTCAGCTTGAATTGCGTCTTCATAAGCAGACACCACATACTGGCGATATTGATAAGGCCCAGTGCGTTCAGGGTTGTGGTGGGCATACAAACCAATAACCGGTGTATTGACTGCATTGGCCATATGAGCAGGGCCAGTGTCGGGGGCGATCACCAAATCAGCTTGGTCTAACAGTGCCAGCATTTGCTTCAGCGAACTTTGGCCGACTTGATTGTTGATTGTGCATGTCAGCTTGTTTTCAATCTTCGTCGCTAGGTCTAATTCTACTTGTGCTGGGCTACCGGCTAAGGTGACCTGCCAGCCTTGGTCTACGGCGTGCTGGATAAGTTCTGCGTAGCCTTCGGCTGTCCAGTTCTTGTAGGCTTTACTTGCCGCAGGTACGACAACCAAGTTGCGTTTGTCGGTAGATAATTGCTGTTGTGCCCAATGTTCATCTTCATCTGAATATTCAAGCGTCCAGACAGGGCTCATATCTTCAATACCAAGTGTGTGGCCAAAGGCGAGTAGCCCATCTAAGACGTGCATGGAATCAGGTGAAGGCACTTTGACGTTGGTAAACAGAGTTTGGAAGTCCTGACTGCGGATAGAATCAAAACCGAGCTTGTATTTCGCCTTAATCCCTAGAGTGGCAATGCTGGCTCTGAATGCGTACTGCATGTGCAGCAGTGCATCAAACTTGTGTCCTTTTAGCGTTGCCCAGAGTTTTTTATAGCCCTGCCAGCCTTCCTTCTTGTCAAACACAATCACACGAATGCCGGGTATGTCTTCAATCAGTTTGGCTTCAAGCTTACCTGTGATCCAGACAATGTCGGTTTGTGGCCACTGATGTTGAATGGCTTGAACTGCCGCAACGGTATTACACACATCGCCAATCGCAGATAAACGCAGAATGCACAAAGACTCAGGGGCAGAAGAAAAAAGGCTCATAAACAATTCTTTTAGCTAGCAATGGTGAAGATTATGCAGAGGCGCTCAATAAATGTAAAATGGCCACTGAAATTTAATCAGAGATAGCCTCCGCATGAAAACCGTGCAATTGGATAACCAAACCATCTGGTATGACGAAACCTTGCTAAAGGAAGACCCTAAACGGGTGTTTGACGCCGGATTTTGGCAAAATGCCGGTAAAGTCATCGGCAGTGCCCAAGGGCGTGGAACCACTTGGTTTGTGCAAACGGAAACTATTGAAGCGGCACTCAGGCATTATCGTCGCGGTGGCTTGTTTGGAAAACTAGTGGAAGATAGCTATCTCTTTTCAAGTTGGGAAAAAACTCGCAGCTATCAGGAATTTCAGTTGCTAAACACTTTGATTGAAGCTGGCGTCAATGTACCTAGACCAATCGCTGCCCGCACGGTAAAAAGTGGTGTAACCTACAAAGCGGATCTATTGAGCGAAAAAATCCCCAATGCACGGGACTTGGTTTCTATCCTGATGGAAAAACCACTTCCTGCCGAAATGTATCAGAAGATTGGTCAAGAAATCCGCAAGATGCATGATGCACAGGTTAATCATACCGACCTTAACATTCACAATATCCTGATAGATGAGCAAGACAAAGTGTGGATAATCGACTTTGATAAATGCTATCAGCAATCAGGAAATGGCTGGAAACTGAGCAACTTGGATAGATTGAAAAGGTCGTTTGAAAAGGAAGTAGGTAAGGGTGGGATTCATTGGAAACTAGATGATTTTCAGCATCTAAAACAGTAATCTCGTATAGAGATATTCGCAAATTTATACCTTTAAACCGCGTCAGTGTATATATGAAAATATTTGTTATTAACCTACCAAGGTCAGTAGATCGTCGAATTTCTATGGAAGCTCAGCTAAAGAAGCTTGGGGTTGCCAATTATGAGTTTTTTGAAGCTATCGATGGCAGTCAGATGCCTAGTTATCTAGCTGACAAAGTTGATGATGAACATCGGAAGAAATTTAGAAGCAGGCCTTTATCATATGGAGAGCGCGGTATATATGCTAGCAATTATCTATTATGGGAAAAGTGCGTTCAGCAAAATGAACCTTTTTTGATCATGGAAGACGACGTGGTCCTCGAAGATTGTTTTGTTTCAATATGTAATCGTGTTGAAAAGCTACACAGCAAAGGGTTCGAATATTTTAGATTAGGGATAAGTGATACTAGCGAAGTTCCTCAAGTTATAGATGTTAATGAAAACATAGTTCATTGGTGTGATAACCAAAGTGGCTCTACACGATGCTACAGTATTTCACCTAGAGGTGCTGCCAAGTTACTGAAACGAAGTGAAAAATGGATTTGTGCAGTAGATAACTATATAGGCGAAGCTTATAGAACAAAGATTCCCTGCCTAGGGATTATGCCTTATGCGTCTTCAAAAGCTGAATACGAATCTACAATTCAGCTAGGTGAGAAAAGTAAAGTATCTCTAATCAATAAACTGAACCGAGAGTTGTATAGGTTTTACAGGTTTCTACGTATGAGCGTTTGGAACCGTATTTTATTCGCCAAAGCATTACCTAATAAAGGGCAGAGCTAAGTTTTTAACGCGACTTTAATGATGAAAGCACTTCCCAGAAAGTGAAGAAATAGCTTTGGCTGGGTTTCCCCCGATAACATTATTACTGTTAAACTGTGAAGTTACTGTCGAGGTACTTGCGACAACGGAATTTGTTGCAACGTGCGTCCCTTTGAGGATAGTGGATCTAGCGCCAACCCATACTTTATCTTCAATGGTTATAGGTTGATCTGGGTTAGTTTGTTGATTTTCTAAATCTGTAATTTTGTGTAGATCTGAATCCATAAAAAGAGTTTGCCAAGAGATTAGACAGTTATCACCAAAAGAGATCATATGATTACAAATGATAGTTGCTTCGCCAGTGAAATTGCTGCCTGAGCCAATTGCTAACGTGCCATTGATATGGAGTTTGGAGCCTGTACCTACCTTAATGTGATGGCCAAACTTTATATGTCCATTCTTGCCAATATTCCATATAAAACGAGAGTATTTGTTGTCAGCAATTTGTACTCGACCAAATCCTAGTTTGATCTTGCCTAGCTTCGCTGATTCAGGGATAGATATCCTGCCACCTAGAGCAACAAACTTGGTACGATGATTGACTAAAATTGGAAGTTTTATCGCTTGGTGAAATGGTAGGTAATAGAAATTAAAGAATAGAGTTTTGGGTATACATCTCACATAGTGGTACAGCTTGGATAACTTCTTCAAACTCATCTTGCTTCTCCGAAAATGTGTTGGATAGTGTTTTTGAGCGCGCCTCGGTTTCGCTCCACCACACTTAATGCGGCCTGGCCTTGTTCGTCCCTAAGATCTGTGGAGTGAAAAAGCTCAATAATTTTTTCTGCGAGCTCAGATTCAGAGTTGATGATCTGACAACTATTCGATGCAACTAGTTGCTTTGTGATATCAGAAAAATTGAAATAACTAGGCCCAGTCAGAGTTGGCTTTGCCAATGCCGCGGGCTCTAAGAGGTTGTGTCCGCCCACTTTATTTCCAAGTAAGCTTCCGCCCATGAAGCAGACATCGCTAGCGCCAATGAGTGTTAACATTTCACCCATGGTGTCACCTAAGTAGACTTGTGTACTGGCTGATACGGTTGAATTACCTGTCCGACGGACAGTAGTAAAGAGTTCACTGCATTTCACCATGACATCATTAAATCTCTCAGGATGCCTAGGAACCAGTATGAGGAGAGCATTAGGTACTTGTTTTAAAACCTGTGAATGAGCAGCGAGTATTTTTTCATCTTCTCCTTGATGAGTGCTGGCTGCAACCCAAATAGGGCGAGAGCTATCCAATTCACTCCTGAGCTGATTTCCCTTGATTGACTGCTCGGATGAAATGGATATATCGAATTTTATCGAGCCGGAGACAAAGATTTTATTTTGAGGTATCCCGAGATTTTCAAATCTTCTGGCATCATCTTTATGCTGACATATAACTTTACTTAAAGAAGGTGAAAGTAGATCAAATAACGGTTTGACTTTTGAGTAGCCACGGAAAGACTTGTCTGATAAACGTGCGTTGACTACCGTGATTGGAATGTGCTTTTCGGATACGGTAATTAATGTATTAGGCCAAAGTTCAGTTTCGACAATGATTAACTGTTTCGGTCTCACGACTTTTAAAAATGCTTTCACCGCAAAAGTAAAATCCAGAGGCATATATCTGTGTTCTGCATATTCCTTTAAATTATCTGCCTGCTTAGCGCCTGTTGGAGTTGTGGTAGTGACAAGGATTTTAGCATTTGGCTGGGCTTGATGTATCTTCTTAATCAACGGTGATGCAGCAATAACTTCTCCCACTGAAACAGCGTGAATCCATATGACAGGTTTCTTCTCAGGGTTGTTCAGGCTAGGTGTGAAACCGAAATGTTCTTTCCAGCGAGAGCCTACGGAAGGTTTACCAAGCTTATGTTTATATAAGCTTGGTAAAAGGAAAGGAAGTGCAATGACTAGTAAAAGTGTATATAGAAGTCGTATCACTTGAGGAGATCTTCCGGTTTTTTATGTGTCCATTTGCTACGAGGCTTATCTAGGTATTGGAAATATTCATTAGTAAATGTGCCTTGTATGCAAACGTATTTTCTTTCTTTGTATACGACTGACTTGTTATCCAGTACACCAGTTATAACCATTGGACCCGTAAGAAAATAAACACCTTGTTCTATGCTTCGGCTTTCTATATTTTCGACAATCTTATTGATCGCAAGTTCGTAATCTGGATTGTTAGGAGCTGAAGCGAGAAAGAAATTGGTATAGTGCTGATTCTTTTTTAACTTCACATACATCGCATTTTCATCGGTAGGTAAGATGCGTTTAAGTGGCCACACTAGTGTCGCATCAATATCCATGTAGATGCCACCGTGAGTGTGAATTGTGATGAGTCGCCACAAATCTGCTTGCGCAGCACCATCATTCAATTGCATGTAGGCGTTATACACTCGCTCAGAAGCATTTGCTTTAATGAACTCGGCTCGTTCTTCTGTACTCACATAGCGGTATTCATAATCTAAGGACATCAGGCGATTGAACAAATAGTTAAGATAAACAGGCAGAGTGCTTTGTGCAGAAAAGTTAGTTTGCCAAATTATCTTAGGTATCTTGGTTTGTTCGTTAGAGTTGACCTTTGGGCTGGAGAGCGATGGGATCGTAAAGCGCTTATTTGGAAACAAGGCATGAAAAGGATACGACAACATTTTAAAAATGTTGCCGATGAGCCTAATTAGTCTATTGGAAACTAAAATTGATAGATTTTTCATTGCTGCTTATAAAATTCCGAAATGAAGTTATTGATTCGATAGGGCACGGGAAATTGCATCTGTGATTTGCGCCGTGGTCGGTATTGAGCCATCAGCATTCATCACGATGTCATGGTGCTCATACAAAGGCGTATATCGAAAAGGCACCGTCGCATAGAAAATGCCTACAGTTGGTGTATGGGTCGATATTGCAATGTTCCGGACACCTGTATCAGGAGCGACCATTAGTGCAGCTTTTGCCGTTAGATCAACTAGCTCTTCAAGTGGTAAGCATGGTTGAATTTTGAAGTTTGGATATTTTAAAAGGCTTTGGCAAAAATCCCCTTTCTCAAAATCATTTTTTCCTTCCAGATACACGTGGGTATGATTTGGGTTCTCTTGGACTGCCTTCTCTAATACCGCAAACATTTGCTCTTTAGATAATATTTTTCGCAGCTGCGAGGCGCCGTTAAAATAGAGCACATAGGGAGCTTCAGTGTCTACCAGTTTGCGATGATCAGGATAGGCAAAGTCCAGTGGGTGAGCGGGGTTGTGGCCTAGTAGCTTGAGCATATCTAACATGCATTCCACTTCTGGCTGAAAATCTGAACGATGAACTGCAACATTAAACAAAGTACCGCAGAAGTACCATTTGTATGGAAACCCTATTTTTAGTTTGGCTTTACTTAATGCTGTCATCCAATGAGAACGGTTAGTGCTCGCCAAATCGAAAATTATGTCTTGCTCGCCTAGTTGTTTGATGTTTCGAACTTTTTCTTTGACAGGTGTTGTTTTTCCAGGCTCTTTTCCTGGCATCACATGAACATGATCAACCAAGTCACTCGGTATTCCATACATATAGTTGGAAACTGGAACTAACGTAATTTCAGCGTTAGGAAAAAACTTTCTGGCTTCAACTAGAAATGGGCGAACAACAACCTGATCCCCAAGTGCTGCGTGTCTAATTACTGCTATTTTCTTGATTTTTTGAGGCTGAAAATCATCTTGAATATACTTGCGTGCTTTTTTAGAAGCGTAAGCACCACGCTCAAACCATAGGTGTTTCATGAGTTATTGCTCTAGAAATTTATCAACAGCATTGATGACTTGAGAAGGCATTAGTTTATTGAGACAGTCTTGGTGGCCAAGCGGACACTCGCGTTTGAAACACGGCCGACACTCGATATCAGTATGCACCATTTCTAACTTGTCAGTCAGAGGCGGCGTATATTTTGGTGAGCTAGAGCCATAAATCGCAACTATATTGCACCCTACGGCAGCAGAAACATGCATTAAGCCTGAATCGTTCGATACAACGGTATGGCAAGCTGCTAATAAGTCTACTGCTTCGATTAGTGATGTTTCGCCAGCTAAGTTAAAGCAATATTGTTGTTGATCTGATGTGAGAGCTGATTTGATTTTTTCGGTGACAGCTCTGTCTTTTTCTGAGCCGAACAACCAAACTTGCTGGCCTTTATCTACAAGATGTTTAGCAAGCTTAGAATAGTGCCGGTCTGGCCAACGCTTAGCCGGGCCAAACTCCGCGCCAGGGCAGAGGCCTACAATTGGAAGTTGTAAATCTAGATTGAGTCTCTGACGAGCAGCGAGTTGTGAAGTGGTGTCGACGGTTAAACTGGGCTTTGGGCAATTGGCTAACTTAACCTCTTCCAACATCTTTTTAGAAGTTGAAGCGAGAGCGACGTACCTTTCAACCATATATTGAAATACACGCTTATCAGGACGAAGATCTGTAAGTAGCCCATATCTGAACTCACCTTTCCAGCCAGTTCGTACTGGTATTCCAGCAAACCATGGAATTAGGGCTGACTTTGCAGAATTAGGTAATATGAATGCATGGCTATAATGATTTTTACGTAACTCATGCCCAATTGCTCTTCGACCAAATAGATTGAAGTCCCCATGTCCAATCGGCATCTCTATGGCTTGATGTACTTCTGGCATGCGTTCTAGGATAGGTTTACACCAAGCAGGAGCAAGGACATCCAGTTCACAGTCTGGATATTTATCTTTGAGAGTCGTATACAAGCTTTGCGACATCACCATGTCGCCAACCCAAGAGGGACCGATAATGAGAATTTTCATTTAGGAAGCTAGGGTTCATCTAATAAGTCAGTTCATGCTGCCATGATACTCCATTCTGTACGACTTTGGCAGGGTTACCAACAGCAATGGCGCCCGATGGGACTGATTTGGTCAAGGTAGAGTTGATGCCAATGATTGATCCTTCACCGACAGTAACACCTTTTAAAACTGTTACATTATCTGTAAGCCAAACCTTAGGACCAATTTCGATACTCTGAGCACTGTTGATGCGCTTTCCATCTTTAGTAATATTATGGCCATCGCTAGTCATAATCTTCACGTTTCGGGATAGCATGCTTCCTTCGCCAATTGTTAGCTTAATTCCATTTTCTCTAGCAGAAAGGTAGCAGTCATGGCCTATGATTGTGTTGTCATCAATTGTTAAATGACAATTATTACCATCTATTTCAATGATGCAACGACGCAAGTTGGCATTTTTTCCTATTTTTAGGCTGTTGTTCTCTCCTTTAATAACAATCTTACATTGTCGTATTTTTGACGATGGATCTATTGCGAATTGATGTCGACCCGATATTTTTATTTTGTTTCTTAGTCTGTTAGTAAAACTGAGCATTGTATTCACCTATATCTATCCATTCATTTTTATATGGTATAGCTCATTAACTAAAATATAAAGCAATGACCATGTAATGACGTTGTCTATTACTGTTTTGAAAACACAGTTAATATAGTTGGGTTTATGGCTATTGAGCGTAGTTATGGTTGAGTTGTGCTAAACACTTGGACAAGTCTTCGGGTGAAACCAGTTGCTTTCGTGTTCTTGATTCGTTGGGTAAACATCAATTATTAAGAGGGTCGTGGGATGGAGGTGTGACGTTAGGTTTGTGTGAGTGTTGGTGAAATTCGGTTCAATTTAATTGTCATATATGGTCTAATGGCGTCCATTTCTCTTGGTTTGGTAGTGTTTAGTGAAAGTTTTTGTTATTAGTTTACAGCGTAGTCCTGAGCGTAGAGAGTACATCAAGAAGCAGCTAGACCAACTTAATATTGATTTTGAGTTTTTTGATGCAGTTGACGGCAGAGCAGAGCCTCCTCACAAATTGTTCGAAAATTATAACTATGCTAAACGGCTATGGCTTACCAGCGGCCGAATGCCCTCGAAAGGAGAGCTCGGTGTATACGGAAGTCATTACCTTCTATGGAAAAAATCGATTGAGCTTGATGAGCCTATTATAGTTTTTGAAGATGACGCTTCTATCTTACCTTCATTTCCAAGTAGCTTGAAAGTGGTTCAAGAAAAAATCGATAGATACGGTTTCTTGCGTTTAGAGTCTAAAACAGACAAAGGGGTTTTGTGTCTGAAGGAAGAGGATGATAACTTTAGCATCTCTTTTATGACGAATAACTATGGTGGACTTAGGTGTTATGCCATTTCACCGTATGCTGCAAAAAAGCTTGTTAGTAACTCTGAACGATGGTGTATGCCAGTAGATAACTATGTTGGCTCCTTGTATCTTCATGATATGCCTTCCTATATTCTTTCCCCTGCTGTTGTTGAAAACCCTCAAGAATTCGCAACAACAATTCAACTAGGTGAAGAAAGTAAAGCTAGGTTGTATCGAAAACCTACTCGAGAGCTTTACTCTCTATACAGAAAGATTGCCCTGCGTATTTATAACAGAAAGTATCAATGAAGAATTTAGCTCAGCAATTGGAGAAGGCATTTCTTTTCTCTCCAGTTTTTTTAGTTTTAATCTCAATATTTAACTTCACAGATACTAAGTCTTTAGTTTCTAGGGTTACTGTTATTGTTATTGTTTATAGCATAATAAGATATAGGCAATGTATTAAGACTAATTTTAACCAGTATGGTTACAAAAAGTTTTTTTTAGCTAGCATTCTGGTTTTTTCATATTTTTCTATTATGCATGTTTGGAGAGGTGACAATTTTGGATTGCCTAGGACTTTATTGACATGTTTAGTTTACTTATCTGTTGTTCCTTGGAGTAAGTTTTCTAATTCTTGGGTATATAATACAATTATACTTTCTGCATCTGTATGTGGGCTTAATGCTATATTTGAACATTACTATTTAAATATAGCTAGGGTTGGTATAGCAACCAATCCAATACCCTATGCACTTTACTGCTCTTTTGTTTCTTTGTCTTCTTTAGCTTTGACTAAACACTATGAATCGAGATTTATTCAAGGTTTATGTATTACTGGATTCTTATTGTCTTTATGGGCATTAATTTTGACAGACTCTCGTGGTGTTTGGGTAGCATACCCAATAGCAATGATGCTTGTAATTTATAGGAGCTTTAATAATTTATCACTCGTTAAGTTAGGTACTTTCACATTGATTGGCTTAAGTGCTATTTATCTGTCATTTAAGCCAATGATAGATGAACGTGTTGACAGGACAGTCGCTGAGTTTAACTCTATCAGCAAAGGGAACTACGAGACATCTTTTGGGGCACGATTAGATTTATGGACGTTCGGTGTTGATGTTTGGAAAGAGCAACCTATGGTTGGGGAAGGCGATATAATGTTAGAAGAAGGTATTCGAAAAGTACCAAACAGAAAGGCTTATCGACAACTTCACCTCCATAATCAGTACATAGATACACTTGCTAGATACGGTTCTGTTGGTTTTTTTATCATGATGGTTTGGTTTTTCTATCCAGTAAGGCTTAATAAAGCTCGAGAAAGAGATCGTGTCATCACCCAAGTGTTAGTTATGCTTGTGTTCATTGCGGGATTATCTGATGTGCCTTTTCACCATACGCATGTAGTTTATTTATTCACCTTGGTAGTTGGTCTATTCTCTTTGAATAGGATGGACTCAAGGTTAGGCTAATCTGTTGACGGAGGTTACTCATTACTCATGATAGTACTTTGCTAGCTTCTGAATATGTGTACTCATCGAAAACTCTGATTGTGCTCGTTGGTAAGCTCGAGCTGAATTTTTCTTCATCAACTCTTTATCGAGCAGATAATATTCTATATTGTCTGCTATTTTTTGAGGGTCTAATGGATCAGCCAACAAAGCCGTTGAGTATAGTATTTCTGGTAGTGCTCCAGTATTAGCTGCAACTATTGGCTTCTTTGCAGCCATAGCTTCGATTGCAGTTAAACCAAAAGCTTCGTTGTGGTTTGGTAGGCATACAATATCCATTGCAGCTAACATGCGATTAGTATCTGTCCTAAATCCAGCTAGATGAACGCGCTGGGTTAAGTTTAAGTGATTAATGCTATCTTTTAGCTTGTGAACGAAAGTGTTGTCCGAACCTTCTGAAACATCTAACCCTCCGACTAGTAATAGATGAAGCTCGGGATATGTGTCTTTCAGTAAATGGAAGGCCTCTAAAAGCTCCATTTGACCTTTGCCAGAGCAGACCCTACCTAGATTACCAATAATTATACTATCTCTAGGTAACCCCACTTCAAACTTTATAGTGGCAATTTGGTTTTGGTTATCAATTGGTTGCTCTGGGATGTCGGTGCCTAACCAGAGCCGGGTGATTCTATTTTCAGGTACAGGGAGTGCTTCTAGATTGCGTTTATAGGTTTCATTACTGATTGAAAAAATCTGGTCAATATGTGAATAAGCCCACTTATGGTAGAGGTCTTTTTTAGGGCGAGTAACCCCCATGTGCTCCGTGAAAAAAGTTTTCCGTCTAGTTAATAAGCTCAGTAGCGCTGAAACCAGAATATCACCAGATTTGTGGCAATGAATAATTTTGACGTTTCTTTGTTTTAGCCAGTGGTTCAGTCGTAAAAGTTTAGACGCTATTAACTTCCCTTTACTCGATATCTCAAAGGTCTCAATACCAGAGCTTCGCATTCCTTGAGCAACTTGTGTTCCACTGGTACATAGACCATAAACGTTATAGCCACGTTCAAGAAACTCTTTGCCAGTTCTTATCGGATACATTTCTAGCCCTCCCCAGCCTTGGGAAAGACAAATATGAAGAATTGCCGGTTTTGTCACAACTTACCTTTATCTAGTGGAGAGACAATAAAAAGGTGGCATTGAAACCACCTTTCTATAGTAGCCTTTAAAATATTAGAGGCTACTTGTTTATCTTCTGCATATATTCAGCAACGCCTTCTTCGACTGTTTTGAACTGGTGATCACAACCTGCTGCACGCAGTTTTGTTAGGTCTGCTTGAGTAAACTCTTGGTATGCGCCTTTAAGGTGTTCAGGGAATGGAATAGTTTCTACTTCACCTTTACCATGGAACTTAATCACGGCTTTAGCGACTGCTTCGAAAGATTCCGCATTACCTGTTCCAAGGTTAAAAATACCTGACTGGCCGCTTTCCAAAAACGATAAGTTTACTGCCGCAACATCGCCGACGTAAACGAAGTCACGCTTGAAAGTCTCGCTGCCTGCAAATAACTTTGGATTTTCACCTGAGTTCATTTGGTTGTTTAGGTGGAAGGCTACTGATGCCATTGAACCTTTGTGCTGTTCGCGAGGACCATAAACGTTGAAGTAACGGAAACCAGTAATTTGAGAAAGTTGCTCACCATGCTCTTCAGCATCTTGCAAAATGCGGCGTACATAGTTATCGAACTGTTGTTTTGAGTAACCGTATACATTTAGTGCGCCTTCATACTCTTTCTCTTCAATGAAAGTATCAGTTTCACCGTAAGTTGCAGCTGAAGAAGCATAAAGGAAAGGAATTTCACGCTCCAAACAGAAATGCAGCAGCTCTTTTGAATACTCATAATTGTTGAGCATCATGTACTTGCCATCCCACTCAGTAGTTGCAGAACAAGCACCTTCATGGAAGATGGCCTCGATAGGCCCAAAGTCATCGCCCGCCATTACTTGAGTGAGGAAATCATCACGATCCATATAGTCTGTGATATCTAAATCAACCAAATTTTGGAACTTCTTACCATTCTTAAGGTTATCAACTACCAAAATGTCGTTGATGCCTTTGTCATTTAGTGCTTTGACAATGTTGCTGCCAATCATGCCAGCGCCGCCAGTTACGATGATCATTTATAAACCTCAACCTACAAGTTATTTTTGGAGATATTACAGTATTGTTGCTCTTCTTGCAGTATCTCTAAGTACTAGAGTAAAGGTAAAATTCGATTACTTAAATATTTTATTGTATCATCCACTCAAAACGAATACCCCTACGTTTAATGCTCAGTTTACGTAGTGCCGAGCGCATATAGAAGCTCACTGATGGGGTCTTAATGTAGGTTGCTTGGCAAGCATGAACAAAACTTCTGAGGGTATTCTTTATGGTGGAACTATACTTACGGAATTAATCATGTTGAACAATAAAACGGTTCTTATAACCGGTGGCACGGGATCCTTTGGTAAGAAATTTATTAAAACAATCCTTGAGCGATACTCAGACGTCAAAAAAATCATTATATTTTCCCGAGACGAACTCAAACAGTTTGAGATCAAGCAGCAGTATCCTCAAAAAGCTTTCCCACAATTGCGTTTTTTTATTGGTGATGTTCGCGATCAGCAACGAATGGTGCAAGCTTGCGAAGGCGTCGATGTAATAATCCATGCGGCTGCAATTAAGCAGGTTGACACTGCCGAATACAACCCTACTGAGTGTATCCGTACAAATGTTGATGGTGCAGAGAATGTCATTCACGCGGCATTGCAATGTGGGGTAAAGGATGTAGTAGCGCTTTCGACAGATAAAGCATGTGCACCCATTAACCTTTATGGGGCCACTAAACTTGCTTCTGACAAGCTATTCACAGCAGCAAATAATATTAAAGGTTCGAAAGATATTCGTTTCAGTGTTGTTCGATACGGCAACGTAATGGGGTCTAGAGGTTCAGTTATCCCATTTTTCATGAAAAGAAAAGAAGAGGGCGTACTTCCGATTACTCATGAGGATATGACTCGCTTCAATATCTCCTTGCAAGATGGCGTAAACATGGTGATGTATGCTTTGGAGAACCACCTTGGTGGTGAGATTTTTGTACCCAAAATCCCATCATATAAGATCTTAGACATCGCCGAGGCTATTGCTCCCGATTGTGAAACCAAAATGGTTGGTATTCGACCTGGGGAAAAACTACATGAAGAAATGATCACAGATACAGATTCTCTTAATACTATCGATCTTGGTGAATACTACGCAATTCTGCCTTCTGTATCGTTCACTTACTCAGAGCGTGAATATCTAATGCACCACAAAGCTGAAAAAGTGCCGTTTGGATTCAAGTACAACTCTGGAACAAACACTGAATGGGAAACAGTAGAAAGTTTGCGCAAACTTATTGTTGAACATGTCGACCCAAATTTCACAGTCTAAGTGAGTAAAAAATAGTGATCCCATACGGTAAACAAGAAATAAAGCAAGAAGATATTGATGTTGTAGTCGATGTACTTACTTCAGACTTTCTCACTCAAGGTCCTAAGGTCCCTGAATTTGAACAGTCTCTCAAAAATCATTCTAGTGCAAGTTATGCCGTGGCAGTAAATAGTGCAACATCAGCGCTACATATTGCTTGCTTGGCTCTAGGTGTCGGTAAAGGGGATTGGCTATGGACTTCTCCTATAACCTTTGTGGCATCAGCAAACTGTGCTTTATATTGTGGTGCACAGGTTGATTTTGTAGATATCGATCCAGATACATACAACCTGTGTCCGCAGAAGCTGGAAGAAAAACTCAAAGAAGCAAAAGAGGCTGGAAAATTACCGAAAGTTGTTGTTCCTGTTCATCTTTGCGGACAGCCATGTGATATGAGAGCGATACATAAGCTTGCAAAAGAATATGGCTTCAAGGTTATAGAAGACGCCTCTCATGCTATTGGTGGACGTTATCATGGTGAGCCAATTGGTAACTGTGCGTTTTCAGATATTACAGTCTTTAGTTTTCATCCAGTGAAAATAGTTACCACGGCTGAAGGCGGTGCTGCGTTAACCAATCAAAAAGCACTGGCTGACAAAATGGAGCTCTACCGTAGTCACGGGATCACTCGAGATTTAGATCAAATGGAAGGTGGCAGTCATGGTAGATGGTACTATCAACAAATTGACTTAGGCTTTAACTATCGAATGACTGAACTGCAAGGTGCGTTGGGGGTGTCTCAAATGCGACGTCTTGACGAGTTTGTTGCATCACGTCACCGTTTAGCTGAGCGTTACAACAAAATATTGAGCTCTCTTCCTGTCGTTCTCCCATATCAGCTTGAAAATACATATTCAGGGTTGCATTTATATGTTATTAGGCTGAAGTTAGATGAGATATCTCTAACTCATAAAGAAGTGTTTAACGCTCTACGGGAAAATGGTATCGGTGTGAACTTGCATTATATCCCGGTCCATACTCAACCTTACTATGCCAGAATGGGTTTCAAGCAAGGTGACTTCCCAGCTGCTGAAAGTTATTACCGAGAAGCCATTTCGCTCCCTATATTTCACGGAATGACTCTTGAACAGCAAGACGAGGTGTATAAAGTCCTTAACGATATTTTGCTTGAGAGTTTGGAATGAAACTATCTTTAGGTACCGTGCAATTCGGCTTAGATTACGGAGTGACGAACAGTGGTGGACAAGTAGAACGCTCTGTCGTTGAGGAGATGCTTGACCTAGCGCCTAATCTGGGCATTAATTCTCTTGATACCGCAATAGCTTATGGTAATAGTGAGAGTGTGCTAGGGCAATTTGATTTAAAAGCTTTCAAGGTTACCTCAAAAATCCCTTCCTTGGCAGGAGCCAAAAGCTCTATTAATCAGATGACCAAGCAATCTCTCGAACGACTGAACATAGATCATTTGTATGGAATGATGCTTCATGACGAAAATGATGCATTTGCCAGCAATTGGCGCAATTTATTGGAGCTCAAGTCACTGAAAGAAGAGGGCCTTGTTAGTAAAATTGGCGTCTCATTTTATGACTCTCAAAGTGCGTTGTCTGTTATTGAGGCAGGACTTGTCGACCTCATTCAAATACCCGCTAACTTGTTCGATTCACGTTTTGAGATTGCTGGTGTCTTAGATGCGGCAGAAAAAAACGGAGTGGAAATCCATGTTCGATCTCTGTTTCTTCAGGGGCTTTTGCTCGCTAAACCTCAAGATCGACCTGAGAAGTTTTGCCATTTTAGCGATTTTTCTAAATACGATGATTTTTGTGCAAAATCGCGTTTTAGTCGACTAGAGTTGGCTTTGTCATATTTAATTGAAAAATCGCAAATAGAGTGTGGGGTTGTAGGCTGCACGAATGTTGAACAACTTGAGCAAATTGCTTCAGCTTATAACAATATGACTAAGTTAGATGAGCTAGACTTCCCTAATTTTACTTCATCAAACGAAGATTTACTTAATCCATCTAAATGGTAAGAAGGCAGTATGAAAGTTGTTGCTATTTTGCAAGCACGAGTTTCCTCTTCTCGTTTACCCAAAAAAGTTTTAAAACCCATCTTGGGTCTACCCATGTTACAGCGGCAGCTAGAAAGGCTCTCGCTGTGCAATACGATTGATGAGCTGATTTTAGCCACATCGGACCAAACTTCTGATGATGAGCTACAAGCTCTGGCGAACAGTATGGGGGTTAAGTGTTTTCGAGGTAATCTCGATGATGTTTTGGATCGTTTTTATCACGCAGCGAAAAGTGCGAATGCTATTCATGTCGTTAGGCTAACAGGCGACTGTCCTTTGATTTGTCCAGAGGTTGTGGACAAAGTAGTCGCTCATCATCTAGATTCTGGAGCGGATTATACATCAAATATTGCACCTCCCACTTACCCTGATGGACTTGATGTTGAAGTGATGACAATAGGCTCGCTGGAAAGGGCTTGGACAAATGCCAAGCTTCAATCAGAGCGGGAGCATGTGACACCTTATATACGCAAACCTGAGTCCAGTTTTTATCTTGAAAATGTTAAAAATGATAAAGACCTTTCATATTTAAGGTGGACTGTAGATGAACCGCGAGACTTTAACTTTGTTTTAGAGATCTATTCTCGTCTCTATTTAAACAACCCTCACTTTACGACACAAGATATCTTAAGTGTGATAGTTAACGAGCCTGAGTTGCTAGCGATAAATCAAAATATAGAGCGCAACGAGGGATACCATCTGTCATTGGATAAAGATAAGTATTGAGATTTTATTATGTCACAACGTTATGTCGCTTCAGAAAAATTGCTAGAGAGAGCGCTAAAAGCAATCCCACTCGGGTCACAAACTTTTTCTAAAAGTATGACTCAATTTCCACATGGTGTATCGCCCTATTTTGCTAAAAAGGCGAAAGGTGCCCAGATATGGGATGTCGATGGAAATGAATATATTGACTTTATTAATGGCCTTTTGAGTATTTCTATTGGGTATGCCAATGATGACATTAACAATGCTGTAAAGGCACAGCTAGAGAATGGGGTAACTTTTTCTTTATCACATAGTCTGGAAGTTGAAGTCGCGGAAAAACTTATTGATTTAGTCCCTTGTGCAGAAATGGTTCGATTTGGCAAAAATGGTACGGATAGCACTTCTGCAGCGATTCGATTAGCGCGGGCGTACACGAAAAAAGATATTGTGCTCGTTTGTGGTTACCATGGATGGCAAGACTGGTATATAGGGTCGACAAGCCGAAGCCTGGGGGTGCCGGAGGTGACTCGCTCGCTGACAAAGGTTTTTAAATACAACGATTTGCAATCTTTTGATCAACTGATTCATGACTATAAAGACCAGATAGCTGCGGTCATTATGGAGCCAATGAATGTAGAGTTTCCTCAAGCTGGTTTTCTTGAGCACATTCGTGAAGTCACGAAAAATGAAGATATTGTAATGGTCTTTGATGAAACTATTACAGGATGTCGCTTTTCCCCTGGTGGAGCTCAACAACTATTCAACGTAACGCCTGATCTTGCGACGTTTGGTAAAGGTATTGGCAATGGATTTCCTCTTTCTGCTGTTATGGGAAGAAAGGATATTATGGTGCTGATGGAGGATATTTTTTACTCGGGGACGTTTGCCGGTGAAACGTCTTCTTTAGCTGCTGCGAATGTCGTACTTGAGAAAGTGAAAAACGATAAAGTGTGTGATTACATAGCTGAATTAGGGGAGTATTTAATAGCCAATCTGAAAGATCTCATTGACAAGCAAGACCTACAAAAAGTGGTGCGTGTCGTTGGTCACCCCTCTTGGTCATTTATCACTTTCTCCGATTGTGAAAACGCAACGTCTTTAGAGATTAAAACACTGTATATGCAAGAAATGTTTAAGCACGGAATCTTATCATTTGGTTCGCATAACCTAAGCTTTTCTCATACTAAAGAACATATTGATGCGCTCCTAAAGGCTTACAATGAATTTTTTGTATTACTAAAACGTAGTCTTGGAAACGGTGATATTACAGCGCAGTTAGATTGTGACGTTCTGGTACCGCTATTTAAAGTACGATGAAAGTAGTTTTTAGGGTAGATGCCTCTATTTATATAGGTAGCGGTCATGTGATGCGCTGCCTAGTGCTTGCTGATGAGCTAAAAAAGAGAGGAGCGGAAGTAAAGTTTTCTTGTATCGCCCAACAAGGGGACATGATAGATTTCATTGAAAAAAGAGGGTACAAGGTCGAGGTTTTGCATCTAGGAGCTTCGATATATGTACCGAGTAGCCCAGTTGACTACGTGGGTTGGTTAAGAAGATCTGTTATTGAAGATGCGAAAGATTTTGTTGCGACGCTCATTTCTGCTGATTTAGTTATTACTGATCACTATGCGATTGGTAGAGAGTGGCAAGACCTAGTTATCGATTCTATGAATTGTCGACTGCTAGCGATTGATGACTTAGCAAGATGTCACAGAGCAGATTTGATTTTGGATCAGACGCTAGGTCGTTTAGAAAGTGATTACAATGAATCAAAAGCTCCAGCGCTTGTGGGGAGTGATTATGCTTTATTGCAGCCTCGCTTTTCTATTAAAAGAGAGTTCGCTCTGTCAAAGGCGTTGAGTAACGATAAACCTAACGTACTGATATCCATGGGGGGAGTTGATGCTCCAAATGCGACTTTAAAAGCCTTAAATATTTTACATCCTAATGTAAGTGCCAACTTCACAGTCCTGTTATCTCCAAGATCGCCGAATTTTCAACAAGTAGCAACATGGTGTTCACGTTACTCTAATGTTACTCATCTAGATTTTGTCTCTGATATGGCTGGTTTAATGCTAGAGCATGACATTGCTATTGGAGCCCCTGGTACTACAAGTTGGGAAAGAGCTTGTTTGGGTTTGCCGAATGTAATCGTCCCCCTTGCTGATAACCAACAGATGATCAGCGAAGAGCTTGTTAAATATGGTGCAGCGATAAAAGTTGACATTGAAGACATTCCAAGTCGGTTACTTTCTAGCTATCAAACGACACTTCGACACTGGGAGGCGTTTAAGTTGGCTAACCTTAGTATCTGCGATGGACGTGGTGTAAAGCGAGTAGTGTTTGAAATTGAACAGTTATTTAGTGTTAGTGATGACAGTTATTGTCTTGAAAAAGCGACCCAACAAGATATTAAACAAGTTTATGAATGGCAATGCCACTCAGAAACAAGAAAGTACGCATTGAACACGAATATTCCATCATGGGTTGAACATCACGAGTGGATGTATAAGAAGTTGCAGTCCCCATCAGACTATTTCTATATGGTAATTGACAAAGAAAGTGGCGAAAAAGTGGGAGTCGTGCGTTTAGATAGAAAACGGGCTGGCCACTACCTTGTATCTATCTTTATTGATCCAATGAGTTATGGAAAGGGCATAGCCTCTGAAGTTCTTAAGTTAGTGGATCTCATCTACCCTGACATTACTTTGCATGCAAAGGTACTAAAAGCTAATTTAGCTTCTCAAAGGCTCTTTCAGAAAGCTTGCTACCAACAAACCGATGAAGAAACTTATGTCCGACACCCTATCTATTGAGGCAAAAATGAAGCCATTTATCACTATTGACGGCCGAAAAATCGGCCCAAATTTCCCACCATATATCATCGCAGAGCTATCCGCTAATCACAACGGTGATATTAATCGTGCATTCCAAATCATGGAAGAAGCCAAAAAGGCAGGCGCCGATGCGATAAAGCTGCAAACCTATACACATGAAACCATAACAATAGATTGTGATTCAGAGGAGTTTCAGATTCACGGGGGGCTTTGGGATGGGCAGACCTTATATGAGCTATATAAAGGTGCGCACATGCCTTGGGAGTGGCATCAACCACTGTTTGAAAAGGCAAGAGAGCTGGGTATTACAGTATTTAGTTCTCCATTCGACTTTAAGGCAGTTGATTTACTTGAAGAGTTAGATTCTCCTGCATACAAAATCGCATCTTTTGAAGTTATTGACTTACCACTAATAAAGCGTGTAGCTCAAACGGGTAAACCGATGATAATCTCTACTGGCATGGCTAATGAAGTCGAAATTGCAGAAGCCATTGAGACGGCTAGAAATAACGGTTGCCAAGAGTTGGTAGTTTTACATTGTGTTAGTGGTTATCCAGCCCCCGCAGAGCAATATAATTTAAGAACAATTGCTGATATTGCAAAGCGTTTTAATGTGCTTTCAGGTCTCTCTGACCATACGATAGATAACGCTACGGCAGTGACGTCTATTGCTCTGGGTGCTTGCTTAATAGAAAAGCATGTTACGATGGATAGAAATGGTGGTGGCGCTGATGATAGTTTTTCACTTGAGCCATTAGAATTAAGAGCCCTTTGCCAAGACACCGAGACTGCATGGCGGGCGTTAGGCAACGTAAACTACGAAAGAACTGAAGCTGAAAAGGGTAATGTGAAGTTTCGTCGTTCTCTATACATAGTGAAAACGGTTGAAAAAGGTGAAATTCTGACAGAAGAAAATGTCAGAAGTATACGACCGGGGTATGGTTTGGCACCAAAATATTACGAGCAAGTTTTAGGTCGTCGTGCTTTAAAAGCTTTACCTAAGGGTACAGCTTTGAAGTGGGAGGATTTATCTGATTTCTAAAGCAAAAATTAATAGGTATGAAACATGAATAACCCGAAAATACTTGAATGTACTCTACGTGACGGCAGCTACGAAATTGATTTCCAGTTTTCAAAAAAGAATGCAGATGATATTGCACTAGCCCTTGATGAGGCTGGATTTGAGCTTATAGAAGTAGGTCACGGTGTTGGATTAGGGGCAACAGAGAAAAAGATAGGTGTTGCGTTAGAGTCTGATGAAGTTTACATGAAATCCGCTGCCGAATCAGTCACGAATGGTAAATGGGGCATGTTTGCTATTCCAGGTATCGCTACCTTAGAGCACTTGGAAATGGCAAAAAACTACGATATGGATTTTATTCGTATTGGTTCCACTATTGAGGATTTTCCCAAGAGTGAAGCATTTGTTTCATCTGCTAAATCCCAAGGTATGATGACTTGCGCTAACTTTATGAAGTCTTACGCAGCTAAACCAGAAGATCTAGCCCAAGCTTCAAAACTGGCATTTGAGATGGGCGTGGATGCGGTGTACGTCGTAGATTCTGCAGGAGGCATGTTACCGAATGAAGTTAAGCTATATGTTGAAGCCATTTTGGCAGAGAAATCGGATGCTGTGATCGGTTTTCATGGCCACAATAACTTAGGTTTGGGTATTGGCAATGCCCTAGCAGCAATAGAAGCTGGCGCTTCTATTATTGATACGTCCTTACAAGGATTTGGTCGAAGTGCTGGTAATACGACAACTGAACAAATGTTGGGCTGTTTGGCTCGTATGGGTCTTGAAGGCAATATCGATCCTATCAAAGTTATGGACATTGGCGAGGAACTAATCAAACCAATGATAGAAAAGCGTGGCCTTACCTCCATAGATACGGTATCTGGTATGGCTCTATTCCACTCAAGTTACATGCCTGTGATCCATGAAATGTCTACCAAGTATCGTGTTGACCCTCGTCAACTTATTTCTGCAGTGTGTTCAGAAGATATTGTCAATGCAGAATCTGAGCTTGTAGAACATCATGCCAAAGCTATTGCTGAAGCCCACAGTAAAAAAGGAGCATGGAAACCGAGCTACAAAAATTACTTTGTGAATGAACAAGCTGAGTTATGATCGATAAAATATTGAGGGGCGATGGGGAAACCATCGCCATTGAATACAATGAAACGCAAATCACTTACCGTGAGTTAGAAGAGCAAGTTTTTCTTTCATGCCAAAAGTTAGATGACATCGGAGTAGGTCGAGGTTCAAGAGTTTGTTTGAAAGCAATTGAACCTGTGGACTACTTCGTGTTCCTCTTAGCGTGTTTTACAAAAGGGGCAGTTGTCTGCCCTTTATCCGATTCGTACTCAGACGAGTACGTTCATACTATTCTTGATATTTTCCAACCAGACGTAGTCGTTTTGTCTGAAGGGAAAGTGGAGCTCATTGAGCAACAAGAAAGGCATACACCTTGTTCGCTGCAAGCGATGGGATTGGTGACCTTTACCTCTGGTACTACGGGTGTGCCTAAAGGAGTGTGTCACAGTGTGGAGCGCCTTGTTAAATGTGCGGAAGTCTTTAATAAGCATAATAACTTAAGTTCTAACACAAAAATGATGCACGTTATGCCTCGTTTTTATATGGCAGGAATATTGAACACATTTTTGTCTCCCCTTGTTGCGGGCGGAACAGTTGTTCTAGGTAATACTTTTTCTGCTCAGAATGCGCCTGTTTTGTTTAAAAAGTACTATGACTGTAAAGCAAATACGATTTGGTTGAGTCCATCGATGTTATTGTTGTCCTCCAAAATGGCTAGAGATCCTGAATCAGTTGCGTGGCTTTCTAAATCCAGTTCCAAGGTATTTGTCGGAACCGCTCCATTACCTAGAAACAGTAAAGACTTCTTTAAGGACAAATTTTCCTGTGAAGTGCTTGAAAGCTATGGTACTAGCGAACTATTGTTTATCTCTTGTGCTCAATATGGGGAGGGTCAGGAAGAAGGTGTAGGACGCTTACTTGATGGGGTTAAGATGACGTTTGCACCAGATGATGAAATTTTGATTGAATCACCATGGGCGATGTTAGGCTACTTGAACGCCAAAGGTAATGGAAGAGAGAGTGGAGATATTGGCAAACTGAACAATGAAAAGCTACTTATTACAGGACGCAAGAAAGATCTGATTATTAAAGGTGGTCAGAATATCAGTCCTAGATATATTGAAGAAGCCGCTCTTGAATATGAAGGTGTGGACGAATCTGCTGTTGTCGCTGGAACACATCCGTTCTGGGGCGAAGTACCTATCTTGTATGTGTTGCCAAATGACGCTTACTGTGAAAAATCGCTAAGAAACCTGTTAGGGCAGAAGCTTTCTTCGGATCAGCTTCCAGAAAAAATATATACAGTAAAATCATTTCCTAAAACCGTTACAGGTAAGATAGTTAAAAATAGCATCGTTCAAGAGTGCAAATAGATGATTGTTGGCTTTTCACATTTAATCTTCAACACCCCCAAGGTTGAAACAGTTATTAATGACCTTAAAAACCAAGGTTATCAAATTGATTTTTCTGAGTTGGGTTTGCCTAACCACACCAACAAGAAACCTTTGCTAAAGTTCTACAGTGAGAAACATGATATCCATCTACTTCGTCATGAAACTCATTATGATGTGGAGGTTCTTAACCATTACAGTGAGACTAGCGAAGTTCAGAATCGTTTGTTCAACGACAAAGATAAAGTTGTCTCAATCATTATCCCTACTGGAAAACAACCATCAGAAAGTGAGTTCTGGGCTAACCTCGGATTTAAAGTGAATGACGGTGGTGTATATCTAAAAAGGCCTGTACCTGCTTGGGACATTGAAATACAATTCACAGAATCTTCGGCCACTTTGGTCGAGCAAAAACTGGATTTAAATGGTTTCACGTCTATTGCTTTTATCACAAAGAACCTACAAGCGTGCAAGCAGTTGGTAATGGAGAGTGCATCTTGGATTTCTGACACATTTTCCTTGGAAGTAAACGGGAAATCTCTTTCAATCGCTTTGATGAAATCACCGACCGGGATCATTATCGAATTAGTTGAGGTATAGAATGAAAATTACGGATCTATCAATGGTGTTGGAAGAAGGAATGCAGACCTTTGCTGCCCACTGGCACCCTTTTTATGAGTCAACACAGTTGGGTCGACATGGTATAGAGAACCGAGAAACCAGAAAAATTATTTTGGGTACTCATACCGGCACGCATATTGATGCTCCTCGACATTTTATCGCTGAAGGCGAAACCATTGAAAATATTTCACTGGAGCAACTAAATGGTCCAGCTCGAATCGTTGATTTTTCTGCCCTACCTGATAAGCATGAAATTACTGAACAAGAGCTGCGGTTAGCGCTAGGTGACAAATGCCCTGAGCGTTTAGTTGGAAGATTTGACTGGGACCTGAAACTCAACTCTAACGAATATTACACAGATCATGCATTCTTTTCTGAAGAAGCCTGCCAATGGCTGGTTGATAATGGGTGTAAAGTCATTGCACTCGATACACCACAACCAGATAACCCACTCAATGGACGTGGAGCTGAAAAAGATGCTCCTAATCACAAAATCCTGCTCGGGGCTGGTGTCGTTATCGTTGAATATTTGGTCGACATTCGAAAGATAGAAAAAGAAGAGATTACTCTTATTGTCGCACCATTGAAGATAAAAGATGGTGATGGTGCTCCTGCTCGATGTTTTGCAATTGAGGAAATGTAATGACAATTCAGCAAAAACTCCTTTCATGGTTTGAGCAACAATCTGGTCAAACTGACATTGTTCAAGAAGCTAATTACTTTGAAACTGGTCTTATTGACTCTTTTGATGTGATCATGTTGATGGACTATTGTGAATCTGAATTTGGGGTTGTGTTTTCGGAAAGCCAGTTTGAAGACAGACGATTTTCAACCATTCTGGGCTTAGTTGAGATTATTAATGAACTAAAAGGTTAAATTTTGGGAAAGGGATACTCTCTAGAAGCACTGACGAAAGCTATTCGTGAAGTAGGAGTTACAGAAGGTGATATTCTCTTCTGCCATAGCAATGTCGGTTATTTAGGTCTACCGGAAGGTGCCAAGAGCAAAAATGATGCTCTAGCAATGATATATTCTAGTATTCGGAGTGTGATTGGTGATAGCGGGACTTTGGTTGTCCCAACCTTCACATACTCATTTGGTACTCAGGAACGTTTTAATGTCGAAACCTCAGTATCAAATTGCGGTATGTTCTCTGAATATATTAGGCAATTGCCTGACTCTTACCGTAGTAATGACCCTTCAGTTTCTGTTGCAGCAGTAGGTAGGCACGCCGATGCTTTAACGCAGGTTATCGACGATAATGCATACTCTGATAGCAGTGTATTTGCTCGATTAATAGAGCAAAAAGTAAGGGTTTTTAATATTAACTTTGATGCTGGCACAACACTACTTCATTTCTTTGAACGCAAATATGAAGTTCCCTACCGATTTGACAAAACGTTTAGCGGAGAGCTGTATTTGGACGGTGATTACCACCAAGCAACATCGACACTTTGGGTTAGAGATCTTGAGATCGCTGGGTCGGAAGCTAATTTTGAGCGCTTTAATGAGTATGTGTCAGAGAAAGGAAGTTATGTTCGTAGCATCGTAGGTCGAGGCAATGTTGGGAGTATCACGATAGAAGATGTAGAAACTGCTTTCAAGGAACTACTAGCCCAAGACACTTGGTTTTTAACGAACAAAGGTAATTGAATGAAAACTTACGGCGATGAAATGCATGAGTTGGGGAAAAGACTATTTCCGATATGTCGTAGTTTAACTGGTAACGGAGTGCGTGAGACGTTCGATATCTTAAAAGAGCACTTACCAGACTTGGTGGTTCACTCTGTTCCTTCCGGATATCAAGCTTTTGATTGGCAGGTGCCTCAAGAGTGGAATATTAAAGATGCTTACGTTCTAAATGAAGCTGGTGAGAGAGTTATTGATTTTAAAAAGTCGAATCTTCATGTTGTTGGATACTCCGAGCCAGTGAATGAAAAGATGACACTTGAAACCCTGTGCGAACGTATCCACACACTTCCTGAGCAGCCTAATGCTATCCCATATATTACTTCTTATTACTCGAAGTATTGGGGTTTTTGCATGGCCGAAAAGGCAAAAAAGGCTTTAGTACCTGGTGAGTATCATGCAGTTATAGAGTCAGCACATTTCGATGGTGAACTGAACTACGGTGAAATTATCATTCCTGGTGAAAGTGAAAAAGAGGTCCTTATTTCTACCTACATTTGTCATCCTTCAATGGCGAATAATGAGTTATCAGGGCCTTTAGTCACTACGTATTTGGTGAAATGGCTCAAAGGCCTAAAAAATAGAAAGTACACATATCGTATCGTGTTTGTACCAGAGACAATTGGTTCAATTGTTTATATAAGCAAAAACTTAGAGCATCTAAAGAAGCATGTTGTCGCTGGTTTTAATATTAGTTGTGTAGGTGATGATAGAGCTTACTCATTTTTACCATCTCGGGCAGGGAATACGATTTCGGACAAAGCTGCACAGTATGTACTGAAAAATATTGACCCTGACTTTAAAACTTACAAGTGGTTAGATCGTGGTAGTGATGAGAGGCAATATTGTTCACCAGGTGTTGACTTGCCTATAGCGTCGATAATGCGCACTAAGTATGGCGAGTACCCTGAATACCACACTTCCTTAGATGACTTTACGCTAGTGACACCGGACGGATTACAAGGTGGCTATGATGCGATTAAACAGTCAATTGAAGTGATTGAAAGGGATTGTAGGCCCAAAATTACGGTTCTATGTGAACCGCAACTTGGTAAACGCGGGCTCTATCCTAATTTAAGTACTAAAGAGTCAGGTATGAAGGTACGAATGATGCTCAATCTTCTGTCTTACTGTGATGGTGAGCATACCTTGTTGGACATAGCTCAATTAATCGACGAATCGTTTGATGATTTATATGCAACGCTTCAGCCAATGATTGAAGCAGATTTAATAGTACTTCAATAATTTTAAGTTGCTAGTTAGCTTTATAGCCTAGATAAGAATACTCAAATTTAGGCTATATAGTTTTGTAAGATGAGAAACTGTAAAATAATATAGTGAGTTTAAATCTACTGATTGAGTTTTTTACTGAGAGATATTTATGATTATAGGCAAAAGAATAAAGTTAGAAGAATTAAACGCTGATATGGTTTCAGATACCTACGTCGCTTGGTTGAATGATCCTAAGGTGAACAAATATCTAGAGTCAAGGTATGTATCGCATACAATGGAGACGTGTAAAGACTTCGTGCAATCAGTGCAAGATGACGAAAACTCGGTGATGTTCGCAATATTTGAGCTGGAAAGCGGTACGCATATTGGTAATGTTAAGTTGGCAGAAATCAACCGTAGGTATAAGCGAGCAGAAATCGGCATTTTGATTGGTGACCAGAATGTTTGGGGTAGAGGCTATGCCCGAGAAGCTATTCAATTGTTGGAAGAATATGCAAAAAGCCAACTGTCGCTAAGAAGGATTACTGCTGGCTGCTACGATTGTAATGAACGCTCAGTAAGTCTATTTGAAAGTATGGGTTACAAACGAGAAGGGGTCTTCGTTGAGCACTTTATATTTGAAGGTCGCTATGTGGATAGCATAAGAATGGGCAAGCTAATTTAGGTTATTAAAAATGCAAAAAGATATCTTTCTTTCATCAGAAGCAGACCAATGGTTTAAAAGAAATATAGAATCACTCAAAGATAAGCTTGCAATAGACGATTATCTGTATCAAAACATTAAAAAGCTTGATGCAAAAGGTAAAGTGCTAGAAGTTGGTGCTTCAATAGGATATCGATTGGGTTGGCTTAAAAGTGATGGCTATCAAGTGGTCGGAATAGAGCCGAGTAAAGAAGCAGTAAACTACGGTATAGCGAACTCTGATTTAACTGAGTTGGAGCTATTGGTTGGTGATGCTAGTACTTTTCTAGATAAGTGTGTAAGCAAGTTTGACATGATCATTTTTGGTCATTCTTTATATTTGATGGATCCCGAAGACTTGCCAAATATAGTGGCTAATACAATGCGATTACTTAATGAAGATGGATATATCGTTATATTTGATTTTGATTCGGATCCTCAAAAAAACCCGTATCATCACAGAGAAAACCTATACTCCTATAAAATGGAGTTTGATACATTGTTTACGTGGAACCCTTGCTTCAAGTTGATAAGTAAAAAAATCATGCAACATGATGGTAGTACTTCGGTTGGAAATAAACATGAAGACTGTGCACTTTCAATTATAAAAAGAGTTGACTTAAAACACGCTTATCCGACATTAGCTTAGCACCAATGTTATTGAAAAATAAAATATTTTTACTAGCACTAAAAGGATTTGGTCTAACAGTAAAAATGATATTTATACTTACTATAGCAAAATTGCTGTCTGTTCAAGATGTAGCGGCTTATGGTGAGTTTATGTCTTATCTAAATATTATGCTAGTAATATTTGGATTTGAAATTTATGCTTATTCTCAAAGAAGAATAGCAACAAAAGATGATAAAATGTTTGAGATATTTAGCCATCTTAAAACTCAGGCTATAATCTCCATTCCACTCTTTGTCCTATTAGCCATACTTTATTTTATAGATTATATTTCAGTTTATTCATTCTACATGCTGATAGTACTGCTTTTCTTTGAACTTATTGCTCAAGAACTTGCTAGGTATTTAATCGCTTTAGATAGGCATGTGCAAGCTGCCATTGCTTCATTCATTCGAAATGGTGGTTGGAGCTTGATTGTTGTTATTTTGTTTATTAGTAACACAGAGTATAGAAACATCGACACGCTGTTTGGAGTATATGTGGTGATGTCGCTAATATCAGGATTGTACTCTTTTGTTAATATTAAAAAGTACTTTTCAAAAAATAAAACTAGCACGGAAGATGGCGATTTTAAAAACTGGTTTAAAGAATCTACTAGAAATTCAATTATTTATTTCATTTCTGGTATAGGCGCTAGTTTGTTATTTTTTATTGATAGATATACTTTATCTAAGCATGGCACTGATATCAGCTTAGCTACACATACTATTTTTATTGTAATATCGACATCGGTTACTTCACTATTACTATCGACGGTCTATTCATATAACCTACCTGACTTTATTCGTTCAGTTGGAAGTAAAGATTGTAATGTCATAGCCAAAAAAACTAGGAATATTTTATTAGAGCTTATAGTAGTTCTTGTTATCGTTAATGTGTCTGCCGTAATAATATTACCCTATTTGTTTGAATATATCGGCAAAGAGGAGTATTTATCTTCGATGGACTATTTCTTTGTTCTTCTTTTGGTGGCAAATATTAATTCATTATCTTATCTGCCACATTACTATATGTATGCGTCAGGTATGGATAAAAAATTATGTGCAGTGTCAGTGACAAGTGTAATAGTATTAATTCTCGCTATTTATATATTATCTCTTTCTAATTTAGAAATCATTTATACTGTTGGCTATAGTTTACTAATAACGTTTTCTTATCTGTTTTTAATAAAGTCAATAATATCATTTAGACATTTTAGGGTAGAAAAATGAAAAAGAACCTAATGCTTTATGCCTTTGATTCCGAATTGTGGAATGAAGTATCTCGAGAGCTTTCTAATAATTATAATATAAACAACGTAAAACAATTAGATCTGAAGCTGCTAGGGGCTTTTCATTTGGACAAAGAAAACCATATCGCTCCTAGCAGAGTGAATCTTAACCAAGACGATCTAATAATGTACAACCAGCTCGTTGCACGAAGAGGAACCTACTACAATTCGTTCCCAATGGTAAGAGACGAGTTTTATTACTTTATTAAGCTATCTGAAGAAATGCTCTCAAAGTCAGGTGTGGATTGCCTAGTGTTCCAAAACTTACCTCATGAAGGTTTCGACTACATCTTATATAGAGTAGCGCAAGAACTTGAGATTAAGACTGTTATTTGTCACCAATCAATATTTTCTAATCGATTTTATATCTTCGATACTATCGATGATTATGGTTATTTTAAAACGTCAGTTAAAAGTGACTATCCTCCAGTTGATTTGGAAAAGTATTTTGAGGAAGGCTTATGCTATATGAAGGGAATAGCTGGATTTTCGCCATTACCAGAGCTTATCTACTACAAATTTAGAGACCTAATTGATAGAGTTTCATTTAAAAAATTAAGGAAAAAAGGTTATTTTCGTCACCGAGCACTAAAGCTTATTGAAGGTATCGACAACTATGTATATAAAAAAAGAAAAGCAGAGTTTTTTTCAGCCAATCTTCAAAATCTTGTTAATGATAAAGTGAAGTATGTATACTTTCCCTTGCACCAGCAGCCGGAACTAACGACGTCAATTTTGGGTAAGGAATACGAAGATCAAGTGCTAGCTATAGAGCATTTGGCGAAATTACTTCCAGATGAAGTCAAAATAGTTGTTAAAGATAATCCTCGACAGGATAACAGATATCGTTCTTCTAGTTTCTTTAATCGTCTAATGAGTATTAAAAATGTCATACTGATTCACTCTTCAACGCCTTCTCATAAGTTGCTAGAGCATTCAATTTGTAGTGCGACGATATCGGGTACTATTGCATGGGAATCCGCAGTAGAGAATAAGTATTGTATCGTTTTCGGACATACTTGGTACATGGGTTTAGATAACGTATTAGAGTTGTCAGATCTTAAAGATAAATCAACTGACGATATTTATAACCTTATCTCTAGCGAAGTTAAATTTGAGCATACAGCGTGTAATAAAATATTCTCAAAAATGCCTGTCGGTATTGTTGATGACTTCTATTTACGTGGCGTCGATGGTTTTTCTTACCAAAGTAATGCGAAGTTAGTTGCCGCTGCTATAGAGTGCAATATTTAATGTATAGCCTTCGAGAAAACCACAGGTTAGATGGAGAATCAATAATTAATAACATGCTATTTGTTATTATTTGCTTTTTTCTGATTGCCTTAACTCATCAAGTATTCTTTGTCGATTTTAAAACTTTTGACTTTACGATACTTATGATTGTTTATTTATTCCCTATTATTGCTTTGTATCTATTTAAAGTAGGTAGCAAGCCACTTTACTTCCCCGATGTTAGGTTTGTACTTTTAGTTTTCCTAATATCCATGATAGGTAAGATGGCAAGCCGAGTAGGTTATGCTCAGCTGTTTTTTGACTACTCATCTGTCTATGATATTCGGAACAATGCAGCCGGGGGAGGTTGGTTTTCTTATCTGGCTATATTCTTTTACCCAAGCTGTATTATAATCTTTTACCTCAATAGAATATACAAGTTTCATCATTTGATCTATTTTGCTATTTTTGGATTTTTGATTTTTGATGCACTTTTTCTTGCAATGCGAATGACACCTACCTTTGTTCTGTTATTTTGGATCGTTTTTACTTTCGATGTGAAAAAAATGCTAAAAAGCAAGCTGTCTTGGTTTTTAATGATCATATTTGTATTGTTAATAGTTGTGATATTCAAAGAAACGACCGAAATGAAAGCATTTAATGCGGAAGGTTTTGATTGGAGTGTGCACTTACAAAGTACCATATCTACGCAAATCGTAGGAATTAGTGATTGGGTAATAGCTCTTGATGGCTTCGAGTATTTTAAAGGATATGTATTTTTGTCACATTATCTTTACCATTCTATAGGTGAGTTTTCGACTTATTTAGCAGCCGACATACTTAATATACTTGATCTTAATGGTCAAATATCTAAAAATGCAACATGTTCAGTGCTTGGTTGTACACTAGATGAAGATTTCTATCGTGCAGGTGTTTACAAAACTATATATTTCGACTTTATTTATGACTTCGGGGTTTTTTACGCTAGTTTTATATTAGGAACTATATTCTTATTTGTTTTTGCGTTAAGTTTATCTGTTAAATATTTTAGCGTAGATATTTTTGTTTTTTTAGTTATCATGATGCTGAGCCCGATAGGTAACTTTTTCTATGGTGGGCTAGGTATATTTCAGATACTCTGTATTTCTGTTATATCGCTAGGTTCGTTTTTGTTATCTAAGAATAAAAGTGGTGTTTGACGTGAAAGTTTTGTTTGTAGAGAACCGGTTTAAAACTGTGTTCTGGGCACGGTGTGCGAGTGAAATAAAAAAACTAGATAATAATGTTGAAATTAGATGGCTAGCTCAAAACCATTATTTTTCTCCGACTAGCGACTGTTTTAATATACCTTATCCAAAAAAAGTGGATTTAGAATATTGCGAAACTCCTTTTTTTTCAGATCTCGAAAAAAGAGATCGATCAGTTTATATTTATGGCGGGCGTGTTGACCATTATAAATATTATTACGATGTTATATATAGATACTTAGAAAACGAGAAACCGGATTTTGTAATCGGCGAAGTGACGTTATTTCACGAGCAAATGGTTGTGGAAGCGTGTAAAAAGCTCAATATTCAATTTTTGCACCCTTCCCCCACTCGTTATCCATTGGGCAAGTTTGCCCTGTTAGACTCTGACTCGCTCAATAGCTACGACGAAAAGGAGTTTGAAGTTAATGATGAAGATCTGGCGATCATTGACGGTATAGTTAATAAAAGTATTGTTCCTAGTTATATGAGTTTCTCCATAGGTTTTACTTCCGTTAGAGGTACAATATATAAACTCTACAATACATACACTTCATTGCGTTCGCGTTTAACAGGGGAATGTTACAATACGCCAAGCCCTGTTGTTAAATATAAGTTTCAAAAGATGCTAGCTAACAACAAGTCTCGTCTTGAAAGGTGCGCTCAAAGGGATCAAGTATCCCATGATGATCTTGTTAACGGCATCCTGTACCCACTCCAAATGCAACCTGAAGCAAATTTGGATGTATGGGGCTATCCTCACAATGATCAGCTTAAGAACTTAAAGAGACTAGTATCAGTATTGCAAGAAGGCGAAAAAGTTATTGTTAAGCCGAATCCGAGGTCAAAATATGAGCTTTCTGATGAGCTTTTAGATTATGTAGAAAGTTGCGATCGTGTTGTATGTCTCAGCCAAAAAACAAAAATGACAGATATTTTTGATTCTGTATGTAGAGTTTATTCTGTTACTGGAACCGTCGGAATAGAAACAATTTTGGCCCAAAAAGCATTGATTACTGAGAAAGAGTCTCTCTTCTATGGTTACCCAAATTCGCATTATGTGGAAGACAGTCAGATTTTGCCAGCTGAGGTCAAGTTTCCTCTTGAACGAATAATTACCCACTCTAGAGGTAACTCATACTTTGGTGAAATATCTGACCCTATTTACTCTAAAACATGTACCCTTGATACAAATGTTAAGCTTGTGGCTGGGCAATTATTGAAAAAGCTTAAAGAGTCCTAGTGTATGCATAAAATATTTTTCGCTATTATATCTCTTTTTGTGCCTAAAAGTAGAATTAAAAACCATTTATTTCGATTGATGGGGGCTAAAGTATCACCTTCAGCCAAGGTTGGTTTTAGTTTAATTCTTAATACAGATCTAGATTTAGAAGCTGGTGCCTCAATAGGCCACTTTAACTTAATCACTTCTAGAGGGAAATTAGAACTACAATCGAATGCTTCCCTTGGCCACTTCAACCAAATAACAGGTAATTTTTCCCTTAGGCTAAACGAAAGCGCGAGAATATCAAATTTTGTACTATTCCGCGGCCCTAGGCGAAGCGTTTTCAAACATAATAGCTCTTTGGTTCTTGGAGATAGCAGTATAATAACCAGCTCTCACTATTTTGATTTGTCGGAGTCAATTTACGTGGGAGATTTTTCTGTTATTGGAGGACGTGATAGTAAGTTTTGGACACATGGTTTTCTTCATGTCAATGAGGGAAAAACAAGATTCATCAAATTAGAAAGTATCCGGATAGGTAGCGGTGTTTATATTGGTTCTAACTGTACGATTAATCCTGGTTCAATAATAGAGAAAAACGTTAACGTTGTATCTGCTACTACGGTGAACGGCCGCTTGATTGATGGAGGAGTTTATGGTTCTAGTTCGATAAGAAAAATAATGCAAGTAGACGAAAGTGTTATCAATGACACATATGAATTGGATGAGAATCATTCATCTGGTCACCCGAGAATTATAAAGAGAAAGTAGTCAAATGAGCAAAATATTGCATGTTTATAAAACGTGTTACCCTGAAACTCAGGGTGGCATAGAGCAAGTTATTAAAAATCTTTCTAAAGGGTTGTTAGAGTTAGACCAAAACGTCCGAATCCTTGCATTGTCTGATGAAGACAAGGTTGTAAATTATCAGGGAGTAGAAGTTGTCTTTTTTAAAAGAACTTTTTCTATTAAGTCCAACTGCTTTTCTCTATCAATGTTGAAAAATATCAAGCCTCACTTTGATTGGGCTGATGTTATCAACTTTCATTATCCTTGGCCATCAGGAGACATGTTCATACCCCTAATTGACAAAGTTAAACCTATTGTAGTTACGTATCATTCAGATATTGTCAGACAGAAACTGTTAAGAATAGTTTATAGCCCGTTAGAGAAATACTTCCTAAAAAGGGCTGATGCAATTGTTCCGACTAGCCAGAATTATCTAAAATCAAGTACAACCTTAGCCTCTTATAAAGAAAAATGCTCTGTTGTGGCGCTTGGTGTGGACTTCGAAGAGTATACAGCTGTTGACACAGTGATCAGAGAGTCAATGGAGGAGAAAGTTGGTCGTGACTTCTTTTTGTTTGTTGGTGTACTCAGATACTATAAAGGGCTTCAGTATCTTGTGGAAGCGGCAAAGATATCCAATTGCCCAATCGTTATTGCCGGAAAAGGACCAGAAGAGAAACGACTTAAAGAGTACGTAAAGCAAAATCAGTTGAGTAACGTCCACTTTTTAGGTTTCGTTTCTGAAGCAGAAAAAAATGCCCTCCTTTCCTTGTGTAAGTGCTTCGTATTTCCATCTTTCATAAGGTCTGAAGCTTTCGGTGTGTCATTAGTTGAAGCCTTATATCACGGTAGGCCAATTATTTCATGTGACATATCAACAGGTACTTCATTTGTCAATGAACACAACTTAACAGGCTACGTGGTTGCACCTGCGGACTCTCAGGCATTAGCGACAGCAATGATTAATATGAATGAAGACAAACGATACCTTGAGTTTGTTGATAATGCGAGAACAAGGGCAGAATCTTTGTTTTCTTACCAAACAATGGCTGAAAGTTATCTAGACATATACAATAGTCTTCTTAGTGATGAAAGTTAAACATTATGAGCTAAGTACTAAATGCCGAAGTTGTTAATTACGGTGAAGCTGGATTTGCCGGTCGCAGTTTAGTTGAAAAGCTTGGTGTATTAATGAAAGTGGTGAAAAACTACACATATAGTGAATCGAAGTCCTATTGACTTCATAGGAGTGCTGACTTCTAACATTTGTGGAGTTATTAGAACTGTACTGGGAAAACGCTAATTTAGCCCTCCCAGTTTTGCTGGTGCGCTAAATTTGAGTTTTCCTGCCTTGCTAGACCCTCCTAGGGAGTTAGTTGATTGAGTCATGAGGGGGCTTATCATCGTATTCCTTCATCCATTGCTCTGTCAGTTCTCGGACTTCGTTCAGGGCTTTAAACGCGTACATGTGAGTATTTATGTCCGACAAGTTCGATTAAATCGTTCAATGTAAGAGTTTGTCAGTTGGATTGTCAGGGCGGATAAACTCAAGCTCAACCTTGTTCTTTTCCGCCCACTGAGCCAGAGCGATTGAGATACGTTCAGGGCCATCCATGCGCAGCTTACTGGGCTCCTCGCCAGGTAATAATACGCTCAAGTATCCTTTCGTCCTTGCACAGTAGGTTTTATTTTATAGAGTGATGCTCCATAAATTATTGTTTATGATTCCATCAGTGTCCTCCAACGCCTAAGTACTTTAAATAATTTGCCAAATCCGTACGCAGGATGCCGCTCTGCTACTTACTGTAATTTCGCTGGAACTTCATCCTCTCAATGGGGAACTGGTCGATAGCGATTGACTAAGCTGCTAATGCCAACTGCGCGGCGGAGCATTCGTAAACTGACCTGATATTGTTTGCGAGCGAAATTGACTAGCTCGCATTCAATCACTGGCTTTACAGCTTTTTTTCCAGAATATCTTTCATGATACGGTGCTCGATACTGAGGTCGGCAAACATTTGTTTGAGCCTCCGATTCTCGTCCTAGAGTTCTTTTAGTCGTTGAATATCCGATTCCATACCACCATATTTGGACTTCTAGTTGTAGTATGTCGCATCAGAGATACCATATTCACGACAGACTTCGTTGACCTTTCGATATGCTTCCACTTCATTCAGGGTCTTTACGATTTGTGTTTCTATTTTTCATCATGCGTTCTCCGTTTTTTTCATTGTAAACGGAAAAGTTCTAATTGCTAACGACTAGCTTTTGGGAGAGGGTGACACAATTGCGAACAAATTATTAAGATTTAGCCCATAACCTTATTCGTATGATTTTTAACTCTAATGCAATAAGGAAATAAGGAAATAAGGAAATGAGGAAATAAGGAAAGATTTTGTTACAGGTATTATTTATCGTTGCCCTAAGTGTGTAATAGATGTATATCGTTTGATTACGAAATATATTAAAAAATAAAGGTGTCGAAGTAATCGTCTATGATCTTGCTTTATACGGTGGTATGTAATCAGATATCTAAATAAATTTAGAGCTTCATGTTTTATAATTGCATGGAATCGTTGATTAAGCTCAAGAGGGAGCGACAAGGCTTGAGCTTAATGGGCCAGTATAATGGCTTTACTTTAGGATTACTGTTTTTGTCTACATTTTCTTATATTAGCAGTAATCTTCCAAACGTTACTTAGTATTGCTATATAGATAAAAAAGCATGCTAAGAATGCATATAGCATTATGTATTCCGGTATATTAATCATCTCTGCGTAGATACCAATACCGGCATATAATGCTGCAATTGTACAGATAGCGACCAGCGTTTGTGTGGAGCTAAGTCCTATACGTTGAAAAAGGTGGTGTAAATGCTCTCTATCAGGCTTAAAGGGTGAGTCACCACGTCTAAGTCTTCGAATCATAATTGCAGCCATATCCATTAAAGGAACTGAGATCAACCAGAGAGCTGTTACTGGTCTAAGTGGAGGATTCGTACCATTTTGACTTGATAGCAATAGCAACCAGATCACGGTAAAACCTATTAGCATACTACCAGCATCGCCCATGAATACTTTTCTTTTTCTACCAAAAAAACCCAGATTGAGAAGGATGTAAGGAATAATAGTAACGATTAGTATCACGCAAATATACGCTAAGTTGAATTGTTCGTCATAAGCGAGCATGATACCTAGTCCACCAAAGGTGACTATTGATAAACCGCCTAGAAGTCCGTCAATACCATCTACCATATTAAAAGCATTGATAGCTCCAACGACAGCAAGTATCGTAACAAAATAGCCAAACCAGCCCAGGGTTATGATCTCTCCTGTACCAAATACATCACCTATAGTGTTTAGTTCTATTCCACCAAGAACCATCATAGCGACCGAGAGTGCAGCTTGAATAGCAAACCTTAATTTAAAACTCAAATCATACTTATCATCTAAAGCGCCAACACTTACAAGGATTAATATGCAAGCAGCATAAAGAGGAGTGTTAGGTAGTATATTGGGGTTATTAAATAGAAAGTAAAGGATAGAGATGCATATCGAGATACCCCCAATAAGAGGTATAGCTCCATTGTGTAGTTTTCTCTCGTTTGGTTTATCTACGAGGCCTATTTTTTGCGCAACTTTTCTCATTGTAAAGGTCGTAACCAATGAGAAAAAAAATAAGAACGATAAGTCAACAAATGGAATTAACACTTTTTAGCCTAAGGTTGGTGGTTATAAGGTAAAATTGAATTTATAGAATTTGCTTCAATACCCGATCTGCTTTTACGCGGGTAATCTTACGCATCAGCTTTTGAACAGCATCAGGGTAATCTTCTGCTTTCTCTAATTGTCTATAGGTACAAATTAGCTGAGTGTGCTGAAGAATATTCTCCACCTCTTTTTCAAATTGAGGTGTTAGGTGGTGGAAGTTATCTTGGATAAAGAGAGCGTTTTCCAAGTCCAAGCTCCATGCTCTCGGGTTTAGGTTATTGCCCGTAATCAGCATGTAACGCTTGTCTACCCAAATGCCTTTTAGATGGAAGCTGTTTTCTTCATGCTTCCATAGGTGGATAGAAAGCTTGCGACTGGCGATATTGGCCTCATTCGACTTAGCAAACTGACGCAAATTACGTTCATAAAGGTAGGGCAGACCACCGATGGTTTTAAACTCTTCCTCAGGTGAGATATAAAAGTCATTCGCCGTTTTATCACCAACCACTATAGTCACTTTCACACCACGCTTTAGCGCTTTTTTTACTTCCTTAGCCACGCTGCGCGGGAAGTTGAAATAAGGTGTACAGATGAAGATCTCATCTTTGGCTTGTGCGAGTAACTGATTGATGCCTTGATTAAGCTTGTTACGTTTTTTACCCACGCCGACGATAGGCGTTACTGCAACCTGCTCTTGAGAGACTGCTTGTGACTCAAATTGATACGAGGACTTGGCGAGCGAAGCCCTTAATTGGCGAATTTGCGCCTTTATCTCTTTGGTCTCTGGTTTCTTTGAACAAGCTAGGTTGTTAACTGCAGGGTGGTCGATCATCTCTTTCTGAACGAAATTAACCATGCTATCTGCAAGAGCTTTGTTATTTAGTACATGATAGCGGTCGAAGCGATAACGTTCTTTGTAGTTGAGATAGATGTTGTTAAGGCTCGCACCACTGTAGATAACTTGGTCATCAATAATGAAGCCTTTTAAATGCAAAACGCCGAATACTTCACGTCCACGAACCGGAACACCATAGATAGGAATTCTGTGCTCGTAATTATCCGCGAAGCTTTTATACATAGAGGCGTTGGTTTCGCCTGGTTCTGCACCAATTAAGCCGCGCTGAGCACGATGCCAATCAACACATACATTGATCTCAAGACCAGGGTTGCGCTGTTTCGCTTCATAGAGCTCAGTTAAGATCTCTCTTCCTGCTTCATCATCCTCCAAATAAAGAGCAACCAGGTAGATTCGTTTACTTGCCTTACGAATCGCTTCTATTAAGCGAGTTCGAAAATCTTTAGCTGCATAAAGTGTCTCAAACTGAGCTGGGTCTTGCGCTAAAGTAGGAAGTTGTTCGAATAAGTTCCTATTAGTCATCATGTTGGATGGGTTACCTTTACTTAAAGTGGACAAGGATATTAGCAAAATGTACTAGCAGTTCCTAGTTGCCAGATCCTAGTTCGACAATGCTAGTTGTAAAACCTGTGATTTACTGATGAGGACGAAGACTGATTTCACCACCGATGAAGGTTTCTAATCCACTTTCGGTTTCTAAAATAACGGCGCCTTGTTCGTTGATGCCTCTGGCGATTCCGGCAATCTCTCTAGGCCCCATAAGCAGTTTTACCGGGCGGTTGATAAAGTTGTCCAAACGATTCCATCTCTCGACAAAACCAGCCATCCCATAGAGTTCGTAGTCATCCAAAGCCTTGTGTAGGGTGGTTATCATGGTAATCGCGAGTTGGTTTCTATCAATCTGTTGATTATCTGCAACATCATCTAAGCTGGCCCAAGGCTGGGTAATGCCTTCTGTCGCCTCTGACATCATCAAGTTGAGCCCCATACCTATGACAAGGTTGGCTGCTGCACCAGCTTGGCCTGACATTTCGACCAGAATACCTGCGAGCTTCTTGTCTTGATAATAGAGGTCATTCGGCCACTTTAGTTTTACGCCTGTCAGTCCCATCTCTTCGAGAGCTTCAACGATTGCTACGCCAACAACTAGGCTTAACCCCATAGCGGCTGCCATACCAGCATCTAAACGCCAAAACATCGATAGGTATAGGTTTGAGCCAAAAGGAGAAACCCACTCGCGCCCACGGCGACCTCGGCCTTGAGCTTGATACTCAGCAAGGCATACTGACCCAGATTCTAAGCTATCGACTCTATCAAGTAGATATTGGTTTGTTGAGTCAATTATGGGGATCAGCTCTATTCGGTTCGTTAAACTATTTTGGAGTATCTCTTTGTCGAGCAATTGCATAGGCTTGGCGAGCTGGTAGCCTTTCCCCTGTACACGAAACACATCGACGCCCCACTCTTGGATGCCTTTGATATGCTTACTAATCGCGGCTCTGGATACGCCAAGTCGATCTCCAAGCTCTTCTCCGGAATGAAAGCCGCCTTGTGATAAAGCTTTCAAGATAGAAAGTTTTACGGAATGCTCTTTCATTGTTGGCTCTCTAATATTGTCTCTAAATTCGTTTCTGTATGAGAACCGATAAATCTCACTTCATGCTCTAATGCTATCTGATATTTTTCTAATACGGTTTGGCGCACTGTTGCGGCTAACTTGATCACATCGTTTGCGTTCGCATTGCCTGTATTCACTAGCACTAAAGCCTGTTTAGGGTGGACTTGAGCACCACCGATTTGATGGCCTTTCAATTGGCATTGATCTATTAGCCAGCCTGCAGCGACTTTTACGCCACCTTGTGTTGGGTATGCAGCAATATTTGGGAATTGTTTACTCAACATTTCGAATCGTTTGTTTGAGATAACCGGGTTTTTAAAAAAGCTCCCTGCATTGCCTAGATTGGCAGGATCAGGCAGCTTTTCCATTCGGATTTGGCAAACTCGCTCAAACACTTGTTGCGCGGTGAGTTTTTCGCTTTGTAGAGATTGAAGCGGGCCATATTCGATATTTGCTGACCACTGCTTTGGGAGTTTTAAGCCGATCGCTGTAACCATAACTTTCTCAAACAGCTCATGTTTAAAAATGGAGTCTCGATAGCCAAACTGACACTCGTCAGCGCTCAACCGTTTGGTATTGAAGGTTTCTAAACAAAGTACGTCGACATATTCGCAGATGTCTTTCAGCTCAACGCCATAAGCGCCGATGTTCTGAATAGGAGCGCTCCCAGCACAGCCGGGGATGAGAGCGAGATTCTCCAATCCAAAATAACCTTGTTCGACACTCCATTTCACCAAGTTTGGCCAATCTTCACCACCAGCGATATGCAGATGCCAGTGCGTGTCGGATTCACTGGCCGACTTACCGAGCAATTTATTGACTACCACCACGCCTTGGTAGGGCTGGGTAAACAAAACATTACTGCCTTTACCTAAAATCAGTTTAGGAAGGCTCAACCACTCTTGTTTTTGATAGGCATGTTTGATCTCTTCAACGGTTGCAACTTCAACCAGATAAGAGCAGGTTTGCGAGATAGAAAAGGTGTGGGAGCGACTAAGATCTGCGTTGGCTAATATTTGCATCGGATTTATCGAATAATCTAAACTGCCTGTATTCTACCCTAAATTGAAGTTTGGTGATAATGAGCAACTTACAAGGGCATTATGTAAAGTGAGATATTTGGGTAGGTCAGGGATAAGTGGTACAGTCGCAACCTGAAAATATCAATGGGATTTTAGATGAGGGAAATGACTTGAAAATTATTCCTGTTATTTTAGCTGGAGGTATAGGTTCTAGATTGTGGCCTTTGTCTAGAGCACAGCACCCCAAGCAGTTTTTAAAGCTTACTAGTGAAAAAACTATGTTGCAGGAAACTGCGATAAGAGCTGAAGCTATATGTAATGAAAGAAGCATAACAATATGTGGCGATGAGCATCGTTTTCTAGCTGCTGAGCAGCTTAGGGAAATCGGCCTTTTAGGAAAATTAATCCTAGAGCCAGAAGGTAGAAATACGGCACCTGCAATTGCTTTGGCAGCCTTAGAAATAAAAAAAGAGCATGGCGATGCTCTAATGTTGGTTCTTTCAGCAGACCACTTTATTGAAGAACAAGCTGACTTTTTAGACAGTGTTCATAAAGCTTCTATGATCGTAAGTCGTGGGAAAATGGCTACATTTGGTGTGAAGCCTACTTACCCTGAAACTGGCTACGGGTACATTAAACCTGGAAAGAAAGTAATAGATGGATGGGATGTTAAACAATTTGTAGAAAAACCCGATATAGAGAATGCTCAGCGTTATTTGGACGAGGGGTATTACTGGAACAGTGGAATGTTTCTATTTAAAGCTTCACAATATTTGAAAGAGCTCCAGCAGTTTCGTCCAAACATTTACCGAGTTTGCGATAACTCTATATCGACAGCAACCAAAGATTTAGATTTTCTTCGAATTGACAAAGATCTTTTTTCTAAGTGTGAATCAGAATCGATAGACTACGCAGTTATGGAACATACAAAAAACGCAGTTGTTGTGCCATTGAGTGCTAAATGGAGTGATATAGGATCTTGGTCTGCGTTATGGGAGTTAACAGATAAGGATGCAAAAGGGAATGTGATTCAAGGTGACGTGCTTTGTTTAGACAGTTCTAATAACTTATTTCGTGCAGAGCATAAGATGATCGCTGCTGTTGGCGTAGATGATATTGTCGCAGTGGAAACTAAAGACGTAGTGCTAATTGCTAACAAGGATAAAGTGCAACAAGTTAAATCACTTGTTGAGTCGTTGGAGAGGAGTGGCCGTCAGGAGCATATTCTTCATCGAGAAGTTTATCGCCCTTGGGGTAAATATGATGCAGTAGATACTGGTAATAGGTATCAAGTTAAGCGTATCACGGTTAAACCAGATGAAAAGCTATCACTTCAGATGCATCATCATCGCAGTGAACATTGGATTGTAGTTGCAGGAACGGCTCTAGTTACAATAGGGGATTCAACTAAGCTGGTAACAGAGGACCAGTCTATATATATACCTCTTGGAACAGTTCATGCTCTTGAAAATCCAGGAAAAATCCCTTTGGAGATGATAGAGGTTCAAACTGGAAGCTATTTGCAAGAGAATGATATTGTTCGTTTTGAAGACTGTTACGGGTGTAGTAAATAGGTTAAAGCGATGAGTAATACAAAGAAGGCAAATGAAATTCTTTATAGTAGTGGGGTCACTTTTGGTACAAGTGGTGCGAGAGGTTTAGTAAAACAGTTCACTCCTGAAGTGTGCGCTGCGTTTACCGTAGCATTTTTAGATGTTTTAAAAAGAAATTTTAACTTTGAGACGATCGCATTGGCGATTGATAATCGACCAAGTAGTGAATTGATGGTGAAGGCTTGTGCGAGTGCTGCCAAGCAAGCCGGTATCAAGGTTGTGTATTATGGTGTCGTGCCAACTCCAGCCCTGGCTTTAATGTCTATGAAGCATCAAGTTCCATCAATCATGGTTACCGGTAGTCATATTCCCTTTGACCGAAATGGTTTAAAGTTTTACCGACCCGATGGAGAAATTACTAAGCAAGATGAATTGTCTATCCTAGAGTCGGAAGCTAGTGTTAGAGATATATCACTAATACCAGAATTAGAAATTAATAGTGAAGCGTCTAAAGATTATATAGATAGAAATACCCTTATTTTCGATGGGCTGCCACTTTCAAGAATGCGTATAGGTGTTTATGAACATTCCAGTTCAGGGAGGGATTTATATTCTTTGATTTTATCGAAGCTTGGAGCAGAGGTGATTTCGTTAGAGCGCAGTGACATCTTTGTTCCTGTGGATACCGAAGCAGTAGGAGAAGAGGAGCGTCGAAAGGCAAAGGTATGGTCTACCAAATATAAGCTCGATGCTATTTTTACAACGGATGGTGATGGAGATCGTCCTATGTTAGCTGATGAAAACGGAGATTGGCTTAGAGGTGATATTTTAGGTTTGCTCTGTGCAGAGGCCATTGGGATAGAGGCTGTCGCAATTCCGATTAGTTGTAATACGTCAGTTACCGAGTCAGGAAAATTCTCACATACAAGCTACACACAGATTGGTTCTCCATATGTGGTAGCTGAAATTGAAGAACTTAAAAAACGTTATTCAAGAGTAGCAGGCTTCGAAGCCAACGGTGGGTTTATACTGGGCTCTGATGTTTCAATGTCGAGATCACGCTTAGATGCGTTGCCAACTCGTGATGCAGTCTTACCTGCAATTGTGGTATTAGCTAAGTCTGCTGAACTGGATAAGAAAATTTCTCAGTTAGTGGAGGAGCTGCCAGACCGTTATACAGCTAGTGATCGCATACAGAACTTTGAGTACAATCGAAGCAAAGAGTTACTAGCTTTGGGCCATACTAGACCAGAAGAGCTGGTCGCTTTGTGGCAGCTTGGGCTTTCAGGTATAAAAAGAGTTGATCAGACTGATGGGCTCAGAATTTATTTCCACAATGATGATATTGTTCATATTCGTCCCTCTGGAAATGCGCCCGAGCTGAGGTGTTACTCTGAATCATGTACGCAAGAAAGGGCAGATTGGTTAGTACGCAATGTTCTATATGCGTTAGTGCATTAAGTGGTGTTGTGTGTAGAAAACCTAATTGTTAGCTCGAAATGGTAAACAACCTTTTCAATTGTTATTTAAATGATAAGAAAAGGTTGCTGTATCTTTGCTTAAAAGGTGTTCAGTGTGATTCTAAAAATCGACATACTCGACCCAGTATACACTCCAATTATCTCTCGTATATACAAAGCCTATTACCCTTCAGGTAAGGCGAAAAAAGATGAGCTGACCATTGCAGGATCAATCGATCAACAGATTGTCGCTCTAGTTCGCTTCAGAAATATTGAAAAATATCGTTTGCTGACCGGAATGTTAGTGATACCAGAACACAGGAGAGCTGGCTTGGGGCATCAGCTAATGGACTACTGTGTTGAATATGTTTTATCAGAGCAAGATTTCTGCTTTGCTTACGCTCATCTTGAAACATTTTATGCTCAACATAACTTCGAGACGATTGACGCGAGTCAGTTACCTAACTCGCTAAAAGGACTGTTTGAACGTTATAGCCTTAAGAAGCAACTCGTAGCGATGAAATACGTCAAACCAACTTGGTAAAGTTTTTTACATCATTACTGTTAGTAGAACGAATCGTCCATGATGATGCAGCTTTCAGTCTCAGAATTGAGAAGCTAGGGTTGACGTGTTTCATTTCTAATATTCTTCATCTAAGCTCTTTTTATGGTGTTGATAAAACTATCACCATTAAGGGGCAATTATGAGCGCGACGTTAATCAATCAAACCTTACCCACTTTTGATGAACTTATGGCTCTGGCGCAAGATAATCCAGAAGCCTTTAATCGCTTCAAAAAAGAGATGTGTGAAGAAATGATTCAGTCTGCTTCTAAAGATATGCGAGATAGGTTGTGGGCTCAGCAAAGTCATATTGATAGGGTCGTCGGTCATTGTAAAAACCCCAACCATACTAATGTAGTCTTAATGAGAGAGCTTGTCAGCCAGATGGGCAAATTTCACGAAGCTCTTGAAGGTGATGTTCGAGATAAGTTTGATAGGGACGTAGAAGTGATTCTGCTAGATGAATGGCGTTAAGATAATAAGTGTAATCTATTGTTCAAGTTAAGCCGAAGTCCTGTTCACTATATATTCGCTATGTTACACTCCCGCGCTGTATACAAATTTTAGAATAGTTAAGGTGCTATCGCCTTAAAAGGATCAAGTGTGAGCGGGCAAATTCAACAATCACCTAACGAGCAGCAATACTCACCTCAATTACCAAATTCTTTCCCAGTTAGTGACGAAATTGATCTTAGAGAGCTGCTCGAAGCTCTTTGGAATGGTAAGTTAATCATCATTATTACCACGTTAGTCTTCGCTGTAGGAGCTGTGGTCTTTGCACTTAACTCGCAGGAATGGTGGTCATCTAAAGCGAAAGTTACTAAAGCTCAACCTCAAGACATCGCAGCATATCAGCAGCAAGTAAAACAGTTTCAACCCGTATTCGATATCTATCAAGATGATGGCACAGTTTTAGTTAGCGAAGAGTTGGATAATCTAGTCGATACGGAGGTTTTGTTTAAACGTTTTGTTGACGCTTTTAATTCGAGTAATAACAAAAGAGATTTCTTAGACTCAAGCAGTGAGTTTAGAGCCTTTAAAGCGAAACTTGAGACTGAGACTGAGACTGAGACTGAGACTGAGGCTGAGGCTGAGGTAACTAGACAACTATATGCTGCATGGTTCCAAAAGATCACAGTTAAACAAGATGGCATAGGTAAGCAGAGTCCATATGATATCTCGCTTCAATCAACAACCAAAGAAAGTAGCTACTCTTTGCTAAATGAATATATTGGGATTATTAAACGTAAGGCTCATCAAAATGCCTTAAACAACTTACAGGCAGTGGTAGATGGCAAGCGCAATGAGCTTATTCAGCAGAAGCGAATTTTGGAAAGCCAAGCAGTTAACAAGTTAGTTGTTGAAATAGAAAGAGCTAAGTTCGCAATGGACATTGCGAAAGCTGCGGGTGTTACGCAGCCTATCCGCACTAATAGTAGTAATGAAATCTTTGGCATTGACTTAGGCACTAAAGCTCTTGAAGCTAAAGTCAAAGCATTAGAATTGGTAAAAAACTTAAGTGTAGTAGAGCCTCGCCTCCAACAAATTAATGCAAAATTGGATATGCTAGAGTATCTTAAAATAGATCGCTCGATTCGGTTTCAAACTTTTCGCTTCTTAGAAAGTGTTGATAAACCAATAAGCCGTGATAAACCAAAACGCACTCTGATTGTTATCTTGGGGACATTACTCGGTGGAACATTAGGTGTGGCTATCGTGCTGATACGTTTTGCTTTCCGTCGAGAGCAAGATTAAATAAATACCAACTTTTAGCCGGGCTCATTTAGCAATGAATCCGGCTTTTTGATTCTAAATCGCATCTAAGAGCTAGATCACACAAAAATTTTCATTTCCCCCTTGGGTTTCGCCTGTCTTTCCCTCATATAGACACCATTAGGCTGTTATAGCCATTCATCATATCAAATATGGAAACTAATCAGGAGAGACGACCGATGAACATTCGTCCATTACACGACCGAGTTATCGTAGAACGCCAAGAAGTTGAGTCTAAATCAGCGGGTGGTATTGTTCTGACTGGTTCTGCTGCAGAGAAATCGACTCGCGGCGTAATTCTAGCTGTAGGTAAAGGCCGCATCCTAGAAAACGGCACTGTGATGCCACTGGACGTTAAAGTCGGCGATACGGTTATCTTCGTTGAAGGTTACGGTACGAAGACAGAAAAAATCGACGGTAAAGAAGTGCTAGTGATGTCTGAAAATGACATCATGGCGATCGTTGAGTAATAGCAATCATTGAGTAATTTTTTGCTCAGATTCAACTGCAAATCAAAACAAAGAATTTAGAAAAGGAAACTAAAGATGGCTGCTAAAGACGTTAAATTTGGTAACGATGCACGTGTAAAAATGCTAGAAGGTGTAAACGTTCTGGCTGACGCTGTAAAAGTAACACTAGGTCCTAAAGGCCGTAACGTAGTTCTAGACAAATCTTTTGGTGCACCAACGATTACTAAAGATGGTGTATCTGTAGCGCGTGAAATCGAACTTGAAGACAAGTTCCAAAACATGGGCGCACAAATGGTTAAAGAGGTAGCGTCTCAAGCAAACGACGCTGCGGGTGACGGTACAACAACTGCAACAGTACTTGCTCAAGCTATCGTTAACGAAGGCCTGAAAGCGGTTGCTGCTGGCATGAACCCAATGGATCTTAAGCGCGGTATCGACAAAGCTGTCATCGCAGCGGTTGAAGAACTAAAAGCACTGTCTGTTGAATGTGCTGATACCAAAGCGATTGCACAGGTAGGTACTATCTCTGCAAACTCAGATTCAAGCGTAGGTAACATCATTGCTGAAGCGATGGAGAAAGTAGGTCGTGATGGTGTTATCACGGTCGAAGAAGGTCAAGCTCTACAAGATGAGTTAGATGTTGTTGAAGGTATGCAGTTCGACCGCGGTTACCTATCACCTTACTTCATCAACAACCAAGAAGCAGGTTCTGTTGACCTTGAAAACCCATTTATTCTTCTAATCGACAAGAAAGTTTCTAACATTCGCGAACTTCTTCCGACTCTAGAAGCGGTAGCAAAAGCATCTCGCCCACTTCTGATCATCGCTGAGGATGTAGAAGGCGAAGCACTAGCAACTCTAGTTGTGAATAACATGCGTGGCATTGTGAAAGTAGCGGCTGTTAAAGCGCCTGGCTTCGGTGATCGCCGTAAAGCTATGCTACAAGACATCGCTATTCTGACTGGTGGTACAGTGATTTCTGAAGAAGTCGGCCTAGAGCTAGAGAAAGTCGTTCTAGAAGACCTAGGTCAAGCGAAGCGTGTTGCTATCACTAAAGAAAACACTACCATCATTGATGGCATTGGTGAAGAAGTAATGATCTCTGGTCGTGTTGCTCAAATCCGTCAGCAAATCGAAGAAGCGACTTCAGACTACGACAAAGAGAAGCTACAAGAGCGTGTTGCTAAACTGGCAGGCGGTGTTGCAGTAATCAAAGTTGGCGCAGCGACTGAAGTTGAAATGAAAGAGAAGAAAGACCGCGTAGAAGATGCACTACACGCAACTCGCGCAGCGGTTGAGGAAGGTGTTGTTGCTGGAGGTGGTGTTGCACTAATCCGCGCAGCTTCTAAGATCACTGAACTTCAAGGTGATAACGAAGAGCAAAACGTTGGTATCCGCGTTGCTCTACGTGCAATGGAAGCGCCTATCCGTCAAATCACTACAAACGCAGGCGACGAAGAGTCTGTGGTTGCGAACAACGTGAAAGGTGGTGAAGGTTCTTACGGTTACAATGCGGCAACTGGTGAGTACGGCGACATGCTTGAGATGGGTATCCTAGACCCAACAAAAGTAACTCGTTCTGCACTTCAGTTCGCGGCATCAGTTGCTGGCCTAATGATCACTACAGAAGCAATGGTTACAGACCTACCTCAGAAAGATGCTCCTGCAATGCCTGATATGGGTGGCATGGGCGGTATGGGTGGCATGGGCGGTATGATGTAATCCCCCTGAGCTACTTCAGCCAAATAAAAACGGAGCCTTTAGGCTCCGTTTTCGTATCTGATGATCTGTGTTTATATAGCCAGAAACTTATTTGTCATCATACAAGCCCTCTGTCTCTAGAGAATAATCTCTCTTACTTCAGCGTCTTTGCGCTCAAGATAGTGAGTGGACTTAATACGGCGAATGGTGCGACATCGACCACGGATAAGCAGCGTTTCTGTTGTGGCAATGTTACCTTGGCGAGTGATGCCTTCGAGCAGGTCACCTTTAGTAATCCCCGTTGCTGAGAAGACCACATTATCACTCTTGGCCATGTCTTCCATCGTGAGTACGACATTTGCTTCTACGCCCATTTCTTTGCAGCGTGTTAGCTCTGCTGTCCCGTAAATACGGTTTTCTTCCGTATCGCCTTTGATTTCATGACGAGGCAGTAAACGGCCGTGCATGTCACCATCCAGAGCGCGGATGACTGCAGCAGACACCACTCCTTCAGGTGCACCGCCAATACAGTACATTGCATCAACTTCGCTGTCAGGCATACATGTCAGAATCGAAGCGGCCACATCACCATCTGGTACAGCAAACACACGCACTCCCATTGCCTGCATTTCTGCAATCACTTTGTCATGGCGTGGTTTAGCGAGCGTAATGACGACTAACGTATCTAGCGTTTTATTCAACGCTTGGGCGATGTTCTCTAGATTGTCTTTCAGTGGTTTGTTGAGGTCGATGCAGCCTTTCGCACCTGGACCTACTACCAGCTTTTCCATGTACATGTCAGGTGCTTTTAGGAAGCTGCCTTTCTCACCTGCGGCGAGTACTGCTAACGCATTTGATTGCCCCATAGCTGTCATGCGCGTGCCTTCAATGGGATCGACTGCAATATCGACTTCATCACCGCCAATTCCGACGTTTTCACCTATGTACAGCATAGGTGCATCATCAATCTCGCCTTCACCAATCACAATTTCACCACTGATATCGGTCTTGTTGAGCAAGATTCGCATCACTTCAACGGCAGCGCCGTCGGCCGCATTTTTGTCACCACGCCCTAGCCATTTATAACCAGCCAATGCGGCGCCTTCTGTTACTCGGGAAAATGCCATTGCCAAATCGCGTTTCATGATGACTCCAAATCTAGAGAATAGGGGAATGAATTAAACGCGCAGGATTTTAGCATAGTTGCAAGTAAACGTTTGCCATTTTCGCCCAGCGGAATTGAACTCGATCAAAATGAGGTGAAAATCGACAAAAAATTTGGCCTCAGCGCTTCTCCGTCAGTGCATTGTCAATGTATGCTGTTTTTTTGACCGAATGGTGCGAAATATAGAATATAGGGCGTGTTTATCACTCTCTGCCTGAGTAGAATGAGGACATTAGGTGGAGAAAGCTCTTCACAATAACCGGACAATACAAGGTAGGCTAAGATGTCTTTTGAAGTACTAGAAAAACTAGAAGCGAAAATCCAAACTGCAGTTGACACCATTGCACTTCTACAAATGGAAGTGGAAGAGCTGAAAGAAGAAAAAGAGAAGCTGGCAGTAGAAGCAAATGAGCTTCGTTCTAGCCGTGAAGAGATCGAACAAAAAGCGCAGCAGATGCAACAAGAGCATTCAGCTTGGCAGGAGCGTATTCGTAACCTGCTAGGTAAGATGGACGAAGTTGAGTAAGCATCGTCTAATGACAAAAAGGGTGGCCATGGCCACCCTTTTTGGGTTTTTAGAGGATAATGAGGGCTCAGGTTACACTTGAGGGCGCACGCCTAACGTATGGCACAGCGCGTAGGTCATTTCTGCGCGGTTTAGTGTGTAGAAGTGGAAGTCTTTCACACCTTCACGGCTCAGCACTCGAATCATATCGATGGCTTGGCTTGCGCCAACCAGCTGACGTGTCGTCGGGTCATCATCCAGACCTTCAAACTGTTTCGCCATCCAGCTTGGTACTTTAACGTTGTTTTGAGCGGCAAAGCGTGACGCTTGCTTAAAGTTCGAAACCGGTAAAATACCCGGTACGATTTCAACGTCGATGCCTGCTGCAACACAGCGATCACGGAAACGAAGATAGCTTTCAACGTCAAAGAAGAACTGAGTAATAGCGCGGTTTGCGCCTGCATCGACTTTACGTTTGAGATTGAGTAGATCCGCCTGTGCACTTTTGGCTTCTGGGTGCACCTCAGGGAAAGCGGCAACGGAGATATCAAAATCATGACGCTCTTTTAGAAGTTTCACCAGATCGGAGGCGTACATTTCTGGTTTACCGCCGCCCGGTGGGATGTCACCACGCAGCGCGACGATGCTCTGAATACCGTTTGCCCAGTAATCATCAGCAATGCGTGCTAGCTCTTCACGTGACGCGTCAATACATGTTAGATGAGGAGCGGCAATTAGCCCTGTTTCAGCTTTAATTTCTTTAATGATGGAATGTGTGCGGTCACGTTCACCTGAGTTCGCACCGTAAGTGACGGAAACGAATTTAGGCTTTAGCGTTTTGAGGCGATGGACTGAGTTCCATAGGGTTTCTTCCATCTTTTCACTGCTGGGTGGAAAAAACTCAAATGACACATTGATGTTGTCAGAAAGTTCCGCAATATTCTGGTTTAAGGCATCTATATGGCCGGCGTGCGTATATCCCATCTTACTCTCTCCATGTGGCAACTGGACCACAAAACTCAAATCCTCAAATCGACGTTTAGACGTCTATATGTCCACAGGATGTATTGAATACGATTTAAAGTCAACAGTACGATTATGAATTTTTTTCAAGTTAAATATTAGACGTTTTCAACTTGAAAGGTAATGGTATGACTGAGAAAGAAAAAGCGCAGCTAAGAGCTGCGCTTTAGTCAATTATAAGAAGCTGGAAAGCAGATTGAGGTCTGACTGAATCGCACCTGCGGTTACCTCTCGGCCTGCGCCGGGGCCGCGAATAACCAGTGGGTTATCCTTGTACCATTTGCTTTCGATGGCGAAGATGTTGTCACATGGCAGCAAATTAGCCAGAGCATGTTCTTTACTTAGCGCTTCAACACCGACCGTTGCTGAACCGTTCTTCTCCAGTCTTGCAACGTAGCGCAGTATCTTGTCTTCGCGCTGAGCTTTCTCTAAACGCTTGGCTAACAGCTCACTTAATAGTTGGCTTTTATCGAGGAAATCGTCCAGCGACAGATCGGCAAGCTCAGCAGGAACCAGACTTTCCACTTTAACCGCTTCTGGTTCCAGATCGAGCCCGGCTTCACGCGCTAAAATAACTAGCTTACGCATTACATCAGAGCCATCCAGATCGCAGCGCGGGTCCGGTTCAGTCAAACCTTGCTGCCAAGCGAGATCCACTAGTTCTGCAAAAGGTACATTACCGTCATACTGCTGAAACAGCCAAGAAAGCGTGCCAGAGAAAATGCCTGATAAGGCATGAATGTCATCGCCACTTTCACGTAAGTCCTTCACCGTGTGGTTAATCGGTAAACCAGCTCCGACAGTTGCATTGTAAAGCCAGTGGCGGTTTATCTTGGCAAAGGCATCTTGCACCTGATGATAATAATCACTGGATGCGGAGCCAGCGACTTTGTTGGCAGAGATAAGGTGCATGCCTTGTTCTGCGATGTTCAGGTAGCGCTCGGCCAGTTGCTGGCTAGCCGTCACATCGAGCACAACGACATCATCGTAGCCCTGAATCGCGCCAAGCTTTCTTACCCACTCATCGCCTTGATACTCAATCGCTTCTTCTTCGTAGTGAGCGCTGACGGTGCTGGCATCAATACCTTTAGGATTGAACCAGTAGTTTTGACTGCCAACGACAGCAACCAGTTCGAAGTTCATGCCGCGACGTTTTTCCAGCTCGGCTTTTTGCTCAGCAAAAAGTTCAAGCCAGCTTGAGCCAATATTACCTTTGCCACACAAAGCGATACCAACGCGCTTTTGAGCCTGGAACAGTTGGCTGTGGATCGATTTGACCAGAACAGAAGTATCTGTACTGCGCAACACTGCGACCAAGCTTAATCCTGACTGAGATTCTGAAATAAACTCCACAGGAGAAGACTTAAGCTTCTGGTAGAAACCGTAGCAGTGGTTGGCATTTTTAGTTACACCTGCACCGACTGCTGCAATCAACGAATAGCCCTCTTTGAGCTTAATTTCAGCTTCTATCGCGGCGTCTTGGAGGTATTCGAGTGCGCCGCCTGCAATCTCAGCGGTATACGCTAAGCGCAGCGTTTGTTGGTCTTCCTGTGTTTCATAGGTCAGTGGCTCAAGTTGAGCGCGTTTCAGCCCTGCAAGTGTTTCTTGTTCAAGGCGACTGAAATCGTGGCCAGAGGCAAAGTTGAGTTGGATTAGCAGCACTTCTTTCAATGAAGAAATGATTTTAGCGCCGCGACCTGAGGCCAGCACGCGTTCAATGCGTGTGGAGCCATCTTCTGGCTCATAGCTGCAACGCAGGTGTAAATCCATCGCACTTTGTGCGACCGGCTGAAGGGTGCGGCTGTGCAGGACTGGTGCCGCAAGTCGGGCTAATTCGCTGGCTTCGTCTAGGCGAAGCAATGGCAAAAGACACGCATCAGAGACTAAACGCGGGTCTGCGCTGTAGACACCCGCAACGTCACTCCAGATGGTCACGCGTTTTACTTCGGCTAGCGCACCAATGACGGTGGCGGAGTAATCTGAACCATTACGACCAAGCAGAACGGTATGGCCTTGCTCATCCTGTGCCATAAATCCTGTGATCACAACACGGTGATGGGCGTGTTGAGCGAGCACTTCTTTGATCAGTGGATAGGAGGTGCCCCGGTCAACTTCAGGTTGTGTGCCTGCTTCGGCACGTAGGAAAGCTCTTGCATCCTGAGCGACAGCCTGTAGATCATTTTGATTCAGTAATGCCGCCAGCAATCGAGAAGACCAAACCTCTCCGTGACCTAAAACGGCTGCGCGCTCGGCCGTCGTTAAGGGAGCCGTTAGCTCACCCAGTGTGCTGAATTCGTCGTTGAGTGTGGCAAGAAGCTGCTGTTGGCTTTCACCTTGTAACAGGTCTTCGACCAGCTGTACCTGAAACTGACGTAATGACTGCAAAGCTTCGTGGGCGAGGCGGCCATCTTTGTTCAGTGAGTCTAAAAACTCAATCAAACGATTGGTGGTCTTGCCTGCCGCTGAGACAACAATTAAATCTTCTTGATTAGAATATTCTTTGAGAATACTGACTACGCGGCGGTAACACTCTGGATCCGCGAGGCTACTGCCGCCAAATTTATGCAATTGACGCTGCTGGCTCATGACAACGCCTCCTGAGTTTTACTGAATGCTTGATCTAGATCGGCTATCAGGTCATCAGCGTCTTCGAGGCCGACAGAAAGGCGGAGAAGCTGTTGTGAGACTCCGGCTTCTGCTAATGCGGCTTCACCCATTGCTCTATGTGTCATTGACGCTGGGTGGCAAATCAGGCTCTCCACGCCGCCAAGTGATTCGGCGAGTGAAAACAGTTCTAGCTCACCAACAAAGTGTTTGAGCTGTTCAAAGCTGCCTGCAAACTCAAAGCTGAGCATAGAGCCGAATCCAGACTGCTGCTTTTTCGCAATCTCATGGCCCGGGTGTTCAGGCAAGCTTGGGTGATAGATGTTGCCAACCAGAGACTGAGATTGCAGGTAGTTGAGAATGTGTGCTGAGCTTTCTTCATGCACTTTCATGCGCGCACCCAAGGTGCGAATACCGCGTAATGTCATGTAGCTGTCGAATGGTGTGCCGGTAGCGCCGATACAGTTACCCCACCAAGCAAGATCTTCAGCATGCTGCTCAGTTTTGGTGATTACCACGCCACCTATGACATCAGAATGACCGTTAATGTACTTGGTTGTCGAGTGAATGACGAAGTCAGCGCCGAGTTCAAGAGGCTTTTGGAACACAGGTGTCAAAAAGGTATTATCGACGCCGACCAGAGCACCAACCTGGCGGGCTTTTTCACATACTGCAGCAATGTCGACTACTCGAACCAAAGGATTAGACGGTGTTTCCAACAGAATCAGTTTAGGTTTCTTTGCTATAGCGTCGTTCAGGGCTTTTTGATCTGATTGATCGACAAACTGAACCTTGAAGTCACCTTTCTGAGCGCGGGTGTTAAATAAACGGTACGTACCGCCGTAGCAATCGTGTGGCGCGATGATCAGGTCATCTGGGCCAAGAAATGCAGAGACCCATAAGTTTAACGCTGAGGTTCCACAGTTGGTCACTACCGCACCTTTACCGGACTCCAGCTCATACAGAGCTTTTTCTAATAAGCCACGGTTTGGGTTACCCGAGCGAGTGTAGTCATATTTTGGCACTTCGCCGAAGGCGGGAAATCCGTAGTTAGTCGAGAGGTAAATAGGTGGCACAACGGCGTGATGCTGAGTGTCTGACTCGATACCAGTACGTACCGCGATTGTGGCTGGTTTACGGGCGCTCATAAGTGTTTCCTTTCGAACTGTAGTGACTTGGCTGGAGATTACACTATACCTGTTTGCCGGATGTTAGATATATGTTATTCCAATCGTATATCTCTTCACTTTACTTCTCATTTTTTAAGACGTCAACACTTCTAGACGTCTATATGTCTTTGCTTGTGGCCATAAATCCCGCTAAAATTACGCTTTCTAATTTTATACATAATGAATCATAAAGGTGCGCAATGGCAGATTGGAACGGCGAATACATTAGTCCGTATGCTGAACATGGAAAGAAAAGCGAGCAAGTAAAGAAGATCACGGTTTCTATTCCATTGAAAGTATTGAAGGTTTTAACTGATGAGCGAACGCGTCGTCAGATTAATAACCTGCGCCATGCGACGAACAGTGAGCTGCTTTGTGAAGCGTTTCTGCACGCTTATACAGGCCAGCCATTACCTACCGATGAAGATTTGCGTAAAGACCGCCCAGATGATATTCCTGCGGAAGTGAAAAAACTCATGACTGAGATGGGCATTGAATTCGAAGCGTATGATGAAGAGTAACAACTGGCAGCGCGCCTGGTTTTTATTTTGCTGAAAACTAAAAAACCGCTGAATGTTCAGCGGTTTTTTAGTTGCCGAGAGGAACGCTTACGCTTCCATGTAATTCTCTGGCATTTCAATGCGAGCCACACCTGACTCTACTGCTGCTAGAGCAACTGCTTTTGCAACACGTGGCAATAGGCGAGAGTCCATCGGTTTAGGAATGATGTAACCAGGACCAAATTCCAGCTTATCCACGCCAGCGGCTTTCAATACTTCCGCTGGAACTTCTTCTTTCGCCAGTTCACGAATGGCATCTACCGCAGCGAGTTTCATTTCATCGTTGATTTCGCTAGCACGAACGTCAAGAGCACCACGGAAGATGAATGGGAAACACAGTACGTTGTTTACTTGGTTCGGGTAGTCGCTGCGACCTGTACCCATGATTAAATCATCACGAACTTCATGTGCCAACTCTGGTTTGATTTCCGGATCTGGGTTTGAACACGCGAAGACAACAGGTTTGTCAGCCATCAGTTTGAGTGCTTCAGGCGCAAGCAAGTTCGGACCAGATACGCCCAAGAACAGGTCTGCACCTTCGATAACGTCTTCCAGCGTACGCTTGTCAGTGTTATTCGCAAATAGTTGCTTGTATTCGTTGAGATCATCACGGCGAGTGTGGATAACGCCTTTGCGGTCAAGCATGTAGATCTTTTCACGCATTGCACCACACTTGATCAGTAGCTCCATACAAGCTACTGCGGCAGCGCCTGCGCCAAGACATACAATCGTAGCGTCTTCTAGCTTTTTGCCTTGCAGTTCAATCGCGTTAAGCATGCCTGCTGCGGTTACGATTGCTGTGCCGTGTTGGTCATCGTGAAAAACCGGCACATCACAGCGCTCAATCAACTGCTTTTCAATTTCAAAACAATCTGGCGCTTTGATGTCTTCAAGGTTGATACCGCCAAACGTATCGGCAATGTTAGCGACCGTGTCGACAAATTCTTCGATTGTGCGGTGTTTGACTTCAATGTCGATAGAGTCCAAACCTGCAAAGCGTTTGAACAAAAGAGCTTTACCTTCCATGACTGGCTTTGATGCCAGTGGACCTAAGTTACCAAGACCAAGAATTGCTGTTCCGTTAGAGATAACCGCTACCATGTTACCTTTAGAGGTGTATTTGTAGACATTATCTGCATTCTGTGCAATTTCACGTACAGGCTCAGCCACGCCTGGGCTGTACGCTAACGCCAGATCACCTGCCGTTTCGGCTGGTGTTGTCAGCTCAACCGAAATTTTACCTGCTGTTGGGTAAGCATGGTAATCCAGCGCTTGCTGACGGAATTGTTCTTCAGGGGATAGTTCTTGGCGATTGTCATCGGACATAGGTGTAGGTACTCGTTAATAATAATTAGGATAGGGGGTAATCCATTCTAGAGTAACTAAGTCAAGCTGCCTAGGTCAGAATGCGAGCTAAAGCAATAAAATGTGCTAAATGACTGGAGATAAGACCAGATGGGTAGAGATATGGCTAGCGAATATCAAACAGTGGAAGATATTACTCTGAATGAATAGCTGAAGAAGCAGATAACAAAAAAGGACGCCGTAGCGTCCTTTTCTCTTCATCTAAAAAGAAATTACTTCTTAGAAGAAAGAGCACCGAAACGCTTGTTGAAGCGATCTACACGGCCGCCAGTATCAACGATACGCTGCTTACCAGTGTAGAATGGGTGACATTTGTCACATACGTCTAGGTGGATTGACTCTTTAGTTAGAGTTGAGTTGAACTCGAAAGAGTTACCGCAAGAACAAGTTGCTTTAACTGCTTTGTACTCTGGGTGGATACCAGCTTTCATGGGAGAACCTCTAAAATAGGCCGTGTCGCTATCCGATTCTATGCCGGACACCACACGTAGTTAATAAAATTTCCTTTGGATACCGCTGTTCAAAAACAAGCCATATCACTAAGGCGCGATATAGTAATGAATACGGCCTCAGGGATCAACCGATTTACCAATAAAGTTGCTACTTTTTTAGCCGCTGATGTGTATCCATGCTAGAAATCGGCTTAGTGATGCTGTTGCTTCCCCGCTTAGCGCTTTTCCCTTAGACTAATTGCGTTCCTTTCATTTTGTTTTAAGCCTATATGCGACCGACGATTGCCCGAGTGGCCTTACCTGTACCGCTCGACAAACAGTTTGACTATCAGATTCCTGCTCACCTGTTTCCTATTATTGGTGGGCGCGTGTCTGTCCCCTTTGGTCGTCAGACGCTGGTCGGTGTGGTTACGGCGCTGGTGAATCAGTCTGAGTTCAGTTTTGACAAGCTCAAACCGTTAAAACAAGTGTTGGATTCTCAGCCTGTTTGGCCAGATAGCCTCTACGAGTTACTGCAATGGTGCAGTCAGTTTTACCAGTATCCTCTTGGAGACACCTTGCTCAATGCGATGCCAAGTGCACTTCGTAAAGGCAAAGAAGCCGATTTTGCAACGCTGGTGGAATGGCAGTTGACTGCAGCTGGGCGTAATCAGCTGATGTTAGGTTTTGGCCGAGCCGTCAAGCAAGCCAAAGTCATGCATATGCTTGAAAGTGGTTCAGTACCACACCAGCACTTCATTGATGAAGAAATCAGCTCTAGTGTTCTCAAAACCTTGCAAGAGAAAGGCTGGATTGAGTCGATAGAGTGCAAACCGGAGATGCGCGATTGGAGTCGGCAGGTTGAAGCGGATGTGGATAAGCCAAAGCTTAATGAAGAGCAGGCTGTCGCTATTGCGACCGTTAATAGCTTTGATGGCTTTGGTTGTTTCTTACTGGAAGGAGTGACCGGTTCAGGTAAGACGGAAGTTTATCTTAACCTTATCAAGCCAGTGTTGGAGAAAGGGCGGCAAGCTCTCGTTTTAGTACCGGAAATTGGTCTGACGCCACAAACCATTAACCGTTTTCGCCACAGGTTTGATGTGCCAGTCGAAGTGATTCATTCTGGGCTTAACGACAGCGAAAGATTGAACGCTTGGTTAAGTGCCCGAGATAAAGCCGCTGGCATCGTCATTGGCACACGCTCAGCACTACTGACGCCTTTTGCTGATCTCGGCATCATCATTGTTGATGAAGAACACGATGCTTCTTATAAGCAGCAAGACAGCCTTCGCTATCATGCGCGCGATGTTGCTGTGATGCGAGCCAACAAAGAACAAATTCCAATTGTACTAGGCTCTGCGACACCGGCATTGGAAACTCTGCATAATGCTTTATCGGGCAAGTACCACCATCTGACACTAACCGAACGCGCCGGTAATGCTGTACCGACGTCAAACAAGGTGCTGGATGTGAAAGGTCAGTATCTGGAAAGTGGTTTATCCGCCTCTCTGATTGCGGAAATGCGTCAACACCTCAGTGCCGGTAATCAGGTGATGTTATTCCTCAATCGTCGCGGTTTTTCGCCAGCCTTGATGTGCCATGATTGCGGTTGGATTGCAGAATGTAAGCGATGCGACGCTTACTATACCTATCACCAATACAGCAATGAGATTCGTTGCCATCATTGTGGCTCTCAGCAGCCAACGATTCATCAGTGTCAGGGGTGCGGATCGTCAAATCTGGTCACTGTGGGCGTAGGGACAGAGCAGCTTGAAGCGCAGCTTGGTGAGCTTTTTCCTGAATATCAAACCATTCGTATTGACCGTGACAGCACTCGGCGTAAAGGCAGTTTGGAATCGGCTCTTGGAGACATTCGCAGCGGCAAGTACCAGATATTGATTGGTACCCAAATGTTGGCGAAAGGCCATCACTTCCCTGATGTGACATTGGTAGCGCTGCTGGATGTTGATGGCTCGCTATACAGCAGTGACTTCAGAGCATCCGAGCGTTTGGCTCAGCTGTTTATTCAGGTGGCAGGGCGAGCAGGGCGTGCCAGCAAGCCGGGAGAAGTGATCCTACAAACGCACCACCCTGAACACAGTTTACTTCAGGCTCTGCTGACCAAAAGCTATCGACATTTTGCTGAGACCGCATTGCAGGAGCGTAAGTTTGCCATGTTGCCTCCTTATTCTTATCTGACCTTGTTCCGTGCTGAGGCGAATAACTCCCAGCATGTGGAAGCGTTTTTGCGTCAGGTTCGCCATACCTTAGAAGCCCACCCGCTCTTTGATGGGTATTGTCAGGTTTTGGGCCCCACTCCGGCCCCACTTGCAAAACGTGCCGGTAAACATCGTTGGCAATTGATGCTACAGACGCAAACTCGGCCAACCATGCAAAAGTTACTTTCCAGTGCGAAACCGGCGATCCAAATGTTACCGAATGCGAAAAAGGTGCGTTGGTCTTTAGATATTGAGCCGCAGGATTTGAGCTGATTTCTCACCTTTTTCATTTAATTGTGATTCACGTCTCGTCTCGGGATTTAAATTTGTTAATCTTCCCGTAACTTTCTGTTTCGAAATGAATAAACTATGGATTAGCTCAATTGAAAAGGTTGAGTGATATAAGACAGGTAAACGATTGCTATAGGCAATAAACATAAGAATGGGTTTGAGCTCATCAATATCGGTTTAGGTGGCACTAGGCGCTACCGTGTTTAGGAAATGAAGAGGGTAATTAATATATGGCGACAATGAAGGATGTTGCTCAGCTAGCAGGCGTTTCAACTGCAACAGTATCGCGTGCTCTAATGAACCCGGAAAAAGTATCTTCAGCTACAAGGAAGCGAGTAGAAGATGCGGTATTAGAAGCCGGATATTCACCAAATTCTCTGGCGCGTAACCTGCGCCGAAATGAGTCCAAAACCATAATTGCAATCATCCCGGATATTTGTGATCCCTACTACACAGAGATCATCCGTGGAATTGAAGACGCTGCGATGGAACATGGCTACATCGTGCTGCTGGGAGACAGTGGTCAGCAGAAAAAGCGTGAGAGTTCTTTTGTCAATCTTGTCTTTACTAAGCAGGCCGATGGAATGTTGCTGCTTGGTACTGATCTGCCGTTTGACGTCAGCAAACCTGAGCAGAAAAACCTGCCGCCTATGGTGATGGCATGTGAGTTTGCACCTGAACTGGAGCTGCCAACGGTGCACATTGATAATCTGACATCTGCATTTGAAGCTGTGAACTATCTTACGCAGATGGGTCACAAGCGCATAGCGCAGATTTCAGGCCCTAGTTCTGCGGTGCTGTGCCAGTTCCGTTACCAAGGGTACCAGCAAGCGCTACGCCGAGCTGGCATCAGTATGAACCCAAATTACTGTATCTACGGTGACTTCTCATTTGAAGATGGTGCGAAAGCCGTCAGACAATTGTTAGCTTTACCTGAGCCGCCAACCGCGATTTTCTGTCACAACGATGCGATGGCTATTGGGGCAATTCAAGAAGCGAAGAAGTTGGGCTTGCGCGTCCCGCAAGACCTGTCTGTCGTTGGCTTTGATGATATTCAGTTTGCTCAGTACTGCGATCCACCACTGACGACCATTTCTCAGCCACGTTACGAGATTGGCCGACAGGCAATGTTGATGATGCTTGAGTTGTTGCGCGGCCATGATGTTCGTGCCGGTTCTCGATTGCTGGAAACTCAGCTGGTTGTCAGGGAAAGCGCTGCTCCACCGCGAGTCATCTGACGATTGCTTTCACTCAGCGGCGCATTTTGATGCGCCGCTTCCATTTCCCCTCTGTAATCAGGGCGCATTCTGCATTAACATAGCGGCAGAGGTAACAGACATTGATGTACAGCAGTGGCAAATAGAGATTATGTGAAACGCGGCCGTGGTAACAGCGGGCGTAAACCAGCGCGTAAAAAGTCGGCACCAAAAAGAAAACCCTGGCGCAGTGGATTGTTAGCGATTCTACTGGTAGGTGGTTTTGGTTACGGGCTTTATACGTTGAGTAATGATCCTGAGCCGCCACAACCAGTTGTGCAGCAAAGCAAGCCTAAGCCAAAACCAAAGGCAGAAAAGGTGCTTCCTCCTCCTCCGGAAGAGAAATGGGACTACGTCGATTCTCTGCCGAGCCGTGAAATCGAAGTCACGGCGAAAAAGCAGGTAGTGTCTGAGATCCCTTATATCATGCAGTGTGGCGCGTACACCAATGCCTCACAAGCCGAAGCGCGTAAGTTGGATATAGCCTTTCAGGGGATCAACAGTAAGATCCGCAAGAAAGAAGGCAGCAAGTGGTATCGCGTTGTACTCGGGCCATATAAGTTCAAACGTGACGCTGAACGAGATAAGCACAAACTTCAGCGGGCCAAGATCGAGCCTTGTGCCATTTGGAAAGACAGTCAGTAAAGAAAACGAGCCATCAGGCTCGTTTTTTGTTCATTGGATTGTAGATAGAACACGCTCTCAACGAGGAGCGTAATCCCAGCCACTGCTGCCCTTGAATTCCCCTTAAGCCAGCCTCATATATCTCTTAACACCAAGATGAAAATAATGATGAGGCCCTACTCGTGACTACTATTGTATCTGTACGTCGAAACAACAAAGTCGTCATTGCCGGCGATGGACAAGTATCACTGGGTAACACTGTGATGAAAGGCAACGCACGTAAAGTACGTCGTTTGTACAACAACAAAGTGCTTGCTGGCTTTGCTGGTGGTACCGCAGACGCATTTACGCTGTTTGAAAAGTTTGAAAGCAAACTGCAAATGCACCAAGGTCACTTAACTAAAGCTGCTGTTGAGTTGGCCAAAGACTGGCGCAGTGACCGTGCGTTACGCAAACTTGAAGCTCTGCTTGCGGTAGCAGACGAAACTGCCTCGCTTATCATCACTGGTAATGGTGATGTGGTTCAGCCTGAGAACGATCTGATTGCGATTGGCTCTGGTGGTAATTTCGCCCAAGCAGCAGCGACAGCTTTACTAGAGAACACAGAGCTAGATGCTCGTGACATCGCGGAGAAATCACTAAAAATTGCTGGTGATATCTGTGTGTTTACCAATCATCACCACACTATCGAAGAACTAGAAATCCCAGCGGAACTTAACGCTGAATAACCCAAGATAGTGGCTACCGAATTTAAGGAATTTGATTATGTCTGAAATGACTCCCCGCGAAATTGTTCATGAACTTAACCGCCATATCATTGGTCAGGATAACGCTAAACGCTCAGTGGCCATTGCACTGCGTAACCGCTGGCGCCGTATGCAGCTTGAAGAAAGCTTACGCGTTGAAGTCACGCCAAAGAACATTCTGATGATTGGTCCAACTGGTGTTGGTAAAACGGAGATTGCCCGCCGTTTAGCTAAACTGGCCAATGCACCGTTTATTAAAGTAGAAGCAACAAAATTCACTGAAGTGGGTTACGTTGGTAAAGAAGTTGAGACTATCATTCGCGATCTGACTGATGTCGCTATTAAGATGACGCATCAGCAAGCGATGGAAAAAGTTAAATTTCGTGCCGAAGAGCAAGCAGAAGAACGTGTTCTTGATGCGCTTTTACCACCCGCGCGAGATGCTTGGGGTCAAAGTGAGCAGCAAGACGAAAGCTCTTCGAATACGCGTCAAATCTTCCGTAAGAAACTACGCGAAGGCAAGCTCGACGATAAAGAGATCGAAGTTGATGTTGCTGCGCCGCAAATGGGTGTAGAAATCATGGCACCTCCTGGTATGGAGGAGATGACTAATCAGCTTCAAGGTATGTTCCAAAACCTCGCTGGTGACACTAAGAAAAAGCGTAAGCTGAAAATTAAAGAAGCGTTTAAAGCGTTAACGGAAGAAGAAGCGGCGAAACTGGTTAATCAGGAAGAGCTGAAAGAACAGGCGATCTTCAACGTTGAGAACAACGGTATCGTGTTTATCGATGAGATTGACAAGATCTGTAAGCGTGGCGAAAGCTCAGGCCCAGATGTGTCTCGCGAAGGCGTTCAGCGTGACCTGCTTCCTCTGATTGAAGGTAGCACAGTATCAACCAAGCATGGCATGGTGAAAACAGACCACATCCTATTTGTGGCATCTGGCGCGTTCCAGGTGGCTAAACCTTCGGATCTGATCCCTGAACTGCAAGGTCGTCTGCCAATCCGTGTCGAGCTTGAAGCGCTTTCAAGTAACGACTTCAAACGTATTCTGACTGAGCCAAAAGCGTCGTTGACAGAGCAGTACATTGCGCTGATGAAAACCGAAGATGTGGATATCGAATTTACGGAAGATGGCATCACTCAAATTGCGGAAGCTGCATGGACTGTGAACGAAACCACTGAGAACATCGGTGCTCGCCGTTTGCATACGGTGATGGAGCGTCTGATGGATGAAATCTCATTTGAGGCAACGGATAAATCAGGCTCGAAATTGACGATAGATTCTGACTATGTGAAAGCCAAGCTTGGCGATACAGTAGAAGATGAAGATCTAAGTCGTTTCATTCTTTAATCCGCACCTAAGGAAAAAGCCGATCGCAAGATCGGCTTTTTTGTTATTAATCGTTGAAGGAAGTTTGCGTTCTCTCTCACTCTTCTGTTTCCCTTCATATACTACCTCGCGAGATAGCCAGATGGCGCTATAGTGGAATGACTTTTAACTGTGCAAGGAAGCAAAATGTCGACCACAGAATCTCATTTTCCTCTGAACGATTTTATTGAATTTCCTGCTGAGGAAATGTCAGCGCGTGCCGAGCAAAACTACCAACAGCTGAAGCGCCGTCACTCGATTCGCCGCTTTTCAGATCGCCCAGTAGCGAAAGACATCATTGAAAACTGCATCCGTGCGGCCGGAACGGCGCCTAGCGGAGCGAATCATCAGCCTTGGCACTTTGTCGCCATCAATAGTGCGGAAGTGAAAGGCCAGATCCGCCAAGCTGCAGAGGAGTTAGAGCGCTCTTTCTATGAAGGTAGAGCCGGGCAGGAGTGGTTGGATGCTCTAAAGCCTTTAGGGACTCACGCGAGTAAACCCTATCTTGAGACAGCGCCTTGGTTAATTGCGGTTTTTTCACAGAAGAAAGGTGGCATGAGCAATGATGGGGAGCAAACCAACTATTATGTGCATGAATCGGTCGGTATCGCGACGGGCTTTTTACTGCAAGCACTGCATAATGCTGGCCTAGGAACGTTAACGCATACCCCGAAACCAATGAGCTTTCTGAGTAAGATTTGTGGCCGTGATAACGATGTTGACAGGCCGTACATGTTGATTGTGACGGGTTATCCTGCGGAAGATGCAACGATTCCTGATCATGCGACCCACAAGAAACCTTTGTCTGATATCGCAACTTTCATGGAATAGAGATGACTTGCGAGCAATAAAAAAGCTGGCATTAAGCCAGCTTTTTCTTCTAGTTTTCTCAGAGCATAAAGATAAAAATCACGCTCAAGGCCGAGATGAGCCCTGCAAAGGCGTAACAGCCGACTTTCCCAGCTAGCCCAGCATGAATTTTGAGATCATGCATACCATGATGAACACGATGCATAGCATGCCACATTGGTAATGCGAGAGTACCAATGATAAACAGAGCGCCGATAATGCTGGTGGCGAATGCGGTGACACGCTCGTAGCTCATAGCTTCAGCATCAATTACACCCATGGGAACAAGAATACCAAGTATCAATACCGTCACCGGAGTGATCATGGCAAACCAAGTACCGCCTGCGCCAAATAGACTCCACCAGATAGGCTCATCAGAACGCTTGGGAGCACGATCTATGGAAAAATTAGGTTTCATAGTCATAGCTCCTTATACGATTACTAGCACAACCAGTGAAATAAATGCTACAGCAGCCCATTGAGTCAGAACGATAATTTTCTTATCAACAGGTTTGCCTTTCAGACGAATTGGCATAACTTGCGGCATCATGCTGAAGAAGGTCTGTGCGTGCAGCAGGCTGCCAAGTAAAGCGACGATATTGATCGCAATGACAACAGGGTTCGCCATGAACTCTAACCAGCCTTGCCAAGCTTCAGGACCTTTCACCAGTGACCCAAGCCCGACAGTCAAGAATAAAGTGAATAGGACTAACGGTAATACCGTGGCTTCACGCAGCATGTAGAAGCGGTAAAACGGATGATCTTTCCACCAAGTTCGTTTTACCTCGCGAACGTAAGGTTTACGGTTACTCATCTTACGCCTCCTGTGTAGTCTTTGTTGGTGTGCCATCAGGCTTGAACATTGAGATCACGAAGTCCATAGAAGACTCGACCTTACCTTGGTTTACCGCCGCTGCAGGGTCTACATTCTTCGGACAAACTTCAGAACAGTAACCCACAAAGGTACAGCCCCAAGCACCGTTCTCGCCATTAATGAGTGCCATACGCTCATCTTTACCGTTATCACGGCTGTCTAGGTTGTAACGATGCGCAAGTGTCAACGCAGCAGGGCCGATAAACTCAGGGTTTAAACCAAACTGAGGACATGCCGCGTAGCAAAGACCACAGTTGATACAACCAGCAAATTGCTTGTACTTGGCCATTTGCTCAGGTGTTTGTAGGTTAGTGCCATCTTCAGGCTTGCGGTCGTTACCAATGATGTATGGTTTGATGGCTTCTAGGCGCTCGATGAACGGCGTCATGTCGACAATCAAATCTTTCTCGATTGGGAAGTTTGCTAAAGGCTCGATCTTCACACCATTTGGGTAATCACGGAGGAAGCTTTTACAAGCGAGCTTTGGCACGCCGTTAACCATTATGCCGCATGAACCACAGATCGCCATACGACAAGACCAACGGTAAGACAGGTCTTTATCTAGGTTATCTTTGATGTAGCCAAGTGCATCAAGGGTCGACATGGTTTCGTCGAATGGTACCTCAAAGGTTTGGAAATGCGGTTCTGCGTCTTTCTCTGGGTCATAACGCAGAATCTCTACTTTTTGGATGCGATTTGCTGACATTATGCTTGCTCCTCTGCGTTCTTCTGTGCCGCTTTTGCTGCTTCTTCAGCGGCTGCTTTCTCTGCGGCTTCACCGTATAGACGAGCTTTAGGCTGTGACTTAGTGATGGTCACCTTGCTGTAGTCGATACTTGGCGCTGCATCTGGTTGGAAGAAAGCCAAAGAGTGTTTGAGGAACTCTACGTCATCACGCTCAGTACAGCCATCGTCTAGACGCTGGTGGGCACCACGAGACTCTTTACGTAGAATCGCAGAGTGAACCATAGCTTCTGCGACTTCTAGGCCGTAACCGACTTCGATAGCGTAAAGAAGGTCAGTGTTGAATACTTTTCCTTTGTCTTTGATGCTGATGTTTTTGTAGCGAGCTTTCAATTCAGTAATCTTATCAATCGTCGCTTGCATCAAATCTTCTTGGCGGTAGATACCACAGCCCGCTTCCATGGTATGACCCATTTCAGTGCGGATGTCAGCCCAGTTTTCATCACCTTCTTGGTTCATTAACGCGGCGATACGCTGCTCAACATCTTTGACTTGAGTCGCGATAGACTCTTCATTCCAACCTTTGAATTCCGCTGCACGCTTCACTGCCTGTTCACCAGCAACGCGGCCGAATACTACGAACTCAGCCAGCGAGTTAGAGCCTAGACGGTTTGCACCGTGCAGACCAACTGAGGCACATTCACCTACTGCGAATAGACCTTTAATGCGCGTTTCACATTCGCCGTTAGTTTCAATACCACCCATGGTGTAGTGCACCGTTGGACGAATTGGAATCGGCTCTTTCGCAGGGTCAACGTTAACGTATGCTTTCGCTAGCTCACAGATAAACGGTAGACGCTCTTGAAGGTACTCTTCACCCAAGTGGCGAAGGTCTAGATGAACCACATCACCTAGAGGATGTTTAATGGTGTTGCCTCTCTGCTGTTCGTGCCAGAAAGCCTGTGAAACCTTGTCGCGAGGACCCAGTTCCATGTATTTGTTCTTTGGCTGGCCAACTGGAGTTTCAGGGCCCATGCCGTAATCTTGTAGGTAACGGTAGCCATTCTTGTTAACGATGATACCGCCTTCACCACGACAGCCTTCAGTCATCAGGATCCCTGTGCCTGGAAGACCTGTTGGGTGGTACTGAACAAACTCCATATCACGTAGAGGTACACCATGACGGTAGGCCATTGCCATGCCATCACCTGTTACGATGCCGCCATTGGTGTTGCAGTGGTAAACTCGACCTGCGCCACCCGTTGCTAGGACTACTGATTTGGCTTTGATAGTGATCAGTTCGCCTTCCGACATGTGAATGGCGATCAGACCTTGCACTTCGCCTTCATCGACAAGCAGATCCACCACAAAGTACTCATCAAAGCGTTTGATGTTGTCGTACTTCATTGATGTCTGGAATAGGGTGTGAAGCATGTGGAAGCCGGTTTTATCAGCCGCGAACCATGTGCGCTCAACTTTCATTCCACCGAATCGGCGTACGTTGACTTCACCGTTTTCTTTACGACTCCATGGGCAGCCCCATTGCTCCATTTGGATCATTTCGCGAGTCGCGTTTTCTACAAAATATTCAACAACGTCCTGTTCACATAGCCAGTCACCACCGCCAACAGTGTCGTTGAAGTGGTTGTCTAGGCTATCTTCATCCTTGATAACTGCTGCTGAGCCACCCTCCGCTGCGACTGTGTGAGAACGCATTGGGTAAACTTTAGAAATCAGTGCGACTTCTAAGTCAGGGTTTGCTTCAGCTGCTGCAATAGCAGTGCGAAGACCAGCGCCGCCTGCGCCGATGACTGCGATATCTGTGGTGATAGTTTGCACAGTTATCCTCCAGTGTGAATTTGCGGAGTATTCCGCTTGTTATCGTTAAATGGGTAATTCCCCAAAAGTGGTAGGGTTAGTGTAGAAGAGCATCATTATGGAAAAATTGATGTATTTAGGTTTTTGCTCCGGTAATGCATATGAGAGCATAGAAAATATAGGTTATGTGATTGCTATCACGGCAAAGCCATATCGATACTAACCCTTTGCTGTGCCAGCTGTTACGGAGATGTTGCGAGTGAGATTTGTTATTAATTTCCCCAATGATTAATGGAAGGAATTATTGGCTGTGAGACGTAATTTAAGCGCTTCAGGCTAAGTACAACTCATTTGCATTTTGAGTGAAAGATGATAGTTTTCGCCACAATAAAGCATCATGAGAGATTAGGTATGCAGGCAGATTGGCAACCCACAGCAAGCATTGAACAGTTAAAGCAGCGAGCTAATTTAATTCGACAGGTACGCCAGTTTTTTGATGATAGAGATGTCCTCGAAGTTGATACACCTGCGATGAGTCATGCGACGGTAACGGACATCCATCTTCATACATTTCAAACTGATTTTGTCGGCCCGGGCTATGCGAAAGGCAAGAAGCTCTACCTGATGACCAGCCCAGAGTTCCATATGAAGCGCTTACTCGCGGCGGGAAGTGGTTGTATCTACCAGATCTGCAAGTCTTTTCGAAATGAGGAAAATGGTCGATATCACAACCCTGAATTCACCATGCTTGAATGGTATCGGATCGGATTTGATCACCACCAGTTGATGGATGAAATGGATGACCTACTGCAGCGACTTCTGAAAGTTGGCGCAGCGGAGCGTATGACGTATCAGCAGGCGTTTCTACAAGTGCTAAGTGTGTGTCCTTTAGAGGCGTCGATGGATGAACTGAAGGTGACTGCTGATAAGCTCGGGCTTAGTGATATTGCTCAACCAGAACAAGATAGAGATACCTTGCTGCAACTATTATTTAGTGTTGGAGTTGAACCTGAAATAGGCCAGCATGTCCCCGTATTTGTATATGATTTTCCTGCGTCACAAGCCGCATTGGCAAGGATAAACCGTCAAGACAGCCGTGTTGCGGACCGTTTTGAGGTTTATTTTAAAGGAATAGAGTTAGCAAATGGCTTCCATGAGTTAGACAATGCAACAGAACAGCTTAAACGTTTTGAGTCAGATAATGCCAAACGAGAACAAATGGGATTAAATACGCAGCCTATTGATAATCATTTGATCAAAGCACTAGAGGCAGGCTTGCCAAAGTGTGCGGGAGTAGCATTAGGTATCGATCGCCTAGTTATGTTGGCGACCAGCAATGATCACATTGATAAGATAACCGCATTCCCTTTCCCTAGAGCATAATAGTAAAAAGGCTGACATTGCTGTCAGCCTTTTGGTTCTTTACGCTACTCAACAGTGCTTGGTTTCTGATACCACTGAGAACGAACGTCTGTTTTATCGAACAGATTGTACTGTTTCTTCAGCATTTGTCCGCCATCTCGGGTAATAGGTTCCCATGAAATGTCTGCGCGACTAGTGCTTGGTTTTATCGTCATGATGTCCAAAGGAATCGAAATATAGAAACCTTTGTTGTAACTTCCTTCGCCATATTCTTCTGCCGTTAAATCGGTAAATGTTGCGTAAGCACCGACAATCACGCCAGACTTGAATTGCTTAGAAAAATCGAAGCGAGCACCCATGTCTCCTCCCAAGAACTTACCTGCACTAATCTTAAACAGCGTATCTCTTAGGAAGTCCCAATTTGGCATATAATAACCCGTGACATGACCTGTCGTACCTTGACTTAAAACATATGCTTGGCAAGACGGTGTTGGGTCATTACAGGTTGCTTCATCATAGAAGAAGTAATCTTCACCATATGTGCCAAACCATGAATCAGGGTCGCGTTGGCTGACTAGGTTAGCGTCGAAGCCTACTGCCCAGTTTTTATTCATTGGTCTGTATAGTACTTCACCGCCGACACCAGCAAACATCATTTCGAGATAGCCACCGTACATCTGGGTGTAAATTTCTTCGAATGGCTGCTCAAACCATGTGAGCTGAAGATGGTTGAGCCTGACTGGATTATCATGCACATAGGCACGGAACATGGTTCGGACTCTAGGTGTTGAGTAATTTCTTACATGTGGTGAGTTTTCGATGTAGTTAAACTTGTCGTAGTTGTCGACCAAGTTGAAGATGATTGAACCGCCAAACTCAAGGTTATCCGTTAGCCAGTAGTTCGAATTTGCGCTGATGCCTAAACTGTACAAATAGAATGACTCTGGACCACCGATGCTCTGCTTTAGGACAGGTTCTAAGCCATAATCCCAGCGCTCTTTGTTTTCTGCTATAGGGTCCTTGGTAATACTCTTAGGCTCAGATTCCTCAAAACTGTCTTTGACTTTTGCTTCGGTTGATAAGTAATTCGCTGCAGTGAGGTATTTCTGTTTATCGATGGTGGTTTCTTTAAGGTCCATACCGTCTTGTTGTTCTACGATTTTAAATACGCGAATCAGGTCATTTGAATTGTTAGACAAAATGGCTGCGGTCCGATCTAGCGCTTCTTCTCTGTCGCGGTACTTCTTCTGTTGGCCTTTGACTATGATGGTATCGCCATCAAGTGCAATCGAGTTTTTCTCAAAGCCTGCGTTTAACTCAATCTGCTTTGCTGCCGATTGCCAGTCAGGGTTATTATTGTTAACGTTGGTGACAGCCTGTTTGGGCTCATCACGCCATGTTGCTCTCATGTCGTTGAAATTGGTGTAGATATTGATACCAAAAGTGATCGTATCTCCGCGCTGATAGCTGGCTTTTGCGTCCCCCCAATCTCCTAAACGATAGTTAATGCCTACATTCCACGGAGTGTGCTGAGGCATTGGTTTACCTGAGCGTACGGGGTAGTCTTGTGTATAGTCATTGCCATCGTATTCGAGTTTTAAGCGGAGTGGTGTGTAAGGTGTTTGGTACTCAAGACCACCAAATACAGCTGCAGGGCCTTTAAACCATCGCTCGTAATCGACACTACCGCCTGTACCTCTGAAATCACTGTCGCGAGTACAGTATTCATCGCTTGCTTTACAGAAAGGATTGGTCACATTACCACGCTGGCCTAAGTAACCCCAGCCAAGGCCTAGGGTTACGTCCAAATTGCCAAAGCGTTTTGTCGCAGCAATAAATTCACCGTCAAATAGGCCGGTCCCACCAAAATCACGAACACCAATTGAAGCCTCAGGTAGCCAGTAACCTTCTTGCCAAAGGCGGACTTTGAAATCGATGCCTTTGTCAGTATACAAATTATCGCCACTGTAGGAAGGATCGCTACTAAATAACAAGTCTGGTACTCGTGTGTAGCGCACCGTTGACTCCAGCCAGGTCATTAACTGAATTGATGCAGTGTATTGTTGGTAGTCGTCGTTGACGCTAACACCTATATTGAATTCTCCTTCTTCGGCCATACGTCCTGAAGGCATCTGCATTAGCCCCACTCCACCAAAATCGGTTTGGGAGACTTTAAGATTATCGCTTGCCTGAACTGTTGAAACGAAACCAAGAAAGAGGAATAAAGAGGTGATTGCATTAAGTTTCATTAGTAATTTCTTCTCCAGGCAATTAGAGAGACAATATCTTGCTCAAGCTGAGAAAGCTCTTTTGATGGATTGTTAAATCCTAGGAAGATGCTAGAGCCCGGAGGAAGTGGGGTATTCTCATCATTCCAGTAAGCGAAACCAACTTGCTTATAATTGCCATCTGGGTAGATAACCCAAGCATAACTATTGCTGGCGCTAGAAAGCACTCTAGACGTTGATAAGTAATCTTTGACCGTCCAATCAGGCCTTGCTTCTGGCATAGTGGTACTAAAAAATAACCCCTCTAAGTGTATGTTTGTCGGACGATCTGGATATTCGAATTGGTAATGACCGCTAAGCATAGGGTTGGCTGAAGGTGTCAGGCGAACGAAGTCTAGATCTAATGAGACGTTTTCTCTATAACCTACTGACCAAGTTTTCACTTGTTCGCGCAGAATACCCAGACTTTCGTAAAGTGTCGGCTCTTGCGTTTTGAGTTTATCAATTAAGTTCAGTACAGCCTGTTTTTTGTTATTGGCGACTCTTTGTTTATCTATGTTAAATAGAGCGTTATTCAGTGGATAACTAAATGGGGCATTGTTCTCGCTGTGTAATACAGTGTCCGCAATAGCTCTCTCAAGGCGTACAGGTGCAGTGTAGTCAATCACTAATTGCTCACTTGGAAGCTCTAATTTTACGGTGTTAGCAATAGCGTCACTGAAAACACCTAGAGAGAAAAGAAATAAAAAGCTACGAGTCATCTAGATCACCCCTTAAATGGCTTGAGTATTTCTTGCTCGATGAAAAGTTGGTCTGGAATGACCCATTGGGCTGATTTCAATACATCTCCATTGTCATTCACCCAAAAAGTGCTTTGCATGGTTTCACCCAATCTTTCAAATGAAATATACTCATGCCAGATTTTGACCTTTTGAGACCACATCACAGAGTCTAATTTAATTGTTGCCACAGACTCTGTGGTGACTTTTGCTTGGTGATTATATTGGTATTCAGGTTGCCAATCGTATACGGAAGTCCAGTGATACTGAGGAGTGTTAAAATGTATGATGCTATTGGGCGATATTTTGCCAGCTAGGTTTGCCTCTGGGAGGTTATAAGTCCTGACGATACGACCTTCTTCGGTAACAATCATCGCTTTGTCACTGGAGAGCCATTTATGCTGAGTTTTTCCAGATTGTGGATTTTTTTCAACGAATGCAAGCACCATAAAAATTTGTGGCCCATCATTAATCTTAAAATAGCTGCTAGCATAGGGTATTTTTTCGATTGTTTCTTTATTTAAAATTACGTCCTCAAAGCCCCAGAACGCTTCTTTTAGTGTGTCATTAGTGTCTGAAAAACGTTGTGTGCACCCAGTTAAAAAGGCAGAAAGAGCAACTATAGATAGGGCAAGTAGTTTATTTGTCATGATGAAAGCTCGAACTAATAAATATCGCAAAAAAACACCCTTAGCGGAGCTAAGGGTGTTTGTTGGTTAAACTAAATTAATTAGTTGTACCGTCTGTTCCATCATTATCTGATGCAGCAACGGCAACAGCGGCAACAGTAACAGCTGCGCCAACTGCTACTGCTGTTGTTGTCGCTACACCTGCCGCTGCTGTTGAGGCTGCAGCAGTAGAACCTGCAGCAGTACCACCAGCAGTTGAACCGCCAGCAGTGCTAGCGGCGGTACTTTCCTCAGCGAAAGCACCAGCAGACGCGCATAACGCAACTAACATCGTTAGAGCAATTTTCTTCATTGAGTGTTCCTTGTAAATTTACAATTTAACATCGATGTAGGAACAAATTATTTTGTTCCAGTTTTGATTCTATTTCACTTTTTTATATCTGTAAAAATTTAAATTTCTTTAATGCAAGGTGATCACAATATGGTGGATTGCTTAATCTATATCGCCCTTTATAATGAGCTAAAACTAAGGAAATCGGTTCTGAATTTGCTCGTATTGTTTATCGATTCAGAGACATACATAAGTAGGATACATGCCAAGGATTGAAATATTTAGGTTATTTGTACCATTTACATCTATTATGTTAATTAGTAATTATGCCTATTCTTCTCCTTGGATCGAAGCAAGTGATCCTTTTTTAAGGTCATCTATGGTCGCGCTAAGTGATGGAGCAGTGCTTAACGGCGTAACTAGCACATTTCCATTACGTTGGTCATCTGCAGCAGGAGATAAAAGTTTCGTCGATATATCTAGTGGCTTAAATGTCGAATTTTCTCACTTTAATTACGCTCTTCAGACGGCTAAACTTAATCGTGGTAATCGTCGCTTCGCATTATCAGGTGGTAATAAAGAGTTAGACAATGGTTGGTTTGCGGATATAAAGCGTGATAAATGGGCTGTAGAAGCGAGCTATGAATACCTAGCTAACAGTTATGCGTATAGGCTCAACTCTTCTTATTACCTAGAGCATGCTAATGATCAAGAGTTTTCTTTTAAAGACAGTTACATTGCACTGAATGCTGGCCGCGCGTTACTTGATATAAGTATGCTACCTAGATGGTGGGGGCACGGTTGGAATCACAGTCTCATTTTAGCAACGTCAGGAAATGATTTAGATGCTGGTCTGAACTGGATCGGAGACAATCATTTTCTTGGAGTGTGGAGTGTAAATATTGTGACCTCAAAGTTAGAGGATCTCGATTATGAATACAGAACCTCTATGAGATATGCTGGTAAACTGAATTCTTGGTTAGAGCTCGGTTTTACTCAGCATTATTGGTTTGAAGCAAATACGAATTACGTAGCAAAAAATCAGAAGCAATCCGCTGTCGATGTAAAGCTAACTTTACCAAAAGTATATAATGTGCAGCATGGGCTGTATGCTGAAGTAGCCTCAGCTCAAAAGGAAAATAGTTTAGGTGCTTACCTGATAGGTTGGAGTGGACATAAGCCTATATTCAACAGTTCATTTCGTGTAGCGGTCGAATATCAGTCAATGACTTCGAAAGAGCGCAAATTAATTGTGGATGAAGGAATTGATAATTACTTGCAGGCTAGTTACCTGAATGAAAGTAGTTGGTCGTTGAGTAGTTATCTTCAACTAGTCAATGATCATCAGGTTTCTGCGATTGTTTCGACGCAAAAATTATTGAATGACAAAAATGACAGGCAGAGACAATATCAACTGGCTTACCAGCTTCCTGCATTCCAAGGAAGAATTAAGCTTAGCGCAGATTATATCAATAAAGACACCAATGACAGTGAGATGGTATTTGGTTCTAGGTATGAATTTAGGTTTTGATTGTGTCGCTAACACCAGAGAACAGTAGATTATATAATTTAATGAGTATCACAACTTTGAAGTTCAATATACATATGTTGGCTGCCTCAATACTCCTAAGTGCGAGTGTCAACGCAGCAACGCCAACTCAAGATCAGATCAATCAGTTCCAATCTCTCCCTAAAGCCCAACAAGAACAGCTTGCTCGGCAAATGGGGGTCGATCTTTCTGCAATAAATTCTCTCGGTGCTGCTTCTTCTAGTGCAGATACAGAAATCCCTGAAATGAAGAAATCAGAGAGAGCGACCGAAGTTTCAGGGAAAGATACTGAAGCGGTTAATGAACAAAAAGCCTCTGAATTGCCTTATTTTGGGTACGATGTTTTTTCAGGGGGATCACTAGATTTTACTCCCGTCGATAATTTGCCTGTTCCTCATGACTACATTATTGCCCCTGGGGATGAAGTTCGAGTTCAACTGTATGGAAAGTCTTATAGTGACTTAAAGTTAAAAATCGATAGAGAGGGCAAACTCAATATCCCTGAATATGGCCCCGAATATGTTGCAGGACAAACGTTTAGCGAGCTAAAAAGCTATGTAGCATCGCTTATTCAGCGTAAGTCTATTGGTGTCGAAGCGGTTGTCTCTTTGAGTGCCATGCGAACCATGCAGGTGTTTGTTACTGGTGATGTTAAGCAGCCCGGCGCTTATAATGTCAATGGGCTGACTACTTTATCTCAAGCTTTGATAGCAGCAGGCGGAATCAAATTTACGGGCAGTTTACGAGATATTAAAGTAAAACGACTTGGAAAAACTGTGGTGTCATTTGATGCTTATGATTTGATAGTTAATGGTAATTCTAGCCAAGATATTCGTTTACAAGCTGGAGACACTATTCTTGTTCCTGCGAAGCAAGCTGAGATTGTGGTCAAAGGTGAAGTCCTTCGCCCTGCTCACTACGAAATCAAATTAGATAGTCGCTTAAATGGCTTAATCAATATCGCTGGTGGGGCTTTACCTAGTGCTTATTTATCAAAAGTTAGTGTGAAAAGGCGCAGCGTAAAGGGCATTGAGCCGCTGACATTAGATTTGTCATCCCCACATGGGGAAAATTTTAAATTACAAGCAGGTGATGAAGTCTCTTTATTGCCAGTAGGTGATAAACTGGATAATGCCATCGCACTTCGTGGTGAACTATTCCGTCAAGGTGCTTATCAATTTGTAGAAGGGCTTAGGATCAGTGATGTGATCAGCCGAGTTGATCTCAAAGAAAACGCAGACCTGTCTTATGCGCTACTGGTTAGAGAAAAGCCTGACAGCCGTGATATTAGTGTATGGCAATTTAATTTAGGTAAGGTGTTAAAGTCGCCAAGCTCGGTCGATAATTTTTCTCTTCACAAAGGTGACCAGTTATTTGTATTTGATAATGGCTTAAACGTAGATTACTGGTATAGAGAGCAAAAATCTACTAGCTCCAAGAGAGCGAAGAAGCTCAGTGAGAGTATTGATAGGAACACTGTTGAGCAATATCAAGATAAAACGCTCCAAAATGAGCAATTACCATCAGTTGACTCGAAGAGCGTTGTTGTACTGGACTCAGAAACAGGCGCTCTTGTAGAAAAAGAGCAGCAAAAGAAACTTGATATTGCTGACGATGATAAGTTTGCGCTAGCGGATGATTTTCGCTTGTCTAGTCGAGAGTCCTTGCTAAAACCAATCATTGAAAGGCTTAAAGGCCAAGCTAACATTACCGAGCAAGCAAAAATTATAGAAGTCACAGGCGCAGTAAAATATCCAGGAGTTTATCCTTTGGCTGAGAATGCCAACTTTGAAAAACTGATTGCTTCTGCTGGTGGTTTTGCTGAGCAAGCATTTATGTATAGCGCTGAATTAAGTCGTTCGGAAAAAGTAAAGCAAGACTTTGTTGTTCAGCACTACTCTTTCTCCCCGAATGAGATTCTGAGTGGTCAGGAAAAGCTTGATATTCAGGCACAAGATCACATTGTGATCAAGACTCAGCCAAATTGGCAACGTGGCAATTCAATTGAATTACAAGGTGAAGTTGTTTTTCCGGGAACCTATACCTTCCAGCGCGGTGAAACGATTCAAGACCTTATAGAGCGTGCAGGTGGATTAACTCAGTTTGCCTATGCTCAAGGAGCGGTATTTAGTCGTGAAAGTTTGCGCCGTCAAGAAGAAGAGAGGTTGAAGCTACTCAATCTACAATTGAAACAAGAAATTGGTAACTTAGCGCTACGTCGGCAAAACTCAAGCGCTACCTTTACTACTAGCCCAACTGAAGCGATGACTATTGCCGATGAGCTTGCATCGACTGAGGCCATTGGTCGTTTAGTCATTAACCTTCCTGAAGCGCTAGCTGGAAATTCTGATGCTGATATTATGGTTGAAAAAGGTGACAAACTATATGTCCCTGCAAGGCAGCCAATTGTGAGTGTGATGGGAGAAGTGCAGTTTTCCTCTAACCATACTTTTACTCCTGGGATGACTATCGAAGATTATATTTCTTCGGCTGGCGGCACTAAAAAACAAGCGGATACAGACCGAGTTTATGTTGTGCGTGCTGATGGTTCTGTCATGCTGCCCAACAATTCATTTTGGTTCAGTCGTAAATCTAATCCTTTGGAACCTGGGGACACAATCATCGTGCCTTTAGATACGGATTACCTAGATGGCTTGAGCACATTGACTTCAGCGACGCAAATCTTGTACCAAATTGGTGTAGCTTGGAGTGCTGTAAAAGATTAATTAGTTTATTAGCTCTCTATTGTCTAGAGAGCGCTTTTATATTCAAGAAGATATTATGAATAAGCCAGTCATTCATGAACGTAATTTCACTCAAGTCCAAGACTTGTCAATTGTTAATGATGAAATAGATTTAAGGGGGGTGTTCCTTGCCCTTTGGAGTGGAAAGTGGGTGGTAATTGTTACTGCCGTACTATTTACAATAGGCGGTGTTTGGTTTGCTTTATCCCAACCGAATACTTACCGAGCATCTGCAACCTTGGTCTCTGCAAATGATGAAAAAAGTGGTGGGCTAGCTGCAATGGCTAGTCAGTTTGGAGGACTTGCCTCTTTGGCGGGAATTAACGTCGGAGGTGGGAGAACAGACGATAAGTCTGTATCTCTTGCAACGTTGGAATCTCGTAAGTTTATCAATGCATTTATTGATAAATATGCTTTACTTCCAATTTTGATGGCAACGGAATATTGGGATAAGGAGAATAATAAGTTAGTACTGAACCCAGAGTTTTATGATGGTATTCGTTGGTTAAATGATCCCGAGGATCCAGAAAAATCTCTCGAGCCTACAGCTTGGCAAGCTTACAAAAAATTTAAAGGTGTTCTAAATGTGTCCGAAGCTACAGATACGGGTATTGTAAGCGTTAGCATTACTCACTTGTCTCCATACGTGGCACAGCAATGGACTCAGTGGCTGGTTAAGGAGCTTAACCTATGGATGAAAGAAGAGTCTTTAACTGAAACGAATCGCAATATTGAATATCTTGAACAACAGTTGGACAGAACCAAAGTCGTTGATATGCAAAATGTATTTTACCAACTTATTGAGGAGCAAACGAAAACCTTAATGCTGGCTGAAGTGAAAGATGAATATGCGTTTAAAGTTATCGACCCTCCTGTGGTACCTGAAGAAAAGGTTGGCCCTAAACGAGCATTGATATGTATCCTAGCGACATTGTTTGGGGGGATTTTAGGTGTAGCGATTGTTCTTATCCGTTATGCATTTCGTCGAGAGAATGACTAGCTATTTAACTATCAAACTTAAGGTGCTCTCGCCTTAAGTTCTCATCCCCGCTATACTCCCAGTCTGAATTTTAGTCCAGAGCTGCTTAACAAAGCAGCTCTATTATTGAAGAGCACAGGACATGCAAGAATACATCGCATTTTTTCAAGAGAACATGATTCTCTCTCTAGTATGGGTTGGTCTATTGGTTGCCCTTATTATGAATATCGTCAAATCAACGACAGCGGCATACAAAGAGATCACTGCATCACAAACGACACAACTTATGAACCGTGAAAATGGTGTTGTGGTGGATATTCGTAGTAAAGATGAGTTCCGTAAGGGGCATATTACCGATGCAGTTCACATTTTACCTTCTGATATCAAGGCCGGTAACTTTGGCAGCCTTGAAAACCACAAATCTAGCCCAATCATTGTGGTATGCAAAACAGGTCAGACAGCACAAGAGAGTGCTAACCTTCTGGCAAAAGCAGGCTTTGAAAATGTCAGCTTGCTGAAGAATGGCCTGATTGCTTGGAATGAAGCAAACTTGCCTTTGGTTAAAGGCAAAAAATAAATTTAGTGGCTTTACTGAAAACGCTGATTGAAAAATCAGCGTTTGTTATAGAGAGATGTGAACATTTCCACGAATTTTAGCGGAAACCTAGTCATAGCAAGCTCTCTCGGTTAGTCTCCAAGCAGACAACTTGATTATTAAAGGATTTCAAAATGGCTGAAGCAGCACCACAACAAGACGTACAAAACTTTGCGATTCAACGTATCTTCCTTAAAGACGTATCTTTTGAAGCGCCTAACTCACCAAATATGTTCCAGAAAGAGTGGAACCCAGATGTGAAGCTAGATCTAGACACTCAAAGTCGCGAGCTTGGTGAAGGGGTTTATGAGGTTGTTCTACGTCTGACTGTAACGGTGAAGAATGAAGAAGAAACTGCGTTTTTGTGTGAAGTTCAACAAGGTGGTATTTTTACTGCTGACAAAATGGAAGCAGGCCAGCTTGCGCATTGTCTAGGTGCATTCTGCCCTAACATTCTATTCCCATACGCTCGTGAAACGATTTCTAGCCTAGTTGTTAAAGGTACATTCCCACAACTGAACTTAGCGCCAGTTAACTTCGACGCTCTGTTTATGAACTACCTGCAGCAACAAGCTCAGCAAGAAGGCACTGCGGAAGCTTAATTGCTTTACCGCTGTTTCTCGGCATAAACAAAATGCACAGAGCATCAAAGGATGTGATGTGCATTTTTTGTTTATTGCCTACAATAGTTCCTTACACTGAAACCATTCGAAGTTCCAACTTCCAAATTTTTAATACGATCGGGCGGATTAATGACGGACTCAGACATTCAAAACGGCTACGGGAAAGAAATTGCTATGACGGTGCTTGGTGCTGGCTCATACGGTACATCTCTGGCTATTTCACTGGCGAGAAATGGCGCGAATGTGGTGATTTGGGGCCATGACCCTGAGCATATGGCACGTTTGCAGTCGGATAGAGCGAATCACGAATTCTTGCCAGATATTGATTTTCCACAATCACTGATTGTTGAGTCAGATTTAGAAAAAGCCGTGCAGGCCAGTCGCGATTTACTGGTTGTGGTACCGAGTCATGTGTTTGGTATCGTGCTTAACAACATTAAGCCTCATTTAAGAGCCGACTCACGTATTTGCTGGGCAACGAAAGGGCTTGAGCCAGAGACAGGGCGTCTGCTGAAAGATGTGGCTGTAGAAGCGTTGGGGGAAGGGTACTCTTTAGCTGTGCTATCAGGACCTACGTTTGCCAAAGAGCTTGCGATGGGCATGCCAACGGCGATTTCAGTGGCCTCCCCTGATGAAAGTTTTGTTTCTGAACTCCAAGAGAAAATTCACTGCAGCAAGACGTTTCGTGTCTATGCCAACAGTGACTTTACAGGTATGCAGTTGGGTGGCGCAGTTAAGAACGTGATTGCGATCGGTGCTGGCATGTCAGACGGTATTGGTTTTGGCGCTAACGCTCGAACGGCTCTGATTACTCGTGGCCTTGCTGAAATGACGCGTCTTGGCGCTGCATTAGGTGCGCAGCCAGAAACCTTCATGGGTATGGCGGGGTTGGGTGATCTGGTTCTGACTTGTACAGATAACCAATCACGTAACCGTCGCTTTGGCCTAGCTCTAGGTCAGGGTAAAGATGTGGATACTGCTCAAGATGAGATTGGCCAGGTCGTCGAAGGCTATCGTAATACCAAAGAGGTCTGGCTATTGTCACAGCGCATGGGTGTCGAGATGCCAATTGTTGACCAAATTTATCAAGTGTTGTATCAAGGAAAAGATGCACACATGGCAGCAAAAGATTTGCTTGCTCGTGATAAGAAATCAGAGGCGTAAACGTCCAGAGACACGGAAAGCGAAAAACACTTAAGCAAGCTTAGGTGAAGGGTTGAGAAATGAAACATTGTGAAAAACAGAAAGTATGGCAAGCCATTGTTCGCGAAGCGCGAGAGCTTTCAGAACAAGAGCCAATGCTAGCAAGCTTTTACCATGCGACGATCATCAAGCATGAAAGCCTAGCAGCCGCGCTGAGTTATATTTTAGCCAACAAGCTGAATACAGCGTCTATGCCAGCGATGGCCGTGCGAGAAGTGGTTGAAGAAGCTTTTAACGCTGATCACTCGATAACAGAAGCGGCGGCTTGTGACATCTGTGCTACAGTGAATCGAGATCCTGCGGTTTCTATGTACTCAATGCCTTTACTGTACTTGAAAGGCTATCATGCTTTGCAAGGTTATCGTGTGGCGAACTGGTTATGGCGCCAGGGTCGCATTGCGCTGGCCACCTACCTGCAAAACCAGATTTCAGTGGCGTGCCAGGTGGATATTCATCCGGCAGCAAAAATTGGTCATGGCATCATGCTTGACCACGCAACGGGCATAGTGATTGGCGAAACGGCGGTCGTCGAAAATGATGTCTCGATTCTGCAAGACGTAACGTTAGGCGGTACTGGTAAAGAGTGCGGAGATCGACATCCGAAGATCCGTGAAGGGGTGATGATCGGCGCGGGCGCTAAGATTCTTGGCAATATTGAAGTTGGTGAAGGCGCTAAGATTGGGTCTTGCTCTGTCGTATTGCAGCCAGTTCCTGCTCACACCACGGTGGCGGGTGTACCAGCTAAGATTGTTGGTCGCCCTAAAACGGATAAGCCCTCACTGGATATGGATCAACAGTTTAACGGCCGTTCACAAAGCTTTATTGGTGGAGACGGCATTTAACACTGAACCGCTGATAAGAAAACAAAAAAGGGTTGAAGTTTTGGCTTCAACCCTTTTTTATCGCATTAGCCTAGAGAGGCTAATTCAGCGAGTACTTCTTCAGCCCATTCAATCCAAGCTTGGCGAACCAATAGATTACGGCGAAGCGTTAAACGTTCCAAGCGCTGCTGTTTATCCAAAGTTGCAGGAGTTGAATAGTACGCATTTTCTATTTCTTGATAGTGAGCCACTAGCTTGCGTGATTCCTCAACCAATTCAGCCAGTTGTTCACGATAAGGTGCGGAAGGTTGAACGGCGCAAGCCATCAACTTAGCGGAGAATTCATCACGAACTGTTGGGTGCGCTGTTGGCTGATCGAACCATTCACCTAAAGCGACACGGCCTGAATCTGTGATCGAATATACTTTGCGGTCTGGTTTGCCTTCTTGAGGTTCTAATACGCAGGTAACCAACTCATTCTGAGCCATTTTATTCAGCTCGCGGTAAACTTGTTGGTGGCTTGCTTTCCAGAAGTAACCAATAGTGGCGGAAAATTCTTTGGTGATATCATATCCAGTTGCGTCGCGTGTGCTCAGAACTGTCAGGATAACGTGTGGTAATGACATGTCTTCAATCCAAATGGTCAAATAACTACTAACAACTGCTTAGTTACTGTCGTGCTTCTGTGGCACTTATCATCAGTTAATTTCTTTAAGCAGCGCCAACAAAGTTGGCCATGTCACCTTAAAAGCCGTTTTATCACCTAGAGCGATATGTAGATGTTGTTGTGTATCGCAAGGGAGCATTAGTATATCTAAATAATAAGCATAAAGTGGAATAGAAGGACAAAATAACCCAAAAAACTGATAATTTGCTCAATAAATGGATATTTTAGTTTATTGTCCTGCTTGATTGATAGTTTTGCCACTTTTTTGTTTAAATAATGCTATTTGATTTGACGTTTTTAGAATCAGATATAGTAAAGGCTGCCCGTTGAGACAGCCTTTTTTGTACTTTGTTACAAGTTTATCCTGTGTTGCGCATGCCCGCTGCAATACCAGCGATAGTTACCATCAATGCTTCTTCCAGCTCAGGTGACGCAGCGTCGCTCTGACGAGTACGATAAAGCAGTTCAGCCTGCAGCATGTTCAATGGCTCGACGTAAATGTTACGCAGACGGATTGACTCCTGACCCCACGGATCGCTTTGCATCAGGTTCTCGTTGTTTTCAACGTTGAGTACCGCTTTGATATCTTGCTGAAGTTGAGCTCGCAGCTTATCGCCAAGAGGCAGCAGTTTAGGATCAGCTAAGCGCTCATCATAGTAACGTGAGATCTCAAGGTTACACTTGGTGTACACCATTTCCAGCATGCCTAAGCGAGTGGAGAAGAACGGCCACTCACGACACATCTCTTCGAGTAGCGCCTGATGACCTTTATCGATGGAGTATTGAATGGCTTCACCAGCACCTAACCACGCCGGTAGAACCAAACGGTTTTGACTCCAAGAGAAGATCCATGGAATTGCACGTAAGCTTTCTACGCCACCTTTTGGATTACGTTTAGCGGGGCGAGAGCCAAGAGGTAGTTTACCTAACTCCAATTCTGGCGTTGCCTGACGGAAGTACGGAACAAAGTCAGGTTCACCGCGAACAACACTTCGATACGCCTCACAACTGACCTCTGAAAGTACATTCATCAGATCACGCCACTCTTGTTTTGGTTCGGGAGGCGGCAGCAGGTTAGCTTCCAAGATCGCACTGGCATATAGATTGAAGCTATTGACAGCAACTTCAGGTAAGCCCAGCTTGAAGCGGATCATTTCCCCTTGTTCTGTCACTCGCAGGCCACCTTTCAAGCTCTTCGGTGGTTGAGACAATAGAGCTGCATGAGCGGGCGCACCGCCTCGACCAATGGTGCCACCTCGACCATGGAATAGTGTCAGTTCAACCCCTTCTTCTTCAGCGACTTTGACCAGTGCTTCCATCGCATGATACTGAGCCCAGCCCGCTGACATCACACCAGCATCTTTTGCAGAATCAGAGTAACCGATCATCACCATTTGGTGGTTCTGGATAAAGCCACGGTAGAGATCAATGCCCATCAATTGTTTGATCACGGATTCGGCATTATTCAGATCGTCTAACGTTTCAAACAGTGGGCAGACATCCATGCGATATGGACAGCCTGCTTCTTGCAGAAGTAAATGTACGGCCAATACGTCAGAAGCCGTGCGCGCCATAGAAATCACGTAAGCCCCAAAGGCTTCACGTGGCTGGGCGGCGACAATCTTACAGGTATCGAGTACTTCTTGGACTTGCTCGGATGGTTGCCAGTCACGTGGGAGAAGTGGGCGTTTAGAAGCCAGCTCATTGGTCAAAAACGCTATCTTGTCCTGTTCGCTCCACTGGTTGTAATCACCAATGCCAAGGTAGCGAGTCAGCTCTGATAAAGCATCGGAGTGGCGCGTACTTTCCTGACGAATATCGAGGCGTACCAGATGAACCCCAAAGGCTTTGATTCGGCGTAGCGTGTCGAGAAGCGAGCCATCAGCAATGATGCCCATACCGCACTCATGAAGAGATTGGTAACAAGCATAAAGAGGTTCCCATAACTGCTCGACACATTGAAGGGGAGCTTTAACAGCCAGCTTCTGACCATTTACTTTGGCATCCAGTATTTCTTTGGTTTCAGTCAGCAAAGCTCGCAGCTGTTTCAGTACGGCGCGGTAAGGTTCGTGTTCGTCTTCTCCCGCGAGCGAGCGTACCGCGTCATTGCAGCGGGTCATCGACAGTTCACTGACCAGCTCATTGATGTCATTGAGGTAGAGATCTGCGGCTTTCCAGCGTGACAGCAGCATGACTTCTCGGGTAATAGTGTGGGTGACAAATGGGTTACCATCACGGTCGCCACCCATCCAAGAAGAGAAATGCACAGGGCGAGCATCAATAGGCAGGCCTTCTTCAAGATAACCACGCAGACGACCATCCAATTCGCGTAAGAAGTCAGGCACTGCTTCCCACAGGGAGTTCTCGACGACGGCAAAGCCCCATTTGGCTTCATCAAGAGGGGTTGGACGCTGCTGACGAATAGTGTCAGAGTGCCAGCCTTGGGCAATCAATTGTTCGAGGCGACGTTCAGTCTTCTGGCGTTCTTTGGCTGACAGGTCGTTTAACTCTAGTTTCGACAAACACTTATTGATTTTGACCAGCTTGTTGATCATGGTGCGTCGAGTGATTTCGGTTGGGTGCGCAGTAAGCACTAACTCAATGTTGAGAGCTCGCACCGCTTGAGCAGTGTCGAGTTTGCTTATGTCGTTTTGGCTAAGTTTGGAAAACAGGTTGTTGATGGCGTCTGGTTCGCAGACATGTGCATCGCAATGACGTGAAATAGTGTGGTACTGCTCCGCCATGTTCGTCAGGTTGAGGAACTGGTTGAAAGCGTGGGCAACAGGCGTCAGTTGCTCATCGGGTAGGCTTTTAATTTCCTCAATCAAGCTTTCACGATCTGATTGATTGCCAGAAAGCGCAGACTTAGAAAGCTTACGAATCGTTTCTACTTTTTCCAGAAGTGCATCACCATGGGCGTCCTTAATGGTATTACCGAGCAAGTGTCCCAACATGCTCACGTTGCTTCTGAGTGCAGAGTATTTCTCGTTCATTGTCGTCCTGCCTTGTAAAAAAATTACATCCATTGTTCCTTGTTAAGTAGACAATCTAGCGAAAAATATCGCTGTGAGTCAAATGCTGTAGGCTAAGATTGCAAATATTGTGCAAGTGAATGCAACTAAGGTGATGTGGCTATTTTTTCTATATTTGTTGAAACTTTATTACAGAAATACGAGCTGATTCAAAACTCGTTTCTTGTTCAAGCCCTATATGAGCATGAACGTATTCGCGGATAAAAGGCACCACTTCGGCTTCGAACCAAGGGTTACGCTTTAACCACAAAGTATTTCTCGGAGAAGGGTGAGGTAGGGGCAAATAGTGAGGTGCCCACTGCTGCCACGCTCTGACGGTTTCGGTGAGTGTTTTCGGTTTGTCTTGCAGATAATAGTTTTGTGCATACTGGCCTATCAACAGCGTCATACCGATGTTAGGCAGTTGTTCGAGCACCTTACTGTGCCATTGCGGGGCACACTCTTTTCTTGGAGGGAGATCACCGCTTTTGCCTTTGCCGGGATAACACAGCCCCATGGGCATGATGGCTATCTTGGTCGCGTCATAAAAGGCCGTTTTATCAAGCTTAAGCCATTGTCTTAACCTGTCACCGCTCGGGTCATTCCAAGGGATGGACGTTTTGTGCACTCGGGTCCCTGGCGCTTGGCCGATGATCAGTAGCTTGGCTTCTTTACTCGCCTGAATAATGGGATTGGCTCCCAGGGGTAGATTAGGCTCGCACAGCCGGCATTGGCGAATTTGTTGGAGCAGATCTTCTAGCATCAGTAACCTTTGTCGAGATCGACTTCATTCAGTAGAGAAAACCCATCTCGCCAACGTTGATAGTTGTCAGCAAAGATCTCGACTACCTGTTCAGGGAAGCTAAGAGCGGCGATATGCGGAGTGATTGTAACAGCTGGGTGGTGCCAGAATGGATGGCTGGCTTCGAGTGGCTCGTTTTCAAACACATCAAGAAAGGCATGGGCAATGGCTTGCTCTTCTATAGCGGCAAGTAAACCGTTCTCACACACGACATCACCGCGGCCCACATTGAATAGTAAGGCGGATTGGCAGTGACTGAGAGACTGATGATTAAGTAGATGATGTGTTTCTTTGGTACTGGGCAGCGTGTTAACTACCACATCGACTCGGCTCAGTACACTGTCTAGCTCCTGAATATGGTAAGTTTCGTCAAAAGGAGAATGCATGGACGGAATACCACTGCGGTTAATACCGATCACTTTTATGCCAAATGCCTGAGCCGTTTTGGCGAGATGGTTACCTATTGAGCCAGTCCCTAAAATCAATAAAGTGAGTGCGCTTAGAGATTGATAGGGTTTGGGCTCCCATTTGGCCTGATTCTGACTTTCTTGATAGTGCAAAAAGTGGCGATGATGTTGAATAAGGTAACCGAGAACGTATTCCGAGATTTGCTGACCAAATATCCCCTTCACATTGGTGAGGAGAAAATTCGGGGTGTTGGTGGTGAGAGCGTCGACTCCAGCATAAACCGATTGCATCCACTCTACGTTGGGAAAATCACTAAGCCGTTTGGCGACCAGTGGTGGAGAGGCGAGTAAAATAGAAGCATCTTCTGGATTGTCGGTGATCTCGAGATCCGGTAACTGCAGCTTGTCGATCTGCTGCTGGTAAGTTTCGTTGTGCTCAGTCAGTAAATAGACTTTGTTGGTGAAATTGTTCATCGGCTTCGCTTTTTTCCACTATGGTTATCAAGTACACTTCCGCTGTCTTTTTCTGAACCAATGAGTCCTTATGCTACAGAACCCTCTTCAACTTCGTCTTGAGAAGTTAGAACCTTGGAAGCAGATTACCTTTATGGCGTGTCTGTGTGAACGTATGTACCCTAATTTTGCGATGTTTTGTGACAGCACGGAATTTGCAGAGCCACGTATTTATCGCGATATTCTGGATAGCATTTGGGAGCAACTAACAGTCAAGAGTGCCAAGGTTAATTATGAGCGCCAGTTGGAGAAGTTAGAAGAGATTATTCCAAGTTCTGAAGATTTTGATTTTTATGGTGTCTACCCCGCGATTGATGCCTGTATTGGTTTGTCTACCCTGCTACACGGCCTGTTGGATCGCGATGACTTATTTGAAAGCATGCAAAAAATCAGTCAACAGTCGGTACAGACGGTGGCTCAGCTAGAAGAAGCGCAAACTGGCCTCGAAATAACTAATGATAATCAGAAAGACAATGAAGCGGTTTGTGAAGAGTGGGATGTGCAGTGGGCTATTTTCCGTCCACTGAAAGATGCTCAGGAACGAGACATTGAACTGATTAAAGATCTTCGCTTTGAGCTGAGAGAAGATGGTATCAGCAATATTGGCGTCAGCCTTTAATGTGAATCGGGAGCCATAGGCTCCCGATTTTATTAGTGGTCTTCTTTCTTGGTTTGTAGTTCAGAAACCTGATTTTCTTCATCGTCATCACGACTTTCAATCACGCCGTGTGTCTCTTTCCATTTCTCCCAACGCTCAAACGCAAGCTCTTGCATGTCGGTAGCTCTGTCCGCTTCATCGACGATCTCTTCTCCAACTAAGTGCTCGAAGATATCTTCCAGCGTTAGGATTCCTTGAATGGTGCCGTATTCATCAACAACCATCGCCAACTGGAGGCGCTTCGCCATCATCTGCTCAAACGCTTTTGGCAAAGATAAGTTGTTCAGTAGTACGTGAACCGGACGCATCACTGCTCCTAACTGCTTCTCACCACAACCTGCCTGCTGAAGTTTAAACATCTCTAAGCGGTGTACAAAACCGATGATATTGTCTTTGGACTGGCTGTAAACCAGTGGGCGAGAAAACGGTGTGTCTTTATGCTGAGCCAGAAATTCATTGATGCTCATTTCAGCGTCAACACGGAACACGACCGGACGTGGTGTCATGACCTGAGTGACAGGAACGTCCTGAATGCCAAGCAGGTTGTTGAGAATTTTCGTCTCACCTTCTGCAAATTCACCGCTCTCTTTAGCCAGAATCGCCATCGCAGAGAGTTCATCACGCATCTTTGGTGCTTGGTGACCGCGGGCAAGGCGTTTAGTGATCTGCTCTGAAAACCACACAAACGGTGTCAGTGCCCACACCATCCAACGTAACGTAATGGCTGCAAGAGGAGACAGCTGACGCCAGTATGTTGCGCCAATGGTTTTAGGCACAATTTCCGATAGCACAAGAATACCCAGAGTTAATACACCTGAGAATACACCTAGCCATTCGCTACCAAAAACTACAGCAGCTTGTGCACCTGCACTGGCGGCGCCGATAGTGTGAGCGATGGTATTCAGTGTCAGAATTGAAGCTAGTGGGCGGTCGATATCCGCTTTTAATTTTGATAATTTCTCTGCGGCCGGATGGCCTTGCTGACGCAGTTGTGCCAGATAGCTGGGAGTAATACTCAGTAGAACCGCTTCGAGGACCGAGCAGATAAAGGATACGCCAATCGCAACAGAGACGTAGATGGTTAGCAGTAACATAAATGTCCTATATCAGGTTTATACCACCACCGAATTTTGCAATGTACTCATCAAAATTATCAATTATGAAATGAGTCACTATGCCTGGGCATTATTGGTGTGAGTATTTTATATTCGCTTCAGGCCCCACAATATCAGGCTTCGTGGACTATCCGCGTTTTATAAATAAGGTTAATTATGATTAAAAACAAGCCTTCGCATAGGAGAGGAAGGTAACAAATTGTGAGTTATTACTCATATTATGGTTAAAAGTACGTCATGAAAGCTAAAGATCGCTTACAAACCTTTGCCAGATGGGGCATTTATGCTTTAGAGTGAGTTGAATTCGATAACATATGAGAAGGGAAACCTAATGAACAAGACCCAATTAATCGACTTTATCGCAGAGAAAGCAGATCTATCTAAAGCACAAGCTAAAGCTGCTCTTGAAGCAACTCTTGACGGTGTGACTGATGCACTTAAAGAGGGTGACCAAGTTCAACTAATTGGTTTTGGTACGTTCAAAGTAAACCACCGTGCAGCTCGCACTGGCCGTAACCCAAAAACTGGTGATGAGATCCAAATCGCTGCTGCAAACGTTCCTGCATTTGTTTCAGGTAAAGCTCTGAAAGACGCAGTGAAATAATTTATAATGCGCCAAGGTAGTCTTCTGTCTTGGCGCATCACTGTCATGAAAAAACGTTTATTCTCTTCACTAATCACTTCTTTTATTGTTGGTTGTTCTTCCAGCGTTCCTACTCCTAACTTAGATCAGTTCGCTTATTACACGGGCGGGAAAAGCATGGGCGATGCCACAAGCTTATACTGGTATACGGAAAAGATTGCTTCTCCTAGCGCAGCCGCAGACTATGTCACAGCAGGAGATTACGGTTGGTATAAAACCGACTACAGCTGGACGGAAGGGGAGCTGAGAGAACTGATTCGTGAAGGCGAACAGCTTAAAGGCGAACAAGGGCTGGTGAAATACCGAGTGCATGTTCGTTTCAATAAGGACGGTGAAGCGGTTTATCAGCAGTACCGATTAGATGGCAAAGTGCTTCCGGTCAAGCCAGCTGAACTCGAACGCTACAAAAATGATGCGATGACTGTGGTAACCGTGACGAAAGAGCAGGATAAAAAAGGTCAAGAGCTGATTCAAGGCTACTGGGACGGTTCAACATTTGAAACCTGTTCTGGACAGAGCTACTCTCGATTGGAGTTTAATCAGACACTGCCGTCATTTGTGGTGAATCGCTTAGCTGGAGTGGACAACTACGTAGCTTTCCTTGGTTCGACACGCACCAACCGAGTTATTGTTGAAGACTTACTCATGCTGGCAGATGAAGATCACTCCTGTATTGAAAGGCCTAGTCTGCTATCTGATTAAAATATAAAAGGCGCCTAAAGAGGCGCCTTTTTGGGATACAGAGCGATTATTTGCTTTGTTCGCGCTCTATCGCTCTGTAACCAATGTCATTGCGGTGGAACATACCATTCCAGCTAACTTGCTTAGCCAGCGCATACGCTTGCTGCTGAGCGTCTGAGACGCTATTTCCCAGTGCCGTTGCACATAGAACACGACCGCCATTCGTCACAACTTCGCCTGCTTCGTTATTCGCTGTACCTGCGTGGAAGATTTTTTGGCCTTCAACATCGCCTGTAGGAAGTGAAATTACATCACCTTTCGCGTAGTCAGCAGGGTAGCCGCCAGCTGCTAGAACCACACCGATAGACGCACGTGGATCCCATTTAGACTCGGCTTCATCAAGTTTCTCGTCGATAGCCATCAGGCAAAGCTCAACAAGGTCAGATTCCATACGCATCATAATAGGCTGGGTTTCTGGATCGCCAAAGCGGCAGTTGTATTCGATAACTTTTGACGTGCCGTCTTTGTCGATCATAAGACCAGCGTAAAGGAAACCAGTGTATGGGTGACCTTCCGCATCCATGCCGCGCACGGTTGGGTAGATAACTTCTTCAAGAATACGCTCGTGAATTTCTGGCGTTACCACTGGTGCAGGGGAGTAAGCGCCCATACCGCCGGTGTTAGGGCCAGTGTCTTTGTCGCCAACACGTTTGTGGTCTTGGCTGGTGGCCATTGGCAGAACGCTCTGGCCGTCAACCATCACGATGAAACTGGCTTCCTCACCGTCTAGGAATTCTTCGATCACCACACGGCTGCCGGCTTCACCAAACGCGTTACCTGCGAGCATGTCTTTGATTGCGTCTTCTGCTTCTTCTAGCGTCATCGCAACGATAACACCTTTACCTGCAGCAAGACCGTCTGCTTTTACAACAATAGGAGCACCTTGTTCACGAACGTAAGCAAGAGCTGGTTCAATCTCAGTGAAGTTAGCGTAAGCCGCAGTTGGAATATTATGGCGTGCAAGGAAATCTTTGGTGAACGCTTTAGAGCCTTCTAGCTGCGCAGCGGCTTGAGTAGGACCAAATATAGGTAATCCCGCTTCACGGAAAGCATCAACTACACCAATAACGAGTGGCGCTTCTGGGCCAACAATCGTCAGCTCGATCTTCTTCTCTTGAGCGAATGCAACCAGCTCAGAGATTGCTTCAACACCAATGTTTACGTTTTCTAGCTTTGGCTCAAGCGCGGTACCTGCGTTACCAGGTGCAACGAATACTGTCTCAACGTTTGGGTTTTGTGCTGCTTTCCAACCTAAAGCGTGCTCACGACCGCCGGCACCAATAATCAATACATTCATGTTTTAAAATCCTTATAGCTGCTTCAGAGCCTTTATTTCTGTGTCAAACATGCTCACTTATGGTCATAAGCTCCGCGTGTTTTCCTTGAACTAAAGTCACTGACTTGCTCTACGTATTTCAAATATCGGAATATTTAAAAAACAAAATTATAAGTCTTGCTCAAAGTAATTGGTGATGTGGCTAGGTAGCAATTGAGCCCATCCCCGGGAGCATAGCCAGCTGGGGTGGGCGAAAGCCGCTAACGACGCCACAGTGCCAAATACGAAGAGGAAATTAGTGGCGGAAGTGACGCATACCGGTAAAGATCATCGCCATGCCGTGTTCGTCCGCTGCAGCGATAACTTCGTCATCACGCATAGAACCGCCCGGTTGAATTACACACTTGATGCCCGCTTCTGCCGCCGCATCGATACCGTCACGGAATGGGAAGAATGCATCTGATGCCATCACACAACCTTCAACCTGCAGACCTTCGTCTGCCGCTTTGATGCCTGCGATTTTCGCTGAGTAAACGCGGCTCATTTGGCCGGCGCCTACACCAATCGTCATGTCACCTTTCGAGTAAACGATCGCGTTAGATTTCACGTACTTTGCTACTTTCCAGCAGAATAGGGCATCTTTCAGTTCTTCTTCTGTTGGCTGACGCTTAGAGACCACTTTAAGGTCATCTAGGCTTACCATGCCTTGGTCGCGGTCTTGAACCAGCAGGCCACCGTTAACGCGTTTTACGTCGAAGCCAGTTGTTTTAGTTGTCCATTCGCCACATTCAAGTAGGCGAACGTTCTTCTTCGCTGCAACAACCTCGATTGCTTCAGCAGAAACAGATGGTGCGATGATAACCTCAACGAATTGGCGCTCAACAATCGCAGATGCTGTTGCTGCATCAAGTTCGCGGTTGAACGCGATGATGCCGCCAAATGCCGATGTCGGGTCAGTCTGGTAAGCACGGTTATATGCTTCAAGGATGTCTTCGCCAAGTGCAACACCACATGGGTTCGCGTGTTTTACGATCACACACGCTGGTTCAGCGAACTCTTTCACACACTCAAGCGCCGCGTCCGTGTCTGCGATGTTGTTGTAAGAAAGGGCTTTGCCTTGGATCTGGCGAGCAGTGGAAACCGAAGCTTCTTCAGGGTTTGCTTCAACGTAGAAAGCCGCTGCTTGGTGGCTGTTCTCACCGTAGCGCATGTCTTGCTTCTTCTCGAACTGTTGGTTGAATGTGCGAGGGAATTTGCTCTCTTCGTCACCTTCTTTGTTCTCGCCGTAGCTAGGAACCATAGTGCCGAAGTAGTTTGCGATCATACCGTCATAAGACGCTGTGTGCTCGAATGCCGCGATAGCGAGATCGAAGCGTGTTTCTAGCGTAAGAGACGTTTCGTTTGCGTCCATTTCTGCGATGACGCGGTCGTAGTCGTGTGCATTTACTACGATAGTCACGTCTTTGTGGTTTTTCGCAGCAGAGCGAACCATTGTTGGACCACCGATATCGATGTTCTCAACCGCGTCAGCAAGCGTACAGCCTTCTTTAGCCACAGTTTCAGCAAATGGATATAGGTTAACGACAACCATATCGATAGGATTGATGCCGTGTTTTTCCATCACGTCATCGTCTTGACCGCGACGGCCTAAAACACCACCATGAACCTTTGGGTGAAGCGTTTTAACGCGTCCGTCCATCATTTCCGGGAAACCCGTATAATCGGATACTTCTGTGACAGCAATGCCTTGCTCAGCTAGTAAGCGGGCAGTACCACCTGTGGATAGGATATCGACACCGCGTTCAGCGAGAGCTTGGGCAAACTCAACAATACCTGTTTTGTCTGATACGCTGATTAGGGCGCGGCGAATTGGACGAGCGTTGTTCATGCTTCCATCTTCCTCAAAGTCATGGAGTTAAAACTAAAGATATTTGCCAAAAATGAACTTGTTTTTATCTCGTAGGGATAAAATATTGGCCAGTTTTGGTAAAGACCTTTTTGCCAGTCGAGACCGGACAGATATTAGACTCTAAACTTGATGGCGCACATTCTAACTAATTTATTACAAAAAAGCTCGCGCAATCGTTTGGCATCTCAAAAATAATTATGAAAACCATGCTTTTTAACTTAAAAAGTAACGAGATAGTTAATAAGGAAAGTTATGTTCCAGATTGGAGAACTGGCAAAGCGTTGTGGTGTGACCACCGATACTTTGCGCTTCTATGAGAAAAATGAACTGATCCGCCCCATGGGGCGCAGTGAATCGGGTTATCGTATTTATAACGAAGAAAATCAAAAACAGGTCGGTTTTATCTTAAAAGCTAAAGACCTAGGGCTAAGCCTGGAAGAAATTCGCGAACTGTTAGAGATAAAGCTGGAAGCCACCGAGCACAGTTGTGCAGAAGTAAAAGCCATCACCTCGGCAAAACTCGAAGTGATTGATGAAAAGATTGCGGAGTTGACCCGTATTCGCCATGCATTGAAGAAAATCAACGATGCGTGTTGTGGTCATATTGATGACGATGCCAGTCATTGTTCGATTTTAGGGGCGCTGGGCAGTGAAGAGAGCCCAGCGACTTGCTGTGATGAGCCTTAACTCGCTTGTCGAATTTTGGCTTGAATCGCGGACTGAACCTTCATATCCGGCAAGTTATCGTGGTAGAGCGTGACTTGATTGCGACCCGTCTGTTTAGAGTAATACATCGCTTTATCTGCCTGAACCAAGAGTTCTTTCACATGAGAGATGCCTGAGGTAACTTCTGCGATACCAATACTGACGGTTGGATGAATGATATGGTCGTCGACACTGCAGGGGGAACTTTCAATTGATTGTCGTATGCGTTCGGCAATATCGTAAGCCTGAATGGCATTTGTGTTTGAGAGTACAATGCCAAACTCTTCGCCGCCCAGTCGACCAATGTAGTCACTGCCACGGATCTGTTTCTGACAAATTCTGGCAACCTGAGTGATGACTTCATCACCCGAAAGGTGACCGACTTGATCGTTGATTTCTTTAAAGTGATCGATATCGATCATCAAGCAAGACAAATTACGCTGAGTCTCATTGTAGCTTTGTAATTCCTGCTCAAGAGCTTCAAGGAAGGCGCGGCGGTTGAAGATGCCGGTTAGCTCATCGGTTTCAGACAGGCGCTTCAGCTCTTCCTGACGGCGATAGTTGCTCGTGATGTCACGTTCTTGCCACAGGACATACTGGGTGCCATCTACTAAGCACAGTGGCTTAATGGTAGCTTCGAACCACATGTCTTCAGGGCCATCTAGTGTTTCCAGCTCATCAATAGACAGTTGCAAGCATTCGATAGGGTTGACACTGTACTGTACAACCAGAGGTTTGGCTGACTCACTAACATCTTGTATGTAACTGAGTAACTGGTCGGCTTTATCCTGTGGAAGGATGTCGTGAAGCGTTTTGTTGGCGTAACCATTTTTTTCTAGACGAACGGAGTGGAACGTTCCCCCAAAGCCCTCGACAAAGCGCCCCGACTGCTCTAAAACGAAAAGTCGGTCAGGAAGTTCATTCAGAATCAGGCTTAGCCATGCTTCCCTTTGCTTATCAAGCATATAGTTTTATCCAACAACAGATGAACACCGCATTATATCTAGACAGGTAGTGATGGCAATCGTGATAGATCACAGTTTGCTTACTATTTGCTCAGTTAGATGGCACGAAAGTGAGACTTAATATGCGTTTGGTTTCTCTGCTCTTTGGGAGTCTCAAAAGTAAAACATGCTGAGCAGTGAGTGTGCAAATTAATTGAATTTTATAAAGTAATGGCGACTAGAAACGGAAAAAGCCGAATCCATTTGGAATCGGCTTTCTCAAAACAAAATTCGTCAGAACGTATTAGTTCATGCCGTATTTTTTAAGTTTCTTGCGAAGAGTACCGCGGTTGATACCCATCATAGTTGCTGCGCGAGTTTGGTTACCGCGAGTGTACTGCATGATGGTATCTAGTAGTGGCTGTTCAACTTCAGCTAGAACTAATTCGTATAGTTCTGTGACTTCTTGGCCGTTTAGTTGAGCCAAGTAGTTTTTAAGAGACGCTTTAACAGAGTCACGTAATGGTTTCTGAGTAATCTGGTCCTGTGACGTTACTGTAGTTACTGTTAATGCTTCTGAAGTCAGATTTTGTTCGAACATATTCGGTCTAGCTCTTCTCTTAATTATGATGCAACGTTTAGCCATCGTATCTGAAGCGTTCGCTTCAAATAGTTAGGCTTTATCAAAATACTCTTCTAACGCTTCAAGTTGCAGCTCTGCTGCCTCAATCGCGTTGAAGGCACGGCGAAACTCACTTGCTTGCTCATGCTCTTTTAGGTACCAACCTACGTGCTTACGCGCGATTCGTGGTCCTAAGTACTCTCCATAAAAATCGTGGAGCGCATTCACATGACCCAGCAGAATGTCTTTCACTTCCGCGGACGGAAGGTCAGGCATCGTGGTGCCGTTTTCCAAAAAGTGTTGGATTTCCTGGAAAATCCACGGACGACCTTGGGCGGGACGTCCAATCATCAGAGCGTCTGCACCGGTGTACTCCAGTACGCGCTTGGCTTTCTCTGGGCTATCGATATCACCGTTTGCGATAACCGGTATCGAAATTGCCTGCTTGACCGCTCTGATGCTGTCATATTCGGCCTCACCTTTGTACATACAGGCTTTTGTTCTGCCATGCAGAGCAAGCGCTTGTATGCCGCAGTCTTCGGCTAATTTAGCGATTTGGACACAGTTTTTATTATCTGGGTCCCAGCCTGTTCGGGTTTTGAGTGTCACTGGGACATCGACTGCATTGACTACCGCTTTCAGGATATCTTCGATGATATCTGGGAAGCGAAGCAGTGCAGAACCGGCAAGCTTCTTATTCACTTTTTTTGCTGGGCAGCCCATGTTGATATCGATGATTTGCGCACCGTTTTCAACGCTAAACTGAGCAGCATCGGCCATCAGTTGTGGATCCGCACCCGCAATCTGTACAGAGCGAATGCCCGATTCACCTTCATGCACCATGCGCTGCTTGGACTTTGACGTTTTCCATAGCTTTGGGTTTGAGGACATCATTTCACTGACGGCCATCCCAGCACCATAGCGGAGGCATAACTCTCGAAACGGTCTATCGGTCACTCCCGCCATCGGGGCGACGATGAGATTATTCTTAAGTTGATGATTTCCGATTTTCAAAACGTCTTCACAGCTTAGTACCAGCAAGGGCGCGCATTTTACGCATTTTTTTCCGCTGTGAAAAGACTAATATTTGAGCATTTACAAATTGTTTTTGTAATTTGTATGAATTTCAAACAATTAGCCCTGAAAGTCTTATCTAGCCTTGCTTTCGACCAGAGATGCGACACCATTCACTTTGCTCCTTGATAGGATCAATGTGAAGTTCATCACGGTAATAGTTAGCCACATCTTCTGCTTGTGTATCCAGCACGCCAGACATCGCCAGTTTACCGTTCGGTTTGACTAGAGACTTGATAATCGGCGACAACTCACGAAGTGGGCCGGCAAGGATGTTCGCGACGACGACGTCAGCAATCAGGCCCTCTGGCTGATCTTGAGGTAGGAAAACTTCGAGCTTATCGGCAACGCCATTGCGCTCGGCGTTGTCTTTTGAAGCGATGAGAGCCTGAGGATCAATATCGATCCCGATGACCTTTTCGGCACCGAGTTTGATCGCAGCGATCGCTAAGATGCCAGATCCACAACCAAAATCGATCACGGTTTTACTCGACAGGTCTAGCCCTTCCAGCCACTCCAGACACAGAGCAGTAGTTGGGTGAGTACCAGTACCAAAAGCGAGGCCAGGGTCTAACATCACGTTGACCGCATCCGGCTCTGGGACGTCTCGCCAGCTTGGGCAGATCCATAAACGCTCACCAAACTTCATCGGGTGGAAATTGTCCATCCACTCTCGTTCCCAGTCTTTGTCTTCCAACTGCTCCACTTTGTAAGCAAAGCCTTCTGGTAGCAAGTTGCTGTTCTTGGTCTGGTCAATAATAAACTTAGTATCCGCTTCTGCGTCGTACAGAGCGAGAATATCCGTATCACCCCACAGACGAGTTTCTCCCGGCAAAGGTTCAAATACTGGCGTATCCTGCGCGTCTAAGAAGGTTACAGACAGTGCTCCTGTTTCTTCCATTAGCATGTCGCCGATTTGCTCAGCGTTGTCGTTGGTCGCATTGAGTTTGATTTGAATCCAAGGCATGGGTATGTGCTCGTCTAGATAGTTAGATTTAAATTTGCGCAGAGTGTAGCAGAACTCGGGGGGTTATTTGAGTCCAGAGTGCGCTGAAAACAAAAATGCTCACCGAAGTGAGCATTTGTATCGTGTCAGTAATCGAATTACTGCAGACCGAGTTTCTTCTCTAGGTAGTGGATGTTCGCACCACCGTGTTGGAAGTTTTCGTCGTTCATGATGCTTTCTTGCAGCGGAACGTTGGTCTTAATGCCTTCGATGATCATCTCACCGAGTGCGTTCTTCATGCGAGCAATGGCAACATCACGGTTTTCACCGAATGTGATCAGCTTACCGACCATTGAGTCATAGTGCGGTGGCACTGTGTAGCCCGTGTAGATGTGCGATTCCCAACGAACACCCATACCGCCTGGTGCGTGGAAGCGCTCAATCTTACCTGGTGAAGGTAGGAAACGCTCAGGGTCTTCTGCGTTGATACGACACTCAATCGCATGGCCGCGGATCTTGATGTCATCCTGAGTGAATGACAAAGGCTGGCCTGCTGCAACACGAAGCTGCTCTTTGATTAGGTCAACGCCCGTCACCATTTCTGTTACTGGGTGCTCTACCTGAATACGTGTGTTCATTTCGATGAAGTAGAATTCGCCGTTTTCGTAAAGGAACTCGAAAGTACCTGCACCACGGTAACCGATTTCCAAACAAGCACGCGTACAACGTTCACCAATGTACTTACGCATTTCTGCTGTGATACCCGGAGCAGGCGCTTCTTCAACCACTTTCTGGTGACGACGCTGCATAGAACAGTCACGTTCACCTAGGTGGATAGCACCGCCTTGACCATCAGCAATCACCTGTACTTCAACGTGACGTGGGTTTTCTAGGAATTTCTCCATGTAAACCATGTCGTTGTTGAATGCTGCTTTTGCTTCTGCACGCGTCATCGCGATAGCTTCTACTAGCTCAGCTTCAGAGCGAACCACGCGCATACCACGACCACCGCCGCCACCAGAGGCTTTGATGATGACTGGGTAGCCGATGCGTTTAGCGTGCGCTTTATTCGTCGCTTCATCATCGTTTAGAGGGCCGTCAGAACCTGGTACACAAGGAACGCCCGCTTTCTTCATTGCAGTGATAGCAGAAACCTTGTCACCCATGATGCGGATCGTTTCCGCTTTCGGGCCAACAAAGATAAAGCCGCTACGCTCAACTTGCTCTGCAAAGTCTGCATTCTCAGACAGGAAGCCATAACCTGGGTGGATAGCGATCGCGCCCGTTACTTCTGCTGCAGAAATGATACGTGGGATGTTCAAGTAGCTATCGATACCGCGAGCTGGACCGATACAAATTGCCTCGTCAGCAAGAAGAACGTGTTTCAAATCACGGTCTGCTGTTGAGTGTACGGCAACGGTTTTGATGCCTAATTCTTTACATGCGCGAAGAATACGAAGCGCAATTTCGCCTCGGTTCGCGATGACTAATTTATCTAACATAAGAGACAGCCTCTATTATTCGATAACAACAAGTGGTTGGTCGAATTCAACTGGCTGACCATCGTCAACTAGGATTGCAGTAACTACACCAGATTTGTCTGCTTCGATTTGGTTCATCATCTTCATTGCTTCAACGATACATAGAGTTTCGCCAGCGGTTACTGATTGACCTACTTCGATGAATGCTTTCGCGTCTGGGCTTGGAGCACGGTAGAAAGTACCGACCATTGGAGAAAGAACTTGATGACCCGCTGGTACTGCTGGCGCTGCTGCTTCTGCCGCTGGAGCAGGTGCTGCTGCCGGTGCCGCCGCAGGAGCTGCTGCTGGTGCCGCTGCAACTGGTGCTGCTGCGTATTGAATTGGAGCTGGTGCCGCTGAACCGTTACGGCTGATTCGTACCGACTCTTCACCTTCAGAGATTTCTAGCTCAGCAATGCCAGATTCTTCAACTAACTCGATAAGCTTTTTGATTTTACGGATATCCATTTTTTCTTTCTCTTTTATCTTGTGAATAAGACAGCTCTCTGTGAGCTGCAGAGTGTGTTCATTTACTGTGATAGTAATTAAGCTACTGTGCCTGCAATGTGTTTACGGCAGCAGACAAAGCGAATTCATAACCTTGTGCACCTAGGCCGCAAATCACACCTTGTGCCTTATCTGAGAGATAAGAGTGATGGCGGAAAGGCTCGCGTGCGTGCACGTTGGATAAATGTACTTCAATAAATGGGATAGAAACGCCGAGCAGGGCGTCTCGCAGAGCAACACTAGTATGTGTGAAGGCTGCTGGGTTGATGATAATGAAATCAACTTTGCCAAAAGATTCGTGGATTTTCTCAATCAGTTCATATTCGCGATTTGATTGCAGATGCTCTAGTTCAACACCAGCTTTGTGGGCTTGCTCGGTTAAAGTGTCGATAATCTGTGGTAGGGTTTGAGAACCATAGTGACCCGGTTCGCGTAGACCCAACAGATTTAAATTTGGACCATTTAAGACAAGAATGCGTGATTTAGCTGTCATTGTGCTGCCATCTTCCTACTTCATGATATGAACTGGAATCTTCCCATAATATTTCCGATTCAGCGTGATTGTATTGTCAAATTTTACGCTGGATCTTTAAAATAGACCCAGATTATAGCCAATTCAGCGCATTTAGCAGCAATTTACTGGTCTAATCTCCCGTTTCTGAGATGAAAAACTGCTACCAAGGTAACAAATTTGACTGCTTTGTCTTGGACTTCAGCTCGCTAGATATGTTCCAACAAATAAAAAAGCCGCCACAAATGTGGCGGCTTGGTCTTGTTTTGCTATTTCTATGCAAGTTCGGCTTTTTCGGCGATTAACTTATCAACAACGCTTGGATCGGCCAGTGTTGAGGTGTCGCCTAAGTTGCTGGTATCACCAGTGGCTATCTTGCGTAGGATACGACGCATGATCTTACCGGAGCGAGTTTTCGGTAGAGAATCTGTCCAGTGCAGTACGTCTGGCGTGGCTATTGGGCCAATCTCTTTACGTACCCAGTCCTTCACTTCTTTGTGCAGCTCTGCTGATGGGAACTCACCATCGTTAAGCGTAACGTAAGCGTAAATGGCCTGACCTTTGATGTCATGCGGGATACCAACAATTGCCGCTTCTGCAATCTTATCGTGGGCAACTAAAGCCGATTCAATCTCTGCGGTACCCATACGGTGGCCTGAGACGTTGAGTACGTCATCAACACGGCCTGTGATCCAGTAGTAGCCGTCTTCGTCACGACGGGCACCGTCACTGGTGAAGTACATGCCTTTGAACGTAGAGAAGTACGTTTGCTCAAAGCGCTCATGGTCGCCATAAACAGTACGCATTTGACCTGGCCATGAATCAAGGATCACCAAGTTGCCTTCAGCTGCGGTTTCTTCAATGATGTTACCCATGTTATCGACTAACGCAGGCTGTACGCCAAAGAATGGACGAGTTGCAGAGCCAGGTTTTAGTGCCGTAGCACCTGGTAGTGGAGTTATAAGGATGCCACCGGTTTCGGTTTGCCACCAAGTATCGACAATCGGAGATTTCTCATTACCAATCGTCTTGTAGTACCACTCCCATGCTTCAGGGTTAATTGGTTCACCTACTGAGCCCATAATACGCAGGCTGTCACGAGTAGTGCCATCTACTGCTTCATTGCCTTTTGCCATTAACGCACGAATAGCCGTTGGTGCAGTGTAAAGAATATTGACTTGGTGTTTATCAACAACTTCACTCATGCGGTTGGTGTTCGGGTAGTTCGGCACACCTTCGAACAGGATGGTTTTAGCACCATTAGCTAGAGGGCCGTAGATAAGGTAAGTGTGACCTGTAATCCAACCTACGTCAGCGGTACACCAGAAGGTTTCACCTGGCTGGTAGTCGAAGACATATTTGAAAGTCATGGTGGCGTAAACGAGGTAACCGCCTGTGGTGTGAAGGACACCTTTAGGTTTACCGGTTGAACCTGATGTGTAGAGGATGAAGAGTGGGTCTTCCGCTTTCATTTCTTCTGGTGGGCAATCATCTGAAACAGAGGCCGTTGCTTCATGCCACCAAACATCGCGATGCTCATGCCAGTCAATATCACCACCAGTGCGCTTCAGCACTAGTACTTTATCGATTGTTTTTACTTCTGGGTTGGTCAATGCTTCATCGACGTTCTTTTTCAGCGGAACCGCTCGACCACCGCGCACACCTTCATCGGCTGTGACAACGACTTTGGCATCTGAGTCAATGATACGTCCTGATAGTGCTTCTGGAGAGAAGCCACCGAAAACAACCGTGTGGACTGCACCGATACGAGTACAAGCCAGCATAGCAACAGCCGCTTCAGGTACCATTGGCATGTAAAGACACACGACGTCGCCTTTACGTACACCTTGCTCTTTTAGAGCATTAGAGAAACGGCACACTTCTTTATGCAGTTCGTTGAACGTCAGTGTTTTATCGTCTGCTGGGTCGTCACCTTCCCAGATGATTGCCACGTCGTCACCGCGCTCAGCTAGGTGGCGGTCAATACAGTTTGCAGATACGTTGAGCGTACCATCTTCAAACCAGCGAATATCGACATGGCCTGTGTCAAATGAAGTGTTTTTAACTTTGGTGAAGGGTTTGATCCAATCAACAATCTTACCGTGCTCAGTCCAGAATCCTTCTGGGTCAGAGACAGACTGTTGGTACATGGCGAGGTAGGTATCATTATCCGCATGGGTATTTGTTTTGATATTTTCTTTTACCGGATAAATATGGGCTTCACTCATTGCTTTTCTCCTTGGGCTTAATTCAGAACGAATTGAGCAAGTGTTCGTTTAAAACGTTTTCCACGTTTGTCGAAATTCCCTATATCCGTAACTTTCTAGCACCGAGCGTAATTCGACAATTAGACTTTAGGATGAGAGGCCTGATTCTGCTTAGTATTGAGGAAGCTATGTTTGATTTTGAGAGTTGGATCGTAGGAATCCGTTAGCGGGTATAGGGCAGACTTAAGCTCGGTAAGTCTCCTTTGGTCAGGCGAACAAATACCAGCGCCGCTGAGATGGCATCTTGCAAAGCGTCGTGCTTACTCTGCATCGGTAAATCGAGATGTTTGCAAATGGCTTCCAGACTCAGATCGAAATAGGCGTTGGGTAAGTGTTTCTCCAGTTTGTCGTGGTAAATCTGGCTGACTTCAATCAAGGGGTTGGGGAGAGGAAATCCCAGATGACGTTTACACGCCAGATCAAGAATCTTCTTGTCGTAGCGAATGTGGTATCCCACCAGTGGCCGATTGCCGACAAAAGCCAGTAACTGTGTCAATGCCTGTTTTTCATCGATACCATCGGCCAGATCTGAATGGCGAATCTGATGGATCTTGACCGAATTAGAATCCAGCGATTGGGGAGCTCTTAATCTCACTTCGAAAGGTTGGCTGGTGATGATGCGGTTGTCGATGATTTTGGTCGCTGCGATGGTGACCAGTTCGGCGCGCTTTGGATCTAAGCTGGTGGTTTCACAGTCGAGCGAGACATACTCACCTTTTTGGACTGAGGCAAACAGGGGCTGATAAGGAGAGCCCTTCAATTTGTGATACCAGTAACGGCGCTGAATCCAGTTCATCATTAGTCCCGAATTTGATAGTGGTAGCCAAGGAACTGTTTGAATTTTTTGACCACATGCAGGCTGTGTCGCAGTAAGTCACGTTCCGTGCGTTCGAGCAGTTTGAGGTTGATGCGGTTGTGACTATGTTGATTCGCGACCTGTTGGCTAAGACGGAGTTTAAAGAACAGTTTCAATGCCTCATTGAGGTTGTCCGCGGTTTCTGGCTCTAAGATGCGCTTGTTACGCAACGCTTCAATCCGGTCAAAGGTGTTGTTTTCCTCTAAGCCATATTCCAGTGCTAGGGTACGAATCCCGTGAACGATTGGGAAGATACCGCCACTTTTCAGATCGACTCCTTGTTTATCCGATTTGACGTTGCCAAACAGAGTCAGTGGCAGAGAGAACTGCAAGGCGGGTCGAGTGAAGTCCTGTAGCGCCAGCATATTATTCAGCATCAGCCCTTTGAGGTGTTGTCGCACAGGAGTGAGTAAGGTCTTGTTGCCCGCGACCGCGTGGGCATCGGTGAAAATAGCCAGATCCATGACGTGCTCGGCAGAAGAAGGTTTAGACCAGCGTGTTAATGTTGTCTGCCAGTTACTCTGACTTTTTACCCATTTCGGATTGTTGACCATCACGTTACCCGGGCAAAGTGGGTAGCCTAGTTGTTGTAAAGTGTGGGTCAGTTGAGCCATAACTGTGTCGCACTGAGGCCAGTCCAATCCGTCTCTGATAATCAATGCATTGTCTTGGTCGGTTTTTAAGATCTGTTCCCCGCGCCCTTCTGAGCCTAAAACGATCAGACAGCAATGATCGTGAAGGGCAGGAGGAACAATCAGCTCAAACGCTTTTTCGATAATTTGCTCGTTGACTGCTGAAATCAGCTCCATGATAAAGCGTGTACGAATGCCGTTTCCTAGCAGGCTATCGACTAACTGACGCTGGCGATTGGATGCTAATGCCAGTTCTTCGATGCTGGAAGCGCGGGCTATGCTCAAGGTTAATACATGAGAATGGGTCGAAAAGGCACTGAGAATCTGGGTCATATCCAGCATACCGACTGCTTCTTTACCGTCCGCCACCATGACCCGTTTCAGACGCTGACGGGTCATCTTTATCATCGCGTTAAACAGAAAATCGCCATCGTCGACATGAACCACCGGAAAGGTAGCAATCGCGCTGATTTGAGTATCCAGCGGATGACCGTCAAGCATTACGGCATGCAGCATGTTGGTTCGGGTGACGATAGCGAAAGGCAGCTGATTTGGGTTGTTGGTCAAGCGTGGATCGTCATCATGGAGCCTGACCAAAGCGGCATCAATCCCATTTTGTTTTAAGACCTGAGTGACCTCATTAAGCGGTTGCTCAGGGTTAAGAATCATCGGAGGGTGATAGATATCACGGTCAACTTTAGTGAGAATAAACTCGGCCAGATTCTGTTGCTGCTGGGCAGCTTCAATCAACTGCTGTCGCTTGGCGAGATTGTTATCGAAATAGGCCGCAAACTGGCCATTTTCGTTGTATAGCTCAAGAAAGACCGCTTTAGGCAGCAGATACGTGAGTGTATCTTCCAGCGCGACGTAGTGGTGGCGGACTTTACCTTCAAACAGCGCGCGTACATCAAACAAGTCATCATTGGCGTAATGGGCGAATACTTCCTCTCCATTAGCACTGCGCTCCTCAACAGCGCCTTTAATCAGAATATGCAGGTGCTGGCTGTCCCCATCGGTTGCCAGCAAAACTTCTTTATCTCGGTAGTACGCCACATCCAGCGAAGCACGTAGCTTGTTCTGCTGTCTTTCGTCGAGACGATCAAACGGTGGAGAGTGCATGTTGAATTTATCTGGCATACCGGATCCGCGTGAGAAAAGAAACCATGTTTTAAGTGTGACAAGTTTCCTTTTAAGTGCCAGACGACTTTGGTCGAATTACTCTAATTTAGGATGGCTGTGCGGAAACAGATTGGTGAGTAATCTTCCCTTTTTATTCAGCAAGTAAGCAGAGATAATGCGGCATCCGCTCTCATATCGCATTCAGAGGTCAAAATGCTCAATCCGTCTCCCTATGGCTGGATATCTCAATACTTTGTCGGATTCTTTTTTGCCTATGGTGTCTATCTGCCATTCTGGGCGTTGTGGTTTGAGGAACAGGGTGTTTCAGCTACAGATATCGGCTTATTAGTTGGAATTGGTTTTGCGACTCGTTGTGTCGCCAATATGGTACTAACGCCGCGTATCCATATAGTTGAGCACCTGATGCCCGCGCTGCGCTGGTTGAGCATTGCAGCCCTAATTTTTATCGGTTTTCACTTCTTTACGGGCGGTAGTTTTTGGTTGATGGCAGGTGCAACTGTGCTGTTTAACCTTTGCTGCGGGCCGATTGTGCCGCTGTCTGATGCGATGGCGAACTACTATGCGCGGCTGAAGATGCTCGACTATGGGCGTGCTCGACTGTGGGGATCTGTGGCCTTTATTGCAGGTTCTACGGTGGTCGGCTATCTGGTGGCCAAATTCGGCACTGATATGATTTTGTATACCGCGCTAGCGGGGGTATTTTTTGCCATTTTAGTTGGGATGCGCAACACCAATCCGATGCCTGTCACGACGGAAGAAGAGCAGGCAGAAAGACCGAAACTGACCGAGCTACTAAAGGAGTCTTCCGTCTTGAAGTTCCTCGCTCTGGCGGCTTTGATTCAGGGCAGTCATGCCGCTTACTACAGTTTTAGCTCAATATACTGGAAAGAAGCCGGGCATTCTGAAGATATAATCGGCTATTTATGGAGCTTAGGCGTGGTGGCGGAAGTGGCAATTTTCGCCTTGAGTAAACGCCTGTTTGCCGGCTGGTCGCTACGTGCACTGTTTTTAGTCGCTGCTATTGGAGTCGTGGTTCGCTGGGGGTTGACCGCTTCGACCACGGTTCTGATTGGGCTTGTCTTAATCCAATTACTCCACGGTGTGACGTTTGCCGTCGCACACATTGCTGCTATTCAATACATCCAGCACTCGGAGCCAAGAAAAATGGTCGCCCTGCAAGCACTGTACAATGCGATTCCGCTCGGTGCATTCATCGCTCTGATGACCGCTTTGAGTGGTTGGGGGTATGAGAATTGGGGCGCGAACGTGTTTTGGGCGATGGCGGTGATGGGTATTCTGGCCCTGTTTATTCGTGTTGAACCAAAACGCGAACGTACCTCGGTTATCGACGTTAAAGCACAGAATTAAGCGGAACTGTTTGAGTTCGATTCGCTTCCTTAGTTAAATGAAACCTCTCCAGTATGGAGAGGTTTTTGTTTGTATAAACAAAGCTGCGGAATTCAATTCGATAAGGAAATCAGATGCAAGGCTGGCTAGTGATCACCGTATCACTGATGTACCTCGGACTCCTCTTTCTCATTGCTTGGTATGGCGATAAGCAGCATCGTTGGCTAGCTCGCTGGCGGCCGTGGATCTACAGTTTGTCGATTGCGGTCTACTGTACGTCGTGGACCTTCTATGGCACGGTGGGGCAGGCCAGTAACAATCCGTGGTCATTCCTCCCGATTTACATTGCACCTATCTTGGTGTTCACCCTTGGATGGCGAGTACTAGCTCGCTTGATCATTACCGCTAAGCGCGAACACATTACGTCGATTGCCGACTTTATCGCTGCTCGCTATGGTAAATCTCAAGGCTTAGCCGTCGCCGTCACTCTGATTGCCGTGGCGGGGATCTTGCCCTACATCGCCTTACAGCTGCGTGGTATTACCATGGGGTTGGAGATCGTCTCTCCGGAATTACCGGAAGCATTTAACGCTCGGGGCATGGATGTATCTTGGTTTGTGGTTGGTGCATTGGCGATATTTACCATGTTGTTCGGTACGCGCCACATCGACAACACAGAGCACCATCGTGGAATGATGATGGCGATCGCATTTGAGTCGATCGTCAAGCTGGTGGCATTCCTCGCCGTTGGGTGTTTCATCCTCTATCTGGCGCTCAATCGCAGCGACATTGAGCTGATGTCGATTGCCTCTGACACCTATCAATCACCAAACCTACCGACATTATTAATTCACACTGTGCTGACCATGATGGCGATTGTTTGTCTGCCGCGTCAGTTCCATACCATGGTAGTGGAAAACGAGCGCGCACAGGACTTGCATACGGCGCGCTGGTTATTCCCTGTTTATCTGGTGCTGATGGGCATCTTTGTTTTGCCTATTGCTTGGGTAGGGCAGGGGCTGCTGAGTAGTGCGAGCCCGGATACGTATGTGATCAGCTTACCGATGGCCGTAGGTGCTCAGGATATTGCTTTGCTGGCTTTTCTCGGTGGCACGTCTGCCGCTAGCGGAATGGTTATTGTCTCGACTATTGCGTTAGCCATCATGGTGTCGAACGATCTGGTGATGCCGCTGTTGCTGCGCCGGATGAAGCTTGCTCAGCGAAATCATCGCCACTTTTCAGGCTTATTACTGGTTATTCGACGTGGCTTAATTTTGCTGCTGTTACTTGGGGCATGGGGTTTCTATCAGGCATTAGGCAACATCCACTCTCTATCGGCAATTGGCTTTCTTTCATTTGCGGCTATTACTCAGTTTGCACCTGCTCTTCTGGGCGGAATGTACTGGCGAAATGGCAACCGAAAAGGTGTCTATGTTGGCCTCGCGTTTGGCTTTGGCTTGTGGCTTATTACCCTAATGAGTCAGACCGATATGCTGGCCGGCGATGCCAACAGTAATTTCCTTCTGTGGCTAGTGACACCGCCAGAGGCTTTACAGGCTGTAGGCATCAAAGGTTCTGACTGGGGAATTGTCCTCAGCGTGACGATCAACGCGCTGTGCTATGTAGTAGTTTCGTTAATGACGCGTTCAAGTCTGAGTGAGCGTTTGCAGTCGGCGTCTTTTGTCGGTACGCCAATGCCAGAAAGTGAGAACATCAGCCTCTACCAAAGCCGCGTGACGGTGGGAGAGCTGGAAATGCTAGCTGCGCGATTTGTTGGTCGACAAAGGGTGCGCATTGCGTTTGAGCAATACTGGGCCCAGCAACACGAAACTATGCTGCCAAATCAGCAAGCACCCGCCAGTTTAATCCGCCACACGGAACGGGTGTTGGCTGGCGTCTTTGGCGCCTCTTCAGCAAAGTTGGTCCTGACCTCTGCCCTACAAGGTCGCAACATGCAACTGGAAGAAGTCGCGACCATTGTCGATGAAGCCTCTGAGTTGTATGACTTTAGCCGCGGGCTTCTCCAAGGGGCGATTGAGCATATTGGCCAAGGCATTGCGGTGGTGGATAAGCAGCTTCGTCTGGTGGCATGGAACCAACGATATCTGGAACTGTTTGTATTTCCTCAAGGGTTGATTCAGGTAGGCAGGCCGATAGCGGATGTGATTCGTCACAATGCGGAGCAGGGGCTATGTGGCCCCGGTGACCCAGAAGACCATGTCCGTCGCCGTATCTATCACCTTGAACAAGGCACCCGTCATACTTCTTCACGAGTTCGGCCTGATGGTCGGGTTATTGAAGTGCAGGGCAATCCGATGCCCGGTGGCGGCTTTGTGATGAGTTTTACGGACATTACAGTGTTCCGTGATGCGGAACAGGCACTTAAGGATGCTAACGAAAGTTTGGAAGAGCGGGTTCATGAGCGGACTCAAGAGCTGGAGCAACTCAACAAACAGCTGGTCTCTGCCACTCAACGTTCCGAGCATGAATCTCAGTCGAAATCGCGCTTTCTTGCGGCGGTCAGTCATGATCTGATGCAGCCACTCAATGCCGCCCGCTTGTTTGCTTCATCACTGTCTGAGGTGGCGCAAGAAGAGGAAACCAAGCGTCTCTCCAAGCATATTGAAAGTGCTTTGGAGGCTGCTGAAGATCTGATTGATGACTTGCTTGATATTTCTCGGTTGGAGTCTGGCAAGCTTGATATTAATGTGCATAGCTTTGCAATTAATGATGTTCTCTCCAATCTAAATGCTGAATTCAGTGCGTTGGCAAAACAGCAGGGGATAGAGTTTGAGATGGTGCCAAGCCAGCTGATTGTTCAATCTGACCCGAAACTACTGCGCAGGGTGGTGCAGAACTTCCTAACCAATGCTTTCCGTTACAATCCCAAAGGCAAGGTGGTGCTTGGGGTAAGACGGGTAGGTCAACAGGCGAGGATTGAAGTGTGGGATAACGGCACCGGTATCGATGAAGACAAACAGCAGGAAATTTTTGAAGAGTTTACCCGCGGCAGTCAGGTTCGTTCGGATCAGGGGCTTGGGCTTGGTTTAGCGATTTCGAAAGGCATCGCCCACGTGCTTGGTCATCAAATATCCATGCGTTCGTGGCCCGGTAAAGGCAGTGTATTCTCAATCACACTCCACCGCAGTGCAGAAGCTTTAGTGCAGCCGCAAGCTGCGCCTTCTGCTGCCGTCTCTGACCTCAGCCACCTTAATGTACTCTGTGTCGACAATGAGCCAGAAATCTTGGTCGGGATGGAAAACTTGCTTGCGCGTTGGGGATGTAACGTGCGCACGGCAACCGATATTGTCACTAGTCTGAAATGTCTAGACGAAGAGTGGCTGCCGGACGTGGTTCTCTCCGACTATCGTCTCGATAACGGCCGTACAGGGCTTGAAGTTCTCCAACAGTGTCGCCTGCGCTTGGGAGATAGCTTTGAAGGGGTGATCATCAGTGCTGATCGAACCAACGACATGATGGATGGCATTAAATCTAACGGATTTAGCTTTATTCCTAAGCCAGTTAAACCGCTCAAACTTAGAGCGATTCTGAATCGGGTCTAGGCTTACCAAGCATCCTGTCGCGCGTTTGAATATGACTCAGTGCGTTTAAACAAAAAGGGTTGACGCTTCACGTCAACCCTTTTAGCTATTCTAATTTCGGTTTACTCAGTAAACAGTGTTTCGTATTTCACGAATGCGGTTTGTGTTTCCCCATAATACAGCGTGCCGTCAGATTGAATCGCCACTCTCAACCAGCTGTCTGCTGATGTGGGTTTAGGTAACGTGATATACCAGTTTTGCCCTGCTTGATCGGCTGGTTCCATATTGATTGGTTGCGCGTTCTGCTCTTGGCTGTCGACCAAAGAAAGCTTAACGCCTTCGAGAGAATGGGCTGAATGAAGTGATAACTCAAGATTTTCATCAGTAAGCTTTTCTGAGCGGAACTTGACCTTAAAGTCTCCATTTTCCATATCGCACAAACCACTGGTGTAGCGGCAGTTTGATTTGCTGACCAGTTTGTAGCTCTGGCCTTCTTTGGCGGCATGGGGTTTTTCGCTGACTGCCATGTCAGTGCCGAAATAGGCAATAATGGACAGAATCGGTGCAATCAAAAGAGCGACAATAAAGTGCTTATTTTTGAACATCTTGGCTTCCTTGCGACAACATTTCGAAACTACGGTAACTGAATTAAGAGCAATAAAAAAGCCCCGGACGGGTCGTCCCGTGAGGGGCTTTAATAGTTAAGTGTAGATTAGTGATCTACCGCATCTCCAGCGCCTGCTGGAACACGAACGTGTTCGACCAAATCTTTCACTTCTTGTGGTGTTTCTGCCGTGACTCTCGATACCGCGAATGCAACTAGGAAGTTGAATAGCGCACCGATAGCACCGAAGGCATTAGGTTCGATACCTAGGAACCAGTTGCTGCCCCAGCTTTCTAGGTACTTCCAGTCAGCGATGAACAGGATGCCTTTGTGCTGGAATACGTAGAATAGAGTGATCGTGATACCTGCAATCATACCGGCAATCGCGCCTTCCTTGTTGATGTTCTTACTGAAAATACCCATCATCAAGGCTGGGAAGATGGACGATGCGGCCAGACCGAAGGCCAGTGCCACCGTACCTGCTGCAAAGCCAGGAGGATTTAACCCCAGATAACCGGCGACAGCAATTGCGACCGCCATGGATATCCGGCTCGCCAGTAGCTCTTTCTTCTCAGAGATATTCGGATTTATCACACCTTTGATTAAGTCATGAGATATTGCCGACGATATCGCAAGTAGCAGGCCAGCAGCGGTAGATAGAGCAGCGGCTAAACCACCCGCGGCAACCAGTGCAATAACCCAGTTAGGTAGCTTGGCAATTTCTGGGTTAGCCAATACCATGATGTCACGGTCGACTTTCAGCTCGTTGGTTTCAGCATTTGATGTGTACTGGATGTTGCCATCACCGTTCTTGTCATCAAAGCCAAGTAGGCCAGTTTTTTCCCAGTTTTTGAACCAGTCAGGGCGTTCATCGTAAGCAAGATTTTGACCCGGAGCCGGGTTAACCGTATCCATTAGGTTTAGACGTGCCATTGCAGATACCGCAGGTGCAGTCGTGTATAGAATCGCGATAAAGACTAGCGCCCAGCCTGCTGAAGTACGTGCATCACGTACTTTCGGTACCGTGAAGAAACGGATGATAACGTGCGGTAGACCCGCAGTACCAATCATCAGAGACATGGTGTAGACGAACATGTTCAAGGTATCGCCACGTACTTGGGTGGTATATTCACTGAAGCCGAGTTCGGTGACCACCTGATCAAGCCGATCGAGTAGATAGACATCCGTTCCGGCCATGGTACTGCCGAGACCGATTTGTGGAATTGGGTTACCCGTTAGTTGGAGCGAGATAAAGATAGCTGGAATAGTGTACGCAAGAATAAGTACACAGTACTGAGCAATCTGCGTGTAGGTAATGCCTTTCATGCCGCCCATTACTGCGTACATGAATACAATACACATACCGATCAGTAGACCTGTTGAGTAGTCCACTTCAAGGAATCGACCGAAGGCAACACCAACCCCTTTCATCTGACCGATTACGTAAGTCACTGACGCGATAATCAGACACACAACCGCAACAATACGTGCACCATTGGAGTAGAAACGCTCACCAACGAACTCAGGTACCGTGAACTTACCAAATTTGCGTAGGTAAGGCGCTAAAAGCAGAGCGAGTAGTACATAGCCGCCTGTCCAGCCCATCAGGAATACAGAACCACCGTAGCCCATGAAAGCGATAAGGCCTGCCATTGAAATGAAGGAAGCAGCAGACATCCAGTCTGCGGCGGTTGCCATGCCGTTGGCGATCGGGTTAACCCCGCCCCCTGCAACATAGAACTCTTTAGTTGATCCCGCGCGTGCCCAAATTGCGATACCGATATAAAGGATAAAGGTGGCACCTACAACGAGATAAGTGATTGTTTTCAAATCCATCTGAACTGCTCCTTACTCGTCCACATCAAATTCGCGATCGATTTGGCGCATTTTCCACGCGTAGTAGAAAATAATGCCTAGAAAGGTATAGATGGAACCTTGTTGTGCAAACCAGAAGCCCAGTTTGTAACCACCTATCTGAAATTGGTTAAGCTCGTCGACAAATAGAATGCCGCAGCCAAAAGAAACGACAAACCATATAACCATTAAGCTAATCATCAGTTTTACGTTTTTGTCCCAGTAGGCTTTGGCTCGTTCCTGACTTTCAAACGCCATTGCCGCCTCCTTACGATTGGTTTCGTTGTTAAATAAATGTTTCACCATCTACATTAGCAAGGTGCTGACAAGAACTCTTTGCAACTTTAGTCGCGAGAGAAAAAACAAAAAGCACCTAAAAATCAGGTGCTTAATATTTGAATGATAGATTTTTGTGATGTTAATGTGGTGTTAAATTAGCCTAAGGTCTAATGATGTGTTGATGACTTTATAAAATAATTCAACCAAGGTAGAAGTCTTTGATGCCCAATAACAGGTTGTTTAAAGCCACTGCTGCAAGGATCAACCCCATGACTCGGCTGATGATCGCAGCGCCGACATTGCCAATCCATTTCTGGATATGTGTCGCGCCAAGCAGCAGGAGTAAGGTGATCAACAGAACACTCACCATCACCGCGGCAGTAATGCCTTGGTCGACCAAGGAATAACGGTGGTTGTCGGTCAGCATCACGATCGCCATCATTGCGCCGGGAGAGGCAATTGAAGGGATCGCGAGTGGGTAGACGGCTAAGTCAGCCAGATCGGAGTGGCTGACTTCTTCAGAAAGCTTAGTTTCCTGTTCAGGCTTAGATTCACCAAAAATCATTGTTAGAGCGAACAGCAAGAGTACTAAGCCACCAGCTGCCTGAAACGCAGGTAGAGGAATCTGCATTGCATCCAGCAGCAGCTGACCGGCAATGAGGAAGAACAGAAGTACGCCTGTTGAAATACCTACCGCTTTGAGCGCCACTAAACGGCGTTGCTTGGCAGTAAGGTGTTGAGTTTGGGATAGATAGACCGGAACTGAACCAATCGGATCGATGACGGCCCAGAGAACGACAAATTGAGTGATCAATACGCTAAGCAATGATTTGACTCCCAGAGTTAGTGAAACAGAGGGATGAATAAGTCGATCAGATGACCGACTTGACTATCTTAGCAGATAAATGATCGAGATAGGGTGAAAAAGAAAATTAAGATTCAGATTCTAGCTGCTGAAGTAAAATCACAGCCTGAGTACGGTTTTTAACACCTAACTTTCTAAAGATCGCAGTCATGTGGGCTTTTATCGTTGCTTCAGAAACATTTAACTCATAGGCAATTTGCTTGTTTAGCAGACCATCAGATAACATTCCGAGTACTTTGTATTGCTGTGGCGTTAAAGTGGCAATTTTCTCTGCTAAGTCATTACAAGCTGCGTTGTTGGTGATGGAGCCTTCTGGGAAGAAAGGTTCGCCGCTCAAGACCTGATTCAATGCACTGACCAATTCTCGCATGTCACTCGACTTAGGGATAAAACCAAACGCACCGTGGCTCTTGACCTGAGTGACTACGGAAGGTTCTTCACTGGCCGACACGACCACAATGGGCATGTCCGGGTACTCTGCCCGTAGCTGAATCAGCCCAGACATCCCGTTGGCGCCAGGCATTTTTAAATCAAGCAGCAGAAGGTCGGGTTCGTCTTCTTTGGCAAGAACTGCCAGAAGCGCATCGAGGGAGTCCGCTTCCAATAAATTGGCACCACTAACCGCCATGTGCACAGATTGAAACAGTGCATTACGAAATAAAGGGTGATCGTCGGCGATGATAATGGTGTAGGTCGAGTCCATGACGTTAACTGCTATTGAAAGTTTGCTTACAGGAATTATTGTCACCTTTGAGAGTATGGACAATATCCATACCCTAAAAGTCTGAACTGTATCGGGTTTTATCGCCAAATTGCATATAAATAAACAAGATACAAAAACGCCAGTCGTTAGACTGGCGTGAAGTTAATCCGCTGGTGCTTACAGGCTGTGGGCGTTGATGTGTTGTAAAAACGGCTCTGCCTGCATAAATCCGGTTACTCTGGCGTTGGAGACATGTTGGCCGCTGGCGTCCCAGAACTCTATTGTTGGCAGGCCAAGTACATTCATCTCTTTTAGCAGTGCGATGTCTTGCGGCAGGTTCTTGGTGACATCGGCCTGTAACAGCACAAAATTACGTAGCTTTGCTTCTACATCAGGCTTGTGGAAGGTGTACTTTTCGAACTCTTTACACGCCACACACCAGTCAGCATAGAAGTCGAGCATCACAGGCTTGCCTGCCAGCTTAGCTTGTTCCAACTGGCTGTTGAGGTCATCCACAGTGCTAATGCGTGTAAATTGAATACTAGGCTGCGCTTGTTCTGTATGACCACCAAACCAATAGTTGAGTGCGGGTTGCGCTGAAGCGAATAAGCCAAGAACCGCAATGATACCGACTGCACTTTGTTTCCAGCCGCCAAATGGCAGTGAGTTTTTAACATGGTATAGCCAGCCAAAAGCGGCTAGACCAAGTGCGGACCACAACCCGGTTGCCCAAGTTTCTGGCAGGATACGTTCAAGTAAGAAGATTGGCGCAGCAAGCAGAATAAAGCCAAACAGGGTTTTTACTCTGTCCATCCAGTTACCGGCTTTTGGCAGCAGTTTGTTGCCAAATACCGCAACCAGCATTAGCGGGATGCCCATACCTAAAGCGAGAGCGTACAGTGCGACGCCGCCCGTGAGTAAGTCACCGCTTTGTGCGACGTAGAGCAGTGCGCCTGAAAGCGGCGCTGTGGTGCAAGGGGAGCAGACTAATCCAGAAATTGCACCCATGGCAAACACGCCCAGCGAGCTGCCGCCTTGCTGTTTGTTACTTAGGTTATTGAGCCAAGTCTGCACTGCACTTGGCAGCTGAATGGTGTAGGCACCAAACATCGACAGCGCTAGGGCAACAAACATGACGCTTAAACCAATCAGGACATAAGGGTGTTGCATGGCGGCCTGAAACTGCATACCCGCCGAGGCGACAACCAATCCCAATAAGGTGTAGGTGAGTGCCATCCCTTGAACGTAAATAAACGCCAGGCCTAATGCTCGGCCGTGACTCAGTTTGCCGCTGCCAAGCACAATACTGGTCAAAATCGGATACATCGGCAGTACGCATGGCGTAAACGCAAGGCCAACACCCAGTGCTAAAAACAGTAAGGGGGTCCACCAGCTATCACTTAGGCTGGACGCTAGGCTCGACTCCTGAGAAACCGGCTGTGACGGTTTGACTGGAGTGTCAGTTGGGGCAGAAGAACTTGCGCTGCCAGATGGCGCTGATTGGTCACCAGCGCTGGATTGGAAGCTGGTTAAGTCAACCACGCGAGTCTCTGGTGGGTAGCAAAAGCCAGCTTTTGCACAGCCCTGATACTGGACAATCAGACGGGCGCCATCCTGATAATCGGCCAAAGGCACTTCGACAAACAGAGGTGTGGTATAGATGTTGACCTCACCGAAAAACTCGTCTTTGTAGGGCTGGCCGTCTTCCATTTTCAGCTCGCCTACCGTGACATTTTCGCCGCTGACCGATAAACGGTGTTGGTAGAGGTAGTAATCCTGTTTGACTTGCCAGTCGAGGAAAACCCGATCGCCTTGTTGGTAGGCGTTAAACGGGAAAGCTTGATCGACAGGGACAAAAGTATTGCTCTGATTTCCGAAGCTAGGCGCAGAGTTAGACTGCTCGAAAAGCGCCATAGCAGGGGCAGAAGCTACAGTCAGACATAATAAAATCAGTGAAAAGACGGCACGCATAGAAAAGTCACTTGAGTTAAATTTTCATCATTTTAACTCAATCAGACAGGGGAAAGGGGGAATAAGTTTCATACTCCGACAAATATCGCCAATTCAAAAGCTTAAGTCAGGCCGATACCTGACTTAAGTTGAGATGATGTAGGCAAGACTTAAGCCACACCGAGTCGAGCGCGAACCACTCGTTCGCAGGCATCAATATGATCGGTGTCTTTTGGTATCACGAGGACGGTGTCGTTGCCACCTACTGTACCGAGGATTTCGGTGTGTGGGTCGATGTCGACCAATCGTGCGACAAGCTGGGCACTGCCTGGGTGAGTTTTAACCACCACCATCGCCTGATTATGGGTAATGAATTCAATCTGCGAGGAAATCGATGACTCAACACGCACAGGTGCGGTTTCAACGGTAATGCAATACACCTTTTTACCACAGGCATTCTGGACCTTAACTACCCCAAGCTGAGACAGCAGACGCGAGACCGTAGACTGGCTGATACCTTCAAAGCCAATATCAACCAGTGCTTCGCGCAACTCATTCTGAGTGGTAAAGCTCTGCTGTTGAAGCAGGCGTTTACAGGCTGCGGTCAGGGTTTTGTCTTCAGTGTAATCCACCGAAGCGAGATTTAGAGTTTCACTCATGCGAACTCCTTAAAACATGACGTAGAGATAACTCTTCCTTGCGACCTTCGGCACTTCATTCCCTAGTAGTGCCTTCAGACATTGAGCGGTCACTTCTGTGGTGACTTAAAGATTTGATTCGGGAGTATTTTAACACCAAACAAAGTGTGGCTTTTTGAAAGGGATCACCAATTAAAAACTATTAATTGGTGATTTTATTGGTTGATAATTCTGTGGTGTGTGGATATTTATTCTCAAATGGGAATAAATATCCACAGCACTTTTAAATAGCGTTTGTCAGAGCTGATTAGCGCACTTCTGCCATGATTTCGCGTGAGAATACTTTTTCACAGTAGTGGCATTTGAGCTGAACGTGACTCTGCTTTTGCAGCACTTTAAAGTGGCTTTCGACAGGTTCACCGTGCGAAATACAATTGCTGTTCGGACACTCAAAGACGCTATGAATATGTTCTGGGAGCGCTAAGGTCAGCTTGTTGACCACCTGATATTCCTCAATCTGGTTTACGGTGGCTTTCGGCGCATACAGAGCCAATTGGTTGGCCTGCTCTTTGGTCAAATAGACATTTTCAATCTTGATGAGGTCTTTCTCGCCGAGCGCCGAAGAAGGTAAGTTGAGACCAATGGTGATGCGTTGATTGGTCTTGTGCATTTTAAAAAGTTTGAGCACTTTAATGCCGACGTTAGCAGGAATATGGTCAATCACGCTGCCGTTACGAATGGCTTCTACTTGTAGTTGAGTTTCTTTCACCATGATAATTCTCCTGCAATTAAAGGGTTTCACTAAGAACAAGGGCAAGTAAGGCTTCACGGGCATAGACACCGTTTTCGGCCTGCTCAAAGTAGTAAGCGTGTGGCGTTTTATCGACGTCTGTTGTGATTTCATCGACTCGTGGTAACGGGTGAAGTACCTTCAGGTTTTCACGTGCCTCTTTCAGCGTATCGGCGGTGAGAATGAACGCTGACTTAATGTGAGCGTATTCGGACTCGTCAAAGCGCTCTTTCTGTACGCGCGTCATATACAAGACATCAAGCTCCGGTACGACGTCTTCGATGTTGTTGTGCATACTGAATTTGATGCCTGCCTCTTCGAGTTCTTCACAGATGTAATCGGGCATCGCCAACGCTTCAGGAGCGATAAAGAAGAAGCGAACGTTGTTGAACTTCGCCAGTGCCTGAGTCAGAGAGTGGACAGTACGACCGTATTTAAGGTCACCCACAAACGCGACATTGAGGTTGTCGAGCGTGCCTTGGGTTTCGTAGATAGAAAACAAATCCAGCAGAGTCTGAGTTGGATGCTGATTCGCGCCATCACCCCCGTTGACCACAGGTACGCCATTGGAAAATTCGGACGCTAAACGTGCTGCGCCTTCTTGTGGATGGCGCATCACAAAGGCGTCGACATAAGAAGCAATCACCTGAACTGAGTCGGCCAGTGTCTCCCCCTTTTTCGCCAGTGACGTGTTGCCACCATTGTCGAAGCCAATGATTGTGCCACCGAGGCGCTGCACAGCCGTTTCAAATGACAGCCTGGTGCGAGTGGAAGGTTCAAAGAAGCAGCTGGCCACTACTTTGTTTTTTAGCAGTGTCGGGTTTGGCTCGGCTTTTAGCCTAGCCGCGGTGTCGACGATAAGCTCTAGCTCGCTGCGGCTGAGCTCAGGAATGGAGATAATGTGCTTGTTAAATAACGAATGCGCCATAGCAGTGTTTCCTCGTCTCAATGGGTGAGTTTGTCCAACCCTTGTAGATTGCTAATCCATGGGTTGATGTAAATTTCAGACAAAAAAAAGCCTCCTAAATAGGAGGCTTGAAAAGGATCGACAGAATAAAATGAAACCACACATGCTCCTGAGTCAGGGCATAAGTTAAGCCAACATTGAGTGGTTGCTGACAGGTTCATTTTGATCCTCCGAAGACAAATTGCGGAGGATTATACGGACAAAAAAAGCCAACGCAAGCGTTTGCGTAAAGTATTCATAAATTGGATTTTTATGCGTATTTCGCCTATTTTAGCGACACGTTTGCAGCGGTTGTGCTGTCTTGCATTGAGAACGATGATGAATCCTTAAGTGTGAAAAAAAATGCGGGCTTTATTCAGCATGTTTTTGATACATGATGAACGCCACCCGCATTTCCCTGCAAACAATACTCAGTCTAATTTGAGTATGATTACTTTTAATCGATGATATTAGTCACCTAGTGTAGCTACCATCACCGCTTTGATGGTGTGCATACGGTTTTCAGCTTCGTCGAACACAATAGAGTAGTCAGATTCAACCACCTCATCAGTCACTTCACAGCCGTTTTTAAGCATTGGGTATTCTTCAGCAAGCTGTTTACCGACCGTGGTATCTTCGCCGTGGAAGGCAGGTAGGCAGTGCATGAATTTCACATGAGGATTACCTGTTGCTTTGATCATTTCCATGTTGACTTGGTAAGGCAGCATGAGGTTGATACGCTCTGCCCATGCTTCTTTTGCTTCGCCCATCGATACCCACACATCCGTGTACAGGTAGTCACAACCTTGAACGCCTTCTTGAACATCTTCAGTCAGTGTAATTTTCGCACCGGTTGTTTCAGCAATCTCACGGCACTGTGCGACAAGTGCTTCTTCTGGCCAGAACTGCTTAGGCGCGACGAGACGAATATCCATGCCCATCTTAGCGGCGCCAACCATCAGAGAGTTGCCCATGTTGTTGCGCGCATCACCTAGGTAGGCAAACTTCATTTCGTGTAGCTGTTTGCCACGGCCATGTTCCATCATAGTTAGGAAGTCAGCGAGAATTTGCGTCGGGTGGAACTCATCGGTCAGGCCATTCCATACCGGTACACCGGCGTAAGCGCCCAGCTCTTCGACAATTTCCTGACCAAATCCGCGGTACTCGATGCCATCGTACATGCGGCCTAAAACACGAGCGGTATCTTTCATCGATTCTTTGTGACCAATCTGAGAGCCTGTTGGGCCTAAGTAAGAAACTTGAGCGCCTTGGTCAAAAGCCGCAACTTCAAAGGCACAACGGGTACGAGTCGACGTTTTCTCGAAGATCAGAGCGATGTTTTTACCTTTCAGACGAGGCTGCTCATAGCCGTTGTATTTCGCTTTTTTCAACTCCACGGATAGGTCCAACATGTGTTGAATTTCACGCGGAGTAAAGTCTAATAATTTTAGGAAGTTACGGTTGCGTAGGTTGAAAGCCATGATGTTTTCCTTCTTATCGATGTGCACTTTCTCGTTGCAGGGAAAGAGGTAAGAAAGTGCAGTAATGAATTTGAGTGATTGTTTGTTTCATCTCAGCCCTGACTCAAGTCAGGACTGCTGGTAATTAGCCTTTGGTGATATTGGTGCCTGCCGTGCCCTGAAGAATGCGTAAACCATCTTCCAGTGAGCCGATACCGACCACTTTGCCACCTTGCTTGACGAACTCGCATGACGCTTCGATTTTTGGCCCCATTGAGCCGGCGTCAAACTGGTACTGTGCTAATTCGGTTGGGTTCGTGCTGCGCAGCGCATGTTGAGTAGGCTTGCCCCAATCGAGGTAAACCGCATCTGCGTCAGTGAGGATAAGCAAAGCGTCAGCATTTAGCTGCTTAGCCAGGAATGCTGCGGACATGTCCTTATCAATCACAGCTTCAACACCAACCAGTTTGCCATTCTCTTTTTTGACTGGGATGCCGCCACCACCAGTACAAATCACTAAGTGACCTTCGTCGATGAGCTTGGTGATCGCGTCGTGCTCGATGATGCCTGTTGGTTGTGGGCTAGGTACGACGCGGCGGAAGTGCTGACCATCTGGTTTGATGGTCCAGTGGTATTTCTCAGCCAGTTCACGAGCCTCGGCTTCTTCATAAATTGGGCCGATGGGTTTGGTTGGATCGGCAAATGCAGGGTCATTAGGGTCCACTGTCATCTGCGTTAACATGCAAGTGGCATTGACGTTTGGCATTTGGTTTTTGAACTCTTGCATTAGCATGTAACCAATCATGCCTTGCGTTTCACTGCCCAGAACATCCAGTGGGTATGGTGCTACTTTCTTGTATTCCAAACCTTGTAATGCCAACAAGCCAACCTGTGGGCCATTACCGTGTACCAGTACGACGTTGTATTCCTGAGCAATTTCCGAAATGGTTTTGACGGCAATTTCGATGTTCTGACGTTGTACTTCGGCTTCCAATGGCTCACCGCGGCGAAGTAGGGCGTTTCCACCAAGTGCGACAACTACAGTTTGTTTTGTCATTGCTTTAATCTCTCTGCTGAGGGCGAGAGCTAAGTCGCTCTCGCCAACTTATCCGTTACTTAAATACCATCACGTTCGATTGGGCAGCTCATGCAGCGCGCGCCGCCACGGCCACGACCCAGCTCATCGCCCGGAATAGGCAATACTGTGATGCCCGCTTTGTCGTACTTCTCGTTGGTGTAGGTATTGCCTTCGTATCCGATCACGACGCCAGGCTTAACGGTGAGAACGTTGTTAGCGTCGTTCCACTGTTCACGTTCCGCGTTGAAGTTGTCACCGCCAGTGGTGATAAGGTTGAGTTGGTCGACACCAAGAGCTTTCTCGATAGCCGTCACGAAGTAACCTTCTTCTTTGACGTTCACAGCGCCAGACGCATCACCAGTCAGGCTCCAGCACTTCACATCTTTGCGCATCACTTCTGGGTAAACAGAGAAGGTATCTTCACGCATATGAGTCATGACGGTGTCTAAGTGCATGCATGAACGATGTTTTGGCAGCTCCATCGCAATCACTTGTTTAGCTTGACCATGTTTGAACAAGCCAGAAGCAAGATGCTCAACACCTTGAGCGGTTGTGCGCTCTGACATACCAATCAGCACGGCGTCTTTACCAATGACTAAGACATCGCCGCCTTCAATGGTGGAGTTGTCGTAGATTTTCTCTTCATCACCGAAGTATTTGATGAAGTCCTGACCAGCAAAGCTTGGGTGCCAGCGGTAGATAGCACGAACGTGGTTGGTTTCACGTTGACGGGCTGGTTTCGCCATTGGGTTGATAGAGACACCGCCATAGACCCAGCAAGAAGTGTCGCGGGTAAATAGGTGGTTTGGTAATGGCTCAATGATGAAATCTGTTGGTGCATGAAGCCCCTGCATCATAGATGAGGATTTCATCGGCATTTCAGCATAAGAAAGACCACCGGTAAGAATCTTAGCCAGCTCAACATTGGGTAAGTCACCTAAGTAGCAACGAACGTCATTGGCAAAAGTTTTACCTAAACGGTAATCCGATACCTGACGACTTAGCAGCCAGTCTTTGGCTTCTGCTACCGCCAGCGTGTCTGCAAGTAAGTCAGTAAGCAGTAACACTTCCACACCTTGGTCGCGCAGAGTTTGGGTGAACACATCGTGCTCTTTACCTGCACGCTCGACGGCAAGTACGTCATCAAATAGCAGATCGTGGCAGTTGGAAGGCGTCAGGTGAGTCAGTGCTCGTCTTGGGCGATGCACCAGAACGCGACGTAATTGACCGATTTCAGAACCTACGTATAACTTACTCATGATCGTATCTCTCTTATATTTTTAATTAGTTTTAAAACTTAAAAAACTAATATTTAATTTGTAGGGAATAGAAGAGCGAATTTATTTATTCACTTATTTTGTTTCTGGAATTCATATTACGCTTGTCTGGGTAGGAATCTTAGAGATCAATCACAGTTCGTTTTTTATGCCTAAAGCCAGTGTTTTCAAGGGGTTTAACAATATCTATGCAGTTGTTATTGGTATGTGAACCCCCTATTTAACCATTTAAGGGGGAAGTTTATGCATAAGTTAAGGTTGAATGTCTGATTAATATCCTTACCAAGGAAAAATATTCAAATTTAAATTGTTTACAAAGGGTATATTAGATTGAAATTATGCACTCTAACTTTCTAGATAATTGCTTTTAAGTGTTGAGCTATTCGTTTTATAACAAAACTTTTGATAATAAATTTAATGTCGATCACATATTAAATTCGTAGGATTATTTTAGAGAATTAATATTGGATAAATGAAGATTATAGATAGGAATAGTTTTTCTAATTTTCAGCTGAACAGATAAAAGAAAAGCCGCACTAAGGCGGCTTTGGGGGCTCACATCCTGTGAGCGAGTGTAAGGAAAAGAGCAGGTTAGATAAGTGCGCCAATACTGATCATCACAACACAGAATAGTGTTAGAATGGCTAGCAATGGTGCCACCCATTTCACCCAGCGCACATAAGGCACACGGGCAATGGCAAGGCCGCCCATAACGACTGCCGAAGTGGGGGTAATAAGGTTGACCAAGCCAGAAGCCGATTGATAAGCCGTGATGACTAGGTCGCGTCCGACACCAGCAAAGTCTGCGAGTGGAGCCATAATCGGCATAGTGAGTACTGCCAGACCAGAGGTGGAAGGCACAAGGAAAGATAGCAATATCTCAAGGAAGAACATGACATTAATGAACACGACCGACGAAAGACCGGTCACCATCTGCTCCGCTGAGTACAAGATGGTATCAGTGATCATGCCGCGGTCCATGACAACTACAATCCCGCGCGCAATACCGATGATGAGCGCTACGCCAAGTAGGTCACGAGCACCATCAATAAAGCTGTTGGTGAACTCTTCTTCGCTCATACGTGCGACGAGTCCGACTAAAATCGTTGCTGCTAAGAACATGGCTGAGATTTCTGCCATCCACCAGCCAGCAACGGAGACACCGTAGATCATCACGCCGAATGAGCCGCCGAAGATGGTTAAAATGACTTTACGTGTGGTGGTGAACTCAAGAGATTCGCCAGTTTGATTACCAAGGAAATGCGCTTTGTTCTCTTCGTATTTATCGTAAACAATCGATTTGCTCTGGTCTTCACGCACCATACGGGCATAGCGCATCACGTAGGCGACACAAATGACCCAGCCGATCACCAGCATTAAGGCACGTAGCATGATGCCATCAGTAAACGGAATGCCAGATGCGTTAGCAGCAATGACGGTGGCAAATGGGTTTATGGTGGAACCCAATACACCAATGCCTGCGCCGAGTAACACCGTGGCTGCGGCAACCAGTGGGTCGAAGCGTGCAGCCATCATCACTGGCACTAACAGGGTGTAGAATGGCAAGGATTCTTCGGCCATGCCGTAGACGGTTCCTCCAGCAGCAAACAGAGCCATTAGAATGGGTATCATCATCTCTTCTCGGCCCTGAAGGCGCTGCGTTACGCGCTCAATCCCAGCATCGATGGCGCCCGTTTTTGTCACTAGCCCCAAGAAGCCACCAATGACAAGGATGAACAGAGAAACATCAATTGCGGCGGCTTCGTAGCTATTGTGGTCATAGAAGCCGTCAATGGGTGCTAGTAGTACGTCAATGACACCTTGAGGGTTGCCTTCTACAGCTTGATAAGTACCAGTGACAGGGACTTCTCGACCCAAATCTTCATTCATTGCTCGGTCATACTGGCCAGCAGGTACTATCCAGGTCAACATCGCAACCAGCGCAATTAAAACAAACAGAATCGTGTAAGCGGAAGGGAACTTAAAGTTGGCAAAGAAGCCGCCTTTTTTTTCTTCGGTAGGTACAGTTTGGGTGGTCATGGTGATCTCCTTACTCTTACTTGTTGAATAACAAATAAAAGTGAATCAGCGACTAGAGTTATAAATATAAACTCATAAATACTAAGTTATTGGAATAGTGATAATTATTTTGAGCTGATTACGAATAGCTCTTGGAGGTTATTTTAATTATTGATAGATTTTCTAACTTTGGTGATCTTCACAAAAATATTCAGTGTTATTTTTCTGACTTTTAAATAAGTTGATAATGTTAGGGTATTTGTTTAATTAAAATGGATTTCTATTCCTTTATCAGAGGTAAGGGCAAGTTATTTAGGTCATAACTGATGATGAATAAATAAAATGAGGAATTTTATTCATTGATTCGGATTTTCATTCAGGATGATTTTTTGGGAGATCTTTTGACTAAAGTCAAAATAAAACTGTGATGTGAGACTTTTTATTGAGAACAAAATTAAAAAGGGAGCACAAGCTCCCTTTATTTTTACCGTTTTAATTAGATCAGTAGCCCACCGAAAGTGAAGCCTAATGCAACGGCTGACGCAATGGTTACCACGCCTGGGATGAAGAATGGGTGGTTAAATACGTAGCTACCGATGCGAGTTGAACCTGTGTCATCCATTTCAACGGCAGCAAGCAACGTTGGGTAAGTCGGTAGAACGAACAGAGCGCTCACTGCGGCGAAAGACGCGACTGCTGTTAGCGGAGCAACACCAATAGCAAGGGCGGCAGGCATTAGCGCGACCGTGGTTGCACCTTGTGAGTAAAGCAACATAGAGGCAAAGAACAGTACCATGGCCAGCATCCATGGGTAGTCAGCCAGCAACGCACCTGCCACTTCTTTAATGCCATCCACGTGTGCATTGACGAAGGTTGAACCTAACCAAGCCACACCTAGAACACATACACAAGCGGTCATGCCAGAACGGAAAGTCGAGGCGTTAGGAATCTTTGACGCATCAATCTTAGTGAATAGAACGATCGCTGCTGCCGCTGCCAGCATCACTGTCATGATGGCTTCGTTACGCCCAAGTGCCGGGTCAACAATCAGACCTACTGATTTAGAGATGGCCGCTGCGTAGCAAACCACGAAGCCTATTGCCGCAAGGAAAATGTACGTGGCTGTTTTTGCCGTTGGCAGAATGTCGCGCTGCTTTTCCGTTGCGAGTTTGATCAGGCCTTTCTCTAAACGCTCCTGATAAATCGGGTCATCTTTCAGTTCACTGCCCATAAAGTTAGCGACAAAGGCGCCAATCATACAAGCGATGAAGGTGGTTGGGATGCACACCGCAAGCAGTGTCAGGTAGTCAACACCCATTGGTGCCAGCATTGCAGCGAATGCTACAACCGCCGCAGAGATTGGTGAAGCGGTAATCGCGATTTGCGATGCGACCACAGCAATAGAGAGAGGACGAGATGGACGAACACCCTGACCTTTTGCGACTTCCGCGATAACCGGTAGAGTTGAAAATGCCGTGTGGCCTGTACCCGCCATTAATGTCATAAGGAAAGTGACGATAGGCGCATAAAAGGTGATGCGCTCAGGGTTCTTGCGCAAGAAGTTTTCTGCCAGTTGTACTAACCAATCCATACCACCGGCAACTTGCATTGCAGCAATTGCTGTGATGACCGACATAATGATCAGAATAACATCAACAGGAATGTATGCCTGACTGGTCGGTACGCCAAGTATTAATGACAATGCGATAACGCCTGCACCGCCCGCAAAGCCGATGCCAATACCGCCGATTCTTGCTCCTAAAAAGATAAAGAGCAGAACGACTAACAGTTCGACCGCTACCATAATAGATACCTCATATTGTTAACTTAAATTCGATTATCTAAACACTCAGTGTCTAAACGTTTAGATAATGGAAGGAGGGAGCCACTGAATGAGTTAACCCTGATAAAATTGTGGTTAACCGTATTAGTGCCTAAAAAAGGGCCCTATTGGGCCCTCCTTGGTAGCAATCTTATTCGTAGCGTTTCGCTTTATACTTAGGATGCATAAAGTTTTCAACGTTCAAGATATCGTCCAACTCTTCTTCGGTCAGTAAGCCACGTTCTAGCACTACTTCACGGACGCTCTTACCCGTTTCCGCACAGATCTTACCGACGATGTCACCTTCGTGGTGGCCAATGTATGGGTTCAGGTAAGTCACGATACCGATTGAGTTGTAAACGTAGCCTTCACAGATCTCTTTGTTGACCGTGATGCCATCAATACATTTGTCACGCAGGTTGACACACGCGTTAGATAGTAGAGAAATGGACTCGAACATGCTTTGCGCGATGACAGGCTCCATCACGTTTAGCTGTAGCTGACCACCTTCTGCGGCAAATGAGATGGTGTTGTCATTACCTAGTACTTTGAAACACACTTGGTTGACCACTTCTGGTACCACAGGGTTAACTTTAGCTGGCATGATAGAAGAGCCTGCTTGCAGCTCTGGGAGGTTAAGTTCGTTTAGACCTGAACGTGGGCCAGAAGATAGCAGGCGCAGGTCATTACAGATCTTAGACAGTTTGACCGCCAATCGCTTCAACGCGCCATGTGTCATTACATAAGCACCACAGTCTGAAGTTGCCTCAATCAGATCTTCTGCTGGGACTACGTCTAGGCCAGTCACGTCAGCTAAGTGTTTCACTGCCAGTTTCTGATAGCCTTCAGCTGCGTTCAAACCGGTACCGATCGCAGTGGCACCTAAGTTAATTTCAAGCAGTAGCTTTGAAGTGTACTCAAGGGCACGGATTTCTTCATTCAGAGTCACCGCCCATGCGTGGAACTCTTGACCTACGGTCATTGGTACCGCGTCTTGAAGCTGAGTACGACCCATTTTAAGCACGTCTTTGAACTCTTGGCTCTTAAGCTCAAATGCACCTTTCAGGTACTCAATCGCTTCAATCAGAGTGTGAACACTGTTGTAAACGGCGATACGGAAACCCGTTGGGTAAGCACAGTTAGTCGACTGGCTCTTATTAACGTGGTCATTTGGGTTAACGAATTCGTACTGACCTTTTTCCTTGCCCATCAGCTCAAGTGCGACGTTGGCGATCACTTCGTTGGTGTTCATGTTGACTGATGTGCCTGCACCGCCTTGGAAGACGTCTGAAGGGAACTGATCCATGCACTTACCTGTTTCAAGGATCAAATCACACGCTTCAACCACGTATTTCGCGACATCTTTAGGAATAACGCCTAACTCTTTGTTTGCTAACGCCGCGGCTTTCTTGGTCATAACCATGCCACGGACAAATTCAGGTACGTCTGAAATCGTGACATTTGAGATGTTGAAGTTTTCGATAGCGCGTAGCGTGTGGATGCCGTAGTAAGCGTCGGCAGGAACGTGGCGTTCGCCAAGTAGGTCTTCTTCGATACGAGTGGCTGCAGCTGCAGTGCTTGGAGTATCAGTTAGGGTAGCCATCACAGGATCCTTAGATAATTATTCTGATGATAAAGTAAAATGCTAGCCATTCTGCAGTGTAAGAATCCTTTCGTCAGAATTTTTGGCTGTAAAATCCGTCCTGACTTATGGGGCTCATGATACTGTACCCAGCGGATAAAAATAGTAGCTTGATCACCTTTTTTGCTTTTGTTTAGTTAAACTTTTGCAAGATATGAACAGGGTATTAATAACCACAAAGTAGTAGTGGTTTATTGAGATTTCTATCACTCTTTTTTACAGCTTTAATTTGAGCTTGAATCAGCTTTGGGCTTACACTGGGCCTAACAAAGGAGGGCGTGTGTTTCCTATCTTATTATTGATGTTTATTTTCGTTCCTATTATTGAAATAGGCCTGTTTATTTCGGTCGGCGGTTACTTAGGATTGTGGCCGACGATCGCACTGGTACTGATTACCGCGTTTGTCGGTGCGTCTTTGGTACGCAGCCAAGGTTTACAGACTTTGATGTCAGTGCAAAACCGCTTGCAGCAAGGCGAGCTGCCTGCTCAGCAAATTCTTGAAGGTGTGATGCTAGCGGTCTCAGGGGTACTACTGCTGACACCGGGCTTTATGACCGATGCGCTCGGCATGTTGGTGCTATTACCGGCACCACGCGCTGCGATGGCAAAATACCTTATGAGTAAGATGACGGTGCAGTCTGTCGGTGGTGGCTTTCAAGGCGGCTTCGGTTCTGGAAACTTCCAACAAGGCCCTTTTGATCAAGACCCGTTTAATCAACAACCTAAAGACGGTAATACGTTTGAAGGGGAATATGAGCGTAAGGATGGAGACGATAATAATCGCCTTAATTAACGGACAAAACCCCGCGAACACTTGATAAATAAAGGCGCAATCACAGCGCCTTTATTTGTATTTGCCTCTAGAGCTTTAATTCTATTTATAAGCAAAAGCTAAACTAAATCAGCGATCTATTCTCATTTGTGCAACAAACGTTTCACCTTATGTTTAAACTTTGAAGTCTCTTCAAATATTCAGCATATCTATGAGATCGAAATCTCACTGTCACTGAATGTTGTTTTTAGTTTCATGAAAAAGATAAACACTTGTCGTGCTTTATAAGTCTTTTCTCAATAGAAAAGGTGATTTGGAACACGCTTTCTCAACCCTATACAACACGGAAAGCGATGCAAGGTGGACAGAATGAAACAAAAACTAACCCCAACCTTACTTGCAGCAGTGGTCGCAAGTGCTCTCTCCGCTCCAGCCATGGCGGATATCGTAATTTCTCAGTACGTTGAAGGTAGCAGTAACAATAAAGCTATTGAGATTGCCAACACTGGCGATTCAGCAGTGACGCTGGATGGCTATGAGCTAGCGAAATCGACCAACGGCGGCGGTGAGTGGGGCAGCAAACTGGCTTTAGATGGCCGTGTACTGGAAGCGCAAAGCGTTCTGGTTGTTGCACACACAAGTTCAAGTGATGAAATTAAAGCAGTAAGCGACATCCTAAATGGTTCAGTAATCGGATTTAACGGTAATGATCCGGTTGCGCTACTTAAAGACGGCAACGTACATGACGTATTGGGTAACATGGGCGGCTCAGATTTCGCAAAAGATGTCACTCTGGTACGTAATGTTGATGCGATGACGCCTTCTTCTACTTATGACGCTTCTCAATGGTCATCGCTGGCAAAAGACAGCATCGAAGGTCTAGGTGTACTGGATGGCGGTGAGACACCAGAGCCGTTCGCTTGTACTCAAGATGGTGCTGAACCTGTCTTTACATCGATTCAAGAAATTCAAGGTGAAGGTGATACGTCTCCATTCATCAATGGCTATCCATACATCACAGATGAAGACTTCTTCGTCAAAGGTGTGGTTAGTGCAGTGACCACAGGTCTAACAAAGGGCTTCTATCTACAAGCACTGGAAGATGACTACAACCCGAAAACATCGGAAGGTTTGTTCGTCCATACTAACCAGTCAAGCTCTGATCTCCAGCCTGGCGATGTGGTTTGTGTGAAAGGTAAAGTTCAAGAGAACTACAACCTGACGCAACTAAAAGCAGAAAACAACAACTGGGTTAAGCAAGGTGAGCAATCTGCTCCAGCAGCGACAGCGATTGAAGTGATGGCGGATGACGCTAACTTCGACCAGACGCTAGAGCGTTACGAAGGCATGCTGGTTAAGACCACTGAAGCGCTGGATATGCGTGTGACTCGCACCTTTGGTTACGATTACGCATCGCGTCGTAACAACATGGTTGTTGCTCAAGGCCGCATCAATATGCACCCTAACCAGAACTTTGCAGCAGGTTCTGACGAAGCGAAACAGCAGAGCACAGAAAACGCAGAGCGTCGCCTATTCGTTGAGTCTGATGCAAAAGCAGCTAACGGCACGGTTCCTTACTACCCAGACTTTGGCCGTACGGACGCTGACCAGAATGGTTCCACAGAAGACTACATCCGCATCGACGATACCATCGTTGGCCTAGAAGGTGTCCTAAGCTACAGCTACGGTGACTACCGTCTGATTGCGACTAACACCTTAACGAACGAAAACTTCGTACGTAACGATCCTCGTACTGAAGGCATCGATATGGAAGAAGGCGATCTTCGTATCGCGACATTCAACGTACTTAACTACTTCAACTCTCCGTTTGGTGGTGACGCTAACCAGCACGGCGACAACCGTGGTGCCAACAGCTTTGAAGAGTTTGAAGTTCAGCAGGCGAAAATTGTTAACGCAATTCTACGCCTTGACGCTGATATCATTGGTTTGATGGAAATCGAAAACAATGGCTTTGGTGACAGTGGTGCTATTCGTCAGCTTGTTGAGCAGCTAAACCAGCGTATCGATAAGAAGAAAGACCGTTACGACTTCGTTGCCGTTGACAGCAATGGCGATAAAGTGACGGATGAGAACGACTCAATTGGTACTGACGTTATCACTACAGGCGTTATCTACCGCTCTAAAGTGGCGAAGCTGAAAGAAGTACGCGTTATCGAGATGCCAAGTCAGCAAGCGCCTGAAGTGCTAGATGACGACGGTAAAGTGATCGAAGATGGTAAGAACTACCAACGTAACTCACTGGCGCCAACGTTCAAGATCAAAGGCACAGATGAGAAGATCACGGTTGCCATCAACCACTTCAAATCGAAAGGTTCTAAATGTTGGGAAGACGCAGCACCCGTTGACCAAGGTGGTCAGGGCGGTGTAGATGCTGACCAACAAGGCTCTTGTGAAAACTTCCGTGTTGCAGCGGCGGTTGCACTGGGCGATGCGCTGAAAGAGATCAAAGGTCATAAAGTAATTCTTGGTGACTTGAACTCTTACGGTATGGAAGATCCAATGCTGGTTCTGACGGATTACAGTGAAGAGAAATACGGTAAGCAGATCAAAGCGGCACGCAATACCTTCATTGGTGACACAGAGCAGTTTGGTGACCATGGTGCGGTTATTACGGAAGGGTATAACTACATTAATGCTGTTGCGATGAAGCACCCTAATAGCTGGAGCTACTCGTACAATGATGAAGTGGGCGCGCTAGACCACCTACTAATCAGCCCAAGCCTGAAGAAGCACTTTGTGGATGCGACAGATTGGCATATCAATGGCGGCGAATCGACACTATTTGATTACAACGATGAGTATAAAGGTGACTTACCGAAGTACAACGATCATTTCCGCTCTTCTGACCACGATCCAGCAGTTCTAGAACTGAACATGGCAGGTTCGTTCGGTTTTGGTGCTCTAATGTCATTGTTTGGCTTAGCGCTATGGCGTCGTCGTAAGTAAGCCACTCTTTTATAGAGACCAAGTAAAAACCGCCACATTCAGTGGCGGTTTTTTTATTCGTATAGGTCCGTTGGAACTTCGGTCTCGCAACGTGCTAGATCATAATCACGAGTAGTACCGCTATTGCCGCGGAATTGCATTCTTACAATCATTCCACGTTCGACGTACCAACGTAATTCTTCACAAGAGTATCGGTAGCTTAACTCGATAATGTGGGCAGTCGCCCAGCGAGAGTTACCTGGTAAGCTCGCCGAGTAGTAGATTACACCGTGATCTGTGACTCTTAAGTCTTTGATATCACTAAGATATTCTTTTGCTGTATTAATTGTTTCTTGATCAGCGGTTGGCTGAAGTTCTTCTAGGCTTTTCGTTTTACAAGCGCTCAAAGCCAACGCTGAAAGGCACGCCACTGCGATGTGTTTTAGTTTCATTATTGTTCTCGGTTGATATGAGATTAAGGACAAACCTTAAGGAAGAGTGGATTTTATTTATAAGTTATATCAATGTGTAGTGATAATTTTATAAAACTAAAATAAGTGTGAACTTAGATACATCGACTTCCAACTGAAAGCATCTGTTTGATAAAAACAAAGCTTCTATTGCGCTTTGAGTTTTTACCTAGCCCAACTATCTCCTGTCTTATATTCATTTTTACTAATTTAACTAACTGAAACCAAAGTGCTATTTATTCGATTGCATTGTGATTTATATCATATCTATGAATTAATAAGTTGAGCTTATATAAGTATTGATTAGTATCTGTGCTCTTTTATAAATTTCTCATATGATTCGTTTAATTGCGAAGGGCGGTAGCGTATCCAGTTACCGCGTTAAAGACTGAAATTTAATCAATGATGACTAAAAAATACTATGTCTTCGCAGTGGCTTTACTCATTTCCATTGCTGGCGCTTTATACGCAACGTTTTCAAGGCAGATAGCTCAGCCAATCACCGATGAGATGACGACTTTGGATGACAGCCGCGAATCGTTACCCCAAATAAAACTGAGTGAAGATGCGAATTTCCCTTCACCGGTGATTCAGCTTCAGCAAACCATTGCCCATGGTTTAGTTGAAGTGGAGAAAGCGGAACTCCCACTCCTTCGTGGAGACCTAGCGGAATTTTCACAAAGCAATATCCAAGAACAATATCAGCCTCCCGCAGAGCTTGAGAATCTGCAACTGAGGCTAAAAAGGCTGCAATCCATCAGTCAATAATCAATTCGCGACCTGAACTTTCAGAGTAACAAGCGTAATCCAATTAAGAATATAAACAGCAGTGGCTTATATGAAATCGAATCGTTTCACTCATACCTATGCGGTGTATGTTGTTTCACTACTGGCGGCAGCCTTTTCGCACCCAGCTCTCTCGCTAACCTCAGAAGAAGGAAAAAGCATTGAGCTATCTGGTGATTTTTCTGCGTCAGGCGGTCAGGCGACATACTCGCTGCCTATAGCGGTATCTCCGGGGCGTGCAGGATTACAACCTTCTGTGAGTTTGGAATATCGTAGTGACTCTCCTAACGGCATGCTTGGTATGGGATGGAGCTTAGGCGGGCTCTCTTCTATTTCTCGTTGCGGTAAAAACCTCAATAAAGATGGCCGTTGGGGAGGGGTTCGATTTAATGCGGATGACCGTTTTTGTCTTGATGGTCAGCGCTTGATTGCAGTCTCTGGCCGCGATGGAGAAAACCTGACCGAGTATCGAGTGGAAACAAACGGCTACTCGAAGATCGTTTCATTTGGCCGTGCGGGTAATGGGCCAGCCAGCTTTAAAGTCTGGTACAAGGATGGCTCGGTGTATGAATATGGTGCGACGTCTGATTCGCGAGCTGAGCTACCTGGTCAGTCGCACGTTTATAAATGGTCACTGAATAAGATCACTGATACCAGCAAAAACAACCACGTACAGTTCAGCTACCGTGAAGACAATAGTAATGGTACGCATCGAATTGACAATATCAGCTATGTAGGTGGTAAGGTCAGCTTTGAGTATGAAGCGAGAACGGATCAAATCGCGCAATATCTGTTTGGTAGCCAGTTAAAACGAAATGTACGCTTAAAAACTATCAAGACTTTTGACGCCAGCAACGCCCCTGTAGGGAGCTATAACCTTAAATATACTTACTCTGGGATCACCGCCCGAAGTCTACTAAATACGGTGGATTACTGCAGCAATGGCCAGTGCAGTACAGAAATCAATTTCTCTTGGAATAATAGCCATAACGTTCTTAGTAGGACCTCGACCAGTCTCAATTTTGAAGAAGTGAGCTTCTTTGATACCGACCGAAATGGAATGTTTGAACCCTATGGGATGTCTAAAAAAACGCCAAATCCTGCATGTTTAGGCTATAAAAGTCACTTAAACCAAGGTGTTGCTAAAGGCTTGAAAGGTGAGACGATTAACAACGTAGGTGGTTATGCGCTTTCCGGTAGCCTAGATTCTCCTAATTTGGTGGCGAGATCCTATGAATACAATATAAAGGGTTCAGAATGTGCACGTCGTGCCGGTCATTCAGACAATAGCAGTGACCGGGTTAGTTATGACTATTATTTGGATACAAAGAACCGGCTCAAAAGCTACTCTCCTAATACTAATGGTGTAATGGCAACCTACCAGTCTGAGCACTCTGCAGCCGACTTAAATGGAGATGGAAAGGAAACGCTCTTCTTGTCACCAAAGGGTACGTCTTACCCTATATCTGGTATTGCTGATATCGATAATGACGGTAAAGATGACTACTACGTTAAGTATACGAGTGATTTGGTCTTCTATTTATCAAGCCGTTCTTATAAAGAGTATGTGTTCCGTAGTGAAACTCCGCAGTGGCGACCAGATTTAGCTTTTCTCGCAGACGTAAACAGCGATGGTTACAAAGACCTAATTGCAGCGGGTGGTAACCAAGGCACCATTCGCGTCTATCTATTTAATGGTCATAGTTTTGTACACAGGTTTACTTCTGGGCGTTTGCATGGCGATGATTTAAAGAAAATCAAAGTCATCGACTACAACGCTGATGGTTACCCTGAAGTTTACGTTAACGGACGTTTCTACAAAAACAATTTCGGTAATATCAATTTTAGTCAGACCATTGGGTCAAACGTTTCGAAAATTGAGCAATTGGTTGACTACAATTCCGATGGTATCGTTGATTTTGTTCGCAATGATAACGACAAGTTATACTTGCTAACGTCTAGCGCATACCCGACAGATAAAATATCCAAGATTGAAGAGTTTGCGATTGAATACCGCGTTAGCTACAAATTAGCGACAGATACAAGTGTCCATAAACAAAAGCGTTACTACAGCTTCCCTTACGTTAACTCAACCCCGACCGCTTACCTTGTCTCTAGCGTTGTTAAACAGCCTAAAGGTTATGCATCCACCTCATATAGCTATCAGTATGAAGGGGCGAAGTCGCACTATTTGGGTGGTGGCTTCCTTGGGTTTGAAAAAATCACCGAAACAGAAAATGCAGAGGTCACCACTCGTACAGAAACCATATTTGAACAGCTGGATGTGGTGAAGGCGGGTGAGCCAAAGCTCGTATCCGTATTCAAAAACAATAAGAAAGTATCGGAAACATCGTACAGCTATCAAAAGTTGACCAATCAAGGCTACGGAGCCAAGTACTACCAGCTTTATGCTAATAAAGTCGTTAAGAAAAAGTATGGTTTGAGCAGCAGTGCAGTTGAGCGTCAGGAAGTGATTACTCGCTCAATGGATCGCTTTGGCAACTTAATCAATGAAAAATCAGAATTATCCAGTGAATTAGAAGGTGCGGGCAACTTTACCAGCAACACCCAATATCAATACGTCTCAACGGGTGTTAATCAAAACCATTACATTTATGACATTACCAGCGTTAGTAACGTCAACAATTTAGACACTCTGCTTCGTACTTATAAAGCGGGCATGGGGCGCTATTGTGGTGAAAACGGCGAAGTGTTCTTTAAGCCCAATGACTACATTGTGTTGATCCACAGTGATGTTGATATTCCTCTCGTTCTAGAGCGCTACGATAGTTATTTCAAATACCAGAGCAGTTCTTACAGCGTTGATCTCGATGGTTTAACGGTCTACAAAGGCCAACTTGCCAGCTCAAGCGCCAGCGAATTTAACAACTCAAACGCTAAGTCGTGCGGAAGCTATTCGTATAATGACTATGATGGTGACGGCAATATGGAGTTCACCACATCGTCAATGACGCGTGTGCAGACTGTCGGCCAAACGGGCGAGAATTATTGGAAGATCGGCGCCGTTGCCAGTTCTATCTCTACCATTGTTGATAACACCACCAATCTGAAGAGAACCATCGCGAACCAGTATGATTACAGTAGCAATGGTTTCCTTATCTCAGACAAAACAACCAGCTCGGATTATGAGTCAAGTGGTGATATTGCATTGGCTGGGAAATCGATCACCACACAATATAGCTATGATGATTGGGGTAATGTTGTCAGCCAAAGTGTAGAAGGCGCTGATTTGGCTAAACGCACGACGACCACCCAGTTTGATGCACAAGGTTTATTCTCAACAGCTTCCACCAATGCCGTTGGTCACCGCACGTCAACACAGTTTGATGCTCAAGGAAGGCTTAAACAGTCTGTGAGTCCGCTAAAAGGCCGCACCACAGGTTACACCTATGATGTTTTCAGTCGCGTAATGACAGAAACCCTACCGGGCACTGGCAATATCAACCACACCAGTTACGGTTTGGGTAGCCAATGTAAAGATGGAACGTCGCAAACCGTCAGCTGTGTTACGACATCGCCTGCGACAGGCGGCAAAGTGGTGACGCATTTTGACTACGCTGGAAGAGAAATCCGAAAACTGCATACAGGGTTTAGTGGCCAGCTTGTGGTAGTGGATACTCGTTGGGACCGTAATGGCCGTAAAGTCAGCGTAACCCGACCTCAGTTCCTTAGCAAAAAATCGCCTGCGCCAATAGTCACTTTTAGCTACGACGAGTTAAACCGTGAGTTGACTAAGTCGGAGCCTGCAAGCAACGGTGGTGTAGCCAGCTTTACCACCCGTTATCAAGGCTACTTAACTTCTGTGACTGATGCCCGAGGTTTTGAACACAGTACTTTGACCAACATCATGGGTCATATACTGCGCAAAAATGAGCCAGATAGCGCGTACCAAACCTATCAGTACTATCCGGATGGAAAACTACGTTCAAGCACGGATTCCGCAGGTAACACGACTCAAATCCGCTATGACAATTTAGGTCATCGTAATTCATTGGATGACTCAGATATGGGCCAGTGGAGTTACAACTACAACGCAGCGGGCGAACTGGTTTACAAGCGCGATGCGAAAGGAACGGTCACAACGATTGAGTACGATAGCCTTGGCCGAAAAGTGAAGCAGACCGAAGGGAGTAACGTTTCTACCTGGCGTTATGATGAACGCGGCGCGCTTGGCACCCTATCTGGTTTTGCTGGTAATGGCAGTGAAACGGACTATTACTATAATACCGCCGGTCTTACTGAAGAAGTCGCCGTTCAAGTTGGTGACGAGAAGTTCAGTACCCATTACTTCTACGATAAGTTCGAGCGTGTTGCTAGGGAAGTTCGACCAAATGGCATCGATACCACACTTGCCGGTGCGGCCAAGTTATTGAGCAGCACCAACAGCAACGATCGCCTAGCGGTTGAATATGTTTATAACCCTTATGGCTACGTCGCAGGGGTACGCAGCCCGCGAAATTATGCAGATGAAGTCTTTACCAGTGCTAGTTTCCGTGAAGGTATTCGTGAGCTGCTGAATGATGCGATAGCACAAGCCAATGTTTACCTAACTAAGGCAGAGCGCTACGCCACTCAGGAAAGCTTCTTTACCACTAAGGCGGCTGAGTACAATAGCAAAACCGTTAATGTGCACAATCTGGATGCCTCCTCGCAAGCCTTGCTGGGTGACGGCTATCGCTATAAGCAGTGGTGTAATGACCAAGGCGAATGTTACTTACGTCCAGCGACTTGGGTGTTGCTCCATGATGATGTCTCTATCCCACTAGATATTACGCTGGAAGGCGCGATTTATCGCCTAACGACTACCTTAGCCAATAGCCAACCGGGAGTGCGTAACTACAATGCGACCATCCATACGGTGCCAGCTTCGGAGTTTAATGCGCAAAACTTGAGTGCTTCACATGACTTCTTACTGACTGACTATGACAGCAATGGTCAGAAAGATCTGATGAGCAATAACGATATCTACATTGCTCAGGCGGATAGTGAAACACGTGACGAACTGTTGTTTGCTGCCGATGACTTATCTGAAGCTGCAACGGTGGCAACCACTCGCTATAAGTTCTACACCGACCTTGCAAGCCAGTTGATTAACCTGTCAGAAAAAGTGGCAGAGTTGAGTGGTTTGAACTGTGAATATGCAAATCAACTGGGAGGGAATCAGCTAGAGGCCTCTTCTCGTAATCATTGTGAGAATACTCAGCAATCTAGCCAAGCTGATCACCTCAATATGATTCTGACTCAATCAGAAATGGAAGAGTCATTAGATAACCCAGCCTACCTTTACTATTGGCAACGTCGTGAAACCGATGCGTATGATCATACGTTATCTGAAACGCTGGGTAATGGCCTGGTTAACACCTACAGCCATGATGCCAATACCGGTCGACCGAATTATATTACTACTCACAAAGCGAATGTGTTGTTTGATCCGCGCCTCTCTGCAAGTACCAGCCAAGGGCGTAATATCCGCTTTATTCAGTATCGCTACGATAATCACAATAACGTGACCTATCGATACGATGAGCAGTTGGGCATTACCGATACCTGGACGTACGATGGTTTAGATCGCGTCACCAGCAATGCCATCAGTTTGGCAAATAAAACGCAACACGGAGTAAACAATCCGGACCTAGCGGGGCCGTTTAATTACCGTTATGACAAGCTGGGCAATCTGATCCATAAATCCGACATTGGAGACTACCACTACAGCGGCCAGCAGGCAGGACCACATGCCGTGACAAAAGCCAATGGGCTAAATTACCAATATGACAATAACGGTAATATGCTGCGCGCATGGGCGGATGGCAACTCGGCCAATGAGCGAGAACTGGAATGGACGGAATTCAACAAGCCGAACAAGATTACCCGCAACGGTAAAACCGTCGAGTTTTTCTATGACGCTAACCATAATCGTTATCTGAAGAAGAACAGCGACGGCATTGAAACCTTCTACTTTGGCAAGAGCTATGAGCGAGTCAAGGATACCAATACAGGGATTGTTCAACACAAACACTTTGTTTATGCCGATGGCAAGCTAATCGCACTCAATACTCAGACTAAGGGTGCAGAAGACGACTTGCAGGATAAACAAGTCCGTTACCTTCATTACGATGCGCTGAACTCGGTCGATATGATTACCGATGGCTACGGTTTAGTGGTAGAGCGACGCAGTTACGATACATGGGGTAAGCAACGTAAAGTGGCATGGTCCGACAAAGGGCCGTTGGATGTGGTACAAAGCGCCATTACTAACCGCGGTTATACCGGACATGAAGAAATTACCGAAGTTGGCCTAGTTCATATGAATGGCCGAGTCTATGACCAAGAGCTTGGGAGGTTTTTAAGTGCGGATCCCTATATTCAAGAGCCATACAGAACAAATAGTTTTAATCGGTACTCTTATGTGATGAACAATCCTTTGAAATATACCGATCCAAAAGGATATTGGTTTCAGGATGAAAATGGGAATGGATTAACAGGGACATGTAATACAGACAGTACAACTACCAACGGAATAACGGGAAGTGAAGGAGATTGGGGGACCGATGATAATGGTAACTTTTATGTGCGTGAAGATATAGCTGAGGATGGAATTGGCTACACCATGGAATACGCAAAGCGCTGGTGGGAGGGCCTTTGGGGGGGGCCTGGTAATACAAAGTACGATCAACTGAAGATGAGCGCCCGCAATGCCGTAAATCAATGTAGTCGAGGACGATGTGGCACAATGCAATACAATGCGATTAATAGTTTCAAAGAAATAAGCTATGAAAGGTATGCAAGAAACTTTGGAAAAGGTTTTGTTAGTAGTGTATTCGCAGGTTTTCAGGTTGTAGGTGGTGTTGGTCAAGTAGTTTTAGGGGGGTTGACGGTTCAATACGCTATTGGAGTACCGCTTTCAATGCATGGAGTTGCAAATATCCAAGAAGGAGTTACAACTTGGGGTAGTATGTTGGGGGTCGCACAACAACAAAATTATATGAAAGAGATTTACGGAACTTTAGGGGCTGGGCCTTTATATAACGAAATAGATTTGGCTTTAAGTGTTGGTGGTTTTGGCTTTGCAAAGTATACATCAGCTACATTAAGATTACCTGCTGAATACCCTACTGGTAGTCTTGGTTCGCCTGTTTTAACAAAAGATACTGTGTCGGCGTATGGCCAATATGCTGGAACTATGGGTCTCGTCGATATAAGCAATATAGTTAAAGGTGGAATGGAGTTTGATATAGAAGAAGATGAAAATTTAAAATGATGTTGTTAACTTTAGCTATAATAACTTCCATAATTAGTTTTTTCATTAAATGGAAAAGACTAAATATTCTTGGTATAAGCACGATGATATCTGGAGGGATATCGTTAGCATGTATGGATATATACAGCGGCAATGTTCTAATGTTGGTTTTTTCAACTATAATTTTGATTTTTAATGTTATTTTGCATTTTTCTCCTGATTAATTATATGTAGTTTTTAATTACATCATCCTTTACTTATTCATCAGTTATTGAAGGTAAGAAGATTGTTGAGTTTAAATCTCATGCAGAACCTTATTCTGGTGGCAGTAGTTGGGATAATCAGTCATGGATCACCCTCGAAGGGATCACAAGTGTTGGTGATGATTGTCAGCCTCAGCCGTGGTCAAATGGGTTAGCATAAAAATTATTGCAAATAAAAATAGCACTTTTACTACTTTTTTACTCTTATGAATACGTTTTAAATAGTGACGTTACGAAGATAATTATTCTCAATTAATTTCATTTCAATAATTAGTTGATAAAACTAACGAATTATCCCGAATCATTGAGTAAAACTGATTAACTAGTTTACCTTGACTAATACTAAAGGACTAACAATGAAAAAATATTTTACCTTTCTTATTCTACTGCTTAGCTTCGGTGTAAGCGCAACAGAAGAATCACCAACTGGGTTGATTAAAAGAATACAAGCTTATTCTGTTCATGGGGATGTTTTTATTAGTATGGAAACTAATGGTCAGCAATGTAGCACTGGATACTTTATAGATAAAGTCAGCCCTGGTTATGAATCGATTTTAAGTATGTTACTTGCGGCCTACCAAGCCAATACGCCAATATCAATATTTGCCTATGAAGACCAACGATGGTCGGGGACTACTGCCCCTGTATGTAAAATATTTAGCGTGGTTTATGCGCGTTAGTAGCCAAGTTAGCAGACAGAAAAGTTTAAGATAATTAGGTATTACGAAAGATATATGATCTGGATTCAGGGAGTAATTTAAATTTTCCTTTGGATTTAATTTAAACCTCCAGATAGATAACAATACTTGTAATTAAAACTTATAATTAACAAGCGCTACCTATGGTATTAAAATGTTTATGAAATATATACTTCCCATCCTGTTGGCACTCACATCATCCTTCGCTTATTCATCAATCATCGAAGGTAAGAAGATTGTTGAGTTTAAATCTCATGCAGAACCTTATTCAGGTGGTAGTAGTTGGGACAATGCGTCATGGATTACCCTCGAAGGGGTCACAAGCGTTGGTGATAATTGTCAGCCTCAGTCTTGGTCAAATGGGTTAGCACCATTTTATATTGATGGCGAGAGCGAGACATTATTCTTTCTTACTTTGGCCACCTAATTAGTATAACTCTGTAAGTGGAACTTATTTATGTTAGAAGAAAACCTTATAAACTTTATTGGCTTTGGTTTAGTGATCTTAAACATGCTGGTTTTCTTTTCTGGTGTGTTTTTCTTTATTAAAAGTTTTTACTGTTTATTTTATGACAGAGCACGTTTCTTTAGTTCTTTCGCTCGTTTTTTCCTTTTGTTTTTCTTATCGGGATTATTATACTATTTGATAGGTTCAAATGCGGATTTACTGAATTTTAACATTATTGAAAAGGTCGATTGAAACAAATCTGATAGATATTTATCAGGATTGTTTATGGTTACAAAGTATAGTGAGCTAGCGGTCAGTGTAGAATAAAGATTTTTCCTTTTTATGCAACTTTAATTGATTCGATAGGTATGCAGAAAATAGTGGTTTGAGAAAATGAAAAGTATATTATTTCTGTTCACTTTGGTTTTTATTTATGGCTGTGGAGCTAAAGAATCAATCGTTAAAATTGATGGGGTATTAACCCCTGTTGAAATGAAAAGTAAGAAAGGAAGAGGTACTGGCCTTAGGGTAGTATATTCTATAAGCTCTAATCTTGAAATTAAGCTGGTGACACATGGTTTTAGAATTGGGTGGGATCTTTTTAGTAAAAGAGGAAACTATTATAATAAAGATGTTTCAGTATCCTACTTTATCAGCGGTGATCCTATTCCTAGTTATGAGTCAATCACTAAAACTTATATTGTTGGTAAAATAGAATATAAGGGCAAGGTAGTATATCAGGATCCTTACTTATGAGGCCTTTATTGTACTTAATCATACTTATTATAACAGGGTGTGGCCCTGAGCAAGACCTTGTAAATGTTGAAGGAGTATTAACACCAATCAAAATTACGGAGAATTATGGTCGTGGTGGTGATGGTCATACAATACGATTAAAAATTAGTGGCGATTCCAATTTAAATCTTGTGGTATATGGATTTGTTGATGGTGAGGTTTTATTTTCTCCAGGTGGGAAATACTATAATAAGGAAGTAGAAGTTGTCTATCGATTTAATAATGGTTTGGTGAATGAAAGTAAAAACAAAGCACTTCAAACTTATAGTATTGATAAGATTTCTCATGACGGTAATTTGATATATGAAGATTGATATACAAATGGTTTTGTATATAAAATGAGCGTTAAATCAAGACGTGGGCATATTTAATTTTTAACACTCATCAGAGAAACAGGTATATGCCCGCATTGTTGAAGGCTCCAACGATTGCCAGCTCGACTATATGGTTATTTATTAACGCGTACTCCAAATTATTTTTATCAAGAAAGGCTAGGTTAAAAATATGAATATTAAAGTTTTTACCGCTTTAGTGATGTTAATTCTCTCTGCACCAGCTAATGCGGCTCGATTCGATATAACTGGGGATATTGGCCAAATTCGATATCATGAAGCCTCTAATTCATTAGCTCCATTATGGCGAAAACACACTTGGTTTGAAATCGTCAACCCAGAAACAAAGCCTAACTGTAAATCTTATGCTTCTGGCACTTACGCAATTTCAATTCCAGAAAACAACGAAACAGCATTGACGATGTTGTTATCTGCAAAAATGGCAAATAAGAAAGTCATGGTTACGTTAGATGATTCTATCCTCTTCCCTGACAATGGGTATTGCAAGTTACAGTATCTGACTATTTTATAATTAAGGTAAATAAAATGAAAATACGCTATAAATTATACTGGTTCTGCTTTGCACTTATTGGTTGTAGTAGTGCTTATGCCGCGTCTATTTATAACATTAAAACAGAAATATCGAGTATTGTCGTGTACCCGCAGTCTAGTACTTCTCCATCAAGCGTGTCTTATACTGAGCTATTAATTAACATTCCGACTGACATGTCTGAAAAACCATCATGTGCAGTGCACTCTAATCGATTTATTATCGACTCTCGCAACCCTTTGTTTGACCATGTTTTGAGTGTTGCACTTGCCGCGCGAGTTGCGAAAATACCTGTGACAATAAGTTACTGGGACGTTTGTGAAGCATCAGGGACACACCGAGCGCCCTTAATTCGCCATTTCACTTTATGAGCTCACCAGGACTTTATATGAAAAAATTAATTCTGATCCTACTTCCTTTATTGTTTGTCTCCATACCAGCCAGTGCAGAGAAAGGGTTTGTAAAAGGAGAAATTGAATATATACGCACCCATGATGGCGATGTGATCTCCTCTTGGAGACCGCCAGCGTTTTGGTTTACGTTAAAAGGTGTAGATAAGGCAGGGACATGTAGTATATGGACCCCTAGCAATACGGTGTTATTTGCGGCGACCGACAGTTCTGCTTATTCAATGATTTTAGGTGCGTTTATGGCAGGTAAAGAGGTGTCGGTCTCTTTTGACGATTCTGTTAAATACTCTGGCTCTGGTCACTGTAAAGCAAGATACATCACCCTTGGTAACCCGCCATTACTCCAGTAGGACACAATGCAAAATGAAACGACTTCTAATTTTAACTTCACTCTTTCTCTTTTCATTCCAAGTGTTAGCTACTAATGCCAGTAAAAATGGAGACTGGATTGCCATGGGGGTTCCTCAATATGTTCATTTAGGAACCCAAGGAACGTTTTTAATCAATGGAAACGGTACTCATGGTACGTGTGCAGGAAAAACACCACGTTATTTTAGTTTTGATATGAATGCGCCACATTTCTATGCCATGTATTCATGGTTGATGCATATGTCAAAGGAAAATAAGGCGGTGGCTTGTGTTGTTGAAAGTGGCTGTGGGACGAACACCGTACAGGTCCAATATTGCCGTGGGCCACTGAGATAATCACTTACAAGACAGGAAACACTGATGAAAAAAATACTCCTACTGGCAGCAATTCTATTTAGTACGCCCTCAATGGCTGCTATTAGTTGCCATGGCACCATCAAGCATATTCTGCAGTATGCTAATGGTGATATTAACGTAGCGACCTCATATAGGGGTACATACACCGTGATGTGTAATATTGAAAAGCACTGGAAAGGAGTCAGCCCTGAAGCATGCCAAGGCATGCTCAGCGTATTACTGACTGCGCAATCAACAGGAAAAACTATAGCGACTTACTACAACACTGATCAATATACTTGTAGCAATCTGCCTCATTATGGAAGTGCTCCTGGTCCTAATTATGTTGGAATCTTGGGAGAGTAATGATAATACGCGGAATCACATTCTTAGCCCTTGTTTCATCGTCTAACTTTGCTTTGGCATCAGGTGCTTTTATTGCCGAAGGTTCAACTATAAATCTATTGCCAATACAAGCAGCAATACCGATAGTTTTGCAGTATCAGTGAAAGGTGGTACAGGTGTATGTGGAAGTACCACAAGACTATTTCCACGTAATGCAACTACCTCTTCCGAAGTGCACAGGCGTGCCTATTCGCCTGCGCTGACCGCATTTTCTATGGGCGCCAAAGTAACGGTTCATAACTATGCTGGGGATGATTGTAAGAACGCTGCTTACATTAAAATAGAGCGCTAGCCCATATGACTGTAAACCCATAACGCCAGCTTATGCTGGCGTTATTTTTATCGTTTGCGGAGTTATTGCTTGCCTTTCCGTCTTGGTATTGCACAATACCGCCCCTGACAAGCAATTTTATCAACACCAATCCAGACCCATGCTGTTAATCATCGATAACTACGACTCTTTTACTTACAACCTGTACCAATACTTTTGCGAGTTGGGTGCAGAGGTAAAAGTCGTGCGTAACGATGAAACAGACATTGCGGCGATTGAAGCGATGAAACCTAGCCATCTGGTGATCTCTCCGGGGCCGTGTACACCTAATGAAGCAGGGGTCACTCTAGAGGTGATTGAACACTTTGCAGGTAAACTGCCGATACTTGGTGTGTGCTTAGGCCATCAGGCGATTGCTCAGGTATTTGGCGGTGAAGTGGTGCGTGCTCGTCAGGTGATGCACGGGAAAACATCCCCAATTCGACACAGTGGCCGCAGCGTCTTTGCAGGCTTGAATAACCCTCTCACAGTAACGCGCTATCATTCACTGGTGGTTCAAAACGGCACGTTACCAGAGTGTTTTGAGCTCACCGCTTGGACGGAGCTCGAAGATGGCTCGATGGATGAAATCATGGGCTATCAGCACAAAACCTTGCCTATTGATGCGGTGCAATTTCACCCAGAATCGATCAAAACTGAGCAAGGGCATGATCTACTTGCCAACTTTTTACGTCGCTAACCCTCTTTTATTACCTCAATAAATCCTGACTGGGATCACTTTTTTTAACATTTCTTTCATATTCTTGCGTGCGGATATTATGTGAAAAACTATTCGCAGGCGTTGTCCTGCCTAACTCTCCGCCCTTGTTATTACTATGCTTAACTACAGCTTATCTTTGTTATAAGAATATATTGCTTCATAAAAGCAGTGGCTTAATGCATAAATACTCAAAGCTAATGCAGAACAGACTTTCAGCAGTGAAGTAAAAAGAATAATTCACTATTGAAATGGTTAATTAAATGTAAATACAATGCCGCAATTGCTTAAATGCAAAACAATATGTGCTTTCGTTTAATGAAAGCAAGGATGCAAAAATTACCTGGCATGCGGTATCGAGAGGGAATGTGCAATGACAGTCGAAAATAAAGTAGAACGCGGTTTGTTTGATGAGGTGATGGTACCTTGTTATAACCCAATGGAAATGGTTCCAGTCAAGGGCGAAGGCGCTCGTGTTTGGGATCAGGAAGGCAAAGAGTATATCGACTTTGCTGGTGGTATCGCCGTGAGCTGTCTGGGTCATTGTCACCCTGCAATGGTTAATGCTCTGACGGAGCAAGGCCAAAAACTATGGCATCTAAGTAATGTCATGACAAACGAACCTGCACTTCGCCTAGCGAAGAAGCTGACAGACGTGAGCTTTGCAGAAAAAGTGTTCTTCGCTAACTCAGGTGCAGAAGCAAACGAAGCAGCTCTGAAACTGGCGCGTCGTTACGCAGCTGACCAGTTTGGCCCTGAGAAATCTGAAATCATCGCTTTCAAACAAGGCTTCCACGGTCGTACTTTCTTTACGGTAACGGTTGGTGGCCAAGCGGCTTACTCTGATGGTTTTGGTCCTAAACCTGGTGATGTCACTCACCTGCCGTACAATGATGTGGAAGCGCTACGTGCACACATCTCTGACCGTACTTGTGCCATCATGATGGAACCTCTTCAGGGTGAAGGCGGTATCATCTCTCCAACAGATGAGTTTGTTCAAACCGTTCGTGAACTGTGTGACAAGCACAATGCACTGCTTATCTTTGATGAAGTTCAGACAGGTAACGGCCGTACGGGGCACTTCTACGCTTATCAAGGTCTGGGTGTCACACCAGATATCCTAAGCACCGCAAAATCGCTCGGTGGCGGTTTCCCTATCGGTGCAATGCTAACTACAACTGAACTGTCTAAGCACCTGAAAGTGGGCACTCATGGTTCAACGTACGGTGGTAACCCACTTGCGTGTGCAGTTGCAGAAGCGGTCGTCGACATTGTAAGCGCACCAGAAACTCTGGCTGGCGTTGCAGAGCGCGAAGCTCTGTTCCGTGACGGTTTAGCTAAACTTAATGATAAGTACAACATGTTCGCGGAAGTTCGCGGCAAAGGCCTTCTTTTAGGCGCTGCGCTTAACGATGAGTGGCAAGGCCGTGCGCGTGACGTACTGGTTGCAGCAGGTAAAGAAGGTCTGATGGTGTTAGTGGCAGGCGCGAATGTAGTTCGCTTTACGCCTTCACTGGTTATCACCAAAGAAGAAATCGCAGAAGGATTAGCAAAACTAGATAAAGCACTAGCCACTCTAGTTAAATAATAAATAAACAAACTGGGAGAGCTGTATTGCAACAGTTCTCCCAATACCAGTGCTATCGGTCATGTGTTTGGATAGTTGCGCAGGAAAAATTGCTTAGAACAAGGCGTAGCTTACAGCAAGCGAGCGGGCCTAACTTCAAAAGCTACAACGTAGTGATTAGCGATTTTAGCCAGCAACAACGAATAGATGACCGATAGCATTGGTATCCTGCATCTGGAGGGAGTATCGATGCTGGTTGTTCGCCCTATAGCAATGTCGGACTACGATGCGCTGCACACCTGTGCGGTTGAATCGGGTCACGGATTCACATCTCTTCCGGTTAACGAAGAACTGTTGACCAATCGTATTACTCATTCTGAGTACAGCTTTGCCAAAAACGAAGTGACTGAACCTGGTGACGAAGGTTATCTGATGGTCGGTTTCGACAGTGAGACTGGCGAAGTCGCTGGTTGTACTGGTATTGAAGCTTCGATTGGCTGGGATGTGCCATTTTATTCTTACCACATCAGCACTATTGTACATTCATCGCCAAAATTGGGGGTGAATAATGTGGTTAAGCTGCTTACATTTGGCAATAACTACACGGGTTGTAGTGAAATCTGTACCTTGTTCTTGCGCCCGAATTTCCGTGGCGGACTGAATGGTCGCCTAATGTCGAAGTGTCGTTTCTTGATGATGGCGGAACACCCGCATCGTTTCTCAGAAACGGTATTTGCTGAAATGCGTGGCGTGTCAGATGAAGAAGGTAACTCACCATTCTGGCAATGGCTGCAAGAGCATTTCTTCTCGATTGATTTCACTATGGCTGATTACCTGACGGGTATCGGTAAGAAAGGCTTTATCGCCGACCTAATGCCTAAGCTACCAATTTATATCAACTTACTGAGCAAAGAAGCTCAGGCGGTGATTGGTCAGGTACATGAAAATACCAAGCCTGCATTGCGCTTGCTTGAGAAAGAAGGCTTCACTTGCCGTAACTACGTCGACATCTTTGATGGCGGCCCGTCGGTAGAGTGTGATGTGCGTAATATTGAGTCGGTCCGCCACTCATTCCGCGCGAAAATCACCATTGCTGAGCACACCAGTTCGCAAGATTACCTTATCTCAAACACGTCGTTTGAAAACTTCCGTGCCGTGGCAGCTAAAGCCGCATATGACCAGGCCTCTGAATCTGTGATTCTGGCACCTGATGTTGCTAAAGCACTGGAAGTGAATGAAGGCGAATACGTTCGCATGCTGGCTCAGTAATCGAAAGGAATAGAATCATGACACATTGGATTGCAGGCGAGTGGCTTGCGGGTCAGGGCGAATCGATGAACTCGATCAGCCCATACAACAATGAAGTGATCTGGCAGGGTGACAGTGCGTCACCTGCGCAGGTTGAATCGGCAGTGAGCGCTGCTCGAAACGCTTTCTTGAGCTGGAAAAAGCTGACTTACGCTGAGCGCGAAGCTGTGGTGCTGGCGTTTGCTGAGAAAGTAAAAGAGAACAGCGAGCAAATCGCTGAAATTATCGCGAAAGAAACCGGAAAACCAATCTGGGAAACGCGCACTGAAGCAGCAGCTATGGCTGGTAAGATTGCGATCTCTATCCGTGCTTACCATGACCGTACCGGTGAAGCGACGCGAGAAGCGGCAGGCAACCAGATTGTTCTGCGTCACCGCCCTTTGGGTGTAATGGCGGTATTCGGCCCTTATAACTTCCCAGGTCATTTGCCAAATGGCCACATTGTTCCGGCACTGCTTGCTGGTAACACGGTCGTGTTTAAGCCTTCAGAGCAAACGCCACTCACCGGCGAGTTCGCGATGAAACTATGGCAGCAAGCGGGCTTACCAGCAGGCGTAATCAACCTTGTTCAGGGCGCGAAGGAAACCGGTGTTGCGCTGGCAGATTCGAAAGGCATTGATGGCGTATTGTTCACGGGTAGTGCAAACACTGGTCATATCCTGCACCGTCAGTTTGCAGGGCAGCCGGGTAAAATGTTGGCGCTAGAAATGGGCGGCAACAACCCGATGGTGATCTCTGAAAACTACGGCGAGCTGGATGCAACTGTGTATACCATTATTCAGTCTGCTTTCATCAGTGCAGGTCAACGTTGTACTTGTGCCCGTCGCCTGTACGTGCCTGTTGGTGAGAAAGGCGACCAGCTGGTCAGCAAACTCGTTCAAGCAACTCAAAAGATTCGTGTTGATCAGCCATTTGCTGAACCTGCGCCATTTATGGGGCCTCAGATTTCTAAAGCAGCGGCTGACTTTATTCTTAATGCGCAAACAAACTTGCAAAGCCTTGGCGGTGTGAGCTTGCTAGAAGCGAAAGCGGGTGAAGCGGCATTTGTTTCTCCGGGCATCATTGATGTGACGCCAATCGCTGATCTGCCAGATGAAGAGTACTTTGGGCCACTACTACAAGTGGTGCGTTACCAAGGCTTGGAGAAAGCAGTTGAACTGGCAAACGATACGCGCTTCGGCTTGTCGGCAGGTCTGGTTTCAACCGATGATAGCGAGTGGGATTACTTTGTTGACCACATTCGTGCTGGCATCGTCAATCGCAACCGTCAGCTAACTGGCGCAAGCGGTGATGCACCATTCGGTGGCCCAGGTGCTTCGGGTAACCTACGCCCAAGTGCTTACTACGCAGCAGATTACTGCGCATACCCAATGGCATCAATGGAAGGTGGGGAAACTCTACTACCTGCTACATTGAGCCCGGGTGTTGAGTTATAAAAATATTTTAAGGGTTTCCCTTACCACCTCTCTTTTTGGGGAGGTTTTTAAACGTCACAGGTTGAAGGCTATCTGATCAGATTTCTGGACAAATTTGGTCAGATAGCCTCATTTATAAAATCAAATAAACAATAAATATAACTCCGTTAACGTAGACAAACCCAAACAAGGAGGCGTTATGACGCCACAAGTTTTATTCCAGTCGTTATGGAATGACTATATTCAACGCTTATGTCCCTCTGCTGATAAAGTTCACCATCTGCTTCAGGAAAATGAGCCATTGATCAATGACCACATTGCGCTGCGTACATTTAATGTCGCACCTTTGGGGATTGAGACACTGGCCAAACCGTTTATCGACGCTGGCTATAAGCCGTGCGGTGATTACGAGTTCGAAAGTAAGAAGTTAGTGGCGAAGCACTTTGAGCATCCAGACCCGAAACAGCCAAAAGTTTTTATCAGTGAGCTAAAAGTGAACGAGTGTTCTCCAGAGCTTCAGGCCATCGTTGCCAAGCTGGTTGAGCAATTGGACACCGATAAGCTAAAAGGTCATGAGTTCTTGTCTGGTGGGCGTTTATGGGATCTGAGTTTTGCTGATTACCAGTTGCTGGCAAAAGAGAGTGAATACGCTTCTTGGCTAGCAGCACACGGCTACGGTGCTAACCACTTTACGGTTAGCGTGAATCAGCTGGACGCTTTTGAAGAAGTGAAAGGTGTTAATGACCACCTACGTGAAGCTGGCTTTACGATCAATGAATCAGGCGGTGAAGTGAAAGGCTCGCCGGACGTGCTGCTTGAGCAATCTTCTACCATGGCGGATAAAGTACCAGTGACCTTCACTGAAGGGACTGAGATGGTTCCTGGTGGCTTCTATGAGTTTGCTAAGCGTTACCCAATGAGTAACGGTGAACTTTACCCAGGATTCGTTGCTGCTTCTGCTGACAAGATTTTCGAAAGTACTAACGGATAAGATAGACGAGAACGGGCTTCTCTCCCGATGGAGTCGAGAAGTCCTTTCCGGTTCCTGGATCCGATATAAACAAAAAAGCCACCAATGTTTCCATTGGTGGCTTTTAAAATTTTAGCGGTTAATCGAAATTAACGAGTTCCGTAAACAACGATTGTCTTACCATGGGCAGAAATTAGGTTCTGCTCTTCTAGCATCTTCAAGATACGACCTACTGTTTCACGAGAACAGCCAACAATCTGACCGATTTCCTGACGAGTGATCTTGATCTGCATGCCGTCTGGGTGTGTCATTGCATCTGGCTGTTTTGCCAGGTTAAGCAGTGTTTGCGCGATGCGGCCTGTTACGTCTAGGAATGCCAAGTCACCCACTTTCTGACTGGTTACCTGTAGACGGCTTGCCATTTGTGCAGACAGGCGCATTAGGATGTCAGGGTTAACTTGGATTAGCTGACGGAATTTCTTGAATGAAATTTCTGCTACTTCACAAGGAGATTTCGCACGAACCCATGCCGTACGCTCTTGGTCTTCTTCGAATAAACCAAGTTCACCGATAAAGTCACCTTGGTTTAGGTAAGAAAGGATCATTTCCTTACCTTCTTCGTCTTTGATAAGTACTGCAACAGAACCTTTAACAATGTAGTAAAGAGTCTCTGCTTTTTCGCCCGCGTGGATCAGCGTGCTTTTTGACGGGTACTTATGAATATGACAGTGTGAAAGGAACCACTCTAATGTTGGATCGGTTTGAGGTTTACCTAGAACCATAATATCTCACTTCCTCTGCAGGGTACGCTTGCTGCTTTCCATGTTTTAGCTAAGCCTTGAATCAAGACCTACTAGGATAAGAGCACTTTTCAAATGCTGCAAGCCATCTTTGTTTCGGTTTCAAATAGTATCTTTTTTTGAAATCGATTTCTTGATTTTAATCGGGTACACCTTACGATTTTGTACGCAAAAATGTGCACATGATCACGGTATGAAAAGTAATCGTGTTTATAACGCGAGTCTTAGCCATTTTTCCGGTTTCGATTAACTGTTGCAAGATCGGGCGAACAATCAACTCGACCGCGAAACTCATTTTGCCGCCCGGTACCACGAGCGTGTTGTGGCGAGACATAAACGAACCATCAATCATTGCCAGTAGGTAAGGGAAATCGACGTTCTTAATTCCGCGCAGGCGAATCACGACAAAGCTTTCATCTAGGCTCGGTATGCCTTTGGCGTTGAGTGGGTTAGATGTGTCGACTGTTGGAACGCGCTGGAAGTTGATATGAGTTCGCGAGAACTGGGGAGTGATATAGTTAAGGTAGTCGTCCATCGAACGGACAATAGAATCCATCACGGCCTCACGAGAGTGACCACGATCTCGGGTATCTCGAACGAACTTTTGTATCCATTCCAAGTTAACAATGGGTACCATGCCAATCAGAAAGTCGACATGCTGAGCCACGTTAACATCGCCATCAACTACGCCACCGTGCAGACCTTCATAAAACAGTACATCGGAGTTCTCTGGTAGTTCTTGCCAAGGCGTAAAGGTTCCCGGCATCTGGTTGTACGGTACGGCTTCATCAAACGTGTGCAGATAACGGCGTACTTGCCCGGTTCCTTCGTTACCGTATTTACGGAAAAATTCAGCAAGCGCTGGGAAGTCGTTTGCCTGCGGGCCAAAGTAACTAATGTGACGACCCTGTTCACGGGCCTTACGAATTTCAACGTCCATCTCTGGGCGAGTAAAACGGTGAAAACTATCACCTTCTACCCAAGCGGGCTTAACGCTCATCATGTTGAACATTTTGCGGAATGCTTCAGATGTCGTGGTAGTACCTGCACCAGATGAACCAGTGACGGCAATGATCGGATGTTTTGCTGACATGACAAACCTTGTCTGTAAATAACTGTCCCTTGTTGCATGTCACTATAACACGCTTTAATGCAAGGGCACGGTATGCTGTGTTTTAAAGTTAGAACTTTTGTTTGAGCTGGATATCGACAGTTTCGTGAAGCTCAGAGAACACCACAACGGCTTCACCGGATTCAAGCTGAGCCTTAATCTGATCGACTTTATCTTGCAGGGAAATTTCCATCTCACCGTAGTCAGTGCCTTCACGCAGAACGAATTCACGAATCAGGTTTTCCAGTGTCTCTGGATCAATTTGTTGCCATGGGACGATCATAAATACCTCTGTCTTTTATGGTCGAAAGTTGGTGGGCTATTATCCAGAAACCGCCAGACTTTGATAGTAGGCAGGTAACGCTTCTTCTAACCAGAATCTTGGTTTGAGAGCACTGCCCGTTAAAAATCCGACATGACCACCTTGCTCGAACAGTCGGTAGTCTATGTTATATGGCAAGACGTATTTAGGGATGACGGCATCCGTCATGAAAGGGTCGTCTTTGGCATGAATGATTTGTGTCGGTATGCGAATGTCTTTGAGTCGATGAATACCGGAGCACCTTTGATAGTAATCCTGTGCGTCTTTAAAGCCATGTAAAGGAGCGGTAATTAAGTCGTCAAATTCAAACAGCTTAGTGACACGCTTAATGCTCTGGTAAGAGACATCGAGCTCGCCTTTAATTAGGTGATGTTTACGCAGAGCATTTTTCTTCAAAGATGAGAGCAGGTATGTTTTGTACACCTTGGAAAAGCCTTTCTCGATACGCTCTGAACAGGCTGATAGATCGAGCGGCGCCGAGACGATGGTCGCTGCAGAAAGTAGGGGCTCTTGATTATATTGCGCCAGATAGTTAGCCAGCATGTTGCCACCAAGAGAAATTCCTACCGCGACTTTAGTTTGATTCGGTAGCTGTTGATTTAGCTGCTCAAGGAAGAAACGTGCATCTTCTACTTCACCTGAATGATACGCTCGTGCACGATGGTTAGGCTTACCGCTGCAGCCGCGAAAATGCATCATCACGGACAGCCAGCCATGTTGAGAAAAGGCGTGCATCAAACCATTCGCGTAAGGACTGTAAAAGCAGCCTTCTAGTCCATGAAACAAGACAAACACAGGCTTTTTCTTAGCTTGCTCGGTTTGCCAGTCTTCACTCCAAGCCAGATCGAGAAAATCACCATCCGGTGTGCTGAGCGTTTGCCAAAGCGGTTCAAACAGCGCTTTCTTACGAATAAAACGCGGCGCCAGAGTTTGCAGATGAGGATTGGCTAATCCTTTGGCAGCAATAAATTGAGTCATAAGAACGCCTATCAGTGGGTGAGGTCATCGATGGAATGGGCAAAAACGTCGTGCAAATGTTCTCCGCCAAGCTGACGACAATATCTCAACGTCAGCGGTTCAGCTTGATTCGTCTGTAATTCTATACTGTTTATGCAGTCGACCAGATCAGACTGCTGTTGCTTTTCAAGTTGTAATTCGAACTGTAAGGATTCTCTGTAGAGGGTATCCGTTACATGGGATTTGAGTTTACGACGTAGGTCTCGATAGCTGTGTAACAGGGTTTCTGAACGACCTAGACACTCTTCGACTTTATGCCAGTCTTCATCGAGAAAGGCAGCCTGCTGCTCATCAAGCCATTTGAGTAGCAGCAGCAGGTTAACATTACCTTTGAACTGGTTTTGTAAATTGAGGCACGCATCTTTCACTTCTCGAACACTGTAATATTGCAGACTGAACTGCCATAAGCGTTCTAGGGTTAGCGATACTGATACGTGCTTTGAGCTCATTGGCTAGTAAACTCCTGTTCCATCTGCTCCAGATCTTCTTGCAGTGCCATCCACTCCATTTCGATGTCTTCCAGTTCGGTTTTGGCTTGGCTCTGGGCGGTTAATACCTGATTAAGTTTAGCTTTATTTTCCGCTTCATACAGTGAGTTATCAGATAATTGCGTCTCTGCTTCCGCTAATTGAGTGCCCAAAGTTTCCATCTGAGCTTCCAATTTGGTCAATGTCTTGCGAATCGGAGCGGTTTGTTTACGAAATTCTGCTTCGCGGCGTTTTTGCTCTTTCTTGGCAGCCGCGCTATGGGTGCTGCTCTTTTCTGGCTGGGCAGATTGTGCTTCACGGCGCTCTGCTTTTTGCTGCTCTGTCAGCCATTTATAGTAATCGTTCAGGTCGCCATCGAATGGTGCTACCTGACGATCATGGACCAAATAAAGATCATCGGTTGTGGCGCGCAGGAGATAACGGTCGTGCGAGACAATCACCATCGCCCCTTCAAATGTTTGCAGTGCGAGAGTCAGGGCCTGACGCATGTCCAAGTCTAAGTGGTTGGTCGGTTCATCGAGCAGCAGCAAGTTGGGCTTTTGCCATACGATCAGTGCCAACACTAAGCGTGCTTTTTCTCCCCCTGAGAAAGGCGCCACTTTCTCTAATGCTTTATCACCTTGAAAGCCGAAACTGCCGAGGTAATTACGCAATTCCAGTTCATTCTTATCCGGCGCGATTTGCATCATATGCTGGAGAGGCGTTTCCTCAGGGTGCAAGGTTTCGAGTTGGTGCTGAGCGAAGTAACCAATCTTAACCCCTTGCGAGTAAGTCAGATCGCCTCCTTGACTGTTGAGCTCACCTGACAGCAGTTTAATCAGCGTAGATTTACCAGCACCATTTCGGCCAAGCAGACCAATACGGCTCCCCGGAACCAGATTGAGGCGAATTTTTTCCAAGATAAGGTTGTCACCATACCCCGCAGACACCTCATCCATCATGATTATGGGATTGGGTAGCGAATCAGGATCGCGAAATTCGAAACTGAATGGGTTATCAAATTGAGCAGGTAATACCTTTTCCAAACGATCTAACGCTTTAATTCGGCTTTGTGCCTGACGCGCTTTGGAAGCTTTGTAGCGGAAACGGTCGATATACTTCTGCATGTGCGCCATTTGTTTCTGCTGCTTTTGATACTGCGCTTGTTGCAGGATCAGTTTTTGCGCACGCTGATCTTCGAATGACGAGTAGTTACCAGTGTACTCGTTCATCTGCTGGTTCTCGATATGAATAATCCGACCAACGATCGGGTCAAGGAAGTCGCGATCGTGTGAGATCAACACCAGTGTCCCCGGGTAGTTTTGCAGCCAGCGCTCTAGCCACATAACCGCATCTAGGTCTAAGTGGTTGGTCGGCTCATCGAGCAGTAGTAAGTCTGAGCGACATAAAAGTGCTTGAGCAAGGTTGAGACGCATGCGCCAACCACCAGAGAACTGAGTCAGGTTCCAGCTCATCTGCTCCTGACTGAAACCTAAGCCATCAAGCAGCTCAGCAGCGCGAGCACGAATACTGTACCCGCCGATTGTCTCAATCTTGCCATGCAGTTCAGCCACCAGTGTGCCGTTATCCGCTTGTTCTGCTTGAAGAAGCTGAGCTTCTAATGCGCGGTATTCTCGATCACCATCAATGACGTATTCCAGTGCTGGACGTTCCAGTGCCGGCGTTTCCTGCGCAACCCAAGCGAGCTCCCAATGTGAAGGTTTGCTGAAGTTGCCTGCATCAATCGATAATTCGTCTTTAATTAATGCAAACAGGGTAGATTTACCACAGCCGTTTTTACCGACTAGACCGACTTTGTCGCCCGGGTGAATGGTTGCTGAGGTTTGATCCAGTAGTGGCTTGCCGCCACGTAGCAGCTGGATGTCAGAAAAGGTAATCATAATCTTGTGCTTTATTCTTGCTCGTGTCGCGTCGAATAGTAGGGGGAATGAGATAAAATGTCGATCATTGCGTTATGCTTAACAACAACGTATAACAAACCGATAACGATAAAATTGTACCTAACGCCTACTTAGGTATTGAAAACAAAAGGATGGCTGCTTACGGAATGGCTGTAAACGATTTAAATACTGAGTCGCCTGAAAAACCGAAAGTGCTGGTGATTTATGCTCACCCTGAATCGCAAAGCTCTGTCGCAAACCAAGTCATGATCAAGAAGATAACCGCGCTTGATCACGTCACTGTGCATGATCTCTATGCGCATTACCCCGACTTTTTTATTGATGTGGACGCGGAGCAGCAGCGTTTGCTGGATCATGAGGTGATCGTTTTTCAGCACCCTTTGTACATGTATTCTTGTCCTGCATTACTTAAAGAGTGGATGGATCGAGTGCTCGGTAAGGGGTTTGCTTATGGTAAGGGTGAAGCACTAAAAGGCAAACATTGGCGTAGCGTGATTACTACGGGTGGTAACGAAGATGCCTTTGGCAGTGAAGGTTACAACAAGTATCCATTGTCAGAAATTTTGCAGCCGTTTGAGCTAACAGCAGCCTTGTGCCAGATGGCGTGGATTGAGCCTTTGGTGCTCTACTGGGCACGAAATGTCTCCGATATGGACCGCTACCAGCACGCTGAGAAGTACCGCCAGTGGCTGCTCAACCCGACTATGACTTCAACCTCAGGAGAAATTCATGGCACTTGAAAATGATTTTCTTCAGAGCAGCGTTATCTTTCTTACCGCGGCAGTAGTGGCAGTACCATTGGCTCAGCGTCTTGGACTGGGGTCTGTACTTGGTTATCTGCTGGCTGGTATTACTATCGGTCCATGGGGGCTAGGCCTTATTAGCGATGTAGAAGCGATTCTTCACTTTGCAGAATTTGGTGTGGTTCTACTGCTCTTCCTGATTGGTCTCGAACTGAATCCCAAAAAGCTGTTGCAAATGAAAGGGCCAATTCTCGGGCTTGGCGGGGCACAGGTTGTGATTACCACCGCCGTGCTGGCGAGTGTAACCAATCTCGCCGGAGTCAGTTGGCAAACCAGCTTAGTCATCGGTATGGGGCTGGCGCTGTCATCGACCGCCATTGCGCTGAAAGTGATTGAAGAGCGAGGTCTGGCAGGGAGCGAAGCGGGTCAGTCAGGGTTTGCCGTGTTGCTTTTCCAAGATATTGCGGTGATTCCGATGCTGGCGATTTTGCCTGTGCTGGCAGGGAATACGGCAGGCGATTGGCTCGATGCGATGTGGATGCTTGGTGGTGTGATTGGCCTTCTGGTCGGCGGTCACTTTTTACTTCGCCCACTGTTTCGCTATGTAGTCCTTAGCGGTGTTCGCGAGCTGTTTACCGTTGCTGCGTTGTTATTGGTCATTGGAATTGCGCTGCTAATGCAGCAACTTGGTCTCTCTATGGCACTAGGGACTTTCCTTGCTGGTGTCCTCCTTGCAGAGAGTGAGTATCGTCATGAGCTGGAAATTGCCATCGAGCCGTTCAAAGGGCTACTCCTAGGTTTATTCTTTATTGCGGTCGGTATGGCGGTGAACTTAGGCTTGCTCGCACTGGAGCCATGGAATGTACTGATGGCGGTGTTCGGGCTAGTGGCTGTCAAGGCGGTCATTCTTTACTTCTTAGCCCGCTTGGCAGGCAGTAAACCCAAAGCTCGTAGTAAGATGGCGGCCATTCTTAGTCAGGGTGGTGAGTTCGCGTTTGTAATTTTTACCGCCGCAAGCGCGGAAGGTTTATTGGCACAGGAACAAACCGCTTTCCTACTGGTTGTGGTGAGTTTGTCTATGGTCACCACTCCGCTGTTATTGATGGCGCAAAGTAAGTGGTATGCCCGTGGTTTGAACTTTGATGAATCAGGAGCGTTACGCACTGATGTGGTTAACCGTGAACCAAGAGTGATTATTGCCGGATTTGGTCGTTTTGGTCAGATTGTTGGCCGACTGATGTACGCCAACAAAATTCGCGTGACGGTACTTGAAAGTGACGCCAGTCAAATCCAATTACTTAGGAAGTATGGTTACAAGGTATTTTATGGTGATGCCACGCAGCTAGACTTACTGCGCGCTGCTGGAGCGGATAAAGCGGAAGCTATGGTGATCTGTACCGACTCGCCGGATGAGATCATGAAGATCGTCGATTTGTGTCAGTACCATTTCCCGCATCTTAAATTACTGGCGCGGGCACGAAGTCGGGTTGAAGCCTATCAGCTTCTGAGCCACGGGGTAGATAACTACTCAAGGGAAACTTTCCTTGGGGCGTTGGACCTAGGCCGTCAAGCGTTAACCGAGCTCGGTATGCACCCATATCAGGCCAAGCGAGCCGAAGCGCACTTTAGAAAATTAGATAACGCGATGTTGAAAGAACTATTGCCTCAGCATCACGAAGACAAGCAATTGGCCATGAGAGCCAAAGAAGCCCGAAAAGAACTGGAAGAAATTTTTGGTCGCGAGATGGAAAAAGATCAGCAATCAAAGAACTTCTGGGATTAAATCCAAACCTTCCCAGAGCATGGTAAACATTCGATGCTGGTGAAGGTTTATGTTGTGGAATGAACAAATGAAAAAAAGATTTATCGCTGGAGCGAGCTGCCCAAAATGTTCTCAGCAAGACACCTTACGCTGGTGGATAGAAAATAATATTGAGTTAGTCGAGTGTGTTGAGTGCGAATATCAGGATCAGCGTAAACCGCAGTCTGTGGAGAAAACTGAACACTCGCAACAAGAGATGATCGGTATTTTTAAGCCGGATTGATTGAGTTTCTTTATTTGATCCCCATAATACCCTACATAGAAAATTGTTATTCGGAGCAATTCAATTGCTCCGTTTCTTTATCTCCTTGGAGTCATTATGAAAATTGAAAAGAACGTAGTAGTAAGCCTTGCTTACCAGGTGAAACTGGAAGATGGCGCAGTGGTTGATCAGTCAACAGCAGAAGCACCACTGGATTACCTACACGGCAACAACAACCTGATCACAGGTCTTGAAACTGCACTGGAAGGTAAAGAAGCGGGCGCTCAGTTTTCAGTAACAGTGTCTCCAGAAGAAGCGTACGGCGATCATAACGACGCGCTTGTTCAACGTGTACCAGCGAATGTTTTCCAGGGTGTTGACCAGATTGAAGTGGGCATGCGTTTTCTAGCGGATACAGACCAAGGTCCAATCCCAGTAGAAGTGACAGAAGTTGACGGTGATGAAGTTGTGGTTGACGGCAACCACATGCTTGCAGGCCAAACGCTGACATTTGACGTTGAAGTTGTTGCAACACGTGAAGCGACAGCAGACGAAATCGAACATGGTCATGTTCACCAAGCTGGTGCACACGATCACGAAGGTGGCTGTTGTGGCGGTGACCATGACCACGCTGAAGAGAAGAAAGATGGCTGCTGTGGTGGCGGTAGCTGCGGTTCTCACTAACAGAGAGCAGGCCACCTGAGTACTGTGCTCAGGTGTTGATTTTAAAGCGCAAGCTAAGTGATTAGCTTGCGCTTTTTGTTTATCTAAGGTGTGATGAGAGCAAAGCACACTGCAAAGGAGTAAGACGTGAGCAAACCATTTTCAATCGCGATTCATGGCGGCGCAGGAACAATTTTACGTGAGCAGATGAGTGACGAGTTAAAGGCGGACATTCTCAACGATTTAGAAAAGTCCGTTCGTGCTGGTCATGATGTTCTTGCTCTTGGTGGTGATGCGATAGATGCGGTCGTTGCTGCGGTGAAGGTGCTGGAGGACTCAGTCAACTTTAACGCTGGCCGAGGTTCAGTGTTAACGCACAAGGAAATCGTCGAAATGGATGCTTCTGTTATGCACGGCAGAGAGGCTAATGCAGGTGCTGTTGCAGGCGTGCGCCATATTCGTAACCCGATTGAGCTCGCTCGTGACGTGATGACAGACAGTAACCATGTACTGTTGATCGGAGATGGGGCCGAAGAGTTTGCCTTTGAGCAGGGCCATCAATACACCGAACAAGATTACTTCGTCACTGACCGACGCTATGACCAACTGCAGTCGATGAAAGAGAAAGGCCTATTTGCCTTATCCGAGTCGAAATACCCGGATGACAAGAAATACGGCACAGTCGGTGCTGTTGCGCTGGATAAGCAAGGCAATTTAGCGGCAGCCACCAGTACTGGTGGTGTGACCAACAAAAAGTACGGTCGAGTGGGGGATTCTTCCATCATTGGCGCGGGTACGTTTGCCGAAAATGGTAACGTGGCGGTATCGACCACCGGAATGGGGGAATACTTTATTCGCAAGACTGTCGCGAGTGATGTGGCAGCACGGATGCGTTATCTCAAGGAAGATGTTCATACGGCCTGCGAGACTGTGATCCAAGGCGAGTTGAAGACCATGGGCGGCGAAGGGGGGCTGATCGCCATTGACGGTGATGGACGTGTTCACTTTGCAATGAACAGCAGTGGTATGTACCGAGCGAGCATTGGCGCAGATGGCAGCCTGCTAGTGAAGATTTATGCCGATGAGTAGGGTCAAAACGACCCCTAATAGTAGCACTAACAAAGGGTTAGTGCTTCATTACACTTCTATGATTAAAAAATGACTGCAAGAAGTGTGATTCAGTGCTAGAATCCATTTTTAACTAGCAATCAGACTTGGAAAGATGGGAAATAACGTAGTCGTTCTGGGCACCCAATGGGGTGACGAAGGTAAAGGTAAAATCGTAGACCTTTTAACTGAAGATGCAAAATACGTGGTTCGCTACCAAGGCGGTCACAACGCAGGTCACACTCTAGTCATTGACGGTGAAAAAACCGTTCTTCACTTAATTCCATCAGGTATTCTTCGCGATAACGTAAAATGTGTTATCGGTAATGGCGTAGTACTATCGCCTGAAGCTCTCCTTAAAGAAATGAAGCCTCTTGAAGAGCGCGGTATTCCAGTACGCGAGCGTCTTTTCGTTTCTGAAGCTTGTCCTCTAATTCTTCCGTACCACATCGCTATCGACAACGCACGTGAAATCGCTCGTGGCGCGAAAGCTATCGGTACAACGGGTCGTGGTATCGGTCCAGCTTACGAAGATAAAGTGGCTCGTCGCGGTCTACGCGTTGGTGATCTTTTCGATAAAGAAATGTTCGCTGAGAAACTAAAAGAAGTGATGGAATTCCATAACTTCCAGCTGGAGCACTTCTACAAAGCAGAAACAGTAAGCTACGAAGAAGTACTTGAGCAGTGCATGGGTTACGCAGACCTTCTTACTTCAATGGTAATGGACGTAACCGACGAACTAGACGCAGCACGTAAGCGCGGCGACAAGATCATGTTCGAAGGCGCTCAAGGTACACTACTTGATATCGACCACGGTACTTATCCATACGTAACGTCTTCTAACACGACGGCTGGTGGTGTTGCTGCAGGTTCTGGTTTTGGCCCTCGTCATATCGGTTACATCCTTGGTATCACTAAAGCGTATTGTACTCGTGTTGGTTCAGGTCCTTTCCCAACAGAGCTTTACGATGGTCAAGACAAGCAAGATCCAGTTGGTAAACACCTAGGTGATGTTGGCCACGAGTTTGGCGCAACAACTGGTCGTCTACGTCGTACTGGTTGGTTTGATGCAGTGGCAATGCGCCGTGCAATCCAAATCAACTCACTAACAGGCATGTGTCTGACTAAACTTGACGTTCTTGATGGTCTGAAAGAGATCAAGATCTGTACTGGTTACAAGATGAAAGATGGCGCTATCCTAGAAGTTTCTCCAATGGCAGCTGAGTCATTCGAAGAAGCAACGCCAATCTACGAAACAATGCCAGGTTGGTCTGAGACAACATTTGGTGCTAAGTCTATCGACGCGCTTCCACAAGCAGCTCTAGACTACATCAAACGTATCGAAGAGCTAACGGGTGTTCCAGTGGATATTATCTCTACTGGCCCAGACCGTAACGAAACAATCATCAAGGTTCACCCTTACGAAGCTTAATTCTGATTGTTATCAATGATTGCAAAAACCAGCGCATTAGCGCTGGTTTTTTTATGCTCAATTTTCATGCATTATCTATACTGACAGTGGCAAGTTTTTGCCAGTCGTCGGCAATTTTGATTAAAGAGTTAGCAGCCGTTGCCGATACAGGTATCAAGATTGCCGTTTGTTTGGTTAATCCTAAAGATACAGGTTGCTAAGAACCCAGCTTGTATAACCTGTCTTGGTGAGTAGACAGGTGGAGACATTATCGAAGTCAAAGAGTGCAGACAATGAAGCTAAGAAAGTTAGCTGCTTCGATGGTATTTTTGTTTGGGGCTTCTGTGGCTAATGCCAATGAGCTTGCTGAAATCGGTGAGCCTATTCCCATATATACCGAAGCTGAACTGATAAAACTGATCAACGAAAACAAACATTTAGAACAAGTTAAAGCAGACAGTTGCCAATTAGTTGAAGATATCGTCGCTCGAGCGACCCGGATCAGCCTGCCATCCTACGAGTTTTTGTATGGTGACATGCTGGCGTGGGGGGTCTGTGTCGAGCAGGATGTCGAACTGGGCTTGTACTATATGGAAAATGCGGCGCACCAGGGGTTACCTGCAGCGTTGGAGCAGCTTGGTCGCTATTACTCGCGCGGAACTTTAGTTCAGCAGGACAAAGAGCGTGCGATCCCTTACCTGCGCGAAGCGGCTGCAATGGGCAACCTGAATGCTCGCATTCATTTGGCAGAACTGCTACTACGTGATTATGGCAGCCCGTTGGATTATGAAGATGCGTATCGCTGGCTGTATAACTCCGTGACGGCGGATCAGCGCACGCACAAACGAATTTCAATTCTGCGGCAAGGCTTAGAGCGGAGAATGCCACAGAATATTATCGCCAGAGCCAAAAAACGCGATACTTTCTGGTAAAGCGATAATCTGACTGCACTCAGGTTATACAACAACGCCCAGCATATGTTGGGCGTTGTTACTTCTAGAGCAGGTGATTATTGAACCACTTCACCTGATTCAATCACGGTTTCACGTACGACTTTGGTAAACTCCAGCGCTTCTTTGCGAATCGCGTCTTCATCGACTGTGAGCATGTCGCGGTCTTTCATCAGGATTTTCCCATCAACGATGGTGTGACGAACGTTGCCGGAGTTCGCTGAATAAACCAAGGCAGAGTATGGGTTGTAGACTGGAACCATATTAGGTGCTTTGGTATCAACAACGATGATATCTGCCAGCTTGCCCGCTTCTAGAGAACCAATCTTATCTTCCATATGCAGTGCTTTCGCGGCGCCCATGGTCGCCATATCGATGACTTTAATCGGTGGCATTGCTGCACGGTCTTTGTTGACCAACTTGTGAACCTTAGCAACTTGGTTGAACTCATCAATCGTGCTTAGAGTGTTGCCCGACATTGGACCGTCAGTACCTAAACCGATACGAACATTTTCATCGTACATCTTAAGCGCTGGTGATACGCCTTTTGCTGACTTGATGTTGGCACTCATGTTATGGGCAACGCCCATATCCGATTGCTTAACCAGTTCAATGTCTTTGTCATCGACCAGAATCATATGTGCGCCAACCAAGTTCTTGTTGAGAGCACCAATGCTATCCATGTACTCAACGGGAGACATGCCTTCAGCTCGCTCTGCAATTTTTTCTTCTTCACGATGCGATTCTGCAAGGTGAATCATGACCGGCACATCCTTTTCCAATGACAGCTTGGCAATCTTCTGCAGAGTTTCAGTCGTATTGGTGTAAGGGGCATGCGGTGCGAAAGCGGGTGTAATACGTGGGTGGTCTTTGTATTCTTCAATAAAGTTGAGTGCGTATTGAATCCCTTCTTCTGCATTAGCCGCATCAGCAACAGGGAATTTAATCACTGTTTCACCAAGAATGGCTCGCATACCGATTTTATCGACAGTCTTAGCCACTTCATCCTCAAAGTAGTACATGTCGGCATAAGTTGTTACGCCTCCTTTGACCATTTCGACGTTACCGAGGTTGGCACCAATGCGCACCATATCGCGAGAGACAAGCTTAGCCTCCAGCGGGAAGATATAACGATGTAAACGATCGGGTACATCATCCGCAAGTGAACGGAATACCGTCATTGAAACATGGGTATGGGTGTTGATTAGCCCCGGCATCACAATGTCGCCATCCACATCAAGCGTTTTCTTTGCTTGGTACTGCTTTTCAAGCGACTGGTCACCAACGGCTAGGATCTGGTTACCTTTGATGACAACCGTACCTTTCTCGAACACTTGTTTATCCTGGTTCATGGTCAGAACCATGGCATCTGTGATCATTAAATCGGCTTTTTCAGCCGCAGAAACAGAAAAAGAACATAACCCAGCGATTGTGGCAGCGAGTAAAGAACGTTTAATACTCATAACGAAACCTAAATATGGACAGTAAAATTTGACTGAATAATAAAGTTAAACTTTACCATTGCAATCGTTTGCTTTGTCATTTTCACTAATGTGTGATCTTTAACGTACGTTGTAAAAGATTGTGATCATAGATGGTAAGTTATGAAAATAGAGCGAGAATTTGGCTTTTTAATCTAACTCTCCTGTAGCTTAGTAAGTGAGTCGGATATACTAGCTTTAATTACCTTCCTTGTTTAATTAGGCGCGCCTATGTCAGAAAGCACCCCAAACGATCCATTTGCAGCTCGCGAATCAGAGAACTATGAAAACCCTGTTCCAAGTCGAGAGTTCATTCTTGAATTTCTTGAACAAGCTGGTGTTCCTTTGAATCGCAATGATCTGTTTGAAGCTCTACATCTAGAAGGTGAAGAGCAGTATGAAGGTTTACGCCGCAGATTAAGAGCGATGGAGCGTGACGGTCAACTGGTGTTCACGCGTCGTCAGTGCTATGCCTTGCCAGAAAAACTCGAAATGGTGAAAGGTTACGTTATCGGACACAAAGATGGTCATGGCTGGGTGCGACCTGAAGGGAGTGTGGGCAAAGATAACGATGTAGTACTGCCTCACCATCAGATGAAAAGTGTTCTGCATGGTGACTATGTTTTAGTCCAGCCAACACAGAACTCGAAGCGAGGAAGAAAAGAAGGTCGTTTAGTTCGGGTACTTGAGGAGCGTCAGACGCAAATCGTGGGTCGCTTCTTTATGGAGTATGGCTATTCCTACGTTGTGCCAGATGATTCTCGTATCAGCCAAGATATTCTCATCCCCAATGAGCTGCGTGCAGGTGCTCGAATGGGCAATGTCGTTGTGATTGAAATCACCGAGCGCGGTTCTCGTTCGCGTGGCATGATGGGCAAAGTGATCGAAGTTCTGGGCGAGAATATGGCGCCGGGAATGGAAACACAGATCGCGATTCGCACTCACCAAATTCCTCACGAGTGGCCTGAAGAAGTGGATAAGCAAATCGAAGGGCTCGGTGAAGAAGTGCCAGAAGAGGCCAAGCAAGGTCGTGTCGATTTGCGTGAACTTCCGCTTGTCACTATTGATGGTGAAGATGCGCGTGACTTTGATGATGCGGTTTATTGTGAAGCGAAGAAAAGCGGCGGCTGGCGCCTTTGGGTTGCGATTGCCGATGTGAGTTACTACGTCCGCCCAGATTCTGCATTGGATAAGGAAGCCATCAATCGCGGTAACTCGGTCTATTTCCCATCACAAGTGGTGCCAATGTTACCGGAAGTGCTGTCTAACGGCTTGTGTTCGCTAAACCCACAAGTTGACCGCCTGTGTATGGTGTGTGAAATGACCATTTCTGAGTCAGGTAAGCTCTCCGGATATAAGCATTACGAAGCAGTGATGAACTCGCATGCGCGCCTGACCTACAACAAAGTGCACCATATTCTTGAAGGTGACGAAGAGCTACGTCAGCGATACCAACCTTTGGTTCCTCATCTTGAAGAACTGCACAAGATGTACAAAGTGCTTAAGCATGCGCGGGACAACCGTGGCGCCATTGAGTTTGAAACTGTTGAAACCAAATTCATCTTCAATGCAGAGCGTAAGATCGACAGTATTGAACCAGTGATTCGCAATGACGCTCATAAGATCATTGAAGAGTGTATGATTCTGGCTAACATCGCGTCAGCGTCGTTGGTTGAAAAAGCCAAAGAGCCGGCACTATATCGAATTCACGAATCTCCAGGCGAACAGCGCTTGACAGGGTTCCGTGATTTTCTCAGTGAGCTTGGGTTAGACCTGAAAGGTGGCTTGGAACCATCACCAACAGATTACGCCGATTTAGTTAGACAGATTGGCCAACGCCAAGATAAAGAGTTGATCCAGACTATGCTGCTTCGCTCAATGAAGCAGGCGGTGTACAACGCCGATAACTGTGGTCACTTCGGTCTGGCATTGAAACGCTATGCGCACTTTACTTCACCTATTCGTCGTTACCCTGACCTTTTACTTCATCGTGCGATCAAATATTTAATCGCAAAAGAGAATGGAACGCTGAAAGACCGTTGGACACCTACGGGCGGCTTCCACTATTCCTTTGATGACATGGATTTCTACGGTGAGCAGTGTTCGATGACTGAACGTCGTGCCGATGATGCGACGCGGGAAGTGTCTGATTGGCTCAAATGTGAGTACATGCAAGACCACGTTGGTGAAGAGCTGGAAGGCGTGATTGCTAATGTGACTGGCTTTGGCTTCTTTGTCCGATTAACCGAACTGCATATTGACGGGCTAGTGCATATTTCTACACTGGCAAACGACTACTACCAGTTCGACCCAATTGGACAGCGATTGATCGGTGAGAGCTTCGGTGCCATCTATCGTCTAGGTGATGCAGTGAAAGTGAAAGTGCTGTCTGTAAATCTAGATGATCGACAAATTGACTTTGAATTAGTCGAAACTAGTCGTAAGCTACGCGGCAAAGGAAAAACAGCCAAAAAACGCGCAGCCGAGGCACAGAAAAAAGCTAAGGCGAAAAAAAACGCGGCAGCGAATGGTCGACGTTCAGTAGACAAAGCTAAGCCTATGGTCGAACCAACTAAACGCCCGGATGGCAGCCAGGAAGAAGGTAAAGGCAGTAAAGCCTCGAAGAAACCTTCAGATAAAGCGCGTAAGAAAAAACCACGCAATAAAGTGAAGAAAGCGCGTGGTAAAAAACAGTAATCGGATAAATTAATGAGTAATGAATTTATTTACGGCATTCACGCAGTAAAAGCGGTACTGGCAAAAGAGCCTGAGCGCTTTGTTGAAGCCTTTGTATTAAAGGGTCGTCAAGATGACCGTTTAATGCCAATCCTAAATGAACTCCAGATGTGTGGCGTGTCGATTCAGCAAATGACACGTAAGACTCTGGATGATAAAGCTCGTGGCGCTAACCACCAAGGTATTATGGCCAAGGTGAAGCCTGCCAAGCAGCTGAATGAAAATGACCTCGATGACATCCTTGCCCAACATTCCGCACCATTATTGCTGGTATTGGATGGAGTCACCGATCCGCATAACTTAGGTGCGTGTCTACGTAATGCCGATGCCGCGGGTGTGGCTGCGGTGATTGTTCCCAAGGACAAATCCGCGAACATTACGGCTACGGTAAGCAAAGTCGCATGTGGCGCAGCAGAAACGGTGCCTTTGGTTCGTGTAACCAACCTTGCTCGTACTATGCGTGCGTTGCAAGAGCAGGGGATCTGGTTTGTCGGTACGGCCGGGGAAGCGACACATGACATCTACCAAGCTAAGTTAACTGGGCCTCTTGCGATCGTCATGGGAGCTGAAGGCGATGGCATGCGTCGCCTGACACGTGAAACTTGTGATGACCTAATCAAGATCCCAATGGCAGGCAGTGTTTCGAGCTTGAATGTGTCAGTCGCATCGGGTGTGTGTCTGTTTGAGGCCGTTCGCCAGAGACTTGCTTAGTTAGTCATTTGGTTTGATTGACAGGAAGCGCAGGCTGTTTGTTCAGCCTGCGCTTTTTATTTGTCAGTAAGCCACAGCATGACAAATGAGTCAGCTTGAGCTCTCTTCGTTTATTTTTCACACAGCCCTTGCATGTCAAACTGTGATCTGTATAATGCAGCGCACTGGTTAAGCCAGTTGTGAACCAATGAGCGAAGAGGAGCTGATTTATCTCTTTGATATTTCAGGTAATGTAGACTCAGCTTATGTTCGCGGTTAATACAATTAGCTACTTATTCTTCGGAATAACTATCCCCAGACGTGATTCTGGTATGTAGGGGTAGTTAATCGAAAATTAACTGACAATACTTCCTAATCTTGGAAGTTACGGTTTCACATAAATCAATCGGCATTCTCTCGCTTTTGCGAGTGTGAGTGGCGATATTGTTTGTGTAATTTTTAATATTGGAGCTCTGTCTCATGCAGAACCAACGTATCCGTATCCGCCTAAAAGCTTTCGATTACAAACTAATCGATGCTTCTACAGCGGAAATCGTTGAAACAGCTAAGCGCACTGGCGCACAGGTTCGTGGTCCAATCCCACTACCTACTCGTAAAGAGCGTTTCACAGTTCTTATCTCTCCACACGTTAACAAAGATGCTCGTGATCAGTACGAAATCCGTACTCACAAACGTCTAATCGACATCGTTGAGCCAACAGACAAAACTGTTGATGCTCTGATGCGTCTAGACCTTGCTGCGGGCGTTGACGTACAAATTAGCCTAGGTTAAGGGAGATTAGAAGAATGATTGGTCTAATCGGTCGTAAAGTGGGTATGACCCGCGTATTTACTGAAGAAGGCGTTTCTATCCCAGTAACAGTTGTTGAGGTTGAAGCTAACCGTGTTTCTCAAGTTCGTACACTTGAAACTGACGGCTACGCAGCAATCCAGGTAACTACTGGTGCTAAGAAAGCTAACCGTGTTTCTAAGCCAGAAGCTGGCCACTTTGCGAAAGCAGGTGTTGAAGCTGGTCGCGGTCTTTGGGAATTCCGTTTGGAAAACGGTGAAGAGTTTGAAGTTGGTGCTGAACTAACTGTTGAACTGTTCAACGAAACTAAGAAAGTAGACGTTACTGGTACATCTAAAGGTAAAGGCTTCCAAGGCGCTGTTAAGCGTTGGAACTTCTCTACTCAAGATATGACTCACGGTAACTCATTGTCTCACCGTGCTCCTGGTTCTATCGGTCAATGTCAGACTCCAGGTCGCGTATTTAAAGGCAAGAAAATGGCAGGTCACATGGGTGCTGAGCGTGTAACGACTCAAAACCTAGAGATCGTACGTGTTGACGCTGAGCGCAACCTGCTTCTTATTAAAGGTGCAGTCCCTGGCGCAACTGGCGGTAACGTGATCGTTAAACCAGCTGTTAAAGCATAACGTCTCAGGAGTAAGTAATGGAACTAATGGTTAAAGGTGCTGATGCACTAACTGTTTCCGAAACTACTTTCGGACGTGAGTTTAACGAAGCTCTTGTACACCAAGTAGTTGTTGCGTATGCAGCAGGTGCTCGTCAAGGTACTCGTGCTCAAAAAACACGTTCAGAAGTTGCTGGCGGTGGCGCTAAGCCATGGCGTCAAAAAGGTACTGGCCGTGCACGTGCTGGTACAATCCGTAGCCCAATCTGGCGTACAGGTGGTGTTACTTTTGCTGCGAAACCACAAGATCACAGCCAAAAAGTAAACAAAAAAATGTACCGTGGTGCTATGAAGAGCATTCTTTCTGAGCTTGTTCGTCAAGAGCGTCTAATCGTTGTTGATAACTTCTCAGTAGAAGCACCAAAGACTAAAGAGCTTGTAGCTAAGCTTAAAGAGCTTGAGCTAACTGACGCGCTTATCGTGACTAGCGAAGTAGATGAGAATCTATTCCTAGCTGCTCGTAACCTATACAAAGTTGACGCACGTGACGTTGCTGGTATCGACCCAGTATCGCTAATCGCGTTCGACAAGGTTGTAATTACTGCTGAAGCAGTTAAGCAAGTTGAGGAGATGCTAGCATGATCACTGAAGAGCGTATCCTAAAAGTTCTACGTGCTCCGCACATCTCTGAAAAAGCAACTATGGCAGCTGAGAAAGCGAACACTATCGTTTTCAAAGTAGCTAAAGATGCTACTAAAAAAGAGATCAAAGCAGCTGTAGAAAAGCTATTTGAAGTTGAAGTTAAGTCTGTAAATACTCTTATCACTAAGGGTAAGACCAAACGTCAAGGTCTACGCCAAGGTCGCCGCAGCGACGTTAAGAAAGCGTACGTTACTTTGAAAGAAGGTCAAGATCTTGACTTCGTTGGCGGCGCGGAATAACAGGAGTAGTTGAGAAATGGCTATTGTTAAATGTAAGCCGACTTCCCCTGGTCGTCGTCACGTTGTTAAAGTTGTTAACGCTGACCTACACAAGGGCAAGCCATACGCACCTCTTCTAGAGAAAAACTCTAAGAACGGTGGTCGTAACAACAACGGTCGTATTACAGTACGTCACATCGGCGGTGGTCACAAGCACCACTACCGTGTAATTGACTTTAAACGTACTAAAGACGGTATCCCAGCGAAAGTTGAACGTCTAGAATACGATCCAAACCGTAGCGCTAACATCGCTCTAGTTCTGTACGCAGACGGTGAGCGTCGTTACATCCTAGCACCTAAAGGTGTTCAAGCTGGTGATGCTATCCAGTCTGGTGCAGACGCACCAATCAAAGCTGGTAACGCACTTCCAATGCGTAACATCCCAGTAGGTTCAACTGTACACAACGTTGAACTTAAGCCTGGTAAAGGTGGTCAGCTAGCTCGTTCGGCTGGTGCATATGCTCAAATCGTTGCTCGCGACGGTGCATACGTAACTATCCGTCTACGTTCTGGCGAAATGCGCAAAGTACTTTCTGAAGGCCGTGCAACAATCGGTGAAGTTGGTAACTCTGAGCACATGCTACGTGAACTTGGTAAAGCTGGTGCTAGCCGCTGGCGTGGTGTTCGTCCAACCGTTCGTGGTGTTGTGATGAACCCAGTAGACCACCCACACGGTGGTGGTGAAGGCCGTACTTCTGGTGGTCGTCACCCAGTTTCACCATGGGGTCAGCCAACTAAAGGCTTCAAGACTCGTAAGAACAAACGCACCGACAAGTACATCGTACGTCGTCGTAACAAGTAATCTATATAAAGAGGAATCGCCATGCCACGTTCTCTCAAGAAAGGTCCATTTATTGACCTACACTTGCTGAAGAAGGTAGAGAAAGCGGTGGAAAGCGGAGACAAAAAGCCTATTAAGACTTGGTCCCGTCGTTCAATGATCATCCCTACGATGATCGGTTTGACCATCGCTGTCCATAATGGTCGTCAGCACGTACCAGTTTTCGTTACCGAAGAAATGATCGGTCACAAACTGGGTGAATTTGCACCAACTCGTACTTACCGCGGCCACGTCGTGGATAAGAAAGCTAAGAAGCGTTAAGGAGTAGATGATGGAAGCACTAGCTAAACATAACTTTGCTCGCATTTCGCCTCAGAAAGCTCGCTTAGTTGCGGATCAAATCCGTGGTAAATCAGTTGACCAAGCTCTAGAAATCCTAACTTTCAGCAACAAAAAAGCTGCTGACCTAGTTAAGAAAGTTCTTGAGTCAGCTATCGCGAACGCGGAGCACAATGAAGGTGCAGATATTGACGATCTAAGTGTCGCAAAGATCTTCGTAGATGAAGGCCCTATCATGAAGCGTATTATGCCTCGTGCTAAAGGTCGTGCGGATCGTATCTTGAAGCGTTCAAGCCACATCACTGTTGTTGTAGCAGATCGCTAAGAGACTAGGAGAGTAAGCAATGGGTCAGAAAGTACATCCAAATGGTATTCGTCTTGGCATCGTTAAGCCTTGGAATGCTACATGGTTTGCTAACACCAAAGATTTCGCTGACAACCTAGACGGCGACTTCAAGGTACGTCAGTTCCTTACAAGTGAACTGAAAAAAGCGTCTCTATCACGCATCGTTATCGAGCGTCCTGCTAAGAGCATCCGTGTGACTATTCACACTGCTCGTCCAGGCGTTGTTATCGGTAAGAAAGGTGAAGACGTTGAGAAGCTACGCGCAGCAGTAGCTAAAATTGCAGGTGTACCAGCGCAAATTAACATCGCTGAAGTACGTAAGCCTGAACTAGATGCGCAACTTGTTGGTGACAGCATCGCGTCTCAGCTAGAGCGTCGTGTGATGTTCCGTCGTGCTATGAAGCGCGCGGTACAAAACGCTATGCGTCTAGGTGCTAAAGGTATCAAAGTAGAAGTAAGTGGTCGTCTAGGCGGCGCTGAAATCGCACGTTCAGAGTGGTACCGTGAAGGTCGTGTACCTCTACACACTCTACGTGCTGACATTGATTACGCAACTTCTTCGGCTCACACTCAATACGGTGTAATCGGCATTAAAGTTTGGATCTTCAAAGGTGAGATCCTAGGCGGCATGCCAGCAGCTAACGCTGTAGAGCCTAAAGGCGACAAGCCTAAGAAGCAGCGCAAAGGCCGTAAGTAAGGAGTCGACAGATGCTACAACCTAAACGTACTAAGTTCCGTAAGGTTCAGACTGGTCGTAACCGTGGTCTAGCTAAAGGTACTGATGTAAGCTTCGGCGAATTCGGTCTTAAAGCAACTGGCCGTGGCCGTCTAACTGCTCGTCAAATCGAAGCGGCACGTCGTGCAATGACACGTCACGTTAAGCGTCAAGGTAAAATCTGGATCCGTGTGTTCCCAGACAAACCTATCACAGAAAAACCACTTGAAGTTCGTCAAGGTAAGGGTAAAGGTAACGTTGAGTACTGGGTAGCCCAAATCCAACCTGGTAAGGTTATGTACGAAATGGGTGGTGTACCTGAAGAATTGGCTCGTGAAGCGTTCCGTCTAGCGGCGCGTAAACTGCCATTCAAAACTACGTTTGTAACTAAGCAGGTGATGTGATGAAAGCACAAGATCTACGCGAAAAAAGCGTTGAAGAGCTTAACGCTGAGCTATTGAATTTGCTACGCGAACAGTTCAACTTGCGCATGCAAGCTGCAACTGGTCAGCTACAGCAAACTCATACTCTGAAAGCTGTACGTCGTGATATCGCACGTGTGAAAACCGTATTGACTGAGAAGGCAGGCGCATAATGAGCGACAAAATTCGTACTTCATTTGGTCGTGTAGTTAGCAACAAGGCTGACAAGTCTATCACTGTTGCTATCGAGCGCATGGTTAAACACCCAATTTACGGCAAGTTCGTAAAGCGCACGACTAAAGTTCACGCACATGACGAGAACAACGAGTGTGGCCTAGGCGATACTGTTGAGATTCGTGAATGTCGTCCACTGTCTAAGACTAAGTCTTGGACTCTGGTAAAAGTTGTAGAAAAAGCGAAAGGCTAATCCTTAGCTAATTCTATGATGTTAAACGGCTCCAAAATTATTTTGGGGCCGTTTATTTTTTGACTACCCAATCACAAAAAAGGGTGGTACAATTCGCGTCCCTTTTAAAGAGGCAGCCCGACCCGTGATGGGTCTAGTTATTAATATTTAGCGGAGCACTAACAATGATCCAAATGCAAAGTACACTTGACGCAGCTGATAACTCTGGCGCGCGCAAGGTAATGTGTATTAAGGTCCTGGGTGGCTCACACCGCCGTTATGCACATATCGGTGACGTCATCAAAGTTACTGTTAAGGAAGCAATTCCTCGCGGTAAAGTTAAGAAAGGTGATGTTCTGAAGGCGGTTGTCGTGCGCACTCGCAAAGGCGTTCGTCGTCCAGACGGTTCTGTCATTCGCTTCGACCGTAATGCTTGCGTATTGTTGAACGACAACACTGAGCAACCAATCGGTACACGTATCTTTGGCCCTGTGACACGTGAACTTCGTGGCGATAAGTTCATGAAGATCGTTTCACTGGCTCCAGAAGTTCTGTAAGGAGCACGTAGAAATGGCAGCTAAAATCCGTCGTAACGACGAAGTAATCGTTCTTGCTGGTAAAGATAAAGGCAAGAAAGGTAAAGTAACTAAGGTTCTAGCAACTGGTAAAGTTATCGTTGAAGGTATCAACCTTGTTAAGAAGCACCAAAAGCCGGTTCCGGCTCTAGGTCAACAAGGTGGCATCGTTGAACAAGAAGCAGCTATTGATGCTTCTAACGTTGCAATCTTTAACGCAGCTACTGGTAAAGCTGACCGTATCGGTTTCCGTTTTGAAGATGGTAAGAAAGTTCGTTTCTTTAAATCTAACAACGAAATCGTTTCTAACTAATAGAAGTAATTTGGAGTTCTACTATGGCGAAACTGCATGATTACTACAAGTCGTCTGTAGTCGCTGAACTGACCAAACAGTTTAGCTACACAAGCGTCATGCAAGTCCCTAGAATCGAGAAAATCACCCTAAACATGGGTGTTGGTGAAGCAATCAACGATAAGAAACTGCTAGAAAACGCAGCTGCTGATATGGCAACGATCTCTGGTCAAAAGCCACTTATCACTAAAGCGCGTAAATCTGTTGCAGGTTTCAAAATCCGCGAAGGCTACCCTATCGGTTGTAAAGTAACCTTGCGTGGCGAACGTATGTGGGATTTTCTTGAGCGTTTAATTAACATCGCTCTTCCACGTGTACGTGACTTCCGTGGCGTTAGCGCTAAGTCTTTTGACGGACGCGGTAACTACAGCATGGGCGTTCGCGAGCAAATCATCTTCCCGGAAATCGACTTTGATAAAGTTGATCGAGTACGCGGTCTAGACATCACTATTACGACGTCTGCTGGTACTGATGAGGAAGGCCGTGCTCTGCTGGCTGCCTTTAACTTCCCATTCCGTAAGTAAGGTGAAGGGTTACTGTTATGGCTAAAAATTCAATGAAAGCACGTGAAGCAAAACGTGCGAAGCTAGTAGCTAAGTTCGCTGAAAAGCGTGCTGCGCTTAAAGCTATCATCAGCGATGTAAACGCATCTGAAGAAGATCGTTGGAACGCAGTTCTTAAATTGCAATCTCTTCCACGTGATTCAAGTGCATCACGTCAGCGCAACCGTTGTAACCAAACTGGTCGTCCACACGGTTACCTACGTAAGTTCGGTCTAAGCCGTATCAAAGTTCGTGAAGCTTGCATGAAAGGCGAGATTCCAGGACTTCGTAAGGCTAGCTGGTAATTGCCACTTAATCATTTGGAGTAAATCATATGAGCATGCAAGATCCGATTTCGGATATGCTGACCCGCGTTCGTAACGGTCAGGCAGCAAACAAAGTTGCTGTTAAAATGCCTTCTTCAAAGCTTAAAGTTGCAATTGCTGCACTACTAAAAGCTGAAGGTTACATCACTGACTTCGCTGTTGAAGGCGAAGCAAAACCTGAGCTAGAAGTTACTCTTAAGTACTTCCAAGCTAAACCAGTAATCGAGCAACTTAAACGTGTTTCTCGTCCAGGTCTACGTGTTTACAAGAAGAAAGATCAACTTCCTTCTGTAATGGGTGGTCTTGGTGTTGCAATCGTTTCAACTTCCAAGGGTCTTATGTCAGACCGCGCTGCACGTAAAGCAGGTCTTGGTGGTGAAATCATCTGTTACGTAGCTTAATAGGAGTAGACTATGTCTCGTGTTGCTAAAGCACCTGTCGCTATTCCAGCTGGCGTAGAGGTGAAACTAAACGGCCAAGAAATCACTGTAAAAGGTGCTAAAGGCGAACTATCTCGCGTTCTTAACGCTGCGGTAGTTGTTGCTCAGGAAGAAAACAATCTTACTTTCGGTCCTCGCGAAGGTGTTGTTAACGCATGGGCACAAGCAGGTACTGCTCGCGCTCTAGTTAACAACATGGTTGTTGGCGTTACTGAAGGCTTTACTAAGAAGCTAACTCTTAAGGGTGTTGGTTACCGTGCTGCTATCAAAGGCAACGCTGTAGGCCTAACTCTTGGCTTCTCTCACCCAGTTGAGCATGAATTGCCAGCGGGTATTAAAGCTGAGTGTCCAAGCCAAACTGAAATCGTGATCACTGGTTGTGACAAGCAATTAGTTGGTCAGGTTGCGGCTGACATTCGTTCTTACCGTGAGCCTGAGCCTTATAAAGGTAAAGGTGTTCGTTACGCAGATGAAAATGTGCGTACTAAAGAAGCTAAGAAGAAGTAAGGTAACACTATGGATAAGAAAGCATCTCGCATCCGTCGTGCTACACGCGCACGTCGTAAGATTGCAGAACTGGGTGCAACTCGCCTAGTAGTACACCGTACTCCTCGTCACGTGTACGCTCAGGTTATCGCATCAAACGGCTCTGAGGTTATCGCAGCAGCTTCTACTGTAGAAAAAGCGATCCGTGAGCAAGTTAAGAACACTGGTAACATCGATGCAGCTAAAGCAGTAGGTAAAGCTGTTGCAGAACGCGCTATTGAAAAAGGCGTAGATTCAGTTGCATTTGATCGTTCTGGTTTCCAATACCACGGTCGAGTGGCGGCGCTAGCAGAATCTGCTCGCGAAGCTGGTCTGAAATTCTAAGGTAGGGTTGGAAGATGGCTAAAGAACAACAAGTTCAAGCGAATGATTTGCAAGAAAAGCTAATCGCAGTTAATCGTGTTTCTAAAACGGTTAAAGGTGGTCGAATCATGAGCTTTACTGCACTAACAGTAGTTGGTGACGGTAACGGTCGCGTAGGTTTCGGTTACGGCAAAGCTCGTGAAGTACCTGCAGCGATTCAAAAAGCAATGGAAAAAGCGCGTCGTAACATGACTACTATCGCGCTTAACGAAGGCACTCTTTTCCACCCGGTTAAAGGTCGCCACTCGGGCTCTAAAGTTTACATGCAGCCAGCTGCAGAAGGTACAGGTGTTATCGCAGGTGGTGCGATGCGTGCAGTACTAGAAGTAGCAGGTGTACACAACGTACTATCTAAAGCATACGGTTCTACGAACCCTATCAACATCGTTCGTGCTACGATCGATGCACTAGGTAGCATGAAGTCGCCAGAAATGGTTGCTGCTAAACGTGGTCTAACTGTTGAATCTATTTCGGAGTAAGAACACCATGGCAACTATTAAAGTTACTCAAACTAAAAGCTCAATCGGTCGCCTACCTAAGCACAAAGCGTGTCTAAAGGGTTTGGGCCTTCGTAAAATCAACCATACTGTAGAACTTGAAGATACTCCGTGTGTACGCGGCATGATCAACAAGGTTTTCTACATGGTTAAAGTTGAGGAGTAATCAGAATGCGTTTGAATACTCTATCACCGGCTGCGGGTTCTAAGCCTTCTGCGAAGCGCGTAGGTCGTGGTATCGGTTCTGGCCTTGGTAAAACCGGTGGCCGTGGCCACAAAGGTCAAAAGTCACGTTCTGGCGGTTCAGTTCGTCCAGGTTTTGAAGGCGGTCAAATGCCTCTGAAACAACGTCTACCAAAATTCGGTTTCACTTCTCGTAAGAGCCTAGTGTCTGCTGAAGTTCGTCTAGCTGAGCTAGCGAAAGTTACTGGTGACGTGGTTGATCTAAACAGCCTTAAAGCTGCTAACGTTATCACTAAGAACATCGAATTTGTTAAAGTTGTTCTATCTGGTGAAATTAACAAAGCAGTGACTGTTAAAGGTCTACGTGTGACTAAAGGCGCTAAAGCTGCAATCGAAGCTGCAGGCGGTAAAATCGAGGAATAATCTCGAGGAACGAGGTACAGATGGCTAAGAAACCAGGACAAGATTTTCGTAGTGCTCAGAGCGGCTTAAGTGAACTAAAGTCGCGCTTGTTATTCGTAATTGGTGCACTTTTAGTATTCCGAGCAGGCTCTTTTGTGCCGATTCCTGGTATTGACGCTGCTGTACTTGCCGATTTGTTCGAACAGCAAAAAGGTACCATCGTAGAAATGTTTAACATGTTCTCCGGTGGTGCTCTTGAGCGTGCATCTATATTAGCGTTGGGCATCATGCCGTATATTTCGGCATCGATTGTTGTCCAACTGCTAACTGTAGTTCATCCAGCGTTAGCTGAACTCAAAAAAGAGGGTGAAGCAGGCCGTCGTAAGATCAGCCAATATACACGCTACGGCACGCTTGTACTTGCAACATTCCAAGCTATTGGTATTGCAACGGGCTTACCAAACATGGTCGACAATCTGGTTGTTATCAACCAAACCATGTTTACGCTCATTGCTACCGTAAGTTTAGTAACCGGCACCATGTTCTTAATGTGGTTAGGTGAACAAATTACAGAGCGTGGAATTGGTAACGGTATTTCGTTACTAATCTTTGCAGGTATTGTTGCTGGATTGCCTTCTGCAATCGGTCAAACAATCGAGCAAGCGCGTCAAGGTGAATTGCATGTACTTCTTCTGCTGTTGATTGTTGTACTTGCTTTTGCAGTTATCTACTTCGTTGTTTTCATGGAGCGTGGTCAGCGTCGAATCGTTGTCAATTACGCGAAGCGTCAACAAGGTCGTAAGGTATTTGCTGCACAAAGCACTCATTTGCCACTTAAAATTAATATGGCAGGTGTTATTCCAGCAATCTTTGCATCAAGCATTATCCTGTTCCCAGGAACACTGGCACAATGGTTTGGTCAGAATGGTGAGAGCAGCACGTTCGGTTGGTTAACTGACGTGTCATTGGCTCTTAGCCCAGGTCAACCTTTGTATGTAATGCTTTATGCTGCAGCGATTATTTTCTTCTGTTTCTTTTACACGGCGTTGGTATTCAACCCGCGTGAAACAGCAGATAACCTGAAGAAGTCTGGTGCATTCGTACCCGGCATCCGCCCAGGTGAGCAGACAGCGAAATATATTGATAAAGTAATGACGCGTTTAACCCTAGCCGGTGCGCTTTACATTACCTTTATCTGTCTGATTCCGGAGTTCATGATGGTCGCGTGGAACGTACGTTTCTACTTCGGCGGTACATCACTACTTATCGTAGTTGTTGTAATTATGGACTTTATGGCACAGGTACAGACTCATCTGATGTCTCAACAGTATGATTCTGTGTTGAAAAAGGCAAACCTGAAAGGCTACGGCCGTTAATTCAGGTTTCATTTACGGAGTTTAGCAATGAAAGTTCGTGCTTCCGTTAAAAAAATCTGCCGTAACTGTAAAGTTATCAAGCGTAACGGTGTTGTTCGCGTGATTTGCAGTGAGCCAAAGCACAAGCAGCGCCAAGGCTAATTAGCAGAAATTTTTACTTGAAATATAAGGTAGCGTCGAGTATATTCCTCGGCCTACCTTTTGCGTGCAAAAGAAGTAGTATTCCGCAGCGTATCCATAACGGGCTTTGCTGCGGCTAATTCTTTTATGAAACACTAGGAGTGAATAATGGCCCGTATTGCAGGCATTAACATTCCTGATCAAAAACATGCTGTAATCGCACTTACTGCGATCTACGGTATCGGTAAAACTCGCTCTCAAGCTATCCTAGCTGAAGTGGGTATTGCTGAAGATGTTAAGATCAGTGAACTAACTGAAGAGCAGATCGATCAACTGCGTGATGGTGTAGCTAAGTACACTGTAGAAGGTGATCTACGTCGTGAAGTATCTATGAACATCAAGCGTCTTATGGACCTTGGCTGTTACCGTGGTCTTCGTCATCGTCGCAGTCTACCACTACGTGGACAGCGTACTAAAACCAATGCTCGCACCCGTAAGGGTCCGCGTAAGCCGATCAAGAAATAATCGGGAAGGTAGAGTACAATGGCTAAACAACCAACTCGCGCTCGTAAGCGCGTACGCAAGCAAGTTGCAGATGGCGTTGCGCACATCCATGCATCTTTCAATAACACAATCGTAACCATCACTGACCGTCAAGGTAACGCTCTTGCATGGGCTACTGCCGGTGGTTCAGGTTTCCGTGGTTCTCGTAAGTCTACTCCGTTCGCTGCACAGGTTGCTGCTGAGCGTTGTGCTGAAATGGCTAAAGAGTACGGTCTAAAGAACTTGGAAGTTATGGTTAAGGGTCCAGGTCCAGGTCGTGAATCTACTGTTCGCGCACTGAACGCTGCTGGTTTCCGCATCACAAACATTGTTGATGCTACACCAATCCCTCATAACGGTTGTCGTCCACCTAAGAAACGTCGCGTATAACGTTTTTTAGATTACTGGAGAAAGATCATGGCAAGATATTTGGGTCCTAAGCTGAAGCTTAGCCGTCGCGAAGGTACTGACTTATTCCTTAAGTCTGGTGTACGCGCGATCGATACCAAGTGTAAAATTGATAACGCACCAGGTGTACACGGCGCTCGTCGCGGTCGTCTATCTGAGTATGGCGTTCAGCTTCGTGAGAAGCAAAAAGTTCGTCGTATGTACGGCGTTCTAGAAAAACAATTCCGTAACTACTACAAAGAAGCTGCTCGCCTAAAAGGCAACACTGGTGAAAACCTACTTCAGCTTCTTGAAGGTCGTCTTGATAACGTAGTTTACCGCATGGGCTTTGGCGCAACTCGCGCAGAAGCACGTCAGCTAGTTAGCCACAAAGCTATCCTAGTTAACGGTAAAGTTGTAAACGTTCCTTCTTTCAAAGTTGCGGCTAACGACGTTGTTTCTATCCGTGAGAAAGCTAAACAGCAATCTCGCATTAAAGCGGCTCTAGAAGTTGCTGAACAACGCGAAAAACCAACTTGGATTGAAGTAGATGGTGGTAAGATGGAAGGTACGTTCAAGCGTTTGCCTGAGCGTTCAGATCTATCTGCTGACATCAACGAACAACTGATCGTCGAGCTTTACTCTAAGTAAGGTTTAAACTAAAGAGAGGACACAATGCAGGGTTCTGTAACAGAATTTCTTAAGCCACGTCTTGTTGACATCGAACAAGTTAGCACGACACACGCAAAAGTAACTCTTGAGCCATTAGAGCGTGGCTTTGGTCACACTCTAGGTAATGCACTTCGCCGTATTCTTCTATCTTCTATGCCAGGTTGCGCAGTTACAGAAGTAGAAATTGAAGGCGTTCTACACGAATACAGCACTAAAGAAGGTGTTCAAGAAGATATTCTTGAAATTCTTCTAAACCTTAAAGGTTTGGCTGTGCGCGTTGCCGAAGGCAAAGATGAAGTGTTTATTACGCTTAACAAATCAGGCTCGGGCCCTGTGGTTGCAGGTGACATCACCCATGATGGTGATGTAGAGATCGCTAACCCAGAACACGTTATTTGTCATCTAACAGATGACAACGCTGAGATCGCAATGCGTATCAAAGTTGAACGTGGTCGTGGTTACGTTCCAGCTTCAGCTCGTATCCATACTGAAGAAGATGAGCGTCCTATTGGTCGCCTACTGGTTGACGCTACGTACAGCCCAGTAGACAAGATTGCTTATTCTGTTGAAGCAGCTCGTGTAGAGCAGCGTACAGACTTAGACAAACTTGTTATCGACATGGAAACGAACGGTACTCTAGACCCTGAGGAAGCAATCCGTCGCGCAGCTACTATTCTAGCTGAGCAATTGGATGCGTTCGTAGATCTTCGTGATGTACGTGTACCTGAGGAGAAGGAAGAGAAGCCAGAATTCGATCCGATCCTACTGCGTCCTGTAGACGATCTTGAACTAACAGTTCGCTCTGCTAACTGTCTGAAAGCAGAAGCGATTCACTACATCGGTGATCTTGTACAGCGTACTGAGGTTGAGCTACTTAAAACGCCTAACCTTGGTAAAAAATCTCTTACTGAGATTAAAGACGTACTTGCATCACGTGGTCTGTCTCTGGGCATGCGCCTAGAAAACTGGCCACCAGCGTCTATCGCTGAAGATTAATCGATACTAGTTAGAAGGATTAGGTCATGCGCCATCGTAAGAGTGGTCGTCAACTCAACCGCAATAGCTCACATCGCAAAGCGATGTTCAGCAACATGGCTAGCTCTCTAGTACGTCATGAAGTTATCAAGACTACTTTGCCAAAAGCTAAAGAGCTACGTCGCGTAGTTGAGCCTTTGATTACACTAGCTAAGACTGACAGCGTTGCTAACCGTCGTCTAGCATTTGCACGTACTCGTGACAACGAAGTAGTTGCAAAACTATTTAACGAACTAGGTCCACGTTTTGCTGCTCGTCAGGGCGGTTATACTCGTATCCTAAAAGCTGGTTTCCGTGCTGGCGATAAAGCTCCAATGGCTTACATTGAGCTTGTAGATCGCCCAGCGGCTGAAGAAGCTGCTGAGTAATCAGGTTCGTACGAACGAAAAAGCCGAGCATTAGCTCGGCTTTTTTGTATCTGCTGTTTATTCAATTCTTATTATTCTTTCCACAGCTCTTCAAGAGATGTCGTTAGTCCCGAGCTGGCTCCTTGTCCCGATAAGTACTCTAGTATGACTGGAGTAAACTGGCTGATCATTGATGGATCTAGCCCTATCTTCGCGAAAACATCATTCACTGCACTCATTGAATCTACTTGACCCGCTATCCCACCCAGTGAGGATAAACTCGATAAACCTGGTATAGCACCTGTTAATTCTTTGCTTTGATTTGCAGGTAGTTGATTTTGAGCCAAAGATAGCAGCGCTGCCGAGCCTGTTGCGGCTTGTTCTCCGCTGATCGATAGGTTGCTGGTTAATGCATCACTCAGTGGTGATTGGCTTTGTGTGTTCGATAACTCTTCGCTGATGACGCTAGTTAACGCGCTCGAGTCGGGGCTCTCTTTTCCTAGATTGAGAAACGCGTAACTTGAGAAACTTGTTGAGAGGAGAAGGGGGAGCAGTAGTAGGGCTTTAGTCATAGTGATTCCTTAAGGGCAAAGCGAAACACTACCAGTGTAGACAAAAAAAGCGACGCAATGCGTCGCTTTATTAAGAATTGTGGTTTCGTTTCGAATTACAGAATGTCTAGTAGTTCTACTTCGAATACAAGTGCTGCGAACGGAGGAATCGCTGCACCTGCGCCGCGCTCGCCGTATGCTAGGTCTTGAGGGATGTATAGTTTCCACTTAGAACCAACAGGCATTAGTTGAAGTGCTTCAACCCAGCCTTTGATTACGCCAGTTACAGGGAACTCTGCTGGTTGACCGCGAGATACTGAGCTGTCGAATACAGTGCCGTCAGTCAGTTCACCGTGGTAATGAACACGTACTTGTTTGTCTGACGTAGGGATTTCACCAGTACCTTCTGTGATAACTTCGTACTGTAGACCTGACTCAAGAACCGTTACTTCTGGGCGAAGAGCGTTGTCTTTTAGGAACGCTTCACCGTCAGCAGCAGCTGCTTTAGCTGACTCTTGACGAGCAGATTCTGCACGTTGGTGTAGGTCTTGAAGTGCAGAGTTGATTTCGTCGATTTCAATAGCTGGCATGTCGCCTACTAGAGCAGTCGCGATACCCGCTGCAATTGCGTCAACGCTCAGGCCTTCTAGACCAGAACCAGCCAGTTGCTGACCCATCTGTAGACCAATGCCGTAGCTTGCTTTTTGTTCTACAGTTTCAAATTTAACTTCAGACATGATGTCTCTCTATTTTTGATGTATTCAGGTGGCACAGGATACCAGTATTAGTGCTGGGATGAAATGGTCCCGCTTTGAAGCAACAACAAGTGTTGCAATGTGAGATTTACGTCTTACTTTTAAGCGGAGATTGACAAATTTGACCTGTACATCACTTAACACATTGAAAACTCCTATACTACAGTGCGCTTCGTTTTTATACTTGTAGTCGTGGACCCTGGGAGACCTCGCGTAATGAATCGCAGAAAGAAAAAAGTAAAACAGGTAGATTATGCAGAACTGGTACAGCAGAAGTTTTCGCAGGTAGATTGGAAGGGCATCGCCGATCAAGCAAAGCAGGCCTGGGCTCATCTGCCTAAGTTGCATCAGCGTGCATTGATGGTACTCGTGCCAGTCGTTTTGCTTTTATTGGTTATCCCAACACCAGAGCCGACAGTCGAACAGCCTTCGTCCCCTCAAACAGCAAAACAGCGCGTTCAAGTTAATATCAATACTACTGGATTGAGTGAGCAGCCTTCTCAGCAACAGGAAAGTTTAAAGTCGGAGGTCTGGCAGGAATATACAGTGAAGAGAGGTGACACCTTGGCGCAAGTCTTCCGCAACAATAATCTAGCAATGGCTGATTTGAATGCGTTAGTGCGCGTTGAAGGTAGCGACAAGCCGCTTAGCTATATTAAGGCTGGCCAGTTGGTTCGTTTCAAACTCGCGGATGATGGCAGCTTAGATATTCTCCAGCTCGAGAAAAGCGCCAAATCCGTTATGTTCTTCCGTCTATCGGATGGTGGATTTGGACGCAGTAAGTAGTTAACTGTTTACAATACGCTGTCGAAATCGCCTTCTGATTGGTAATAAAGGGGCGATGATCAGCATGATACCCATGGCAGTAATCCAATCCGGAATTTCGTTAAACCACCAGATTCCAAACAGAGTGACAAACACTAATCCAGAATACTCTGCTAAGCCTATCTCCCCAGCTGGCGCTTTTCGGTAAGCCAGAACAGCTAAACCATTATAAACAAGAATCAAAAGTGCTCCGGCAGCGATTAGTCCCAATTGGGAGGCGTTGATTGGTTGCCATGACCAAACAGCCAGAGTGCCTGCAACGGGAAGTGATAGCAGTGAAGTCCAAAACAAGGTACTGATCATGGATTGTTGCTCGGGCAGTTTACGTGCTGAAACATTAAACAACGCCAGCGTGGTTGCCGTACCGAGTGCAAAAAAGGCAGCCCAATGAAATTGTGAAGGTCTGAGAACAATCAGCACACCAACAAAGCCTAATAGTGTGCCGAGCACTTTGGAACGAGAAGGCTTTTCTCCCATCATCAACACTGAAATGGGCAGCATTAACAAAGGTGCGGCATAGAACACAGCATTCGCACTGGCCAAAGTCATATGAGTGATGGCAACCACCATGCAACCACTGCCAATCAAAACCAGATGAGCGCGAAAGACATTAAGGCCAGGTGAGCGTAGTTGACGTGTAGATTGTGTTTCTTTTCTCCACAGTGGGTAGATTACCGCAACTGAGATTAACTGACGGATAAAAATGTACTGAAACGGGCTCACGCTGCCATCAAGCAATTTGACCATCACATCTGACAGTGATGCCGTGAGATTACCTGCAATGAGTAACCACAGAGCAATGGCTTGAGGAGAGAGCCCGGTCATAGCTAACGACTAAACTTCATGTCGATGTGTGGAATATCGTCCTCTAGGTACATCTCTGAGGTGCGCTGAAAACCATGGCGGTTGTAATACGTTTCTAGATGCTCCTGAGCACCAATCTCAATATCTTGTCCCGGCCACAGCTTGTCGCACTCTAATAAGGCTTGTTCGAGCAATTGATGGCCTAACCCGTCACCGCGATGGGCTTGCGCGGTAGCCACTCGACCAATACTGACTGAAGGGTAGCTGACGTTTTGCGGCAGAAGTCGCGCGTAAGCAACCAGTTCGTCGTCTTTGTAGCCCATTAAATGATGCACGTTCTCTAAGCTATCCTTGCCATCCAGTTCAGGGTAGGGGCAGATTTGTTCGACGACAAACACATCAACACGCAGTTTGAGGAGTCGGTATAGCTGAGGGGTAGACAATTGGTCAAAAGGAAGAAGTTGCCAGGTGATCATAGTGTTGCTCGGTTTCGTTCTTATGAAGACCTAAGTTAACAGTGATGAACCCTGACAGCATTAACAAATGTTAACTTTGCATTCGCTTTTTAATTCGGCTCAGGCTAATCGGTGTAATCCCTAGATAGGCGGCTATCTGATAGTCGGTTAGCCTTTCGGGTAAGTGCGGGTAATGCTGGCAGAACAGCTCATAACGTTCTTCCGGGGTGTACAACAACATAAAGCGTTCTTTGTTCTCTTTGTACATCAACTGAGTTTCGAGCAGCTTGAGATACACGCTATGTTTTTGACTACGCCATTGACGAAGTGTTTCTACTGGAAGTGAGAAGAGCACACAAGAGGTCAGAGATTCGAGCAGGTAGGGTGACGGTTGCTGCTTGATTAAACTTTCAAAGCCGATGATCCAGTCGTGTTCCCAGTAAAATTCCTTGCTGAATTCTTTACCCTTATCAGTGAGGTAGGCGGAGTGGCAAATCCCTTCGATGAGGAAAAATATCTCGTCGGCGAGCTGACCTTGATGAAGCAATATATGTCGGGTCGGGAGCTCAATAAGCTGAGCAGAGTCAAGCAATTGGGCTATTTCATCGTGATTGAAGCCTGTGGCTTGGAGCTGTTCCATAAAGCGTTCGGTGGGCTGCATGAACTTTTTATCATCAACTAAAACATGCTTAGAATTCTAAACCGATCAAGTGTGATTCGCTAACTTGTGATGAAAAAAAGCCGCGATAAATATCGCGGCTTAAAAACTATATCACATGCCTACTTTTGTAGGTCGATCTGATAAACCGCGAAACCGACATCGTCAGTTGCGACTTGTTTCATCGGATACTGGCCTTTCTTCTCAATGAAGGCTGCAGCTTTCTCACTTGGTGAGGTTTCAAAGCGGATGTCCAGTTTGTTGTCAGACTTAATTGGAGCGAATGTCCAGTTGTTGTCTGCGCTTGGTGTTACTTCGCCTTTTTCTTTACTTACTCGGCTGATGTAAGACGCAATAACAGAGCGGTTTTCGTCTGGAGAATCAAACGCCACAAACTCACTACCAGTGCCTGGGAATTTGTTGCTGTATGCACGGTAGTTGTTGGTCGCGATCAGGAAGTCTTGTTCCATATCGATTGGCTTACCTTGGTAAGTCAAACCAACAATACGTTCAGCGTCTTCGTTGACTAGCTTACAGTCACCATCGTATTTCGCTGGCTGAGTTACATCAATCTGGTACTCAACACCGTCAATGACGTCGAAGTTATAAGTACGGAAGCCATCCCAGTCGATCAGCTGCTGTGGTGCAGTGCTGTTAACATCAATCTGTTGGAATTGACCAGCAGTACACTCTAGCCACTCTTTTACTTCCTTACCCTTGACCTTCATTGCGACAAGCGTGTTCGGGTAAAGGTAAAGGTCTGCAGCATTACGGAAGGTCAGCTGGCCGGATTCGACTTCAGTAAAGTTTGCTGGATCGTTCTTACGACCACCAGCTTTGAAAGGAGCGGCTGCAGAAAGGACTGGAATATCTGAAAGATCAGGGTCTCCTTGAATAAAGCGTTCCACGTAATCTTTCTGTGCAAGGTTAACGATTTGTACGGTTGGATCATCCTGTACTAGAGCAAGGAAGCTGTACATCACGTCGTTTGCTTTACCAATTGGCTGGTTAACGAAATCGCGCGTACCTTTATGGTCTACTTCTAACGCTTTCACCATGTCAGGATCGGCTTTAGCAAGAGATTTCTTAGCCACTTTGTCATAGATAGGACGGGCTTCTGCCTGACCTTTCACAACTGACCACTTGCCATCTTGTTCTTTCAATTCTAGGTCGATAACACCAACGTGGCTGCCCCAGCGTCCAGGCATAACCGAAGCGACACCGTTAATGGTACCTTTTTGGTTATCGACACCTTGGATGTTGTCAAAACCTTTACCCGGGAAGACAGCATGTGAGTGACCAAAGGCGATTGCATCAATGCCTTCGACTTCTGATAAGTAGTAAGTTGAGTTTTCTGCGCCTGCTTTGTAAGGGTCAGATGCTACGCCAGAGTGTGGAATGGCAACGATGACATCAGCGCCTTCCTTTTTCATCTGCGGGACAAGCTCTTCTGCTGTCTCTTTGATGTCCTTCGCAAATACCTTACCTTCAAGATTTTTCTTATCCCATACCATGATTTGTGGTGGAACGAAGCCGATGTAACCCACTTTAATTTCATGTTCTACACCTTCAACATCTTTGAAAGTGTGAGTTTTGATGATGTATGGCTTGAAGTAGTGCTTGCCTGTTTTCTTATCAAACACGTTGGCGCTGATGTATGGGAAGTCTGCGTCATTGATGGTTTCTGCAAGGAACTCCAGACCGTAGTTAAACTCGTGGTTACCAATGTTACCGACATCGTAGTTTAGCTGGTTCATTGCTTTGTAGACGGGGTGTACTTCACCTGGTTTGATGCCTTTGTCGGCCATGTAGTCACCCATAGGGCTACCTTGGATAAGGTCACCATTATCAACCAGTACGCTGTTCTCTACCTCGGCCTGAGCTTGCTTAACCAGCGTTGCTGTGCGTGTCAGACCGGTTTTTTGAGTCGGTTTATCTTTGTAGTAGTCGTAGTCCATGACGTTAGTGTGAATATCCGTGGTTTCTACGATACGTAATTTGATCGTTTCTGCCATTGCTGGGCCAGCCATAGTTAGCATGCCACCCAGTACAGCAAGCGAAAGGGGTTTCACTGCGACTTTCATTTTGTAAGCTCCGATAGCGTTATTTTGAGACGTTGCATAATGTAGCAAAACGCCGTGCAACAGATATTTCGCTCAGTAACAAACTGTGACCTAGAACAATTACTTTATACCGTTCTGCTCAGTAGATCTCATCTGTGTTCAACCATTAACCACATTGCATTCTACTCTTATCAGAAAAAGGTATAAAAAATGAAATTTTAGAATTTCAGGTAATATATATAGAGCGCCATAATGCTTTCAACGACAGGAAAGGAACAACATGATGGCGAGCAAGGATACAATTTCTCAATTTCCACTTCACAACCCGCGAGCGGCACAAGCGCAGTCTTCTACCGCCGAGAGTATTGGTAAGAGTGTTTTGAACTCAGGTGAAGTGGCTCTTATTGGTGCTGGTCCGGGTGACCTTGAATTGCTGACCATCAAAGCACTGCGCTTTTTACAGCAGGCGGATGTTGTTCTCTACGACTATTTAGTCTCCGATGAAATCATGGCACTGGTACCGAGCGATACGATCTTAGTCTGTGTCGGCAAGCGTGCTGGTCATCATAGTGTTCCTCAAGAAAAAACCAATCAGCTACTGGTGGACTTTGCTCAACAAGGACATCGCGTTGTACGTATCAAAGGTGGCGATCCATTTATCTTTGGCCGTGGTGGTGAAGAACTGGAAGTCTTGGCTGATGCGGGCGTTTCGTTCCACGTTGTGCCTGGAATTACCGCTGCTGCTGGTGCTACCGCCTATGCAGGCATCCCATTGACGCACCGCGATTATGCGCAAACAGCGATGTTTATTACTGGTCATCTTAAAGCTGAAAGTGACCAAATGGACTGGTCAACGCTGGCTCGCGGTAATCAGACTTTGGTGATTTATATGGGGCTAATGAAGTCTGAGTACATTCAAGGTCAGTTGATTGAACATGGCCGCTCACCAGACACTCCGATTGCGATCATCGAGCGCGGAACACAATCCTGTCAGAAAGTTTTTAAAGGTCAGCTGTCACAGCTGGCAACTCTTGCTCAAGATGCCGAGTCGCCGTCACTGATTGTGATTGGGGAAGTGGTGTCTTTGTCAGAAAAATTAACGTGGTTTGGAGCACAGCAAGAACCATTACAACAGCGCCAATTCGCGTAATGCCCATTTATTTAGAATTTGTCAGACGCTCCCAGTGAGCCGCAAAGGAAGCACTAACATGGACCAAGAACGTTTAACCCATCTCAAGCAGCTTGAAGCGGAAAGTATTCATATTATCCGCGAAGTTGCCGCAGAGTTTGATAATCCGGTGATGATGTACTCCATCGGTAAAGACTCCTCAGTCATGCTGCATCTTGCTCGTAAGGCTTTTTACCCGGGTAAGATCCCGTTTCCTCTACTTCACGTCGATACCGACTGGAAGTTTAAGGAGATGATCAAATTCCGCGACAAAACCGCAGAAAAATACGGCTTTGAGCTTTTGGTTCATAAGAACCCAGAAGGTCTTGCGATGGGATGCAGCCCATTCGAACATGGCTCGTCCAAGCATACTGACATCATGAAAACTCAAGGTCTTAAACAAGCGCTGAATAAGTATGGTTTTGATGCAGCGTTTGGTGGTGCGCGTCGCGATGAAGAGAAATCTCGTGCGAAAGAGCGTGTCTATTCTTTCCGTGACAAGAACCATACATGGGACCCTAAGAATCAACGTCCTGAGTTATGGCGTACTTACAACGGCCAGATCAATAAAGGTGAAAGCATTCGAGTGTTCCCACTATCCAACTGGACTGAGCTGGATATCTGGCAATACATCTATCTAGAGAACATCGAAATTGTTCCACTTTACCTAGCTGATAAGCGGCCAGTCGTTGAGCGTGATGGCATGCTCATCATGGTGGACGATGAGCGAATGAAGCTTCAGCCAGGTGAAGTGATTGAAGAGAAAAACGTCCGTTTCCGTACTTTAGGATGCTACCCGCTGACCGGTGCGATTGAATCAGACGCCAATACACTAACGGGCATTATTGAAGAAATGCTGGTTGCGACATCGAGCGAACGACAAGGCCGTGCGATCGACCACGATCAGTCGGGATCGATGGAATTGAAGAAACGACAAGGTTATTTCTAAAGGATCTAAGGAAAGATTATGAACAGTGCAGTTGAAGCTCAATTAGCTGAACTTGGTATCGAAGGTTACCTGACTCAGCATCAACACAAATCGCTACTTAGATTCCTCACATGTGGTTCAGTAGATGATGGTAAAAGTACATTGATTGGTCGTCTACTCCACGACTCAAAGCAAATTTATGAAGATCAGTTGGCCGCCGTTCATTCGGATAGTCAGCGCGTCGGCACCACCGGCGAACGTCCAGACCTAGCGTTGTTGGTTGATGGTTTGCAGGCTGAACGTGAGCAGGGGATTACGATTGATGTCGCGTATCGCTATTTCTCTACCCAGAAGCGTAAGTTCATCATTGCCGACACGCCGGGGCATGAGCAGTACACACGTAACATGGCGACAGGCGCTTCGACCTGTGATCTTGCGGTCATTTTGATTGATGCGCGTAAAGGGGTATTGGATCAAACTCGCCGTCACTCTTTCATCTCAAACTTGCTTGGCCTTAAGCACTTTGTGGTGGCAGTGAACAAGATGGATCTGGTTGAGTATTCACAACAACGCTTTGAAGAGATCCGTGACGAATACCTGTCGTTTTCAGAAAACCTACAAGGTGAAACCGATATTCAGATCATTCCACTGTCTGCGCTAGAGGGTGACAATGTGGTGGAAGCGAGTGATAACCTGAGTTGGTTTGAAGGGCCGTCTCTACTCGATCTTCTAGAAAACGTCGATGTTGACCAGGTTAAAGAAGAGGGGGATTTCCGTTTCCCTGTCCAATATGTCAATCGTCCAAACCTCGACTTCCGTGGTTTTGCGGGCACGATTGCCTCAGGCAATGTCAAAGTGGGTGACCGCATTAAAGCTTTGCCTTCAGGTAAGAGTTCGAAAGTGGCGCGTATTGTGACTTTTGATGGCGACCTAGAACAAGCTCAAGCAGGCCTAGCGGTGACGCTGACATTGGAAGATGAGATCGATATCAGTCGTGGTGACCTGATCGTGCTTGAACATGCTCAAGTTGAGTCAAGTAACCGACTGCTTGCTGATGTGGTGTGGATGACAGAGCAGCCATTGCAGGCTGGCCGTGATTACGATGTGAAGATTGCGGGCAAGAAGACTGTAGGTCGCGTTGAAGCCATTCGTCACCAGTACGACATCAACAACCTGTCTATGCACAAGGCAGAAGAGCTACCACTGAATGGTATTGGTTTGTGTGAGTGGACACTGAATGAGTCGGTCGCCATCGACAACTACGATGCCGTCCAGGATACCGGTGGTTTCATCATCATCGATCGCCTGACTAACGTGACCGTAGGTGCAGGTTTGGTGCGTGATGCTCTGGCTGAGCGTCAGCGTTCTCCTCAGGAGCGCATGGGTGCTTTTGAAACTGAGCTAAAAGCTCTGATTCTTAAACACTTCCCTGAGTGGGATGCGAAAATCTAACCGAGCGGAGCAGGTAGAGTATGATGTGGCAGCAAGGGTTCGTGTTGGCAGTGTTGTTGGGTATCGTTACGTGCCTGATCACAACACGAATTAAGCCAAGTTTTATATTTGCAGGGGCGGCGTTCATAGCGTTTCTCGCTGGCATGATTGAACTTGGCGATGTTGCCACTAACTTTACTAATTCCTCTCTGTTAACGCTGGTGTTGCTGATTCTTGCCTCCAGCGCGTTGGAGAAAACCAGACTGATCAGCTGGGTCAGTCGTTCTTTATCGACGGGCAAGCTTGGTACAGTTGTTGCGAAGCTTGGTTTGTCGACAGCATTCCTATCGTCGTTCACCAACAATACCGCTGTGGTTGTCTCTTTGATCGGCGCTATCAAGCGTAACCAGTCCCATGCTCCTTCTAAGCTACTTATCCCACTCTCTTATGCGGCAATTCTTGGCGGCACATTGACCTTGATCGGTACGTCAACCAACTTGATCATTAACAGCTTTGTAGAAGATGCAGGACTCCCGAGTCTTGGCTTTTTTACTCCAACTATGATCGGATTGTCTGTGCTGGTAGCAGGTCTGTTGATCTTGATCCCTCTGAGCTATTTACTTCCGAACTATGAAGATCAAAATCAGGAAGAGTTGCCTTATTTTCTTGAAGCGATTGTGGAGCCAGGCTCACCTTTGGTGGGGCGGAGTATCAGTGAAAACAACCTACGTGCGTTGAGAAAACTGTTCCTAGCGGAAGTGATACGTGGTGGTAAAACCATGGCATCGGTGGAACCGGATTTTGTTTTGCAGGCCAAAGACCGCTTATTGTTCTGTGGTGATATTGAAAGCGTTGCCACACTTCAGGAAATTCAAGGCCTGACGCTGTTTGGTCAGCACCACCTTAACGGCCAGAGCTTTGTTGAAGTGGTGGTGAGCTCTTCAGCTAGCTTTTGTAACAAGACCCTCAAATCCAGCCATTTTCGTGATCGCTTTGATGCAGTTGTGGTCGCGATTCGTCGTGGCCACGAAAGGTTGCAGGGTGGATTGGGTAATATAGAACTCAATGCCGGTGATACCTTAGTCTTGGTACCAGGCAAACGTTTTGAGCAGGAGCGCAAGGCACACCGCAAAGAGTTTGTTTTGGTGAATGACTTGGATTCGAGCGCTCGCCTTGATGCGAATAAATCTAGTCTAGTGCTGATCGGGTTTGCAGGCGTAATTGCTGCTGCATTGCTGAACGTCTTCCCACTGATTAAAGGTTTGTCGGTTTTCCTTCTTGCGGCGCTGTTTTTTGGTGTCATCCAGATGGGAGAGCTTAGACGTCGTTTTCCTGTCGATATCGTTGTGATCGTCGGCTCTGCTTTATCCATCGCCCAGCTGATGATGTCCTCTGGTTTATCCGCCACATTGGGCGCGATGTTTATGGAAACATTCAATGGTTGGGGGGCATTTGGAGCTTTGGTTGCAACTTACCTCTTTACTCTAATACTGACCGAGCTGGTGACCAATAATGCAGCTGCTGCGCTCGCGTTTCCACTTGGCTACAGTATGGCTATTGGGTATGGCGTCGACCCAATGCCATTTATTATGGCGGTACTGTTTGGTGCAAGTGCCAGCTTTATTTCGCCTTATGGTTACCAGACCAACTTGCTCGTATACAGCGTAGGTAACTATAAGCTTGCAGACTACGTCAGAGTCGGTATTCCAGTCTCCATCGTTTACTCGGTGCTGGTATTGGCTTTGATTCCTCAATTTTTCCCGTTTTAAGGACAGAATTATGACCACGGAAACGCCGGCCAAAGATGAAAACATTGTTTGGCATCAGCATAATATTGATAAGGCTTTCAGAGCCGAACTAAAGCAACAAAAACCGGTTGTGCTTTGGTTTACAGGTTTATCTGGCGCAGGGAAATCAACGGTTGCAGGAGCTTTGGAAAACAAACTGGCAGAGCAGGGTTATCACACTTATCTACTCGATGGTGACAATGTGCGTCATGGTTTGTGTAGCGATCTAGGCTTCTCCGAGCAAGATCGCCGTGAGAACATCCGACGTATTGGTGAGCTAGCCAAACTGATGGCTGATGCGGGCTTAATTGTTTTGTCGGCTTTTATTTCACCGCATCGTGCAGAGCGTCAACTGGTAAGAGATTTACTGCCAGACGGAGAGTTCCTCGAAGTCTTCGTCAATACATCATTGGAAGTGTGTGAACAGCGTGATCCTAAAGGGCTATACAAAAAAGCTCGAGCGGGAGAGATCGCTAATTTCACTGGGATTGATTCTGAGTACGAAGCGCCACTAGCCCCTGAGATTGACTTACTTGCGGGTGAGAAATCCATTGATGCGCTGGTGGAAGATTGCTTAACCGCGCTCAAGCAAAGAAACATCATCGCATAAAGCAAAAAAGCTTCCCAAGGGAAGCTTTTTCTTTGTCTGTAAGGAGCGAGTTATTCGAAACAAATTTCGATAAACGCGTTACCCCACTGAGATGTGAATGGCATGATGATGATCGCGCCTTCACATTTGTGGCGGATAGTGTGGCCCTTACCTGATACTACGATTGGCGTTGCCATATCGAAATCGAAGCCGCTTTCAGAAAGGATACGTTTTGCGCCACCAGCGACCATGTTAGTGATTTCACCCACCATGTCGGTAATTTCGTCATTTAGACCGTTAGGGCGTTCACCTAACATGTTCTGCATGATTTCCAGAGCCAGATTTTCATCAAATGTGATAGACATAGAACCGCGTGTCTGCTGACCTACCATCCCAATTAAACCTGAAACATCACCGCGAGCAATCTCATCTTTTTTCACTCGAGGTTTCTGTGGCTTCAATTCCAGAGAAGCCATCGTTTTTAGAACGTTCATCAGAGAAGCTAAAAACGGGTTTACAAATTCAGCGCGCATAATCTTCTTCTATTCTTATTCCGTCTGTTCATTTGAACATGACTGACAAACTCCATGAGATTCAATCACGTGGTTTGTGATCGTAAAGCCATGTTTTTCAGCGTTATTCTTCAGTAAGGCTACCAAACTATCATCTTGAAGTTCAATAACATTGCTGCACTTGTCGCAAATCAGTAAATGTGAGTAGTGCTTATGAGCATTGCAAGAGCTGCATTGAATAAAACTGTTGGTGGATTCAACACGATGGATAAACCCTTGCTCTAAGAGAAAGTCGAGTGCGCGATACACTGTTGGTGGCTTCGCTTGCGGTTCACTTTTCTTTAGCTCTTCCAGTAATTCGTATGCACTTGATGCTTTAGGGCTGGAACAAATTAGCTCAAAAACCCTCTTTCTTTGAGGAGTTAGTCTTACTCCCCGCGCTGCACACATTTCTTCAATCTGCTTTATTAGCTTGTGGTCCAAATTTTTCACCATAACCATTGGACTTTAGTAATAATATACCATTTCTTGATGGATTTCGTTTATCAAGAGGCATTTTCTGATAATACAGTCAGTGAGTTAACCTATCGAATCGTGGTTACGGTAACTGGATCTGCCTTGAGTGTTATAAGTTACCTTATCTGTTAATAAAACGATACTGCTACGGCGCATTGGTATTACTCACTTTGTGCGCTCTGTTGGATAAAATCTCCTGCCCTAAGTCAAAATCAAACTCTTCCAACGCATTATTTAGCTGGGCGAAGTCAGATTCAGACAACCCAACCGAAGAGCTTGATGTAATATCTTCCATAATAGACAGTGCCTGAGTGTCGTTTTCATCTACGGCTTGTTTGAGCTGATCAAACAAATCCTGATTGAAAATACCATTTGCAGAAGATACTGCAGGCTTTTCACTGTGGAGTTCGCTGGCGTGGATATTCTCGACCAGTGCGGTGAGTGATTTAAGCATTCTTTGGCGTAAGTCTTGATTTGTGCTGTCGTGCTCCAGCTCTTGGCAAAGCTCGTGCAGCGAAGTCGCTCCTATATTGCCTGCGACCCCTTTGAGAGAGTGAATATTGCGTTTGCGTGTTGCACTGTCTTCGTCGGTGACAGCGGCTTCTACAGCGTTGGTATCGGCATAAGTGCTGGCAAAGCGCAGAATGAGTTTGGTGTACAAATCGGCATTACCACTCGCACGGGTTAGGCCTGAAGTAATATCAAGACCGGTAATATTGGGGACTTGCCCAGTAGAGTGTTCCGCTCCTGCCACCAGTTGTTGTGGATGTTTAGGTGTAATCCATTTCGCCAAAGTACTGAACATCGCACCGACATCAATCGGTTTAGCGATGATGTCATTCATACCCGCATTCTTTGCTTTTTCTTTATCGCGCTCCATGACGTTAGCCGTCATAGCGATGATTGGAATTTGTTTATCATCCAGTTTTTGACGTATAAATTCCGTGGCTTCATAGCCATCCATGACTGGCATCTGACAGTCCATTAAAATGCCATCGAAGTCATGGCTCTTATAAAGATCAATCGCTACCTGACCATTTTCAGCGATTGTGACGTGTACTTGTTGGCCTTCAAGTAGCTCAGTGGCCAGCTCTTGGTTAATCTCATTGTCTTCGACCAGCAATAACTGAGCACCAGCCAGTTGTTGGGCATTGGCAAGTTGTGTCTGCTCTTCGACATCGCTCCGGCTTACACGACTGCCTTCAACGCCATAAAGTGTCACTATGGCATCGAACAGATGTGAAGAGGTGACTGGCTTATCGAGGATTGATGGTGGCGTTAACTGGCGATTGATAAAGGCATCGGTCAGCTCTTCACGGCCATAAGCCGTCAGCATTAAGAGTTTTGGTTGCTCACGCTCTGCCAGTCTGTCCCACATGATTTCAGCTAAATCGATGCCGTCTTTGACCGGCATCTGCCAGTCAGAAATCACCAAATCATAAGGTTGTTTGTTGGTGATGGCTTCTTCTAACTCATCAAGCGCACTATCAACATTGGTAACGCTGGTGGTTTCAAACTGTAGGGATTCGAGAATATCTTCCACAATAAGCCTTGCGCTGGCATTATCATCGACCACCAGAATTTTCAGCTGACCGAGTTCTTTCGGGACCAACAATTGCTCTTGCTTTAACGCGTGGCTTACGCCTAATTGAACGGTGAAGCTGAACGTTGATCCTTTACCTTGTTCGCTTGTGACACCAATGTCACCGCCCATCAACTGACAAAGCTCTTTGCTGATCGCCAACCCAAGTCCGGTACCGCCATATTTGCGTGTGGTTGAACTATCGGCCTGAGTAAACTTGTTGAATAGCTTATTGCACTGCTCTGGTGTCATGCCAATACCGCTATCAGTCACCGAGAATTTGAGGGTGATATCGTTACCGTCTTTCTTTTCCAGAGCAATGCTAACTTTGATCTCACCTTGTTCAGTAAATTTCACCGCGTTGTTGGCTAGGTTAATTAGGATCTGCCCCAGACGCAGAGGATCGCCAACTAGCGCAGTTGGTACGTCGCGATCAATATGGATCAATAATTCCAGCCCGCGTTCAGATGCGCGTAAACCAACGAGATTGGAAATATTGTCGAGAACATTCTCTAGGTGGAAGTCGACGTTTTCGATATCCAGTTTGCCCGCTTCGATCTTTGAGAAGTCTAAGATATCGTTGATCAAACCGAGCAGGGAATCGGCGGAAAGCTTCACTTTCTGAATGTAATTACGTTGAGCCTTGGAAAGGTCCGTTTTGAGTGCAAGATAGCTCATGCCGATAATGGCATTCATTGGTGTGCGGATCTCGTGGCTCATGTTAGCCAAGAAGTCTGACTTTGCTTTGTTTGCTGCATCGGCGTCATCTCTTGCTAATGCCAGCTTATCTGCAAAACGCTCTAGTGCTGCGTGAGATTTATTTGCGAGTAAACCCAGCAGCAGTAAAGTCACCACAAAGATACCGCCACCAATCGCCAGATAGCTGGCAATCGCACCGGAATTTTCTACCGTATTGAGCTGTTCTTGGTAAACGGGCTGAATGAACGACTGTAGCTGCTCGTATGTTGTTTCCAACTGGGCGATCTGCTGTGAGGTAATACTGCGTGCTGAAGTTAATTGATTGAACAGCGTGTAGTAGCTGTTAGTCAGTGTTTGTATTTTGTCGACATTGATCTTTTCTTCATCGGTCGGTACTTGAGCTGACAGGCTATCGAGAAGGCGCAATGAGTATTCCAGATAATCATTTACTTGGTCAGCAATCGCCTGCTGGCGCGTTGGTGAAAGTGACAGTGAATAGTCGCGATCGAGTTGTTGTGCTTCACTGATTGAAGATTGAAGAACAAGTAGATTAGAGCTGACAGCCAGACGCTCACTAATAGCGATTTGAGTACTGGAAACGGCTTGCTGCGATGCTCGGAGAATATCCTGAAGATGATTACGTAAGTCGGTGGCTGAGCGTGCCAACTCGTCCCCAGAACGATTTACTTGATTGAGAATGCTTTGCTGGAGCTTTTCACCAATATTAGACCAGCTTCTTAGCTGGACGAGTGAGGTGAGATAACGATTTTTAGCATTGTTGACCAGAATCAGTTTATTCACACTGGTTTGTTCGGTCAGCTTGCCATCGAGTAAGGTGATGAGTTGGTCGATTTTCTTCAGTTCAAACTGTGCTTGGTTAAGCTCCTGTTGGTCTTTACTAAGCACGTATGATTTCTGGTGGTTTTGTGAGTTTGCTATTAGTCCAACAAGCCAGTGGGCACGAATCGCGTTATCAGAATCTTCATCTACTTGCTCTCTAAGCTCCTCAATACTCATGATACCGTTTTCAACGAAGTCTTCATGCAACTGCTGAATGACATCAATGGTATCGGAAGCCTCCTCGGCAATGATGGTCATTTCTTCACGAGTCGTGGTTTCACTCTGACTGAGCGCTATGTACTGGGTAAAGTCCTGACGATAATCCGCAAGCAAGTCGGTAATCTGTGCATCAATACCATTGGCGATGACAACGTCTGATAACGTCTGAGCTTTATCTATCTGGCGATAAATGTCATCAGAGACCTCATCCTGAGGCAGACGAATATAACTTTGCTCGAGCATCTTAACGCTGTCTAAGGTCGATAATAGCTGGGCATTACTCGCGTACTGATCGACTGTATTAAAGCGCTGGTTAAGGCTCATCCAGCCAATGCTACCGGCAATCAGTAACATCACGGAAGCAATAACAAAGCCGGTAAGAATGCGCTTAGAGTCGAGCGCATAGTTCTGTACTTGATTCATTCTCTACCTTAGCCGAAGCACTTAAAATTCGTCTTTAAAGGATTCTTTGATTTTGAGGATTTCATCTAGCTGACTGATGAAAATGGGCACTAAGTTGGGGTCAAAATGCGCGCCTGCACCTTCTTCAAGCAGTGCCACGGCATCTTCAACTGGCCACGCTTTTTTGTATGGGCGTTCACTGGTTAGGGCATCGAACACGTCCGCAATGGCCACAATGCGAGCACTTAAAGGGATCGCTTCTCCTTGAGTACCATGAGGGTAGCCACTGCCATCCCACTTTTCATGGTGATAAAGAGCAATCTCTTTCGCCATTTGCAACAGGAGTGAATCACTTTCTCCGATAATGTCTGCGCCGAAGTTGACGTGTTTTTGCATCACCGTCCATTCATCACCATCTAGCTTACCGGGCTTGCCTAAAATGTTATCGGGGATACCGATTTTTCCGATGTCATGCATGGGAGATGCTTGGAAGACAAGTTCGACCCAGCGTTTACTGACATCCAACTGCTCAGCAAGAATACGTGAATAATGACTCATGCGAACAACGTGCATGCCTGTCTCATTGTCTTTATATTCAGCAGCTCGGCCTAAGCGTTGAATGATTTCGAGGCGGCTGCGCTCCAATTGTTCGGTTCTTTGTTTTACTTGAACCGATAACGCCAAATTTTGATCGTACAGTGCGATGTGTGTTTTCACCCGAGCCTTAACGATTGGTGGGCTGACAGGTTTGGTAATGTAGTCGACTGCTCCCATCTCGAAGCCTTTTTGCTCATCGACCACTTCTGCCTTGGCTGTTACAAAGATCACGGGGATATCGGAAGTCAAAGGGTTGGACTTTAGAATCGAGCACACTTCGTAGCCGTCCATTTCCGGCATCATGATATCGAGCAAGATCAAATGAGGACGAGGAGAGCTGTTGGCAATCTTGAGAGCTTTCGCGCCGCTGGTGGCTGCTTTGATTTTAAATTCATCGGAAAGAATGCCAGACAAAGTATGGATATTGTCTGGGATATCATCGACCACCAGTATGGTTGGTTTGTCTAATGGATCAGAGGCCATACGCGTAAATCCTTCTACTATGCGCTCTTAATATGTTTCAACAGATAGAATAGTGAATATTTATAAATAGTTGCAGCGTTAATCTGCTAATCAGATGAGTCTAATCATTGAACAGTGATGTACGTACAAGTTTGCTGATCAAAGTCTTGTTCAGAGTTTGGAAGATTACCTTATTAGTACACTTTCCATTTTCGAGCTTACGAAATGCGTAGAGAACAGCTCAAAAGTGGTTATTTCTCAAGGCCTTAATAGATAAGTTTGTTTATATTAATCTAATGTTTTCAATCAGTTAAATACCACCTGATTTGTGTGATGAGTAGTGAAAACGGCAAAAACATCGTTTCTGAACTAAATATCCTCTCATGTGCACTTGAGTTAGTATTTTCCTTACCGTATGGTTGCATCTGTCCTTAACCGGGACGATATGAAACTGTAACATTCATGTATCTTTCATTTTCAATTCAAACATTTACGCTGGCTGCCAACTCCAAGGGCCAGCTTTTTTTTGCGTGAATTTTAAACATAGTTTGGATTGAACCAGATCACATATCGAAAGTGGTGAGTGTGGGCTAATTACTCTAAACCTAGGGGCGGCACGCAAAAGCTTGCGATGTGTACAGGAAAAATAAAATATGAAATTGATTTCATATTTTATTCATCTACGATAAAAGTCCCTATGGGTAATTTGTCAATCATTTCATTTGCTTCATGGAACGGTGCTGGCCTCCAACTCACTTTTGGGCCAGCTTTTTTTTGTCTTGAATAATTTGAGTAAAGAATGCTTTACAGTCTCTAATTTTTACTGGATATGTGTATTGTTGCTTATTCACCTTATTGTTCTAAGTTTTGATGGTCACAGGATGACAAACAAACTTAATTATTCTCAACTCGAGGCTAGGTTATGAAACAAGTAATTGGAAAAGTATCTTACAACGGTGATGTTGAAATTGGTCAGGGCTTTCAAGCTGAACGACATAGTGCAGGCTTATTTAAGGTGTACTTCGATAGTAATTTGTTTGACTCCACACCAGTTGTAGTTGTCACACCTGATACGTCTCGCGAGTCAAGTGAAACCTATACGGTGGCAACTTCTTTGAAGAATGTTTCTGAAAGTGGCTTTACGTTGAGTATTGAAAATCTAAGTGCTGATACGTACGACGCAACATTCAACTTTATTGCAATCACTCAATAATCTTCAACTCTTAGTTGCTTTCTGTTCAATGAGGCTTACTGTGCGTGCAGTAAGCCTTTTTTGTGATCTATTATTCCACACAAATTTACTATCGGTATTAGTGTTCGATTGGCAATCCAGTGCTTTCGTAATGGCCGCCTAATACTGGGTGGCTTTATACATAGCTGGTTTAACACCAAAGACGTTACTGGTTATCCTGAGCTGACTATCGCGAGTGTTACGGCTGAAGGATTTCATTACGGTGACATCACCTGTACAGCCATTCCGTATATTGGTGCGAATTTTGGCTGAAAGTTGTTGGCTCTTCAGGTTCCTGGACGCGTTTGTATCTATAGCTTCGAGCGAGTTCTTTTTTCCTGAATGTTTTCGATTCTCTGTGTATAATCGCCGGATTATTTTTGACCACTCCATGATGAGTATCGCAGTAGCGCAAGATTGCTATGATCTGTGGGCGTGAATATTCATATATAGCTGTGGTAGTAAGATTTCGAGTAACACCTTATGAAACCTGACAATACTAGTAAATATGCGGCCAACCGCTTTTCCATAGCACCCATGCTCGATTGGACTGACAGACATTGTCGTTACTTCCATCGACTGCTGACGAGCGAAACTTTGCTCTATACCGAAATGGTGACGACGGGTGCGATTATTCACGGTAAAGGTGATTTTCTTGCGTATAACCAGGAAGAGCACCCAGTGGCACTTCAGTTAGGTGGCTCAAACCCTCAGGATTTGGCAACGTGTGCGAAATTGGCGCAAGAGCGTGGCTACGATGAAATCAACCTCAACGTTGGCTGTCCGTCTGACCGTGTACAGAACGGTCGCTTTGGTGCATGTCTGATGGCAGAACCACTGCTGGTGGCAGAATGTGTTGCGGCAATGCGCGACGTGGTGGATGTGCCAGTTACGGTGAAAACCCGTATCGGTATTGATGACCAAGACTCGTATGAGTTTCTGACCGACTTTGTATCGATTGTTTCCGAGAAGGGGGGCAGTGATCAATTTACTATTCACGCACGCAAAGCTTGGCTTTCTGGCTTAAGCCCGAAAGAGAACCGTGAGATTCCACCTCTCGATTACCCGCGTGCCTACCAGCTGAAGAAAGATTTTGCGCACCTTAATATTGCTATTAATGGTGGCGTTAAGACACTTGATGACACCAAAGAACATTTGACGCACCTTGATGGCGTTATGGTTGGCCGTGAAGCCTATCAGAATCCTTATATTCTGGCGGAGGTTGATCAACAGATCTTTGGATTAGACAAGCCTGTTAAGAAGCGTACTCAAGTTGTGCAAGAGATGTATCCGTACATTGAAAGCCAGCTGGAGAAAGGGGCGTATCTTGGTCACATTACTCGTCATATGTTGGGCTTGTTCCAGAATATGCCGGGGGCGCGTCAATGGCGTCGTTACATTAGTGAGAATGCTCACAAGCCTGGCTCTGGTATCGAAGTGGTAGAGACGGCGCTGAGTAAAATTCCTAAAGAGCTGAATGTGTAAATTTCACCACCTAATAGTATTTGGTTGGTGAATTTAACCAACTAAGATAATCAATAAAAGAGACGCTTTATAAAGTGTCTCTTTTTTATTTTATTAAAATCAGATGCTTATGTTTTTTTCTTTAACTTGGCTTACTTTCTGCAAAGCGAAAGGTAACTAAGGAGAAAGATATGTTTGAACTCATCTTTGTATTGGTCTTTATTGCAACGCTGCTGGTGACGGGGCTTACTATGTTCACGGTGTTTGCTGCGGCGGGTTTTGCTTTGATGGTGATGGTTTTACTCGGTATGGTCGGGGCGGTGATTAAACTTATCCCGTGGTTGATTGTTATTGCTGTGGGTATTTGGTTTTTCAAAAACTACGTGTATAGCCACCGTTAATCCGAGCAGGAATTTGACATTAACCGCTGTGCAGAATGTGATACTATCGCTCCAACATCTCGAACCTCAATGAGCTCAGGAGCTAAATTAGATGAACAAATCAGCACTGGCGGTTATGACTGCAGCTGCGATGTCGATGGCAAGTTCAGCAGCAATGGCAGAAGATTCTGTAGTTGCAAAAGTAGGTGCTGAAGCATGGTGGGTGGACACAGAAGTGAATGAAATCCGCCGTGATAAAGAAGTTACTCCAAGTATTTATGCGGCGATCGAGCACGATATTAAGTATGTGCCGAATGCACGTATCAGAACAGCCAGCGTTGATAACGAGTTCATGGCATTTGATAAGCTGGATCTGACGCTCTACTACCAAATGATGGAACACGATCTATTGCACTTTGATGCGGGTATTACCTTTAGCGATATGAGTAATACAAAGTACAAGGATGCAGAAACTGGCCAAACTAAAGATTTTAACGAGCTGCTGTGGGCATTCTATGGTTACGCTGAAATCACAGTGCAAGACACTAACTTTGATATCATCGGTGAAATGAACTTTGGTGATAGCAGTGGTATTAAGAGCACCGACCTGATGGCAGGTATGCAATATAGAATGCCACTGAATAATTCCACAGTCACTTTCCGTGGGGGCTACCGAGTGATTGATCTTGAGTCTGATGAATTTAAGCCAACCCTTGAAGACAGCACGCTAGGCAAGCCTTTTATTATGGCGAACGGTTTCTTCCTTGGTGCTGAATACAGTTTCTAAACTGCAAGAGTCTTTCCAAAAAACGCTGCGTAATATCGTGGCGTTTTTTTATGCCTATTCGTTATATCTTCATTTTTCTTTTAGCAGTTTTTTGTCTTTCGACCATGCTTATTAAGGGTTCTTATCAATAACTTCAGAGAAAGGATTCTCATGACTATCAATGAACTTAGAAATCTTTATAGAGAAAATCAGTTAGTTGAAGCCATCATTGAACCTTCTGCTCAGGAAGGGAGTTGGATTGTTGAGTTTCGCCATGCTCGTGGTGGTTTTGTGCTATTAACTGATTCTCATGGGGAAGAGTGCCACTATCTGGATCTGGATTTGGCCTCAAAGTCCGCGATGGCTGTTGGCTTCAGGCAGGTACGTGTCGAGGCTAAGTAGCCAAACTTGCTTAAACTTTCGGCTTTCTTTAATTCCAAAAGTTATAAAACATTCATTTCTATTCTTTCTTGTTATTAAAGGGAGTGGTTAATCTATCATCACGCAATGAATAGGGATGTCGAGACCATGTCTTTGAACAAGAACGTGTCCTCTCAAGGAAACACACCACAAGAACTACCGTCAATCGCAGCTCCTTTAAATGATCAACAACTGAATACGCTACAACAAACAGTCTCAGAACTGTCACCTCAACAGTTAGCGTGGGTCAGCGGTTATTTTTGGGGGCTATCTCAAGCTCAGCCTCAAACGACTGGTGCTGCTGCACCTATTAGTCAGGCAGCTGCGGCTGTTGCCGCAAAATCGGCAGGCAAGCTTTCTATTATCTTTGCTTCTCAGACGGGTAACGCGAAAGGCGTTGCTGAAGCTCTGGAGCAAGAAGCCAAGGCCCAAGGAATCGCTGTCGAGCTGTTTGATGCCAGCGATTACAAAGGAAAGAACCTCGCCAAGGAAACGCACGTCATTATTGTTGCCTCTACCAACGGTGAAGGTGAAGCACCAGATAATGCGATTGAGCTGCATGAATTCCTTCAGTCTAAGAAGGCGCCTAAGTTACCAAACCTGAAATACGGTGTGATTGGTCTAGGTGACTCGAGTTATGAATTCTTCTGTCAGACAGGTAAAGATTTCGATTCTTACCTATCTAAACTTGGCGCGACCTCATTTATTGAACGTATTGACTGTGATGTTGATTACGAAGCGCCAGCGAGTGAGTGGCGTCAAAACGCACTGGATAAAGTCAAAGAAGCGTTAGCATCAGGTACTGAAGCTGAAGTCGTTCAACTACCAGTCGGTCAAGCGGCACCGGGCCATTCGCCATACAATAAGCAAAACCCTTACACAGCAACCTTGCTCACGAGCCAGAAGATTACTGGTCGGGATTCAGGTAAAGATGTCCGCCATGTCGAGATCGATTTGGATGGCTCAGGTCTGACATATCAGCCGGGTGATGCACTTGGTGTGTGGTTCGAGAACAGCTCAGACCTTGCGAATGCGATCTTAGCCAAAGCAGGCTTGTCAGGTGTGGAAAGTATTGATGTTGATGGTGAGAGCATTTCCATCCACAGTGCGCTAGTAAGTAAGTACGAGATAACGTCAGCAAACCCTCAGCTTGTCACTAAATTTGCAGAGCTATCGGGTAGCAAGAAACTACTCAAACTGGTGGAAGATAAAGACAAGCTACGCGAATACGCGACCAACACCCAAGTGGTCGATGTTTTGGCTGAAAAGAAAACCAAACTATCCGCTGAAGAACTGGTTGGTTTGCTGCGCCGATTGACCCCTCGCCTCTATTCTATTGCTTCTAGTCAGAGTGAAGTGGACGAAGAAGTCCATCTAACGGTTGGCCTTGTTGAATATGACAAGGGAGATGAAAAGCGTTTTGGTGGTGCGTCTAGCTTCCTTTCTCATCGTTTAGAAGAAGGCGGCGAAGTGAAAGTGTTCGTTGAGCACAACAATAACTTCAAACTACCGCAGGATGACAATACCTCTGTCATCATGATTGGCCCAGGTACTGGTATTGCCCCGTTCAGAAGCTTTATCCAAGAGCGTGATGACCGAGGAGCTGATGGTAAGAACTGGCTATTCTTTGGTGACCGCACCTTTACCCAAGATTTCCTCTATCAGGTTGAATGGCAGAAGTACCTGAAGTCAGGCTTGCTGAATCGTCTTGATGTGGCCTTTAGCCGTGACCAAGCAGAAAAAGTCTACGTGCAACATCGCATTCTGGAAAACGCTGAACAAGTATGGCAATGGATTCAGGAAGGGGCATACATCTATGTCTGTGGTGATGCGACACGGATGGCGAAAGATGTCCATGAAGCGCTGATTCATGTCGCAGAGCAGCACGGCAAACTATCACGTGATGATGCCGAAGAATTTATCAATGAACTCCGCAAAGCGAAACGTTACCAAAGGGATGTTTACTAATGAGTGCTTCTACCGAAAATAATAAACAGGTTGTCTTGGGCGAAGAGTTAGGGCCCCTTGCGGATAACGAGCGTCTGAAAAGAGAAAGTAATTTCCTACGTGGCACGATTGAGCAAGATCTGCAAGATCGTATTACCGGTGGCTTTACTGCAGATAACTTCCAGCTGATTCGTTTCCATGGCATGTATCAGCAGGACGATCGTGATATCCGCAATGAGCGTACCAAACAGAAATTGGAACCACTGCATAACGTGATGTTACGTGCACGTATGCCAGGCGGGATTATCAAACCGGAACAGTGGTTAGCGATTGATAAGTTCGCAACAGATCACTCTCTGTATGGAAGTATTCGTCTAACGACGCGTCAGACGTTTCAGTTCCACGGTGTGTTAAAGCCAAATATCAAATTGATGCACCAGACGCTTAACAGCATTGGTATCGACTCCATTGCAACAGCGGGTGACGTGAATCGTAATGTACTGTGTACCACAAACCCGGTTGAATCGGAGCTACACCAAGAAGCGTACGAGTGGGCGAAGAAGATCAGTGAGCATCTTTTGCCTAAGACCAAAGCGTACGCAGAAATCTGGTTGGATGGCGATAAGGTAGAGACGACTCAGGATGATGAACCAATTCTGGGTAGCAACTACTTACCACGTAAGTTCAAAACTACCGTTGTGATACCGCCACAAAATGATGTCGATGTACACGCGAATGACCTTAACTTTGTCGCGATTGCTGAAGATGGCAAGCTGGTGGGCTTTAACGTATTGGTGGGCGGTGGCCTAGCCATGACTCATGGTGATACATCTACTTATCCAAGACGTGCCGATGATTTCGGATTTATCCCTCTGGAGAAAACGCTAGATGTTGCAGCAGCAGTCGTCACTACCCAGCGGGATTGGGGTAATCGCTCAAATCGTAAAAATGCCAAAACCAAATACACGCTCGATCGAGTGGGCAGCGATGTTTTTAAAGCAGAGGTGGAAAAACGTGCTGGAGTGGCATTTGAAGAAAGCCGTCCGTATGAATTTACTGAACGTGGCGATCGAGTCGGCTGGGTCGAAGGGATCGACGGAAAGCATCACCTGACTCTATTTATAGAAAACGGTCGCTTGCTGGATTATCCGGGTAAGCCTCTTAAAACAGGTGTGGCTGAGATAGCGAAAATCCACAAAGGGGATTTCCGCATGACGGCGAACCAGAACCTGATTGTTGCTGGAGTCTCCAAGAACAACAAAGCGAAAATTGAGAAAATCGCTGTTGAGCATGGTTTGATGGAAGAAACCGTTAGTGAGCAGCGTAAGAATTCAATGGCGTGTGTTGCGTTCCCAACCTGTCCGCTGGCAATGGCTGAAGCTGAACGATTCTTGCCAGAGTTTGTTACGGACGTTGAAGGTATTCTCAAAAAGCACGGCTTACCAGAAGAAGACAACATTATCTTACGTGTGACAGGCTGTCCGAATGGCTGTGGCCGTGCGATGTTGGCGGAAATTGGTCTGGTAGGTAAAGCACCTGGCCGTTACAACTTGCACCTAGGTGGTAACCGTGGCGGTACACGCGTACCTAAGATGTATAAAGAAAACATTACTGATAAACAGATTCTTGAAGAAATCGATCAGCTAGTCGGTCGATGGGCCAAAGAGCGTAACGACGGTGAGTGCTTTGGTGACTTCACGATCAGAGCTGGCATTATCGATGAAGTATTTGTTTCCAAGAGGGACTTTTATGCTTAACTCTGTGGCTTCAAAACCGAAGTTAGCAGAGCTCTTAACGGCAACGAAGACGGAGCAAATTCTTCGTCTTGCGGAAATTAACATAGAGCTCGAAAAGCTAACGGCTCAGGAAAGAGTCTCTTGGGCGATAGAAAATCTGGAAGGAACACACGCTGTTTCCTCAAGTTTTGGCATGCAGGCTGCGGTGATGTTGCATTTAGTCACGCAGGTTAAGCCTGATATCCCGGTCATATTGACAGATACTGGCTATCTTTTCCCTGAAACTTACCGGTTTATTGATGGCCTCACGGAAAAGCTTAACCTTAACCTGCAAGTCTATCGTGCAAAACAGAGCGCCGCATGGCAGGAGGCAAGTTACGGTAAATTGTGGGATCAAGGTATAGAGGGAATTGAAAAGTACAATCGCTTAAACAAAGTGGAACCTATGCGTCGCGCTTTGGATGAACTTAGAGTGGGTACTTGGTTTTCAGGACTGCGCCGTGAGCAATCTAAGTCTCGAGCAAACCTGCCAATCCTGACGATTCAAAATGGCGTGTTTAAGTTTCTGCCGATCATTGATTGGACAAACAAAGACGTACACTACTATCTAGAGCAACATGGTTTGCCTTACCACCCATTACGTGATGAAGGGTATTTGTCGATTGGCGACACTCATACAACCAAAAAATGGGAACCTGGAATGAGTGAAGAGGAAACTCGGTTCTTTGGTCTTAAACGAGAATGTGGGCTCCATGAGGATGACAGCGAGCAAGATGGCTCAGGTATTTAGCTTTATTTTGAAGCATTAGTGTAGAAAGACCGCTTTGGCGGTCTTTTTTATGCGCCTTAGGCTATGTTATGTGGATAACTCTGTGGTTAAGCTATGAGCATATTATGAGTAAATAGGGATAAATAAAGCTTTGGATGAATATTGGGCGGTTAAGCGTTATTTTTGCAATTTTTTCAAAATATCGCTTGCCAATGTGATGCCGATCTCTATAATGCCTCCTTGTCGACAGGGCAAGGGCTCACAAGGGTTCCAAGCCAAATCGATAGGCCAAAAAGAAAATGAAATAAATTTTAAAAAAGTGTTTGACACTTCAGTTTATCTCGCTAGAATGGCCGCCTCTTCCGAAGTGATGTGAGTCACAAAGAAGAACGCTCTTTAAAAATATAAACCTATCAATCTGTGTGGGCACTCGTTGATGATAATCCAATTCGATATTTCGGTATCAAATTAGGTTTCAATGATACGAAGTGACCATTGAATCTTCGGATTCAGCACAGTCAATTCAAACATTACTTATGTAATGTTCAGTATTCATTGAGCCGACAAAATCTTAAATTGAAGAGTTTGATCATGGCTCAGATTGAACGCTGGCGGCAGGCCTAACACATGCAAGTCGAGCGGAAACGAGTTGTCTGAACCTTCGGGGAAGGATAACGGCGTCGAGCGGCGGACGGGTGAGTAATGCCTGGGAAATTGCCCTGATGTGGGGGATAACCATTGGAAACGATGGCTAATACCGCATAATAGCTTCGGCTCAAAGAGGGGGACCTTCGGGCCTCTCGCGTCAGGATATGCCCAGGTGGGATTAGCTAGTTGGTGAGGTAATGGCTCACCAAGGCGACGATCCCTAGCTGGTCTGAGAGGATGATCAGCCACACTGGAACTTAGACACGGTCCAGACTCCTACGGGAGGCAGCAGTGGGGAATATTGCACAATGGGCGCAAGCCTGATGCAGCCATGCCGCGTGTATGAAGAAGGCTCTCGGGTTGTAAAGTACTTTCAGCAGTGAGGAAGGCGGGTGTGTTAATAGCGCATTCGTTTGACGTTAGCTGCAGAAGAAGCACCGGCTAACTCCGTGCCAGCAGCCGCGGTAATACGGAGGGTGCGAGCGTTAATCGGAATTACTGGGCGTAAAGCGCATGCAGGTGGTTTGTTAAGTCAGATGTGAAAGCCCGGGGCTCAACCTCGGAATTGCATTTGAAACTGGCAGACTAGAGTACTGTAGAGGGGGGTAGAATTTCAGGTGTAGCGGTGAAATGCGTAGAGATCTGAAGGAATACCGGTGGCGAAGGCGGCCCCCTGGACAGATACTGACACTCAGATGCGAAAGCGTGGGGAGCAAACAGGATTAGATACCCTGGTAGTCCACGCCGTAAACGATGTCTACTTGGAGGTTGTGGCCTTGAGCCGTGGCTTTCGGAGCTAACGCGTTAAGTAGACCGCCTGGGGAGTACGGTCGCAAGATTAAAACTCAAATGAATTGACGGGGGCCCGCACAAGCGGTGGAGCATGTGGTTTAATTCGATGCAACGCGAAGAACCTTACCTACTCTTGACATCCTCAGAAGAGACTGGAGACAGTCTTGTGCCTTCGGGAACTGAGAGACAGGTGCTGCATGGCTGTCGTCAGCTCGTGTTGTGAAATGTTGGGTTAAGTCCCGCAACGAGCGCAACCCTTATCCTTGTTTGCCAGCGAGTAATGTCGGGAACTCCAGGGAGACTGCCGGTGATAAACCGGAGGAAGGTGGGGACGACGTCAAGTCATCATGGCCCTTACGAGTAGGGCTACACACGTGCTACAATGGCGCATACAGAGGGCGGCCAACTTGCGAAAGTGAGCGAATCCCAAAAAGTGCGTCGTAGTCCGGATTGGAGTCTGCAACTCGACTCCATGAAGTCGGAATCGCTAGTAATCGTAGATCAGAATGCTACGGTGAATACGTTCCCGGGCCTTGTACACACCGCCCGTCACACCATGGGAGTGGGCTGCAAAAGAAGTGGGTAGTTTAACCTTCGGGGGGACGCTCACCACTTTGTGGTTCATGACTGGGGTGAAGTCGTAACAAGGTAGCGCTAGGGGAACCTGGCGCTGGATCACCTCCTTATACGATGATTATTCACGATAAGTGTCCACACAGATTGATGGTTTATATAAATTAAAGAGGGGCTATAGCTCAGCTGGGAGAGCGCTTCGCTGGCAGCGAAGAGGTCATCGGTTCGATCCCGATTAGCTCCACCAATGATTTCTATTAAGAAATTCTTAGTGTCCCGTTCGTCTAGAGGCCTAGGACACCGCCCTTTCACGGCGGTAACAGGGGTTCGACTCCCCTACGGGATACCATCTTTAAATGTTCTTGCAAAAGAATCTTTAAAAATGGTTCATTTATGAATCTAGCTCTTTAACAATTTGGAAAGCTGACGAATAACAACAATCCCCATCTCTATGAGATGCGTTGTTATTCAATAAAAGTTCTCAAATCCTAATTCTTAGCTATTTGTTACTAAGAACTAGGTACCAACACACATTCAAGTGTTCTTGGAAATTTGAGTCCGGCAAAATCGAGTCTGCATCATGTTTAAATAATGGCAGACAACTTTGGTTGTTTGACGTAAAGACCCTTTGGGGTTGTATGGTTAAGTGACTAAGCGTACACGGTGGATGCCTTGGCAGTCAGAGGCGATGAAGGACGTATTAACTTGCGATAAGCCCAGATTAGACAGTAAAAGTCATTTGAGTCTGGGATTTCCGAATGGGGAAACCCACCTGCATAAGCAGGTATCATTATCTGAATACATAGGGTAATGAGGCGAACCGGGGGAACTGAAACATCTAAGTACCCCGAGGAAAAGAAATCAACCGAGATTCCGAAAGTAGCGGCGAGCGAAATTGGATTAGCCCTTAAGCCTTTAATGCGTCAGGTGAAAGTTCTGGAAAGTTCTGCGATACAGGGTGATAGCCCCGTAACCGACAGCGCATTTTAGGTGAAATCGAGTAGGGCGGGACACGTGATATCCTGTCTGAATATGGGGGGACCATCCTCCAAGGCTAAATACTACTGACTGACCGATAGTGAACCAGTACCGTGAGGGAAAGGCGAAAAGAACCCCTGTGAGGGGAGTGAAATAGAACCTGAAACCGTGTACGTACAAGCAGTAGGAGCACCTTCGTGGTGTGACTGCGTACCTTTTGTATAATGGGTCAGCGACTTATATTCAGTAGCAAGGTTAACCATCTAGGGGAGCCGTAGAGAAATCGAGTCTTAACTGGGCGTCGAGTTGCTGGATATAGACCCGAAACCAGGTGATCTAGCCATGGGCAGGTTGAAGGTTGAGTAACATCAACTGGAGGACCGAACCGACTAATGTTGAAAAATTAGCGGATGACTTGTGGCTAGGGGTGAAAGGCCAATCAAACCTGGAGATAGCTGGTTCTCCCCGAAATCTATTTAGGTAGAGCCTCGGACGAATACTACTGGGGGTAGAGCACTGTTAAGGCTAGGGGGTCATCCCGACTTACCAACCCTTTGCAAACTCCGAATACCAGTAAGTACTATCCGGGAGACACACGGCGGGTGCTAACGTCCGTCGTGGAGAGGGAAACAACCCAGACCGCCAGCTAAGGTCCCAAATTACAGCTAAGTGGGAAACGATGTGGGAAGGCTTAGACAGCTAGGATGTTGGCTTAGAAGCAGCCATCATTTAAAGAAAGCGTAATAGCTCACTAGTCGAGTCGGCCTGCGCGGAAGATGTAACGGGGCTAAGCTGTAAACCGAAGCTGCGGCAATGCATTTTATGTATTGGGTAGGGGAGCGTTCTGTAAGCCGTTGAAGGTGAGTTGTAAAGCTTGCTGGAGGTATCAGAAGTGCGAATGCTGACATGAGTAACGATAAAGGGGGTGAAAAACCTCCTCGCCGGAAGACCAAGGGTTCCTGTCCAACGTTAATCGGGGCAGGGTAAGTCGACCCCTAAGGCGAGGCCGAAAGGCGTAGTCGATGGGAAACGGGTTAATATTCCCGTACTTCTTACAATTGCGATGGGGGGACGGAGAAGGCTAGGTGGGCCTGGCGACGGTTGTCCAGGTTCAAGTGCGTAGGCTTGAGAGTTAGGTAAATCCGGCTCTCTCTAAGGCTGAGACACGACGTCGAGCACCTACGGGTGTGAAGTCATTGATGCCATGCTTCCAGGAAAAGCCTCTAAGCTTCAGATTGTAAGGAATCGTACCCCAAACCGACACAGGTGGTCGGGTAGAGAATACCAAGGCGCTTGAGAGAACTCGGGTGAAGGAACTAGGCAAAATGGTACCGTAACTTCGGGAGAAGGTACGCTCCTGTCGGTGAAGTCCCTTGCGGATGGAGCTAACGGGAGTCGCAGATACCAGGTGGCTGCAACTGTTTATTAAAAACACAGCACTGTGCAAAATCGTAAGATGACGTATACGGTGTGACGCCTGCCCGGTGCCGGAAGGTTAATTGATGGGGTTAGACGTAAGTCGAAGCTCTTGATCGAAGCCCCGGTAAACGGCGGCCGTAACTATAACGGTCCTAAGGTAGCGAAATTCCTTGTCGGGTAAGTTCCGACCTGCACGAATGGCGTAATGATGGCCACGCTGTCTCCACCCGAGACTCAGTGAAATTGAAATCGCTGTGAAGATGCAGTGTACCCGCGGCTAGACGGAAAGACCCCGTG